>JAHPZH010000011.1 GCA_019058315.1 Candidatus Helarchaeota archaeon | reverse complement strand
AATGCCCTAATGGAGCTTGCAAGAATCAAGGTTGGTGTCGAGGCGGAAGAGTTATTCAGGGCATCCTTTGAAAAATATAAAAAAGCTCTAGAAATAAAACCAGACCAACAAAATGCACTTTTTAACTGGGGAACTGCCCTAATGGAGCTTGCAAGAACCAAGGATGGTGTCGAAGCGGAGGAGTTATTCAAAGCATCCTTTGAAAAATATAACAAGATTCTTGAAATAAAATCCGATGACTACGAAGCACTTTATAACATAACTTGCATTTTTTCAATAGAGGAAAAAATAAAAAAATCCCTTGATTATCTCGAAAAGACTTTAAAAAATGAAAAAAGTCCCTCAAGAGAATATATTTTAAGGGATAAGGATTTAGACAATATTAAAAAATTACCCAAATTTTGGGAGTTATTAGATAAATTTCGTCCCATGAAATAATTCTCATTTTATTGATCTTATATTTTTGGAATTTTTTTTAGTCACTGGAACCTTTTTTTAGTTACCTCATAATATAATACACAAAAAGGAGAAATATGAGAGAATAATGAAAAGAAAAAATAAATAAATTTTAGAAATGAATTTTATATTTATGAAGAAAATAAAAAGAATAACGAAAACTCCTCCGTTAGACAGGGTTGCTTTGCAATTAATTTTTTATAAAAATTTCGAACTAAGTCTTACTAAAGCAGCAGTATTGGCAAAAAATATTCAAATACCATATGAACATGAACCTAACTTAGCTCTTCTACCTATATTAAAACGGGGGCAAACAGTAGATATACCCTCGCTTGGTTATTTAAGATTCTCAGATAAGGATGGAAAAAAATTATTAGATATTGGAAGAGAACACATAACTTTTACATATACAACATATTCCACTTGGGAGAATTTACTCAAAGAATTAATTGGAGTTTTAAAAGTACTTAAAGAAAGTCTAGACTTAACAAACATTAAGGACATATATTTAACTTATTTTGATAAATTTATAATTCCCAATGATCTTAGATTTAACTTTAAAGATTATTTTACTGTTACTATTAAAAATCCTGAAGATTGGGATTTATTACCACACGACATCTTTATTGGGGTGCTTCCTTATGAAATAAATAAAACTAAACTAGTTCTTCGTCTAAGATCGCTCCCAGAAGTTAAGAAAAGTAGTGAAGATTTAAAATATATTTTAGAAACTAGTTATATCGATCGTGAAGTAAATATTCTTGTGGTGGAAAATGAATTAGAAAGATATCTCAACGATGCACATAAATTAATCGAACATTATTTTATTGAATTTCTAACAGAAGAATATTTAAATAAATTGGGAATTGAAATAGAATGAACGAATCTATTTCTGATCGTTCAAAAAAATTATCGGACTTCTCAAAATCAATAGAGGAATGGATCGAAAAGACTTATGAGTGGGAGAAAAAACCAGTAAAAGCGACGCATCTTGTTGAAATTGAACCCAAACAATTAGAATTTACACCTGATTTGCCAAATTTTATAAGCAATAAAATAACTGAGTTTACAGACGACTGGAATCCTGAATTAATTGCTGATTTCTTCCATATATTTGTTAAAATTACATTTGAAAAGAAATCTGACCAAAAACCATTATTTTCTTTTGGAGATTTATATAGAGCCTTTGATAACATTCAACGATTCAAAATTCAAGAAAAAACCATTATATTCATTAAAAATAAATTACTTGAAGGAGAGTGTGACTACAACTGGACTGATTCACTATTTTTAGAGGGAATTTATAAGAGTTTGGCAGTGGAAAAAGATAGAGATCTAAAATTTAGAATAAGAAATCTAATTTTTTTAACAATAAGAGATGAAAACAGAGATAAAAATAGGAGATTAAGAGATTTCAATATTAAAAAATCCAATTGATCGTGAGTTTGGTTAAAAAAAATGACTATTTATGATTATAAATATGACGAGAATTCTCCAATAAAACAAGGAGATATTTTTACTCATTTACCTTACTTTTCGTTTGATATATTGGTCAGATCAGCAAAAAATAATGAAAAACCTCTTAAAGATCAGGCTAGTGAAATATTGACCGAAGTTTTAGAAAAGGGGAATACTATTCAAGCAGAAACAATAATTTCTTCAACAACTGCTATTTTAGGTAGTCAAGATTGCGATATTATGTCCCAGTACGATCTAATATTTTTTCCTTTAGAAATAATTAGCCAAAGTGAACCAAATAAAATGATTGGATATATAAGAAACAATATACTTGAGCCTACTAGATTTTTTTATCTCCCAAAGCTGTTACCGCCCGAGTCAGAAGAAATAGGACCATTTCGTGTGAATTTCCTATATCCATTCATTATACCTTATAATTTTATCTTCAAAAATATTGAAAAATGTTGGATTGCTAGAATTAATAATGATGCAAAGAAAGCTTTTATAGGGAAATTAAGTCATTTTTTCTCAAGAATTCCAATAGAGGAAATAATTTTTTTGGAAGTTCAACAGATAATTGATTATATTAAGCATCTTAAAAAGAAAAGGGAGAGACAAGAATTTTTAAAAAAGGTAGAAGAAATTAAAAAAGCATTAATCTTATGTAATCGTAAAGATGATATTAAAAAAATCCCATTCGATGCATTAATTTCTTGATATTATATATTTCTATCCATTTATAGACCCAATTAAAATTCAAGTTAAAAGAATGAAATCTTGTTATTCTTCAAAAATAATTTAGTTTTCATTATATTTTTATATTTAAATTTTTGAGGGTGTACCTAAAAAGGCTTGAAAGATGAATATTATAATAAAAGTATTATTAAATTCTTTAATATCAACACATTCTCCTAAATGTGTAGCTTGTATTTCATTATTTATTATCGAATTTCTTACATCTACAACAACTGACACACCTAGACCTACATGTCCTGCTTCGCGAATTAATTGATTCTGAAATTTCCAAATATCGTTTTTTACATGATTAATATTCTTAATATTCGATTTTTTATATAATTTAGCTTCAATAGGAATATTAAAAACTCTAAAATCAACATGACCCCCAGAAACTCCAGGAGCGGATACAGCATTTTGCCCAAATTTTTCTATTAATTTCTCTAATAACCACGGATGAAAATCTTTGACTTCATCTTTCCATTTTGAAGCATGAAATCGAAAATAATTTGGAACATCAAAAGATTTGTGTAGAGCGTTCCCGATAAATGAAATAACCTTAAACCACTCCTCAATATTCTTCACCGAAATTTTATCAATTTTAGTTTTGAATCCTAATTTATTTAATTGTGACTTGATTGAATCAGTTGTTGAATCATATTCTGTATCAATTAACTGCAAAATATCTTGTTCTTTAATTTTTAAAGATATTTTATCAAGTTCTAAAGTTATTTCATTTTCTTTACATCTTGCCTGAATATAAGCGAGAACATTATTTTTAACTTCTATATTTTCTTTTTGAGTAAAATAATAATCTAAATGTAATTTTTTATCTTTTAAATGTGATCTGTCTTTATTTTTATCGAGATAAATATTAAATCTTTCACCAACCAACTCAAGATCATAGGATGTATGGCTTTCCTTATTTAGCACCAGAATTGTGAGTATTCTTTTCTGGTCTTCTGTTGGTAGGTTAATTAAAACGTTAAGCAGTTTGAAATATTCGTCTTTTTTTATGTAATAATAAATATTTTGTAAATAACTCTTAATTTTTATAGGAAAGGGGAAATGATTTTGATTTATTTTGGTATTTATTTTATAATTTACTGGATATTTTGTTGGCTGTGTTTTTTTAATATCTTTTTCTTGAAGTTTTATTAGTTTTTCTAGTAAACTTTCATGTATATTTTTATAATCATTTATAGCTACTCTAAGATCATGATCTGGATGTTCGAAAGCGGAATAAAAAAGATTATGTAATAATTGCCATTCATATTCTGTTAATTCTTCTCCCCTTATTTCAAACGGTTTTAAAATCTCATATAGATCTGCGTTTATTTCTAATGGAATTAATAATTTTTCGTTAATTTCATCATATAACTCACTATATTCTTCTTCAATCTCTTTTAGTGCTTTGGATATAGGTAAATTAGCCAATCGTCTTTCAATATTACTAATCATTGTTATGCATTGATTTTTTGCATCATTAAATTTCTTAATTAAAAAAAGTGTAGAATTCTGAATTATTGTATCCACTTTTTGCTCGGTATAATTCCATTTAGCACTTATTAGATTCGAAGTGCCTTTTTCAAAGTATTCTTGTGGTATATCAAGAGCTAATCTTAAATTTTCCGCCAATTCAATTGTTTTTTTCCTTCTTCTTTTCAAATAATACTTTTTAATCTTATCAATTAGATTTCGAATAAATTTATTAATGTCTCTTTTTTCGTTTTTCAATTGAGGAAAAACTAAAATTTTAGAATTTTTCCCTCTTCTCTTTTTATAAGAAATTATTAATCCAGCATTGTTCCATGCTAATATTTCATCATTATAAAATGAGTCTGTTGAATGCCAAGTCCAGACAAATTCAAATTCTTCAAAAATAGACGAAAATTTATGGCTTTCATTAGGTTTAATAACCTTACCAACCTTGTCTTCTAAAACTTTAAATTTTGGTAAATTTACAGGAAAGAATTCTCTAGTAGAAAAAGGTTTTGGATATATTACAATTACTCCTCCTGTTGAGAAAAAATAATTAAATTCTGACCGTAGTTCTTTTAAGTCACCTTCAATTTTTAACGTATTCGAATTAATAAAAATAATATCAAAATCATATAAAGGTGATGCATCGAGAATATTATTAATTATTATAATTTCTTCATCATTTAATTCATTTATTTGTTGATCCTCTACACCTATAAGCAGTATTCTAAAATTTCTCATATATGTCCCTAAATTCTAATAGTTCCTCTATGTCAAATTAAGGTTCACTTATTATTTAGGTTAATTCATTAATTTAAAATTATGTCTTAAGAGTAATACTCGATCGATCGATTTATGCTAAAAATAAAGACTATTTTTTAGTATTAATTGAAACTACAAACTAAAATTATATATTACACAATTCCTATTTCTTACTTAACTAATTCTGATTGATTTTTTAACGTATATTTTAATTTTAGTTTTTTATTTATTCAATTGTCCTTATATAATTTTTAAAAAAGGATTAGAATCATTACAATATGGAATTTGAAGTAGAATATTTCTATTTTGACTGAGAATTCTTAAATAAAAAGAGGTAACAAGACGAGATTATTAACAATGTTCTAAATATTTTTTTAAGTCTGATAATTTATTTAGAAGGGTTGTTTCATACAATTCATCTAACTTATATCTTTTTGCGACTGTCATGAAGTACTTTTCACTCACGACATAATCAAAATATGCAATAGGAAATGCCAATCCAGTGATATCCCAAAGATCATTATATTTAGGTTCACGACTTTTTTCCGAAATTCTCCCACAGTCTAAACAATGATTACAATAAGCCATAGGAAATTCAATTAAAAATTGCTCAATTTCATTCTCATTTCTAAGATTTGGAATATTTTTTAGTGGATTGATTTTATTTTTAATTAAAATTTCAATAAATTTCGGTAGAAAGTAAGTTTTTAAGTAATGAAGGTTTTGAGCCATTTTTCTTAATTTTTTGTCTTTAATTTTGAAAACATTTTCTTGAATTGCTTTAATTTCATTAACATATTCCGATTTTGTTTTAGGATCTATTTCACGATATTTATTAAAGCTAAATTCAATCATTTGAGGTGTAGAGACTATTAATTGTGATAATTTATTCATTTTTTTTAAGGTTTCTTTATCAATTGTGTCAGAAATAATAGTAGGCTGACCTAATAGTAATCCAACTGTCACTATACTCTCTCGAAGATTGAACTCTTTCTTTCCGCGACATCTTAAAACATAATTCAAAATTTCTGGTTCAAAAATATACACATATGGTGGAAATGTAATACATTTAGTGATCGACAGCATAAATTCCGTATATCTTTGCCTACGGTCTGGATTCATAACTTTTGATGTCTCCACACTGTTAGTAAAATTTGTTGCAACCTTTAGTTTTCCTGACTGAACCAGATTTCTGATAGTATTCAATAATTCGGATACTTTATTATCTTTTTGTATTCCATAATGAATTTTTGCTAAATTTATCATGTGATTCTGGTCTAGATATAAAAGTTTTGGATAATCTTTCTTTATAATCATTGTTTCACTCATTTTTTATTTGGTTTAAAGAATTATTTTTATTTTACCTCAGAATTACTAATATAATTTCAAAGTATTTTTTTTATTGGATTTTACAACTTAAAAGTAAATCGGGATTAATATTACAAGTATTTTATTATTGTATATACTGAAAAATCCATCATTTATATATTTAATGAAATATGACATTAGATTTTATAGCTTAAAGATCCCAAATTCATAGAAATTTAAACTTAGCTAATATTTTTCTGTTAACTATTAGTTTTAACAGTTTCTTACTTATTAATTTTAAGTCATCTCTCTCACCCCTCTAAAGAACCTAAGATTAAATGGAAACAAGGATAATATTAGAGATTCAAAAGAGTTTATTGAATTAATTAAATGATTTTATATATTGGTATATAAATAAGTATAAGAAACTTCAGATACATTTTCCAATAAATATTGGTGATTATGATTTGAGTGTTTCAATAGCAATCAATTTTTCGCATGGTGAAAAAGGAAATTTAAAAAATACTTATAAAACGCTTCGAGATTTACTAGATCCTGAAAAATTTAGATTGAGAACATATAAAGAATTTCCAATCAATTTCGAAAGTATTTCAAAATATAGAATTTTTATAATTGCACAACCTACAAATAATTTATCCGAAAATGAGATAAATGATATTATTAAATTTGTAGAGAAAGGGAATGGATTATTTATATTAGGAAATTCTGGAGGGGATAGAGCCCATATGTCTAATTTAAACGATCTATCAAAGAAATTTGGGGTAAAATTTAATGATGATAAGGTAAAAGATAGTGAAAATTCTTTGGATGATGAAGAAATAGTAGTTATTAAAGATATCAAATTACATCCAATTTTTACTCAAGATATTAACGAATTCTCTTATCCAAAAGGTTGTAGTTTGGAGATAATTTCTTCTACTTCCACCAAAGCTATTGCATGGACTAGTGGAAGTGCAATTCCAGCTAAAAAAGCTGTTTTAGCAACTTCCAAACTAAAATTTGGGCGAGTTTTAATATCAGGAGCATATTCCCAATTTCGATATGATGTTAGAGGTGGGATTGACTCACAAAAGAATAAGCAATTATTTATTAATGCCATTAATTGGCTATTGGGAGAAGAAAAGGTCCAAGCAATTAAGGCTCCTACAATAAAATTTGAAATGCCACAAATATTAAAAACTCAAGTCAAACCAAAACCAGTTTCTGAAGAAATTGAAAAAATACCAATAGAAGATGAAAGTTTTAAAAATCAAATTAAATCGACTTTAGAAATCATAGAAGAATTAAAAGGAACTCAAAAAGATTTTGGAAAGTTTAAAATATTAAAAAATAGGTTCGAATTTCTTATAAAAATGATTTCAAAAAGACTAAATATAAAGTTACCAACTGCTTTCAAAGAACAAGCTGATGAAAAAGTTACGAATATAGACAAAATTAATAAAAAATTAAAAGAATTAGAATTAAGAAAAGAATCTTCAATTAAATTAAGGAGCTATATTCAAAAACAATACAATTCTAGAGTGATCTCAGATTCAGAGTATAAAATTAAAATAGAAAATATTTACAGAGAAATTCGAGAAATAGATGAAGAAAAAGATTTGCTTGAGTCTAAATTAAGAATTGTAGAAGGTATGATGTAAAGCGAATTCGTTCATACCAATTTTTTATTCATAATTATTAAAAATGAAATTTATATATTACCGACTTTTTTATCTTATAACTTATAGAATAACCTCATATCAATAAAAATGGAGATTTTTACATATGGATAGATTTACTTTTAAGGTGATTGTCGCAGGAGACTATGCGGTTGGCAAGACAAGTTTATTAAATCGATATATAGATGCCAAATTTAGTGAAAATTACCTTCCAACTCTCGGAGTAAATATGCTTCGAAAGGAAATGCAACATGGTAAAAATCAAGTCAAGCTAATGTTTTGGGATATCGCCGGACAAGAGTTATTTGCTCAAGTAAGGGAACAATTTTATCAAGGATCTCAAGGAGCAATGTTGGTTTATGATGTTACCCGACCTGAAAGTTTTGCTAATGTTTCTAAGTGGTATCAAGAAATTGTTGAAGGAAATAAAGAACATGTTCATTGTATATTAATTGGAAATAAAATAGATCTTGAACAAGTAGTCCCAACAGAAGAGGGAAAAAAATTTGCAGAAGAAAATAAAATGTTCTTTTTTGAAACTTCGGCACGAACTGGTAAGAGAATTGACGAAGCTTTTAATTATTTTATAGATTATTTAATAAATATTTATTAATTTTTTAAACCTGCATAACAATAAGCCTTTAACTCTTAATTAAGTTGAAAATGAAATGGAAGAGGCATTAAAGAATTTAAAAAATATTTCTAAATCTTTTGAGCAATTTATGGGATCGTTAGATAAAGTTGCAAAACAGATCAATAAAATCCACAATCTTGTAGATGAAAAAATAGGTATACTCTCCAAGGATACTCGTGATATGGTAGATTTCATCAAAGCGGAAGATCAAAAATCTAATAAGTTGATTTCTGATTTAGCTGAAAAAAATGTCACAGAAATTAAAAAATTTTTTGATTATTTTGAATTGGAAAAACTTAATAAAATGGTTAATGATTTAAAAACTGATATTAAATCTCCCGATCTCAAAGAAAAAGCTACACCTGAAGATTTAAAAAATATTCTTACTGAAATAAAAGAAATTGTAAAATTAATTAATAATAAACAGTGATATGTATGGAAGGGGCTAGTGAAAAGACTACAATTAAATTTGTTGTAGCTGTAATTGATGATTTATATAAATGGATGGAGAAAGTTACTGAATCGATCACATCATTAAATAAATCATTAGAAATGTTATCTGATAATTTACTTAATCGAATTGTTGAAGTTTCGGAAAATTTTCAAACAATAACCGATTTAATTCGTTCTTCAAGAGATACTCAATTCAAAACTGTTTTTAACATGTTCTCTAAAAATATAGAATCAATTGAAGCTATTAGAGAAATAGCATTAAATATGACAGATCAGCAAAAATCAATTACAAATGAATTTTATAGTGTACTTGAACGGCTACAAAAAAAAATGTATTATGTGGATTATCAAACCCTAGTATCTGATTTAAAGAATTTAGCTAATGAGATAAAAGAATTTAAAAGCTAATTTAAAATTCTATATGGAATTTTTCGTCCTTTTTTACATCTTTTTTCTTTTTTACATGTTCTTCTTTTTCAAGATCAGAAACCCTTTCTATAGGACTTTCTTCTTGAATTTTTTCGTTTTCTAGAAAATCATTTTCACTTGCAGTTAATTGTGGATTTTTTGATTGTTTTTGGAGATTTTTTTGTTGTATATTTTCTAATGACGAACGAATTTCATGAATTGTTTGCTTGAATTCAAATAATTGAGTTTCTCTTTGTAAAATATCAATAGTTTCTCCTAAAGCTTTCTTTGCTTCAATTATGGAATCTAAATTCATTTCTTTCCTAATGTTGTTGATACCAGTCGACAAAGTTTCTTTCAATTTTTCAATGCTTGTCCGCATGTATTCAGTACTTGCTTTTATAGATTCTGAAATGTCCCTAATAGCTTTTATTGTATCTTCCATAAATTTCTTTTGTAATTCATATCTCTCTTTTTCTGATGCTCTAATTAATGAAATGAATTCGATTATTTCTTTCATGAACCCTTTTGTATTTTCATCCAAACTCAATGAATTATGCCTTCTTTTTCAAATAATACAAAAAGTATCTATAAAATGTTAATCAGAATCATTTTTTATTAAGATTTAGGTTTAATAAATTTAATATTCTTGGGTAAATTGTTAATTTAAATTTATATTGACAGATTAGACAAGAGATTAGTTAAATCTGTTATGAATTTTTGAATAGGATCATTAATTGGGATAAACATTCTTAGCCATATTAATGGTATTGTGACTCCAACCATAATAATACCATAGAGTTTTCTCAATTTATTCCCTTTCAATTTGTAGGCCAACCTTGATCCTATACTTGCTCCAAATGCTGCTCCAATTGCTAAGAATAATCCAAAAAAGATCGTAAAATCTGGTAACTTACTTTGAAAATAATAGGTTATTATACCTGCTATAGTAATCGCCACGTATAAAAAAAGAGAAGTCGCAACTGCCACATGGGTTGAAACTCCAAATAAAAAGATAAAAGAGGGGATTGAAATTAAACCTCCACCAATACCAAAAAAACTACCAAAAAAACCTGTTATTAGGCCTACCAATATCCCAAATAGAACAAATTTTTTATTTAATTGTTCGATTTTTAAAACTTTTACTTCTTCTATATCAGTTTCTTTTTTTAAAAAGACTTTAATGCCTAATACAATTAAAAAAAATGTGAAAATCAACTTAAAGATATTAATATCAATATTTTTTAATAAGTCAAAGATAACTGCGCCAAATATACCTCCTACAATTGCTAAAGGGATGGTGATTATCGAAATTTTAAAATCAACTAATTCTTTTTTGATATTAAAGATTGAAGCACTTATTCCATTGCTGCAAACTGCAAAAAGACTTATTGCTGTAGAATATTCAGGATAACCTAAAAAAATAAAAAAAGGAACATTTAAGAAGCCACCCCCAGCGCCTAATAATGAACCGATTAAAGCAGAACATAAACCAACTATAGAAATAAAAATATAGATAATTTCATTCATTAAATTAAACAAAATCTTTTGTAAAAATAAAAATATTATCTATTAGTTGCAAATTATTAAATAATTAGTCCTATGATATTATACTACTAAAAATTTCTTCTAAATTGTTAAAAAATACCTGAATAGGGTCAGATGGGAGCAAAATTCTTATCCAAATCAACGGAATTGCAATTAATACCGTTATAAGACCATAAATTTTTTTAATTTTTGTATCTTTTATTCTATAAGCCACTCTTGAGCCAATACTTGAGCCAAAGATTGCTCCAATTCCTAACGCTATTCCAAAATATATTGAGAAAATAGGTAAATTTCCATTTAAAATATGATTAAATGCACCAAAAGAAGAACTAAAAATCATTATAAACAAAGATGTTGCAATTGCTATATGTATTGGAATACCAATAACGAGTGTAAGATATGGTACAACAACAATTCCTCCACCTATACCTAAAAGTCCACTGGCTATACCTGCTGCTAAACCTCCTAATATCCCTAAAATTATAAGTTCTCTATCAATGGTCTCAATTTTTGCAGTTTTTATTTCATTTTCTCCCATATTTCTTTTAAAATAAATTCTTAGCCCTACAAAAATCAAAAGAATAGAAAAAAAGAATTTGAATATATTAATGTTTATTGATTTTACAACGTCAAAGATGTAAGCTCCTATTGCACTTCCGATCATTTGAAATGGAATAAAAATAAGAGCTATTTTAAAATCTACTAAATCTTTACGAATATTAAATATTGAAGAGAATACAGCTGTGAAAATTATAGCTATTAAACTAATTCCAGATGAATATCCAGCATAATCCAAAAAAATTAGAACAGGAACATTTAAAAAACCGCCTCCTGCACCAATAATCGATCCAATAAAGGAAGATAACACTCCAACTAATGCCATTATTATATAGATAAGCTCCATCATTAGATTAACCATAATTTATTGCATCATTAAAAATGTAATTTTTAAATGCAATTTGTTTTTTTAAAATAAATCATTGGATTATCGAGATATTAATAAAGATTTGTAAATTATTGATTTGACTTGTGAACATGTATGTTAAAAAATAAGCGAATTGCGGTTACAAGACCTAAAGATCAGCAATCTGAATTAATTAAACTGTTAGAAAACCAAGGCGCAATAGTTCTTTCAAGACCAATTATTAAAATCGAGGAAATAGAGCATAATCGTAGAATTAGGAAAATAATTAAGTTAATTACCAAAAAAAATGCGGATATAGTAGCATTTACTAGTGTTAACGGAGTTGAAAGTGTCCTTGAATTTGCCAAAAAGATCAATATGTTTGATCAACTTAAATCTGAATTGAATCAAATAACAATTGCCGCAATTGGAGAAAAAACTGCCAATAAATTGGATTCGGAAGGAATAAAAGTAGATTTAATACCAAAATCCTATACAAGTATTGACTTAGGCAAACTTATGATTGAAAAAGGTGTAAAAAACAAACGCATTTTCCTATTAAGGGCCAATATTGCTACAGAAGATTTACCAAATATGTTAATGGAAAATCAAGCAACAGTTATTGACTTCACTGTTTACAAAGTGGTACCTGAAAAAATTGAAAATATTAGAAAGCTTGTAGATGAAATTTTAGCTGGTCAGATAGACTTAATCATTTTCACAAGTGCATTTGCTACAAATACTTTATTCGGATATAGTAATAGAAAAAATTATCAAAATCTGTTAGACTATGCTATGAAGAAGGTTAATATAGCTACCATTGGACCAGTTACTCAAAAAGCATTAGAATCTATTGGGTTCAATGTTGACATTGTTGCTAAAACCCATACGATTGAGGGAATTGTAGAAGCAGTTATTTCTTATTATAAATAATTGTTAGATTTCAATTAAGATTCATTCTTGAATATTTTATTTTAATAAGATTTTTTACCAAATATAAGCTTACAATAAAATATGGAAATTAAAGATAAGGATTGGAATTATTATTATAAATTTTATATTCGTAAATCTGATTATAAAGTAATTTTCATCATATTAGATGGAATGCCTGATATTTATGTCAAAGAATTAAACGGTACACCTTTAGAAGCTGCTGATACTCCGAATTTAGATAAATTAGCTGAAGAGGGGGCTAACGGTCTTATATATCCTACACATGAAGCTCATATTCCAATAGGTTCGGGTCCTGCTCACTTAGCCTTATTGGGATATGAATTAGATAAATATCCAGGGAGAGGATCTCTAGAAGCTCTTGGTGCTGGAATTGAAGTTCCACAAGGATCGGTTGTTGCAAGGATTAATTTTGCTTCAATTGATGAAAATGGCTTGATAACGGATAGAAGAGCCGGAAGAATCAGCGGAGAGAAATCTAAAAACCTTTATAAGAGACTTAATGAACTTGTGTGCGAAAAATATTGGTGTTTGGATTATAATATTAACCATACAAAGGGATATCGTGGAGTCTTAATAATTAGTGGAAAAAATGCTTCATCCTCTATTACAAATAGTGATCCTAGAGAAATAGGTAAACCAATTTTAAAAGTTGAACCAGAATCGGAACATAATAGTGCACGAATTACAGCTAATTTTATGAATTGGTTCATTAAAGCGGCTCAAGAAGAACTTTCAAAAGATAATCCAACTAAGGCAAATGCAATTGTAACGAGAGGTGCGGGTTATTTGCGTTTTTTGGAATCTTTTACAGACAGATATAAATTTGAAAAACCGGTTTTTATGAGTTCTTATCCACTTTATAGTGGTGTGGCAAGATTTTTAAGAATTGATGTTAAAAGACCAGAAAAAACTGGATCAAAATTAACATTAAAGGATAAATTCATAACAGGTTCAAAATTAATAAAGGATCATGATATGACAATATTACATATTAAAGATCCAGATATTGCAGGTGAAGATGGAGATTATATAATGAAAAAAGAAATTCTAGAAGAAATAGACTCATATATTCCATTCATAACAGATAATATGGATAAAGATGATACCATTATTATAACTTCTGACCATTCAACTCCTTGCCTTATGCGTGAACATTCTGGACATCCAATCCCTTTGTTGATGAAAGGACCCTTTGTTAGGGTAGATAGAGTTAAAAAATTTTCAGAACTTGATTGTATTCATGGTTCTTTAGGCACTTTTAGAGCAATAAAATTGATGAACTTAATTTTAATGTCAACAAAACGATTAAAAACATTTATGCCTTGAGAGAATTGCTGTCTTTTCATAGAATTATTATTGTCGATATGACCCATGGAGGAAAAATATTAGCAAGAGAACTCAAAAAAAAATGGGATGTTGTAGGTGTTGATGTTTATAATACAATGGATTCAGAAGAAATTGCTCAATTTAATTCAAATGGAATCCAAATCTTAAAAAATTTAACTGAGATCTCTTTAAAAAATTCAGATACAATTATCGCTCCAGTTCATTGTAACCCCCAATTCATTTCAAAAGCTATTGAAAAAGAAATTGAAATTGTAAGTTTTCATAAAATTGTTGGATATTTATTGAAATCACAATTAAAGGATAAAATAATTATTGAAATTACAGGAACTCACGGAAAATCTACAACGGCCATAACACTTGCAATATTACTATCATATCAAAAAAAAGTATTATGTTTGAGCAGTCGGGGTCTAGAGTTATTTCAAGAAGGAAATTCAAAATATTTAGAGAATATAATTGAAATAGCTCCTCCTTATTTACTCCATATTAAAAAATATTTAAAGGAATTTGATATTGGAATATTTGAAATCAGCTTAGGTGGGATTGGTTTAGCGGATATCGGAGTATTAACGAATATAATTGAAGATTATCCTATTGCTAATGCGACTAAAAATGCAAGTTATGGTAAAAAACAACTCTTAGAATTTGCAAAAAAAAATTCTATAATACTGTATAATGCTGATGATAAAAATTCTAAAAAATTAATTAATAATATAAAAACAGAGGCTTACCTAATTTCCTTCGGAAAAACTGGTCAAATTCGGAGTAATATGATAGATTTAGTCAACTTTAATAAACGTAATAATCTAGAAATCATATATGACCTCTCTTCCAATGATAGTCAGAGAGGTAGAATTAAAGGCTCAATTTCTGGCAAAGTAATTGGTCCAGGATATTTTTATGCATTACTAACTTATGTAGGAGTTGCACTTATTTTAAAAATAGATAAAAATAAAATTATCGAAAATTTATATGGTTTTAATGGGATAAAGAATAGATTAAATCTCTCCAAAATGAATGGTTGTTGGCTATTAAACGATATTAATTCCGGAGTTGGAGAAATTTCATTAAATGCCGCTCTAAAATCTATAAGTTCTTATCTAATTAAAAATAATTGTAAAATATGGTTAATTTTTGATGCTAATAGTTCAGTTTGTGAAGGAGTGGATATAGATAAAATTCAAAGAATTATATCAAAATGGAAAAGTATTATAGCAGATGTTTATTCTACGAATTTAAATATAGGAAATTCATTTCTAGATTTAAATAAATTATTAAATAGTTTATGTGAGAAAGCTAGAAAAAATGATATCATTTTTATCTCAAAAAAAGTGAAAGGTTAATTAAATGACTGAAATTATGCACCCAAGACCTAGCCCAATTGTTGCAGCAATGTATACTTTAAGAGATCTGGACGTTGATGTGATAATCATCCATGGTCCCGCTGGTTGCTGCTTTCGTGCTGCACGACTTTTAGAAGAAGATGGAGTTCGAGTTGTAACTACTGCTTTATTAGAAAATGATATAATTTTCGGTGCAAAAAACAAATTAATCAATACTATAGAGAAAATAAAAGAGATGTTTAATCCGAATTTAATCGGAATAGTTGGAACTTGCTCTACAATGATTATAGGAGAAGAAATACAATCCGCTGTAGATGAAGCTAATTTGAATGTTAAAACAATTATTGTAGAAGTCCATGCTTGTATGGGTGATAATACTATTGGGGCTATAAAAACTTTAGAAAGTGCATATAATAATGATTTAATAACTTTAGATGAATTTAAAAGACAAGAAAGAATGTTAAAAAGAGCTACAGAAATAGAAAAAGAATTTGGAATGGCAAAAAAAGAATATATTAAACCAAGTCAAGGAGATGATAAATCTTTCCTGGCAGAAATAATTTTTAAACATATAAAAAATAAAAAAAATATTGCGATAATATTGAATTCAAAGAAAGAAACAACATTTTTGTTTGCAGACATATTACTGGCGATAAATCAAATAAATCAACAATATAACTGTTCAATTCTTAATATTGCAAATTTAGATCCTAATATAGGATTAGCTAGAATTAGAAAAGATTCCAAGAATATTTTAGAAGATCTTGAAAAAAATGGGGTTGAAATAAATCATATTACGGGAGGTTTAGACGAATATCCGATATCTGGAGAAAGAGCTGCAAAAATTATCGAAAAAAATGATAATTTTGACTTAAAAGTCCTCCTTGGGTTACCTCATGCAATCCCATTGAAAAATAAAAATAATTGTATAGCTATTACAAATGGTCCGAGAGAGGTCGAACCTTTACGAGAGATGGGATATAAATATGTTGGAGTTGAATTAACTTCTCATTCAGATGTTATGGGCACAAACAAAATTGTTACTAGCGAATTAGGTGCTAAACTACGTAAAATTGCTGGAGTCAAATAAATGGTTAAAAAGATTGCAATTTATGGCAAAGGTGGAATTGGCAAATCAATTATTGGACAAAATCTTGCCGCTGCAGCTGCCCAATTAGGTCATAAAGTGATGGTTATTGGGTGCGATCCAAAATGTGATAGCACAATAATTCTGACTCATGGTAAGAAGGTCGAAACTGTATTGGATATTCTAAGACGGAATGAAAAATTAAACCTAAAAAATATCTTAATTAATGGCTACAAGGGGGTTAAATGTATAGAAGTTGGCGGTCCTACACCTGGTGTGGGCTGTGCTGGAAGAGGTATTATCGTAGCAGTCCAAGAATTAAATAAGTTAAATTTATTTGATGGGTTGGATTTAATTATTTTTGATGTTCCAGGAGATGTCGTCTGTGGAGGATTTGCAGTCCCAATTCGGAAGGGCTATTCGGAAGAAATTTACATAATTACAAGTGGTGAATATCTATCTATTCTTGCAGCTAATAACATTTGTAGAGGAATACGGGAGAATAAGGCAAATTTAGCAGGAATAATTGGAAATTCAAGGTCCCAAACCGATGAACAGGTAATGATTTCAAGGTTCGCAGAAAAAATTGGGTCCCCACTCATTTCTTATTTAATATATTCCGAACTAATTAAAAAATGCGAGAAAAAATTAATAACTGTATTTGAAAATAATGGTGAAAATGAATTAACTTATTTCTTTGAAGAACTTGCAAAAAAAATCTTAAAAAATCAAACTAATAACGTTCCTATTCCACTTACTGATGATGAATTAAGAAAATTAGTCAATGAGGGTCAATACTGAATACTCCACGAATTTTAATTGCAGGGACTGGAAGTAGCGTAGGAAAAACTACAATTGCAACAGGGATAATGAAAGCATTAACTTATAAAGGTCTAAAAGTTCAACCCTTCAAAGTTGGACCTGATTTCATAGATCCTTCTTATCATTCAATAGCCACAAACCGAGCTTCTAGAAATTTAGATAGTTTTTTAATGTCTGAAGCACAAATTAGATGGAGTTTCTCTCATGCAGCTAAAGGTAGCGATATAGCAGTTATTGAGGGAGTTAGAGGATTATATGAGGGATTAAATGCAATTAACGATATAGGTAGCACCGCACATATTGCTAAAATATTAAAAGTTCCTATAATTCTCGTAATTGATATCAGAGGGATAACCAAAAGTGCTGCGGCCTATATTTTAGGTTTTAAACAATTAGATCCTGAAGTAAATATCGCAGGAGTTATTCTAAATAAATTTAGCACTCACAAACATGCTCAAAAAACTGTAACTGCTATTGAAAAATATGCCAAAATTCCAGTAATTGGGGCTATTCCGAATGATATGGAACAAGTATTGCAACAGCGACACCTTGGTTTAATCCCTATGGCCGAATTTAAAGAAAAACAAGAAATAATTACAAATATGGGTGGATTTATTAATGAAAATGTTGATATAGAACAAATATTGGCTATTGCAAATAAAGTTGAAGAAATAAATGAAACTAAAGAGCCTTTATGGAATAAGGATGAAGAATTATCTAAGCAAAAAATAAGAATAGGAATTGCAAATGATGCGGCCTTTAATTTTTATTATCAAGATAACTTAGATGCTTTTTCAGAAAATGGAGCAAAATTAATAGAATTTAGTCCAGTAGTGGGAGAAACTTTACCTGAGGCTGACTGCTATTTAATTGGTGGAGGATTTCCAGAAATTTATTGCCAAGAAATATCACAAAATGTAAATTTTCTAAAGGATTTGAAAAATATTATATTAGATAATCGTCCAGTTTATGCTGAATGTGGAGGTTTAATGATTTTAAATTCAAAATTAATCACAAAAACAGGTGATCAATACCAATTTGCCAATTTATTCCCCTCAGACGTAATAATGACGACAAATAGGCAAGGTCTTTCTTATGTGGAGGGAAATACGACTCAATTTCATCCATTTCTACCTCCTAATATTTCTATTAAAGGACATGAGTTCCATTACTCAAAAATAATTAAAATTTCTACTCCTAATTTTGGATATAAGATTAAAAGAGGAAAAGGAATTGATGGGTCAAATGATGGAATTTGTATAAATAATACAATAGCCTCGTTTCTACATATCCACATAGCAAGCGTCCCAAATTTTGCCGTTAATTTCTTAAAATTAGCTTTAAATAGAAAAGATTAAAAAATAAAAAATTTTATTGAATACACACAACTCTTAAGAAAAATCTGTACATTTTTTAATTATGGAAAAACCCAATATTACAATATTCTCACCAGATGATATTTACTCTTACGGGGCAATGACGATTGCTGGAATTTTAGAAAATAAGGGGTATAAAACTCAGCTTTCCCGTAAATTAATATTATCCGAAGCACAAAACTCTAATTTCGTAGGATTTAGTTTAAGCTCCACTTTGCATCTTACAGGAAAAATAAAATCTCTAATTACTGAACTTAAAAAATCTGGTAAGTTTATTGTGATTGGTGGACCAATTTCAATTTCACCTCAATTCATTTTCAATTGTATTCCCGAAGTAGATGTAGTAGTTATCGGTGAGGGTGAAGATACTGTTCTAGACTTGGTTGATACATGGTTAAATTCTAAAGATTTAGAAAATGTGGATGGTATTGCATTTAAAAGTAATGGTAAAACGGTAATAACAAAACGAAGAGAACCTGCTGATATATCAGAAAAACCTTTACCAAAAATTCCTGAAGATATTGGCTCACAAAGTATACGTGGAGCTAGTGTTTACATAGAAACACATAGGGGATGTGCGGCAAATTGCTCATTTTGTTTAATACCAAAATTATTTGGCACTAAGATACGAACTCGTCTTTTAAATAGTTTAGTAACTGAAGTGAGAGCATTTAAAAAAGCAGGAGCAAAAAAAATTGCTATCGGAACTGGTAATGTTGCTCTCTATGGATGTCAACAAGGGGTAAAGATAGAAGAAGAGAAAGTGATACAAATGCTAAAGGCTATTAGTAAAGTTACAGGACCACAAAATTTAGCAGCACCGGATTTGAGGATTGATATGATACCCGATTCGATCGTAGAGGCTATTCTTAAATATACATATGGTTTGATAATTTTTGGTATTGAATCAGGTAGTAATAAAATCCTTAAAAAAATGAGAAAAGGAATAAGAGTTGAAAAAATAAAAGAAACAATTAATAGAGTACGAAAATATAATGGAAAATTAAAAGTAGATGGTGCTTTTATCGTTGGATATCCCGGAGAATCTGAAGAAGATTTCAATATGACTAAAGAGCTTGTTGAAGAGCTTGTTCTAAGTGATTATACTGTTAGTATTACAGAACCAATCCCTGGGACAGAATTATGTAATGAAATATTAAACCTTCCATTAGAAAAAAATCCAGTTTTTGCTAAAGATGGAACACGATTAGGAAAAAAACATGATCTAAGTATAGCTGAAAGACGTGCATTCGAACTGATATTATCAGCAGCTCTCTCTAGAATTTTCCCAATCTATGTTGACGATATATTAACTTCTGAATATTTAAAATTCTCTCAGAGACAAGGTGAAGAAATAAGAACTATGACTAAACTTATTAAACGATTCTATGCATTTAGATAAATTCTAGAAAAAATTATATCTTTTCGGTTTATTTTATAAAGATTATAATATGAATCTCCCTCAATTTTTCTTTTTTCTATAAAAAGCAATGATGAAACATATTTAGGAAAAATTTCCACTATTTTTAATTATGAAATTAATATTAAAAAGTAATTTATTCAAACTTTCGATGTATTATTATATAATAATCTTTCTATAATTAAAAAATAATATAGGAATGAAGATTTAAATGAGACGTATATTGCAAGCAGTTAAGAAAGAACCCATATATATAGAAGTAGCTAATGTGAGTGATATAGAAAAAGGAAAAATGAAAAATGTCCAAGTAGAAGGGATGGATATATTAATCGCTAATGTTGATGGGAAGTTTTATGCTATTGATGATAGATGTGGTCATATGAATGCTCTACTTTCGATGGGTAAATTGGTCGGGAAAAATGTAATTTGTCCTTTTCATTTTGCTCATTTTGATGTTACTACGGGAAAAAAGGTTAAAGAACCTGAGTCTGAAGAATTAAAAGATACAGATAAACTTCCTAAAGACATGCTAAATTTTTTAAAGTATGTAAAAACATTAGTTGATCCAGTAAAAACATATGATATTCAAACCTACGAATTAAAAGTAGAAGGAAATA
This sequence comes from Candidatus Helarchaeota archaeon, assembly GCA_019058315.1. Classification (GTDB taxonomy): domain Archaea; phylum Asgardarchaeota; class Lokiarchaeia; order Helarchaeales; family RDOG01; genus JABXJV01. Next base: position 10,652 of record JAHPZH010000011.1, on the reverse strand, counting down.
AAATAATTCTTAAGTTAGAGTCTTAAAAACTAGCTATTAATTTATCATAATTTTTTTTTTTACTTTTAGAGCTTTTAAGGTGTTTTGGGTTTATATTTTAAATTTTTATTTTATTGCTTAAAATTAAAGTCAAAATTTTGAACACTTTAAGGGATTTCGCTAATTAGACAACTAAAATTAAATATAATTATGAGTCTTAAAATTTGATAGAATATATCTAAAAGACTTTCAAAAAAAAACTACAAAGAGTTACAAGAAAAAATATTCAAATTCATTTTTTAAATTTAAATTAAGAGGTTTAGGAGAGTATATTTAATTGGTCGATGTTATTGTTATTGGTGCTGGAATAGCAGGATTAAGTGCAGCTGCACTTCTTGCGAAAGCTGGTTTTGAAGTAGCTGTGTTCGAAAAATCTCAATTTTTAGGAGGTAGAGCCACTACTTTAAACATGAATGATTATTTAATTGATTTTGGAAGTCATATATGCCCTAGTGGTCAAGAATCAGATGTATGCAAAGTAATTCAATTTGTTGGAGCTCGAGAAGTAAAAGTCTACCCCTTCGAGGATATGTTAATCTATTTTAAAGAAAAATTAAAAAAAGAAAGCCAAATGATTGGCTCTGGAGCTCCAAAAAAAGCAGTGGATCGTGTATATTCAGAAATTTCTACAATGACTTTTGAACAAACTGAAGCACTCGATAATGTAACATTTAAAAATTGGATTGAAGAAAGAGTAGATAACGAGGAGGCAAAAGAATTCTTTTTTATACATAGTTATATTATGACCAGTTTAGGTGATCCCAATGAACAAAGTGCAGGTTGTGTAATTCGCCGATTTCAAGACTGGATACGCTCGGGAATTCGCGCAGGTTATCCTGAAGGTGGATTCATTTCTTTTTCAAATTCATTAGCAGAAAGAATAGAAGCTTTAGGTGGAAAAATCTACCGGAGTACATCTATAAAAAAAGTTATTGTTGAAAATAAAGAGGTTAAAAAGATAATTTATGGAAAAGAAAATAAAGAAGTGAGCTCTAAAATCATTATTTCTTCCCTACCTGTTTGGGAAAATTTTAAATTAATTCCAGAAGACGAATTTCCTGTATGGTTTGTGAAACGAGTTCGTTATTTAGAAGATGAATCTTACTTTGCTGGTATAGGTCTTGTTGCAGGGTTAAACGAACCACTTTATACTGAAAAAGCTTATATTTCAGTCTTAGATACTCCCATTAATCATACCACACTTCAATTGTGGCAACCTTCGAATTTCACTAGAAGTATTGTTCCTCCTGGAAAGCATTTACTTACAGGAGGCCAAATTGTAGAACCATATCATTCAATGACTCGAAAAAAAATGAATTTTTTAGCAAAAAATTCTATCAATGAAATTTTAGAACTATTTCCGGATTATGACTGGGAAAAAAATTGTGATTGGTTCCAAAATCCAGTTTTACCAAAACGCTTAATCGATGGAGTTCATAGAAGACCTTACCAAGTTTGGAAAGCAAAACCAGATGTGGTATCTCCTCTAAAGAATTTATATTTCTGTGGAGATACGGTTAAAGGAACTGGATGTGGAATTGATGCGCCCGTAAGATCTGCCAAACTTGCTGTTAATGCAATTTTACGAAAATCCTAATAATTATTTTAAAATAACTAAATCAAAAAAAGATGGTAATATGAGTAAAAATAAGGATAAAAAGCATATTTTGGAAAAAGCAATTGTATATCTTGAATCTCATAACCTTTTAACTATGGCGACAGCAAGTCAAACAGGAATGCCCCACTGTGCTTGCCTTGAATACGCTAATAAAGAAATGGAAGTTTTTGTATCTACATGGATTGGATCGAGGAAAGTTAAAAATATTCTAGAAAATCCCCAAGTATTTTATGAAGTCCATGATGTAGTCAATATAAATAAGGATGATGTAAAAAATATAAAAGGTCTTCAAGTACAAGCCAGTGCAGAAGTTCTTCAATACCCAAAATCAGAATTTAAAAGTGCTTGGGATATAATGGTAAAAAAATATAAAGTTTTTGAACTCATTCCGCTTAATGAAAAACGAACTGTTTTACATTTTATTCCGAAAAAGCTTTGGATGCTTGATTATAGTATTAAATTTGGACACATGGACGAATTTGAATTTTAAATTTATAACATTTATGAGAAAAAAATTTTAATAATATCGATAAGCTTATTTCATTAAATTAAAATTATTTTTCAAATAACTTAAAAAATGTGAATATTATGGCAACTGAACCCACTAAAAAGAAAAAAAAATATGAAAAACCAAAAATTGAAGAAAGAAAAGGTATTACCGATACAATGAAGAGTGATTCTTTCGGTTCGGTTTTTTAAATAATTTTCAAGTTGGAGGTTTATGAATGAAGCTAAAATCAGAGGTTGATATGGAAGAAAAAGGAAGTTATATAGCACGCACTGAAGGTGCGGTCGTAGTTGACTATGAAACTTCAAAATTCTTTGAAGCTAATGAAGCAGGAGCTATATTACTAAAGAATTTGAAAAAAGAAACTACAATAGAAGCTTTGGCCGATATTATTTATGCGGAATTCGAGGTAGATAAAGAAACTGCGCTTAAAGATGTTAAAGAATTCGTCTCAAAACTTGAAAAACTTGGTTTGATAGAAGAATAATTAATTTTCTTTGAATATTATCTCTTTTTTGAATTGGAAAATTTTAAAATTCGAAAAATTTACCAATTGTTAACTGATTATTTTATTCGAAAATTAATGAGAGGTTCAATTAATGAAAAGTCCAGCAGAAGTTATCGGCGAGATGATGCTCGCAGGCATTCGAAGCAAAACAAAAGATGAACAAAAAAAATGCATGGAAGACCTTTTCGGGACGGTAGCACAAATTACTCTTCCCAATTTAACTGAAGCTTTAGTCTTATTCTTTGAAGAAGTTGAAGTCGGTGGAGAAAAGAAACCTTGGCTAAGATACAAAAGTTATCCAACTCCAATGGTCAAATGTATGAATAAAAAATGTAAATGGAGAGGTTTTTACAAAGACCTACCAACTCGTGAAGAAGCAATTAAACTTCCTCCTCGCCCAGAAGGTGAAGAATCGATATTAGGGACACCAACTAAAAAAATTGTTGAAATTAAATGCCCTAAATGTGGAAACTCTAAATTAAGGTACAAGGATTGGGCGCATCGTGATGCTGATGTTGTAATGTATGGTTCACATTGGGACATCGGGGGTCTCGGAGACCTTGTAGTTGGTCCTATTGTCCATCGTTTGAAAGGACTTGCTAGAACAATGTTATTATTACTTAAGGGCAGAGTTAAAATGTCCCCAATATCAAGAGCACTATTAGGAGTCAAAGTTGGAAAATTAATGATGTGAGGTGTAAATATGGTACGTGCTGAAATATTCGGTTTCGATCCGATGTTAATATTCCTTGCTTGTATGCTTGGTATAATAGTACTTGCATTTATTATCTTATCTAATGAGGATCCTCTTTTAGTTGCAATTAATGCCGGACTCCTAATTCTGGCAACTATAGTTATTGGTAATCTATTTGAGCATTCGGTCTATAAATTTAGTTCTAATTTCAAATGGACATTTATTTTGGTAAGACCCGACCCACATTTCTTAATTTATTATATATTAGATACAAAAGTACTTGAACCAATAAGAACATTCGTCCAATATTTGATGTATGTTGTAATTGGAGTTGTAATATTTCTATTTATAATAAAAGGCTATAATGCATTGCGCGGTGGTTGGAAGACTCTACATAAAGATCAATTTAAAGAAAAATAAACTGTTTTTTTTCCTTTTATTTTTTAAAATAAGAAAAATTAAAAAAGAGAAATTATTTCTTTTGACGTTTTTCAGCAGCTTCTATTCCTACACCACAGTGGACTACACACTCTGCACATAAAGGATACCAACCAAGTCTTGATTCGAGTTCTTGGTATTCTTTAATTTGTGGATATTGTCTTTCGTATTTCGGTACCATTATCATGGCTGTTGGTCTAGCATCCACCCAATCTTTTGGAGGTTCCTCGACTTTTGTTAGCCGATACCAGCCCATAACGCCCCAGAAGCATCTATTTATATTAAAATTGTACGGAGGATAATTCTCTGCCCCTATTGCACGAGGTGGACACTTTTCTACGCATGTGTTACAATGCTTACAAACTTTATCAATTAATTTAGGACCGTCCACTTTTAAAGGTGCATTTGTAATAACTGTAGTTAATTGTATTCTCGGACCCCATTCTGGAGTAAGTAATAAATTACTTTGACCTATCTCACCTACACCAGCCAATTGCCCCATATATCGATGAGAAATGGCACCTGCCCATCTTTTTTCATCTCTAGGAAGTTCAGGTGATATTACTACTGCTTTATATCCTTCTTTTTCTAAAAATCTTGCTAGCCTTAAAGCTATTCGACTAAGCTCAGTATTCATAAATTCTTGAGTGGCTACATAGATTCCACCTATAATAAGATCATCTGTCATATCAATTCCATATGTAGCATCGGGGTACGCCAAAACCAATGAAATTGCGGTCTTAGCATCTTTCATCATAGCCGAAGGATTACCATGACCATGTGGAGGATCTTCAGCCAATGTGGCATCAGCTATTCCAACTTTATCCGCTCCAAGTTCAAGTGCAAGATCTTTTACCTTTTTTGTTAATTCTTCATCTTCAGACATGTAATAACCTTATAAAATGTATTAAAATAAACTAGCTAGTAATTTATTAAGAATATCTATAAGTGTTTTTTATATCTAACCGTTTTATAAATAAATATTTTTGAATTTAATATGTCACATTTCATAGAATTTGGTAAAAATATTAATGAAAAATAAAAATATTTTTGATATAATTCCCTTAATTCTTAATCAATTCATCATTTACTTTTAAAATTTTAATTAAAATGAAAAAATATTATTAATAATTCGTTCAATTTTTTATGGTTTAAACCAGGTAAATATAAAATAATTAATCTTATCGGGCATTGGTAATGTAGCAATGATGAATTTTTTCCTTACAGAAGTTGCTAACCGCCCAGCTCTAACCATTTCAATAGCTGATATTTTTTTTGTATTCGGAAGGACGTGAACAATAAAAGGCGCATGATCAATTCCCGGACCGTGTTCATAAACACCGAAATCTGCACCAAATTTTAGACCTGGTCTAACTACAAAATTTTTTCCTCTTAAATCTTTATATACGGTATACTTTGAATCGAAATTTTCATAGTGCTCCCGCACCATATTTAAAAATATTTCCTTTAAAACTTTTTTATCACTATCATAAATTTCAATTTTGCCCTGTTCGAGTAAATAGTATGCTTCAAGGAGAGATAACTCTAATGGACGGTTAAAATCGAAGGTCTTTGGCTTTCTTATACCTACTGGTTTACCAAAAAATCCATTTTTATATAGTTCAGTCCCCTTTTCTGGATTAAAAACAATTACACGATTCCCAACAATATGTGCTGCTATCTTTTTATCTTTCTCCATTTAGAAGGATACCTCCTAATTTTTAGAGGAAATTATTTCCAATTTTTTTAATTTATATTTTATTCTTGTTCTTCTAATTAATTTATTTTATACAAAAATTAACTGAAACCTCTTCTAGTGACTCCAATTATTCGAGCTGAATCTGCAACTCCTTCTGCTAAGTCAGCAATTTCTTCGATTCGGTTTATTAAATCTCGCATTTTAAGGGTAATTCTAAAGTCCAAATCTAAAGAATAGAGATGATCCATTAATTTTCTCCTACATCTATCAATAATTCTCTCAATTTTACTTATATTTTCAGTCTCTTTAATAGCTTTTTCTGCGTTTTGTGTTAATATAAAAATAACTTTTTTTAAGGTGTTCATAATTTCTAAAACTTTAGCCATCATATTTTGTAGAAGATCTTTTGTTTCAGAATCCATCTTCCAATCTGATACTGATTTAATTCGATAACCCGCACCTTCTGCCATGTCAACAATTTCGTCAATTCTCATGACTAGGTTCATTAAATCTCCTCTATGTAATAATCCTTCTGCTTCAGAGAGCTTATCTAATATAGTCCGTTTAAGATCCTCAGCTTTACTCTCCAATTCAGTGAGCTTTTTAAGGCGTTTATCTAAAGAATCTGCTTTTTTATCAACCCAATCATCTAACATTAAACCCAATTCTTTTATTGTAGAAAAGACCAAACGCATAAAGTCTTGCATATCGTCTAGTGCCTTCATTTCTTGCCTTGTCGTTTCATATTCATTATTTATTGACATTTGTTTCGCTCCAGCTCTATCTATATACCCTTTTATTTAATAATAAATTAGCTAAGTTTGATTAAGTATGGATTATAAATCTTAAAAAGATAGTGCTGATTTTTAATAAAAAAAGGCGCTTATTTAATTTTATAAATTTTTCACACATTTTTCTCCCAAATCTTGAAAAAATAGCAACATTTTGTTAATAAAATTAGTAATTTCGTTATCATTTCTTATAATCTATTGCAAATTTGATATTATTTGAATAAATAATTTTTTTTAGCTTTATTTTTTTTTTTAATTTAAACTAAAATATTTAATTAGTAGGAATGTTCTTATTATATTAGAGATTTTTAAAAGGCGAATCTAGGTTGTCCGAATATGAGCGAGAATTTGGATATGACTGGGCAAAATTATCTTTATTTGTCGGTTTATTCAATTTTATATTGTTCTTAATTCCAATAATATTTTCACCTAATTTCCTAGAATCAAATAAGTTCGATTATTTATTGTTAATTTTAAGTTTAACATTTTTGGGGGATGGAATTTGCATTATAATCTTTAATAAATATGCAAAAACTCGTTATGAAGAAAATCCAAGTAATGAACTTTGTGATTTATGTGGAGAAATAGTAGAGAAGATAAAATTAAGGAGTTATATATACTCAAAAATAATATTATGTAAAAAGTGCCACAAAAAACATTATATTTTTACTATAATAATTGTGGAAATTATACTATTAGCTTCTCTTTTTATATTTTATTTTTGGTTTTATAGTTCTGTTGATAGATTTTATGCTATTTTTGTTCCTTCGCTACTTATTGGTCTAGTTATTGGAGCACCCTTAATTTCAATATATCAAATTCGAAAATATTAAAAATATTATATTCTTTGCTCATCCACTAACTTATAAACGTATTTTAAGACTTAATTATATAAAAATTTGATATATTAACTGATTAATCTCTTATCGGGTTGTTCATTCTTCCTTTGCTTCCTTGTACACTATCACTGCTATTGGAATTATCCATGCAAATATCGCGAACATCATAATCCATTCGAGAATATAGAGATTGTTAAACGGGTTAATTACGAATAAGAGAGTTGCAACAGGAGAACAAAGGATTATTATTCCAAAGAATTTAGGTATGAATGTATCTTTTAACACAATTACTAATGCAGCACATAGCCCTCCAACCGCAAAACCCCCAAATACAATGAGGGAAAACACTCCATGCAATCCAAAATAGCTTCTATCCTCACTAAATAATCCCGCACCAAAGGCTCCAATTGCTCCAAGAACAAGAAAGAGAGTTGTTACAAACCCAAATTCTCTTGCAGCTTTTGTATCTCCATCAATTGAACTTATTTTACTAGGAGTTGGTAGAAATTTCTTATGGAGATAGAAAAATACAGGTATCATCAGACAGCCAGCCGACATTAACATACAATCTAGAATAAAAGGTGTGGGCGTAAAACGAAATGAACCAAGATCTGATATCCAATTCTGCATTAGACCATATCTGCCCCATCTTATACTTCCTGGATTATTTAAAACGCTTGGCAACAGTGGAATATATGCTGCTGGTCCTAAGAAATGCGCTATTATTATCGCAATGATTAATCCTGGTAAAAATATTAACATAGTTATGATTATACAAAATTTAGTTAATCTAGGATCAGTTAATTTTTCATATAAATTATCCAATGTCATGTCTCCATATCTTCAATTTTGCTTTTCTTTTTATCTAATCACAAATAAAATTTCATTTAAAAATTCACACCATAATAGTAACATAAAGACTATATTCCTTATAGAAAATACTAAAAATGGTAGGTATGCTATTTTACAATCTTATTAACCATCAGCTTTTCCAAAATATAGTTCTTCGAGATTTGGCAGTGGGACTTCATTATTTAGTGATAACGATGATGGGTGCCCTTTTTGTCTATATGCTAAAAGAATGGATAGTTGCATATAGGGATCGAATAAAAGTTCAACTTGTTCCTGGATGGATGACGTTCTTTTTATGTTATTGTATTACTGCAATTATGAGTTTGATATCGGATATGTATTTAGGTCCAGGAGGAATGGAGGAAATGAAACTAACATTTTTGAACATATCCTATACAATTACTATGGTTGGGGTTGTAACCCTCGTCTATGTTTTTGAAACAAGTCTGAAGATGAATACGAAGGGCTTTTTTTGGAAGATTGGATTTATTTTAACTGCCATTACCGCTTTCCTTCCCAGAGAACCATCTCGCATGATCTTATCTATTTCTGTGCCAGGGATCTTCATTCCTTTTATGTTTGTTGTTCTTTATTACTGTCGAAGCTTTATTTTCTCCTCAACCGGAAGACCCATCATGACCATGTTATTTGGATTCATGATCGGTGCGTCTGGCGATATCTTAAGAACACAGACCATGGTCGAAACTTACGGTTATTTAGTCTATATAGTCGGTGGTTTTTTCAATGTTTTTGGACTATTACTGTTTGGTTTCAGTGCAATCACCCTTAGAAGCATGGAGGAACTCGAATGGCCGCAAGCTATAAAAAATCTATATATACTCTATAAAAGTTCTGGTGTTCCTATTTTTTCGTATGATTTTCTTCAAGAAATAGCATCTGAGGTTCAAGTTAAAGGACCTATAATGATAGCTGGAGGGTTAGCAGGAGTTCAAACAATACTTAAGGAAATTTCAAAAAGCTCTAAAGATGTTAATTATATTGACCACGGAGACTTTAGTTTCATGTTTACTCACGGAGAATATGTGCTTATGATTCTTTTTACGAAAAAATATTTAGATATGCTAAAATGGAAGATGGATCGCCTTCTTAAAAGAGTAGAAAGCATCTATACGGAAAATCTAGTAAATTTCGAAGGGGATATTGCACCCTTTAAGGGTATAAGCGTTCTAGTTGAAGAAGAATTCTTAAAAGTTAGGCGATAATTCCTAATAATTATATTTTCTGATAATTATTTTACTATAAAGTTTTTTTTAAATAGTATTTGAAATATTAAGTTTCAATGGATATGTCAAATTGAAAATTGTCACTTTAAATATTTGAAATAATAATGATAATCCACTTTTTCTTAATTTTAGTTAATTTTATATTCTACAAATTCATTAGAATATTTGCCATTGTTTTGGCATTTTTTGTCAAATCTTTTTGATTTGACACGTTTTGACATTTACTGAATATATGCTATATGTTATTCGAGTAAATGTTTGTATTTGACACATTTCGTGTGGCTGTGCTGTGGATATGTCCACATACCTAGTATGCTCCCAGCTAACGTGGTGATGAAGGAGCTGCAATGATGGGAAGAACGCCAGCCAGTGAGAACGTTCAAATTAACACCAGAAAATAGACGACCCCTTTAACTTTTCCACTTATGCGTTATATTTAGATTAGGATTATTCCTTAGATGAAAAAATATGTCTATTGTGGAAAATCCCAAATTTTTCTTTAATATAGCGACCGATTAACCAGAACTGGTTGATCCTGCCAGACCCAACTGCTATATCCAGGGTAAGACTAAGCCATGCAAGTTGAACGCACGAGGCTCCTCGTTGCGTAGCGAACTGCTCAGTAACACGTCGTTAATCTACCCTACAGTGGGGGACAATCTCGGGAAACTGAGGCTAATACCCCATAGGCGATTTGTTGTGGAATTCATACTTCGCTGAAAGAGTGCCTGAGAATGGGATGGCATTTCGCTGTAGGATGAGACGGCGGCGGATTAACCTGATGGTGGGGTAATGGCCCACCATAGTGATGATCCGTACGGGCTCTGAGAGGAGTAGCCCGGAGATGGGAACTGAGACACCGTCCCAAGCCCTACGGGGTGCAGCAGGCGCGAAAACTACGCAATGCGCGAAAGCGTGACGTGGTAACCCTGAGTGCCGCGATAGTCGTGGCTTTTATTCAGCGTAAACGACTGGATGAATAAGGAGAGGGCAAGGCTGGTGCCAGCCGCCGCGGTAAAACCAGCTCTTCGAGTGGTTGGGACTTTTATTGGGCCTAAAGCGTGCGTAGCCGGGCTGATAAGCCCCTGGTTAAATCCGACAGCTCAACTGTTCGGGCTGCTAGGAGTACTGTCAGTCTTGGAGGCGGAAGAGGCAAACGGTACTTCATGGGTAGGGGTGAAATCCTATCATCCATGGGGGACCACCGATGGCGAAGGCAGTTTGCTAGGACGCGCTCGACGGTGAGGCACGAAACCCAGGGGAGCGAACCGGATTAGATACCCGGGTAGTCCTGGGCGTAAACGATGCTAGCTAGGTGTTCGTCAAGCTTCGAGCTTGCCGAGTGCCGAAGGGAAGCCGTTAAGCTAGCCGCCTGGGGAGTACGGTCGCAAGACTGAAACTTAAAGGAATTGGCGGGGGAGC
>JAHPZH010000003.1:268450-843982 GCA_019058315.1 Candidatus Helarchaeota archaeon | reverse complement strand
CTTCATTTGGGACTCCCCCAAAATGTAATAGAGCGTCTAAATTAATAAATTCGGGCTCAAAGTTATAAACATCTATTCTATTATCCGCCCTTATAACAATATCTAGACTTCTGTTAATCCCTAGCCTGTTTCTTAATTTATGGACTCCACGAACCCCTCGATTGAACTTAAAAATAAGGAATTTTACCCCATATTTATTATATCCTTCCATGCAATAAGCTAATTCGGGGCAGGATTCTGTGATATTATTGCGAATTACTTTAGTTCCTTTTAATATAGAGCTGTAACATATATCATGCAATTGAAGCATCTTTCTCTTGAGTTCAAGTTTTATGTTACATGTCGCATCTGGTTGCCTTATGTGGGTTATATGAAATTTAAGTGTGTTGTGTTCTTCTTTTTTTAAGAAAATTGAGGTATCAAAGCTTATTGAGTTATAGAGGTAGGGGTTCTTGGTCTTAAATACTTTATACCAATTTACGTGGTGGGTAAGCAAGAATATCGTCCCTGTATTTCGTGCTATCTTTTTAATTTTCATCATTAATCGTGCCGCTTCCGTTGACCGTATAGAGGTAGTTTCTACCTCGTAAGGAATTAAGTGGTTCTTAATTGGATGTTTCTTTCTAATACTAGCAAATGGGGAAGTTATCACCACTAATCTTGGCTGATAGGTTTCTATTATTCCTTTTAACCCATCCACTGCATCATGTAACTTAGCTAAATTCAATGTATTAATGAATATGATATTTTTTAGATGCTCCAGAGTAAACTTTCCATACGTTTTCATGAATGAGAGCATCTTTCGATAAAAGGGATATGCTGTTGTATCAATGCACACTACTTTTTTTGAGTGCAATCCTTTTTTGTGCTGTGCTATTAACATCAAATATTTGATAAAATACATCATCCTATGTCGGTCATATTTATGACAAAATAGCAAAATTACCGAACCCCTATGAAACCCTTTTATTACTTTATCCATTTTCTTTAAAAATGTAGGAAAACAAGGCTCTCCCATATCCGAAAGGGTCATAAAGTCATATTCATACTTATCAAAGGTGGATATGCCGGTTTTTATAGCGGAAAACGCTCCAGATGCTTGTTGAAGAGGGCTAATTTTGAGCCTTGCCATAAACTCTGCTATGGACGTGACATACCCATATTCAAAATCAAGGTAATTATAAGCATCTATATTATGAGGGATAAATTTGACCTTTAGTGAATGTACTCCAGAAGCTTTTTTGTGTCCCTCCTGCTCACCTAACAGCCCGTGGAAGCTAATGGGAGTTGATTTTTTTGCACGTAATGATATGGTATGGTCTGACCAGTAAAAAATCTTGATATCCAATTCTCTGGGATTTCTACCCAGGGTTTTTACAAGCTTATCAATTTTTCTAAGTGGAAAGCTTTTCTTAAACATAAATAGTGCATATGTATACCCGTAACCGGTTTCCCCAAATTCATAATAATATAACAATTGATTAGGGTTTTTAATAAGTGCCTCAATCTTAGCTTGATACCGTTTAAATCCTTTAGTCTCTTTAGGTATTTCTTCGTTTATTTCACACACACAAATGCGCTTAAAAAAATTAAGAAAATTTATTTTATAATGAGATACAAGGCGATAATAGTCATATTGTTCATGCCAATTACTTAAATTAGCAGAAGTATTTATGGTTCTCAATTTATCATCAAAATCCTCTACTGTATCAATTTTAAGTTGTTGATATGCTTTAACATCCTTAATTCTAGGTCGAGCACTTCTAATATGGTTTATTATTAAATCATACGTTTCAACAGTCTCATCATTTGTATGGATGAATTTCCCACTGAACTCTTGTAACACTTTCCTCATTTGCCGAACTCCAGAAGTATCGTGGTGATCGAACCAGTAGGGCTCAAATGTCAACCCTCTCCTCTTTAACCCAGTTAAAAAATTTAAAAGAAAGTCTTTACGCTCTAGCGGTAGAGGAAAATCTGCTATATAAATTATGTTTTTCATGTTTCGGTGTAACACACTTGCTATCTTATTTTCAAGCACCGATTCAATATAATTTCTTCCTTTTTTGTTTGTTGCATAAAAAAGATGTATCCTGTCATTTAGGTGTTTATAGACGAGGTTAAGTGCAGACTTAAACCCGTCAAAATCGACATGGTGCACGATAACTACATTAATAGGTAACTTTTTGGGTTCGGAGGGGACAGTCCGTCTTCTACGCGTTACTTTTTTCCGTTTTTTCGCATATTTGGTTTCAAAATGTTGAGATATATGCCCTCTATATTTCCCCTTTCCCAAAACATTATGTATGAAGCGTAAGCTGCTATGCGCCCAAATCGCATCATCTTCAGTTTCAAAGGCAAAAAAAGGAGTATAAATTATTTTGCGTTTTGATTCTAAATATCTAGCTAAGTTTTCAGCTTCTTTTCTCATTATGGTTTTAAAGGTGAATTTTTTATTTTTATATACAAATTTTAAGGAACAAATTTGTTCAAATAACTCTTTTATTTTATTTCTTCCGTGTGGAGAAAGGTAATAAATCCTTCTTTTTCGTTCATCATATTTTTGCCAAATGTCTGTTTTAGGATCCAACTCCCCATCAAGGATGAATCTAAATAGATAGAAATTTATGATGGGTTTATATTGATCTATAAAATCAAAAATTGCTCCCTGATTTCTTTTCGTCATGGTCCAGTACAATGCCTTATATTTTCTTCCGCGTTTTCTAGGCTTTTTTCTCCTGTAATGCAATAAACCCGGTCCTGGAAACCGTTTAGAAAATCCAGCTTCGTATAACGCCTCACTTCCTACTATTTGGAGCTGATAATACAGATAATTTAACACTGCATTTAATTTATCAAGGGCTTTACCTTTACTCTTTCTTATAGATCGGGCAAATCTCGTCGCTCCTCTTCCATAGGTTTCTAATTCAGGACATTTATCTCCTATTATTACTCTATAAACCTTCCAACCGAACTCTGTAACTATACCTTCTATCATCCGTAATTTTTTGGTTACTAGTTGGACTATTTCCTTCTTTTTTTTCGCCCTAGCTAACTCTTGGTTTGTGTCTAAATAGGTTTGAATAAGCTGGTCCATCATTTTTTTAATTGTCTTATTAATAAGGGATGTATATTCAGGAAATAACCGCCTCATTTTTTTAAGACAAAGCATCTCAGAGGTAATTTTAGCGTAATTCCGCTCTTGTGCAATGTTTAATGATTCTCCCTTAGCTCTCTTACTTCGAAGTAATTTCCGAAGCTCATCTTCCCGTTTTTTTCTTTGTTCCAGCTCTTGAACTTGTTCATCAGAAAAAGTTGTTATTTTTATTTCATATTGTTTCAGAAGTTCTTTAGTATCCTCGCATATAGTCCCCCCTGCCATGACCACTTCAGCGACCTGTTGTAAAAAAGATCGTATTCCGAGTCCATGTACTTTAACGATGTAATATTTCCCTTGGGGAATGAATTCAGTTACTAATGCATGGTTCTTTGGAACAAAAATTGCCCTCTTATTCGGATCAGTTTCAATATATTTCATCCCATTATCATCCTTCAAGACCAAGTCTTCTGAGATTTTATGTCTGGTAGTGGTTCTAAAAGTACCATTGCCCGTTCGCTCAACAAGGGCATTACAATACCTACAAATGGTCGCTTCTCCATGTTGAGGCATTCTTATAGTTTTTCTCTTATTACAATTGGGGCATATCTCTACGTTCCATTTGAATGGAAAAATAGCAAACGTCCTAGATTCATTTTCATACGGTTCAAAATGAGCGCATGAAGGGGTATTCGCGTTTATCGCTATTTGCAATTTTTGGCAAGTATAAATTGTAGCTGCTGTTGAAATCCTTCTGGCCGGATCTTTATCAAAATTATTACAATCTGCGCAAGTGAACTCACTTTGCTCTGGCACATTTCCCTTTAAATAATATCTGAAATAGGGTGCGCCAATATTATTGTAAACCTTGACACACTGAATTTCTGATGCCAGGCTTTTTCTCAACCGTCCTGCAATTCTTGACTCTGTAATAAGGGTGTCTTTATAGTCAGGGTCGCGGTTAATTTTTTGGGTAAGTTCATATTTAGTAGGCCCATCATTTTCTCCCATTACTTTAATGATCTTTTCGTCTAATAAGGCAGCCTCATTTGGACTATGATATTTTTGATACTCCCACATGGGAGGTTTTTGCAGATTTATGTTCTTACCAGGTTTTTGAAAAGTTTTAATAATTCGATTAATTCTATTACAAATCCTTTTAGAAGTTTTCCTTGGTTCCTTGAGTCTCACTTGTAAATAATTAGGACAGTTTTTTGAAGACACACTTTCATTTTTGCATTCATTGTTGGAACGAACTTTTTCAACGTAATTATGGAACTGATACCCCCTATAAAGTAAGTAAATAGCGCTAGCAATCCAAGCAGCACAGCGACGATAAACATCTGCATCTCCCTTTAAAATCCCATATTTTTTAAGATTTTCAGCATAAATTATCGGGTCATTATTGTATTTTCTAACGAATTTTTTTACATCATCATAATTCTTAAAATTTGCTTCTTTGATCGCGACCATTTCTGCAATTAATGTTTTTAATTTTCGAGTCGGGAGATTGATATCATCTTCGAATAGCTTTAGAACCCAATCTAAATATAATTCTGGTAAGTGTCCCTCCACTATAGCCTCCCCAAGATATGTTAAACTAAAAATACCTCCTGTTGACCTTATATATTTTTTAGCCTTGAATTTTTTAATTATTTCCTCAATCATATTTTCATTTTTATTGAGCAGGTCCTCTCTAATTATTCCCCTTATATGTTGTTGTATTTGTGATAAGTTTTTTGGGGAACGAAATAACGATTCAAGTATTAGATTGGGTAAATGTCCAAGACTAACGTCACTATAAATTTTTCTTAATTTATACCCTCTAATGGGTTCGGTATCTTTATAATGAAATATATTATTACCTTTCTCGTATTCTTTCGAAGAAAACTCTTTTCTCCTAAATATTCTCTTTTTCCCAAATAACTTAAAATACAGACCTAATAGTACACAATTTATACTGGGTAAGATTTGATTCGCGAGGTATGTTTTTTCATAAATTATTGATTCTTTAAAAATTCGTTTAGAAAAATTTCGAATTATATTTATGACTACTCCATGATTCAACCTCATCCTGCCAATCATCTGGGTTCTTTTAATGGCTGAATACGAATGAGCATCTTCTATCAAGACCACCTCAATATTTTTTACATCGATACCTACTTCAATCACTGTTGTACAAAAAAGAAATCTAACACCCTCATCACTGTTAAACTCATCAAAAATTTGTTTTCTTTCCTCTAATGCCATACCCGCGTGTATAAAACTGCATTTAAAATGGTCTTCATACTTAGGTCTACTAGATGTTAAGGAGTTTTTAACGTTATTACAATATATTTCCGCTTTTTTACGACTTCTCGCAAAAATCACCATCTTTCCTGAGCGTATTTCTGCTGAATCCTGAATATCGTGAGATATATGAAATTCTAAAAATTCGTAGCATAATCCTTTGATTTTATTATCCTTCCATTTAAAAGTAGGATACTCGGCGTAAATATTCCAGCAATAAAAATCCCGTTCGTGAGATATATATTCTAATTTACAGTTGAACCTTTTGCACCACCAATCAGCAGAAGTTTTTTCAAAACTCCCACTTAAAAAACAAAACTGAGAATCGTGCTCCCTATGTAATTTATATAGCATTGTCTCAAGTGCAGCTCCATGGGTTCTGTCTCCGAGCATGTGCACTTCATCAATAACTACAGAACCAAAGATATTCGTTTTTCTGTCAAAATATTTTCTTTTTTGGATTGAGAATAAGAAAGCTCTAAAGCTCTCAAATGTTGCCACAATAATGAGCTTTCCCCACGGACTCTTTAACTCCCTTGGGTGGGGTTTTATATCACCTTGGATGATAATAACCCGTGCGATTCCCTTAAAGAATGTTTTTAGCAGTTTTGCTTTTTGGTGGAGCAACATCACTCGGGGTACGAGATAAACCCCAACTCGATTATAATATAATGCACGTCCAAGAGCAGCCAAAGCATCTTCTGTTTTTCCAAAACCTGTTGGAACAAAGGCAGCATAATTAAAACCCTCAAATAATAACTTATGTGCTTTTTTTTGGTGTTCATATAGTTTATCTTCCTCAATACCATTCCTTTTCAGATGTAATTTCAACTTATTAAAGTATGACGACATTGCGAGCAATTTTTTCAACTCCGAAATTTTCACAAAATTTTCGAAAAAATTTTAGGAAAGCCAGGCTCTATGTTTGATATTTAAATTTTTCTTAGACCACTTTTCCAAAAACGCCAAATTGCTAATTTTACTTTATAAATAACATAACGATTTTGATTCCAAATTTGGCTCTAGACTAATCTAAGAAAGGACAAAATGTTCTGGAACCAAAAAAAGCGGCGAGTGTCAAAGTTTATATAATTAAAATTTTCGGAAAGTCTTTCCCAAACTAAAATTAAAGGGGGGTTTATATATAAATTAATAATAGATAAGTTATGCCTTGGAATAACAAAAATAAAAAAGATAATCTCATAATTGCGATGAAATTTAAGCTTTTGATTACCTCAAAAAAGGTAGAAGAACAATTAGACGATCTAATGAGAGAGTATGGGGCGGTTTACAAACAATATCTGGAACATTGGAAAAAGTCTGGACGTTATTCTAAAATGTTTTTGGAAAGCTGTCAAGTAAAGGGGAATATATTAGCAAGTACTAGGCAATGTTGCCGTGATGTGGCAAATGAATCTATAAAGTCGTATTTAAGAAAGAGTAAAGTTGATAATCGTGCTAGACCACCTAATCCAGTAATCAAATCTATGACTGTTCGACTTAGACCAAATGAAGGGTATAGATTATTAAAACATAATCAAGTTAGGATTAGTATGAGAAAGGGTGTAAGGATGATCTTAGAATTTATTGGTTCAGAGCGACATATGAAAATAGTCGAGCTTGGACTTGCAGAAGCTTTAAAATTTGGGAGTGCAAATTTGAAAAAAATGGGGAAAAAATATTATTTAATTATTAATGTTGATTTGGGAAAAAAGGCAACATATGATGATTTTAAAAGTTATACTTTTATTGGTATTGATAATAATACTACTAATTTAGCTTTAAGTGCGTTGAATTCAAATGGTGAGGTTTTAGGGTCTCTTATAATAGATTATTCACCTCTTGCTCATCAACGATATCAATTTTTCAAGATAAGAAAACGACTCCAGAAACGTAATAAAACTTCAATGGTAAAAAAAGTAGGTAAAAAACAGCGAAAAATTACAAATCATATCCTTCATATTGCTAGTAAATTGGCAGTAGAGTGGATTTCAAAGTTTCAAAATCCTGTAGTTATTTTCGAGGACCTCACAAATATCCGGGATAATATAAATTGGGGAAAAAAGAATAATTTGAAATATCACAATTGGGGATTTAAGAAGTTGCAAGATTTTATTACATATAAAGCATTTATTCGTGGTTATTTTAGTTATTGCGTTAACCCTCACTATACTTCCCAGAACTGTGTAGTCTGCCAGACTAAAAAAGAATCACATAAACATAAAAGGCTTTTCAAATGTAGCCATTGTGGTCATGTTGATCATAGGGATAGAAATGCGTCGTTGAATATTGCCCTAAAAGGACTTATGGATTTATACAGTGGCTCACATAAAATGAATAATGGTTTGAAAACAATAATTGGATATGTGAATTTATTGTCAAAGTTTAAAAAAGTGCCATCAGTTAAGAACTTTCCGATGATACGGAAGGTGAGATTGTTGGCAACGGGTAATGTGGATTTATCAGCCTCCGCCATATTAAATGGTGCCATTAATACGACTCAAAGCGGGGCAAAGTCTCTCGACAATTCGCAAACTTTGACACAGTGCCTTACATCAAGAGGTCTCTGAGATGTACGGCAAGGGGCTGTGTGGACCAGCCAGTTCCTCCGACTCCGTGAGGAGTATGATGACAAAATCGGGACGAATATCATTCAGTTTCCTGTTTGGTAGTTCATTACTATATTTTAAATCCAAAATCTGAATGTATTTTATTCATTTACCTTTAATAATATATTAGGATGTTTAGGTATGTTTGATATTGCTATCGTAGATTAGTCAATACAGTTGTAATTTATAGTGCTGCCAGGGTTGATAATATAATATATTCTGATTTATGTTAAATTGAAATTTTATCAATCATGACATTTATCTGAATTTGTGATAACTTTCTGAACCTTTATTCTAGGTATATATTTTAAATATATTCTAATTTCAAATATCTTTCTTTAATTGATTTCTCCTAAGAAATGTTTTTAATACATGATTCACCAGTTTTTCAAAAAATTGAGGATAAGGAATTAGATCTTTGGGATACCATTGAATTCTATCTAGACACCATACTGCCCGTTTATTTATTTCCTCTCTTGGTACAAATCTCATCATTGTCTTAAATGGTGGAAAAAGTTCTCCACTATGTAATGTCCTTGAACGCTGTTGATAAATTTTCATTAATAAATCAGGAAGCTCTTCATGAGTAATTCTTCCTGTATTTGGTCGATTTGGTTCATTCCAAAAATTATTTTCGATATTATTTAGAATGAATTTACTAAATTTACGTGCTATAAACTTTTTTTCTTTTAAAATAGATTTTTCAATATCATTTCTTAATTGAACATTGTCTATAGATTCTAAAAGTTTAGCCAACTTTTGATTAATTTCAGTAAGTTTGATTTCACCAATATTAGTATCTTGACACAAAACTTCAATTGCTGAAACTAGATTCAAATATGCTAGATCTGGTTCTTTTTCGATTTGAAATAACGCTTGATAATACATTCTTACGGCTAGCATAAATTTTAAATGGTATTTCGGATCTAGTTTTTCTAATAATTTGAACCATTCTGTCAATTCGTTAAGATTATTAGTTTTTTCAACTATTTCTGGATCAATTAATGGATTATTTATTGTTATAATCTCAGGTGCAGGTATATTCTTAGTTTTATCTTCATTATTGGGTGTTTTTATTTGTTTTTTGATTGGTCTAGCAATTACATCCTTATTACCCATAAAAATCATTGGTCCAAGTTCAAATCTTTTACGTAAGAAGAGGGATGCAAGTGTAACAATTTCATTCTCAATATGACCACCATGGTAAAATTGTTCCTTTTTCGTTGCAGTTTGGGGAGAGATGATATTTTCTCTTGGATATCGAAAAAAAGTTATTATCAATTTTAATTTTTTATTTGCTTTTTGGTTAGATTTAAAATTTTCATCAATTAATAAGAAATATGGATCATAAATCCATTCCCCACTAATAGCACAATCTGTATAAACTTCATACCCTATAATTTCCATTCTCTTATCCCAATATTCTTTATCCAATTCATCAAAGAGTTCTTTGTTAATCACTGAATATAGTTTCCTTTCATCGATATTATTAAACTTCATAATATCCTCCAATTTTTTTATAATATCAAAAAATAAATTAGTTTTAAGTTAATTAATTTCATTAAATTATAGTTCTTAAATCTATTAGAACTAAAAGAAAAAAAATTAAAGCTACGAAACTAAGGAAAACGTCGTTCTTCTTGAAATTTTGCATTTTTTATATCTTTTTCTATTTGAGAGATATATTCATTAATCCAGTTAACTACAAATTCATTTTTTTCAGATTTTGCAAATTCTATTAGTTTGTCTTTTTTACTTTGAAAATAAACACTTGCAGGTCCCATCCAACCCTCTGTTAAAAAATTAGCTATTAAATTATCCTTCACATCTCTTCTATTTCCATATCTAACAAGAACTTCCCTTGCTAAACAAATTTTGTCTGGGTCTCTAAAAAGAATTTTGGGTACAAAACTTGCAACATACCATGCTCGTTCTTCAATATTTTGATCTATCCATTTCCATATTTCTTGTGGAGGTATAACAGATAAAGCACCTCTAATTCCAAATTCCGAGAATTCATCCCCTCTCAACCATTTTGTTATATGAAATGCCCTTGAATCTATAGGGGGACCTATATATTTTATAATTTTTTCCCAGACTTCTTTTGGAGACTTTATTGTTATCTGATTAAGAATTGTCGGAGTTCTTGAGTTATATCTATCAAAAATTGTTCCTTCCTTCCCAAAGTTTTCTAAAATTTTATCAGCAAGCTTAATACTCGAATCTGGATATAATGATATAAATTCTTTGGCAATTTCTATCCAATCCAATTCTAATGAATGATATCCTACATTACTTGGCATTTGAATTAATACTGGAGAAGTTAAAACCCTAAATGTAATATCTTTAGGTAATTTCTTTTTTGGCTTTTTTAATAAATAATAAAAATGAAGTATATTTAAAATTAGATTAATTGCTATTTTATTGGATAATTTTAATAAGTAACTTATCCATTTCTCGACAATATCTTCAGAAAGTACCTTAAAAACATTCCCCAACAAATAATTCTGAAAATCTTTTATCTCTAAAGATCCTTTTTCTAATAATCTAAGCAGACGGAGAGCAGCTCTATCAGTAATTCCTGTTCTAAATGTCAATTCAGGAATCCATTTAATGGTTTCTTTATTTTCTTTAAGGTTATCTAATTTTTCTTCCCATAAATTCTGATTCAATTCAAAAACCGCACGAAAATAGCCAGAAAGAAACATAAAACTTGAATCTGGTTTTATTTTTTTCTGTGTTTCAATTAATTTAGGTAACAAAGAAAAATTTTCATCTTTAATTCCTAATTCATAACCAAATCTGGAGCCATCCTTTGCTTCAGAAGTTGTTAACCATTCTAACTCATGTATTAATTTCTCTTTATTTTTAATTGCATCAACTGCCAATTTTTCAAGTATTGGTTTTTTCTTATCAATATGTTTTCCATTTTCGTCAATCATATCTTCAATAAGTATCAATCCTACATACCTTTTTAATAAGGAATGGAGATCATTTCCAATTATTTTTTTCTTCAAGTTCTCTAATTCATTTAATGTAATTTCATCCAAATTTTTGTTTTCATAACGTATAATATTTATAATATGCTTTAATATATCATTTCTTTTATGTTCAAACTTCTCTATTAAAAATTTTAATGTTTCAATAATTTTTCTAGTTAATTCTTTTATTATTATCAAATTTCTTGAATTATTAAGTAGAATATCAATTACAGTACTCTTTTCATCTTCAATCAAATAATCCATTTTATCTAATAAATAATCCCAAATTTTTGAGTACCAGTCTATAATTTCCTCATAATTTTTAGGAACCCAAAATTTAGGTCCCATTTTTAACCCTTGATATTCTGCACCCACTATACGTGAAAATCTTCCAGTCTTGAGTGAATTATTTAATGCTTTAAATCCTATTTCACGCTTTAGCTTCGAATCTGACTCAATTGCTTTTTCTAAAATTGGAAATCTTTCTTCAAGTGATGCCTCTGACATAGAAACATGACCAAAACCAGGAGAAAATAAATCAATAAAAATACCAGTAGCATTATTTGACCATGATTCATTTTCTGCTTCAGCAAGTGCTAATAAAATATCAGCTCCTCCAATAAATAAATCTTTCCAGATAACTATCTTTTCAAGAGCCCAAACTATCTCTCTGCGACCATCTTTGAATTTTGTAAGTTCTTCCCTACTCATTTGACCGATTGTTTTATTAAGGCATATTAATGCAGATTTAGGGTTGGCTTCTGTCAAAGCAAGAAAAAATTTTGCTCCTAAAGAGGTATTAAAAAAAAAATCTTTTTGAAATGGTCCATTTTCTCCTAGAATTTCATTTACTTTCTCTAAAGAAAATTTTGACTCTTTAGCATATTTAAACATATTATTAAACCA
Organism: Candidatus Helarchaeota archaeon; assembly: GCA_019058315.1. Classification (GTDB taxonomy): domain Archaea; phylum Asgardarchaeota; class Lokiarchaeia; order Helarchaeales; family RDOG01; genus JABXJV01. The sequence goes on along the minus strand of JAHPZH010000003.1, from coordinate 832,100 downwards.
TTCCCTTAACTGTGAAGAAAGATTTTTTAAAAATTCTTCTAATTTAATTGACTTTCCGTAAATTTCCCACCATTCTATCCATAATTTAATATGAAGTGCTTTAGGAGTTATATATAAAGTGAATTCACCTTGAAGTATCTTGCGATTTCTTAGTTCCTCAATAATTTCTTGAAAATGACCCCATGAGATATCGGGATCTACTTTTTGTATAAGTTTTAAAATCTCTTCCGCTTCTGAACCAGCAGGTTTTTCATAACCAAATTTTTTAAAGAGTGCTATATGACGAAGAATTATTCTTATTTTTCTAACTTTCTCACTATCTGGAGGATCGGATCCAATAATTTGTTTTGTCCATATATCTACCGTATCAGGAGGTTTAAAAATATCATCAGGATTATATCTTAAATTATTTCCAATAAGATGGGCATATCTTGGAGATCCGCCACAAATTTCGGCAAATCTAATGGAAGGTGCTTCACCAATTCCATATCCCTGAATTATTAGAGAAATCTGTTCATTTTCCAGTTTAAATACTTCAAGATAGGTAATGTTCCCTGTAGTTTCATCAAATTCATTAAAAATTGAGATTATTTTTATTCTTGGTCCATAATGTTTAAATTTGTTCCATATATATGAACGATTGTCTTGATCACATTCATCTATCACTATGATCACATGAAATTGATTATCAGTCCTTAAAAGCTCGTACATTAAATTGCTATCTCTGAATATAGAAGCTGAGCTGCAGTATAAAATTAGCGGTGAAAGGTCTTCCGCTCTTGTGGCTTCTAAAACAAGTTTTGTCTTGCCAATGCCTGGTTCACCAAATACTCTAATGTGTATAGCTTTGTCATTTTTTCTTAACTCATCTTGCATTTTACGAATGAAATTTAGTTGTTCTTCTCCTGCGTTAAATGTTTTTCTCATGTCATCTTGCATAGCCCAACTTGTATGAGACTGAAATTTTAAATTATCTCTACCCATCAATTTCAAGACCAATGAAGGAAATACACTAATAAATCCTATTAATTGTGTCTGACCCCAAACTTCTATATCCGGGTTTTCATATCCACAATCGGTCAAAAAGTCGTAGATAATACTTCGAGCTTCTGTACGTTGGGTAGATACAAGATCATGCCCAAAACAAACGATTACATAGGTACCATTTTTATCAAGAATATTTTTAATACTTAGACCTAAATTCTGTAGAATTGCGGGTTTATTTTCACCAAATAATTCTTTTTTTATTATAGATTCTCTCCATGGTTCAAATGAAGTACCAGTTTTTATCTGATAGCCTGTTGTTCCTGATATTATTAAATCACTTGTGATATTGGTTTCATCAACTTCAGCATCTATTCCTCCATCAGCTACAGTTACACGACTTGAAACATGAATCTTACTTATTGGTATTCCATTTTTTCTTGCTTCAGCCCAAAGTAATTCACGAAATAGATCAACTGCAGTTATAAGATTTAATCTCCCCAAATAATCTGGCTTAACTGTAAGTATATTATCCATGCCCATATTCCCTCATTTTATAAAAAAATTTAGATTTTATATTAGAAAATTTACAAATTATAGTTCGAAATTAGGGGTATTTTTTCCAAAACCCTCGGATGCATAAATTATAGTCAAAAAACCTCCTATATTTTTAGATTTTTTACATTCTTAAATTTATTCATATTCTAGATTTAGATGTTCTAATTATTTTTAAAAAATCTAATCCTTTAATTATTTTATTAACAAGTTGTTAAGTTTAAAATTTATATTAGTGAAATATAAGCTAAATTAATTGCTTTGTAAGAGTAAGGAATGAAATATAATATCTTTTATGTTTAAAAATATTAATATTTTATTAATTTCGAATCATTTATGAAATAATTGGAAGTTTTTTTGATTATGTTTAACAGTGCTATCATAGGTTATGGAGCTATCCCAATTGGAAAATACCCTCAAGAATCAGAAACAGACCTTGCAGTAGAAGCCATTTCAAGAGCATTAGAAAATGCAAATATGAATAAGGAAGAACTTCAAGGAATTATAACCACTCCAAATTATGCTAATACTATTGAAATGCAAACTTCATTAGTTCTAGAGGCAATGGATCTTCCCACTAAAGTTGCATATTCTATAGGCTGTGGAGGAGTCGCAGGTGGTCTAGCTCTGAAACATGCAATTTATGAAATTCAAATGGGTTTTATCAACACAATTGTAATTTATAGTGCTGATAGGGAGTATTCATTAGGTAGTCGATTCTTAGAAATTTTACATGAAGAGGGAAAAGGACCTGCATTTTTTGAACCTATTGATCAACCTTCTTGTCCAGTAGGATTTATCTGGGGATATGCGTGTTCTACTAGAAGATATATGCATGATTACGGAGCTTCGGAAGAAGACTTTGCAAGAGCAGTCGTTAGAAACAATAAGAATGCTCGAAAAAATCCTTACGCCACATTTCGAAAACCTATAACTATTGATGATGTGTTAAATTCGAAAATAATTTCCAGTCCATTAAAATTGCTAGATTGTTCTTCTATGAGGGACGGAGCAGCAGCAATAATATTAACTCGAAAAGAAGACGCACGAAAATATACTGATACACCAATTTTCATCAAAGGCTTTGGTGAATATCACGATAATAGTTGTTTTATCTCACATACATTTCAAAAACCAATAACCGAATTCGTTGCATCAAAAGAATCTGCACGTCAAGCTTATAAAATGGCAAAAATTACACCTCAAAATATTAATGTAGCTGAAATATATGCTCCTTTTTCAGCTCATGAATTAATGATCCCTGAAGATCTAGGATTTTTTGAAAATAAGGGTGATATGGTAAAGGGAATTCGTGAAGGTGAGACTGAGAAAGACGGAAGAATTCCAATCAATACTGATGGTGGCTTATTATCACGTGGGCATCCTGCTTGGGCAACACCTATTTATGAATTAGTTAGTTTGCTGCGACAATTAAGAAATGAGAATGAAAATCAGGTAGATGGGGCAGAAATGGGTCTATTTCAAGCAGAAGGTGGAACTGTAAATAATTGTTTTACAGCAATTTTAAGTAGAGGTGATTAAAATTTCAGATAAATATTTAACTCCATTTAAATCTAAGCACATTAAGAAGTTCTGGGACGGATTGAAAGACAAAAAGCTATTTGCACCTAAATGTAAAAAATGTGGGATTAAATTTTTTCCTCCCTTAGCTCATTGCCCAAAATGTTTATCGAAAGAAATAGAATGGTTTGAATTAAGTGGTGAAGGAACTCTCTATAGTTGGACTTCTATTGAATATTCAGTTGAACAATCTTATATTTTGGGGATTATTGAATTAAAAGAAGAAATAGGTAGGTCAATTGCGAGAATTATGGCAAAGGAAAAGGATCTTAAAATAGGAATGAAAATGAAAGCTGAATATCTAAACATAGATAACTCATACTTTTTAAGTTGGACACCAGTTTCTTAATATTTTATAAAACTAGATAAGAATAAGCAAAATAAACTACTTATGTTATATAAAAAATAGTAGAAAATAAAAAAAAGGTTGTTTTAACAGCATTTTTTGCATGCGCATGCTGCAGTTTTTTTCTTTTTACTAACTCGAGTAATTTTCATTTTTAATCAAACCAAATTATTTATTGATTATAGTGTGTTTTTTTAATATATAAAGGATAAGTAAAAATGGATAAAATAATGGATTTTATCGGGTAATACGCGCATTTAAAATAGTATGCGGGCGTATTACTCTTATTAAATTAAATATTACCCAAAAAATTAAAGTTGAAGTATGAGTTTTTATGCATCCTATAATTACCAAAAATTTTACTCTTCGTAATCTAGAAGATTATATTTTATATGATTATAAAAATGAGGAAATATTTAATTTGGATGAAGAAGCTTTTAGAGCAACTCGTCTTTTTACAGGAAAATGGAGTTTATCCGAAATTTCTGAACAAATTGGTATAAATTTAGACGAATTAAAGGAATTTACTAAAGATCTGATACAAAATGGTATAATAATTGACAAAAAAAACCCAAATGGAAAAAATAATTTAGAAGAAGAAACCCAAAAACCTCCTTTACCATCTCTAAGAAGTGTTTTAATCCATATCACCTTAAGATGTAATTTAAAATGTGTTCATTGTTATGTTGGAGAAAAAAAGAACTTAGATCTCCCTTTAACCTTAATTAAAAAATTCATTCCTGAATTCTATAATATGCAAGGCTTAAGAGTACTCTTATCTGGTGGAGAACCCCTTATGCATCCTCAGTTTAAAGAGTTACTCAAATTTATTAGTCAGTTCCCCATCAGAATTATGCTTCTTACAAATGGCACTTTAATGAAACCCGAGCTGGTTGAATATATTAAAGAATATGTTCATGAAGTTCAAATTTCTATAGATGGAATAGAAAGCCATAATGAATTTAGAGCGGATAAAAATGCTTTTTCTAAAGCTATTGCTGCTATAAAAATGCTAAAAGAAGCGGAAATTCCAATCGAAGTTGCAACTATGATACACAATAAAAATTTAAAAGAATTTCCACGATTAGAAAAAATATTAAAAGAGTTAAAGGTGGAAAATTGGACTTTAGACGTTCCTATATTAACAGGAGAATTTGAAAAGAACAAAAATTTCGTACCCGACTTTAAAAAAGCTGTAGATGCTTTGAAAAATTTTGGTTGGGGTGGTTTTCCCGAAGAACAAAGTTCAATATTTGCTTGTGGGTCACATGTTTGTGCAATTATGCCAGATGGAAATGTAAGTAAATGTCAATTTTTTGGAGACAAACCTGTCGGAAACCTTAATAAGGAGTCTTTATTGAATTGCTGGAAAAAAATTCAGAAGAATTATATCTGGAAACAAGAAGAATTAAAATGTAATAAGGTTAATTGCCCTTATTTAGAAGACTGTAAGGGCGGTTGTCGATACAGGGCATTAACTCTAACAAATGATATCTTAGGAGTAGATAAAATTAGATGTATTAGCTATAATTTTGATTATAATAATAACAAATGAATGAGTTGATTAAAATTAAAAAAAATAATAAGCTAAAGGAATTAGAAGATTTTATAGTAAATGAAATTTGTAAAGTTGCATGCAAATTCTATAAAGAAGGCGAAGAAGTGGATGAAGAGGAAATATTAGATTGTGGAAGTTTTAAATTTATAAGATATCAGCTCGAAAACGAATTTATCGATCGTGAAAAACTTAAAGAATTAGCTAAAATAATAAGTCATCAAAACAAAGAAGAAAAAGGTTTATCAAAATTAGATTTATTTTTGGTCAAAAATTTCTGTAAAATCGCATGTGGATTCTATACCGAATCCGAACATGGGGAAGGTGACGAGTATCTTCAATGTGGTGGTTATAAAATAATTAGAAATTTGATAGAATCAGATATGATTGATCAAGAAACGATCAAAAAAATATCAAAAAAAGTAGGTAAAACCTGATTTTTCTTTTAATACACGAATCACAAATAATATTTATCTTTAGGCGTTTCTTCAGGAATCAAAGATGCTGTAATTTTCTTTAAATCGTGAATAAATTTATCCACATGAGATTTTTGTATATGTGGCATTACAACAACCCGCAACATATCCGGAAAACAACCGATGGCCCATCTTTTTCTACGTAGTTCCTTATCTATTTTATAATTTGAAAATTTATTAGAAGTAAAACCAATTATATTCATTACTGGTTCCCGAACTAATTTTATCCCTTCAATTTCCCTTAAACTGTCTGCAAAGTAGTTTGTTAGCTTCATACATTTACGAACTATATCTATATATCCCATAATTCCTAAAAATTTCATTATAGCCCATGTTGCTATAACTGAGGCTCCTGAGCGTGTTCCGACAATAGTTGCCTGTTTAAATTTACCTCCAGCAAGATATGGAATGTTATAAAAACTTTTTACTATATTTTGTTCACTTCGGAATAGAATACCTCCCGAAGGAATAGGACCTAATCCCATTTTATGAGGATCAACTGTTATACTTAATACACCTGGTAATTCAAAATCAAATTTTGGAAGTTCATAACCCATACGTTTCATAAATGGGATAACAAAACCACCAAATGCTGCGTCCACATGTAAATAAATCCCATGATCTAATGCAATTTCAGAGAGTTTCTCCACATTATCAATTGTTCCCAGGCTTGTACTGCCTGCAATACCCACAATCGCCACTGTCCTTTTACTTATAGCTTCTTCTACTCCCTCTATATCAACAGTATATTCCTCATTTAATGGTACTTTAATTACTTTTAGTCTCATCAGGTCCGCTGCTTTATCAAATGAAGCATGTGCGGATTCTGGAACTACTATTTCGGATCTTCCATCAAATCGAGCGGTATCTCTAGCAGCTTTCATAGCAATTAAATTCGCTTCAGTTCCACCTGTTACAAGATAACCTGAGCAATTAGGGTCATTAAGTAAATTTCCGAGCATTTTAATTACATCACGCTCAATTGCCCAAGTTCCTAACCAAAGCCCAGGATCTCCAAGATTCTTATGGAGATAAGTTGCGAAAATTTGATTGGCAAATTCTAAAGGTGAAGTGCACATTGAACCAAGGATGCCCGGTTCTTCATATGACATATCGGCTCCCATAATTTTACCGAGTTTTTTTAATATTTTTTCTGCCGAACATCCATTCATTTGCAAGAATCTACTCAACTCATATAAGATTGTTCTAATCCATGTATAAGAGAGGTTAAAAGAGAATTTAAAGGTGTGGGAACTTTGACTATCTTTCCATATTTTACAACTATACCATTAATGAAATCAATCTCAGTTTTTTTCTTGCGTTCAACGTCTTGAAGCATCGAATTGCGGTTGTTTTTAGTATTAAATTGCACTGTAAATGTTTTGTCTATAGCTGTATTTAAATCTAACTCAATTCCGACATTTTTGGCAACTTCAATAGCTTCAGAAATTACTATTTTCATAGAATTTGCAAATAATTCTCTTAATTGACCATTCGGAAGATTGGTAAGTGCACCAAAAGGATTAATTGAAATATTTATAAGCAACTTATTCCATAAGATTTCATTCATTGTAGTAGAGATTGTTGTAGGAAACCCTGCTTTATCAAAAACTGCTTTGATCTCTTCTAATCTGCTATCAACTTCTCCTCCCATTCTGCCTATTATTGTATCTCCTTTTCCAGTGTGTTTAATATGTCCTGGTTCAATAAATAATGCCCCATTAGTTGTTGTTCCACGTATTATTTGTTTTTCTTTTATAGTATTAGATACTATCTCAACAATGCCAAGTCCGTTTTGTAGGCATAAAACTAATGTGTTTGTTCCAACAATGGAATTTATTTCACGAACTGCTTTATCTACATCATAAGCTTTTACAGTTAATAATATTAAATCAACCTTATCAAGATCGCCAGCGTTTGAAGTGGTTTTAACTTTGATAATATGCTCTCCACTAACTCCATCTATTTTCAAGCCATTATTATTTATAGTAGCCATATGTTCTGGGCGCCCAACTAAAGTTACATCCTCACCGGAATTTGAAAGTAGACCTCCAAATAGCGAACCTATAGCTCCTGCACCCATAACGGCTATTTTCAATTTTTTTAACCTTTATTTTTCTATTTCTCTAACCTAATACTTTCTCCCATTTCTTTAATTTCAAGACTTTCGCTAATGTACTTCCTCGTTTAATTTCTTCTCTTATCCGGTTTTCATTTTCTAGAACCATTAATGCACGATTCGCCATTTCTTGTGCTTTTTCTTTAGGAATTACTATAACTCCGTTATCATCACCTACGATCCAGTCGCCAGGACGAACTTTTAAACCACCAGCTTCAATCTCAATATTAATTTCTCCAAATCCTTTCGGATCCCCAGCATTCGATCGAATATATTTAGCAAAAGCTGGATATTTCAATTCTCTTATATCGTCAACGTCTCTAATTGCACCATCGATTACAACTCCCTCAATTCCCCTTACTTGACATGAATTGCTAGCTAGTTCTCCCCATACTGCAATATCTCCATCTTCTTCGATAACTATAACATCTCCTTTTCCGGCAATATCGATGGCTTCAACCGGTTTGCTCCAATCACCATTATATGCTCTAACAGTAACGGCTTTACCAACAATTTTGATTCCAGGAAAGATAGGGTGGATCTCTCTCATACATGGAGCTCTATGAAGAGCATCAGAGATATTTGGTGTTGAAACAAGCTTAAAAACTTCGTAAAGGTCTTTTTCATCATATTTTTTCATTAGTTTAGATTTAATTGGTTTTTTTGTTGCCATAGCCTTTTTAATAATTTCTGTGGCTTCTTTACAATTCGAAGCTGCTGTTATAGCGTGTCCGATAATTATTACATTCGCACCTGCTGAAACTGCTAAAGGAGCTGTCTCGGAATTTAATCCTCCTGCAACTGCAAGTTCTGAAGTTGAAAGAACTTCTGAAATTTGTTTCGTGATCTCTATTGGCTTCATTCCTTTTACTTGTTGGTCAATTCCAATATGCACGCAAATGATGTTAACACCTAATCTTTCTAATTCTACAGCCCTTTCCAGCATATTTTCAACATTAATAAGATCACACATGATCTTTGAGCCATAACGTTTTCCCGCTTCAACAGCTTCAATTATGGTGGAATTGTCTGATACACCTAAAACTATAACCACATTAGCACCAGCTTTTGTAGCCATTTCAACTTCTATTGTACCAACATCCATGATTTTCATATCTGCCACGACAATATGGTCAGGAAACTCCTTTCTTATTACTCTTACTGCATTCATTCCCTCAGATTTAATTAAAGGAGTACCAACTTCTATCCAATCAACACCACCAGCTACTGATTCTTTAGCAACTTGAAGCGCTCTATCAAGATTCATGAAATCTAAGGCTATTTGTAGATTAGCTTTGGATTTTTCACTCATTTTACAAAATCTCCTATATTAATTAATTAGATTATTAAAAATGTAAAATACAAATTATAAAAAATGACATTAAAAATTATTCTAATAATCTTAACACAGTCTAGTTCTTAATAATATTCATTAAAAAAAAATTAAATAATATTATATTACGATTAATGGTATAATTATAGGTAATACCGGAGTAATTACACCTTTTATATTCAATCCCATGGCTTCTAACACCGGGACTATCACATATTCGGCTATCCAAACATATATCATGAGTCCACCATACAATAAACCTACGATTTCACTTATGTCATTATAATATGTTTTCCATGTCTTATTTGCAGCTATAACTATTAATCCAATAACAAACAAAATTATTCCAAGGATTAAACCTACAGTAATGGGTGGGGCTATTTCAATATGTAATGCTATATAAGGAGCATAATACCAAATAGCAAATACAAAAAGAGTCATTCCTAACATAAGAATAATAGCACCAATTATATCTGGATATCCTTCTGCATATTTAACTAAAAAATATCCAAATATAAGAACTATCAAACTAATTAGAACTGTGACCCAACCACCCCCCGTCCATTTAAGCAAAGGTACCCACAAGAAAGGAAGAATAAGAAATCCCAAAGTAACACCTACTATACCACCAATGATCGTTTTAAATGTTATAACTCCTTCATGTTCTGACATTTTATTTATCCTTAACAAATTGATTATAAAATTAAGAATCTATTTTGTATATTTTATTAATTAATTTATCGTTTATTTAGAAATTTATTATATGGATCAACTCGGTAAGACCAACTACCATTTAAAGAAATTTTGATTTTATTAACTCAGTTTTATAGAGGATTTTTAGATTTGATAATTAACTAGAATGTAATAATTTGATATAAGTTAAATAACAATATTTGATTAATTAAATGTTTTTTTGAATAATTTCTATTATGAGTTTTAATTCTGGTGAACATTCCCAAAGCACAAAAAAGATAACTGGTTAATTTTTCTTAATTTAATTAAATTTCTATTAGAATAATTCCAATTTTATACTTTAAGGAAAAAATTTATTAACAAAAATATGGTAACTACTAGAAAATTTAAGGTGTTATTATGATTACAGAATTATTGAATATTTTAATTATTATTGTGGGTGCAGTGAGTTTAGGTATTGCCATTTACTTCCTCCGTGACATCAAAAAGAAAGAAGAAGGAACTCCAAAAATGAAAGAAATTGCTAGTGCAATAAGGGAAGGGGCTCAAGCATTTATAAAGCGAGAATATAAGACCATTTATATATTCTCAGCTATAATTGCTGCTGTTTTATATTTTGCATTAGATTTCACTCAACATGGTGGTATTCCTTATACATTAATTTCTTTTTGGGTTGGACTTGGTCTTTCAACTCTAACTGGATATATCGGCGTACATGTTGCAACATTAGCTAATGTTAGGACTGCAAATGCCGCACGTAAGAATGTTAATGATGCTTTAGGAATTGGATTTCGTGGTGGAATTGTGATGGGACTTTTTGTTATAGGGACTGGTCTGCTTGGTATTGTAAGCTTATTCTGGATTTTTGGAGGGATTTATAATATTACAGTTCATTATGCATTATTTGAAGACCCTCAATATCGTCCATTATTATTTTATTTATTATATAATGCAGAAGCACAAGTATTTTTTGCTATAAATCCTGGATTTATGTTCATTACATATAATACACCTTTACAATTTGTTGGATTTGGTTTTGGTGCTAGTATAGTGTGTATGTTTTCGAGAATTGGTGGAGGAATTTATACTAAAGCAGCTGATATGGGAGCAGATCTCGTAGGAAAAGTGGAGGCAGGAATACCCGAAGACGATCCACGCAATCCAGGTGTTATAGCTGATAATGTTGGTGATATTGTTGGGGACTGTATCGGGATGGGATCAGATCTTTATGAATCTTTTGCGATTACATTAGTAGTTTGTCTCACTACCGCTAGTATTGTTCCAGAAATAGGGGAAGCTGGAATTTACTTGTCCCTTTTAATCGCCACGTCCGGAATTATTGCATCATTGGTAGGTATTGTTGTTACAAAAGGTAAAGAAGGTGAAGATCCTTTTAAGATTCTGAATAAAGGAATTATTGCAGCTGGTATTGTATTAGCTATTTTGTTATTTATTCTCTCGTATATTCTGCTAGGAGGATTAGAAGGTCCAAAAGGTAGATTAAATATTGTTCCTTTCTGGTTAGGAGTCGCTTTATCAGGACTTATAGGATTAGGTGCAACAATTATAATTACTTTAAACACACAAATTTTTACCTCTGCAGAATATAAACTCACACAAAAAATTGCTGAAGCTGCAGAAACAGGACCCGCAACTACCATACTTAAAGGATATGCTACTGGATTAAAAAGCACTGCTATACCAATTATTACTGTATGTTGTGCAATTGTAGTTTCTCATCTTCTCGCGGACATTTTTGGTATTGCAATTACGGCAATGGCACTTCTATCAATGGTGGGAATGATTCAAGGAATAGACACATTTGGACCTATCGCTGATAATTCTGGTGGAATTGTTGAAATGGCTGAATTAGGCGATGATGTTAGAGAAAGAACAGATTTATTAGATTCAGTGGGGAACAGTACCGCAGCTGTTGCAAAAGGTTTTGCTATAGTATCTTCTGGGCTTGTAGTTCTTGCAACAATAAAACTATTTCTGGAGGAAGCTCACCTTTCCATTATTAATGAAGCCAAACCACTAGAAATTTCTGGACTTTTATTAGGTGTAATGATACCATTCATAATTAGTTCATTTCTCTTAGAGTCGGTTAGTACAACAGCATTTGACATGATAAAAGAAATTCGACATCAATTTCAAACAATACCTGGTATTATGGAGGGCACTGGAAAACCCGAATATGCACGATGTGTAGACATAAGTACGAAAGGTGCACTTAAAGGAATGGTGATTCCTGTTTTATTAGCTGTTGTAAGTGTTTTAATTGTGGGTCCAATCTTAGGGACTGAAGCCCTTGGCTCTTTTTTGATTGGAGATTTAGCGGGTGGTCTAATTATAGCCATATTTATGTCTAATGCTGGTGGGGCATGGGATAATGCTAAAAAATGGATCAGAGCTGGAAATTTGGGTGGTAAGAAAGCTCCTGCTTATAAAGCGGCAGTAATTGGAGATACTGTAGGAGATCCTTTCAAAGATACTGCAGGTCCTTCGATGAATTCACTTATTAAAGTAATGAACATGCTAGCTCTATTGTTTGCTCCAGTTTTTGCAGTACTTTTCATTTAATTATTTTTTTATATGTTTCTATTTCTTTTTTAATTTATGAAAATTTTATTTTTAGCTGCTCATCCTGATGATTGTGAATTTACTTCTGCTAATTCACAAATTGATTTTGTAAAAAAAGGTCATACCGTTATTATGGCTTGTATGACTGCTGATGAATATGGCACAGCAAGGAATGATTTTAAAGGAGAGCGAATTTCAAAAATTCGTCGATATGAAATGAAGAAAGCAGCACAAATTACTGGTATTTCGAGGGTGGATTGGCTAGGTTTTATTGATGGATATGTCGAAATAAATAAAAAAAATATAAAAAAATTGAAAAAATATATAAATAAAATAAAACCAGATATTATATTTGCACCAGATGCTTTTTTTTCTTTAGATTTTCATTCAGACCACATGAATACTGGATGGATGTGCTATTATATTGTAAAGAAGTTGAAAAAGCGTCCATTTTTATTCTTATGGCAAACATTTAAACCTAATTTTTTTATTCCAAGCAAATATCGAAAGCAAGCTCGTAAAGCTATGGAAAAGCACAGCTCTCAAAATTTCGGTTCTAAATGGATGTTATTTGGAACTTCAATTATGCAATTAACTTATGGTTTAAAAGTAAATAAATATTGGTTCGCCGAAGGATATCGATTTGTAAAATTTTCAAAATCTGAAAATAGACCCAAAAAATTAAGATATTTTATTTATTATTTCATTCTAGCCATTCATAAAATAATATTACCGAAAAGGACCTTTTATTATCCTACACCATCTCAATTAGGACTTAAAGAATTCAGATTTTAGAGCATCTATTTATTTATTAATTTTTTTTTATTATTATTTACTCAAATCTATACCCACTTTTTTCCCAAGCTTCTTTCATTATAGGATTGTGCTTGATAAAACTGACTAAGATATTTTTTGGAACGCGATTGAGCGGACAAGAAAAATTAACACAGTCTGGACAAATTTTAAGTTGTAAAATAAGGATCCAGAAAATTACACCTATCATCGATATTAACAATAAAACAAATTGTTCTGCAATAATTAAAAAAGGTATAGGATATCCAAAAAAGATTAAAAGACCAATAATAAATTGAATTTTTTCTGATCGGCTCATCGGTGCTGGATTAAATGAGGTTGTTTTAGGAATTCCGTGATTAGCATAACAATGGACTACTTTTGCTTCTCCTTCAGCATAATATGGACAATGACTACAAAGCATGCGAGGCTCCCAAATTATAAAAAAAATCACTAAATATAATATCCATCCTCCAAGTGAAATAATAAAAAGTGGTAAATTTAAAGATTCTGAAAAAAATCCTAAGAAGATTCCGAGTATAGCGGGAATAAAACCGAATATAAATCCCGATGCAAACCAGATTGAATATCTAAAATCCTCATGACATTGGAGTTCTCCCTTTATGGAACAATCATTGCATGTTGAAACATCTTTCCATATACAAATATTATATGGGTTTTTTCTATTTGTGTTTATAGAATTTTCTCCATTCTTATTAATCTCTGAAATTATTAATACCTCCAACTGATTACTAAAAATCAATTTTTGGATTTTAAAATGCTAATTAATATTTAATTTTATATTATATGAACTCAATATTTTTTTATTTGTAATTAGATTCAAATATTAGATTAATTATTCAAATTGAAAGATAAAATCTAGGTATAAAATGATTGATACAATATTAATTTTGGTTATATTCATTTCAGTTATTATTTTAATAGTTACAGAAAAAATGAATCGCGCTGTAGCTTCTATATCTGGGGCTATAATTGCTTTTATATCTCTAACAATTCTTCCTTTCGATATTTCTCAATCAATTTCATCCCAGAGTTTTTCTGATTTATTTCAATTTGAAAATTTAATGTTGTTTGCACTCGAGATTCCCCCTGAGCAACATCTTTTTTTATTTATGTACGAAAACGATTTTTTCTCACCCTTTAGCTTATCCAATCTAATAAAATTCATGTTCGGTAGTGAGAATAATAATTTCAGTAATTTACATTCAATCATTTTAATATTTGGAATAATGCTACAAGTAACTATTTGTCAAGAAGCTGGAGTTTTCCAATTTATTGCTCTGAAACTTATTAAAGGTGCCAAAGGAAACCCTAAAATTTTGCTTCTATATTGTTGCCTCCTAGCTGTCTTTTTCTCCTCTTTACTCTCAAATATTCTTGCTATTATTATATTAATTCCGTTAACAATTATGATTTGTCGTATGTTGAATATCAATCCTATACCATATATTCTCAGTGAGGCAATTTTAGTAAATATTGGTGGGATTATGCTTTTAATTAGTTCTGTTCCCAATATTTTAATAAGCCAAGCCGCAGACTTTAATTTTATTGATTATCTAATCAATATTGCTTGGTTAGGTATTATTTTGTTTTTTATTTCATACATTATATTTAGAAAGTATTTTAAAAATGAATTAAAAGTTCCAGAAAAAAGATTGATTCAAGTAATTGAAGCGATCGACCCTTGGAGTTTCGTTCCTGACAAACAGCTCTTTTATAAATCATTAGTTTGTTTAATATCAACTTTTATATTAATCGTGGCAATTCCTGACCATCCTGAAACCGTGGCCATAGCTATAAGCTTCATCCTAATTATAATAAGTAAATTGAATGTCAAAAATATTTTCGAAAAGGTTGATTTTGAATTAATTCTATTTTTATTAGGCATGTTTATACTTACTGGGTGCATGGAACATGTTGGAGTTATGAACTCTTTTGGTTTTGCTCTAAAATCCATCACGGGGGGAGACTCATTTATAACTATTCAATTAATACTATGGGTGTCTTCATTTTTAAGCAGCGGGATTGATAACATCCCTATTACAACCGCATTACTTCCCATCATACCCCTTTTAACATTTGGATTTACTATTTCCAAAACACAGTTAACATATTTTGCTCTTGGGCTAGGTTGCAACCTCGGCGAGTCTCTCGCTCCAATCGGAGGAAACCTTTTGGTTATAAAATTAGCCGAGGAGAATAATATAAAAATAAAACTTAAAAGTTTTCTCAAGATTGGATTAATCACTGCTATGATACAATTGGCAATTACAAGTTTTTACTTAGGGATTCGAATTGGAATAGGTTAATCTGATAAAATCTCCTTATTTTGAAATTTAATTATATAAAGAATACCAAAAAATTCTATTTTCAAATCGAAAAATAATATTTTTTACTAATTTTGAAACATTATTCTTCATATTTTTAACAAAATAAGATTATAAAACAACAATTAAAAAAAAACTATATATTACAAAATATTGTATTATTAGAGGTTTTAACCTTTAACTGGAAGTTTTATAATTATTATTAAAATTTATAAAAACAAAATTGTATGATTTTATCTTTCTTGAATAACTTTTAATTTTTGGGAGATAAACAATGAAAGATCTAATTTATATTTTTGGTCATAAAAATCCTGATACTGATTCAATTTGCTCTGCGATTGGATATGCTGAATTGAAAAAGAAAATGGGGCTTAATGCAAAAGCTTTCAGGGTAGGAGATATCAATAGTGAAACAAAATATGTTTTGGATTATTTTAAAATTCCCGAACCTGAATATTTGGATTCTGTTGAACCCCGCCTAGAAGATGTTAATTTATTTGAAGAGGAATTTATAACACCTGATATGCCTCTAAAAATCGCATGGGAACTAATGAATAAGACATTTAGATCATTAACCCCAATTGTTAATGAAGATAATGTTTTAGTAGGAGTTGTTTCTAAGACAGATATCACTCAGACTTATTTGGAACATAAATATGAAGAAGAATTAAAGAAACATAAAACTAATTTTCAAAATATTTTGAATGTTTTAGATGGAAAATTAGTCCTAGGTAAATATAATTATGATAAAATTGAAGGCAGAATACATGTTGCTTCCCAAATTCGCGATAAGGAAAGACTTAGCGATGGAGATATCGTAATAGTAGGAAAAAATAAAGAGATCCAAAAACGTGTTATGCAAGCAGGAGCTGGCTGTTTAATTTTAACAGGAAAAGAGAAATTAACTGTAGAACTTAAAAAGTTAGCTAAAGAGAAAAAAGTCTCTATTATTGAATCTCCACATAATTTTTATGAATCTATAAACCAAATTAATTTAATTTTACCGTTAAGTTCAATAATGATAACAAAAAATATTGAATTTTTTTATGAAGATGATTACATAGATGATGTAAAGAAGATATTGCATACCTCTATTTATAGAGAGTTTCCTGTTGTAGATTTGGATCATAAATTGATTGGTTCAATTTCAAGACAACTTCTACTCGAATTTAATAGAAAAAAGGTTATTATGGTTGATCATAACGAACGTGGTCAATCTGTAATTGGAATAGAAACAGCAGAGATAATAGAAATTGTCGATCATCATAGAATATCTGATGTCCATACAGAACAACCACTTTATATACATTGCGAACCCGTTGGAAGTACATCAACTCTTGTAGCTGAAATGTACTTAAATAATGATTATCCTATCGATCCAGAAATCGCAGGTATCTTAATGGCTGCTATTTTATCTGATACCTTGGTTTTCAAATCTCCTACTACCACAAAAAAAGATAAGCAAATGGCAAAAATACTTTCAGAAATTGCCAAAATAAATCCTCAAAAATTTGGTCCTGAGATGATTATTCAAGGAACTTTGTTGGATGGAAAAACGGAAGCAGACATTTTCCATACAGATATGAAGGTGTACCAATTTGGTGATATTAAAATGGCTATAGCTCAAATAAACACTGGTGATCATAAAAGTCTTGCGTCTAGAAAGAAAGCTATCAGGGAATTTATGGCAAATGAATGTAAAATTAATGGATATGATTTTGCATTATTAATGATAACTGATATCATTAAAACAGGGAGTGAGTTGATTTTTGTTGGTGATCACAAGGATATATTTGAACATGCATTTAAAAAAGACCCTGATTCTGATTATATCTTTATACCAAATGTGGTTTCCAGAAAAAAACAAATAGTACCTGTATTAGAGCATTCAGCTTCGTTAAAGTAAAATATTTCTTTTTTTATATAATTTTTATAAATATTACAACTCTTTTATTCCTGGAATATTAATTCCTTTTTTAGCAAGGTCTAAAAAACGAGTTCCGATTAATTCAATCATAGAACTTAAATTATGTTTATTATCAAATTTTTTCAAAATTAATTCTAGGTCTTTTTTTGATTTTGATTTTAATTTTATTATCTCATCTTTCATCAGAGGAATACATCTAACTAAATTATCAACAATTGTAATATCCGCATGCTGAGCTGTTCTACTTAATGGATTTAAATCTATTGCAATAACTTTTTTTCCTGCTCTTTTTAAAGCTTCTGTGCGGTCGCCATCTTCTAATGGGACTAAAACAACATCTGCTTTAGCGATACCTTCAGGGTCAATTATTCTCCGTTTAGAAGATAAATCATGTATTTCAATTTTTTTTAATCCTACACCTAATATCTCTTTGGCCCCAGCAACCCTTAATGCTTTTTCTAGAGCATCTTCTCTTTCTTTGGTGCGATAAAATAAATTAATCTCTAGTTTTGCTTCTGAAACATTTGAAAGTTCAACAATTTCATGAGGTGTTAGGGCCGCAACATTACCATTTACGCTAATAATTGGATGTTTTGCAAGTAATAACGCAGAACAAGCTGCTTCTATAGCCTCTTTAGCTGGTTCAGTTGTAATTTCTCCTATTAAATAATCAAAAGCTTCACCACGTCCATGAGCAATTAGTCCTGCTTTTGCCACTATTTTTTTATCTAAACCATCAGTTATTCTGTGGCGAATTTTTAAACTATGTGCTCTTGGATGGTCCTCCGGAACTTCCGAAGGAATTGGTTCTTCTCCTAATTTTGACATACTAATCATCCTTTTTAATTAATCTAGCCCCTTTATAATCAATTCTTGTATTAAATATTGACCAAGATGATAATTCTTTCTTCATTATTCTATGTACCTTTGTGATATTTTTTTCTTCTGTTAAACAAAAAATAGATTTACCTAACATAATCATACTAGAATCTCCAAATCCTGCTTTTTCTAATGCTTCCAAGACATTTTTTATTTCTGAGGTCATAAGACTTGTTTCAAAACTGAATTCTTTAGCCTTATTAATAATTTCACTTATGGTAATGGATTCATTATTAATAATTTGTTGTAAATAAATATTTCCAGCTTTAATTATTTTCTTCCTAAGGTTAATGTCAGTTAGGACTTTTTTTGTTTCTAAAATACCTCCTGTAGCACAAATAACACAAATATCCTGTGAAGCGGGTATTTTTCTAATTTTACCTATTCCTGGAGCTCCTGGTTTAATTCGAATTTCGAAACCACCGTGAAATGAAGCAATTACATCACCTAATCCAGTACGATTTTTTACCTCAGCAATATGTGCAATCTGACCACATTTATTCTTAGTAAGATTTAATTCTAGCTTCTTATTTAATGCAAATGATGCACTTAATGCCCCTGCACCTGAACAGCCAAAGCCAGCGCCAATTGGAAGATTAATCCAATGTTTTAAGTTAATTATAATATTTTCTTCAAATAGATTTAAGAAAGAATCTGCAACTGCTTTCGATACTGGGGCATCTGCCAATTTATCATTAATAAAGATTTTAACTGATTTTTTTTCTGAGGGAAACATTTCAACTTCTGTTAATACACCTTCTGTAATAGAGAAACCAGTTCCGATAGAACCTTGTTCTAAAATATTATCGGATTCTGTATCCTTGATTGAAAAAATAGCTGTAATATGTCCTGGCGAAAATGCTTGAATTATCAAGGTTCACCTCAAAAAATCTTGCGATTTCAATTAGTAAATTTGAGAAATATTAATTAAATTAATTATTTAACTATTTATTAAAGATCATTCTTAATTTAGGTGAAAGTGTTATGCAAAATTCACATCCTTCCAAAGATATTAAAGGAGGAGTGGGCTCAGTTTTGGAAGGAAAAAAAATTTGCTTATGTGTAACCGGATCTGTTGCTATAATCCAAAGTGTATATGTAGTTAGAGAATTAATGAGATTGGGTGCCGAAGTTTATGTAGTTATGTCACATGCCGCCCAAGAACTCGTCCAACCCGCTTTATTTGAATGGGCTTCTGGTAATCCTGTAGTAACGAAATTAACTGGGAAAATTGAACATGTGGCACTTGCAGGTAAAACTGAAAATAACTGCGATGTTATTCTTGTTTGTCCTTCAACTGCTAATACTATTTCTAAAATTACTGCTGGTATTGATGATACTCCAGTTACAACTATTGTAACTACTGCATTTGGATCCGAAATTCCAATAGTTATTGTACCTGCCATGCATTCATCAATGTATAATCATCCAATTCTTAAAGATAACATTAAAAAACTAAAAAATTACGGCGTAAAGTTTTTAGGACCTCGAATTGAGGAAAACAAGGCTAAAATTGCGCATGTTAACGAAATTGTGAATCAAATCGTTGCAATTGTAAAAAAATCTAAGATAAAAGATGACTTAAGGGGGCTAAAAATATTAGTTGCGGCTGGACCGACCCGCGAATACCTAGATGGTGTTAGATATATAACAAATCCATCATCTGGAAAAATGGGAGTCGCTATTGCACGTGAGGCTATATTAAGAGGGGCTGATAAAGTAACCATTATTTATGGAAAGGGTTCTGCTAGTCCCCCTGCTTATGAAAATGTAAAAATTGTAAATGTAGTTAGTGCTGAAGACTTAGTAAATAATATTACAAATGAACTCAAAAATGAAAAGTATGATGCTTTTATTTGTGCAGCCGCAATTGCTGATTATATGCCTGCTAAAGTTGTCGACTCTAAAATACCTTCACGACAAGAAGAACTTAATATTCAATTAGTTCCAACCCCACGTTGTGTTGAAAGTGCTAGAGAAACTGATTCCAATATCTTCATATGTGCATTTAAAGCAGAATTTAATGTTTCTGAAAATGATCTTATTGAAAAAGCTTATAGTCGAATTAGTGGTCCTAAAGCAATTGCAAATATGATAGTCGCTAACGATGTTGGAAAACAGAAAAGAGGATTCGAGGATGAAACTAACGAAGTTTATATTATAGATCGTGAAAAAAATGTAAAACATATACCACTAGAAATGAAAGATGAAATAGCTAATGAAATTTTGGATCAAGTTGTACAAAAATTAAAACAAAAAAATAAGGATGATATCTGGTAAACACTAATAATGCCATTTGACTTGATTTTTCCATAAAAACAGAATTTAAAAATTATAATGAATATGTTTGAATATTGAAGAATTTATTATTTTAACACTTATATTAAATACCAAAAAATTAATCTAATGAAGGCTTCGAGGGCTATTGGTGACTTTAGAAACAACAGAAAAGGTGCTAAATAATATTTTGCATGAAATAAAAGTAAAAGCTCCATATATCGAAGGGTTAATAATTTTATCTTGGGAAGGTTTAACAATTGCGAGTAATTTCCGATCTTCTACTGAAGAAGAAATCACATCAGCTATATGCGCTACACTTATTTCTCTTGGTGAAAATTTTTGTAATGCCTTCAACCGAGGATTATTCGAATATGTGTTTGTTAGAGGCACTAATGCCGAAAATGCAGTTTTATTAGGAAGAATTACTAACGAAGTCGTATTAGCGATGATTACAAAAAGGAAAGCTAAGTTAGGTGTATTAATATACGAATTGTCTAAAGCTAAGGAAAAAATTGCACAATTATTGAGCTAAATTTATACTATACTCTCCTTGATAGTCCCATTACTAATGATTTTAAGCCTAATATAAAATTTTTGTCGGTCTTTAGAAGAATTATAATATTATAAATTAAAATTTTTATTTAGGGATTGATTAATTATAGTTGAAATCTTAAAGAGTGGTTAAAAACTCTATTGGAAGAATTAAATTGGAAGAAATAACTAAAGAAAATATTTTAAAATTAATTACAGAAAAAGGAATCCCCACAAGATCTATTATGAAAAAATTGGGGATTATTATTAAGAAAGGTATGGATAAAACAGCCCCTGAATATATCAAGGGTAGAAAAGTTGCAAAGATATTAAAAAAATTAGAAAAGGAAAATAAAATTCGTAAAGAAAATAAAACTTATTATTTAATTACAGAAAAAGGTCCTCAAAAAGATTTGGGAGATTTTTCTGAAGCAAAGACTAAAGCTAAACCAAAAACTGCTAAAGTATCAAAAAAAATAGAAACGACGAAAAAAACTAAAGCTAAACCTAAAGCGGAGGCCAAACCAAAGGTAAAAGCTGAACCTAAAAAGAAAGTTAAAGCGGAATCCAAACCAAAGGTAGAAGCTGAACCTAAAAAGAAAGTTAAAGCGGAATCCAAACCAAAGGTAGAAGCTAAACCTAAAGAGAAAGTTAAAGCGGAATCCAAACCAAAGGTAGAAGCTGAACCCGAAATAACAAAAATCGAAGAAGTGCAAAAACCACCCGAAAAACCACCCGTTATTGAAGAAAAACCCATAAAAAAACCTTCTCCTAAACCAAAAAAAATTAAAGATAAGGTTAAAACTAAAAAGAAAAAACGGGAAAAGAGAGAAACTAAACCAACTCCAGAAACTAAAGAACCCAAAACTACAGAGGAAGATGAAAGTTCGTCTAAAGGTGTAATTCGTAAGGGCAGTATTGCCGAATTCATGCGTAAACGTACTCAACTTGTGGGATTTGATATTGGGTTCAACAAACATTCTCAATATGCTGCTGAATTTCTAGATAATTCATTGGATGGAATAGAGAGTCATAATTGGAAACATTCCGGTTATAAAATAAGAAAAGTTTTAGAATCAGAACAGATAGAACAAATTCAAAATGATTTTAAGACTGTTACAGAAAATGCTGATGGATCACAATACGAAATAGCTCGTAAACCTATTCTTGAAACTTTTAATAAATTTATCGACCCAATTAGGGATATAATTGATCGCGAACCCCTAGCGATTATCAGAATCAGAGAGATTGAAAAACCAAAAATGCTTCCTGAGGAAATGCATGGAAAAGATATTAGGATGTTTAGTTTCGAAGTATTTGATAATGGAACAGGTATGATACCTTCGGATCTGGAAAAATTTGGATTATATCTCGCCTCTTCAAAAAGTGCTAATCTTAAACAAACTAGAGGAAGTCAAGGGTTTGGGGCTTCTAGTGCATTTAGTGATTCACAAAATACTACAGGTAGACCAATAATTGTTATAACAAGACATGAATCAGCCTCAGAAGGAATGCTCTCGGCATTTTATACAACAAGTAAAAATGAAAAAGATTATGCTTTAGGACCAGAATCATTTAGAACTAAAATGCAACACGGAACTTATGTTAATCTCAATTATTTAAATGTTAGATATATTCGTGGTTATGCAGATGAATATTTAAGACAGGCTTCATTCTTAAATGGACATATTACACTGATTTTCATAGATCCATACGGTGAAGTGTCGATATATCCTCGTAGAGTTACAGAATTTCCAAACGAACCTAAATATGCTCAACCTCATCCAGCTTCAGTTCTAATTGGCGAATTTCAAGATTTGCTTCGTTCTACAAATAAAAAAGATATTGTTTCTTTCCTATCAACAGCATTTGTTAGATTGAGTAAAAATAAGGCGAAAGAAATTGTTGAAAAAGCAAATCAAATGCTAGGAGCAGCTCAAAATATATTATCATTATCCCCAAACGATTTATCTGATACCTCAATTCGTGCATTATATCGAAATTTAACTAAAAGTGTGGTTTGTATTAAAAAAGATTCTCCCGAACAACTATTAAAAAGTGTACAAAACTATGAAAATAAACCAATTATTAAAATCTTTTCTAAATTTTATGATTATAATAAAGATCAATTCGAAGCTGTATTAAAACAACTAAGACTTATTACAAAAAAAGCAGAAGAAATGACAATTGATAATATTAAGAGCATCCAAGAATTATATAGAGAATCGAGTTTTTGTCCATTTTCTATCAGTTTTGCAAAATTTAAAGCTTATTTGAAGGATAATACAAATAATATTGAGGATATTCTCTCATCAGATTTTTGTAATCTCAATACATATACAATTAAAAAACTTATTTTGAAATCTGAAGAAATATTAAAAATCAGGAATTTGTATGCACTCGATACAGAGGAATTAAAGAAGAAAGAGATAAAGGTTATTTATGATTCAATGTCCAAAAACGTTAATGATCTCGAATTAACTTTAGATCAATTCCAAAAATTCCTTAAAGAATCAGAAGGTAAAAGTATTGTTACAACTTTAAAAAAGATTAAAGGTATAGGAAAAAAAAGCCTTGAAGTAATTCTAGAGGAGTGTAATGATCAGCTAGAATATAAAAGTTTAGCAAATACTCCTGCTAAAGATCTAACTCAAAAAGTATTACATACAATTTATGTTCAAATGAATGATCTTGAAAAATGTCCATCTTCAATTACAGTAAATAAATTTACTGAAATGATACAAGAAACAAATAATAAAACTTTAAGTTCTTTTCTTTCTCAAAATTTTACCGGATTAAATAAAAATGAGATAGATGATTTATTAAATGAAACAAATGAGTCTTTGGGTGGAACTGAAAGTTTGGAGTTGACAAAACCCTCTGACCTGAATGAGGATCAAATGAATACTTTATTTAAAGTATTTTCTAGCGAGAATTACTTAGCTCCTCCTACAGATACCGTTGTACCAGTGAGTTCAGAGAATTTAATGAAAGTAATTGATGAGGCTTTTCAACCAGCTTTTGTAGAAGCAGAAACAAGAAAACCCACCAGTGGAAAAGGATTAGCTTTTGGTGTTGAAGTTGCTATTGCATATGGAGGACAGATAAAAGACGCAAGTAGAGCTAATGATGTTTTATATCGTTTTGTAAATCGTACTCCAAAATTAAGAGATAATAGCGATTGTGCAATATGGAAAGCAGTTGGATCAGTCAATTGGAAAAATTATAAATTAGATGCATTTGATAATGGCCTTCCTAGAGGTAAGGTTCGTGTAATCGTGAATGTTTCCGGACCCTTTGTCCATGTAATGTTTAAATCTCAAAGTAAACAAGCTTTGGCTGACGATGAAACTCTAAAAAGAGAAGTACAACTTGGTTTAGAAGAAGTTGGAAGAAAATTACGATCTTATCTTCTCAAAAAAGAAAAGAAAAAGAAAAGGGCTAGACGTGCATCACTCTTATTAAATCATGTAAAAGCTTTTGCAGAATCACTCAATAATATTTTACAATCTGATGGTGAATTAGCACAAAAAACATCTGTCGATGAAATTGAAAAACTAATGATAAACCCAATTGAAAAGGATATAAGAGAAGACATTTTAACTATTTTGCCTACAAATTGGACTCCTCTCGATGAAATGATAGAGGATTTAGGATTAAATCAATTGAAAGAAAAATGGATAATAAATGACTTAATTATTCCAATATTAGTAAATCTTGAAAGTCAAAATATTATATTAAAGGAAACAAGGGACGAAGTTGTTGATGAAGAAATATACGAAGAAGATGGAGTTGAAAAAAAGAGGGTTAAAAAGAAAAAATTTGATTATTATAAATTGGTTTCAGAAATTGAACCTGTAAAAAAAGATAGTATAGAACAACCAGCGTCATAATGAGGCGATATAATGTCAACAAAAGTATCAAAAGCAAAGAAAAAAAGTAAGAAAAAGGAAAAACCTAGTAAAGATATTAAAAAAACAAAAAAACCTAGTCAAGAGGACTACAAATTCAATAAAATTCGTCAGATTGCCAAAAAGATAGAACAAAAGGAAATCAAATTACCAAAAGGTGCACTTGTTGTAGATGATGCTGGTACCAAAGAGGCTCGTAAAAGACTTATCCGTATTGCAAAAGAGGTTTATAAACAAATTCGGGAGACAGGGAAACCAATTTTTACAATTCCCTCCAGAAGCAGAAAAAATATCATTTATGACGAAAATTTAGATCTATTATTATTAGGTGATGAAGTTAAAAAAAGACCTTTTCATAGTTTAACCAGTGTCAGCGACGCAACTCGGCTTATCCATATTATGAATCTTGCTAATGAACTTTTGGAAAAGGATATACATGCTACGAAGCGAGAAATATTTTATAGTGATGTAGAGCTTTTTGCTAAGGACCAAAGCAATTCAGATAAAATTATTGAAGATCTGGCAACTCTACTAAAAACGATTAGAAATTCCACGCATATAGTAGCTAGTGCTAAAGGGATGGCCATTGGAAAATTAAAAATTCGAGATAGTGGGGATGAGATAGATTTAGAACGTTTGGGAACTGGTGGTTGGGCAATAACTCCATTTTTAGATAAGGTCGAAATTTTAGAGTCTGATGCTGAATTTATTCTAGTAGTAGAGAAAGATGCAGCTGTTATCCGATTAACTGAGAAAAAATTCTGGAGAGAATATCCCTGTATCATTTTAACAGCAAAAGGAGCTCCTGATATTGCAACTCGTATGTTTTTAAGACGTTTAGCAAAGGAATTAGAATTGCCTGTATTCTCATTAGTGGATTCTGATCCCTATGGGCATTATATACATAGTGTATATCTAAGAGGGAGTAAAAAACTATCCTATGAATCCCCATTTTTAGCAACGCAAGGGATCAAATTGATAGGTGTTCTTTCTCAAGATTTGGATGTTTATGGAATACCTAAAACATGTAAAATTCCCATGACTGATACAGATATTAATCGTGTAGACGATATGTTAAAGGAAGCATTTGTTCAACAAAATGCACGTTGGGTTGACGATCTCCAACATATGAAAAAACATAAACAGAAAGCAGAAATTCAAGCTCTTTCAAGTAAGGGCTTTGAGTATTTGACTGATAGTTATCTCCCTACAAAGTTAAGTACTGGAGATTGGATTTAAGGATATGGATTAATTGTCAGAAAAAGAAAAAACTGAAAACAGGTTAGAATTAATTCAAAGAGGAAGATATCTGATTCCATGTTCTTGTACGATATGCAAAGAGAAATTTAAAGATATAATTATTGGGGAGGATCATGTATATGAAAAACATAAAAATCGGGAGAAAGACAATGTCATAGATAATCTGGAGTGGGATATCGTAAATGATAATAAAAATTGGACGATTTTACAAGAAATTGAGGAAAAAAGAAATAATATTTTAAGAACATTGAATGATGAAGATACCCTAATAGCTTCTAATATTCCTAAAACTTTCTCTATAGGAAAAGAAAATTATAATTTAAATAAAATTGTTGATGGTCAAGAAAATATTGAAAAAAATATAATGGATAAGCTTATAGACAAATTAAAAAATAGGGTTATAAAATTCAGGGATAATATACTTGGTGATAATTATTTAATAGGAGAAGATGTAATAAAAGATCTTAATAAGAGAAAAATAACAAAGTATGAACAAGACTTAGATGAAATTCTAGGTATACAAAAAGCCTACCTCATTCTAACAAATAGTGGGTTAAAAAAGAAATTGGATGAATTGGAGCAAGAAGGGGATGTAAAAACTGGTGAGGAAGAAGAGGAAGAATTAGAAGATGAGGAAGAAGATGAGGAAGAAGAGGAAGAAGAAGAACCAGAAGAAGAATAAATACTAGAAAAATAATGAAATAAAAATAAATATTTAAAAAGTTCCCATAGTTTTCATCCATTCATCAATTTTTTGAAGGAAAATATTTACTGATTGTTCATCAATTTGAGCGTTTTGAGGTGCTTTTTTCAGCTTTTTTGCAACATCACCCATTCGTTTTAAAGCTTGACTAAATCCGAAAATATTTGCTATCTCATCTCTTGAATCTTCCATAAGTTTATATAACTCTCCCGCTCTAATTCCTCCCTGGATAGCCATTTTCAGGTTGTTAAAGATATCTATAACTTGTTGAGGCAAAACTCTCTTTTTAACACCTTCTATATCCAAAGATCCATCGTCAACTAATGAGAATTTTGGTTTTGTTGAATCATCTGTTATAGAAAATTTTGGACTTGAAAGATCTACTGAGGGAGTTGTTGAGACAACAGGTGTAGCAGGTGTAGGTGTTATTTCGGGTTTTGGTGTTGGAGGTGCTGGCGTTGGGGCTGGAGTTGGAGGCGCTGTTTCAGCCGCGACTTTTAATCCTTCAACCTCTGATTTTAAAGTGTTAATTTGTTCGTTTAATTTTTCGATTTCTTCATCTTTGCTAATTAAAAGATTATCAACATCATCAGGGGAAGGTCTTCTTTTTAATTCTTCTATCTCTTCGGGTGATGGAAAGTCTTCAAGTTTTTTTCTCATCTCATTAATTTCCTCTTCCGAAGGGATTGAGCTTAGTTTTTCTTCTAATTCTGCACTTTTTTGTTTTAACTGTTCAACTTCATCTAAATTTTTCTGTAATTCTTCATTTTTCTCTTTAACTAAATTTTCTTGGAGTTCATTATTATCCTTTAACGTTTGAATTTCATCTTTCAATTTTTCAATTTCATCATTAAGTTCATCATTTGTTTGAGAAAGCTCTATATTGAGGTTTTTAACTCCTTCTGAAGCTTCATTTAATGCTTCAAGTTTTTCATTCATTTCCCCTATTTTTTCAACCATCTCTTTAATTTTGTTTGCTCTAGTTTCTAGCTCTGAATTTGCATTTGCCAGCTCTTCTCTAAGTTCTTTTATTGTCGATTCTAGTTTCTCGACTTTCTTCTCTTGTTCTTCAAGAAATTTTCGTTGACTTAATAAGAATTCTCCAGGAACTTTATAATCCTTCTCTGGTTTTTGCTCAATCTTCTCCCATTCTAATAATGACAAAATTAATCATCTCTTGTCAGTTAATAAAGTAATATCTTACTTTTCCTATATTTTTATGTAATAAAATATTTTTATATGATAAAATGATATCAAATAATACAACTTAATCTTGAATTATATATTTATTGCGAGTAATTTTTTAAATTTATACTTCTGAAATTTGCCAAATTGTCCTCAATTTTTGAATAATTTGTTTAAATTTCGCAATTTGTTCCTCTAATTGAATAATTTTTTTTTGTTTTAATTGAATTTCATTATTGGCTGAATTTAATTTATCCAAATAACTTTTAATCATTAATATTAACTTTGGACCTATTTTCTCCTCGTATTTTTCGATTCGTTTACGTTGTTCTTCAATAATTTCTTCTAACTGTCTAATTCGTTCAGTCTCCGTAATACCAATTGGAGGTTTTGATATTAATTCAGTTTGGGAGGTTCTGCTTGGAGTGCTTTCTATTAAATTAATCAAGTCCATCGTTGATTCTATTTCATCATCTTTCAAACCAATTTCTTTAAATAATTTTAATGCAAGATCGTCGACTTTTTCTTTAGAGTTATCTTGAGGCAAAGATTTCAACTTTTTCTTTGAATTTTTCATTATTTTTAAAAATGTTTTTATTTCACTAATTTTTTAATTCTTCTAATACAATTTAAATTAAATGTGTATTAGTAAAATGAAAAAAATAACAGTAATGAAATTCGGGGGCTCTTGTCTACGTGATAGTGCCTCTTTTGCAAAGACGCTAAATATTATTAATCAATTCCAAAAACCTGATCTGAATTTAGCATTCATTTGTTCAGCAGTGTCAGGAGTTACTAATTTTCTACTGGAATCAGCGGAAAAATCAGAGAATCCAAGAGCAAATACACAAGATTTTATTGATGAATTGAAAAATAAACATTATCAAATAATTAATAGTGTAATTAAGGACAAATGGGCGAAGAACGCTCAAAATTTCATCGATGATTCATTAAACGAATTAAAAATAAAATTAGATGCAATTCAAAAAGAAGGTTTGTCATATAGAAATAAGGAATTTGTATTATCATATGGTGAAAGACTATCAACTTATATTTTTACACAATTTTTGAAATACAAAGGTATTGATGCCGAATACGTTTCTGCTGATGATGAGTTCATCGTAATCAATCGTAATAACTTACCAATGATGGATTTGACTGAAAATTATGTGAAAGAAAGAATTTATTCACTTTTTTCTAAAAATATAGCTCCCGCAATTACTGGCTATATTGCAAGGACTGAGGATGGTGACATTGCAACTCTAGGTAGAGGAGGATCTGATTTGACTACAACATTAATTGCATCATGCCTACAAAATAAGCCTGAATATAGCTTAAATGTAATATTATGGAAAGATGTGCATGGTTTATATTCTTCAGATCCTAAATTTGCAACCAATGCGAAATTAATTCCTTATATTTCGTATGCAGAGGCTCGTGAATTGGCATTTTTTGGAACTAAAATCCTTCATCCTTTGTGTATATTTCCAGCAGAACATAAAAATGTGCCAATTGAAATTAGATGTTTTGACCATCCTGATTCAGAAGATTTCACAATTATAGGTCCTTCAAAACATATTAAATCAGATATCGTTAAAGCTATATCAATAATGAAAGATGTTGCAATGATCACTGTGGAAGGGGAAGCCATGGTATCTAGACCTGGGACTGCTGCTAGGGTGTTCGATTTAATGGGAAAAAATAATGTTAACATTCTTATGATCAGTCAATCATCATCAGAAAATAATATTACCTTCTTAGTAACCCGCGCTGATGGTGAGATAGCCAAGGATGTATTGATTAATTCCGATTTTTTTGGTAAAAGTTCATATTTTCTTAAATTAAAAAGAGAATTAAATGTATCTTTACTAGCTGTTGTTGGAGCTGGTATGATTCATACTCCTGGTGTTGCAGGACGAGTATTTACTGCTCTGGGAAAAAATAACGTTAATATTAGAGCAATAGCCCAAGGATCATCCGAACTCAACATCTCTATGGTCATACTAAAGAAAGATATTGAAAAAGCAATACACGCAATCTATGAAGAGTTTAAACTATAAGTTATTTTAAATCTTTTTTTATAAAAATTTTGATAATTTGGTAAAATTAAAAAATAAATAAAAATAATAGCATGTTATTAATTAATTTAATAAGAGATTGGATATTAAAGAAATTTAAAATCAGATTTTGTGGAAAATTCTTATAATCATTATAATGACTTTAGTTTAGATTTGGAAGTAAGTGCCTTGTTATATTCAATTTTTATTATCGAAAAGAGTTCTGGGCGAGTAGTTTTTTCGAAACAATTTGGTAAAATTATTATTGATGAAAATCTATTATCTGGGTTTCTTACAGCACTATATGGGTTTGCAAGTGGTGAATTGGATCAAACAGGTATCGAAAATATTGATATGGGAGGAATCCGATGGGTTTATTATGAAAATAAAGGAGTTCTTTATGTATCAGCATCTGAAAAAGAAGATACGTCCGAAATGTTAAAATCCCAACTAATGGGGATTGGTGAGACTTTCTCAGAATATTTTAATATTGATACTAATTTCGAAGAATTACAATGGGATGGAAATATGCATAAATTTTCTGGTTTTAAGGAGATTTTAGACCAATTAATAAATGATTGGGAAAAAGCAAAACGTGTTCAAGACGCTGCAGCTCTTATGGATATTTTAGATGTTTACCAACAAATAATAACTGCGCTTGGTACAAGCGTTGATCTAGGTCCTGAATACTCATTAAATCTTACAGAGATGGCGTTTGAAGCAGAATCGGGTAGCTGGGATATAGAAACACTGGCTGAAATTGATCAAGAGGAATTCAAGGAGAGATTAAAAAGTATACTTACAAATTTTATTGTTATCATCAAACAGACTATGCAGTCTGAACAATTATTTAAAAGTGTGATTAGAACTAGTATATATCAAATTCTTAAGAATGATTGGAAAAGAATAAGAGACTTGGAAATCGATGAATTTCTTATTAATACATTTTTGTGAAATTAAGTTAAATAAATTAATTTGGATTAAAATAATATAAAGTAAAAATAATTATCCCATTAAACATTTCACCAAAATCTTGGTGTTTAATTATATGGTACGTTTTTGGAAACGATGGAAAGACTATATTGAAATTAGCGAAGTTGGTCCAATAGTAAGACGATTTTTTGTAATGAATGCTTTTGATGGTTCTCTGACTACATTAGGTATTATTATGGGTGCACTTCTTTCAAATGGGGGCAGTACGCTATTTGATTCGTCATTAATTTCAATAGTGGTATTTACTGGTCTTACTACTGCGCTTTCAATGGGGGTTTCTGGAATTTGGGGTTCGTATCTTACTGAAGCTGCTGAGCATACAAAAGAAGTTCATGATCTTGAAATTGCTATGGGTAAAAAACAAGGAGCACTTAATGATACAATTTATGCAAAAGCAAGACGTTTTGCAAGCATAATCGCAGCGATAGTTGATGGCGCATCCCCAGCAGGTGCAGCTTTAATTTGTATGGTACCATTTTTCCTATTTTTAGGTGCAGGTCAACTCCTTTGGGTTAGGAATGGTTTTGTATTCCCGGCATCACTTGTTATGACCTTTATAATGCTCTTTGTATTAGGTATTTTTTTGGGAAAAATCTCTAAAAAAAATTGGATTTTTTCTGGAATTAAAATGTTAATCGCGGGCTTTATTGTAATGATTTTAAGTCTACTGCTACCCGTCATATAAAAAAATAGGTTAAATTTTCTTCTTTGCTATTCAATCAATAAGGCTTTAAGCACCAAATTTCTCTGATCGATTCATGGCATCTAATAAAATAGGCATGACATCTTGACCCTTAATACGTCTTATCATACCTTTTATCATAGCCCTTTCAGTGAAAATATCAACATCATCTGAAAACAGACCTTCTCCCCATATTACAATCGGAGTTGGGTCTGCTGTATGGTCGCCATAGTCACAAGAAGTTGTATGATCTGATAAGATTGTTAAAATAACATCCTTTGAAATATTAGCTAATATAAAACCAATCATATTATCTGTTTCTTCTATAGCTTCAATTTTTTCTTTAAATTTCTTATCATGAGAAACTTCATCGGTACCTTCAATATGCAAAACAACAAAATCATTTTTTTCTAGTGCTTTTAATGCCGCTTTTGCCTTACCTATATAATCAGTGTCAATATATCCTGTTGCACCTTTTACATTTATTACTTCCATCCCACTAAGATAACCCAATCCTTTAATCAATCCGATTCCTGCTATACAAGCTCCTTTAATTTTCCATCTCTGGTAAAAATTCTCCATTTTTGGAGTTTCTCCAGAGCCTCTAGGAACAATTACATTTGCTGGAGGTTTTCCCTCTTTTTTTCTCTTTAGATTTACTGGATGATTATTTAACACTTTGTATGATTTATTAACGAATTCATTGACCAAATCCGCAGCTTTTTTCGCTTCACGAGATCCATCTATTGGTTTTACTTCTAATATTTTTTCCCCTTCATGATAAGGATCAGCATCTGTAATATTTGCAGATAAGCCATTACCCCTTAAATGAAAAACACATCTATAATCAGCTGAATTTCTAAATTGGAATTTTATATCTGGATTAGATAGAGAAATTTGTTCATTCAATGCCTTTTCAAGTTCATCAGTACCCTCCCTTACATAATCTGCAGTGCGATTAAGAATTGTCATATTTTCATCTATAGTTGAATAATTACACCGAAGAGAGACATCTCCTTTTTCTAATTTGATCCCAACTCCTGCGACTTCAATTGGACCTCTTCCTGTATATATTTCATATGGATTATACCCTAGTATCGACATGATTGCGGTATCAGATCCTCCTTTTTTACCGGGTGCTAAAGAATCTAATAAACCACAAATTCCTTCTTTAGCTACTCGATCTAAATTTGGCGTTTTAGCAACTTCTAATGGTGTTTTACCGCCTAAAGCCTGAACTGGACGATCTGCCGCTCCGTCGATTATTATCATTAGAGCTTTTTTGGTCTTCATTAAAAATCATCTCAAATAATAAATACACAAAACAATTAATATGCAATGTTTTTAATCTATTTTATAAAAGTAGTAAAGATAATTATCGGGTATAGGAAGAATTCCTTTGATTATTGAAATGGAAGTTGAGCTTGCAGATAAGCCAGGACAATTAATGATGGTAATAGAACCTATAAGCAAGCGAGGTGGCAATTTCTTAGGTATTTACCATCTACGAGACCGTGTAAAAGCGGGAAATATCGTACCAGTTCTTTTTAATTTTGAAGTAGAAAATTTTAATCAACTTAATCAAATCAAGAATGATTTATTAGAAGCTAACCTTAATATTACTCGAATTGAAAGTGAAGTCGGTTTATATTATTGTACAATAATTCTTATAGGGCATGTTTATGCAACTGACATTAAAGATACAATTGATTCAATCTTGAACCTTGGAGTCCTTGTGAGAAAAGTCGATTCAAGAATTGTTAGACCCGAAGAAGTTTCATCAGTCAAGATTTCAATCCAAGTAGACTCTAAAGATAAAATTGAAATAGTTTACAAACTTATTAATGAAATTTGTGAAAAGAAAAATTTGTTTGCAATTACTGAATTATTGTAGAGGGAATGATGATAATGAATTTAGCAATTATTGGATTCGGTAATGTAGGACGTGCATTTGCAAGAATCTTATTAGAAAGAAAACAAGATCTTGAAAAAAGATATGGATTTCAGAGTAAAATTAAAGGGATTTTTGAGCTAAATGGAGCCTTTATAAACGAAGCAGGACTTAATATAAAAGATATTATTAATCTTAACCCAAATGAATTTGAAAAACATGAAAATTGGAAATCTAAAGTATCTGCAAATAATCTAATACCTAAATTAGATATCGATATAGTTGTAGAATTAACTCATACAAATATTAAAACGGGAGAACCTGGTTTATCACACATTAAAACAGCATTAAATAATGGTAAGCATGTTATTACAGCCAATAAAGGACCTCTTGCCCTTGCATTTCCAGAAGTTCAAGAATTGGCTAAAAAAAATAACCTTTATCTAAGATTTGAGGCTACAACTGGAGGTGCTATACCAGTTTTTCACTTGGCAGAAACAGCATTAATGGGTAATAAAATTATTTCAATTAAAGGGATTTTAAATGGTACTTCTAACTTTATTTTAACCCAAATGAGTAGACAAAATGTTCCATTTTCAATTGCTCTAAAAGAGGCTCAAGAATTAGGTTTTGCAGAAGCAGATCCTTCTTTAGATGTAGATGGAATAGATGCAGCTTGTAAAATTGTAATTATTGCTAATTCCATTTTAAAACAAAATGTTACTCTATCCAACGTTAAAATTAAAGGTATTCGACAAATTACTAAGGATGCAATAGAATTAGCTAGAGAAGATGGCTATGTTATAAGACATATTGCATCTGCTGAGAATGGTAAATTAGAAGTGTCTCCTCGTTTAGTTCCCGAAAATTCAACATTTGCTATTGAAGGGACACAAAATTTAATAAGATTTGAAACTGATTTAGCAAAAGAAATATATATTATTGGAAGAGGAGCAGGTGGAAGAGAAGCTACAAGTGCGATAATAAGCGATCTTTTATATATTCACAAAAAAACACAATAAAACTATCAGTGAAGATGATTAAAATTTCAATGCATCAAAAATGTATAAAATGTGGTGAGAATTACCCGATTAATCAAATCATTTACAAGTGCAAAAAATGTGGTAACTTATTAGATATTGTTCACGATATCGAAAAGTTAAAAGAATTAAACCTTAAAGAACTATTTAATAAGCGCTGGAAATCTCGTCAATTTCCATTTATGAGTGGAGTCTGGCGATATAAAGAAATAATACTTCCAGTTGAGGATAAATTCATAATATCTAGACCTGAAGGCAATACAAATTTATATTCTTCTAAAAATCTTCTAAATTATACTGGTTGTAAATGGTTAAGACTTAAACATGAAGGCGAAAATCCAACTGGTTCATTTAAAGATCGTGGAATGACTACTGGTGTTACTCAAGCAAATGTTTTAGGATCTAAAGTAGTTGCATGCGCATCGACTGGAAATACATCTGCTTCTTTAGCTGCATATGGGAAATTTGGCGGGTTCAAAGTAATTATATTTATTCCGGAGGGTAAAATAGCGTATGGTAAATTATCCCAAGCTTTAGCTTATGGTGGTATGACATTTCAAATTCGAGGAAATTTTGATGACGCTATGGCGTTAGTTCAAGAAGCATCAGCAGAGTTGAACCTTTACTTATTAAATTCAGTAAATGCATTTAGATTAGAAGGGCAGAAAGGAATTGTTTTTGAATTGCTACAACAATTAAATTGGGAAGTTCCTGACTGGCTAGTGTGTCCTGGAGGAAACCTAGGTAATAGCTCAGCTTTTGGTAAGGGATTTAAAGAATTAGAAGAATTGGGAATTATTTCTTCTCCCCCACGGGTTGCTATTATTCAAGCAGAAGGGTCAAATCCGTTATATTTAAGTTATAAAACGGATTTTAAGGAACATATTGAAGTTGACAATCCTGAAACTATTGCAACTGCAATAAAAATCGGAAAACCTGTTAATTATACAAAAGCAGTAAGAACAGTTAGATGGACTAATGGAACAGTTGAACAGGTAACCGAACAAGAAATTCTCGATGCTAAAGCCCAAGTAGATGGAGCAGGTATAGGTGCTGAACCAGCATCTTGCGCTACAGTAGCGGGAATTAAAAAATTGATTGATACTGGAGTTATTGATCGAAAAGATAAAGTAACAGGCATTTTAACTGGGAATTTATTAAAGGATCCTGATGCTACTGTAAACTATCATATGAATAAAATTCCTAATATTAAACCAACGTATGCTAACAAACCAATAGTTATTGATGCAAACTTAGATGCTCTAAAGCGGGCACTTAAAAAAAGCACACCGGAACAAGTACAAATTGTGAAATAAAATGTTTAATTAAATTGGAGGTAGAAATAATTGGAATTAAATGAAAATGAGAAATTTTTAGTGAAAACTTTACAAGATAATGATGGAAAGATGGATTATAAACAATTAAATCGAATTTGTGGAGAAAAATTCGAAGGTGTTCGTCTAGTTCTTAAGAAATTAAAGGAAAATGGAATAGTTCAATATGATGGTGTAATTCCTATGTTTGATTCAATTATTGAATTAATAAAAACATTCTGATTGAATCAATTCTTAGAATTTTTTCAAAAATAAAACATTTTATTTTACTAATTTATCTTTAAATTAGAAATTAAAGAATTCCAAAGTTTTTTATAATATATCCTATCTTTTTATTTTTTATGAGAAAAGTAGCAATTATAGGATTTGGAATGACTCCATTTAAGGCAAGATGGCCTGAAAAAACTTATTTTGAATTAGCATACGATGCAGCTAATGAAAGTTTAAATGACGCAGGAATTACAATCAAAGAAATAGATAGTGCAGTTTATGGAATTTACAATGATTTATTTGAAAGGCAATTTATGCCTGATATTTATGTTAATGACTATATTGGAAATATAGATAAACCCGGAACTCGTATTACTACTGGGGGAGCGACAGGGGGCTTTACAGTTCGAACGGGATACGCTGAAGTTGCTAGTGGTCTTGCGGATATTTGTTTAGTTTTAGGTGTTGAAAAGTGTAATGATTGTTATGATAAACAAACTGGTACCACAACCCCCGAAGTTCTAAAAGGAATTGCTTATTCTGCTGATATGACTTGGGAATTCCCATTAGGTATGTTAGCAGCCTCAAGTTACGTGGTTCTAGTGAACGCCCATATTGATAAATACGGAAATCCCACTGAAGAACAAATGGCCAAAGTCTCAATTAAGAACCATGGAAATGCACTGAACAACCCCAAGGCACAATCACCAATGAAATTAACCGTAGAAGAAGTTCTAAACTCACGTATAATTTGTTATCCGTTTAAAATGTTAGATTGTTGTCTATATTCCGAAGCTTCGGCTGCTTTGATTTTAGCATCAGAAGAAAAGGTAAAACAATTAAAAATTGATGATCCTGTTTGGATTACAGGAGCAGGAGCCGCATGCACTGACGCTTTTATTGGTAATAGAAAAAGTATAGGCGCATTACCTTCAAATATTGCAGCTGCAAAGCGTGCATATAAAATGGCTGGACTAGATTATAATAATATTAAAAATCAAATTGATGTTGCAGAATTACATGACGCATTTTCAGGACAGGAAGTTATTTCCTATGAAGAATTGGGATTCGTGGAATATGGAAAGGGAGGCGATTGGCTTGACGATGGTGGACCCTTAATGTCTGGAGAATTACCATGTTGTCCCTCAGGAGGGCTAATTGGCTGTGGACATGCTGTTGGGGCTACAGGTATAATGTCGACTGGGGAGGCTTATTTGCAATTGAAAGAAAAAGCGGGTAAAAGACAAGTGCCTATTTCAAAAGGAAGAGCAATCTCACATTCAATAGGAGGTCCTGGTGCGGCGTATTCTGCTATAATTGTAATGGAGAGAGGCTAAATATGACAGAAAATTACCATGAAATTGAAGATCAAATCATTATGAACTATAAATACAGTTATGGTGGACAATCTAGGTTTTTCATAGAGTTAAGAGATAATAAAAGAATTTTAGGTTCAAAATGTAAAGAATGTGGAACGACTTATTGCCCTCCTCGCGTTGCTTGTGCTAAATGTTATAAACCAACTGAATGGGTTACCATAAAGGATGTTGGAGAAATTAAAGTAAGTACACTGGTTTGGTATAGTACATCTGCCTTTATTCAATATATCCCCTATGCTGTAGGATACATCCAATTGGAAGGAGCAAGTACCGCAATTAATCAAGGAATATTTTCTGAAAGTCTGGTTCCCTCAAAAATTAAAGCTGGAAAAAAAGTAAGAGCTGTGTTTAAAAAGGAAAGGGAGGGTAAGATTACTGACTTTTTCTTTGTCCCAATAGATGAATATGAAATGTGGATAAATAAACCAGAATACGAAGGTGGAGGTGCATCCGATGGGTGAAGCAAGGGCTGAATCAGAAAAAATTTTAAAATTAATTAATGATAATCCAAAGGCTCAAAAAATACTAGTAGCTGAAAATTGGAACGTAATTTTTCAATTTGATTTAAAAACAGAAGAGCCATTCTATATAGAAGTAAAAAATGGCAAGGCAAACTTAACTTCTGGAAAACATTCGAATCCATCTTTACTAATTACGGGCGATGGTGAAGGTATTGCCAGATCAAGCAGAGGACAAGGTGACTTTACCCATGCAATTAGCCGTGAACAAATAGAGGTTAAAAATGGTAAAGTGATGGAACTAATCCGCTATGGCAGAGCGATTGCAGCGGCATTGAAAGGGAAAAAATAATTATTCTTTTATTTTTTTAATTTAGTTTATAGATTCTAGTTTTTACTTAACAATAAACTAGGGGAATTTATTGATTAGATTTATTTATTTCTGATTCTTTTCTCAAATTTTTCATGCTTTAATTAGAAGAAATTGCGCATTTTCGACCCTTTATATATTAAAAACTTATTGGTTGCGCATTTCATAATAATAGTGAGTATTTATGAAAGTAAAAAAATTTGAAAAACTCAAATTTTACATCGATCCTATTAAATTCTTAAAAAATAGGGATTTAGAACTTTCATAAATATAAAAAAATATGAGTTAGGAGGTTTAATGATTTGAATTATAATTGGAAATCAACATTTGGCTCTTGATCTTTTCAATTTCAAAGCCTATTTAAAAAAATTAGAAAAGATCCTAAAATCCAATTTGAAAGAAGGAATAAAAAATGTCTCATTCAGAAGAAACGTATTGTCCTTACTGTGGAGGAGAAACGATTTTAGATCTTAGCAAAAAACCTCCGTTTTCTTATCATTGCGATAAATGTAAAGTTTTGGTAACCAAATTTATTAAAAATAGTATAGAAATTAAGAGAATAAAAACAAAGAATATTAAGAAAAAGAAAAATAAAAAGAAGAAAGCTAAAAAAAAGAAAACAATAAAATCAAAAAAAATTCAAAAAGCTAAAAAAATCGTTAAAGAGAAGAAAATTTCGAAAGAAAATAAAGAAAAGTTAGAATTAGCTAAACAATTTGGTTTTCTCCTCGAAGATGCCATAAAAGAAGATGATTATTTTACAAGTTATCTTTTAATTAGTGAAATTAAGGAATTTAAAAGTTTAGAAAAAATTATGGAAGAAGATTCTAAAAAATTAGAAGACAAATACGAAAAAAAACTACAAGAAAAATTAACTCAGCTTAAATTCGTCGATGTTTCAAATAAAATCATTGCCACAACCTTCTATTGCATGCGTCAAACAAGTAATTTAGCATTAAGAGGTCCTCCTGGTGTTGGAAAGTCTTATTTTGCAAAAAGTATCCTTCCTGAATTGTGGAAGAAAAATGGGACCTTTCCACATGTGATTACAATTCAACCAGATAAAAATATGGACGTTGCAAGCCTTGTGGTGGAAAAAGGGTTAAAAGAAGGCTCTACAGTTCCCGAAAAAGGACAAATTCATGATGCAATGACACTTGCTAAAGAAGGCAAACGTATTATTTTAGTTTTAGAAGAAATTAATCAATGGCCCACAAAAGTCATTAAAGATTTAAATGATTTTTTACAGGAAAGAAGAATTGAAAAAAAGATTTCTGGCGTAGACATTTTATTGGATTGTCCCAAGGAAAATCTACTTGTAATTGCAAATTATAATCCGGAAGGAGAGACTTTAGGGGAAGATGAAACAGGAAGTGTTTCATCAAGATTTATTTTCTGTGATATACCATTTCCATCGAAACAAGATATTCAAAAAATTATTGCTATGAATGTAGATGATCAAGAATTTCAAGCTTTAAACATTGGTTATGAACGGAAAAAAACTACCACAAGACACTTCTTGAGGAGTATGACTGACATTTGTTTTTCAATTAGAAGTACAATCCAACAAGGGGATTTGGGAATGATGGCTATGCAACTTGGGACTCGACACATAATCAATTTTAGTGAAGCACTATTTGAAAATAATACCGTAACAGAGGCAATTTTAAAAACGTTGGTTGATCCGATTTTAGAAAAATATGTTCGGGAAGGGATAAAAGCAAATGTAGAACCTTCCACATATAATGACTATATAAGAACTATATTTAAAGCAGTAAAACAAATTTTAGGTGCGAAAGAGGTAGTAAACGAGAAAGATCTAAACTCACTTAAAAATGGACTGGATATAACAATTGATGACTTATTTAAACTTCGAAATCAGAACGCTTTCAACAGAGAACTGCAAGTAATAAAATCAGATAAACCTTCTAAACCAAATGTTAGGGAGAAAAAGAATTCAGGGTATAAGAATAGGAAAAATTCATTTAAAAATAATAAGAAAGCATATTTACTGGCACTCGAGAAAAAATTTGTTATTAAATGTATTGCTTCTAACAAGATTATTGAAGATCATCAAACTGATTTAATGGGAAACTTAAGATATTCTTGTAAATATTGTAAAAAACACCATAAATTCATGATTGAAAACACAAGAGATAGTTATAGAGTTATTTGTCTTGATTGTAATAATCGGATGAATAAAATACCAACGCTTTTTAGTTGGATTAATTTCTATTGTAATAATAAAAAATGTAAGAATCATGATATTAGAATCCAAATAAAAGAAGAAGAAAGGACCAGTAAAAAATATAGGGATGATGTTATCATCTGTCCTAAATGTCACAAAGAAATGGATGTTATGAATGGCAAAAAGAGAATATTATTGTGTTTAAATTGTAAAACATTCTTTTCTTTACCCATTCAAGGAGAAATATCTATATTAAAAGACACATGTCTTGAACATGGTTATTCATTATTAAAGATCAATCCAAACGAAAGGAAAGAGTATCACATTTGCCCTTACTGTTACAGTTCAAACCACAAAACCTGTAATGATTGCAAAAAAAAATGTTTAGGGGGAGTTATTAATCAAAAATAATTCAGATCCATTAATTGGACCAGCATCTTACATAGAACTAAAAAAAACTATTGCTATATGTTCTCAAGATCCAAAAATTGATTTGAAATTTAGTAATACTGCTTGCTGTACAGATGGAGAAACAATTTTCTTGTCTCCACCTCCAAATGATCTAGATTTACCCAGAAGGTGGGTCTTCCTTGAAGCAGGTGCAATTCACGAAGCTTGGCATATATTATTTCAATCTGATATTGATCTACTTAAAGAGTTTGTAAAAAAATACGAAAATAAATTCAAATCAAAGATCCCTTTTATTGGAAAAATATCAAAAGATGTAGTGAATATTATCGAAGATGGAAGAATTGAAGAACTCGGAAAAAAAAGATTTCACGGTAATCGACTAGCAATTGACTATGCAAATAGTTATTGGCTTAAAAAAAGACCCTCTTTTAAAGAAAAACCTAAATGGCAAATATTTATTGAAGCCATTTTGGAGATCTCATTAACTAATGGAATAAAGGAACGTATTGAAGATAAATATTTAGAAAAGCTATGTTACGTTTCCAGTTTTTACATTTATTGGGCAAAAAAACAAGAGAATTGCAGGGCATCATTCGAAGCTGCAGATAAAATCATACCGTTATTATTAGAATTTTTTGAATTAGAAGGCAATTATTCTTCGGAAACACCACCTCTCCCTGAAGTGAAACCACAAAATAAATCCAAAGAAGAGTGTAATCCTCCACCTCTACCCAAAGAAATGCAAGAAATATTAAAAGAATTAAAAGAAGAGATAAAAAAGCAAGATCAAAAGAGAGAGAAAAAGAAAGAAAATCAAATAGAAAATAAGGAAAAAAATAAATCCACTAAAGAAGAACAAAAGAAGAAGCAAAGTTCTGAAAGAAAGTCTGGGAGAGATAAAAGTCCTAAACCAAATGAAAGAAAAGGATCTTATGGAAAACAATCTGAAACAGAAGATCTAGAACAAATATCGAATGAAAAAGGTCAATCTATACCTAGTGAGAAATTAGGCTCTAACAAAAATGAAAAAAACGAAGAAACTAATCAGAAAGAACAAAATGAATCGTCAGATATAACAGATTCTAATAATAAAACATTAAATGAAAAATATCAAGAAGAAAGAGAGTCAGATTCATCAAAAAACGTAGAATCTCAGGAAAACGCTATCAAAAATTTGAATGAAAATTCAAAAACTCAACAAAATAAAAAACAACATTCAAAATCCAATTTGAGTAAATCCAATTCTTCAAAGAAATATATTTCAGGCAAATTAGGTTCAAGAGAATCTGGTGGAATGGAAAAGGAAGAACAAGATACTCCTAACAAATTAAATGAAATGGAAGTTCCCATTGTTAATTCACAAGATCTCGATCCTTTTAAAAGGAACTTGATCGATACAACATCATTACGTATCAAGATTGACGATTTAACTAAACGAAACATAAAAATATTGAAGGATAAAGAACTTGAAAGGAAAATCAATAATGTTTTAAAAAGATTAAGAGCAAACAATGATTTTATTGATGTTTTTAAAACGGAAACTAACGATATCGGAATTGTAATGCCGATTCATCCAAATTCTTATAGCTCTGCTGGATTTGAACGGATAAGGAAATCAATTAATAATTTAATTCATATAACTGTCAATCAATTTAAATCATTATTTAAATTGGGCACTGATCGAACTAGTCAATTGAAATCAGGTAGATTAGACACTAAACAAATTGTAAGGGGAATAGTTAGACAAGATCCTCATATTTTCAAAAAAAACTTATTGGTTAATAGTAGAAATCAGATAGCTATCACTTTGTTAATAGATCAAAGCGGAAGTATGAATGGTCCGAAAATAGAAAATGCCCGACTTGCGGCCATCTTATTTAGCGAGGTATTAAGCGCATTAGATATTAGTTTTTCTGTTTATGGTTGGACTGATATAAATTATCCTAGAAGTCATACTTTTAATGTGAATATTCCACAAGTCAGAGAACCATTTCCACGTGAAATTAATCCTGAAATATTTACTCTTTTTGCATACAAGAATTTCGATGAAGATTATTATGAAATTAAATCAAAATTGGCAGATATTATATCATATGCGAATAATTCGGATCATAATGCAATAAATTATTCAACAAAACAATTACTTAAAACCAAAAAAAAGTTAAAGGTTCTTCTAGTCTTAAGTGATGGACAACCATCAGCGGGAACATATAGTTTTCAAAAAAGAAGACTTCAGAATTTAAGTAGATACAATAATATAAGTCTATACTATGAAGCTGGAAATATTGGAATAAACTTAACTCGACAAGCTGTTGAAAATGCAAGACAAAAACATATACATGTGCTTTGTATTAGCATTGATAGCGCTACGAATTATCAAAAACAGATTTACGGAGAGAAGAATTTTTTAGTAATTAATCCCGTAAATATTTCAGAATTACCAAATAGAGTAGCAAATCTCCTACGATTTTTACTTAGACAGGCAGGAATTAAAGTATAATTCATTATTTCTTCTTAATTTTTTTATAAATTTCTCTTTGTATTAGATAGCGCAAGACTTCTGAACTTCCAGCTCCTATTTTT
Organism: Candidatus Helarchaeota archaeon; assembly: GCA_019058315.1. GTDB lineage: Archaea > Asgardarchaeota > Lokiarchaeia > Helarchaeales > RDOG01 > JABXJV01. The sequence continues at coordinate 788,463 of JAHPZH010000003.1, read as the reverse complement.
CCTAGGCGAACATCACGAAGTAACCTCTCCATAGGGTACTCGCTCGTGTAACCAATACCTCCCATAACTTGGAGTGCATCATTAACTACTTCTAGACCATAATCACTTGCGAATACTTTCGTGATAGCAGATAACATTGGTATTTTTTCCCCTTTATCAACAAGACGCGCTGCCTTAAGTATTAAAGCTGAAGCTGCCTCGATCTTTATTGCCATATCAGCAATTTTAAAGTTTACACCTTCAAATTGACTAATTGGTCTACCAAATTGAACACGTTTAAGTGAGTAGTCTTTTACAATATCGAATGCAGCTTGCATTACTCCAAGAATAGTTGTAGCAAAAATGATTCTCTCAGTGTCAAATTGGTTCATCATAATTTCAAATCCTTGATTCTCATTCCCCAATCGGTTCTCAATTGGTATTTCACAATCCTCGAATTTTAGATGGGAAGCAAGTGTTCCTTGCATTCCGTGAAGCTTATAAACTTTTTCCACCTTAAACCCTGAAATGTCAGTGGGAACAATATAAGAACTCATATTTTGCCGAGGAGGGGCATTTTTATCAGATAATGCAAATACTAAAATATAATCTGCTATACCTCCGTTTGTAATAAATCTTTTTTCACCATTAATAATATATGAATCGCCTTTCTTAGTTGCATATGTTTGTATTCTGGAAACATCACTTCCGGCTTCTGGCTCAGTAACACCTAAACATCCGATTTTTTCTCCTTTTATGACTTCTTTGAGATATTTCTGCTTTTGTTCTTCAGTTCCAAATAATCGAATTGGCTTTCCAAAAAGCAAACAAGAGGCTCCGCGGATCATATTAGCAGTACCACTTGCTCGAGATACCTCTTCTGCAATAATAGACTCCTGCACCCATCCTTTCTCCTGTCCTCCATATGCTTTTGGATGAGTATAACCCAAAAAGCCATTCGAGCCTAATGCTTTGATAAGAGATCGGTGATATTCTCCCTTGTGAATCACATCTAAATGCGGTATAACTTCTCTACTTACAAAATCTTTTACTTCATTCCGAAGTTGGTTTTCTTCTTCAGTATAAAACAATTGACTATTTCCCTCTAACCCCTTTTTAAATTCTCTATAGACCTCCCTTTGTATTAGAAACTTCATAATTTCACTTGTACCTGCACCAATCATTCCTAGCTTAATATCACGCATAAAACGCTCAACAGGATATTCCTTTGTATAACCTATTCCTGCCAATACTTGAACAGCATCACAACAGATTTCGAAACCAAAATCACTGGCTGCAATCTTTGCAATAGCTGACTCTTTAGTCGCTGGGATGTTTTGATCACATAATCGTGCAGATCTTAAAAGTAAAGTATGAATTGCCTCCAATTTAATTGCCATATCTGCAATTTTGAAACTAACTCCCTCATATCTACTAATCGGCTGTCCAAATTGAACTCTTTCAGTTGAATATTTTGTTGCTATTTCGAATGCGGAGCGTGCAATTCCCGCAAGTGTTCCTGAATAAAATGTTCGTTCTTTATCTAATTCATCCATAAGAATCTGAAAACCTGCATTTTCTTTCCCAAGAAGATTTTCCAACGGAATACGACAATTATTGAATTTTAATTGTGCGGTTTGGGTTCCATGCATACCCAGCAAATCATAAACTTTAACAACTTCAAAACCAGGAGTGTCTGTAGGGAAAATGAATGCACTCATTCCATGATGGGATGATACATTTTTATCAGTAATTCCAAATAGGCAAATATAATCCGCTTCACTACCATTTGTAATAAAACGTTTTTCTCCGTTGATGACCCACAAATCTCCATCTTTATATGCGTTAGTTTTCATTCCTGCGGTATCAGAGCCAACATCTGGTTCTGTTATGCCGATGCAAGCAAGTTTTTCACCAGATAAGACAGGTTTTAAATATTTTAATTTCTGTTCGTGAGTTCCAAAACTCGAAACAGGAGTTCCGAATAAAATACAAGTTGCTCCACGAGCCATATCCAACGCTCCGTTTGCTGCGCCTAATTCCTCTGAAACTATTGTTTCATATACCCATCCTTTATCCGAACCCCCATATTCTTTACTGTGTGTTAATCCTAAATAACCTTTCTCTCCCAATAATCTTAATAATTCACGTGGATATTTACCACTTTCAATTTCTTCGACATATGGTAAAATTTTAGCTTTTATAAATGTCTTTACTTGCTCTCTAAATTGATTTTCTTCTTCGTTATAAAGACAACTTAATACCATTCAAAATCACCAATTAACTTTTTTAACTCAGCAAACAAGATTATTATAATTTTCTTATAATTTATTTTTAGCTAAATGGAGATAATTCGAATGACAATTGGTGATTTAGTAGAAAAACAAGCAAAGAAATACGGAGATAAGGTATTTATTTATTGGGAAGATATGGAAATTACATATTCTCAATTAAATGAAATCACAAATAAAGTTGCAAATCTATTATACAATTTAGGAATCCGAAAAGGTGATAAAGTAAGTATATTTCTGCCTAACATGCCCGAATTTGTATATTTTTATTTAGGTGTTCCAAAATTAGGTGCAGTTGCTGGTCCGGTCAATGCACACTTTAAATCACGTGAAACTCAATTTGTAGTTAATCATTCTGAGGCAAAAATTCTAGTTACAATTCCTAAATTCATGGGGATAGTGAACGAAGTTCGAGATAAATTACCCCATTTAAATCATATAATTTTGATTGGGGAGCCGATGGAAGGTACGTTAAATTATCAAGATCTGATGGATAAAGCTTCATCAAAAGCTCCACCAAAAGTTGAAATTAATGAAAAAGTGGATCCAGCTGCAATCCTTTATACTTCTGGAACAACAGGTTTTCCTAAAGGAGTCTTACAAACTCACTTCAATATAAGAAGAAATGCTGAGATGATTATGGAAGCTCTTAACCCTCGAGAAGACTATAGATTTATGTTAATTTTACCTCTATTTCATGTAAATGCCCAAGTTGTGACATTGATGACACCACTTACAATTGGTGCGAGTTGTATTTTAACTCCAGGATTTTCTGCACAACAACACTGGGAAATTGTTGCAAAATATAAAGCATCTACCTTTAGTGCTGTTCCGACAATCCTTTCTATACTCTTAAGAATGCCCCATGAAAATTTAGATTTATCGTCTTTGGAATTTTTAATTTGCGGAGCCGCACCATTGCCAGTAGAAGTCATGAAAGAATTTGAAAAAACTTTTAATTGTATAGTCATTGAAGGTTATGGTCTCACAGAAGGTACTTGTGCTTCATCTGTTAATCCTATGCCCACAGAAACTGAAGACAGAAGGAAAATAGGTAGTATTGGTCTGCCTCTACCTGGTACAGAAATGAAAATTGTTGATGATAATGGAAATGATGTAGCTCCAAACACTAGGGGAGAAATTATAATCAAAGGGGACAACGTTATGAAAGAATACTTCAAAAACCCCGAAGCAAATGCTAAGACCTTGAAAGAAGGATGGCTTTATACTGGTGATGTTGGTTATGTAGATGAAGATGGCTTCTTTTATATTATTGATCGCAAGAAGGATATGATAATTCGAGGCGGAGAGAATATATATCCTCGGGAAATCGAAGAAGTTTTATATACCTTTCCTGGTGTTTCATTAGCAGCAGTTATCGGAGTAGATGATAAAATTTATGGTGAACTACCTAAAGCCTTTATTGTTATGAAAGAAGGAGAAACTGCAACTGCTGAAGAGATAATAGAATACTGTAAGAAAAATCTGGCTTACTTTAAAATTCCTAAATATGTGGAATTTCGCAATGATCTACCTAAAAATCCGACTGGGAAAATAATGAAAGTCCCACTACGTGAAGAAGAAAAGAAAAAAAACGTGTCATAAAACAAATTTAAGAACAAATCATAAAAATAATTTTTGATTAAAAAGATATTAGACAAATTCCAGGGTTTAACAAGGAGATAATTTAGAAATGACACTAAATGAAAATGTAAATTTAACATTATTTTATAATGGAAAAATATTGACTATGGATAAGAGTAACACAGAAGCTGACGCAATGTGTACTTTAAATGAGACTATTTTAGCAGTAGGGGACGAAAAAAATGTTAGAGATGTAATTAAGGATTTTATTGAAAAATTAGATGATGAATTAAAAAATCAAATTGAAATTAAAGAAGTAGATTTATCAGATTCATGTATTGTACCTGGTTTTATTGATGCACATATGCATCCAATAATCTCTATCTATTATAAAACTCAACTTCAATTATCAAATGTTAAAAGTTATTCAGAATTAGAAGAAATTTTAAAAAATGAAGATAAAATTAGGAAAGATAGTGAATGGATAGTAGGCTTAGATTTAATGGAAAATCGATTTACAGATATCAATGAACAGTATTTTCCAGATAGATATAAATTAGATTCACTATGTCCTAATAGACCAGTCATTTTATTCAGATATGACGGACATATTTGTGCCGTTAATTCAATAGCCTTGAAAAATATGGGTATAAATAAATCGAATGTTAAGGAAATCCCTCTATCATCAGGTGAAATCCAAGTAGATAATGATGGAACACCAACAGGAATCTTTACTGAAGGTGCTAGAGATTACCTTTTAGAAAAAATACCTATACCAAGCATTGAAATAATAAAAGAGACAATTAAAAGATTTTCGGATGAATTATCTTCATTTGGGATAACATCCAGCGGTTTTTTTGTACAAGAAGGGGAACAAGGATTTTCTGGAAAAGCAGGAAGCATGGAATTACCGTTATTAAAATATTTGATTAAAAAAAACTTGATTGAACAAGATTTTACAATTTTTTTAGATACTAAAAAAGCTAAAAAATTAAATCGTTTTGAAAAATCTTTATCTAAGTTGGTTGGCAAATCTAACAAAATAAATTTAGGAGGAGTTAAAGGATTTGCTGATGGTGATCTTGGAGCATCAACAGCATTTATGTATGAACCTTTTACCGATTCACAAAAAGGAGAAATTGGTTATATGGTAACAGAAAAGGAAAAGATTTTTAATTTATTTAAAGAATGTTACCAGTTAAATTATCATTTAGCCTGCCACGCTATAGGTGATAGAGCCAATCAAATCATTGTTGATATTTACAGAGATATTTTAAAAGGAATTAATAATGAAAATAAAGATTCTATAAGATGTAGAATAGAGCACGCCTCTGTTATTAACAATGAAACTTTAAAAGATGCCGCTGATCTTGGAATCACTATAGTTAGCCAACCATTATTTATAAATAGTGAATATACTTGGTTAGAAAAACGACTAGGGTCCAATCGAATAAATTATTGTTATCCTTTCAGGTCTATTATCGATTCTGGTGTTATATTAGCTGGAGCGTCCGATTCCCCAATTGAACCTCCCAATGTAATAAAAGCAATACAAATATGCGTTACTAGAAATGGTTTTGTTCCTGAACAATCAATAACTGTAAAGGAAGCTTTAAGAATGTTTACTTATAATGCTGCATATGCGCTTGGACAGGAAAAAATAAAAGGGAGCTTAGAGAAAGGAAAACTAGCGGATTTAGTTGTTTTAGATCAAATAATCACTTCAGTTCCCGTTGACAAACTCGCTGATATTAAAATTTTAGAAACATACCATAGAGGTAAAAAAATTTATCCTAAAGAGTTAATAAAAAATTAAAAATGAGGGAATAATGATGAATGACGAAATAATTAGTATAAAATTGACTCCTGTTTTTGTTCCATTTAAAAAACTCATAAGAGAAGTAATGGATGCTAGTGAAGGTAAACAAGGATTTGCCATGCCCACGGATGAACCATGGCAAGGTGGTGAAGCTATTATATGTCAATTAACAACTAAGGATGATCATATAGGTTTAAGTGAAAATTTAGTTTGGTTACCTGAAACTGGTGTATCACCAAATCAAATAATAGATGCAATTCAAAGTGAGTTATATAAATATATTTTAGGAAAAAATCCTTTCAATATTGAACAAATACGGTATAAAATGGATAATAATGTTTCCAAAAACGAAGTAGCTAAAGCACTTTTAGATATTGCATGTTATGATTTAATGGGGCAAATTACAGGTCGTCCAGCATATGACTTTATGGGTGGAAAATGTGTGGAAAAAATCCCTTTAACAGCATTAATCGGGCTTGGAGAAATAAAAACTACTACATTTCTCGTAAAGAGTTTTCTTAAATCAGGCTATAAGAGTTTTCGAATTAAACTGGGAAGAAAAATCCAAGAAGATGTAGAGATCATTGAAAAGGTTAGGGATATTGTAGGACCTGATATAAGATTACGCGTCGATTATAATCAAGCATATAGCCCATTAGAAGCGGTCCGTTCAATTAAAGCGATCGAACCCTTTGGAATTGAATTAGTGGAGCAACCAATCAATAAAAACAACTTATTAGGTTTGGTTTATATACAAAATCGTGTAGATACTCCGTTATTTACTCATGAGAGCTTTTATTCAATCCAAGACTTTATTACATTAGTCGAATTGAAAGCTGTTGGAGCTGTTGGAGTAAACGCTGAAAAACCAGGTGGAATTACTAATGCCATCAGAGTAATAATTTATGCCGAACAAAGAGGATTAGGTACTGTTATTCATACCCAACCCCTAGGTATTGGATCTGCAATGCATATTCATTTAGCAACTGCCAGATATAATTCTCTTGGATATGCCCCCGAAATATTTCCACAAATGTATGAAGATGACCTTATAGAAAAGTCCCTTATTTCCTCTAAAGGAACAGTTGACGTCCCTGAAGGTCCTGGATGGGGTGTTAAACTCGATGAAAAAGCACTAGAAAAATATGCAACTAGAAGCTCAATAATAATAGAAAGATAAAGCACATCTAAATTCATACGAATAAAATAAAAAAGAATACAGGTGATAAATACGCCAAGAGATGAACATATCAAATATAAATTACCACCAATACTTGAACAATTAAATATCGATGAATTAATTAACCAAATTCCTAAAATAAAATTAAAACCAACATACTGGGATGAGTTGAATGTTGGTGATAAAACATCACTTCATATTAAAGTAACTCGAAAAATTATTCTCTTATATGCTATGATTTCAAACGATTATAATCCAATTCATGTCGATCTGGATTATGGAAAAAGTCTGAAAATGTTTAAAACAAATATTGCACATGGAATCCTTGTGGCAAGCTTTGGTTCAGGAGTGGTTGGATCCAAATTAGTTGGAGAAGGGGTTGCGCTAATTTCTATAAAGAATCAAGTATTTAAAGATGCAGTCAAAATTGACGATAAAATTGTGGTTACCGCTGAAATTATCAAAAAATATTTTCAGGAAATTAAAGGAAAAAATAGATATTACATTGATATTGATCTAAAGGTAATAAATGAAGATACCAAAGCAGTCGCAATGGAAAGCTTAGCTACCGTAACTATTTTTAATAAATCCCGTCAAAAAAAATAATTTAATATTATAATTTAATATTTCCATTAATTTCAAAAAACTTTTCAATATAATCTCTTATCTTTCGAAATTGAGTAATATTTCCTTTAAATAATTGCAATTCTTCTCTAAAATCATCTTCTATAACTTGAATTAATTTTTTCAATTGACTTCTATATAAACCCAAATTCTTTTCCGTTATCAAAGCTGCACTAACAATTTCTCCATGTTCGAATAGAATTGTCATCTCTTCCTGTTCTACAATTTTAATTCTTGATTGACTACTTGTAAATAATTGAATGAGCGAAAAAATTCCAGTAAAACCTCCAGAAACTAATTGTGGCTCAATCTCTGGATTAATTTTAAATGGATGATGATAAATACAAACTCCATTGGGCATAAATAGATAAAGATGATGAATATTATCGTATAAATTCATATCTGAATCCGTTATTACTCCTAGATTTTGCCTACCCTCAAAATTTATTGAGGAATCAATATCTTTCGAGTAAAAAGGAGTGGTCTGTATATTATTATTAGTAGGGAAATTTATTTTGATTTACCTCCATTAATTATTTTAGATAATTTTTCTAGAATTAAAATAAAATTATCTTGTTCTTCAAGAGTAAGTAAACTTAATAGCATTTCAACCCACTTTTCACTTTGTTTTTTTAATTCTCCTGCTATTTTGTTGCCTTTTTCAGTTAATTTAACTTTCACAACACGTCGGTCACCAGGATTTCTTTCTCGATTAGCTAAATCTTTTTCAACCATTCTATCAATAAGTCCTGTTGTTGTACTCATACAAACTCCAAGCTTTCTTGCAATTTGACTCATTTTAAGACCATTTTCTCCATAACAACCTTCTAGGCAAAATAATTCAAGTTTTGATAAGTCTTCATATTTACTATACGACTCCATGTTTGTAATTACTTTGGAAAGCCCAGTAAATGCATTTATAAATCGTTCAATTTTTTCTTGAGAAACCATATTTTTCACAGATATATGTATAATTACTTCGGTTATAAAAATATTTCGTTTATGAAATATTTTTTTTTATAAATATTTATTTTAATAATATTTAATTATTAAAATTTTTATTTTTCGAACTATCTAAAAACTCATTTTTTAGGATGTTTTAAAACCCTACCTTTTAAAACTCCTAAGTGCTTCCCCTCAGAGACCGTAATTTCACCATTGATGATAACATACTCAATTCCTTCAGGATGTTGACAACCATTTGCTATTGTACCTTTTTCTTCGATTTTGTTAAAGTCGAAAATGACTAAGTCGGCTTTATTTCCATCTTTTAATACTCCACGATCTGTTATCCCAAGAATTGAAGCTGGTAATGAGGTCATCTTTCTAATTGCCTCTTCCAAATTAGTAATGTTCTTTTCCCTAACCCATCTTTGTATCACTCGTGGAAACGCCCCAAATGCACGTGGATGGCTGTTTCCTCTTATTACTAAAGAAGCATCAGAAGAGGGGCATACATAAGGTTGTTTATAAAGAGGAATTACACTTTTTTCTTCATTTTTCAACTGGTGTCTGATTACAACTCCTCCATCTTCATCTCTTATAAAATCCAACAATGCATCCTCTATTTTTTTATTAGGATAAAGGGTTGTTAAAACCTCATAAAGTGATTTTCCCTCAAATTGATGACTCTTAACAGTAAAGAGTATATGAACACGTTTACTTAATGCTTTGTAAATTATTCTTTTTATTAAAAATTTTGGAATTAAATGTAGGTAAAATGGTGCATTTGCTACAAACATTGAGTATATTCTTTCGAAAATTTCCTTTTTTATCCGTTCTCTCGTTTCTAAATTGCTTAAATTCTCTTTAAGATTATCAAATACCCATGTTTCTAATAAAATATAAGCCAGATTCGTAACACCATCATCATATGGGACAACATCTGCAGTAATTCGAAGTCCTTCATTGTGTGCTTTTTCTACAAGATTTATGGCCTCTGGAGTTAATTTCTTATATTTATATCTGCTTATAACTTGCCAATGGGAGATATGTGCCCTTATGTTCGCTTCTCTCGCTATACGAATTAATTCACTCATTCCAATATCAATAACTCCATCACCTTCATTTCTCATATGCGAATCATAAATGCCATCATATTTACTCACTATTTTTGAAAGTTCAATCAATTCCTCTGTTGGTGTCGCGGATCCCGGGGGATAAACTAATCCTGTAGATAATCCGAATGCACCAAATTCCATATTCTGTTCAACAATCTTTTTCATCTTTTCAAGTTCTTCTTCCGTTGCTGGACGCATATCTAATCCTAATACACAAGCTCTTACATTTCCATGGGGTATTAATAAGGCTAAATTAATAGAAATACCCTCTCGTTCAAGAACTTCCTGAAATTGCTGTAAATTTTCAAATAATTTAGGTTCAATGCTAAGTGCTTTACTCATAAAATCAGAATAATATTTTTCCACGACCTCAGAGGTGGGAGTCACGCCAGTTCCACATAGACCCACAAGTAAGGTGGTCATTCCTTGCATTACAAAAGACTCGGCTTTAGTAGCATCAAGTATGTTAAAGTCAGCATGATTGTGAATATCAATAAAACCTGGTGTTACTATTTTATTTGATGCATCAATGACCTTAACGCTAGTATCTACGTTTATATTGGAAGCAATTTTAAGAATTTTGTCATCTTTTATTAAAATATCTGATTCATAGCTAGGAGAGCCAGTTCCATCAATAATTGTCCCATTTTTTATTAATATATCCATTTTATTTAATTTCCTGTATTTCAATTTGAAATTAATTTCAAATTTTTTAAAGTCTCTTTGGTTGGCTTTCCATCGGCATCCCAGCCACGCAGTTTGTAATATTCATCAAGCATCGCATTAAATTTGGTTCTATCGAGAATATGATCTGGGTCTTCTGGTAAAGGTTCTTCAAAAAAACGGTCTGGTAGTTTATCATCTTTACGCGATAATCCTTCTCTAATATTATACATACGACTTAAAGTATTAATCCTAGAACCAATTTCTTTTAATTCTTCCACCGTTGTATCAACTCCAAAAATTGCAGAATATATTTTAGATAACAATTCCCAATTCATAACTCCACGAGTGAATTTGCATATAATTAATGCATCAATAATTGTCATTCTATCCTCCCAATCTTTGACTAATTCCGCCTTATTCTCATAAGATAAGCGTAACTCTTTCGGCATAGTTCCTTCAGCTGCAAAGACCGTACTTCTTAAATGGGTTGGTCCAATAGGTGAAACCGCAAAACTCAGTGCCATACCTCGAAATGCACGTGGTTCATATCCACCAAATTCTAGACCTTTGCTATGAACTGCTATTTTTTCTAATCCAAGTTTTTTTGCAGCTTCACGGGTTCCATCTGCAAAAATGTCTCCAACTCCCTTTCTAAAAGTAATTAATTCAAGGATTTTTAATACAGAATCAGGATTATTATAATCAAGATTAAAATCAACATTAATTTTACCAGCTCGTTTTGCTTCTATTGCAAAGGCGGCTATATTTCCTGCACTGATTGTATCTAAACCCATTTTGTCACAATAATCATTTATTTTTGCAATAGCATTTAAGTCTCTTATATCACATAATCCTCCAAATGCATAAATTGTCTCATATTCTGGACCTTCAACTTTACATTGATAAGGACCGTCCTTGACTTCGCATAGTTTGGAACATCCAAAGGGACAGTTCCAACAAGCTGTCCGTTTAATCAAAATGGTTTCAATCATCTTTTCAGGACCTATTTCATCTTTAAATTCGGATCTTCCTTGAGACCAATACCTTGTAGGGAAAAAACCTACCGAATTAGAAGTGTTAACCATCCCGGGTGTGCCATAATAAGGAAATGCTCCTTCCTTTCCATACGCAGCATCTCTTTCTCGGATGTTTGCCAAAGTCTCTTTAACAACTTCATCAAAATATTTAGGGTTATCAACTTGAGGTTTCTTAGTTCCACGAAATACAATAGCCTTTAGATTCTTACTACCCATAACAGCACCTGCCCCACAGCGACCTGCAGAATGCCATTTATCATTTTGAATACATGCAATTTTTACAAGATTTTCACCAGCAGGTCCGATACATAATACTCGAAAATCTTTTCCTTCTGTGTTTTTAATATTATCTTCAGTTTCATAAGAATTAAGACCCCAAAGACTTTCAGCATTTTTAAATTCTACTTTTCCATCATCAATTACTAAATAAATCGGTTTTTCAGCTTTACCTTCAATAATTATTACATCAAATCCGGAAGCTCGTATCTTAGGTGCAAGAAAACCACCTGAATAACTTTCTGCATAAATTCCAGTTAAAGGACTTTTAAATAGAACACCATATCTATTAGCAGTTGCCAATCGAGTTCCTGTAACTGGACCAGTAACGAAAATTAATTTGTTTTTAGGACCAAGAGGATCAACATCCTCCTTTACTTCTTCCCAAATAATCTTTGTTCCTATCCCTTTTCCCCCAATATATAATCTTAATATATCATTTGAAATCTCTTCTTCTGCATAAGGAAGTCCTGACATTAAATGATATGAATCCAAATTTATACGCAATACATTAAATTTTAAAGTCATTTCAATAAACTCGGGTTTTTTTAGATAAAAAAAAATGAAAGAATAATATAATTTTAATTAAAAATATAGATTAAAGTATTACATTTTCGAATTTAAAAAAATAAAAAAAAATTAAATTTATTGTAACTATGGTTTTGGTGATTTTTCAGGGGATTTACGGTATCCGTATATTCCAATGGCGACAATCAGTCCTATAACTACAATTACTAATGTAATTACAATTATATTACTCTCTTCGCCTCCCATTAATAATAATGGCCATAAAGTTGGTTCTTCTCCTTCACCACGAACTGTGTAGTTTTCGAATATCCAAACACTAGGATTATTACTCGTATCATTTACATAAATCGTATAGTTAACAAAAGTTCCTGCTGGATATGCGGGAATTGTGTAGTTCCAATAGCCATTTTGAATAGTTCCTGAAAGAAAATCCATTGGATAAATATCAAAGCCACCTGTGCTATTAAATATTAATAGTAATACTTTATGTACTCCAACATTATCAGTAACTTGTACAGTAATATTGACTGTTTCCTGACTACTAGGTTGATTTGGATTCTGAGAAACTGAAATTATACTTGGGCTATCGACATCTTGAATCGTGTATTGGTTGGGACCATATGTGTTGGGGTTGTTTTCGGAATCATTTGCATATACAGTAAAAGTAATAGTTGTCATTGGAGGATAAGCTGGAATTGTATAATTCCACCATCCAAGCTGGGCAGATCCAGAAAGAAAATCCATTGTATAATTAGTAGGAGTTCCTGTGTGATTTGAATTTATTATAACTGTATCTACTCCGATATTGTCACCAACATTTGCAGTAACATTTACGGTGTTATAATTACTAGGGTTACTTGGAACCCAATTGACTATATATATATTCGGAACTTCGTTATCCAGGACTATATATTGGTACGGTCCATCTGTGACTGTGTGTTTATTAGTATCATTCGCCATAAATGAGTATTCTACTTTTGTTCCTGCAGATGTTGTTGGAATTGTATAGTTCCAATAACCATCTTGAATAGTCCCTGAAAGGTAATCCATCGTATAATATAATGGAGTTCCAGTATGATTCGAATTGATTAACACTGTATCTACACCGACATTATCGGTAATATGAACAGTAATATTTACTGTATCCAGATTACCTGGGGCAGAGGGGTATCTTGAAACTGAAGCTATATTTGGATATTCTATATCTCCTATAAAAGAATACATTATCTCCTGATCTGTTCCCCATTCCCCATTCGTAGTATCACTCCAGACTACATGAATATTCCCAGTATTTTCCATTGCAATATTAGGAACTAAACTAGAACCATCATTCCATAAAGTGTTATCATCTGAAATTACGGACATATTAGACCAACCCGTTGCAGTATAATTTACATACATTATCTCCCGATCCGCTCCCCATTCTCCAACAGTATCATCACTCCAGACTACATGTAAATTTTCATTATTATCTATAGTCAATTTCGGATTATTACTATCTCCTGTATTGAGATTCGAATCATAATATTCTGAAATACAAGTGGCATTAGACCAACCGGCTGCAGTATAATTTACATACATTATTTCTTGATCTGTTCCCCATTCACCATCAGTTTCATCATTCCAAACTACATGTAAATAATTATTATTATCTATAGCGATTTGACAACCTTCACTTTGACCATCATTCCACCCATAAAGATCCGAAATTACAGTTGCATTAGACCAGCCTGTTGCAGTATAATTTGTATACATGATTTCATAATCTGATCCCCATGGACCGGGTGTAACATCTGTCCACCCCACGTGTATCACTCCATTATTATCAATAGCAATATCAGGTGATGCGCTAAGACCCGTGTTCCAATCTGTAAAATCATCTGAAATCACTGTGGCATTGGACCAGCCTGTTGCAGTATAATTTGTATACATTATATCTATATCAGTTCCCCATTGTCCATCAGTATCATCATTCCAAACTACATGTAAATTTCCAATATTATCTATTGCAATACTAGGGTTAGCACTATCTCCTATATTGAGCTTCGATTCATAATATTCTGAAATACAAGTAGCATTAGACCAGCCTGCTGCAGTATAATTTACATACATAATTTCTTGGTCTGTTCCCCATGTTCCGTCCGTATCTTCTCTCCAGACCACATGAATATTTCCATCTTGGTCGATAGCAATATCCGGATCTTGACTATAATCATTATTCCATCCAGTATAATCATCTGAAATACATGTTGCATTGGACCATCCTGCGGCTGTATAATTTGCATACAATATCTCCCAATCTGTTCCACCAGCGCTCCATTCAGCCATGGTAGTATCAGTCCATACGATATGTATCACTCCATTATTATCAATTGCGATAGCAGGATCTAGACTTGCACCATTATTCCAACCTGTTGAATCATCTGAAATTACTGTTGCATTAGCCCAATCTGAACTAGATAAATTAAACTGGCCTTGCTTATCTGCCAAAATTGGTATTTCAAAGGAATTATTGTTATATAGCGCAACAAAAACCGAAAAAAGTATCATTTGAGATATCAATATAATAATCATCGATTCCTTCTTAATTTTAAAAATCTCCCTTTGTTTTTATTTAAATTAATTTAGTTTTTTATTGAGATTTTTACCTTCATATACATTTTACGAGGTAGTTTTAAACATTATGATAAATGCATAGATTACTATTTTTTTAGTTATTGAGTTATTCATTTACAGAATTGAATATTTCCTAATAAATTGTTGTGAAATAATATAATCTTAGGAGTAGAATTCTGAAAAAAGGGTCCAGCCAGTCTAGATGTTGAAAAATACCCTCAAAAAACATTTCAATTTAGGTGTTCTTCTAAATTCTTTTTTTAACTTTATTTTTTTTAATATATACCATATTACAAAGAAATATTAGTAATAAAGTGTCTTCATTAAATGTGGTTTATGTGTCCAACGAACAAAAGGAACAAGAAATATTTTTTGTTGCAAAACGAGATGGGCATTTTACGAAAAGATTTACAAAAATTTTTGATATGAAATCTGCTGTAATAATAATTAGAGGTCGTTTTTTAGAAATTTTTCCCAAAGGTAGAAAAAATAAGGAAGTAATTATAGAAATCAGCGAAATTTCAAAGATTATAAGACATATACCAAAATATATTCCATATTATGAAATAATTCTTTTAAATGGGGAAAAATATTACATTTCCTTTTATTCCTGGACAGGATCAATGAGTAAAAAACACCATAAAAAATTTCTTAATGCTCTAGATAGAGAATTTGGCTTTTCTCTAGATCCGAGCAGAAATATAATAGTTAAAAAGGAGAAATTGGTTTTTCAAAATAGTGAATATTGTTATTTTAAATTAGAAAATGTACCAAATCATAATGAAGAGAAAGAAGCCACGGTAAGATTAACAGAGCAATCTCTTAAAATTTGGGATAAAAAATCTGAAGAAATTATTGTTTCTGTACCTATAAGTGATATTGAGTTATTTCTTGAAAATATCTTAATCAAAGGTGAAATGGGTCAGGCAAATAAAATTAATCACAAGATAGTATTAAATAATGGTCAAATCTGCTACATAACTTTTAAAAATAATTCACAATTGAGACCAGAATTACAAGAGAATTTTGCTATTGCAATGAATACAGTATTAACAAAATTTAAAAAATCAAATATAGTTTCGGAAGATGAAAATTATAAATTCTGTCCTAATTGCGGAGCAAAAATTCGTAAAGTAGCAAATTTTTGTGATAAATGCGGTACTAATTTTGACTAAAACATTTTACTACGAAATCGTATCATTATATTCTATAATATTAAAAATTTTATTATATGACTGAAATTAGTCAATTTTAAAAGAAAAAATTTTAATTATCACTCTCATTTGTTTGAATATGGACAAACAAAAATTAAAATTGATGGATTCTTTTTTTCATCCAAAAAATGTCACATTAATCGGCGTTAGTAGGAATTTAATTGGTCCAAGTGGAATGATACTCACAAATACAATAAAGGGAGGATATACAGGTCCATTATATTTGGTTAATAAATATATTGAACCCGGGAAAAAAATTTTGGGAAGGTCCGTAGAAACTAGTTTGGATAAAATTAAAGATGATTTAGATTTAGCATTTGTAATTGTTCCTTCAAGAGTTGTACCAGAAGTTTTGGAGGAATGCGGTGAATATAATATAAATGCTGTTGTAATCATATCCTCTGGATTTGCTGAATCCATCTTATATGACCGTGAGAAAGTTAAATTACAAAAAGAACTTGTAAAAATTGCCAAAAAAAATGGTTTTGTCTTTACAGGTCCAAACTGTAATGGAATTTATAGCAGCGCAGTTTCACTTAATGCCATTTTTGGTCCACGAGTTCGTAATATACCAGGCAATATTTCGTATGTTTCTCGGGGAGGAACTGCTGGTGTGTATTCAATGATAGAAACCCGCATGAGAGAAATGGGTGTTTCAAAATTTATTAATGTAGGAGACGCTGCATATCTAGATACACATGATTTTATAGAATATTACGGCCAAGATCCCGAAACTAAAGTGATTGGAGCTTATTCTGAGGGAATTTCAAATGGACCAGAATTTATAAAAATCACCAAAAAAGTGACACCCAAAAAACCAGTTGTATTTTATAAGTCTGGTGTTACGGATGCAGGAAAACGAGCTGCTTTAAGTCATGTCGGCGCTATTGCGGGAGAATATGGTAATAAAATTTTTGATGGTGTTTTAAAACAAACTGGAATAATTGCTGTAGAAAGTATAACCGAACTTGCAGATGTTTGTTGTGCCTTTATGATTTCACATATTCCTAAAGGTAACAAAATTGGCATTGTTACGTTTGCTGGGAGTCTTGGGGTAATGATTTCTGATGCTTGCAGTAAGGCCGGTCTGAATCTTCCTCCATTAAGTCCCGAGTTAATTGAAAAAATTGATAGTAAAAAAATGCTTCCCGAATATTGGTCACACTCTAATCCAATAGATCTTACGGATGCTATGAATTTCAGGTCAATTACTACCATTATCAAATCTCTATTAGAGGAAAAAAATTTTGATGGAGTAGTCTTCCTTATGGGAAATTTTGATGATAAACATGCAAAATTTGTTGATTTTGGCATTGATTTTGGGAGCGATCCAAAGAAAGAGAGAAAAGGAGCAATAAACAAGCTGCTTGAAGAAACAATGGCCGGTCCTATCAAGAAGTTACGAAAATATGTAGAAATTCATGAGAAACCGGTATTTTTGCTGGGTCCAGTTAATTCAAATACCGGAATACCTGGCATGCTCCGCTCTCACAAAGTCGTATGTCTTCCCGAATTCGATAGAATCGCCCGAACATTTGCATCATTAGCTAAATGGGGTGCATATTCAAAAAAGACAAAATTAGATTAACTTTATTGTATTTCTAATTATTAATAAAAAAAAAATGTAAAAATTAACTAAAATTGCCAAAATTTTCGATAATCAATTGATTGACAATCTCATCTTGATCTTCATGAGAATTATGCCCGCAATTTTCCAAAATTACCAACTTTGAATCTTTAATTCTCTCTTCGATAAGTTTTCCATGCTCTGATGATATGAATTTATCATTCTTTCCCCAGATTATGAGTGTTGGAACTGATATTTTATCTAATTTTTCTATAAATGCTTCTTCATTTTTAAGAAATTCAATTAAATATTGTTGAAATGCGTGTTTTGCACCTTCACTATCCCCTATTTTAATTTCATTATCAATGTCTTCATCAGTGATTTTATAACTTTTATCGTGTATGCTTTTGATTGTTTGCTTTATTACATCCCTATTAAATAAATTAAGCAAAAATCTTCCTTTTTTTTCATCACTAATTAAGCGATAGTTAGGATCCATCTTAAATTTTGTAACAGCACTTCCCAATAATCCTAATCCAACGAATCTATTTGGATGATCAACTATTGATTGAATGCCAATTTTTCCTCCAAACGAATGACATACAATGACAGCTTGATCAATATCTAATCTATCCATGAAATTAATGACTAACTCCGACATACTGGAAATAGAATAATCACTGTCTATTGGTTTATCCGACTCTCCAAAACCTTTCAAATCAAGAGCATAAACTTTAAAATTTTCTGCTAATTTATCTATGTTATGTCTCCACGTGTAAATATTTTCTCCATGTCCATGAATTAGTATAATTGGCTTTCCTTTTCCTTTAAAAACATAATTGATATTAACTCCATCGATATTTACTTTCATTTCAGACCTCCATATTGTGTAATTTCTTATTTTTTTAATGTTGAAATTTTTTTACTGTATATTTTATCAATTTAATAGTTACACCAGCTTTAAATAGTAAACTAACTTTAATAAATATAAATAAAAAAGAGAGAAAAAATTGACAAAGTATCTTTTTTTTCACTTAATATAGTTCAAACTACCAAATATCAAGAAGATTAGTGAGAGAAAATGTCAGGATTTAAATTAAGTAACTTTAAGGAACTCATTGATCTTATTCCTAATATTCAAAATTCGGTTACAATTGGAATGGAGAGAGAAATAAAGGAACAAAAAGATTTAGTTAAAAAAATTAAATATTATAAACCTTTTTTAAGTGAAAGTTCACCTATTTTTCGGGGAAAATGGACTGCTGATATACTTTACGTTTTATTTTTTTTAGAAAAGGCTTATTTTAATGATATTAAAAAAGCATTAAAGAATATAAATTCAAGAACCTTGACAGATCGCTTACGACTTCTAGAAGAAAAAAAAATAATTAATCGAATAGTCCATTCGGAGCGACCTGTGCGAGTATCATATGAATTAACGAAGTTTGGTCAAGGATTGATTAAATTATTAATACCTATTTTATTTTATCTTCTATTAAACAGTCCAAAATTAATAAAAGAATGAATTATCTGTTAGGTCAATATTGCCTCAACAAAAAAATTTTTAATTTAAATTTGTGATTAATTTTTTTATATAAACATGTAAAAAAAATAATATAAAAAGTTGAGGTTTTAACATGGGAAAAGCAATAGGAGTAGTAGCTGTACTAGCTCTTCTAGTAGGAGCTGCAGGACTCGGTTTTGGATATTATACTTTGAATAAAGTAAACTCAACCGATCCGATACTAACGATGTATTTATTGGACCAAACTATTCTCAAAAAAGGGATAATAAACACCTGGTATAATTTTGTTGAAATTGATCATGCTATAGGTGTTACTGAAACTTGGCTCACAATTAATTATTTAACAATTGATTTCAATGTCAATCCAGGAGAATCTGTAATTTTTACTTTTACTGGTAGATGCGTTCTCGATCCATCTATGACAGTGCTAACATATATGAGGTTTCAGTTTGTTTTAGACGGACAACGGCTTGATCATCCTACTACAGAAATTCGAGGTTGGTCAGAAAACGGGCAAGATATATCATTTTCAGTTTCATTGCAAACTGCGAGATCAATTTCTTCAGGAAAACATAGTATTACAATAGCAATGCGTTCAGATAGAGTAAATAATTATATTGACGAATTTAGTTTATTAGTCCAAACTTACGTCCCTTGATCCACTAATTATCTCCTACTTAAACTCTTTTTTTTTATATTTTTTTATATTTAAATTGATTAAATAAAAAAGTCTAATTAAGAAAGAAATATTGCTCAATAGAAATAGGGGACTTAAGTCGGTTCTGAGAGAAATATTGGTAATTTGTTTATTTAATTTTTTAGTAAATTGACAAATCTATTTAAGATAAATATAGTATTTTATCATTATTAAAAGAAGGATATATTGTATTTTATAAGCAATAAAATCTTTAACGAGAGAAATGTCAAAGAAAAAAAAGAAACAAGAGTTGGAAGAAGAAGAAGGAGAAGAAGAACTCCAAAAGAGACTGAAAAAAGAAGAAGAACTATTTGAAGATCTATTTGGAGTATCAATTGAAGAAGCTTCTGAAAAAGATATCGAAGATACTTTAGATTCCTTAGAAAAAATCGAGGACGATATGGGAATTACTAAAAAAGAAGAATCCCCAATACCCACTCCTCAAAAAATTGAAAAGTTAAAAGCAAAACCTAAAATAGAAACCCCAGTTAAATCAATACAGTTAGAAACCAAAAAAGTCATTTCTGATGAAATCAGCCCTATTCCAAAACCAAGTAGTATAGCCCCACTGCCAGATATAGCTCATATAACTCCTCCTCCAAAACCATCAATAATGAGACAAGCTAGGGTCTTAGTAAAAAGAGAATTTGATTATGTTGGAGGCAATGTTCGCTTCAAAGTTGTTGTAGATAATACATCAGATAAATTAATTTCGGATATTAATGTTGTTATTAACCCAACAACACAATTTTCAACAGAAGAAAGAGTAAAATCTTTAAATTTTTTAAAACCTGGTGAATCACGAGGTCTTGATTTTATCTTAACTCCCTTGGATTGTGGAAAATCAAACCTTTATGGAACTGTATCATACATAGATTTTCAAGGAGAACCTTGTTCAGCTGCAATAGAACCAAAGGAAATACAGATCAAATGTCCATTAGTTCAACCTGAAAAAATTGCTAGAGAAAAGATTGAAAATCTTAAAAAGATATTACAAAAAAGTTCTTGGGAAATAGAATTTTTACTTTCGGCTAAACAAGCATATAAAATAATAAGAGAACAAATTTCAACTCTTGATGTTACTGAAATTTTTAATGATCCTGAAAAATTTTTATCCGAATGGTCAGGTTTGGCTAAAGTAACGGAACAAGAATTGATTATTTCAGCTTTTATTCAAGAAAATAAAATAAATATTGAGGTATATTCTGAGGATATCAAACAAAGTACAGGATTATTAGCTTATATTAAGAATAATATAAAGTTAGCTATTGAAAATGCTCAAAAAATTGGGGGTACTGTAGAACAAATTGGTTTTAAAATTTTAGATTCATTTGATCTTTGTAAGAAATCAATACAATTAGCTACTCTTTGTGAAATCAAACCATTAATCAGTGATATAATTGCATTTCTAAAAGACATTCAATCAAAAATGCAAAGAAGTGTTCCTGATTCAAATATGTCTCAAAGAATTGAGTTATGGATTAATACCTTATCTAAAAAATTTGATATAGAACAAATAATCGATAAAAGGCTTGCTACAGCTTTAGAATATGAAATTATTCAATGGCTTAAAGAAAGTAAATCTATCATTCAGACAAATGCAAAAATTTATCAAGATTCCTTTTCCGAATATGCCAAATTGGGGTCGATACAGGAAGGATTAAATGCACTCTATAAAGATATTGATGAAATTGAACAAAAATATTCAATGAAAATACTTAGATATCTACTTGTCATTCAAAAACAGACTGGGCTTACGTTTTATAGGGGAAAATTAGGTTCTGATGAAGAACTTGATCCATTTCTTGTCAGTGGGTTTTTAAGTGCCATATCTAGCTTTGGAACTGAATTATCACTAGATAAAAAAGAAACCATGATGAAAAAATTAACATATGAAGATTTCGAAATTAACTTTGAGGACGGAGAATATATAAGGGCTGCTTTATTATCGCATGGAAAAGGTACTGAATTTTTAACCGATAAGCTTAAGGAGTTTGTATTTCAATTTGAGCAAAAATTTTTAACAGAAATTGTGAATTGGAATGGAAATATTTCTGTGTTCAATCAAGCTTCTGAAATTCTATTAAATGTCTTGCCTAGCATTAAAATTTATCCCTCTATAGAAAAAGAACTTAAAAGTTCAACACAAACACCTAAAACAGAAATGGAAGAACCAAAACTAGAGGAAAAATTTGCTGAAGGTACTACAGGGACTTTAAAAGTTGTTTCTTTTCCATCTAAAACTGAAACAACAATAAAACCTAAGAAAATTCAGGTAATTACTCCCAAACCACTTTTTTTTACTCCTAAAATTCAAGGAGAAGAAGATATCGGTGAATTAAGTGAGCTACGTTGCTCTATTTGTGGTGCAAGAATTTCCAAAAAAGATTTACAAAAAATTAATATGGGCTTCATAATTCCTTGTAAGGATTGTGGGGGAGATCTAATTGGTGAAGCTATTAAAAAAGATTAAATGATCTGAAACAAAATTATTTATTTTCTTGAATTTCTTCCATAAACCTTCTACAAACCTCGATTGCACCCGTTGGATTTTTTGCATAGCCGTCAGCACCAATTTCTTTTGCAAACTTTTCTGAAACTGGTCGACCCCCCACTATTGTTTTAGCTTTTATTCCTGCTTTTTTCAATGCCTTAATAACTTCAGGCATATATAACATGGTTGTGCTCAATAAAGACGACATAGCTACAATATTTGCATTTTTTTCTTTAGCTTCTTTAACAAATGTTTTATCATCGACCTCTACTCCAATATCATGAACCAAAAATCCAGCACCAATTAAAAATGAAGATACAATTGTTTTTCCAATATCATGAATATCACCTTTAACTGTCCCAAATACAATAGTCCCTGCCATTTCAATTTTTTCTTTTTGTATTTTAGGGAGAGCTTTTTCAATACATCGTTTTGCAACATCACCACAAAGCATAAGTTCAGATAAGAAGTATTCATGTGCTTCATATTTCTCACCCACTATTTGGAGCGCATCGGAAACAACATATAATACATCCTTAGCCGACTCACCCTCATTAAGTAATTTTTCAGTTAAATCTACGGCTTCATCTTCGAAATTAATTACAGATTCTCTCAATTTATTCAATTTTTCAGAACTCATATCGGTTTTCTCCGATAAGTCATAAAATATAATAATGACTATAGTTTTGATAGTTAATTATATTAAGTTTTTTAACTCAAGTAAAGAGAGGTTTAATTATGCGAGTAAAATACAAAATTATACTTGGATGTGTATTATTTAATTTAGCTTTAGAATATTGGGTTCACGGAATTCCTAATTTCTTTATTATATCTATCTCCTTAGTCCTACTCTATATTACATATTTCTTCATGTTAGAAGATCTAATTCTTAGATATCATTTGAGAGATTATCAAGTTTTATTAATTGGATTTATATTTGGTGTATATACTGAAATTTTCTCAACTGGAAGTATCTTTGGATCAGGGTATTTCTTTGGAATTGACCCGTTTTATTTTATTCTTTCCACTTTTGGATGGTGGGGCATAATCCAAAGCGTTTTAACCATGTATTTTGCTAATCGTTTTATAGCAATTAGGGATTGGACTGAAGAACCATCTGGAAAAATTTTATGGATTTTAGCTATCGGTTGGCATGTTTTTATGTTTTTAGGTTTTCTTTCTGACCAACTGGAATTAAAGATACCTCCTCTAATTAACTTAATTGGACAAAATTTACCTAAAAGAACACTAATGGGGTATATTACAAGCGCTATAATATTAATGATAGTTCTTACTCTTTATTTCATAATCCAAAAATATAGAGGTTCACAAACTTCTGAAGATCCCCCTCTTTTTGAACAATCCAAATTCTTAGATTTTTTAACATTTGGTAGCTTAATAATAAGTTTAATTTTAGGATCTGTATTATTTGGAAGTAGATTAGCTCAATTAATATTTGTATTTTATTCTATTATAATTAGCATAATATTTGTCATATATAGAATAAAAATAAGAAAAGGAGTATCTGTTTAAATGATTGGTGAAATAAGACAAATTGGATTGGTATATAAAGACATTTCTGAACCTGTTGAAAATTTTAAAAAGGTGTTTGGATTAGAAAAAGTCGATATTCTTGATGCTAAAATTAAAAAAAATATGTTTAAAGAAAAATTAGAAAACCCTATCAAATTACGTTTTGCCTTAGCGATGATTGGTAATACACAAGTCGAATTTATTCAACCCCTTGAAGGTAAAACAGTTTATGATTCATTCTTGGAAAAAGGTGGAAGAGGAATTCACCATTTGGGCGTCTATACTGATAAATTTGAAGAAGCTATTAAGGAATGGGAATCAAAGGGTATAAAACAAATTTGGAATGGTATCGTCGTTGGGCTAAGATTTGCGTATTTTGATACAACCGACTTACTTGGTTATATATTGGAATTAATTGAGGTGAAAAGTAAAAAAACTTAAGAGGAGTGAATTAAATGAAAGGTGAAATTAGGCATATTGGATTAGTATTTAAAGATATTTCCGAAAAAGTTGAACATTTTAAAGATATTTTTGGATTATCTGAAATGAATACGCTAGATGTAAAAACTAGAAAGAATATTTATAAAGAAAAAATAGATCCAATTAAAGAAAGATTAGCTTTTGCCACTATTGGTGAAATGCAGATAGAAATTATGCAAAAACTTGAAGGTAAAGCTGTTTATGACGATTTTTTAGAAAAAAATCCTAATGGTGGAATTCATCACCTAGGATTATACGTAGAGGATATTGAAGAAGCAATAAAAGAATTAGAATCAAAGGGTATAAAACAATTATTTAATGGGATTGTAGCAGGACTTAAGATAGCATATTTTGATACTGTCGATACTTTAGGTTATGTTTTGGAAGTAATGCAAGTAAAAGTAAAAAAAACTTGAAAATAGAATGGGTAAACAAAAGAAAAACCAGAAAAATGCATTAGAAGCTGAAAGAAAAAAGGTTCTGGACGAGGCTAAATTAGCAGAGGATGAATTTAGAATTCTAGATGCAGCTAGACTTTATAAATTAGCGAGTAATCTATCAAAAGATATTGGAGACTTAGAATTTGCTAGGGAATTAATTGATCGATCAAATGAATTAAAAAATCGAGAATTAAGAATAAGAAATAAAGCAAAAATAGAAAAACAACGTCTTAAAGCCGCGAAAAATATTGAAAAATTAGAAGGACAAATAAATGAGGCTTTGGAGATAGCTGAAGTAGCTATAACTGAAGGTCGATGGGATGATGCGAGTAAATACTACAATTTCGCTGCAAGATATGCTCTAGAAATGGATGAAAAGGAGAGAAGCGAAGCATTCAAAAAGAAAGCTATTAGTCTTGCTCAAAGAGGTAAATAAATGCTTGAATTAATAAAAATTAATGACTCCATTTATAAGATTGAAACTAAACTCAGATTCATTTCAATGAATAATTATCTAATTTTTGGAAGTAATCATACAATTTTAATTGATACTGGTTTTGTCTCTTCAAAAAAAGAAATTTTACGATTTTTCGAGAAAAATAAAATAGATATTAGTAAAATAGATATAATTTTAAATACGCATTGCCATCTAGACCATAGTGGAAAGAATAAATTCATGAAATCTCTTACAAAAGCAAAATTAATGATCCATGAAAAAGATAGAGCCGCAGTCGAATCAATTGATGGTTTAAAAAAACAAGCAGGGAGTTTCGCGGACGAGTTTGAGGAATATTGGAAGCAACGTCTGAAATGGTGGAATTTTGAAGGGGGTTGTAAAGTAGATAAGACCATAATTGATAATGAAATATTTGATTTGGGGAATCATATATTAAAAGTAATTTTTTCACCTGGTCATACTCTTGGTCATTGCTGTTTTTTATTAGATGAAAAAATTTTATTTGCAGGTGATATGGGTTTTGAAAGTCTTTGGTATGGTAATGCTAGAGCGAGTTTATTGGATTATATTAATACATATCAAAGATTGATCTCTCTAAACCTAAAAATGGTCTTATCTGGACACCTTGATCCTGTAGAAGAAGGAATTAAAGAAAAATACAAAAGTAGACTTTCTCAACTTTTAGATAGGGATAATAAAATACTTAATCTAATTGAAAATGGACACAATACACTTGAAAAATTAGTGAAACTTCATATTACAGTTAAAAATCGATCAACTAACCTTGCAGATAGATTATGGCAGGATTATGGTGAAAAAAATCAAATTTCACAACATTTAGATAAATTAGAACATGAAGGAAAAATAATAAAAAGCCAAGATAAACTAGTGATAAAAAATAATATGTAATTCAATATTATTTCAGTTATTGATAGAAAAAAATTCTTTTTATTAATCTATTTTTTTGGTAAATTCATAAATTATTTAAAATAGTTTTTAAAATTATTATCATTAATATATATTTCTTTTATTAAAATAATTTAGGAGTTAAATATATGGAGAAAGAAACAACAATTTCAATTATTGCCATTATATTGGGAGCGATAGGACTAATTTTTCCAATCTTCATTCCCTGTTTTATAGCATTAATCTTGGGTTTTTATGCGTATGCAAACAATGAAAATTTAGGATTAATTGGACTTATTCTCGGTGCATTAGGTGTAGTAATCAACGCTCTAATGTTTGCTGGTGTGATTCCCTGGTTTTATGGAATTATTTAATTAATATAATTTTCAATTTTTTCTTTAAAGTGCATTATTTGCCTCTAAAAATTTTCGATATTCAATTAATTTCTTTAAAATATCTACTGTAATCTTGTCTTCGGATAACCTTGGCACGACAAAAAGATTTATAAAGAGATTCTCTAGCTTGATAAAATTCTGTTATTAAAAGGTGAAACTATTGATTATGAGTTTAGATAAAATAGCTGGTGTTAATGATAAAATTGAAGATATCTCAACTAACGAGGAGTTAATCGATGCCTTAGCCGCTGATGGAATTGTGACAATTAAAGACATATTGACAAGAGAAAAAATTTTTACAGTAATGGATTTAGCAAATCGTTTAGGTGCTGAGATAGTTGCAATATTCCGTAAATACAGACTTTCAGGTGCCAAAGCTTGGGAAATTCACGAAAAAGCCCAAAATAAGCTCAATAAGCAAACTCAAAAATTTATAGACTCAAATTCAAATTCTGTAATTAATGAAAAGCCCTTTGGTGAATACAAAGAAAAGGTACAGACTTTAAAAAAACCCCATTTCTTCTCAAGCGGAAGTAAAAAACTCGATGCGGTTCTTGAGAATGGCTTTTCTACACAGATGCTTTATGAAATTTATGGGCTAAGAAAAGTTGGGAAGACAAGCCTATTTCATCAACTAATTTGTAACACATTTATTTCACATAAAGATGAGGTACCCAAAAGTTCAGTAATCTATATGGACACCGGAAGAAATTTCAGCGAAGACCACATTATTGAAATGTCGAAAAGATTTGGAATTGACCATACTGAAATTATAAACAATGTTATTTTGATTTCAATATCCTCAATTGAAGAACTATACTCATTTGTTAAATATGATTTAAGTTCTACTATTAGTGACACTGATGCAAACCTCATCTTTATCGACAGCATAACGACTACG
Organism: Candidatus Helarchaeota archaeon; assembly: GCA_019058315.1. Taxonomy (GTDB): domain Archaea; phylum Asgardarchaeota; class Lokiarchaeia; order Helarchaeales; family RDOG01; genus JABXJV01. The sequence continues at coordinate 761,194 of JAHPZH010000003.1, read as the reverse complement.
TTCAATCTGAAAAATATTCACTTATTTATTGAAAAAGACATTTATAATAAAATAATCGACCGCTTGGTTGAAGTTGCAAGGGAACATAACGCTACGGTCTTTTTATGTAATGAAACTGACCATTTCATTACAGTACCAACACTTTATAAATTGATTGCTGAAGTCACCCGCATTGAGATGAGGTTTGATGAATTCGATTCAAATAAACGATTATTTATTGTTGGTGAACGTAATGATATCATTCGAAAATCTTGCTCCGTCTATTTATTGGGTGCTGGGTTTATACAGGATGAAATAAGGGGTTGAGTATCTTGGACCTGATTAAAATTCAAGATTTAAATTCTGAATCTAGGGGTGTTAATATTAAAGTAAAAATCTTAGAACTTGTATCAGAACGAATGGTTCGAATCAAAAAGAATAATAAGAAACAACGAGTTGCAGAATATAAGGTTAGAGATGAGACCGGAACAATGATTTTAACGGTATGGGGGTTTGTAATAGATAAAATCGCTCTTGGCAATAGCCTTCTTATAGAAAATGGGTATGTCAGTGAGTTTAATGGAACATTATTTTTGAATATCGGAAAATACGGTAAATGGTCAATATTAGATGATGGAGAAGATGAAAATCTTGTGAAAAGAGACGATTATCCGGGATTTAAATTCGTAAAAATATCCCGTCTAAAACACAAGACCACTAACATTAATTTAGAAAAAGTTAAAGTATTGGATGTCAATAATCTCAAGCATGTAAGATTAGAAAAGGACGGAAAAATGCACAAGGTTGCTAACGCAGTGTTGGGAGATGAGACTGGGTGTATTAAATGTGCTCTTTGGGATGAGAAAATTCAGAATATTAAACCAAATATGATTCTTCGTATCTTTGGTGCTTATATCACGAAATTTAGGGGAATGAGCCAATTAAATTTTAGTAAAAATGGCAGGTATGAAATCTTACCTTTGAAATATTTAGAAGTAAATATTGAAAATAATCTTTCAATTTAAAATTGAATGATGTTTCTCCATTTTTTGAGCCCGATTTATTAACGTGGTCATATACCTGATATTTCAGAAGAAACGATAATAGTCACTGTTCATGTAGTGAGACATATTAACGAACAATTGGAGAGATTAGTTGAGAGTAAGAAATTTCCCTCAAAATCAGATATTATGAGACATGCAATAATTGAATATTTAGCAAATCATAAAACAGATTTTAAAGAAATATTATCATAATTCTCAAAAAAAGGATATAAGTAATAAATAAACTAAGCGCGTTTCTTTTGTATCACTGAATCATTAGAAAAAAGAATATTACATTAAAGATAACATATCTCGAATCAAATAATAATAATTTAAATTTACATGTGGAGGATTTTAAAACGATCTTAAAAGGAGATATATTTATGGAGAGATTGGAATAATATGTGTTGACATTAATTAGTATTTTAGAATGTAAGATTAAATTTAATACATTCGATATTTCTTATTAGGGATAGGAGAATGCTAAAATGGATGATAAAAAGAAAAATTTGCCAATAAAAGTAGAAGCAATTATTATTGCACCAACAACAGAGGAACGTAATGCAATCCTAGAATTTTTACCAAATAAAATTACGAATGTGATTCCAAAATTTACCGATTTTATTCATCCTTATGATATTGGAAAAATCAAATTAGAAAATAAAGAATTTACAATTGTTCTGATATGTCCAATCAAATCAGGACTTAGAAAAACACAAAATCTGTTAACAGAAGCCTTAAAAATATGGCAACCAAGATTTGTATTTATTATAGGTGTTTGTGGTGGTTTTTATTCAAAGAAGGTATTTATCGGAGATATGATAGTACCTGAACAAATAATTACTTATGATTTGGTTAAGAAGACAGATAATGGAGAAAAAATGGATAGTGAACCTTATAGACCCACTAAAATGTTAGTAGATTTAGTAGAAAGATTTTTTGAATCTAAAAATTGGGGAGAAAAACTCTCTGGAGATTTTTTTTCTCATCTTAAGGAAAGACCTCAAAATAAATTTAAATGTCTGAATAATGGCAAAATAATTTCTGGTAACATACTAGATGCAGATACTCCCAAAAAAGGGGAAGATATATTAAAAGATCCAATAGATGCGTTAAAACATATAGAATGGAAGTTATATGGAATAGAAATGGAAGTAGCTGGTGCAGCTCAAGTTTTAGAAAATTACCGAAATATAGAATGGGTAGATATCCGTATCGTAATGGATAATGCCGATCCGGATTCAAGAGGAACGCCCTATAAAGATGAAAATAAAATTGAAGCATCGAGGGCAGTCGGAAAATTCTGTTTTGAATTTATAGAATGGTTGATAAAAAATCAAGACTCAGAAGAACAAATTTATGATATAGAAATAGATGACACAACTAAGATATTTTGTCGAGAGTGTTATAATACAAACCAAAATACGAAATTATATTATTTAAGTGGAAAAGTAAATACTAATATAAGAATAGAAAAGATTTTTATCGATTTGGATGTAAAAGGTAAATTTCCAGAAAAATTTCCGAGAATTCCAGAAAAATTAGCCCATAAATTTTTATTAAATGAAGAATATCCCGATATATTAGTTCTGGGAGGTCCTGCATCAGGAAAATCTACATTACTTCAATTCACTAATCAATTATATTGTGCTAATATTATTGGAAAATTGTCTGAGCTACTAGAAGATATAGATGAAGTCCAAATAAATAGTCAATTGCCTTATCGAATTCCCTTTTTAATATTTCTTAAAGATTATGCAGAAGAGTTGTCAAATAGAAAATTTAATTATAATTTATTTCATTATCTGAGAGATTTTATTTATAATGTAACTACGAGGACATATGACGATATTCATGAATTTATTAAGAAAAATAAGGTTTTAATATTATTGGACGGGTTAGATGAAATTCCTGACTCCAATTTAAGAGAGAAAACTTTTGAAAATATCAGAAATTTTATTGATATTATAAGGAATCAATTAAATGGTGATCTAAGAATTATTTTTAGTTCTAGACCTCATAGTTACTCAGAAGAATTAAATTTTTTAAATTTAGTTCAATTAGAAATAAAACCTTTTGATGAAAAAAAAGCCAGAAAATTTTTAGGAAGATGGATTAGAGCATTAAAATTAAATTCAGAGGAAATTAGTAGAATACAAGAAAAATTTGAAGAGTGTCTAAAAAATAAGAACGTAAATCTACTTATTAAAAATCCTTATCAAACTTCAATTTTATTAATTATTATCTTGAAAGAAGGTTCGCCACCAGCCCGTCGTGAAGAATTATATCAACGTTATCTTGATGCTGTCTATGATCGCGAAAAAGAGTTGCGGTCTTTCTTATTAACAACAGATAAAGAACTGATTTTAGGTTTTCATAAATACCTTGGATTTATTTTACATAAAAGAATGGAAGAACAAAGCTCGTCTGCTCTTATGGGAAGTGAAGAATTTAAAGAGCAAATTAAAAAATATTGCCGTTACTACTATCTTGTTTTAAAAGAAGACAAAATAAGAGAAGAGGATTTGCAAGAATTAGTGGAACGGATATTTATAGAATCATGTGAGCGATTAGTCTTAATTGAGAGTCCAAAAGCAGAAAAGTTTGGTTTTACAATATCAGTAATTAGAGAATTTTTGGCAGCAGCTTATTTATGCGATATAAAAAGAAATGAAAATGAAATTTTCAACAGATTTGAAGGAATTGTGTTAAAAAGACATTGGATGAACGTTGCCTTTTTTCTAGCAGGGAGGATTAATAGAAAATTTCCTGATAAAATTGGTAAAATATTTGAAATTTGTAAGAAAATTGATGATACAGACTTTGATTATATATTAAGAAGGGGAACAATAATAATCATTAGTATGATAGGAGATAAAATATTTGAAAATTCTATTATTGAAAAAGAGGTAATTGAATATGGATTATCTTTACTCCATATGAAAATACCTTATTGGGATATAAAGTGGGTTTCTGAAGCATTTAAAAATTTTGAAAATAGGCAAATTATTAAGGATTGGTTAGACAGACAAATAGAATCAAATAAAGGGATTATATTATCTAGATTAATTGAATTTTATATTCATATGTTTGGATTCGATGAAAAAATATTAGAAGTAATAAGGCAGAACTCAGAATTAAAGAACTTAATGTTTATAACACTTAAAAATGGTATTTTAAATAATATAAATGAAAAGTGGGTAATAGAATTTTTAGAAAATTCAATCATAAATATTGGATTAGAAAAAGTTGCATCGCAAATAAATCTTTCAATTCTCAATGTCAAGTATTATATTGACACTGGTATTTCTATTAACGGATATTTATTAATAGTTTTGAATTTAATTAAGGGGTCTTACCTAACTAAAAGATGGTCGATTGAAGAATATGACGATTTAAGGAGATATTTAAAAGAAAAAGTAAAGAATAATCAAAACTTGAAAAAAAATCTCTTGCTTTGGAGTGTTGTACACCTTATTTATTTACTTAATAAGGCAGTAATTATATTTCGTGGATTTAGAAATTTTAAACATTATAGAATATTAATACCATATATAATTTATCCAGAAATTAAAAAATTAATTGACCAAGAACAAAATCTTATTGAAAAATTTATTGATTTTTATTCAAACGATTCTAATAGCGTAATAAAGTATCTAGTTAACATCTTTGAATTGATGATCAATCCAACCGACGAAGAACTTTTTCAAAAATTATCGAAATTTTATGAAACACTGGAATTTTCATTTTTTAATGAAGAAATAAGATATCTTTTTGGATTTTTTGTAAATGTTGAGGATGTAAAAAATTTACATAAAGATTTAAAAAATTTAATTGAAAAATATAGGGATGTTGGGAAATTTCAAGAGGATATTCAAGAATTAAATAATTTAATCGAGTCAGGGATTATCAATAAAGAAATAGACCCATTGAAATTTAAAATTTGGTTAACATATGATTGCACACCTTTAATGAAAGATTTTTCTAATCTAAATTCTATTTTAAAGATAAATAAATGGTTTGAAGAACATAATTTTTCAGCTGTTCATTATTACTTATCCCCAAATATTACATTTAAGAGTAATTTGGAAACAACAAATCTAATTTTTGATATTATTGAGAATGAGATTAAACATTCTAAAAGTCAAATCATACTATCTGAGAATGTTATTTTTTATTTTGAGAGACTTTCAGATGATTCTGCTAAATTAAAAACTAGATTTAAAAATTTATTTGAAAAAATATTGGATATTTTTCCAGAAAGGGTTAATATATTTCACATGGGTAGATTTTTATTTATTGCTTTATCACTTGGAGTCATTGAACAAACCCATTTATCTCAGATTTATAATGGGTTGATTACTGAGTACAAAAAAAATAAATCTGTATTTTATTTAACCCACCCTTTAAACAAAATTGTTTCAAATATATTTTTTGAGATTATGTTAAATTTCTTAGAAGGTGATAATCTAGAATCTTCCAAATTAGTATCAATTTTATTACAAGATCTAAATCCACTAATTTATTTTCCATTGCTTAAATTAAGTAGAAAAATTAAGATAGGACATATAATCTGGAATTTTGCTCAAGATACTGATGATATTTTTCAAAAAGAATATTATAGAACTTTAAGCAATATACAATTGAAATGGGAGGAAATAAATGACAAATTCTTTAACCTTGTTAAAACAGTTAAATCAGAAGATACTATAGAATACATATGTGAATTTATAAAATCCACACTATGTTGTGATGATGTGGATAAGGAAGTGCTTTTCGACCTCTTAGTGAAAATAGTGGAGGACGAGACCATTACGGACAAGATCCGCCACACTGTTTTCACTAAATTAGATACAATAATATATGATAGGGAAGATAAAACGATTATTTGGGATCTTTTAAATTTGCCGTTTGCAATTTAATGTCCTTAAAATAAAAATTCGTGTTATTAAGATTATTTTAAATTTAATTTCAGCTTTTTAACTTTTTAATTAAGAGGGGTACTTGTCGGGGCGACACTTATATGTGAAGGACAAGTAAACCTCCATTAAAGGATGACGTCTAGAAATTATTAAATTTTATAATATTTAAAACTTCTGTCCGAGAAATTATTAGGAGATATATCCATATCATCTATTAACAAATCCCCATCCGTATCAAGTTTATGATAAATCTAATTAATCTTCTAGATTATTTTGACATGTTAAATAGATATTTTAATTTATCAGTTTTAATTCACTAGCTAATTGAAATAATCCATCAAATCTAGAATTAGGTTTGTTAAATAACCAACTAACATTATTTTTTAGAAAATTCGAATTAGAGGAATAATAATCACAAAATTGAATAATTATCTAGTATTTGCGTAACTTGAAGTTGAGATTTAAACAATTTACTTTTTTTAATTTACATCACCCAATTTTAGGAATGATAGTCTCACGAATTTGATTTGTAAATATTACTCACTCCATCGAATCCTTTATTTTTCTTGGAATTAGAATAAATTATTCATTGAAAATTCAATGAGATCTTGGAAATAATGCATTCCAATTTTCGCTATTCTTCCATATACAGCTTATAGTACTATTTGGAGTATTCCAATCGAAAACTAATAAAAATTCTGGACCATTTTCTCCATCCTCAGGCTTCCAGCCGCTCCAATCTTCTGGGTCGAGTTTTTTTAGGTAATTTTGGAAATTTCGTAATTCTACTCTATTATGCCACTCATCTAATGAAAAGGCTTTATCTTGATCCCTAATCACCCTTGAATATCTGATTTGATCTATACCTATTATTGTTGAATTAGAGATTTTTTTCCTTGATTCATACGATCCAAAAACTGAAACAAGATATATCTTTATATTATTCTCATGTATTTTTTTCTCAATTTCCTTATTGAAAAGCTTACTATACAATTTCAAAAATTGAGTTCCAGTCCCAATTACATCATCAATTAAAAAAATTACAGAATTTCTTTTAAGTTTCCCATTTTTCAAATTTTTTAAAATAGTTTTCATATATTTAATTTCTATTCCTTCTCTAGTAAGATTATTTTTTTTAATATAATAACTCCAAAACTCCTGACTCTTGTTCCATGAGTCATTAAAGACTCCAAAATAGGTCTCAATTTCTTTACTTGGGAGAATTCTATTAATTTCTTCGTTTAATAACTCTCCAACTTCTTTCATCGTATAGAAATTATCTTTGACTCTTTTCAAGATATGTTTTACCATACATTTACGTAATGATTCATTTTTGAATTGCTCTAAATACAACATATAATCAGATATTTCATAATTTTTTTGGCGATAAATCTTAATACGCTCTGATACTTCTTTTAGAATCTGATGCTCTATTTTTTTATCTTCATGGTATTCTTTAGATTTATAAATGACAGGTAGAATCAATATACTTTGGACTTCACAAAGGTGAGATTCCTGAATTTTGATTTCAATTTTCTTTATTGCTTCAAATTCTTCTTTAGCAATAATATCGAAATTAATAATTAATTTATCTTTACTTCCTTTGATTGGTTCTTTTTCATCCTTGATAATTTTGGATTTTTTAAATTCAATATTAAAGTCTAGAGGGTCTATTTTTTCTTGATATTCAATAGTTAGCTGATAAGTTTTCCAAATATTGTCAATAAAAATCTCACTATATGGGAAAATTGAATTATTATGAGAATCCCATTGATATACGATATCAGGGACTCCCTCCAATTCATTCTGTATTAAACATAATTTTGAAATTTTAATTCTTTTAGGGAGCGGACAAAAAGTAGCAGGTCTTTCAAAAATTACTAATTTCATATTGTTTTCTGAATCTATTTGAAAGTGCTTCAAATTTTTTAAAAATCTGGTAATTTTTAAATTTTCAACCTTGAATTTTTTCTCTATCATAGAAATTTTCTTTTTTAAATTTAGATTAATCGCTTCTATATCAACAGCCCTATCAGAAGGAATTTGTTTTGTAAGAAGTTTGAAATTCCTCACTACTTGAAAATACATCTCTAATTCTTCTTTTTCTTCTTCTGGAAGGGGCTTGACATTTTTAAGTTCATAGAAAATTTCCTCAGATTCTTTAAATTGTTTATATGCTTCGTTAAAATCAGATTCAGAAAAAAAAGATTGACCAAGTAAAAATTTTAAATAACCAATTTGGAATTCTATTTTAAAATTGAATTTGATGCTTCTATCTCGTCTTAAATTATGTTTATGATATTCATTTTTCAATGACATGATATTTTCGATGTGTTCTTCAATATCAATACGATTTAATCCTTCAATATTCACTCTAATATATTCTAAAATGTAATCTGCATAAATAAAAAGCAACTGAAGAAAATATTCTTCTTTTTCTAGTAATTCGCCTAAAATTTGGAGAGATTGGGTCTTATTTCCTAAATATGATAGGAGTTGTGCTTTTTCATAATTGTTCTCCAATTTTTGGAGTCTATCAACAATTTTATTAATTATATCTTGTTTCTTGGCATTTGTAATATATAATTTTAGGATATAAATGTACATTCTCAAATCTACTTCATCTTTAGGCTCCAAATTGATAATGTCATCAAATAATTTCATAAATGATCTCAAATTATTCTTGGCTAACGCTATGAAAAAAGAAAATCGGTGCATTTTGGAAGATAATTCTACAATTCTTTTTTGAAATTCTGGCGTAAATAAATGAAAATTTCTTGTGAGGGATAAGCTACTACTTGTATTAAAAAAATCGGCGTTTTTAACGTTAGAAAGGTACTGAGTCAGTTTCTCTTCAATATAAGTTGGTGGAAATTCGGGTTTGGGTAGCGGTCTCCAAGCATCTGAAACAAGAACATCAACAATTCTATATATATCAAAATTTTCTTCATATGATTTTGTTAAATCAAATTTATCAATGTGTGATTTTATAAGTTCAATGAATTTATCTTTTTTATCTTGAAATTTTCTAACCAATTTTGAAAAAGCATTTCCTATATCTTCATTTTGTATGATTATCTCAAATAATTTTTCAGGATTTTCAATATTGAAAAATTGAAAATAGTTCTCTATTAACTCTAATAAATCGTTTGAGCGTATTTTAGAGAGAATATCCATAGAGTGATTATTTATTTCTTGTGGATATTTATTAAAATAGCTTGTAACAACTTGATAGTATTGTAAATTTATTAATTCTTCAATATAGTTTTTTAAATTATATCCTTTATCCTTCCAAACAATTTCTAACAATATCCAATTTATCCAACCACAATTTACAGAATCTTGATAATTCAGAGGTATATTAAGACTAACCAATTTTTTAATAATTTTAATAATTTCTGAATCAGAAAATAGGTCTGTGTTAGCAGAGAAATAATTCGAATTATTATGAATCTTAAACCATTCAAAATGAGAGTTAAATTTTTCACATTTTGATAAATTTTTACAAAATTCTTGTTTTTTTGTATCTCGTATTTTCTCAAACTGATCTACTAAGTCAGGATTATGTTGCTCTAAAGTCATACGGATTTTTTTTGTTTCACTAAATTGATATGCAGATTGTTTTATAACCTCAAGTGAAAGACTAGGATATGTTTTTACAATTACAGGATTGCTTTTAATTAATGAGTAGGCAAGTGAGAACTGCTTTATTTCAACCAATTTCGGAAAATGGTTAATTAAATGATTTGACCATATTATGACCAACTTGTTTAAGGCATTCTGATTCTTCAAGACGCTCTTAAAATCTTTTTGAATAATAAAATTTCCAAATACTTGAATAAATAAATCCAAATGTTGGTCATTAAAATTTATTTCAGCTAAACATTCTTTCAGAAATTCAAAAAACAAGTTTTCATCATTTTCCTTAATTGAAATTGCTTTACTCTTTAATAAATGTAATAAAAAGACATAAGTAATATGAAAGATTTTATTATCTTCAATTGGTTCGTACTTCTTATTTCTTAGAGTATTTATGATTAAATCTGAAAAATTTGAAAAAATGAAAGGGGAATCCTTTAAAATATTGATTAATTTCGCCCAATTACCTTCGATTATTAAATTTTTGATGAAACCATTATAATTTTGAAGGAGTTGTGAATAACCATAAAATGAGATTGTGTTCTTAAGGTTATTTTGTTCCTTTTTCAAATTTTTTCCCTACAATAGTTATGAAATTCTTAACTTATAAAAATTTAATAGGTTTTTTATGAGATGTGTTGTATAAAATATAAATCTTTAACTGATATTCTTTCAATTTTCTCAACTCTAGACGAATTTTTTTCTTCTTCTTTAATATGTAAAAAATAATTCTTTATGAAAATTTGCTTGGATTCTTTCGATTAAAGGCTTAAAAAACTCTCTATCTCGTGACTGGGGTACAATTTTTTAGGAGTGAAAATTATATTTTCAAATCTCTATTACATCGAACTACACATTCGATAGACAAATTTATATAAAATAAACGGAATATTAAATGAGTTAGGGAATAAAATTTTATAACTTACTCCTATTTGAACAGTAAATTAGATGATATAGATTGAGTTTGCAAGAATTAATTGATAAAATACAAATAGAGCTAGAGGATCTTTATAAAAAACAGATTAAACCATTTTTACAAAAAAAATTTAAAGATGATACTTTTTTAGAAAAGGTAGAAGAGATAATTAGGGATGATGAGGATGATGAGATTGACATGTACCTCCCATATTCCTTTAAAGTATTAGTTTTTTGTAACAGTGAATACAAGATTGACATATATCCGCGATTAGAGGAACCATATGAAGAAAGGGATTATTATCAATTCGAAATAGTATTTACTATTAAACGTATAAAAGAAAATTTGATAAATTATGTAAATAGTGCGAAAATAAGTTATAAAACATCAAAACTTCAGGACATAGAAAAAAATTATGTTAAAATTTTAAGAGACCTTTGGTCGGATTTAAAAAAAGATATAGAAGATTGTTATTCTGATCAATTAAAGTGGAATTTAGGATTAGTTGGGGGTATGTTCATTGTATTACCTATGAAAATAACTTATATCCATGCAAATTTAAATTTCTTTAAAAATCTTTTAAGAGTAAAAACTTGGGAGGATAAAGTGTATTTACTTACTAGAATTCCTTTAGTTTTAATTGTGGAACATGAGAAAGATGAATCAAATTTTATATATTTTAGCTTAGGAGTAAATATACCAGGTAGTAATTGGATATTTATGCCAAAATTTTTCAAAAACACTCAAAGGGATTTAGGGGAATTAGAAGAATTTATAAAATTTTTAGAAAATAGGGATTTTGATGTTTCAATTAATAGAATTCAATTTAATTATAAAAATTTCTCAAAAATCATTACAAAATATAACGAAAAAGCTGATTTAATTGATGATTTATCAATTAAAATAAATTTAAAAATTGATGAAATTGAAAAATATTTGTATAATTTGATTAAAAATACATTAAAAGAAAAGTTCAAAAATGAAAATGAATGGTGGGTTGAGGGAATTCCTTTAAATATTAGAAAGAAATTATCCATTTTATATGAAGAGAGAAAATGTATAGGTCATCCTTTTGATTATACAACTATTATTCATTTAAAAGAGATTTTTAAAGCTAATTGGGGAATTTTTCAAACGAAATTCCCCTTGCTAAAGTCTAATAGGAAGATTTTCTTAGAAAAAATTCAAGAATTTAATGAGTTAAGAAATAAAATGAAGCATCCTATTCGAGATTATAAAACATCTAACAGGGATCTCATTTTTCTAAATGATCTTATAAAAAAATTTGGGATAAATGATAAAAAATCCTAATTTAAGAAGAGTAACTCCAATTCTAAAATATTTCCTATTTCATAAGACTACAAACAATAAATCCACTTATGCCAATAAATTTTTCTTAATAATTCATAAATAAAAGCTTTATGATCCAACTCTTAATTCACTAGCTAATTTGAATAAACCATTAGATCTTTGTTCACGATTAGTAAACAGTTTTTCAACATTATTCTTTAAAAAATGAGATTGACATGAATAATAATCACAAAAATCTATTATTAATTTGTCCAACTTAACTTGTAATTGCACCCTCGTTTCGCAATTGTCAATAGCATGGAATATCCATTCCCTTAAAAGCTCTGTCAACTTCGCCCTCTGGTCTTGTTTCAAATACAAGGAAAATATGGTGGAGAAATAGATATCCCGTATTATTGATTTCCTTTTAAAAACTTGATGTTCTATAAACTTATACCTCGTCTCCATAAGTTCTTGTAGATGCTTAAATGTGGTCTGATCTTTACAATTAATAAATTCATGTTGATAATGTTCCTGAAGTTCTGGTATTTTTTTCTTCATTCTGTTGATTTCTGCAATTTCCGCACCGATTGGGGAGATTAAAAATTGCAGTTTTTGGGCGAAATAATTCATTCCATGGCGATACAGCTGGATGTAATGCCCGAATTTTCGAACATATTTCCGCTTCCAGTAAAAATGTTCCTTTGGTGTCAGCAAACAAGCTTTTTTAGGACCGAATCTAAACAGCACGGAAATAGCTGGTGCCAATTGTTCAAAAAATACTGTTAAATCTTGTTTGGTAATCATGTCAGGACTTTGTTGATAAAAATTCGGATTGTTAATAATATCCTCTTTAACATAACTGGGTGTAGCCCGTTCTTTCACCACATCCCAATGTTCAAATTGTTCATCCAATATCCCTTCAGTAGTAAGCGGTATTGAAGCAAGACCGCTCGCATGGACACTTAAGATAGTCCGAAAGACTCCTTGAGGCATATTAGAGGCAAAATCAATGAATATTTTGAAATAATTTTCATTATCATTCGTTAATGTGAATAAATGAGCTTTCTCACGTATGTCATTGCACTTTTTCAGCCATGTTTCTTTCACCCACCTACAATATCCAAACATAGTATCAAGAGCAAGGGCCTGTAATGAAAATTTTAATGCTTTAAAGGGATTCAAAAAACTTGCCGTAGCTTTTTTTCCCTCAAGTTCATCCTCCACAATCCGTAGTGCAATAATATAGGAATCATAATCGATCTGTTCACCAGCTAGTGCATCATCCGCCAGCGAAAAATACAAATGGATGCCTTTTCCCCACTAAATTTTATAGCAAGCCCCTCAAGACCGTGACTGGATGCATTTTTCACCAGATCCCCAGCAAATTTGAATAATATCTTCCACAGCACTTTCTGACCCAGTACTTGCTTAATTCCCCGCTTCGGATCGAGGTCAATTACCCCCATGCCGACAGTTTTATCGCTTTTTTGAACAGAATGATAAAATCCCCCAAAATCCTCTTCCTTAATATAGTTTACAATTTCATCAGGACCATTGATCGAAATCGAATCCTTCTTACCATCTTTTCGGATATGCCGTCTGAATAGCGTTTCGCCACGTTTGAGTTGGTCTGCTGTAATGGGGTACCCTTGACAAGATGTAACCATAAACGGAGCAACTTTTTCATAATATTCTAATAATTTAGGTTTATTTTTTAAGCTCAAATATCCATAAAACTTAACTATTTTGGCGTATTCCTCAAATAGTGTAATGGTATGCAGTTTTCCATCTTGCACTTGAGTAATTTGAATGGTAAATCTGACCTTATATGCGTAATTAAAAATATGTGTCCCAAGAATGTGCTGTAAAAATATGTTCATGGAGACCAGCAAGGATGGAGTGAGATGGGGAATTGAAAAAGTGATTTCCTTTTCCCAATAGTCCTTTTCTTTCGCAAGGGTACATATCATTGGGTAGCCAAATTCGTAAAAATTAAGTGCAAGGAATTTTTTTTCAAATGCGGAATAAAACTGTTCAACCCTCGAAAACCCATTATTAATTTTCTCGGATAGTTCTTTTGCCCTAATTTTCCATTCCGCTCTGCCGATATTGACATAATTCAGATTGGGATATTTGAAATATAACTTAAATTGTATATTAACCCTCCCCATTCCCCATACACGTTTCAATGCTTCCAGACCGTCAGTGATTAACGTGTCAAAATCAAAGACTTCTTGTAACTTGGGCAGTTGGTATTGTTTCCTTGTAACATAGGACGTTGATTCATCACCTGATTATGTTGACTTGGAACTACTATGATCAATTTTTTGTCGCAATAAATGTAAAATTCGATATTGTACAGTTAAATTAGTCAATTAATAAAATTATTTGACTAAAAACTCACAGATATAGATTATTTTTGTCAGTAAAATAGTTTGGTTAGCCAGTTACAATTTTTCCTTCCAAAGAATAAAAATTACCGAATGAAGGTAAAATATTATCATCCAAATTACTCTATCTCTTTTATTTTCAGACTACTCCGACTATAGAAAAAAGTAAAATTATTAATACCATTCAGACCATAATAAAAAACATATTTTCATTTAAAATTGGAGGATTGATAATGGAGAAAAATACTTTAAAAGCTATTACTATAATTGCTATTGTTATAGGAGCTTTTGGACTAACTTTTGGATATTTAGTAACAACAAAATCAGAACCAATAAACCCAATATTAATATTGTCAGCTATATCCGCTCCAGAAGGAGACCAAGGTGCAGCTGGAGATCCGGTCGTTGGTATATTGGACCCAGATCATGGAGAGATGTATTCGGGTAATGTTACCATTAGGGCGATGGTATGGGCAGCTTCGGCTTATACAGTTTCAGTTCTTCGAAATGGTACCGAGATAGGAACAACTGTACCTTTGGAATGGAATACGACCACTTTTACTAATGGTTGGTATAACATTACCATAGTCGCTACCGATGCTTCAAGTAAAATCGGAAAAGATGAAGTTTGGATATTGATAAATAATACACCACAATCCGGTGTAATAAAAACTTGGTATACTTATTATAATGAAGGATTTACTTCCTCTAGCACAAGCTTTGTAAACATAACAGGAATGAATAATACGATATTTATTGAAGGTAAAAATAATGTTTCCCTATATTTAAGTTTTAGTTGTCCAGGATATGTGGATGCCATTACTCGTTTTAGATTTACTCTTGATGGAATTAACCAAGATCCGCCGATCCATCAAATCAGCCCCGGCGGGACTCCTCATTGGATGACTGTATTCTTTCAACAACTTATTTATAATGTCACTCCGGGACAACATTTAATCCAAGTACAAACTTATAAATATGGTGCTAGTGGTTCAATCCAGTTAGGTTATACTGGTGCGGGATTGACGTTATTAATTCAATCATTAATCCCGTGAAAAACGGTTCAATGCATATCTTTAAATCTCTTTTTTTATAAAAGAAAAATGTAGAATAAAGCAATATACTATGAAGAATTCCCGTACGTCACTTTCCAATGATCAATCAAATGTTTCAAGTCTTCATCAGTAGCATACCCTTTTCCGAGGTTCTCCGTGAAGATATTAAAATATAGACGACTCTCCTATGGAAAAAAGTAAATTTATTAATATCACTTAAAACATAATAAAAAATATATTATCAAAAAGAATGGTGAGTAAGAGGAGTAAATAATTAATCACTATTTTTTTTCAACTTTTAAATGAGGTGGATAAAAACGGAAGAATTTAATATAAAAAAACATGGAAAGTATAGAAATGAAGAAGGCAAAATAAGGAAAAGTTCATTTACTTTTTGTGGATCAGGAGCACTCGATTCAGTAATAACTATTACAGATGATCTTCTTTCAATTTTACCGAAGAAAAAAAAATATGATGATATAATAATACCGATTAAACAAATTAAAGAGTTAAAAAAGATAAGATGGAGAGAAGGAACTGGTTCCAAAATAGCAAAAAGTCTTGCTAGGGGAACTAAAGCTTGGTGGGATGGAGCATTTTGGATTAAAATTATAGAAACAGACGATACTGAACATTTTATAACGGTATTTAGTAAGTGGACTAATTTTGACATAAATTTATTAGAAGATATCTATGATTTCTTAAATTCAAAAATTTCGGCAACTTCCATAGACGGTATTTTCTGCCCTCAATGTGGGGAAAAAATCCCTTCTAATTCAAAATTTTGTATGAAATGTGGAAATAAAATATAGATGTTCTTAGCTATTAATATTACTGAATGAAGGCAATTTATTTCTATGGAACTTACAAAATCGTAATTAATTTCAAGCAACTATCTTTAAGGAAATTTCTACCAAAAAGTAGGAATTCTTAAATATTAGAAACTAATCAAGTTCTTTTATTATAAGATTAAAAGGGATTCTTTTGAAACAATTATACATATTAGGAGGAATAGGTGCACTTATGTATTCTGTTCTTCAAATTTTAAGGCTCTTTTTTAGTCTCGATCATGTAATCTTACCTTATTTATTTTGTGGAAGCTATATTTTAGTGGGATTTACATGCATTGAATCATATAAATCAGATAAAACAAAATTTTCTCTGTTTATTTTTTTCTTTTCATTATATCTAGGTTTTTATACTCTCTTTTATAATTTTATAAGACCACGTGTTATTTCTGTTCCAACAGAATTATTTGAGCAATTAAGACTGCAATATTTTGAATATATCTCATTAGCTTTCTTTTTTTTATTATTTGGAATTAATTTTATTAAACAAAATAATATCTTACACTATCAAAAGTTGGGTCTAATTTCTGGTTTTTTAATTTACTCTTTTAGCTGTATTAATCTGGTATTTGCTCCCTTTTTTTTAAAAGCTTATATGAATTATTATTTTTGGTCTGTTCTTTGTGTGCCGAGTTTCCTTATTGTTAAAATTATCGATTATTTGAAAATACCTTCAATGATCGATTCCCTATGGTGGATCCTTGCAGCATTACCTTTAACAGCTGCCATGATGAAAACTGGAATATTATTTTTTTTAGAAAGTAGAGTAGAAAAAGTCGATAAAGAATAAATGAAGAGAATTTTTTAGGAAAAAAAGAGAGGATAAAGTAATTGATTATGAAGAATTCCCATACGTCACTTTCCAATGATCAATCAAATGTCTCAGGTCTTTATCAGTATTAGCCCCTTTTCCGAGGTTCTCCGTGAAAATATTAAACTGCATTACTCTATCCATGTCATCTTCACTCAGAAGTCCCTTTTTTTTGAAGATTTGATACACAAATCGCAATAATTTTATAAAGGAATTTTCCACATTTAACCGAAAAATTCGAATACTCCCACCCACTCCGTATACCTTTTCTATAACCACCTTATAAGCAGCTAATTTCTCCAAATGTTTTACCGCAGTTGCATGGTTTAAGCGGGTTCTCCTTACTATTTCGGTTATATTGAGTTCTAACGCTTCTAAGAGGGTGAATAATATACTTATCCTACCCTTAGAAGAAAAAATTTTATCAAGAGGTGGGATTCTTGAGGTCGGCAATGTGTTGTCATCACTCATTGTTTAATACCCCGAAGATCGGTTATTAATTCTTTTGGTTTTTGTATAACTCTTTCCCTTTTTACCGAAAATTATGTCGAAACGACTATGTGAGTCGGGGTTCAAAGTCAAAATATGTCACTTAATCTTAGGTTCTTAAGAGGGGAGAGAGATGACTTAAAATTAATAAGTAAGAAACTGTTAAAAAATAACAGATAACGGGAAAATTTTACTTATGGAGTAAATTTTAATAAGGATCTTGGAAGAAATATAAATTGTATAATTTAAGATGGAATAAGATTAAAGTTAGGTCAGGTAGCATTGAAGGTTTTGACAATATTTCAAGAGTACTTCAAGAAGGTGTTGAAAATTCGAAAAAGAAATTTGAACTAATTATGAAATATTCTTATCCTACCCTTTCCAAGTTCAAATTATTAGATTTTAAAGTTAAAGTGACTAAAAAAAGTATTCATATCTCATTTGATAAAGTACCCACTAATTCAATTTATTATCTAGCTAAAAAATTATTATCTAATTTATTTTATCGGATTGTCCGTTCTGAGTTAATAAGCGTTGGATTGGAGGTATCATGATTGTTTGAAATTACTGCAATACAAAAAGTAACTATTAAGTTTTTATATGATAAGAAATTAGAAGGAAAACCATCTAAATTTACTGAGGTATTAGATTATCTTCAAAAAAATTATAAACATATTGAAATAGTTCAATTAAAAAGAGCATTATATGATGGCAAATCTAAAGGATTTTATGTTTGGATAGCAGCTCAGGGAGATGTTGATGAGGAATTTTTCGAATTACAAATCGGTTCTTATGGAATATTAGTCCATGAAGAATTCTTAGAAACTCAATTCTTTAAAAAAGTAGGGGATGATGTCTTAAGGATATTAAATAAAGCTTGGGAAAGAAATCCAACACATTGTTTTGTTTATTATAAAGATATTTTTGAGGAAATAAATTCAAAAAAAGAAGATTATGAAAAAATTAAAGATTTTCTCTATGATGATATAGGAATTTATCTCGAAGATTTAGCAAAAATTATTAGAAATTCTTACTGGGAAATTACAGAATTGGGTAGATATTCTCTCCATGAAATTAATTATTTAATACCTGATTCTATTGAAAATGTTACTATGGATACTATAATTAAATTAAAAAATAAGTTAATTCGGGAAGGTTCTTTTCTTGACCATAATAAACGTGTCTTCATTGAATTTAAATCAATTTCAAAGGGAGAAAAGTTAGCAAAAACCATATCTGCATTTGCCAATACCAAAGGAGGGCATATAATTATTGGGATTTTTGAAGAAAATAGTCAAATTAAAGAAATAAAAGGAATTTCACCAAGTGAAGTTCAACATGTTCTTAATTCTTTTAACCACCTTTCACCATTTCTAGAACCTACAAAAGGTGTTATTTACAACGAAATCAAACTTAAAAATGGCAAAATAGTATTGGTCTTTTTTATTCCAAGAATGCCTCAATTATACGCAGTTAAAACAGATAAATTAACATATTATCAAAGACATGGAGAATCGAATATTCCTGTAAATGAATTTGACTTACCTCGATTAAAAAAAGAAAAAATAATTTTTCAAAAATGGGGTGGGATTCTACCATAGACTTTAGAGAATGAAATGGATATATATAAAATGATATAAAATGGTGGCAAAAAATGAACAGAAATGAAAAATTCAAGTTAATAAAAAATTTGGTAAAAAGTGTTAAAGAAGTCTATAACCACACATTTTTCAAACCAGATGACATTCAATATTTTATTTATTGGGTTTTTTATAAAATTGATAAGAAGAAAGAAGAAGAAACGTATAATAAATGCCTAATTTGTGGAAAAAATCTATCATATAGTTCAGATTATGAAATTTGTCAGTCTATTGATGACTTCTGTAAGGAATGTTTTGATGATATACAAACAGAATTAGGATTTGATAGAGATCCCATAGATAAAATATCAAAATTTTTTAATGAACAGATTGAACAGATAAAAGGAAGTCAAAAACAATACCAAATTAGAAAAGATTTAATATTAAACATTAAAAAGAGTTTAAAGGCAGAATTGAGGGAAGAATTAATTAGGGATTATCACGCTTAACCTCTTAATTCTTTTAATTTCCTATTTAATTCCTCTTCTTTCAATAAAATAAATTGCTCGATCATGGAAAATTCGGTGGCAATATTACTCAAGGTTCTTGCACAGGTAGAACCTACGACCGTACCATCCTTGTATAAAGACCCCCTACTTATTTTCTTCCCACACTTACACATCCCACTTAACCCCCCAAAATCCACTTCCGAGTCCAAGGGAATCTTATTCACTATCAAATCTACTAAAAAACGGAACTGGTCTTTAAGACGTGATCTATGTTCATATTTGAAATTTTCAATTTTGTTCCTCTTGTATTTCTCGAACTCTACAATGAGTTCCCTTTCTTTTGACAATTTATCCCTTACGAATATTGCTTTATGTTATTTAAATATTCTTCTACTCTTTTTAAAATATCATCATAAGTATAAAATTTGATATTATTTTGGCTCCTATTCCATGCTCGAATATTTTCTTTTCCCTTTTCTGAAATACCTTCTGAACGCCCACCAATAATTATGAATGATGGGCTTTCAAAACCTTCCAATTTCCCTTGGATATAAACTTGATTTTTTTGGAGCCACACTTTCCAATCCAAAACTTGCTTATATGCCTTGTTAAAATCTGAGGTGAAAGTCCGATCCTTATTTAACACTCGCATATTTGATTTTTCTATTTCAACTAAAGTATAATGAATCCCTTGGTCAAGTATATTTTTAATAACAAAATCCGTTATGTAATTTTCACCTAATTTAAATTTTGGATAGACTTTGGAATATTGATTGATTAGAATAGGATATTTTTCTAAAAATTTTTGAATCTCTTCTTCTTTACTTGATTTTTCTAAAAGTATAGTAAATTGATTTATTATTGATTCAATTCTATTCACTTTAAAATATTTTATAAAATCAATTTCGCTTTTTTTATATTGATTTTTATCAATTGGTTTTTTTAGTTCAGTCAGATTTAATAACAATCCTTTTTTCTTTTCAGATATAATGTTTTGGAGGATTTTGAGAAATGAAATTTTAATTAGATAAATGATTATACTTTTTAGAAATCGTCATGTTCTTTTAGATAAATCTTTAGATAGTTATTGACATGTCTTTAGAAATCCAAACTTTTTTAAAGAAGAAAGAGTAAGTTATTTCGGAACCAGGTTGTCCTAATATGACAGAATAATGGATGTCGACCTGATTTTGTCTTTTTTAAGTTTAAGCTTAAAAATGGGATAACCAAAGTTCCTTTTACTTAACTTCTTATTATTTTCTCTTTTTGACAATACCTTCTCTTTTTAACATCTCCAATTTGTAATTTAATTTTTTTAAAATTTTTATTTCATTTTCAAATGTCCATTTTTTTTAATTTTCTTTATTTTCTTTATATTTATGATTTAATTAATATTTTTTATTAGGAATTCGCTAATTAATCAAAAATCTATTTCATAATAAAGTATATTTTTTAAAATTTGTCTAAATTATCCTTTTTTTTATTTAGGATAATTTTCTGTTATATTATCTAAATTTTTTCTTTTTATTATTTTTTTTAAAACTCCCCTTCATAAATTAGATGAGCATTTTAATATTTAAAACCGTAATTAAATCAATAATCGACAAAATATTTCACCATTATCCAAATTCTTTAATTTTCAAATCAGGATAAAATCTATCTAACTGAGTAAAATATTTCGTATCAAATTGCACCCTCCCCGCTGCCAGCCCCTCCAATACCGCATTATTCAGCGTTTCCGCATCAAACTCCGGATCTTTCTCCTTCTCAATCCGTTCCCTTACAATCTCCAAGGGAGTCACGACTAAAATGGTGATATGGTCATGTTCCGCAACCAACTGATTCACCCTCTGATTTGTCCCCGAACTCTCCACGACCAAGATTTTATTGTTCTTTTTTGCCTCCTTCAGGCAATCTTGAAATTCATGTTCCAAAGTATGTGCGGTCCTGTCATGATAGGAGGTTGCGGGTAGGAAATCATGGGTTTTATAGAATTTTTTCATGTCCAGGACTACTGCACTTGGAAATTTTTTTTGATGAATGTGGATTTTCCAGCACAATGGAGACCTATTACATGAAAAATCATGCTAACCATTCACTGCATTTCAATTTAATCATAATTCTGAAGTTAATTTTGCTTTTTTTAATTTGTCAATAGTTGTATAAGTCTGATTGTAAGTGAAAGCAGTAGGATCGCCATGTCTATTCTTTTTATCATTATGGATTATTTGAATGGGGACTCGTTTTCCTAAAATAAAAATTCTCTTTGGTTCTTTAACCCAATCTGCATTTTCAGCACCCTTTTCTTTGATGATATTAAATAGATCTTGATAGTCCATTAATTTTTGGTTCTCTTTGGGTGGTTCAATAATCTCAAAACAATATTCTATTCGATGGTTGTAATAAAACGCTATATATCCAGAAGGTCGGAAAGTCCTATTACCCTGACTGAAATATTTACCACATTCAATTGCAGTTTTTTCTCCAAAGTCCTTACCACCGACTATCAGTACTTTATCGTTCTGACTAAAATTCCATTCACCTGAAATTATAGACTTGTTAATAAGTAGGACTTCAAGTTGTTCCACCAAGTAGATCAGAAGTGAATTGGATTTCAGTTCTTCTTCTTCATGGGACTCAATGTATTCTTTTAGCCAAGAAATTATTGAATCCCAATTAGTCCAGTAAACCTCCTCATCAAGCTCTGTTGGTTTATTGGTGTCTGGTGTGAGATATAACAAAAATGAGTTAGGATTCGTTAGGGTTACTTTTTCTACAGCTTTTTTATGGTTCATTAACTGAGTTGTATTTATACTATTTTGTTTTATTTTACTCTCAATAAAGAGATTAAACATAAAACCACATTTTAATGTGCCATCTGGAATAGATTCTTGTTGCTTTTCTTGGGATATTATATCAATCTCACTAGAAGGCAGAGTTATCTTGATTTTGTTGGCAATAAACCTAATGAGTTCTTCTTTACCAGCATTAAAAATATGTAATAGAGCAACAGTCACCCTATTCTCCAGATTAGAATAATCCCCGAAAATAGAAAGATCATTTATGTCTGTCATATCTTTTCCTCATTCTACTTCTATTTATTTCATTAATTCAATCATAACCCCGCAATGCTCACATTTACAGGGTGGCATATATTCCAAAGGTGCTTGACATGAAGGACATTTTAAAGCTGTTAGAGCAGATAATTTTGTTTGTGGTGGGATATTTATGTAAAATACGTTGGTTGGTTTCTGCATCTTCTTAAGTTCTTCTAATTCTTTTTCCTTTTGAATTCTATCAAGCTGTGACCTTAAAATTGCATAAAATTCATCGTGTAGTTCTACTTGCCAACCCGACATTCCGCTTATAAATGTTACATAGAAAGATTGTCCCGTTTTGGTTATAATCTTAGTATAAATTTTCCTTTGTTGAACAGGAGGAGTTCCGAATAATGCTGTGCCAACATAACTTGTTTTAGAGCTATCGATTCTTTCAGCAACATCTATATTTATAAGTGGAACTCTAATTCTCTCTCCAGAAATCTTTATTGCTATTGTTAAATTCTCTTTGCTGATTTTTATAAATGAATCCTTTAATCCTTTTGGTGGTCTTTGCACGGAATATCTACCGTGTTTTTCAGCAAAAAATAATGATGGTTTTTCTTCTTTTAAACTCGTTCTGGGAGCCATTTTAAAAGAAAATGCAGGTGGTCCAGTTCTATCTATTCCTTGCTTTATAGAAATACCTAACTTCTGGTTTAATACTTCTTTAAATTGTTTATGAAGATTTTTTGTAGAAGAACCCCATGTAGAGGCAAAAGTAATGAAAAATTTTTCTTTATTATCAAGAATAATTTCATAATATGGTTCCGGTCCTTTCAAGCTATCTTTATGCATCTTAATCGTTTTGATTTTATCAATATCTATCCGTACTTCACCAAGGTTTCTCTTCTTCGGGCTAATTATAATAATTTTATTAATTATTGAGATTCTTGAATCTATCATCCTATAAAAATAGGTCATTTCCTTTGTAAATCTGCCATGTTTCTCACAATGAAATAATACATCTTCGGATCTTACGGTAATGGTTTAAACCTCCATTTCATAATTTTCTCCTCAAAAAAGATCCTCAAATAATCTTTGAATTAATATATCAATTATTATTAATATGTATAATTATTAAATTTTAACTACTTCCGGCAACACTTTATATGTTAACCCGTACGGACACTTGAATGTATTTGTATGGTTCAAACCTAATTGCTTGGATACTCTACCACATGCACAAGTTAATATATGTAGTTACTATATTTTCATCATCTAAACATTGTTCAGGATGCCAACGGGGATCATTTATGTACCAACCGTATTAAACATAAAATTTCTTCTCTTATTTCATTAATTCAATCATAACCCCACAATGCTCACATTTACAGGGAGGTATGTATTCTAGGGGTGCTTGACAAGAAGGACATTTTAAGGCAGTCAATTTTGTTTTAGGTGGAATTGTTATATATACAGTCTGATCGATTTTCGGACTTAATTCTCTTAAGATAATTTTATCAGGAAACAATCTGCCAATAATTTTTTTACTTTCTAACATATTTTTAATCTCATTTTCAACAAATAGCACATCCAATTCGAAATGATCTGCTATTTTTTTAAATGTCATTTCATCATAAGGAGCAATATAATCAAGTAAGTTTTTTTTAAATAGCTCTATTCTTTTATTTTTTTGGCAATATTTAATTACTGTAGCTATTCCCTTTTTATATACAACTTGATCTTCTTTCTCTAGAGGATTTCCCATAAGATCTAATTTTCGGAACTTAGTAAAGTCTTCTAGACCCGATATCTTTGTTATCTGATTTTTACTAAGGTCTAATTCTTTTAATTGGGTTAAATTTTCAAGCTTTTCTATTTTCACAATTTCATTATTTGAAAGATTCAAATCTTGTAACTGGGAAAAGACACTTAAAATTTCTGGAATTAAATGTAATTTCTTGCCGATTATTTTCAGTTTTATTATATGACCACTTTTATCCAATTCAAAGTCTTCATTTTGTAATCCGTATCTATTTTTTAACTCAACTAGTGCATTTTTTTCTGAATTATTTTTGATTTTGTTTATTTTCATCCATTCCAATCGTTCAAGAAATTCTTTCAAGGTGTGTTACTCCCATTTATTTTTATCATTCACATTTAACCTTTAATCTCTTATGGCTAATCTTTATCGAGCACCTTAACCCAAATTTTTAACTCATTTTTAGTGATTTTGAGAAAGACATCGATTTTATCTCCCTTAGGTTCTAATGAATAATAACAATGTCGAGCTGCTTCAAATAGAGTAATTTCAGACATTCCCTTTGATCCCATTTTTTATTTCATTAACTCAATCATGACTCCACAATGCTCACATTTACAAGGGGGCATATATTCTAATGGTGCTTGGCATGAAGGACATTTTAAAGCTGCTAATTTTGTCTGTGGTGGAATATTTATATAAAAAACATTGGTGGGTTTTTGCAATTCTTTTAACTTTTGTAATTCGCTTTCTTTTTCTATTTTATCAATTCTAGATTTCAAAATTGAATAGAACTCATCGTGTAAATCCACTTGCCAACCAGACATTCCACTTATAAATGTAATATAAAAAGGTTTTCTTTTTTTAGCTATTATTTTTGTGTATATTTTTCTATCTTGAGTCGGAGGTGTCCCAAACAAGGCTGTTCCTACATAGCTAGTTTTTGAACTATCTATTTTTTCTGCCATTTCTATCTGTTTGAGAGGAATTTTCTTTATTTCTCCTGTTTTTTTAGATTTTATCTCTAAATTTTTTCTGGTAATTGCAATTATAACATCTTTCATTCCCTTAGGTGGTCTTTCGAATGAAAGTCTCCCGTGTTTAGTTGTTAAGAATAAAAATTTTGATCTATCCATTCTAACCCTCATGAAATAATAGAATTTAAGCTCTTAAAGCGCAATTACAATATGCCCTCTCTAATAGCTTGTGATTAAAAAATTGTCGTTTATAATTATTAAATTTTTTGTTGAGATAAACCTTTTATTTAATTTTAACTACTTCTGGCAACACTTTAAATGTTAATCCGCACGAACACTTGAACGTATTGGTATGGTTCGAACCGAATTGCTTAGAAACTCTACCACATGAACACGTTAATACCAAACTGTAATCAAAATAAAAATATTCAATTTTATACGTCATAAGGTAATGTTATACCATCATCTATTTATATTTAGATGAGTGTGCTGCTTCTTAGATTTCTCTTTATAATATTATCTAAAATTATTACTCCTAGCATCCCCCCTTTGAAAAATACAGGTAAGTAGGAGTATAGTCTTTTCATCACTCAAACTCTCCTTCAGTGTAAAAAAACATTGCATAGGAACAATCTTGACAAATTAGAACTGTAAATATTATATTCCAAGGTCGTCCCCTTTTCCAACGGTAAATTTTAAGTTTCTTTTTTTCACTAAAATTTTTTGAGCCACAAACAGGACATTGCTTGCATTCAAAAGTATTTAATTTTTTATCTTTTCTTTTCTCCAAGTTTTCACCTCCACCAACCATGAATAAGTTAAGGATGTATAATAATATAGTATTATAATTATTTAATTTTAACTACTTCTGGCAACACTTTATAGGTTAACCCGCACGGACACTTGAATGTATTGGTATGGTTCGAACCGAATTGCTTAGAAACTCTACCACATTCACACGTTAAGACCAAACTGTAATCAAAATAAAAATATTCAATTTTATATGTCATAAGGTAATGATTTGTATTATTTTTAAAAAATTTAAAAGACCTTATGATAAATAAAAATAACGAAATTATTAATGGAGGATTTGTTATGTTTAAACAGAACCGAATGGTATATTATGTTTTAATTCAATTGATAGCCAGTAATGTTATTTTATATGTTATTTTGATATATTACGGATTTTTTAGCAATTTACCATCTAATCTTTTAATTGTAATAGTTTTAATTTGTACATTAAGTCCTACACTATCATTAGCACTACTTGAAAAAGAAAAAAAATCCTAAAAATGGGAATGATTTGCTGAAGTTGGAGGTGTTAAAATTTGGAGAAAAAATCTAAAATTCTTATAATTAAAGCCAAAAAACACACAGGAAGTTTGATGTTAACTGTTGAAGATAAAGATGAATTTACCAAAATAGCGAAAATTAATGATATCAAGACGATTTTTAAGACAGAGGATGCTTTTTACTTTCCATTAAATGGTGCATTAATAAGATACGAGAGAAAACATTATTAGAAGAGAGAACGTATGTTCACTCAATATCTTTTATGGAAAAATAATAGAGAAGTCTGAAAAATATGGTTAAATGCGAAACTTGTGACTTAAACGTAATATCTAAAGTTCGTATTTGTAAGATTTGTTTTAATAAAATGTTGGATTCAATAGCACTCTTAACTCCTCTATCCGTGAAAGAAAAAAACTTAAGATGTCAAGATGTGTTTCCCGATCCCCTATTTTTACAAATGGATAGTGAGTTAATCAAGGATCTTGATGAGGCGTTAGGTTGTCTTGGAGGGGCATTTTGGAACGCGACAGCAATGATATGTGCAAGAATTCTTGAGAGAGAGTTAAAATTACATATAGAGAAAGACTTGAATATTTACGAAGATCCAAAATCATTAAGAAAATGTCTTAAAATTCTAAAAGCTAGAGATTATTATGAACCTACATTTTATGAAACTTTAGAACAGTTAATCGATTTAAGGAATAGAATAGTTCATGGCGGAGAACGCATTCAAATGGGTGAACATCTTCTTATGTTTAGAAATGTGTTCGGTTTTGTTGGTTGGATTTATAATAAAATATCTTGAGAAATTTATATTATTATTCATCAAGAAAGGTCTTACCCTTCCCAGACTGTCTTTCTTGATCAGTATAAAAATAATCTAATAACAACTCAATAACATTATTGAAGGATTTCCCAAATATTCTATGAGTTTCACTTGCTAGTAAATTTCCTTGCAGTGTTACGGTCTTATCATAGACCGCCTTGGTCACAGCAATATGTTTATCCAACTTTTTATCCTCACTATCAGGTAAGGTAAGTTGTTGAAACATATCTTCAAGATCTTTATTCTGGTTCCTTTCTGATTCGCCAAAAGAAAAATAACGAAGTAAGAAATGTAGGACCTCGCTCATATTTTTTCCGAAATTCCTATGAGTTTTCTTCGCTCTTAGTTTTCCTTTCAGTGCTACGAGTCTATCGTGTGTAGCTTCTTTCATAGGAATGTGTTGGCTCAATGTTTTTCAATTTTTTAAAATTCTTAATTTATTTAAATTTTTTAAGATTTTTAAAATTTTAAACTTTTTAAATTTCTTAAACATTTTAACTTTTTTAACATTTTTAACTTTTTAATTAATTTGAATGCTCTGACCTTAAATATGCATTTTGGTGAACCCAACCCTCGTTAAAAAGGGGAATGTAGGGAGGAGGGGGTTAAAAAGTAGATTACGAGGGTTGGGCTCTTTTTTTACCTACATTTTTCTAATTATTTTTAATAAAATAGATATTTAAACTTAAATAATATGTTCATATAGATAAATTAAATGATTAAGCCAATATATCCTTATTAATAATTAAATTTTCTAATCGAGTATTTACAAGTTTAAGCAATTTATCAATCATTTTTGATTTATTTAAATGCTTTAGAATTTGTTTTAATCCAATTTCTGAAATGAATCCTATTAGTATTTTTTCTTTCATTTGTATAAACTTGTTGAATTCCTCCATATTAAGAATTTGTTTTATCTTAAATCGTATTTGTTTCCAGTTTTCATCACTCCATCTAGGAAATGTGATTTTTTTCCAAAAATTATTTAGAAATTTCCTATACATCCACAGTCGTTCCCATTCGTCTAAATATGTTGGATTTATAATCCCTTTTATTAAGGAACCATACCTTTTTTCAGCAAATTCTTTAACATCAGGGTCGTCATTTTGAAAAAAAATTGCATCTGGAATCTGTATTAATTTTCCTGTGGTAATTAATAATAAACGAATCTTGTTCTTAACCTCTAATTCTGTTGAAGCAAGACCATACTTTGCAATTTGACCTATCTGAGGCTCTGCTACAATAGTATCTTTATAGAACGCCTTTAATTCAAGTATTAAAGTGTGATTATCATTTTCAAAAACTAGGTCAGGACGATATCCGTATAGGGGATTTTGTATCTCTTTATAACCAATTGAATTAAAAATCTCTTGGACAATTGCTTTAAGAGTTTTTTCACGTTGGGATCGGGCAGAATTTAGACTTTGAACACCACAATCTTCTAAATGAGAAAATCTTAATAGAAGAGCCGCAAAAGCAGCGTCTTCCTCATTTTGATAAGATTTACACTTCCTCGTGGCAATAAGCTCATCATCAATATATAATCTTACAGCTTTTTGACCACTAATGACACCATATTGGTAATAAATTCTTGTGGGAAATGATTTTCTTGAATATAATTTCTTATTTAGATCAATTACCAGTTGTTTTTTTTCTGTTGAATCTGGAATGAATTCATTATTATTAATCAAATAAACAACTCCTTATGATTATACTCAGTTATCTTTAGACTCGATAAATATTTGCCTTCCAAAAACTCATCCTCCTTTTCCAACCCTTTACTAATGTTGAAATTCATAAGAGATAACCCCCGATTCATCATCATTTTTGGAAGTAGATCCCAAGTTTTTACCTCGGAAACCCAAATATAGTAACATATATCATAATAATTCCAAACAAGATTAGTAAAATTGCCCCGATGGCTGCAGCTACTTTCTTTCCCGTTGAATATTCATCCATTAACTCACCTCCTACATCAAATATAAAATATCATTTGAAAATTATTTTAATTCTGAAATAAATTTCTCACAATTTGAACAATAGACTAAAAATTTATAATATACAAATAAGAAATTGTTACAAATTGGACATGAGACTTGTGTTTTTTCAAGTTGAGCCAATTTAAGCTGTTCTTCAATAGTTAAATTTGGATTTATCTTCAGAGCTTCGTCAACTTTTTTAAAAGCTCTACTAATTGCGATACTATATTTATGATCTTTTTGGTTATAATTTTCAATTTGACTATTATCTCCATATCTTTCCAAATAGTCTTGGTCATAGACTGAAATTTTCTCAGTTTGTTTCTCTATAGCTTCAGTTGGTGATAGTATAAGAAATAAAGCTCCTAATCCGAGAAAGAGTAAAATTAATGGATAATAAAGTTCAAGATTTTGTAAGTTATAAATAAAGTATCCAAATGCTAGAAAAAAACAAATTGTGCTTAACGTTTTTGCTCCTCTCATTTTTTTAACACCCACAAAACTCCTTATTTTTAGATTTGATACACTACTTATTTCTAAATATATCAACTTTTTAACTTATAAATTTATAATTTTCAAACTCCTTAAGCCATCTCACTTTTTCCTTGTGCGTTAGAGATGAAAAATCGAATATGTCGGTCTCAAATCGTAAAAATAGAAGTCCAGAAAAAGAGTTTTACCACAAGATTGGATAAGGAAACTCTATTTCTTAGTT
Source organism: Candidatus Helarchaeota archaeon (assembly GCA_019058315.1). Classification (GTDB taxonomy): domain Archaea; phylum Asgardarchaeota; class Lokiarchaeia; order Helarchaeales; family RDOG01; genus JABXJV01. The sequence goes on along the minus strand of JAHPZH010000003.1, from coordinate 731,127 downwards.
GTTTTATTATAAATTGCTTTTAAATTGATTGATTAACGAGAGCAAAGATAGAACAATAAACATACAAGGAATCCAATTAGGGGTGTAGCGATCTTTGATAAAATAAGTAATTAGAAAAATTTAAAAAAACACTAGTTCATTAACTAGTTAGTTAACAAGTTAAGATGGAGAAAAATGGTTCAAATTATTCAAGACATTTTATCAATTTTTTCAAATACAAATAGACCATATACCACAACTGAAATTGTCAAATTATTAAAAAAACCACGACATATTATAAAAAACCGTTTAGATAAATTAGCAATTGAGGGAAAAATTAAAGGAAAACAGACAAAAAATCGCGGATCTTGGATCTGGTGGGTTCCAATGCAAAATCTTTCAGAAATAATAGGAATTAATAATGAATTAAAAAAATTAAATACTCAAGTTCAAAAACTAGAAAAGGAAAAACTGGAGCTACAGACTCAATCGAGAAAGAGAGTATCAAAAAAATTAACTGAAAGTCCTAAGAATAAAGAATTAGTTGATAAATTAAGGCATGAAGTTAACGAACTTAAATCAGATATCGATCTTTTTATCGAATTTATTAATTCAATTGTAGAAAGCACTTATAAGGATCGAAGATTTGAGAGTGAGGAAGATAAATATGATTATTTTAGGGATGATAAGGGATTTTCCTCTTATCTTATAAAAAAATATTTTATAGAATAAATTGGTCTGATTTGGTTTAAAGATCCTATCTTGGGTTTGTAAGGTTTATATTGAGAAAATGCAGAAAGAACTCTTCAAAAGAATCGAAGAATTCTTTATATAATGCTGGATACATCCGGATCCATCGTACAAAACGTTCTTTTCCACCGATTATCATGGTTTCTTCATTTGGGACTCCCCCAAAATGTAATAGAGCGTCTAAATTAATAAATTCGGGTTCAAAGTTATAAAAATCTATTTTATTATCCGCCCTTATAATAATATCTAGACTTCTGTTAATCCCTAGACTGTTTCTTAACTTATGGACTCCACGAACTCCTCGATTGAACTTAAAAATAAGGAATTTTACCCCATATTTATTATACCCTTCCATGCAATAAGCCAGCTCGGGGTAATTCGAGGTAATATTGTTGCGAATTACCTTCATCCCTTTTAAAATAGGTACATGACATATATCTTTCAATTGTAACCTCTTTCGCTTCATATCAAGCTTTATTTTACAAGTTGTGTCTTTTCGCCATACATGGATTATATCAAGCTTGAGAATGTTGTCTTTATCTTTTTTCAAGAAGATTGAGGTATCAAAACTTATAGAGTTATAGAGGTAGGGGTTTTTGGTCTTAAATACTTTATACCAATTTACGAAGTGTGTGAGTAAGAATATCATGCCTGTATTTCTTGCTATTTTTCTAATTTTCCTGACCAATCGTGCCGCCTCCGTTGACCGTATAGAGGTTGTTTCCACCTCGTAAGGTATTAAGTGGTTTTTTATTGGGTGTTTCTTTCTAATACTGATAAATGGGGAAGTTATTACCACCAATTTCGGTTGATAGGTTTCTATCATTCCCTTTAATCCGTCGACCGCTTTGTTTAACTTTCGTAAATTCAAAGCGTCAATGAAAAAGATATTTTTAAGATTGTCCAGGGTAAACTGTTTGTATTTATTCAAGAAGGTAAGCATCGTTCGATAAAAGGTGTGTGCAGTTGTATCAATGCACACGACTTTTTTTGAGTGCAGTCCATTTTCGTGTTGTGCCATTAACATCAAGTATTTGACAAAATACATCAGCCTATATTGATCATATTTATGACAAAATAGCAAATTTATAGACCCGCTATTAAATCCTCTTAATATTTTATCCAAGCTCTTTAAAAATGTGGGAAAGCAAGGCTCTCCCATGGCCAAAGGGGGCATAAAATCATATTGATACGTTTCATAGGCTGATGTGTGGGTTTTTATTTTTGAAAACGTTCCCGATGCTCGTTGAAGGGGACTAATCTTGAGCCTTGCCATGAATTCCGCTATGCTTGTAAAGTACCCGTATTCAAAATCAAGATGATAATTGGAATCTATTTTATGAGGGACAAATTTGACCTTCTGTGAACGTAGTCCAGTAGCTTTTTTGTGTCCCATTTTCTCACCAAGCAATCCTTGGAAACTAAGCTGTGTTGATTTTTTTGCACGTAATGATATGGTATGGTCTTGCCAGTAATAAATTTTGATATCTATTTGACCTGGATTTCTTCCCAAGGTTTTAATGAGCTTATTAATTTTTCGTATGGGAAAACTCCTCTTAAACATAAAAAATGCGTATTTAAACCCGTACCCAGTTTCCCCAAAATCATAATAATATAACAATTTCTGTGGGTTTTTAATGAGTGCTTCGATCCTAACTTGATATCGCTTAAATCCTTTAGTTTCTTTAGGTTTCTTATCTTTAGAGTTCTTATTATTAATTTCATGCACACACATACGCTTGAAAAAGTTAAGAAAATTTATTTTATAGTGGGATTCAAGCCTATGATAGTCATACTGCTCATGCCAATTAGATAGATTAGCAGAGGTGTTTATGGTTTTCAAGTTTTCATCAAAATCCTCTACAGAATTAATGTCAAGTTGCTGGTAAGCCTTTACATCTCTAATTCTAGGCCTAGTACTTTTAATATGGTTCATGATTAAGTCATATGTTTCGACATCCTCATCATTCGTGTGGAAGAACTCTCCACCAAACTCTCGTATCACTTCCCTCATTTGCTGGACTCCAGGAGTATCGTGGTGGTCAAACCAGTAGGGCTCAAAAATCAACCCTCTCTTCTTTAAGCTATTAAAGAAATCCACAAGGAAGTCCTCACGTTCTATGGGTAGCGGAAAATCTGCAATATAAATTATGTTTTTTAGCTTCCTGTGTAACACCCTCGCAACTTTGTTTTCAAGCACTGATTCAATGTAATTTCTCCCTTTATTGTTTGTTGCATAGAAAAGGTGTATTCTATTGCCCAGGTGCTTATACACAAGGTTAAGTGCGGATTTGAACCCATCAAAATCGGTGTGATGCACGATAACTACGTTGAGAGGTAATTGTTCGGGTTCGGGGGAAACAACCCGTCTTCTACGCCGCACTCTATTACTCTTTTTTCTATATTTGGTTTCAAAATTCTGAGATATATAACCTCGATATTTCCCCTTTCCCAAAATATTATGTATGAATCGCAAATTACTATTTGCCCATATTGCATCATCCTCATTTTCAAAGCAAATAAATGGCGTATATGAAATTTTTCGCTTTGATTCCAAATATTTGGCCAGATTTTCAGCTTCTTTTTTCATTATGGTCTTAAAAGTGAATTTTTTATTTTTATATACAAATTTTGAGGAACAAATCTGCTCAAATAACTCTTTTACTTTATTTCTTCCTTGTGGGGAAAGGAAATATATTCTTCTTTTTCGTTCATCATATTTTTGCCAAATGTCCGTTTTAGGATCTAATTCCCCATCAAGGATGAATTTGAATACATAGAAATTTATGATGGGTTTATATTGGTCTATAAAATCAAAAATTGCTCCCGTATTTCTTTTTGTCATAGCCCAGTACAATGCTTTATATTTCCTTCCCCGTTTTCTCGGTTTTTTTCTCCTGTAATGCAATAATCCCGGTCCCGGGAATAGTTTAGAAAATCCCGCTTCATAGAACGCCTCACTACCTTCTATTTGGAGCATGTAATACAGATAATTTATCACCGCATTTAATTTATCAAGGGCTTTACCCCTACTTTTTACTATAGACCGGGCATATCTTCCCTTTCCCCTTCCATAGGTGCTGAGTTCGGGGCATTTATCCTCAAGTATTCTTCTTGGGACTATCCACCCGAGCTCTGCAACAATACCTTCTATCATACGTAATTTCTTAATTACACTTTGAACTTTTTCCTTTTTGTTTTTTACCCTAGCTGACCCCCGTGTCGTGTCCAAATAAGTTTTAATTAGCTGGTCCATTTGTTTTTTGATGGTCCTGTTAATAAGGGATTTATATTTTGGAAAAAGCTCCTCCATTTTCTTAACACATAATATCTCTGAGATTATTTTGGCATAAGTCCGCTCCCTTGCAATTATTAATAATTCTCCCTTAACTCTCTTGCTTCGAAGCAATCTGCGAAGTTTACTTTCCCGTTTTTTTCTGCTTTCAAGCTCTTGGACCTGCTCATCCGAATAATTTGTTATTTTGATTTCATGCTCTTTTAAGAGTTCTTTGGCATCTTCACCAATTGTCCCCCCTCCCAAGACCACTTCAGCGACCTGTTTTAAAAAAGAACGTATTCCAAGTCCGCGTACTTTGACTATATAATAATTTCCTTCGGGAATGTATTCTGTTGTTAATGTATGGTCTGTTGGAACATAAACTACCCTCTTATTCGGGTCGGTCTCAATATATTTCATCCCCTTATCGTCAGTTTGGACAATATTTTCTGAGACTTTATGCCTTGTAGTCGCTCTAAAAGTACCGTTGTCCGTTCGCTCAACAAGGACGTTACAGCGCTTACAAATGGTAGCTTCTCCATGTTGAGGCACTCTAATAGTTTTTCTAGCATTACATTTGGGGCATACTTCAATGTTCCATTTGAATGGAAAAGTAGCAAACGTCCTAGATTCATTTTCATAGGGCTCAAAATGAGCACACGAAGGGTTATTTGCGTTTACTGCCATCTCTAATTTTTGGCAGGTATAAACTGTACCCGCTGTCGAAATTCGCTTAGCCGGGTCTTTTTCAAAATTATTACAATTTGCGCATGTGAACTCGCTTTGCTCGGGCAGGTTTCCCTTTAAGTAATATCTAAAATGGGGTGCCCCCGTATTGGTATAAACCTTGATGCGCTCAACCCGTGATGCTAGGCTGTTTTTCAACCGTCCTGCAATTCTGGACTCTGTAATAAGGGTGTTTTTGAAGTCGGGGTCAGAGTTAATTTTTTGAGCCATTTCAAATATAGTAAGTCCCTCATCATCAGATTCTCCTAATACTTCAATAATCTTGTTGTTTAAAACGGCAGCTCCTTTAGAATCATGATATTTCTGATAGGGCCACATGGGTGGTTTTTGCAGATTCACCCTCACCCCAGATTTTTGAAACGTTTTAATAATTCGATTTATTCTATTACAAATTCTTTTAGACAATTTCCTTGGCTCTTTTAGTGCCACATGGTGGTAATCCAGGTTTCTTCTATGAAATTTAGCCCAAAACAACACAGAATTTATACATTCGATGTTAGTTCGAATTTCTTCAACAAAATTATGAAATTGATATCCCCGATAGAGTAGGTAAATAGCGCTAGCTATCCAAGCAGCACAACGGCGATAAACCTCCGCATCCCCTTTTAAAATTTTATATTTTTCAAGATTTTCGGTAAATATAATCGGATCTTTACTGTAATTTTTAATGAACATTTCTACATCCCACATCTTCTTGGAACTAGCTTCTTTCATCGCGACCAGTTCCCCAATTAACAGTTTTATTTCTCGAGTAGGGAGCTCGGGAAAAACCTCAAATGTTCTTAGAATCCTATCAGCAAAAAAATATGGTAAGTGTCCCTCCACTATAGCCTCCCCAATATATGTAAGACTAAATTTGCTTCCAGTAGACCTTATATATTTCATACCTACGAATTCATGAATTTTCCTTTTGATCGTTTTCTTATTTCTATCTACTAATACATACTCCCCCATTATGCTCTTTAAATGATCTTCTATTTGTGATAAACTCTTTTGGGTTCGAAATAACGATTCAAGGATTAGGTCAGGCAGATGTCTAAGATCGATTCGGCTAGTAATCTTTTCTAATTTATATCCTCTAATGGGTTCTGTATCAGAATAATGAAATATCGTTCTATCTTTCTCACTTTCTTCCGAAGGATACTCTATACTCCAAAATATTCTTTTTCTCCCAGAAAACCAATAATACCAGCTAAACAGTGCAAAATTTACACTAGGTAAGATCTTTTTCGCTGCATATGTTTTCTCATATATGATAGATCTTTTAAAACGGCGTTTAGCAAATAGAGGAATCATATTTATGACAACTCCATGATTTAACCTCATCCTCCCAATCATTTGAGTTCTTTTAATGGCTGAATATTTATGGGCATCTTCGATCAAGACCACTTCAATGTTTTTTATATCGATACCTACTTCAATCACTGTTGTACAAAAAAGAAATCTAACACCTTTATCGCTGTTAAAATCATCAAAAATTTGTTTTCTTTCTTCCAATGTCATGCCCGCATGAATAAAACTGCATTTAAAATGTTCCTTATAGTTCGGTCTGCTCGATTCTAAGGAGTTTTTAACGTTATTACAATAAATTTCCGTTCTTTTGCGAGTACTGATAAAAATCACCATCTTTCCGGGGCGTATTTCTGCTAAATCCTGAATATCGTGGGATATATGAAATTCTAAAAATTCATTGCATAATTCTTTGATCTTGTCATCTTTCCATTTAAAAGTAGACTGCTCGGCGTAAATATTCCAGCAATAAAAATCCCTTTCGTGAGACATGTATTCTAATTTACAGTTGAACCTTTTACACCACCAATCAGCAGAGCTCTTTTCAAAACTCCCACTCAAAAAACAAAACTGAGAATCATGTTCCTTGTGCAACTTATACAGCATCGTCTCAAGAGAAGGTCCATGGGTCCTATCCCCGAGCATGTGCACTTCGTCAATAACTACCGAACCGAAGATATTCGTTTTTCTATCAAAATATCGCCTTTTCTGGACTGAAAATAGGAAAGCTCTGAAGCTTTCAAATGTAGCTACGATTATGAGCTTTCCCCATGGATCCTTCAACTCCCTGGGATGAGGTTTTAAATCCCCCTGGATGACAATAACCCTTGCTACCCCCTTAAAGAAGGTTTTCAATAGTCTGGCTTTTTGGTGGAGCAGCATCACCCGGGGAACAAGATAAACCGCTACCAAATTACAATATAAGGCATGTCCAATAGCTGCAAGGGCGTCTTCCGTTTTTCCGAAACCTGTTGGAACAAATGCTGAGAAATTAAACCCCTCAAATAGTAATTTGTGAGCTCTTTTCTGATGTTCATATAATTTATCTTCTTCAATATCATTCCTTTCTAGATGTAATTTCAATTTATTAAAGTATGACGACATTGCGGGCATCTTTTTCAACTCCAAAATTTTCATTAATTTTTGAAAAAATTTTGTAGTAGTCGGGCTTGATGACTAATATTTAAATTTTTTCTTAGACCACTTTCGAAAAAGTGCAAAATTGATGCATTTTTCTTTATGATAAATTTAAGATTTTAGACTCAAATCCGGCTCTAGGCTTATTTAAGAGCAGATATGAGGTCGAGAAACGGGGGAAAGCGGCGAATGTTAAAGTTCATAGTCATAAAGTTTTGAAAAAGTCTGTTTTGAACCAAATTATTAGTGGGGTTTATATATGAATGAATAATAAATAAGTTATGCCATGGAATAGTAAAAATAAAAAAGATAACCTAATAATTGCGCTGAAATTCAAGCTTTTGGTTACCTCGAAAAAGGTGAAAAACCAATTGGACGATCTTATGAGAGAGTTTGGAGCGGTCTACAACCAATATCTGGAGCATTGGAACAAGCTCGGTCGATATTCTAAAACTTTTCTTGAGAAATGTCAAGTAAAAACGAATATATTGGCAAATACTAGGCAATGTTGCCGGGATGTGACTAGCGAATCGATAAAATCGTATTTAGCAAAGCGAAAAACGGACCCACGAGCAAGCCCACCGAGTCTTGTGAATGGGTTAATGACTTCCCGTCTCAATTATAAAGAAGGATATAAGATTTTAGCGAAAAATCGCGTTAGAATTAGTGTGAGAAAGGACGAAAGGTTGATCTTGGAATTTATAGGTTCAGAGCGACATATGAAATTAGTCGAGCTGGGACTTGCAGAAGCCCTAAAATTTGGGGCTGCAAATTTGAAGAAAATTGGTAAAAAATATTATTTGATTGTTAATATGGACTTAGGAAAAAAACCGATATTTGATGGTTCTACGGATCACACTTTTATCGGTATTGATAATAATACGACTAATGTAGCTTTAAGTGCCGTGAATGTCAGAGGTGTTGTGTTAGGATCACTTATAATCGATTTTTCACCCCTTGTCTATCAACGGTATAAATTTTTTAAGATACGAAAAAGATTACAAAAAGTTAACAATAAATCAATGATAAAAAAAATAGGGCGAAAGCAGCAAAAAATCACAAATCATGTCCTTCATCTCGCAAGCAAAGTAGCAGTTAAGTGGATTTCGAAGTTTCAAAACCCTGTGGTTATTTTCGAAGATCTTACAAATATTATGGATAATATAAACTGGGGTAAAAAGAATAATTTGAAGTACCATCATTGGGGTTTTAAAAAATTGCAAGATTTTATTACGTATAAAGCATTCATACGCGGGTATCCAAATTATGCCGTGAGTCCCCACTATACTTCCCAGAACTGTGTGCTCTGCCAAACTAAAAAAGAATCCCATAAACATAAGAGATTGTTTAAATGCAGCAATTGTGGTCATGTCGATCATAGGGATAGAAATGCTTCATTGAACATTGCACTAAAGGGGCTCATCGATTTGTATAGTGGTGCTTATAAGATAAATAATGGGTTAAAAACAATAATAGGATATATAAATTTGCTGTCAAAGTTTAAAAAAGTGCCTTCAGTTAAGAACTTTCCGATGGTTCGGAAGGTGAGATTGTTGGCAGCGGATAATGTGGATTTATCAGCCTCCGCCATGCTTAATGGTGCCTTTAATACGGATAAAAGCGGGGCAAAGTCTCCCGACAATTCACGAACTTTGACACAGTGCCTTACATCAAGAGGTCTCTGAGATGTTCGGCAAAGGGCTGCGTGGACCAGCCAGTCCCTCCGACTCCGCAAGGAGTATGATGACAAATTCGGGACGAATACCATTCAGCTTGCTGAATGGTAGTTCATACTATGAACAACAAGGTCTGGAGGAACAACAATAGTTGCAAGATCAACCTGTTCTGGAATACTCTTTAAATTCGGATATACTTTCAAACCAAAAATTTTTTTACTTTTATATTTCTCACTTGGATTTACACAAAAAATTTCATTTTTATACCCACATGCTTTGATATTACTTACTACCATTGCCCCAACTTTTGTTTCATTTGCTGTGGCACCTACTACAGCAACATTCTTTGGTTTAAAAAGGAGTTTGAAATGGTCGATGTCTGACATATTTGAAACCTTGAAAAGTAATCTGTTTTTTAAGGAACAATTCTTTAATTTAAGAATAATTGTTTAAAATTTGATAAAAAGAATTTTATTAGCGAAATAAAAGGAAGAGAAATTTGATTAAAAATATAGTTTTTGATATAGGAAATGTATTACTGACTTTTAGACCGAAAGAGCTCCTCTCACAAATTACTCAAGATGAAGAACGAATTATTGGATTTATTTCAAAGGTGACAAGTAGCAAAACTTGGTTAAAATTAGATCGAGGAACGATATCTATTCCAAAAGCTAGAGAAATTTTTTTAAAAGAACATCCCGAAGAAGAAGAATTACTGAATCATTTTTTCGATAATTGGAAAGAATTATTTGCACCTATTCAAAATACTATTGAAATATTAAAAGAATTAAAATTAAACGGATATAATACCTATGCACTCTCAAATTTTGTCAAAGAAGCATTTGAATATGTTTACTCGTTATTTGATTTCTTTAAAGTCTTTGATGGTATGGTGATATCATATAAAGAAAATGTAATTAAACCTGAAAAAGAAATTTATGAAATTTTAATTCAAAGATATAAACTGACACCAGAGGAATGTCTATTTATCGATGATGTTAAAAGTTTTTGCTTAGGAGCTGAAAAATTAGGTATTAATACGATTTTATTTAATTCGAACTTAAATTTAAAATCGGAACTTAATAAATTTGAAATAAAAATATAAAGAATTATTACCCCTATCGTTTCTTATATTACTAATCGTTGATTTCCGACAAAAATTATCAATACGGAAAGTATAAAACTTTATATTATAATAAATATAGATAATTGTTATAGCGAATATTTTTATTTTTGGTGAAAGGCTTTGACGGATACTGTGGAGAAAATTCAAAGAGTTTTTGAAGAAGCTTGTGTTTTTTTAGTTCCATTTCTTATCGTTCTTGTAATTATTGGTGCCCTTTGGGCTGTTGTGGATTCAGCTACAGCCGATCCATTTGATGATCTAATTAATTTAGTTTGGGGATCCGGAGGTGTTCTGGGATTCTTTACGAATTTACCATCTGACGGCCTTAGAATTCTGTTAATTGGAGTTATCATTACAGCAATTTTTGGAGTAGCTACTGTTGTAGCAGTCACCGCCAAAGACGGTAGACGGTTCTGGTATAAGTTATTATTCCGAAAAGAACCCCCAGTATAAGATTAATTTTCTATTTTTTCTATTTTATATTTTTATGAAAGTTTTTTGGTTAATTCATTATTATTTATAATTCTCAGTCTACTTAATAGAATTAAATTAATAATTAGTGATATAAAAAGCGTAAGGAATAATATTACTAGAGTAAAAGATAAGGATATTGTATCTGCTAAAAATCCAGTTATTGGAGATACTACTGAGAATATCAAATTGTTTAACATTGCATAAACACTATATATAGTAGCTTTACTGGAGGGAATATCTTCATTTTCTAATTTTTCCATATATGTAATCTCTTCACTTATATATGCATTAAATATTGGAACCGCAAAAGCATTTCCAATTTGTCTTAAAATAACAAAAATTAATCCAAAAATATTGAAAATGAAGCTCATGCCTAAAAAAGCGAGAAGAAATAATAGATTAATAATTAAAAGTGTGGCTTTTTTTCCTAATTTCTTTTCGATTCTATAGGATAAGTAAGTAGCTATTAATTCAGTCATATTAGTTATTGCAAATAATAACCCAAACGATTCTATTGGCAAGTTGCATTCTGTATAATATGGTTGCACGACCCAAAAAGCTAAATATGAAATAGAAAGATACACTGAACCAATAATTATTAAATACAATAAGAAATGATCTTTCCTACAGTATTCATTCATTTTTCCTAAATGAAATCTGAAATTTTTAGTTTGTTCCTTTTCTCTATGTTTAATTCTAGGTTCTCTGAAACCTAATAAAGCTATAAAAAAACTTATGATAAATGCTATGAGGGAACATAGAATTGTAAATCGATATCCATAATCAATTAAAAATATTAGAGCTATATTGCTTGCCATAAATGAAAGGATTAAGATTGTGTTTCCGTTTGAAAAAACTTTTGTAGTTATTTCTTCTTTGTCAATTTCTACTAACGTATCAGAAACTAAAGGAAACTCTGCAGAGATTAAAGCGAGAGACGCTCCATAAATAATATCGAGAATTACAAATTCAAAGAAATTGACCACAAATAAATAAAAAAACATGAAGATGTTAAGTAAAAATATACCTAATAAAAGAACTTTTTTGCGACCGATTCTGTCAGCTAATAAACCAGATGGAACACTAAATACAATGGCTGATATTGCTGAAACAGATTGTAATAATAATACTTGACCAAAGGTTAATCCCAGTTCATTGTAAAAACTTACAAGAACAGGAACGATGAACCATAAGTTATGAAAAAATTGCCTAATGTAAAAAGTTTTTATATTTCTATCCAAAGTTATATTTCCATTAATTTATTGACGGTGAATCACAACTTTAATTGGAAATATAAATATTCTTTTAAAAATAGGTATAACATAATTAATTTAAAATGATATATTTTAAATTTTAAATCTAAAATAAAAGGAGTTTTTTAAAATTAATAAAAAAATATTAATATATATTTTGACATCTCAAATACTAGTTTTATCAATATTCAGTGTACTAACAAATAATTCTTTTAATAATTTGATGTCTATTCCACTCGATAATAAAAATTTTCCATTAAATACTTCTAATTGGTCCAATGCAACTGTGATTTCTGATGATAGTACTGGATGGAACAACGATAATAGCTATTATTCAGATATTGTCGTTGATAAAAATGGATATATACATGTAGTATGGTATGATTGGACAGTTGGTGAATGGGGAACAGATGAAGAAATATTTTATGCAAATTATACTAACACTGGTTGGTCTAATGCAACTTGTATTTCGGATATTTATGGATGGAATAATGGTTCTAGTGAGAACCCTAGAATTGATTTAGATAATAATGGAAATCTGCATGTAGTCTGGAATGATGATACACCTGGTGAATGGGGAACAGACCAAGAAATTATGTATGCAAATCGAACTGCTACAGGTTGGTCCAATGCAACTGTAATTTCAGATGATAATACTGGATGGAATAACGATGATAGTTATAATCCCGACATTGCTATAGATAATAATGGTGTAATACATGTAGTCTGGTATGATTATACAGATGGTGAATGGGAAACAGATGAAGAAATATTTTATGCAAATTGTACTACCACTGGTTGGTCCAATGCAACTTGTATTTCAGATGATTATACTTTGTGGAATGATGGTGCTAGTCGTTTCCCAATCATTGCTATTGATAATAATGAATATTTACATGTAGTTTGGCATGATCTTACAAATGGTGAATGGGGATCAGACGCAGAAATAATGTATGCAAATCGAACCGCCTCAGGTTGGTCCAATGCAACTTGTATTTCCGATTTATACGGATGGAATGATGGTTCTAGCTACAGACCTAAAGTTGCCACTGATAATAATGGAAATGTTCATGTTGTTTGGTATGATTATACTGATACTGAATGGGGAACAGATACAGAAATAATGTATGCAAGCTATACTGCTACGGGCTGGTCCAATGCAACGGTTATCTCAGATGATAGTACTGGGTGGAATGATATGAGTAGTGATTTTCCTGATATAGCAATAGATAACCAAGGAATCTTACATGTAACGTGGAATGAAGCTACTGACGGTGAATGGGGTTCTGATGAAGAAATAATGTACGTAAAATATACTGGAACGAAATGGACTAATGTAACTTGTATATCTGACTTTTATGGTTGGAATGACGGTGACAGTTATGATTCTAAAATTGCTATTGAACCTAATGGAAAAATACATGTTGTGTGGGAAGATGGAACAGACGGTGAATGGGGAAATGATCAAGAAATAATGTATGCATCTTTTTCAGGACCTAGTAAATCAACTGATCTATTACCATTAGTGTTATTAATGATTTCCGGACCTGATACATTGATTTGGGCAATCCCTATTATAATAATAATAGCAATAATAGCTGCAATCGTTCTTATAATTATCTACAAAAAAAGCGAGTAAAATCTATTAATCTTTTTTTTTAACAATATACAATAATTATTATAAAAAAAATAAAGGAGGACTAAAATGGTAAATCGTTTAAAAGATAAAGTTGCTATAGTTGTCGGAGCAGGGCAACAGCCCGGAGATACTATTGGAAATGGAAGAGCTATATCGATACTTTTCGCCCGTGAGGGTGCAAAAGTAATGCTGGTTGATATTAATCCCGATCTTGCCAAAGAAACAAAAGAGATGATCGATAAAGAAGGTGGAGAATCTTTTATTTTTAAAGCTGATATTACGAAAGCAGATGATTGCAAGCGAATGGCTGAGAAATGTGTTGAGGTTTATGGAAGGATCGATATTCTCGTAAATAATGTTGGTATAGGAGAAGGAGATAAGAGATTAGTCAGTTTGAGCGAAGAATCTTGGGATAAAATTTTTACTGTAAACTTAAAAGGAATGTTTCTCTCGTGTAAATATGTTTTACCAATTATGGCGAAACAAGAAAGTGGATGTATTATAAATACCTCTTCTATTGCGGCTGTTTGTGCTGCACCATTTGTGGCTTATAAGATTTCAAAGTCTGGAGTTAATTCTTTAACTCATCAATTAGCTCAGGAGTATGCTGGTCAAGGTATACGTGTGAATGCTATTATGCTCGGTCTAATGAATACACCAATGGCTGTCGAAGGATTTGTGAGAGAAACGAAGATACCTAAAAAAGATATAATCAAAATGAGGAATAAATTAGTCCCATTAAAAGGCGGAATGGGAGACGCATGGGACTCAGCATATGCTGCACTTTTCCTTGCATCTGACGAAGCAAAATTTATTACATCAGTCATTCTTCCGGTTGATGGAGGACAAAGTTCAAGATGTAGATGAGACTTACATAAATTTTTCTTTTTCTATATAGCCACTTTCAACCATTTTTCTGTTTTTAGAATATAATCCAAAGCCTTTCTAACACCTATTGGGATTAAATCTCCGGCTACACCTGAGCCATGCGCGTCAAAGCCAACAAAATATAAATTATTTACTGGAGTCTTTGGATCAATTCGATCATCCCCCGTTTGATTGAAGGTCTGTCCTGATTCCGCCGCAGGAGTGTTCTTATAAAATATCATATTCTGTTGAAAATCTAAGTTTGATTTGTCTAAAATTCCTGGATATAAATTTTGTATATCTTCGATCGCCAAGTCAACTTCTTTTTTAATATTTTGAGTTTTAATTGGACAGAATAAGTCAATCATAGTTTTTCCAGGTGGAGCTACACCTGCCTCGTCACCAAAGAATGTTGGTTCGAAAATTCCAACAATTCGTTCGCAATCTGGGGTTAAAATCAGTGGAATATCTTTAGAAATAGGCTTATTTAATCCCAATATAATTGCAGCGGCTTCGACGGGGATTAGATTATCAATTTTTTTGACTAATTCATTAGGGAAATTTTTTCTTCCGCCAAGTTCCAAAAGTCTCCTTGGTCCAGCGTTGTGAACTACGATTTTTGAATTAATTGTTTTACCATCAGATAACTCGACTCCAGTTGCACGATTATTATCAATGTTTATTTTCTCAACATTGCATTTGGTTTGGATTTCTCCCCCTTTTTCTCTAATTACTTTTTCCAAAGCATCAATAATACCTCGAACGCCTCCTACTGGGAAACCAAACCTTGCAGCAGCTAATCTAAAACCGTCTTCCATAATGATCCGGAACTCACTTGTTGGCATAGTATCAACATTTAAACAAGCAGCTGTGCCTATTAAAGAATCCAGAAGTCCCATTATACCTTCTGATTTTGTAAAATTCTCTCCATATTGTCTTACGGAAACATTCTTAGACCTATCAATCCCTTTAAGTTCTTTGGCAGCTAATCCCATCAACAATGTAGTCATTTCTTCCCCCTCTTTTTCTGAAAAATGAGTCGTTTCAGTTGATGTTGGTGAATATTCAGTTCCATCAGTATATCTGACCTTGCTAAATAACCCAGAACCAATACCTTTTTTCTTCATTTGTCTTAGAGTTATATATTCAACATTTGCTCCAACTTCTTCGCAAAAACGACCGATATGTGAACTTTTACCTATACTAGTCCAAGATCCCGTAGTTACCTTGTATCCCTTATGATTAATTTCTGTATACTTGCCTCCTATAAACGTTCCTTTTTCTAAAACCAGAATTTTTCTTTTTCCAGCATGTAATAACCCAGCAGCTGTCATTAAACCCCCAATTCCAGCACCTATAATGATGGTATCATAATCTTGTTCAGACATTTATTTTTCACCTTGTATAATTATAATGGCATAATTTGGACAATTATGTACACAAATCCCACAGCTAGTACACTTTTCATTAACTTCAGCACCATAATAGGAAGTTATTGCCTCTTTAGGACAAGTTAATACACAATAACTACAACCACAACATTTCTTATCATCAATTTGAATCAATTTCATAAACCTCTATCGTGAATAGTCCAAATATAAAAAGAACCAGTATCAAACAAGATACTTTGTTTTTATGAAATGAATTATTACAATGAAATATTCTTTATGATAATAATTTAAAAATTTGATACGTAATTAACTTAACTGTGATAATTCCTAAATATTTATAAAAGAATCGTGTATAATTAAACCATTTTATGTATTATTTTTCCGGGAGGTAAATACATTTCGTTTGAAATTATATAAAAACCCAAGGGATCCGTTTTTGGTTTAAGCAAATATATTAAATCTCTTTTTGATTCTTTAAATTCAACTGATGTACTCCCATTTTTAATTGTTTTAGGAATCACTTTTAAATCAGTTGCTACAAATTCGGAAAGTTCAATTCCATTATTCTCTGGATTAGTAATGTGTTTTAAAGTTAAAGCTCTAATGACTTGTCCTCCAGGAATTTCATTTACTTCATTTGTAAGTTCAACTACTATTTTCATTATTTCAATCCCATTTCTTTTTACAATGCCAATTTGTTTTCCCTTTTCAGTAAATAGCTTGAATTCTGCAATTTTTTTTGGAAAACCGTAAATTTCACGTCCTGCTGCCATTGCTGCATCATTATCAACAAACATACTATTACAGTACCAACCCATATCCTTAGTTGTTTTCGTTTTTAATCGTGCTTCAATAAAAGTTGCTGCCTCGTGATAATTTCCCACAAATGAATCTTTAAAATATGCTACATAACATATAACCATTGGTGATTTACCGACAATTAACGGAGGTGGAACCAATTCTTTAATATCTTCTCTATCAACACTAAACGTAACCATTAAAAATTTTGAATCAGGGTAAAAAAATGTCTCATTTTTCTTAAATTCATATAAAGGAGCAGAAATGGGTATTGCTTTTAACCTTTCCATAAAATTCACCTCATAATTGAATAATAAAATCTTTAAATTTATTTTTCTATCCCATATTTTTCTTTAGTAATTCGATCTAAAAATTGACTTAAAGCTCTTTTTATATCTTTTTTTTGCTTTACTCGGGGATCTAGTGAATCTGCTTCCAGTTCAAGGGTTTTAATTCCCATCTCTTTATCTAAAGTTTCCGAAATCAATTTACGGACTGCAAACACGTTTTTACAATTATGACCTCCCAATACCGCCGCGTCTATTTTATAATCCTTGCAAATTCTTAGCATATCATCCAAAAAAAATTCGATTGGTCCACGATATTGACGACCCATTGGATAATCTATCACTGCTTTTCCTAAATCTCTATATATGGACTCTAAACTTGTTGTGTCGATTGGTTTTGTTAAGTAAATTGAAAGTATATCCATTATAGTAATACAACCATATTTTCGTTCCATCCAGTTACTTATTCCCAGATCCCAGGCTATTGGAATTAATAACCATAATAGTCTAAGTTTTTCCGTCTTTTTCTTATAAGTTAAAGCAATATGTCCTTGTTTATTTTTAAATCTGGAGTAAACTTCGTCTCTTACCGATTTTGTTAGATTTATAGCTTCATCTGTACCAAGTAGGCAGGAAAGTAAAATAAGGAATGGAGTTAATATAGAACTTGGCATCGGACTTGGAACGGCTTTACAGTACTCAAGTATTTCGAGCATATTTAGACGAGCAGCATTTGACTTTTCCATTGTTTCTTTTAGTTTTTCAGGCTCTAATTTTGAATTTGTATGTTTTTCTAAAAAGGAAACCATCTTTTTCACTTGATTTCCTACATACTCTGAAATCCGGTCACTATAATAAGGAGAACTCTTTTCATGTGTCCAATATGGAATGTCAAAACCAAATGCAGGAATATTATAACGATTTTGAATGAATTGATAATTTTCATGCATTGAATCACAAGGTTCTGGAGCATATACTAATAGATCTGGTATGGGAAGCTTTTTCAATATCATTGCACCAATCCAGACTTTTTGGAAATTACAAAGATAACCTTGCGGCATTCCTGCCTCAATTGCAGAATCTAAATATTCAACTGATGTTCCAAGTGCTGCACATAAAGTACTGGTAAGTTCTTGCTGAATCGGGACTAAATCCATCGCATAACAAATTTCCGGACAAATACCAATGTTTGATAATATTTTCTTTTTGTTAGGATCCCGAATTTGTTTAAGTAATTTACTAAAATATAAATATATTGCTTTACCCACTCCAAAAGGGTAAGCCATTTGCATATCTTTTAACATAAAGGTAAATTTTTCATAAAATTCTATTCCTTGCGAGTCTGCCAAAGAAAATCCTCTAAGTCTTTTTAATAAATTTGTTATAGATTATACCTTAATTCAACTTTTGAAAAATATCTTAAGTATATCAATTTAATTACAAAATTAAATTTAAGTAGTAACCTTAAGCCATTTTTCAGTTCCTAATATATACTCTAATGCTTTGTTAACTCCTATAGGTATGAGATCCGCAGCAACACCACTTCCTATAGCTTCGGCTCCTACCATAAATAAATTATTTACTGGTAATCTCGGGTCAATTCTATCATTACCCGTCTGGCGGAACGTTTGTGCACCCTCTGCAGCTGGAAAGTCGCCAGCAAATACCATATTTAGCTGAAAATCCAAATTAGAAGGATCAAGAATGCCGGGATATAAATCTTCTAAATCTTTTACGGTGAGATCTATTTCTTTTTTGATATCTTTTGTTTTAAGAGGAGCAAATATATCAATCATAGTTTTTCCAGGAGGTGCAACACTCGGGTCGAAAAAGGTAGGTTGAAAAATTCCAGCTATTCTCTGGCAGTCCGGAGTGATAATCATAGGCACATCTTCACTGAGCGGCTCATTTAAACCACATATAATGGCTAGCGCCTCTATTGGAATTAATGAATCAACTTGTTTAAGAAAACTGGATGGAAATTTATTTCGCCCACATATTTTTAGAAGATTTCTTGGTCCCGCATTACTAACAACTAAGTCTGAATAAATTGATTTACCATCTGACAATTGCACTCCTGTAGCCGAATTACTATCAATTAGTATTTTTTCAACTGCACTTTTAGTCCTAATTTCACCGCCTTTATTGATAATAACTTTCTCTAGAGCATCTATAATGGATTTAATACCACCAATTGGAAATCCAAAGCTACCAGATGCTATCCCAAAACCATCATCTAAAATTATTTTATATTCACTTGCAGGGATTGTTTTTGAATTTAATCCGCTTGCAATTCCTATTAATGAATCTAATAATTTGATAATCTTGTCAGAATTTGTAAAATTTTTTGCATATTCAAAAACTGATACATTTTTTGACCTATCAATTCCTTCAAGTTCTTTAGAAACCATACCAATCATTATTTTTGAAAATTCTTGCATCTCACTTTCAGAAAATGGTGAATTTAAGGTTGAAGTGGGTAGAAATTCTTTTCCGTTTTTATATCTAATTTTTCCAAGTAAACCCGGAGTTCCACGTTCCTTTCGTATTTGTTTTAAAGTAATATAATCAACTTGTGCACCAACTTTTTGACAAAATCGGTCTATATGGCTATTACTACCCATATTTGTCCAAGCTCCGGTAGTGACTTTATATCCCTTATAATCAATTTCTGTATATTTTCCTCCAATAAAAGCTGCTTTTTCTAGAACAAGGACTCTCTTTTTTGCTTGAACCAATCCTGCTGCAGTCATTAACCCTCCTAAACCCGCACCAATAATAATCGCATCATATTTCTTCTCAAACATTTATGCACCAACTAGAAGATGATATAATGATTTATTAATTTTAACAAAAATATCAAATAAATATGGTTTAGCTCAACATATTTTTCTTTAACTCAATCAAGACTTCAAAAAATTTTAAAAAATTATTTCTATGTTCTCTATTTGCTTTTGTTTAAAATTTTAACTAGGTTTAGAAAATTTGATTTATAAGATCTTTAGCCCTTTCGAATCGTGAAATATCTCCCATGAATGTTTCTAATTCGTTTTTGAATTGTTTTTCAAATTTGATTAAAAATTTATTCAGCCGTTCCTTAGTTAGTTGATCGGAAATTCCAGAAGTAAAGAGTGCAGCTATTATATGTTGTCCTTCTAAAAGCTCGATTTGAAAGTGCTCATACGAAAGTTTTTTCATGATAGTTTCTTCTTTTGATATTTCGGTTCCAAAACTTCTTATCGCAGTTAAAAATCCACCAATTAAATCCGATGCCAGTTTTTCCTCCTTGAAATCATACGTGTACAAATTGAGTCCTCCATTCTTCTCAATTACCATCAAAGCGAATATGATATTTTTGGAATATTGCTCCAAAATTTTCTTATATTCATCTATTAACTGTTTATTTCCTATTTCGATGTTTTTCTTTATAGTTTCTTCAGAATCTGGTGCTTCATAATAATTCTTTGAATTTGATTCTGAGAGTAAGATGATTGCATCTATCAAGTTGATAATATCGTATCTCATGTTTAGATACGTTCTGTCCCAGATTTCTTCATCCTTGATTTGATCTAGATTATTTATCCAATTCTTGAAATTTTCTTGAAGGGTTTGGGCAATCTTTAAACCTGAGAAATAAGAATTCGACTTGATATTTAATTCTTTTAGCACTAGAAGAATATCATCAACTGGAGCTTTTTCGATGCACAAGTTATTTAGGTCTGAGAGTCGACCAGCAAATTCAAATAAATTATAAATCTTGGAAGTTATGACACCCAAAGTAGTTGAAATCCTTGAAGAATATTTTATTGCTAGATTTATCAAATTTTTAATGTTAGCTAAAAACCCCGTAGCCTGTTTAATATCTTTTAAGTATACATTGATAATTATTTTATCTTTCACAATTAAATCAATGATGATCAAGTCTCCACCGACTTTAGCCTCACCACTATAAATTACATGGAAAATATCCTCATTCTCTTCTACTTCCAAAACATCCAGCGAAGAAACCTGTTCCTTTGCAATTTGATATGCCAATGCCTTACTAAGTCTAGAATATTCAATTTCTGTATGACTGCTTTGTAACTTACCCATCAATTTCATGAGTTCTGATAAAGAAATTGTTTTGGGTTGCACCAAGGGACATTTAATTTGGACTATAGAAGGGGAAACCTCCGTTGTTACCGGTTTACCTTTTCCATTAATGTAAGAAACTTTTCCATGAATCCTTGTCTTGCCACAAGTCATTGGAGTGAGAGTAAAATCAGAGCCAATGCTTTCTCCTGGCTCAAGTTTCTTTATTTTATTTATTGGTTTTGTTTGTTCAAATCCCTTGCTAACATCTAATTCTACTGAAATATCCCTAATGTTTTCCTTGGAGATGTTTTCTACGACTACTTTATATCTAATATCCCCTCCTAAATAGTCGTAGGCTCTTTTAATTTTTAATTCTTCCTTCTTAAATTTCATTTTTTTAATAGGTTCCAGTTCCTCCTTCCGTTTTTTTACAGCAACAATAATAGCGATAGTTGTTATTGCTATTCCTCCGATAATGATATATAATAGCAAATTATCCCCACCTGAAGGAGGAAGAAATATAATTGGTATTTCTTTTTGTGATTTAGGTGCCATTGCAAATTTTGACAGATGAGCTAAATTAACTTGAAAATAGTTATCATTATAATTAGACGTCGCATTATCGAGTATTTCCCATTTCCCGGCTCCCTCATTAAAAATATATAGAACAATTTTTTGTTCCTCAATACCATTAAGAAGTGATTCATTATAATGAAATCGTATAATCACATTAGCTATTGCGTTTGGATCCTCTAATGTTAAATCAAAAAAGAGAAACCCCTCTGATAAATCTTCAAAGGTTATAGGCTTTTTTAAATATGTTGTTATTGTTAAATTAGTTTCATATGATACAAAAATCGTTAAATTCACCCATAAAAAGCTCTCATTATCATATTGAAAGATGTAATTAATTCCAGAGCTTAAAAATTGTTTTGAACCGTTGTTACCAACCACGTAAACTATAACAGTGTCGGGATTGCCAAAAATCCCTGCACTATCATTATATTCTATTGTATAATTATAAATTCCTAACGCAGTGCGGTTAATAGTAACATTCAAAAGCGTATTATTGGTCCAAGGTTGCCAATCTTCCCGTATGTAATAATTTCCATTTGTATCATTTGCCCAGACTCGATAATAACCTTCATCATAATCATCATATAATATCCATCCAATCTTATCTGTGTCGCTTATCGGAGTCGTAATATTATTTGGGTGATTTGAAGTTGGAGGGTTATTTTCCCAAAGATACCGTGAGTACATAATTTCATAATCAGTTCCCCATTCACCATCCGTGTCATCATGCCAGACTACGTGAATATAGCTATTATTATCCGTTGCAATCTGAGCGATAGAACTATCACCATTATTCCATCCAGTACCGTCGTCCGAGATCACTGTTGCGTTAGTCCAACCTGTACCAACATGTTTTACATACATTATTTCATGATCTGTTCCCCATTCACCAGGCGTCCAATCATTCCAGACAACATGATAATCTCCATTTTTATCTATAGCAATCTCAGGTTGATAGCTACCATCATAATTCCAATTGGTACTATCATCCGAAATCACAGTTGCCTTAGACCAACCTCCAGCAGAATTGTTTGAATACATAATTTCCCAATCAGTTCCCCACGTACCATCTGTGCCATCATTCCAGACTACGTGCACATCTCCATTATTATCTGTTGCAACGCTTGGTCTGTGACTATCACCGGTATTCCACCCTGTAAAATCATCTGAAATAACGGTGGCATTGGACCAACCCGATGATGTATAATTTACATACATTACTTCATGATCAGATCCCCATTCACCAACTGTAAAATCCTCCCAGACCACATGCAAATTTCCATATATATCTATGGCGATGTTAGCGTAATTACTAGTATCATTATTCCATCCAGTAAAATCGTCTGAAATCACGGTGGCATTGGACCAACCCGATGATGTATAATTTACATACATTATTTCACGATCCGTTCCCCATTCACCATCCGTCCAATCCTCCCAAACAACATGCAAATTGTCATTTTTATCCACTGCGATGTCAGGCCAATAACTACCCTGATCATTCCATCCTGTGAAATCATCAGAAATCACCGTGGCATTGGACCAGCCCGATGATGTATAATTTACATACATAATTTCCCAATCTCCTACGCTATCATACCATGGACCATTAGTGTTATCATTCCAGACAACATGAACATCTCCATTACTATCTGTAGCAATGCTTGGTCTGTGACTATCACCGGTATTCCACCCTGTAAAATCGTCTGAAATAACTGTGGAATTGGACCAACTCGAACCTGTATAATTTGCATACATTATTTCATGATCAGTTCCCCATTCACCAATAGTTTGATCCTCCCAAACAACATGCACATTTCCATATATATCTGTGGCAATATCCGCAAACTGACTTGAATCATTATTCCATCCAATGAAATCATCTGAAATTATCGTTGCATTGGACCATGGACTGTAGGAGGGAGATAATAGTATTGGATCGTAGACTGAAGGAGAACGATTTTCATTTGTTATTAATAAATTCCAAGGAAGAGTTTCATTGGTTGAAAAGGAATAATTTGAGGGGATAATAATTAAGATTGTAAATAAATATATTAAAAATCCTAAAATTTTATGTCTTCGCATTATCCTAACCTTTATTATAATTTAATATTTTAATTTCTAAATTCCTTAAAATCGCTCCTTATATATATTATAAAGAAACTTATTAATCTTTAAAGAAAAATCTTAACACCGAGATTATACCATATAAAGCGAAGAATAACTATTTTATAAAAAAAGAAAATCTATTCTTGTTTTGAAATTATATTTCGAAGTGATTCTTTCTTTTTTCTAAATTTTTCTAAATTATCTTCTTCTTCTTCCCCTAATTGTCTTAATAATAAACATATTTTCTCACATTTTTCGTAATTATCGGAAGCTGCCCCATATAAATATTCACTCTCACACTTTGCTGCTTGCTCTTCTAAAACCATCAATTTCAATTCTAATTCAGGGATAGAAATTTTATAGGATTTAGTATATTCTTTTAGTTTTACATTATACATCTCTATACCATCAATATCATTCAATTCTTTAGAAATTTCAATTATTTCATTATATAGATTTATCACTTGAATAATATCTTTCTTAAATTTTGCTTGTGTTAAAAGTTTTAAGGTTTCTCTGCGCTGATCAGTTAGATTTTTGATTTGCTCGTATTTACGAGAAAAAAATAATGCTTCATTTTTCCTATTTATTTTTAATAGACTAGATTCCATATTTTTAAATAGTTTTTGAGCCTCTAAATAATCTCCTTTATCGAATAACCTCTTTCCCTTTTTCTTTATTTTATTAATTTCTTCTTCTAGCTTTTTTTCATCTAGAATATTTCCCAATTCGATTTCTTTAATAGTATTCTCCTCATTATTAATTAATTCTATTCCACATATTGTAAACGGTTCACTAAAATATAAATTTTCTTTTTTACTTGAAAAGAAAAACTGACTATTTTAGTAATTTTGAATGGTTGGGAATAATTATATGCGAAAAAATGTTAATAAATTCATTAATATCATCCCGTTATTAGGGTGTGAAATAAATGTCTAAATTTGACGATATTGTAGCAAAGATACGATTTATTTCCAAAAAAGAGAAGAATATAGATGAAAAAAATAGAATAGCAAAAATTTTGGACGAGGCGTTAAAGAAAAGTGGAGATTTCGGTGTTTATGGAAATTTAAGTTCTGGATTAGAAAATTTGGTAAATGATTTTATAGTAACCATTACTGAAAAGAAAAAAGCTTATTTTATAGATTGTGGACCATTATCTGGTTATGGACATGATTGTCAATTTTCTATTAATAAAAAATTGAAGATTATTGATAAAAACAGCGTTTGCGTCGGTGAAGTAATAGCTCCCCCTGATCTTAATGACGAAGACTAATTACATTCCAAAATTAATCGATTAAAGAACTTGATATAGTATATTATATCCGAAAATATAAAAAAAAGGATATTGATATGGTTTTTCAGTATTTTGTTTAATAATAATTTTTTTATTAAGTGTTCTCATGATAATCGCTGATTAATAACCAGTTATAGATGCATAATAGTCAAGAGATGTTTCAGTTAGTTTCACTTTGCCTTTATTTCGGCTATAAACTCTTTCTGGAGTATGCCAACAAATGTTGGCACGAGCTGTCTCACTAAGCTGATCAAGAAATACATCATAACGTTGCAATTCTGGACCTATGCGCTCAAATTTAGTCACCATATCTGATCCGAGACAAATCCTTTCGCTATATTCTTCTGTAAGTTCTATCCATTCTTTTTGAGGCTTTCCATTAGGGCAGATGACTACATCAAAGATAATCCATGAGTAATCCACCACCAATAAAGGATATTGATCAAGTAATCGTTTAATCATTTCATGGTAGAATGGAACATTAACTCGTCTTGATATTCCACAATGAGCCAAGACAAAACGAGTCCTAGGGAAATCACGAAGTGCTTCCTCGAGTTCATATAAATATACCGGATGGTCGCTTTTACTAACAGAAGTTATATTTTGATGCATTAATACTGGTAAATCATGGTCTGCTGCGAACTGATATACTGGCCAAAGTGCACGATGGTTAGCACGTGCGGCATCTCCATATGTAAGTGCTGTGAGATCATCATGACGTAACAGTATTTCACCGATACCACTCCATACATCAGGGTATTGATTGTATAATCTCTCTATATGCCTAAATGCATATTTATCGGTCGGATTGAAACCACATATTAAGGGATAAAGACGCTCTTGTTGTTTATTTGGTAAAGCACGAACCATTTCTGCTACAATTACATCTGAGTAACTATAATAATAGCAACGGGAATCATTTGCCAAATAATAATCCGGTGGCTCTCTGTCTTGTCCTGCCCATATTTTTGCAACAGGCAGTCCAAAAATAACAGCCTTGCCTACATTTGCTTTATCCATGGCTTTAATAAGAGCGTTTCCGCCTGGGGTTTCTTGAATAAAATTCACTACATGAAGATGTGAATCAATCATTTCGTATTTGCTTCCCCGTAAAGGAGTTAAAGATCCAGGTTTGGTTGGATCTCTGGTCCAAGTTGGAATTGCTTCATTAGGCATGTTTTTCTACCTCCAATAACTCACTTAGATAATTAGCCTCATCAGATTCAAGATATTTATAGAGATATTTCCAACCGTGATCATCGATAATTATCTCCCATAATTGTTCTTTTGTAAAAAAATTCAACAATTTTTTACTAAGTTCACTTGGTAATGCTCTTAGTAGATGTGCTAAATCACGTCTATTTCTAACTAAAGATACAACCTGTTCCCAACCAATGATTTCAATTAGCCCATTTTGACAATCATGATCGATTGAATGTAAAACGAGGCTAAGTTCTTCACCACTTTGAAAGATACGTCTCAAATAATCTGGACCAAGCAATTCGAGGACATATTTATCACATATATCATATACCCATTCGAGGATCTCAGATAATTCACGTGCTGAATGAACCAAACTACGTAGACCACTGGGACCTAGAACTTTTAAAATTTGTTCTTCTACTTTACCTTCCGATAACATAGCAAATATATCTCGTAAAGCACTGGCTCTTTTTACTACTTTAACTAAATTTACACCCAGAGCTTCTATTAGAAAGATCTGGTCATCTGCGGATAAAACTTTTAAAATCATATATAAATCCTGAGGACTCTTGATGATGTCCACTATTTTTTGATGTAATTGCTGCAATACCATACGGTCATGATTTCCTTGGAGGACATCTAACGCGACTACAAGTTCTGCTGCAGTCCTAATTTGGGCTGTTTCACCCTCAATTGTAATTGGATACTTATTTTTTTCCATTATTAAAATCTCTTTGAAATCATTTTTATTCTAATTTTAATTACTATATTTTTAATAATCTATACAATAATCCTATTTAAAGAATAGAATTACTAAGTGAGTGAGCTTTTATGGGTAATTTTCATGATACAATACTTGAAATAGCGGATAATATTAAAAAATTAACAGAAATAATTGATGAACATGATATTAAAGGAATAACTAACTTAATTCATTATTGTCGAATGACGTTTGTTTATGGAGCTGGCAGATCGGGACTTGTGGGACGAACATTTGCACATCGCCTCATGCATTTGGGAGTAAAATCTTGTTTTATTGGTGATACCATTACACACCGCTTTACGGATAAAGATATTTTAATAGCGATATCAGGATCTGGTGAAACAATTAGTACTGTTGCATTCGCAAAAAAAGTTAGAGAAATTGGAGGTAAACTCGTTTTAATTACCTCAAATCCTGAATGTACAATAGGGAAATTAGCTGATATAATCATAGATTTGAAAAGTAAAACAAAAGTTGAAAAAACTAAAAGTCTAGCTCCCTATACGAGTCTTTTTGATACTGCTGCATTTGCGCTATTTGATTCACTAGCAAGAGTTATAATGGATGAATTAAAGATTGACGAGGATTACATCCATGCAAGACATGCATCTGTGGAATAAATAACTGTAATTTTTTTGAAATTATATGTGAAGGAATATTTTTAAAATCCATTATAAATTAAAAATTATCAAAAAACACATTTAAAAAATAATAAAATTGGGCTTAAAAATGGCTGAAATTTTAGGTGTCGGTGCTTGCGCCCTAGATATGATAGCAAAAATTAAACATTTCCCAGAACCCGATGAAAAAGTTGATGCAGAAAGCTATGTATATCTTCCTGGTGGCGTAACAGGTAATTATATTACAGGCGTTGCACGATTAGGCATCCCAGCAGGTTTTGTGGGTGCAATTGGAAATGATTCAGCTGGGGAAACCCTTTTACAGGATTTTGAAAAGGAAAGAGTTGACACTTCTTTATTACAAATTAAAGACGATTCCAGTTCAGCAGTAAATTTTATTATGGTTACAGGAAGTGGAGAACGGGTAATTATTCAAAGTCCTTACATGATTAAAACAAGGCTCAAGGTTCCAGAAGATATTGATTTAAGACTTATAAAGGGTGCAAAATTAATTCATACTACAGCCATTCATAAGGATGTTTCAGAATATATAATAAAAGCCTCAAAAAAGGATAATCCTGATATAATTATTTCATTTGATTTAGAAAAACAAGTTGCAGTCCAATACGGTTATGATGAGATTGAAAAATTTTTGGATCTTGTCGATATACTAATTCCCCAAAGACTGGGAATAATGGAACTGACTGGGAAGCACGACCCAACAGTTGCCGCAAAGATTTTGCTAGGAAAAAAACCTAATATAAAAATTATTGCAGTCACTTTAGGAAGCGATGGTTGTGTTATTTCTACAAGAAACGGTGATAAAATCGAACAAAAAACTTATCCTGCATATAATATAAAA
This sequence comes from Candidatus Helarchaeota archaeon, assembly GCA_019058315.1. GTDB lineage: Archaea > Asgardarchaeota > Lokiarchaeia > Helarchaeales > RDOG01 > JABXJV01. The sequence goes on along the minus strand of JAHPZH010000003.1, from coordinate 702,932 downwards.
CCCATTGATACAACTGGTGCTGGTGATGCATTTAATGCTGCATTTTCCGTAGGTTATTTAAAGGATTGGGACTTAGATAAAATCGCCAATTTTGCTAATGCTGCTGGGGCTTTAAATTGCCTTAAAGTAGGAGCAAGAACTGGAATGACTTCTATGGAAAATGTATTAAAATTTATGAAAGAAAATAACAATAATAAAAAGAATAATAATCACAAGCATTTATAATGGATTTTAATATTTGAGGCTGTATTTATGGACGAATCTATAAAAAACAAACTTGAAAATGTTATTGACATTCCAGAATCAATTACGACTTTAAAACAACTTGCACAACTTGATTTAATTCATTTTAAGAGTATTGATGTAAAGACTGCTACGACTTTAAAAAATGTTTTACATGTTGTAACAATTGAAGAGTTAGCTTTAAGAAAAATAAATGATGAAGAATTTTTAATGCTTAAAATGTTAGGAATTCCCGAATATGATTTAAATCTGTGGAAATTTTTATGTAAAATGATTTTTGAAGGAAAATTCGAAGTCGGATCTTCTAAAACTTTAATTATAGGACTAGATAATGCAGGTAAAACTGCCATACTCCAAGCAATCCAAAATAAATTAGATCTAGAAACCTTTGAAAAATTAAGCCCAACATTAGGTGTGGGTCGCGAGATAATCCAAAAATATGGTATGGATCATATAGTACTTGATATGGGGGGTCAAGAATCTTATAGAAAACAATATATTCAAAATGCTGAGCGCTATTTTTTAAATGTAGAGTTCATAATGTTTGTAATTGACGTTCAAGATCCAAATCGATTTCAAGAGGCCCAAAATTATTTTCTAGAAATTATTAATTTATTAGAAGTATTAAAAGAACAACCAGAAATTCTAGTGATAATTCATAAAGTAGATCCAGATATTAGAGATAAAAAAGAAACCCAAGATGCAATTCAAGTTCTTAAAAATCAGTATAATGAAATATTACAAAGTAAAAATTTTGATTTTGAAATAACAACCTTCAGTATCTTTAATCTTATTGGCGATAATAAAACTATGGTAAAAGAAATTCGTACTTTCATAACTACTGGAAAAGCGCATGAGCATAAAGAAGATTCTGTGTTAAAAGAATCAATAGAACACATTATGAACATTGTAATTAACTTAAGTTCAATGGTAGAACAAAGATTATCGAGTATCGAAACTAGAATGGAAAATTTTAGACACTGGATGGAATATACTAGAAAAGGTGAAGCTGTAACTCTACCGAAGCCTCCTACTAGAGAAGTTAAAGAATCGGGAAAAATAAAAGAACATTACCCAATAAACCAAGCTCTTCGTGATGAACTTAAATCCATTTTAAAAATGAAAAAATTAACCGACTAAAAAAAGAGAAAATCCTTTTTTAAATTCTTATTATATAATATTGGAGGTAAATTTTTTTGGAATTAATACCTTTAGATAAATCAATGAGGGAAAAACTAAGTAATTTTATTGATATTCCAGCAAGAGTAGGAACTCTAAATGAAATTTCAAAACTAGATTTAATTCATGTTAAAGGAATCGATGTAAAAATAGCAACAACATTAAAAAATGTATTACATGTTATGACTATCGAAGAGATGGCAAGAAGAGAGGTAAATGACTCAGAATATTTAATGTTAAAATCATTAGGCATAAGCGAATTCGATTTAAATATTTGGTCTTTTTTCTCTAAAATGATATCTGAAGCAAAAATTAGTAAGTATTTAGGTCCTTCAAAAACCTTGATTGTTGGTCTTGATAACGCAGGAAAAACTGCAATATTGAACGCTATACAAAATAAACTCAATGTAAATATATTTAGCAAGTTAGCACCAACGGTGGGGGCAAATCGAGAGATAATTGAAAGATATGGCATGCAACATGTAATACTCGATATGGGAGGACAAGAAGCCTATAGGAAACAATATATTCAAAACGCTGAAAGCTATTTTCTTAAAGTTGAATTTTTAATGTATGTTATAGATGTGCAAGATCCGAAAAGATTTGATGAATCATTAAAATATTTACAAGATGTCATTAAAACTGTAGAATTATTAAAAGAAGAACCAGAATTTCTAATTGTAATTCATAAAGTGGATCCTGACATTTCTGATTTTAAGGAAATTCAAGATTCGATTAATTACTTAGGGGATAAAGTTATTGAAATATTTAAAGATAAAGATTTTGTTTTTGACATAACGACCTTTAGTATATTTAATTTTATTGGAGATAATAAAGCAGTAGTAAAAGAAATTCGTGAATTTATAACTAGTGGGGTAATATCTCCTGATGTTGAGCATAAACACAAGGAAGAAGTAATTTTACAAAGTTCAATGGAACGAATTTTAAATATAGTGATAAATCTTAGTTCAACTGTAGAACAAAGGTTATCAAATCTTGAAATGGGTATGCAAGACTTTAGAAATTGGATGGAACATTTCAGTACAACTCACGAATTTACCCCCAAACCCACCGTAGAAACAAAACCTTCCCCAGAAACCGATAAAGTAAAAATTTTTAAGACTTTAAACGAAGCTCTCCGCAAGGAGCTAAAATCTGTATTAAAATCGAAAAAAAATGAAATATTAAAGACCCGAGATGATGATCTTATATAAAATAGGTTTTTAAATTATACTAAGAGAAGTTGTTTGTTCCTAATGATAAATAGTCTTTAAAATTCTAATAAATTTTTATATAGAATTATATAAATGTAAAGATTAGATGAATATATTGGTGATAAATTGAAGGGTTATTCAATAGTCAAAAAGCTTGAACATCTTCTTGAGATTCCAAAAAATGTCAGAACCCTTAAACGTATTTTAAACCTTAATTTATCACACATCAAAGGAATCAGTATTAAGGATGCTGCTGTATTACGAAAAGTTCTAAATGTTAAAACAATAAAAGACCTTGCAAAAAGAAAAATCAATGAAGAAGAATTCATGAATTTGAAATTTCTTGGAATTAATCCTTATGACCTAAATGTATGGGTTTTTATTTCAAGAGTCCTCAATAAAGGTAAAATAGAAGAATATATTGGGCCGAGAAAAATATCTCTTGTGGGTCTTGATAATGCTGGAAAAACTGCTATTTTGCGTGTGTTGCAAGATAAAGTCAATATCGATTTATTTGGTAGTTTAGCACCAACAATAGGTGTTAATAGAGAAGTAATTGAAAAACTTGGCTTTGAATACATGATCTTAGATATGGGTGGTCAACAAGCATACAGAAAAGACTATATCCAACATGCTGAAAAGTATTTTCTTAAAGTTGGTCTATTAATTTTTGTTATTGACGTCCAAGACCCAGATAAATTTGAGGAAGCTTTACACTATCTGGAAGAAATTATAAAAATTATGTCAATTTTAAATGAAAATCCTGAATTTTTAGTTATAATACATAAAGTAGATCCGGATATTAAGGAACAAGAAGATATTCAAAGTTCTGTTCTCTACTTAATAAAAAAGGTAGATGAAATACTACAAGATAAAACTTTCCAATATGAAATAACAACTTATAGTATTTTTAATGCATTGGGGGATAATAAATCTGTAGTTAGAGATATTCGTGATTTTTTAAGTACTGATTCAGAAAGTTTTCAAGAATTAAAAGATTTTGTTATAGAATCCTTAGAAAGAATGATGAATATTGTACTCACCTTTGGTTCTACGATGGAAGAACGATTTTCAAAAATTGAAGAATCAATTCAAAACTTTAGAGAATGGAGTACGTATACAAAAACACCTCAACCTAAAATCCCAGCTGAACTTCCTACAAAATTAGAAGCCCCTAAAGGATTCAAAAAATTACAAGACACTCAATCTTTAAAACAATCTCTTCGAGCAGAACTTAAGGAATTATTAAAAATGAGAAAAATAGGATAATCAAAAAAATAATTAAAGGAGGAAGGTATTTTTGAATGAATCAATTCGTGAAAGACTTAAAGATATTATAGATATCCCAGAAAAAATTAAGGATTTAAAAGATATTTTAAAATTAGACTTGACTTATTTTAAAGGAGTCAGTAGTAAGGCAGCTTTTACCATGTATAATGTATTAAAAGCAAGAAAAATTGAAGATTTCGTAAGAATGGAAATAGATGACTCCAAGTTCCTAACATTAAAAGTGTTAGGTGTTGATCCGTATGATGTAAACGTATGGATGTTTATTTCAAAGATGATTTCTGAAGGTAAAATTGGTGAGTTTTTAGGATCTAAAAAAATTTCAATTGTAGGATTGGATAACGCTGGAAAGACCGCAATATTCCGAATTATCCAGGATAAATTAAAATTGGATATATTTGATCAATTACCACCAACATTAGGTCCAAATCAAAAAATATTCGATGATAAGAAAGGTTTAAAATATGTAATGGTGGATATGGGTGGACAAGAGATTTATAGGAAAGAATATATACAAAATGCAGATAGATACTTTTTAAATATTGTATTTTTAATGTTTGTTATAGATATTCAAGATCCCTCGAAATTTGAGAATTCATTGGATTATCTGAAAGAGATTACTAATATTGTTGAGCTATTGAAAGAAAATCCTAGATTTCTAATTATAATAAATAAAATGGATCCCGATATCAAAGATGATGAACAAATTAAAGAAAGATTTGAATTTCTATCAAAAGAAATCAAGGAAATATTTCAATTTAAAGATTTTGAATATGAAATAACGCCTTACAGTATTTATAACAGCTTGGGAGATAGTAAAACTGTAATAAAAGGTATTCGTGATCTAATTATTACAGGTTCAGCAGGATTAAAAGGAAAAGAATTGGGATCTTCAATAGAACAAGTTTTAAATCTATTAATTAACTTGACCTCTTCAATTGAATCCCGATTTTTAATGCTCGAAAAAGCCAATCAAAATACAATTGAATGGATTGAATTTCTTAAAAAATCAATACAATCAATTTCTCCAGAAACAACACTTGAATTAAAAAGTACTGAAAAATTTGACCAAATAAAGAGTAAAGATGCTTTGAAAGAATCACTACACGAGGAACTTAAATCAATTTTAAAGATAAAAGAACAAAAATAGACAAATTAAATTTATTAATAAATATATAATTTAAATTGTAAAATAATAGAAAACAAATCTTTAGAAAAAATTCTTTATAAGGAGGTGAATTCAGTAACTGAGGAATTCCGTTTAACAAAAGCAGTTCAAGTTCATGGATGATCATGTAAAATTCCTCAATATGACCTTTCCAAATTACTCAAAAATTCTGGTTTAACAATGGTGAAAGATGAACGACTTCTAGCAGGAATTGGTGACGATTCCGCAGTTATAAAAATTAATGAAAAATTAGCAATCATTCAAACAATTGATGTTTTCACCCCTATCATTGACGATCCAGTTATTCAAGGTAAAATTTGTGCATGTAATGTATTAAATGATATATATACCATGGGCTGGCCGGATCCATTAAGTATGGTTTCGCTTATTGCTTATCCTCCAGAAATGCCTGAAATAATTGCAACTGAAATGCTAAAAGGATTTCATGAATTTTGTGTGAAAGAAGGATGTCTTATTGTTGGAGGACAATCAATTCAAAATCCTTGGCCTCTACTTGGTGGTTGTGCTATCGCTGTCGCGGATCTAGATAAACTTATTTATTTAAATGGTGCTAAAGACGGAGATTTTCTTTTATTAACTAAACCATTAGGAATTCAACCGGCGATGGCTGCATATAGATTAATAAAAGAACCCGAACCTATGAAAGAAATTTTTGAATTGATTTCTCAAGAAAAAATGGAAAAAGCAATTGATATCGCTGTTAATATAATGATAACTTCAAATAAACCCGTTGCAAAGGTCATGCAAGAAATTTCAGTCAATGCAGCAACTGATGTCACAGGGTTTGGAATAAAAGGGCATGCTGAAGAGATGGCAAAGCAAAGTAATGTTGATATAATAATCGAAAAATTACCAATTATTAAAGGGACAAAAGAAATGGCAGAAACCTTTGGATATCCTTTATTAGAAGGTAAAGCAGCGGAAACTGCTGGTGGGATGTTGATTTCTGTAAGCAAAGATAACCTAGAGAATTTAATAAATCTTCTGAAGAAAAATGGAGTTAAGCCTTATGTCATTGGGAAAGTAATACGTGGAACTGGAAAGGTTAATATTAACGAAAACATTGAAATTATAGAGTATCAAAAAACTTAAAATTAAGCGGCAAAGCTATGAAAGGATGCGAAACCGTTATTGGAGCTGAATGGAGCATGTGTCTGCAAGACATCGCCGCCAACTTAATGAATTAATAAAACATAAGGTCCCACTCTATTGTGGGGTTGTGGTCTAGCTAGTTTGAATAAAATTCAACCCTAGATTGGTATGATACCTGCCTGGGGCGCAGGTGATCCTGAGTTCAAATCTCAGCAACCCCATTTAACTGTGTTTTAAAAAAATTTAGTTGTTTTTTAGGTTATTTTTATGGAAGAAGGTAAATTTTTCAGCTGGGATGAAGTTAAAAAAAACCGTGACCAAATAGATTGGGTTATATTTCCAACTGCGATGAAATTTGCAAAAGAAATGTATTTGAGTGAAGCAAAAAGTTGTCCAAAATGCGGACAGACTCCTGAAAAACTTTTTTGGCTTGGAATTCAATCTTCTAATGAATCTTGGGATAAAGGTGAGGGAAAAGCAGGGTTTTTAACAATCTGTGAAAAATGTAATTTACAAGTTGATTTCTTTAGGGATAAAGAGCTAGAAAATGCCATTAAAGAAGGTGGAATCCGTTTATAATTGTTCTTAAAGGTGCGGTAATTACAAAATTTATAACTCATTCCAAGTTATTTATTATCTAGCCAGTAATCGTATGGATTGTATATAAGAGTAGAATGGTGTTCTGCTGAAAATGGTAGTTTACTAATTGTTATATCTTTAATTTTATCTTTAACCCCCTCACTATCTTTTATGTTTAAAAACCTTTTTTTAAAGAAATTAAGCAATAATCTGTCGCCTGGACGGAGAGTAGCGATATTTAAGTGAAACCATAAATTATGAGCAGAATTATATTCATCATTTGCCTCATTAAACATTGCATAACTTGCTAATGATTCAATTGGTTGATCTATAGGAACAATTCTTATTGGAATAATAACATCCGCAAAACCACTTCCACTTAATTTCAAATTAAAATTCGAAGGTGCTCTAGCTTCAAATAATAAATCAAAATTTATATCTATCCCTCTTCTGGGAATTTCGTCATATTGCCTAACAGTTATCCCTTCTAATTCTGGGAGGTTCTTATTCATTATTTCCCTATCAATTATATCCTTTTTATCCAATTCTATATCATATTTCATTCTATCTTTATCAAAATGAAAATTTTTTAACCAATCCATATTTTCAGCCCATTTTGTTTTTTTGCTAAATCTATGGTCTTTAGCGTAGTCCATGATAAAAATCGGGATTATTAATGTGTCACCAAGCCAAATATCCGGACAAGTCTGTTTTCTTTGTCCCGCTGCATTATATCGATTCGTACGACGTGTCCCTTTTTCTTTCACACTAATATGAAATTCGTGAGATTTATGGCAATAACCATCCTTTGATACAGTTTCATCTTCGAAGAAATGATTAATGATGAAAAGACCACTTTTCTTAGGTTTTATCCTAACTAGCCAATAATTTTTATCATATCTGTCAGGTTTTACTACCCCATCTAGAATAATGAAATCTTCTTCAAATGCATTTTTGAATTTATTCTGGATTTCATTTAGTTCAGAACTCATTAAGTATCCTCATTAATGATTTTAAGAAATAAAATTTAAAAATAGGATCACTTTTTCATTTTTTATCTACAAATTAGATTTAAGCTCAAAGATTTTATGAACAAATTTTTCAATTTTATTGAAAGGAGTTATATTTCCAGAAAAACACTCTAATTCTTCTTTGAAAAAATTTTCTATCTCTTGAATAGATTGTTTTAATTTATTTCGTAAAGTTATCAAGCTTTCGTCTGTAACCAAGGCGGCACTTACGTACTTACCGTGTTCTAGAAGAATAGTCATGTCTTCTTTTTCAATTATTTTTATTTTAGTTTCGGTTCGAGTAACCTCCTGAACTAAAGCATCAACTCCTGTTAAGCCCCCAGCAACTAAATTAGCTGATACTTCTTCTTCTACTTTAAAGGCATGATCATAAATACACCCACCGTCAGAAGTATAGAAATAGATATGATGGATTCTTTTACGCCAATTCATCTCAGATTCAGTTTGTAAATCGTATTGCTGCATTTCCCCGAGGCTAATTTGGGAACTAATTTCAATAGGACAGGATGGAGCTACAATTCCGACGCTGCTTGCAGAAATTGCCGGCTTTTCAATAACATTTAATGCAGAAGTAAGAATTTCTTGTTCATTTTTAATCATATTTAAATAATTTGAAATTAGATCTTTTTTTTGGGTATATCCTGCATGTTGAAACATATTTGATGCCGATTCGAGATAATTTGTTGCTATTTTTAAAAATTGACTTTTTTTAGAGCCATCAATTTCATTATCAGCTTGAATTAAATTCCACATGCCATCAAAAAAGGTAGATGTTGCTAAAGCCCACTGAGCATCTTGCTCGAAACCTCCTAATTGATAATTCTTTGAAGATTCTCTTAAATTCATTTTAATTTTTTTATAAAATTTAATCTTGTCATCTAAATCGGCAGTTCTATCAAATAAACTTCCACATCGAAGAGCAGAACAATAAAGTGAATTTCCCAAGGATAGTTTTTGCATCCTACTCTCTGGAAATATATCCCCAGCTTTTTTAAATAGGTCTGCAGCTAACCCATAAAGGGATGCGTTTTGTTTTTCATCTGCCCGTTCCATATGTTCCCAAGCTTTACATAAATAATATACAGCAGTTAATTCATCTTTTTCTCGCTCAATTCTATAAGTGTGACATAAATTTTCAAAAAGTGAACTGCTTTTGTTATATAATTCTGCAGCTATTAAGTGATTTCCTTTTTTGCTTTCTAACCTTGCGGTTTCAATTTGGAACCGTGCATCACAATATCGCTCCCTAACGACTGCGACCTTTATCAATTTTGAAATTCTATTTTTATCTCTTTGTGAAAATGACCTCTTATGAAAAAAAGAATTAAAAGTTTCTATTGCATTTTCAAACTTATTTTTAGAATCTAAATACATTAAAGTAGATTCTTGATGTTTATTTTTTTTACTTAAATTTTCTGCAGTCTCTAATGCGGCCCAAGCAATATAAAATGGGGCTTCATATCTAAAATCACGAAGAGAATTCAACAATTTACTGGCTTGTTCATAGTGCAATTCTGCTTGATCATGTTCTTCATTTGCGTGGAATGATTTCGCGATCTCAATTAAATTCCATGCCTTTAAATAATTCTTTAAAGTCTCAATTTTTTTACCCAATCTGGTATAGGTGAGTGTTAGAATTGCTTTTTCGTAAGAATCAACAGCCTTTTGATAATCATCTGCTGCAGAAAGGAAGTTTCCAAGTCGATCTTCAATTTCTGCAATTCTTACATAAGCCGAGCCAACTAAATTAGAATACCCTCTGTTTTTATAATATGTAATTGCATCTATATAAGCCGAATAAGCTTTTCTAAATATCTTTTCATCGTTTGTTAATCTTCCTACCTTATAATAAAGGCTTGGAATTATGATTAAGTATTGAACTAGAAGAAAAGAACTATAATTATCTTTCATTAAGAAATCTTTGCTTACTAATAAGAAATCAATTGCTTTCAGATAATATTCGACTTGTTTTGATATTATTGAATTATTATTGGCTAATATCATTGCAGTCCTAGAAGCATGATAATAAAGACCGGCATAAAAAAAAGAACCTTCTCCTTTTTCAATTTCAACTTTAGCTGTTGTGTAAAAAATTTTAGAAGCTTCATTAAGATAACTTGATTTATCCTTCTCTTTTTTAGCCAAATCTCCTAATATTGCATTTGCTGAACCTAAACAAGTATTTTTTTGTAAATTTATTAAGGTATTACTCGGATCATTTATTATAGGAAATATTTGTGTTATCAAATTAATTATATCAAGAGATTTTTTAGCTATATTAAAACGTTCAATATCTGGTATAAAAGGAGCATGAGCAAACATTAATATAAGAAGATTTAGATGAATCAAAGTAAATATAGCAATATATCTAGGATAAATTAATAAAGCATAATTAATTCCAAAATCATAATCATCCAAAAATGTCTTGAAATCTTTTGTAGAATAACCCAAGATTAACAAATTTACTGTAGCCATGAATCTACTAGAGTAGAAAATTACTTTTAATATATTATTATTAAGTTCGAATTTTTGTAATAGAATTTCAGCTGTCTTTAACCTTTTAAGTCCTTTATTATAATATTTTTTCACTTCAAATTGATTATTAGTAAAAAAAGTTGCATATCCTGAATTCGCATATGAGTAAAATATATGAGCTCCACAAAAAATTAGGTTTTTGTTTGAGTTTTCAAATAATTCGATAAATTCTTTGATTTCGTCTATTTGCTTTAAATAAAATTGCTCAATATTAAAACCTTTAGCAGGAAAATAACAAATCATCCCATCAAGAAATACTGTTATGGACTTTAAAAAATGATAGATATAAATCTCAGGAAAATCTGCTTTAGTTTTAAGTTCTTTCCAGACTTTACTAATTAAAGTATCAAATTCTGAAAGAAATTTTATTGGATCTACTCTTTTATCAATGCGAAGAACACTTTTACCAGAAAGAAATGCTAAAGCCGAAATCTCACTAATTGCCATTTTTAAAGTTTCTTTTGCATCTCCCCTCTCAAAATTAATAGTTTTAGCTTTATTGAAAAGTTTTATTACTGATGCTAATAAAATTTTTTCTTTTCCTTCTTCAACTCCAGAGATAGATTTAAGAAGGCTAACTTGACCTAATGCTGCATTTGTCTTATGTTCTATTTTTAATTCTTCAAATATATTAACTGCTTTTTGAAAACTTGTTATGGATAAATGAAATAAATTTTCGATTTCTTCTTGAGTATTTCCAAAGTCAGCTGCAATTCCATATATCTCCCCCAATTTATAATTAGTGTCGCCTTCAATTTCTCTTAATTTATAGTCTGAACTAATCTTGTCTACTCGTTTCAAAATTTCAATTTCTTTATTCCAATTGTATTTATTCTCCTCTTCTGCTGCTTGCTGTAGCAATTCATTAATTTGTTTTAGAGTATCATTTTGAGTTAAATTAAACATTAATTATTTATCCCTATTGAATTATACTAAATTAAATTATATTTCTCATCAATATAAAAGAATAGGTTTTCTCTTTAGTGATTTACGGTTAATAATATTATTCTAATTAACAAAATCTGCATAAATACTAAAATTTGATTAATCTGAAATTAATCTTTTATTCTTCCATAATGGAATTAGTATCATTTCAATTATTTTTTGTTTGATATTACTCAGATAGTCCTTTTAATATTAATTTTGAAAAGAAAAAAAATTAAGGGATAGTTACCAGCTTGCAACATCTACTATCCATTTACCAGCTTTATCTTTTACCATAATAACTGGGACTTGTCCAGAACCAGAAGGGTTTCCATCTTTGTCATAGCGATGGAAAAAGAACTTTAATCTTGTTGGTTGACTATATTTCGTATCAAAAAATTTGAATTCATAGGATCCTCCTGCTTCTATCCATTTTCTGCCTGCTGGCCAATAGTAACGAATTGCAGTACTCTTTTTATTTGGTTCCATAGTTTTTAGCCATTCTTCTTGTTTGCCTTCAGTTATTAATTTATAATGTGCAATTGCTACAGCTTTTGCTTTTTCAACTTCTTTTTCGTCAAAAGACATTTTATTTCACTTTAGGATTGATATAAAATTTTTCGATTTTTTTATTCTAATAGGATTTTTTTAAAATATTTTGATTTATGCACTAATTTTTTTGCAAGCACTGTTTTTAAATCTGTTATATTGAAAGAAAAACGATATAATTTCTTTATTATTCTAGTTATAATTTCTATTTCTTGTTTTTCACTGAATTGACAGAAATTTTTGATGTATCTAGAGAATAGAGCATTTTACGCTTATACGAATTGAGTTTATCGATCTTTTCGGAAGCTTTTACAGTTATCTCGTTTAATTTCCTAATTCTATTTTGGTATTCCTCATCTGACAGCTCAACGAAATCTAAACACTTATATGAACAAAACCCTACACAAGTTGGATTACCTCCACATAAGTCACATTTGATAACACCTAACTTATCAAAAAAATAAATAACTCCAAATGGACAAGCTTCAACGCATTGTTTACACCCAGTACATTTTTCTTGATCCACTAAAACCAAAAAGTCACCTTGTGGAGTTTTTGTCTTATAAATAGCTCCAACTGGGCATTTTTCCATACACATTGGATTTTCACATTGCAAACAAACAGTTGGTCTAGACCATCCTTCTAATTCATTAGTTACGATTCTAATACGTGAATGCTCCGGGATAAACTCTCCTTCTTTAACACTTGAACATGCTAGTTCACACATTCGACATCCTGTACAATTTTCTGCATGAATGACTAAAACTCTTTTAACCATATTTAATCCCTTTTATATTAAATTTTGATGGTTGGTTCTGAATCAAATTCATATTTAGCAATAGTCTCTTCGGTTGGAACACCTTCACTGTCCCAACCTCGACACAAATAATAATCTGTTCGCATTTTCAAGAAATTATCGGTTCCAATAATTTTACCCTTCGTTGGACCATCGGGATGACTTTCTTCCAAAATGCGTTTAGGCAGATAATCATCTTTGGAGCTAAAACCTTCACGAATATTAATTCGTCTAATTAGGGTTTCAATAATCTCTGCATGGTAATTTAGGTCTTCTTTTGAATAATTTGAACCAGTCACAATATTCAAATACTTAGCCCAATCAGAAATTTTCAACCGAACAGCCGCATTAGACATGTCGCATACTAAAAGGGAATGAATCACACACCTTTCGTTCATAAGCTCTATCACCATCTCTGCTTTTCCTTTAATAGTAAAAGGATTTACACCTCCGAGGACTTCTTTTAATGGAGGCCAAGCTCTCCGATGACATCCACCTCTTGGTGTAACTGAATATGTTATAGTTGTGCTCCACCCTGCACGTGGATCATAAGCAGGCAATTCCAAGCCTTTAGAATGCATTGCGAAATGCTCGGAATTATGTCCTAGAGATTTTGCCATCTTTTTTACTCCTTGGGCACAAAACGCTCCAAAACCTTTTTTATGAGCCATGAGTTCCAGTAACTCAAGTGCAGCTTTATAATTTCCAAATTTAAGATCCAACCCTTCGGTATCTTCTTTTGTTAAAATTCCTCGCTCATAACATTCCATTGCGAAGCCTATTATTACACCTGAGGATATCGTATCCATTCCAAGATCATCACATAGATAGTTTGCCTTCAAAATTGCTGGCAAGTAGTCAATTTCCAAATTAGCACCTTGCATTGCGAGAGTTTCATATTCAGGACCTTCTAATGTAATGCCCTTAAACTCTCCCTCTCTAATTTTTGTTATACTTGCACATGCTGCGAAGCAAGCGTAACATGCCCTTCTAGCTATTTTTACCTTATTAACGGCCTCAATATCTATTCTACCAATTGCCCTTTTAAATTGACCCTTGGAAAAATTTCGCGTGGGAAGCATTCCTGCGGAATTAGTGAAAGTCATAGTCATAGGAGTGCTGGTTCTAAACTTGACTCTTTTTTGATGCTTGAGGACTAATTTATGAAGTTCCTGCATATTTACACAATTAATTCCTCCGCTACCCTTAATAGCAATAAATTTAAGATTCTTAGAGCCCATTACTGCACCTGAACCTCCACGACCTGCTTTGCGAAAATAATCACTTCCAATACACGCAATAGGAAGAAGATTTTCACCAGCTGGTCCAATAGAAAGAGTACCACAGTCTGGATGAAAATTTTCCCGAATATAAGTCTCGGTTTCAAATGAACCTTTACCCTTAAGAAAATCAGCATCAGAAAATTCCACTTTATTATCTTTAATGAAAACACCACTTAGATCCTTTAATTTACCGGTAAAAATTAATCCGTCATATCCTGCAAATTTCATCTCTGGGGTCATTCTACCACTAGAATAAGTTTCTAACCAACCTCCAGTAGTAGGTGATTTTGTAATTATAACATGTTTCCCTGAACCAATCACCATTGTACCTCCTAGAGGACCAGTTAAGACCATAAAAATATTTTCTTGACCAAGCGGAGTTGCCTCGGGTGATATAAGATCCCAATAGAGTTTTGCTCCTAGACCACGTCCACCTATATACTTCTTTAAAATAACTTCAGGAATGGTTATGCTTTTAGATGTTTTTTTGCTAAGATCAAGATGCAAAAGTTTTCCTTTATACCCAAAAAGCATCATTCAGAACCTCAAACAAAACTTTTTTCTTTATTATCTATTTTTTTTTAGCTAATTATGTTGAAAAATGTCAATAAAGAGTATATTAATAATTCCTTTAAATTTAATACATCGAAAGAATTCCTATATAAATCAAAATTTGATAAATACAGAAACCACAAATTTGAGTAATAATTGTCAAATACATGTTTTTGAGATTATTTTCTTTAACATAAAATTGAATTGTCTGATATTCCAAAGCCATTGCCCATATATGCCAAATTATAACCACGAGCCAATAAAAAAACAAACCTACACCATATTCTTTAATATATAGAAATGTCAATTGAAGAGGCAAAACAAATAACATACATAGTAAAAATGCTGTTGCAGCATACCAGATATTTGACTTTCTTATTTTATCGAATGGATAATCAGAATCTCTGTACATTAGTTTTGAAAGTAAATAAAAAACAACTTGATAATTTACATAAACAGCAGCTAAAAGTCCAACTAACCCCAGTAAAAATGCAATATATATCCAATATTCTCCACGAAATTGAAAAATTATGAAATTTGGTAATAAAAATAATCCGCCTAGCAAACCTAGAATAATCATTTTCTTCATTGAATAGTTTTCATCTACAAATTCTATGGTTTCTGATGGTTTTTTTAAGAAATTAATAATAAACTCTTTCCAATTCATATTATCATCTTATTTAAGTCATTAATAATATTAGAGGAACCTAAACCTTGCGAGAATTTCCATATGGTTATATGTAAAGATTATAAACAAGATATACAATGTCAGGTAATATGGAAGTAGAACTTTTACATCAGATACATCAAACGCTTTCATAATAAAATTACTAAAGATGGGGGGAATTACAACTATTATAAGTATCATTAATACTATATAGTATGGTAAATAAGCGTATAGAGCCATACCAGGAATTAAATTCAATATTATACAAATAAATGAAATTATAATTGTAATTGAAAGAAGAGGAAATAAAGACCATGCAGTTATTTCAAAAGTCTTTAAGAAACTAGCTTTAACTTTCAAGATTCTTAACCATATATAAGCGAAAATACTAAAGTAAATCCAAGCTTTAATAAGAAAAAGTACATTTTTTAGAAATATCAAATGATAATGGGTTGTAAAAAGGTCATATCCAAATATTGATGATGATGTTAATAATTCTAGAAGGAATGTGGAGCTATAATATTGAAAAATATTATAAATTGGACCTGATGGACCTTGAAATATAAAAACACCAGTAATTGTTAGGACACTAGAAATTAAGACCAATAAAACTGAATCTAATAAATTGGTTTCTCGTTCTAGAATCTCATCTATTGCCTTTGTTGGTGAATATATCATTCTGACGTAATTTCTAAAAAAAATCTTGACTGATTCTAAATTCATATTAAACAGACTCCCCCAAGTTATATATTGTGGTTAAATCTTGACCATTAATAGTATTTTCAATTTTTGACAAGTCCCAACCCATTAAACTCCCTATAGTTGGCACAATATCACAAATAGACACAGGATCTTCATTAAAGATTACGCCCCGTCGTTTAATGTGTGGTCCCAGCCACATCATCACAATTTTCCGTTCATTGATAGATCCATGTTCTCCATTTGCATGAGCAGGAGCATTTTTGGTTCGAATTCGTGCTCCTTTTCGGAAAGATAAGAATATATCACCTGCGCAACCATCCTCAGGGATATTATATTTTGAATAATTTTCTGATGGTACTATATCATCAAATAACCAGTATCTAGAATTTATTAATTCCAAATAATTAAGCGTATATTCTTTCATTTTCTTATATCCAGTTGTATTTTTGTCTATAAAGGGAAGACCAATGTATGCACTTCCTCCTTCATTGTGAATATAACATGGAATTCCCGCTTCATTAAGAAGTGCTTCTAAGTTAACTCCTTCTTCATGAATGGTTTCCATTCCATGATCTGATGTTATTACAAATAATGTATTGAAAAGTTTACCTGATGAAATAATTTCTACAAATAAGCGATGTAGTAAATTATCCACTTCTCTCATCTGCCGTTCTGCCATAGCATTTCGGGCTCCATAAACATGACCCATTTCATCTGTATAACCTATATTTACAAAGTAGAAATTTTGTGGAAATTTTTCATTCCTTAAGTTTTCTATTAAAGCATTAATGATCCAGTGATCCATAGGTAACATCTCACCATAACCATTACCAACTTGACTTTGATAATCAGGATTCGCCCAACTATATGAACTAGCTGGAAGAAAACGTGGAGCTCCTTGCGAAAATTCAATTTTAAACTCTGGTCCAACCCAGCTATCCGATTCCCAACCAAGCATCCAATGTAACCATTTACTTGAAATGAAATGTGTTCCAATTGTTAAATTCGGCTCTATTGCTTCAATAATTGTATTAGCTTGTCTTATGTTATAATCAAAAAATCTATTTGGTGCCATAAATCCAGGAAATGGATGAAACCATAGACTTACATTTGTGTATTGATTTCCAAAAATTTTGGTGGTATTAGGGTATGCTCCAGTAAGCATAGACGTATGACCTGAAACAGTGTCAGATGATAGTATGGTTTCTGCATTAATGAACATACAACCCGTATAAAACATAAATTCCCATAAGTGGGGCATAAGGTCTGGACGAATATAATCTGGATTGCATGAGTCGATACTAATCAAAATGACTCTTTGAACTTTTTCCCCTAGCATAGTCCAAATTAAATCTGGAGATATATTATCGGGATCCATGCTATAAGAATCAGGACCCATTTTATAAGAAATATAATCGATGTTATATGATAAACAAAAAATTAACACAATAAGCAAACCAGCTATTTTATTCTTATACTTCAAAAAAATACCAGCTTATATTTTTTGTTAAATAATATATCAATAATACTAAAAAAATTTTAATTAATCAATAATTAAACATTATGAACCTAAAAATTTAGTCGCATTTAATCCCAAAACCTGTTTTATATCCTTATTTCTAAATTTTTTATATCCAAATTTATCGAGAACTTCACTAATTTTTGGATTATCCAGATCTTTTATTGTTCCAACCCATTTAGAAAGAGTCATAAGTGAGCTTGTAGCAGGCCAATCAGACCCAAACATTACTTTGTTTGACACTAACTGATGATTCATAATAAACCTTAATTGTCGATAGAAGTCACTGGGAGAATTCGTTATAAGAAGTTGTCCATGTGCAGAGATATCACAATAAATATTTGGCTTCATAGTTATAATACCAATAAGATCTTCAATTTTCCCGAAGCTTAGATGTGCAAAACTGAATTTAATTTTCGGAAAATCAGTAGTAGGTGCATCAAAATACTCTATGGATGCTGTGCGACCTTTTAATCCAGTAAGATAACCTGTATGAGTAATAACAGGGACTTGATATTTGTCAGCAATTTCGAATAATTTATAACATTCCTCCCCATCTGGATAGTAGCCAGTTGTAGGGTGTAACTTTAATCCTTTCATTTCCCATTTAGTAAGAGCTGTTTCAAATAATATAGCTGCATTTGGACGTCTTGGGTCTATTGTAAAAAAAGGAATAAACTTATCCGAATATTCTTTAGCATTATCTGCAATAAATTTATTCAAATCATCAACGGGAATTTTGGGCTCTCCTAATGCTAGACCCCAATCTGTTCCGAAAACTATTGCCTTATCGATACTTGCTTCTTCCATTTCAGCCAAAAGTCGTTCCGCAGAACCATCCATATATTTTTGCATAGCATCTGATTTTAGAATAACATCAATCGACATATCTCCGGGGATAAATTGAGACATCATCCAAGCTGCATTTATCCAATATTTCTCAGGTAGCATATCCCGCTGCCATAAATGAGTATGTGCATCGATTATCATTTTAAAACCTCTTCAAAAATTATCAGTTAAATAATCTTTTCATTATTAATATTTATTTTGATATCAAAAATCTTTATTATTATCCATTATTGTTCCATCTGGAAGCATCAAGTCAGAATGTGGGTCTCCTCTTTCCTCCATTTGATAACGAACGCAAATCTTCCAATCTCCCCTACAATATAATCTAATCCACTTTTCATCCAATTTTCCCTGTTCATAAAATCTCTTCATGGGGCAAACTGTATACCATTTACACTCTTTTTGCACTTTTCAAACCAAATTATTCTTTATAGGGTTCCTAATTATTTACAACCTTCCCCCAAAAGTTCAGATACTCACATGAATATTAATACTGATATTAAAAGTATTTATCCCCTATTTTTAATTTAACTTTCATTTCACATTCTTTCTTTAATTCTAAAAAGTTCCAGACTTTTACTAATTTATCATCTGATCCACTGATGAGATAATTATCGTCATTAGAAACTAATATCGACCAGATCACTCCCTTATGTGCTTTTAGTGTATATAGATATCTCCTAGTTTTAAAATCCCAAAATTTAATATTACCATTCTGTAAGGCACCAATAATATATTTTCCATCTTGTGAGATTGCAATTGAATATACTGGAACAGAATCTTGTGCATCTTCAATAGAATCGATAAGAGTACGTGTTTTTAATCTCCAGATTTTTATTGAATTATCCCAAGAACCACTGATAATAAATTTTCCATCGGGTGAAAATTCAACAGAGGGTATATCGTGCTCATGTCCGATGAATGTATGCAGAGGCATACCCTTCTCTAAATCCCAAAGTTTAAGGGTGTAATCTTTGGTTCCTGAATAACGATATTCACCAGAACCACTCACAAGATATTTTCCATCTGGAGAAATTGCAATCGATTTTACGGGACCCCAGTGCGCATTAAACGTTTGGAAACAGTCACCACTATCCATATTCCACACTTTAACGCTAAAATCACGAGATCCACTAACAATATATTTTCCATTTGGAGTTACCTTAACTGCAACAATAGGTTGTTCATGACCTTCAAGAATATGAACAAGTTTTCCTGTATCAATTTCCCAAATTTTAAGAGTTTTATCAAGAGAACCACCAATGATGTATTTTGAGTCATTAGAAAATGCTAGAGAATAAAAAATATCATTTTTTCCTTCAAGAATACGGACAAGCTTTTCATTTGTTATATCCCAAATATGAATATCATTTGAGCCGCAAACGATATATTTTCCATCAGAGGAAATAGCTAATGATAAAATAGGGTTACTATGCTTAAATTTTGATAATTCACTGATCTTCATTATATTTCATAGTAAATCTAATGAATTATTAAAATCATCTATTAAATCATCCACGTTTTCTAGACCAACACTTACTCTAATCATGTATTTTGTTATTCCTATCATTTTTTTAACTTTATGGGAAACTGAAAAATGCGTTAGATTATAAGGGTCTTCAATTAAACTATCGCAATCTCCAAGACTAACAGTATAATGTGGAATTTCTAGATTCCTAAGGAATTTCTGGACATTAGTTCCTTTTTTCAAATAAAAACTTACAATACAACCAAATCCATCCATCTGTTTTTTTGCTAATTCATGCTGAGGATGCGAAGGTAATCCCGGATAAAGAACTTTTCCGATTTTATCAGTTCTTTCCTCGAGAGCTTTGGCTAATTCTGTTGCATTATAATTATGTCTTTGCATCCTAAGTTCTAAAGTCTTTAAACCTCTAAGAAATAGAAAAGCATTAAAAGGTGATAAACACGCTCCAATTCCATGTGCATTCTTTTTAATTTCAGTCATTAATTTAAAATCGCTCCTTTTTGATACTGCCACACCACCTATAGCGTCTCCATGACCTCCAATAAATTTTGTGAGAGAATGTATTACAAAATTTATACCATGCTCCAATGGACGTGAATTATATGGACTATTAAAGGTATTATCCGCAGCTGTAATAATTTCTTTCTCTTTAGCAATTTTTGAAATTTCTTCTAAATTAGTAATTTTTAAAGTTGGATTAGCCGGAGTTTCAAGGAAAATAAGTTTGGTTCTATTATTAATAGCTTCTAGAACCTGATCGAAATTAGTCATGTCTATATAATTGACTTTAATTCCACAGTCTCGAACAACACTATTAAATAGACCTTGGGTACCTCCATATAATTCATAGTCTGCAATTATTTCATCCCCCTTTTTAGCGATTGAAAGAACAGTTGTAGAAATAGCACCCATACCTGATGCAAAGGTCTCCCCTATATCACCATTTTCTAAATTTGCAAGTTTTACTTCTAATTCGTGTAATGTTGGATTGCCTCCTCTTGTATAAATATATTTAGGGCTGATTTGTTTTATAAACGCATCTTTTACATCAAAGGATGTAGTCTGATATATCGGTGAGGTAATAGGACGACTTTCCTCTTCTTTTGGTATTGTAGAATGAATAGCTCTTGTGGCAAATCCACGTAAGAACTTAAATTTCTTCTTTTCCATTATTAAGCCTCTTAATCATATCTTTCTTATTTTGGTATTTGCTTTTATGTAAAAGACATATATGGATTATGTGTTAAAAAATTTTGTAAAATAAATAAAAGATAAAGGAAATATAATGAGAGAAAAAGTTCCGAATTTAGATCTTATTGAACATTGTATTATTGGGTTTATCCAAGAAAATAAGAATAATTCATTATTAAGCGGTTTACCATTAAGTGAAGATTCAATTAAAGGAAGAAAAGGGAAAATTCAAAAAGATATTTGGTGCGTGGGAGAATGGAATATCTATATTGAACCATCAAAAATAATCGCACGATGGAGTATTGAATGGACTCAAGAAGAAGAAACGATTATAAATTTAAATATTGAAGAGATTAATAATGAATACCATATTTTAGACTGGGATGTAGTACAGACATTTTAAAATGTCCAGTATAATAATAAAAATAAAAAGATTAAGGTTTTTTCGGCTCTTTATCCGCTGGGATTTTTTTAAGTAATGGATCACAACCACATTTTTCCATGCTAACTCCTGACATCATCATTTCGTCTAATGCATCATCAAATAGTGTTTCATATTTTTTTAAAAGGTCTTCATCTTGACCTATTTTATTTAGAATAGAACCCAATTCTTCATATTTTGCCTTGGCACATCCTTCTTTTTTAACCTCAGCTATAAGTTCTGCTATCTTATTTTCTACTTGGGTTTTATTATTAAAATCCATAAACACTCACCTCTATTTTTGAGAATAAAAACGAAAGTTAGTATTTAAGACCTAGGTTAGTATAACTAAAACACTGAGGGTTTAATAATTTTGAATTACAAGTTAATTTCGTAAAAATAAACAAATAACTAAATCTATATTCCTAGGCAATTTATTTAAAAAAATTCATAAAATAGTTTATTTATAATTCATTATTATATAATTTTGAAATGGAGCAAATGATATGGCAATAGAAAATAGAGATGTATTTACACTTGGAATAATTATCTTGATTATAGGTTTTGTGTTAACAGGATTTCCAGTATATGAAGATGCTCCTCGATTAGTTGACATCCTTAGGATCTTAGGAGTATTAATAGTAATTAACTCGGGAATTTTCATATTTATAAGTGGTATCTGGGATAGTGAAGATCTTTTCAAGGTTGGTTTTGGGGTTGGAATGGGCGCAATAGGTCTACTTTTTGGATCGGAAATTGGCAATACGATATTTATACTTAATACAATATCCATTCTTCCAATGAGAACATTGATTTGGCTTCTGCTTTTCGAAGGCGATTCTTTTATGCAATTTTTAGTCATAATATCCATGCCTGCTTCAATCAGAGAACTTAATATTACACTTGTGAGGGCAATTGTCACTTTTATTCTTGCTGGTGTAATTGTAGTATTAGAAATTATAGCTCTTCAAAAAACAAAAGCAAAAATTTAGAATTAATCTAAAAATAAATATCTTTTTTTTTTAAAATTATAAGATTATTTTTGATGATGCGCTATGAGAAATATGTTTAATGTATTAACTGAAAAATCGAAGAGTCTTTTAATTGTTTTAATATTCGTTACAATCACAATTAATTTAATTATATTTGTTCCCATTAATCTTTTAGAATATCTCTCTCTAAACGTTGTTGGCGAACCTCCGATTAATGGTAGAACTTGGATAGAAGGAATGTGGGAATTAGGTGGCGAGATTGGTATGAAATCCTTAGCTATACTAGGTTTTATTATTCTAGGAATCTGTATTTTGTTTCTTATGCAATGGGAGCCAATTTCATTTAAAAAACGACCAGTAAACAAAATTGAAATTATTGCTTTTTTTGGGACAACTGGAGGCTTTATAATAATAAATTTTTTAATAGGATATTCTTGGTGGGATCCAAATGCTCCCTTAGGAATGGGTCCGTTATTCTTTCATTCCATGTTAAGTCTAATCGTAATAGGATTACTCCCAGAATTGTTCAAAATAATCTTTAAATTTAATAAAGAAGATTTTGCAATTTCTAAAAAAAATATTGATAAAGAAATATTTATTGTAGTTTTAAGCGCATATGGCTATGGAGCAGTTTCAGCTCTTTGGCATTGCTGTTCTTTATTCAATTTTACAATGTATTTCTTTTTTTTTGTTATAAAATTCATCCAATTATGGGCTATGACTTCATTTTTCTATAAATGGGGATTTAAAATGTTTATGAGCAAAACTAAAACAATATTTGCATATCTTATAATTTCAGTTTGTTTTGGATTTGCTTATCCTTGGCATACTTTTGGGTTTGCTTTAACATTTACTCTTTTCGGCTTGATATTATGCGAAATTACTCGTAGAACTGATTCTTATTATATTTCATTACTATTATTATATTTTGCATATATTTTTCATGCTGCTCTTCCTTGGCATGGTCCTGAAATAACATTGTATGTAATTATTCCAGTTTCAATAATTATTTGTGGAATTCTCATCATTCTTTATATTTTTAAACTAGAAAAATTCAAAACATCTAATTTAATAGAATGAATTCTTCTTTTATTAGAAAAAAGATCAATAAATCACCGTATTTTATTAAAAATGTACTAATGACACATATTTCATATTAATAGAATATTATTGGTTTTTAACTTTATATCAACAAGACTGATTAAAATTATAATATAAATAAATAAGACTAATAAAAAATATTCTCTGATTTAAATAATGTAAAATTTCGCAATTATATTTTCGATAAAAATAACAAATCTCAAAATTTTTTAACATATTAATGAGATTCTTAAAGAAATCTTTTTATATTTGTGAAAAAATAATTTCTTACTAATTTACTAATATAGCTCGGGGACAAAAATGAAGAAGAATCAAACTGGAGCAATAGCTATAGTAATCATTTTATGTTCGTTTGGTCTTAGTTTTGCATATTTAAATACTGGTTCAACGTTTCCCACACTTTATGGACTTCTGGCACTTCAAGGAATCCAGAATTCTCAAGATGGCATGAGTGAGCAAAAAAGTTCATGGATCATTGAAAATAAAGGATTATATTCAATAATTGGCATAGATAATGACAATTGTTCTGATCTCACTCTTGATGGATTTGGCTGGATGGATGTTTGGAGTAATCCATGGGTAATTAATTTTTCTAAAGTTCCTACAAATACAAGCAAAATATTTATTGAATTCAAAGCTAAAATAACAAAAAATGGGACTTATCCTCCACCATTAGGATTTCAAGACCAAGTTACATACGTATCAGTAAATGATCCGGATTACTACCCCTCTCAAGTTAAAATCTGGAAAACTATATCAGGAACAGAATTTAATTGGTACAATTTTTCATTCTCTACAGATCTAGATGGCGATGGCATTAATGATTGGACTGAAGGTAGCAATGATATAAGAATTTTAACTTGGTCTGGCTACAGTCCTGCACCTGCTGATTCAGGTTGGGATGTAGTTATTATAAGTTTAGACTATGATGGAAATGGCATACCCGATTACAAAGAAAAACCACCAGAACAAATTCTAATGGAAGAAGTGATAGAACAACTCGGTATCTTAAAAGGTTCTATTGGAGAAATCAATTGTAGTTTGCTTAGAATAATCTTAACTTATATTACAAATAAGGCAGAAAATAATATGGAAACTGCTCTTGATTTATATCTAGAAAATAACACCGAATGTGCTAAAATACGTGTCTGGATAACAAAATGTCAAACTTGCATAAGCGAGATTATAATAAAAATCGCTGATAGGTTTCATATCATCGAAGAAGAAATGGCAGGAAACCTAATTGCACAGATCGATGATATTCAATTAATACTAGTACAAATCCTCGATTTACTCTAATTCTATACGAGATGAGGTCAAAATTACCTCAATTTTTTTTTTAATTTAATTCAAGATTTATATAAAATCGATTAAAAAAATTGAATTCTTGTTTAGTTAATTAGTTTCTTTAGGTTTTTCAGCTATAATTATAATATTCGTTGGAAAATAATCTAGCTCATTAAGCTTATTATTTTCATATCTATATAATTTTAGTTTATTTTCATACCAATTTTTTACAATCCAAGGATTTTTGTAAGTTTTAATTTCAACTATGTCAAAATCTGCATTTTCAAGAGTCTGTTTATATTCTTCAATAGTAAATATGCCAAATTCCTCAAGAGCTTCAACATCCCAATTTTCGACATATTCTTTCTTACTCATAAATTCATGTGCAAAATGCGCATCCAAAACATATAATTTTTTATTATTAATTCTGACTGGTCTATAATCCCATTCTTTACCCTTGAATTGCAAACAGAATCGTATGAAACGAGCTTCTGTGCTTAAATCTTTAAAATTAAGCTTTATATTTTTCTTATGATCTAACTCATTTATTCCATTTTTATCATTAAACCAAATGTATATTTCATAATCCCCTGGACTTACACCATCTCTAATAATAATCCTACCACCTGGTTTAAGTTCTCTAAATGAACCTCTTATTACTTTTTTAGGAATTTCTTTATTATAGCCTTTATAAGATACTAATTCATGGATAACAGAAGAAAATATTTTTGTTGTAATGGTTTCTGGTTCAAATTCTTTAAAAACAATATCACACTGCTGTATTTCGACATTCCCTAAATCCTTCGTGTTTTTTCGGGATAATTGAACGAAATAATCCGATATATCAATGCCTATAACTTGAGAATCGAGAAATTTTTTTGCGATAATTTTTGTTAATTCACCCGTCCCACAACCTACATCAACTATTTTACCAGGTATGATATATTTCTCTATATCATTCCATTTCATTCGCACCGTAGCATTCATACCACTAACATATACATTGAAATCGGGCCTCTCTGCAAGTTCATGTTTTGGATTCATTTAAATCACTAGAAATTGCCTCAAATCAAGTATTAATCTAAACATAATCAACTTCAAAAGGTGTCTTTGGAAGCACTTCCGCACCTTTATTTGTGACAAGAGTAGGAGATTCTAACCTTAATCCACCAAGATCTGGTCTATTAAAAACAACCGCAGCTATCTCGACCATTCCAGGAACGAACTCCATTTTACCCCACTCTTTTCCAAAGGTGATAATTGGCCAAGACTCATTTCCAATACACCCAATACCGTGACCAACGGCTAGAAAAAGTTCGTTACCAAATCCAGCCGAATTAGCTACTTTAGAAACTTCTTCAAAGCATTCACCAAATGTTTTTCCGGGGACCATGTTGTCTATTAGTGTATAACACAATTGTTCATAAACTTCGTTAAACTCTTTTAATTCTGATGAGCATTTACCAAGTACGTAATTGTGACTCAGATCTCCTAAATAGCACCCATATTCGCTATGAAGATCCACAAGTAGAGATTCGCCTTCTTTAATTTTTTTATTTGTTGCTGGGGTACAACCTCCCCAAATATAACTTGCTCGGTAACCCGAACCAATTTCTTGGGCACCTGTGAAAGTCCATTCCCAATTGCTCCCAGCATCTCGCATAGCTTTTGTCCCAATTCCAGCAATTTCATTCTCAGTAAATACTTTTCCAGAGGGTCTTTCGCTTAGTTCTTTTTTTACAGCTTCCTGCCCAATATCTGTTATCCCACTTGCTTTTCGTAACATAGCAATTTCTTCAGGTTCTTTTATGAACTGGATTTGTTCAATTTTTTCATTAAAATCAACTAGTTCACAACCTGGAAAGACACTTTTAATGAGCTCAGCTTCAGTGTATTGCAGCATACCGCCACTTATACAAATATCTTGACCAAGCTCTACACCAATTCTTGGAGGTGATCCGTTTGGATTATATACTCCTGCCTTTTTTGCTGCCTTTTGAATCTTCTTTTCCAAATAGAACCCTTTCATGGGACCCCAACCATCAACCGCTAATTGCCCCTCTGCCTTGCAGCGTTCTACATCCAAAAGAACTGTATATAAAATTGGATCTCCCGAACCTTTCTTGGGTAAAAATATCGCACTTCTCCAAGGTACGAATGCACCATGCAAATAAGTCAATGATTTAACTCTTGTGAGTACACAAAAATCCAGATTAAGTTCCTCCATAGCATTCTGATATTTTTCAAGATGTCCTTTCCAATTTATCTTGATCTCACTCATTTAAATCAACTATTAGAATTTGTAAAGATTCTTTATTTTAGAAAAAGTAAATTTGTTAATAAATTTTAATTCTTTAACTAATGGGATAGAGGAAAAAAGAAGTAGAATTTTCATACCAGATTTAAAGTTTGGCTTGCGGCCATCTCATCACATCTATTAATTTTTCAGATGTGAATCATCCAACTTTAATATACTATTTATTTGGTATTTCAACCTTTTTACTTTTAGTTGCAAATGGTCCTAATTGTTTAATATCATTTGTAAATTCATGTATTAAAGATGCAAACTTCTGTCCTTCAGCTGCAGAAATCCATTCAAGACGCAATCTCTTTGGATTAATTCCAACAGTTTCCAGCAGACTTTTTGTCATCTCTATTCTTTCCTTTGCATATTCATTTCCATGAATATAATGGCAATCTCCAATGTGTCACCCGCAGACTAATACTCCGTCTGCTCCTTTTTCAAATGCTTCGAGAACAAATGAAGGTTGGATTCTGCCCGAACACATTACTCGAATAATACGGATTGTGGGAGGATATTGAAATCGGCTTACTCCTGCCAGATCAGCCCCCGCATATCCGCACCAATTGCAGAGGAATGCTACAATGCGAGGATTGAATTCGCCACTCATGATTTCACCGTAATTTGTTAATTTATTTTTTAAAATACAATTAAAATAAGGTTATTAAATTTTTTTTTCATGATTTATTATCAATTGATTTTAGTTGATAAATAATAAAAATTAAGAATTTATGAATTTGGATGGTTCAAAATATGCAAAGAAAAATGACTTTAACAAGAATATTTCTATTGACTATAATAATAATACTACCAATTTTACTAACGCTGCTTAAGGGACCAATCAATACGCTAACACAAATTGAAACGATAAAACAAGATACAGTAGATCTTGTTAAAAAAGATCCATCAAATGTATCTGGTTTATGGCCTGTACAAACAGGAGGTATAGTATATTCTTCTCCAGTTCTTGGAGATATTGATGGAGATGGGCAATTAGAGACTATATTTGGATCTCAAGATACCTATATTTATGTATTAAATTCAACTGGATATAACGTAACGGGATGGCCAGTAAAGACAGGAGAACCAATAAGTTCCTCTCCAGCTCTTGGTGACATTGATAATGATGGAAAGCTTGAAATTGTAATTGGATCAAATGATGATAAAATACATGTATTAAATGATGATGGAACATATGTTCCAGGATGGCCTGTAACTACTGGAGATGATATAATCTCATCACCTGCCTTGGGTGATATTGATAATGATGGAAGATTAGAAATAGTCGTAGGATCATATGATGAGTATATTTGGGCATTCAATCACGATGGAACAAATGTAACAGGATGGCCCATAAAAACCAATGGTCTTGTAGGGTCTACTCCTGCTATTGGCGATATTGACGGGGATGGGTCACTAGATATAGTAGTTGGCTCTGATGATGATTATATTTGGGCGTTAAATTCAACAGGACATAATTTAACAGGTTTATGGCCTGTAAAAACGGGGGCTGACGTAAGATCTTCCCCAGCTATTGGTGATATCGATGGCGATGGCAAGTTAGACGTTATAGTTGGCTCAACTGATTTTCACATTTGGGCTGTTAATGCAACTGGACACAATATGACAGGATGGCCTGTAAAAACTGGAAGTTTAATATATTCTTCTCCCGCTCTTGGGGATATTGATTATGATGGACGGTTAGAAGTTGTAATTGGTTCAATGGATAAGCAAATATGGGCTATAAATCCTGATGGATCAAATGTCACTGGTTGGCCTGTAATGACGGGAAGTACTGTGAGATCTTCTCCTGCTCTAGGCGATATCGATGGCGATAATCTAACAGATATAGTTGTAGGATCAGATGACAATTATCTCTGGGCTCTAGATTCTTCTGGTAATAATATTTCGGATTGGGAAGTAGAAACAGGAGATTATATAGGCTCATCTCCAGCTCTCGGTGATATAGATGGTGATGGATTTTTTGAAGTTGTCTTTGGGTCTGATGATAATTATATTTGGGCAATAAATTGTAATAGTTCTCTGCAAGGACTTCCATGGCCTAAGTTCCATAATGATGAACAAAATGCAGGTCTTTATTTTCTTTCACCACCTGGATGGCCAGTGCAAATTCCTCCATTAAAATTTGATGTTTTTTCTTCTCCTGCTCTAGTTGACATAGATAATGATAATAAGTTAGAAGTGGTAATAGGCACAAATGGTCGTTTGATAATGGCTTTAAATCAAGATGGGACTGATGTTGCTGGACTTTGGCCTATAAACACAGGAGATGCTGTCCGTTCTTCCCCAGCTATTGGTGATCTTAATGGTGATGGTATATTGGATATCGTAGTTGGAACTGGTGGTGGACAAGTTTATGCAGTAAATGCAACTGGATACAATTTACCCGGATGGCCAGTTTCAACTGGAGGTGATATACGATCTTCACCAGCTCTTGGCGATATAGACGGTGATGGAAAATTAGATGTTGTTGTTGGCTCAAATGATAATCACATTTATGTATTTAATTCAACTGGGAAAAATATGACAGGTTGGCCAGTGTTAACAGGAGGTGATGTGTGGTCTTCTCCAGCTCTTGGTGATATCAATGGTGATGGAAAATTGGAAATCGTGATCTGTTCAGATGATGGAAATATATGGGTGCTTGATTCAACTGGAAATAATATGACTGGGTGGCCTTTTTTCATAGGAGGTGCTACACATTCTACTCCTGCACTTGGAGACATTAATAAGGATGGTAAATTAGAAATTATTGTTAAGTGGGGTAATAATAATCTTCACGTCTTTGATTATACTGGGGACTACATAAATGGATGGCCAGTAAGTATAGGATCTGGAGGATTTGGGATTTCATCCCCAGCTCTTGGTGACATAGATAATGATGGGTATTTAGATATAGTAGTGGGTACAGATGACTATAATGTTTGTGCTCTTAATTACACGGGACAAAATTTACCTGGATGGCCAGCAAATGTAAGTGATGTTTATGCTTCCTCTCCAGCTATAGGTGATATTGATGGTGATGGTATGTTAGAAGTAGTAATTGGTGCTATGGATAACTTTATTTGGGCTTTAAATCACGATGGAACGAATGTTACAGGCTGGCCTATATACACAAATTGCACAATTTATTCTAGTCCTGCACTTGCAGATCTTGATGGCGATGGATTAGTAGAAGTTGTTATTGGGTCACATGCAATTATTTCGGGGTCAATCGGAGGTTTTGTATGGGCATTTAATTGTAAAGGACCATATATTGATTCAATGTTTCCATGGCCTAAGTTTCGCCATGATGAACGTAATACTGGTCTTTATCCAAAACCATCTCCCGCTCGAACTACCCCCATCTATATAATTATTCCCACAGGAGAATCTCTTGTTAATTTGCCATTAATAATTGGTCTTGCTGCTGTAGCTGCTATAGTCGTTATAGTATTGGTCATAATACTACGGAAAAAACGTTAATACAATAATTTATAATTTATTTTTTTTCTATTTTAAAAAATGGAGTAGATTTAATCCTCTGTTAAATAACTCTTTACCATAGCTTTTAGTTGTGGCGTTGTAAAATGTTTTGAGGTTATAGCTGAAACGGGGCAAATTGGGGCACAAGTTCCGCACCCTTTACAGAGTGCTGGGATAATTCTGGATTTCACTTCAATTAATTTAACATTTTCAAATTCTTTTTCAAATATTACTTCTTCAATTGCATTATAAGCACATACTTCTCTACATCTTCCGCAAGCTATACATTTCTCAGGATCTATTTCTGAAATGATTCCTTCAGTTTCTATAACTCCGGCAGCAAGGAGTCGACTTGCTCTCGCCGCAGCACCGAGAGCTTGCGATGCGCATTCATGAAGAGGTTTAGGCCATTGTGCAGCTCCGCATAAAAATATGCCTTCAGTTGCAAAATCAAGAGGTCTAAGTTTTACATGTGCTTCAAGGAAGAAGGGAGGTATATCCTTCATAGTGGGGATTTTTAAAAATTGAGCCAATTCTTCTACTCCACTTTGAGGCACCATTGGAGTTGCTAATACAAGAAGATCACAATCAAGTTCAATTTGATCAGTGTTTAAAACATTATAAAGTTTAAGGTTAATGTGATTACCCGAATTTTTGGTCACTTCTGGTAGTTTTTCAAGATCATATTGGATATAATTTATTTTTTCTCGTGAAGTTCTATAATATTGTTCCGCCACTTTCCCTGCCATTTGTATATCACGATAGAGAATGGTTACATTAATATCAGGATTTATTTCTTTGAGAATCATAGCGTTTTTAATAGCTACAGAGCAGCATATTTTAGAACAATAAGTAAAAAGACCTTCATTTTCTCTGGCATTTGCACATAGTAACATAACTACATTTTTAATATCCTTATTAATCGAACCTTCTTTCAATTTTTGCTCCAATTCTAATTGAGTTATAACCTGTTCATATTCTCCGTACTTGAGATATCCTTTGGGTTTTAATTCTTTGCCTCCTGTGGCTACTATAACTACTCCCATTTCCCTCTCGGCTATATTACCATCAATGTCTTCTATTTCAGCTTTAAAATTTCCTACATAACCGCCAACATTTTTTATTTTAGATGATGTAAAGACTTCGATTTTATCATGCTTTTCAATTTCTTTTAATAACGGAGCCAAAATATCCGAAGCTTTTTCTTCTGAGGGGAAAACTTTATGGACTTGATTTAAAATTCCACCTAATTTCTCTTCATTTGTTATAAGGTATGTTTGATATCCCTCATTAGCAATATTTAGGGCGGCTGTCATTCCTGAAATTCCTCCTCCTATAACTAATGCATGTTGAACAACCTGAACCTGTCCTCTTTGAAGCGGTCTTAGAAGTCTTGATTTAGAAATGGTCATTCTTAGGAGATCTTTTGCTTTTTGCGTCGCTGCTTCTGGCTCACTCATGTGCACCCATGAACATTGGTCACGAATATTAACTAATTCAAATAAATAAGGGTTTAAACCTCCTTCTCGGCAAGTTAAAGCAAAGAGTGGTTCATGAGTTCGGGGTGTACATGATGCTACTATGTATCTATTCAAGTTATGTTCTGCAATCAAATCTTTAATTCTTTGTTGTGAATCGCTAGAACAAGAATATAAATTTTCTTCTACATGAATAACGTTAGGAAGCGTCTTGACATATTCGACGACTTGTGGAACATTAACTACTCCTCCGATATTAATTCCACAATGACAGACCATGACTCCAATTCTTGGTTCATCATCAGGTCCAATTTCTTTTTCGGGAAGTTCAAATACTTTTTTCTTTGCTAAAGTGCCCCTTACCGAAGACAACAATTCTCCAGCTTTGGCTGCTGCACCACTTGCATCTGCTACCGATTCAGGAATGTCTTTTGGAGCTTGTCCATATCCACAAATATAAATACCCGGTCTAGTAGATTCGACTGGATCAGTTTCTGATTTTTCAGCAAAGAAATTATTGATGTCTATATCAACACCCAAAACTTTCGCCAATTCAACAGTGCCCTTAGATGGAACTAATGCAACTGCTAATACAACTAGATCAACTTCCATTTCTTTAGATTCGCCAGTTTCAATATCTTCATAATAAATTATCAGATTTTTAGTTTCGGGATCTTCCTCAACAAATGCTACTCTTCCTGTAATATATTTTACTCCATACTCTCTTTGTGCTCTTTGAATAAATTCATTAAATCCCTTTCCATAAGATCGAACATCACTCTTGAACACGAACATATCAATATCTGGAGCATGTTCTTTCGTAATTATACATTCTTTAGCTATATACATACAACAAACACTTGAACAATAAGGAACTCCTCCTCTTTCATTCCGAGATCCTACACATGATAACATAGCGATTTTATGAGGATGTTTATCATCTGAAACACGTTGAATATGCCCTCTAGTAGGTCCAGAAGCACACATTAATCGTTCAAATTCTAATCCTGTTATGACATTTTCAAATTGATAACCATATTGAGGTAAAATTGAAGGGTCTATTTGATCGAACCCAGTGACGACAACTATAGCTCCAACTTTCAGTTTAAGTACTTCATCCTTCATTTCAAAATCTATACAATTTGCTTTACAGAATTTTTGACAGACTTTACAAATACCTTTTTGAAAAAATAAGCAATTTTCTTTATCAATTAAATAAACTGGAGGAACAGCTTGAGGAAATGGAGTATAAATCGCACCTCTCTTTCCAAGCCCCATATTAAATTCGTCTGGAAATTTGCCTCTCATTGGACATTTCGCAGCACAATCTCCACAACCTTTGCATTTAGTTTCATCAACATACCTGGCTTTTTTATTTATTGAGACTGTAAAATTTCCAGCTTCACCCTCAACTCCAATTACTTCACAGTATGTCATCAAATTGATATTTTGGTGTCTAAAAACCTCAACCATCTTCGGGGCGAGTATACAAAGTGAGCAATCATTTGTTGGGAATGTTTTATCTAACTGCGACATTCTTCCTCCAATGCTTGGACTTTTCTCAACTAAATATACTTTAAAGCCCATCTCTGCTAAGTCTAATGATGCTTGTATTCCTGCTACTCCTCCACCAATTACTAAAACAGCACCTACTTTTTCTAAACTACTCATTTTTTATCACCTTTTAAACCCATTAATCTGGCAACAATATTCACTAAGTCGCCAACCTCCAGATTAATTTTATTTGGACCTTCTTTAAACTCACGCAAGAAACAATTAAAATGAAGCTGACATTTTGGACATGTGGTTACTAATAATTCCGCTGTTTTTTCAGCCTCTTTTAACCGATCAAGCCGTAATGCTTTTGTATAATCATTACAATTTGCAAATAATGGAACCCCACAACATTGAGCATTTTCTTTAATTCGTTCCATTTCTTTAAATTTAACAAATTCTTCCCCTTGACCAGTTAAAATTTCCCTTGGTTGGTCATAAACATTCATAAACCTCCCTAATCTACAGGGATCATGATAAGTAATAGTCTTATTAATAGCATTAGAAAATTTTATCCCCTTCTCTTGAATCTTTTCTTGAATTATTTCTGAAATGTGCTTGACTTCAAAGGGAAGGTCGCCAAAAAATCTTGAATAGTCTTTTTTAAATGTTCGGTAACCTTCCGCACAAGAAAATACTACCAATTTAGCTCCTGATTCTTTTAATCTTTTTATATTGTATTTTGCTAGCTTTTCAAATGTCTCAAAATCACCCTTCCAGAAATTGTCATGACCACAGCATTTTAAGTCTGGAACAACAGCTATAGACTCATCTAATAATTTATTAAGAATAAGAACTGAATCTTGAGCAATTCCCTTAAAATTTGTTTGATAACCATCAAATAATTTATCAAAAATTGCAAGGCAACCTGGAAAATATACAACTTCTCCTTTTTCGAGAATTTCTATACCTTTGGGTAAGAAATTTGATGGAAGTTTTGGCTTTACATTTTCATTTGTCTGGATCCTTGCAATAGTTGAGGTAATACCTTCATGAGATTCTTCAACACAGATCCCTTTCTTATAAAGCTCAGTGCGAATTTCACGAATAAATTCTGCCATATCTACTTCTTGTGGGCATTTTGCTGAACATAAATTGCATGTAAGGCAATCTAAAAATTCATCAAGTTCTAAATTATCTAAATCTTTTTCTTTATTAACTAAATATTTATAAATTATATTTCTGGGACTATATGTGGGTCTAACATAGCTCAAAGTGCAAATTCCGCTACAAGTTCCACACTGAAAACAATAAGAAATAAATTTCTTCAGTTTCGATAATTTTTCCGTTAATGGTAATTCCTCAGTCGTTGTCACGTACAAGACACCTTAACACATTATATTTCTAAATGACAATTAAGAGTTCGTTAAAAAAATTTTTGACATATAAAAAGATATGGATTTAAATTATAAATGGAAACAAATTTTAAGTAAAAATTAAAAAAAATAGTATATTTAACTAAATTGAACTCAAATTTTAACACATTAAAGATTTGAAATTATATTTATCCTTTTTATTATTCAACAATATGATAACTCCCCTTTCCTCCACATAAATAAGTGATATATTCAATAGCAAGATCAGCAGTTTCTTTCAATATATCTGTTGTTATACCTGGAACTCCACAAACCAATAAAACTACGTTTTTTGTGCTTTTAGTAACTTTAGTGCTATCTGCATCCCTGTAAGGATAAACTGCAATTATTTGATCCTGATCATTAATGATTAATTCTTTTCCTTTAAGAATTTTAGCTTCTTTCATCCCAATACCCAGAAATATTTCACCCGCTTTGGCGAAACGCATTTTTAGATCTCCTATAAGAAGATCAGAATCAAAAGCTGCTAATGAAATTCCGCTCTCCATAGATGCAAGATTATAAGCATCAACTACACAATTTATTCTTGGAATAGACTTGCCTTTTAAAACTCGGCGAATTAAGGCTTCTGCAGAAGGTCTATTTTTGGTCGGATCTATACCTAATGTCCAAAAAAAATCCCTATAAGCTCTCACAATCTCTAAATCCTTTAGTGTTTCCAAAGTATATTTTTTCTTCAATTTACTATAAATTGATACTTTTTTTTCCTCAAATACATCTTTTTGCTTATTTATAAGACCAGAAATAAATCCAAGCCCAATATGTAAATCTGGGAATCTTCTTTTCACTAATTGATCAAAAATAATCTTCATTTCTACAATACCTATAATATTTATTGAACAAATTGAAATTTACATTAATTTATTCGATTTAAGTTAAGATAAATAGATTTTAAATTTTTTTTAATTTCTGATTAAAATTGAATTTACCTAAGAAATAAAAGGTTGAAAAGAGAATTTTATTTCATTTAACAAATTCATTTATATTACCCTTCTTTAAAAAACGGGATTGGTTGAAACTATTGAGTGAAGATTCGGTTAATCCAACACAAAAAATGGTTATTATAGGGCTTGATAATGCAGGAAAAACTACTATTTTAAAAACTTTAAAACAAGAATTAACCCCTCAATTGTTTGCAAATGTGAAACCAACAACAGGGGCAAATATAGAAGAATTTACTGCATCTGATGGAACAAAATTTATGGTTTGGGATTTCGGAGGGCAATTAGCATTTCGTGAAGAATATTTTCGTCGGAAAGATTATTATTTTAGCAATATCAATAAACTAATTTATGTTATTGATATTCAAGACCCAGATCGTTATGATGAATCTATTACATATTTATTAAACATTAGTGGGGTAGTAAAATTACAAAAACCTCTTCCACAATTTATCATTTTCGCTCATAAGTTCGATCCTGAATTACTTTCTTCAGAAAAATATGAAAAATTATTCGATCAACTAACTGGGAAAATTAAAACTATCTTTAGACCTTTGAATATTCCAATAAAGTTTTTCAAAACTTCTGTTTACACCATTTTTCAGAAATTTCAGATATTATAATATTTTTCTAGAATTTTTGCGCATTATGATGCGCAAAAAAAATGAGGTATCTTTTTTTTCATTTTTTTCGATAGACTATTTCCTTTTCTAGATAAAATTAAGAATTTTTAAGAATATTGAATTATATGAACAAATTTCTATGAGAAAAATTCAATATAATTCTCCAAAATACAAAATTAACGCTGAATAATAAACTCGCATTTATTTACGCATTCTTAAATTGATGGGTTTAAAAATAAATTTTGAAATTATTCTTTACCTTAATAAATTTTGGAGATTTCAATGATCAAAGGAATTTTTGTAATATACAATACGGGTATATGTTTATACAATAAATCAGTGAAAAATATTCCACCTAATGAACAACTCGTTTCAGGATTTATTGCCGCAATGGATCGTTTTTGTAAGACTTCAATAGGTGAAAATATTTCTTATATTTGTACGGAAACATTAAAATTTCATTTTATACGTAAAAATAAATTAATTTTCGTTTTTCTAAGTGATAAAAACGATACTTCAAGCTATCTGTTGCCTAATTTTAAACAAATAATGAATGAATTTCTGAATGAGTTTTCAAATAATCAACGTTATACATTTGAAAAAAAAGGTCTAATTCCTGAGTTATCAAATTTTGATAATTGTATTGCAAATCTTTGTATTTAAAAATTAAAAAGAATCCAGATCGTTAGCACAGATTACTTCCCCATCATAACCTTCCTTAATTTTTCTTACAAGATATTTTGGTGAAGCAATAGTGGGTACTAAATGTGTAAGGACAAGCTTTTTTGGTTTAATCTCATTCGCAATCTCTATCATCTGTGGAATTAAAGTATGATACTTAGTTATTGCATAAGGATGAAAAAGATAATAAATTGTCCTAAAATTGTTCAGTAGGCATGATCAATATGAACGACACTGCTGCTGAAATTAACAAAAAAATTATACTATTAGGTCTTGACAACGCTGGAAAAACCTCAATATTAAGGATAGTAAAAAAACAATTATCTCCAGAATCGACTATAACTTTAAAACCTACTAAAGGGCTTAATATTGAGGAATTAGAGATAAATAGTGAAAAAATCATTGTTTGGGATTTCGGTGGTCAAGTTACCTTTCGTGATGAATATTTTAAACGAAAAGATTATTACTTTAGTTATGTAGACACAGTAATATATGTTATTGATATTCAAGATCCCGATAGATACGAAGAAGCTATACGTTATTTTTCAGATATAATCTCTGTTATAAAACTGCAGAAATTAGTGCCCAAATTCGTTGTATTTTTACATAAATCTGATCCAGAATTACAAAATTCAAAAATTTTTAAAGAGTTATTTCAGGAATTATATGAGAAGATTAATAAGAAATTTGAATCTCTAAAATTCTCTGTAAAAATTTTTAAAACTAGCATTTTTTCTGAGGATAAATTAAATCAAACTTTAAAAAGTTTATAAGACTGGGATGTATTTTTTAAATTAATACTTATTCTCAATTTTAATTAATTATTTCCTATTCTTTTTTACAAAATTAAAAAAATTTTCTATTTTTTTAGACCATATTACTTTTTGTATTATATGTAATTAGGAATAATGAGTTTTCAAAAATTAAGAGAATTATTTAAAATTAAAAATTATATTTTTTAAAAAAATATATTTGAAAATTAAAATTCAAAAATATAATTAGGTGAATGATATGGCAAAATTTGATGATGAAGCAGCGATTGAAATAGCATATGAAAATGATAAAGTAAATGAGTTTGAAGAGAAACGTCCTGACTGCACAGTCATGGTTACAAAAATGAAACCGAAAGAATCTGAAGCATGGATAAAAAAGAATCCAAAGGCAAATGTTGGCTCACCTCCCCCTAAAAATTTATGGCTAGTTGAGCTTGAAGACATAGGAAAAGAAAAATTGGTAGTTATCATTAGCCCAGATACAAAAAAAATTGTTGAGATTAAAACAGAAGCTTCAGAAGCAATACCAGAAGAAGAAGAAGAAGATTAAACTCTAAGCTTCCTTTTTTTTATCTTAATATTAAATTATAACATGAAAATACCTAATAATCCATAAAATAAAATAGTAGTAAAAGCAATTAAGGATAACCAAGCAATATACGCACATTTTGGGAAACTCCAGTTTTCCCCAGGTTTCCAAACCCCACAACCAATATGTCTATAGTCAAAAATTGCTCCAAATGTTGCCAAAATAAAACAAAGTGCAATAATCCAAACCGGATCAAGGGCTGGGTTTGTTAAAGCAGGATCTGTAATTATTTTATACATTACTCTATTTCTATCTGGAAAAGTTGATAATATACTAAACATAAAACCAAAAAACCAAAAACTGATTATCATATCTATTGGAACATGCTTAAAATCAATTGTTTTACTTCCAATCTCGATTTTCTGACAACCCCCATAACAAAACCAAAGGTCTTTTTTGTAGGCATATGCTTCAATGCTCCAATCATAAACAGCAGTAAATAATCCAGCTATAGATGCTGCAATAATTTCAATAATAGAAGGCTGAAATATTATAAAGGTCAAGGGAAAACAAATAATAATCGGAATATATCCTATTAATCTATATTGGGTCGGGGATAGTCGTTTTTTTTGCTCAACTTGACTCATTTATAGATCATTTCCATGTTTTAATACTAGACAAAGCTTTATAATGAAAACTAAGAATAGCTTATTTAATTTATCCTTTTTAATATAATAAAATTTGAAGTCGTGATTCTTATCTTTATAAAATAAAATTAAAAATAGTGTGAATTAGAGATGGGAATTCTAAAAAAAATTGGCATTTTAATCATAATTCTGACAGGACTCTTTATCATATTTATTTTTCATGCGGAAATTTTTCAAGTATTAGAACCCATTCTCTATAAAATATTCAATGAGTGGATAATTTGGGTATATGTTGGGATAGTAGCCGATTTTTGTATTGGAGGATTCATTTACGGTGGGGGATATTCTTATATTAAACGTAATCGTGTTAAAGGAATGCTGATAACTCTATTTGGAGCATTAATGATAATTTCGAGTTTAATTGGTTTGGTATTATATACTATTTTAACTGTTATATTCTACGAATTGCTTTTAATAGAAATTAAATTAATTTTACTTGCAACTATGCTTTTTGCATTTTTGCCAATACTATCATTAATCTTGGAGAAATGGTTTGATATTTCAACTTTTTTTGAAGATATATGGAGACAAAGAAAGGATTATCATAAATTAACATATACGGTTGAAGAAAAGGGAAAATTAACATACATTCACCTTCAAAAAAATGATTCTACAATTTCATATGTTTATGATGCAGTTGCAATATTAAAAATACAAGAGGCTTTTCATAAACTCAGAAAAAATCCTGATGTTTCAATAGCTCTCTATTTAAAGAGTGGGATTCTAAGTTTTGTTACACAAATAATTAGGAATTTTACTTCATGGCCTAGAACTAAAAATCGAATTTATCGTAGGATAGCGAAATTAAAAATAGCAAAAAATGTATGTATTAGCCAATGGACTCGTATAGACCCATTATTTCCTGATTTAATAGAATTTGAGGAAGGTTCTGGTGTGGGTATAGGTTGTCAGTTATTAACACATAATTTTATGAATCAAGATCCCTTGACAATTTGTATAGGTCCAATAAAACTAGAAAAAAATGCGCGAGTTGGGGCGTATTCGACAATCTTACCTGGCGTTACTATAGGAGAAGGGTCGATTATAGGCGCAGGCTCAGTGGTTGTTGATGATATACCTCCATACTGTATTGCATATGGTGTTCCGGCACAAGTAGTTAAAAAAATTGGAGAAAATGAAATTTAAAATTTGAAAAATAGAATATTAAAAATATTTTATGACTGTTAAGAGCTTAATTCACGAAGTGTGCTTTCATCAGACAATTCAACAGAAACCACTTTTGAGATCCCTTTTATATTTGTAACACCATAAAGTAAATTGGCGTATCTCATGGCAATATCTCTGTGAGTAATGAGGATACATTGAGATTCTTTACTCATCTTCTCAATTACTTTTGCTACACGTCTCACATTCATGACATCTAATGCAGCATCGATCTCATCTAAAATATAGAATGGTGAAGGCTCGACTTTTTGCATTGCAAAAATTAGAGATAATGCAGTTAATGATTTTTCGCCTCCTGACATAGCTCTTACAGATTTTACTTTTTTACCATGCGGTTCGGCATTAATAGTGATTCCACCTTCAAATGGGTTCTCCTCATTTTCCAACTCCATCCAAGCATTACCTCCAGCGATCATTTTGAAGATTTTACCGAATTCTTTATTAATTTCGTTAAAAATTTTCATGAATACATTTTCTTTTTCATATTCTATTTTATTGATAAAATCAACTATAATTTTTCTTTCTTCTTGAAGTTCTTCGTGTCGGGATTTTAAATCTTGGTATCTTTGATTTGCTTCATGGAACTGCTTTATAGCAAGGGCATTAACTGGTTCAAGCTGTCGTTTTCTGTCTAAAAGTTCTCGAATTTTGCTTTCAAGCTTTTTTTCATCAACCTCTTTCTTAAGTTGAATCAATTCTATCTCTTCTTCTTCAATCTGTTTTTGGACATTACTCAATTCTGTTTTTACTCTCTCTTGATTGACTTTGATTTCACCTACTTGTTCACGTAATCTTTCTATTCTTCTATTAAGAGCAGTATTTTCATTTCGCTTCGCTTCTATCTCGTTTAACTTTGTACTAATAGAATCTTGAAGTTCTTGAATTTCCTTTTTAAAATCTTCTTCACCCTTTGTTTTAGCAGTTAAATCTTTTTCAGCTTGATTTTTTTCACTATTAAATTTTTCAATATCTTTTCTTGCTTGCTCAATTTCTTTGATTAGATTTTGAACTTGAGACTCTTTTTCTTTTATATTTTTATCGAGGATATCATTTATCTGTTGTAATTTTTCACTCTTTATAGCTTCATTTTTACTATAATCAATTTCTAATTTCGATAATTCTTTTTCTACCTTACGAACAGAATCTAAAAGCTTAGTCATCTCAGTTTTTTCAATCTCATCGTCAATAACTTTCTTATCTTCTTTAAGTACTGCAACAGATGTTTCAGTTTCCGACTTTTCACGTTCAATATTCGCTGATAAGGTATTAATCGCTTCAATATTCAATTTTAAAGATTCTAATTCTTGCTCAATTCTATTGATATGAAATTTATCTTCCTCAATCAGCTTAGTTATACTATCCATTTTCTCTTGTTTATTCTTTATATTCTGTTTTACATTTTCTTGTTTTCTTTTAACTTCAGCTAATAAGTCATTTAATTTAGCAAGTTTTTGTTTGGTTATAATCTGTTCTTCACTAATCTTGCCAACTTCTCCTTGCTGTTCTTCTAATTTCTTTTTTAAATCTAATATTTGAGTTTCAGCAAATTCTAAACTAGCACCACCAGAAATAATCCCCTCTCTAGAGATTTTCTCACCTTGTAAAGTCAGAATTTGAGTTCCATATTTCTTTTCTTCAATATTTTTAATAAATAGATCAATTGCTGAATGAAGATTTTCAGTAACAACAGTATCATTAAAAATAAATGCCGTTGCCTTCATCTTTCTGTCAAGATCCTCCAAGAATTTAAATGGAAGATTTTGTCCAATTATTATTTCTCCTAATTCTTCTAGAGGGATAAAAGAACCATATCCTATTTGCTCATCTTTAAGAATTTGAATTGCTTCAGCAGCAGTTAATGTGCTATCAACAATAATAGTATTCAAATAAGGAATAAGTGCTGCTTTATCATTAGGATCAAGTTCATCAAGATTTATTAAATCGCCAAATCTGCCGATAATACCAACAATTTCATTTTTTTCCTTTTTTCCCATAATTTTTTTAATTACAGGATTCGTATCTCCTCCTTGAAAACTCTGAATAGTGTCAATTTTTGCTTCAAGAGATGAGGTGTTTTTTTCCAATTTGGATTTTAAATCATATAACTGTTCTAATCTTTCTTCATATGTTGATCTTTTAGAATCTGATGAGTCAACTCTATGTGATGCTACTTGAAGTAGTTCTTTCGATTGAACTATTTCTAATTCTAAAGCTTTAAGGGATTCTAAATTCTGATTATATGTTCTTTTACGTGATTCCAATTCACGCTTTCTGGAATCATATGTATTTTGTTTTATTTCTGCTCCAGATAATTTCATTGATTTTTGAATTTCTAAATTATTTAATTTTTTAGTTTTCATTTCTATTTGTTTTTGAATTTCCGTAGCACGGGTTTGAAGAGTTTCAAATTGCGTTTGACTTTTTTGAATCAATTTATTTAATCTTTCTTGTTCTGCTCTTTCTTCATCCCTCTTTTTTCCAAGTACACCCAACTTACTTTCAATATCTGTAACTTCACTTCCTAATTTGTCTTGATTCTTTTTAATATTTTGAATTCTTGATTTAGTATCTTCTTGTTCTTGCTCCATTTCTTTAATTCGTTTTTCTCTATGTGTTACATCCCTTTTGAGCCCAGTAATGGTTGATTTTAAATTAGAAATATCTGCTTGAACATTTTCAAGGTCGGTCTGTTTTTTATTTATTTTATTTTTGACATCCTCAATACTTTTATTTACTTCGTCTAAGATCTTAATTTTTTTATTTTTCTCCTCTTCTACTTCCTTTATTTCTTTAAGTAACTCGTCACTTTTGGTTTGGAATCCCTTTAATTCTTCAACTAAATTTCCATGTCGAAAAGATAAAAGTTGGGTTTTATTATCAAATATTTGTTCTACAACTAGCTCCCATTCTTCCACATCTTTTTTTTCTTTATCCAATCTCTTTACATTAGTCTCGGTTTCATTAATTAATAATTCTAATTCACTTAGTTTTATTTCAGCCTTTTCTAATTCACTTATACTCGCAATTTTTTTTTCATCAAATTCATTTGTCCCCGCTAAATCCTCAATTAATTCCCTACGTTCATCGGGATTCATAGCAGCAAGTTCTGCAATTCTCCCCTGCAACACTAAATTAAACCCCTCTTTTACATCAATATTGGCAATCTTTAATTTATCCATGATCTCAGTTCTAGTAGATCGTTTCCCATTAAACCTATAAACGGAACCTCCTCCCTTTCTTTTTATATCTCTTTGTACCATAACTTCATCAAAAGGAACCGGAATCTTTTTATCGGAATTATCAAACACAATATTAACGGAAGCGAAATCGGCAGGATTATCACCTCCAGTTCCTGAATATAT
This sequence comes from Candidatus Helarchaeota archaeon, assembly GCA_019058315.1. Lineage (GTDB taxonomy): Archaea > Asgardarchaeota > Lokiarchaeia > Helarchaeales > RDOG01 > JABXJV01. The sequence continues at coordinate 659,264 of JAHPZH010000003.1, read as the reverse complement.
GAGATCCCTTAAATCCTTCGCTCGCATACTTTTCGAGCTCAATTCCCCTAATGTATAGGAAATTGCATCTACTATATTACTTTTTCCTGAACCATTTGGTCCAATTATTCCCGTAAATCCAGGACCAAATCCTAAAGATATAGTTCCTCTTCCGTATGACTTAAATCCTGTCATATCGATGCGTTTGATAAATGTCATCTTTTCCATTCACCAATTTTAAAAAGGTAACCATTTTAATTAATCTAATTCCAATAATAATTTAAATATTTAATTACTATGATATTATTTTGTCATTTCTCTATTTTTATTAAATTAAGATTCGTACTTTTCTCTATCTTTCTTTAATAGAGCTAAAGTAGCTTTATCTCTTGCTGCTTCGGATCTAGCTAATTTTTTAAGCCTCCAAACTAGTTGAAGTTTTAAACTTCTTAATTGTGTATCAAAACCAAAAATTTGTGCAAATTTTTCGGTGGTTCTTAAGATATTAGATTGCCCTTCTTTTGTCATAAATATAAGATCTTTTTCTTCTAGAGAGCGTATATAATCATATCCATCAGCACCTAAAATCTTTAATATATCTGTTGTAGTAACTGGTTGTCTATAAGCTATTTCGGTTAAAAATACGGTTTCTCTTTTAGAAATAAATTCCTCTTCAGGGATAAATTTCTCTATTTTGTCTAAAAAGTCATCTGATAGCTCTCTGTGAAGTTGAAAAGACCAAAAATCCTTAGTGGGGTTTATTAATTGGATTGAACTATTCTGGGCTTCTAAAGCTCTCATTACTATTCTTAACCCCCATCTAATCCTATTTCTATCAGCTTTATATTTTTCAAATAATAAGTCAACAAGTTCTGATTCTTTAAGAGGTTTTCCAACCTCAAATAAAATGGCTTCAATATATGCATGAAGGTCTTTAAATTGATCTTTAGCTGATTTATCTTCTATGGCTTCTAATTCATCAAGTGCTTGATCAGACATTAAGGATTCCTCACCTTCAATGCTTTTTTGTTCCTCTGTTTCAATTAATTGTTCTAAATCTTTAGCTTTTGAAACCTGAGCCATTATTGATGTTTCTTCAGTCGAATTTTGTGTCTTAGGTGGTGATTCTTGTTCATGAATAGGGAGTTCCATCTCTGAGGTAATTTCAATGTCTTTTATATCTATATCCTTTTCCAAATCCGTTTTAATCTCTGGCTGGGTCTCCATTATTTCTTCTTTCTCTAATCCTTCTTCTTCTAATTCTTCTTCCTCTAATTCTTCTAACATTTTTTCTATTTCTTCATCTTCATCCTCAATGTCTTGAGATTCTACTGCATCTTCGTCTTGTTCTTTCTCATTTGCCATTTAAAGCACTGTAAAAAATAATTTAAAAATATAAAAATAATCTTGTATAAATATATTACATCATTGATTTTAAAAAATAAGGGATTGCTATGTCCTCTAAAATTGCTGCCCTATTAAATGTTAAAAAAGTTCCAGCTGATTTACAAAAAGTTCTTGAATTAGATATAACTTCTTTGAAAGGCTGTGATGAAGATACCGCTAAAGTGCTAAATCAAAACAATATTGCCAAAATTGCTGATTTAATTAAAATTGAAAGTCCTGATAAACTATTAAAGTCTGTAGAATCCTTAAAAATAGAGAAATTAACTACTGCCGCTCGTATAATTAATGAAGTTGCAACAGGGGCGAAAACTACCGAAAAGAAAATAGTTATTGCTGGTATTGACGCTGCTGGTAAGACTTCAATCATTCAGACTCTCCTTAATCCACAAGAGGCAAAAGATGGAAAAGAAACCAAATCACTAAAGCCAACAAAAGGTGTAGAATATGAAAATATTGAACTATTCGGCTATAATTTAAGTATATGGGATCTCGGAGGACAAGATATCTATAGAAAAAAATATCTATCTGAACCAAAAGAACATTTTGGCTACACAAGTCTCTTTGTCTTTGTTATTGATATATCCGATACTAAAAGAACAAATGCAGCATTGGAATATTTAAAAAATATTGTTGAAATTTTCAAATATTTAGAGGAAGCTCCCGTTTCAGTTGTTCTATTACATAAATCAGACAAAATGAAACCACCAGATATTAAAAAAGAAAAAACAGCAATTAGCAAAGAAATCCAAAAAATCTTTGGAGAGATTCGATTTTTTACCCATGTAACCAGTATTTTTAATTTTAACAGCATCTTCTCTGCTTTTAGTGAAAGTCTTAGAGAACTTTCTCCAGTTAATACTATAATAAAAAATATTCTAATGAATTTTGAGTCTAAAGTAAATGCAAAATATATTTCAATTTATAACGAAACCGGCATTTGCATAGCCGAAAACGGAGATGACGAAAAGGAGCTTGCAAAAAATTTTGCTTTTAATACTATTCTTGGCGAAGAATTAAATATATTTCCTGACCAAGCTCTAAAATTAATCCTTGCATTAAAAAATAAAAAATATTGCACTCTTGAGAGGATTGTCACCAAAGATAAAGAAAAGTTCTTTTTAACTTATGTCAGTCCAGATAATCCCGAATTTATATCAAAAGAACCTCTAATTTTGGAAATGAAACCTTGGCTGGATAATTTCTTTTAATTATCCATTATATCTCAAAGGATGATTCTGGTTCTTCTTTTGGATAGAAATATGCTGTAAATTCTTGATAATCATCCCCTCTGCAGAAACATTTAGTTTCTCGAACTACTACTCGATATGGATTATCAACATAATCTTGGACCATTTGAAGTGCTGTTTCAAAAATCCCAGCTGCTGCCGCACCATATCCAAATTCCTGAAGATTTTCTAAATCTAAATGTTTGAGGTCTTCATCTTCAAAAACTCCAGAACACATCCAACATTTCCAGAATCGCCATACGATTCTAGGAACCTCATGTCCATCACCTGCTTCATAATATCTTACATCATCTGTATGATCGCCTAAAAAGCTATACCAAGCAGTTTCAACCACAACTTTCATATCCTCAAGCTTTTTAGAGAAAATCATTTTTCCTCTATCTAACCAAGCATACATTAAGCTATCTCCTGCTGCCTTCCCTATCTCAAACCAGATCTCAGTAGCTTTATTAGCATCATTCTCATTTAACTCCGAAAATTTTAATATAACGCTTTTCCAGCAGCCATGAAGGAATAACCTATTAAGTTTTTTAGAAAACGTCCACATTACATGTTTGCCTACTTTTGCTAATGCTTTCCTTAAAAGTCCTAACTTTTTTCTACCTGGCAAATTTATCCCTCATAAGAATTCTATTAAATGTTCACAATGGTCTGCTCCTGCTGCTTTAGATTTGATTGTGGAAACTTTGACTGAGGGTAGATAAACATATGATTTCCTGATAACATTTAATATTTCCTCTATAAAGGCGGATGTTGATACGCAATAGTTAATATCCTCTTCTTCTACTCCTTCCCAACATAGTCTACACTCAAAATCTTGAACTAAAAAATTTTGTCCTTTTTCTTTAACGATTTTTATATCTTTATTATCTAGAATTTTTTTGAAAATTTCCTTAACCATATCTTGAATGTTTTTTCCCTTAGGTAACCAATATTCTGATACTGTTTTTGCCGCAATAGCTCCAAGATCTCTTAAAATTTCTACACAAGCTTCCTTCCCCATGCTTCTTTTAAGAACCGAGACTATTTCTGGGTATGTTGCTTGTAACAAAATGGTTTGAGCTTTTTCATCCACGAGCTCTTCTCTTTTAATATTTTTAATTTCAATCTCCCTCTTTGAGATGAAAAAATATATTGATTGATTATGAAATTATCCTTATTGTACTTAATTTGATTACTTTTATAATTTATTAACTCTCTTTTATTTCAGAATTTTTCTCTGTGACTTCCTTTTCTTCTTCTTTATCTTCCTTTTTAGGCATATCTTCTTCTTTATCTTCTTTTTTAGGCTTAAATATACTTGCCATGGGATCTAAAACTAGATTTTTTATAAGTGCTGCTTCTTCAGCTTTCTTTTTTTCTTCTTCTTCTAAACGTTTTCTCTCCTCTTCCCTTTCTTTTTCTAACTTTTCCATTAAATCATAATATTTTTCTTCAATTTCCTTTATTTCAACTTCCGTTAAAACTTCCTTATCCTCTTTTTCGTCCCTCTTAATCATCTCTGGTGCTTTAACTGCACGCTGTGAAAGCCGTTTTGTTAGAATTCTAAGAATTTCACTTTTCATATTTGCTGGATCTAAATTAAAAACATTAGCAAAATGAGGTGTAGTTGTTAAGAATTTAGTTCTTTTTTCTTTTCTAACTTGAATAAATCCTTTCCTCAATAATTCCGAGACATTTTCCTTTAGATTTTTTCCAGAATAAATTTTCCTTATGTCTCCATATTTAATAGGCTGTTTCATAGCAATTATTGCTAATATTTTTATAAATTCATCCGGAAGCGATTTTCTAGTCTCAATATCCCCTAACTCTTTTCTAATTGCAGGCTTAACCCGCATCATATATTCGTCTTCAATTTTTACGATTTCGATAAAACTATTACGTTTCTCTAAACTTTTTGAGATTTGTTCTATAATGTTATTTAATTCCTCTTTCCCTTTCCCATCAATAAGCGTGAGTAAATTATCCGTTTTAATTGAACGTCCTGCAATAAAAAGACTAGCTTCCACGAGTTTAACATGTTCTAAATTTGGCATATTATTAGCTCATATCCTTTTAAAAAAATTAAGCTGCTGCTTCAATTGGAAACATTATAAAAATTCTTTTTGTGTCAATATCTTGTTCAGCATACAAAAGACCGTCTGAAATAAGAAACAGTACTGAGAGAAGAACCCGTGCCATTAATATTCTTGGATCTGATGCCATTTCTGTAAGCGCTTTTAAAAGTTTTTCAAACCTAATTTCATCTTCTCCCGCTTCTGCAGCTTCTTTCAATAATTTAATTGCCATACTGTATACTTGTTCATTTCGTTCTTTAACATTCATCCGATCAGCATCTACTTCATAATCAAAGTCCTTAGGTTTCATGGTCTCTATTAAAGGTACACGGCGTTTGCGTTTTTGTTCTCGGATTTGTTTTTCCTTATCTTTTTTCTTTCGCTTTAATCTTCGTTCAGTCCTTTTTTTATCATCGAGTAGAACCTTAATTAACTGATCCATTAGCTCCTCTTTACTTATTTCTTCTGAAAAACGACGGATTGGAACTTTTAGGCTTGGAAGCTCCTTTGATTCTCTCTGTTTCTTTTCTATTTCTTGCTTTTCTTTTTCCTTTTCTTCTCTATAAATTAACCATAATATCTTTGCATGATGGAGTTGCGTTGCCGAGAGGAGTGCTTTACCTAAAATTTTAAATTTCAAATTTCCTTTCATTCGTTCAAAAAAGTCAGGTAAAAGGGTTTTAATATCAAAGGACCAAGGATTTCTCCTTTTCCATAAATCAGTGTCAATAAGTGCTAAATATGGTAGATTTAAATAAAATTGATCCTGACCTACTCCAATCCCTAACTCCATGAGTTCGTCATCTTCAGATTTTTTCTTTGGCAATCTCGGAATCACAACTTAAAGATTTGAATATAATTAAAATAAATATCATTGTTTTTATCTTTTTTTAAGCATATGAGCCATTTCAAAACTCATAATAAATTCTTTTTTAGACTTTGGTAGCGCTTTATTAACAATAAATTGGACGATTAAAACTCCTCTATCTGGATAGGTCTTTGAATCCTTCTTATCCAAAATTTCTACATCGACTTGCATCGTATCGCCAATACGTAAAGGAGCTTTAAACTTCATGTTTTGAATTCCAAGCAATGCAATTATAGTTCGTTCATATATTCCTAATTTTAAAAATAAACCTACTGCTAAAGGGATGATAAGAGGTCCTGGAAACACTCTTGATTTATAGGGCATTTCTTCACTTGCATAAATATCATCAAAGAACATACTCGAATTAAACCAAACAAGATTGCAGAATGTTTCTAAATCATATTCAGTTAAAGTTCGTCTAGCTGTAATGAATTTATCTCCAATATTAAAGTCATTAAAAAATTTACCTTGCAATAGAATCCCTATCCATTTTTATTTTTTGTAGATTTATGATAAATAAGTATTATAGCAATTATTAACCCGATAAGTAATGAAATGCCAAAAAACCATATAGTTAAACTTTCATCTCCTGTAATAAAAATATAAATCGCTACAACCAAACCTGTGGGAACGCCTGATAATACGGCAATAAATTTCGGATGTCTCCAATTGAACTCCAAAGAAATTAATCCTTTTTCCTAAATTTACGATAATATAAATACATAAATATAAAGGCAATAGGTAATCCAATACTCGGAACTAGAACAGCAACAACTAGACTTTGTGTTGAACTATAAATATACCATGTTACTGTAGCAAATGCAGCTATAATTGTAAAAACAGGTGCTATTTGGGATACAATATCAGAAAAACCCTTTTTAGTTACAGCTGGTATTGATGGGGTAGTGGGTATAACCGTCTTAGGTTCCTCATCAGGTCGAAAGATATATTCATTAGTTTTAACATCATATTTTCCAGTTAATTCTTCTGATGTTCCTAGAATATCAAATAATCTTTCTTTAAATATTTTTGATTTCATAGATATTTTTGAAGCTAGCACATCAATTTTAATTCGATTTCCATGAAAAGCTCGTTCAGCATATTCGATGTTACGAATAACGATTCGATCTTGAAGAACAGTAAATGCTTTCATTAAATGATTTTCTAATTCAAATGTATTCCAATCTCTCAAGATTAAAACGCAAGTATCTTTAAAACCGCGATAAACTCTAGAATTCATTTTAATGAATTCAGAAATAGAATTATCCGCGGTCTTAATATAATTTTTATTTTCTTCATAAGATTGTTTTAATGTGGTTGCTGCTTCTGATAAATTTCCAGTTTCAATTATATTATAAACCTCTTTATCCATTACATCTACTAATTCTTTGAATTCCTCAGTATGACTTAGTATTTTTTCCTTTAAATTTTCTTTTTCGGATTCGCACTGTTTCTCTATTATTTTCTCCTCTAATTTTCTTTTTAAATTTTTTAAATCTAACAAGATTTTATCAGTTTCAAAAATAAAATTTGCATGTGCATCTTCAATTATCCCATCAAAATGCTCTATATCATTTGTAAGTTGGGTTATATTATTTTTAAAAATATGTCTTTGGTCTATAATAGCTAGTCTTAGATCATCTTCTTTTGCACTTAACTTATCTATTAATTTTGGTAATTCTTTTCTATCCTCTATTTTATCAACTATAGTCTTAGTTATATCTTCCAATTTATCCCTAAAATTTTGAATTTTTTCTAAAAATGAAGCTTTATATTCATTTCGGGTGTTTAAAATTCGAATAACACCTTCTAATTTGCTATTTAATTTATTTTTTAAATTCCCCCAATCGAGTAATAATGGTTCATTATAGATATTTTTTATTTGATTCTCAAATTTTACCTTTAATTCAACATCATAATTATTGATATTATTCTTAAATTCTTTAACTCGCTCACGGATTTCAGGTTCATTATTATCTAATTGTTTTCTTTCATATGATGTAACAAAAAAATTCAGAAATTTTACAAGATTTAAATCAAGCTCTTCTTGAAATTGAACAATTAATTTTTCAAACTCTAATTGCATCTTATTTTCTACATATAAGGGAACCATTTGTTTTTCTTCTATTCTAGCCTCCAATTTCGAAACAGAAATCAATTTTTGCAACAATTTCTTTACTTGCCCAACATTTAGTCCTAAAATTCTACTAATTTCCTCTAAATCTACCCTTCCACCATTCTCCGGTCTAGATAATGATTTTATAACATTTATAGTGAAATCTGAAAGAGTCTGCTCATTAACTTGATTGAAAACTGTTGGTAATGAATCAAGGAAAGTCTGCCATTTATGAATACTAATATTAGTTGTATCTTGAAAATTAGGAAATGATTTAGATGTATTTTTGACAAATGTAGAAATCTCATTGTTCGCGCTATTACAATGATCTTCTATCTCTTTAATCTTATTTTTTAAAAGATCCTTCATATTTATTGTTATTTTTTCATAGTCAATTTTACTTAATTGTGAGATTTCTGTCAGCTTTTTACTTACATCATCGATATGTTTGTTAATTGTGGCGTCAAGTTGATTCTTCTTATCCATTTCTTGTTCTGAAATAATTTGTTTCAAAACTTCAATTTTCATCTTCTCCAAGTCTTCTCTCATCTGTTCCATAGAGTCTTGCCATAATAAGGGAATATCTTCAGCAGTTAATTCAAATTCTTCTAATAATTTATTCGTATCCTGAATGAAATCTTGAATAAATTGAGCCGTATTTGAGAGGAATTCTAATATATCATTAATTGAACTATTAAGCTTTTCATTAGCTAGATCATATTTGTTTTGATCTACAAATCGCTGAATTTGGCTTGGAATCTCCTCAAGTTTTACTTTAAAGGTTTTTTTCCTTGATGCTATAATATTTTTTAATTCTTCTCTTTTATGTATCTTTGAACGAATAGTCTCTAATTTTTGATGAGTCAAATGTCTTTTTGTATTCCACTGATTTTCTAACCAACCCTCAAATGGTTGTAATTTTTCTCTTAATTCTTGAGTCACAATTCTTTTACTTATACTTAAATCTTCAGAAACAATTACGTTCTTTAAGAATTTTACTTTATTTGTAATATGGGAAATTTCTTTAGACCTATCTTGGACCTCTCCCGCAATTTTTTTAATATTATCTTCTAAAGTTGAAGCTTTAACTATAATATCCTGTTTCTTTTTATCCAAATTATGGAGTCTACATGTATCAATGAAAAATGCATTTAAATTATCCATATCTTCATTAAACTTACTAATATTTTCCTCCACATAATTTACGAGCTCATTTAATTTATTATAAGCATCAATAAGTCTTTCTTTTTCTAATATATTTCTTTCTAATATTTTTTTAAGACCTTCTAATTCATTTTCAACGTTTTTGGAAATAGCTAACCAGTTCAGATAAGAATCTAAAATTTCAACTTTAACATATCTAAGGCTATCTTTTAAGAATCTGACAGATTTATCATAATCCTCTAAATCATTTATTTTTTGATCGAAACTCCCCTCTAACTTCTCCCGGGCCAGTTCTACCTCATCAATATCTAATAAATTTTTAATTTCCATATTAAATTCATCAGGAATTTTAAGAGCAGCATCTATTAATTCCTTAATATGCTTATCTACATTTGATAGATTCTCCCTTTCTTTCATTATTTCTTCAAAATCGAATTTTTGTTTCCGAACTAGTACATAATTAGGAATGAATTGGAGTTTAAGATATGAGGTTTTCTTTAATCGTTTTCTAGCTTCTTCTAATTCTCCGATAATGAATTTATTATCTAATAATTTGTTTATACTGTTTTTAACGACTTCTTCGGATGGTAAATAACTTGATCCCTTTGAAACAGGAATCTTGAGTGATTTTGCGAATTCACCCAAATCTATGGAGATATTATGCAATTTTTTTAATTTTTTGATTATTTTGCTTGTTAACTCTCTCTCACTTGAACCAAGTTTTTTTAAGAAACTATCAATTAGGTCTTTAGAATGAATAAGTTCAACAGTAAACCACTTATATTCTTGAAGTCCTCCTAATATCTTTAATACAAATTTTTCATCAACAAAATTTTTATCTGCTAGATTGATTAAATATACTTCTTTTTGTAAATCAATTGAACCTAAAATGTCATTTTCGATTTGGTCTACTAAATCAGGAATTATTAATGAATAAATAGCAATAGCATGAGCAGTATCGATCAAATCTGATTCTGTATTAAGAGGTTGTTTATTATATCCCCCATCTTTTCTTCTTAATTTTCTGAGAAATTTATCATAAACTAACCCTCTATTAAAATTAAGTTTTATGGCTCGCAAACAAGAAATGACCCAAAAAGTGTTTTCGAGATCTTCTTCTCCCTCTTCCTTCTCACAAAAACAACCGTCATCTGTTTGAAAATCTAATAAATAGGATACATTTTCATCTATTCGAGCTGAACCTTCAACAAGAATGTCTGCTAGAATAATTAGAGCGTTATTAATATTACTCTTAGGTAATCTTTTTGATAGATACTTTGAAGCAAGGTTTAAATCAAGTTCATTTAACTTATCCAATAAATATAATGATGAAATTGCATAAAAAGTTGATTCAATTAATGTCTTTCCCCCACATTTTTTACAATTACGATCATTACAATGGGAAAATCCATCTCCTCTTTGATTTTGTAATAAAAATTTTGCTGTTATTTGTTTTTCATCCTCATTTAAGTCAAACCCTAAAATTCTTAGACTATAAATTGCAAAAAAAGTTGAATGAACATCTGGAATATTAGAACCTTCAGAAAAAAATCCTCCCCCTGATGAGCGAAATTGAAAAATAAATTTCTCTATACTTTTCGGATTTAAATCCTTTACTTTATTTAAACAATAAGCTGTCAATAAACCCCAAAAAGTCCTCTCCAGATTACCAAAGCCTTTGATTCTATCCTTCTTGAATTCACTTATAATGTATTTGGAAGCGTTTTGAAATTCAGCTCTTAATAAATCATATGTCTTTTTTAATTTATATTGTGGAATTTCCCAAAATGGAAGAAATCTTGAATTCATAATGTAAATAAATAACATATTCTATTTTAATTTTGTTAAAAACGCAATTTGATAATTTTTATACTTTATAGAGTGTGTTTTATAATGAAGAGGTATCAATTTGAAAATAAATTGGAATTTTGCGGATTTAATGAAAAGAAGTAGGGAAAATTACATTAAAGATAGTAAGTTTAGGGATTTTTTTAAAAAAATCATTAAATTAAAAAATCAAGAAAAGATATTAGATGTCGGTTGTGGGATTGGGACAGTACCTCGACTAATTTATAAAATGTATAAAAATGCTTACCAAATTTATGGTATCGATATTGACCAAAATTTAATAAATTGGGGTCAAAAGCATTGGGGTAAACCCGAGAACATCCATTTATCATATGGTGATGTCTATACTATGGATTTTCCAAGAGACGAATTTAATGTAATAACATCCTTTGGTTTATTGGAATGGTTAGAAAATCCTTTAAATGCTATAGATGAAATGATAAGGGTTAAGAAGAAAGATGGTAGATTCATATCTTTAGTTATAGAGAAAAGTAAATTTGAAAAAATTCCAATTGAAATTGAAGATTCTTATTTTTACAGCGAATATTTAAAAGGTGTAGAGAAAATGGGTTGCCCGATAAAAGATGAAGGCAATTATATTCAAAATTTATTTTCAAAATTTGAATTAAATTCTGAACGGTATGAATATATTTTTGAACAAAAAACGAAGATAACGGAAAAATTAATTGATTTATGGGAAAAGACCTTTAATAAATCCGCTTATTTAAAATTAATTCAGTCTTCGAAGGATTTCTACCTCCAATTCCTGAAGAATGTGGGGTGGACAGATGAAAAATTTAATAGATATATTGAAGAAGAACTTTCATTTAATAAAAGAATTAAATTTTTCAGACAGCATCTTGGAGAGTTTATGATTCAAAGAACTACGATAGTCGTTTTAGAATCATGGAAATAATTTATTAATAGATAGTGAAACTAAATGAATATTTTAAATTATTTATATGAAATTAATAACTAAGTAATTTAAAGATAAATGGATGATAAAATGGACTCCATTGCAAAATTTTTACAGGAAAATGGTCGCCATCTATTATTATTTGGTGGCAAAGGTGGTGTTGGAAAGACCAGCTTAGCTTCAGCAACTGCACTCTGGGCAGCAGAACATAAAACTAAAACTTTATTGATATCCTCAGACCCAGCACATTCTTTAAGCGATATCTTTGACCAAGATTTAACGGGTGGACAAATAGTATCAGTTGATGGAATTTCTAAACTATCTGTAAAAGAAATAGAAACTGCTCAAGTTGCCAAAGACTATCAACCTTATCTAGATAAATATCCAGAATATAAATTTATTTTGGGTGATTCACTAGAATTAGTTCCGGGTATGATTGATGGATTTAGTGTTATTGATTTAAATAGAACTTTTAACCTGCATTCAGATTTTGATCTAATTATAATTGATACTGCCCCAACAGGTCATACTCTCCGTTTTTTATCTTTTCCTGATTTCATGAAAGGTACGGCAATGCGCCTTATTCAATTACGACAAAAGGTGGGTGTTTTTGCTGAAAAACTTGCAGGTTTTTTTAGGAGAAAGAAGAAAGAAGATAAAGAAGGGTTTGATGATCCTGCAGAATTCATGGAAAAAATAAAAGATTGGGCTATTAGAACAAAGAATTTGCTATCAAATGAGAAAACAACTCGATTTAATGTTGTGACTATCCCTGAAACTCTAAGTATTAATGAAACCGCTCGACTAATAAACGAAATAAATAATTATGAGATTCCAATTGGACAATTGCTTGTTAATAAAATTTTTCCAATAAGTACTGACTGTGAATTTTGTAAAGCCAAAAAAATAATTCAAGATCATGAGTTAAAAATAATTCAAGAGAGATTTAAGCAGTATAATCCCATTACTATTCCGTTTTTTAAAGAAGAAATCCATGGAATTCCATCTTTAAGAAAATTATATAAAATATTTCTACCTGAAATTTAGAATAATAAAGAATTCTTAAACAAATCTTCGCTCTTATGAATTTAATTAGTTTTTTTCTTAGTAATCGAATAAAATTGATTTAATTAGTGTATAATTAAAAAAATGATAAAAATTAAAATTAAGTAAAATTGAATTGACTTAAGCTCTTTATATTATTTAAAAGGCATACATGCACATTTTTTTGACTAATCATGTGTAGAAAAGTATGGTTTTTCGTATAATTGGACTCATAAGGTATATATACTTTTAAGTTGGTTATTATATCGAGGTATTATAAATTTCTCGAAGGATAAATAATTATTCTGTAGAGTGAGGAAAAAGATTAATACCAAAGAAATTATAATAGGAAAAATTATTATAAAGAGGTTATTAAAAAAAATATAAAAATCCAATAATTAAGTAATGGTAATGGGATGGCAAAAGGCTTACTTCTTTGAAAACTGCTTTTTTTACCTCTCCTTTATAATTATCCCCTCCCTCCCTTCTTCAAAGTGGTAGGCCGGCTTAAATCCCTTATCATGATAATTAATTATGGATTTAACTAATAACAACGCCTTTTTACTCTTATTTTTACAGAAACCCTTTCAACCCTATTTTAATTTGTTTATTTTATTTTTTGATATATCTAATTACTTTTTCTAAATTACTTTTTTCCTAAACATTTAAATAGTAGAATTCTACTATAATAATGTAGACATCTACAAAAGTAAAAAATGATAAAATATGTATTATCGTGGAAAACATCATAGAATAAGTCCAATTGAATTACTTGTGCTTAGAGTTTTAAAAGAAAAACCTCTTTATGGTAACGAAATCATAAATGAACTAAAAAAAGAGTTTGGAGATACTTCTTTCAAAGCTAAATCAGGTACTATATATCCAATTCTTAAAAAATTTCTCAAAAGAAATTGGATTCAAGAAGAATCTGGGGATGACTATAAAAGAAAATACAGTTTAACTGATGAAGGAGAAAAAAAGCTAGAAAATATTGTGGATGATGACATGATTGATGGATTTGAGAAATTTCATCAAAAGTTTTCAAATTTTTTCTTCTTTGACTTTCCCAGAGAAGATACTGATATGAGAAGAATATATCACCTTAAAAAAGAAATTAAGAGGTTAGAAAGACGAAAAAATTACCTTGAAGAACAACTTTCAAAGATTAATCACGTTATTGAAAAGAAACAAGAAAAAATAAAAGAAATTGAGAAAGATATGAAATTTGTAAATATACCAATTGAATAGAAATGAAGGAGGTGAAAGAAAAAAATGAGCGAATTTAGAAAATGGTTTAAAAGATGGGACGACTCAATGGAACCACACCATCTAGGGGCACATCACCATTCAAAATTTAATTTATTCGGGTCTTTGTTTGGTTTTAAATCTCCCATTGGTCGTATCATGAGACGTTTAAGAATGGGATTTCCATTTTACAATTATGAAGATAAAGAAGATGAATATGTACTTCAAATTGAAGTCCCAGGTATTGAAAAAGATAAAATTAGTGCTAAAGCAAGTGCAGATACATTAACCATTGAAATTGATGATGAACCACATTTTTATCCACTCCCACCAAATGTGGTAGCAGAAAAAGTTTATGCAACATTAAAACTAGGGATATTGACTGTTCATTTACCAAAAAAAGAACCTGATCGTACAGTAGATATAGAATAATCCAAAATTTTTTTATTATAATTTGAAATTTTTATCTTTTTTATAAAAAATTGGTTAAATTTTAGGAAATAAAAAAAAAAAAAAAAATTGAAAATGAAGGTGATAAAAAAATGATAGCATCTCTAGGAAATCTAACTTATGGAATGAATATATCCATATCCGAAAGAAAAGAAATGAAATTCATTTTAGATTTGATAGATTTTATCTTCAAATTAAAGAATTTCTTTTAATTCCCTCAATTCTTTAATGAGATAATCCGGAACTGGGTCTACATTCCAATCCGCTCGATGAATTAAAACTGTTGTAAATCCAGCGTTTTTTGCTCCTTTAATGTCAGTAAAGGGTTTATCACCAATCATTAAACATTCTTTTTTAGAGGGTTTGACTTTAGCCTGTTTAGCAATCCGTAAAAAAGGTTCCGGATCTGGTTTAACTGATTTCGTATCATCACCTGGAACAATTATATAATCGAAATATTGTGCAATATTACTTTTTTGAATCCTTATTTTTTTCATTCCTTTCAATCCATCAGTATCTGATATAAGGGCTAGTTTATATTTATCCTTTAAATAATCTAAAATTTCAAATGTATCTGGATAAGGTTCTGTGTATTCAATAACTGTATTCCAATAAGTCTCCGTTAGTCTTTTGATTTTATCTTGACTTAATTCTTGTTTCACATTAAATTCCTTTAAAATCGGGTTCCACCATAAATCACGATCATAAATTTTATTTTTATTAAATTCCTTGTCTTTAGTGAGGATTTTATTCAAGATTACTTCTGAATCTAACTGTAAACCTTGGATTTTTAATATTGATTCAAATTTTTCAGCTAATTTTTTATATGCAGCAGAAAAACCTACTCCAGAATTAATTATTGTTTGATCAAAATCAAAAAAAACCAATTTAAATTCAGTATTCTTCAATTTTTTTTACCCGTTACGCATTTTGTTAATTTAAAATTAAGTAATTAATGAGGAATATAAATATTAAGAAAAAATTGAACTTAAATTTATCAAAAATATTTTTTAGATCTCATAAACCAAGGAATTTGATGATTTAAAATGACTGATAAGAAAATTCTTGCATATGATTTAGGAGCTTCGAGTGGTAGAGCAATATTAGGAATTTTATCTAAAAAAGAAAAAAAATTAGAAATAGAAGAAATTTATCGTTTCGAAACCGGTATAACTCGGATATTTGATTCCTTATTCTGGAATGTGTTAGGATTTTTTGATAAAATGAAAAAAGGGCTTTTCGAAACTGCTCAAAAACATGGAAATGTAGATAGTATAGGTATTGATTCTTGGGGAGTTGATTTCGTTTTATTAAATAGTAACGGTATGGTAGTAGGTAATCCCTATAATTATCGAGATAAAAGAACAAATGGAGTTATAGAAAAATTAACCGAGCTTATTCCAAAAAAACAACTTTTTCAAATTTCTGGTCTACAATTCATTCAAATCAATAGTTTAGTTCAATTATATTCAATGGTCCTTTCTAAATCACCACTTCTAAAAATAGCGAGAAAATATTTAATGATTGCAGACTTCTTTAATTATTTATTCACAAAAAAAGCCTTTTGTGAATATACTCTTACATCTACTTCCCAAATGTATGATTTAAAAGCTAAAAATTGGTCAAAAACTATAATTCAAAAATTAGGGTTGGAACTGGATATGTTTCCCGAAATTATTCAGCCAGGCACTAAAATTGGAAATTTATTGCCAGCAATAGCGAATGAAACAGGTATGAGTGAAATACCAGTTATTGCAACTGCATCTCACGATACTGCTGCCGCAATAGCCGCTGTTCCTGCCCAAGGTAGCGATTTCTTGTATCTTAGCAGTGGAACATGGGCCCTTATGGGGGTAGAGTTAGATGCCCCAAATACATCGGATATAGCATTAAAATACAATTTTACAAATGAAGGTGGAGTTAAAAACACTATTCGCTTCCTTAAAAATATTATAGGGTTATGGTTGCTTCAAGAATGTAAAAGAATTTGGGAACAATCAGGCAAGGAATTTTCATATGATTATTTGACGAAAGAGGCCAAGAAAGCTAAACCATTTAACTCTTTTATTAATCCTGAGGATCCTGTATTTTTAAATCCTATGAATATGCCTGAAACGATAAAACAATATTGCAAAAAAACTAATCAAAAAATACCAAATAGTATTGGCGAAATTACAAGATGTATTCTCGAGTCATTAGCGTGTAAATATAAAGAAGTATACATAAAATTAAAAGAAATTACAAAGAAATCTATCAATAAATTCCATATCTTTGGAGGAGGATCCAAAAATAAACTCTTAAATCAATTTGCTGCCAATGCTACAAATTTAGAAGTAAAGGCTGGACCTTCTGAATCAACATCTATCGGTAATATATTAGTTCAATGTTTCTATTCGAATGAAATTTCGACTCTTTCTGATCTTCGGACAATTGTAAGAAATTCATTTGATATTGAATCGTATTCTCCTCAAAATGTTTCAGAATGGGAAGAGGCTTATAAAAAATATATTTCAATTATCGGTTCTTGACTCTTTTAAATTTTAAAATATTATACTTCTTTTAAATGGATTTTTTTTTTAACTATGTCTAGATTAAGATATTATAACCAAAATCGAGAAATCTCAAATAAATTTTTGCGAAAAACCTATTTTTTTTATTACAATTTGCGAAAATCCCATCGGATAAAAACAAATAGAGTTTTAAACACTATCTAATAAATAAATTTATTAAGAAAAATTCATTGAATTATTAAATCTTTTCGACACTATATAGGGAGAATTATTTTTATGAGTTCTCAAAAATATGATTATATTTTAAAATGTATTATAGTGGGAGATGGTGGAGTAGGAAAGACTGCTCTTTCCATTCGTTACACAGAAGGTAAATTTAAAGACGATTATAAAATGACTATTGGAGTGGATTTTAGCACAAAAATTCTAAATGTTGATGATCAAAGTGTAAAATTCCAGATTTGGGATACTGGAGGGCAAGAACAGTTTAGTTATGTCCGTCCAATGTATTATAATGGCAGTACTAGTGGTTTTGTAGTTTTTGATAAGACTAGTCGTCAAAGTTTTTATAATATTGGAAAATGGTTTAAAGAAGTTTATGATCACGCTGGACAAATTCCTCTAATTCTCATAGGTAATAAAATAGATTTACCTGATCAACAAGTTTCTACGGAAGAAGCTCAAGATCTTGCTAAAAAATATAATACTCTTTATTTTGAAACTAGTGCAAAATCTGGTGAGTCTGTAGAATCAGCTTTTACCACTCTTGTAAAGATGGTAATTGACCCTAAATACATAGATAAATTGAAGGAAGCAGGAATACAATACGAAAAAACTCAAATTCATTCCGAAGTATCATATAAAAAATACGATGATGCTGCAAATAAAGCTAATGCATATTTCCAAGCAGGAAATAAACATGAGACCCTGAAATATCTCAAAGAAGCATTATTTTGGGCAAAACAAGCTAAATTCGAGGATGGTGTTAACTGGTGCGAAAATCAAATTGTTTATGTATCCAAATTACTGAATGTTGCCACTCCTACTACAATCGAAAGTGTTGTGCTTACTTGTACAAATTGTAATACGTTTTTCAAAGTTAAAAATGAAGGCGACTATTTATGTCCTGAATGTTCTTCAACTTTGGTTAAAGTAAGTTCAAGCTCGATTAAAGTATAATCAATACACAAAAAAAATATATATATCTGTACTAGCAAAGTTTAAATACTAAATTGAATTGGTATTTATTAGGAAACCGTAGGAATATAACTATGAACCTTGCCCCCGCAATCTACTTTTTAACCCCCTCCTCCCTACATTCCCCTTTTTAGCGGGGGTGAGGTTCACCCTTATTTAATAATTAAACGTTGTTTTATTTTATGAATTCATCTTTAGTTAATCTATAAAAATACCAATTTAAACGTGATGCACCAATTTTTTCATAAAATTTAATTGCAGGTTCATTCCAAGTTAAAACACACCACTCCATCCTTCCGCATCCTCTTATTTGCGCTTGTTTAACACAAAAATTAAACATTTTCTGTCCAAAACCTTCTCTTCTGTAGTCCTTTAGAATAAAAATATCTTCTAAATAGAGAGTTGGCAGGGCGAGAAAGGATGAATAAGTAAAAAAGAAGATTATATAACCTATAGGCTTTCCATTCAAAAAGCCTAAATAAGCTTCATATTTGGGATCTTCAGACAACCCGTCTCTCTTTAGTCTTATTTTAGCTTGAGCATCAGGGGGGTCAAGTTTTTCGTATTCGGCTAATTTCTCAATTAAATAAATGAAATCGTCAAAATTACTCTCTGAAATCCGCTCAATAATTAATTTGCTAGTCATAATTAGAAATAATAAAGCACCAATATAAATTATGTCTGAGCTTCTTCTTGAAGTGATAGGTTATTTTCTAAGTCTATATCAAGATCTTCTGGTGGTAGAATTTCGTATTTGCTAAACTTGCTTAAATTCAGTTGTGGAATTTCACGATATTCTGTTATATAAGCATTATGAATCCGTAAGATCATATCCTCTTTAATTTTTCGAATATCTTCGTCCCATAAAGCACATTTTATACAGCCGGTGTCGTCTCCTAGTAAAGCATCCGCGACTTCATGCTCAGAACCATCCTTTTTTACTTTCACTTGTCTTATATTTGAAATTTCTAATACTTTGACTTTATCTAAGTTAATTCCTTTCTTTTTTGTAGGAACACTACAAATTTTAATATTCGAATTATTTTTTGATTCGTTCGGAGGTTGGGGTGTTTCTTTAACACTAATCTCTCCATTAGATTCGGCCCAACTACTGTATTTTCCAATATTAATGAATAATTTATTGTTGAATTCATTTACATAGCTTTTTTGAATTGAAATAATTCCATTAATAGGAATTTTGTCAATTTCATCTCCCCATACATTCAAAGTTATCTGACCAGTCTCATCTCCAACAAGAAAATTTGCAACCCTATTCTGCATATTCGTCTTTTTAATAGTTACTATCCTATCAGAAACCTTTTCTAATACCTTAACTTTAATGTTAAAACCTTTGGAATCGGACTTTAAGCCCTGAACTTTTATATAATCCATTATTATTTACTCCCTAAAGTTCTCATGATATCTAAACTTATTTTTAAAGACAAATAATATCGACATAAAACCACCACTTTATTTTTAAAATAATATTTATACTCCTTGTATTATGTTATGGTATTTTCTAACATTAGTGCTTCATAAAAGACCTAGTTAGTCAATTTAAAAATCCAAATACCTCTCTATAAATCTACAAATTTTTCAATTATGAACCAAACATAACCTAAAATTTGTCGTAGCTGAACATTAATTTTAAATATTGTGATCAATAATATAAAAAACAACCAATAATGGATTGATCGGGTTAAATATTGTATTATTAAATATTGAATCTCACCCTTTGAGATCATTTTGCATCCCCCTTAGACAAAGGTTCTCATTTTAAAAGGGTGAGATTCACCCTTTACGAGCTTTAATTCCATCCTATATATTGTTATTTCTATAAAAATAAAAATCTGAGATTTTACAAGGGTTTTATTATTAAATATAAACCCCATGAAAAATCGATAATTCTATGGATTAAGGAGATTATAAGAACTAATACTACTAATTTATGATAAGCAATTTCCCAACTTTCCCCGCTAATTCCTTCATACGCATATTTTAAAACTAAAAAATATATCAATGGAACAAAGCAATAAAATAACATAAAGAAGTCGAAATTCAATTTCGTTACTGGATGGATTTCAACATATCCTAGTATCTTAATTGCATATAAAGAGAGAAATATTGTACCGTAAAGAAAAATAGAAATAAATAATGTTATTCCTTTTTCAATTGAATAGCATTTAACGCAAAATTCTTTTTTCATAGTAGAACCCAAGAAAAATAAATAAAAAAATTAAGAATTGAGCGTTTTTACAAATCTGTATAATTCCCAGAAGGATAAAGTTTCCAATTTTCCATTAAAATGATTTTTTAGATAATTAATTTTCGCCGTCGTGCTAAGTCCAGGGGACCATACAGCTTCGATTTCTTGTTTGGTATTTGTGCTTGCCATATTCATCACTTAATGTTGTTTGTGAGAAATGTAATTTAAATAGATTTTTACTTAGATCGATCAGATTAAATGAACATTGGGGGGAGAGATGACTGAAAGTATTATTTAAAAATAGAAAATGCGCAAATTTTCTTTTGGTTTTTTTAGTTATCATGAACCCTTATTCCTCTTAAAAACTAGGAAATTACTTAGAAATATAATATAAAATTTGCAGTATAACAACAATTATAATAGAATCGTGAATAAAATGAATTCTGGTCTTAATCTGGATGATATATTTGTATTTAGAGAGAAAATTTTCGAAGTGCATAATTTAGCGTGGGAAAAATATTATGAAACTGGAGTGGAAGACCACATTCTAATAGGCATAGATGCTATGTGTGCTCTTAGGGATTGCAGCGAAATGATGGAATATATTATACGCAGATATGGATATAACTAACTTTTTTTCAATTGATAGAAACCCTTATAAATACTAATTATGCTTGGCTTGTTCCATAGATTAAAAAATAAGATATGTGATTAAATAATGCTAAATAAAGACTATTGGTACCATCGCAAGATATTTCCTTTGAAGAACAAGAAAATAAAAAAGAAACCTAAAAATAAGGAAAAACCGTAAGAATAAAATGCAGAATTGCTTATAATTAGGGATGAACATAAAGAGAAATAGTGATAATTGTGGTTCTAGAGGAACATAGTAAAAAGCGATGGGATGAGATTTTTCGAGATGTAAAGAAAACTAAAAGTTTTCTTTCTGGAATTCAAGAAGGGCTACCCGAATTTGCAGAAATTTGTAAAAATAATAAATATAAAAGAATATTAGATCTAGCTTGTGGTTCTGGGAGACATATTTTATACTTGGTTGAGTCGGGGTTTGAGATGTATGGTCTTGACTTTTCAAATGAAGGGATTAAAAAAGCAAAATCTCAATTAGAAGAAAAAAAACTCCATGCTGAACTCGTTACTAGCTCAATGTACCAAAGACTTCCATATATGGATAACTCTTTTGATGCTGTAATATGTGTTCGTGCAATTCACCATAACGTAATATCAGAGATTAGAATAACAATTAAGGAAATAGAAAGAGTCCTGAAACCAAATGGGTTTATTTTTATCACTGTTCCAAAAAAGAAGTCTAAAAAAGAGGTGCCAGTAGAAAGACAATTTGGAATCAAATATATTGCTCCAAGGACTTATATAATACTGGGTGGAGACGAAAAGGGTGTTCCCCATTACAGCTTTAATAAAAAACTCTTGTATAAAGAATTTAAAAACTTTGAAATTCAAAAATTCTGGATCGATAATTTAAAACATTATTGCTTTTTTGGAAAATTAAATAAATGAAGTCTTTCAACAAATTAAATTCTCTCCATGTCAAAATTGACTTTAATTCCATGTGTCTTAATCTTTAAATTATAAAAAATTTAAATTAAAAAAAATATATTTTCATTACTATACGTTTTAAAAATGAAGTGATGTTATGAAATGTAAAAAAATAATAACAATTTTTACGTTAATTTTCATGATTTTTATAATTTTTAATTTTAATAAAGTCTCCAAATCTGATCCGGTTAATTTTTTCTCGCCTTCAGTTAATGGAACCAATTTTGTTTCATTCTCTATTTCAAGTTGGTCTAATTCCTCTGTTATTTCCGATGATGACACTGGGTGGAACGATGGCACTAGTTGGTACACAAATATCGCTGTAGACAGTAGAGGAAATGTACACGTGGTCTGGCAAGATGAAACTGATGGCGAATGGGGAACGGATAGTGAAATAATGTATACAAATTACACAACCATGGGCTGGTCAAATGCCACCCCGATTTCCGACCTTTATGGATGGAATGATGATGCTAGTCTGCGCCCAAGCATCGCTGTTGACGGTAGCGGAAACGTACATGTAGTCTGGTATGATGATACAGACGGTGAGTGGGGATCTGATAGAGAAATAATGTATGCAAAATACACTCCCTCAGGCTGGTCCAACGCCACCGCGATTTCCGATCTTTACAGGTGGAACGACGGTGATAGTCATGAACCAAGCATCGCTGTGGATGGTAGAGGTATTGTACACGTAGTCTGGCAAGATTATACGGACGGTGAGTGGGGAACTGATACTGAAATAATGTATGCTAACTATACTATCACAGGTTGGTCAAACGCAACAGTGATTTCCGATATTTATGGGTGGAATAATGGTAGCAGTGGATCCCCACGTATCGCTGTGGACGGTAATGATAATTTGCATGTGGTTTGGAGTGATAGTACGGATGGTGAATGGGGATCAGATAGTGAAATAATGTACACAAATTGTACCGCAGGGATCTGGTCCAACGCAACCGCGATTTCCGGCCTTTATGGGTGGAACAATGGTAATAGTCTGTCCCCAAGCGTCGCCGCGGATAATAGCGGAAATGTACATGTGACCTGGCAGGATTATACGGACGGCGAGTGGGGAAGTGATATAGAAATAATGTACACAAATTATAACATCAGTGGATGGTCAAATGCAACCGTAATTTCTGATCTTTACGGTTGGAACAATGGAGAAAGTTATACTCCAAGTGTCGCAGTGGATGGTGGCGGAAATGTGCATGTGACCTGGCATGATGATACAAATGGTGAGTGGGGAAGTGATATGGAAGTAATGTACACAAATTATACCGCTGCAGGTTGGTTAAATGCAACCGTGATTTCAGATGATAATACAGGGTGGAACGATGGTTGGAGTGGTGCGACAAGCATAGCTGTTGAAAATGGCGGAAATATACATGTAGCATGGGATGACGATACGGTTGGTGTGTGGGGAACTGATCAAGAAATAATGTATACAATTATGAGTGAAAAACCTACTTCAAACCACCCAGCTGATATTCTAACAGATATTATCAGTTCAGAAAGAATAAATTGGGTACTTTATGATGAGACTGGCGGAGGAAAATATCGGGTCTGGGTAACAAATACTAATAATAATAATAGCCTTTTGTGGATAAATTGGACGACATGGACGAAAAATACAAATTTAAAAATCCCTATAAATCGAAGTGTAGAGGGGATATTCAATTATACTATTGAATATTATGATTTCCATAATCAATATGGAATTTCAGATACGGTTTTTGTAGGAATAAAATATGATATTCGTGCTCCCTTCATTCCACCAATAGGAGCAAGCCGTGATATCTCATTCCTTTATTTAATAGTTTTCGCAAATGTTGTCGCGGCATTTACTATATTGGCTGTAAATATATATAAAAAACGAAAAAAAATCAAAATGCTTGAAGAAAAAATCAGTAAAACAACAGTCTCCAAAACATAGAAGTTATAAACTCTATAATTTTCAATAGCTAAAATTAATAAAGTACTTAAAAATATTATGAAAAAAGGAAACCAAGTAGTTGATTAAAACAATTAGTAAATAGAGGGATTTCTTTAAAATGACAAAAATATTATTTAAAGGAACTCTTCGTGGAAGTGTTTCTTATTTATATCCTACAAGTTATATAAAGTTCGTTCTAAAATTAGATGAAAAAATTGAGGGTATCCCTGAAGAACTTCCCGTTTTTATTCGTCCTTCAATTTCTTTAGGTTGGAAATATGCTCGAGTAATCCTACGACCAAATGATAAAATTTTACTACATGGTCAAATTATACAAGATAAAGTAAAATTCTTTAAAAAAGAAGAAATATATGTACAAGCAAAGCATATCTATAATGAAACCTTAAAATGTGGATGCTAATATAGATTTTATTATTAGAGGTGAAGTATTCCTCTTATAAGATAAAATATTAATCTTATTTCATTTATTAAGAATTTGGTTATCCTTTTTCTTTTATTAAAACAAAACTTTTTAATTAATTTACCTTACCAGAATAGAAAAAGAATAAACCATCTATGTTTGTGCTTTTTCCTTAAGAGATAAATTATTTTCCAAGTCCACTTCAAGATCTTCTGGCTCTAAGATTTCATATTTACTGAATCGGCTCAAATTTAATTGTGGAATGTTACGAAATTCTGAAATATACGCGTTAAAAATCCTTAGAATCATATCCTCCTTAATTTTTCGGATATCCTCATCCCATAAGGAACATTTTATACAACCAGTATCGTCTCCCAGTAGTGCATCAGCTACCTCATGTTCAGAACCGTCACGCTTAACTTTGACTGATCTGATATTGGATATTTCGAGGACTTTTACTTTATCCAAGTTAATCCCTTTCTTTTTAGCTGGAGCACTACAAATTTTAACATGTGATTTTACCATAGGTTCTGGTGATTTTGGAGTATCTTTTATTGTTATTTCATCCTTAGATGCTTTCCATTCACTATATTTTCCAATATTTAAAGAAAGCCTACCATTAAACTCACTTACATAACTTTTTTGAATAGAGATGGTCTTATCGATAGGGATTTTATCGATCTCAACTCCCCATACAGTTAAGTTTAACTGACCCGTGTCATCCGCGACAACGAAGTTCGCAACCCTGTTTTGCATTCCGGTCTTTTTTATAGTCACAACCCGGTCTGTGGTCTTTTTTAGAACCTTGACTTTGATATTAAACCCCTTGTCACCAGATTCTAGGTCATTAATTTTTACGTTTTGCATAAATTTTCACTCCCTTAATTTATTAATTTTTTATAATAAGTTACCATATTTTTAAACAAAATAGGAATAGTTTCTTTAGGTAAATACCCCGACATTGCAAATCTATGTCCTCCATATTTAATTTCGCTGCCGGTCTCTATTTTAGTCTTTTCATATACTTTCTTAGCATCTGCAAATTCATTATCAGAATCGACCATTTCCCATACATTGCTTCTGGCACGAACGCTGACCTTGTATAACCCATTATTTTCCATTCGACATGAGGAGAGCATGATGTCTATGTCACGATCTTGCTTCATAATCACTCCTGCGATAACTCCAACTTCGTCATAAAAAATAAGGTCAGTGAAATCTGCTAGTAGTACCTTTCCATCACAATCTGATTGGAGTTCGATGAGGTTATTTTGATAGGCTTTTAATGCTTCTGCAACCTCTTGATCTCCTTGTCTATGAAATTCAGAAATCGTCTTCATTGTGTGATCTGATACCATTTTATGGTTTAATAAATCCAAAGCTATATCCCAGTGACCTAATCGGCAGCAATAATTTACCTGATGTAGTATTTCTCTTGGATCAAAGGTTGCCCTACCATCACGAATTAACGTGCAATCCCATCCATAAAGAGCTATGAGATCAAATACATCCCCTATAACTTCTTTTGCTAGGAATTCTTTAATGTTAATCTTATGGGAAAACTCTGATAATTGGGAAATTATGATGTCAATTATATTTTTCTTTTCCTCTTGATCTAGATCAATAATACGCTTCCAATAACTTCCTATCCTTGGATCTATACTCGCATTAATGATATCTCTGCAAAAATAATAATCTGTTAGTCCAGGAATACTCGCTCGATTTATTGCAATATATGCAGGATACATACTTCGACCAAAAATCGAAATATCTTTTGACACAACTACTGCACTGTGAATTTTTGCTTTGTTTAAAATGACACCATTGACTTTATGGATGCCTTTTTGAAACTGAAAATCAGATATTGCTCCAGCTACAGCGAATGCTAGGATTACTTTTCCCTTATCTGAATCCCAAAAAGTATCATCAAATAAGTTGGTTAATAGAGATAGTGCAGTCGTTGATCCTGAAGCGTCAATTTCATCATCAAGTCCAAATTCGATACAATTCAGCTGTTTCGCTCCATAGTTACTGATTTTTTTAGGATGATGATCGGTTATGATGAAATCCTTAACTCTTTTTTCCAGAGTTGGTGCAAATTCTGCACCAATATCGCATGTAATAACATATTTTGGACTATTATTTTTTATCATAGAAATCAGAAGATCTATATCGGGGCTTAACAATATTTGAGGTATGATTTTTTCAAAACCTAGGTGTTTTAGACCCTGATTTAATACTGTAGTAGCAGCTATACCATCCCCATCCCTATGGCCGATAATCATGACTTTTGACTTCCGGTCCCAAGAATTGAGGTTTTCCGATAGCTGTTTTGCTTTTTTAAAAAAAGATACTAGTGACATTTCTCCACCATTTATTTTTAAAAAATTATTTATACCTCTTGTTTTGCTTTTACTTCTTCCTGAGCATCTTGGGATCCTGGTTCAATATCCCGAAAACCCCTACTGTCCATCATTACGATACAAGATTGTCTTGGCAAATCGACAGCTTTATCTACAAAAAACCGTATTTTATGAGATGTACTATCTTTTTTATACAAGTCATTACTCTCTTTTTCTGCCTTGGTCATAGAAACTCTCACTTGTACTGCATGTCCAAGAACATTGCCACCAGAATAGGTCACTTCATCAGTCTTGGGGTTTTTCGTTATTTGATTTACCACAACTACAACTGCATTGAATGCTTGTGATGCTTTTTTCAATGCATGAGCTATTTTGCCAAGTGTTCCTTGTCTGATAGGCAAATTTTTTTCTCCTATATATTCCCCACGGACATTATAGGTTATACTGTCTAATAGAACTACCCTTGCTCCAGTTTGTTCCATTTCGGGATATAAATGATGTTCTAATGTGCTTAATAGCTCGCTTATGTTGTGGATCTTTATTAAAGGGATATTTTTTATCACTTGATTAACGTTCAGATCGAATTCAGGGGCTATCATCCTAATTCGCTTGGTGCTAAAATTACCTTCTGCATCAATATAGACCACCCGTGAGGCTAAACCTCCTTTACTTTTTGGTAACATGGCTGTGCATATGAGTTGATGAAGAAAATTAGTCTTTCCGACACCATTGGGACCATAAAATTCATATAATCTTTGGGTGTCTAATCCTCCACCTAAAAGTACGTCTAGGCTTTTACAACCTGTGGTTAAAACTTCAACTTGATCAACTTCATCTAACAGTTTTGATCCCATTACAAAACCAAATCCACTTTGCCTCATTGTTGCGTCTGCCTCATCAATTAGTGTCTGAGCGGTATCACTGTCAATATAAAGTCCCACCAGCTCCCTTAGGCTAGTTGCAGCTAATGTTGATACGGAAGTTATTCTATTTTGCTTTAATATCTTGGAAATTCGAGGTGTCATGCTCGGAAGATCATCTAATTCTAAATCAAATTTTTTCGCGAAACTCATGGTTTTTACTCCTAAAAAAATTTTAAAATAGCCAAGCATGATGAATCCTTTATAAATATTATTCTTGTAAAAAATTCAAAACTGGGTGTAGAGCTAGTAACTTGCCATATAGACAGGAGGGATTAATTAATATAAGATAAATTTATAAATTTGGTATTCTTATAAACAATATAGGAATAAAGAAGTAATAAAAAATAAAATCAAATTAAATGTCTTTAACTATTAATTTGAATTAAAACAATGTTATAGATTTTTAAGCATTTATGATTTTTCGATAAAATAAAAATTTAAAAGCTTAATATCTTCGAATTAGAAAAATAATGATTGGAGGAATCCCGACTGCAATGCCAAGAAACATATAAAATCCAATTATTTTATACGAATCAGCAAGTCTGGGGTATATAAAAAAGAGTAATAGAATTAACATAAGAAATAAGATCTCTAAACCTATTCCATTAATCGTTAAGACTTTCTTATGACATTTTTTGCATAATATAAGTCTGAACCCTGAATACCCTCTTATATTTATCTTTTCTACATGTTCACCGCATAGATCACATAGATCATTACTAGGATATTGCAGATAGTGAGATTTTATATATTGGTACTGAATTATTTCAACACACCCAAAATACAAATAAATTAACCCCAATAATAGCCAAGGAGGTTCTGTTATGTATGTATGAAATATATTCCATGGAGATATTCGATAGTCCAATCCTACAATAGTAAAAAAAATTCCACCAAATAGAGCTACTACACCCGTATAAACTTGAATTTTTCGTTCTGGTTTTAAATCCTTCATTCTACAATCACCCTTTAGTAAAACCATCTGAAAGATATAAGATTTAAAATTTGTCTTTCATGATTTCTACTTTAATTTTCACCATCGAAATTTGAAATTTTGTTATGTAGCAAATACTGATAACTATATTATCAACGTAAATTAATACGAATTCATTTTCTTATTTTTTGAATGTAAATACTCCCTTAAAAAATCTAGCGGATCGTCCTGTCGTTCCATGAGCTTTAAAATATGATTTGTCTCTTTAATCCGCTTTCTTGATATATAAATAAAACTTTCCTCCCAAGTACCTTCTGTATAAAGATAAATTAACATCCCAGCACGACGTCTCCCGGTCCTACCTCGCCTTTGAACTGTTCGAATACCTGAGGGTATACAATCATAAAAAACCACTAGGTCACATTGTGCTATATCCAATCCTTCTTCTGCTACCGAGGTTGCTACTAGCACTTGGAACTCTCCATTTCTAAATTTTTCCAATATTTCTCTTTGTAAATCCTGACTCATGGTCTTTTGTCCGACTAATTTATTTACTTTTAGTCCTTTTTCCTGTAATTCCTCCAAGACAATATCAACACTATCCAGATATTGAACAAAGACTAGAACTCTTGAATCTTCATGGTTTTTGCAGTAATTTTGGACAATATTTGATGCTATTTTAGGTTTAGGATGTTCTATATTTTTTCTTCTTAAGTCAGTCAATATGGAATTTATCTCTTGATAAATTGGATTTCTAGACCCTTGCAGATCGATCAACTTATTTTCCAAAGCTCTTATGGATTGAGCTTCGACAAGATTCAATAAATAGGTAAGACTAAGTACCTGCATCAAAATAGGTTTAACTGAAACCATGGTTCCCATATGCATCTTTACAATCCGTGAAAGATCGTGGGGATTGATTCTGTATTTATCTTCCACATATTTTTTGACAAGTGGATGATGGCTTAAAATAGACAATTTCCGTTTTAGCGAATTGTTAATGAAGTTACGAAGTTTCATTAATTCTGGAGGGAGTGTAATTCTTACATAATCCTCGTATATTTGATGAGTGTATGGTTTTACAGTGTCTGTTTCCTCATTGGCCAGACTAACTTTATTTATTTTTAGGTTTCGCATGACACTTAGAATCTTCTTTGGTGTGCCAGGTGTTGCAGTCAATCCGAGAATATGGGGATTGGTTGCCTCGATAAAATATTTTTCAGCGTTACTGACATATCTATATCTCCTTACAGCTCGATGACACTCGTCAAAAATCATTAAAGCCACATCTTTTAAATCGAAATCGTCAAGGGTAATTTGGGGGGTCATAAATATCATTCTGGCATTCTCAAACATTTTAGCTCGCTTTTTTTTGTATGTTTTTCCTGTGATCTGGACAATTTCATTATCCATCAAATTAAGCCACTTAGAAAAATTTTCAAAATGCTGGTCCAATAACGGTCTAGTGGGTGCAAACATGATTACTTTATTGGTTTTATCTTGAGATAGCCAATAAACTGAACTTAAGACGGCAATTATTGTCTTGCCTAGTCCTGTAGGTAAAATTACAAGGGAATTTTTCTTGACTGTTTCAGCAAAACTGACCTCTTGGTATAGTCTTGCTTCAATTGTGTTTTCAATAATTAGAGGATGTCGGACATATCTTGGTTTTTCGTTATTTTCTTCTTCTTTATCTTCCAATTTATCTTTGATTCTTTCATAGTCAGTTCTTACTTTTTTTTCAATGACTTCTTCCGCAATTTTATTTGCTAGGAAGTAGTTTGCTATCTTTGTGGGAAGTGTGGTTGTCTGGCCTTTTTTAAAATTTTCATTTAAAACATAGGAATTGGCAGCTTTAAGAAAATGAATGGTTTTCGTATTTGGTATGCTTAATGAGGATTTTGAATTATTTATTTGTGACATACAAATCTACATTTAAAGGTTATAATTTTCATCGGGTAGGATGAACCCTTTAAAAAGGTTATGGAGATAGAAAGAATCCGATTAAAGATTTTAAAACTGTTTTTAATTGATGAATTTAAATATTTGAACAGTTGATTAAGATTAAAAAAATAGGAGATGTTGATTAAAGTATTATTTTGTTTAAAAATAGTTAGAAGATTTCAATTTGTCGGAAAACCGCGATAACCTTTCTCTACAAATATAGATTCGAACCAAAAAGTTAAAAGTTCGTCTTAATATTTCTGGTTATAGTCTTTTTATTAAAAACCATTTTAGAAATATTTAATAACATCATTTTTTAAAAAGCAGATGATATAAAACAAAAAATAATTTAAAAATAGGAGATAATTATGAATATCCTTGGCTCATTAAGAAATATTGTTGGAGCTGAATTTGTCACTGATGCAGAATACATTAGAGAAAGTTATTCAAGAGGTGTAGATGCTGTAGTGGAAGAAAATCGACCCGATTTTGTTGTACGCCCAGAAAGCTCAGAGGAGATCTCTGAAATTGTCAAGATTGCATACAATGAGAGAATTCCAATAATTCCGCGAGGAGGAGGTGCAGATCTTCTACAGGGTATCGTTCCATATAATCCAGGAGGAATTGTAATTGATACAACGAGAATGGATAAGATTTTAGAAATAAATGAAGAAATAATGACCGTTAGAGCGCAGTGTGGAATAACATGGGCTCAATTGAATACTTCTTTGATGAAAAGAGGCTTTTATACAGGAAATATTGGTCCTGAAAGCGGAATGTCTGCCGTTATTGGTGGAGGATTAAGTAATAATAGTTATGGTGAAGGCAGTACAATGTATGGTCCAGTAACAAAAAATTGTGTGGGATTGAAAGTTGTTTTACCAAATAAAAAAGGAGACATTATAGAAATAGGCTCAGGAGCGAGTAAGTATATTACCAAACCGTTCAGTAGACATGGTTTCGGACCCGATTTGTTAGGTATTTTTTTAGGCGATAATGGAATAATGGGAATCAAAACTGAAGCATCATTGAATATTTATAAAAAACCCAATTATTTAGTTAGTCATTCATTTACTGTTAAAAAAAGACCTGTAGAAAAAACTCTTAAAATATTTTTAAATTGTCGTAAAAAGAGTAATTTAGGAATATATCAAGCGATATTTTTTGATTCTTCCTGGGTAATTGCTCAATCGACTAAAATTCTTCCTCAATTACCACCGATTTATGAAAAATTAAATGAAATTAATCCACGGAAACGACCTATTATTTCATACTCAATTATAGCCGATACTGAAGCACAGTTAGAAGAAAACATCAAGATTGTTACCCAAATAACCAAAAATGAAAATGGAATTGAAGAACTTGATTTTAATGAATTTTATAATTGGGTACATGAAAAAAATGGATATTGGCAATTTGCGCATATGGGATGGGGTGCATTAGGACCAGGAAGCGTTGGTCAATCTGCAGATGGGTATGTGTCTATGCATCAATATCCGATTCTCTTAAAGGAAATGTCTAATTGGGTAAAAGATAATGACCTTAAAATAAATGCCGCAAAAGCCATTCCAGCAATAGGAACTTTCTTTGGATTGTCTGAACACACAATGATAGATGCTGTAATGGGTTTAGTAGTTTGGAATAAACCTGAATTTAGGAAATTAAATGGAGAGTTGTGGGATTCCTGCTCGGAGGCATTGATAAAAAATGGTTTTATGCCATATATGACAGGTTTAAGATATTCAAGAGCTTTAATAAATGCAGGTGCTTTTTCAGAACAATTTTATGAATTTTTAAAGAATATTAAACAAACTTTAGATCCAAAAGGGATTCTTTCTCCTGGTAAATACAAATTAGGGATGGATGGTGAATAAAAAATTCCAAATGATAAATTAATTAATCTAAGAAAATATGAGAAAATGATATATTCATGTTCAGGTATTGGAGACTGCAGAATTGGGTACCGTCCAAGTGTAGGACGATATGGTGTCTGCCCAATCTATGAACATACTGCTGGTTTTGAACCAACACATGCGAGAGGTAGATTTAGAGTATTAGAAGGTTTACTTGAAGGTAGATTAGAGCTTAGTAAAGAAATTGCAGAAAACTTCTTCAAATGCACTACATGTGGTTCTTGTAAAGAAATTTGTCATAACAGTTA
Source organism: Candidatus Helarchaeota archaeon (assembly GCA_019058315.1). Taxonomy (GTDB): domain Archaea; phylum Asgardarchaeota; class Lokiarchaeia; order Helarchaeales; family RDOG01; genus JABXJV01. Next base: position 626,750 of record JAHPZH010000003.1, on the reverse strand, counting down.
TGATCCTTGCATAAATTTACCAAATTCTTATTGGTTAGATCATATAAAATTATGGGAGGTATTTCGAGAAGATCTGTTAGAAAATGGATATATCTTACCAAGGCATAAAGAAATATTGGATTGGTGTCAAAAAGAATTTAATCCGTATATGGAAAAACATATAGAACGCATAAATTGGTTAAAGGATAAAAAAATTCCAAATAATGCCGAAATTATTTTCTTCATTGGATGTACAGGAAGTTATAGAATGCCTAGTATCATAGATAATGTGATTAAAATATTAGAGAAAGCCAATGTTGAATTCGGAATTCTTGGTGAGGATGAAAAATGTTGTGGAAGTATTGCTCTAAGGATTGGCAAAAAAACTTTAGCGAGAGAACTGGCAGGTCAGAATGTGGAAGCTATAAAAAATGCAGGAGCTAAAATTGTAATTACACATTGCGCTGGATGCTATAAAACGATAAAAAATGACTATTTTGATATACTTGGTGAATTACCATTTAAAATTTTACACATTACAGAATTCATTGAACAATTATTAAAAGATGGAAAATTAAAATTTGAAAATGAGACTAATGAAATTGTCACATATCATGATCCTTGCCATCTTAGTCATTCTTCTAGAATTTATGATGCTCCTAGAAATATACTCCTAAATATTCCTAAGTTAAAACTCATCGAAATGAAAAGAAATAGGGAAAATACTTGGTGCTGTGGTGCAGGTGGAGGTGTTAAAAGTGGTTTTCCCGAATTAGCATTAGAAATTGGAGTCGATAGAATTCAAGAAGCTAAAGAGATTAATGCTGATATTCTTACAACAAACTGTCCTTTTTGCTTGAAAAATTTAAAAGATGCTGCCAAAAAGACAGATACATCACTGAACGTAATTGACATTACCGATCTAATCTTAAGAGCTTTAAAAGAGTAGAATTTAAAAAATATATTTTTACAAATTTTTTGATTTAAGATCTATTACAAGTTAAAAAATTTATTTTAAATTAGAAAGAAGAATCTACTAAGTCTTCATGAAATTTTGAAGATTATTACCCTTAAGGATATTCTCCATGGGTTAACTAAATATGTTACAGTATTACAAGTAATTTCTATTCTGATAAAAATTCTTTATTTCTTCTTCTAGAATTCCTTTTTGGTTCAAGATTGTAATCATAGAATCTCGAATCCAACAAGATAAATAACGTTTGTAATAGGGAAATGCATATCGCTCATCCAAAAAAACAATTGCACCCTTATCTATCAACCTCCTAACGGGTCTACCAGCCGCTTGGTTTGACTTTCTTAATGCTGGCAAGTAATAACCATATTCTCTTCCTTTATCCCCTCCAAATTGTTCCTGATAATATTTCTGCAATGCTTCCAATGTATATGTAGGTTTAGCGAGTGGAAGTCCCACTATAACAACCGAATTCATCTCTGGTCCTGGAAAGTCGACACCTTCGGAATTTCGACCTCCACACACACCAGCTAACACTGCACTGCCTCCATTTCGTCCAATTTCTTTATAATTTTGGATCATTAACTCATTATCCTTACTCGTTAAATCCGCTTGTTCAATGAATAATTCTTTCCCTAGAGTCTCAACGTCATCATATAGACCGGCATTTAACACTCCCTCTAAGACTCCGTAGGAAGCACAAAAAATACCCGTGTTATTAGGGGTATTTTTCACAACCTCTATGCAGCGTTCTTTGAACATCTTATAATTGCTTGGAGTCCTGTTATAATACTTTGTATCAACACTTTGAACAGTTATTATTAAAAGATGATTTGCTGGAAAGGGTGAAGGAAGAACTTTTGAAGTAGTAGTAAATCTAGAAAAACCACATAGATCTAAATAGGCATCAATAGGTTCCAGTGTCCCTGAAAGACAAACTATTGCCCTTGCTTCTGCTAATTCATTTAATAATGGTCTTGCATCCAAACATTTTATATAATATTTTATTTTTAACTTCTTTTTAGATCCTGAGTAAGCATATTCATGTAGAAACTTTTTATCATCAATAGTCTGTATTAACGTGATAAGAAACTGACCGAATTTGTAGAGGGAAGATCTTGAGGGATGTCCCGCTTTCATTCTTTTATTGCGAACTGATTTTCCGAATTGGATTATTAATTCAGCTAGTTCCAAATGATTATCACTATATTGATTAAGAATTTCCTTAATCTCCCTTTTACCAACGGGAAATTCTTCTTCTCCATAATTACCTTTATAGAATGAACCTTTATCTTCAAGTAAACGATGGAATCTTGTTAAAAATTCTTCAACAGTATCGTTACTGAACATGTAATTATGAAATTCGCTTAAAGCTCTTTCCAAGGAGATCTTTGAAACATAATCCGATGCCATCTGCATTACTAGATCATGCAAATTATGGCTTTCATCGAATAATAGTATACATTCAGAAAGGGGAACTTCAATATCGTTTAGGAAAATTTGGCGTATTGCAGGATGTATTATATATAAATAGGTTGTTACAACTATATGAGCCTGTTTTATTAAAGTCCGTGCTAGAAAATATGGGCATATATTAAATTTTCTCCCAATATTGATCATTTGTGCTGCGGAAATTGGAAACCCCCGTAATTTATTGATCAATACAGAGCTATTTTTCAAATTTTCAAACCAAGGACAATTCTTATTTTTACGAAGTGTGGAACAAAGATTCATGGCATCAGCGGTATTTAAAGCTGCTAATTGAATTTGGGGATTAATGCACATTTCGGTTCTGCCTTGTAAACTTACTCCCGTAATTTTCCATTTTTTTACTTGACGAATGCGATTAAGTTCTTCCAGCACCCTTTCCATTTGGCTATGTGTTCTAGTGCAGTAGATTAAAGTTTTATTTTCCTTTTCCACTATCGGAAGGAGGGCTATTAATGAAGTAATTGTCTTGCCCAGACCATTTGATGCTTCAATGACCACATTTTTTCTAGAAAGGACACTATAATAAATTTCTTTAGCCAACATTGATTGTCCAGGTCTTAGTTTTTCAAAGGGGAAGAATTTTTCCACTTCAAAAGGTAATTTAGAAAAAACACTAGTCATTTAATTATCCCCAGTAATATAACCTTCATCCTCTATTGAAAATAAATATTGATGATGTTATTTACATGTCGAAGTGTTTCATTAAGTCTCTCCATGACAATTCTGAGTTTATTTAAATCTGTTATGTCGGTGACAACAACAACAGAAATTTCCTTTGATATGGGCTGAACTGCCAATAGTAGGTCTGGTTCTTTCAATAAACAGAGTGATATGATGCTATTTGACTTAAATTTTTCCTGTAGATTTAGAGTAGGGACACAATACCTTATGATATTTTCATAATAATGTTCTGTATCCATCATAGATGGAAATTGTATGCTTTCAATTTCCAGACCGTCCTCGTTTAAAGCTGCTATGTAGACCTGGTCTGCTTTAAGGTCCTTACAATTATCGACAAATCCTCTTAGTATCCTTTTCAACTGTTCTTGTGGGGGTAAAATTTTACGAATAGCAGCCTTACAACTATTATCCATTATTGAAGTGGTGTGAAAGCCTAAGAATTCAATTTTACTACCATTATTCCCATTAAGTATGTTAAATTGGCATTCATCTTCAATTTTCGCCAATTCGTCTTGTAACCACTGTCGCCATTCTTCTTGTACATCTCTTGGAAAATCTTTCAATATATCCCATTTATGAAGTAGGATGATCAACCTAACCTTAGAAGTAGGGACAGTGAATTTAACTAACGAATTAAGGACTTTTTTTAGTTCTTCTTTTGCCTCATCCAACCGTTTCCAAATAAAATTATCTGGCAATGTTTCATTTTCAAGTAACATTTCTTCGTATTTGATAATGTCACTAGCCATATCTATAACGTAAATACATGCATCTGTCCCAATCCAGCATAAATCTTCCATTTCTCCATGAAGTTTTTTACGGAGCAATTTTTGGCCTCCTGTATCAACTGCACGTATTGTCATAGAACCGAGTTTGAAGGGTTTTTCAGTAAAATAAAAAACATCTTTAGTAGGTCCCAAATTCATATTTTCAATTTCATTATAGGTTCTCCCATGAAAGAAATGGCGTTCTATGCTGGTCTTGCCAACTCCTGAGATTCCACATATAATCAACTTATAGTCCGTATTTGTGCTCATATTAACTCACTCCTTTAACTCATTTAATGTGTGATGAATTCTTTTTGTAAGATCATCAATGAAATTCATCAAATATTCGTACATTAGATCATAAAATTTCTCGTCAAGTTCTGCCCCCTTAAATCCTTGCTCGACTAAACTTCTTATGCCCTCATCTATGTTAAAATCATAACTCCATAAGAAATCTCTAATTAACTCCCTTTCAATATTATAAACTGGATTTTTTGGATTTACATATATCAAGATAGCCCAGCTTAATTCTTGTCTTGCTGAGTCGGTTACCTTTTTACTCCATCTATATGATAGAAAGGTATGCTCTCCCTCACTAGTTTGGAACCCTTTAGAATTTAGCGTGATGTTTAAATGTTGTGTTCTAACTACATCTCGAGGGATTCCTGTTTTAGGTAATGGGCATTTACAATTAGTCAATTTCAAATGGTGTCGTAAATCAAATTCGGAAATACTATCAATTGTGTTCTTATCCTTATTGAACTTGTCTAAACATTCGCTACATGTTGGAAACAAAATAATCGGTCCAATTTTTGCATGAAATGCTCCAAAAACGATTTCGATTACTGAAGTCTCAAAATTACTTATCTCATGATGTGGTAAACTGGTTGATGTGTTTATTGTCCACTTTGATCCGATTCTGACAATTTTATTTTCATCAGCTAATGCCTTAATTGCTATTGAGATTACTTCATTTTTTCCATTAATGGATTTTTGTAATTCCAATGTGTTCATCGGGTGTATAGAGAGCTTTTCAAGAATATTAGCTCTATACCCCTTTGCAAGACCGTTTGTTATTTCTTTCGCATTTTCTGATGTCAATCTTCTTATCTGTGGATGAATGTCTGCCTTAGTCTTAACTATTGAAGATACTTTTTCCTTAATATCTCCGGGAAGTTTGATAAGAAATAATGGCTCTCCCATTTGATTATTTTTTGAATCATAAATGGTCATTGCAGATTTGTCAATTTTGAATGTAAGCCTGTTACTTGCGACATATTCCCAAAATTGGTCGTATCTGGACTGGTTAAATTGGTCGTTAGTTAAAATTTTATAATCATGAGTGGAACCTTCAACCAAAATCTCCATGTCTGTATCCCCACCTTTTTCAACTTGCCTAAAAAGACCCAATTTGCGCTGATGTTCGAAATAATTTGACTCTTCTGTTGAAGCTTGATAATATAGATACTTTTCTTTTGTTTTAAAATGAGCAATTTTTCTGCTTTTTTGGGGTTCTGGTAATAAATATATGTAGAAATCAGGGTCGGTATAGAAGATTATAGGGCCAAAACCCCATTCATCCAATTTTCTATATAAGAAATCAAAGACATGCATTAAATAATAATCGGGAATATATCCATAATCCTTCTTAATTATATTTATTTCTGGTAAAAATGAATGTAGAAAGTTATTTGAGTCTATAATAATTCCATTTCCTTTATTTTTTGCAGTTTTGAAAAGTTCTTTTTGTAAAAATGGGGTCTCGTGACGGACGACTATTTCTTGGTCTATTAAAGAATTATCTAATCTAGCGTCTTTTTCAAATTCTTCTAATTCCTGCATTACAGCATCAACAGGTTCGGTGTGTTCTTCAGTCTCATAGACTCTAGCAGCTTGTTTTACGCTTTCGGGGAGATCTGCATCAATATTAATATGTTCCAAATCCTCGGGAGATAATTGATCATCCTCTTCCACTTGTTCAAATTCATGAACCTCACCATTTACACTTTCATCAAAAGAAGGGTCTGGAGCATCTTTATTTCGCAATTTCCTTCGAACTCCCGAAAGAAAATTTGCCATGGCTGAGGGAGAAAATTTGAAATTTTTATCAATACCCAAGCTTTTGTCCCTAATCCAGAGTCTAGGTTCTAATAATGGTTCAAATTCTGTGTTTGTAGAAATCTCTTGTTTTACGTTAGCATAATCAAAATAGACATAGGATGCAAAATTGGACATTTGTTTTGCGATTTCCTTGAATTCTTGAAGTGGTTTATCTGTGTGGATCCTTGAATCATAAGCTAATACGCATACAGGTGTTCCATATGAGTTGTAACCTACATCTTTTGTTATATAATTAAACCTATAATAATCCAATACCTCTTCTCCAATAGTCAAGAGGGGTCTGTGTCCTTTTGCTTCATTTATAATAGTATCAAGGCTTTTTTCTTCTTCCACAATATTTGACTGTTCTTTTCTGGTTGGTGAGGTAAAAGGTCTCCTTTCAATTCGCCTTTCTGGAAGTTTCTCTGTATTTGGTTTATTGGTAATCTTTGGTTTTTCGGGAATCTCCGGCTTATCCTCCTGCTTAGGGGACATTTTTCGTTCCAAATCTATAGTTTTAAACTTAGATAAAGTTGAATCCACCTTATCAGTGTAATTTCTCACAATCCTTTCGGGAGCTGATGTTATTTTAGAATGGTTAGCTTGTAAAACTTTCATTTTATTAGCTGGTAAAAGCTTATAATCTAAAAGCCAATCCTCTATCTTCCATTCAACATGATCTATCATTTTTTGATTCATCTGACCCATATTTATTATAGTAGCAAAGCGGTACACCTCATCAATATTAATAGCATCAGGGAGCCGTTCTAGAAATTGAGTTAGTAAGTTTTCGGCTTGTCGAAAGTGGTCAATCCTATCATTTGAGACCTCTCTAATCCTGATATTTACAGGAGGAGTGCCAGTCCGCTTAAACCATTCGCAAGTAAGAATTAAGGTGATAATTCTCAATGCTGTAATTCTAAAAACTTCAAAGTCTGTAGTTGTTTTTAATTTAGAATAAAGATCACCAAGTTGTTCCTTGTAAATTTCAATATTGACATTAGATTTCGACTTCCTCAGTAATAAGGTTTTAATGCCTCTTGGTCCAGAAGGTTTTATTAAAGGAGTGTCTGGCACTAATTCCTCCGGGACAACTTTAGTATTGGTATCTTCTCTAATCTCCCCCCTGCTCTCTACCGGTCTTGATGTCTTAACTGTTGTTCCTATAGTATTCATCGAATTTGTGGTAGGAGATTTTGAGAATAGTGGTTTAATCTCATCTCTATTTTGTGAATATACCTTTTGATTTACACCTTGCTTATTTTCCAGGGGTTGGACCAATAGCTGTTTTGAACGAGTGAGGAATGGTTTCAAAAAACTGCTTTGATCTACCCATTTAGAGGATATTATTTCTTCCCGGCATAATTTAGAGAATTTTTTATATCTAAGATAATTATGAGGAAAATTAGAAATACCCACTGAAAGTGCAACAGCAAGAAAGAAATAAAATGATAGAAACCATAGATTCCACTGGAGAAAGTTGTTTAATTCAACGGGTATCATATATAACATCAAGAATAACAATGTCCACTTTTCAAAAGTGTCTTGTGCTTCAAAGTGTTTAAATTTCTTAATATTATATGCCTTTTTAGCTAGTTCAACTACCTCATTTCTCCACTGATTTAAATACCATTGAATTTTTTCAATTGGAACAATATCTACTCTCGAATCTCTCTGAATATCATATTCTGGTTTGCCTTTAATTGTTAAAATGATGGGTTTTACCGAAAATACTACTTGTAATGACTCACCATATAAGGGAACTAATTTAGATCTCTTAGGAATAAATCCAAATTCGTCATAACCGAATTGTTGATCATTAAATACTTTTGGGCAATTCTGATATTCTTGCAATAAAATCGAACGGATTTCCTTACATTCTTTATTGAGCAATTCTAATTGAGTAATAAGTTGGCTTTTATCCTTTAAAGTACCATGGGGGAGCAATATATCAATAACACAGATTTTTTCTCCTGGTGCGGGATAGAAATAAATAGGTCGATAATATAATTTTGTGTGGCGTAGGGACGTAAAATATTCGCTATTTAGAGGGATGTAACCTTTACGAATTATTAATTCCTTTGCAAAAGCATTTAATTTTTCAATTCTAGTCATATTCGGCTTTACTTCTTTTATCATATCTTGTGCTTCAACATCTTCTGCTATACTATGACTTGCCATTATCTTCTCTCCATAAAATTAAATTATAAAAACTGGGAATGAGACAATATGAACTTTGAAAATATCGAACAATATAGCATCTAGGTAGAAAATTCCTATAAGAATGCCTATGGTAATCATTAAGGCTCTTTTCGACCCTCCAGAACCATAAATTCCTAGTTGCCATCCTAACAAATTCCAGATTATCAATATTATATCAATCATTATAGCTATAAAAACTAAATTTTGTACAATTCCTAATATTACAGTAAAGATCATATTGACACCTCAAAATATCGGATCTGGAGTCGCCCCCAAAGCTATTTTCGTATTTATAATATGCACATGATAAATCGAATAGACCGTGTTATCTAGAGTTAATAATAATATAATTAACAGAAAACTGATGCCCAACGCCTTCATGGATTTTCCAGGAGAATCAAGCCCAAAAATATAGCTTAAAATATTATAACAAAATATCATTGCCACACCACATGTGAAAAAGAATGTTATTGTCCGGACTATTTCAATTAGTGCAAAAATTATATTCATTTTATAAATACTCCATAAATTTAACTTTGGCGATAACGTCCGTTATGCCTAAATCTCCGTCTTTTACTTATTAATCGGGGAAATATAATTACTCCTACAATCGCTGGAGTTATTAATCCAAAGGTCAATAATTCCAATATAGGATATGCTTGAAATGGTAATTGTGATTCTTTTTGACGATTTTCGAAATTATCTTCTACGACTTCAGCCCTGAACAAGAAATGGTGGTCTAATCCCCCATCAAAGGGAAAGCCCCCAACGATTATAGAATGAGTTTCAACTTGACCTGAAAATAATAGAAATCCGCTATCATACACTGAAACTCGGACCGGAACACCATCAAGACTTGAACCCGTTTCATTATCCTTCACGTCTATAAAGAAATAGAAGAAATCGTCCAAGTAAAAAGTTAATATATCCAATTTTATCGGTTTTAGAAATAAATTTAGATTCACAATCTCGGATTCACCCACTTGTCCTCTAGAATTTACGGCCCATAGTGTGTAATTATTATTACCGCTTATTGTAGTGAAAGAAACTTGATTTAATCCGGGAGAGATAGGGATGCTTGTTATGAAATTTCCATTTTCCTTGAGATTAGCACTTACAATATTTACGGTCCAGTCTTCCAAAGTGTAATGTATAGTAACCGTTTCTCCAGAATATTGAGAATTATAAACGACATCTGTTATTGTAAACCTTGGGGGGGCATATGAACAAGTTATAGAACTTGTTACCGAGCAACGACTATAGCTAGCATCTGCATAAGTCGTTACATTAAACGTATAACTTTGATCAAGGTATGGAAGAACACTATAACTATCAAAAAACATCCCCGAAGCATTAGTAGTCAGTCCGGGATAACTAGCATAGGGGATAGTCTCCCCATATCTATAAATCCATAGATCAAAGGCTTTGTTAGCTACGGGAGCTCCATAAATACTGTCTGTAAATACAAGTAGGCAGTTAATTTCTTGAGGGATTGGAGATAAGGTTATGTCGATATTAACTGGTCGTCCATTAAACCAAATTTTGTAGAGACCCTTAGTGACTAAATGCTCTTCATTATCTATAATTTGAACTGAGAAGTTATACCATCCTGATGTTGTCCTTGTAATCTCAAATGTGTAATTTCCTTCTGAGTCATTAACAAAAGAATTTCCTTCCGAACTAATAACTTGAATATCAGTCACGTTACTCCTATAATTTTGAACAAAAATTTGGATATGTTCAATTTCATCAATATACCTTGTATTATTCTCTACATAGACGGAAAATATAGGACTTGTTCTTCTAGCAAGTTCAATATATCCAAGATCGATTTCAATTTTAGCCCAATTAGTAATCCCAGTTATATTTCGGTAATATCGTAACCGTAATCCCGATGGATTCCACCACCCAGCGTCTGTAAATGTGTATGCTGCAAAGCCTTGTTTTGGATATAAATTAGTATAAGAAATATGGGAGTCCCGTAAATATTGAATTGGGAATAATTGACCTGAGGAGGTATTCTGAATACTAATAGTTCCCAATTGTGGAGGTTCAATCCCACCATTGAATGAAAACCAATCATCATGGTAGTAAGTAAAACCATAAATGTCATCCAAAGAATAATTAAGTAAATCAAATACGACATCAAAGGTAATATTGTTCCTTCCAGCTACCAATGTCTCATTTATTTTTATAGATAGGACATCACTATCCTCATCATTTTCTAGACTGGTTATATTTCCAATTTGTTCATAATTGGTATCATTATAGATTAATTCGATGGCTGTAGCATTTAATCTTGTGAATTCGATATCCTTTCCAAATACAATATTTGACCAATGAAGAAATAAATAAAAATACCAATTATTTTCTGTCGCTGTTAAATTTTGGACAGCCTCGAATTTTAGTTTAATAGTATTTCCGCTAATATAATTTTGAAAATTTGATGGAATAGCATGCTCCCACCATCCAATTTTACGTTCAATTAAACTACCACCCGTATTTGTTGCATTGTGCAGCATTTCCCAGCCACCTTGATTGTCTATATATACATTTAATTTTGTATCCACTACTGAACTTGCAGTAGATGCGATACTTCCTTCCCAATTGACACGAAATAATGTCATGGAGCTGATATCCAGACCAGTTGTATTAAAAGAAACTTCGACAGATATGTTTCCATAGTCCGAACTAGGATAAGTCTCAGCGGTAGTGACTATCCCTGTTTCATTTTGTAGATTTTCAACAGTTCCTGACCCAAAACCATTTAGAGGTTCGGTATAATATCGGTCAATATTTACAGGATAAAGAATTGATAGATTTGCTTCTGTTACATTCTTAATAGCAGAAGAAAATATGGGGAGTTGGGTATGTTTTCCAGTATTTGGAACAAAATTTAGACCATTAATAGGTCGTATTGCATCGAAACAAAAATATAGAATAATGACTAATCCTATCACTCCAATAAAAAATAATTGTTTTTTGTTTTTCCTTTGCGATATTATTCGTTTCAAATTATTCGGTCCGAATCAATTTTTGAATAATTTTTGTTGTATTCTCGTTTTGAAAAAAGCCAAGCTCAAGCTTTTCTTTATAAAATTATTGGTTGTCAAAAATTCAATTTAATTTGAGTTATGCATTATCTGCATAAAATTACTAAAATTATAAACCATTTAAATTTATGAGAAGATATTTTTCTAATAAATAGATAATCTGGGACGATATTTGTATAATATCATTATTATAAACCATAGATATTGTAAATATCTAGTAAAATATTTGATTTCTAATTAACAAAAAACTTAAAAGTAAAATCAAATACTCGACTAAAATTCAAGAAAAATAAGATGATATAAATGGAAATAATCCAAAGCATATCTGATTTTATCCCTTTCGGTGTTACGGTAATAATAGCAGTAGTTTTCGCCTCGATAGTTATAAATTCAATATTAAAGATTGAAGCTTTTAAAAGATATGTATCTTATCTTGGAAAATTCTTTTTAGTAATCTGTATTCCAGGGATTGCCCTACATGAGTTTGGTCATTTCATTTTTTGCATAATAACTGGCACACCTGTAAGAAAAGTCAAATTTTTTACTTTTGGTGACCCTGAAGTACCAGGTGCAGCAGGATATGTAGATTGTGAAGAACCGGAAAGTTTTTTAAGTAGTTTTCTTATTTCAGTAGGTCCTGCCATCATAAATGGACTTTTTGTAGGATTAATACTTTATTATTTACCGAATTTACATGAAGCAATAAAATATTATTTAATATTTACCCTTACATTTACAGCATTGCCTAGCCCTCCAGACCTAAAGACTATTTTTGTTCCATTTAACACTAATGCTAAGCGGTCCCTATTTGAATTAATGTCTCTTGTTATTGCTTTTATTCCTGCATGGTTTGCGGGTTCTTGGAATGCTTATTCAGTATATGAAATAAATTGGTTTTATTTCATTTCTACTTATTTTATGGCTTTAATTCTATTAATCGGATGTTATAAGGTTGCCACTGTTACTAATTCGTGATTTAAATGAGATCTAGAAATGAAATAATTAGAAAATTAAGATATAAACTGTTTAACGATCAGAATTTTCTCGAATGGGCGATAGTTGCCATTTATAAAAACCAAACACATGATGAAAAATATATAAATCGAAGTAGATATCGAAATGGTGTAGGTTTTAACAAACCTGATGCTGGTATCTTGTCATATTGTGCAAAATGGATACTTTCGGGGAATAATTTATCTGGAGAATTTTTAAGCGAAGCAAAGGAACGGATGGTTAAATACTGCGGTCAATTAGCAGATATTCCTGAGACGATTGTAGAGGTATTTAATTTAAAAACTGCAAAAATTGAAGGAAAAATAATTGCTGAAACTAAAGCAGGTCTATTATTAGAATTAGATGCCAAAACGAAAGTCTGGTTTCCTAAATCTACCATAATTCCTAATTTTACTCATTTAAAAGAGATATCACAATCATTCATTATAGAAAAATGGATTGTAGATAAAAAGTTAAGGGCTTGAACATTACACTGATTATTGAGTTTTGTTGGTAACTGGAAGCGTGTTTGAAGGAAGAAATTAGCGAATTTTTTTAAAATCACCGATTTAGTAAAATAAAAATATATAAAAAATTAAAAAGAATTAAGAGAGGATCGATTTGATCAAATGACATTAATAATCAGAATTTAATCTTTAGTGGATAAAATTATATTGTGACATATAATGAAAAAAATTAGAAAATTAGAAAAAGAAAAAGAATTAAGAGAAGCAGAAGAGAAAGCTAAAATTAAATTAAAGAAACTTCTCTCTCAGTATAATACAATAACAATCCCTAAAATAGCTTCTAAGTTGAATTATAAAGCTAAATTTATTAAACCCATAATTAAGAAAATGATACAAGATGGAGAAATTGAATTTCGATTATTTGATAAAACTATGATATATATTGGAAAGAAAAATAAAATTCCACGGAAAAAAGTAAAAACCGAAGAAAAAAAAGTAAGTGAAGCTAAAGCAAAATGGGAATGTTCACATTGTCATGCCCCCATAAGTAAAGAACAAGGGCAAAAGTTATTAAATAATGAAATAGCTGTTTGTAAATTTTGTGGAAAAATTTTAAATTGAGGTAAGATCTTAACAATTAAAATCCCCTTCCACAGTTAAAAAAGATATGGGAAAGTTTAAAACCCGCATTTTAAGGTCTCATTATAGAGACTAAAAACTAACATATAATAACTATCTTTCTGCCATTGTGGGTTAAATATTTTGTAAATTCTCCCATTAACTATCTAAAACTTGAAAAACCATATAATCTATCTTCTCTGACTAAAATGACTAATATAATAGTTCCAACGGCAGGTAAAGAAATTGTTAACCCTAAACGGATACATGATAATATTAAACCCATTTGAATACTTTTAGTTGGTCCTAAAAACATGAAAAATAATTCCCAATGTCTAAAGATCATATAACTCATTATTAATGCATTAATCAAATTCTCTTCCATTGCCTTGAGGTTTGTGTTTATCCCAATTATGCTTATAACTATGTAAATAATCCAACTAATAAGACCAAATAAAAAAGCGATTGTTGCAATATTTTTGCTAGAAAAGGTGCCACTTAGAATAAATAATATCCCCACTATTAAAATTATCATAGCTCCAAGTGCAATAAGTCCTATCAAACGAACCATTTTAAAAGTTGGTATAAACGCAACCACAAGCCCTACAACTAATTCATAAACACCTAAACCAACAATTGTTAGATTCTTATCAGTATATGACGTACTTTTTCACCCCTTTTATTATCTAAAGCAAATTTTATTTTACTAATTTATAAACTTTTTTTTATAGGTAAGTCATTTATTAATATCTTGAAATAATAGAGTCATTTAAACCTCATTCTATTTTCTTGTATTTATTGTTATTACGATAGTCATCCTAATCATCTGTCTGGGCTTGAAATGAGAAAACTACAATAATCACATTTACAAGGAGGCTCACGTTTTAATGGTGCCTTACATTGTGGACAAATTGACGCCCTCGATCCCACTTCTATTGTTCCAGATGGTAGTGTGGCATTAATAACGAATGATTGTTGAACTTGCTGATTATGAGTCTGACTTGAAAAGACGATTCCATTTGGAATTAACTTCCCCTTAATTATATCATTCGCAATCATCTTTTTTAGTTCCTCTTCCACGAGAATTATGTTCAGATCGAAGTCTGCTGCAATTTTTTTAAAAGTGATCTCATTATAGGGGATAAGGTACTTTTTAATCCTACTTCTAAACCAATTAATTTTTGTTTTTTCTTTTTTCTGTAACAAATTTCTTTTTTTTCTTTGTCTTTCTTGATGAATCTGCCTCAAAGGGAGCCTCAGTGCGCCATAAAAAGCATTATTCAAATCCATATCATAAGTTTTTTCTGATTTATTATTGGCTCCCCTATTAAATGTAATTTTATAATTAACGCCATTTTGTAAAAATATCCAAGAAAAGCATTTTTTATCACATTTATCTACTTCAAACTCTCCTTTTTTTTCTACATGGACTATTTGATTGATTGGAAGAGTAATTGAATCATAATTTTTCATTTTAGGTGTAATAATAATTTTAGTTTCAGTGACCATAATCTCAGATTCGACCTCTACATAATTCCGTTCTACATAATCTTTTCCCAAAAGAACCCGAATTTCTTTATTTGTTATAAAACCACATAAACCGTGCTTTTTTTCATGAAAAAGTATATTCTCAGACATGCTTGTCAAAAACTCCGTATATTTTTAAACGACCTTAATTTTGACTCTCCAAAATGCTTATACAAGATATACAATTTTTAATTGATGTTAAACCTTTTTCCAATTTGCAATATACTTTAACATCTTTAAACCCATTAAAAAACTCGCAGGTTTTTATTTTTTTGATTATATCTTCTATGCTTAAGTTTTCTAACTCTATCATTTAATACACCTAATTTTTCATTTTTTTCTTTACTAAAAACAATCCAAAAAATATCGTGGCTACCAAAGAAATTATAATAGCAATAACATAATTTGCCATCTGCCCCCATTCTCCTGTAAAATTAGATTGCTGGGTTACATACACATTTCCGATGAACAAAGTATATTTCAAGTATTGTGTCTGGATTAAATTTGTGGTGGTCTCTTCTTCTAATTGGATTAAAACATGACTTGTGTAATCATAATAAAATCGAAATGAATATGTTGTGGCACCATCTTGATAATTAAAGTAATATAATGTAGTTTTTAACCAAATATCTTTCCATTGAATATATTTAACACCCCCATACTCATATATCCAGTCAAATTCAAGACCTATAATATTGGGAATTCCACTATATTTAAGGTAAAACGGACAAAATTGATCATCTTTTGTGGCCCTGGTTAATTCGTTGAGAGTAGTATTTACTCCATTTGTAAATCCAAAATATCGTAATTCATATACCATCTCTTTTTTAGATTTATTATAATAGTCTGGAAATGTCACACGTAACATACTAGTTGGGAGGAATGATTTATGCCTCGAGTTTACGGTAAGTAAGGGATTTACGTTTTGTAATATACTTTCTCCCTCAATTAGATAATATAAGGTAAGATCTGGATAGGGTAATCGTATTAATGGGATGGATAACTCCGCCTTAGATTCGGGGATTAGAGAAAAAAATAATAGTGGGATTAAAAAAAGAATAATTAAAGGTCTAGTCCTTGACAAACTTATGAACTCTCTGATTTCGTTGCTTTCTTTTTCGCTTTTTTTGCTTTTTTGGTCTTGGTCACTTTGGCTGTGGTTTCTTTCTCACCATTCACATCTGACTCGAGTTCTGGTTCCACTTCATTTTCGACAATTTCTTCTTCGGTTGATTCTTCCTCTTGTTCTTCTGACTCTTCTTCCTCCTTAATTTTCTTTTTACCCTTCTTCTTTTTTTCCTTTTGTTCTTCAAAACCAAACTCTGTCATATCTAATTTACAAGTATCTTCGGGTAGATCTATCGCTTTTTCAATCATGATTTCTCTTTCGGGACCTGACTTTTTTTGAATCCTGATACGAACTTGAGATTCATGACCAACAACTAATCCCATAGCATGATTGTAAGGAGCCCCATAACCCGAGACATTGGCCACTGCTTGATTAGTCATGACGATAAGAGCATTAAATTTTGTAGCTGCTTTTTTCAAGTTATGGATGACTTGATTTGCCCTCATCTGCCTTTCTGGAAGTAATTGCCTTGCAATTCCATATTCTGCCCGAAAGTGGGTTGCGATGGAATCCAAAATTACTATCCTGGCACCCGTCTGTTCCATGATTTTTGGTAAATGCTTCCAAATTATATAATTCAAAGTCCCACTCGTTGGAGGTTTTGAATAAGCCAAGTTCTTTGATACCATTTCAGGGTCGAGACCAACATATTGTGCCATCGTTTTCAGAGTTTTCATGTTAAACGTCCCTTCTGTATCAATATAAACCGCTGCTGGTGATCCTAACCCACCTTTTTCTTTCGATAGATGAGCACGTACCACTAATTGATGACATAATCTTGATTTTCCAGACTTTTCTTTTCCATAAACTTCATACACCTTTTGCGTTTCAAAACCACCACCAAGAATCTTATCAAATGAGGGGCTACCCGTTGACAACCTTTCCATTTTAGAATACTGTTTTATGAGGTCAGTCCCCATGAGAAACCCATCTTTGGCTCCCATAAACTCATCTAGTATTTTCCCAGCTTCCTCGATTATTCTTTGAGCCCTATCCTTACCGAAACCAATAGCTTCAAGTTCATGGATTGTCGCTGAAGCGAGATAGTTGATATCAACTATCCCATTTTCCCTGAGATTCGTTAGATCCATCGTTCTCAGACCTTTTATGTTTTTTAATTCTAATGCCATTTTAAACCACTTGAAATTAGCAGGTCTGAGGTTTAATTTAAAAAGGTTGTGATAGTGTATATCTAAAATTAGAGATAATGGTAAAAGCTTAAATATAAAAAAATAAATCTATACATGATTTCTTTTTAATTTTGGAGGTAGTATTATGGAGAAAAATACATTAAAAGCCATTGTTGTTATAGCTATTGTTATTGGAGCTGCGGGAGTAACTTTTGGATATATCACTATGACACAACCAGAACCAATAAATCCTATATTGATTCTATCGCAAATAGCCGGTGGAGAAGAAGCTGCCACTCCTCAACAAGGTGTACTAAATACATGGTATACACAATTTGATGGTGAATTTACTACTACTAATACATGGCCGAATTGTGTAAACATTACTCAAATGAACACTACTATTATAATAGAAGGTACTAATAAAATATCCTTATATTTAAGCCTTAATTGTATCGCAAGGACTGATGGTCCAAATTACGTATATTTGAGGTTTGCTTTAGATGGTGTTTCTCAACATCCACCCTACGTTAGCAGTTATGGGTCACTTTATATGTCAGTATCTTTACAACAAATAATTTTCAATGTTACTCCGGGTGTTCATTTAATTCAAGTACAAGCTGGTGTTAATAGTGGTACAGGATATTTTGGCGGTAATTCCGGAATGACTTTAGTAATCCAATCATTGGTACAGTGAAAAAATATGTTATGAAAAACTTATTTTTTTATTTTTTTTTCGAAATTCATATAAGGTCATGCTATATTCCTTATTTTTTCTCAAGTAGATTTTATTGAGATAGAAAACTTTAAAATCAAAAACTCTCACCCTCTTTTTCTTAAAAAAATACGACAAAAGGAAACAGCAATGGCATATATTGTAATAAAATGCCTTAAATGTCAAGAATTAACGTTCATTAGGGCAAACCAGAAAGGTGTAACTTGCAGAAAGTGCGGTATAAAGAATCGATATGAAAGAATTAAGACATTTGAGAAGGCTAAATCCGCATTAGAATACATTCAAGAGTTAAAATTGGGAAATATGAGTCCAGATATAGGATTTCAGACATTTGAGTGATAAAATGAAAATTAGATTAAGTAATAATGGGTTTATTTCAACAAAGCATCCCTCCTTAGATGGTTTATTAGATGGTGGGTTCCAATACAATACCATAAGTCATTACTATGGGGATAGTGGCACTGGAAAAACTATATTTGCTATGCAATTGTCTCTTGAAACGATTCAAAATGGATTTGAAGTTATATGGATCGACACAAATAATTCATTTGATTTTAATCGACTTATCCTAATGAACCATGATGATAACTCAATCGCTTCTAAAATTAAATTATTCAGACCTCAGAGTTATAAAGAAAATATGGAATTGATAAAAAATCTAGAAAAATATATTAACTACTCTACTAAGCTTATTGTCCTCGACCCTTTCATACATTATTATCGCTTACATAGCAAAGAAAATCTAGAATTTAGATCTAGAAGAGATTTATTTAATATACAATTACCAATAATTGCAGGGATTGTTCTGACATATGATCTCCATATAATTTTAATTGGTCAAACTAGGGCATGTTTTAATCCTGAATTGAAGGTTGCTGTAGGACAATTGGCGAATAAATTCTGTAAATATGTCCTAGAATTCAAAAAAGACTCCATTGAAAATAAAAGATCAATAATAATAAAGAAAGTCTTCCACAAAAAAGACTTGGTCGACTTAACTTTCCAAATAGGAGATTATGGGTTATATAGGTTTGAAAAATGCTAGGAATTAATTGGAAATACGTTATCATTATAGCAGTTATAGCAGGACTGATCTATTTTCTAGTCAGTCTTTTTACATTGGGAACTGTCGAAGCGATTGAAGGAAATTGGGCTGGGTATTTAATACTGATCTTGACCTGGATGGGTCTAATTATAGCCTCGCAATATTTTCAAGATCAATTGAAACTCCCAGATCTAACTAATCTTGCATTATTTGGGATGGTTTTGCATTTATATATTTGCCTATATTACTATCTTTCGACAATTTCGGAATGGTTAGCTTTCAGTACAATAATCATCCCCCTATTTCTTGCTTATGCTTGGTATAATCGGGCAGGATTATTAAATAAATTTAGAATTTTTTCTTTTTTCACCCCTTATCCTGGTCACCCATTTGCCTACGACAAGGAATACAAAGCTTACGTTTATAAAGAAGAGGATGAAAGATTAAAAGCAATATTGCTAATCAATTTTGTATTATGGATATTCAGCACGTTCCTATTTCTAATTTATGAACTGACAAATGTTCCGGGATTTCCGTGGAGTGCAACAACTTGTGCAATAATATCCGGAATATCGTTATTGTTCTATATATTTCTAAAATATTTTTGTATCTTTAGAGCGTTGAAATACTTGGAAATAAAAGGAGGATATGATCCAGTCCAGCTTTTAACAGTTTTTTATAAAGCTGATATAGAAATCACGTTGGAAATTCATTATATAAAAAATCAATTACACTTTTATTGTGGAATAATGGAAAAAGATAGATTGTATGAAAGAGCTATGGAATTGTGTAAAAAAAAGTTTTATGAACTATATGATTATTTGCGAACCTTTGGTTATGAGCCCTCCGCAATCTGGGATGATTATACCATGGAGAAAATTCTCGAAGGACCGTACCTAATCTGGGATCCGCTGGAAGGTTCAAAAATTCAAAAAAATCCATCACCAGAAGGTGAAACTGTAATTTTAGAATCGGGTATGAATAAGAAAAAATCATCTATTTTTCAGCTGAAAATGAATCTTTTAAGTCGGCAACAAACTCCCCAAGCTAAAATTTCAATCCAAAGATCGGGAAATCGAAATGTTAGGACGCAAATTTTGGAAACTAGTGCAAGTGAATCTGGTCTTTTTACATTTTTGAATAGAATAACGAACAATTCCGAAAGTGTGGACGATTTTGTATTTATTCTACGACTACATCCCTTTACAGAACCCGAATTAAATAAGGAACAAAAAAGAATAAAGAGTAATTTGACTCGATTGATAAATAATTTTAAATCTGATATTGTTAAAGATGAAGCTAAATTTAAATTAATGCAACTAAACAGTTGGTACGGGGATTCCGATACTAATATGCGAAAATCAAAAATAATGCACTTACTTTATCCTGATGAAAGTAAGGAATTTGAAGGGTTTTGGCAAGAACTGGACAATTACCAATTAGGAGAGGAAATAGGGTACTGGAAAGCATGTACGTATTTTGTGGGAAAAAAATACCTGGTAAATATGCTATCAACAGATTGTAAATCACATATTCTGCCATTGGATGTTAATATTTTTCCAGAAATTATCAAACGTAAAATTTCTGGAAATGTTGAAAGTATGGATAGTCATGGTTTAGTGAACTATTTACCCTTTGAACCAAATTTACAAATTGAGGCTAATGATAATATATCTAATACGAATGGAAAAAAGATCAAGGAAAAAGACCTTTTTTAATTTTTTAAAAAATGTCCTATTTGTGACCTATTCAAGAAAATAATCCCTAAATTTTCTTAAAAACATTGTTCATCTATACCTACAAACACAAAATTATTTATAGCATAATAAAAAATTAAAAAAATAAGATATATTGGGATGTAAATATTGAATTTAAAATCTGAATTATCTTTATAAGGGAGTTATTTTGTTACAAAAACCCGCTGGAATAACCGCGTTGGGAATAATATTAAATATTCTTGGCACTCTTGGTATTTTTTCTTCAATTAATTATGCGATGTTTCATCGAAGTTATTCAATTTTTATAGGGTCAATAATTTATCTATGCACATCCATCCTTAACGTTGCTGCGGGTACAAGTCTGCTAAATTTAAAGGAGTGGGGTCGAATTTTAACCATAATTGCAATTATTAATTATCCAATAGCTCTTACAGCTTCCATTATATTTTTAATACCTATTTCTATTCCAGACAACCGTATTATTTTCCCAATAGTTATGCTTGTGATAATGGTACTTAGTCTTATTATTCGATATTTAAATGATGATAGTATTAGAGCATGTTTTGGGCAAGTAAGCAATGATCTTATTATATGTCCAAACTGTGGTTATTCCTGTAGTGTATTTGATGACTATTGCGCTAATTGTGGTTTTAAACTTCATTAATTACGAAACTTGGGATTTATATTATAATAGAAAATTCGATTAGAGATAAAGACCTTGTTTGAACTCTAAAAGAATTTAACTATATGGTCCAGAACGGTGTTAAGCGCTATTTACTCATCCAAAAACATTGTATGTTTGTACCCACAAACATATAGAAATAAAAAAGAACTATTCTTCTTCTCTTGGTATTTCTAACAATCTTTCAATTTCTTCAGCATAATAAACAGCATTCTCAACTTCATATAGCTCCCCAAACTTCTTTATCGCACTTAATATCCATTTTGTAAAGGAAATAAATTCCTCAATATCTCCCTGACCTTTAAAATATTTTTCAGATGTCTCTAGAATCCTTGGCATTATATCTTCACCTGGAGGACGTTCAATTACATAGGACATGATTTGAGCAAAGTCTGAATCCACATATTTATGCATCTCAACGGTATATATTCCTCTAATAGCTTCTAAAACTTCAGCAATTGAAGTCATTCTCGCAAGATGGGCCCTTATTACAGGTGCTGTTTGGGGTTTAATATATGCTGTGACAATTAGATCACCCAATGGAGTAAGAACATATTCATCCCCCCTTAATCTGACCATATTCCCTTTTACCAAGGAGTCCATTATAAATTCTTTTTGAAGGGAAAGACAAGCCAAGTCATTTGTCAAGCTTGGGTAATGTTTTAATCCGACCTCAATCAGTTTTATCAAATGTCTACATAATGTAATTTGACCAGTCGTCTCCCTAAACTTAAACTCCCTACAGGTGCAGCTTGGAAAGTCTCTAAATAGAGCGCAAGTATGGGATATGTTGGAAGAAACAATCCCTTGAAGTATTTTTTCATCGACTTTCGTGATTTGAACCGCTCCATCTGGAATAGCCCTTGCTTTTTTCCTTATTTCCGCATCCGAAAGTTCCTCAATAGTTTTTTGGATGGAAATTGCACCTATCTCTATCAATTGATCTATGGGTTTTGAGGGATCTTCGTATTGAATTTGGTGCCATAAAAGAGAACCTTGAAAGTCATCTAATATTTGTCGAGCAGTCATAGCTTTTTTTTCACGTATTCTCACTAATACTTGCTCTTTGAGTTCTTCTCTCTGGTTTAATTTACTTTTTACATTTGTATATTTAGGATAGAGAGTTCCATTATGCCTATGAAAGTAGTATTGCTCAATCCTATTCTTGTCGACATTCGTGGGTGTCAGAATAATACCTATACCTACATCATCATAGCCCGGTCTTCCTGCCCTGCCTAAAATTTGGTGAAGCAAATTGGGTTCCAATTGATTTCGCCAATAGAGACTATCATCACCGACAATTAGATTAGGATCAGTGGTAATTACTTGGCAATCCTTAACTATTACAGTCATTGCTGGGAGATTTACCCCAGCAGCAAGTGTAGTAGTGCAACAAACTACTTTAATCAAATGATCGCGAAAATTATCTTCAACTAGCTTTCTTGTAGATAATGCAAGCCCTGCATGATGATATGCAACACCAAACCTCAATGCACTTATAAGACTCCGGTCCAACTTTGCTCGCTGCGTCATTTCCACATTTTTAAATATGTTATTTAGTTTTACACGTGCATCAGAATCTAACAATTTATGTTCAAGGAGCACCGTGGTAAGCCCCCTTGCTAATGCTTGGGCCTCCTTTCGAGTCTTTGCAAAAACGAGGACCTGCCCATTTTGCTTCAAGGTCTCAATCACATATTTGTTTATAGTAATAATTTTATCAGCAGTCGCTACAATTTCATATGCAAGGGGAACTGGTCGGTGGTCACTTTTTACTAGGTTACAATTTAACCATAATGCAAGTTCTTCGGGATTGGCAATGGTTGCAGAAAGTGCGATAATTTGAGTATCTGAAGCATAAAGTTGCAACCTGTTTATCAATCCCTCTAGTCTTGGACCTCGATAATAATCATTTAATATATGAATTTCATCAATAACAATTGTGCCGACTGTCCCCAGCCAATTTTCCTCCTTTTCTACAACAGTTCGTAGCAACGAATCGAATCGTTCATATGTCGAAATAATTAAGTCGAATTTTAATACATCCAATCGTTCATCCTTGATATCCCCGGTTCTCAAAGCAATACTTATTCCTAATTTTGAATATTTTTCAGTGAATTCAGCATATTTCTCATTAGCAATAGCTTTTAAAGGAACTAAAAAGACGCTTTTTGTCCCTTGTTTTAATATCCTATCAACCGCAGCAATTTCTCCTATAAGGGTTTTTCCAGATCCCGAAGGTGCAACGATAAGCAATTTTCGACCTTTTAAGAGCCCCAATCTCAAAGCTTTTTTCTGAATTTCTCGCAGTTCTGTAATTTTGTGGTCTATTAATATATCAACTATCCTCTGATCCAAGCCAAAACGTTTCAATTCGAAAGCCATGAAAATTCACCTTTTTTACATAAGTTTTAAAAAGCATTATAGTGACTTTATAAGTCTGATTGTAAAATGGAAAATTACGCAGAATTGTTAGGTTCAATCATCGGTTTGGTGATTTTTTTAGTTATCATAGTCATAGGGATTATAATATACAATAAAATAATGTTTCCGATACCAGATAGGGATACAATCATCAGAGAACCGTATTTTTTAAGGGATAGATACAAAACTAAACGAATATTGAGATTTGCTGATGACGAAGATCTAAATAATTTTAAGGAATACCTTTTAGGTTTAGGATTTCAACCCGTATCTAATGATGAAGATATCTGGTATTTAAAAAATGAGTCAGGGGAATTTTATTTGCATCTCGGATATAATGATCAACTCGCACAAATAACCATTTTTGCTGAATCTATTTTTGCCATGTCAAAAATTGATTTATTACTGGAAAAAATCCTCCTTCAAGATGGATGATCATCTTTTTAAATAGTTAATACCACCAGAATCTTTCAAAAAATCAAAAAGAAGAAAGTGAAAAAATGGTTGATGTTCTAGGAAATGTAACTTTAACCTTACAAGCAGTCGCTACTTGGTTCATGACAATAGTGTTAGTCCTGCTTGCAGCAGTTACAATGATTGGATTTCTAATGTTTATCGGTAATAGGCAATTTAACAAATACATGTTTGCTGGATTTGTCCTATTTACTGTCTGCATGATAGTTTTTACCAAGATCTTTGGGTATCGGATGGAAATTTTCAATACATCAGTGAGTCAAATCGGAATGTATACTCTTTGGTATCTCTGGTTCCTATTCAACGGTCAGCCAACTCAACCTCCTCCTGAAGACGGTAGTTCATTGTTACTCTTATTCACAATGATTCATTTATAGGTTAAAATTAATGTAGGTGACACGAATGAGTTTAGGATATCTGGAATTCATAACACAATGGCCCTTATTACTTGCAGCCATCATCAGTTTTTTTGCTATAAAGTCGTTTTTATTCAAGGGAAAGGATTCTGGAAAAATATTTAACCAGTTTTCGGAAGAAATGGTGACAAAAAATATTAAAGATTCTGTCAGGGACACACAAAGAGACTTGCGAAATCGAATTTTGTTAGAAAAAGCAAGGAATATATCGGAAACAATGTATATGGTAAGGGGTGGTGCGATTGGACACACTAAAAACATACAAGATGATCCCGATGTAGATCTAAATGCGTGGCAGAAAGCTGCATTTGGTTGGGCTTTGGTCTGGTTTGGAATCACAATCTTCTTTATAGTTGAAAATTTTTTGGACCCTGCAAATTGGGGTAATAATTGGTCTCTCTTGCCCTATTTTATTTATTATATAATCATAGGTGTAATTTACGTTTTCAAAAGGTGAAAGGAATGTTAGATGAAAGTTATGATAGAAATATCTATAATAGAAATAATCGAAGCAGAAATGAAGCTTACAGACGCAGAACTGAAGAATTAAGGAGTTCGCAACACTTCTGGTCGGGAGATCGCATAATTCATCCTAGTTTATCAAGAATTTTATTTATAATGATAGGGACATTGATAATTTCCTTATCCATATGGGTAATATGTACTTCATTCATCCAAGATATGATTGTATCAGCACTAATTGCTATAGTGGTTTTTTCAGGACTTTCAATACTTCTACAACCTCAAATATCCTACAGGATAAGGGGGGCATTTTCAAGTCTTTCAAAAGCAGCTATAGAAACAGTGGATTTCATGAATGATATACAATGTTTTTTCTATAGAGATAAGGATACGGGAGAATTACATAAAGATGTCTTATTTTTTGAGAGTCGGGGACGTATAGCGGCATTTGGGCTTTTTAAGATTGATACAATACCAATAAGTATCAGCGGAAAATTCAATGATTTCATACGCTCAATTTACGGTCAAAAAATACCTATCTTCTGGAATTACGTCCAAGCACCAATTAATGAAAAAGAGGTTAAACGCTTGAAAAATGTCACGTTAGATATGCGCAAATTTATGGATTCATTAGGTGGAGATGGTTTAAATTCATTTCTTTTAAACAGGGAAGGTGTTTGGGAAGCACGGATTGTGTTTGGGACATCCGATAATAGAAAAATTGGGACAAATGTAGCAGAAACGATCCAAGAGGTCTATGAAAATGTGAAATTGAATCTTCAAAAGCTGGAATCCTCATTTCTGGTCAATTTTCCACATTCAAAATTAGTACTTCTTGAAGATAAGGATTTATTAGCTGCCAAACGAGTCCAGATAACAGACGGCGGGAAGTTTCGTTTTTTCTAACAGGCCTGGAGGGGATCAATCATCTTCTCCAGGCTCCTAAGATGGCTGTAAAATCGATGCCATACCAATATCCGGTGGAATTTATTGTTCCTACAAATTTAGAAAGTGAGATAGGTCCATTAGGAAATACAATAGAAACTGAATTTTTACATGAAGAACTTCCCATCGGGCTACGGGAAGATGATATGAGAAATGGAGTTATCGTAGTTGGAAGTAACATACTCGAACGATTTTTAACAAATGCCAAGATAGTCTATGAATCTGTGAAAAAAAATATCCCCTATATAATAATATCTTCCAATAAAAATTATCGAAGACTTGCAGACTTCATCCCTACTATGAAGATATTTCGTCTTGGAGAGGATATTTCTATCGGACCACTTGATACTGAAGGGGTACCTGCTGAAAATTATATCCCCTTTTTTATTGAAATGTTACGATTGTCAGTAAATTTCAGTGATGAGATAGTAGCTGCGATCTCGACTATGTTAAAAAATGTCTATGAAATGTATGGTAATAGTCCTGCAATGAATAGTTTTACAGATGAGCTTTGGAACGGAGTTATGGCTCCTGAAATAAGCTATAAGGAAAGAAATGAATTTAATGCCGTCTATAAATATATTGATAATTTATTAAGCGGGGAAACGACAAGAATGATCGCTAATACAAAGAAAAATATTTATGAAATTGTATCAGATGCTCCTGCATTAATAGAAATTGATGTAAATGATAAGAGAAGTCGCAGGTTTTTGATTTTTCTAATATTGATCAAAATAATCACACTATCCAAATTTCTTAATTATAGAGATTTTATGATACTAATAGATGATGGAGATTTAATCTTTGGAATGGAACAGCCGAAATTATATATTGGAAGAAACGATGATCCTCACTTCTCGCTGCTTAATTGGATGAGCACATTACGACGTAATGATATTGGCATACACACTTCGATTCAATATCCTTCTTTAATAATTCCACAAATATTATCGAATTTTCTCAATATAATAGTCCATAGAACTCATTCTTTTGAAGAAAGCCAAGCATTACGTTCCTTATTGAATTTGAGCTTTCGACCACGAGAAGAGGGAACCACGGAGACCTATTCTGAAAAACGAAAATATCAATATCAGTATGAATATCTACGAGTTATGGAAGAAGGTGAAGCCCTGCTTAATCGACCCGATGTAAAAAGTTGTTTTCCTATAATGTTTGATTATCTGAATTTTGATGAAACGCATGTTCTAAAAGACGAGGAAATTCAAGAGCGATTAAAAATGTTTTATCCGGATTGGGATTTCGGTCCTATATTTGTCCCAGAAAGAAGTGCGATTGAAAGAAGTTTCC
This sequence comes from Candidatus Helarchaeota archaeon, assembly GCA_019058315.1. Classification (GTDB taxonomy): domain Archaea; phylum Asgardarchaeota; class Lokiarchaeia; order Helarchaeales; family RDOG01; genus JABXJV01. Next base: position 599,430 of record JAHPZH010000003.1, on the reverse strand, counting down.
ATCAATATGCAGAACATGTTAAGAACATTCTATCTATCGCTACTGAATACGATGAAATCATGTATGGCTCAATTCAATCAGCTACGGGTATCGAGGATGAAGTCTTGCGAGTATTACTCCATAAACTCATACAATTACGTTTTTTGATTCAGAGTCAAGAAGTCCTCGGAGTGACCAGAAGAAACACCTATAAAATTACAGAATTAGGAGTTCAAAAGTTGCTTGAATATTCCAAAATGAAAGGTGAAATTTCGGAAGACGACTTTCGAAGACAATTACGTGAAAGAGGATTTGAAAGCTAATTGTATAAACAAATTTCGATTTCTTTAAAGATCTATTTGAATATCCGACAAAAATTCTGGATGAGGGAAAACCTTATAAATTCACTCCAATACGTTCTTTCTTTCGGTGAAAATTGATGATAAATCAATTATTTTTTGATTTTGAAATTGGTAAAAGCGAAGATCCCAAGTTAAAGAAACAGAACTATGGCGATTCGATACATTATCTTGTATATCATAACGGAAATGAGACTAAATTTATTACCAGCGAAATTGAAAAATTAGGTCCTCGTCCTGTAACATTCCCAGAGAACTTCATGATAGAACGGATTGATGAAGAATTTCGACTCCTTCATTTAATTTTGGGTAAGATAAGCGATTGTCAGTTAATATTCTGTAAAAAAGAGAAATTAAGGCAGTTATATTATCGTTCTAAAAGATTTGGAATTCGAGAAGGATATATTCCTAAAAAAATTCGTCTGATGAAAGTCAATAAATTAAAGATAGCATATTCTTCAAGCAATTCTGAGATAAAAAACATGATTAATCTCATTAGAAAAACGGAAAGTCAATCCAGGACACATTGGGAAATTTTGTATCAGCTTTATTTGAATGTGAAATTAAACTCACTTTTAATACAGAATAACGGATTCCATAGAACAACCGGGATTTTTGAAATTGTTTTGAAGAAACCAGGAAAAAAGAATCTATTGGGGTATTTTAATGGGATGTAAATTAACACCGATCTTAAAAACAGAAAGTGTTGAATTTGAAGATATTAGAGGAAAGACTGTAGCTGTTGATGGGACTAATTTTTTAGTGCGATATATTTCTAAAATATCCCATATTGATAAAAATTTAAGAAAAAATCAAAAAGAACCCATATCTCACTTGATAGGAATTTTTTACTTTACAATAAACTTAATGGAACGAAAATTACGTCCAATCTATGTATTCGATGGGATGCCTATGGAGGAAAAAAGGAAGGTTCCCACGTATCATAATATGAAATTGTTATATCTTTGGAAAAAATACCACGATAGCATCCAAGATGGTAATTATAATTCCAGAGCATTGAACGATTATGCTTTTCTATTTGATAAGGCAATTGTTGAATGTATTGAATTTTTAAAATTCATGGGATTACCCGCTGTAAGAGCCCCTTCCGAAGGTGAAGCACAAGCATGCCGCATTGTGAGGGAAAAATATGCCTTTGGAGTGGTTTCTTATGATTATGATGTCTTATTATTTGGATCTAAAAATATGATAAAAGACCTGGATTTTGAAAATGATACATTAACTTTGATAAAACTAAAGGATAATTTGACTCATCTTGGGATTACATATAAACAATTAGTTGATATAGCATTATTAATAGGAACAGATTTAAATAAAGGAGGTGTGAAAGGCATAGGTCCAAAGAAAGCGTTGAAATTAATAAAGAAATACAATGATTTAGAAACTATAAATGAAGAATTTATACCACTAGAATTTGATTTTACTATTTTACGGTCAAAATTTCTAAATCCACCATCATTTAATTTCGGTCCCCATTTCCGTTATCCAAATTTTCATATATTAAAAGGATTTTTGAATGGAAAATTTTCTCAAAAACGCATTGAAAGAGGGCTTGAACGTTTGAAAAAAGCATTTGACTACTTTAAGATGAGGCAACAAACCATGGACAATTACTTCAGATAGGGGGCTTTTCATATAATCGTAACAAAATATCTCTCGGAAAAAAAAGCTCTTTCTGAACTAAAGAAGAAAGTAAAGATTAGTAAATGGGATGTTAAATTTAATAAAAGATATATTATAGAGATTTCTTTGTCCGAGAAAGGCTTAAGAAAAATTCCCGATATTTTGGACAATTTTGCTCATTTAAGGTCCCTCTATATTGATCATAATTATATTTCAAAGCTGGAATATTTTGAAAATTTACACCAATTACAATTATTGAATGTACGATATAATAACATAAAAAAAATGGAATGTTTGCAGCACCTCTACGATTTGAGGGAGTTAAAACTTAGCTTTAATAATATTAAAGAGATATATGGATTAGAAAACCTTCCAAAATTGACAGATTTATATCTACAACATAATAAAATTCAAAAAATTCAAGGTCTGGAAGGTTTAAAACAGTTAAGACGGTTAAATCTCTCTTGGAATAAAATTGAAAAATTGGAAGGATTGGAGCATCTGACCAAATTGCGAGTTTTAAATTTGGAAGTAAATAAAATTAAGAAGATTGAGGGGCTTGAGGTTCTATCTAGTCTACATGAATTAAACCTAAGGGGCAATCAAATAGATAAAATTGAAGGTCTAGATAAATTATCTCAATTAAAGATATTGAACCTCGATGATAACCAAATCAAGAAAATTGAGGGGCTAGAAAATATTCCTAATCTAAGGGAGCTCCATTTGGAAGGAAATTTAATAAGAAAAATTGAAGGTGTGGGGCATTTCATAAATTTACAAATTCTAAATTTATATTTGAACGACTTAAATCGTAAAGATGAAAAACGATATCGACTCATTGATTTGAATCTGTTTAATAATAAAAAATATCCAATGGATTTATAAATATAGATATAGAACGAACAGCCCTTAAATTAATATTAGTCAATCTTTTTAGTCAATCGATGAATAATCTCATCAGCTACTTTAGCCGAAAAATTTTCTAAATCACAAGCTATTCGTTCAATAATCCCCATTTTTTGATCTCTATCATGTTCTTTATTTTTTACAACCATTATTTTCTCCTCACTGATAAATTCCCTGATTTTAAACGACCTTTATATTTAGATTTATACCTATTCAAGATTGATTTAATTTCCTCTCTAAGCTCTTCTAATGGATCTCTATCTTCACAAAGTATTTTAACCATGAATTGAAACTTCATAAACGTGTTATCCGATGCCATTTTCATTCTCCTATAAATTTTTCTTTAAGACCTCAATGAATTCTTTAATTGTCAAGGGTCTTTGAAATCCGAATGTGTCAGATTTTTCATAAGGAATTGGAATATGCACTGCCCCTCTTTCTAAATGCCCCACAGCCCCAAAATCTTTTAAAAATTTGAAGGAAACAGTATCTGTGTTGTAGCAGGACAATTCTTCGTTTTTAAATATCACACAAATAAAATCACAATTATAAAACGTTGATAACTTAAAGACCTCTTTATACAGTTGCACTTTGTAAGGGATCTTCCTTAAATCCAATACTGAAAATTTACGCCCTTCTCTGGTATTGAATACTTCCATTTTCTTTAAATCTTCGCTAATAAGTTCTTTTATTTCTTGGTAAAACTCATCACTTTCGGGAGTTCGTTCCAACCTACTAAAAGCACGTAAAACTGGTTCTAACTTTTCATCAACAAAAGAAGTCTTGCAGACATTTCTTATTACAACTTTCCAATATTTATAATCTTTAATCGACCCAATCCCTTCAGCCATGTTCACGAAATCAATATTTTTATCCGGATCTGTATATTTCTGGACCAAATAAGCGGCGGATTTTTGAGTGAGGTCTAAAATTTTTTCATAATTTCCCAATGATTTTTCTTCAAAAGGCCAATCATGATGGTCTATCCAAGTAAAATCGAAATGAAAATCATTCCTGATATAGCGGAGTGCTTGATTTATTCTATTAACAGTATTTCCATTTAATGTTATATCACAAATGAACATATGGTTCTTTATTTCTTCAACCAAGGCATGTTTAATTCGGTAAAATGTTTTGAATAGGGAATTAGGAGTAGCGAAAAAGACTTTTGCTTCAGGATAGTGCCTCAATAAAATCGCACCGCAGCAAAAACCGTCCAAATCGTTATGAGTACAAATGATATAATTTGTTTGTTCCATGCATTCCCCTCTAAATCAATTAATGATTCTTTCTTTTTTCGTATTAGTTATCATTCTATAGACACTATGTAAAACTTGAATACTGAGACTATCGCCTAACGTGTCATTTAAGGAAAAACAATCAGATAAAAGCGACCGAATTCCCTCAAATCCTTTTACTAAAACTTCTTCTGTAATAGAATTGGATTTATATTTTATCTTTTGCTCACTTTGGATCATTTACTTCCCCTTCACTTTTTGGTTTTATTCTTCCACATTGAGCACAAAGCACAACACTATCAAAATTAATCCATTGACATTCCCCAACAATCTCACACATCGGTGGAATAATCTCCTCCACTCTTCCACAAAGAATACAATATTTAACATTATCTTTGATTACGAATTCACATACACCATCTACACTACATTCACAAGGATCGCTCACAAAATCATATCCCTTATAATGTTAATTTTTGCGGGTGGAATCATAATTGCATATTTTCCGTTCGTTACTACAATGTAGTCTTTTTCCTGTTCGAACGGCCATCGAAGATACAGTTTTCGTTCAGGGCGAAGAATTTTTTTGGATTTATTCAATAAATCTTCTGATAAAAAACCAAAATATTGACTTAAGAGATACCATTTTCCATTTGATTTTATCCGCCAAAGATTATCTTTAAGAACAATTTCACTTCGTGCTCCGAAATTCTGTAGAACTGCAAGAGCCATTGAATAATAACCAAAAACGATTCCATCCTCTGTAATGAAATATTTATTTCCGTTATAATTTCCAGATTTAATTTTGCCAAATAGATCTGAAAAGGAATCTTTGAATTTGTCAATTTCTGAGCTGTTAAGCAGATTCCTCACTTTCTTCAATCGAGCAATCTTGATACTATTTAATTGAAAAATATTAAGCACGACACATCACCTCATACGAATTTCTAAATTGTGAAAGTTGTCCGTGATATGCACTCAAGCTTCGTTTTATTTTCTCCCCGGAATATTGTTCCAGTCGCTCTGACCTACAATTTGGACAACTGAAAGATCCTCCTTCCATAGCTGATAGGTAATCTATACCTTTTCCACAAACTTTACAGACAAAAATATATGCCTCTCCCTTACCGACAGCATCCTTTAAAGATGTTAATTTCTCCCTCATAACGTCTTCTGCATACTTGAAACATAGAAAAGTAGGTTTTACAAATTCTTTTCTACCCTTTGCAAAATATTGTAGTAATCCCATTGCTTGAAATTCATATAGACATTTTCTAATTCTATTAGAACTGCATGAAAACATCTCTTCGAACCTAGTATATTCAACTTCACGATTTTTTCGATTAAAAAAGTGATAAAACGCAATTTCTAATACAGAAAGTTGAAATGAAGTAAGTCCATATAGATTTATGGTCGTCTTGAGATGGGGGTATTTATGTAATAGACCGAGGAATTTTCCACTGTAACGGATCTGGGGCCGTCTAATATGATATTTCTTTATTAGATGTGTTATAGAACGACTTTTTATCTTTATTATTGAATGATATTTATAATTTCTAATATTTGCTTTTATTGAATGGAATTTTAAATCCTGATATATTTGTTGCATGAATGATTTGGCAAAATCTCTTTTATAAGGTTTTGATTTTGCATTTACTAGGATCAATTGGCGAAGTGGAGTTGTTGAATGATGAATTAAAGATGCCTTTTTTGAATTCAGGTACCCCGAAATAACATAGTGGTCAAATTTAGGGGTAAAATAAGAAGGTATTTTAGGCTGATATAGATTAAGCCCTAGAGCTTTCAAATATTGGTATACTGGTGAAGGTAAATGGACTACAGCATTTTGAAAAATTCTGTTATAGAAATTTTTATACCTGTTCTTGTACCTTTTCTTAATTATCTTATATTCTGGGGCAACTTTAAGCTGTCTGCAGAAATTCAGAAGCTTGGGGACTTGTCGCGGATCCACGTTCAATGTTAGCCGGTCTTTTCTTTTTACGGCAGAACCTAAGACTAATCCGAAAATATATGCTGTAAGTTTGTTAATCTTAAAAGGATAAGAAAGGTTTATTGATTCTACACCCATCTTTTTAGAAAATTTAATTTTTACAAAATCATTATCGATTTTTAAGTTTCGATGGGGAACTATCAAATTCCATTTATTATCTGGTGTAAGATATCTGGCATTAACCTTGTTCAAATTCTTTATAATTATGCGATTTATCTTCTTTTTCATTAAATATCATTTTTTCCTACACCGCACAATTTGTTAAAAGCCATCAAAATATTCAATGGTTTTTCATTGATATATAAAGAATTGTTTATGATCCCAAAACTCTCTCTATTTAACTAAGACAGAAAAAAATTCCCTAAAACTCCCTTGATTTTAATAGCGCCAGTATTACAAACTCTTCGATTTCTGAAAAAAATTGGATTTTTTTTTTGTATTTTTTTCACAAATGCAATGATCGAAGAGATAGACTATTTTTTGGTATAAATTAAATTAAAAAAATTAACAACCAATTTCTGTATAAATTAGAGAGAATTTTATGAAATTTCTGTTTTTCTAAATAGAATCACACAAAATACGCAAAATTCATCAATATTTATTTAAACGAGTATCATCTAATTTATTTCTAGATCATAATTATAATAATAATATTTTAAAAATTGATAAATAGCGGAATATAAGATGGAGACTCATGGGCTATTTCCAGAAGATGTAAGCGAAGAAGAAAAAGAATTAATACAATTTCTACAAAATAATACACCAGCAGAGAAGTTACATAAAAGATATGGGAGTCGGGAATTATATTATTATAAAAGGAAAACTTTGTTTAAAAAGTACAAAATAAGTAATGAAATAAATATTGTTTATGAGAAACTAGGATTAACACGTTTTTTTGTATTAGGTAAAGATCGTTATCAATCGCCATATCTAGTTCAGACTGCTCCATATTACATAATTTCGACACAAGATTTATCTCAATTTGTTATACCGCTAAAATTTGAAAGCAAATTTATTGATAAAATTATTCAAATGAATCCGAATGTGACGATTTATAAGGCTAAAGAATTAGCTCATCCACGTTACAGCTTCAAGAATTTTAAGACAGAAATTTCCCATGAAGAAAGATTGTTCCGTTGGACAGCATTACTTATGGAAGAGAAATTCCCAGAACTCGCTATACCAGACCATTCATCTATAGACTTCGATTTTAACATGCTTCAAATATTACAATATCAATTCCAAGGAGTTTCAAGGAAGGAAATAATTAAAAAGTTAGGCATAACTCAAAGAAGAGATTATGATGCAGCAATAGAGAAAATGGAGGATATACTATATAGGAGAATATTATCAATTAATTCTATAAGGAAATTTTTATATATTGCTGAAAAAATCCCTGAAAAAGTTGGAGCCCTCACATTGATTAATTCATTTATGGAACTATTTTTATATTGTCACCCCTTTCAAATCGAGAAATATTATCCCGAACCTACATATAGTGGTTGGAGTGGTCTTTTATGTTTATTCACACCTCCAACTCCTCACATACCTTTCTTCCATCATATAAGCGATAATTTTCTAGAAGTTGATACAATCCTGGCCCTTGTTGGTGAAATCTCTGATAGTTTTAATCTTAATCAAGTATATGATCCAACAAAAGGGGACTGGATATGGGACGATCTTACCGTCCAAACTATAAAATAAGGGCAAAAAATCAATAGTATGAATATTAACTGGTAAAATTATTAAAAAAAAATTATTATAATTTCTAATTTTATTCATAAATATAACTTAATCCATTTATTTCCTTAAATTCAATAACTGCTCTTTTAAAAATCATTTTATTTTATATTCCAATTCATCTCCTTGATTTGCGAAAATTTGAAATATGTGAAAAAAAAACGACAAAAAACTCCAATCTTTTTTCAAAGTAAAAAAAAGCCATATTAAATCGCGGTCTCGAATTTTAACTAGGGCTTGTCAATTTTTTGGACATTTTGAAACATTTGTGAAAATATGATCGTGTTTTTTTCCAATTTTTTTTCAATTTTTTTCTTTTATATAGATTTTTTCGCCTTATAATGTCCTAGTCATTGATTAAATTCAGTGCAACACACACAAAAAACCAGGACATATGCGAATATGAAACTTAACGTGAGAAATCGCGAACAAGAACAATTTGAGCCCCTAACCCATAGGGGCTCATACCCCACGTTAAATTCAGAAAAGGAATTGGCTACTATTAAAAAATACCGCACAAAAAAGCCAAACTTATCAAGTAGCCCCTTGGATAAAACTTCGCTAAATGTGGTCTTGGAAAAAGGAGGCGATTTTAATGGCATCTGAAGCCAAAACAAAGGAGGTAAAATCCATCCCTAAATACGTATGTAGAGATTTAAGGGAGGATGATGCTGAACATATTGTTAGAATTTATAATAGAATTTATGATGGTAATTATCCATTAGAGGAATATCTCGACCCCAAATGGATTAAAACTCAGGTTGATAATCCAAATAAATTTTTTAAAGTCTTCGAAGATGAAGAACAAAAAGTATTTGGTTGTGGGGTTTTAGATTTTGATCCTGACAGAGGTACACTCTATGCATTAGCCACAGCTATCGATCCCAATTATCAAGGTAGGGGTGCGATGAGCGGCATAGGAATGACAACGCTCCATCAAATAATGAAAGAATTACAAGGCAGAGTAAAGATTTTATACGGTACAGCAAGAATGGTTCCTGGTGACGCTAAAATGCAGCGGCTCATGGAAAAAAACGGTTTTAAACCGATCGGGTTTTTACCTGATCTTGATACAGGCGTAGGTGCAAGAGAGTCTGAAATATATGAAGCTTTGATTTTTTCTCATGCTTTCAAGAAACGAAGAAAAAATCCAATCATTCTTCCGGAAATTGTAAATGTATTAAAAGCTGTTCAAAAACAGTATAGACAAGTCAAGGAATATACCATTGCAGAAGTTGATGAGATTCCAATTCCTAAAAATGGGATAAAAATAGGGACTTTTGAGGATATTCACGAATATTATATTTACATAACCTTAAGTTGTGGCCAAAATCATATCAAAATCGAAATTATTCCAAAAGCAGAAAGTGCAGAGATAGTAGAATATAATTGTGAAAATCCAGAAATTTTTGGAGCTCTTCTTTTAAAAATCGTAAAAAAAGTGAAAGATAAGAATATCAAGTATCTTGGGGGATACATCAATGCTTATGAGCCAACACATCAAAAGATCTTTCTTCAAGCTGGTTTCAAACCAACTGGTTACATTCCGATATTAGACACCGTGGGTGAAAGATATGAAGATCGCGTATTGATGGTCTGGATCCCAGGATGGGGTAATGGTGGTATGATATCTAAGAGAGTTGAATTCTCATCTAAATCTTGGTCTTTGGTACAGCATTTCATAGATGACTTAGGACTAAAAGGTGTTCCAGAAGTAATGGATTATGGACAAGTAAGGTATTTTATGAGTTGATTATGAATGAACGTCATAGAAGTCGATCCTCAGACTTTTTTGGAAATAAATCCCCTTTCTTTTCCTCAATTAGAAAATATGATTATAACTGCTCTGGAAAATATCCATGACAAAAAGGGTGCATTATTTGCTTTAAAGGAAAATGGGGATTATTTAGGCCGTGTCATGGCTTTTACCGATCCGAATTATGAAAGTTATGGGGGAAAGGTGGGTTCTTTTGGATGGATCTATGGAAATAGAACAAAACATTTCGAATTACTCTTAGGTGAAGTTGAAGAATACTTAGGATCTCAAGGAGTTAGTCTGATCAGAGGACCCCGTAATGAACCAGTAATGATCGGTGGTCAAGGAGTATTAATACATGGATTCGGTGTTCCTGAATTAATAGGAGTACCGGAAAACGAATATTGGTTAGGCAGAAGATTACAAAAATGTGGTTATGATTATGATACGCAATATTATTGTATAAAGTGGAATGCCCCATTTATCCGATGGACGGATAAAGAAGATTCAGAAATTTCTTTAATCAATCTTACATTTGACGAAATAGTTCAACGAGCTGATGAAATCGCAACTTTATATAATGGCTGCATGGCTAACATGCCAGATATGACTGAATTGGATAGAAATCTCGTAATTAATTTCGCCCAATTTTTCCAGTCAATAAATGCTTTGGATTATTTATTTTTTGCTATTTGTGACGATAAAATAATAGGTCTAGCTGTTTTAATCCCCAATATTTATGATATTTGGTCTGGAAATGCTATTCAAGATGTAAATTGGTATGTAGCTGATGTTTCAAAGGAATATAGAGGTCGTTTTATCTTTTCAAAGATGAAAAATGCGGTCATGGATCTATTGGATCAAAAGCACATTCCTGCTTATGAAGGAACCTATATCTGGGACGGAAATCAACAGATGTTAGACATGTGTTTACGCAAGGGTAAGCTGTTAAGAAAACATTTAATATTTGCCAAGGAGTTAAATGGTGGGACATAAAATATGATTGTTACAAAACTAACATCTCTTTATCAAGAGTTCGAAGGTGATTTAGAAGTTAAACGGATGTTGCTCACTAACGAGATGAATTATGAAATTTTTCAAAACCATTTTGATATGCTCGAAATCCGACCTGGAATGAATATTATGGATTTTGGGTGCGGCCCTGGAATTAGTACTAGAGATCTAGCTAGAAGGGCTAATCCAGGAATGGTTTTTGGAATAGATATAAAATTTTCCGCCATTGAAACAGCGGCATCAATTTCTAAAAAAGAAGGCATTCATAATGTCCAGTTTGCTAAAATGGACGCTTCAAAAGTTCAAGTTCATGACGATACATTTCACATAACCTTTGCTAGAAATTTGTTAATGTCTGTGCCTAGACCACAAAAAGTATTGAAAGAGATGCTCAGAGTAACGAGACCGGGAGGTCTAATTGCAATTATTTCCTCCGATGGGTTTATGTCAAATATTTATCCTTTAAATAAAGAGTTGAAAAATCACCTTGAAATTCTTCAAAATAACCAACCAAGTAACATTCATATGGGCCGAGAGCTATACAGTAGACTTTCTAAATTGGGATTAGTGAATATTCAAGTCCATATAGATAATTTCATAAGCAAAGGTCCAGCAACACAACAAGAAATTGAATATTGGACATTGATGTACCAACAAATAGAACCAATTGCAGATAAAATATTCGGAGGTTTAGATAAATTTAACCAAGATAGGGAGATATGGTTTAATTTCTTACAAAAAGAGGATAGATTTGATTATTTTCAAATATTCTGTGTTACAGGTAGAAAACCGAGGTGATATGAATGGATGAATTTGAAAAAATTCGCCTTTCAAGGATTGCAAATTGCTTGGCATTACGTGGAGCTTCAAAGATGAATATAGAATACTCTAATTTACATTCTTTTTTTATTAAAAAATATGTTAAAATCAATAAAGATCAATAAAATGGGAAAATTATGGGCGGAAAGGTCTGTTATCCTCATTATTATTATCATCTTGTTCGCATAGCCTCCTATATTTATTGTGTGTGTCTTGTGGATCAGACCCCGCAAACATGATTCCTATTAAAGAAACGAGGTGTTGAATAGAATGAATGGAATGAAAAATATCAAAAAAAATGACTTACAGCCTGAAGAGAAAGATCTAATATCTATTCTTTCTTTGAAAGGGGTAAATAACCGAGAACAGTTAGAATGGTTAAAAGATATATTAGATTGTAGAGTCTAATTTATATTATGTTCATTAAAAAAAAGAGTTGCCTGAATTAATTACGAAAAAGGAGAAATTCACATAGAACTTGAACCAGTAGGGAGATGACAGTTCTGAAAATAAATTGGAATTTTATAGAATTAACCGAGATGGGTAGGAGAGATATAATAGATAATCAAGGATTTAAGAATATTTTTAAGAAAGTATCGAATTTAAAAAGGTCAGAAAAAATATTGGACGTAGCATGTGGGATTGGAACAGTCCCTAGGCTAATTTACCAAATATATGGGGAAAACAACCAGATCTACGGAATAGATATTGATCAAAATCTCATAAAATATGGTCAAGAACATTGGGGCAAACCCGAACATATTCATTTACAATATGGGGATGTCTTTAATATCCAATTTCAAGATAACGAATTTGATGTAATAACATCATTTGGGTTGCTGGATTTTATAGAACGACCACTAGACGCGTTAAAAGAGATGGTCCGAGTAAAAAAGACCTATGGAAGATTTATCATAATAACAATAGAAAAAAGTAAATATGAAAGAATTCCCGATTTTAAAAGTTTTTCTAATCATTATAATGAATATTTAACAAGCTTAAAGCATTTAGGTCTCCCAATAGAAAATGAAGGTGAATTCATAAAGAAATTATTTTCCAAACTTGGAATTGAAACTCGACTTCATAAATTTATTATTGAAAATAAAGCGGAAATAACATCAGGTCTTATTGAATACTGGGAAAATTACTTTGAAAAATCGAATTACATGAAGTTCCTTAATTCTCTAGATTTCTACTTTCAATTTTTAAAGGAAATTGGTTGGACGAGAGAGAAGTTTAATGAATATATTAAAAAAGAATTGTCTGGAAAAAAGATGATTGATTTTTTTAAGAGATTTGTTGGAAAAACAATAACTACAAGAATAGGAATTGCTATATTAGATTCAATACCCTAAATAATTGAATAATGAGGGTGAAGATCAACGTTTTTTAATTTTATATTTATTTAATTTTATAACTTCGCACAAAATTGACCCCCCTTAATTTATTTCATTAAAAGAATATTATGTAATTTTAAGACCATATCAAAGAACCTTGCCCCTTCTTAAGTAATAACCCCCTTGTATTGCTTAAACCCTTCTTGGAGAGGGGGTAAGGTTCACCTAAGAGGATTTTCATTTTTCATTCGGTCTTTAAAATTTTTTAAATTTAACGAAAATCATTCCCTTATGACATATAAAATCGAATACTTTTATTTTGATTACAGTCTGGTATTAACGTGTCCATGTGGTAGAGTTTCCAAGCAATACGGCACGAATCATAGTAATACATTCAAGTGTTCGTGCGGATTAACATATAAAGTGTTGCCAGAAGTTGTTAAAATTAAATAAAATTTTAATAACAACAAAAGATTTAATTCATGATTGAATTAATGAAATAGATTAAATAAGAAAATAATTCGAGGAAGAATTAAAAATCTTAACCAGTGAGGAAAATTAATTGACTATAAAACCATTTTCCTGTTCTCATTGTGGTAAGTGCTGTAAAGATATTAGTAAAAAAAACATTCATCTGCCCCTCCCAGCACCCATGGTTAACGCAGATTCCTCAGCAGTCAAGTATCCCGTCCATGATCGAGGTTTAATGGTAAATGCTTTAGAACGAGAGGATATTATTAAACTTGCCAAAAAACATTCTATAAAAATAAGGTTTTTTCCGCTTCTGGGGTATTTTAGTAAAAAATTCAAAGCAATTTTTACCGTAACATATATTCTAGTTTGTGATGATTGCCCATTTTATATTTCAGACAAATGTATAATTTATAAGCAACGCCCCTTAACTTGTAGATCCTATCCCATAATATTAAACCCACAAGGAGTGCTTCCCCCCGTAACTGGCGATAAACGCTGCCCCAGCTCCACTGTCTTTTCACACATTCCTGATTATTCGTCTACTCAGATGAAATTACCAAATTATTATAAATTCGTCTATGCGTTACTAGAAGATAATTACGTTGCCGCTCTCAAATGGTATTATTTCCTTGAATTGGTGAAAAAAGAATTTGAAAGAATCGAAAAAAAGAAATTAATTTTATGGGAAAATTTCACCCTAACTTATCAAAAACAATACAAGAAATTCCAAATAGTGGATTTGTTTAGTTATCTGCGTAAACACGACCATTATAGCGAAAAGAAGTATCAAAAATTAAAGGATGGATTTCACTCTATGCAAATCAATAAACTCTTCACAAAACTCAAAATAAAATTATCTGTTCCTTCACCAAGGGAAATTAGAAAGAAAGGATTGGAAAATCTTCTAGCTTCGTGAAACGTTAATTGATAGGGGTAAAATATGATCTTCCACATAATAGGTCTCCTTTACTCTTAACTTGTGAATGTGGTAGAAAATAAAAAATAAAATATAAATTTGGATTGAACTGCAATTATTTTAATAAAAAATTTTCAATGGTGGCTAATTCTAAATACATAGGGTAAAAGGACGCTAATAGTCATATTTAAACAATTGTGAAAAAAAATCGACAAAAATCTCCAATCTTTTTTCAAATTGAATATTATTCATTTTTATAGCGGGTAAAAAATCGACATTAAAAAGTTAATCCATACTTGTCTTATATTCATTTTTTTACATGGATAACTCAATTTTTAGACTGCATACTTGTTCATGTTCCCTTTATAAATGATTGATCCACACTTTAGATTTTACTAAGTTAACCAAAAAAAAGGTTGATTGATATGTTAATATCAGAAAAAAAACAATTAGAAGAAACAAAAATAGGGAAAATACAAGAAGACAGATTTCAAGAGTACAAGAGGCGCAAAGCTTCAGAAATAAAGAAAATTTTAGGAATGACAGGTATCTGTTTAACAATAACTGGTATCATTGGATTTATAATGGCTTATATTTACATTTTCGAACCTGTGTTAAGGATTAGCCAAATAACAAACAATTGGATTTTTTTATATGTAGTGGATCTCAAATTGGAGGTAACTAATATCAATTGGGACAGAATCATCGGAGGAGTCGAGTTATACATATTATTATTTATTATCGACTACGTAGCTACAAGACCTGTAAATGACGTCCTTTTTCTCGGACTTTTCAAGGTCCAAATTTCCGACCTTATCATTTCCTTAACAACCACATTGGCAATCGGAATAATACTTTCACTGATACAAATACTATCGAAAAACAGACCAGAATTAACGTCACAAACGTCCAGTACAAGCGAATTACAATTATCCAAACAAAAAAATTATAAACTACTTTTAGGGACTATAGGAAGTTTACTATTTTCTGTCCCCATGATCTTCTTAGTTGCTGTAGAAAATTTCGCACCCCGAATATTATCGAGCTATATTCAATATATCGCACTTTATGGACTAATGGGCATTGGATTAGTTGTTCTATCGGGGGGATTTATACAAAGAAACAATGGTAATAAAATATTTTCAATAATGTCCGTCATATTATCCTTTGTAGTGGCATTACTACTTACGGGACATTATTTGGAAAAAAACTACTTGTATAATAAATATTATTGGAGTCTCGAAGGGTTTGCAATGGGTCCATTAGGTAGTTTCATTTACAATACTCGCTTGATTCTGCCATACATTGCATTAGCGGTGGCTACTTTGTTGATTGCTGCAATATCAGTGATTTACGGTTTTAAGTCATTTACTACAAAAAATACTAATAGGTTTAACAAGATTACCCGAATATCTGGGGCTTTAATGGTAGAATGGGGAATCATGGCATTCTTATTTGCATATATGTATGTGGATGCCAAAATCGTTGATTTGACTATCGGAATACGTGTTTCGCAAACCTATTTCTTTGAGAGCTGGGTAGCAAGTGTGACCAGTAATTACATGACATTCTTTCAAGGGTTGAGAACGGAAACATTATACGATTATCTCTACATCGCTGGATTCCTTCCACTTGCAGTTTTCATTTTAATATACGGTCTAAGTTACATTTTTGAAATAAAACAATCGGTCAAAACCACTAAAGACGTGAGGAAAGGAAAATGAAAAAGAAGATATTTGTTCTAATATGCTCTCAATTGTTTATAGGTTCGTTGATCCTTGCAAGTGTCATATCCACATCGAACACAAATATGTTATCGGGTACTTCGATACAGCATAACAACCCCGAAATCGGTATTTCGGCAGCGAATATCTCTTTATTGTGGACTGATTATAGAGGCGACTCTATAAATAAGGTGGATATGTCCGCAGATGGAGTCCACATAGTTTCAGGCGATCAAAATCAAAACGTTACTTGCTTTAATAGCAGTCATGGTTATCTGTGGAACTATACATGCGGTGGTATTGTCAATGATGTTGCAATCTCCTCAGATGGACAATATATAGTGTCGGGAGATACTGGTGATAATGTAACTCTACTTGCCAGTAATGGAACACTTTTAGGATCTTATGATACTGGAACAAATGTTACATCCGTAGCAATTTCAAACGATGGAGGTTATTTCGTAGCTGGAACCCTTGGTGGTCTAGTCATACTGTTCAATAGTGTTGGTGGTATCTTAAACTACATGTGGAACTATTCAACTGGTTCAAGTGTGCGAGATGTAGCAATGTCAGCGACTGGTATTTCTTTTGTAGCTGGCGATGATAATAATTTCACCATCTTTACAAGTATGGGTGGGGGAATGTATATTGACCATAATGATACTGTTGGAATTACTTCTGTAGCCATAGCGGAAAGTGGTATGTTCGCAATTGCTGGTAGTAGCAGTAGTAGCATACTTTATGCCTATGACCTAACGGCAATACCTCCTGGTAATTACTGGTGGGGCTACGATACTGGTGGATTGATAACTTGTGTGGACACATCGGGTGGTTATGGTATATACACAATTGTTGGAAATACCAATAATATAACTCGTGTGTATGGCTACGGGTCGTACCTGTGGCACTACGATACTGGAGTTGTCCAATCAGCAAAGATTTCTGGAAATGCTCGTTACATAATTTCTGGAGATGACGCTAACAACATCACATATACCTCCGATAATGAAGTTTTGTGGAATTATACAGCGACCACACCTATAAACACAGTCGCAATTTCGGATGACGGTCTATACTTTGCCGCTGGAGATGAAAACGGAACTGTATATCTTGGGTTCCATAAATTAGCAGTGAATGTCACACCTCCCCCAGACCCGACACCTCTGATTCTGTGGTTGGAAATGGGGTCTGCAAACCGAACTAACAACCCATTCATGCTTACTATCATCGGTATCGGTGTAGCAACAGTCATAATTTATGTCAATATTAGAAAAGGAGACGAAGATCGCTAAAAAGGGTGTTATTTTGGATAAATCAATTTCATTGGTAATTTTTAACAACATTATTAAGCAATTAAAAAGACAGAACCAACTTTTAGAAAAAATACGAAAATCCATGATTTTAAACGGACAAGTTGATTTAACAAAAGAATTGGATAATGAATTATCTAAGAGTAAAAATCTTGAACTTCTAAACGAAATTGAAGAATCCATAGGAAATCCTTTTAAAGTTGCTGATTTAAAAATCGATGAAAGAGCTAAAATATACTTGATAAAGGATATTCGTAAAGAACTCGATCTGAAAATGGATAGCAGGATCTCTGTTTTGTATAACAATAAGATTCTACTCTTGACTCGCCAATCTGCTGAAAAGAAAGAAATAGGATAGGTACCAGGGTGATAGAAATCTTTTCATTAAATTAAATTTTTTTTCTTCAATTAAATTTATATTTTAAATCTGTAATCAATAAAATATTTTTCGACTATTTGGACAAAAAATAGAAAAGGAAAAAAAAATGGTAAAAATTACTGAAAATCGAGGATATAAATATACATTATATTCAAATATTTACTTAGTTGAAGGGATAACATATTCTATAGTATTTATTATCCTGCCAGTTTATCTTAAAAATTATAAAGGTCTTTCAGATCTCGCCATAGCAATTTTGGCTGGTGTAGCTTTATTACCGATTATTTTCAAACCTTTAGTCGCAGTTTTAACTGACAACTATCCGATCAAAGCTATAAAAGGCAGAAGAAAACCATATATGATTTTTGGATTCATTTTAAATGGAATAACCTTACCTTTATTAGGCTTTGCAGACCCCATAGAAGTTCTCCATCTGTTTTTAATTTTATGGGTTTTACAATCACTAGGAATTTCATTTATGGATGTGGCAATAGATGCTCTCGTTACTGAAACTTTCGAGGAAATTAAAGAAAAAGTGAACGCAAATATTACATTTTACATTGCAAATTTGAGTGGTATTTTTATATTAATTCCTATTTCTTTTTTAATTGAAGTAAATACTATTCATTTAGGGTTACACCTAACCCCAGAATTACAATTTGACATTTTTATTGGTGGAAATTTTAAATTTGGTTTATTATTATCCGGTATAATTTGTTTAAGTTTAATTGTTCCTGTATTATTTCTTGACGAAAATGGAAATGATCAAGCTAAATCCAGATTTTCAATGAATAAATTAAAAAAATATATTCGATCAAAACATATCCCAACTTTGATTATTATGTTTTTTATTCTCAATATTGATAATGGACTCACCGAATTTACTCTAGACCCCTTCTTTCGAATTTCTGGTTTAACTATCAGTACCCAACTTTTATATTTCGTACCTTCAGTTTGTTTTGCGATTTTGGGGGGAATTTCTACAAAATTGTTTGTAAAAAGAGGGATTATTAAATCAATAACTTATTTTGCTATAGTTTTTGCCGTACATTATTTAATACTTTACCTTTTAACTTTTTTTTCACCCAATTTAGTTCCTATATATTATTATACCGCGGGTATAATAGTTGGACTAATATCAAATGCTGCTTTTATTCTTTATCTAACTATTGCAATGAATTCAGCTGAAAAAGATTTTGCAGCAACCTCATTTATATTATTTATTACGATGAATAATCTAGGAAGGCTTTTGGGAATGATTGTAGCGGGTTTATTGCCATTTACTGGTAATCTCAAGATTGGGATTATATTTCTAATATCAGCAATACTAATGGTCGTACGTATACCTATTTTTGTAAAATTAAAAGATTTGGACGACCATTATATAGTATTATTAAAATAAAGGATATATTTATCGAAATTTATTGCTCGAACTGTGAAAAATTTATTTTAGAACTTAAATAACTTACTCAAAATCTGCCGAGAAAGTTAATAATGGGTTTGCAAGGATAGAACATTGTTATCCGCATTTGAGTGTAATTTTAACTTTTTTTTGAATTTTCAATTAATGAATCCATTTTCTGTGTAAATTCTGGTCTTTTTTCTTTTACAAAAATTCCGAGAGGAATCTTCCCCATTTCTTTTTTTAAAGTAGTAATTTCCTTTAAATATTTGAAATATTCAACAGATGAATTCAATTTGTTTTTTCGTCCAAATTCAGTAGGACATTGCGTTAGTATTTCTATGAAAGAGAAACCATTATGGGAAAGTGCTTCTTCAATTGATTTTATAAGTTTTCTTGGATAATTAGTTATCCATCTTGCTACATAGGTAGCCCCAGCAGCTTCTACAAGTTTACATAAATCAAATGGGTCTTCTGGATTTCCATAAACTGAAGTAGAAGAATAGGTATTATAGGGTGTAGTTGGGGCGTACTGTCCCCCTGTCATTCCATAGATCGAATTGTTTACCAAGAGAACAGTCATATCTATGTTTCTTCGAGCTGCATGAATTAGATGATTACCACCAATTCCAGCACCATCTCCGTCACCCGTAAATACAACAACATTTAGAGCTTTATTAAAAACTTTAGCACCTGTAGCAAACGCAATAGCCCTTCCATGAAGTGTGTGGAATGTATCCAATTTTAAATAAGGGCTAGGTATCCAAGAGGAACAACCAATTCCAGAAACACAAAGAATACTTTTCGGATCTAATTTTAAATTTTCGACTGCTCGAATAAAACAATTCAATATTATTCCATTTCCACATCCAGAACAAAATGTAGTTTCTGTAAATCGAATATATTTTTTGATTAATGAAGGATTATCCATTTTTAAACCTCTTTCTTAAATTTTTTTATTATATCTTCTATGGAAGGAATTAAACCACCAAGTTTACTTATTGAAACTATTTTAGCTGTTTTATTAATTCTTTGAATTTCTCGAACTGCTTTTCCTATATTCATTTCAGGGACAAAAATTGACTTAATTTTTCCAGCAAGTTCCTTTTCAAGCAGTTCGTCCGGAAATGGCCACAAGGTTTTTAATCTTATAAACCCAACTTTATATTTACTTCTAAGTTTTTGAACTGCTCCGTAAGCAGATCTAGCGGAAGCTCCGTAAGACAAAATAACATATTCTGCATCTTCTATAAATTGAGATTCAATTTCACAAATTTTATTAGTTGCTTGTGTAATCTTTTTAGAAATACGCTGAACTGTTTGGGAATGGATTTTTGGATTATAATTTCTTAATCCAGAGGGTTCATGAGCTGAACCCGTTACCAAAAGGTTGCATCCGTTTCCAAATAATGGCATTGGGGGAACTAATGTGTCATCTATTGCTTTAAATGGTTCACAATGCCCCATTTTTATCTTTCGATTCACAATAGTTAAGGATGCTGGATCAGGAATGGTCAATTTTTCTCTACTATGTCCGATCGCCCCATCCATCATTAGAATTACTGGCACTCGATATGTTTCCGCAAGATTAAACGATTTTATTGTAAAATCAAATGCTTCTTGAACTGACCAAGGAGTTAAAACAACTGCTTCATAGTCTCCATGTGCACCATATCGAACTTGATAAAAATCTTGTTGAGAAGGGTACGTAGCTTGACCAGTTGACGGTCCACTTCTAGAAACTTCGACAATTACAACTGGAGTTTCGGTATGATAAGCATAAGAGATAGCTTCTTGCATGAGACTGAACCCAGGACCAGATGTTGCCGTCATTGCTTTAGCTCCAGCCCAAGAGGCTCCAATAATAGAACAAATTGCAGCTATTTCATCTTCAAGCTGTAAAAAAAACCCATTGACTTGTGGTAATCGTATCGATAAATATTCTGCAATTTCAGTTGCGGGTGTAATTGGATATCCTCCAAAAAAATTGCACCCCGCATAAATTGCTCCTTCTGCACAAGCTTCGTTTCCTAATACAAAATATGTTCCAGGTTTCATATTTTTACCCTTCAAATCTAATCCATATATAATTTTAGTTATTTGACAACCAATTAATTTAAAACTTAGAATGAGAAACTAAAAATATAAAGAAATAATTTTTATATTTATTGTATAAAAATTTTGAACGTTATTTTATTTATTTAACTTCATAAATATTCAATAAATTAATGATAGTGAATTATAATGAATTTTTGTAAAAGATGTGGAAGTATTACTTTAAACGGTATTTGTAATAATTGTTCTGGATCAAATGTAGTTTCTCATCTCTCTCCTAATACGAAAGTCGGTCTGGAATTGAATTTTTTTAATCCTACTTCCGAATTAGAAAAAAAATTAAGATGGAAAACTCAATTAGATGATAGGGAGAATCTCATTTCTAAAGTTCAAACTGCGCCTCCAGAGGATAAAGGAATTGTCCGTAATGTTGGAGAAATAGCTTCCTTAAAATCCGAACAAAAGGATAAACCACTTGGTCTTAAGAAAATAAATGAAGAAAATAATAAATTTCAAGATAGAACAATTATAGATCCTGTTGAAAATCTGTTAAATACTCACCCTTTGATTAAAAAAAGAATTGATTGGAAGAAACAAATTGAAAAAAATACTTCAATAACCTCGGATTTTAAAAATTTTAAATTGCCTCCTAAAGTTGAAATTAAAGAAGAACAAAAGATCTTGAAACAAAAAAATGATAAAAAAGACACTGAAATTTATAAAATCGATTAAGAACTGTGCGATCTATGAGATTAGCCTTCAAAGTTTGTTTACTGGGATCACCTGGAGTCGGAAAAACATCTTTAGTTTTAAGGTATGTGAAGGATTATTTTAAAGACAATTATGTGGGAACTATTGGTGCTGATTTTTTAATTAAAGAAATTAATTTTCCAAAAATGAATCTAGAAATTAAATTACTCATTTGGGACATAGGTGGTCAGAGTAAATGGAGAGATATCCGCTCAACATATCTCATGGGATCTGATGGGGCAATCATGGTTTGCGATGTAACTAGAAAAAACACTTTTACAGATTTGAACGAGTGGATTGATGATATTAAAGAATATGTCGGGGCAAAAATCCCATTTGTTATTGTAGGGAATAAAATTGATTTGGATGCATTTGAAATGAGGGCAGTAGAAACTGATGAAATCATAGAATTAGCAAAGCAACATAAGGTCCATTATTTTGAGACATCTGCCAAGACAGGTGAGGTCGTAGAAACAATGTTCACCCGCTCGGCATTTGACATTATTAAAAATAAAGCAATAATTTTACAAGATAAATTAAATAAATTTACTCCAGGAGAATGAGGAAAAAACATGATTCATAATGTTTGGATTTTAAATATTGATGGTATATGTTTGTTAGATCGTAATTACAGTAGTATCCATGTAGATAAGACTTTATTTGCTGGTTTTGTTTCAGCAATTGAATCATTTTCGAAAAAGCTTACTCAAAGACATATAGATTCAATTGTTATGGGTGATATCAAAATCCTTTATTTTGTAGGAGACGAAATTGTAGTAGCAATTGCAATTGATACAGAAGACGATGAAGTGGAAATTCGAAGAAAAGTAAAAGCATTGCAACGTACATTTGTAAAAATGTATGAAAATAAAATCCATTTAACAGAAATTGATGTTTTTAAAGATTTTACAAAAATAATTGATATGGTTTTGTATTTAGATTGGAATTATGAATATGATAGAAAAATAAGACAAGAACCTAAATAAATAATTTAATCATCCTTTGGAGCAGGCAGCCTTTTAACTTTTTTTCCTTTTAATCTCTTTTTCGGGATAGATTCAGCTTCAACAGATGTAAGTATCCTATCTTGTTGTAATTTTATTTTTTCTTCCAAGATATAGATATTATCTTTGATGTCTTGTGCCTTCCTTTGCTCTTTTTCTAATTTGTTTTGATATTTTAATATTCTATGTTCTAATTTTTCGATTTCCTTTTGAACATTAAAGACTTTCTTTGCTTGTTGAGTTAATCTAATCCGTTCTTTTTGGAGTTTAAGTTCATCTTTTGTGGGCATTTAAAGTTCGACTCTTAAATTCAATTAAATCTTGTTAAATATCAGATTATAATTCTATTTAAAAATTATTTTTTAGAAATCAGAGAATTCAACTAAATTTACGAATAAACCATTCTAAACTATATTTATTTTTAGATCTGGACCAGAGTACACTGATTAAATAAAGGGTTATATAAAAAGCTATTAAAAATAATACATATGAATAAAGAGAAAAAAAGTTACCAAAGCCGAAAGGCATAAAAAAGTTTGTTCCTAATGCATAATGAAAATAAAATATAGTTAGAGACAAGGAACTAAAAAGTGTTAAATGATGTGAAATTCGCTTTTTATTTTTATTATAATCTTGTATCCGAAATAAGACTGCAAATGTTAATATGAAAATACCTATTGAATAGACTGCAAAAAAAGGTTTATTCAAAACATCAGTATTGGGAAAAGATAGATCATATATGCTATTGATATATAATTCACATGGAATTCCCAATATAAAAAGAATTATCCCTAATATGAATATCCTTTTTTGAAAAGCAGAAACATTACCTTTTTTTCTAGCCTCCACTATGAGCTCACCTAAAATGGTACCGAATATCATATAAAATAGACTATTGAAGTCAAGACCAATATATGGTATTAGATTAATAATTGATGAAATGTTTATCCCTACTATAACAAAAAAGCGATATATCTTTCGTAAATACATTAAGAAAAAACAAATTATGGCATTAATTCCAAGAGCAGGAATCCAACCTGGATATAATCCGCGAACTTGAAAAACCACTGGCCCAAAATATAAAAGGTAGGAAATAACCATTACATGATGAACAACAAAAAAAAGTATTGCTCTCTTTATCAAATGAATAATATTATCTCGCGAGTTATAACCTTTTTGTTTACGTCTCTCTAAGGATAAAACTAACGATGCGCCCATCACGATTACAAACATTGGATTGCCAGGTAAAACAATAATATTCATTATCCAAAAAATAAAAAAATTCGTTTCTAGGTAATCGACTTTAAGGAAGAAATAATAATGCCAAGCAATCATCATTAAGACGCAGTACCCCCGCATGGTGTCTAATGAATTGACTCTCGATGAATCTATCGACAATTTCTCCTCAACTAAAGAACCTCTCTCACTTATAGGTTCCACCACTTGTAGGTCCCCGAGCTTCTCTTCCTTAACACTCAAAAATATCACTTAAATAATTTACAAATACAAATTACATATTTTTTTTATACTGATATAATTATGTAGACTAACAATATAAGTATTGCCGTCCTACAAAAATACGAATATAATTGAGATATAATATATTCAAAAAAATAAGTTAAAATGGAGAAAAAAGGAAAAAAAATAAAATTTAAGTCTTTTTAACTTTGTATTTTTTCCTCGGCGATTTTTAGCAATTCACCATACTGTTTTAAATAATGTTTATTAATGATTACTTGATATTTCGAACTAAATTCAGTTATTTCACGGAAGATCGAGATTACGTCCAGTGGATCAGTGATAGTAGTAACTCTTTCCGTGAACTCAATGAGTTTCCTTTTCACACCACGTATTATCTTTTCTTCCATATCCATAGGGAAGTATTTGTCAATAATTTTTTCGGTACCTTTGAAAATAGTGGTATCGCCATTCCAATCCTTAATTAAAGATCTATATGTCTTTTCAAATTCTACATGGAAGGTTTCTAAATGTTTATACATTACAGAAAGAGACTTGTCTGCAACTAGTGCAGAAATTGTATATTGTCCATGAGATAATAGAATTTTCTTATCCTCTTGATCGATAGTTCTAAGGGGTTTTTTGCTACCTGTAACTTCTATTATAAACGAGCTAATTGCAGAGATCATACCAGAAATCAATAAAGGGTCTTGAAATTCAATTCCAAACGAATGGCTATACATACTTACTCCATTTTTAGATAAAATAAATAAATAACGACAAGATTTTTCCCAATCTCTTAATTGAAGTTGTCTTCGAACTACTAGAGCTACTGGGGTTGCTACTGCAGCAATTATTAGAGCTATGATTAGGATTAACGTTTCAGGGTTATCTTCACTAGTGGGGAAAAAAATAGGAGGAGAGGGTGCTTTTCTTATTTCAATAAGGGTTGAAGAGTATGCAACTTTTCTTCCATTTGTCCAAAAAAAGTTAATAGTATAAACCCCTGAACCTATATTTGAAAGTAGAATGTCAGAACTGTTTATGGTGCCATTATTTGCATTTAAACCAGTACCATTATAAACCACTGTCCCTAATGGAGAAATCAATTCGATGTGTCCTATTCCACCTGATAATGGTTGATTATTCGAATCTACTAATTTGGCCTCAAGCCTAATTGTCTGATCTATTTGAAAGGATGCAACACCTATATAACTACCATTTGCTAGTTTCATCTTTGTGGAAAATCTATTAAAATAGTTAGACGACTGGTAGATTCCCGTAAATATGTCTTGTTCAAGAGGAAATCCCCAAATATCAATTATACCATTATATGTATCATTCCATAATTTAATAGATCCAAAAAATAAATCTTCAAATTCCCCATTACTCGGGTTATAGAAATGCTCTAAGGTCCAATCGTTTTCAAACATAAAGAAATCTAATGTTTGATCTAGACTAATATCTCTATATGGATACTGAATGTTCCAATTGATTTGGTTTCCACTAGTATTGAACGTTCCTGTTATATTTATCAAATGTACATATCTTGGATAAATATCTATATAAGCGAAATTAACAGATTGATTCGCAATTGCTGTAATATTAATAGTATGGTCTGGTGGAGTAACAAAATTATAGGAATAAAATGCTTCATATCCAACAGAATATAAACCTTTGCGATAGTTTGGAATACAAACTTGATCTTCTATAATAAATTTTAAATCCACTTCTGCAGGATCAATTAATTGTACATAACTAAATTGACAAAGAAAATCTGTTTCATTATCATTTGGTAATTGGGTCCAAATATTTCCATCATGAACCATTGAAATGCCTTGATCTGCTGAAACACTGTGATTAGCAGTCTTCCAAAAATTAGTTGAATTATAATTTTGACTTGAATCAAACCATATAGTGAGGACTATGCTATAATTCTTTCCAGCCTCTAAAATATTATTAGAAAATCCAAATGTATACCATTCAGCCACATTTTGTCTATTATCCCAAGTTTCATTATAATCAATTATATCCTGTAAATTTTCATCATATATTGTAACTTCAAACCTATATAACTCACTACCTGGTAAGCTATAATTTAAATATAGTGATAATTCATCAATTGATAATAATTCGGGTGATGTAAACCCTTGTGCGAATGAAATAGAACTAGTAACATTTGATTCTGCTGTTAAATTATCTTCAATTATATGACTGCTAAAGCCATTAAAAAGCCAATAAGCATAGACATCAATATAATTTACATCATATACATAATTATTTATGGTTATATTTGGGTCAATTAAATTTTCACTGTAATTGTCTACCACCCAAGTTGACCAATCAAATCCCCAATCGGTATACATTAGCGAAGCATTGCCATTATATGAACCTGTGTAATTATCCCTTTCAAAACTCATACTAATTAAACTAGGTGCAGTATTAGTTTGTATAGGAAATGGAATATTATAGAAATTTGGTCCATTAGAACAAAATAATAGAAAAAATGGCAATATTAAACCTATAATAATTAAAAATTTTAATTTTTTGGGCAACTTATATGTCTCCATATGATGGATTATGTGAATTGAAGTATGAGACTACGGATTGACAAATTATATAAATATCTTATCTTTGAGGAAATTGACTTTAAAAATAGAGAATTAATTAAAATTTACTTAAAATTGCGATTCTAAAAGAATGATGTCATAAATTATTTTAAGTATAATTACGTTTATTGCATTCGGATCTAAATTTATCATAAATTATATCATATTTTTTCTTCATTTCTGGAATAGGTTCAAAATGATCTTTATAATGAACCATATTTTTTGTTGCTTTGCCTAAATCCTTATAAAAGGTATATGTGGACGCTAATATTGCAGTTCCCATTGCAGCTTCAACAATCATAGGTCTTCTGATTATTCTATTTAATACATCTGCTCTGATTTGACACCATTCATTAGAATACGCCCCCCCACCAGCTGAATATACCGTTGTTCCAAGTTTTGCACCTAAATCTTTAAGAATTTCGAGTATCCACCTTTCCACATATGCCACTGCTTCCAGACAACCTGTAAAAAGGTGATATTTATCCTTTGGTTGTCCAACAACAAAACTTTCTGCTGCCGGATTTATGAAAGGTAATCGTTCTCCTTTTCTAGCTAAAGGATATATAATTAAATTGGATGGCTTATATTCAGTTGATTTCCTATCCATCACTTTCAAATTATCATTTGGAAAATATTTTTTTAGAACTTCTCCCCCTACATTACTTGCACCACCCGGAAGAAAATTTCCAGTTGGTAATTGATGACAATATATTCGACCTTTCTTATCAATTACTAACTTCTTAGTAACTGCTCGTTCCACCAAAGTTGTTCCTATTACATTAAAAATATCTCCTGGATTCACTGCACCTGATGCAATAACACCAGCTGTACTATCTGTAACTCCAGCAACAACAGTCGTTGCAGTCGATAATCCTGTTTCTTCTGCGCATTTCTTTGAAATCTCTCCAATTTTTTGACCAGGTTGGACTATTTCTGGTAATCTATCCACTTCTATTTCTAAATCTTCAAGAAAAGGCGGCCATCGTTTTTGAATTATGTCATAACCCGTCTTCAGACTATTAGAACTATCAGAAATTGTAAAATTATCTGTTAACATACCGACTAGATAATCTGCTGCATGGACAAACTTATAAGTGTTTAAATATATTTTAGGTTTATTTTCCCTAAACCAGAGGATTTTAGAAAGAGCGAAAGAAGGTTTAAATTTTAAATAAAAATCTCGACTAACTTCGTTGATTTGTTTAGCTTCTTTAACAGCTCTAGAATCATTATACATTAGAGCATTGTGGAGAGGTTCAAAATTTCTACCAATAGGAATAATCGTTCCGGATGTAGAGTCAACAGAAATGGCTTTAATATCAGATGCAAATAAAAATTTCCCCTCTAAATCTCTTATAGTTAATTTCAAGGTTGATTTTAGTTCATCCCACCAAATTTTTGGATTTTGTTCTGAATAACCATCCGGAAGTGTAACTTTAGGGAATTTAAAATCGTGTGAAATAGAAGAAATAACATTTCCCTGATCATCAGATATTATTACCTTTACTCCTGTTGTTCCAACATCAATTCCCCCAAATAACAAAGGTTTTACCTCTTCCATTTCTTCAGGGCTAGTCTTAATTCTTCATGAGTTTTAATAAATTCTTCAATTGGAATCCCATCCATTACTGCATCTACCGCTTGTCTCATTGATGTTGCTCCTGCCGATGTTCCCTTAGTATGACCATGAACTCCTCCTCCCGCTTGTATTATTATATTTTTTCCTAGAATTTCCATGAGGGGCGGTATATGACCTGCATACAGTCCGCCAGAACAAACAGGAAAAGCAGATTTTAGTCCACATTTATAAATGCATGCTTCTACATTTTTCAATACTTCTTCTTTATCGCCTGACATTTTACCAACAATTGTCCCAATATGAAGTTGATCTATGCCACAAAATCGAGATAATTGAGCTAAAACATTCATATGAATTCCGTGTTTCTCATTTCTCGTTATCGCTCCATGCATAGTCCTATGACCATGAATCACCATACCAAAATTTTCTTCTCCAATGCTTTGTAGAGCAGAAAAGCCACAAGTAAGTATATCTATCATAATACATTTTCCTCCATTATCTTTAACAAATTGGGCTCTTTCAATCATTTCACTGTAAGGAGCAGAAATATTTGGTGCATAATTTTTCTTTTCACCCGTTTTAGTTTCAGCTTTATCCAAAGATTTTAAAGTCTTCTCTACTCGTTCTTTAAAAGGATTAAAACCTTGATTAGTTAAATTCTCATCATCTTTTACGAAATCACAACCACCAACCCATGCTTCATATGCAACTCGTGCATGCTCATCTGCTGATAAACCGATTTTTGGTTTGATTATCGTTCCAACAAGTGGTCTTTCTTTGATTTTAAGCAGTTTTCGAACTCCTTCTATACCAAAACGAGGACCTTTAAACGACTTAATATATTTTGAAGGAAATTTTACTTCTAATAAACGAAGATTATCAACAAATTTAATGCCAAAAATGTTTCCAGCAATATCAGCTAGAAGCTGCGGAACTGAAATTTCAAACATTTCAAGGGGATATGCGATATGCATGATATTTTTCTCAAGTTTAAATACTTTTGCAGCTAATCTATTTTTAATTTCTTCTTTCATGGTCTGGACGTCTGTCCAAGTACCTATAGAGCTTTCTGCTGCAATACTTTCGGCAGCTTCCTCATCCGATAGTTGAGATTCGAAATAGAATTTACAAATTAAATATTTTTCAGGATCTATTTCTGATCCTAGTGCTAAATATATACTTTTCATATTATTTTCTCTCCAAATAAAAATAAGCGACGCTCTGATAATTAGATCTTATCTCATCACGTTCACCATGATGTGCTAATAATTTAAAATTTTTATTAAAACTTATTGGTGGTTCATGAAACCTATAAGCAGATACAATTCCTCCTTTTTTCCAACTTTTTATGGTGCATCCATGATATTCATCGTGGAATTCGCCGGTAACAAAATACCATCCACTTAAAAAGTAATCCTCAGTTCCTGTATAATGGAAACATTTCTCTCCATCTACACATATATCAATATTTCCTTCTAAGAAAAACAATGGTATATTTAAATTACTTCCTCTCATACCCATACTAGTTCCTACATATATTCCTTTTCCATCAACAGACAATACTTCGAATGGCTCTCCTATTTTAGGACGTTTTTGAACAAATTTTGCATGAAAGTATCCTACATTATCTGGAAAAAACGTTAGTTTTTGGTATTCAATATGGCCGAATAATTTGATAGTTTCGGTAGTGGAATAATTTTTTACTAAAAATTTACAAGATTTTCTAAATGGAATTGGAAAAAAACTGTGATACCCACCACTTGTTGTTCCAAGGTATTTTGAACAATAATGTTTATATTTACCAAAAGTAGTACCAAAAAAATTTCCAATCGGAACCTTAACTGACGATTTTGATTCTCCGTCATATCTAATTTTTATAGCTATTTGTCGAAGTATGCGTAAATCTTTATAACTCATTACTTTCATAATATTATACATAGAAGGGGATATAGTTATCCAAAATACTCTAATACATGCGGGGCCTTTGAGCTCGGGGAATTCATAAGTTTCTTGAGGTCCTATTTTAACCCAATCTTGATAATTTCCATCTTCCTTAAGGAATCTTGTAGAAATTTGATAAGTTCTAGCTATATCTAAATAAGGTAATGTTCTGGAAGGAAATATTGAATTTTTTAATGATTCCATTTTAATTTCGCTCTAAAAGTCAATTGTTCTTGAAAAATAATTTATATATTATATTTTCTGGTGTTAAATATATATATCGATTAAAGAAGAAATTTTTTTAATAAAAAAATTATAATTATGTCTACAAATAAAAATTAGCAAAAGAGAGTTTGCAAAAATGAGTACACCAGAAAAAATTACTGAGTTGCTAAAAAATTATGTGTCTCATAGTAAAGAAATAATCGCGGCAGCCATTATTGACCCCGAAGGACTCGTTATTGGTAGTAAAATGGATGAATCAATGGACGAAGACGTAGTAGGTGCAGTCTCTGCATCATTCGGCATGGCTTCCGAGCGGATCAAGAGAGAGTTCAGCGTTACAGGACATTATGGAGCACAAATAGAGACTGAGCAAGGATTATTCCTATTTACCCAGTGTGGAAAGAACGTACTCGTAACCCTGGCTTCCGAGGATGCTGAATCATCGGATATTCTCCCATATTCATATATCGTAGCTGAAAAAGCAGCTCAAATATTAGATCTGGAAAAACGTGATATTTCTGTTGAATTACCCGAATTAGAAAAATTAGAACCAACCCGATTTACATTTAAATTAATCATGATTGGGGATGGAGCAGTTGGAAAGACCAGTCTTGTTCGTCAATTTGTAGAGCATAAATTTGATTCAGATTATATATCTACTATAGGCGTCAATATAATGACAAAATCTTACAATTTATTTGAAAATGTAGAAATAAAATTTAGTATTTTTGATGTTGCGGGACAAAAATATTTCCGAAAAGTCAGGAAAAATTATTATAGGGGTACACAAGCAATCCTTTTTGTTTTTGACGTTTCAAGGAAAGAAACATTCGAAAATATTACAGATTGGGTAAAGGATGTTGAATCAGAACTTGGAGATCTAAAAAAGCAGAAAATCAAATGTTTATTAATAGGAAACAAAATAGATCTTCCTGATAGACAAGTAAAGATGATGGAAGCTAAGAAACTGGGAGATTCACTGGGGTTTAATTTCATGCTAACTTCAGCGAAAGATGGGACTAATGTAAACAAAGCATTTGGAAGAATTGCTACAAAATTAGCAGTGGACAATTTATTAGTCTGAATTCTAAAAATACGTTCCGCATTGATTACAAAAAACAGAATCTTCTTTTATTATAGCTCCGCAATTTGAACAGAATTTTTTACCCTTAATTGGTTTAGTCTTTTTATATGGGACTGCAATTTTTGGTGTTTTTAGAGCCATTGGTTCCTCTTCTTTTATTTCTGGTAGTTTTATTAAGAAAAGAAATGGAATCACTGCAATTCCGGGTATTAAACAGAAATAAGCACCAAATTCATTTGGTATTCTATATTCTTCCAACCATATTAAATATCCAACTCCCGCCGCTTCCATAATCTTAGGAATGAGCCAAAAAAGTAGGATATATAGTGCATAAATTAAAATAGCTATAATAGCTCCTCCCGCCATAAGCCTTTTTCCATATTTATATTCTAATAAATAAAAAATTAATCCAATTAATAGCAATAATCCACCAAAAAGAGGAAAAAAGGATAAAAAAGGAACAATATCACTCCAGACCCAATTTAAAGGAGAAAATGTTTTTACAATTGGAATAAAAATACCGCTTAGATACCAAATTAAAAGTGAATTCATGGTTAGATAAGTATCCCAAGGTAAAAAGTTTGATAAAATTATTAAAAAACTACACAATCCTACTATTAAATGATAAATTATTTGATTATGTCTGTTATATGTTCCCAAAATACCACCATTTAAATCTCAGATAATATAAAAATATATTTAATCTAAATAATCTTAAATAATGATCCTTATGATTTGAAACAGTAAATTCATCAAGTTTACTACTACTAAAAAATTGTTTAACTATCTAAATTCACCTAATTTTTTTTTCTATTTAGTTCAAAGTCATAATATTTAAAATATTTAATTTTTTGAAAACTCGAATTTTATATATAAATTTATATTCTTTTATATACACACTAAAATCAATTCTTTTATAAGATAAAAAAATTGTTTGTGGAAGGGAAAACGGAGGCTACCAGAACGACTCATGAGAGAAAAACAATAGCAGTTAATAAAGAAAATGCAGAAAAATTAGCGGAGATTGCTAAAAAAGAAGGCATGACCCTTTTTTCGCTAATTAATGAAATATTGGAAACTGCAATTTTCGCTCATGAAACTAAACTTGGAAAATTATCTGATCTAATAAAAAATTACCAAGATCTTATGTTAGCAAAAGATATTGGTATGATTCTCGTTCCTCTAAAATTAGAAAATTTAGTAAATAAACTCGCTTTTCAAACAGATGGCTGGGATGAACTACTAACTAACTGGTACCAATATGGCAAGTGGATCGCTAATTATACAAGAGTTCGGTTTCCACAAAATCGATTAAAAATCTTTGAAAGTGTAAATAAAACTCTCTATTGGACTAATACTGAGTTTGAAATCAAATATATTCCAAATGACGAAGATCCTGATGAAATTCAATTGCGGGTTTTTGGTCAAGAATTGGAAGTTGAATATTTAGAGTGTATTGTTAGTGCCTACGAAGGTATATTTCATGAATTCAAATATAAAACGACGAAAAAGGAAATTTCTCAAGGAATATGCCTCCTAAACCTAAAAAAAATAGAATAATTCCTAGTTTTTAAAATTCTAATCTTTTACAGTTTTGTTTTTTAGTTTTTTACTATTTTACTTTTTAATATTAAAAAGTTCAAGTTTTTAAGGGATAAAAATAAAAGTAACTAATAGTGGGTGGAAAAATTCTTTCAATCCTATACTCTATCTTTTAATTACTTATTAAAAGAATAGGAGAGGTGATTTCCATTACTCAAGAGAGAAAAACTATTGCAATTAATAAAGAATTAGCTGAGAAACTGGCTAATATCGCAAAAAAAGAGGGTGTAACCTTATTTTCCTTAATTAACGAAGCTTTAGAGGCAACCATTTATTGTCATGAAGAAAAACTTGGAAAATGCTCTGAAGTTATAAATAATTATGAAAATCTCATGATTGCTAGAGATGTTAATATGATATTTATACCTTTAAAATTAGGTAATTTAGTTCACAATTGGGCATTTAAAACTGAAGGGAAAGAAAGAATCCTTGAGCTTTATTTTAATTATGGTAAATGGATTGCCAGTTATTCTAAAGTAAGATTTCCAGAAGAAGAGCTAAATAAAATTGAGATTGTAAGCAAGGATATATTTTGGCATGGTACTGAAGTTAAATTAAATAAAATACCAAATCTCAATAATCCAAAGGAAATAGAATTACGAATTTTTGGAAAAACGTTAAATAAGGAATACATTGAATGTATTTCTAAGATTTACGAAGGTATCCTAAATGAATTTAATTTCAAAAAATTAGAAAGTGATATTTCGGAAGGGATATGTTTTCTTAAGTTTAAAAAACTAGTTTAAAAATGAATGCGAATATTTTTATTTCAAAAAATATTTCTAATAAATGCGAATATTTCTATACCGAAAAACAGTTTGCAAATTTTTGGGAAATTATAATGCCAAAACCGGAAATTGAAATTAGCAATGGCGAAGCCAGTCCAATTTTTAAAGCTTTAGCATCAAAAACCCGTTTGAATATCTTGAAATTACTAAAAAGCGATAAAAAATTGGATATTTCACGAATTGCCGAATCACTAAACCAGACTGAAGCAAATATAAGTGCACAGGTAAAAATTCTCGAGAATGCCGGTTTAATAATAAGCCATTACGAACCAGGGGAACGCGGTGTTAGAAAAATTTGTGAACCTGCTTGTGAAAAGCTTATTATAAAAATGATTGATTGAGCTTATTTACCATTTTATCACTTTTCTTCTTGAGCCTATATTATTTTAATAGAGGTCTATAAGTATCTCTATAGAAAAGGCTATTAGAGAAAATTTTTATTCCAAGAAATATTACTTACAAAATACTAGATAAAAAAATTGATGACATATATGTCCTCTTTCTTCGAAAAAGCAAAAAATCTTTCAGAAAGACTAAATTCATGGAACAGAAAATCTAAAATTATGATTATTGGTCATCGAGATGGGGATGGAATTTCAGCAACTAGTGTATTATTACAAGGATTAAGAGAATTAGGTTTTCATAAAATTATACCCTATATTCTACTTTCTCCGGATCTTGATCAACTAAATTCTTTGTTAATAGAGAATTCTCCAAAATACGTTCTTACATGTGATATAGGATCAGCATTTGCTCCTATTCTTGAAAAACATGTTTCTGATTTTTTGATTACAGACCATCACCCAAATAAATCGGGTATGTATGGTGAGAGACAACTTAATTGTATAGAATTTGGATTAGATGACGAAATTGATGCGTCGGGATCAACAACTGCATTCTCATTAATTAGACATTTATTTGATAATTCATTTTGGGAAAAAAATATCGGAAAAGTTATTCTAGCCTATGCAATATCAGGAGCAATTTCTGATTTTCAATTTCAAAAAAAAATTGGGAAAATAAATGAAGTAATATTAAAAATGGCAAAAACAAGCGGGGCTGTAAAGGTAACCACAGATATTTCATTATTCGGTAGGGGACTTTATCCCGTATATATTACTATCAATAGATCTGGGATTCCTGGATTTTCGGATTATCATTTTTGTCGCGATATTATAAATTCCACAATCCAACCCAAAGATGGCGATTATTGGAGAAGAATAATAGATCTAAATAAAGAAGAAAAACAAAAAATATTGAATATTATTATAAACCGTATTATTTCAATCGCTAAAGTTGATGTAAAGAAATTCTTGAAAAAAGAAGTCATTAAACCAACATATGACTTAGAAGCTTTGCGGGGTTGGGATTGTACTAAAACAGCAGACGGAAGATTCAGTTTAGATCCCAGAGAAATTCTCCATCGTATTAATTACTGTTGTAGACTGGGCCATTGGGATTTAGCACTGACTTTATTAAATGATCAAAAAGTGCCTATGGATGTTCAAAATGAGATTGAAGAAATGCATAAAATAGGAGATCAAGAAGTTGCTGAGGCATTAAACGCTTATAATAACGGAATTTTGCCTATTAAAACAGCTTGTGATGGAAAAGTTGTTCTGATTGATTTTACCGATTATATTTTTTATGACGAAGTTGGTGTAGTTGCAGGAGTGATTATGAAACAAAATCCAAATCTTGAGATAGTGCTATCCTCTTGTAAAATGGACGAAACACAATATAAAGTCAGTGTTCGAGCACATGAAAAAATTTGGGAAATGATAGATCAAGATATGGAATTTGCTGATGCTAAAAAAGTATATAAAAAGACCAAAAATGAATTAAATGCAGATATGCAATATGGTGGTCACAGGTTTGCAATGTCGGGTTATTTACAAAAAAATATTATTCCAAACCTGTTTAAAAATATGATAGATTATTACAAAACACTTTCTTAAAATTTTAATAACCGCTTTATCTGAAAATAGTTCTTATTATTTTTATCAAAATTTTCTCAAAATAAACTATATAAACTTGCGAATTTCAACATAGATCTTCATTTAAATTGGATTTTTAGCAATTATTCTCTTTAATTTTGACATAACTAATACAATATTCCGAGATTTCGATTCAAATCAAAAAAACTTTAATAGTGGTTTTAATATACAAAAGTGAAGAGGTAAAAACAAAGGATTCTATTATTTCGATCTTGTAAATGCGTGTAGAAAATGGTAGTACATAATCTCTATTTATTAGAAAAAGATGGAATATCATTAGTAGACATTACCGTTGGGAGTCTTAAAATAGATCCCGATTTAGCTTCAGGTTTTTTTGCAGCAATTTTAAATTTTATTCGAGAGCTTATGAAATCCGATAAGGAACTAATTACAGATATGGGTATGCTTAATAATCGATTATATTTTGTCCATTTACCTCCTCTTATCGGTGTAATCTCTGTGGATTTCGAGGATGATGGGGAGGAAGTAACTTCAGTAGTGAAATATATTCTTCAAGAATTTAAAAATAAGTATGATTTGACTAATTGGGACCATGATGTTTATCCATTTAGGCAATTTAGAATATATATGAAAGATAAAATAAAAAATTCTTTAGAAAAACTAAAATATAAGATATTCTATGAAGCTTTTAAAATTTATAATAGATATAAAAAATATAATATAGCTGTTGAGTGGAACGCCAAGATTAACCAATTTCTTCAAAAATTTGAAACTCAATTTGAACTTTTAACTGGAACTTGTTTTGAATGTATGTATTCAAATATAATGGGATCTGATATAATACAGTCAGCAGATATTAAACCAGATTTTGCTACTGAAACTGAATTATTACTCTCAAATACTAGCATTAATATTTGGAATAAAGATTTATATCATGTTATAAGAGATGTACACAAATTTTTAGAAAAAACTGACTCTTTTTTTGCAGCACTACACCAAATATAAATCTTTAATGCACGATATATTAGCCAATTTCAGATAATACAATATTTTCTAGAACTCTCAAGATATTTATATCAAATTAATATTAAATTAATACTAATAATTATCAAGGATGATTAATATGAGTAAAAAAGCAACTTTCGGAGTTCTAGCTGGAGTTCTACTAATTTCTGGTTTTATCGGGTTTTTCTTTATTCCAGGCCTCTTTAAACCAGAGACAATCAATCCCGGAGTTATACTTTTAGTTCCAAGTCCTACTGCTGCTTCTGAAAAATGGGCATTAATTATTGCTTCCTCACACACTTTTCATGAATCGGATATAACGCCTGGTGTTACACCTAATCCTGATCTTGATGTTTCTCCAAGTCCTCCTGATTGGTATGAAGTAACCGTTGCTGGTAATCCCACTTTTAATTATGATACTCTCAATGGTAAGAATGATACAGATATTGACCCTGGTTGTCTTTATATTATGACCGATATGATAGGCGATAAAGGTCAATGGGAAAATTGGATAGATAATGATATATGTTGGCCAGAATTTGGCTATTGTTTATCAATTTGGGTACAAAATAATTCTGCATCTCCAACTTCTAAAGTATATGTCGGATTTAATTGGACTTCAAATGTTAGTGATCCAAACCCTAGTAGTTGGACTTGGGATGGATACGAAATAAACACTGGAGGTATTTGGCAAAATACTAGAATACTTTCTCAATGCCCATCTTATGCTAATCAAACCGGCGCTGGTTGTAAACTAGTTTTTGGATGCGAAACCGGAACAGTTCCAGGAATGAATGAGGTTTTTTTTGATACTCTTAGGGTGAATTTGACCATAAATGTCACTAACCCTGGTTCAAGCGCTAATCAAACACAGACAGATGGCTTTCCTGCACAAGCAATTCAATCCTATTGGGCTCTTAGAAATAATAGTTGGAAAGATGAAAATATATTTCTCATGATAAATGCTGGAGATACCGATGTAAGAGTGTGGAATCCTTTCCTTAATGATTATACCTATACTGCTCCTTATATAGATGTAGTAGGTAATGATGTTAATAGATCAAGATTCATAAGGGAATTAAATGCCTCTATTCCTGGTTCTTTCGCATCAAAAATTAAATCGAAGGATGAAGTATTAATCTATATGATTGATCATGGGGGTAATATCTTTGACCCTACACCCATAGATAAAGGAAATGCAACATTTCATTTCGATACTGGAGGATTTGTAACTGAGAGACTAACGAATGATCTCTTAAATACTATAAACTGTAAGCTGCTCATCTTAATGGCTGATATGTGTTTTGCAGGAAATTTTATACAACCATTTCTAAGTTCTTCACCAAATAGGATCTTAATTGGATCCTCAGCACCGAATAGATTATCCTGGTATTGGGTCATGGCAACTAATTTTCATTTCGCAGGAAGTTTTTTCTTTCATGATTTTTGGTTATCATTAAGAACTCAAGGTAATACACTCATGAATGCATTTACTGCTGGTCAAAATCATGTTCCTTGGAATAATCCGGCACCAGTTCAAGCCATTCAAGGTCCTTTAGGACCTGGCGTATCCTACATCGATAACGTTGGTACATTCAATAGTTGGAAACTTTAATCTCTTCTTTTTTTTTGAAAAAAGTTTAATAAAATTATCCCACTTTTAAAATTCCAAAAATTAGAAGTAATATTTTCAAATAAAGAAATTTAAAATTAAATTCCATTTAATATATTGAAATATTTTAATTAGTTGAATAAATTAACAATTTATTTTTTATTATCCTTTTTTGAGTCTTTTTTAATTTCTTCCTTAATAACTTCTTTGATGACTTCTTTAATCTCTTCTTTTTCCAATTTAGGAGCTTCTTTTTCTTCTTTGACTGCATCCTTTTTAATTTCTTCTTTTATTGCTTCTTTGATAACTTCCTTTATTTCATCTTTTTCTAACTTTGGTGCTTCTTTTTCTTCTTTTGCTGGACTCTTTTTTACTTCTTCTTTAATAGCTTCTTTTACAGCTTTTTTAATTTCTTTCTGAATCTCTCTCTTCATATCTTTCTCCAATTTCTCGGTCTTCTTTTTATCCTTTTCATCTTTTACTGAATCTTTTTTAATCTCCTCTTTAATAGCTTCTTTAACTACTTCTTTAATTTCTGTTTTAATTTCTTCATGTAATTTTGGTTCTTCTATTTTTGTAGGTTTTATATCTTTCTTTCTCTCTTTTCTGGGAACCTTTTTCACTTTTTTCTTTTCTACTGGTTGTTTTCTCCTAAATCTCCCAAATAATCGGGAAACGACACTTGGAGGTTCTTCTTCAACCTTTTCTTGAGGAAGTCGTGGTCCACGCCAAAGGAAGTAAGTTTTAATCGGTGCGCGTATTTTCTTTATTTCAAAAATGACAATTGACGTTATAGTAATGACTGAGAAGTTGATCAGAAAAATTATTGAACTAACAACAGCTAATCCAAACTCAAAAATTGCAAAGCATATACCTGCATTAACAATGGGGGGTAATATTGAGGATCCAATTGCTATTCCAACTACATTACCTTGTATACCCTCAGTTAGTGAAAAACCAACCGCAATTCCCATAATGAATGCAATAGCAATATTAACAGTTAAAAAATCCCATTTTCCTCGAACAAGAATTTCATTGGGTACCCATAATTCATATGGTAATGGCGAAAATAAATTACTTTCTAAAAATGGTCGGAATATCCAAGGTCGTAACATGGGAACAATTGTTATAAAAATTACACCTAGTATTATTCCACAGGTTAAAGCTATGATAAAACCAATACATTCAGCTTTCATAGCAAGTTTTATCAAATTACGATCTTTAACAACAAAAGCATATGAAAGTGCTAAAATTGGACCGAGTAATGGGGCTAAGACCATCGCAGCAATAATAACTACACTATTATTATATACTAAACCAAATCCTGCTAAAAGTGCTGCTAAAAGTGAAAACATTATAAATTTATATGTCAATTCTGAATTGGAAACTAACTCTCGATATAATTCTTCAACTGGAACCTTTGATTTTATATTTTGTTCTTCTTTTGCAGTTAAAGACTCCAAAGGAGGAACAGTAGCCTTAACTTCTAAAATGTCAATAATACCACTTACAACCCCAACTCCGATAGAATTTAGTTTCTCTATAACGTCGGGAACTCTTGTGGTCTGAATCCGGAAAATCATAAGACTATCTGTATCTCCAGAAATTGTGTGGATGCCCTTTACATTATATTCTAATAGGGCATCAAGAACCTCACGTAACTTTTCATTTGGTATAGTGATTTGAACTTGTCTCATCTAGTAGATCACATAAAATATTTTATACATTTAAGTGAAAAATAAAAAAAAGCAGTTTTATCAAGTTGTTTCAAAATTGACATGAAATTCAATTTTAATCGTTATCTTAAAAGGACAAGGTCCTATTTAAAAGTAGTTACTCCTTTATATACCTCATAAAATTTTAAATTTTTAAAATTTGATGAAATTGGGAAAATCTTATAAAGGACGAATGCTAATCTAAAAATTTTAAATTTTTTTCAAAAAATATTATAAAAATATTATTTTGTGCTGAACATGATAAAAGAAATAAAATAGTCCACTTGTCATTTTGGAAAAATATTGGGGTACTAAAAGTAACAAAAGAAAGGAGCAAACGCAGAAAATACATATAGAAATTATTAAATTTTTATTTTCTAAATCTTTAAACTGGATAATTAATAATATAACTATTAATGACCATAAAATAAAGTAGAAACGTGGAAAGAAAGGGAAAAAAGGTATTGGTTCTCCAAGTCCAAAGACTGGAAATCTTTGATCAAACCAATTAGGAACTGGAAATACATAAATTCCGTGATGGATTGATTTGGTTATCCAGTACCATAAATCTTCATTAACCGAAAATAAAGGAACTGATAAAAAAGCAAGAGCTATGGACTTTCTAGATATAACAAAGACTAAAGAAAAATTTAATACTGCCATAAATACCCAATATAGATATTTACTAGGAAACCAAGCTGATATCTTAAACCAATAATTCCAAGTCGCATCGAAAAAGACATATTCTAAAATTCCATAAACGATAGCAAAAAATAATGTAAAAATTAAACCCTTTTTTAGATATTTTTTCTCTATCCATGGTTTTTCGTAATAGATCAAAAAAATTCCGAACCCTCCAGCCAATATTAATATCCCTGCCACAGACCAGAAAGTATTAAAGGCAATTATAAAAAAGATTCCACCGAATAACATCATCAAAAAAGCTATTTTAATGTGTAATTTTAATTCCATTATTAAAACTCATGAAAGATTGTGTGATTTAGCTAAATGATCTTTTTTTATTTTAAAAAATTCAATTTTTAAATTACCTTATTACGAAAATTTATTTTAAAAGGGTAATAAATTTTCATTAAAATTATTAATTGTGAAAAATATGGCAGAAAATCAAGTAAAGGATGATAGTCAAGAGATTAAGACTGATATCATAGGTGCTGTCGTTTTCCTTGATGGTGCAAGAGTTACTCGTATGAGCGAGGAGATTTCTATAGATAAAGGCATAAATATACTAAAAGTCGGTCAAATTTCAAAATTTTTAGAAAAAGATAGTGTCCGTGTAAGGGGATCCGGAAAAGGTATAACAGCAACATTAGTAGACGTTGAAGTAAACTATGTTTATAAAGAAGTAACAGGATTAAAAGAGTTAGATGAATTACAAGATAAATTAAAGCAACTTCAAAAAGATAGGACAGCATTAAATGAAGAAAAAAACCATCTATCCATTAATCAAGAGAATTTCAAGAATATTGTAAATAATTTCACAGCAGAATTTCCGAAATTCTTCGCTGCAGGGGAGTCAGAACTACAAAATCTAAAAGATATGCATACATATTCAACTGAAAATATTTTGGAAATGCAAAGAAAAATGGCTGAATTGGATGAAACAATTGAAAAAAATTCAATAGAAATTGATAAAGTGAATTATGAAATTCAAAAACTTGGTGGTCAAGCTCAAAGAGTTGAAGAATATTACGATGTTCTAGTTACTATAGAAGCAGAAAGTGCGGGAGCTTTCCAATTAAACATTATGTATCAAATTCGAGGTGCTTCTTGGACGCCAAGTTATGATGTGTTAATTAGTGAAACTGAAACGATGATTAATTATCGAGCAGATGTTGTTAATAAAACATTAGAAGATTGGGAAGATATAGATTTGGAGATTTCCACAGCAACATTTAAACCGGTAAGAATTATAGAACCTGCGCCTTGGTATATCCAAGAATATCAACCTTATGACTATTATGCGGGTGGTCCAGCTACTGGACGTGCAATGGCTAAAGTTAGTAAAAAAATGAAAAGAGAACCAGCAAAAATGGATGATCTGACTACTGAGCTAGCCGAACCAGAACCGGAACCCGTTGAAATGAAAATAGAACAAGCTGCATTTTCTGAAGATAGTTTTGGAGTACAACATTACAAGATCGCTAAAAAGATGGATATTAAAGCAGATGGATCTAAACATCCTGTTTTACTTCAAGAAATTGAAGTGACATCGACTAGACTATTCTATTGGAATTCAATAGATCAACAACTAGTGGCACAAGAAAAGATCAAAAATGGAGATTCCACTCTATTACCTGGCAAATGTAAGTGCTACGTCGATGGTGATTTCGTAGGTGAAACTAGTATTAAAGTAATCTCTCCTGGAGAAGAGTTCAAATTAGGGGCTAGGCGTTCCTATGAAATGAAAGTAGAGAAAAAGTTGACTAAAAGGGAAGTTGGAAAGAAAGGTATAATGAAAGGTAAATTAACTAATGAATATGGATATGAAATTAAAATCAATAATTATCGCAAAAAAGAAAGTGATATAACTATTATTGATAGAATTCCTCATAGCCGTTCTGTAGAAATTGATGTTGATCCGGAGCAAAAAGAAGAAAAACGTTTAGATGATTTCTTTTTCCCAGTTCCTACTAAATTTCAATTAGGTATCGCTACCTACGAGCTTAAATTGAAACCAGAAGAAGAATTCAAGATTAAATATGAATATAAAGTAAATTATAAGAAAGATATTGTTGTAGATCCACCCCTTCCATAAATATAAAATTAGTAAACTAAAATTGAAGTGAAAATTATGTCTGAAATTAAAGGTATTGACACAAAAATATCAAATGCTGTAATCTTTTTAGATGGGGCACGTGTTACACGTAAAAATATTGCCGAAATATCGCTAGAACCCGGAGTAAATATAATAAAAATTGGTGCAATTTCGAAATTTTTAGATAGTGATAGCGTTCGAGTGAAAGGAACTGGAAAAGGTATCAAGGCAACCCTTATTGATGTTGAGGTTAATTATATATATAAAGAAGTTACGGGTAAGAAAGAGCTTGATGAGTTACAAGAGAAATTAAAACAACTTCAAAAAGAATTGAATTCATTAAAGGAAGAATTGCAACACTTTCAATGGGTTAAAAACAATTTTTCAAACGTTTTAAATAAATTCTCTGCTGAATTTCCGAAATTTTTTGCAGCGGGAGAGACAAGCCTACAAGGATTAAAAGACATGCAAACCTATTCTAATGAAACAATTTCAAACACACAGAAAAAATTGTTTGAGTTGGCTGAAAAAATTGAAAATAAGAATTTAGAAATTGAGAAAGTGAGAAGGGAAATTCAAAAATTTGGTGGTTTAGCCCAAAAAGTCGAAGAATATTATGATATTGTGATTTCGATTGAAGCAGAAAGTGCAGGAACTTTTGATTTGAATGTT
Source organism: Candidatus Helarchaeota archaeon (assembly GCA_019058315.1). Lineage (GTDB taxonomy): Archaea > Asgardarchaeota > Lokiarchaeia > Helarchaeales > RDOG01 > JABXJV01. Next base: position 555,586 of record JAHPZH010000003.1, on the reverse strand, counting down.
ACATATCAGATTCGTGGAGCCTTTTGGACACCAAGCTATGATGTTCTAATAAGTGAGAATGAAACAAAAATCAACTATAGAGCGGAAATCGTGAATAAAACATTAGAAGATTGGATTGATATCAACTTAGAAGTATCAACAGCAACTTTTAAACCTGTTAGAATAATAGAACCTCAACCTTGGTATATACAAGAGAGAGTTTATTATCCTCCCGCACCCAGAAGGGACAAGGAAAAGGGGAGAGAGCGCTCTGAGGCTGTCAGGGAATTAGAGAAAGCAACAGAAGAAGAATTGATGGATTATGAAGGCATGGAAATAGAAGAAAAGAAAAAAGAAGTTGAAATGAAGGTAGAACAAGCTGCTTTTTCTGAAAGTGGATTTGGTGTGCAAATTTACAAAATAAAAAAGAAAATGGATATTAAGGCAGATGGTTCAAAACACCCAGTTTTGCTTCAGGAAATTGATGTAACTTCAACTAGACTATTCTACTGGAACAGTATGGACCAGCAACTAATTGCTCAAGAAAAAATTAAAAATGGGGAAAGCACATTACTTCCTGGTAAATGCAAATGCTACGTTGATGGGGATTTCATCGGCGAAACTAACATTAAAGTGATTTCTCCAGGTGAGGAATTCAAACTAGGTGCTCGACGTTCATATGAAATGAAAGTGGAAAAAAAATTGGTTAAAAGGGAAGTTGGCAAAAAAGGGATAATTAAAGGAAAATTAACGAATGAATATGGATATGAAATTAAAATCAATAATTATCGAAAGAAAGAGAGCGAAATAACTATAAATGACCGGATTCCACACAGCCGTTCTCCCGATATTATTGTTGAACCTGATGAAAAACATTTAGATGATTATTTTAAACCGATACCTGACAAGTTTATACTAAGTGTAGCTACATTTGAGCTGAAATTAGCACCAGAACAAGAATTTAAAATAAAATATGGATATAAAGTTAGTTATAATAAAGATATCACAATTGATCCTCCACTTCCATAATTTTTTTTATATTAAATAATCTGGATGTTGAATTAAAATTCCAACAGAATTAAGCATAATCCCATTTGATGGAATACTTAAAATTCGAAAAAACAAGCAGCATATAGGAACTTTCAAGTTCAGTGAACCTAATATAAGCGAAATTGTTGGTGCAAAGCTTACTTATGAAAATAATGTTATAAAAATCAAAAATAAAAAGTCAGCAAAAGGTGAAATTTTAGAATTTAATGACCAAATGTATCAATTTCTTGATGATAAAGTTCGGGAATGGCCTTCAAAAAGGAAATTAATAAAAATTAAAATCAAAAATCATAAGCTGTATCTAGAAAGCCCCGACAAAGAATTTATCTTGAAGACAAAACTAATTGGAGATATATTAAAAGTTGAATTTCTAAAGGATCCTCCTAATTTTATTCTTTATTTAATTACAACTATTTTTTATTTTTTTAAATTTATTATATTAGAGGAAACATCTGGACCGTTAGAAGGTTCTGAATAAGGCTAAATTCTTTTTTTATAAATGATGGCAAAAAGATTAATATTATAAATCTGAAAATATCATTTGGAGTTGATTATTATGGGAGCAATACTTGATGATTTACGGTCCATTTTTGCTATGATAGCTGTTGTTGCAGCAGCGTATCTACCATTTTATATTAATTTAATACAATCATATGCATTGCAATATTTTCTTCTTTATATTTATGAAGGAAGTTCATTATATTATTTCATTATAGAGGGGATTAAAGGTCTTGGAACCCTGGGGGTGTCTATGTATTTTTTCTTGAGAAGACGAGAAGTACGAAAAACTAGAGAACCACTCAATCTCCCTCGGCACACAGTTAGGGTATTTTTATTAATCAACGCTTTAATCGCTCAGATTATTGGTATTATATCCTATATAAGATTTCCGGATATAGATGTGCTTAATTTACCATTTATTTTATCAGCGATAATAAGTATTATGGCTTGGCTTTGGCCACTTGAAACAGAAATAAAATTTGAAGATACCCGGGCCGTAGTTGCAATAATTTGTGTTATGTTATCTGCATATTTGCCTTTTTATATAGGTTTAATCAAGTTCTATTTCCCTAATTACACATTCGGATATTTTATAATTACTGAAGGAATCCAAGGTGCGGGAAGCATTGCCATTTCTGCATATTTTTCTTTAAGAAAACATGAAGAAACAAAACCCCGTGAACCCCTCGATTTACCAAGAAATGCAGTAAGAGGTATTTTAATAATCAATACAATAATAGCAGCTATTATAGGAGTATTTGCTTATTCATCTACCCAAGATTTCAACCTACTTAACATACCATTTGTGCTTTCATTAGTTTTCAGTGTCATTGTATGGCTTTGGCCTAGAAAACAATAAATTATAAAATCAAAAAACTAATATTTTTCAGTTTTTCTTTTTCAAATATTATTAATTAGAGGAACTCATAATGAAAGCTTATTCAACAGTTAGATTAGATCCAAATTACCAAAAAAAAATTGCAGAGCTTGTTGGCGAATTTAAAGTTGAAGATTGGATTGAATACGACAAACTTTATAGCTCAGATGAATTATTAGAGAAAATAGAAAAAGAAGATATTAATATTCTAATCTGTGAAGTGGAAGTTTTACGTGAAGATTTCTTTGAAGTTGTTAAAGGGCTCCAACTTATTTGTTGTGTTCGGGGTAATCCTGTTAATATCGATGTAGAAGCAGCAAACAAAGCAAATGTAATGGTGACATCTTGTCCTGGGCGAAATGCAACCGCAGTTGCAGAATTAACAATTGGTTTTATGATATCTTTAGCTAGAAATATAATACTTGCCCATAATATAGTTCAAAATGGGGAATGGAAAGGTCTAGAAGGTGTTGTAACTGCGAAAGGGATTGAACTTGAAGGTAAAACTGTAGGTATAGTAGGTCTAGGAGCGATTGGTTATAAAGTAGCAAAGATTTTGAAAACAATGGGTATGAATATCTTAGTTTATGATCCCTATGTAAATCCTAAAAGAGTGGAGGATGTAGAAGCAAAAGTAGTTGAATTAGCTGTTTTAATGAAAGAATCAGATTTTATAACAATTCATGCAGTATATAACAAAGAGACTAAAGGTTTGATAAATGCTGATATGATATCATTAATGAAACCAACAGCATTTTTTTTGAATGTGGCCCGATCGAGAATAACTGATGAAAAAGCACTAGTTAATGCACTTAAAGATCGGAAAATTGCAGGAGCAGCTGTTGATGTTTATAAAATAGAGCCTACTGGTCGTAGGGGTAGTCCATTTAAAGGTCTTGATAATGTAATTACCACACCTCATATTGGAGGAGCAACAGCTGAAGTAGTCACACATTACTCAGAAATGGTATTTGAAGCTATAAGAGATTTCTTGGATGGTAAAATACCTAAAAATGTTCGTAAAATGAATATCAGCTAAAAAAATCCTTATCGGATTATAAAATTTGTGGTTTTAATGCCCGAATATCTACTAACTTTAGATTTTGGAACAGGTACAGGACGCTGTTTAATTTTTTCTATAACTGGGGAACTAATTTCACATACTTCTGAAGAATGGAAATATAATGAAAATTGGTTACCCTTTGGTGATAATAAAGTTCCCCAACTAGATTTCGATCCTGATATATTTTGGAAGATTTTATGCAATCTTACCAAACAAGCGATTAAGAAATCAAATATCAACCATCAAGATATTGTTGCTATATCATCAACAAGTATGCGCCATGGGTGCGTTTTTCTAGATAAGAACGGTAATGAGCTATATGCTATGCCAAACGTAGATGCTAGGGCATTTATGGAAGGCATGGAGATGCAGGGAAAATATAAGGAAAAAATTCAACAAATTACAGGACATATGCCTCCAATAATTTATGTACCTGCAAGATTGGCATGGATAAAAAATAAAAAACCAGAAATTTATCAAAAAATAGATAAATTCCTAATGATAAATGATTGGATATTATTTCGTCTGACTGGGCAATACGTCTCGGAACCATCAAACGCTTGTGAATCCATGCTTTTGGATGTTCATAGTCGAAAATGGTCAAAAGAATTGATGGAACTTTTAGATATTCCAGACACAATCACTCCCAATCTTAAAGAATCAGGAAGTCTGATTGCTGAAGAAATTGAATCAGATATAGCAAAACAAATGGGCATATCTGCAAAAATCAAAGTGGTCGTAGGTGGTGCAGACACTCAATGTGCCTTATTAGGAACAAAAACTATAAAACCTGGACAATCTTGTGCTGTAGCAGGAACATCAACTCCTTTTCAAATAGTTACAAATAAAGCACAAATAGATATGAATTATCGGATTTGGACTGGTTGCCATGTAGTTCCAAATATGTGGGTTATAGACTCTGACGCTGGAGAGACTGGACATAACCTCCGCTGGTTTAAAAAAATATTTAAACTAGATTTTCCCGAAATTGATAAATTAGCAGAGCAAGCTCCGCCAGGATCGGGTGGTTTTTTAGCGAATTTAGGGGGAAGCATTGCAAATTATGGAAATTTAGCAGAAATTGGCTATGGAGGATTTTTAATTCCATTACCGATCATTTCAACAGAAATATTTCAGGCTGAAATTTGTAGAGGGCTATTAGAAAATATGGCATATATTATTAAAGCTAATGCAGAACAAGTCGAAGAAATCTCAGGGTTAAAAGTTGGTGAAGAAGATATTGCACTTACAGGAGGACAGGCAAGAAGTAATATTTTTGCAACTATATTAACCAATGTTCTCGGAAATCCAATCAAAATATTCAAAATTAAGGAAGGAACGGCATTAGGAAGTGCAATTTTGGCATCAATTGGTGCTGGGATTTATAAAAATTTTGATGAAGCTGTAAATAATATGGTTCATTTAGAAAAAACAGTCAAACCCGATAAAATTTTAACTAAAACCTATCGTAAATTATTCAAAAAATGGAAAAAAATCTATAATCAATTTCTTAAAATTAGATAATTAGTACTTTATTTTAAGGGTGTATTTTGTTGTATGAAGAACAGAAAAAGATCGTATTTGAAGCTGCAAAAAAACTCCTTGCTAAAGGTTTAACGCTTGGTTCTTCTGGAAATTTAACACTAAGGACAGAAAAAAAAGGAACCAAGATGATTGGAACCCCCAGCGGAAAAGATATTGAAGATTACATGATTGATGATATGTTAGTAATTGATTTTTCTGACGAAAGTGGAAAATTCGAGGTAATTGAAGGTAATTTAACTGCCTCATCTGAAACTTACTTACATATGGCCATTTACAAAGCTAGAAAAGACGTAAATGCTATCATTCATTATCATCCAGTCTATTCTACAGCTATAGGCTTAGTCCTCGAAGATTCTCTTCCTGCTATACTCGATGATCAAGTTTTTTTTCTAGGTCATCCAATTGTAATAACCTCTGAGTATAATCGATCTGGATCAACCGAGCTAGCAAAACACATCAGTGAAGTTATCAATAAAACAAGCTTGGCGATAATTATTAGGAATCACGGCTCATTAGGTTTTGGAAAAAACATGAGACGTGCATTTCTATCTTGTGAGTTATTAGAAAAAACTGCTCAAATATATTTCATGGCAAATATGATGGGTAAAATAAAGTTTTTGGATGAAGATGCTATTAAGATGGGAAAGTCTATTTTCAAAGCATTAAAATAACCTAAAAACTAATTATTTAATCTCAGTATTTCAATAATTAATATTAAATTTATATAAATGAGGTATGCACTTGGGAAAAGCTCCTTTTAAAGAATATGTTGATATAAAAGCCCGTCATTATCCAAAAGATAGGGTGGCATTAGTTCGTGGTGATCAAGAAATTACTTGGAAACAATTCGCAGAAAGAGTAAACCGGCTTGGGAATGCATTAAAAAAATTGGGTGTTAAAAAATATAACAAAGTAGCTTTTGTTTTTAGAAATGGACCAGAATTTTTAGAGACGCATTTAGCAATTCAAGCTTTCGGTGCTGTCGCAGTTCCTTTAAATTACATGTATTCTCATTTAGAATACAGTTTTGCTATAAATCATTGTGATGCAGTTGCTTTAATAATCGATCAAGATTATTTGGAGGAAATTGAAAAAATTAGATCAGAATTAAGTAAGGTTAAGGCATTTATTTGTAATGGTAATAATTTACCCTCTAATTGGATTGATTATGAGGAATTAATTAAAAAATCAAGCAAAAGAAAAGTAAACGTTAAAGGCAAATTCTCAGAGTTCGATGAGGCTCTAATCTGTTTTACAGGAGGAACAACAGGTCGTCCAAAAGGTGTAGTTTTAACTTATGACAACTTTATTTCTAATTTAGAAATGACCACCACATTTCTAGCTAGTTTTCTTCCCCCTATTTCAGAGTTCCATGAAGAAAAATTCGCAAAAAATGCATTTCAACGTAAAATGGGTGAAGTTATGGATTCTATGGGAATGGGTGCAGCATTAGTTGATTTAGATGTCGAAACTCTGAAAGGTAAATCTTTGCTTCTGATAACAGAAACTAGTAAAGGTGTAAAACTTCCCCCATTAACAATGACTACTAAAACCGATGATGATGGTACAGAAAAAATTAAAATGTTCAGTGGTATGCCTGATTTTAAGACCGACCTGAAAATTTATTATGAAATTGGCAAACAAATTCGTTCAACCGCTAAAACATTTCCATTGGCATATAGCAGAGTGGGAAGACTTAAAATGTTGTTCCCTGCTATTAAGCGACTAATAACAGGAGGAATTAAGCTTGAAGGTGATAAAGAATTAAGAAGTGCAGTAATAAAGTCAATGCTAAGTAGAAAGGTTGAAATACTAACACCATCATTATATATGCCCCCCTTCTTCCACTCTGCGGCATATGTCAGCGGTATAGTTACTTGGATACTTTTTGGTCAACCATTGATTTTTCCTGTTTCAAAAAAGTTTGATATAAGAGAAATATTGGAACTCGTTGAAAAACAAGGGATTAGATCTTTGATGATGGTACCAACAATGTGGAAAAGACTTTTAGAATATCCCGATATTAATAAATTTGATCTTAGTTCATTAAAAGTAGCAATTTCTGGGGGATCTTTATTTAGAGGTAAATATAAAAAACTTCTTCTAAATTTACTTCCAAATGCTTTAATTATTGATGGATTTGGTCAGACTGAAATGTCTCCAATTATTTCATTAAGACTTGATGCAACCCCAGATCAAGTTGTTGAAAGATCAATCGGGCATGAAATAGATGGCTTAGAAGTGAGAATAGTCGATCCTGAAACTGGAGAAGATGTAAAAGATGGTGAAATCGGTGAACTATGGTATAAAAGTGTCACTATTATGAAAGAATACTATAAAAATCCGGAAAAAACCAAAGCCGCTTTTAAAGATGGGTGGTTTCGTGGTGGAGATCTTGGATACCGAAAGGATGGTGATTTATTTTTAGTTGAGAGATTGAAAGAATGCATTACTAGTGGTGCTGAAAAAATTTATCCTCTAGAGGTAGAAGAAATTCTAATTCAACACCCTAAAATAAGCGAGGTGGTTGTAATTGGAGTTCCTGACGAAGAGTGGGGGTCTGCTGTAAGAGCTGTTATTATTCCCAAAAAGGGTCTTAAGCCACATCAAGATATAACCGAAGAAGAAATTATCGAGTTCTGTAGAGGGAAAATGGCAAGTTATAAAAAACCTAAGACAGTAGTTTTTGCAGAAGAGTTTCCTATATCACCGGTAGGGAAGGTTCTTAGGGCAAAGGTTAGAGACCAATATGGTAAACCAAATCTATAATAATTTCCCTATAAAATAGATATTTGTGAATCGAGAATGGATTTCGAAGTAAAAAGGATTGTCGAACCATTTCCAATTATTAAAATTGCAGAAGTTCTTAATAAAACATATTTTTGGGAATATGTCGAAGCTGGGGCTATGCCATGGAGCGAAAAATATGCGAAATTTTATTTTGACGTCGTATTAAGTGAAGTATCCAAAAATTTCATTTTTGGAGCTTATAAAGGAGAAAAATTAATCGGCACACTATTTGGACACCAAGAATCTATAATGCTGGATAATGAATTGCGGTTTGAGGCATTAAATCTTGGGTTATGTGCTGTAGATCCCGAATATAGACGTCAGGGTATAGCAAAAGCTTTGTTAAATAAATTGATTGAAAAAGCAATCGAAGAAAAAATTGATTTTTTAATGGCATTTCCAGAAAAAGGGCGTTTTGGTGATAAATTATTAAAGGAACACTTTGATTTTAAAAGCTATAGCAAAAACAAACATCTGCTTAAATTAATGGAAGAACAAGGACTACAAGCTTTAAGGGAAGATTTCAAAGTAAATCCTGTATTGGTAAAAATCGCTTCTTTATATTCTCATATTCCAGAATTTAATATAGAAGGTAAAGTCCGAGATGCCCAAATAGAAGATTATCCCAAAATTATAGATCTCATTAATTCTTACCAATCAAGAGTTCCACTTTCGACAATTTACGAACTAAAAAGGTATGAAAAACATCATAAGAATACTTATTTATTAAATTCATTATTTGGTGATCCGCATAATTTTTATTCTTGGATTCTAGAAGAAAAAAATGAAATAAAAGCTGTAATTAATAATCGAATTGAAATTGTCACGGCCAAATATGAAGAAGATGAATTATTAACGTTACCAGTTGCCCTTTTAACAAGTGCCGGATTTCATGAAGATATGGATATGGAACAAAAAATCGATTTTATTAGTTGTATTCTTCGCAAAATAAGAAATTTAGTCCCTAGCGTTTTCGCAACGCATATAACAAGCTGTCAGCATGAAATGAAAGTATTTAGAAAGTTGAAATTCATAAGTGACCGTAATTTTTACATTTTATGTATGAAACCACTAACCGAAAAAGGGGAAGAAATTAATAGACATAAAAAATATAATGAATTTTTTTTGGACTATTATAGATAACCTTAACTGAGAAAATTACTTTAAATAAACAAACACTAAAGATGAATAATATGTTATATTGTCAAAATTGCAAAAAAGAAGTCGTGATTTATGGAGTTAGTCATTCTGCAGTACCGGATAAGGCATTGAATGATTTACGAAAACAAATGGAGGAAGAAGGCAAGTTGATATTATTTAATCCACCACCTTTTGCCCCATATCACTGTCCTTTATGCGGAATGGATCTAATAGAAAAATAAGTGACAAAATCATTAGTATATTTAAATTTTTATTAATTTTATTGGTTTTTTTCTAAACCCGTTTCGATTAATATAGTAATAACATCGCCAAAACTATAAAATATTTCGAATAACGTTAAAACTATTCATTTGGACTGGACATAGATTTTTAAACGTTAAGTAAATCAAATGTTTGACAAATCAAATTTTTTATAAATAGGAGATGAATATGAATATTCTCAATTCCTTAAGAGATATTGTCAGTAGTAAATATGTTTCTAACGCAGATTACATTAGAAAGAGTTATTCAAGATCTATGAATTCCGTTATTGAAGATAATCTCCCAGACTTTGTTGTACGCCCGGAAAATTCAGAGGAAATCTCTGAGATTGTTAAGATTGCATATAGTGAGAGAATTCCAATAATTCCAAGAGGTGGAGGTGCTGGACTTCAGCAAGGAGCTATCCCGTATAAACCTGGAGGTATTGTGATCGATACAACAAGAATGAATAAAATATTGAATCTCGATGAAGACCATCTAACTGTTAGAGTCCAATGTGGAATAACTTGGGCAGAATTAAATACTTTCTTAATGGAAAAAGGGTATTACACTGGAAACGTGGGGCCTAATAGTGGAATGTCAGCTGTCGTAGGAGGAGGATTGAGCAATAATAGTTATGGAGAGGGTATTGCAATATATGGGCCTGTAACGAAGAATTGTATAGGATTAAAGGTTGTATTACCAAATAAAAATGGTGATATTATAGAAACTGGCTCTGGCGAATGTAAATATGTAAAAAACCCGTTTAATAGGTTTGGGTTCGTATCTGACCTTTTAGGTATCTTTTTAGGTGATAATGGAATAATGGGAATTAAAACTGAGGCAATTTTAAAAATTTACTCAAAGCCGAAATTCAAAGCTCACATGTCCTTTACATTAAAAAGAAAGTCCGCAGAAGTAGCACTTAAAATTTTATTCAATTGTCGTAAAAAAGGATACTTAGGGATTTTTAGAGCCGGTTTCGTAGATTCCTCTTTAGTTCGGGCTTCCATGATTAAAATTCTCCCTGACATCCCTCCCTTAGATGAGAATTTGAAAATTATAAACCCAAAAGGAAGGTCTATGCTAGAATACATATTAATAGGCGAGAATGAAAATATTATAGAAGAAAATAACAAGATAATAGAGGAGATTTCATTAGCAGAAAAAGGTGTTGAGTCTATTGATGCCCAAAAAAAGATATTTAAATGGGATAATGATAAAAACGAATATTGGCAAGTTTCACATCATATATGGGGGGCATTAGGGCCAGAAAGTACCGGACAATCAGCAGAATGTAGAATAGCTATGCATAACTACCCAGAATTAACAAAGGGTTTATCTAAATGGACACTTGAAAATAGTGAAAAACTACAAGCTGTTAAGGCCTTTCCTGCAACTGGGGGAATGATTAGTTTATGTGACCACACAACTATATCGTTTCCTATAGGTTTAATAGTATGGAATAAACCCGAATATAGAAAATTAAATGGAGAATTATGGGATAGCTTTATGGATGCTGCTATTAAATTGGGTGTTATGCCATATATGACTGGATTGAGATATTCAAGATCTTTAATAAGAACAGGAGCATTTTCAGAACAATTTCTTAATTTTTTGAGAACTATTAAACAATCTTTAGATCCACGAGGAATCCTTTCTCCGGGAAAATATAACTTAGGAATGTATAGTGAGTAAGATAATATGAAGGTTAAATTGACTAATTTAAGGAAATTAAAATGGAAAAGATTATAAATAGATTTTTAAATGTTTAACAAACCAAATGTTTTATAAATCGGAGATAAACATGAATATTCTCAATTCCTTAAGAGATATTGTCAGTAGTAAATATGTTTCTAACGCAGATTACATTAGAAAGAGTTATTCAAGATCTATGAATTCCGTTATTGAAGATAATCTCCCAGACTTTGTTGTACGCCCGGAAAATTCAGAGGAAATCTCTGAGATTGTTAAGATTGCATATAGTGAGAGAATTCCAATAATTCCAAGAGGTGGAGGTGCTGGACTTCAGCAAGGAGCTATCCCGTATAAACCTGGAGGTATTGTGATCGATACAACAAGAATGAATAAAATATTGAATCTCGATGAAGACCATCTAACTGTTAGAGTCCAATGTGGAATAACTTGGGCAGAATTAAATACTTTCTTAATGGAAAAAGGGTATTACACTGGAAACGTGGGGCCTAATAGTGGAATGTCAGCTGTCGTAGGAGGAGGATTGAGCAATAATAGTTATGGAGAGGGTATTGCAATATATGGGCCTGTAACGAAGAATTGTATAGGATTAAAGGTTGTATTACCAAATAAAAATGGTGATATTATAGAAACTGGCTCTGGCGAATGTAAATATGTAAAAAACCCGTTTAATAGGTTTGGGTTCGTATCTGACCTTTTAGGTATCTTTTTAGGTGATAATGGAATAATGGGAATTAAAACTGAGGCAATTTTAAAAATTTACTCAAAGCCTAAATTCCGATCTCACATGTCTTTTACATTAAGAAGAAAGTCCGCAGAAGTAGCACTTAAAATTTTATTTAATTGTCGTAAAAAAGGATACTTAGGGATTTTTAGAGCCGAGTTCATGGATTCCCCATTAGTTCAGGCTTCTATAATTAAAATTCTCCCTGATCTCCCTCCCATAGATGAAAATATGAAAAGTATCAACCCAAAAGGAAGGTCTATGCTAGAATACAAATTAATAGGCGAGAATGAAAATATTATAGAAGAAAATTCAAAGATAATAGAAGAGATTTCATTAGCAGAAAAAGGTGTTGAGTCTATTGATGCCCAAAAAAAGATATTTAAATGGGATAATGATAAAAACGAATATTGGCAAGTTTCACATCATATATGGGGGGCATTAGGGCCAGAAAGTACCGGACAATCAGCAGAATGTAGAATAGCTATGCATAACTACCCAGAATTAACAAAGGGTTTATCTAAATGGACACTTGAAAATAGTGAAAAACTACAAGCTGTTAAGGCCTTTCCTGCAACTGGGGGAATGATTAGTTTATGTGACCACACAACTATATCGTTTCCTATAGGTTTAATAGTATGGAATAAACCCGAATATAGAAAATTAAATGGAGAATTATGGGATAGCTTTATGGATGCTGCTATTAAATTGGGTGTTATGCCATATATGACTGGATTGAGATATTCAAGATCTTTAATAAGAACAGGAGGATTTTCAGGACAATTTCTTAATTTTTTGAGAAATATTAAACAAACTTTAGATCCACGAGGAATCCTTTCTCCGGGAAAATATAATTTAGGAATGTATAGTGAGTGAGATAATTTGAAGGTTAAATTGACTAATTTAAAGAAATATGAAAAAATGATCCATTCATGTATGGGTGTTGGTGATTGTAGAATTGGACATCGCCCGGGAGTAGGAAGGTTCGGTGTCTGTCCGATCTATGAACATACTGCTGGTTTTGAACCATCAACCGCAAGAGGAAAGTTTAGGGTACTGGAAGGTCTCCTCGAGGGAACCCTAGAATTAACTGAGGAAATTGCAGAATGTTTCTACCAATGTACTACTTGTGGTTCTTGTAAAGCAATCTGCCATAACAGTTATGATCCTTGTATTAACCTACCAAACTCTTATTGGTTAGATCATGTGACAGTTTGGGAAGCATTTCGAGAAGATCTAGTTGAGAATGGTTTTATTTTACCAAGACATAAAGAAATTTTAGATTGGTGTCAAGAAGAAAATAATCCCTATATGGAAAAACATAGTGATCGTTTAAATTGGCTGAAAGGTGAAAGAATCCCAAATAAAGCAGATATCATATTTTATATTGGATGTACAGAAAGTTACAGATCACAAAGGATTACAAAAAATGTAATTAAAATATTAAAGAAAGCAAATGTTGAATTCGGCATCCTTGGTGAAAATGAAAAATGCTGTGGTAGTGTAGCATTAAGGATTGGTAAAAAAACCTTAGCAAAAGAATTAGCATATAAAAATGTTGAGGCTATAAAAAATTCCGGGGCGAAATTAATAATAACCCACTGTGCTGGGTGTTATAAAACGCTAAAAAATGATTATCCTGATCTTGTTGGGGAATTACCTTTTGAAGTTCTACACATCACAGAATTCATTGAACAACTAATAAAAAATGGAAAATTGAAATTTGAAAATGAAATTAATGAAATTGTAACATATCACGATCCTTGCCATCTTGGTCGTTCTTCTAATTTATATGATGCTCCTAGAAATATCCTTCAATTAATACCTGGATTACAGCTTATCGAAATGAAAAGAAATAGGGAAAATGCTTGGTGCTGTGGAGCAGGTGGAGGTGTTAAAAGCAGTTTTCCAGAATTAGCATTAGAAATTGCTAAAGTTAGAATTGATGAAGCAATTGATACAAATGCAAAAATAGTTACATCAGCTTGTCCATTTTGTTTGAATAACTTAACTGCTGCTGCTACTGAAATGAATAAAGAATCGCTAGAAATTATCGATATTACAGATTTGATTTTAAGAGCATTATAAATAAACGTAATATCCCTCTATTAATATTAAAAAATATAAAGAGCATTTTTTTCTCTTCTTATATAACAATAACCTTTTTTAAAATAATAAAAATAAATTAAAAATAATAAAATCTAAAGAATTGAATTTAAGGAAGTGGAAGTTAAATGGATATTCCTCAAGAAATTAAAGACAAATACTGGATGAAATATGCACCACCAGGTTTTGACAAATGGGTTGAAATTCCAGACATGACTATTCCCGAAATGGGTGAAAATACAGCAAAAAAATTCGGTGACAATATAGTTATTGACTATTTTGGACGAGAATTTTCTGCTAACCAGATAGTTGATTTATCAAAAAGAGTTGCTACAGGTCTTGCAAAATTAGGAATAAAGAAAGGTGATATAGTTGCTATTTTTCTTCCTAATTGTCCTCATTTCATTTTCAGTTACTTTGGAATTCTTACGACTGGGGCTTATTTGACAGCTATTAGTCCACTTTTTGTTGGACGGGAAGTAAAATACCAAGTAAATGATAGTGGGGCTACAACAATAATAGTATTAGATAGATTTTTCCGACATGTTAAAAAGATAAGAGCTGAAACAAATCTTAAAAATATAATTCTAGTGAATGTTGAGGGTAAAGAAATAAAAAAACCTGAAGATCCTGAAAATGGAATCTATCATTTTGATACAATAATGAACAATCCTCCGGAACCACCAAAAGTAGATATAAATCCTGATGATCTTGCTATAATTCAATATACAGGAGGTACAACAGGAGATCCAAAAGGTGCTATGTTAACACATAGAAATGTTGTTGCAAATGCGCATCAATTAGTACCATATGTAAATCATTTAAAGGAATTTTATAAATGGGAACGACAAGTAATGGTCAGTGTCTTACCTTGGTATCATATTTATGGACAAACTTGCGAATTGGCGCTAAATTCATTAGTTGGGGCTAAATCTTATTTATTTCCAACTTTTAATCCAGAAGAAGTATTGGAGAAATTTAATCAGGATGCCGTAGGAATGCAAGGTGTTACTACAATGTTTATAACTCTTATGAATCATCCACTAGTCAAGGAAAAGAAAGTTAATATGTCACAATTTCAACTTGCAAATGTTGGTGCTGGTGCTTTACCTGTAGAATTGGCAAAAAAATGGGAAAATATAACAGGATGGCGTATGGCAGAAGGGTATGGGCTTACAGAGGCATCACCTGTTGTTTGTATAAATGCACCTTTTGGAAAGAAAAAACTAGGATCTTGTGGATTTCCCATACCAAATACGTATGTTGGAATTATAGATGAAGATAATAATTTTCTACCTGTTGGAAAAGAGGGAGAACTTGTTGTAAGTGGACCGCAAGTAATGAAGGGTTATTATAAAAGACCTGAAAAAACAAAGGGAGTCTTATTTGAAGCTGGTGGAATGATATGGTTAAAAACAGGAGATTATGGTAAGTTAGATGAAGAAGGATATATTTATCTTCTGGATAGAATGAAAGATCTTATTAAATATAAAGGACATTCGGTTTATCCACGCGAAGTAGAAGAAGTTTTATACGAACACCCTGCTATTGAAGAAGTATCCGTCGTAGGGATTCCAGATCCCGTTGCAGGTGAAACTATTAAAGCATTTATCCGATTAAATAGTGAATACAAAGGAAAAATTACTGAAAAAGAAATTATTGATTGGTCACGTGAAGAACTTGCCGCCTACAAATATCCTAGAAAAGTAGAATTTGTAGGATCTTTCCCAAAAAGTGCAGTTGGAAAAATACTTCGAAGAAAATTAAGAGATAAGGAGAAAATTTAAAAAAATAATGATTTTTTAATATTTTTTTAAGAGTAATAACTTTTTATATTCTCTCTAGCTTTCTCTTTCTCCTTTTTTAGCATTTCTGACTTATATTTACTAACATTTGTTTTATATCTTGCCCAATTTAAGAAAATTCTCGCATCACTATCATAAGGAAATACTTGCAGATGACTTTCTAATAGATTAATAGCTTTTTCATAACAATTCATAGCTTCATCTTTTTTCTTTAACTCGGTATAACATATTCCCATTAGTATCCAAGCTTTATAATTCGAAGAATCATTTTTAATAGCTTTTTGCAACCATTCGATTGCTTTTTCAAATTTTTCTACAAAAGCGAGTGCAAGTCCAATATGATACCACGGAAAAAGTCCATTAGGGTTAATTTCTATAACTTTTTTAAATGGATCAATAGATTCTAAAGCGGAACCCGAAAGGAAATAAGTCAATCCCATAATATACCAACCCAATCTATTATATGGGTTAATTTTAACAGCTTCTTGAAAGCATTCGATGGCCTTATTATTATCCGTTATACTATATGCTATACCCATATTGATCCATATTGAACTATCATTGGAATTAATTTTTATTGCATTTTGAAAAGAATCTATAGCTTCTTTTATCTTGCCCATAGAACTATAACATATTCCTAATCTATTCCAAACTTCGCTATTTTGCATTTCATATTCAAGAGCTCTTTTAAAGTAATCAATTGCTTTTACGTAATCTCCTACATTCTGATAATAAGCACCTTTACTAAATAGATCATAGCCTGTACTTCGTCCGAATTTGAAATGTGATTTAATCAATTCTTCAATTGAGATTCCTTCTTGAAATTTATCTGTATTCCATACTTTAATTGTTTTATCTTCGAATGCACAAATAATATATTTCCCTGGAGCTGCAAGAGAATAAATTGCTGAGTATCCTGTAAGTTTCCCGAGTGCCCAACCATTTAAATAATTCCAAATCCAAATGCTTTTATCTGCCGAACCAGTAATAATTTTATTATCTGGTAGAACCGCAAGAGCATATATTTGATCTGTATGTGCCTCAAAAGTGCGAATAATTAATTTATTCTTAGAATCCCACATCTTAATGGTATTATCCCCCGATCCACTAAAGATATATCTTCCATCAGATGTTATTGCAAGCGAATAAATAGCACTCTCGTGACCTGTGAAATCACAGATGTGTTTCCATGTGCCTATCTCCCACATCTTAATTGTTGCATCCCAAGATCCACTCAATAAATAATTATTATCAGGAGATAAAATTATTGTATACACACAATCTTTATGACCTTTAATTGTGTGTATTAATTTTCCAGTTTTTAAACTCCAGACTTTAATAGTCTTATCCCAAGATGAACTAAAGATATATTCTTCAGAAACTGCAACGGAGAATACATAAAGATTATGCCCTTCAAGTGTGCGGATAAGCAACCCAGTTTCAAGATCCCAAATTTTGATTGTTTTGTCTGACGATCCACTAACAATATATTCTCCATTTGGAGAGACTGCGACTGTTAATACCCAACCAGTATGACCTTTAAGATTATGAACGAGATTTCCAGTTTCCAACTCCCAGACTCTAATTGTTTTATCTTGAGAACCACTGATTAAATATTTTTTATCTGGAGATACAGAAATTGATCTAACTATATCTTCATGTTTAAGGATAAATTCCTCCGAAATGTTTTTACTCACTAAGATTCCCTCTTTTAATCTATGAAATAGGTATTTTCTTTTTAGTATTTCTTAGATAAGAAGTGACATTATTTAAACCTTTTTTATAAGAAAAAATCAAATTAAATGGTGGATTTATTAATAAAAATAATATTAAAATAATTTAAAAGAAGTCGAGGTATTTTTATGAGTGAAGAAAAAAAATGGGAGCCTATTTACGATTATAAAAACGAATCCCCTTATGTTAGACCAAATAGAATCTGGAATAGCTACAAACCTGCTGATATACCAAAAACCATCAAGTATGATCCAATTTCAATAAATGATTATATTCGGCAAGTCGCCGAGGATTTTCCAAATAATGTAGCTATTTATTTTGTTCCCACTGATAAGAAATATACCTATCGAGATGTCTTTTTATATGCAGATAAGATTTCAAATGGTCTTTATAATGATTTAGGTGTTAAAAAAGGAAGTTCAGTTGCGATTATGACTTCCAATCGTCCAGAATTTATATTTTCAATTTTTGGGATAACTCAATGTGGAGCAGCGGCTACTCCAATAAATCCATTACTAAAAGAATCCGATGTAGCTCATATAGTAAGAGATGCTGGTAATATTAACACGGTTTTTTGTCATAGTGACAACTATAGGACAATTAAAAAAGCTAGGGAGAAAGTTGAAATTGAAAATGTAATTTTGTTAGGTGCCCAAAAACCAAAAGGTGATGCAATACTTTTTGAAGATTTTGTTAAAGACAAGGAACCTAAACCTCCAAAAGTTGAAATTGATCCATTAAATGACATAGCGGCTCTTTTATATACGGGAGGAACCACCGGATTGCCGAAGGGAGTTATGTTAACTCACAATAATCTTATAGCAGATGCATTATGTACAATGGGGATAGCAAAGAATCGATATGTAGAAGAAATTGGAAAGATTACTAGTGTAACAGTCTTACCAATATGTCATACTTTCGGTTTCACTGTTGTATTAATATCACTCTCAGCAGCAGCGATGATGATCATGTATACTTCGTTTGATGCTGGAGAAATCCTTAAGACAATTGAGACATACAAATTAAGAGGGTTTGTTGGAGTGCCAGTAATGTTCCAAATGCTCGTAAATCACCCAGATTTTACAAAACGCGATCTAAGCTCCTTAGAAAGCTCGGGATCAGGTTCAGCAGCTTTACCCCCCGAAATAAGTCGTAGATGGGAGGAAGTAACAGGAGTAAAAATGGGACAAGGTTATGGGTTGACTGAGGCAAGCCCTATAACTCATACACAACCAGAATGGCTTCCCGAAATAAGAGCTGAAAGTATTGGTGTCCCTATAATCGATACTGACGCCAAGATTGTAGATCCAGCGACATTAGAAGAATTACCATTAGATCAAGTAGGGGAGTTGTTAATTCGGGGTCCACAGATTATGAAAGGATATTGGAAGAAACCGGAAGCTACAGCAAAAACTATTACATCTGATGGATGGTTAAGAACTGGAGACTTAGCAAGAATGGCTGAGGACGGCTATTTCTACATTGAAGGTCGAACAAAGGATATGGTTAAATACAAAGGATATAAAGTTATGCCTAGAGAGGTAGAAGAAAAATTATATGAACACCCAGCAGTTCTAGAAGTAGGAGTGGTTGGTGTTCCGGATCCTGTCATTGGTGAAACAATAAAAGCTTTTATTGTACTTAGAAAAGAATATCGTGATGGGAAAATCACAGAACAGGAAATCATTGAATGGGCAAAAGAACGTATGGCAGGTTATAAATGGCCAAGAAAAGTAGAATTCATTAATAGACTTCCCCGTACTGCTGTAGGCAAAGTATTTCGAAGAAAACTTAGAGAATGGGAAGAAAAAAAAGAATCATAAAAACAATAATTATTTTTTTTAATAAAAAAAAGGGATAAAGGAAAGTAAAATAAGGGGATTATAGAGGCCCTTTTCCTAAAATTGTAACTGATGCTACGGTAAAGGCACCACCAAGATTATGTGCCAAACCAAGTTCTGGATCTTTGACTTGCATACCTTCTGCTCTACCTTGTAATTGTCGAGTTACTTCTTGAAGCATTCTACATCCCGTTGCTCCAATGGGATGTCCAAAACATTTTAATCCTCCTGATGCATTGACTGGCAAATCACCTTCCACTTCCGGATGTCCATCTTTGAGCCATTGTGCTGCTTCACCAGGTTCACAGAAGAATAGATCTTGATAGTTAACTAATTCTGTAATAGTAAAACAATCATGAACTTCGGCTAATGATATTTCTTTTTTGGGGTCTTTTACACCTGCTTCTTCATATGCTAATTTTGCAGCCTTTTGTGTTGATGGAAAACCCACAAAACTATAATTCGGATTATACCACGGAAAGTTGGTTTCAACGCAGATGGCATTTGCTTTTACCACTACATAATCTTTGGCATGGGCGTAACTTTCAGCTATTTCAGGCGTCGTGACTATCAAAGCTGCACTGCCATCACTCATAGCACAACAATCAAAACGACCAAGTGGCTCAGCGATCATTGGTGCATTTAAAGCATCTTCTATTGTTATTGCGCGTCTAAAGTGAGCCTTAGGATGAGCAACTCCATTTTTATGATTTTTTACTGCAACTCTGGCAAGATCTTCTTTTGTCCAGCCATATTCTGCAAAAGAACGAGATGCGGCAAAACAAAACATTGCTGGAGCTGACGGCATAGGTAATACTGGATGACCAAACTCATGAAAGCCTGGAAGCCCTGCACTTCCCTCATCCATCAACTTTTCAACACCACATGCGAGATTAATATCACAAACTCCTGATGCCACTCCGTAACAAGCATTTCTAAATGCGTCCATACCAGAAGCACAAAAATTCTCTACTCTTGTTACTGGTTTACCATATAGTTTCATAGCATCCGCAGCAGTCCCACCTGAAAGCCCAGTAAAATAATATTGTATGCCGCACCAAATTGCATCGATTTCTTTATTTGGATCTTGAATTCCGGCATCTTTAAAAGCTGCATATGTAGATTCCCTTAACAAGTCATATTGGTTCTTATCCCATAATTCACCAAATTTTGTGCAACCAACACCTATAATTGCAATTTTATCTCTTATACTACCATGTCTAATATGTCCCAATTAGCTCGCCTCCTTTTTCTTCTTTCTTTCTATGGGGCGACATTTCCAATAATAATTATCAAATTCTCCACCTTCAGAATATTTTCTAAATGTTAATTCAACTTCTTGACCGACATACGTATCACGTGGTATACAATCTGTCATATCTAACAAAATTCTACCACCACCATCTAAATCCACAACACACCTAGGAACTGGAGTTTGTTTATATTCTCCACCGACTAAATGATCTAAACTGAAGGTAAAGACTTTACCTGTATGACTCATTTTCATAGGAGTAACATCTTCACTCATACAATTCATACAGTTACCGTTCATTATTGGATATTGGATCATTCCGCATTTATTGCATTTAAATCCATATAATTGGTAGACCGATTTTTGATCTCTCCACATAGTCACAGGACTGGATCTACGAACAAAGAAATTCCGACCTTTAACTAATAATCTATTTTCTAAATATTTATTATAATTTTCGATAAGTATCTGATTTTTAATTAGTTTTTGGAATTTACCTTTCTCATTTTTCATTTCTTTAGCTTTTTCTGTGGCTACTAAGTAAAAAGCATCTGCACCATCACCATATCCTGCGAGAATAATATTTCCATCTGGTTTCGCTTTTTCAAATGCACTGATTAATAATTGAAAACATAATGGAGATCCAGTATTTCCCATCTCTAAGAAATTTGAATCCACTATAGCTTTAGTCGGAAGTTTCAGTTTTTTAGCGACTACACCATGATATCTGGGCTCTGGTGAATAATATGCTGCTTTGTCGATGGACTCTGGCGTAAGTTCAAATTTCTCCATAAGTCCCTTTATTGCAGCAGTCATTGATTGTACATATGCAATTTTTACTTCGACTTTAACTTCAAAACTATGGACATAGTCTTGCCCTTCTTTTCTCCAAGGTCCTATTAACTCATAATTTACAGAATGATATCCCTCAATTCTAGCAAGCCCATCATCTTCTGATACTAATAAAGCTACAGCCCCATCAGCCATTTGATATTCCCACATACTTACCGGTTCTGGGTTTCTTCTATCTGAGACTATAATCAATATATTTTTGGCTTTCTTATTTGATATTGCATCATAAGCTGAACGTAAAGCTGTTGTTCCTGCCTTTAATGTATTACAAAAATCAGCAGTTAAGATATCTGATCTACAATCTAACACTGAAGCTAATGTAGATGCATTTTGTTTTTCAACGTATGGTGGAGTGGTTGAAGCGTAAAATATACCATCTAATTCTTTAGGATCAATATCTCCCATGCATTTAAGAGCCGCTGCAACACCCATGGTTATTGAATCTTCGTCTAGATTAGCCATCGATTTCGTGCCTGGCGCTTTTGGGAAATCCCAAGCTCTTCCAATAGCTTTTCGCTCAAGTTTATAAGCTGGTAGATAAGCCCCATATGATCTAATTCCTACCATAATTTTTGCTCCATTAAATTTGTTATTTTTGTTATTTTTCTATTATATTAATTCTTCATAAGAAGATTTAACTAAATTTACAATAAAACATAGTTTTATTATTTTTTCCGTTGATTGATTATTTTCAAAAATAAGTAGTATATGTTAATAATAGCAACAAGTTCATAAATTTAGTCTGGCTTTTTCAGTTTTAAGTAGGACAAATTAAATATTAGAATTCCAAATAAGGGGAAGTGGTTAATAATTCGGGGTCTTTATTTTTTCTTATTAATAAAGTGTCTTCCAAATCAACTGCTCCCCAATTTGGAATAATTAATTTTGGCTCGAGAGCAATAACCATATTTTCTTGGAGTTTATTCGTATTCCTAGCAATGATATATGGCGGTTCATCTAAATGAAGACCGACACCATGCCCGAGTCCTTGTCTGTATCCATTAAACCCCTGAAAAAATTCCTTGTATTCTCCCATGCGTTCTTTTGTCTCTTGGAATATTTCAGCAATGGTTTTGTCTTCCTTTATTAATTGAAATGCATTCTTGAGTGCTCCTAAAATAATATTATAAATTTTTCGGAATTTTGAATCTGGATTTCCGATGTAATAGGTTCTTGCATGATCTGCATGGTAGCCTTCAACATTCGAACCAATATCAAGTACGAAAATGTCCCCATTTTTCAAAATCCGATTCGAAGCGCTTCTTGGGGTTGCCTTAGAAGCCCCTACACCTGATAAAATTGGAAAATCACCAGGCGAATATAGATTCTCCCCTGAAGCAAGACAAAATCCATTAGAATCCCAATACATATTACTTTGTGTTGTCCAACTTCCATGTTTTTTTAATTCATATGCTATTTCAGCAGCAACTTCCATTTCAGTAACACCAGGTTTTATAAATTCACGTGTAACTTTTTGTGCTCCCATCACCGCCTTTGCTGCTGCTTTTATATGCTCTATTTCCCTCTTATCCTTAATCATTCTTATTTCTAAAAATAGTTGATTAATATCAATAAATCGACTATTTGGAAGCAATTTAGATAATTTTATGTATTGATTTGCTCTTAAAAAATTCAATTCTAACCCTAAATCCTTTATTTCTAATTTTCTATCCTTTATCTCTTGAATTACACCCTTGGTTGATTCGAGTTTTATTACATCTTTAATCCAGGTCTCTTTTTTTCCACGTTGAAAATTGCGTTTTATAAAAATGAATGGTTCACCGTCTAAGGGTAATACACAAATAGAAAATTGAGCAGTGTCAGAAACATAATAGATATTTCTGGAACTAAATAAGATTATTAAATTTATCTCTTTTAATTCCATTTCTTTTTTTATTTTCGAAATTCTATCTTCCATCGAATAAACCTCAAATTAATCTTTCGATTAATTAAATTTAAATTCTATTCTCTTTTCCTTTATACCAATTTTGAGATTCGAGAGCTTTTTGTTATATTATTGTTATAATAAAAATATAAGAAAACAAACCGAAAAACATTAATTTTAGTAATATAATAAATAATATTATATATTTTATTCAATGGGATTGGGCTGAATTCTTGATTTCAAACATCTGGGTAATAGGAAGAAAGACAGGCTTGTGTCTAATACATAGAAACTATGGGAGATTGAAGAAGGTGGATGCCAACCTCTTCAGTGGCTTATTATCGGCCATAATCAACTTCTCCGAAGAGATAACAGGTGGAGATTTCATAAAATCAGTTGCTATGGGGTCTAACAAATTTTTCTATAGAGTTTCTACTAATTTCATCATTGCTATTTCTATGGAAGAACGATTCAATGAGCTTGACGCAAAACCAGTCCTTGATCATATTTTAAATTCTTTTATTACAATGGGTTATTCTGAAATTGCACTTACTACTCAAGATACCTTAGCACTTCAACCATTTGAACAACAAATTGATATAATTGTTCAAGATGCAATCAACATCTTAACAATCAGGCAAGATTACGGAGATCTCTTGAATGAACAATATCAACTTGCCGAAAAAACAGACACACCAGAAGTTCGTATGAAAAAACAAAAAATTGAAGAAGCCATTGAGAATGCAGAGTGGGCATTAGCAAACAGTCTATATAAGGACGCTATAATATACTTTCACGTTGCAGAAGAGTTATTCAGAGAACTTGGAGAGAATGATATGGCTGAATGGTGTACGGAGATGATAGAAAAAGCTAAGCAATTTGAAACTCAAGAAACTCAAATCATTGCAAAATTACCTCCTTTTCCAGTAAGAGAAACGGTCTTACTTGATACGAAAAAAAGCCCCGAAAAAATAGAAGAAATTACCGTTCCATTTCAAGCACCTCCAGTACCTATTGAATCTACTCAAACTAAAGAAGCCACTAATTATCAAGAACCGATTAAAACTGAAGAACCAATTAAACCCGTAGAACCTATTAAACAAGAAAAAAAGAAAGATGTTTCAGTTCAATTTCGAAGGATTCCGTATTTATTAAGACCTCTAACTGGAGCTAAGAAATTTCCTTTATTAGATTCAAAAGTAATCCCTTTATGTGATGGCAACCACACTGTCGATGATATCTGTAAAAAAACTAAACTAAACAGATTAAAAGTAAGTGAAATTCTCCGAAAATATCATAAAAAGAAATTAATTGGAATGAAACGAGCTTTTCAATAAAAAAATTCGAATTTCTAAATTTAAAATTTATACAAATTAATATTTTCTATTTTCGCTTTTTTATATTCAAATTTCAATTAATCATAAAATATTTATCAGAATTTTATTCTTATAATAAAATAGATTAATTAAAAATATTAAATGGGATTATTGTTCTTGATTGGTGACGTTTGGATTATTGATAAACGTAGCGGACTTTGCTTAATTCATAAGAATTATGATAAATTACAAAGAATTGATTCTAATTTATTTAGTGGTCTACTAACTGCGATCATAAATTTTTCTGCTGAAGTTACTGGGGGTGATTATGTAAAAGCGGTAGCTATGGGCTCCAAAAAATTTTTTTACAGCATTTCCGATCATTTTATAATTGCAGTATCAATGGATCCGAGCTATGATGAAGTGGATGCAAAAATTTTCCTCGGAAATATTTTAACCGCATTTATAAAGTTAGGTTATGCCGATAAAGCTCTTAAAGACGCCGAAAAAGATCTTAAACAATTGAAACCCTTCGAAATAACAATTAATAAAATCGTTAAAAATACTAAAAGAAGTCTAGCTGTAATTCCTAATGTTGCAGAAAATCTGTCTGATCAATATCCTGCAGCACAAGAAATTGACTCTCAAGATGTAAAATTAAAGAAAACAAAAATTGAAGAGGTTATAGAAAAAGCAGAGCATTCACTAAGTAAAGGTTTTTATAAAGATGCACTTGCCCATTTTAAAACTGCAATAACTCTATTTAATGAGCTAGAGGAATTCGATATGGCAAACTGGTGTAATGAAATGATTGAGCAAATCAAGATGGTGGAGTTGGAAGAAGAAATCGAAGCTTTTTCAAAAATAGAAAAAAAAGAAATGCAATCAATTCCTGATGAAAAACATGAGATTACAAAAAAAACCCCAATATTAATTAAAAAACTTGGTAAAAAGAAAATGCCTTTTATTGATAATGAAATTCTTAGTTTATGTAATGGAACTCGCACTGTTGAACAAATTTGTAAACTGACAAATAAATCTTTAACAAAAGTAAAAGAAATACTGCAAAAGTACCAAAAAAATAAATTCATTGAATATAAAAAGACTTCTATTTAGCATATTAACAAAAAATATTGTTAATAACCTATCTGAATTACAATATTAATTTGATAATAAACCAAAAAGAATTAATTCCAGTAATAAAATAAATTTATAATAACTAAATAAATGGAATTATTCTCTTTGATTGGTGACGTTTGGATAATAGATAAGAATAGTGGAGTCTGTTTAATTCATAAAAATTATGATAAAACACAAAAAATAGACTCTAATTTATTCAGTGGTCTGCTTACTGCAATAATTAATTTTTCTGCAGAAGTGACTGGTGGGGATTACGTAAAAGCGGTGACCATGGGCTCCAAAAAATTTTTCTACAGCATTTCAGATTACTTTATAATTGCAGTTTCAATGGACTTGGGTTTTAATGAGGTAGATGCAAAAATTTTTCTTGGAAATATTTTAACTTCCTTTGTGAAATTAGGTTTTGCCGATAAGGCTCTTAGTAACCAAGATGTTTTAATACTGAAACCATTTGAATTAGCAATTGATAATATTGTTCAAGATACCGCAAAAGGTTTGTCTATAACTTCTGACGCTACATTTGCTTCTGAACAATATCAGGCAATTCAAGAGATTGACTCTCCAGAAGTAAAGTTAAAAAAAGCTAAAATTGAAGAATCTATCGAAAACGCTGAATGGGCACTTTCTATAGGGTATTACAAAGAAGCAATAAGTCATTTTAATGAAGCAATAAATTTATTCAAAGCTATAGAGGAATTCGATATGGCAAAATGGTGCGAAGAAATGATAGAGTTAACAAAAATGATGGAGCTTCAAACAGAGGTTGAAGCATATTCTCAATCAGAAGAAGAGGCAACCCAAATAAATCATGTTGATATTCCTGATACTGGTGAAGCAAGTTCCGTTACGACTAAAAAAGCCGAATTACTTAAAATGATTGAAAAGTCTACTAAAAAAACAGCACCAAAAGATATTACTAAAAAAGAGATTAAACCTAAACCTAAAAAGTATGCTCAAAGGAGACCTTTCTTAGTAAAAAAACTTGGGAAGCAGAAATTACCTTTTTTGGATTTAAAAGTATTGCGTTTATGTGATGGAACAAATAATATCGAAAATATTTGTAAAAAATCTGATTTGCCTTTGATAAAAGTAAATGAAATTCTTAAAAAATATCAGAAAAAAAAATTGCTAAGAATTAAGAGAGTAATTTAGAGGTAGCTAACCTATCAATAATCTATTAATATAAAATATATGAGGATGAATTAAAAAATTAAACTAATATTTGTATTTTTATATTAAATTTAATAATGAAAAATTGGAGGAAATTGAAATGACAACCCTCGGAGATAAACTAAATACGTTATTAGAAAATTACCTAAAAATACCCAATATTAGAGCTGGAGCTATAGTTGACAATGATGGGTTAATGATGGCTTCTTCTATTACTAAAGAGGAGGAGGAACTGACGATTGCTGCTTGTGGTGGTGCATTAGCTACAGCAGCAGAAAGAATTAAAGATGAATTATCGGGAGGATACCATTTAGGTGCAATAGTATCCTCAGAACAAGGAGAATTTATTTTTACTCGTGCTGGAGACCAAGCTGTACTCATTACTTTGGCAAAACCTGGCTCTGATACGGACAAAATCCTTCCTTGGACCTATATTGTTGCAGAAAAAATTCAACAATTAATTGACCTTGAGAATTTAGATCTGTCCCTTGAACTTCCAAAAATGACGGATCCACAAAAATTTAACTTTAAACTTGTAGTTCTCGGGGATGAAGCAGTTGGTAAGACCAGTTTAATAAGAAGATTTATTGAAAAATCGTTTAAACAAGATTATAAATCGACTATTGGGGTTTCGATACTTAATAAAACTTATGATCTTTCTGATAGTGTATCAGTAACTTTGAATATCTGGGATTTAGCGGGTCAAGCAATGTTCAGAAATATACGGAAAACCTACCTAGAAGGAACACAATCTGCAGTCCTTGTTTATGATGTAACAAGACCGGCATCGTTTGAAAACATTAATCACTGGCTTGATGAGCTTCAAGAACCTATGAGAGCACAAAGTAGATTTATCGTAATGTTAATAGGTAACAAAATCGATTTGGATAGAATGGTGAGTTTCGATGAGGCTAAAAACTTTTCCAAAGCTCTAAAAATTCCATATCTTGAAACATCGGCTAAAACTGGAGATAATGTTGACAAAGCATTTGGGGCACTCTGTTATCACCTGATTAAAGATAGTGTTAGATAAGTAATTTAAAAAATTTTAAATTTTCAATCTTTTAATAAAAAGTATTTTTTTTAATTTTATTAGTAATTAGAGATTTTCTCAAATTTTTGTATAAAAATTAAAGAGATTCTCAATGCTTTAAATAATTAAATTGAGGATTTCTTAAAGGCAACTATAAAAATATTTAAATTAAGTATTATTGATTTATCTTCAATATTTATTCTTATAATAAGTAGTGGATTTTGTGCAACAAACACTTGGTAATAAGCTTAACATTCTTTTAGATAATTATTTAAATATTCATAGTATTTTAGTAGCTGCTATTATGGATAAAAGTGGGCTTATTATTGCTTCATCAATTACTCAAGAGGAGGAAGAACTCACAATTGCTGCTTGTAGTGGTGCTTTAAGTAATGCTGCTAATCGGATTAAAAGAGAATTATCAGGTGAAGGTGGTCATTTAGGAGCTATAGTCACCACAGAACAAGGACAATTAATTTTTACACAAGCTGGAAAAAAAGCTTTTCTCATAACATTAGTTAGACCTGGCTCGGATACGGACAAAATCCTCCCTTGGACCTATATTGTTGCTGAAAAAATCCAACAATTAATCGATTATGAAGTTCCAAATATTTCACTTGATCTCCAACTTCCTCAAATGAAGGAAAAAACTGATTTTTTCTTTAAACTAGTAATTCTTGGTACTGAAAGTGTAGGAAAAACTAGCATATTAAGACGTTTTATAGAGAAAAAATTTGATGAGGATTATAAATCTACTATTGGTGTGGGGATTCAAAAAAAGACATATACACTTTCAGAAAATATCTCTGTGATTCTGAATATTTGGGACTTATCAGGTCAGACAATGTTTAAAAATATACGCAAAACTTATTTAGAAGGTGCAGATTCTGCAGTCATAGTTTATGATGTCAGTCGACCGCAAACTTTCGAAAATATTTCAAATTGGCTTGAAGAATTAAAGGAATCTGCGCCTCTACAACATAAATTCCTAATTATGCTTATCGGTAATAAGATCGATTTAGAAAGAAAAGTAAGTTTTGAAAAAGCAGCTAAGTTAGCTAAAAAATTAAATTTGCCGTATCTTGAAACATCTGCAAAAACGGGGGATAATGTGGATAAAGCATTTGGGGCGCTTTGCTATTATCTTATTAAAGATAGTATTAAATAAGATAAATATAATAATTATAAGAAAGATTTAATAAGATAACAAAAGAGGTTTTTCTGCTTGTCAAGATATACAGCGATAAAAGATCCAACAAAATATATAATCTTTGGAACAGGACTCATAATTTTGGGTATAATTATAATTTTGGGTTATCTTTGGGTTTTTCTTCATCCCCCCCTCAATTTTGATGTAGTTACTGCTACTATTGTAGTTTTAATATTTGGTTTTTTTTGGGTTATTTCAGGTATAATATTAATAATAAAACGAAAAAATCTCTTATAAAATGTAAAAAGGGGTACAGTTTAGCTTATTTGTTAATTCTAATTATGTAATGACTTGTTTCGTTCATAAAATTTAATTAAAGATAAGCTCAAATAATCCTAACTCCTCTAAAACCCCTCCTATTGCTGATTATCTTTGTATAATTACCTTCTTATCATAATATAATTAGCTGAGATTTATTATTTACATAAATAAAACTATATATAGACATTAAGAAAATCATATAACAAGTTATGAGTAAATTTTGATAAATTGTTCATAAATAAGAGGAGGAAATAAATCATGAGTGAGGAATTAAATATACTTCTTAAAGCTTACGAAGATTATAAATCGGGATATTATGAATCTAAAGAATTATATTCTCCAGAAGATTTAAAGGGTGCCATTCAGAGAAAACAAATTTTTGTTTTTCCAGGCAAAGTCGGTACTGGTGGATATGTGCTCCTAATTTTTGGTGTATTTTTAGTTATAATAGGGCTAATAAGCCTGTTCTCCATAATTAATATTAACTCAAACACAAATAGTTATCTGCCCACATGGATTCCATTTATTCCTCTAGGACTAGCCGTATTTGTTTTAATATTGGGTAGTCTTGACAGACATTTAAGGAAAAATCTGTTTATTGCAGTAGGTCCATCCGGAGTTGTTTACAAATTATGGACTGGAGGAGTTCAAGGTTTCACATGGGATTATATTGAGGATATGCCATTTATCCAAGTCACTGAATTTTATAGAGGTATTAAGCATGAATGGAAGGAAGTTCATTTTCAATATACTAATGGAAAAACAATTCATTTCAAACCTAAGAATTATATTCTTGATGAGTTTTCTACAACAAGGTGGGAAGAGATGTTCTGTTCGATATTTTACATCTATTGGAAATTAGCTATTAGAAATAGTGTTGACTAGAAAATGATTTTAGATATAAGGAAAAAAAGCAAAAATAAAAATAAATGAATTAAACTTCAACAAAAATTCTTAATTTTTTGATTAACTCTTTGTATCGGTTTCTTATTGTTACTTCCGTAACATGGGCTACTTCTGCTATGCGTCTTTGGGTTCTTCGTTCACCTTCAAGAATTCCTGTTATATAAATTGCTGCGGCTGCAAGCCCTGTGGGGTCTTTTCCTGCGGTTATTGCCTTTGCACTTGCTTGATCAATAAGCTCACATGCTTTCTTTTGAACACGTCCTGATAATTCAAGGTCTGCACAAAAACGAGATATGAAATCTTTCGCATTCGAGGTAGGAATTTGAACTCCCAATCTTTGAATCATTAATCGGTAAGCACGTCCAAGATCTTTTTTATTAACTCGGGTATATTTAACAAGTTCATCTAAGGTTCTCGGAACTTTTCTAAGTCTACATGCTGCATATACTGCGGCTGCAATCATAGCTTCGATAGAACGTCCTCTAATAAGTCTTCTTTCAATTGCTCTACGATACATAACAGCTGATGTCTCTTTAACTCCTTTTGGAATGTCTAATTGTGATGATAAACGATCTAATTCTGTCATAGCTTGTGCTAAGTTTCTAGCTATAGAGCTATGCACTCGAGTCCGAATTTGCCACTTCCTCATCCGATACACTTGTGCTCGGGTTTTAGGAGGCAGTTTTTTACCGTAAATATCCTTATCATGCCAGTCAATCATAGTTGAAAGACCTTTATCATGTATAGTATAAGAAATTGGAGATCCTACTCTTGAACGTTTATCGCGTTCTAATGTATTAAAAGCTCTCCATTCAGGACCTTGATCAATAATTTTTTCACTTATTACAATCCCACAGTTTCCACAAATAACTTCGCCACGAGTATCGTCATTAACTATATTAGAATCATTTCCACACTCTGGGCATGCTATCTTTGAAAGTACAGAATTACTATCAATAGTCAAATTATATTGCCTTCTATTTTAGTTTATTTGAAGGATTTAATTAATCCTTTAGTATTAAAAAAAATCTATTTATAAAAAACTGAATATTATCCAAGGGGTTTATATATAACATCGAATATTATTCAATTTTTTTTGTCATTACTATTTAAGTATTGGGGTCATTTTAAAGCTTTTGTAAATAATAAAGAAATTTTATGTTCTCTTATAAAAATCTCTCCTATAAATGTATTAACTATTACAGAAATCTTATCCCAATATATATTTCTAATTAAATATGATCAAATATGCACAAATATACACAACATGAAAACACTTCTTTATTTTCTTCTTTTGATCGAAAAAAAAAATCGGTTAAATTTAGTCTATAACCCTTAAAAAGGGAGGACCAGGAAATATACCATAAAGGGATAAAAGCAGTATTAGGACACAATTAAATTTAGTAAAAAATGGAAAGAAAAAAATAAAAAAATTTTTAAATTTCTAATTTAGATTTCGGAACAGCTTCTAAGTCCCACTTTTCGAAGAATTTCTTTTTATATTCTTCTATTCTTTCATCATGAATTAAGACGATCGGTATAAACATGCAGATTAGAACCAAAGGTAGTAAGATCAAAGTAATTGTTTGTTGAATTGGAATAGCTAAAACCATTGACCGATATATTTGTACAGCAATTCCGATTGGAGTGGTGTAACCAATGAGACCGCTCCATGTCGATCCCCAGAACCTTCCTACACCTTCGATAACTGGAGGTTTCCGATCATCATAATACTTCGGTTTTAGATGACAAATAACACCTATATCATCCAATATCCACGTGCCACTGACAATTAAGCAAGACAGGGGTAGCAGTAGAAAATTTAATGTAATTATTGGAATAAGAAAATTCTCTCTACTAACTGTAAACAACCCAGAGGGCATTATAAAATCTATAAATAAGAACAATAGAGAGTAACACAACAATGCTGGAACTGCCAATCTTGCTAAATATGAAAATGTTGAATATTCAGTGCCGAGTTCAGTTTTCTTATACTCATATTTAAAGAAGGATATCAAATCATGGAGCCAATAATAGACCTGTGACATTGGATATGCAACTAAGTAATATAACCCTACAATATATAACGGCTGCAAAGTTGCTATAATAAGAAAGTCGGTAAAAGCTGGTCCTGGTATAAATGTTGCAAGGTCTGCATTTAGGTTTCGGAGAAGCGCAAATTGAACAAGTAATACTACAACGTAACCGATGCAGAAGATTATTAATGGAGTCTTTTTCACACTTATCACCAATTTTTTTTTATCAATAACAATTTTTTATGGGTTATTAATTTTTGTAAATATTATCTCAAATATTTTTTAAAAGATCTGGAGTTGTAAATAAAACAATAATAGGCGATTTAATTTGAAAAAATTAATAATTACTGGTTTAAAAGAAAAATCTTATCCAATTTCTAGAGAATTGCTTATTATACCTCAACCTCAAAGCATGATAGTAGGTGATAAATCATATTATTTGACAGAATCCATTGAACTGCTATATGATAACGTTGAAAATCTTGTTTTTTTTCAAGATTTAATAAATGAAGAATTATCTTTCTTAAATGCACCCCAAATTTCTGATACGAAAGAAAAAGTGGTTGAAGGCATAGAATTACCAGTATTTGATAGTGTTAAGCAAACTGAGGAAGGATATTCTTTAACAATTGGAAAAAATGAGGTAAGATTAATAGCAGAATCTGAAAAAGGAGTTTTTTATGGAATACAAACTATACTTCAATTACTAAATTCTAATCAAAATGAAGTTTCTCTCCCAGAAATTACTATTATTGATTTTCCCAATTTTAAAATACGAGCTATAGCTGATGACATCAGTAGGGGTCAAGTTCCTACTGTTGAAAACATGAAAAAATTTATTCGAATATTAAGTCGTTTCAAAATAAATTTCTTCATTTTCGGTTATGAATGTGATATTTTTTATTATGAGAAACATCCTAATATTGGGATTGGAAGGGATCCGCTGACAAAAGAAGAAATTTCAGAAATACAAGAATATGCAAAAAAATATTTTATGGAGATTGTCCCATTAGTCTGTCTAACTGGTCATGTGGATAATGTTTTACTCGTTCCTGGATATCGAGATTTGGGTGAATTCCCTGGTGCACAAACTTTTGATATCTCAAATGAGAAAGTTCGCTTATTTATCAAAGATTGTCTCGATGAGCTGTGTACAAATTTCTCGTCGAATTATTTTCATATTACTTTAGATGAATTATTTGATTTTGGTCGCTATAAATCTAAAAAATATTTAGAACAAAAAGGAAAAGAAATTGCTTTACTCGATTTTTATAATTGGATGTTTGATATTTTAAGAACGCATGGTAAAGATCAAATTATAATGTATCATGATACCGTAATCAAATACGATAAAATCCGCAAGAGTTTACCAAAAGATATAATTATATTTTTTTGGGAATATTTCCTCCATTTTAATTTCAGATTGATAAAAAAACTTCAAAAAGCAGGATTTTCTGTCATTGTTAGTCCCACAGTTTTTAGTTGGAGTCGCAATTTCCCAGATATAAAGAAATGTATTAAAAATATTGTTGCACTAACAAAATATGGACATAAAAGAGGGGAAAAAGTTTTAGGAACGGGTGTATCAAGCTGGGGGGACTTTGGAAATGAAAGTTTTCGGGACCATCGCCTTTTCGGCTTTTCTTTGTCAGCAGATGTGTCTTGGAATACACCAGATTTTAATCTAGAACGGTTTCATAAAGCTTTTAATAAAGAATTTTTCGGAATTATTGACGAAAGAATGACAGATATATTCTATTCTCTTGGTTGGGTTAACAGGATTATTACTGGAACTATTTCAAGAATGTTGGCTGTTCCAATATTTTTTCACCTCTTCTGGAGACATCCTTTTCCATCAAAAAAACCAAAAATCAATACAGGAAAAATGAAAAAATTGCTTCAAAAAATGGAGTTAACCCAGAAAAAAATTGAAGCCATTGAGCCGCTAATAAAAAAGAATAGGGAATATATAGATTATTTAAAATTTTCTGCACAAATTGCAAAGTTTTATGCCAATAAAAATCTCTATTCTCTTAAAATTTCAAGCTTACTTGAGAAAACTCCTATTTCTGCAGAAAATAAAAAAGAAGCGATAAATTTACTATCCAAATTGAGAGATGATTTTAAAAACATTAAAGAAATTTACCCAGAACTTTGGTTACGTTGTGCAAAACCGGATAGTCTTAAAAGATTATTGCCCTATTATGATTGGCTTGATTATCTATATAAAAATAAACTAGAGGAAATTGAAAATGATATTAGCTGGACCAATCCATTTTTGGAATCGGAATGGATAGGATATCCCGAAAAAAGTTTACATCAAGATTATCGATATTTCCGAAAAACTTTCACCCTTTCGAATCGAAAAGTTAAAAAAGCATTTCTTCAAGGAATTTCAAATCATTATATGAAAATATCAATCAATGAAACTGAGCTTGGAGAAGTTTTCAGTAGATTCACTCTCGCAGTAAGACCTATTGATGAAAGAGTAAAAATTTTTGATATTAATGAACATCTACAAGAAAAAAACGTCATAACAGTAGAAGCTGCGAATTATGTGTATGATGTAAATGCAATTAATATTTATGTTGAAATTTATTTTGAAAATGATGAAATGCAAGTAATAAAATCTGATGAAACTTGGAAAACAAATAAAACCGAATTAGCAGATTGGAAAGAGATTGGGTTTAACGATTCTCTCTGGGAACGAGCAAAATCATATGGCGCACCTCCTGAATTTAATGGTGAAATTACTCGTCCTTATTTCTTAGACAACTTTCCCTCCAGAACAACTTATATGTTCGGTACTAGGGGATATTTTAAAAATTTCATTCCACAAATGCTCCTTCCACTGCTTGGGAAATATTTGAAATCAATTGGAGCTTAATAAAGATCATTTTATTAATTGGTTACTCCAAATTTATAATCATTTAATTATTATTGATAAAAAAGATGGGAGTACAAATGCAAAAAGAAAAATCATACTTCAAAGCCACAATTGGAATTTATCTAACTAATCTTCTATTAGGTATACCTGGGGGAATTGGTCTTGCTATATTAAGTAGATATCTAGAATATTCATTTTTATCTCTATCAGGTCCGCTTCCATTAGGTTCTGGTGTTCTCCCATGGGGAACTGAATCAATGGGGTGGGCTTTAGCGTTTTTAACAATGAGCCTCCATGTATTAATGAAAGGAATCTTTTCACCTGTTTGTGGTTATATAGCTGATGATAAAGGCAGAAGATTTACCATCGTCTTTGGCGGAATAATCTCACTAATTGGGAGTTTATGCTTAATTCTTTCCACTTATAATATTATTGCCCTAGCAATTATTGGAACTTTGATTATAGGTGCTGGTAGAGGCTTTTTTATGACCACATTCAATATAATGGCTGGGGATATTGGAGAAAAGTATAAAAAGGTAGGTCAGACTGAATCATATTGTGACGGTCTTTATTTAATTGGTGCAATATTAGGCGGAGCTTCTAGCTTATTTCTAAATAAGGATAATCCAATAAATATTCTCTTTAATATATATAATTTCTCTCCTTTTCTGACATTGACTTTTATACTTTTTATTATTGCTTTTATTTTTATTATTTTAGTCTTAAAAGATTCAATGCCCACTGAAGGCTTAAAAAAACAAGATTTTGATTATAAAGCTATTTTAAAACATGAAAATTTCATTCCTACATTTATATACTCCTTCACTGTAGAAGGTGCAGAATCTGGGTTTATTGCTACAACTTTACCAATTTTGGTGGCTTCTTTTGTCAGCCCCGATAAAAGTGCTCTATTCACAACATTACCATTCTCTTTAGGATTGGGTATATTCTTTCTCTTCGCTGGAATAATTAATGATAAAAAAGGTAGGAAATTTACTGCAAATTTAGGAATATTAATGATGCTTATTCTTTCTATATTGGCTTCATTTCTAATGATTTCGACGATTTTAATATTTATAATAGTGTTCTTAATTTCAGGTTCAAGCTCATTTGTGAGATCAACGATTGAGAGTACTTGGACTGATATATCAGCACCTTCAGAACGAGGGAGAACCTATGGTATATTCAGATTTTTCAATGAACTCGGAGGCGTTATACATCCATTTCTGATGTTTCTATTAAATATTCTATTTAATGTGCCAATTTATTTTTCAGCAATCTTGATTGCCATTTTTGCACTATTATCTCTAGTTATTGGCAAATATTATTTTAAAGAAACTTTACCTAAATAGTCGCAGAATTTTCCATCATTGTCGAGCTTAAGGTTAAAAGTTTAATAAACTAAAAAGTTAGTCTGTAATTCGAGGTTCGATAACTATGATGATAGTCCCCTTTTCCTCTTTTTGATAAGATATATTTAAATTATTTTGTTTAAGCAAAGGAAAGAGAATATCCTTATCAATACCAATACGGGAATGATTTGGAATAAAATTCGTCATAATCTCTTCAACAATATGTCCATTAAGAGATACCATATCAATAATTATACCTTTTCCACTTTTCTTTAATAATCTATTTATTTCGCTGATGATCCAATCTGTCCCATCCTCATGGAGGGTAAAACAAACAATACAAACATCAACAGATTTATCAGGGAGGGGGATTTTATTTTCTTGTAATTCGAAAATTGAAATTAAGTCTTGAAGTCCTTTATTGTTCAAACGTTCCTTATATATTTTCATAGCAAATTTATCTCTAATAGTTATGAAATAACGTCCTATTGGAGCAGTAAGTGGAGCTAATTTGGAGTATATTTTTTCTAAATAGGCATGGGAAAAATCTAGTATAATTGTACCAAGTTTAATATTTACTAGTTTCGGCAGTTCATCAAGAATAGAAGCAAATTTTTCCATAGCTATAGATTCCATAACAGCAAAATATCCTATTGCATTTCGGAGTAAAATCATCTTTCCTTCATCTGTAGTGGTGTAAAATTTACGATTTGCACCAGTCCGCTCCTCCTCCCGAACTTTGATTGCTCCCAACTTCTCCAACTTTGCCAAAGCAGGATATAGCTGACCTGGACCAACTTTTTCTCCAAAAAACTTGAAGGTACGTTGAATCTGTAGCCCATACATTTCATGACCATATAACATTGTTAGTAATGTTTGCTGTAGCCAACCGAGATGAATATTTTTAGTTTTTTTCATATATATCTTAGTTTATGATAATTTTGATTTTAATATTTTGGTCTATTGAGAAAGATATTATATAAAAGAATATATCTTTATCAAAATATAGATATATCTCGAATCAGTAGATATAAGCGTTTAAATGTAAATTAAGTTGTAGAGATGTAATGAAAAAAAACTTTTTTAATAAATACCAATCTATCAAAATAGCTCCGGAGGGGAAAGGAGTTAAGAATATTATAGTTTAGATAATATTTCGATCTTCCTTTAAAAAGACAAACATAAAAAACATTGAGTCGCATAAAAAGGATATATAAAACGAATATATGCTATTTCTAGCATTAAAATTCGCAGACACTCTCTAAATAAATCAATAACAATCAACAAAAAATCGGGATAAAAATGGAAAAAACAAAAAATAAAAAATTAAAACTGAAAAAAAAGACGAAAAAAGTCAAAATTTCCATAATTTCTCTAATGTTACTATGCTTAACACTATTGTATTGTACACAAATACCAAAAACATATGCCAAGACAAATATAAATTATGCAGAATATTATAAATTCTTCGTTGGTGGAACAGATATAAATATCACAATTAACGCGAATGTTGGAATCTTGGAAGATGGTGGAATCAGTCTATGGGGTCTTACTATTGGTGTATTTACTAATCTATCCATTCCAAATGTAATAGTTCGTGGGATCTCTAATGGTTCAAAAGTCAACAGAGGAATTATTCTGCCTACATCCAATGATTTTAAAGATGATATTATACTAAATGATGCCATTATTGGCTCTTCTAAAATCTTTTCCGGTATGGTTTTAGAAAATCTCTTACTAGTTCCAGGTGTCTACGGAATACCTAATTTATTTACGTTTGATTTGCAAATTTTCGTTGGAAATTCTACAAGGAATAATACTTTCTATGTTTCTTCTGGAGATAAACCTCTTGTTGCATTTATATTCCAAAATACTGAAACTATTCCTGAGCTCGGATCTTTATTCTTTGGTCTTATGTATGGATTACCATTCTTACTCCCTATCACCATCATAGTTGTCAATGCGATCCATAAAAAAATACAAAAAAAGAAAGAATTAGAACTCAAAGAAGGAGGAGCAGAAAATGAAAAGTAAATTGACTAGTCCTAAAGTAATTAATTTAATTATTATTTTAGTTGTCAGTCTAGGAGTATCTGGCGCAATATATTCCATGCCACAATCAACAACGATGTTTCCTATAACACCTTTTATGAGCTATTATACTAAAATAGGTTATAATCAAGACCCAGGGAAAGCTGCCTCTGAGGCTTATACAGCAATTACTATTGTTTGGCTTTCAAAAATAATCAATGCAACAACAATAGAAATATCTCAATTGGATATTGAAACTGAACTAGGTTTTATTCCCAAAAATTTCAGCGAGACCAAGACATATCCAGTAAATTTATTGACTCGTAAAGTAAATAATTCCGATGAAAAATTCCTTTTCTGGTCCCTCCCTTACTGGAATTTAATCAATATTCCTAATGAAATGCCACTACCCATTGAAATAGAGGATTATACAAGCGTAGTTACTGGCGAAGAAAATATGATGGTTCTACAACTAGTAAGAAATACAAAGGTTGCATGGTATTGGAATAAGGCAGATCTTTCTGTGGCTCATTATGATAGAAATAGTGGTTTTTTAATAGAATATAAAGGCAGGATAGGAAATTCAATTGTGATTTATCAATTACAATCTATAATTGGATTAAATCTTGGAATTGCTTATGACTACTATAGTCTGATGATTTTCTTATTTGCATTAATTCCTGCACTTGTTGTATATATTGTAACTTTAGGAATCAGAAGAAAGAAACCCAAAAAAGAAAAAATAAAACCTCTCGAACGAGCTGAACAAGATAGGTTTAAACAGCCTATTGAACCTAGTAGCGAAATTAAGGAGGCGATTTAACATGTATGCAATTAAAACTGAGGATTTAAAGAAATTTTTTGGTGATTATCCAGCTATAAGAGATATTGATTTAGAAGTTCCTCAAGGCGTATGTTATGGATTGCTTGGATTGAATGGTGCTGGAAAAACTACTACAATAAAATGCATTTTAGGACTTCTTAACCCAACTAGTGGAACTATAAAGATTTTTGGAAAAAAAAGGACGAGTGAAACGAATCGCTATATTGGATTTTTACCTGAAAGGATTGATTATCATGGTCATATTCTTGTGAAGGATTTTTTAGCTTATGTTGGATTGCTAAATTTACTTCCAAGATATGAAATAGAAAAACAGATTGATGAATTACTGGAATTTGTTGGTTTAGGTGGTTGGGGTGATTCTCGGATAGGTGATCTTAGTGCAGGAATGAAGCAAAGATTGGGCTTTGCTCAAGCATTAATGGGAAATCCAAAATTGATAATGCTTGATGAACCAACTAGTAATCTAGATCCGGTCGGTAGAGATGATATGCTTAATAAAATCAAAACTATCGTGAAAGAAGGGATTACAGTTTTTATTTCAAGCCATATACTTTCTGAAATTGAGGTAGTTAGTGACTATATAGGTATAATTGCAAATGGCCGTGTAGTAACTCAAGGCTCTCTTGAAGATATTAGAAGAGAAAGAAGTATACACAAAAAACCAATAATTGAAATAATCGTTAATGAACCTATAAATCTAATTCCAGCTCTCGAAAATCTTAATTATATTTCAAAAATAACCAGGATGGATTTTAAAATTCTAGCAGAGACTACGGATCCTGACCAACTAGGAAAAGATATTCCCCAAATTCTCGTAGATAATAACCTTCAGTTAATAAAATATTCACCTCCAATGGGTGGATTACAAGAAATATTTCTAAACATTATGGAGGAAACTGCTCATGGAACATGATAAAATAATAGTCGATAAACCCAAGCCAGTTCTAACGAATACAAAAGCAATCGATTATAATAATAGAATATCAAGGGTTAAACAAACTGTCCTTCTATTATATATTGAATTAAAAGATGCAATTACATCCAAGATGTATCTAGTTTTCATTTTAATGATGCTATTGCCGATGTTATTTACCCTGATTTCATTTGCTTTAACACAATATCCAGAGTACCTAAATGAAGTAAATATTCAGAATTTCTTAAATAGCCCTTTTTATCTGTTGCAATTTAGTAATGATGGTGCTATAAATACATTTAGAGCTTTATTTTCAAGTGCAATGGGCCTTTATACTGGTGGTGGTTTTCAAAATTTGGGATTTGCCACAATTTTCTATGCTAATGTTCCAATGTTTGCACCTGTCACGGTATTATGTTGTGGTATAATTGCAGGAGATAGAGAGAAGGGCACCTTGAAAATATATGCTTCCAAGCCGATCTATAGAACTCAATTGGTACTTATAAGATTTCTTGCCTTTGCATTGATAAGTCTACTATTTACGACTATTGTGTATTTCTGTATGTATTTTGTATATGCCATTTCAATTTTCGGTAAAATGAACTTAATTATTGCAGGAATTGCAGAGACAATCGATATGCCAATTAATCTCACTCTATTAACATGGTTATTTATATTAGCAACTGGTTCCATTACAACACTACTGTCTTCTCTACTTAATCGTGCAGTTTTTGCCGCAATAGTTTCCCTAACCTTATTATTCGGTCTAACCATGCTTATTACAATAATGATGCTATTTGTTGGTGCACTAGCAGAACCTTTGAAATATTTGGACCTTACCACAGTGGTATACAGTTTGATGAATGATTATATACTGGGATTCGTTTTTTGGGATGCAATTTTTGATGTTATCGTTCAATATGGTTATACAGATGTTTTTACAACAGTATTCTTAGGACAATTCGTCGATTCAACAGTTGGGATGATAGAATTTATTTCGCTGGTCATTTTGCCATTGGTTGCCGCATGTGTAATAACAGAGAAACGCGAAATTCATTAGAATAATATTTTTTATTTTTTTTTATTATTTAATAGTAAAGAGGTGAAAAAGTTGCATATTATATTAAGAAAAATAATTTTTTTTAGCTTGGTAATTTTATTATATTATAATATCTGTTTCTATCTTTTCATACCTGAAATATATTCGATTCTTCATTTTCAAATATATCTTATTCTCCTAGTTCTCTTTCAATTTCTTGATACGATGATAAGGAAAGTATCAGAAAAAGCGGAAGCTGATAAATATACAATAATAATACTACTATTGTTTTTTGCGAGCCCATTTATACATATTTTATTTTATTACGAAAATATCTGCATTATTTCTAACCATTTTCCATTTTGGGATAATTTAATCATATCTTATATTGGAATATCTCTTTATATTCTTGGAGGGATAATTTCACTTTTCAGTAGAATCCAACTCGGAAAATATGGAGGTGGATATTTAGTTATTGAAGAAGATCATAAATTAATTACGAATGGTATCTATAACAAAATTCGACATCCAATGTATTCAGGGGGTTTGATCGCCGTTGTTGGAGCTGGATTGGTATTCCGGACCATATTTGCGCTATTTTCCTGCTTTATCTTATATTTCTTTGTATTTAGACAACGAATTATCGTGGAAGAACGACTTTTAATTGAGGAGTTCGGTGAAGAGTATAAGAACTATATGAAGAAAACCAAGCGATTAATTCCATTTATTTATTAATGTCTATTTAGTTATTAGATACTATAAAAAAATCGAGGAATATCAAAAATGGTAACCTATAAAGAATTAAAAGATGATTTGGAAAAAAAATTAATTGATTTAAAAGAAAATTATGATAATGAAGTAACAAAAGCCAAAGAAGAATTTAATAGCAAATTAAAGGAGCTTCAACGAACATGTAAACACCCAAAAGTATCAGTTTTGATAAAGGGAGGGTCCCAAAAAAAAGAAAAAGTTTGTGAAATTTGCAATGCAGTTGTCAAAAAAGCCAAATTAACAATCCATATGCCTTAGAATTTATTTTAACCAAATCTAAATATTCAGAAAATCTGTAATAAAATAGTGATTTTATGGAACAAATACTCAAAAAATTAAAAAATAAGACAACTGATATCCATATCTTATTTGTTTGTTCGGGAAATATTATTAGAAGCGCCTATTCGGAAATAATGTTTGAGAAAATGTTGCTGGATAAATTTGGAAGGACAAATATTGTATCTGAATCAGGTGCATTAGTTTATAAAAATGATAGCATCCATTATAAAACTAAGAGGGCACTTTTAGCAAAAGGAATTTCAAAAGAGCGAATTAAAAGGCATAAACCGAAGCATGTTGACTATTATCGAGAAATGTTCGATAATGCTGATATTATTTTCGTATATTCGCAAGAGCATCTTGAGGATGCTAATGAATTTGCTGATAAGACATTTCTAATCTGGGAATTCGCATTTGGTGAAAAAAAATCAATTGCTGACGCATTTTTTACAGGACAATTTGATGAAAGTTTCGCTGAAATTGACCAATGTCTTGAAAAGATACTTGAAATTTTTGAAGAAAACCAAATTATTAAAAAGAAGTAATTATTTAGAATGAAAATTAAAAATTAATTTGTATGTCTTCTTTTATTGCTGTATCTATATTGATGATATAGATTGCTATTATGATTAATATTGATGATATTATTAAAAAGATGGTTGGTTCTTCGTTTAATATTAAAAACGCAAGCGTAGTAGCAATTATAGGTTTTAAAAAAATTAAAGATGCACCCTTTGAAGTATCTACTCTTTTTAATCCTTTAAAAAATAAGAAATAAGCTAAAGCTGAATTGACTATTCCCAAACCTATTACAATAAGCCATACATCAAATGGATAATTTAAAAAGTTAGAAAATTCGGGAGAAAATATTAATAAAATAAAAATTGGGATGCAGCATAGAAGTAAAGAAAGAAAAGTGAATTTTATTTCATGGTTTGAGGTATCCTTCTCATTTATTTGGAGTTTTCTCCCTAAAACTGTAAAAAAATCCCAACTAATTTCAGCTCCAAGGGCCATAATATTACCAAACAAAAAAACTGATGAAATAAAACCTGAAAGATCAAATTCTGTAAGAAGAATTATCACACCAATTGTGCCAATCAAAATACCAAAAAATTTAGTTTTTAAATTATTTCTCTCTTTTAATATAAAAATTGCCAAAATAGTAATCCATATAGGTGAAGTTGAACAAAGAACTGCTCCTATATTCGCTAATGTATTAGTTATTCCAACGTAAAATAAGATATTTGAAGATGTAAGAATTATAATGCATAAAGTTAAAATCAATTTATTATTTTTTACCATTTTACCAACCCCAGAAAAATCTTTCTGGATTCCTAAGATTAATATTAAAAACATTCCTCCAGTCAATAGACGCAAAAAAGTATATGCAAAGACTCCAATATAGTTTTGTATCAATTTTAAGAAAATTTCGCCAAGAGACCATATAAATACAGCTAAAAAAATGAAGATATACCCTATATATTTCTCTCTTTCACTCATATTATTCTGTCTCGACCATTATGAATTATTGTTAGAAAAATCTTAGATCTTAATTTAAATATACTCCCAAAGATTCCATTAATTAATTTAAACTTAACCCAATGATGAATTCATCAAAAAAAATATTCAATAATACAAGGATATTTAAAAGTTGAAATAAAAATTTAAATTTAGCATGTTTGGTGAAAAATTTCTATGATAGAGTTAATTGATGTTGGAAGTATGCCATATAATGGGAATTTAATGAAATTCTTAGAAAGTAGTAAATTATATTCAACTTCACTTGATTCTGAAAATAGGGATTTAACTAAATATTTTGAAGAAAAAGTGACTAAAGCCTTTATTGATAAGATTATGGTGGGAATTGATATTCCAAATTACCCCCAGTTTCGAGATATGAATAATATGTTTTTGGAGTCTATCAATGGTCTAGAAAAGGTCAAAGGGGGATTTATGGAAGTAAATGATTTATCTTTATTACCAAATAAATCACAAATAGCAGAAGTTGCGGCAATAAAGAATAATATTGAACAAGTTTCTGAAAAATTAGG
Organism: Candidatus Helarchaeota archaeon; assembly: GCA_019058315.1. Classification (GTDB taxonomy): domain Archaea; phylum Asgardarchaeota; class Lokiarchaeia; order Helarchaeales; family RDOG01; genus JABXJV01. The sequence continues at coordinate 511,223 of JAHPZH010000003.1, read as the reverse complement.
CAGTCCTTTTAGGTTAAAAATTTGCATAACAGGTCCATATACGCTTTCTAATTTTTTTACATATAAAGATAGTGAAATTTTTATTCGATTAGGTAAAATACTGTCGCAAATTGTTGAAGACAACATATTTCATTCCAAGAAAGGAAATGTGACAATTTTAGTTGTGGATGAACCTACATTTGGATTTATTGATGATCCGCTAATTGATTATGGTTCTGATGGAAGGGAAAATATGATTAAAGCATGGGAAAATATATTTCAAAAAGCCCTTTCAAAAGGAGTAAACACTTCTATACATCTTCATAATACAGTAAATGAGCTTTTTTGGGATGTAAAATCTCTAAAAATCTTGGAATCACATGTTGATGACCAACTTTACAGCTCAGAAAAAACGAAAAAACAGTTAGAGTCAACAGATAAATTCTTGAAAGCTAGTATAAGCATTTCTATTTTTGATAAGCTTATTAGGAACCATATAATACAAACAATACCTTCAGTTAGTAGTGAAATTGCAATTAACGAAAGAATTGGAAAAATATGGGATGAAATAAATAGAAATAATCAAGATCCCAAGGTTTTTCTTGAACCTATTGAAGTAATTCAAAAAAGATTTGAAAAAATTATTAATAAATTTAGTGAAGAAAGAGTTTTATATGCAGGTCCCGAGTGTGGACTTAAAAGTTTCCCTACATATGAATCTGCGATAAAATGCCTGAAAAATACCGTTAAAGCAGTTAAAAATACTTAAAAAAGGGCATTGAAATATCATATCAAAAGATCAGGTCTCGTTGTTAAGGCTTTATTTAATAATTTGTTTATTAATACGGGATTTTTATTTAAATCTATTTTTTCACCACAACTTAATCGTAAAATATCCAAGACTGATAAAATTTTAAATTTTCTTTGAATTCTCGGATCTAAAGCAAAATTAAGGATACATCCTGGGCAAGTAGTCAGTATATATTCTCCTCCAGTTTGTTTAATTTCTTTAAATCGCTTTTTTCTAATTTTCTCAATTGCAGAAAGACCATTTAAGCCAGCCGCAATTCCACAACAAAGAGCATTTTCTGAATTATGTTCTAACTCAATTAATTCGACTCCGGTTGCTTTGATAATTTCTCTGGGATACTTCATTAACTCAGGATGTTTTTTTGCGGAACAAGGATCATGATAAGTGACCTTTAAATCTATTTCATTTGTAATTTGCAATTCTCCAGATTTAATAGCTTTGAAAATATACTCCCAAACGCACGTCATTTTAAAATCTTTTGCTATTTTTTTATATTCCGTATTATACGCTTCATAACATTCGTTACAAAATATTAATAGTCTATTTACTCCCAAATCAGAAAATTTAGAATACAGTCTATCCTCAATTTCAGTTTTCGAAATTGGATAACATAATCGATGATACATTTCGCCGCAACAAAATTCTACCCCACCAGCCAAAGTCTTTCCTTTTAATAACCCCTCAATTGTGGGATTTTTGTAAAAATTTTGCATAGGATATGAGATCGCGCAACCTAACAACACTAATTCATCGGTCTTAGCTGGTGATTTCCACTTTTTTAAATTCACAGATTCTTCGGGTGTCATCATGGTTTCTTCGTAAAATTCAAAGAAATTTGGTTTGCTAAAGGGCAAAATAAATTTGACTAACTTTGAGGTTTGTCCTTTTCTTTCTAATTCTTCCATTTTCACGTATTTTAAATCTTTAATCAAAGCCATTGGCGTTAAACCTTCCGGACAATTGAGATCACAAGTGCCACAAACTAAGCATTTGTCAACAATAAAACTTGAACCGCTGATTAAATTTTCAATCTCTTCTTGTGCTTGATCAATATCTAAATCAATTGCAGGACAACTTTCTAAACAAGTTCCACATCTTGTGCAAATATTTTCATCAAACATATTGTTTCTTCCTAAATTTGATCATTCCAATCCATATATTATATCAACAGTAGTTATTGTAAAAGACATTATCCTTATTATATTCTATAATATGTTTACTAAAAAATTTTGAAAGATTTTTTACTGAAAAAAGAAGATTTTAAATTAATAACAAAAATTAATTTGAATTAAGTAAACTCTTACTCATAAAATGGATCTTCTAAATCAATTTCAAACCGGAGACTATCTCCATTAATAATATAATTGTATTTAATCTTTAAATTTTGAAATAATTTTTTCAATTTATAATTTGATAACAAGTAGTCTCCTTCGAAATACTTTATTCCCCTTGATAATGCAATTTTTTTTAATAATTTTCCAATATTTATTGCTAATCCCTGTCTTTGCCAATTATCAGAGGTCATAACTGCTATTTCAGCCCTATTCTTTCCTGTTTTTACAAACATTCCCTCAGCAACAATTTTTTCTTTATGATTTTCCTTTATTATGGCTATAATTGCAATAGTGTCATTATGGGTAGGATTGGTAAATTTTTTTATCATTTTAATTGCAGATTGCTTACTTTCTTTTCTCAAATTATTATAAAGTGAAAGGCTCATAAATCGATAATAAATTGTTTCGCTTGAACAAGAATAATAAAAATCATATAACAATTCACCATCTATATCTTTATAAGGTTTTAATACTGCTTCATGCTGATTCTTAAGTTCTATAATTGTTAAAAAATTATTTGGAGGGTGTATAAATGACTGCATCTCAAATAATCTATATCAAAAAAATGAATTTTAATATTTTCGACGAAAACAACTTTTTTTAGGTTGAAATTAAAAAAAGAAATAAAACCTTATTTAAAGTAATAATCAAATAATGATTATTCCAATTCGTATGTTAAACACCAAAAACAGTTACCATAAAAGATATTATCCTTACTAAATCCTGTAATATGTTTACTAAAAATTTTTAAAAGATCCTCAAATGAGTAATAGTTTTTCAAAATTAAATATTCCCGTCCATCCTTTAATTTCCTTCTTTTATATGTATTATTGTCTCCTTTTTTGATGACTAATTCTCCTCCAATGCTTGGGATATAAACATTGTCTGCTATGAATATTTCTGATTTTTTTTGCAAAACTCTATGAAAATTAGTTAAAAAGCAATCAATTTTTTCTCTTGGGACGTGAGAAAACCAAAAATTTGCTAAACCACCATTAAATGAAGCATTTTTAAATGAGAGTTTGAATGCATCTTCAATATGAAAAGAAACTGGACATAAATATTGCTTTTCTTTTGCAATTTCCAAAACTTGTTGAACTTTATCTGTGGCTATTATAGATTGAGCTGTCTCTGAAAGCAATCTTGTCCAATATCCTGTCCCACAAGCAATCTCAAGAACCTTTTTATTCACTAAAGTTTCTTTCATTAATTCTTCTAATTTCCTGAGTTCTTCTTGTCTTGTTGGATCATCTCTAAGATAAATCTCTTCATATTCCTCTGCTCTATTTTTGTAATAATTTTGCATTTCTATTCTTTTTGATTATCTTTTGGATTTCTAGTAATTAAATAGAGTGAAAAAAGAACTATTCCTAGAGAAAATAATAAAATAAATGTAATATTCTCTCCTAATATAACAAAGGCAAAAAATATAACAATTATTGGTTTTAATAGCGCTAAAGAAATTCCTCTACTTACTTCAATATACTTGACTCCGTTAAAAAATAGATAATAACTTACTCCTGATGAGATTATACCTAAAATTAAGACTAAAATCCAAGTGTTTAAATCATAATGGAAGATAGCTTCAAAATCGGGAGTAAATATTAGTATAAAAAAAATTGATATACTAGTTATTAAGAAAGAAAGTGCGGTAAATTTCAGATCATAGTCGGATGTATTATTAGTTTCTTCAGATTTATTTTGAATTTTTTTTCCTAGAACCGCATACAAGGACCATAAAAAGGAGGCAATAAGCGCTAAAATACTACCCAATAAATGCTGATAATTTTTAAAAAATTGTTCAATATTAAAAAATTCAGTTGGTGTAAAACTCAACATTAATATTGTAATTCCAAATATTCCAATAGCCATTCCTATGAATTTTAATTTTAAGTTTGTTCTCTCATTCAATAGAATCACTGAATAAAGTGCAGTCCAGATAGGATATGTGGTAAAAATTAAAGCACCAGTATTAGCAAAGGTCTTACTTATCCCAATAAAAAATAAAACATGGGAAATACCTAAACCTAGAACGCTTGCTAACAAAATCAAGACCGGATTTTTCATCATATCCTTAATACCTGAAAAATCTTTTTTTATGCCTAAAACAGAAAATAAGAATATACTTCCAATAAAAAACCGTAAAAAAGGGTAAGAAAAAGGGCCTACTGAATTTTGAAGTAGCTTGATTAAAATTTCCCCAAAAGACCATATAAAAACAGCAAAAAATACTAATATATAACCTTTAGATTCATCACTTAATACCATATTTAATCATTGACAAAAAAGTTTTAACTCATAATACAATATTCTTTATTTCACGAATACCTCTCGTTTTAAAAAAATTTTGATTTCATTATCTATTATTTGAAATAAGTTTCTAATTCACCCCAATCTCTAAAAGAAATAAAATCAAAACCTTGGTTCCTATAATATTGCTCAAGCCGAGAATCAATGACATTTATATCTTGTTCAATTTGTTTTAAATCCCCCTTTGAAATGCTTAACATTAGGTCAGGTAATCTTAATTGCTCATAATATGATTTTAATTCCTTAAATGAATTAAAATTATATGCATCAATAGCAATCTGTTTTTCAAAAATAGCAATTTGTTCAGCAATCACAATTTGAAGTTCAGTAGCAGTATAACTAACTGAGATTAAGTCTTTTTCTTTACAAGATGAGCGAATTTTATTTAAATAAGATTTAATACCGATGTAATTATTCCAAAAGATATCTTTTTGGTTACTAATGGAGAGATTAATTTTATTTTGTTTTTCAAGGATTAATTTGCGGAAATTGGATATTAATTCTCGTCCTATAGACATCATTTCATCAAAATTTGATGACTTGCTGAGAATTTGGACTTGATTCGAATAGTTTTCGGGTAAAATTGGGAGCTCAAACACTTCTTGCAAATTCTTTCCCCAATTCTTCATGAGAAAAGTATTATTTATTAATGAAAGACATGCTACTGTGTGATTTATTAGATTCCAAACTGCCCATCTTGCCGAAGCCAAATCATCATTCTTTTTTGCAAGCCAAATTTGTTCAATAGTTGAATAACCTTTATTGAAGATACTCATTATTTGTTCGATATTGTCTTTTTCTGATCGTTTAATTTTTTTACATATAGAGTCAAAATGTGCCCTATCTGTCTCAGATCGGGCATAAAGTATTTTATTATTTATAAACAAAGAAGCTGAAACCGCCCAAGGGTTTGTTTCTCTATTTCCTAAAGCAATTTGTTCTGCTACTTGCCAGTCCATCTTCCAAAATTCGATAGTTTGATTTTGAAAAATAAAATTCCAAGGTAGATCAGTATCTGCTTCATTATCTACAATAGCATACATATCAATATCAGAATACTCCCGTTCTGTTCCTAAAGCCACAGATCCATATACCGCAATAATAGCAATCTTATCCGGAAAACGTGAGGATGCTTGTTTTGCAAGAAATTCTGCAATGTTAATTAATTTTATTTTAAACAACTCCAAAATATGAAAAACAGATTAAAGTGTTATAAATATTAAAAATAAGTCAACTTTGTATTCCTGCTATCCATTGAAGAGAACCTATTTTAGTCGGTTCAAATTGCTCTGCAACTTTTCTTAATTCATCAATATCATTTCTTTCAAGTTCGAAGTCAGCAGCTCCAATATTAGACATTAATTGTGTTTCATTCTTAGCTCCTGGAATTGCTATCACAGAATCATCAGATATTAGAAAATTTAAAGATACTTGTGCTGCGGTTCGGTTATATTTTTCTCCAACTTCTTTTAATTTATTAATCAAGGGCATTGCCTTTTTCAAATTACGGGGGCGAAAAAGATTATTAATTCTCCTCACTCCCCCAGTTTTCAAAGGAGTTTCTGGTGTATATTTTCCTGTTAGCAATCCTTGAGCCAGAGGTGAGTAAGCTATAATCTTTACTCCTGATTCTTTAGAAAATGGCAAAAGTTTTTCTTCTACCTTTAAGTTAGCAAGACTATAACTGACTTGATTAGAAACAATTTCATGTTTTGTCAGCTCTTGAGCTTTCTTTAATCTTCCAATTGAAAAATTACTTACACCAATATAACGAATTTTTCCCTCATCAACAAGCTCATCCATCGCTTTTATGGTGCGTCTTGTACTTAAGAGAGGATTTGGCCAGTGAATTTGATATAAATCAATAGTTTTTATTCCTAATTTATTTAAACTACGCTCACAAGATTTTTTTAAGCTTCTATAGCCAGTATTATAAGGAGCAACTTTAGTCGCAATAAATACTTCGTCACGCCTGTCCTTTATAGCTTCACCCACAATTTTTTCAGAAATCCCATCTCCATATAGCTCTGCTGTATCTAATAAGTTAACTCCGTTGTCAATTGCAAGGTTTGTTATATTAATCGCGGTTATTTTATCAAATTCTTTACCATATCCCCATCCTTTAGTCCCAAATTGCCAAGTTCCTAAACCAATGGCAGATACTTTTTCCTTATTTTTTCCTAATTCTACAAATTTCATGAATACACCTTTATGATTATTTCATATTTTATTTTTTATTTAATTTCAAAAGCACTACCGAATGTGCAGGTAATTCAAGAGTCATTTTAGATTTGCATTCCTCAACTTTTTTATGTTTTAATTTAATTTTATTTCGATTTTCTATCGTATTATAATCAAAGGGAGATTCACTATTTAATTCTATAATTTCTCCTTGTTCGGAAGGGTTAAAACTCTTAAGTTCAAGATTGACAATTAAATTATTTGTGAAATGTTTATTAACAAACATAATCGAAAGTTTATCCTCTTTATCATTAATGGTAGCATTACAATCTATATATGGAACGTTTTCACTCTTTGGGATACGTCCGTATCTGCGAGAATCAAATGTTTCGCACTTAATGTCCAAGTCTTCTATTAAATTATAGTATGTATGATCTTTAAAGAGTTTTAATGCCAAATAAATCGGAGTAAGAATTAAACCATCAGGATCAGTTTGAATAGCACCAAGACAATTTACAAGTTGCGACCAATTAGCCATCGGGCATTTATCCGACATTTTTTGAAAGTTCATCAAGACCAAAGCTGTCCATAGCCCGTCTTGTAAGTTATAATTTGATTTTATCACATCTTTAAACACATACCAGACACCCCATTCGTCGAATGCAATCCTAACATGAGTATTTTTTCCCAAAGCTGTAATAATATCTTCCCAAGTGTGGTTAATATATTGCTCAATTAAGGGGGCTGATGCCATTAGTGCATGATAACATTTTGGTTTGTCTGGATGTTTTTCTCCAGAAGCTTTTGCAAAAAGATTTGGAAAATATCGATGTATAGTTAAATAATCAACCCAATCTTCTCCGATATTTTTTAGTAATGTTTGATTCCATTTTGAATTTTCCCAACCACAAGCAAAAAGTTTAATTGTGGGATCTTTTTCTCTCATTTGTTTAGCGAATTCGAGATATTTTTTTGCATAATTTTCCGGTTTTTTTTCATAGCCTCTTTCCCAAAAACCGTAAATTTCGTTAGCAATCCCCCAAAATTGGACATTATATGGTTCTTTTCTCCTATATTTCGCTCTTAATGCACCATATTTTGTATTGGTGGAACAATTACAATATTCTACCCAATCGGCAGCCTCTTCGGGAGTTCCAGTTCCATAATTCACATTAAGATAGGGTTTTGCACTAATTTCTTCACATAAAGTTAGGAATTCATCAATACCAAATTGATTCTCAATATCAGGACCAGTACCTTCTGGAAGCAAATTTGGATCGTTCCAAGCTATATTTTTAACTGTTTTTCGTGAATCCCTTGAACCAATTGCATCCTTCCAATGATAGACATCAGAATAACATCCTCCAAATGCCCTTAATACAGTCGGTTTTAGATTTTTTACTGCATTAAAAACATCTTCTCTCATCCCTTTTAATTTCGGATTTCCTTTAAATAAAGGTACATTAACGGGATCATATGCCCATATTCCATTATGAATACATTCCCCTAAATGTTCGATAAAATTGCTATAAATCATCGGATTTATTGATTTTTTCTTCGATTCTACGTCAACAACAATATTATTTTCTCTTGACATTTTAATTCCTTTCCAATTATTTTTTAATTGTTATTAAAATGCTTCCATCAGATAAGTTTATAAGTATTGTCGTAGTATAATAATACAAGCGGTTTCTTAAATTCAATTATAAAGTAAATGGAGAGAATAATATGGGAAATATTATTCACAATAAATGGAGAGCTATTGGAATTATTGGGCTTATAATCGCATCTGGAATTCCTGTTCTTCTTTATATCTTGGCACAGCATAATTATTATTCGAATCTTCTAAGAATGGGATTTGGTAGTAATGATTGCGTATTAACTATTATGTTGTTATCAAACTCTGAAGAGATTAAAGAATTCCCTATTTTTTTAATAGGTTGCATTAATATGATACAATCATCACACAAGCACCTAATAGCTGCAAAAATCACATTTTGGGTTATAATCTCAACAATTATTGTATCAATAATCCTAATATTAGTTGGGTGGATTCGGTTTGCCCATTCGAAATCAGAAAAAATTCCTAATTAAATCATTTTCTTAAATTGTTCATGTAGAAATCTATCGATTTAATATAATAACTTCATATCAAAAATTATAACATTTAGTAATTTGTTTCTAATGAATATATGCCTTTATATGCTATTACATTTATCAAATTATAAAAATTGAAAACTTTTTAATTATAAATTGTTAAGTTTTTTTGTTTGATTTATTCTTTGTATATTTACTTTTTAATTCATTTTTAGGTGTTGCTATTTATGAGTAAGGAGAAAGAAGATTTGTTTAATAGCTCTGATGTGGAATTTGTTTTAGACGTTCCTCCATTTCTAAAAGATAGTTTAATGGGTAAATTTATGGATAATCTTATCCAACGTTCAATGAACCTCATGAATTATATTCAAGCTCCCTTATTAAAAATGTTTAAATATTTTGGTGGTTCTATAGGGCGACTATTAGGCCTCGGTACTCCTAAATATAATGTTGTTCGATTAAAAGAACACTTATTAACTATGCACGATGGCGCAAAACTTGCCACCGATATATTTTTACCAAAACCTGTATTCGAGGATAGATTTAAAGCACCAACTATGCTAGTCCGACTGCCATATTGGAAAGATCTAGTCAGTATACTCGGATATCTATTTGCTTCCAAAGGATATGTCACAGTTCTCCAAGACATGCGTGGTTGCGCCTCCAGCTCTGAATATGGTACCCTAGCTGTCACATTCTACCTTCGACCGGATGGTTTAGAAACCCTAAAATGGATTACAGAAAGATTTTGGTATAATGGGAAGATCGGAATGTGGGGTATTAGTTTCTTAGGCTTAACCCAGTTGTCTGTATCTTGGGACAATAAGGGTATGCTAACATGCGCAAGCCCAGCTCAAAACTCTTATACAAGCGTTCTATATCATCCACAAGGTATGAACTTACTTGGGATGGGCGTTACCGTCTACAATTTGATTTTAATGATAACTCAAAAAGATCCTTCAATAAAAGCTTTTTCACAAGATGAACAACTTTCTAACACATTATATCGAAATCCATTAGCAAGTTTATACAACGACCCATTAGATACAAAAAGATTTCTATTGCACTTGGAAGATCTTGAAAAAATAACAGATGAGGATGAAGTGACCAAATTAATTAATGATACTTATGATTTGAATGCTAAATTTAATGAAAAAGATCATGGTGATTTAAAAAAGTTTATGAGAGAAACAATATTAAAAAGACGGTTAAATGCAAATTATGATTATCTACCTTATGCTTTCGGATTTAATGGCGAAAAAATAGAAACTCCCATGCTTGTAATCGGATCTTGGTATGATATGTTCATCGAACAATATTTCAAGGACTTAAAGTTAATACAAAAAAACTCTCCAGAATATTTCAAGAAAAATTTCAAGATGATCGTTGGTCCTGGTGCTCATGGTGGTATGGATTTTATGACTTCTGATTCTCGAATCCCCTCCTCGCCCGATACAAAGGAAATGTTCGCATTATATCAAAATTTCTTCCCATTTTGGTGGTATGAATACTGGCTGAAAAAAAATGGAAAGGACTTATCAAAAATCCCTCCATTACGCTTATATATTTTAAATAAGAAAATTTGGCGACATTTCAGTAAATGGCCACCCGATTGTTCAGAATTGAAATTATATTTACATTCAAACGGAAAAGCAAATTCACGATTTGAAAATGGTGGTCTTTCAGGATTAGAACCTAAAGATGAACCTCCAGATTCATATGATTTTGATCCATCTAACCCGGTTGTTACACATGGTGGACGATTTTTAAATTTGAAAAGTGGCCCTCTTAATCAAGTTAAAATAGAAGAAAGAAAGGATGTATTAGTATTTACAACAGATAAATTGAGACAAGGATTAGAAGTTATAGGAGATGTAAAAATTGTATTTTATGCATCATCATCTGCGAAAGATACTGATTTTACAGTTAAATTAGTAGAAGTTTATAATGATAAAAAAGCAATAAACATTGTGGATAATGGAGTAAGGGCTCGATTTCGTGAGGGGTTGAAAAATCCTTCTTTACTGGAACCTGACAAAATCTATAAGTACGAAATTCCAATAGGTGCCGTTGGTATTTATTTTCGTAAAGATCACAAAATTAGAATTGAAATTTCATCAAGTAATTTTCCAAGATTCGATGTAAACTCAAATCTTGCAGGAGAAAAAAATGAAACGGGTTACATAATCGCAAATCAAAAAATATTTCATGACTCTAAACATCCCTCACACTTGATCTTGCCTGTTTTTAAAAGGTATTAATTAAGATAACCCCTTCTTTTCTTATTTATGAAAATAAAATTAAAATTTATTTGAAGGTTATTTTATTTGAAGATAATTAATAATGCTGTAATTAAAGATAAATATGATTGTATCGTAGTAGGTGCTGGCATTGGGGGCATTACTGCAGCTGCACTTCTTGCGAAAAAGGGTATTGATACTTTATTAATAGAGCAACATTATCTCCCTGGTGGAGCTTGTACCTCTCTAAAAATGAAAGGGCAATCATTTGATGTTGGTGCCGCATTATTGTTTGGCTGGGGTTCTGGAGATCCTGAAGTTCTTCAAGAAGGATTCACCCCACATAAATATATAATGAATGTTCTTGAAGAACCCATTAATGTAATTCAACATGATTCAATATATCGTTGTAATTTTCCAAGAGGGGATAAATTAGCTCAAGTTATTTTCTGGAAAGATTTTGATCGCTTTTTTAAGGAATTAGTTGCTGCATTTCCGGAACATGAAAAAGGATTACATGATTTTTATGAATATCTCGAAAATTCTTATCAAATTCTCATGAAATTAGACTCACCAATTCCCGTATCAGAGCAATCAATTACTGATAAAATGAAAATGTTTTTTAAAGATCCTATCGGTGCTATAAAATTATTAAGAATGATGAACAAAGATATGAAATCTGTCATTGATGAATTCCTTGGGGATGATATTAAAATCAAAACATTTTATGACATGCTTCTTTCTCTCATGTTAACTACTAAGGTTGAAGAGACCCCTGTTTTATTAGCAGCTGCAATATTCTCTATCCCTTATCATGGCGGAGCTTGCTATCCCCAAGGTTCTCCACAGATGTTACCCAATGCAATTGAACGAGCATATGAACGATATGGGGGGAAAGCACTATATAGACATAAAGTAGAAGAAATCCTAATTAAAAATAAAACTGCTTATGGTGTTCGACTTGATGATGGCTCAGAAATCCATTCAAAATATGTGATTTCTGATACTTCTATTTGGCAAAATTACAATAAACTCATCAATAAAAAACATTTAACACAAAAAAAGATTGATTGGGCAAACTCATTTAAACCCACTTTGAGCGCATTAGTAATGTATATTGCAGTTAATGAAGAAGCTATTCCACCTGGTGCGCGATCCATTGAAATGTACATAGAAGATATTTCTAATTATGAAGGTGGAGTGGCAGTTTTGTATATTCCATCTTTAGAGGACCCTTCAATCTGCCCCAAAGGTACTCACTCAATAACCGTAATTGCTGAATTATTCGAGGAGTTTCCAAAACTTGGAGATCCAAAATATCAATCTGAAGAATATTACAAATTAAAAGAGAAAGAGACTAATCGTATATTAGGTGATCTTGAAAAATATTTTCCTCATCTGAAAGAAAACATAATTGATATACAAGTCGGAACTCCTACTACCATAGAGCGATTTACTTTAAGGGAGTTCGGTTCAATAGGAGGTCCAAAACAAGCTATTGGTCAACATTTACTCAAGCGACCCAGTGCGAAAAGTGAATTTAAAAATCTTTTTTTTGTAGGAGATAGCACAACTATGGGAGAAGGTGTAGTATCTACCACACTTTCAGCCGTAGGTGGTGCAAATATGGTACTAAAAAGCGAAGGAAAAAAAATCTATAAAAACCAAAAGTTCACGAAAAACTATGTTAATTTTGTGGAGGGTAAACCTCGTTCACTATTGCCAGCCATTGAAGAAAAACTAGATGATCAAAAAGCAAGACGGGTAGCTATGGAATGTCAATGGTGTTTAGAAGCAAAATGCATTGAAGGCTGTCCTGCAAAAGTTGATATATCAAATTTTATGCGGAGGATGGAATCTAATAATTTTAGTGGTGCTACACGATCAATTCGACAAGTGAATCCGTTAGGTGAAATTTGTGGATTAATATGCCCACAAGAAAAATTCTGTCAAAAAGATTGTAATCATAAAGAATTTTCAGATGAGGCTACAAGAATAGGCCAATTACAAGCTTGGGTTTGTGAAAGAGCAGGGGAAGATGGATGGGATAAAAGTATTAGTACATATAATGGTAAAAAAGTCGCGATTATAGGTGCTGGTCCTGCGGGATTGACGTGTGCATACTTTTTAGCACGCTCAGGTTATAAAATAGATTTATTTGAAAAGAAAGAAAATAAAGGTGGTATGCTAACTAATGTAATTCCCCCATTTCGACTACCTATGGATGCTGTTGAACGTGATATTAAAGGGGTCTCGCTTTCTACCATTAATTTCAAGTTTGGAAAGGAATTAGGTAAAGATATCACAATCTCACAGCTATCAAAGGAATATGCTGCTGTATTTATTGCAACTGGTCTTTGGGCAGGTCGTAAATTGAATATACCCGGTATTGATAAAGTTAAAGTTAGGGATGCCCTTTCATTTATTATGGATTATAGACAAAATGGCAAAGTAGAGGTGAAGGGAAAATTATTGGTCATTGGGGGAGGTTCCGTTGCTGCTGATGTTATAGCTGTTGCGCAAAAAAGCGGAATCAAGGATGTTTCCATGGTTTGTTTAGAATGTCGAGATGAAATGCCTGCTTTAAAAACAGAAATCGAGGAAATCTTGGAATCTGGTATTGAAATACACAATTCTTGGGGACCAAAAGCTTTTTCTGATGGTAAATTAACATGTATGGAATGTACATCTGTCTTTGACGAAAATGGTAATTTTGCTCCTAAATTCAACGAAGATAAATTTAAGGACTTTCAATTTGATGAAATTATTATGGCAGTAGGTCAAGGGATTGAGGCAGATTTAGCAAAACACTTTGAGAAAGAATTTGGAAATTCTGGACTAATTGAAGTTGAACCTGAAACTCTAAAAATTAAAAATAAATCGAATATATATGCAGGTGGAGATGTCGTTCGCGGTGCAGGAACAGTGGTTCAGTCGGTTGCGGATGGTCGTCGAGCAGCAATGGAAATAGACAAAGCATTAAAATAATTAATAAATAATTAAAATGAATCTATCATTAGAAGATCAAATAAGAATTAAGAAAGATCGGATAAATCCAATTCTTTCAATAATTTGTACATTCCTTAGTTCTATAACTTTATTGTTGATGGTATTAATAACTTTAGAATTCTTCCAAAATCTTGTAAAATTTTATCTAAACGTGTCCCTTCCCCTAAAGACATATTCTGATACAATTTTATTTTCAAATATCGCGTCAATATTTCTATTAATTAGCGTGTTTTTTTTCATTTGGTTTGGATTAGGAACTCAAAAATGTAATATTAACGCTTTTGGATTTTGGTTTGGTGTTCCTGGTGCAAGTGTTCTATTTATTTGCTTTACTATAAATTATATATATCTATTAAGTCCCCTTTCATTAGTTGCTGCATTATTATCTTTCTCTTGCATTATTATTGGGAGTTTATTATTCATATTTCGACATAAAGTTGACCGTAATGTTATTTTTCAATTGATACCTTTGAATGATAAGATTACAGAATTAAATCTGCAAAAACTAAATTGCCCATATGGTTTACTTAGACTTCAACGGGCTTTGGAGCGGGGAATTCGTGCTAAATATCTAAATTCATATTATTATTTGGATAAAGGAAAATTAATGCGAGGAGAAGTCGAAATTTTGGATAAAATGTATATATATCGACATGTTCATCCCCCTCATATACTAGCAATCACAGGTTATACGACGATTGTAATAAGTATATTTTTCCTTTTATCTTATTTTAAAGATGGTATCTTTCCTTTGATTATTTCTTTTATATTATTCGGTTTAGGTAATTTATTAGCTAATTATCATTTTGTTAGATGGATGAATTTAGGTAAGACAATTCTAATTTTAGATCAATGGCTTCGAATGAGAGGTGAAATAGATTTAGCTAAATTGGATAAAGAATATGGATTTCTACCAATTAAATATTCCTTATCTACATTAAAACATATTTCTAAAAAGTTTGAATCGTTTTTGAATGCCAAATTAACAGGAGAAAAAATAATAAAAAAATAACAATGTCTTTTTCGAAAATTAATTTTCAATTATTCAAGAATTGAAAATTCTCGTTTAGATTCTGAATTTTATATGATTTTTAGTGATAAAACAAAATTATTTATTTACATATATTCCATTTTTGATTAATTGCTCAAGGATTTGCTTAGCAGCATCATCCAAAGGATTATTTTCAATCCAGAGCATTTCTAAATTCGATAACTTTAGTAATGAATTCGGGATGGTTTTTAACTGGTTATTTCTTAAATTTAATCTACGGAGCATCTCGAGCTTTCCAAACGACTCTGGGAGGATTTCTATTTTATTTTCATTTAAATATAACATCTCGAGTGAAATTAAATGGGTAAATGAGTCTGGGAGTTTTATTAAATTATTTCTAACTAAACTTAGATATTTCAAAGATCTCAAATTACCAAATGATTCGGGAAGCATCTTTAAACGGTTATCAAATAAAACTAGCTCTTTAAGTGAAATAAGATCACCAAATGATGCTGGAAGAGTTTTTAAATTCTTGTTTCGTAGCCCCAATCCTGTAATACAACCTTTTTTTACCATAAAACCATAACTAAATTCATTTATTAATGAGACTGGGGGAATCGGTTTTCCGAGCATCTTTTCTAATTCTTTTAAGACCTTCTGTTCTTTAATTGTTATAACTTGTCCTTGATATGTTATTTTTGATTGCTTTTCCATTCAAGCATCCCTTAAAATTAATTATGAGAAGAAAAATATGTTTTCATTTCCAGTTTAAAATTTTATAAAATTATAATATTTTCTACTTTTTGCCAATAAGATCAAATTTAAAAACCAAGCCATTAATAGAATTATAGACCAGTTACGGTTGTACACTTAAAAAATGATAAAAGGAATTTACATTTTAAAAAAGAGGATGTGGATTGTTAGGGTTAGGAGAATTTACTACAAATACTTATCTTAAGAAATCCAATTCAAATAATAAAATAATAGGAGGAAAAAATTAACGGAGATTATTTTTTCATTCGAGTTAATTTTATTTCTGATTGTAAGTGGTATTGGAGCAATTCTCCTTTTAATTGTGATATCAACAGATACGGAATTTGATGATGTTATCTTAATGCCAATTTTATGTGGTCTCATAAACTTTGGATTTATTGGAACTATAGGTTTTCTAATATCGAATGATTTCATATCAACCAGCATTGTCGCAGTAATTTTTTCTTTGATAACAAGTTCAATTGTATATTTCCTTAGAAATTGGCTGGAATCTGAACCCATAGATCTCAAAACTTATGAAGGAAAAGGTGCAACTGTAGAAATTCCTTTTACTAAAACAGAAATAGGCAAAGTTTCGCTCATTCTAGAATCTGGAGAAAGGATAGAGATACCCGCTAGGGCATTTGATTCAACTGATCCACCATATTTAAAGGGAGATAAAGTTATGATTAAAAAATATAATGGAGGAATAGCCGAAATACGTAAAACCGTAAGCTGGGAAATAAAAAAATTAAAAATGGAGAAATAAATAGGAGTGAATTAAATGGTTTTAGATGTAGGAATTATTACTTTAATTATTGTAGGGGCAGTTGTTGGTACAATATCATTAATAATTTTCTTGGTAATCTGGATAAGTAGTATAGTTATTGTGGCTCCTAACGAAGCACATGTTGTGGTGAGTAAGGATAAGAAAAATATATACGATGGACAAGGAAGATATCATTATTTTAAAATGTATCATCGTAGAATTGTTATTCCAAAAGAAGTAATAGATGTTGACATCCCTGATATTAGACTGCATGATATGGACAATTTACCATTAGTTGTAAGGATAAGTTGTAAAGTTCAAATCAAAAACCCTGCAAAAGCTGCTGAGACCCTTGGTAAAGATGTTTATGAAACTCTAAGGAGAATTGTTGATGACACAGTCCAAAGCTCTGCTAGAACAATTTGTATGCAAAAAAAGATTTTAACGATTATGAGAGAACGTGAAGTTATAGAAGATGGTATTTATAAATCATTGACTGGCTCATTTATAAAACTGGGATTAGAACCAATTATTTTTGACATCAAAGATATTAGGGATGATTCGGATAGCTCGGTGATTAGAGATTTAGAAAGGGTCAAGTCTGCTGAATTAGATAGGAATGCCAGAATCGCTGAAGCAAATAATGATACAGATGCAAAAGAAGTAGAGATTGAAAAAGAAAAATTTGTAGCAGTTCAAACAGAAGAACTTGTTGTAAAAAAGATGTTAGTCAAAGAATTAGAAATAAAAAGAGAAGCTGAAATCGAACGTCAAAAAGAAATTGTATTGGCAAATGCTAAAGGTGAGGCTAAAATGATTGAAGCAGAAGCGGAAGCAAAATCTATCCAATTAAAAGCCGAAGCCGAAGCTGCAGGAATTCGTGCAAAAGCAAAAGCTCTAGAGGAATATAATCAGGCTGGAAAAGAAGGTTTAAAAATGAAAGCCTTAGAATTGATCGTTGAAGGAATGATTCAGTCTTCAAAAGAAATTGCTGTTGGACTAAAACAAAACAGTAAAGTAATAATTATGGGTGGAGGAAACAACGGAAATAACTCGCTAATGAATCTAATTCCTATGGCTGAGTTCTTAAAAGAATCAGAAATAATTAAAAATATCGTAAAAGAATTCAGAACAACTGATGCGTAATTTTTCTTTAAATTTTTTATTTTTTCTTTAAGTCTTTACAATATTCCACTAGTGCTTGTGCATTTTTAGGATCAGAAAGATTTAACCCCTCTATCTTTGGGATCTTATTATACCAAAGGTATAAATCCTCTAATTGGGAGAGATTTTCTAACCCCTCTATCTTCGAGATCTGATTGTGTGAAAGGTATAATGTTTGTAATTGGGAGAGGTTTTCTAACCCCTCTATTTTAGTGATCTTATTATGCTCAAGGTCCAATGTTTGTAACTGAATGAGGTTTTCCAATCCTTCTATCTTCGTGATCTGATTTTCTTTAAGATATAAATTTTTTAATTGGGAGAGATTTTCCATCCCCTCTATCTTCGTGATCCTATTTTCCCAAAGTTTCAATAATTGTAATTGGGTGAGGTTTTCCAAACCCTCTATCTTTTTAATGTGATTATTCCAAAGGTTTAATTCTTTTAATTGGGAGAGGTTTTCGAGTCCCTCTATCTTTGAGATCAGATTATTCACTAGTTCTAATTCTTGTAATTGGGTTAGATTTTCTAACCCCTCTATCTTCGATATCAAATTATTTTCAAGATTTAATTCTTTTAATTGGGTTAGATTTTCTAACCCCTCAATTTTCCTGATCTGATTGAACCAAAAGTGTAATTCTCGTAATTGGGAGAGGTTTTCAAACCCCTCTATCTTCTTGATCTGATTACATGCAAGACCTAAAAATTGTAATTGGGAAAGGTTTTCTAACCCCTCTATCTTCCCAATCCGATTTTGCTTAAGGTCTAATGATTGTAATTGGGAGAGGTTTTCCAAGCCCTCTATCTTCCAAATCTGATTTTGCAAAAGGTCTAATGATTGTAATTGGGAGAGGTTTTCTAAACCCTCTATCTTTCTAATCTTATTTCTACTAAGCTTTAAAACTTGAAGTTGGGTCAGATTTTTGAGATTTTTAATTTCTGTAATATCTTTGATTCTAAAATTAGAAAGATCAAGAGTTTTAAGTCCATTTTCATCAATTTCAACAAAACGTTCAATTCCCTTATATACTACAGACATAATCTTTCCCTTTTGTAATCTTTTTTTACTTTTAGCTTAAAAAATTATCTTGAAACCTTTTGTATGTGGTTCTTTATAAAGATTATGAGCTATTAAATTAATATTGAAAAATTAAAAAGTTGGAATGATTAATTCAAAATAAGAAAATCAAATTAAAAATTGGTATCAAATGTCTTATAAGGGAAAAACTGTGGATCAATGGCTTCAAAAGGGGCATGACAGCGCTAGTCATAAGGATTATAAAAATGCAGCTAGATATTTTGGATATGTGTTAAAAATTAATCCCAACCATATTCTAGCTCTGAATAATCATGGTTGGTATAGGGCTATGTCAGGAGATTATGAGAGCTGTATTAAATACTGCGAAAAAGCAGTAAAAATAGATCCGAAATATGAATACGCTTGGCACTCAATTGGATACGCATATAACGGACTAGGTAAGTATCAGGAAGCGGTAAAATGCTTTAAGAAGGCCATAAGCATTAATCCTGGCGATCAGGACTACCATTTTGATTTGGGAATTTCTTATAATAAATTGGGCAAATTCAAAAAGTCAATTGATTGTAATAAAAAGGTCTTAAAATTAAATCCCGAAAATATGAATGCATGGATTAATCTGGGAACTTCTTATATTGCCACAGAAAGAAATGTCGAAGCAATTGACTGCTTTAAGAAAGCCCTTCAACTAAAAGGTCCAAAAAGCAAAGTATATGCTGTAATGGGAGTTGCATATAGGAATATATTTGAATATGATAAAGCTGTTGAATGTTTACAAAAAGCTGTTAAACTCGATCCCCAATATATACCAGCTTGGGATAATCTTGGTTCGCTATATGAGCAGTTAGAAAAAACAGAAGAAGCAATTAAATGTTATAAACAAATTGTTACAATTAATCCTAAAGATAGTAATGGATGGCTCAATTTAGGATCTGTTTATGCTAATCTACAAAAATTTGAAAAAGCTATCGAAATGTTTGAAAAAATCCTTGAATTAGAGCCTAAAAATAGCATGGCTTTATATAATATCGGTATGATGTACGGTGAACTGGAGAATCCTGGTAAAGGTATTGAATATGTGGAAAGGGCATTAAAGATTGATCCCATGAATGAAGATGCTAAATCTGCTATGACTCTTCTTAGCTTAATGAAAGAGGAATTAGAAAGAAAAGGAAAAATTTAAGATATTCTTTTAAACGTTACTCTTGTGTTAGGAGGGGTCATTTGATAATAAATATATTCACCACTACCAAGATAAATAAAATCCTCTGGATCGAGAAAAACTAATTTGTTATTCCTCTCAAATTTAAAAAACCATTTGGTCCCATACTTCGAATTTTTCGTTAATAGCCAAATTTCATCACTATTTACTGCCCATCTTCCCTTATCTTTTCCCCATTCGTAATTTTTTTCATCAAAAATTATGTCTTTAAAATCCTTGGTTTCTGATTCCCATTTTCCAATAAAATTTTGAGTCATAGTTCTAATCTTTATACTCACCAATCATTAATATTTCTTTAATCTAGATTCATTAAAATAATAATATATGTATTATATATCATGGGAAAGAAAAAAACCCGTTCACGTAAAAAACTGCTCCAGCTCGCATTAAGTAACCAACGTCAATATAACCTTCACCAAGAAAAAATCAAGAACGATCCCAAATCACTTTCAGTAGAACATTGGAAAAAAGAAAAGGAGAATTTTCTAACCCGTATAAATTACTATTTAGTCAAAGCAAAGGTTGAATCAAAATGACTTTATCAGATAAAAGTATTCAAAACTTAAAAAATAAATCACAACAAAGGATTTGGAATTATGTCACGGCACTCCAACAACTTCAAAATGCACTTTTTGAACTTGAAAAAGAGGAAAATGATCCCGAGATTCTCGAAGATTTAACGAAACGTGCACTTGAGATCGGGAAAGAAATTGAGTCAATCTTAGAGTTAATAGAAAAAATTACAGAAGATTGAACTTTCTCAACTAATTTTAAAATAAACCTGGATTAATTTGAATTAATATAAACATCCAATTTCTTTATTTCATTTTATTGAGAGGTCTTGATAGCTCATCGATTCTGTCCATTTCATCCTTGGATAACTCGAAGTACATCGCACCAACATTTGATTCAACGTGATGAACTTTTGATGCTCCAGGGATTGCTAATACAGTGTCTCCATGAAAATTAATGAGCCAATTAAGTGCGACTTGAGATGGTGTAACTTCGTGAGCTTTAGCTATCTCTTCAATAGCCTCCATTAATGCCATACTTTTTTTCGTTTTTTTCTTAATATTAGGCATAATTCTTCTTCTAATGAAAGTTAAATTCTTAAGAAGACTCGGATCTTTATGGTATTTACCCGTAAGTGTTCCTTGTTCAAGAGGACTCCAACTGATGATCCTAATTCCAAGTTCTTTCGCGGTATCCAATACACCATTTTTTTCAATAGTTCGAGTAAGCAAGCTATAATGTACTTGATTTGAGACAAGAGATAATCCACGATCTTTTAATGCATCGTATGCTTTAATCATCTTTTTCTTAGAAAAATTACTAACTCCAACAGATCTAATTTTACCCTCTTCCACCAAATCAGCCATGGCGTTCATCTGGGCTCTAGTTGTGGAAAGTGAATAAGGTTGATGGATTTGATGAAGATCGATGGTATACCCATCTAAAGCTTCAAGACGTTTCTGAATAGTCTTTTTTAAGTTCCCTGCAAATCTCATCATAGGCATCCATTTATCGGCAATATAAACTTCTTCATCCTTTACTTCATTTGCTTTAAGAGCACTTGCTAAGTTTCTCTCCGATCTGCCTCCTCCATATGCCTCTGCTGTATCAAACCAATTTATTCCTCCGTCTAATGCAGCTTTTACGATATCGTTCCTTGTTTCTTCGGGAATTTCTTTTGACCAAATGTATTTATTAAATCCATGACCACCTGCAAATTGCCAAACCCCAAGCCCGAGTGGACTAACTTCAATGTCCGTGCCTGGTAATTTAATTTTTTTAACTTTTTTCTGCAATTTCAACACTATTTAATTTGATCATCAATCTTAATTCAAATACTTGTAATTACTATATTTTCCATTAATATTGACTAAGTCCGAAATTAAATTAAGGATTAATCATCTTGGGAAGCTATTGTTTTACCAGCTCTTTTGATTGCGAGTTTTTCGAAATCAGATTGGAACCCTGGTTGAAATCTCAAATAGGTAGGAATCGGGTATCTTAATCCTGCCTTGTGGGTTTCAATAAGCCCTGTAACTAATTGATCTACTTTATCTGCTGGAATTGTGAAGAGCATTTCATGATCTTGTGCCATACCCCATACTCTATCCCCATTACCGGGAACCACAATTCGAGGTTGATTTGTTAGAATAGTCTGTACAATTCCATCATGACATGTACCAGCCCTTCCAGAAGATGAGGACTCTATTTGTCCCGTTTCCTCATCATAATATAAGTATGCTTGGGTTAGGCGCATAATTTGAGCGGGGTTACAATAAATTGCAACTATTGTTGGTTCAACTTTTGTCCAAGAGAGCGGAGAAATAACTAGACCATTATTTTTCGTCTGAAGAGACGATAAATTTGATTGGTAAGTCTCTATAACTTTTGAATTTTTAGCATACAGCCCAATCATAAATTGGGATAAAAATTTTTGATTTTCATCTAAGGAAGTTTGAACCCAATTTAATAGAGGGGAGGAAATTTGACATGCATTATCGTCTTGATTTAACCCTATAGTCCAACCATAATGCCTTGACATTTTAATAGCTTGACATAGAAAGATTTTAAACCCGAAGTCTTTTTTTGGTCTACGACAATTTTCTGGGAACTTCTCATCTTCTCCTAAAAGTCTAAATGCTAAGGGAAATGTATTTGTGCGTAAATATTTATCAAATTTTAATCCATAATCTTGCCATTTTTTAAGAGTATTTGACATAAGTTATTTTAAAACTAAAATCATTTTAATATTATTACAAATAAAAGATACCATAAAACCAAAGTAGGAGATTCGACTGCCAAAGACGGTTAAAGGAAAGAACGCCAAACAATGGTCTGAGCTCGGATATAAATATTCTGGTGAGAATAACTTTCAAAAGGCAGCTGAAAGCTTTGGAAATGTACTAAAAATAGAACCTAAGAATGTAGATGCTTTAAATAACTATGGTTGGTTTTCAGGTCAGCTTGGTGATTATCAAAAGACCTTGAAATACTGTGAAGAGGCGGTGAAACTTGATCCTAATTATCATTACGCTTGGCATAGTGTAGGCTGGGCTCTCAATAAGTTACAAAGATATCAAGAAGCAATTCCTAATTTCAAAAAAGCGATGAAAATAATATCTGGACGAACAGACTACTTACACGATCTTGGTTTTGCATATCAAAAAACGGGTAAATTAAAAAAAGCTATTGATTGCTATGAAAAGTCAGTAAAAATCGACCCAAAATTCCAAGACGGCTGGTTTGACATGGGAATTACGTATTTAGAATTAAAAGATTTCCATAAAGCAATTGATTGTTTAGAAAAAGCTACTGGAAAGAAAAACTGTAAAGCTTACTCAGCTATTGGTTATGCATACCTAAGCTTAGAGGTTTATCCCAAAGCTGTTAAAAGTTACCAAAAAGCAGTAAGATGTGATCCTAAAGATAAAATATCTATGAATTACGTAGGAGTTGCCTATAGCAACCAAGATAAACATAAATTAGCTATCAAATGGTATCAAAAAGCACTTAAAATAGACCCAAAATATATTGATGCGTTATATAACCAGGGTGTTGCATATGGTAGTGATGGTGATCATCAAAAAGGAATCGAATGCTTCGATAAAGTTATTAAGCTTGATCCAAATAATATTGAAGCTTGGTATAATATGGGGCTCTTTTATGGTGATTTAGAGGATCCAAAGAAGGGGATTGAATGCGTAGAGGAAGCTTTAAAATTGGACTCAAATAATGATGAGGCATTAAGAGTTTTAGCCTTATTAAAATTGATGAAAGAAAATTTGGATTCTAATTAATAATTATAAAATGTAAGTAGGAGATCAGACTGCCAAAAACAGTTAAAGGAAAAGATGCTAAACAATGGGCTAACCTTGGATTTAAATACTCTAGAGAGGAAAATTATCAAATGGCAGCTGAATGCTTTGGAAATGTATTAAAAATAGACCCTAAGAATCTAGAAGCTCTAAATAACTACGGATGGTTTTTGGGTCAACTTGGTGATTATCAAACGACCTTGAAATACTGTGAAGAAGCAGTTAAACTAGATCCCAATGATCGCTACGCTTTGCATAGTGTGGGATGGGCTCTCAATAAGTTAAAAAGATATCAAGAGGCAATTCCCTATTTCAAAAAAGCACTAAAAATAATGCCTACTCGAACACTCTACTTACACGATATTGGTATTGCATATCAAAAAACAGGTAAATTAAAAGAAGCTATTGATTGCTATGAAGAGTCAGTAAAAATCAATCCAAATTATAAAGATAGCTGGTTTGACATGGGAATTACATATATCGAATTAGAAGATTACCATAAAGCAATCGATTGTTTAGAAAAAGCTGTTGAAATTGATAAGAAAAATTCTAAAACTTACGCAGCTATTGGTTATACACATCTAAGATTAGAAGATTATTCCAAAGCTGTTAAAAGTTACCAAAAAGCAGTAAGATGTAACCCCCAAGATAAAATATCTATGAATTACGTAGGAGTTGCCTATAGCAACCAAAATAAACATAAATTGGCTATCAAATGGTATCAAAAAGCACTTAATTTAGATCCAAAATATATTGATGCATTATATAACCAGGGTGTTGCATATGGTAGTGATGGTGATCATCAAAAAGGGATTGAATGTTTCGATAAGGTTATTAAGCTTGATCCAAATAATATAGAAGCTTGGTATAATATGGGGCTCTTTTATGGTGATTTGGAGGATCCAAAGAAGGGGATTGAATGCGTAGAGGAAGCCTTAAAATTGGACTCAACTAATGATGAGGCATTAAGAGTTTTAGCCTTATTAAAATTGATGAAAGAAAATTTAGAAGCCAATTAACAATAATATAAAATTTAATATAATACAAAAAATCTTGTACAATGGAGGAAAATAAAAGAATTTGATCTTTAGTTAGGGAATCTAAATGTCAAAATTAATAACGGGAATGGCAGCCAAAGAATGGTTTGATAGGGGTTTATATTTAGCTCAAAAAGCCGATTTAAAAAAAGCAATTCAGTGTTTTATTAATGCTGTTAAGATAGATCCAAATCATAGTATGGCTTGGAATTATTTAGGTCTCTATATTGGTAAAATATATGGAGATTATGAAAAAACAATAAATTACTGTACAAAAGCTGTCACAATCGATCCGAATAATAAGGTTGGGTGGTATAATCTAGGTTTGGCTTGTAACATGTTAAAAAGATATAATAAAGCAATTGTTTGTTTTAATAAAGCTATAAAAATTGATGAAAATAATCAAAATTATTGGTTTAACATGGGAATTTCTCATGATAAACTAAAAGATCCACAAAAAGCAATTAATTGCTATGAAAAAGCTGTAGAAATTTTCCCAAAGTTTAAACAAGCTTGGTTAAACTTGGGAAATTCTTATGTTTCCATAGAAAGTTATAGAAAAGCCATAAAATCTTTTGAAAAAATTGTACGACTGGATCCTATGGGAAGTGAAGCTTGGTTTGTTATGGGGCTTGCATTCCTTAATCTCAAAAAATATAAGAAAGCTATTGAATGTCTTGATAAAGCAGTCAAGACAGATCCAAATTACAAAGAAGCATGGACTAAATTGGGGGACATTTATGAAATTATCGGAAAAGAATATAGAGTACTAGAATGTCGTGAAATTGAAGTCGAAATCGACCCAGAAGATAGCATCGCAATGTTTAAGTTAGCATCTGCTTATGCTAAAATAGAAGCTTATCAAAAATCTATTAAGTATCTGGAAAAAGTAACTGAGATCGATCCGAAAAACAGTAAAGCATGGTATTATATGGGTTATTTATATGGAAAAAGTAATCTAGCAAATATATCAAAGGGCATTGAGTGCCTAGAACAAGCACTCAAATTAGATCCTAATGATGAAGCAGCAACAAGCACTTTAAGACTATTCAAATTATTAAAAGCGAATTTTAAAAAAAGTGAAGAATTGGATGAAAATCAAGCTTAACCTCGGATGTGGTTCAAAATATAAACCTGGTTATATTAATATCGACAAATATAATAAAGATGTAGCAGATGAAATCTACGACATTGATAATCTTCCATTTGAATCCAATACTATTGATTTAATTGAAGCTGATCAATTAATTGAGCATTTTGATTATATCCATTCTAAATATATTCTTAGTGATTGGTTTAGAATTCTGATTCCATCGGGAAAATTAATATTAGAAACTCCTGACCTTGAGAAATCCTTTGAAAAACTAGTTGCTGAAGATCTGGATAATCAAAAAATAACATTGAGATGGATTTATGGAATAGATAGTAGAGGGATGCAACACAAAACTGGTTTTACTTATAAATTAATCAAGGAGCTTTTAGAAGAAATTGGTTTTGGAAATATAAGGAAAGAAGAACAAAAAACCCATAAATATGAATATGGATTGAGAATAATTTGTGAAAAACCTCAAAATTCTTCCAAAAAACATCTTTTTGCCTGTTTTAGGAAGAATTTAAGTAATAAACTAAAGATTAACGATTCCTTTGTATTAATTCCCCTTGAAGATCAGCTTAAAACCGCATTTGAAATCTTTGATAATGATGAAAACTGGCAAAATAAACTAATATCTCAAACCATAATTTGCACACCACAGATTCCATTAGTATTTCTTGAGGAATGTTTATCCGCTGGTATTTTAAAACCGACAGAAATGGAAGCTAAAATCAAATTTCTAATGAAATTAGCTGAAATCAAATTCCATGAAAAAGTTTTTTCATTATGGATGAAAAAAAAGAAAAATTTGGGTGAATTAGAAAGCGAATTTAAAGAATTTATTAGCCATTTAGAGAATTTAATATTAGATATATTAAATTATCCCGAGGATTATAGTGAAAGATTAAGTTATATTTTAAATTTAGAGCCTAAAGATATCAAAATATTCGATTTTGAATTAATTCTACTACAAGCTGACAAATTATTCAATTTTGGTATAAAAAATTTTTATAAACAAAATTTCAGTCAAGCTTTAGATTATTTTTTAACATCTTCAAAGTTAAATCCTGATAATTACCTAATCTATTGGAATATTGCACGACTGGGCTGTATTTTGGAATTTAAAAATCATAAAATTATACAAAATTACGAAAAAGCTTTGACCATAGTTCAAGATAAAATAGGTAAGGAGAAAATTGAACTTGAATTAAAGGAATTTAAAAATAAGAAAAGCTTTGACATTCCAAGAGAACCAATTATTGAATAGTAATAAAAAGAACCCAAATCTATTTAATATTAAATTAGTTAATACAAATTATAAGGAAAATTGAGGAATTCATTTGAGTTCAAAAAAAGAAAAAAGAAAAGGATATCCATTTTCAATTCCAAAAAATTTAAAATCAAAGGATAAAGAGAAGGAAATTAGTCCACTTAAAGAAGAATCCCCTCCTAAATATGGGGTTTATAAAAGGAGGTATTAACATGAGTATTAAGAAAGAAACAAAAAAAAAGGGTTATCCGTTTAAAAACACATCATCAATTAAATTAAAAGATAAGTCAGATGAAGAAAAAATAGAGCCCAAATCACCGCCACGTTATGGTGTTTATAAACTAGATTAATTAAATTATATTAGATGTATCAATGGGTAAAATATTATGGAAAAAGAAAAAAAAGTAACCAAACATCCCAAACGAGGATACCCTTATCACCAAAAAGGATCTCCTCCACCACCGAAACCGTCTTCTAAGTCAAATCCTATATCAAATCCCGGTCCCAAAAATAAAGACAAAGAAAAGAAACGTCCCATCCCAAAACCTGCTCCACCAAGCTATGGTGTTTATTCGAGGAAATAACTAGGAATAATAATGAATTACCAATTAGAATGTGCAATATGGGAATTTACATTAGAATGTAATCTAAATTGTTCTCACTGTGGCTCATCTGCAGGTAAAGCCAGACCTGATGAATTGAACACAAAGGAATGTTTTAAACTCTGTGAAGAATTGGCCGAACTTGGTTGTGAAGAAGTAGCTCTAATGGGAGGAGAGCCATTTCTAAGAAATGATTGGCTTTCTGTTGCTCAATGCATCAAAGATCTTGGCATGAACGTAAATTTTGTATCTAACGGTATTATTTTAGATCGATATATCGAAGAAATAACTCGACTTGAACCACAAGTTATTGGGATCAGTATTGATGGAATGCAAGAAAGCCATGATTTAATAAGAGGGAAAGGAACTTGGGAAAAATCTGTAAAAGCTATTGAATTATTAAGAGAAAACGAAATACAGATAACAATTATCACAACGGTGAGTAGAATTAATTTTGGAGACTTGCCCTTGATTAAAGATTTCATATTTAAAAAGGGAATAAACTGGCAAATACAAACCGCAATGCCATTTGGGAATTTCAAAAAAGATAAGATGTTATCAAAAGAAGAATTTTATGAAACGGGAAAATTCATAGCTGCTATGAGAAAAAATAATTTATTTGATGATTTACCGGTCGTAGGGGCTCACTGTCTTGGATATTATTCTGCAAATTTACCTCTTTCTCAATGGGATGGCTGCTGGGCAGGAATAAGTAGTATAGGAATAACGAGTGATGGTGGGATTGTGGGTTGTTTATCAATGGGAAACGATCGTTTTATAGAGGGAAATGTGAGAAATGAGAGTTTAATAGATATCTGGGAAAACCCGAGTAATTTTGCATATAATAGAAAATTTGAGAAATCAAAATTGGGACCAAATTGTAAAGATTGTAAATTTGGAATTCAATGTAAGGGGGGCTGTAATTCGGTTTCTTATATTTTAACAAATAAATTTCACAACAATCCATATTGTTTTCATCTTATTGAAAATATGGAAAAAAAATAATGGGTAAAAAAATTAAATTCAATATTTAGAATATTTCTTAGAATCTAAAAAATATTAAGAGGTGTTAATTTGTCTGAAGTTGAATGGTATTTTAAAGGAGATTGGGTTGAAGCTTGTGGATCACCGCCAATATGTCCTGCTTACTTTTTATCTCCATTTCCTAGAGGCTGCTGCGAGGGTGTTATGACAATGAATATAGATGAAGGAAAATATGGAGATGTAGATATAAGCGGAACGATAATAAGTATCGGCTTTATTACCCCAGAAGGAAAGACAATCATGGAAGGCATGGGAAACTGGAAAGGAATCCTCTATATCGATCAAAATGCTAATGATGAGCAAGCAAATGCGTTAGAAAAGATTTTTACAAAAATTTGGAAGGGCTTCGGCGAATTGCTTAAAATAAAAAAAGCAGAAATTAATTTCACCAAAAAAATCTTACGAAAGGGTCCAGCGGCAAAATTTTCGATTGATATTCCCGGAATCTTTAGTTTAAAAACTAAACCATTATTAGATATGTCTGGAAAACCTACAAAGGTTGTCAATTCACCTATGATTGACGGGACAATCTATGTAGCTTCTGCAAAAATAAATGAGTATAAAGATACAGACTTGCCTCGGACATGGAATTATACAAACTTAAGTAGTACATATTTCAATATCAATGTAAATTCAAAGGAAAATATGATCAAATCAATATCCTAATATCCTTATTTTTTCAGATTACTTATTTTTCTTTAAATAAGGTTTTGTTTTTGTACTGTAATAATTCTCTCCATGTTTATTCAAAAATTCCCATGATAATATAAGCTCTTGTGGTAAATCTGGTATCCAAAAACGATTAGGGATGGATTCAGATGGGGTCCACTTTTTTGTTATATCTATATCTGCTATAATAATACCTTCTCCCTCTTCACGTTTCAATCGAGTGAGTATTTTTCCACTACCATCTACTATTTGAGTATCGCCTAAATAATAAGATTTATAGATAAAATCAGGCATGTTTGGCATCCCTCCTTCAAAATTTCCAGCATGTGCGGAATGAATAACAGGAACTCCAAGCATTCGTGCGAATCTAGATGGTGTTTCACTCATAATTTCCACATTACGTTCGTGAGTTTTTAGAGAAAACCCCTGTGGAAGCTCTTCGGGAACTGTCCACCAGCAGGATCCACCCACTATTAAATCTACTTTATTCAACAACCGTTTAACTGTACGAGCACGCACAAATTCCCAACAAAGTGCAACACCAATATTACCAACTCTAGTTTTTAATATTCCGTCATCTGTTCCTCCTAAATAATAACAATTTTCCCACATAGTGGGTTGATCTTTATCATGAAAATAAGTTGATCCTTCTGGAAAAGTTAATACAAATGTGTTATAACAATCTTCTCCACGATATGCTATAAAAGAACCGCCTACAACACCATTATGCTTAACAGCCAGATTTTTAAGCAATTGCATAGGTTTACTATCAATGGGTCTTGCTACATCAAGCATTTTTTTATGGAAGCCCATTGCAGATGTAAAAAACTCAGGTAGAATCACCCACTCTGCACCCTCAGAAAAGGCTTGATTAGCAAGTCTTTTAGTAATTTTAAGATTTGCTTCTACATTTGCAAACTCAGCCATCATTTGTATTGCTGCTATTTTCATTTTTCCCACCCTTTTTCATTATAGAAATATTAGTTGAATTCTTGTATTCTCCTATATATTTCATCTATTTGTTCTTTGATATTTTGATAATCGACTAACCTTAATCCTTTCATATTCATTTTTCTTTGTAAAAATTCAACTCTTGTAGTTAGCTCTTTTAATACCTTTTTCCTATACCTCTTTACGATATCTGTTCTACCAGAATCATAAATTTTTTTATCTTCTGCTATTAAATTATTCTTAATAATTTTCAAAGTTTTTAGGCTTAGAAGATTTTCTATTCCCTTTAATCGTGTAATCTGATTATATAATAAATCTAAATCTTTCAATTGTGAAAGTTGATCTAATCCCTCTATTCTAGTTATTTGATTTTTATCAAGACATAAACGTTCTAGATTTGATAGATTATCTAATCCTTCAATTTTTTTAATTTGATTACTACCCAATACTATTATTTTTAGGTTAGTAAGATGGTCTAATCCTTCAATTTTTTTAATTAATTTATTTTCTGAAAGATCTAATATTTCTAAATTAGTTAGATTATCCAATCCCTCTATTTTTTCAATTTGATTATGCCGTAAATATAATTCTTCTAATTTATGAAATTGATCTAATCCTTCTATTTTTTTAATATTATTAAAACTCAGACTTATACTTTTTAATTGCGATAAATGACTAATTGCTTCAATTTTTGTTATTTTATTCTTCCTAAAATTTAATAATTCTAATTTTGGTAGTCCTTCTAGTCCCTCTAACTTTTTGATTTTATTTTGGTATAGAATTAACTGTTTTAGTTCCGAAAGATTTTCTAAATTGGCTATCTTTGTAAGTTGGTTATGAGCTATATTCAGTACCTTTAATTTGGATAGATTCTCCAATCCCTCAATTTTTTTTATCTTATTTTTAAAGAAATACAATTTTTCTAATTTTGTGAGGTTTTCTAAATATTGTATTTCATTTATCTCATTTTCTGAAAGAATTAAATGTATCAAATCGGGAAAGTCATTAAATCCCGCAGGAATTCTTCTAAAGTAATGACCTTTCTTATTTAATACAAATTTTATTAACTGTCCCTTATCATTTATTTTAAGATCAGTAGGAAATATGGTGAAATTTTTACGTAATTTTTCAATTGCTTCCTGTGCCTTCTTACTTTTAATATTCTTGATTTTATTAACTATTGCAGACAATTTGTTTTCTCTCAAAATCTATTGAAATGACAGAATTAATTTGAATTCTAAAAATTTCTGACTGTTTTTATTTACCCTAACAGAAATATAAATTTGTAAATTTCTTTTTTATTTTGGAGCAATATATTTTGAAGGTTGTATGTACATCCGATACCCATGGAATGCATAGTAATCTAGAAATTCCAGATGGAGATATTTTCATTTTTGCAGGTGATATATCCGATCGTGAAAAGACATTAATTGATTTTAATCATTTTTTAGGTGGATTACCTCATAATTATAAAATTATTATTGATGGTAACCATGATATGCCTCCTGAAAAACTTTCAGAATTGATAACAAATGCAACTTATTTACAACATGGATTATTAGAAATTGAAAATATAAAAATTTGGGGAACATCATGGCAATATTGGTTAGTAGATCAAATAAATCGCAAAAAAAATCAAAAAAATCTTCAAGGAATATGGGAATTAATTCCAACAGGGATAGATATATTAATTACACATTTCCCTCCCTTTGGGATTGGAGATTTGACAAGGAGGAATAAACATCTTGGATCAAGGGATTTACTTACAGCAGCAATCAGTCGAATAAAACCAAAATACCATATTTTCGGCCACATTCACGAGAGTTATGGAATATTTAAAGAAAAAATTGATGATTCTGAAATTACATTCATAAATTCATCAGCAGTTATGGGTTTTGGGTCCGAACTTAACCCTCCTATAGTATTTACAATTTGAATAGGATTTTAGACTCCCAAAAATTCTAAAAGGTATTTATTTACTAACTCAGGTTCTTCCTGTTGAACCCAATGTCCTGCTGTGGGAATATATTTAATTGTATAGGGTCCTTCTACTATTTCTGGAAAATGATAAGTTAATTCCTTTCCAAGTGCATTATCTTGTTCTCCCCAAATAACTAAAGTTGGACATTTTACCTTTAATTTCCGTTGTTTTGCCCTCATTGGAAATTGGAACGACGCACGATAATAATTAATACCACATGAAAGAGTAGGTAATTTTAAAGCTTCTACAAATTTATCTAAGGTTTCTTTATCCCAAAGCTCTTTCTTTACAGCCATACTTTTATATGTCGATTTTAGTCCAGCATAGTTGCTGGCACTTAACATCTGTTCTGGAGCTTCAGGCTGTTGAAAGAAGACGATATACTGAGAACGTCTAGCTTGTTCTTTATTTGTTCCCATTGCTTTTTGGAGGACATTAATAGGTGGACAATTTAAAATAATTAATTTTTCAGTATTATCTGGAAAGCATTTTGCATATTCCCAACTTATAGCCCCTCCCCAATCGTGTCCTACTATGATAGCCTTTTCTTCTCCAAGACCTTTTACCAGACCTAAGATGTCATTTATTAAAATATTAATTTTATAATTCTCGACCCCTTCTGGCTTGTCGGTCTTGTTATATCCACGCAAATCTGGAGCGACCACTTTAAAGTATTTGCCAAGTTCTTTAATTTGAAATCTCCATGAATACCAGAATTCTGGAAAACCATGTAAAAGAACCATTAATTGCCCCTCGCCTTGAGTAACATAGTGCATATTAATATTATTAGTTTTAATGTAATTGTGATTCCATTCACTACTCATAATTCTCATCTTCAATAATTTAATTCAACTAATTTGTTAATTTATCAAGATCATAATAAACTATCTAATAAACCACAAAACTTCTAAAATATCTGGTGACCAAATAAGTGCTAATACTATGATACAAATAACTATAATAATTATGGTATATAATCTGTCAAGAGGTTGATATTGTGGAAAAAATATCAAAGTTATGGAAAAAAAAGCGATTATTCCAACTAAAATATTTGAAATTATAATCAGTATTATTGTTATTTTATCCAAATAAATTCCCTAATTTATTATCAAGTTTAAGTAAAATTTCATATTATGAACATTTAAGTTCTGTACGAGAAATTATTTCGTCTTGTGCAGCCTTAGATAATTGAGTAAACAAAACAGAATATCCAGCAATTCTCACAAGAAGACCTTTATAATTATCGGGATTAAGTTGTGCATCTTTTAAAATTTCTGGAGATACAATGTTAAATTGAACTTGAGAACCCCCAAGATTAAAGTATGTGTTCACTAAATCTACTAATGAATCCATTTCTATTGAACTGGGGTGAAATCTTAAATTCAGTACGGTTCCATTACACAGATTTTCTTGATTTATTTTTGCTGCTGATTTTATTATTGCAGTTGGACCTAATTTATCCATATTATTTGTAGGACCAACACCATTTCCTATCGGTTCTGCCGCTTTTCTGCCATCTGCACTGGCTTCTAAGAATGATCCAAATGCCATATAAAATGTTGTTGAATATAAACCTGGATTAAAATACCCTCCCCGATAATTTTTATGTGGATTAATTTCATTAGCGTAGATTTCAGCTATTTCACAAGCAATTTTATCTAC
Source organism: Candidatus Helarchaeota archaeon (assembly GCA_019058315.1). Taxonomy (GTDB): domain Archaea; phylum Asgardarchaeota; class Lokiarchaeia; order Helarchaeales; family RDOG01; genus JABXJV01. The sequence continues at coordinate 477,194 of JAHPZH010000003.1, read as the reverse complement.
ATAATCATCATCATTTCCAAACTTAGGGGCTTTATTTATGAATAGTTGCCTAACATCTTTATTTTTTCTAAAATTCTTTTTTAACATCTTTTTAATTTCATCTAACGTGAATGTAGGCTCATCAAATACAAATTTTTTAATAACTGCGAGAGCATCTGCTGTAGTTGAGAGTCCGATTAATTGAGGTCCTGTAAAATTATATTTAGCTCCTCCTTGAGTCACATCTTTGCCATTTTGAATACAATTATCCACATTCATGGAAATATACGGAGAAGGAACATTCTCAGCGAAGGTCTCATCTAGAAGACGCATGACATCTACTACTATATTTGTATAATGCTTCAATTCTTTTTTATATGCATCCATTATATCGTCAAAAGTATCTGCTTCCTTTAATTTCTTTAAAGCATAATCTAAAGCTAATGGAGAATTAAATTGATTGGAATTTGTGGAACCAAAAGTAAACCCTGGAGCATTCGGTTCTACACATCCGGCAATGGCATAATCCATTGCGTCTTTTTTATTATAACCCCTGTTAATCATAGCATTTATAATAACTTCGTCTCCAAAGAGTTCCATCATCGTTCCCTGAATTAGGTATTTGGCTACTCTTTCCAGAAATTCGGGTGGTGATTTCTTACTTACCCTTACTGAAAAATTTGGCTGATAAGTATGAATATTTGCATAAGCATCTAAAGTTAAATATGTCAATTCGTTTGTTATATCCTCTCCATCCTCACCAATTCCCCCGATAATTAAGTTTTGAGCTGTTGGGGGTCCTTCTCCGGCAGTTAGTCCCATGCTTAAAAGAACATTATTAATTTCAGACATTTTGATAAAAAAACATTCAATTAATTCTTGAGCCTTTTCCGGCGTTATAAAACCTTTTTCTAGGTCTTTCTTATAGTAAGGGTATAGGATTTTGTCAAATCTCCCCACAGAGATAGCAACTCCCCCTTGTTCAATTTGAACGAGTAATTGGTTAAACCATAAGGCTTGTAAGGCTTCGTAAAAAGATCTAGCAGGATTCTCTGGAATCCAATCACAAATTTCTGCTATTTTTTTTAATTCATTTTTTCTTATCTCATCTTTTTCGATTTCAGCCATTTCTGCGGCTCTTTTTGAATACCTTTTAGCAAAATTAATTGCCGCTTGTGATGAAATAATTAATGCATCTAAAAAAGCAGCTCTTTCAAGTTCATTATTATTCTTAAAATATTCTCTCCTTTTTTTTGCCTCTTCTATTATACTTTTTATCCCTCTACTAATTATCTTTTCATGATTAAGGACTAAATGACCGATCCCGTTAATCATTTGAACCTCAGAAATAAAAACCATATTAATATAATCTTGACGCATTTGTTCGTCCATTTTTTGTGTAAATTTATACTGAATTGTCTTATCTACCCAATATGGTAAAATTTTTTCCTTTAATTCCTTTCTATCTTCTTCTGATATATATTGTGGCTGTATTTCCCTTTCTGAAATAGAGTCTATATCACTTTGGATCCAATCAACTCTGATTTCTGGATAAAGTGGTCCCCCCAAAGGCTTACTCGTCCTATTACCCACTATTAATTCATCATCTTGGATAAAAATAGTCATATTTTCAAGGACATTTTTAAACGCCTTTGAGAACCGTATATAAGGGTGTTCTCCCTCAGTTTTTTTATAAGATTCTGTTAATAACCTCGCTCTTTCGATACAAATTCGATGTTTTTCATTTAAAATCCGCTCTTTCATCTTTTTTGAGCGAGATTGTGATTGTTCATCACTAAAATCTTTAGCCAGTGTCATTTTTCTACCAGATCCTAATTCTATGGTCTAATAAGTATAATTACGAAAAATATATTTTAAAATAATCGCTAAATTAAAAAAAATAATGAAATGAGAAAAGTTCGGATATAAATAATAAAAAAAAAGAATAAATGAAGTTATTTTTTCGCTTTTACAATAGCTATTGATATAACGGCAATGGCAATTCCGGCAATTACTGCTATTATAAGAATCATCATCCCCATATCTCCGCCACCACCAGTTAAAGCTGCTAATAATAAGCCAAGCGGAGCTTCTCCTCCTTCTTCTTTTATAAGGGTAAGTTCAAGTATTAATTCCCAATCCGAAGTTCCATTTACGTACATACGCTCCAAAGTAAGTATTCCATTACTGTTGAAAGTAAAACTAAGTAAATAAGTGCCTGGTTCAGTCCCGTTATTCGCTGCAGTTCCATTCCAAATATTCCATGTTCCCGCAATACTGGTAGTAGAAAGATCATGAGTAAAACTATAGTGGCATTCACTTGCTGGGTCACTCATTATCAATACTGTATGAATCACATTTACAATAGTCTCATTAGCTGCAAAGAAGTCTAAAGGAAGAAAATTGAAATTCATTATTCCATAATTCATCATAATCGATGTTAATACTGTAACATAATGGTGTATACCAAAGGGAGAATTAAATGAATGTGTGTGGTTGTATACAGATAGAAATACATCTGTATAATTTGTAGTCGAATAATCTGTGCTATTATAATAACTCCATGTACCATTCGCAACGTCCGCATAATCCCCAGCACCGAGATCAACGTCACGTAATATATTAATAACAGAACCATAGAACATGTCTCCGACAACAACAGGAAAATAAAAAACCGGATTTACAGCAGTAACCCTGTATGTATAAGTGCCCAAAATATTACCAAAGTCATATGGATATATGGCACTTATGAGATATTGGTAGGGGCCAGCAGTGTCTGTATTGTTAGATGTATCATTCGCCCAGATTGAATAAGTAATTATAGATCCAGCGGAACAGGCAGGAATAGTATAGTTCCAATAACCATCTTGATAACTGCCTGATAGGAAGTTCATTTCATAATTTAATGGGGTACCTGTATGATTTGAATTGATTAAAACAGTGTCTACTCCTTCAGTATCGGAAATATGGACAGAGACATTAACCGAATCCAGGTTACTTGGGCTAGATGGATCTCTTGAAACTGAAACTATATAGGGTTCTTGAAGTACAATTTCAAGGATTAACTCCCAACCCGATGCTCCACTTTGATACATTCGTTGTATAGTACGAACTCCTTGGCTATTGAAAGTAATTGTCGCTAATATAGTACCTGGTTCCGTCCCGTCATTCCCTGCAGTTCCATTCCAAACAGTCCAAGTCCCTGCTATATTATTAGTTGAAAGATCTTGAGAATAATTGTAGTGGACTACGGTTGCTGGGTCGCCCATTCTAAATACAAAACGAGTAAAATTTATTATCGTATGGTTTACTGCAAAGAAGTCTAATGGAATAAAATTGAAAGAGATCATTTGAAAATACGTAAAAAATGCATCGAGATCAACAGACATATATTGACATGGTATTCCTACATCAAATGAATTTGTTTTATTATACGAAGCCATGCCGACAACTGGAGATGTTTCGTTAGAACCATCCGTGCTATTAATATATTCCCAAATACCAAGAGCTGTATCCGCAAAATCACCAGAACCAAGATCAAAATTAGGTATTATAGTTTGGATTGTATTATAGATTGTATCTCCTGCAGTCATAATTATAGGAAAATTTGCTGAATTATTTGCTACAGTAACGTTGTATTTATAATTACCTATTATATTACCGAAGTCAAATGGATATGCTGGACCCATTCTTAGATTTTTTATTTCAAATACTAAATCCCAACTTGTTCCATTTATATAAAATTGGCTTAATGTACAAACTCCCATATTATTGAAAACATGTACCATTCTATAGCTATTAGGCTCTGATCCATTATTTCCTGCAGTGCCATTCCATATATTCCAAATTGATAAATTACCAGATGTTGTATAATTAAAATTAAAGGTTGTCGATCCAGACATTAAAAATATTACATAGGAAGAATTCACTATAGTATGATTAGCTGCACTAAAGTCTGAAGGAAGACAATCATAATATGGAGTATGAAAAAAGTTCATACCTATTTCAATCAATGGAGTATACCAATTATAGGTTCCAGGCATAAAAGGTAAATTAATACTATCTGTGCCGTTATAAATGCTCAACAACGATTCTGACTGATTTTCATCAAGATTCCAGTCTCCTGATGTACTATTAAAATACTCAGACTTAGCGAATACAGTCTCTCCAGTATTCAAACTTCCACTAATATTTACGGTAGAGCTATTTATCTCTGTTATAGTAAAACGAATTCTATCACCAACAGTTAAGTTGTTGTCCAAAAAAGTGTCATCGAGAACAGTAATTTCATTTAACCAAGACAATCCTTGAGTAACATTGAAAGATCCATTAAGAGCATAAAGTTCATCCGAATCTCCCCTACGTGGAATTAAGCCATTCGCGTTTCCGTTAATTGAATTGCCGATCATTTGAGAATGAAGACCAATGGAAAAGAAAATAACTAATGTAATTGATAGTCCAAAGATAAATAAACTAGTTTTATTTTTTCTCAATTTATTTTCTCCTATATAATTAATTTTTTTAAGAGAAGTAGTTCTATTTATTTTTTTTTGGAATAAAAATTTTTTTACAAAATAAATCAAATCTAAATATGAAAAAAAATAAAAAGAATTAAAAAATTAAAAAAAAGTTTTAAATGAAGTTATCCTCTTGCTTTCGTAATGGCTATTATCAATACAATAACAGCAATTCCAGCAATCAACGCTATTATAAGAATCTCCGTCATACCTATACCTCCGCCACCACCAAACATAGCAAGTAGTAATCCGATTGGAAGTGCTTCTCCTTCTTCTTCAAGAACCATTTCAAACATCAACTTCCAACCTGTTGTTCCATTTGAATACATCCGTTGTGTAGTACGTACTCCCTGGCTATTGAAAGTAATTGTCATTAATATAGTATTTGATTCTGTCCCGTCATTGCCTGCAGTGCCATTCCAAATAGTCCAAGTCCCTGCAATATTGTTCGTTGAAAGATCTTGAGAATAATTATAGTGGATTTCAGTTGCCGGGTCGCCCATTCTCAATCCAAAACGAGTAATATTTACAATAGTATGGTTTGCTGCAAAGAAGTCTAACGGGATAAAATTGAAAGAAAATGAATTTACTACGTTCATAAATGCATCTAGTTCTTCACTATAATATTGAAATGGTAAACTCATAGCACTAAACGATTTGGTATTATTATACACAGATAAGGCTAAATTATTAAGTTTTAGTGTAGTGCCATCTGTACTATTATAATAACTCCATGAACCATTAGCAAAGTCCGCAAATTCACCACCACCAATATCGAAATTAAAAATATTATGGACAGTACTCCGAAATGTATCTCCTACTGATGCAAGGACTGGAACATTTCCTGAAGGATCTGCTTTAGTTACTTTGTATTTATAAGTGCCTAAAATATTTCCAAGGTCAAATGGATATGATGGACCCATTCTTAGATTTTTAATTTCTAATATTAAGTCCCAACTTGTTCCATTTTTATACAATTGACTTAATGTACAAACTCCCATATTATTGAATACAAATACCATTTTATAGGTACCAGGCTCTGATCCGTCATTTCCTGCAGTTCCATTCCATATAGTCCAATTTGATGAAACACCAGGTGTAAAAACATGATTGAAGGTTGTCGATCCACCCATTGTAAGTAATGTATAGGTAGTATTTACTATGGTGTGATTAGCTGCACTAAAGTCTGAAGGAATACAATCATAATATATAGCATGAAAAAAATTAATACTTGCTTCAATCAAAGGAGTATACCATTTATAGGTTCCAAGCATACTAGGTAAATTTAAATTATCCGTGCTATTATATATGCTCAATAACGATTCTGGTTGAGAAGGATCAAAGTCCCAGTCTCCTGACGTGCTATTAAATAATTCAATCTTACTGAATACAGTTTCTCCCGTATTCGGACTTCCACTAATATCTACAGTAGAGATATTTATGTCTGTTATAGTAAAACGAAGTCTATCTCCAACAGTTAAGTTGGTGGCCAAATAAGTGTTATTGATAACAGTAAATTCATTTACCCAAGATAATCCCTCTGTAACATTGAAAGCTCCATTAAGAGCATAAAGTTCGTCCGAATCTCCACTATGTGGGATTAAGCTATTTGCGTTTCCGTTAATTGAATTGCCGATCACTTGAGAATGAAGAACAACGGAAAAGAAAAGAACAAATGTAATTGATAGTCCAAAGATAAATAAAATTGTTTTATTTCTTCTCAATTTATTTTCTCCTATATATTTAATTTTTAATATATGAGAAGTAGTTCTATTTAGTATTTTTTAAGATAAAAACCTTTTCGACATAAATAAATAAAATGTTTAGAACTCTGAAAAATATATTCTATAAATAACAATTTCATATCCTTTTTTTTATTTCTTCCAAGTAAAATAGAATTTACTATTGAAATATAATCATAAAGATTTGTAATTTTCCTTAAATATTAATTTTCGGTTAAATTATTTACTTATATTATTAAGTGTTTTAAAATGGATAATCCCTATACTTTATACGAAGTCGATAGCTTAAATTATGGAGATCATTTATGTTGTCTTTATAACACTGAGAATGAACATCGTGCTCTACTTACACTTTTCTTATCTCAAGGATTGACAAGAAACGATAAGATAATATATATTGTTGATGTTCATAGCAGTCAAGTTGTAATTAATTATTTAAAAAAAATTAGTATCGATGTGGATTTATATCTAGAAAGAGGTCAATTCATAATTTTATCTGCTAAAGATACATATTTAAAAGAAGGTTATTTTGACCCAGATAAAATGATTGAATTATTAAAAGCTGAAACAGAAATTGCTTTAAAAGAAGGGTATGCTGGGCTTAGAGTTACTGGTGAAATGACTTGGGCTCTTAAAGAATTACCCGGATCAGATAGATTGATTGAATATGAGTCAAAATTAAACAAATTTTTCCCAAATAGCAAGTGTCTCGCAATTTGCCAATATGATATGAGAGAATTTTCACCTGATTTGATCTTGAAAGTTATAGAAACTCATCCGATTATGATAATGGGAACCGAATTTTTTCAAAATTTCTACTTTACTCCTCCAGACGAGTTTTTAAGTGAAAATCCTGAAAAGCTAAAAATGAATAGATGGATAAGGCATTTAAAAGATAGAAAACAAGCAGAATTAAAAATAATTGAACATGAAAATTCACTTTACGAAAAAATTAATGAACTCAATTGTCTTTATGGGATTTCTAAACTTCTGGAATATCCAAATATTTCAATTGAAGAAATAATAGAAGGAACAATTCAACTTATTCCACCTGCATTTAAATTTCCTAAAATTTCGTGTTCAAGGATCATTTATGATGCAAAGGAATATAAAACAGAAAATTGTGAAGAAACTCCTTACAAACTATCATATGACGTTATTGTAAATGACCAAATTATGAAAATTGAAGTATTTTATATTGAAAATCGACCTTTTTTAAAAGAAGAAAAATTTTTATTAAAAGAAATTGGAGATCGTCTAAAAATCATAATTGATTGGAAATTAGGAGAAATTAAATTAAAAAACTCTGAGAAAAAATATCGTATTGCATTTAACCGTTCTGAATTTTATAAAGACTTATTATCTCACGATATCAAAAATATTCTTCAAGTATTAAGTCTGAGCACAAGCTATGGAATAGATAATTTAGATAATAAAGAACACTTGAGAGAAGGTTTTACAAGAATTATGGAGCAAATTGAAAAGATTGATAGATTGATAGAAAATGTGAATAAATTCTCTAAGCTTGAGGAATCAGAACAAAGTCTCGAGCTTGTAGATTTATACAAAATATTAGAAAAAGCAATAGATTTTATTCACAAAAATTTTTTAGATAGAAATATTAATATTTATATTAAATCAGCCGAAGAGAACCATTTAATATATGCAAATGAGTTTCTGATTGATGTTTTTGATAATCTTTTAAGTAATGCTATAAGACATAATGATAATACTGAAATTGAAATTTTAATTAGAATAGAAAGTGAAAATTCGAATGGATTAGAGTATTTTAAATTAGAATTTATTGACAACGGGAAGGGAATATCTGATGCAAGGAAAAACGATATTTTTCAAAGATTTAACCAAAATAATAGAATGGCAAGTGGACTAGGTTCTGGTTTATCACTCGTAAGTAAGATAATTTCTGTGTATGGTGGAAAAATCTGGGTCGAAGATAAAGTGAAAGGTGATCACTCAAAGGGAAGTAAGTTCATTATTTTAATTCCAAAATTCAAAATTTGCTAACAATTCGTTAAATAACATACTGCAAAATATTTTTTATCCATAATATCACCGTTTTCATAGAAGATTTAAATTGATATAAAATATTTATCTAAAAATCATAAAAGGACGATTATTATGAAAGATTTGAATGATTTTAAAAAAGCTGGTCAAAAAATATATGATAAATTACATCTTTCCACATATCCTATCGCAATAAAATACATTAAAAGCTTAGATAAGATTCCAAAAAGTGGAATGAGACCAAAATCCCAGGGGATTAAATTGTCGATATGCCAAGCTTTTACTCTAGCCCGCCGTATAGGTTTGAATGTAACTATTACATCAGAGGATAATTTCTGCGTTCCTTCTACAGCTATGCACAAGTGGGAAGACATATCTAGAGAAGATTTTATTGAAAGTCAGGTACAGCAGGGATGGCATAAAAATGTTGAGGCAGAAATAAGAAGAGCCGAAACTCACTATAAATTTATGGAAAAAATTAAACCTGTAGAATATTGTGGGTTAATTTGCTCACCCTTACCGAAAACAATTATCATTCCGGACTCGATTCTTATATATTGTGACGGGGCCCAACTCACACACATTATACATGCATTGAGTTATGAATATAATGAAGATTATGTTCCTAATTCATCTTTTGAAGGTTTTGGCGAATCTTGTGCTAAAGGAGGTCTTATCCCATTCGTAACACAAAAACCCCAGATAGTTATTCCAGGTGCTGGAGACCGTGCATTTGCTGGCATATCAGAACATGAATTAGCAATTGGCATACCAGCAGATCTAATATTTTATGTAATAAAGAATCTATTTAAAACGGGACATTTTATGAACTTGAATTATCCAATTAGAACTCTAATTCCTATGCATCTAAATGAAGATATTACACCTGGGTTTAAATTTTTAAGAGATAAAATAAATGAGAAAAAGAATAACAAATAAAAAACTTTTATGAAAGAATATTAAAAAAATTAAGATATACAAGAGTTTTTAAAATAAAAAATAGAAAAATGGAATTAAAAATCGCCTACAGCTGCTTTTGGTTGTCGGACATCCATACATAAGGTCGAAAAACCACCCACTATTTTCCATTGACCTCGATTATTTTGTGCTAAAGTGATTGGAAACGGATTATCACGGCCACCTGCTTTGAGGACTAGTTTAACCTTATCGCCTTGTTCTTTTATATCAACGATAGGTAGCTCGTAATTGGTAGGGTCTATGTCTTGGTAATTATTTTCCCAGGTTGCCCCCATAGTAGATAATATAGAATAATATCTCTGAGGTTCTCTTAAACCTTTAATGAGGTTTAATGAAGAAGCAAATGGTTTCAAACCGCTTGGGGATTTCTTATCTTCTTTTAGGTTATCCTTAGAAAGAACAAAACCTATATATCCTAAGGCTTTGTCTTCACCTTTACCTTTTTTACCGCCCATTTGATAGACATATAGGCAATTTAATAGATATTTTAAAGCATTTTGTGGAGTATCATTAGCTGTCGCAGCATCTCTTTCTAAATCTTTATGATCCATTTTAAAAATCTCCTTTTTCGGTTTTAGTAGGTCTAACATCCATGCACATTGTCGAGAGTCCACCCATAATCTTCCATTGACCTTTATTGTTTTGCCTTACATTTACAGGAAAATCTAGATCTCGACCACCAGCATTGATAAAGAATCTTGTCTCCTCCCCATCCATGGTTTCTTTGGTAAAGGGGAGTTCATAATTGTCGGGATCTATATCTTTGTAATCTTGCTCCCATGTACCACCCATAGTAGATAACACTGAATTTCGTTTTCTATGTTCCTTTAAGCTCTTAATGAGACCAGTATATCTTTTATTTGGTTTATAACCGCTTGGAGAAGAATTATCCTCTTCACAAAAACTTTTTGCGAGTACATAGCCCATATAGCCAAGGGCTTTGTCATTACCTTGTTGATATACATATAGACAATTTACTAAAAATTTTATTGCACCTTTTGGAGTATCAGTTGCAGTTTTAGCATCTTTTTCTAAATCTTTTATATTCATCTATTTCCATCTCATAATTTTGTTGAAATCTAATATTGTTTTGGGTATTCATAAATTTTTTTAATAAGGAAAACAGCTCATTAAATTCTTTTAAAGTATAATTTGTAGTAGAATTAGTATTTGCTGATTTTCAGTAATAAATAAAATATTAAATAAACAATATAATATCAAGAAATTACATATTGGAGAGAATTTTATGGTAAAGGTTAATGGAGCACAATTGATAGTACGAGCTTTAAGCAATCAAGGTGTTAAAGTCATTTTTACACTTTGTGGCGATAACGATATGATTTATAATTATTGTCAGGACAAATCTTGCACAGAAACGGGAATAGATTTAATTGATTTTAGGCATGAACAAGCCACTGGTCATGCTGCTATGGGCTATTTTATGGCAACGGGCGAAGTTGGAGTCTGTTCAGTACAATCAGGACCGGGAATCACGGATTTATTCCCTGCTCTTCCACTAGCTAAAGATGCAAGTATCCCAGTGGTAGCTATATGTTCAACAACTCCCATGATGACTTTTGATAAATGGGCTGCAAACGAAATTGATGTTGCTCCCGCATTTCGTTCGGTAACAAAATGGACTGGTTATTGTTACGAAACTGCTCGTCTACCCGAGTACGTTAATATGGCATTCCGAATAGCTACAACGGGTCAGCCAGGACCCACCTTACTTCTTGTTCCAGTTGATGTTATGGTAAAAGAATGTAACGACGAATTAAATATTGTTCAACAAGCATTTGTACCTGTACAAAAACTTCGAGCGTTCCATGGGCCGTATGGAAATAGTGAACTAGTATCAAAAGCTGTGGATTTATTACTAAATGCTGAAAGGCCTTTAATTATGGCCGGAACTGGTGTAGGAATTTCCGATGCCTCTAAAGAACTCATTGAATTTGCCCATTTAGTACAAACTCCTGTAGGATGTTGGGGTTTCGGGATAGGTTCCTTTCCTTCAGATGATCCTCTATATTTCGGCTTGGCAACTTTATTAGAAGGTCCAGGACAAGCATTAATGCAAGAAGTTGACGTCGCTCTGATATTAGGGTCGAGAATTACAGAATTGATGAATTTTGGTTATACTCCCATGTTTTCTGATGAGGCTAAACTCATCCAAGTTGATATCAAAGCAGAAGAAATAGGACGCAATCGGGGTATTGATGTTCCAATAGTGGGAGATGTAAAAGGTGTTCTAACTCAATTAGTCCATATTACTAAAAAGAAGTTAAATAATAAACCAAAAGCTGTCACCCCATGGGTTAAACGAGTGGAAACAGAAAGAGAAAAGTTTTATGCTCGCATCGCTAAAGATGGGACATCTGAAAAAATACCAATTAAGCCCCAGCGATTAGCCAAGGAAATAGGTGATTTTATGCCAAATGATGGTATTATCATTTTAGATGGAGGCGATACAACTATTTGGGGCTTGATGTATCTACAAGGGCATGCTTTTTTTCCAAAATGTTTATATTTTTCAGGTGGTCTGGGACTGCAACATCTCGGTGGTGGTGTACCTATGGCTATTGCGACTAAATATGCACATCCAGAAAAGAAGGTCCTAGTACTAACTGGTGATGGTTCATTCTTATTCAATGGCAAAGAAATTGATACAGCTCGAAGACACAATTTGCCCTTTGTTGTAGTTATTTCAAATGATAGACTTTGGGGCATGGTAGCACGAGTCCAAAAATTAGCACATGGAAGAAAATACTTTGGTTTAGGATCATCTTTGAGTGATAACACACGATATGATAAATATGCAGAAGCTTTCGATTGTTACGGAGAGTTAATAAATGATCCAAATGATATTCAACCAGCTCTAAAACGAGCGTTTGATTCTGGTGTTCCCGCTGTATTAGATGTGCGTGTTAATCCCAAGGAAAACACATTAATGGACTTTGCTGGTGCTGCTTCCTATAACCCGAATTCTTGGAAAAGAGAAGTAAAGAAAAAAGAAGTTGCCCCAGAAATGACAGTGAAAAAATAAAACCATTCAAAATTTTAAACACATTTTTTTTTTACTCAATTTTTAAATATCATAATAATTAATTAATACTAATTTTTTTTTTAGATGAAAATTAAATGATTGAACAATTTTTAAAAAAGATGAAAGAAATGAAAAATAAAAAGTTAATTTTTTTTGTCATAATACAGACATTCTTCATTTCAACAATGGTATTGAACTATCTTCCGAATATATCGAATACATACTGGATTAATAAATATGAAAATTCAATGATTTCTTCTTCTACATGGAACAAGAATGGAAATGCAATATGCACAGCAACTGATACTCAAGATCTGCATCAAATTTGTAGCGACGGTGCGGGAGGCGCAATTATTGTTTGGAGAGACAGAAGAAATTACGCAAGTACTCACGAAGATATTTATGCTCAGAAAATCAATTCCAATGGAACAATAGATTGGACAACTAATGGAGTGCCAGTCTGTACTGCTGGTGGAACTCAAAGATATCCCCAAATTTGTAGCGACGGTGCGGGAGGTGCAATTATCACGTGGGAAGATGGAAGGGTTCCTTCAGATTATGATATTTATGCACAGAGAATCAATTCGAGTGGAGGCGTTGAATGGACGCCTAATGGAACTGCAATATGCTCGGCAGCAAATACCCAATCAAACTCTCAAATTTGTAGCGACGGTGCGGAAGGTGCGATCATTACATGGATGGATGCCAGACCTGGTTCAAATAACTATGATATTTACGCTCAGAGAGTAAATTCTAGTGGGGATGATGAATGGACCACCGATGGTGTGCTGATATGCAATGCAGCTATGGCTCAACAGTTGCTCCAAATTGTAAATTATACTGTAGGGGGCGCAATTATCGCATGGCATGATGAGAGAACTTATGCTACAACTAGTGTTGATATTTACGCACAGAAAATTAATTCCAGCGGAATCGTAGAATGGGCACCTAACGGAGTGGCAGTTAGCACGGAATTAACTTGGCAAGATAGTCCTCAGATTTGTAGCGATGGTACGGGGGGTGCAATAATCGTGTGGGTAAATGACGTGATAGGGATCCGAGATATTTACGCGCAAAGAGTTAATACAACTGGAGGTATGGAATGGACAGGCAATGGAACTGCAGTCTGCACGGAAAACCAACAACAATACAATCCTCAGATTTGCAGTGACGGTGCTGGAGGCGCAATCATCACATGGGATGATTATAGAAATAATGCAACTACTGATTTTGATATTTATGCGCAGAAAGTTAATACAAGCGGAGGTATGGAATGGATGGCAAATGGAACTGCAATCTGCACGGCAAGTAAAGAACAAAGGGATCCTCAAATTTGCAGCGATGATGCTGGAGGGGCAATCATCACATGGTATGATAATAGAAATTACTATGATATATATGCCCAAAAAGTAAATTCAACAGGAAGCGTTCAATGGACACTTAATGGAAGGGCAATCTGCACTGCAAGAGAAGATCAAGGCCCGCCTCAAATTTGCAGCGATGGTTCAGGAGGAGCAATCATCACATGGTATGATTATAGAAATGGGAATTATGATATTTACGCAAAACATACTAACATAACCCAAGAAAAAGCTCCAGAATTAAGTTTCTTACCGATTCTAATGTTACAACAACCAGGACCTTTCGATCAATTATTAATCCCATTAATATTAATCGGAATCGCTGCAGCGGTGATCGTTGTTATAGTAATAATGAAATCCAAAAAATAAATCTCTATCCTTTTTTTTTAATGACGATGAAGAATTAAGTATCGTCTTAATCTAATCTGCAAATGAAAAATAAATTAAATATTCTTTTTTTATTTCTTAAGATACATATATTTTGAGAAAATTAAGATAGATTTTAAAAAATTAATTTAAAGATAAAATTCGTAAGTATAAAAAATTAATTTTCCTATACAATAATATTGGATTCAAAATTTTTACTTTGTATGTATAACATAGAGGATTTTAAATGACATCAAAGAGTAGTGAGTCAATGATAAGGATTTGGAGCCCTCAGAATCTCTCAGAACGAATAAAGAGACTGAGGGCTGAATACTTTAATTTTTACGAACGTGAATTTAAGAATGAAGCAGAGGGATACACTACGGGGACTGAATGGGATCAAGTTTGGTCTGTTATTAAATTTAGTGTGGCTCCAGAAATATACTTTTTAGGAAATGCTTATGAAAATGCCCTTCTAGTGACTGCCAAAAAAGTTGAATTGCCAGCTGATTTTTGGGATATGCCGCTTGTAGTACGAAAAGCTACTTTTTTCGATAAAGTAATGAGCGAAGAAATAGCCGTCGACATTCTTGAAGGTGAGTTAATAATCGGTGGAAAGTTTAATGCCGCACTTTCTAAATGTTTAAACGAAGAAGAACGTAAAGTCCACAAAGATATGGAGTCAAAATTTATTCGCCAATTGAAAGAAATAAATGAGATGGCTCTAGGAAATTGTGGTCCAACTCCAGGACATTTGATCCCTAATTACCCCAAAATACTGAAAATTGGATTTAAGGGAGTTAAAAAGGAAATAGAAGAAGAATTGTCTAAAACTGATTCAAATAATACTGTTAAAATTGCTCAATTAAAGGCTATGCTTATTTGTTGTGATACACCAAAAAAATTTGCAGCACGATATTCAAATGTAGCAAAGGAGCTAGCTGAAAAAGAAAAAGATGAAAGGCGAAAAAAAGAATTATTAGAAATCTCAAAAAATTGTTTAAAAGTCCCTTGGGAGCCTGCCGAAACATTCTGGGAGGCAGTTCAAAGTTTATGGTTTACTCACATGTTAGTAATGGCTGATGAATCTTATCCCGGACCAGGTCTATCATTTGGACGCATCGATCAATATCTTTATCCATTTTATAGGATAGATTTAGACGAGGGGAATATAAGTCAAGAAGAAGCAAAAGAAATCCTAGAATGTTTCTGGATAAAATGTAATTATGCCTATGACTACCAAGGTAGAGTTGGAAACAATCAAGGCATTAATTCTGGTTTTGGACAACTAATTACGTTATCTGGAATGGGACCGAATGGTGAAGATTTGTCCAATGATTTGACGTACTTAATGCTTGAAGTTATTGAAGATTTAAACATGTTGGAACCAAAACCAAATGTAAGATTGCATAAAAATACTCCAGAAAAATTACTAGATCGTACTGTTGAAATGCTTATTAGAGCACAAGGAGCTCCATTCCTTTTAAATTTTGATGAAATATCTATAAAAGCATTAAAATTTGCAGGTCTTCCAGAAGATGAACTATGGGATTATGCACCTGTAGGTTGTCTTGAAAACACACTTCAAGGTTGTGATCGAAGTGGAACGGTTGATGTTAACTTAAATCTTTCCAAGGCTATTGAATTTGTGCTATTTAATGGCATGGATTTTCAAGCTCAAAATCAATATGCTCCAGAGACCGGAGATCCGCTTAAGTTTGAAAATTGGCAACAATTTTATGATACATACATCAAACAATTAACGTTCACAATTGAAAAAATTATAGACATTTATAATTTAGGTGATGAAATTAGGGCAACTTATGAACCTACACCATATCTTTCAGTACTTGTTGATGATTGTGCAAAAAAAGGTCTTGATATAACTCAGGGAGGAGCCAGGTATAATTTTATTACTGTTGAAGGAGTAGCTTTGGGGACTGCTATAGATTCCTTGCTTGCAGTAAAAAAATTAGTTTATGAAGACAAAAAAGTCTCTCTTGAAGAAATTATAGAAGCAATAAAGGTTAATTATGAAGGAAAAGAACCTCTAAGATTATTATTAAGGAATAAAGCTCCAAAATATGGTAATGATGATGATTATGCGGATTCTTTAGCACATGAAGTTAATGATTTTTGGACTCACAAAGTTCTCGAATATAAAACTCCCACAAACAAACAATATCGAGCTGGTTATCTAAGTTGGAACTATTGGATAATGTATGGTGCAACACAAACCGCAACTCCTGATGGTCGTAAAATGGGTACATATCTATCAAATGGTGTTTGTCCAAGCTCTGGTTGTGATATGTGTGGTCCCACAAGCGTAATTAAAAGTGTTGGAAAAATTGGTCTGGATACCGTACCTAATGGTAGTTCTCATACTATGAGTTTCAATCCAATGATGTTAAGAAACAAGGCAGATGTGGAAAAATTCAAAGCTCTTTTGAGAACTTATATCGATATTGGCGGAACTTGCCTTCAAGTAAATATGATTGATGCCGATACATTGAGAGAAGCAAAAAAACACCCTCAAGATTATAGAAATCTATTAGTTCGGGTTACGGGATACAATGCATATTTTGTTACTGTTGGATCTCTCCTACAAGATGAGATTATCTCCCGAATATCTCATGAAGTTTAAGGTGAATATATGACAACAGCAATCAATATTACAGATCATTTAGCAGACGAGGATATTCCTCAATTTTTACCTGATATGATGATTAAAATTCTAGCTACGATAGACGAAAATCAAAAACCTAATCTAGTTTTTATAAATTCTTTTGAAGCTAAAGATAATAAAACATTAATGTTTGCTGAATTTATCTATGGGAGATCTAAAAAATATTTAGAACAAAATATCAAATGCAGTGTAGATTTTTTGACTCTTGAAAATAATAACTGGGTTGTAAAAGGTGATTTTACTCATTGGGAATATGAAGGCAAAGATTACGAGTATTTCAACCTAAAGCCGCTTTTTAAAAATAACGCATATACAGGGATCGCACGTGTTGGTTTTATAGATGTGAAAAAAGTCATTGCACCAAATACTCCAGTAAAAACTGATAGAAAAATTGCTAAAATCATTAAAAATTTCGTAAAAGAGGGAAAAGCTGATAGAGATAAACCAAATTTAATGCCAACCATGGTTGAGAAAGTGTTTAAGGCCAAATCCAATATAAAATTTATCTCTTTCATAGATGAAGATGGTTATCCCATGATGATTCCGACGATGGAACTTTTACCTGTAAATCAAAATCGCCTAGTTTTTACTCCATCAATTCTTAAGGAAGAATTTTTAAGAATTAAGCCTGGAACTTT
Source organism: Candidatus Helarchaeota archaeon (assembly GCA_019058315.1). GTDB lineage: Archaea > Asgardarchaeota > Lokiarchaeia > Helarchaeales > RDOG01 > JABXJV01. The sequence continues at coordinate 459,859 of JAHPZH010000003.1, read as the reverse complement.
TATGGCATGCTATGGGATGAGTTTAGAAATTATGATGTATCTGGTAAGAGGTACATTTCAAGAAATTCAAGAATACGAAGGAATTCCAATTGGAATTCTTGATATCGAAGAAATTTATTGTTCGATGCCTCCAAAAGCAGGTGATCGAATAGTATAAATCAACAAATACGATTATTTATTATTTCTTTCATTTATTTTATTAATTTTAGCTTTAAAGTAAAAAATTTCAATTAGAGCAAAAAAATTTAAAGAATAATTCGTACACATTCCTAACCTATAGCTCATATTACAATTAGAAATTATTATATTAGGATTGATTTACAATGAGTGGAAAAAATGTAATTCCAATTTTAATTTCAATTACTTTTTTTGCTTTTTCTGGTATAATTCTCTTAATGGCCTTAAATAAAAATAATGCAATTTTTCTTCCAATTTTGGATACGGAATATAATTCAGATTATTTTGTATTCGAAAAATTAAATAGAACTGAATTTGATATAAATGGAACAATCATTGACGATTGGGCATATTTATTGCAAAATATCGATATGGATGAAATTAATAATTCAAAATACGATCTTATCGTAATAGATTATTCTTCAGATGGGTGTGAAGAAGGAGAATTCTCAAGTGCTAATATTAGTTATATGAAATCGATAGGAAATACAAAAAAACTTCTGATTTCTTATTTTAGTATCGGCGAAGCTGAGGATTACAGGTTTTATTGGAACAGTACATGGACTGTGGGAAATCCCATTTGGTTAGATGCGGAAAATCCTGATTGGCCAGGAAATTTTAAGGTTAAATATTGGTATGTAGGCTGGCAAAATATTATGTTTGAATATTTAGATCGTATAATTTCAGCTGGATTTGATGGAATATATTTAGATATTATTGATGCTTATGATTATTATAATGACACAATACCTCATGCTGATTGGTTAATGATGGATTTTGTAATTAATATTTCACAGTATGCTAAATCACAAGTGGCAGATAATTTTACTATTTTTGTTCAAAACGCTGACGAACTTCTTTCAAATTCTACATATTTAAATAATATCGACGGAATTGGTCGTGAAGATTTATTTTATCTTGAAGATGAACCCACGGATGCCACTTGGCGTCAACAAGGCATTTTAAATTTAAATATTGCACTGGCAGCTAATAAAACAGTATTAGTAGTTGATTACCCAAGTCCTATTAACTTAACATATGATTCTTATTCAAAATGCGTAGAAAATGAGTTTTTACCTTATGTTGCTGGATTAGAATTGGATAGTTTAAAATATTATGCTTTTTACCCTGCGACATAATTAATTAGAAATATAAAAACAGAATTATAAAAGGAGAAAAAATAAAAAAAAGTAATTAATATATGGAGTAACTTTAGTAAGTTATTCGAGTTTTAAGGTAAAAACTCCCATATCAAAGATCCAAGCGAATAATGCAAAAACATACATCCACTCCCAAAATCTCGAAAAAGCCATTCTTGGTTCTGTAGAAACGATAAGACTCACAAGGTCTGCGCCTTGAAGTAGTAGGGGAACAAAAGGTAATAAAAATATGAAACCTACTCCTACGACTATTATTCCAAATAATGGATGAATACTTGAGATTTTTGTATCAAAAAACATGGTAAGACTGAAGAAGAAAACCATAAACAACCCACCAATAAAAAATGCTACAGCACTGAGCGTATGTATAAGAGGTTGACTTTTCATATCAAAAAATGCAACGCCCAAAAGTCCAATGAGTGTAATTAGTCCAGATCCAAGGGCAAAAAAGATTAATGGCGAATTTAAATCTCTAGAAACAAATATTTTTACTAAATATACAATAAAAGGTATCACAAAAATACACAAAATAATTAATCCTATTGAAAAAACGATATTCGAGCCATTTGGTGATTGATATAAGTTAGTCCAAGCACCACCTAAATTACTTATCCAATGCGAAAAGATGGTAAATGGTTCAACCATGGCATATAAAATAGAAGCTATTGAAATAGTTGCTACTCCAGTAATAGCTACCAAGATGCCAAAATAACCTGTGTTCATCCTATCAAAAATCGGATCAAAAAATTCTGTAATCTTCTCTAAAAAGTCCTTCAAACCCATTTTTATCACTTTTTTAGAAACTTATTAATAAGAAGAATTTTCAAATTCCAAATTGTTGAAAAGAATAATTATATCTCATATTTTTTTTTATGTAATATTTGTTTCGATAGTTGGTTTGTTACTTTTAGGAGAATAAAAATGAATGAAGAAGATATTTTTCGTATTTCAAATGAAACGAATATAGAAAACTGGTATGATTCTCTCAAATCTTATACAATGAATACAATTTTCTTCCCTATGTCAATCGAATTAGCCAATGCATTTGTTCATTATTACAAAAAATCAAAAGGAGAAGGTAAAGTTACTCTTGAGGAGGAAAAATTATTAAAAAAAACCGAAAAACGCATTGATGACATTATAAATAATTTTCAGGACCAAAAAAAAGGGGCATTTGTTCGTTTATCAACCCGTAGTCCTAAAGATAGTCGGATAGCTCGAAAAAAGAGTGATGAAATATTTCAAGAGGAACTAAAAAAAGGTAACGGGGATGAAAATTCTAGATTAATTGCTATTGTAAAATCTTCAATTCTCGGTCTAAAAGTATCCTCTGGAAAAGAAGCCATGGATCTCTTGCTTGATAGTCAAAGGGTATATGATGATCTTGTAACAGCATTACAATTTTCTAAAAAGAAAGGATTCACTCAAAAAATATTCATAAGAGAATGGATTGATATTCCGATTGATATGGAATTTCGAGGTTTTATCCATAAAAAGAATTTAAATTCCATTTCTCAATATTACCATTATCTCCTTTTCCCAAATTTACCAAAACAAATTCCAATAATTGAAAAAAGGATCAAAGAATTCTATAATACTATCAAAAATAAAATTACCTTAGAATCTTTCATAATTGACTTTGCAATTTTAAAAGACAAAGTAATTTTAATTGAATTGAATCCTTTTTTTCTTGGGACAGATCCCTGTTTATTTTCATGGAAGACTGATAGAAAAATTTTCGAAGAAGGACCGTTTGAATTTAGAATCAGAACTGTACCTGTTACAAAAAAAGATCAATTTTCAATTTGAAATTGAAAAAATTGAAGTTTAAAATCTACAATTTTCAAAAGAATTGAAGCCATTGATAATAATGAATATTAATATAAAGCTGAACATCTTGAATATCGTTTAAGATTTCTTCAATTTTTTTTTCTGGATAAGGAGTGTTTATAATTATTTTTTGTTCGATATCTAATAATTCTTCAATTTTATTACAAATCGGTGCTTCAATGAGATTACTTTTTTTAATAACTTCAAGATCATCTAAATCCTTATATAATAAAGAACGACTCTTGATGTTTGCCGCTGTTTCGCTTATGACATAACGAAGGTCTTTTAATTCTTTCATTAAACCTTCCATATCAAATTAACCCTAAATGAATTGATTAAAATATTGGTAAAAAAAGAAAAATTAATATTTTTCTAAAATTGTAACTTCATATCCTCCACCAGTTCCAAAGCCACGACCTGCAATGCCACCACAAAAACCACTTCCGCCACTTGCACCCATTGTTGAAAGGGCATATTTCATATTTTCTTTTTTAACTTGTCTATCCCCAGCATCTCCTCTTAATTGAAGAACATTTTCAACAACTTGAGCTAAATCTGAAGCTCCTAGAACTAAACCGTTTGCCATGAATCCTCCATCAGTATTTACAGGGATTTCTCCTTCTAATGAAGTAGCCTCATTTTCATAGAATTTAGCTGCTTCTCCCCGTTTACAGAACCCAAGAGCTTCCAAAGTAATAAGTTCTGTTATTGAAAATGCATCATGAATCTGAGCAATATCTATGTTTTTTGCGCTAAACCATGGACTCACTTGAAGACAAGCTTCTTGCATTGCACGAGTAAAAGCATCATAGGCAGAATCCATTGTTGATAGCCCTGGCTTTCCGCTTGTTATAGCACATCCCTTAATTTTAATGGGATTTTTACTATAATAATAACCTTGAGTAGCGGGTGCCAATATTAAACATACTCCACCGCATGCCGTAGGTGCACACATATATTTGGTTAATGGTTCTGCAATTATATCTGAATTTAAAATCTGATCTAATGTGAGTTCTTCCTTTATCAAAGCATTTGGGTTTAATTTCCCATTTTTATGGTTCTTAACCGAGATTTTAGCTAGAATTTCTTTTGTTATATTATAATCTTTCATATATTTCCTGGCTAATTGCGCATATAATCTAATATAAGGCGAAGGTTTACCAGTATCTTCAAACCACCATGCTTGTCCCCCAGCACTTATTGAAACTTGACCGGGTTTCATAGTCCCTGCACCAAAAGCAAGCACAATATCATGAAGACCACTTGCAACAGACCTCCAAGCAGTATACAATGCTTGGGTTCCAGTAACAAATCCATTATCGATATTGAAGACTCCCATTCCTAACATATCAGCTTTCTGAACTGCCATTTGACCAGCATTACCGATATTCGTGGTACAGCCAAAAAATGCCAATTCAATATCTTCTTTTGCTAAAATTTTTCCTTTTCCTTTAACATCCATATATGCTGCTTCTACTGCAGCTCCTCCACTTGCTGCAAAGCTACTTTTTGGTTGAAATTCAGTCCTTCCGACTCCAATTATTGCAACTTCTCTCATATCTTCCATCCTAAATCACCTATCGTATACGTTTTAAGATATTACATACATAAGCCATACCGACGCCTACTCCACCGCCCATATTATGCTGCAAAGCATATTCTGGAATAGGTTTTATTTGAGTATGACCAGTTCCTCTGAGTTGATGTGTTAATTCATAGAATTGGGCACCACCTGTAGCTCCAAGAGGATGTCCTTTTGATATCAATCCCCCATCTGTATTCACAGGTATTTCACCATCCTTTGTAGGACCTCCATTTTCAATCCATTCTCCAGATTTCCCCATACCACAAAATCCAAAACTCTCATAATGCATCAATTCTGCTATTGCAAAACAATCATGTACTTGTGCAACACCAATATCACTGGGTCCAATGCCTGCCCTTTTATATGATTCTCTTCCTGCTCTAATATTAGGATCCCAACCACTTTCTAAAGTAGGAACCTTTGCTCGACAAGTTTTCATAGAACTTGCCACAAATTCTACCAAAGTATCTTGATATTTTCTGGCAATATCTTCAGCACAGAAAATAACTGATGATCCACCGGTGGATGTTGGGCAACACATTAACATTGTTAATGGTTCAGCTATCATTTTTGAATTCAAGACTTCATCAATTGTAACCTTTTTCCTATATTGAGCATTAGGATTTCTAGACGCATATTCCTTAGATTTAACAGCTACCATAGCTAAATGTTCTCGCCTAGTTCCAAATCGCTTCATGTGTTTTCTTGCCTGTCCAGCAAACATAGATGGTGCTGGAGGTGGACCTTTAAATTTTGCCGTTGTTAAACGCCCGTCTTTTCCTTGAGCTAACGAACCACGACCTAACTTTTCAACACCTACTTGCAATACAATATCATGAAGCCCACTTGCAACATCAAGGTAGGCTGCCATTATTGCGTTAGTTCCGCTTACACACATATTTTCCCAATTGCTCATTGGAACTCCCGTTAGTCCCTCTTGTCCCATAATATCCTTACACCTTGCCATAATTCTTGAAGCTAGTGAGGGACCCCCACCCATTGTTCCACAATATACTGCTTGAATATCTTTTAATTCTAAATTTTGAACGTCATCGAATGCTAGCTTAATTGCTTGAGCTCCAATATCTTGAATAGATTCTGGTCTATGACGAAACTCTGTCATTCCTACACCAATAATACAAACTTTTTTCATATTAACTCACAACCATTTATCTAAATTCAATTTTTCTAAAGCTATAGATAATAAAGGCATTAATTCAAACAATTTTCCAGCATCGTATGGTTGTTTTTCTCTCCATAGTTTTATTCTTTCCCCTGCCATTAGTTCAACCATTAAATTCTCTTTTCCAGTGAAAATTTTTGGAATTATGTCTAAATGAATCTCTACGAGAAAATCTAAAGGTTCATCTGGCCATTTAAATGGCTCTGCCCTGAAATTAATTGTTCCATCCTTAATTTCGACACCCATAGCACTTTCCCCAATAGATAAATTAAAGGTCATATTTGGAGTTAGACTTAATTCATATCTAATTTCTTCATCTTGGAGAAGGTTCTGAATAAATATAGTGAAACTATTTGCAAGAACATCAGATAAATTTTCTATATCGCCATTAATTTCCATTAAAATTCCTAATTTATGTAACATTTCCGATAAATTTTCAACCATTTCGTTAAAATTTAACGCAGTAATTTTTTCAATCATGTTTGTTATTATTTCAGAATTAAAAGCCTTCTTATCTTCAATGCATTTATTCAACATATCTAAAATTTCGTTCATTTCTATTATCTCCGCCACATTTTAAAATTCAATTAGTAAAAATAGAATAGAAATAATTCAAATTAACCTCTGGTTTTTAGGTTTAAAATATTTATATGCCAAATTCATAACATATTAAAAGATAGTCAAAAGATAGTCAAAAAATAGTCAAAAAATAGTCACAAGTTTGATAGAGATTTGATTAAAGTTGCAAATAGAACCAATTTATTTTATTCTTTTTCCAAATTACCAAAACAATTTTCTGTAATTGAAAAAAGGATTAAAAACTTCAATAATTCCATAAAAGATAAAATATCTTTAGAATCTTTCATTATAGATTTTGAAGTCTTAAAAGATCGTGTAATTCTTATCGAATTAAATCCATTTTTCCTTGGGACGGACCCTTGCCTATTTTTATGGAAAACTGATAGAAAAATTTTTGAAAAAGATCCCTTTGAATTTAGAATTAGAACTGAAGCAACAACAAAAAAGGATCAATTTTCTGTTTAGGATTATAAAAATTTTAATATTTTTAGAAAAATAGAAATAAAAAAAGAAGTTTATGGATTAAAAGATTCCTTCCACACAGCTAGCGATTCCTACGCCACCGCCGCCACACATCATCTGTAGCCCATATTTCTTTTTATTATTATGCAAATAATGGACCATCTCAGTGAAGTAAACTACACCAGAAGCTCCGATTGGATGCCCGATACTAATTGCGCCTCCTGTAGGGTTTATTCTTGGATCATCAAAGTCATATTTTAAATCTTTTGAAAAAGCAAGGCATGGAGAAGCGAAAGCTTCATTAGGTTCAATGCAGGCTAGGTCATCAATTTTTAGACCCGCACGTTTTAAAGCTCTTACTGATGCAGGAATGGGTGCTAATAACATTATTTTTGGTTCTCCGCCTGCAACTGCTGTAGAAAGTACTCTTGCTATTGGTTTCAACCCTAGCGATTTAGCTTTTTCCTCTGACATCAAGAGAGTTGCAGCAGCTCCATCTACTATTTGTGATGAATTTCCAGCTGTAACTCGTCCACCCTTTCTTTCTGAACGGAAAACAGGTTTAAGTTGACAAAGTTTTTCCCAAGCAGCTTCAGGTTTATCCACATAAACTGGTCGGACTGTTTGATCATATTTTACTGTCACTTCTTCTTGTTTTTGTTTTCCTGTTGCCTCATCTTTAATAGGTTTCATGTTTTCATCAGTAAATTTTTTCAAGTAAGTGACTGGTACAACTCTTTTGAAATATTCTTTTTCGTTACGCATTGCTTTTGTTGCTTTTACATGACTCCACATACCGAATTTATCCATTTGTTCTCTAGTAAAACCATACCTATCACAAATCATTTCTGCACTTTCACCTTGTGGAACCATCTCTCCCATCACATTGGCCATTAGAGGAGAAAAAATCGGACCTGGATAATTTTTAACACTATTACAAATCTGAAATGTTACACCCATAGCATAATGAGTCATGGACTCAACACCAGCTGCGATCATCATCTCTCCATTGCCAACTCTTATAGCGTTAGTACATGTATTTATAGCTTGTAAGCCTGCATTACAGTATCTATCAACTGTCGCACCAGCAATCTCCTCTGGCAGACCTGCCAGTAGAACTGCTATCCGACCAATGTTTCCGCCTTGTTCTCCAATTTGTGATAAACAACCGACATGGCAATCTTCAATTTCCTTAGGGTCAAAATCGGGACATCGAGCCTTTGTTCTCTCAATAATTTGTTGAAGAACGGTAACTAACAAATCTTGTGATGAACATTCTCTATATGCTCCTCCAAGTTTCTTCATTTGTTTTCTACTTGACTTTCCAATAGGTGTCCTAATAGCATCTACAACTACACATTCTTTTAAATTCGCCATTTTAATCAATTTTTTTTTTTTAAATAAATCAATTCTACAATCAATAATGCAATAATAATTCTTTTTGTCAATTTTATGACATATTATTTCAAAATAAAAATTCGGATTATTTAGGATAAAAAACCTAGATTTTCTTTGAATATTATTGATTAATTCTTTATTTAGTGGATAGATTGATTTAATTTTGTTCAGTTTCAATTTGAAACTATTGTATTTTTATTATTTATTGTTCTGAAAATGGGAGATCGTATTTTATCTCTTTAAAGGATTGAAATTTGAAAATATAATTGTAATACTCCCAAATTTCTATAATTTTTTATTTCATGGTTTTCTTTAGAGATATTAGAAAATATTTCTTTTCTGATATTTATGGAAACTACAACACAGAAACCAGTTTTTGACAATTTAAATCTTCAACATATGATAAAACTATTTGGAACTGATGATTATTATTTAAAAAGGGACATTTTGAAAAATATAACAGCAGAAGAAAATCAAAAAATTGTTATCCCATATTTAATTGATGCATTAAAACATCCTAATCATAAAATTAGAATCTGGACTATTACCGCTTTAGGGATTATTAAAGATCCTTTAACTATAGATGTATTAATTTCTGCATATCATGATAAAAATCCAAGAGTTCGTCGAATTTTAATTGAGACGTTAATGATTTTTAAGCATCGTAAAATAATTCCTATTCTTATTAAAGCTCTTAATGATGAAGATATTGGAGTAAAGAGATATGCAGCTGAAGGCCTTGGGGAATTTAATGTCGTTCAAGCTGTTACACCTTTATTCAAACACCTTTTTGACTTAGATACACGAGTAAGATGTGAAGTTGTAAATTCATTAAAAAAAATTGATGAGATTTTTGCTATAATTATTACTCCAAATTTAGTCTCGGAACTTTTTTTTATGAGAAATTTATTTAGATGCAAGACAATCGTATATAAAAAAGTATCAGAATATTTTTCAAAGTTGGAACAGTATCCAGAGATAATCTCTATAACAAAAAGATATCTGGATGAATTTCTCCCAATTTATAACGAAATTCATAAGCCCAAACCCATTAAACTGCGTAATTTTAAACTTGGTAAGTTTCATAATAGAGCTAAATATACATCAAAAGATTGGTCAACACGGCTTTTAGAGGAAGAAGAAAAACTAGAAAAACTGCTTGCGTTTCATGATCATATTAAAACCAATTTCCATTTAGTTAGAGCAGAATTCAACAGTTCAAATCCCCGAATTATATTTTGTACTGTGCGATTTTTTCCCCCTAACGAATCCTCACCTGAACTTATTAATTTTCAAATCAGATTGCCATTAAAATACCCTAAGAGTCCCCCAAAAGCTTGCAGTTTTTCACTTTACAAATTTATTGAACAACACCATGATGTCAGACGATGGGATGATGAGGATCCGGAATTTAAGGGGTTTAGATTTGCCTGTTTTGGAAAATTAGAGTCCAGATGGCAAAGTGATGGATCAATGGGAATAGCACATTATATTCAAATGCTTTGTTATTATGCAGCATTCGACCATTTTGCTTTTAAACTTTAATTTCTAAATAGATTATAAGATTTTTTATCTTATTCATTTAATTTATGAAAGATTCCTGACATTTTTTTATAAATTTTAGTAAATTGTTTGAAAATTGAGTTATAAACTATGAGATTTGCTTCATTTGGAGAATACTCTTTTTTAATTTTTATTAAATTTTCCAATTCCTCAAAATTTTTGCATATATTAAGACCAATTAGAGCCAATAAAGCTGCCCCTTTTGCACCTGCATGAAGTGGTTCGTCAGGAACTCGGACTTTTTTATTAAGAACATCAGCAAAGATTTGGCACCAGACAGGACTTTTTACACCACCGCCTATTACATTAATTTCTGCAACACTACCACATAATTTTTCGATACCTTGCATCGCCCATCTAGCATTATACGCCACCCCCTCCATAACACTTCTAATAAGATCTTTTCTTTTATGAGTTAAACTTAGATTAATAAAACCACCTCTTACTTTATCATCTAAAATTGGACTTCTTTCTCCATAAATCCAAGGTAAAAAGATTAAATTATTAGCTCCAGGAACACTTTCAGATGCAATTTTATCTAATTCTTGGTATGTTTGGTTATTTCCTAACTCTGTTTGAAACCATTTATAACAAGTACCTGCACTCTCTTGTTCGGATATTAAAAGATAATGGGATGGATTAGCACTACATATGGAACCTATAAAATATTCAAGGGAAGCATCTCTCTTTGAAATATGGGCGGTAATCCAACCGGATGATCCGATATAAATATGAGGCTTATTTTCTCTAATGGCACCAGATCCTATCGCAGCACATGCTGCATCTCCAGCACCGTTTATGACAGATGTACCACCTTTTAGATTTAATTCATTTGCTGCTTTTTCAGTTAATTCACCCACAATATCTGTTGATTTCATTATTTTAGACAGCTTATCCATGGGTAAATTGATTGCTTTACATATTTCATCTGACCACCGAAGTTTATCTTTTCGAGTATCAAATAGAACACTAACCGAAGCACAAGATTGGTCTGTAATAAATTTATTTGTACATTTATGAATTAGAAAATCTTTACTATCGATAATTTTATGGGTTTTTTCATATAAATGAGGTTCATTATTCATAAACCAAACAATTTTCGATATTATGTCCTTTGGTCCTGGAAGTAAGCCTGTTATTTCAAAAATGGTGTTTAAATCAATTTTTTCCATTATTTCATCTGGTTCTTTTTTAGCTCTTGCATCTAACCAAATTATTGCATTTCTTACTGGATTTCCTTGTTTATCTACAGGTAGAGTTCCTACCATTTGAACACTGAATGAAATACCCCCAATTGCATTTGCCGAAATTTTAGTTTTATCAAGTACTTCTCGTGTGGTTTTAATTACTGCATTCCACCATTCATTGGGGTTCTGTTCCGCCCAGGACTCTTGAGGATGATATAGTTCATATTCTTCGAAACTAGAATCAATAATTCTCCCTTCTAAATTTATCAAGGAAGCTTTTGTTCCTCCTGTACCCACATCATATGATAGAAGATATTTTTCGCTCATAAATAATCCCTTATAAAATCTTAAATTTTAAAAATAAAAATTAAATATTTTCTCAATAATAAAAATTAATTATTTAAATTAATTATATAATATTTGGAATAATTCAAAATGTCATATAGAGCACTACTTATTATTGATATGTTAAACGACTTTCTAAACGAAGGAGCCCCATTAGAGGTTCCGGAAGGACGTAAAATCATTCCTAAAGTCCAAGAAATCTTGAAATTTGCTAGATCCAAGAGTTGGCCCATCATTTATTTAGCAGATAATCATAGTGAAACCGATCCAGAGTTTAAAATCTGGCCTCCTCATTGTGTTAAAGGTACTAAAGGTGCTGAAGTTGTTGATGAATTGAAACCTAATTTGGATAAAGGTGAAATATTCATTCCAAAACGAAGGTACTCAGGATTCTACGGTACTGATCTAGATTTATGGTTGCGGGAATTGGGAGTAAAGATGGTCATTCTTACTGGGGTATTGACAAACATCTGTGTTATGTATACGAGTGCTGATGCGTCACAAAGAGGTTATCATGTTGTAGTAATGGAAGATGGAGTAGCTGGACTTACTCAAGAAGATACAGACTGGGCAATTAAACAAATGAGAAACGTCCATAAAGCAGATATTCTTAGCTTAGAAGGAATAAAATTCTTATCGGCTCCAAAATAACCCCTATTATGAATTATTAGTCTTTTTTTCTCTTTTTTTTCTGATTTTTATGTATTATGCTATATTTAAGAAGTATTACTAAATAAAGAATTTATATTAAAGAGTCCAAAATTAATTGTGAATTTTTATGTTAGATGAGCCCAAAGATTTTGAATTGAAGATTATATCTAAATTAAATTTAATTGATTCGAAATATGCAGAAATAATTTTACGGTTTTTAGGATATTTTGGAAATATTTTTTTCTGGTTTTTAGCAGTAGGCTATTTCGCCTTGATGGGTGCTCAAACGCCTAACATCCTAATAAAACTTGGCTTAGGTATAGAACCATTTAGATTATCTGTATTATTAGGACTAGGAATGCTAATTGATTTAATAGTATCCAATATTTTACAACATTTATTTGGAAGAAAAAGACCTTTTCAAACTCTAAATGTTAAGGAAGGAGAATTAATAGTCCGTAGCTGGGAAATTACTCCCTCTTTTCCTTCAGCCCACGTTCATAGGGCATTTCTTGGAGTCACTATATTGATCTGGGGAGGACTTGAATGGGCTTTTATTTTATACATATTTTCATGTATAGTCGGTATTAGCAGAGTCTATTTAGGTGCTCATTATCCACTTGATGTTATTTTTGGAGCTATTTTTGGTATCTTAATCGCTACAGTTTATTATTTTATTTCCCCTCCGTTAATAAATTGGGGTGGAACGACTGCTGCACTAATTATTACGTCTCTAGACTTTATTTTAATAATTCTGGGTGCAGCCTTAAGTTTAATCATAATGTGGACTGGATTTTATTTTTGGCAAAAAATTAGGAAAAACTATAAAAAACAAATGATGGCAAAATATGGATTAACTAATTAAAATGTGTGGATAAAAAATGACAAATATAAAATTTGGCATAGATATGAGTTTAGAAACTTATACTTCGAAAACTTGGGAAAGGTATAGGGACTTTGTAAAGGGAATTAATGAGGATGTCTGGGATTCTATTTGGTTGGGTGATCATTTAGGTGGGATTCCTCCTACTTCTCCATATCGTAATTATAATGTCTGGTTATTGTTCCCTATTTTTGCTGAATTAAAATCAAAAGTCCATTTTGGAACCGCAGTTACAGATCCGCACCGATATCTTCCGCAAGTTATGGCACAAATAGTAATGACACTAGATCACATTTCAAATGGGAGATTCATATTCGGTATAGGACCAGGAGAGGCATGGAACCTTGATAATTACGGGATCGATAAAAGAAAACCGGTTTCGAAGATGAAAGAGTTTATCATGGTGCTAAAGACACTTTGGGAAGCTGGCGGTAAAAAAGCAAGTTTTGATGGGGAATTTTATAATTTTAAAGATGCTATTTTGCAACCAAAAACTGTTCAAGAATCTATTCCAATTTGGATCGGTGCTAATGGTCCAAGAACTAGGAAATTAACAGGTGAAATTGCTGATGGGTGGATTCCTTATTCCTTTAGTCCTGATACTTATAAAAAAGAAATGGAAGAGGTAAAAGATAGTCTCCGGAAAAATAATAGGAATATAGAGGAGTTTACATTTGGTTATTGGAATTGGATTTATATTAATGAAAATGAAGCTGCATTAGATGGTTATACTGCAGAAAAAAAATTGACTTTGGCACTTCAGCACCCATATTCTCTAAAACCTTTAGGGTTCTGGAAAGAAGAAAAAAGAGATCTGTATGCAAAGCTAGGATTCAACCCAGATACCTTAAATCCGTTGCAGTATAATAGTATAGATAACATAGATTTTAATATAATAAATCAAATTGTAAGTGATATCCCAAATGATTTCATCCGTAACTCCGCATTAATGGGCACTAAAGAAGAAATAATTAAGAAACTTGAGAGTTTAATTAAAACTGGGGTACAAAATTTCGTATTAATGATAGATAATGAACTAAAAAAGAAACCAAAACCTTTTACGTGGGAACATGTTTTTCAAATGTTAACTGATGAAATAATACCCCATTTAAAAGAAAATTACTGAAACTTGGTGAAAGAGCATTATTTCAGCAAAATTAAAATTGATGCTGTAAAAATTTGAAAATTTTTTTATATAAAAAGGAAAATAATTGAATAAATGTGGTTAATAAGGGAGTTTCAGGTAGCTCAATATACCAATCGGGATCTTTAAACAAGATAATTATTCCACCGATTATCAAAATAACTCCAATTATTAGCATTATTAATAAAATAATAAAATCCAAAAGTTCCCAACCGATTGGTGGTGATATAATAACTACGATAAAGCTTAATATGCAACCAACAGTTAATATAATTCCAATTACAAGCGGAATCAATCCGAATTTCACTTCGTTGGGGGACATCTTTTTATCTACCGTGCGCTCAACATTTTACTTTTTAAGCCAAATTTAATATTCTCATTATATATGTGATGCCATTAGCATAATGCATTATTTCTGCCAAGTTTTTATTTTTTTCGTTATAATTTTACCTATTATTAATAATCTGTCGTTAAAATTTTTCTTATTTTTTAATTTCTTTTATAATCTTCCGAATATTTTTTATAACTTCATCTAGCAGTTTTCCAGTGATTCCAGGCATTGTGGGAAGTCCAATAATCCGTTCACAAATTTCTTCCACAACTGGAAGAGAAATTTTTGAATAATCAAGCTCTTTATCGTAATAAGGGCAAGAAAACGGACATTTATATTTATAGGCATTTTTTTCAACGAAAATTGATTCGGTATATAAGGGATCTGGATAAATTGGTCTTATAAATGGAATAATTTCTTGCAATCGTTTCATAAATTCATCATTTGAAATACCAATTTTATCAGCTTTAAGTAATGGTGCGTAAACATGGAAAACATGTTTAACTTCTGGAGCAACATATGGGATTTGAATCCCTTCAATCGGTTCCAATTTTTCATTTAGATAATCAGCGTTTTTAATTCTTATTTCATTAAATTTATCTAATTTCTTAAGTTGTACAAGACCAAGAGCGGCTTGAATTTCGGTCATTCGATAATTATACCCTAATCGTTTATAACGATATTGAGCTGGTTCTCCATGCCATCGTATTAATCTCGCTTGTTCTAGTAATTCATCGTCATTAGTGGTTATGATCCCACCTTCTCCCGTCATCATATTTTTGGATTCAAAGAAACTGAAACATCCAGCATTCCCTAGTGAACCCACTTTCTTTCCTTTATATTCTGCGCCATGAGCTTGACACGAATCCTCCAATACAAACAAATTATGTTTTTCAGCAATTTCAAGAATGCTATCCATTTCTGCAGGGTGTCCAAATAAGTGAACTGGAATAATTCCAACAGTTTTATCTGAAATCCTCTTTTTAACATCTTCAGGATCTAGACAGTAAGTTTTTTTATCAATATCAGCAAAAATAGGGATCGCGTTATTATGAAGGACTGGTGTGGCAGATGCAACGAACGTATAAGGAGGTACAATTACCTCATCTCCTGGACCAACTTCTAATGCTGCAAGTGCGACATGAATGGCAGCTGTACCAGAATTTACAGCAATTGCATATTTTGTCCCGCAATATTTTGCGAATTGTTTTTCAAATTTTTTAATCTGACGTCCTGATAAAGCGGTTAATTTTTTACTTTTTAATACTTTAACGACAGCATCAATTTCCTCTTGATCTATATCTGGTGGAATCGCCATTATCATCAAACCTACATAAATTTTGTTTTTTATTCATCAGTAAATGGTAAATTATTACCTTACAAATTTATAAATTTATCAAAAATTATTAATTTGAAGTGATTAGAATTGAGTTCCGAATTATTCAAGCTCACAAAAGAAGAATTAATTGGATTGTTAACTGATGCTGCTAAAAATTGGCTAGCACATGATGGTTTATGGTTTCTAGAGGTGGAAAAAGAGCTGGGCATAGATAAAGCAATTGAATTGGATAGAAACGCATGGGAAAAATTTACAGTCCTTGAAGCTACCAGGATAATGAAACGTATGAATATTAAGCGGGGTAGTGGAATCCCTGGACTGGTTAAAGCTTTAAAATATCGTTTATATGCACATGTAAATATCCAAGAAACTATTGAAATTAGCGAGAAGAGGTGTGTTTTTCGCATGAATGATTGTCGAGTTCAATCCGCAAGAAAGCGAAAAGGACTGACTGATTTTCCATGTAAACCTGTTGGTCTGGTAGAATATGGTAATTTTGCAAAAACAATCGATCCCAGAATAAAAACTCGTTGTATTGCATGCCCTCCCGACGATCACCCAGAAGATTATTGGTGTGCTTGGGAATTCACGATTGAAGAGTAAATCTCATTATAAAACTTTTATAGAATAAAGTAAATTAAAACAGTGCTGAACCATTACCTTTTTTTATTAATTCAATAGCATTTTTACATTTTATTATTAAATTGGTCTCTTCAGGGAAAGTCCAACCGTCTTCAAGAATCTGTTGAATCATTTTTAAACAATCAATTGTCGCCCATTCTAAAGTTTTTTCATCAGTATCTTTAAAGCCAGCCATTATTGTATCATCTTTGGCCCAAATTTTATTAACCATATTCACTACTTGTTCTAACTCGTTGCGAGCCAACTTAGCCAGATCTTGTTTTTCATCTTTATTTTCAATATCAGAAAAGGTTTCGGAATTTGGATTTGATAACTTAAGAAGTTGAAGTAGATATGAACCACGACCTTCTTCAGAAAGAAAATCTAAAATTTTCTCCTTCTCATCTTTATTAAATCTCATTATTGATTCAATAAATCCTTTACCACCTAGTGATTTTAAATCACTAGAGGTTACAAAGTTCATTAGGGTCTGCTCTACTTTTTCTTTGAGTGAATTATGAACTTTCATCAATACTAAAAGTATTTTACCAAAACTAGCTCTACCTTTAATTAAATCATAGATGGAAGTTTTGAGGGTTTTTAAAAAGTAATATATTTCATCCTTTTGTACATATCCCTTTACTAGATGAGCCGCCATTAATCCCCTTAAATCTTCACTTAACCACTCCCCAATCTCCATTGGACTACGATCTTCTAATATTCGGGTCGCAACTGTATCGGCCCAGTGCGAAGTATCAATAATTCGATTAAACATAACTATTGCTGAAGCATTGAGTGTTTTATGAGAATAATACATATTAAACATTTCAGCTAAGCCCCTACCACTAAAACTGGGAAAGTAATAATACCTATCAAATAATAAAGTGCCGATAAGATAATGCCATTCATCTTTTTCATTTTTTTCAGAAAATAAATCTACCATTTTTTCAAGAAGTCTTTTAGATTCGGCATTATATTGAGGATCTTTACTATTTGTATCAAATGCCATAGCACGCACTATAGCAGTTGATTGATGAAGTGAATTCCTCACAATTTTTGGAATATCACTCCAGAAATAAGGTTGTAAAATCTCTTTATGTTTTTCAATGATAAGTTGCCAGTATTTTCTCAATAGCTCAACTTCCTCTTCTTGATTTAAAGTATCAAGAATATTAACATAAAGCTCATTTACTATGCGATAATGACTTGACTTCATTTCAATCTCAAGTGCTTCTAATGCTTCTTCTACTGACCATTTATCCTGCAGACTCTCAATAATTCGTGGTACAACTATCCATTTTGCTTCAATGTGCTTATTTTTTGTGTGTATATCTAAAAAATGAAGGCTCTTATCACTCAATAAATCAAAATAAACTCGATATCGTTCTTTATCTTTTTCAACTTTGGCAAGGGCTTTCTTTGCATTTTCTGGAATTTCTGGATGTGGGGGTAATTCTTTATGCTTTTCTAAGTATTTTCGAAGATTATTTTTAGCTTCTTCAATTGAATGTGCGGGCCTACCATTAATATAAATATGCCGGGTTTTCCAAGCTTCTGTCTTTCTTTTATGTCCTTCATAATGTGCCTCTTCTGTATAGAAATTCCAAAGTTTGATAAAATGCTTTAACGCTCTAATATTTTCATTTTCTTTACGAAATTGATAAATTTCAATTTTCTCTTCAAGTCTCTCTTTAAGGATATTCTGAGAACTTAAATATTTCAAATGCGTCGCACAAGTAAGGTACGGTATGTCACAGCGGTTTGAAATTTCAGTTATACTTAAATCATCTTCATCTGCTAGAACATTTAGAATTTTAATCCTATATTTTGATGAAAATATCTCCTCTAGGGTTGGAAAAGTTTCAGAAGAACCAGAATAAATATCTTTAATCTTAAAGTCAAATTCCGCGTTATAACTCAATTTTTCTACCCTTCAATATTCTTTATTGAAATAATAAACCGAATAATGAAAATTTTTAGTTTAATTTATGGATTTATATATTCTATTCATTATTTTTAAAATTATTTAAAAAAATTTTTGCAGAAAAAATAGATAATTAATTAGGTTAAAAACCCAAATTTGAAATTATACTTACTTTTTGATTTTAAGTTTAAATAAACAGCTTGAATCTCCCTTAGCAATTGAATGTTGAGGGTTAAATTCAATATTTTCTGTTAAAGCTTTTTTGGCTGAGGTCTCAATCAACCCCTCCGTATAATTACAAAAAACTTGGCTAGATATATTTATACCTGCTCTTCTAAAGGGACAAACTCCAATATCAAATATTAACTCATCTCCTTTAATTTCATATTTGACTTTTCCCTTTCCCAGAACTGGCTCAAGAACATCCTTTACTAAATTTTCGGCGAAGTTTTCGGGTGTCCATTTATCAACATTATACTTCTTTTTCATTCTTGACTCGATAGATTCTCCTTGATTTTCCCCAATTAATCGAAAAATAGTTTGAATTGACTCTGGTCCCATAACTCTGTCAAATTCTTTCATAGCCATTTTGAAGAGTGCGGCTACGAACTTTAATTGGCTTTCCAATTTCTGATCACTCGAATTTTAGAAAACATCAGTTAATCTTTTACTAGTATCTTCCATTTCTAATGTAACTAATCCAATATTAGGATCTTTTTTTGTTAATGCTACTAAGATAACTTTACCTGCTCCCATTAGAAACATATTACCTTTATCAAGCTCTAAATTGAGACTAGTAAATGTTCCTTGAAATAATGCTTCAGCAGCTCTCTTCGAGGTGCCAAGAAGCGCAGCTGACATAGCTGCGATCATTCTCTCATTTGCTTCACTTGGTAATGCAGATGTTATAATTAAACCATTAGTCCTAATAATTGCAGATCCTTTTATATCAGGAACTCTCTCCTCAAGATCCATCAATATCTTCTGCGCTTCGTCTACTTTACTCACTTATATAACCACCTTTTTTATTTATCCCATATTACTTTTTCTTGCATCTTATAATATTCAAAAATCAATATAATTTGATTGAATTAGTTAAAAGTACAAATTTATCTTTTTAATATGTTACCATTTAGGTATGAAAAATATCTTTCAATTCTTGTGATTTATCGTCAATCCATTGACGGAGAATTGATAAATCGTTTCTATTTTTATATATTGCAAAAAAACTAATATCTTCCATAAATGGGTTGAAATATAAAGCCCTATCCTCATAAAAAATAACAACATCCTTAACTTTTTTATCATTCGTTATATTATTAAGTGGATTTACTAATTCAGCTATCCTAGCAACATAACGCTTTAAAACTTTCTCATCTTCTGATACATACACTAATGGCAAACCCTTTGGTTTTCCACCAATACCAATTAAAGCAATAATCTCAGAATTGCTTTTTTTCTTCAATTTAACAAATTCAGATTCTATTTCTTTGAATGAATCAAGTGATTTTCTAGAAAATATTTCCCTTAATCTAGACAATAATCCCATTTTAACCAGCTAATGAAATTATCATTAAAATATCCTACTATCTGCTATATTTGCTATTTTAGTTGCATACTCCTCAATTAGCATTGTTGCAAGACCTATAGGTGTATTTCTTCTTATTAAAGCAGATAAAACTAAATTTTCATTAATTTTAACCAAAATTATATATCTATTTTCATATGAAAGTATGATTTGGTCTAAAACCTCACTCTTAAATTTCCAAAATGCATCCATCTGTTTTATTATTAGATCTAAAAATTCTCTCTTCGTTTCATATATCAAGGGGATTCCTGTAATTGAGATTAAAGAGCAATCTTCAATTTCATTATTTGAACGAAAATCTCCTAATAATTGCGTATATTGAGCCTTTGATTTTTCATCCAATTGAACTTTCTTTTCCTCTAGAATTATCTTTTCAACTATTCTATTTATTCCTTTAAAATCATCAGTATCACAAACGTTCTGTTTTATTTTTCTTCCATATTCTAAGCTAATTACGTTTTTTAAATCAGTTAATTTTTGTTGAACGTTTATTAAAGAATCTGCTTTGTCATAAATAGCGACTAATATTATCTCTTTTTCTACAATTTCAAATAACATGGAATATGGACCCAATTCTATATCTTGAACATCTGCACTAAAAAGAGTTTGAGTAAATGTAAAAAAAGCCGAGAAAAAACCACTTACTACATTTTCATCAATATCAACATTACCAAAACAATTTTTATAGATATTTTCACCAGAGCGTTTTAGAATTAAAAAGTAACGTATCATTTTCTGATGCTCTTTGATATATCACTATAAAAATAAAAAAGGTAGGATATTTAAAATTACTTCACTTTAATTTGAAAAACACAATTTTTATTTCCTGATGCTTTTAACTCTTTAGTTGTAAATTCGATGTTTTTTAAGGCTTTTTGTATTGCGGTTTCAATCATTCCTTCGGTATAAGTGCAATAAAGCTTACTTGTAATACTCATCCCAGCTCTCTGAAAAGGGCATACAGCTAAACTAATGGTTATATCATTGCCATCTATCTTATATTCCACATTTCCTTCTCCTAAAGTTGGCTCGATGAGATCCTTTATGAGTTTTGGAATAAAATCGTCTTTTGTCCAACTGTCTGTCTTATATTTCTTCCTCATGACTCGCTCTACCCTCTCCCCCTGAGTTTCTCCCATCAATCTAAAAATTGTTTGGATTGACTCAGGTCCCATTACGTTCAAGAACTCCTTAATTGCCATTTTAAAGAGAGAAGCCACAAATTTTAATTGACTTTCCATTTTAAATCATCCTTAATTAAAACAATTCTGCTAATTTTTTACTTGTATCTTCCATTTCTAAAGTAATTAACCCAATATTAGGTTCTTTTTTAGTTAATGCTACTAGAATTACTCTTCCAGCCCCCATCAAAAACATATTTCCTTTGTCCAACTCTAGATTTAGACTAGCAAATGTTCCTTGAAATAATGCTTCAGCAGCTCTCTTCGATGTTCCGAGAAGCGCAGCAGACATAGCTGCAATCATTCTTTCATTTGCTTCGCTAGGTAAAGCAGAAGCGATAATTAAGCCATTCGTTCTAATAACTGCCGAACCTTTTACATCAGTTACTTTTTCTTCTAGCTCCATTAAGATTTTCTTTACTTCATCAATTTTACTCATAATTAGCCCCATTAGTATTTTTTTCAATTATTTTTATAACATTTAATTTACTGATTTATAAAATTTAGTAATAATCTTGGACTCAAAGCTTTTAATCAGATATTTTATACACAAAAATCTCTATTGAATAAATTCAAATTTTTTTACAAATCAGAAATAGACAAATCTTATTAAATTGGATTAGGTTTCTTTAATGTAATAATTTATAATCTGCCTTTGATTTAAGATATTAGCAAATAACAAGAAGTTTCAAATATAAACTTTAAAAATTAAATGATTTATAGGTAATTTATATGACTAAAATATTAGTAACAGGCGGTCTTGGTGGTATAGGGGCATATTTAGCAGAAAGGGCTTTGGAAGAAGGTTATAAAGTAAAAATTTTAGATATAGAAAATAAAAGAACGAAAAACCGTGCGAAGAGTCCAAAATTAAAGGATGCTGAAATAGTCTATGGAAATATTATAGATTATGGGGATTGTTTGAAATGTATTTGGGATGTTGATACTGTTTGCCACCTTGCTGCAATTTTACATCCTAAAACAGAGGATATGCCTGATTTAGCAAAAAAAGTGAATATTGAAGGAACCGCCAACATAGTGAAAGCAATTCAGACTCTGAACCCGAATATTCATTTAATTTTCTCTTCAAGTGTTTCTGTTTTTGGTCATACACAAGATCGCACACCCCCTCTCACTATAGATGATCCAGTTAACCCTACAGATGTTTATACAGAAACTAAAGTTAAATGTGAAGAAATAATTGAGAATTCTGAGTTGAAAAATTGGACCATTCTAAGGTTTGCAGAAGCTGCATATCTGTCTATTAAAATGGAAGATTATAATCAAATGTACATGCTACCCCTAGATAATCGTCTCGAATTTGTTCATGTATTCGATATTGTAACAGCGTGCATCAATGCGATTCGGAATGAAGAATGTTATCAAAAAAAATTCATAATAGCTGGAGGTAAAAAAAACCAAATGGTATGGCGAGATCAACTTGAAATTTTAATGAAGACTCTTGGTATGCCGATACCGCCAGAAGAATATTTTTCAAAAGAACCTTTCTATCTAGACTGGTATGATACTGAGGAATCGCAAAGAGTGTTAAATTTTCAAGAACGAACATTTGATGATTTTGTTGAAGACTTTAAGGATTTAATGGGATTTCGATTGGGATTTGTTAAATACATGTTTGGGCCGATGCTGAAAGTCTACCGTTGGGGCGAACGTATGTGGAAAAAATTTCCAAAAGTAACATTTAAAAGAAGGAAAAAGGGACCTAGTGAATGGAAAGTGGAAGAAAATAAATAAAATTCTTTTTTTATCAAACCTTATAAATTAAACCATTATCACGTTTAATCTTTCCTTCTTGCTCTAACTTAATTAGATGGCTCTCTATTATAGCAATTCCGGGAAACATTTGCGAATATGATGTTTTATAAAATAAATTAGTTAGTTCCATTACTGTATGAGGTTTTTTCTTTAATTCTTTTAAAATAAGATCATCCTTCATCAAGATTTTTTGACGAATTTCATGAATTCTTTGTTGTATATTCTCTATCTTATTCCCGTGTGAAGGATAAATAAGTTCAATGGGAAATTTTTCTACTTTTTCCAAACTAGATAAATATCCCGTAGCTCCACCAGAGCTGGGAGAATACCATGCAGTTCCCTTCTCTCCTATTAAATCCCCAGAGAGTAAAAATTTTTGATTGATTTCATAAAAAGAAGTATGTCCTGGGGCATGACCTGGAGTAATTAAGACTTTAAAATTATAACGACCCAATTTTAAAATGTCATTCTCCTTAATTATTTCAATATTACAATCTTTAGGAAGTTGTGACATAGAACAAAGAACCTTAAAATTCTGAATTAAATCAAACTTCCCTTTAAATCTTTCTTCTAGTCCAGAATTAAAATATTTTGGTAATAAATCAATATCAAATGAATCATTTAATAAATCAATATTTAGCGCACTCTCTCGTTCAATTTCATTAATGAGAATTTGCAAATCTGAATTATTATTATCCTTAAAAAGTTTTAAAATCTCTTCCATAGCGCCCATATGATCTGGGTGTGCATGCGAGAGCGCAATTGTATGAACATCAAATAGATCTAGATTAAAATCTCTTAATTTTTTAAATAATTTCTTTGTGAACTTCTTTAATCCGCAACCCACATCAATAAAAATTAAGCCTTCTTCATCCTTAATTACAAACACATTTGCTGATGCAGGCCACATCGGCTTATCGGCTTTAATAAAATAGAAATCTTCCATAAATTCAAAATATAAAAAAAATATTTAGAATTTTTGGCATTTATTGATTATTGCTTCTATAAATCCCGTCACTAAGGGGTGCGGTGTCCTCTTGGTTGATTGTACTTGTGGAACATAAAGAGTTCCGATGAAAAATACATGATCTGGATATTCTAAAATTCGGATCTCTCCCTCACGATCTGAACCTACAATACGAATTGGTCCGTTTTTTATTATTTGGAGATAATCAGGATTAACTCCAAAATTACAATAATACTTTTCTATTACTCTATTTTTACCATAAAGAGAAGCAACTTTTGAATTTGGAGTCAAATTTAACTCCATTTCACGTCCTTTTAAAGTGCATGATAACTTGGTAATAAATAATTCTGATGAATTTTTGTCATATTCTTCATGTTGTGCATTTTTGAAATTGAGAATATTTCGTGCATACTCTATAACCATATGTTGAAAACCACCACACGTCCCTAAACAAGGTATATTATTTTCTCTGGCAAACTGTATAGTATTGATTACATTATCCATGTTGCTGTAAGGACTACCGGGTGCAATTAAAAAACCATCGAATTGGTAAAATGTCTCCTTTGTAATATCCTTAGTATTTATCCAATATGAATCTAAATCACATTGAAGTAGATCTTTTGAGTGTAAAATTGCCTCATTAGAAGCAATATGTGTTTCGGATTTTGGATTAAAGTCGCCAATTATTGCTAGTTTCATTATCAAAATCATTTAAGATAATTTTCAATTTTAAGACAGATTTTTATATAAAATATAAAAAAAGAGAATTTATTCTTTTATTCGCTTTAATTGTATTTTAACTGCATTAAATCTGTCCATACATTCTAGCTCAACAACATCTTGATTTCCGCCCCAATCCTTTGGAAATGACCCACCAAATTGAAGCATAATTATATATGGGAAAATATCATGGTAAAAAAACCCGCAAAGACCTCCAGTGTTGTGTCCACTAAGTTCAAATGTATCTCCTTTCTTATGACCGGCGTTACAATGTCCTTTGACTCTTTTTATTTTACCAACAATACGGTATCCTATTTGTTTTTTTTCTTCCATATTATTACCTCATTAGTAATTTCAATTGAATTATTAGTCTGTTTAAACTTTATGGAAATATTTATGAAATATTGACTTTTAGAAAAGCTATACAGAAGGCAATTTGCTATGATTTCTTTTTATTTTTCATTCCTAATTTTTCAACAAAATAAAATAGGAAAAAAAAGATTGAATTTATTGAATAGAGAACCAAGTAAATTATTCAATTTTTAGAAGGATTAATAAAAACCTCCATAAAATAAAGGCTGGGAATTTCTGGATAGCTTAAACTTACTGCAATTATAAACAAAATTAAAAATAAACCTGAATATCCAATTGTTCTCAGTGTTCCCTCTTCCAAATCTTGATATTCAAATAAATAAATTATACATAAAATAACATTAAAAATTGGGATTGTAAATCCAATAAAATAAAGCAGAAAATGCTTGTAAAACCATTGTGCATTATGATTTTGACCAGCATATTTATAGGTATATCCAGCTGCACAGAGTAAAAGAGGGAAAATCGTAAGCAAATAAATTATTACGAATAAAAGTATATCTTTTTCCAATAAAAGTATAAAAATCATAATTGACCAGATTAAAGAAGCAAAATAACTAGTTAATGCAACAACAAAATGTTTTTTCATTGTTCCTTCCTTCACCAAAAAAATTTATTGAAAATTTTAAAATAATTTAAATAAACTAAATTAATAAATTAAATGGATTTTTTAAAATCACATTATTTTTTGAAGGCGTTTATTAGAGAAGAATCATAGGGATTAAAAAGTGACGAAGCATAAAAAAGGAACTATTCTTTTAATTTTTTTAACACTTTTTTTTATTCTATTAATCTTCGGAATTATTACATTGACTGATATTAATAAAAAAACTTCTGAATTAGATAATATTGCATATATTTTATTCACTAATGGAAATCTTCCACATGAATTTTTATTACAATATTATTTCTTTTATAGAGAATTTTTTATTCCAAAATCTGATAGTGGATTTGGTTTAATTGGTGGGGGAATTATTGGTATAGTTATTTCAATATTTTCATATCTAATTTCAATCACAGAGTTTCAATATTCACATCCAACTAAAACTCATGTTAGTTATAGAAGAAAACCAAGTTATAGAATAAAAAAATTCAGGATTAAAACCAAAAAGAAATTAATACTTTCAAAGTGTCCTGCTTGTAAAGCCCCCTTGAAAAAAAGTCCCCCTTGTGAGTGTGACTTTTGTGGGAGTGTTATCAAAGAAATAGAGGGTTAAACCTAACTACTTATAAATTCATAAAACTCTTTGAAAGTACCAAATTTATGATCATCTTCGATTAATTCAGCAAAAATAATTTCAGGAAATTTACCAATTACAAAAATTTCTTTTCCAAACGCTATAGCAATTCCTAATAATATACTTTTACCCAAACTTCCCTGTTCACCAACGTCAAAGACAAAACAATCGCAATCATTGACAGCTACCAAATTTTCTTCGGCATACTTTCTTCTATCTTCATCCCAAACATGTTTAGTCCAATCATATATTATTTCTATATTTTTTAAATTGTTTAATTTTTCCATCCATTCCGCTATTTTTTCTCTCTCTCTAAAACTACCACTCAAAAAAATCTTTAACAATTTATCACATCTTTTTAAAAAATTGAACAAAATCCTGAAAAAAAAATTATTGTGTATAAGATCCCCCTGAAATAATCATAATTTCTCCAGTAATATAATCTGATCTATTTGATGCAAGAAAAATCACAGGTCCTACAACATCTTTTGGTTGACAAATTTCACCTAATGGTATTTTATCCTTTGTTTTTTTAACTAGATCTTCTGTATATATTTCATGAAATGACTTTGAGTCAATTAAAGGAATTGCAACTGCATTTACTCTTATTTTTTCATTTGCACCTTCCATAGCAACAGCTCGAGTTAGCCCCATTAATGCAGCTGAAGCAGTGCTTAAAGGAACTTCATTTAAAGTAGAACCAGTATAGCCAACCAAGGGCAGTATATGGATTATCTTTCCATATTTTGCATTTTTCATAATAGGAACAGTAGCTCTAACACATCTAAAAGCCGATTTTAAATTCTTATCAAGAAGTTCGCTGAAAAATTCTTCAGTAACCTCTATAAAAGGAACCGATTTGCTATCCCAGAAATTAGTAATTAAAATATCAATTTTTTTAAAATTATCAAGTGTTTTTTGGATTAATGATTGGACTTGTTCGGTTTTAGTAACATCACAGATTACTCCCAAAATTTTTCCACTAACTGATTTAGCATATTCTGCAATAATATCTATTTTTGTTTGGTCTGTATCCGAAACAGCAACTGCAGCTCCCTCATTTAATAAACCCTTTGCTACAGCTATTCCAACATCATTTAACCCAATTAATATTGCTACTTTATTATCTAATTCCATAATATCACCTTAATGAATATATAGCCCTCCTGATACGACAAGAGTTTCCCCTTGAACATAATTTCCCAAATCACTTGCTAGAAATACACATGCTCCTGCAATCTCCTCGGGTTTTCCTCCCCTGCCCATCGGGACTCTTTCTGGTAAATCATCAAGTAGACTTCCGTAGACTTTTTTTAGAAAGGGGTTTGGAATAATTCCTGGAGCAATTGCATTAACATTAATACCATGAGGTGCTAATTCGCGAGCTAGAGCTTTCGTAAATCCCATAATTCCGGACTTACTTGCAACATAAGGACCCTCACCTAATTCGGTTCCAGTAAACCCCTCATATGATGCTATACTAATAATTCTTCCAAATTTCTGCTTAATCATTATTGGAACAACGGCTTTAGTGCAAAGAAAAGTACCCTTTAAATTCACATCCATTACTAAATCCCATTGTTCATCTGTTACTTCTTCAATTTTAGCTAGCACATTTCTACCGGCATTATTTACTAAGATGTCAATTCTCCCGAATTTATCTAATGCTTGCATTACCATATCATTAACATTTTTAGAATTTGTAACATCACAAGGAACTCCCAGTACTCTATTTTTTCCATATTCCTTGATTAAGCCTTCAGCAACTTCATTCGTCCTTCTTTCATGAAAATCTGTCACAACAACATTAGCTCCTTCTTTAGCCATTAATCTAACAGTAGCTTGACCGATACCTGCCCCTGCAGATGCGGTAATGATAGCAACTTTATTATCTAATAAACCCATTATTTCTCAACCTTATAAATTAGTAAATTATAATTACAATCACACTTTAGAAATTTTTCAAATTTTAAAGGTTACTTTGTTTTTATAATAAAAAAATGAATATTATATGGTTAAATTTTTAATAAAAACAATTGAATTTTGATTATATTTTATATGCTTATTTAACTTGAAGATGTAAAATAGGCATAATTATTTATTGAAAAATTAAATATAATATAATTTGGGGACACGAATTGGAATCTAAAAAAGAAGAAGCAGCATTCGAAAAAACTAAACAAGCATTAGGTGTTTTGGGCTTAATCCCTCAAGAAATTGATACCTACTTTAAAATGACTGGTCGTGGAACTGTAACAAAGGGTGAAATTTGTATTATACAAAATATTGAATTTGAGGAAGCAGATAAAATAGTTAATAACTTACTTTCTAAAGGTCTTTTGAGGGAAGTCCCAGGAAAAACACCACATTATGTAGCATTACCTCCCTATTCTGCACTTTTAGGGCAAATATCACAATTTAAAACATTGATATCGGATATGCAAGTAAAAACCCCAAAGGATCTTGAAAATAGATTTATGACATTTGAAAGTCAAACTATGAAAGTAAGTAAACTTGAGGAATATCAAAAATATCTTAAGCAATTGAGAGCCGAACTTCCTCAAAATATTAGTAAACAATTAAATTCTTTACAATCTAGCCTTGAAGAAGTTAAAAAATTACAAGAATTCCATGAATTAATGGACGCATTAAAAGATCAAGTTATGAGTCAATTGGGTTCTCTGAAATCTGGTCTTGAAGAAGTTAAAAAATTACAAGAGTTTGATGAATTCATGAACAAATTAAAAGGATCGGTTTCAACAGAACTGAATGCACAATTTATACAATTTAAGGAAAGGCTTGAAAATATTAAAGTAAAAATCGCCCAAGTATTTGAAAAACAATTCAGAATTAGTGCTTTAAAATCATTTGCTGAAAAAATTGTATCAAAAATAATTTCAGAAGAATTTGGATTTATTCAAGAATTCTTTGAGGAGAAGTTTGTTAATAATATTGAAAAAACATTAGACCAAGTTTTGGAAAGAATCCTATCCGTAGCTGATATTGCAGGTGATATTGGCTCTTCTGTTGAGGGCACATTTGAAAAAATTACAGAAAATGTTGAAAAAACGTTAAAAGAACGACTTTTTTCTGTAGTTGATGTTGCAAGTGAAATAAGTTCCTCTGTTGAAGGAACCTTTGGAGAAATTACAACAAATCTCGAAGATACATTAAAAGAAACAGAGTCTAAACTATCAGATGTCCGTAGTGATATCTTGGGTACTTTTGATGAGTTAAAGAATGTTTTTAAAGATGAGATTTTTGAAACACTACAATCTGATATATTGAAAAGAATATTCCAACAACTGGAACTTTCTGAAAAAACTATGCAAGAATTTTGGGATCGAGCCCGGCGAGCTTCTCTTCTATCCTTTCAAGATGTTTGGTTCATTAGAAGTGCGGAAGCGATGCAAGCGCAAATTAATGATTCTGTTTCAAGAGCTAAAATGCGTGTCCATATTATATCTCCAAAATTACACGATATAGATTTTATTCCTCTGAAAAAGCTCCCAAGACACGTTAACATAAGGATTTCAACATGGGTAGATCCATCAACAGATAGAGAACTATATGAAGATGTAGCTAGCCATGGCAATATTTCCATAAGAAACTATACCAGACAAAATATTTGGGCAATTAATAAAGATTTTGAAGAAGTTGTGGTTTGCGTGATATCCGCTTCTCCAGGATTAGACACTTATGAGATTGCTGGTATGGGGAGCATTCTTGATGAACACATAAAAATGTTTGCAGGCGTGCTGGAAGAAGTGTGGATGAATAGCGAAAAAATTACTCATAAAATTCCCAGTATGCGAGAAGCTGAAGAAATTAAAACTTTAGAACCTAAGCCAAGTTTAAAGGTAGAATCCATTTCTGCCCCCGTAAAACCGATTAAAACTAAACCAGCACAAACAACTCCAACACCAGGTATATCTAAACCAAGTTTAAAGCCAGCCCCTGAACCGGAAGCAGAACTTCCAAGTGGTGATGTTGAAAAAATTCAGCTAATCTCTTCAAAAGACACATCAGAATTTATTTCAAGAAACTTTAATCTTGTAAAATCCAAAATTAATACAAGTGCTGGCTTTATAATAGGTGAAGCTTTAGATGAAATTCGAGAATCTTTATTAGAGCGGATGGGATTCTCCATGGCGTTTCATAAAATCGCTTCTTGGGCCAGAGATTTAAAGAAAATAAATACCTTACTTCCAGAAAATATGAAACAAGAATTATCAGATAAAATTATAGATTGGATTAATAAATTAATTGAAAAAACTTAAACAAAAAATAAATGTATTATATAATCTTAAATATGGATAATTAATTAAATATAGATTATTACCAAAAACTCAAGTTTATTGGGATAAAAGGTTTTTAAATGCGGAAAAATAGAACGTTTCTAATGGTACTCTCACTATTCTTTATTTCCACGTTTATGTTATTTTCCTCTTTCAATTTATTTCAAATATCTAATAATTATTACAATTATATTCAATTTAAACCACTTAATATTGATGATTTTAACCTTCAAAGTAAAGTCTATCAGGAAACAGGACAATGGATTAAAAATCCATCATTCAGTTCTCCGATAAATCAATATTGGAATACTTCAAAAACAGGAGATATTAATGATGTGGATCTTACAGAAGGTCCGGGATGGATTAATTATAATATAATAGGAGAAAAAGGAACTGTTAATTATATTTATGATCCCCCAAATCAAACTGATTGGGTCATGATGCGTGACCCTGACTTCCCGCTATTTCCTAATCAAACAGATCCTGGAATAAATCCAGACAATATTGTTACTATTGATTCAGCTGGTGCTATGGCAAATCATAGTTGGGATGAGACTGATGGAGATTATATAGGACAAGATCCAGGTGTTATGTGGAGAAGAAATGAATCAGCTCCTGTAAATATGAGTGATTATAAAATTACATCCGCATCTATTTCCTCTGTTTTTAATGTAAGTGCAGCTTCAAATATTGATAGACTTAATGATACAAGTTTACCAACACCAACTGGAGATACATGGGATCATGTTCGATTCTTTGTTAGGATCTCCGATCTTAATGCAACACGCGTTTACGACATCGCATATTATCAATATGATAATGATACCACCTTATCCGACACTTACATGCATACAGTGCCTGAAGAAAACCTCAAATTCTATTTAACTTCGATTTTTGAACAAGAAAATGATTTTAGTATATATTTAGTAATAAATTTCTTTTGTGAAGATAATGGTCCTGGGTCACAAGATACTGATAGATGGTATTATGCCCGCATCAAATCAGTTAATTTAACATTTTCTTATGAAAAAAAGATTAATCAAAATACCCATGCTTCTTGGAAACAAACCACAGATACTGTAAATGGTCGAAAATTCATAATAAATGAAGCTAAACTCTATTTTGAATATAAAATAGATGCTGAATGGCCTGAAAATAGCTCTCCAAATTCAGAAATTCAAATTATTATAAATAATATTACTCATTCAGAAACGATAAAACTATCGAAGGCAGATTTATCATTTCAAGATGCTAAAAGTGGTGGATTTGATGTTACAAATCTTATAATTGCAAACAAAAGCATTTTGCTTTCATTAGAAATATACTTAGCAGATAATTTTATTTTAGAAGATAATCTAACAGTATCCATTGATAATGTATTATTATACATTACACGAACGATTTTCGAGTCACCCGAGGCACTACCTCCGATATATATTCCTCCAGGTCCTGATTGGGCACCAATAATTTATCTATTAATTACAGTAATTGTTGGTTTATTAGTTGTTTTTGGAGCTTATCAAGGATATTTTAAATATCCTCCTACTGTTCGTAAGATTAGAAAATTAAAGAAAAATATTAAAAAAAGAAAAGCAAAAAATCCAATCTCCGTCTCTAAAAGAGAATCTATTGTTCAAACAAATCTTCAAAAACAATTAGAACCATTTAAAATCGAAAAATATTCACAAAAACCAGCTCAAGAATCAAGCCAATTAAAAAAACAAGCCAGCTCCTCAAAAAATAAACTAAAAAGTATTCTGTTGATGCTTTTATTTTTCTGTATTCTATTTCTTGCGATATTTTCATTATTAACCTCCAATATATCTCCCATATCAACTCCTATTTTTAATGATGAAGGAAGTGGTTCTAATCCTTCAGATTTTAGACTTCAGACTAAAGATTATACAGAAATAAAACAATGGATAAAAGATCCGTTCTTTGATTTCAATATATCCCAAAATTGGACCAATTCAAAAACAGAGGATATATCTGATATAGATTTAACTGAGGACATTGGATATGTCAATTATGTAGTAGTAGGCAAGAATATGAATGAAAATTATATCAATAATCCTCCATTAGCTAGTGATTGGACTATGATGAGAGATCCGGACCATCCAACATTCCCAAATGATACAACCATCGAACCTACTGAGATTGGTTATTGTTGGATTGATAGTAATGGTGCATTTGCAAACCATAGTTGGAACGAAAACGCAGGAGATCAATTAGGTCAAGATCCAGGAGTCATTTGGAAAAGAAATATAACGCTCTCCAACAATATAAGCGACTATACAATAACATCTGCCGAATTATCAACATTAATTAGTGCTAGTCCTAATACAAATGTCGAAGATTACAATGAGGGAAGTCAAACAGGAAGAGGTGATTATGTTTATTTTTTCATCAGAATTTCGGATCTTAGTGGAAATTATACATATGAAGTAGCAAACTATATTAATGAAGGTGATACAAACCTTCCAGACACCCCTATGAATAATGTTACTGAATCAGATCTTATATTTTATCTATCTTCAGTTTTAGAAAATGACGGTTTTAATTTTACAATAACCATGGGTATCAATTTTTGGTGTGAAGATAATGAAGCTTGGGATGTAGATGAATGGGCCTACACATATATAAAAGCAATAAATTTGACTTTTTCATATGATAAAAACATCGATCAAAATACCCGGGGTTCTTGGAGCCAAATTAGTGAAAATTTAACAGCCAATGAAAAGGACTTCATAATAAATGAAGCTAATTTATCATTTCAATATAAAATTGATTCTCTTTGGCCAGTAAATAAATCTCCAAATTCAGAATTTAAAATTATTATTAATGATAATATTTATCCTGAAACTATAAAACTTACAAGTGCAAATACTTCATTTGAGGATGCAAAATCTGGTGGATTTAATGTCATTCCACTTTTAGTGAAAAATGAAAATATTTCACTTTCATTAGAAGTAAATCTTGCAGATAATTTTATTTTGACGGATAATTTAACACTCTCAATTGATAACATAACCCTTTATATTAATCGAACAATTCTTAATGTAACAATTATTGAGGAAAAAGAAAATATACCTATATTTAATCCATCAGCTACTGATTGGACTCCTATAATTTATTTATTAATTGCCGTTATTGCTGTATTATTAATTTCTTTTGGAGCATATTTTGGATATTTTAGATATCCTCCGATAATTCGGAAAATTAGAAAACTCAAAAAGAAAATTAGAAAAAGAAAAGCAAAAAAACCAATACAAACTTCAAAGAGAGAATTAATTATCAATTCACAATTATATAATCAATTAAAAACCGTTGATCTTGAAAAAATATTAAAAGATATGCCATTAAAAGAAGAAAAAAGTAGTTCTTTTAAGAAATAATAAAGGAGTTAATTTATTTGCCAAAAGGTTTTGCAATTTTAGAATGGACAATGGAAGAAGGATTAGTTTTAAATAAAAAATTCCCGGAAACTCTAGAAATTGATCTTGACGATATGATGCGAGTTTTTTATGCTCATATAACTGGAACTGGGGAGAAGGGAAATGTAATTGTTCGTCTAGAGAAAGCACAATCAAACATTAGTAGCCATTTTACGGGTATTGAATCACCCGTTCCCTATATGATAAATTTAATATTAGAGCTAGGTGAAGACCCAGAGATGTTCGGAGATGTTGTTACTGACATTAATAACAATATCTTACAGTATTTAGATAAACTAAATGAAAACCCATCTCAAAAATTCGAAATTTATAAAGATCTTGATAAATATTTGGCCAAAATGTTTGATTTTCTAAAACGTTTGGGAAATCTTAATAAAGAACAGAAAATAGCTCAAATCTATTCCAGTCCAAAAGGACGTCAGATTCTAGGAAAATTACAAGAGAGCCCACTTTCTAAAAAAGAATTAAAAATATATCTCGAAGAAAATCTGAAGCAAATTATAACAAATCTCGATATTTCCCTTGAATCGTTTATTCAAACAGGAATTATTAAAGAAGATTGGATCGCAGGTTTTCGTGATCAATTTTTGTTTTTATTAAATGATTTTTCAATATTAAGAGGTCCTGCCTTAAAAATAATTGAATTTGCAAAGAAAAACAGACCATCTTCAGATGTAGCTCAATTATATCTAAAACAAGTAAATGAATTCTTTTCACGTTATCTACCTTCAACAGATGATAGTTTAAAAATAGCTTCGATTTTAAAACATCCCGATAAATATGATGTTTTTAAGTTATTTACTGATAATTTCTATAAATTAAACAAAATCCCTAAGGGGCCAGAAGTTGGAGGAGAAGAATTAAGAAATATTATTAATGAATTGATTGAGAAAAATATTCTTACAAAGATAACAGATAATAAAAATAACGAATGGGTTTTTCTACTGTCAAATATCAATGTAAATTTATTCTTTCCAGAATATCTTATAGAAAAAATCAGAACGGAATTCAACCAGAGAAAAATCAGAGAAGAAGTTGCAATTAAACATCTTGAATTACTAGAAAAAGCATATTCTAAGTAATATTCTTGATTATTATTTTTTTAAATTTCATATAATTCTCTTATTATTTGATTATATTGTTTTTTTTAATTTTTTAAATAATCTCTCCGCATTTTGATAATATATATTTTCTAAAACTTCTGGTTTATAATTTTCGGATTCCCAATCTTTATATAATCTATCATGTTTTAGAAAAGGCCAGTCAGAACCAAAAAGTATCTTTTTTTTACATCGGCCATTAATTTCTCTTTTAAAATCTTCAGGGAAATATTTCGGACTCCATCCATGTACTTCATTATAAACATTACCTTTATGGATCAGAACGGATGCCATTTCTGCATGAAAGGGCCATGGCATGTGTGCACAAATTATAATTAATTCAGGATTATCTGCAGCCACATTATCTACATATGGAATAGGTCGTTCATACTCCAACTTCATACCCCCACCACCGGGAAGCCCTGCTCCTGCAGCTGTATGACCTACACTTAGCTTAACCGGAACTTTTTGGTCTTTACATAGATCAAAAAATGGTTGTAATTTTGGTGAAGTGGCAGGAATATTAGTATTGACTCCATTATGCCATGGACCAAAAAAACCAAGATCAATAATACATCTTTTCGTCTCTTTTAACCAATCTTCTTCATTAATTTTAATATTATTCATTACCCATGCTCCTAATATTACATCTGGGTATTTAGAAATAAGTCCTCCAACATAGTCGTTGATTTCTCGAATTTTTGTGAAATTAGATTTAGTTGATGTTGGAGGAACTAATATTGCCTTAATGTTTGCTTTCTTATAAACCTCAATCATTTCTTCTTCTGACTGATAATAGGGCATTTCACATTTGAATTGTTTTTCAAAAAATGGCTTCATTGATTTCGGGAATAAAGCTCCTTTCTTTGTAGTCATTTGAGTATGAAAATCTATAACTTTTTTTTCCGGCAAATTTATCCCTTTTCTTAAAAACTATTAAAATTTAATCATAGCAACTGTTAATAAATGTATATTCAATTTTTTACATTTTCACTAACTCAAAAATATTAAATAATCAAATTTTAATTTTTTAATTCATTCCAAATTACATTAAGAATATGGAAGATTAGAAATGAACTATTATGATCTAATTACATCAAGAATGGTCTTAGACACTCTCTTATACACAATGAGTGAATTAGGCAAATATAATGATGACGTAAAGAGTAAAATAAAGGATTATGAATTAAATATTCAATTTTCAGTTGAAGAGGGACCGGTAGAATATCTAGAAATAAAAAATAATAAAATCATTTTTGAAAGACGAAAAAAAGCTCCTGATTATCAAGCGAGAATTCATTTTAATGACCCAAATACTTTATTCAAAATATTGAGAAGAGAACAGCTTAATTTTGAGCAATTAAAATCAGAAGGAAAAATAATACTTAAAGAAGAACCTAAATTTAAGAATATTTGTGTAGACCTCATGAATCTAGCTTTACCATATTCAAATTATAATTATGGCGATGAATTAACATCTCAAGATGATTATTTACTTGCCAAAACTTTATTATATGGGCACTTGATTGGATTCCAAGAAATTACCGAAGTTGATGAAAACGTTCAAATTGAGATGAAAGGTGTAAATGTTGTCATTCAATTTAATGTAATTAATGGTCCTCAATGTTATTTTCATTTTAAAGATGGATCGTTCTCTGGAGTTATGGATGTCCAATATCCTGATCCTAATGTAACTATTACTATGAGTGATAATAAATCAGCTATTGCTCTTTTTTCTGGTCAGGGTAATGCTTCACGCATGTATCTAAAAGGAGACATTCAAATAGATGGGGATTATAAAGATGCAATGAAATTAATGAATCTTAGAGAATTAGTTGTTGAATATCAAGATTATGTAAGGACAAAAAGCCGTAGTTCTGTAAAATTTTGATTTTTCGTTTATATGGCAAAAAATGGGGGACTTTTGGATTTTGAAAAAAATGGAAAAGGTAATTACTGGACATGAAGACTCTATAACCACAATCGCAATTTCCCCTGATGGGAAATATATTATAAGTGGATCTTATGATAAAACTATCAAGGTATGGGAGTATGCTACCGGGAAATGTGTCCGTACTATTGAAGCACATAATAACACCGTTTATTGTATTGCTATCTCTCCTGATGGAAAATATATTGTTAGTGGATCTTGGGATAAAACTATCAAAATATGGGAATTTATAACAGGCAAATTGATTCATACTCTAAAAGACCATGAAGATTGGATAGAATGTGTCGCCATTTCCCCTGATGGAAAATATATAGCTAGTGGTGCCAAAGATAGTAATCTCATTTTATGGGAGTTAATGACTGGAAAATGTATTAAAACATTTAAAATGGAATATTATGTAACTTCAATCTCATTCTCTAATGATGGAAAATATCTTCTCCATGGCAACGGCGTAGATCTTAGAATATATAATATAGAGACGGGAGATTTCCGTCTACTTGAGGGTCATTCAGCGGCCATCCGTGCAATCGAACTTTCTAAAGACGGAAGATATATCTATAGTGCATCAGAGGATGAAACAGTAATTGTATGGGATTTTAAGACTGGAAAATTTATCCACATTCTTGATGGGCATGAAGCACTTATATATTCTTTAGCATTATCTCCCGATGGAAAATATCTTCTAAGTGGATCAGGAGATCAAACTGTAATACTATGGGATATAGATAAAGGAGAATTATTATACAAATTTAAAAAACATAGTCGTTGGGTGAGTTCTGTTAAGTTCTCTCTTGACGGAAAATTTATAATAAGCGGATCTGGGGATAAGACAATTAAGATATGGAGTACCGAAGAAGCAAAATCTGCCAAAGAAAAATCATTAAGTAATCTTAATCCTGCCGAAATAGTTTGGTCAATAGCAATTTCCTCGGATGGGAAATATATAATTCATGGGTCCAATGACTCAACAATTAAAATATGGGAATTATCTAGCGGAAAATTTGTCAATATGCTAGAAGGACATTCATCTGGTGTTTTATGTGTGGATATTTCTCCAAATGGAAAGTATATAATAAGCGGATCCCGTGATAATTCCATAAGAGTGTGGGAATTTAAGACTAAAAAACTCCTCCACACACTTGAAGGGCATCAAGGGCACGTAAATTCTGTTAAAATTACCTCTAATGGAAAAAATATCGTCAGTGGTTCGTCTGACGCTACTTTAAAAATTTGGGAGCTAGAAACTGGGGAACTGGTTAAGACACTTAAAGGTCATACAGCTTCTGTCAAATCAGTTACGGTCTCCCAAGATGGAGTTTATATTGTAAGTGGTTCTCGTGATAGGACTATTAAAGTCTGGCAATTTGGGACTGGGATTTGTATTAGGACGCTTAAGGAGCATAAAGACAATGTGTTATCAGTCTCAATATCTCCTGATTTTATCGTCAGCGGGTCTGATGATAATACAGTTAAGGTATGGGATTTAAATAGCGGGAGGCTAGAACATTCTATCGATGCTCATTATCTTGGAGTGTTATGCGTTTGTGTGTCTCCTGATGGAAAATATATTATTAGTGGATCTTATGATAAATCAGTAAAATTTTGGGATTTAAAAACAGGTAAATCTCTTTTTACACTTGAGGGACATACAAATTCTGTTCATACAGTAGCTGTTTCTAATGATAGTAAATATATTGTTAGTGGATCGTGGAATGGGAGTATAAAGGTCTGGGGATTTCCAATTGGAGAATTCGTTCAAACATACGATTTAAAAGCTCATGGTGCAAATTCGTTTGCAGTATCTCCTAATGGAAAAAAAATTATTGTAGGTTCTAATAAAAAAACTGTTCAAATTTGGGATTTGGAAAAATGGAAACTTGAACAAGTTCTCAAGGGACATACAGATGTGGTTACATCAGTAACTATATCACCAGATGGTAACTTTATCGTAAGTGGTGGGTCAGGAAATGATAATAGTATAAAAATTTGGGAAGTTAAAACAGGGAAACTTATTAAAACGCTTACAGGGCATGATAATGCAATAACTTCACTTGCTTTTTCTTCTGATGGAAAATTAATTGCAAGCGGTTCAGTTGACAAAACTATAAAAATTTGGGCCATGAATACAGGGAAAAAAATCAAAACTTTAAGTGGACATAAAAAACAAGTCGAATCCGTAGTTTTCTCTCTAGATGATAGATATGTTATTAGTGGTTCATGGGACACAACGATAAGGATTTGGGAAGTTACAACTGGAGAAGAAATTCATTCGATCAAAGCTCATTCTGGCATTGTGTGGTCAGTTGCACTTACTTCTGATGGAAAACTTATCGTAAGTTGTGGTGGTGATCATTATACGAGAATATGGGAGCTTTATCCTGAAATGGGAAAGCTTATTCGAACGTTAGGTAGACATCCATCTTCCCTTTATGCCGTAGCCGTTTCCCCCGATAATAAGATCGTAGCTAGTGCAGGATATGACCAAGATGTCTGGCTAGAAGAATTTAAGACTGGAACTCACGTCCGCACGCTCAAAGGATATAAATATTATGTAAAGCAGATGTATTTTACTACTGATGGTAAATACCTTATTACTAAATCTGCACACATCATTAAAATATGGGATTTGTCAAAAGGAAAACTTTTACGAACTATTGAAGGTCATACTCAAGAGACAGTTAAATTAACTCTAAAAGAATTAATTGATCGATTAGAAAGTCCAGAACTTTCAATAAGGCAAAAAACTATTCTGCTATTAGAGGAAGCTGCAAAAAATCGGGTTGAATTAAAACCTTTCATTCCTTATCTCAGGGATGCACTTTATGATGACAATTTAGCGATTAGATGGTCTGCAGCTGATGCAATGATGTATTACTACAAGCATTTTGGTCTCCATTATGGAGACTGGAAATTTAGCATGTATGGAAAGACTACTTATGAGTTAAAAGATCTTAATGCTACTACGAGAAAATCATCAGCTGATTGGCTCGCCTCTTTTCCCGGGTATGATATGGTTAGCGATAGAGATGAACGTGATATTTCATTTTTTATGCCAGCACTTGCAGTGTTACTATCCGATGAAAATGCTGGAATAATAAAAAGTGCCTTGAGTGCCATGCATGCTGCAAGAAGCGATAAGATGAATATATCTGATGCTCTACCTACAGTGTTGAATATAATAACTCATAAAGATAAAAAAATTCAAGATATGGCTATTTTACTTTTACGCGATGAAGTAAAAGAAGGATTTAATGTTGCTAAATTTCTACCTGAGCTTAAAAAAGCTCTTTCCGTAAATTGGGGTGTAGCTGATGTACTAACACTACATTACGCTAATAAACGTAAATTTGAAGAAATTGAAAAGTTACTAAAACACAAAAATAAAGATGTGAGGCAAGAAACAGCTGGTACATTAGCAAGTGTTAAATACGGTATCAAGATTTCTTCGCTCTTCCCATCCTTAAAAAAACTCCTTACTGATGAAAGTGAAGATGTCCAATTAGTTACTGCAAAAACCATAGTTGAAAGATCTAAAAAAATCGATGATTTAGCCCTAACTATCCCAATTATTACGAAATCATTAAAAAATCCTAAAGCAGAAACTCGTAGTTATGCCGCATCAATTATTTATAAAATTTGCTCGTTTATTTACGATTCATATGGTGATAAAAAACAAAAAACATCACCGGAAGCTTATTGGAAATTAATTACTCCAATAATTGACGATTTACAAAAAAGCATCTCTGATAAAAATAAAAATGTAAAATGGTACGTTGGCAATAGTCTAATAAGTTATTATCTCAAAAATGATCAACCAGAAGAAATCATAAGCATTTTAGAAAGATCAGATAAAAAAACAAAAAAAGATCTTCTTCAAAACTTAAAATATGAGGAATATGGGGATAATCCGGTCCTGATATCTTATGTTAAGGAAAAAGATAATATAGGAGTCGTAAAAAAAATAAAATCAGCTGCAAAAAAGAAAAAAAAATCTTTCAGTCTATCTGGACAATCTCTCGATGTAAGAAGTTTGCTTGTGTTACCACCCGAAATTGGGTTATTAAAAGAATGTACTGAACTCAATCTTTCTTCTAATGATTTTACATTCCTCCCCAAGGAAATAGGGCAGTTGAAGAATCTTAAACAACTTAATGCACAAAGTAATAAATTGAAATCACTACTTCCCGAATTTGGTAATCTAAAAAATCTTGAAACTCTTTATTTATATCGTAATAAACTTAAAACACTACCACCTGAGTTCGGGAATCTTACAAATCTCAGATATCTTCAATTAACAGATAACGAACTTGAATCGTTGCCTGAAGAGTTTGGGAATTTACAAAATCTTGAGTCTCTAGAACTTCATAGAAATAAATTAAAATCGATTCCAAAATCATTTGGTAATTTAATTAAGCTACATCATTTGTCATTAGGAAACAATCAATTAACTAAATTACCAGAAGAAATGGTTAATCTTGAAAATCTTGACTATATCATTTTAAGTGATAATCCAGGACTAAATAAAATTCCAAAATTCGTATTCAAACAGAAAAAACTAAAAGGTATTGAATTTTATGATAACGATTTGGAAGAACTTCCTAAAGAAATTGGAGATCTAACTGAATTGGAATCTTTATACCTGAGTGGTAATAAATTAAAAACCCTTCCACCAGAAATAGGCAATCTTAAAAAGTTATACTCACTCTGCTTATCTGGAAATCAACTTACATCACTCCCGAAGGAAATTTTAAAATGTGAAAAACTGGGATTTCTGGAATTAGAAGATAATAAATTAGATATTCCAAAAGACCTTTTAATGTATCATACCAGTCCATTCAAAATTCTTGAAGCATATTTTAAAAAAATAGAGGCTAAAAAGAAAGGTAAACAAAAAGTAATCAAAAATAAGAGAAAATCAAAACAAAAAAGAAAATGATAAAAAAGGAAAAAATCCAAATTTAAGAAAAACATTATTAAATTAGTAATAAATTACCTAATTTTTTCCAATTCGTTTTTAAAAAAAGAATATTCAACTTGCGAACAAAATTGTATCATTAAAACAATTTGCGAAAATCTCATTAAAACTGATTAGATTTGAACTTTAGTAGTCTGTATAAGAAAAGGATTGCGAAGATCTCATTAAACTAGTAAGATAATGTTTTTATAGGAATAAAAGGATAAGAATCACGTTGGAGGTAATTTAAACTTCAAAATTTAAATATTATATTAGCTAGTAGCTGAAAAAAATGGTATCTGAAAAATATGATTATCTTTTAAAAATTATTGTTGTGGGAGACGGTGCGGTAGGGAAAACTGCTTTATCTGTCCGGTTTACGGATGGAATATTTAAAGACGATTATAGAATGACAATCGGTGTCGGATTTAGTATAAAATTAATGGAAGTTGATGGTTATCGAGTCAAATTCCAAATTTGGGATACGGGGGGTCAAGAACAGTTTAATTATATTCGCCCATTATATTATCAAGGCAGTATTGGCGGTCTTGTTGTTTTTGATAAAACTAACAGAAGAAGTTTTTATAATGTAGGTAGATGGTTTAAAGAAGCATATGATAATAGCGGAAACATTCCACTTATTCTAGTTGGAAATAAAATTGACTTACCTGATATCCAAGTAACCACTGAAGAAGCTAGAAATTTAGCTAAAAAATTCAATACAATCTATTTTGACTCTAGTGCGAAATCAGGGCAATCTGTGGATATAATTTTTGAAACTCTCGTCAAGATGATTATAGATCCAAAATACGCAGATAAATTAAAAGAAGTTGGAGTCGAATATGAACAATCTAAAATTATCACTACCGAGTCATTTCAAAAATACGATAAATTCGCAAATCAAGCTATTCAATATTTTCAAGACAATAGAAAATTACTAGCTTTGGAATTTCTTAAACAAGCGTTATATTGGGCTAAAAAAGCTGAATTCGAAGATGGAGCTCGTTGGTGTGAAGACCAAATCGTCTATATTGCCCAGATGTTGAATGTTCCAATGCCCACTGAAATAAAAGGAGTAATTTTTACATGTATAAGTTGTAATAAATTCTTCTCAGTAAGGAATGACGGAACATACGTGTGTCCTAAATGTTTTTCAAGTCTAGAAAAAATTTCTTCAAATTCTTTGAAAGTCTAAAGACTGTTTCACCAAATTTGTATTATGATGTTACATTTCAATTTAAGATTGATGGTTCATCAGAAACTTTTTCAAGAACACATATTACAGCAAGCAATTATACTACTGGCAGTTTTATCAGTTTTAATCTCCAAAATTTAACTTTTACTTTGATGGCTGGAAATCACAATATATCGGTGGAATATTGGTCTGTAAACACATTTTTCTCAAATTGTTTTATAGTTGATTATAGCCTATTGATCCAAACCCTTATCCCCTAAATTCTCAAATAATATTCCTTTTTTTTTTCAACATATTAAATTAAAACAGCTCGATTTATCTGACTAAAAGTATATAAATATTCAGAATTTAAATTGAAAAATTAATTTGTAAATTATTTAATATCCATTGTATAGTAAAAATAGGTTATAAAAATGATAGAAGGATTAAAATCAGAATCTTTTAAGGAATATGTTGATACCTTAAATACAATACGTGATTCATTAGACGAAGCTAAGGATGTTGAAATAGAAACGGAAGATTTTCGTCAAATATGTGGCATTTATCACTTATATACTTGGAAACATAAAGACATCATAGAAGTACAAGAAAATATTATGGATTTATTGATGAAACATAAGGAGAGAATTGATGTTGATTCAATAGCTGCTCTAGGAACTTACACTCTTGGTTACTTAGATGGCAAATATGACCCAAGTGGGTTTCGGTACCTCTTTGCATCATGTGAAATGGGAGCATTAGTTGAATGCGAGAAAATCGAGGAAATTTTACGACAAGATTTTCCTGAAGATGCAGATGTTTTTAAAAAATATAGAGATATACTTGAAACGATTGAGGGAGCATGTCATATTGCATATTGGATTTTACGAAAAATTGCGAATCAACACTTAAAAACTTTGTATTATATCACTTTACAAATCGAACCAATCTTTAAAAGCTATGTCTTACATGCCCTAGATGAATTTGTTGGAGATGAAAAAGTCATAAAATTTTATAATGATTATATAAAATTCTTTGAAAAAATAAAAAACAACTCAGATAAAGAAGAAGTACATAAAGAGTGTGATGCACTCATCAAAGAAGCTAATGAATATCTTGAAAAAGTTCAAAAATAAATTTAAGATAATTATTATTCAATCTTAATTAAAAACCAGTGAGAGCAAATCCATAAGATTGCATATAATAAAGTAAGAAAATTCATTTTATTTCTGATTTAAAAGTCTACTTCTAGACATTCATAGTATATTACTGATTTTATTCCTTCACTTGTCATTCGTTGC
This sequence comes from Candidatus Helarchaeota archaeon, assembly GCA_019058315.1. GTDB lineage: Archaea > Asgardarchaeota > Lokiarchaeia > Helarchaeales > RDOG01 > JABXJV01. The sequence continues at coordinate 415,422 of JAHPZH010000003.1, read as the reverse complement.
TGAATATTCTCTAGATTCCAAGCCGCTGATCTAATATTTGTATAGATTTGTTTCATTTCCAATATTAACCATTTGGGATAATAATCACTTTCAGGGTGTTTTTCAGCGTAAATTTTATATCTATGTTTGTTGGGAGCTTTCAATAAACAAAGGGAATAATATGAAATCATTAATATCATCTGATTATTTTATAAAAGAAAAAAAAAATAAAAAAATAAATGTAAATTACTCCATTCCTGCTCTGAACATTACAATTCGTTTCTGCTTTTTCTTTTTTTCACTCGGACTAAATATAACTTCCCCGTTTAATTTCATATCTTCTTTTCTGAAGAGACATCTGTCTTTCTTATTATCTACTTCGATTTGATTTGAAAACATGCATTTTAATTCATTTTGTAAGACTGTTTTTAGACCTGCAGTAGGTTTTGGCTTTGGTTTATCTGTAAAATCTTCCAAATAACTCTCGATAATTTTTTCATGAAGATTCTTATAAGTTTCAGGGCTATCAAAAATCTCTACACCTACGATTTTTGCATCGTTATTTAGAACTACAACGCCTCTTTGATTATTAACTAACTTTGCTTTATTTAACAAGTTTTTAGTTGTCTTTTTCGATTCTTCTGCAATTTCTTCCAATTTATCAGTGCTTTTTCCAGATTTATAAACACCTTGATTTTTTAGTTTAGTTCTAGTTGATTCTACTTTGCTCCAAATCTTGTCTTGTCGTTGGTAATGAGCTACATCGGTCATAATAGAGCAATATTTAATATTTCTAGGAGAAGCAACTACAGATCCTTTGAATTCAGTTCCGCCTGAAATGGGTTTTGAAGCTTCACAACAATTACAAGTAAGCGTCACTGTCTCATGAGACATTATGAAAGTTGTTTCAGCAAAAATTCGGTCTTGAGTTCCTTGGGATGAAACAATTTGTCCTGCAAGAATTAAGACGTCTTTATCTCCAGTATTTTTTATTTTCAATTGATTAATATTTCCTGTATCAGTGAATTTCAAAACTTTTGCTTTTAATGCTTCTTCAAAGGTAATATAATCTCTTTCTACATTAGGATCATCAATAAGTGGAACTACATATCCTGCTCCCACTTCAATAACATCGCCAAAATTTAGACCAGGGATTTCAGTCGCAAAATTATCCATTATATCTTGATTAGTGCTTGACATTTAGATTTTCGCCTCCATTTTAATTTTTAAATAATATTCGTAACTATAAGGTAGAAAACCTGCATCATGGATTATGGATTCTAAAAGTTTGTGAGATTTAACAAACCAGTCTAGAAATTGACCCACTTTATTAGTTACGACTGGGAGATCCTTTCCATTTCTCCCTGTTTCAGTGGTTTCTCCCACTTCTATCACAACATTACTTGGCATTTATATACGCCTTTTTAGTTTTATTATTTAATTCGATTGAGTTCATAAACTCTTGTTCATCCTCCTCAGTAAAAATGAGGTTTTTCTGGATTTTATCGTAAATAAAATAACTTTTTACAAGAATTTTTATTCCATCTTTTAGTATACTTTTCTTAGTTCTCCAATTTTTATTAGATTTTTTAAATGGAATTTCAATTTCCTTGCTATTTTCCATTAGATTCCTCCCGTTACTGATTTCTCATCATTTTCTTGATTTTTTTTATATTATCTAACATTTCTTTCTTTAAGTTTTCAGATAATACCGGAGGTTTTGTTAATTCTGGTTTTTCATGCTCAATAATTATCGGAGGTTTAGGCCTGTCATTAAATTGATTTTTATTAAGCATTGATTCAATTGATGGTGGAGGAGTTAATTGTTCAGTTTCTTTTATGGTTTCAGTTTGTGAAATGTTAGTCTCCCCTTGGGTAGGGTTGAATCCTTCTGTTAATTTTGAAATAAATTCTTTTTGTCTTTCCACACGTTCGGTTTTATTTTTTGTTAATCTCTCATATAATAGGTTTGAGGAATTTTCTGGATAGTCAAAACCGTGTTCATTAAGTTGTGCTTCAATATTTTCTAAAGAATTTAAAAAATTTTCAATCGAAACAGATAATTCATTTAATGTACTCTTAAAAGAATTAATTGATTCATAAAAAAAATTCGCAACATTCTTTAAAACATCTTTATCTGTTTCATTTTTATTCAAAACTAAACTTGACATTTTTTTATTTTCAACCTCTTTTTTTTGTAAGATGTAATACTTATCAACTTACTTTATTTATTACATCTTACTATTTAAATATATGGAATTGTGTAATGATATTAATATTGACAAAAAGTAATATTATTTAAGTGTAATTTTTTAATATTATAACTTGAGTGATACAATGGTAAAACCAAAAAAAAAGGGTAGTTTGTCTAAGCTGGAAAAACTGAAAAAGGAATTTGAGGGAATTGAACCTTTGGAAGAAATAATAACCGAATCCACTGATATAGATACATCCAAATATTCTGAAGAAAAAAAAGGGATCTATGATGAAATTACTAAAGAATTAAAATCTGCTTTCAGTCAACCCAAATTCGGTCTTAAAAATAGAACGACCAATGTTATGGCAAGAATAGATGAAAAGACTTCCAAAATCTTGGATGCTCTTGTAGAGTTGGAACTTGCCCCTTCACGTTCATCTGCGGCTGCATACTTGATGTCTGAAGGTATTCTTCGCGAAAGAGAGACATATATGAGGATTTTAGATTCTTATGAAACTATCAACAAGGCTAAAAAAATGGCTCAATTTTCTTTTTATAAATCTTTAAAAGAAGAAGAGGCCGAAGAAGAAGAGTCAGATGATGAATCAAAAGACGATACGCGAGAAAGCGATTGATTAAAAATTCTAATTCGACCTAATTTATTAGAAATTATTACCCTTAGGTGTCTCGAATTAATTCGAAAGAATTAGAAATATTATTTGAAATTTTTGAGAATCTACCTCGAGAAGGACCTGGTGATAGTGAATCTACACGTAAAGCTTATTCTTTATTAAAAAACTTACCCTTTAATCCTAAAATTCTAGATTTAGGTTGCGGATCAGGAGCACAGACAGTAGAGCTAGCAAAAATTTCGGAAGGCAATATTCAAGCTTTAGATATAAATCAAGAATTTTTAGATAGATTAAATAAAAAAGCAAAAAAAGAGGGGGTTTTCGAAAGAATTACGACTATTAAAAGTTCAATGCTCTCAATGGATTTCGAAGATAACATTTTTGATATAATCTGGGCTGAGGGATCAATTTATATTATAGGTTTTGAAAAAGGCTTAAAAGAAATAAAACAATTCTTAAAACCAAAAGGTTATGTAGTCGTCTCCGAATTATCTTGGCTAAGAAAAGATCGTCCGGAAGAAGCTAGAAATTTTTTTCAGGCTGAATATCCTGCTATGCAGTCAATTAAGCAAAATATCGAAGTTATAGATAGTTTAGGATATCTATTAATTAACCATTTCATTCTACCAAAATCTGCTTGGTGGGAAAATTATTATATTCCTCTTGAAAAAAGAGTAAAATTTTTACGAAAAAAATATGAAAAAGCCTCTGAAATAAACAAACTTTTAGATTCAACACAGAAGGAAATAGATCTTTTTAGAAAATATTCAGATTATTATGGTTATGTATTTTACATAATGCAAAATAAATAGCTATTAAAATAAATTCATTTTAGATAATTCAAACAACCTTTCTTAGTCAATTCTATTTGATAATCAAAACCATTTTCTTTGGCATAACTAATAGTTGCCATACACCATAAACAGCATTTATCGATTAATTCCAATTTATTTGATTTTTTAGCTAATTTATTAAATTCTTTTCTTAAACTGCATTTAATAACTTCAAATATTGCTCCATATTTATTGTTTTTAACAATTGCAATATTTTTAGGGGGTTCTATAAATTGGAATTGATCAACCATCATTTTCAAGCCTTCTTTCAATTTTAAACTTTTAGGAAGCTTTTTAATTACTCCTCCAATTATTTTATAAAAATTACTCATTTTTAAGTTAATATACTGATTTTGATTGAAATTAAAATAATCTCTCACTGCATCCATACCAGAATTATCGTAAATGTATTCGGCTGCAAGATATATTTGATAAATTAAATATTCTTTGGCTTGTTTATATAAAGTATTTTGGCTTGCATCTTTAACTAAAGTTGAAGCTAAAATCTTATTCTTACTATTATTCAACTCAATCATCTTCATTATAAAAACCAAAATAAATCATATAAAATAAATAGGTAATAGCATAGAGAATTAGTGATAAAAAGGTGTTTTCGAAGCAAAACAACCATTAAAGCTTAAAAATTCAGTTCGAAGAGAAATCTGTATCCAAATTTAGTGGGAATTTCACAAGACTGCAATTACTTCGATTTCTATATCAATATTTTTAATTGGAGATACAGCTTGAATCGTCACTCTGGCAGGTTCTTGACCCTTTTCAAAATATTTACTATATATCTTGTTCATTTCGTCAAAATCATTAATATTCCTCATATATATCTTAACTTTTACTATATTTTCCATTGATGATCCAGAAGATTCTAGCAAGAATTTTATATTCTCTAAAGCCTGTTTTGTCTGTTCGCGAATATTTCCGTTGAGGATTTTTTGCTTTTTTAAATCGGCAGATAACTGACTTGAAAGAAATAATAAATTACCTGCTTTAATAACATGATTAAAAGGATCAGATGGATTAGTAATTCCCTTGATTTTAATAATTTCTTTTTTCATTTTTTATCGTAAAAACATATCTATTATTCTTTTTAGAATATTTTGGTTTTTTAATTTCAAATTGAGTGACTATAATAATTTCTAACACAAAAAAAATTTTATGAATAATCGACAATTGATTATAAGTAAATCCAAAAATTCCAAATAGCAACAATACGTCTACCAACTGAAAATTTCAGCTTATCAATAAACACCTGATAAATTATTCAAGATGTTTTTCAGCTAATTGCTTTGCTGCTATTTGTTGTGGTCGAAGAAGTGATATGAGAAGCGATGCAAGAAATATTTTCGTATCATCAGGATGAAAAATGATTTAATTAAATCATTTTATTGATGTTTTGTATTCGATTTTTAAAATTTAAATATCCAATAACTAAAAATATAACCATAATGATAGCAAAACTATTGTGAATAACCCAATAAAGCCCCTGATCTATATAACCCCAAAATATCGTCAAGAATTGGTCAACATCATTCAATAGAAATCCAGTGGCAAAGTAAACCATCATATTAATTTTCATGATTTTCAACTCTCGATCTAAATAATAAGAATAAATAGCAGCATAGAAATAACAAAGTGATGTGACCAAGAGAACCAGCGAAAGAAAAAATTGCTCGATTATTAATCCTCTGATAAATAAATTCAAAATGAAAATGCCTGCTGATGGAATTAATGATATTATGAATGTATTTCTTCGATTTTTTATCCCTTCCAGATCAATTATTGAGGATAGATAATTACTTAATTCAACAAGTCCAGAAATAATCAATAAGAAAGCAACCACTGCACCCATTAAAATAATCATATCTAAAACATTGTAAAATTGTTCACTAAATTGAAAGATATAATGAAAAATTATATGGATTGATACAGCAATTAAATAAAAGATTAATCCTATTAACCATCTCCTTCTGAATTGTTCAATATATGTTAGCTTATTTTTAATAACTAAATAACTAAGAATTACTATAAATCCAAACCACATAATTGATTGAATATAAATTATCGGAGTGAATAAAGTTCCAAATGCTGCCAATTTACAAAACCTCTAATCTACTTTATAAATAATTGAAAAAAGGCACTATTTAAAGTATTAAGTAAATTAGAATTAGTACATCTCAAATTTTTGGTAAAATTAACTTAACTTTACTTTGAAGCGTTCTAAGTTGTGAAATTATGATAATATATTTCATGATTCTTCATTTTTATTTTAAATGATTTAAACAACTTTTATTGACAAATTCCACCTTAAGCTTATTAAGAAAAATCTTATTATTAGAAATAATTAATCTTCTAAAAAATATAAGGCGTAAAAATCGTGGGATTTGTAGATAAAATTCAGAAAAAAAAGAAAGAAAAGAAAAAGTTAAAGGAGCTTATAGACGATCTTGAGGAGTTAGAGGAAGAATTAGAAGAAGATGAAGATTAATTAAGTATTATTACCCAAAGAAATTTAAACTCACTTCATGTTGAACAAAAATGTCTAATACTGATAAGTATGATGCTTTAATTGTGGGTGGGGGAGTTGGAGGCACTGCAATTGGAGCTTTATTGGCTCATAGTGGATATAAGATTAAACTTTTTGATAAAAATAAAATAATTGGTGGTCGTTGCACAACTTATGACCACAAAGGATTTAAGATTGATCTCGGGGTGCATCTTTTTGGTGTAGCAGAAAATGGTTATCTTGGTGATGTCTGTCGAATGATAGAAATGCCAAATGCGATAAAATGGGTTATTGCTCGAAATCCACGTCCAATTCTAAACTACTGTGGTGAAAGAAAGGTCTATTCTCGCGATACAATGAGCGGAATGCTTGGTAGTAAAAAAAAGGGAAAAGTTAATTCAGATGCTAAAAAGAAAGAAAAAGAAGCTGGCAGTAAATTTTGGTCCGATTGTATGAATATGCCTATGGACCAAATAGAAGATTTATATTATACCAAATTGGCAAATTTTGTATCAAAATATTCAAAAAATCCTATGTTATTGATGTTTGCAGGCCAAATTTGTATGCAATATTTTTGTGTTGATCCATTCATCGCCTCAGCTGGTGAATTTATTCGATGTTTTCAACAAGTTACCAAGGCAAAATCATCTGCATATCCCATTGGTGGTTGCATTGCTATACCTGCTGCTTATGCTGATGCAATAAAAAAATATGGAGGGGAAGTTCAAATGGATGCAAAGGTTTCGAAGATTATAATTGAAGATGAACAAGCCAAAGGAGTAGAATTAGAAGATGGATCTCATTTCGAATCTGATCTAATTATAAGTAATGCGGATATCCAAAATACTGTTTTAAATTTAATAGGAGAGAAATATTTTCCTTCAGATTATATTGAAAGAGTTAAAAAATTAAAGTATGCTACCCATTGTATGGCAATAAAGGTTGCCTTGGATAAAGTTGTGACTGACCAGAAATTAGTAATGTATATTCCAGTTCCATTTAAAGAATCATTCAAAATGATGCCTAAAAAGGGAGGTAAAGAGCCTCCAGAAAAATTTGGAGGCATGATAACAAGCCCAAGCAATTTTGATCCAGCACTTGCCCCAAAAGGAAAACAACTAATATTTTTCGGGTCAGGTTGTAGACCTGGGTTAAGTCAAAAAGAATATGAGAGATGGGGTGAAGGGTGTATGGAATCATTAATTGAATGTCTTCCAGAAATTAAAGGGCATGTCATGTGGTATCGAACAGACACTCCTGCCCTGGTAGAACAATATGCTGGAGAAGGTGGAAATATAATTGGAGTTGCACAGACTGTAAAACAAATCCATGAACGCCGTCCATCACAAATTACGCCTATTAAAGGACTATATATTGTTGGTTGTGAGGCTGGAGGTCATGGAATTGGTACTGAGCTTGCTGCAAACAGTGCTATGGAATTAGCTGAAATTTTATCAGAAACAACCATCAAAACTTAGTATTTGATGAGATGTTATAATGACAAGAAAATTAACAATTGAAGAAATGAATAATTTGGCAGAAAAAAAGGGTGGTAAATGTCTATCAACTGAATATATCAATGTATCAACGAATTTAAAATGGGAATGTGAAAATGGACATATTTGGGAAGCTAAACCTAAACATATTAAAGATGGTCATTGGTGTCCAATTTGTGCGGGTAATGCACCACTGACTATCGAAGAAATGAATAAATTAGCGGAGGAGAAAGGTGGTAAATGTCTATCAACTATATATATCAATACTCGAACAAAATTAAAATGGCAATGTAAGGAAGGACATATCTGGGAAGCCACACCTGATAATATAAAAAGGGGCACTTGGTGCCCAGTTTGTGCACGAAATGTGCCTTTAAATATCGAAGAAATGCATAAATTAGCAGAGAAAAGAGGTGGCAAATGTCTATCAACTATGTATATCAATTCTCAAACAAAATTAAAATGGCAATGTGAGGAAGGACATATTTGGGAAGCGATACCTAATAATATTAAAATAGGTTCATGGTGTCCAACATGCAGGGGTAAATCAATCAATGATGCAGACGGTGATAAAAACAAAATGAATAAAAATAATTTATGAAATTATTCAAACAAAATAATTAATATAGACTTAACTTTTACATGATCCAATTATAAAATTTTGATATATTATTTATTACATATTCAAAAAATTATTTATGGTTAACCAATAATTAATTTGTAAATTTTTTTAAATGCGATAAGGGACTACATATGAAACCATTAGTTGTTTATTATTCACAAACTGGTAATACAGAAAAAGTAGCAAAGAGAATTTTTTATGTTTTACCAGATATAGAAAAGGCAATAAAAACAATCAATGAAATAAATTATAAAGAAATTACAAATTGGGACACCATCTTCTTAGGAAGCCCTGTTCACATTCATACCTTACCAAAAAAGGTAAAAGAATTCTTTAAAAATATGCCTCCTGATTACCACCCAAATATCGCATTATTTATCACTTATGGAGTCCAATTAGAAAAATTTTACAAGGGTGCTATTGATATAACCGAATATTATTGCAATAACTATTCCCTTAATTTTTTAGGCGCTTACTCTTGTCTAGGGAAACATAATCATTTAAAGGAATTTTCTAAAATATTCCCCGATAAGGTTGATTGGGTCCGAGAAACTTCTGAAGGTCATCCTGATGAATCAGATTTGAAAAAAGCAGAAGATTGGGCTTTAAAAATTGTTAAAAAAGTCGACCATTAAACTCATTTTTTTGCAATTATCTAATTTCAACATAAAAGTTATAAAAACAAACTGAACAAAGATTATTTATGAAATTATTCAAGCAAACAAGAGAATTGACTGAAATAGAACAAAAATTTTTAAAGGATATTAAAGATGACGCCGAATTTGAACCTATTTCAGTATTAAAATGGGGGCAGATAATGGCAACAATTCTCTTAAATACAATTAAGGCTGTTGAAAAGAAATTCGGAAAAAAAGGACAAAGAATCTGCAAAAACGTATCTTTTGATTATGGTATGAAATTAGGACAAGAGAGCAGTAAATATCTAAAACCCCTTCTACCAGAAAAAATTGATGAAAAAAATCAAGTTGAAACATGGTTGAAAATACTTTCATGGATGAACCGGAATATCTACGCCTCTCCGGATTCCGTGAAATTAGTTAATAAAGATGAGGGTTATTTTGATATTATTTGGTGTCCACATCAAGATATTTATAGTGCAAGGGATTGTAGAATACAGAGATGGGTAGTATCTGGATTTATGGCAGGTGTTATCAGCTCTTTACAAGATGTATTAAAAGAAAGATATTCTGGTGCTGATTTTTCAAACTTTTTGAACATGAATGTTGAAGTAACTGAATTAATTCCAAAAGGGGCAGAAACGTGTCATTTTAAAGTTTGGAAAAGAAAACCAGGAGAAGATCAAGTCTGGGAAAAATATTCAAAAAAGCTTGAAGATAGAGAAATGAAAGAATTAGGAAAAAAGTGAAATAGTAAAATTTTAAAAATGTTTTATTTTTCTAAATTCTGTGTAGAACTTGGAGAAACTCCATGAGTCCAAGTTTCAGTTGCAAATTCAAAAAACCTTCTGGAATCTTTATAGCTTGCGAGAACTTTTCTATTAGAAAAAATTATTTTTATTCTATGTAGACTTCCTATAGTGCGTAAAAATTGATCGAAAATATATTTTGGGCGTTTAATAAAATTAAAATACGCTCTCCGCATTTCTTTTTCAACTATTTCTAAGGGAGGGACTAAAGTTTTAACACCGTTCTCCCAATATTTATTGGGATCAATTTTTCCATTCTGAACTAATTTATCCCAAATTGAAGTCCCAGGAATGGCTCCAAAAATATGAAATTGTGGAATATCAATGTCTAATTTTTGTGCGAAGAAAAGGGTTTTTTTAATCTCATCAAGTGTTTCAGTAGGAAAACCAATTACAAATGATCCCATAATAAAGTCTATCCCCATTCTTTTTACTTTCCTACAAGCCTCCATTGCGATCTTTGGGGTAATTCCCTTATTTAAATAATCCAATATTCTTTGATTTGCACTTTCAATGCCTAATGCCATAGTGCGACATCCTGCCTTTCTCATTTCATGAATCAATGGGTTACTAACTAGGTCTACTCTTTGATCACAGACCCAAATAAAATTAAATCTACGTTTCTGCATTTCACGAAACAATTTTATTGCTCTTCGCGGATTATTTGTAAAATTATCGTCAACCCAATATAGATTAGTGTACCCCTCACTTTTTAATTGTTCCAATTCCTTAATAACATGTGAAATCGATCTAGTTCTCCATTTGCGTTGAGATATTTTACTTTGACAACAGAAAGTACAATTATACGTGCAACCACGACTTGATTGAATTGTTGTAAACCGACCATAATCAGCATTAAAACCTCCATAATTCTGGGAATATTTTATATCCGCACATGCTCTTCTATCAGGAAATGGTAAGGAATCAAGGTCCTTAATCAAAGGTCGATCTGGATTGATGTGAATATTCCCATTATCTCGATAAGTGATTCCAAGAACATCTTTTAGGTCTTTATTTTTTTCTAAAGCCCTAATTAATTCATAAAATGTTAATTCTCCCTCTCCCCTGACACAAATATCGACGAATGAATATTTCTTTAATATTCTATCATGGTTAAAGGTCGCATGGCAATTTCCAAATACAATCTTAACATTTGGATTCCAATTCTTTATTTTTTTAGCGATAAATGAAGCTCGTAGTCCCATATTAATATCTGTCAAACTGTTAAAACCGACTACTTGGGGGTCATATTTCTTGACTTGATCAAGAACACGAGCAGTTGGGATTTTAGTTGCGTGCTGATCAATTAATTTACAATCATAGCCCTCCTTTTTAAGGTATGCCATAATATAAAGAATACCTAAAGGAGGATATGCTCCCGTTTTCTCATGCCCTCTTTCAACTATATATGAACGAGGTGCTGGATTAATAAAACAAGCTTTCATTTTGTTTCTCTACACTTTTTCATATCTAAGTAGTCTGATAGAAACCTAAAAATATTTAATTAAATTTTCGTTCCGTTACATAATAAGTTGAAATGATTTAATTTTTTTTTTTAATTGATTTTGCCTAGAGTGATTTATTTGCCTATAAAAATTGCAGAGATAAGCTGTGGGACTGAATGGAGTGGCGTTCAAGACGAATTGGAAAAAGCTGCCGATTTAGTTGGTGCTAAACTTATTACACCAGAAATTGACCTTGATTATATTAAAGAAGCTGTCAATGAATTCGGATTGGAGGTTGCAAGTCCAAATCTCAAATTAATGATAGCAAGAGCTTTATCAATTGCACGAGGAGATACTGAAGCTGATTCAGTTTTCATTGTTTCTTGTTTTCGGTGCGCAGAAGGAATGATTGTTCGTCATGCATTGCGTAAATATATTGAAGAAACGGGTTTACCCGTAATTATGTATTCAATTACTGAGATGCCAAAAATAGGTGAATTGCTTATCCGAATGGAAGCATTAACTACCGTTGTAGAAAGAAAAGCATTATTGGCAAGAGAAAAACAGCAAGGATTAACTTTAGGGATAGATTCGGGATCTTCTACGACAAAAGCTGTAGTCATGAAAGATAATGAAATAATTGGATATCATTGGGATAGAACATACGATGTGGTCGGTTCTGCCTCCAAAGTTAGGGAAAAAGCTCTAGAGGCTGCTGGAGTCACTTTAAAAGATATTGAAGGTCTTGCAGTTACAGGATATGGTAGATTTACAGTTGGTAAGGAATTAAAAGCACAACTAACTCAAGAAGAACTTACTGTTGTATCAAAGGGTGCAGTTTATTTAGCGGATAGACAACGTGGTGAAGCAACAGTTGTTGATATTGGTGGTCTAGATAACAAAGTCATTACTCTATTAAATGGAATACCTGATGCTTTTACTGTAGGTGGCTTATGTGCAGGTGCTAGTGGTAGATTCCTTGAAATTGCAGCTCACAGATTGGGTAAAGATATTTTAGAATTTGGTGAAATTGCAACTAAAGGAAAAATAGGGACAGTTTCAATGGATTCATACTGTAGTATCTTCGGAATGCAGGACCTAGTTTCAGCCCTTGCAGAAGGTAAAGCTGAAGCTGATGTCGCAGCCGCAGCATGTCGTTCTGTTGCTGAACAAGTATTTGAACAGCAATTACAAGAAATTGATCTGAGGGAACCAATACTTGAAGTGGGTGGCACATCCTTATTAAAAGGACTTGTTCAACAAATGAAAGCAGTTTTAGGGCGAGAAATAATTGTTCCTCCATATTCACAATTTTGTGGTGCTGTAGGGGCAGCAGTTTTAGTATCGGGTTTACTTTAAGTGGTTTAAATGTCTACTAAAGTCTTTGTAGAATCGGTGGATGAAAAAGACCCTTTTGAATATGGAATTATGGCGTATCAAGTAATTACTGAGTATTATATGAATGACATTCAGCTTTCTGTAATAGAAAACGTTCGAATTATTATTGATCATGAAGCTCCTTTTTTTTACATCCAAATCCAGCTCGGGAAAGGTAGTGAGGCCCCAAAAAGAATCAATGATATTGCTGAAGTTGAAAAGATGGAAGATGGAATTCATATTACAATTCGAGATGAAACATATGCTCCCCAATTACTCCGATTTTTATGGGCTAAGATAGGACGAAAAAATGTAGATCAACTTGATAGATGGGAATCAGTCATTCCCCACGAAATAATTGATTTAAGTCTTCTTAGAAATTCAGTAATTTTCGATCCTGTACAAGTAACTATGGATAAATTATCCGATTTTATTTATCGCATTGTTCCGGAAGGATTTCGTGTTCAAATGAATTTATCTACTCCTGAGCTATTAAAATTCATTTTTTCAGAAAATCCAATTGAAAATGAATGGTTAGATAAAGTGTATAAAATATTAGAACGTCCTCCTCGACCTATTCCAATTAAATTATTAGAAACATTAAAAAAAGCCCCAAGATATATACATTCACTCGATAAAAAGTTGGATAGAGCTAGTTATACAAGAAAAATTCTTACACCTTGGAAAACCTACGATTTCGAAGAATTTAGCACTAAACAGAGAGTAGATGCAGTTAAATTTCTTTCTGGTCAAGTGAAAAGAAAAAAGAAGAAGAAGGAAAAGAAAAAGGAAAATACAAAATGAATTTAAAAAGCTATACTTTTGAAGGAGCCGCATATCAACACGAATTATTAATGGAATTAATAGAAGACTTGGGCGGTTGGACTATTAGTAAAAAGATTTTAGCTCAAGAATGCACTATAACATTTACTATTCCTGAAAGGGATTCTTCTTTAATTCGAGATTTGATTTTACAGCTCCAAGCAGCATATCGTGAATCACCTTTGCTCGGCACAGAGATTGCAGTTGTATCACCTACAATAGCTAGACATCATCTACCTCATGTTTTATGCGATGTGGCTGAATTTGTTCGACGAATGGGTGCTAAAAATAATATGATTGGGTTAGGTAGGGGTGTAGGACAGAGAATTTGCCAAATTACGACAAAGGAAATTAAATTAATAGAAGAACACGATGCAGCTATTATAGTTCTAGGAAATTTTAAACATTGTATACTTAATTATAAATCAAAATTAATATCTGACTTATCAATTCCGTATGTTGTAACAGGAGGTCCGAAATTAACTCAAGTAGAATTAGACTCTCTTGGAATAAAATATTATATATCTGGAATTGGTCGGTTACCCTATAGATTCACTTTATTAAGTCAGATTGATAAGCTAGACGATATCATACAAGCACTAATTTTATGTTTAGATGAAAGAAGGAGTTATCTTGCAGCGGATCCACTTCTAATATCTCCATTTGCAATTAAAGATGAAATTGAAAGACAATTGCCTGAATATGATGATATTGCTTCACCTGCCCCCATTGTACCTAAATTAAGAGGCGTAAGGGTTAAAGTTCCCTATAGTCAATTTAAAGATAAATTAGGGGAAATAATGCTGGGTGATTATAAATTAAAGGAATTAGCAAGACTTAGACCCTCTATATGGAAAGAATATACCTTAATCGATATATTATCTCAAAGTGAAGCAAAACATTTGAATATCATGTAAAATGATAAAATTCAAACGTTAATCATAATTTTTATTAATGTATCTTAATTTTTTAATATCAATAAACAAAAAAAGGAGTTTTATAAATGGATCTTGAGTGTCCTCTTTGTAAAGGAACAAAATTTAAAAAAGAAGAAGGAAAAATGGACAGCAAATGGGGTTTCACTGCACATAAAGTTATATTGATGATATGTGAAAATTGTAAATTCATAATGCAATTTTCTAAAGGTAGAACGATCTGGGACTTTGATTAAAAAATAATTAAACTATTTTTTTTTACATCTTTAGGTTTTTTAGATTAACTTTCTTATAGCTTCTTCCAAACCGTCAATAGTAAGTGGAAACATTGGGAAAAGTTTTTCAATTTGTTGTCTCGTAAAACCTCCATAATTAGCAGGATTTAACCAAACAGCCTTTTCAAAATGATCTCTTAGTCTTTTTAACCATAAAATTGCTGGAACTCCATCGGGATCATTATAGTACATGCTGCCATTGCGTGCTAAGAGTTCATCTGGATGCATCATAGCATCTCCAACAAATATCAATTTATAATGTTTATCATATTTCCGCATAATATCTTGAGTAGCAATTTTAGATTTTTCAGTTTGTTCTATACTTTTATATAAATAAGTGTAAACACAATTGTGGAAATAATAATATTTGAAATCTTTAAAAAATTTCACATTGTATGCCGCAGAGAAAAGTTGACTGCAAGTATTAGCATAAGGGTCCATACTTCCCCCCGCATCCATTAGGAGTAAAATCTTCACACGATTCTTCCTTTCTGGTCTGAATATTAATTCTATATCTCCACAATTCTTGCAAGTTTCATCTATTGTCTCGTCAATGTCTAGTTCCTCTTCAAGTCCTTCACGTTTAAATCGTCTCAATTTTTTTAATGCCATTTGAATCTGGCGAATGTTCAAGGCAATATCATGACGATAATTTTGGTATCTACGTTGAAATGCTAATTTAACTGCTGTTCCCGAGTTGTGATAAAGTCCTAGCGAAATTCCAGTAGGATGAACTCCCTCTCTACCAAATGGAGATGTTCCACCAGTTCCAATCCATTTGTCTCCTCCATCATGTCGCTCTTTTTGTTCCCTTAACCTTTGTTCGAATAATCTTTTTAATTCTTCTAAATCTAGAGATTTTAATAAAGCTAATTCTTCCTCAGTTAAATATTTTCTATTTTTAGGGTTCATCAACCATTCAAGGATAGATTCATCTATGGTTAATGTCATAGGAACATCTTTAAAGTAATTGGCAAAACATTGATCATAAATATCAAAATAACCTTCATTTTTAACTAAGAAAGCCCTCGCTAGATAATAAAAATTGGTTAAATCACAATCCACCAAGGGAAGTGCCTTTAAAAATGTTAAATATTCTGTAATAGTAACAGGAACTTTATGTTTTCTTAAAAGAAGGAAGAAATCTAGAAACATTTAATAATAATAACTCCTACCAGGTTGTTGAGTAACTGTTTTCTTTCTCTGATATTCATCCATATCTTGTTCTTTCTTAATTAGTGATCCGATAAATGGGATTTTTTCTTCAATTTTCTTCTCACTCATCCCTGCTTTTATAAGAATCGCAATCCAATCAATAAGTTCACTGGTTGATGGTTTTTTACGTAGGTAATTCAAACTCCTTAGGTGATAGAATTTATCTAAAACTTGTTCTAATAACTTATCTTGTATGTTTGGATGGTGGACTTTAACAATATCTCTCATTAATTTTTTTTCAGGAAAGTCAATATAGTGAAATACACAGCGACGTAAAAAAGCGTCTGGTAATTCTTTTTCCGCATTACTTGTGATAACGACAATAGGTCTAGTTTTTGCCTTTATTTCATCACCTGTCTCATTAATATAAAAACTCATTTCATCTAATTCATTCAAGAGATCATTAGGGAATTCAATATCTGCTTTATCAATTTCATCAATTAATAATACGACTTGCTCTTCAGAGGCGAAGGCTTCTCCTAGCTTACCTAATTTAATGTATTGACGTATGTCAGAAATATCCCGGTCACCAAATCTAGCATCGTTAAGCCGCATCACTTGATCGTATACATAGAGACCATCAGATGCTTTTGTAGTGCTTTTTATATTCCAAATAATGAGCTTTTTATTTAATGCATCAGCTATACTGTGTGCTAACAAGGTCTTTCCAGTTCCAGGCTCTCCCCGAACAAGTAAGGGGCGCTCTAAAGCTATCGCAGCGTTGACTATTCTTTGTATCATTTCATCCGCAATATAATCATCGGATCCGTGGAATTTGTCGAATTTATAGGTCAAATTTTTAACCTCAAATTGATGATTAGGAAAAACAATTAAAAAATTTACTACTGTAATTAACTATAAAATCCATTACCAAAAAATCTAGCCCTAAAATGACAAAAAAACATTCTAATTGGGATGTAAAATGAAATTAGTTATTATGGGATTAAAGAATTCTGGGAAGACTTCATTAATACAACATGTATTTTTGGGGAAAGAATGGGAAGAAATCGAGAACTTAAAACCCACAGAATTTCTGGAGACTAGAAATTATAAATATCGAAATCTTTTGGAAATAGTCAGTTTTGATTTAGGTGGTCAAAAGCAATTTATTGAGGAATATTATACTGAAAGTTGGTCATCGAAGATATTTTCTAGAATTGATATATTTTTATTTATACTCGACTCTTCTAACTCTTTGGAATTTGAACTGGCTATTCTAGAATTTTGGAGAGCATTTCAAATTGTAACACGATATAATCCCTCTTGCTTAATTTATGTGATTGCTACAAAAAATGACATAAAAAAGCTAACTTTAAAGCAAATCGAAAATAAATTGAAAAAAGGGCATGAACTTATTTGGGAAAAAGCAAAGATTCAAATATATTCAAGTTCTATTCCTAAAAATACAGCACGTAAGACATTAGGTCAAATATTGGATAATATTATAAGAAATGAAAAAGTTTTAAAGGGTAAACAAACGCGGTTGCAAAATCTATGTGATCAATTCAATAAAAAAACTAAAACTGACGCATGTATTTTAATTAATAAAGATGATGGATTAGAAATTGCATCAGCTAGTAAATCAAAATATCTCACTTCTGAAGAATTAGAATATGTTTGTCTAAAAGCTCTTGTCGAAGCAGAAAAAGAAAAAGAGGAAGTCTTTTCACATATGAAAAAAATTGGATTTTTATCATCAGACGAGACTGATATTCGGTTTTGGCGTTCCAAAGATAATGATTGTATAATTCTAGCTGATATTACTCCCCAAGTGGCTTTTTTCTCCGTTGTTAATGCAAAAAAGTTTAGCTTAGGGATAATGATATTAAATTTAAAGAATTTGGAAGCTGAAGTATCAGCAATTTTATAATTTCTTTTATAAAAATGAATTAAATCTTCTGAATTTGGAAAATTTTTTAAGAGCAAAATAAAATGTGGTGGTATGGAATCCTCATCCTCAAACGAAACTTTGGAAGAAAAAGCTAAAAAAGCAATGGAAAACTGTGAATTTGAGGAATCTATAAAATATTATGAAGAAATTTTAAAGGAAAAAAATAATTCTGAGGTATGGAATAATTTAGGCACTGCTTATCTTAATTTAGATAATTTTAATAAAGCGGTGGAATGTTTTAATAAATCTCTTGAGTTAAATCCCCAACAATTTGTTGCTTTAAATAATTTAGGAGTTATTCATGTCCAAGAGGGAAAATTCGATGAAGCAATTTCCTATTTCAGAAAAGCAATAAATATAAAACCTGATAAACCATCCATCTGGGAAAATTTGGCAGAATGCTACGAAAGAATAGGTAAATATTCGGATGCTAATGCGTGTAAAATGAACGCCATACGTTTGAGAAGTTAATTTCAAGATATAATTGTTATATGCTTAAATTTAAAATCAATAAAATCTAATTATTTAATATTTAATGAAATACTGAATTATAATAATTAGAAAAGTTTTAATAAAAAGTTTAATAGATTTTTAATAGGAAATAGAAACATGTCCTCTAAAACTTCTGAAAAATCAGCTACTTTTGAAGATATAATGTCCCCGACTGTTGTTTTTTGTTCAATAGATGATCTTATACCCCAGGTTGCAAAATTGATGCGTGATAAATGGACGGATTCTGTTTTTGTTAGAGATAAAAACGATAAAGTTGTGGGTATAATAACTGATGGAATTATTTGGGACTTGGTTGCAAGAGAAAAAGATCCTCGAATACTCAAAGCTAAAGATGTGATGTATAAACCATTTATATCGGTGAAAGCAGAAGAGCCAATTTACTCAATTGAGGAGTTCCGGGATCTGATAAATAAATCGAAAGTTAAACGGGTCGCTGTCACCAGAGATGATATAATTATTGGAGTAGTTAGAAAGAAATTTTTAGAACGATTTAAAAGATATTCTCGCCATTTTAAAGTAGAATTTTCTTAATATTACTTATTAGATGGTTTAGTTTGTTTCAAAATAGAAAAGAATCTCCAATTGAAAATAATGATATAGAATCAAGAACTCCGATTATTAGTCGGGATAAATCACTTTATGAAATATTTCTTTGTTTCTTCGATGAGGCTAGAGGTCATTTAACTTTGTATACTTATCCAGAATATTTGAAAAATGATAAAAATCAAGAGAGAATTATCAAAATCCACTCAATTTGGTTTTTAGATACTGAATCCCAAGAAGATTTGGATCATGTCGATTTAGAATTTGGAGATCGTATCTATTTAGCAATGAAATTTGCTGGTGTATCATATAGAAAAAAAGAACGTTCTGGGATGGATGAAAAAACTCCTGAAACCTATGTTTTAATGTTGAGTTTACCTAAAGATTATTCTTTTTTAGGATCTGATCTACTTGTGTCATTATATTCAAAAATTAAAGCACTTGCTGATAGACTTTATATTTTGATCGAAAAAGAGCACGCAATTTATAAAGTGGTAAAGTCGGAAAAAGATCGCACTACAATTGAGGAAGGAAAAGCCATAGAAAAAGATTTACATAATATTTTCAAGACTTTATTGCCACAAATTTCTCCAGATGCTATAAATTCGCTTGCTAGTGCTACTACAAAGAAAAATGAAAAATTAGCATATTTATTATTTCATGATATTTCAAGATCTTCACCCCCATCTACTCCAAGACAATTTGAGATTTCAAATATTGCTGAAACTGAAGATAAATCTGAATATTTTAAGAGAATTGCAATGTTTACTAAACTTGAATTAATTGAAAACCGAAAAAAAATTAAAATTGCTGTAAAAAATGTAAGCCTAAAAGATTTATTCAATATTAGCATAGAAATCTCACAAGTTCAAGAATTTTTTGAGACAAGTCATTGGGAAACTAATATAGATACTTGGTTTGCAGGTGAAGATTTGGTTTTTCAATATCCAATAAGTGATTTAAATAGTCACTATATTTTTGAGATAAGTGGTCCTGATCGGAAATTACTTGTGAAAGAGATCCAACCAAAACAACTCATTCCGAAAGAAGAATCATTCTTTGAAAAAATTTTAGTTAAAGAATTTATGGATAAAGAGCCATTAACTATTTCTTACTCTGCAATGATTAGTGATGCTGTTTCATTAATGAATTCTAAAAAAAGTGATTATTTATTAGTCACATTAGGCGAAAAACCGATAGGTATTATTACAAACCGTGATATTCTTCGAAAGGTCATAAGAAGTTGTCTGCTTCGCCGTTCTGCAGATCCCAGTAAAATACAATGTAAAGACATTATGACTTCGCCTATTCGAGTTCTTAATATTAATGACAATATACGTAAGGCAGCTATGATGGTTATTCAATACGATGTGAAAAAGTTGCCAGTCTTAGATGATGGTCAATTAGCTGGAATTATAAGACATAACGATATAATTAACGCATACCTCTCCCAACGATTAGAAACAGAAGAAGAAACAAATTTTGTTGAAATAAGAAACTTAGGAGAAAAAATGGTTGAAGAAATAATGATTAGCGACGTTGTGAAATTACCCCTAGATGAAAATATTGCAACCTTATTAGACGTACTGTTTGAAAAGAAAATAGGGAGTGTTTTAATAACAGATAACGGGAAATCTGTTGGAATTATAACAGAAAGGGATATTATGAGAGAAATTATAGAGAAAGGCAAGGATCCACGTTCCACAAAAGTGAATGAGATAATGAGCTCGCCTCTTGTGACTATTAGCCCAAAAACCAAAATAAATGAGGCTAATAGAATGATGATAACGAAGGATATTAGCTATCTTGTAATTGCTTCCGAAGAGAATCCAAATGAAATTCTAGGAATTATCTCAAATACCGACATTCTAAGATTAGACATAAAAAAAGCAGAAGGAGCTTACTAATATTTTTGATTTAATTTTTTGTATATTTTAGAAATATATTAAATTTTTAATATTAAATTAAAAAAGAGCGGGTTGTTAAATTTCATTAAAAAATATAAGGATTTATTTATGTTTTTAGAAATTTTAAATTTTTTATTAATTGATTTTATGCATTTTTACCAATTTTTGTATAACAAAATTAAAAAAATACTCATTAACAATATTTTTTAATCAATTAGAAATTAATTTATAGAATAAGTAAAAATCAAGAAAGGGAAGTTATAATTATGTCTAATACTGAAGACACAGAAAAAGAAACTGAAAGTTACTTGGAATCATTCAAATACGCTGGAAAACGTCTAGAGGCTGAAGAAAGAAAGGATAGCTTTGGAAAATTAATGCGAGAAATAGTTGATAGTGGAGTTTGCACAAAATGTTCCGCTTGTGTGGCAACTTGTGATGTGCTGATATGGGATCCTATTACAGACCGACCCAAATTAAGTGGTAAATGTACAGGATGTGGAATTTGTTACAATCAGTGTCCACGAACAATAACTACTATTCCTGGCTTAATCGGTGAATATAAAGCTGCTTTTACTGCAAAAGCTACTAATACTGAAATTAAAGGTCAAGATGGAGGCGTAGTTACTGCATTATTACTTTATGGTCTCGATTCGAAACTATTTGATGGTGTAATAGTTACTCTTAAAAGCAAAGAAGAACCTTGGAAACCAATTCCTAAATATGTAACTTCAAAGGAAGAACTATTAGAGTCATCAGGTTCGATATATTGCCATTCTCAGACAGTAATTCCATTAATCGACTCTTTAAGGAAAGGAGCTCACTCTATCGGGTTCGTAGGAACTCCATGCAACATCGATTCTGTTGATAAAATGCAAAAATCACCATTTGGACTATTGAAACTATTTATGCGGGCTAATATATTTAAGATTGGTTTATTTTGTATGGATTCTTTTTCGTATGAAGGATTAAGCGGATTCCTAGCAGATAATAATTCTAGTTGGAATAATGTTCAAAAATGTTCAATCTCTAAGGGTAAATTCATTTTTCATCTTAAAAATGGAGAAGAAATAGTAAGAAAGGTTCATGCTTTAAACAGATATAAGTCAAGTTCTTGTTATTATTGTACAGACCTCACTTCTGAGCATTCAGACATTTCTGTAGGTTCCGTAGGATCTGCTGATGGATATTCAACAGTTCTAATCCGAACAGGGCTAGGTTGGGAACTTTTTCAAGATGCTATTGATAATGGTTATATTGAAGCAAAACCTTTAGAAAGAGGTAAATTACGATTTGTTCTAAATCTAGCGAAAATGAAAAAACAAAGTCTATACACAATTAAATCAAGGAGAAAATTTGTATATCAAGCTCCTCAAGAAGTAGTTGAAAGACCAAAATATGAACCTGCTACTAAGGATGATATTATTAAAGCAGCTGCACGAAAGATGGTTAAATTAGTAAAAACAGACTTAGATAATAAGTTCATTAGATTTATAGTAACAAATTCTAGCGGGGAAACACTAGATAATGTTAAGGTTCATATTGCAAGCGTTCAAGATTTCTTTGAAGTGGCATCTTGGGAAACTAATATTAAAGTATGGTATCCTTTCGAGGAACTAGAATTCGAGTATCCAAGAACTAAAGATGATACTGAATATTTAATTCAATTAAATGACTATAAGGGTCTAGTACTCTCACGAGTTGCAAACATTCAAAAAATACTTGAGAAAAAACAAGCTAAAAAGTAATAATTTCTTGATAATTGAAAAAATTAAAAATATTATAAAAAATGTAATTAGGTGAAGTGAAGAAAAAATGAAAATATCGCTTGTAGGAATAAGTGGTTGTGGAAAGACAAGTATATACGCAACAACATTCGCATCAAAAAGTCCAGAAGATACAAAATCATTTCGACCTACTGTAATGTATGAAGTTAGATCTCATCCATATCTCGGACTAAATGTTAGTTTCTTCGATTTTGGAGGACAAGATCAATTCAGAGCAGATTACTTAGCTAAACCTGAAATCTTTAAGGAAACTGATGTTTTAATCCCAATTATCGATTTACATGACCCAGATAAATTTGACACAGCAGTAGATTACTTTAAGAAACTAAAGAAAGCATTTGATGATTTAAATATTAAACCTACCGTTTTAATTTTCTATCATAAATATGATGCTCAAGGCTACCAAAAAGAACTTCTAGATACAAATTTACAAAAGGCAAAAGGAATTTTCCCAAAGATTTTTGAAAATTGGAACCCAGAAGAACGAATTACCTCAATCTATGAACAAGAGAAGTTATCTATAGTTTTTCGGGATTTACTTGTCGCAAATTATAAAGATCTACAATCACATGTAGAAAATGCAGAAAAGCAATTATCTGAAATAAAAGCAAAAATCATAATTAGCGACATAAATGGTAATGTAATAGTTCATAATGTTCCTGGAATTTCTGCTGGTTTACAATTAAGAGCTGATCTTAGAGATTTCATTAGTTCTTGTAATACGATGCGAGAAAATTTCTTTAATGCAGATTCCGTTTATTTTAAAGGTGAATCAAAAGAAGCTGATAAAGAAATTGAAATATATATTTTCAAGTACATTTTAAGCGTTCTTTTAATGAGACCTAAGGATTTGGACAGTGCTTCTAAAGATCAAATAAAAACTCTACTCGTTGACATGGAACTATTTGCAGATTTAGTCGTTAGAGCACATCAAGAATAAAATTCCTTTTTTTTATGTGAAATTTATATGTTAGTAAATCTCGAAACAGAAAAAATTGCGAAAGTCGGAATTCCCACTACAGTTTCGTCTAAATTTAATATGAACGAACTTGAAGAAGAACAGATAGACATTACATGGGGCGGTGTACGTTTATATATTAAACGACCTTGTGCGAAAGAGCTGATTATATCAAAAAATGATATTTTTTATAAAGGTATTTTTGAAAATGGTACTTATAAAAGATTAAGAAGCATACCTATCAGTCGCCGTGTAGTGCCAAGCATTGACTCACGTATTACCTATTTTATAAGAGCAAACCTGTCCCTAATCAATAATAAAACAAAACAGGAAGAGAATTATTTTAGCGATAAATCAATATTTATTAAAGCAACAGCTACAGAACGTATGTCCTCTCATCCTATTGATGTAAAGATAAAAGGGGTAGCAATTAGTATATCTAAAGATACTTTTATGCCTGATGAAAATATAGATTTGGAATATACTTTGGAAAATTATAAGGAACTTAACGTTGAATTAATCCAAGATATTAACACAATTTGCCAATGCCCTGAGTTCTGGAAGCAATGTGTTCATAATAAAAAGAAACCTCCAATTCAAAAAGCCAAATCCAATATTAAAAATCCCCCTACGAATGGAAAGCTTAATTTAAAGATCCCAACTGATGCAGAACCTTCTCATAACTATCTATGGGAAACACAAGTCAGTCTAGGAGTAAATCATAGAGTTGGGGACCAAAATAGCTGGTATTTAAAGATAGAGGCAACCAGTTTTAAAGGTGAAAAAACCCAATTTACAATCCCTATAAATATCATCGAAGGTAAAGTAACCGAACCGGACTTATTTAGTCCTATTGTAGGAGAAAAGAGTAATGCTTTGGGTAAAATAATAACCCCCGATCAAATTGAACTTGTAAAAAAGGAAATTGACGGAAATAGCATAAAAATTACTTTGAAAAATAAAACTAAAAATAATTTCGAAGGAGTTACTATACAAGTTAGTGGGATTCAATCTGAATTCTTTGAACTACCACCTAACATGTTAGGAAAGATTAAATGGGATTCTAATCAAGATATAACAGTCAATTATAAATATAATCCCGATATTACAATGTTACAACTTAAAATAGAAGATAATAATCAAAATACTGTTTCTAAAAATATTTCATAATAAAAATCTCCCCTATTTTTTATATTATTTCTCTCATATCCGTAATCTTGGATAATATTTTAAATCTTATTGTATTTTACCATTATTGGAAAAAGATAAACCGTGTTTTAAATGGCCAAAAAAGTAGATCCAAAAATTCGCGATTTTGCTAAAGAAATTATGACAGCTCTTGATCTCAAGGGCGGTAAGACGTTGAAATTGCTAATAACTATAGCTGAAGAAGAAAATTGTGATAGAAATAAAGTTATTTTTAGAGCAAAACGAGCTTTAATTGGACATTAAGAATTATTATTATTTCAAAATCCTTTTTAGGAGTGATGTAAAGAAAGGTGTGTAAAATGCAAGATGAAAACAGCATTGGAAAAAATATTGAAAGTTCGATAAAGATAGGTGTTTATGTCTGCTTTTGAGGCGTAAACATCGGTGGTGTGGTGGACGTTGAGAAAGTCGCTAAAGCTTTAGAAAACGAACCAAACGTAGTTCTATCTAAAACAGCCGCATTTATGTGTAGTTCTACTCCACAAAATATGATTAAGGAAGATATTGAAAAACTCGGACTTAACCGAGTTGTTGTTGGTGCATGAACCCCAAAAATTCATGAACCGACTTATAGAGCCCTTCTTGAATCTGCTGGTATAAGTAAATACTTCTTTGAAATGGTTAACTTACGAGAACAAGTATCATTTGTTCATTCGAAGGATCCTAAAGCTGCTACTGAAAAAGCTATCCAATTAATGAAAGGCGGTATTGCAAGAGCAAATCAAATGGAAGATGTTCCAATAAAAGAAATGGATGTATATAAATCGGTGATGGTCATTGGTGGTGGAATTGGTGGTATCTCAGCCGCTTTAGGTGTTGCTAATACTGGAACTCCCGTTTATCTTATTGAGTCATCCCCAAGTATTGGAGGAAAAATGGCACAATTAGATCGAGTATTTCCTACAGATGATTGTGCAATCTGAATATTGGCCCCTAAAATGGTCGAAGTAGCAAAACATCCTAATGTTCAAATACTTACTTATTCTGAAGTTGAGGATATTTCAGGAACTGCAGGACAATTTAAGGTTAAAATTAAGAAAAATGCCAAATTCGTTGATGAAAATGTCTGCACGGGCTGTGGTAGATGTATGGAAGTTTGTCCGATAAATATCCCAAACGAATTTAATTATGGTTTAGGTACTAGAAAGGCAATCAACATATTATTTCCCCAAGCAGTCCCAAAAGTTGCATATATTTCAAAAGAATACTGTATTAATTGTAAACAATGTGAAAAAAATTGTCTCGCAGGAGCAATAAAATACGAACAAGAGCCTGAAGAAATTGAATTGGACGTCGGCGCAATTATAATAGCTACGGGATTTGATATATATGATCCAACTGGCGAATATGGATATGGTAAATATCTAAATGTTGTTACCCAAATTGAACTTGAGCGCATGTTAAGCCCGACAGGGCCTACTGGTGGGCATATAACAAGACCGAGTGATGGTAAGGTTCCAAAAAAAGTAGCAATGATACAATGTGTTGGATCACGAAATCTAAAAGATAACGCTTATTGTTCAGGTGGTGTCTGCTGTATGGTTGCAATTAAAAATGCTCAATTACTAATGCAAGAATTTGATAATATGGACCTTTCAATCTTCTACATTGATATAAGAACTGCTGACAAAGATCAAGAAGAATATTATTCAAGAATACGCGGACAAAATCCCGATATACGGTTCATTCGTGGAAAAATTGGAGTAGTTAAAGAAGATCCAGAGACAAAGAATCTTATATTACGAGGCGAGGATACACTTCAAGGAAAAGTAATTAAAGAAGAATTTGACCTTGTGGTTTTATCGGTGGCGATGGTTCCTGCAAGTTCTACAAAGAAAATAATGGATATTTTAGGACTTGATAAAGCACCTAGTGGTTTTCTAAAAGAAATACATGGATGTTTGAGCCCACAAGAAACTAAAGTCAGCGGAGTATATATATGCGGTGCTGCTCATGGTCCAAAGAATGTGCCATACTCAGTATCAACTGCTAAAGCCGCAGCTATTGCAGCTACTGACTTTGTATTAGCTGAAAGGTTTCTATTGGAGCTTATTAATCCAAGCGTTATCGAAGAATTATGTGTTGGTTGTGGAACGTGCGAAAGAAATTGCCCTTATGGTGCAATTACTATTAATGAAAATGGTATCGCTGAAGTAGATGAGATGCTTTGTAAAGGCTGTGGAATTTGTGTTGCGAGTTGTCCTGCACGTGCCTTAAGTCTTAGATACTATAGGGACGAGACAATTGATAACCAAGTTGAAGCTATGTTAGAAGAAGAAATTCAAACTTAAACACCCAAATTCTATTAGAGAAAAAGATTTAATCTAATAGAAAATCCTTTGGAATGCAACCAAAGGGGGTTAAAAATTTATAAAAGGTGATGAAAAAGAAGGTATTTATATGGATCCCAAATTTAATGTGGTCCTATTTGCATGTGATAAATGAGGTTATTCTGCTGCTGATTTAACTGGAACTTGCCGAATGAAATATAATACTGGTGTTAAAATAATTCGTCTTAGATGCACTGGACGTATTGATATTGCCCATATAATGCATGCAATTCGAGCTGGTGCAGATGCTGTTATGGTTGTTGGATGACACTTTGGCGAGTGTGATTTCAAAGATGGTAATATCAGGGCTAACGAAAGAATTCTATTTATCAAAAGAGTCCTCGATAAGTCCGGTTTAGGTGGAGGTAGAGTCAACCTTTACCAATGTAGTGCGGCTGAAGTAAATAGGTTTGTGCAAGCGGTTGAAGATACGATTGGTCACCTGCAAAAATTAGGTCCTAATCCTATTCGTTCTGTTAATGTTTAAAACCCAAAATCTGTTAGAAAAAAACTTAGAGTCTAACAGAAATTCTTTGGAATGCAACCAAAGGGGTATAAAAAAAATTAGGTGAATCCCATGGAAAAAGTAGATAAAGAAACATTCAATGCAGTTTGTGAAGCAGCAATAAGTTTTAAGATAAAAAATTTATTGGAAAACCAGAAGGTAATATTGAATAGTGGACGTATTTCTCCTTTAGAATTAGATGCAATAATTGATAAAATTTATGATATTGAGTTGATTAAACATAGGATTCTATTATTAATTAAAAAAAATGGATTTTTAACCGTTCCAGAAATTATTGAAAATACTGAATTTACAGAATTTGAAGTTTACAAAGCCCTTGCTGAATTAATTGGTGATAATTTAATAGATATAAAACAAGGGACCTCTGAATTAAGTTTTAAACCAAAAATTATAATGTCTGAAGAAAATGGTAATATTTTTTTAAAATTAACTTCTGCCACAACATATAAAGTGCCATTAGAGCCGATAACTCCTATTGTTGAAAAGGAATTATGTTGTGGTTGTGGGGCATGCTTTAGTATTTGCCCAGTAAAAGCAATCACAATGGGAGAAACACCCACTGTTGATGAAAATAAATGTATTCATTGCGGGCTCTGTTGGGCGAGTTGTCCGAGGACTTTTCTACATATAAATGTATTAAAAGGATATATGAATGATAAAAAAGTTGATTTTATTAAAGAACTTAAAGCTGATCCAGTTGGTTTGAATATAACTGTAGTTTCTGCTCAAACCAAAGATCAAAAAATTAAAAAAGTAGCCCAAGATGGAGGGATAGTAACAACACTTTTGACTTATCTGTTTGATAAGAATCTTATTGATGGGGCTATTGGAGTAGTTCAAAAAGAAGGTGAACCTTGGAATACACAACCAATTTTAATTAGAAATAAAGATGAGGCAATTAAAGCCGCAGGTACAATATATTCAGTCGCAGCAAACTTATCAGCACTAGATCTAATAAAAGTCTCTGGACTAAAATCTATTGCCTTTGTAGGAACTCCCTGCCAAGTTCAAGCAATGCGAAAATATCAAGTCACATCTAATATAATGTCAGAAATATGGGGAAATGTTAAATATATTATTGGGATTTTTTGTATGGAAAGTTTTCCCTATCCAAATTTAATTAAAATAGTAGAAGAGAATTGTCAAACTTCTCTTACCGAAGCTACAAAAATGAATATTGATAAGGGAAAATTCTTTGTCCATCGCGGTGAGGGAGAACCAGTTCAGGTACCAATCAAAGATGTAACAAAATATGCTCGCCACGCATGCCATTTATGTGTGGACCTAACAAATGAGCTCTCTGATATATCATCCGGGTCCATTGGATCACCTGGAGGTTGGAATACAGTAATAACTAGAACAAAAATTGGTGAAGAACTCTTTCAAAATGCAATCAAGGAAGGTTATATTATTACCAAAGAAATTGAAAAAGAAAAGCCATTTGGTATAAAATTATTAAAGAAATTATCTAATGGGAAAAGATCTAGAAATTTAAAATCACTTCAAAAGCAAGTTCTTCAAGAAAAGCTAAAATCTGATACTTCTTATTATCTATCAATGAAAAATTTTATGGAAAAAGAAGAAGAAAAAAAATCTACATCAAAACCTCCATAATTTCATATTAATTGCAAGAATTATTTAGTTTTCTTAACCACATTAATAATTTCTTTTTCAACTTTCTCTATTTTTATCTGTATTTTTTCAAAATCTTCAACATTTTTAATAATGACTACAAATAATGTTTGATCATCAATTTTTCTAATATAAAAAGTCCTATTTAGAAACTCAATAAATGCCTTTTTTATACCAGAGATTATCAATTCAAAATTGGTGTTAAATAAAGCTTGAATTAGATTAGTTTCATCTTTAGTGAAAGTACTTACAAGAAAATTTCCAGCAAATGATAAAACTGCTGAGCCAATAACGATTTTATCTTTACTGAATCTCTCTAAAATTTTCTTAACGCTCTGTTTATTCTCTAGAACTCTTAAATCACCATTCATTATTTCACGTATCTTCTCAATAAAGTCATCAAAATAATTTGGAGGAATATTTGGATTAGACAATTCATCTTCTGTAAATTCGTTTAGAAATAAAGTCTGAATAGTATTCAACTTAAATAATAAATTCATCGGATTTACTAATCGGTTGCTAATTGCAACAAAGATAATATCATATTTTTCCGTAAAAATTAGTCGAAAACTTTCCAAATCCAACATTTTTAAATTTTTTTGTTCAAGATCTTTTGTATATTTTAAAAAAGAAGTTAATAAGCCTATAATTAAGTTGGGATCTTTATCAAAATCTTTAGCAGGAACATAATTAATAAAAATATTACCTGTTTTTTTATCAACTATTAATAAGGATTCAATAATTTTCTCTTTAGTCATATGCGATATTAATCTCCTATTTATTCTGTCTTGAGACTTTGATCATATTTTTTGCTAGTTCTAAAAAGGCTTTCTCTACATTTTCTCCGGTTTTTGCTGAGGTCTCGCTAAATAGAACTGCTTCTCTAAGTGCAGAATAAAGTCTCCCCTCTTCTTCAGTAACATTCCTATTGCCACTTAAATCTTTCTTATTAGCTAATACAGCAATTTGAATATCTTGTTCTGTATATTTAACTGCGTCTTCAACCCACTTCTCTAAATTCTCAAATGTTGGGTAGCGAGTTATATCATAAACTAATATTACTCCATCTGCATCTTTAAGGTACAAATGACGATAAGATGTAAAACGAGATTGCCCTGCAACATCCCAAATTACTAATTTAACAAATTGATTTTCAAGTTCAACTTTTTTAGTCATGAATTGGACGCCAATCGTCCCTTTATAGTCAGGATCAAAGGTATTTTCAATGAATCTCTTTAGTAGACTAGTTTTTCCAACAGCACCATCCCCCAACAGTAAAATCTTGAAGACGTAATGCTCTTGATGTTCTATCTTAAAAACCTCAATTTTAATGTTTTATCTAAATAATTTATAACATATATTTAAATTATCACTATGCTCTCAATATTTTTCTTATTCTCTTCTTTATTTTATCAATATTATCCTCTATAGCTGAACATACTTGATCTTCTCTCATTATAATTACTAATAAACTTTCCTCTTCTATTCTTGTTATAATAATATGTTGTTTTAATATTGTAATCGTGAAGTTATTTATACCAAAAATTTTAGTTTCAAAAATTGAGTTGAAAATATTATGAACAATATCTTCATCCTCTACTCTTTCAAAAGCGGTTACAAGGAAATCTCCCGTAAATGAGATAATTCCGGAACCACAAATTTCATTATTCTTATTGAATTTAGATAAAATTTCTTTAATTTTTAATTCTTTTTCACTTTCTAAACCACGAACAGTCCCATGGATAATTTCATGTATTGTATTTTTAAAGCCATCATAATATTCTAATGCAATTTTGGGATCTAACAATTCTTCCATTGTATATTCATTCAGAAAAATAGTTGAAATCGTATTTAATTTAAACATCAAATCAATTGGCTTAACCAATTTTGTGGTTATTGCATTGAAAATTATACCATCTTTTTCTGTAAAAACAAACCTTAAATTTTCCATGTCAATCATTTTTAAATCAGAACGACCAACTTCTTTTGAAAATTTCATAATTGCAGTTAAAAATCCAATAACTAAAAATGGTTCTATCTGAAAATCTCTAGAAGGCCTGTAACGAATAAAAGGCCGTCCCGATTTTTTGTCAAATATAAAAATTGCTTTTATAACTTCTACACTAGACATAAGCTAGATAAATCCCCTTGATAAAATATTTTTAGTAAGCTCTAAAAAGGCATTATCAACATTAAAACCTGTTTTAGCTGAAGTTTCTGAAAATAAAACCGCTTTCTTTTCAGTTGAATATTCTCGACCTTTACTTTTTGAAATGGATCTTTTATCTTCTAAATCCACTTTATTTCCTAGAATTGCAATATGTGCATTTCTAGCTGTATGCTTTACAGCATCCGAGATCCACATTTCAAGATTATCGAAACTATCTGGTCGAGTTATGTCATAGACTAAAATAATACCTTCTGCGTCCTTATAATACAAATGTCGATATGAGGTAAATTTTGACTGACCTGCAACATCCCAAATTACTAATTTAATCGATTTTTCGTCGTTTAAATCAACCGTCCTAGTCATAAATTGGACGCCAATCGTACTTTTGTAATCTGGAGTAAAAGTGTTATCAATAAAGCGGCGTAATAAGCTAGTCTTTCCCACTCCACCATCTCCAAGTAATAGAATCTTGAAGACGTAATGTTGTTTCTTTTCCACCTTGACTACTCCAGAAACATAGCTAAGAATTGAAATTTTAATTAGATGTTATTTAGAATATTATGTATTTAATTTTATATTTAAACAATTAATTTAAAAATTCTTATTTTATTAAAGTTTCTGGAGAATTTATCTTAAAATTCGGAGCTCTGGATTCTTCAGAAATCAGAATGGAGAAATAAATTTTAAATTAATATTCTTATATAAATAAAAATCTATCAACCACTAATCCAAATATAGATTTGAAGTTTATTGTATTTATTTTTCGGTCAAAATATTGAAATTATTTTTTAAGAAATAAGTCTACACACTAAATGAGTGATATAAAAATGATTTCAATTAGATTTATGTTGAATTAATTAGCTCAATATTTAAGTGAAATATTAAAAATAAAGAAACAAATATGAAATTATACTAGAATTTTTATTTGTGGATAATAAAACCAGATATTTGAATTTAAAATAAAAAAGTGATGTTTTTGATTTCAGATAGAAAGATATTTCTTAAAGCAGTTGTAATTGGAGACGGCGGAGTAGGGAAGACCTCATTAATTGTTCGACATGTAGATAAGAAGTTTGATCAAGAATATAAACCCACCTTAGGATTCGATATTTCGCTAAAAACAGTTCCAGTTGAGGAAGCTAAAGCTGAACTTTTATTATGGGACATTGGAGGCCAAGCAATTTTCAAGGACATTCGAGAAAGTTATTTAGAAGGTTCCCATTGCTGTTTTATTGTATTTGATTTAACAGATAAAGAAACTTATGAACATCTTGAAAATTGGCTTACCGAGCTGAAAAAGTTTGCTGGTGATATCCCATTCATTATAATTGGCAATAAAAATGATTTAAAAGATAAGAGAAAAATCTCTAAAGAAGAAATGGAAAAAAAAGCTAAAGAAATTGGAGCCGTTGATTGCTTCGAGACATCAGCAAAAACAGGTAATGGTGTAGATGAAGCATTTACAAAATTAACAAATGCATCAGTAGAATATTTTAAAAATCTTAACGAGTAAGTTCCTATTTAATTCTCTTTCAACAAATTAAATCGTTTTATTCTTATTTTTTAAAAAAATTTAAATTTATTTAGCCACTAAACTCATCTGCCCATTTTTCATATCTATGTATTTGTTTGGGCGAGATTGATGGCTTTAATGAGTTGATCGCTTCTTTTAACATATCTAAAGTTAAAGGAATTTCTTCATTACCAGATTCTATTATAATCTCAAATCTCTTTTCCTTTGCTCGGCGACACATTTCCTCAATATCAGAAGATGCATAATACCAACCATCTTGAGGGGCAGTTAAATCTGCTAATAAATCAAAATTTTGTACTTCCGGTTCAAGGATAAGTTTTGGTGCTTCTAAATTAATTCTAAATACAGCAGCTCTAGTAGGTTTATCAGGAGGAGGAATATAGAGTCGATATGATACTCTTCCGGTACGCGAAAGGGCTGGGTGGAGGAGTTCAGGGTCATTCGTTGCCATCATAACAATAAAACCCGTTCCTGATTGAGCACCATCCATCTCTTGTTGGAAAGTTGATAAAGCTTGACCAGTTACTCCAGATGAATCGCTTGATCTTGAAGGATCAGGAAGCAATTTATCAATTTCATCAACAAAAATAATTGAGGGGGTCATTTTTTCTCCGCATTGAAATACTTTACGAACAGCTTTTGGGGTTTCTCCCACATATTTATTGAAAGTTGAGGCTGGAGAAGCGATTAAAAGTCTAATTTTAAATTCACCAGCAGCACATTTAACTAAATATGTTTTTCCACATCCAGGAGGACCTACCAAGAGTATTCCTTTCGTAGGTTCTAATCCATGTTCCTCCATTTTTTCTTTCTCTTTTAATGACCATTCTATTGTTCGCCTTAGAATTTTTTTGATTTTATCCATTCCTGCTAATTTAGAAAAATCTAATTTGTTTGTCTCTGGATCTACTCTTTCACCAACTTCATCACAATCTTTGATTGAAATTGGAGCCCCTTCTTTTACCATTTCTGGAGTAGTTTTAGCTTTACCTTTTATCTTTTTAGCTAAAACTAATAATTCATCAGCCTTTTCAAGCCATCGATCATAAAGAACAGATCTTTGAAAACGAGCTGCTAATGTTTTATATTTCTCTATTGCCTTAATTAATTCTCCTAATGCAGCTGGATAATCTCCTTTATTAATTAAAGTCAAAGCTCTCCGTTCATAATTTTCAGCCTTAGCCATCCCACGTTCTATTTCTGATCTACTCATTTTTTAATTCACTTAATTCCAAAAATATTTGTGAAAAGCTAATTTGGTATAGTAATTATTATTGAAAAATTTTTTAATTAATGCATTTTAAATTTTTTAAATTAAAATTTTTGATTAAAGTTAATTGATTATTTTCGCTTTATAATTTTTATTCCGAACTTTTGTTAAAAAAAATATTCTATTTTTTATCTAAAAAAGAAATACATGAAATTTCTAATAACTTCTGGTAAAATAATTAAAATTTTTATTGACTTTTTGAGAAAGCAATTAAAATTATAGATTTCTCCTTGAATATTTAAAAAAAATTAATATATGTCTTCATAGATTATTAATTATATTCGATAATTTTATCAAAAAAAATTGATAATAGAGGAGATAAATTTAATGAGAAATCAGGGTTTAGATAAAATTCAATTATTCCAAGATATATTAAATAAGGGAAATGCCCATTTTATTAAAATTAAGAAAATATTCAATAGATTTCACGAAATTCAAGATAATTATAGGAAAAATTTGTTACAAGATATAATATCAGTTCTTGTATTGGAGAAAACAGAAGAATTTATAAAAGATGTTGTAGATTTGGTTAAAAATGATATAGAATTAGAAATAATAGATGAATTAAAACTACAAATTACAAGGAATTACAAATTTTTTTTTATTTTACCTTATTATCAATTAATTTTTGAACAAATTCTGCTCAATCTTTTAAAGTTTATAGATGCATCTTAACAAAAAGGGACATGTAAGAGCTTAAAAACTCTTATTGAGAATGATTTAAGAAAGAATATGTGGGAGCTAATAATATTAATTATAAATTATTATATCGTACTGGATTAATTTTTCCTAGAGCTTCATAAGCCTTTTCTATTTGATTTTGAAATTCAACTGAATTTTTAAAATCTGGAATTTTTTGACAGGAAGATAATAGAGCACAAGGTAGTTCAGAATGAGCACACCAATTATGAAAAACAGCTTGTAATTCATCAAATGACTTTAATTTCTTAAAATCTACACACTTTTTACACATTTTTTT
The DNA here is from genome assembly GCA_019058315.1 of Candidatus Helarchaeota archaeon. Taxonomy (GTDB): domain Archaea; phylum Asgardarchaeota; class Lokiarchaeia; order Helarchaeales; family RDOG01; genus JABXJV01. Next base: position 380,380 of record JAHPZH010000003.1, on the reverse strand, counting down.
ATCCACTTTTATATCACCTTAAATTTCATATTCGGTTATTTGAAGATTGATAAACCTTGCAGTTAAATTTCACGAATATCTAGGGAATATTCTTGTAATATATAGTGTAAAATCAGAAAAAATTAATTTGAGAAATTTTTAAACCATTTTAAATATATTTTAAAAAAATAATTTGCACGAATTAAGTAATCTAAAAAAAATCCAAAATATCAGATAATCTATCAGGGATTTCAGCAACACTTTTAAAAATTAAATTAGCTTTAAATTCTTTAAAAATTTCTAAACTTGAGAAACCAGTTAAAACACCAACTGTACATCCTACTTTAGCATTTTGCCCAGCCAAAATGTCGTCAGGTGTATCACCAATCATCACACACCTATTAGGCATGATATTCAAATCGTTTGCAGCTTTTAGAATTGGTTCAGGATGGGGTTTCATTTTTTTAGTATCTTCTCTAGTACAAATTATATCAAATAATTCCCTCAAATCCCCAAGTTTTGGTGCTAAATCTCTTTGAGAAGAAGTAGTAACTAACCCAATTTTATACCCTTTCGAACTTAAAAAATGCAGAGTTTCGGGTGTACCTTCGATTAAATCTACTTTTGTCATTCCTTTGAGATATTTCATTCCCGCATTCACTTGAAGTTTATAGATTTTTGATTTCTCTGTAACTCCTATCATTTTACCTATTGTAAAAAACAAATTAAAGATGAAATCCTTGCTGGATTTATCTGTAGTTTGATTAATCGCCTCAAATAATAAAGTCTTCTTCATATCTTCATCTAACTTGATTCCCATTTCCTCGATTGATTCTAGAACTAATTGATTAAAGAAAGGAATTGCATCTAACAATGTTCCATCTAAATCAAAGAGAAATGCTATTTCTTTAGTGTTTTTCATTCTTTTTTCTAGCTCTTTCCTTGTTTTTTATAAATAAAAAGTAATAAAACAATAAAAATATTATTCAAACTTCAATTCAACTTAAAATAAAAAAAAGGAAGTCTCGGTTGTTGGATTTCTTCTTCATCGGTTTTCTCATTAGACCGTTTATTTTCTTCATCGACTATTATTAATTAATCATAATTGCTTCAAAAAATTTTCGTCCTTTGAAAAAGAAACCAAATTATTTTTTGAATTAATTTAATTATTCAAGATGTAACTAAAATGAATGAAATTCAAATCAATGCAATTCTACAATTATTGAATTAATTTTATTAAGGGTATAAGTGATTATTTATTTAGAGAACCTTTGAAGTTCACTTATCAATTTCGCACAAAATAACATTGAAATTAATTAGTTTTTTACGTTTGATTTTACAAAGTATATTTGTATATAGCAGAGTAAATTAAGGTGTTTGTTGATTGGACATAAAAGAGGCTGAAGAGGCTGCTGTCACTCATGTACAATTAGCTGGTAATAAGGGGATCTTACAAAGTGATCTTTGGAGGGAATTGAAACTCAATAGCCGAGAGGGTTCTCGAATTGCAGTAAAATTGGAAAAACAGGGATTACTTAGAAGGGTTAAAGAATTGTCCGGTGGGAGATGGACTTATAGACTCTATTCTAATGACAAAAATCGACCAATTAAAAAATTCTCTTGGACTAATTTGGATAATTGTCCATGTTTTGTCTGTATCAATGCTAAAATCTGTGGAGCCGGTCAAACCGTAAATCCAATTCAATGTAATGAACTTGATATCTGGATTATTCAACAAATTGATAGTAAGGATGAAGATGATGATAATTCTGAAGAATTAGAATAAAATTTCTTTAGAATTACAATTATTTCTCTATTGCTTTATGAATTTCTTGGTTTTAAGTCCAAAAGCTAATAAATATGCTTCTCTAGATTTTCTAGGAGATGCTTTGGGTTTAAAAATACGGTAACTATGAAAATTTTTCATAATTTTTTTCTTAAATTGGTCTAACATATCGCCATAAAAGATTTTAGTTAGAAAGTTTCCTCCTATTCTAAGACAATTTTTTGCTATATTAAAAGAGCATTCCGCTAAGTAAATTTGTCTAGCATGATCAGTATCTTTGGCACCAATTAGTTTGGGAGAACAATCGGAAATTACCAAGTCTGCAGGTCGTGGAAGTTCATTATTTAATTTAGAAATAATTATCTCCTCTGTTATGTCCCCTCGAATAAATTTTATATAATCCTCAAACACATCAATATTTACTAAATCTACCGCTATGATAGAAAGGTCTTTCTCATCTGTTAACTCTCGCTTTAATACTTGCAACCAACTTCCTGGAGCACAACACAAATCAATTATTACTTTCGCATTTTTAAGTATTTTAAAATTTTTATTTAGTTCCAAGAGTTTATAAGCTGCTCTCGATTTAAATTTATCAACTTTCGCTTTTTTGTAGTAATAATCATTTCGATGTTTCTTAATACTCATTTATGATATTTCACTTCTTTCTTTGGCTTTCATTATTTTTATAACTGAATTTTTATTTAAATCATAATTTTTTAACATTCAAATTAGCATGCTGAATTTTATGACCAATTTTAATATTTTCGAGAATAAATTTGGAAATAAAACGAAATTTCAGAAAAATAGCAATAAATCCGTAAGTTTTATTCATGTAAGTGATATCCATCTGGGGTGTCAACAATATAGGAATTATTTTCGATCGAATGATTTTATAAACGCGTTTGAAGAGATATTATCGCTTGCCATAATCAATAAAGTAGATTTTATTCTATTGGGCGGTGATATATTTACCTCTTTAGACATTTTACCTGAAAAATTGAATAAAATATTCAATATTTTAAAAGATTTTAAAATTTATACTGAGGAATCGATTCCAATAATAGCAATTGAGGGTAATCACGACCTACGTAAATATTCGAAAGGTATTAAAGTAGACAACGGGCAATCTTGGCTAAAATTTATTTCAAATTTGGGATTACTTATTCTTCTTGATGCAGATATAACCCAGTCTCCCGAAAATATGTTTTCATCCTATGATTTTAAGAAATGCAAAGGTGGTAAAATCCAAATACGAAATGTAATGATATATGGGACTAAGTTTCTTGGTGATAGAAATGGAGATTATTTACTAAAGGTCAAAGATGGTATTAAAAAGGATGATGGGTTATTCCATATCTTACTACAACATTTTGGTATTGAAGGTCAGATGGTAAATGTACCTGGAATGAAATTACTAGAAGTTTCAATATTAAAAGATCGAGTTGATTACCTAGCATTAGGTCATTATCATAAGCAATTTATTTTAGATGATTGGATTTATAATCCAGGATCATCAGAAGCTGTTTGTTCGATTGATTACTCATATCAACGAGGAGTATTTCTTGTAGAAATTTTAGGGAATAAAGCATTTACAAAAAAGATCCAAATAATCAAATTAAAAAACCGAAAATATATTTGGGTTACTTTAAAATTACCTATAATATTTAAAAATAATAATGATTTAACAACGTTCATACTAAAGCATTTAACCTCATCGTTAAAACATTTAAGTTCTGATATAAAACCATCGATTACCGAGATGCCTATTTTGTATTTAAAATTAGAAGGAAAAAAACCTTTAAAATCTTATAAAATTAATGAAAAAAAAATTAGCACATCAATTCTTAATAAATTTCCAGTTGTGGATGTAAAGATTTATCAAAATTTTACTAATTCTTTAATTACTTTAGATAAGTTCTTTTAGGATTAAATTTGGTTGAGGAAATTTGAGCGAAGAAGAGTGGCCAATTAAATGTCCCCAATGTGGAAGCAAAGATATAAAACGTGAATCTCAGTCGGAATACACTGGTGGTGGATATGCTGATTATTGGGATGAATTTGAATGTCGAAAATGTGGTAATATTTGGCGTTCCGAGAAAAAAAGTTCCTATTTTTAATAATCGAAAGTAATCTATTTCGACTAAATTTGCTTTAATAACATCCCTTCAATTTTTAATGGTTTGGAAGTTAATGCGAGATCCAAAGCTTTTGAAAGATTATTACTATTATTGGCATAAATATTAAGTAAAGGACCTCCTTTTCTTATTTTATCGCCTCGCTTTCCAAAAATAACTATTCCTGCGGTTTTATCTTCTGGAGCTCCTGCCAAACGAGCAATTTTTACTAACTTTGAGTTATCAACATGAGTGATATAGCCCGTTCTAGGACATTCTATTGTCTCTTGATATTGACTTTTTGGTATTTCATCGATAATTTTAGTATTTCCTCCCTGTATTTCTATAATTTGTTTCATTTTATCTAAAGCTTTGCCCGAGATCAATAGATCCATAGCTATTGATTTTCCTTTACCTTTCTCAACTCCACTCATTTCAAAAAGAATTCCAGCTAGATCAGTCGACTTTTCAATAAGGGAATTGGTTTTATCTGGATGGGTTATTTGTAATGATTCTATAGCTTCTTGAGCTTCTAAAGTGGGTCCAATATTATTACCAATAGGTTGTCCACCATATGTAAGCCCAGCTTTAATTTCTAATCCTAGTTTCTTTCCTATTTTTACAATTCTCTGACTTATTTTTTGTCCATCTTCCATGGAACATACTTTAGTTCCTTCAACAGGAACATCAATAACTAAACGATTTATACCCATTGCTATTTTTTTTGCTAATATACTCGAAATCATCATTGATTCTGGATTTAATCCCAAATAATGCTCAATTTTTATTATATCTGCATCAACAGGACATATATCATTATCTGCTTCCACAACTACCCCTTTTGTTTTTTTTACCATCGAAATAACTTCTTCTGCTTTAAACTCAACTGGTGCTAATACTTCCATTGTATCTGCAGTGCCAGATGGTGAAGTTATAGCACGGCTGCTGGTTTTTGGAATCATTAAACCATAGGCTGCGACAATCGGAACTATCAATAGGGTAACTTTATTGCCGGGTACACCACCTAGACTGTGTTTGTCATAAATAACCTGATTTTCAAAAGATATCTTTTTCCCAGTCTCTACCATAGCTTTTATCATTGATAATACTTCATTATTTGTCATACCTTTTAATGCTTGGGAAAAAATAAAACCTGCAATTTCAATATCATTCAATTTTTCATTTGATATATCGTTTATAATCTTCATTATTTCATTTTCAGATAATTCTTCTCCAATCATTCTCCTTTTAATTAATTCCATTGTAGTTTCTTTAGACATAAAATCAGATCATTTTTTTCTATTTTCAATTTAATAATTAAATTAAAACATAATAAATTCATTTGAAACTTATTCTAATAAGTAACGAAAATGTTTATGGAGAATTAATTATCCTTGTCAAAAACTGAAGAAACAGAGCAGCATTTGAATTTCCCAATAATCTTACATAAAGAAGGTTCTACTTCATTTTATATTCCTGATTTAGATTACTATAAAATGGATATAAGTGAATATCTTCCATCAAAATTACCCGTATTTTTTAATCCAACTATGGAGTTTAGGAGAGACATTTCAATTTTAGCGATTAAAACCTACAAATCTAAGAAATTACAAAAAATCACATTTGCTGAACCTTTAGCAGCCACGGGAGCAATGGGAATACGAGTTGCAAACGAATTAGAAGGTATTACGGTTTATATAAATGATATAAGTAAAAAAGCTATAGCATTGATAGAAAAAAGTGTTGATCACAATAAATTAGATAATATAAATATTTCAAACGGATATGCTAATAATTTTTTGATTGAATGTGCTAAAAAAATTAAAAGATTTGATATAATAGACATTGATCCTTTTGGAACTCCCGTTCCATTCTTAAATTCTGCCTTATTTTCAATAAGAGGGGATGGACTAATTTCTTGTACTGCAACTGATATGCCACCTCTTGTAGGCATTAGAAATAATATACAAGCATGTGTGAGAAACTATGGAAGTGTACCTTTAAAAACTGAATATTCACATGAAATTGCCTTAAGAATTTTAATAGGTTATATTGTCCGAGAAGCTGCAAAATATAATCATGCAGCAAAAATCTTATTTTCCCATAGTTCGAACCATTATATACAAGTATTTGTTAAATTAATACATGGAATTCTATTAGCCAATCAGATTTTAACAGAAATTGGCTATATTGGCCATTGTTTTAAATGTGGAAATCGAGTTTCTTTCAAAGGATATATTCCTGAAATTTCAAATAAATGCATAAATTGTGGAAATAAGCTAAAATTTGCTGGTCCATTATGGCTTGGAGACTATGCCGATAAAGAGTTTTGCCAAGAAATGTTAAAAAATCTTGATGATCTAGAATTAAAAACTAAAAATAGAATTGAGAAAATAATCCAACTTATAATTAATGAGGATCATGAAATAATCACCTATCATGAAATTCCTAAAATATGTAAGAAAGAAAATTTTATTATTCCACCGTTTGAAAATATCATAAAAAGTTTAAGGCAAGAAAAATTTTCAGTCAATAGAACACATTTCTCTCAAAGCGCAATAAGAACTAACGCAACTCGGGAGAAAATTACACAAATCATAAAGAAATTGCAGCCAAGATAAATTAGAAATAATGTAAAGGATAAACTTATTCTTTTAAGTGAGTTTATTTTCTAAATATTTTAATATATTGTCACGATTTTCAATAGTCAACTTTATTAATTCAACATCTTCACGACTTTTTATCTGGTTAGCTAAAGGATGTGAGAGTTTAAACCCAATAGTCCCCAATACTTTTTTGGTATCCAGAGCATTTAATATTTCATCACAGAAATCTTTAGAAAATAGCTCCATTTTCCCAATTTCATCAATTATGATAAAATCACAATTAGCAATTGCATATTTTATTGCATTTACACCAATTTCTTTAAGATCGTTCATATTAACTCGATATTTAGAGACTCGTGGTCCGCTTTTTTGGTTAAGATGTGCTAGTATCCCTTCTTTTTTTAAACCTATATCTATAATTTTAAATCCTAATCGTGATTTCTCTTTGATTTCAGGAGTTGATAATCCCCCAATTTTTTTCCCTTTGGATTCTAATAATTTGATTAATCTAGATATAAGTGTAGATTTTCCAGTTCTTGGTTTTCCTGTGATTAAAATATTTTTTTCCAAAAATTCTCCCAGTCAATAGTAAAGAAAAAAATTAATGTTTCTTTGTTTCTTCAATTTTTCGAAAAACGCCAGGAAGAGTTGCTTCTGGAACATCATTATATATTTTATTCATGGTAATTGCATCATTTGGACAGTGCTGGGCACACAAACCGCAACCAATACACATATTTTCTTTAATTACCATAAAATTATCTTCAAGATCTTCTTCATGAGGCCAATGGTGCCAAATTGCTTTCATTGGACAAATCTTCATACATTTTTCGCATTTTTTACAAATCTCCTGATTAATTTCAGGTCTATAATTAGACCTTGCAAATGCTCTTGGATTATTGAAATCCGTTAGACCACGTAATACTCCGCAATGGCAAGTGCAACAATTACAAATCAACATCATTGAATCTTGTCCAGATGAATTAATAATAGTGTGAACCAGTCCATATTCCTCAGCTTTTTTTAAGATATCCAAAGCTTCTTCTTTAGAAACACTTTTCCCTAATCCATATGATTTTAAAGCTTCGCTTGCTATATTTAAAGCCATACAAATATTATAATCAGCAGGTTTCTCACATACATCTCCTATATAGGATGAGGTCGTTCGGCAAGCGCAATTAACGATAGTGATGCTACTTGCCATATTTATATAGGATTCGACATCCTCATAAACTAAAACTTCATGTTTAACGTCGATAGATTTATTGACATCTATTTTTTTTGCTTTTTGTTGAATACTTGAAGATGGCAAAGTTCTAAAAAAAGGATATTCTGAGTTGTACCATTCATCTAAAAGTCCTTTATCTAATAATTCATGAAATTTTTTTGATGCTTTTTTTAAATTTTCCTCCGAATCTTTTCTACTGACAAAGTAAAATTCAAATAATCCAGGCATTATTGGAAGGAGTGCATAGCTTTTTCCTGTTTTTAAAATGGTTCCCTTTTCAGCCATTTTTTCACAGATTTCAGTAACCTTATCAAGTGCAATTCCTGTAAGTTTTGAAATTTTCTTTACACTTTTTATTTCTACCATAGGTTCTTTAAAAATCGATAAAATCTTGGCTTCTTCTTCGGTTGGGATTATTATTTTTAAAAAATCTATAACTGTTTTATGTTTTGGGAGCTGTAAAGGCCAAGTTTTGTTCATATTTCTTCTAATTAAATCGTAAATATCATCTGCCATTAAAAAACACCTTAAAACTAATCTAAATTATTTAATATTAAAAAATACGGAATTATCCTTATAAAAATAAGGCTATAATCATAAAAATGAGGAATTAATTAAGTAATTTACTAATTTTTTTAAATAAATCGGCTTTTCCTAATTTTTCTAATTTCTTTTTCTCTATAATAGGAACTTTTATTACACCTGGTAGATTTCTTTTATCTTCAGTAATAAATAAATTAGGAGATGGTATGACTTGTGAGATGCTTTCAATCTGCTGGATTTTTTGATAAATAACCTTTGTTTTTTCTTCTTTAGAACCAAGCCCGGTAATAATTTTAATATCTTTAGAACTAGTAGAGACTTCTTCTTTTGATTCTTCATCCTCTGTTGTTATGGCATCAAAAAGTGCTTTTTTTGGCCAAATCGCCTCTAAACCTAAATCCATAAATATTTCGTTAATATCATTCCGAAGGTTATCTAATTTGTCTTTAAGTTCATTTATATAATCTTCCTCTACTTCCAATTCCCAAGTGTATATTTCAATAGGTTTTTGAATTTGATTTGTAAAGAACTTTTTGAGTTTCTTATAAATTTTTAAAGACGCATCCATTTTCCCGTGTTCGTATGAGTAAATAGTTTTTCTTGAAACACCTACTTTTTCAGCTAAATCAGATAAAGAAAAGTCAAGTTCTGAACGTTCACTTTCAAAAGTAGATTCGTCAATTTTTACAAAAAATCCTCCTCTTCGAGCATAAATATATGGGATAATATCATTAAGGACGAGATCTTGAAATGTACTAAAACTTAAAGTTGGTATACCACTTTTATTATATACTACACCATTTTCCATTTCCTTATGTTTATTACGCTCTCCAATCAAGATGGGTGAGCCAGTAAACATATTGGAAATAAGTTTCAATTCACTTTTCTGGCTTTGCTTAAAATTATCAACATTTAATAAGCATTTAATAAATAATAATCGCTCTTTTCTTGCAGTTAAATCAAAACAGCTACTTCTACTTTTAAAACCTTTAGAAGTGATATACCCCGAACTAACTAACGTATTTTGAACATTTTTTACTAATTCAGTTTGTTGCATGCTCATTAATGCTTCACTAATTAATAAAGAGTATCTAAACACTAAAAAATTTTTTCTTATATAATCCAATAATCAAAAAGTAAATAAAATATTTGTTTTAAAATAAATCAGTAGCTTCTTTATAAGTTCCAAAGACCCCAACCAAAACTTCTCTAAATTCGCCTAAAGTTGCGTATGCATGAGCTGCATCTATTAAGCATGGCATTAGATTCGTATCTTCGGATTTAGCTGCATTTTCTACTTCTTTTAGAGTTCTTTTAACTTCCTTATTATCTCTCGTCTGCCTTAATTTTTTCAACCTTTCGTGCTGTAATTTTTCCACTTCAGGCCCGATCTTCAATAATTCTATATTAATTTTATCATCACCTTCAACGCGGTAGTCATTTAATCCAACGATAATCCGTTTTTTTTGTTCAACTTGTCTTTGATATTTATAAGCAGCTCTGGCTATTTCTCGTTGAAAGAAACCTTTATGTATAGCTGGAATAACACCACCTAGTTTTTCAATTTTATTGAAATAAGAATACGTGTCTTCTTCCATTTTATCTGTTAATTGCTCAATAAAAAAAGAACCACCCAATGGATCTATTGTATCAGTTACACCGCTTTCGTGAGCTATTATCTGTTGAGTTCTTAAAGCTAATCTGACCGCATTTTCTGTTGGAAGTGCTAAAGTTTCATCAAATGAGTTTGTATGAAGTGATTGAGTACCACCTAAAATAGCAGCTAATGCTTGTAAGGTTGTTCGCATAATATTATTTTCAGGTTGTTGTGCTAGTAATGAAACTCCTGCTGTTTGAGTGTGGAATCTTAACATCATGGATCTTGGGCTTTCAGCGCCACGTTTTTTCATTTCTTTTGCCCATATTCTGCGAGCAGCACGATATTTAGCTACTTCCTCAAAGAAATAATTATGAGCGTTGAAAAAGAAACTTAATCTAGGAGCAAATGAATCAATATCTAAGCCACGCTTTATTGCAGCATCCACATAACAAAGACCATCAGCTAATGTAAAAGCTAATTCTTGAACTGCTGTAGAACCCGCCTCACGAATATGGTATCCTGAAATAGAAATTGTATTCCATTTTGGAAGTTCTTTTGAACCAAATTCGAAAGTATCAATAATTAATCTCATTGAAGGTTCGGGTGGAAAAATCCAAGATTTTTGGGCAATATATTCTTTTAATATGTCATTTTGTATAGTCCCACGGAGTTTGCGTTTATCCACTCCTTGATTTTCTGCAGCTGCAATATAAAATGCCCATACAACAGCTGCGGGACCATTAATTGTCATGCTTGTACTTACTTTATCCAAGGGGATTCCATCAAACAAGGTTTCCATATCTGCCAAGGATGAAATTGCCACTCCACAACGCCCCACTTCTCCTAATGACATTTGATGATCTGAATCATAACCATAAAGGGTCGGGAAATCAAATGCTACAGATAAACCAGTTTGACCATTTGCCAATAGATATTTAAAGCGTTTATTTGTGTCAATACTAGTACCAAATCCTGCAAATTGGCGCATTGTCCATAAACGTCCTCTATACATTGTAGGATAAACACCACGAGTGAATGGAAATTCACCTGGAAGCCCTAATTTATCTAAATAAATTTCATCAGATTCTTTAGTGGGCAAATATATACGATCAATCTCAATGTCTGAAAGTGATTCAAAACTTTCATATCGCTCTGGTTTCTGATTTAATATATTTTTTAGGGTATTTTCTTCCCATTTCTTCTTAGACTCTTCCAATATTTTCAAAACCTTTCGTAAAAAGTATTTTATTACTATATTAAATGATAATAAAAATTTAATAAAGATTCTTTGTTAGATATTTATTATTTATCACTGAATAATAAATTATTTAAGCTTGAAAAATTGAAAAAGATTTAAAAAGTTGGTAGGTCAAGAAAATGGAAAAAAAGAGAATTCGATTCCTAATGGCAAAACCGGGATTAGATGGGCATGATAGAGGAGCAAAGGTAGTGTGCATGGCTTTAAGAGATGCTGGAATGGAAGTTATTTATACTGGACTGCACCAAACTCCCGAACAAATTGTTGAAACTGCTATTCAAGAAGATGCTGATGTTATCGGTTTATCAATATTATCCGGTGCACATATGACGTTAGTTCCTAAAGTAGTAGAATTAGCTAAAGAAAATGGAATTGGAACTGTAATGATCTTGGCTGGTGGAACTATTGTCTTGCCAGATGATATTAAAAAATTGAAAGAAATTGGAGTCAAAGGGGTCTATGGACCCGGGACACCAACAAAAGAACCAGTTGATTTTATATATAATGCATTCCCTAATATAACTAGGCCTACACATTAGTTTAAGAGTTCTTAATTTTTATTACTTTTATTTCAAACAAAATGGAGTAATATCAATAATTTCTCTAGAAACTGAAAATTAACTAAAAAAGCTTTAAGTTAATTTTCTGGGTTAATTTGCAAAAGCCTAGGGGCTTTAAACGTATGAGAAGTAAACTAAAGACAGTTAAAAAGAATTTACTGTTAATCACCATCGATGCACTAAGATTAGATCACTTAAGCATAACAGGATATAAGAAAAAAACCACTCCATTCATAGATAAAGTTGCTAAAAAAGGTTATTTTTTTACAAATACAATAGTAAATGGTCCTTGTACGCCTCCATCATTTTCATCTATATTTACATCAACATACCCATTTCATCAAGATGGTTATTTACCATTACCTTATAATAAAACAACTCTAGCAGAAGTTATGAGAGCTAATGGTTATAAAACTGTTGCAATCCATTCCACACCACTTTTATCAAGATTCTACGGATATGATAGAGGGTTCGACATCTTTTACGATGGTATGTTTTCAAAAGATGACAGTACGCTTAAAAAATCTTTATTCAGTAGCTTTTTGACTAAAGGAGATTTTTTAAATGATTTCATGAATTGGATTCAAAGTATCAAAATACCAAAAAAATTCCTTTATTATTTTCAAGTTGCTTTTTATACTAAAATTGTAGGTAGAAAAAAATATTATGAAAAGGCTAAAAAACTCCTAACAATGGCTTATAAATGGATAAAGAAATATAAACAAAAAGCTGAAAAAAAGCCATTTTTTCTTTGGGTACATTTAATGGAGCCACATGACCCATATTTTCCTTATAATCGATATTTAAGAAAAATAAAAGCAAAGAGATTATCATATACTGAAATTGAATATATACGTGATCATCCTGAGTATATGCATATTTTAAGAGAATATAACAAAAGGCAAAAATTATTAAATCTCTATGATGCAGAAATAAGATATTTAAATGCTATGATGAGAAAATTTTTCAGAAAATTAAAATATAAGAAAAGAGAAACTTTAAAAAATACTCTGGTTATTATTACTGCAGATCATGGGGAAGAATTCAATGAGCATGGAATGTATGGTCATAATGCTCAATTATATGATGAGTTACTTAAAGTTCCTCTTATAATTGTTCCTGAACCACTTAAAAAAGTAAAAAAAGATAAAACTAGGAAATTCCCAAAAAATTATTCCAAAATTAACTTTAGAACTAATTTAATAAATATGCTAGACTTAGCGCCAACAATATTGGACTTATTGGGTTTACCTCCAGAATCAAGTTTTAATGGTAAAAGTTTTACACATCTAATTTTTTCAGATGAAAAATATATCGATGATCCAATAGAAGATGGAGTTTTTAGTGAATCATATCATAAAAATAAAATTACTCGATTTGCTAAAAACAGCGATCCTAGAATAATGCGAATTATTTCATATCGGACGAAAAAATGGAAATATATTATTGATGAAGAATCAAAATTAGAAGAGTTGTATGATTTAGAAAAAGATCCGAAGGAAAAGGTAAATCTTAACAAAAAATTTCCGAAATTAATTAGAAAATTTAGGAAAAAAGTAATCAATCATATTAAAGAATCCGATGAAATAAACCTTGTTGATATTTCCGAGAAAAAGAAGATATTAAATGCAATTGCAGAAATTAAAATCGATATATAAATAAATTATTTTTCTTACCCAATTTTATTCTAAATCTTTTTAAATGAATAATTAAAATATATTTCGGTGAGTTTTAATTGACCGAGAAAGAATCAGAATACACAAATGTCTCCATTCCTAATTCTCTAGCAGAAAAAATTAAAAAACGAATGGAAGGGACTGATTTTAATTCAATTTCTGAATATGTAACCTATATTTTAAGAAAAATAATTTATCAAATCGAGGCGGAAGAAAAAGAAAAAGAAGCTTTTTCTAAGGAAGAGGAAGAAAAGGTAAAAGAAAGATTAAGAAATCTTGGATATATAGATTGAGTATTTTAATTATAAAATTATAATTTTTATTTTAAATTTATATTAGGTTATTTTGGGATATTTTTAGCTCTTAAACGGTGCGTAATACCTAACATTTTTTTCTTAATCATATCTCTTTTTACAGAATCCCCCACTTTACGTCGCCAGTCTGCTAATCGCATTTTCATATTTCCCAGAATTTCAGAATACTCACTTTTATAAATTAGATTATTTAATTCATAAGGATCTTCATCCAAATCATATAATTCATCCATATCTCTATCATTCCAAATGTATTTATACCGTTTTGTTACAATCGAACGACCTATATGAAGTCTAAAATGATGCCCATGGGTTTCAATCATCAAATCATCACGCCAATCTATTTCGTTTCCAGAACATAAAGGTATTAAACTTTGACCATCAATTTTTTTTTCGAATGAAGTTTCCGCTACATCAAGAATAGTCGGAGCAAAGTCAATATTGCTAACAAGATTTTCAATTTTTTGACCAGGTGGAATTTCAACTGGATATCTTATTGCTAAAGGAATACGTATAACTTCTTCAGGCATATAACTATGCTTATCAAAATGTCCTCCATGCGATGCGATGGCATCACCATGATCCGCAGTCCACATTACTAATGTATTATCTGTTAAATCAAGTTCATCTAGAGCGTCGAGAATGAGCCCTCCTGCTTGATCTATCATGGTTTGGTGAGCATAATTAAACACTAATATTTTCTGCCATTCAGACCATGGTAAAGGATTTGGATAGATTAATTCGTGTTTTTTATTTAATGGATAATTAAATTCCGTTTTGTAGATTTTTGGTTTATGTCTTAAATTTTCGTTAAAACTGGGGTATTCAGGAATTTTTGAGGCTTCATACATATCTAAAAATTCTGGGGTGATATAATAAGGCTGATGAGGTCCCCAAAAATCCACTCTTAAATGGAATGGCTTTTGATTTCCTGAATTAACTAATTCTCTAAGTTTTTCACAAGCTATTTTTGCTAAAAAGAATGACTCATGCGTTTCTTTTGGTGTTTTCATTATTCCCATTGCATGTTCATTATTCCATCTTCTCTTTGGCCTAAAAGGCTTATTTACTTTTATGCCATATAATCTCGCAATAAATCCATTTGGTTTATAAAAAATACGCTCAATATGAACTTGAAAAGGGGGCAGATTATATTTTTTTAAATATTTTTTATATTCTGGTTTTGTATACGGATTTCCATAACCTCGATAATTGAAACCCTCACATTTATGATCATACGCAGTTCCAGGTCCTGCATGCCATTTACCATAAAAATAGTTTTTATAACCATTTTTAGAGAGAATTTCTAAATATGTAATTTTGTCAAAGGGATGATAAGTAAGATTTTTTATTTCTCCATGATTATGGGGAAACAATCCCGTAAGCATACTACGTCTAGAAGGGCAACATAAAGGACAAGAAGTATAAGTACGGAGAAATTCCGCTCCTCCCTTAGCTAATCTTTCATAATTTGGACGCTGAATCTTTGGACCACCAGCCATTTCACCATGTCCGTAAAAAGCTTGGTGATCATTAACCAAAAAAATAATATTTGGTTTTTTTCTAGACATTTGCTATTAATAAATCATAGTATGAATTATAAAGTTTTGTAATAATTCAATTTGTAACTCTTATATAAAAATGTCTACAAATCATAATAAATTATAGATATTAATAAAAAGAATTAGGTTTATTGAGACTGATGGGACTAATTACAGGAATCTTATCAAAAGACCAAAGTGATATTTCTGAACTATTGTATAAAATGAGTTATAAATTACGTCACAGAGGAAATTCTGAATTTTCTCTTTTCACGAAAGATTTTAATGGTTGGAAATCGATAAATTATAATAATCCGAAAGAGATTCTAAGTAATAGGACTTCATTTGGGATTGTTGGAAGACATTTAATATTAGACAAAAAAAACGAAACAATACCCTATACAGATTGTAATGAAAAGAATTCTTTATTACTAGATGGGAGGATTTTTAATAATTCACAATTATTAAAAGAGTTAAAAGAGCCACATAAGGAAAATATTAAAAATTCAGGAATGATTCTTCACTTAATAGAAGAACTAGAAAAGAGGAATCTTGAAATAACTGAAATTCTTAAAAAAACTCTTAACCAAATAGAAGGAATGTATGCAGGGGCACTCTTTATTAAAGATAAAATCTTTCTCTTTCGCGATTTAATAGGAATTAAACCATTACACCTTTATGCCAGTCCTAAATATATTGCTTTCGCATCTGAAAAGAAAGCTTTATGGATAGCTGGTTTTAAACAAAATATTCAACCCCTTATTCCTGGGTCTGTAGTCCGAATTACAGAAAAAGGGTTTTCAACAATCTTTAAAGAAGAATTTAACCGAAGAGGTATTGAAAAAAATTCAATTGGATATTATAGTGAAATTTTATTAAAATTACTCAACGATAACCTCTTGAAAATAAAACCAAGAGTTCCTTTTTATTTATTATTATCGGGAGGTATAGATAGCAGTCTTCTAGCCGCCGCTTTACTAAGAAATAAAATAAAATTTAATTCACTTGTAATTGGAAATGAAAAGTCTAAAGACATAATTGCAGCACAAGAGGTTGCAAATTCGTTAGATTTATCATTAGAAATTAAAAAATTTGATGTTACTGATTTAGAAAAAATAATTCCTTTATTGATTTATACTCTAGAAAGCACAGATGAGAAAAAAATTAATATTGGATTTCCTTTATTTCTTGCTTCTAATTATCTTAAAGCCAAGGGTTATAATGTCGCATTTGCAGGACAAGGTGCAGATGAAATTTTTGGTGGTTACGAACGACACGAAATAAAAATTAAAGAACAACCCAATAATATTCAAAAAGCTCTATGGGAAGACATAGTAAATTCACCTACAGTTAACCTCGAACGTGATGATGCTGTCTCTATGGTTAATACAGTAGAACTACGTTTACCGTATTTAAATAGAAGATTTATTGAATTTTCCATGCAAATTCCACCTTCTTATAAAATAAAAGCTCCAATTCGTAAATTTATATTAAGAAAAATAGGGAAAGAAATCGGGCTTTCAGAAAAAATCATCAAAAAACCAAAAAGAGCTATACAATTCAGCTCTGGATCATACGATATCCTTAAAAAATTAGCAAAGAAATACGGATTTACAAAAAATTTTGCTATGAAAAATGGATTCTTTAGTCCAACTCAATTATTTCTTGATTCTCTCGCCTACTTCATCGGTTTTCCTAATATAGAGACAAAAGTTATTAAATTTATAGAGAGATCTCCAATAAAGTGGCCAGAATCATTCTATAAATATAAGAATGTAACAAATAATATAAAAATACTATAATCTATTTTTTGGATAAATCATATTCTTACAACAATTCATTCTTTACATTTAATAAAAAAAGTTTTTAATATAAAATCATAAAAATCAATAAGATAATTAATAGGAGTTTTTGTACTTGAGAAAAAAATCAATTACATTTTTATTGCTCTCTTTTTTCTTAATTTTTTCAGTGGGTCAACAAAGTTCGTATCTTTTAATTGTTCAATCTTATAAAGCAGCTAATCTCAATAATATGCTTACAATAACTGCAAGTTGGTCTAAACCAATAGTGATTTCGGACGATACAACTGGATGGAATGATGATGTTAGTAAAAATCCTGACATCGCAATTGATGGAGATGGAAATGTGCATGTAGTCTGGCAGGATGATACTGATGGTGAATGGGGGGCTGATACAGAAATAATGTATGCAAACCACACTGGTGCTGGCTGGTCCAATATAACCGTGATCTCGGATGATCTAACTGGGTGGAATGATGGTGCCAGTGAATTTCCAAGCATCGCAATCGATACCGATGGAAATGTGCATGTGGTCTGGCGAGATGTTACTGATGGTGAATGGGGAACAGACTGGGAAATAATGTATGTTAACCAAACTGATGCTGGTTGGTCTAATGCAACCGTGATCTCGGATGATGTAACCGGGTGGAATAATAATACTAGTTGGTATCCTCGCATCGCAATCGATCATTTTAAAAACGTACATGTAGTCTGGGAGGATTCCACTGATGGAGAATGGGGAACTGACACCGAGATTATGTATGTTAACTATAATGGTGCTGGTTGGTCTAATGCAACCGTGATCTCGGATGATGTAACTGGATGGAATAATCAAAGTAGTTCTAACCCTAGTATTACATTCGATGGCATTGGAAACATACATGTAGTCTGGGAGGATTCCACTGATGGAGAATGGGGAATAGATACAGAAATTATGTATACCAAATATACTGGTGCCGGTTGGTCTAATGCAACAGTGATCTCAGATGATGCAACTGGATGGAATGATGATGTTAGTAAAAATCCTGACATCGCAATTGATGGAGATGGAAACGTGCATGTGGTCTGGCAAGATGACACTGATGGTGAGTGGGGATCTGATTATGAAATAATGTATGTTAACTACACCGTCTTCGGCTGGTCCAATGCGACAGTCATCTCGGATGATGCAACTGGTTGGAATGATGGTTGGAGTGCTGCTCCTGACATCGTAATCGATAGTGATGGAAACGTGCATGTAGTCTGGTGTGATGACACTGATGGTGAGTGGGGAATTGATTATGAAATAATGTATGCCCATTACATCGCTGCCGACTGGTCTAATGCAACAGTCATCTCAGATGATACAACTGGTTGGAATGATGATTGGAGTATTTATCCTGACATCGCAATCGATAGTGATGGAAACTTATATGTAGTCTGGGAGGATTGGACTGATGGTGCGTGGGGAACAGACTATGAAATAATGTATTCAAAGAAGTCAGCTTCACTAACAGACGACAATGATCAACCAATAAACCTCATTATTTTACCCGTTTCAGATTTTTCTATAGACCTTTTATCACCATTAGGGATAGGAATAATAGGTATTGCAGTTGCTACAGCTGTAATTATATCAACAGTAATTATGAAGAAAAGTAAGTGAAGAATAAAAAAATCTATAATTTCTTATTTTTTATTAAAATCTATTATAATAATCTATTTACCATTCTTAAATGAGCTGCTATCAGTTCTTATTAAAATTATTATATAATTGAATAAAAAAATTAATTAACATTACAGTTCAAGTCAAAGTAGGAGTTTTTATAATGGTTAATAAAAGAATTGTAGTTATTCTTGGAAGTCCTAGAAAAAATGGAAATAGTACGGCATTAGCACAATCATTTATAGAAGGTGCTGAAAAAAAAGGTGCTGAAATAGAAACATTTTTTCTTCAAGGAATGAATATAAAACCTTGTTCAGGATGCGATAAATGCATTACTAATTCTGGATCGGGCTGTGTGATTAAAGATGATATGCAAAAAATTTATCCTTCTCTTATTTCAGCGGATGTGATAGTAATTGCAAGTGGGATTTATTGGTTTACTTTTACAGCCCAGACGAAAATATTCATTGATCGATGTTATGCATTAACTAAAGTTGAAGGTTGGTCATATACTCATGCATTTAAAGGCAAGAAAATTGTTATTATTTTAACCTATGGTGATACAGACCCATATACCTCAGGTGCAGTTAATGCTTTACATACATATGAAAATTGTTTTAATTATGTTGGTGCTAAAATAGTTGGAAAAGTTTATGGGAGCGCATTAGGTGCAGGAAAAATAAAAGAAAATAAACAATTGATGAAAAAAGCATATAATTTGGGGAAAGAAGTAAGTTCTACACCTAAAAAACAAAAAGGTTGAAATTAATTATTTTTTCTTTATATTTTTAGTTTTTAATTATTCTAAAGTTTAATCAACCTCTAAATCTTTTTTGAAGTGTTTTTTTATGCACTGAAATTCCCACAGCAAGAAAAATCAAAGTCCAAAGAATGATTATACCAAAATCTATCAATAATCCCCAAGGTCCAAAATAACTCTTGCCTGAATAAGCAAAATTAATTAAATCTACAAAATATGCGAGAGGGGAAATAACCGTCCATGGAGCGGATTCAATAGGCATAAAAAGTGGACTAATAAAGAGCAAAGGGAATTTTATGAACGTGGAAAGAACCATGACATTAGATGGCATATCTGTTGGAGGTGACGATAAGATAATTCCAAAACATGCAAAGCAAAAGCATCCTGAAATTAAAGCAAATATTAAAACAATCGGTGATATCAGAGTCAAACCAAGGAAAATACTAATTGCGATTGGGAATATTGAAATTAATGATCCAAAAAACATCGATGCCCAAATATCTCCAAAAAGTAGTGTAGTAAGTTTTATAGGGCTTGCCAAGACTCTTTCTAAGGTTTTCTGCATAGTTTCCCATGGCATAACAATTGGACCTACTGAACTTGCTGTTAAAAGAATTATCATGGCTAATAATCCTGATATAACGTACATTGGTTCAATTACTCGATTCATTGAAAATGCTAAGAAAAGCAATAAAGGGAGAAATAACCCAAATATTACTACAGGTCCCTTATTATAATATATTTGAATATTTTTTCTAGCTAGAGCTAAAGATTTTCTTAATTGATTTAAAATTAAACCTTTTTTCATATCACTAATATTATCCATTTTTAACTCTCCTCAATAATTTTTAAAAAGACATCCTCAAATTTTGGAGTCTGTAAACTAAATTTAATTAGTTTTAAGTTATTTTTTTGGATAAAATCCATAATTTCGATGAAAGCATTTGTAGGATTTTTAATAAACAAACGATAATTATCTACTGTTTTAATTACTTTATTAATCTCTGATAAATTTTCTAAATTTGCTTGTTCAATTCCGCCATTAAATGTAATTTCGATTGTTTGAGCTTGCTGGAAGATTTTTTTAAGATTTTGAGGTGAATCTAGAGCAATTATCTTTCCTTTATTGATGATCGCAATCCTATCACATAATTCACTAGCTACTTCCATATTATGGGTTGTTAGAAAAATAGTCATTCCTTTTTCATTATACTCTTTTATTAGATTTTTTATAACTCGTGAACTTTGCACATCAAGACCTGCTGTAGGCTCATCTAGAAAGAGAATATCTGGGTTATGTATTAGAGCCATACATAAGATTAATCTCTGCTTCAATCCTTTAGAAAATTGTTTAGTCTTTACGTTGATTTTATCATAAAGTTGAAATTGTCTTAATATATTCTCGATTTTTTCTTTTCTTTCTCTTTTTGGAACATCATATAGATCGCACATTAAATTTAAATTTTGTATTGCTGTCAAATCGGGATATACATTTGCTGTTTCAGGCACGAGTCCAATCATTTGTTTGATTTTAAAGGAATCTTTTTTAATATCCCAATTTCCAATTTCTATGTTACCTGAACTTGGGCGTAAAATAGTTGATAATATTCGAACTGTAGTAGTTTTTCCTGCTCCATTTGGACCCAAAAAACCAAAAATTTCTCCTTTCTTTACCTCAAAACTAATATTATCAACTGCACAAAAATTATTATAGTATTTAGATAAATTTTTTACGGTAATAACGCTCAAAAAAACACCTCTTTTTCAGAAAAAAAATATAGATTTTTGGTTAATTGTTGATTCAATTCCTATCATTCCTCTTTTTCTTCGAAGTGTTTTAAAATGTCTTTAAATGGTTGATCACCATGACATTTTATTATTTGGTTTAAAGTACAATTCTCTGGATTTCCTTTTGATATTTCAGGATGAGTACAATTACATTTTTGGTCACACATTTTTCATAACCGACATTTGTTTTTTAATTAATTAAATATTGTACTTAACTAATCACATAAAATATTTAAATATTTTGTTGTATGTTTTAAATAATATAGAATGATTAAATTGACATTACCATGAAGGAAATTAACATAACAAAGATCGGCCCTTTCATTAAAGCGCTGCATTGTCCGACAAGATGGAAAATAATTGAATTTTTAGAAACTGGTTCTAAAAGTTCTGACGAAATTAATGATTACTTAATACAAAATGATATGGAATTAAAAAAGCCTGCACTTTACTATCATTTGAGAGAATTGGAAGCCGTCGGGATAATAAAATTAGAGGAATATATACCTAGTGATAAAAACAGAGCTCCCAAAAAAATTTGGAAATTAAATATCAAGCAACTAAATATTAAATTAATGAAATGAGGTATGTAAATTATGTGCAATGATTGTTCTAATCATAAATGTGGTGTCAACCACGAAATTTCGAGTGTAGAGGACTTAATTAAGTATAAAGAATTTCTAGAAAAGGAATTAGAAGTAACTATTAAGACTCTTAAAGATATAAAAGAAGAATCTAATGAGTAAGAAGCGTAGTTTATTAATATTTTTCTTTCTTTATTTCATAAAATCAAGAAGATTTTTTTGTTGGGAAACATGATGTTGAGGTATTCCCATTCTTTTTATTAATTGATTTGCGTCATCAGGTGCAAATCCCCTGAAGTTATTATTAAAAATTACCACAACTCTGTTAACTTGGGGAGATCTGTCAAAAACTCTTAAATTTTGTTCTAAGTGTGATAATGCCTCATCTTGCTCCCTTTGGATTTGATTAAATACTTGAATTTGATGATCTCCAATAAGTCTAATGTAATATTCTGATTGTTCAGGATAATAATATGGATCTACACCTATTATATAAGATGTAACTAAAATTAAATTCGAAGATTGTAAAATTGGCTCAACTATATCGGGATTAAACCAGGAATTATCCCTAAATTCTAAAAAATATTTCGATTCAGAAGGAATTTTATCAAGTATGTTTGTTAGATACTTTAAATTCTTAGTATTATATTTAAATTTAGGCGGAAATTGTAATAAATATCCATAATTTTTTGGTTCAAGAATTTTCATACGCTTAAAGAATGTATCAATTAGAGAATCAAGGTCAGAGCTTTTTTTATGCGTGATTTTTTGCCAAACCTTTACGGTGAATAGAAAATTTTTGGGGACTTGATTAAACCAATGTCTGACTATTTTTTCTTTAGGTAAGTTATAAAATGTAGAATTTATCTCCATAAAATTGAAATGATCAGAATAATATCTTAAATGATTTATATTTTTCAAATTTTTTGGATAAAAAGTTCCAATCCAACCACTATACTCCCAACCAGCGCAACCAACATAAATTTTTTCCATTTTTTCTCTTATTTAGCAATTCTTTCTAAAAAATATTAAGAAATTATTTCTAAATGATATATTGAAAATTAAAATAATAATACATCTTCTTTAAAATCTACTAAATTAAATTTAAATAAACATAAGGAAATATCTATTCAAATATAGCAAATTGAGATGATTATTATGTCAAAAAATGAAGAAGAAGAGCTTGTAAAAAAGATAAATAAAGCAGCAAAAATAATATTGAGTGCAGGAATGATGCCTTTTCCACCAACTGACACATTTATTGAGATTCTAAAGTTTTATTTAGACGAAGAGGACATGGATTTCATAAAAGCATTTAAAAGTAAAAAATCATTAACAATGGATCAGTTGAAGAAAAAACTTCCAGATTTAAGTGAGGAGGAAATTGATAAAAAAGCTGCTAAATTGGCAAAAAAGGGATTTATTTTTAATCAACCAAGTTCATCAGGTCTCATGGTTTATCGATTATTACCTATAGTTGCTATAGGCGCATTTGAATACACATATATGCCAGATTTACCCAAAGATGAAAAAGAACTTGAGGGACTTAGAAAATTAGCAAAGCTTTATGATACATTAATGTTAGAATTAGCTTCAGCAATTCAAGAGCGTTATGATAGTATCATGCCTATGTTCAAACAACAACCTCCTATAGATAGAACAATTCCCATTTATACAAATGAGGAAGGAAAGACAATAGAAATAAATAAATCGATGGAAGCGGAAGAACAAGTATTACCCGCTCAATCTGTAGAAGAAATTATTAATAAATTCGATACTATCGCAGTAGGCAACTGTTTCTGTCGCCAATATAGACAAATGTTAGGTGAGCCATGTGAGATTAATGCCCCTATGGAAGTCTGTTTCACATTTGGTAAATCTGCAAAACATGTTATTCAACAAGGCTTTGGAAGAGAAGTTAGTAAAGAGGAAGCATTAAAAATCTTAAAAATGACAGATGAAGCAGGATTAGTTCATAAAGCATTCCATAATAAATCTGATATTTATAATATAGAAAATTCCATTTGTAACTGCTGTAAATGTTGCTGTGATACGTTTAACCTTTGGAGAATGGGTGCAACTGCTATGGTAAACTCCACAAGTTATCTCTCACAAGTGAATAAAGATACTTGTACAGGCTGTGGTACATGTGAGGAAAAATGCCCTACTGGAGCCATTACCGTCGGTGGTGAGAATATAGCAGAAGTTAATGAGGAACTTTGTATAGGATGTGGAATTTGTGCTCACTTCTGTCCCGAAGGTGCGATCTCACTAAAACAAGGTTTACGAAAAGTATTCGTCCCTCCTCCACGCATAAAAAAATAAATATCCTCTCTTTTTTTATTCAAGTTCCTAACAAAAACATTATAGATAGAAAGTATTAAAAAATTCGATTCTATTAGTTCTCTTAAATAATGAAGGAATTTGATAATATGTCTCCTGATCCCAAAACTCTTAAAACTAAAATCGTATTTGGTTTGAGTGCCATACCAGATCAATTAACCTATCAAGCATTTTCATTTTTAATCTTCACTTATTATTTTGCTGTTGTTAGAATTAATATGCTGTTAATGTGGGTAGCCTATGTTATCTGGGGAGTTTGGAATGCCGTTAATGATCCGCTTTTAGGAGCACTTTCTGATAGAACAAGGCAAAGAAGATTTGGTAGGAGAATATACTTATATATTTCAATAATTCCTCTTGCTTTAATGATGATCTTTTTATTTACTGCTCCTTATTCAACCGAAATCATTAATTTTCTTTATTTCCTTTTTATCATCTTATTATTTGAGGGTATTTACACACTATATTCAGTAAATGTAAATGCAATATTCCCCGAAATGTTCCCTAATGAAAAAGAAAGGGCAACCACTAATTTATTTGTAAAGGGATTTACTATTGTTGCCTTAATATTTTCCTTTTTATTGCCAACAATAGTGATTCCTCAATTAGTAATTTCAACTGATTTCTTACTAGAAAAATGGATTTTGGCAAGTTTATTGGAAATTCCTGAATTTCCATTCGTTTTACTTAATTATATGATAGAAAACCCAAAAATTGCTTCTAATTATATTACGAATGGAATTTTACTTGCAATCATTACGGGAATTGCAGCAGTTCCTTTTTTATTATTTGGAATAAGAGAGGATGAAGAACCCCCCGAATTACATGCAAAAAGGCCTCCATTTATGGAATCTTTAAAAATATCTTTGAAAAATAAAACATTTATCAAATTTGTGGTCGCAAATACATGTCTTTGGTATATATTTGGAATACTTCCAACAGTGATCCCCTTATATAGTATATATGTTCTTGGTATTGATAGGGATTCTTTATTAATTGGAATATCTTTATTGCTTGCGTTTGTCATGGCTGCATTATTTTTTCCAATTCAACGAAAAATTGGACAAAAATTTGGAATGCGTAATGCTTTAATTTTTACATGCGTAGTTTGGCTTTTTACTTTGTTTCCATATGTTCTATTCTTTGATAATGAAACTATGCGTATTATTTATATTATTGTCACAGCTAGTCAAGGATTCAGTTTAAGTGGTGCTTTATATTTCGTAGACATCCTACACGGTGATGTAATTGATCAAGACGAATTAAAAACTGGAGTAAGGAGACCGGGTAGCTATTATGGAATAAATGCATTTATTCACAGATTATCAATTATCTTAATTATTAGTTCCATTGCTCTTGTTTTTACTGGTACTGGCTGGTCCGAATACACCCCTGTTGCTGATCCGTTATTGACAGCGATTGGTTTAAAAACTTTGATGTTCGGATTTCCAGCAATAGCGATAATAATTGCAATATTTGCCTTAAGAAGTTATGAACTACATGGAAAAACCTTAGAAGAAATGAGAGAACAGCTTAATAAAAAGAGAAATGAAACGATGGACTAAATATTATTAATTTTATTAAGATTCAAAGTTAAGTAAGAGTCAGACCACAATATCTACATTCTATTGTTTCATCTTTTAATAATTTTTCAACATCTTCTTTATCTAATGGAGCACCACAATAAGCACAATTCCATTCAGTTACTTTAGGTTCGAAATGTTTTGTTACTCTCTTTTCTTTAATTTCCGATATCGGACCAATCTTATTTCTCTTATTTCTAAAAATTATTGTATTCCCCATAATTCGCCCTCCAATCTCACCTTCTGAGAACATTTCTTTAATTAAAAATTTAAGTTGTCTAGAAGAACAATTCATTTTAGAACATAGTTTTTCCAATGTGATTCCATCGTACATTCTTGCTGAATCCTGAAGTTCTAATTTTAATTCTTGTTTAAATTCATCAAACCTTTGCTGTTCTAGTTTTCTTTGCTCTAATTCTTTCATTTTTTCCTTCTCTTCTCTTATTTCTTTCTTCTGTTCTTTTATTTGTTTCATAAATTTCTTGGCGTTCCATACTTTTACTAGTCTATCTTCAGATCCACTAATTACATATTTGCCATTTGAAGAAGCTGCAATAGAGGTAACATTATCTCTATGCGCATTGAATACATGGACAATCTTTCCATTTTTAAAGTTCCATAGTATGAAAGTGTTATCATTAGATCCACTAATGACATATTTTCCACTTGATGGACAAATTACCGAGTTAACATCCATCTTATGACCCTCAAGTGTCCTGATAAGTTTACCCGTTTCTAATTCCCATATTTTAATAGTATCATCACTAGATCCACTTATGATATATTTTCCGTCAGGTGTAAATGTGACTGAATTAATAGAGTTTTTATGCCCTAGAATTGTTCGAATGTTTTCCCCACTCTCAAAATTCCAGATTTTAATTTGTTTATCATGCGAACCACTAGCAATATATTTACCATCTGGAGATATTGCAACAGATAATATATAAAGGTCATGTCCCCTGAGTGTTCTGACGGATTTTCCAGAAGATAAATCCCAAATTTTAATTGTATTATCCCAAGATCCACTTATGAGATATTTCCCATCTGGATGATAAATGACTGAGACCACATTATTTGTATGACCTGTAAGAGTATTAAGAAGCTTACATGTCTTCAATTCCCAAATTTTTATCGTATGATCCCAAGACCCACTTGCAATATACTCTCCATCGGGTGAAATATCTACCGAAACAACAGGTTCACTATGTCCACTAAGAGAATATACAAGTCTACCATTATCCATATCCCAAATTTCAACTCTATTTTTGCTAGAAATACCAGAATATTTAGTTCCCGTGCCCGAAACTACGTATTCACAATCAGGAGTAATTTTAACTGAATTAACATCATCAAAATGTCCAAGAATTAAATCTTCTATGAGTTTCATATCTTATTAATCTCCATTTTCGGGAAAAATTCTAACTCCCTATTTTCGATCTAAAATTCTTCAATTATTTTTAATAAATCCTCTAATTTAATGATTTTTCTATTGGGTATTATATCCAATGATGCATGATGTTTTAAATACTCATAACCCCGAAATAAATGAATTGCTTTTATTCCTAATTGTAATGCTGGTTGAATATCAGTTTTTATATCATCTCCAACCATAGCTAGTTCTTTATATTCACAATCCATATGTTCTTTAAATTTCACGAAATAATCTAATCTTGGTTTCCTAGCATGTGCAAAAATTGAGTGAAAAAAGTCCTTTATATTCTGTAATTTAAGAATTTCATTTGTTATATACTCTGAAGCATTTGTAATAATTGCTAATTTATATTTTTTCGAAAGATCCCCTAATATTTGTATTATATCTGTATTAGGTTTCCAGGCTGATATTTCGACTGAATGGTAAATTTCACAACATTTACTTAAGGTTTCAGGATTGAATTGAATATTATTTTTTAAAAAAGTATCATTTAAAATTTCCTCAGTATAATATTGTTGGTCTTCTGTTATAGTTCTTGCAAAATATTTGTTTCTAACTCTTTTCAAAGTCCTATACAATTTTTTTGAGTCAAAATTAATATTATTTTCCCTTAAATAATCCATAACTTTGAAAAAGCCTTTGTCAAATAATTGGAACCACTTTTGTAATGTGAAATCTTCTAAAAATACTAATGTAAATTGTAGATCGAATGCAATTGCTTTTATCATGCTTCTATCATCTTAATAAAATTATAATTTAAATTTGCAGAATTTAAAACTCACCAAAGCGCCTTTTCAACACGCTTCTCGGGGGTATCTTTGAAAATATCCTCAATCTTCACTTCAAAACGATCAAATATTTTTGTATCTCCATTCCATCTATCTAAAATATCTCCATATTCTTCAAAAAATTCTTTCTCTACTGATTTTATATGTTCCTCAATTTTTTTATCTTTTATTGATTTTTTAGAACGAGAAATAAATGTAATTCCATTTCTAGCATTATAGATTAACATTTTTGAAGAACCGAGAATAATTGATTTCAATTGTTCTTCTCCCATTTCTTCTAACATTGTTTTAATTGCTGAAAAAAAACCACCTAATAGAAGTGAATCAATAGTTTCTTCTTTTGATATATTGAATAAAGTTATTCCATATTGATTTATTATCCAAATTTCGTCTATATCTCTCATTTTTTCGTTCTCAAAAATCCTATGTGAAATATCATTCTATATTGAAAGATGAATATAATTATAAAAAATTCTGGTTTAACTAGTTTTATTATTCATATTGGTTTATTAAATTCAAATTAGGACAAAACCTTAAATGTATATTGTCATTCTTTAATTCAATTACAAAATTATTGAAATTAAATAAATGATTAATTTTAATGAAGAGATGAAAGTTGCCATATAAGGATGATATATTTTTATACGAAATTCATTTTCCTGCTATGATTTTAGAATTATTAGTTTTTATATTTTCATTAATTATTGCTATAATTATCTTTTTTAAATGGAAAGAACGTAAAACAATTGCTACTTTATACTTAGCCATTGCAATATTATCGATTGCACTTGCCGTTTTTATTGTATTTACTGGACTTGCGAGTTGGTTTTTTAAGTATTCTTTTTCGGTTTTTCCTTATGTCACAAGCCCTGCATATTACCCTTTGACTCTCCCTCTTGGATATTCTTTAGTCGTTGTTTACGACGTCTTTTTATTTCTTTTTACAATCCAAATTTTTATGGATAAAAATGATAAAAAAGTCATCCCCGTAGCAATTATAGGAATATTTATGGTAATCCTTTCATGGTTACCATCCAATTATTGGGGATTCGATAATTTATTGATCGACCCTCCTAGCACTCGAACGTTAGCGATGGCAATTTTCCTTGTCTATAATGTTACTATTTATTTAATTTTATTTTATTATGCATTCAAAGAATCAAAACTGACAGAACAAAAAGAATATAGAGTGGGATTTCGTGTAATAGCCATGGGACAAATAGCTAACATTCTCATTTTTATTTGTTTCCTTGGCGACGCTATCCTATTATTGTTGAACCCAGGTAGTCCTGGATTTTCAATTTTTATTTATTTAGCTTGGGTCAGTGCTTTGATAGCAAATGTTCTATTTTATCTCGGGTTTATTTTACCTTCTTGGTTCAGGAATTATATTAACAGATAGTCCTAAATATTATTGGTTATGAATTTAAAAGAAAAATTTCGAATTGTTCTTTAATAGCGAGTTCGAGCAACACGAATCTTTATTTTTACTTTTGTTTTTTTATCTTTATCCTCTAAAATTTTGTATTCAGTATCCGAAACTTGCAATTTTAGTGGAAGCTTTATATCAAAGATTTCATCATCTTTTTTTCCCACATCTCTCTCAAAGAGACGAATTCTAATCTTTCTTTCTTTTTTATCATTTCTTTTTAAGGTTAAAAATTCATTATACAATGAAAAATCGCTTTGTCCTGTTTCAAATGTATCATTTTCATGAATTTGTATAAACCCATTATTTGGGACTCTAACATATCTCACACCAGAACCTACTTTTATATAAAATTCGCCAGTCTTACTTGCAATATCGTAATCTTTCCTTGGCTTTATGGAAACTAAAGCTATATTTATCATATATCTATCTTTTCTTCTTAATTCAAAATCTTGACCTTTTGCATAGGTTTTCTTTTGCTTAGCATAATATCTTCTTGGCATCCATCCACACCTTATTTGATAAATTAGATAATTTTAATTAATAAATATTAAGCAATATTTGATAATCTATTCTCTTATTTTTTTAGTGATTATTACTGTTATAATTGCAGTTGCAGCAACGGCAATACCTATTATTCCTAATCCCAATGGTGAGAGTAATGATATAGAAGAATCTGGCAAGGGAACAATAATTAGGTTTGTTGGTTCGTCACCATCGCTTGGTTGCGAAATGAAAGTATTAGAATACAATATTTCGGATTCTGTTGCCGTAAGATAAATATAATCCTCCCAGACTGCATGCACGGTTCCATTAATATCTACGATGACACAAGGATTAAGACTACCACCCGTATTCCATCCAGTTGGATCGTCCGAGATCACTGTAATATTAGACCAACCAGCAACAGTATAATTAACATACATAATCTCGGTGTCAGTTCCCCATTCTCCATCTGTATAATCCTCCCAGACTACATGCACCTTCACATAGGAATAGACTGCGATGCTAGGATTATAACTGGGACCCGTATTCCACCCAGTTGCATCATCCGAGATCACGGTTGCATTAGACCAACCAGCAGCAGTATAGTTAACATACATAATTTCTGTGTCTGAACCCCATTCACCATCAGTTTGATCTTCCCAGACCACATGCAAATTTCCATTGTAATCGATTGTGATAGCAGAGTGCCAACTAGTGCCATCATTCCACCCAGTTGCATCATCTGAGATTACAGTTGCATTAGACCAACCAGCAAAGATATTTATAGCATACATAATTTCTGTATCTGTGCCCCATTCACCATTTGTTGTATCCTCCCAGACCACATGTTCGTTTCCAACAGCGTCGATTGCAATAGTAGGGTTCGAACTAACACCATCATTCCACCCAGTTGCATCATCTGAGATTACAGTTGCATTAGACCAACCAGCACCAGTTCTGGTTACATACATTATTTCCCGATCATTTCCCCATGTTCCATCAGTATCATCATCCCAAACTACATGTATGTTTCCAATGCCATCGATTGCGATGCTAGGTTTTTCACTAGTTTGATTATTCCATCCAGTGGCATCATCCGAGATCACGGTTGCATTGGACCAACCAGCACCAGTATTATTTGAATACATGATTTCGCTATCAGTTCCCCATTCACCAATAGTTTCATCATCCCAGACAACATGCAAGTTTCCAATACCATCAATTGCGATTTGAGGATCATAACTAATACCATCATTCCATCCAGTTGCATCATCCGAGATTACGGTTGCATTAGACCAACCAGCACTTGTGTAGTTAGCATACATAATTTCGTAGTCTGTGCCCCATGTGCCATTAGTGTTATCAGCCCAGACCACATGCAAGTTACCGCTACCATCCACGGCGATGCTTGGCCGTTCACTATTTTCATCGTTCCAACCTGTCGGATCATCCGAAATCACTGTTGAATTAGACCAAATTGCAGCTGTTGTAAGTGTATTATTGACATCAACTGCAATATAAGGTTGTATACTAAGTAGATCCGAATTTTGAAGACTCACTGAAATAATTAAGAAAAAAGGTATAAGCATTAACATAATTGATTTCTTTCTCAAATACAAAACTCCTTTTAATTACTTATTCACAATTAAATTTCTTTTAATTATTTTATTTTGTTGTGTTAATAACATTTTTCATTGATTCAAAAATTTAAAGAACTTTTTGAAGAATTGAAAAAATTAAAAGAAAAGGAAAAAATATAGATAGAAAAATTATAAGAACAAAATTGAAAATTAAAGCATATAATTTTTTTTAGAGATGAAAACTTAATGGTTAATTTATTCACGATTATCCTCCTAGCAATTTGGATTGCGGTCTTTATAGTATATATTAAAATACCACAAGATAAATTTATAGAAGAAAGGATAAAACATTCAGGATTTGCATTTCTGCTAAGTTTCGCTGTAATATCCTTTGTATTTATTGAACCCTTTTTTCATCAGACATTTTTATTCATATTTGCAGCAATATTTATAGTAAGCACTTTCACTTTTGGTCTTATATTTGTACTTGA
Source organism: Candidatus Helarchaeota archaeon (assembly GCA_019058315.1). GTDB lineage: Archaea > Asgardarchaeota > Lokiarchaeia > Helarchaeales > RDOG01 > JABXJV01. The sequence continues at coordinate 348,461 of JAHPZH010000003.1, read as the reverse complement.
TTCCCCTTGGGAAACTAAAGCATTAATCCCTTTCACAATAAATTTTGATTTGTTCTTAATTTCTTTGGTTTTATTTTATTTACCTACTCACCCAACCATCTTAATTTTATTGATTATTTGGGAAATTATTTTTGGAATTTATATGTTTGGCATAACTCCCTTTTTAAAATCCATAAATTTCCGAAAAAAATTTGGAATTTTATTATTTATGATAGGAATTTCAATAACAACATTTGGCTACCTATCACCTTTAATACACGAAATAAAGAATGAATTTATCTCAACTGGATTAACTTTTATTGCATGGAATTTAAGTTTGAACCGCGGACTGGAATTTTTAACAATTTTTAATGATTTAGTATTTTTCATTATGTCCTGGATAGCAATATCTACATTTTCTTTATTGAGTTTTCTTCCCGATGCTAATGATCCTGAATATGAACAATTAAGAAACATTACAATAATTATTCTTACTTTTACTTTTAATTCCTTTTTAATTTCTATTAATATCTCTTGGATAAGAAGCATTATTGGAATGTATATAATTATTGTGATATTAATTATGGTTGATATTCTAATAATCTGGCTTATAATAAGAAAAAGAACTAAATAGCTAGATAGATTATATTACTTGATTTCCATAGTTTTGGAAATTTCTTTAAATCCTACCTTTTCAACTAATTTCAAAGCATCGCCCATTGTACTTTTAATATTTAAGCGTATTTTAGAAACATTAGTTCTTCTTAAGCTACTAATAGATTCTTTGAGAAGTTGTGAACCAATACCCTTTTTTCTCTCTTCTGGGGTTACATAAACATTACTTATATATCCATATATGACTGAACCGGGGATTTCTTCTCTCACTTCTGAAAATGCAATACCACAAATCTTACTATTTTCTTCAGCAATTAAAGTAAAATAAATTCCAAAAATTTCTTCATCAGAAAGCCTTCTATTTATCGATTCATTCCATCGATCTTCATTAAATTGTTCATTCATTTCATTTACTAAAGCTTTCATCAATTGTTTTGCTATGTCAATATCCTTCTCTGTCATTATACGGATTCTAGTCATTTGAAACCCTCTATTTCACAATAAAACCCGATAATTATTATTTAGATAATGAGTTTAATAAACTCAAATTTTAAATAAAGAAAGAATTGATAAATGTTTCGAATGATTCGAGTTATTTGCGACTATATTTGATATAATGTGCTTTAGATCAAAAATGTATTCAATTTAACACTAAGCATATTATTAAAAGAATTAATTGTATAATGAATTTTAAATAAAAAGAACTAATTATAATAAATCTTTAAAGAAAATTCTTGTTTTTTCCATATCTCCCGTTAATTTGAGTGAGATAGGAGTAATTGAAATATTTCTTTCAAACAATAAAGCTCTAATATCGGAACCTTTGAGGTCTATACGAAATTTAGCCCCTTTGGGATTCTTAGCTCCAAATCTATAAATCTTTTTATTTTTCTCTCCCTTTTCTTTAAGCTCTCTAAATATAGAACCATAATGTGCTTCACCAACCGATGTTATCTTTATTTTTGTATCGTTGGTAGCATTGAAGGGGACATTAATTATAAGTAAATTAGATGGTAAATCTTTATTATTGACTTCTAGAATTTGTTTTGCAATTTTCTTTGTAAGAGTAGCTGCAACTTCGAAATATTTAACATCCACATCACAACTTTCAAGGTTTTTCTTATGTTTGTTAGGAATTAAAATACTTATAGCAATTGCTGGTATACCTAAAAGAGCCGCCTCTATTGCTGCTCCGACTGTTCCCGAAGAAAGAATAAACGAATCTCCTGCATTGGCCCCTACATTTATCCCAGAAATAACTAAATTAGGTCTTTTATCTTTATTCAAAATATGAAATATACCAATTAATACACAATCTGCTGGGGTTCCTGCAACTGCATATCCCATCTTTCCATAATCCTCTACAACAAATTCACCAAAGCGAGTTATTTCTTTTCCACACCAAGATTTCTCACTTTTTGGGGCTACGATTGTAACTTCTGCTAAATCAGATAGCACATCTTTTAAGTATTGAAGGCAAGGACTATCGATTCCGTCGTCGTTAGTCAATAAAATGGATTTCATGAAACACCTCACATATATTATTCCGATTTAATTATATTTATTTAATTTATTAAATTTAAAAAAAAAGGAAAATTAAAGCTTTTGTAGAGTCAGTGGAATTTCCACAAGTCATTTAGATAACCATCATTCCCTTCACTATCATATCCATATCCCCCGAAGAGCCAGAGAGTATTCTTCGAGTCTGTAAAAGTGATACTAGCATATCTTGCACCAGGAATGTTGTTGGCAGCAGCCACACCTTTACTGCCGTAATTTCCTTGCTGTTGTAATAAATGAGTTCCAGACATCCAAGTCCATTCAAGAGTAGTAGTATTAAATTTCCACAAGTCATTAAGATAAAAACTTGAACCACCAGTTACATTGTTATATCCTTCTCCGCCGAAGAGCCATAGATTATCATTCATATCTATCCAAGAGAAACTATAATGTCTCGCTCCAGGAACGGTACTGGCAGTAGGCACGCCTTTCGTGCTGTAATTTCCCAACTGATTCGTTGTATAATTTCCGGACACCCAAGTCCATTCAAGTGTAGTGATATTGAATTTCCACAGGTCATTAAGAAAACCACCGCTTACATTGGTATATCCCCATCCCCCAAAGAGCCATAGCGTATCATTCGAGTCTATCCAAGAGATACTTCTGTCCCTTGCTCCGGGAACATTACCGGCTGTAGGCACGCCTTTCATGCCGTAGTTTCCTGGCTGTTGAATTAAATGAGTTCCAGAAACCCACGTCCAGTGTGTACCATTGAAATTCCATAAATCATTAAGATAACCGCTGCTTTCATTGTTGTATCCATCTCCTCCAAAGAGCCATAACGTATCATTCGAGTCTATCCAAGAGATACTTCTTCTTCTTGATCCGGGAACATTGCTGGTTGCAGTTACGCTTTTTATGCCATAGGTTCCATTTTGATTTATTGTATTATTTCCTGAAACCCATGTCCACCAGCCAGTAGTGGTATTAAACATCCATAGGTCATTAAGATAGCCACTATCACCTACACTATCACGTCCATATCCACCAAAGAGCCAGAAGTTATCATTCGAGTCTATCCAAGAGATGCTATTACATCTTGCTCCAGGTATGTTGATGGCTGTGGGTAAACCTTGCGTACCGTAGGTTCCCACTTCACCAAGTAAATGAGTCCCAGATACCCAAGTCCAGTATATACCATCAAATTTCCATAAGTCATTAAGATAACCTGGACCTGAAAGATTATTATAACCAACTCCCCCGAAGAGCCATAATGTATCATTCGAGTCTATCCAAGAGATACTTCTGTCTCTCGCTCCGGGAAAGTTGCTACTAGCAGCTAAACCTTTCTTACCATAGATTCCCAACTGGTTAATTTCACTAGTTCCAGACACCCAAGTCCACACATTTGAGGTAGGATGACTTGTTTTAGAAGGATTTGCAAGAAAAAGAATTATAGGATTTAGGGATTCAGGTTTTGCCATAGTAATAATTCCAATTGTAACTCCAAAAGCACCAATTACAATACATACTATTAAAATTGTTGACGTTCTTCTCTCCATTTTAAGTCATCGAGTTTTTTTTTAAGAAATAATATAGGTAATTGAAATTAAGTTGTTTTTTTAATTTTTTGTTTGAGGAATAAATTTATAGTTCTAAAGCCATTCCTCTTAAAAATAAAATTTTCAAGTTTTTCGTTTTTAATTGAATTCTTATTAGAACTTTGAAGAAAATTAGAGATTTCTGGGCTGAATTTTTAATGATTCTAACTTAATTTCAATGTTATTAATAAAGTTTTAATTTCAAATTTTCCCAATTCAACCTCGATTGTATCTTCATTATGCTTATTTATTTTTTTAGGATTAAATTCTAAAAGATCTGTTTCAAAGACTTCCGAGATTTTGAAATTAGATGCAAAATTTATTTTACATGTTGTTTGATTTCCACAAGCTTCGTAAATTCGTAAAATAAATCTTGATTCATCACTTTTTCTGTCCTCATATGATTTAAATGCACTTAAAATTATGGTATTTGGTTCAATACTTAAAAATGATAACTTTTTTGGTAATATTCCCTTATGAGGAGAAATTTTGGATACTAAAAACTCATCATTAAATTCATGGGCTTCCTTGATTGCAAATTCTTTTCCTTTATGAATTTTTAATGCATACTTAATAGAGTGTTTTCCTAAATCAGTAATTTTTCTTAAATCACTAATTTGCAGAGGCCCGCCAGCCCTTGGATATTGAGGTGTTCTTAAAACTGTCATTTTAAGAACATTTCCAATGACATTAAATCCATATTTAGAATAATTGATCAAAGTAACCCCGAAATCATCATTTGATAGGTCTATCCATTTCTGAGCAGGAACTTCCCATCTTCCAGATTGAGATTCAAACTTAGGATTAGTTGGTCTTGAAATCACTCCAAATGGTATTTCAGAATAAAATTCTTCAGTTTTTATATTTAGTGGAAAGGCAACTTTTAAAATTCGTTTTTTTTCGTTAAAATCTAAATCCAAATTAAATTCTAGAAGGTCAATTTGAGAATATAATTTGATAATTTGAACAAATTTTGAATTATTGTACTTTCTATATATTTTAACAGTAGCTAATATTGGTCCCCGGTCTGATATTTCAATTTTATTTGGTTCGGGTATTTCTATTAATTTTTTATAATAATTTCTATCAATATTCCAAGCCGAATCTTTGGGAAGATCATCTTTGTATAATTGAATCCAATTTGCTTTTCCAGAAATGATTTCTTTATCTAAAATTTTATGGTATATACTAGAAATATAACCATGTTTCTTATTAATTCGAATAATCATGTAACTATTTTCTAAAGAAATGAAATTTTTCTCATCTCGAATTTCCAAATCAGTTTGGTTATTGGGAGTAGTTTTAGATTTGATCAAGTTAAATACGGAGTAACCTAAACTAGGAATCGAAGCATTAAATAATAAAAATTGTTTATCCTTTTTCTCAATTATTTGTGTTGTAAGTTCATTATTTTCGCTATCTAATACTGAAATATTTTCTTTATTGAATGGTAATTCAACAATTCCTGTTCTATCCCAATTTAATGTGTTAAATATTACAAGAGGATTCTCAAAATCAGTAGTGTTTATATTTTTTAAAAGATTTTCTAACCCATCTTTTTCAATTTTATTCGCTTTTTCTTTGATCTTTTTAAAATCTTCTTTTGATTCTTCATATACTTCTGGGATACTCGAACCAGGTAAAATATCATGGAATTGATTAAAGAGCAGAAGTCGCCAAAGATTTTCTACCTTTGGATATTTAAATCCAAAAAAAGTAGAAAGAGTAGAAATTATCTCTAAATTTTTTAATTTTATTTCCATTCTTCTATTTGTGTCTTTAATCCATGCATGAGTTGTGTAAACTCCCCTATGAAATTCTAAGTATAATTCATCGTTCCAAATTGGGAAATTTCCATAGGTTTCTAATATTTTAAAGTAATCTAATGCTGTTATAAATTTATTTTGCCCTTGTCTCATTAAATCCTTTAATATTATTATTTCCTCAAGTAATGGACCTCCTCCACCATCACCAATTCCATAAACCAATCCAAGTTCTTTCACATGTTTTTTGGTTTTCATTCTTTTAATTTTCTCAAAATTAAAATTATAATTAAATTCTAAATCAGACTTTGATAAGAAACTACAAAGTCTTTTAAACCCTCCAATATTGGGATCTTGAGCAAACAAATTAATTGAATAAGGAAATGAATATGTTAAAATTTTTGAACCATCTGGAGATTTCCAATAGAAGATACTAAATGGAAATTCATTTTCAGAATTCCAACACATTTTATTGGTGTAGAAATATTTTCCACCACTTTTTGCCAAGACTTGGGGTAATTGCCAATTATACCCAAATGTATCGCTTAGCCAAGCAACTTCACTAACTTTTCCGAACCTTGATAAATAATATCTTTGACCATATAATCTTTGTCTAACAATCGACTCTCCACTAATTAAATTCATATCAGGCTCTATCCACATCCCCCCGAGCAACTCAATTCGCTCTTCCTTTACTCTTTGTTGAATTTTTTTAAATATTTTAGGAAAATATCTTTCCATCCATTCAAAATATTGAGGTGAAGAGCAAGAAAACTTAAAAAATGGAAACATTTCAATGTGTTCTAATGCATTTCTAAAAGTAATATAATTCTTTCTAATTGTATCTTTTCTAACCCAACGCCAACAGGCATCCAAATGAGATTGTCCTATTGAACAAATTTGAACGCCCTTTAGATTAAAAATTAATCTAATGATCTTAAATAGAATTTTAGTTCCTGGATAAAAAAAATTTTTTTTGTCTAACCATTTGACTAATTTATTTTTCGATTTACTTTGCAAAATTTCATCTAACATATCAAATCCTCATTAAAAATAGATGGATTATAAACCTCTCAAAAATTCAGGACGTAAAGGAACTTTATTTTCAAGAGCTTGCTTAATAATGTCCAATAATTTAGCTTTATCTTGAGGTAAAGTTCCTTTTATTGGGAGATAATTAGATGCATGATTAGTTCTGAAAATGCAATCACGATTTACGTTAATATTTTCAACCATAAGTTTCATTTCTTCCAATAATTTATGAGTATCTAATTGAAGAAACTCTTTTTTTCGTATTTTATCGTGAATTGGAGTTCCAGGAACAACCATCAGGGTCAGAGCTCCTAAATAATGTGGATTTATTGCAGAAATGATTTTCCCAGTATTTATGGCATGTTCTTTAGTTCTTTTTTTTCCTCCTAATCCCAGAATAACAGTTATAGATATGATAAATCCTGCATCTATCGCTTTTTTAGAAGCTTTTATGGTTTCTTCAACATTTACCCCCTTATTTACATCTTGAAGAACTTGTTCGTCCCCTGATTCCACTCCTATATATAAAATTTTTAATCCAGCATCTGATAATTTCTTTAAATCTTCTTCAGATTTTCTTAAAATATCAATAGCACAAGCATAAGTCGAAACTCTTTCTAAATAAGGAAATGTTCTGTAAAAAGCTGTAATTATAGTTAATAAATCTTCTGTTTTCATTACTAATGCATTTGAATCTAAAAGAAATACTCTGCGAACTCTTTCTCCATAATGCAATCTTGCAGATATTATATCATCTAATATTTCTTTAATAGGTCTAACTCTAAATCTTTTTTTCGGCATCATTTTTTGCATTAAATAAGATCCGCAAAAATAACAACATCCTCGTGCTGCTTGACTGCATCCAATTGTGCACTGCACTAATAAACTTCGACCTTCAGAAGGTGGACGGTACACTGGCTCAACATAATTCATGAATAAAGTATATATAGAGTTTTTAAATAAATTTTGATTTTGAATGGAGTTTATATATTGTTATAGAGATAAATTGTTTAATAATTTAAGGAGAAATCATAATGATTAGCACAGGACAATTATTGGTAACCTTTTTGTTAATTGGAAGATTGGTATTATATCCAATAGGAGCGATCATACTTCTTCGACAGTGGTATAAAGGAAAAGTTAGATATTACTCAGACTTGCCATTTATTTTTGCATTTGTTTTGATAATTATGTGTATCTATACTCCAATTGAATTATATTTTGTAGCTTTCTATCCTATTGTATCGATTGAGAGTCCTATTGGACAAATTGCATATTTAATAGATTTAAATCTAAATACCGTAGTTTATGGATTAAATTTCACAATTTTACTAGTGGTGTGGTTTCCCACACATAAAAAAAGGATCTTATTGAGCATTATCATGTGGATAATTTTCACAGAAATAGCAATTCTTATTGCTGCCTTCGTTAATATAGCTATTATGGATATTTTATTAGTTGTGATCGGTCTTCCCATGTATTTAATATTTGTTTTCACATTTTTCTTCTGTTATCACCAACATAGACTTCCAAATATTCATCCACTTTTAATAGGCTCTGGGATGACAATTATTCTCGTAGCTCATTTAATTCATTCAGTATTAGGTCAGTTGGGCATTAGGCTTGCAGGAATTTATACTGATGCCGTTTGGCCTGCTATGATAATTTGGCTAGCTGGTTTTCTAACCATGATTATTGGATTTATAAAAAAAGCTCCATATTATGAAACAATCTAATTTACTTTTTTCTTTAATTTCCTAAGGTATCCAATTTTCAATTCTTATTCCCATATAAAACATCTAAGATTCTACCCTAGGTAAAAGTTTTGCAAAAATAGACTTAAAAAAAATTATTCTATCGGAAGTTGAATTTCTGTTAATAATTCATTTTCAGGTTTTTCATTTGGATTTGTTAGATATATTTCCCTAGTAAGTCCAGCGATCTTTAAACCATTCTTTCTAGAATATTCAAAAACCCTTGTATAGGCTTCACTTAGATTACCATATGACCCAGTATGGATAGTGGAAACTACTTTTCCTCCTTCCAAGTATTTTACTTCAAAATCTTGTTCAACGTTGACTCTTCCAGTTATTGGGACGGCAATTTCAATATCTGCATCTACATCATTGTAACCTTTATCATGACATATAAACATTGGTGGTCCAATGATGGTAACTCGCTCTTTTTGATTATCTGGTTTAAAAATCTGTCCCATTATTTCACCAATTAGTTTATTTATAGTGTTACTATATGTTCCTTTTTCTCTTTTACTTATTACTCTCATCTTAGAGACATTTTTAATAACAGGTTCAGTAGTGTTCATAAATAAAACCTCAATTGATGTATTTTCGAGCAAAATTTCCTCAATTTTCTTTAATCTTATAATTTCATGTTTTACTTCTAATAATTTCTTGGAAAACATTTCTTTGATTAGATCATGGTTAGCTATTTCCATTGCATTTAATAATTCATTAGTTTCAGAAAGATTAAACCCAATTTCAATCAAATATTTTACTTTCAACGCTTTTTCAATTTGCGATGTGGTATAATAACGATAACCAGTTATAGGATCCTTCACGTCTGGAATTAATATTCCTCGTTCATCATAAATTCTTAGAGCTTTTTGTGTTAGCCTCGTAATTTGTGAAAATCTTCCAATAGGAATTTGCTCAGATGACATCAACTAAGAATATTATGATATCAATATAAAAATGACAGCAGTTTTACCTAGGTTCAAGTTTGAAATTCTTAAACAGAACCGATAATAATCCTTTATAAGTAACCAATGAAATACATATTATAACACGAATTTTATTATTGACTTTTTAAGAATGCACTAAACCATAAAAAACAGCTTGGATGAATTTTTTTATGGACTTAATACCTGAAACGTATGATGAACAAGATCTAGAAAAAGAAAATACTATTAAACTATTAGCAGATGCGATGGATCGTGGTGAATCATATAGTTGCGGAAATTTTACTATTTTGGCTAAAATTATTCAAGTAAATGACGGAGATTTGGAATACCAAAAAAAGCACGCAGTAGTCTACGATAGCCAAGCTAATATATTGATTACTGGAGAGCTTGGATTGCGCTTCATAGGAGAAAATATGTATAGTGCTGAAATTATTGATGAATTAAAAAAAGATAACCGATTGCCAGATCTATGGGAACCAGAACTTATCGAAAAAAACGATAAATATTCAGAATTTCTAGCAGGTGACGCAGAAACAATTGGAGCTTGCACTGAATTAATAAATGAAGATTATATAGCTAAAATCCAAGAGCGTATTCAACATAATACAACATTTTTAGAAGAATTAAAAGGTATTAAAGATGACCTAGATCCAGCAGATCTAAATTTCGGAGAGTCATACCTTACATTAGAAACTGCTATTACTGAACTCGAAGAAAAAGTAAAAAAACTTCGAAACTTACTTGAGTTTGGAACGTCTGATTTAAAAGGGCTTTACTAAATCTCATTATATAAAAAAATAAAAAAGACGGTTAAAAGATAAGTCTTTATTTTTATTCTTTCATTAAATCTCCTAAATTTCCGAATGCATCCATCATCTGATCCATTAGATTTTTTAGAAAATCACCAAAGAACAACTCGTTGAAAAAATCATAGACCTGGTTCGTTGTCTTTTCATCCTTAAAATTTTCAAGTAAAAATGTATTTTCTGCATCAAGAAATTTAATATCACAATCAATTTGTTCGCCCTTTCCGACAAATTGAGTTAATGTATCTTGTAACCCCGTATCATCACCGACCATCTTGCCCACCATGGGATTATCTGATATATCGCCTTTAAATTTGATTTTTACCAGTTTTTTTGCTTCATCTTTTTCTATTTCAACAGCATCTTTTATTTGTTCTTTTATTGAATCCCAATCTAAATTAAAATCCAATTTTTATTTCACCTTGAATTGTATAATTAATGGCTGAATTTAAAGTATTTACATAATTTATTGGATTTTTTCTTAGATACTAATTTTCATTTTTAGGATAAAACCCATCTATATATCTTATTTTTTCAGATTGTAATATTTACTTCAAGGAAAAAATTAATCTATTCTTTATTAGTTGGCTCTTAATTTTTCCTTGTTCTTCTAATTCTTCTAGATATTTTAATATCCAAAATACAGAAACTCTCATTAGGTTTGTATAAATTGTTTTATGGATTAAATGAGTTCTCTGAAAAACACTATTTGCCATTCTATGTGCAGTTTGTGGTCCTTTTAATTTTAATATTTTAAGAATTCTAAGTTTTGCAATATCCATATCTTTTAAAAAATGCATATATCTAGGCTTCTCTTCTTGCCAAATTTGAGGCTTTCCGTGACCTCGAATAGCTAATTTAACATCCAAATTAATCAATTTCTTAATAGAGCTTCTGAAATCAGAAATTGAGGTATGGATATAAGGTGTATAAGGAATCATATCACCAGAAAATAATATCTTCTTATTAGGTTCATATAAACAAATAGAATCAGGACTATGTCCTGGAGTGAAAATTATTCTAAAATTAAAACTGCCTAAATTTATTTCATCCCCTTCTTTTAACTTTTTATCCAATTGAAACTCCTCAAAATTCCCAAATGAACGCCTATACATAAAACTAATGAGATATTTGATGAAATGAGTCTTTCGGACAATCGGAAAGGTTTTTTCAATAAACTCCCAATATTCAAAGCTTCCCAAATTTCGAAAGTCACTATATTGTTTAATAGCTTGTTCTGTAAGATAATGGGCAAAAATTTGGGGATTAAAAACTTTTTTTAGCTTTTTTGCACCTGTAAAATGATCAACATGAGAATGAGTAATTAATATTAAATCTATTCGAGGAGGTACCCCTAAAGAATTCAAAATTTTCCTAATATTTCTAGGTCCTGGGTCATTACTCGTTCCAGCATCAATAAGAGTGATTTTTTTATCAATTAAAAAATTGACATTTGCAGAGCTGTATATATTCGAAGAAGGAGTTAAAGTAAAAAGATTTTTGGTAATTTTATAAAGCTTTGGCATCAATAAGAACCAATTTTAAAAAACCAATAAAATTTAAAATAAATAAGAAAAATCATGGATTGTATGAGTCGGGAAGCTTCATATTCTCAATTCTTTTCTTAGGTACGGGATATTCCATTACGCGATATAACTCTCGAAATCCTAGACTCTCATATAACTTCATTGCATGCTCGGTTGTCCCTCTTACATTAATTAGAATCGTATCAACATCCATATTTTTGAGATAATTTATAGCTTCTGAAACAAGTTTCTTTCCTATTCCTTTTTTCCTAAAATCAGCACCTACAATTACAGATCGAATATAACCTGTACTTACACCAGTAGGATCGATATTAATATCTGCAAGTAGTAGACCTGCCATTGTTCCATCTTCGCTTGCAACTAACATACCATTTTTCTTCAATGCGTCATATAGGCGCATTTTAATACCCCAAAGCCATCTTTCTTCGTTAAATTCAGCACCAGTTACCTCACAAAGCTGAATCATTAAATTTTTAGCATCTTCTATATCATCTTTCTTGAAGCGTCTTATTGTTATTGTCATTTTAATTCCTTCCTTTATTTCATTTTTATATAGTTATATCAATTTTTATATCAAAGGACATATAAAAGTATGTATCCGAATACGAATTTTACTTAAAAAGTCAAAGATTTCTAATTACCTTTCTGACTTTTCTGATTTTTTTTACCTTCCTTATTTTTTTTGTCTTGACTGTCACTGGTCGCAAATATTTTGTGTTTAGACCGTGTCCTAATGAAATTATATTTTCTTGGTTTACTTCACCTCTAAAATTATGATCAACATCTAAAAGAACGCCTCCAATCGCTTCTTCAAATGATAGACCACAATCCTCCATTAAATTAATTCTTTTTCCCTCAGGATATTGAAATTTAATTTCCTCCCACACACCCTTTTCATTATTAAATTTTGGAGGAATACATCCCATAGTTTGGTAAGGTAATGGTATACCTTGGTGAAGTTGGTAGGAAATTAATTTGATAAAATATTCATATGACTCGTAATAATGCTTTTTAAAGTATTCAATGGTTTCTTTTTCCAAATAATTTACAAATAGGAGATTTTCTGTAAGCATTCGTGTTAATTTCTGAGTCCACATTCCTCTATCTAACCCAAACATTACATTGAGAATAGGAGGCCAAGGTTCATAAGCAAAAAGCTGTCCTTTCATTCCATAATGTCTTACTGCATTTACACCATCCCAGATTTCTGCTAAAGCATTATAAGAAGATAATTCCATACCCATTGTAGCAGCACCAGTTAAATAAAAAAGACAAATATGATAACTAGAATCACTCCACTGTGGATTACGTTCATTTCTAATATCTATCATTATATCTCGAATTTTATCAGCTGCTGGTCCCAAACCTGCTATTTTCTGAGGAATTTCTCTTAATCTATAACCTAATTTCATATGTCGTCGATTGAACAGTTCATCATCAGCAAAAACAACCCAATAATCCTCAGAAAGCCCCTCTTCGGTGTGAATATTAAAAAGGAATGTAAGCTCATTAGTCAAGTCTGAAACTGCACAAAAAGTGATATCATTACTCGGACCGTATATCATTTTAGAAGAAACACCACTAATGTCTCCTCTTATAGCCATTACAGGCGGAATTCCCCAAAATGTTACTGTTTCTTTTAAACGTTCTTTAGGGATTCTACCTTCTTTTGCTGCTTTAGAAAAATTAATTGTTTCGTTGAACCTAGCATCTAAAAATTTACTAATGAACTCTCCTGTTGATTCGCTCATTTCTGCATATCCAGTAAAATCCTCCACAATACGTAATCCCAGTAATGAATTTTCAGTTATTGGAAGATAATCCTTTAATTTGTATTCTGGAGGTAACTCTTTAAATACTTCAGAAATTGAACGTAACTTAATTTCATTTTTATCATAAATTTCTAATGGCAAACAATCTCACCTTGCGTAGAACTCAATCAATATTAAGAGAAATCATGTTTTTAAAAATAATAGATAATTATTGTAACTGTTATATTTAGTTGGATTGTGGTAAACCTCAAACTAAGTCAATAAATACTATTAATTTTTTTATTTAATTGGTGTGAAGACTTTATGGATCTCGATGAATTAAAAAAAGAAATGCCTGATATATTTGAGAAGGTAAAGCGTGATGTAGAGAAGACACTATATCGCCATCGCGCAGGACTGAGCCTAGGGCTTGTGGAAATGGGAATTTCAGGAAGGGGATTCATAGGTGGAATGTTTTTCTCTGGTGGCACCATGATTTTGATGAATTCTACTGCTCTAAGGGTATTATTGACAAAGAAAGAAATGAATGATGAAATAGTTTTGGCATATGTATACCATATACTATTACACGAATATATCCATTCGTTGGGTTTTCTTAGTGAACGAGAATGCCGACAATATACCGATTATGTTACAAAAGAAATTATTCCTGATGATAAACATCCTGCACGTGTAATGGCTGCACGTGGAATAGGTGCATATTTCCCTGATATCATTTATGCACCACCAGATTATCAAATGGCAAAATATCTAAAAATAGAAAGAGTCGAGAATTTCGATAAAAGTTCAACTACTTACTACAGTTAAGTCTTTAAATTATATAAAATTACTATTTTTCATCCAGTAATTAGTGAATAGTTACCAAAATTACTATTCTTCCCAACGTTTTTTCAACCAATCCGGCATTATATACCCCAAATAAGCCATTATGGCTCCAACAGTAGCTGAAGTCCAACCAATATATAGCCAAGGTGAATACCACCAATGGAATAAAGCTCCTGAAATGAAATCCATAATAAAAAAGGTAAAAGCTATCAACAAAAATAACCCAAATGAAGCTATTAGTTGAAATCCCCTTCTAACTTTAAGTGTTAAATCTTTTCTGGACGATCTCACCGTTGCTTGGGTCATATAAATATATAATATCATTGAGAGGGCTAAATGTAAAATTAAGCACATCATTCTTATTAATTCTATTTCTGGGAATGATAATTCTGCATTTTCAAATAGTGTTGAGTTAAGGATATGAAGTAAGGGATATAAGATATGAGCTGATTTCTGAAAAGTAGTACTTACTAAAATAGTGGTATTTACAATATTAGAAACGGAATAAATTGTAATAATGAGATTCACATGTTCTTTCTCATAGATTCTTAAAAAGAATAAAGCGAGTAATATATTTGCATATGCACTCATTAAGAACGCAAAATTATAGCCTAGTGATGTTTCACTATATTTTGGAATTTGGTCGAAAATTAGAATATCAAGACTTTGGCTAATAGCCGCAAAAGAAAATACTAAAATACACATCGCAAATATTAAGAGATTATTATTTCTTTTTTTGAAATACCTATAAAAAAGAATCATGCTGACTGAAAAAGTAATTACAAATACTGAAATTTCAAATAATAACGCTCCTAATTCTGCCGCATTTATTACACTCAATTTTCTCGACCAATTCTTTTTTATTATTACAGTTCGCGGTATAAACGAATAATAATTTGGATATTTAAATTAAATCATCAGATTCAAATATAAGTATTTATAAAGTTAATCGATAAAGATTAAAGTTTATAGATAGTACCCAGTAGGTTTCTTCACTAGGTAATTGAGTCTTACAAGATGAGAGTAATTAATGAAATTTGGATAATTGATCCATCGGGTATTACACTATTTAACATGTCAAAGGAAGAAAATATTGATGCAGTTTTATTTGGGGGATTTTTTTCTGCAATACAAAACTTTATTTCGAATCTTGGGGAAAAAGAGCTAAAGTCATTAGTGTTGGGAAATTCTCAACTAATGGTTTATCAAGGAGATAGAGATTTTTTATTTATATCAAGATCTGATTTGAAAAGTAAAGAAAAAAAAATAATAAAATATTTAAAATTAATCGAATCAAAATTTTTCGAACTATATGGAGAAAAGATTAAAAATTGGGATGGCGAGGTTTCCATATTTAATAATTTCGGCGAAATTATTGAAGAAATCTTTGAGGATGCACCAGAAAAAGACATGGAAACCGCTTTTTGGTAGTATATTAATAATTCAAATCAAATAGATATTAAATTAAAGTTGAAAAACTACTTTATGTTGTGGAATATGAAAAAAAAACCTAATATTATTTTATTTATAACTCATGATCAAGGGCAACTTATAGGATGTTATGACTCACCTCAAATGCCAAACTCGTTAAATACACCTAATTTAGATAGATTAGCAAAGGAAGGTGTAAGATTTACAAATTATTTTTGTACAGCACCCCAATGTAGTCCTAGTCGAGGTAGTATTCAGACATCATTATATCCACATCAAAATGGGCTTATGGGATTAGCTAATCCTGGTCCAAAATATATTTACAACTGGACTTTACATAAGACTAATAAAACCTTACCTATGTATTTAAAAGAAAATGGATATTCAGCACATTTAATTGGAGTTCAACATGAAAGTAAGAGATTTCTTGATATTAAAAGTACTCTAGGGTATGATACCAAGAACAAAATTGATAAAATTCCAAAATTTTTATTAAAGCATAAAGATGATGAAAACCCTTTTTATACATGCATAGGAACATTTGAAGTTCACATTCCGTTCGAACCATTTGGGGTCCCCGATGATCCTAAAAAGGTTATAATACCCCCCTTTCTACCAGATCATCCCGAAGTTAGGAAAGATTTCGCTGAATTTTATGGTTCTATACATTCCGTAGATAAGATGATAGGTAATATAATTAATAATTTAGAAACGTATGGATTGAAAAATAATACGCTATTTATTTTTACTACAGATCATGGAATCCCTTTTCCAAGGGCAAAATGTACATTGTACGATCCTGGAACAAAAACTGCTCTTATAATGTCTCTTCCTGAATCAAACTTGCTTTCTGGAGGAAAAGTAATCGAAAGTATGATAAGTAATATTGATTTACTCCCGACTATTCTCGATTTTATTGGTGGGGATATACCAAAAAATATTGCTGGAAAGAGCTTTCTATCTGTTCTAAAAAATGAGAAAAAGATATTTCGAAAAGAGATATTTGTTGAAAAAACTTGGCATGATAAATATGATCCAATGCGGGGAATTCGGACGGAGAATTATAAGTTTATTCGTAATTTTGAAAAGTGTGAAACTGCATTTGAGGTACCTGCAGATATGGCTTATCAACTTCGAACGGGGAAATTAATAAACAAAATTATGAAAGAAATTTATGAAAAACCAAGACTGGATGAAGAATTATATGATCTTAAAAAAGATCCTAATGAAATTACTAATTTGATTAATGATCCTGCTTATGATCATATTGCTAAAGAGCTAAGAAAGAGACTAAATGATTGGTTGGAAAATACGAATGATCCTATTCTTAAGGGTAAAATTCTGCCCCCAAAGAAAGTATGATTAAAAAAAATATTATTGATTTTTTGCTGCTTTTTGTAATTCTGCTTTTTTATTTCCAATCTTTAACCATAAATCCATTAAATCTTTTGGAGGCTCAGTAATTTCTTCTTTATTTCGGAGATGAATTGCTTCCTCAGGACACGAAGGCACACATATACCACAACCAATGCAACGATCGCGATTAATGGTTGAGACATCTTCAATGGTTATCGCATCCATTGGGCAACGATCTGCACAGGTACCGCAACCAGAACATAGATCTGCGTCTACTTCTGAATAATAATTTGTCGCAAAATATTGAGATGGTTTGTCAAGGTTCTTAACATTAGAAAGAATACCACAGCAACAACTGCAACATAAGCAGAAAAATCCAGGTTCTTTGAAGTTTCCTGGTTGAATTACTAGGCCATCTTCTTCCGCTTTCTTTAGAAGGTCAAATATTTCTTCCTTACTGAGTTCGCGTGCGTCGCCCCGGTCAATCGATGTTTGGCTATTTGATAGACATCTTTCTGTAAGACTGTGCTTGCATTTCGTTCCAAGGATTTCTTTTTCTTGCGTACAGATGCATTCTTGTACCGAGTATGGACCTTTATGCGTTTCAATTAGTTGTCTAACATCATCATATGTCATAACCTTATTCTCTTTAGTAACGGCGGCGTTGATTGGTATAGTACGTATTTGAGGAATTCCAGATGTATTATATTCATCAATAAATTCTTCATTCAAGTATTCCTCGAAAGCTTCAGCTCTTTCTTTTGTGAGTCTATTAACATTAAGTTCGTAGAATCCGACGGCAAGTGGTGCATTTAAATATAATCTTTCACCAGCTTCGGGAATATCAGCATGAAAAATAAGACCTTTTTTTACTAAGTTATCTAACATGTCTTTGGTTTCCTCAAGGGACATTCCTTGCTTTTTTGTTTTTCTATAAATACTTTTTAGGTTTGAAGGGAAGAAACTTAATTTAGTCGCAAATTCCGCCTCTTTAGGATTAAAGAAAGCTTTTAATAGTCGAATATCCGATCCTGATTTAGCAGGGGGAAACCCAATAGGTCCTGTATCGAGATGTTTCTGTAACTTTCTGTAAACATCTTCACTTTCGCTCAAAATACTCACATTATAAATATTTATTAATTAGATTCCTAATTTATATAATTATTAAAACCTTGTTTATTTTAATATTCAAAATTATTTAAGAAATCTAGCTTTTTTGTAAATAATTAAATCATTAAAAAAAAAATATTATTTCTATTATGAGTTAGGTAAATGGATGTGATAAAATGTTAAAAACAAAAGTTACTGAGATGCTGAATCTAAAATATCCTATATTTGCAGGTAATATGATGAATGTAACAAATCCAGAATTCGCCGCTGCATGTTCTAATGCAGGAGCACTTGGAATTCTTGCTTCAGTTATGTATCGTAAACCTGAACCATTAAGGAAAGCAATTAATCAGCTTCAAGCTTTGACGGATAAACCATTTGCTGTTAACGTAAATCTATTCCCAATGCTCATGCCGGTAAAGCAGATAGACCTAGTGAAGGTTATGATCGAAGAGGGAGTTAAAATTATTGAAACATCGGGTCATAAAGCCCCTGAAAAGTATGTTCCTCTCTTTAAAGAAAATAATGTAACCTGGATCCATAAATGTGCTGGTATTCGTTATGCATTAACAGCAGAAAAACTCGGAGCTGATATTGTAGAAGTTGTTGGATACGAAAATGGTGGTGCGACTGGTCGGTTTGATATTGGAACTATGGTATTAACTCCCGCATCAGTAGATGCTTTAAAAATCCCTATTGTAGCAGGTGGCGGCATCGCGGATGGAAGGGGTGTAGTTGCGGTATTAAGCTTAGGTGCGCAAGCTGCATTAATAGGCTCTCGTCTTCTTCTCACAAAAGAATGTCCAATTCATGAAAATTTGAAAAATGCTCTTCTAAAAGCCGGAATTTATGACACTTGTCTTGTTATGAAATCTGTTAATGCAACTCATCGTGTATGGACTAATAAGGCAGCACAAAAAGTGCTTGAATTAGAGAAAGCTGGCAAGCAAAATGAGGTTTTTAATGCTGCTGCAGGAACTAAAACGAAAGAAATGTACGATGAAGGAAATATAGATGCAGGTATCATCTCTTGTAGTCAAAGTATAGGTTTAGCAAACGATATACCAACAGTTAAAGAGTATTTCGATCGGATTATGAAAGAAGCTGAGGAAATAATTCAAAAACTTAACAGTTAACGGATTTTAATATGAAAGTAGATGCTATAATAGTTGGAGCAGGACCAGCTGGATCAACATGTGCTATTGAATTAGCTAAAAATGGTGCACATGTTATATTACTTGAAAAGTCAGCAATAGGTCGTTATAAACCGTGTGCTGGGGGTTTACTAGGTGATAATGAAAAGGAGTTTGGTAAATTACCAAATTCCGTTCGTCAACAATCGATAAATCAAGTTTTAATTGGAACAAAAGATAAAATTGGAAAAATGAAACCAATTCACGATGGTGAAACATTTGGGACTTTAGTTTATAGGACCGAATATGACCGATTCCTTGCCGAAAGTGCACAATCTGCTGGTGCTGAGCTTTATACTGAAACTGAAGCACTTTCAGCTAATAGATTTAATGATAGAATAGAAGTTGAAACAATAACAAAAACAGGAGAAAAGAAGACTTATCTTTCTGATTTCTTAATAATAGCAACAGGTCTCTCGTCATCAAAAATACAACGATCTTTAGGTGTAGAATATCCGAGAGAAACTGTAAATTGTGTACAAGCTGAATTTACCATAGCAGATAGTATAATTGAAGAACGTTTTGGAGGAGGAGATATTGAAATTTATTGGGATGCAAAAGGGATAGCTTCACATGGATACGCTTGGATTTTTACGAAACCTGGAGGATTAACTGTGGGTGTGTTAGACTATTTTGTTAAAGTAGAAAGACTTAAAAAAATAATTGAATCACATCCCACAATTTCACCTCGTTTACAAGGAGCAAAACCATTATTAATAGAAGATCGCCATTATTGGGCGGCACCCATTCCTGATAGAATTATTGAGTATACATACTATCCCCGAACTTTAGTTATTGGTGATGCTGCAGGATTCGTAAATAGGATGAACTATGAAGGTATTTATTATGCTAGAAAATCCGGTAAAATTGCAGCGAAGGTAATTCTAAAGGCGATTTCTCGTAAAAATCTCTCAGCTGCATATTTAGGGCGTTATGAAAAAATATGGAATCGTGAGATATATCTTCCATTCTTATTAGACTCTCGATTTACTCACCATTTTTATTATCATTCTTCATATCTTGACGAGTTCTCAAAGGCTGTTGTCGATGTTTTAAATGATGAAACAATTATGAAAAAATTATATCAAGAAGCTAAAAAAATTAAAGAAATTAAATATTTATATCATTCAGAAATTTTTCAATTAGAAATGGTTAAAAAACTTCAAGAAACTTATGATAAAGATACCTTTAATGATATGTATAAGCATTTTACACATGAAAACCCTGTTTAAACATTAATAATAAAATAATAATCATGATTTCTGTTATAATAAATGGGAAAATGAAACCAAAATGTTAAATTTTTAGAAATCTTAATTTTTAAATATAATCAGCACTATTAATTTACAGATAACTTATAAGGTAATCTAATGTCCGATGACGAATTTGGAGCAAAAGAAGACGTCGTTTTAGCGATTAAAAATAAACTAGAAGTAGATAAAGCTTTACTGTATAGGTTATCAATTGATGATTTAGACACAATATTTGGATTAATTTACCAAGATTCAAATGTATCTGCTTCAGAAATTGCTGAAATAATTGAAAATTCTAATCCTGAAGATATTATTGCAAATATTGAACAACGGATATATGAAGTTGCTGTTCTTCCAAGCAATTATGATGAAAAGCAAGATATTATTGCAGGAATTTTAGTAAATATCCATGAAGAATATGTTGGACCTGATCTAAAGAACGAAATTAATGAAAGACTTATGGGAATTGAAGATATTAATAAATTGGTAAATTTAAGCCAAATGAGCCTAAAATCTCTACAAGTGGCATTAGGAATAAGACCTCCAGTAAGAACACAAAAACCAATATCAGTCCCGCCCGCTCCTGAATCAAGCGAGCCTCCTACCTACCCCTCTCCCACTATAGAAGAACCAAATGATGTTCCATTTTCTTCTCCCACGATACCAGATGATGATGATTCTATTCCTTCAGAACCAAAGATTCCTGTTAAACCCCCTCCTGATAAACGTCCAGATCAAATTCTTGCACATAGAAGAGAAGAAGTAATGGAAAAAATGAGGGTAATTGAAAAAATAATAAAAAATGCAAAAGTACATCCCGAAGCACAAATTACAGGTTTAGAAGTCATGAAACGAATTCATCCTGATAGATTAGACAGGATAATTCGAATTTTCAAAGAAGCAAAGAAAAAAGATCGTATAAGAATTCTTTTTGACTGGTTTATAATTAGTCAACAAATTGAAGAGATAGAAGTCCTTGTTACTCATTGGCAAGGAATTCAACAAGGTGCAGGAGCTTACCAAGCCGCGATTGGAATGGCAAGATTCGACAATATATTAGACGATATGTCTAATAAAGACCTTGAAAATTTTATAAATCGAGCACAAAAAGCCGTCAGTGATGTTCAAGAATCGCCTGATATAAATATGCGGATTATTGGAGTTGAAGAAATCAAAGGATTAGCTCTTGATTTATTTCATAAATATGTGCCAATGTAATCAATTTTTAATTTTTACCATGGAAAAATTAGATTGAAAGAATTAAATGAGGATCATACCCTCGTTCGTAAATTTCATGGAATTTATTATACACCGACTTATATTGCAAAATATATTGTAAAAAATACTGTTGGATCCTTAATAAACAAATTACACGAAGAACTAAGTTCAAGTAAAAATCCAAAAGAATTAAATTTAATTCTTCTAAAAGCCAAAAAATTAAAATTTCTTGACCCGGCTTGCGGAAACGGAATATTTTTACTAGAGATATTTAAAATTATGCGTGATTTTTATCTTTCTTATAATGAAAAATTAGAATTTTTAATTGAACAGAGTCCTCAAAAATATATGAGAGATAATTCAGAAAAAATTCAATATCCTGGATTATATGCAATATATAACAATATATATGGCGTCGATAAGGATGAAAAGGCCATTAAAGAAGCTTGTTTAAAGTTAAAGACAGAATTAAATAAAGAAATTAATATTAATGTTTTAGTTCTAATGAATTTAAACATTAAAATAGGAAATTCTCTTGTATTTCCCAATAATTTCAAAATAAATATGACCGAAGATAAAAACCTAAAAGAAATTCTAAATAAACGGACTAGATTGAAAAGCCTGGATAAATCCTTCAAAGACAATCAGAAATTAAAAAAAGAAATTAAAAATGTTCAAGATCCATTGAATAAACGTTATAGTTCGAGTTTAAGCAAATTTTTTAATGTAAAAGATTGGAAATATAAAATTTTTAATTGGGTTCTAGAATTTCCGGAAGTTTTTCTATATAATGAAGGATTCGATGCGATTGTTGGAAATCCACCTTATATTCGTGTTCATAAGCAAGATCCTGCATTAAAAAATTATTTAAAATCCACATATATATCGCCAAAAATGGATTTTGATATTTATATTTGCTTTATTGAATTGGCTCTGAAGTTACTTAAAAAATACGGTCTGTTGTCATTTATAGTTCCTGATAAATTTTTAGTTAGGGAATATGCTGAATATTTACGATATTTATTATTAAATAACACACACCTAATCGAATTACTTGATATTTCAAGATGTGAGGTATTTAAAGCAAGTACCTATCCTATAATTTTCACATTAAAAAAAGTTGAAGAACCACTTATTACTTCAAAGAAGATTGTTCGGTTCTATAATAATGAAATTGACGTATATCAAATTCGTGGAAGACTTAATAATAATTTCAAACACATTAAAAAATCGTCTAATATATTTCATAAAAAAATAAATCAGTTAAACTTTGCAAACTCGCCTAAATCGCGAATTTATATTAATGTAGATGAAATTTATGATATTGTGGAAACAAAACTTGAAAAATTACCTAAAATTCGAGATTTTGTTAAAAAAAATAATATCTTTTGTGGCACTCCTAGGGCGAAATATTATCATAGTTGGAAGAATTACGTAACAGATAAACTTCCCAAACATAATAAATATTTAAAGTATATTGTATGTAGAAATATTTCACCTTTTTGCATTAATTGGGGAATATCCATCAATTCTTTTAGAAATTCTTATGAAACTCCCTATTTTAAATATCATCAGAAGGCAATGCCTGTTCAAAAATGGAAAAATTTTCAAATTACTCCTAAAATTCTAATTCGTGGGAATGATACTAGACTGACAGCAGCTATTGATGAAGAAGGTTATGTTTTTGTTGGTGTTTATTCCATTATTCAAAATCGATATGATCCAAAATTTTTAGTGGGCGTAATTAATTCGGATTTAATAAATGCTTACTTCTTTCATAAAAACCCATCAATAAAAGTTAGAGGAGGATATTTCTCAATTAATAGCTCGCATATTTTAAATTTACCTATATTTCCTGCTTCTGAAATAGATATCGATTTTATTTCTAATATTGTCTCTAAAATTATCAAATTAAATAAAGATAAATTTGAAATTACTGAGATTAAGCAAGATGAAATAAAATCGCAAATAGATTCTTTGATGGAAGAATTAAACACCAGAATATATCAAATTTATGGATTAAATACTAACGAAATAGAAAAAATAAAGACCTTTGTTAATGAATATAAGATTAGAAAATAATTTCACATCAAAAAAATTTATCGATAAATTAAAAAATTTAATATAAAAAATATATAAAATTTCAAACTTGCCAGCTACGAAATTTCTTCGAAAGTTCTTGTAGATTTTCGTTAAGTTCTTCTATATCTAAAATTTGTTGGTTTGTAATTATTTTGGATTGTTCCATTAATTTTGGGTCTGAGACAATTTTTTCTTCAAGGCGTGTTAAAAGAATCGAATTACTTCTAATTGAACTCGCCAAATTTTTCAATCTCTTTATTCTATATACAGATTCTGGACCTTTCTCAGATAAATCCTCTATTTCTGTATCAAATTCATTTAAATAATCTAAAATCTTCTCTAATTTTTGTTCTTTTTTCATATTTTTTACGATTATAATAATTTTGTCAATAATTTCTATTGACTGAGCAATGGTTTCTTGAATTTCTTCTTTCAAAATGAATAATGTTGTTACTAAATTGGAGGTTCCAAAATCTTCAATGATTCCTAATTTAGATTTCTTCAATATATTTAACACTTCTTCAGGATCTTTATTAAGACGATCAGCTATAGATATGATGTGAATGAAACCGGCATTATCCCTAGCTAGTTCAATGGCGATATTTATCATTTCCTCTTCACCAGATTGCTCTATACTCCGTTCTCGAGTTCTTTGTCTATCTATGAATTTCTTAACATTTTTATCAAGGAAATTCAGATCAAGCTTAAATTGAACTGGAGGAAATCTCTCAGGCAATTCACGAGAGGTTTCCTCTTCTGGAATTGTGGGTTCATAGAGATCTAATGGACCAAAAATTACCTCTCCCATCTTTTTATAATAGAAATCATCACCATTACGGATGATTTGAGTAAAATCTTGCTTATACATATTTCCAATAGGAGCGAATAACATACCTCCATTAGGATCTAATTGATAAATTACATAATCTAAATCTTCTTTCTCAACTTGTCCAGTAACCAGAATTTTTTGCCATGGTCCGGATTCCTTTAACCCATATACAACATTTGCATGAATAATTGTAATGTTTTTTCCAAATCCAGTTCTATCAAGGTTATTTCGAGTAATATTAACTAATTCTTTTATGGATTCTACAATAATAATTTCTCCAGCTGGACATAAATGACTGGCAATAGCCGATATATATCCACTTTTTGAACCTAAAATCAATAAATTATCATTTTCTTCTAAATGAAGATTCTGTAACATAATACAGATCATATGAGGTGCACTTATCGTTCTACGAGTTGGTGGTCTTGAATAAAATAATTGGGGAATATCTTCATATATTCTTCGGTCATCAGTCAAATTTTTTGGTATAAATTCCTCAAGGGGCACTCTTAAAAATGCTCTTATTAAGCGCTTATCATGTAATATTCCTCGTTGTTGTAAACTTTGAATTAAACGCTCTGCTTTTCTTTTCATTAGTTTAACCTTTGGAAATTTTTAATTTATTTAAGGCTAAGATTGTAAAAGGAAACATAATATATAATGCTTTTAGTTTGGTTAATTTGTGAGATAGTACGTTTATTTAAACTATTTCTTATTATAATTTTAATTCAAATTATAGAAATAAAATATAAATAAATGGAATGTGAAAAGATTGTCGGAATTATCTTTTAAAAAAGCTCAAAAACGTGTTCATGAATTTATTAGCATGTTCGAAGAAGGTTATTGGCCACCATTATCCATGCTCGCCTCAATTGTTGAGGAAATTGGAGAGGTTTCAAGAGAAATTAATGCTCTAGAAGGTTACAAAACAAAGAAAAAGGGTGCTGATACTAATTATAAAAAAAATATAGGTATGGAATTAGGAGATATAATTTTTAGCATCATTTGCTTGGCAAATTATTATAATATCGATCTAGAAGAAAATTTTGAATTAATTTTGAAAAAGTATGAAAATCGGGATATGAATAGATGGACTAAAAAGAAATAAATGCACTCAAGTATTACTCAATGGACCCAAGATATTCCTCTGAGTCTACTAATTTATAAATTATATTTCAGACTCCGATTGTAAATTAGAGAAAATTTTAGAATTTAAAAGAAGTCAATCTATCTAATGTTGATTCTAATCCAATCTCCAAAACCTTCTCCTTTAAGAATTTTTCTCTAATTTGATCTGTATTTGCATGATAGATGGTTAGAAAATCCAATATATCTTGATATTCAAGAAGTTCAGAATCTGGAATATCATCAATTTTACCAATGAATAATATTTTACCTATCAGAACATATTCTAAAGACGCTATGAATAATTCATAATTGAAAATTTTTTCTTTTATGGCATTTTTCAGTGTCTCTTTATCTAGAATTTTAGACGCAACTTTAATGTCTAATCTCAAGTAACTCTTTTTATCAAATACTGTGATGTGTGATTTTTCTTTGTAACTTTGATAAAAATCATCGTCATTTATCTCAAAATCATGTTTTTTTAGAAGTTTTAATAATTCTGGAAAATTTTTTTGGTCATCTTCAATAATAACATCTATATCCTGGGTAGTTCTTAAATGACCATAATGAATTACCGCAATCCCTCCTACAATGACGTATTTAATTCTTACCGAGCTAAATATTTTTCCTAAACGAGCCAAAATATTTTCTAACTCTGCCAAAGAATTCTTCCCCTTTTTCTTAATTTCTCAATTTTTTGTGAAAACAACAAGCTCTCCCTTATCTTTTTTTTAATTTCATCTTGATTCAAAGTTGGGTTTCTTTTAATAAATCCATTTTCCATTATCTTAAAACTATTATGAATGAATTGATCTGCAATCTTTAGCAGCTCTGTATTTTTTAATAGTCTTTTTGCCGAGAGAATTTCAATTTTCAATTTTTTTTTCCTAATTGAATCAAGTTCATTCCTGGAATAGATCATATTATCATCATTAAATCATTATAAAATCATTAATTTATTCTTATATAAAAAATAAAATAACTAACTAATATTCGAATTAAATTATAACTCAAAAAAATAACTAAAAATGGAATCAAAGCGATTTCTAAAGACATTCTTTATCAAAGTAGAATTTCCAAAAATTTATCCATAATTTCAATAGTATTATCAGCTTTTCCGAATTTTTTTAATTTAAGGTTTAAGAAATACGTTTCAACTTCCATAATGTCGAGTCCAACTAACTCAACTTTCTTTGTGTGAATGAAATTTTTTAAGGATTTAGCAGCATTATACAAGCATTCTTCATTAACTCCAGTGTAATCATAAAACCGGGATGCGAGAATGGCATTTAAAGCGCCGACATCTACATCGATCGATACATATACATAGGGAGTGTTAATAGATTGAAGAGCTTCTTCAAACTGCTTTTTCATTTTTTCGTTATCCCCTGAATTTGGAATAAATTTCACACCTTTTTTTTCATAGGAAAGATAAAAATCGACGTAACTTTTTACTCTCGGGTCTTTTATACTTCTAAACTCATCTCTAGGATAATCCATACATCCAAAAACTATCAGATTTTCAGGTTTAATCTTCCCTTCTTTAATTAAATAATATAGAAAAGTGCCACAATTATATGTTCGAGGAATTTCAAGCTTTCCATTAATCGATTCGACTAACTCTGGAAAAAGAATTCCGATTTCTTCTTTGTGATCTTTAGAATATTTTGCTAGGTCAAGTCGTAATTTAGGGGGTATAGCATCGAAATGTCCATCAAGCATTATTAAAGTAATATTCTCTGCTCTAAACCTATCCGAAAATACACTTAAAATACCACCCGTAAGAGAATGATCAGCACCGATCATTAGGGGTATATCAGGTAACACTTTTTCTTCGATAAATTGTTCAATTTCATCAGAATATTCCTTACATCCATTGCTGTCTAAAAAAATTCTAAAATCTAGAGGATTCACAAATTGAAAATCTTCAAGATCGGGTTTTGGTCTCAACCAAGATTCAACTGGGAATTTACCAATTTTTTTAAAATTTGGAAGTCCAAGGTATTTTGAATGTGCTATAAAAACATCATAAGCGTCAAGAAATTTAGACTTTTCTTTGTCACCCGAAGCTAAGGCACTTAGATAAGCTTGTTTAATTGAAATCTTTGTTTGAGTATCAGAAGGATCAAGAGAAGCCCCAAATACCTTAATTTCTTTTGACATCTAAATGAAAGCCTTCAAGAATTTATTATTTGAAATGACAAAAAGAAAAGGATAATAAAAGTTATTTTAAAATAGAAAAATAAATGAAATATTAAAAAATAATTAAGGAGACCCTAATGGCCAAATCTTTGGGCGTTTCTGGACTTCTCTTTCGTTTGCAGCGTCCATAATATCTCTTAAATCTAATGCGGCGGTCATATTTCCCAAAATCCACCCACCTCCACTCCATAAAGGAGTCATAATGTCTATTTCCCCCAAAAGAGTTCTAATAAAATCGTAATAACGAAAATGAATTATTAAATCAGGTTCAGCGTCAGGGATTCCAGGTGCAATATCTGTAGGTGAAATCATGATTCGAACATATTCGGTTTCTCGTTTCGGATGATCAATTTCTAATAATATTACACGTGGAACAAAAAAGCCTGCAATTTCAACAGCTTTTGGATTTCCAACTATATTGGAAACCATCATATCATGAAATATTTCAAATACAGTTGGTTCTTTTTCTCTTCCGGGTAAGATAAAATCGATATCTTTCCACCAACCATCGGCAAGCTCTCTATATGTGTATGTCTCTTTTTCTCCCTCTTCTGCTTCTTCGCCTTCTTCAGTAACATATTCGTATTCGTATTCATACTCATATTCTACGTCTTCATCGTATTCATCATCAAATTCCTCTGATTCTTCTTTCTTTTCTTCAGACAATTCAATACACTCATTCAAATTTTATTAAATTATACTAAAAACAAAGTAATATAATAAATTATTATAATTTTCCGTTTTTATTCATTTGGTTTTAAGTCAATAATATTACAGTTAATTAGAAAACAAATAATTATTATCATTTTACCTTTTTTATTGAAGTAGATCTTTTTAATAATATACCTAAAAAATTATCTTTATTTAATGCCCCATTACAAGATATTTTATCTCCTACTTTCAATGATACTTTATTATAGCCTTTTTCACCGACTCTAATTGTTAGTTTTGAAATTTCTTCTATTACCTTTTCATCATAATCACTTTTTTTCTTTAATTGAGGTCCGAGTTTGACATTTTCTAAATCCAATAAATAATATTTTGATTTATGTCCTTCAAATTCGGATTCTCTTTCGATGATCTCTTTGATTTCTCCTTGATATATTGTTATTCTGGAATCAATATATTTGGAAATTTTCGACATCGCTGAGCTTTCATCAATCATAGTTACTGAAGTAGGAGCTTTACGACCCGATTTTTTATCCTCACTTTCTGTTGATAATTTAGATATAGAAATGGTTTTTATTTTCTCTTCAAAATCGCTTGGGATTTTTGTCATTTTCCAATTTTCAAGTTTAAAATAATCTTGTATTAGAGAAAAAATAAATCCCACCCAAAAATGAATGCATAGACCTCCTTCAGATCCTATTCTACAATCACAATCTCTTTCGGGATCATGGATATTATCTTTGGTTATTGATAAATATGATGATAATTCCCAATTAAATCCTTTAAAATCTATTTCAATTTCATGATTATCAGGATTTTTAATCCTAATTCTATCGATTGATTCTCTTCCTGTTCCATTTATTATATTAACCGCATCATCAATCGATTTAGATATAATTTCTAATTCTTTTGTCTTAAAAAACTGTTCTATTTCTTCATTAGACATTGAATCTATAACATATTCAATTAAATCTGCTTTTTTATATTTTGAATAGCCTTTTATTTCAAGATCCTTACAAGTTTGCTTTAATTCTTTAAGATTATATGATTGAAATAAATATTTCAAATAACTTTTATCATCAATTTTACTGCTCATTTTTATTTGCTCCCAACTTCTATTGCAATTGTTATAGTTTATTATGTTTTTCCATTTTTCATTTTATAGTAATATATCACTTTTTTGATAATGGTTATAAGTTTCAATTTGAATTTATACCTGATATAACTTAGTTATTTATTAAATATTTAATATCCTAAAAGATTTAAACGCGAGATTACAAAGGATTTATTCAATTATATTTAATATTGCTATTAAATTTTTTATCAGCTTTTAAATTGAATATATCATTCAACTCTAATATATGATAATTGTGATAAATTTACAAATTCTTAAATAGTCTTATGGGCTTAGAGAATATTAATTAAAAGAGTACTCTATTTTCTAATTTTACAAAAATTATGAAGTGATTTTTTTGGCCAAAAGAAAAGATCTTGCATTTGGAAAAAAAAGGATTGCAAAAGAGACAGAATATAAATATAATTTATCTAAGTTGGCACAGAAGTTCCTTCCTAATGAGGAAGACCGTTTAATCTATAAAACTATGGAAAAAATTTATGGAATCCATCCATTATCAACTATGGACCCTCTAATGTATCATCGTGGTGGAATTCGTCAAAGTGGGCGTAAGAAAGAATTTTCCGAATGGGGAAAGAAAATAGCAAAGGAAAGAGGAATACCTGCTTACAACAGAGCAGTCGGTATTCCACTAGGACAGAGGGCTTTAGAGCCATATATTATAAGCGGGACTGATGTGATAGTAGATTATGACGATTTACATCATGTTAATAATGCTGCAATTCAGCAATTACTTGACGATATTAAACGTACAGTTATTTTGAATTTAGATATCCCACATCGAGTTTTACAAGTAAGAGCAGGTAAGGAAATCACACCTGAAACAGTAAATCTTTATCTGGAAACATTACAACACACAGTAGCTGGAGGTGCGGTGGCTCAAGAACATATGGCTGAAATTCACCCTGGATTAACCTATGATGCACATGCTAAGGTTATTACTGGCAATGACGATTTCGTGGACAATATAGATAGAAGATTTGTCATTAATATTGATCAAGAGTTTCATCCAACTAAAGCTGAGATGTTAAAACGTGATATTGGGGATACAATATACATAGCTGTCCGTATACCTACAATTGCAGTTCGTATGGCTGATGGTGCTGTTGTTTATAGATGGGCAGCCATGCAATCTTCGATGTCATTTATATCCTCTTATAGGCTCACAGGTGAAAGTATCATATCTGATATTGCATATGCTGCTAAATCTGCATGCCTTATAAATATGGGTGAACGTACTTGGTTCAGTAGAGCTCGTGGACAAAATGAACCCACTGGAATCTCATACGGTTTTTTAGCAGATATCCAACAAGCGGATGCGATGTTGCCTGCTAGAGCTTATTGGGAAGTGGTACAAGAAGATTTAGATGATGCAAAAACTAGACAACGCGAAATGTCAAAGGGTTTAGGCATTATAGCTGCTGTTATGACCGAATTGTTGAATTACGGATTTTATATGTCTGGTGGATTAGGTTTCTCAACTGCTGTGGCAGCAGGGGCATATTGCGGTAATGTTATGGAAGATTTGCTTGAATCATTTACAGAGGTACAAAATCGTTCTATGTTTAAGATTCCTAGGATCCCTCCAAAATGGGAAAGAGTGAAATTCATGATAGACATGTTGATTCAAGCAGCTATGGAACAATATGAGAAATATCCATCTCTTATGGAGTTCCATTGGGGTGGAGCTCACCGAATTTCCGTAATAGGTGCTTTGGGTGGAGCTGGAGTTGCAATGATGACAGGGTCACCAATAATTGGTGTTCAGGGTCAGAATTATGCAATTGGAATGTTGATGAAAGAGGGTTGGGTAAGAACTGGTTGGGCAGGACAAGAAGTTCAAGATCATGTAGGACTTCCATATTCATGTTCTTTCCGAATGGATGAAGGTGGGCTTCTTGAATTTGCTGGTCCGAATTTTCCGGTTCGATCATATACCGCGGGACATTCAGCTGGTCAAATTGCTGCTGTGATGGCCGCGGCTCAAGGTAGAGGTAGAGCATATGCAGTAAGTCCAGTTATAAAAGTAGCATTCGCAGATCGTGATTTAATCTTTGATTTTAAGAATCCGCGAGTTTCATTAGCAAAAGCATGCTTGAGACAATTCAAACCTGCTGGAGAACGTGATTTAATAGTTCCAGCACACTAAAACTTTTTTTATTTTTTTTGAATTTATAATTCTGTTTAAAATCATAATTTAAATACATTTTAAATACATTAAGAGCATTCTATTTTTTTTAATTCCTTCATTAGAAGAATTATATATATAAAATCTTTACTTATTAGAAAATATTATTCTTATTTCCTAAATTGTGGAATGATAAAATGGTAAAAGTGGTAATTATAGGTGGTGTGGCAGGTGGAGCATCTGCTGCTGCTAGATTGCGCCGACTTAATGAAGATTTTGATATAATAATGATTGAAAAAGGATCATATGTATCATTTGCAAATTGTGGTCTGCCTTATTATATAGGTGGTGATATCAAAGATCGTAAGGCATTAGAATTAGTACCAATTTCAAGATTTCTCAATAGATATAATATTGACGTCCGTATTAATCATGAAGCTATTTCAGTAGACCAAAATAATAAACAAGTTAAAATTAAAGATCTAAAAAATAAATCTGAGTATGATCTATCCTACGATTATCTTATTTTATCACCAGGGGCTAGAGCAATAAGACCAAATTTACCCGGAATTGATGATGTTCCGATTTTCACCTTAAAAACAATTCCTGATGCAGTGGCTATTAGGAATTATGTAGATAATAAAAAACCAGAACACGTAGTTGTTATAGGAGGAGGATTTATTGGTCTAGAGATTGCGGAGAACTTACGTCAAATGGGAGTGAAAGTAAAAATAGTTGAAATGTTAGACCAAGTTATGCCTCCTATGGACAAAGAAATGTGTCAATTTATCCATCAAGAATTAATTTTAAATGGAATTTGCTTGGTATTAGAAGATGGGGTTGATTCTTTTGGACGAACTGAAAAAAATAGACCTTATGTTAAAACTAGAAGTGGTAGAATAATCGAAACTGATTTAATTATTATGTCAATTGGTATAAAACCTGAAACTGCTTTTCTTAAAGATTCAAACCTCAAAATGAGTCCTAGAGGACATATAATAGTCAATAAACAAATGCAAACGTCAGATCCTCATATTTATGCTGTTGGAGATGCTGTACAAATTTTAAATCTTCAAACAAATGAGCCTACTCTGGTTCCATTAGCAGGACCTGCTAATAAGCAAGGAAGAATTGCTGCAAATAATATTGCTGGTCGAGATTCAGAATATAATGGGGCATTAGGTGCTTCTGTTGTTAAAATCTTCGATCTTACTGCTGCTTTTGTAGGTTTAACTGAAAAAACATTAAAAAATAATGGAAATGAATATGAAAAAATATTTCTTCATCCTAATAATCATGCAGGTTATTATCCAGGTGCAGTTCCATTAGCATTCAAATTAATCTTCAATAAGTCTTCTGGAAAAATTTTAGGTGCTCAAATTGTTGGCGGTTCTGGAGCTGAAAAAAGGATAGATATAATTTCAACGATAATAAAAATGGGAGGAACAGTTTTCGATCTGGAAGAATTAGAATTATCTTATGCTCCACCCTATAGTTCGGCTAAGGATCCTATAAATATGGCTGGCTTTATAGCTTCAAATTTTATTAAAGGTGATATGCCAATTTGGCATTATCATGATTATGAAAAAATTAAAGAAAATGGTGGTTTTATTCTAGATGTTAGAACACCAGCAGAATTTAAGACAAGACCTATAGAAGCCGCTATTAATATCCATGTAGATGAATTACGAAAAAGATTAGATGAAATTCCTAGGAATAAACCAATCTATGTGTTTTGCGAAACTGGTTTTAGAAGTTATTTGGCATCGAGAATGTTATTACTAAATGGCTTTAAAGAAGTTTATAATTTAACTGGTGGATTTAGACTTTTTGAAATGGCGAGGGCAACAACTGAGGAAATCATAAATGCATGTGGTAGTCCTCAAGAAATTATGGAGGAATTTATCAAAGATAAATCTCAAGAAAGTAATGAATTTATTGAAATTGATGCTAGTGGTTTGAGCTGTCCTGGTCCATTGAATGCTCTAATAAAAGGTCTTGAAACACTTCCTGAGGAAAGTGAAAAGAAATTAAAAATTTTCGCAACAGATCCAGGTTTTAAATCAAGTGTAGAAGCATATGTTAAATTAACAGATAATATTAAACTATTAAATCTCGAAAAAAGTATGGGAAAAATAGTAGCAATATTACAAAAAGGTAAAATTTCGAAAGATGATGTTATTGCACCAGTTAAACTACCCAAAATTTCTAGAAAAGAATTAAGAAGACCTGATTCCCCAGCTTTATCAGATATAGAACCAAATGAATTATTTGAACGTCTTGAAACAGATGATAAGCCAGACCTTCTTATAGATGTAAGATCTCCAGAGGAATATTACGGTCCAGAAGGGCATATTAAAAGTTCTAAATTAATTCCACTGGGCGAATTAATGAATAAAATTGAAGAATTTAATGAATTTAAGGATAAAGAAATCGTAACAATATGTCATTCTGGAATGAGATCGATGATGGCAGCTCGACTATTAGCTCAAGCGGGTTTTAAAGATGTTCGAAACCTAATCGGTGGGATGATAGGATGGCTTCGAAAGGGATTTCCTAGCACTAAACAACGAAAAGAAATTCAGTAGGCTTTTTAAAATCATTAAAAAAATAGGAAAAAAAATTTTACATATTTGCAACTAAATCTGGTTTAAAACCACCCAAGATGCGCATTCTTGTTATTCGCGTGACTATCATGAGCAATTCTGTTCGGCTTTTATATGCTGTAGTATCCCAACGGTATGTAACGTCATATTCTTGTAGTTCCTCATCTGACATAGGTCTACCGACAGGTACAGGGATATCTAGAACTTCGGCATTCATATTTTTATGATAAACAACTTCGTCTATGTCTTTATCATAAATATATCTCCTCCGTGCGTCAAACATCAATCCATCGGAGTCTAAACGTAATGCATGTCCATGAACTGTGATTCCTCGAAGTGCAGTCCGAGCGGGATCGAAAACTTCTGTTTCTATAAGGAGTTTGGTGGTAGCTTCTAAGTCTCTTTCACGCATTTCTAAAAGTTGTCGCCCTGAATAAATAACTGTATCCAGCCCCCTAAACCGAGTGAAATATGTTCTAGCTCGCAACCAAGGTGCAAATGGAGGTCTCCAGAAAGAATCTGTAAATTGAACAAACCGCATTCGATCACCAGCCCTTGCACCAGGAGTTGGTTCTACTATTGACTTAATTGGGTCTTCGTGTTCTAAAATCTCATCCAATGGAGGGTGAACACTAGCATATAAAGCCCCTGGAGCTCTATGTCCAAGTAAAAGGATAATATCGTCATCTGGAATATCACGCAATTTAACTAATCTACGATTAGGATCCATGATTTTTCTTCTGCGTTCAGATACTTTTTCCGTTCCAGGATAAAATTGTCTCTGATACTTTATTTTATCTTTTGGTTTT
This sequence comes from Candidatus Helarchaeota archaeon, assembly GCA_019058315.1. GTDB lineage: Archaea > Asgardarchaeota > Lokiarchaeia > Helarchaeales > RDOG01 > JABXJV01. The sequence continues at coordinate 313,174 of JAHPZH010000003.1, read as the reverse complement.
TCTTCAGGAATAATAATCACCCTACTTTATTTTAGATTTTATCTCCTCCGCCGCCTCGGCGACTTTATTTAATGGATTTTTAAAGATATCAATTACCTCTTTAATCTTAAACATACTTCCACTTGTTACTTCTGGGCTAAAAACTTGGGTTCCCGCATCCAAGCACATAGCTGCAGCAACACATGGAGTGAAGAACCCAGAGGTGTGACGGACTAATACGTGATCAAGAGAAAAAGCTCCAGGTCCAGCTCCGCCATAAATTGAATGTGTATAGAAACAAAACCCGAGTCCAGTTCCCATAATACGACCGAAATCGGGATCTGGCAAACCTCCTGATTCAAAAGCTATTAAATCGGGATATGCACCTAATACTGCGGATACACACTGTGCTGCACGACTTGCTCCTACATTAATAATAGATGCAGCTAACAACCCTGTGCAATTATATGCATTCCATAATGAAGGATCTGAAGTTGAATATAGTTTGTAACCCGAGAATAAGATATCTGGATATTTTTCTCCTTTTTGTTTAATAATACCATCATTAATAGCTCGTTCCATAAGTGAGCGAATAACATCTCCAACTGTTCCTGATTTATTCTCTATTACAAAATCCATAACAATATTATTTGCGTTAAGTCCTTGATATGCCATACCCAGCAAACAGTAACGTTCATACCAACCTGCGGCATTACCAGTTTCTAATTGGCAGCCCTGTTCTAGAATTGAACATAGCGCTACTGCGTCTAAAGTAATTTTATCTGTCAATGCTACAATATTATTTATTGTTGTTAACCTATATCCGATTCCAACCCCCTCTTGAGTCTGTGGGGGGTTTAAAAAAGCGCCCATAACGTTTCCTGGTGCAAATTGAACAGTTTGGGGATATCTTCCATACAATGCAGTTTTTATAAGACCACAATGGTCTGGATTTGTTTCTGGGTTAATATCATACATTTCTGATAGCACTTGAGCTAGAGCTTGACCAGGAAAAGTATATACTACATCTCTACTAGCAGCTAAATCCATCCTAGCTTTTGGCATTTTAACAAGCATAATTTCATTATTACCACACAGAAAAACTTCTGTATCATCAGGAGTCCCATTATAATTTGGGACCTCAATTAGTTTCTTAATACGTTCAGCAATCTCTGGAGCATCTTTAACTATGGGTATATCTAATGTGTTCATAACTTTACATTCATCTTGTTTAACTGCCGTCATAACACCGACTGTACCTTTTTTCATTACATTCTGAAGCTTTCCCAAATTAATAATAGAAGTGCGTTTAACAAAATTAAGCACTTTTTTAATATATGGATTATGTAATGGTGATATTGCTTCTAATGGAATGTCTGAAGCTATGCAATTGTTTCTTCCATCGTATAAATCAATTTTATCTTTATACTTCATGGTAATTCCTCTTTCAAAAATAAAATAAAATTTATTATAACCACAATTAAATTTATTTTTATTTAAAGAAATGCCTTATTTTAGGTACATTTTCAAAATAAAATAATTTAAAATTTTTGTGAATTATGTAATATATTATATTTTTGAAAATCAGTATAAGTGTGGAAATTATGGAGGAATTTACAAAAATAAAAGTTCTGGGGTTTTTTAATGTTTTGATATCTATAATATTGACCTTTATAGTACGTGGTGGGTCTTTTTTATTCAGTTTAATATTAGGGATATTTGATATAATTGTTTCATTTCTCTTTGTAAACGATTCGGATGAAGTTAAATTTAGAAATTATGTAAAAACAGGATTTATATTAGGTTTAATAATATGGAATATGCTATTAATAGGTTCCATTTACAATATGTATTGGATTCGCTTCCAGACTTTATCAAATACCTTATTTTATATTTTTTTAATAGAAACTAGTGATATCCGTGAAATCTTGATTTTTTATTTGTTAATATTTATTTTTAATAGTGGAATTCAAACTCTCAATTCCTCCAATTTACGTATTTTATTAATTGTTAGTCAATTCATATCTGGATCATCAGCTTTCTATATATTGAAACGGACTGAAACTCCTGGCGAAGTTGAAAGAGAAGAAGCATATCTGATTCCTATTAGAGAAAGTCCAATCGAAAAAGAATTGGAAAATACATGTCCAAATTGTTTTGAACTAATTCAAAAGGATGCAAAATTTTGCGTTAATTGTGGTTTAAAAATAAGTATTTGCGCAATTTGCCAAAATTATATAAAAAGTGAAGAAGCTACTGCAATTTGTCCATTTTGTGGAACTAAACTTCATAAGACCGAGTTTTTGGAATGGATAAAAGTAAAAGCATCTTGTCCCGTCTGTGAAAATGAGATTGATTTATGGGAATTTCAAAAATTAGAGAAATGATATTCAGTAATTTTTAAATTTTTATAAAAGAAAGCATCAATGAAAAATAAAAAAATTATAAAATATATTAGAATAAAACGCTAGGAGAGAAAGGTTTTGAGTATAGAAGAAAAAAGAGATAAAATTATTGAACAAATAATGGATTTATTAGAATCTACAGGTGATATAATAAACTCAATTCAAGAAAATGTTGATACAGCTAAAGAAAAATATAAAGGTAAAGAATTAGTAAAGATAGGAAAAAAATTAGATGAACTAGACGAATTAGTAAGAAAAGCAAAAGAAATGTGTCTTGAAATTCCATAGATTTGATTGAGATTTACTTTTTTTATATTATATAAAATACATTATTTTTTATTTATTTGAATAAGGACTTTTTAGAATTTTAAAGACTTAAAAAAAAAGATGACTGATATCGCAATCTTTGATAAATAAAATAATCAAAAATTGCGAAATTATATACACTCTTGCAATAACTCAGTTAAGTCCATTACTCTATATTTTCGACCCATTCTTTCAACAGCTTGTTTTAAATTATTTTTACAGAAAGGGCATGTTGATACGATAGCTTGTAAATCTTTAATTTTATCCGCTTCTAGTATTCGTTGATTAGCTGTCCAATTTGCAAAATCGCCAAAAGCTTTCTTAACTCCACCACCTGCTCCGCAACACCAAGCATTCTTTTTATTCCGTTGAAATTCTTCAAATTTTATATTAGGTATGGCTTCTATTACTTTACGTGGAGCTTTTCTAATGTTTGCATGTCTAGCAATATGGCAGGGGTCATGATAAGTAATTTTAAGATCTTTTCCTTTTAATTTCAACTCTCCACTTTTAATTTTATTTTGGAAAAATTGGACAGAGTGGACAATTTTAATATCCAATTTCTTACCTAAAAATTTGGGATAATCGTTTTTAATGGTCTGATAACAGCCAGCACAACTTGTTATTATTCTTTCAATCCCTCTTTCTTTTAATATATTATAATTATGTTCAATGAGAGGCATCGCAACTTTTCTCTGCCCTGTTCTAAGAAGTGGAGATCCACAACACCATTCATCTGGTCCAAGAATAGAAAAATCTTGCCCTACCGCTTCTAGCAGGTTGACAGTAGCTTTAGCAATTTCTTGCTCCCGAAATGAGGCGGTGCAACCTGCAAAATAGATTGTTTTTGACCCTGCGGGAATATTTTTTCCCTCTAACCAATTGAAACGATTATTATTGCTATCCTTATAGGGATTATGGTCCTTAGTAGTATCATCAGCTAATTCTTGATGTTTAGGTAATGCTCCATACATATCAACAAGTGCAGTTCTTAAATCCTCAAAGGTTTCCACCTGTTGCTGAGTTTCTCCTAAGGCTGTGTGATCTGAGCACTGTGTATAACAACCTCCACAAACTTGGCAGCCGAATGCTATTTTCATTATAGTTTCAGTTTTAGTGCGTTTGAGTTCTCCTTCTAATAATCCACGTATTAATTCCATTCTTCCCGAGGAGAAATAACTTTCAAATTTGAAATATTCGCCTGAGGGACAAATAGGAACCCAATCTTTTAAAAGATGGTAGTTTGCTATAGAGCATAATCGACAGTGTGAACAGTAATAAACAATTTTAGAATATTTTTCTAATAAATCAAGAGACATAATATTCCTCCTATAGAAATTTTCCTGGGTTCATGATATTGTTCGGATCTATTAAGTTTTTAAGCTTTCTTAAGAAAAGTCCTGTTGCGCCTGCCCTATCTAATGTAATTTCAAGGACTTGGGCATATGGTCTAAACCAAGAGTATATCAACTTTGCATCTAAGATTTTCTGGATACTTTGTGTACTAAACTTCCGTAATTTATCCATCATACCTGGTTCTGTTTGGTCCACAAATAATTCTCCTTCTGAATAAGTACATTGTCCTGACCAATTGTTCGCTCCTGTAGCTGTTGGTGTAGAAACAAACGAAACAATATCTCTATCAAATCCATTATCCTCACCGACATCCTTAAAAATTTTGAATAACTCTGGTCCTGTCTTAAGGGGATGAAAAAAAGCTAACGCAAAATAATAACCCATTTTTAACATTCCTGCGACATTACGACCACCGAGGAATTCTTCAGAGCTCATTCCTTGACCTGTACCACCACTTTCAGGTTGTTGAATTGCAGTATCTATGTCCGTTAGTGGTTGTCTGTCGGGAGGGACCTTTTCCAGGATTTGTTTTAGCCGATTTAACTTAAAATCAACTAAGTCTTTTTCACCTTCAATTAAAACAGGAACAGTACAATGGGGCATCGATGCTTTAGTGGATTTCTCCATTATGTCCTTTCTTTTAAACATTCCACTTACAACTGTGAGAGCTAACCAATCAATAAGCCACATCAAATTGGGGATAACTCGACGCTGGACTTCCATAGCAAATTCAGTTGCTTTTTCCCATGTATCAAATCCATAACCCAAAAATCTTGATTCTTCTGGAAAATCATATAATTTAACAGTCATTTCAACTATTATTCCAAAGGCTCCAGGAACACCTTGAAATAAACCAGTTAGGTCAGGTCCAAACCATCTACAATATGGTCCATAGGAGGTCGTAATTGCACTTGATCCAGTTTTTATAGTCTCACCTGTAGGTAACATAATCTCCATACAAAGTACATGATCAATTCCATCCAAGGGATTGGAATGATAGACTCCTCTTAGCATATAATTCGCAAATGCACTAACTGTTGCGGGGGACCCTGGAATCGCAGGTCTAACTCCTAATTTTCTGCATGCCGCTACTAATTGTCCTACAGAAACTCCTGGCTCAATTGTAGCTGTCATCATTTCAAGGTTTATTTCTTTTATCTGGTTCATATTTCTCATATCTAATATTATGCCTCCCTCTGTTGGGATGCACAATCCTCTGATGTTAACTCCTTGTGCTAAAGGTACAATTGGTATTCTATGGCGATTTGCTAGACTTAAAATTTGTTTTATTTGACCTTTATTTATCGGTTTTACTACGTAATTTGGAATCATAGGTTTATTAAACATGTAATGCTGGTCTCTGGAGTATGCGATCATCTCAGCATCATCAGCAGTTGCCCTATCTTCTCCAACAATTTGCTGGAGAATGGTTATGATTCTTTCTTCAGTCAATAAAAAAACCTCTAGTTTATCTAAATTGATATTGATTTTTTTTAAATAAATTTATCCGAAATTGTCTAATTAGTTATAAATTTTAATCATTTAGTTTTTATAATTATTCAAAAAAATAGATTTTTCTAAAAAAAAAGAATTAGAGAATATTTTATAATTTATGCTTTATTTTAGTCATCGTCGTTTTCTATTTTTGTTGATTTAGTCATCATTACCGATTTCGCGTCAACGGTATGGACTAAGGTCAATTTATTTAATAAATTCCATAGTTTATCGTTTTCTTCTTTGTAAATTGCTGCCACTTTTCGATTATATTCCAATTCAATAGTCAATTCAAATTTCTCTACATCAGTTGGATAACGAATAAAACTGATATAGTCACGAGTGAATTCACCCGCTTGTTTTTCTGGCACATTATCTTGTAGCATCTCTTTGTAAAATTCTGCTACGGCTCTACCTAGTTCATCTGCAAATGGTTTTGTATAGAACTTAGAATTCGCAATGATATCAAGTAATTGCTGAATTTTTTCAGGCTCTAGTTTTAATACATTTTTTGCAAGATCTAATTCGCCCATTTTAACCACTTTTGTTATATTTGTTTTTTAATAATATAAATTCAATATTCATTTTTTCTTATATTGAAAATTATTATACTATTATTAAAATATATCAAATTAATTAGTTCAAAATATAATGGCAAGTTCTTTTTAGTTAATAAAAAAAAAATTGAGAGTATTTGGAATGAACTCTTGTAATTGATGAATAAAGGGATTTTGGGTTGAAATATAAAAAGAAAAATTTGGAAAATTTGTTTATTTACATTATAAAACAAAAAAATTAATAAAAATATGGATTATAAAAAGTAGAAGAATATGTCTGTAAAATATAAAGGAAAAGTTCATAAAGTTGAATATAAATATGGATACATAACCATTGACCTTAAAGGATTAGGAATTCAAGATATATCAGAAATTAAGAGATTAGAAAAGCAAAATAAACTTCAATTCTTAAATCTTAGAAATAATAAAATTACAGAAATTAAGAATTTGGATAATCTAACACAATTAAAAAGATTAGAACTTAGTGATAATCAAATTACAGAAATCAAAAATTTAGATAATTTGACTCAATTAAGAACATTAGAACTTTGGAAAAATGAAATTACAAAAATCAAGAATTTAGAGAAATTAACACAATTAATAGGATTAAAGCTTAGTAATAATCAGATTACAGAAATCAAGAATTTGAATAATCTCACCCAACTCGAAATCTTATATCTTCATGGGAATCAAATTACAGAAATCAAGAATTTAGATAATCTAGCACAACTCAATTATCTGAATCTTACTCAAAATAGAATTACAGAAATCAAAAATTTGGATAATCTAACTCAATTAAAAACTTTAGAACTTTGGAAAAATGAAATTACAGAGATTAAGAATTTAGAAAAATTAAAGCAATTAGAAGAATTGAAACTTAATGCTAATAAAATTACAGAAATCAAGAATTTGGATAATCTAACGCAATTACAATATTTACAGCTTGGTGAAAATCAAATTAAGGAAATAAAGAATTTAGAAAACCTGACCAAACTTCAAAAATTATATTTGGATAATAATCAAATTACAGAAATAAAGAACTTAGAAAATCTTACTAGACTAAGAGTATTAGATCTTAGCGATAATCAAATTAGAGAAATCAAGAATTTAGAAAATCTCATACTACTCAAAGAATTAACCATTTGGGGAAATAAATTTACAGAAAATAGTAAAAAATTACGTTGGAGAGGTATTAAAGCAGTAATTGAGCATTGTAAGAATCTAAAATTAAAAGAACTTGCTAAAAAGAAGGAATTAAAAAAATATTTTGACGAATTAGAATATATAAATTCCCGAATAAACAGTCCTGAAGTTAAATTATCCGAATTACAGAAATTAAATGAGAGGGCTCAGGAGATTATTGAAAAAATAAAAATCCTCCAATCTTAATTTTAATAATAAAAAAAAGATTGGTAAAAAAGTAGAAGAATATGTCTGTTGAATATAAAGGAAAAATTCACAAAGTAGAAATGAAAATTGGATATAGAGCGCTTATCCTTACTAATTTAGGAATTCAAGATATTTCAGAAATTAAGGGATTTGAAAATCAAACTCAACTTCAATATTTAGATCTAAGTCGTAATAAAATTACAGAAATTAACAATTTGGACCATCTTACACAACTTCAAAGGTTAGATCTTACCGATAATCAAATTACAAAAATCAAGAATTTAGAAAAGCTAACACAATTACAGGAATTATACCTTGGAAAACCAATTACACAAACCAAGTATTTGGAAATACCATTAAAAAAACCTGATTTATCCTTTGGAAATCGAATTACAAAAATCAAGAATTTAGAAAAATTAACACAATTAAAAACATTAGTGCTTAGTCGAAATCAAATAACAGAAATAGAGAATTTAGAAAAGCTTACAAAACTCCAAAAATTAGATCTTTTTGGCAATGAAATTACGGAAATCAAGAATTTAGATAATCTTACACAATTAAAAAGATTATTTCTTCAGAAAAATACAATTACTGAAATCAAGAATTTGGTAAATCTTAAAAATCTCAAAGTCTTATACCTCGGAGCGAATCGAATTACAGAAATTAAGAATTTAGAAAATCTGACTCAACTTAAAGAATTGGATCTTAGCGATAATCAAATTACAGAAATTAAGAACTTAGATAATCTTATCCAACTAGAAAGACTATATCTTCATGGGAATCAAATTACAGAAATCAAGAATTTAGAAAAACTAACACAACTTCAAACATTAAATCTTTTCTCTAATGAAATCTTGGAAATTAAAAATTTAGAAAATCTAATCCAATTAAAATTATTAGACCTTTCTCGGAATCAAATTACAGAAATTAAGAATTTAGATAATCTTCTACAACTAGAAAGATTATATCTTCAGATAAATAGAATTAAAGAAATCAAGAATTTAAATAATCTAATCCAATTAAAAATATTAAAGCTTTTTATTAATCAAATTACAGAAATCAAGAATTTAGATAAGCTTACCCAATTAAAATTATTATGGCTTAGTCGTAATCAAATTACAGAAATTAAGAAATTGGAAAATCTGACTCAACTTAAAGAATTATCTCTTGACGATAATCAAATTACAGAAATCAAGAATTTGGAAAATCTGACTGAATTAAAAAGTTTAGAACTTTATAAAAATCAAATTAAAGAAATAAAAAATTTAGAAAGACTTACCCAACTTCAAAGATTATGTCTTTATAAAAATCAAATTACAGAAATCAAGAATTTAGAAAAGCTTACAAAACTCCAAAGTTTATGTCTTCATGATAATCAAATTACAGAAATCAAGAATTTAGAAAAGCTTACCCAACTCCAAAGTTTATGTCTTTATGGAAATAAAATTACAGAAATCAAGAATTTAGAAAAATTAACACAACTTCAAACATTAACTCTTCAATTTAATCAAATCTTGGAAATTAAAGATTTAGAAAATCTAACCCAACTTAAAGAATTATCTCTTCAAGATAATCAAATTACAGAAATCAAGAATTTGGAAAATCTTACACAACTCCAAAAATTATTTCTACACAATAATCAAATTACAGAAATCAAGAATTTAGAGACTCTTACCCAGCTCCAAAGAATGTGGCTTAATGATAATCAAATTATAGAAATCAAGAATTTAGAAAAATTAACACAATTAAAAATATTAAAACTTAATAGAAATCAAATTAGAGAAATTAAGAATTTAGAACATCTGATTAAATTAGAGAATTTATTTCTTGGAGAGAATAACATTACAGAAATCAAGAATTTGGATAATCTAACCGAATTAAAACATTTAGAACTTCAAGAAAATCAAATTACAGAAATCAAGAATTTAGAGAAATTAACACAATTATTTTCTTTACAACTTCAAAGAAATCAAATTACAGAAATCAAGAATTTAGAACATCTTACACAACTTAAAATGTTAAATCTCATGTATAATAAATTTACAAAAAAAGATGAAAAATTAAGTGGACGAAGTACTCCAGAAGTAATTGAGTATTGTAAGAATTTGAAATTAAAAAGATTTGTTGATGAATTAGAAAATATAAAAGTCCAAAAAAACAGTCCTGGAGTTAAATTATCTGAGTTGCAAAAATTAAATGAGAGGGTTCGGGAGATAACTGATAAAATAAAAGCTCTTAAATCGATATAAAATTTCAAACTATATAATTTTCTATGAAAATCGATATATTCTTCAAGCTCTCTATAACATTCTTTCTCCAACTTTTTTGATTCTTTATGTTTCCTTTTTTATCTTTCTAATTTTTTTTTACAATATTGAACTACTGCATTTGTTCCTTGTCTATATATTTCCTTGTCATTTTCTGATAAGGGATTACCTTCTAAATTAAGAAAAGTTAGTTGATCCAAATCACCTAACTCCTCAGGGAGTTTTTTTAACTTATTATTACCTAAATTTAATTCTCTTAGTGCTTTTAGATCTCCAAATGATTTCGAAAGATTACTTAACTGATTGTTACTCAAATATAGTTTTTGTAGTGATTTTAACTCAATTATAGGCTTCGGGAGATTCGTTAACTGGTTATAACCTAAATATAGTTCTTGGAGCGATTCTAGTTGCCCAAATGACTCCGGGAGAGTACTTAACTGATTATTATTGATAAATAATTTTTCGAGGAATTTTAGTTTTCCAAATGACTTCGGGAGAGTTGTTAACTTATTGAAATGAATCTGTAATTCTTTAAGTGATTTTAGGTTGCAAAAAGACTCTGGGAGAGTCGTTAATTTATTAAAATGAATTTTTAGTACTTGAAGCGATTTTAGATTTCCAAATGATTCCGGAAGGGTTGTTAATTGATTTTTTTGGATAGCCAGTGTATTGAGTGACTTTAGTTCTCCAAAGCTATCTGGGAGAGTTGTTAACTTATTACCATCTAAATATAACCAATAAATTGATTCTAGACCACAAAATGATTCTGGAAGTGTCTTTAATTGATTATAGCCTAAAAATAGTTCTTGGAGCGATTTTAAATTTCCAAATGACTCTGGGAGAATTGTTAACAGATTACCACCTAAACTTAGAGTTTTAAGCGATTTTAACTCGAATATTGTCTCAGGAATGGTCGTAAAATCATTACGACTCAAATCTAGATGAATGAGTGATTTAAGATCTTTGAATGAATCTGGAAGTGTTGTTAATTTTCTATCAGTTAACCAAAGAATTTCTATATGTCCATTTTTAGTTTTGAATCCATCTTCTCCCAAATGACATCTTTTCTTTAATACTTCAATAGCTTTTTTTTCAGCCTCATCTATAATTTCGACCATCTTACTGCCCCTATTATAATGGATTTAAGATAAATTAAATAAGATTTAAATTATATTTACTTAATCTAATTAAAAATTATAGGAGAATGTTCTAAATCAAAATTAACTTCAAATTTAATGTTATTTCTCCCAACCATTAAAATTTCATTTATTTAATTGGTAAGTTTTTGGTATTTAGAACTTTAGCTACTTTTAGAAGATAAAATGATAATTTTAATAATCTTCAGTTATTATCTAATATCTTATAATTAAATTAAAAAATCAGACTATTTCAACTATTTCTAAATACTTTTAATGAATTAGAATTTTGAAATTAATTAAAAAAAATTGGTGAAATGGATTGTCTGGTTATGATGTTATAATTGTAGGTGCTGGTCCTGGAGGTTCGATAACGGCGAAGGTTGCTGCAGAAGCTGGGTTGAAAACAGTCTTTTTCGAACGAGGTCGTAAACCCGGTGAGAAAAACGCATCTGGATGCGGACTAGGTCCTCGTATGTGGCGAGAATTTCCCAATATTATGAAGGAATTAAAACCGGATGTAGTACCATCAATGCGAATGGCAAGTTGTGTTATGAACCATTATTTGGATAAAGACTTAAAAGAACGAGCTATTGAGATGTACTATCCTACAGATAGTGTAACTTATGATCCTGCTAAGAAATTTATAACAATGAATGCTTATCGTTCTGAATTTGACCCTTGGCTTGCGAAATTTGCGACAGATGCAGGAGCGGAGCTAAAAACCTCTATGTTAATTAAAAGATTAGTTAAAGATGATGCTGGAAAGGTTATTGGGGTTCAAACCGAAAAAGGGGATAAAATACTTGGCAAAATTATAATTGGTGCAGATGGAGTAATTTCAACAGTAGCACGGTTTTCAGGTCTCAATCCCCGATGGCGTTCTGATCAAATTACATTAGTTCCACAATACGATTTCTCTGCTGATAGAGAAAAAATCGATAAAATCTACGGTCCAGATGGTGTCCTTGCTAATGCAGCTGATGGAATCTGGTGGGGAGTTACTTTTCCTGCTGCATATCAAGTAATTTTTGGAGATGGATTTCACATAGGACTTGGGTCATGGATGGGTCAATGGATAAAGAATCCAATAAGCTATATTAATCAACTAGTTGGTTCAAAACCCTTTCAACGAATGATAAAAGCAATTGATGCAAAGCCACGTGAAGTACAATCTCATTTATTACCTTGGACTAAAGAACCAATTAAGACTTATACCGATAATGTCATGTTAATTGGTGATGCTGGTGGATTTCCATGCCCACTCGAGGCAGAAGGAGTATATCCTGCGATGGAAACAGGAAAACTGGCAGCTGAGGTAGCAATAAAGGCAATTTCAGAAGGCGATACTTCAAAAAAGAACTTGAAATTATATGAAGATAAGTGGAAAGAATCATCAGTTGGAATTGAATTTCAAGCTGGTGAAAGCTTACAAACACTATGGAAAAATTTATTTTTCAGCACACAATCAGAAAAAAATAATATGGAATGGTTTATTCCTCTTCATGTTGAAATGAATGGAGCACATTATGATTGGAGTGAACCTCATATTGTAAGATTCCGCCAAATTCTCAATAAAATCCAAGAATATTTACCTGAAGCTATTCCATTCATGATGAAATATGGAATGCCTGTTTTATCAGATATAATGGAAGAAAATGCTTCGACGTTTCCCCTATTGATGAAAATGTTAGAAAATATGCGTCCAAAAAAGAAAAAATAGGATGAGGTAATGAATTTGAATATTGAATTAAAAAAAATATCTCAACGAGCCCCAGGAGATACAGGGGATTTTATTAAATTAAATGAAGATAAATGCATTGGATGTAGAAAATGTACAATTGTTTGCGTTGTTAATCTTTGGCAAATGCGTGGGGGAATAGCAAAATTAAGAGATGATTACAAAGAAAACTGTCTAGAATGTGCTGCATGTTTTTCAGTTTGCGAAGCAGGAGCAATAGATTTTTCATATCCCGCTGGAGGAACTGGTGTTATATATCTAAATGGATAAAAATATCATTTATTATTCTTTTTTTCTTCTAATTTTATTACATTTAACCAATAATTTACTTTTTCTATAATTTCATTTATTTTTGATTGGGGACAAGTTTGCCCTCTAATTACACCAGTTACAATATCCACAACTTTACCTTTTGTATGGTTAATCTTGGGGACATTAAATTCATCAGGATGGAACTTTTCCGTTAGAACTCCGACTTTAGCGAAATCTTCAAATCCAACTGGGGCTTGACATACAATAATTGCTGGAATTTCCACATTTCTCAAATAATTACGCGCTTTATAAACAAAATGTCTAAAGACATTTCCTAAATGAATTATTGCTAATTTATGTTTACGCATCTTCTTCTCTTCATGTGGGCTAATTCCAGAAATTCCACCCCCTGCTAATGGACGATCTTCTGAACCTCCCACACCTGCTCGCATAACCATAACAGAAGTCTGTAATCCCTCTTCTCTTAATCCGTAAGTAATTTCACAAACTGGTTTTGTGATATGTCTATTACTAGGCCCCATTGAAAGCACAATTAAATCTGGTTCTTCGGCTTCAGAAAAAGTATCTCTCTGGGCAAGTCCTCCACCAAGCCCTAAACCTGCAGTTTCTCTACAGTCGATAACTTGTGTTTTCCTTCCAATTTTTAATCTGGCCAAATATTCAACTCACTCTAACATATCTTTCCGGATTACAAGAGAATAGCCTCTAACGGAATCCATCGTGGTTTCCCGCCACTTTGTGTATCTCCCCACACCAATTCTATATCCAAATTTAAAACAATTATCACATACTTCTCTAATATCTTTGATTAAATCAACAGTTTCAATTTGTATAATGACCTTTCCGACTTGTACTTTAAGGGGAATTGTTTTGGATCCTATTTTAATAGAACTATTCTCATAAATTCGTGGTCCTGTTAACATAATTTTTGAAATTCCCTCTACAGATTTTATTTTTTCTAAAAATTCCTCAACATGGTGTTCTGCAAGTAATCTATTTGGGAAAATCAGAATTTCTGCTTCGGGAAAAAATCCAATTGATTTAACATCTTCCATATCCTCTTTATTTTCCGGATTTTCAGGATTGGACATTTTAATCAATTTTTTAATTAATATAATCAAAATAAATGTAGAAAAGTTTCTTGTCTTAATTAATAATGAAATTATTGGATTAAAAAATTAATGCTAATCTTTATGACAATTTTTATTTTGTAATAAATTATTCATAGTCACCAATATTATAATCACTATCATAAAATTCGCTTTCTATCCCAAATTCATCATAGTAGTTCTTTTTTCTCTTTTTCTTAGCTTTTTTAGGTAAACTCATAATATCTTCTTCAAACTCTTCCCCTTCTGGCATTTCTATATCGTAGCCTTCAATAAATGCGTCAGAATCTTCATCTTCTTCATTATCATCTTCATATTCATCCTTGAAAGCTTTTTCTTTCTCTTTTCTGTTGCTTTTTAATTGTTTTATTAAGATCGAATCATAATCATCTTTACTAATATTTTTTTCATAGGATGAAGATTCATTTTTATCTAATATTACATTTTGAATACTTTCTCTCTCTAATCCCTTCGTCTTTACCGATCCTGGAGGCCGACCCCTTCTTTTTGGTGGTTTTTTAGGATTTTTAGTTATTTTCTTACTTTTATTCTGATTTTTTGCCTTTTTTGCCTTTGCCATCTTTTTTCCTCAAATATGACTATTTAACTTATTTTTTTTCTTAAAAAAGGTTCGATTCTCAATTTTTTTTCAAGATTTCGTGCTTTAAAACTTTTTTGTTTTATGTCATTTAAACTGCAATCTTGTCAAATCAAAACTTTAATTAACAATTATTACAAAAATAATTTGGTTTATTTTTAAAATTAAAAAATAAAGGAAATTTTATTATGCCGGCAGTTGTTATAATCGGATCTCAATGGGGAGATGAAGGTAAAGGAAAAATTACAGATTATTATGCTGAAAAAGCAGACATTGTTGTCAGATTCCAAGGAGGAAATAATGCAGGACATACTGTTGTAATTGGTGAAGAAACTTATAAATTCCATCTGATTCCTTCAGGTACGATTCAGAATAAACAAGTTATTATCGGAAACGGATGTGTTATTGATCCTAAGGTATTATTACAAGAAATTGAACTTTTAAAATCTAAAAACTTTAAAATTGATTTGAAAATTAGCTCGAATGCTCATGTTATCTTTCCTTATCATAATTTATTAGATGGATTAGAAGAAAAATTCAAAGGTAAATTGAGTGCTGGAACAACAAAAAGAGGAATAGGCCCTTGCTATCAAGATAAAATTGCTAGGTTTGGAATCAAAATTTTTGATTTACTCCATGAAGACATTTTACGTACGAAATTGGAGCAAAATGTAATGTTGAAGCAGAAACTCCTAGAAATTTATAAAGATAAGACTATATTAAATAAAGAAAAACTTATTCATGAATTTTTAGAATATGGAGAAAAGCTTCGCCCTTATGTGAATGAAACCCCTTATTTTATAAATAAAGCTTTGGATGAACACAAAAAAATTTTATTTGAAGGTGCTCAAGGTGCACTTTTAAGCATCGATCATGGAATTTATCCACGTACAACGAGTTCAAACACCTGTTCTGGAGGTGCTTGCACAGGAGCTGGTGTTGGCCCAACTCGTATCAATAAGGTTATTGGTGTTATGAAAGCCTATTTAAGCAGAGTGGGTACTGGTCCAGTTCCCACTGAAATTATTGGTGAAAATGAGGAAATAGCAAATCATATACGAGAGAAAGGACATGAATATGGGACTACAACGGGTAGACCGAGAAGAATAGGCTGGTTAGATTTGGTTGCTGTAAAATATGCTAGGATGATAAGTAATATCGATGCAATAGCAATAACCAAATTAGATACGCTGGGAGGATTAGAAAAACTGAAGATTTGTATTGCATATATGATAGAAAATGAGAAAAAAGAGACTGATATCATGCCTACGAATATGCTAGAGAATTGCGAACCAATATATATTGAAATGCAAGGATGGGAAGATAAAAGTCCAGATGAATGGAATAAAATCGCAGAAAAGGGTTATGGCGCAATTCCAGAAAATATGAAAGGATACTTAAATAAGATACAAGATTATCTCAAAATACCGTTCTGTCTAATTTCAATTGGTCCAAGAAGAGCTGATACTATTCAATTGCAAAAAATATTCTAACAAGAATTTGTCTATCTTTTAAAATAAATCTAAATTGACAAAAATTAAAAAAAATGATTTAATATTGTAGGAATCCAGTATTTTTTAAATCTTTAAGAATATCAAAGACGATCCCCGAAATGAAATCCTTTGATTTACGTGTTCTGTCAACACAATATTCGATTAAATCATTTACAGTATTTTCAGAATTACACTTTCTCCAGACAACATAAACTAGAGGTGCAACTTCTTTGGTATCTCCTTCTTCATTCTTTAAAACTATTTGCCTACGAGAGAGTTCAAGACCAACTCTCTGCCCGCTATGAATCGGGCGAACATCTAAATCCACGATTACTCACACTAAAAACTTATTAATTTCGAAAAACAAAAAATTAACAGATTTTTGTTAATTTTAAAATAATGTCAATATGTTTTATGATTAATATATTACAAAACTGTCTAATAAATCTACTGCTTTAAAAATTAAATAATTTTCAAACAAAAGGATTGATGAAATCTAAAATATTAAGAGATTTTAGATGAAATTCATATCAAATAATATTTAATTAGATTTAAATGTTATTTATACCTTTTTTGAACTTTATTATTTATTTTCAATTTTTCTAAAGCCATTTTAAGAACGTCTTGTAAGGTTTCTTCCTTTATTTTATAAGATTTAAAGAACTTTTCAACTTCTTCTTCTTTTTCTATTCCACTATTAGAAACGATTTCATCCAAAATTCTTTCAAAATGACTTGGGTGAAATTTTTCTAATCCTTTAATATTGGCAACAAACCAATCCCACATAAAAGGGCTTGTATTAGGATTTCGTGCCATAAGTACAATCGGATAAAATTTTATTCTTGGAGGTATTTTGTCCATAGTAAATTGAAGTACCTTTTTCATTTCACTTTCTTTCGCTGATCCCAAAGCCGCCACAAAGTTGATTCTCTCTGGTTCATTATCTAATTTTTCGAAATTTTGAATTAACCAATCAATATTTTTTTCATTAATATAGGAAGCGACTCTCAGAACTGCTCCCTTAATATCTACATGAATTAGCTCACCATTTTTGATTTTTGAAAACTGATTAAGAGCAAAATCAATAGATTTTTGACTACCAAAAATCGCCGCTGTCCATATGACCATGCTACGTAAATTTGAAACTGCATGTAATTCATCGGGTTTTGGTTCATAACCAATTTTCTCTAATATTCTCTCACTAAAATCCTTTCCGATCTCTTTAATTTTTGCTCGAAATGAACCTTTTATTATATTATATAATTGATATAAATGACTTATTACACTCTCTAAGGGTAACGGAGCGTCTTCTTCAAGAAAATTATCAAGAAATTCTAGATATTGTGTGATTGGGATGTCCTCCTGAATTAAAAACGCAAAAAGGTCATTTTCCAAACCCCATCTATCTAATGGCGGTAATTTCTCGTTTAAAACTAGCTTAGAAAGCTCTTTTAGATTCGATTCATCGTTATATTTTACTCGATAAAACCCTTTTTGCTCATAATTAATTTTATATGCGTTTATATCCCCCTTAATTTCAATTTTTTCAGATTTTTGCTGCATCATTTTTCTAATTAATTGAGATTTACCATTAGAATATTGAACCCATATTGTTAATGGTATAAACCACTTTTGAGGTGAAGTATAAGATAAATAAGTGAAACGATTTTGTTTTAAATATAATACATTATCTTTTTTTTCTACTTCAATTAGGGGATATCCCTCCTGTTCTATCCAACCTTTCATCATTTTAGTTATTGGTTCTTTTGATACTTCCTCAAATGCTTGCCAAAAATCATCACTCGAGGCAGTGGAATATTCAAATTTCTTCAGATAATGTCGTATGCCTAATTTAAAATTTTCACCAAGATAACTCTTTAACATTAAAAGCACTGATCCCCCTTTACTATAGATAATTGGAGCTGTTGATTGAGTTATTCTTGCTTGTTCACCACTTGGGAGTTCTATAGGAAATGTTTCGATCAAAGAATCACGGGCAAAAGCGGAATTAATAGTTCCAAGTGCAAAATTTTCCCATATTCCCCAATCGGGATAACAATCAGCAGTAATGGCATAACCAAATAGAGTGGCAAAGCTCTCGTTAAGCCATAAATATCGCCAATCATCAGGTGAAACAAGGTCTCCAAACCATTGATGGGTTAATTCATGTGCAATTACCTCGTACATGGTTTCTAAAGCAGCTTTAGATGTTTTATCGGGATAGTATAGAATTAAATTTTCTCGATATGTAATCGCTCCCCAATTTTCCATAGCTCCAAATGCAAAATCAGCAACTGCTATATGGTCAATCTTTGGTAATGGCAATTTTATATCATAATAATCTTCTAACCAATTTAATGCTTTTCTAGCAAATTTTAATCCAACATCAGCAAATTGTAATTTACCGGGGGTTGTAATAACTCTTACTAAAATATCACCAGGATCTTCAACAAATTCAAACTCACCTACTCCAAAGAATACTAAATATGTGGACATTTTTACAGTTTTTTGAAACCGAACAATTTTTTTAAGATCATTTAAATCAATCTCTTCAGATACGGGATTATTTGATATGGCAACAAGGTTTTTATCCACAACCATCTCAACATCAAAGGTCGCTTTATACTTAGGATGATCAAAACAAGGAAAACATTTCCTAGCTTCCGTTTCTTCGAATTGTGTTATAGCTATGAATTTCATTTCTCCATCTTTACTATATCTACTACGATAAAAACCGCGCATATCGTTTCTGATCTCCCCTTTATAATCTATCAATACTTTTATTTCTCCTTTCGTTTTGACAGGAAGCTGAATAATTAATAATTCTTTTTCAGGATCTTCGGAAAATGAGACCTCTTGATATTTTTTCCGGTCTTTTAGAATTACTTTACAATAATTAATTTTTAGATCAACTGCATTTAGGATAATTTGTTCAGTTGGCTCCCCTATAACTATAAAAATTTCCGTTTGACCTTTAAATTCAAAGGTATTTAGATCCGGTTCTAATTTTATAATATAATGAGTAGGTATAGTGTTATTCATTATGATTACCTCTTAATTATTTTCAATTTGACTATTAAAAATCAAATTTTGAATGAGCTATGTCAATAATTAGATTTGTAAATTTATTACTAAATAAATGATATTTTCCAATATAAACAATTATAATTAAAATTAGGATAAATTCTTAAAATAAAACATCTAATTTTGCCTATTATTGATTTTAGAAATAAAAATTATGCTATTTTTTCTTTTGTGATTTAGATTTCTTTTTCTTCTTAGAATTTTTTGAATTTCTTTTAGTACTTTTGCTTTTAGCTTTTCTTTTTTCAACCTTGTCATTATTTTCTTTTTTCAAAACAATTTTTTCCTTCGTTTCTTCCGAAAGCTGGAATATATCATCTAATGATACTTTTAATTTAGGATCTCGAGTTATTTTTAAAATTTTTTTACGTTTAAGTTGTAAGATGTTTCCAATTTTTTGAGCAGTTTTGCCCACTTCTCTTAATTTCCGTAGATCGCGCATCTTCTCCATTTGAATATAGAGATTTTTTAGTTTCGTAAATTCATAGGGGGGAAGGTTATTAATTTGTTTTAAGAAGCCTATATAAAAATTCAATTCTTTACTAGTAGCTAAAATTTTTGCTTCAGTTTCTCCGCTATCATAAATTTTTTTAAAAAATAGGATTTGGGAACCCTTTGTAGATAATTTTTCCATCGAATCTTGAACATCTTCTAAAAAATCATCAAAAACCGAGGTTATTTCTTCTAATCTCTCATTTAAAACGGTACCCATACCATTCAATCTATCAGTTAGCTGATTCGCCTTTTTACGTTTTGATTCAATCATATCTTTTTTTCTTTTTAATTTCTCTGCAAATTTCGCAATTTGGCGGATTTTTTTAGCAGAAACTTCATTTAAATCTAAAATGCTCAATTCATAAGAGAGTTTTAAAGCATCTTTTAAGTCCTTTTGAGAAAAACCTTCCGAATTTTCAATATAATCTTTTATGAGATTTTGAAAATTTTCAATAGTCTGTTTTAATACTTCTAATCTTGTATCTGTAGGGAAAAATTCCTTTGCTTCTTCAGTTGTAATGAATGACATAATTTTTTTTTCAAAATTAAAATAAAAATTGCTAACAGCTTCACTAAGTGCTGCATTAGGATTTTTTTTCTGTTCAATTTTTAAAATGCTATTAGTTAATGAATCAAGTTCTTCGGAGAACTTATCAATATATTTATGAATATAAGGAAGAAAATTTTGGTCAAAAAGAACAGTAACTGATGCATCCCATGCATCTCCCCTTGCTTGACTATCTGGGATTTCTATATATTTAACAATAGAGACTTTATTCATCTTGGGAAGAGGAACAATAGCTAATTCGCTCGGAATCTCTCCTTTTTCACCAGCTAATAAATTTATAGTCTTTAAAGCAATATGTTGCCGTGTAGACACATTTAATTCAGGAAACCAATTTTTTGGAACTGGTCCTACATTTTCAAATTTAGAGTAAATAACTCCACGGATAAATTCAGTGTTGTGTGGAAAGCTAATTTAAATTTCCTCCAGCAGCCATTGATCTTTTGTATTTATTCAAATCGTTTTTCCTTTTTTTTGTATAACTATTATCTGAATAATATAAACAGCAATTTATAAAATATTCTTTTTTAGGTGTATAAAACGATTAAGTTATTTTTTTTATCAATTTCAAAACATTATCCCCTACATTTACACCCAAAAACTCTGCAATTGGAGAACATTTTGCTCTTAGTATAAATAATATTGGAATTTTTATTTTTTCTTTAAAATAAGTAAAACATTCCCAATTAGATTGTCCTTTAGAAATAATTAAATCGGAATTTTCCAGTTTTTGCATGAATTCTTCAGATACTTCGTTAAACATTACTCCTAAGGCATTTGAACCGGTCGTTAACAATTCAACTCCTAATTTATCTAGCCCAACTTCTTGCGCATCCTCTAAAGTTGCATCATTTGCAATGGATCCTTCTTTTAAAACAATTATAACTGTTTTACCAATTGCTAGTAACTCTTCTATTAACAATTTATCAAATGCAATTTCTCCTGCATTATCTAACACATATAAAATTGTCTCAATTTTATCTAATAATGAAATAAATTCTTCAAAATCATTTATTTTAAACCCCGTCTCTAAGTTATGTGAATACAAATCATTGAATTCGTTGACGTCTAAATTAAATTGATGCTGAGCTGTTGAAAAATCGATAATATTTCCCACTATTGTACCTATAATTGCTTTTTTAATTCTCTCTGAATAAGATTGAGACTTAATAATATCAAGTTTAATAAGCTCACTCACTGTTTTTCCCAATTTATTACTAAGCTTTTTCTCCTTATCATAAGGGTTCATATTCTTTGTTGATTTTTGAAGCATTCTGAAAATTTTTATTGATAGATCAACAGGGAATACATCATTTGAAAAAAGTTTTAAGATATTAAATATTTCTTTCATGCATTTGTATTGTAATTCTTTATCTTCTGTCGACTTTTTCAGAGCTGAATAACCAATGTTAAGCATACAGCTGGCACATAACGGTTTTGTCCAAAGTTGATTATTATTTTCTTTTTTTCTCATTAAATAACCATGATTATATATTTTTTCAATAAATTATGGAAATAATTATCTAGTAAGGAAATAAATCTAAATTTAAAACTCTTAATTAGAAAAAGGTTTGGAAAATTTATGAACTTTATGCCCACCCGCGATGAAGCAATTAAATTACTTCAAGAGGTGGGTTTAAGCCAAAATATAATAAACCATTCTATTGCTGTAGCTGATAAGGCTTTGGAAATTGCGAAAAATCTAATAAATAATAGTGTTACTGTAGATATAAACCTAGTAGAAATCGGTGCGTTATTGCATGATATTGGACGTTCAAGAGTTCATGGTTGGCATCATTCAATTGAAGGTGGCAATATAATCAGGGAACAAGGTTTTTCTGAAAAGATTGCTAGAATTGCAGAAACTCATATATTAGGCGGATTTTCAAAAAAGGACTGTCAAATTCTTGCACTTCCGGTTAATCGATATCTCCCAGAAACAATTGAGGAAAAAATAGTCTGTTATGCCGATAAATTAACTAAAGGTTCAACATATATAACAGTTGAAGAAAGATTCAATGTTTGGATTGATGAGTATGGAAATACTTCAATATTAAAAAATGCAAAAAAAAGAGTTAAAAAAATTGAAAAAGAAATTCAGAAATTACTCAAGTTCAAAAAGAAAATTAAATAATTTTTGATTTATTATTTTCCTATTTTTAATAATTTTCATAAAAAGGATGCCATTAAGATTATTCCAAATATCCCAACTTTTCTAATTTTCTTATAACATTATTTTTAGATTCATTTGGGGATTCTTTATCCGTCTCAACTATTATTTCAGGATTAATTGGTTCTTCAAATGGATCAGAAATTCCAGTAAAATTTGAAATTTCTCCTGCAATAGCCTTTTTATACATTCCCTTCGAATCTCTTTTAATACATTCTTCCAAAGAACATTTTACATAAACTAAAACGAAATTCCCGATTTCTCTCCTTGACATCTCTCGAACTTCATTATACGGCGAGACAAAAGATGCAATTACAATCACTCCATTTCGGGTTAATAATTTGGCAACAAAAGTCACCCTTTCTATATTTTTATATCTATCTTCCTTCGAAAAGCCCAAATCTTTAGTCAAACTTTTTCTAACAATATCTCCATCTAATCTTTCCACCTTTAGCCCTCTTTTCTTCAATTCTGTAGCGACTAGATCAGCTATTACTGTTTTACCTGAACATGGTAGTCCTGTCAGCCATAATGTGAAACCTTGCTGCAAATTTTCTCTACTCTTCTAATTTAATAGTTTTTCCTTCCATATCTTTTGGAATAGGTAAACCAAATAGATTTAAAATAGTTGGAGAAATATCCAAAATATTAATTTCCGAAATATTCTTACCAATTTTCTTTGAGGGATCATACATAGCAAAAATACCAAAATAGTCATGAACGGCTTCATCTGGGCCTGTATCATTTTCTTCCAAATAAAGAGAATCATAACCAATTGTTCCGGCAGACCTCCATGAAAGATCATCAAAATAAACCATCAAATCTGGAGGATTGCCTTTTTGC
The DNA here is from genome assembly GCA_019058315.1 of Candidatus Helarchaeota archaeon. Classification (GTDB taxonomy): domain Archaea; phylum Asgardarchaeota; class Lokiarchaeia; order Helarchaeales; family RDOG01; genus JABXJV01. The sequence goes on along the minus strand of JAHPZH010000003.1, from coordinate 289,914 downwards.
TCTGGAAAGAGATCTTCAATCTTATAAATTTTATTTTTCATGGGATGTTTGGAGGGATCTTTAATGTTTTTTATTTTTTCAATTAGAATATTACGTTCCTTTTCAAAGTCTTTGATGTCGATTATACCAGACTTTTCCCTTCCTTTAACATTAAAAAAAATTCTGGCGTAATAGCCACCCCATCCCCAGGCTTTTGTCTTTGACCAATTAATGTCTGCATCTTCTAATCGTGTCCCTGGAGAAGGCTTCGAATTCAAAGATAAATAATTATTTTGAATAAGCCAATCATTTACACAAAAACAACCCTTCATGGCTTTTGCGCCATGGTCTGAGACTAATAAAACAATTGTCTGTTTGTCTACTAATTTCAATAATTCTCCAATTTCTTTATCTAAGTAAATATAAAATTCCTTAATGAAGTCTTCAAATTCGGAATCTTTTTGGAATTTTCTATGGTTTTTATCTGCAAAATGCCAAAAACCATGATTCATCCTATCCGTTCCAATTTCTACAAACCAAAATAAATCCCAAGGTTTATTTTTAATCATATATTTCGTTACTTCAAAATGATTTTCTACCATTTTATACAAATTTTCACTTAATTTTTTCTTTTCATCAGTTCTAAATTCCACATCAAAAATATAATCCCCAAAATGCTCTTGTAATTCTCTTTTTAATTCTGGAGGATAAGTATATTCATTTTCAGGACCGGGAGTGATAAAATCTGTAATAAGATATCCGTTTAGTGGTTTTGGAGGATAAGATGGGGGAAATCCAATAATACAACATTTTTTACCATAATCAGAAAGAATATCCCAAACTGCTGGTTTTTTTACTTTTAACGAATTTGCAATCCAAATATCCGAATAGGAGTTATTTTTTCGATGACGAAACCCATAAAATCCTAATGAACCAGGATTCCGACTTGTTGCCATTACTAACCAAGCAGGAATTGTAATAGGTGGATCTGATGACCGCATTTTTGCGTATATACCTTGGTCTAAGAATTTTTTGATATTTGGGAGATATTGTAAATATTCCCCAAATATATGTTGAGGTGTAGCACAATCTAGACCGATTACAAGAACTTTAGTCATTCGAATCATTCCACAAATGGATGAGAACTTTTTAAAATGATATCTGCTACTTCTGGACGCATAATATCTGGAGAAGGTCTTTCCCCTTTCAAAAGTAAATTTCTAATACCTGTTCCACTAAAATTAATATGAAATTCTTCATTATGAGGGCAAATTCGTTCATTTACAATTGTTCCACATTTTTTACACTTATAAAATGACTTTAAAAAGAATGGGGTAATTCCAAGATCAGGAAAATTATCAAAAATTGCATGGGCTGCATAGGGATGATAAAAATTTCCAACTCCTGCATGATCTCTACCAATAATAATGTGAGTACACCCAAAATTTTTTCTAGCTATGGCATGATAAATTGCTTCTTTAGGTCCGGCGTAATACATTTCGGTTTCAAATATACTTAAAACGGCGTTTTCTCGTAGATAATAATACTTTAATAAAGCTTCATATGCTTCCATTATGACATCATCTGTAAAATCACCAGGCTTCTTCTGACCAATTACTGGGTTTATGAATATTCCATCAACAAAAGTCAGAGCTGTTTTTTGAACATATTCGTGCCCTAAATGAGGAGGATTTCTTGTCTGAAATCCAACAATGGAACGCCATTTTTTAGTTTTAAATAATACTCTTGTTTCTTTAGGTTCTAGAGTATATTTCGGAAATGGGGATTGAATTTCTTTTAAAAAGTTAATTTTGCCTCCAATTAAATATTCTTTCATATTATTGACTTTTTTTACACCTGGATGAGAAGAATCTAACGTCGAATAGACTTTTTGGGCAAAATTTTTTTTATCAAATTTAAAAATTTCCTCAATGGTCAATAATGCTACTGGAATATTCTCTTTTTCAAATTTATTAAATAATATAACTTGGTCACCAGCCTTAAGAGTTTTAATATCTTCTTTATTAAAGTCTAACACTATTGGAATGGTCCATACTAAGTCATTTTCAAGACGACTCGATTGAAGAACATTAATTAGATCATTATTTCCCATAAAACCTTCTAATGGACTAAAAACACCAAAAGAAATGTTTTTTATTACTTTAACGCATTGTTCATCAATGAAAAATGAAGGAAATTCTGAAATTTGAGATATAATCCTGTCAATTTCACTTTCATTTAAAGTTCTATTTATTAACCGTCCACCATGGGGTGGAATCACAAAAATTCACCTACGAATACTTACTTAATCAATATAACCTAGGTCTCTTAACCGATTTTTAATCATTTCTTCTTCTTCTTCAGTATATACTACTTCTTCAGATTCTTCCATTGAATCTATTAGTGATTTTCTTATTAAATAGATGACATATTGAGTTAGAGAAGTAAAATTTGTGTTTTTTATATTTCTTCTCAAATTCTTTACTAACGATTTTGGTAAAGTTATTGTGAATTCATCATTTTGAGACATAAATAATCACTTAGAGTTGCGAAATAGCTTTTATTAACATAATCGAATTTAAAATTACTACAATTACACCTAATATTATTTTTAATTTTTTTTCTGACAATTTTTGGGCTTTTATAGAGCTAAATAAGGAGCCTATAATTGCAAAAGACATAATTATTAATACGAAATTAAAATCTACATATATATTCATACGTATTGAAATTAATGTGTTCCAAGAAAATGAGATGGTAGTAGGAAATAAGATTGGCGCAATTATAGAATAAAATATCGAGGGACCAAGAGCTGTAAATGTCATAAATAAGAGTCCTGTCCCTACCGCTTTATGAATTTCATATCGAAAAAAAATCATTAAGATAATTGTCATTAAGAAACCCCCTGGTCCTGCGAAAAAACCTCCATTCAATCCCCCAATACACGCAAAACAACCTACAATAAGTACTTTTACATGTTCTGGAAGGTTATCAATTTTGTTTATAATTTTTTCAGATACACGTGGTTTATCTACATCTCTAGATTTTGTTGCATTTCTAATTAAAGAAATACCAACAGCAATTTGGAATAGGGCAAAAAAGATTGGGAAAACACTAGAACTCGCAAAAATAACTGTAAATGCAAGAAAACTTCCTATAAAAGAAATAAAAAATGCTATTCCTCCTAAAATTAGACCTAATCTTAAATCTAACTCATTATCCTTTCTATGTATTAAATATACAGTAACTGCTATTGCTGCACATAAAAAATCAATAAACAGACTTGTCCCCATTGCTTTTAACATTGTGAACCCAAAAAATGAGAATAAAAAGGGAATGAGGATGACAGAGCCACTATTGCTCAATAAACCAATATCAATTCCAATAATTATACTAAAACATATCAATATAATAAGAAGATTAATGTCCATGAACTAAGAAATTATCAAAAAGCTATTTTAATTTTAATATAAGTTAAAAAATCGTAATTAAATTATAGTTTTTTCTATCAGAAAATTAAAAAAAGAGGTTGGAAAGTATTTTTAAATCATTCTTCCGCCAGCAACTAATAATATTTCTCCAGTTATGTAGGACGCACGATCAGATGAGAAAAATATAACTGCATTTGCAATATCTTGCGTAACCGCGAAATGTGGTCCAATATCTTCTCGTCTTTTTAATAGAATTGAATCAATCATAGGTTTACTAGCTTTTTCATTTTTAATGAATGCATCTGTTAAGGGAGTATGAACAAGTCCTGGACCAATAATATTTGCAGTAATTCCTAAGTAACCTAATTCATAAGCTAAGGTTTTTACTAGGCCGATCATGGCTGCTTTTGCTGAAGCGTAATTTGCTTGCCCTCTTGTACCTCTAAGAGCTGTTGAAGCAATGAAAACTATCCTTCCATATTTAGCTGCTTTCATATGTGGAACTATTTCGTGAGCCAGCCACCAATGGCCCTTTAAATGAACATTAAGTACTTCATCCCACTGTTCTTCACTCATTTTATGAACCATTGCATCTTGTAAGACCCCTGCACAAGCGACAAAAATGTCAATTTTACCAAATTTATCTATGGCTGCCTTTACCGCAGCTGATGCTTCATCTAATTTTCTAACGTCACAAGGAGGAGCTATTGCTTCAACTCCTAATTTTTTACATTCCTCAGCAACTTCTTTTGCTTTGTCATATTGCTTATCTGCGATAACAACATTTGCTCCTTCTTCTGCAAATTGGAGGCAACATTGTCTTCCAATTCCAGATGCGCCCCCTGTTACAAATGCAACTTTACCTTTTAAAAACATATCCATAACATTTCACCTTATAAAAATCTCTTTATTATATATTTTTTTCTTAATTTTAAATAGGATTCCGTTATTAGAATCCATTAGAGATTAATTATTATTTTTTAAGTGATTTTATTAATTTTATGAAAAATTGATTAATTCTGATATTTTGAATAATTTGGTATTTTAAAATGGATAGACAGCATATTTTCAGTGATTTAATAATTAAATACGGTGAAGATGCTCAAAATAGTGTAATCGATGCAATTCTTGCTATAACTGAACTCGTGAAATCTTCTCTTGGTCCACTTGGAATGCGAAAAATGATTATTGAAAAATATGGTACCGTAATTATATCAAATGATGGACTGACAATAATAAAAGATCTTGGAGTTTCTCATCCAGCGGCAGATGCTCTAATTCAATTGGGAAAATCATTTGTAAATAATGTAGGAGATGGATTAAAAACAACTCTCATAATTATTGGCGAACTGCTAAAGCGAGGATTAAAATTAATCAAAAAAAATATTCATTGTAGACAAATAATTTCTGGTTATAATCTAGCTCTTGAAAAATCTATAAAAACATTAAATGATATAGCTATTCCATTTGATGGAATTGATGGAAATAGATTAAAAAAAATTGCTATAAATGCATTGAATGGTAAGTTTTCGGATAAAGTAAGTGATTATTTATCTGATATTGCGGTTCAGGCAGTGCAAAATATTATTGTTGAGAAATCTAATTATTTTGAAATTAATATTGATGATAATATACAATTTGAAAAGGTTGAAGGTGGAGGAATATTAGATTCAAAATTAATTAATGGAGTTTTAATATCAAAGGAAATTTTAAATCCAAAAATGCCAAAATTCGTAAAAAATGCAAGAATTGCTTTAATTAATGAAAAATTATATTTTGAAAAACCAACTGAAGAAAAATTAAAGCTAGAAATAAATATTATGGCCCCTGATTCTCTATCCGAATTAAATTTTGCACAAAATAAGTTATTATTAAAGAAATTCAATATAATTGCTAATTCTGGAGCTAATGTGGTTATTACAGAAAAAGGGATTGATAAAATATTAATATCTAAACTAATTGAGCAAGGTATTTTGGGAATCCGGAGGGCAAAACCAGAACAATTTAAAATGCTAAGTAAAGCTTGTGGGGCAAATATAATTGGTAATGTGATAGATCTAACTTCAAAAGATCTCGGTTATGCTGAAGTTATTCAAGAAAAAATAATTGGAAATAAAAAATTTGTATCTGTAGAAGGGTGTAAACATCCCAAATCTATTTGTATATTGATTAGAGGGGGTTCTTGGTATGTGTGTGAAGAGGTTGAACGTTTATTAAAAAACGCTATTCTATCTGTTACTCAAGTCTTTAATAAAAAATTTCAAGGAATTGTTGGTGGTGGCGGATCAATTGAGATGGAAATTGCAAAGACAATTAATAGTTTCGCTGAAACTATAAAAGGAAAAGAACAATTAGCAGTAAAAGAATATGGAGACGCTTTAGAAATAATTCCTAATATTTTAGCAAAGAATTCTGGGTTAGATCCAATCGATACGCTGGCAGAGTTGCGATACCAACACTCTCAAGGCAAATGCTGGGAGGGGATAAACTCGACGACTCTGATTTTAGGTAATACAATTGATTACGATATTGTTGAACCCCTATTTAATAAAATATCTGTTTTAAAATACGCCACAGAATTTGTAAATTCGATTCTAAGCATTGATGGAATTCTATATTCTAAAAGTGGACTTAATAAGATTAAAGAAAACCCTTAAAAAGTCCTATAAAAAAATCTTTGAAATTTATTCGAAATTCCCTTATAAATCAGAAAAAATAATACTAATCTAACCATAAAAGTTCTTTTTATTCTCTTTAGAAAGATTTTTTAAATGTAATTTAAAATTCAATGAACTAATAATAAGAAATTCATATTTTTTAAAATAAAAATAGTTAAATACATAATGAAATTTAATTTAAAATTGTAGATTTTTTGAAGATTAAACCATTATTTTTATAAATTATCATGGTGGACTTTAAATATGAGCGATTCCGGAGAGGAAAAACCAGAAAATGAAGAATCTGAACCCGAACCTAAAGAAATAAAAGAAAAAGAACCCGAGAAAGAAAAAACTGAAGAGGAAAAGCGAAAAGAACTCGAAGAAAAGAGAAAAGAACTTGAAGAGACGCGAAAAAGGTTAGTAAAAGAGGCAGAAGAACATGAAACTAACGAAAACTACTCTGAGGCTATCCGAATTTATACACAATTAACCAGAATCAGTGAAGACTTAGGAGAAAAAGATCGTGTCCGCATTTTTGAAGATAAAACTAAAGAACTTCGACAAAAGGAAACCGCAACTGTAAAGGCAGCCGAATTAGAAAAGAGAAAGGAGGAACTAGATGCCCAAAGAGACTCTCTTATGGAACAAGCCGAAGTAGATATGGCACAGGGTCGATTCGATGCTGCGGTAGAGAACTTCAAAAAGATTGCACAAATAAGTACTGAACTTGGGGAATCAGAAGTCGCTGATGAATATAGAGCCAGAGCAAAAGAAACATCTGAGAAAAAGGCGGAGCTTAGTCGTCGATTTGAATTCGAGAAAAAAGTAAAAACTCTTGAAATTCAAAGACGTGATCTTCTTAGAAGAGCAGAAGAAGCTGTGGCTAGAGAAGATTATTTAACTGCAAGTGAATTATATGAACAAGCTTCCGCAATGTCTTCAGTAATGGCACAAGAAGAAAGGGCAGAAATTTTCTTAGAACGTTCTAAGGAAATGCGTGAAATCTACGAGGATATTCGTCGCCGTGAAGAAGAAGAACGTGCTAGAGCTGAAATGGAGCGTTTAAGAATTGAATTAGAGGATAAACGTGCTAAATCCTTAACAATTGCTGAGACTGCTTTGGAAAAAGGAAAATTTTCAAAAGCTGCAAAATCCTATGAAGACGCCGCTAAATTCAGCTTAGATCTCGGTGAAAAGCAAGTTGCAACTGGTTTTACGGCACAAGCTCGCGATATTCGCGAAAAAGAGCCAGAATTACGAAAAGAGTTTCGTGAAGAAAAACGTCGAGTAAAAATAAGAAAGAAAAGAGGGATCCTTTTAAAGAAGGCAGATGCATATTTAGAAAAGGAGGAGTATCTTGATGCATCAAGTGTATTCCTGAGATGTGCTGAACTCTCTAAAGACGCAGGAGAGACAGATAGAGCTAAAGAATTCACTTTAAGGGCTGATGAATGTAGGACAAAGGAAAAAGAAAAACGAGATGAATTGTTAGACAGGGTTGCAAAAGCGTTAAGAGCAGTGATTACATTACGTTTAATGGAGCCAGAAATTGCTTCTGAAGTCTTTAGTTGGGAAGAGTTAACTGCAGTGGTTAAAGTTTGGGATATTGGAAGTTGTACTATTACTTTCAAAGAGGGGGAAGCAACTATAACACGTGGTGAAGCTGCTAAGAGTAATATGAGGATTGAAGGAACAAGTGAAAATCTAATGAAATTTTCTTCTGGAAGATTCAATCATGCGACATGGGCAAAATATATGGGCAAAGTTAGAACTAAAGGATCTAAATTAAGTACCCAAAAAATCGAAAAGATTCTTAAATTACCACCTCTCGAGCGTGATTTAGAAAAGGTTTACAACTACACTGCACTTTTTCTAGCTGGTGGAGTAATTGCGTTATTATTATTTGTATTCCTATTATTGAACCCTTTTAAAACTATAGGATTATTTGAATGGATCAAAGGTTTTATGAATACTGTTCGTGCTGGCACAATGCTAGATAACATCGAAACGTTAGTATTATTTAACGAATTATCTGAAAATGAACAAATCCTATTCTTATGGAACAATTTTTTAAATAAAAATGATTTAGTGGGAATTCTGTATAGTGTCATTAATCTATTGACTGCCCCAGTTATACTATTAGTTATTTATCTACCTGGAGCTATGCTTACAGCGATTCTAATTCCATATTACGGTTTCAAGCGGATAAGATTTGAAGGTGTAAAGAAAAGAAAAACCAAAGAAAGGAAAAGAATAGTTCGGAGAGCTATTGTTACTCATGCTGAAAAAGCTTATAAAAGCGGTCGATTCACGGAAGCATCACGTCTTTGGCAAAAAGCTGCATTGATAAGTGTTGAGTTGGCAGATGAAGATCGAGCAGCTGAGTATGCAGTACGTGCACATGCATTAAAAGGTAAAACTGCTGAGTTGAAGAAAAAATTAAAAATTGAACATCGTAAAGAATTAGAGGAAAAAATGAGAAAAGAAATGGCATCTCGTAGGTCTACTTTAGAAGCGGAGAGAAAGAAAATCTTGGACGAGGCTGCACAGGCTGAAGATGATGGACGTCTTCTTGATGCGTCACGACATTACAAATTAGCAAGCCAATTATCTCTAGAAATTGGTGAAAAGGAGAAAGCAAGAGATTATTCCAATAAGGCTAAAGAGTCAAAAAGACGTGAGGCAGATCTAAGAAAACGTTCTAAAATTGAAAAACAGCGACTTCAAGCTGCTGATAGAATTGAAAAATTCAACACACAATTGAAGGAAGCCTTAGAAATAGCAGAAGTTGCTAAAGGTGAAGAAAGATGGGATGATGCTAGCAAATATTATAATATTGCTGCTAAATACGCAAAGGAAATGGGAGAAGATGATAGGAGTAAAGCCTTCAAAACTGAGGCAGATAAGTTAGCCAAAAAGGCTGAGCTTGAAGGTAAGAGGACAGATCTGGAGGAAGCTCGTAGAAAAGCGATCATTGAAGCCGAAGCAGCTTCAGCAGACGGAAATTATCAAGTGGCTGCGAAATATTACGAAGAAGCTTCTCAATTATCAATGGAATTAGGCGAAAAAGAAATAGCCGAAGGATTTAAAGCAACAGCTGCGGAATTAAGGAAAAGAAAATAAGCAATTTACATATTTTTATCTTAATTTCTTTTTTTATAGTTCTTTTTTTATTAAGAAGAGAAGTGAGCAGTGAAACGAACTAATTTTGAATTAATTTTTACGGGTAATGAATTAATTAACGGAAAAATATTAAACACTAATTCAAAATGGTTAGGAAAACGAATTACAAAGTTAGGGGGTAAAATTACAAGGATGATTATAGTTCCAGATGAATTAAAAATAATCGCTAATGCTATCAAAGAGTCTTTAACTCGAAAACCCGATTTTATAATAACTTCAGGTGGTCTAGGATCTACATTCGATGATATGACATATCAAGCAGTATCCGATGCATTAGGTATTCCTTTAAAATTAAATTCTGAAGCATTAAAATATATTGAAGAAAAATATGGTTTTGCTCAACAAGCGGGCATAATTAAAGACGGTAACTTAAATAAATATCGAAGAAAAATGGCATTCGTCCCAGAAACCTCAAGAATTTTATATAATCCAGTTGGGGCAGCACCTGGCGCTAAAATCGATTATGGAGTTACCCAAATTATCTGTCTGCCTGGCGTACCAGCTGAATTAAAAAGTATCTTTCGTAGAACAGTTACCAAACTAATCCAAAAGAAAATCGGGGATGTATCCTTTGTTGAAAATAGCATTTTCTCAACAGGATTTATTGAATCTGAAATCACTCATGTAGTTGACAAGGTTATGAGTGAAATTAATGTAAATTTGGAAGATAACTCTCAAGTATCATTTACTACAAAATCTCCACAAATTTGGATAAAGACTTTAGTTAAAGCACCATATAAAAAAATAATTATTGAATTTCATGTATCATGTCTAGGTCCCCCTAAAATTGCTACTAAAAATGTAGAACGAGCAATTGAGCTCTTAAGAAAATATATTGAGGAAGAAGGGGGGATGTGTTATATGGAGGATGAAATTTGACTATCTATTCATACTTTATTGGAACAGCTGGTAGCGGAAAATCGACTTTAACAAGTTTTTTTATAAATTGGTTCCGAGAAAACACTGATGAAATAAGCATCATATCAGTCAATCTTGATCCTGGGGTTAATTTCTTGCCTTATTCTCCAGATGTGGATTCTCGTGATTATATTAATATTAAGGAAATTATGAATAAATATAATCTCGGTCCAAATGGTGCACTTATCGCTTCTGTTGATATGTTATGTGCACGAATTGATGAAATAAAAGATGAAATAGAGGATTTTCGTCCAGACCATGTCGTCATAGATACACCAGGGCAAATCGAATTATTTGCTTTTCGAAGTTCTGGAAATTTATTCGTATCTTCATTAGATCCGGAAAAGAGCGTAATAATTTATTTAATGGATCCAAGTCTATGTAGAACACCATCAGGTTATATATCTACACTTCTTTTAGGTGCTAATATTCAGTATCGATTTTTAATCCCACAGATTCAAGTATTATCTAAAATTGATTTATTAACGAACGAAGAACTTCAAAATTTTCTGACTTGGTCCGAGGATCATTTCTCATTAGAAGAATCAGTAAATAAAAATACAAAAGGGTTAAAAAGGGAAATGAGTATAAAGTTATTTCAAACATTATCAGAGTTAGGTACAATGCACCAATTAATTCCAGTATCAGGAATTAATGGAGAAGGAGTAGAAGAATTATATGCTGAAATTTCCAGAGTTTTATCTGGTGGAGAGGATTTTTTCGAAATTTACTAAAATTTAAAATGTATTACCTGTTAGATCAGAGTCTAACAATAAAAATGTATAAATTCTTATTGCATGCTTAATGTCTTCTAATAAAATAGCCTCATGATTAAATCTACTAGCACATAGAACACTAATTGTAACAATAGAAGTGAACATCTGCGAAGTCAATGCTGAAAAATTAAATAACATTTCTTTACGTCCAACTAAATCATTCATAGAAATTGTAAAATTTCGCCTAAATCTGAATAAAAAATTTTGAGTTCTAGGTGAAATTTCCAAATTAAATCTTCTAGAATATATTTCCAATATTTTTTCCTTTGTAAGCTCTTTATGTGGTTTAAAAAACTTAAATTTTCTCAGCAATTGTTCATAAATTCCAATTACTTTTTTAAGATGCTCTGTATCAATAGCAAAAATATTATTTTTTAGACCATATATTTGTGCAATATTTTTGATTAGTGTTGAAATTGGAAATTTATTTACTCCTATTTTTAATAATTTCTCATTAGGGAATATTTTAGAAATAGAATTCTTATGATCTGCAAAAAGATGAATAACATTTTTTAAATTTATTAATCCGTCTTCCGTTATTCTGATTAGATTCATTTTCTTATATATATCTGAATTAATTAATCTAAAATAATCATAAATTGTATCAAATTCTAAAATTGGTGTCCTTAAAAGTAAAACTCTTAATAATTTATAACTATCATCAATGTTCTTTCTAGTTATTTTATTATTTTTAGCATGGAAACCTGAAAGAAGCAACATACTAGAATTCAATTGGGTTATTAATTCATCCGATTTTTCTTCTAACATCTTATTAAATTTATCTTTTACTAATTCTAATTGCTGTGAGGCTGGAGAACTGATTTCCAAATCTTTAATAGCGATATTTCTATCTTGGGAATTTGTTTTGAATAAAACAGAAAAATCTCCGTTTATTATTGGAGAAATTGCTGGGCAATGAGAAAGATGATAATAAAATGTAATTGCCGTTTTTACATCATTAATTTCTACTGAATTATGACCATGTTTGAGAGAGATCGTCTGAGAAAGAATTTCAAGTAATGAATAAAGGTCTCTTGTTGAAACTATTTCATTTTTTTGTGGAATAGACTTTTGTATCTTTGCAAAATTAGCTAAAACTTTTTGTGAAGAAGAACGAAATTGGAGACTAGCAATTTTCTTAAAAAATCGTGGTGCAGATAATGAACTTGCATATTTTGAGTTATATATGCTATTTCCATAATTGAGGATTTTCACCACGATGGATCCACCAATAAAATAAAGATATAGTCAATAATTAATTAATTATGAATATCTAGGTCTGCATCTAGGTCAATATCTAGATAATATCACATTTAATCAGAAAAATAATTCATTATATCCTAAAATCAGCACAATAACAATAATATATTAAAAAACCATTGTAGAAAATAAAAATATCTAATTATATAAGTAATGTTAAAGATAAATAAAATAAGCTTTAATTTCGACAAATGAGGTCCATATTTTGACAAAAAAAGATTCCGTTATTAGATTTTTGAAAAATATTATAGACTTTTTAGTAAAACCTTTTTATTGGGCCTACAAAAAAAAGCTGTGGACACAAATTAAAAACCAAAGGATGCCTGAGCATATTGGTATAATTTTAGATGGCAATCGTAGATATGCTCAAGAAAGAGATTTGCCCCCATGGTACGGTCATAAGGTCGGAGCACAAAAAATTGAACAAGTTCTAGCTTTTTGTTATGAGTTAGGTATTCGAGTTGTTACTCTATACGCATTTTCAACTGAAAACTTTAACCGTCCTGAAAAAGAAGTTGAAGAAATTATGAAAATTGCGAAGCAAAAATTCCATGAGCTCATGACACATCCACTAATCCATAAGTATAGAGTCAAAGTTAAAGCAATAGGGCGTCTTTATGAACTGCCTGAAGATCTACAACAAATAATTAGAGAGGCTGAAAAAAATACTGCACAATACAACGACTATCAACTTAATGTCGCAATTAGTTATGGCGGACGAAATGAAATAGTCGATTGTGTTAAACAAATTGCCCAAAAAGTAAAAAGTGGGGAACTTTTAATTGAGAATATCAATGAAAAAGCTATTGAATCACATTTATATACATCAGGCTTACCAGATCCTGATGTAGTTATTCGAACAAGTGGGGAGGAAAGGCTGTCTGGTTTCTTACTATGGCAAAGTGCTTATTCTGAATTAATATTTTTAGAAATATATTGGCCTAGTATACGAAAGATCGATTTATGGCGAGCGGTTCGGCTATTCCAGAAAAGATCACGCAGATATGGAAAATAAGAAAATTTGATTTTATATAAAAGATGAAATAATAAATCAAATACAAATATTTTGTTTTGATTTTGTCAAATTTTTTACTTTATCTTTCAAGACTTGGTACATATCTTCTATTCTAACTCCGCCAAAATCGGGAATATAAACCCCTGGCTCAATAGTTATCACGCTGTTTTGTTTTAATTTATTTTTACTCTTAAATGATAAAGTTGGATCCTCATGCACATCCAACCCAACACCATGACCTAAAGAATGGATGAATTCATATCCAGCTTTTTTAATCATATCCCTAGCAATCACGTCAACATTTTTTATATCCACACCTGCTCGTGCAACTTGCATTGATTCCTGATGTGCATTTAGTACAAGGTTGAATATTTCTAATTGTTTTTGAGAGGGTTTGTCAAAACAGATTGTACGTGTCATATCAGAACAATATCCTTTGTAAGTAGCCCCTATATCAACTATAATAAAATCACCTTTCTGAATTTTTCGTTCACTTGCAGTTGCATGTGGTAATGCCGAGTTAGGACCCGATGCAATAATAGTATCGAAAGGAGTTTTTTCGGATCCTGCCTTTCTCATATTATATTCAACTTCGCCAGCAATTTCTATTTCCATTTTCCCTTCTTCAATATTATTTATCGCGGTTTCAATACCAACATCTGCTATTTGCGCAGCTTTTTCTAGATATTCAATTTCCTTAGGTATTTTTACTTCTCTAGTTGAGTTTAATAATTCTGTAATACTCTTAAATTCAATAGATTTCAGTTTTTGAGTGAGCTTTAAATAAGTAGATACTGTCATATATTCACTCTCAAAACCCAAAATCTTAAATTTATTTTGTTCCTGAAGTGTTTTGATTAAAAAATCAATAGGTAATTCTTTTTTTAGATTTATAATTTCAGTATTTTTACTATTTTTCTTTGCATCTTCATATTCCAATTCAGGAACCATTAATTTCAAATTTAAATCATTTTCTATTAACAAATATGATGGTGAATGAGGGTAGAAGCCTGTAAAATAATAAATATTCTTCGGGTCTGAAATAATTACAGCTTCACATGCAGAACTAAATTTTTCATGAAATTCTTTAATTCTCATGATAAATGAATAAATCTAAAAGCCTTTATTTATCTATTTGAATCATGGTTGATATATTCTTGGCTTCTAAATCACCTCGCAGAATAAAATTTTTAAAAGAAATGGGCTTGAAATTCATAATTGAGCCGAGTAAAATAGACGAGAGTCTCTATATCGATGAAAATTTAGCTCCGGAAGAAATTGCAAAGAAGATTGCACTTGAAAAGGCTAGATCTATAATTAAGAATAAAAAAGAAGGGATAATAATTGGGGCAGATACTATAGTCGTTCTTAATAATGAAATATTAGGAAAGCCTAGAGATAAGAAAGACGCCTTTAGAATGTTAAAAAAATTAAGTAATTCTACTCATAAAGTAATCACAGGTCTTGCTATAATTAATATCAATGGAAAGACAATAGTTGATAGTGAAACAACATTGGTGACTATGAGAAAAATCAATGATGAGGAAATTAGAAGCTATGTCAACTCTAAGGAACCATTAGACGCTGCTGGAGCTTATAAAATCCAAGAAAAAGGGTATAAATTTATAAAAAAAATTGATGGTGATTATGAAAACGTAATAGGACTGCCTTTAACTAAATTTAAAGATATGTTTCAAAAAGTCTAAGGACAACAATTGCATAATTAAGTTATATTATAAATTCGTCAGATAATTTAATATTACATTATCATAAATTTTGAAATGAAATATAGAAATCAATAATTAAGGAAAATTATTACCTAATTAAAAAGATTTTTATTAATAGAGATGATAAGAATAAAATTTTTAAAAGTTTCACCTATTGAGGAATCAGTATTAAAAATTGCTAATGAATTAGTAAAAAATAGACCGTTAGATATTGAATTATTATATTCCAAATCAATTGATGAAATAAAAAACTATTCTAAAAATGAAATTAGTCATGCAATTTATCAATTAATTTTAAAAAATTATATTGTTGAAGGATCTAAAATTACTAAAGATACAGTCTTTCAAAATAATACAAGGTATAGAATTTATAAATACGTTTATAATAAGCCAGGCGCTCATTCAAGAGAAATTCGAAAAAATCTCAATATATCACCCCGTTTAATTGCTTGGCACTTAAAAATATTAGAGAAATTTGATTATATCAAAAAAAATAAAATAACAAATAAAATTGCTTATTTTCATTCCAAAATCAATCCTGAATTTTATGAGGGCATTTTTATATTGAGAGATCCTAGACATCTTGAAATTTTAGAATTGATTTTATCAGAACCTGGAATTTCTTTAGGATTACTAGGAGATAAATCAGGACTTAAGTTAGGTATAATTAGAAATGCTATTCAAACTTTCTCAAATTTAAATTATATAAATCAAAAATATCAAGAAGGAGAAATCAGATATTTTGGAAATTTAGAGCATATTGAACCAATAATGGAAAATTTAAGACCTCCGCCATTAGAAATTAAGCCACCTTATATTAAAGGAATAACACCACCTATTGAAAAAGAAAAAATTAAAATTTTGCGTGAATTTGACTATATTGGAGGGAATATTCGTTTTAAAGTTGCTGTAAGGAATGAATCTTCTACTACTATCTCCAAAATAGGTGTGATATTAACTCCCACTACTCAATATAGAATTAATAATAGAATTCAAGAAATTGATGTTTTAAATCCTGGAGAGTCAAGAGGCGTAGATTTCAATTTAATTCCCTTAACTTGTGGACAATCTCAAATCTTTGGATCTATCTCTTATGTTGATGCATTTGGAAACCCTAAAATGTTACCAATTATACCAAAGGAAATTCAGATTAAATGTCCTTTAGTTACTCCCCAAAAAGCTACAAAATCAGATATTGATACCTGGAAAAAAACACTTCTAAAAGGTGCTACAAAAATTCAATATTCAAACATTCCTAATTCTCAAGCTTTTAAAATTGCTAGCGAACAAGTATCTGCGCTTGATTTAGCGGAGGTTGAAACTAATTTTGATGAGATGACGGCTGTATTTTCTGGAGTTGCTAAAGTTACGGGAAATTCCATGATTGTGGAAATAAAAATTATAAATTCAAATATTAGTCTTGAAGTCTGGACTGCGGATATGAAACAAGCAACTGGGTTTATTGCCTATATTAAAAATTTAATAAATGTGGCTCTTGAAACTGCCCAAAGTTTACAAACAAAAATAGAAAAAATAAGTCAATCAATCTTAGACAGCTTTGATATAAGTGAAAGATTATGTAAATGTTTTGAAATCTGTGAAGAACGAGAAGTAGTTAAGGATATTGTTTTATTATTAAGGGAAATTGTTTCTAGAATTGAAGGCAGCTTACCAGAATCCGATGTTATAGGTGATATAATTAATTCATTAACTCAACTCGAAAAATTACCATCTAGCGACAATTTAGATGATAAATCAGCTGTGAAATTAGAGTCTTATATATTACAATGGATGAAGGAAATTCTAAAAATCATTCAGACTAATTCAAAAACTTACCGGGATACTTTTCAAGATCAAGAAATCGCTGTTAATACTATTGAGGAGCAAACCAAGAATTTAAATCTTATAGTTAGCCAAATTGAACAACAATATTCATTAAATATTTTAAAATACTTAATGGTAATAAATCAGAATTCTGGATTAACAATGTTTAATCACAATTTTGGTGGATTTGAATTTGATACAGATTTAATAAGTGGATTTCTAACTGCAATTCAGAGTTTTGGTTCTGAGATTTCAAAGGGAGCAACACCAGTAAAGAAATTGGCCTATAAAGATTTTGAAATTGTAATGGAGGATGGACAATATATTCGAGCTGCAATTGTTCTAACAGGTCCTGTAACATCCTTCTTATCTGAAAAACTTCTTCATTTTATTTCAGTTTTTGAAGCCAAATATGCAAATGATATTGTCAATTGGACCGGTAATGTTGGCATATTCAAAGAATTGATTTCAAAGATGGATGATTTATTTAAATAAAAAAGTATTGACTAATTTAAATATGGTCTTTAGCCCAAATTATACATTTCACTTATTAATAACCTCTAATTTTATTTCGAAACTAAATAATACATTTTAAAAATAGATTTTACAAATTCAACTGTCATATTTTTTTTAAAAATGGACGTAATGCATTTAAAAGTAAAAATGATAACTCCTTAAATTGATTCCAGTTTTTGAAATTACGTTATTTTTATTTCAAATATTAAGTGAGAAATATGAAAAATAAAAAAACTCTTGTTAAATTTATTTGGCTTCTCATTATTTTTTCAATTCCATTTATTATTATATTTTCAATGATACCTAGTTCCTCCATCAATCCGTTTTTCCCATTGGTTGACAATAAAAATTTAGATTTAAGTACTTCTGATTGGTCTAATGCAACTTGTATTTCAGATGATTATACTAATTGGAATACTGGAAATAGTTATTACCCTGACATCGCAACGGATGATAATGGAAATATACATGTTGTCTGGCAGGACAGAACGCTTGGTCCTTGGGGTGGTGGGATTGCTGATGAAGAAATTATGTATGCAAATTATACTGCCGCTGGTTGGTCGAATGCCACGGTAATTTCAGATAATAATACTAATTGGAACACTGGTCCGAGTTTAAGCCCTAGCATAGCCACTGACATTAATGGAAATATACACGTGGTTTGGCAAGATGAAACGCCTGGTCCATGGGGTGGTGGGTCTTCTGATGAAGAAATAATGTATGTAAATTATACTGCCACTGGTTGGTCTGAGGTTATTGTAATTTCGGATAATAGTTCTGATTGGAATGATCGTTCTAGTCAATATCCTAGCATCGCCACCGATAATAATGGAAATGTACACGTAGTCTGGCAGGATTTCACGAATCTAAGATGGGAAATTATGTATAGAAATTATACTGCTACGGGTTGGTCTGATGTTATACAGATATCAGATATTTATGGGTGGAATACTGCTGGTAATTTTAATCCTCATATTGATATAGATAATCTTGGAAATTTACACGTGGTCTGGCATGGGGATCAGGATGGTGAATGGGGAACTGATAGAGAAATTATGTATGCAAATTATACCGCAACCGGTTGGTCTAACGCCACCGTAATCTCAGATGATTACACAAATTGGAACAATGCCACAAGTTCCGATCCTCGTATCACAACGGATAATAATGGATATAAACACGTGGTTTGGTGGGATCAAACGCCAGGTGAATGGGGTGGGGGAAGTGTTGACGAAGAAATAATGTACGTAAATAATACTGGCATGGGGTGGTCTAATGTTACGGTGATTTCTGATATTTACGGTTGGAATAATGATGAGAGTGTACGTCCTGATATTATTGCTGATAAACTAGATAATATTCATGTAGTCTGGCGTGATGCCACAGATGGTGAATGGGGAACCGATTCAGAAATAATGTATACAAATTACACGGGAACGAGTTGGACAAATGCTACAGCTATCTCAGGTATGTATGGTTGGAATGATGGAACTAGTTCTAATCCTAAAATTGCCACGGATTATAGTGGAACTATTCATGTGGTTTGGTGGGATTATACTGATGGTTGGTGGGGTACAGACATAGAAGTATTGTATACAAAACGGACGAACGAAAATCCAAACATAGTTTCAGTTTCGAGGGATCCAATTAATCCGAGTGCCACAGATTTGGTAAATATCACTGCCCATATTGCCGATGTATCAGGGGTTGATGTAGTATTAATCAATTCGAATCATACGGGATCCCCAACTTATTACCAAATGGATTTTCTTTCAGGAAATAATCAAGATGGTTATTGGAATTATACAATTCCTGCGTCTCCTGAAAAAACCATTATAAGTTATTCGATTTGGACTAATGACACATTTAACAATTCCAATACTGCTGGTTTTTATTATTATGAAATCTTTTCAAGTATTTTTAAATGGTCTAATGCAACAGTAATTTCAGATGATTTTACAGGTTGGAATAATGATGATGGTACATACTCCGATATAACTTTGGATAGTAACGGATATGTGCATGTGGTTTGGGCAGATGAAACAGATGGTGAATGGGGGACTGATAGAGAAATAATGTATGCCAATTATACTGCAGCTGGTTGGTCGAACGTAACTTGTATTTCTGATATTTATGGATGGAATGACGGTTATAGTAATGCTCCTAAAATCGTGATGGATAAAAATGGAAATTTACATGTTGTCTGGTATGATGAAACAGATGGTGAATGGGGAACTGATAGAGAAATAATGTATGCCAATTATACCACAACAGGTTGGTCTAATGCGACAGTTATTTCGGACGTCTATGGGTGGAATGATGGTGAAAGTTATTTTCCTCGCATCGCTGCGGATGAAAACGGAAATATACACGTTGTTTGGTATGATTCGACCGATGGAGAATGGGGAACTGATAGAGAAATTATGTATATAAATAATACTGGGATGGGTTGGACCAATGCTACTGTGATTTCCGATGATATTACTGGTTGGAATGATCAGGATAGTCAATCTCCAAGTATTTCTATTGACAATAATGGAAATATCCATGTTGTTTGGGTCGATTTCACAGATGGTTGGTGGGGAACAGATTCAGAAATAATGTATGCAAACCGAACTAGTGTGGGTTGGTCTAACGCAACAGTAATTTCAGATGACTTCACAAATTGGAATAATGATTCGAGTTATGGACCTTCCATGGCTACGGATGGTTATGGAAATGTTCATGTAGTTTGGTATGATTACACAGAAGGTGAATGGGGAACAGATTTTGAAATTATGTATGTAAATTATACTAGTATGGGTTGGTCAAATGCAACTTGTATTTCTGATTATTATGGATGGAATGATCGTAATAGTTATTATCCAGACATAGACACGGACATAAATGGTAATATTCATGTAGTCTGGATGGATTGGACAGATGGTGAATGGGGTACAGACCCAGAAATAATGTATACTAATTATACTGGTGCAATCTGGTCCAATGCTACCATTATTTCGGATCTTTATGGATGGAATGACGATGATTCTTCGACCCCATCTATCATTACAGAACATGGACATATCCATGTAATATGGGAGGATAATACGAATGGTGAATGGGGAACGGATTGGGAAATAATGTATGTGAATACGAAAACTAACCCACCAAACATAGTGTCAGTTACAAGAGATCCAGTTGACCCAAGTAATTTGGACACCGTAAATATTACTGCCTATATTATAGATGATACAGGAATAGATACAGTTTTAATTAATTCAAACCAAACTGGGACCCCAATAGATTATGAAATGGATTTCTTATCAGGATCTTACCAGGATGGCTATTGGAATTTCACTATTCCTGCCTATCCCGCTGGAACTACAATTACTTATTCAATCTGGGCGAATGATACACCTAACAACCCAGCCAATGCTGGACCATACCAATATATCATAACTGATGGCGAAAATCCAAATATCGTCTTAGTTACTAGAGATCCATTTAACCCAGGTAACTTGGATTCGGTTAATGTCTCTGTCCTTATTACTGATAATGTAGGAGTAGATACCGTTCTAATCAATTCAAATCACACAGGTACCCCATTAGATTATGAAATGGATTTTTTATCCGGATCTTACCAGAATGGCTATTGGAATTTCACCATTCCTGCCTATCCCGCTGGAACTACAATTACTTATTCGATCTGGGTGAATGATTCGAGCAACCTACCTGATAATGATGGACCATATCAATATACAATAGGTGATAATGAGTATCCCAACATCATTTCAGTTTCAAGAGACCCGCTTACACCTGGTAACTTAGATACGGTTAATATTACCGTTCGTATTACCGATAATGTGGGAATAGATATGGTGTTACTCAATTCTAATCATACGGGGTCCCCAATAGATTATGAAATGGACCCACTATCAGGAACTCCTCAAGACGGCTATTGGAACTATACTATTCCTGTAAATCCAGCAGGAACTACCATAACGTATTCGATCTGGGTGAATGATACAAACAACAATCCCGCTACCGATGGTCCTTACCAATATACAATAATTGATAATGAGTATCCCAATGTTATTTCAGTTTCAAGAGACCCACTTACACCTGGCAATTTAGATTCGGTTAATATTACCGTTCGTATTACCGATAATGTGGGAGTAGATATGGTGTTACTT
>JAHPZH010000003.1:41668-268350 GCA_019058315.1 Candidatus Helarchaeota archaeon | reverse complement strand
AATTTAGATTTGGTTAATATTACCGTTCGTATTACCGATAATGTGGGAGTAGATACGGTGTTACTCAATTCTGATCATACGGGTTCCCCAGTAGATTACGAAATGGACCCACTTTCCGGAACTCCTCAAGACGGCTATTGGAACTATACCATTCCTGCAAATCTGGCAGGAACTACCATAACGTATTCGATCTGGGTGAATGATACAAACAACAATCCCGCTACTGACGGCCCTTACCAGTACACGATAATAGATAATGAGAATCCTAATGTCATTTCAGTTTCAAGAGACCCACTTGCTCCTGGCAACTTAGATACAGTTAATATTACCGTTCATATTACTGATAATGTAGGCGTAGACACCGTTCTAATCTATTCTAACCACACCGGTTCTATATTGAATTACGAGATGGATTCACTTTCTGGAACTCCTCAAGATGGCTATTGGAACTATACTATTCCCGCCTATTCCACAGGAACTACCATTAATTATTCGATCTGGGTGAATGATACAAACAACAATCCCACTACTGACGGTCCTTACCAGTACACGATAATTGATAATGAGCCTCCCAATATCATTTCAGTTTCAAGGGACCCACTTAACCCAAGTAATCTAGATCTAGTTAATATTACTGTTCGTATTACAGATAATGTGGGAGTAGCCACCGTTTTACTCAATTCTGACCATACTGGTTCTCCAGTAGATTACATAATGGACCCACTCTCTGGAACTCCTCAAGATGGTTACTGGAACTATACCATCCCCGCCGTAGTGGCAGAAACTACCGTTACCTACTCGATTTGGGTGAATGATACAAATAACAACCCCAATACTGATGGTCCTTACCAATATACAACATATGATTTCACATATCCTAATATAGTCTCAACTTCAAGGGACCCACTTACCCCTGGCAACTTAGATACAGTAAATATTACGGTTCATGTTACTGATAATGTAGGCGTAGACACAGTTTTAATCTATTCTAATCACACCGGTTCTATATTGAGTTACGAGATGGACCCACTTTCCGGAACTCCTCAAGACGGCTATTGGAACTATAGTATTCCTGCCTATCCCGCAGGAACTACCATTAATTATTCGATCTGGGTAAATGATACAAACAACAATCCCGCTACTGACGGCCCTTACCAGTACACGATAATTGATAATGAGAATCCCAATGTCATTTCAGATTCAAGGGATCCATATTTTCCTGGCAACTTAGATACAGTTGATATTACCGTTAATGTTACCGATAATGTAGGCGTAGACACAGTTTTAATTTATTCAAACCACTCTGGTTTCTTTACATATAATGAAATGGATTTTCTTTCTGGAACTCCTCAAGATGGTTATTGGAACTATACCATTCCTGCCTATCCTGCAGGAACTACTATTATTTATTCGATCTGGGTAAATGACACAAGAAATAACAACATTACTTTTGGGCCGTACCAATATTTGATAATCGATAATGAAGCACCCAACATAATCTTGGTTTCAAGAGACCCACTTAACCCTGAAGCTTCAGATCTAGTTAATATTACAGTCCATATTACTGATAATGTGGGTGTAGACACTGTTTTAATTTATTCGAACCACACCGGTACCTTAATATATTATGAGATGGATTATCTTTCTGGAACTGCTCAAGATGGATATTGGAACTTCACCATTCCCGCCTATTCCGCAGGAACTACCATTAATTACTCAATTTGGGTGAATGACACAAGAAATAATAATATCAGCTCAATAAATTACTATTATTCTGTTACTGAGAAAGAAAAACCTATCGAACCTCCATTACTTTTAGGTTTATTGGGAGTACAAGGAGAAGAAGGTATTATTGAGTTCTTATTATCACCTTTAGGTTTTGTAATTATAGGTGCTATTGCAGCTCTCGCCATAATTTCGATAGTTGTAATACCTAAGAGAAAGCAAAAATTTGTGGGAGTAGGTGAAAAAAATCTGGATGCTAAACTTAAGAATCTAGTTAAATCAAAAACTGCTGTGGATTTCGTAAAAGAAAAATATATTAAAGATTTCTTCAAGAAAGAGTTTTCAACCTTATCAAGGAATGAAATTGAAAAGATATTGCAATTAGATGATTTGAGTACCTCTGAAAAAATTGAGTTAATTAAAGAATTAGCTGGTTTCTCAAAGGAAGAGAGAAAAGAACTTCTAGAAACTCTTGAAAACATTGAATAATACGATTATTCAATTTTATTCCCTTTTTTTTAATTATCAATAACTAGAAACAATCTATATTATTTTTAATCGTTATTCAAATTTATAAGAAAATTTATTAATATCCAATCATTAAAATAAAAATAGCCCCAAAAAATTCTATTATTGGAGAAGATATTTACTGTTCTGCATAATTATGCACTAATAAGGGTGATATTAATAAAAGAATTAAAACTTTCACCTCTTGAAGAATCAATCTTAAAAATCGCTAATAAATTAACGAAAGATAGACCCTTAGATCTTCAAGAATTGTATAAAAAATCTATTAATGAATTAAAAGATTCAAAAAACGATATTAGTCAAGCTATTTATCAATTAATTTTGAGAAATTATATTATCGAAGGCTCTAAAATTACTAAAGAGATAGTTCTTGAAAATAATAATCGGAATAAGATATATAAATATATTTTTAAAAAACCTGGGTGTCATTTAAGAGAATTACGTAAAGAACTCAATCTATCGCCGCGTTTAATTGCTTGGCACTTAAAAATGTTAGAAAAATTTGATTTTATAAGGAAAAATAAAATTACAAATAAAATGGCATTTTTTGATTCTAAAATCAATCTTGAATTTGATAAAGCGATTTTTACACTAAAAGATCCAAAGAATCTCAAAATTTTAGTATTAATATTATTAGAACCTGGAATAAATTTATCTGATTTAGTAGATAATTCAGGTTTAAAATTGGAAAATGTAAGAAATATTATCAAAATTTTACTAGAACTAAATTTGATAAACAAAAAGGAAGAATATGGACAAACCAATTTTTTCGGAAATCTAGAGAAAATAACTCCTATTCAAGAAATTTTAAAGATTCCTGAATTAGAAATTAAACCGCCTATAATTAGGAAAGTAACTCCACCACCTCTCGCAACTGAACAAATTAAAATCTTACGCGAATTTGATCATATTGGGGGAAATATTCGTTTTAAAGTTGCAGTTAGGAATGAAACACCAACAACAATATCTAAACTTAGTGTTATGTTAACCCCTACTACTCAATATAGGATAGAAAATAGAATTCAAGAAATCGATGTTTTAACTCCTGGAGAATCTAGAGGCGTAGATTTTACTTTAATCCCTCTGACTTGTGGAAAATCTAACGTTTTTGGAACTTTATCATATGTAGATACATATGGAAAACCTCATTCTTTGACTATTGAGCCAAAGGAAATATGGATTAAATGTCCTTTAGTAACCCCCCAAAAAGCAACAAAATTGGATATTGAAAATTGGAAGAAATCACTATTAAGAGGAGCAGCCAAAGTCTACTTTTCCAACATTCCCGGTTCCCAAGCTTTTAAAATAGCAAGCGATCAAATATCTGCTCTTGATTTAGCCGAAATTGAAATAGATTTTGATAAAATGAATGCGATTTTTTCTGGTACTGCTAAAGTTACAGGAAATACAATGATTGTAGAATTGAATATTGTTGATTCAAATATTAATCTTGAAGTCTGGACATCAGATATGAAGCAAGCGACTGGATTTATTGCGTATATTAAGAATTTGATAACTGTTGCACTTGAAGTTACAACAAAAATAGTAACCACGATGGATGCTATTACCAATAAAATTTATAATGCGATTGAACTTGCTTCAAGGATTTCCGAATTAAATAATCTATGCACAAACAAATCGGATATTAATGATATCATACTAGTATTAAAAGAATTGAATATTAAATCAAATTCTTATTTCCCTGATCAAAAAGTAACCACAATACTAACTACAATGTTTAATAAATGGATTAATGAGTTAAAAAATATAAAGGATGAGAAAATCTGGGATCGGACATATTTAAACTTACAATATGATATTCTAAATTGGATAGAAGCTATAATCATTCTTTCTGACACAACTTCCGAGACTTACTTTAAATCACCAAATGTAGATGAAACTACAAAGAAAAATATTGAGAGGGGAAATGCGGATTTAAAAAAGCAATTAAATGAAATGAATATACAATATTCGAATCAAATACTATTTGCATTAATGGTGATTAACAAAGCTAACGGTTTGAGTATGTATAATCACAATTTTACCGAAGAATCGCTCGATTCTGATTTAATTGGTGGCTTTCTAACTGCAATACAAAGTTTTGGGATGGAATTGTCAAAAACAGCTAAAGAAACAGCTATGAAAAACCTTTCTTATGAGCATTTTGAAATACTTTTGAAAGATGGACAATACACAGTAGCTGCACTCATTACTTCAGGAATTCCCAACCAATTAACAGTAGAACGACAGGAGAAATTATTAAAAAGATTTGAAAAAGAATATGAAAACGATTTAAAAAATTTCGTTGGAGATGTTGGGCGCTTTAGAACTGCCAAAGATCTTGTAGCAGAAATTTTTACCAAGGAAATGTAGTCCCTTAATTTTATTTCTAAAATAAAATATCCCTTTTTTAATCATTTTTTACATACTCGACTACCACAACCTAATTTTAAAATGGACGTCATGCATTTATAAGTAAAATTTCATCATTTTAGATTGATTTTATTTTCAAATTTAGGTGAGAAGATGAAATATAAAAATAATTTTATCAAATATATTATGCTTATCATTGTTATTCTGATTCCTTTTGTTTTTATCCTTTCAATTATTCCTATTTCTCCTATAATTCCATCATTACCCGTTGTTGATAATAATAATTTAGATTTAAGTTCTTCTAGTTGGTCTACTGTCGTTGTAATTTCGGATGATTCTACAGGATGGAATATTGATACTAGTATTATGCCAAGTATAGCCATAGATGATAATGGAATTGTACATGTGGTCTGGATGGATTATACTGATGGTGAATGGGGAAATGATCGAGAGATACTATATGTAAATTATACTGCGGCGGGCTGGTCCAATGTAACTTGTATCTCAGACCTTTATGGTTGGAATGACGGTAATAGTCAGTATCCTAGTATCGCCACGGATAATAATGGAATCTTACATGTGGTTTGGGAGGATTATACTGATGGTGAATGGGGAACAGATACAGAAATAATGTATACAAATTATACTGCCACAGGCTGGTCCAATGCAACCGTAATTTCAGATGACAGTACCGGATGGAATAATGGAAGTAGCTACATGCCTAAAATCGTTATTGATAATAATAACAACTTACACGTAGTCTGGGAAGACACTACACATGGAGTATGGGGAATTGATAATGAAATAATGTATATAAATAACACTGGGGGAGGCTGGTCCAATGCAACTGTGATTTCTGACGATTTTACTGGTTGGAATGATGGAACCAGTATATATCCTAGCATCGCTAAAGATAAAGATGGGAATTTGCATGTAGTTTGGCAGGATACCACTATAGGTGAATGGGGAGCAGATGTAGAAATAATGTATGCTAATTATACCACCTCTGGTTGGTCTAATGCAACTGCAATTTCTGATATTTATGGATGGAATGGTGGTTCAAGTCAAAATCCTAGTATTGCAACGGATAGTAATGGAAATGTTCACGTGGTCTGGCTTGATAACACAGCTGGTGAATGGGGAACAGACATAGAAATAATGTATGTAAATTACACTAGTGCAGGCTGGTCCAATGCAACTGCAATTTCAGATATTTACGGATGGAATGATGCTGGTAGCTTTAATCCTGACATAGCTATAGATATACATGATAATGTTTTTGTAGTATGGCAGGATGACACTGATGGTGAATGGGGTTCTGATGATGAAATTTTGTATGCAAATTACACTGGTACCAATTGGTCTAATGCAACCCTAATTTCAGATAATAATACTGGTTGGAACGATGGAGATAGCCTTTATCCTCATATTGCCATTGACAAAGACGGAAGATTGCATGTTGTATGGTATGATAATACTGATGGTGTATGGGGAACAGATACAGAAATAATGTACTCAAGTAAGGAACCTGAGAATCCAATAATACTCTCTGTGTTAAGGGATCCAATTAATCCTAACAATCTCGATTCAGTGAATGTTACTGCTCATATTACTGATAATTATGGAGTAGATACTGTTTTAATTAATTCAAACCATACAGGAACTCCTATGGATTATGAGATGGATTTGCTTTCGGGTAACAATCAAGATGGTTATTGGAACTATACAATTTCTGCTCAAACAATAGGAACTATAATTAATTATTCAATCTGGGTTAATGATACTTATAATAACTTGGCCACTGATGGTCCATACCAATATACTGTCAGTTCAATTTGGTCTAATGCTACTGTAATTTCAGACGATATTACTGGGTGGAATATAGGTGATAGTTTTAACCCAAGTATAGCCGTCGATATTTTTGGGAACGTTCATGCTGTCTGGTATGATACAACGAATGGTGAATGGGGGACAGATAACGAAATAATGTATGCAAATTACACTGAATCGGGTTGGTCTAATGCAACAGTAATATCTGATGATTACACTCTTTGGAACGTTGGTGGGAGCACCTATCCAAGCATTGCTACTGATATTAACGGTAATATTCACGTGGTTTGGACTGATACGACAGATGGTGAATGGGGAACTGACACTGAAATCCTATATGTAAACTACACCGAATCGGGTTGGTCCAATGTAACCGCAATATCTGATATTTATGGTTGGAACAATGATTCTGGTTTTTATGCTAGCATTACGACAGATATAAATGGGAATATTCACGTTGTTTGGCAAGATGAAACAAATGGTGAGTGGGGAACTGATCAAGAAATAATGTATGTTAATTATACTGCCTTAGGCTGGTCTAATGCTACAATAATTTCAGACGATTTCACGGGGTGGAATAATGGTACAAGTCGATATCCCAGTATTTCTGCTGATGACATAGGAAACCTTCATGTTGTTTGGGAGGATGAAACGGTTGGTGAGTGGGGAACTGATCGGGAGATTATGTATGCAAATTACTCCGGTTCTGGATGGTCCAACGCTACGGTTATTTCAGATATTTATGGATGGAATAACGATATAAGTTCGAGACCAAGGATCACTGTAGATATTAATGGAAATCTGCACGTTGTGTGGTATGATTACACGGATGGTGAATGGGGTGATGATGTAGAAATCATGTATACTAACTATTCATCAGCTTCAGGTTGGTCAAACGCAACTGTAATATCAGATGATAGCTCAGGATGGAATGATGGGTATAGTTTGAACCCCAGAATTGGTGCAGATAGTAATGGAAATATTCATGTATTGTGGCAAGATGGCACTGATGGAGAATGGGGACTTGATTATGAAATAATGTATATAAATTATAAAGGTTCTTCTTGGTCTAATGCGACTTGCATTTCCCACTATAATGGCTGGAATGATGGAGATAGCTATTTCGTGGATTTTGGATTCGATGATAATGATAACATTCACGTGGTCTGGCAAGATAATACAGACGGTGAATGGGGATCTGATGTTGAAATAATGTATTCAAATAAATCTAGCGATTTTCCAAATATAATTTCAGTTTCAAGGAACCCAATTAATCCAAATAACTTAGATCAAGTTATTATTACTGCCCATATTACTGATGATTTAGGAGTAAATACAGTTTTAATCAATTCAAATCACACAGGAACTCCAGCAAATTATGAAATGGATTTACTATCAGGTAATAATCAAGATGGTTATTGGAACTACACAATTCCTACTTATCCTGTAGGAACAACCATTATTTATTCAATCTGGGTTAATGATACAGATGATAACTTCGATATAGATGGTCCATACCAATATAAAATTAGAACTATTCTGAAATGGTCTAATGCTACTGTGATTTCGGACGATTTTACCGGGTGGAATAGTGATTCGAGTTGGTATCCTAGCATCGCTGTTGATAATAATGGAAATGTCCATGTTGTCTGGCAAGATTATACAAATGGAGAGTGGGGATCGGATACAGAAATAATGTATGCAAATTATACCACAACGGGTTGGTCTAACGCTACAGTGATTTCGGACGATTATACTGGGTGGAATGATGGTGATAGCTATGGACCTGAAATCGCCATCGATAATAATGGAAATTTACATGTGGTCTGGTATGACACCACAGATGGTGAATGGGGGCTTGACAGAGAAATAATGTATGCAAATTATACCACAGCGGGTTGGTCTAACGCTACAGTGATTTCAGATGATTATACTGGGTGGAATGATGGTGATAGTGAAGAACCTAGTATCACCACGGATAAGAATGGTAATATTCATGTTGTTTGGTATGATGCGACGAATGGCGAATGGGGAACTGATGATGAGATTATGTATACAAATTGTTCATCTGGAATCTGGTCTAATGCAACTTGTATTTCAGATATTTATGGGTGGAATAATGGTGGGAGTTGGAACCCTTATTTAGCTGTGGATAATAATTCGAATATACATGTTGTCTGGCAAGATGATACAGATGGTGAATGGGGAACAGATTGGGAAATAATGTATGTTAATTATAATGGTACAAATTGGTCCAATGCAACAGCGATTTCAGATATTTATGGATGGAATGTTGCAGGGAGTTATTACCCGAGTATTGCTATTGATAATAGTGGGGATATACATGTGGTCTTTTATGATCTCACAGATGGTGAATGGGGTTCTGATGTAGAAATCATGTATGTAAATAATACAGGTTCAAATTGGTCTAATGCTACTGTGATTTCGGATGATTATACTGGTTGGAATGATGGTTCGAGTTATTATCCCAACATAGACATTGACAATAATGGAAATCTACATGTCGTATGGTCTGAATTTACAGATGGTGAGTGGGGAACAGATACGGAGATTATGTATGTAAATTATATTGACGGAAGTTGGTCCAATGCAACGGTAATTTCAGACGATATCACTGGTTGGAATAATGATACAAGTTCGTACCCCAAGATTTTTGCTGACAAAAATGGTGATATACATGTTGTTTGGTATGATTATACTGATGGTGAATGGGGAGCTGATACTGAAGTAATGTATGTAAATACAAAAGGAGGTCCTCCTAAAATTAATTCAGTCTCAAGAGATCCGATTAGTCCAAATTATGAGGATTTAGTTAATATTACTGTATATATAACAGATAATATAGGTGTTGACACCGTCTTAATAAATTCAAATCATACAGGAACTCCTATAGATTATGAAATGGATTTTCTATCGGGGAATGCTCAACAAGGTTATTGGAACTATACAATTCCCGCTCAAACTGCAGGAACAACGATTATTTATTCTATTTGGGTGAACGATACACATAATAATTTTGATACAGATGGACCTTTTCAATATACAGTTCATATAATTTCAAGTTGGACCAATGTAACAGTCATTTCAGATGATTTTACTGGTTGGAATGATGGTGATAGTGGGGGAGCCAGTATCGCAACGGATATGAATGGAAATATACATGTTGTCTGGGAAGACGCTACGGATGGTGAATGGGGAACAGATATGGAAATATATTATGCAAATTACACTTTGGCTGGTTGGTCCAATGTTACTTGTATCTCAGACTTTTACGGGTGGAATGATGACATAAGTTCAGTCCCTAGTATAGCTGTAGATATTTATGGAAATATACATGTTGTTTGGCAGGATTACACTGATGGTGAATGGGGAATTGATAGTGAAATAATGTATTCAAATTATACTGGTTCAGGTTGGTCCAATGCAACTGTTATCTCTGACGATTTTACTGGTTGGAACGATGGTAGTGGTTATTATGCAGAAATCGCCACGGATAATAATGGAAATTTACACGTTGTCTGGCAAGATGACACAGATGGTGAATGGGGTTTTGATAGAGAAATAATGTATGTAAACCGCACCAGTAAGGGTTGGTCAAATGTAACTGTGATTTCTGATATTTATGGGTGGAATAATGATTTTAGTGAGAACCCAAGCATCACTACGGATAAAAATGGAGTAGTTCACGTAGTGTGGGAAGATAGAACAAATGGTGAATGGGGTTCAGATATTGAAATAATGTATACAAATTATACTGCTGCAGGCTGGTCCAATGCAACTGTAATTTCAGATGATTTTACTAGATGGAATAATGATGATAGCAGATATCCAAGTATTACCTCAGATTTTGCTGAAAATATACATGTCGTCTGGATGGATTATACAGATGGTCCATGGGGTGCTGATGTAGAAATAATGTATGTTAATTATACAGGAGCGAGTTGGTCGAATGTAACAGTGATATCTGATATTTATGGGTGGAATGATGGTACAAGTTTTGTGCCTTCTATTACTACTGATAATAATAACAATTTGCATGTTGTTTGGGAGGATAACACAGCTGGTGAATGGGGAACGGATTTTGAAATTATGTATGCAAATTATAAAGGTGTGGATTGGTCTAATGCAACTGTGCTTTCAGATGATAATACTGATTGGAATTTCGACAATAGTGAAAATCCTTGTATTGCTACAGATAATATTGGAAATGTATATATAGCTTGGCAGGATCGCACAAATGGTGAATGGGGAACAGATGATGAAATTATGTACGTAGATACGAGAGGAAAACCTCCAAATATTTCTGCAGTTTCAAGATATCCTGCTGATCCCAATGATTTAGACTCAGTAAATATTACAACCCATATTACCGATGATAGAGGAATAGATACAGTATTAATCAATTCAAATCATACTGGATCTCCAATATATTACGAAATGGATTTACTTTCAGGAAATAATCAAGATGGTTATTGGAACTATACTATTCCTGCTTCTCCTGCTGGCACTACTATTGTTTATTCCATATGGACTAATAATACAAATAATAGCTTCAATAACACAGTTCCATACCATTATAATGTCTTTTCAAATATTTTCATATGGTCTAATGCAACTGCAATTTCTGATGTATATGGTTGGAATGATGGTTCTTGCTCTTTTTCTCGAATAGCAATTGATAATAATGGAAATTTACATGTTATCTGGGCTGATACTACACCTGGAGAATGGGGATCCGATCAAGAAATTATGTATGCAAATTATACGATGGCGGGATGGTCCAATGCTACAGTGATTTCAGACGATTTTACACAATGGAACGATGATTATAGTTCTGCTCCTGATATTACTATAGATATTAATGGTGTAATTCATGTGGTCTGGTATGATAGGACTGATGGTGAATGGGGTACGGATGAAGAAATATTTTATGTTAATTATACTGCGGCTGGGTGGTCCAATGTAACTTGCATCTCAGACCTTTATGGTTGGAATGACGGTAATAGTCAGTATCCTAGTATCGCCACGGATAATAATGGAATCATTCATGTAGTTTGGCAAGATTTGACAGATGGTGAATGGGGAACTGATAGAGAAATAATGTATGCAAACTATACTGCAGCTGGTTGGTCAAATGCAACTTGTATTTCTGATATTTATGGATGGAATGACGCCTCAAGTGAAGCTCCAGAAATTATAACAGATAATAATGGGGATTTACATGTGGTCTGGCGTGATGATACGAATGGTGAATGGGGAGCAGATATAGAAATATTCTATGCAAATTATACATCTATGGGCTGGTCTAATGCAACTTGTATTTCAGATATCTATGGTTGGAATACTGGTAATAATTATAATCCTGATATAGCAATGGATAATAATGGAAATTTACATGTAGTCTGGGAGGATCGAACAGTTGGTGAATGGGGAACTGATGCAGAAATCATGTACATTAATCATACAACCTCTGGTTGGTCTAATGCAACTTGTATTTCAGATGATAGTACTGGTTGGAATAATGATACTAGTAGATTTGCTCGAATAATTACTGATGAAAATGGTAAATTACATGTTGTTTGGGAAGAGCAAACAAATGGCACTTGGGGTTTAGATACTGAAATTATGTATGTAAGTTATCCTTCCTCAGGATGGTCAAATGCAACTGTCATTTCAGACCTATACGGATGGAATAATGATCACAGTTATAGACCCGATATCGTCGCAGATAAATACGGGCATCTCCATGTTGTTTGGTTTGATTCAACAAATGGTGAATGGGGATCTGATCAAGAAGTAATGTATGTAAATACAAAAGGAAATCCTCCAAATGTAGCTTCAATTTCACGAGTTCCAGCTAATCCAACTAATTTAGATTCGGTAATTATTACCGTGCAAATTACTGATGACACAGGAGTAGACAAGGTTTTAATCAATTCAAATCATACAGGGACCCCATTAAATTATGAAATGGATTTTCTAGGTGGAGATGCTCAAAATGGTTTTTGGAATTATACTATTCCCGCATCTCCAATAGGAATTACAATTTCTTATTCAATTTGGGTGAATGATACAGTTAATAACTTTAATACAGATGGTCCTTTCCAATATACAATAATAGATGGTGTGAATCCAAATATCATTTCAGTTATACGGGACCCTCTTTTCCCTAATAATCTAAATACTGTAAATATTACTGTTCATGTTACTGATAATATAGGCGTAGATACTGTTTTAATCAATTCAAACCATACTGGAGCTCTGATAAATTATGAAATGGATTTCTTATCGGGAACTATTCAAGATTGCTATTGGAACTATACAATTCCCGCCTATCCAGCAGGAACTACAGTTACTTATTCAATTTGGGCAAATGATACAACTAACAATCCCAGTACTGATGGACCATACCAATATCTCATAAGCGACGGTGAAAACCCGAATATTGATACTGTATTTAGAAATCCATTTAATCCTGGTAACTTGGATTCTGTTAATATTACTATTAATATCACAGATAATGTGGGAGTAGACACCGTTTTAATCAATTCAAATCACACTGGAACTCCTACCGATTATGAAATGGAGTTCTTATCAGGAACATTTCAAGATGGTTATTGGAACTATACAATTCCTGCCCAACCAGCAGGAACTACCATTAGTTATTCATTCTGGGTGAATGACACGAGTAACAATCCTGACACAACTGGACCATATCAATATACTGTTATTGATAACGAAAATCCAAATATAGTTTCAGTTTCTAGAGATCCGTTCAACCCAGGCAACTTGGATACAGTTAATATCACTGTCCGTGTTACAGATAATGTGGGAGTAGACACCGTTATAATCAACACAGGAATCCTTGAATTTTACAAAATGGATTTTCTATCAGGAACCCCTCAAAATAGTTATTGGAACTATACTATTCCTAACTATACTGCTGGAACTATAATTAATTATTCAATTTGGGCTAATGATACAAGTAATAATAATGTTACTGATGGACCATATCAATATACTATAATTGATAACGAAAATCCAAATATAATTGCAGTTACTCGAGATCCATTTAATCCTGGTGACTTGGATACGGTTAATATTACTTGCATTATTGCTGATAATGTGGAAGTTGACACCGTTTTAATCAATTCTAATCAT
Organism: Candidatus Helarchaeota archaeon; assembly: GCA_019058315.1. Taxonomy (GTDB): domain Archaea; phylum Asgardarchaeota; class Lokiarchaeia; order Helarchaeales; family RDOG01; genus JABXJV01. The sequence continues at coordinate 254,712 of JAHPZH010000003.1, read as the reverse complement.
ACAGGAACTACATACAATTATACAATGGATTTCCTATCAGGATCTTACCAGAATGGCTATTGGAACTTCACCATTCCTGCCTATCCTACAGGAACCAGAGTTGTTTATTCAATATGGGTTAATGATACAACTAATAATCCGGAAACTGATGGTCCTTACCAATATACAGTAGGAATAAGTGATGCTGTGGATCCAGTTATAGATTCAATCTTAATAGATCCACCTGGTCCTGGGAACTTAGATCCTGTTAATATTACTATCCAAGTTACTGATAATGTGGGGGTTGACACCGTTATGATTAATTCAAATCATTCAGGAACCCCAACCGACTATGAAATGGATTTTCTATCAGGAGATGCTCAAGATGGCTATTGGAACTTTACAATTCCTGCAAAAACAGCAGGAACTACAATTGTATATTCATTCTGGGTTAATGATACAAGTAATAACTCGATTTCTGATGGTCCATATCCATATACCGTAATAGATAACGAAGATCCAAATATAATTTCAGTTTTTAGGAACCCACTAAACCCTGGTAACCTTGATTCAGTTAATATTACTGTTCGTATTACTGATAATGTACAAGTAGACAAAGTTTTACTTATTTCGAATCATACAGGAACTACAGACAATTATACAATGGATTTCCTATCAGGAACCTTTCAAGATGGTTATTGGAACTGTACTATTCCTGCCAATTTTGCAGGAACAGTTATCAATTATTCAATCTGGGCATGTGATACAACAACTATCAACTTTGATATTGATGGACCATACCAATATACGATAATTGATAATGAGAATCCAAATATAGTTACAGTTTCTCGAGATCCATCCACCCCTAGTGACTTATATATAGTTAATATCACTGTCTATATTACTGATAATGTGGGAATTGATACTGTCTTATTCAATTCAAACCACACAGGGACCCCAACTGATTATGATATGGATTTCTTGTCAGGTTCTAATCAAGATGGGTATTGGAATTTCACGATTCCCGCCCAAGCCATAGGAACTAGGGTTGTTTATTCAATCTGGGTAAATGATACAACTAATAATCCTGACACTGTTGGCCCTTACCAATATGTAGTGGTAAGGGAGAATCCAAATATAGTTTTGGTATCTCGAGATCTAGTTAAGCCTGGCAACTTGGATATGGTTAATATTACTGTTCGTGTTACCGATAACGTGGGAATAGATACTGTTATAATTAATTCAAATCATACGGGTACTCCGAGTAATTACACAATGTTTCCACTTTCTGGAACCCCTCAAGATGGCTATTGGTACTATATTATCCCCTCTAATCTAGCAGGAACCACAATTGACTATTTAATAATAGCTAACGACACAAACAATAATTTTAATATTAATAGCTCATTCAATTATACGATAATTGATAATGAAATTCCCAATATTCATTATGTAACAATAAACCCAAATCCACCAACTGATGAAGATGATGTGATTATTTTCATATGGATTAGTGATAATGTTAATGTGAGTAAAGTTATTATCAGCCACAACTATACTGGAACATTTCAGAATGATACGGTGAATTTCTATACAGGCAATTATTATGATGGTTTTTGGTTGTATGTTTTCTCTCAAAGAACTGTTGGAACTATAATTAATTTTTCAATTTGGGTGAATGATACAAGTAACAATATTAATATGACATTTTCTTACGTTTATACAGTCATTGAAAAGCCTAGTGAACCTCAAATACCCTTATTCCCCCCTGGAGGAGAAGGAGGTATATTAGATTTTCTATTATCACCTCTAGGTTTTATAATTATAGGTGCTATAGCTGCTGTTTCCATAATTTCTATAGCTGCCGTAACTAGAAGTAAACCAAAATTCATGGGAATTGGTGATAAAAACTTGGATTCAAAACTTAAAAGTCTAGTAAAGTCAAAAACTGCATTGGACTTCATTAAAGACAAGAAAATTGAGGATTTCTTTAAGAAAGGATTTACAACTTTATCAAAAACTGAAATTGAGAAAATATTAAAACTAGATGATTTAACTGACTCTGAAAAAATAGCAATGTTGAAGGAACTAGCTGGAATGTCAAAGGAAGAAAGGCAAGAATTTCTAAAAACTCTTGAAAATATCGGGGATTATAAATAATCTATTATTATTTTTCTTTCTTTTAAAATTTTAATTTATTAAAAAATTTACATTCAATTTTTTTTAGAATATTAACCGAGAATAGCGGGATATTAATTAAAATAATATTTTTTTCTTATTAGGATGGATATTATTTTAAAAGAATGAACTCTTAGATAATAGTAAAAAAAATATAGGAAGAATTGAGTTAAATATATTTAAATATCAGAAAAAAAAATAATTTAAAAGTAGAGAAATATACTTCATTATAATTTAAAGTTCCCATAATTTTGAGGATTAGGAAAGAAATGGAACCGCCTCCAATGAAAGTGCCGGACGCTCCCGGTGGACCGATGGATTTTAGTTTTGGTATTGTTCCTACTGGTGATAAACCGGAGAAATTAACTAAAATACTCAAGGATCTAGAATCCTCAATCCCCGAAATAGAGGCTGCTGCGATTGTGAGTGCTGAAGGGCTCCCTATTGCATCTGCATTACCAAGAGATGTAGATGAGGCTAGGGTAGCAGCCATGACAGCTGCAATGTTAAGTTTGGGTGAGAGAGCAGCTGCGGAGTTAATGAAAGGGGAACTGGAACAAGTTATGATTAGAGGCTCTGATGGGTATCTAATATCCATGGCTGCGGGTGAAAACGCAGTTTTAACCGTATCTGCTTCAAAAAATGTAAAATTAGGGCTTATTTTTCTTGATATGAAACGCACAGTCGCGAAAATTGTCAAAGAGCTTGAAGGCTAATTAAAATCTTTTAATTGGTTCTTTTTTATAAATTTTTGCTCTATTTAATTTTTTTAATTTTTTTATTTATTTATTATAATTCTTTTAATTAATTGGTGAATAAAATGGCAAAATCGATAATGAACGAAGCCTTTAATGGAACATTCCTATTTAAGCCTCATTATAAAGAGATCAATGGATTTCAAATGCATTATGTGGATGAAGGAGAAGGTGAACCAATTGTATGTGTTCACGGTGAACCGACTTGGGGTTATTTATATAGGAAATTTATCACGAAACTGTCAGAATCTCACCGAATAATTGTTCCAGATCATATGGGGTTTGGAAAAAGTGAAATACCTCAAAATAAGCCATATCTATTAGCTCAACATGTTGATAATCTTACAGAACTACTCCTTGAATTGGATCTAAATAACATTACGTTTATTTTTCAAGATTGGGGTGGTCCTATTTCATTTGGCTTTGCAACTCGCAATCCAGAACGTGTAAAACGGTTAGTTATTATGAATACATCTGTAGGTGTGGCAAAAGCGCATAGAAGATTATGGTTTGAATCCATGGTAGAAGATGGTACTTATGATCAATTAATGGGAAATATGAAAGCCTTTATACCACAGATAATGTTGGGAACTTTAGCTAGAAAAATACCTCGCGAGGAAAAAAAGATGCTAAAAAAAGCTTATACGGCTCCATTTCCCAATAAAGAATCTTGTATTGGTGCAATGGCATTTCCCAAGGATATTCCAAAAGGTGATAACCATCCAAGTTCAAAAATTATGCAAGAAATTAGAGATAATTTGGGTTTATTAAATGATAAACCTAAAATTCTTATTTGGGGTATGAAAGATAGAATATTTCCTCCGAAAATCATAGAAGTATGGAATAAAATCTATCCTGGTACTAAATGTTATGAAATTGAAAACGCAGGTCATTTCTTACAAGAAGACGCTCCAGATGAGATTATTGAAATAATTAAAGATTTTATAAAAGAAAATCCCTAGAATCTGAGGTTTTGTAAAATATATTTATTAAAAAATGTGAAAGGTTGGAGATATTAAAATGAAGCATTGGTATGAAGATGATGAGTTCTGGGAAACTATGTCCTCTAAAATATTCAGCAAAGATCATTGGGATAGAGCTCCCAAAGAAGTAGAAAAAATTATTTCTTTGCTTGAAATTGCTCAAGATGCATATATATTAGATCTATGTTGTGGTCCTGGAAGGCATTCTTTAGAGTTTGCACGTAGAGGCTATAAAATATTAGGTGTAGATAGGACTTTGAAATATTTAGAGAAAGCACGCAATCAAGTAAAAAATGAAGGCCTGAATGCAGAATTTTTGCAAGCAGATATGAGAAATTTTTGTAAACCAAATACTTTTGACATAATTTTAAATCTGTTTACTTCATTTGGCTACTTTGAAAATCAAGAAGATGATGAGAAGGTATTAAAGAATATTTATTTGTCTCTAAAATCTGGTGGAAAATTCCTATTAGATCTAGTAGGAAAAGAGACTCTGGCTCCTATTTTTACTGAAAAAAGCTGGGTTGAGGAGGATGGAGTTTTATATTTGATGGATAGTAAGCCTATTGAAAATTGGAGTAAGATAAGGAATCGATGGATAATGATCAAAAACAATATTCGGAAAGAATTTACTTTCACACATCGTCTTTATTCAGGATCAGAAATAGCTAAATCGTTATATAAATCTGGGTTTAAATCAGTAGAATTAATAGGGGATTTAAATAGAAATCCATACGATAATAATGCAAGAAGACTAATAGCAATAGCTACTAAATGAGTGATAGAATAATGAAAGAAAATTTTTCCTTCTTTTGTTCATGGAGCGGTGGAAAAGACTCTTCGCTTTCACTTTATCATGCCATTAAAATGGGAGGTCGCCCAAGATATCTCTTGAATATGTTAAGAGAAGATGGAAAAAGGTCAAGATCTCACGGAATCTCATTTGATTCGCTTCAAAAACAAACCAAAGCCTTAGGTATTCCTCTTGTTACTCGATCTACATCTTGGGATGATTATGAGGCAAATTTTATTTCTGCTCTTCAAGAATTTCAAAAGGAGGGAATAGAAGTAGGAATTTTTGGCGATATAGATATCGATGAGCACCGCGAATGGGTCGAACGTGTTTGTTCCTATGCTAATATCAAACCATTTCTACCACTTTGGAAAAGATCAAGGAAAGAACTACTCGGAGAACTACTTGATCTTGGATTTAAAGCCACCATTATAGTAATCAAAGAAGATAAATTAGATAAGAATTTCTTAGGTAAGACCTTAAATAAGGAAGTTATTGCAGAGTTAGAAACTACTGGCATCGATTTATCAGGAGAAATTGGTGAATATCACACCATTGTTACAGATGGGCCGACATTTTCCTATCCAATTAATCTTGAGAAAAAAGAAAAGAAATTTAAGGATGGATATTGGTTTTTGGATATTTCAGTTTTATAAAAAATTGAAAAATAAAAAATAGAATAGGAATTTAAATTATTATTTGCTTATTTTTTCTTGAATTCCTTTGGATCTCCGCCAGCTTCAATGTATTCTGAGTATTTCTTTAGACTTTTTAGAAATACGTCACCTGCTATCATTAACATTTGTTCCTGTCCTGGATCATCGAATTTTCCCCAAATTGTAACCTCTGTAGTATCACCTTTTGATTTCAAAATATAGCCCATCTCAGTCATTGGACTACCTACTTGAGATGTAGAAATTTTTTCATTTGGAACACTTTCAGTCCTTGTAGCCGTAATATCGCCAACATTTGTTTTTAGGAAATATTTTTTATCAGGTTCGAGCTCCTCTACTTCTCTAACCACAAGATTCCACTTAGCCATATCCATTGTATCATCTAATATATCATAAATCGTCTTTGCAGTTGCTTTCATCTCTTTTTTTACTTCAATTTGTGGCAATTTAATCAATAACCTTTTTTTTATTGATCATATATTCATATTTTCAAATTAAAATCTTTTTTTACGAAGGGAAATAATTAATTAAAAAGAAGAAAATTTTGAGAACTTGAATTTTTCCTCAATTAGAGCTTTAAATCTTATGAAAAATAATATCCTCTCTTAGTAATAAGATGATTTCAATTGAAACAGTATCTTATTTATTATTGTTTTATAAAGTATAATTATTTTCTAAATTTATTTTAAAATTGAAATATAGATTGATTAAGTGATTCTGTTGAATTTGAATAGATTTGTAGGAAAAACTGTGGTAATTACTGGAAGTGGTAGTGGCATAGGAAAAGCAACAGCATTAAGGTTTGCAGAAGAAGGAGCAAATATAGTTAATATAGATATGAATAAGGAAAATGCAGAAAGTACCGAATCTGAAATAAAAAAGATGAATAAAGAAGTATTGACTATAATAGGTGATATTTCAAAAAAAGAAGATGTTAATAATTTTGTTCAAAAATCAATTGAAAGGTTTAAACAGGTGGATATTTTAGTTAATAACGCCGGAATCGGAGCAAATAGCATATCTAGCTTAATGAGTATTCCAATTGAACAATGGGATAGAATAATTGATGTTAATTTACGTGGTACTTTTCTAATGTGTAAATACTTTCTGAAAAGTATGGTAAAAAATCCTCATACAGAAGAATCACCTATCCGAGGAAAAATTATCAATGTTGCAAGCATGAGAGGTAAAATCCCCAAGGCGAAGATGTCCGCGTATTCAGCTTCTAAAGCTGGAGTGATAGCACTTACAAAATCATTAGCTTTGGAATTGGGGAGTCGCCGTATAACCGTTAATGCGGTCCTTCCCGGGACTATATTAACAGGAATTTGGGGATCAAATGTTACTGCCGAGCAAATTGCGGGTTTTGGGGGAGTTGTCCCATTAAAACATCAAAAAGTGGGATTACCAAAAGATGTGGCAGGACTTATTTGTTTTTTAGCATCCAAGGATGCTGATTGGATTACTGGTAATGATTTTAGAATATCCGGAGGAATGATAACTTGAGTAAGGAAATAAATGAAAAAAAAGAAGTATTAACCGGTGGAGAGTTAATAGTTAAATGTCTTCAAGCTGAAGGTGTTAGATATATTTTTGGATTAGTAGGTGGTGAACTTTTAACCATCTATGATGCAATCTATAGATGGGGTCGTGAGGAAGGTATAGATACTATAATGTTCAGACACGAGCAAGGAGCTGCTCATGCAGCCGATTCATGGTCACGTGTTTCAAATATACCCGGAGTTTGTATGGGGACTGTCGGACCCGGAGCAACACATATGGTTCCAGCTGTTGCAGCAGCAAATAGTGATAATATTCCTCTAATTGTAATTGCCCCTTCAAAATTAGAAGCCCTTGATGATAAATTCGCCTTTCAATCTGGACTAGATCAGATTAGTTTATTCAGACCAATAACAAAATATCAAATAAAAGTGCGTAATATAGATAAAATTCCAGATGCGATTAGAAAAGCATATCGTCAAGCTTTAGGTGGGCGTCCAGGACCAGTTTTTATTGAAATTACTAAAGATGCATTATATGCTGAAACTGATAAAAAATTTGAATTTTATAAACCAGAGTTTTATAGATTTACTGGTAAAAATGAAGCTGATCCTATTTTAATAAAACAAGCTGTTGATTTATTATTAAATGCTAAAAAACCTCTCCTAATTGCCGGTGGTGGGGTTATCAATGCAAATGCTTGGTCAGAATTTCAAGAATTATCAGAATATCTTAAAATACCTGCTTTTACAACAATGATGGGAATTGGTGCGATATCGAGTGATAAAAAGACTTTTTTAGGCATCACTTTAAATGCACCCCCAGTATTTAGTGCAATTCAAGAGACTGATTTTGTTATGGCATTTGGTAGTAAATTTTCTTATACTGTTGGTTATGGATCAGCACCTATTTGGCGTGATGAAATTGTAACAATACAAGTCGATATCGATCCCGCAATGATAGGTGTCAATAGAAAAATCGACCTTCCTATTGTTGGGGATTGTAAAGCAGTATTGAAACAAATCTTAGAAGAAGTAAAAAAACGAACTAGTAAAAAGGAAGAAACTGAATGGCTGCAAAACTTAGTTAAAATCCGGAAAAACAATATAGAATCAATAAATAAACGAGCTTTGAAGATAAAAACACCAATGAGACCAGAAACATTCTTAAAAAATGTACTTGAAAATCTAGATAAAGATGCTATAATAATATTGGATGGAGGAGATATTGTATTTCATACTTTATCACAGATTGATTTTTACAATCCGAGATTTCCTAAAACTACAATGTTTTCCGTTGGAATGGGACATCTCGGGACTTCAATCCCTTATGCAATTGGAGCTAAATTAGCCCATCCCGATAAACAAGTTGTAATGATAGTCGGGGATGGAAGCTTTCTCTTTAATGTTCAAGAGTTAGAAACAGCTGTAAGGTTAAATACTCCATTTCTCTGTTTCATTGCAAACAATTCAGCTTGGGGTATGATTAAAGGAGTTCAAAAAATAACGTTCGATAAAAGATTTATTGATACAGATTTAGATCCTAAAACCAATTATGCGGATATTGCAAAGGGATTTGGATGTTACGGGGAAAGAATTACTGATCCTAATGAAATTAGTCCAGCAATTAAGCGAGCAATAGATTCAAATGTGCCAGCAGTACTTGATATCCTCATCGACTTTAAAATCCCAGAGGTTAGGAAATTATTGATGCAATTAGGCATTCAATTATAAATCTCATTTTTTTTTAACGCAGATATAATCAGCTGATAATTAATGTCTAGTGATGTATTATTTGAAATAAATCTAGATTATTTTAGAAAAAATTTTCTTAAATATACAAGAAAAGCATTTCAAATACTCCCTAAATTAGATAAACCACGAATTCTTGACATAGGTTGCGGATCGGGTGTTCAAACCATTGAATTAGCTAAGTTAAGTAATGGTGAAATAATTGGAATTGATATTAACCAATCTCTCTTAGATAGATTAAATAAAAAAATTGAAGAGGCAGGGTTTTCAAATCGAATAAAGGCTTTAAATTGTTCTTTATTTGATATAAAATTTCCAGATGAAAGTTTTGATATTGTTTGGGCCGAGGGTTCAATATTTATAATTGGTTTCACAAAAGGTCTTATAGAATGGAAGCGGTTACTTAAACCTAAAGGGTTTTTGGTTATACATGATGATATTATAAGGGTGAAATCTGGATTTAAAGAGATACGTAGTTGTGGTTATAAATTATTAAATCACTTTTCATTACCCGATGATGCTTGGTGGGAAGAATATTATGGTCCTCTCGAAATTCGAATTAAACAATTATATAAAAAATATAATAGTGATCCAGATGCTCTTAAAGTACTTAATAAACAGCAAAAAGAGATAGATATGGTTAAAGCTGATCCAAAGATTTTTGTTTCAGCTTTTTATATAATCCAAAAAATTGAGTAAATAATTTAGATAGAATTTATTAAATTAAGAAATCTTAAGGAATCGATATAAATGAGTGAAAAATTTAATGTCTTATTTATAATTACAGATGCACATCGTGCAGATCATTTGGGATGTTCAGGAAATCCCATTTTGAAAACACCAAACCTTGATAAATTAGCAAATCAGGGTGTTAGATTTACAAATGCTTTTTGCACAAATCCGATATGTATGCCAAATCGTGCTTCGATGATAACAGGATTATATCCAAATGTTCATGGGGTCAGGAGTAATGGAATGATTTTACAACCAGATATTCCAACTATAACTCAGACTTTGCATAATAATAATTGGCATACAGCAGCTATTGGAAAAATTCATCATCAATTTTGGATGTTTCCATTTTTTAGTAAAATTAAATCTGCAGAAGATATCTCTAGCTGGATAGATGATAGAGCCAAAAAAGCCCCTGTAAGAGAAAACTTTCCCCTCCCTTATTATGGATATGATGAAGTCGAATTAGTTACAGGAAACGGTTCAATTTGCACAGGTCATTATATAGAATGGTTAGAAGAAAAATCTCTTAAAGTAGCTGAAGAGGTTAAAAAAAGGGCAATTAACTATGATAGTTTATTTGACCTTTTCTGTGATGAAATTCCTGAAGAATGCTATAATACAACTTATGTTATGGAACGCAGTATCGCCTTTCTTGAAAGATATACAAAGGGTAATTATGGAGATAAACCGTTTTATTTACACTGTTCATTTCCTGATCCACATTATCCAGTATATCCACCTAAAAGATTTCAAGATATGTATAAACCTGAAGATGTCATACTCCCTAAAAGTTTCAATGATGCTAAAAATTTGTATAATCATAAATATTTGGGAGAACATTTAAAAAAACCACCATTTAAAAGAGCATTTTTGAGGGAAAGTACTGAAAGTGAGGTACGCAAATTCATTGCGTTAACTTATGCTTCAGTAGCCTATGTAGATTTTTGTATAGGGCAAATATTAGCCTCTTTAAATGACCTAGGTCATTCGAATAACACAATTGTAATCTATAATAGCGACCATGGTGATCTAATGGGCGACCATGGGCTTTTATTTAAAGGGCCTTGTCCTTTTAATGGAGTTCTACAGATTCCTTCTATATGGAAAGTTCCAGGATTAACGAAACCTGGGAGTATTTCAAATTCTTTAATTAGCTCTATTGATTATCCAAAAACCATTTTGAATCTATTAGGGATAGAAAAAAAGTATCATCCACCAGATATGCAAGGATTTGATATAACACCTATTTTAAACGACCCCAAGATGAAAATAAGAGATTGTTGTTTTATCGAAAATGATGAAGAGATAGGTCCACTTAAGTCAAGATTAAGACATTTGATAACTGAAGAATACAAATTGACAGTTTATGAAAGTCTGCCAAATTATGGAGATATTTATGATAGAAAGAATGATCCAGATGAGTTAAATAATTTGTGGTATATTCCTGATTTTAAAGAGAAGAAATTTGAATTAATAGATAAATTATTACATGAAAATCTCAAAGCTCAAACTCGATACCCCAAAAGAATTGCTGGAACTTAAATAATAATGTATTTTTTGTTATTTTATATTATAAAAAAAGTGGATATTTAATGAAACTTAATCAGTAGCTGATTGATATAAATTTCGATAAATTTTTATCGTATTTTTCCATGAATATTTTTCGTAAACTGCTTTCTTACCTGATTCTCCCATTTTTTCCGCTTCTTTTGGATTATTCAATAACCAAATTATTGCTTCTGCTAAATTCTCCTTTCTATCAGAATCAAAGTTGACAATAATTCCTGTATCTTTCTTTTCAAATGGTTTAGAAACCTCCCCCTTAATATCAAATAAATATCGACTTCCTTCATTATCACTTCTAATAACCGTTTTTCCCCTCGCCCAAGCTTCTAATGTAGTCAAACCAAAGGGTTCTAATATTGCAGGAGTTAAAAAAAATGCACAATCATCAAAAAAGTAAATCTTATCTTCAGCATCCATGTTTGGAATGAACTTTATCTCGATATTGGGATATTTATTCATAATTTTTTTAGCCAAATTTGAAATAGAATTAAAATAATCCATTTGTTTTTCCTCTAAAAATCCCGCAATAACTATGGTAATATTTGATTTAAATTTAGGAGAAACAATTTCCATTGCTTCAATTAAATATTCAATTCCTTTGATTTTATCAATTCTTCCTACATGAAATATTATTTTTGAATCTTCTCTTAACCCATATTTTCTTCTTATTTGTAAAAGCTCTTCATCTGATATCTTTTTCGTATGAATAAGCTCATTAGAAACATAATTTGGAATCACTTTGACTTTTTCATCAGAAAATGTGCTGGGATACATCTTTTTAAGTTGTTTTTCCACTTTTCCGCTATTAACTATTGCATAATCACAGTATTTTAATCCTATCTCTTCTCTTTCTTTAATGTAATTTAATGCATATTCATCTTTAATATTTTTAGCTTCAAGTGCCACAGATTCTAATGCATGGAAAGATATTAAAGTTGGATTTTTTTTCCCTTTTTCTTTAATTGATTTCGCTAATGCAGGAATGATATAATGACCATGAAGATGAATGACACCTTCTTTATCTTTTAAATATTCGAAAATTTGCTCTGTTAATTCCTCAAACCTTCTGAACTCATCCCTCTTTGTGCCAACATATGGATTCGATATTTTTTTAGAATCTGAAACAAAAAAACGTTTTACTTTAACTGTAAAGGTTCCAGTTTCATCAATTAAATCTACATTTTCTTCTGCTTTATCTTTTAAACCAATGGTTAGAACTGTAACATCATCTCCAGCTTCAACAAGTTCACGTGAGAGTTCTTTAACTACAACCCCTCCACCTCCAGTTATATTAGGAACATATTGAATTGAAACTAAATAGACTTTCATGATATATCACAATTTTGAAATATTAAATTTTGAATTATAAGTAACTAATTATTTTGTATCATAAATTTAAATTGGATTATTGCAAATTAATTTGTGAAATTTAATTAGTTATTAGTTTAAAGAGTATGAAGAAAATTTTATATTTAATAAAAAGTATACAATCTTATTCGAATTTCAAAAAAATAATGAATTTTTCAAGATTATTAGAATTTCTAAAAAGTAACGAACATGTTCGGTGTAAATATTGATTGGACGTAAAATTTTTGATGAAACGTTGAAAAAATTAAAACGTTTTGAAGGGGTAAAAGGAGTTATTGTTACAACAACTGAGGGACTCCCAATTAGTACAACTTATGAAACTGAAAAAACTGAAAAAATTGCTGCACATATTACCAGTCTTGTAGGGAAAGCTCGAAATGTCGTCTCAGAATTGGAAGAGGAAGGAGCAATGAGTTTCCTTACAATAACAACAATGTTTGGTGAAGTATTAATAGCCCCTGAAGAAGAATATATCCTTATAGTATTAAAAGAAAAAGGAGTCAAGATTTTTTAAGAAAGGTTTAATGGATTAGAGGTGAAATGCTATGGTAAAAAAAGAGGATATCGAACCACAATTGGCTCAATTAATGGATTCCGTGCCTGAAGTTGAAGGAATAGCAGCAGTTGACAGAAAAAAGAAAAAAGTGATTGTAGCACAAACAATAACAGACATGGATCATGAAGGAATTGCAAAAAATGCAATAGCTACAGTAGATAGTTCATCACAATTAGGTGGTTCAATTGAAAAAGGTAATGTAACTGAATTAAGTCTCAAAGCTATCGAAGGATATTGTGTTTTAGTAGCTTCAGATGATGTAATACTAATAGTTCTTACTGGAGCAGACGCTGCAAGCTCCGTTGGATTAATATTGCGAAATTTACGGGTAATTCTTGATAAATTATAAAAATTTTTTCAAATTATTATAAATAACCCACCTATTTTTTGAATATCATATAATTAAATCGACAATAATTAGTATTAATACACTTATAAAATCCGAAAGCGTTGAAACTAAAGGTGTTACAAAGTTATCTGGGTCAAGCCCTCTAGAAAATGTAACATAAGACACAAAAATCGATATTAATATCATCAGCGAGGAAGTAATTAATCCTGAGAAAAAAGTAAGTAATAAGAAATGAAATAATTCCCTTCCTTGTATTTTTATGATTAATGAAATAATATAAGCACAAAACCCAATTAAAATGGACATTAATAGACTTAAAATAATCATCCCTAAAATTTTAGTGAATAAAATCTTAATGTTTTTAAATTTTGCTCCTATAATCCCTGAATGGAGAGCAGTTGTTAGTTGTGAGCCAAAAATTGATCCAATATTACCAGTTGTAGCCATTATAGCTGGAGCAATCAATAAGATACCGAAGCCATCACTTGATGAAGAATTTAAAAAATAACCTGATAATATTCCAATACAGAGGCAAAAAATTATGATAGGCGAATTCTCCTGTAATATTTTAAAAAATTCTGATTTCACCATTACAATAATCCCTCCAACCATCCCAATAAAATATATGCTGGTCCTTGTAAAGAAATAAACAAATCTGTAGTCACAATTAGAGAAAAAACTGAAAGAATATCCCCTATAACTGACAATAAGGGAAAAACGATAATATCTGGATCAAGACCACGATTAAAAACAATAATACCACTTAATATGCTTATAAAAAGTTGAATCAGACCTGAAATTAGACCCGCGATAAATGCGATAAATAAGTAGGCCAAAAAACCAATATTATTTACATTTAAAAGTTCACTCACGAGGGAAGAGATTGCTGCAGCTAGAATAGGTGTGAATATTGATAGGATAAGAATTGCATAAATATTTTGATAAAATGTTTTAGTATTATTCCTCAATTGCGGCTCAATAGTTCCGATATGTAATGCTGTAGAAATTCTTGATGAGAAAGAACCTGATATCATACCCCGCATTTGTAGGATTGCTGGGACTAAGATTAACAAACCTGGTAAGTAAGTTATCCCAAATTCGAGAAAGGTGCCAGTTAGCATTTCACCTAGGGCACACAAGGACAAAACAACAATGCTTTCGCGTATTAATGTGAAGAGTTCTGACCTCTTCTTTTTCTTTATTTTTACCGTTGCCCCAATTTAACGACATCCTTTTTATCATCTATTAAGACCTCATGACTTAAAGGAGTAAAGGATATATTGTTATATAAAAATTTTGTGTATGCAAAAAGAAATTTATTCCAAAATCATAATTGTCTTTTTTATGGTTTTTAAAAGTAAAATTTAAATTAAAAGTGCAGTTCTTTATTTTATAAACACAAATTCTTTATGGAAGAATCAAAAATTGGTGAATTATCAAGGTAGATCAAATAGGAAAGGCACAGGCGGAAGATACAAGTCATTTAGGAAAAAAAGAAGTTTCGAAGCAGGCAATCCTCCTATTGAAACTTTGCTTGGTCCAAAAAAAACTAAAAAAGTAAGAACTTTAGGTGGTAATACAAAAAGGAAATTATTACAAGCTGAATTCGTTAATTTAACTGACTTTAAGGGTCAGACTAAAGGTAAAGTTCCAATTGTTTCTGTTTTAGAAAATCCTGCAAATAAAGAATATGATAGGAGAAAGATAATCACAAAAGGTACAATTATTGAAACCGAATTGGGTCCGGCAAGAATAACTAGTAGACCAGGTCAACAAGGACAATTAAATGCTGTATTGGTAAAAGAAGAATAATTTTAAACTACTTTTATATTTTTAATGGTCAATTCACGACCACCAATTATTTCAGTATTTTTACTTTTACATTTTGGACAATCAAGAGTAAATAAAACAGCCATTGAGTGAAATTCAGGACGATCTTCTTCATATTTTAATCCTCCTTCGTAGCCGCAATCTTTGCATTTTATTTCTCCAGGTTTACTAACAATATTCAATATTGCATCTTTAGCAATTGATTTATCTGCTGCAATTTTAAAAACAAATTTCAATTGATCGGGGTTTACAAATGTTAATTCTCCCAATTCCAATAATATTTCGTTAATAACTTTTGCATTATTACGCATTGCAACAGAAACTACAGTTCTTACAATTTTCTGAGCTGTCGCAAATTCATGCACTTGATTGACCTCATTTAAAAATTTTAAATTTCGTATTTTGATTAATTATCATAAAATTCTAATTTTTTTATTAAGCAAACATAAAGAAAATTACTTTTTTAAAGTTCCTTAAATTGAAATAAAGCATATCTGCATACTTTAATAAGGGAAAGACAATTATATAATCCCATGAAGAAAAGAAATAAACTGTATTTTTATCCAGCATATTTTGATGCAGAAAAGACGAGAAACGAGGGAAGAAGGGTAAGTAAGAAATTAGCTATAAAATCGCCATCCTTAGAAATGATGGCAAAGTCTGCTGGCGCTTTAGGATATAAGTTTGAAATAGAAATTGGTAAAGCTTATCCAAAATGCTGGTGGAGCCCTGGCAGATTGTCAATATTAAATCCATCAGAGAAAAAAGGTAAAATTCTAATAAAATTAACTAAACATTTAAAAAAATTGAAAAAATAAGCGTATAATCGTTATATCTAAGCCAATTGTTTGATATTATCAAAATTCTTATGTTTGCAAATTTGTTTATTACCAAAATATTTATTAATGTGATTCTGATCCATAATTCCTTACAGTATAATTTTGTCGGGGATTTATCCGCTTTGAATAAGTTAGGCACAGTCATTCATATTTCATCACAAATGAATATTGTTGTTAAATCTTACTTTATTCCAAAGATAGGCAAAAGAAATATTGTTTCCGACGAAAAAAAGAAAAAAATTGGTTATGTTTATGATATCATAGGGTCTGTAAATAAACCCTATATATTAATTAAACCTCTAAACAAAAATCAAAATTACTCTAATTTAATTGGAGAAAATCTCTATATTAAAAAGAAAGGGAAAAATTTTAAGAAAAAACAATAAGGGAGAATATTAAAAATGGATTTACAAAGAGTTACCCATCATTTTAATAATGAATTTAATGCTAAATGTAGTGAATGCGGAAACTCCCATATCCTAAAAGATAGTGAGAGGGGAGAACTAATTTGCAGCCAATGTGGCTTAGTAATTGAAAGCAAACTAATGGATCACGGACCAGAATGGCGTGCATTTGATTTTGAACAAAAAGAAAAACGCGTAAGGGTTGGTGCGCCGATGACTTATACGATCCACGATAAAGGTCTTAGTACTATGATCGATTGGCGAAATCAAGATTATGCAGGTAAAAATTTAAGAGGAAAAAATAGAGCTCAAATATACCGTTTAAGAAAGTGGAACAGACGTATGCGTGTATCTGATGCCACAGAACGTAATTTAGCGCTTGCTTTTTCAGAATTAGACCGTATGTCATCACATTTAGGGATACCAAAAAACGTAAAAGAAGTAGCAGCATTTATTTATAGAAAAGCTGTGGAAAAACGTTTAGTGCGTGGTCGATCAATTGAAGAAGTCGCATCTGCAGCCTTATATGCCGCTCTAAGACAATGTAGAACGCCCAGAACTTTGGACGAGATAGCCGAAATCGCCAAAGCGAGTAAAAAAGAAATTGGTAGAAGCTATAGATTTATAATTAATAAGTTAAATATCCAAATTCCAAATGTTGATCCCGTAGATTATATTTCTCGCATTTCCCAAGATTTAGAACTTTCCACTAAAGTGCAACTAAAAGCTATTGAAATCTTAAAAAAAGCAACTGATTTCGGATTAACATCTGGTAGAGGACCTTGTGGCGTAGCAGCAGCAGCCGTTTATATTGCCAGCGTCATAATGAATGAGAAAAAAACGCAAACAAAGGTGGCAAAAGTAGCACGTGTCACAGAAGTGACTGTAAGAAATAGATATAAAGAAATTTGCACAGAATTAAATTTAGATGTATCTCTATAATCTATTTTTCATTTTTTTCTAATATATTAGTACATTTTTCTTCTAATACTTCTGCGGGGATATCTTGAAGTGTTATAATTGATCTTCTTCCACGTTTTCCTCCCCCAACTGGCTCAACCACTTTATAAATTATCCCCGTTTTGGCTAATACATCTATATGACGACGAAATGTAACTTTTGCTTGAGGTGTTTCTCCATTTTCTTCACAGACGATCTTATAAAATTCATAAACTTCATCTATGCTTGTATGGGCAATATTATCCTTTTTCAAATGACGAGCAATAGCAATTGAAACAAATAATTCTTGTTCTTTTAATTCTTCTAATACACTGGAACGCAACTCAGGATAAACATATGCTTTTGCTTTTCTTACCATTTCTGGAGTGATATAAGAAAGCTCTTCTTGATCAGCGATTTTACCTGCATGATAAAAGATTTCAATGCCATGACGGGCATTTTGAGTATTAGCAGCTATTGAAACTACTTGATCAAAAACATCGGTGGATACTACATTATTTTTAAACGCTAATTCTGCTCTATAGCCTAAAATTTCTCGTAAATCGTCTTCATTATATCCTGATAATTGGATTTTATCATGAATTCGTTCACTTAATTGAACATTTAGTAACGAATTGAATTCTGTTAATCTTGATATTAAAATTGTTGAAATTCTGGATTGTCCAAATTCAAAAGCTTCTGGAATGTAAATAAAGCTTAAAATATCTTCACCCCCTAAAACATTAGCTTCATCCAGAATTAAAATGAGGTGAGAATCTTGTTTGTTCAGACTCTTCATTAAATCAGAGAGTAACTCATTATCCGAAAAACCACGAGTAGAAAATACATTAAAATATTTATTTAGTAAATGTCTTAAAATCGAACTCTTCGTACGATATGTATAACAATTATAATAAACACAATATACTTTTTTACCTACTTTTTCGGCCGATTTAGGAAATCTTTCCATGAAATATTTTGCAATTGATGTTTTTCCTATTCCAGCATTGCCTATTATGGCTACATTAACTGAGAAAGCACCTTTTTTACTAGTTAGCGGTTTAAAATCACGAGTTAAACGTGCAATCTCTTTTTCTCTGCGAGGTAATTTATCTGGGACATATTCACGAAATAGTGTAGATTCTTCTTTAAAAACACTATCTCCTGTCAAATGTTTTTCAACTATATCGCCCAAATAGAAGTCTCCTAAATCTATATACAGATCAATTTAAATTCAAGTCTAAATAATTTGATTATTTTTAAATAATTTTCATTTAATTCAAAATAATATTTCTTTATTTCAACTAAGTCTTTTTTTTACAGTTAGCTCTTTAATTATATTGATTTTATACACCTAAACTGTAAAGATAATTACTCTTATATCTTATATTTTATTATCTTTAGAAAAGGGTTTTCTAAATTTAAAAGATTTTATAGGGAAATTTCAATTAAGACTCCACAATGATCACATTTACAAGGCGGTTTAGATTCTAAAGGAGCATTACAATTTGGACATTTTAATAATGTTAATTTTGGAGTTCTTTCTCTCAAAATAATTTTATCTGAGCATAAACTACCTTGTAGCTTTCCATCTTTTAGCATTCTCTTTATTTCATTTTCAATAAAATCCTTATCTAATTTGAAATGTTTTGACAGACTTTCAAATGTCACTTCATCATAAGGTTTTATATAATCAAAAAGATTTATTTTAAATGCTTCTTTGAGTGGTTCTCTAAGGATAATTTTATCCAGACACAATTTTCCTTTAAGTTTTTTATTTTCAATCATTTTTTTAATTTCATTTTGAACAACTTCAAAACTCAATTTGAAGTGGTCAGCAATAGTTCCAAAAGTTATTTCATCATAAGGTGAAATATATTCAAGAATATTAGCCCTTAATTTATCTATACGGAGTTCTTGCTGTTGATCTAATAGCTCTTGAAGAAGTTCAAAAAATTCATTATGTTTCTCTTCCTGCCAACCAAAAGAACTTAAAAATAAAAAATATATAATTTCACTATTAGCATAATTAATATAAACTGCTTTACAATCCATTTCTATTTCTTTAATATAATTTATTTCGTCAAATAGTATTTTTATTGGGTATTGAAATTCTTTATCAGAAATAGAAATTCCCTCTTGAGTTACCCAAACCATACTATCAAGAAGCTTTTCTTTGAAAATTCGTCCAGTCCGTCTGCTAAAAGGATATTTTTTACAAATTTTTGCATGCTTTTCTATTGTTAATAAGGTTATATCTGACATTGTTATCCCTACAATTTCTTAATATTAGTTATTAAAAACTTTATTTTATATTTTTTTATATTGGCATTAATTGTTTTATGGATAATTTATTAATTTTAATGGTATAATATCTTAAAAAAACTTCATTATAAGCCTTTTATTCGTAGGTTTTTAAAATTGGCTAAATATTAAGTTAATATTTTAAAAATGAATAAATAAAAAAAATGGAATGATAAATTATTTTAAGAAGCGCCCCAGATTATGGCTCTTCCTTCTGTACCGATTCGTTTAAGTTTTCCTTCTTCTTCAAGTGCTCTAAGATATTTTCTAACTGTATTTGCATTAAATTTAAAATGTTTTTTAATTTCTTTAACAGTCATTTCTTCATTTTCTAGTAATCCGACCATTTCCTCTTTTATTGTTTTTTCTCGTACTTGTTTCTTAAGCTTTGGAATATATTGCTGTTCTAATTGCTCTAGATTTGCGGCATCCAACAGATCTTTATTTTTTAAAAAGAAACAGGTCAAATCCATTTCTTTAAAGATCGTAATTACTGAAAAATTATCGTATTGTATTGCTTTAGGCATGAAATTAGATCCATTATTGAACATAATATAAAAACTAGTTAGAAATTGCTCTACTTGAACATTTGAACTGATGAAATCTTTTTTCCATTTTAAGACTGGTCCCGTAATTTCATCAAAACCAATAACAGCTATTGATTGTATATCATCCTGTTTAATTTCCATCATTATCTCCTTCTTCTGGTTCGGTAGCTTTAATCAATTCTTCGATAATAAACAAATGAAAATTATCTTTATTTTTTTCCTCTATTGCTACCATAGGATAAGTGGGGACCTGTAAAATATTTTCAACTCGTTCAGCAGACATATGTCCATCCATATCTTGCTTATTTGCAATAGCTATTATTCTGGTATTTTGTTTCCTTGCTAATATATTTAGCATTTGTTTTGTTTGCAGGACATTTTTTGGAGTTGAATCTGTGACTGTCACAATTAAATTAGCACCTTTCAGAAAAGAATCCCATAATGGTTGAAAGTTTTTTTGTCCTCCAATATCCCATATAACCCCATTTACATTTTCACAAAGTCTAGTTGAACCAATGTCTAAACCAATGGTTGGCTTATAATCTAAAGGTGGTTTATATCCTTGTACCATTTTTAATAGTGTAGATTTGCCAACCCTCGGAAAACCTACAAAAGCAATTTTTGCAGCGACCTTTGCTTGTGCCATTATATTTTCACCCCGATATTATCGAGTATGTACTTTTAATGACACTAGGAAACGAATTATGCTATAAATCAAAAGAATATGGTGATGTTATCATGATAACATTCCCCTCACTAGATCTTCATTGAAATATCCAAATTAAAAGAAAAATTATTTTAACAAGTTCCAATAATGGAGTTATTTGGAGGAAATATTAACTATTTAATTGTTAAAATATATGACTGTATTAATTGAATTTTAATAAAATATTAGATCTGGAGTAAAAAAATTGGAAGAATTTGAGGAATATCACCCAAAAATAAGTCTCTTAGGCAGTATAATCCTTTCCTTAAGTTTATTATTCTTTATCGATTCTTACTATTCAATTTATCAAAATTCATGGATTTTTTTGCTAATTGGTGTAGGCATCATTCTAATGGGGGATTATTTTCTTCAATTTTATAAAGAAAAAGGGAAAATTCTTTCCTTATTTGTATTTGTAATGACAATAACATCAGGATTATTATTTGTTTTCATCTTTTTTTATCAATTAGTTGCACCTACTGTAAATCCTGTGTCTTATATATTTTTCTATATAATTTTTTACAGAAATAATCCACAACATATTCTCATTTTACTGGAATTATTACAAGATAAAAATAGTCCTTTATCATTGATGTTAAATAATCGTCTTTGGCAAATTCAATTTAATTTCTTTGGATTATTTTTTTTCCTACTAGGTATCCAATTTATTGTTTACAATAAGTATATGAAGAATAGAATCCTATCTATAGGCACTGGTATTAGTGCTTTAACAGCGGGAATAATCGGATTAGTTTTTTCAAACTTGTTTGTTACAGTCTTTATTTACGATGAATATAATTATTTTAATTCGTTAATGCTTTATTCATATATTCCTCTAATTTTCATAAATTTAGTAATTGGTTTTGTTTTTTATAGGCAAACTCAAGAAAGAATCGTAATATCTCCGCCAACAACTAAATTTCCATTAATTTCAATACTATATCTAGTAATTGGTGTAGGACTACTTATTCCGGGCATTCCTTTATTTTATTTATCACTATTAGTTATTCCCCATAATATTTTACTTAGTTTGAGAAATATTTCATTATTATCGTTTTTTATTTTAGTACCTGGATTTTATTTCGTACTTGAATTTATTAAAATACTAAATGATTATACAGAAGTTCAAGATCTAGTGTTAGAAGAACTTGATGAGATCATAAATCAAGAAAAAAATGTACAATCTTTAGATGAGGAGGTAGAAGTTCAAAATATTGAAAAAGTTGAATATGATGAAAGTACGGACAATATAGAGCAGTATAATGACCCAAAGCATGAATATAATATAGAAATTAATTGTAGTATTGAAAAAGTTGATAATTATTTGAAATCTCATCCTAACTATCCTTTAGAAGATCAACTAAAGATGGCTGAAATGGAGCCTCTTGAACGAACTTGCCCACTTTGTGATGATTATCTATTTCTTTATAAAAAATTCCTAATTTATTGTGCAAATTGTGAAAAATTTATCTCTGAACTTAAAGGATAAATCGGAGATAATTAATTCAACTTTCTGTTTAGTCCATGGATTCAATTTCTTTATGTTTTAAAATAATACTGTAATGAAAATGCCACTAAGTCTGAAAGATAATCTATAAATTTATCATCTGTATCAAATAATTCCATTATTGATAAATGATGATATAAAATTGCATTAACAAGATTATACATGAAAATAAATACATCTACTAATTTTTTTTCGGAGATTTGCTTAAAATTTTCATTTGATTTCCTTAATTTCTGCACTAACTCTTTAAAAAAATGGAAAATCTTCTCTTTATGTACATCATGCAATATTTTATCTGATTGTATTGCAGATCTAAGAGCTAGGTTATATCCTTTATTTTTCTTATGATTTTCAAATAAATCTAATACAAAATGATTGAGCAAATCTCTTACATTTTCATCATTCATATTGCTTAATTGTTGACTATCTAAAAACGTTTCCATCGATTTTTCAAAATATCTTCTTATGATATCTATTTTTCCTTTCGGAAAATATTTGTAGATGGTTCCAATACTAATTTTAGCTGATTTTGCAACATGATTTGTGCTTGTTTTGTGATATCCCTGTTTTAAGATTAATTTAAAAAATGTATCATAAATCAAATTAATTTTTTCTTGTTTATTTCGTGAAAATTTTTTACTTGATTTCATAATTATATTAAGTGAGTAATTACTCATAAACTTTATAAGTGAGTAATTGCTCACTTATCTAATAGAGGTTGTGTCAAATAAATGATTCAAAAAGAAATGATAAAATTTCACAAACCTGTTAATCAAAACGACATAGATCTTGTACAAAATATCATATATCCAATATTTTCTAAGAAAAACAAAAAAGAAAAGCACTATTGGAATAAAATTCGGTCATTATTTCTATCTGCTATGAAAAATGCTAATTTGAATTTTTTTAAAAGACATATTTTTTGGTTCTATGTAAATAGAACTATAAATAAAGGACTAAAAAAAGGAAAACCTCTCATTAAAGTCGAAGAAACGCTGAGAAAATTTATCCGAAGACGTGTTGATGATGAAAAAGATCGAAAGGGTAATTCATATAAACGTGCTAAAAGGAGTTTTAAATTAATTGCAGAATATCTTATTGGAGAGAAAATACTTGATCTCGGTGCTGGAGAGGGGTTTCTAGGCTTAGAAGTAAAAAAACAACTCGAGAAAGATGTAATACTGGTTGATATTGTGGATTATAATCACACAGAACTACCATTGATCTTATATAATCCAGAGAAAAAGATACCTTTATCAGATAAAGAAGTAGATACTACCATTTTATATACCGTGTTGCATCATGCGAACGACCCTGAACATTTGTTGAAGGAAGCAACGAGAATAACTAAAAAACGATTAGTAATTATTGAAGGCTATATTGAAAAAGATGATATAAGGATGTGTAATTGCTTTTTTGATTGGTTTTACAATCGAGTAATTGGAGATGAAGATATTACTGTACCTCTTAATTTTCTTAGCCTAAAAGGATGGGATAAAATTCTGAAATCATATGGATATGATATAATTAAAACGAAATATCTTGGATTGAATGAACCTCTTGTACCAGAACATCAAATATTAATTATCGCTGACCATTCTAATAATTAATTTACAATAAGGTCCTACTTATGAAATTCAGTTGACCTCTGGAAGGTCTAGCGAGTAAAAAGAAGAAAAGCTCCATAATCTACCATTATTTAATATTTTTTTGAAATAAAAGTCTGCTTTTAAATCGAGCTTTAATTACGAGCGGATTTTAAAGGTAAAAAGGGAGGGATTTTTTGAAAGGAAATTTATTAAAAAGGAATAATTTGTAAAATAACTGTATATATTTCTAGATGTTTCGTTATTAAAAACTTTAAAAAAAATTATAAACTGAATTCATTAATTAAAATAAAAATAGGCAAATCGAAAAAGAGGGCTTAAATTGAGTATATTTGTAACTATACATCCATTTGCTGATTATCTTGATCCTATACTTCGCCATCCCAGGATAGTGGGATTACGATTTAATTCTGCAATCCCGTTTTCACAAACTCCTCAAGAAATTATTGAAATTTTGAAAAATAAAGTGAAAAACAAAGAACTATGGATTGATTTAAAATGCAGAGAATTAAGAATCGCCGAAAATGTGAGAGTACCAAAGGAATTAATTCCGCTTAATCATGAAATTGAAGTAAAACTTCCAACTGCAATGTATTTTAATGAAGGAGAAAGGTATTTAATAATCGAAGAAATAATTGATGGAAATAAACTTAAAATAAAAACTCCAAAAAAAGCCCCTGAAGATTTTGAGATTCGATTTGGCAAAGGTGCATCTATCAATATCCCAGATAATTCTTTGAAAATTTATGGTTATTTGACAGAAAATGACATTAAATATATCGAAGCCTCAAAAGAATGCGATATACACAACTATATGATCTCCTTTGTTGAGCAAATATCTGATGTTAAGGACGTTTTGGAATTAGATCCCGAAGCAAAAATGGTTGCAAAAATTGAAACTGAGAAAGGGTTAGAGTTCATAAAATTTCGATATTCTTTAGTCAAAGATAAAGTGAAATTATTGGCTGCTAGAGGAGATCTTTATATCGAAATAGATCGTCCCCATGAAATATTAAATGCAATGAAATTAATTATTGAAAAAGATCCCCAAGCTATTTTAGCTTCAAGAATTTTGCTTTCAACCCTCAATCCAAAATCAATCCCGTCATGTTCTGACTTGTGTGATATTGGTTTTGGAATAAAATTAGGTTACAAGAATTTCATGATTGGAGATCATGTATGTGAAAATGAAAATGCCATAAAAAGTGCTCTTGGGATATTAGATCAAATCTTAGAAGATTTTTCATAATATTAAAAAGGATTTACAAATAGAAAAAAAAGATTAGAATAAATTTAAGATTTTATTTGCCTTCATATTTAAAAGATACTTTGACTCGAGCTCTAAATAAGACTATTTTGCTTTCGTCCAGTTTTACACCTAACTCTACTACCTCAACCATCCGAAGATCACGTAACGATTTCGCAGCTTGATCCACAACTAATCTGATAGCGTCTTCCCAGCTTTTTTCAGATGAACCAACTAATTCTATAAATTTATATACCGATTCTGCCAATAAATTCACCCATTTGTTTTTTATATTCTAAACTAATTAGAATTTGTAATTATAATTAGGAGAAGTAATAATATTTAAAATTATCACATTTCCTACATTTTAAAAATAACCTATTTTACAAAAGAAACACGATTTTTTAAAAGAATAAAAGCAATTATAGAAAGAATTAATCGATTAAAAAAAAATTAAAATAAGAAATTATTTAAATTTCTTAATTGTTATTAAAATAATTCCAATGCTTATTACTAATATTGCAATTCCTGCTGTAATAACGATTTCATAGTAAATTGGCTCAAGAATTACACCTAGATTAAGGAATAATACTTGTAACGTAATTGGAGCTAATCGCTTAATAATTATTCCGATAGAGGCCCATATGACAACTATGCTGTAAGCAATATCTTTTCGGATATATTGCATCAATAAGGTCAAAATTAAGGCAATAATTAATACTATAATAGTCCAAATAGGCTCTGATATTCCAAAACCATCCCAACCCGTTGCGACTAAAAGAACAGTAGTATTGGCAATTGTTGCTATTGAAATCCATCCAAAATAAACACTGAAGGGCAAGTGAACTAAAATTTTATCCTTTGTTGATATATCCTCAAGACCAATATTTAAGTTTAGATATATTTTAATCAATGTGAGCAATATTCCAATCATTAACAGAAAACTAAGCGGAATTATATTATAATGCCACGAGAATAGCCATATAATATTGAAGATATTGCTTAATATATAATAAAAACTTATTGTTTCGATATAAGGAATATCATCTTCTTGGTCCTTGAAAAGATCTCTGGCTTGATAAAAAACAAAGATTCCTAAAAGAACATAAATTACACTCCAAATACTAAAGGTGATACCCGCTGGCGCAAAGAGATCTGGATAACTGTCGGATACTCCACCAGTCGTTCTACCTCCTAATGGAAGAATATTCGCCAAAAAATTCACTAATATAGTCAAAAAGTATGTCACTAAGTTCGAGATTTGTAGAAACTTTTTATTTTTTAAGAATTCCATTTTTATATCCCTTAGAATATTTTTAGGAAGTCAATTTCCATCGAAAGAAATAGAAAGTATATTTTTTAACCTAATTATTGGGGTATATTTTTATCATTAATAAATACGATAATTTTATTTACACAAGTTAAAGCAACGAAATTTCCATCTGTCATAAAAAAAATCGTATTTTTTTTAAAATTGAATAGATTTTTTTGATATTTAAATTATAAATAGTATAATATTAATTAAAATAATGAAATTACTATTTATAAGCTGTTCATTCCAAAATTTTTGATTAAAAATTTAAATAAAATAATAAATTAATAAAGTATTAATTCTTATATATCAATGAAGGCGAGGAACTATGAATGACAATAATAAAAATATATGGTGGAGATTAAACGATGCTTGGAATAGATTAATCAAAATTTTGCCATATATATTTATACCATTTGCCGGAACGGTTTTTTCAACAATTAGGATGGTAGAAGATATTGGTATTGCAATAAAGTTAAATGAGCTTAAATACAAAAACCCAGACGCTTTAGAGTTAAAGGATGTTTTTAGAAATTATCTCATAAGTATATTGATTCCAATTAT
Organism: Candidatus Helarchaeota archaeon; assembly: GCA_019058315.1. Lineage (GTDB taxonomy): Archaea > Asgardarchaeota > Lokiarchaeia > Helarchaeales > RDOG01 > JABXJV01. Next base: position 227,719 of record JAHPZH010000003.1, on the reverse strand, counting down.
AACACAACTTTATTGGGTAAAGGCAATTAATAGTATTATGAAATTTTTAGGAGCTCACGGTGTGGAAGAAAAAGATATATTATATATAGAGAAAAAAGGAAAAATATTTAGTTATATAGGAATTATTGGGCAAATAATCTTATTTGGTATGATTATTTTATTATTTCCACTACTTTTTATAATAAAACCTTTCTCCATTAGACCACTATTTAGTCCTAATATATTTTCAATTCAAAATCCAATGACAATTCTAATAATCTATATAATTGTACTTGTTGCAATTTCATTACCTATTGCGGTTACTATTTTAATTTTACAATTGAAAATTCTTAAACGATTAGTTTATTGTATAAATATATCCGGCCTTGATAAATAAACGATCGAATTAGTCAGTTAAAAGAGAATTTTTATATTCTGAAAAAGCTTTTATCCTATTTTCACAAGCAAGACATTTTCCACATGGAGTTTCCGTCTTTTCAAAACAAGATCTTGTTTTTTCAATAGGAATATCATTTTCTTGTGCATATTTTATGAGGTCGATTTTCGAAAACCCTCCCTTTTTAAAAGAATCATCTAAAAGAGGAGAATATACTTGCCAATTCCATATAGCTGTGCAGATACAAGTATTTATAGTCTGAGATAGAAGGGATAATGGTCCAGATTCAGGATTATCTCTATCATCTTTAACAGAACCAATTAATATAGTTCGTATTGTAGTTTTATATTTCCCACTTAAATATACTGCTTGAGCTACAGTATTATTCCACATGGTGGAATTTCTCATAGGTAATCCTAATATTTTCTGACGATTTCTATCTAGATATTCCTTATTGATTCTCAGAGGAATTTGAACCTTTAATTTTAATAAATCTACGATATTATTGGGATATCTCGCCCTATAAAACTCAAAAAAATAATCGACTGCTTTTTCTTCCCACTCCTCATTTTTAGCATCCCTTTTAAAATATATGATTATAACTTTAGAATTCCAATTGTTAATAACCAAATCAATAAGAATAGTAGAATCCATACCTCCAGAGCATAATATTATAACCGTTTCGTCTATAGGTTTTTCGAAAATATATCCTCTATTTGATTTTAAGAATTCTTTGAGCAGTCTTATGTTTTTATTATAATTTTTTCCATATAAATTAAGTATTCTATGCCAATATTCTTCATTCAATTTCATATGGAACATCAAATATTTTGATTTTTATCATTTTTTAATTAGATTGAAAAACACTAAATATCTTCTTAATCAATCTTTTCAATAAAAAAATCACAATGAGCACATTTACAAGGTGGAGACTTTTCTAAAGGTGCCTTACAAGAAGGACACTCCATTTTAATCAACTCAATTTGTTTGAATACAACTCCATCAGTGGTTAATCTGCCTTTGATTACACCTTTTTCAATCATTATTTTAATTTCTTCTATTACCGTTTCTAGTCTCATTTTAAAGTTCTCTGCCAGATTTTTAAAGGTAAATTCATCATATGGTTCAATGTATTTTAAAAATGCTTCTTGAAATTTTTCAGGAAAGAATATTCTTTCATCGTTTAATTGACCATTGATTAATTTCTCATTTAACATCTTCTTTAATGAATCTATAACTAATTCCTTTTTAACCCTAAATCTATTTACAATATTAATTATTGAAATTTCATAAATTGGGTCTAGATACTTCAAAACAGCTTCTTGTAATTTCCTAGGGAAGAAAATTTTTTCATCAATTAGATTAGCATCAATTATTTGATTTTGAATCATTTGTAAAATTGAATTTTTAACTAATTTATTTTCAACTCTAAATTTAGTTGCAATAGTATTTATTGTAGTTTCATATACTGGTTTTAGATACGATAAAACTGCTCCTTGAAATTTATCGGATAAAAAAAATTTATCTTTATATAATTGTCCTCTATTTTTATGATTTCCTAGCACATTATTTATTGAATTGTTTATTAATTCTTCATCAAAATCGTATTTATTTGCGAATTCTTTAATTGAAATCTGGAAATTAGGGTTACTTTTATCAAACAGATTTTCAAATATGCTTTTCTTCAAAATTTTAAGAAAATTTTCATAAATTTGTAATTTCTTTTTCGCTGTAAATTGTATAAATATTATGACCTTATTTGATTTAATTTGAGAGTATTTTTTATAATTTTTAAAAAAAGTAATATCTTGAAAAGGAATGGTTATATATATCTTATCATCTTCATCGAAAATTTCTATACTATCTTTTTTTATCAAGATTCTACTTTTTAACCATAGTTTATCATTAATATTATATTTAATTCTTCCATATTGATTATCTTCAAATAAAATCTCTTGCTCCATTATCTCAATCCACAGTCATGAAACACTTCATTATTTTCATTTAAATTCTTTGACCAAATTAACATGTATCCCTATTTATTTTTTAATTATTTCAATTTTCTATCCTATATTGGCTTGTGAAAAATAAATAATGTTTGACTTTTACCGCCAGTATTCTTCATCCAAGCTGATTCACGTATCTTTTTTATAAATATGAGCAGATATAACAAAGATTTTTAGTTTAATATTATTGATTTTGAGTTCTTTTGCAACATCGTGGGCTATATCAGATAAAAAATATAAATTATACAAAGCTTTTTTACCAAAATCTAGACTTCTACATGTGACAGACATTAATAATTCTCCATTTCTAATTTTGAAATCTAGCAAACTTACGCATGGAATATAATTTTCATCTTTCGGTTCTATAGTCACTATCGTTGCTGATTTGGTAGCTTTTTTCTTTTTCAACTTATTGATTATCCATTTAATTTGATCTTTTCCTTGAAAATTGTATAATCTCCAACCATAACTCTTTGTATCGTGTAATTCGGGAATATTCTTTATTTCAGTAAAATTTTCCATCATCCATTTTTTCATTTCTTTATCATGAATTTGTTTCTCTTGGTCTGATGTCTCTGGCTGTTTAATAATTAAAAAGAGGTCAAGAATTTCAAATAATTCTTCTTTTTCATCAAGAATTTCTGATCCTTTATTTAGGATTAAATTCTTTGCTTTTTTCCAAATATTCTCTATTGAAGCGTCTTCAATATAATGCATTTAAACCATTTAAATTCGAACAAGTTGAATTTGGCAGAAAGGACACTTTACGGGTTTATTATAATCTGGAACTTCATCCAATGCACCACCACACTTTGGACATTGCAAAGCTTGAAATTTATAAACATATTTTTTATTTTCTATTTGAAGACCGCTTAAAGTTGAATAAACTTGATCAACTTGTTCAGGCGTCTGACGTATTTCAATCCGATCTTTAAATTTATCCCATCCATCTACTATTGTTGCGATAATACCTAGAATTGTATCTACAATTCTTCTTGGTTGTTTCATTAAAATTACATTATTTTCGCCTAGTACTTTTACCCAATCTTCATTTATTCTTTTATTCGATGCTTCAGAGTCATATCTTACTCTCAAAATGTAGACATTAAACTTTTGTCGTAATTGTTCAAACATATTTTTTGCAATTTGGTCAGTTTTTACTTTATCACCAATTAAATCCATTATGTGTTTCCTGTTAATTTTGGAATAAAATCCCTCATCCCCAACAAAAATTAGTAAGGGTTTGGGTTGTGAAAGCGCATTGGGCATATCACAGTGTTTTAAATAATAATAAGCTGCTAATTCATATGTTTCGCGTGTTTGTCCTCCACCTCCCCCCTCAGGATAAAGAGCCTTTATATTTTCATCCAACTCTGCCCCTTCTGCAAAATCCGTGACTTGTAAAGGTGCAGAATCACTATATGCATCTCCAATTGCTGCAAAAGAGATTTCAAAATCATCTTTAAGTGTATCGGGAAGGAAAAATAACGCTTCATTATACAAAATACATAATTTTTCAAATATGATTTGAGGCCACGTTTTCATAGAGCCTGTTACATCTACTGCAACAACTATAGGAAATTTCGCTTCAGTTATTAAATGTTTTCCAACTGGGGGAGGTACAGCCCCTTTTGTTTCATATTTTCGTCCATGGTCAATATTATAAGAAGCCGCACTTTTTTTTACAACACTATCATCGTCAGAGTAATCGTAATCAGAACCATAACCGCCCATGAATTACACCTTATTATTTTTAAAAACACTTTTTGTTGATAAATTTATACTATTTTGTAATTTATTCAATCTAATAAAAATATATTTAATGAGAGTAATTTGTTCAACGTACAATTCATATACAACTAATTCCACCGTTTTTTATATTACCAATTTTTTGAAATCGTAATTCTTTTATTATATTACTTTTATAGAATAAATGAAGAGATGTTTTGAAATAGATTTTAAATAGATGAAGAGATGTTTTGAATGGCAAAGTGCCCCGAGTGCGCAGGCAAAATGAAGTATGCCTTGTACAGATACACTTGTAAACGCTGTGGTTTGAGCCTTACAAGAGTCGAACTTGACGATTTACAAGAAAAACTTCGAGATCAAGTCAAACACGAAAAAACTAAGGATTTTGAAAAGGAAAAACGAAGAAAAGAGTATTTAGACTGGTATCTGTCAAGCAAAGATAAAAAATGAGATTGAAAGATTCTCTTACTCTACTATATTAGTATACACCATTTACGACTTTTTCTTAATTTTTTGAGTTTTTTAATTGAATATATTCGATTAATTCATTATTTTCAAATATTACTAAAATGCTACAATAAAAAATTTAAATCTTTAGACCTTAATTTAAATGATTTCAGAATTAAAGATTAGAGAAAGGAATCTAAAAGGCGATTATTATGGTTTTAGCTTTAGAAGGAATTAAAATTTTAGATTTGACTATGTTATTTCCAGGACCTTTTGGTACAAGATATTTTTCAGATTTCGGGGCTGATGTTATTAAAATTGAATCCAGAGTTCGTCAAGACAACGCACGTATGGCTCCACCTCATGTTACCATTCCCGGAACTAGAAAAAAAGATAGTTATCTTTATCATGCATTAAATCGAAATAAAAGAAATATTTCACTAAATTTAAAAACTGATGAAGGAAGAGAAATTTTTTATAAATTAGCAGAGTCTGCTGACGTAATTGTAGAGCAATTTAGACCGGGAGTTGTAAAAAATTTAGGTGTGGATTATGAAACTATAGCAAAAATAAATCCTAGAATAATTTATTGTTCGATTACAGGCTATGGACAAAATGGGCCTTATCGGGACTATGCAGGACATGATCTCAATTATATAGGAACATCTGGTGTAGCATCAGTGACGAGAGATAGAGAAACTAAGAAACCAATAGTACCCGGACTTCAGATAGGAGATATGTTTGGTGGAGGACTACATGCGGTCATAGGTATATTGATAGCATTAGTTGCACGCGAAAAAACAGGAAAAGGTCAGTATATAGACGTAGCTATGATGGATGGAACTCTTGGTTTCCTTCCTATGGTTTATAGTTCATACCTGGTAGATAATGTGAGGCAAGATCCTTCAAGAAATATGTTATCAGGTGGGCTTCCACAATATTGGATATATAAATGTAAAGATGGAAAATACATCACAGTTGGAGCCTTGGAACCTAAATTTTATATGAATTTAATAAAAGTAATGGGAGTTAAGGAAATATCGAGAGAAGAAGCTGAAAGAAGTGGTAAAACCCCTCAAGATTTGATGTTCGAACAATTTGAAAAGATATTTCTCACCAAAGATAGAGATACTTGGGTTAAGGAATTAAGGAAAGTCGATACATGTGTAGCTCCCATGAATGAACTTTGGGAAGTTGAAGATGATCCTCAAGTGAAAGCTAGAGAAATGGTTATTGACGTGCCCATTGGCGATGGAGAAACTATGAAACAAATTGGATTTCCAATAAAATTGTCCGATACTCCTGCGAAATTTTTATTCCCCGGACCACCAATGGGGCATCATACAAAAGAAATTTTAAGCGAATTAGGATATAATGATGAAGAAATAAAAGCTCTTAAGAAAAAGAAAGTAATTTAATTATTTATTTCAACTCTCTTCTTTTTATTTTTATTATTGCCATTACAAATGGGGTGATTTTGGCCTTGAAAATATTTATCACACGAGAGATATTATCAGAAGGAATCGATTTAATCCGCAAAGAATTACCAAATGCTGAAATTAAAATACAATCAGAAGCAGAAATTTTGACTAAGAATAAACTAAAACGCGAAATTGCGGATATTGACGGATTATTATGTAGCTTATCAGATAAGATCGATGGAGAAGTAATTTCGGCTGCAAAAAATTTAAAAATAATCAGTAATTATGCAGTTGGTTTTGATAATATTGATATTAAATTTGCTACGAAGAAAAAAATAATGGTAACTAATACACCGGGGGTATTAACCGAAGCCACAGCAGATATCGCTTGGGGGTTAATATTTGCAACTGCAAGACGGTTAATTGAAGCTGATAAATATTTAAGGGCTGGAAAATGGAAAAGATGGACTCCTACTCTTTTATTGGGTTATGACTTATATGGAAAGACCTTGGGAATTATTGGAATGGGTAGAATTGGATCTGCAGTTGCAAGGCGAGCCGTAGGCTTCAATATGCAAATAATTTATTTTAGTCGAACACCAAAACCAGAGATTGAAAAAAAACTAGGAGCCAAATTTATGGATTTAACAACCCTATTGAAAGAAGCGGATATTGTCAGTATTCATGTTCCACTGACAAATGAAACTAAAAAGATGATAGGTAAAAAAGAGTTAAATTTAATGAAAAAAACTGCTATTCTGATCAATACCTCTAGAGGTTCCGTAATCGATGAGCAAGCATTAATTGAGGTATTAAAGGAAAAGAAAATTGCTGCTGTAGGATTAGATGTTTATACTCGTGAACCAATTGATGCAGAAAAAAACCCGCTTGTTAGATTAGAAAATGTTGTATTATTACCACATATCGGTTCTGCAACTTATGAAACAAGGACTAAAATGGCGTTAATAGCAGCAAAGAATCTTATATTGGCATTAAAAGGGGAAATGCCACCTAACCTTGTAAATCAATTATAATCATCAATTATAATCTTTAGATAATTCTAAATTTGAATAAAAAGATATTTATAATTACTTTTCTTTTAAGGTCTTATACAATTTTTTTATGATCTTACCAAGGGAAATTAAAAGAATTGTAAAATTAAGCAAACCTAAAACAAATCCAAAAAAATCCGAAGGTAAAAAATATCTTCTAAAAAAAATTAGTGCATAAACCATAAAACTACAAAGGTGAAAAACAAAATGAGTAAAATCCATGATAATGTGGTATATATTGGACAAAAATCTGCAATGAATTATGTTATGGCTTGTTTTGCAATAATTCAAGGTGGTTCTAAAGATATTGTTATTAAAGCAAGAGGAAGAGCTATTTCAAGAGCTGTAGATGTAGCAGAAATCTTAAGATCTCGATTCTTGGAAAATCAAGTCAAAATAGGAAAAATTGAGACAGGAACCGAAACTATCCATAGTAAAGATAGAGGCGATTTCTCTGTTTCAACAATCGAAATAACGCTGGAATTAACAAAAAAGTAAAATTGCTTCAAAAAATTGGCTTTTTGCCATTTTTTTCTTTATTTTAAATCCTCTATTCTAAAAGATTTTAAACTTTTTTTATTTTAAGTACTCTGTCTTTATTAGTTTCTTCCAACAAACTTTTTTCATCATCTTTACTCAAAAAAAAAACTAAATTGTTGTTAATAAAAAAGTTAAATTTACAAGAAATAAAAAGTTTTTTATCTTCTTCTATCAAACTTTTCTTGCCCAACCCTCTGCCCCTGAATTATTCTCTTAATATAATTCCTTTTATTCCTTATTCGGGGTATAGGCTTAGGTGCTTTCTTCGACTCCACTTTTGGAGTTTGTTGGCGCACTTTCCCAGCTTTTGTTAAGCTACCATGACTTCCTGGCACGATTTTAGCTCCATTAATATATAAAAAGTTAAATCATTTCTCTATAAATTCTTAACAAATTAAGGTTTTTATTTCCTTTAAATCTTTTGATTTTTAATGCCCTAATAATAAATATTTTATTAAACGATTTCTTTGATATATTAGTTGTGAGTTTATGGTAGACGATTTCGACGAAAATAAAAAGAAAAAAAATAGGAAAGATGACAGAGACGAAGATGATATTCCAAGTGAAAATTTTAATGATCTTATCAAATATCTAGCTGAAAATTTCAAGAAAATTTTACCGGAATTTGAAAAATTCTTTACACAATTTCAAGATCAAATAGAAAAAGGTAATTTGAATTTGGATCAATTCAATGATAGCGATATTTTTAGAATTACAGGAAATAATTTACCTTTAAAACCCAAAGCTGCTACTCTTTCTAAACCTTATATTTCTAAAGATATTTTAGTTGATATTATAGATGATGAAGAAAAATTAATTATAATTGTAGATTTACCAGGTTTAGAAAAAAATGATATAAAACTCAATTTAAAAAGTACAAGTATTTTAATTTCTGTTCATAAAAGAAAAATCCATAAGAGAATAGCTTTACCATGTAAAGTAGACAAAGATAATATTTCTGCTTCTTATAAGAATGGAGTTTTGGAAATTAAATTAAATAAGCTTGAATAAGACTCTCACAACATTTTTGTTTTTATAAAACTTTATTATTTTTTGAAGATTTTGCTATATATATTTTGTAATGTTGTTCAATATCAAATAAATTCTGAAATTCATTCTTTATAGCTCGTTTTTCCCATTTATGAGTAAAATTATTTAAATTTGAAAGTTTCGTTAGATATTCCCTGGCTTTGTTAAAATCGAATTGAATTAATTCTTTAATATATGAAATCATGAGGGTAATTTGCTGATTTCGTTTTAAAGATAATAAATCACTTAATTTTTCATATTGTTCATTTGTTTTTTTTAAGAATTTTGATGCGTCCTTGAAAAAATGTTGAAGAATATAGTCATATGATAACATAATTAAAGATAATAATCTGAAATATGCATCTGAAGATCTTGATGCTTCTAAAAAATAACGAATTGCATTCTTAAAATCTCCAATTATGTGATAAATTTGTGCTATGTTTATCAATAAATTAAAATTTTCTTCTAAAGGATGTTTTTGGATAAATTCTTGACATATTTTTATGGCTGGACCATAATCGTCATTCCATTTTAAAATAGTACTTAAATTTTCTCTAGCAATACTTGATTTTTTAAAATTTGATGATTTAGAAATCTTTTCCAATTTCTTTGAGATTTCTGAAATAATTTTTATTTGATCTGGGTAATATCTATTAATATTAATTAAAATTGCTGAAATATTTAGTTGAATATCACCTTTTTCTTTTTTAAAACTTTCAAGCAATTTTGGAAGGTCATCTTTAAAATCTTGACCGTGATCTTGACTAATCTTTAATAGTAGATTACTCACTAATATTCGATTATTACGAACTTTATCTTGTAAAATTTTAATTAATTGAGGAATAGCTTTTTTTAAATAATCTAAATTTTTCCCACCAAAATTATTTAGAAACACAAGTGTAAATCGCCGAATGGTATTATTTTTATTTTTTAAATGTGGAATAAGTGAAATTACAGTTTTTTCTGGATATTTTGAAGAAATTTTAAAAATAATATCAATTACTTCCGCTTGATATCTCTTGTCATTTAATAGCTGATATAATGTCGCTAGAATCTTATCTAAATGCTCATCTGTTACTTCAATTAATGTGTTAACAGCATTTAAACGAGTTTTTTCATTTACATCATAAAGTAAATTCAATAATTTTGGAATTTGGATTATTTTATCATATTTACGTGAGATTGCTTTAAAAATAAGTGAAGCAATGAATCTTAATTGTGTATCTTCGTCATCCAACAAGTCGACAAGATTAGGAATCGAAGTGGCGATTTTTACAGGGTCTTTATATGCTAAAAATTCAATAATTTTCGCTATATTCCGAACAACTTCTTTACTTTCATCCTTTAAAAAAAAATTTAACTTTGAAATATTCTCAAAAAGTGTTAATGGATGGCAATTAATGATTTTAAGTAGCATCCAAGAAGCATCAATACGTTCATCAATTATAGATGAGCCAATTTTTTTTAATAATTCCTCAATGGTTATTTTTTTAAATTCTGGATTCTTAAAACTTTTCTCATAATATAATGCGGCTTGTTTAATTCCTTTATATTTTCCTTGTTTGACTTCTGACAACCATTCCAGTTGATTAACCTCATTAAATATATCAATTGTAAATTCTATTATAAGTTAATCAATTATTTATAAAATGATTTAGTCGTTTGTAAATAACAATTATAATATTCTTGAGCAACATGAGACCATGAATATTTTTTTATTATCGTTTTTAAAGCATTTTTTCCCAATTTATTTGCTAATTCTCTATCATTTAAGACCTTGATTATTTTCGATGACAGTTCTTCTTTATTCGTTGGATCAACTAATATACCGTTAAAACCATCTTCGATAATCGATGCTGGTCCTCCAAATTTAGTTACTATGACAGGTTTTTCACAAGCCATTGCTTCCAACATCGTAATTCCAAATAATTCCCATCTTGCTGGCAATACAAAAACTTCACTTGCATTATAATAATCTAAAATATCCTCATCTGGAATATAACCAGTAAGATAGATAAATTCTTTATCAGGATCAATTTCTGCGGCTAACTCATGTAGGGATTTTTCATATGGCTTTAAAGTTCTTCCTTTTTTTGAACCACCACCAATTACTATTTTTATATCTTCATCAATTTTTTCTCTAAGAAGTGGTGTTGCTTCTATCAGCAAGTCCAAACCTTTTCTAGGATCTATTCTGGATACGGAAAAAACATAACGATGATCCTTTACCGAGAATAGACTATTTAATGGATGTTCGTCCTTATTAACTGGATTTGGATGCCAAACTTCCATGTTCACTCCAGGTGGAATTATTGCAGTTTTTCCATCATATTTTTGACCATAATATTTCAATAATTTCGTTTTTTCATCTAGAGATTCTGCAAAAATCTGATGACATTTTTCATAAATCATTTCTTCATTTTTAAAGCGTAAATCGAAGTTAAAGTGTTTATCAATTTCTTCTATTTCATCTTGGTCTTTTAATTTCTTTACAAATGCATCACGTTTAACCCTTCCGAGTGAATGGGAATTATGTGCCCAAGGTAGATTAAGCTGCCTAGAAACTTGCTCCCCTAAAATGCCCCCATCAACATAATGGGAATGAATAATATCTATTTTTTCATTGTTATTTATCCATTTCACAATATTTTCAGCTGTTTCGGAGAGATAAGGGTATAAATCTTCCTTTCTAATAAAACCTTTTTTGCTCATTTTATCAGCTATTCTAACTATTTTTACACCCTCACTTACAGGTTCCAGTACCTTAGCATGAATTGGAGATTCGTCTTCATTAAATAATCTAGTGAATATTGTAACTTTCATATCGCAAACTTCATGAAGATATTTACTAAGTTCTAAAACAAATACAACTTGACCTCCTGTATCTACTTTCCCTAATTGAGGATCACCCGCAAAATATCCATGATGTGAAATCATTCCTACGTGAGTAATTAGCTCGGTTTTATCTTCATAAGAAGTTTTTGTACTTTTAATTTCAGAATTCTGCAAATTAATTAACCTCTTGATATCAAATCTGCCTTATCCCATGCTTCAAATTTATTATGATATTATAAAATTAAAATTTAATTTTAATTCTTAATAAAAATATGCATTATTCATTAAATTATACATCTAAAATTAAAATCAAGAATAAGTTCTAGTAAAATATTAATTAAATGGTTGATTTGGTTAATAAGGATCTAAAAATGACAAAGGACGAAATAAAAAAAATTATAGATCTAAACGATGAAATCAATGATTTACTTTTAGATTTAGAAAAAAAACAACGAAAATCTTCAAGAGAATTGATTAATATAATCCTTGATCAAGAAAAGAGAATTTCTGAATTAGAACAAGAAATTCTGAATTTAAAAGGGGGAAAGATTTCTAAGCCTATAAGTACAACAAAAAAAGCAGTAAGCACAGCAAGACCTACAGAGGCAAAGGTTAGTTTAACAGATGTTTTAACTAGTCCTAAAGAAAAACAACCTTCATCAGTTGAAGCAACTGCTGCTCCAACAACAGTAAGTATTTTTTCTGAAGAAAGTACTCCTTCTATAAAAAGTGAAACTGCGACATCTGCTACAATCTCTCGTTATAGTAGTGTTGATGTGTTAAAAAAACGAGCTGGTGCTTCGAAGTTCAAACCCAGAACTCCTCCACCACCCCCAAAGCCCGAAGCAAAACCTAAACCTAAAGCACTAGAACCTAAAGAACAAAATACAGAAGCTTTAACAATGCTTGAAAATCTCAAATCTCAAATTACTGAAGAAACAACCACTCATGATTTACAAAAAATATTAGAAAATATTAGGGATGATCTTGCAGAATTAATAGGCTTTTCTTCAATAATTCGAGATATTGGAACAGTTAGCGGTAAATTAAAACATGCTCCCGATCTTCCTATGGACTCCAGCTCAATAGATGCATTTAGGAAAAAAGTAGACCAATGGAAATCTAAAATCTAATCATAAAAGCTTTTTTAATGTTTTTTATATTAAAATAGTTCTATTTATGTTATTGAATTTACCCTCTATTAAAAAATATTATACAATTAAAATCCTTTTTCTGTTATATTCCAGAATGTAAATTTATTTAAATTATAAAAAAGATTATCATCATGGGAAACATAAAATTTTAATCTATTCAGTAGAATGATTATTTTGTATTCAAATTCAGTAAATAAGCAGAGAGAGACTTGTTTTGGGGAAATCTGGCTTGCCTTACAACAAATTGATAGAATTTATAATATCAAACATAATAAATTGGAACAAAATAAGGATGAAATTAAATTTAGTTGGAATAAAATTAAATATAAGGGAATTTTCGGATGGAATGAAAATTTCACTTTTAGTGGGAAAATATTATTAGAAGGAACCCTAAAAACAGACATTAAAATAAGTTTCAATAAAAAACAATTATATTTAATTAATCTAATTACATCAATACTTTTTGTAATAGGGATGATTTTTATATATATGGTATTTAAAAATATCAACAACACAAAATACTTAAGTTTATTTCTAACAAGCTTGGAATGCCTTATAGTAGGAATATATTTAGTTGGTATGGGAATATTTTTTCCATTTGTTATGAAACGATATTATAATTTAAATGAAAGAGAACTATGGGATATTATTTTTCAACAAGTTTGTAATATTGAACAAAAAAAATGAATGGATTAAAAAATTCTATTTTATTTTTTCATAATCCACATATGGTCTAAATTTTCCTTGTTCCTCAGCTTTTTTTAATTCCTTTATATATCTCCTCAAATTTCCCTTAAATAATTTTCTTGCTGAAGTCCAATCTGCTTCAATAGCTTCTTCTGGGCATAATTTTTCACAAAACCAGCAAAAAATACATCCTTCTTTTTGAATTTCTGGTGGATCGGCTTCAACGTCAATAGCATCTCCAGGGCAATTGTCTTGACATGTTAAACATTTTGTACATTTTTCAATATTAATTATAAATTTAGGAGTCATTGATCTTAATGCTTCAGGTGTCGCTAGCTTTGAGTCTCTTGCCCACCATGTATTCTCAATTTCTTCAAAATTTGGAATTAGTTTTTTTTCTCCCTTTTGTATTCTTAGACTGGTGTTACATATCTTTTGACCAAATTCCTCAGCTTCTCTAAGTTCTATATCATCAGGATGTTTAGCAGTGTGCATTGGTTGGGGATAAAATTGAATGGAGGATTCAGAATAAGAATCAAATGCCCCTATAACCAAATAACCCTTTTTATTCAATTCTTCGTTCATATAATAAAATGTATTACCAATAACAGAACCATGTGTACAAAAAATGAAACAATGTTTCCCATTTGCATTATCTATATTTTGTATGAATAATTTTACACTTAGAGGTTCTCGGTAATAAAAAGTTGGACAACCTAAACCAATTAAGTCAAAATCAACTAATTTTTTATTTTTTGCATCTTTGATTCGAACCATTTCGCATTCATTGCCACTTTTCAGAATTCCCTTCTGTATTTGTTTTGCAATTTTTTCAGTTCCACCAGTTTGAGAGAAATAAATTATTAAAGCTTTCAATAAAAACACCAAATTAATAAATGTAAAATGTTAATAATTAAAAAAAATTGTTATAATTTAAAAATTTTGATGGATGTAGAAATTCATGACAGATGTGATTATTAAAACAACAAAAGGCGATATAAAAATTCAATTATTTGATACCTCTACTCCCAATACCGTAAAAAATTTCCTTGATCTTGTCCAAAGAGGATTTTATAATGGTCTAATTTTTCATAGGGTTATCCCAGATTTCATGATTCAATCTGGATGTATGCATGGAACAGGTATGGGTGGTCATCCTGATGGAATCCAAAATGAATGTGAAATCAAGCCAGAAATCAAACATAAACGCGGTAGTTTAGCTATGGCGCATGCTGGAACATGTAAACATGAGCCTTCTGGAAGAAAAGTTGCTGGAACTTGTTCGAATGGAGCGCAATTTTACATAACACATAAAGCTACAGATTGGCTGGATGGAGTCCACACGGTTTTTGGTCAAGTTACTGAAGGTCAAGACGTTGTTGATGCCATTCAAAAAGGGGATAAAATCAATCAAATCGTAATTGTTTAGAATTCCTCAATCTCCCTTATTTTTTGATAAAGATGAAAAAAAAAAAGTTAAAATCACCCTATTGGCGTTTAGATGAAAAAGCATTTTGGCCGAGTTTAAGAGCAGATATACGAAATACTGGTAGAGCTCCGAATTGGAAAGATAAAATTTTTTCAAAGAATATAAAATTTCCGGACAAGCCATGGGCATTTAAAACCGGTAAGGCAATTACTTGTGCTCCAGTTATAGGTGCAGACGGCACCATATATTTAGGTTCTGCTGATACTTATTTTTATGCCATTAATCCAGATGGATCTTTAAAATGGAAATTTAAAACAGACAATGTTATTGACGATGCAGCCGTAATAGCCAGAAGGACAGATCCAAAAACTGGACAAGAAAAAGATTATGTTTTTTTCCCAGGAGCAGATGGTTTCGCCCGTAAAGTAGACTGCCAAACTGGAGAAATTATAGGAGCCTTTGAAGCTACTGATCATTATATAGACGAAAAATTTATGGGTGTTCCAAAATGTAATTGGTTTGAATCTGATTTTACATTTTCTGGAACTGGACGTTTATTAGCACCTTGTGATGATTTTGCTTTTTACCAAATTGATCCTGAAACTATGAAACGTGCTGTTCCAGAGTTTATGACTCGTAATCAAATATGGAGTGGGTCTCCGACTGGATTTGCCCCAGAAGGTGACCATTATTTTGGATGTTTAGATACATATTTTCGCAGTGTAGACGATAATGGAGAATTAAGATGGGAATATCCTATTTATGGAATGGCAGGTGCGTCACCCACAATTCTTGATGATGGTAGCGTTGTTATCGGGTCAGGAAATAATAATATTTACTGTTTTAGAAGTGAAAAAGATCTTCCTGAAGATCAAAGAGTTAAATGGAGATTCCATACAAAGAGTGATGTATGGTCATCAGCAACAGTGACACATGACGGATCCACAGTTATTGTTTCTTCCTCCGATGGAATTGTCTATGCGTTAGACGCAGAAACAGGAAAAATGAAATGGTCCTTTCCCACTCTTGGACCGAATCGGTGTGGGTGTGTTTTGGACCAAGATGATAATGTATATATTGCAAGTGGAGATGGAAACATATACAAATTATCTGGAAAAGATGGGAACCGCATTTGGAGCTTTGATTGTCATCAATTTAATGCATCCGAAGAATTTGATGAATTAGATCGCTATCATTTTGTCCCTTCTTCGATTGCACTCTCACCAAGCGGAATATATGCATCTAATCAAAATGGAAATTTGTATTATATTCCATTCTCTTACATGGAATCTAAAAAAGCTCATCAAGATCTGCGTTGTAACTTTAATCCTACCCCTGATTGGCCAGAAGATGGAATATATATTGTTCGTGTTAGTCCTGGAGGGCATCCAATTTTAGAAGAATTGAAAAGAACTGATAAAGATAAATATGATATTAAAGCTGAACAACCTCTTGGACGGTCTGATACACTTTTTTTCCGTCTAATAGTAACCAAAAAAGGTCAATTACAAGATGTACGAATTGAAAACGTTGAAGTGAAATCTGATATTGAATTTAAAATGCACATTCAAATTTCAACAGATGCACGCTATATAAATATCGTCCCAATGGAATTTCTTCAACCTGGTGAAACCTACACACTTCAAATTACCGGTAATTATATTATTCCTAAAAAATATGGCTGGAGATCCGTTAGACTTGATCGATATTGGCGTGGTAAAAAAGCCGAAGGGAAATTTGACACTAATTTCACTTTCAAAACAGCTCATTCTACGCCAATTAAACCAAAAAATGAACTGCTAATTCAAATTGGTGATGCCGAAGCACAGAAACCTGGGGACATTTTTGTCTTGAGAAATATTTTTCCTTGGCAAGAAGCCCTAATAATGAACTTATCAATAATTGCAATGGATGATGTTTACTTGATTGCCTCACCCGTTTATCATGATCCAAATAAACAGCGATATATATTCTGGTGTATGATGGGAGAAAAAATTACAGGCATAGAACGTGATTCTGATCCTCGCCCAGCTTCTTATAAAGTAATTGCTCAACCTTCAAGTACACCATTTCGATTTCCTCTCGATCTGACTTATGATGATGATGGAACTTTTTCGATATTCGCATCCGGTTTCAGATTAGATTGGGCAGGAGTAGGAATGCCCTTCAAATTATTAAAAATATCTGGACAATTCAATGAAAGAAAAGAATTAAAAACGGGTGCGACAGCTTATTTTGAAACACCAGTTACAGATATTCCACTATTCGGTCCTATTTTGGATTTGATGAACGTTAAAAACAAAGATAATAATTTTATGACTGCTGGTACTTATCGTCTAGAAAAGGCTAAAGGTCCTGCTATAAACCCTGTTAAAGCTAAAGTTGAATCAATTGAATTGCTAGAAAATAAAATCAAAGTTAATTTCCAAGAGAAATATCGTGTGTCTATTAAGAAACATTTTGTCAGTGTTGTCTTGATAAATACAGAAACTGCAGAATCCATTAAACAAGATTACCAAAGTAATATATCATTTGTTGAAGATTCAAAAGGAGATTTGATAACTTTAATTCAAAAACTGGATGAGAATATTACAAAAGACCTCTTCCAACTAAATAAGTGCTTATTAATTGTTTTAATAGATACTACACCCATTTATAAACAAATCTGCTGAAAAGTTGAATCTTATAATAAACCATCTAATTGGTTTTTAGGTAAGAAATACATATTATAATAATATTTTTAGATCCTAGCTCCACAAAAGATACAATACTTACAATCAATTGGTATTAATTTTTTACATGCAGAACATTGAATCTGAGATAACTCACTTTTACTTTCCTCTAAATACTTTTGAAATTCCCACATATCTAATTCTTTTTTACAACGGGGACAATTAGCATAAATTTTTAACCATTCAAGAAATTCAGTTTTATGAAAAGATGAATTACAAAATGGGCAAAATACTAAATCTTCTTTGCTAATCGGGTGTTTACATATCGGACATCTATTAAATTTTGTATTACAAGATGCACAAACGATATTGGAAATATCGTTTTTATGATTGCATATATCACAAATTAAGTATTTTGATCTAAAATTTATTTCAGATTTAACAGTATTAATTTCATGATATGGAAAAGGACGATTTCGAATTTCTCCAGATCTCGATATCGGAATATAATCCTGTCTATCTTCTATATAAGATAAATCACTTGCCCATTGATATTTATTTAAAATAAAGCTGATAAAAGCAATAATTAAGGCTATAATAGATAATATAATTTGAATTCTTGATATACTAGGATAAATATTAGAAATAAAGATTCCGTTTACTATTAAAAATATTGAGACCAAAACCAATAATCCTAAACCAAAGTAGAATATATTTCTTCTTTTATTATCACAGCCACAAAGAAGAAATATTGTGGAAATTAATAAACCTATGATACCAATCAAATATACAACACTTTGAGGATTTCGAATCCTATTATACGATCTTAACGTTAAAAATGCCACAAATAAGAGGTAGGTTAAATAAGTATTAATGTATAAAATTCCATAACTTATATTTTTTATACTTTTATTTGACAATTTTTATCATCATGAAGTTATTGAGTGGGATTAAAATTAATATTTAATCAAACCCCCGAAATATTTCAAAGAAGTACTTCAATTGTTTTTATAAAATATAAAATATTACAATATAATTTAATTAAATATTATTTAAAAAATTTAGAGTTAAGGAAAAGGGTAATTTCAAAATTGTTAAATAATAGTTATTTTTTTAAATCGTAAGTTCCTGAGGGAGATCTGGATCTATACACGTGGTATGATTCAGCTCCAGAAACCCCGTTCCATGTTACCGTAGAATACGATGTTGACGTGCCATCAGTAGCACTTACTCCAGTTGGTGTTCCTAGCGTTCAAAAATGAAATTAAAGTTCATTTTCAAGAGAAAAATCGAGTTTCTATCAAGGAACATTTTGTTAGTGTTATCTTGATAAATACTGAAACTGCAGAATCCATTAAACAAGATTACCAAAGTAATATATAATTTCTTGAAGATTCAAAAGGAGATTTAATAACATTAATTCAAAAGCTGGATGAGAATAATACAAAAGACCTCTTCCAACAAAATAAGTGTTTATTAATTATTTTAGTTGATACTACACCTGTTTATAAACAAATCTGCTAATAAGAATTAGATCTAGTAATTATAATTTCATATTTTAAATCCACAAAAGATACAATAGTTACAATCATTTGGTATGAATTTTTTACATTCAGGACACTGAATCTTAGATAACTCATTTTTACTTTCCTCTAAATGTTTTTGAAATTCCCACATATCTAATTCATTTTTACATCGAGGACAATTAGCATGAACTTTTAACCATTCAAGAAATTCAGTTTTATGAAAAGGTGAACTACAAAATGGGCAGAAAATTAAGTTTTCTTTGTTAATCGGTTGTTTACATATCGGACATTTAATTAATTTTGTATTACAAGATTCACAAAAGTCACTAGAACTATCTTTTAAAGGAGCTTTACAAACAGGACATTTTGAAAGTTTTAGAACTTTCTCTGTGTCTTGTCTAATTTTGAACGGACGCTTTTTTATTCTTTCTCGAATTTGCTGGGTTGGATTATAACCTGGATCTCGCTCAGTCTGCATTAAGTTCCAATGGACATTTGTTAAAACCAATATCCATGCTCCAACTACACCTAAACCCGCTCCCCAAGCAAAAACTACTCCCATATTGGTATTTGTTAATAGTAAATTAAGAGCAATTAATTCCAAGCTAATTCCAATGATTGTCAATACACTTTGCGCTTTAGCCTTAGTTCTAAACCCAGAAATCCATGGGAGTAACAATAAAAGTATACCCATAAATGTTAAAGTTGATCCTAAAGGTAGTCGTCCTTCATTTAAATTCCTAAAAATTATAAGAGTAAGTCCCAAGTTAATATGATCTGGGATATTTGGATATAAACTAATAATAATTAAAAATATGCCCCATTCTCCTTGCATTCTATAATTATCCCTTGTTATAAAAATGAATGTTAAAACTAAATAAACGCCTATTATTAATATGATAATTCCTATTAGTGTCAAAACTCCTTTCACTTTATCTTTGGTTTTCAGTCAAAAACCCCCGAAATATTACCAAAAATTGCTTCAATTGTTTTATCAAAATAATACAATATAGTTTAATTAAATATTATTTAAAAAATTTAGAGTCAAGGTAAAGGAGGAATCGTCTACATAATTACGAATTCTTTCAATTCCCTACCACATCTTGGACATTTTTTAAAGCGTTTTATCCAATTATTTAGTTCTTTTTTATGATAAGGTGTATTGCAATAAGCACAATTAGCTCTATCTTCTGTAATTTCTTTTTTACAGATATAACAAATCTCTAATTCGTGCATTTTTCTTCATTTTATTTTTTAGGATTAAAAATACATGAGTTAATTATTTTTAATTTCCTAAAACTATTAAAAAACAATCCCTTGGAAGAAAAAAAACTGCCAAAATTAGAAAAAAAAAGGAAAATTAAAATATTAAAATGTATATCCGGTATTATAACTACTAAGGTCACTAGTTGAGTTAGATGAAAAAGACGCTGCTGCAACTCTATAGTATAAAACAATTCCATCAAAAATTATCCCTGCAATTGTATCATCCAAAGATAGGGACGCTGTTTCTCCTGCCATATAAAGAAAATCACTCATACTACTAGAACTGAATACAAATACACCATATAAATCAGCTCCAGGTACAGCATTCCATGTTACTCGCACCCAGTCAGAATAAGTTCCATCCGATGCAGACACTCCAGTAGGTGTAGATAGTTTTTTAAAACCCGTATCATAGGAACTGTAATCACTAAACCCAAATACTGAGGAATGAGCTCTAACTTTGTAATAATAAAGAGTTCCAGGTCCTGCGGATGTATCATCGTAAGATAATGATGAAGTTTGTCCTATATATGAGTAAGATCCTGAGGAAGATGTTGATCGATATATATAGTATGACTCAGCTCCAGTAACACTATTCCAGGTTACTCGAGAATATGATGTTGATGTACCATTAGTAGCAATTACTCCAGTAGGCGCAATTAGCTTTTTAAAGCCCGTATCATAGGAACTGTAATCACTATAACCTAATTCCAGTGAATATGCCCTTACTTTATAATAATAGAGAGTTCCCTGTCCAGCAGATACATCATTAAAAGATAAGGATGTTGTCTGCCCTATATGCGAGTATGTTCCTGAGGGAGATGTGGATCTATACACGTGGTATGATTCAGCTCCAGAAACCCCGTTCCATGTTACCGTAGAATACGATGTTGACGTGCCATCAGTAGCGCTTACTCCTGTTGGCGTTCCTAGCGTTCCTGGGCCGGTCCCACCACCATTGGATTGTTGTGGAGCAGCTCCTAAAAGCAGTAACCCTGCTGGGAATTCTTGACTCGTGCTTACTAAGATCAGTCCTGTAATTCCTGCACCACTTGCAAAAAGAATTAATACTACTACTAACCCTAATTTTACTCTTCTCTCCATGAAGTTTCACCCTTTTATTTTTAATTTTAGCAAGATTTGGAAGGTTTACAAATTCTTTTAATTACTTTAAAAAGGAATTTTTCCCAATCCTACATTAGAACTGATTCTTAATGATTCTTAAAAAGCGTTATGATATTGGCAATATTAAACAATGCAAACTCATTTTGTGTATTTATTTTATAAAAAAATTTTTTTATTAAAGAAAAAGAGCAAAATATCATTTTTTAATATCTTTTTTATAACTCTTTCATCTTTTCGATGATTACCCTTATATCTTCGACATATCCTATTTTAAACACTTTAAAAGCCTCTGCAAATTTGTAACCTTGCTTTTTCCCATCTTGTTCAGCCATATTGCGAACAAATATATCAAGAAGTGTTTTATTATCAAGTGCTTCTAATATCGAGGTTTCGATATTTGCTGATTTTAATTGCCCTAATATTTCTTCTCGTAACATTTGGATTTGGGATGCGTGTTTTGCCAAAGCCTTTATTTTAGTTCGAACATTTTTTAATTGTATCCAAGTATCTGGGTTAGGAGATCGAAAGAGCCATATTTCCGATACAAAATGAATTGGTTTTGATTCCGGATGAAAAAGGGGATAATGACAAAAATAGCAACTTTCAAATGCAGCAAGAGAGACTTTCCTATGGTCACTATGTGGTTCATATGGGTTCCATGGGTCGAATGTCATAAGAATATTAGGTTTAAGTTTACGAATATATTTAATATAATGTTCTCTTAATTCGAGATGTGGTGTTCGATCTAAGAAACCATCTTCATAACCTAGAAAAAAAACTTCTTTAACACCTAAAACCTTTGCGGCAGCTCTTGCCTCTTTTGCTCTGGTGGCAATAAGAGTTTTAGGGTCTGTATCAGGTCTCAAAGATCCACGTTGTCCATCAGTTGTTATAAGAAAATACGCTTCTTTACCTTCCTCACAGAATTTCGCAATTGTTCCCCCAGCAAAAAAATCAATATCATCAGGATGAGCTCCAATTGCAAGGATTATATCTTTCATATTTATACACTTAAATTAAATTAAATAAGCTTTTTTGCAAAAAGCAGACCTCTCTTTTCGGGAGCATCAGGCCACATACCCATTTTATCTCTATGTATTATTTTATAACCCTTCTTTTTATAAAAAGGAACAGCTTTATAATTTCCCTCTGAAGTACCGAGATGGATACCTTTTACACCTAATTTTCGCATATGAGTTTCAAACTTATCCATTAATTTACTTCCAATTCCCTTTCGCTGGTATTTTTCCAAAATATCAATATGGAGATGAGCTGGATATTTTTTATTAATATTAAAATTTGGATTAGAACGGGGTAATCTAATAAAGTGTAGAATTGTTTTAATATCTTGAAAATATCGCCAAGAAGTGACAAAAAAGAGGCGAATAGGAATTCTCCAGCCAATTTTAGCTAAAAATAGACGTTCCTGAAGCTCAGAATCTGGTGAACCTAGTATATAACCCACAATTTCTCTATTGTCTTCTGCGACAAAACTGTGCTCACGCTCATATCTAGGATAATAAAGACAAAAAAGAAGTCCGAAAAGTTTAACATCAGAAAAATGCCCTGTAGCATCTTCTCCCATATATCCAGTTTTAAAACAAACATTCATAATTCCTTTAGCATCAGCTTTGCGACATTTTCTAATAATTACCATTTTCTCCCATTTAATTAATTTTTAACTTTATTTCATTAGAAGGTTCAATATATAAATTATTTTGGTCAATAAAAACTCTATTTGTCAAAGCCTTTATGATGACTCCTTTTTTTTCGGCGAGCTTTAATTTCTCACTAAAAATTTTATCCGTTTCTTCATTAGGGCTAAAAAATTCTGCATCATCCCTTTGTATTATAAAAATTAAAAAGGATTTATAGCCATTTTCTAAAGCTCCAATAAGTTCATGAACATGCCTTGCACCGCGTTCTGTTGGAGCATCAGGAAATAGTGCTATCTTATCTTTGACGAGTGTACACGATTTAACTTCAACCAAATATTTTTCATTTTCTTTTCTTAAAAAGAAATCAAGACGACTATTTTGATAAGAGTATTCTGGCTTTATTTCATCAAATTTAAAATCAAATAGAAATTTTTTTTGTAATAGATTAAAAATAAATTTGTTTGGCACTCTAGAATCAATCGACACAATTTTATCTTCATGTTCGACTGCAATTAGGTCATAAGATGTTTTTCTATTTTTGTTTGGAACAGAGTTTAACCAAACTTTCCTATTATCGGTTAAAAGTTCCCTCATTCTACCGGGATTTGGAATAAAACATTGAATTTTATAAGAATTTAATTCTACAATACCCAAAAACCTATTTGGTCTTTCAATAAATTTTGCTTCTAAAATATTTTTAGCCAATAACATTCGAATTCCATTTTAAAAGTAAAATAGTCAAAAATACTTGAACATCTAATTATTATTATTTTGAATTTTCATAATTAATTGTATTATTGGTGTGGTGTTTTATTTGGGTCGACCTTTATGGTTCGTAGAATTATTAAAGAAAACCTTTCCGCGAATTAAATTAATTGCAAAATTAACAAAGGTTCCAATTATTGGAAAAATTATTGACCATATGCTTTTTGAGGGGGATAATTTAATTTATTTACCGAAAGATCAAGTTATAGAAATCAATCAATCAATTGATAAGCCAAGCGAAACAGTTCTGCCCTCTCAAGTGGTTGAATATTTTATTAAGAAAGCCAAATATCATTGGATTATGAATTTTTGTATATGTCGCGATTCTAGTAAATGTGAAGATTATCCAAGACATTTAGGTTGCTTATTCTTGGGTGAGGCAGTTTTAGGTATCAATCCACAGTTAGGAAGACAAGTAACAAAAGAAGAGGCGTTGGAACATGTAAAACGCTGTCGAGAGGCAGGATTAGTTCATGTAATCGGAAGAAATAAATTGGATGCCGTCTGGCTTAATGTTAGTCCTGGAAATAAACTTCTTACAATCTGTAATTGTTGTCCTTGTTGTTGTCTTTGGCGTGTGCTACCCCATATATCACCAAAAATTAGTACGAAGATTCATAAAATGCCGGGTGTTAAAGTAAAAGTCAGCGAACGATGTGTAGGCTGTGAAACATGTACTAAAGGAATTTGCATTGCTGATGCTATTAAAATAATTTATAAACGTGCTATCATTAATAATGCCTGCATTGGATGCGGTCGATGTGTAGAGGTTTGTCCACAGAAAGCTATTGATATCTCGCTAGAAGATAAAGAATCTTTAATAAAATCGATTGGAGAAATTTCTCCTTTAGTCGATGTTACATGAGACTTTAATTAATTTTCATATTTATTAGAAAAATAACTACTCCCCGAAGCCGATTAAAATCTTGGGCTCCCAATAATCGGTCGACTCTATTTCCCTTAAATTTAAATCTTACCTTTTTCCCCTTTTTAAAAAACATCAGAGTTGGTGTAGCTGTAATTCCATACTCCATTGCAATTCTACCATTTGTTATAACATCTATTTCTCCTATATGAAGTTTATTTCCAAATTTATTTGCAATCTGTTCAAGAATTGGTTTCTGAATTGCACATGCCCCACAATGTGGAGAGAAAAAGTAAACAACTACGTTCTCATTCATTCGAATGAAGTTAGGAAATATATCTTGAGTAATCCACTCTATCATAATTAAATTATATAATATTTATATAAAAAATAGTTGATATTTCTTATTTCCCAACTTAAAAATAAAAAAAGGGATAATATTATTGATTTTCTTATTTTTACTTTGAACTCCGTTTTAAAAGTATAAATGCTGAAATTACAGCTACTGCAGCTATGGCACCTATTATTGTAAAAAAAAGAACGAACATCGAACCGCCAGATCCCATTTGTGTTAATAAGAAAGTCAAAGGCCAAAAATCTGCTTTGCTTGGGACACGAACGGTATATTGGTAATAAATCGAGCTAACATTATTATCATTTGTATCATTTATCCAAATTGAATAGTTAACTGTAGTTCCTGAAGGTAATTGGGGTATAGTAATATTCCAATAACCATCTTGGTTAATACCTGAAAGAAGAGTCATTTCAAAGGTGTTAAAAGTCCCATTGTGGTCAGAAACAAGCAGTACTGTATGTATGCCTATATTATCTGTGATATGTATCGTGATATTGACTATATCTTGGCTACCTGGTCGAATTGGGTCTCTTGAAACAATTAATATTTTAGGATTCTCATTATCACTAACTAAATATTGATAAGGTCCAGCTGTATCGAAATTATTAGAAGTGTCATTTACCCAAATTGAATATTGGACTGTTGTTCCAGCAACAACGGTTGGAATAGTAAAGTTCCAATAACCATCTTGAATTGTTCCCGATAGGAAATCCATGCTGTAATTTGCAGGACTACTTGTATGATTCAAAGTTATTATAACTACATCTATGCCAATATTGTCGGTTATATATGCTGTTATATTTACAGTGTTAAGATTACCGGGATTTAATGGAACTCTTGTTGTACTAACTATATCAGGATTCTCATTGTCACTTACTAAATACTGATATGGTCCCGCTGTATCGGGATTATTGGAAGTATCATTTGTCCAAATTGAATATTCAACCGTTGTTCTAGCAGTAACGGTTGGAATGGTAAAGTTCCAAAAACCATCTTGTGGTGTACCAGAGTAGAAAAGCATGGGATAATTTAAAATTATACCAGAATGATTTGATGTTATTAAAACTACGTCAACGCCTACATTATCAGTTATATGGACCGAGATGATTGTCGTGTTTAAGTTACCGGGATTTAATGGAACTCTTGACATGCCAATTATATTCGGATTCTCATTATCACTAACTAAATATTGATATGGTCCCGCTGTATCGGAATTATTAGAAGTGTCATTTGCCCAAATTGAATATTCAACCGTCGTTCCGACAGCAATGGCAGGAATGGTAAAGTTCCAATAACCATCTTGAATTGTTCCCGATAGGAAATTCATGCTGTAATTTGTAGGACTACCTGTGTGATTCGAACTTATTATAACTACATCTGTGCCTATATTGTCGGTTATATGTGCCGTGATATTTACAGTGTTTAGGTTACCGGGATTTAATGGAACTCTTGTTGTACTAACTATATCTGGATTCTCATTATCACTTACTAAATATTGATATGGTCCTGCTGTATCGGGATTATTGGAAGTGTCATTTGCCCAGATCGAATATGTAACCGTAGTTCCTAGAGCTATAGGCGGTATAGTATAGTTCCAATAACTATCTTGAGCTGTTCCCGATAAAAATTCCATGACGTAATCTAATGAAGTGCCTGTATAATTTGAATTTAATAAAACAGTACTCACTCCTACATTATCTGTTATATGGACAGAAACATTTACTATGTTTGTGTTATTTGGATTTATTGGTTCTCTTGAAATGGAAATAATGTTAGGATTCTCGCCATCTCCCACAGTGTATTGATATGGTCCATCGATAATCTGGTTATTAGAAGTGTCATTTGCCCAGATCGAATATGTAACCGTAGTTCCTGCAACTACAAATGGTATAGTATAGTTCCAATAACTATCTTGAGCTGTTCCCGATAAAAATTCCATGACGTAATCTAATGAAGTGCCTGTATAATTTGAATTTAATAAAACAGTACTCACTCCTACATTATCTGTTATATGGACAGAAACATTTACTATGTTTGTGTTATTTGGATTTATTGGTTCTCTTGAAATGGAAATAATGTTAGGATTCTCGCCATCTCCCACAGTGTATTGATATGGTCCATCGATAATCTGGTTATTAGAAGTGTCATTTGCCCAGATCGAATATGTAACCGTAGTTCCTGCAATTACAGATGGTATGGTATAGTTCCAATAACTATCTTGAGCTGAACCTGATAATAAATCCATACTATAATCTGTTGGAATACCGGTGTGGTTTGAAATTATTGTAATGAGACTAAGACCCACATTATCTGTTATATGTGCAGTTATATTCACTGAATCTATATTATCTGGTGAAATAGGGATTTGCTCTATACCGAGTATTACGGGAATGCTTTCATCAATTAATTGTGCATAAATATCATGATCAAGACCATTTCTAAAATCCATCCATGAAATAATTGCCCCGCCCATTCCATCGCAACAAATTTCGGGACCATCTTGGCTATCACTCGCATTACATAGAGTGATGCCGTTAATTGTCCATGCAGTACTTTTATTTGCAAATACTTTTTGAGCATATATATCATAATTACTATTTCTATTATCTCTCCAAGTAATTATTGCCCCACCAGCCCCATCGGAACAAATCTGAGGAAGTTCTTGTCTATCAATTGCTGTACATATTGGGATGCCGTTGGGTGACCATGCAATACTTCCATTTGTAAATATTTTTTGAGCATAAATGTCCCAAGTAATTCCACTTCTATTATCCCTCCAAGTTATAATAGCTCCACCTGCCCCATCACTGCAAATTTCAGGATAATCTTGATCATATACTGAAGTACATATTTCAGATCCGTTAGCCAACCATGCTGTAGTTCCATTCGCAAATATTTTTTGTGCATATACCTCGAAATTGATTCCAAATCTACTGTCCCTCCAAGTTATTATTGCCCCTCCTGCCCCATCGGAACAAATCTGAGGGGTTGATTGCTGATAACTTGCATTACTAATTACAACACCATTATTTATCCATGCAACACTTCCATTTGCAAATATTTTTTGTGCGTATACATCATTTGTAAAATCTCTCGTATCTCCCCAAGTTATTATTGCTCCACCTGAGCCATCACCACATATTTGTGGAGAATTTTGGTTATTACTCGCTGTAGATATAGGGGTACCGCCAACTGTCCATGCAACAGTCCCATTTGTGAATACTTTCTGCGCGTATATATCAGCCCCACTCCTACTATCTGTCCAGGTAATTATTGCACCCCCAGATCCATCAGAAACGATCTGTAGTGCTGTTTGATCATTTATCGCCGTACATATCGGAATACCATTAGCCGTCCATGCAACATTTCCATCTGTGAGTATTTTTTGAGCGTATATATCCCAATCACTTCCCCCTCTACCATCTTGCCAAGCTATTATCGCTCCACCCGCCCCATCGGAACAAATCTGACCCCACTCTTGGTGATCTATCGCTGTACATATTGCTACACCGTTGGTTGTCCATGCAATACTTCCATTTGCAAATATTCTTTGTACATACATGTCATAATTTCCATTTCTAAAATCCATCCATGCAATTATCGCTCCACCTATCCCATCACTACAAATTCGAGAAAATGCTTGGGTATTACTTGCATTACATACGACAGTACCATTATCTTCCCAAGTTAACATATTCATAGATTCTCTATGATTTGTTAAATGATTAAAATTTGGTATTAGGGGTGATTTATTTAAAAAATTTTGCAAAATTGCCGGAAAAAGTAATATAATTAAAATTACTACTATCCTCTTAATTTTTCTCATGGTAAATCTCACCAAAACGTTTTTTGACAATTAATTTTTAACCCCCTTTGGGTTTAAAATTAATTAAACTAAGTCAATAAAATATTAAATTAAGTTAATAAATTTTTTTAGATCAAACTAAATTAATTAGTTTTCTATCTTAAAAATATCAATATATGAATCGTTTCCTAATATATTAAATTATAGCGAATGTACCTATGACACCAAAATTTAGAAAAATAGGTATATATTGAGCTATTTTTAGTCTTATGCTAAATAATATCTTTAAGTTTTATTTATTATTTTTAAACCAATATGTTAGGTCTTTTTGTTTTGTTTGAATTTTTCTAAGGTTTGAAATTTTTAATGAAAGTCTTCTTATTGAAGTAATTTCGGGTGCAATATTTTCATCCCAAATTTGATTCGCAGTATTTATAATAGTTTCTAAGGAATTTGAGTAATGTTTTAATGAAATACTTTTAGAATGAAAAGTTTTTACATCAAAAGGAATATTAATCGTTACGGTTTTGAATTCCAAATTTCCTTTTTTTAACCTCTTGTATATTCTTTCTGCTAATTTTAAAATAGTCTCCTTAATTGTTTTTTCATCCGCTATTGGCTTGCTAAAAGTTTTTTGATTAGAAATTGATTTTATTCCAGATCTCGGCATCACACGAGATTGATCTATTCCATTTGCAACGTAATAGAAATATATTGCATTTTTTCCAAACAATTTTTTCAATTTCTGCAAATCTTTAATTGATGCCAAATGACCAATTGTTTCTATACCCAATTCTTTTTTTAATCGCTCTGCAGTTTTTTTTCCTATTCCTGGTATCTTTTTAACAGGAAGATCTTTTAAAAATTCTTCAACATTTCGAGGAAATACAATGGTTAAACCATCAGGTTTATTCGTTCCTGATGCTATTTTGGCAATTGACTTTGTTGGTCCAATACCAACCGAACAAGTAAGTCCAATTTGTTCCTTTATCTCATTCTTAATATTAAATCCAAACTGCTCAGCTTCTTCGAAATTCTTAACATTTTCTGTTATATCTAAAAATGCCTCATCAATACTTCGGACCTCAAAATTTTCGTGATCAACAAAATTTTCAAGTAATTCCATTATTTGATCAGAAATTTCTTTATAACGTTGCATTCTAGGTGGAACGAGAATACAATCAGGACATAACTTTCTAACAGCACTTAATCTCATTCCAGATTTCACGCCATATTTTCTGGCTACATATGAACATGTAGTTATTGCTCCAGAGATTTCTTTATAATCTCCTAACCTGACTCCTTCAGATTTCATTTCTATATTCCCCGCTCCCACGGCTACAGGCTTATCCACCAGTTTTGGATTGTCCCGTATTTCAACAGAAGCATAAAATGAGTCCATGTCCACACACATTATTATACGGGACATTTGATTAAATATCTCCTTATATTTTTAATCATTTTTTAAATTAATATCTAAATATCCTAATAATACCATAAAGAGAGGTTATAGAAAATAATATTAGGAAGAAGAGAAATCCCAATAGAAAATATTTTCCATCTGCTGAAGGGGGAATAAAAAGAAAGAAAATTAAAAAATTGATAAATACAATCAATTCCATGGAAAAAATAAAAATAAGGTTGATATTTATATGGCATTTTTTACAAAATATAGTTTTAAAATGAATATAACTCCTTATTTTAATTTTTTGTACATCTTTTCCGCAATAATCACACACATTATTATTCGTATATTGCTCATAATGCTTTTTTAAGTGACTCCCATAGAAAAATGTAAAAATGCTGTTAAAGACGGATATAATAACATTACTAAAAAGTACAAATGACCCAAATATTGTAAGTAAATTTTGTTTTAACAAAGAATTGAGCCACATATTAAATATCCAAAGCATTGCAAGAACTCCCCAAACCTTCGAAATTTTTTCGCCAAAATTCCTTTCAAATTGAATCAATTTTTTTCCTCCTTAGTTTTACCTATTTTATTCATTGTCATTTAACCCTATTGGTGAATTTATTGTAGAATTTAAATAATATAATCAAACACAATAACTTAGTGTACTATCAAATTAAAATAGGTAAGGGAAAAAAGTGAAAAAGCCATTATTATTTGAAGTTTATCCTAATTTAGAAAATTCCATTGCTTGGTTACCGCTTATTAAAAAAACAAAAGTTCATAAATTAGAAGCTCTAGGAGATTATCTTGGGACTGATAATCTATGGATTAAAAGAGATGATCAAACTACGGAATTTTATGGAGGAAATAAACCTCGGAAATTAGAATTTTTATTTGCAGATGCCAGAAGAAAAAATAAAGACCCAGTCATTACAATCGGAGGTCTTGGGAGCAACCATTGTCTTGCCACTTCAATATTTGGTCAAAAACTAGGTTTTAAAGTCGCAATTATCCTCTTTAATCAACCTTTAACTCCTGATGTCCAAAAAAAGCTTTTATTATTTCAATATTTTAAAGCAGAAATGTTTTATGAGGAGACTATTAAAGCGGATCAAGGTCTATTAAAGCAATATCCAAATTCATATTTTATTACTGGAGGAGGTTCTGATCAAGTTGGGATATTGGGTTTCGTTAATGCAACATTTGAATTAAAAAATCAGATTGAGCAAGGTGAAATACCTATACCAAAAATTATATTTTTAGCCTTAGGTTCTGGTGGAACACTTGCAGGACTAGAAATAGGTATCAAACTAGCTAACATCGATACTAAAGTTATAGGTGTACGAGTAATTGATAAAAGTACCACTAGTCCTGCTCTTGTTAAATGGCTCATAAAGAAAACACTGAAAAATCTCAAAATGTTCTCTAATAAAATTCCAGAAATACAAATTCAAAAAAGTGTAATAATAGATGATTTTTATGGTGGAGAGTATGGAAAAATAACAAAAGAAGGGCTAGAAGCAGTTCAACTTATGAAAAAATATGAAAATATTGAATTAGACACTACATATACAGGCAAAACATGTGCCGCAATGATAGATCATATTAAGAAAGAGAAAGATAAGGATCCAATATTATTTTGGAATACATATAATTCAGTAGATTTAAGCCAATTTGTAAATAAATTAAAATTTGAGGATTATAAATCTCTACCAAAAGATTTCCACCTATTCTTTAAAAAAAGACTCTTTCTTTTAAATAAATAAAAGAAAAAAATCATTAGATGACCTTATTAATAATTCTTAAAAATAAATAGTCTTTATAATATTATACAAATTGATTTTAAAATTTTAGGTGAAAATTATGGGAAAAGACATGCTTACTGGTGGTGCGATAGCTGGAGCACTAATAATTTTAATTTTGGATACAATATTTGGAGTTAATGTTGGATTACAATATTGGGGTAGTCCAGTGGAAAGACGGGCATTAGCATTCGCACTAGGAATCGCATATTATCAACATCTTCCTGCGAATGTTTACATTTCGGTAATTATATGCATTATCGGTGGATTATTTGCAGGGTTAATAGCTAAAGGTCCTTTATATGGTCTAATAGCTGGGGCTGGTGCATATATTGGGTCTCTATTAGGTATTTTAATTATTTCAGGATTTGCATCTTTGATTTTTGCACCATCAATTCCAGGAGAAGTCATTTTTAAGATGGATGATCTGGGTGCTATAATCACAGGGTCAATGATCTGGGGTATATGGTTAGTTATTGGATTGGCTTTCATCGGTGGAATGTTAAATAAGGAAGGCGAATGGCGAGGTTAAATTCCTTTATTTTTTTTATTGACAAATAATTCTATATAACTTTTTTTTTCAAAATCTTTTTTATTATAGCCAAATTTTTTAAGTGAATCCCATAAAACGTCTGTTGTTTTATCTTCAGTCAGATATTCATCTGTTTCGAATACAGCTTGACAAAAACTTCCCAGATTAATTTTTGTATTTCCAACTTCACCAATTACTTCTTTATCTATTTCAAATTCAATATTTTGTAATTTCCATCTTTCACGTTTTTTAATAAAAAGGACTAATTTATAATAACCCAAGCGATTTAGAATGGACTCTAATGTATCCATTTCATCTTTAGAAAGGAGTTCAATTGATGTATCAGGTCTTATTTCAATTAATTTTCCCCTGTGTGCCCCTTTATAACTAAATTCCCCTCTCAAATAGTTCATTTCTTCATTAAATTCTCTACGAATCCTCAAATGGATGTCATTTTTTGTTAATTCATGATCAGAATTATCAAAATAAGTATCATATTGAATAATATTCTTTAAAAGCTGCCCATTTAATTTTTTAATATCGGAAATTAGTTTAGAAGGATTTAATATACGAATTTTGACCTCATATTCTTGAAAATGTCCGATTTTTAATCAATCCTATAATATTTGAGCAGTTATATTAGAATCAATAATTTCAAATAATATTCCATTAGGTCCAACATTCCAAATCTCTGCATTTCCTAATTTAGCATTACAGGTCCATTGTTCATGAACATGTCCACAACAAACAAGGATTTTCTTATTTTTTTGAATATTTTTAATCAAGTCTGTTAGAGGTTTACTTCCTATATGTCTATCGTTATAAGCTAGGTCACAATGCATGTGAGGAGCTACATGAGAAACTAGAATTAAAATTTTTGATTTTAAGGTTTTTATAATCTCTCTGACTGCTGTGATATCTTTTTTAATATCACGAGTATCCCCACCTATCCCTAACATATCATAACCATTAATTTTAACAGGATTTAAATGGATATTAATTGCGTTTTCTAAATCTTGATCAATTCTTTCAAAATAATCCATATTTCCAAAAACAAAGTAAGTATCAACAGGAAAATTTGCAACCTTTAATAAACTTTGCGCCGCATTAGGACCGCCTCTAGTAGTTAAATCGCCACAAATGATAATAAAATCAATCTTTTTTGTTTGAATTATTTCATTTACGGTAGTTTTTGCATGTTCATATTTATACTCCATCCCATGAAAGTCAGAAAAAGCAATGAATCTCAAGAATACACCTAAAAAATTAAAAACAGATAATTAAATATGTCTTTCTGCAGCTGGAATTGATCTTTCACAATAGGGACATTTTACACTCATTGGACCCGACCATTGAACATTCTCTCTATTAATTGGGGCTTTGCAAAAAGGACAACTAGATGGGACATCGACGACAACCCTAACTTTTTCCCCAGGAGAAATATGAGTTGTTATGGTTTTCTGAGGTATGGATTGTGCCATCATCTCATTGTAAATTGGAGTTGAAATCTTTTGAACTGGTAATTTATTTCCATGTATATCGCAAACCATACGAATCAATGTCCATGGTCCTGAAAGTTTCATTTTGTCAAGTTTTGCTGGAGCACCACATTTATAACAACGAAAGGTTCCTGAATGTAGATCTGACATATATTGGGATTTTTGTGCCAGCGGGAGCTTTATAGATTTACTACCATGGTTTGGGCATCTACATTTAATGACAAGAACTCTACCTGCAGCCTTTATCAAATATAATACGAATTCTTGGTTGCATCTTTTACATCTAAACATATTACTAAAATGGCTTTGATCCATGTAATTCTAACCTCCAAAACACTATATTTAAAATAAATTAAAAATACATATCATTAAAATTTTATTGTTAATAACCTAAACTTTTTAATTTAAATCAAATTATATTTTTAAAATAGGATTTAAGGAAAATACGATTAAGATTTTAAAAATTATTTACGTTATTTAAAGAAGGAGAGTTCGTATTAAAATGGACGAAATAAAAAATGTAAAAATAGAAGATCAAGAGTTAAAAGACGAAAATATATTACTCTCAAACATTGCATCTCTAACAGCTGATGATTTTGAATTCTCTGCATTGAGAAGTAAGACACAAAACCTACAATATTTAGGAAAAGTTTTCCTCACAAATAAAAATATGATTTTTAAAGGATTTAATATTGAAGAATTGAGTCCTATCCGAGAACCTGCTGATAAAATTATATGTAAACTTGGAGAGCCATATACAAATTCTATTGATTTGGCAAAAATTAATAAGATTTTTGTTGGTCATGATGAAACATTTGGCCGTAGACACCAAATATTCTCTAAATTAAGAATAAGTAGTAATTCTAAGATATTCTATTTCATTTTATTTGAAGAAAATCTGGTTTCTAATAAAGAAAAAGTTTATGAAAGTGCTAAACAATGGCAATCAAAAATAGAGGAATTTACAGAGCTCGAGAAAAAGGAACCTGCGAAAGCTGAACCGAAGCCAGCCAAACCAGAAATAGCTATACCCGAGCCAAAAGTTGTTAAAGCTGAAGTAAGTATTCCAGAACCAGGAAAAAAAGCTGTTCCAAAACCAATTATTGCCATTCCAAAGAAAAAAGATGAACTTAAGCCCAAACCAATTCCTACTATTATCAAACCAGAACCCAAACCTGAAATTATATCAGAACAGCCTATATCTGAAGAAGGCGAGGAACTGTTGCCAAATATAGCACGATTAAAGAAACAATCTATTTCTAAAATTGAAGGTGAACCTGAAACTCCAGTTACAACGCCCGCAGCAAAAACAAAAGAAATAGCAAAAGCTAGTAAATTAGCTCCCAAAGTTGCAGTAAAACCAAGAATAAAAGAAAAAACAGCTACTGAAATCCTTCGTGAAGAAGAAGAAAGATTGAAACCTAAATTTAAGATGACAAAAGTTAAAGCTTATGAATCTAAGGGCACAGATTATACACCATTAAAAGCAACCATGAAGCCAATTTCTACAAAAACTGGTGAGGACGATTCTGCTATAGAAAAAGTAATTGGTGACATTCGTGATGAAATGGATATTGAAATTCTAGGCACTGAATTTGATTCAATGACTGCAGATACTTCTATAAATAAATGTCCTCATTGTGGATGGCTTTTAGCTTGGGATCAACATAAATGTCCCAAATGTAGAAAAGAAGTGTAACTACTTATCAGTTCATCTTAATATTTTTATAAAAAATTCAATTCTAGCTCTTTTAATTTTTCTTTTGTAGGATTACCGTTTGAATCCCAACCTCGTTCTTTATAATAGTCATCTATTAGATTTTCTATGTCTTCAGAAGATAATTCCTTCGTCCTATAATAATTATTTAATGAAAAAGCTCCATCAGGAGTGTTCCGGGGCATTAACCAAATTTTTGAGCTTTTATCTCTAGAAGAAAATCCTTCATAGATATTTAACATCTTATAAAAATTGAAATTTCGTTCACCGATTTTCTTTAATTCCTTAGGGGATGTTTTTCTACCTGTGATAGCGGAATAAATTGGTGCTAAGACTTGAATTGAAATTAAACTAAATAAAGTATAGACTATACAAGTTCCAAGACTATTATGGACTGCCATTACATCCTCAGCATGTTTTCCGTATAAAGCAACATTAAATGGACCATAATAAGGAGTTTCAGTGAAGACTTTATCATATTCTTTTTTAGTTACTCCCATATTCAATAAATCTTCTTGAAGCACCTTTATCCCCATTCTAGGTATTGTATATATTGATTGTGTTCCTCCATGATGGGGACGTGGATTAGTAATATATGTAAAACGTTGAGGATCTATGGTGGTGAAACGGCCATCTTGAATTGTGTCTGTTCCTTTAAAGAAGCCTACGCCTTCGGCAAAAGAATCAGGATCTGCATTAAAATATTCTCCGGTTGGGTACCAACCCTCAGCAAGAATATCACCAATATCCGAACGCTGTAAAATTTTTTCTAAAATTTTTAGATATATTGGAAATTCCCTTTTTAAATCAAGTTTTATCTTATTCGGATCAATCTTACCTGAATTATATAGTCTTGTAATCCAATTAATCAATCCAGTTGCAGTAAAAAAGCAAATTCCTGCCCTATTACAAATATCATATAATTTTACAACTTTAGATATTCTATCTGCATCCTTAATCTCTAAACGATTTCCAATCCTTGCTGGCAGAAAAAAACTTCCAGAATAATTCTTTAATCCTTTATATGGGCCATCTTTTAATTCAAAACTTGTTCTGCACTTTAAAAGACAAGCATTACAAGCTATATTAAAATCGCCCTTTACTTTTTTCAATTGTCGGAGCCCATAAAGTTTTTTCCATTCCCTAAATGGAAAATTCCCTTCATTTACTAAAGGTGCTTGAAAATCAAATCCAGAATTTATACCATATTTCCTAAATTGACTTAAAATTGGTATATTTTTAACACCTTCTTGTATAGGTTTTATTAATTTCGTTAATTCATCTTTCTCTTTAATTTTAATTTTCTTTTTTCCATATGTAATTATAGATTTGATATTTTTCGAACCTAAAACTGCCCCAAAACCGAACTTTCCTAATGTGGCCATACAATCAACTATGGATATAGCATATCTTACTTTTTTCTCTCCTCCTTCACCTATTGAAATTGTACCACAATTCGGAAATTTATCTTTATAAAAAAAACTGGTTTCATATAAATCTAAAGATCCCCAAACATCTCGTGCATCGAGTAACTCTAAATCATTTTCGAAAATTTTTATTGTTGTAGGCTTTTTTGCTTTCCCCGTAATAATTATATGGTCAAATCCTGCTTTTTTTAACATTTTACCAAATAAAAAACTTCCACCTACTGCATTATCAATAAAATGAATTTTTTGTTTAGGTTTGCTAATAATCGGTGATTTGTAAGTTGCAACTACTTTACCACTTCCGGGAAATTTTGTGCCTACTAGGGCACCTACCCCAATTATTATTGGACTATCCGGATTGAATGGATCAATTTTCGGGACTCTAAAATCATGATAAAGTTTATTATTTATCCCATATCCTCCTAAATATTTAAAATATAAATCTTCATTTAGATCATCCTGCTTAATTTCTCCAGTCGAAAGATTGATCCTTAAATATTTTCCCATATTTCCAAAAATCATTGCCCATCACCATTTCGTAAAAATTATGGTAATTTGTATTAAAATAATTAAGCTTTAATTTTTGTTATAAATTAAATTAATTGGAAAGAAAATGAAAAATAGAACTGAATCACAAAGCCTAGCTTCAGCTTGCGGAGTTTATTGTGGTGGCTGTCCCTCTTACAAAAAGGGGACTTGTTATGGGTGCGCTTCCCAAAATAAAACACAAAAACGCATATCAAAATGGAATTGTAAAATTCGAAAATGCTGTTTAGAGAAAAATAAACTGACATTTTGTTATGAATGTAAAGATTTTCCTTGTAAGATACGAAAATATCTAGATACTCGTTATAAAAATAAATATAAAATAGACTTGATTGAAAATTCATTAAAAATAAAAGAAATTGGCTTAGAGCAATGGTTAAAAGAGCAAGAGAAAAAATATAAATGCCTAAATTGTGGAGTTACCAATTCACCTTATTCGGACATTTGTTATAATTGTAATTATAAATTAAAATAATTAATAGTATTTTTTCAACCTTTCTGCAGCCTCTTTCGTCTGCTCAATAGAAGAAACTAGAGCAAAACGAACAAATCCTTCTCCTGGGTTTTCTCCATCAACTTCTTTTGATATCCAAGCTCCAGGAGTGGTTACGATTGCGAGTTTGTCTTGCAATAATTTTTTTGCAAAATCTAGAGATGACATATTATCTGGAGTTTTTTGCCATATATAAAAGGTGGCTTTGGGATATCTTGTTTCTAATCCAACTTCATTCAAGGCATAGATCATGATATCCATTTTTTGTTTGTATTCCTCTTGCATCACTTTAACATGCTCTTCATCACTGAGGGCTGCAATAGCTGCATCTTGAATGAACCAACAAGTTCCGGAATCTATATTTGTTTTTACTTTTTTGACTATGGATATAACATTTTCATCTCCGGCAAGCCAACCCACCCTATATGTAGTCATACAACTTCTCTTTGATAATGATTGTATAACAACAATTCCCTCACGATCATATTCTAAAATACTCTTTGGTTTTTCCTTATAATAGAGTTCGGAATATACTTCATCAGATGCTATAATAATATTATTGTCATGACCAAAATCAATTACTTCTTTAAAAAATTCTTCTGTTGCGACAGCTCCTGTAGGATTATTTGGGTAATTTATCCATAAAATTTTAGCTTTTTTTACATGTTCCTTTTTTATTGCATCTAAGTCGACTAAAAAATCATTTTCTTCCTTCAAAGGTAGAAGAATCGGTTTTCCCCCTGCAAAAATAGTACCACGCTCCCCTGGAGGATAGCCAGGATTTGGAACAAAAACAATATCTCCAGGATTTACAAAGCCAAAATGAAAGTTAAAAACCGCTTCTTTCCCACCAAGTGAACTTGTAATTTCTGTATCAGGATTTAAATATTGATTAAATCTTTTTTTCATCCATTTTGAAATCGCTTCTCTATATTCTTGACTTCCTGTATATGTTGGATAGCCACTTGTCTTTCGATTATCAATAGCTTTTTTACAAGCTTCTCTAATCAAATCTGGTGTTGGAGCTTGTGGATCACCAACTCCAAAATCCAATGGTTTAATACCTTTTTTTATCAAATGTTCAACCATCTTGTCAACTTCAGCAAAAGCATAAGATCCTATAGCATTTACGCGGTCACTAGAAAATATTTTCAATAAATCACCAATTAAACATAATTCATTTTTAGGAGAATATACAGTTGTAAGACTTAATAATTTTAAATTGTTTTATAAACTTTATTTAGGTGAAAATTAAAAAGAAGTTAAAAATTAAACATTATATTTATGTTGATCTCGAAGGAGTTTTTCTGGAACTATGCTTTGTTCAGCTATTTCTAATTGATATCTTACTCCAACACGGTTTCCACCGATATTAAATCCTGTTTTTGCAATACTACGCGCTTGTCGTTCAGCAGTTCTTCGTTCGATTAAATTTGGTTCCAATGAATAATCAAGTATCCATTTTTGCTTTGTTTCGTCCAATATTAGAATTATTCCCTCATTTGGACGTGTCATTGCTCTTACAAATTGTTTATTTGCATATTTCAGAAAAATTTGTGTTGGTGCTAGTTTATATTTTAAAGATTTTACCTTTTCTGAGTGTGCTGTTTCAATTTCTTCAATTTCTTTTTGATGAACTGCCTTAAGACTTTTTATTTCTCTCTCTAATCTCTCTTCCAAATTTTCAACTTTATAAGTTAGATCACGATTCTTTGTTTCTAATTCAGCTTTAATATTTTCCAGATCTTTGAGTTTAGAATTTTGTTCATCAAATTCTTTTTGTAATTTTTCGAATTTTTCTTTATAATCTCTATATTCCGAAAGTAAGTCATTTGATTGTTTAATACTTTTTTCTAAATTGGTAATTCGTGCATCTTTATCTTGAATCCTCTCTTCTAACGTATTAAACTTGGATTCGTATTGACTGATGGTTTTTGCATCTTTTGCAGCCTTATAATCCTCTATTTCCTTTTTTAATTCAGCGATTTCTTCAGTCTTGCTCTTTATAAGTTTATTTTTAATATTTAATTCGTTTTCTCTCTCTTCCAATCGTTTTTTTAATTCTTCCATAACATCACGATTATTCTTTATTATTGATTAATTTTTTTATTATTCTTTAATTATAAATCTTGGTAAAAATGTTGATGGTGGGTTAAATCTTCATAAACTTGTCTTTCTCTTACGATTTGCGATTTTCCATTGCTTACCATAATTTCAGCAGGAAGTAATTTGGAATTATACGAGGAACTCATACTAAATCCGTATGCCCCCGCATCTAAAATAGCAATTAAATCATTTTCTTCAATTTTTGGGAGGGTTCTATCCTTGGCAATTACATCACCAGATTCACAGATTGGCCCAGCTATTTCATATTTTAATTGTTTACCTTTTACCCCCACTCTATTAGCTACAACTACTTCATGATAACTTCCATACATTGTGGGTCTTACAAGCACATTAAATCCTGCATCTATACCAATCCAGTTTTTAGTTCGTGTTTCTTTAATAGTATTAACTTGTGAAAGAATAATTGTAGATTCAGCAACGAGATATCTGCCTGGTTCAATAGAAAATATTAGCCCATTTAAATTCAATTCTTCGATTTTCTTTTTAAATAGATCCAAAATTGAAGTACTATATTCATTCAAGTCTAATGGCTTTTCGGATGGCCGATAGGGGATACCAAGTCCGCCTCCAAAATCAATAAATTCAAAATCAATATCAAGATTCTTTTTTATTTTACTTATTATATCTAAATATTTTTGAGCCGCAACCTTAAAAGTACTTATATCTAATATCCCTGAACCAATATGAGTGTGGATCCCAAATTTTGTGAACCCATATTGCTGAGCTTTTTTATATGCCTCTATGATTTCACTATCTAAAATACCAAATTTAATATCTGGACCCGCTGTAATGCAATGATCATGAAATCCACCACCAAATTCAGGATTAACACGGAATGAAATCAATGGTTTCTCCATATTTACAGCATCTAAGACATTAACTAACCTCTTTATTTGGGATAAAGCATCTAAATTTATCATAACTCCCTTTTCCAAGGCAAATTGAAATTCGTCATCTCTATAATTATTCCCTGTATATAAAATCTTCTCGGGAGCAAATCCTGCTTTCAAAGCGAGATAAATTTCACCCGTGCTAACACAATCTAAATGGGCTCCCTCTTCATTTAATAACTTTAAAATAGACATATTTGTATTGGCTTTTGCAGCATAATGGATTTCAATTTTATCATAATGTTCAAGTAGAGCATTTTTTAATGAATGATATCTCTGAACTATTGTGTCTTTATTAATTACATAAAGGGGTGTGTCGTATTTTTCTACTAATTCAACACAATCACAACCACCAATAAATAGATGGTTCTTTTTTACTTCTAAATTCTTTTGTTTTAAAAATTCTATCATATGGAAGGCTCCTATTAATCTAGGATTTATTTTATTCTTATTAATAAGTTAATGTAATTTAAATTAATTTAAATAAAAATTGAGAAAAAAATTTGAGTATTTTACCAAATTTTATTTCTTAAAAAAGAAAAATTAAGAAATATTTTTAATATTTGGCAATAACCTATGAAATCAAATCGCTCATTTGGTAAATTCCGGGTTTTTTTTGTTCCATTATGAATTTTATAGCTTCAACAGTTCCTGCTGCAAAACATTCTCTACTGTGAGCTCTATGAATTAATTCAATTCTTTCACCAGGTCCAGCGTAAAGTACCGTATGTTCTCCGACTATATCTCCACCTCGTATAGAATGAACTCCAATTTCTTCTGCTCCAATTTTACGTTTTGTCATTCCTTTAGGTCTTCCCCATTTAACAATAGAATCCAAATCTTTTTCAATTGCTTTAGCAATTATTCCAGCTAGTTTAGCTGCAGTTCCGCTAGGACTATCTTTCTTACGATGATGATGTGCTTCAATTATTTCAATATCATAACCACTCAATTTAGATGCGAGAACTCCTGCAATACTTAAGAAAAGATTTACACCTAATGACATATTTGGAGATATCATTCCTTTAATTCCCTTTTTCTTTACAGTATCTTCGAAATTCTTTATAAAATCTTTAGATAAGGCTGTAGTACCTATAATACAATTAATTCCTCTTTCTAATACTTTTGGAACAATTGCCTCAGCAGCTGATGCAACAGTGAAATCAATAAATACTTCAGGCTTAGCATCAAGCACTTCAGAAATCTTATCGGAAATTTTAACACCAATTTTTTCAAGACCTACTAATGTTCCAGCATCTTTGCCTATATTGGGTGAATTTTGCATAGTCAGAGCACTAACTAACTCTGTTTCCGGATCTTGAATTACATATTTAACTACAAGCGATCCCATATTTCCATCAGCGCCACTGACGCAGACTCTTATCACTATTTCTCACCTAAATTAAAGTAATTTGAGATCTTGTAAAACTTTCTTAATTTTATCAGAATTTTCTGGGGTACATGCTATTAGGGGTGGGCGTAAATACCAATTTGAAATTCCAGCAAGGTTCATTAATTTTGCAGCTTCTTTTACAGGTCCTGGATTAGTTTCGATAAATAAAATCCCAAACAAATCCAATAGTTTATAATGTAATTTTCTTGCCCCAATAAAATCGTTTGCAAGTAATTTTTCGCACATCTCCGATACAAGTTTAGTTGCGACATTCGAAGCAACGCTGACAACACCTTTTCCACCTAATGTACATATTGTATAAGTTAAAGAATCATCACCAGACAATACTGTAAAATCTTCATCTGTACCATTGATAATATCCATGATTTGACCAACATTTCCTGAAGCTTCTTTAATTGCTACAATATTTTTAATTTTTGATAATTTAATAGTCGTTGCTGCCTCAACATTTCGACCAGTTCTACCAGGTACATTATAAATGCAAATTGGTAATTCCTTTGCTGATTCTGCAACTTTCGTGAAATGATGGATCAAACCTCTCTGTGTTGGCTTATTGTAATAAGGTGAAATCAATAGGGAGGCATCTGCTCCAGCATTTAATGCATATTGAGTAAGTCCAATAGCTTCGGCTGTTGAATTAGATCCTGTTCCGGCCATAACTGGAACTCTTCCTTTAGCTTGATCTACAACAATATCTATTATCTTTCTATGCTCTGGATGAGACATGGTTGCACTTTCACCAGTAGTTCCCATAGGAACTAAACCATGTATTCCATTTTTAATTTGAAGATCCACAAGCTTACGTATTCCGTCTTCATCAACTTCTAAATTTTTGTCTAATGGAGTAATTAAAGCAACAAAATTACCTTCTAGCTTAACGTCTTTAACCATATTCAATCAC
Organism: Candidatus Helarchaeota archaeon; assembly: GCA_019058315.1. Lineage (GTDB taxonomy): Archaea > Asgardarchaeota > Lokiarchaeia > Helarchaeales > RDOG01 > JABXJV01. The sequence goes on along the minus strand of JAHPZH010000003.1, from coordinate 184,195 downwards.
CAATTTATGAATTTTAGAAAATTTTATATTAAATTAATATTTAACATATTTGATAATGGTCATACAAAAATAAAGGAATTTGTTAAATTGGAAAAATCAAAAAGTATTCAGAAGATAATTAATGAAATCCTAGATTATAGACCATTCATTAAAGATTTATTAAAAGATAATATTATTAATTTTTCAAATTTAGCTAGGACACTCTCAGAAGAAATAAAGAAAAAGTATCAAAAATCTCCAAATCTAAATGCTATAATTATGGCAATATATAGATATGCAGAAAAATTAAAAAATACTCATTTATCGAACGAAATTATAAAAATTGTTTCAGAATTTGACTTAAATCTAGCCAATGATATGGTTTCTATTACTCTAAGGCGCAATCTTTCAAATCACTCAATTGTTTCAGAGATTTATGATAAAAATATCGATTGGTCAAAAGGAGAAAGAATGTATCTCTTTCAAAGCTCTGGAGAACTTGCTGTTCTGCTTAATCGAAAAAATGCAAAATTAATTCTAGATAAGTTAGGAAATAAAAAGAGTGAAATATTACAAAAGGAAGATGATCTATCTATATTAATTGTAAATACTCCACCTCGAATGGTAGATGTGCCTGGCATTATGTATTATTTAACAGGTTTAGTAGCACAGGGTGGAATTACATTAATAGATATTATCAGTACTTTTACAGAAATTATTTTTGCCGTTCGCTCAGCTGATGGAATTAAGATTTTTGATATTTTGGAAACTGCAATTAAAGATGCTAGAAAAAATTTCGAATCTGGATTGTTTTAACTGACTTCTTAAATTGGATTATGTACTATTTAGATAATCCTCCCCTATATCTATTTAAAAATTGATTTTTTACACATGAATAACAAAAACGTAGAAGAGAAAATGAAGATTATTCATAATAAAATGAATAAACATAAGCAAATTAAAGGTTCAATCTTAATAAGAGACAATGGATTACACATATCGTCAAAGTTGCCAGGTGAAAAATACGAAAATAGAAAAATTTCTGCACATATAGCAACAATTTTTCGTCATATGAGCAAAAAGATTAAATCTAATGAAGCCAAAATCAGATTAACAAATGGAGTTAATCTCTACATAAAGCATATTCCAAATAAAAAGATGTTATTGGCTTCAATCACTGATAATGCTGCAAGCCCAATTCTAAAGGGGCTCATGGTTCGTTACTCTAGAAAGATTCACAATATCTTTAGTTGATTCTGGAATATTCAAATCAGTTCAAATTTTCTTCAAATAGAGAATGTATAAAAGAAGGAAAATTGTGTAAATCATATAACTATAAGAAAGTGAAGTTTTTTTTTAATTTAATTTCATAATTTTTCTTTCTAATTTATCAATTCTCTTCTCCAACTTGGATACTTCTTCAATATTGCTATGAAATTCCAGATATTCCTTTAGAAATTAAGCAACCTGATAATTAATATCAAACAAATTCCTTTTCTCCAAATATTGCCCCGCCTCTTTTTATACGGATTAGAGATAAAATGGGTATAACTATTGCAAAACTTATAATTATAAAAAGGTTAAATAAAATTTCACTTATATTAGAAGTTGGAGGATTATTAAATATTAAAAATAAAATAAATACGACCACTAGAATCTCAAAAATTATGATAAAAATTAATTCATGCTTAATATGACATTTTTTACAAAGGATTTTTTTTATATCACCAAAGTCATTTAATTTAATATTTTCTACCTTAACTCCACAATGATCGCACAAATCATCACTTGGGTAATTTTGATAAGTGGAATATATGCGAATTGCATAAATTAGATTAAATACCCCTTCAAATATAAAATATACTCCAAAGAAAAGCAGGCTCATAAAATATTTCCATGAAAATGGATCCCATGGAAGAGTGAATCTTTGTCTTAAAAATAAGAAATTAAACATTAACCAAAATATTCCAATTATAATCTCAAATATACCACGACTTGGAAATAATTTTCTTTCTAAAGGTTTCAACTCATCATTATCTCCTTAATAATCTAATTACATCATCCAATATGAATGTAGAAGAATCGATTATTTCAAATCTTCTTCAAACAAGGAACGCATACAAGAGGGACAATTATGTTTGTCTTGTACCCATTCTAGAATATGTCTTTTATGGAAAATTGTTTTGCAATAAGGACATGGTTTCATATCTGTTTCATGTTGTAATTTTTGTCCGCAGATTATGCACTTAGCTACTTCTCTTCCGCAATTTGTACATACATCGGATTTAGCAGGATAAAATTCCTTACAATAAGGACAAGATATTAGCTCTGTCGTCATAAAGTCGGTAATTTTCTCATCATAAAGATGTTCACTAATATTTTTTATTGCTTCTTCTAAAATTGGAACTACAAAAGGATCTTTATTCTCTTTTTGAAGGCTTTCTGTAAGGAATGGTAATATTTCCTTAACTTCTCCTATATGTTGATTTGCGATTTCAGTCAAAGCATTAATAGAATATACTTGTATTTTAGGATTGGGATCATATAATTGATTTAGTAGGAATTGCAAACACTTATTAGGTGCGATAAGTCCAACTTTTCCAATTACTCTGAGAGCGTGGTATCTGTTATCTTCGTCATTATCGCTAATAAAAATCTCTTTTAATTGAGCAATAATAGGCTCTAAATCTATCTGAATTAATTCTTTGGGAAAAAGTTCAGTTATTTTACCGATAAGAATAATTAGGTCTTGACGAACATGCCACCATTTATTATTCAAATTTTTAATTATGATATCAATAATATCTTTCGAAAAGACCCATTCTTTCTCTTTAATTGTAAAACATAGTTTTTCAAGATATTCTATATTTTCTAATAATAATTCTTCATCATCTTTTTCAAAATATTCAGATAAAAGTTTCAAAATCCTGTCAATCTTTTCTTTTTCAAATAATTTTCCAAATTTTTTTTCCACAGACCCGCAAATCCTTCATTTAAAGCTATTAATAAGGTTATATAATTATAAGCTAAATTAAAATATAAAAAAATTTAGGAATTTACAAAAAAAACTAAATAAAAACTAGATAATAATTTAAGAAAAAGAAAATGAGAGATTTTAAATGTCAAATAGGAGCCCTAATATTATAGTTTTCATGCTGGATTCTCTTAGACCTGATCATTTAGGATGTAATGGGTGCGAAGTGGCAAAAACTCCAAATATTGATAGATTAGCTGAGCAAGGGATAAATTTTACTAATGCTTATGCTGAGTATCCAATTACAATACCTACAAGAACAGCTCTATTGGCGGGAATTTATACACATACTAGTAGAACTTGGAAACCAATGACTCCTCATGATTTCCATATTACTAAACGCTTTAAAAAGAAAGGATATAAAACAGCTCTTTTTGGGGATAGCCCAATGACAGTTAGTGTTTATAATTGTCATATTGGATTTGATGTTTTTAAGCATTCTATATATGGTAAAGTTTCTGCACCTGTTCCAGGGGCTGATATGAAATCAGTAAATACAGAGAAATATTTCTGGCCAGAAGAACAACTTGATGCTGATCAAGAATTTGGAAGATTATCTAGGCAAGTTGAACAAGCTATTTTCAAAGGAACTATGGGAAATGAAATATATTTAAAAAAGTCACAAGATTTAAGACGTGCAGAATTAGTCACCAATTGGGCTTTGGATTGGCTTAATCAATTAGAAAAAGATAATGCCAAATTCTTTCTTTGGATCGACCATTTCGAGCCTCACGAACCTTGGCTGGCTCCAGAAGAATTTCTAAAGCCTTTTAAGCATTTAATGGATGATTCAGTCGGACATTGCCCTCTCCCTCCAGCTAATGCATCGCTTCTTCCAAAAGGAATGATTCAGAACTTGCTTGCTCATGTTCACGGAACAAATTATGAAGTTGATATGGAAGTTGGAAAAATTGTTCAGAAAATTGATGACCTAGGATTAATGGACGATACAGTTTTTATTGTTATCAGTGATCATGGCGAACCTTATGGTGAACATGGAACAATAAGAAAATACGGTGTTCCTATTTATGATGAACTGGCAAAAATTCCTTTTATTGTTAAAGGTCCTGAATTTGATAAAGGAAGAAAAATGGATACATTACTTACAACTGTAGATATTTCAGGATTCTTCTTAGAAACAGGTAAAATGAAAATTCGCAAAGAAATGCAATCCCTTTCATTAAATCCTGCAATTATTGATAGGAATTCAAAGATTGATGCAGTTCATGATATAATATTTATGGGTGGATTTCAAATTAGAGCTGGTTGTAGAACTCCTCGTTGGAAATTTATTGATAATCGTGGTGAAAAAGGTGGCATGGATGAATTATATGATATGATCAATGATCCAGAGGAAAAAAATAATTTAATTAAGGAAGAACCAGAAATTGCTGAAGCCCTAAACCAAGATGTATGGAGATTTGGAATGCAATGGGCTCGTCAACTTGCATTTAGAGACCACCCACTTCACCCCTTTGCTGAGGTTAGAATAAGTAATTCAATGGCAAAAAATTTTCAAAAATTGACAAAATAAAATATTAAAATTTTTGTTCTAACCATCCATTTGATGCATTTTTCACACAATCAAATCTTGAGACATAGGGTTTTATATCGATTAATGGTGTTCCATCAATCGCATCGCATCCTCTAATTTTTAATACATTCATTTGCCTTTTAATTAACTCTACTACAGTTATACCTATTGGATTGGGGTGAAATGGAGAACGAGTAGCAAAAACTCCGCGAAGTTCAGGACCCCACCGAGTCGGATGAATTAATGGCAGATTTGGTCTATGTTTATGAAGAAAAAAAATCAAAATTATGTGTGAAAACGTCTCAATATCTTTTAAACCATCTGCATATTCCTTAAAAATTTCAACTTCGCAGATTTTATCACTAATTTTACCTTGATAAGGAACATTTGAAAAATTAAATGGAGAATGAATTACTCCGATTGGTTTTAGCTCCATAAGAAATCATATCTTAATTTTGAAATTTAAAATTTCTTTAAATTTCTAAAGATTTATTTTAATTTATTTAATAATTCATAATTTTTTTATTTTAGTTAAATTATAGATATTTTTACATAAAATTTGGAGGATGATATATATGTCAACTTATATAATTCTTGGCAATTTCACTCAACTAGGACTTAAAACCATTAAAAAATTACCTGATGCATTGGAACAATCGCAAAAATTAGCCAAATCATTAGGAGGAGAATATATACAACTTTATATTACTATGGGTCGTTACGATTTTGTTGGAATAGTTGAAGCACCAAGCAATGAGGCAGCAATAAAAGCACTATTAACAATCGGTATTGCTGGAACGATAAGTACAGAAACTTTAGTAGCGATCCCAGTCGAAAAAGCTATAGACATAATCAAGGAACTCCCATAATGTATCTATTCATTCTTTTTAATCTTTTTTTTAATAATTTTTAATTTGAATATATCGAAGAGTTTTTCAACCTAATTATAATAAATTTGAAGATAAGAAATATTAGAAAATTATTTTTACAATAGCTTTTTAATATTGGTTTAAATTATTGTTTTGAGGTGTTAAAAACTAAAATGACTGTAATTAAAGTCATCGAAACAAGAAGAAGTATACGAAGATATAAAAAAAGTGAAATTCCAAATGAAGATCTTATAAAAATTTTAAGTTGTGCTCAATTAGCACCTTCAGCTTCGAATATGCAACCATATAAATTCATAATCGTTCAAGATCCCCAAATTAAGAAACAAATTGGAAAAATGGCAAATTATCAGACTTTTATTTCTAAAGCTGCAGTGATAATCATAGGTTTGGGGGATCCTATACGAGAAAAATGGTATAAAGTAGATATTGCGATAGCTATGGAACATATGGTTTTAGTTGCAACTGAACTTGGTTATGGTACTTGCTGGATAGGCGCATTTGATGAGGAATCAATAAAAGAAATTTTAAAAATTCCTGATAATTTAAAAATTGTTGCTCTATTACCAATTGGAATACCGAATCAATCACCACCAGCCCGACCAAGAAAGGAATTTAATGAATTATTTTTTTCGGAGCGATATGGTAATCAAATGATGTCCAAATAAAGTTATATATCCCTAAGAATTACTTAAACTTTGATTTTTTTAAACATCCCAACTTAAAATCGAAAATTATATATGAAGATCAAATTTATAGTTATTATATTCTATTAAATAATGGGTGTTGAAAAAAATGGTTTCTTGGGGAAAAGCTTTTCTTACATCATTAATCTGTGTAGCTTGGTGTTTCCTCTGGATTTTCCTTGGCGGATCAATAATTATATCATCATTATTTACACCAGTCGCTAATTCAAGAGAAATCCCAATTCGTTTCGTATTGGTTATTATTGGGTTTATCATATTTGGTTTACCTTATAATACTGCTTTCTTTAAATTCTTTCCCGGAGCAGTCAATAAATCTGATACGTTATGGGGAGAAGCATTTAGTGGATCGGCATCTTATTTTAGTCAAGCACTAGGTTGGGGCTTATTATGTTTCACATTTTCTCCTGGTGTTATAGTAGGTTTAATCGGAATTCGGGCATCATACTATCAAACGCTTGGAAAAATGGTAACAGGCGACGAAATTGAAGGCAAAAATGCATGGAGCGCTTCAGGACATATGTTCGGCTGGTGTCTCCTCTGGCTTCTCGTTGGTGGATTCATTATAGGGTTTAGCAATATATACCTTGGACGAGTTTATTTGGATATTAATACTAAATGGACAATTCTTATATTAGTAATAATAACTGCACTCTATCTGATGATCTTGGGAATAAGTGCTGCTGAATTTAAAGAACTTGGTGATGTTATAACATTTCAAGAAATAACCTGGGAAGAAGCATATGGTAAAGCCGCATTATATGCTCTTTGGTGTATTCTATGGGTAACTGTAGGTGGACTGATAATTTACTTTAGTCTTTACTACACAAGGACTACTCCTATTTTTATTCCTCCAAATATGCGTTTCTACTATTATTATGTATATCCTATTATCTTTTGGGCAATAGGTTTATTTGTATTAGCTTGGGGATGCTTATCGGCATACATAAAATATTTCGGAGATATTATTGAAACATGGTAAACTAAATCTTTCTTTTTTCTTTTTTAATTTGATCATAAAATAACATTAGTTAATTCTATTTTCGAATTTTAATATATTTTAAAATAAATTCCTAAGCTAATTAAATGAAAATATTCGAAAAAGATAATGAAATAGGTAGGAAGCCATAAAATTTTTACAGAATTTACTATAGAGGCGAATTTTTTGTATAACTTGATTAAAAAATTTTAAGAAAAAATTCAAATTAATTTTAATTCCTAATATATGAGGAGTGAATATAAGTGTCAAAATTACTTTGGAAACCTTCTGAAGAACGCAGAAAACATGCTAATATTACTAAATTTATCGACTTAATCAATAAGAAATATAATCTTTCTATTAATTCTTATAAACAACTTTATAATTGGTCAATTGAAAATATTTCAGATTTCTGGGCATGCATGTGGGAATTTGGAGAAATTATTGCTCAAAAGGGATATAATAAGGTAGTTGATGATCTAAATGAGTTCCCTGGGACGAAATGGTTTGAAGGTGCTAAACTCAATTTTGCAGAGAACCTCTTGAGATACAGAGATGGGAATATAGCATTTGTTTTTAAAGATGAGAACCATAAATCGGTTAAGACGACTTATTCAGAACTATATAATACTGTAGCACGATTAGCTATACCATTACGTGAGATGGGTATCGGTTCCGGAGACCGAGTATGTGCATATATGCCTAATTTAGTAGAAACTCCTATAACTATGCTTGCAGCTACCAGTACAGGTGCTACATGGGCTTCTTGTGGTGCAGATCTTGGAGCACAAGCAGCATTAGATCGTCTTGGTCAGCTAAATCCAAAAGTTTTAATCACTGCTGATGGATATTTCTATAAAGGAAAAACTTTCAATATTTTATCTAAAGCGGAAAAAGTTGTCAAAGGAATACCATCGCTAGAAAAAGTTGTTGTAATTTCACATTTAGATTCCAAATCTAATATTAATTCTATCCCAAAATCAATTTTATATAACGATTTTTTGGCTCCTGATAAAAAACCAGAAATAAAATTTGAATCATTACCTTTTAATCATCCAGTTTATATAATGTTTTCATCTGGAACAACTGGAAAGCCAAAATGTATGGTTCAAGGTGCTGGAGGAGTCCTTATCAATCATTTGAAAGAGTTAATTTTACATACTGATTTAAAACGAACGGATAAAATAATGTATATTACTAGTTGCAGTTGGATGATGTGGAACTGGCTCATTAGCTCGTTAGGGGTAGGGGCAACTATTCTATTATTTGATGGTAATCCTAACTATCCCGATCCAAATGCGATGTGGAAATTAATTCAAGATGAAAAAATAACCATTTTTGGTTGTAGTGCAACTTATATAAATTATCTTAGAACTCAAGGAATCGAACCTGGAAAGAATTTTGACTTATCATCATTAAGAGAAATTTCACAAACCGGCTCAGCTTTATCCGCTGAGGGATTCGAATATATATATCAAAGTATTAAAAAGGATTTACATTTTAATTCCATTTCGGGTGGTACAGATATTAATGGTTGTTTTGCTTGCGGATGTCCTATATTACCTGTGTATGCTGGTGAATTACAAGCTCCAGCATTAGCAATGAAAGTTAAGGCGTATGATGAAAAAGGTAATCCAATAAATGATCAACAAGGAGAACTTGTATGTGAAGCTCCTTCTCCATCTATGCCACTTTATTTCTGGAATGATCCTGATAATGAAAAATATAATAAAGCTTACTTTGGTTTTTATCCCAATAAAAATGTATGGAGACATGGCGATTACATAGTAATAAATGGCGAAACGGGAGGAATTACTTTCTTTGGACGTTCTGATGCTATTTTAAAACCTTCTGGAGTACGTATTGGCACAGCAGAAATATATAATGTGGTAGAAGAATTAAGAGAGATTGATGATAGTTTAGCTATAGGCCAGATTTGGGAAGGAGATCAGCGGATTATCCTCTTTATTAAACTTGCTCCAGGATTTGATTTAACGAATGATTTAGAAAATAAAATAAAAAAGACTTTACGCCAAAATGCTTCCCCTCGACATGTTCCAGCATTAATCATTAAAGTACCTGATATTCCTTATACATTTAGCATGAAAAAAGTGGAAATTTCAGTTACAAACATTATTCATGGCAGACCGGTCAGAAATAGAGATGCTTTGATGAATCCAGAATCATTAGATTACTTTGAAAAAATTCTTCCTAAACTTCAGAAGTAAAAGAAAAAAAAGAATTAAGATATATTTAAATCGATTTTAACTCTCTTGATGCTATTATTCTAGCAATTAGCATTATAAGACATGCACCTGCCAGTATTAATTGTGTCAGTATTACTGCAACTTTTGGTTTGAAAAATCCGTAGAAAATAAACAAGAACGCTGCCCATACAGCCGTCTGAACTGTTGCAACCCGATCTCCTATGACTCCTATAAAAAATCCTGTCCACCGAAAATTTTCCCATGCTATAAAGCCGGAATAGGAAAAAAACACACTTACGCCACTTATAGCCATTCCTATCCAGTCTAAAGTTTTTACAGCAGTCGATGCCTCTTTATCTACTATATTAAATATGACATATAATATCGCTGCGATTATTGGCAAAGCAATTGAAACATATGCTAGTACAGGTGAAAACAATAAAAACATTACCAATGCAATTGTTCCTGCACCAAAAACGGCCAAAGTAAGACATAGAAAAGAAATTTCGTCAATTCGAGCAATAGCTAATGGATAAAGAAGAATACATAGTGCAACCAAGCCTAAACTGATCCATTTAAATACTTCACTTGCAATTTGGATTCCTTCTGTCAAGTTATTCATCCCAATACTCTTTTAATAATTAATTTGATTAATTATCATAAATTTATATATAAAAATAACTTCAAGATTTATCTAATTAAAAATGGAAATTAATAGAAATGGATAATAAATCTAATAAACTTAAAATTGCTAATCAAATTATTTATTTTAAATCTTCAGAATTAATGACTGAGATTACTGATAAATCAATAGATACAATAGTCACTAGCCCACCTTATAATCGAGGAAAAAACTATGATGACGATTATAATGACAAATTGCCCGAATCTGAATATTTTGAGCTTCTAAAAAAAGTTTTTTCTGAATGTTATCGAGTGTTAAAAAATAATTCCGTATTTTTTTTAAACATAGGTGATTCGGCAAATGATCAAGGAAAAAGTGAAAATGTTGCAAAATTAGCAGAAAATATTGGGTTTAACCGAATACAATCAATTATATGGGTAAAAAGTATTCTAGGAAAAGGTCATTATACTCCAAGCGGGGGAAATAAGAGATTAAATAATATTTGGGAGTATATTTTTCTATTTTCTAAAGGAGAAAAGTATGAACTTGATGTAAAATCAATCGGTATCAAATATGCAGATAAATCAAACATTGGTCGATATTCAGAAGACGATTTACGGGATGCAGGGAATGTTTGGTTGATAAATTATGCAAAAACAACTGGCAAAACTATAAAAAAAGGGCATGAAGCTCCATTTCCTATTGAAATTCCATTTAGATGCATAAAATTAGTAAACGCTAATAATGTCTTGGATCCGTTTGCTGGAACATGTAGTACATTAGCTGCTGCACATTATCTTGGTATTCCTGGATTTGGATATGAAAAATATCCAAAGCTTGATGTAATAAAAGATAGAATATTAAACAGCAATTTTACTCCACAAGATCAAGTTCTAATCCCTGATTTGGAAAAATCGGTTAAAATTTTAAATGACTTTTTGATAAATATCAATTTTTATGAAAAATTAATTAATAAACAACTAGATATTAAGAAATTTGGAAATATAAAAAAATTAAAAACGATCCAAAGGACTTTACAATCATTAAATATTCAAAATCCTAATTTAGATGCTATTATAAATCAATTAATGGATCAGTCAAAAATAAAAGGTAAAAAAACAAAATCTCTTACTGATTATTTAAAATAAATTTATGAGATAAAATGGAGATTGAGATAAATAAAATCAAATATAGTCGTGCAACGATTGATGATATTGAAATCTTAATTGAATATAGAGTTCGATTTCTAAATGAATTTTTCAATCATTCAGACGATGAGGAAACTGAAATTCTAAAGATGGAGTTACAACAATATTTCTCAAAAGAAATTCCTTTAAATAGTTTTATTTCTTGGTTAGCAGAATACAATGGAAAGATACTTGGTATCAGTGGTATGGTCGTATGGCAAATTCCAGCCAATTATAATATTAAATCTGGAAAACGTGGATATATTCTTAATATGTATACAATCCCTGAAGCAAGAAGAAATGGTATAAGTACCCAATTATTAAAAAAATTGATTAAAGAAGCTAAGTTATTAGGTATTAACTTATTAAACCTTCATCCTTCTGAAGATGGAATGAATATTTATAAAAAAGCCGGCTTTATTAAGCCTGACCATATAGAACTGGAATTAAAACTGAAATAAATCTATAATAGTTTCTTATATTTCAATTTTAAAATGTATATATCACTAAATTAAGGGGGCATAGGTTCTTTTGGGGATATTTCTAGTAATAAATCTAAGATAGATTTAATATTTTCAACCCGATGACGACATTCTTCCCAAATTTGTGTTTTAAAAATAATATTTTCTCCCTTTTTAATAGTAAAAGTCAATAAAGCTGTATCTGGTTCAACAATATCCATACAATTTAATAAATCCCAAACCGAATTCTTAATAAGTCCTTTAATGAAGTTTATAGCTTCTTCTTTTGTTAATGATCTTTTTTGAATTTGTACTCGTTTTTCTTCTTCAATGGGATTCATTGGCGTTCCCCTCGGAAAAAATTTATAGATTAATTCGTTGTAAGTTATTTTTAAGTAGACTCGGGCGTGAAAGGATGTATGTCCAGCCTTATAATCGAACTCAAATTTTTCTCGTATACTTGGCTGTTCTAAAACATCTTTAAGAAATTCTTCTATCAATTTTTTGTTATAAAGAGTATTGCCTAACATTTTTTATATCCCAAATTTCTTTGATTTTTTAATAAGTATCTTTTATGAAAAATTATATTTTTACTAATTTGATCGAAATTATTCATTATTTTAAGGATTAAATTGGAACTTTCTAAAGTTTTAATAACTGTAATAAATAGAATTATGAGGTATTATTATGGAATCTACTGAAAAATTGATAGAAGATTCAGCTGAAATATTAATGAAAATAATAAAAGAAAGAAGAAGTATCCGTAAATTTACCGATGAAGATGTTCCTGAAGATCTAGTTCTCAAATTTTTAGAAGCCGCTAGATGGGCTCCAAGTGCTGGAGATGTACAAGATTGGGAATTCATTGTAATAAGAGATAAAGATATAAAAGAACAACTTTCTAATGCAGCTTTAAGACAGCCATCAGTTAGAAAAGCTCCTGTTGTAATCGCAGTTTGTGCAAATCAAATACGTGCTTCAAAAACTTATAGAAGTCGTGGTGTTAATCTATATTGTTATCAAGATAGTGCTGCTGCAATACAAAATCTCTTACTAACAATTCATGCAAATGGTTATGGTGCAGTATGGGTAGGTGCATTCGATGATAAAATGGTTGCAGAAATTCTAAAAACTCCAGATGGGATTCGTCCTATAGCTTTAATTCCAATAGGAAGACCAGCAGAGCATCCTAGCCCAACCCATAGATATAAATTAAAAAAGGTAACACACCTTAACCAATATGGCAATCTCTATTTAAAAAACAAATAAAATCTATTCTCAAATACCATCAAGACGTTCTTTTATTGAACTCAATTATCATGAAAAATTTTAATAAAATCAAACTAAATTATGATAATTATAAAGGATTTTTAATAATTTATAAAAGGAAAGGAATGAATTATGGTTTCTAAAAAATTACAAAAAATTTTACGTCCGGATATGGAACAAGTTCATATGGGACAAATGAAAGTCGATGAAAGTAAGTGCAAAAAATGCGAAGTTTGCTTTGCTATGGAGAACTGTCCTTTCAGAGCCTGGGAAATAGGTCCAAACGGCTTCCCTGTGGTTAAGAAGATACATGAGTGTTTTAGCTGCATGAACTGCTTAGTGGCTTGTCCAAATAAAGCAGTTCAAATAGTTGATACATATCATGTGGACGAAGGGTATTTCAAAACCCTACCTAATCCTCTACCTTATAAAGAGCCTCTTGAGGCTAAGGATGAGGATGGGAATCCAACAGAATGGAATACGATTGAAAAAACTGTTTTTAATCGCCGAAGTGTGAGAAATTTCAAATTAGATAAACCTGTACCAGAAACTTTAATACAAAGGATCTTAGAAGCTGGTAGATTTGCTCCAAGTGGTGGAAATTGTCAACCTTGGAAATTTATTGTAGTCACCAATAAAGCTCTTATCAAAGAGATGAATGATGAAGTTACAAAGGTTATTGATTTCTTTTATAATACTTACATAAATGATGAAATAGTAAATACATTAGCACCAGTAATCGAAGGTATGCCTGGTAATGCCGATCCACGTATTGTTCTCGGTGGAATGGGATCTATAGCTAAAAACAAATTAGACCCTCAATCGACACTATGGGATGATTGGTTAGCAAATAAAGAAATAAAAAGCTCAGGATATCCTTTTTCACCTGTATCTCTACTTGCTCCTGTAATAATACTATTAGTTGGAGATACAAGATCTATTGGATCATTAGAGATGAATATGGGTATATGTGGTCAGAATATGACTTTAGTGGCATATTCTTTAGGACTTGGAGCTTGTTGGAATGGGTTTGTAGGTGTGTTGCTAAATCAAACACCTCTAAGGAGAAAACTCGGTATTAAAAAGAGTTGGGAGATCGCCAGTGCATTGTGTATTGGGTACCCAAAATTCAAGCAAAAAGGAATTGTATCACGTGAATACAGACCCGTAACTTGGTTCCGAGAAGGAAAGGAAGAACCTGAAATACAAAAATAATACAATTGAATTAAAAAATATTTCATCAATTTTTTTTTAAATTTAAAAAGGAGATAATAAAAAATGTCAAAAAAGAAAAAATTTAGATTGGGCAGTAAGACTTTATTTAGAGAAGTAATAAAAAATAAGGCGGAGACTTTAGGAGATAAAAAATGGTTAACTTTTATTGTTGATTTTGATAAAAGGCTGGATGAAACTTACTCTTATAAGGATATGCATTTATTTTCTAATCGTTTAGGAAATGGATTATTAAATTTAGGTCTTAAAAAGGGAGATGGGATTGCATTAATGGAGCCAAATTCTCCAGAATTCTTGTTTACCGTTTTTGCTACCTTTAAACTAGGAACTTTTACACCATTAGTTAATACAAGTCTAAAAGGAGAGGGATTAACTTACATTTTAAATCATTCTGATGCTAAAGCTATCATTATCAATCATGCTTATTTAGAGACTTTTATGAAAATTAAAGATCAAGTCAAAAACATGAAACATGTTATTGTCAATCTAAGAGAGGCTCCAAGCGATTTTAAATTGCCTGAAGGAACAATATCTCTTCAAGAAGTAATGGAAGCGCCAGATGACGATATTGAGACTGAAATTAGCTTGGAAGATATGGTAATACTTATGTATACGGCAGGTACTACAGGTTTGCCAAAAGCTGTAACTTTTTATCAAGGAAAATTGGTTGGGGGTAATAATATATCGACAATGAAGGCAGTTTTTGCAGCAATGATTCTTCAAGGGAACGATGTTATCTATACTGCCCTACCCTTAGCTCATGCTAATGCGCTATTCATTTCAACTTTCACAGCATACCTTAATGAAGTGCCGTTAATTTTTGCTAAAAGATTTAGTGCTAGCAGACATTTCGCCATATGTCGAAAATATAATGTTACTGAATTTAATACGCTTGGGGCAATGATTCCTATTTTAATGAAACAACCAGAAAGACCTAACGATAAAGAACATAATGTTAAAATTGTTTTAAGTGCCGCATGTCCTAAAGAGGTGTGGGAAGCATTCATAAATAGATATAACATTACAATAAGGGAATTCTACGCTGCAACCGATGGAGGTGGATTTGCTCTTGCTAATTTCGGAGTTGTGAAACCACGTGTAGGGTCAATGGGAAAATGTCTAGGAGGGAATGCAGCAATATTAGATGATGATGGAAATCTGTTAGGTCCTAATGAAGTTGGTGAGCTTGTTTTTGAATGGAGAGATAGAGAAGCAAAACAAAGAGAAGTTAAGTATTATAAAAATGTAGAAGCTTCTAAAAAACTTATTAGACAAGATAAAGATGGAAAAAATTGGTTCACCACTGGAGACTTATCCTATTATGACGAAGATGGTTATTTTTATTATGTAGATAGAAAGAGAGATGCAATTCGAAGACGGGGTGAAAATATAGCTGCATATAGTATTGAAAATATAATCAATCAAAATGAGAAAATTTTAGAATCAGCAGCTTTTGGAGTTAAATCTGAATTAGGGGAGGATGAAGTAATGGTCGCAGTGGTTTTAAAACCTGGTAAAACAATGACCCCAGAAGAACTTCTAGATTTTTGTCAAGATAAAATGGCTTATTTTATGATTCCTAGATATATAGAATTCATGGATCAACTTCCAAAAAGTGATGTACACAGAATTCTAAAAAGAATACTAAAAAAGCGTGGTGCAACAGAAAATACTTACGACCGTGAAAAAGCTGGTTATAAATTAAAACGGGATTAATAAAAAATAAAAAAAAATTATCTTATCCTAAATATAGAAAAAAGTTTGTCTAGTTGAAAAATATGAGCAATAAAATTTATGTAATTGGTACTGGTATGATTAAATTCGGGAAATATCTCAAAAAAAGTATTAAGGATTTAACAGGCGAAGCCCTTGATCTTACCCAAAAAGATTGCAACTTAGATTTAAGTAATATCGAAGCTGCATGGTATTCTAATTGTGCTTGGGGAATATTTTCCAATCAGCACTGCATTCGCGGAGAAGTAGCGCTCAGTGCTAATCGTATCGACCAAATTCCAATTATAAATGTGGAGAATGCTTGTGCTAGCGGGAGTACTGCCTTTCATGGGGCGTGGACTGCAATAAAAGCAGGTCTTTACGACTGCGTGCTGGCTATAGGTGTTGAAAAACTCTATAACGAGGACCGTGCGAAAACGATGAAAAGCTTTATGGTGTATACAGATGTGGAAGCTACTACTAAAATGATCGAGCAATTGAAAAAATACGCACAAAAGCAAAAAGAAAAGAAAGCTAAAGCGGAAGGGACTGAAGTAAAAAAAGAAAAAAAAGGAGGTCATTCCGCTTTTATGGATATATATGCTATGGCTGCCCGTAATCATATGAAGGCATATGGAACCACGCAACGCCAATTGGCTGTCATTGCTGCCAAGAATCACAATAATTCAGTTCTTAACCCTCTTGCACAATATACCTTTCCTATGACTGTGGAGCAAGTTTTGGATGATTATGAAGTTGCTTATCCCCTGACAAGGTCCATGTGTGCCCCAATCGGAGATGGTGCTGCAGCTGCAATTCTATGCTCTGAAAAGTTTCTCAAAGCAAATCCTAACCCTAGAGCAGTTTTAATACGTGCTTCAGTTTTAAAATCTGGTTCATGGAGATCAGATGATATTGCCAAGAGGGCTGCTAAATCTGCTTATGAAATGGCTGGTCTTGAACCAAAAGATATAGATGTGGCAGAAGTTCACGACGCTACTGCTTTTGGCGAAGTTCATCAGACAGAACAGATGGGATTCTGTCCAATAGGAAAAGGGGGTCCATTTGCAGAAAGTGGAGCTACTGCACTAGATGGAAAGATTCCTATCAATACGAGTGGGGGATTACTCTCTCGTGGCCATCCAATAGGTGCTTCAGGTCTTGCACAGATTTATGAATTAGTAACTCAGCTACGAGGAGAGGCTGGCGAAAGACAAGTCAAAGCAAAAATTGCTTTAGCTGAAAATGGTGGTGGAACTATAGGATTTGGCGAAGCTGCCATGTGTGTCCATATTTTGGAAAAAATATAATCTTATTAAATAAGAAAGGGAAAAAAATGAGCGAAAAAGTTTATATATATAGTGTTGGAATGACAAAATTCGGTAAATTTCTTGAAAAAAGTATCAAAAAATTTACAGGTGAAGCTTTAAAATCCGCCAAACAAGATTGTGATTTAAGTCTAAAAGAAATAGAAGCTGCATGGTTTTCCAATTCTGGTTGGGGTATGAGTGAAAATCAGCACTCAATTAGAGGTCAAGTAGCACTTTCTGCTAACCGTATTGATAAAATACCTATAACAAATGTGGAAAATGCTTGTGCTAGTGGCAGTACTGCTTTTCATGGAGCATGGACTGCAATAAAAGCTGGTCTTTATGACTGTACTCTTGCTATTGGTGTTGAAAAAGTCTATAACGAAGACCGAAAGAAAATGATGGAAGGATTTATAGCAGGAACAGATGTGGAAGTCACAACTAGGATGATTGAACAATTGAAGAAATGGGCCGAAAGGCAAAAGAAAAAGAAAGCAGAAAAAGAAGGAGTTGAAGTGAATAAAGGGAAAAAAGGAGGCCATTCTGCTTTTATGGATCTCTATGCAATGGCAGCACGTACTCATATGAAAAAATATGGGACTACACAACGCCAATTGGCTGTAGTTGCAGCTAAGAATCACACTAATTCATCACTTAATCCACTAGCCCAGTATACTTTTCCTATGACTGTGGAACAGGTTTTGGATGATTATGAAGTTGCTTATCCCTTGACCCGGTCCATGTGCGCCCCAGTAGGAGATGGTGCTGCGGCTGCAATTCTATGTTCTGAAAAATTTCTAAAAGAATTTCCAAATCCAAGGGCAATATTAGTAAGAGCTTCGGTTTTAAGATCTGGGTCATGGAAGAAAGACGATATAGCCAAACGAGCTGCCGCAGCGGCTTATGAAATGTCAGCCTTAGGTCCAAAAGATATAGATGTGGCAGAAGTTCATGATGCTACAGCTTTTGGAGAAATTCATCAAATTGAACAAATGGGATTCTGTCCAGTAGGAGAAGGCGGACCATTTACCGAGAGTAGAGCTACAGCACTTGATGGAAAAATTCCTATTAACACTAGCGGGGGATTACTTTCTCGTGGTCATCCAATCGGTGCCTCTGGATTAGCACAAATTTATGAACTAGTAACTCAGCTACGTGGAGAAGCTGGTGAAAGACAAGTTAAAGCAAAAATTGCGCTGGCTGAAAATGGTGGCGGTAATATAGGTCCTGGCGAAGCAGCTTTATGTGTACATATTTTGGAGAAAAAATAAAATATTACTTTTTTGATATTTATTTCTAAAATCTTATATAGAATCGAAAATTACTTATTTTTGTTTTTTCTATATCAATTTTAGGAGAAGAAAGTGATGGATAATAAGCAAGTTTCAAAAAAATTGGATATAATCATAGAACTATTGAAAAAAATTGAAGAAAATATGGAACAACTCAATAAAATGATTGAAGATCAACAAAAGAAAACTGAAGAGATGATGGATCCTAAACATATTATAAAAAGATCTATAGAAATCCAAAAAGAATTACAAAAAGAAATTGCAAAGGAACCTACAAAAGATATGGGTCAATATACATAAATTTAAATTTGTAATTTTATCTAACAATATATACGCTAATATAAAAATAGATGTAGCATTAAAAATGGATGAAGATATTTACAAAAAAATAATTATTATAGGAATTATTGGAGCAACTATTTTTTTAATTGTAATATTTCGAAATGAAATTTGGAATTTTCTTAAAAGTGTTATTGAGTGGTATATATATGATGTTGGGGGTAGAAGCAAGTTTGAGCCAATTTCTTTATGGGATTGGTTTCTGGTGATTATTATTATAGTAATCTGTATTTTTTATTTTATTTTTAAAATTATAGAAGATTAATGAGATTTCTTTTTGAAATTATTTCTTATATTTCCTTAAAAATAACCTTTAAGTGAAAGTAATTTCTAAAATTTTAGTTAGTAAATGAAAATCAGCATATTTAATAATTAAAAATTGAAATATTTTTTAATTTGAAAAATTTTAAAAGTGGGTTAAAATGCGGAAAAAATATTTTAAAATTGGTATATTAGTTATAACCATTTTATTTGGAGTATCTATGGCAATTTTTACAATAATTTATTTTACCATGCCTACATATTCTAGCTATGTTTTAATAAGACCAGAATTTTTCTTTGTTATAATAATTATATTTGTTTTCATATACTTAATAGTCTGCTTGGATTATTATACAAAAAAAAGTACACGTAAATATTTCAAAGAAAAAGGAATCCGTGGAACTGCAACACTACTTTCAATTAAGAGATCTAGTGGTTTCACAAGACCAGATTATTCAAGATTTAAATTGAAATTTAGAATAGATATACCTATAGAAGGAATAGAACCTTATATTATTACAAGATCGATAGAAATGATGACTATAATGCCAGGTCTCTTTAAGATTGGATCGCAATATACTGCTCTTGTGGATCCAAATAAACTTAATAGAGTAAAAATAAGGGCTATTGATAAAAATTTTTGAAAATTCTTTTGAAAGATGTGAAAATATTTAAAAAATAATATTTTTTTATTCCATTCTTTCTAAAATAAGCTCTGTTAAATCCATTATCTTCATTCCTAAATTTCCTTTTTCATTTCCATCCATAAGATTTCTCCTACAAAATGGACAAGTACTAATTAAATGAGTGGCACCAGTTTCTTTCGCTTGCTGAACACGTTTTTGAGCGGCAGATACTGCAATATCCGAAAATGCTGATTTTAAACCACCACCCGCCCCACAACACATGCTTCCTTCTTTTGTACTTACCATCTCAATCAATTCAACGCCAGGTAAAGAATTTATAACTCTTCTGGGTGATTTATAATCTGCTTTTTTCATAGATCTCGTAGTGTGGCATGGATCATGATAAGTAACTTTTAAAGGACTTTCTTTAAACTTTATCTTTCCTTCTTTAATCTGATTGTAAATAAACTTTGTAAAATGGATTGGTTTTGCTTTCAATTTACCAATATTTTTATAATCCATAGCAAAAGTCCTGTAACAACCTGCACATGAAAACACAATTTGTTTTATTCCCAATTCATTTAGTTTTTCAATATTATGTTGAGCTAATTTTGTAGCCAGATCAAGTTGACCAGTTCGAAAGAGAGGAGATCCACAACACCATTCATCGGGACCAAGAATTGTAAAATCAACCCCTATTTTTTTTAATATTTTATAAGTTGCAGTCGCAATTTCTTGTTGTCTATATGCTGAAGTGCATCCAACAAAATACGCAATTTCAGCTGGTTTGGAGAATTCAACGGACTCGGGCAACCATGCCATTCGGTCTTCAT
This sequence comes from Candidatus Helarchaeota archaeon, assembly GCA_019058315.1. GTDB lineage: Archaea > Asgardarchaeota > Lokiarchaeia > Helarchaeales > RDOG01 > JABXJV01. Next base: position 163,722 of record JAHPZH010000003.1, on the reverse strand, counting down.
GAGGTTCATTGTAAGGATTCATTTTCTCCATAGCATATTTTCCATACATCGTATGTGAAGGTAAACCCAATTCTTGACGAATTAAATCATTACGAAAGACTTCAAAAATTCCTACTGTATCAATACCAACTGGACAATGTGTCTTACAACTTCCACATGTTGTACAAGTGAAAACAATCTCAGATAATTTTGGAGTTAAATCAAGAGTGCCCTCTAAAACTCCTCTCATTAATAACATTTTTCCCTTACTTGTATATGCCTCAAATCCCGGAGTATTTTCTCGTATAGGGCAAACTCGGAAGGTATTAACTTCTTCTCTTACCATTTCCCGGCAGTAACCACAACGGGTGCATTTATAAATATCTTCTACATGCTTTTTAATTCCTAACTCCATTTAAAAACCTCATGGTAATTTTAATAACCCTGGATTCAAAATTCCATTCGGATCGAGGGTATCCTTTAATTTTTTAATAAATTCGAAATAATTTGAACGAAAATGTTCAACTACTTGGTCCCCAATTACTTTACCAAGCCAATAATGAATTGTACCGTATTTCAATTCTTCTTTAATAAAATTTTTCCATAATTCAGTACCATATTTCAACGCTTCTGGGTCATGTGCTGGAATTTGTATTTGAGGTAAAATATCTATTGTAGAACCCGAAATAAAGGTATACCATACTGTAACGAGCTTATGTTTTTGTATTTCTTCTAAATGCTTTTCACGATAATTTAAAAATAAATCATGTACTTTTTTTGATTCAAAAATTGGCATTTTATTGCAAGAAGCTCCATAATTCCCGCTCATTCCTGCCATTGGGAATACCATGTATATAGAATCATGAAAAATCATCCTCGCTAAAGAATCACCTTTTTTAATTCCATTAGTATTATTTGCAATTTCATCAAAAAGTTCTAATTGAACCTCTAATTCTTTTTCGCTATGTGCTTCTATTTTTCCATGAATCATAAACCGTTCTGGACCACCACCCATGTCCAATCCTGAGGCTCCATCAGTGTATCCAATATCAGATGCAATATGTAAAGATGTCATTTTATGAAGTGCTTTGAGAAGAGGATCCTCATCATTATATCCATAAACAAAAAAACCTGTTGCTACTGGAACTGGATATAATTTAAGTGTGGCTTCGGTCTTGACTCCCATGATTCCTTGATCTCCACAAAAAATCCCTGTAGAATCTAATCCAATACCATAACGAGTATGCCTTTTTGCTGTGTCTAATGCTGCAGAACCTGTTCTAATGACCTCGCCCGTTGGTAAAACAACTTCCAATCCGAGTAGAATATCACAAGCAGTTCCATATTTAGCAGAACCATAATAAACCGATGCAACACTAATTGCCCCACCAATTGTTGTGGATAATCCCGGTCCAGGTCCTACCATTCCTGTATACCAACCTTTCTTTTTTAATTCGTATTCCAATTCTCCCCAAGTAATTCCAGTTTGAACTGTCACACTCATACTATCTTCATCTATCTCCATAATTTTATTCATTCTCGTCATGTCTAGAGAAATACCACCAGGTTGTATTGGAACGCCCATCATTACTAATGATGCCGCAGCACCACGAGGGTAAATTGCCGTTTTATATTTATTTGCTAATTTAACAATTTCCGATACTTCTTGTGTTGTTTCTGGACGGATAACAATATCTGGAATATGCCCAGGAACAGGACTAGAATCCATAGAATATGCAAAACAAATTTCCTTATCTGTTGCAATATATTCGGGAGGAATAACATGCTTTAATTCATTAACCAATTGTTCATTTACAGTCGTTTTCATCACCTAAAAATTAAATCTATTAGATGCTAAATTAAAAATTCTCTCTCAAAAAGTAATGCACATTATTTACTTCTTAATTAAATTTGAATCTGATCTTATGACCTATTTTTTTGTAACTAAATAAATAATATTATTTAGTTTATAAGATTTAATCTTAAAATTTTTCTAAATATGAGGGAACTAAATATACAGTAAGATTAATTGCAGAATTACTATCTATTAAAATAATGAGATTGGAGAATTGTAAATAACTATAAAAAAAAAATAATTAAATTTATTTAATAAAAATAAAAAAAAAGTTAGTATTTTATTTTTAAACTGCAGCTGCTTCTTTTTCAGCTTGTGCTTTTTCTTTTTCTATAGATTTGATTTGTTTCTCTAAGTCTTTTATCTTATTCTTTGCTTCTTTTTCAATGTCTTTGCATTTATTATTGTATTCTTTTTCGGCATCCTTGATTCTTTTTTCGATTTCTTTATCTAGGTTATTAACTGCCTTATCAGCATCTTTTTGAGCACTTTTTGCTGCTTTTTGTTCATCTTTTGCTGCACTAAGGGCATCTTTTGCTTCTTCGAGGGTAGCTGTAGCTTTTTCAACTTTATTGTTAGCGGAGTCTAAAGATGAATTTGCCGAGTTTAATTCACTTTCAAGGGTTGTTCTTTCAGATTCGCCCTCTGTATTGATTGCTGATTTATTACTTTCAAATTCAGATTCAGCTGCACTCAAATCCGAGTTTTTCTGACTTTCAACTTCTTCAATTTGAGTTTGGAGGTCACTAATTCGTTCATCAAATGACATATTATCATCCCTCGGGGGAAATGGTTTGATAAATCTATTAATTATTTAATTTAAATATAATGTTAAAATTAATTTTAACATATTTTAATGTTATAAACTATTTAATATTAAACTATTTATAAATGTTTATTATAGAACCTTGAATAAATTTAGAAAATTTTGAAACATTTCAATATTATTAGATCCAAGTGTATGAAATAAATTTTACATAATAATATAGACTCTCTAATTCAAATTAAAAACCAAATAAAATAATTTAGCATAACAAAAAAAATCAGTTTTATAATAATTCAAAACAATTAAACTGTTGGAATAATATAAAATGAAGTTTAAATTAGTTATTTTTGACGTGGATGGAACATTAACCAAAGAAAATAATAGTTGGAAATTAATTCATACCTCCTTAAATGTTTTTGAAAAAGCGAAAACTCATCGAGAAATGTTTTTTAATAAAGAAATTAGTTATCAAAAGTGGGCTGATCTAGATGTAGGATTATGGCAAAACGTGCATGTTAGCCGAATTGAAGAGATTTTAAATCAAGTTCCTTTAATTGATGGTATAAAAGAAACATTATCTATATTACAGTCAAGAAAATTGAAAACATCACTTTTAAGCTCGGGAATATCTCTATTCGCTAATAAACTGAAAAAAAGATTTGGATTTGATTATTCAATCGCAAATGAGGTAATAGTAAATAAACAAGGTTATCTTACTGGAGAAGTATTTTGCAATGTGGCATATAATAACAAGGATGAGGCTATAAGTGGCCTTCTTAAAGAATTAAATATCACTTTTCCGCAATGCATTGCAGTAGGTGATAATGAAAATGATATTAATTTGTTTAAAAAAGTAGGACTCTCTATCGCAATAAATCCACAAGATAAAAAGGTTGCTAAGGTTGCTGATGTAACTATAATTGGTACAGATCTTAGAAAAATATTAAATTATTTACCTTAAATTCTTTATTTAGGTAGTTGAATTAAAAGTGTCTATATCAGGTAGTGAGATTTTAAAAATTATTGCCTTTCCATTTCGTATATATAATGTAAAACAACTCGATATCGATAATTTCGTATTTACACTAAGTTTCCAAGCATTTGAAAATTGCAATATTACGACCGCAAAAAAAATACTACATCTTGCTATTGAACAAGAGAAGGTAAAACGTATAAATAATTCAATCATCGTTCAATTTGATCCTTGGGCTTTAGAAATTCCTATTAATTGGGAACCAGATTTTAAGGGGTTTGAGAAAGTTCCAGAAATAGAATTAGAACCTCCCCCTAACACTCCCCCTCTTGAAATAAAGCCAATTTCATTTGAAATTAATGAAGAAGAAAGCCTTGTTGAACCTTTTCAATTGGATGGAGATCTACTTAAAGCAATGAAGGCAGAGGAAAAGAAAAAGAAAGAAGAACCTGAAATGCCAAAAATAGAGATTAAACCTAAAAAAATTAAAAAAGAAAAGAAAAAAACAAAGGAAAAGATAAAACAGAAAAAACTTATTAAAACAACTAAAACGCAAAAAAAGATAAAAGAAACTAAAAAAACCGGAAAGAAAAAGAAAACTCTTCTGGATTATATGAATAAATAATCTAAGGAATAATTAAATTCTATTTTTAAAGAAATTCAGAAATTTTGGGCATCTTATTTCCTAATATTTTCCTCCCCTCTCGAATAATTGCGTTTAAAAATAACCAAGAGAAATTTATGATAATTTCAAGATTATACTTGAGGATGGATACATGAAAGTAAATTTTCAAATTTGGAGATGAATCCTCCAAGTATTTTATATAAAAAATAGATAAATCTTGAAAAAGTTCAAATTCTAGTGCCCATTCAGATTTTTCATGTTCCCAATTGGGTATAATCTCGATTTTTAAGTTCTTTGCAATCGTATTAGCAGTTTTTCTATCAATATATTTTATAGGTTCAAATCTTTGTCCAATTATATCATGTAATATCTTTTCTCTTTCCAGATCTGGATGTTTATCTGCTAAATCTCCAAGAGAAATTATATCAGGTGTCTCTATAATCAAAATATTTTCAGATTTGGCAATCTGTCTTATCATTTCTAGATAGATTTCTGTAAAAACATATGCATCTTCTGTTGGAACACTTAATGATTTTTTTTCATAGAAATACTTCAATTCCGAAGGAAACTCCTCATCTCCTTCATTATAGACTAATAACAACACAAAATCTGGTAGCGGATTAATAATTACGCAAAATTCTGTATCTTCATAAGGTTTCCATGATTTTTCTTCAGCACCAATAATTGTCCAAATCTCTTTCAGTTTTTCTTTTGAAATTTTCTCTAAATATGGAAGTAATTTATTTATATGTTCATCTACATGAGAAACCCAGATCCAACCACCCGAAAAATTAGTTAATTTTATGAATCTAGAAGAATCGAAGCTATCTGTCATTATAAGTCATCAAATTATATTTAATTAATAAATTTTATTCCTTTTATTGATAGATTTATTTAAGAATTAAAATAGAATTAAAATTTTAAAAGATATATTAGTTATTAATACCACTTAAATTTAAAGAATAAAATAACTAAAAAATTAGCCCTGTAGCCCCGTGGTGCAGTGGTCAAATTTTAAGATAAAAAAAGGCTATACATAGGGGGCCCTGGACCCTCTGACCCCGGTTCGAAAGTATAATTATAAAAAATTATTCCGAAACTCCGGGCGGGGCTACCATCTCTTTATAATCGAATTAATATCTGTTTAAATCACCTCCTTTAATCTTCAATTTAAGGAAACTTTTAATACTCATAATGAATAAATAAACATTAAATCAGAAAAAATAAAAATGAAGGATAATATTGTATATTTACTATTAAATAGCTCAAATGGTGAAAAGTTTGGAAATTTTTTCTGTGCTCAAAACGGGCGAAACTACATACTTAAAAACTCCATCTGTTAAAGAAGCTCTAAAAAATGAGTTAGTACTACTTATAATTGATGATGATACAAGACTAATATGGTTATGGAAGGGCAATAAATGTTCTGTAGCAAAGAAATTCATCGGTGCAAGGATCTCCCAAGAAGTAAGAGGTGGCAGGGGTTTAATGTATAAAGTTATCCCCGTTGATCAAGATGAAGAACCTGACGAATTTAAATCAATTTATGAGAAAGAAGTTGCTGAAAACCCCCAAGCCAAAGCACGACCTCCAATGGCTGAAGGTGAAGTTGAAGAAGAAGTTGGTGTAATAACTCAAACACTATCTGATGATATGAGAAATACATTAATGGGAGAGGGAATTCCTGATGGCTTTGATAGAGAAGCGATCATTCTAGGACAGGATTTTTATGGAGTTGTTAAAAGTGTTGCCAAAGTTCTGGGAAAGGAAGTAGTGAACACTGAAATTCAAAAAACTACAGAACTTCCAGATGGGATTCTCTTTAATAATTCATATGGACTTAGATTTCTAATTAAAGATGGGAAAGTTGCAGCTATTGAAATTTTAAAAAGACTTTAAAAAGGAGTAAGTTTTATGTCTCAAGCTATTTTAGATGAAGTTTTAAATAATGACTTGCCTGAAGGTTATGAACGGGAAGGTGTAGTAATACCCCCCGTCTTTTATGCAGTTACTGAAAAGAAAGTAATGGTTCTTGGAAAAGAAGTTATCAAAAAAGATATTGAAAAAGCCTCTGGACTACCAGAAGGTTTTATTTTTAGCTCTGACTACACACCGAGACTTTTAATAAAAAATGGTAAAGTAATTGCAATTGAAATTTTGAAAAAAGTCTAAACTTATATTTTAAAATTTTTTCTTAATCTTTTTTAAATAGACTTACTTAATATCTAATTTATCTAATTTTATTCCCCTTGTGTGGATTTATTGTAGAAATAAAAACATAAAAAGAACATAACTACAGTAAAAACCAATAATCCAATAATATCCAACACTCTGATTGGCATATTAAAGAGGAGACCTCTAAGAATATTAACTCCATAACTTAAAGGATTCAAATCTGAAAAAAATGCCATAATTCCTGGCATTTTCTCTCTAGGATAATAAACTGTAGATCCAAACATTAACCAAAGCGAAGCAAAAGTTCGAGATAAAGAATAATTTTCAAATTTTTTAATAGAAGTTCCAATTGCTATACTGAATTCAGACATTCCTAAAGATGTAAGGAAAATTACTCCTATTGATATGAAAAATAAGATTGAATAATCAAGAAAGGTTCTATATGGAATTATAACGAGTCCTATAGAAAAATCTGAAATTATTTTCGAAGTGCTGGTAAAAATTAACGCCATTATTAACAATGAAATACTATAAATTATCCCTCTAACTGCACCAGCTAAAGTTCTACCAAATATAAAAATAGTTCTCGATATGGGGAGAGCAAGTAAATATTGATCTCTACCATATCTTTTTTCTTCATTAACTTCTCTACCCATCAAAAATGCACTTGAAAATGTAGCTAACATAGTTATTCCTGGAGTGAAAAAAATAAAATAATTTAGACCAATTGTAATTTTCGTTAATGTAGTTGCCAAAATAAAAAGATCGGCTAAATTCATCATTATTAAACCAATTATCCACCAACTGTATTTTGAAAAGCTTCTTAAATCTCTTTCTAGAATAACAGAAAGGATTCCAAATCTAGAAGTATAGCCTTTATCCATGTTCTCCCCCCTCTATTGAATTCTCATAAATTTTCAAACTAAAAATAAAGAGCAGTGTGGATAAAATTATAATAAATATTATTGATATAATTAATTCTGGTGGAAATTGCGGGGAAAGAACATTTTGCATACCTAAAGACCATCTAAATAGCGTAGAAATGTGTGATAATGGATTAATTTGAGATCCTATTTGCATCCAAGTATCCATAGCATATTGGGGATAATAAATTGTTGAAATTCTAATCATGAATGCATCGATTACACCCATTAATATATCCAGTTTACGTTCCCCTTTAATCGCAGAACCAAGAGTAACGGCTAAACCATTAACACCAAATATAAATAAGTAAAGTAACCCTATAACCATCAATAAATTAATGGGATTTTCTACTCCAGTAACAAATAGGGTTATTAAAACCAATGGAAAAATATATATCATTACTCTGATACTCGAACCAATAACTCTGCCAATTACATAATCTCTCCTTGTAATCGGTAAGGTTAAGATATATGGCAATATTCCGTGTGTTTTTTCCCCATATACAAAATAAACTGTATACATGGAAATAGACCATAAGGTTAAAATTGTCATTCCTGTTGCATAATAGGTTACATAATTTAACAAAGGTATTAGAGCATTCAAAACTATAGAATAAACAAAAATTTGGATAATGAATGAAATATATTGAACCATTAAGAAAATTAAATTACTCCAAATATATCTCAAATCACGCTCTGCGACATATAGAATTACTTTACTCATAATAAACTCCGTTTTGTATACTTAAAAAAAACTTGCTCCAGTGAAGGTTCACTCATTTTGAACTTATTTATAGTAAACCCATTTTCTATGAAAAGCTGTAAAATATGAGGCGCAATTTTTTCAGAATGATTTAGATAAATATATGCCTCATTATCAGTTAATTGGACATCAACAACATGGTCGATATTTAATATTTTTCCTTTAATTGCATCTGCACTTTTATTTGTTTTAACTTCAATAATATCGCCCCCAGGAATTGAGTCTTTAAGTTTTACTGGTGAATCAATTGTTATTAATTTTCCCTCATTAATAATAGCTATTCTATCCTTTTTACATAATTCATCTGCCTCTTCCATCTGATTTGTTGCTAATAATACAGTACTACCATGTTCATCTCTCATCGCTTCTATATATTCCCAAATTATGTTTTTCATTTCAGGGTCTAAATTTGAGGTAGGTTCGTCAAAAATAGCGACTTTTGGGCGTTGAAGTAATATTTTAGATACCTCAACTTTTTTTCTCATACCTCCCGAGAGTTTCCATACACTTTTTTTTCCAGCTTCGTCTAATCGTAATTTCTTTGTCAAATCAGCTATTCTCTTTTCTCTTATTTCTTTGGATAAACCACAAACTTTCCCATGCCAATTTAAAATCTCTCTATAATTTAAAGACCAATCCAATTTTACATCTTGAAAACATATACCAATCTGCTTTCTAACTTCATTTGGATGAGTTAATACATCGAATCCATTAATTATTGCAGTACCCGAAGTCGGTCTCAAAACGGTAACAATAATTAAGAGTAACGTGGTTTTACCTGCCCCATTCGGTCCTAACAAACCGAAAATTTCTTTATCTTCTATCTTTAAAGAGATATCATTAACTGCAACTGTTTCCTTAAATTTTTTTGTTAAATTTTTTAATTCAATCAAAGCTTTTCAAAAGAAAAAAGTAGTAAAATAATAAAAGAATTTTTTCAAACTCTTTTTAAAATAATCAAGAGTATCATTTTTTTAATAATATCTTATAATTCGAGAAAAAGAAAAAAATGATTATTAAGCAAAATTTTTTCAATAATCCAAACATTGGCGTTTTTTCATTTGCTACTGATGATTATTGTGTAATTCCTGAAGGATTAACCAAACGAGAAATAAAAACAGTAGAAAATACCTTAAATGTATCATGTATTGCTATAAATATCGCACAATCCCACATCATACATACATTATCTATTGGAAATAAAAATGGATATCTAGTCCCTCATACTATAACGGATAATGAGCAAATTAAACTTCAAAAACAATTGGATATCAATATAGCAACAGTTAGAACTGAATTAACTGCATTAGGAAATAATATTCTTTGTAATGATAAAGCCGCAATTATAAATCCTGACTTTGAAAGGAATCAATTGAAAATTATTGAGGATGCGTTAGGCGTAGAAATAGTCAAAGGAAATATCCTCGGATCAGAAGAACCTGGTTTGGTGGGATCGCAAGCACTTTGTACAAACAAAGGTGTATTAGTTCATGTTGATGCCAATCATGAAATTCTGGAATGGCTAGGTGAGGTCCTTAGGGTGGAAGTCGATATCGGTACAATAAATGCAGGATATCCATATATTGCGTCTGGAGTTATTGCAAATTCTCATGGTGCTGTTGTTGGGGATGATACAACAGGTCCTGAAATTATGAGATTAGGTCAAGTTTTTGATATAGTTTGAATGACTAATATCAGCAAGTTATGCTAGTTTTTTTAAGATTTTTTGATCTAATTAATTATAATTACCTGTTCAAGTTGAGTAAATATGACTGAAGTTGATTATTACGATATTGTGAGGAATAAATTAAGAGCTGGTCCAATAGGTGCTCCGAAACATAAAAAAGTCCTTGAATTTTTAAGAATAATTTGGACCGAAGAAGAAGCAAAAGTCTTAAGTCATATGGAGGGTGTTAGAAAATTAACTACTCCTAGAAAATTAGCTAAAATAGCAGGAATGGAAAAGGAGAAAGTCAAGGAAATTTTAAACAATTGTGCAAGAAAAGGAACTATATTAAAAGTTGGAAATTCATTTGGTTTATTACCTCTTGCTCCTGGGATTTTTGAATTATATTATCTAACTGCTAAAGATACAGAGGAAAATCTAAAGAAGGGAGCAAAGGTTTTTCGTGAAATAATTGATCAAGTTTTACCTTCAATGTTTCTAAGTGCAAAAGTAGAAGTTTTTCGCCCGAAACTTCCATATGAGGCAAGAGAGAAAATCATTAATATTGATGAAACAATTAAACCAGAATCTCAAATTCTACCGTATGAATTAGTGGAAGAAATGATAAATCAAAACGATTATTGGGCAGCATTACCTTGTCAATGTCGACTTATAGGTGAGTACGAAGGCGATCTTTGTAAAGTCGCACCAAAAGATGTAGGATGTTTTGTTGCAGGAATTATTGCAAAGCAACTTGTAGATATGGGAATCGGAAGAAAACTTAGTAAAGAGGAAGCCATCGATTATCTTAAAAAAGCAGAAAAAGCTGGATTGGTCCATAATGGAGGAAATATCTCAGGACCCCAATCTAATATGTTGATATGTAATTGTTGCAGTTGCCACTGTGGAGGGCTTTACCCAGCGGCGAAATACGGAGTACCTGTAGTCAAACAAAGCAATTTTCAACCACAAATTAACAATGAACTATGTGTCAAATGTGGAACTTGCGTTAAAAAATGTCCAATGAATGCAATATTTCATAAATTTCCGATCGAGGAAGATTTATCTGACGAAAAGATAATCATAAAGTATGACATCTGTATTGGATGTGGTGTATGCGCAGTTAATTGTACTAAAAATGCGATTATTATGGAGAAAGTAAGAGATGATCCAACTCTTGACTTAAAAAAACTGGGTCTTGAGAACTTTGACATGAACATCTTTAGTGCTTAAAATATTACTTTTTTTATTATTCAAAAGAAAATAACAAAGAGATTTAATTAAGAATTACAATTATACACGATTATAAACGGATATTTAAAATCTAAATATCTTATTTTTGTCGAAAATGAGAATTAGTAGTGTGATATATTAAAAAAAATTTAAATAATTCCACAATTAACAAAATAATATCCTAAATTATGGAGGATATTCTATGCGATTTTTAGACATCATAAGGATGGTCTTTAATCGACGTATCTGGTTCTTGATCTGTGGACTATTATGTGTATTAGGTCCATTAATGGCTGCTAATGGTACTTTTAACGAAGTTCGACAAGATAGAATTTCATTTCGTACAAATCCACGATACACTTATGAACTTAATACCTATTTTTCAACTCAAACCATAAATTATATTCAAGATTACACCGTTTCTGGATATCTATATACACCACCTATTTATTTCAACCTTCTTCACCCTGAAAATGATTATAAATTACCTGCAGTTGTATTTATGCATGGGATGATAGCTAATCCTGAAATCCAATATAATATTCCGAGAGCTTTAGCAATGGCTGGATTTAAAGTTCTTTCGATTGCACACCCTGGTCATGGCGATTCAGGAGGGTTATGGGATATGGGGATTCAAACTCTTGCTGGAGTCTATTCTGCAGTTGATTACTTAAAATATATGTGTTGGGATGTCGATACGAGTAAAATTGGTGTATCTGGACATTCAATGGGAGGCATCACAACGACACGGGCTGGAATTTTCGATAATTGGACAAATCCTGTCACTGGAAATAAAATCGGTACTGGAGGTAACATAACTGCATGTGGGGCAATTTATTCTTGGGATGATATGTTGGATACTATTATTTCTTCGGTCAGCCGCTTTAGTAACGATATATCGCCTGTTCTTATTTATCTGCCTGATGAAATAAAATATGGAACTGTTTTTTCGGAACCCTCTATTAATTGGCTTTTTAGAACTTGGGGTTGGTTAGGGAACAATCAACCTTTAACAGTACCATACCAAATGGAAGCAAGGTCTGTAGTAAATTTTATTAACAGCACAAATATTAGAAATTACTGCCTGATCACCGGCTGGGACGATCAACTCACTAATCCATTAGCCCAGATAAATATTATGAGAAATGCAACAGCTAATGCTACCCATTATAATGTAGAGGATATTGAAATACTTGAAAATATCCTTGGAAAACTCTTTTGGGATTATGGAAATACTACAAGAGGAACTGCAAGGAGACTTGTATTGCTTCCAGGAACTGATCATATAAAAGAAGCTTTAGGTGATGAAGTAGCTATTAATCTTATGTTGTGGTTTAATGAAGCAATGAATGTTACATGGAATGGTGAAAGAGCAATATCTCTATTAGCTCCGACATACTTCTCGGACATGTACCAGAGATCGGCTGGCTGGATCTGTCTCCTAGTAGGCGCAATTGGAATTATTCCAGTAATGACCTCTTATCTAGCTTCATGGATAAAGCAAAAAGTAGTCTCAAAATCAGAAATCGCAAAATCTTATGAAAAAAATCAATTACTTCGTAAAATTTTGATGTATTCTTCTATATTTATCGGCTTTGGTGTTTTGGGAATTACATTATTTAGATATGTGTTTCCTATTACTTCCTTTACCCGATTTTGGTTGTGGGACTTAATGAATCTATTTACATTATTTAGTGCGCTTTTCCAGCTCCCTGCTATTATTGCTATAATACTATATGAATGGAAAAAACAAGGGTTAAAGTTAGAAGATTTTGGACTTTCTCCTAAATCAGCACTTCGTGGATTAGTAATCGGATTTCTGGCATTTTTACCCACTATTGCAATATATAATCCTCTTGCTTATTCGGTCCATGTTCCATTAATGCTCCCCAGACCATTTGAGGCGGAGGTTTATGCCGATTTCTTTGTATTAATGGGTGTTCTTTGTCTTCAAGCAATTGTCTATGAATTAACTTTTAGAGGGCTTATTCAGACAAAAATGGATAAAGGTCGGAGAAAATTAAAACAGTGGAAATCTTTATTATTTAATGCTTTAATTAGCGGAATTGTTATTGGTTTAAACTTCGGTATAGGTATGTCTATATCATTTTCATCAATAGTAAGCCCAGCTATGTTTTTCTTGGTATTTGGAGTCGTTATGTTAGCCTTCTTTGCTTTGTCTATTTTAAATGGATATGTTTATCAACGATCAAAAAGTCTGATAACATCTATAATAATTTCTACGCTTTTATTATCGTTCTTTGAAGCAGGTAAACTGTTCTTGATCTATGCTTAAATTCTTTTTTTATTTTTTTTCTTTATTTCATTTTTAAAATAACGTGGTTTAATTAAATTATAAATTAACATGTCCATAAGCTAAATCGCTCTCTGTTACACCTGCATAATTACAAATACCTGCAAAAATTGCTTCAAAGAATACACTCCCGTTAATCTCAAATTGTGACCCTTCAGGAGCCCATTGACTAGTTCCACCTTTCCACTGTCTTAGTTCCCAATCATATTTTTTCATACTTTTTCTCCCATTTAAATGTATTTTAATATCTAATAAGTCGTAGAATGGTGATTGCTTCTGTGACGTGATACCTATTATCATTGCACCTAATTTTTTAACTTTTTCTGCAGTCATGGAAAGTGCTCCCGAACCAGAACTTAATATTACTAATTGGCCTGGTCGTACAGGTCTATTCATAGTTGCATAATCAATAATTGATGTGATAAAACCATGTGGCATTTGACGTAATCTCATTTCAAAGGGGGCAATTTGCATATCAAAAATTTTTCCTCGCCCAAATAAATGAATTGTGTGATTTGAATAGAATTTCAAGATCATATTAGCAATAAATTCTTTTATATCATCTACACAATCTAATACACATTTATTTAGGTCTGCCTCGCCTGTTGTGATCATCTGCTCCATACTTTTCTCCATAATTTTTAATGATTCATCCGCTTCCTTATTATTAATTTTCATTTCGTACAAACCCCTTCCAAGCAATTCAGAAAAAACTGCATGTGTGAATTCAGAAGTTGTACCTAATGGAGTAAAAATTAAATCTGCATGTGTTCCCTTTAACTTTTCTTCATTTAATTTATCAGGAACATGAATAAATACTGTATATGGTCCCTCAGATATCTTTGATCCAGGCCTTCCGCATTCAATAATTATATCACAACTTGCTGTTCTCCCATATTCAACCTTTTGAACAACACTTGCAGTTCTTCCTGATGTTGATATGGCAATAATTGTATCCCCTTCATTAATTTTCGAGGAAGGTGGTCCTGTTATATTAATTTCTGGATATGGATATTCCACATTATAATCTAGTTGAGCTAATCGATGTGCTAAGGGCTTTGCGCCCATAAACAGAGAGCGCCCTGCAGCGGCAAATACAATCTTACTTTCGTTATTTGCTTGTTTTTCACAACACTCACCTGTTAAAAAATTCAAATAATCTAAAAGTTGCTCTCTTTGATTATTAAATACAAAAGTTAAATTCTCACGGACTTGTTCAAATAAATATTTCCAAGTATGATTAAAAACAGTAAAAGACTTTTCAATACCCTCTATTGCTATAGGGACCTTAGTGTAAAACATATCAAAATCACCATTTTTTAATTAACTTGTGTGCCACAAGCAGCACAAAATTTACCTCCTTGTGGCAATTTTTCTCCACAATTGGGACAAAACCGTCTTCCTGTAATAATAGCCTTCTTATTTTTTACTTCTTTAGCTTCAGATGGAATGCCCATAGGACTTGTGGGTTTAATAATTAAATCTGGAATAATAGAAGTCCCCTTATCTTCAGATTCTGAGTCCTCTTCAGCAGAATCATAAAAAACCTCGATATTTTGGGTTATTTCGTCTAATCTATTAGTGAAATCTTCCTTTTTCTCGCCCTTATTTTTTTCTATTTCTAAGGTTATTTTTTCTTCTTCGGAAGTCTCTCTTGGAGTATAAAATATTCTCAATTTATTTACTTTTGAGCGTTCAACAGAGAGCACATTTGAAAGAGAAAGTTTTTCAATAGCTTTTTTTTTCTCAGAATCAATTAACAGCTTTTCAGTCGTTAAAATCATTAAACAATTATTCCAATTCTTAGGAGAAGATTTAGACTTCCTTTTATAATTCCCACGAAAAGTTGATATGATTTCTTCGCCTGTGCTGATATTTTGTCGCACATGAGGAGGAATCGCATCATTTATTCCCAAAATTAGCATCGCTCCAATTGTTATTAAAATTTAAATTAAAAATTTCAATTTCAAAAAGACATTTAATATTATAATAGATAAATTTATTTCCAAGTACTCGATAGAATTGGATAAGAAGTTAACACTGGATTAAGATTTACTAATTATCTTAAAAAATTAAGAAATTACCAATAATATCAATTATTTTTATTAGCTATTAGAGAACAAGCTGTTTTAAAATAATTATATCAAATTATTGGTTGACATCTTAAATTTAAACTTATAGATATTAAGATAAATCAACAGAAGAGTTAAAAGAACCAAATGAAAGTAAATTTAAAAGATAAATAAAGGAGTAATTATATTATGAATATGAATGATTTAAATAAAATGGCAATACAGATTAAATTTTTAGAAGAACAAATTGAACGATTACAAAGTCAATTGCAATTAATCGACACATCAATTATGAACTTAGAAAATTCCAACTTTACGATTGAAAATTTGAAAACAGTGGAAGAGGGGCAAGAGATCCTTATTCCTGTGGGCGGAGTTGCATATTTAAAGGCAAAAATTACAGATACAAAAAAATTAATTATTAATCTTGGTAGCGATTATTTTGCAGAGGTCACTATTGCGAACGCAAAAGAAAATATTGATTCAAGAATTAACGATTTAAGACAAGGACAACAAGCATTAGGTGGAAGATTACAAGCATATGCAAATCAAATGAATGAGTTAAGACCTAAATTCCAGGAATTATACAGCAGATTACAACAGGGACAAGAACCAGGTCCGCCGCCTTCCTCATAAGATTGATTTCTTCATTTTTGAGTTGAAATTTTGTGTTTGATAAATTAAAAGGGGCTTTTAAAGGATTTTATGAAAAAATTACCACTAAAATGCTTTCTGAAAAAAATTTAGAAAAACATTTGGATGATCTCAGATTTAATCTAATTAGAAATGATGTTGCTGTTTCGGCAGCTGACGAAATTTGTGATTCCCTTAAACAAGATTTATCTGGTGAAAAAGTAGGCAGACTTGAAAAAATTAAAAATGTCAGTTTTTCAGCTTTAGAAAATACAATTCTTAACATGTTAACACCAGAAAATCCAATTGATTTACTTAAATTATGTGAAGAAAAGAAAAATCGCGGAGAACCTCTTATTCTGCTCTTTTTAGGTATTAATGGAACCGGAAAAACCACAACAATAGCAAAATTAGTTAAATATTTTATGGATAATAAATACACATCAGTATTAGCAGCCGCAGATACATTTAGGGCAGGTAGCATTGAACAACTAGGAAAACATGCCAAAAATTTAAATGTTCGCTTAATAAAACACGATTATGGTTCAGATCCAGCTTCAGTGGCATTTGATGCAATCAATCATGCGATAAGCAAACACATTAATGTAGTCTTGATTGATACAGCAGGTAGAATGGAAACTAATAAGAATTTAATCCAAGAAATGAATAAAATTTGTAGGGTAGCTGAACCAGATTTAAGAATTTTTGTAGCGTCATTGTTAGTTGGAAATTCTGCATATGAACAAATTAGGATATTCTCCAAAGAAGTTGGTGTTGATGCATCAATCCTAAATATGGCGGATGCTGATGTTAAAGGTGGGGCTATAATATCAGTGGCTTATATCAGTAAAAAACCAATACTTTTCTTAGGAAATGGTCAATCTTATGATAATTTGGAGCCCTTCAAACCAAAAAAATACATGGAACTTATATTAAGTTAAATTTGTGACTAATTTTACTATTTTCTAATATCATTATTTCTAGTTAATTGTATAGTTGAATTTTTTTTAATTTAAATCCATTTGAAATTTAATTTAAAACAAATATTTTATTAGAATAATTATAATAAAACAATTAGGAGGTAACCCGGACGTCCGATAGAAAAAAAAAGCGAGGTATAAAAATAAAAGGTCTCGACATTAAAGTAGAAAAAAACAAAGAAAAAACCAGAAAATTGAAAATAAAGGATTTTAAGGGGTTAAAAATTGAAGTAGAAAAAGAAATTGATTCAGAATTATTAAAAAAATCTTCAAATTCATCAATTGATAATGGAAGTGATTTAAAAATAAAATCAATAAATGAATTTGAAATCAAAGAGGAAAAAGCTCCATCCATTAAAATTTCAAAATTTAAGAAACTAGAAGTTAAAGGGAGTTATCAACCTCTTAAAAAATCTTCATTTCAATCTTTAATGTCTTTAATTGGTGGTAAAATATATAATTCTTTTAATCTTATAAACTCACTTTTTGATTTTTACTCATATTGTGATTCAATTCATCCTTTAAATGAAGTATTATCCTCTCTTGATAGTCTTGTCGGTGAAGCTAAAAAGAATTTTCCTGATTCTGACTACTATGATATTATAAACCGAATTAAACAAAAATTGATTGATTTAGAGCAAGAATCATGTTCGAAAAGGACAATGATAGATTTACAATATAATATGATTAAGCTTAGTCACCAAATTTTATCTTATGCTGAAAATAATGCAAATTTATATTCAAATACTGTGGATAGTAGCAAAGAGATAGTAAAAAAAATAGATTGGGGTCGTAATAGAATCAACGAGAATTTAAAGTCATTCGAAAAACAATATATCTCCAATATTTTAACTCATTTAATGGTAATTCTTAAAACAAGTGGTGTTGTTCTTTCTGCTTATAGCTTTATTGATGAAGAACTAGATGGAGATCTTATCGGTGGATTTTTAACCGCTATACAAAGTTTTGGATTAGAAATTACAAAAAAGGAGACTCCTATGAAAAAACTTTCATATCATGATTTTGAAATAGAAATTGAAGATGGGAAATATGTCCGGATAGCTTTAATATTACAAGGGGAACCAATTGCTTTAATATCTCAAGCACTTTCTGAATTTTGTAAAAGATTTGAAGTTCATTTTGATGCTCTTTTACAGGATTTTTGTGGTAATATTTCGGAATTTGAAAAGGAAACCCCTTCGTTAATTAATGAAATTTTTAGATAATTTATTTTTGAAGATTAGACATGCCAGCTATAGTGATTTCAAAACAAGATTTAGCAGGTCAGACCATATTAGGTCAACTTCTAAAGCATTATAAATTTAATGAAAATGGAAAATTCGAGGGCAATCCAAAATATCGTATAAGAAATATTGATTTAATAATAACAAATAAAAGGTTAATTTTCTGCGATCATTTGGATAAATTTGAAACTGATTTATTTATCTTTGGAAGTAAACATAAATCAGAATCACAACGCCCCAGTCTTTTAACTCATTCTACTGGAAATTGGTCAAATGAGGCATTATTTGGTGGGAATCCACATCAACTTGCAATAGCTCCTGCATTTGCTATTAAGGATGCACTATTAGAATTAAAAATTCAACAAGAAGAGTTAGATTTATCTGATTTTGAAGTAAGTTTAGAAGTTACTCATCATGGGCCGACCAATTTATCCACACCATTGGTCTTTATTGAATTAGGCAGTAATGAAGAGCATTGGAGGAATGAAGTGGGTGCAGAAGCAGTAGCCAATGCAATTATGAAAGTAGCATCTTCAAAAAATAGTTATAAAACTGTTATAGGATTTGGTGGGACACATTATTGTCCCAATTTCAACCGATTAATCTACAATTCAGATGTGGCTACTTCTCACATTGCACCTAAGTATGCACTAGATAATATTGATCAAATGGTTAAAAGAGCAATTGAAAGAACCATGGAAAAAGTCGAATTAGCCGTATTAGATTGGAAAGGAATGAATTCTCACCAAAAAAATAACGTAAAAAACAAGCTTGAAGAAATTGATTTGGAATTTTGTAAATTAAATGAGTTAATTAAATAGATTGGCAAGAATCTTTAAATTTCTAATATAAAAATTATTTTTTGTGAATAATTTATGTCTGAAGTCATTTTAATTTATAAAAAAAAATTTGATGATTAAACCTTTTTAAATTCAAAATAATGATATTTTAATAACTATAAAAATTACGAGATTTAGGAATCATGGAGAGAATATCAAAAATTCATATTGAGCATTCCGATCATGTAAATGCAGTAATATTTTCGCCTGATGGGAAATATTTTATTAGTGGATCTGGTAAAGAACGAGAATCTCACTCGGGGGAAAATACCATTAAAATTTGGGATAGCACAACCGGTGAACTTATCCACACTCTTAAAGGTCACGGGGATTGTGTTACTTCATTAGCGATCTCTCCAAATGGAAAATATCTAGTTAGTGGATCCGAAGATTCATCAGTTAGAGTATGGGAATTAGAATCTGGGAAACATATACGTTCTTTGAAAAAACATAAAGATGAAGTGCGTTCAGTTGCTATCTCTCCCAATGGTAATTTTATTATTAGCGGATCTTATGATAAAACAATAAAAATTTGGGGTTTAATGACTGGAAAATTGATTCTTTCGATTGAAGAAGATGTTGGCACGGTAAATTCAGTTGCAATCACTCCTAATGGAAGATATATAATCAGCGGGTCATGGGAAAATGAAATTAAGGTTTGGGAGATTGAATCTGGAAAACTTCTTAACACACTTAAAGGACATGAAGGAAATGTAGAATCTGTTGATATTTCTCCTGATGGAAAATTCATTATTAGTGGGTCTCAAGATAATTCAATTAAAGTATGGGATCTAATCTCTGGGAGACTTCTTTTTACTATTGTAGGACATGATGCCGAGGTGCAGACAGTTGCTTTTTCTCCTGATGGAAAATATATCGTGAGTGGATCTTGGGATAGAACTGTAAAATTATGGGAATTTCAGACTGTAGAATTAAAAACAACTTTATTAGCACATGATAGTTTTGTTTACTCTGTTAATTTCTCTCCCGATGGGAAATATATCATAAGTGGTTCATGGGATAGTACTGCAAAAATATGGGATGTTAAAAAACTTGAAGAAAAAATCGAATCGCAATTAAAATTAGAGGAATTTCAAAGAAAAATGGAAAAAGATATTCGGGAAAGGTTAGAAGAGGAGCAAATAAAATCTTTAGAAACCGAAGAACAAAGTAAAATAGATGAAGAACGGCAAATAAAATTTGAAGAAAAACGTAGGAAAGAATTAAGAGATAAAAAATTAAAACATTTAGTAGAAACTATCAAGGATATAAAGAAAATATCACAAATCTTCGACGAAATTTCCTTTGATGAAATTGCCGAGAGGACTGGAAATAAAGCAGACGAAATTGGAGATTTAATCGAGAATTTGATATTAAGAGGAACAATTGAAGGACGAATAAAAGGTAATAACGTGATTTTTGGGAAAGAAGAACAAACAGTAATGGCCTTTAAAGCATATAGAGATAGAATAAATCAATTGAAAAATATTCTTCAAGTATCTAAAAGGGTTAAATTGGATATGATGAAAAACGCATTAGGAATGGAAAAAGAATCCTTTGATAAAATTATTTTTAGTTGGGCTGTTCAGTTTGGGTTTGTCATTGAAGGTGATGAATTAATAACTACTAAAAAAGCAGTTGACAATTTTATTGGGATGTTAGAGGGATCAACTAAAGCAGAAGATACTGAAAATTCTATTAAAACTAAAAAAACTAAGAAAATAAAAAAGCATAAAAAATAACGTAAAAAAACCTTGTTAAAATTTTAATCCACAATAAATACAAAAATTTGCATCTATTGGAATATATCTTCCGCAGTTTATACAGAATTTTGAAGGTAATTGACCTTCTTGTTTATTTTCTTCCAAATATTTTTGAAATTCCCATAAATCTAATTCTTTCTTACATCTGACACAAAAAGCTTTAACTTTTAACCATTCTAGAAATTCTAATTTGTGATACGTGGCTTTACAAGAAGGACAATAAACAACATCTTCTTTTCCTATGTAATTTTGACAAAGATTACATCGTGCAAATTTAGTTAAACAGTATTTACATGTGCTTGAAGTAAGTAAATTTTTCTTATTACAAACAGGACAAATGGTATACTTATAGAGCTTATAAAACCCTTTACCTAATTTGACCTTAGGAAGAATTTTTTCTTCTGATGATTCTCCGGTTTCAGCAGAAGTTAAATGATCTAGATCATTTCCTTGTGTTCCATAATATTCTATTATTTTATCAACATTTTTTGGATACACTCTTTTTCTAAATATTATTAAATACAATAAAATGCTAATAGAAAATGTTAAATATCCAAGAGCAAATAGAAACAAAATACCTCCTTGATAAAAGTAACCTATTATTGGAAAATTTTCTCCTAATAACCAAAATAATAAAATTATATCAAAAATTTTCTTTCCCGTTGAAGATTGCTTTCTGATTAAATATCTAACACAACCTACTATAGATAAAATGCCAATTATTAATATCATAGTCTGGAGTAAAGCTTCTTGAGTAATTGTTGGAGTATATACGTGCATATAATAAATTTCCTTATTCTTTAATTCATAATTATTTTTTTTCTCCACAATAAATACAAAAATTTGCATCTATTGGAATAAATTTTTTACATTTTATACATAATTTTGAATATAATTCATTATCTTTTTCGCGTTCTTCCAAATATTTTTGAAATTCCCATAAATCTAAATCTTTTTTACAATTTTTACAATGGGCTTTTATTTTTAACCATTCAAGAAATTCTCTTTCATGATAAGGAGCACTACAATATGGACAAAATATTTCTTCGTCCTTACTAATCGGTTTATTACAAATTAAACAGGTTAAAAATTTACTATAACAGGATCTACATATTCTAGAATCACTTGGGTTTTTATAATCGCAAATAGAGCATATCAACTGCTTAGATGGAATTTCAAATTCATCACCTAGTCTTACTTTTTCATAAATTTTTGGATTAGAGCTACCCTTCCGTTCATAAATTCTACTTGCTAATTCCAAGTTAGAGACATCACTGCGAGATAATTTTTGAATTTGTGACCTAGAAGGAAATATTTTTCCTTCTAATATTAATTCTTTATACACCTTCTTACCCTGGATTATAGTATAAATTATAAACCCATTGGATAAGAAAAAAAGGATTAAAGCAATATAAATATTAAATATATAATTTCGAGCCACTAGACTAAATGCAAATATGTTTGGTACTAATAAAAAGACAGATGCCATCATATTTAGCAAAAATTTCGCTTCTTTATTTTTAATAATATATCCAATTAAAATAAGCGTTCCAGTTATAGTACCAAAAATTAAAAATCCTATCCAACAATTTATTGTTCCGCTTATATCCCAATTTCCTATCCAAATTAAAATCAAAAATATTAAATCTTCAATATTCAATAATTTTCATCAAACTACATTCTATTTTATGATATAAAAAATCTAACAATTTAAATTTATAGAAATTAGCAATTTTTATAACATTCCAAATTAAATTTGCATAAAAAGGATTAAATCTTATAATGTGTTTGAATTTATAACATTAGTTATAATATTATGGTTGGTCTATTATTTGAAAGAACTCAACATTGGTTTTATTGGAACTGGATTAATATCTCTTGCTCACGGACTTTCCGTAAAGAGTCTAATAAATAATCCATTTTTTAAGGATACTTCTATAACTTTAAAAAAAGTAGCAGATATAGATCAAAAGGCCATTGAAAGATTTTGTAATATAACTGGAACAAAGGAAACAACTTCAAATCCAATGGATATTATTAATGATGATTCAATTAATGTAGTCTATATTTTAACTCCGACTAGATATCATAAGGAGTTTTTTCTTTCCGCAGCAGAAAAGGGAAAACATATTTTTTGTGAAAAACCACTTGCTTTTACTTTATCTGACATCAAAGAAATGATTAAAGCGAGGGATAGGAATAATATCTTTGCTCAAGTTGGTTTAGTACTAAGATTTTGTCCAATTTTTTGGTATATTAAAAGATATATTGAAGATAATAAAGAAGCATTAGGGAAATTACTAACTACAATTATGATTGATGATCAAGAGTGGCCAATTGCAGGTTCTACGCATGTTTCTGATTGGAGAAAAGATAAGACAGTTGCACATGCAGGATGTTTATTCGAACATTCAATACATGATGTTGATATTTTAGAATTTCTCTTTGGTTCTATGAAGAATTTATTTTCAAAAATTAGATATGTTTCACCAGAAGCCCAAGCAGGGTTAGAAGATCTTGCAATTCTAAATTTTGAATTTCAAAATGGTGGAACTGGTGTTTTAACAAGCATTTGGCATAAAATTAGGAGAGACTTTCGACATCTTGAACTTTATTTTGAAAATGGAAATATAATTTTGCAAAAATATACCGGTGCTTCCTTTAAATCGTTAAAAGGAAAAATAAAAAGAAAAAAAATAGAAATATCATCAAGTTATAGGGAAATAAATAATCTATATATTGAATCCAAAAATCTTCCAAGGCTTAAAACTGGGGCTGGTATATATACCTATGAAAATTTTGCTTTTATAAAATCTCTTATAGAGGAAACCCTCCCTCAACCAAGTTTAGAAATAGGATTAAGAGCACATGAAATTGTAGAAGCAGCTTATAGATCTTCAAACTCGAGGAAATTAGTAGATCTATAAGGTGTATTTATTGTTTTTAGATGGAAGTTATCACGTATTATTAATTTATGGAATAGTGGGTTGTATATTATGTCTGCCTTTATTTTTACCTCAATGGAAATCTTTGGTTTTTTATTATAATGAAAAAGTCATAACATATAAAAAACTCTGGAAGAATTTTCTGCTTTATTGTGGCACCACTATCGTTATTATAGCAATGATATCAATAATCTTTTACAATCCACATATATTAGGGTTAAAATTTTCATCTCAAGTGGATGAAATTAATTATTTTCTCTTTTTTTCATTGTTTTCATTTATATTTTTACCTATGGGCTTGGGATTTATTGGAACTTCTGCTTATATGAAATATTCTACAAATATTAAACAAGGTTTTTTATTTATTATTTTGATTTCACTTATTGCGTTAGGATTAGCAGGTTCATTCTTCCACGATTTTTTATGGTGCGGAACTCAAACGAGTTGGTATACACAAAGATGGGATAGTAACTATGACCTCGTTCCTTGGCGAGATTTTTTACAAGTAGAATCAAAGGATTATCGAGTTTTTGGTTTCTACATGGGAGTTCTCGTTTTCATATTACTATGTTATGTAACTCTACTTTTTAATAAATATTATACATTTCTAGAGGAAAAAATTGACAAATCTACGAAAAAAAGAATTTTTATAATTTCTATGTCTTGTTTTATTATTTTAGGATTTGCTTTATATGTTGTAGATTTTCAAAGATTATTCGAATTTTTCTCTACTTTTTTCTCATTATTTTTAGGAATACCTTTAACAAGTATCTTATTCTATCATTTAGGTAAAAATTTGGCATATTCTTCATAAAAATGAAATTTAATATGGTGTTGAAGGAGTTTTTTTTTTGTTTTTTGGAATTACACCAATAAATTTTGATGTAATCGATGCAGACCTAGATTTAAGGAACCTTAAATTCCCTTTGCTTGTAAAAAAAGCAATAAATGCTGGTTTTAAACATCTAGAAATTACAATGGACTTAGAATATGTTCTTCCCACGTCGCTTTCGAAAAGAATAATAAAAAAATTACTTAAAATTAAACAAGATAATACTGGAATAACATATTCCGTTCATCTACCTTTATGGTCAACTGAGCTTGCAGGTCCTAATGCTAGAATAAGGGATGCCTCAGTTCAGTGTATGGTGGAATGTATAGAACGTACGAAGATGCTAGATCCTGTAGCATATGTATTACATCTAACTGGGTCCCTAGCTGCAGAATTTTCCCGAATACAGAAAATTCCGCCTGAATTTAAAAGTGCTCTTACTCATGTAATGAACGGTTTTGCTTCTGAAAGTGTGGAAAAAATTTTAAAGAACGTAGATGTAGATCCCAAGAAAATAGCGGTTGAAAATATAGAATTTCCGTTTGAAGCTACGAGAAAAATTATCGATAAGTATGATCTCTCTATTTGTTTTGATACAGGACATCTAATTTGCGGCTACGACTATACTGGGCTTTCTGTTCAAGAATTCTTCGAAAAACATAAGGATAGACTTATAGAAATTCATTTAAATGATGGACATATTGTTGATGGACGACCTGACGACCATATTGCAATTGGGGACGGCAGTTTTCCCATGGACGCGATTGGGTTATTCAGAGATGAAGGTTTTAAAGGCCCCCTTGTTTTTGAATTAACTTTTAAAGATGCTTTAAAATCTGTAAAACTAATTAGGGAAAACTATCCCGATTTAAAATTTTGACTTTTTTATTATATAGGATGGTAAAAAAATGAAGAAAAGAGATAAAATAATTTATGGTAGTGGCAGATTAGGTTCTTCAATTTTACTTCAATTAGTTGGTTTTCTTAGTTTTTATCTCTATTTTGAAATCTTTCTTCTAAATCCATTTTTGAATGGAGTAGCTAATGCTATTGCAAAATTAGTAATTGCATATTCTGGGTTTCATATGGGATATATCTCTGATAAAATAAAATCGAGGTGGGGCAGACGGAAACCATTTATACTCGTAGGAGCCCCTTGTCTTGCATTTACATTTATTATGCTTTTTATCCCTCATATCTTTAATTTAAATATAGTAAAAGTATTTGGAATGACTGTTTCAGGGGATGATCTTTCATTATTTATCTATTTACTTATTTTTAGTAGTAGTTTTAATTTTTTCTATGGATTTCTTTTAACTCCTTATCAAGCTTGGATGCCAGAACTAACAGAAGAACATGAGCGGATAGAGGTCTCCGCGTATATGAACTTTTTTAATGTTGCTGCAGCAGGAGCAGCAACAATAATTACTTTTATGTTCCCTATTGCATTTACGGGAAAAGGGATGGCTTTAATTCCTTATGTAGTCATAGTTTGTGGTATAATTGAGATTGTGGGTTATATACTTCCATTTATAACATTAGAAGAAGACATGGAAAGATTTGTCTCACAACCAAATTTAAAAACAGAATTAAAAGTAGTTTGGGAAAATAAAAATTATATGTTATGGATGGTTGCTCAAGGTTTTTTCTCGATCGCATTTACAATTATTATTAATAGTGTTCTTGGTTTTGTTCAACGCATTTTGATGTATTCTACCTTTGAATTAATTATCGCTTCAGTTATACTTCTTATTGTAATAATCATTATGTGGAAGACTTGGTCTATTATGTCAAATAAGAGATCAAAACATTGGTCACTTTCAATTTCTTTAATCATGTTTACAATAATTATACCCTTATCGATATTTGGTCTTATTCCAAATGAATTATTTGGATATATTTATATTGCACTTTTGGCTTCGTCGATTAGCAGCTGGTATCTGTTCCCTTATGTAATAATTGCCGATATGGCTGAAGATGATGAACTTAGGACGGGAGAAAAGAGAGCAGGAATGTATACTGGTTTCAATAGTATACCGCTTAATATCTTCCAAGCGTTTGCAATGTTAGTTACTGGAATTATTTTTAGTGTATTGCCTTCTCTCGGTTATATTCTCAATGATACTAATAAACAAACCATAATTATATTATCAATATTTAGAGAACTAGATTCAGAAGGTCAAATATTCCTTATTCTAAGTTATTTCACAGGTAAACTCTCTTTAGAATTGCCTAATCCTGTAACCTCAGGTTATATTTTCTTTGGACCAATCTGTGTAATCTTTATGATATTAGGGCACTTAGTTTTTAAAAGAGTAAAAATTGATTTCAATTTAGAAGAAAGAAGAAAATCTAAATCTTAGGTCATTACGATGGAAAAAAAAGACAAAATAATATATGGAAGCGGTCGTTTTGGTAGTTCTCTTTTATTAGATTTGGTAAGTTTTCTAAGTTTCTATCTCTATTTTGAAATCTTTAATTTAGAACCAATTCTTAGTGGTATAGCTACAGGGATGGGAAAATTCACCATTGCTTTTAGTGGATTTTTTTTTGGATATATATCTGATAAAACTAATACTAAATTTGGTAGAAGAAAACCATATATTCTCATTGGTGCACCTGCATTAGCGATATCATTTACTTTGCTATTCATCCCTCATATATTTGGATTAAATCTTATTAAAATTCTTGGAGTATCACTAGGAAATGAAGTTCTTTTATTCCTCTACTTATTAATATTCATTTGTGCTTTCAATTTCTTCTATGGGTTCTTGCTCTCACCTTACCAAGCCTGGATGAGAGAATTAACACAAGAACATGAAAGAATTGAGGTTTCTGCCTACCAAAATTTCTTTAATGTTTTAGCTGTTGGGATTTCTGCAATAGTAACCATATTATTTCCAGCAGCCTTCACAGGTAAAGGGCTGTCAATATTGCCTATTATTATAATAATCTTTGGGCTCATTGAAATCTGTGGTTATGTTACACCTTTATTCAAACTCAAGGAAGATCCAAGCGTTAAGATCGAACGTAGCTTGATAGATGGGTTAAAAATAACTTGGAGAAACAAGAATTTTATGACGTGGCAGCTTGCTCAAGGCTGTTTCGCAATAGTTTTTACAATAGTTATAAATTCAGTCCTCGGATTTATGCAAAATGTATTATTATTTGGATTAACTCAATATATTATTGCAGCTCTCATACTTTTCCTATCTGTAATCTTTCTCTGGACTATATGGAGTAGATTATCTAAAAAGAAATCCAAACATTATGCATTGAAATCTGCTTTAATAGTATTTACTATTTTTGTACCATTTTCGCTAATTATAGGCATAATCAGAATTGAATTTTTAGGTTTTATTTACATTGGACTCGTTGCTGCTGGGATTTCTTCTTGGTATCTCTTCCCTTATGTGGTTATGGCCGATTTTGCTGAAGATGACGAACTTAGAACTGGAGAACAACACAAAGCAGGATTATATTGGGGTGTTAAAGAATTATATCTAAATATATTCCAAGCACCTGCTATGATTCTCTCTGGATTAATATTTGGCTTTTTACCCTATCTTCCAATCATTTTCACAGAATCGAATATTAAAACATGGATTGTTTTACTTAGTACGCAAGATTTACCTAATCCAAATCAAATATTTATTTGGATGAGCTTCTTATTAGATAAATTTCCATTTTCATTCGACCCAATTCCTAAATTGGTTTCATCAGGATACCTATGGTTTGGACCCATTACAGTAATATTCATGGTTCTAGGGCTTTTAGTGTTTAGAAATGTAAATATAGATTTTAATTTGGAAGAAAGACGAAAAGAACTAAATAAATAAAAATTCAAACAATATTTTATTCTTTTTTATCAATTTTTAATCTAAAGTGTTCTTAAGATCAATAATTAATTTACTTAAAGTCGTTCAGCATAATATCCGCCTATATAAATTCCTAGAATAATTATTGCTGAGTTTACCACTCCTTGAATTACACTAAACAAAAATGAAATAGTACCTAAAGTTGCGGTTACAACTATTGCTGTTATTAATGCCTTTTTAATACTTGTTGAGATAAAACCTGCAATAAATTGTGGACCCAAGATGAAAAGTGCTTGTAATCCTAATGAAATAATTGAAAATGACATTTTATCATTATAAGATATTTCAGGAATGAAATTCATAGACCAAAAGATATTTAGAACTAACATACCCAATCCTGCGATTATTCCAACTAATGAACTGACTAATATTCTTAAGATTCTTTTTAGATAAATTTTAATAGGGGTTATTTTTTCTTCAAATTTCGTTTCTTTTAATTCAAATTCCATATTTTTATCTCCTTAAGTAATTGGTCCAATGAGATAATTAATTGGCTCAAAAGTCATAATATAAAAATCTGATTCACATGGTCGACCAAGGCAAAAAACCGCCATAGGGGTCTTAGGTACTCCAATAAAACCTCCCATTGTACCATGATAGGGCTGTATTCCATGATTACATACGGTTCGATGACCTGGATTGTTACACTTTAAAATTGGATCATAATGGGACTTTAATAAATTAATTGCTGACGATAAATCATGATAAGGTATTTTTGGAATTTCATGAAGTAAAGCATCGAATCTAGCTTCTGATTGTTGAGAATGAGCGGAGAGAGGATACATTTCAGGGGATATAAAATGATTGGTAATTACCATGAAAGGTAAATCATCACCCTTTATTGTATTATTAAATACTTCTTGCGTATCTGGAATTTTATGAGCTAATTCAACAACTGCTGCAGAACCATTCCCATCTAATATCGCAAAACACCATGCTCCTACTGTATGACGCTCATAATCACCAAAAGTCTTTGCAGCTTGTTCAGTAGTCTCATTATGTTGAAGAATATCCCGAATTGCTAATACACAAGACATTCCAGGACCAATATCAATTTTATGAGGATTAATCTGACTTACACCAATAGTTAATCCTTCTTCATTTATCCCAGTTAAGTATCCAATCATTCCAGCGATTGTATGCCCGATTATTGAATGTCCACTACCGGGATAGTCATTTAGTCTTATAATAACCTGATATCTATCCAACACCACGTCTCCTGGATAATCTAATGTTCGTCCAAACATTGGCCCATAAATTGGAAGAGTATTATTGATTAAAATAAATTGTGAGCAACTCATTGCACTTTCTGATAATATCTGCATGTAATCCGCCATATAATTCAGAAAAAAAATCTGATTATAAGTCACGCCTGCTCCTAAAGCAACTCCACACATTTCTATTAGATATTCTTTTGGGACAAAAGGTTGCATTATAAAAGTAAAATGAATACTCGCTAAATTCGTAATGAGCTTAAAAAGACCATCTACTAGAGTCAGACCTGAACATATACCTTGAATTTCATTTTTACAAGATAATCCATATTGTAATCCAATAGAAAATGGGTCTATTCCCCATAAATCAACCACTCTATTCTGTGGCGTAACATCAGTTTCAATCCACCAATATGATAAATATGAAACACCTGCAATGATTAGAATCGCAGATAAAAAAGCAGTTTCCAGTTTTCTCATAATTCAAAGAACTCCCATATGGTGAATAAACCATCCGAAATCAAGTATGCTATTAGTACAATAAAGATACAAAGATATATTGCTTTAATTAATTCGAGTTCAAATGTATCTCTTATACTGAAGCTCAAGAGTAAAAGAAAGAAAAAAATACACAATATTGTTATTATCCTTGAGAAAAAAAACAAGATTTGAAAGGATTCCCTATTTGTACTGACCGTTATTAAATTAATATCCCAAGCACTGATGAGATTGTCGGATTTTAAATTATTTAAAATTGGTATAAAAATATTATAAATCAATAAAGGTATAAAAGAAAGTCCAGAAGTCATTGCGAATTCCTTAAATTTATAATCACGTCTTTTTCTTGTATAATGGAGAACTAAATTAATAAAAATTAAGATCATACCCCAAAAGGCAACAGAATGACCAATATTTAATAATACTGATAATAAAACACTAAATTCCCATGGATAGCTTAAAATTGGAAACATAATTCCACAAAATATCACGATTGAAATACCAATAACAAGAATTTTTAAATTATATCTTGGAAACAAAATAAAACACTTCTTTATTGGTTGATTTTTTTAAACAAATTTACAATATCATCGAATCTTTTTGAATATTTTTGATGTTAATTGGGACGTGGGGAGAAACATTCGAGCATCACCGTTCCAAGATTTTAAAATATCTGAATAAAAATTCTCAAATTCTATTACAAAACTTCTTAAAAGATATTTTAAAGATTCCAATAATTCTGTAGTTACTAATACTCCGATTACTTGTTGTCCATACTCTAAAATAAAGAATTCATCTCCTTTTTCAAGAATTTTCAGCTTTTTGAATCCTTTTGTCATTTGATCCAAAAATTCATGAACGTTGAATAAAGCAGCAGCTAATAATCTTTTGTTTAATCTAGTTTTTTCTTGGAAATCTTCATCATACAAGCAAATCCCGGTTTGATCTATAATTATAATATATTTTAGTTTATCATACCAATTAAGTTCTGATAGTGAGGGTAATATATTGAAAAAAAGCGCAAGTAAACTAATTCCTAATATCATTAATAGACTCGCTAATATCCTTATATATGTTCCAAAAATGGAAACGGCAACATCAGATGCTCCAAGGTTTCCAACCAGAATAAAGGATAACCCCCCAAATAGACCTATAGTATAGAATTGATATCTACGACTTAAAGTTTTAAACATCCTAAATATGAAATATGGAATAATAATTGTTGCTGGGATAATCAATATAATGGCTAAAGTTTGTGGTAATCTGGGATCATAAATATAAGTGATTATAAAACTAAGAAGAATAATAAAAGTTATCGCTGGAAATACCCATTTCGTTTGAATCGTTTTAATTTTTTCTAAATGTGTTGTGAATAAAAATATCCCTATACCCATGCTTATATAACCCAAAAACGAAAAAAATTGGTGATCCACTGGATAATAATCCGCAAATTGATAAAAAAAATGTGTAAATCCAAATGATACAAAAAATAGTGCCCAATCCAATTCATTTCTTGATAATTTTTGATCTTTTACATTTCGATAATATTTATATGAAAAATAAACTGAGAATTGCCAACATAATAAAATTAATATTCCCTCTACTACCATAGCTATTTCTCTATTTTCTCCTAAAAATACTATTTCTAGCAAAAAATCGCACCTAAATACCTGGAATTAATTCTCCAATAATTTTATCCATTGGCTTAAAAATATCATCCTCTTTTAACCATGAATCATAAAAAGGCAGAAAATTATCCTCAAATTTTAGTGTTATTTTTGAAAGAATATAATTAATATTCATTAATTCTCTTCTTATCAATAAAGCAGAAACAATTTTTTCTCCATAATGTAATACAATTTTTAAATTTTCCTTATCTATAATATGTAAGTTTTTTTTGGTTTCTGATAATTCACTTATCTGACCTATAATACCCTTTAAACCTTTCGCTAAAAATCCATCTGTATCTTCAACATCTCGAATATCTGGCAAAAATTTCTTTGTAAATAAAGGATCTCCTCTATATCTATCGATTATAAAAAGTGATATTATATTCCCTTTCCATTGAGCTTCTAATAATAAATTAAACCCCCAAAAAGAAAGGATTAATAAAATTAATCCAAACACACCTAATAATTGAAATATAATTAAATAAGGTTCAAAATAAGGCGAAACATTTTTTAAAATCATTATACCTTGGTCTGATACACCCGCCAATCCAATAATTGTAATTGTTAAAGAAATTGCTCCAAAAATTAGTTTTTTTCTAATTCTTCCTAATGTATTTACAATTAAATAATAAATAAATAGATATGGAAAAAGTGCAGAGAAGACAGCAAATGAATTAATAATTGGGAAAAAAAAAGGTGTTTTTTGAAAAATTAAAAGCATAAATAATAGACTTGCTAAAAATAGCGAAAAACTAAATTTGGTTTTTAAAAATTTTCTGTATTTAAACTCTAGTGCTAAAGAAAATAGAAGTGATCCACAACACATACTAAATATTGCTAAAATAAAAAGAAAATATGAATAATTCGATTGAATTCCAAAAAATCTCCAAAATGGGTTATTATTAAGATAATGTCTTCTTATTGAATATATTGCAAAACCTAGTCCTATGATTAGGTAGTAAATACCATAACTAAGGGAGACTATATTTTCAGATTTTTGTTTCTTATCCATATACCATTGCCTGATAAAAATTAAAGATAATTCAATGGTGAGAATAACAATTAAAAAGTCCAATCGTAACATTGCTTCTCTTATTGTATTAAAAATTATCAATATATGCTTCCATGCTCCTATAATTTAAATAAAAAACCATTTAAATATTAATAGAACGATAAAAAATTGAATAACTATTAAATTTTTATTCTCATATAT
Source organism: Candidatus Helarchaeota archaeon (assembly GCA_019058315.1). Classification (GTDB taxonomy): domain Archaea; phylum Asgardarchaeota; class Lokiarchaeia; order Helarchaeales; family RDOG01; genus JABXJV01. The sequence continues at coordinate 130,669 of JAHPZH010000003.1, read as the reverse complement.
TATGATTTTTTCATTTTCTCTAGTAATATTTGAGCCAATCTATAGAATGAATCATCTATTCCTTCGCCTGTCTTTGCCGAAGTTTCGAAAAACCCTACAGCACCTATATCATTTGCTAAGTCTGCTCCCTCTCTTACCTGTACTTTTCTTAAATCTTCTAAATCAACTTTATTCCCGACTAAAATAAATGTTGCATTGTCTGAAAATTTCTCTAAATCTATATTCCATTTTTTTATATTATCGAATGTTTCTCTATTTGTAACGTCATAAACTAAGAATGCTGCTTTTGCACCTGTTGCATATTTTTTCCGAAGCTCTTCAAATTGTTCCTGTCCTCCAATATCGAATATCATAAATGCAACACTAGTTCCGCCCACATCAATATTTTTTTCGAAAACATTATATCCTAAAGTTGATATATATTCTTGTTCAAACTTATCATTTATATATCTATCAACTATAGAGGTTTTCCCTACAGCCACATTACCGAAGAGTACTAATTTGAATCTGAATTCGTGTTCCATTATAAAATCTCCCAGTAACATATAATAAAAACTAATTTCTATTTTATTTTTTTAAATTAAAATTTATTGATATATTATTCATAAAATATCTGATATTTATATCCAGACATATAATTTTTTAATAAATATTTTAAAGATTATTATTCTATTATAGATTAAAAAATCGTTATATGAGGTAAAAATAGATTATAATTAAAATATAATGAAAAGGGGTTCCACATTGTTTGAAGTAATTAGTATAATGCTTTCTCAAATTACCCCTAATCAAGAAATTCAGTTTTTAGTTTATTTTGCTGCCGTTGTTATTGGTATTCAACTAGCTATCTACTTTTTTTATCAATACCATAAAATTCAGGATGTTAATCTTAAATTAAATAGAATATTGTTATCATTTGGGGCGTTTACCTTTTTCATTGTGCTGGGTGCATTATTTTTAAATGTATCAAGACTTTTTGTTACTAATATAAGATTAAGAGATATCTATACTAGAATTGGTTGGATTTTTGGTTTTTCCGCCCCAATTGGATTTCTCTCTTTTATTATATTAGAGGAATTTTCCTCAATAATGAATCTTAAAATTGTAAAAATTCTAACAGCCTTAAGTTTTATACCTATTATAGCTGTTATTGCATTACCCTCAACAAGATCACCAATTTTTATTATTAGTATTATCTTTACGCTTTCTGGAGCTTATTACATTCTTAATTTTCAAATTAAATTGATTAAAAAAGCTGTAGGTGATATTAGAAAAAAAATTCTCCAATTTTTTATTGGTGAAATTATAAGTCTTACTTCAATTGTTTTTGCAGTACAGGTTGGATTGGGTATTTTTCCTCCAGGATTAAATGAATTTGTATATTATATAGGGGTATCTATTTTATTAACAGGATTTATTATAATATTTTTTTCTGCTAATGATTTTCCCCCTTTCTACGAATTTGAATGGAAAGATAATCTTTTAAAATTATTTATAATTAATCAAAAGGATAACAAGGGTCTTTTTTATTGTGATTTAACGGAACTAATTAAAAAAAATAGCTCTGAAAATGAAATTGAAGACGATGCTACTAAATATCTTAAGGAAAAGCTGCTTACAGGAGGAATTATGGGAATTGAATCAATAATTACTCAAATAACTGATACAAAAACTGAAAAAATTAGCAAAATAAAACATGAAGATTCTATTCTTCTATTGGAATATGGAATAAAACCATTTAATATTACATACGCTTTATCTGTTAAAAAAGATATAGCCAGTCATCGTTATTTTTTGAAGAGTATTAAATCAAACTTTGAATCATACTATAAGGAGATTTTATTAAATTTAGATAGTTTAAAGGAAAAACAGGAGCAATTTTTTATTGGTTTTACAACCTTGATAGAAAGTATATTAAAAGATTAAAGGGTATTTAAATGGTATTTGTCGATTTTCCTATTTATGGACCATTAAGAATTCCATTATTAATAGTAGAATGGATAAATGCTGTTATTTCGTTAGAACTTGGGATAATATTTTTTATGAAATATTTAAAGCAACCAAAACAACTTAGATCATCTCAAGAACTCGGTTTTTCTTATTTCTTTTTTGATTTTTCTCTTATGAGACTTTTTTTAATTATTAGTGACTATTTTTCTTCAAATTTTGTAATTTCCCCCTTTATTATTTGGAGTAGTGGTAGTTTCCGGGATTTATTTCTTAATTTAGGCTACATGTCCTTTATATTTGGTGCATTAATTCTTGTTTATTTTATTGAAAAGTACAAAATATATGTTTATAAAAAATATTTCTTTACAACTTGTTTAGGTTCGCTTGTAATATTCTTTTATTCTTTATTTTTATTCAATTTAACCATTATTAGAATCTCATTATATATTTATGGACCAATAGTCCTCTTATTTATCACAATGTATTTCAATGATTTTTTTAAGAAAGCAAAGAATAAAGAAAACGTCCTAATTGAGTTAATAACTGTTATTCCACCGATTTTTTTATTATCAATAGGTATAGTATTTTCAACTGATTTTTTCCTAAAATTATTTGGTCTAGAATTCAAATTATTTGGAGCTGTGCTTCAATTAATATCCTTTGGATTAATATCTCGTTTCTTCATAAAGCTACCTCCGTTCTCCGAATTTGATTGGCAAGGTAAAGTTGAAGAAATTCTTCTAATAGATAAATCTTCTGGTCTATGTGCATTTTATAAATCATTTATTGATAAGGATGCAAAAATCACTGAAGTCTTAATGTCTGGCGCTATAACAAGCGTTAATATTATGTTAGAAGAGCTAATCCCTGCTTCGGACGCTAAAATCTCTATCATTGAGAAGAGAGGAAAGATAGTAAACATATTTTCCGGTAAATTTCTTACAGGAGTATTTATTAGCAATGAAAAACTAAATTCAATAATTTTTAATTTAGAACAATTTATTAATAAAGTTGAAAATCTATATCAGAACATCCTAAAGGATTGGGACGGGAATATCGACGTATTTTATCCAGTAGAAAATATAGTTGCTGAATTGTTTTCAAGATAATTAAAAAAATAGAAATTATTATAATTTACTTATTTTGAGATAACTATTTCTAAATATGCTTGTGCTAATTTATGAAATGCTTCATCGATTTCTGTATTTGTTTTTGCTGAGGTTTCAAAAAATCCATACGCTCCAATATCACTAGCTAAAGCTTCTCCCTCATCTTTTTGAATTTGTCTTGCATCTTCTAAATCAACTTTATTGCCAACTAATATAAAAGTAGCATTTTCTGTAAAATTGATAAGATCATTCTGCCATTTTTTTATGTTTTCAAATGATTCTCTATTTGTAACATCATAAACTAAAAGAGCGGCTTTAGCACCAGCGGCATATTTCTTTCTTAGTTCTTCAAACTGTTCTTGTCCCCCTATATCAAAAATCATAAAATTTACTATATTTTCATCCTTCATTTTAATACTTTTTTCAAAAACATTATAACCAAGAGTTGAAATATATTCTTCTTCAAATTTATTATTTACATACATATCAATAATTGATGTTTTTCCAACTGCAGCATTTCCAAATAATATTAACTTACATCTGTAGGTTAATCCCATTGTCATTCTCCACCGAAGATGAATTTTAAACTCATTTTAATTTATTTGTTTATATTAAAAATTTTTATGCTTGAATATAATACTTCAATTTAAAATTCTGGGTTGAAGATATTTGGCTTGGTTAGATTAACTAATTACTCCAATTCAATCCCATAGATATTTTTTACACTATATAAAAAAAATTAATAATAATTTATTATAATCTACTTTCTATTTTAACTGGTAATGATATTATTCACTCTAGGAAATTTTTTATTGAAGGATTTTTAAATTAAACATCATGGAATCCAAGAAAAAAAAGTCTAAAAAAGAAGAATTTATTCCTGAAGAAACGAAACCAATAGAACCTCCTTTAGTACAGATGGTAATTGATCCTGAAACTGGGAGGGATATAACGGGTGAACATATCGCAAAAAGACTAAAGGAACTTGAATATATGGCAGATGAAATAATTTCTTTTGCAGTTTGGCGCTGGGAGAGAAATAAGGGAAAAAAGGAAGAAATTTTTAAGGAAACAGAAGAATATTTAAGACAACGTATAGGATGTGGATCTATCGGTCCAGCTACCGCAGCAGCAGGTCCTTTAATGTATGCAAAGATCTCTGAATTACATAAAATATTTGGGATAAAGGAAGAATAGAAACAAAGTAACTTAAAAGTTTTAGTTAATAATCATCAATTATTTAGAAAATCTAAAATTCAATTTTTTTACTAATATTTTTAGAAATTTCTATAAAATATTGGATCGAACTGCAATGTGGCGTGTAGTTAGACCAGACGCAGTAAAAGTATGGGAAAAAAAAGAAGTTAAAGATAGATTAAGTAGATATTACGCTATTATGAATAATGAACGAATTGCAAAATACCAAATTGCAAAGAAAGTTCCTGCAGAAATCAATTTATCTGAATCAAATGAAAATTTATGGTATGAACATGAGAAACTAAGCTTGGATTTCAAAGAGACTTTAAAAAAGATCGATCAAGGAAAGCTAACTTTTAGGGATCTCAGAATTCCTAAAACCTCTTATTTGGATTTAAAAATAGAATTGGGTAGGAGGATTATGTCTGAATGCCATTTATGTGAGAGAAAGTGCAGAATAAATCGTTTAAATGGTGAATTGGGGTATTGTAAAGTTGGAAATGTAGCAAACATCTCTAGTGCGCATTTACATTTTGGAGAAGAACCTCCTTTAGTTCCTTCTGGTACGATATTTTTTTGCAGTTGTGTATTTTCGTGTAAATTTTGTCAAAATTGGGATATATCGACCAAACCTAAAGCTGGTGTTGACGCCTCATCTGAAAAATTGGGACATTTCGCCAATCATCTAGCTAGAGAAGAAAAAGCTAGAAATATTAATTACGTTACACCACTTCCAAACACATATTTTATCATTGAGTCGCTAAAATATCAAACTCAAAACATAACCCAACTCTGGAATTCCAATCATTATTGTTCTCTTGAAACAATGAAGCTTATCCTTGACTTAATGGATTTCTGGCTTCCCGATTTCAAATATGGAAATGATGAATGTGCAAAAAAACTTTCAAATGCAACTAATTTCTGGGAAATTACGACAAGAAATCATAAAATGGCCCATGATAATGATAATGGTGAAATGATTATACGGCATTTAGTAATGCCTAACCATGTAGAATGTTGCACAAAACCTATATTGGATTGGATCGCCGAAAATTGTCCTCGTGCAATAGTAAATGTAATGGCACAATACCATCCTTCCCACAAAGTTCCTTATGATCCGATACTTTCCGATATTAATCGCCGTCTCACAAGAGATGAAATTCAAGAAGCAAGAAATTATGCTGATAAACTAGGGATAATTTGGAAACCTGTCTCATAACAAAATTCTTTCATTTTATATTCAATTAATTGAAAAAGAGATAAAATAAGTAAGATTATAATTAAGTTGGGGAGTTATTCATCTTTTTTTCCTAAAGTATCTTCAATTAATTTATCTAACTTTGATACAGACTTTTTAAAGTCTCCAGTTCCGGATCCTGTAGGTTTTGGGGAGTCTTCGGAAGCTTTTTCTTTCTTTTGTAGCTGATAATTACAGAAATGACAAAGAATTACATTTTCTTCCTCGTTAAATAAATACATATCCCCATCACCAATCATTTGACCGCAATTATCACACTTTTTATTTTCTTTTGCTCTAATACTACGAAATTTACCCATTTTACCACCAATATTTCTGCAAATATTTGTTCCATAAGCTATAACTTTTTAAAAATCTAAGCTTCTTTATTCTCTAATTAAACTCAATATAAAAATCTGTTCTTTCACTAAAATAATAAGTTTTTTCAATTATTCAACATTTGACTTTAGTAAAACAATATTTAAATAAAAGAAAAAAAAATAAAAATACTATAGGAGAAAAAAGACAATGCTTTTTGGAATTAGTGTAATTAAATGGGATAAAAAGTATGGTATGCGGGTTGAAGCCCAATATCCAGAAAATCTTGATGTTAACGACACTATTACGAAGCAAATTTATACCAATCACGAGTTTGAAGAAGAAGCGGGATTTCTTTCACTTAGTATTGGTGATTTAAATCTTGCCAGTTATTATACTGGAGATACTGATTATTATATGGTTGTACTCCTTTCAATTGATGAAAGCCCAGAAGATTATGAAGATATCTTATCCGATACAATAAGAAGAGTAATGTCACAACTAAAAGGAAAAAAATATATTGAAGAACTTCCTGGTTATTTCAAACATATCGCTACCTATCCTAAAATGACTGATGAGCAAAAATTGGCATTAATACTTCTAGATCCTATCAAAAAAATGATTTTAGATAGACTCATAGAAGACAGTACACTTACTAAATCTGAGCTTTCAGCTTGGTTAAGAGATAAATATGGGAGCGAATATATCGATGTTGACTCGATTGTGAATAGTATGCTTCGAAACAAACTAATACGTGAAGAAACTTTAGAAGCAATGACTAGTTCATCTATTTTCCTCATCGGGGATATTTTCGTAAGTAGAGTCCCTCCAAGAGCATCTATTGTACGTTCAAAAACAATGAAAGATCTGGATCCATCCGTTCTTAAAAATTATATGGATGATGTGAGAACATTTTTTGAAAAATACTCACCAAATCCAGAAGACACAGAATTGATTCTTGATTTAATTACGGATATGAACTGTTATACTGTGATTAAAGAATTAAGAGTAGCTCCAGTTTCCCAAAAATCTAAGACTTATCAAAGGTTGTATGGAAGTATCGAAAATTTTGATGAAACATTACAAAGACTCTGGGATGCTCAAATGATATCGGTCTTAAAGGATAAAAAGGGCAACGAATATCTGTTTTTACGTTCGGATATTAAAGTAAAATATGTGTTCCCAGAATATTTAATTGATAAAATCCGCCAAATCTACTATGAAGGTTCTCAACCTGATTATATTCTAATTGAACATTTAAGAATACTTCAAGACCGCTATGGTGAGTTCAAAGAACATTAGACGCTTGATAATAAATTACCAATCCATATTTCTATTTTTGATTAATTATTGGTTAATTATAACTAATTTAAACAATCTATTTTTAATTTTAAGTTGAGTTTCTTAAAATAATAGTAATAGCATTGAACTTAAAGCGATAAAAATAAGTAATTTTTTTAATAGTAATTCGATAAAGTTAAAGTCATTATTTCATTTTAGAAATAAAATAGAATTTATTGGAAATAACGATAAATATTAATGTTTTGCTTGAAATCATTTAATTGGTAATTAAGATGCTTCGTGAAATCCTTATTCTCAAAGAAAAGTTTCAAATTTTTAAAAGGACATATGGGGAAGGAATATCAATCCAAGCTCTATCACCAATATTAGTATCATTAATTGACTTTTTAAAAGATGCTAAAGAAAATACGATTGAATTTATGAATATAATTAATTTTAAAATCGCTTATGCTACTGATATTGATCATAATCTATTATTTATTTTCATAACAGACCTAACTGACGATAATGATAATATAACTCAACAATTAGAAATCATAAGAAACGAATTTTTTTCAAAGTATGATTCAATTATTGATTTGCAACAAGACTCAGCTGCATATGAAGGGTTCCATGAAGTGGCTGATGAAGTATTCAAAGAATTACGTCCAAAAATAGCTCTTGTTGGATTTAGTGGTGTAGGTAAGACAACATTAACAAGATTAATTCGTGCTGAAGATATCCCAATGCGCCATGTACCAACAATAACAGGTGATGTAGCGACAATAAAGCTAGGTCATGTTAATTTATATCTTTGGGATTTTGCAGGACAGGAAAAATATTCTTTTGTTTGGAATAAATTTATTAAAGGTGCTGATTCGGTAATACTAATTCTTGATTCTTCTCCAAAAAATGTTCGTGAATCTAAATTTTTTATTGAATTAATAAAAAAAGAGGAACCGCATGCTCGAATAGCTATAGTTGCTAATAAACAAGATCTACCAGAATCCATGGTCCCAGAAGAAATTGAGGAATATCTAGGATATAAAACTTACGCTATGATCGCCATCGATCCTAATAACAGAGAAACTATGTTAAATATCATAGCAGACACAATAAAAGTTAGAAGTCTGATTGCTCCCTTTATTAAACCTCTTTTAGAACGTGATAGACTAATTGCAGAAGCCGAAGCTGCTATTATGGCTGGGAATATTCAACTTGCTGCCGAGAAATTCGATGCTATTGCTGATTTATGTGTAGTTCTTGAAGAAGAAGACTTAATGCAGCATTTTAAAGCACAAGCTAAATTTTTACATTCAAAATTAGCTGAACTTCAACAAGGAGTTCAAGTATCTTCAGAAACTAGTTCTGAACCTATAATTCCTGAAGAAGCCACACCATCACCAATAACTAAAGACTCCATAGAAGAAGATATTGTTAAGAAAGAAAAGGAAAAAATGGAAAAAATAATGAAGGAAGAAGAAGAAAAATTAAAGCAAGAGCAAGAACTCTTAAAAATGGAAGAAGAAAAAAAGAAAATGGAAGCAGAAGAAAAGAGAAGGATAGAAGAAGAAAAAAAGAAAAAAGAAGCAGAAGAGGAGAAAGCGAAAGAGGAGTTGGAGAAAAGAAGGAAAGAAGCAGAGGAAGAAAAGAAAGTAACAGATGAAGAGAGAGTAAAAAAAGAAAGAGAAGCAAAAATTAAAGAAGATCTTCAAAAAACATTCGAAAAGGCTCCAAAACCAGTTGTAAAACCTGCCCCAAAACCAGTTGTAAAACCTGCCCCAAAACCAGTAGTTAAGCCTAAAGTAAAAACGGTAAAAATACCTAAAGAAGTTGAAGAATTAAATAAAGAAAAAGAGAATATTCAATTTAAAATGAAATTGTTAGCGAAACAATTTAAAAGTGGCGAGTTGACAGAAAAAATATTTAAAAATGTTCTTAAGAAATTGGAGGGTAATTTAGAAGAAGTGGAAAAGAAAATCGAGCAATTTGATTCTAGTTAATTAAATAATCCAATCCTAAAAATTTATTTAAATATTTAGCTTTTTACCACATCTAATCTGTAAATAAACATTAAAATTAGTTATTATTTTATTTATTTAATTAAAGACTAATTTCAATTGTTTTTCAAGAAAATTTACTTATTTATTAAGTATAATTTTAATACTATTCATACATAATTAAGAATTATAAAGAATTCATTATTCGATCATAACCTCACTTAAAACACTGGTGATTATATGCCTGATATCGAAGATTTAATATCTAATGTAGATAAAAAACAAAAAGATGAGGCAAGTGTAGTAAATCGCCTTAGAGCTCTCCAAACTGAGAATACAATGTTAAATGACAAACTTAAAAAGTATGAGACAAAAATTAAGGAATTAGAAGATAAAATGGATGGTATGGTTGATTTCCCTACCGATGTGATAGAATTAAGAGCAATAATCGGTCGGCAACGAGCAGAAATTAGTTCATTTGAAAATGAGATGAGCGAAAAAGACTTTAAAATGACTGAATTGTCTACAGAATTAACAGTCGTAAAAGAAAGATACGACAAATTAATGAAAAGAATGCAAGAGCAAGGAGAATACGGTGTACGTTTAAAAGAAAAAGACCTAGAGATCGGTGAAATTAAAGCTGAATTCGATTCAAAATTGAAATTAAAAGACGACGAAGTCAATTCATTAAAAGTAGAGATAAAAGCTATAAAAGATGGTTTTGAAAAATCAAAAACAGATATTGAAAAAGCTGCAGTTGCTGACGTTAAGGGTGAATTAGTAGAAAAGGATCAACGAATTAAAACACTCGAAACGGAATTAGATACTTATAAAGAATCTTATAACAGATTTCAAGAACAAGTTAATAAATTGCGAATAAAATATCATATGGATGGTCTAAAAGAAGATTTAGAAGAATTTGACTTTAAAGAATTGGAAAAAGAATTATCACTTCAATTAAAGGAAAAAGATGGAATTATTACACTAAATGAGGAAAAAATTTCCAAGTTATTGGAAAAAGAACAAAAATATATAAAACAAATTGAAGAACTTCAAACCCAAGTTTTAGATTCGAAAAAAGGAATGGAAGAATATAAAGAGCTTAAAGAAGATACAGACAAAATTAAAGAAGAAGCTGAAAAAGCTATAAAAGAGAAGCAAAATGCATTAGCATTAATGGAAAGCATGAAAAAAATATTGGAAACTGAACCAACACTAAGAATATTTGTAATTGTAGATGACGCAGGTTCTAGAACTTTAGATCAGTTAGCAAAGGCAATTGGACAATCCGTGGCAAACACTCGACGATTAGCTATGGAACTTCAACGAAGAGGTTTAGTAAAAGTTGAAAATGATGTAGTTTCAATTCCAAAGTGAAGGAGATAAAATTATGCCACTAGGAATCATCCTATTAAAATGGGATAATGAAATTGGGACATCTTTAATAGCCCAATATCCAAAGAGATATAAAGTAACAGAACGATTATTGATGTCGATTTATTCAACTCATCGATTACAATCTAATGAACCATCTTTTGCAGTTACTACACAACCTAATATGAAAATCTCAAGCTTTTATTCGGGACTTGAGGGAGAGAACTATATTGGGATTCCAAACCATATAGTGGCTTTATTATTAAGGAAGGACGAAAATCCTCTAAATTTCAAAGATATACTCAAAGGAGCTGCAGGAAATATTTTAAAAAATGTAGAGAATCCTAATTTAGTAAATATTTTAGCTGAAACATTTGATAAAATGAGAAAAGTTTCCCGAAAATAATCTATTTTTAGTCTGTCACCGGTATTAAATCAACTTTTACAAACCTAGGAAGATGTTGTTTAAAAAACCTGAGTAATGTATTTAAATCATTCTTATTTGTTAACATAAATCCTATATTCTGCGTTAAAGTCATCACCATCTCAGCTAAGGCTCCACTAGAAACTAACGCTCGTTCTTTATCTTTAATAATTATAAAGGACCTTGTTGTAGGATTTGTAAAACTCTTTATCAATTCATTTGATTTAATCGCTTTCAAATTTTCTATATATTGTTTAAGGTCTTTAGTTTTCAATTGATCCATTTCGGATGTTACTATCATTACATTTACTTTTTTATTGACCTTGTCAAATATTTTGCCTACATATTTTTTATCAATAACAGGAGTAATAATTAATAATTCTTCTTTAGCTCCATCAACTAACTCATCTGCAATTTTAGCGCAGTCCAATGCTGATTCAAGGGTCTTTCCTGTAACCATTTTATATTGTGAAAAAATACTATAAATCTGTTCTTGAAGCGCCTTGATTTCTTGCTTTAATTTCTGGTTCTGATTGTAAAGATCTTTAGACATCTTCTTTAATGATTCTATTTCTATCTCATCAGACATAAGAAACTCACATCGTTTCCTAATTTTTTAATTAATGGTATGATAATTAGTTTTAATTCAAATTTAAATCTAATTTTATATAGATAATTTAAATATTTTTTTAATCAGCAGCTATTTACGACTTTTGAGTAAAAAGTAATTTATTTTTACAAATATCCCATTATTTCAATAAAAATTAGCGCCAATATTATAAAAAAAATAGAGAGTTTTAATTTTAAAATAATTTTGAACCACAATAAATGCAAAACTTTGAATCTACTGGTATAGATCTGGAACATGCTCTGCAAATTATCATTTCTTTGTTTTGAGGATTTTCAAGATTTCGATTATGTTGGTTATTTAGGGTATCATCAAGAATTGGAATATTGATCGAATCAGAGTAAAGCCTACCTACAGCTTCTAATGGGACACCTTTCTCAACATTAGATTTAAAAGAAGTTTGAATGTCATTTTTTGTGGTTTTTAGATGTTGCATGCCATAATACATACAAAGCATAAATCCATATACAAATAGAAAGCTGAGTATTAACCAAATCATTAACTTTGACCTTTCCCTTTTATTGGATCAAATAGTAAAATCATCTAATTTTGATCAATAAATTCGATCTTTTATGAAAAATGTATATTTTTTTTATGTTATCTAGGTCTAAATAAGATCGCATTTTTCAAGTTCTCGAATTTGATCTCTGTTCATTAAACCTCTTAAACAAGCATATTGTGGTGGAATGATTTTAATCTCTTTTTTTCTATATTTTTTCAAAGAATTTTTTGGTGTTAGCCATTCATAATCAACAATTTCTTTATTATCTGGGTCTATTCCTTGTTGACCGTCGGGTAATTTAGTGAGAAAAAATCGTGTATCAAATCTAATTGGGGCAAATGGTGGAGTGATAAAATGACGAAAATAATGGAGTTTATCAACTGCATAAAATAGATCTTCTGTTTCCATTATTTCCAACATGGAAATTTCATTTTTTATTAAATTACCTCTATATTCTTGAAATTTGTTTATTTTACTTTTATTAGACAAATCAATTAACTTGTTATCCTTGTATGCGATTAAAATGCCAACTTCTTCAAAAACTTCACGAATAGCAGCAATCCAGCAACTTAATGCAATTTTTTTTTCTTTAAAAGAGGTATTTTGATTATATAAGATATCATAAGCTTGATCTATACTCAATCCCCTACATCTTTCTAAATTTTTTTCAATATAATCATCTTCCTTTATTTTCCCTCCAGGAAAAGCATGAAATCCTCCTAGAAATTTCATCGTTTCTGACCTTTTAATCAACAGGACTTCAAAAAACTTATCTCCTTTCTCTTTAAAATTACGAATCAGAATTACACTAGCAGCATATTTTGGAATTACTTCCATCTTTTTTTCTTTCCATGATTTAAATTTTATATGATAACAAATTAGACAAAACTTTAAAATTTTAGGAAAATTAAGATATTTTTCGAGTTGAAGAAATGAAAGAAAAATTTACAGAAAAAACTATCAAAAAGATAATAAAAAAAGAGCTTCAAAAAGACGAAGATGAGGGAATGGAGTTATACCAAAAATTATTCAATAAAAAAATAACAAAGGAAGAATTTAATAACAAATTAAAATCATTAAAAGGATATAATATATGGTGGGGCGTCGAATCCTCTTGGGTTCTTAAAGAGATAAAGGTAAATTCTATAAAGGAATTAGAAAAAGGAATTTTTGAAATATCCACCACTTGCACAATGGAACGGTATAGCTCTCACACATTTTCCGAAGATGAACATGCCCTTGAAAGTATTGCTAAAATTAAGATCAAAATCAATGATATTCTTGAAGTTGATGAATTTATATTCAAGTGGTAAGCCTTGGAAGAATTACAGAAAGGTGAATTTGTATATTGGGAATCAGAGAATTTAATTAGCATTTTACTAAAAACAAACCAAAAAATTACCAAATATACCTTAATTCCAAAGGATAGAAATTATTTAATTGTATGGGCACGTAGCAAAGAAAAATGGAGTACCTTTGACTATTATAGGGAAAAAAAAGACCTAAATACCAGTAAGAATGGCAAGTATTCTTTATTCAAGGATGCCAAAAAATATTTATTAAAATTAGAGAATGAGGAATTTATTTTACCACATGGATTGCCTAAGAATAACCCTTTAATTGCAATAAAATCTATTAAACCTTCAAAATTTAAAAAATTTCGTCAAAAGAAATTAAATGAACTAATAGATAATAAATAATATTCCCTTTTGAAATCATTCAACACAAGATTTAAATATTTGAGAATGAAAAAAAAATCTCTCAGATATAACTATAGGTGAGAGATAAATTGGTAAAAAAGACTAAAATTGCATATATAATTTTATTAATTACGATAGGTCTACTTTCAACGATTCAAGTTCAAAATTCTCTGCAAAGTTACACGTGTTTACTTTCCCAAACAATTGATTCAAAAAACTATGTCAAAGAACTAACACCAAAAGCCATTGAAATAACAAAAGGAGATGAAATACAAGTTAATACGTTTATCTCGGGCGAGCAATGGACTGCAGATGTTAGTTGCAATTCGAGTGGTGCCTTTACAGTAGTCTGGCGTGGTAATGGTTCAGGAGATACAAATGGTATTTATCTTAAAAACTTCGATTCAAAGGGAATGAATTTAACAAATGATATTTTAGTTAATGACCAATATACGGGTGGTTCTCAAATAACACCTTCAATTTCTTACAATTCCGAAGAAACAAACGTGATAACTTGGTCAAGTCTTGGTGAAGATGAAATGAGTTACTATGGGGTTATCACTAGAATTTTTAACTCAACAGGACAAGCTCAAACTGACCATATCATAGTAAATACAAATACCACCGATGATCAATATCCTTCATCCATTGATTGTTTTAATAATGGCTCTTTTGTAATAGCTTGGGAACACGATACAACTTCAAGTGACGATGATATATATGTCAAGATTTTCAATGCAACTGGTGATAATAGAACGGATGATATCATGGTAAATACGAATAAGACAAGTAATCAAAAATTCCCCTCCGTAGGTTGTTTCAATAACGGCTCTTTTATTGTTACTTGGTGTAGCGATCAAGATGGTGATTATGATATTTATGCCAAGGTCTTTAACTCAACCGGACATAACCAGACTGATGATATTTTGGTGAATGAACCCAATTCAAATTTTGATTTTTATCACAGAGTTTGTTGTTTTGGTAATGATACTTTCATAGTAACTTGGCAGGGTGACGTTCCAGGAGATATTGATGGTATTGGTGTCCGAATTTTTAATTACAATGGCACTCCTCTAACCGGAGAAATAAGAGTTAATACAAATATAACGAGCAGTAAACAAAATCCAGATATTGATTGTTTTGACAATGGCTCTTTTGTTGTCGCTTGGGAAAGCAATGGTCAAGATGGAAGTGGATGGGGAATTTTCGCGAAACTATTCAATTTAACGGGTGTTAATCAAACAGATGATATCCTAGTGAATAAGATTACAACTAATGATCAACAGCGTCCTTCTGTATGTTGTTATGGTAACACCTCATTTATAATATCTTGGGATAGTATGGATCAAGATGGATCAGCTCGAGGTGTTTTTTGCAGGATTTTTAATGGACCTACTACAGAACATAAAAAAGGAGCTATAAATCCTCTTATATTGCTTTTAATACCCGAAGACAATACGATGCTCGCGTTATTTATTATTTTACCTCTGATAGGTGTTGCAGCAGCTATTGCAGTTCTTTTCTATTATCGAAAAGTAAAATCTTCATAAAAAAAATTAATTTTAACATTTTTTTTTTTAAGAATATCATAATGTTATATTTTCTTATTTCTGTAAGCATTATTATTCCAAATTTAGCAAATATTTTATAGGACATAGTGGATCTGATTCAAACATATCATTTTTTAATGATAAGGCTAATAATTTACAACCACCCTTGCAAGTATTAAATTCAGAACAATCTGTGCATTTACCTTTCATTTTTTTCTTTAATTTGGATGGATCACGAAATGTTTGAGCTAATGGATGATTTAGAATTTCTTTGATATTTATATCTGGTTCTAGTAAAGAACCGCAATTAAAATCATACATTATGCAAGGAATAACATTCCCTTGAGCTGTAACTGTAATAAAATCCGTAAAAATATTACAACAATATCCTGAAATATCTTTATTTATTAACTTGGAATAAGGGAAAGAACAAAGATCGACATTATAACCAGTTAATCTTTTTTCTGCTGTCATATGAATCAATTCTGCAATTTTTTTTGGAGATAATATTTGTTCTTTGATTTTTATTCCATTTCCAATAGGGATAAACAACCCAAAATTCATATAAAACGCATTAAATTTATCATAAATATTAAAAAAATCATTCAATTCATGGAAATTCCAATTTCCAATGGTGACATTTAGTCCTAAAGGGAGATCGTAAGAATAAATTTTTTCTAAGATTTTTATAAGTTTATCAAATTGTCCCTTTCCTCTAATAAAATCGTGAGTTTGACTAGTTGCCCCATCAAAACTAATAACTATAGCTGTAATAAGATCTAATCGTGTTTTAATTTGATTGATTATTCTTAGATCATTTAATAAAATACCATTAGTATTAATTACTATGGATTCAAAACCAAAATTTCCTGCAATATCTATAATTTCAAATATATCTTTTCGTAGAAACGGCTCCCCTCCAGATAAAACGATATTTTTAATATTATATTGCTTTACTCTATTTAAAATGAGCTTTACTTGATTTAATGATAAAACTTCTGATATTGAATCTCTATGATTTTCAAAATCAATTGTGTAACAATGTTTGCAATTTAAATTACATGATTTTGTTAGCTCAAAGAGAATTGTTTGAATGTTAAAACTCATAGTATCTTGATTATTTTAATTGTATAAAAAATAAATATTTTAAATTAAAAAAAAAATGAAATGTTTACTTAAATTATTCCAGCTATTTTTAATACTTCAATTTTTGCATATATATCCACTATTTGACTAAAAGTTACTAAATCTGAATTATAGAAATCTAGAAATCTAATTAAAGCTAGTCCACAGAGTATTAATGTAATAGATAGTGAAATAGCTACCGATAGATATAAAACAAATTTACCTACATTTGCCAAATCATAGGATACCGAGTTTGTTATCTCTGTTTCAGGTTGTTTCAATTCTCTAACCACCTCAATTAATTTACAAGTTCTTTTTATATTTATTAAATTAAGAACTTATTAAAAAAACATGATAGATATGTTTTATAAGTTTTTACTATAATTAATTTTAAAAAGGAATTTCAATTAGGTTGAAAAAAATAGAGTTTTTAATAAAATTACATTTTTTCAAAAAATTTACATGATTTTATTAGAATATTCTTTGTATTTTTCATCAATATTTTTCTGAATTAATTCAATATCTTTCTCTGTGAGAAATCTAAATCTTCTTTGAGCCTTTATATATTCTTTAACTGGTAAACGTTTTTTTCGTCCTTCTGCGATTAATTTACTAACTCCTGTTAATTGGAAATCTCCATTAATTATTTCATAGAGGGTAAATATCCCTGTTTCAGTTGCCAATTTTCCAATTTTTATTAGATCTTTTGTATCAAATCCCCAACCTGGTGGACATGGGCTAATTATATGGATATAACGAGTTGCTCCTTTCATTTCTTTTGCTTTTTTAAATTTTTTAAATAAATCAAATGGATAACTTGGATTGGCTGTCGCAACATAAGGGATGCCATGAGCTGCCATTATTGCGGGAACATTCTTTTTTTGTTCCATTTTTCCTATTGGTGTTGTAGTTGTAAAACCTTTAAATGGAGTTTGTGAGCTTCTCTGCATTCCAGTGTTTTGATATGCTTCATTGTCATAACATACATAAATAAAATCCGTTTCACGTTCTGCAGCACCACTTAGGGCTTGAATCCCTATATCCGCTGTACCTCCGTCTCCTGCCCATCCTACTACAATTATATCTTCTTTTCCTTGAGCTTTAAGAGCTGCTTTAATTCCGGAAGCAGTAGCCGCAGTGGTTTCAAATGCACAATTTAACATTGGAAATTTAACTGATGTAACAGGATACATTCCATGTAATACAGTACAACATGATGCAGGAACAGTTACAATAATTTCTCCCCCATCTGAATGGAGAGCTTTCAACGCATGTCGATAAGCTAAAGATAAGGCACAACCTGAGCACGCCCTAGTTCCTGGATATATGTATTCTTCGTCTGGAATATCTTTAATCGTTATTTTTTCGGCCATATTTTCACCTCAAGGAAAGACATTAATCCATTCTAACTCCTTATCAATCTGATTTTTTTCAAGGGCTTTGCAACTTTTTCTAGTTGCATCTACAATTTGTTGGGCAGTTACATCCCTTCCCCCTATTCCAGCAACATAATTATGAACTGGTTTATCGATATGACCAGTAAAAAGTGTGGCTTTAAAATCAGAACATAAAGCTCCTTCATAGCCATAGCTTAGATTCCTATCAAAAACAGCAAATGCCTTGATATTTTCTCTTGAAGCAAATTTAATTAAATCTTGTCTTGGAAAAGGACGAAATAGCTTTAGACTCAACACTCCTACTTTATATCCTTCTTCTCTTAACATATCTGCAGAAATTTGAGCTTCACAAATGAGTGTGCCTAATCCCATTATTACTAAATCGGCATCTTCACACCTATATTCTTTATAAATTCCATAATTTCTACCAAACCGACTACCAAAATCTGCATCTATCTCCTTAATAACGTCTACTGCATTAAGTAATGATTTTTGAAGTCCAAATCTTATTTCAGGGTATGCTCCAAATTTTTCTATTCCTGGTTTATCAACATCATGACGAATCCATGGGAAGGTTACAAGATTAATAACACGAGGATCTTTTGGATCTAAGATTGTATGCGGTTTATATGGAGGTAAAAAATCATCAATCTGTTTTTGATCAATTGTTTCGACTGGCATTATTGTATGAGATAGAATATATCCGTCATAACAAACCATCACTGGTGCATATACCCTTGGATCTTCAGCAATTCTATATGCTTGGAGAACAGTATCATATATTTCTTGGTTATCTTCACAGTATAATTGAATCCAACCAGTATCTCTCTGACTAATTGAATCTTGTTCATCAGTCCATACATTCCAAGGAGCTGCTGGAGCACGATTAACTGCTGCGAGAACGATAGGTAGTCTGGACCCTGCAGCCCAATGTAATTGTTCATGCATCAAACATAATCCATTAGCTGAAGATGCTGTAAATACCCTTGCACCAGTGGTACTAGCTGCAATACAAACACTGATTGCACTATGTTCGGATTCAACACAAATATATTGTGCCTTCATTTTTTTCTCTGCTATAAATTCAGAAATCTTTTCTGTAACAGGACTCTGTGGGGTTATTGGATATGCCGCTACTACTTGGACTCTCGCATCTTTACATGCATGTGCAGCTGCATGATTTCCAGTTACTAATAACTTCTCACCCATAAGTATTACTCCTTAAAATTAGCCTCCTCTTCCATGGAAATAGCTTTGGTGGGACATTCTTCTGCACAAACACCACACCCTTTGCAATACTCATAATTTATTTTGGGAGGGATAGTTTTACTAATAGTAGCTTCGGGGCAAAATAACCAACATAACATACAAACCAATTTATTTTGTTTGGTAGCAGTACATTTAGTTTTATCAATAATTGGTCGATGGGTCCTCCATGTCCCAGTTTTACCAGCTTCACCTTCAATTGGAAAAGACATGGAAGATATCGGTCTTTCTTCGTCCATACTAGTCAAATCCTATATTAATTCTAACTAAACAACGAAAAATTGAATAAAAGGTTTTTCAAGTTTTCGTAAAAGATTAAATAATTTTTATTATAATAGTGTTCTTTCATAAGTTAATTGGGCTGCTTTGGCGTTTAGGTCACCTTTTTTTCCGGGAAATCTCTTTTTAATAATCTTTTGAACTGCATCAAGTGCAACTAATTCTGTTCCTTTTACAACTGCTCCTAATATTGGAGTGTTAGTTACAAGTAAACCAGCTGCTTTCAAATCAAGCTCCAAAGCGACCCCTGTAGCATCAGCAGTGACAATTTGGAAGTCTCCTTCGAGATTAAGTTCATTTGGTTTTTTAGGAGTATTAATTATAATTTTTCCATTTGATTTAAGCCCCATCGTAACACCTACAACGTCTAATAAGGTGTCATCTAAGACAACTACAATATCAGGTGTAGTGATTGCAGAACGGACTCTGATTTTTTCATCCGCTATTCGAGATGATGCTATAATAGGTGCACCACGTCTTTCTGCTCCAAATGTAGGAGATACAGCCACCCAATTCCATTTATCTTCATAATAATAAGCCGCTTCAGCAAGAATTTCAGCAGCAGTAATAGCACCTTGTCCACCACGTCCGTGCCATCGAATTTCATACATAGTTCCCATTTTTGAATACAACCTAAACTTTTTTTAGCAGATTTTTTGTTAAAATGATATAAATAATAAATTTACAGTCAATCTTTTTTGGATTTCTATCAATTTTAAGATAAAAAATATAAAAATCTTTTTAAAATCTTTAAAGAGGTTAAAATAATTAATTCAAATTAATAAAATAGGCTCTTAATGGATTTGTGATATTTTGATAACAAATGGTGAAAATTGGAAACTTATCATTAAACCGTTTTTAAAAGAAAAGAAATTCTTTTTTGTAAATAGTAAAAAAGCAGGAAAAAGTATAATTTTAACATACAAAAAAGGGGATTTAATGGCAGTTATCGAATTTTACGGGGGAGAGGTGTCAATTGAACTTACAGAAGGGGAAAATCGTCAACTATATTTAGAAGAACTTCAATTATTGCTAGGTCTACTATAATTTTTTAAAGATTTCTTGGGGGGCTTTTAGGATAAAAGGAGATAAAAAATTGATTTATACAAAATTTCAAGAAATGATTATTATTTCTAGATTAAATAATTAAATGTACACCATATTAATCTATATGCATGTAATTTGCACAAATTATTTTAAATGGGCATGTTTTATCAAGATATATTGTTAATAATTAATGAGTATTAGTGCTTAGATTAAGATTAATTGTCTTTTTACTTATCTTACTTGAGATAATATATTATCTTACTTGAGATAATATATAAAGGCATAATTTTTTAAAATCTTTTTGTTATCTTAATTTAGAATAAAAGGAGATAATTTATTGATTTATACAAAATTTCAAGAAATGATTGGAACAAAATATCCAATAATACAAGCCGGAATGGGACCTTATAGCACTACCGAACTTAGTATCGCCGTGGCAAAGGCTGGTGGTTTAGGTTTGGTTTCTACCATAGGAATGGCGGGCGGAACTGCAACCCAAGCAACTCCAGAAAGAGCTCAGGAAATTTTTGGGAGAGGTCGTCCCAAAGATATCATAAAAAAAGTCATACAATACGTATATGACCATCTAAAAGACCATCCCGATGCGAAATTTGGCATGAATACTCCAGTTGCGGTTGATTTCGATTTTGCGGCACGACGCTTGATTAAAGGCATGATTGAACTAATGAAAGAAAAACCGGAGATGCAGAAAAAATTTAAAGTTATAGTAACATCTGCAGGTGATCCCTTGCCATGGGCGGTTGATGCAAAGGCAAAAGGTGCCAAAAAACCAAGAATTCCAATAAAGGAAGAATTGCCCGATATTGTTTGGTGCCATGTTTGCCCAAGCGTGAAGACTGCAAAACGATGCGAAAAAGCTGGAGTGGATATAATTATTGCATCTGGTAGAGAAGGAGGAGCACACTGTTCTTGGCGTGATGTTTCTTCAATGGTTCTTCTTCCTGAAGTCGTAAGAACTGTTAATACACCAGTTGTTGGTGCTGGTGGATTTGCAGACGGTGCATCATTAGCAGCCGCACTAGCATTAGGAGCAATTGGAATTCAAATGGGTACACGTTTTATTGCCACCAAGGAATCGGATTTCAATCAAACATGGAAAGAAGTACTAGTTAAAAGAACCGAAGAAGATACATTAGTTGGTCGTGGAGTTTTTGGACCAATGCGATTTGTAAGAAATCCCAAAACTCTCGAAATCATTGATGCAACAATTGAAGGGGCCTCAGATTTATATCGCGGAATACCATGCCCCTCGACTAATGAAATAATGAAAGTAGAAATGTCGGGTTTTGCGAATTTAATGGATGGACTTGAAGATGAGGCGGCGTTCTTGGGCGGCGCAGTCACTGGTAGAATCCATAGCATCCCTACAGTAAAAGAAATGATTGATGGAATTGTACAACAAGCCGAACAAATAATAACAAAATTACCGGGAAAAGTTATAAAACAAATTCCAGCCTAATATTGTCTTATTTTTCTTTTTTTCAATTAAATCTCAAGCGAAGATTTAATTTAATAGTTATTTATAGTATTATATCACATTACTACTAAAAGTGAATAGAGCAATGTCGATTGACGAAAGAATTAAAGATTTAATCTTAAATTTCGATAAAAATGGATTAAAAGAATTTTGTAGAAAAGCCATTGATAGTAATGAAGCAACACCAGAGAGCATCATTAAGATTATTGGAGATATTATGAAATTAATAGGAATTAAGTTTGAAAAGGAAGAATATTACGTTCCTGAATTAATTATGGCTTCTAATGTTGTTAAAGTCACTATGGATGAAATTATCGATCCTGTTATTAAAAAATTAGGGAAAAGTGAACGACAAACAAAGGGGAAAGTGATCATTGGGACTGTGGAAGGTGATATACATTCGATTGGGAAAGATCTTGTTGGATCGTTTTTATTTTCT
This sequence comes from Candidatus Helarchaeota archaeon, assembly GCA_019058315.1. GTDB lineage: Archaea > Asgardarchaeota > Lokiarchaeia > Helarchaeales > RDOG01 > JABXJV01. Next base: position 108,348 of record JAHPZH010000003.1, on the reverse strand, counting down.
AACGGATTTGAAGTATTTAATATTGGAGTGGACGTTACTGCTCAAGCGTTTATAGACAAGGCAGAAGAAGTTGGAGCTCAAATAATAGGTCTTTCAGCTCTTATAACTATGTCTATGGATGAACAGCGTCGAGTGATAGAAGAATTAAAATCTAGGGGTATTCGAGAAAAATATAAAGTAATCATAGGTGGTAGCCCGACATCCGAAGAGTGGGCGAAGCAAATTGGTGCAGATGGATGGGCAGATGACGCCATAGAAGCTGTTGCTCTAGCTAAAAAATTATTAAACATTCATGATTAAATGATCATATCAGAGTTGATATCTAAATGAGATTGAAAAAAATTGAAGTTCTTTCTAAGGATGAGATTAACACAATCCACAATTCAACTATGTCATTACTTGAAACTGTTGGTATTCAAATTGAAGATCCTAAAACTCGTAAATTACTTCAAAAAAAGGGTGCAGAAACTGATGAAAAATCCTCTTTTGTAAAATTTTCTGAATCATTCATTAAGGAACAGTTAAAATTAGTTCCAAATTCATTCAAATTACATGGTCCTGATGGATCTTTTAATTTTGAAGTAAATACCAAAACTACTCAATTTGCTACAATAGGAACGCCAGTGAAAATTTACGATCCTTCAAAGAAAACCAAAGTTAGAAAAACAGTTCTAGCAGATACAATTCAACAAATTCGAGTAGTTGATTCTTTGAAGCATATCAATTGTTCTCATGTGGATGTATGGCCAAATGATGTTCAATTTACCTCAATCCACGCTCAATGTATTTATCAATGGTCAAAAAATACTCGCAAACCATATGGTTTGGGATGTTATGGAAAGGTTGCGAGTCAAGATATGATGAATATGGTATCTATAATTGTAGGTGATGATGAGGAACTTATAAAGAAACCTAGACTTGTAGGATTTGTGAATCCAACTAGTCCGTTACAACTTCCTCAAATAATGACAAATGGTCTTCAAGTCTTTGCTAAATATAAACAACCTACAATTATTGCACCAGAAGCTCTTGCAGGTAGTACTGCACCTGTAACATTAGCAGGATTATTAGTACAAACCAATGCTGAAATTATTGGTGGAATCATTTTAGCGCAAATATATGATCCAAAAAGCCCGGTATTTTTTGGAACTGTCTCATGTGCAACCGATATGCGTTCAGGAAATACCGCCTTAGGAGCATTGGAAACAGGCTTAATTACTACAGGAATTGCTCAATTAGCAAGATTTTATAATATTCCATCTCGGGGAGTTGGTGGAGTTACAGATTCGAAATGTTTAGATATTCAAAATGGAATTGAGCGGTTACAAACTCTCTTATTAGCTGCACAAGCAGGAATTAATTATATTACATGTGCTGGTACTTATGAATCAACCTTAACTGAAGCTCTTGAACTTTTAGTGATTGATGATGAATTAGTAGGAATAATAAAGAGAGCATTTGATGGCATAACGGTTAATGATGAAACTCTTGCATTGGATGTCATTAAGAAGATTGCAACAAGTACTGAAAAAGGTGTTTCATTTTTAGGAGAGATGCACACATTAAAACATATGAAAAAAGAATTATATATACCTAAATTATTGGATCGCAAGCGTCGAAGTAGATGGCGTAAAGAAGGTTCTCGGGATTTAATTGCAATCGCTAAAGAAAAAATTGATGACATAATTAAATCATATGTACCTCCTGAAATATCACCTGATATTGATCGGAAATTACAAGAATATATTAAAAAGGTAGAAAAAAGAACTCTCGAAGAGTATAAAACAGCAGAAGGTATATCTACTGCAGCTGCACCTGTTGCAGAGATTGATTTTGAAATTTAATGAATTCTACATTTTTTATTCCCTCCATAAGGTTATATTATGAATTTTAAAATTCAAAAGATGGAAAATGACGACTGGTCTTCGGTTAAATCGATTTTCAATGAGGGTATCGCGACTGGAAATGCCACATTTATAACTGAGTGTCCAAGTTGGGAGGAATGGGATAGAAACCATTTAAAAAATTGTCGCTTGGTTGTAAAAAGTAATAATAAAGTTATAGGTTGGGCTGCTTTAAGTCCATTCTCAGGTGTGTGTGCTTATACTGGTGTTGCGGAAGTAAGTATATATTTAACATCTTCTGCAAGAGGTAAAGGTATAGGAAAGAGTCTTCTAAAATCTGTTATTAAAGAATCTGAAAAGAATGGTATATGGACATTGCAAGCAAAAATATTTCCTGAAAATATTGCGAGCATATCACTTCATAAAGCTTGTGGATTTAAAGAAGTGGGCATAAGAGAACGAATCGGTCAATTAAATGGTAAATGGAGAGATGTTGTGTTAATGGAAAGAAGAAGTTCAATCGTTGGAATTTAATTAAGGAATATATATCTTATAATTTATGGAAATAATATCGATCTATTAATAAGTGAACTTTTCCTTTTTTATCAATTAAGAATTGGACGTTGATTTTTTGATTGGGAATTGCAAAAGGCACATAAAATTTTAGTTCTTCAAGATTTTCACAAGCAAGGGACACAATTAACGGTTTGGATGTTAATGGGTATTTGATTTTTAAGAAAAGAATACCGTTTTCAAGCAAGATTTCTAAAGTTTGAAGTCCTTTATATATTGCATACTTACCTGTCAACAAGCTTAATTTTCGTTGAGCATTTATTATTGGTATGGCTTGATTAATATCTTTACCTAATAGAAGAGCAAGTAATCCGCGTACAATAACTCCAAGAACCACTTGAATACTACAATTAACTCCAATAATAATACCCATCTTTTCAACTGGATGAATTGCTAAAAATCCAGAAGATGTTAATGCATTTCCTCCGTGATGTATTAATGTTTGTTCAAAAAAATCTTTTTCTAGAGTCCAACCATAACAATACCAGGCATCTCCTTCACCATAACTAGTTCCTGCTGGTAATTTTGTATGGGGAGTCCAGATTTTATCTAATGAAGATTTTTGAATTATTTGTTTATCTTTAAATTTTCCTTTATTTAATAAAGCAATTATGTAATTTTGCATCTCTCGAACTGAACTTAATAATCCCCCTGCTGGATACATTATTTTATCGAATGGAGGAGGTGTTGCTCTTAAGGGCTTATCATCATCAGAAGGTAAATATCCCGTCATTACGTTATTATCTTTTTCATAATCAATCTTTAAATATGTTGATCTCTTCATTTCTAGAGGGTTAAGAATATTTTTTCTAATATAATCCTCAAATTTCATATTTGTAACTTCTTCAATAATCAGACCAAGACAAGCGAAAGCATCATTATTATAAAAATAACACTTTCCTGGTTCATCGAAAATTTCTTTTTCTGCACCATTGATATGCAGCAAGAAATCATCCCAACTGCTCATAGGAATTATAGAATCTAAAGAGCCCAGACTGCGTATTAATGTTAAAATAGTTGCATGAAGTTCAGGAATCCCAGAGGAATGGGAAAGTAAATGATGGATTGTTATTGGATTTTTTCTTTTTCCGAGCTTAAAATTAATATATTTTCTAACTGGTTCATGGAGATCTATTTTTCCTTGCTCAGCAAGTTGGTTTATGGATAAAGCTGTAAAGGATTTTGAGATAGAACCAATTCCAAATAGAGTATCTGGAGTGAAGGGAAGATTTTTTTCCAAGTTTCTTGCACCAAATCCTTTAGTATAAAATGGTTCTCCATCTTTTACAATTCCAATAGCAAGGCCAGGGATTTTTGTTTCACCCATAAGATTTATGATTAATCTGTCTATCATATCAAATAATTCTTTACTCATTTCATCCACTTTTTATATTTTTTTCTATTAGAAGTAAATAAAATTCCACTTTATTTTAACTAAAAAATAATAATTTTATTTTCAAATTTATGACTTCTGTCTCTTTTTTTTCCATTGAATAAAGCTTTTAGTTTCTTTTCCACGCCAAATTGCATGTTTTCCAGTTTCATTTTCAAAAATTTTCTCCAAATTTTCTATAGTGCCTTTATTTTGAGTTAATTCTATATCTTCAGAGATTTCCTTGGATTCCATTTTTAGTTGAGGTAAAATTTCAATATCTGTTATAGTATTTTCCTCAGGATGTTTCTCATTTATTTGAAGTGCTTTCTCAGATTCGGATAAATCTTTTAATATGGCGTTAATTACTGCTTCATTATGTTTTTTTAATTCTTCTTTGGATTTTATTTCGGATTTGTTCTTTTTTTCCGATTTTTTATCTAATCTTCCCAATAAAATAACACCAAAACCATGAAGGAAATTTATATTACCATAATTGCGTTATTGGTTTATATTTTTTTCAATTAATGTTATATTTCGAGAGCTTTTCTTATAGCGGCTCTTGCAAGTAAACGAGTTGAGTCCAATGTTGGTAAAGGGCAATCATTTGGGTCTACAATTAATGGAATTTCAGTGCAACCCAAAACTACCGCATCACATCCCGAATTTTTAAACTTTTGAATAATTTCATTAAAATAAAGTCGTGATTTTTCAGTAAATATACCGTTTACAAGTTCTTTAAAAATAATATTATTAATTTTCTCTCGATCTTCTTTTTCTGGTATCTCAAAAGTAATATCAAACTTTTTAAGAGAAGTTGGGTACATTAGGCCTGTCATTATATATACTGTTCCCAAGATTCCCAACTTCATATATCCCATTTCTCTTGCTTTCTCTCCAACAACTTCTGCAATATGTAACCAAGGAATTGGTGATTTAGAAACCATAAGATCAAAGGCTTGGTGAATAGTATTATCAGGACAAATTGCAAAATCAGCTCCAGCTTGAGCAACCTTTTGACTTGATAAAAGCATTAATTGCGCAACTTTATCCCAACGGCCAGTTCGGATATTTACCATATATTCTGAAAATGATGGTGTGTGCATTGTTATTTCAGGATGCCTATATTCACCCAACTCTTGTTGTGATTCTATACAGATAGTTCGATAGCAAAGAGATGCTCCTTCAGCGCTGCAAGCTACTATTCCAATATGTTTTACCAATTTTATCGATCCAAAATTCATATTAATTGAGTCATTAATATAACAGAATTTTAATAAGTTATTTTTAATATTAAAGTTGAAACATAATCAAAATAAATTTTTAATTGATAATATATAATAATTAAAAGGATCGGAGAGATAATGAGTAAATCTGATAGAAATACTGGTTATTACAGAAAAAGTCAAGTCACAAAGCCTTTGAAAGATTTAAAAGAAAAACAATGGAAGGATTTTAAATGGATTTTAAATCATGCCTTTCAAAATTCTCAATTTTATAAAAATAAGATGAAGGAAGCTAATTTAACCCCTGAAGATATTAGTGATAAAGAAAAAATATCAAAATTACCGCTTATTACCATGGAGGAGTTCTTAAATGCGCAGCGAGAAAATCCCCCTTGGGGTGGTTTATTAATGCTTCCAATCGAAAAAATAGGTACCATTTTAGTATCAATAATTGATAACAAACCTTTCCTCATTCCGACATCATTAAAAGAGGCAACAGGCTCAGGAAATGCCTCTTCTAAAGCTCTGTATTCCGCCGGTTTGCGGAAAGCTGATATTATCGATATAGCTGTCGCTTTGGCTGCGGGTGGTGCTAGAGGATTCGGGTTATATCAAGCTATATTGACATTTGGTTGTTGCGCCGTGCCCCTAGGGTCCACAGGGCATAAATCGCAAATAGAGACAATAAAACAGTTAGGAATAAACGGGATTATCGGTGATATAATGTTTTTTCAAACATTAACTGAAACTTGTGAAAAAGAAGGAATTAATCCGAAAGATCTAAAAATTGACGTTGGTTGCGTTGTTGGCTCACCATTAGGGGATGAAATTAGAAAAGAATTAATCAATAAATGGGACATGGTTTTGCGAGGTTTATTTGTTCATGATGAAGTAGGTGTTGTAGGCAGAGAATGCCCTCAAATGAACGGATTCCATTTATCTGAAGAATTATTAGTTGAAATTCTTGACACAAGCTCTCTAGAACCTGTTAACGTTGGAGAAGAAGGAGAGATTGTGGTGACGATTCCATTTCGTAATACTTTACCTTATATTAGATTTCGTCTAGGCGCAAGAGGTTCAATAAATGAGGAAGTTTGTGAATGTGGAAGGACTTCACCTAGATTGGTTAATTATCCAAGGAGGTTGGATTAAATGGTTTCTCGAGAAGAAAGAATGATAGGATATTATGATGAAAAACATGAAACCATGCCTAGAAAAGAACAAAAAGAATTTCAAGAGAAATTAATTCGTGAATTTTGTGAATATGCTTACAACAACACAAAATATTATCATGACAAATTCGATGCAGCTGGTATAAAACCAATTGATATTAAGACTCTTGAAGATTTCTATAATGTTCCCCTTACTGAAAAATCAGAATTAGTCGAAATTCAAAAAAATAATCCCCCATTTGGAGGTTTATTGGCAATCCCACTCAATGATTTAAATGTAGTTTTTAGATCTCCGGGTCCATTATTAGAAGGTTTTAGTATAAAAGCTATGACATCAGTTGGAAATTCGCTTTGCAAAGCCCTTTATTGTAATGGTTTTCGAAAAGGAGATATTGTAAATGTTACTTTCTCTTTCGCTGGTGTTCCAGCAGGTCTGGGTTTCACTCAAGGTGTAAATTTGATAGGTGCTATATCCATTCCAATGGGGACGGGTAAGACTGATGTCCAAATTGAATTAATGAAACAATTAAACGTTACCGGATTTATTGGAACTCCTAGCTTTCTTGGTAAGTTAGGTAAAAAAGCTAATAAACAAGGAGTAAACACAAAGGAAGAGTTATCAATTGATGTGGGTTGTTTCACAGCAGAACCATTACCTGAATCTCTACGAAAAAATCTTGAAGATACATTTGATATGATGGCTAGACAAGTTTATGGGATTGCAGATTTAGGAATTATTGGAAGAGAATGCGGTTTAGCACAAGGAATGCATTTAGAAGAAACTATGGTTACGGAGATTGTAGATCCTAACACTAAAGAATCACTTCCTCCTGGTGAACGTGGGGAGGTTATAGTAACAGTTCCATATCGACGTGCTATTCCATTCATCAGATTCTGCACAGGTGATGCATCCAGAGTAATGGATGAAGCTATATGTGGTTGCGGTAGGACATCACCTAAACTTGAAAGATGGTTAGGTAGAGTAAATCAAATAATCAAGGTAAAAGGTCAGTTTTTACATCCCAAACAAGTAAAAAATGTGCTTAAAAAACACGGATTAAAGAAGTTTCAAGTTGTTGTTACTCGACCGGATAATATCAGTGATGAATTCGTAATAAAAGTAGAATTTGATGGAGATCCAAGCTCACTACCCTTAAATGAGATTAATAAAGAATTAGCAGATGCGATTATTCTAAAACCAAATGTCGAATTTGTCAAACCTGGAGAAATTAAGGGCAAAGAAGAAATAGTTGACTTAAGAAAATTTGATTAAAGCCTCCAATTTCCCTATTTTTTATCATTAATTTTAAATTATTCTCTCTAATTGGTGATATTTATTGTATGAAGTTAAAATTACTGGTTATAGACCTGGTGCTATTGGACGAGTAACGGAGTTACATGCTATCTATTATAATAAACATTCAGGATTTGGTTTATTTTTCGAATCAAAAGTAGCAACTGAAATTTCAGAATTTTTAAACAGATTTAATAAGGTTAGAGATGGTTTTTGGTTAGCTATTGTTGAAAATAAAATCGTGGGCTCAATTGCCGTAGATGGAATCAAGTTTGATAATGAAGGTGCGCATCTGAGATGGTTTATTGTCTCACCTAAATATCAAGGCTATGGAATTGGAAATAAATTACTTGATGAAGCGATTAAATTCTGTAAAAAAAATAAATTTAAACGAATTTACTTATGGACCTTCTCTGGATTAGATATAGCTCGCCATCTATATGAAAAAAACGGATTTGTATTAAGTTTAGAACAAGATGGAAATCAATGGGGTGTTACGGTCAAAGAACAAATGTTCGAACTTAATCTCTGAGTTACTAAGGATAATATTAAATCAATTTCTCAATAACGTTAGTAATTTCTTTTGGATGAGATAGAACAAAAATTCCTTCCATTTTTCGAAGTTTTTCTACTAATTCTAAATCAAGTTTTCTAGATTTTAAAGTTAATTTTTTTCCATTTGGAAGTATTGTTGTGAATTCTCCTGCTTTTTGATCTACAGGATAGACATAGACAGGAATACCACCCTTCATTGTTTGAGCAATTGCATTAGTAATTAAGCTATCTGCAATTCCGTAAGCTGCTTTAGCAGTTGAATTTCCAGATAAGGGTGAAATAAAAAGAAATTTATAGGTTCCAGTTTGAAGTGGACCAATAATAAAGGGTATATTTGGTCCTTTTTCAATTCTAACATCTTTAAATTCTGCTTGTATACCTTCAAACATCTTGTACCATTTTAAGACAAAGACCCCTTGTTCTGAAATAATTACCGTAATTTTAGCATTATATTTTTGCTTAATTTCTTTCATAACATTAAAAGTCTCTAAAAGGTAATCACCTGCACCTGTTATTCCCCAACAGATCTTTAATGCCATATAAATTCCTCTACTCAATTTTTTTAATCATTTTTATAGTACTAACTAATCTTTTAACCATTTTTCGTACACTTCTTTTCCCCTCTTCATCTTCTGCAGCACCTTGAGCCATTTTATCTTTAGACCAAATAGTTCCTCCCAAATTGGCTCCAAATGAACCACCACCTACTGGTATCATTTCATTTATGATATAAAAGTTTAAAATTGTTTGAATCGCAATTTCTTGACCTCCTAAGCGGTCACCACCTATTCCAATTGCAGCTCCAACTTTATTTTCAAAGACCTTTAGATTCTTAGCCACAGGTGCTCTACAACGATCTAAAATTGCTTTTATTTGTGCCGAAACAGATCCTTGGTATATTGGAGTCCCAATAATCCAAGCGTCTGCTTTTTCCATTAATGGATAAAGATCTTGTATATCGTCCTTATGTATGCATCCTCTTTTATTTTCTACACAGTAATCACAGTGAATACAGAAATTAATTTTCTTTTTTGCAACAGAAAAATAAAGAATCTCTGCATTTTCCTTTTCTTTAATCAGATCTAATGCATAATTTATAACATAATCTGTTGCTGCAATACGTGGACTACCAGAAATACCTAAAACAGTAAAGTTCTTCATGTTTATATTAGAAGAAAGAACTTATTTAAAAATACAGATATAATTAAATAAAATGGTACAAATTTTGTTTTATGAACAATTCCGCACGATTACAGATAATTACGGGCTTTATTTGGTTGATTCTTGGTATATTAATCGTTATTTGGTTCTTAATACCTTCAGAAGAACTTATGGTTTTTATATGGTGGGGTTTTGCTATAGGATGTATTATAGCTGGTATATCGATGATTATAGAACCATATATGCGTGATAATTGAATTGTTATTAAAGAGTTATAATGATGAATAATATTTCCGATTTTATAAGAGGATCTATGTGGGGACTTGCTTTAGGCGATGCGTTAGGTAAACCTATTGAATTCAAACAATTAATACAAATAAGAGAATTCTATGGTCCTAAGGGGATTACAAAAATACCAAGGAATGCTATTTGGACAGATGATACAGAAATGACATTTGCAGTGGCAAGAGCTCTGATTAAGAACCATCATCTTAGCGTGGAAGAAATATCAACTCAAATTGCTGATGAATTTATAAATTGGTTAGATAATCCTGGATATGCACCCGGTAACACCTGTAGGATGGGAGTATTTAAATATAAAAATGATCCGAATAAAAAATGGTGGGAATCGGGTATTAAGAATAGTAAGGGATGTGGGTCTGCTATGCGTGTAGCTCCCATAGGATTATATTTCTCGGATCTTGATAAATTATATAAAGTGGCATATAACTCTTCAATAATAACTCATGCTCACCCAACTGCTATAGCTGCAGCTGTAGGTGCTGCATATTTAGTAAGACTAGCAGTTAATAAAACTGATATAAAACTTTGGCCAGAAAAAGTAAAAAATTTTGTAGATAATGTCCCTGAACCTGGAAGAACAGAGTTTTGTAATGCAATTAATACAGCAGTTAAAGTTTTGAAAAATCAAAATACGGAAGAAGCTATTAAAAGTATTGGAAGGGGATGGGTTGGTGAGGAAGCTGTGGGAATTGCCCTTTATTGTTGTATGAAATTCCCAAAAAGTGCAGACTTTAAAAAAATGTTAATTTTATCTGTCAATCATGATGGAGATAGTGACTCTACAGGGTGCATTGCAGGTGGTATCATGGGAGCTTTTCATGGATATGATGCTCTTGGAGATGAGATTCATGAATGGACAAATAAGTTTATGGAAAAAGAAAGAATGATTAAAATGATTAAGGAAATGATTAGATCTCTTAAAAAATAATAAATTATTTATTTAAATTTTCTATGAATTATTAACCAAAATTCTATAGGTTGAATTATAATGACAAATGTTGGAGAAATTTATAAATGCGAAGTCTGTGGTAATGTAGTCGAAGTTAAAGAAGCTGGGGCTGGAGAATTAGTCTGTTGTGGCCAACCGATGACACTTATTTCGTAGATGAAATTAATATTTATAACTACTTATTTTTCTAATTTTTTAAGTGAAATTTGTTTTGGTAAAAAAAATGGTTTAATTTTATTATTTATAAATTTACATCTACGTTAACTTTAATTCCGTTTCTTACAGATTGTGTAACCGTACAAAATTGTTCAAAAATTTTAAGACATGTTTGCATTCTTTTTCTTACTTCTTCATTGTCTGTTTTAGGATTTAATTTTACATTAATTTCCTTAACTCTTAAAAATCCTTTTTCATTCCTACCACCAATGAGCTCAGCTTCCGCTTTTAAATCATCCAATATTAAATTCTTTTTCTTTAAACAAAATACAAAACTTGCACTTAAACAACCTAATACAGCAGAGGCTAATAACATTGTAGGATTTGGACCCCACATTTCAACTTGATCTGCGTTTGTCTCATCTATATAACATTCTTCAACTTTTAAATCTCCCATATCACATTTAAAGATCATATCTTTCTCTAATTGTAGTTTAACCTTAGTTTTAAATTCATCTGTCATTAAAAGTCCTCCTTAAAAATACTTTTTTTATTAATTAAAATAGAAAATAAATTTAATTATTTTGTTTAAAATTCATAAAAAAGGATTAAAAATTGTCAAATGGGATAAAAATCTATTCGTATTCAACCATTCTAAGGTTATAATATGAAGATAAAAGTTGATCCAGAAAAATGTAATGGTTGTGGTCTATGTGAAGATTTTTGTCTTAGATCGGTCTATAAGTTGAATGAAAAAACAAAAAAAGTGGAACGTATTCGTAAAGAAAATTGTGTTCATTGTTTTCTTTGTGTAGAAAAATGTCCGAAAAAAGCAATTTCTATAGTTGTGGATTAGAGGATTCCAAAAATAATTAAATTAAAAAAAATTATTTAAATTGAATATGAATTCAATGAATTCCAAAATTATATTTATTTCCTTATAATCCGAATCTAAAAGAGTGTATGCATAAACAACATTTTCAAGTGTAGCCATCATTTTAATCAATCCTTATTTTTATTTTTCTTTAATATTATAACAGTGTTATAATATATAATACTTTATCATATATAAAATATTGCATCATATTAATGAGATTTCAGTATCTATCAATAATTCAAATAATTAACAATAAAAAGCAAAGAGCAACTTTTCCCTAATTTTCTGATTTGTTACAATAAAGAAAATACTTATATAATAACATTGTCATATAACAATGTAAATATAACAATGTAATATGAGGTTTATTTATGAAATATGATGTAATTATAGCTGGTGGGGGACCTGGAGGAGCAACTTGTGCAGAATTTTTAGCTAAAAATGGTGTGGATGTCATTTTATTTGAAAAAGGTGATAATAATCGATATAAAGCATGTGCTGGGGGTTTAATGTGGCATAACGAATTAGATTTCGGCTCGTTACCTCCGGAAATTATTGAAAGGGACGTTGATCATTTAATATTACATGGTCCTACTGAATTTGTAGATTTAAAAAGTGATAATAATTCAACAAAAATTGGGCAACTTACATACCGAAATCGATTAGATTGTTATTTGAGAGAAAAAGCGATAAGAAGTGGAGCGATAATTGAAACTAATTCTGAGGTATTTAATATTTCATGTCACAAGGATTTCGTTGAGGTTGAAGTAAAATCAAATTCACATATAAAGCGGATAAAGGGGGACGCAATTGTTATTGCAACAGGAGTCCATGGTAATAAATTACATCGAAAATTAAAAATTGATCGACCATTAGAAATTGAACAAGCGATTCAGGCTGAATATTATTTACCCAGTCATGTAGTAGAAGAAAGATTTGGTGGTGGAGTATATGAATTATTCTTTAATTCACAAATTGCTTCTCATGGATATACTTGGATTTTTACTAAAAAAGAGGGTGTATCTGTAGGAATGTGCAATAAAAATGTTGATATCAAACACTTTCAAGAAGTTTTAAAGCACCATCCAATCATTCGTCCCAAACTTGAAGGCGCTAAACCGATTGAGTTCGAAGGAAAGCATATATGGGCTGCACCAATTCCTGATCGTATTCTTGAACATATATACGGGAATAAAGTAATTCTAGTTGGAGATGCGGCTGGATTTATTGACCGTTTTACATATGAAGGTATTTGGCATGCACGTATGAGTGGTAGACTTGCTGCGGAAACATTAATTAAAGCAAAGAAGAAATCTGATTATACAGCTTCATTTTTATTAAAATACCAAAGAAAATGTAGTAGAATCTTTGAAATAATCCAAAATTCCCAAAAAATGCATCATCTGGTATATCATAGTGGATTTATGGATTTGTTAATTGATACAATGGCTCTTATTCTTCAAGATAAAGAACTTAGTGAAGAATATACTAAAAATATTCAGCCCCTCCTGGAAGGTCTTTTAGAACCTGGAGATGAAATTGCACATTTAGGCATAGAATTTCGACGTAGATTATTGGAGTCTCTAAAAAATAAATTAGATAAAAAATCATTTAGAAAAATTAACAGATTAATCGAATATGCATATTTTATCAAATAAAGTTTTTAAATTTTTTTTTCTATTAAATCCTAAAGATAATACATAAGACCCTGATATTTGGGGAAAAGAAACTAAAATGCAAGTTTGGAGTTATAAATCTAACGCAGTAGATTATAATGATAATCTAAGAACTATCGATTTTATTAAACAATATGATGATGAATTTGGCTATACACATTATGTTTTTACCAGTGAAATATTCGATAATCCAAAATATGTTATACCCGAGGATGACTTTGAATTATTTCAAAAATTCCTAGAGGGAGGTTCAAGAGAATATCCATCAGATGGTAATGTACCTGTTGATATTGCTGCTAATGAAGCAAAAATTATTTTAAACAAAATTAAAGAAATTTCCGAGGTTCCAGCTAATAAATTTCACCGAATTGCTGCCGAATTATTAAAAGATAATAATCAACTTAATTTTTTGAGAGGTGCTATTAGATTATATTTAGAGGATATAACTACAAGAGATTGGAGACGAAAGAGATCAACTGATGATATAGATTTTTGGTTTCCAAGTCCTACTTTATTAGAATATGTCTTAAAGAAAACTGGCTGGAAAAAAAATAAAATAACAAGAGAATGGGAAAAGAAAGTCACATGGAAAGATCTATGGACTAATAAAAGGAAGTCTACAATACTTATAGCGTCTAATGACCTCCTCCAAAGTCTTAATTTTGGGTCAGGTGGGTATTTGGAGGGATCAAATCTTAAAAATATAATTAAAAAGAAATTAAAAAGAGGTTTTGATGTTGATCTCAGTGATATAATAAATATCGCAATAGTTAACAATATACCAGAAAGTGAGGATCCAAATAGCCCATGGGCTGCTATTCTAGAGTGTGCAAATATGAGAGATCCAAGAGTGACTTCAAATATTATAAGTTTATGTAGATATGCCCATGGAATCGCTTATTACATAAAGAGGGTGGGTGTATCCATAAATACTTATAAAGACACATTTAAAGATAGAAAATTATTTCCAGATGAAGATGTTATAAAGGTTTGTAAAGTCTCCTCCCATTGGTTAGATGATCATAATTATGAACCTGATGCTACAAGAGAAAGAATTTACGAAAATTTGGTTATTCATGAGCGCAAAAAACTTCAATATTCTAAAAATCTATATAAGTTTATAAGTAGAGTTCTTAATTTATTAAATTCAAAATATGAATATGCAAGAGTAATTTTTGAAATTAGCTTATTATAAAATAATTTTATTCTGTGGATTCTTCAATTAATGAATTAATTTGATTTTTGAATCCAATAGTATCTTTTTTATAGGCCATAAATATTTTACTGTTGTTATTTCGATTTTGGCACTCATAACATTCTGGATGACCACCACAATTTTTTTGAGCTATTTCCATATCAATTAATATATCTCCAAATTTATTGAATTGGTTTATATTTCCATCAAAATTCGTAAGAATATCTTGATGTTTTTCTAAAAATAGTCTAGAAATTTTTTTTAATTTATGTTGAATTTGATCATAATTATCATCCAGATCTGTTATAAGAACATAAAGTAGGTCTAATTTATTAAGATCTCTGTAAAAATTGATTTTAAAATCCTCGAAATTTATTGATTTTAAAGCAGATTTTGTAATTTCACCTGTAAAAGTCTCAAGCGCGCTAACAAATCCAGAAAATAAAGAAAAACTTCCATTAAACGACTGACATTCTCCAAAATTCCGATCTAATAAGAGAACACCATTCCTTATAATAAAAATATTCCTTATAATAAAAAACACCAAGTTAAAAATGATTATTACACTGTAATATTAATTATTATCTTTTGTTATAAAGATTTTGATTTTTTTTTAAATGAACAAATAAAGTTTGAGAGAAAAATTAGATTTAATTTTCATTTTTCGATTCTATTTTTATGTTGTAAAAATCTGTAATTATGCTACATGCACCACAACGTACACAACCTGCTTTATTTTGCCGAGGGTCCAGATTATGCTTTTTTAAGTGATTATTTACATCTTTATATAGATTATATATTTGTTGAAAATTTTTTTGTTGAACATTTTCGAAATTTGTTTCTAAAATAGAACGGACTGGCACAATATATGGAATCACATCATGCTCTATAAGATAGTGTGCACCTTTTTGAAGTGATTCCAAAGATTCACCTAATCCCAATAAAAGATATGAACTGACTTGTTCTTTACCAAATATCTCTACTGAGTAATTCCATATTTCTTTAAACTTTTTTAGTCCAATTTCTGATTTTCCTGGACAGATTTTATGAAATATTAAAGGATCTAAAGTTTCAGCATGAATTCCAATTGTATCTGCTCCAGATGAATATAAATCTTCTATAATTATCTGATTCTCTGGAGGTTCAAGTTGGATATGGATAGGAACAGAAAACTTCCTTTTTAATTCTTTCAAAATGGGCATGAATTTTTTTGCACCCTTATCGGAAGTATTGGGAGTCCCTGTAGTAAGAGTCATATGTTCACAAACTCCCTCCTTTATACTTTTATCCAAAACTTCGGACAATTGTTTAGCTGTTTTCTCTAGTATAGTTGAATTTGACCTTAGACTTAATTCAATTCCACAAAATTCACAAGCTTTTCCTTGTGACCAATAGATACATTTTTGATAAATAGTTGATGCAAGACAATTTTCTCCATGTAACATAGCAATTTTACTCATTTTAATATTATCTGAAGTGTTTAAATCATAAAATTTAGGTCTAGGAATTAATTTTAGTGTTGTAATTAATTTCTTATCATCGAATAATTGAAATAAGTTATTTTGATCATCAAATTTTTTTATCCAAAACCTAGAATATTTTGAATTTTTCGTCCAAAGTGGAATATTAACACATGAACCATTTTCTAATAAAAAATATCTTCCTCCAGTAGGCCCTGCACCACTCATTCTACCTATTAAATTTTCATTTTCAGGATTAACTCCATCAATTAATAAATTTAATTTTAACTTTGTATAATCTAATAGCATAAAATTCGCTCAAAATTCAAAATAGCTTATAATGAAAAATCACAACAATCTATCAACCTTTTTTTACGTAAATATCAATTTTATCTCCGTGATTATCGACTCGAATCAAAGTATTTCCAGTAGTTTCACACCATGAATCAACATTATCAGGACATATAGGATCTGTTGTAATTAATTTTAATATTTCACCAGATGATAACTTCTTTATTGCTTTTTTTACTTCAATTAGGGGATAGGGGCAAATTTTTCCTTGAGAATCAATAATTAGACTTACTTCTAAGTTCTTTGTTACCATTTTTATCAACTAGTAAAAAAATTATATAATTAGCACCTGATCACTGTCAAGTATTTTGTCCGTTATCTGATCGATTGATAGTTTCTCTATATCTTCTATAATATCACCATCTTTTATTCCTCGTATATCTAAAGCCTCCTTATGAACAAAAAATCGGATATCTAATTCTTTGAATTCCTTTATTTTTGATTCATGAGATGGTATATCCAAATATTTTTTATCCAGTTCAATGAAATCTGAAGTATCTTGATTTTTAAGAGAATTTAGTACTCCTGCTTCTGAAAAAATGACACTTGTGTCATGAATAGTGGCTAAAGCTCCTGCAGCCGCCAAGAATCCATAAGCATTCTCTACCCCATAAGGCGGATCTGTTATGATTATAATCACTTTTGTCAAAAAATCATCTCCTAACTAATTAATATGGTTTTATCACTATTTTTAAGCCAGATTGCTAAATCGCCTAATCCCCCAATAATAACTCCTTCATATGTGTAAGCAGAACCTTCTTTAAATGAATCGTCTCCATGTGTAATTCCTCTAGCATGGGTACATTTAATGCATGCGATCGCATCTATTTTGGGATTTAAAAGACCTTTTTTCAATAAATCATGGGTTATATATTGAACATTGGGGTAATCACCAGGAGATTGTTTGTGGTGGCTAATAAATGTCCCATCAAGATAGAAGAAAAGATTAATATTCACATTTTTTTTTCGAGCTGCTTTAACTAGTTTTAAGACTGTATAAGGAATTTCAGAGGAATAAGGACCTTTTGTCACAATAAATGTTAAAGTTTTTACCATATATTTACCTCCTAAAACCATAAAACCTTATCACTATTCTCAGCTACTTCGTTAAAAAGATCATTAGGAGTTTTAATCTCAATTTTTTCATTAATCTTTCCTTTTAATCCTCTGGCTTTTAGATCCCACTCGTCAGCCTTCACAATTATACCTGTTTTAATTAAATCATTGATACTACTGTCCCAACCTAAATACACGCCATCTTCAACAAGATAAACTGTTGTAGAATTCCCTTTATTTTGAATATTTTTTGAAATTTCTATAGCTAACTGAGTCTTGTTAGATTGGTATTTTTCTTTTGATATTATTATTAACACATTTGCCATCTCATCACTCTCCAATATTTTATTTTTTTCAATATTTCATCTTGTTTGTTATTTTTTTATCTTGATTCTCCATTCTACGTTACTTAATTTATCTACACTCAAAACTTCACCTAAATTTTGATCTTTTATACTGCGAGGTATATTCTCAGCCGCTGGTGGATAATCAACAATCACTTCTAAAATCTGATTTGGTTGCATTTCCTCCAGATTTAGTTTGGTCAAAACAAACGTATATGGACAAACCTCACCCTTTAAATCTATTTTCCTAATATCATTTTTTGTAATTTTAATCACCTAATTTTATATTTCACATGATTCTCCTTGATAATAATCAAAAACATTTAAAAGATCTTCAGGAACATTACCACATGCTTTACAATCATCACTCTTTTTCACTGTAACTAATTGAAATATCAAACTTCCTATATCAACCACTAATATCTTATTAGTTAGAAGTTCCCCAAAACCAAGTAGATATTTAATTGCCTCACTAGTCTGAATAGATCCAACAATACCTGGTATTGCTCCAAAAACTCCCGCTTGTGAACAACTTGGGACTACTCCTGGGGGTGGAGGATCAGAATAAGCACAACGGTAACATGCAGATTTTTTAGGGATTACTGTCATAATTTGACCATTAAAAGCTAAAATCCCTGCCATTGTGAATGGAATATCTTCTATAATACAAGCATCATTTATAATATACTTTGTCGCAAAATTATCAGATCCATCAATAACATAATCATAAGGTTTTATTATTTCCCTTGCATTTTTGGGAGTCAATTGAGTTTGAATAGTGTCAATAGTAATATTTGGGTTTAATTCTCTTAATTTTTCTGCAGCTGAAATTACCTTTGGCTTTCCAACATCTTTAGTAAAATGTAATATTTGTCTTTGTAAATTACTTATATCTACAACATCGAAATCTAGAATTCCTAATTTTCCAACCCCTGCAGCTGTCAGATAAAAAGCAGCAGGACAACCAAGACCACCAGCTCCTACTACAAGAACTGATGATTCTCTTAATTTTTTCTGGCCTACTCCTCCTACACCTTTTAATACAATTTGACGGCTATATCTTCTTATTTCTTCTTCTGTAAACCCAAACATTATTTCACCTCTAAATTTTTTAATTCTTCCTCTAATTCCTGTAACTTCTCAATTTTTTTCAAATTTTCATAGATAGAATCAAACAATACAAATGGAATTCCTAGAGCAAGTTCATTATTTTTATAATCGGAATAAATTCGAGCCCCATAACAAAGAAGAGATAAACTAGGGGTTTTATTCACAATAGAATTCGC
The DNA here is from genome assembly GCA_019058315.1 of Candidatus Helarchaeota archaeon. GTDB lineage: Archaea > Asgardarchaeota > Lokiarchaeia > Helarchaeales > RDOG01 > JABXJV01. The sequence goes on along the minus strand of JAHPZH010000003.1, from coordinate 89,498 downwards.
AACAATTTCCCCACAAATAGACATAGACACTCCAAAAGTTGCCTGTATCTTCTTCTTTTGAATTCTTCGTAGAGCATCAACTAATAGCATTGACTGTTTTGCGTTTATAATAAAAACAACGCTATCTACGTTCATTTTAAATTTATTTAATGGAGCTATTAAAACAGTCTTTGTAATAGCTGGTCTAATTCTATAATCAAAATTACCATATTTTGGTTCTTTAAATCCTAAACAATAATATGGGGTCTTACACTCAAGTTTGTTATCATTCTTAATAATAAATTTCTTTCCTAACGCAGCTTGACGTACATAATAGCAAAATCTCTTATTTTCATTCACTTCTTGAAAAGAATTATCGATATGTTGATCATTATTTTGTATAATTTTAACTCCAACAGGAGAAAATTTGGTATCTAAAATCTTTATAATTTCATTTATTTTAGTTTCAAGAGATATCATTTATTAAAAATCACCAAATTTAGATTTTAGCCTCCTGCAACAGCGGGAAGTATTGAAATTTCATCTGCTTCATTTAATTTTGTATCATATCCATTGAGATGGCGAATATCTTTTCGATTAATAGCAACTATGACGTATTTCTTAATTTTTCCCGTATTTTTATCTAAAATTCTATTTTTAAATACATCTCCATAAATATCATAAATCTTTTCCAACGCTTTTTCTACTGTTCCATTTATTTCTAATTCAATTGACTCTGTATTTGTTAAATCATGGAGCGATGAAAAAAATACAAATTTAATTTTTGGCAAATGCTATCGCCTCCTTTTTGTTTGTATATTTCTCTAATGCATCTAAAGTTGGTTCGATAATGGGTATTTCTGAAATTAAATTCGTTACTGTTTGATGAGCCTTGAAACCATTTCCTGTTACAAGTAACACAACGCTTTCATCTTTGGAAATATCGCCTGACTGAATTAAATTTATTAGAGCAGCTAACGGAATTGCACCTGCAGGTTCCGCATAAATTCCTTCTCTTTTTGCTAAGAGTTTTATCGCATCTGTGATTTCAGAATCAGAAGGCGCAATTGCACAACCATTTGTAGAATTTATTACATTAATAGCCTCGTAACCGCTAGCTGGATTTCCTATCGCTAAACTTTTTGTTAAGGTGTCTGGATTTTCAATTGGAAAAATATCAGATTTCGTATTTTTGGACGTTACAATTGGGGAGCATCCAGATGGTTGGGCTCCTGAAATTTTGATATTATTTTTCTCAATAAAACCAATTTTATATAGATCTATTAGAGCTCTATTGACCGAACATAATAATGCACCACTTCCCATTGGAATGATTATGTTATCAGGTGATTCCCAATTCAACTGTTCACAAGTTTCAAAAGCGATTGTTTTTGAGCCCTCCGTGTAATAGGGACGTACGTTTATATTTAAAAGCCCCCATTTAAAAACTTCAGCTGCAAGAATACCTAACTGATTTGCAGCATCATATGTTCCATTAACACCAATAATATTTACTCCGTGAATTGCTGTTTGTGTAATCTTTGAATACTCAATGTTTGCTGGAACAAAAATATAGCAAGGAAACCCAGCTTTAGCGGCATGGGCGGCAGTTGATGCGGCTAAATTTCCTGTTGAGGCACAACCAACAGTATTAATACCTAATTCGTTACATTTAGATATTCCAACTGATGCAGGACGATCTTTAAATGATAAAGTAGGATTAATGGTATCATTTTTTACATACAATTCTTTAAGACCTAATTCAGTCTCTAAATTTTTACATCTTATTAATGGAGTACCACCATCATTAAGTGAAATTATTTTAGTTAAATCCTCAATGGGTAATAATTCAATATATCTCCATTGATTAAAAGGACGATTTTTTAGTTTTTCTTTAGAAATTTTATCTTTTATTATTTCATAATCATATTTTATTTTTAAGGGTCCCCAGCATTCTTTACAAATGGGAGTTAATTCCTGTGGGTAAATAATACCACATTCCGGACATTCTAATCCAATTATTCTCTTTGACATTTTTTCTTCATCACCATTATTACTATTGGTAATTTATTACAATGTAATTTATTACTTAAACTAATTAGCAATTATTTATAAATGTTATGCATATAAGTAATATTTCCTAAGGAAAGTATTACTAATAGTAATAATCGTATAATTTATTAGCATTATTAATATAACAATGTCATATTTGAATAAATTATTAATGTTATTAAGGAGAATTTTTATGACTATTAAAGATCTAAAGAAAATTCGGATAGCATTTCTCTCAACCATCTATCATACATCATTTCCTTTAATGTTTAATAATAATGTTGAAAAATTTTTAGGTATTAAAACTGAATGGGAGTTACATGGAACTGGTCCAAGTATAATTAAAAAATTTTTACAAGAAGAACTAGATATAGGTTATATTGGATTACCACCATCCATTATTGGAATAGATAAAGGGGCTAATATTAAATGTATAGCAGGAGGACATGTCGAAGGCACAATCATGGTTGCATTCGATCATTTTAAATCAATACAAGAGGTCGATAATAATATAATAGATTTTTTTAATCAATTTAGGAACAAATTTATTGGTGTTCCAAAAAGAGGATCTATTCATGATGTAATGTTACGGGATTGTATTGAAAAAGCTGGATTAGAAGATAAAATTAAAATAAAAAATTATGACATAACTGATTTTATTTTACCCGATATGGAGAAAAAAATTGTAGAAGCTGCAGTTGGGACTCCAGCATTGCCTGTATATTTAAACCAATATTTAACTACTAAGGTTGTTATTCCAACTAAAATCTGGTGGCCGTATAATCCGAGTTATGGTATAATAGTAAGTGATTTTTTAATTGACAATTATCGTGAAATCGTTGAACGTTTTATTATACTTCATAAGGATGCTTGTACATCAATCCGACAAAATCCAAGAGCAATCGCAAAAATTGTAGAGAAAGAAGTTGAATTCATTAATTTGGACTTTATTTTAAATACATTTAAAATTTCACCAAAATACTGTGCAGCCTTACCACCTGAATATATAAATTCCACAATGGAATTTGTTTCAGTGCTTCAGAAGTTGGGTTATATTGAAAGAAAATTGAATGAATCGGATATTTTTGATCTATCTATTATTGAAAAAATACATCCAGAAAAACATCATTATGAAAATGGAATTGTGATATAAATAACTATATTTTTGATTAAATTCTAGTCATTAAGAAAATTAAATTTGTTACTCTATATTGCGTTAATTCTCAATTTCTCAATTTCTCTATTATCTAAAGGCGTAACCATGATTTTAAATTCACTTAAATTTGGTCCATATCTTACAACAGATTCTCCTATTGAATCGGAGTATCGTAATGTAATTTGAGCTGTTACTTTAATTGCATTTGAATTTTTTGGACCTTGCAATACTGAGATTGGGCTTGGAGTGCCAATTACTTCAAAAAGATAATCATCATTAAATTTTTGTAATTTTATTAACTCATTCTCTGAAAAACTTCTCCCAACAATGATTTTATTATTATCATATCTAAAATGTCTTCCAATTTTAAGTAATTGAACGTCCTTTAATGTGAATTTTGGTTTATTATTTATAAGGTCTTTAATTTTTATTGAAAAATCGGAATATGTGAGTAAGCACCCCCCTGCTGGGCAATGATAATCAACTAGATTTATATCATTTGCTAATTTCATTTGAATTTTTCGAGATCTGCCCTTTATGTCTAACATTTTTGACCTAGCGACCCAACCTTTCATCTCAGCTTCAGTTTTTGGTAATATTTTTGCGGATAATGGTCTCAAAATTTTTCCTTCCAGCTTTGACTGAATCTCTATCAATCTCAAAGCTTTAAGATGTTGGGACATCGGACGCTGATTTAGAACTTCTCCCGTAAAAATAAATTTAGCACCAATTTCTTCAGCATAAATTTTTGCCTTCTTCAACATGAATATTCTACAATCAATACAAGGATTCATATTTTTTCCGCGACCAAATTTCGGGTGTTTTATGATATCAAGATAATCCTCGCCTTTGGATATTACTTTAATAGGTATTTTGAACTTATTTGCTACTTCAACAGCTTCACATCTGCCTTTACGATTACATAGACAAAAAGGAGAAGAGAAATTCAAAGCTATGACTTCAATTCCTTGATCTAACATTAATTTTATAGCTAATGTACTGTCCAATCCGCCAGATAATAAACCAAGTGCTTTGATAGTCATTTGTCATTCATCTGATAATAATCGTAATCAATAAATATCAATACATAACATTGTAATATAACAATGTGATAATTTAAATAATTTTCATTTTATAAAGCTTAAAAAAGGGATATAATTGGTTAAAAAAGACCGACATGTTTGGGAAATCGCTAAAGCGCGAGTAATTGTAAGTGAAAGAGAAGTGATTTCAGTTGAAAGTGATCCACTTGTTAAATTTTGTCCTCTTCATGAGTTTATGGGCGGGACAAAATTTCATACCCGTGATACTGTTAAAAAACATCTTGAGAGAAAGATAAAATTTTTATTTCATTTATGTTCTCCTAACAGAACTGTAACTGTGGATTTTGATGGAATCGGATATGGGGCCTCTGAAACTTTTTGTACAGGTTTAAAATTTGGGTTAATTGACAGTGTAGTTGAACCATGTGATGGAGCAGGAACAGTAATAACTAATAATCCCAAAATTGTCCAAGGAATTGGAATAGCGATGAATGCTCTCATCTCAACATCTCCAATCCCAGAAGTGATATCCAGACTAAAAAATCTTGGAGCAATTCTTCTTGATCCTGTAAATGCTACATTAGATCAAACTGCTGGAGTAAAAAAAGCATTTGAATTGGGATATAAGAAAGTAGGAGTTACGATAGCAGGGCCTAATGCAAAGGAGATAATTAAAATACGAGCTTTTGAAAAAGAATATGATTCAAAGGCTATAGTATGTGGAATGCACACTACAGGAATTACTGAAGACCTGATTCCTTTTATCCTTCAATTTGATCTCGCTCATGGTTGTGGTTCTAAAGTTATGAGAAATATTATTTCTAAAAAAGCTCGAAAAAAATATGGAAGAAATATACCCGTTTATGCATTTTCAGAAATTGGACAAACTCTCCTTGATTTACGAGAAAAAGAAATGCAAAAAGAACCACCAAAAATTGTGATTGGAGAATTCAAACCTCCAAAACCACTAATCTAGCCGATTATTCATAATTAAAGTATTTCATTCATAGATCCAGTTCGATACCCTTCTAAATCTAAAGTCACATATTTAAATCCCAAATTTTTTAAATAATTTAAAATTTCATAAAATCTTTTTTCAGACAAAACTCTTTTTATTTCTTCTTTCCCGACCTCGATTCTTGCTAATCCATTATAATATCTTACTCTCAAAATTTTAATGTCATAACTATTTCGAATAAATCTTTCTGCATTTTCTACCATTTTTAATTTTTCTGCAGTGATTCGTTCCCCGTAGGGAAATCTTGAAGATAAACATGCCATTGAAGGTCGTTGCCAAACACTTATTCCTCGATCTTTAGCGATTTGTCGAATTTCTTTTTTTGTAATTCCAGCTTCTGCTAAAGGAGATTTTACTTTTAATTCTTTAAGAGCCAAAATTCCTGGTCTATGATCATGTAAATCACTTGCATTTGTTCCATCAATTATTAAATCAAAATTTTCAGCTTGTACAATATTTAATAATTCATTCATCAATTCCTTTTTACAATAATAACACCTAATAGGAGGATTTTCTGCGAATTTATCATTTGCAAGTTCGTCTATCTCAATTATCTTCCATTTAATACCTAATTCTTTTGCTACTTTTTCAGCATTTAAAATTTCATCTTCAGGAAATGTGTTGGAATTTGCCGTAACTGCTAAAACTTCTTCACATACTTCTTTTGCTAAACTTGTAATCACACTACTATCTACTCCACCAGAAAATGCAACTAATACTTTTTTTTTGTTTAAAATTTTATGAACTGTTTTGATTTTCTGTTTTAGTTCAAAACTCATTTAAGTCAAGACATCTTTTTATTATTACAATGTAATAATTTAAAAAGAAATAATAAATCTTATTAATACGATTTAAATCTTGCATTAAATCTTAAACACCAACTAAATAAAAATATAGATAATATGAGTAGGATTAGAAAAATGAATGAAAAAAATCCATACGAAAACCTTAGAAAGGCATTAAATAATTTCTTCTTACCAGTACCTAAATCAAAAAAGTTTCAAAAACTATTAGAAAATTTATACACCAAAGATGAAGCTGAAGTATTATCAATTTTTGGTATTCCATATATTAACGAAGAAAAAATTAATCGCGTGGCAAAAAAAGTTGGAAAATCTCGAGAGGACATTGAAAAAATGTTCAAATCAATGGTCGATAAAGGAACTCTTTTTGTTCGAACAAATGAAAAAGGTAAAAAATTATATTCTTTAGCCCCTTTTATACCAGGAATATATGAATTTTATACAATGAGTGAAAATGATCCACCAGAAAAAAAGAAAGAAATATTAAAAATACTTGATGATTATTACTTTGAAACATTTGCTCCTGAGGTATTTTGTCACTTTGGCTACCCAATGTTTCGAGTATTGCCTCATAATGACCCAGTTGAAAAAACTATTGAAATTGATCAAAAAGTTTCTACGGAAACAAAAATTTTACCATTTGAAGTAGCTAACTCCTACATTAGATCTGCTGAATATATCGCAGTAGGGGACTGTGCTTGTCGAATGCATGCTGAGCATATAGATGGCGAACGAAGATGTGATAGACCTTTAAATGTTTGCTTAGTTTTTGATCGTGTTGCCCGTTATTGGGCTGATAAAGGGATCGGACGTCTAATAAGCCATGAAGAAGCAGAGGAAGTTCTCCGTATAGCAGCAGAATCAGGTTTGGTCCACTGTACTACAAATAATCAAGAATTTACTAAAGATATGGCTGGGATGATTTGTAATTGTTGCTCTTGCTGTTGTTTTATTTTACAAGGTTTACTTAAAACTAGAGGCCAAGGGGGCCTAGCAAAATCAAATTTTCGGCCAAAATTTATTCAGGATAATTGCAAATTATGCCTAAAATGTGTAAAGTTATGCCCTATGAATGCTCTACATCATCATCAACCACATTCGGTGGACTTATTAGATAATTATATCTATTTGAATGAACCTGAGTGTATTGGTTGTGGTGTTTGTGCGACAAACTGTCCACATGAAGCAATCATCCTTGAAAAAGTTGGAGATATGATCCCAGAAGTTAATATTATAGACGCTGGATCTCGTTATGAACAAGAAAAAGAGCATCCACCTACAATCTAATTTTTTATATATAGAAAACTATAACTAATTAATTTTTTTTTTGAAATCTGTCTAAACTAAGTAAATTAACGAAATTTATTAATTATATTACATCGTTATAATCATAGTAAATGTTATAAAGAAATAATTAAATGCTACTCAGCGGGATTCCGCAAATATTTTTTTCATAAATTGAATTATAAAAAAAAAGATCTATTTTCAGAATATGTCTAAAAACAACATAAATTATTAAGAAAGTAAAATCATGAAGTATTTATTGAGAATTCTTCTATTTTGGAAAAAAAACAGAATTGAGTGAATTTATTTGCCTATTACTACAGGAATAGATATAGGAAGTCTAACAACTAAATGTGCTTTTTATGATGGAGAAAAAATGATTGGGTACTTTATTTCACGGAGTGGTCATGAATTCGAGAGAATTGGGGGAGAAGTTTATGAAAAAGCATTGAGTCAATGTAATTTAAACAAGGGTGACATCAATTTTATCATGGGTACTGGATATGGGCGATATTCAATTCCATTTGCAGATGGGACCATTACTGAAATTAGTGCCCATGCCCGAGGTGTTAATTTTTTATTGGGTGACAACGTAAGGACTATTATAGACATTGGTGGACAAGATTCCAAAGGTATTAGTGTAGGAAAAAATGGAAAAGTATTAGACTTTGTAATGAATGACAAATGTGCTGCAGGAACAGGAAGATTTATTGAAGTAATGGCGAATGCTCTTAAAGTTGGCCATATTAGTGAAATGGGACCAATATCACTCAAATCTAAAAAACCGTCAAACATTAGTTCAATGTGTACAGTCTTTGCAGAGAGTGAAATTATTTCTTTATTTGCAAGTGGGATTCAGAAAGAAGATATCATTTCAGGAATTCATAAGGCTATAGTCAAAAGAATTGTTGGAATGGTGAAGCGTATTAAAATTCAACCTACACTCGCATTCTGTGGTGGTGTTGCGAAAAATGTGGGTGTAAGAAAAGCTATTAAGGATGAGCTTAAAATGGATGTATTAGTTCCTGACGAACCACAGATCCCAGGAGCATTAGGGGCTGCAATAATAGCATATGAGAAGTTAGAAAAAAGCTAATCCCACTTATTTAATATTTACAATCTTGAAAATAAAATTTGATATGATAAAATAGGAATATAACGGTGTAATAATGACAATTTTAGATAAGATTAAGGATCTTAATAATAAAAGAATAGATGAACTCCGTACAATAAATGATAAGAAAATAGTTGGTTGGATTTGTAATTATACACCAGAAGAAATTATACATGCTGGAGGGGCTATCCCGTACCGAATCTATCCTGGGGGCGATGAAGACACTCCAGCATCTGAAGCAGATAACTTATTTTTTTCAAGGATATGCCCTTTTGCACGCGCAATCCTTGGCTACAAACTTACAGGCAATTCATTGGATTTCCTAGATGGAGTTGTATCTGCACATACATGCGATGCTATTAGAAGATTACTAGAAATATGGCAAATTCATCTAAATAAACCCTCCTTCATATATCAAATTCTTTTACCTAGGAATAAAACAAAGAATGGAGTGAATTATTTCGAAAAAGAGCTTACAAAATTTATTAAAAGTCTCGAAGATTTTTTGGATGTTAAGATCACAAATGATGAAATTTCCAATTCAATAGGAATATTTAATGAAACGAGACGATTATTAAAAAAATTTCAAGAGAAAAGAAGAGAGATTGCTGTACCGATAAACAGTATTGATGCTTTCGAGGTATATCGTGCTGCGATGATTTTAGATAAGGAGAAGGTCAATGATCTTTTAACTTTATTGATAAAAGAAATTGATAATTACCCAAAAATCAATGGAAGAAAGAGAATTCTGTACTCAGGAAGTATCTTAGCAGAACAAGATACGAGAATCCAGAAAACAGTAGAATCAGCAGGAGGAATGGTCGTTTTTGAAGAAACTTGCACTGAAAGTCGTTATGCCTCTGATTTAATCAATGAAGAAATTGAAAACCCAGTCACTGCGATTGCTGAATATCAATTTAATAAAATTCAATGCCCACGTATGAGAGAAACAGATTCACGTTCACGTTTAAATTATGTGTTGAATGCAATTGAAGATTATAAAATAGATGGAGTTATTTATCATACTCTAAAATTTTGTGATAATTTTAAATATGACTACCCAATTTTTAAAGAAGAATTAAACAAAATTGGGATTCCAATCCTAAATTTAGAAACCGAATATGGAGTTGATTTAGGACAACTAAGAACTCGAATTGAAGCATTTTTGGAAATATTGGGTGATTAAATGGCAATAAAACTTCCAGAAGGTTCTCTAAAAAGTACTGAAATGATGGGAACCTTATTTTTCAAATATATGGATTCTGCTTTGAATGCTAAAAGAAATAATACAAAAATGGCATGGACAAATATTCCAACTCCTTTGGAATTATTCTTTGCAAATGATGTTATACCTCTTCAACCAGAACTAATAAGCGGTATTCTCTCCGCTATGGAGGCACAAACGCAAAAAGTTTTAACGGAGGCAGAAAAATATATTTCTAGAGACTGCTGCTCTTTCCAACGACATGTAATTGGCAATTATTTTTTAAAGGGATTTCCTCGTGACCCTGACATGATTGTTTCTACAATTCCAAATTCATGCGATGCTCAAGGAAAGAGTTTTGAATTACTTAATTATTACGAGAAAAAACCTATTATATACCTCGATTTTGGTGCAGAAGAAGATAAAGAAGGAATACAATATGTTAAAAATCAGTTGTTAAATGTAGCTGATTTTATTGGAAAAAACAGTAATTATGAAGAATTTAATGAAGAAAAGTTTAAAGAAATGGTAAGGCTATCCAATAAGTGCGTCGATTCATATATTGAAATATGTAATTTAAGATCCTCAACAAATCCTCCTCCAATGAATAGTGCTGATGGTTTTGGACTTGATATTTTTAATTTCACGAATAAAGGAGGAAATTTTAATGATTGTATTTTATTTCATGAGGCAATATTAAAAGAACTTAAAGAAAGAGTTGCAAGAGGTGAAGGGATTGTTGATGAGGATGCAATTAGGATTATGTGGATGTTTTTACCACCTTTATATAATATGCAACTATTTGGAGATATTTTCGAGCAAAATAATGCAGTAATAGTTTTTAACGAGCTTTTTATGATAAGCTCCCACAAAATTGAGAACCATGATTTATTCGAAGGATTAGCAAAAAAACATATACGTAATATTTTTAATGGTTCTATTGAAAAAAGGGTTAAAATGGATTTAGAGGCTGCTAAAAAATATAAAATAGATGCAGCAGTTCATTTTTCAATATGGGGATGTCGCCAATCAACAAGTGGAGCACCTTCTATTCAACAAGCATTTCAGGATGAAGATATTCCTTTATTGATTTTAGATGGAGATTGCGTAGATCCGACTACTTGTTCACCTGAACAAGTAAAGACGAGAATCGAAGCATTTTTAGAGATGTTGAGGTAATTATATGTCAGTTAAGAGCGGATTAGGTTTTTCAACTACTGGAACGTTATTCGGAAAATATTTTTTTAAATATATGAATACTGCACTTAATGCGAAAAAGAATAATGTAAAAATGGCATGGACAAACGTCCCATCTCCCTTGGAATTATTCTTTGCAAATGATGTTATTCCGCTTCAACCGGAGTTATTAAGCGGAGTCCTTTCAGCTATGGAGTCAAAAACTCAAAAAATCTTGACTGAAGCAGAGAAATATATTAGTAGAGATTGTTGTAGCTTTCAAAGACATATCATTGGAAATTACTTTTTAAAGGGGTTTCCAAGAAATCCCGACATGATCGTCTCTACTATTCCTAATTCATGTGATGCCCAAGGTAAAAGTTTTGATTTACTTAATTATTATGAAAAAAAACCAATATTATATCTCGATTTTGGTGCAGAAGAAAATGAAGAGGGAATTGAATATGTTAAAAATCAATTGTTAAAAGCAGCAGATTTCATTGGGAAACATAGTCATTATGAAGAATTTAATGTAGATAAGTTCAAAGAAATGGTGAAACTTTCTAATAGATGCGTTGATTTATATAGAGAAATATGTAATTTAAGAGCTACAGTAAAACCACCTCCCGGGAGCAGTAGTGAAGGTTTTTTATTAGACCTCTTCAACTTTACTTTTAAAGGAGGCAATTTTTTAGATGGTATTGCATATCATGAAGAAGTATTAAAGGAAATTAAAAAAAGAATCGAAAAAGGTGAAGGATTTGTTGATAACGATGCTCCTAGAATTATGTGGTTATTTTTACCCCCATTATATAATCTACAACTATTTGGGGAGATCTTTGAACAGAATAATGCTACAATCGTATTTAACGAACTATATATGACAAGTTCCCATAAAATTGAGAATCATGATTTATTCGAAGGTCTGGCCAAAAAATATGTCCGCAATATTTTCAATGGGTCTATTGAAAAAAGAATAAAAATGAATCTTGAAGCTGCAAAGAAATATAAAATAGATGCCGCCATCCATTATTCAATCTGGGGTTGCAGACAGTCGACTAGTGGTGCACCTTCTATTCAACAAGCATTTCAAGATGAAGGCATTCCATTTTTGATATTGGATGGAGATTGTGTAGATCCTACACAGTGCTCGGCAGGACAAGTCAAGACTAGGTTAGAAGCGTTTTTAGAGATGTTAAGATAATTAAAAGAAATATTTGTTTCTTAAATTAAAATGGTCGATTTTTTGGAAAAAACTAATAGTAAGAAAACAAAAATTCTAAAAGAAGTTTTGGAAGCTGATCGAACTCCAAAAGATATAGGTCTTTTGAAATGTATTCAATGTGGTCTTTGTTCATCTGGATGTCCTGCAGCTAGATATAGCGATTTTTCTCCACGTAAAATTATGAACGCGGTTTTGCAAGGATATCCCAATATACTTCAAGATCAATTAATTTGGAATTGTTTTTCTTGTTATACTTGTCATATGCGATGTCCCCGAGGAAATAGTCCAATAACCGTAATCCAAGTTCTTAAACAGAAATCAATTGAAGAGGGGTATAATAAAGATCAAATTCAAGACTTTTTAGCATATGGGGATAGTTTCATAGAACTTGGAGCCGGATCTTATTCAAAAGAAATGGTCGAAAGTTTATACGAGGATTGGGGAGAAGAATGGTTAGAGATACGATTGAATAATGAGAATGTGCGAAAACAACTCGGTCTTGAATCGCCATTACTGCCAATTAAAGCAAGGACAGAAATTCGCATTATTCTGGAGCAAACTGGTTTTGTTGAAAGACTTAAAAAACTTAGGAACAATTCAAAATGACAAAAAATATTCCAACTCGAAAAATCTTCTTCTTTAGATCTTGTTTAATGAATGTTGAATATCCTGGAGTGGAAAGTTCAACAAAATGGGCATTTAATAAATTAGGAATTGATTGGATACAAGATCCTAATCAAAGTTGTTGTACTGGTCTAGGTTATTATTATGATTTATTCGATCAACTCTCCACTACAACAATAGCAGCCCGAAATTTTTGGCTTGCTAAAGAAAAAACAAAATATGAAAATTTTGCAGTCTTGTGTTCCACTTGTTATGCTATAAATAAAAAAAGTTGCTCTTTATTAAAAGAAAAACAAGAAATTTATGAAAAAGTCAATAGTATTTTAGAGCAAGTGGGTATGAAATATAAGAACAATCTGGATAGTAAAAATAACTTTTTTCATGTTGTTGAGATTTTTCACAAAGTAAGGGAAAAGATAGCGGAATTTAATAAATTTGATTTATCGAAATTAAGAGTTGCGTCCCATCCTGCATGTCATTATTATAAAACCTTTTCTAATGATGCCATTGGGAAATATGATGACACGACTGTTCTTGATGATATTGCTGAATCCATTGGACTGGATGCACTTCATTGGTATCCTGAAAAGATTCTCACTTGTGGTGCGGGTTTTAGGGTTAGATATAAAAATAAACCTCTTTCATTAGAAATAACTTTAAAAAAGCTCAAAAGTTTGAGGTCTGAAGGAGTAAATCTTTTATTACACATGTGCCCTAATTGTCAGCTACAATTCGATCGTTACCAACCTTATTTAGAAAAGACGTATGGAGAGCAATTTAATATATTTCATCTCAATTTAGCTCAATTAATTGCTTTGGTAATGGGTGGGGATCCCTATAGAGTTGTGGGGATTCAGACACACACGGTAAAAATAGAACCCTTTCTAAAAAAATATTTGAATAGTGGAAAATAAGTAATAAAATACATTTAATCTGGAGAGAATTTGGAATAACAAGTTTCCACCTAAAACTCTGTATTTTTGATTAGATTATAAATAACCTCAACGGCTCTCTCTGTACCACCAGAAGATTTTATTTCTTCCTTAATTAGTTGACTTTTTTTCTTATATTCTGGGTTGGAAAGGATTTCGGATAAGGCTTTCTTTAGGTTTTTTTTATTTAGTTTTTTAACAACAATAGCACATCCTATTCTTTTTAATTTCGTAGCTATTGCACCTTGTTCGATCCCGATAGGGATAGCTATTATTGGTCTACCATAACTCAAAGCATCTAAGGCGGTATTTAATCCACAATGTGAAATTAAGACTTTACAATCTTTAAAGATATCTGGCTGTTTCAAATAATCATAAACAAGTGCGATTTTTTTAAGTTCTTCAATTTTTTTTTCTTCAAGTAGTCCTGCATGAACAATTATAGCTCTTAACCCTAAATCATTACATGCTTCAACACATTTTTTAAATAATTTATATCTAGAACCTTGAATGGTTCCCAATGAAATATAGACATTTGTAATTTCATCATTTGGTAATTCTGGTATGTTATAAGTTAAAAGACCGTCAGTTCTAAAAGGTCCACAATAATACCAATCTTTATTAATTTCAGTTAATGGAAATTCAATAGATTTAGTTTGTTGAGAAAAAGTTGCTAATGTTGAATGTGCAAAATAACGTTTCATCCCAATTCTTTCAGGCATTCCCCATTTTTTACGCCATTTTTCTAGTATTTTAGTATCACGATTAAGAAGATACCTCGCAATTTTATAAAATCCTTTATTAATATTTAATCTCCTATTAGAAATATCATAATCCCAATTAGTAAAGAATGGGGGATAAGTTTCGTGCATCACAATAGCCATGGCATTACATATAGTAACAAACGGAATTTTTAAATAATCAGCGACAAGAGCAACTGCATTTTCCAATTGATCACAAACAATAAAATCTACGCTTTCAAGCTCCAAAACTTTTGGCAATTCCTCACAAACCACTTTAGACCATTTATTTGAAAATTTTGATTGCCAAACCCGACCCATCCGTAAACCCTTTCGTTTTGACATCTTTTGTGTTATTTTTTCTATACTCCCCTTTGGAAATATTTCCTTTCCGATAGGTATAAAATCAAATTCATCAAAAAAATTGGCAATATCTAACAATCCAATAAATTTTACAGTTATACCCTTGTTTTTTAATCCATAAGCAATGGATGACATTGGATTAATATGTCCTTTTAATGGTGGACATATAAAAGTTATTATATCTTTCATTAAATATACATCTTTTCTATTATTTATTATAAATGCATATTAAATCATCATAAAACAGAAGATTTTTTTAAATTAAAGAATTAGAAAACTAAAAGATATAATTAATTAATATTCAGAAAAATTATGATAGTTTGTTGCTATCAAAAATGGACAATTCTTTTTTTATCTTAGCTGGGACTATTGTGGTTAAGAACTTACTATTTTTATCAAAACACTTCTAGATCTTGGTCCATCATATTCACAAAGGTAAATCCCTTGCCAAGTACCTAATTTCAATTTTCCATTTTCTATTAATATCATTTGGGAATTTCCTGTTAATATTGTTTTCACATGAGCCGGTGAATTGCCCTCAAAATGCTCATAATCTCCATTTTGGGGTATTATTGTATCTAGAATCTTTAAGACATCTCGTTTTACTGCAGGGTCTGCATTTTCATTTATGGCTATAGCTGCAGTCGTGTGAGGGACAAAAATGATACAATAACCACTGGAAATCTTAGAGTTAGATATAATTTTTTCGATATTTTCAGTTATGTCTATTATTTCTTCTCGTCCATGAGTTCTGACACTAATTTTTTCGATCATTTTGCATCCCATAAAAAAAATATATAACACCTTTATAGCAAACAGCTATTTAAATCATTGAGATTTTGTTATGAATGGAAAAAAATATAGAAAATTACTCTCTTTTTGAATATTTTAATTATGAAAAAGTAATTTGGATAAGACTGTAAATGAAGAATTGTGATAATAGCTGTGGAATAAACAAATATACAGTTGAATATTACAGTGGTAAATGGAATAATTATGATAGTTTAAAATTGAGAAGTAGAATCCAAAATTTTGACCCACTTTTAAAAAATATTTTTAAAATGATTGATATTAAACCGAATATGAATATTTTAGATATCGGTACAGGTCCTGGAACTGTTCCAATTGCTTTAATGGAAAGATTTAATGAAAAATCTGGTTATAAGGTATATGGAATTGATCCCTCATCAAGTTCGATATCATTTGCAACAAAGACGGTAAAAGAATACGGGCTGCAGAAATATATTGAATATAAAATTGGCACCTTCGAAAATATTCCATTTTCAGTTAATTACTTTGATTTAGTCATCTCCAATGCATCATTCAATCTATGCACAGAAAAAATAAAAGCAATAGAGGAAATGATAAGAGTAGGAAAAAAAGATGGACAAATTATTATAGCAGATTGCTTTAGAAAAGAGGGAGTATGTAAAAAAATAGATAGCGATAACGAGGAATTGTGGGCTCACTGTATTTCAGGGGCT
Organism: Candidatus Helarchaeota archaeon; assembly: GCA_019058315.1. GTDB lineage: Archaea > Asgardarchaeota > Lokiarchaeia > Helarchaeales > RDOG01 > JABXJV01. The sequence goes on along the minus strand of JAHPZH010000003.1, from coordinate 73,301 downwards.
GTAACATTAAAATGGTTAGTTTCTCAGTTTAAGGAAAAAAAATTTGTCTTATCACAAGCAGAAAATTTAACAGAAATAGTTACAGCTTTAATTTTGAATAAAAAGTGGAACTGGAATGAATTTATTGATTATAAACTAGATTATTATTCCCTTTTATTTAATCCAAAAAAAGATAACGAATAAAATAATTCAATTCTTTTTTATCTACCATTTCCAGAGCCAGAAGATGGTGTTTATAAGGTAAAAATAATCAAACTCCACCAAAGAGTGTTACAAATATTTAAGAACTATAGCAAAATTTTTTCTCTTAAAAATTATAATGATTATTAATAATGTAGAATCGATAAAAATTTAGGGTTTAATATGAAAGTCGCTATGGCACAAATAAACTCAATTGTAGGAGATATTGAAGGTAATATTAAAAAAATTAAAAAATATATCAATAAATCATATGAATTTAAAGCCGATTTAGTGATTTTTCCAGAATTAGCTATTACTGGTTATCCTCCTCAAGATTTATTGTATGAAAAAAATTTCATTCGATGGAATAAGGAGGCTTTAAATGAGATTCTAAAAATTAATGTTGATATAATTGGAGTAATTGGTTTCGTTGACTATAATGATAATCATTTGTACAATGCTGCAGCTATATTTAAGGGAAATAAACTTTATGGAACGGTATATAAGACTCTTTTACCAACCTATGATGTGTTCGACGAGGATAGATATTTTAAGCCTGCAAAAAAAGAAATAATCAGACCAATCAATTTGGAAATTAATGGAGAGAAAGTTAAACTAGGAATTGAAATTTGCGAAGATCTTTGGGACCAAAATTATGAGATAAAAGTAACTGACCTTTTAGCTAATAGGGGTGCAAATTCGATTGCTATTATAAACGCATCGCCATTTTATGATGGAAAGAGATTCAAACGGATGGAATTATTACAAAATAAAGCTAAAAAAAATAGGATTCCCATATTTTATGTTAATATGGTTGGTGGTCAGGATGAACTTGTATTTGATGGACAAAGTCTAGCTGTAGATGCAGCAGGTGATTTAATCGGTGTTGGCAAACAATTCGAAGAAGATTTAGTGATCATTAATATTGATTTAGCAAAAGGAGTTTCGCAAAAAGTTAGTTTTCCTTCTTATCATAGGGAAAATGAAATGTATAATGCTCTAGTCTTGGGAATCCGTGATTATTTTAAAAAAACAGGTTTTGAAAAAGGAATAATTGGAATGAGTGGTGGAATTGATTCATCCTTAACTACATGTATAGCTGTTGATGCGTTGGGCAAAGAAAATGTAATTGGTGTCTCAATGCCCTCCAAATTTTCTAGTGATCACAGTAAGACAGATGCACAAACATTAGCCAATAACCTTGGAATATTATATGTTGGGATTGAAATCCAAGATACAATTGAAAGTTATAAAAAAATATTACATGTCTCATTAACTGATATAAGGAAAAATTATGGAATAGATAAGAATGAGGATGATCCCGTTGCAGATGAAAATATCCAGCCTCGAATAAGGGGAAATTGTTTGATGGATATTTCCAATCGGTTTAAGAATTTAAAGATTTTAGTCTTAAATACTGGAAATAAAACGGAAATGGCCCTTGGTTATTGCACTTTATATGGCGATATGACTGGTGGGATTGGGGTATTAGGTGATGTAAGCAAAGAAGAGGTTTATAGACTCTCTAATTATGTTAATAAAAAATATGGTAGAGAGATCATACCTAAAAATGTAATTGAAAAGAAACCTTCTGCTGAACTTAAAGTAAATCAGTATGATCCCTTTGATTATAGCATAGTTAGTCCTTTAGTTGATGAAATTATTGAAAATCGAAAGAGTAAAAGAGAATTGATTAAGATGGGTTATCCAAAAGAAATTGTTGAAGATACTTATTCAAGGGTTAGAAACGCTGAATATAAAAGATGGCAGGCTGCTCCTTGTATAAAAATAACACCAAAAGCTTTTGGAATAGGATGGAAAATGCCGATTGTCAATAAGTATAGAGGTTAAGATCAAAGTATAATATTATCATTTAAAAATTTTAAAAAATAATGACAATATTGAGGAAATAATTGGAATTTATTGAAAAATGGAAGAAAAAAAATAAGAATATTATCAATCAATAAATCAAAATAATAGAAAAAGGCTAGATTTAATAGTTCCATAATTCTGTAGTTAAGTATCGTTCACCAGTATCAGGAAGTATTCCTAAAATAACCTGATTTTTATCCATTCTTTTCGCTACTGTTAATGTTGCATACATTGCAGCTCCAGAGGATATTCCTACGAAAATTCCTTCTAATTTAGCTAAATTTCTTGCAGATTCTGAGGCTTGTTCATAATTTACTTTAATTACTTCATCATATATTTTAGTATTTAATACATCTGGAATGAATCCAGCTCCAATTCCTTGAATTTTATGGGGTCCAGGTGTTCCTCCAGATAAAACTGGAGATCCCTCAGGTTCGACAGCATAAATTTTAATATTCTTGATCTTTTCTTTAAGAACTTCACCAACTCCTGTTATTGTCCCTCCGGTTCCAATACCAGAAACAAAAGCATCCAATTTACCACCTGTTGCTTCTAGAATTTCTACAGCAGTAGTTTCTCTGTGTATTCTTGGGTTTGAAAGGTTTTTGAATTGTTGAGGTATATAAATCTTATCGGAGTCCTTTGCTAATTCTTCTGCTTTCATAATTGCTCCTTTCATTCCCTTACTTGGCTCGGTTAAAACCAAATCTGCTCCAAATGCTTTTAATATTTTTCTCCTTTCTATCGACATACTTTCTGGCATTGTCAAAGTCAATTTATATCCCTTTGCAGCACAGATAATAGCGAGACCAATCCCCGTATTTCCACTTGTGGGTTCAACTATATGACTATCTGGTTTAATAATTCCCGCTTTTTCTGCATCTTCAATCATAGCCATTGCTATACGATCTTTGACACTACTAGCTGGATTAAAAGATTCTAATTTAACTAAAATTGTTGGTTTTAGATTAAGATTTTTATTTATTCTATTAATTTTCACTATTGGAGTATTTCCAATAGTCTCTATTATATTATTATATATTTTTGACATATTTTTATTCCCTCCTATATTCCTCCTCCATAATCAAAAAATTCTTCTCCCAATTCTTCCTCATCTTCAGTGGTTTTATGTTCTAAATTTATGATCCTCTCTTCAAGTCTTTTAATTAGATTAACTATAGGGTCAGGTAAATCTGCATGATCTAAATCAATTCGGGGTATTTTTTTACCTTCTCTTGAAATTATCCTCCCAGGTACCCCTACAACTACAGCATTATCAGGAATATCTTTCGTAACGACAGAATTTGCTCCCACTTTTACATTATTTCCGATCTTTATAGGTCCAAGAAGTTTTGCACCAGCCCCTATAACTACATTATTACCTAAAGTTGGATGTCGTTTTTCTCGTTTTAGACTTGTACCTCCCAAAGTTACATTTTGATAAAGTGTACAATTATCTCCAACCTCTGCAGTTTCACCAATAACAGTACCCGAGCCATGATCAATAAAAAAATTACTCCCTATTTCCGCTCCAGGGTGAATATCAATTCCAGTAATTTGTCTTGAAACATCTGATAAAAAACGTGGAACAAATGGTAATCCTACTTCATAAAAGAAATGTGCAACTCTATGAAGAAGTATTGCTTTAATTCCTGGATAAGAAGTTAATACTTCAACTATTGACCTAGCTGCTGGATCTTTTTCAAAAGCTGATCTTACATCGGATGAAAAATGGTCTAGAATTTGTAATATATGATCTTTCATATGGTCGAAATCAATTTGACCAACATCAAACTCAAGATTCAAGAGACATTTAGTACAAAGAGCCTCTTGATCCTTTTCTCCTAGAAGATCTCCACAACTAAGGCAATGAAAATTTAATCCATCTTTTTTAATCATAATTCATCAACCTCTTTATAAAAACTTGAAGTAATTTCTATTACTTTTTCAGCAACTTCAATTGCGGAATTTCCGATTAATACAAATAATGGTTCTTTGCCAAGAGCTTCATTTTCGTAAAAGATGTCAGGGACCTCTTTGTTAGTACTTTCGATTAAATTTTTAATCTTCCATGGCATGGAATGACCATCAATTCTACTAACTTCTTTTGGTTCTTTAGATCTATCAATTAATCCAAAAATTAGGTTATTTCTTTTACTATACTCTTTAATCCAATTTCTTAATTCATCAGTATATTTAAAATTGATACCTGCTCTCTTACTGGAATTATATTTCATAATTTCAATCATTGCTCGTGCCATATGATCAGAAACTCCGAATTGCGGATAGGATGGAAAAATTAGTTTATCACCTATAGCTGTAATTCTACCAGGAATACCTGCTACATCAGAAGGTAGTTTTGCATTTTTTAAGGCATAAACGAAATTAATTCTAACCTCTGGGATTAACTTATAAAAATTTTTACTATTTTGTAAAATTTTTAAAGCTCTGCACAGGTTACCTAAAACTAGATCTTTTTCATTATAAATATCCACTTATTTTATCTCCTGAGAATACTCAATCGCTTTGAAATATGCTGCCCAAAAAGGATCTGTTTCTGGGAATCTAAATGTGCCTATCTGACGATCTGTTTCAAAGAGTTGCATACCTTGATTCTTATCAACACATTCTCCTACAATGGATGCGTTAATTTTTTCCTTTTTAAGAGCTTTTAGAACATCTTCAGCAGCATTTTCACTGACGGTAATAACTAAAGTACCTTCACTTATTGAATAATAAGGGTCGATCTCAAAGAAATCACAAATTTTACTAGCTTCATCAGTTAATATGATTTGGTCTTTATATATTTTCATACCTACATTGCTCGCATTACCAACTTCATAAATTCCACCTAAAACTCCACCCTCTGTTGCATCATGCATCGCACTAACTCCATTAATCTCTCTTGTAACCATAGCATCTTTAACTACAGACATATCATAAAACATTTCCTGGGCATTTTTTACTAGATCAGTTCCAAATTTTTTTTCAAGCCCACTAGGATATTGCAGAGCTAAAATGGAAGCGGCTTCTACGGCTGCACCTTTTGTGACTATCACTTTATCACCTACCCTAGCACCACTAGGTACTATTAATTTATCTTTAGTTGTAAAGCCAAAAACTGTACAGCCGCCATTCAATGGAAAAGTAATTCCAGGTATTACTCCAGTGTGTCCTCCTATCAAAGAAACCCCCAATTTTTTACATTCGGTATTCATTGTAGTCATAACATCTTGTAATACAGATTTTTGAGTTTCTGGAGGTAATAATAGACATATGGTCATAAGTTCTGGCTTTGCTGCAAGGCATGCTACATCTGAACAACAAATATGGACTATTGCCCAGCCAAATTTTTTAAATCCCAAAGAGGGAAGTCCATATGTTGGATCCTCTGCTACAACCATTAATTTATCACCGAGATCAACCACTGCCGCATCTACTCCATGTTTAGGTCCGACTAATACATTTTTATTTGAAGCACCTAAATATGGAAAAATATATTTGTCAAAATCTTCTGGTGTTAATTTACCTGCATTATTAAAACTACTCATATTTTCACCTCTAAAGAAAAAAAAAGAGTTATTTTTTTTGTCCCTTAATGCTTATTGTAATTTCTTTAATTGGGACTGATTTTCCTGCTTTCTTTAATGCTTGGTGAACAATCTGCACAAGACCAAAACAACAAGGAACTTCCATATGAACGACTTGAATGCTCTTTAAATTTGAAACACTAATGATTTGTGCAATTTTTTCAACATAAGCTTTTGCATCGTCCAGTTTTGGACAACCTACAGCAATGGGGTGCCCTTTTATAAAATCGTGGTGAAAGTTGGCATAGGAAAACGGAACACAATCAGCAACTATTACTAAGTCTGCATTTTGGAAATATGGAGCATTTGGTGGAACTAAATGGAGCTGAACAGGCCATTGTCTCAATTGTGAATCAATTCTCGCTGTTGTTCCAGTTGAAGTTTCTTCATTTGTCCAATCAAGAACTCTAGATGAAGTACAAGTATGTATCTCTGGATGAATTTCATGTGTATGTTGTTCTGCCAATTCAGTTGTATGTTCTTCCATATGTTTTATATGAGTTGCTAGCATTTCGGGTGCTACTTCTTTTATCCGCTCAATGGTCGCATCATCATCATATGGGTCTGTTTCTTTTTCCACAATTGTTAAGGCACCAATCGGACAATCACCAAGACAAGCACCAAGTCCATCGCAGTAGAGATCTTTTATAATCCTTGCCTTTTTTCCCTTTGGCGTATCAACAATTTCTAATGCTTGCTCAGGACAAGCTGGAATACAACTACCGCATCCAGTACATAATTCGTCATCAATTTTTATGATTTTTCTTTTTACCATTGTCATCTTATTCACCCATTAAACAGAATTTTCGTTTATATTTTCCAAACATTTAATTAATTCAAAAATTCATTTTTATAACAATGTTATCTCAGTATAACAGTGTAATAAACCAACTATATAAAAGTTTTTATTGACAAATTTATCTCAATTGAATAAAAAAATGAGCACTAGCTAGAAAAAATTAAAGCTTTTCTTTCTCCCCAAAACATACGTCACATAATCCACAAGGAACCTTACGGTTCTTGTCCAATTCACCATGAATTTCACAGTATGCCCCCATTTTTCTTAAAAGTGAACATAATTGACACATATCTTCCATTAATTCTTGTTCTGATAATTTTTTATTTACTAACTTTTCAGATAATTCATCGAGTACCTTTATATTTTTAGCTACTTCTTCAGATTTAAAAATATCTTCAAACCCTCCCCTTTCGCCTGAAAGATACAAGCTAACACTGGGTTGTGTAATTCCTAAACATTTTGCAATATCATTTTGTTTCATTTTATATTTTTCATACAATTGTTTTACTAAATATGCTCTAAATGCGGGCAATATTTTTTTGACAATCATTTCACAAGGAAATAACATATAATTCACCATTAAGATTTTAATTACTTGAAGAAGATTTTGTTTGTTATCACTGTTATAAAACTATAAGATTATACTAATTTAAATAAATCTATCTATATTTTTAATTAATTCTAAACAATCTTTAAAATTCTGAAATACTGTGTTTTAATATAAAAATCAATTTATAGTCCGATTAAAAATGTCAAATTTTCCTGAAAAAATTAAGAATTTACAAAATGAAATTTTAAAACTAAAGGAAAAACATGATTTTCTTATTCTTGCTCATAATTATCAAGTTCCTGAAATTCAAGTAATCGCAGATTTTTGTGCTGATAGTCTCAAGTTGGCAGAATTTGCAAAAAAGGCGGATTCAGCAAATAATATGATTTTTGCAGCAGTATGGTTCATGGCTGAATCTGGGGCAATATTAAACCCCACAAAGAAGGTTTATATTGGGAATTATGAGGCTTTCTGTCCAATGGCAAGAGGTGCACCTGAGAAATTAATGAAAAAGATAAAAACTATTAATCCCGAAATCCCCTTAATGATGTATATAAACACCACTGCAGCTGCTAGAGCACAAGCAGATTATATTTGTACTTCTGCTAATGCTTTAAAAATTGCAAAATTAATCAACAAACCTCTTATAAATTTTGCACCTGACAAGAATATGGCTTATTATATTCAATCTAAATTAAATATCACAGTCAATCCAATTCCTTTAAAAGGATGTTGTATAGTACATGAAAAATTTGATGCTAAATACATAAAAAATGTTAAAAAAGACCATCCAAAGGCACTAATTCTTGCCCATCCTGAATGTCGTCCAGAAGTTCAAGAAATTACTGATTTTATTGGCTCTACAAGTCAAATGTTTAAATTTGTTGTGGATTCGGAATTTGATGAATTTATTATCGCCACAGAAATTGGCTTACTTCAGAAATTAGAAAGAGAAACCAAAAATAAGAAAATATATAAGGCACATGACAAACCAATCTGTTATAACATGAAAAAAAATACATTGGAATCTATAAAATACGTGATAGAAAAACAACCTGAAGAATATTTAGTCACAGTTCCAGAAGAAATCGCTGAAAAAAATAAAGTTTTATTGAATGAAATGATAAAAAATTCTCAATAATTCAAATCTCTAAAAAATAGAAGTTTAAGGCTGAATCAATTATTAAGCAAAGAAAAATTCTTGAAGTAATGAATCTACATCATCGAAACCATCGATTCTACCATTCCATTTTTGCAATTTATTTCGATAAATTAATTCAAATGAAAAAAGAAAATCTCTCATCTTCTCTGAAATTGATTTTTTAAATAATTCATTTGGGTTATCTAATAATACCATGACAACTCTTGTATATTTTCCATCTTCAATTTTAATTTTAAAATCTTTATAACAAAGTTCTTTAATAGGTGATTCTTTTGAAAAAAGTTCATTACCAAAATCTTGAATTGCAGTTAAAAATCCACCAATCAAATCAGGATCAATAAGTTCATCACTTATATGGCTATAAAGAACCTTTCCTGATTCTTTGGACATTATCAATAAAGCTAATAAGTTTTCTTTAAAATATTCATTAATATTCTGATTAAACTTATTTCTAAATTTATCCATTTTTTTCAAAAAATCAAAAATCGGCATTAAACTATTTTTTATTTTGCTTGTTACCTCGCCAAAACTTAAATCTGAATGGTGAGCTGAATGATTTTCTAACATTTTAATCAATTTCGACACACCCAAATTTTTTATCCAAAATAAAACTCCAAAAATTTATAATAAAGATTTTTATATAAATACGATCTTTACATTATCTTTTTTGATATTTAAGTATTTTTATTAAATTCTTGTAGATATCTACACTATAATAGTAGATGTCTAGCATTTAAATTTTTAGGTAAATAATAAATCATTTTGAGTTAAAAGAATTAATATTAATTTTTTTAATCCAAATATAGTGAGGGTATATTTGTGGAAAAAAACTCGCTATTTGATGTAATAATAATTGGAGCAGGTATGGGCGGACTTACAGCAGGAAATATATTAGTTAAGAAAGGATATAAAGTATTAATAATTGAGAAAAATCCAAAAGTGGGAGGGTATTGTGTTAATTTTAATAGGAAAGATTATCGATTTGATACTAATATTCACTGGATAAATGGATGTGGAGAAGGTGGAATGATTAATGAGATATTAAAAAAATTTGATGCTGAAAATTCAATGGAATTTATTCCGTTAAAAGAAGTTATTCACTGGGTTGATATAGAACATGGAATTGATTTTCATGCCCCCATTTTGCTAGATGATTATGTAAGTGAATTAATTAAACTCTTTCCTCACGAAGAAAAAGGTATTCGCTCATTTTATGATAAATACAGTGAAGTAGTCAGATGGTTGATGGATTATATGCGTAAAGAATCACTTTTCGGAAAGCTTGGATTATTTTTCAGTCGTTTATCTACTTCAATACGATTTCTCCGGACCGTATATAAACCATTAAGTTCCATAATTGATAAATATATAAAAGATCCAGTCCTCAAGGAAACAATGTCTTCCTTTTGTACAAGTTTTGGATTATTTAGGCATGAAATGAGTGCTATTAATTTCCTTATGGGTGAAATGTCTTATCGATTTGAGGGGGCTTTTTATCCAAAAGGAGGTTCTGGAAAATTTTCACAAACATTAGCAGATATTTTTATTACAAATGGTGGAAAAATATTATTAAATCATCAAGCTAAACGTATAAAAATTGAAAATAAAAAAGCAAAAAGTGTTTTAATTCAAAATAATAAAGGTGAAGAATTAGAACCAAAGTTAAATAGTTTGATAGTAAATTGTGATGTTACTGATTTTGCAACAAAATTATGCCCTCCAGGAACCCTTCCAAGAAAATATATAAATAAATTAAGAAAAAGACAAACTACATATTCTTCAATTATTTGTTTTATGGGGTTAGATATTGACCCTAAAGAATTAGAAACAAAAGATTATGAGTTATGGTTGTATCGTCATAATGAAAACACACCTAAAAATATTAAAAGAATTATAAAGAATCGAGATTATACAAATTTACCAATTGAAATGATAACTATTTATAATAATATTGATCCAACTTGTTGTCCGGAAGGAAAAACAGTCATATCTTCAATATATTATACAACGATGGACCCCTATAAGGAATTTATAAATGCTGATGGAAGTTTGAGTAAAGAATATAGGAAAGAAAAAGAGAAAATCAAAAAACAATTTATCGATGGTATCAGTAAAGCTCTTTCAATTCCAAATCTGGAAGAACATATAGAAGTGATAGATATCGCAACTCCACTAACATTACGTAAGTATTCAGGAAATAAAAATGGAGCGCATTTGGGTTGGAAACAAACTCCAGAATTTTTAATGAAAGATCCAATAAATGCTCATACTCCTATTAAAAATGTTGTTCTTGCTGGTCAATGGACATTTCCTGGTGGGGGTGTTGCATCAGTAATGTTAAGTGGGTATATTGCTAGTGAAAATATATTTAAAATATTAAAAAAATAATAATAATATAAAATTCAAGAGTTAAGATTTTTTTTCTTATCAGGCACAGCTACATACAATGGCCATTTTTTCAGAATACCTTTGGGCATTATACCTTTACTTACTTGTTCTAATAATTCACTGCTTGATTTCTCACTTTTTAATGGAATATTATCCACAATCTCTAGATTAAGAAATTTTTTTGTTATGGCATTATTTAAATTATTTCCAGATGGGCAAAAAATAAGATTTTGAAAAATATCATTTAATTTTGATTTCCTATCATTATTTTTAATTGGTATAAACATATTCCACTGCTGTTCAGTATCTTGAGACTTGAGGATCATGACTGAATCACGCTGAAAATTGCATTTTTTAGCCAAGCATGCAAAAAGACGACGAGGATTAACTATTTCAACATTTTCAAGATTAAAGTAATCTCCTACAAAAATTGTATAATTCTCTGTAAATCTATACTTTGGAATGATTGAAAATTTCTTCTTTAATTTGAATGGTGCCCTCAAAATATCCCCTCCTATTTGTGGAAGCCCTATTTGTTCCTTAATAGTAACAATATCTCCAGTTTGAATGTTTATCAAAGGATCTGCTTGTGAGATTCGCGTGATGAATAACTCACCGATTCTATGTTTTGTTCGAGATAGTAAATCTGCTTCCCCATTTTTCATTATTACTGGAATGTGTAAAGGAAATACGAACATCCTATCTTTAGGGCTGATTTCAGATGTTGAAAGTCGGATAGAGGCTGAAAATGGACCTATCTCGCTCCCTACATAAAGATTGGTAAAATTTTCTTTATCTTTTTCCCATTTCATAAAATTTCGAATTTGCTCCCATTCATGTTCTGTTAATGAAGAAATACTTAATACTAAAGTGCATTCAGAGAATATTTTTGAAAATTCTTTTTGTATATCTTTAACTGTTGAAACTACACCTTGATTTTCAATTTTTTTAAAAAGTTTAGAATTTTTAATCTGATCATTTTTAGGGTTATTTACTAAAAATCTCTTTATTCCTCTACTAAATTTTTCTACATTTGCCCATGTTAATATTGTTGATGCAGGAGCTGAAATGACTGAAATATTATCCATTTCTAATATTTTTTCTATTACCAAGAGGTTCTTTGAGTTCTTATATTGATCAATCAAGTATTTTCTTGGTCTAATTAATGATAACATAAGTCTCTGTGAAAATTCAGATGAATAAAGTGAAATTATTTTTCTATTTTTATCAATCTTTAAACCATCCGTAAAAGTCCTAGATGGAACAAAAATTACGGTCGATGAACTACTATTTAGTCCACTTGCTTCAAAAATAGCTCTCATTCCTGGAGCCCAAATAGTTTGAACGATTTTATCAGACATATGAATCCATTTTAAATCTGAAACATCAGCTCCAGAAGTCCCTGATGTATGACACAGAAAAAGATAATCAGATTCATGAAATGAATTCAAATAGGCTTCTTTATTAATTGTAATTTGTTTTGGCTTTGTTTTTTCAGTTTTCAATCTTTCAAATACATTATCAATATCTGAAAGTCCAGATTGTTTTAAAGCTAATGATTCATATTCTTCAATAGACGATATATCAAGCCATTTACGCCAATTGATAGGTTGGATTTTAGAAAAATTGAAATTAAATACTTTTTGTATCTCTTTATCAAAATCATAAATATTCAATTCAAGAAGAACTCCAGAAATATAATTCAATTATCATAGTTCTTAATTTAAAAAAAATATAGTAGATTTTTTAAATCTATTCTAATTTTGAAGTTTCCTTCTTTAAATGAAAAACAATAAAGATCACAGATGAATGGGCGAAAAAAACGAGTATAATCATTCCTATATCTATTAAATAAAAGTTTAAAGTTGAATAAGGTAAAAATATATAATATTTTAGGGCTATTAAATGTCCAGCAAGTACAAAGAAAAAAATTGAAATAAAAATTAATCTTACTGGTCTTTCGGCTAAAGTTGGGGTTGTTTTTTTCACCCCTCTGGATTCTCCAAATGCCCTTGCATATTCAACTAAAAAAAATCCAATAATCGCTAAAAATCCGATAATTGGGTCACATAATCCTACTATTATAATTGAACCAAATACTGCTAAATCTGAATATTTATCTATCATATTATCATAGATTGCACCAAATTTAGTAATTCTATTAGATACTCTTGCTACTGCACCATCAAAACCATCAACCAATCCTGAGAATATGTAAATAACCCCTGCTATAATAAAATATATACCAGGTTCAACAAAGTTACGTTTTATATCTGATAATAAAATTAATTCAATAGGAAGTGAGGGTATTAATTTCCAACTAATTGCCCCCAAAATTATAAACCAGCCAGAAAATAGACATAGAATTAGACCAATTGTAGTTATCATATTTGGGGAGAATCCAAGATTTGTTAAACCTTTTCCAATTTTATAATTCATTTTAAGAAATCTACTCCAAAAAGGATTGGTGTCAATCCATTCTTCAATTGTACCTTCTAATTGGTGAGCTTTTCCCCATTCTGTAATAAATAATTTAAAATCAATAATTTTAAAATCTGAAGTACGATTTCTTAACGCAACAATAATGATTATCAATAAACTGGAAATGAGTATGACCAAAATTATTAGGTTTAAAAATGCAAATAAGTTCATATCCCAATTTAATTGTTTTATAGGCATAAAATAATCCCGATACTTTAAATTAAGATTGTGTGTAATATAAGACAATTATTTAAAGAAATTTTCTTTTATTTTTCCAATTTGAATATTTCTTAAAATTAGAAATTTGAAATTAATGAAAGAAAAGATATGGGATAACAAAAAATGGAGACTTTTTGGCTATTTCACAAGATTTCAATAAGTGTTTTTCTTTTTGTGATATTTATTATTAATTTAAGCAATTTAGTATCTTTAAAAGGGATAAAAGAAGAACAAAATTACAAAGAATATCCAAGAGTATCGATCTGTGTTCCAGTAAGAGATGAGAAGGACAATATAGGTCCTTGTATACAAACCTTAATATCACAAAAATACCCTAATTTCGAATTAATTGTATTACATGATGATGGGGATTCCGAAATGGAAGAAGCTCTATCTAATTTACCGAATGAAGATGGAAAAATAAAAATTATTAAAGGTAAGCCTAAACCCGATAATTGGATTGGTAAACATTGGGCCTGCCACCAAATGTCGAATATAGCAGATGGCGAGCTTATATTATTTACTGATGCGGATACTAGACACCATCCAAATACACTCAAAAATGCAGTAGCTACATTTTTTAAATATAATGCTGATTTCCTCAGTGCAATTCCTAAGGAAGAAGTTAAAACATTTGGGGAGAAATTAATAGTACCCATTATGACTTGGAGTATCCATACATTTTATCCAATAGGGATTGCACAAAAACTAAAAAATCCTCGATTTTCGCTTTCTGTAGGACAATATATGCTGATTAATAGGGAGGTCTATTTTCAAATTGGAGGTCATGAGGAAATTAAACAAGAACTTGCAGATGATATTACTCTTGGAAAAAAAATATTAGCTAATGGATTTAATTGGCGTCTTGTGGATGGTAGTAAATTTATAACCTGCAGAATGTATCAAAGTTCTTCTGAAGCTTATGAAGGGTTTAGTAGAAGCTTATTCCCTGGTTTTAGTTATAATTATCCGATGTTTATATTTGTCTGGCATTGGCTATTATTAATATTTATTGAACCATTTGTTGTAATTTTCTATCATTTCTTTATTTCACCGCTTTCAGAATTATGGATTTATTTTACTTTATATGAAATAGGAATATCCCTTATAATTTGGTCGATTTCATACATTCGTTTTCGTTTTCCATTTTATATGATCTTTTTCTATCCCCTTACTGTAATATTAGCTTGGATTATTTCTATAAAATCAATATATATCCATAAGACAGGTAAAGTAAAATGGAAGGGTCGTCAAATTATGAAGAAGAAAAAGTCCATTGAAAAAGTAAAAATTGAAAATAATTATAGGAGAATCCCTCAAAAAGAAAAGAAAGACTTGTCACCTATTCAAAAATAAAAAAAGAAAAATCTCGAAGTAAAATACCCAAAGAATTATTTTTCTTATAATTTGATTTTAATGGCATTGTTTGGACATATGTTAATGCATTTTTTACAATCATTACAAAGGACATTAAAAGCCGATATCACCTTAAATTTCTCAGGTGCTTCACCAAATTTGGGTTTTTTACGCTGACAATATGCCAAAATTTTAAATGGGCAAGATTTAACACATTTAAGCCCGCATTCAATCGGATCTCCACATAATTTTTTGTCGATCTTCACCTTATATCTTGGAGTTTTCGTAGATTTTGTTATTTGTTCTTGAAGCATTTTTAATCCTCACCACTCATCTTTAAACGCAGGCCATTCTGATCGATCTTTCAGTTTTAAAGCTGCTTTAGGACATTCAGAACGGCAAACACCACAGCCAAAACAAGCTGATGGATCAATTATAACCCTATTTTCAGATATTACATATTTAATTGCTCCGAAAAAGCATCGCTTAATACATTTAGGTTCTCCATTACAACCATCACATTGGTCCATATTTGCCTCACATATATAATGACCTTTTTTTGTAGCATTTTCAACTTTATAATGTAAGCGGGCTCGAAGACCAATACAATATGGATATTCACAATTACAAATCACAACTGGACAAGGAGCAGGTCCCCAATATACCCCATGCACATAACCCTTTTTATCAAATTCGAGGAGTTTTGCTTTTGCTTCTTCTTTTGTTAATTTTTGAACTTTTTCCCATGGACGTGATTCTGGAACCATTTCTGAAATTGGATAGAGAAACATGCAAGTCATCTTATCAATCTCTCCTCCCGAGAAATATTTTCTACAGTAACATGGAATTAAAATAGCACTTTTTGAAAGGGCTACTATTTTATAAGCATCTTCTAATGGAACAATTTGTCCTCCGTGTGCTTTTTCAACTAACATTGATAACTGGTTAATTTGCACTTGATCATTTAAATTAGGTAGTGAAGGATCGAAACTCATCGCTGCACCGAGCTCAAAATCCATTTTCCCAGGCCCGCCAAGTATTTCAATTATACCCGCTAAATTTACTTCACTTGATTTAATAAATTCATCTGTATAGTATTTGGGATTAAAATACCATTTTTTTCCTTCACCATACTTATGACAAAATTGACACATTATTCAATCACCATAAGATCTTTTAAATAATTACTTAAAAAAGACTAGTTTTTTAATAAATTAAGAATATTAATAAATTAAATTGAAAAAATAAATAAAATCCTATTGTATTTTCCAAATGTATTAATAAATTATGGAAAGGGATATTTAGAAATAATGAAAAGAAATGAAAATATTTTAGTTTTTGCAGCTCATCCTGATGACGAGGGATCTGTTTGGGCAACTTTATATAAATATTTTGAATATGGTGCTACTATTTCAATAGTTTGGATGACAAATGGAGATAAGACGGTAGCGCCTGTGGGAAAATTTGTCCATTTTTTAATCCCATTAATAAAATCACTGTATTCAAAAAGGATTAGAAAGGAATTATCAACTATTATTGCATCAATTAGGAAAAAAGAAGCAATAAAAGTTGCTAAAATAATAAAAGCTAAATCGATATTTCTCAGATTTGAAGATTCGAAAGTTCCGACCATAAATAATAAAGATGTGGTTTTAAAAATTACTAATTTAATAAGAAAAATAAAACCTACAGTAATTCTTACACATTGGTTTCGCGAAATGCACCCAGATCATAAGAACACGTCAGCTATAATATTAAAATCTTTTTTTCTATCTAATAATTCAAATTATAAAACAAAATATTTATCACATAAAGTAAGAATTCTGGGTTTCTGGGATGAGCGTGGAAGGGGATATAAACCAAATTTTTATTTAAATGTAACAAATCAAATTGACAGAATAAAAGAATGGGGAAAATTTTATAAATCACAAGCATTCCGTATTGTTGGAAGATTTGCAAAATTCAAAGCGAGAAAAAATAGTAAAAATACCCCATATAACTATGTTGAAACTTTTAAAATAATTGG
Source organism: Candidatus Helarchaeota archaeon (assembly GCA_019058315.1). Classification (GTDB taxonomy): domain Archaea; phylum Asgardarchaeota; class Lokiarchaeia; order Helarchaeales; family RDOG01; genus JABXJV01. Next base: position 56,678 of record JAHPZH010000003.1, on the reverse strand, counting down.
TGTGAATAATTTTAAAAAATTCGGGGAATTATTTCCTTAATCTATCATTAATACTTGAATTCCTCATCAATTTTATATTGAAAATTTCGTTTAAATAAATTAGATATAATCAAAATTAAAATTAAACGAGGGAACATATTGATTAAAGAAAGTATTGAAGAAGCAATAAATACCCAAGCAAACAGAGAATTTTATTCTTCATATCTGTACTTATCAATGGCAGCATATTTCGAATCTATAAACTTAAAAGGATTTGGAAATTGGATGCGGGTTCAGGTTCAAGAAGAAAACTTTCATGCAATGAAAATGTTTGATTATGTAATTGCAAGAGGTGGCAGAGCAAAATTACTTCCAATCGAAGCTCCCCCAACAGAATGGGATTCACCTTTAAAGGCATTCGAACATACATATGAACACGAACAAAAAGTTACTGGATTGATAAGTAATCTTGTAAAGCTTGCATCTTCTGAGGAGGATTATGCAACATATAATATGCTCCAATGGTATGTGAAAGAGCAAGTTGAGGAGGAGTCATCAGCCAGTGAGATTTTGGAAAAACTCAAAATGATAGGCGAAGATAAAAATGCTTTGTTGATGCTAGACCGAGAGCTTGCTCAAAGAGTCTTTAATCCACCAGTTGTTACAGAATAAAAAAACTATATATCTATAAAAAAGAATTAAAAACGGAGGTATGTTTATGAAAAGTCTAAAAGGAACACAAACAGAAAAAAATCTTTTAACAGCATTTTCGGGAGAATCCCAAGCAAGAAATCGATATAGTTTTTTTGCGTCCCAGGCAAAAAAAGATGGATTTGTTCAGATTTCTAATATATTTCTTGAAACTGCAGATAATGAAAAGGAACATGCTAAAAGACTTTTTAAATTTTTAGAAGGTGGCGAAGTTGAAATCTCAGCGGCTTTTCCTGCAGGTACAATCCAAGATACTAAAGAAAATTTAAAGGAAGCTGCTGCTGGCGAAAATTATGAATGGACTGACATGTATCCGGGTTTTGCAAAAGTTGCCGATGAAGAAGGTTTTAAAGAAATTGCCGAAGTATTTAGAAATATTGCTATTGCAGAAAAACAGCATGAAAAACGATATCTAGGTCTACGGGAAAATTTAATGAAAAATAAAGTTTTTAAACGAGATAAAGTAGTAAAATGGAAATGCGGAAATTGTGGATATATCCATGAAGGTAAAGAGGCACCAGAAGAATGTCCAGCTTGTGCCCATAAGAGAGAACACTTTGAGCTCCTATGCGAAAATTGGTAATATAAGCTATTTTGTTATTAAAGCTTTTATTTTTTTATTTTTTTTTTAATTTAAATTACTTAATTAGGTATTTTCTCACTTTTTAATTTTCAACCATTTTGTTTTGATCGAAACATTTAAAATATAACAGCGTTATATTATAACATAAGGATAATAAAAAATATCCACAAAATATAATAGAAAAAAATTCATCTCAAATCAAAACTTCATGGAGGTTTTTAATTGGGAGATATAAAACATGACGAAGAATTAGATACACGGGGTTTATATTGTCCCGAACCCCTATTTGAGACACGAAATTTAATGGAAACTCTTGAAGTAGGAAAAATTTTAAAAGTAATTGCTGATGATCCAGCTGCAGATGAGGATCTGCATCGCTGGGCTAAAAGAACTAACACCGAAATTTTAGATTTTATTAAAGATGGTGATGAATTAATTTTCTATTTCAGAAAAAAGGAATAGGAGTTAAATATATGCCAGATCATAAAAAATTATTGTATGTTCAAACTAGCCACGATCCTGAACGCCAATATTCACCACTTGTTTTAGCACAAACTGCAAAAGCTATGGATATTGAACCAAAAATATATTATTTAGGAACTGCATTAAGAATTTTAAAACCAGGAGAAGCTGAGAAGATAAAATTAGGTAGTTTTCCATCCGTAAAAGAAATGCTAGATAAGTGTTTAGAAATGGGAATTGAAATCTTTGTATGTGAAGCATCAAAGCGAATGTTAGGTTGGGATAAAGTTGAATTAATCCCAGGTGTCAAAATCGTCGGTGCTGCCACATTAAACGACCTAGTTTTAGAATCTGATGGCGTATTATGGTTTTAACAAATCATTTTTTTATTTTTTTAATGAAATGAATTTTAAAAAACAATTTTTTATTATAATTATACAATATATACAATAGTAACTTTAGAGGTAAATGGGTAATGACAATATATTTAGATTATCAAGCATCGAAACCTGTTGACGGAGAGGTATTCGAGGCAATGAAACCATATTTTCAAGAAAAATTTGCAAATTCTTCCTCCTTACATTCAGATGGAGATATTGCAACGAAAGCTTTAGCAGATAGTAGGAAAAAAATTGCTAAATTCATAAATGCTGAAAAAGATAATGAGATAATTTTCACCTCAGGTGCGACTGAGTCAAATAATCTCGCAATAATTGGTTATGTGATGAGGAATAAGAAAAAGGGAAAACATATTATAATATCTGAAATCGAACACATATCTATTCATAATATTGCAAAATATTTAGAAAGAAATGGATTTGAAGTTTCAAAAGTCCCTGTTGACTTCTATGGTATTGTTAGATTGGATAAACTTAAGGAAAAAATCAGAGATGATACAATTTTGATATCTATTCAATATGCTAACAATGAAATTGGGACTATCCAACCTATTGCAGAAATTGCTAAAATAGCAAAAGAACATAATATAACGTTCCATACAGATGCAGTTGCTGCAGAAGGTCAAATTTCTATTGATGTAGTTAAAGATGGTATTGATTTAATGAGTCTTTCCTCTAATGACATTTATGGGCCTAGAGGTCTAGGCGTATTGTATATGAGAAAGGGAATTTATGTTAATCCAATTGTAATTGGGGGAGGTCAAGAAAGAGGGTTAAGGTCTGGAACTGAAGATATACCATCTATAGTCGGGATGGCAAAAGCCGCTGAAATTGCTCAAAAAAATATGGAATCAGAAAGTAAAAGATTAATTGAATTAAGAGATATTTTAATTAAAGGTATTTTAGAAAGAATTCCTAAATCCCATTTGAATGGTCATCCGAAAAAACGTTTACCAAATAATGCTCATTTTAGATTTGATTATGTAGAGGGAGAATCACTACTATTATCTTTAAAAGATGAAGGTATTTCAATTGCTTCGGGTTCAGCATGTACTTCTAAAACTTTAGAACCCTCTCATACTTTAATTGCCACAGGTTTAACCCATGAGGAAGCACATGGTTCTTTAGAAGTAACTATGGGGAAGTGGACTAAAAGGGAGGATATTGATAAATTAATTGAAGTTTTACCAAATATAGTTGAAAGATTAAGAAAGTTATCACCTTTAGCAGAAAAGGAAAAGGAGGTTGATTAAATTATGAAATCCACTCAATATTCAAAAAAAGTTATGGAACATTTCCGAAATCCTCGTAATGTTGGAACATTAGAAGGAGATGATGTTGCAGTCGGAAGAGTTGGTAATCCTGTCTGTGGAGATTTAATGGATATTTATATTAGAGTCAAAGATGATAAAATTGTTGATATTAAATTTAAAACTTTTGGCTGTGGAAGTGCAATAGCAACATCTAGTATGGTAACAGAATTGGCTAAAGGAAAAACCTTAGATGAGGCTATGAAAATTACTAGACAGAATGTAGCTGACGAATTAGAAGGGTTACCACCAATTAAAATGCATTGTTCAAATTTAGCTGCAGATGCACTTCATGAAGCCATTAATAATTATAGAACTGGTACAAAGATAGAGTCCGTTATACCTGCTACTGGTACTTGTAAAGTGAGTCAACCCACAGATATAATTGGATTAAACCAATTTATTGATAAAGGAGTATATAGAACCTATGATAATCTCGATGAATTTCAAGGTAAAAGGGTGTTAGTTGTTGAAAATGGTGAAAAAAGTATTCAATTAGCCTTAGATCTAACCGAAAAAACTGGACGGGTTATTTTTATAACTCCATTAAAAACAATTTTAGCAGAACAAGATTTAAAATCAAAATTAAAAATATCTGATGTAAAAGTACTTAGACAATCCGCACTATTAGAAATATCAGGAACTAATACTTTAGAAAAAGTTAGAGTGCATGATCTATCTGAAGATGAAGAATATGAATTATTTGTCGATGCCGTAATTCTTCCTTAAATTTATTTTTTTTAAATAAATTAAAACTTATATATTTTTTTATAATTTAAGTTAAATTCGTTAAAAATTACGTTATTTTTATTATAAATTATGTTATTTTAAACCTCACCATTTCTTGAATTTTATTCAACCGAAATGTTAATATATAACGGTGTTATATATATTAAAGTGATAAGAATGAAGGTTTATCTTTTATATACCGATGAATTCGGAGAGAGAGTGATTGGAAATTTAATTAATATAAAAGAATTTTGTGAGGTATGTGAACTTAATTGTGAGAGGGAAACATGTAGAGGTAATTATCCTTCATATGCAGCAAATCTTCTTGGCTTAGAACGTCTTGAAGATGATTTACCCTCTTTTATCGAAAATCCCGAAGATTTCTTACCTAAAGATATTCCCTTGGGAATTGATGTCTTAATCGTAGTTGGTATTCATCCAGATTTGCTTTCAGCTATACCTGAATTTGCAGATGAGAACAATATCAAAGCAATAATAATACCTGTAGAAGATGGTCAATGGGTGAGGTTAGGGCTTGAGAAATCGATTACCAAAGAATGTAAAGAAAGAAGAATTGAAGTAGCTTTTCCAAGACCCGCATGTAGTCTTGAGCCAAGTGGTCAACCAACGATTGATAAATTTATCGAATATTTTAAAATTGGAAAACCAAAAGTAAGATTTAATCTTGATAATGATAAGGTTATTTCATATAAGGTTGAAAGAACAGCTCCTTGTGGTTCAACTTTTTATGTTTGCAGACAAGTTTGTGGCAAAACGATTAATGAACTAAATGAAAAAGGAGCAGAAATAATTAGTAAAGCTCACCATAGTTTTCCTTGTAGTGCATCAATGGTTGTAGATCCCGTATTGGAGGATACCAACCTACATATAGCAGGTTATTTAATTCGTGCTGCAATTTTCGATGAATTAGAAAAACACTCTTCGAATTTCGCACCAAAAGTTAAAACTCTGGACGAAATCAATGCTGAAGCCTAAATATATATTTCTTTCTTATTAATAATAATTAAAGCAAAATTTCCCACACTAACAAGCGTAACTCGATTTTATAAACAATTAAATCCATTCATTTATCAAAATGATATAGTATGAAAAAAATATAATGGTGAAGGGGAAAATTCTGACAGGTTTTTTTAGAAATCCCGTATCAATTGTTTATATCTTTTGAGCACAGAATACAGCTTCTCTATACTCTTTCCATAATATTTCAATATTTTTAAAGCCTGTCTTACTCAAAATTTCTAAATCTATTGAAGCGGAAAGAGGTTGATCTTTTTCATTTCTTTCTAAATCGTCTAAAAACGCTCTTGTTGAGTTAAAATTGATAAATCGAGTATCCTTATTCTTAGCTCTGTAGACAATTCCGTTCACCCTAATTTCTTGAATTCTTTTTTCAATCAATGGTGAGTGAGTTTTTATGATATCAGCATTAATAAACCAACCATCTTTCTTTAGCTTATTCTCCAAAATGCCTAATACTTCCACCTTCTCCTCATAATTTAAATGATGCAGCGCATAAGATGAAAATATTACATCAAGATCTCTAATATCGGAAATAATGCGTTTTATATTCCTAAAATCGCCAAGAATAAATTCAATCTTATTTTCTAAATATTTTAATCGGGTTTTAGCCAATTCTATCATAGCTTTTGCTCCATCAATCCCAATAACTTTACTATTTGTAAATTTACTTAAAAATTCTAAGGTGAAAAGACCCGTACCAATACCAAGATCCAAAGCTTTCAATGAATCTCGCCTGTTGAAAGGTAAAAATTCTAACGCAATTTGTATCATTTTTTTACGATTCGGATGCATTAAATCCATATCTTTATCATAGGTTTTAACTCTATTCTCTAAATCATAAGCTTTAATACTATCATTTTTTGACATTTATCAAAATCGCCATTATTTTAATTATACTATAGGAGATTATTATTTAATTCAATTTTAAAATCTTCAATATAAATTTATAAAAGATTTTTGGTTAGGAACAATCTATTTTTATGCGAAAATAAGGAAGGGCAAAGTCAATTTCAAATCATCTATCGTGATAAGAACCGCGAATGGGCACTTCTTCCACATAAAGGAATATCCCGTGTATTCCCTGATTTCGCTAAAACTTGGGTGAGGTGTACAAAAAATTTATTAGGAGGTGATATTATCCTTGATGAGTTGCTGTCCCAAATAAAAAGTTGGAGTGCAGCACTCGCTACCATCGAGGATTGGCAAGAATTGAATAAATAAATTGCGCATTGGAGAACAAGGTTTAGATGGGCACATATTAACCCATAATCCTCCAACATATATAGCTAATTATAGTTACTTCACCGATCACAGCAGTGTGGACCGAAAGAGGTAAAGACTAAACATTAGTTTTATCTCAATGAATAATACTACTAAATAAAAAATAAGCATTAAAAATTCATTTTCTATATTAAATTAAAATTGATCATATTTGGAGGATAAATAGTTGAAAATCGAAATTAAAGATAATATCCACTATATCGGTGTTATTGATTGGGATTTGAGAAATTTCCATGGATATAGTACCCACAGAGGGTCAACATATAATTCATATTTGATAATTGATGATAAAATAGCACTAATAGACATGGTAAAAGGACCTTTCGCTAATGAACAGATTAAAAACATTAAAGAAATAATTGATCCAAAGAAAATCGATTATTTCATTTGTAATCATTTAGAAGGAGATCATTCTCAAAGTCTACCCGTTATGAAAGAATTAGTCCCAAATGCACAGATTGTAACCTCCGAAAGAGGGAAAAAAGGATTTCTTAGGACTTATAAAAAAGATTGGGATATTAAACCCGTCAAAGAAGGTGATACAATAAGCCTGGGTAAGAGAACTTTGACATTTGTGCCTGTGCCAATGGTTCATTGGCCTGATTCTATGGTTACTTATTGTACTCCTGATAATATTCTTTTTTCAAACGATGCGTTTGGACAACATATCGCAAGATCAAAAATATTTGACGATGAGAATGATCTAGCTAAAATTTTAGATGAAGCTAAAAAATACTATGCAAATATCGTAATGCATCTTTCTACAATAATTAAAAAAGTATTAGAAAAAGTCACACAAGAGCTCAAATTGGATATAAAAATGATTTGTCCATCTCATGGAGTAATTTGGCGAAGTCATCTAGGTAAAATACTTGAAAAATACGTTTATTGGGCTAATAGACAGACTGAAGAAAAAGCATTAGTTATATATGATACTATGTGGCATAGTACTGAAAAAATGGCTTATGCAATTTTAGAAGGAATACGCCAAGAAGGAGTAGAAGCAAGAATCTATGATTTAACATCAACTGATAAAAGTGATATTATTAAGGAAGTATTAGATTCAAGAGGGCTAGTTATTGGAACTCCGACTCTAAATAATGGAATGTTCCCAACCGTTGGTGGATTTTTGACATATTTAAAGGGATTAAAACCTCCTGCTAAAGTTGCAGGGGCATTTGGATCGTATGGTTGGAGTCCAAAAGGAGGCCAAGAAGCAGTCATTGAAGAACTCAAAGAAGCCAGAATACCAGAAATCATGGAACCCATAAAATATCAATTCATCCCCGATCCTGAAGAATTAGATAAATGTGTAGAATATGGCAGAGAAATTGCAAAGAAAATTAAATCATAATATTCCTTTTTTTTAATAAATCGCTTTTTTTTGATATTTTTCTCGGATAGAGTTTTATAAAGAATTATATACCAAGTTTAATAAAAATTCTAATTATAATTTTTAAGTTGCATTTTTATGTCTGAAACTGATATTTTAAACAAAATAATCAATTCAATTGCAAATTTGGATATTCAAAATTTTCCAAAATTATGTGAAGAAGCTTTAAATAAAGGCATCTCCCCAACAAAGGTAATAACAAATGGTTTAGTTAAAGGTCTAGCTATTGTAGGAGAAAAATTTGAAGCAAAAGAGTATTTTATACCTGAACTAATAGTTATCGGAGAATATGTAAAAAAGGTTATGAAAATTCTCAAACCTCATATGAAAAAAACAGAAATGGTTAAGATTGGTAAGGTAGTTATTGGTACTGTTCAAGGTGATCTACACGATATAGGGAAAAACCTTTTGAAAATATTCTTAGAAGCTGATGGTTTTGAAGTGATCGACTTAGGAAATGATACTCCAAAAGAAAAATTTGTTGAAATAGTTCGTAAAGAAAAACCACTTATTGTTGGGATGTCTGCTTTAACTACTTTTACTATGCAGGAAATGGAAAAAATAATAGAGGCTCTTAAGGAAGCAGGGTTCAGAAATCAAGTTAAAATAATTATTGGAGGTGCCCCTATAACAAAAAAGTTTGCTGAAATGATTGGGGCCGATGATTATGCAAGAGATGTTATTGAAGGGGTAAAAATTTGTAAAAGATGGATGGATGAAATATGAGCTCAAAAGAAATGACCGCTAAAGAAAAAATTTTGGCAGTTCTAAACCACGAACATCCTGATATAATACCATTCACTACTTATGCTCACGAAATCACCCTTGCTGGATTAGCGTTTTCGGAACCATGGCGAAAATTATTAGATAAAGGTCTTGGGTTGAATCTAACGTTTTTAGCACCTATTTACAAAGTTAAATGTCCCAAAGTTAAAATGATATTGACCCATGATTATGGTGATACTGCCTCTTGGTCGCCTGTGGATATTTTAAGTTCTATGCAAGGACCTCATGATGTATATGGTACTATATCTACTCCCAAAGGGAGGGTATCTGTAAAAACTCACTGGAAGAGTTTAACATTGTTAGATATCCCTTGGTTCGCTGAAGATGGTTATATCATTAAAGATCTTCCAGACTATGAAGTTATAAAATATTTAATTGAAGAGACTGAATATATACCGGAATATGATCAATTAATGATGATTCAAATGATGGCGGGAAATTATGGTGTTGTTCCCGCATCTATGCCTAAATCGCCCATCCAAGCAATGATCCAATTAATGGGATATCGAACTTTCTCTTTGGATTATTATACTCATCGAAAAGAATTTGAGGAGCTTTATAAGCTAATTTATAAAAAAGAACTAGAAGCCTATAAAATTGCAGCAGAATCTCCAGCAGAACTAGTTTGGGCAGTGGATAATGTAAATGGACAAATAACTACTCCAACAATTTTTGAAAATTATAGTATTCCTTTCTATAATGAGGCAGCAGATATTCTTCATAAACAAGGTAAAAAATATATTGTTCATATGGATGGATTAATATCTAGTTTATCCGATCTAATTCCAAAAACAAAAATCGATGCAATTGAATCATTCACACCACCTCCAATGGGAGACTTGCCACTTAAAGAAGCAAGGAAAAAGTGGAAGGATAAAATAATTTGGTGTAATTTTCCTGAAACTGTTTCTCTTTATGGTAAAAAAGCAGTCAAACAAAAAACCTTAGAAATCCTTAAAAGCATTGCGCCAGGTGATAATTTTATTATGGGAGTTTCAGAGGATTTTCCGTCCGCTTTACATGAATTAGATACCGTTACAACTATTCTAAAGATTGTAAATAAACATGGTAAATATCCAATATCTATAGAATGAAATAATCTATCGGAAATAACACTGACTACTCCACCATTTTCCAGTTGCCTGGAAACCGAGCTTTTTATATATGTTAATTGCAGTAGGATTTCTCTCCTCTACAAATAAGTAAATATTCTCGACTTTAATCTCATCAATTAACTTTAAACACAATTTTTTCATTGAAGCAGAAGCTAAGCCCTTTCTTCTGTGTTGTGGATCTGTCCATACTCCTCTAATAATAGCGAACTTTTGTGCTTCATTTCCAAGATATAAATCTGGTGAAGGAGCACACGAGATTAATTTATTATCCTGAACTGAACCAAAACAAGTAACTGATTGTTCTAAAAAATTTTTAACATCTATCGGAGCATTATCCGTCCAGTCTTTTAAGGTTATTTCACGTATACCTTCATTTTTAATTTTAAAATCTCTTCTGAATTGAGAATTAATACAAAACATATTTAGAAAGTAATTATATTGTCCTTCTCCCGATTTATCAGTGATTCTAAATCCTTGGAAGTGTTTTTGTATGTTAGATAAATTTTCTTTATCAAAATCAATTCTTACTAAACCTTCTTCATGGGGAATATCCTTAAAGTAATTGAAACAATTTGAGCCATAAAAAACGTAATGTTCTAGGAATTTGAAAATAAAATTTGATTTTTCACCAAAAATATCGCATTTTTCGGGCATTGTCAATAAATCATATATAACAAAGCAAAATTTAGCTGGATTTGTTTGAAGAGCAAATTCTATTAGTGCTTTTTTTGAGATTGGCATAAGAAATTCATCAAAAAATTCAAATAATTATAAAAAAAATAAAAAAAAGTTAGGGTTTTCGTTTCTTAACATTATTACTTTTTTCTGTGATGAGAAATAACTGAGGATAGAATTACTATAAAGAGAAATCCGACAATAGCTATACTACCTAACACTATGGGGGAAAGAACAATACTAACAACTGTATTAAAAAGGTCATTAAAAAATCCGAGGATCTCTTCTAGTAGTCCTCCTGATTGTGGTATTACTAAACCAAACATATATAAGGGTAGATCATCTTCAGATTTATCAAATATTCTTTGAGCGTATATATCATCAAAAGTATCCCCATGTCTTTCATCATCCCATGTAATGATTGCACCGCCTGCACCATCACTACATATTTGTGGAACTTCTTGAAGTCCATCTGCATTACATATCAAATGACCATTAATAGTCCATTGCAACGAACCACGATTACTTATTTTCTGTGCGTAAATATCTACATTGGGACCTCTATGATCTTCCCAAGTTATAATTGCACCACCTGCACCATCACTGCAGATTTGAGCATATTGTTGAGTGTCTGTGGCTGTACAAATTGCTTTGCCATTTGTAGTCCATTTTACAACTCCATCTGTATCGATTTTTTGGGCCCAAATATTTCCATCATCCCATGTGATGATTGCTCCACCCGCACCATCGCTGCAAATTTGATGATCATCTTGGTTACCACCTGCTGTGCATATTGGCACACCATTACTAGTCCATTCCACATCCCCGCTTGAATTTATTTTACGAGCGTAAATATCATCGGTTGATCCTCTAGTATCTCTCCATACAATAATCGCCCCGCCATCCCCATCAATGCAAATTTGAGGTTCATCTTGAGTATTAGAATCCGAACAAAGTACTTCCCCATTTGCTGTCCATTGTTCTAACCCACTTGGATTGACTTTTTGTGCATATATATTATAATTCCCATCACTAGTATCAGTCCAAGTGATTATTGCACCTCCAGATCCATCACTACAAATTGCGGGATATAATGACAGTGTTGGACAAATTAATTCTCCATTTAGAGTCCAGTCTCGAACCCCAGTTGATAGCACTCTTTGTGCATAAATATTATAGCTTGACACAGCGGTTCTATCATCTATCCAAGTGATAATTGCACCTCCGGCTCCATCACTACACATTTGCTGCAACCCTTGAGTATTACTTTCTGTACAAATTGGGACACCATTTGATGTCCATTCTGGTACCCCGTTTGCGTTTATTTTTCGTGCATAAACATCGGGGTTAGTTGGATAACCATCAGTTCTATAATCAGTCCATGAAATAATGGCCCCACCTGCACCATCACTACAAATTTGAACTAAAACCTGATAATCACTTGCTGTACAAATTGGTACTCCGCCTGGTGTCCATGCCACACTTCCATTTGCAAATATTCTTTGTGCGTAAATATCAAAATAATTTGTTACACCATTCCTAATATCCGTCCATGTGATGATTGCACCCCCAGCCCCGTCACTGCAAATTTGAGGATCTTCTTGATCAAATGCTGCGATGGAAATTGGAGTGCCATTATCAGCCCATGCAATTTGTGCCATTCCGTTTGTGGATATTTGATTGGCAGAATTTAAAGTATTCTTGCTGAAATATATTGAAATGTTTGAATTTATTAAAGAATTAAGAGCAAAACTAAGGACAATTGTTAAGAGAAGAATTGTAATTTTTTTTCTCATTTGTACTAACTCCTTTACTTTTTATTTTTCCGAGTTTTTGTTTTTTATATGTGTTTTTCTTTGATGGGAAACAACAGAAGATAATATCATAATAATGAGTATTTCTCCTAATACAATACTACCCAATACCAATGGAGATAATAGAATATTTAGAGTTTTATTTAAAATTCCGAAGAATTCATCAATAAACCCTCCGTATTGCGACAACACACCTAATGAAATCAATGTTACTATATCTAACACATCATCTGGAGTTCCAATTATTCTTTGAGCATATATATCATCATCACTAGTTCTTGCATCGTCCCAAGTAATGATAGCACCACCTTCACCATCACTACAAATTTGGGGAACTTGTTGTTGTCCATCTGCATTACATATCAAATGACCATTAGTTGTCCATTCCACAGCACCACTTTTACTTATTTTCTGTGCGTAAATATCAATATCGAGACCTCTACAATCTTCCCAGGTGATAATTGCACCGCCTGCACCATCGCTACAGATTTGAGCATATCTTTGAATGCCTGTGGCCGTACATATTGCTTCCCCATTAGTAATCCATTCTAGGCTCCCATATTGGTTGATTTTTTGGGCATAAATATTTCCATCTTGCCAAGTGATAATTGCGCCACCTTCACCATCACTACAAATCTGAGGGATTTCTTGGTCACCGCCTGAAGTGCATATTGGAACACCATCAGGAATCCACTCTACGCCCCCAATTGAATTTATTTTACGAGCGTAAATATCAGAATTAGGTTCTCTCCAGTCTTTCCAGACAATAATAGCCCCGCCATTTCCATCACTACAAATATCAGGTTCGCTTTCTCCACCCAAAGTTGAAGTTAATGGTACACCATCTATTGCCCATTGTACAACCCCACTTGGATTGACTTTCTGTGCCATTAAATCACTTGATTGCCAAGTGATTATTGCACCTCCAGACCCATCGCTACAAATACTGGGAAGCATGTTAATAAATGTACTGATTATAACTCCATTTGGAGTCCAGTCCACAGCCCCAGTTGATAGCACTCTTTGTGCATAAAGATCATAGTTTCCCGCACTGGCTCTATCATCTATCCATGTGATAATTGCGCCCCCCGTTCCATCACTACACATTTGTTGAACTCCTTGAGTATTACTTTCTGTGCAAATTGAGACTCCATTTGATGTCCATTGTGGTACCCCGTTTGCGTTTATTTTTCGTGCATAAACATCAGGATTATTTGGATAACCATCAGTTCTATAATCCGTCCAAGAGATAATAGCCCCCCCTGCGCCATCACTACAAATTTGAATATACAATTGGAATTCACCATCTGTACAAATTGCTACTCCGCCAGGTGTCCAGGCAACGCTCCCATTTGCAAATATTTTTTGTGCATAAATATCATAATGTGTTCCACTCCTAGCATCTGCCCATGCAATGATTGCACCTCCTGCACCATCACTGCAAATCTGGGGATTATCTTGGGGGTATGTTGCACTTGTATAGATAGGGGTGCCATTATCGGTCCATGAAGTTTGTGCGGTTTCGCTTGTAGATATTTCAGAAGCTGAATCTATAGTATAATTACTTAGCAATAATGAAATATTGGAATTTACTAAGGATATAAGCGTAAAACTAAAAAACAGTGTTAAAAAGATTAAGGTTACTTTTCTTTTCATTTTAATCATATTCCCTATAAAATCATTATATTGTTACCTAATTCTGATATCATTTAAATTTATCTACAAAAAGTTAAAAATAATCCACTTAATTAATAAAAAAAACTTAATAGATTCGGTTAAAAAAGCAATTTATATTCTAAATCTATTCAAAACTGATTTAACCCTTTCTATGGCCATTTCTAAGTAATATTGCAGATTCTCAGAAAATCTCACACGATTATTTCTGAAACGTTCAACAACATCATTTAATAAACTACGATCCTGATTTGAATCTACCCTGAACAAGGATCTAATCAATCTGAATCGAACATCTCCTTGCTCGTTTAACCATTTAAAGAACCCATCCTGATTTTCAAAAAACCTTTTTATTAATTGATTGTTATATGTCAGTGAAAGAGACGAAGCCATTATAAAGTATTCTATTATACTATCTATTGGCTGATCTAAGAGCCACATATCCCGAGCAATCGATAAAAAATGTTCTGCTGCTTGAGAGTTTTGAGATGCTTCAATAAAAAAGTTCGATAGAAGATAATGTAAAGAAATACGTGCTTGAATAATAAAATATTTTGAATTTTCATCCAGACCTTCAAATTCACTTTTCTTAATCAATATTTTAATAAGTCTCAAAGCTGTTTCTTTTTCATTATCGGATTCAATTTTTTCTATTGTTGAAATTTTATCATTTAGAGTTTGATAATCTGATTTTATTGTAAGTATCATAAGTCCATCGAGATTATTTTTCACAACTTCCTCAACTTTTTCAATTTGCGGTTGCGAAGTTGTTGACACAGTTTCTGGTATTGAAGGGGTTTCTATAGGAGTTGAAATTGGAGGTGTGGTTGTAACTTGTTCGGGTGTAGTAGTCACTGGTTCAGGTGTAGTTGTTACCGGTTCAGGTGTAGTAGTTACCGGCTCGGGTGTTATCGTCACCGGCTCGAGAGTAGTCGTCACCGGTTCGGGTGTAGTAGTTACCGGCTCGGGAGTAGTCGTCACCGGTTCGGGAGTAGTAGTTACCGGCTCGGGAGTAGTCGTCACCGGTTCGGGTGTAGTAGTTACCGGCTCGGGAGTAGT
>JAHPZH010000003.1:0-41568 GCA_019058315.1 Candidatus Helarchaeota archaeon | reverse complement strand
GCTCGGGAGTAGTCGTCACCGGTTCGGGTGTAGTAGTTACCGGCTCGGGAGTAGTGGTTACTGGTTCAGTTGCAAGAATAGTCGGTTTTACTGCTTCAACTAAAGGTGCTATTATTTTTTCTGCTAATGTTTCAAATGCTTGAGCAATATTATCTCCAGTTTTAGCGGAAATTTCAAAATAATCAGTGTTTCGTTTTGAAGCATAATTCCTTCCTTCATCAGTTGTCACTTTGCGTTCTATCAAATCACTCTTATTTCCAACTATAATGTATTTTGCTCCTTTTTCATCAGGTCTTACTTCGTTAAACCATTTATCTAGATTTTCAAATGACTGTCTATTTCCCAGATCAAATATAAATACAGCTCCTTTTAAACCCTTATAATACATAGGGCGTAAATCTGCAAATCTATCTGATCCACCAAAATCCCAAATCTGTAATTTTATGGGAAAATTGCCAATTGTAATGTCTTTTGTAATAAAATCCGATGCTATGGTCATTTTATAATTATCTAAAAAGTTATTTTCTGAATATTGTTTGGCAATTGCAGTTTTGCCAACTTTTTCATTACCACAAAGAGCTATCTTTAAGTAGATATTACGCATCAAAACTCTCCGTTGCAAAAAGAAGTTAAGTAATTTTGTGGAATCAAATTTAAATTTCTTTCGAATAAATTCAATGAATGGTAATATAAAAACAAGAAATTTCCAAAGCAAATTGAATTTATTTTTAAGGTGTTACTTTAATGAGGGCAGCAATTTTTGAAGATATAAAAAAGATAGTTTATACAGAAGATTATCCAAAACCAACTGTAAGTCCAGATTATGCAATAGTAAAAGTAAGCTATTGTGGAATTTGTGGAAGTGATGTATCTAATTATAAAAATAAAAACTATCAGACTCCAATAATTATGGGGCATGAATTTTCAGGAGTAATAACAGAAATTGGAGAAAATATAGATAAGTCATATTTTACAATTGGTGAAAAAGTCATTGGAGTAAATCCCGTTTTAGATTTAGGTAAAGGGGAGTTAAGAAGTATGGGAATTTTTAAAGACGGTGGATTTGCTGAATTTGTTAAAGTCTATAAAGATTATTTATTTAAAATCCCGGAATTTGTCTCCTTTGAAGAGGCTGCTATGATAGAATCCTTTGCTGTTGCAACTCGTGCGTTAAACAAAGCAAAAATTCCAGAAAATCAAAAAATTTTGATCATTGGGGGAGGAAATATCGGCTTAACTACACTAAGTGTTCTACGTGCTGTAAGAAATCCACATTACGTTCTAGTTGTCGAACCCCATGAATACTTAAGAGGAAAGGCAATAGAATTAGGAGCAACAGATGCTTTACCATCGAGTAAAGCTAAAATTAGAAAATTCTTTAAAAAGAACGGTGGGACACCAGATTATATATTCGATTGCGTTGGAAATGAACAGACTGTAATTATGGCTATTGATTTCATAAAAAATAGCGGAAATATAGTATTAGAGGGTATTTATAGAGGAAATATATCTTTCCCTATATCAATGATGATACTAAAAGAAATTAGCTTACATGGAACATGGGGTCATGATCGAGAAGATATAATAGCTGCAATTGATTTAGTTGCAAAAAAAATAGTCGAACCAAATAAACTAATATCAAAAATTATACCTTTAAAAGATATTCAAAGCGGTTTTGAAGAATATCTTAAACCTGGTGAAAGGAAATTTGTGAAGATATTAGTGAAAATTTAAAGAGATGTTTTTATGCAAGAAGATGAAGAAAAAATCAAAAAAAGATCGGAACAAATGATAAAACTCCTTAATGCTGCTAAAGGTATGGGAATGAAGGACTTTCCTGCTCCTCCATTTACAAAATGGTTAAACGGAAAGGTTATATCTGCTAAAAGAGGAGAAGTTGAATTTGAATATGATATAAGACCCGAAATGGCAAACCCAACAGGTCTTCTCCACGGAGGTATGCAATCTGCCATTCTAGATGAAACAATTGGCATCATGTCAAGTACTTTAGGTTATGAAGGATTTCTAATCAGTATAGATCTTCATATTGATTATTTAGGAAAAGTAAAAGTTGGAGAAAAAATTCGAGCAATGTCTAAAATTATTAGAGAAGGAAGAAATATTGTTCATGCAATTTCAGAAATATATGATCTAGAAGGAAATCTTATTGCCACTGGCAATTCAAATTTGTTAAAAACTCACTACAAAACCGATTATTCAAAATTTAAAAAATAAGTTAGAATTGTTTTATTTTAAAAGTTTATTTGATGTTCTTCAAGCTCTTTTTTGAATTTTGCTACTTCCTCATCAGTACCTTTTTTTACTGGGTAGAGTATTACTGTTTTTAGACTTTCTTCATTAGTTCTTCTCGGATCTGATAAATAGACTTCCTCATGAACACCATTAAAAACATAACCAGAATTTACAATATGATTATGAAGCTTTTTTACAGTCGGTCCCTCTTCAGAAAATGGTCCAATATGTAATATTATACCTACCGTTCCATAATCCCATTTTTCAAAACGTACTTCTACTCCTGGAGCGTTTTCTTTGCGTTTCTTTAAGATTTTTTCTCTAACGTCCTTATGTGTATTAAAAAACTCTTCAGCTGTTTTATCAACTTTAAGTGCTAATTCTGCTACCCATTCATCTTTAGGGACTAAATGTGCATTGGGCCAACGTCCATATATTTCAAAACCTCCAAATCCACTCCTTTGACTTTTTGGGTAACTCATTTTAATTCCCATCATCGTTCCATATAAAGCGGGCATAACTTTAGGAAGAGTATCTGCCGGTTCTCCGGGCGGAGTTGCAACCACAACCATATATTGATCTTCCATATTAGTTATAATTGGTTCAAATGGGATTAGTTTTTCTTTAACAACTTTAACATTAAATTTTTTTAATTTTTTTTGCTTTGTAGTCTTAACTTTCTTTGATTTTTGCTTTTTTATCTTTGATCTTTTAGCTTTTTTTGGCATTTTTCTCACCTATTCTTTTTGATTATATTATTTTGTGACAACAGATATTATTTTTGCTTTTTAAAATGTAAAATATCAAAAAAATCTAATCACAAATTAAATTTTGGTCTTTTTCCTTATCACAATTTACTAGAATTAATATTGAAATTGTATAAAAGAATAAAAAAAATTTTAAGAAATTTGTTTAAATTTAGAACGTGGTGCACCACATTTAGGACATCTTTCAGGTGGACAACTAGGTGGACTTCCTTCACAGACATATCCGCACACTAAACAACGCCATTTTGCCATTTTAAAAATCTCCAAGATTAAAAAGATTTTAAATTTTAAAATGTTATTAGTCTTAAAATATTTAAAAAATTGAAAAAACTAATTTTTAAAATATTAAATTACAAAATAGATAAAGAAGAAATAAAAAGATGACATGAAGTGTCGAGAGAGTTTGAAGGTTCGATAAAGCTCGGGGATGCATTGCGCGAGCTTGGAGAGATGGTCATGGGCAAGCCCGAAGCGGAAGCTGTCAAGGGGTTATCCGAAGCGTTAGAGCTGTATGCGAACAACTGCTTCAAGACCGACCTCGAGATTGATGCGGGCCGGGAGATAATGGAAATTTCCACAAAGCTCTACGAGCTGTACCAAAAAATGATTAGAATTGTGAAATCTACTGAAGAGACTTTAAAGCAGACGCTAAAAGAGCAGCATAACCGGGTAAAAAAAGTCGTAAAAGAGTACGACCTAGCCTAATTTTTTATTTTTAGCAAGTGAAAAAAAAGAGAGTTTGATAGTTACCGTTTTCAAGCTTATTTATTAACTTGACCAAGTTTGCGTTTATATTTTCGAGAGTATTAGAAATGCTTGCCATTGCTCCTTATTAATCCACAAAACGGATTATAACATTGTCATAAAGGTTTACATATATAAAAAAAATTTTATTATAACTATATTTCAAATTAGAGATTTTAGAATTAATTCAAAAATTTATCAAATTGGGAAAAAATATGAGAGTCGTTATATTGGGTGGTAATATAGCAGGTTCTAATGCTAGCGAAATAATAAAGAAGGAGAGCCCTGAAACGGAGGTAGAAATTTACACAGAAGAGCAATATTACAGTTATACAAGAATAAAACTCCCATCATTTATTTGTGGGAGATGCAAACAACACGAGTTGACTACTTGTGACCATGAATGGTATATTAATCGGGATATTAAATTCAATAGGAATTATCGAGCAATAGAGATTTTACAAAATAAAAAGATTATAAAATTTGATAATGGGGAAGAAACAACTTATGATAAATTGTTATTAGCAATTGGAAGTAGAAGTAATATTTTACCCATTCCCGGTATAGATAAAGAAGGAGTATTCACATTAAAAACTTTAGATGATGCAAAGCATATTATAGAAGATTCTAAAGAAAATAAATCTGCTATCGTTATTGGTGGGGGTTTATTGGGATTAGAAACTGCTAAAGGCTTGGCAGATTTAAATTTGGATGTTACAGTTTGCGAATATTTCCCACGCTTGTTACCGAGACAACTGGATAAAGAAGGTGCTGATATTTTAAAGTTAATTCTTGAGGATTTTAAAATAAAAGTTATTCTTAATGCTGACACTGTAGAAATAACAGGAGATGAAAAATTAACTGTTAAATTAAAAGATGGCCGTGAAAAAACTGCTGATATGATCGTGTTTTCTGTTGGTGTTAAACCAAATATCGAACTGGCAAAAAAAGCAGGAATAAATGTTAATCGGGGAATAATTGTAGATGAATCGATGATGACTAATATTGAGGATATTTATGCTGCTGGAGATTGTGCAGAATTTAATGGCCGAGTCTGGGGTATCGTTCCTGTAGCGTATGAACAATCAAAAATTGCTGCCTTAAACATTATCGGTAAAAAAGCAAAATATGAAGAAATAATCCCCTCTAATACTTTAAAAATAGTGGAAATTGATTTAACCTCTATGGGAAAGGTAACCCCAGAAATTTTAAAAGACAGTTCGAGTGAAGAGATCCGATTTATTGATAAAGAAAAAAGAATTTATAAAAAAATCGTAATTCAAGATAATAAAGTGGTTGGGGCTATCCTTTTAGGAGATAGAACGAACCAAATGACTATTAAGAAAATGATTAAATCAAAACTTTCTGTAACTAATTTTAAAGATGAAATTCTTAAAGATGATTTTAATTTAGAAAAATATTATGGGAGTTAATATAATGGATTTTGAATTTACAGAAGAGCAATTAAAATTAAAGGAAAAAGTTAAAAACTTTGTAGATGAAGAAGTTATTCCAAAAATTGCGGAATATGACAGAAAAGAAGAATTTCCATGGGAAATAATGAAAAAAGCATTTGATCTGGGTATAATGAATGTTAGACTTCCCAAAGAATATGGTGGAAAAGGTCTTGGGCTTTTAGATGAAGTTATTGTTATCGAGGAAGTTGCTGTAGGTTGTGTGGGCTTAGCTACTTCTATGAATGTTAATTCTTTAGGATTTGAGCCAATAATACTAGCTGGAAATAAAGAGCAAAAAGAGAAATATTTACGACCCTTAACTGAAAAGCTTAAATTCGTATCATTCGCCCTCAGCGAGTATGTTGCAGGTTCGGATGCTGCAGGAATTCAATGTAAAGCAGAAAAAAAAGGTGATAAATACATTATTAATGGATCAAAATTTTGGATAACTAATGCTAGTGTTTCAGATTATTTTGTTGTCTTTACAAAAACAGGAGAAGATAGATGGAAAAAAAAGCATTTAACTGCGTTTATTGTTGAAAAGGATTGGGAAGGAGTGAAAGTTCCACCGAAAATGAAAAAATTGGGTTTAAGGGTCTCACCAACATGTGCTATTAATTTCAAGAATGTTGAAGTCCCTATTGAAAACATGCTAGGTAGTGAAGGTGAAGGATTCCAGATAGCTATGGATACTTTTAACGCATCTCGCCCCGCAATTGGAGCATTTGGAATTGGACTTGCTCGTGCTGCCCTAAAATATAGCATAAAATATGCAAATGAAAGAAAAGCATTTACAACTCCGATAAAGAATTTTCAATTAATTCAGAAACTAATTGCAGAAATGGTAGTAGGAATTGAGGCTGCGAAACTATTAACTTATAAAGCATCTGTAGCAATAGATAAAGGCAAACCTAATGGAACGTTGTCAAGTTGTGCAAAATTATTAGGTAGTAAAGTTGCATCTGATGCGACTAGAGAAGCTATTCAGATTTGGGGCGGTCGTGGATTTTTAAGTAACAACCCTGTTGAAAAATTATATAGAGATGCTAAAGTTCTTGAAATTTATGAAGGAACTTCTCAAATTCAAGAAATAATTATAGGAAATAATGCATTAAATGGAATTTACAAACCAGATAGATAAATAGAATACAATACCACTAATTTTAATTAAATATTCATTAAAATAAAAAAAAAGAATTGTTATTAGATGCTTTCACTACTTACAGAATGGAGTATTGCTGCAATGAAGGAAAACACTAGCGCAGCAGCGATTGGATATACAACATAATAATTTGCATTAAAATTAGAAATGGGTGCAAGCATCATACTAAGAATTATGTAGTCATCCAGTCCCGCTAATATAAAATAAATTATTTTAGTAGTTTCTACTACGTTTCGAATTTGATTCCCTCTGGAAATTATAAAAACTAACCCAGCAGCCAAAGCAGCAACTCCAATCCATGAGAAGACTATACCAGTTCCTCTACTAGACATAAAAATTCCTCCTTAGTTTAATTTTTTGTTATGTAATTTACTTTAAATATTACATATATTAAGATATAGAATTATAAATTATCTAATTTCTTATAAATCTTAAAAAATATAAGCAATAATTAATTTTTAGAAAAAATTACCTGTAAAAAAATCGTATATAGCTATAAACTCATCTATATTTATAAAATTGCATCCTAGTTATGAGAGATTAAGATAAAATAAAGCTTTTTATGATTTAAAATCTTTTATTAATAAAATAACGAAGGTATTAAAAAATAAAAAAACATTATAAAAATAATCTAATATTAAAAATCAAATATTGGAGGTTATATAATGGCTAAATGGAGATGCACTGTTTGTGGATGGGAATGCGAAGGTGAATTACCTGACTGTCCTCCCGAAGAGTGCCCAGAATGTGGAGCTCCTCGTGATGCATTTGAGCAAATTTAAAATCCTTTTTTTTTTAATTTATTTAAAATAGATATACGTTATTAATAGCGTAAAGGAATATTATTGTAGATTGAAATGTCTGAAAAAGAATCTAAAAAAGTAAAAATCGAATTTTTCGAATCTCCTACTTGTCCGCATTGCCCAGTTGCCTCGAGAATGCTTAGAAATGCTAAGAAAATTTATAAAGAAGATATAGAAATCATAGATATCAATATTACTACAAATAATGGACAAATGCTGGCACAATTAAATAATATAACTGGTACACCAACTATTTTTATGAATGGTGAACTTAAATTTCAAGGAGAACCTAAAAAGGAATCAGAAGTATTTAATGAAATTGAAAAAAATCTTGATGAAGAGGCACTTAAAAGGGCTAAAACTAATAGAAGAAAATATCAACAAAGAATTAACATGATTTATTCATAAATAGAATATCTTTATTCTGTTAAAAGTTTGAATGTATCAATTAATTTTGGTTTTATTCTTTCTCTTCGTGAAAATAATTTTAAAACATGATAACAACTTGGACAATAGGTTGTTAATATATCTCCATGAAAATCATTAACTCTAATTCTTGTAATCTGTTCTATCGTATCCACAATATGCATCATTCCCATTCCACCTCCGCAGCACCAATGCTTCTCATTTTCCATAATTTTAAAACCGCTATCTTTTAGGACCCTATCGACATGCACTCTAACATCTTTTCTTCCGCGATTTTCTAATTGACATAGATGCTGGATATTTAATGTCTCATTTCTCTTATTTTTCAAAGGTTCCAAATAATCAGAAATAAAAACAACTTCTGCTTTAATTCCATCATATTGTGTATTAAATACATCATAACAAGCAGGACAAACACAAATAACCTTTTTATAATTGCCAGAATTAAAGATATCTACATTTTTCTTCATTAATTCATTTAAAATCTCGCTTTCTCCACTATCAAAGAGAGGAATTCCACAACATACTTCTTTTTCTAAGATCGTGAAATGATGTTTTTTACTTAACATATAATTTATTGCATTCAAAGTAAATTTTGGAACCTTTATTGAACTTAGACATCCCATAAATAGCAAATTTTCGCTTTTTTTTGGAATTATCTCTGGAATTTTTAATCTATATTCTGATTGATTAAATGGTGTATCAAATTGTTTAAACGATTCTATCATAATTTCGGTGTAATTTGATTTAAACCCCGAATTATGTAGTTTTCTTTTTAAATAATATCTACTATTTGATGTGTCGCAAGAGTTACAGTGAACACAGTTAAAAATTTCAACAAAATTCTTTTGGTTAGGTTTAAATAAGAATTGAAATAGATGTAAAAACCAAGCCAAATCAGGTTCTATAAAATGCTCCTTGTCAACTTCTTTTGTAGGACATATTTCTCGATCCTCTACGTTCTTATATTTCTTAAAATCGATTTCTGGCAAATCTTTTGATTGTGGGTCCAATTTTCTTTCACCAATTAATAAATATTAAATTCATATTTAACATATTTTTTAATTAGATATGGTATAAAATATACACTAAAGGCTAATCTAAAAAATTTAAATAATATTTTGAGTAAATCGAATATAAACCATGATAAAAAAATAAATTCTTTTAAATTTTGGTGTTAATAATGGATATTATAATTTATACAAAGGAAAAATGCCCCAAATGTCAAGCATTACTCTCATTTCTAGATAAACATAAGGTTTTTTATCTAGAAAAGAAAATTGAAGATGAACTGGTTATAGGAGAATTATTAACTTATGATTACATTCTTAAGAATTTTTGTGATGATAAACAGTGTTTGGTCACAACTCCTGTTATTAGTATTGATGGTGAATTTTTGCATAAAGAAGTTTTCGACATTGGTGGATTAAATAAAGAAAAAGCCAAAAAAATTTTTAAAATTGAATAAAAATCGATTATTATTTAATAAACTGGGCTATTAATGAGAGTTAGAGTTTTCACTAGAAAAGGATGTCAAAAGTGTAGAGAATTTCTAACATTTTTAAATAAATATAAAATATCCTTCATTGAAACAGGGATAGAGGACAAATCTGCTATCCGAGAGCTAATGACTGATGAGTATATAATTAAAAATTTTTGTGATAAAAATCTTTGTATAGTAAAGACTCCAATAGTAAAAATCAATGATAAATGGATGCATGAAGAACTTTTTGACAGTAACCATCTAAATGAAAGGAAAGTTAAAAAGATTTTTAATATTCAATAATCTTGCCTAAAGATATTAAACTTAAATTCTATTATATATTAGGTTTATCACTTTATAACATGATTATAATCTTACAAGTACTTTAAATAACTCTTTTCTTATATCAAAAATAGTAATTGATATAATAAAAACAAATAATAAAAAAGAGGACGAAATAGGATGGTAACAGACATTTTTAATGGATCAACAATAGATATATTTGGATATTTGAACATAATATGTGCTATTATTGGCATATGTTTGTTTATCTATTGTAATTTAATAGTATTTAAGATTTTAGACTTATTTCCAAAGGCAAAGATGAGAAAGGATTGGAAAATTATCAACATATTAATCATATTCTTTCTAATTGGATATTTAGTAAACATAATTAGCGTTATTTTAGGTCTTACAGAGATTTTAATTGTAATGCAAGCATTCGTTTATGCATTTGGAGCTTTTTTTGTTCTGTTAGTAGTACGTTTGAGTTATAGAACTTATAAAATTCTATTAGAAGCTGCAGAAACTAAAGAAGAATAAGTTGGTAAATAAAATGAGCATTGTAAGGGAAATTTGGATTATAACTGAAGGTGGCATACCTCTCTACGACCAAAGAGTAGAAGAAGAAATAGATAAAGTTTTAATTGCGGGTTTTATAGCCACAATAAATAACTTTATCAAAGAATTAAGTGGCGAAGAGTGTAAAAGAATATTATTAAGTAATTCACAAATTTGTATTTTAAGTTGTGAGGAAACGGGATTGTTCTTCGTTAGTCGTTCTAATCCAAACATTAATTTTAAGAAAATAGAAAAATATCTAAAGAAACTAAAAGCTAATTTTTTAGAACATTATAAAGAAGAAATTGAACATTTTAACGGGAATATGGAAGTTTTTAAAGATGTAAATCAGGTAATTAACATCAAAGAGGATAGTGAAAACTTCCTTGGCGTAAAAATTGACAAAAAAGTTAGTAAATCAGTCTTATCTAAACTATAAACTCCTTTTATGATTATTTTATAAGAACTTTTTGAAAAACTGTGTAAATACTTGTTTTAAAAATTTTAGAATTGAAATTAGATGGAACAATTTTTTTTAATTTGTTAATTAAATTTGAATTTATATTTTCATCTGAATATTGATCAAGTTTTTCTAATCCTGGATCGAATTTATGCAAAAAAATTAGAAGTTCAAAAGGAATCTTAACATTTTTAAGGAAACCAACAATATTTTCAAAATAATCCAATGTCAAATCATATTTTTTCTTATCTTGAACATCTATTACATATATTAATTTATTGATACCCGTTAAATGTTTTTCCATATCTCTTAAATAGTCTTTTCTAAATTGTTCCTGACCCCCAAAATCCCAAATACTAAATTCTTTATCAGAATCCTCAAAATTAACTCTGTTTATACCTACTGTAGGTTTTAAAGAACAATATGACAATAAATTTATATCTCTTGTTAAACTTAACAAAATCGAAGTTTTGCCACTATTTTCTAATCCCAGTATTAGAATTTTAGCTATTTTTTGTCTGGAATTTTTCTCTTTCATTTAAATTTATCTCTTTACCAAAATGTTTTTCAATTTCAAGTTTTTTTTAATGTAAAGTGTCTAAAATGTCCATCGATGTTATTTTATCAATTGTTTCTCTATCCTGATTAGATATATAGGATTTAATTAATGTAATAACATCAAAAATTTTAGAATTTTTGATTTTATAATATTTTTTTGCACCATCTCTTCTATATGAAACGAGATCCGCACTTATTAAAATTTTAATCTGTTGAGAAACGGTCGATTGACTTTTTTTAATGGCATCTTGTATTTCACTAGCTGTTTTTTCATCATCTTTTAAAAAATTCAATATTTGTAACCGTGTTACATCTGCTATTACTTTAAGGAAACGTACAATTTTATTATCTATTTCCTGCATGATAAATCGACAAATAAACTGATTAATTATTAATCAAATAATTCTAAAAATATTACTTTTTAATAATATTATAATATTTGAATATAAAATTTTATGTTATTTTATTAAGAATGTAATATATAAACCTATTTGAATTTTAAAATCAAATAAGAATTCTGACAAAAATAATTATTGACGATAAAAAATGGAAAAAAGTTTAATAGCTGGAATTATATATTCGCGCTTTGATGAAAAAATAGGACCAGAAGCGTTTTCTTGGCTTCCTTCAGACCTTGATATCGAAGTTAGAAATATAGTAAGTCTAAAATCCATCAATATCTTAAGCGGAGAAAAAGGGATATTACCCCAAACGTTAGCTTTTATTCCATTTTCCTCAAAAGGTTTCAAAGGAATAGTAAAAGTTTTAGAAATAAAGGAAAAATCTTATCGTGGAGGAGTTTTTGATGCTTCTTTGACTGTTTTATTTGATGAAACTAATGATTTAATATTTTATAAATATATAACAAATTTTGAAGAGATTTTTGAGGAATATGCAAAAAAAATCATTAATATGGAAGAAAATAAAGCAGATAAAAGATCATTTAATGAATTATTAAAGACATTTCAAGAAAAATTAATTGGTATTCTGACAGATTTACAAAATGCCGAAATTAAAGTTAAGGATCAGGTTGCATTTCGTGAAATTCAAGATAAGGAAGAAACCAAATTACTTAGGTATAAGGTTATAGTTGTTGGAGATCCATCTGTAGGAAAAACCTCAATTATTCTAAGGTTTACGGATAGTGCATTTAGAAGAACTTACATTCCTACAATCGGAGTAAACATAAGCGAAAAAATAATTCAATATAAAGATGCTAAGATAGAATTTGTAATTTGGGATATTGCAGGACAAAGTAAATTCTCAATAATGCGAAAGCATTTTTACACTGGAGCAGAAATACAATTTTTAGTATTTGATTTAACTTCACCAAAATCCTTCGAAAATATTCCCAATTGGTATAATGACATAAGAAAGAATTTAAAAATTGATCCACGAGCAATCCTATTAGCCAATAAGAACGATTTGGTTGAAATTAGAAAGATCGACCAAAATCAGATTCAAAAGCTCGCAAAAGAATTGAATTTAGAATATATAGAAACTTCAGCATTAACTGGAGAAAATATTGATGAAGCTTTTTATAGAATGGGTGAAATATTATATGCTGAAGAAAAAAAAGAAGAAAATAAGACTTGAAAAAATCTATAACTCGATATTATGGGATTGTTTAGTTGTTACAGAAATTTATTTTACTTAAAGGTATTTTAACAAATGAAAAACTGGAAATATTAGAGGTTAATAAGAAATTAGAAGAAGAATATGAATTAAAAATTAAAAATCTCATATTTAAAAAAATTCCAAAATTTGTTTTTGAGAAGACCGTAGACCCAAGAACTATGATATTTGAGGATGCCTTAGGCTATTCTATTATAAAATTTTTTTATATTGACGAAAAAATAGTATATTTACTAATTCGTATTGAAGGAAAATTCTATACTAGTGAGGAAATTAAAAAAATCTCTTTAAAAGTCAATCAATTCCTAGATCCAAATTTAAACTTATCATTATTGTCAGAAAAAGTTCAAGAAATTATTATTAGAATCGAAACTTATGATTTTTCAAGACCAATAAAATCAGAAATGATAAGCAATTATATTACTGCAGAAGAAAAACGGCTAAAAATAGATGATTTACTTCTATTAATTGATAAATTTCATAATTCTGAGAAAATTTCAGATTTATTACAATTTTATAAATACAAAATTTTACTTAATTATCAAAAACGTAAATTAAATCAATCTACTCCTGATTTTTCCAAGATTTACAATGATCTTATGAGTTTATTAGAAAATTATAACGAAAAAGAGCTTAATCAATATGATATAGCGAGTTTAATTTTCAATTTTGCCTTAATTTTAAAGGATTTAAGTTTCATTGACGAATCAAATGATGCTTTTTCAAAAGCTGCAACTCGGTTTAAAGAATTACAAATTGATAATCTTCAAATTTTTTCAATTTTTAATATAATATTAAATTTTAAGCAATTAAAAAAATTTGATAATGCATTTTCTTATATTTCACAAATTGAAAAGCTAATTTATGAATCAAAATTCTTATCAAATGGCTTTAAAGGGATATTTTTTCGACATCTCGCAGAGTTATATCATTTAAAACAGGATTTTAATTCAGCAAAAAAATATTATCATGACAGTTTAACTTATTTTGAAAAAGATAAACAGATAAATATTGATGCTGGATTAAATTATTTAGCCTTAGGGACTATTAATTATAATGAAAGAGATTATTTCAGCGCAACTAAGTATTTTGCATTTGCTGCAAACATTTTTAGTTTTCTTAATCAAGATATAGGAGATATCACTAAAAATCTAGGGTTAGCTTTTCTTAATCATTCTCATGAATATCTAAAAACTATAAAAATTTTGATGATTGAGAAAGATTTTGAAAAACTTTTAGATCTATACATAAAAGGTTTAAGTTATCTACTTCTTTCCAATTTTCATCTTGGTAATCAACTATTTGAGAAATTCAATGAATTATATACCTTATATTTACGGGAATTAGAAAAAATAATGATTGAAAATATTAAAGAAGAGGAACGTAGAATTGGAAGACAAATCCAAGAAATTATAAAAGAACATTATGAGATTTTCATCAATAAACCTGAAATAAACGAAATTAAAAAAGTTTCAAAAAATAACTATGAAAAAATGAAAAAATTTCAGCCTTTAAAAACCTATTATTTTATGGTTATTTATAAACATCAAGGATTACCCATATATTCAAAAACTAGCACAATATTAAAAGATTTACCTACGTTTGATGAAAATTTAATAGCTGGTTTGATTACTGCTATGGATAATTTTCTTGATGAAGTTTTAACTGGTGAAGAAAACTTGGCACTTATTGACCGTGACAATATTAAAATTATTTTTGAGTTTTCTAATAATTTAATAGGTGTATTATTTGTAAACAAAGAAAATCCTCAAATCCGCAATAATTTAAAGAATTTATTACAAGAAATAGAAAGAAATTATAAACATGATTTTGAAAAGTGGACTGGTGAAATTACAAAATTCAGTGAAATAAAGGAAATGGCTTCAAAAATAATTATATAACTGAAAAGGTATTATATAAAAAATACTTTTTAAGTATATTTTATCTTATCGAGTTAAAAAAAATATTTGACAAGTGGATAAAAATGGCAAAAGCATCTCCAATTTTTGGTATATTATCTTTATTACTCTCATTACTTGGCATTATTCTTCGTTGGTGGCTAGGGATAGCTGGAATAGTCTTGGGTTTAATTGGGCTTGGAAGAAAAGAAGATAAAACATTATGTACTATTGGAATTATAATAGGATTTGTTGCGATAATATTACAGGTAATAGGTGTTACTATACACCTCTTTGATTAATCATATTGAATAAAATACTTCAATTTTTTTTTTTAATTAAAAGTACAAAAAAAAATTCATCTAAATTTATCTCTGTGTTTCAGTTCCCGGTAAAAATACATCGTGAGGATGTGTTTCTTTAATTCCTGCTGCACTTACACTAGCAAATTTTCCATTAATCCACATTTCTTCTATAGTTTTAGCTCCGATATATCCCATTGCCGCTTTTAAGCCGCCAATATACTTTATAACAGTTTCATGGACTGTCCCGCGATATGCAACCCACCCCTCGACCCCTTCATCTATCTCTTTCGAAGGTTTGCTATATCTATCTAATGCAAATCTCTTTTGACGAGCAGCATGAGAACCCATTCCATAATATCTTTTATAAAACCGTCCTCCAAACGATTCTAATCTTCCTGGACTTTCTTTACAACCTGCAAAGATATTTCCTAATATGACGGCTGAAGCTCCAGCAGTAAGCGCAACAGCAATATCACCAGGATTTGTAATTCCACCATCTGCAATGATAGAAACATCTGAACCTAATTCTTCTTTGGCTTCTGCACTCATTAGAGTAGCAAAGAGTGTAGGTGATCCCGCTCTGGTGACAACACTGGTACTACAAATGCTTCCACTACCAATTCCTACGCGAAATCCTATAATTCCTTCCAATTTAGTTATACAATCAACTGCTGCTTCATAAGTTCCGATATTTCCAACAATTAAAGGAACCGATATTTCTTTTAAGATTTTCTTTGTAGCATCAAAGCAATTTTTATTGTGAAAATGAGATACATCGGTTACTAATACATCTGTAAATTCCTCTAAGGCTTTTGCCCTTTCAAGATCGAATGGTGAAATTGCTGCACCACAAAGTAAACGCCCTTCTTCATCTCTTGAAGCATTTGGAAATTTTCCTTTCAACATCAAATCTTTTGTCGTAATCAGTCCAAATAATGATCCATCTTTTTCTATAACGGGGAGTTTTTCAATTCTATGTTTATGTAAAATTTTCTTTGCATCCTCTGGACTGATATCTTTAGATGCGGTGATAACATCTTTGGTCATAAGATCTTTTACTTCTAAATTATCGTCAGCGAAACGAACATCTCTCCCTGTCAAGATTCCGATGAGCTTATTTTCATTAGTTATAACAGGAAGTCCGTGTACATCTTTTTCTCTCATGATCTCTATAGCATCTTGTATTTTTTCATTTTCACGAATAGTAATAACATCTCTTATTATGTTAGCTTCACTTCTCTTGACTTTATTAACCATCTCAACTTGGTCTTTAATTGAAAGGTTACGATGAATAATACCCAAACCTCCTTCTCTAGCAAGAGCTATGGCCATCTCGGTCTCGGTCACAGTGTCCATAGGGCTGGATATGAGTGGAACCCGCAACTGTAGTCCCTTAGTTAAGTTTGTCGAAACATCTGCCTCTTCTGGCTCAATAGAAGTCCAACTCGGTAATAATATTACATCATTGAAAGTCACTGCTATACGACTTGTCGTCGCATCGGTTAATTTTTTTCTAAATTCTATTTTTGGCATGGCATGTCAGCTTATATCTTATAATATTTGTTTTTTAATTGATATTTATAAAATATAAAAAAAAAAATTGATTTAAATTTTTAACTAATTATAAAGTTGGGAATATAAAAGATTTGGCGTTTATCTTTTCTTTATCATGAATTTGTATAATTTATTTAATATTTACACTTATAATTATCAGTTTCGTTAATATTCTTCTATCTTTATCAAATTGTTATTAATATATCATTTAACGTATTATTATTAATAAAGTACAGAATAACTTTCACAATTAATGGATAAAAATCATTTAAAAAAAAATAACACCAAACATAAGAGTATATTTTAATATTAGAATTCTTAAAATTAAAAATGGGATTAAAATGGAATATAATGAAGAAGATATTCCGAGTTCTTTGAAAAAACTCGTGGAAATGTATCCGCTATTAAAAAAATTAAAATTTTATAATCCGTATTTTTTTGATAAGACCTCTGGAGGTAAAAATAAAGAAATTCAAGATTATATTGAAAAAACTCAAGAAAATTTAATTAATGAACTTTATCAAAATGCAAAAAAGAGTGCTGGTGAGGAGGGGAAGAGAAAAATTCGACCAGCTACAGAAGAAGAGTTGGAATATTATAATAAAATGACAACAGATAATTTGAAAAAGATGGAAATAGAAAATAATCTCAATATTTTAAGCACAGGTTTGCCCGAGTTTAAGGTTTTACATTTTAGACATATGGGGGGTAAAATTGGTAAAAAAGTAATGATTACTTATGGGAATATTTTAGACCCTTATTTTCCAGAAAAAATATCCATTGGAGATAATACAATATTAGGTATGGGGTCGTGTATTTTTGCGCATGAGTTAATTGATGGTAAATTGTATGTTGGTGATGTAAATTTAGGTCAGGATTGTCTTCTTGCATTTGGAACGGTTATTTTGCCTGGTGTTACTATTGGAAATAATTCTGTGGTGGAACCTGGTATTCTTACCTCTGATGTTGATCAAAAGACTATGACTGGAGGTTTGATGGGAAATAAACGAATTAAATTTGAAGAGCGTAAAAAGAAAAAACCCGGAGAAAAAAGAAAGACTGAAGATAAACCTTATACTCTACATGACTGGCATAAAATGATGGGAAATCCAATAAAGTTCGGACTGACTAATTTATTTATGGCATGGGCAAAGAGTCCCGATATATCTAATACATTTAGAAAACAATTACTCAGATTAGCAGGTATTAAAATAGGAAAAAATGTTACGATTGAAAGTGATGTACATTTTGATAGTTTTTGGCCTGAAAGAATTACAATTGAAGATGGTGCAGTAATTAAAAAACATTCTGCAATTTTAACTCATGAGGGTTTAATAGATCGTGTAAGAGCAGGTGATGTGAAAATTGGAAAAAATGTTACGATAGAATCGGGGAGTGGAATCCTTCCAGGTACTGAAATTGATGAAAATGTCACAATATTCCCTTATTCATTCATTACATGTAATATTCCAGCAAATACCCGCGTTTCTAGGGAAAAAACTGAGCAAAAAGAATAATTATCTTTAATTATTGATTTTAACTTATCGAAATTTCATAATTATTAAAGTTTTTTAAAGGAAATCTTCTAAAAATTAATCCAGTTTAATCTTCATTACTTTAACTTTCTCCTCTTCTGGGAGTAATTCTGGTTTAAAGCCTACTTTGCTATATAACTGGAATGCTCTTGCTTCTGCTTCATCAACATTAATTTTTATATTTACTACATTTTGATCTTGGAAATATTCAAGAGCTGCTTGAATTAAATTTTCACCCATGCCTAAACCTCTATATTCATCATCTACTATAACGGATTTAATATAGCCTTCATACATGTTTTTGTCAAAATCAGCAATAAGCATAGCAATTACTTTGTTTTCCTCTAATTTCTTAATAACAAAAATTTTATCATGGTCATTTTTTAAGCGTCTCTCAATCCCCTCTTTAAATCTTTTAGGATCAAACTCTTGATTTCTATGGAGACACAAATTTTTCATTAGGGCCTCTATTTTATCAATCTCATCCAGTTTTAACTCAACAATTTTAAACATAGTATTCATCTATTCTTAAATATTTAAAAAATAGTGATAGTTAACCTCATGAATTTTTATTTCTTCTGTTTTATATATTGAATTTCTTAATTAAATAGTTATTTACTATTCTATTAATTTATTTTCACTTTATTTTAATATCTTTTAATAATGAAGATGTTCCTTCAACAATTTTCCAGTATCCCGCATCATCTTTCACTAAAAAAAACGTAGTTGGAGTCTTTTTTAAACTAGATTTTATTAAAATTTTAGCTCTCGATCTGGCAACTTCTTTTTTTCTTAGAAATAATGTTGATTCACTCGGGTCTTTTATATATGAACGAATTATAGAAGGATTCTTCTTCAAATTCTCTATAATCTGTTTCTCTTTTTGGTTTATATCAATGTCTATTACCTCAATTTTTTCATCAATAATTGTCAAATTGGAATTTAATACTAAAGAGCATGCAGCTTTTCCCTCAGTTTCATTTGTTTCATAAAGTATAACGCCCATTATATATACTTCGATGGCAGATTCGGGTTCTCCTCTACATTTAGATTTCCATATTTCTCTAATTTCTGTGAAGTTCATTTTAGTTCGATAAAATGTATTAATAATTTTTATAATTACAATTCATTCATTCGTTATACCTTTTGAAGATTAAAATAATTAATCTTTTCTAAAATATTATTTTCAAAGTTAATCATCATTAAGAAGGTGATATTTTGAAAGAATTTGAAACGATATTATTTGAAGAAAAAGAAAATGGTGTTAGTATATTACGACTTAATCGACCAAAAAAGCTTAATGCTCTCTCTATTAAATTATTGGAAGAGTTCAATGAAATTTTAGATTATTTAGAATGGAACTTCGATTGTCGGGTTTTAATTATAACTGGAATGGGAAAAGGATTTTCTGCTGGATTAGATCTAAATGAATTTCCTCATATTAGAAAAGCAAAATCTCCTGAGAAATACAAACATCTTCAATTCCTGAATATGGGTGATGTAATTAAAACAAATTTTTATGCTCAAAAATGGATTGCAAATACAATCTTGAAAATGAGAAAAATCCCGCAACCTATTATTGCTGCTGTTAATGGAGCTTCTGCAGGAGGAGGTTTTACTATTGCAATGGCCGCAGATATTAGAATAGCCTCCGAAAGCGCACGTTTTAATAACGCATTTATCAAGATTGGAGTTTCGGGCACCGATTTAGGCAGTAGTTATTTTCTACCAAGACTTATTGGATTATCTCGTGCAAGTGAACTTCTTTATACGGGTCGCTTTATGGATGCAAAAGAAGCAGAGAAAATAGGATTTGTTTCTAAAGTCGTACCTGATGATGAATTGATGTCCGCAGCTGACGAAATGGCTAAAAGTATGTTAAATAAAAGCCCTTTAGGCTTAAGATTAACAAAAGAGGGAATAAATATAAGCATAGATGCACCATCTCTTGAATCTGCAATTCTATTTGAGAATAGAAACCAAGTGATTACAGGTAGTACAAAAGATGCACCAGAAGGAGTTTTATCTTTCCTCGAAAAACGTGAACCAAGTTATAAATTGAGATAAAAAATTAAATTTCTCTTTATTTTTTCTTTTATAAAATTAAAAAAAATAGAAATTAAAAAAAAATATTAAAAATCGTCTTTATCTTCTGTCTTTTCTTGGACGCCAGTTGCTATTGATGAAGTTTCGTAGAGTTTCCAAATACCATGTTTATTTTTTTGTAATTTAACTCTGGAATAAAAATCTTTTCCGCCACTTTGTATATCAATAACTGCATGTTTCTTTTTAACTTCTTTCCCTACTAAATGCATTACTAATTCTTCTTTATCGATTTCGTAATTATTATCCGGATTACCACCCAGGAATGATTTCACAATATTAGGGTCTTCAAGCATGTGTTGTACGAAGTAACCTTCCCCAGCCTGGGGTAATTTCAATCCCGAGGGTGATACTGGATCTACTTGCATATAATCTTTTCTAATCGTTAAAGTAATCATTGGTTCTCCCTGTTTTTTATCACCTGTTATATATTCTAACACCCCAATCAAATAAAAGAAGACTGTTTTTTCTGGATCATCTGCTTCCTTTTCAAATTTTTCTTTAAACTCTTCAAAATTTTCAATATGCTTCATTTTTATTTTTCTACTCAGCATCTTCCTTTTAAGTCCTTTAAAAAACTTTCTGCCTTCTTTTTTAAGTATTCTATCTCTAGTTGCTGTACTAGTCATTGATCCTGTCTTACTTGTTGCCTTGTATTTAAGGTCTCTTTTTATTTTATCAAGAAATCCCAATTTTTTCACATCTAATATTTTTGTTTTAAGATTATTTAATGAATTATTCATTTATAATTTTACTAATTGTTCAAAATTATACTTTTTAATTATTTTATTTACGGTACCTTATAAAGTTACTAATTAGAACAATTCTTTCTTTTTAACAGTTTAAATTATCTCAAATCCAATTAAGTAACTATATTTTTGCCTATTAATATCCAAGAAATATGATGATGAACATCACCAGTAACCCGGGGCTCATAATATTCATGTTCGTATAATTTTTCAATATTTAAAAAATTAAAATCTCTCTTTAATTCGTCATAAGTACAAAAATGGACGTAAGTCCCTATTTGATATGAATTAGGTTCGCCAGAAATAGGAATTCCCTCACCAAAATGTTCAGGGTCATTAACCGAAAGTGTGCTAAGAAATAATAACCCATTTGGCTTTAATATTTTTGATATCGTTTTAATAAGCGCATTTCTTTCTTGTTTTTTTAATATTTGATAAAAATTTGAGCTAGTAATAATATCAAATTTAGTATCATCCAAATCTTTAAAATCGCAATGTCGAAATTCTATATCTTTTTTCTTACTCTTTTTAGCAAGAATTATTGCCTCTTTAGAAGAATCTATCCCTAAAATCTTACAATTAATATTCATTGATATGTATAATACATCACGACCATAACCACAGCCAATATCTAATAATTCCAGATTTTTATTAATTAAATTATTACTTTTTAAATATTGAACTGTTATTTTACCTAATTCACTGGGGTTTTCTCCCCATACAAATTTTTCATTTTTGTATTTGTTTTCCCAAAACATATTTCAATCTTCCAGATATTTATGGCTCATTTTTTTTAACTAAAATGTCTATAACTGAATTTCTAGTTTTTTCCAATCCTTCAGTTAGATATTTGAAACCAAAA
This sequence comes from Candidatus Helarchaeota archaeon, assembly GCA_019058315.1. Taxonomy (GTDB): domain Archaea; phylum Asgardarchaeota; class Lokiarchaeia; order Helarchaeales; family RDOG01; genus JABXJV01. The sequence continues at coordinate 19,974 of JAHPZH010000003.1, read as the reverse complement.
TATGCTTCAAAAATTTCTTCTAAAATCTTTTCATTATTCCTTCCATCTTGCTTCTCCATGCCCGAGCCTAACCTTAATTGTTTATCAAATCCAATCTTTTTCGCTATTTTTACAAAATATTTGTCAGAAACACGTTTTGATTTCTCTATAGTTATTTCACCACATGTTAACCCTTGATTATAGTAATATTCTACTACAATCAACCCTATTACTGCGTCGCCTAATGTAGCTAATGCCTCATTCGATTTTACTCCAAATTCATAAGCATAACTTGCATGATTTTTCCAAAAATCAATATTCTCATCCTTTATATTTTCCATTTTAATTCCTCAAAAATTATTTTTTAATAAAAATATCAAAGATCTAAAGGAATATTTAATTCTTTCGATGCTATAACGTATTTTTGCATTTCCGTTGTGCCACCGCCAATTTCTTAATATCTCGTATCATGAAACTTTCGCTTCATTTCAGCTTTAATATCTTCAAATTCCTTTATTTGTTTTGAGTATAAGTCACGAACCTTTTCAATAAATTCATTATAATTTTTTGAAATAATTTCTTGATATTCAACAATTAATTTTTCCATATCAATATTTTCTTCTGAGTTTTCAATGAATTTTCTAGATTTTGCACCCCAAGAATCCCATTTTAATAATTCTACCTTTGATAATACTAAATTAGTATCAATAGTTCCTTCTTGTGCTTTAGAACCATCTGGAGTGAACGAAATAGTTGCCTTAACCAATGGTAACTTATAATGTTGAGTGTAATTACGTAAATTTTGCAGAAAGACAATAATATCATTATTTTTTAATTCTGAAAGATTTAATTTAGACCATTCATCCAATTCTAAATTATTTAATTGTTTTCGGATAACCCGGATATGGTCGACTAAAGAAGATATACTTGCCAAATAATTATGCAGACATCTCGAAAACTCGTTGAAAAATTCACCCCTCTTTTCATTATCAAAAAAGTACTCAGGATTACTTTTATATAATTCAATAACTTTAAATAATATTTCATAATTCTTTTTAAGAATATACATGGAGTTATTAAATCCTTCTAACATCCTAATAACTTTGGTTCCCTCTAATCCTTCTCTCTCATCATATAATTCCCGCCAACGCCTATCCTTTTTGATATTATGTTTGTGGTCTTTTATTTTATTCTTCTCCAGTCAATCTTCTTTTGCATATCTGGAGACAAAACTCCAAAATAAATAATAATCATCTATCTAGCTGAGTGAAATATTTCATATCATATTGCAATTTGGTTTAATAGGGTTGTAGACTAAAATTTATTTCGAATAATCTTATTTCTACGTGATCCAAAGTTGTTAAAGCTAACTTTAAGTCTCTATCACCTCTATTAGCAATAATAATACCTCTGACTTTTTGAGATCCAGTAGCAATATATTTTTTAACCCAAGCTATATATTTCAATACTTGTTCCAAAACTTTACTACTTGGTTTATCTCTTTTCAATTCTATAACAACAAGATCATTTGTATCTACATCTATTGCTAAAAAATCTATTTTCCATTTACCTGCCTTGAATTGTCGTCCAGTTTGGTCTCCTATCGTATATAATTCAAGATTAGAACCCCAATCGATATTTGACCAATTATGTTCAATAAAATCTTCAAGATGTTTTTCTATCTCAAATCCCATTTTTAAAATTTTAGGGATTTCCTCCTTTTTTTCATATGCAAGCCAAAATAGATCGTTAAGTTGACGGTAATTATCTAAATTTAATAACTCTTTTAATTCTTCATAGATAATAACATCTTTAAGGTATTTTCTCGTATGATATGTATATTTAAAAATGGGCTTTATTTTAAAACGATCTAATGCCAGATCTAAAGCCAAATCTTCTTGGTCTTTATTTAAGCCAAAATATGGTCTTGAGAATCGAGATAATAATGGATACTGCTTTGAATCAAAGGCATATAAAAAATGAGATAATGTGAATACTTTGACATTTTTAAGACTCAAAAAGTCTTGAACTCTGTCTGGAAGCTCTCTATTACCATAATATAAATCTCTCAACTTATCTGAAAATTTCTTTAATGTATTTAATTCATACAGATTTTTTCCTAAGATCGGATTAGTACTAAATGCTTTCATTAGTCTAAAAATTTCATCTAGGTCGGATTCTGATAGAGGACCACCATTTTGAAAGTTTTTAGTTTTTAAAATGTTATTAATTTTCACTTCGGCTTCTTTTTCTTCTTTATCCCACCTTAGAGCTTTTTTTGTCTTAAGAAATCTTTTCCATTCTTTAAATTTTTGAATCTGTTCAATTTTAAAAATTTTTTTCAAAGTATATCTCCTCAACAGAATCAATATTCAATGATTTTAAATAAATATTTTTTAGTTCTTTAAATATTAAGTCAGGATAAATTTTACTCCCCCATTTAAATTTAAACATTCATAAAAAACAACAATTCACTACAATTCTTTTCATATATGATTTTTTTATGTCGCTCTATATCAAATTATTTAGATGGGAAAGAGAAAAAAGCAATTTATATCATTAACCGACAAAAATATAGTTAAATTTTCCAAAAGTATATAAATGAGGATTGTGTTAATAAAGTCGAAAAATTTACAATTTTTTTACTCTCAATAATTGAAATCTCGATGGAACTTTGAAATTTGGGAATCATAGTTCAAAATTCTTTAGTTTCATTCAACTTTTAGTTTCAATTTTATTATGTATAAAATATAACGGTTAAATAAATGACAATTAATAATTCAATCATTAGTGACCTTACAAGACGTTTAAAAGAACTGCTTCGTTATCCAATTGAAAAACTTGATATAGAAGTTAAAAATTGGCTCGAATTAACAACAACTGAACACCAAGCTGTTTTAGCTAAATCAATGTTAGCTTTAGCAAATTATGGTGGTGGTTATATTCTTCTAGGTTTTGAACAAGAGGGTAATGACTTGATTCCATCAATTCCTGAATCTCAAGAGCATAATAGATATTTAAATGAATGTACTTTTGATAGAATTCAAGGTATCATAGAACGATATGCAGATCCCACATTTCAATGTGAAATTTATCATATAGAACATCCAATAGAAGGTATAAAATTTCCAATAATCAGAATACCAGGAGGTCATAGAGTACCAATCCGTTCGAAAAGAAGTGGTCCAAATGAGCAATATATTCAAGCCAATAAATATTATACAAGACGCCCTGGTCCTAGAAGCGAACCTCCACAAACAGCACATGAGTGGAATGAATTAATAAATCGTTGTATTCAAGCAAATAGAGAAATACTAATCAATAATATAAGAGAAATATTGTTAAACGTTACAAATCTTTCATCAACTACTCCATCCGAAGATTATGAATGGAATGAACTTGAAAATTGGAATACTCAATCAAATGAAAAAGTAGAATCATTATTAAGTGATTTACCATTTTCTTCACCTTACAATAGAGGAAAATATGTTGTTGCATATCAAGTAAAAGGAGAATTTGAAATATTAAATCTAAGAGATTTTAGAAATGTTTTAATTCATACCGAATCAAATATTACAGGTTGGCCTCCTTGGATGTGGTCAAATTTTCCTAACGCACAACCTTATACAGTAGAAGGAGTTATTGAATGTTGGTTTGGTCCAATTTTTAATGGGATTCCAGCAGAGTCAGACTATTGGAGAGCATCTCCAAACGGATTTATGTATTTAGTAAGAGGATACCAAGAAGATAGTACTGATCAATTTGAATCGGGAACAATTTTAGATCCAATTCTACAAATATGGAGAATTGGTGAATGTTTACTTCATGCAAAGCGTTTGGTTAATAATTTAAATGTTGAGAACGATTCCATATTATTTTACGTAGAGTATGAAGGATTAAATAACAGGGTATTGAAAAGTATACAAAGTTCATTAAGGTGACCATTCTTTGATTATCATCGAAGTCACCAAGATAATATAAAATTAAAAACAATCACAAATGCTGAAAGAATTAATAATATACTCCCAGAAATCGTTAAAAATTTACTAGATCCTTTGTATGAAATATTTAATTTATATAACATGACATTACAGACAGTTAATGATGAAGTTTCGAAAATGTTAAGACAAAGAGTCTAAAATTAGATGATTACTATTATGAATTATTTCAATTTAAATTAAAGATATTTTCAATATGATTTAACTATATAGGAGCACAAAGAAATATGACTACAAATGATGAATTAAATGAAATTTTGAAAAAAAAAGACAAAGAAAATTTAAAAAATGAATTAAAACAATCACTTATTTTAAGAACCAAAGAAGGCCAAAGGAATTTAGCTTATGAAATCGTAGCTTTTGCTAATAAATTTGGTGGAAAGCTAATACTAGGCATTAAAGATGATGGAAATTTTGAAGGGAAAGATATTTTCAACGTAGATCTAGATAAACAATTAATCGATAATATTTGTCAGGATAAAATTAGTCCAGTTATTGAATGTTCTACTGAATTCTTACAGAACGATAAAGGCGATGTTTTAATTATAAATATACCAAAGCGAAAGAATATTCCTCATGCATATATTGTATCAAGAACTGGACCAGAGATTAAAAGTAGAATCTATTATATTCGTACAAGTCATGGTAAAAGATTAGTCAGAGATGGGCAGTTATATTGGTTATTCAAATATGAAGATAATCCTAATTTTTCATATAATTTTAAAATAGTTCTTAATTTTTCTCGAGATCCTTTTCAAATATTAATTCAAGATGAACAACCTAGATATGTGTTTGACTATGATATATCTTTAGCAGAGATTAATGAAAAGGTTCAAACTATGATTTACGAAAAAAATGAAAATTTATTTCCTTTATTTATTGAAATCACTCCCTATGCTTTTATAAATTCATTTTCAAAGGTTTTTAGCCATTCTTGGCTAAGTATAATTAGAAGAGATAAGGGATCCACAGGATATGGTCCATTAGATACATCTGTTAAAAAATTAAGAATTTCTATTGATAATATACCTTTACCTCCAAAGAATTCAATTCTTGAGTCATTATCATGGAATATTAAAGAAATTTATTATCCATTGAGTATTTTTGGTTTCTATGTTCCCCCAGATACGGAATTAAAAATTAAATTTGATAATAAGGGGAATAAATCACAGTTAATTTTAAAAAATGAAATAATCGAGCTAACATTCATTTTTCGCTTTTCTAGATATAGTAAAGGTTTGGATTTCTTTCATCCGTCAAGAATGGCAATAACTGATGATAATTTATTAAAACAGTTTGAAACTCAAGAAAGTTTAATGGAAAAATACAGTAATATCGGTCTTAGTTGCGAATTTCAGGCAATTTATGATTTCTCAGAAGCAGATGTTGAGACTATTAAAAATTATAATCTCTATGTCGAAACAATAATGGATTTATTACAAAATGAATGGAACTATGATTATTATTTATCTACTTTACCTAATTACAAATTTTATGCAATTCAAAATAAATTAAATGATATTGAGAAAAAGATAGAAAATTTAAACCTAAAAGTCGATTCAATTTTATCTAAATGAATAATAAAAACTTTTATTAGCTTTAAAAATGGTTTAGGTGTTCAAGAATGCCTATTGAAAAGTTTCAAATAAGTGATTTGGGACCGATAAAACTTGCTAAATCAGAAAATCTTAACTCCCTAAATATAATAGCTGGTGCAAATGGCGTTGGAAAATCCACATTGTTAGATAACTTAAGAAAAATAGTTCAGCAAGAGAAAGTCATTGTTGAGGGTACAGGAAAAATCATCTATATTTCTCCATATAGAACACCAATGAATTTTCCATTACATAAATCCTTATTATCTATTAAACCATATGGAACATATATCGATACTCTTGCAAGAATTGATTATTATATTGATACTGGAGGTACTCCAGTAAGAATGCCTAATTACTTTAGAAATATGGATTTCCGAGATAAATCATTACCAGACTTTGCTCCTTATGCTGGATTAAAAATAACCTTATTAGAAATAAAAAATCGTCATTCTCTTCTTCTAGAAGATGTATTTAATAAATATGGGGGGAAAATTCCAGAGGGTAAAGTTCCCAAAGACCTATTTGAACCATTTAGAATCTTTATCAAAAACTTATTACCAAGACTTCAGTTTGATGGTGTAGAACTTAGTGTTGAAGGATATTATAACATATATTTTTTAAATAAATCAGGAAATAAAGTAGAATTTGACCAGTTAAGTTCTGGAGAAAAGGATATAATAGCAATTTTATTTCCCTTTGTTGAAAAAAAAATTGAAAACATATATTTCAGAGCGATTGGCAAAAGATTACCAAATCAAGATTTAGTTTTTTTAATTGATAGTCCTGAAGCTTATTTACATCCATTACTTCAGAAAAAATTTTTATCATATTTACGAAATGAAATCAAATTAGCTGAGGAGAGAAGAGAAAATTTACAAATTTTCATTGCCACTCATTCTGCAACAATAATAAACGAAGCAAAAGCAAATGAGCTTTATTTTATGGTTTTCCCGGATCAAGTAAAAGATGGAAACCAGATTATTAAATTTGTTATTGAACAGGAGAACTTAGATTTGATCAAAACATTCCTGGGAGACATAGGGCTACCATACTTATCTTTAAATAGACCATTTTTATTATTAGAAGGAAATAGCGATATTGAGATATTAAGATTATTAGATCCTGATATTGAGGACAATTTGACATTAATATCCTTAGAAGGAAAAGGTAAGATTTTACTTTTCACTGAAATTTTTGATAAAGTAATTGATGAACTCAGAAAAAATGGTTTTGGTATTTGTGCAATTATTGATAAAGATCGAGAGCCCCCTGAAAAAAATAAAGAATATTGTTTTATTTGGTCCAGAACATGCATTGAGAATTATTTATTATTAGATTCGGGAGTAATTTATGAAGCATTAAAAGTTATCCCAGGTAAAAAAAGAATTGAAGAAAAAGAAATAAAAAGTAAGGAGAATATCGAAGAATTAATTAAGACTATTATTGAAAACTCTAATACTTTAACAGATGAAATACAACTAAGGTTAAAAGATAAGACAAAGTTTTATTTTTCAGAAGGATGGGATGATTTAGATGATCTATTAAAGAAATTCTCAATTGTGTGCAAAAAAAAGTCTGATAGATTAAAGAAAATTTATAATGAAACAATAATTCAGCTGAAAGAAATTCAAAAAGATAAAGAAAAATCATTAAAGGAATTAAGTGGAAAGTTAATACTTGGAAAATTAGCTCAACATTTTGGGGTTAGAAAAGGAGAATTGGCAAATCTAATAGCTTTTAAAATGAAGAACCTCAATAAAACCCCTTCAGAGATTACTGAAATTTTAGAAAAAATTAAGAATAAAATCTAAAACGATTGATTTTTCCAAAAATCAATATTCTCGTCCTTCATATTTTTCATTTGACAAGATGATTTATTTTAAAGTTCCTTAATATAAACGCAATGCTCCTTTAACAGGTAACCTTTTAGCAACCCATGTGTAACTTCTTGAAAAAGACAGAGAATTTCGAGTAAACAAGTGATAATAGAAAAGTATACAAAATGTCGCAGAATTAACAAATGATATATTATTAAATGGAGCAATTAAATATTTTGCTTTTGTGATATAGGAAACTCTTCCAGCAAAATCACCTCTTCCTAAAAGACAACCTGTAAAAATAATTTGAACATTACTAAAATCAAAATCTTCAAAATCTTCAGGATATACTTCACCATTGGGTAAATCAATATAATATGATTCCTTTTCTCTGCTTCCATGTGTAGAAACGTGAATAAAATTTTCATTTGAGTATTCAAGAGTTTGTAAAAAGCTTTTTTTAGTTAAAACTCTTTTCAGTCTTGGTTCAACTGGAAGGTCATGAAACATATTTAAATAATTGTATACGACACGACCCTCATTTCGTGTTTCTTCATTTGACATGCATTCAAGTATAAGCATTTTTTTAACCTTCTCAAGCTTTCCATTATTATTCTTCAGAATTACTTAAATATCATCAATATAGGACGGTAAAATTGAAAAATACAAAAACAATTTGGGCATATAACAGTAAAAAATTTAAGAGTTGGTTTAACAGAGGAATTAAATAGGAAATAACAACAAGGACATTGAATAAGAAGTGGTTTTTTAGGAGCGTACTGTTTAAGTAATGGAGTTATAATCGAATAAAACATGCTAATATGCTTAAAACCTTTATATAAAAAAAGAAGACTTTGCATATATGTCTGTAGTTTCGGAATATTGAAATTTTCTCTAAAAGTTATTTGATTTTTACGAGGATCAAAGTCTTCAATGATTACCTCACTAGGATTAAGTAAGGGGTGATATTGAAATTCCTTGTGAGAGCCAATAGAATTTTTGATGTGTTTCAAATTTTTTAAAAGGGTGAAAAGATTCCAGTCTTTTGTCTTTGGAGTTCTTGAGCTAGGATTTGGATATAAATGATAAACATCTTCAATATTTTTCGGAGCTCTAGGTGGTTTCTTTAAAGGTTTTTTGGATGTATTTTGTCGAAAATAATAATCACGATAAAGAATTTCGCTAATTTTTGTCCCAAGTTTTAAACTAATACGCTCAAACATAATATATTGATTGGTAAACTGTTCTTTAAATTTTGGAAAGAATTTTACGATATTTCCAGTTTTGGCAAGATCATTTAACTTTGCTAGAGCATCTACATCATTTTCTAAGACTAAAGAGTAATTTCTAGCATCTGAGAGGCAATAATTCATTAGATCATTATAGAAATTATCATCAAAATTAAGACAATAAGGGAAAAAGAAATTTTCGTTTAAATAATCGAACCATTCTAATTCTAATTTTGCATATGCCTCATCTAATTTTCCTTCTTTAACCGCAATATGCGAATTTATTTTAAATGTAAAAAATCGAGCTAATTGATAATATATATCCTTATTAACTGGTTTTTTTTCGACAATTCTCCAAAAAATATCTCCAGGGCGCTTTACATCGAAGCCTTCATAATTCAAAAATCCTTTTAAATTTTTATTAAACAATTTATTAATATAATTTTTGTAATTTCGATAATCAAATAATGCTGGTACAATTGGATGGTGCTCAAAATCTAAATTATTATTCTGTAATTCATCTTTTATACTTGAACTATTCAAATTAATCACCTTTATTTTTGAGTTAAAGGATGTCACTGATACAAGTTATTCATTCTTTTTTGTCGGTAGCTGCAGATTACCAATAAATAGAATGAGTTATTGATCTTCAAAAACTCATTATTTATAATTCTAACGGATTTTTATTGTAATCAAACTTAATTTTAACTTCTAACCCGACTTTTTTCTTTGAAAAAAAATTTTTTTTCAAAATTCATTTTTTAATTCACTAGCCAATTTAAATACTCCATCTAATTATGACTTCCGCTTATATAATAGATTACTAACCTTGATTCTTAATTAATTTGAATGAAACGAATAATATTCACAAAAATCTATTATCAATTTATCCAATTTAACTCGTAATTGCACCCGCAGTTTGAGGATACCATTAATATTTACTATACCTCTTGGGGAATCTCTATCTATGAATAAATTGAAAGGTGATAATCTTTATCCCTTGTTAGTCTCTCATTCCGCATCAGCACGTTAAACCCCTTAATAAGAGAATTTATTATATCAAAACTCTCTTTAAGATAATTTTTATAGTAAAAATCTAATAAGGCAGATTTTTCGCTAAATTCATAAACTAAGTTAAGAGTCTTAATTCCCTCTATCTCTCTTATTATCGCATTCTTAACAATTTTATAAAGTTGATCTAAATTCAAGATTCTTTCCACATTTTTCTTAATAAAAAAAATTTAGTGGATATTCTATGCGTTTGAATATCCTAAATTAAACTCCTCGTAACTTACAGTTAATAAACCCGCACCAATTACACATTGGCTTTTTATAAAGCTCGATTTCAAGTGGTTTCGGAGGTTTCGGAGACGAAAGATAAGCGATAGCATCTAGAATCAGATCTTCATATTTAGTTAAATTGAAAATTTTCTCTTGTATCAGAAATTCTCCGCTATTATCAATAGATACCAATATCGATTTTCTCTTCGAGTTAGGATATAGATACCCAAGTAAATAATCATAGATTATGGCTTGGCACTCCTGTTTGTTTGTCGCGAAAGAACTTGTCTTAATTTCGGCATTTACAATATTAAGTAGTTTTCCATCATTAAGAAAAGTACAATCAGTAACTCCAGTTATCAATATTTTATCATAATAAGTACAATAGCCATTCGCCTTTAAGATGGGAGCCAAATCTACTCTGATTCTCAGAGATTTAGGGCTATATCCTGGGTTTTTTCTTAGAAATACCTTTTTAGTCTTTCTAACCAATGAATCATGCCTTAATTTGAATATAACAGGCCACTGAGACTTGATTTCTTCTTTAAAACCATGTGCTTTCTTCCAAAGTTTAAGCTCACAATCTTCAGATGTCATTAAATCTCGAATCCATGTTGTCCAGATTGCAATTTGATATTGATCGATAGTTTTTTGGAAAGATTTATTCTTTTTCATCTTATTTACCATTTATTTTTTTATATTTTTTTATATTTTTTTATATAATTATAACTAGCGGTTATATATAAAGCTGACCGATCCCCGAACTCTCAAAAATACGCGGAAAGCCTTAGAAATCTCTTTAAAACAATTTAGAAAATTTTAAAAAAATTTTAATTTTTTAATTATTATGATTTTAATAAAGAATTAGAGAATCAATGGATTTTATCGATTCTTTTATTGAAGCTAAATTTTTAAATCAAAAAAACTCATGATTACTTAATTAATTGGCTATAATATCTTGAAATCTTATCATTTTCAACTTTAAATTCTTAAAAAGTAAAAAAAATTTCATAAAATAAGAATTTTCTTATATTTGGTCTAATATAAAATATATATATATAAAAAATTACTAGAAAATATTAAAAAATAATTCAAAAATTTTTTTAAAAAGTATAAAAAAAGTGATTAATATTGAGTCCTTATGAATCCCAAGAAGAATTAGGGAATTTTGAAATCTATCATCCATTAATGCCAATATTAAATAATGAAATAAAAAGTCTGATTTATTTACGAGGAAATGATAGAAAAAAGAAAAGACCCTTTTTTAAAAGACATAAGTATGACCATTTTCAAGAAATGTTGTATATTTTAATATTCCGAAAATTAACTTCTCTTTATCAATTAAGAGAATCACTTGAGCTTAATGTTAATGACCTTAAGGAATCTTTTATTCAAGAATTTAAAGAGTCAGCAATTATAATCCAATATCAAGAGTTAATTCAAAAAAAGATCAATAGCTTAAAATATAAATTATCTAAAAAAAGGTTTAAAACTATGAAAGAGAAAATTAACAAAGAGATTCAAGAATTAAGAGAAAATTATAGAAATCCATCAGAAAATTTAAATGAAATTTTAAAAGATTTTTTGGCGAGTTTTTTCAATTATAATGTTAAACATAATAAAGTCCTCTTTTCGTTAGAAGAATTATCTGGTGAACTAATGCTTGCATTAAGAAGTTGGTACGTTCCCAGAATTTATTTTAAGGATTATGGAGGAGTTGCAAAGGAACTCTTTTTTGGTTATATTTTTGATGGTCTATATTTCAATTCTAAAAAACTTAATAAGGAGATAATAGAATTAGAAAAAAAGTTAGGAAGAGAGACTTTTTTACATAATGAATTAATCACGAGAAATAATACTTACAGTTACATTATTAATAAATTATTAGAATATTATTTTATTAATAAAGACAAATATCCATTTTTAAATGAAAAATTGGAGGATTTTACGCAGGATTTTACCTATATCATGGATATGAGTATAAAATTTAAAGCCAAATGGACTAGAGAATTTAAAAAAATCATTAATAATATTGATTTTTCACCCTTTACTCCTAATACTAGGGAGTTAGCCATTAAAGGATTTCTTGATAGATTGTTTATATGGGAGGATGAAGGAATTTACAGTATTGATTTCTATCTTAGATTTTACCTTGATTCGGATTGGGGTAGAAAATGGTATCCAATATCGGTTGGAGAAGCATTGTTGGATGATTTTTTATCTGACTATCTTAAAAATGAAATTTTCTAAGGGTATAATTATCCTCTCATCTATCATAAAACTTCCTTCCTTTCCAATCTTGTCTCATTAAATAAAATTTGCAATGCTTCTTGACCTTGCAACTCCTGCACTTGTTCTTATTCTGTGTCGGTATGGCTTTCCTCTTATCCAACCAATAACCTAGGCAAAAGTCTAATTCTTTTATCGCTTTTTCTGGAATGAACTTATTTATATATACTCCGATATTATTGAAAGTCATCATGCTCTGGTCTAGTTCGTATAGCTTATCCTTGTGAAATCGTTCCATTGTCCTTTTTGGTATTAATTTTACGAATTCAATGTTATTTTTCCACCTTGGTTTTGCAATTATGAACGCGTAAAAAAGGTCCGTCGTGTCAAACCCCATTTGGTTCAATTGGTAACCATAGACTTGTGCTTGCACATGGTAATTAGCAAAAGGCTTGTAATGCTTACTGAATTTAAATTCGAAAATGAAGCGAGGAACAGCACTCTCGAAGTAGACCAAGTCTGGTTTGCCCAATATTCCCACTCCTTGATAATTAGCTGCCAACAACATCTCATGAACATAACAATTCTTCCTTTCATATATCTCCTTCCAAATATTTAAGAAAGATATTGGGACGCCATCTTCAGTCAACTTTTCGTGAGACATCTTCCCGACCAGCTGCTGCTCGGTTGGTTGAAAATCCTCGGTTGTTGCTAATGCTTGTGTTAATTCGGCTGCTTTCTCACAAAAGGTCTGATCTGCAAGTTCGTGAACTGCCAAAAAACTCTTATCGAATTTTAGATTTCCTCTAGATTTTCCGATATCATCCAGTAATGTTTGAAATTTTATTAATTTGGTCTTCCAATCTCCCATATTATCCCTTTTATTATTTATATTCTTTCTCTTAATTCTTTTAATTTTCTATTTAATTCCTCTTCTTTTAATAAAATAAATTGCTCAACCATTGAAAATTCGGAGGCAATATCACTTAAAGTTTTTGCACAGGTTGACCCCACGACCGTGCCATCCTTGTATAAAGACCCCTTACTTATTTTTTTTCCACATTTACACATCCCATTCAACCCCTTGAAATCCACAGCCGAGTCCAAGGGGATTTTATTGACTATTAAATCTACTAAAAAGCGGAACCGATCTTTAAGACGTGATTTATACTCATTCTTGAAATTATCAATTTTATTCTTCCTATATTTCTCGAACTCTATAATGAGTTCCTTTTCTTCTGACAATCTATCCCTCACATTCAAAGTCTAAATTTGGACATTCCTGCATTGTAAGAATCTAATAATCGTAATATATTTAACTCTTTTGTCACAGAATCTTTATAATTCACTTTATTCTTCATATGATTTTCAATTAAATAGATTAATTCCGTTTTTTTATTCTCATCAAAATTTTCAATCCCTAATATCTTTTCTAGGACAATTTCGATACTAATTAAAGAATGACCCCATTTTTTTTCTTTTTTAGTTATCTTATATGAATAATCTAATCCGTCATACGAATCAATTTTCCCAATATCATGTGTTAATATTGCCATAATAACTAAATCTTTGTTACAATTCAAATTATTATTTTTTATTTCATCTAGAAACTTCTTTAACATTTCATATATATGTTCGATTAATCCAGAACTATAATTTTGATGAAATTTTGTGGATGCAGGTGCAATTTTAAGACGTTCACAAATTTTATCATCTTCATGTATTGCATTAGCGAGTTTTTTCCAATCATCATCATCTAACTCATTATCTATTATTAAGAAAATTTGCTCTAGTAGATAATCGGGAGATTTTTTTACTGACTTTTTCAATAAGTCAACGCTACAATTATCTGGACTTAAAATTTCTATTTCTTTATCCTTGTCTATTTCAATATAGAGACTATCATTAAACTCTCGAATGATTCCGCTAATTCTAATAATTTTTCCTTTAATTTCATCCGAAATCCCCTTCGCTTTATGATAGGGCATATCCCATTTTTTTGCAACAAACTCACCTGTTACGTCTTGTAAGGTTATCAATAAAAAATAAGTATCCCTATTTTTATGTCTCTTGTGTTCTACATCTCGGACAATAAAATAAGTATCAATTCTTTGATTAAATTTAAAGTTCTCAATTAAGTCTTTTTCTTCTTTTGTCAAAAAATTAATTTTTTTATTGAAATGATGGTATAAATCTTCTATTAAAGATTTACGAATTATTTTATTTTTTGACATAAGAAAACACATTAAATTTCTTTATTTTTCTTCCCACATTCGCTCAAATAATAAAATATCCCTTTTTATTTTAAAAAAGTCTTTTTCAAAAAAGGTTAGATCAAGATTTGAGGTAATATTCGAATTATTTATGTCATCAAGAGTAGTTGCGTTAGGTGCAGTAATGTTTAGACGACCCCTTAATTCTCCTAATTCACTAATTAATGAAATATGGTTAGAATCGAATGACCTAGGTTTGACTTTTATACCGGCTTCAGATAGTTTTTTAATCAAATCTCCAAGTTTCTGAACCTTTATAACAGGTGATACATAGATCAAAATCCTTATATCAATTTCGGGATTCTTAAGTTTTTTATTTAACAGATTGTTAAAAATATCAAATTTTATTAAAGAAGTGGTCGTTAAATAAATTTTTTCCGAAGAATCTTTAATTAGTTCATTTAATTGAGATGTAAAATCCTTTTTTTCTAAAAATTTCCTTTTAAAGTCTTTGATTAATTCATTTAATTGAGGTGTATAATCTTTTTCTTCTAAGAATTTCATTTTAATAATTTCTCTATCGAATTCAGCTGCATCATAAACCCTAAAGTTTTTTCGCTTTATCAACCATTTGTTGAGCTTCTCTTCAATTATTCTTTTTGTAAATTCAAAAGTATTTGAGTCCCAACCTTTGAATACATACTGTGATTCAGCATCGTTTGCATTCATTTGTATCTCAGAACCTATCTTTAGTTCTAGAGAACTCGATTCCACATAACTCTCTATGATTTTAACTGATATATAGAAAGGGTATCTTGGTTTCTCGAATTTTAACATTAATTTGATAATTTTATTATTATTTTCATCCCAACTCTGTTCTATGCTAATATTTCCCCCTTTTTCTCCTTTAGTCGGTGACACTGCTGCACTGAGATGAAAAATGTATGATATTAAATCGTATTGGTCGAATTTTTTAGTTCTTGTGATAATATAAGGTCCACGAGGGGGATTTATCTGGTTTAATGTAAATTTTTTAAAATTCTCAATCCCTTTTTTTACTTTATAAGAAGTTATTTCTAAATCTTTTGAAACTTTATCCAGTTCGACAAAAGCAATAGATTGGTCAGAGAAAGTCTTTTCTAAATAATTGTAAATTTTATTGTTCATAATTTATACTTTTTCGAACCGGTTAAAAAAGTTTTCGTAACCGATCCGAAAATTCAAATTTTTAAAAATGTGTAAAAAGATTTATTCAAATTCATTTATTTTCAAGTCGGGATAAAATCTATCCAACTGAGTAAAATATTTCGTATCATATTGCAACCTCCCCGCTGCCAGCCCCTCTAATACCACGTTGTTCAGCGTTTCCGCGTCAAACTCCGGCTCTTTCTCCTTCTTAATCCGTTCCTTCACAATTTCCAAGGGAGTTACGACCAAGATGGTGATATGGTTATGTTCCGCCACCAATTGATTCACCCTCAAATTTGTCCCCGAACTCTCCACGACCATAATGCTATTGCTCCTTTTAGCCTCCTTCAGGCAATCTTGAAATTCATGTTCTAATGTATGTGCGGTCCTGTCATGATAGGAGGTTGCGGGTAGGAAGTCATGAGTTTTATAGAATTTTTTCATATCCAGGACTACTGCATCTAGAAATTTTTCCTTGATGAATGTAGATTTTCCAGCACAATGGAGACCTATCACATGAAAAATAATCAAATTTTACTCACTAATTATTAAACATAATTAAAGATTAAATCCTTGATTATAATTACTTCTATTTTTCCGATTTCGAATTAAGTTCTTTTAATTCTTTGATCAATCCATCAAGTATTTCAATTAATTGTATTTGACCATCTTCTCGCATAGAAAAGGGTACTGCATAAGTATATGCCAATTGATACGATTGAACGACTTGAATCAATCTAAAGTAATATTCAATAAATTTTTTAATGGTTATTTCTTTCTTAACATTTTTTAAAGTGAGAAAAATAATTTTTCTTTCTTCTGGATTAACTTGATATTCAATGATGAAATTTGTGTGAAAAATTGCGTTTCTATAATTCCTTAAAGTATGGTCTTCTCTAAGTTCATTTAGAAGTTGATAAAATCTCATCTTCATTATTCTTTTGTATGAATATTTTATATTTTTTAATAAATAATGAAATTGTAATTCTGTTCTTAAGATATCAATTAAGAATCCTTCAACAAGATATCCAAATTTTAAAAGCCAATCAAAAATATAAGCCATAAATTCTTCTTGTTCGCTATTTTCTAGTGTCTCAATAAAGATTTCATAAACTTTATCAGAAAAGTCAGTTAGAGTGGTATTTTTGGATAATTCCAGCAAATTTGGAAAAAGTTTCTGATAAAATAGAAGAGTTTCAGTTAATTTTACAACTGGATATTTTGATTTAAAAGAATTCTTATAAGATAGATAAATTCTTTTTACTTCAGATGAATTGATTTTTAATGCTTTTTTCACATTTTCTACTATATTATCGTAGATTTTTCTGTCAATAATATTACTTTTTATAAAATTTTTATCAGCATTTAAAATAAAGTATTTATAAAATTCCAAAAGATCGATAAATCTCGGCATATCTTGAAAAAAGTATGATATTCCTATTTGTTGAAAATTTGTGATTACATCAATTGCACTTTTATTTTCAATATTTTCTAAAATTTTTTTAAATTCACTATTAGAAAAAAGATTATCAAATACACTCTTTAATTTCTCGAGAAGCTCGTTATCCATATAAAAAACTACCACAATGAGTCTTTACATCTTAATTTCACTTCTTTAATATTTTTATGATATTTAAATTGTTTGAAGAATGTTCCTAAATTCAATCAAAATCCATATTAATATAATTGTGGTTTTGAGCTGAAAATCGTTAGAGTGAGTTGAAAAACTAGTTTAGCAGTGTAAATAGAATCGTCTTGATTGAATTCGTATGTTGCATGCATTGCATCATTCCTCAATCTTCTTAAACTATCGAATTTCTCTATATTATAATCAGGATAACCCATTCTTTCTAAAAAATCTATACAAGCAAATATGCTTTCAAAATATCTATTATAGTTCCTCCGAACATAATATTTCAATTGATTTTCAAAAATTCTTGCACTCATACAAGTTGCAGCAGTCCATAGTCCGTTGTCTAAACAACGTAGGCATTCATTTACTTCATTGATTAGATAATCTCCCATTCGAGTTTGAACTGTCTCAGGAAATAATTCATCACAAGTCAAGTTATTTCTTATCTGAACAATTGAAAGATTTTGAATTCTTGACAATGCTTGAAAATAACATTCTCGACAGAAATAGCATTTTTCAAGATTATCTCTTTCGCAACTCTCACATGTCATTAATAACACCAAA
Source organism: Candidatus Helarchaeota archaeon (assembly GCA_019058315.1). GTDB lineage: Archaea > Asgardarchaeota > Lokiarchaeia > Helarchaeales > RDOG01 > JABXJV01. The sequence continues at coordinate 2,245 of JAHPZH010000003.1, read as the reverse complement.
CAAAATTATTCTATTTCATTAATTCAATCATAACCCCGCAATGCTCACACTTACAAGGAGGCATATAGTCTAAGGGTGCTTGACAAGATGGACACTTTAAAGTTGTGAGAGCTGATAATTTTGTTTGTGGAGGGATATTAATATAAAATACATTAGTCGGTTTCTGCATTTTCTTAAGTTCTTCTAGTTCTCTTTCTTTTTCAATTCTATCAAGCTGAGATCTTAAAATTGCATAAAATTCATCATGTAATTCCACTTGCCATCCCGACATTCCGCTTATAAATGTTACATAGAAAGATTGTCCCGTTTTGGTTATAATCTTAGTATAAATTTTCCTTTGTTGAACAGGAGGAGTTCCGAATAATGCTGTGCCAACATAACTTGTTTTAGAGCTATCGATTCTTTCAGCAACATCTATATTTATAAGTGGAACTCTAATTCTCTCTCCAGAAATCTTTATTGCTATTGTTAAATTCTCTTTGCTGATTTTTATAAATGAATCCTTTAATCCTTTTGGTGGTCTTTGCACGGAATATCTACCGTGTTTTTCAGCAAAAAATAATGATGGTTTTTCTTCTTTTAAACTCGTTCTGGGAGCCATTTTAAAAGAAAATGCAGGTGGTCCAGTTCTATCTATTCCTTGCTTTATAGAAATACCTAACTTCTGGTTTAATACTTCTTTAAATTGTTTATGAAGATTTTTTGTAGAAGAACCCCATGTAGAGGCAAAAGTAATGAAAAATTTTTCTTTATTATCAAGAATAATTTCATAATATGGTTCCGGTCCTTTCAAGCTATCTTTATGCATCTTAATCGTTTTGATTTTATCAATATCTATCCGTACTTCACCAAGGTTTCTCTTCTTCGGGCTAATTATAATAATTTTATTAATTATTGAGATTCTTGAATCTATCATCCTATAAAAATAGGTCATTTCCTTTGTAAATCTGCCATGTTTCTCACAATGGAATAAAATTTCTTCGGGTCTTACAGTAATGGTTTAAACCTCCATTTCATAATTTTCTCCTCAAAAAAGATCCTCAATTAATCTTTGAATTAATATATCAATTATAATTAATATATACTAATTATTAAATTTTAACTACTTCTGGCAACACTTTATATGTTAACCCGCAAGGACACTTGAATGTATTGGTATGGTTCGAACCGAATTGCTTGGAAACTCTACCACATGAACACGTTAATACCAGACTGTAATCAAAATAAAAATATTCTATTTTATACTTCATAAGGGAATGATATTACTCCTTTTTTAAAAATTTAAAAGACCTTACGAGAAATAAAATTTAATCTAAATAAATGAATTAAAAACAAATTGGTGTCGGGTTAATTATGGAATCAAAAGCCTATGTGTTAATAGCAATTTGCTTAGGAATTATAGCACTTGGATTCAGTATCATGACTTATAACCGAGAACCGATAAATATTCCCATACTTGCACCTCAGGGAGAACAAGGACCAAAGGGAGATAAAGGTGATCCTGGTCAAGACCCAATAGTTCAAATTGTAATAAAAGAAGTCTATGGATATTCCACTCTGAAGGATACTTTTGAGAGTATAGCAAATTCGACAGTGCACACCTTAAATATTACTGTACAGGAAGGAGCGGATGTACGTCTTGAGTTTTTTTCAAAAGGTCATGAGTCTGAATGGAATACTGATGATAATTTTAATATCAGTCTAGTTATTGAAAATAATACTTGGGAGCTAGATATTGCTAATTTTACCTATACACCGTTTCAAAATTGGGAAATCTTTGATGTAATTCTAGTTGGACATTGCTTAAATCTATCAGCAGGTGAATATAGAGTTTTTTTACGTATTCAAGCAATAACTGGCGATATTAGAGTAGAAGTTGGATCGACAAAAATTGGAGAATATTGTTCAGCAACCTTAATCGCTACAGAATATCAAGCAGGGAAAATAACCTTCTAAAATAATATTTCCTTTTTTTTTTCTTCGCAAAGTTCAAAAATAGTTTTCTTTCTGTATTAGATGATTTTGCTTATGGGGGATATTAGAAATTATTATAGAAACACTTTTAAATGATTTATCATGCCTGGCTTTTTTCACAATATAAAATAATCAAAAGAAATCGAAATTGAAGAAATTATTTAAAAGGTTGATAAAATGACAGATTTTATAGGAGATCTTAGTTTTAAATTTCAATATTTCGTTACTTGGTTAATGACACTAGTTTTGGTTATTCTTGCAGCAATTACAT
>JAHPZH010000009.1 GCA_019058315.1 Candidatus Helarchaeota archaeon | reverse complement strand
GCAAGCTATGGCACCCTTGTATTTTCCCAAGTTACTTAATGCATTTCCTTTGTTATTCCAAGCCATGGCAAATTTGGGGTCGAGCTCCAGCGCTTTATCGAAGCAAGCTATGGCACCCTTGTATTTTCCCAAGTTATTTAATGTATTTCCTTTGTTACTCCAAGCCATGGCATATTTGGGGTCGAGCTCCAGCGCTTTATCATAGCAAGCTATGGCACCCTTGTATTTTCCCAAGTTACTTAATGCATTTCCTTTGTTATTCCAAGCCATGGCAAATTTGGGGTCGAGCTCCAGCGCTTTATCGAGGCACGCTATGGCATCCTCGTATTTTTCTAAGTTTTTTAATGTACTTCCTTTGTTATTCCAAGTCATGGCAAATTTGGGGTCGAGTTCCAGTGCTTTATCATAGCAAGCTATGGCGTCCTCGTATTTTCCCAAGTTTTTTAATGCATTTCCTTTGTTATTCCAAGCCCTGGCAAATTTGGGGTCGAGTTCCAGCGCTTTATCGAAGCAAGTTATGGCATCCTCGTATTTTTCTAAGTTACTTAATGCAGTTCCTTTGTTACTCCAAACTCTTTTATCTTGGGATTCGAGTTCCAGTGCTTTATCATAGCAGGCTATGGCGTCCTCGTATTTTCCCGAGTTATATAATATAGTTCCTTTGTTATACCAAATCATGGCATATTTGGGGTCGAGCTCCAGTGCTTTATCATAACAAACTATGGCTTCCTCGAATTTTCCCAAGTTACTTAATGTAGTTCCTTTGTTATTCCAAGCCATGGCAAATTTGGGGTCGAGTTCCAGTGCTTTATCATAGCAAGATATAGCATTCTCGAAGTTTCCTAATTCTGCCAAATAAACTCCTTCGTCATTCCAAGTTTCACATAAAAAAATAAAAGCCTCGAAATATTCTGGAGTTTTATTTTGGATGTGTTTCAATAATTCTTCTGCTTTAATTAACAAGTCCAATATATTTTTTTGATCATCTGATTGAATTCTGGGGGTTGAATATATGTTATAGACAATTCTATATGGCATTTGAGGGAGTAAGAGTCCCATCCAATTCTCGAGGAATTGTTTTCTAGATATCACATGGGATCTTAAGTAATCAGCTATTGGATCGTATGTAAAGAGATATTGATTGTTAGAAAATATTAAGATGTCAGATGGATCAGAGCGAATTGCGCTTAAAATACTTTCTAACACGTTAAATTCCTCCCCAGACAAGTTACGTCCAAGAAATTCTTTATCCCTATCCCAATCCAAGGGTGTAACGAGTGAAATGACATCGATCATCCTTCTTGCTATCTGTAGGTTTAACGCATAAATCCTTGCGAGGTCTTTGATGTATTTTTCAATCCTTTCAGCCAGGATCTCTTCTAATTCCTTAAACGTTCGCGTTTCATAGAAATACTCCACATAAAAAATGGCATATACAAAATTATTTTTAGATAATTCAGCTATCTTAACTAAGTCTTCTTTATTTATATCTGTATAATTTTTCTGTAAAAAATATATGATATCGGGTCTTTCAATCTCAATTGAATCAACATGAATACCCCGTTCAGTTAAATCCTTCAGTACAGAATTTTTAAATAGGTTACGAGAAATACATAGCAGTTTTAATTTCGTTTTTTTGGTCGGATAATTACGTATCAATTGAATTAACTCGAATCTATCCTCATATCTTGATATTTCATCTAAAATAAATAGCGTATTTTTTACGAATCCCTCCCCGCTAAACGGTACATCATGGGACACGAAGTAAACATCCCAATTTTTTAGATTGTCGACTTTTTTACCAAATTCTATAGCCAATCTGGTTTTCCCGAGCCCTCCTTCCCCACTTATAAGGATTATTTTTTCGTCTGGATCATTCAAAAATTCACTATATAACCTTTCAAGTTCTTCTTTCCTCCCTACAAATTTGTAGTTCTCTAAAATTCTGATTTGCTGTCGCTTTCTGAATTCACCTAAGGGTATAAATGGTGAGACTTCCAATGTTGTACTTTCTAATTTCACATTGAAACAATAGAGAATAATTATAACAAAAAAGGATATTCCACCAATAATACCAAAAATCCAATGTAAATTAGGATCATTTAAATCCGAAAGTAGATTTATGAAATATCCCGACATTAGTAGAAAAATTGAAAGACATAATCCTAAAATCGTTCCAATAGTCTGTTTTTCCATTTATACCTCTCTCAAAAATCTATTTTAAGGTTTAATATCCAATTTCCAGCTTAATTCCTAATATGAATAATTAATGATTTAATTAAGTATATTTCAATCTTTTTTTTAACAAAAAAAATAGATAGAGAAATTTATTATGAGGAATTCCGGTACGGCACTTTCCAATGATCTATTAAATCTTTCAGGTCTTTATCAGTAGCATACCCTTTTCCGAGGTTCTCCGTGAAGATATTAAAATATTGATGACTCTCCTATGAAAAAAAGTAAAGTTATTAATATCACTTAAAACATAATAAAAAACATATTTTCAAAAAAGAATGGCGAGTAAGAGGAGTAAATAATTAATCGCTATTTTTTTTCTACTTTAAACTTTTAAATGAGGTGGATAAAAACGGAAGAATTTAATATAAAAAAACATGGAAAGTATAGAAATGAAGAAGGCAAAATAAGGAAAAGTTCATTTACTTTTTGTGGATCAGGAGCACTCGATTCAGTAATAACTATTACAGATGATCTTCTTTCAATTTTACCGAAGAAAAAAAAATATGATGATATAATAATACCGATTAAACAAATTAAAGAGTTAAAAAAGATAAGATGGAGAGAAGGAACTGGTTCCAAAATAGCAAAAAGTCTTGCTAGGGGAACTAAAGCTTGGTGGGATGGAGCATTTTGGATTAAAATTATAGAAACAGACGATACTGAACATTTTATAACGGTATTTAGTAAGTGGACTAATTTTGACATAAATTTATTAGAAGATATCTATGATTTCTTAAATTCAAAAATTTCGGCAACTTCCATAGACGGTATTTTCTGCCCTCAATGTGGAGAAAAAATCCCTTCTAATTCAAAATTTTGTATGAAATGTGGCAGTAAAATATAAGTGTGTTGAAAGACGTTATCTCTTTTATTTTCAAGTGACTTTCACTATGAAAAAAAGAGAAATTATTAATATTGTTAATCTGGATAATAGATGGGGTCTTTTCCCTTTTTAATTTTAATCATAATGATTGAAATTATTATAACCCCACTTGCTGCTGCACCAATCAATATTGTAGGCATGATGAAATCAGATCTGGTAGATGCAGCCATACTTACAGAGATTAACAACAAGGGCAATAAGGTCTTTAAAGGATCTTCTTCTACTACAATGGTTTCATTTTCAATAACACTGCCACCCCAAGTTGATGTAACATTGACTTGGATTTCATAATTTCCAGTTTTTTCCGCATAAATTCTCCAAGATACCATAGGAATATCCCAGTAGTCTATAATACCTATATCTTGAGTTAGATTGACAGCAGACAATCCATCTGGTAATATTATTGTCGCATTAGCAGTATCCTCATAAGATCCTCCTGTATTTCCAACAAAGAGTAATAGATCAAAATACTCACCCTCATAGATTAAACTTGGTAATTCAAAGAAAGAAACGATTTGAATGTTTGGTAGACTGAATACGAAAAAATCATATTCGATATCTCTCCCAGTTCCGAGGTCATTATTTGTTATGACAATTGACCAATTACCGTACTCAGGAACTCTAAAAGTTCCAGCATCAGAGGTTATACCATATTTATCCATATATTTAGTAGGAGATCCCTCTTTCTCAATCCAAAAATCAACAACCCTAGAATTCGTTTCATAAAAGTCCCATACAATTATCCGTCCTGGCTGAACATTATCAAAAGTTCCAGTCCATATGGTATTGGGTGCAATTACTAGATTGGTGTATGATCCACTAAACCTATCTATAAATATTTCATAAGAATTCCCAATTTTTTTACAAATTGATATATCTAAACCCTCCGTTAAATTTCGATATATAACTACTTCGCCAGATCCAACTGAGTATTCCCCATCATTTACTGTTGGGGTAACAATTCGTGAATCTTGAATCCTAACAATTCCCTCATATGTATCTAAACTATCATTAACAAAAGTAATTATTATCCCTTCATCGGGTATATAGGTATCATAACCAATTTTTTGGCGATTTTCAATCAAAAAATATGTATTTGATGTTATTGGGAGTTTTATAACTTGAGTTCCATCCGTGTTAGACTCAAGAGGATCCAATATTATTGACCTCCAACGCCCATCCACCACTGTCTCGACTTTTGCTGTCTCAATCCACCCTAACTGCATTTTAGACCAAGCCATCATGTGACTTGGATGTGCTTGCCCATCATTATAAGAGCCGCTAGCCATTAGTGACCAATTTTGAGCATAATATTCAAGATAGTCACCATCATAGAGATCAGGTAATCCTATATCATGTCCAAACTCATGTGCAAAAGTCCCCATACCAGAAGTCTCAGATACCATTGTGTAGCTATTAATACATACCCCATCCAAAGTAATAAAACATTGGGGGGGTGAGACTGAAGCTCTGTGAGACCAAATATCGGTCGAAACTCCGCTTGCTGCTTGGTCATCCCCAGAATGAATAATTATTAAATGATCAACATCCCCATCATGATCTTTATCATACTGAGAAAAGTCAATATCGCCAGCTAGCCAAGCTAAGATTGCTGCTTCTACGGTAAGATCATATATATCCCCGAATAAGTCGTCATGGTCAACATCATCAGCTCCATACCATATCATTAGATGAGAAGATCTATACCAACCTGTTCCTACTATAGTACCACTAACTGTGAATTGATTATATGACACTTCTTCATAATAATTATCCATAGCTCCATCATTTCCACCAAATAACATATTTTCAAAATAAGCCTTTGATTTGACTCCTGGTTGATCAGAAAAATCGATCATAATTACGACAGCTTCCTCTTCACCTAAAACTGGCTCGTTTGGAGGTGTATAATCTGTAATTAAATCTAATGGTAAATTTGGAGGAATATTAGGAATGTTATTCATTTTTTCATTGTTTTCCATTAAATATAGTCCATTTTCTTCATGGATTGAATTATCAAAATCAATAATTGGAATTAATAATAATAATGCAATGGCAATAAATATCAGACTTTTTTTAACCTTCAAATTTAGACCTCACTCTACTAATTGAGACCTCACTCTACAACTGGTTATATACTAGCAATATGGTCTCTAATATAGGTTTCGTCTGAAAAATTCTTAGGAAAAAAAGAGGGGATAAAGTAATTGATTATGAAGAATTTCCATTCCACTATGAAAAAAAAGTGAAGTTATTAATACAACTTAGAGCATAATAAAAGACATAAGAAAGAAGAGTCCCAATATAATAAAGTAATTTGGAGTTTACTCACTCATTATTTTTCTAACAAATCCTATTTTCAAGTTAATTAAATATTACACGGTGCAATAACGGCTATAAATTTAAATATTATTTAATAGAATATTACATAAAAATTAGGAGGAAGAATTTACTTTGGGAAAGACTTGTTTCATCTGTAATTGTAAACCAAAGTACAAAGTCACTATTTCTCATACAAAATATCGATTTTGTGATTTTTTTGATACAGAACATATAAAATCACTAAAAGAACATAATCTATTAGAAATATTCAAACGGGGGTTAAAGAGAGGTATAATAGGTGGAATAATCTGGCTCATTATTGGACAATTTGTGCTATTTTTTTATATTTGGGGAGCATCGGTAGGTTTATTCGAAGGACCTCAACTTGGTTACTTATCAGGGATACCAATTTTTATTGGAATTACTGTTATCATTTCTAATAATAAGCCATTACAAGAAATAAAATCAGCGGAATCAATACATCCAACGACACCATTAGGAACTCCTTCCAATATATCTTCTTTAGAATCAGAAAAAATCAGTGGTTTTTGTCCAAAATGTGGTCTTAGGTATGAAACGACCGATAATTTTTGTGTATATTGTGGCTCTCCAGTAGGAGGTAGTCCGTCTTCTAATTAAACCGTCTTCTGTGACTGATATTTTTAAGTGAAAGGTTGAGTTTCCACTTTTAGCAACACTTTGTATGTTGACCCGTACGGACATTTGAATTAATTGGTGGGAACATTTTCCACATTTGGAGATTTTTATCTTAAAGCAATTGAGTGTTATAAAAAAATTATTGAATTTGAACCAACTAATGAAGAGATTTTGAAGAATATTGATGAATTGAAATCAAAAATATAATCGTTTTTAACTAAAAATTAAAAGGGAAAAGTCATGATTAATGTCCTCTTGTTTCTTCAATTTTTTTGAACATACCTAAAAGCGTCTGTTCGGGGACGTCATTATACACTTTTTCCATGGATATAGCGTCTTTTGGACAGTGATGTGCGCATAATCCACAACCAATACAATATTGTTCTTTATACATTATACGTTCATCCGAATCCTTCCCAGAATGCGAGTAGTGGTGCCAGAGCGCTTCCATTGGACAAATATTAACGCATTTATCACACAAAATGCATAATTCCTTATTGAATTTTGGTTTAAAATTACTTCGAGCCAAAGCTGAAGGATTTTTAAAATCCCTTAAACATCTAATAACTTCACAATGACATGGACAGCAATTGCAAATCATCATTGGTGCATCTGGTCCTGCTGCGTTATTTATTGTATGTATAAGCCCACAATCTTCTGCTTTTTTTACTAATTCTAAAGCTTCTTTTTTTGAAACTTGCCTACCTAAACCATATGGTGTTAACGCGTCGCCTGCCATGTTGAGGGCCATACAAACATTTTCTTCAATTTTTTCGCATTTATTTCCCAAAAGTTCTCCAACGGTTCGACACATACAATTAACAACCGTTATACTAGTACATCTATTGATATACGCTTCAATATCCTCATAAACTAAGATTTTTTGACCCACGTCTTCGATTGTTTCATCAATTTTAATTAATTTTTCTTTTAAAGAAGAGGAAGGTAAATTTCTAAAAAATGGATAACCACTAGCAAACCATTCCGGTGCTATTTTTGCCATGTTTTCATGGAGTAATCTTGCCCCTAATTCCATATTTTCATCTTTTCCGGTAACAAAATAAAATTCAATCAATCCTGGCATCGCTGGGAAAATGCCATAAACTTTCCCCATTCGAAGAATTACTCCTCTCTCAGACATTTTTTCGCAAACTTCTTTAGTTTTTTCAATAGAATAACCGGTGATTTTTGAAATTTTTTTAATAGATTTTAAATCAAACATTGGTTGTTCAAAACAAGCTACGATTTTCGCTTCTTCTTCTGTAGGATAGATTATTTTTAACATTTCCATTACGCTTTTTTCTTTAGGAAGTTTTAAAGGCCAACCATTGTTCATAGCTTGTCTTATTTTTTCATAAACTTCATCACTCACTAATTTTCACCCAATATAATTTCTCAAATAATTTATAAAATGATTTTTTTATTGAAATTGTGGAAAATTACAACTTTTATCTTTCTCTAATTATCTATTATAAGACCAAAATGAAAAATGGATAAAAATTGATATTTATTTTGCCAACTAACTTTTTTTTCATAGTTTTTCATCTTTTCTTTAAAATTTTAAAAAGCAATATGATGAATAAAAAATAACCAAAAATATAATTTGATTAAATAAAAAGAACCTTGATAATATGTCCATAAAAGACTCAAATAAATTAAATAGCTTAAAAGGACTTGTAGGGAAACATCTCATCTATACTTATGATAATGGCTGGCAATATGAAATATATGTGAAAAATGACCATACTTTGGATTACCGAATTCATAGTGGTATTGTCGGTGGGCGATGGGTAACCGATCAAGATGCTAAAATAGTGGAGTTAGCTGAGAATGTCTATAAAATCTCTTGGGATGAACCCACTGGAACAAATGTCAGTTTAGCGATTAACTTCCAAAGACGAAAATTACATGGTACAGCTGTCTTCCCAAAATGGATTGAGGATGATCCTCAAAAAACAGTCTGCTATCAGAATCAAAACCTTGAAAAAATGAGGAAATATAGAGATGCAGGTCCAACTTATCCAAAGTTTATTCTAGATGAGTTTGCTCAAATCACTTTCATAGAAGATTGTGGACCTGATCGTAATGATATTATAAATTGTCCGCCTAGTGAACTTCCAGAAGGATATGCAAAACGAAAAAATTAATCAATTTCAAGTAATACAAATGCCGTATTTTGTAAATAATAAAAAAATAATAAAAATCTAGTTTATAATTATTCAACATGATAAAAAAACATGTTAAAGATATTGAATTGGAAAATGTTACGAAAGCGAATTCAAAGAAAACCACGATTCAATGGCTCATTACAAACAAAGATGGGGCGAAAAACTTCACGATGCGCCGTTTTGAAATACAACCAGGTGGGGAAATTGGACTACACAACCATCCCGAAGAACATGAAATATACATACTTCAGGGATCAGGAGAAATTTTTGATAACAAGGGCAGTATCGTGGAAATAAATCCTGGAGATGTAATTTATGTCCCTCCAAATGAGATGCATGGATATAAAAACGTTGGAAATGAGCCATTAGCTTTTATTTGCGTGATACCTTATCTTTAATGGCAAGTATTTAGAAATTAGGAAAAAAATAGGTGGTAAATTTTAAAAAGCGTCCACTTCTAAAATTATTACTACATTATTCAGCGTTTCCGCGTCAAACTCCATTCTATACTACCCCTCCATCCATGTCCTTTGAAAGTATGTTCTACCAGTAGCCTCTTTCCATCCACCTTCTGAAAATAGTATACTTGCAAAAATAAAAAGCGGACCACCACAAATTAAGAAGAAGATGGAAAATAATCTTTGAACATCCCTTAATGGTGGTTCCAAAATTATAGAGTAGATGGAAATTATTCTTAGAGCTATGGTTTCTTCATACCACATTATAGCTGTCCCCACAAATATAGTGATAAACACTAAAAAAACTCCAGATGCAACTATGAGTATATCACTCAAAATTAAAGTGAATTTTGGCCTTTTAGTTGAATTGCTTACAGAATTAAAGTAAATACCGTATAAATTCAAATAGGTAGCCAAACAATAAAAAGAAACTCCAAACATAATATAAAAAAGTGTATTACGAAGTATGAACCAGAACAAGGAGTACATTAATGTATTAAATACACCTGCCACTAATGAACCAATGAATATTATTAATGATAGCGGTCTCTTATCTTTTTTAAAGAAATCAACAAATTTTATTCCACTTAATATTATTCCTGCACTCATTATAATGCCACCTACAAAAACAATAGGAATGACATTTGCTCCACATTTTAGAAAATAAGTAGAGGAGGCACCTACGAATAATGATATTGAATAAAATAATATAGAACTAAAAATTGCTAAAAAACCAAATCCCGCAATAATTAAAAGAGGATCAATCTTTTCTGTGGTTGTATTTTTTCTCAAATTCTTCTAACCTCTTCCTAATATGATATTTAATTTATAGTAGTAATAATAAATAATTTCAACTATTTAATCTTAACCACTTTCGGTATTACTTTGTTATTCGTTATTCTACTTAAAATCCAGATATTTTTAATAACGAAATCATCAACTATAATTCTAATGAATAATCAGAAACCATCTAAAAATACAGATTTTGATCCTTTATTTTTTCCAAAGAATATTACTATCGTAGGGGCAAGTGGTAAACCAAAAATGGGAGATTTTTTTGTTGGACCTCTTTCTAAAAGTGGGTATCCGAAAGAAAAAATGTTTTTAGTTAATCCCAAATATGTTGGACAAGAAATTAACGGATTTACTTTTTATCCTTCTTTGAAAGCGATTGCAGAAGAATTGGATTTAGTAATTTCTTGTATTAAAGCAGAACTGGTACCAGATTTAGTAAGAGAAGCTGTAGAAAGGAATGTCAAATTTGTATTAATATTTACATCTGGTTTTAATGAACTCCTGACCCAAGAGGGTTTAAATTTAACAGATACAGTCTTAGAAATTGTAAAAGGTACAGATACTAGGCTAATTGGTCCAAATTGTATAGGTCCTCTTTGTCCTAAAAGTAGGGTAACTTATAATGCTCTAGCTTCAATGAAGAGCGGCAATATTGCATTTGGTTCGCAATCGGGAGGACATGCAATGATATTAGCAGAGGTTCAAGAGCATAAATTTCTCTACTTCAGTAAGGGTTTATCATTTGGCAATCAAATCGATGTTAATTGTTTGGAAATACTCGATTATTACTCAAAAGATCCTGATACAGAAGTTATTGGGATGTATTTAGAAAGCACGGGTAGTGCAAATGGAAATGAGTTTTTCCAGAAAATGAGAGAGGTCACGCCTAATAAACCTGTAATAATTTGGAAGGGTGGTCAATCCAAAGCGGGGGAAAGGGCTGCCGCAAGCCATACAGGTGCCATTGCATCTCCATTATCAGTTTGGAAAAATGCAATAAAGCAAGCAGGGGGAGTTTTTGTGGAAGAAAGTGGGCAATTTTGGGATGTACTTTATGCTTTCTCAAAAATGGTTAATACAAAATACCCTAGAGGAGATAGTGCTGCCGTTATAGTCCCTGGGGGAGGAAGTTCTGTAGAAATTACGGACATCATGACTAAAGAAGGCTTACAATTAAATGAATTAACGGATGCAACTCAACAAAAACTCAGACTATTATATCCGGATGTCAATACCAGCGTAAGAAATCCAATAGATACTGGAATAGCTGCAGCAGATCCGAATGTTTTAATAAAAACGGCAAAAATATTGGATCAAGATGAGAATATTGATATAGTATTTTTATACATGGCCGCCCATTGGCTTAACATGTATGCAGGAGCGTTAGGGGAAACATTTATTGCTTCTCTTGGACGGTCTTTTGGAAGGATATTCAGGAAGATGTCATCGTTATTCGTGATTATTAACCCTATTTTAGTAGTAGATGAGGGAGTTGCACGGATTTCAACAAAATTTAGGGAGGCTCTGAACGAAACAAATGTTTTATGCTTCTCAGGGGTTAAAAACGCAGCAAATACTCTACGGAAAATTCTGGATTATACAAAATTCCACAATAAATAAAATAAATTGGGGTAAATCAAATTAAAAGTGTTTTTCGATTAAACATTTTATCATACTTTGGTAATAAGTTCAAGGCTAATTCAAATACTTCTCCAATAGTTATTTCATATGTTAAATGATTAAAGCCCTTTATAACATCTTGATCGGATATATGAGTGAGATCTTTATATTCTCGAACTGCCATTATCAGACAGAAAGCAGCTAATATAATATTGTTCGAAATTATAGTCGCACTTTTTTTATCCTTCATTATTTTATGATAGAAAAAAATAGTCCTATCTCTAATTTGTGATTCTATCTGTAGGTAAGCACAGACGTTAATTATTGAAGTTCTACCTTTAATCTTAGTTATTGCAATTTCAACCAATTCCCTGATTGACTTGGACTTTTTTCTTAATAGTTTTTCCAAATGTGGAATGGCACTTTCATCCCCCATATTACCTAATCTAATTATTGCATTAGTCTGGGTTCTTCCATCTGGATTGTTGAGATCCCTGAGAAATACATTCATCTCCTTGCGAACTAATTCTCTTAACCACCATTCAGGCATTTTCGTGCTAACAATTTCTACTATTTCCTCGTCCTTCTTAGCTGCATTGGCAAAACACACTCCTAACAGTATAAATATGAGAGAGATGGTATAAAATATATATGGACTAATTGCCGATGTATACGAAAACATGCTTGGACCAAGGAGAGTAAGCAGACCAAGAATTGAAAATATCCAACTTGCCACCTTCAGACCTGACAATAATTATTCACCCATTTGGATATATAACATTTTAAACATTCCAAAAACCTATAGTTTCGTCCCATGATAGGAGGTTGCAGGTAGGAAATCGTGGGTTTTATAGAATTTTTTCATGTCCAAAACTACTGCACCTGGAAATTTTTCTTTGATGAATGTAGATTTTCCAGCATAACGGAGACCTATAATATGAAAAATCATAACCATTCCATAATAACTTTGCAATTTCCTACCTACTAAATCCAATTATATGATCACACTTTAAACAGATATAAGCATAATGACCAGCCATAATTCCTTTAAAACGGTCTCTTTTAATATCTTTTTTCGTTAGACCAGCATCGCAAGATGGACATTTCCCAATAATCCTACTTATTTTGAATACCTCCTTTTTCCTATATTTCTTTTATTTAATATTATTGTTCTATATATCATCAAAAATAAAAAAAATTTATCGGGTATCATAATTGTAAAAACCTTTTCCAGTTTTTACTCCTAATTCACCTCTCTCAACCGCATCCTTAAGTAAATCAGGAGGTTTATCATCTGGAAGTCCAGTATTTTTGAAATACGACATTTCGATATCATAAACCACATCTAATCCTATTCTATCCATAAATTGAAATGGACCATATTTATTTTTGAGGAAATATTGGCAGAAAATTTGCCAAGCTTTATCCACAGTCTCAACATCCGCATGACCTCCAGCCCATATCTTTAGACATTCTTTTTTAATTGCTCTCCATATTCTATTAAAAACAAAACCATAACACTCTTTTTTAACTTCAAGTGGAACGATTTCAATACTTTCTAACCAATTTTTCCCTTTCTGAAAGGTTTCATTGCTAGTTTGAGTTCCCCGCATGATATCTGCCATTGGCATAGTAAAAAGATTGTAGAAGTGGATGTTTAATACTTTATCTTTCCGCTCAACAGCGTCTTCCAATTTTGAAATCGGGATAGAAGAACTATTAGTTGCTATTATTGCATTGGGTGGAGCTAATTTATCAATCTGCGAAAAAATTACTTTTTTTAATTCTAATTTCTCTGGAATTGCTTCTATGATTAAATCTGAATTTTTTACTGCCTCAGAAATATTTGTAAAAAGATTTATATCAACTTTAATATTTTTCTCTTCGGTTTTCTTTTTCAGGTCTCCTAAAAATTCTTTTAACCCTTCAAGATTTTCATCAAAAACATTTATATTATATCCGTATAAAGCAGATTTCTCAATAATCTGTCGACCCATATATCCTGCTCCAATTACAGAAATAATTGATATTTCTTCACTTATATTAATCCTCATATTAGACCCTTGAATGATTTTTAAGATGCTTAATTTTAATATGTGGATGCAGTATAAAATTCTTTAACTATCACCAATTTGCTCCCCACAATAAACACAAAATTTTGAATTTATTTTATTGCTATTCTTACATTTTGGACAAGTTTTATAGCATAAGAATAACTTTATGTAAAGTATTGTTTCACTAATTACGTTTTTGTCAATTTTCGAAGCAATTCTAAACCAAAGATCTCTTTCTGATCTGTGATAATACGCTTTCATACCAAGTGCGAATGGGATTCCTATTAAAATAGGTGTTAAAAGAGCCATTATCAAAATTCTTATTCTCATATATGTTGGTACATCACTCGGCGAAGTAAGAAACATTATTGAAAGAAATATACCCAAAATTATTATTAGGGATAAACCTAGATATATTATTAAAACATCGATAATTATTGTAACTTTTGTTATTTCATCTCCTTCAAATAATATTTTTCCATAATGTATATGATTATAATTATATGTTTTGCGAAATGGTCTTACCCATCTAAATTTTATTTCATTATCAGCTCTTCTTATCTTATAAGTACCATTAACTTGGGATAGAGCAGGATATATTGCATTAATGCAAATATCTTTTGGTTTTTTCAAAATTTTAGTATACAAATAACCCCACTTTTTAAATTCATTAAATCATACATTATAAATCCAAGACCTTGCTCAAAAGGATTTGACCTAAATCATTAAACAATTTATCTATATTCTTTCCGGTCTTTGCAGAAGTCTCTAAGTAGTATAAATTCGGACTTATTTTATTCAATGATGCTTGTGCAAAATTTAATACTTGTTGATATTCAATTTTTCGTTCTAAATCGCATTTATTCCCAACTAAAAACCAAGTTTTTATACTACCTTTGCTTTTTTCTATTGCTTCGTTAATCCAGTTATCCAGTTTAAATAATGTGTCTAAATTTGTTAAATCAAATACTAAAATAGCACCGGTACATCCTGAATAGAATATTCCAGACCTACTTTTAAATTCTAGATGACCTGCTGGATCCCAAATTAGATAATTTACCTCAGTATCTTTTACATTTATAATTTTTTTACTGAAATCAGCACCTACAGTTTTAATGTATTCAGATTCAAATCCCTTTCCAACAAATCTTTGTCTTATCGCTGTCTTTCCAACAGCACCTTCTCCTAATAAAACAATTCTGTATTGATGTTTGTTTCTCAATTAAAACCCTTCTATTAAAATCAAAACTTATAATAGTCAGATTCATTATAAAATGGAAGCTTATAAATATGTATTGAACTATTTAGGACTGCTATATAATATTGAGGAATTGTGGGAGTTATGATTATAAACCGGTCTCATGATAGTTAATATTCCTAAAGAATACATAAATTTTGAATAGCACCATTAAAAATATGCTTTAAATCATCTAAATATTCCTTTTTAATTGAAAATTTAAGTTTTTGATTTAATTTCCGCCAAGGACTATTTTGATCTAAATCGCTGTCATGATAAATGGTAATTTTCTTATTTTTTAAGTCAATAGGAGAAAGAATTTTAAGAATGGAGGCATGGTAAGAAGCAAATTTACCATTTTCGAAATCATCATGCATAGCATTTTGGAGAAATTCGGTAACTTCCACCTCTATTTCTATAATATCAGCCATCTATTATTCAACTCAAATTTCTTAATGAAATAATTTTGTAATTTAGTATTTATATTTAAAATTTTTAATTAATAAACTAACAAGGAGTAATAGTGGCATTTAAATGGTTAAACCGTTTATAAAAAAAACACAAATGGTGAAGATTCAATTGAAAAATGAAGGATCCAAAAGTTG
The DNA here is from genome assembly GCA_019058315.1 of Candidatus Helarchaeota archaeon. Taxonomy (GTDB): domain Archaea; phylum Asgardarchaeota; class Lokiarchaeia; order Helarchaeales; family RDOG01; genus JABXJV01. The sequence continues at coordinate 185,269 of JAHPZH010000009.1, read as the reverse complement.
GGAATTATCTTAATAAAATGAAAAGCTATAGCTATAATTATGACTGTAATAATGGAATTAATGAATAAAATAAATAATGGGAAAAATCATGAAATGTATTATGTGTGGGAATGATGAGTTAATAGAGAGAAAATATTTAATTTTTAAAATTAAAATTTGTACAAAATGTGGTTACGAACACTACTTTAAGGAGTCTGACAAAGTTGATTGACTTTTTTTGGTCATTAAAGACTATTTTGAGGAATTTATCTCTAGTAGGAAGAAGATCATCATTCCAAAATTCTTCACATACCTTTAAAAAATAATTACCACTTAATGAAAATTTTATTGCCCTCTTTCTTTAAAGAATATAATATTATAGTAAAATTATTTAAGTGATAAAAAATGAGCTTGAACAATATTGATGTAGTGGTGATTGGAGGTGGTGTTGCTGGTTTATCAGCAGCTATAAGTTTTAAAAGACGGGGATTGAGTGTTCTCCTTCTGGAACAAGATAATGAGTTTGGAAAACGTATTAAAGGGGAGGTAATAGACAATGCCGCCAAAATTTTCGAGAAAGTTTTTAACCAAAAAGGATTACCCGAATCAGTAAGCCGAATTGTTTATAAAAGTGCAAAATATTACACACCTTCCACTAAAAAATTCGCCCATCGCCTACTTCCAAGTGGTGATAAAATAGGAATCGAATATCGGGAATTGATTGATGAACTATTATCAATCGCCATTAAAGAAGGTGTTCAAATTAAACTCAAAGCTGAAGTAATGGAACTTATCGAGCGAGATGATAAAATAATAGGACTGAAATACCAAGAACTGAGTGAAAAAAGCGAGATTTTTCCAAAGCTTATTATTTCTGCAATCGGACTTCATACAAAACTGAACGTTCCTGCTGACTTAAAGAATCCAAAAAATATCTGTCCCGCGATCAAAATCGTTGCAGAGAATTTAAATATCCCAGATCCCCATGAACTGGAATTTTTCCTTCTGGATATCCCTGCTGTTATCTGGATCTTTCCCAAACTGCATAATCGTGCTGAATTGGGAGCAACTGTCTGGTTAGATTCAGATCAATATAACTTAAAATCAATTTTGGATAATGCTGCCAAAACCCATCCTATTCTCAGAAAGCGCTTAGACCGTGGTCAATATATCTATTATGCTGATGAGATCCTCGCTTTTGGTGGTCCTGTTAAGAAAACTTACAAACCGAATCTCTTTGTAATTGGAGATGCCATGGGGCATGTCGGCGCAGTTGGGGGCTCTGGAATCGTATCCTCAATGACGATAGGCTATGATCTTGGCGAACTTTTGGGAAAAATCCTTCAAGATGAAGGCAAGCTCCAACCTGCCGATTTTGAAGAAGCTCAGAAATTAGTCAATAATTCCCCAATAGGGAAATGGTTGAAAAAAGAACAATCTTCGGCCAAAGCAATGCGGGAAATTCTCTATAAACCACCTAAAAGTCCTCAAGAAATTGATGTTATGTGGGATAAGTTTAAGGGTTTTATCGAAGGGCGTTAACAACTAATTATATTTTCACTTTTAAAGCTAAAGCTATAGTTTCTTTAATATTTTCTGGAAGAACAATAGTTAAGTTATCGTCATTTTTTTTCCAATATAAATCTCCATCATATCCGATAAGATTTATGATTGAATGTTTCGAAATTTCGAAATTTTTAATAGTAATTTCATTATTTTTAGGTATATCGAGTAAGATTGCATATATAACACCCGGTCTTTGAGTAAATCTCACTTCTATCCCGTCCAAAGTCTTGCTTCTAGTCTTTTTATATGGATGGGTTCCAAAAATAGCTTCGCCATTAATATTGATCCATTCACCTAGATCTAACAAACGTTGTCTTTGGACTTCAGGGATAGATCCATCTGCCATAGGACCAATATTTAATAATAAATTACCATTTTTACTTACAATATCAATTAGAATTAGTATCAATTCTTTAGAAGTAAGATAATCTTGTTCGGTTTCGAATTTATTATATCCGAATGAATTACCAATTCCTCGGGTACATTCCCATTTAAACTTTTTTTTAAATCTATATATTTCATATTCAGGAGTTCGATAATCACTATGGTTTATTTTAAATTTTTTATTTGCTGGATTATATTGATTCCATCTATCGTTTACTATACCATCTGGAAATTTATTATAAAAATAAGCAAAAATTTCATTCACATTAGTTCCATAAGGATATCCCATATCACTCCAAAGAATATCTGGTTCATATTTATCAATCAACTCAAACCAATGTTTTGTAACGTATTCGGTGTATTCAGGAGGATTAATGTATTTATTCATAAAGCTGGGCTCATCTTTTATTGTTTTAGTATTAAACGTCCAATCCCAAGCGCTACAATAATAAAAACCCATTTTCATACCTCTCTTTTTTACAGCTTCAGTGAGTTCCTTTACAATATCTCTCTTTGCCATATAATTTGTTTTATTTGGATTTGGATATTTACTGTGCCACATTAAAAATCCATCAATATGTCTAGTGACAAGAACAACATAGCTAGCTCCTATTTTTTTAAATAAATCAGCCATGTTTTCAGGATTCCATTCTTTTATTGCTTCATTAAACATTGGAACGAAATTATCATAGGAAAAATGCTTTCCGTAAGTCTTAAAATGATATTTTTGAGTTGGACTTCCTTCAATTTTTAATGTATTTAAATACCATTCCGCATATGGATTATTTTTAAAATGATACTTCAAACCATATTTTGACATATTTGAAATTATATCCGTGCCAGTAACCGCAAAAGCTGGAACAGAATAAAGTCCCCAATGGATAAAGATTCCAAGTTTAGCCTCATGAAACCAGTTTGGAACTTGATGCTTTTTTATAGATTCATTAGTTGGTTCAAACTTCATTTTATCACCTAAAGGGAAAATTCTTAATTTTGGTAGCAAATGGATAGATAATTTTAATTTAATGCGAAAATAAATTGCCCTCAGAATTGTCTGTTATTTTTATATTATCCCCAAATCAGGGTAAAATTTATCCATTGAGTTCAACCTGCTGTGCTTGTGGGAAGTAAAAGTATGGTGTCGTCATCCTTTATGTCATAATCCATTATTAAATTGGTTTCTTCCATTGTAACACCGCCATAAGATAAATAGAATTCATTTGGACCCAGTCCAAACAAATTTCCCACAGATTCTTTTATAGTTCTAACATTACTTCTGGGATTAATGAGTAATTTTTCTTTTTTCTCCCCAGGTCCAATTGTGGACATAAAATGAATATATAATTCTTTTATTTCCTCCGATACTGAATCTTTTACCGATCCTTCAGCTTCTTCTTTATAAAGAGGTGTTTCTGCATAGCTAATTGCATCGTACAAACGTTTTAAATAGCCTTCTATATCTTTCCAATCCAATAATTTTTCTACAGTTTCTAATAACAAAGTCTTGAATTTTATAACTTCTTCATTAGCAATAATTACTAATGAATAAATAGCACTACCACCACGAGCAGCTTGGACGGAGACTGAAAAACGCCGTGAAATACAATTAATACCACTTAAAGAAAAAGAACAAAATTCTACAAATGATCCGAAACCTATTGCATTCCTCGCGATCTCTTGTAATAATTTTTCATTATTTAAAATTTCGTCATTATTAATTAATAAAGGTTCAATTGGAATATATCCTTGGATTTCATCAAATTTACAAAGAAATACGCCTTTCATTGATTCTATATTAAATAATTTATCATATAAAAAAGTTCATCAAAACGTAACTTTATTTCACATGCTCACTAAAAAGGGGAATGTAGGGAATAGGAGGTTAAAAAGCAATATGCGAGGATTAGGCTCTTTATAAACCTTTACTTACCTCACCATCTCAACCTCGCTTTATAATATTTTAAGACCACATTCTATGCAGAACTTTGAATTGCTTGGAATCTTTTTTCCGCAATTGGAACAATACATATAATCATTTTGATTGAGGTTAGATTGTTCAAGAGTACTTTTAACTTTTTCAAATTCTTCTAAGGAGATTTCTCCTTTTACCAATCTTAATTTTAAAATTTCGAGGGGATTTTCCATAATTTCATGAGAATATTCTCTTGTAAGATTTCTCAATTCTCTAAGAATGCTTGGAAGGATAGAGCGGCCAGAAATGTTCCTTATTTTTTTAACTCTTTCTATATATTGCTCAGTTTTATCCATACATATATGTTTCAATTTTGAATCCTTTGATATTTTTGCAAAATTCATTAAAATATCTGCAGCATCCATATATAATCTATAAGCTTCTTCTTTCTTGCCTTTTTTATCTAACTTTTCAGCTTCTTGCCCTTTTTTCATTCCTTCGTCAAATATTTTCTTAGGTTCTCCAAAAGTATGTGGAACTTCTGTATCAATCGTTTCTGTTGTTTTCAATCCGTGAACAATTTCTTCTATCCTAATATGGTATTGGAATATTCTATTTTCCAAAAATTTTTTTAATTTGAAATTCATAGTCTCTTCAGCATATAGATTCAATATATCGATTGCTTCATTATAATACTTGATAGCTTTTTCGTAATTACCATTAATATCATTTTCAATTGCTAATTTTACCTTATCAATACCATTTTTGAATTTTTCAATCATTTTCTCTTTCCCCCCCAATAAAAAAACATAACTTTTAGATTTTGGCGTGATTGTAATCGGGTGACTGGTTCCGGGATAGTCTTGAGCTGATTTTCAAATAAATCCACTAGTTGAAGGGATTCCAGCTGATCAAAGGAGTCCGGAATGGTTGTTATCTCATTGCGAGCCAGCCCTAACTTTTCTAGCGATTTTAAGTTTCCAAAAGACTCTGGGAGAGTCGTGAGCAGATTATCATCTAAATCGAGTATTTGAAGGGATATCAACTGTCCAAAGGATTCTGGGAGAGTCTCTAACTTATTTTCCTTTAATTTTAGCTCTCTTAGAGATTTTAGCTGACCAAAGGACTCTGGGAGGGTAGTCAAACCACTTTTAATTACTTCGAGTTTTTGGAGTGATTTAAGGTTTCCAAAGGACTCGGGAAATGTTTTGAGCTGCGGATTTTTATAAAATTTTAGTTCCCTGAGCGATTCGAGCTGTCCAAAAGACTCAGGAAGAGACTTGATTGGGTTAAAAGTTAATGAAAGCTCTTGGAGAGCCTTCAGTTGCCCAAATGATTCAGGGAGAGTTGTGAGCTGATTATGACCTAAATTTAACTCTATGAGGGATTCTAGCTTCCCAAAAGACTCAGGGAGGGTTGTAACCCGATTCTGAGCAAACCATAATCTTTGGAGCGATTTTAACTGCCCAAAATACTCTGGAAGAGTGGTAAACTGATTACCATTAATTTGAAGGTTTATAAGTGATTTGAGATTGCTGAAGGATTTGGGAAGAGATGTTAAATCAGCACCACCTAAATATAGGTCTGTGAGTGATTCGAGTTGCCCAATGGACTCCGGGAGCTTCTTTACTTGACAACCATTTATAGAAAGGTGAATGAGTGATTTAAGGTTGCCAAGGGACTCAGGAAGAGATTTTAACAGTTCTGAATGAAATTCTAGTGCTATTACATGACCATCCTTTTCTACAAATCCGTAAGGTGGTTTTTCTTGCTCTCTCCAAAACAAGTTTTCAATCTTATGGCCATGAAAAGGAATTGGCTCTCCTCTTCTTATCAATTCAAAGTCTTTCAAGACTCTGGCTTCCTCGGCGAATAGTTCTACACCTTTTTTATCACCCTCGGGATAAACTTCCACAATTTTCACCCTTAATGTATCTTTTTTGAAATCTCTTATAGATAAGAATAAGTTCCTTTCGCTTAAAAACTTATAATTGGAGACTTAAAATTGAAAGTAACTGGTCGAGTTATCAATCAACAACAACTGTTTTATTCTTGAGTATATATCTGAATATTACTACCTTTTAAATTTCATGTATTTCGTTCTAAATTTGAAATATGAGTTTAGTTGATAATAATATAGAAATAGTTTACCAATCCTCATGCCATAATGGTGTGGGAACTCTAAGGGAGAGCTCCCTTCATGCATCTCTAAAGGAATACTATAAAAGACCAGGAGATCTTGTTGAGGAGCGTGTTGATGGTTATATAATTGACATTGTCCATGATAATTTCCTTATAGAAATTCAAACCCAAAATTTCTATGCAATAAAAAAGAAGCTTGAGAATTTAGTCGAAAATCATAAAGTTTTATTAGTATATCCTGTAATTTCTGATAAATGGATAGTATACCAAAATAGGGCAGGTTCCAAAGTATTAAGGAGGAGGTTATCACCAAAACATTGTTCACATGAGAATATATTTGATGAATTGATAAGGATACCACACCTTATAGCACATCCAAATCTCTCCGTTGAAACAACCCTAATTCAAATTGAAGAAATTCGTCGAAAATGTGGGAAAGGAAGCTGGAGACGGCGAGGGTGGAACATCTATGATAAAAGACTAGTGAATGTACTTGGAACACAAATTTATCATACCCCTTATGATTTTCTTGAATACATTCCACGAGATATATCTGTTCCATTTACAAATTTTGACCTTGCTAAAAAGCTTAAGAAACCAATCAAATTAGTAAGAAAGATGACCTACTGCCTTAGAAAGATGGGAACACTTCGAATGGTTGGAAAAAAAGGGAAATCTTATTTATTTTCTTTTTAATAGTAAAATTTACTTAATTATTATTAGTTTTTGGTGTTTTACGTTTTGTTGGTTAGTAGAATATATAAAAAATCCCCAGATTCCAAACGAAATAAAACATAGAATTTTAATTAGGGTGTTTGTTTACCCAATTATAAATATTTAAATGTCATAAAATCAGAAAAAATAATACTGAATAGGGCGAAATATGAATATTATTTTAATTTCTTATAAGCGGGGAAATAATTATTCCACCTTTTACTCTTACTGAATTTGGGATAGGACCCTTAGAAATGGCTTGTTTAGGGTCAACTTACGTTTTTGCTACATGTGCATGTATAGTTTCGTTCTATTTTTTTATCAGAATTATGCATATTAGAAAGATTACCAAGGAGATCTTTCCTTTTTTAGCAAGAGCGTCCATTTTTCTGTCATTAGGAATTGCTCATTATATCATTAGTTGGTTCCAATATTATTGGTGGAATAATGGTTGGATTATACTAGAATTGAATAGAATCTTCATATTAACAGAATTAATTGGTGGTGCAGCAATGTTACTATTTATGGAATATACCCTTAAAAAGACTAAATTTATTCTTACTGCTTATTTAATCTTCTTAATCGCCATTTCATTTATTATAAATGATTTTGCGATATTAAATATGATTTGGATTATCGGTATACTCCCTGCTATTATATTTGCCCTACCAATGTTTCATCAAATTTTTATAAAACCTACTTCCAGTTTTTTGAGGAGGCGGATGTACTTTTCTATTATTGGAACATTAATCATAACTACTGGTCTAACATTTAGGGTATTTAGTTATTCCAGATATTCTGGCCTTATAATTTATCTAATAGGAACTTTTATGGCAATAATTGGAACAGCTATAATGGTTTACAGTTTTTCTGCATTTACTACATTTACAGATCTTAATTGGAAGGAAAAACTACGCGAAATATATCTCATTAACAATAATGGGATATGTCTTTATGCATTTTCTTTTGAGAAAAACACTAATTTAGACTATTTTGAAGACAATATCTTAATGGGAGGTGTATTTTCAAGCATAGATAAATTACTTGCTGAAATGATGAAAACTAAGGAAAAATTACAATTAATAGATTATAAAAATTTAAAAGTATTAATGGAAAGGGGAGAAAAAGTCTTTGGAATTCTCATTTTGAATGATGAAAGTTCATTCTTACAGTATAAATTGACTACTTTTTTGAAAGAGTTCGAGATTTTCTTTGGAGAAGAAATAACAAATTTTGTAGGGGATATTACTGAATTCAAAATTGCCAAAAGATTAGTTCAACACATCTTTGAATTGAAAGGTTAAAAAAAGCCAAGGCTTTATCAATATTGAATCAAGTTCCTTTCTTGAAAATATTTTATGATATAAACGACATATAGTAGAATTGTGACTTGAAATGCCAAAAGCTAATGCAAATAATATAGAAATTGAATATGAGACAATCGGAAACCCAAATTCAAAACCATTGTTGTTGATAGCGGGACTTGGAAGTCAATTACTTGCTTGGTCGGATGAAATATGCGAAAGTCTAGTAAATAATGGTTTTTTTGTTATAAGATTCGACAATAGAGATGTAGGCTTGTCAACAAAACTTAAAGATGCGGGTATGCCAGACTTTAATGAAATTAACGCTGCTTATTTTCGTGGAGAAAAACCAAAAGTTCCGTACACTTTAGAGGACATGGCTAGTGATGCCCTTGGTGTCCTAGATGCTTTGAATATAGACAAAGCACACATTTTGGGGGCTTCTATGGGCGGGATGATTGCTCAAGTGATAGCATATAGCAATCCATCTCGTGTTTTATCTCTCACGATAATCATGAGCACAACTGGAAATCCAAAACTACCACAAGCAAAACCAGAAATTATGGCACAATTTTTTGCACCCGTTCCCCCCGAACGCGAAGCATATATTGAAGAAATGGTCAAGCGTGATCACCTCATTTACGGCACTTTTCCATTTGATAAGGATAAGGCAAGAGATTATAGAACAAAAGAGTATGATCGCAGTTATTATCCCGAAGGTGTAGCACGTCAATTAGCTGCTATGGCTGTTCCTGGTAATATAAAACCAGAAATTGCTGTAATAAAAGCACCTACATTAGTTATACACGGGAGTGAGGATCCATTTAATCATGTGGAAGCGGGCAAAGACATTGCAACTGCAATCCCTGGAGCAAAATTATTGATTTTAGATGGAATGGGACATAGTCTTCCCCCCGAAGTAATACCGCGTATTATAAAAGAATTAGTTGTGATCAGCAGCAAGTAGAGTAATTAGAATGTAATAAAGCATTAGTATTCGAAAATTAGTTTTGAATATATTTATGAAAATAAAAAAAAAGTAATTGTTATATTAAGGAATAAATGTCTGGACTAACAGAGAGCAGTCATCAATATAATTCAGTGCATAATTACCGTATATTGATATTGTCACATTATGAGAGCCATGAGATAATACTGGAAAGTCTTGAAGTGTAAATGATCCATAGACATATCCTGAACCTGGATTATCACTAACTGTTCCTTCAGGAGTAGTGGTTATTACTCCATCAATATCAAAACGAATATATAGATATTTTTGACCGCCTCCATCACCCTGTAAATAGAATTCGCAATTGAAACTTAAATAAACGGATTCTCCTTGTTGTACTTCAAAAGAAATAATCAAACCTGTGTGATTCTTCCAAGTCACAGTTGGGGTTGAATATATTTTTGAATAGTCAACATTTGTCCATATTTTTCCGGTTGATGATTGATTAATTTTTTCATAGATATACATTATTTCAATAGGGCTCAATTCAGTGGATTGTGTGGTAATATAAATTAATCCCAATCCAGCAGCTCCTAAAATTAGCGAAATTAAAGCTATAGCTCCTATTGCACCTATTTTTTTTTCCATTTAAGTTCACCTCACTTAAATTTGATTTGATCTTGAAGTTTTTAAAGACTTCTAAAAAATAAATTAAGAAGTAATAATCAAGTATTCCTCCATATATTCCCTTATTTTTTAATAGAGATCAATAATATTAATAATGTTTTTTCTCCAGTTCTCGTCTTTGAGTTTCTAATCGTTTTAAATTATCCTTTGCTGTTTGATAGTCCGGATTAATTTCAAGTGCTTTTTCATAACATTCAATCGCTTTTTGATATTTTTTTAATCCCTTATAAGCATCTCCCAAGTTATTCCAAGCATTAAACAAATTAGTGAATGGAATATGATTTTGGTGTTGGATTTTAAATGCTTTTTCGTAACATTTGATTGCTTCTTGATAATTCGTTAGGTTATAATAAGCTAGTCCCATCCCATACCAAGCAAGACTTGATTTTGGGTCGATCTTAACTACATTTTTGTAACAATCAATGACTTTTTGATAATTTTTGAGGGAGAAATAAGCAGATCCCAAATTATACCAGATCATTTTATTATTTGGATCGATTTTAACTGCTTTTTGATAACATTCAATCGCTTTCTGATAATTTTTTAAACTAATATTAGCCATTCCTTCGCTAGACCAGTCGCTAGCATCTTTACCTTCTATTTCTTTTGGCATATTTATTAACATCCTAAATTTACAATTTTTTATTAATTTTATCTATCTATCTTTACTAGGATAATAATTTAGCGTGTTAGATATAACGGGTAATCAAATTCAAATTAGAGCCCATCCAAGACCTTTTTTATATTAAACTATCACTTTATTTAAAATCATGTGCGTAATTCTTTCAAAAACATCATTGACATTTTCTCTAGTTTTAGCTGAAGTTTCTTCAAAATCAACATTCATTTCCTTTGCAAGCTTTTCTCCAATTTTTCTAGGGATTTTTCTTTGATCTTGTAAATCTATTTTATTTCCGATTAAAATCCCAGTAAAATCTTTCTCAAAGGGTTCAGACTCTTTTAAAAGGTTAAACCATTTTGCGGTTTTTTCAAAAGACTCTTCGTTTGTGATGTCATAGACCAGAATAAATCCATGCGCCTCTTTAAACAAAAATTCTTTTTTAAGGAACTTAGATTGGTCAGCTATATCGAATATGTATAACTTAATTTTTATTTTATTTTCACTGGTTTTACTGTTTAAGACTAACTTCTTGTTACTGATTTGAAAACCAAAAGCAGATTCACCTCTTTCCCATACTTCTGTGTACCTAACAATTAGGGAGCTTTTCCCCACAGATGGTTCGCCTATTATTATAATCTTCAACCTGTAATCAAACGACATAGGTTTCACATTTTTTGTTTATAGGTATTAGAGTTGTATATTATATTCAAAAAATCGAGCTAAAATAAATTAATCTAAAACTGCAAGAAATCAAATTAAAAAAATATTTTAATTAGACTTTATCCAGCTGGTCTATTGTAACTAATATTCCCGTAACCAAAATTGAACATAGATTTATCCCCGTGAAGATAGTTAGAATTTCTGCATAATGATAAATATATACAAATATTCCAATTGCCGAGAAGATGAAATTAAAGGCACAAAGTCCTGCTGATATCCACACAAAGGTAATAATTAACGTTTTTGGAATTTCAACCATATAATATCTCCCAAAAATGATTTTTTTTATTTGGGTTAGTAATAATTAATGATAGGCATTATTTAATTTTATGGCACTATGGAGGATTTCATGAGGTAAAATTATTTATTATAATTCACTTTTTGATAATAAATCAGAAAATCAAGCTAAGACTGATTAATCTAATAATGCAAGAAATCTTTGAGGGTGATTCTTATATTTCTCTTTATAAGAATCAATAAATTCTTTTAATAAAGTTAAAGGTTGACCCAAAGGTTCATAAAAGCAATAACCTCCCATTTCATACTTTTTTTCAGAAGTCTCATTTGGAAATATTGGCATAAAATAAACCTTTTCTCTGTTAATTAAATTGATTGTTATTAGTTGTTTTGCCCAACTTAGTTTATGGCAATTTTTACATTCAAAAGTATTGAGTGTTCCTTTTAATAAACGTTCTAAATCATTCTTCCATAAGAATAAATTCTTATGGACAGTTTCATAATTTTCAAAACCACAATGGGGACAAGGGACCTTCTTCGGTTCTAAAGGAATTAATGGCATTTTCAACAATTCACTTTTAATCAATAATCATCTAATTATCATAAAAACGTACGATCATAGCTTATCTGATCATTTTTAATTAAATATATAAAAGATAACCATTTCTCAATTTGAAAGTCAATATTAGCATTATGTGAATTAATATCACAAATTAGCTAAGAAAGGTTTTATTACAAATTATCCAGAATATAGTTTAAAAATTATAGGAAGAATTGAGTTAAATTTGAAAAAATTTAAAGTAATAGATTTTCAAACTATGATGTCTACTAAAAAAGGAGCCTCATTTCCGAAAGCTGCAAAGAAATATATCGAAAAACAGTTCAAACACGAATTACCTTATTATCAAACTGAAGAAGAAATGATTGAAGTTTTTAATCAAGCTAATATTAAAGCAATTTTAATGCCACCAACTGGTGGTAGATATAAGTTTGAAAAAATTAGAGAAATTAACGATTATGTTGGAAAACTTATTTCTGAATATCCCGATACAATCCTTGGTGCATGGGTAATGACAGACCTAAGTTTCCATCCCGAGGAATGGCTTAAAGAGGCAAGAAGGTGTATAGTTGACCTAAATTTTTTTGGTCCCTGGCATTATGGTGCTCTGACCAATATTCCTGCTACTTCACCAATATTAAAACCATTTTATGATCTTTGTATTGAAAATAAAGTCCCAATAAAGATTTCAGTTGGAGCTACAGCTGTAGGAGCAGGACTTCCTGGTGGTGGAGGTTTTAAGTTAGAATATGAAAGACCCATTCCATATATTGATAACGTGGCTGCAGAAAATCCTGAATTAATAATTGTATGTGCCCATACGCCGTGGCCTTTTCATGCAGAAATGGCATCAGTTCTCATCCATAAAGGAAATGTGTATAACGAAGTTCATGGTTGGAGACCAATTTATTTCCCCGAAGATTTTAAGAGAGAAATAAATGGTAGATGCAAAAATAAAATCCTTTTTGGTTCTGATTGGCCTATTTTGGGATTTGAACAACTTTTTAAGGATTGGGAATCGGGTAACTATAAACAAGAAGTATTAGAGAATATATTTTACAAAAATGCTAAAAAATTATTTCTTAAACTTAAAAAAAACATTTAATTATCTAACCACTTTTTAAACCCTACGATTTGCAACTTCTATAAATCATAAAGTTTGTAAATTAGGTAAAGGAAAAAAAAAGAGAAGATTAAAAATCGCCAACGACAGATTTGGGTTTTCTACTATCCCGGGTTAATGTGGTAAAGCCACCAGTAATTTTCCATTGACCTTTATTGTTTTTAGCAAGTTGTATGGAAATTGGATTATCATGACCTCCGGATTTAAGAACAACCTTTGCTTTATCACCAGTTATATCTACTTTTAGTATGTTTGGCTTATAATTATCTACATCAATGTCTTTATAATCTTTTTCCCATGAGGCTCCCATATGAGCTAGAACACCATAAGCTCTTTGAGGCTCTTTTGTTCCTTTAATTCGATTTAAAGTAGTTAGTCCTGGTTTAAGTCCGCTTGGAGCGGAAGCATCTTCTTGCATCATGTTTTTAGAAAGAACGTATCCAAAGTAACCCAATGCTTTTTCATCAACTTTTTGATACACATAAAGACAATCTAATGCGTATTTAACAGCATTTTCAGGTGAATCTGTAGCCTTTGCTGCGTCTTTTTCTAGATCTTTTATATCCATTAAAATTACTCCGTTTTTTGGAAATAATATCCATTTTCTATGAATAATCTTGGATGATATTTGAATGTTATTAAAAAAGAATTCTTCTTATTTCTTTTAAGAATTTTAACTTACGTTTCAAATCATATATTTTCTTTGTATAGTTATTAGAAGAGATCCACCTTTTGCTCAGCATGACTGATAATATGACTGATGGCATTATAATAATCTAAATTCTTGATATTGCACTGCTTCTTCTTTCCCCTTTTTGTCCAATCATTATACATTCCGACTATGTTTGCTTCGGTTTTATTATTATCCATTTCAATTTTCACTGTCAAATTAATTGATAAGCCTATATTATCAGCTTTCCTTATTTCCTTAATATTTCTATTCAATAACTTTTTATTGATGAAGGTTAGAAGACTCTTAAATCCAACCTCACTGAGTTTATATGAATGATCAGTTTCCTTAGGTCCACGAAATGCACATTTCCAATTGAACTTTACATCTCGGTTCGTTATCTTAACCGCATATATATTTGAATGAGAGTCCTTACTTCTCTCATGTTTTATTAAATCTATGGTAAGATGAAAATCGTTAATAATGTTCAACTCAATTAAATCATTTTGTTAAGAAATATTTACTATGGGATAATAATTTAAAAAAATATTTTCATTTTCTTAATCTATATGAATATAAAATGAACAAATTTTCAATATTTATTAAGAAATCTAATTGAAAAGACTATTTATGGTGAAAATTATGAAGTATCGAAAATTAGGTTCAACAGGTTTGGAAATATCCGCATTAGGTTTTGGGGCTATGCGATTGCCACTAGATAAACAATTTAAAATAAATGAAGAAGAGGCAATTAAAATGATTCGTTATGCAATTGACCATGGAGTTAATTACATTGACACTGCATATACCTATCATAATGGTCAAAGTGAAGTGTTAGTTGGAAAAGCATTAAAAGATGGATATCGGGAGAAAGTATATCTCACCACAAAATCACCTTTATGGTTAGTTAAGAAAAAAGAAGATTTTAACGTTTTATTCAACGAGCAGGTTGAAAGATTACAAACAAATCCAGATTTCTATTTTTTTCATGGTTTACGCAAAGAACGACTAGAAAAAATAAAAAAGTTGAATTTAATTGAAAATATGGAAGCATTGAGAGCAAATGGTATTATTAAATATATAGGATTTTCATTTCATGATAGTTTTGAAGTATTTAAAGAGATTATTGATTTCTATCCATGGAATTGCTGTCAAATCCAGCATAATTACCTCGATATTGAATTTCAAGCGGGTACCAAAGGTTTAAAATATGCTGCTAGTAAAAAAATGCCTGTAATAATTATGGAACCTATTCGGGGTGGAATGCTGGCTATTCCAGAGCATAAATTGGATACAAGACCTGAAATTGCGAATGTATTAAAAAAGTCAAGAGTTAAAAGGAGTATGGCTGATTGGGCTTTACAATTCCTTTGGAATCAACCCGAAGTTTCAGTTGTATTAAGTGGTATGAGTACGATGCAACAGGTTATAGAAAACGTAGAATCTGCTAATAATTCGGGGATAAATAACCTCAGTAAAGAAGAATTACAAACAATTTCAGAATTACGAGATGCATTTAAGAAATACGGTGTAGTTTCTTGTACTAACTGTGGTTATTGTATGCCCTGTCCTAATGGAGTTTCTATCCCGATGGTATTTAATTTACTAAATCAAACTGCCTATTGGGGAGATAGTAGAAATCCAAGAATTATGTATTTTTATAATAGATTGGTAAAAACACCTGATGAATTAGAAAAAAAGAAAGCTGAAGGAGATGAGTTTGAAGGAGCAGCAGCTCTTTGCATTCAATGCGGGGAATGTTTGGATAAATGTCCCCAACAGATAAATATTCCAGATATTATAGAAAAAGCAAATCTCATTTTTAAAGAAGGTAAAAAAATTTCAGATGTTTTAAAATAAATATATATATTTTTGGAGACATTTGAACTGTAATCAGAAAAGAGAAGTTAGAGAATCCTTTCCATCATAAGTTCATCATAGAATTTACCATCAACCAGTAACTCTTTTTTAAGTCTTCCAACTATTTTAAAACCATGTTTCTTATATAGTTCAATAGCAGCTTTTAGTTCGGAATTGACACCTAAGTTAATTTTAAAGACGTTTACATTTTTTTGAATAAATTTTAAAGCAATATCAAATAATTTTTTTCCTATTCCTTGACGGCGATATTCCTTTTTTACATATACTCCAAAAATATTAGCGATATGTTTAGTTTTATTTTTATTATTAATTATATATCCAATCATTCCA
The DNA here is from genome assembly GCA_019058315.1 of Candidatus Helarchaeota archaeon. Classification (GTDB taxonomy): domain Archaea; phylum Asgardarchaeota; class Lokiarchaeia; order Helarchaeales; family RDOG01; genus JABXJV01. Next base: position 169,490 of record JAHPZH010000009.1, on the reverse strand, counting down.
ACAGGTTTATCATTTGAGATAGCAAATAATACATTATTGATTCTTCTCTTCCATTCTTCATCAGAAAAAATTTTTTCTTCTTCAAATGAACTACTAAAAGCAATTGGATCACTTTTCAAAGCTTCTAATCGTAAATCTCTATATTCCTTCCATCTTCGTGAATGCAACTTTTTAACTTCAATCATTCTTATCCCATACCTATAGACTCCATTGTAGGAGGATACAGCACTTATTTCACTGAACTTGGAATAGAAATTCAAAATGAATTAATTTAGAGAACATAGCATTCTTTTTAACAAAAATTTTTAGAATAAATACTAAGTTCTGTTTTTTATCCAATTTTAGATATCAACCTCAAAAATCCGCTCAATTACAGCTCTAGTGGGCTGAAAGATAACTACATCACCCGACCACGTTTGTAATACCTCTTTAAATAAATCTTGGAATTCTTCAGAGAAAAGTTTTAGCTTATATTGAATGAAGGTGCTCTCTTCCTTAAGAATAAGAATAAATATAACATTTTCTCTTTGTTCAAGCATTATTTTAACATTTTTATAATCAATAAGTTGTAAACTTTCACTTGTCCTAACTATTTCAGAGAGCATTCCTTGAATACCAGAGAAACCTCCTGCAATTAAATCAGTATCATCTAAAGGACTCTTTTGTTCAAATGAATATGAATAAATACAAATACCACCTTTAGTAATTACTAATATTTCGCGCAACTTTTCTTTCCATCTGATGTCGCTAAATGTGGAAAATGCGCTAAAACCATAGCCAATCAATGTAACTCCCATGATCGCAACCATTGTTCCTACAGTATAAATGTAACTTCCTAAAAATTGACTCATAAAATTAAATCTAAGTAAAAATCCAACAACGATCGAAATAAATCCAAGCGAAGCAATTATCATTCTTTTCCTTAAAAAACCAGAAGTTGGACGAATAAAAACGTAATACCACGCAAAAAGAATAAAAAAAGGAAATGGAGCTAGATAAAAAAGTAAAAAAAGAGCAGAGATTTCAATGAAATATAATACAATTATACCAATTATCATATATAAAGTAAAAAAATACTTTGTCTTTTTAAACACATATTCGAGAATATAAGTTAAAACTATAAAACTTCCAATAATAAATAAACCTGTTAAGGTTTCTAAATCTGTTAAAGGGTTAGTTAGTAGACCAGATGTCCACCAAATGTAATCGAGCCAACTAAATATTATAAAACCGATACTAATGAATAGAAAGATAATTGCTAATCCAATAAATGGTAAAATTTCACGTTTTACTTTTCTCACCTTTAAAGATTTATTAATAAAATATAGAAATAGAAAAAAGGCACAAGTAGAAAAAACATGAGTCAAACCAAAGCCAATAATCTTCCAAAATTCTACCATTTTCCATCCCAGCAACTTATCTTATTATTTAAATTTTAAGAATATTTCATTAATTCTTTTATTTCTTCATCTAATAATTAAAGAAATCTTAACTTAATATTTGAAAGTTTTTGGTTTTTAATGAGTTTAATTATTTCTTTCTTATTATACTTTATGAAAAATGAATTGGGACCAATATTGTACTTAGATGAGTCCCGAGAAAATATAAAAGATTATATCTTAACAATTATAACTTTGTGTCTGAAAATTATTTTTTCCAAAAACTTGGTATGAGGTAAATGTCACAGAAAAAAAAACAAAAAACAGCTGCAGATTGGCTGAGTGAAGGTTATAACTTAGCCGAATCTGGCGAGCTAGAAAAGGGAATTGAATGTTTCAAAAAAGCTCTTGAACTCAGCCCTAATTATAGCATGGCTTTAAATAATTTAGGATGGTATACCGCTCAATTAACCGGAGATTATGAATTCGCACTTAAGCATTGTAAAAAAGCAATTGAGATAGATCCCAATAATTATGCAGCTCAACATAGTGTAGGATGGGCATATAGAGGATTAAAGGATTATAAAAATGCTGTAAAACATTTCAAAATAGCGATTAATAGGGCAAATCCGCTCCACTTTACTGATTTAGGGCTTACATACATCTCTCTAGAAAAATATAAAGAAGCTCTTGATTGTTTTGATAGAGCTCTACAAATTGATAAAAAATTTTACAAAGCATGGAATGGGATGGGAATTGTTTATCTTAATTTAATGAATTATGAAAAAGCTATTGAATGTTTTAAACAAGCTATTAAATTAGAACCTCGATACAAACAAGCATGGATTAATTTAGGAGAAGCTAAAATTGAATTAGGATTTAATAAGGATGCAATTAAATGTTTTAATACCGTTGTTGAAAAAATTGATGCAAATGATAGCAGTGTTTGGTTTGAATTGGGGTCTTGTTACAGTAATTTAAGTCGTTATGAAAAAGCAATAAAGAGTTTTAAAAAAGTAGTTGAATTAGATCCTAATAATAGCACTGCTTTGTATTCATTAGGGATGATGTATGGAAAACTTGAAGAACCTGTGAAAGGGATTGAATTTGTAAAAAAATCTCTAGAAATTGACCCAGAAAATGAAGATGCAAAAAGTGCACTTATATTATTAAATTTAATAAAAGATAATTTAAAAGCTGAAGGAAATTAAAATTTATCTTTAATTAAAACAAAATCTTTTTTTTCATTTTTGAGACAATTATTTTATAAAATTAAGAGTGATTTTAATGGAACAAAAATCTGAAAGTAATGATACTTTTTCAAAAGTATATTTTTGGCTTGTACCGTTTCTCATTCCTGTTATTGTGACCTTTAGTTCTTACTTATTTTACCCTTTAGTCTCTATAGACTTAAGATGGGTTCCAGTTTTATTAATTTATTGGGTTACTATTTGGATTTTCACACTTTTTTATAGATTTAAACGTGGAGGAGTCTTTAAAGAAGAACGTTTTAAACTCACATTAAAACTAAAAGGTGATTATCTTTGGTTACAATATTTACTAGTTTATGGACCTTTAATCTATTCTATACCATTATTTATCATAAACTATGCAGGTCACCTCTCATTTGGGATGTATATACTTATTATAATCGCATCAGTAATCAATGGACCTTCAGAAGAAATTTATTGGAGAGCTTGCATGGAAGATGTTGGAATTAATGCTGGTGTATCACAAAAAGGACGTCTCGCCTTTGCACCCATTTCATTCGCATTTTGGCATACAGCATTTGTAATTCATTTATTTCCATGGAATGAATTTTGGTTTTTTGCATGGAGTGGTATATTGTTAATGACATGGAGTAGTGGTTTTATTTGGATGTGGGTTCTGCATCGCTCTGGGAGATTAATTCCACAAAGCTTCTATCATTCATGTGCTAATTTTCTAAGTATTTTTCCTATGATGCTTGTAGTAATTCTCCCACTATTATTAAGACCTGCCCCTCTTTTCTAATAAAATTTTTTACCAAAACCCCTATATGTTTTATATTTATCAATTATTTCGCCATTACTATAAATATGAACTTCGTTAAAATGTTCTAGGGGTTCTCCAGCTTTACCGAATCTACAAAAGATCGGATCTCCCAGATTTATACTTATTTTTTTTGAGTTAAAAATCAAAGGTGTTTGAACCTCTCCAAATTCTTCATCTTTTGATGTGGTTAAATTTTTAGGTATAACTGGTTTTGGTAGAGCCCTAACACTTCCAGAACTGACATATCCTCCTGAAAATGCTGTAGCTACATTTTTTCTTGGTTTTCTTACAATTTGAATTGCGAAAAATAGGGAAGGTATGAATTCATTTAAAGATCTAATGGAATCAAAAATATGTGGTTTGAATAGTAATGATCCAATTCCAATTTCGGTAACAGTTTCTTCTGCAGCTGTCTCTTGGAAACAACCCGAACCTCCACCATCAACAACTTCTAATTGAAAACCTGCGTTTTTTAAAGCATCTACGATATTTTGTCGCCAAATATTTACATTTTTTCTGGATCTTTTTTTAACCCACCTTATTAGTATCTTATCATCACCTAAACTTGCGTTTTGTGCTTCATATCCCATTATACCTCTAAATTCTAGATTTTTAGCCTCTTCAACCTTTTTTGCAACTTTAATAACTTCATCTGCATTTCTTAACGGACTTCTTAAAACACCTACGGTCCTACCTAAAAAATTATCTGAAACATCAACTTCAATTAAAATTTTGAACTTAACTTCGTTTTTTTCTGCTAGTTTATTTAGTAAATTAATGTGTATTACATCATCCACCATAACGGTAATATTTTTTCCAGGAATTGAAGCTGCTTTACATAATTCTTCGACATCAACATTAGAATATGTTGGATAACCCAATAAAATATCCTTAATCTCAAAATTTTCAGCATAAAATAAGACTTCTGCTGAATTATAAGCAAAAATTCCATTTACAAAATTTTGCTCTTCCACGTACTTAATTAATTCTGGAACTCTTAATGATTTGGTACAAACCCTCATCTTTTTATTCATTATTCTTAAATAATTTCCAACTTTTTCCAAATTTTGCTTAAATGCATTTAAATCACAAATTACTAGTGGAAATTTTTTATTTTTAACGATTTCTTTTAAATCTTCATATTTTGAATTGAAAAACATCAGAACTTTCGCCCTTTATTTTAGTTTCTATTTTCCAATAATCTTCAATTATCATTTTTTTTTTAGTAAGATTATTTTATAACACCAATTAATCTAATAATAATTAATTATTTCTAAATTGACTATTTGATTAATTGGGAAGTTATTAAAAATGACCGAAGCAGATTTATATGAAAATGTAAGGCAAAAACTGTCAATAGGGGCATTTAGTACCCCAAAACACGAAAAAATCATTGACTTAATGAAAGTTTTTTGGAATGATGAAGCTATTAAGATTCTTTCTCATTTTCCAAAATCTGGAAAAGTTATTTCTATAAAAGAATTAGTTGAGAAAACGGGTATTCCGAAAACAGAAATAAAACCAATTTTAAAAAACCTAGTAAAACGGCATACTATTGCTAAAATTGGAACTAAATATGGATTGGTTCCCCTCTTACCAGGAGTATTTGAAGGATATTTTATTGCAAAAACTGATACCAAAGAGAATCTGGAAAAAGCAGCAGTTCTTTACCGATTTTTAATTAAGAATTTATCGTCATTGACACAACAAACAGAGGAAGCCAGAAGCATACTAGAAAGATCTGGATTTACCTCACCACTTCTTCCATATGAAGCACAAGAGCGATTAATAAAGATTGACGAAACAATGGACATTGAACAAAAAGTGATTTCTAAAGAGTTAGTTAAAGATATGATAGATAAGAATGAAATGTTTGGTGTACTAACTTGTCCATGCCGATTGATAGGAGAAATGAGCGGCGAACCTTGTGAAGTAGCTCCAGCTGAAATGGGGTGTTTTGTTGTTGGGATAGTTGCCCAAATGGCGGTCCAAGCAGGTTTTGCAAGACCATTAACAAAAGAAGAAGCAATTGATTATATTAAAAAAACTGAGGAGGCAGGGCTTGTTCATACCATTATGGGTGCTTCGAAAGATCAAGTTTTTTCGATTTGTAACTGTTGTAAGTGTCATTGTGGTGCTCTTCTCCCAACTAGCAAAACTAAATTTGAACTTAAATTCATTAGCCAGAGTAATTTTGCACCCAAGCGTGATGCAGAGTTATGTATTTTATGTGAGAAATGCGTAGATATGTGCCCTATGGAAGCAATTTCGCATCCATCTGGGGAAGATGAACTAATTTATAACCTCAATTTGTGCATTGGATGTGGTGTTTGTGCAGCAAACTGCCCGGAAAACGCAATCTCGATGGTTAAAGTTCGTGATGTTCCTACGAGGGCACTTGAATCAATTCAACAAGAGAAAGGAGAAATATCATTCGCAGAACTTTTTCAAGCTATCATAGCTGGAGGATAAACATAAAAATTCAATTTTCTTTTTTATATGAAATTAACAAACAGATATGCTTAATAACAACTTTAGTGTTAAAAATGAGAGATCCAGAAAGAATTGACAAAATATTAAAAGAGATAAGTAGAATATGGAAGAAATATCCAGATCTAAGATTTGGACAGCTCCTTGAAAATATCTTTGGTTGTGAAAGAAGTGATAATCGTTGCATCTTTCATATAGAAGATGATATAATATTAGTACGGTTGGAAAATTTTGAACATTTTGCAGGTTATAAATAATAATCTGAAATCATATTTATGTTATTATGCTCTACTCGAAAATCCTATGATATGATTGCATTTTAGACAGATATAGGCAGAATGTCTACGGGAAATTCCTCTAAAAGTAATATCCTTAATATCTTCAGCAATTAATACAGCATCGCATGATGGGCATAGCCCAATAACTTCATCATCTATTTTAAATACCTCCTAATTATTAAATTCTGTAAAAAATTAATGCCCTGAAATCGAATCAACATTTTTAAATATATTTTTAAGTCTTATTAAATCCTCTTGTGGAAGTGGTGGTCTAGAAAAAGATTTAATATTTGATTTTAAATGTTCTGCGTTCCCAGTTCCTGAAAGAATAACATGAGTTCCCGGTTCATAGCGGCAAAATCGATATGCAGCGTCTATTATATTCTCCGCTCCATCCTTATGAATAAGAAAATCTAATAAGTTTTTTTCATTAATATTGGACACATTTACTAGCTTTTTTTCTATTAATTGTCCAATAACTTGCTTAAGATAATTAGGTCTACTAAGTGCGAGACGCACAGCGAACATGATCAATACACCAATATTTTTCTCTATTGTTTTTGGAAAGACCCGATCACGTGCAGATTGATTGAGCATGTTAAAACCGACCATCATCACATCCCAGAAATCATCTTTTAATGCCCTTTGTAGCATTTTATGCCCTGTATCCGAAATAAATTGTTCAGTTATTCCAATATAACGTATTTTACCTTCTTTTTGGAGTTCCTGAAGAGTGGGAACAATTTTTGTAGCAAGATAATCATAATCTTTCAGTCTCACTGCATGAAGATGATAAATATCAATGTAATCAGTACCAAGCTTCTTCAAACTTTTTTCAAGACTTTTTTGAACTTTTTCTGGAGTGATTCTATCCATAGTCTGTTTTTTAGTTGATATGATCAAAGACTCACGGTCCATACCTTCTATAGCAATACCTATGATTTTTTCGGTCCCGTAAATTTCCGATGTATCTATGAAATTGATGCCATAGTCTATAGCTTGTCGAATTAATGCAATAGATTCTTCCTTGCTCCTTCCAGTTCCTTTTCCTATACGACTTGGGCCACCGCATCCCAAACCCATAACGCTTACTTTCAATCCTGTGCGTCCAAGTATAGTATAGTCCATTTATACACCCATAAACCATATCGATTAAATATTAGAAAAGATCATCCATATATAAAATATCGATAGGTGATCTAATGCCAGATATCACAATTAAAAACACCTACACCCTCAGCAATGGAGTAAAAATTCCTATTATAGGACTTGGAACATATCAAGCTATCAAAATCAATATGATAGAAGATGCCGTTCTTCGTGCTTTAGATGTAGGTTATAGACTCATTGATACAGCTAGAATGTATGGAAATGAGGCTGAAGTAGGAAGAGCAGTAAAAAAGAGTGGAATCTCACGTGAAGAAATATTCATAACTACAAAAGTATGGTTCTCTGATTTTGGGTATGATGCAGCTATTAAATCTTTTAAAAAGAGTCTAAAAGATTTAGATATGGAATATGTAGATTTATTATTAATACACTGGCCTGTTGGGAGTCAATTATTAGAAACTTGGAAAGCATTTGAAAAATTATATATAGAAGGGAAATGTAGAGCAATTGGAGTGAGTAATTTTAAGATTAACCATTTAAAGGAATTTCTAGAAAAATCCTCAATACCCCCAACTCTTAATCAAGTTGAATTTCATCCTTTTCTCTATCAAGAAAATTTATTAGACTTTTGTCGTCAAAACGGCATACAATTAGAAGCATATAGTCCTTTAACACAAGCTAAGAAATTAAACGATAAAAATTTAATAAAGATTGCAAATAAATACTCAAAATCTGTTGCTCAAATACTTATAAGATGGTGTATTCAACACCAAGTAGTGCCTATTCCTAAATCTTCAAATCCTGAACGAATAAAACAAAATGCAAATATATTTGATTTTTCAATTTCTCCTGAAGATATGAAAACTCTTGATGCACTTAATCAAAACTTAAGAATCGGATGGTATCCGCCAGGATATTGATTAACGAATACTCGAATTAATTCATTCCATTAATTTAAAGAAACTCTCAATACTTTTTATTAAAATAATTAAAACAAAAGCACCTAAAATAATCAATGCAATAATTTCTGGAGTTATTTCATTTATATTTAAGATTATTACGGTAATCATGAATCCAGAATAAATAATTAGAGTTATTAATAAGATTTTGTTTGATTTTTTAAATTGAATCAACCCTAGAAATTATTACCCTTAATTTATTTGTAGCTATTATTTAATTCTAACTTATATGACTTAAAAATCAATTAAAATTGATATAAAAATTTAAATATAAATAAGACAAAATCAAGAGTTTAAAATGTTAAATACAGAAAATATGGAACTTTTATTTAAAATAATAAAAGGAGAAGCTATAAATAAAGAGGATGCTCTCACTATATATTCTCTTGATAAATCAAGTTTATTATATTTCATGTATTTATCTACAAATATAGTATTTAATCAGTTAGAAGGTATTATAAGTTTCTCAAAAAATATTTTCATCCCACTTACAAATCTATGTAGAAATAATTGTCTTTATTGTGGATTTCGGAGATCTCCTAATGATAATTCATCTTATATTTTAGAGAAGGACAAAGTTATAGAAATTGTAAAGAAAGGGCTAAAATATAATTGTAAAGAAGTTCTTTTTACATTTGGAGAGAAACCAGAAACCAAATACGATAAAATTAGAAAATTATTAAAAAAATGGGGATATTCTAGTATAATTGAATATCTTCGAGACTTATGCGAAGAAGTTGGAAAAATCGGTCTATTTCCTCATAGTAATCCAGGAATTTTAGAAAAAGAAGAATTAGAACTTTTAAAAGATGTAAACGCGAGTATTGGCCTAATGTTAGAAAATATCAGTCATAGACTTTGTGATAAGGGAGGTCCTCATGAATTTAGTCCTGGGAAGGTTCCAAAGTTGAGAATAAACACTATGGAGCTTGCGGGGAAATTAAAAATTCCTTTTACAACTGGTATTTTAGTAGGAATTGGAGAAACTGTTGAAGAACGAATCGATTCGCTATTAATTATAAAGAAGTTACATGAAAAGTATGGTCATATTCAAGAAATAATAATTCAAAATTTCGTTCCTCAAGAAAATACTCCCATGGGATCTCATCCCGCACCAGATTTTTTAACAGTTTTAAAAACAATTGTTATAGCTAGATTGATTTTTAGAGAAAATATAAATCTTCAAGCTCCACCCAATTTAAATCTGAAAAATTTATCCGATTTACTTCTATCAGGGATTAATGATTGGGGTGGAATTTCTCCAGTTACTCACGATTTTATTAATCCTGAGATGAGTTGGCCAAAAATATCCGAACTCAGTCGGATTACAGAAAATTTTTATTTTAAATTAAAAGAAAGATTACCAATTTATCCATCTTTTATAAATGATAAATTTCTGCCAAAATTTCTTAAAGAAAAGATTTTATCTGTTGTTGATGAAGAAGGTTACTTAAAAGAATAAAAAATGATTCACTTTGACACAGATTCAATTAAAAAAAATTGAACAATTGCTATCAGGCTTAGACCCCCGGATAGCAGAAATTCTAGAGAAGAGTCTATCAAACAAAGAACTTTCGCGGGAAGATGCCATACAATTAATGAATGTTAGAAATTTAGAATTGAGTGCTTTAACTTTAACAGCAGATTATATTAGAAAGACTAAAGTAGGCGATATTGTTACATATGTAATAAATAGGAACATTAATTTTACGAATATATGTATTAAGAAATGTAAATTTTGTGCTTTTTCTAAGAATAAGGAGGATCCAGAAGCTTATAATTTGACTATAAACGAAATTTTAAAGAGGGCCAAAGAAGCTTGGAAAATGGGAGCGACAGAACTTTGTATTCAAGGGGGTATTAATCCGTCTGTGGATGCATACTATTATGAAAAAATAATTAAAAGTATTAAAAAAGAACTTCCAGAGATTCATATTCATGGATTTTCACCGCAAGAGATTTACGATGGCGGCACGAAAATCGGCTTATCTATAAAAGATACCTTATGTCTCTTAAGAGATGCTGGATTGGATAGCATCCCAGGAACAGCGAGCGAAATTCTTGATAATGAAATTAGAAAGATAATTTGTCCCAATAAAGTTGATGTTAATACTTGGATTGAAATTATAAAAACTGCACATCAATTGAAAATCCCAACAACATGTACTATTTTATATGGTCATATAGAAACTCTAGAGCAACGAGTAAAACATTTAGAAATACTTAGGCAAATTCAAAATGAAACATCTGGATTTACAGAATTTGTTCCCCTTACGTTTATTCCCTGGAATACAACGCTTTTTCAAAACATAATGGCATTAAATAATATTAATTTTAGTGAAGCTACTGGAATAGAAGATGTGAGAATGTATGCAGTGAGTCGTTTATTTTTACATAATTTTGATAATATCCAAGTCTCTTGGGTAAAATTGGGGGAGAAGTTTGCCCAATATGCCTTGATTATAGGTGCAAACGACTTTGGGGGAACATTAATGGAAGAAAATATCTCAAAAAGTGCAGGTGCAACATATGGGGAATATATAAGTCCTGATAGAATTAAAAAAATAATTTTAGATATCGGTAGAGTTCCCGTCCAAAGATCTACGGTATATGAATTAATTCAGTAATTTCGTTGTATGTTTAAATGTAATTTTTACTTATTATTTGTTCAATTCATAAGCACTTTTGTCCTAATACACTATTTATCAAATAAAGCATAATAGAACGGCTTAATTAAAATTTCAAAATATTAAAAACTGTCATTCAACTCTCAATTTCAGAAAAATAATGTTTAATTAAAATAAATTTATTTTTTTGAAATAATCTTAAAAAATAAGAATTTCAAATTGTTAAGTAAAACCTTAATATTAACTCGTTTAATTAAAATACATCTATTGTAAATTAATAATAATACAATTCTTGAGGATACGAAAATGCCAAAAGAGAAAATTGACAAAGAAGATTTTGTAAAAAAAGTGTATGAAATAGTAAATGAGATGAAAATTCCGCTAATTGACGAGAGAGTCTATGAAAAAGCAGAGATTAAAAAGGGATCTGTGAGTGTAGTATTTAAATATGAAGGCGATGAGAGTGTTATAAAGGGGTTTTTAGGTCTAGCAGAATATTATCACACAGTTGTCATCAGAAAAGGGTACATATTCGTCATTCCGATTTCAAATATTACTTTCGACCTTCAATGCTAACAAATTTTTTTTACTTTATTGAATTTTAGTAAAAACAATATTCATTTCAAATATTCTCTCTTTATTTTACAAATCAATATAAAATAGATTTGTTTGAGTGATTAAACTCAAAATTATTAAGTAACTGTTTATTTTAATAAGGAAAAATAGAATAAGTTTAAGTTTATATTGCTTCTAAAAGAATAAAAAAATTATATAAAAATCTCGGGATTAACCGCCCTTCATTATACTCTTCAATCTTTTTAATTCTTTAAGCATTTCATCCCGTAGACCAATTATTGATCCTCCCGGTTTAGCAGAGGCATTTGTTGGAGTTGGACTTGCTGTTGCCATAGGAGGAGTGGGGGGTTTCATAATTGGTGGTGTTGCTACAGTTGTTGGAGGTTTTGCTACAGTTGGAGGTCTCATCACGGGAGGAGCTGCGGTTTTAATTGGAGCCATTGGTTTGGGAGGTAGTTGCATTGGTTTGGGAGGACTTGCCATTTTTCTAGGAGGGCCTACCATCTGTTTTGGGGGTCCAGCAGTAGAAATTGGTTTTGAAACAGAAACGGCAGGTGCCGGTCTAGTAGGAGTCTTTGTCGGCGTTAAAGGAGTTCCAGCACTTGCAGCAGCAGTACTTAATGGTCTTCCTGTTAATAGTCCTATCAATCTCTCTCTCGATGACGTAGTACTGCCAGCTTTGATACGTTCAGCTATTTGACTTGAAGACATAGGAGTAGTATGTTTAGGTTGAACACCCAAAACTTGTAAATCCTTCTCAACTTTTGTTAATGAACTCATTAGAGTATTTAAAGAACCACTTACATCATCCATAGTCGATTTAAAATTGTCCAATGCGTCATAGAGAAATCCTACGACTCGACTCAAAATCTGTTCTTTATCTTCCAATATAAATCATATCCAAATTAATTGATGACCACAAGAATATATTATTTTACATAAGTGATTATAAACTTTTTTTAGACTGTTATGATTCAATTTCTAGATCATAATTATTAAATTTAATTCTTGAAATTTAACCAACAAATCTAATAAGTTATTGCGAAATACCAATATAAATCCTTTATGTGTTTAATTTTAAAATGAGGTTTTTTGTCATAATTAAAGTTGATAATGGTGAGATTTAAAAAAATATTTTAATTTTAGAAACAGAATTTCGTTTTTTTTATTAAATTTCGACCAAATAAGATTAACTGATTATTACATCATCAATATCAAAGTGGCGTTTAGCTAATAATTTTGCTCTAGCCACATTCCTTCCATTTTTTCCTATTGCAATCCCTCTATCTTTGGTATCAACAGTAACTAAAGCAATTTTTCGTCCATCTCTTCTTTCAGTTATGGTAATTGTCTTTATTTTTGCTGGACTAAGGGTATTAGTAATAAAAGCTTCTGGCTTTTCGGCATATTCAACTACATCTATAGCTTTCTTATTTAAAAATTCCCGAACCCTTCGAATATTAATCCCACTCTTTCCTATAGCAAGTCCAATATTACCAGGTTTCACTACAAAAATTATTCTTTCTTCAGTATCATCCAATATACAATCCCTTGCAACTGCGCCAGTTATACTCTCAAATAATGAGATAAATCGAATTTCTGTATCTCCTAGTTTAATTCCTGGTGACATTAAATTTCCTCGTTCCGTATTATCAGTTTATTTTTCTTTTTAATTGTTTTAATAAGCTAAATTTGAATTATGAAAGCTTTAAAATTTCAGAATCTCCAGCATCTTCTATTGCAATAGTTGAGATCATAAATGGTTTACCACAAATAAATCCTAGGTCTATACTTGAACCTTTATATGTATGGAGTGGGATATTTGTTAATTTTGTATAATATTTTAAGTCTTCCGAAATTTTTTTGGGACAATTTGCAGCCTTTATTACCAATTGGGCTTTATTTGTAATTATTGAAGTCTTAGACCTTTTTGATCCTATCATAACTTTTCCAGTTTTTATTGCAATTTTAATCGCTGTATCTTCATCGATCAATTTTCTACTTCCAATTCAAATTTATCAAGAAAGGGTTTTAAACATTATGATTAATTTTCATTTTACTTTTTTCTACCTATTAATAAGTCTATACTCCCAGTTCCTAATGGAATAATTTGTCCTACTATTACATTTTCAGTGATACCATTCAAAGGATCTTCTGCTCCCTTGATAGATGCTTCTAATAAATGTTTAACCGTTACTTCAAATGATGCTTTTGCTAGAACTGATGATTTTTTTCCACTAATTCCATGCCGTCCGATTTGACGAATTGAACCACTATGTGTCATTAAATCTGCAACTAACATAATATGTCTAATATCTACATCTAATCCTTGTTCTTCCAGAAGATCCATTCCTTCTCTTATAATTGCTTCACGACATGCTTCAACACCTAATGTTTGAGCTATTTCTCTAACGTGGTTACTTCGGGTCCTAACACAATCTATACCCGATACCTGAAGCGCATTTTGAAGGTTTGTTCCGTCAGTGTAAATAATAAATTCTCCTAGTTCTTGATCTTTACGAATAATAACTCTTTTTACGTCTTTTAGACCTTTGATTGGATAATCACGGACCTTCTCAATGAGTTTTTGGATTTTATCTAATTGATCAGTCTTTGGTTTTAAGAAAATAATATTCCCTTTTGAAGTTATTTCTCCTTTCTTAAATTTAGTTAATTTATTTATAATATCTTCAATTGTTAGATTTTTTCCTTTTATAAATTCTTCATCAACTTTAATAATAATCTGCATAGTTGCTAAATCAATCTCAATAGCAGTAGCAATACTTTCAATTCTAGTTAATTCAATATTTTGAGCAATTTCTTTAGCCTTTTCTTTATCATATCTACTTTTTTCATCTAAATAAACTACCATCATTGGAGTTGAGGGATTTCGACGTGCATCAACAATTTCAATGAGACGAGGTAATCCTAAAGTTACATTAAATTCTGCAGCTCCCGCATAATGAAAGGTTTTTAAAGTCATTTGTGTTCCTGGTTCTCCAATTGATTGAGCTGCGACTATTCCAACTGCCTCACCAGGTTCTATCTTTGCTTTTTCATAAGATTTAACTGTTTCTTCAATTATAGTATCAATAATATCCCTTTCTAAATCCTTTTCAATATCTTCTACTCGTATTTTTTCCTGACAATCTTTACATAGCCCATTTTTTAACTCATTTTCATTAAATGTTTTTCCACATTCTGAACAGGAAACTTCTTTTTCAATTGTCTCTATTGATTCTAATTTAGTCTGACACTCTTTACAATAACCATCGACTAATTCTGAACTTTTAAATTCACTATCACACTCTTTACACTTTTCCATTTCTTCTATAGTCTCTTTTTCTATGGTTTCTTTGGTCTTTTTTGTGGTTTTTTTGGTTTTTTTACCTTTTTTTGATTTTACCATATAAATTTCTCACAAAAATTAATTTTGAGTTTCTTTAGCTTTTAATTTCAATAATTTTGCTTCTAATTCTTTTAAAATCGACTTAGAAATTAGCCCTTGATCATAGGCCTTATGTAATTTGAATTTGATAACCTCTTCAGATGGTATTTCATATTCATCAAGTTGACTTAGTATTTTTTCAACAATGGCATTAATATTAACAGCCTTTCCATGGTCACTTTTAGCAGGGTCTATATCGTCATCCCCATAGCGGAATTGAATTAATTCTCCCACTGCATTTCGAACAGTACCATCATATTCAACTTTTATATCTTGTAGTGCATTTATTAATCTCCTTTGCATATATCCACTTGTACTTGTTCTAACAGCTGTATCTACTAGTCCTTCTCTCCCTCCCATTGCATGAAAGAAAAATTCTATTGGATTAAGACCTCTACGATAAGATGAACTGACAAAACCTCTTGATTTCGCCCCTAGATCATTTTTATTAAAATGAGGCAAAGTCCTTTTACGGTAACCTCGAACTATACGTTCACCTCTAACGGATTGTTGACCTACACAAGCTGCCATTTGAGCTAGATTTAAAGGATTTCCTCTAGCTCCTGTTTTTGTCATAATTACAGCTGGTTTATTAATTCCAAGATATTGACCTGCAATTTCCCCTGCTTTATCTCTTGCTTCCGATAAAACACTCATTATTCGCATTTCGAGTGTTTCTTTTAATGATCTTCCTGGTAATCTTTGTAATTCACCATTTCTATAAATTTCAACAAAATTGTTAACATCTTTATTCGCTTTAGATAATATTTCAGTTATTCTATTACGTGCCTCTTCTTGAATATCTATATCATCAATTCCTACAGAGAAACCTCTATTAGTTATTAATTCAATTAACATGGAAGCTTCTGAGTCTAAAAATATTCTAGCTCTTTTATTATTATAATCTTTTACAATTCTATGAAGTAAACTGTCAGGTTGACCTGCTCCAAACGCTTTTTTATCTATAACGCCAGTTAAAAGTTGTCCATTTCTAACTAATACATACGCATCGTTAGGGCATTCTCCTTTTTCACAATTTCCACATTTACGACATATTTTAGATTTTAATGATAAGTTTAAACCATCTGGCATAATTACACTAAATATTTGCTTTCCAGTCCATCTTGGAACTGGTTTAATAATTACTGGATCAGGTAATTCATATCTAATTTTTTTACCTTCCCTCTCTTGGTATCCCGCAGCCATTAGTAATTGACAAGCTTGTTTCTTATCTAAAAATACATTTTTTCTAGTTAATAAGAATGCAGCAGAAATATAATCTTGAATTCCACCAATAATAGGCCCCCCATATCTTGGAGATAAAATTTGTTCTTGAACTAACATCAGATTTCTTGCTTCAGCACGGGCTTCTTCATTTCTAGGAACATGCAGATTCATTTCATCCCCATCGAAATCTGCATTATAAGGAGGACATACACATAAACTTAATCTGAAAGTTTTATATGGCATCACAATAACTTCATGTGCCATTATAGATAATCTATGCAAAGAGGGTTGCCGATTAAATAATACGACATCACCATCCCTTAAGTGGCGTTCGATAATAAATCCGGGTTCGAGTGTATCTGCAACAGCTTCTTTATTTTTTACAAAACGTAAATCTATTCTTCTACCATCACCTCGAATTACATAATTTGCCCCAGGATGTTTTTCTGGCCCTCTAATTACTAAATTTTTCATTTCATCTATATTCCATTCTGTTACACGTTCCGGAATTGTAAGAATTTCAGCCACTCCTTCCCTTGGAACACCAACTTCATTAATACTTAAATTAGGATCTGGACTTATCACAGTTCTTGCAGAAAAATCCACTCTCTTTCCTGATAAATTACTCCTAAACCGTCCTTCTTTTCCTTTTAATCTCTGAGATAAAGTACGTAAAGCTCTTCCAGAACGATGACGTGCAGGAGGTATACCTGACACTTCATTATTAAAATAAGTAGTTACATGGTATTGTAAAAGTTCCCAAAGATCTTCAACAATTAATTGTGGTGCACCAGCTTCAATATTTTCTTTAAGCCGTTGATTAATTCGAATAATATCCACCAATTTATGAGTCATATCATCTTCTGATCGGACACCCGATTCTAGAGTAATTGAAGGTCTAACACATACAGGAGGAACTGGTAAAACGGTTAAAATCATCCATTCTGGTCTTGCATACTCTGGATTTAGACCTAGACGCATACAATCTTCATCCGAAATGCGTTCGAATCTATCTCTAATATCACTGGGATTTAATCTAGAAAAACCTGCCTCAGTTTTTTCATAAAAAGTTGTTGGTTTTTCTAAAACGATTTTTAGTTCCTTATCTCCACAATAAGGACAGGTGGTAACTTTGTATGCTCTTTTTAAAATTGTGTCAGTAAAAGCCAGTCTATCTTGAAAATCTATATCTTCGTCATATTCTCCTTCTTCATCAGTTCTAATTTCTATCAGTTCTTCTTCTGTTAGGACGATTCGGCTACATTTTCTACAAATTGCTCTTAAAATTTTTTGTATATAAGGAGCAAATCCTACATGGATTATAGGACGCGATAATTCAATATGCCCGAAATGGCCAGGGCATTCTCCAACTCTATTGCCACAAGTCTTACATCTTTGTCCAGGCTCGACCGTTCCAAGCCTTCCGTCCATTAGACCAGAATCTATTGGTAACCCGTCTTCATCATAAGTGTCAGCAGTCATAATTCTGGTTACACTCATCTTTCGAATATTATCGGGAACTAAAATTCCAAAAACAATCTTATCAATTTGTTTCAAATTATGTTGGGACATTTTAGCATATCCTCTTATATGGGAAAAAATTTTTAACTCTCAATAATTCAGATAAGACATTATCAAAAAATATTAGCACAAATTAATTTAATTTGAGCATCATCTCTTTATATTTGAGTAAATTGAATTATTAGAAATAATATTCATTAAAAATCGTATTTCCTCTAATAACATTTTCTATTTTTCTTTTGTAGTAGAACTAAAAATAATTTATAAATATTATCAAATTAAAGCTAAATTTCATTTTAGTATAATCATAAAATTTTTTAACTCTATTTTCCAATACGCGCCTTAACTAAATATAGTTTTTCAATAATACCAAATTAGATTTGATCATAAATCAAGAAATAAAATCATTAGAAATTAAAAATTGGTGCTCCGGCCGGGATTCGGACCCGGGTTTCCTCCTGCTAATAAATTAGCAGCCGAAGGGTTTCTTTTTATAGTAAAATTACGTATAAACGAGAGCCCTTTATGCTTGACCGGATTTTGTCGCAAGATTTTCGTTAATTTGCGTCTACACTACCGGAGCTATTCTATATAAAGAATTTTTTTAAATACCTGGCGGCATTCCGCCCATTCCAGGTGGCATTCCACCCATTCCAGATAATGGTCCCGTTGGCATTCCTGCCTTAGCTTCTGGGGAAATTAATTTAGCAGCCACTACATCATCAATTCTTAGAATCATTGAAGCTGCTTCAACGGCAGATTTTATTTCTTGCATTTTAACAGAATATGGTTCAATAACTCCATTTTCTTTCATATCTTCAATTTTACCATTAAAAACATTAATTCCATAATATTTATTATTTTCTTGGCTATGGATTGACCTAAGTTGTAAAATTTTATCAATAGGATCAAAACCGGCATTTTGTGCTAATATTTTTGGAATCATTTCTATACTGTCAGCTAGAATTTCTATAGTCAATTGTTCTTTATCTCCTATTGAAGAAGCAAATTCTCTAAGCAATTTTGCAATCTCTACTTCTATTGCTCCTCCACCAATTACTATTTTATTTTCAAATAAAATATCCCTAACAACACAAAGAGCATCATTTAGAGCTCTTTCGGCTTCGTCTAGAAGATTATCGACACCCCCTCTTAAGAGGATAGAAACAGCTTTTGGATTTTTACAACCTTTAATAAAGATTATCTTTTTATTTCCGATTAATTGCTCTTCAACTATCCTAGCCTGTCCAATATCATCTTCAGTTAGATCTTCAATATTTGAGACTATTCTAGCACCAGTTGCCTTCGCTAATTTTTCCATTGCTTTCTTTTTGATTCGCCTAATACCAATTATATTATTTGATACCAAATAATGTTGAGAAATATCATTAATACCTTTTTTTGAAAAAACAACGTTTGCATTTGATTCTTTAATTTTTTGAACATAGTGTTTCAATATCTCTTCTTCTTCGATATGATATTTTTTCATTTCTAATGGGTCAGTGAATCTTAATTCGGCGTCAAATTTTGTTTTTTCAAGTTCAAGAGGTAAGTCTAGTATACATATTCTAGCGTCTTCAATCTTTTTAGGCATTAAAGGATGGACAATTTGATCCTCAATAATAATTCCATCTATTAATTTTGAATCCGATAAGCTTTTTCCTTGTCTTTTTATGATTTGAATTCTTTCTATATCTACAAAATTCTTATTAGATCGTAATTCTTTTACTTGATTTGCCGCATTGAAACAAATATCAGCAAATAATTCTTTAACTCCAGAGATAGATTTGCTATTTAAGGATGTCATGGCAGCTTGTTTTAAAATTTGTGTATCTTTATCAATATCGACATTAATTGAGAGAGATTCAAGAATTTCTTTTACTTTTTCCAGCCCTTTTTTAAATCCTCTAATTATTGTTGTAGGATGTAATTTTAAATCTAATAAGAATTCAGCACGTCGAAGAAGTTCTCCGGCAATAATTACAGCTGTTGTTGTCCCATCCCCTACCTCGTCATCTTGAGCTCTTGCTATTTCTACCATCATTTTTGCTGCAGGATGTTGAACATCCATTTCTTCTAATATCGTAGCTCCGTCATTTGTAATAATAATTCCACCAAGTCTATCAACTAACATTTTATCCATTCCTTTAGGCCCCAAAGTACTTTTAACTGCATTAGCCAGTGTTCTGGCAGCAGAAATATTTACCCTAAGTGCATCCTGTTCTGAAATTCTCTTGCTTCCTTCTTTTAAGATGAGGACAGGTTTACCGGTTAGTCTAGACATCATAAATTCCTTTATGATTTCATACTTCTTCTTCTATTTCAACTTCACTTTCGTGTTCTTCAAGAAATCTCTCATAAACATTACGTATTCTTTCAGCTAAAGGACCGGATCCTTCTACACCAAATTCGGTTACTTTGATTTTATTAAGAACCATTATTACACGAGCTTCAGGGCTATATTGAACTTCACCTTTTGGAAACAATTTTGCCAGATCTTCTGATAGTGCTTTTAAGTCAAAAGCCCTACCTGTCTCGATTAGTTCCAAAATCGTATTGCCATATATAATTATTTTAGGATATTCACGCCCTTCATCATCTTCGGCAGAACCTAAACAGACACTCATACTTTTCCGATCCCATCCTAATAACGTACCTTCATAGATTTTATCTGAAGTAATAACTTTTACTTTAGCGTTTAATAAACCTGCCATTTCTTTAAAAAATCGGCTTTCAGCCGTCTGACTCATTTCAATTACTCCATTTTCTATTTTCTAAAATTTATTTTGATTTAATTTTTTAATTTTTTCATATAGTTGAACTTCATCATTTACAATAGCTACCTTAATTTCGGTAGATATTTTATTTATTGTAAGGTTACTCAGTAAAGATTTATTTATATCTTCCATGAATAATTCTTTTGGTCTGTATAATACTATTTCTTCATAATTTTTCTTATGACGAGTAATAAATTGTTCAATAATTTGTTGATTATGGATAATGAAATCCATATTGATTATTTGAGAATAAACAAATTGCGATAGGGGATATATTTCTTTTAATTCTTCTGGAATAATTCCAAATACGGGTGATATTAGACATATTTGAAAATATGGTCTATTTTTTTCAGTAATTTCGTTGATTGTATTTTGAATATTCTGAAATTTCTTATTATAGAATAAAATATTCCTTAAATCTGGCAATAGAATTAAATATTTTACACTTTTTGGGACTTGATAATATTTTTTTAAGTTTTCTTGGTAGCGAAATACTTCTGGACGGTTTAAAGAACTTGAATCTGTAATGAAAATCGCAGAATGTTTGGTTAATGGCTCGAAGCGTTCTAGGAGCTCTTTATATTTGTTAATTACATGATAATAAGCTTCTGCTAATCTAGGATGGGACTGAATTCTTATTTGAATTAAGTCCCATAACTTACCTTCCCTAATAGCAAATCTGATTCGTTTCATCTCCTCTAAACACACATATAAATTATGTTTAGCTAACAATTTTTCCTTTTCTAATTTTTCTTTACTTTTTAACTCTTCCGGAGTAAATTTTAAACAAATTGGACAAGAACAAGGAAATTCTGATATTATATTTTCGAGTCTTAAAGTACCATTTACTGTTAAGTATCTATTTTCTTTTGCGAATAAAGCATAGGAAGAAGAATCAAATAAATCAGCTCCTAGAGCTACTGCTAATGAAAAAAAGATCGGATGTCCAATTGAAAATGCATGTAATGGTCTTGATGGAATTAAATACTTTTTTGTTACTGCAATTGTTTCAGCTACTTTTTTAAAATTATAATTAAGTAGTGCGGGTGCGAGTGTTCCTAAGGGGTGAAAATCAAAATCAAGTTTAGATAATTCTTCTGCACAATACCCCAATAAATCTAGAAACTGACCTCCTTGAATTGGTGCAGCCCAAAGAATCTTTGAATCCTTTTTTCTAATTTTTATACATTCTTTTGCATTTTTAATAGTTTTTTCTACACCTTCTTTCGCAATAGAATATGAATTGGTTTCTGTAAAAAAATCTAAAATTGTTGCAATGTCTGGTTGAAGTTTATCTTGAAAATTGATAATTTCTTTATTTGTAATTTCAAGCTCTTTTTGATACATCCATGCTTGATAAGCTCCAGAATCTGTCATAATTATTTTATTGAAATCTATTAATTTATGAATTCCTTTCTCAGCAATCTCTTTTAATTCGGGAGTTCGGTTTATTATATAGGCATTTGTAATTAAAATATTAACATTCATTTTTTCAAAATCATCAATTGGAACTGTCGGATGATTATGATTGTATACTGGCATAAATTCAGGTGTATAAATAGTCCCATGAGCAGTTTTTAATTTTCCTAACCTCCCCGCACCATCTCTCCCAATAATTTCAAACATTTATTTAAAATTCTCCAAAGTCTATATTTCTCAATTATTTAAAATTTCCAATAAGCACCTAAAACTTCTTTTAATTTATCTATCATTTTTCTATTGTAATCTACTATAGCTTCTTCAATTTTAGGAGGATTTTCTATAAATTCAATACCTAAATCTCCAAGTACAGATATTTCAGTTAGAATTCCCTGAGATAGTGCTTTTAAATCATATCCACCCTCAAGCATAATTATAATTTTCCCAGCACAGACTTTTTTTGCCTCTTTTTTTATTTTTTTAACGATTTCTCCATATCCTTGAATTGTTATATTGAGTTGTGTAATGGGATCAGAAAAATGAGTATCAAATCCTGCTGAAACTAGAACAATATCAGGTTTAAATTGATTAATAATTGGAATGAATAATTCATCAATAACTTCTAGATATTGAGCATCACCAGCACGGGGAACCATAGGTAAATTTATATTATATCCCTTTCCTTCTTCCTCACCTATTTCATCTATATAACCTGTTCCAGGATAGAGTGTTCGCGGATGTTGGTGAAAATCAAATAATAGCACATTTGGATCGTTATATAGAATTTGCGAGGTTCCATTACCTGCGTATATGCTTAAAAAAGAAAATTTCTTTTTTAATGTGCATCGTGGTCAAATATTAAGACTTTATTGACCTCTTCAAACCTCGCAATTAAAGATTTTGCAACAATGGCAATATTATTAAATACACAAAATCCTCTAGCAACCCCTGGTCCGGCATGATGTCCTGGAGGACGTATTAAACAAAAAGCATTGTCAATTTTACCTTTTACAGCCATCTCACCTGCTTGTATTGCTCCTCCAGCAGCTAATAATGCAACATTGTAGCTATCTGGAGAGACAATTGTATCAGCATCAAGCCAGCCCCCACCACTTAAACATTTTTCCCGGACTTTTTCTATATAAAATGCTTTATGAACTCTTTGAATTTCCTTAATAGATGCTGGATTTGGGGAAATCTTAATGATATTAGGATGCTCAAAAATTTTGTATTCATTAAATAAATCCAAAGTGGCAATCAATCTTTTTTTATTTTCAACATGATCTCCAGTATCATGTTTTAAATAATCTTCATGATATATTATTCCAGTCTTTACCATAAAACTTACCTCTGGACTTTTCATTTTTAATTTATATTTCCCAATTAATATGATTTTAAATGTTTTTTGCAAAATTCTTTTTTTGCATTTCAGAGTTTTTTTATTTATAGCGCGTAATTACGTAATTTTTAAATTTAAAGATAATAAAATATAACTCGGAAATGATATCGTCGCCCCAAGCTGAAAAAATCCAACACTGATGATGAGCTCTGCGACGATTTGATCCCTAATTTTGATCTAAATTGATTTAAATTTAATAAAATAGGGGAATTAAATAATAAAATATGCTTTTTTACTCATTTTTTAAATCAGATTATTGAAAATTTGGATTTTTGACGTTAAATATTTTTAAAAATTTTTTTTTATTCAAGTTTAATGACCTTTTACTATTGGGGTTTTTAATATTGGATATAAAAGATGTAATAAAATTAAGAAGAAGTATTAGAAAATATAAAAAAAACCCAATTGATATTTCTAAAATAGTAGAAATTCTAGAATTTTCTATTTGGGCACCTTCAGCACATAATGCAATGCCATATTATTTTTTAATTATCGAAGATCCTCAAGTAAAATCTGAATTAGTTAAAAAAATGGCAGAAGAATATGAGAACGATCTAGAAAAAGATCAAATTGCAGAGCCATCTAGAAAAGATATTATTGAAGAATCAATCAGAAAATTTACAGCAGCACCAATTATCTTAATCCCATGTCTATCAATGGAAAGAATGCATAAATATCCTGATAAAAAAAGACAAAATGCAGAATATATTATGGCAATCCAAAGTGTAAGTGCAGCAATACAAAATTTTCTCTTAGTCAGTTATACAAATGGTTTTGGGTGCTGTTGGTATTGTGCTCCATTATTTTGTCAGGATATAGTTCGTAAAGTATTGGGTATACCTAAAGACCATGATCCTCAAGCTTTTATAACAGTTGGTTATCCAGATGAAACCCCTTCACCGCCTTCAAGGATAGAAATTAAAAAAATTACTTTTAAAAATAAATGGGGGCAATCTGTTTGATTGTAGTTTTAGCCGGTGGAGTAGGTGCGGCAAGATTTCTCCAAGGATTGGTTCAAATAGTGAACCCAAAAGATTTATACGTTATAGTAAATACAGCTGATGACTTTGAGCTATATGGTCTTTCAATCTCACCAGATTTAGATATAATTATGTATACTCTTTCTGGAATTGTAGATAAAATGCAAGGTTGGGGAATAGATAATGATACTACAAATTGCCTAGAAATGCTAAGTAGGTATAAACAAGATACATGGTTTAAACTGGGAGATAAAGATTTAGCAACGCATATTTATAGAACTAATTTATTAAAATCGGGGTTAAAACTTTCTGAAATTACTAAAAAATTATGTCAACATCTTGGAGTTGAAGTAAATTTAATTCCAATGACTAATCAAAAGGTCATGACCAAAATTAGAACTCCAGATGGTATTATTCATTTTGAAGAATATATGATTGAGAGAAAAGCACAAGATAAAGTTTTAGAAATTATTTATGAGGGAGCTGAAGATGCTAAACCTACAAATGGGATATTGGATATAATTAAGAATGCTGAAGGGATATTAATAGGTCCTAGTAATCCACTTGTGAGTATAAATACTATTTTATCCATTAAGGAAATTAAATTGGCTTTAGAACAAATTGATAAACCAATTATTGGAATAAGTCCAATAATAGGAAATAAACCAGTAAAAGGACCTCTTGATAGGCTCATGAAGGGTTTAGGAATGGAAGTTTCTTGTTTTGGCGTAGCAAAATTCTATAAAAACTTGATTAAGACATTTGTTATTGATGAAATTGATAAAGATAGAAAAAGTGAAATTGAAAAATTAGGAATTAAAGTAATAATTACTAATACTTTAATGAAGAATTTAGAAATTAAGAAAAACTTAGCACAAATTACATTAGATGCGATGAAATTAAATGTGGGATGAATGAATTTTATAATTATCCCGGTTAAATCTCTAGAATTCGCAAAGTTAAGACTAAATTCCATTTTAAACTCTGAACAGAGAAAAAAACTATGTATCAATATGTTTAAAGATGTAATACAGGCAGCAAGTGCAACTCAAAAAACCAATAAAATTGTTACAATCTCTTCTGATCCAATGATATTAGATATTGGTTCTCAATTTGGAGATATAATAAGCGAGCAAATGGAAACAAATATAAATGAATCAATAAATTCTGCTATAGAATTTGCAATCAAAAAAAATGCAAATTCAGTTTTAATAATTCCTGGAGATATTCCACTTATAACCTCAAACGATATTGATGAGATATTTAATTATGAAATCAACCCACCTACAATTATAATATCTCCATCTTTAAGAAAGAATGGTACTAATCTTTTATTTCTAATGCCTTCTGACATAATTAAAATTGAATATGGTGAAAATAGTTTTCAAAAACATATTGAGAAAGCTCGTAATGTAAAAAATCACAATTTAATAATACATAATTCTAAAAATTTTGGATTAGATATTGATTTACCTAAAGATCTTTTTCTTTTTTTAAAATCACCTAGCCAAACACTGACTTATCAGTATTTAACAAAAATAAAATTAAAAGGTAGATTAGGTTAATCCAAAGAGTGGAGCAAGACTATAAGCGTCTGGATGGGGTGGCAAGATAATCAATAATGCTTGAATCATGCATAATACAAATAAAACAAATGAACCTGGTCTTGAACTTAATATTGTAGCTACTATACGTAGAATATATTGAGCTAAACCGAACATACTGAATATAATACCATATACTAATACGAAAATGATACCATAAAGAAGTTTTACATCAATACCTAAAAGTCCAGCAAGCTGTGTAAAGGTAGTTTCAAGATAAGTTATTGCAAGAAAAACAACTACAGCGCCAGCGATCATTGCAATCAAACTTGCCCAAGGAATATCTTTAATTGGTTTTAAGAATAAACATAAACCGACTGCTATAATCAGACCCTTCGTAAAAATATCATGTTTACCCCCTATAAATCCACCGATAGCTTCAGTTATTGGATCTTGTCCATTCAACAATAAAGTGATCCCACTGCCTAAACAGATGATTCCAATAAAAAACCCGATGATATCAATAGCTACTAAATATGCAGGTCTTTCTTCCTCAGCTTCGGGGTGCCTAATTATCCAATCAATAAACCAAAATCCAGCAAAGAGACCTCCTAATGCTAACATCCCAGCTGCATTATCAGCAAAGTAATCGAATAATGGAAAACCCCTTGGTCGAGTCAATAACATATATAATACTACTAAGAGTTCAGTGTTACCCATTCAATTTCACTTTCTTATACTTTTTAAAATACTATTCTTTAATGTTGATTTATTGTTAATATATTTTTGTTTTAAAGCAAAAATGTAAATTAAGCACTAATATTTCAATAAATTATATACCTAATTCAAATGTTCATAATTTCTATTTTTACTTCTTTTATTGAATTTTCCCAGTATTGATAAGCTCGCATATCTTCCTTTTTTATATTAGTTTCATCCAAAACACCTAAAATAATCCATGCTACTGGATTATATTCCATATATTTCAAATCAACTGACGAAGGAGCAGAGACAGTCGGATGGGAATGAAATATACCTGTAATCACCTTATTTTCTTTTTCTGCTTTCATATAAACTTGATATAGAAATTCAGGGTTAATTGAAAAGCTAACATGAGAGTAATCAATATTTTCAGCAAATAAAATTTCGTCTACTGTTGCTTTATGACCATTTATATTCCCTATAAATAATGCACATGACTCGTATGGGTAAGTTTTTTTTGTAAATTCTACTAATTTGTCTAAATCAGAATCTCTAATTGTAATTACGTGGATTTCAGAAGACATTTTCACCGATTAAAAATAAATATCTTTACCAAATTTTTATTATTTATTTACTTCCTATTTAAAAAAAAGTATTATTGGATTTTTTTTTAATGTCAAAAAGAGTTATAACTAAAAAAGAAAGATTAAGAAGAGCCGAAATCCGACAAAAAATGCTTTTTTCGTTTTATCTATGTCTTTTTATATCCTTAGTTATTCTTCTTATTTATTTCATTATTTATATCCCAATGACTTTGGAATTTCAGAATCCGTTTAAAAATCCCTTTGGTGAGTATTTTTTTGGTAGTGACGGTATTCTTATTTTTATCAGAAGTTTATGGTCAGTGAAATTGGGAATTATTACATTAGCTGATATTTTTACTGCTTTTCTGTTATCACTATTTTTCGCATTCATATTCATAGGATTTGCTAATTTGTTAGAATACAGAAGGCATACAGCTGGTTTATTATCAATGATTATCTTTATTATTGGAACTGGTTTATTAACCTTGATTTATGCATTTGCTTCAGGTTCTGCTGTTATGAGTGTTTTTACAATTTTGGGTTGTATAATAACTATTCTATATTTATACGCTGTACAAAGTTAAAATCTATGATAGAAGGTTTTAAATCAAAATTTATTTAAAAAATCGTTAGAATTTTAAGTATATGTGTTTTTTAAACGGTTCTATGTTGAAATTTAGTTCGGTTATATTTAATTAAAGAAATTTTAATTCTTTTTTAATAAATTCACCAAAAAATTTAAGGAAAAAAAATTTATTTTTTTTTAAAATAACAATTATGAATATAAATAAAGGAAAAAAACATTTTTGTATAAGAAAATCTTGTGTAAATAAAAGAAATAAATTTATACAAAAGAGTAAAAAAAATAAACTATAATTTCTTATGAAAATATATTTAACTTTGAAATAAAGAATTGGTTAATTTAAGAAAAGGTAGGTGTTTATGCATTATGTTCGCGCCACCAGGTATGGGCTATGACCGTGCAATCACGATCTTTAGTCCAGATGGAAGACTCTTTCAAGTAGAATATGCCATGGAAGCAGTTAGAAAGGGTACTACTGCAATTGGCATTTTATGTTCTGAAGGTGTTGTTTGTACAGTAGAAAAAAGAATTCTTGCACTTCAGGAACCTGAAAGTGTAGAAAAGATTTTTAAAATTGATAATCATGTTGGCTGTGCTATAGCTGGTTTGACAGCTGATGCAAGAGTTCTAGTAGATCATGCTAGAATTCAATGTCAAATAAATAAACTCACTTATGATGAGTCAATTGATATTCAAATGCTAACAAAAAAGATATGTGATCTAAAACAATTATATACGCAACATGCAGGAGTTCGCCCTTTCGGTGTAAGTCTATTAATTGCTGGAATTGATGAAAAAGGGCCTCAATTATTTTTAACTGATCCATCAGGGGCATTTTGGGGCTATCGTGCCAATGCTATTGGCTCTGGTGCTCAGACAGTACAAGAAGAACTCGAAAAAGAATATAAGCCTGAAATGACATTAGATCAAGCAATTGAGTTAGCTCTTAAAGCATTAAAACAAGTAATCGAAACTGAACTTGATTCAACTAAGGTAGAAGTGGCAATAGCACGTACTGAAACTAAGGAATTCGAAAGATTAGCTACCGAGGAATTGGATAAATATATACAAAGGATTTAGAAGTAGATCAGATAAATATGGTTTCTATAAGGGGACAGAAAAGACTAGATCTTGGAAAAGCAACCATAGTTCGTTATGATAGTATGGGACATCATTTTGAGATCTTAGTAGATCCGAAGCTAGCTTGGCAATTCAAAGAAGGAAAGGATATTGAAATACGTGATATTTTAATTGGATATTACATTTTTTCAGACGCTTTACGCGGTGAAAAATTGACAGATTCGGAGTTATTTCAGAAAATATTTGAAACTGATGACATTTTTGAAATTTCAGAAGAGATTTTAAAAAATGGAGAACTGCACATTACAGCTGAAATGAGAAAAGAATTTACGGAGAAAATTAGAAAAAAAATTATTTATTTTATCAATCGTAATTGTGTAAATCCCAAAACTGGGCTTCCACATCCACCAGCTCGCATTGAACGTGCAATGGAAGATGCAAAAATATCTATAGATTCCAATGAGGAAATTGTTGAGCAAGCAAAGAAAATTGTGAAGAAATTAGCAGAAATTATCCCTATTAAAATGGAACGAATTACTCTTGCTGTAAAAATTCCAGCTCAATATACAGGAAAAGCTTATGGCATTGTTTCAAAGTATGGTACAATTTCTAAAGATGAATGGCAATCTGATGGATCATGGATAGCATTAATTGACCTTCCTGTTGGTGTCCATGCTGAATTAAATGACCAACTTAAAAATTTAACAAAAGGTAAACATGATATTAAGAAATTAAAGGAAACACTCTTTTAACAGTTTTAAAAATAAAGGAGGACTTTTTTTGTCAAATGGAGATAGTTTTGAACGGCATCGTATTGTAGTGCCAGGCGAATTAATTGTAGAAGGTTCTAAGTATAGAGCAGGATTTGGAACATACAAGGAAGAGGATAAACTTTATGCATCTATTATTGGGTTTTCAGAGATTAGAGGAAATAATAATGTATATGTAGTTCCCTTCAGTGGACCTTATGTACCTAAGGTCGGTGATGTTGTTATAGGAAAAATTATAAATACATCCATCGTTAGCTGGAAAGTTGATATTGATTCTCCATATACAGCTTCCTTACATGTTACAAATGTAATAGACCGAGCATTTAATCCTTTAAAAGATAATATCAAAAATTATTTTGATATCGGACAAATTATTGTGGGGGAGATAATAGCATTTAACAGAACAAGAGATCCTGTTCTATCAATAAGAGGTAAAGGATATGGTAAATTGCGCGGAGGAAAAGTAATAAAAATTGCTTCTGCGAAAATACCTAGATTGATAGGAAGAAAGGGTTCTATGATAAATTTAATTAAAGAAGCAACAAAAAGCCAAATCGTAGTTGGACAAAATGGTTTGGTTTGGATATCTACAAAAAACTTAGAAGATGAACAATTATTGATTAAAATTATTAAGAAAATTGAACGAGAGGCACATACTTCTGGCCTCACAGATAGAGTAAAAATTTTGATAGAGAATGAAAAAAAGAAGAAGTAAATTGAAAATCGAAATTTAGATATGAATTAAAAAAATATATAAAAAGGTGATAATTATGGCACTTTTTAAACAAGTCCCAGCTGATTGGTTAATTAGGGATGGAATAAGAACAGATAATAGGAAATATGATGAATTAAGACCAGTCTCAATGGAGATGGGATTATTAACAAAAGCAGATGGTTCTGCTTTAATAAATATGGGAAAGAATAAAATTTTGGTCGCAGTTTATGGACCACGTGAAGTTCACCCTCGTCATTTAGCCCGTCAAGATGCGGCAGTTTTGCGAGTACTTTATCGCATGGCTACGTTCGCTTAAATTATACCGAGTGAATAATTTGGAATAAAGTAGATGAGAGAAAATCTCCTGCCCCATCTAGAAGGGAAGTCGAACTTTCGCTAATTTTACGACAAGCTTTGGAATCATCAATATTTCTTGAATATTATCCAAAAACTATAATAGATGTTTTTATCCAAGTCCTTTGTGCAGATGGTGGTACACGTTGTGCTGCGGTTACTGCGGCTTCTTTAGCTCTAGCGGATGCTGGAATATCATTACGCGACCTTGTTTGTGGTGTAGCAGTAGGTAAAATTGCAAATCCTGATCCACCCACATTAGTTCTAGATTTATCGGATGTTGAAGATAAAGAAGGTTTGGGAGATTTACCAATTGCAATGATGCCACGATCTAAATCATATACACTTTTGCAATTTGATGGTCAAATAACATTTGATGAAATGCGTAAAGCCTTGGATATTGCTGAAAAAGGAATTGAAAAATTAAATGAAATTCAAATTCAGACGATAAAGGGAAAATATAGTCAACTTGATAAAGAAATTGAAACTGAAATATCAAAGGAGGAGGATATATAATGGAATCTTTTAAAATTATTTCTGAAATTGAAAAATCTCATATAAATTCTCTAGTAAAAAAGGATCAGAGAATAGACGGAAGGAATTTTTTAGATTATCGAAAAATATCTGTAGAGACAGATGTAATACTAAAAGCTGAGGGGTCAGCACGTGTTAAAATTGGAAATACAGATATTATTGCAGGTGTAAAGATTTCACTTGGACCTCCATTTCCAGATACTCCTGATAGGGGAGTAATCACTGTTAATGCCGAGCTTACAGCTCTTGCATCCCCTATATTCGAACCAGGACCACCAAATGAAGATTCTGTTGAGGTTGCACGTGTAGTTGACAGAGGAATTCGTCATTCAGAAATAGTAGATTATTCTAAATTATGCTTAATTCCTGGCGAACAAGTTTTTATCATTTTTATTGATTTATATGTTTTATCTTATGATGGAAATATGTTTGATGCGGGAACATTAGCAGGAGTGGCAGCTTTACTTTCTGCAAAAATGCCAAGGACTGAGATTGTTGATAATAAAGTGGAAGTTTTAGGTGAACAATACAAAAAAGCAGATTGGTTATCCCTCCCATTTTCCAATAAAGCAGTTTCAGTTACAATAGCAAAGATAGGAGATAAATTGCTGGTTGATCCAAATGAACAAGAGGATCGCATAATGGATGCACGCATTACAATTACAGTAGATGAATCTGGAAATATTTGTAGCATACAAAAAGGTAGAGAAGGTATTTTTACTAAAGACGAAATTATAAAATGTGTTGAGATTACATTAGAAAAATCGAAAGAATTATTTCAATACCTACCCTAAAATTAATTAAGTGAAAATTTCCTTCAAATTCAATAAGTGATAAAATTGGGAAGAACGAAAAAAGTCGGAATTACAGGAAGATTTGGTCCAAGATATGGTGCTATTGTTCGGAAAAGAGTAAAAAAAGTCGAAGAAAGGATGAAAGCACCTCATAAATGTCCTCAATGTAGAACAAAATCCGTGAAGCGGATATCAATAGGAATCTGGCGTTGTAAAAAATGTAAAATAGTTTTTTCTGGTGGAGCTTGGATACCTATGACTGATGAAGGAAAAAAGGCTTTTAGAACAATTAAACGTGTTAGATCTCAAGTTTAATAAGACTCTACGGTGAAAAGTTGGTAAAAAAAATTTGTAGTGAAATTATTTTCGATTTTTTTAATGAAAAAATTGCCCAAATATACTTTAACTCCCTTAATCCTGAAAGTGATGAGTCGTTTAGTTATAGATCTAGTACAAAATTAATGTTAATGGGTAATAAATTAAAAATTTCAATTGATGCAAAAGATACAACAGCGTTTCGTGCAACCCTAAATTCATACATTAATTGGATTAAAATTATTGAAGGTATTGTCGAAATAACAAAATAACTCCTTTTTTAAATTTTAAAAAATTATATATTCTGATAAAATAGGAAAAATTTCTCTTAAATGGTGAATATTGCGTCAAGATATTCTCTTTAATTTAAAAAGTAATAATCTAATTTAAAATAAATTTAATAAAGAAAAATATTATCTTATTATTAAGTCTATATTTTTACAAAATTCCTCTTGAATGATAAAAGAAATGAGGAAATAAAAATAAATACCAAATGGAGAAAATAGAGATGCAAGAAATACCACCACAATTACAACATCAAATTATGCAACTTCAGCAACTCCAACAACGATTAGAAATGCTGGTTGCTCAGAAAAGTCAAATGGAAATTAGAATGAAAGAGGCGGAAAAAGCCTTATCAGAATTAGAAAAATTAGATGAAGATTCAGTTGTATATAAAAACGTTGGTTCAATTTTAGTAAAATCCCAAAAAGATAAAGTGAAAGAAGAACTAATTGATAAAAAAGATACGTTAGAGATGAGACTTAAGACAATACAAAGACAAGAAGAGCGTACAAGGAAACAATTCGAAGAAGCTAGGACTAAAATTCAAAGTGCTTTACAAAGACCAGGAACTACATCAGATCTTGGAAATCTTGGTCCAATGTAGTTGAATATATACTATTTTTTCTTAAAGTCCAATACATTAGATGTCAAATGATTAATGAAATTGGTATTTCCAATTTAAATGAAGAAGAAATAATAAGAATATCCGAGATTGCTGATTTTAAAATAAAAGAATTTATTTTTTCAAAAATTAAGAAATCAAAAGTCACAATTCTTGAAAGCACAATTGAGGTTAATATTGAGAATAATATTTGTAACATAGAAATAGATTTAGAACTTGAAATTCCCTCTTTATCCACCTCAGTTGTTGAAAAATTAGCTGATAACGCTATAATCAAAGCTTTTGAGGCAATTGAAAAGGAATTTAAAAAATAAAATTTTACAATATATTTTAACTTACGTTTATCTACTAAACATTGTAACCATTAACATTACAACGAGCATGACACCCATTAAAACGAACATCATAATACTATTTCTTTTATTTTTCTTTTCTTGCTCGAGTTTCCATTCTTGATATTCCCCACTACATTTAGAAGAGCAAAAATCTTCTTTATCCATCGCGATTGCGACACCACACACAGAACAATGTTTGTGCGGTTCCCATTTTTTTATCCATTTTTGTTTTTTTGTAGTACTAATTTCTCCTGATTTTTTCTTTTCTTGAATTTCAAACACCTTATTAATCATAAACTATTTTTGTTCCTAATTTTTCACCATTGACAATTTTTAAAATATTTTTTGGATCTTCTCCAGAAATGAAAATAATAGGAACTTTTGATCTTTTTATAATTAAATAAGCAACATAATCGAATAAAGAATATTCCCCCGCTTTAGCTTTTTCTAATCTAACCATTTTTGTAAAATCTGAAATATTTAATTCATCAATTTTTTTAGCTGATGGATCTTTTTTGGGGTCCGCTGTATAAACTCCAGCCACATCAGTTGCATTAATTAATAAATCAGCATTTAATCGTTCAGCTAGTAAACTCGCAACTGCATTAGTGGATTGACCAGGTTGTAATCCTCCTAATATAATAATTTTACCACTTTGAAATGCAGAAACAGCCTCAGAAAGCGATTCGAATGTTTTAGGGTAAGCTACCTCACCTAATGCCGAAATTAAGAGTCTGGCATGAATTTTAGCAATTTCGATACCTATTTCATCAGAAAGTGCTTCTGGTGCACCCAATTCTCTTGCGGCAGTGATATAAATTCGTGCACTCTTTCCTCCTCCAACAATTATTGCTATTTCATTATTTTCCTTGATTTTTTTTAAAATTTTCACTAATTCCTTTAAATATTTAATTCGAATTTTTCCATTTTTATCTTGGATTAGAGATCCACCAACTTTAATTACAATCCTCATTGGGTTAAGGTCCTCCAAAACAAATTTTTTAATCAAATTATTATCCTTTTACCAAATAAAAAGAAATTGTTACATAAAAAACGATTTAATAATTACAAAAATTATTGCTTATGTGTAAATCATTAAAGAAAATATTTAGATTAATCAGTTAATTAAATAAATATAACGTAGTTATTAAATTAGAATATAGTAAGAATGATCTAATTATTTGTGAATTTACTTTTATTTGATTTAAAAATATTAGAGTTATGATTTCAATGTCGTTGGATAAAAATAAGCTAAGAGAAATATTTGGTCCCGAAAAGTATAAAGTTATGCTATTCGATGAATTAGGTTTTCAGAGAAAACAGTGTAAAATTTGTGGAGATTATTTTTGGACTTTGAATACTGATTTAGAGATTTGTGGGGATACCAAGTGTGTAGGAGGTTATCAATTCATTGGAAAATCCGTTAAAGGAGCATGGGATTTTCATGATACAATAAAAAAATGGTCGGAATTTTTTGTAAAATATGATCATAAAAGAATTAAAGAATATCCTGTTGTAGCCCGATGGAGAAATGATCTTTTTTTCACGCTTGCTTCCATCACTTGTTTTCAACCTCACGTATTGAATGGTACGATTCTGCCTCCTGCTAATCCTTTAGTCATTCCTCAACCATGTATAAGATTTGGAGGAAAAGGATTCAATGACATTGATAATGTAGGAAAAACAGGCCGCCACCTTACTTCTTTTATTATGGGAGGACAACATTCGTTTAATAATAAAAAATTGAAATTAAAAGGATATTGGATGGATAGGTGCATTGAACTGGATTTTAAATTTCTGACAGATGTTTTAAAAATTGATCCGATGGAAATTACACTTCGTGAAGATATATGGTTAGGCGGAGGAAATTTTGGACCTTGTTTAGAATCTTTTGCCAAAGGATTAGAGATTGTAAACAGTGTTTTTATGCAGTATGAAGTTCTTCCTGATCAAAGTTATCGGCAAATGGATATGACAGTTGTAGATGTTGGTTGGGGAATGGAACGAATAGGTTGGTTTGCTTTAGGCACCCCAACTATTTATGAAGCGACATTTGGGCCAGTTTTTGAAAATGTAAGAAAAAAGTCGGATATTAAAGTTGATAAGGAGTTAATGTCGCGTTACGCTGTAATATCTGGGCTACTTAATGTAGATGAAGTAGAAGATATTGAAAAAGCCCGGAAAAAAGTAGCTTCAGAATTAGGTTTATCATATAATGAGATAGAATCTCAGTTAGGTCCTCTTGAAGCTGCTTATGCTATAACAGATCATATGCGTACTCTTATATTTGCAGTAGCAGATGGTGCATTTCCATCTAATGTAGGTGGTGGCTACAATCTTCGGATTATTTTAAGACGTGCTATAAGTCTGAATAAAATTTACAATTTAAATTTAGACTTAATTGAATTAGGTTATGAGTTAATTGAATATTTTAATCGAACTTACGACCGTTTAGAAAGTGCAAATAACATTATCGAAGATATAATTAAAGTAGAACAAGATAGATTCCAAGAATCAAGAAGAAAAGGAGTAAATTATGTTACAAAGCTTTTAAAAGAAAAGAAAAAGATTGGAATAGATAAATTTATTGAGTTATATGAATCTCACGGAATACCACCTGAATTAGTTCAAGAAATCGCTCAAGAACAAAAGCTTAAGGTTGATGTGCCAGGTGATTTTTATGTAACACTGGGTGAAAAACGAGTTAAATCCGAAATAGTATCAAAAATTGAAACTTTAGAGGATAAACTTAAAGGAAAATTTGATAATTTACCAGCAACAATTCAATTATATGATCAAGGCTCTTATAATTCAGATTTTAATGCAAAGATTCTTAAAATCGTCAATGATAAATACGTAGTTTTAGATAAGACTTTATTTTATCCGACTAGTGGAGGTCAACTTCATGATACTGGTATAATAGAAGATGAGGTTGTAAAAAATGTCGAAAAAGTCGGAAATGTAATTGTTCATGAATTAAAAAGTAAAAATTCTTCTTTAATAATCGGTCAAAAAATTAGTGGAAAAATCGATTGGGATAGGCGAATTGCTTTAATGCGTCATCATACAGCAACACATATTGTAAATTATGCAGCAAGACAAGTTTTAGGAAACCATGTGTGGCAAGGAGGAACGGAAAAAACTCCTGAACGAGCACATCTGGATATTTCTCATTATAAAGCTGTTAGTAAGGAAGAATTATGGGAAATTGAAAAAGTTGCGAATGATTTAGTTCTGAAAAATATTGATTTACACAAAGAGCAAATGCCTAGAAATCAAGCAGAATCGAGCTTTGGCTTCACTATCTATCAAGGAGGAGCAGTTCCCGGTAAAAACTTAAAAATAGTTAATATAGGTGATTTTGATGTTGAAGCTTGCGGAGGAACACATCTTGATAACACTAATGAAGTTGGATCCATCAAAATGATTGGCTCAAAAAGAATTCAAGACGGAATAGTGCGTCTAGAATATATGGCTGGAAAAGCAGCAGTTAAATATAATCAAGAATTAGAAAAAATATTAGAACAAACAGCTCAAATGTTTAATATAGGGAAGAAAGAAGTACCATCAGTAACAAAACGTTTCTTTAATGATTGGAAGGATGCATTAAAAGAAAGCGAGCGTTTGAGAAAAGAATTATCTTTATTACTCGCCGAGCAACTATTTAATAGTGCCGATTCATATAAAGGAATTAAAATAGTTCACAAAGTCTTTGATAACAAAACTGTAGATGATTTAATTGAAATTGGGAATGCATTGATTTCAATAAGTAATGATATTATTGGAATTTTGGTTACCACTCTAAATGAAAAAGTTAATACTTTAATAATTGCTGGATCCAAAGCTCAATCAACAGGAATTCATGCTGGGAAAATAATGAAAGAATTAGCAAAAATTTTAGGCGGGGGAGGTGGAGGAAAAGTAGAAATGGCACAAGGCGGAGGAATGCCCTTGGAAAATGTTCAAAAGATACGAAATAAATGTTTAGAAATTATAAAAAAACAAATTAATTCTTAAATTATTTTTTTACCATCATATTTTTAATATATGCAATAATAAATCCATAAATCTCGACAATTTCTTCAGCGTTAATTATTTTTATATCTAATGATTTAAGGCTAGATTTAATATTCTCTTTGATATTCTGCACAATTTTTGTTATG
Source organism: Candidatus Helarchaeota archaeon (assembly GCA_019058315.1). Lineage (GTDB taxonomy): Archaea > Asgardarchaeota > Lokiarchaeia > Helarchaeales > RDOG01 > JABXJV01. The sequence goes on along the minus strand of JAHPZH010000009.1, from coordinate 131,886 downwards.
GATTGATAAGTATTTGGAAATATCAATCCATAAAAATCAAATATACTAATTTCTCCTTTTCTTACTTTTTTTATGTTATTTTCTAATTCGTTAATTAAATTGTAATTTTGATTATTTTTATTTTTTATAAGGTTAATGAATTTTGGTCCTTCAGTATTCCAGTTTTCATGCAAAACTAAAGCCATTACAATGTTTGGCTGTTCAATCTCGATATCTTGCCAAAATAAATCTCTTAAATCATCTACCAATTGTGCAAGCATTCCAATATAAAAGAATAAGTCAAAGTAAGCTTTTTTGTTTTTAAAATTCAACTCATAAAATTTATAGAGAAAATATCCCATACCACGAAAAAAATTTCCGAATTTTGTTTTATGAACTTCAATAATGTCATTGCTAGTAAATAGGCCAGAAATTTTTTCAGTTACAATCCTATCAATGAGATTTTCAACTTTAACTGATTCATCTTTAGGATAAACTACCCGTTCGGCATAACGATTTAAATTATCCAAGAAAGGTTCAAAGAAATTTCTCATTTTTTCCGAAATTAGATCTTCTGAATATGAATTATTTAAAATTTTTCTAAATGTGCATTTAAAAACCCTTTTTGTGTTTTCATATCTTTCAATTTCATTTTGTTTTGTTACTTGTTGGTCTCTAATTCTATCTTCTAAGGCAAAGAATAAATGGCATAAATCAACTAGACAATTTGCATAAATTCTCTTTTTTTCATTTTGTTCGAATTCTCTGCTTAGAATTAAACTTATTATTAATGAAGGTGCTATTAGAGAACTCCAAACTATCCCTGTTTTAGAAATTTGAAAATCTTGGATGCATTGTTGAACAAATTTATTTCTTAATTTTAGAATAGATATAATTTCTATACCATATTTATTATACTTCTTTAATTTATCCAATGAAATAACCAAACTTTCTTTATTCAAATAATTTCTTTTAAAAATATTTATTTTATGGTTATTGAAGTTATATCTTTTACTTCATTGTAAGAATGAAATGATATTTTGATATGCTTGCTCTTTGATAATTGAACCAGCTAAATCAAAAATTGTTTTTCCTTTATCTAAGATTAAGCTATCTGCGCTAATTACAGTCTCTCCTTGTTTTAATATTTCATGGTCTGGACTATTTACAGCCTTGGCAATTCCTTTTAATTTAAATTCGGAAATCTTTTCATTTATCAATGCTGTAAGTTCGCCACTTTTACTAATTGGCTTATCAAAGAAAATATAAATATATTTTGGGGCTAAATTTACTAATTTTTCAAATATTAATTTAATGGCTAAATCAGTTTTTTCTGATTTTTTATATCTTTTCGAAATTTTTGAAGCATCTCGAAAAAAACCGTCAGCTGCTATGATTAAAATCTTATTCTTCAACATATTTTCTAAAGTAATTAAGACATTGTAGCCATCAATCGAAAGAATTTGATCTTTTAATTGATCTTGTGATAATTTCTTTTTCTCCCTATTTTTTATATCATTTTCAGAAAAAATTGCTCTAAATAAAATATGACGTTCATTTTTATTCAAAATATATCTATCTCCAACCAATTTAAGAGCGCCTTTTTTATTATATCCCCTATTTAATAAAAATTGTAAATCTTTTGCTGCATCATGTAAAATTTTCTCATGTTTCATGTAATATCATCTAAATTTTTCCATATTAGAATTTTTAAAATATCATTTTTAATTTAATATTATCTAATAATTAATTCAGAAATTTTATATTATGGAATAGCATAATGGAATTCAAGGACCCGTAGGTTAGCCAGGATAGACCACCAGCCTTCTAAGTTGGACATCGAGGGTTCGAATCCCAATTGATATATGCAGTTGGGCGAAATTCCCCCCGGGTCCGCCATCTTAATTCTTTATGGTGCATATATGGGAAATTTGTCACCTTGTGTGTGTATAAATAAAAAACAAGGGGAAAAACTAAGAAAACTTCTGATTGAACTCGAAATATTAGATAAGAGTAAAATAATTAAAGTTGAAGAAGATAAAATTCACTTTCCTATTCTTAAAAAATTAGGTAGTACTGAGAAATCTAATATATTAAAGAACTTCAATACAGCACAATTTATAGAAAATGATTTTAAATCAAGAGAAAAAAGTGAGCAAAGCAAATTTTTAGAAAATTTGGCTAAACATTTTGATCAAAATGAATTAAAATTTATTCCCAAATCATTCGATATTATTGGAAAAATCGCCATATTGGAAATACCCAATGATATCCAATCTAAAGAGAAATTACTAGCGAAATTATTATTGGAATATAATAAATCTTTAGAATCTGTTTTTGCAAAAATTGGAAAAGTCAATGGAGAATTCAGAATAAGAGAATTAGAATTTCTAGCAGGAATCAATAATACATTAACATTACATAAAGAAAATGGATGTCGTTATGAATTAGATATAAAAAAAGTCTATTTTAGTCCTAGATTAGGTACAGAGCATGCTAGAATTGCGGATATGACAAATTCAAATGAATTAATCCTTGATATGTTTGCTGGAATTGGACCATTTTCAATTTTAATAGCAAAAAGAAAAGGAGCAAAGGTCTATTCCATTGATAAAAATGAAGATGCAATAAATTTTCTTAAGAGGAATATCATTTTAAATAAAGTAGAAAATCTTGTAGTTCCTATATTGGGTGATGCAGAAAAGATAATTTTAGAATCTCTAGAGAATAAATTTGATCGAATAATTATGAATCTTCCTACAAAATCTTTTAATTATCTGCCAATAGCTTGTAAAGCTTTGAAGTCAAAAGGCGGTATTATCCATTTCTATCATTTTCAGACTGAATCAGATACCAATAAAAAAATTGAAACGAAATTAAGGACTGATATTATAAAAAGTAAAAGGACAATCTCAAATTTAAAATTTAGAAAAGTGAAATCTACAGCCCCTCATGAATGGCAAATTTGTATTGATATTGATATAGATAAGATTTAACTATTAATAATAAATTTAATTTTAAGTTGAGTTTCAGGATTTTTTAATAATTTGATAAAATTTCTATCCAAATCGCTTGCGCTCTTATTCGCTCCTATCATTAATGTACGAGAGCATTTGTAATTACTCTTTCTGATTACGATATCTGTAGGATGTGAAAATGTGAGTGAACGATGTCCGTAGCCTAAAATTTCTTCTTTAATATCTTTTACAATTAGAACGCATTTAATTTTTATGTCTGTCTTTGCTATATCCTTAAATCTTTGAGATAAATCTACTATTCCTTTATTTGCCAATATTCCAATTATACAATTTCCTCTTTTTGTCAAATTTTTCTCTTTTGTTATTTCAAAAGTAGTTTTATGCGTTCCAATTATATTTTGGTGTCCTAATGCTTTAATCTCTTCAATTATAGTCAAAAATCGCCACCGCAAAATCTCTAATTAATTTAAGAAAATTTGATAATCTTTTATAATTTTTAAAAATAAATTAGTATTTATCCAATACATGTGAACGTATCTTTTTTTAAACTCATAATGTTATGTTTTTAAGAGGTAGAAAGTCGAGGTAGAGCTGAATTGGAAGAAAAAAAGAAAAGATTATTGGACCGTTATCTTCATTCAAAAACTGCTGTTTCGAATAGAGTAATTGAAGCGTTCAATAATGTTCCTCGTGAAAAATTTCTACCCGAATCCCAAGTTGATCATGCTTATAACGACACACCTCTTAGCATAGGTCATAAGCAAACAATTTCCGCACCACACATTTCTTTTATTTATGCAGAGAAATTAAATATGGAAGAAGGATTAAAAGTTTTAGAAATAGGAGGGGGAAGTGGCTATAATGCTGCTTTTTTTGCAGAACTAGTTGCACCTAAAGGCTCTAAGAATCCAGGTCATGTTTACACTATTGAACGGCTCCCTGAATTAGCTGAATTTGCTAGAAATAATTTAGAAAGAAATGGGTATGGAGAAACTGTAACGGTCATTCTTGGTGATGGTACATGCGGATATCCAGAAGAAGCCCCTTATGATCGGATTATTGTAACAGCTGCGGGACCTGAAATTCCAAATCCATTAATAGAACAATTAAATATTGAAGGAATGCTTATAATGCCTGTAGGTAAGAAGCATTCATATCAAGAATTGGTATTATTAAAAAAGACTACTACTGAAATAATTAGAAAGAAATTAGGTGGCGTAGCATTTGTTCCTTTAATAGGAAAACACGGTTTTTAATAAATTTTTAATTTTGTATTGAAGTATGGGGTATTTAATGAAAATAAGCCCAAATAGTCAGCTTTTAGAATTATCTGAAAAATTTCTTTATCCTAAAAGTATTATTGAACGATTTTTGAAAAGATATAAAGAAAGAACAATAAAAATATTGGAATCTCTAAAGACTCCTAGTGAAATTTATACAATTCGAACAAATACACTTAAAATTTCGCCAAAAAAATTAATTAAAAATCTTGAGAATTTAGGAATAAAAGCCAAACAGCATAAAATCGTACCTGAAGCAATTATTCTTCCTAGAAAAGGTCCAAATGAAATTCCAATACTAAAGAAAAAAGTAATCATTGATAAATTTGCTTCAGAAAGTGTTCTTTGTGGTTCGGATTTATATATTCCTGGAATTCAAAAATTTGATAAATTCTTACAAGGAGAACAAATTACAATTCTTAGTGAAACTGAAATTCCTATTGCAATAGGCTTAGCTACAAGAGATTACAAAGAGCTTGGGAAAATTAGAAAAGGAATTATATTCGAAAATATAAAATCTCTCTACTCTATCCCAAATTTGAAAAAAACTCAGTTGTTTAGTGAAGGTCTCTTTTATAATCAAGCCTTACCTTCTATTTTAACTTCTAGAATATTAAATCCTCAAAAAAATGAATTAATTGTGGATCTATGTGCAGGAATTGGAGGTAAATCAACCCATATTGCTCAATTAATGAAAAATCAAGGAGAAATTATCGCTATTGATAGATCTAAAAATAAAATTGAGAAATTAAATGAAAACTCTAATCGTTTGGGAATTAAAAATATATCTTCAAGAATTGGAGATTCAAAGCTTTTACTTTCCGAATTCTCTAATTCTGCTGATAAAGTCTTAATTGATCCTCCTTGTTCAGCTTTAGGTGTTCGACCAAAGTTATACGAGACAAAAACGGAAGAAGATATAATTAATAGTGCTAAATACCAAAAATATTTTATCCATATTGCGTTAAAAATCGTAAAACCCGGTGGAATAATAGTTTATAGCACATGTACATTTTCTCCAGAAGAAAATGAGTTGAATATAAAATATATGATTGAAAAATTCGATTGTAAAATTAAAGAACAAAATGTGTTTATAGGTTCTCCTGGAGAACTAACGGAAAATAATATTAGATACAATAATTTACAACGATTTTATCCCGATATTCATAAAACTTCCGGATTTTTTATTGCTAAATTAGAGGCTCCAAAAAAAATTATAGGGTTATGATTTTTGCATCCATCTTTTCAGTATCGATTATCGCAATTGTATTTTTTCCACTTAAAATGCCACAACATTCACCTGGATTGAGGATAATTGTATTTCCAATATTTTTTTTCTCTGAGGAATGAGTATGTCCATGAATTATAATGTCGAATTTATTTGAAGATGCTATAGATTCTAAAATTTTTGGATGAATATCATGTTGCATTAATATATTTTTATTATCGATTATTCCGACGTAGTAATTTCCTGCAAAATTACTCCCAATCTTAGTAAAATTAAGTTTATTTCCCGTAATTTCCCCATCATTATTACCTTGTACTAATATTAAATTTCCTTTACATTTTAAATCATTAAAAACTAAGTTCGCCATAAAAGGGGCAATAATATCCCCAGCATGTAAACAATAGTCTATATTGATTGAATTGAAATATTGAACAGCCTTTTTTGCAGTTTCAATATTATCATGAGTATCGGAAATTATCCCTATTTTAACCAATGTAATTTTACCACCATTTTGATTTTATAATTTTTTAATACTAGCTTCCGCTTATAAAAAAATCGAGATTTTTTTTTATCGCGCCTACATTATCATTAAAATTCGCTCAAATCTTGATTATGATTTAGTTAAGAAAATTTAAAATTTAAAGGTAAATATAATGTTACAGACCAATAGAATAGAAATATATTATTGAAAAGAACATTACTAATAAGTTATAGAAAAATACCGGAAGTTTCAATATATGGGTGGAAAAGTTACGTGTGAAGCTCTTGTTGAAGGTGGTAAAGCCTCAGCTGGTCCTCCAATTGGACCAAAGTTAGGTTCGACTGGTGCGAATCTTTTACAAATAGTTAAGAAGATAAATGAATTAACAAAAGAATATACGGGGCTCAAAGTACCAGTTAAAATAGTCGTAGACACAGATACAAAGGAATTTGAAGTTGAAGTTATGAGTCCTCCTACATCAGCACTGATTTTAAAAGAAATACCTGAAGCTGAAAAAGGAAGCGGTAATCCGAAGGATGAAAAGATAGGAGATCTTGATTTTTCTATCATAGTTACAATAGCCAAAGCAAAAAAAGAACAGTTACTTGCAAAAGATCTTAAAAACGCCGTTAAGACAGTCTTAGGCACTTGTATAAGTCTGGGAGTAACTGTCGAAGGGCAAGATCCAAGAGATATTCAAAAAGCTGTTGATCAAAATGAATATGATTCTCAAATTGTATTGTAGATTAAATTTTTTCTAAATTTAATTTTTTGATAATATTTAATAAGATTAATTTTTTTTACTAAATAAACTAATAATAAAACAGACTGGTGTGATTGATGTCTGTAACTACCGAAAATGTTAATATTGCCCTTGAAGAGATAAAGAAAAAATCCAAGCCGAGAAAATTCACTCAAACAATTGATATTGTTATTAATTTAAAAGATTTGGATTTGAATCAACCACAAAATAGAATAAATGCTGAAATAACTCTTAAATATCCAATTAAGGATGTAAAAATCTGTGTAATTGCACAGGGCGATATTGCTCTAAGAGCTGAAAAAGCTGGAGCGGATAAGATAATTGATAAAGAAGAATTAGGGCGTCTAGGTAGTGACAGAAAATCTGCCAAAAAGATTGCTAAGGATTTCGACTTTTTTATAGTAGGAATCGACTTAATGCCAAATGTTGGACGTTTTTTAGGGCCTGTTTTAGGACCACTTGGAAAAATGCCACTTGCCCCCCCAAAAGGTGCTGCCATTGTAAATCCAAAATCGGATTTAGAGGAAATTTTAGACAAATACAAAAAAACCGCCAGATTTCGAATAAAAAAGAACCCCATTATTCAAACTGCAATTGGGAACGAAAAAATGGAATCTAAAGAAATATTTGAAAATCTTCAAGTTTTAATGAATTATTTAGAACATAATTTAGAGAAAGGTTTACGAAATGTAAAATCAATATTTATTAAAGCAACAATGAGTCCCCCTGTTAAAATACCCTTGAGGAAATAAAAATGTCTACAACAGCCAAGAAAAAAATACCTCAGCATAAGATAGAGACAATTAAAGAGTTAACTAAACTGATAGAAAGTTATCCAATCATTGGTCTATGTAAAATGGAAAAAATTCCTTCAAAACAGCTACAGATTATTAGAAAAAAACTTCGAGATACTGCTGTAATACGTATGGCTAAAAGTCGGTTAATCAAATTCGCATTTGAAAAATTTGGAGATAAACCAGGATATAAAAAATTAATGGACGAAATGAAAGGGTCCACAGCTCTCATTTTTACAGATTTGAACATTTTTAAATTAGTAAAAATATTAAATGAAAATAAGGCTCAAGCTCCCGCAAAATCTGGCGATATCACACCAATTGATATCATTATTCCTGAAAAAGATACAGGTTTTCCACCAGGACCAGTTATAAGTGAATTGAATTCAGTCGGATTACAAACAAAAGTACAATCAGGTACTATTCATATAAAAGAAGAAAAAGTAATTGCTAAACAAGGGGACGAGATCTCATTACAACTGGCTATTGTATTAACTAAACTTAATATTTTTCCAATGAAAGTAGGTTTATCCTTATATACAGCCCTAGATAGTGGCGTGATACTTAAAGGAGAAGATCTCGAAGTAGATTTTAGCGAAATATTTGGACAATTGACTTCAGCTCATACTTCTGCTTTGAATTTATCAATCGAAATTACATTCCCAAATAAAGAAAATATCACACATCTTTTACAGAAAGCTAATCAACAAGCGAAGTCTGTAATAATAAGTGCACCTGTTATTGAAAAAGAATTTATAAATGATATTTTATTTAAGGCTTATAATAATTCAAACATAATATTATCAAAAATTTTAGAAATTGATCCAAACGCGCTACCAATAGAAGTCCCGACACAAACTCAAGAAAAAGAAAAGGTAGAAGAAAAAGAAAAGGAAAAACCCCCCGAAGAAACGAGTTCAGGTGGATTAGGTAGTTTATTTGGTTAAGGAGGTATAAAAATGGAATATATATATGGCTCTTTATTGCTTCATAAAGCTGGAAAAGATATTAATGAAGAAAATCTAAAAAAAGTCATGACCGCCGCTGGAATAACTCTCGACACTGGAAGGATTAAAGCTGTTATTGCAGCTTTAGAAGGCGTGAATATAGAAGAAGCCTTAAGTAGTTCACAAGCTATGCCTATAATTCAATCTACAGCTCCTGAAGCACCAAAAAAGGAAAAGAAAGAGGAAAAGAAAGAAGAAAAGAAAGAGGAAGCGACTGGATTAGGAGCATTGTTCGGTTAATTCAGTTTTCACATGAGAATAATATTTTTTAAAAAATTTCTTATTTTCTGACCCTTCTTTCCTTTTTCTCTAAAAACTTTAAAATTCAAATGGCTATATCTTAATTTATAACTGTTTCAAACGGTTTCTGTATATACCTAGTTATTAATTATTTAATACCTAAACTTTTTTATTAATTAAAGAATAAACTTGTTTTTTAAATTGGTAATTTTATCTAAAATTATTATTTAACGTGAAAGTTTGTATAATTATTGAATTTAAAAATACTCAACAAAATATAAAAAAAAGAATACAGATATAAATGACTTATTAGAAAATTAGTCTATTCATTTAATAACCTTCATTTATTATGATAACTATTCAGAATTATATTTGAGAATTGATAAAAGAGGTTTTTAAAATTCCAAGAGGAATTGTCCTTGTCAGATGGGATGACAAAATAGGAATTGTTCTTGAAGGAAAATATCCCAACATTTCAATTTCTGAAGATCAATTATTGCGAATATTTACAACACATGCAATGGGTGGTGGCGAGGCGGGTTTTCTTTCTATGATGATTGAAGGCTTAAATATTTGTTCTTATTATACAGGTCTTCCAGAAGAAGGAAGAGATCAATTCTATGTTGCTTTAATATTAGAAGATACTGAAGATCCTAGTATATATGAAGAATCACTGGTTGAAACTATTTATGAAATAGTTGAACAACGAAAAAAGCCAAATTTTACTGATATTTTAAGGAGTTATTTTGAAAAAATTCCAAAATTCTTATCTTTAACTGATGAACAAAGGTTTTCTTTCATCTTCAAGAACCCAACTCGAGTACTAATTTTAAGAAAATTAACTGAAGGAGCAGTAATTAAAGAAGTTTTACGTAAATGGCTTAGTGATAGAATGGGTGAAGATGTATTAGATTTAGATGGATTATTAATGCCATTTTTCAAAACTAATATCTTAAAAGAATTTAAAATCCCAACTGAAATAAGCGCGGAGACTGAATGCTTATTTTTAATAAAAGATGTATTCTTCATGAGAGTTCCTGCCAAAAATATGATTAAACAATTTGGAAAGAAAGGGAAAGTTAAAAAGGCAATATTTAGTGGTTATAGGAATGATGTTCAAAGATTTTTTAAAAAATATAAATTAGAGGAAAAAGATAGTAAAGAATGTTCAATAATATTTTCAGATCCAGATTTATATTCTGTAATTTCAGTTTTAAGGCAGAATTATCAGGAGAAAGAAGCACTTATTAAAACTCTTAACCTTAATCCAACAAGCTTGGATGCAAAATTAAGTGCGCTTAATAAAATAGAATTAATAAAAGAAATAAAACAAAAGGATGGAAACGATCTTATTTATTTATTAAATGATATAGCTTATCCAACATTTTTTCCCGAATACATGGTGGATGCAATTCGTAGAAGGTGGGGTGAACGAAATATTTCCCAGAGTCTTGCATTGCAACATTTAAATCTTTTAAAAGGTATATTTCAAGGATTATCGCCCGAAGTAGCAATGTTTGGTACAAGAGCTGCAATGTTGATGAAAAAAGAAGAAGACGAACGAATTGCTAAAGAAGAAGCAAAACCTAAAGTTAAACTACCTGCAAAACCTAAAATTAAAATGAAAGAAGTACCTAAACCCAAACCGGTTATAAAAGTAAAACCAATAGCTAAACCAAAATTACCCAGAGTTAAGCCAATTCTTGATAAAAAACAAATTGACCAACTTAAGAATGATCAAAAAGAAGAATTAATTAAAGTTAAGAGAGCAATTAAAAACAAATTGTATGATGTTGCTCTTGCACCTCTCGAAAGAGCTAAAAAAATTGGAATGCAGCTCGTTGAAATTAAAGAAGAAGGGGCAGAAGAAGAATTACAAAAAATCTTAATATTAGAAAAGGAAATTCATAAAAAATTAAAAATAGAAAAAAAAGAGGAAATCAAAGAAGCTCCAGAAAAAATAGAGAAAATAGAGCTCTCAGATGAAGAAAAAACAACTCTTAGAGAAGAAAGGAAAAAAGTAATGGAGGAAGCTGACGGTGCTATTGATAAAGAAAATTTCAATGATGCAGTGAGATTTTTAGAAAGAGCCGCAATAATTTCGGAGCAATTAGAAGAAATAAAGCTAGCGGACGAAATATGGACAAAGGTTAAAACTATTAAACGTAGTTTAGAAAGTCTTTCTAAATAATTATAAATTATTTATCTATTTTTATCAAATTAGTTAAATTAATTATTTTTCTTCTTTTTATTCTAAATTCATTTAGGATTGAAATCCTTATATTATAAAATCATTATTAATATCTATATGGTCAAAGCAATAAAGAAAAGGAAATCATCTTTAGAATTGGGGATAATTAAAAAATTAAAGGAAGAAGAAAAAATTATTGAATGGATTATCGCTGAATATGTTGTTGGTGTAAATTCTAAATGGCATAGTTACGATTTTCCGAGTTCACAATTAGCAAAATTAGTATTAAAGATATTAAATAAACCAAATACGAAATTTTCTATAACTCATAGATTAGTAAAGGACATTTTGAAAAAATGGGAAAAAAATGGGATTTGTAAATTCATTATAGCGACGAAATACGCTCATTGTAGAGGGAAGACCAAAAAAATCTACAGATTTACTGATGAAGGGCTTAAAAAGATTAAAGAATTGATAATTGAGATGATTATTAATTCCATAAGAAAAGATGATTCGTTATTGTTAAGATTATCTGAAAAGGAAACTATGAAGACGCGTGAAAAAATATTAGATGATTTTTTATTTGACTTTCATGAAATGATTGAATCTTTAGTATCAAAGAGCGAAATAGACGATAATGACTAATAAATTAAATTTCGGGAAAATAAATTCAATTAAAAAGAAATTAGACATGATTTCTAAATATAATCAGACTGCTAAAAATTATGATAAACGATATAAATCAATCCAAAATCTAAAATATAAAATGATTTTTAATAAGTTAAAAAAATTCAAAAAAGAAGCTATTTTAGATTTAGGATGTGGAACATGTCTTATTTTTAATCTATTAAAAAATCACACCAATTTTTTAGTTGGTATTGATATATCCAAAGAAATGTTAAAAATTGCCTTAAAAAAGAACGAAAATAATATCTTACATTTAATTTGTGCAGATACGGATTTTTTACCTTTCAGGGAAAACATATTTTCTACTGTTTTTTCAATCACACTATTACAAAACCTTCCTGATCCCGTTATGTCAATAAATGAAGTTAAAAGAATATGTAAAAGAGGAGGTTTTACAATTTTTACTATTTTAAAAAAGGAGTTAGAATTAAAAGAATTTGAAAATATGTTCAATAAGTCTAATTTGAAAGAAATTTGTACTTGGAATATGCAAGAAACTGAAGATTTTGCAACAATAAGAAAAAAAATCTAAATATACTATTTAGGAAGTATATAAATCAAAAAATTAAATAAATTGAATTTACTTATTTTGATTAATAAATATTAAAGGATTTGAAAATATGGGCAGAAGAAAGAGACAAAAAGTTGCTCGTCGACCTAGGAAAAGAATTCCAAAAGTTTTTGACTGCCCAATGTGTGGGACCAAATCTAGCGTTGTAATTGAGATTTTTAAACCAGCGAGTTTAGATGGAATAGGCAGAGCAATCGTAACTTGTGGAAATTGCCAATTAAAAGTAGAGTTAGATAATATTACATTCTTGGACGAGCCTGTTGATGTATATGGTCATTTTATTGATAAAATTTACGAAGAACAAGAAGCATAAGCAGCAAACCTTTATTTAATGATTCTAGTAAAGTTAAGACTTTCTAATTTAAATTTATTTTAATTTTCTAGAAGAACGTATATCTCTTGCTTTTTTATTGAATTTTTTACGATTAATATCATCTTTAATTTTAGAGGATAATTTTGAAGCTTTGATATATAATTCAGCTGCTTTTGAGTATTCTCCAGTTTTTAGACTTTTTCTTGCAGATTTTAAAGTTTCAGCTCTTTCTAATACAGTTGGCAACTCTTCTATTTCTTGTTCCGAGATTTCTATTTTTATTTCTTTGATTTTAGTCCTTTTTGCATAAATAAATAATGAAAAACCTATTCCTAATATTCCGATTATACCAGCTAAAAAAGCTATTATTAAAGGGAGAAAGTTTTGATTTTCTGAAATACTCAGCCAATCAAACATATTCATCCATAATTGAGCATTATCAAATGATGGAAGACCAAATAAAAGCCCAAAATCAGAAGTATCATATGAAAAATACCATGGTGATGCAATAGTAAGATTATCTTCCCCAAATTTCATTCTTCTTTCCAAACCTCTAGGAATTAAGTCACTAAACATCATAGTTGAACCGCAAAGTAATACTCGTGATCCTGTAAATAGCTGAAATCCTGCGAGCCATATAGGTAGAGTTGTTCCCGAAGTAGTTGTAGAAAGGGGGTAAATAAAAGTTCCCAGATCCAATGTACGTCCAGTTGCCATAATATTATTTGAAAATATAAATGGATTTATATCTATATGTGAGCCAAACATTAATACCATATCAATCCCCATACCTACTGTATATTGAGGCGAGAAACTAGCACTAGTGATTGGAATTTGATGAGTATCACCTGCATAATAATATAACCATTGACTGACATCTCTAATAGTTTCATTAGTAAATTTGGCTTGGACAAGACCTACAGCTTTTAAAATTTTATTTAATTCAGTAGTATTTGGAATACTTTGATTTAATGGATAGCGATCTTCCACATATCCTTCACTCATTAGTAAAATTGAGCCACCCTTTAAAGCAAAAGCAGAAATTGTATTTAATTCTTTTTCATCATATGTATTATTAATTCCAGGATTTCCTATAACTAAAATATCAACTCCAAGTAGTCTCAAAGGTGTAATCGAAGAATTATCTTTAAGGACTCTTACTTCATATCGAGCAGACATGTTCAACAAGGTAAGAGCTAGGATATAATTCCCTTTATAATCATCCAATTGGCAGAATTGCCCATGAGCTTCATCAAATAATATCCTTACTTCTGAAGAGCTTGTATATTCCAATGAAGTTGAGGATATTAAAGGAATAGTGAAGAGCACAATAGCTACGATTAAAAAAATTCGTATTATTCCTTTTCTTTTAGCTTTCACAAAGATTTCCTCAATACTAATTTTGGAATGTATTAATTTTTTTAATATCAATATTTTAATAATAATTAATTTTACTTTTCTGGTTCGAGTTAAAAAATAAGAATTATAGAATATTATTAAAGATGATTATTTTTGTCGGATATAAAATAAGTTAAAAATTGAAATTCAATCAATTTTCGAAAAGATAATAATTTAATAATTTATTTATTTGAATATAGTGTTATTTTTTAAAAATTATTTTATATTTCTAAGAAAATATAAAGTATTTGTATGATAATTTCTGAAGAAGGTTCTCTAGAAAGCAAGAATTCGCATGATTTAAACCAAAATAATATGAGTAATAATATCAAAGATTATTTTATCAATTTAATTTCAGAAATTGAAAAATTATATAATGTCGCAAATCGGGCAAGGGGTAAAGGATATGACCCTTCAAATGCAGTAGAAATCCCTTGGGCGACTGATGTGGCATCTCGAGTTGAAAAATTGATAGGTCCTCAAAATGTGGCAACTAGAATTCGTGAATTAATTAATAATAAATTAGACCATGAAAAAATTGCTTTTAAAATTGCCGAAGAAATTGCTTCGGGTGAATTTGGATTAGAGACTAAGCAAAGAAGGGCTGATCAAGCGGTTAGAACAGCACTTGGAATCTTAACTGAAGGAATAACAGCAGCTCCTATCGATGGTATTGCAAGTGTGAAGATTAAGCAAAATCTTGATAAAACTGAATATTTAGCTATTTATTTCTCGGGTCCAATTCGTTCTGCTGGAGGTACTGAAACAGCACTTACCATTTTAATTGGTGATATTGTTCGTAAAATCTTACATTTAAGCAGATATAAAACCACAGAAAGGGAAGTCGAGCGTTATTTAGAGGAAATTAATTTATATAAGGATATTATGAGCCTTCAATTTCCTTCCAAACCGGATGATATTAAATATGCTGCTACACATATTCCAATTGAAATTACAGGAGAACCAACACAAAAGGAAGAAGTTACAGGCCATAGAGACCTTCCTCGAATAGAGACCAATAGAGTAAGAGGTGGTGCTGTATTAGTTTTTAATGACGGATTATTAGGAAAAGCTCATAAATTAAAACGAATAATTTCGAAGTCGAAGATTGAAGGCTGGGAATGGATTGATAAATTGGTTACTCAGAAACAAAAAGTCAAAGAAAAAGAAATGGATATAAAACCAAAAACAAAATTTTTAGCGGATGTTATTGCAGGACGACCAATTCTTGCATATCCTTCTCGTAAAGGAGGATTTAGATTACGATATGGAAGATCAAGAAATACTGGTTTAGCTGCTGTTGGATTAAATCCTGCTACAATGATTATTGGGACAGATAGTTTTATTGCGAATGGTACACAGTTTATAACTGAAAGACCTGGAAAAGGCTCTATTGTTATGCCTGTAGACTCTATAGAGGGACCTCTTGTTAAATTAAAAAATGGAAGTGTTAAAAGAATAAATTCAATAGAAGAAGCAAAAAAATTAAAATCATCAATTAAAGAAATTATTTCTCAAGGGGATTGTCTAATTGCTTTTGGAGAATTTTTAGAAAATGATCATGTTATTTTACCTTCTGCGGATTGTGAGGAATGGTGGGCTGAAGAATTAAAATCTGTAACTAAAAAATTCCCTAGTTTGAATTCAGTAAGCAAAATGTTGAATATTAATAATGAAAAATTGGAAAAATTCATCCAAAAACCTTTAAATTTTAAACCTACACAAAAAGAAGCTATCAAAATCTCTAAAAATCTGGATATTTCTTTACATCCGACATATAATTATTGCTGGAATGATATATCAAAGGATGAATTCGTGTTTTTACGTAATTGGTTAATAGAATCAAACTCTCAAAATAGACCTGCATCCAATTATATAATTCATGAATATGATGAAAATGCTAAAAATATTCTCGAGAAAATTGAAATACCACATGAAGTAAAAGAAAATAAAATTATTTTTACTGAAAATTCATTAATTTTAAAAGAACTCTTACAATTAGATAATAAAAGTATTGATATTCAACCCGATCTTATAGAAGACAATTGTTTGAAGATTATAGAATCAATTTCTAATATTAAAGTTAAAATTAAAGCTCCATATTATATTGGAGCACGTATGGGACGTCCTGAAAAATCCAAAGAAAGAAAAATGAATCCTCCAGTTCATAGTCTTTTTCCTATAGGAAGAACAGGCGGAACTCAAAGAGACCTGATTAAAGCTGCTTTCAATAGAAAAGAGCCGTTTGTTGATATAGTTACGAAAAAATGCACTAAATGTAATGAAATCACTTATGAAAATCTATGTCCTCGTTGTAAAGTTCGAACTTCAAAGGTTATGATATGTTCGAAATGTAATATTGAAATTGATGATGGTATATGTAAGTGTTGCGGAGCACAAGCTAAATTCTCTACCAAAAAACATATAAATTTAAATAAACTGCTAAGTAAAAAACTTAAATCATTAAAAGAATTAGCACCTGAAAAAGTAAAATGTGTTATAGGTTTAATAAGTAAAGATAAAACACCTGAACTTTTAGAAAAAGGAATATTGAGGGCTAAAAACAATACCTTTGTATTTAGAGATGGTACTTGTAGATATGATGCTACTGACGCCCCTTTGACCCATTTTAAACCATTCGAAATTGGTATCGACTTAAAAGAATTAAAAAGATTAGGTTATACATCAGATTATAAAGGTTTTGAACTTACTAGTGAAAACCAAATTGTTGAATTAAGAGTACAAGATATTGTAATCTCCTATAACAGTGCTGAGTATCTTTTAAAAGTTTCAAAATTCATTGACGATTTGCTTGAAAAAGTCTACAATTTACCGAAATTTTACAATTTAAAAAATATTAAAGGGCTTTTAGGACATATTGTAATAGGATTAGCACCACATATTTCAGCAGGAGTTGTTGGGAGAATTATAGGATTTACAGAATCAAATGTTCTCTTTGCTCACCCTTATTGGCATGCTGGAAAAAGGAGAAACTGTGATAGTGATGAAGATGCAATTATTTTAGCTCTTGATGCACTTCTTAATTTCTCTATCGATTATTTACCAGCTACTCGTGGAGGGGTAATGGATGCTCCTTTAATTCTCACCCTCACAATTAACCCTGATGAGATTGATGATGAAGTTTATAATATGGAGGTAGCAGAGAAATTACCACTCTTATTTTATGATTCTACTATTAATTTTCCAAGTCCTAAAGACGTTCGAAATATAATTGATATTGTAGATAAGAGACGTGGTTCATCTTTGCAATATGAAGGTTTTAAATTCAGTCATTATACTACAAATATCAATTTTGGGCCTAAAGAGACTAAATATAAAAAATTAAAATCAATGAAGGAAAAAGTCGAAGCTCAATTAGATATAGCAAAAAAAATTCGAGCAGTTGACGTAAAAGATGCAGCTAAACGTATAATTGAAAAACATTTTTTACGTGATATTATTGGAAATTTACGGGCTTTTGCCAATCAATCCTATCGTTGTCCAAAATGTAATAAAACTTATCGGCGTATTCCGCTTTCTGGTAATTGTAGAAATAAAATTAGGGATAAACCATGTAATGGTAAATTAATTCTTACTGTTACAAAAGGTGGAATTATAAAATATTTACAAATTGCGATTGATATTGCAAAAAAGTATGAATTAGATAATTATTTAAAACAAAGATTAGAATTAGCTGAAGAATACATAAATTCAATATTTGAAAGTAGTAAAGATAAAGGGCATCAGACAAATATCATGCAATTTGCTAAGTAATAAGTAATTTTATTCATAAAGTGCTTTTAACAAACTATTATCGGTTATTAATCCAATTAATTCCCCACGAGCATCTAAAACCGGTAATTGGCTTATATTATATTTACGCATTTTATCAGCGCATTCTTTAATACTAGTAGATTCAATTGCAGTGATTAATTTTTTTTCCATTACATCTTTAATTAGTTTATCATTTGGTAATTTTAATTTATGTTGAGTTATAAGAAGTGTAGAGGAAGCATCCCAACTAAAATCACCTTCAGATTCAGCAGAAATATTTGATTTTGTATTTTCAGACACAATTTCACTTGCTTTAATAAGATCTTCTTGTGATATTATTCCTGATAAATTACCTTTATCATTTAAAACAAGAAGAGCCTGTTTTTTGGCTAACCTCATAATATGAGGTACTATTGGAAGTGGAGTTCCTTCCCAAATTGAAGTAAAAGTCCTTAAAATATAATCCTTTATAGTCTTTTGAATACCTAACTTTGAGATACCTTTTGAAATAATATCTGTTATCGATAACATTCCTTTTAAACTTTTATCGTTGTCTGTAACCGGTAAACGTCTAAGATTGTTATTTATTATTAATTTTACAGCATTTTTAATATCATCTTTAGCAGAAACGGTAATTGGATTCCTAGTCATCAATAAGGCAAGTTGATCTTCGGAAGGATTTTTAATGAGATCTGCTTGTGTTACTACTCCAACTAAATTATTCGTGCCTTTTTTTAGTACTGGTAATGATTTTAAATTATGTTTTTCAAATAATTCCATGAGGTTAGCTCTAGAATTCGGAACTTCTACTGAAATTACTTCCTTTTTCATAATTTCCTCTACTTTCATTAATATCGTTACTCCAGAGTAAATTAAGTAAGATTTGAGTTATTGATTAATATTTCTTTTCACTATTTTCATTAAAAATTCAAGTTTTAAAATTCAAATTATTATATAATTTAATTATTTTTTCATTGAACTATAAAAGAATATATTGTTTAAACATGAAGTTGTTTATTTACTCATAATAAATTAATCAAATTCACACTTACAAGGATTTTTTTTACATTTTGGGCAAAAATAATTATATTTGTCTATAGCTACTTTCTCTAGATCAATCTCAAATAAATTTGCTACAGAACATAACCATGCTAAAACATCAGCAAATTCTTGAGCAACATCAAGATTTTTCTTATTTATACTCTTGGCTAGTTCTCCAATTTCTTCAACCAACCAACAAAAGGTTTTTGAAACTCCTCTTTTTTTATCTCGTTCAAAATATAGATCCTTCATCAATTGTTGAAATTCGGATATTTTCATTTTTATGTTTCCTCTGATTGTTATTAACTTTTATAAAAGAAAATTAAATTATATTAATTAATTTATTAAAAATTAAAAAGTTTGAAATAAGATGTCAAAAAAGCCAGGTAGACGCCAAAAACGTAGATCCCGTGAAGGACCGATGCCTTTTGCAGGTGCTGGTTTAATACGATTTTTTCAAGAGGAGAGTTGGGGAGTAAAAGTAGGTCCTTATTCTGTTATTATTGTTACATTATTATTAATAGTAGGTGTTATTGTTATGCTTGCTATTATTCCGACACCAGCTGCACCTACTCCAGAAACTCCTGATTTACCTTGGGCGGCCTAAAGTATTTAATTTTATTTTTAATCTATATCTGAATCAATGGATTCTCTTAATTCTTCAAGTTGTTTTTTAACTTTAGATTTTTCAGGTTGTCGAATAGTATCGGCTGGTACTTCCGGTAATTCTTCAATTTCCCCTAATAGTGCCTCTGCTTCTAATTCTTCGAGGGCTGCGTCCAGTTCTTCTTCATCTAAATTTAAATCCTCTTCTTCGGCGAATATCTCTCCTGCTCTATCAATGTCAGCCATAGCTTGTTGAGATTCCACAGAAAGTTCCATTGCTGTTTGTGGGTTAATTAACACACTGGCTTGCTTTAATGCGACAGTTGCCCCTTTCATAGCATCCGTCATTGCTTTGATATCTTCGGCTTGTTCTAATGCAAAAATTCTGTCTTCCAATTTGGCAATATATGTATCATAGCGTTTTTGAAGTTTTTGACTTTTTTGATATCTTGCAAGATATTGTTTTGCTAGAGCTTTGTTTGTTTTAATATATTTTCTTGCTTTAGCTTTATTTAAATCAGCTTGATTGGCAAATTTTCGAGATCTTAAATTCATTTGGTTCATACTTTGCCGAATTTGAGATATAATTTGATCTCTTTTTTCTACTTGCTTTTTGGGGAATAATTTCTTAAAAAATCCCATTTCGTTCAAATCCTCTTAATTTAATTTCCTAGTCATGTTTCTTTTTTTTAAATTTTAGTTCTCAATCCTATTATATCAAAACCGATATTTAAAAAATTACATATCTAGGCATTCTATCCAAAAAATTAAATATTTCTTTTTCATTTTTGCAATTATTTTTCTTTATTAAAATAAATAGAGATTATTTCTGTAATTATTTTTATTCATTTTCCGCTTTCATTAAAATTTTAAATATTAGATTACTGAATACTTAATGCTGTTTTATCATATTAATGTTGATCAATATAGGGTTTAAAATGGAAACTGAAAATTTAGAACAAATTGGAACTATCGAGGGTAAAACATATGCTCATACTGTAAACATTGATATTACAAATCCAAAAATAGGAAGAAATGATTATATTCAAGCAAAGCATGGAGAGAAGTTCTATTTATTAATTATTAAAGAAATTTGGAATGAAAAAAGTTTTATTTATGGTGTTGCCGAAGTTGTAGGTAGTATACCAAAGACACCATTTAAACCTAAAGAAGTCGTTTATAAAGCAACTGAAGAATTGATAAGGGAGACTTTAGGAATATTTACACCAGAAGAAAAGGGAGTATATTTTGGGAAATTAAGAGGATATCCATATGATGTCTTACTTCCTTTAGCCAAATTTGGACGAGTTTTTATTACTGGTAAGAGTGGTTCTGGAAAATCGTATACAGTTGGGGTTTTTATAGAGGAATTTTTGAAAAAGGGGATTCCAGTAATAATTTTTGATCGTCATGGAGAATATTCGAGCCTTAAAGTTGAAAATTCCGATAGTTCTAAAGAATTTCATGTCGAACCGAAATCATATGCTGAACAAATAATTGAATTTACGGATTTGGATATAAATCCCGGGGGAGATGTACCCATAGAATTTCTTATGACAAGCTCAGCGAAGGATTTAATCTCATCTCAACAATGTACAATTGTAAATCTACGCGGTTTGGATTTAGAAGTTCAGGAAGCTTTGACCCACAAAATATTAATGAAATTATATGATGCATCTGTAGATGGAGAAATTCAACCTTTTTACTGTATATTAGATGAAGCCCATCTTTTTGCGTCTAAGAAAAAAACAAAAGTTAGGGAAACAGTCAAATTACTTGCTCAAGAAGGAAGAAAATTTGGTGCAAATTTAGTAATTGTTACTCAAAAACCTCAATTACTCGATACAACTGTTCGTGCTCAAGCTGGTACTTGGATTATTCATCAATTAACTGATATTAGAGATATTGATATTACAATCAAGAGTTCTGAGGGATTATCATCTGATTGGAATGAAGATATTTCCCGATTAGAACCTGGTGAGGCGATTATTACCGGAGATGTAATTAAGAGAGCCCCCCTTATTTTAAAAATCCGAATACGAGAAACATTACATGGAGGTTCTGGATTTAATCCCCTAGATTTTGTAAGCGACGAATTAAAAGAAACTATGGAAGCTAGGAGAAAACGACTTAGTGAAGGACGATCAAGGACTCAAATTGAAGAAGCTAAGGAACTTTTTGATTCATTACTTTTAACTGATTCTGATAAAACAACTGAAATTAAAGCTTTTCAGGCAAAAATCCAAGAACTTGAATTAATTATTAAACAACTTAAAATAGAAAACAAAGAACTAGAAAAAGAGCTATTAATTACAAAAGAGGAGAAAGATAAAGCCATAAGAATAGCTGAGGAGGCAATAGCAGAATCTAAAAAACGAGGACGTTATTAATAACTTCTAATATTATATTTAATAAATTTGTATTATCAAATTTGACTTTAATTAGAAAATCAACCTCAAAGCATAATTAATTAAACTGTGTTTAATTATTTATATTAAGCAAAATTTGTACAAAATTTAATTATGGTGAAAATTAAAAATCCACTAATTTGCTTTATTAAAAAAAAAAATAGAATCCTGGAGATAAATCTTCATGGGAGTATTAGAAAAATTTATTAGTTGGTTAAGAAAAGGCAAGAATCTGCAAAAAGTAATAACAAAAATAGATGTTTTTAACCGTAATTTGACCTTTCAAAGAAAACATTTGGAAAAACAATCCAGAGATAACTTTAGGACGGCTAAGAGGTATAGGCTAGAGGGAAACAATCAAGCAGCTAGATTATATATGGAACATCGTTTAAGATTTCAAAAATGGGCATTTGCTGTTGATACCTATAGACTAAATATAGAAGGCCTACTTCATCAACTTCGCATGGCACAATCCCATCATGAGATGGCTAGAACGTTAGCTGTAATTCAAAGGACTCTCAGGTCCATGGCAGGTGCAATACAATTACCAAAACTCTCAGAAATTATGAATGATGTCAATTCGATGTTCCAACAATTCGATCTAGCTGGTGAATTTATTGATGAAAGTATACAAGAAGGAACTCAAGTAAGCACACAAGTAACTGATGCGGAAATAAACGAAGCAATGACAGAATTAGACGCTGAAATTGGAGTAGAAACTGGTCAAATATTAAAAACACCCTCAGGAAAAATTTCAGAATTAGAAGATGAAATTAAAAAATTAAAACAAGGTAAAGATTGAAATTACCGGTGAGTCGATGGGCGTTCTTGAAGACTTTTTTAGGTGGGTGAGAAAAAGCGATAATTATAATAAATTGCTTAATAACCTAGAACTTTTTAACCGAAATTTGATGTATCAAAGAAAACAATTAGAAAAGGAATCTAAAGCTCAATATAAAAGAGCGAAAAAATATCGTTTAGAAGGAAATAATCAGGGAGCTCAGCTTTACATGCAACATAGATTACGATTTCAAAAATGGGCTATTGCTGTAGACACATATAGATTGAATATTGAAGGTTTAGTCCATCAGATTAAGATGGCTAAAAGTCATGTTGAAATAGCGAAGAACTTATCCTCTGTACAACGCAGTTTGAAAAGTCTATTAAAAAATGTAGAAATTCCGAAACTAGGAGAGATGATGGCAGATCTACAAAGAAATTTGCAACAATTCGACTTAACAGGAGAATATATCCAAGATGGAGTTGAAGAAGGTACCCAAACGAGTCTTCAAGTAACTGAATATGACATTAAAGAGGGCATGGAACAACTAGATGCAGAAATAGAAACAGAAGCTAAAAAATCATTACTACCTCCTTCAGAGAAGATGATCGAACTAGAAAAAGAAATAAAAAAATTGAAAGAAGAAAAATTGTAACTATCAAATAGATCTTCCTTATGAAATTATCAATATTTTGATTTTGGAATTAAATGAAATAAAAAAATATATTGTGTAATCCTAATGTCTATGAGAACTTTTAAGATGGGTATTAGCAAAGCAAAAAAAGCTGTTGATCTCGATAATGACGAGAATTATGATGAAGCAAGTCGATACTATATAGAAGCTATGGAAATTTTGATGGAATTCGCAAAAGTCACAAAGAATATAAAATTAAGGCATATTTGTTTAGATAGGATTGAGCAATATCAAAAAAGAGTAAAAGAAATTAGGGGAATTTATGAGTATGAAGTACCCAGACCTAGGACAAGCACTGAGCCATCTGAAAAACCCTTAAAACCTATAAAAAAAATTGCAACCAAAGAAGATATGGAATTAAGACGTACAGTTTCCGAAACAATAGTAACAGAGAAACCTGATGTAAAATGGGAGGATGTTGCAAATTTAGAAGCCCCAAAACAAGCTCTGAGAGAAGCTATTATTTTACCAATGTTACGTCCAGATTTATTTAAAGGTTCTAGACGTCCATGGAAAGGAATTTTATTATATGGCCCTCCAGGTTGTGGTAAAACTTTAATTGCTAAAGCTGTAGCTCATGAATGCAATGCTACATTTTTCAATGCAGATGCAGCTTCACTAGTTTCAAAATGGTTAGGAGAATCCGAGAAATTAGTAAAAGAATTATTTGAATTGGCTAGAGAAAACTCACCTTCTTTAATATTCATTGATGAAATTGATTCAATAGCCACATCTAGAGGTGATAGTGGTGAACACGGTGGTGAAAGAAGGATTAAAACCCAATTACTTCAAGAAGTTGATGGATTAAAAAGTGGAGGGCAAGCAATTGTAATATTAGGTGCTACTAATAGACCTTGGGAAATAGATTCTGCATTTCGTAGAAGATTCGAGAAAAGAATTTATGTAGGCATGCCTGAGTATGAAGCACGTGTTGTAATTTTTAAATTACATACTAAAGGGGTCGAATTGGATACAGATGTTAACTTTGATAAACTTGCTAAAGAAACAGATAAATTTTCAGGTTCAGATATTGCTTTGATATGTAGAGAAAGCATAATGAAACCTATAAGAGAATTAGACATTAGTGGTAATCTTATTGAAACAGAGAACCCAAGACCAGTTAAACAAAAAGACTTTTTAGAAACATTAGAATACATTAAATCTTCAGTGGCAAAAGATGAACTAAATAAATACATTGAATGGGGCAATGAATTTGGTGCAATTTAATTTTTAGCGTGATAGAATTGGCAACATTACAAAGAGAGCGGGAAGAAGAGGAGGAAAATAAGGAAAAAATTAAAGAAAAGGAGAAAGATATCTCTGAATTAGAGGCTGAAGCTGAAAAATTAGTTGAAACTATTGATGAAAAAACTAAAAAAATCAAAGAAAAAGTCAAGATTAAGAAACAAAAAAAAGTGAAAACCACACAAATTGTTCAAAAACCACCCGTAACAAAACCAGAAAAGATTATAACCAAAGAAAAGGCTAAAGTAAAAGAAATAACCGAAGAAGATATTATTAAAAAGTTGATACAAACCTATAAATGGGCATATAAAGAAAATCTATACCCATGGATGTATTTTATTCCTGATAAGAAAAAAGATAAAGATGCTTGGGAAGAAGAAGTTGAGTTATGGGCAAGTGAATGGGCTAATTTTCTTTTTGATTGGTGTAAAGAATTTCTCCAACACATTGTTGATAAATATGATTTACATACAAAAAAGCCATTTAACGCTCTAGAGGACCGTGAAACATGTTTACAGATTATAATGGATCATCTAGCAGAAGATTCAAAACTTGCCAAGTGGCTTAATGACGAAAAGACTCGTCTAAGAGTTTTTTGGCAATCGCTGGATAAATGGGGAGATATACTTTATGATTGGGCTTTTTTAGTTGGAGAAGAAAGATTGACATTATTAGATTTACGAGAAATGGGTGCAGATATTGCAAAGGGATTTGAAACATTGCCAGCAAAGGATTTAAGGGAAATTGTTAACATTTTAGTTAAAAATAAAAGGGCTAGTTGGATAGATAAAAAATCTTTTAAATTTAATTTCGATATTTAATTAATTTTATAACTTCTTGTTTTTAATTAATCCAATTTATTTACTAAAAACCCATTTTAATTTTCTTGACTTATTTTCTTTAATTTTGTATTTATTAAAACTAAGAAATTATAATATTTTTTATATAATTTTGCGTAAATCTCAGCTGTTATATCTCCTTTTTGAAAATTTTCATCAAGGCTTTCCACTAAATTAATGACTGCGATTTTTTCGCTTTGAAGATCTAATACTCTATCTTTTAATGAAGGAGAAAAGAAATCCAAAGAGAATTGAATTTGAATTTTATTTTCCATCTCTTCTCTGGAGATGTCAGTTTCTTTTATAGAGACTCTTTTTTTAGGTTTTATTTGCTTAGTTTTTTTAATTTTTTTGCTAGAACTTTTAACTTTCTTTACTTCTACCCTATATAATTTCTTTGGCGGTTCCTTCCAAAATATTGCTTTCAAACTATTGATGATTTGAAAAATGTGATATTCAGGTTTCCAATTTTTAAGCATCTTTAAGTTTATATTTCCACTCTCATCAATAATAGAATGGATAATAGGAGGACTTATTTTAATAATTGGAGGTTCAATAGGAAAACTACGAGGAATTTCGATATTAATCGTGATAGAATCATCATTTCTTGTTTTTAAATGACCTACCCACTTTCTAAGATTCCCCTGAATAGTTTTAAAATCATTTTGTTTTTTATACATCAATTCTGCTTCGATATAAATCCTTTCCTCCAACCGATTTTCTGTCCTTCTTATATTAATAAAAAAAATCTAAATTCTTTAACTATTGAACTCTAATAATATTTTTCAAATGGGATCCTTACTTTAGATATTAAGATTTTGAGCTCTGAATGAATTTGGTTAAAGATGAAATTATTTTCCTTTCTATATTTTTCTCGAATGATTCAAAGTCATTTGATAATTTTTTAAAGTTTGTATTTAATGAATCTAGATTACTTTTTAAAACATCTTTCATTTCTCTGATATTTTCTTTTAAAGCTTCATGTGTTATTGTATTTTCAGCTAATAACTTCCTAATAGCTTTTAATTCCCTTTCGACATTTATCATTTCATTCAGAACCTCATTATTAATTTTTTCATTAGATGTAATAAGCTCTACATTTAATAAATTCAATGCATTTATAATATTTTTAATACTTTCAAGGCTTACAACTTTGCCTCGAGGTGTTTCTATAACCTCGATATCAATTGAAATCTTATCTTCGTCGGTACTCATAAAAATATCACATTACTAAGATCAATTTATTCAATACTCGAATTATTCCTTTAATTTAAAATATTTATTTAATAATTTATTAAATAAAACTGGAAAAACAAAATAAATGGTTCGTATTATGCATAAAAAAAATTGGGACCGTTTTATCATAGGTAAAACAACTTTTCTCGGGGAATGGAATTGGAATATCGTAGAAAAATGTATGGTATGTGCTCTTCCAATTAAAGATGAAGAAAAAAATGAAAAAGTATATTGTCCGCATTGTAGGAATCCAGCTCATGAAAACCATCTTATAGAGTGGATAAAATTAAAAGGAATTTGTCCTCTTTGTCGTAAGAATTTAAGCCAATCTGATATTTTATCGATCTAATGTGTTTAAATGATCTAAATTAGTTGCCGACTACAAAAACCATTTATTTTATTTTTTCATATAATAAACTGAATAAAAGTATAAAATTTGAAAATGATAATAAAATTTGAAAAAATATTTAAAAAAATCATAATGGGTGAGATATATGTTAGTTAAAGTCGTTTCTGCTATTGGAGGAGATGTTACAGAACTGAATCTAAATCCTGACACATCAATCCAACAAATTAAAAATGAAATTTCTCGAAGAAAAAGAATTCCCTCGAATATTTTTGTCCTTGCATTTCGTGGTAGTGAAATTAGAAATGAAAATCAAACTTTAAAAGAAATTGGTGCTGGTGAATTAGATAAACTTTATTTAATCACTAGAACTGAAGGCGGATAATTAAATATCAATTTTTTTCTTAATTTAATAAAATTTTTAAAAATTATTGTTTAATTCGATCCCACGTCGCTTCTTTCTCGATATATTCCTTTACTATGCGTTCAAATTTCTTTGGCTGCCTTTTCATTTGCTGGGATGCTGTTCTGTTCAATGGATCATTCGGATTTGGAAAATTTAGCAGATTTCTTAGTGCTTCTACTACTCCTGTAAGACTCATAGTTGGACTCCAATCTTTACCCAAAATCCCTACACATACCTTTTCTCCCCTTATATTTGGGTGCCAGACAGGAGTTAACCATCTAATCTTTGGAGGGATATAAGGAAATTTACGAGTAACTATTAATTCTATTTCAAATACTCCTCCTTCATATATTTTAGTCCCTAAAATAAAACCTTTCCAACGTTTTAAATCTCCTTCAACTGGTTTGAATGATGGTTCTTCTTCTTCCATCATCTTTGCTTCTATTGCTAACCTTGAATAGAAGTCTTCTTCACTGAGCATTGATTGCACCAAGGTTTTTATTTAGATAGGATTTAAATTTGAAAATTCTTCCATAATTTGTTTTGCCATTGATTTATTATAAAAAATCTGATTATTTTAAGCATTAAACTCTTAGAATAAATAAGTTAAATATATTTTCAACATTTAGATTTTTAACATAAAATATAAGTTTTCTTCTTTAGGGGTTGAACATTTGCCAAAAAAAGCAAGAAAAGAAAGTAGATATGAACGGCAAATCCTATTAAAAGAGTGGGATCAACAAAAGATCCGAAATGGAAAAGTTTTTATTGCAGGTATGGGTGCTCTTGGATGTGTTGTTGCATTAGACCTTGTTTTAATGGGTATTGGTAAATTAATTATTTGTGATTTTGATACTATTGAAAAATCCAATTTATCTAGACAGATGCTTTTTCAAGAATCTGATATTAATAAATCAAAGGTTACAGTAGCTCAAAAATATTTGATTGATTTAAATCCAGATGTAGAAATTATTGCATTCAATAAAGAAATTCAGGAAGTTAATCCTAAAATCTATGAAGAGTCTGATGTAATAGTTGATGGTTTAGATACTTTTGAAGCTAGAAGGTGGTTGAATTCTATAAGTGTAGATAAGAATAAACCACTCGTTCATGGAGGAATGTATGGTTGGCTTGGAAATGTACAAGTAGTAATTCCATTTAAAACTCCTTGTCTCGATTGTCAACCACTCCTACCGCAAGAAAGATTACAGAAACCGTGTACACCTCCAGGAAAAAAACGGAAAAAGACCAAAAAAGTTAAAAAAGCACCTAAAATGCCCTCGCTTTTAACTATTTCTACAATCATAGGAGGAATTCAAGCACAAGAAACGGTTAAATTAATCCTAGGAGTAGGAAAATTGTTAGATAATTTTTTGTTCTATGATGGATTATCACAGACTTTTACATTAATGAAGTTAAATCAAAATTCAAATTGCATTGTTTGTGGTAAAAATAGGATTAAGGGCGTAGATTTTTCTGTAGATCCACGAGATACAGTTAGAGACCTAAAAGATAGATTAATTATGACTTTAGACATTAAAGAACCAATGAAGGTTATTGTAAAAGGTATAATACGGAATGATAATGTCAAATTGAATAAAATTGGAATTCAAAATAAGGAGTCAATTTTAATCATCAATAAAGAAATGGCAAAACCCCTAAAAATATATGCCATACTTCATGAAAAATAAGATTAATTAAAGGGAACTTATTAAATTTGTAATGGATTGACTATTTTGGAGTTTTTGAAAATTGGTACTTCATAAGCAAAAAATTCCACTTTTTGCTGCAAAAGAGGAAAAAAAAGAGATATCAGAGGTAAAAAGACCACAATTACGTGTTTTATTTGATGAATCTCGGGAACCAAATAAATGGGTTAATGATCTGCGCTCAAGATTTCTTTTAATTTTAACTAGTAATAATTTTACAGTAAATAAACTTACTCAGGGTCCGATAAATTATACCGCTCTCCGTGAATTTGATATTTTTGTCATGGGTGCGAGTTCTACTGGTGCATCAACTCTTACACCAACCGAGTTACGAACTTTAGGGCAATTTGTACAAGAAGGACGTGGGTTGCTATTAGTTGGTAATGAGTATGTTGGTACTGAAAAAGATTTTAACTTTGCATTAACTAACATGTTTGGTCTGAGTTTTCATGATGTTGTAGAAGATAAGAAGATGCATGCTAATCCCGACACTGATACTTGGTCTTGGGCACCTTTATTAAATCTTATGTTAGACCATCCTATTACTAAAAATGTATACAATGTGGTTTTTCCCCGTTCAGCCTCTTTAACACTTACATTAAATGCAGAACCCGTAATTTTCTCTAATACCACTTCAAATCCACCATGTGTTCCAGTTTTGGGCATAACTAAATATGGAAAAGGAAAAGTAGCAGCATTAGGTAGTGAAGCTTTATTAACTGATGATCAAAAGTCAGGAATTCCAGCAAAAGATAATGAAAAACTAATTTTGAATTTGTTCAATTGGTATCCTACATGGAAAACTTGTTCTAATTGTAATTTTCAATCCCCTCCATCAACTATTTATTGCCCTCAATGTAAAAAGCAAATGACAGATTAAAAATACGTTAAATTGGCTTTACATTAATTATGGTTAATATTAGAGAGACTTATAGAAATCCTTTAGCATGTTCTAAGTCTTGAACGTCTTTACAAAGTGATTGTGCATGAAGCTTTAGCATTCCAAGGGACATTTTTTCCTTAGTTGATAAAATAGCGTAACTTATGTCTTGGTTAACTGGACCACACATTAGATAATATGATTCCGATTCAAAAACTTGATTAAACTTACTTTGCCCTAATTCTTTTAAGACTTTTTCTCCAGCATCTATAATTCTATTTGCTGATCCCCAAAACTGGTCTGTATATGTTCGATCACTATTCATCTCAGCAATCCGGAAGCCATTAGTATCTAATAGCATAACACTACCTTTCTTAATATTGCCCATAATTTTAGATAAAACCCTATTAAATAACTTTGATTTAGGAACTATCAATTCACTTGACATTTTGTTTTACTCCATGGTTTTAAATAAAATAACTACGTGAATTGATTATATTACTTATTAATATCTCCATCTTACAAGAATAATACCCCAATTGTATATCTGATAATACTGCTTAAAATAAAATTTTTTCAAAATCTTCATTTAGGAGTCAAATTTAAAAAGTAAGGGCTTATTTATCAATTAAAATTATATTTAGTTTTCATCTATCACAATTAGTAAGCGAATTTAAAATTAGGATATTAGTGTACAAAATGGAAGATATAAAATTCTTTGATAAATGGGATGTTAAAGACGTAAAAATCAAAGATATAAGTTTAGAAAGATATATTAATTTAAAACCTACACTTACTTGTCATAGCCATGGTCGCCATGAACATAAGAAATTTAGAAAATCTAACCTTAATATCGTAGAACGGTTTGTCAATCGATTAATGACCCCTGGACTCTCCAAGAGAAAAATTGGTGGCAGACAACCCGCTTCACTTTCAGGAAAGAAAATTAAGACAATTAACATCATTAAAAGTTCATTTGAAATTATGCATCTTCGAACATCTCGAAATCCATTAGAAATCTTAGTCAGAGCAATTGAAAACGCAGCACCGCGTGAAGAAACAACGCGGCTAAGTTATGGAGGAATAGTTTATCAACAAGCAGTAGATATAGCTCCACAGAGGAGAGTAGATCTTGCATTGAAATATCTTGTTGAAAGTTGCTTCAGAAAAAGTTTCAATAATCCCTTGACAATAGAAGAAATTATTGCTGAAGAACTAATACTTACCGCAAACGGAGATACTAAAAGTCATGCAATAAAAAGGAAAGAAGAACGCGAAAGATTAGCTCAATCTGCCCGATAATCATCTCATTAAGGTCAATTTTTGCTGATTATTTAATCATTTTAAATTTCCATTGTTATAATATCCAGAAAACTTAAATATTGTAAAATATTTTTTACCCTCACGAATAATGTAAAATTCTTAAATGCTAGTTATATTAATAAAGTATACTAGCAATATATGTTAGCTAAAAAAATAAGCGCTATTGCGCGAGGTGAATAAATGAGCGAGAAAAAAACGCACATGAATCTGGTCATAATAGGTCATATCGACCACGGAAAATCCACTATGATGGGTCACTTGTTAATCCTGACAGGTGCAATTACAGACAGAGAAATGCGTCAATTGGAAGATGAATCAAAAAAACTAGAAAGAGCCTCATGGAAATATGCTTTTGTATTTGATAGGTTAAAGGAGGAACGCGAACGTGGAATTACCATCGATCTTGCGTTCCGAAAATTTGAAACTAAGAACTATTATTTTACTCTAATAGACGCACCTGGACACAGGGATTTTGTTAAGAACATGATTACTGGAAGTTCTCAAGCTGATGCAGCAATTCTGGTAGTAAGCGCTAAAAAAGGTGAATTCGAAGCAGGGATTTCAGCTGGTGGTCAAACAATAGAACATGCATATTTAGCTCGAACTTTAGGAGTAGGACAAGTAAGAGTAGCAGTTAATAAAATGGACGATGCTACAGTCGATTGGAAAGAAGACCGATTTAATGAAGTCAAAAACGAGATTTCGAGGTTACTTTTTGAAGAAATTAGGTTCAAGAAAGAAGATGTTGAATTTATTCCAACGAGTGCTTGGACTGGTGATAATTTAGCTAAAAAAAGCGATAAAATGCCATGGTATAAAGGACCTACTCTTGTAGATGCATTAGATAATTTAAAAGTTCCACCAAAACCTACTGATAAAGACCTTAGAATACCTATTCAAGATGTTTACAAAATTAGTGGAGTAGGTACTGTTCCCGTAGGAAGAGTTGAAACAGGAGTATTAAAAATCGCAGACAAAATAATAATAATGCCACCAGAAATAACCACAGAAGTTCGTTCGATAGAGATGCATCATGAACAAATCAAACAAGCCATCCCAGGAGACAATATTGGCTTTAACATTCGAGGTATACCAGTTAAAGATTTACGAAGAGGTATGGTTTTAGGACATGCAAATAAAACCCCGCCTACTGTAGC
Source organism: Candidatus Helarchaeota archaeon (assembly GCA_019058315.1). Classification (GTDB taxonomy): domain Archaea; phylum Asgardarchaeota; class Lokiarchaeia; order Helarchaeales; family RDOG01; genus JABXJV01. The sequence goes on along the minus strand of JAHPZH010000009.1, from coordinate 99,531 downwards.
CGACGAATTTACAGGTCAAATTGTAGTTATCTATCATCCGACCGTGCTTCCTCAAGGATACGCACCAGTAGTACATGCTCACACTGCACAAGTTGCATGTGTTTTTGAAGAGATTATGACAAAGACAGATCCACGAACAGGTCAAGTACTTCAAGAAAAACCTGATTTCTTGAAAATGAATGAAGGTGGCATGGTTAAATTTAAACCGAAGAAACCAATGTGCATTGAGAAATTCAGCGATTTCCCACAACTTGGACGCTTTGCAGTCCGTGATATGGGAAGAACGATAGCTGTGGGCGTCGTAATGGACCTTAAAAAGAAAGTGAAAGAGAAAAAGAAATAGAAACAAAAAGTTTTTCTTTTTAATTTTATTTTTAAATTAAAAAATAATATATTAGTGATAATTAGAAATGGTACAAAGAGCACGAATACGTCTCAGTTCAACAAGTTCTACAAAATTGCTTGAGATGTGTAGTCAAGTAACCGAGATTGTAACACGAACTGGAGTTAAAATGGCGGGTCCTGTACCTTTGCCAACTCGTAGATTAATCATTCCCGTAAGAAAATCGCCCTGCGGTGAGGGAACCCCCACGTGGGAGCACTGGGAGATGCGTCTACATAAACGCTTAATAGACATTGATGCTGACGAAAGGACAATGAGGCAAATTATGCGGATTAGAGTTCCAGAGGATGTTTTTATAGAAATAGAACTGGTTGGTTAAAATTATCGGAAATGCGTCTACATAAACGTTTAATAGATATCGATGCCGATGAGAGGACAATGAGACAGATAATGAGGATAAGAGTCCCAGAGGATGTTTTTATAGAAATAGAACTAGTAGGTTAAAAATAACACGCTTTAAATTAATAGTTTTTTATTTATATCTTCTTATTTAAAAGTAAATTTATTATATATAACAATGGCGCTGGGAGAGGGATTTGAACCCTCGCGATTCAAAGAATCACAGGCTTTCTTTTAAAAGGAAGCTCCAGGCCTGCGCCGTACCACTTGGCTATCCCAGCTTAGGTGTTTTTGATTTTTAATAACATTTTAAAATTATATAGCCGCTCTTTTTTTTCAATATCTCAATATTAGTAAAAATATTTTCCATCATACTAATAATTTTCTGATGAGTCTTTCGCAAAACAATTTGAAACACACAATCTTGGTCGAAATAATCCGGGATTGATGAAAAAAGGGAATTAAGTTTTTCATATCCCATTGAAAGAGGTGGATTACTTAATATTAATTTGAATTTTATATTTTTAACAGCTTCTAATCCTCCAATTCTAGCTTCAGCGTTATTGATCGCATTTTTTTTAATATTTTCTTTTGCTAACCAAACAGCCCTTTCATTACGATCAATCATATAAACATAGCAATTTGGTGCAATACAAGCTGTGACTATACCAATAACCCCGTATCCCGTCCCTAAATCTAAAATATTACCTTCTATTGGAAGTTCCATTGTTTCGATTAATAGCCGAGTTCCTTTGTCAATATTTTTAGGAGAAAACATTCCAGTTGCTGTTAAGAATTGAAAATTTTGGTTTCGTAAATTAGTTTTAATAGTAAATAAATTAATTTTTGAAGTTGGAGATTCTGAAAAATAATGCTCATTCATTATTAGCTCTCAAAAAATTATTCTGATTTGTATTTTTTATATTCATACCAAGCAGGATATATTCCAGGTTCCATAATGACTCTTTCAGTTTTACATACAATTCCATGATCAGTTTCTAATATTTGTTTACTCGTCTTTTTTGCTATTCCTAAAGCGATTAATTCATTTTTTAGAGAAAAAATCCCGACTAAACTATTTGGTTTTATTGAAGGATTTAATTTTACAATTCCAGGTGCTGCTAGGTTAGCCCCATGGCAAATTGCATCAATTGCTGAATCTCTTATTATAATTTTAGGTAAAAAATCAATCACCTTTTCCATAGGTAAAATGATATTTCTTAGATAAGATTCATCCTTATCTTCCTTCCAAAATTGATAAGCATCCGTTAAATCGTGTAATGTAATTAAATTTTCATCCTCTTTCAGATTTCCATGGCGAGTTCTTCTGAGTTCTTGCATATGCGCACCAACACCTAAAATTTCCCCTATATCGAAACAAATTTTTCGGATATAAGTCCCAGATTCACAACCTATACGAAATAAGACTTTTGAATCTTCAATTTCTAAAACATCAAAATAATAAATATGCCTTATACGCAGATTTCTTTTAACGGAAGAACGAAGCGGAGGTCTTTGGTAAATTGGACCTAAAAATTCCTTACATACATTTTTAATTCTATCAGGGGCTATTGTTTTATGAATTTTCATTATACAAATATATTCTTTATTCGATTGTAAAAATGCTTGAATAATTTTTGTACTGTCTTCTAGTGCCATTGGTAGAATTCCAGTAACTTTAGGATCTAATGTTCCACAATGGCCTGTTTTATTTAGATTTAAAATTTTTTTAACCCAAGCTGCTACCTCATGGGAGCTGGGACCAGATGGTTTATCTAAAACTATAAATCCTTTTTTTATATACTCATTGATTTCTCTTTTCTCTGGATAACTTCCAAATTCTAAATTAGTAGAAGGTTCTTTTGATTTTATTAAGAACCCATTACTTGCTTTAGTTCCCCAATCTGGTCCAACCATAAAAATCAGCAAAGAAATAAAATAAGAATATAGTTTTAGACCGAAATTTTTACTATTTTTTTCATAAAATCGATTTTTTTATGTTTTTTTAATTCTTTTTCAAGATCTTCATCAGAAATTTTTTTAGAGATTTCGATCATTTCCAAAGGTTCTAATTGTTTCACATTCGCCCTTCTACGTTTAACATTAGAAACGGATTTGGGTCCTGTGATTAGCACAAAATTTTTATCAATTACATCAACAATTACACATTTTCGACCAGCTTCTCGACCGGCTAATTTAACGCAAATTCTTCCTACTCCAAATAAAGACATTTTAACATAACCTCCTTAATATTGACTATTGATTTTCGATATATTCCTTTATAGCTACCTTTAAAATTTGGAAAGTGGATTCTATTGACCAAATATCAGTATTAATAATAAAATCATAAATTGATAAATTTGAAATATCGATATTATACAATTCTTTATAACGCTTTTTCTCGCTCTTTTCACGTGTTATAGTTTCTTTTTCAGCTTTTTCATAAGAAACATTTTCCCGTGCTGCGATTCTTATAATTCTTACGGATTTTGGTGCAGTAAAATAAATTTTAATTTTTGAAAGATCTTTCGTCATCCAAGCAGATAATTGGCTATCAATAATAACGTCATCACCCTTTTTTGCTTCTATAATAATTCTGTCATCCATTTCTCTGTCAATTTCGGGATGTTTTTCGACATAAGCACTGAATTCCTCTAAAGATAATTTTTTTTCCTTCGCCATTTCTCTAAATATTAAACCTATTGTAATATGCCTAAAATTAAATTCTTCTGAAATCATTTTTGCATAAGTTGATTTTCCGCTTCCGTGCGGACCGGCTATAGCAATTACCACCCCCAAATCTAGAACATCCAAAAATCAATAAGTGATTTTAAATTTTTGCTTCTTTCCGAGCATTCTTTTTCAATTCTTCTTTTAAACATTGTGGACAGAGATAACCTCCATACATTCTATCCGGTCTTTTTTGAACTTTGTTCAATTTTTTGCCCACTACTTTGCTTGCTCGAGGGACACCTTTCAATTTTCCATGACATAGAGCACAGACTGCAAAACTTGGTGTTCTAGCAATGTAATGTATCTTATTTTCACCACTTGGGGTTACCACTTTTTTTCTTCGTTTTGATCTAGATCTATAACGTGGTTCAGGCATTTCTTCAACTCCAATTAGAGATAATAAATAAATTTCAAAACAATTTTAAGAACTTATGCTAAAATTAATATTTTACATTTCGGGGTTTAATCCCATTAATCTTTGTAATATTGAATTAAAACCAAAGGTACAAATAAAGTACCAACCCGTGAAATAGAGATAATACCCATTATTACACCTATATAATATTTGAAAGAAATAAATTGATGAGATAGCAATTCCATTTCCTAAATCAATAGAAGGAAGCGAAAAAAATAGAGCAATTGGTTTTGTCATACTGCTTATTGGACCTAAGTAGGGCATGGCGCCGATTATTGGAACTTTATAGATATTAAATGGAAAAATGGCAACAACAATTCCAGAAGCGGTTGGAAAGATATATCCGTTTAAAATTATAAAAATTACCATGAAAGGAACCATTGTGAAAAAGGTTGGTTTCATTCTTTCCGATGCAACTTCTCTACGAATTTTTTCAATATACTTTTTTTTCCTTTTGACTTTAAGCGCTAATTTTCTATTCGGAGTTCCTTCAGCTTTAAGTTCTTTTACTCTTTTTTCTTGAGCGGTCCACTTTTTAATCTCTTGTTGATATCTCTTTAGACGGGGAAGATCTAATACAATATAAGAAACCATACTTGATATCAGTCCAAGAGATAATGAAAAAAGAGTAACTACAAGGAATGAAATATGGAGATTATATTTGAGAAAATATCTAATTGGCGCCCATACTGTAAAGTCTAATCGAGGAAAATAACTAAGTATTGCAATAATAAAACCTATTAACACAATAAAAATAATGAGATATTTTATTTTAGAATCCATATAAATCTAACCTCCTTTACTACCCTTCTAATCCGAGTAATCCTTTCATAGCGGGATGCATATCGGCCATTTGCTCCTGTGCAATGATTTGATAATATTGATAAATTATTCCTACAGTCAATAATACTCCCATTCCCGTTCCTAAGGAACCTAAGAAATCTGCAAACGCCGCTACCAACCCCACACATATCCCACCGATAATTGTAACTGTGGGTATGTATCGTTCTAATATTCTTTCTAAAATCTTTGGTGATGGTCGGAACCCAGGAACCATAAGACCAGCTTGTAAAATTTGATAAGATACATCACGCGGTGCAATTCCCGCAACGTCCAACCAGACCTTAGCGAACCAAGTACATAGAAAAATTAGAATAAACATGTATATTATGCCCCTAATTGGATCTTGTAACAAGTAATTTATTCCGCGGGGAGGAGTTAAATAGTAGACGAGGCACCCTGGTTTAGGCTGCATGAATGGGGATTGTTGGGTTAAATTGATATCTTCAAAATTGGCAAAAAGTCTGAAAAAGAAATTTTCGCCTAATACTGGGAGACGAAATAACAATTGAGAAAAGAATAGTACATTAGCGTATAAAGCTTGAACTAATATAACAGGAATATTTGAGACATAAAGTAATTTTATGGGATATTTTCCTTTAAAACCTCTATATTTAGCATATTGGAGTGGAATTTCAACACGAACACTTTCTAACCAAATTACAATAGCAAATACTATAATTGTAGCAATGAAACCAATAAGTGTTGGCAAATTAGGGTTTGTCCAGTTAAGATTTGTTGTTAAATCAAAATAAGGAACAAAGGGACGTTGATAAATTATGGTGTTAATCGTATTTTGAACAGGTATTGGAGGAATAGAGGGTGTAGATGGATCAATTTGATAGTAAGCTACCAATTGTTTAAACCAATCAGGCCATTCGGGTAAAGAAACATTTACTGTATGAAGGCCACCTTGAAACACAACCACAATAAGTGCAATAATAACACCCATAGAAAGTTGATCTTCACTTGCTGGAAAAGGAGAAAACATAGACCAAACTATACTTTGACAAACTCCTGCAGCAATGAAGAGAGAGACTCCAGATCCCAGTCCCCAACCTTTCTGAAGAAGTTCATCCAATAATATCACAATAATGCCTGCAACAAATAATTGAATGAATATCATGCCTGCAGTAGGGATCGAAAGTTGTCCGTAAGCACCTGCTACCATATAGGCAACAATTTGAATTATAGTCATAAAAATTGCTAGGACCTTCTGGGATCCAGTAAACAGCATCCGATCATCTGGATCAGAGAAATCCACATTAATTAGTTTTGACCCACTCAGCATCTGCATAATTAACCCAGCTGTAACAATAGGTCCAATTCCGAGCTCCATTAAGGTTCCACGGTTACTAGCTAATAAGACCCGCCACCAATAGAAATAATCGGTACCCGCCTCTCTATCTATCCCCCATAGAGGTAAATTTGACATTATTAAATAAACCAAGAGGACAATAGCGGTCCATAAAAATTTTTCCTTAAAAGCAATTTCCCTTTCGGGTGGTTTAACTTCAGGCATCACTTTTATAAATGGAGATAATACTTGAAGAAATCGACTCGGCATTTATATCCTCTAGATATATAATATTAATTAAAATTATTCAATTTTTTCTATTTTTCCACCTGCACCTTCAATTTTTTTAATAGCAAGTTTAGAAAATTCAAGAGCAGTAACATTTAGGGCTGCATCTAAGTTTCCTTTTCCTAAAACTTTATCAAACCCTAGTTCCAGACCATTTAAATTAGTTTTTGAAAGGGTTTTAGATAATTCATTTAATTGTCCAATATTAATTATTCTCAAACTTTTAATTATATAATTATGACGTTTGAATCCATGTTTACCATAATAATCTTTATAAAATTTTACAGTTTTAATCCATAAATGTTTTTTTCCTCCGGTCATTACTCCTTTTCCACCTCTTTGACCCCCTTTTCTATGCTGACTTATTGTACCATATCCATGTGTTCGAGAACCGCGTTTTTTTCTAACTGCTTTTTTTAATCTTTTTGACATTTAATCTTACCAGCCTAAATCATTCTCATTAATAATGGATTTATTTCAATGCCTCTATTTCCTAATTCCCCTCTAGCCTTATATGCTCTCTTTTTACTAAATTTATATCCTCTTTTTGGAGGATGTAATCTGAAAATGGGTTTTAGATATGGGAGTTTTACAAATTCTGTTTCTAAATTGAAAATTGCATCTGAAAACTCCTTTATGGAGTTATATTTTGTATATTTTTTAATATGCTCATCGGTTAAAGGCAAATTACCCATCAATCGACCTCTTTCCTTTATTAATCGAAAAAGTGTTTCTTTATCTATTTGACCCCATGTAATATAATCTTTAGCTTTCTGCAACATACCCTTATAACTTTTCCTATCATCTAACAATATTGCATGATTCACTTTAAATAATCTTAGATACTGCAATGTTTCTTTTATTGATTTTCTAATTCCTACGTTACCTCGAATTCGTATTGCAACTAATCTTTTTTTTGGTTCAATTGTTTTTGACATTACTTTACTTCCTTGAAAACTCACCAATCATCCTTTGGATACATTGTTTTATATGTATTTTTTAAAGCATTATATGTAGCTTTGGCGAAATTAAGGGTTGCTTTTGTATGTCCTTTAGTCCTTGTCCAGATATCTTTAATTCCTGCTAAAGTTAGTACTGTAGTAGGAGTTTTTGCAGCCACCAAGCCGACACCTTGTGGAGCAGGAATTAGTTCAATACGAACACTTCCTGATTTTCCCTCAACATTAAATGGGACAGAGTGTGGCTCCTCACAAGAGCATTCCCAGCTACCGCAACCTCTTCTGACAGGAATTAAATTTAATTTCGCATGAGAAATTGTTGCTCGTATAGCAGGACCTATTTCTTGGTTCTTACCTTCTCCTATACCTATATAACCCGGTGCGCCAATAATAATTGTAGTTTTAAATTGTGATCGTTCCCCAGCATCTGTTTGCTTTTGGACAAGATTAATGTCAATAACTTCTTCTTGAAGATTTGGTAATAAAAAATCAACAATTTCAGGTTCTTTTATAGTATAAACATTTTGAAAAATTTCATCAATTGAAGTAATATATCCTTCTTTAACTAAACGACCTAATTTTGTCTGAGGTTTCCAACTATCTAAACTAATTTCTTCTTGAGCCATAATTTACACTTAAATTTACATTTTTTAATATTAAGAATATTTTTTTATGATTTTTTCTTTAGTTGAGTTAAAAATTTCTACTATTTTTTTAGGATCTAAACCTAATTTTAAATATTTAGAAAATTGTTTCTGATAAATGTCAGGACTTTTCGATTCAAGCAATTTAGCATATTTTAAAATGTGAGATCCAGTAATATGTTCTTCATCAGGCAAAATATCTTCAGAATGTGGTATTTCAAGACCTGCATCTAATGCACCTTTCAATGCTGCAAATAGTCTTGTTTTTTTAATCGGCCGATAAATTCCTATATCTAAAATGGAATTATCTATACCACTTTTAATAATTTTATAACCAGCTAATAATCCAGTTAAATAAGCTGCTGGAATTGAACCACCACTAAATTTCCACCCAAAATTTTTTAATAATTCCTTCGAATGAGCCGAAATTAGAACTTTATCGCCCTCTAATTGCGCTTCTATTAATTGTAAAGAAATATGCCTTAAACTTTTTCGAACTACTAACCTAGGAATTTCTGCCATTAATAATCTTTTACGATAATAATAATCAGTTTTTCCTTCTCTTCGTCTTCTAAATTTGACATTATATCTCGGTCCATTTGCCATATTTCTATCTCCTTTTCATCTTCTTCTCATTAATGAAGTGTTCCAGATGTGAAACTGACCGAAATATTCCAGCAGTTGCCCAGCGATATAATTTCCGATAATTTGTAGATGTAATAATACGCTTAGCCCTTAAACGTCGTAAATATTTTCTTTGTGGACGAATTTTTAAAATCCATTTACGTTTTTTAGAAACAATTGCATATTTTTTACCTTTTCTACTACCTGCACCTTTTCTTTTACCAAATTTTTTCTTTTCTTTTATTTGTTTTGCCCTAACCCGGCTAATTCCTTGGTCATACTTTACCTTAATAACTTTTTCATGGATAAGATTTCTAATATCATCTCTTGTAATTGCTATAGAAACATCATCCTCTCTTTCTGGATCAATCCATATTCTTTCTTTACCTACTTTTAGAATTCTTGCTGCCAACGCCCTTTGAACAGATAAATTCAATTTTTAACACCTTTCAGTTTTTTAATTTATTAATCAAAATTTTTATTCTTCATCAATATTTTCTTCATTCTCAATTTCTTGATCTGAAATTTCTTCTTCCATATCTTCTTCTATTTCTTCCTCTTCTTCACTTATTTCTGGTAATGGAATTTTTTCTTCAGTTGGTTTTAATTTACCTGGATTTGAAACTAAAATGTCTAATTCTTCTGCTTCTAGAAGTATTAAGGTTCGTTTTAATTTCCCTATAGAACTTGCTATAGTTGCAATATTTACTCTTGGATCTAATGTCTGTAAATCTTTAATATTATGAACTAAAACTTCTTTTAACCCAGTTGGATGCAATCCTCGAATTTTTTTTGGAACTCTATAACCAACATTAACATTTTTAATTATACCTTTTTCTTTTCTCCTTAAACGACTATCAATCCCTCTTGGTCGACGCCAAGGTGTTTTAACTCTTTTATATCTCCAACTTTCGTCCCTTAGAAATTTGGGTTGTTTTTTATTCTTTTTTTCTCGTAATTTTAGAAGTTTCTTTTGTTCTGCCATCAATAAATCCTTCTATTTAATTCCTAATTAAAATTTCAATTTCCAGATAAGTTTATCTCCTAAAAATTTTTGATATTTGAATATACCATCTTGAAATGTTCTTGGATCTTTATCTTTAATTTTCGTTACTTTTTGAATATTTGCTGCTGTTTGTCCAACTGCTTCAATATCATTGCTTTTTACTATTACATCGTCTTTTTCAACTTCAACTGTGGTATTTTCACCATATATTTTTGCAATACGAGGACTTCTTTCTCCTAAAAAATTTTCTATCAATACTTTGTCTTCTTTAACTTTAACCGAGATAGGGAAATGCGCATAAACAACTTTCATCTTCACCATATATGGTCCAGTGGTCACTCCTTTGATCATATTTTCAATGTGAGATTTTATAGTAAATATGAGTGATTTTGTTTTCTTCCTTGGATTTTTAACACTTAAATTGACTTTATTATTATCTTTACTAAGTTTTAACGCTCTTGCATGAGAAAAATCTCTATTTAACTCACCTTTAGGTCCAGAAACTTTAACAATCTTATTATCAAGGGTTAATTGGACTCCTTGTGGAATCTCGATTTCTTTTGTAATGATTGTTTCACTGACCATATAATCACATCAATAAACATAAGCTATTAATCGACCACCAATACCAGCTGCTTTAGCTTCGGGATGCGACATAATACCTTGGGATGTTGTAATAATTAATAATCCGAAATTTTTTGCTGGGAGGAATCTTTTTTCCCATTTTTCAAATTCATCATGCTTTACAGCGAACCTAGGTTTAATAACACCTACTTTATTTATTCGGCCTAATAACTGAATAAGAAATTTACCCGCTCGTCCATCATCTATAAACTCGAATTCACCCACATACCCACCCTTTTGCATTATTCGAAGTGATTCGGCAATAATTTTAGAAGCAGGTTGAACAATAACATTTTCGTTTCCTATAACTTCATTATTCATTATATTCGATAATGCATTTGCAAGGGGGTCTAATAGGACCATTTTACTTCACCATTCTTTAAGAGTATTTTTTAAAACCTAATTTTGTAGCTATTTCCCGGAAACACCGGCGGCAGACAAATAATCCGTATGATCTAATTACTGCTCGATGTGTTCCACACCGGCGGCATTTTCTGCTACCTTTGCCCGTTTTTTGTCGTGACATCTAAATCTCGCCAATATTCTCTAATCTTTAAATTTAAGAGTAAGTACCCTATTAAAAATTTTTAAATATTAATCTTTAATAAGATTTTATTCCTCTGTGGTGTTAATAAGTTAACATGATTCTAATTTTTAATTATTTTATACAATTATTTTGATATATGAATTAATTGTCCATATGCTTTTTCTTATTTTTTAAATTAGAAGAGGAACAATTATTTTTTAACTTTTTGAAATCATTATTACAAAACAAAAAATGAAACTTTCCTCTTTTATTTTTTTCTTAATATAATCCATATACTTTTTAACCGCAATTATTCAAACTAGAAAAATAAAAAAGAATTATGCTTTCTAATACATCAAATTGCTTTAAATTTTTTAAGTCTTTTTAAATAGATATAATAGAGAAGTTTCGAATAGATATTTAGCAGTTTGACCATACCACTATTCCTTTTATTTCCAAAAAAGTCAGCTACTCCATCCATTTCATATCTTAAGAATTTTATTTTCCGTTTTAAAGAAAATTTTCTCTTAGGTTTTATTAAATTAGAAAAATTTTGAATTAAGTATTTATAGATCTTAAATCTGCATTTCAAAAAACCAGAAACAAGTGCATGAGCAAGTAAAATTGGTTCAAATAATAATAAAATAAAAAAGTGTAATTTCTTAGAATGTGTATACCTTAATACGGTTCTAATTCTATTTCTTTCAATATAATAATATTTAAACGGGGTTAACTGATAATCTTTAAGAGTTTTATTATGTAATACATAGATTTTATTTTCTACGAGAATATGAAAACCTTCTAATCTGGCACGTAGTGCAAATTCTAAGTCATCTTGATACATAAAATAGGACGCATCAAATCCCTTTAATTCCTTAAAATGTTTTCTCTTCATTATAAAACAACCACCAGATACAAAATCAGATTCCACACACGCCTCAGTTTTACAGGTATCAATAAGACCAAAACCTAGAAAATTTACCAGCCCTCTTGAAAATTCATGCTTTCCATCTGCGGTGCACAACCTAGGATTCAATAATATTTTATCAGTTTTTAATTCCTTTTCAAGGGATTTTAATTTATTAATCAGTAATTCAATATCATTAGGTTTAACCATTGTATCAGGATTTATAATTAATATATATTCACCTCTTGCCTTTTTTACCCCATAATTATTTCCTCCAGTGTATCCATCATCTACCCCCGTATAAAAAATTCTTAGTTTATAATCATTTTTAGGTTGAAAATTGCGTAAAAAATTCTTAAGTAATTGTAAATTCTCTTCTCTTGAACCATTTTCGACTATTATTACCTCAAAATTATTAAAGGTCTGTTTTTCCAAATTTTTTAAACAATTTATTAAATCCTCTGTATCATTCCAAGTTACCAAAATTACAGAGAGCAAAAATGGCATTTTAACCATATATATATGGTCTTTCAAAAATGCTATTAATTTTTTCTTTTAATCAAACCTTTACTATTAAATCCTAAATATATTTACAAACTAATAACACTCAATTTGGCTTGAGATATAAATAAATGGGGTGTGGAGATGAAAAAAAAAAGCGAAAATTCTCTAAAAAATTATTAATTTTTTTCATATTTTTAGTATTATTCAATTCTTTAACCTAAATTTTCAATTTTTTTTCAAAAAAATATTTAAAGAAACTTATTAAATTAAAAAATTATGTCAGAAATTACTACGGGAAGGTCTAATGGATATATGACTTTCCTTATCGTTTTCATGGGTCTAGTAGCGTTGATAGACCAATATTTAAATCTAATAGAAAGTACGGCTATACCATATATTGTAGAAGAATTCTGGTTAACACCCATTCAAATTCAAACTATATTAACAAAACTTGGACAATCTACTATTAGTCAATTTACTTTTTGGCAAGGTATATACAGTATAATTACATTTGCAGTGTTTCTAATAAATTGGAGTTCTGATGCAATTGGAAGAAAGAAAGGCATAATTATTTTACTCTTATTCATGGGAATTCCAGCTCTCATAGTAGGTCTAACGCCCCCCACCCAAATTCTTGATTCATTAACTTCAAATCTCGCATTCCACTGGTTCATGCTTTTATATGGAATAATTATAATGGCAACATTATCAAATCTATGGGAAGTTCCAATTACAGAGGAAGCCCCACCCAAAAGACGAGCACTTTACGGTACCATTACTTTTTTCATAGGGTTAATTCCTTTATATTCATTTTTAGGTCCAGTTATTGCAAGAACATTGGGATGGCGATGGCTTTATGGAATTATGTTTTTCTTCATGATTGGAGCCTTAATACTCTCATATTTCATGAAAGAAACTGAAAGATGGAAGATGGAACATGAAAAACGTGGTGGAGAATTTTTAACATTTAAAGCATGTGTAGAAAAAATGACTGGAACTGATACTATGTATATAATCGTTTTTTCAATAGTCTATTGTATATGGAACATTGGTCTAAAATTTGCATTGATTGGAGGAGGATCTTACTATATGATAGTTAAAGGAGTCTCAGTAGAAACTTGGAGTAGAATTTATCTAATCGTTGGTTTAAATACCATAATAGGGGCAATACTTGCTGGTGTTTTAATGGAGAAACTTGGCAGAAATAAAACTCTAACCATTGGGACCATAGGATCAGTAATTTCATTTATTGTATTAGGATTCACAGGCTTACCCGTTTTTCTATGGCTTGTTGCTCTTTTCTTGGCACTCTTGTTAGGTTGGATTATGATATATTCCTCAGAAATTTTTCCAACAGAATATCGGGGAACCTGTATTGGTATCGTGAACACTTTCAGCCGTATTGGATATGTGGTGGGTCCATTACTATCGTCGGTTTTAATTGCTATGTTTCCAACAATGGAAATATTCTGGATAGCAGGCGGGCTAATTATGCTTACTTTTCTAGTTGCTATTTTGATAAAACCCTACGAAACAAAACATAAAACTTTGGAAACAATCCAATCGGAACGTTAATAAATTAATTTCTTTTTTATTTTTTTTTCGAATTGCTTTTCATTTAAAAAACAAATACTTAAAACACAAACATTTATTGAAAATCATAAATAATGGAGTTTAAAAATTTTCTATTAGATTCCAAGAATTGAAGACTTCGAAGCTGTGTGATAGAAATTAAAGTGTTAGTTACTGGTAATCTCGGTTATATTGGTTCCGTTTTAACAAACTATTTGATTAAAAAAGATTTCGAGGTAATAGGATTAGATAATGGTTTCTTTAAGGATTATGCTTACGTTCCTCGTACTAAAGTTAGTAAACAAATGATTAAAGATATAAGAACTGTTGAAATAGATGATATTAAAGGAATTAATGGAATTGTTCATTTAGCAGCCATTTCCAACGACCCCTTGGGAGAATTAAATCCACAAATAACTTATGATGTGAATCATAAAGCATCAATAAAATTGGCTAAATTAGCAAAGGATGTAGGGATTGAGAGATTTATTTTTTCTTCATCCTGTAGTGTTTATGGTTCTTACCAAGGTGGTGATTTTTTAAGTGAAAAATCGGAATTAGGTCCGATTACAGCTTATGCCAAATCCAAAGTAATGACTGAAAAAGATCTTTCCAAATTAGCAGACAAATCATTTTGTCCTGTAATTTTAAGAAACGCAACAGTATATGGAGTTTCACCAAGGATGAGATATGACCTTGTTGTAAATAATATGACTGGCCATTTATATACGAAAGGATATATTGAGATGAAAAGCAATGGTATGCCTTGGAGACCAAATATACATGTTTTAGATGTCTGTACTGCATTTTACAAATGTCTAATTGCACCAATAGATGAGATACACCATCAAATTTTTAATGTTGGAATGAATTCTGAAAATTATAGAGTTAAAGAGATTGCTGATATTATTGCGTCTGTAAAAAAGGATTCTGAAGTAAAATGCTTGAATTTAAACCCTAAAGATGCAAGATCATATCGAGTAGATTTTACGAAAATTAATGATATCTTGAAATTTCAACCCAAATATAAAGTGAAAGATGGTGCAAAAGAAGTTTATCAAAGTCTAGAGCAAAAAAAATTAAGTGAATTTGAAATAGCTCCTTATATCACATTAAAGCAAATAAAAAAATTAATGAATGAGAATAAAATAAATGAGAATTTAGAATGGATTAATTAATCAATATATTTGGTGGATTAAATGACTGAAATAATTTTAGATAACAGAATTTTAAATGAAAAATCAGAAATTATATCTGAACGATTACCCGGCGTGATTGTTGAAAAAAATCGAATCAATATAGATGATAGAGGTGTTTTAATTTCTCTAATTCGGGCGGATGATCATTTTGCAACTGATAAAATTGAAGAAGTCTATGTTGTAATGAATCATTCTAAAAATACTGTAAGAGCATTTCATGGTCATAAAGAATTAATTGATTGGTTTTCAATCATTAAAGGTAGTGCAAAATTTGCCTTATTTGATGCTCGAAAAAAAATTGAAGGAAAAAATAATGAATTCTTTGGTAAAATGAACGAAATTACCTTGAGTGATAAACATATTTCAACTCTGACTGTTCCTGTCGGAGTTTTCCACGGTTGGATGTCTTTAGAAGATAATACCATATTAATTTCTATTGCAAATAACGTATATAATCATGATAAACCAGATGAGCATAGAATTCCCCCAAATGCTTGGGGATATAAATGGGAAGTTAAATACAGATAATTTAATAAATTCGAAACTCTTAAAAAAATGAGGAAATATGAGAGTAGTGGTTATAGGGGCTAATGGTCAGTTAGGGAGTGATATTTGTCAAATATTAAAAAATAAATATGATATCATTCAATTAATTCAACCGGATATAGAAATTACTGATAAAAACTCCATAAAAAAAACCTTAGATCCATATAAAGGCGATCTTATTATTAACACTGCTGCTTATCACGATTTAAAAAAATGTGAAGAAAACCCTCAAATAGCATTTGCTGTGAATGCAATTGCTTCTCGAGATTTAGCTTGTTGGTGTTTAAAAAATAATTCTATATTGCTTCATGTTAGTACAGATTATGTTTTTGATGGTAAAAGACAAAAAGGCAATCCATATATAGAAACTGATATAGCAGAACCACTAAATACTTATGGAATAAGTAAATTAGCTGGTGAACATTATATTGAATCCATTTTAAATAAATATATCATAATAAGAGTAAGTGGATTATATGGAATTCATCCTTGTATAGGAAAACCTGGAAAAAACTTTGTAGAAATGTTTATTAGCTTAATTGATACGAAAGAAACTCAAGAATTTGGGGGGCAGGAATGGCTTACACCTACCTCAACAAAAAATATTGCAAATCAATTAATTCCACTTATTGAATCTAATCAATATGGAATTTTTCATGTTACAAATGAGGGGGAATGTAGTTGGTTCGAATTCGGAGAAGAGATAATACGACAAATTGGCTCTTCTACTATTTTAATTCACCGAAAAGAAGAAAGTCAAAAAGATCCTTTAGCTATTAAACGTCCTAAATATTCAGTTTTAGAGAATAAAAGATTAAAAGATTTGGGAATAAATATTATGCCTCATTGGAAAGATGCACTAAAAGAATATTTACAAATTAGAAAAAATAAATAGGTAAAAATGAGTTATTTTATAATAATTTAAAAATTATTCCCAAATTATCCATGGTGTATTACCTACTTCCCACATCTCATTTAAACGCGTGGTATCCTTAAAAGTATCCATGCACATCCAAAAACCCTTAAGTTCATATGCTGAGAGCTGATCAGTTCTCGATAAATACCTTAATGGAGTCTCTTCTAATACACTATTCATTTTAAGTACATCAAAGAAGTCTTTCTTAAAAACAAAAAATCCTCCATTGATTAAACCTTCAAGTTGAGGTTTTTCTTTAAAAGATCGAACTTCCCCTTCATTTACTTGAATTATTCCAAAGGGTGACATAGGATGGATAGCTGTTAATGTGCCAATTTTGTCCATTTTTAAATGAAATTCATATAAATCATTTATATCTATATTTGCTAACCCATCACCATAAGTAAGAAGAAAATTATCTTCCTCAATATATTTTTCAATTTTTTTTACTCTTCCACCTGTTGGAGTAGCCAAACCAGTGTCAGCGAAGAGAATTTCCCATGATTCTACTTTTTCTTCTGAGAAAATTTTCTTATTTCTTGTTTTAGTATTATATAAAAAATCATGATCCATTAAATCATAATTCAAGAAATATTCTTTGATCATTTCTCCTTTATAACCAAGACATAAAATAAATCTGTTATAACCGTAGTGGGAATAAATTTTCATAATATGGTATAATATTGGATGTGGTCCAATTTTAACAAGTGGTTTTGGTCTAAATTCAGTTTCTCGTCTTAGTCTTAAACCGAATCCACCACATAATATGACCACTTGAGGTTTTTCTTTTTCTGACATTGCTCTCACTAAAGTTAAATTCATTTAATAATTTGTTTAGAATAATATATTAATTATTTAGAAAGTAGACTTTTGATTAAAAATTAGATTAATAATAACTCACAATGTATTCTTTAATAATTGTTGTTCCAAAATATTTCTCCATAAAAATCATTGCTTCTTCAGGGGAAATTCTAATTTTGGTGGGAATTTTTTTCCGCTTATATGAGCGTTGACGAATTCTAAAACCTGGACGTTCTAAAGATACACAAATGTCGAAACCGAAGATACCCAATTTGGGATCGTATTTTACACCAGGTAGTTCTATATGTTCCTTCACTCCAAAGGAAAAATTACCATATCTATCAAATGAACTCTTTTTTAATTTATTTTCAACTACTTCAAGTGACCTTTTTAAGAATTTATTAGCCTTTTCCCCTCTTAATGTAGTTTTAATAGCCATTGGTTCAAATTTTCGAATTCCGAATGAACGAATAGTTTTTTTTGCTTTTAATTTGACAGGTTTTTGATCAACTAGTGATTCTAAAACTTGACCAGCTTTTTCCAACTGAACTCCGCTTTCTCCAACGCTCATATTGATAGTAACCTTACTAATTTTAGGTTCTAACGCTTTATTGGTCTGCCATTTATTAAAAAACTGTTCTTTTACTTCCTCAGGGATTTTTATAATGTTATCTTCTTCCATAGATAATACCTCAAATCGATATTGCTGGAGTTTTTTCTCCAATAACAAATGCATACTCTAAGGCGGTTTGAAACGTTTCTCCTTCATGTTCTAGTGTTACTATACTTGCATGTGGTCCAAAACGATGATCAATTTTTTTCAAAATTCCATTTGCACCCATATGTTTTCCAGCTGTTACTAATATTGACATCTCTTCTTTCATTGGTAAATGTTCTAATATTTCTTGTTCTGGAACTGATATTTTTAGAACATCTCTAGTTTTATAATTAGCTTCTGAGTTTGCTGTAATTATATTCTTACCATCATGTAGATTTAACTGGAATTTTCCATTTTTTATAGGAGTTTTATTTTGTATCTCACATAGTTTAAAGTCTTTTTCTTCTTCAGTTATAGGATGAGGAATTAAACCTTTTATTTTTACTGGTAAAATGCGATAAATTTTATTAATTGAAGGAATTTCAACAACATCCATTAAACCTACCGGAAATTTGTAATTTTTACGAATTTTTCCGTCCACTTTTATATTCCCTTCTGAAATTATTATTTTACATTCTTTAGCCGTATCACCTAAATTTAATACTTCTCGAACAAGTATTACTAATGGGATAGAATCTTTTAATGGATGAGGCCCTGGGGCTGATTTTACGGTCCATATTGAAGTTTTTCTATGTATTGGAAGATACTTTGGTGCTGGATATCTTTTTAAGTGTTTTTTGCCACCCTTATTGCCCATAATTATTTTACTCCTAAATGATTTCTTCTTCAACTATTTCTTCAATTTCTCTTTTTCTTCTTTGAATTATCTTATCTCTGTTTTTATCTTTTTTTAATTTAGTAATTACTATATTGGATGGATAAATGGGAATTTCTAACTGTGAACCGTCTTTTTTTTCGACACTTGCACCCTCAACAAACACTTGTAACTTTTTTTTATCGATTCTTTTTATCTTTCCTTCAATGTCAGCATATTCACCCTTTGTTATTAGAACAAAGTCATCTCTTTGAACTGGCAGTCTTCGCACGCCATATTCAGCAACTAAATCGGGAATTAGTTTGACATTAAATAATTTATTTCTTTTGTGAATTGGTAAATTGTAAAATCTTTTTCTTTGCTTCTTAGGAGATTTTGTATTTTTCTTTTTTATCATTTATTTATCCTCTATTCATATTTTAAATTATATAACCGTGCTTGCAACACTTGCAAGTCTTGGCCATCTTTCTGCTGCTTCTTTTGCAACTGGTCCTCGAATTTCTGATCCCTTTGGTTCTCCTAATTCTGTAGTTATTACTGCTGCATTATCTTCAAAGCTTACAAATCTGCCATCTCGTCTTCTATATGGTTTTTTTTGTCTTATTATAATAGCTCTCACAATTTGCCTACGCATTGCAGGAGTACCTTTCTTAACACTACATACTATCATAGAACCTACATGTGCTGTTGGTATCCTATTCAGTCTTCCTTTATAACCTACTACTGAAATTACATTAAGGATTCTTCCTCCAGAATTATCAGAACATTTAATTTTAGCATTAGTAGGTATAGCTTTTGATATTTTAGGTAATAATAATGCAGCAGATTTTCGAACTCGTCTTTTACCCATTTACTTTGCCTCAATTTTTCTTAATTCTTATTTTTAATCGATTTAAACATCCAATTTTTTAATCATTAAATTAATAGAATTCTTAATAAAAAAGTTCTATTTATCCTCCTGCAATCCTATTTTTCCAGTCTGTAATTTTTTCAATTAGTAAAGATGTAATTTCAGCATCTAATGGTCCTTCAGGCATTTTTTGAATCCTTCGAGAAAAACTTGCCAATTCATATAATACTGGATGCCATTTAAAGACCTTTATTATATTTTCCCTCGCCTCATTCATAGTATCTGCTAATTCTTTTGCTGTTACGTTAGAAACGACTACGCTAGAAATTTTATCAAATAATTGTAAAACTTCTTCAGGAACTTCTTCTGCTGGTTCAGTAACAGTTACGGGTTTAGCAGGTTTTACGACAGGAGGTTTTGTTACTACTGGAGGTTCTAGAACAGGAGGTTTTTCTTGAATTTTTGGAGAAGGTTTTTTTAGTACTGGTGTGGGTTTCTCTTTTGTGACTACTGGTTTTGGCACTACCGGGGGAGTTTTTTCCTCTTTTTGGGTTGTTTTTTCTTCAATTACAGTTTGTTTAATTAATTCTGATAATTCTGCGTCTTGTTCCTTTTCTAATTCTTTCTCCATTTTCATTTCTTTAACTTCTTGTTTAATTTCAATTAAAGTTGATGATAATTCTTCAATTTTTTCAGTTACTCCTTCAAAATTTTCTCCTATAAGGTCTGAAAATTGCATAAGAATTTGACCTAAATTAGATGGTAGTTCTTCAGTGATTTTTTTGATAGACAAACTTAAATCAGTGATTTTTTCATTAATTAGTTCTTTCAATTCATTTATTTTTTCATCAAACATTTCTGCCATTTTTTTATATTCCCCATTATTCCGATTCTTCACATTCAACTACAACAAATGAGACAGTTTTACTTATAGGTCGACATTCTGCAACTTTAACTTTTTTATTTACTACGGGTTGAATGCATTCAGGGCAATGTGCATGTAATGTACTATGTCTCTTTTCGTATCGCAAATATTTTTTAATGAATTTTAAAAAATCTCTTCTAACAACGATGGTTTTATTCATTTTAATTGATGTTACTATTCCTTCCAAAAACTTACCTCTAACATTTAATTTCCCATGAAAAGGACAATTTGGATCTTCACATGTTCTTTTTGGAGGTGTTACTTGTAAACCGATATTCTTTGCCACAATATTTCATATCCTACTTTTTTTTAGAAATTTTTTTATCCTATCTTCAGGTCGACCTATAATGTCAACCCCGGCAATTTTTATTTCATCTTTTTTATTTGGTTTGAAATTAAAAATGCAAGGTTTTTTAGGTATTTTTTTTTGATTTCTTCCTATTAAAATTGTTATCATATGATATGATTCATCAATTACTTTTCCTTTCAATCCTATATAATTTTCATTTGTGCTATCAATAATTTCAACATATAATCCAATAAATTCTTTTATTCTAAATTTATTGACTAATTTTTTACTAGCTTTTAACAAATTTTATTTATCCTCAAGGGCTTCGTTCTTCTTCTCTCATTATTGTTAATAAACGTGCAATTGTTCTTTTTAATAGTCTTGCTTTGGTTGGATTTTCTAATGCTCCACCCGCGGCAATTAAAGCCCTTTGTTTGCTTAATTCTGCCTTTAATTCTATCAATTTATTTTCTTTTTCTTCATATTTCATCTTTCTTATATCATTTGCACTTAATATTCCCATTTTCATATCTCTTTGATTTAATTAATGATAATTTGAGTATTTAACTTGCTCTTGACTCTTCTTTTGTTTTGGTTTCACCTTTTTCTTCAGGTGGCATATCTATAATTTCAATTTCATTTGGTAGCAAGCCAGTAGGACGCATAATTTTAACCGAGACTCCAATTACACCTTTCTTTAAAACAGCATAAGATACAGCTTTATCAACCCATTGATTTGCAGGTTCGCCACATTTAGCAACAAACCCATCTCGAAATTTCTTGTATCTCGATCGATGGCCAGATAATTTACCACTAACTTTAATTTCAACTCCTTTAGCTCCAGCTGCTTTTACTCTTCTTAAAATAGAATATGTAGCTCGTCGATAATGAGTACCTCTTTCTAATCTTCCTGTTAAACGTTGTGCCATCACTTTAGCATTTAATTCCGGAACTTCTATTTCTGATACTTCAATTTGAGGATTCTCTATATCATAACGTTCTTCTAAAATTTGTGTCATGATTTTAACATTTTTTCCTCTTCTACCAATAACCATTCCTGGTCTGGCGGCATATATTATAACCCTTGTTCCAAGGGGAGTTTTTTGAATATCTACACCGCTGTATCCAGCTCTTTGTAATTCTTCGGCAAAAAATTCATCGATTTGTGTTTTTTTCAATCTTCTTGTAATGAAATGTTCTAATGCTGGCAAATTATCAATCCATTTATTTTATTTTTCTTCTAAAATTATTTCGACATGTGTCAAATGTTTATAATAGGGAGTTGAACGGCTAAATGCACGTGGGATATATTTACCTTTATTTTGAATTGGACCATTCATAGCGGATGCATGAATAATTCTAATCCTGTCTGTATCTAAACCTTGATATTCAGCATTTGCCTCAGCATTTTTAAGTACAGTAAGTATAAAATATGCTGCTTTTACTGGGTAACGTCCTGCTGACCATTTTTGAAGTCCTTTTCTATGAGCTTGGTGTTTTTTATGCCTTTTAAAAGGTACTGCCTTTTTTTTCAAAATAACATTAGTCAAATATTCCTTTGCTTTTTCTAATTGCATCCCTTTTATAGCATGACAGACTTCTCTAGCTAATTTTGGTGAACAACGAATAAAACGCCCAGCAGCCTTTGCTGTTTTATCAGGATCCAATCCAGTAACACTATAACCAAATTCAGGACTCACTATCTATTTCCTCAAACATTTTTCATTTATTTAAGTGGAACATACATTGAACTTCGTGTAGCACCTATTCCAGGGTTACCATGGGTAACTCTTTTATGTGTAGGTGCATATTCACCCAGATAATGTCCAATATGCTCAGGAGTTATTTCAATTTTAATAAATTCTTTTCCATTATGAACTCCTATAGAGAGACCAACCATTTCTGGTAATATTACCATATCTCTATTATGAGTTCTTATAGTAATTTTCTTTCCTTTTTTCAATGCCCGCCTTGCACGTCGCAACTTTTCAAGCAATTTTTTTTGTCGTCTCGGCAATCCTCGTAATAGACTACGACGCTGGCGAGAAGGAATAAGTTTTATGAACTCATCCATTGGCATTGATTGAAGCTCTTCTAAGCTGAAGCCATGAAATGTAAATTTTCTTACCAATTTAATATTCAACTCAAATAATTTAATCTGTTGAAATACTTATTTCTAAGTAACTTGCATCCTATTCGGAATGCTCTACTAATAATATAATTAATTAGTTTAAATATTCCTTTAAATAGATTTATTTCAAATGCTATAAAATTACAGATTATCTAGATTATGAAACATTAAGAATTTAAAATCTTTACTATCAATTCTATTAACTTAATGACTATACCTTTAAAAAATTAGGAATTATATCTATGAAATCCTAAAAAAATTAAGATTTCCTCTAATTTAAGTAATAAATGGTATATAAATTATTAAATAAATTAAAATTTAAGTTGAAAACAGTTTATTTTCGATTAAATGCAAAAAATTTAATCTTTCTTTTAATTTTTTCTTTAATTCACTAATACTTTTAACGGGTGTTGGATTTACTCCTTTTAAAATTGCCAAATAATAACTTACGAAATCCCCTATGAATAAAAGTGAGAACATTTTCGCTAATTTAGATTTTCCACGACTCCAAATTTCAAAAACTTCTTTAACTTTGTCTTTTAAAATAATATTTTTAGTTATTTCTATCCTATTATTGATTACTTCATTTTCATCTTGTGTTCTTAATAAAATAGCACATGAAATTTGGGTAATATTCGATGTTACCTCCCAACCTACTACTTCATTATGGTTTAATTCTGGAAATTCGTCCCAATGAGCGGGATTCTTGCTATTCTCGTTAATTTGACACTTCATTCTACGCGCAAGACTTCCATAACCTGAAGTCGCATATATCATAGGAATGGAACCCATAATCCCAATTGCAATTTGTTTTGCGAGATTATTATTTAAAGGACTTTTAATAAACAATTCATTTCTTAAATTTTTTAAAATGGTTATAGTTTCTTCTAAATCTTGTGAAAAATCTGATATAATTTTTGATTTTTGTAATATCATTAATATTGCAATAAATAGATAAGGAATTGCTGCTCTTGGTTGAATTTCAGTAGGAACTTTGATATATTCAATCCCAAGTTTCTTACAATATTCAATTAGTTTACCATTTGAACTTAATCCTACAATTTTACATTCACGTTTAATTCCTTCTGCAAATGCACTTAGTGTCTCTTCTGTATTTCCTGAATAACTTATCACTATCATAAAGGTTTTTTTATTTACAAATGCTGGAATGTTATAACTTCGATTTATAATAATTGGAATTGGTATTTTATCATATAATAGATCCCGGACTAAGTTACCTCCTATCCCGCTTCCGCCCATTCCACAAATCAAAATATTCCTAAACTCTTCTATTCCATGAGAAAGTTGAAATTTTTTGGCAACATCTAACATTTCAGCGCAACTTTCAGGCATGTTCATTAAAAATTTATACATATCATCTGAATCAATAGATTTTATTCGATTTTCGTCGTCCAATATGATTTCATTAACCAATCTAATCCTTCCGAGTAAAACTTTTAATTTTTATAATATAAGTGAAAGTAAGGTAAAATACCAGATAAATAAATATCTTTCTAATGTTTTTTTTTCTTAAAAGAATAAAAGTTACTAAATAAACTTCCTTAATTATGAGATTTTGCTTAATAAAATAAATATAAAAAATTTTATAATTTTAAAATCTTTATTGAAATTAGTAGTATTATGATTAGAACTAAAATT
Source organism: Candidatus Helarchaeota archaeon (assembly GCA_019058315.1). GTDB lineage: Archaea > Asgardarchaeota > Lokiarchaeia > Helarchaeales > RDOG01 > JABXJV01. The sequence goes on along the minus strand of JAHPZH010000009.1, from coordinate 75,101 downwards.
TTCAGAAAATAAAATGGATTTGTAAATATTGGCAAAAGAAAAACTTTATGGGGGCTTAATATTATTTTTTATATTCCCAATATTGATTTATATGACTGTTGCAAATACTAACATCCTTTTATCAAATGGAATCCCAAGTGCATATCCATATTTGGGAGAACTTTTCTTCAGTCCCTGGGTCTATGTGGTAGTACCGATTATGCTTGTAGAATTTTTAGTTTTAGGAGTTTTAATATGGATAGGATGGAATAAAATGAAACCTCCAAAGCCCATTCCACTTAAAGAGCAAAAATTACAAGAATTGGAATAAAGTGGGTAATTTGAAAATCTAAAAATAAAAAATCTAAAATATAGTCTTTTATTTTAAAAAGATTTTATTCTTTATTCACATTTTTTAATAAAAATAAGAAAATAAAAAAATATTATAAAATTATTTATGCAGATTCGTCTTTTTCTTCTATATCTTCGTCTAAACCGAGACCTTCTAATTCCTCAAGAGGAACTGGAGGCGGAGTTGTCATCATTGTCCACCCTATCCACGCAGCTATACCAAAGATTAAGATTTCTGCGAGCATAAGCGGTGCAACAACGTATACCCATGGTCCAAAGAAGATTGGCCAATCTATTGCGTAATAATCTTTATTACCACCAGCAAAAATGATCATAACGTTTGCCATTGTTAAATAGACCAGTAGAATTAGCGCTACCAAGAAGATTATCAATCCATAAAGCTTGTCTCTTTGCAATTTTTTCAAATCCAAATTTTTTCTTGTTATATTTTTTTTTGGAAAAAAAATATTTTCTAATAATAATATTATAAAAATTCACTTAGATTTCTCTTATTAAAAGTTTTTTCATATGTTTCTTTTAGGTAAAATAATGGAAAGGAATTAAGAATTCTGTCATAGAATTGAGTTTTTAGATTAAATTATTGCTAAATATCATCTTATTTAAAAGAAAAAGATTATAATAAATTATTTACTTAAATTGATTCTTATATTATTAAGTATTGATTTAAATAAATTCAAAATCTTTTATGTTCATTTGGTCAGTTTTATCTAAAAACATTAAAAACCGAAAGGAAAAACAATGGTTAATTAATAATTTGTTAAGATTGTGATTTTCTTGTTATTAAATAATGAGTTAAAAAATAATTTGTAAAGTAAAAGTCTTCATAAATTTGTGATTATTTATGAATTTGGCGATATTTACACGTGGAATATTTCCAGACAAAATTGGGGGACAAGAGATTTATTGTTATTTACTTTTAAAAAATTCAATAAAATTAAAATATAAAACAACGATCTTTTCTTTCGGCTCATTGAAAATTTCAAAGAAAAATGTTAAAATTTTTTCCTTAAAGTCCTTAAATTTCCCAATTATTCGATTTTTATTTAAAACATTAATGTATTTTATATCATTTATCAAAAATCATAAAAAGTTAAAAACTCATATAATACATGCAAATGGAGTTATTTCAGAAGGTTTAGCTGCCATTTTAATTAAAAAAATTTTAAAAATTCCAGTTATTATTACATTACATGGTGGGGGAATTTATAATTTTGCGAGAAAAATCCCTTTTTTAGTAAAATTCATTTTAAAAAACACTGATAGGATTATAGCCATTAATAAATTCCTCCAGATTAGAGCAAAACAATATACGATAAAAAAAATTGATCTTATTCCAAATTTCATAGATTCGAAAAAATTTAGGAGATCTAATGAGCAAAGAATTATTGATTTCAAGAAAGTAAATGGATTAAATAATAAAATAATTGTTCTAATCGTAAGTCGCCTTGTTTCTACAAAAGGAATAGGTAATCTCATATTAGCAATACAGGAATTAGCGAAAAAATATTCAAATATTTGTCTACAAATAATTGGTGATGGCCCACAAAAAAGGAAATTAATCAAATTTGCAAAAAAACATAGGATAAAAGATAAAGTGTTTTTTTTAGGTAAAATTTCTAATGATAAACTACCAATATACTATTCTGCTTGTGATTTATTCGTCTTACCAAGTTTATATGAAGGACAACCAACAGTTATATTAGAAGCGATGGCGTGTGAAGCTCCAATTATAGCAACTGCTGTAGGAGGAGTCCAGGAATTGATTAAACACGAATTTAATGGTTTTTTAATTCCAAAAAATGATTATTTAGCTCTTAAAAATAACATTAATACATTAATTTCCAGACCAGAATTAAGAAGAGAAATGGGTAAAAATAGCAGAAAAATAATTGAAAATAAGTTTGACTCAAAAAAGATTTTCAAGAAAATTCATAAAATTTATGTGTCAACAATAAAAATGTTTTATCATAGAAAATAATTTTTTAGAAAAAATTTTGCAGCTTTAATATGAGAGTAATTTTTAATTATAAATTCACGGGAATTAATAGAGATTTTATTCCATAGTTCTTTATCTTCATATAATCGAATTATTGTTTCACTTATTGCATTACTATTCTTTTCAGGGATCAATAAACCTGTTTTTCCTGACTTAATTAGTGCAGGATTTCCTCCAACTCTAGTTGCAATAACTGGAATACCACAAGCCATTGATTCAATTATTGCCATACTGCTTCCTTCTTTTGTAGAACCAAGAGAAATAGATGGAATAACTGTAATTTTCGATGAATTTATGAGATATGGCATGAATGAATTGGGAATGGGGTCATGATATAAGATATTTTTTTGATTCTTAGTCAATTTTTTAATTTTTTTTAATAGATATCCTTTTCCTAAGATAATAAAATAATAATGCTTTTCTATTTTGAGTAATTCTTTAGCTGCCTCAATAAAATATTTCACTCCTGAAGCTTTCACTATTCTTTTGGGAAAAAGAATAATATATGCTTCTTTTGGTAAAGAAAATTTACTCTTAAAATAATTATTTCGAAATTTTCTGAAAATTGAAGTATTTACGAAGTTATTTCGGATTAAAATTTTTTTAGGATTATTAATATATTTAAGAATATGCTCTTTTCTACTATTTTCTATTGTAATTATTCTATCAGCATCAAAATATGATTTTTTTTCTTCTTTTATAAGTAAATTACTAATAAAACTATTTTTAGTATCCAAATCTACTAATGTTTCCGCAGCAAGGAAACCATGAACAGTTAAAATTAGTGTTGGTTTAAAGAAAATTCTAATTAATTTAGTACAATTTAAAGCAATAGGGTCTTGTGCATTTATTACATTCCATTTATTCTTCAAATAATTCACAAATAAGCGAATCTGAAAGTAAATCTTCAAAATATTTAAATAAAAGAAATAAAATATTGCCAGATTTAATTTTCTGAGAAAATAAATGATTCGAATAAAAGAATTAAAAAGTTTTGATAAGGAACTTGTTGAAAAAATTTCTACTTTTGTCTTTAATTCTGTTAAACCATCTCTTAGATTACTAATATGGGAGGAAATCCCTCCAGGATGGGGATAATTATAAATTGTTAACAAGAGGATTTTTAATTTTGACATTTTTAGTCAGGATTTGAGCTCCTTTTAAAAATACTGATTAAACTTAAGATAAAATTTTTGCAATCTTGATCTTTCCATAATTGGATAAATGAAGTTGTTGAGACAATTATACAAAGTGTTACAGCACTAATTATCCAAATAAGAGAGTATATATTAATTTCAGATAAAATAGAGGAATATAAAAGAAAACCTCCGTATAATATACTCACCATGATAAGAGGTAACACTGAAAACTTGAATTTATAGTGGATAATTACTAAATGATAAATAATCGAATAAATCAAAAAAGATAGAAAATATACATAAGCTAAACCTAAAATCCCGTATACAGGTACTAAAATTATGGTAAAAATAAAAAAACTTATTGCTTTACACCCTTCTAAAGCGATTAAAACTCGACTTTTTTCCATGGAAATAAATGAATAAAAAAAAACCATCGTAAATCCACTAATGAATACATATGGGAGTAAAATGTAAGTTGAATAAAAAGTCAACAAGCTGTAATATTTTGGATAAAAAATTTTAATTAGAAATGGTGAAAAAAGGCCTACAAAAATTATTAACGGAAATATAATCAAAATAATTAATTTTAATACTTTTGAGATTGTTTTATGGAAATCTTCTTTATTTTGTTGATATTTTTCTGTAATTTCAGGTAAAAATGGAGCTATTATTCCGTAAGGGATGAGAAAAATCAAATTTGCAATATTTAGAGAAGTCTGAAAATACCCAACATCAACAAAAGAAAGATTTATCGCCAAAATCGTTAATCCAAACCAATTTACAGAAATAAATATTAAATTTGATAGAAATGAAGGAATTCCTAAGCGATATATTTTCTTTATTTGCTCTTTTTTAATTTTAAACATGATTTTAATATTATTTCTTTTAAAATAATTTGATAGAAATACGTAAAAGCAAAAAAATACTATTAACTCCGTAATTATTTCAGTCAGAAACACTCCATTTATATTGTAATTATTAACCATCACATAGAGAATTGGAATTTTAGCGAAATAACAAATTATAAAAATAAGTGCAATAGCTTTAAATTCACGATATCCAGTAGCTATACCTTGTTCCAAAGAAAAGAAGGAATAAATCGATGCTTTTAAAACTGTTAACAATAATAAGGTTTCAAATAACGGAATATCATAAATTTTTACGTTGTAAACATTAGAAATAAAGAAATTAAATGTTAGAATAGAAAAAACAAAAACAAAAATAAAATTAATTAGATTAATTAAAATCATATTCGCAAAAAGTGTATAATTTTTTTCAGGATTTTTAATTCTATTTTCTGAAATTATCTTAGCTGCGGCAACTGGAATTCCCATACTACAAACATAATTTAAAACCAGTCCCCATGAGCTTAATACTGAATAGATTCCATAATATTGTTCAAGAAGTAAATTTGCTATTATTATAGAGGAAATAATGGCTGATATCCGGAAAACTAATAACCAGCTGACCGAGTGTATGCTTTCTTTAGCAAGTTTTTGAGAAATGGATCTATTTCCATTTTTCTCTATATTTTCTTTGATTTTCAAAGTTACAACCGATTGGACTAAAATTATTATTGTTTACTTCAAATAAATTGATTTTAATAAAATAATTACTATTAATCATAATTGAATTTATTATAGAATCTCAATATTTTTATGTAGGATAATAAATAGCAAATTAAGTTAATTTTGTTTAAAATTCAAAATATGACATAATGAGGATTATCGAGATAAAAAAATGCTTTCTGTAGTTATTCCAACAAAATTTGAAAGTTCAAATTTAAAAAACTGTTTAAAATCTATAAATAATCAGATTTTGAAACCCGATGAAATCTTAGTAATAGCTACATCAAAAGAAACAAAAAAAATTAAAGAAATTGAGGACATATTTGGTTTAAAAGTGTTTATTGAAAAGAGACCGGGATTAAGTTACTCTCGGAATTTGGGAATTCAAAAATCAAAAGGTGATATAATAGCATTTATTGATGATGATGCAATTGCACATAAGAAATGGTTGTATTATATTTCTAAATCCTATAATTTAAAAGATGTAGGTATTGTTGGTGGTATGATTAAACCCATCTGGCCAAAAAATGTTTCTCAGTTGATAAAGAAGTCTTTATTAGCCAGGGAATGGTTATCTTTACTAAATTTAGGAAGCTTTCCTTTTTATGTAGATAGGATTATAGGATGCAATTTTTCTTTAAAAAGAGAAGTTTTTAATGAAATAGGGGTATTCGATACCTCTATTGGCAAATATCCGAAATTAATGTATGGTGGAGAAGAGACTCAATATTGTGAAAGGGCAGCAAAAAAATTTAAAATATTATATTCTCCCAAAGCTATTGTTTATCATAAAATATCTGATAAAAAATTAAAATTAAGGTGGTTTGTAAAGCGTTCTTATGATTCTGGATTTAATAAAGCAAAAATGAAAAGAGTTCCAAAAGTTTTAGCGCGTAATCCAAGATTTAATTTATTTGATGTTTCCATGTTATTTCCATATATGGTGGGATATATTAGAGCAAAAATTAGTAATGCATAAAATATCCTTGGTTTAAATTATGAAAAAATTAATTATGTTGATGATAGATGCATTAGGTTACGCATATATTTCGAAAAAGTATTCTCCATTCTTGTATCGTCTTGCTGAAGATGGCATTTTTGCAAAAATAGAGCCCTTATTAGCATTTCGAGGGATAGAACCTACAATATTTTCTGGTTTATACCCTGATCAACATAAAATTTGGTTAGATTATTATTACGATCCTTCTCATTCACCATTTCGATGGACTTATAATCCATTTCTTCTTCTTTTAAATTTTTTTGTAAAACGTATTCCTAACTTGTATTTCAAGAAAATATTAACTGCTCCCATTTGTTATACAACACAGACTCTTAAAAATTTCAGACAATTTCCAAGAACTACTCTGATTCCATGGAATCTACTAAAAAATTTTAATATTCCAATGGTTAAGAGCATTGTAGAAAAAAATTCAATAGGAAGAATTCAAACACTCTTTGATATCTTACGTAATAACCAAAAAAAATCCTTATTTATTAATTTTCCATTTGTACATAATGATAAAGATACAATGAAAATGTTTCGGACAAATATTTCAAAAAAGAATAGTTTTGATTTTTATCTCTTTAGATTTTTTGACTTAGACACCATAAGTCATAAGAATGGTCCCAATTCATCAAAATTTAATGAAACACTTAAAAAAACTGATTACAATATTAAAGAAATTTTTGAAACTTTTGAAAATAGAAGTGATGACACGTCATTTTTAATTCTTTCGGACCACGGAATGGTTAAAATTAAAAAAATATTGAATATTTTTGCTTGTTTAAAACCATTGAATTTAAAAATAGGTAAAGATTATCAAATTTTTTTAGATTCCACTTTAGCACGTTTTTATACTAAAAATATCTCAATACACAAACAAATAAAAAATCAATTAGATAAATTTCCAGAGGGACATTTTCTTACTCTTAAAGAAAAAAAACAGCTTCATATTCCTAATACTAATATTTATGGTGACTTAATATTTGCTGTTAACCCAGGAACTCTTATTTTACCAAATTTTTATCAAGGAACAGAAATAGTCAAAGGTATGCATGGTTATTTTCCTACTCATTCGAATTTAAATGCCCTGTTTATTTTAAATGGATTAAATATTTCTCCTCAAAAAATCAAAAAGAAAATGGAATTTATTGATATTCTCCCAACAATTCTAGAGATTTTAAATTTGCCTCCTAAAAGAGGTATTTTAGGAAAATCTATATTAAAAATTGAAAATTCGTGAAAAATTTGAACACATTTACTGATTATAGCGAAGATTGGATTGAATCTTTTATTTCCTCACATATGAGAATAATTTGTCAGGAAATTCTTAAAAAAATTAAAAATGTCGGTTCTATAATCCTTGTTGGGGGATTTGGGCGTGGAGAGGGTTCAATAAAAATTATTAATAATCGCGAATTAATTCCATTAAAAGATTACGATTTAATAGTTGTCTCAAATCATAAGATTTCTGAAAATGACTACATAAAATTAATATCCAATATTCATAATGTCTTGAAAATTCCCAGTGATTGGTATTATAAGGCTTCACCAGGTCATTTTCATATCAATATTAAAATAGTTAAAAAGAAGAGCTTAACAAGGTTACCACCAGATATTAGTAATTTTGAATTAAAAGAAGGTAGTAGACTTATATATGGATCAGATGTTCGTCAACTAATTCAAATCCGAAAAGAAGATATTACTTATTCAAGTGGTTTGAGAGTTCTTTTAAACAAAATTATTGGATTGCTTGAATATTATCCAAAAAATCCTTCATTATTCCTTAAAGACTCATTCCTTAATGAATCCTGTATCTATGAATGTGGAAAAGTATATTTAGAAATTGCTACTGCTTTAACTATATTAATGAGATGTTATGAGGCAACTTATAAGGAAAGAGCAATAAATTTTCAAAAATGTTATAAAAAATTACCATTTTTATCAGAAAGATTTCCAAATTTAGATGAAAAAATAAAAAAATTCACCAAGTTAAAGTTAAGACCAGAATATAATGAATCTGGTTTAGATCCTATTAAATTATGGCATTCAACTTCTGATGATCTTATAGAAGTTCTTATGTACTATTTTGAGTATATTACGAGGAAAAATGCCGGAGATCCATTCAAATTTATTAAAAAAATTCCAAAATTTTTAGAATTATACTATTTTTATCCTTATATAGAATATTATCTTAAAGATTTCATTTTAAATAATAAATTTCTAGTTTATTTTGGTTCGTTATTATTACAAATTTATGAAAATTTTACATATATGAGGAATCATAAAAGATTTTTTACTTTAAATAATATATTTTCAAAACAATCTCCAATAATAAAAATATATACTGCGGCTCTTTCGACACTTTTTTCGATTAAAAATACCCAAAAGCAAGCATTTTATATAAAAAATGCAATCAAATCTTTGAGGCATATCTATACTCTAAAATTTGAGCAAAATAATATCGAATATCAGATAGATACTCTTCGAAAAGCTTGTATTAATGCTCATAAACTCTATGAATTAAAGAGAATTTCAAAGTCTACTTTTTAATCAGAATTTCATATAATTTGTCATATTCTTTTGCAGCACGAGTCCAATTAAATAAATTTAATATTTTTTGGCGACCTTTTTTACCTAATTCTTCCCGAAGTCTCGGATCTTGCCACAATTTTATAATTGCGTCTGAAATAGCAGGTTCATTAGCAGGAGGGACTACAATCGCATTTGTTGAATCTGAAACCTCGGTCAAACCTTTAATATTTGTTGATATCAGAGGTATTTCCATCGCCATAGCTTCTGCAGCGGCAACTCCAAAGCCCTCCACTAAAGATGGAATAGCAAATACATCACATGCAGCATAATATGGGGGTAGATTTTGGTTTTGGATTTTTCCCAAAAATAAAACATAATCCTTTAAAGCTAATTTTTTTGTTAATGATTTTAAACTTGATTCGTAGGGACCGTAGCCAATTATTATTAATTTTACATTGGAAATCTTCTTTTTTACCAAAGATATTGCTTTAATTAAATATTGCACTCCTTTTCTGAAAAAAAACTTTCTTACAGTCAGAATTATGAATTTATCTTCCAAATTTAGTTTTCTTTTTATTTTATCGCCTTTAATATCCGGATGGAACTGCTTAAGGTCAGTTCCATTATATATAAGTTTTATTTTTGAAGGTTCTATTCCCAGTTCCAAAATAACTTCTTTGACATATTTACTTACAGCAATAATCTTACTCATTCTCTTAAATACGAATTTATACATTATTCGAACATAGCCTTTTTCTGGTACCGTTTTTCCTAATTTTGGATTAAAATAAATTGATCTGCCATGAGCTGTAATAACTAGAGGTTTTTTTAATATATATGAAATTAAACTACATATAAAACCAGAAGGTAAAACCCAATGAGCATGAATTAAATCTATTTTATATTTTCTAATTATTCTAAAAAGCTCTAAAAATGTTGAAAAAAAATGTTTAAACATTTCTAATCTTGGTTTTTCTAGAAATTGATCTTCTATTTTTTCACCTGAAGTAAAAATACTGCGAACTTTAGTATGAATAAAAGTAACTTTAGACTTTAATATAGATTCTAAATCCTTTTTCCCCGGTTTTGGTCCATACAATATAATATTTTTATTCCCTATTTTTGAAACATGAATCGCCAAATCTCTCACAAACGATTCTGTTTTATGTGTAACTACTAAAACGTTTAAGTTTTTAGTTTTTTGTTTCTTTTTCAAATTTACCCTCTTTCATCATTAGAAAAGAAAAATATATTATGAGTTTTATTAACTTTTATTTGAAATTTAACCAAATAAAATTAACGTGCTTATAATTTTTTGGAATAAGGAAAGGATTTATAAATGCCGAGATTACGTTCAATTGGATGGAGTCTATTGGCTCTATCTTTCTTAATTATAGTTGGAATAATAGCTGTATTTATAGCTATAACAATTTGGAATGTTTTTATTTCGAATCCAAGAATGCTTATAGAAATTTGGATTTGGCCTCTGACAACAAACATATTTGGTGGGGCAGGTTCTTATTTCGTAGCTTTCGCATGGTGGAGTTTTTTGGGTGGTTTAATATTTCTTTTTATCCATTACTTTATAAAATTATTTCATCACACAGGTAAAGTCCCGATTCTACCAAGTAGTATGCCAATTTTAAAACCAGTAGAGAAGAGAATTGGAGTAATGCCAGCATATAATGAAGAAGCTTCCATAGCAGATGTAGTAACTAAAGCTCTAAAATATTTGGATTATATTATTGTTATTAATGATGGCTCAAAAGATGAAACAGGGAAACGAGCTAAAGAAGCTGGGGCTTATGTTTTTAATCATGATATGAATAAAGGATTAGGTATTTCGATTAAAGATGGCTTCAAAGAGGCTTTAAGATTAGAAGCGGATATAGTACTTACTATTGATGCGGATGGGCAATATGATGCTGATGAAATCCCAAAATTATTAGAAATAGCAGAAAACAATAAAGCGGATCTAGTTTTAGGGTCTCGCTTCATGGGAACTATCGAAAAAATGGGGCCTATTAAAAAATTGGGAAATAAAGTCTTTACATGGTGTGTTAATCGTTTTGCGGGCTTACATTTGACTGACTCGCAGACGGGATTTAGAGCAATTCGAAGAGAAGTTTTAGAGGAAGTACCAATAACTTCAGACTATACTTATACACAGGAATTGATAATCAGAGCTGCTGAGGAAGGATTTCGCATTACCGAAGTACCAGTTAAATTCTTGAAAAGACCCCATGGAAAATCAAAATTAATTTCAGATCCTGCTGATTACGCTTTACGAATTTCCATTATTGGACTTAAAACATATCGTGATTATCATCCATTATCACTATTTGGTGCTCTTGGTACTGTATTAGTTGCAGGTGGAATACTTGTGGGTGCAGTTGTTGTTTATAATTCAATTATGTTTGGACAATTATTAACAGGAAATTTGGTTTTGTCCGCCTTATTAATAATAATGGGAATCCAAATTCTATTATTTGGCTTGGTTTGCGATATGTATATAACTAGACACATTAAGGAATTAAAATATAAATTAAGATAAATGCATAGAGGAATAACATGACAATTTTCTTTGTACTTGGTACACGTCCAGAAATTATCAAAGTATCTCCAGTTATAAAGGTATGTGAAAAAAGAAAAATAGATTACAGGGTTTTATTTACTGACCAGCATTATGATGCTTCGTTATGTGACCAATTTTTCAATGATTTGGAATTAAGAGAACCAGAATATCATTTAAACGTGGGATCAGGGTCACATGGAGAACAAACAGGAAAAATGCTGATAGATATTGAAAAAGTATTATTAAAGGAAAACCCGTCATTTGTAATTGTTCAAGGAGATACAAATTCAGCTCTAGCAGGAGGGCTAACTGCGGCAAAAATTCATATTAAAGTAGGACATTTAGAAGCCGGTCTTCGTTCATATGATATGCGCATGGCTGAGGAATATAATAGGCGAATTCTAGATCATATGTCGGATTATTTATTTGCTCCAACAGAATTGTCAAGAACCCTTTTAGAAGGTGAAAATGTCTGGGGAAAAATCTATGTTACAGGTAATACAGTGATAGATGCTTGCTTAAAACATTTTGAAATAGCTATAAAAAAATCATCCATTCTTAAAGAGATAAATTTTAAAGATTTTATATTAGTGACTGCTCATCGAGCAGAAAATGTGGATAATAAAGAAACATTAAAAAACATTGTTGAAATCCTACTTAATGTTCCCCTTCCTGTAATTTATCCAATTCATCCTAGAAGTTTGAATAGGATGAAAGAATTTGGATTATATGATAAAATTTCTAAATCTGATAAAATTCAGCTATTACCGCCTGTAAGTTATTTGGATATATTATGCCTTATGAAAAGCTGCAAATTCATAATAACCGATTCTGGGGGGATTCAAGAAGAAGCAACAGCACCAATATTCCAAAAATTTGCATTTGTTATAAGAAAATCGACTGATAGACCAGAAGCAGTGAAATCAGGTTTCGCAAAAGTAGTTGGAACCGATCCTAAATTTGTGTTAGATTCAATTGATAATTATGATTTTAAAAATCAACTCAATTTTCCATCACCTTATGGTGATGGTTATGCCAGTGAAAAAATTGTTGATATAATTAAAAAAGAAAATTTATCTGATTAGTCCATGAAGTAGGATAAAAAATGGATAAAAAAAAAGAAAATAATAATTGGAAAAAAATAATTGTTATACTCTTTCTCATTTTTATCTGCATTTTCTCAGTTTTTGGGATTCTTATACTTTTTTTAAAAACTGAAATGCCCTTAACCGTAGTTTCGAGCGATAGTATGATTCCAAATTATTTTCCTGGCGATCTTTTACTAATAGAACAAGTAGATGAGGGAGAAATCATGCCATCAGATATAATTGTATTTTGGCCTTTAACCTGGAAGCCAGAGCGGTCTTTTATACCTATGGTCCCAATTGTTCATAGGGTTATTAATATTAGCCGAGAAGGTAATTTTCCATATTATAAGGGGACATGGTATGAAACTAAAGGAGATTTATTTAGTTTAATCGACTTTTTTCAAGATACAAACTTATACAGTGATCCTTTTATACCTCATTTCTGTGTAATAGGGAAAGTAGTTGGTAGGATTCCTTTACTAGGTCTACCAAAATTATGGCTGGATCAAATAGGAGGAAATTTGCTTATTTATATGATCCTACTTATATTGATAGTCTTGTTGATTTACTCTTTTTTACCAAAAAAAGAAAATGAAAAAGAACAAGAGGTTAAGAATGAAAAAAATTGATTTAAAAATTTAACCTATTAAAATGGTTCTAATAAATACATAAAGTATTCTTACACCATCCTTAAAAAATTGAATTCGGCTCTTTCCATGGGGTCTTGGTTTGATAGTTACAGGAATTTCTTTAATATTGTAACCTTTTTTTAATGTTTTTACTAAAAGTTCCGAATTAAAGCCAAATCTTTGTTCTTTAATAGGCTTAACTCTTTCATACAATGATTTTTTAAATGCTTTAAACCCACTTTGTGAATAAGTTATTTTTTTACGATAAATTAACTTAATTAGAAAACTAACAATTTTTTCTCCAATTTTTTTTATAAAAGGCACCTTTGGTTTAAATTTCCCCAAGAATTTCGATCCATTAACAAAATCTGCCTTACTTTTAAGTAATGCATTAATTAATTCGGGAATTTCCGTTGGATCATTTTGATAATCCCCATCAATAGTTATAAGAATATCTCCAGTTGCATGATCCAATCCTTTTCTAACTGCAGCCCCATAACCAGAATTTTTTTCATTACGAAGAACGATAGTTCCATTTCCATTAGCAAAACGATAAGTATCATCGGTGGATCCATCGTCTACAATAATAATTTCCGCTGAATTTGTAGTAGATTTCGAGATTAAAGCTCGAATTACTTCAAGTTTTAGATCTTTTATTGTCTTCGCTTCATTATAAGCGGGAATTATTACTGAGATTTTGGGGCGCAATTTTTTTACTCCAGATAGACCCAAACATATTAAAATTATTAAAATACTTATCTTAATCTGTAAATTTTAATTTTTGTTGTAAAATCATATATTAGTTATAATTTTCTTGATTTATTTAATTTGTTTTATCTTTAACGAATATTTATTCCTAATTTTTTTTTAAATTCTTCTATCAATTATTTTTTATTATCTAATTATAGAATAAAGGCTTTAAATGACTCAAAATAATCATTATTAAAAAACTCAAGATTTTGTAAATTTTTTTTTTTTAAGATGCATTATTATAATATTTTATTATAAATACTTAATGTTTCTTTTACCGCTCTTTCCCAAGTGAATTTCTTTTGAATAATTTTATATCCTCTTTCGCCCATCTTATCTGCTAAAACCCTATTCATCAAAATTTTTTTAATTGCATTTGTTAAATTTTTAATAGATCCTAATGGTATTAAGTAACCATTTTCGTTATGTTTGATAATCTCTGGAATTCCTCCAGAATTTGTTCCGATAACAGGTTTTTTTGAAGCCATAGCTTCTAACAGAACGAGTCCTAGTCCCTCATATAGCGAAGGAAGAACTAATAAATCACATATATAATAAAGTTTTCTCAAATCTTTATATTTGATTTTTTTTATAAATGAAAAATAGCTCCATAGATTATTTTTCTTAATATAATTAATAATTTGGGTTTTTTGAGGTCCATCACCGACTATAATACATTTAAAATCTTCCTTAATTATTTTTCTTAGATCGTTAATCGCTTTTACTAAAAAAATAGGCCCTTTTCTTTGATCTAATCTTCCAACAAAAAGTATTACTTTTTCAGAAATTCCAAGTTTTTGTCGTATTTTATTTTGCTCACTTTTAGTAGGAGGAGAAAATACATCAATTCCATTATGTACCACATTAATAGAATTTTCTAAAACCCCTCTTCCTTTTATTTGAGATGCGGTATGATGGGAAACAGCTATTATTTGATTTACAGATTTAATACTTTTACTTTCTAACCAAATATTAAATGGATTACATTCTTGGATTGTATCAATTGAAAACAGAGAAGAAGGATAATGAGAAAGAACTTTTAAAGTGGATAAAACTGAATGATGAATAGTCATTACAGTTGGCAAATTTTTCTTATAAAATACACATCCACTTGGTCCATTAAAATGAAAAATGTCGATTAATTTTGATTTCATTAAATTATTACAGTATTTTTTAGCTTTACTTAAAAAATTTTGAACTCTAAAAAAAGGAATATTACGAATCAGAATGTAATGAATCCCGTTTTTGTCTTTCATGGGTTTTGATGAAGAAGTTACAACTAAAACTTCGTGATTTAACTTTTTTAATCCCTCAACTATATTATATGCATATATATCCCCACCTCCTGAGGTATTAGGAGGATACGTGTAACTCACAAGACAAATTCGCAATTGATTTATCAAACTCCAAAAGTTTTTTCAATTAATTTTTAATTTGAAATAAATTATAATATATTTTTTTAGGAGGTTTTTTGCCATAAAAATTTGCTTCATTGATGATTCTGTGGGTTTAACTGGAAGCGGGATTTATTTTTATTATATCGTTAAAAATCTCCTAAAAAATGGAGATAAAGTCTACTATATCTCTTCAACTAGCACAAAACATATAGAATCTCTTCGAAAAGATAACAATTTTAAATTAATCTTTATTCCTTTAAGAAAGAGAATTAGGTTTTTACAAATTGGGAAATTTCTTTTTGGTTTTAGAATTCGAAACATTATTAGAAAATTAATTGAAGATGAGAATGTCGATCTCATTCATATTAATGAAAGTTTCAATCCTTATTATTTCTTAATTCAAAAAATAATAAATAAATCAAAAAAAAGAGTAAAGCTAGTTATTACGGCTCATGGATGTACAAATTTCGAGTCGAAATTGATTGGAAATTGCCCAACAATTAATTTTTTAGAAAAAATTGCCCATAAAGTATATTATCCCCCTTTGAATATTTCAGAGAAATTTAATCTAGGAAGAGCACAAAACATCATTGCTGTTACAAATGGTGTATTAAAAAATCTTCTCAAAATACGAGAAAAGTTTTGGAAGAAAAAAAATGGTTATATAAATTATGTTTATATTCCTAATGGAATTGATTTAAATATTTTTAATATTAGGGGTCCAGATGAATATTATATAGAAAAATATAAAATTTCTGAAAAAGATTATGTTATAGTTTTTACAGGAGGACTAGTTACTAGAAAAAATCCCGAAATTTTAATTGAAATAGTTTATTTATTAAATAAAATTAAGAATTTTGGAAAAAATTTTAAATTAATATTTGTTGGTGGAGGAAGATTAGAAAATAAGTTAAGATCGTTAATAAAACGTTATAAACTTGAAAATAAAGTAATTTTGGAGGGATATACAAAATTTGAAAATATTCCAAGAATTTTATCTATTGCAAATCTTATGATTTATTCTTCTATCTATGAAACACCTGGGTTGAGTATGTTAGAGGCTATGGCTATGAAAATTCCTGTGATAGGTGCAAATCAACCTGATATTGATGAAGTGATTAAAGATGGAGAAAATGGATTTTTGTTTGATTTAAAGAAATCTCCTCATTCTACCATCATTAAAAAAATTAAATTTATATTAAAAAATCCGGAGAAAATAAGAGAAATAATTGATAATGCTTATAACAACATTAAGAACAATTATAATGTAATAAAGACTACAAAACTAGTTCGAAAATATTACTTAAATTTAATTAAAAAATTAAATTAAGAGTTTGAAATCAAATATGGATAAAAATCCTTTAATAAGTATAATTATTCTAACAAATCCATTTCGACCTGCACAATTAACAATTGATTGCCTTAAATCCTTGGAGAAACAAGATTATGAAAATTTTGAGGTTATTATTGTTGATAATGCTTCTCCAGAAGAAGAAATAGAAAAGCTTGGAATTTTTTTAAACAATTTTAAATTAAATCATTTATTTATCAAGAACTCAAAAAATTGGGGTTATGCTGAAGGAAATAATATAGGCATAAGAAAATCTAAAGGGGATATCATTTGTGTTTTAAATAATGATACTGAATGTGAATCAAATTTTATTTCAGAATGTGTAAAAGTTTTAATTTCAAAAAGAGATTATGGGATTTGTTGTCCTAAAATTGTATATTATGACCACCCAAATTTAATTTGGTATGGTGGAGGAAAAATTTCCCCTTTTCTCCTATTAACAGCAATTCATAAAGGTATAAGGAGAAAGAGTAACGAAACAAAATATAATATTCTTAAAGAAACAGATTACGCTTGTGGTACTTCTATTTTCATTAAAAGGGAAGTAATAAATACAATTGGATTATTAGATAAAACTTTTTTTATGTATTATGAGGAAACTGATTGGAATTATCGAGCTAAAAAGAAAAAATATAAGGTTATATATGTCCCTTCTGCCAAAGTTTATCATAAAATACCAATTCATAATCCCTTAGGCGACTTTCAATATTTCGTTCATTGTAGGAATCGATTTTTATTCGCGTTAAAGAATTTTAGTTTTATTCAAATATTTTTTTTCCTCCTCACCCAATTATTCTGGACTTTAATTGAATTATTTACTAACTTTTATCACCATAATTTAAACCGTCTTAAAGTTCTCTCGCTTGGAATACGAAAAGGACTAAAACTGGGCTTTAAAATTCGAAAAAAACAACTTAAACATGTCTACTAACTTTTCTTAAAATAGATAATAGCCGTCGTGAGCCAGGAATCCAATATATTCCTTTTTCAAGTATATTAAGATCTTCAGGACTAAAACCTTTCAACAAGGCAATCAATAATATGTATATTCCTCCAATAAATACAGAAAATACGCTAATTTTTAGAAAGAAAATTATAAATGTTGTACTTGAAAAGAAATTGACCCAATATAGTACTAGATAACTTCCAATTATTATACTACTTGGTAAAAGTACTTTTGGAATTAGTTTGATTAGATTTTTCATATTAATATATTCACGTAAATAAATTACACATGTCAAATACCAGAAAAAGGAACTTATAATGCTTCCAACTAATATTCCAATAATATTTTGAAAGATCGAGAACATTAGAGGCCACAGAAAAATATTTAACAGCGCCCTAAGACCATAAATTAAAGCGTAATCTCTCAATTTAATACCTATTAAGACATTACCTAAAGGGGAGAATAAAGTTTCAAATATTAATACTATAGCAAAGAATGGTAAATATTCAAGCGATTCTTTGCCAAATTCTCCATATACAATTGGCATTACCTCACTTATTACAGTAGCCATAAAAATTGCTAGTATAACTGAAATGTATAACGCATATTTTGAGCCTAAATTTATATATTTAACAAGATTTTCTTTATTTTTTAGAATATTTTGCTCTGAAGAGGCTGGAAGAAGTGCATTGAAAATTGCACATGCGATAGGAAATAAAAACGTGAAAATATAGTTAGCAATAAAATAATATGCTAATTCTGTATATGAATTTAAGAAGATATAAATGAGAATTTTATCATAGTAGAAAATAAAAATATAAAATAGATTTAATAACATAAATATTACATTAGCTTTCATGAGTTCGGTTCTTTCTTCTTTTTTCTGTTGAGAGGATAAATTCATCTTAACATCTAGAATTTCATAATTTTTTAATAAGTACATCATATATCCAAAGGCAATTAACCCCTTTATCAATTCAGAGATTAATAATACGATTGTTACAGTCAATAAATTAAGATTAACTGTAAGAGCTAATAATAGATATAATAAAGTAATAAACAATACCGATGCGGAACTACTATAGGCTACAAATCTATATTTTTGGAACCCTTGTAGAACTCCTGTTGAAATTACGGATATAATGTTTAAGATCCACACCAGTCCAAATAAAGCATAAAAAAACGGCATGTTTATATTAAATAAATCGAACTGATAAGAGGAAGGCATGATTAAAAGAATAAAAATAAAATAAAAAGTAAGGGTAACAATACTTATTGTTAAAAAGGCAAATTTAAGGGTATATTTTACTTTTTGCTTACTATATTCGTCATTAATTGCATAATGTTCAGCAATTCTTTTAGTTAGAGTAAGTAAAAATCCTACATATAAAAAAGGAGTAAAGATCAAAACTATAGTCTGTATATATCCCAAACGACCATAAATATCTCCTCCAAAAAAAGGATAGTAACTATTTATTCCCCAAACTAAAAGGATAGAGTTAAAAATTCCTAATATGCCAGTTATTGCAATTTGTAACAGAACAAAGATGCTATTTTCAGATACTCTTGTTTTTTCAAGACCTTTTGTACTTCTTTTAATCATCTAACCACATTAATATACAATTCAAGAAGAAAGTATTCATTATAATTGTTTAAGACTTTAAACTAAATATTAATGATTTTTTAGAGAGTTTTTTTAAAAATTTATCCTATTATCCTTAAAAGTGGAACAAAAGAAAAAATTTGGTACTTTTATTTCCATATCTTTATTTTTTTGATTATATTTTATTTAATTTGGAAAAATTTTATTATTTCTAATTTTCTAATTATTTTTACATTATATTTGCACTAACGCATTTTAATCATTATTGAGCTATTTATTTTCTTTAAAGCAAGATGAAAAAAAATTAAATATTTAAAAAATTCTCAATTGTTTTGATAATTATGGAAAGTTTAGCAACACCTAAATTAAATAAAAGTGAAATGGTCAAAAAAATTCCTAGAATTCATTCTATTGATCTTTTACGGGCACTTGCCATTTTAATTATGATTTTTGGTCACTTTGGTCTTTGGTTTTTAGATGGTGATGAGCTTTCATGGGGTTGGTGGGACTATTTTGGCATGTGGTTTGGTCCTATTGGAGCTCCAATTTTTTTAATATGTGTAGGATTTAGTTTGGTATTTTATGTTGAGAATAAAAAGAAAAGAAGTACTGAGAAAGAGCTTCAAAACGCCGTTTTAAGAAGAGGAGGTTTCCTTTGGGGATTTGGATATATTCTAAATCTTTTAATTGAAGGTTTTTCTAGATGGTGGATTTGGAATATAATTGTTTTAATTGGAGTCTCGACTATAATAACATTTTTCACCTTAAAACTTTCAATTAAACATAGGATCATTATATCTAGTATATTATTAATCCTCAATCCTCTCTCTCAACTCTTAGGAATTATTTATCATTTATCCATTCTCCCATTTTGGAGTTGGCATCCAACTTTTATAGAATTCATTATGCTTTCTTCTATAACTATACATGATCTTTGGAATCCATTTTCATTAAACATGGTCTTAATTGGAACCATTATTGGTAGCTTTACTCTAAATAAGATTAAAGAAGGTAAAATAGAATCACTCCCTAGAACTTTCCTTATTTATGGTCTAATTTTATGTATATTCAGCTGTGCAATTGATGTTAATTTGAGATATGGTGGAGTTATGCCTTTAATTTTGGATTTTAACCATGAAGTTCATATAATTTTTTCTACTGGTGTATTTCTATCTTTCTTCGCATTATTTTTTTGGTTTCAAGATGTTAAAAAACGTAATAATATTATTTTAAAACAAATATCAGTTTTAAGCTCACTAGCTTTCACAATTTTCGTAGCGCATCACTTATTTGCAAGATATTTCTTTGGTCCTATATTTCGCTCTAGTTTCGAAATGTTTGATATTTTTTATTTCATATCTAATCCGTTGATCAGAACACTTTTCTTTCAAATTATTATGCAACCTGTAAATTTAATTTCAACTTATTCACTCCAGATAATAACTATTGTTTTTACCATTTTCTTTTGGATTATTACCGTTTTTTGGTCCAAATTTAAATTTAAGTATAGTTTAGAATGGGCAATTCGAAAATTAAGTTAAACTCAAAGTGATTATTATGGGAGAACAAACTCAATTGGCAGTTATGAAAAAACCCCAAAAGTTACCAAGAGTTAGGTCTATTGAAACTATTAGAGGAATTGCTACATTCTTTATGGTTTTTGGTCACTATTTTCACTGGTTTTATAATAAAGAATCTGAACTTGGTAGAATTTTTGATTTTTGGATTGCAAATTATTCTATGAATCATGGATTTCCATTTTTTGTTATTCTTATTGGAATTACTTTAAGTTTTGCTATTCAAAGACGATTAGAAAAGGAAATTCCAATAAAAGAACTATCAAAATATATATTAAAAAGAGGTTTAATAATAATCGCAATAAGTTTCCTCTTGAATTTAGGCTCATACATCTCTATTTTATCGATTAATCCCCTATTAATATTAGATTGGAATGTAATGGCAATGATTGGGTTTGCATATATAATAAACGCTTATTTAATGGTCTTAAAACCACCTAAAATTGCTTATGGAATTATAGGATTTATATTAATTATTATAGATGCAAATATGCCTGTAAGAATCGGATTTCATGTTTTAGCAAATATGTTAATTGGAACATTACTAGGAAGTTACTGGATAGAAGCAGTCAGAAATAATAAGATTAGCCAATATCAACGTTATTTAATAATATTTGGGATTTTACTTTTTGTTGCGACATTTCCAATTGATTTATGGATTGTTTTCAACTTTGTAGATATAAATAATCCAGTATTTATTAATTTTCTTCTTTTAGCTGCTGGACATTATGATTTATGGTTTATTATTAAGTCTTTGAATATAATAATTCCAATCTATCACGACTATTCATGGATATTTAATCAATGGATATATTATCTATTCTCAATTGGTAATTTTGCAATTCTTTTTTCAGTTCTTTTATATATTCAAGATATTAAAAAGAAAAAATGGAGAGTTTTTGACCCAATAATGTTAATTGGGAACATTTCTTTAACTTTATTTGTAACACACTTTCTATTTGCGGCATATTTTTTCCTTCCTCTTAATTTATATAATTATTTCCATGTTTTACCGTTCACAGTTATGGGATTAAGCTTATTTATTTTAATTTATATTATCACATTAATTTGGAAGCATAAAAACTATAAATATAGTCTTGAGTATTTTTTAAGAGGTTAATAGAAAAATATTTTTTATAAAATATACAATTAGAAAATAAGATTATTGAAAGGGTTTTGATAATTTGAATACATCCGTTTTTTATACTGATGAGGAACTTGAATTTCAAAAAGAAACCAGAACATTTCTTCAAGAAAACATTCCGCAATTTGTTGAACCAGCTCTTAGGGGCGATTATTCTGCAATGAGAAAAGCATTAAAGCAATTAGCTAAAAAAGGATTGTTGGGTGCCATACATCAGAAAAAATATGGTGGTACAGAAAAAGGTATTGTCGCAGAATGTATTATTTCAGAAGAATGTGGTAAAATTGATGCTTCTGTAAATATGACACGTGCTGTATCTACAATTTTCTTTGGAATGCCCCTTTCCGTTTTTGGAACTGAAAGCCAAAAGGAAAAATATTTACCTAAAATCACCTCAGGAGATTGGATTGGAGCAATTTGTATGACTGAAGATGAAGCTGGTTCAGATCTATCGAGTATGCAGACAAAAATTATTCGTGAAGGGGATGAATATATAATAAATGGGCATAAAAAATATATAGCGAATGGTACAAAAGCTGATATATTAGCTGTTTTTGGAATTCTTGAACATCTTGAAGAAAAGGATCCAAGAAAAAAAATAACAGGTTTTCTTGTGGAATCCAAAACCAAAGGTTTCAAAGTCGCTGAAGAATATGAATTAATGGGTATTCAAGGGGCATGTTGTGGTAGACTTGAATTTGAAGATTTACGCATTCCAGTTGAAAATCTTTTAGGTAAGGAAGGACAGGGTTTTCCAATTTTAATGTCAGAATTAAATGTTGAAAGAGTAGTAATGGCAGCATCTTGTGTAGGAAATGCCCAAACAGCGTTAGATATAGCCTTAAAATATTCAAATGAAAGAGTCCAATTCGGACTACCCATCTCTAGACAACAAGCAGTCAATTTTCGAATAGCAGACTCAGCTCTTAAAGTTCATGCCTCTAGATTGCTCACTCTTGAAGCCGCAAAATATCTCGATCAAAGAGATATGGAACAAGCAACTCTTGCAGCCTCTATGGCATTTGCAAATGCTAGCGAAATGCATATAGAAGTAAGTAATGCTTGTGTTCAGACTCTTGCAGGGAAAGCTATAACCCATAGATACGATATTCCAGCTGCTATGTGGAGAGCAGGACCAGTCATGTGGGTAGTTGGAGGAACAACAGATATTCAAAAATTCATTGTCCAAAGACAACTTTATAAATCACTTAAATCAAAGAAAGATTAATTATTCCTCATTATTTTCTAATAATTCTCTGATAAATTGTTTCGATTTAATTTAATCTCATAGAAAAATTGTAGTTTTTAAATGCCCTAGTGATATTCTTGAATGATATTAATACAAAAAAAATTACTAGAATTCCTCGTATCTATTCATTAGATAGTCTAAGAGGTCTTAAATTAATAAATATGCTCCAAATTCATTTTTCAAACCTTTGGGTTATCCCTTTTCTAAAAGCTCAATTGGATTATATGTCAATAATTTATATTATCGGGTTGCCATTGTTTATAATAATCCCAGGAGTTTCTTTAACTTTATCATTAGAAAATAGAAAATTAAGAGGAGAACCTTCAAAAGAGAGCCTTAAACACATTATTAAGCGAGGATTTATTTTAATATTTCTAAACCAACTAATGAATATAGGAGCATTTGGATTCGCTGCCTCATGGGCGAGTGGGATTTTTTCATTATTAGGTTTTTCAATAATTATAAATTGTTTCCTAATGCGATATTCTAAATTAACTCGAGGAATAATAGCAGGAATTATTATTGGAGTTTCTCCATTTTTACGTTTATTATTTATTGATGTTAATGATTTTATTGGTAGAGTTGGATTTGCAGCCCCATGGACAATTATTGAATGGCTAAAAGCAACATTAATTGCACCAGGCTTTGCATTATTTCCGTGGATTGGATTTGTAATTGCAGGTAGTATTTTAGGTGAATATTTAATTACGGGAATTAAAGAAAATAATATAAACAAAGCATTAAAAAAATTGATGATAATTGGGGCAATTCTATTTCCCCTAGGCCTTATTATGGATATTATAAAATTCCCAACTTTTACAATAGCTGATTTAAATATTTTTAATACTGGTAACATTATATGGGTGATAGGTCTGAATTGCTTTATAATAGCAGGTTTTTATTGGTTAGAAGATATGAAACGGGTGAAATTTGTGGTTCTAGATATTATTAATTTAGTTGGTAGATTAACTTTAACTTTATTTTTCATTCATGCATATTTTATGGTCGCTGTTGTTGAAGTCGTCGGAGGCGAACAAATCCTACGGATGTACTCATTTTTTATTATTTTTTTATTATTCTTTGTTTTTACTTATATTTTAGGTGAATTATGGAAAAGAAATAATTTTCAGTATTCGCTTGAATGGCTTTTAGGTACTTTAAGTTAAAATTCCTTTTATTGGGGAATTTGTGATTCAATTGGAAAAAACGGAAAGAATTAATTCAATTGATACGTTAAGAGGTCTTTGTGTTATTTTCTATTTAATGTTTCATTTTGCCTCATGGTGGACTTCTGCCAGTGCATTATGGTTTTTTGGATATTGGAGACATGAATTTCTATTATCATATATACCATATCTTGGAATGGTTGCAGCGCCGATCTTTATTATGGTCTCAGGAATGAGTCAAAGAATTGCAATTGAGAGAAGGAGAATACAAGGTTTTCCAGAATCAGAAATTCGAACTCATGTGATAAAACGTGGTTTATTATTACTTCTTTTTCATTTTTTTCTTCATTTTGTTTATTTTTATTGGGAACCAGGTAAAAATGTCTGGTGGTGGGACGAAATCGGAACAATTGCAATTTCTGGGATTATAATTTATTATACTTCTAAAATTTCAATAAAATGGAGATTAATTCTTATAAGCTTAATGATGTTTTTTTATCCAGCTTTGCGAATAATTCTCCATATCGAACTAGATTATACTTTGCTTATATATAATGCACCGTGGTCTTTGGATAGGTTTATTGCGGGTATGATATCTAATGGAACTTGTCCGATTATTCCACAATCATCCATGGCTATATTTGGATCTATACTTGCAGAGTATATTATAAATACAAAAAATGGAGAAATGTCATCAAAATTATTGATAAAGTTACTAACAGCATTTATTTTTATAATTTTTATAACTACTATAATAAGATTCAATCCGAATTTTGGTCCTTGGGATCTAGGAATTCATTTAATTCAAAGTTTTGGTATTTGGGGTTTGGTTTTTATAGTAATTTATTGGATTCAAGATATTAATAAAGTCCCCTCCTCTGGTATCTTCACATTATTAAGTAGTTTATCTTTAACTCTCTTTTATATCCATGTAGTTTTTGGTTATAGTGTGATTTTTTTGAGTGGTGGCGTTCAAAAACTATCAATATATTCATTCTATATAATTCTTCTATTTTTTATCTTGGTTTTTTTAATTTTAGGCACATACTGGAGTAAAATCAAATTTAAGGGAAGCTTAGAATATTTATTAAGAAAATTAAGTTAAATTTAATAATCTGATTTTATTATCAAATTGGTAGCCTAATATTAAGTGAGATAGATTGCAAAAAAAAAATGACATTATCCTAGCTAAGTTAAAAATTCCAAGGCTTAAATCTATAGATTTTTTAAGAGGTTTTGCAGTCTTTATTATGTTAATATTTCATTTTGCAAATCTTTTTGTTATCCGGTCAGTTTTAGAGCCCATAACGATTATTCATTTTTTAGGTATTGTTGGAGCTCCGATTTTTCTTATGATTGTAGGGATTAGTGTAGTTTTATCAACAACTAATAGAAGAAACAAGGGTGAATCTGAAGAAGAAATCAAATCCCATATTATTAAAAGAGGATTAGTGATTATAATTTTACATTTTATATTAAGTCCCACTGTATTTGGTCTTCAATCAGTCTGGGCTTGGGGGATTTTATCTTTAATAGGAATTTCAATAATAATTTCATATTTTCTTGAGAAATACTCTGATAGAACAATTTGGTTATGTGCCATTGTCGTCATTATTCTTAGCCCAATTTTAAGAGTTCTTTTAGATTATCAAGCAGATTCCGCTCTCTATTTTGATTACAATTATCTTACTATCATTGGTTATAAATCTCCTTGGGATATTTTTGCATTTATTAGAGGAGTCTTAGTAACTCCTGGATTTCCGATATTTCCTCACATATTTTTTGTAATTGTAGGAGTATGGGTGGGAAAATCAATTTTAAAACATGCAACTAACCAAGAAGATAATTCATTTTTTAAGAAATTTATAATATTAGGAATTGTCTTTATAATAGGAGGATTAATTTTAGAAATATTATCAAATCTTTATCCATTAACTCCTGCTGATAAAATGGTAGGGAATACTGGCTACAATTTTTGGTCTCAAGGGATTGTATTTTTAATTTTTATATTTTTTTATTGGATTCAAGATATTAAGGGTAAAGAAATCCAAATATTTAGCATAATTACTTTTTTAGGAGAAATATCTCTAACGATTCTTGTTCTACATGCTTATTTTGGATGGTATCTTTTATCCATTTTTGGTGGACCAAATAAGATTTCGTTATTTTCCCATTATATAATTTCTTTTTCTTTCTATTGCGGGATTTGGGTTTTACGCATTCTTTGGGAAAAATCTAGGTATAAATATTCTTTAAAATGGGTTATTGGAAATATGAGCTAAATTTTTAAGCGTTATTTTTAGAATTTTGTTAATATAAAATATCAAAATAAATAATTAGGTTGTTACTTATTGAATTGAGGAAAATTTACTATGGATGTAATATTGATTAACCCAATTCCTTGGAATGTTTCTACCTATAACAGAATCCATCATTTTGCAGAATTATTTTCAAATGATGGTAATAGGGTCCTATTTGTAAATTTTCCAAATGTACATTTTGATAAAGAAAAAGAAAAGGGAAGAACAATTCCTAATTTAGAAATATGGCATAATCCTTACGAATTTGACTTAAATCCCTTCAATCGTTTAAAAAAAGGATCACGTTTAGAATCTAAAATTGATTCATTGGCTATAAGAATTTTACGCCGTCTACAAATCTTAAGAATATTTAATTTTTTAAAGACCACTCATCAAGAAAAAACTCAAGATGTTCAAAAAGCGTATATTAGAAAATTTAATACATATTCAACTTCTGAAAAAAAAGTTGTACTTTATCAATTTCCTTTGTTAGTTGAATATATTCCATTTTTTAAGAAAATGGGATTTAAGCTTATTTATGACAGCGTAGATGATATATCTTACTGGGATTCACCCACAACTCAAATCTTAGCAAAAGAAGAATATTTAATAAAAAATTCCGATTTTGTATTAGCGACAGCTAAATATCTCCAAGAAAGGGCATTAAAATTCAATAAAAATACGTATTATTTAACAAATGGGGCTGAATTTCATCATTTCATTAAAGCGAGAGAGAAGTGTTCGAGACCTCCTGATTTACCTTCTGGTAATCCCATTATAGGATTTTTTGGGTTGATAGCTGAGCATTTAGATGCAAAACTATTAGATTATGTAATTTCGAAACGTCCAAATTACAATTTTGTTTTTATTGGGAATATTGATCCCGCTTTTAATGATAAACTAAAACAAATAAAAAGTAATAACGAAAATTTTTTCTTATTGGGAGCTAAAAAATACGAAGATCTTCCTCAATACATCCATTATTTCGACACAACTCTAATCCCATTTGTTTCATTAAAACAAGTAACTGATTCAGGGCATCCCGTTAAGATCTACGAGTCACTTGCGGGAGGAAAACCTGTTGTATCAATATTTCTAAGGGAAATGGTAGGATTTCCATATGTTTATATTTCAAAGAATTATGAAGAATTTCTAAAGAATATAGACATCAGTTTATCAGCTGAAATTGAACCGGAAAAAATTGATAAATTTTTGCAGCAAAACACTTGGGAAGCAAGATTTGAAAAATTAAAAGATTTTCTACTAAAAATTTAAATTACTGAGTTTTATTTTTTTGAGGCTAGAATTAGGATACTATAAGCAAATAAGCTTTTCCAAGTTTTAGTAATTAAATAATATAATTTATTTAATAAATTGATTGAACTATTCCAACTTGGAGATACGTCCAATTTTACTATTTTTAATCCAGCATCCCGTATAAGTTGTTTAGCTGTATTAATTGTAAAAAATCTAAGATGTGTTTTATCTAGCAATCCAATTTCTGTATAATTAAATCTGCCAGTTAATAGATTCAGTCGTACACGATAATTTGCAACATTAGGGAGAGAAATAAAGAATTTTCCTTCAGGTTTTAAATATTTTTTAAACTTAAATAGTGTTCGAAGAGGAAAACGTAAGTGCTCAAGCACATCAGCAAATAAAATAAAGTCAAAATATTCCTTTTTTAAAGGAAGATCTTTTTCTATTTCAATGTCACCTATAATTATTTGATCACAATATTGCTTAGCAAGGTCTGCACTTTTTGGATTGATTTCAATACCAGTAATATTGCAATTATTTTTTTTAAACCTTTTAGTCATATAACCTGTTGCGCAACCAACTTCTAATATAGTCTTGTTTTTCCCTACTATTTCAAGCATCTTCGAATGAACCGTGTAGGGATTCGCTAATAATTTTTTCACAATTTCGTCAGACAATTCATCTCTATAGGTTTTTCCACGGATTGACAAAAGTATCACTTTTTATGTAATTTCTAAAGATTTGGAATGTAAATTTGTTCAAACCAATTATCAAATATCTTATTATAATTTTCAGAATTACTATACATGAACCAATCATAGATAGTCAACGGAATAGTAGGGATAGTCTCATCTCGACCGAATAAATCAATTGGACCAACTTCATAAAAGTACCTAAAGATAATTATATAAACAGGACCAAAGCCCAAGTCTACTAGAGGTTCTAGAAATTCCTTTAAAAATTTAAAATAATACGTATATATACCTAATCTGAAAAAATGAGGAAATAATCCAGTAAAATATGCTAATAATATCTGTTCTGTTGAATCAAACAATGGAATATCTCCAATGAATTGAAGACTCATCACTGGATTCCATACAACACCTTCTACTAGATATAATGCCCTATTATCACCTATAAAAACCGGAAAGGATGTGACATGAGGAGCTAACCAAGCTAAACTCTGATATTCGGAATATCGCGTCTCTTCAATCCCATAAACTAGTGGATATCTGTATAAAATAGCAAAGGGTGTTGAGTATGCAGTAATTAAAGACAATATTAGTATTTGCTTTCTAGTCCGATTTTTCATGGTAGAAAAAATTGAAAATATAGCAATTGAAGCTAATATAATGAATAAACCAGTAGCAAATGCTGCAACTCTCCCCGAAAATAAGTAATTTCCCCCAAACATAATTAAAACCGCAATTATAATCAGACCCATTAACCAACCAGTTAAATATTGATCTCTCATTCCACCTCTATGAAACATTATTCTAAATCCCGTAATACCTAATATTAACATTGGATAAGCTGCGATGAATATAATTATATAATAAATAAAGGGTATCCCTTGAGCGAATCCACTAGTTATTGGAAAAATCATCCATAAAAGTGGGTTTAATCCGATTCCGAAAACTAAAATGATTATTAACCAACTCATTTTAGTAAATGTCAATTCAAAACTTGTCCTGACTGTTGGCCCAAATCGTTTTAGATAGAAAAAAATAATACCTATTCCTAATAATGCTGCGCCACCTAATACTAGGATTA
Organism: Candidatus Helarchaeota archaeon; assembly: GCA_019058315.1. Lineage (GTDB taxonomy): Archaea > Asgardarchaeota > Lokiarchaeia > Helarchaeales > RDOG01 > JABXJV01. The sequence continues at coordinate 45,704 of JAHPZH010000009.1, read as the reverse complement.
ATGAAAAATCCAACCGTGATATATTTATAGTAACTAATTCCGTTAATTTTCTAGTGTAAAAAATACTTCCCCATCCGATAAAGAAACCAATACAAATAATTAATGTATAGAGGAATTCTTTGTTATACGTTTTTCTATAAAATAGAGTAATTGCAATTAAAATTAAAGCCGATATTAATGCAGCTATTGTTACAACATGTGTGACTGTAAGATACGAAAAAAATATTATTGATAATATCATATCTTTCAATTTCCTTTCTTCACTTACTTTAAGAAATGCATAAATGATAAGTGGGAAAAACATATACCCTATTGTTTGGGGCCACAAAGTGGCAGAGTTCACAGGAGTAATAACATCCATTGTTGAACTAAAAAGACCTGTAAGAATTCCAATCTCCCATTTTTTAGTTACTCTATATGATAAAACTATTAAGATGAATGTGGTGAACACACTTATTATCATGGGAGTTGTTTTACACATGAATAATAAATCAAAGCCTGAAAGAAACTTAAGACCGACCAATGTCATATAATATAAAGGATAAAAAACATCATAAATTGCCCCATAATAAAATTCGAACCATTTTAAATTAATAGCAGCCTTTGCGACCCCATAATGAAGCCAAGGGTCTGAAGGAGTTCCAAATAAAGGATATTGATAGATATTAAAAGCCCTCACCAACGCCGCAATTAATAAACAAAGAACTGTCAGCGTGAAAAGTCTTCGGCGACCTATTATTGGTACTTTAGTTTTTAATTTAGTTAAATCTGTCTTTTTAAATCTTATGTATAAAAATATGAATCCTATAATTATTATTATGGAATATAGAATAGTATTATATATTTCCGTTAGTTTTAATGGTGTAAAATTTATAAAATAAAGTATTAAGGGAGAAATAACAGTACTTAATCCAATACTAATAGTAATTTTTTCATAAGTATCCATTTCTTCTTTAAAAAAGGTTAAATCGGCAATTAAATAACCTAAACTAAAAAAAAATGCAAATATACCAAAAATAGCTCTAAGGAGAGTAAAGGGAGATTCATTTTGAATAATCAAAGAAAAAAATAACCCAAGGATAGCTGATATTAAAATAAACCAATAATCTCGATTAGAATTATGTTTTATAAATTTAATGAAACTATAAGCAGAATAATCCTCAATTTCTGGTTCTGGATCATGTAACGTTAATTTGCCAGCTGAATTTAATTGATTTATTATTTTAAGAGTTGTTTCTTGAGGGATATTATGTTCTTTTTTTACGATTTTTACTAAATTTTCAACAAGGTCTATTTGTCGATTTTTTATAATGTTAAGTATTATTTTTTCTGTTGATACTTCAATTTTTTTTCTATCCATGAATTTTTCAAGCTCCCGAAGTATAACAAAAGAATTTTTAACAATTTTTCTTATTAATTTTTGTAATTAAGTTTAAAGATTTTCGATGTAAAAAAAATGTCCGTTGTGGCTGCAGTAAAGACCTCTCCAAAAACAATTTTTAGCGATATTGAGAGAGCTATGGAATTAGGTGGATTGAAAAAAACATTTAAGCCCACAGATAAAACAATATTGAAATTAAATTTAAGTTGGAGTTTATTTTATCCCGCTTGTTCTACTCATCCTTACATCTTTGATGGACTTATGAAGTATTTGATTAATAATGATTTTAGTCCAGAAAAAATCGTCCCAATAGAAAATGAAACCGTTGTAACAAAAATTGATAAAGGTCTCAAGAATAATCGCTGGAATTCGATAATTAAGAATTATAAGCTTAAGTTTGGAGACTTAACAAAGACAAAATGGGTTCCTGTAAAATTATCTAAACCTACTTTGAAATTAGAAGAAATTTTTGGGCAAGTTATAGTCCCAGAAAATGTTTTAAAGGCTCAAATATTGCATTTACCAACTATTAAATGTCATGGACATAGTGAGATGACTGGAGCCTTAAAAAATGCATTTGGTATGTTGTTAAAAAAAGTTAGATTTCATTCGCATTTGTGGATTCATGAAATTTTAACTGACCTATTATTAGTTCAAAAAGAGGTCTGCGGTCCTTTATTTGCATTAACAGATGGAACTATCATAGGTGATGGGGCAGGACCAAGAACGCATGATGTCAAATTAGGAAATATTCTATTAGCTTCTAGTGATATGGTTTCAATTGATGCAATTCAGTGTAAAGTAATGGGTATTCCATTAGAAAAAGTGCCTAAGATAAAGATGTGTCATGATTTAGGTTTAGGAATTGGAGACTTAGATCAGATTGAAATAGTCGGAGATTATGATGGTATGGAGAAATTACCGAATTTTCATACTGAAACAAAGATGTCTCCCGTAATATATTGGAATCGAAGATTATATGATAGCCCGCTCAAACATATTCTCTTCGATACAAATGTTTTTAACATACCTGTCAAATTATCAGCAACTTATCATGATAGATTTTGGTATCCAACCAAAGCCAGAAAGAAAATTTCATGGTTTATGAATACTGGTTGGGGTAAATTATTTAGAAAATACTAATTTTTTATCCATTCGAGGAGTTTTTGCCTTTAGATAAACGGAAAGTGAATTATTTCATTAATTATTGCAATAGATGTTTTTTTCTTTTATTAGAATCATTTTTTGATCTAGGGATATTTTATAAAAAATTTTGATTGTTATGAAATTCAAATAATTTTTTTTTTACTTTTGATAAAAAATTTTGAAACATTTTCAAAAACTAATTTTTAAAAATGTAGTTTTACTGCCAGAGAATTCGAAATTCGGCATTTCAAGGCAATTCGGAAAATGCAAAATATTAAATATTATGATGACTCTATATATATTACAAGAAATTTAGTGGAATAGATATTAATATAATTGGGATTTTTTAGTATTAACCAAAAATTAGAGAATATGTGATGCTTTTGATTGAAATTAAAAAAGAAATTAAAGAAAAACCGACACTTAGTTTTTATTGTATGAAATGTAATTTATTTTTTAAGGTAGATGGAGAAACTCTCCTAGAGGATATAAAATGCCCAAAATGCGAAACTTATGAAATTTTTATAGAAATAGAATTTGATCAGAAGATTCCAAACTATTTTTCATAATATTAACCAGATTTTTTCTTTTTTTTTAATCAATTATTTGTAATTTAAATTGTTTTTTATATTTTAATTAACATTCTTAAAAAAAACGTTAAAGAAAAAGATTTATTTTTTTCTCCTTTTAATAATTAATAAACCGTTTTTCATAACGAATAACGATAAATTTTAGGTGGTTGATAAAATAGAAATAAAAGATAAAACAACATTTTCAATTGGAATTCTGGCAATGGTGTATCAAATAGGGTTTGAAATTATGTCAATGACGATCTTTAAACATGTTTGACCGCTTTGTCTCTTTGGTTATACTGCTGCAATTTTAATTATGTATACAGGTATAAAAGGTGAACGCCCTCCGATTTGAAAAGCCATTGTTATCCTAATTGTGGTGTTTGCTGTCATAGCAGTTCTATTTGTGCTTAGCGCAAATGGAATTATATTATGATGATTGAATCAAATGAGAGTATTGTAAAAATAATAGACAATATTTGATGGTAAGATAAAGCCTCTTATATTAAAATTCAATCAAAAATAGAAAAAATTTATAAAAGGAATGTTAAAAATGCCAGAGCGATCACTTGAACTGAATTTAATTATGATAATTTATTTATTAGGTGCTATTGGATTAATAGGAATTGTAATTATAGCTTGGACTACGAATATAGATGATAATTTAATTATGAAAATGTTTTTTCCTAGTGGAATTTTTATAGGTGATGTTACAGTCCCTGTTGATTTAATCATTGTAACAGTAAATTATATTTTTGGTCCTCTTTTTTTGGTTGCAGGAATTTTAACTCTACCAGCAGTTTATTCTATTTATCACTTAAAAGATTGGGGATGGAAATACACTTTACTAATTTCGATGTTCTGGACTATGTTTTTAATCGGACTTATTATTGTTTGGATTTTTCTAAAAGATGAAATAAAACAACTTTTTTGATTATTATTTCCTGCGATTAACTTCCCATTCAATATTTTTCTTCAAGCCTTCATCAATTGAAACTTTCGGCTCCCAACCAAACAGCTCTTTTGCTTTTGAATAATCACATATTAATCTTTGAACTTCTGCTAATCTTTTTTCAATATGAACAATCTTCGATTTTGTATTACTATATTCAACAATTTTTTCTGCAATATAATTAATAGAGTAATCTTTTCCCGTCCCAAAATTTATGGCTTTACCAATTGCTTTTTTATTTCCTCCCATTACTAAAAAAGCTTCTATCATATCAGAGACGTATGTAAAATCCCTAGATTGTTCCCCACTGCCATAAACTGTAATATTTTTCCCTTCTAATGCTAAATTAATGAATTTTGGAATTACATCATAAGTATGACGTGGCCCAAAAGTATTAAATGGTCTAATTGTAGCAATTGGAAGTCCATATGTGTTCCAATATGCATAGCAATACCTATCTGCAGCAATTTTTGATGCGGCGTATGGTGATGTTCCATTTAAAGGATGTTTTTCATCAATTGGAGCATATTGAGCAGTTCCATAAATTTCACTTGAAGATGTACAAACACATTGTTCAATTTCTTTTAGATTCATAACAGTATGAAGCACATTTAAGGTTCCAATAAGATTTGTTTCCATCACTTCTATAGGGTGATCGAATGAATTTGGGACATATGCATCAGCAGCTAAATGGAAAATATGTTGAGGTTCTGATTTCATCATTAAAAATATTGAATCATTTGCAGCAATATTACCAGTAATTATAGATTTTAATTTATCTTTTATGTGATCTATATTCCTTACTGCATATTGAGTAGTCCCTGTTATTGAATTTCCTCTAACAAAAATTGAAACTTCAGCCCCTAATTTTAGGAGTCTTTCAGTAAGATGAGAGCCCATAAAACCGTCTGCGCCAGTTACTAATACTCTTTTTCCAGTCCAAAAATCCTTATCCATTTTTATTGCACCACGATTTTTTAATACACAATCAATATTCATCTATTTTAAAATATTTTTTGTGAATTTTTTAAATAGAGTTATATTACTCAAATCATTTAATATTAAGCAATATTTTTATTCAACATTTAAATTTTTAACTTTATATTATTTAAAATAACAAAAAAATGAAGGTATTATATGGATCTTATTAGTAAAGACGCAGAAATTGGAAAAAACGTATATATGGGGCACAATGTAATTATTGAAGATGGTGTAATTATTGGGGATAATGTAGAGATTGGTCATAATACAATTATAAGGAAAAATGTTCACTTAAGTTCTAACTCATATATTGGCGCAAATGTAATTTTAGGTGAATATATCGGAACTTATTTTATAAATGGAGAAGATGAGACAAAAACTGGATATTATAAAAATTCAAAAACATACAAAAATCCTATTTTGAAGATTGGAACAAAAGCAAAAATTCGTGCCAATACTCTAATTTATGCGGGTTGCGAAATTGGAGATAAACTAGAAACGGGTAGCTGGACAGTTATTAGAAATGGGTGCAAAATTGGTAATAATAATTATTTGGGAAACCATTGTGAATTTTGGGGTCCTTTAAAAACCGGAGATCATAATAGGTTTATCGCATGTGCCCATATTGGAGATACAAGTGATATTGGAAATTGTTGCTGGTTTCTCCCTTATGCCACACTTGCTACGGACCTTCATCCACCTTGTGGAAAATGCTTACAAGGACCAATAATTGAGGATTATGCAATTATTGGAAGTTTTTCTTTAGTTCTTCCAAGACTAAAGGTGGGAAAAAATGCTATTGTAGCAGCATGTTCCTTAGTAACAGAAGACGTTCCCCCAGAAACTATTGTTGTAGGTAATCCAGCTAAAGTGGTTAAGAATGTTAAGGATATCACTTGTCCATTAGGTATTATTGACCACCCATATCCATGGTATGAAAAAATGGATAAGAATAGAAGAAAAAGATATGGTTACCCCGATTAATCCAAATAAATTAAAAAAGCTCATTTAAATTATATTTATTATAGATATTTTACGCTTATAAGATATATGAGCAATATTTTTATTCAATCTCACAGACTTTAACTTACATCTATTTTATACAATTAAAATATGATGATTTAATATGAATCTAATAAGTAAAGATGCAGAAATAGGTAAAAATGTTAAAACAAAACCGGGTGTAATTATTGAAGACGGTGCTGTTATTGGAGATAATTGCCGAATCGGTTATAATTCTATAATAAAATCAAATGTTCATCTCGGTTCGAATTCTGTAATAGCAGATTTTGTTACCTTAGGACAGTACATTGAATATTTTCATAAGGATGAGACAAAAAAGGATCGACTCGGATATTTACAAGACCCTGAAGGATATGACAATCCCGTTTTAAAAATTGGAGAAAATGCAAATATTCGTTCTTATACTATAATTTATGCAGATTGTGAAATAGGGGATAAATTTGAGACGGGTTCTTGGGTAATGCTGAGACAAGGATGTAATATTGGTTACAACAATTATATTGGAAACCATTCTGAATTTTGGGGACCTATAACAATCGGAGATCATAATAGATTTATTAATCTTAACCACTTGGGAGATACAACTGTTGTAAAAAATTTTACTTGGTGGTTTCCATACTCTGGAGCAGCGACAGATTTACATCCACCATGTGGTAAATGTATAAAAGGTCCTATTATCGAAGATTATGTAATAGTCGGAAGCATAGGAGTTCTTCTTCCCAGAATCACAATTGGACAAAGTGCTATAATTGGAGCTCTCTCTCTAGTAACCCGTGATGTACCACCCGAAACTATTGTTATGGGAAATCCCGCAAAGGTTGTTAGAAATATAAGAGATATCAAATGTCCATTAGGTATTATTGACCACCCTTATCCATGGCAAGAAACTATGGATAAAGAAAGAGGAAGACGTTATGGTTATCCCTGGTAAGTTAGATAAAGATTTTATATTAAATAAAATTCAATCCATTAAATCCTGGTTATTAAATTCTGGAATTCAATGTATAGAAAAGGAGCAAGATTGTATACTGGGATCATTCCAATGTTGGTATGATTTAAGTAAGAAAAACTATCCTTTTGCTTATTCTGAAATAACTGGATATGGTATAACCACACTGCTTTATTTAAATCATATTACACCGGATCCTTCTTTGATTGACCGTGCTATCAAAGCAGGAGACTACTTAATAAATTTTGCACAAATTAGTCGAGATGGGATTTTTAATGACCGTTATTTGTATCACAGGGAATCCTTTCGACCTTGGCTATTTTCATTCGACAATGCAATGTGTTTGAATGGTTTTGTTAATTTATATAAGCAAACAAAAAACAAAAAATATCTTGATATGGCTAAGAAAGTTGGTAACTGGTTAATTAACGATATGCAGAAGGAGGATGGTTCTTTTTTTGCAGTTTATGACGCAGATAATAAAATTTATATTGACGGATATGGAAAATGGTCCACTCAATCCGAGCCTTTCCATACTAAGAATGCTATTGGATTATTAAATCTTTATACAGTGACGCAAATGGATAGTTTTAAAAAAAGTGCGATTGAAGTATGTGATTGGGCATTAACCCTACAAAAGGAAGATGGTCGATTTATCAATTTTCTGAAAAAAGGTGATACACATACTCATCCGCATATTTATGCAGCAGAAGGGCTATTTTGTGTTGGTCTTATTTTAAAAAATAAGGAATATATTAAAAGTGCTAAAAGAGCAGTTGAATGGATATTAAGAAACCAATTTGAAAATGGGGGATTTCCTGCTTGGTACGTAGATAAAAAATTCTTACCAGATGAAAGATCAGATGTTGTTGCTCAAGTAATACGAATGTGGTTATTGTTATCATATATAGAAAATATTAAATTTGAGGTTGGTAATTTAGAAAAAGCGATTCATCATTTATTAAGTTATCAATGTAAAGATGAAGATCCAAAGGCGAATTATGGAATAATATTCGGTTGTAATGATAATGGAGTGAAAAAAATGCATGTAAATTCTGCTGCAACAATGTTTACAATTCAAGCTTTATATATTTATTATTTAAATTCAATAAATAAATTTGAATTTAATCCATATTTATTGATTTAATTGATTCATTTTTAACTAATTTTTATTTATTAACAATCAAGTGTTTTTCATGAAAATCTTAATTTTTGATGATTCTCTTCATTTTTTAGGCGGTGTAGGAAAATTTTCAACGTACATTGCTCAAACTCTACAAAATAAGCATAAAATTACAATAGTTAGTATAAAAAAGGTAAAGCGAGAATTTTTAGAAAATTTCTACAAGGTTAAACTCGATAGAGTGAAATTTAGAATATTAAAAGAGGATTTTTTTGGAAAAAATAAAATTTTCAACAATATCTTAAATTTTATAAATAGAATGGGAAATAAAGGCACAATATCTACAATTATAAAGGATATTGTTTTGAATTTGATCTTTTATAAAGGATATTTAAATACAATCAGCGAATATAGTAGATATTTCGATATTTTTATTAATTCAAATATGACAAGAGGTATTTATCCACATGCTAAGAGAAATATAATGTTATGTCATTTTCCAACAAATTTCACTTGGAATATTTTCACATATTACAATAGTATATATATTAAAACCTATACTTTTTTATTGTATTTGCTAAATCCCCCCACAGGATTCTTCAATAGGTATGAAATTTTTTGCAATTCAAGATTTACGGAGAAATGGACAAAAAATCTATGGAATGTAAAACCTAGAGGAGTTCTTTATCCTCCAGTTGATTTTTTTCAAAAAAAGGAGAAAAAAGAAAATTTTATCATTTACGTTGGGCGATTTGACCCATATGGAATTAAACGACAACATGATGCAATTAGAGCATTCAAAAAATTGTATGATACTGGTTTGAAAGACTGGCAACTACATTTAATTGGTGGTACTGTAGAAGAAGCGAATCAGGATGCTTATTTGAACTATATTAAATCATTAGCAAAAGGTTATCCCATTATTTTTCATGAAAATGCGAAATTCACCGAATTGGAAGAATATTATTCAAAAGCGAAAATCTATTGGAATTTAAGAGGGTTGTATTTTAAGGAAGATGAGGCACACGCTTGGTTATATGAACATTTTGGCATTACTAATATTGAAGCAATGCAGAATTATTGTGTTCCTATAGTATTTAACGGGGGAGGCCAAGTTGAAGTTATTGAAAATGGAAAAGAGGGGTTTCTTATAAACAATTTAAAAGAATTAATTGAAATCACTAGAGAATTAGCAGAAAATAACATGAAAAGAGAAGAAATTGCTGAAAAAGCTTATGAAAAGAGTAAAAAATTCTCAATTCAGAATTTCACTGAATCAGTTTTAAAAATTTTTAAATAAAATCTTAATCTACATTAAAAAAAATATTACTCCAAATATTTTTATTAGAATCATAGTAATTTGTTCGTTAATTAGCTCATGAGTGATAAAGATATGATTAATATTAATTTTGATAGAATTAAAGAGATTTTAAAAGACAAATGGAATTTCCTAATTTTTCTTGTGTTCATTAAAGCAATAATTTTATTGATTTATTTTATAGTGGATTATCAGTATTTTTTACAGGGCACATGTGCATTTGCTGATCATTTATATTTTGTCGAATTCGGGGTTCCTATTTCAAATGGTTACTTTCCTTCAAGTCAAAAGACATTAGGGCAACCATTAATTATGGCTCCTTTTTTTTATATCTTTAAACCCGACTTTGCTGGACCTCTATACGAACCAATGAAATTTATCATTTATCTAAATGTATTAGATTACAATTCCAATTTTGCCATTGCATACTTAGTCGGTTTCTTAATTCCTCTCATCCCTGTTGCCCAATCTATATTAATACCTTGGGCAATATTCAATGGTTTAATTTTGGGGTCTTTAGCTACTCTTTCACTTTATAAAATCGTGAATTATCTATTTGAAAATGAAGAAATTGCTCTTTATAGTGCTCTTATATTTTGTTTTTATCCATTTATTTTTATTTTTTCTTTTCCAAAATTTATTTATAATATCGGCTTTCTTGAATTATCTGATTTTACTTCTTTAGCTTTTATATTATTTTCAACTTATTTCTTTTTAAAAATCGAAAAAAAAGATAATAATGACAAGATTACTACATATTTTAACTATATTCTATTTGCAATATTTTCAGGTTTCGCAATATTAATCAGGATTTCAAATGTATTGATTTTAATAAGCTTTATTATTTATATATTATCAGAAAATTATATTACTACTTTCAATAATTTTCGACAGGAAAACAACCTTATAACTTCATTTTTTAAGAGTATTTATGAGATTATTAAAGAAAAGAAAAAATATTTAATTTCTATTCTTATAATCGCAATTTTAATATCATTTCAGCTCCTATATAATATGGTTCATTTCGGTAGCTTTCTTACTTTCGGTTATACTTGGTATTACGAACACTTTTATCGATTTCAGTGGTTAATACCTGAATTTAAGGGATCCGGCTTAGACTATGCCATATTAACACCTAATGGATATTTTTCAATAACATATGTTTTGAATTCATTGTTGGCAATAATGAGTGGATTTTTTATAGAAATTATAATAAGTATCGTTGGAATAATTTTCTTAATATATAGAAGAGAGAGAATTCTCCCTTTTCTTATTTCATGGCTTCTCTTATTTGTATTTTTTTATAGCTTTCAAGGTTTTACGCAACTTGAAACAGTAGCTATTAGGTTCTTAATACCAATAACACCAATTTTTTGTATATTAATTGGAATAGTTCTATTTATACTAATTAATAGAAATTTTGATTGGATAAAAGAAAAAACTTAATTAGCGAGATATTTACAATTTCCAAAGAAAAGAATTTTTAATGCTAATTATAATAAAATTTGAGAAATTTATTGAAGAAATAGTATAAAGAAAAAATTTAAGGAAATATAAAAGGAGTTTATCCCTATCGGAACTACGCTAGTCATTCTAACATTGAACGAAATAGAAACTATAACTAAAATGTATGAAAAAATTCCATTTGATATTGTAGATGAAGTTCTTGCTATTGATGGAGGGTCAACTGATGGTACAATTAAGTTTTATAGGGAGAAAATGAAAATTAATAAGAAGTTAAGACTCTTGATTCAAAAACATCGAGGTAGGGGTGTAGCTTTTTTGATAGGTGCTAAACATGCTACTCAAGAAAACATAATTTTCTTCAGCCCTGATGGAAATGAAAATCCGTACGATATTTTAAAAATAAAGCAGGAATTAGAAAAAGGTTATGATCTCGTAATTGCTTCTCGTTTTATGAAAACAGCTCAAAGTGATGATAGTGATGACCCTGTTAGAGTTCGTAAGATGGGAAATTTATTTTTTACGACACTTGTACGATTATTTTGGCAAATAAAAATACATGATGCTATTAATGGATTTAGAGGAATCAAGAAAGAGAAATTAATAAAATTAAATCAAGACGCAACTGAACATGAAATAGAATTTCAAATGACAATTAGAGCTGCTAAACTAAAATATAGAATAAAAGAAATTCCTACATTAGAATTAGAGAGAATTGGAGGGGCTAGAAAAGCTCAAACATGGAGAATGGGAATTAGATTTACAAAATTCTTTTTAAAAGAATTATTTAAAGGAAAAAAATTTTTATCTAATCGTTAAGTTCTTCTAATACTTTTCCTGGTTTACCCAACTTATAGAGGGAAATATTTCCTCCTACTGAAAAAAAAGCTGCTCTAACTAAAAGATGTTCAATAAACATAAAGGTAAAACCAGTAAAACCCCAAGGAATTAATGCTAAACCAACAATATTTTCTAATATAATAGCCCCTACTAGCTCATATTGTCCAATTCCACCAGGTAAGACAACGAAAGATAATGATAATAAAGCCATACTTCCGGTCATTATTGTTAAATATAAGGGCATATTGTGATATAAGTCATTAGCAAAGAACCGAAGAGAAGTAAATGGAAAATTTATTGCCCGTGTCATGCAAAAAATTGTTAAAGTATCTAAAAATACAATCCCAAATGTAAATAAAATTATAATCAAAAATAGCTTCTTATTTTTCAAGAAATATTCGATAGTATTAATACTATCTTTAGATAATTTTTCAATACTTTCTTTTCTTTCCATTTTCTTAATTATTGGCAAACGACCTAATATCTTATTTAACAAAATTAAAAATTTATTCTTAAAAATTAAAATTAGAACGAAACTTACAGTTATAACAATAATTATAATGAATACCGGTTGTAGATATTGAAGGACACTCGGGGTGAATCCTACAAATATACTTTTTCCGAAAAAAATATGATAAAATATAGTAGTAAGAGCAAAAATTACTAATATAACTATATCCATAATTCGTGATATTACAATAGAACCAACTGAATGTCCTAAATTTACATTACTAGATTTGTTCAAGACATATGCGTTATAAACGTCCCCTAATCTTGCTGGAGATATAGTATTAATATAATAACCTCCAAATATCGAAAATAAACAATCTCTATAAGTTACTCCTTCATTAAATTCTTTTAAAAGAAATCTCAATCGTAATCCCCTAAGTAACATACAAAACAATAGATCTATGAAAGTTAAAATAAACCAGCTCCAAATAAAATTAGTTATTATTTGAAAAAAAGTGTCAGCGGGAATATTAATAAAAATATAGAATAAGATTACAACAATTGTAATTAGAGTAAATATTAAATATAACAAATTTTTTCGAAATGAACTTGATTTTTTGTTCTCTTCCAAATTTTGAACCCATATTTCTATTATACATAATGAAATTATGTTAAATCAGTACTAGTTAGCTATTAGAAAATTTCTCCTATATCAAAATTTCTTTGTTTAAATCTTCTAGATTCAAAATTTAATATTTAAGACTATTTTAAAGTCCAAACAGCTAGAAATACACCTAATTTTATTATATTATTTCGTCATTAAAATCCATATAGCTCTTATTTATCAATTTATATCGTTTTCCAACTCCTATATTAGCATAAAATTTAGATCTGCACTGCAAGCCTTATATAATAGTTTAAAAAGCAGGTTTTGCCTCTAAAAATCTTGTTTAAAAAGAAAAAATCTAATTAATATTTTCTAAAATTCATACTTCATTTGTAAATTTGCATTTTTTTTCTATACCATTTTATTGTAAGCTCTAAACCTTTTTCTAATGATATCTTTGGTTTCCAATTTAGAAATTTTTTAGCTTTACTTGTATCAGGACTTCTTCTGAGAGGATCATCTTTTGGTAGTGGGTAAAATGTTATTTTAGAGTTAGAATTAGTTAAATTTTTGATTTTTTTTGCTAAATCTATAATTTTAAATTCCAATTCATTTCCAATATTCATTACCTTTCCTCTAGCAGAATTTAAAAGTGCTGCTCGAATAATTGCCTCAACTTCATCACTTACAAATATAAAAGAACGGGTTTGTGTTCCATCTCCATAAACTGTTATTGGCTGATTTTTCAAAGCTTGTTCGATAAATCGAGGAATAACTCTTCCATATAAATCTCCAGACCTCATTCTTGGACCATAGGTATTAAATATTCGAACTATTCGGACATCTAAGTTGTGTTGTAAGTAATATGAAAATACAAAGGCCTCACCGGCTCTTTTTCCTTCATCATAACAAGACCTTGGGCCAATTGGATTCACATTACCATAATATTCTTCAGAAGTTGGAACTTCTTCGGGTGGTGGATTCCCATAAATTTCGCTTGTACTCGCAAATAATAATGGACACGAATATTTTTTTGCTATACCAAGGGAAATCCAAGTTCCCAATAAATTAGCTTTTAAAATTTGAATTGGAAATTTTTCAAACTCACCACGTGATGCTCTACTTGATAAATGTAGAATTAAATCTAATTTCTTATCAAAATGAATAGGTTTAGTGATATCATGATCTATAAATTGAAAATTATCTCTATTAAAGAGATGAGAAATATTATCTTTTAATCCGCTAGTTAAATTATCGAGACAAATAACATTTGCCTCTTTTTCGACAAGTATATCACATATCCAAGATCCTAAAAAACCAGCTCCTCCTGTAACTAAAATATTTTTTTGGTTAACATCTAATTCATCTTTTAAATTATTAAAAATAGTCTGAATTATTTGTTTTATTGTTGAATCCATTTAAAATTTCACTTAGTTGTATTATTGGAATTTAAAAGTTAAAAATAAAATTCTTAATAAAAATAATTTAAATGAATTAGATTTTTTTATAAATTACATTTAAACAATTATTTATTAATAAAATTGACTAAAAAACGGTCTAAAAATAAACGAATTTATCGATTTCAAAGTGATATTAATGACCAAGATACGAAAATGTGTTATCCCAGCTGCAGGTTTTGGAACACGCCTACTTCCAGCTACTAAATCTCAACCAAAAGAAATGTTACCAGTAGGAAAAAAACCAGTTATTCAATTTGTTGCAGAAGAAGCAGCTAAAGCTGGAATTAAAGAGATTTTAATTATAACAGGCTTAAAAAAAAGGAGTATTGAAGATCATTTCGATACAGATAATGAATTAAATGCATTTTTAAAAAAGAAAGGGAAAAAAGTATATTTGGAAGAAATTAACTTAAATGATAAATTAGATGTCCAATTCTTTTTTACAAGACAACCCAACCCAACAGGCTTAGCTAATGCTATTGGATTAGCTGAAAGATTTGTAAATGAAGAGCCTTTTGTAGTCAGTTTAGGAGATACAATAGTTAAATCTAAAAATAATGAAGAAAAAAATTTTTTGAATAAAATGATAGATCTTCACACAAAAACAAATGCTTCTTCTATTATTGCAGTCGAAAAAGTTTCTAAGGAACTTATATCCCGTTATGGAGTAATAAAACCAATGAAAATAGACGATCATGTTTATAGAATTTTAGATCTTATAGAAAAACCATCAATTGAAAAAGCTCCCAGTAATTTAGCGATAGCAGGTAGATATTTATTTGAACCAGAAATCTTTGATGCAATAAAAGAAACGCCGATAGGATTAGGTGGAGAATATCAGCTGACTGATAGTATAAATATATTATTGAAAAAAAATATGGAAATCTTAGCAATAGAATTAGATGAAAATTCAATTAGATATGATGTTGGAAATTTTTTTGGCTATGCTACTACATTTATTGATATTTGTCTGGCAGATGAAGAAATTAGGGAACCTTTTTTAGAATTTCTTAAAAAGAAAATTAATTTGGATTGAAAATAATTTATTAACTTGTAAATTATACAAAAATAATAATAAATTTATGTTAAGGGAAGGTTTACATTTGATAGATGGTGTTAAGACAAAAAAATTAAAAGTAATTCCTGATGAAAGAGGTAGATTAATGGAGATGTTAAGAGCAGATGACGAATTATTTATAAAATTTGGTCAAGTTTATATAACGACTACTTATCCGGGAGTAGTAAAAGGTTGGCACTATCATAAAAAGCAATATGATAATTTTGCTTGTGTAGCTGGAATGTTAAAGGTAGCCCTCTATGATAATAGAGAAAATTCTCCTACAAAAGGTGAAATAAATGTATTTTATATTGGAATTCATAATCCTGAGTTAATTCATATTCCTCCCGGAGTTCTTCATGGTTGGAAATGTGTAAGTGAAACAGAAGCAATAGTTGTAAATTGTGTTTCTGAAGTCTATATTTATGATAATCCTGACGAATTTCGAGTTCCACCTCATGACAAATCCATACCTTATGATTGGAGTAGAAAGGACGGTTAAATTTTGAAAATTTTAGTTACGGGAGGAGCAGGATTTATTGGATCTAATTTTATAAAATATGTTTTAAGAGAATATCAAGATATTGAAATAAAAAACTTAGATTTATTAACTTATGCTGGAAATTTAAAAAATTTAATAGAAATTCAAAATGATCCAAGGTATGAATTTGTAAAGGGAGATATAAATAATTTTGATTTGGTTGATTCGTCACTAAAAGAATGTCAAAGTATTATCAATTTTGCTGCTGAATCTCATGTTGATCGTTCTATAGAAAATCCTAATATTTTTATAACGACTAATGTGCTTGGAACTCAAACCTTATTGAATTGTGCCATGAAAAACTCAATAGAAAGATATATTCAAATTTCAACTGATGAAGTTTATGGATCAATTGAGGGTAAAGGGTTATTCACTGAATCCACAATTCTTTCCCCTAGTAGCCCATATTCTGCTAGTAAAGCAGCTGCTGATTTATTAACTCTATCTTATCATAAGACTTTCAATTTACCAGCCATTGTTACAAGATGTTCGAATAATTATGGTCCGAATCAATTTCCAGAAAAATTAATGCCTTTAATGATATTAAACATAATTAAAGATAAGAAAATACCTATTTACGGCGATGGACTACATGTGAGAGATTGGATCCATGTAGAAGATCACTGTTCTGCAATAATGAACATACTCTTGAAAGGGAGAGTAGGGAATGTTTATAACATTGGTGCTAATAATGAATTTAAAAATTTAGAATTAGCCAAATTAATTTTAAAAATAATGAACAAATCTGAAAATTTAATTGATTTTGTTCCAGATAGACCAGGTCATGATAGAAGATATGCAATAGACTCATCAAAAATAAAAAATGAATTAAAATGGAAACCTAAAATCCCTTTTATAGAAGGTTTAAATCAAACTATTAAATGGTATCAAAATAATCAAGATTGGATTAATGAAATTATATCTGGCGAATATAAAGAATATTATGAAAGAAGATATAAAACAAAAATATGATTCAATTTAAATTTTGAATGAATTCTAATTTTTTAACTAATATGTATTATTTTTAGAAGTTAAAGTAAATTTAAAATTGATTGAAATGGAAAGAGTCTTAATTATTGGAAGTAGTGGGTTACTCGGATTAAAAACATACAAACTCTTTTCAAAATATTATAAAACTATTGGAGCAGACCTTAAACCTATAAAAAATATTGATAAATCTAATTATTTTAAGGTAGATATTACCAATAAATCAAATGTTTTAAAATTAATTGAAAAAATCAGACCTAATATTGTAATATTAACCGCTGCATTAACTGCAGTTGATTATTGTGAAAATCATCATGATGAAGCTTGGAAAGTCAATGTAGAAGGACCAAGAAATGTTGCCTCAGCTTGTGAAGAAGTAAAATCTAACTTAATTTATATTTCTACAGATTTTGTTTTTGATGGTAAGAAAGGAAATTATTCAGAAGAAGATACTCCAAACCCAATAAGCTATTATGGTCTTTCAAAATTAGAAGGTGAGAAAGCCATTGAAAAATTTCAAATTAAATATGCAATTGCTAGAACTAGTGTCTTATTTGGTTGGAATACAAAAGAGCAAAATAACAATTACGTTACATGGATTATTAATGAATTAGAAAATGATAATCCTATAAATATTGTAACTACTCAAGTTAATACACCCACTTTAGCTGATAATTTAGCTGAAGCTTTATTGATAATAGTTAAAAAAAATCAATATGGATTATTTCATATTTGTGGGAAAGAATGCTTGGATCGTTATAAATTTGCATTAAAAGTTGCGGATACTTTTAATTTAAATAAATCTCTTATAAAACCTATTGAATATTTTGAACAATTAGCAAATAGACCCAAATTAAGTTGTTTGGATACGACAAAAGCTTCAACTATTTTAAATATAAAATTATTAACTATATCCGAAGCACTATTATTAATGAAAGAACAACAAGAAAGATAGTGAATGGTGAAAAAATTTGAAAGCACTAGTTTTATCTGGTGGAACTGGAACCAGATTACGACCTTTTACTCATACTGGAGCTAAACAATTAATACCTGTAGCTAATAAACCCATTTTATTCTATGTTTTAGAAGATATCAAAGAGTGTGACATAACTGATGTTGGTATTATTGTAGGTCACACAAAAGATGAAGTTAAGAATGCAGTTAAAGATGGCTCTAAATTTGGACTAAAAGTAACATATATAGAACAAGATAAACCTGCTGGATTAGCACATGCTGTCAAGACAGCAAAGGACTTTCTAAAAGATGATGAATTTGTGATGTATTTGGGAGATAATATATTAAAGAATGGTATTAAAGACCTGTATTTAGATTATAAAAATTCAAACTATGATGCTTTGATCTCATTATGTCATGTACCTAATCCACAACAGTTTGGTGTAGCCGAAATGGAGGGCGATAAAGTTATAAGACTCGTAGAAAAACCAAAGGAGCCAAAAACTGACTTAGCTCTGGTAGGAGTCTATTTCTTCAATTCAACGATATTTGATGCTATTAGTAAACTCAAACCCTCTTGGAGGAATGAATTGGAAATAACTGAAGCAATTCAAGGATTAATCGATACGAACCATTCAGTTCATGCCAAAATAGTTGCAGGATGGTGGAAAGACACAGGAAAGCCAGAAGATCTCTTGGAAGTGAACCAATTAGTATTGATGGATTTGAAATCTTCATTAAAAGGAAAAATTGAACAAAATGTGAATATAATTGGTAATATAGATATTGGTAAAAACACAATAATTAAAGAGGGCACAAGAATAAGAGGTCCAGTAATAATTGGTGACAATTGTACAATAGGGCCAAATACTTATGTGGGACCATACACATCCATTGGTGATAATACGACTATAATCGGAGGAGAAATCGAGTGTTCGATAATTATTGGAGAAACCCATATTAATTGTGGAAAAAGAATTATAGATAGCCTAATAGGAAAGAATTCAATAATAGGTTCAATCAAAGAACAACTTCCTGAGTCAGGTTATAAATTGATCATTGGAGAAAATTGCACAATAAGTCTTTAAAGCATTATTTTTCATTTTGTAATTTCTCTAGCAATAATTCAAGATAGGAACGTCTTTCCGTCTTTGTTTCAGAAATACCCAATAGTTTTAATTTTGCTAATAAGAGATTTACTGCATTTAAAACATCTTCTTTACTATCAATTTCAGTTTCTAGTTCAATAAATGTACCTAGATCTTCGATATTATCGATTGAAATTTTAATTCCATCCAAATCAAATAATTTTCTTGATTTCTTTACCTCATATACTTCTTTAAAACCTAATTTTTCTAAAATTTCTTGTAATTTTGTCTGTTCCTCAAAGCGGACCTCTAATTCCTCCCGAGTTTTTGATTTTTTGTCTATTTTTGGACCTTTATAAGTTAGTATATATTTATTTTCTTCTTGCCTTATTCGTAAAGCTTCATCAGTTTTTTTAAAATCTTTTTGAGGATGATTAAAATATATATCAGATTGATTAATTGTCTTTAGATATTTTGCACCAATTTGATTGAGAAGTTGTTCTAGTTTCCTTTCATTTTCTAACCAAGCTTTCACTTCAACTTCAATCATGAATAACACGGTTGCATTAATAAATTTGAGGAAAAAATATGACCGATAAATTGATAATTAAAGAATTATCAAAAAAGTTTGAATATCTAGAATATATGGTAGAAAGATATTTTAAATTGTTTGGAAAACAGCAAACAATTAAGCTTTTAGAAGCTAATGAGGCGAAGTTTTTTCCTTCAATAAGATTGAATAGCAATCACACCAAAAGGTTTTGATAATCTGACTTGTCCATTGACAAGCACAATTGTTTTAGCACTAATTTCAAGTTGGGTAATTCCACCGCTCATCTTCGCAGTATAAACCCTAGATGTAAATTCTTTTTTATTTAATAATTTTTTTTATTTGTATCTTTCTGATAATTCATCAATTTGTTGCATTTCGTCCTTTGTAAGTTCAAAATACATTGCACCTAAATTTTGTTCAATATGATGAATCTTTGACGCACCTGGTATTACTAAAACATTCCCTTGATTCTTTTCGAAATTAATAAGCCAATTAAGTGCAACTTCTGATGGTTTAACTTCATGTGTAGCTGCAATTTCTTCTAAGGCATTCATTAATGGTCTACTACGTTCTAATTTTTTTGAACTAAAAGCATACAAATGCTTTCGTAAAAAACTTAAATTTTTACGAAGATTCGCATCCTTATGATATTTTCCTGTTAGGACCCCTTGCTCAAGTGGTGACCAAGCAATAATTTTAATCCCTAATTCTTTTGCCTTTTCTAGCAAACCATTACTCTCTATTTTTCTTTCAAGAAGGTTATACTTAACCTCATTAGATACTAATTGTAACCCACGATCTTTTAATGTATCATAAGCACGTTCCATCTTTTTTACTGAAAAATTACTAACTCCAACAGAACGTATTTTGCCATTTTCAACCAGATCTGCCATAGCATCCATTTGAGATTTGGTTGAAGAAATCGAATATGGTTGATGAATTTGATATATATCAATTGAGAACCCATCTAAATATTTTAGTCTCCTATCAATTGTTCTTCGAATTGATTTTGCAAATTTAAAAACAGGCCACCATTTATCTGCAATAATCACATCTTCATCTTTTATATTATTAGCTTTAAGGGCTTTAGCTAAATTTTCTTCACTTGCTCCATTTCCATATGCTTCTGCAGTATCAAACCAATTTATACCACCATCTATTGCGATTTTAACAATTTGATCCATGGTATCTCTAGGCATTTTAGGCCAATATCTTCCGGCAATACCACCAGACCCGCCTGAAAACTGCGCCACACCAAGACCAATGGGTGTAATTTCGATATCTACTCCAGTTAGTTTAATTTTTTTAATTTTTTTATCCATTTAGCACATTTCCTTACTCTATAGATCTCTTTTTTGATATTTTAAAACTAAATTTGGATTGAATTTTTAAAATCATTAAAATTAGATTTTTTTTAATGACTAGGTTTTTTTATTTTTACAAATATCATTAAATTAATAAGAAAATATGGACGAGAAGAGCAATTTTATAATAAAAAGGACATTATATAAGAATAAGAGGACTTTTGGGATTATGAAGATGATTTGCTTTGGGAGGCCCAAAAAGATTTATGATTGTTTTTATGTTCAAGACTTTAGAGATTTTTTTCCATCCAAAATAATATTTTTTAAAGTTATAATTATTGATCTTTTCATTATATTAAGGGATTACAGGTATATCATTTCAATAAATATTAACATGGATGCCCCATCAAAATCTATCTTTAAAAGAACGAATAAAAATAGCTGAAGAAAACATTATAGAATTTTTAAATAGTCTAAATAAAAAGTAAAATTAAGATTCTTTAAGTTCTTTTTCATTCTCTAACCAAGCTTTGACTTTTAATTCAATTAAAAAACTCATGGTGCATTAATAAATTTGAGGAAAAAATATGGACGATGAATTGATAATTAAAGAATTATCAAAAAAGTTTGGATATTTAGAATATATGGTAGAAAGATATTTTAAATTGTTTGGAAAGGAGCAAACAATTAAGCTTTTAGAAGCTAATGAGGCAAAGTTTTATCCATCAATAAGACTCAATACTTTAAAGATGGATCCATTAAAATTAAAGAGGAGATTAGAAAAAAAAGGGTTTCAATTAAAACATATTCCTTGGACAAATTATGGATATTGGATTACGAAAAGCAAATATCCTTTAGGAGCTACACCTGAATATCTACTAGGTTATTATTATGTTCAACAGGCTGTCTCAATGATTCCCGCTCAAGTCTTGGAACCTACTCCAAAGGATATAGTAATTGATATGTGCTCCGCACCAGGAGGAAAAACGACTCATTTAGCCCAATTAATGAAGAATAAGGGAGTTATTTTAGCTTTTGATATTAATCCAAAGAGAATGAAATCTCTAAGATACAATTTAGAACGCTGTGGAGTTAAAAATACCATTGGTTTTAATTTAAACGCATTAGAAATAGAAAAAATTGGAATAAAAGCAGACAAAATATTATTAGATGCACCTTGTACTGGAGAAGGATTAATATGTTTCGACCCTTCACGAAAGAAAAGTAGAAAATTGGAGGATATTGTATTTTGTTCTAATAGACAGAAGAATTTATTACAAGTTGCCATTGAATGCGTAAAAAGGGACGGAATTATAGTTTATTCAACTTGTTCTATTGCTCCTGAAGAAAATGAATTTGTAATAAATTCACTTTTAATGGAAAAAAAAGTAGAGATTTTAGATTTAAACATAAGTTTTGGAAAGGAAGGATTAACCTCTGCCTTTGGATTGAAATTGGACCCAAATTTAATAAAAAGCAAAAGGTTTTACCCACATTTTCATAGAACTGAAGGATTTTTTATTTGTAAAATGAGAAAAAGGTAAAATATATGGTAAAATTCAGGGTTATAGCTCCATCTGAAGAAAAAATCATCCGGAAAGATATTAGTTCTAAATTTGGACCAAATATTTTTGAGAATATCCAAAAAAATTATCAATTAATTGTAGCAGAAGGTAAATTGAAAAGCATATTTTTAGTTCCTCTTCAAATAGTCGAAATTTTTAATCAAATCAAAGAAAAAGAGTCTCCCAGTTTTATTGGCATCCATTTTGGAGACCTATTAAAAAAACAATTTAAATTCCAAATAGCAGCACTTGAATTTATCTCAGAACATACAGAAAAAAATGTAATTTTAACTGGAAAAGGAGAGCAAACCGCCTTATATGGTAAAAATATCCCGTTAAAATTAATAAAGAAGGTTGAGACTCGAATTAAGAAAGATGAATTTGTTATTTTACGAAATGAATTAAAAGAGAGTATTGCACTAGGCAGATTTTTAAATGATTCTGAGGATCTTTCAAAAATAACAAATCCTAACAAAATAATAATTAAGATTATAATGGATTTAGGTGAGTATCTAAGAAAAGAAAGATAATTTCAAGTAGAATGTTCATGATTTTCATGGTCATGATTTTCATGTTCTTCTGAAGGCATAAACATTTTTTTCTCCATTACTTCTTTAAATTCAACAGTTTCTATTTTTTCTATAAATTGAAAGATGCTTTGCGAAATTCTAAATTTCACATTTCCAATTCCTTGCATTAAGGAAAACGGGTAAGGTAAATTAATACTAACTTTTTTCTCATCTATTAAAATATTAAAATCAAATTTATCTGTGGCAATTCCCCCAAAATACATATTTATAAATTGTTGAATCTTTTCAGTATTGTCTTTAAGTTTTTTATTTACGGTTATTTCGTAAATAACGGTTTCTCCTGCTAAAGGATGGTTATAATCTACTCGTACACGCCCACTACTAACATTTACTATATATCCAGCTTTGCCACCAATATTCACTCTTTTTCCTAATGATTTACGTGGCTCAATCTGATACTTTTTAATTAATTCACGTTCACTATATCTTTTTATATTTGCTATATCTCTTTCACCAAAAGCTTCTTTGGGAGCTAGTTCGATCTTTTTAGTCTCACCTACGGTCATGTTTTCAATTTCTTTGTTTAAACCATCAAGTATAGAACCACCTTCTCCAACAATAACAAGTCGGGGGCCGTATAAATCCTTTTCTGAATAAACTCCCTCTTTTTTTGCAATTTCTTCAGAAGTTACATCAAATAATTTATTATTACTCTTAATTCTTCCAATTAAATCCACTAAAACTAAATCTCCTTTTTCAAGTTTCTTTGTTGTAGTTTCTTTTTCCTCTTTTTTGATCTTTTTTTCTTTCACTTTTTCTTTTTTCTGTTTACTCGTCTTTTTTTTGGCACTAATTTTTAATCCATCCTTACTAGCTTTCTCTTATTTTATATTATTAAAATTTTAAATGTTTTAAATGGCTTTTCCAAAATATTTTAATTTAGCTAATTTTAATTTTTTACCCAATTTACAGGGTTGTTCTTCTAAGACCTCGATGATTTTGTATTTTTTTTCGCTTTCTAAGTTAGTATTGCATCTTTCATATGACTTACAAGTGAATTCTCTGCAATTTGGAGTTAAAAATGTAATAATTGCACCTTCAAACGCAATTTTAGATTCGATAAGAGCAATTTTCTCCTTTTCTTTAACCTCAACTATCTGGACTCCATCTTCATGAACTGGACATTCATGAAATTTCTTTCTAATCGCAACAATTTCGTATGTTTGTCCTTCCTTGAGATTTTCAATACATGACGTATATAATTTGCATTTTTCACATTCTTTATTTGCTGGTTTTAGAAAAGTAAACTTATATCCAATTTTTGCTTGCTTTCGTCCTATTAAAGTAACAATTTTATTATTCATATAAAGAAGATCTATTAAACTCATCTTATTTATTTTATTCCTAAATCATTTGTAGATAATAGATAAAAAGCGATATTTGATAAGCTAATATGCAAAATAAGAGAAAATCTTATAATATTATGTTGAATATTTTATGTTTCATGCATTTTAATTTTAAAAATTGAAATTAGAGATTTAATGAGCAAGTTTAAATAAATATTATATATTAAATAGTAGGCGAAAATTTAAATAAAATAAAAATAAAATTACAATCGTTATTCTTTTTTGAATAATTATTTAATAAGGAAATTTAAAACTCACAATATTTACATAAAATTTTTCCACGAATTCACAAAAATCCTTGTTTAATGACTTGTTTTAAATGTTTTAAAAGCAAAGAGAATTAATGAGGAACTTTTATGACAACAACATTAGGAATTGTATGTAAAGACGGCATTATTTTTGGAACTGATAGGAGAGCAACCGAAGGGTATTATGTAGCTCATAAACATTCGAAAAAGATTTATAAAATAATTGATCATATAGGCTTGACAACTGCTGGAGTAGTTGCAGATGCCCAGACTCTAGTAGATATCATGCGAGCTGAATGCAGTCTATATCAAATTAATCAAAATTCAAAGATTTCTGTTGCTGCTGCAGCAAGATTATTTTCTAATATATTATTTGGCAGAAGATATTTTCCATATATTACACAAATAATAATTGGTGGTTTAGATGCTTCTGGACCAAAAATTTTTACTCTAGACCCAGTAGGATCATTAATTGAGGAAAAAACTTTTTGTGCCACTGGATCTGGAACACCTTATGCTATTGGAGTGCTTGAAGATAGTTATGATGAAAAGGAAGGCTTAACTATCCAGCAAGCAATCCCAATTGCAATTCATTCTGTACGATCTTCTATCGAGCGTGATATCGGTTCTGGTAATGGTATAGATATTGTAGCTATTGATAAGACTGGTTACAGAGAAATTCCCGATGAGGATATAAATTCAGAATTAAAAACAATTGGAAAAGAAATTTAAATATGGCTTAAATACACCATTTCAAAATAATTTAGATCATTTAAGATCACCTTATTTTTAAAAAGGAAGTTAAATTATGTTTTCACAAGCAATATTAGAGGAACTTAGGCAATCAATTTTAAAAAAAGTTCATCCTGACTCTGGAGTTACTGATATTGAATTTGAAGGTCCAGAAATTGCTATATATTCTAACAACCCGAAGATCTTGATAGATTATAAAGAAAATGTTAAAGAATTAGCTAAAAAAATTAGAAAACGTCTAGTGATAAGATCAGATCCAAGCGTTAGAATACCTATAGACGAAGCAAAAAAAATTATTTCGGATTTATGCCCAGAAAAAGCAGGCGTTACAACAATTGATTTTGATGAAAATCTTGGTGAGGTTATTATAGAAGCTAAAAAACCAGGTCTTGTTATTGGAAAAAATGGTTCCACCCTAAGAGAAATTACTAAAAATATTTTATGGAGACCAAATGTTATTCGCACTCCACCCTTAACCTCAAAAATGGTCAGTGGAATACGGGATGTATTAAGAAAGGGTACTGTAAAACGAAAAAAAATTCTAAAAAATGTTGGTGCGCGAATTCATAGGCGTTTATTTCAACCTAACCAACAGAATTTCTATATCAGAATGATTACTTTTGGTGGATTTAGAGAAGTTGGCAGAAGTTCATTTTTAATACAAACTAAAGAAAGTAATGTTTTACTTGATTGTGGGATAAATATTGGTGGTAATTATAATATTTTTCCACAATTGGACCTCCCAGAATTTGATATTCAAGAATTAGACGCGGTAATAATTTCACATAGTCATTTGGACCATCATGGATTTCTACCTTTTCTATTTAAATATGGATATCGAGGGCCAGTTTATTGTACAACAGCTACAAGAAATATAATGACTCTCCTTCAATTAGACTATTTAGATGTTGCTAAACGAGAAGGAAAATTTCTTCCATATGATCAAAAAGATGTTAAAAAGATGGTTCTTCACACAATACCTTTAGAATATGGTGAGGTAACCGATATTGCTCCGGATGTTAGATTGACTTTACATAATGCAGGTCATATTTTAGGATCTTCAATAATTCATTTGCATATTAATGATGGTATGTATAACTTAGCATATACGGGTGATTTTAAATTCACAAAAACTAGATTACTAGAACCTGCTCATTTTAATTTTCCCAGATTAGAAACACTTATCATTGAGAGCACTTATGGTGGTTCTACTGATGCAATGCCTTCCCGTCGTGAAGCCGAAAAACAGTTAGTAACTGGTATTAATAGAACATTAAATCGCGGTGGAAAAGTGTTGATTCCTGTTCTAGCTGTAGGTCGTGCTCAAGAGTTGATTATAACTTTGGAAGAATTTATGCGTCGGGGTATTTTAAAGGAGACTCCAGTTTATATTGATGGTTTAATTTCAGAAGCAACTGCAATACATACAACGCACCCTGAGGATTTATCAAACGAATTACGTGATATGATATTCCACCAAGGACATAATCCATTTCTTTCAGAATTCTTCCAACAAGTAGATACATCAGACTCTAGAATAAATATAATAGAAGGAGAACCTTGTGTTATTTTAGCTACATCAGGAATGCTTAATGGTGGTCCCTCCTTGGAATATCTTAAAATGTTAGCTGAGGATCCCAGAAACTACTTATTATTTGTTAGTTATCAAATCGAAGGAACTTTAGGGAGAAGAATTCAAAAAGGGTGGAGAGATATACCAATGAGAGAAGCAAATGGCAGAAGTAGAGTAGTTCATATAAAAATGGAAATAGCAATTAACGAAGGATTCTCAGGTCATTCTTCAAGGCAGCAACTACTGGAATTTATCAGAAAAGTCCGTCCTAAACCAGAGAGAGTAATTACATGTCATGGAGAAGAGGCAAAATGCCTTTCATTAGCCAGTGCTATTCATAAAATTATTCGAGCTGAAACCAGAGCCCCTCTAAATATGGAAATTTTAAGGCTGAGATAAATTAAAAATTAATTTGTAATTTTTCTCTCCAAATTTTTATACTAGGACTAGGAGTCATAATAATATATTTATCCCCTAATTGCGCGATTTCTCCTTCATGTATTTTAGATATGTAAGATAATTGATCAACAGCTCTTTTTAGTTCCCGAGTTTTATTTCCAGAATTTTTTAAAAAATGAGAAATATTTAATATGACAATATTTCCTCCCTTGATTTCTGTTTGAATCGATGGTATGTCTGCTAATCCTAATAATGGTAGTGCTTTAATATATTGGGATTTGATTTTTAATATATTAGAATTTCGAAATCTTGATCTCCTTGAAGTACTGGCATTCTTTTCATTCATTTCAGATGACTCTTCCCTTTTTCTTTTCCTTAGTTTCTTAAAAAAATCAATAATTCTCATAATTTCAGAACCTTAAAGATATTCAAATATAATCTCACTTGAAATTAAATTATTCGATGAAATATAATAAATAAAGTAATATCCACATACCATTTAGAAATTATAAAACTAAAAAGGCAAAATACATTTATTTCTCAATATAGAGGTATTCAACTGTGACTTTCAAAATACATGAACGACATTTTCTTCGATCTAAAATAATTAAAAAACTACGGGAAACAATTAAAAAGAAATTTTTTTTAGACCCTGAACTCCTTATTCCAAAGAATAGTCAAGTTGAGCTGATTAAATCTGATGAAATTAATCTTTATGTAATTAATAAACAAGTATTATTCATTAAATTTGAAGATGAATTGCTACCTTCAATTCAGGCCATGATAGAAGATCTGATAATTCTCCCTAAAATAACAGTTGATAAAGGTGCGATCCCATATGTGACTAAAGGTGCCCAAGTGATGGTTCCAGGTATTACTGAAGTTGATCCAAAAATACAAAAAGGTGATTATGTTGTTATTGTTGATGAAATTCATGATAAACCTATCGCCATTGGTATAGCATTAATGGATTCAGAACAAATAAAAAGCAGCAACAAGGGAAAAGCAATACAAAATCTCCATTACGTTGGAGATAAAATTTGGACTTTCATTAAACAATTAGAATAAAAAATTATTATGTTTAAATGACTAGATTTCTTTGCTTGGACTTTGTGCAAACAATTTTTAATAAAGTATTATAATGATTTTTATAGAAATTTAATTAAACTGAATAATTATAACCTTAAATTTATAGAATAGAAATCATAATATTAAAAAAGGTATAAAGTAAAATTAAAAGTCTCAATATCGGAAAATAGAGAAGATTGAAAACGAGAAGAAGATAATAGAGAAGAATGGAGAAGATTGAAAAGTGATTAATTCGCAAAAACCGTTAGATTTATTATCAAAATCCTTAGACCAAAGAGTACTAATTAAACTTAAAGGTGGACGAGAATTACGTGGTAAATTACGTGGTTTTGATCAACACATGAATTTAGTTTTAGAAAATGCCGAAGAAGTCGTTTATGGTGATGAGGAGAACATTAAAAATCTTGGAACTATAATAGTCCGAGGAGATAACGTCATAATTATTAGTCCACCTCGAATAAAAATCTAAAAAAATAGTTGATTAAAGTGGGAAAAGGTACACCTTCATTTGGAAAAAAACATAAAAAAACTCATATACGATGTAGACGCTGTGGAAATCGCTCTTACCACGTACGTAATAAGACTTGCGCATCTTGTGGATTTGGATCTTCAAAAAAAATAAGAAGATACAATTGGCAAAATAAAAAAATTAACGGTTTACGGTTAAAGTAGAACAACTTTTTTTATTAACTTATTAATTTTCATTCCTAAAAATCAAATTGGGCCGGTAGATCAGTCTGGTAGTTTAAAATTTAAATGATTGATTTAAGCCAAAATCGTCACGTTGGCATCCCTAAATCATGGAGATTTAAGCCAAATTCGTGAAGGTCCCGGGATCGAAGCCCGGCCGGTCCACCACCTTATATACTTTTCATTTTTTATAATTAAAAAGTATATATCGAATTAAAAAGAAATATGGGCGCGGCAGGAGTTGAACCTGCGATATCTGCCACGTCAAGGCAGCGTCATAACCATTGTCCAAGAGTTTTCGCACGAAAAACCCGTACTAGACCACGCGCCCTTATTATCCAACTTATCAATCAATAAAAATCATTAATCATTTTTAATTTTTATTAATTAAGTTGATTAATCAAAATTAATAAATAAAAATTACTTTATTAAACTAAAACAATTTGAAGGGCAAATATTGGCAGTTCGTATTGATTGGATGAACGCAGAAAATTTGAGTTATATATTTTTCTCGTTTGCTGTAGCGGGTCTTATCCAGTTCGTTATTATTCTTTTTGCTTTCTATTTTTTACCAATAATTAGCCCTTTTATCCTTATTCTTGTTCCTCTTGGAGCTACTTTTTTAAATTGCGGAAGCGCCATTTTGTTTGCAGAATTTTTCATTCAAAATCGTCACAAAAAGATTGCACAAAAGAAATACAAAAAGCCCAAAAGGGAAATGACAATCGGTTTTTCATTATTAATATCGAATTTTCTAGTAATAGGAATTTCTTTATTATTATTTTTTGCTGTAATTTATTTTTATGTGGTTTATGTCCCTGGTAACCAAATTCAACAAATTATTTTTGGCTTAATCATTCCGATATTTAATATCAACGTGTATAATCTCCCAGCTTTTTTAAGTTTTATGGCCGCAGATCTAATAAGCGCTGTGGGCCCTTTTTTGTTTGCCATCATTTTTGATATTTGGGGAAAACGTCCATTTAGAATTAAAAAACGTAAAACATTTTAATTGGCAAAATCTGAATTTTTCTAAAATTAGAGGATTTGGCGCCGAGGGTGAGATTTGAACTCACGACAACTGGATTTCAGACGTTTTTGCCTTCAGTCCAGCGCTAACGGGTTTGAATATCTCCCGATTTTCTCGACATAGCTTGAACTATGCCTCTAAGCTACCTCGGCATAACGGGCTTAACGAAATTTAAACCCATGACCCTATTTTGGCTTAACTATACTATAAAATTTTTGTTTTTAATTTTTTTCAATTATAAATTTTTTAAAAATTATTATCATATAGGATAAATAAAATGGCGGGCTCGACGGGATTTGAACCCGCGACCATCGGGTTAAAAGCCCGGTGCTCTACCATCCTGAGCTACGAGCCCTTATTTATATTTTAAGATTTATTTTGGCGCCCCTGCCGGAATTTGAATCCGGGTCCTGGGAGTTCTGTTGTAAATTCATTGACAGTCCCAGATGATAAGCCGAAATATGCAAGACCTCATTTAAGATCCTTCTACACTACAGAGGCATGATTTTTTATTATTTTCTTATTGATAATACTATTTTACTTTTTAAAAATGATTTATGCTATTTAAATTTTCTTCACCGCCTTTTAACCAATCAATAGTTTAATTTAAAAATTTCAATTACTAAGATTATAATAATAAGTCCTCCGGTAGCTTAGAAGCGTTTTTCGCTGAGAAATCTGGTAGAGCACTGGGCTGTAGATATTATTGCATGATAGAAAAAGAAAGAAATTCTATTGATGAAATCATGCCAGCCTTATCAACAGATACCCAGGGATCGCTGGTCCGAACTGTTGATATATACTTTATCAGTAAGGAATTCCGGCCCGGAGGACCACTTATTTCTTTTCAATATAATAAACATGATTTATTAAATGAAATATAAATTGGATTATATTTCATTGAATAAATAAAATTATTTGAAAGTTTAATAGAAAAAGTGGACTCGGGGGGATTTGAACCCTCGATACCTGGCTCCGAAGGCCAGTGCCTTATCCATGCTAGGCTACGAGTCCATAATTATAAATTTTTCTTATCAAAATAATATTAAGTTATTATTCTATAACAAATTTTCTTTTTATAAGAAAGCGTGTATAATTTAAATAAATTTCTTCTTATTTAATAGTTATATTTTCAAGAGAATATGTAAATAAAAAATTATTTTATCTTTTTGAGCGTGAGAAGAGCTGAATGTTTTTCAACTTCAACCAATAAGTATGCAAACTCAAATTTTTATAGTTTTAATATTTATGCTAGTTTTCTGGACTTGTCTTTATATTTTAAATAAATTATTTAATTTAAAAAAAAGAGGTTGGGAAATAGAACCTGGAATATTACTAATTAAAACCAGAAAGTTTAACAGAATTATTGATAGAATAGCCAGAAAAGCTCCGAATCTATGGAAAAAAATTTGGAATGTGGGAATAGGAGCAGGAATAATTGGTATGGTTTTAATAGTAGGGTTTCTCACCTATAATTTCATTATGTTACTTTCACCTTCTGCAGCTGAAATAAACGCAGTCCTCCCTTTAATCCCAGGGGTTACAGTTGGAGGGGAAACTTTACTACAAATTATAATCCCTCTCATTATAATTATGGTTTCCCATGAGCTTGCACACGGAATTGCAGCAAGAATTGATAAAATTAAATTAAAATCTTCAGGTTTTCTAATGTTTTTAGTTTTATTTGGAGCTTTTGTTGAAGTTGATGAAAAACAGCTTCAAAAGAAAAGCGCAAAATCCCAAATGAGAGTTTTCTCTGCGGGGTCTTTTGCTAATTTAATGGTAGGATTTTTTACTTTTACGATATTCATAAATGCAAATATTTTTCTAAGTCCATTTTACTCTTCTACACCTTCAGGGGTATTGATACAAGATGTTAGTTTAGGACCAACTATGGGGTATTTATCTCCAGGCTCCGTAATTAGAGCTATAAATGAAACCCCTATTTTGGATACTAATTGGTTGACCTTATATATGTGGAATACAAAACCAAATCAAACTTTAAGGATTATTACAGACTCACCGTTAGAAACCATGATATTACAGCTTTATCCGGTTAAAACTTGGGTATATAATTATTACTTTGGACAACCTTTACCTATTGAAATATTTCCTAAAAATTCTTCAAACAATATTCTTCCTAATAGAGATGAAGTCATTAAAAATAATAGAGGTGCGTTAGGAGTGAGTATTTCGAACCATTATCCAGCAGATGGATTTTTAGGATTCATGGTTTCTTGGCTAGGCCCAATATTTTATTTTTCAATCATCAAAACAATTTCATGGGTTTTTATTCTTTCGTTAGGAGTCGCATTATTTAATTTAATGCCGATTCCTTTATTTGATGGAGATAAACTTTGGGTAACTTTAGTCAATAAGTTAACAAAAACTCAAAAAGATATGACTAATAATTCTGATGATTTAAATTCAAAAAATAATAATAAGAAAAGAAAATATACTAAAGCAGATATAATTATTAATATAGTAAGAATATACTCAATATTTTTGTTTTTAGGTAGTATCTTTATAACTGTATTAAACATGATAACAGGTAACTTTGATTTAAGTGTTTTTTTAGGTTAAATAAGGAATAATAATCTATGATTTGCTCAAATTGTAAAGAAAAAACAGCCGTTTATAATCGGAAATATTCAGGACAAAAATTATGTAAAAAATGTTTTTGTAAATCAATTGAAAGAAAAGTAGCTAAAACTATTACAAAATACAAGATGGTTAGCAAAAATGATAAGATAGCATACGGACTTTCAGGAGGTAAAGATAGCGTAACATTGCTTTATATTATGGACAAGATGCAAAGAGAACATAAAAACTTTTCAATAGATATTATTACAGTAGACGAAGGGATTGAAAAATATAGGGAAGATAGTATTAAAATTGTTGATCAAATAGTAGAAAATTTGAATCTTAATTATAATCTTGTTACTTTTAAAGAATTATATGGATTTACTTTAGATGAAATTGTCAAAATTCTTATAAAAAAAGGGGATTTGGAGACAAAGGCTTGTTCTTACTGTGGAGTTCTAAGACGTAGGGCATTAAATAATACTGCAAAAGAATTAGGCGCAAAAAAATTAGCCACTGCTCAT
Source organism: Candidatus Helarchaeota archaeon (assembly GCA_019058315.1). Classification (GTDB taxonomy): domain Archaea; phylum Asgardarchaeota; class Lokiarchaeia; order Helarchaeales; family RDOG01; genus JABXJV01. Next base: position 12,564 of record JAHPZH010000009.1, on the reverse strand, counting down.
AATCTTGATGACGAGGCTGAAACAATCTTAATGAATATAACTAGAAGCGATATTACTCGTTTATTGCGATATGATCCTATTCCATATGAAAAACATCCTCATTTTGTTCCTAGAATTAAACCATTCCGTGAAATTCCAGAAAAAGAAATAACTTTATATGCCTATTATAAAAATTTGCCAATTCATTCAATTGAGTGTCCATATGCTTCTGAATCTATGCGAAGGAATATCAAAACAGTGATGAGTATATTAGAACAAAAGAATCCATCAGTAAAATTTAATTTGTTAAAATTTTATGATCAAATTTTTATGAAAAATCAAGCTGATCTCCAAAAATTTGATAGTTTTAAGGCTTGTATTAAATGTAATGAACCAACTTCTTCAGAGATTTGTAAATTTTGCGAATTAATGGAAAAAATTTCATAAATATAATATTAAATTTTTGTTTTAAATAACTCCAACTTAAATATTAACAATGTATTAGTTTGAGTTGTAAATTTAATATAATTAAATTGCAAAAATTTTTATAATTTAAAAATAACAATAATCTTGCGGTTACTAGGTTGAAAGCTAGGGCCTTTCTTTGCCATAAGTGCTCTATAGGATGGACCGAAGCCGATTGGAGATGATTCTGAATATATATACGACTGATTCCATGGCAATGAGATGCCGCCCTTGGAATTCTCCGTTATAGAGGGACTTTCGTAGGAAAGTTCCCTACTATATTTAATGATCGAACCCAGCGAGGCTCGGGAGAGAGCAGCGTAAGGTCTAAGGTTGAATGCTCAAGGTCAACGGCTTTGAGACCAGGTTTTGGAAACGGTATATAGGATGACCATCGAATTTTGGGTAGCCGCACTTATGAAAAAGATATTAAAAATACTGTTTGGATTGTATAATTGATTTACAAAAAAAGCTAAGGTAGCCAAGTTGGTTAAGGCGAAGGATTGCTAATCCTTTTCCCGTAAGGGAGCGTGAGTTCAAATCTCACCCTTAGCGCCATTAATTTTTTAAAATAATATATAATGAATAATTTAGATTTTAAGTTGTCTATTACTTAGTTTATGTGTATCTATTTCTAAATTTGCTCAAGTTAATAAGTAATAATCTGATTTAATTTTGTTCTTTCCTTAAATTAAAAAAAATTCTTAAATCGCTTTTTCTAGTCTAATTCCTTATTCTTTGGTAATTTTACCCTTCATATAATAATTATTTTTTAACTCATTTATTAAATAAAAGTGAGTATAATAGCTAATTTCCTATAAATTTGCGCAAATTTCTTACTTCAAAAAATTTAATTTATTATTTTGCGCAAATCTGTTTCATTTATAAATTAAAAACATATATAGTGCGCATTTTATAATATATACTGATATTAAGAGCCAGAAGCATGTAAAAAAAGGTCCAGAATGATTACTGAAAATTATTTTGAAAATATTGACAATAAAGAGAAAGCATATTGGCTTGGTTTTCTTTATGCTGATGGAAATATAAATACTGAAAAAAGAAGACCAAAAAGTTACCGACTTCAAGTTGCTGTGGATAAAAAAGATGAACAAATCATTGATTCGTTAATTAAAAGCTTAAATGCATTTGAAAAAAATAAAATATTTCAAGAAAAAATGGTACGCTTATGTATAAGAAATAAGAAATTAACTAAAGATCTTATAAATCATGGGATTGTGCCAAGGAAGTCAAAAAAAATAGAGTTACCTAATTTTAAACGAAAAGAATTCTATTTAGCATTTTTATTGGGCTATTTTGATGGTGATGGACAACAAAATACGACCAAGATTTGTTCGGGAAGTAAAATATTCTTAAAACAAATTAAGGAAAGTTTCAATTTACCATTTAATATTACACATAACAAAGATGTAAGTATTATTGATCAGAGAGAAATCCATGGTGAGAGATATTATTTAACTCTAGGAGCGGAATTATTTAACGAGATGATGAAAAATTATAAAAATAGTTTACCGCGAAAAAGACGACATTTTTGTACTAAAGAAGAACGGGTCAAACGTGCAATAGAAGCAAGTAAAAAAAATACAGGCAAAAAAAAATTTGAAATTTCTAAAGAACAACTTAAAAAGCTTGTATGGGAAATTCCATCAACTAAAATTGCTAAAATGTTTGGAGTCTCTAGTAAAACTATTGAAAAAAGATGCAAAAAATTTGGTCTTAAAAAACCACCAAGAGGATATTGGGCAAAAAAGAGGGTAAATAAGAAATAAATCTATATAAAAATAGAAAAAATAATTCATTTAATGACTTTTTTTGAAATGTTTGTTAATAGTATTATCCTTTCGGGCAATTTAATAAGATTTTCAATCCTTTTAGTAGACTTTCTGGACTTTAAATACCAATAATTTAATACTTTCTCTCTAAAGTTAAGATTCTATCATCTACATGAATTTCATAAATGAATCGTTTTCTCATTTTTATATAGATAATTTTAAAAGGATTTTTCTTAATTTACAAATATAATATCTTTTTGCTTTACAATTCATCACTTTAGGGAGTGATCTATTGAAATGTAAATTGGTTAAATGCACAAGTGTACTAGCATGTATTGTTTCATTACTGGTTTTATCTTGTTTTATGACAAATAGCATAGTAATTCCAAATATTAACAGCAATAACGAGAAGGCAACTGAGCAATTATTAGAAACGGATGAGGCAGAGCTTGGTTTTTATAACACAACGGGCTACGCACGGGCACTAGCAATTTCAGGTGATGTGGCATATCTTGCTGACGATACTCAGGGCTTGCGGTGTATAAATATTGGCGATCCAACAAACCCCTCTGAGATAGGTTCCTATAACACCTCAGGAAATGCATTGGATGTGGTTATAGCGGGAGACGTCGCGTATGTTGCGGATTGTTATTTCTTGCGATGTATCAATATAAGCAACCCAACTAGTCCCTCCGAGATCGGTTCATATGATAACCCAGGGAATTGTTCCGGGGTTGCAGTTTCGGGGGATGTGGCGTATCTTGCCGATTGGGATGCTTTACGATGTGTTAATATTTCCGACCCGACTAATCCCTCTCAAATAGGCTCTTGCTCTTCTGTAAACGCATGGGGTGTGGCAGTTTCGGGAGATGTCGCATATGTTGCTGCGTATTCTCAAGGTTTACGGTGTATAAATATTACAGACCCGAGCAACCCCTCTGAAATAGGGGACTACAATACTACAGGATACGTCCGAAGAGTTGCAGTCTCCGGGGATGTGGTATACCTTGCTGATGACGTTCAAGGTGTAGTATGTATAAATATAAGCGACCCGACCAGCCCCTCGCTACTGGGTTTTAACAACAGTTGGGGAGGAGCACTAGGAGTGGCAATTTCGGGAGACCTAGCATATGTTGCAGGACAGTTTCAAGGGTTACAGTGCATTAATATTAGCGATCCAACTAATCCCTCGCTAATCGCCTCTTTCAACACGACAGGACAAGCTTGGGATATAAAAGTTTCAGGGGATGTTGCATATATTGCTGATTGGCACCAAGGCTTGCGGTGTATTAAAATAAGTGAACCTATCAACCCCTCTGAAATCGGCGCTTGTTCCCTCTCAGGAAATGCATGGGGCGTGGCAGTTTCGGGAGATGTTGCATATGTTGCCGCTTATGATGGAGACTTGCGGTGCATTGATATAAGCGACCCGACCAGCCCTTCTGAAATCGGCTATTGTGTACTCTCAGGATATGCATGGGGCGTGGCAGTTTCGGGAGATGTTGCATACGTTACCGCTGAGTTTGGAGACTTGCGGTGTGTAAATATTAGCGACCCGACTAAGCCCTCTGAAATCGGCTTCTATCTCTCCTCAGGAGATGCAAAGGGCGTGGCAGTTTCGGGGGATGTGGCGTATCTTGGTGATTGGGAAGTTTTGCGGTGTATAGATATTAGCGACCCGACAAGCCCCTCTGAAATCGGCTATTGTGTACTCTCAGGAGATATATATGGCGTGGAAGTTTCGGGAGATGTTGCATACGTTGCCGCTAATAATGCAGGCTTGTGGATTGTAAATATTAGCGACCCAACAAGCCCCTCTGAAATCGGCGTTTTCTCAAGAATTGCAAGGGGCGTGGCAGTTTCGGGAGATGTTGCATACGTTGCTGCTTATGATGAAGGCTTGCGGATTGCAAATATTAGCGACCCGACAAGCCCCTCTGAAATCGGCTATTGTGTACTCTCAGGAGATGCATATGGTGTGGCAGTTTCGGGAGATGTTGCATACGTTGCCGCTTATAATGGAGGCTTATGGTGTGTAAATATTAGCAACCCGACTAGCCCTTCTGAAATCGGCACTTGTTCCCTCTCAGGAAATGCATGGGGCGTGGCAATTTCGGGAGATGTTGCATACGTTGCCGCTTATGATGGAGACTTGAGGTGTATTAAAGTTATACAGAATGGTGAAGATGATTTGGATTCGGATGGTCTTACTTTTCTTCAGGAAATTTGGTACTATAATACAAATCCATCAAATAATGACACTGATAATGATGGTTTGAACGATGGCAATGAAATTTTAATTTATCAAACAAATGCGACGAATGACGACATGGATGATGATGGTTTGAACGATGGCAATGAAATTTTAATATATCAAACAAATGCGACGAATAACGACACTGATAGTGATGGTTTGAATGATTACGATGAAATAATGGTATATCTAACAAACGCGACGAACAATGACACAGATGGTGAGGGCTTGAATGACTACGATGAAATTCATGTTTACTATACTAATCCACGTATGTCAGATACAGATGGTGATGGAATCAATGATTACGATGAAATATTACTAGGCAGGGATCCAAATGATCCAGGAACGGGGGATGGTAATATTCCGTTCGTTCCAATCATGAGCACCATGAATGCAATGGACTTTTTGTTATCTCCAATAGGTTTGGGGATTTTAGCAGTCATTGGGGTAGCATTTGCCATGTTAATTATTGCAGTAAGAACCATCAAAGAGTTACAAAATAAAATCAGTAAAAAACCGATTTCTAAAACAGACAAAAAAGATTTCATCAAAAAGGAAGAATAATAACGTAGGTAATTCTCCATTCTCTACTTTTCTTTTACATTTAAGTGTCCTAAAATTTTAAGAGTTTTCTATTTCAAAAGCTTATGTCTATAAAATCATAGTTAAACTCCAAGAGTGACTGAAAAAAGTAAGATTAGTAAAAAGTGTCTATGAAAAATTCCAAAATTGATAGTGTTGAAAAAAAGTGACTATAAAAAGTTCCTTTATTAATTAGTTTAAGTTTATAGTTCATATTAACAAACAATTTGAAAACTTTTTTCATTAACAAACATTTTGAAATGTATTAACAAACATTTCGAAAAAACTCAAATGGATTATTTTAAATGATCAAAGTTATCGATTTATTTTGTGGAGCAGGAGGTTTTAGTTGGGGGTTTAAAGATTCCCCCTACAATATAAAATTAGCTATTGATATCGATTCAATTGTATGCAAAACCTATAGATTAAATTTTCCAGATAATAAAATTATAACAGCAGATATTAGGGAATTACATGCATTAGATATTTTAAAAATAATAAATAATTCCATTGATGTTATTATTGCCTCCCCACCATGCGAAGCATTTACAAATGCAAATAAAAGACGACAAAAAAATCCTTTAGATAGAATTTTCTTGGATGAACAAGGTCGTCTTGTTTTACACACCATTAGGTTAATTGGAGATATTTCACCTAAATTATTTATCATGGAAAATGTTCCACAATTAGGAATATCAGAATTGAAGGGTTATTTAATCGATGAATTTAAAAGTGTTGGATATCAAAAAATTTATTTTAATATCTTAAAAGCACAAAATTTTGGAAGCGCAAGTAAAAGATCAAGATTGTTTATTACAAATTTTAAAATAGATTTTAAAAAGAATGAAAGATTAATGGATATTTCAGTTATTAAAGTATTAGAATCTTTACCAGATCCTAGAACAAGACACAATATTCCTAATCATGAATTTATTCCTTTATCAGAGAAGAAAATGAAAAAAATATTAAAAATAAGATGGGGAGATTCTGCTGTTTTTTACCAAGCAGTCAAGCAGATTAATACTAATTGGCGGAAATTATATCCTGATCAAATTTGTCCCACTATTTTAGGAACTAGTAGATATATTCATCCTTATGAGTCAAGAATTTTGACAGTTAGAGAACAAGCACGACTACAAGGTTTTCCAGATGATTTTATCTTTTTTGGAAACCCAAATCAACAATATAATCAAGTCGGAGAAGCAGTACCTCCTCCAATTAGTAAATTCTTTGCAAAATTTATTTTGAAAAATCATTTTGGAGAAAATTAGAGAATTTTTAATAATTTTAATTAATGAAAAAAGATTGTAAATATAAACATTAATTCTTGATTGAATGTAACAAATAAATCTAAATTAAAACCATTGAACTAGGGCAAAGAAATGTATCGAATTACTAATTCCAAAGAAAAGTTAACTTTAAAGGAATGGATAGAGAAAGCTTCAGAACAACGAATCAATCTACCTAATATAAAAAATGCCAATCTTATCCTACTTCCAGAAAATAGCGAGGAGTTTGGCTTTCCTGAGAATACTATGGAGTTATTTCGCTTCCTGAAAAATATCGCAAATTCGGAATATTGCGTCGAAATCCTAGCAGACGAAAAATCCTTTAAAGAAAACCATTTGCCTGACTCTTGGGAACCAGTAATGCTGGCTTCGTTCTTTCTCGTGGACTTGCCAGTCATACCCTTTGTGGGATGGTTAATGTTGTATTTAAGTCAAAGGTGGGCTTATGTAAATAGGCGAATTAAATTAAAAGTGTCAAGGGAAATAGCGGGAGCAAATAAAAACTCAGTTGAATCTATTGACTTCGAAGGAAGGACAGAGGATCTTCTCGAATTGAGTAAATTTCTGCAGAAGGAAAAGGACAATTGAATTCGCTAAAAGAACCTCTTTTCGTCAAATAATGGAAAGCTAGCCTTCTTTTTAAAAAACTTAAAAAAGATAAAAACTTTCAATATAGGAAAATCTAAAAAAAGAAACCATGTATTTATTGCTTAAGTTATTTCATTCTTTGTAGGTGTTTTTATCACTTTATTTATTTTTATATTATTATTCACCATTTTTGGTATATGGACACTCAAATTTATTCTTCCTCCGATCATTAAGCGAATTCGAGGAAATAAATTACCTAATGGGTCTATTATAATAAATAGAAATGCTCCAATCAATAATAAGCGAAAACCCGGAGGGAGATTGTCACAGATAGCAGTCAGTTTTGGGATAGGTTTTTCTTACTTCATATTAGTTGACTTGGTTTTTCATTATATATTTGGTTTTTCGGATTATAATTTAATATTCATTATCGATCTTCCAATATGGGTGAATTGGATAGGTATTATTGGAATGTGGGTTCTTGGCGTTTGGGTAACATTCACTTTTATTTATAATGTCAATTACACTCCTTGTACCAGCCAAATGAAAGAAGAAAAATATGTGCTTGCAACTGGGGGACCATATAAATATATTCGCCATCCAGCATACATTGCAGGAGTGTTTGAAAATCTTTTCATTTTTCTAGCAACTGGAGCTTGGATAATATTTTTCGGTTTGATTGGTTTTCTAGCACTCCCTTACCAAGCTAGAGAGGAAGAAAAAATGTTACGAGAAATATTTGGTGAGATTTATGATGATTATGTCTCTAAAACTGGACGTTTCTTTCCGAAAATTTGAAAAGAAAATAAAAGATCTAAATTATTTATTACTAATTTTAAAATAGACCTAAAAAGGATTTAATTTGTGCAATTTATTTTGATGGAAATGATAAAAACACTTTTTCTTGGTATTATTAATCATCCACGTTAAATTTGGTTACCTTTAATCTCTTTGAATATTCTGGTATTTCTTCTGGCTTTCCTACTCTCATAATAAAATTACCAAAAGCTTGAGAGAGGGCCTCTCTATATGGAGACTTCATTCTAATCCTTTCTTGGTCTTTGCTTACTACATCCATTAAATCTTCAAATCTTACTAATGCAACTTCTCTAAAACTTACAATTCCCAATTCTTTTTTAATTGATGGAAAATTAATTTCTTTTAATAAAAAGCAATGAGGAATATATCCCCTTCTCATTGCTTCTTTGAAATCCGTACCTAATGTAATTTTTTGATTTTTTATTGCCTCATTATAATAAAGAATTGGAGAAATTATTACATTTCTTAAATTAGGTCTCATTTTAGATTTTCTGATTTCTAAGTCACAACTTTGAGACAATATTATGATATCACTTTCTAAATGAAGAGCCTCTTTTAATTTCAAGTCATAATCTGTTGCATATTCAAAATTTTCTAAAATATCTCCTTGGAAAATTAAGTCATCTGTGACAATTTCATACCAACTATCAAATATAATAGTATTTTTTTTTTAAGGGTTTTTCCATTAAAAATCATCATCTAATGGTTCAATTATTTCAATTTTTTTTATTTTTTTAGGTTTAAACTTTACTTTGGTTCCTTTATCATAAATAAAATCAGTATTCAGCTCAAAATCAGAGTCTATTTCGAAATCCATTATTAGATCAAGATTTTTGAATTGTTTAGTTTCAAATTTATAATTTGGAATCTCTTGAAAGCCTAAGAAATCAATACTAACTGAATTTATTACCAATAGTTGATAGTCTAAGTCTATTTCTCTCCCAAATAACCATGTCTTCGGATTTAAATTTTCTAATTCAAAATTAGCAGAAAAATTCATTTAATCACCCCATTTTTGGATTCAAGGTTGTATCATAATAATGTTTCCTTTTGACCCATTTAAAACCTTCGTGTTTTGTAATAGCTGCAACTTCAATAGGACCTCCAACAGTCGCAGCACCCGGAGCGTATCTCATGAATTTTATGGTTGTTTCTACAAGGTAAACTGCCAAATCAATGGCATCTTGTATTGGCATAGCAGGGATAACCATAGGAACTTGTAAATGTTTACGACATAAATTAACTGTTTCTTGAATCTTAGATTTTTCCAAACCACACATTTGCAATATATTTTTTAAGTTTGGACTCACACCAAAATATATTCTAGAAATTACTTCTCCCTCACCACTCCAACTTATCCCTGTTGTTTCTTTTTTTCTTATAATACTTGGTCCATTACATTTTCCATTCTTTATATCAATTCTCCATTCCTCTGCTAAGGATTCATTTGAAGAATACCCAACAATCATAAAACCTAACATAGGTTTTTTCGGCCATTCTTTAAATTCTACTTCATAATTTTCATCAAAAATAAATTTTTTAAATTTATTTGCTACTTCTTCTATAGTATAATTTTTGGAATCGACTTTCCATTCATTTCGTTCTTCTGTAATCAATTTTCTGAAGTCTTTTGCGAGAGTTGAAATCGATGCTTGTCCAATACTCCCAGATCCATATGTAATTGCCCCAATGGGTAAACCTTTCTTTAAATTAAAAATTTTATCTGCATATTCATATATATTTATAACCCCAGTCTGTCCTCTAGGAATCTTTCCCATCATAGTTGTTGCACTATCAGATGCTAAAACAATCCCGTCATTCACTTTAATTGAAATTGCTATTGTGATTTTTTAGCCTCCTAGTTATATTTAACCTCACAGTTTAAAACATTCTAATATTAAAATAACTATTTAAATATCTTATATAAATAAATTGAATTTAATATTTTTGGTTTTGTTTTTTGGATTTTCATTTATTTTTCATTTGATATTCCCTGTTTATTCTATATTACTATTTAATCATAATCTTCATTATTTTTCCTTAAAAGTTCCATTTCTTTTTCTTTCCCAAACCAATTTCTTGATGCCATTTTTCACTTTACTATGTCTCAGGAATAAAATTTCTTGTCTTTGTAATCCATTTATGATTTCTAGTGGTCTATTTTCTAACATTTCATCCCCATAAATAAGTAATATTCCTCGGTAATATATGTCTCGTTCATCTAAATTCAGAAAATGGTTAATTTTATTAACATCATTTCTAACTTCCGAATATCTACTACTTTTATTTATTTCTGTTGATTTAACTTCAATAACCACCAGATTGTTCCTCTCGTTTGATTTATGTATTAATAGATCTGGTGTCGTCTCTGTTTGCATTAGAGTAAATCTGCTTTTTAACAGTTCTCCATTAATATCATAATAAAAATTTAAACCCAAGATATTTCGAAGTTGATGATATAGTTCATAAGTATAAACACGTTCGCGATAAATAGTATTAGTAGAACTTGCTATTGGTATATGATAATACATGTCTTTGATATTTCTACAAGCAATATCCAGATATTTCAAAAAAAGTGCAAAATTTTCCGCTTTGAAAGATTCTTCTTGTTCCATTTTATTCACTTCGATTTTAATAAGTTCCATTTAGCTTTTCCGAATAATAATTCATTAAAAAAATAGTTAATCAGATTTACATTATATGCGAAATAATTATTATTATCAATTATATTGAACTCCTACATTTGAGAACAAAAATCTTCTAAAAATTAAAAAATATTTAATATTAATTATTATTAGCTTTATAAAAATTGGAACGGTTGTCTAGAAACCAAATTGATTTAATGGTTGGAAAAATGGTTATGATGCTGCCCTTACGAGGCAGAGGTCGAGGGTTCGAATCCCTCCCGTTCCATTAAATACAAATATTAATTATTTATTTTTACTTTTTTTTCTGGCTCTTTTTTTTGCCCAATATCCCCTTGGTGGCTTTTCAATCCCATATTTCTTACATCGCTTGGCAATTGCTTTATCAGTAACTCCAAACTTTTCTGCAATTTTTGTTGTTGGTATTTTCCATACAAGTTTTTCAAGTTCTATTTTTGATATTTCAAACTTCTTTTTCCCGGTATTTTTTCTACCTGCTTCTTTTGCACGTTCAATCCGTTCTTCGTTTGTACAGAAATGACGTCTTTTTCTTGGTAAGCTGTTTTCGTAGTTATCCATCATTTCATTAAACAATCTTGCACCTAGATACATTTTGTGAGCTACACCTTTACCAGACGTATCGGTATTAATTTTATTTTTTATATTATATTTCTTTTTAATTTGTTCTAAAAATTCTTTACTACCTGTAGAAATTTCAGTTGTACCTTTTTTTCCATCTCCATCATAATATCCAAGTAAGAATGCAAGATTTAACCCCTTATCATTTAATTCGGGAAGTGTAATTATTTTGGATTTTCTTGGTACAACTCCATGTTTAATTAAATCATTGGTTATTTTTTTATTTCCGGTCCTTACAATCAGTGTATTATCCCTATTCGAGGTCTCTTTGCTTCCATTATTTAGATTTAAATCATTTATTAGAGAATCAATTAAGAACTCATCATCTTTATGGATTTCTACTTTTAGGCGATGTTTATCAGGATTCTGCTTATATTCCTCCATACATCCATCCGCATAAAAAAAACCAAGCCAATAAGCTTTTTCTTTAGTGTTAATTTTATTGAAATAATTATCCTTGATCTTGGGTTGTTCCGTTTTTTCTTCTAGACTCTTAGTTTTTTCAGCATTGCTTTGGTTTAAATCTTTTCTTCCTTTATTAGTTAGAGCATTCCTATTTGAATCTGTAATTTCCCTTCGTAATCGCTCATTTAACTTTTCTACATCATTTTGTAATTCTTTAACCTTGTCAAGTGTCTTATTATATTCCTTTAATGTCGTACTTTGAATATCTTCTTTAAAATCATTGAATCGCTTTTCATTTTGAAAAAATTTATTTAAATGGTCCAGTTTTTCATTTGGAGTCGTATTAGTAGTTTTTAACTCCTCTATTCTTCCTTGAAGTCGTTCGTTTAATTTTTCAAGCTGATTTTCCAATCGATTGGCTGCATCAACCATTTTATTAAACGATTCAAGATCTTTATTATCGAGGTATCGAGTTCTAAATTCTACATCTCTAACCCCATCTATGATATAACTTAATTTGTCTATTTTTTCTTTTAATACCCAATCGCTTTCATTTTCAAGCCTTTCGTGTTGAATTTGTTCTTCTAGTCGTTCTAATTTGTTATTTTTTAGCCATTCATCTAATTCTTTTACTGTATCTTCAATTGGTTTTTCAATTGTTTCTTGCTTAAAATCTTTAGCAAAATCCTTTTCTTCACTATTGGATACACTCAACTCATCTTTATTTTCACTGATTTTTTCATGATTTAGGTGTTGAATCTCCTTGTCTAATTTTTGATTTAATTTATCTAATTCGTCTAAGTCTTTAGATTCTTTATTTTGATTCAATTCTTCCATTTTCCTATCCAAATCTTTATTCAAATTGTCTAACTCACTTAATTTCTCAGGTTTATTCTTTTGATTCAATTGTTCTATTTGCCTATCTAAATCTTTATTCAAATTGTCTAACTCACTTAATTTCTCAGGTTTGTTCTTTTGATTCAATTGTTCTATTTGCTTATCCAAATCTTTATTCAAATTGTCTAACTCACTTAATTTCTCAGGTTTTTTCTTTTGATTCAATTGTTCTATTTCCCTATCCAAATCTTTATTCAAATTGTCTA
>JAHPZH010000008.1 GCA_019058315.1 Candidatus Helarchaeota archaeon | reverse complement strand
ATAATATCACTCTTGGAGCCAGTTATTTAGCTGATGGCACCTGGTCAGTTGGCACTAATGTAACGTATACCCTACCGGCACTTGGTCTTGGCACTTATGTTTATGTATGCGGCGTGAACGATACGTCGGGCAACTGGGCAGTTGATAGCGTGACCGTGACGGTGGAAGATCATACTGCACCTTCCCTTGTAGCGGGCGCACCAGATATCACGTTAGAACTTGGTGCTGTTGCAGGTTACGACCTGGAATGGGCATGGACTGATTTGGATCCTAACGAATATAATATCACCCTTGGAGCCAGTTATTTAGCTGACGGCACCTGGTCAGTTGGCACCAACATAACTTATACCCTTCCTGCATTAGGCCTTGGCACTTATATTTATGTGTGCGGCGTGAACGATACGTCGGGCAACTGGGCAGTTGATAGTGTGACCGTGACGGTAGAAGATCATACTGCACCTTCCCTTGTAGCAGGCGCACCAGATATAACGTTAGAGCTAGGCGCTGTTGCGGGTTATAGCTTAGAATGGGCCTGGACTGATTTAGATCCTAACGAGTATAATATCACTCTTGGAGCCAGTTATTTAGCTGACGGCACCTGGTCAGTCGGCACTAATGTAACGTATACCCTTCCAGCATTAGGCCTTGGTACTTATGTTTATGTGTGCGGCGTGAACGATACGTCGGGCAACTGGGCAGTTGATAGCGTGACCGTGACGGTAGAAGATCATACTGCACCTTCCCTTGTAGCAGGCGCACCAGACATTACCTTATATGAGGGCTCTGTTGCGGGTTATAGCTTAGAATGGGCCTGGAACGATTTAGATCCTAACGAGTATAATATCACTCTTATTAACACTTATCTAGCTGACGGCACCTGGTCTGTCGGAACTAATGTAACCTATACCCTACCTGTATTAACAGCTGGCATCTACGAGTATATGTGTGGCGTGAACGACACATCGGGCAACTGGGCATCTGACAATGTAACGGTGACGGTAATATCTACTGGAGCTCCAAGTATCGTGGCAGGGGCACCTGACATCACGTTAGTGGAAGGATCGGTTGCTGGATATGCCTTAGAATGGGCTTGGACTGATTCAGATCCTAATGAGTATAATATTACCCTTGTTGGCACTTATCTGGCAGACGGCAGCTGGTCAGTCGGTACCAATATAACCTACACCCTACCGGCGTTGACATTTGGTGTATATGTGTATATGTGCGGCGTGAACGACACTTTGGGCAACACGGCATTTGACAACGTGACGGTGACGGTGCTGGAAAGTACACCACCGAGTTTAGTGGCGGGTGCACCAGACATCACGTTAGAGCTGGGTGCTGTTGCGGGTTACGACCTGGAATGGGCCTGGACTGATTTAGCTCCTAACGAGTATAATATCACCCTTGGAGCCAGTTATTTAGCTGATGGCACCTGGTCAGTCGGTACTAATGTAACGTATACCCTACCAGCACTAGGCCTTGGCACTTATGTTTATGTATGCGGCGTGAACGATACCTCAGGCAACTGGGCATCGGATAGCGTGACAGTGACGGTGGTAGACACCACGAGCCCGAATTTAGTTGCAGGCGCACCAGATATCACGTTGATTGTGGGCTCTGTTGCGGGTTATAGCTTAGAATGGGCCTGGAATGATTTATTACCAAACGAGTATAACATCACTCTTATTGGCACTTATCTAGCTGACGGCACCTGGTCTGTCGGTACCAATATAACCTATACCCTACCTGCACTGGGCATCGGTACATATGAGTATATGTGCGGTGTGAACGATACCTCAGGCAACTGGGCGTGGGATAACGTGACGGTGACAGTTAATCCTGTAGACACTCCTCCGAGTTTAATAGCGGGTGCACCGGACATCACGTTAGAGGTGGGATCAGTTGCTGGATACACCTTAGAATGGGCTTGGACTGATACAAATCCAAATGAGTATAACATCACTCTTATTGGCACTTATCTAGCTGACGGCACCTGGTCTGTCGGTACCAATATAACCTATACCCTACCTGCACTGGGCATCGGTACATATGAGTATATGTGCGGTGTGAACGACAGTGCGGGTCACTGGGCATCGGATAATGTGACTGTGACGGTCACTCCAGTAGACATAGCTCCGACTTTACTTGCAGGTGCACCGGACATCACGTTAGAGGTGGGAGCAGTTGCTGGATACACCTTAGAATGGGATTGGACTGATACAAATCCAAATGAGTATAACATCACCCTTATTGGCACTTATCTAGCTGACGGCACCTGGTCTGTCGGTACCAATATAACATATACCCTACCTGCATTGGGAGTTGGCACCTATGTTTATGTGTGCGGCGTGAACGATACTGCGGGTCACTGGGCATCGGATAGCGTGACGGTGACGGTGGTAGACACCACGAGCCCGAATTTAATTGCGGGTGCACCGGACATCACGTTAGAGGTGGGAGCAGTTGCGGGCTATAGCTTAGAATGGGCCTGGAATGATGCAGCTCCTAATGAGTATAACATCACCCTTATTGGCACTTATTTAGCTGACGGCACTTGGTCAGTCGGAACTAACGTAACGTATACCCTACCTGCATTGGGATTGGGCGTATACAATTATATGTGTGGCGTGAACGATACTGTAGGTCACTGGGCATCGGATAACGTGACGGTGACGGTGGTAGACACCACGAGCCCGAATTTAATTGCGGGTGCACCGGACATTACGTTAGAGGTGGGAGCAGTTGCTGGATATACCTTAGAATGGGCATGGAATGATGGAGCTCCTAATGAGTATAACATCACTCTTATTGGCACCTATCTAGCTGACGGTACCTGGTCTGTCGGGACCAACGTAACGTATACCCTTCCTGCACTTGGCATCGGCACATATGAGTATATGTGTGGCGTGAACGACACATCGGGCAACTCGGCATCGGATAACGTAACTGTGACGGTGGTAGATACCAATGGACCGAGTTATTCAGAGCCGATAGAAAGTGCAGATCCAATCGAGAATGGAACTGCCTTAGAAATTTGGATTAATGTAACTGATCCATCCGGAGTAAACCTAGTATTATTTGAGATTAACGGGTCCAGCTACACGATGCAAAACATAGGTGGCGATACATATTATAATAATTCATGGATACCTATAGTAAACGGTACTTACACCTACCAGATAGCCATGCAAGACACTATAGGTAATTGGAGAAATATTACCCGTGATATTGATGTAAGCTTACCTGCAGCAGATTCGACGCCTCCTACTATAACTATAGATTATCCAAATGATGGTGATTATATCTATACTGGTAATGCTATCAGAATAGGTGGATTTGTGAACGGCACAGGAACAGATATTCAATCCATAAAAATAAGTAGAGAAGATCTTTTCGATTTTACCAATTCATCTATGAGACCTTATAATCAACCTTGGGGTAATTATGAATTTACAAACAAAACCTACATCCCTGGTGGATTATATACAATAACAATTACAGTTAAAGATCAAAATGCAACTCAAAATGCAACTGCAACAGTATCATTTGTTGTTGACTTTGATACTCCTCAAATATTCGTAGATGTTGCAATTGTAGATGCAGAAGCAGGACTAAACTACACGATTAATGTCACGATAATAGACAGTGATCCAAACGCTAGAGCATTTATCTTATACTTTATATTAGGTGGCAATGGGACAGTATTCAATATTACCATGACAAGGGAATCAAGTACCACATTTTCAGGTGCTATCCCGGGTACTTTGGACTATGATGTATTTGTATTCTTCTGGGTAATAGCAAGGGATACTCCAGGACGAATTAATTCAACAATCCAATTTATGTTCTACGTTAATGATACCACAGCACCAGACATTAGTGCAATAAGATTTAGTCGAAATCCATTTATCTTGTTACCTGGAGATAGTTTAATTCTAGAAATCGACCTTGCCGATGAAGGATTTGGAGCACCTATTAGTGAAGTCGCGGTGTGGTTCTCAACAGGTCTACCTTGGGCTAAAACTAGGATGACTAAAGGTAGTCCATACCGTACAATCTTTCCACCATTCCCAGCAGGAACTGTTATAACTTACTATTTCAACGTGACAGATGCAGCAGGGAACAGCATTATTTCAGAACGATATGTTTCAGTCGTCGTTCCAGAAGAAATCGGAATTAATATGCTAATCCTATTCGGAACTATGGTAGGAGCAGCAGTTATTGGTGCAGCTTCGTTGATTTCAAGTCGACGCCACGAACAAGAAACTACCAAAAAATGGAAAAGATTTGTCGCTACTACTGGCACAGCTCAGACAAAAGCTACTTTACGAGAAGAAGCACTTAGAAAACGCTTGAGAGAAAGAGGCGAGAAAGGACCTTCATGGATTCACGGATTATTCTTATTGTTATTTGGTGCAATTAACATATTTCTATTTCTTTTAGTCCCTGGTGGTATTAACACACTGCTTTCACTCCAATATATGAATCCTATGTGGTATGCAACTCTATCAGGACCAGTATTAGCTGTAATAGGTATTATTGCATTAGCACTCTATGCAAAAAACAAGTAACAAAATAAATTAACCAAACCACTAACTTAAAATATTTATTTTACCAATTTTTTTTGGGATACAAAATGGCAAAAAAATCTGTATTCGGAATAATTTCTTTATTGTTCATAATATCTATAGGTGGAACTCTACCACTTTTGTACTTCAATTTAATACAACCTAGATTAGGAGTAATGAATGCGCATATTGGCATCTCAGCTTTAGAAATCTCAGCAGTAGACGACTTAACTATGACTTTTGTCATAAAAATGAAGATTCTAGACCCGTCAGGTAACACTATTATATTTCCAAAGTTAGATTTAACTGCATTTGCCGGATTTACACCTTTAGGTGTTGCATGGAACCCAATAGAATGGGTTATTGATCCTTTGTCTTACTGGTTACTAGATTATAATGCAATTCTTTACTTAAGAGTTATAAGAGGTGAAGATGCTGGCATTACGAAATTATTTGACGCGTTATTAAAAGGGTCGGACTTACCAGTAACACTTTCAGGTGAAGCTCTTGTTGGTTCACTTCCTTTTACAATACCACCGATTACATTTTCCCTTGGTGGCGTCTCTGCACTTAATCCTGCAAGTGAAGTTATAAAAATGATCGAAGAAGAACTCCAAGCAGATGATGAAGAAGAAGATCTACTTACTCAATTTCTAAATTATATAGAAACTAATGGTGTAGACTTAGAGGAACTGACTAATACAGTTGGTCTCGATGCAGAAGGATTAATAGGATTCTTAGATGCCTACGGAATTAATGTTTTCGCATTATTCTATTATTTGGAAACCGGACAGGAATGGTATGACGGTTTTGGTATAGGAAATAATTCTAAAATTGAGAATAGGGATAATCGATTAGGTGTGCAACAAGCAATCTTCGGTCTGGAGAATGCAAATCCTAGTGTTGATATACTTTCCAACCTTTTAAAAATAGCATGGGATTTAGACGATACGGGCTACTTCAATGGAACTGATTATAGTAGAGGAGATAAAACAGAAAACCTTACTTATTCAATCTACCCAGGACCTTTTCCTATGCCTCCCACGTATATGAATTTTACAGATGAACAAGCCAAAGATCCAGAGTATTTTTATCAGAATTTGCTTTTAGGACAATCAGCTAACTTACTAATGAGAGAAAATGAGTTGGTCCAAATTATTCCTGCTATAGACGCAACAGGTGCTAACTATCAAAATAATATTACTCGGGAATGGTACATCCAGGCTGGTGACAATTTTTCCGTAGCTGGAGATAAAGTTACTAATTATATAAAATTAGAATTTGATAGTCTACCAGATATAGAAGGTGATGCAAATGCAAGTACTTTTACAGCAGATAACCTTACATTTTCATATTTAGACATCCATAACAACTCAAACCCTGTGACATTAATATATGACGAAGATAATTTAGATGATTTAGAAATCGTTTATTTTATGGGGATTCCAGTATCTATTAGAACTCCGTACCTTCCAACAAATAGAGTAAATATTACTTTCAAAACAAATGGTTCAAATACTCGCCCGGGATTTAAAATTTCGTATTTCTATGTTGATTATGATACGCCATTTCCGGAAATTCATACTGGGAATTATACCCCTGCGGATGCTCCTGAGTGTTTTTACCTAGATAATGACACAGATTATTTTAACGGAACCTACGGGCAATTATTTAATCCAACTGCATTTTTAATATTCGATTTATGGCACCAAACATATGTGCTAAATCAGACATATGGATATAACTGGGAAGATGCATGGAGAAATGTAACTTATAAGGGTTACACAACTGAAGATATTCTTTTGAATCCTCCTATCAATCCATTAGCTGATGATTTTACAACTGATGGAATGAGTTTTTGGGATCTTTTATGGTGGGTAAACTACCATTATGATGTTCGATATTTAATAGAGCTTAGCGGCAACAATGAAACAATATTTCTTTTGGAGAATTTAGGACAATTAATAAGCCCATTGAAACAAGCCCAATTCTTTTACGGAGATATAACTTGGAATAACGGTACAGACATTGGATTGTTAAAAGATATTGTTCCAGATTTTCCGAAAATGTCTCCAGCTCATGCATTTGTTGATTTTGCCCCGGGAGCTCAGTTTGAAAACATGAGTGAACCTTTAAATTATGTAAAGACATGGGAGCGAAACTCTACTACGGGTGAAATGGATGATTTCTACGTAAACTACACACATACTGATCTTTATGGGCTACCTGACACTGCTGGGACAGGCGGACCGTATAGTGCAGATGTTAGTTATATGAAGGCTTTAAAATATAATGACACCGGTTTCCTTAGTAATATGTTATACTTAGCGTTAACCCAAGATAGTCGACACCCAGATAGTATCTGGCAAAGGATGTTAACTATTACAAAAAATATTTTAGGAAGTAGTTACGGTGCCAATGAGGCGGATTTTAACATTACTTACTGGAACACACAACCCTTACCCATTAATACATTTCTAGGTGCAATTTCTATTGCATCTGAGGCAGCTGGCGGAGAAGGTGGAGGAATTGCTTCATTACTCTATGGTATAGATACACTTGAGTTATTAGAGTACCTCACATTGAAGACTGGAACATCTCTTGGTGACATACTTGATGCTGCTGGTCTACGAACTTTTGATTTAGTCGATTTCATTGCTGAAAATATTGAACCAACATTCATACCGATACCTTTCGAGCAAAATCTTGTAAGCCTAGAGCAACTCGTATATATTCTTATTCCAGCTTTTGTTGCAGCTCCTATTATTGCGATAATAAGTATTAAACGAAAAGAGACAGGGAGTGAAATCTCTAAGAAATAAATTAAATGAGGAAAAAAAAATGAGCACATCTACTACAAGTTCGGATATAAAACCTTTTATCACTACAATCTCCTATAAAGAAGCTTCATTAGGCGTTTTATTTGCAATTGTATTCGGATACGCTATTTTCATAGGTAAGTACTATTTAGATCCCATATTGGTTTCTATGTTTCACTGGAGTATGTTGACTTTCTTTTCCAGCCTCTATTTGATTCAGGTTTCCCTACCAAACCATCTATTTTATCTTGATTTAGGTTTCAAATTTCTAACCGATGTTCCAGCATGTTTTGGATGGTTTTTTGGAGGTATAATTCTAGGAAGTTACTATAAAAGAAAAAATGCCCATTTTAATGGAGTAAAAGGTTCTTGGAAGTCATTTTCGATCTCTATAATGGCAATTGAACTGATAGTCATTGGTAGTGCCCTTTATTACGTAGCAGCATACTTAACTACGTACTTAATTGGCATAAATGTCATACCAATTTCACAATTTTTTGGCGGTCTTATAATATTTGTTCTAACATTTTTTATAACTCCTGGTTTTTGGTTATCGCTTTGTTTTGTACTACTTGGAGGAGTTATAGCTTCTAAGGTTACAAGGTCTGCTGAAGTTGAACCGCCATTAAAGAAAGCTCCAAAAATTGTAAGAGAAGCCGAAGTAACTCCAAAGGTAGCAAAACCTCCAGCAGTAGCTGCTAAACCAGTAGTTACAAGACCTCCTACGCCAGTAGTTGCTAAACCAGTAGTTACAACACCTCCTACGCCAGTAGTTGCTAAACCAGTAGTTACAACACCTCCTACACCGAAACCACCAGTTGTTTCAAAGGCAGGTGTGACCGCAGAAGACATTCAATTCACTGAAGAAATTTTAAGGACAAGAACATGTCCAAAATGTAAAAAACCTTTCCAAGATCAGCGCATTAAATTAATAGAATCAGGTAAAGATACTTTCTGCCCTGGATGCCTAAAAGTAGTGAAAGGAAAAGTTTCTGGACCAGCTGTAACACCAACAGTTTCCACTGGAATTCAACAAAAAAGAGACGAAGTAAAGGAGATTATAAAAGTCGGAGTAGATCTACTAAATAAAAACGAAGAAGATAAGGCTATGGCATTTTTTGAAGATGCTATAATGATTGCAAAAGAAATAAACGCCCAAGACTTACTAGATGAAATAGAGAGAATACTTCGCAGTGGTTAGAGAACAAAATTCTACTTTTAATTCTTTTTTTTATTTTTATAAAAAAATAATAGTTTTAGAACTTATATAATTACTAGTAGAGACTTCTTTTTAACAAATTATATTAATTTACTCACAAACAACAATAGAATCTATCATATCATCCAATTTTGGACGAGCCTGTTTTTCTCCAGGTGCGGCAGCCACAACCTGGATATCTGGAACATCATCAGAAATTGTTCCCCCACTATGAGCTCTAGGTGAAGCTGGGAGTCCAGCAGGCATCTTGTTAAGTAGTTGTGATACAATTTCAGAAGATATAGATTTAATCTCTTGAGAAATCATACTTTTAATTTCAGAGACGATAGAAGAGGTGTCAATTAAAGGTGCATCACCCGAAGCCCCTCCTTTAGCAGATTTTAATTGTTGAATACCTTCAGTGAGTATTGTTCGTAATTCACTAATTGCATCATTAGAAAGATGGAGAGATTGAGTTGGGGCCGCAATACGTTGAACCTGACTTACAGGTTTAGCTTCCCCTTTAACTGGTTTTTTAGATTGCATAGTTTGAGTTAATTTTTCAATAAGACTTAGAATATGATTTATAGACATTTTTCTTTGAACACTAAGAGTTTCTAATAAACTCTGGGCACTTTGGACTTTTTGTTGATTGTTTTCAGTAAAACCTTTGGCTAATAGAGTAGCCATTTTAGTAACATGCTTGATTTTGAACATTTGTATAGTGTGATTTACAACTTCAATTTTATTACATAAAAGAGCATTTATTAGTTTTTGAAGAAATTCAAGTTCTTTTTCAAGTCCTGTTGAGAGATTTGCAGCTCGATCATGAAATTTCATCCCGACTTCGAAATTTCCACTGGATTCATAAACATTAGCTATATATTGACAAGATTTTCGCAAAAAGAATGGTCCATAAGGAGCATTTTCCTCTGCTTTAGGTTTTGCTTTTGAAATAATTTTCAAGAGAATTTGGATTAATTCGTTAATGCATTGTTGAATTTCATTCGAGTCATTATGCGATTTTAAGAGGATTAAAGCACCTTCATAGAATCTGAAACCTTCAAGAAATGTCTCTTTATTACCAGTCTCAGCTCCATTTAAAAGAGAAACTCGCATTCCGTTTTGAAACCTTCGAACAGCCATAAGGTAACCAGTATCTACTGGGGCTTGAGTAGAGTCAACTCTTGGTTTTAAAATTTCTGTGAATTGCACTTCTAAATTCGAGAGTTCATCAAGAACGTTCTCAATCTCATTCTGCAATTCCGAAACTTCTTTTTCATCTTTCTCAGTCATTCATAGCCCCAAGATCATTGATTAATAATAAATATGTAAATTCAATAATATACGTTTTTCTTTATAAGAAAAAAACTAAAAAAGAAAATTAATAATTTTTGTTATCTTTGAGCGATTAATTCGAATCCTTCTGCATTTGATAGTACAGGATTACTTGGTATGACGGCTTTGTCACCTTCTGCCACTAATTTACTTGCTATTATTTGCTTACGTATTTGTTCTCCGAAACTATGGGCTCCACCACCGGTAATGATATAATATTCAACAAAAGCATCAGGTGGCAAGGTAGCTATTAGACGCATTACTTCATCAATGATAATTTTTGCAATTTGATCGCTGTAATAATTTTTTATTTCTTTTATACTATAGTACTGACCACCGATCATGACTTGATCTCTTCCTTTTCTTATGGTTGACATTAAATCAAAGGGTTTTATGATCGCACCTGTCTTATCTTGCAATGCTTTTGCCATTCGACTAGTCAAAGTATCTGTAGCTTCTATTAAACTCCCTGAAGCGGTTCTCATGGGGCGTCCTTGGTACATTGTTAGAATATCTGTTGACCCATGTCCGATATCTATGATTACTGTATCAACTGCTGATTCTTCACCTTTCTCTTTAAGAATTTTAACATATGTACCATAAGGTTCTGGCATTACGAGTGTTTTCTGGACATTTGCTTTATAATCGAACAACTCACTAGTACTATCATTTCTGACGTTTATTTTTAAATCCCCCTTCATCATTCGGCTTAAATTCTTCATTACTTCTGCTCCAGTAGCCACGGGTACGCCTGTCGCAAGAACAAAGTCGTCTTCGGGATTATCCATTAAAAGAGATAGAGCTGCTTTTACTGCAATAAAAGTATTTTCTGCGCTTTTCATTTGTCCTTCACTAGCTAATGCGTAACGTACTTCGCTTTGTAGCCTTGCTAATTCACCAACATACCATTCCTTATTGCCCTCAATTAAAACTAAATTATTTTCGAGTGTTTTGTCACTACTCATTCCTGTCCAACCAGGATTAGGTTCTCCAATGATGCTTGGTATGAGGATTTTTGTATCACCACAACTGATCTTAATCGTACTCGTCCCAAGATCAATTCCAACGTGTGTTGTCATAATCTCACTTCATTAAATTTTATAATAAACTTTAATTATATGATTTATTTTATATAATCTCTATTTTAATTAACTTGATTATTTAACTAAAATTAATAAAATATTAACCTTGAATAGAAGAAAAATATTTTCAATGAGGTAATGAGTAGTATCACTTTCATAAAAAAAGAGTATAAATTAAATCTCTTTTAGTTAAAAAAAATTAAAATTATACAAATTAATGAGATTTAGAAATTTTATGAACTACATATTATATTATTTAGAATAAAAATACGATTTTTGGTGATAAGAATTACTATTCCAATAGGCATTGATATCGGTGGAAATATAAAAATTTCATGTGGGGAAGAAAAATTCTCGATTCCCAGCATTATAGGGAATCCAAATCCTGGTTGGAGTGGTGTTTCAGCCAAAAAAGAATTAAAGGATAATTTGATTTTATTTGAAGGGGAACAGTCTTTTTACATTGGAGAATTAGCACGACTCCAGAGTGAATTAAAGAGGCTAATTGTTGAAAAAGGTAAAGTAGAAAAATTAGATGATGTTTTTCGCTTAATTAAAGCGGTACTCGCGTTAACTTCAATAAAAAATGAGGACCAAATTGTTATAGCAACTGGTGTTCCGATTTCAACAAATATAGATCTAATGAAACAAATTAGTGGTTCATTAAAAGGGACCTACGATTTATACGTTAGGAACGAAGCCACTTCAGAAGATAAAAAACTTAAGATTAATATTCTTAAAACTTTAGTCATGCCAGAAGCCTATGGAAGTTACTACCAGGTAATCTCAGAATCCCAGGAACAGATAGCATCTGACGCAGTAGTAGTTTCTTTAGATTATTTGACTGAAATACTGACTTTTTATAGAGGAAAGCCAATGCGCCTTGCTTCTGGAAACTTGATGGATGCTTCACTTGCTGTTTTAGCTAACAAAATTGCTCTCGTGCTTCAAAAAGCGACAAACCAAATTATAAGTCCTTTCGACCTTCTACCAAATATAGAACAAAACCGCAATCAAGTAAATGTTGCTGGAAAAATCTACGATATAACTGATTCTAAAGAGTTTTTTATCCGTGAAATAAGTCGAATAATTGTTGATAGTCTAAAAGTTCTATTATCAAATTTACCTTATGATGCTCAAATTGAACATTATATTATAACCGGAGAAGGAACAAATATATTTTGGAAAGAAATTGAACTTAATATTCTTGAAGAAAATATCATTGAAGATCTTGATAAGATTATTATTCCAAAAGACCCTATTTTTATGAATGTTGAAGGTTTTAAAAAATTGGCTAGCAAAACATTAATTCGTGAATGAATATGTAAATAAGGAGTTCAACAAATGTCTTCAGAAGAATCTGCCACAGAATCAATTACAGAATTGAAGCAAAGAGTAAAAGCCATAATAGGAGAAGTTAATTCTTTAAAGGCAGATCTTCAAAAAGGAACAATCACATTAGATAAATTTAGGGAAAAAAAAGATATTTTAGAAAATATACTTCGCGGGATATTAGATAAGATTTCTCAATACAAAGATAAAGGTACACCTGAGCAAAAAATAGATGCTGGAATCGCTGAACAAGCAAATAAGTTAATGTATGAATTTCAAACAGATTTTCTAGAAAAAATTTCACGTGCAAAAGTCTATATATCAGCCAGTCTTGATGATCACTTCATTTTTGATATTGATTTCTCAAATTATCCGGGTAAACCCAAACTTATAGATCCCGAAATAATTAGAAAAAAAATCTCAATTTTACCCTTAGAGACAAAAATTCCTCTTCTTACGAATTGGAATTCGGCAAATCCTTCCAATATTGTAGAAATATTTTATGATGTTGAGAGAATTCTGCTTAATATTATACAAGGTGAACCTACTGAAGATACAGATCTCAATCAAGAACACATAAAAAAAATACAGGAGCGACAAAAATTAGTAATTTTTGCAGATTTGGAAAGGAAAGCTAAAAAATTCGATAAAGCAATAGAACTTTATAAAAAAGTAATTGAAATTAGTACGGAATTAGAAGATTATGAGACTGTTAATAAATATAATAAGATAGTTAATGAAATTTCGGCTAATATATCACAAAATACATAAGATTCGCAATAAATTAATTATCATAAAGCTCTTAAAAATTCAGGTCTAAGTTGAATCTCACTTTTTAATGCACTATCAATTATATTTAAGAGACGTTCTTTATCTTGAGGAAGATCTCCTCCTATGGGTAAATAATTACTTGCATGATTGCTTCTAAAGACTATTTTATTTTTTACATTAATATTTTCGACTAAAAGCCGCATTTCTTCTAGGAGTTCTTTTGAATTTAAAACTTGAAATTTTCCTTGTTCTACTTGTTTAGCTAATGGAGTATCAACAGGATACCCTCTTTTTTTCGAAGGAACAATTAAGGATAATGCACCAACATAATAAATGCTTTCAGGAGTTGTAACTTGTCCTATGCGACTAAGTAGCTTTCCAGTTTCAATTGCATTTTCCTTCCACTTTGCTTTTCCCCCAAGACCAATAATAATTGTAACAGAAAGTTCAATTCCTGCTTCCAAAATAAATTTAGAAGCTTGAAACATGTCTTCTGCAGTCATTTTTTTATGAACATCTTTTAATATTTCATCACTTCCACTTTCAATTCCAAGATAAATAATTTTAAGCCCTGCTTTTCTTAATTCTTTCAATTCTTCTAGCGGATTTTCCCTATTTAGCACATTAGGAGCACATGCATAGATTCCTGTACGTTTTAAATTAGGAAAAATACTATATGCAAAGTTTAACACTTCCAATAAATCTTTATTCTCCAATACCAGAGCATCACCATCAGCTATAAACAATTTTCTTACAAAATTACCATAAATCTGTTTAGCTGATAATAAATCATCTAATATGTCTTTTATTGGGCGAATTTGGAATTTTTTTTGTTTATATGAATAACAAAAAGTACATGTATTATTACTGCATCCTAAAGTCGCTTGAATTATTAAACTATCTGCTTCACTTGGAGGTCTAAAAATTAATCCTTTTAATTGTACCATTTTTTTCACATTATTACTATATATATATAATAATCATATAATTTCGAAATTTAAAGCAAAAATATAAGGATGATTGTGACAACATCATAAGATCCATGAGTAATGGCGCAAACGATGCTGGAATCGGTTTTATAATAAACCAAACCTAAAAGAATTCCCATAAAAAATATG
This sequence comes from Candidatus Helarchaeota archaeon, assembly GCA_019058315.1. Lineage (GTDB taxonomy): Archaea > Asgardarchaeota > Lokiarchaeia > Helarchaeales > RDOG01 > JABXJV01. The sequence goes on along the minus strand of JAHPZH010000008.1, from coordinate 194,639 downwards.
GGAATAATTGTAGATAAATCTAAATGAAAAATACTAAATAATATACCGCTGAAAAATATAGCATACCATTCGGGTGTTTCGATTTCTTTAAATTTATTTTGGAATCCTTTCTGGATTATACCCCTAAATACGATTTCTTCTATGGGACCTACTAAGGTGAACATAATAATTATCCAAATAATTAGTTCCCAATAATTTTTCGGTCTAAATATAACATCATAAATAAAATTGTTAACAGAACTATCAAAGAAAAACGTCTGTAGATTGTTAATAAACGTCCCAGTAAAAAATATTATTGGAACGAATCCAAGTGCTAACAAATTATTACTCGAATTAAAATTTTCAATTCCAGCTATATCTTTAATCGCTGGATGTTTTTTCATAAAAAATCTCAAATAACATAATGAAATAATTAAAGTTCCGAATTCTGTTACAAAAACACTCAACCAAACGCTATAAGTTGGACCATAAATACCCAAAATTAATAATAGTTCGTTAAAATTCCAACCACTTATTTTTAAAATTAGTGATGTTAAGGTAGAAAAAAGGAAAATTTGAATCAAAAATAGGAGCACCCAAAGGTAAATGGAATGTTTCCAAGATAAAATCATTTCTTTGTCATTCGTATTCAAGGAATTTTTCATAAAAAAGATCTTCCTATTAAATGTGCTATTCTGATAGGTTCTGGAATACGTGAAACATTAGTAGAAAGCTTGATAATTCTCTCCACATCCTTTGGAGTTATTCCAGAATACTGATAATAAATTGGTTTCGAATTTTTTTGGGTTTGTAATTCTTTAACTTTTGTGAATTTTTGAATAATCTCCCATTTTTCATCTCCTCTAGGAAGATTCTGAAGTGCAAGTTTAATAGATTCAAAATCTGGTTGTTTTTCAATAATAACTATAACAGGTTTATCTGTTTCATTATAAATTTGGTCAATGTCTAATACATTAAATCCCCCCACAGTAATTCCAGCAAGCATTATTGCCTTAATTTGTTTATAATGTTTTGAGGTTTTTACCATTTCAATAATTTTATCAGTTCCGTCCCAACCGTCAATCTCTACTGTTGTTTGAACAACCCCTTCAATAATTGTTGAGCCACGGATTACAATTCCAAATAAACGCGTTACACCAAAGCTCCTAGGAACAAATGGGGCATCATCTATTCCGACTAGCTTGATTTCATTTTTAATTCCTCTAGTTCTCTTTTTTTTCAATAATATTACTCCAAATTTTCATTAATTAGTCTTGATTGATTTATATATTATCTTAAGGAGGATTATTTTAACTTGGTTTTTTTAAATCATTTCATCAATAAGATAAAGATTCCATTATTTTATATAATTGGAAACATACAATTAAAGTAAGGAACTTTTAATAAAATTTGATGGTTATTACTTTGAGCAGTAGCGAAGATATAACTAGAGAATTCAAAGAAATTTTGGAAAAGGGAATACATTATTTAAATAATATAGAAGAATTGATTGATAAAAGGACTGAATTTTTAAATAATGCCAAGGGATCTCTTGATATAATAGAAAAAATGGTAGAGGAACAATTTCCAAAATTGATTCAAGATATAATTCCTCCAATTTCATCAAAATTAAATAAAAAATTTGATAACATTAAACCAAATGTTGAAAAACTAAGTGATGCCCAAAAATTGATAGCAGATATTGTAAATCAATTACAAACCGATGTGAAAATTTTTTCCATAAAAGATATTTATAAAAAAATTGAAGAGCTTGAAAAAATTGATTTTTCTCAACCTATTATGGCTCAAGCTATTATGACTCAACCGGTTACGTCTCCGGTAGTAGAATCTCCGAGTCCAAGCACAGCAAAGGTACCTAAAAAAGAAGCTGCGCCTAAATTACAAGCTCCAATTCCTAAGCTGCCTGGAAAAAAAGACCTTAAAGAACCAGCTCCAGTAGAAGAGATTCCAGAAGGAGATTGGAGAGAATCTGAACTTGAGGGTTCTAAATTATTTGATGAGTTAATTACAGGTTGGAAGCTTAGAGATTGGGAAAAGGTTGGGGGAACAAAAGAAATGTTTATGTACGCTTGGCCAAAATTATCTAGTTTTGATAAGAAGAAAATTAAGAGTGGAACTTGGAGTAAGCCAATAATAAATAAAATAAAAATGCTAGGAAGAGAGAGAAAAGAATAAATTATTTAACTTAAAATTTGATAAATTAAAAACTTTCACTAAGAAAGTATCTTTTTAAAACAAATAAAATAAAAAAATCGTTCATTTAATGGAATTATTGTTCATTTTGTTTTTCTTTAAAAAAGTAAAGAAAGTTTTTTTAAATTTTAAACAAAAAAATATATGTTATTTTATCCTTTAAACAAATTAAATTGTTTGAATCGGAGAGATTAAAGTGGCAGAAATTTCAGTTAATAAAAAAGCTTTAAAACTGGTTTTAGACGTAATTGAGAATAAAGATGTTTATAAAGTTGATGTAAAAAAGCTTCAAAACGGTGCTACAGTTATTGATATGGGTATTAAAGTCACAAGTGGATATTTAGCAGGAGTAAAATTGGGTGAGATTTGTCTAGGTGGTCTCGGTTATGTGAACTTAACAACAACAAATTTTGGAAAATTTGTATTGCCTTCAGTAACGATTGCAACAGACTTTCCTCATATAGCTTGTCTAGGATCTCAATTCGCTGGTTGGAGATTAAATGTGAAAGAAGAAAACTATTTTGCTATGTTAAGCGGTCCTGCAAGAGCTCTGAAAGGCGGAGAAAAAGGACTCTTTGATGAACTCCAATATAAAGACAATGCTGACGTGGCAATTGCTGTCCTTGAAGGAAATGTATTGCCTAATGAGAAAGTAATGGAAGTGATTGCGACTAAATGTAAAGTTGATGTTGATAAAGTATATGCATTAATAGCTCCAACTGCTAGTCTTGCTGGAGGAGTACAAATCGCAGCTCGTGTAGTAGAAATGGGTATTCATAAACTTCACGAAGTAGGTTATGATCCCAAGAAAATAGCATATGGAATTGGCTCTACTCCTATAGCACCCATAGCAAAATCCGATACAAAGGCAATGGGAGTAACAAATGATGCAATTATAGCTGTAGGTAGCGTAATTTATAATGTAAATAGTACAGAGGGCGATAACTTAGAGGAAGTAATTAAAAAAGTTCCTTCAAGTACTTCTAAACAATATGGAAAACCATTTTATCAAATCTTTGTTGATGCCGGTAAGGATTTTTATAACATCGACCCCTTATTATTCGCTCCAGCGCAAATTACAGTGAATGACATAAGGACAGGGAAAACAATTATGGCAGGTAAATTAGACATAGACTTATTACGGAAATCTTTCGGAATTTGATAGTTTAAATATTTAAAATAATTCAATTTTTTTATTTAAATTTTCAATATTTTCCCATTTTTGTTATATTTTCATTTATGTTTTTTTCTTAGAGTCAAAATATTTATCTTAAATTCTAATTCAAACAATTCTTAAATAATAATGTTTTTTTAATTAATATTGGTTCAACCAAAAAATCCGCAATAAAAACTTACATTTATTAAATCGTAATAACATCGAACAAATAATTAATCGATATTCATTATTACGATTTATTGCTTTGTAATATTAGGTGACCTAAATGGAAAACGAAGAATATGAAGAAGTGGAAGAGGAGGAAGAACCCTCTCTATTAGATGTTATTGCAACCTATAGACATGATGCTGATAAAATTATCATTTTAGCCCGATCTATTGAAACAATTTTACATTATACCGAAAGGTTAGAAGAGAATGCAATGACAATTAATGAATATGTTCGATATATGTTTGATCAGTTGAATGATGTCGTTTCAAAAGTTGGGGATTTGGAAACTAGATTTAAAAAATTAGTAGAATTCCAAATTCAATCTCTTCAACAACAAGGATCTTCTACTGGGTCAATGAATCCAGCTTATGAACAAGATTTGCGAAATCAAATTACTTCAATGGGGTCAAAAATTGTTGATTTTGAATCAGTAATCCAGAAACTTTTAACACAATGGGAAGATTTTCAAAAAACAGTGACTGTTGCTCCCGCAGCTCCAGTGGTTGGGATACCTCCAACTCCTCCCAGACCAGAAGGAGCTGTGGTAGAAGAAAATTTACTCAAACCATCCTCTTTTAAATCTGCTTCAATTAGTTCACCTGCTCCAAGAGGGCCTGCCCCTATGGGTGGTATGAGCGTTCGTATGGCGATGATGTCAGAAATTAAATCTAAACTGGGAAAACGCTCAGGAACAGTAGGTCCAATGGGTGGTGGAGGTGGGATGGGACCTATTCAAAAAGATTATGTTCCTAAAATTCATCAACCACGAGCAGCTAAGCCAATTGACGGAGGTTTAACCAAGAAAATGAATAAATTATTAGACGATAAATTCCAAAAGCAACTAGGGGGCAATGTACCATCAGGTGGTGGTCCACCTAGAGGTCCACCAAGTACTGGTCCACCTAGAGGTCCACCAAGTGCTCCACCAAGTGCTAGACCAAATCCACCAACCCAAGAAATTGAAAAGAAGAAGGATAAGAAAAAAGGGAAGAAGAAAGATAAGAAAAAGGAAGATACCATTTCAGATCGATTAGCTAGTATAGATGAGGCTCTTAAAGATAAGTTGGGTTAATAATCTAGCATTTAATTACTTTTTAATATTCTTTTTTATTAAATTCTTTGTCCTACTTCGATTCGGAAATAATTAATCAATAAATTTATAATTTTACTTAGGTTAGTGAAATCTAAAATAGCATATTACTTATTCATCTATCTTATTATAAGATCGACCAATTGTTACGGATAAATAAAAAAGAAGTGCTAAATTTGTCTGAAGATCTAAATAAAATTAAAAAATATGTTGAACATTATATAGAACATATAGACGAACATGCCGATAAACTTAGAGAACTATCCAAGGAAGTTAAATCAAATGACCTTTTAAAATATTTTGAAGATGCAATAAAAAATATTGAAAAAGCAACAGCAAGCTTAAAAGAATTACTAAATCGATTATGAGGGAAATTATTGTCATTTGATAAGGATCTTGATTTTATAAAAGAAAAAGATCTTATAAAATTACAAGAAAATCGTTTAAGAAAAGTTATTCATTATGCATATGATAATACTCGTCTTTATAAGAATAAGTTAAAATCTGTTGGTTTAAAACCTGATGATATAAAAACACTTGATGATTTGAAAAAAATACCATTTTCTTCAAAAATTGATATTGTAAGTGATCCAGAGGGTGCAGTGGGGGATTTAAACAATGTTTTTAAAATTCATACAACGTCAGGAACATCTGGACAAGGAGAAACAATTGTGTTTTTTACTAAATCAGACTGGAAAACCTATGTAGCCCAAAATGTAAGATGTCTTGTGCGTTGTGGATGTACAGCAAAAGATAGATATTATAATTCAACCCCATATGGAATGTTCTTTGCTGGTCAGGTTTTACATGATGCCGCGAAGGAATTAGGCGGTTTTATTATTCCAGCTTCCACATTAAAGACTGGTATGGCACATCTGAATAATATTTTCAATCCAATTTTTCGTCCAACTGTTTTTATCGGGCTTCCTCAATATTTTTTACGATGGGGAAATACTTGGAAAAAAATAGGTAAAAATCCAAGTGATTCGACTCTAAAAAAAGCCTATGTATTAGGAGAACCAGTGCCTCCTTCAGTTCGTAAAAAAATTGAAGATTTATGGGGTGTAGATTGTAAAATTGGATATGGACTGTCTGAAATTGGTGCAGGATCTGAATGCGAAGAAAAAAACGGAATCCATTGGCCAGAAGATGATGTGATCGTAGAAGTGGTAGATCCAAAGACAGGTGAAGTATTAGGACCAAATGAGAAAGGAGAACTTGTATTTACCACTTTAAACAAAACAGGTACTATCGCAATTCGTTATAAATCAGGGGATGAATCAAGTATCCTTGGGAGAGGTTGTGCATGCGGAAGGAATTTAGTAAGGATTTCCTTAATTGAACAAAGGTTGGACGATTTGACTAAGATTAAGGCAACACTTGTTAACCCATACCAATTTGAAAGTGCCATGTTTAATAATGATATAAGAACCTATCTTTGTGTGATAGATAAGGTTGAAGATAGCGATGTCATTCGAATTTATGTGGATGCTGATGAGTCTAATAATCTTAAAAATAAAATTGTTCAATCTATTAAAACTCATTTGAAGCTCAGTCCAACTTCCGTTAAATTTGTAGAAAATATTCCCCAAATTGGAAGAAAAGGAAAGCGATTTATAGATTTAAGAAAGAAGCATCCAATGGCAGAAATTGTCCGAGAATTTGAAGCAAAAGTAAAATAAGTTTATAATAATTTAATATTTTTTATTCTATTCTACATTTTTCATTTTTTTATATTAAAAAATTATTTATAGACTATTTTTTAATTTTAACTATCATTATCAAATTAAATATTTTATTAAGTAGAATATGAGGTTTGGAAAAATGAGCGAAGAAAAAAGCGGTGGAATCTGGTTTATAATTATAATGTTTGTAGCTGCAGCAATAGCATTTATTATAGCTGGAATTTTAGCACTTGCAAGTCCGATGACAATTATTGGGATTGCTAAAGGAACGGGAATTGCTGGAATTATCAATCGTCTCCCTATAATAGGACAAATGTTCGGTATAGACCCCATCAGTAGCCAACCATTATTAGGAATGTTACCAGTACTCGGAATTCTTGTAATTATTGTAGCTATCATTGTATTTATTGACGTTTACGGTCTTTATACTAATCAAAGCTGGGCGTGGGTTCTAACTGTCCTGATTTCCATAATAATGATTCTTGCTATAATAGGAATTATTTATCTCTGGATTTTGTTCAAAGAAGACACAAAAATGGCTTATGGCCAACTATAATAAAAAGTATTTTAGTCAAATCTTCCCTATTTTTTTTTAATTTAAAAATTTATAAGTTAAATTATTTGGTTTTTTGCTCAATTTCTGTCTCAAAAATTTCTTCAACAACACGTGCTTTTGTTTCAGGTAAAAAGCTAATAAATATTATTAGCAGTACTGGAAGAATTGATAAAACAATAAAGGTAGAAGCCCATGAGGTAGTGCTTGCGAGATAAAAAACAATCATATTTCCAAATATTCCTGCCGTGCTACTAAAAACAAAAACCCAACCACTTGCCGTGGATCTCTGTTCCGTGGGCCAAAATTCAACGCTCATAACTTGATTTAGAGTGGAAAAAATAGCAAAGTTAATATTGATTATAAACATGCCTATAAGAAAATGAATTTCAGTCGTACCGAATATAAAAATTGCGTTACCAACTAAATAGATAGAGGCGGCTCCATAAATTGATTTTTTTCGTCCAAAACGGTCACCAAAATAACCAGATAACCAATAACCGATTATAGAACCTATATAAGAGAACATACTCAAAAATCCGATAAAGAAATCATTCCTAAATGGCTGGAAAGTCCCAAAACTAAATGGGTTAAACCCTTTCTCCTCAAAAAGAAAAACAGTGAAGTATCGTTTTATTCCCCCTGAATAGATCCACTGACTTGTAAACATAATTAGGCTGGTTAAAAGAAGAATTCTTATGTATTTCTTTTGAAATATACTAAAAAGAGTATGATTTTCAACTTTTTTTGTTTTAGTGCGTTCATATCTTCTCGTTTCTTTCATTTTAAACCATAATATGCAAAAAGCTATGATACCTGGAATGTTCACAATAAGGAAGAAATGTCTCCAATAAGCTAACATATTAAAAGTCGCGATAAAACTTGCTAATATAGAGCTTGACATGCCAATTGATACCACGACTCCCGATATTTTGGCTCTATTATGAGCTGGCATTTCTTCAGCTATAATAATATTACTAATATTGACTGCAAAAATTCCTGAAATTAAACGAAAAATAATATAGAGTGTTAATTCTGGAGCTATCGCAGAAAGACAAAGATTAACTACATATATCAATGAAATGATTAACATAGAAGGTTTACGACCTATTTTATCGGGAATTCGCCTTACAAATACTGAAAATATGACACCAATACCAATTATTGAAAATATACTTGCAATAACGGGAGTCCCTATGTTAAAAGTGGCTGCGATTGCTGGTAAGACAAGACCCGTATATACAATCGAAAAAAGGCTAATAAAATTATAAACCGAAAGAAATATAACTAAAAATGTATGATAGCTTGTCCATTCTTCTTGTTCCAAGACAGTTTTAGACATTTTTAGCTTTAACCCTTAGATTATTACAATGATGATAAAATTTTGAATAAAAATATAGTATTTATCTTCTATTTATAAATGATTTTATTTGAATTTCTGCTCAATTTCAGTTTGTAAAATCTCTTCCACGACTCTTTGCTTAGTTTCAGGTATAAATACAGTAATTATTATTAATAATATCGGGAGGATTGTTAGTATAAGAAAAGTAAAACCCCAACCATAACTGCTTGCTAGAAAATATACAATTATATTCCCAAATACTCCTGCAATACTGCTAAAAACAAAAATCCAGCCGGAAGCTGTAGATCTTTGTTCTGTAGGCCAAAATTCAACGCTAAAAACCAAAATACAGGTATGAAAAACTGCAAAGGTCAGATTGATAAAAAATAGACTTAAAATAAATTCTAACTCGGTTAAACCAAAAATAAAGATAAGTTGTGCTACTAAATGAACAGCTGTGGCCACATAAATCGTCAACTTCCTTCCAAACCTATCGGCAAAATATCCCGATAACCAATAGCCAATTATTGATCCTATAAATGATAAAGCCGATAAAATACCAATAAAGGCATCATTTCTGAATGGTTGCCATAGCCCGTAGCTGAATGGGTTAAAACCTTTTTCTTCAAAAAGGAAAATAGTGAAGTATCTCTTTATCCCAGAAGAGTATATATATTGACTCATAAACAAAATTGAGCTGACTAAAATTAGAATTCTTAAATATTTTCTTTGGAATATGCCGAATATGGAACCCTTTTTCTCCTTTAATTTGTCTTTTTCAAACATAAAACGTCTAGTTTCTTTCATTTTTAACCATAATATCCCAAAAATTATCATTGCAGGAATATCTACTATTAAATAGTAATATCTCCACATTCTCACTATATTACAAGTTACTAGGTAACTTGCTAGCATAGCACTAGACATTCCGATTGAGACTATTATACCAGATACTCTACCTCTAAAACGTGCTGGCATCTCCTCGGCGACAATAATATTACTGGTATTAACTGCAAAAATACCCGAGAGAAGTCTAAAAATAATATGTAATATTAGGTTCGTCATTAGTGCAGCGATGCAAATACACGTAATATTTATTATTCCAATTACCAAAAGAGTTGGTTTTCTTCCCCAAACATCAGGCAAACGACGAATAAAGACTGATACAAGGACCCCAATTCCAATTATTGAAAATATCCAAGCAATGGTAGCAGAAGGAATGTTAAAAGATGCTGCAATTTGTGGTAATATAAGAGTTGTGTATGTTATATTAAAAAGGGATATAAATCTAAAGATTGAAAGTAATATTATCAAATAACTATGATATCCAATCCATTCTTTTTGCTCTAATTCAAATTCAGACATTTTAAAATTAGGATCCTTTAATTAATTTTGAGGATTAAAAATTAGATTATTTATATATATATATACTTTTTTTCTATGTCACAATTTTTTAATAATAATTAATTACTGACACTCATAATAAAGACCAGAAATATGACTTATAGTAATATTTATATATAAAATCTGTAATGTTTTCAATATTAAATAATAAATTATGAGGTCTATGAGATGAGTAAAAAATTAAGAACTTACGAAGAAATTAACCAGAAAATAAAGAATGGTGATGTTCAAGTAATTACAGCAGATGAAATGACCAAATTAGTAGAAAATGAAGGTATTGAAGTAGCCGCGAAAGATATTGATGTTGTAACAACAGGGACCTTCGGAGCAATGTGTTCTTCGGGTGCATTTTTAAATTTCGGGCATAGTGATCCACCCATTAAAATGGAACATGTTTGGTTAAACGATGTACATTGTTATCATGGAAATGCTGCAGTTGATGTCTATATTGGAGCGACAAGAAGGAGTGATACTAACATTGAATATGGTGGCGGGCATGTAATAGAAGCTTTAGTCGCAAAAAAAGAAATAAATTTGAGAGCAACAGCTTATGCTACAGATTGTTATCCAAGACTTAGAGTAGATACTAACCTTACCATCGATGATTTAAATCAAGCTGTTTTATGTAATCCTAGAAATGGTTATCAAAGGTATAATGCTGCATGTAATAGTCGCGATGATACTCTATATACATATATGGGCAAATTGCTTCCACGATTCGGAAATGTAACGTTTGCAGGCTCTGGTTGTTTATCACCCTTATCTAATGATCCAGATTATGAAACAATAGGAATGGGTACAAGAATATTTCTAGGCGGAGGTATTGGTTATATAATAGGAGAAGGAACCCAACATAATCCAAAAAACCAGTTTGGAACAATCATGGTAAAAGGAGATCTAAAACAAATGAGATCTGAATTTTTAAAGGGTGCAAATTTTACAAATTACGGAACTACTCTATATGTAGGAATTGGAATACCGATCCCAATCTTAAACGAAGGATTAGCTAAGAAAACATCAATTAGTGATAAAGATTTAAAAACTAATTTAATTGATTATGGAGTTCCAAGGAGAGCTAGACCCACATTAAAAATAACAGATTATGAAGAATTAAAATCAGGAAGTATTGAATTAAATGGTAAAAAGATTAAAGTTTCACCATTAACAGGACTAAAAAAATCCAAGAAAATAGCAGATAGTCTGAAAAATTGGATTGAAGAGGGCAAATTCCTATTATCAGCACCTGTAGAAAAATTACCAACAACAACAGTATTTAAACCCATGAAATTAACTAAAGAAATTCCCTTTGTAAGGTCAATCATGGGTCCTGCAACAGTATGTAAAATTACTACTTCTATAGAAATAGTGGCTAAAAAAATAATTGATCAAAACATTAATCATATAATAATTGTAGATGAAAACAAAAAATTACAAGGTATTGTCACCTCATTTGATATAACAAGAGCGGTTGCCCAAAATAATCTAACCTTAGCTGATGTTATTACGAGGAAGGTAATAACCACAACATTAGACGAACCAGCAGCTGCCGCAGCACGCAAGCTTGAGACTCATGATATTTCGGCACTACCAGTTATAGATGCCGAAAGACGAGTTTTAGGAATGGTAACCGCTGAGGGACTAATGAAATTATTAGGAACAAGGAGGGTTTTATAAATGGATTTATATCTTACATTCCCGTTAAGTCTCGCGTATGAACCAATCTTAGCAAATATTATATTAGAATCTAAGGTTCCAATAAGTTTTATATCAATTAAAATACATTCAGAGGGCGGAGAAGGTATTGTATCAGTTCCCGATGATAAAGTTGATATTATTACAAAAATGCTTAAAGAAAAAGGCTTACAAGTATTAAGCAAACGTCATGTTGTTATCGATAATAATTTATGCATCGAATGTGGTTTATGCGTTAGCCTATGTTATGTAAATGCATTAACTATCGATCCAGAAACATTAGCATTTGTCTATGTTGAAGATCGCTGTGTCTATTGTAAATTATGTGTCGATGCTTGTCCCAGAGATGCAATAAAAACATCAATGTAATAAATTTCTTTCACATTCTTTTTAAAATTCTATTTTTAATCTTGGAATGAAATAAAAGTTCTTATTTCATCACTAATAATTGATTATACAATTTTATAAAATAATGAATTTTTAAATTGATAGAGGTTAAATTCATTGAAGCTATCTAAAGAAGAATTGGAGAGATATAATCGCCAAATCATCGCTGTCGAATTAGGCGAAAAAGGACAAGAGAAGTTAAAAGATGCATCAGTATTAGTAATGGGGTTAGGGGGTCTTGGCAGCTCAGTCTCGTACTATCTTGCAGCCGCTGGTATAGGTACTCTTGGTCTGATGGATATGGATGTTGTAAGCTTATCTAACCTCCAAAGGCAAATAATCCATTCAACTGAACAAGTTGGGAAGAATAAAACTGACTCAGCATTTGATAAATTATCAAAATTAAATCCAAATGTGAATTATAAGAAAATTAATAAGAAATTAACTTCCAAAAATGCTGTTTCTATTATTAAAAATTATGATTTTGTGGTGGATTGTTCTGATAATTTTAATGCAAAATATCTTGTAAATGATGCTTGTATTAAAGAAAATATTCCATTCAGCGTTGGTGGCGTACGCGGTTTTGAAGGACAACTAATGACTGTTATTCCTCTCAAATCAGCGTGTTATAGGTGTGTCTTTTCATCTCCTCCTCCTCCTTCAGATTCACCATTACCTGTAGTAGGAGCAACTCCGGGTTTTGCTGGGACGATTCAATCAATGGAGGCTATAAAATACATAATTGGTCTTAGAGAAGGTCTTCTTACGAATTATTTATTGATATTTGACCTCTTATCAATGTCATTCCAAAAAATCCAAATTAAAGCTAATGATAAGTGCCCCGCTTGTGGAAAAAAATAAATTAATTTATTAAATACTTATCAATATTAAAAAAATTAAAATATTGCTATTTTTTAATGTTTAAATAATGGAGAACATGAAATGGGCAGAATTACAAAAGGAAGACAATGCAGCGTAAAATTATGCGAAAATGAATCAATTAGATCAATTTCCTTATTACAAGTTAGTAGTTATTTAGATTTAAAAATAGAAAAGAATATGTCAAGAGCTTATTTGTGTAAGGAACATTATAAAGAATATAAAAAGAAATCAAAGAAGGATAAGAGAACTGAAAAATTACGTTATGGAGGAGGGCAAAATACCGGTAAAAGAGGGGGATTTAAAGGTCCCATGAGCTAATTTTAAAATTTTAAATGTAATTTTTTTTTAAACTCTTTATTTCAATTCTTTTGCATAAATTTCTTTAGCTATGTCCTCCAATCCATATTTTTTCAATGTTTCAAATGTAGGAATTCCCTTATTATCCCAGCCACGTAGATTATAATAGATATCAAGTAGGTTCTGAAATTCATTTTTATCAATTTTCTTTCCTTTAAAAGGACCTTTTGGAATTGGATCTTCATAAACTCGAGGAGGTGGCTGATCATCTCTACGTGTAATTCCTCTACGGATATTAATAGCTCGAGTTAAATTATATATGCCCTCAGATTTGTGTAGTAAATCTTGAATATTCAAATCTACTCCAGTTCCATATTTATAAAAATCCCCATATAACTTGATATCTATATCAAATTCTATCCATGGAAATCTACAAACTCCAAGGCAATCCATTAAGGGACGAATATGTTGATGGAACATTACCAATTCTGCTAATTCTTTATTAGTTCTTTTTTTAATCAATTCATGATAAGCAGGCCAAGCTCGATTATGATGTGCACCTATATCTGCAGTCGCATATGCAAGGGTCATTGCTTTTAATGCACGAGTATCGTATCCAGATTGTTCTAATCCTTTACAATGTAAGGCATAACGTTCACTAGCTGGCCATTTTTTAATAATTGCTTTTATTCCATCTGCTAAAAAGTTACCAATACCCTCACGTTTTGTAATAATTTCTAACAATTTATGTACTGCATCACAATTTCCAAAATTACATTCAATTCCATTTAAATCCTTTTTAGTTAAAATTTTTCTTTGAAATAATTCCATTACCAATCCAATGATATTTCCACTACTGATAGTATCAAGCCCATTTTCATTGCAGAAATGATTTGATTCTACAATATTATCCAAGTCTGAAATTCCTAAATTAGGTCCAAGCATAACTAAAGTTTCGTATTGGGGTCTTAGCATGATTTGGCTGTTTTTTCTTAAAACACCTTCACATGAAACAGGGCAATATAGACAAGTTTGACTTTTTGTATCTGGAAATTTTTCATCAAATTTATCCATACTTATCTCATTCACATCTTCAAAAATAGCATCTTGGAAATTATGAACAGGGAGAATACCACGTTCATTAACACCTTCTAATAGCCCAAAAGTCCCAAATTTTGCATAAACATCCGCAATTGGATGGGATTTTAAATAATCATTTGCTCTCTGAAAAGTGTTTATTAATTTATCAGGATTTGCTGCGTTAAGTGATTTAGTTCCTTTAATTGTTATAGCTTTTACATTTTTTGAACCTAATACTGCTCCCATACCTGTTCTGCCAGCTACACGATTTTCAGATTGAATTGCTGCAAATTTTACTAACTTTTCTCCCGCTGGACCAATTGTAGCTACTGACCAATGAATATCTTTTAAATCTTTTCTAATTTCTGCTTCAGATTCCCGAGCTCCCATCCCCCAATAGGCTTCTGCGTTCTGAAATTCAATATCGCCATCCTCTAACATAACTATTACAGGTTTGTTTGCTTTTCCTTTTAATAGTAAAATATCATAACCTGCTTTTTTTAACTCAAATCCAATATGTGAACCAATATTTGAATCTCCATAGATATCAGTTGCTGGTGATAATGATACTATTGCAGTTTTGCTAGAACCAGGTGCTAATAAACCAGTTAGAGGTCCTGCTGCTATACAGATAATATTATCTGGGCTAAGAGGTTTTGTTTTATTATCGGTGAGATCCCAGACTAATCTTGCACCAAATCCTCGACCACCAATATATCTAATAGCAAAATCTTCTTGGATATATCGTTCTTTCGATTTTTTGGTGGTTAGATTTATTTCTAGTAATTTTCCAGTATAGCCAGCATATTGCATTAATACTCAATCCAAAATTAATGAATGATTAAAAATTTTGTTCTCGTAAAAGCAAAACCATTTTTCCATTAAAATTTTTGGTTTCTATATTTTTTCTCATATTATGCTTGAGCTTCAGCTTGCAGTCTTGCGAGTAAAATTGTGCCGAATAACATTAAGATGATTCCAGTTATGAAGAATAACAAATTTCCTATTGTTTGTTTAAATATTAAAACTCCTCCTATAATAGGAATTAATAAATTTCCAGCGGATTGAATAGGAACGACTATAGCTGCTTTTCCTTTTTGAAAAGCTATTTGAACAACAAAAGTTCCAACCGAATTCCCAATCAATAATATTATCAAACCGAATATTGCAATAAAAAAATCAGAATTGGGTCTATATTCTATAAAAAATGGATTTAAAGAAATATAAAATGCAGTATTTGAAAGAAATGGTCTTAAAGCCAATACGGCCAATTGTGCTGCCATTGCACCGGCACCAAAAAAAATCCCAGAATTCGCTGCCATATTTTCAGACACAAATTTATCAGATTTCCAGTAAAAAAGAAAACTTATACCTATTGCAATAAAACAAATGATGTAAAATATGATAAAAGAAAAATGAAAAATAGGATCTGCAATTTGAACAGCTGTATTTGTAACATTTCCGAAGGTAAGAAAAATAGGTGCGATAATTAATATGGTAATTCCTATTATTTCTGTTAATTTAAGGGATTCTTTCAACCATTTTATAGCAAAAAGTGCTACAAATAATAAACCAGTTCCCATAAGAGGCTGAGATAAAGCCACTCCAACAAAAAATTGTGCTAAAAAATAAGGAATTCCACCACCAGTAGCACAAACTAAACCAATAACCCAAATTTTATTCTTAAACATAGCTTTTACAGAGTCCATAATATTATCAAATTTAATATCTGGCATTTCCTCTACACCTTTTTTTTGAAATATGGCTCCTAAACTAAAAATAAAGGCTGATAATATTGCTAGAAAAATTCCTATAAAATATCCAATCATAAAATTCACCAAACTGACATTTCTAATTTAAAAAAAAATTAAGAAAGATTTTTAGCTAAAAAATAACAAAAAACGAATAAACTGGTTACTCCTGATTGAAAAATTGTTCTGAAAATCATTTCTCCAATACTAATTAAACCTAAGCTGCCTGATAATATATTACTATACATTAATAATATCATTACAGGAAAACATGTTAAAAGAAAAATATCTTTTCGCTCTATTGGCTTTCTATCTGCCCAAATTAAAAGCATAGTCCACCCAAACATCATTGCAGCTCCAATTGCTATGGCGTAACGATAAAATAAACCACTAAAAATTGCCAATGAAAATATTGGGGATAAAAAATTAGGCATTCCGGTTAAGCTAGCAAGGAACATTTCAATAGCAAATAATAAATCAAGAATTATACCGATCCAATAGCCTATTCTAATAATTTTGAGTTTTTGATCTTCATTCATATTTTTCACTATTTGTTTGGTTATTAGATTTTTAAGATTTTTAAAATAACAAATTTATTTTATAATAATTCTATCATTTTAAAAAAAAATCAAAAGAATTTAGTATTTAAACCTGTTCCAATTGAAATTATATGCGAAGCGTTAATAATTTCATTATGAGGTGTTTCATGGGTGATATTCAGAAAAACACCTTTAAGTACTTCTTCTATATCCATTCCGATATGTCTCGGTTGAATAAAATTCTCTGGAAATGGAAAGTACCAATCAAATAATTGCCTTCTACAAACCTTTGGATCCTTCAAATTTGGGGGACTTGAATTTATTGTCTGTATTGGAAATGGAATTCCTTCATCCCAAATTTTCAAACTATAAGAATAAACTTCTGCAAAATTTTCCTTCAACCAGTTGATTGCTATATCTTCCAAACCTTGCCAATGGAGATAATGCCTATACATTAAACCAGTCAATCTTAACACCCAATCCTCTCGCTTCATCATTAATAGAGTTTTAATCATTACGGGCCAAGGTATATAGGCAAACCATGGCTCTCCAAAAGCTTTATCTGCAACACAACCATCATATAGAGCAGCATGAACTTCATGTCCACTTCTTTCCAATAAAGTATTCCATAATCCTGATGTCCATACTGGGCTGACATGAGATGCTGAAGTAGCCCATTGAGGCGTTCTTTCATTCCTTACATCTGTTAATATTTCTAAACATCTTAAACCGCATTGAAGAAAATTTTTCTGTTTTGGTATCTCATTTAGTCTTAATCCGATCTTTGAATGCCTTCTATCCAATAATTCATCATTAGATCTGGTCATCCACCAGTCGACAGGTATTCCATCTTCACAATGACCTGAAAGAATGAAAAAAATATCTTGAGTTTCATCCCGCATAACAATAAATGAGAGATCAACACTATCTCCATATAACAATTTCATAGTACCTTGTTGGAGATCCGTACGGATTGAAGCAACTGGAGGAAATAAAAGATATGTTAGGACTTGTTCGGGATGTGGAACTTTTTTCTCTAAAACACGTTTTGCAGTAATTAAAGTAGTATTTAACCGTTCTTGAATTTCTTCATATACAATTTCTTCAGATTTTTCTTGAAATTTAAGGATTCTCTCATATCCGAACTCTTTAAATAATTTCCATAAATTTCTTCCTAATGGATAAAAAATTTTTGTCCGTAAATTTTCCGGAATTTCTCCAAAATAATGAGTCATGGCTAGGAACAATAATTAAAGAAATTATTAAAATGTTTGGACATAAGATTTGAATTCTATAATTTTGAAGAAAAATTAAAATGATTTAATAAGATCAAGCGTTTTTAAAGGAATTTGATGATAAAGTTTTATTTTAAATAAGTTGTTTCTCGTCCTATCCCCTGTGAAATAATGTGATCTTTAGAAATTTTTTCTTTGGTTTCATGAGTAATATCAAGATAAACGCCTTTTAGTATATCTTCCAAACTCATATCCAGATCTGTAGGTTTTAGAAATTTTTCAGGTTTTGGATATTTGAAATCAAAGGCTTCATTTTTATATACATCAGGATCATTCAAGTTAGGGCTAACACAACCTAGAGTTTGCCAAGGCAATGGAATGCCCTCTTCTTGAATTTGTTGTTTTACCCCAATCTCGAAAACCTCTGGAAAATTTTCCTTAATCCAATCGATAGCAATATCTTCAAGTCCCTGAATATAAAATTTATGACCGAGAAAAAGACCTGTTATCCTGAGAGTCCAACTTCGACGAGGCATATCAAATAGGGTTTTAACCATTAATGGCCAAGGAACGTAACAAAACCAATAATCTGGAAGCCCCAATCGCTTAGCATTAACTCCATCCCAGAGTTCGGCAAAACCATCCCACGATGAACGTTCGAATAATTGATTAGACATTCCAGTTCCCCAGACCATGGATATATGATAAGAAGCAAGATTCCATTGGGGAGTGCGCTCATTGCGAACATCTTTTAAAATTTCGATTATTCTAATTCCACATTTAGTTAAATTTTTGATTCTCGATGGTATTTCTCTGAGTTTATAACCTAATTTTTGATGTCGTCTATCCAGTAATTCTGAATCAGGCTTCTCTAACCACCAATCGACAGGAATACCATCCTCTGCATGTCCATTTAAAATAAAAAATATTTCTCCTTCTTTATTATCATCAATAACTATAAACGTAAGGTCACAAGACTCACCATATAATAATTTCATCGACCCTTGTGTTAAATCTCCACGTTGAGTGACCACAGGGGGAAATAACATGTATGTTAGTGTTTTTTCTGGAGAAAGTTTTCCTTCGATTATTTCCCTTGCTGAACGAATCGTCATATTTAACCGTTCTTTAATTTCTGGATACATCATCTCCACACTCTCATCTTGTAGCCTAACTAAATAATCATGTCCAAGTTCTTTATGCATCTTCCAAATATGTCTACCTATTGCGTAATACTGTTTTGTTCTCGATTCTGGAATATCTGCATATCTAAAAGGCATTTCCAACACTTAATTTTGCTTAATTATTATATAATTTAATTTTTTTTCCAATTTGAATTAATCATCTATTTAATTAGTTATTTTGATACAATTCAATAACTGACCGACTTATTTTAATTAATTTAAGCAATTGTATTATTGGAGAAAAAATGACGAAATTAAGCGCGTTTACAATATATAAGTTACTCCCCAAGACTAATTGTAAAAAATGTGGTGAAGCGACATGCATGGCATTTGCTACAAAGCTTTTAAACCAAGAAAGAAAAGTTGACGAGTGCCCATTACTGGAAGAGCCAAAATATAAAAAAGGTGGGGAACAATTAAAGGAAATTTTTAGTAAAATAGGAAAAGTGCATCCTTCTGGTGTAACTTTAGATCCTGATCTTTGTACTGGTTGTGGTAATTGCGTAACTGCATGTCCTGTTAATGTAAGATTGTGTGCAGAGTGTGCAGAGGGAGGCCCTCTCAGCGATAAAGAAATATTATATAAAGTAGTGGATGGTAAATTAAAGATAATTAATCTTGATGAATGCAGAAGAGTAAAACCTCCTAAGACATCTTGTGACGTATGTGAAGTATACTGCTTGAGCAAAGCAATTAAAATTGTTGGAGTCTAAAGTATCCTTTTTCGTTAAGATTACATATATTATTAATTGGTTATTTATAGCACATTCTTCGATCAAGTTTAATTCCTTATAAATTTTTAAATATTGAATTTATAATATTTTAAAAGTAAAATAATTAAGTTTTGATGAAATGGAGGAAAATTGAATGAATTTAACTATTATGAGATTTGGAAGAAGTTGTTTGAGAGACATTAATGTATATAATAAAATGTTAGAAATAATTGATCAATATAAAGATTCAAAATTAATCTTTGTAATTCCAGCTCTTCCAGAAATTACTGAGTTATTAGGAGAATCTATATTAAAATCTGAAAGACATGAAGATGTTAGTTCAATTTTACAGAATATTCAGAATAAACATAATCAAGTTATTCATTCTATTTTTTCTGAATATCAAGTTCATTTATTAGAAGAATTTCTTCAGGATAATTTAGAGAAGATTAAAGAAAAATTAGAGGATATTGAAGAATTTGGAATTTCAAACTATAAAATTGACTTTGTAATATCTTTTGGGGAATTATTTTCTACTTATATATTATCAAATTTTCTATTAAATCATGATTGTAACGTTGAATATATCTCTGCTAATAATTTCATCGTTATAGGTGAAGATGGACTTCCGATAATGGATGTAACAACTAAAAAGATTCAAGAAATAATTATACCTTTCTTAGAAAATAATACAATTCCAATTATTTCTGGTTCTATTGGGAGGAATAAAGAAGGGCATATCACGACCCTAGGACCTGGAGGAAATGATCTAACTGCAACTATTATTGCCGATGCTTTGCAAGGAGAAAAATATAATACTAAAATAATTTTTTGGGAAACCATAGCTGGTATTATGACCGCAGATACAAAAATAGAACCATCTGCAACATTAATTGAAAATTTATCCTATGAAGAAGCAAAAGAAATCTCTTATTATGGTGTAAAAGTATTACATCCTTCATGTATTCAACACATTCAATACAAGGAAATACCTCTTGAAATCAGAGATATAAAAGATTTAACCAAAGAGAACTATACTAAAATTACTAAATATGGCGATAAAAAGTCAACTGTAAAGGGAATTGCTTACATTGATGAAGTAGCTATGATTTCTGCAATAAGTGAAGCCTTAGTAGAAGTTCCAGGAACTGTTGCTAAATTATTTGGACTAATGGGAGAAAATAAAATTAATGTTACATTGATCTCACAATCCTCTTCAGAAGTTAATACAACTTTTGTTGTAGATAAAAAAGAGTGTGAAAGAGCAACAAAAATAATAAAAAATGATGATTTTTTTAGAAAATGGTTTGAAGTTAAATCAGAAATAGTAGCAGAAATTGCTATTATAGGAGAAGGTTTGGGTAATCCTGGTATATTAGGGAAAGTTTTTTCTGCTTTAGGTGAAAAAAAAATAGAAGTTTTAGCTATCAGCCAAGCTAGTGGTGGTCTAAATATATCAATATTGGTGCCAAAGGCCCAATTAAAAAATACTATTAATGCTATTCATCAATGTTTTCTATAATTAATTATTTTTCCGAAAGTGCTTGCGAAATCCTATCGAGAGCTTCAGACAATTTTTCCCCAGAAACTGTATATGCAAGTCTTAAATAACCTTCTCCATGTTCACCAAATTCATTGCCAGGAACAGTTGCTACTTTCACTTTCTCAATTAAATATTCAGAAAATTCTGTAGAGGTCATACCCGTACCTTCTATATTAGGAAACGCATAAAATGCTCCCTTAGGCATAAAACATTTTATTCCTGGAATTTTATTTAAACCATTAACAATAATTTTTCTTCTGTTATCGAATTCTTTTACCATATCTGTTGTGAAATCCTGGGATGATTTGAGTCCCTCTAAAACCGCAATTTGTGCAGCAGAGTTTGCACAAGCTGTATTCATTTGATGTGTTTTAAAAATTGATTTCATTAATTCTAATTTTGCTACAATATATCCAATTCTCCATCCCGTCATAGCAAAAGTTTTGGAGAATGAATTCACAACAATAGTTCTATCTTGAATGCCTAAAGAGGCTAAACATGTATGTTTTAATCCGTCATAAATGAGTCTTTCATAACATTCATCCGAAAATACTAGTAAATTATTATCCTCAGCCATTTCTGCAATTTTTTTAAGTTCTTTTTCATCCATAACCGCCCCAGTTGGATTACTTGGGTAATTTAATACTAACATTTTAGTTTTAGGCGTAATTAATTCATTAAGATTATTTGCATCAACTTTAAAATCATTCTTCTCATATAGCGGATAAGGCTTTGGAATTCCCCCTGCCAAGATGACTTGTGCCGGATATGTTAAAAATCCTGGATCTGGAATTAAAACCTCTTCTTTAGGATTAACAAACGCTAAAAATACATCTAATAAGGCTTCTGCAGCACCACAAGTTATACATATTTCATCATTTCTGTAATCCAAATCATATTCTATTTTATATTTTTTCACTATTTGTTCTCTTAGCTCTAAATATCCTAAATTTGGTGAATATGACGTGAATCCGTCTTTTAGTGCCTTAACCATTGCATCCTTAATATATTGGGGAGTTTGAAAATCGGGAGCACCCAGTCCAAGACTAATTACGCCTTCCATACCTTGAGCTAAATCAAAAATTTTTCTGATACCTGAAGGTCTAATTTTTGAAAGTTTTTCTGCTTCATAAGGCATAATATCACTTTTAAATGTAATAAGAAATTGAATTTAGATTGAAACTAAGATTTTATTAAGTTTGTCCTAATTTTCACTTAAAATTTTTTTATAAATTAATTTAGTAACAAAAAGAAAGTAAGAATAGTAAAATTTATTTCCTCTTACCAGAAGCCATTTGTTCCATCATTTTCTTACCCGCTTCGAAAATCCTATTTGCATCTTCCTTTGAAATTCCCCGATCAGCAAACATTTGTTCAACTTCAGACTCTTTACCCTCTGCCATTTTCATGAATAATTTTGGCATATCTCCGGCTCCAAATTTATTCCATAGTAAATTCATTACTTCCCTAGTTTCTGGATCTAAACCTTTCATCATTTTTTTTCTTTGTTTTTCCATCTGTTTGGAAACCATCCCAGTAAATCCACCCGAACTTTCTTTTAAACTTCTCCCGTATATTATAAAAGCTAAATTTATCATTAGGATAAAAAATATACAAACCACACCTAAATCAATCAGATATCCCAAATACACATTACCTCCAACTATATTGGAAGTTCCAGCATTTCCTATTTCTCCTCCTAAAAATATACGAATTCCATCTGCAAGAAAAGTAGATGGATTCAAAGTAGCGATTTGAGCTACAATTGGTGGAAAACCAGTAACTGGAAACATTGCCCCGCTTATAAATACTAATGGTATTTGGATGATTGTTGTCCATAAGAATGAGTTTTGCATATCACACCTTGCTGCAATACAAATTCCTATGCTTGCGTATGCCATAGCTGCAATGATAATGATCAAATATATCGGAAATATTGAGAGGATCATTCCAAAAACTCCCAATCCATTGTCCACAGGATAAAGTCCTGTTAAAATAGCTATGAATAAAATCACTGAACCTTGAAATAATATTTTCAAAGTTCCAGCAAGTATAAAACCAAAGACGATATTTTTATGATTTACAGGTGATACGGTTAGAACATCTGAGAATCCCATCATTTTATCGAAGAGAATGGGCATTCCAGACAAAAAAAGACCACCCATGACTGATGTCATACAAAAGATACCTGCACCAATATAATTAGCATAATTAAAAAATGGATTTTGCGCTACTGAGCCAAATCCTTGTCGCATAAAAATCATAAAGATGGTTGGCATCAATAATGAAGTGATAATTTGATTTTTATTTCGAAAATATTTTATTATATCTCGTCTTGTTATACCCCAAATTCCTGACCAATCAAATCCTAACATTTTAAATACCTCAATAAATTCCTTAAAAACTCCTCATTCGTTTAGAAATTTGGCTCCTTACAAATGAAAAAGGGTCATTTAAATCTTCATCACGAAGAGTTTTTCCCGTATAATGTAAGAATACATCTTCTAGAGTAGGTTGCCTTATTCTAACTTGGTTAATATCTATATCTGCTCCACTAGCTACTTTAAAAATTTTTGGAAGAGCCGTATCACTATCTTGCACTTCTATTTGTAATGTAGTTTCATTTATTTGATTTATATTATCTATATAATCGTTATTTTGAGTAAGTAATTTTTTCATTCGATTAATAGACTTGGAAAGTTCTATTTCAATAATTGTTCCACCAATTTGCTTTTTTAAATTTGTAGGAGTATCTAAAGCAATAAATCGTCCTCGATCTATAATTGCGATTCTGTCACAGAGTTTATCTGCTTCTTCCATATAATGGGTTGACATTAGAATTGCTAATTTTTGTTTTTTGCGTAATTTTTGAACATGATTCCAAACTGCCTTTCTAGATGCTGGATCTAATCCAAGCGTAGGCTCATCAAGAAATAATAATTGAGGTTCAACCATAAGTCCTCTTGCAATTTCTAATCTCCTTCTCATACCACCGGAAAAATAATTAACAAGACCATCTGCTCTTTCACGTAATTGAACTAATTTCAGAACCTCGTCTATTCTCCTTTCTCTTTCTTCCCCTTTAATATTATATAAGGCTGCTTGTAGCTCTAAATTTTCCCGACCTGTTAAAAAACCATCAACTGTTATGTCTTGAGGAACATAGCCTATTATTTCTTTGACCTTTAATGGTTCTTTAATAACATCATGACCACCAACTTTTGCAATTCCATCAGATGGGACCAATAACGTACATAACATTTTAATCATTGTAGTTTTACCAGCACCATTGGGTCCTAATAAACCGAAAATCTCGCCTTCTTTAATGTTGAAACTAACATGATCAACTGCTACATTTTCATCAAAAGCTTTGGTAATTTCTACAGTTTCTACAATATCTCGTACTTCTGATAATTCTGACAAGTTTGAAAGCTCCAGATTTATTTCAATAAAAAGAATGAGTAAATGTATATTATCTTTTGCATTGAGTTAATATAAAAACATGAATAAAATTCATAATAAACAAAAATCTAAATTTGATAATAAAATGAAAGATGTTATTAAAAAATGAAGAAAAAAAATAATAAAAATCATAAAAGTTTTGAAAAAATCATAGAGAACTTATTAAACCCCTTTAAATTCATTTGATAGTTTGTATCATATTTATTAAGAAAAATTAAATTAAAATATATTTCTTTTTTATTCTATAGGTTAGTAAAATGTTAGTTCCTGATTATTTTCTTATAGATTTCATATTTTTCATTGTTGTACTGCTTACAAACCTATTAATGATAGGTGTTATGATTTGTCGCATTAAAAATTGGGAAAAGGCGCAAGAAATCATTGGAATTTTCGTTATTTTACATGGAATCCCCGCTGGATATGTTCTAATTTCCAATATTATAGCTGGACGTTACTGGTGGACAATAGTAATACCTTTAATATTTATTGCATTCGTAATTCTTGACTTGCTTTTAGAATATATTGAAATTGTTGATTATGATTTTCGTGAGAATAAAAAAATCCTTATTCCTTTTTTGATTTTATATTATGCAGCGTTTATTTCTATGTTACCTTACATTTTTTATACTATTGATTCCTTCTATAGCACCCTTATCTTATCGATCTATATACTTCAATTTATTATTAGTATTCTTGGAATGGAAGAACAAAGAACGATTGAAGTTACTGAGGAATACGAATATTAACCTCTTATATCTACTCTAATTTTTTTTTAATTCTATTAAATTAATTTAAAATTTTATTGTAATCATATTTTATAAATTTAAAATAAAGTTTAAATTGAAATTAATATTTATGTTAGATTATTCTAAAGCATTAGATTTATCGGCTCTAGGAGTGTTATAATTGGCTTTTCAAATTGAATTTTGGTCATTTTTTTTCTTAAGCGGCTACGGTCAGCTTCAAAATACAGTTGAAACAATTATGGGAACAACGCTTATAATCATTTACTTTACAATAACAATTATATTCTTTCTAACGATTTATAATGAAAAATATCACAAATTAATGTATATAATTTCTACTATAGGTGGTATTATCATAGCTATCCTAATCACTTTGAATTTTGTTTGGCCAATGCTTTTTGGAATGCCCCCAATTTAATCAATGGAATGTTCTTATATGTCAGTATTTGGAATCTATAATTTATTTACTGGAGTACTTCTACTGGTTTTTTGCCCATTTATCTATAAACTTATAAAAGATCATTGGGAAGATAATCGATACGCAAGTCAATCCTCAATTCTAGTCTTTTTAAGTTGTGTGGTGGTAGGTGTATATTTTATTATAGTCTCATTACCAGTTTTACTTCAATCTTTAAAAGTGATTTTTGCCCATGAATTAATGATTTCGTGGTATAGAGCAGTAGCGCTCCCAGTTCCAATTCCTTTTTCTTCCATGGTTTTTTATTTTGGAGGTATTATCTTCTTATTTGTTGCTTTATATTATTATTATGAATCCTGGGGTAAAAAATGGGTTGGTATATACGAACCTGAAGACCGAAAAAAGATACATCCATTAGATAAGGAATTATCACGAAAAACCTTTCATATCTGCGTCATAGGAGTAATAGTCTGTTATTTGGTTGTGGGAGACCTTATAGGTACAGCTGTTTATGACTCAATTGCGCAAGTCTATGATTACTTTTTCCTTGGATTCCAAAGTTTTTATAGATCAATATTTTCTATCCCAATCGATATTACAGAAACTGAACACCCACTCCAATATCTAGCCCAATACGGACCAACAGTTTGGTTCCCAGGAATTGAACTCACGCTAGGAAAAGGTATATGCGTCTTTGCCTTTGTAATTATAGGAAATCTATTGATGGTAACCGATTTTATTCGAATTTACAATTATAGATTCTATCCAATAAAAGAAATAACATTTGTTTATCGAGAAAGGGAACGTTCTGTTCTAGGACCTCATATCTACTTAGTTTTTGGACTTCTTTTTTCAACTGTGCTGTTCTCTGGTCCTATTGCGATGAGTACAATTGCAATGAGTGGATTTGGGGATGCTGCTGCAACAATTGTTGGGGTTAGTGTTGGAAAAAGAAAAATTCAAGGTGGAAAATCAAGTAAAACTTGGGAAGGCTGCATAGCAGGATTTACCAGTTCATTTGCTTTGGGGCTTGTTAGTTATGTTCTCGTGGGATTGGTCTGGTATGGTCAAAAACTGTCTTTTATGAGTATATTAATAATTGGCATTGTAGTAAATTTAATAGGAGCAATCGCATTTCTGATATTTGATTATTTTTCTCCTCCAATAAAACTATCAGATAATATTGTGAATCCACTAATGCTACCAATTGTAATGGGTTTGGTTTCGTATTTTATTTTTGGAATATGGTAAAAATAATTATGAAATTAAAAAATATTAAAAAAATAGGATTAAAAAAATAGGGTATTATTTACCCATTACTTCTTTTGCAATTTCAATAACTTCATCCATCGAGAGTGCCAATTGTCTCATAGTGTCTTGATAAAGTTTTACAAATTCTACTTTTTTCTTTTGATTTTCCTTTTCTCTTGCTTCATGCTTAGCTTTTACTTTTAGCGTAATTTGTAGAAGTTGTTCCTTATTTGGTGTAATTCCATGCGGTTTTAAACATTCTTCAAGCACAACCGCTTGTCCAGAGAATTTTCCAAATGCAAACTCGCTTTTTCGACCTAACAAATCGTGTGGAATCATTTCATAGATGTGCGGATGAGCAAGGACTCCATGAGCATGGATGCCTGATTCATGGCGAAAAGCATTCATTCCCACTATCGGTTTATTAACGGGGATTGGAATTCCAGAATATTTTGATACCATTTCACATAATTCTGGGATTTTGTCATATTTTACTCTTAACTTAATGCCATATAATGTACGAAGCGCTACCATTACTTCTTCTATTGGAGTGTTACCACAACGTTCACCGATACCTAAAACTGTTCCCTGTATCGCTCCAGCTCCCACCTCTAAGCACGCTAGTGAATTGGCAACTGCAAGACCATGATCATTATGGAAATGCATCCCCAGGGCAAAATCTGGATGCCCTCTCTCAGCTAATTTTTTCTTTGCTTCGAGATAAAACCATGCAGCGGATTTCGGGGTAAATATCCCAGTAGTATCGGAAATTCCAGTTCCTGCCCAATGTGAACCAGCTCGTTCTCTCGCCTTTACTATTATATCTGCGTAATAATCCAGGCTACTACGAGAAATGTCCTCCATTCCGAAAACAATCATGAAACCATGGTCAATAGCATAATCAAGCATTTCCATGTACATTTCAATGTTCGACTCGGGTGTCAACCCAAGTTTATCGCGTATATGAAACTCTGAACAAGAAGTAAATAAATCTAACATTTTTGCATCTGCTTTCATAGCTGAGTCAATATCTCTCTTGTTTGCTCTTGCCATAACAAAACAAATAGCTTTTGGTGCATTTTCAGAAATCATCTTACAAGCTTTCATTTCATCTTCACTGACGCCTGGATAACCTATTTCTATTAAACTAACGCCTATTTCCCCTAGCATTTGGACAATATCCACTTTTTGCTCGGGAGTAAAAATAACCCCTGGTTGCTGTTCTCCATCGCGACAAGTTGTATCACTAATAACAACTGATGGAGCAAAGTTAAACTGTTCCACAACTTCTGGAACTTCTATAGTATAATTATGAATCATTCCTTGTTCATATGCTGCTCGATATTCTTCTGGCATAAGTTTCAAAAATTTCTTCATAGATAATTTTGGCATTTTTTTTCCCTTTTTCAATTAATTTATATCTAGGATTTAAAACATAAAGAATTATTAAAAATTTATCTAATTCAAAAATTATCTAATATTAGATATATATTTAAATATGAATTAGTGCGGTAAAACCTTTATTTACATTTAATAATTACCTTAAAAATCTAATTTTTACTCAATTAGCGTTTTACCATTTATTTTCCGTTTTTAATAATAGACAATTAGCTTTGATTTCATTATGTAAAATATTATAAACCTAATTATCAAATATACTTAATCAAAATTAATTTATTAGGAAGATTTTATGCCAAAAATTAAATTAGAGAAATTTTTAAAGCTCTTACCCGAAGAATATCGTAAACCTTATGAAGAAGGTTGGGCTCATAATTACGCAGTAGAAGTGGAAGAAGTTAAAAAACATTATAAGTTTTCATCTAGTATTACAATTACTGATACCACTTGTAGAGACGGAGAACAACAAGTGGGAATAGTCTTCACTCCTGAGCAGAAAGTAGATATTGTTCAAATGCTTGGTGAAGTTGGAGTTGCTGCGTGTGAGATAGGATATCCTGGTGTATCTAAGGAAGAAGAACGGGCTTGTAAAATGATTAGTGAAAACGCTCCAAAGACTATGTGCTTTGTTATGGCTCGTGCGAACAAAAATGATATTGATGCCGCAATCCGTAGTGATGCAAGAATGTTAGATTTATTCACCAGTTGTTCAGAATTTCATATTAGAGAAAAAATGGGATTAGATCTAGAATCCAACATCAATAAATACTTAGAATTATTAGATTATGCGTTAGATCATGGGTTTATGATAGTTTTCGGTATGGAAGACATTAGTAGGTCCGATACAGACTATTATGTAAGAATAGTTAAAGCTATCAAAGAAGCTTGTGGAAATAGTTGGGCAGGAACTGGTATTAGCGATACAGTTGGTGTATTTAATCCTCTATCTGCAAAATGGTTCTTCCGAACTGTTCAGGATAAATTAGAAGGAATGTCTCTGGCAATGCATTTTCACAATGATCATGGATTAGCCACAGCAAATACTCTTGCATGTCTCGAGGAAGGAGCTGCAGCAATATCAGGTACAGTTCTGGGTATAGGAGAACGGTGCGGAAACACCGCAATAGAGGAAATAGTTGTTGCACTCAGAACAATTTACGGAATAAAATTACGGATTAAATACGATAAATTAATGGAATTATGTGAAATGGTTTCCAGATATGCGGGAATACCAATACATGTCAATAAACCGATCGTGGGAATGAATGCTTTTCGACATGAATCAGGAATTCACGCACACGGTGTACTTGCTCATCCGCACATCTATGAAATGATTCCACACGATTTATTAGGTCGAAAAAGCGAGTTTGCATTTGGAAAATTCTCTGGAACTGCTGTGGTCCTTGAAGAAGCATTAAAACCTCATGGTGTAGAACCAAATAAGGAACAACTGCGAGAAATTACTCTAAAAGTGAAAGATTTACAAGAAAAGCGTGAAGCGGAAAAAGCGAAGATAAAGGAAGAATTCGTAAAAAATTATTATGATACAATTAGAAGAATGGCTTTGTCTATGGATGAAGTGCTCGGTATTGCAAATAAAGTGATGAATAAATAATCCTTTATCCCAATATATTTTTTATTTAATCGGGATCAATTTAAACTGTTATAAAAAATAATCTCAAAAAAAAAGAAATTATAATAAATTTTTAGTATTTTACTTAATCCTTCTATGATTATTTCCTTTGCCTAAACTTTTTGTGATGATTGTTGATACGATTATAGAGGTTATTATAGCGATACTTGCCATTATTATTAATCCCAATGGTGAGAGTAATGATATAGAAGAATCTTGCGAGGGTACAATAACGATGTTTATTGGCTCATCGCTATCGCTTGTCTCTCTAGCTAAATTCTTTGAATACATAATTTCATCATCTGCCCCCCATTCACCATTAGTTCCATCACGCCAAACTACATGCACATATCCATCACCATCGATTGCAATACTAGGAAAATAACTACCAGCATCATTCCATCCAGTTGCATCATCCGAGATCACGGTTGCATTAGACCAACTAGTACCAATGCGGTTTACATACATAATTTCAGCATCCGTTCCCCATTGGCCATTTGTATAATCATACCAGACTACATGCACATTTCCATCGCCATCAATTACGATGTCAGGATATTGACTATTACCATCATTCCAGCCATATATATCCGAAATTATAGTTGTTTCCCAACCAGTTGCAGTATTTTTAGTGAACATTATTTCTTGGTCCGTTCCCCATTCACCAATAGTTTTGTCATACCAGACTACATATATGTTTCCATCGCCATCAATTGCGATGTTGGGAGAATAACTATCAGCATCATTCCATTCAGTGCCATCATCCGAGATCACCGTTGCATTAGACCAACCAGCTGCAGTATGTTTGGAATACATTATTTCTTGGTCAGTTCCCCATTCACCATTAGTGTCATCCTCCCATACTACATGCGCATTTCCATCACCATCGACTGCGATAGAAGGATTAATACTATTACCATCATTCCAACCATAAATATCTGAGATCACAGTTGCATTAGACCAACCAGCCGCATTGTATTTGGAATACATAATTTCGCCGTCACCGCCCCATTCCCCAATAGTATAATCATACCATACCATATGGATGTTTCCATAACCATCGATTGCGATGTCGGGAGAATAACTATTTCCATCATTCCAACCATAAATGTCCGAGATAACTGTTGCATTAGACCAGTTATCACCAGTATAATTTGCATACATGATTTCGACGTCTACACCCCATTCGCCATTTGTTGTATCATGCCAGACTACATGTATATTTCCATCATCATCGATTGCAATGCAAGGAAATGAACTATCACCAATATTCCATCCAGTTTCATCATCCGAAATCACAGTTGCATTAGACCAACCAGCACTAGTATGTTTGGTATACATTATTTCTTGGTCAATTCCCCATTCACCATCAGTGTGATCATACCAGACTACATACACGTTTCCATCAGCATCAATTGCAATATCAGGAGAAAAACTACTACCATCATTCCAATTTGTATTGTCATCTGAAATCACGGTTGCATTAGACCAATTCGCAGCTGTTGTGAGCGTATTATCGGTATCAGTAGCTATATAAGGTTGAACACTTACGCAATCAGAACTTTGTAGACCAACTGAAAAAATTAAGAATAAAGGTATAAATACAAATGTAATTGATTTTTTTCTCAAATACAAAAACTCCTTAATTATCCAGCTTAACTTAAAATTTTTGAAATTAACTTTTTTTATGATTTTTTATTTAAAAATATTATCATTCATGCAAAAATAACTATTAATTTCTTCAGATTTCAGTCCAGCGAGTTTTTATAACACCTTTTGAGTCCCTCGAAGTTATAATTTCTATTACTTTTTTTTCTTTCAGATTTGATTCTATAGTAAAATCAAAATCAGCTCGAACTTTCCACAAGGGGTCATTTTCTCCCTGTTTATCATGTTTCTTAAATATGAATACAAAACCAATATTATGTTCGCCTACTGGTAGAGCACCGTCAAAAAAAACAACTTCCGGCTGATTGCCCATTTCAGAAATTGAAATAATTCTTATAGGGTTATCATCAAGGTGGACGAATGCCCTCCACAATACTAATTCTGATAGTTCATTTTTATGGGTTAAGAGTAATCCCGCTCCGCCTTTGCGTCGATATTTTATTAGATGTTGTTTTAATTCGTTATGAATTTCCTCAGGCATGTTGTTAATTGGCCCTTTTTTAAAAAATTCGTCAAAGGACTGAAATCCTGCCATATAACCCCCACCACTCTGAACACTCCAATCAGTCCCGATATAATTCAATCCGGACTCAACTACTACTAAATCAATCCAATGGTTTTTAGATTCGGTTAGATACCATCTTCTTGTGAATTCGGGTATGCTAGAATAATCGTATATTTCACTCATTTTTTCAAATCCTTAAAATTTCTGAAATTTAATCAAACCATTAAAAACGATATCAATAGCTCTGTCTAAATTCTTAAAAATGACTGGAGATAAAGTCTTCATTTCAAAAAGTTTTTGATTTTTAGCTGGATGGTCAGAAACCACCATAATTGAAGTTGTGGATATATTATTCAAAGCACCTATTGTAAAAAGTATGGATGTCTCCATATCAATAGCGATACAATTTAATTCTTTTATTTTTTGAATTAAACTGTCTGGTTCTTTAAATATAGCGTCATGAGAGTAAACTGGACCAACATGGAAAGGAATTTTAGCTTGTTTAAATTGTTCTACCATGTGATTTGTTAATTTAATATCTCCATCAATTTTTAAATCTTTAGAATCTGGTAAATAATGGGGAGTTGTACCATCTCCACGAATTGCTGAAGAGGAAATGACGAGATCTCCAATTTCAATATCTTCAGATATACCTCCACAAAAATCTAAACGTATGATCCTTTGAACGCCAGCTCTAATTAAAGCTTCAAGAATGGTTGCTGCAAATGGAGCACCAATCCCAGAATTAACGACAGATACTTTTAACTCACCTATCTTCCCACGATAAGTTCTACCACATTTTTTAACTTCTTTGAGCTTTGAAATTATTCTATTTTGAGATAAATCTCCAGCAGGAAGTAATATTGTTTTTGCTATTCTTTTTGGGCTGCAATTTAATAACATTTGAACAATAAATGATTCCATTTCAAATATTTTCCTATTATTAAGGTCAGAATAAGTATTAACTAAAGTTATCATTTAAATTTTTAATTTGAATTGGTTAAATTTGTTTAGTTAAAATTCAATAAAGAATTATCTAATGTTTTTTAAATTGTTAATACTATGACAATAAATTTAATATTGTCACACATTAAATTAAGTTTTAATAAAGGTGGCTATTATGGCGTGTGATATTTGCGGTTCTTCGGGACCTATTGTAAAATGTGATAATTGTGGAAAAGGGTTTTGCCCCTCTTGCTCGGGAGCAGCAGCAGGTGTAGAAGATTCTCCTTATTGTAAAAAATGTACACTTAAACTTTATGATACTCGTTGTAAAAAGTGTGGAAATAGATTTAGATCAAAAGATGATTTAGAGAAACACTTTCTTAAACATCCCGTTCACAGAACCCAATTTGATTGATTTCATTCTATAATAAAAAAAAGGTGCAAATAAAATTTTAACTACCAGACTAGAATATCAAAGCAGATCAGAAATAGAAAAGCAGCAATTTGAAAAATTAAAATCTCAATTATATTATCTCGACAATTATTCCAATTATTATCATAAAAAATTAGATGAAGGGAATATTTCAGTAGAAGATATAAAAAATTTGGAAGATCTTAATAAAATTCCGCTTACTATATTTAAAGAGATGAAAAAAGAAATCGATAAAATAAATGATCTCTTTTGTGGTAATTTAACGGTGGATTGGGAACATGTATATCGATTTGCTCCAGATTTTTTTGAGGCCAAAGTCCCAAATTTTATTGCCTATACGGAAAATGATTGGAACTTATTGTCAAATTTATTAACTAGGATCTGGTATATGGCAGGGATTCATACTGGTGATTTAGTTCATGTATTAACTTCAGAAATTGATATCCGTCAAAGAATATTCTTTCAATCTCTTTCTCAAATTGGTGCAATTACATTAAATTGTATGCGTCAAGCGATGGATGCAAAGCGAATTATGATAACAATTAAACATTTAAAACCACCCTTTTTTATTGGTCCTCCTGCTATGGCTAGAGCTATGATTAATGTATGCAACTTCGAACTTAATGTAGATCCAGCTGAATATTTGAAATGCTATAAAACAGTTATTTTTACAGAAAAAACTCTAAAAGAAGAACATAAAGAATTTTTTAAAGAAAAAGGATTTTTAGGAGAATTTTTTCAGTTTCGTCATAATGATATTGCTAGTTTTTTTGCTATCGATTGCGAACAGCATCAAGGCTTACATATCCCTGAAGATTTTTATATCGTAGAAGCGGTGAATCCTAAAACTGGAGAAGTGATGAATGAAGGTGAAGAAGGATCGCTTTCAATTACAAATCTGCTTTTCAGGGCTACCCCTCAATTAAGATTCACGCTATCTAAAGAAAAGATTAAAATTCTAAAAGATCCCTGCCCCTGCGGAAGAACAACCGCAAGAATTGTTTATACTAAATAATGGAGAATTAATTATGTCTGAACAAAGACCTTATTGGAACCCTCAAATGGAGGCTTGGTTGACCGACAAAGAATTATTAGAAATTCAAAATAGAAAGCTCCAAGCTATGATAAAGTATACATATCTTTACTCACCATTATATAAACAAATTTTAAAAGACGCAAATGTAAATCCTATTGATATAAGAAATGTAGACGATCTTAAAAAGGTTCCACTAATCGATAAAAGTATGTTGAGAAAATATCGAAGTGAAACAGGAGATCCTTTTTGTGGAATTCTCTGCTCCCCTCAAGAATATATAAAATTGATCACTGTTAGCACTGGAACTTCTGGAGAATCAAACTTTCACGCCTGGACTAGTGATGATATAAAACTCAAAGGTGAAGGATGGGCTAGGGGATTTTGGAGTATAGGTGTCCTTCCGAAAATGACAACTCTTTTATCAGGAACAGCTTGGCATGGAATCTGGCCAGGCATTAATAAAGCAGTGAAGATGTTAAATTTAAAATCAAATTGGATAGCTTTTGATATTTTATCCATGAAAGTTCAACAATGGATTAAATGGATTTCTAATTTACAACCTAATTTCTGGTTTGGGATTATGGATTTCACAGTTTTATTCTTCGAACTTATGAAACAAGTGGGTGTTGAGCCAAAAGAATTAAATTTACCCGAAGATGCAATTATGTCCTTGACAAGTGCAGCAGTTTCAGAGGGTACAAGGAAATTTATGCAAGAAGAATTAAATATCAAAGATATTTTCGAAGCCTACGCTATGAGTGATGCATCATTCGGATTTTTTGAATGTTGGCAAAAGGAGGGATGTCACATTCCTGAAGACTTGTTTTATTTTGAGGTGACCGACCCGGAAACTGGGGAACGTTTAGAAGCAGGTGAACGAGGTGAATTTACTTACACCGAATTTGATCGCCAAGCAACTCCTCTAATTAGATGGATGAGCGATGATATGGGACATATCCATTCTGAAAAATGCCCATGCGGAAGAAAACACAAACTTAAATGCCTAGGAAGAGAAGATTTCATGTTCCATATCCAAAATAAAGCACTGTTTCCCTATGATGTTATAGATGAAATTCGCAGCTTTCCAGAAACTCGAACTGCTGAATTTACAATAATTAAAGATGTAAAAATTATGGAGAAATTTAAGATCCATGTTGGAATCCAAAATATGAGAAAAGCAATTACTGAAGAAAGAAGAAAAGAGCTTGAAATTGGTATTGCAGAAGAAATTAAGAAAAAAACAAATATTCCAGCTGAAATTCTCCTCTGCGATATTGGTGAATTGCCCCTCTATCTTCATAAAGTAATTGCAGTTCAAGATTTGACTAAAGAAAAATAAAATTTCAAATAAATTCTTTTCTTTATATTAAAAATACATAGATCTAATTCTAATTTTATAAAATAATTTCAAATTTGCTACTTTTTCTTGAAATTTTAATATGTTGTAATTCCAACATACGAAAAAAGTTTTATTATCAAAATTAATTTCAAGTTTAAACCTTATGAGGCGAATAAATTTGGTTGTAAGAACTAAGTTTCAAGAAATGATAGGAACAAAGTATCCGATAATTCAAGCAGGAATGGGTCCATATTCGACAACAGAATTAAGTCTTTATGCCGCTAGAGCTGGCGCAGTAGGTTTAATCTCTACAATTGGAATGGGTGTCGGTCTTTCCGCTGCAACCCCTGACTCAGCTTCCAAAGTCTTTGGAAAAGGTAGCCCTGATGTCCTAATTAGCAACGCGATAATGAAAGTATGGGATGGTTTAAAAGATTTTCCCGACGCTGTATTCGGAGTAAATATTCCAGTTTCTTATGAATTCGTAGCTGTTGCAAAAAGGTTAATGAGAGGAATCGTTAATACAATTGAAGAACATCCAGAAATTAAACAAAAGCTTAAAGTGATTGTTACCAGTGCCGGAGATCCCTTACCTTGGGCAATTGATGCTAAAGCTAAGGGTGCAAAA
Organism: Candidatus Helarchaeota archaeon; assembly: GCA_019058315.1. GTDB lineage: Archaea > Asgardarchaeota > Lokiarchaeia > Helarchaeales > RDOG01 > JABXJV01. Next base: position 158,220 of record JAHPZH010000008.1, on the reverse strand, counting down.
AGACCTGCAAAATATCAGCCAAAGACTTTTCATGATGATATAACTTGGTGTCACGTTGTCCCCGCTGTGGTTCATGCAAAGAGAGCTGAAAAGGCAGACGTTGATATTATAATTGCATCTGGTCATGAAGGTGGTGCTCATATAGCGTGGGATCCTGTTCATAGTATGGTTCTTCTACCGGCTGTAATCAAAGCAGTAAACAAACCTGTAGTTGCAGCAGGTGGTTATTGTGATGGAAGATCATTAGCTGCTGCAATAGCTATGGGCGCTATAGGCATTCAAATGGGTACTAGATTCATTGCAACAAAGGAATCCGAATTTCAGGATATTTGGAAAAAAGCTATAGTTGAAAGAGATGAAAGAGGTACACTAGTAGGGCGTGGTTTATTTGGTCCAATGAGATTTTTACGAAATGCTCAATCAATCAAAGTAGTAGAAGAAACTTTAAAAAGCATCCCAGAAGTATTTTTGGGTAAACCCATGGAAAGTACATCAGAAATCATGAAATTGGAAATGGAAGGAATGGCAGCTTTATTCGACGGTGATGTTGATAATAGTATTATTTTAGGTGGCGAAGTAACAGGAAGAATTGACTCCATCCCAACTATAAAGGATTTAGTTGAAGGCATAATGAGTGAAGCAGAAGAAATAATAAAGAAATTACCGGAAAAAGTAATAGCTAAAACAATTAAAGCTTCTTAAAGCATCTTAATCTCTTTCTTTTTATTTATATTTTAATAGCGCTATTAATTATTTGAGATAAATTGTCTAATTTTGAAACTTTAATAGAAGACTTAAAAAGTGCTGATATAGATACTAGAATTAATGCCATAGAAGGTTTGGGTGAACTAGGTGATCCCAGAGCTATAGATTCACTTTCAAAGTTATTAAATGATCCTATCGAACAAATTCGCGATTGTGCAATATGGAATTTGGGATTATTAAAGGCAGGCGATATTCTCATTAAAAATTTGAATCATAAATTAGAAAGCGTGAGAAAGTATGTGATTGAAGTTCTTGGAAACATCGAAGAACAAGCCGCCGTAGATCCTCTGATTGAATTATTAAATGATCCAAATGATGAGATCAGAGCGAATTCAGCGTGGTCTATTGGGAAGCTGGAAGACAAAAAAGCTTTTGAACCTTTAATTAAGAGTCTAAATGATAAAAATAGTGAAGTACGCGAGAATTCTGCCTGGGCGCTTGGAAAATTAAATGATATTCGTGCTATCCCTTTTTTATTGAAAGCAATTTATGATCCAGACGAAATTGTTCAAAATAACGCCAAGGAATCCATTGAAAAGATTTATCAATATTTGGAAGACCAAGAGTTAAGTAAGAAAAGATCTGGAATAATTTATGAGTGCCCCTCCATTAATGAGTTTTGTAAACAAGAAAAGAAAAAGATTGAGAAATATTCTGATAAAAATGTAGTTATTGAAATTCAACTTAATGAAAAATGTAAATTAGCAAAAATTTGTTTGGTTAGATTAACTTAAAGTTATTTTAGATCTTCGGGAGCCAAATAGTTTTGGCAGATAGGACACATGCCCTTACCCTTCTTTTTATCGTGACTCATTTTCAGCCATTCAAGCATATGTTCTCGATGTGCACTATTACCGCATTTAGGGCAAGTAACTGGTATTGTCCGGATAATTAATCTGCATATAACACACTTTGGAAACTCAATACCACAAGAGGGACACTTCTCTAGGTCTTTAGGAAATTCAGCACCACAATTATAACATCTGGCTTTATCGGATTCTAATGTTAAAATATCACCAACAGAATCATAATGCCCCCTGACTTCTTTATTTAGTAACATTTCATCTACTAATAGTAACACAACAACCAGCGATAATCCTACTCGAGGTGCAACATCACCTAACGGTATATTATTTGTCTTATATTCGTTTGAAATCTGATTGGCTACATCAATTATTAATTGTTTCAGTCGAGCAATTTCATCATATAAAACTGATTTTGCATGTGTTAAAACGTTTGCTGTATTCATGATTAATACAGGATCAGGAGCTGCTCTCGTAAGATATGCTTCCGTTTTATTATAAATTACATAAAGATAAGGCAATAAACGACGAATTATATTAGCATCCTGTTGAGCAACTTGATGAGCAATATCTGTTACCGCAATTTTATCATTTATGGAATAAGGATCGGGATCTTCAATTATTTTAATCATTATATCGACTGCTTTATCATAATAACCTCTTTCTAATAATTCTGGAATTGCCTTAATACCTTCAGTCTTTATAGGTTCTTTACTTGTTTCATCTAGTGCATCTAAAGCTTTGTCAAATAAGTCGTCTGGAAAATCTTTATCAGACATTTTTCTTACCAATCCGTATTCGTTATTTTTTTAATATATATTTAATGAATAAGTCTTGATATATAAAATTTGTAAGCCCATTTAATAAGAAGAAAAGTACTTTGAGGATAAATAAAAATAATTAAGATAATAAAGTAAATTTTGTACAATAAAGCAAAATATTCGAATTTTAAAGCGAAATTTAAGTGAATTTTGTAAATAAAGGTAGAAAAATGTTTATTTTTCTATAAATTCTTTTAATTCTTTCTCTGAAAAAATATTTTGTTTCTTTATATGTATAATTGGCAGATAAATAAGGTTTCCACGAGGATCTAACTTATCAGTAAATAAAATTTTATCTTCAGTTTTATTATATACAATGTACTTTTGAGTGATTGGGTCTTTTTGCCGAATGAAATAAATTGTTGTTCCAAATCCGGGTATACCCCCAAATTGAAGATAATATATATGTTCCCCGAGGAATTGGAGATGTTGTATAATAGGTTGCATACTTCTTGCTGCCATATCTATTAAACTTGGTAATGTTTCTACCTCAATTAATCCTAATTTTCGCTTTTGATCCTTTTTTTCATCATCATCTGACAAATGTTAATCTCCCAAAATTTATTCTTTTTTAGGCTCTTTTAAAATAATACGTGCATCTACTACCGCTGCGCCTTTTGGTAATGCAATAATAGGATTCAGATCTATTTGGTCTATTTCTGGAACTTCAAGGGATAACTTACAAATTTTCATCAAAGCATCGACTAAAAATTTAATATCTGCTTTAGGTGCTCCGCGAAATCCATCTAATAATGGAAACGCCTTTATATCTTTTATCATTTCGTTAGCATCATACTCTGTAATGGGACAAACTCTGAAACTAACATCTTTGTAAATTTCAACAAAAATACCACCTAAACCGAACATTAATGCTGGTCCAAACTGTGGGTCTGTTGTCATACCAATAATAACTTCAGTTATTCCTTTTTCAGTCATTTTTTGAACGTTAATTCCAATAATTTTTGCATCTGCTTTATATTTTTTAGCATTCTGTAAAATTTCATTGTAAGCATTTTTAACTTCATCATCAGTTTTTAAATTTAGTTTAATGCCACCAGCATCTGTTTTGTGTATGATATCTGGACTAGCAATCTTACAGACTACAGGATAGCCAATATTTTTGGCAGCAGCGACAGCCTCATCGGGACTATTAACAATTTTATATTTTCCTATTTCAATACCATAAGCTTGAATAATATCTCTAGATTCATGCTCCATTAAAGCTGTTCTTCCTTCTTTCAGAGCATTTTGGATTATATTTTTTACTTGAGAACTCAAAGTTTAAACTCTCCGTTTTTACTTAAGATTAGTTCTGATTGTAAATTTCAAATTTTTGAGAATTTTAAATTAATTACATTAACTTGATTTAAAAATATTATTTTTTAGAATTGTTTAATTACTTATAATTTAAATTCATAGTTAATTTACTTTTAAAGAATCAAAATAAGGAAAAAATACTTAATAATGAAATTCGATACATACTCTAAATATTTTATCAAATTTTAAATTGTGGTATCTAAATAAAACGTCTTAATAACCATTCAACACTATATTTTCTGTCATTTCGTAATATATAAAGCCCATAAATATAATATAAAATAATCAATGCTAATGAAAATTGCATAATTGTGTATAAATCTGTACTTTGACGTGCTCCTTTGTATAAAATTCGTTCAAAAAATATCGGAAATAAATAAAAGTGTGTTATAAATACAGTAAGGGAAATTGCTCCAAATACTCTAAATGGCTCAAAAATCTTCAAAGACTTTTCCTGCCAATCTTGGATCCAATAGAAAATGGATAAGATAACCAAATTAGTTCCAAAAACATATAATACGTCGACTCTTGATGGCAAATTGAGCCAAAAATCTGGATAATTCACTAATGCATAAATATTTCCTAATAAGAAAAATGCTGAAATTAGAATAATTCCACATATTAACGAGTTTCTAACTAATTCAAATTGGGTATTATTTTCTTTTGCTTCAATTATTTTTTCTGCATAAATTGTTCCAATTATCGGATAAACTATACTAGGAAATATAGGAAAAACCACTTGTAAAGTCATTTTATAAATAAATATTTCAATAGACCATGCATTTTTATAAAAAAATAATGAAAGAAACGCCGAAAAGAAATAATATTTCAGAAATGGAGATAACATAATAATAGCGATTACAATTATGATTCTTATGTAAGGTGAATATTTCGAGATAAAATACACAACTATTATTGATACTCCAATAAAAGAAAGAATAAACCAAGCCCAAGTATATCCAGGATCTGAAAAAATAACATTACAAAAAAATTGTACTAAAATTAACAATAACCCTCTTTTCAATACCGATTTTCTTAATAAATTCTCATCCATATTTCTTTGTTTATACAAATTTCGCTGGAAGATGACCCCCATGGCCGGTATTGTTACAAAGAGATTTTGCGCTGAAATACCTAGCAATGGAACAAAAATATAATGAATAATTGATGGAGAAGAAATGTTTTGTATAAATGACGCTGGGATAATAGATTTCAAGTACCATTGAATATAATGACCTATTACCATCATAATTGTAGCATAACCTCTTGCTGTATCTAGAGCTTTTACTCTATTAGTGGAAACTCCTTTTTTTTCAGTTTTAAATTGATTTGCCTTTGTACTCAAGAAAATAACCAAATAGATCTTTGAAATTTATTATCAGAATCCATTAAAATTAAATTATCTAATATTTATTTTTTTTAGAATTTAACTTATGATAACCGTCTTAGCACCCATTCTAGACTATATTTTCTTTGATGTCTGCGCCAAATTACGCCATAGATCCAATATATTGCCCAAAAAAATGAGCAAATTTGAAAAACAGTAAATTCACTTAAGTTTTGTAATGGATCGTACAATAATTCTAAAAGAGGAGGAAATAAATAAAAATGTGTCACAAATACAGTCAAAGATATAGCCCCATAAATTTCAAAAGGTCTAAATATTTTCCAATTCTTTCCCTTAATATCCTGAATCCAAAATAATAAAGCTATAACAACCATAACTACTCCAAAGGAATAAAGTACTTCCTGGCGAGTAGGTAAGCTATAAAAGGCAATATGTGGAAAATTTAGAATATAATCAAAATTAAGTGTAAATATATAAAACATAATTAATATTCCACCTATAATCAATGAATTTTTTATGAACTTCATCTGATTCTCACTTTCTATGGCTTTAATCATTTTTTCTGCAAATAAAGTTCCAAAAATAGGTAATGCAAGATATGGAAATAAGGGAAAATTTACTTCAAAACACATTTTATTAAGAAAAATCTCAATAGACCATGCATTTGATAGAAAAGCTGTTAATACATAGAAATTCCAGAAAATAAATTTCAAAATTGGTGATAAAATTATAATTATTAAAATAAGAATAATCCTTAATTTTTCAGAAGTACCTGTAAAGAAGTAAGAAAGTATTATCGATAAACCTATAAAAGATAGTATAAACCAATTAAAAGTAAAAAATGGTTGATATGAGAAGAAATTACATATAAATTGTATGATAATTAATATCAATCCTCTTTTTATTATGGAAACCTTTAATTGGTTTTCATCAATTCCTCTATTTCTACTAATATATAACTGCAATGTTACAGCCATTCCAGGTAATGTAACAAAGACATATTGAAAAGCTGTACCTAAAATTGAACGAAAAAGATATTGCATCCAGCTAGGATTAGGGATAATTTTTAGATACCAGTGAGAAAAATGTGCCGGCATCAATAACCAAGTCGCGATACCTCTTGCAGTATCCATAGCTTTAATTCTAACTATTGGTTTCGGAGTTTTTTCATTCAATTCCATATATAGGATTTTTTAATGGAATTTAAAAATTTTATTAAATTTAAATGAAAAACACTATTGACAATTTAGAATGCAGAAATTTTATCTGTAATTTATTTTTTCTTTCTTTTTCCTTTTTTCTTCTTTTTCTTCTTTTTAATCTTTTTAGGTTTTTCCTCTAGTGTGGTTTTAACTTTTTCAAGTTCTTCTTTTAATTTTGATATCTCTAAATCTTTATCGTTAAGAGTCTCCTCAAACACTTTTTTATCATTTTCTGAGATTTTTTGCATATTTTGACTTTTTTCTTTTAATTTGGAGATCTCAGAATCTTTATTTTTAATTTTATTCAAATACTCGTTAGTTTTATTCTCTGAAGTTGCTTGATTTTTATGAAGTTGTTCTTTTAAATTGGAGATCTCTGATTCTTTATTGCTAATTGTATCTTCATAGGCTTTTGAATTTGATATGCTTACTTGAATGTCTTGAAGTTGCGACTTCAGCTTTGAGATTTCATAATCTTTATTTTTTATAACATCTTCATAGAATTTTGAATCATTTTCTGATTTAATTTGGATATTTTGAAGCTGAAGTCTCATTTTCGAAAGCTCTGAATCCTTATTTTCAATTTCTTCCTCATAGACTTTAACATCAATTGAAGAAGTTGCTTGGGCAGTTTGAAGTTGCTCTATTAAGGTTGAGATTTCAGAGTCTTTCATTTTAATAATGTCTTCATAAACTTTTGCGTCTTTTATTAAGGTGGTTTTAAGATTTGAAATTTCTTCCTCTAGTTTTGAAATCTCTAAATCATTTTTTTCTGTGATATCATACCCCTGCTTAGTATCAGCAATTGTAGATTCGATTTTTTCTCCTTTTTTCTGAAATTTTGAAATCTTAGATTCTCTATCTTTAATGATATCCTCATACACTTTAGTTTTTTTCTTTATGAAGTCTTCTTTTTCCCCTAATCTCTTTTCATATGATTTTTTTTGCACTTGTAATTTTTCTTTCCAATCTTTTTCCTGATTCTTAATTTCTGATTCATAATTATTCCTAATTTCTTCGTATTTTAATTCTAATTGACGAATTGCATTTCTTTTGTCTTTTTCTGTGCTTTGATAAACAAGCTTGGCTTTAGATAATAAATCATCTTTATCAGTAATTACTCTATTCATTTCTTTAGAAAATTCTTCTTTCATTAGACTAATTTCACTTTCCAATGCCTTGATTTCTTTATCTTTTGTATCTATATTATTTTGTAATTCATTTACTGTTGAATTTAGTTTCTCATTTTCATCAATTTTTTGACCCAATAAGTAATCATATTCCTTTATTTTAGAATCTATTATTTTTGCCTGATCTTCTTCTTTTTCCGATAATTTGAAAACTTCAGATTTCATTGTATCAATATTTTTATCAATTTCGTTTATTACCTTGATTTGTTCTTCATTCTTGATAATATTTTCTCTAATCTTTCCCCTTAGATTATCTATTTGATCTTCTAAATCTTTCAAGATTAGTTTTTTTTCATCCCTGTTACTCAATTTCTCCTTAGTCCAGTCGCGATTTATGTAATATTAGATGTAATTTTAACTTGTTTAAATAAAATATTTTTGGATAAAATAAAAAAATCAAAAAAAATGTTAAATTAATTTCAATTCTTCAGCGTATTTTAAAGCTCCTAAAATTCTTTTAGCTGTTAATGGATGGGTTCTCATTATACTTTCTCCACCTTTCAGCTCTTTCTCCATTGCGTCCTCCAATTTCTCCTCATCTATATCTGCTCCTCCGACATCACCGTATTTATCTAAATCAACCTTGACTTCTGCTATTGTTTTTCGTGCTTCATCGGCTTGATGTGCTGATGCCATAGGACTAACAATCATTAACGCATGGGTATTGGTTCGAGTTTTAATGATTGTATCTTCAGTAATAGCATTTTTATATGTCAATTTTGCTAGCCCTTGCACTATGGGTCGTGGATCCTTTAATAATTCTACAGAATGAGCATCTGCATAATACTCTCGGATACGGCTAACATATCTCATTAATAAAATTGAAGCAAAATAGGTTGCAAAAAACAAAATTATAATGACTATGATGAGCCAAGTATTGTTTCTGTCCCTTCTTCCACGACCACTTGTATAGAATGAAAATCTATAGAGGCTTGAAATTAATAGAGGTACTGCAATAAGCATTAATGTAATTGACATATCTCTATGTCTAACATGTCCGAGCTCATGTCCTACTACACCTTCCACTTCATCGAAATCTAAATGTTTCAATAATCCTTGTGTTAATACTAATCTCCCTTTTTTCTTTCCATAACCGTAAACAAATGCGTTAATTTCGTCAGTTTGAAGGACTCCAATTTTTGTTAAACCTACTCCTGCCTCTTTCGCTCTAACCTGTATCATCTCCCATAACCGGGAGTCATAATCACTACTAATCCATTGAATCTGTCCCCCGTAATGCCGTTCAATAGAAGCTGGTCCTATGAAATATAAGAGAAGAAGCTGAAAACCAGCAAAAGCCCCTGCTATTCCAAATATAATGAGATAATCTTGGGTTTTATATGTAACATCGTAAATTTCTGAATTTATATAAAATAGAGCGAATACAAAAATGAAAGGCAATAGAAACATGATAAAAATTGTAAAGATCAATTGAGCTCTTAATTTTCCGACGTACATAATTTGTCTCCTTTTATAATATTTAGTTTTAGCTATTTTATTATATTGAGATTATTGTTATAAAAAATATTTTTAACATTATTTTTGAAATTTATTGAAAAAAAACTTGGATAAAACTAGGATTTTATAATATCTAAAAATTTATTAAACTCTTTGGGTAGAAATAATAGCTCATTAAGTTGATTTTGTTCTATCATATTCTTAATAAGGGTCTGATAAATAGGTTCTTCAAAAAATTTTTGATTAGTATCATGTAAAATATAAACTATTTTAATATCATTTCCAAAATGTTCTCTTATCATCGTAACTTCAATCATATAATTCATCAAGACTTCTGGATAGTCGATTATAAATTTTATAAAAATAAGAATTTGAGGATTCTTTTTATCAGGAATTACAAGATTTACTCGAATTTTTTCAGGATTGGTTTCTGATGACATAGTAATATCTATTAAACAATCAGTTTCGCAAGAAATTTTTTCATTTAAGATTATTTTTTCAAGTAGAAATTCAAAATCTTTAATAATCTCAAGTATATGCTTAGTTTGGATAGCCTTCTCAAGGTTAGAAAAGGAATCTCTGAAATTTTTTAGGTTATTATCCATTTTATATGTGCTCTTTATATATTTCCATGATTTCATTCTATTTTTTTAAAATTCTCCTATAAAGAAGATTTCAATAAAATAATTAATTAATTCCTATAATCAAATGATTTTAAAAACTCTTTAATTTACTAATCATTTAATTATTTTATAAAAAATTATGAGGGAGCAAATCTGCTAAAAAAAGATAAAGAAATAGAACAAAACACAGACCTTGAGACATTCAAAAAGCTTCCAAAGGAAGAACGCAAGAGAATTAGAGAAAAAAGAAGATCAGAAGAAGGTTTTCCTACAAAAATGAATAAATATCTCTATTTCGTTATCATATTTGCTGGGATTGTGACGTTCTTCGATGGCTGGTGCACAATTGCGATCACTTTGGCTATGTCAAGTTTTGAAGGACAGGATTTTTCTAATTTCTTTAACCAATTGTTGGATCAAGACTTGTTTAGCTATTTCGGACTTTCTGCTAGCCCTCTAATTATGGGGGTCGTTTTAAGTTTTGCTGGAATAGGTGTGATTGCTGCAATTTCATTTAAATATTTAGTTGATAAATATGGACGTCGTCCTATGACACTTATTACCGCTATAGGTTTTACTACATTTACAGTTTTAACGGCATTTTCTCCTCCTGGTCCGGATGGCTTGATTTATTTTGTTATTATGCGAATTTTTTCAAATTATTTTCTTTCAGCAGATATTGTTACAATTATTATGGCAGAAGAAGCTCCCGATCATCTAAGAGGACGTTTGATTGGCATAGTCCTTGCGACAAATGCAATAGGGGGAATAGCATGTGCAACAATTCAAATGTTAGGAATTAGAGCAGCTATTCCTGGACCTTGGGGTAATTATATGACAACTTGGCAGAGTTTGTTTTTCTTTACTATTGTAGGATATATTTTCTTTATCCCTTTATTCTTCCTTTTAAAAGAAACCAAACGATTTACTGCTATGAAGAAATACGAGGATTGGCGAAAGAAAAAAGGTCTAAAACCTAAAACTGGCTGGTTCGCTCCTTTAAAAAAACAATATGCTCGTGGAATGATTTTAGGTTGTGTGGGAGGTTTTTGCGGAAATTTGATAAATTTTGCTCAACTTACCTTTTTTGGAATATATTTCCGCCAAGAATTGAATATGTCTCCAGAATTAATAGGTTTGGCGGCTTTACCTGTAGCAGGAGCTGGTGGAATAGGATTCCTTCTGGCTGGACCTCTACTTGATCGATGGGGTAGAATAGCTTGTGTAAGACGTTTCTCTTATCTTACTTTCATTGGAGGTTTGATGTTTTCTTGTCCTGCTGTTTTTGTGGAGGGAAATATAACAAATCCAATTATTATAAGTATTGTTGTTGCCGGTGGAACCTTAGGTGCGTTTAGCCTTATATTATCAATGGCCGGACTCACAATTCTTCCTTTAGAGATGATGCCAACTCATGTCCGAAGCACCGCAATGGGTTGGATGGGATCCATAAGTAGAGGGGCTATGATATTAGCGCCTTTCTTTATGATGTATGGAGCAGAGAAAGCTGGTGGATTAGGTCTATCATATCAATTTATGTTTGCTCTTATGGGTATGATTTTAACCGTGCTTCTTTATGCTGTTTATATGTTAGCTCCTGAGAGTAAAGGAAGAGGATTAGAAGAAATTATTGGTACTGAAATTTATACAAAACAAGAAAAAGTGCGTGATAAAAAATACATAGAACCTTATTATTTATTTATTTTAGAAATTAGCGCATATTTCGCTATGGGTTTTCTTTATGGTCTAACAACTGATGCAGGTTACCCTCAGATTTTTACAATGGTAAGTCTTTATGGCATAATAGCAGTAATATGCTTTATATTAATTGTATATGTAAGAGAAAAAATTATGTAAAAAAAAATATAGGTATTATTTAGAACTAACAATAACAGCAATAACTCCAGCAAGAATAAGGACTATGGAACTATAGACAAAAATTTCAATATTTAAGCCAAAAATTTCTACAGGGAGGGAAACAAGTGCTAAAATACAAACTGCAAATAGAAAAGATTCAAATTCATCTGATATAACCCAAAAAATCTGATTAATATCCTGTAATTGGATCCAAAAGATTGTCGTAATTATAACCCAAAGAGTACGCATTTCAGTATTTGGTGAAATTACACTGATCCATAACAAAAACAACAAACCTAATCCAGAAAATATGAGTATTGCTCCAATAGTTGTATTATTTGATACCATTTTATTCATCCTAAAATTTTTGGACAAATTAAATTTATTTTGAATTAATTATTTACATATAAAAAATATTCTTAAAAATTATCAAAGATTATTTATTTAGTATGAATTACTTATTTGAATTTTAAAGATGGTTGGTAAGGTAATAGGATGTATTCGATTGGAATTTTATTGGGTGTGTTGATAAGCATACTATATCCCCTTGGAGTTGCAATAATATTCAAAATATTAAAATTTGAAGATAAAAAATGGAAATTTTTCCTTATTGCTTTTATAATGGGTGCTCTTTTCTTTTATGTAGGATTAATTCGGGGAGTTTATGCTCCATTCGTTCCATTACCTGCACTTTATTGGGTTAATCTCATAGTTGGAGCCTTTGTTGAAGAAGGAATGAAAATTATTGTCATTTTTCTCCTTTTAAGGAAAATAAATCCAGATGAAGAAAATAAAATGTATTTCGGTCTTATTGTAGGATTAGGATTTGGAGCAGGTGAAATGCTCGCTTTCGTTCCAGCAATACCCGCTGAAATAATAAATATCCAAAACTTATTTGTAAATAGCATTATTTGGTACATATTACTTCCTCCACTCTCACCTTTATATGAATTTTATATCCTCTATTATTTCTTTGCATGGATTCAATATACTTCTATTGCAAATTTATTTGGAATACCTTTACTGGTTTTATATGAACGATTTATTGTAGTGCTCTTTCATTCTGCAACCGCAATAATAATTGGTTATGGGTTTAAAACCGACACTCCCGAGCTTAATTTTAAAGATATTACTATTAAACCATATATTATTTATTATCTTTTTGCTGTTGGGATTCATATATCTTTAAATTTATTTGCAATTCTGTTTCATTTACAAGCGATAACAATTTTTATTGCAGAAATGATAATAACAGCAATATCCCTACCTTGTTTTCTTGGTGCAATGTGGTTATTATTTAAAAAAGAATGAATGGAGAAAGAATAATGGTAGAAATGATCAATTTTAAGGGAAACTCTATAAATCCTGCAGAAATAGAAGAAAAATTATATAAAAACAAACATATCTTACAAGCTGCTGTAATTGGAATTAAGGATGAAAATGGGGAAGACTCAATTAAAGCTTATGTCTCTTTGAAGGAAGAATCACGTGAGAAAATTACTTCTATAGATCTATTAAAATGGGTTAAAGAACATTTACCAGAAAATGAATATCCAAGACAAATTGTAATATTAGATGAAGTTCCTACAGGAGCAACAGGGAAAGTTCTAAGACGTCAATTAAAGGAGAATGGGCAAAAATAGAGATTTTATTTTTATAAATTATCAGGATTCATACTCTTTTAGTTTTTGAAGCCTTTGATTTGCCATTTCCAAGTTTTTAATTTTTTTACAAAAACAAAATCTAACTAAATTTTTTCTTTTATATTGTTTTGAGTAGAATTCACTCATAGGGATTGCTGCCACTCCAATATCTTTTATTAAAAATTCGCAAAACTTAATATCATCATTGAATCCGAAAGGGGTAATATCTGCTACAATATAATAAGTTCCTTCAGTCGGAAATGTTTCAAATCCCACATCAACCAGACCTTTGCTTAAAATATCTCTTCTTTTTTTATATTCATTTTGAAGATTGATGTAAAATGACCTATCTGTTTTCAAAGCTTCAGCATAGGCATATTGTAAAGGTGTTGCTGAACAGAAAGTTATGAATTGATGTGATAATCTGATACTTTTTGAAACTTCTTCCGAAGCTAAAGCATAGCCAATTTTCCAACCAGTAGCACTAAAAGTTTTAGCAAAAGATGAAATCGTTATAACACGGTCACGAATGTCAGAAAATGAAGCAATTGGAATATGTTGATTCCCATTGAATGTTATATGCTCATAAACTTCATCAGTAATTATAAAAACATCATGATCAACAGCCAGATCACCAATGAGTCTCAATTCTTCTTTATTAAATACTCTTGTAGTAGGATTATTAGGAGTGTTAATTAAAATTGATTTTGTTTTAGAACTAAAAGCTTCCTCTAATTTAGATTTATTGATAGTGAAATTCGGATAATCAAGAGGGATAGTTTTCGGGATAATCCCGTTAAATTGGCAAACTGCCATGTAAGCGTCATAATAAGGTTCAAAAATTATTATTTCATCCCCAGGATCATGCATTCCCAACAAAACGGATGTTATTGCTTCAGTCGCACCCGTTAGAACAGTAATTTCTTTATTTGGATCGTAATCTAAATTATAAAATGTCTTATATTTTTTACTTAACTCCTTTCTTAATTCTGGAATGCCAATACTGGGAGCATATTGATTTTTATCATCCTTAATTGCCTTGTAAGCCGCCTCTTTAATAAAATCGGGCATTGGAAAATCTGGAAATCCTTGTGATAAATTAATAGCATTATGTTTATTCGCTAAATTCGTCATTACACTAAAAATAGAAACTGGTATTGATTTTAATTTTTGAGAAATGGGATCTTTCAATTTTTCTCACTGTAAATAATTTAAATTTTTATCCACAATGTGATAATTTCTTATCAATAATTAGATTGTTATGAATATTGTTAAATATATTAAGTTAAATAAATAATTCGCTCTTTTAATGGTTTTTTGAAAATACTGGAGCTGAGGATTTGATATTAGAAGCTTTAGATATTTCTGAACTTAAGCCAAAACGCACAATTACTGAGGCATATAAAAGTATTCCAGATCATATCTACACTAAAAAATATACTCCTCTCGTACCTTCCATACTCTGGACTCTACAATTCATAGAATGGGATGAATTTGAATTTTTATTAAGAGAAGGTATTTCAGATGAATCAGGAAATCTTTTCGCTGAACGAATGGAGGATGGTCTCGAGTTAGAAAAAGCTTTAGATGAGGGAAAAATTAAAAGAAAAGCTGAAACCATGGTTTATTGGGGATTTCCACCTAATTTGACCATTAGAGCTGATCTTCATTCTTCCAGTTCAGTAATGATTTATGGTCCATCTCATGATATTTCATTTATTGGAATTAATGATATAACTCGGGAACTTTTTATGTTATTTAATATTCATATGGAGGATGGTTTTCCAGTAGAATGGTGGTGGGCGTCGGGAGATGAGGAAATTTTTAATCGAAGACACTTGAAATTGGGTTATAAATTAAGAGAAATGCCTAAAAGATTCCCCGATATTGCATTAGCTGCTGCCAGAGTAAGAGATATTATGATGGATGTAAGGAATGAGAGAACACCACAATGGGCTCATTCTTCATATTCAGTCTCCCTAGTATTTATGATGGCAGGAGCAGGCACACCATTCTCCAATTGGGATACCTTAGGACAAGTTTATGATGGTGTGAATGCTAAAAATGCATATAAACTTCCACACTCTCTCTTTATGTATGAACCATGGCCTCCAATGCTTAACACTTTCTTTGCTTTAAGCCGAAAAGATTGGCTGGTTTCTTTATCAAGAATGTTAAGTGGAAATCAACTATATTTACAGCCTATTAATGAAAATATGCTTGAATTTGTAAAGAAAAAATATCCAGAAGAATTTGACCGAATGTTGTTACTTAATAGTTATCAATTAAAAAAAATTGGCATTCCAACCCCCACTCAAACGCTAAACTCTATACCTCCTAAATTTAATTCAGATACTAACGAATGGGAAAGCTTAGATTTTAAATATCCCCCCGGACCTCGCGTATTCTATGAAGATTTGGACCTCTCATTCAATGAAGCACTATCAGGTATATTATTTAATATCACTCATAAATCGAAAATAGAAAAACTTACACGAGATAATATAGTTTCTATTGGACATGGGATGAAAACAAAATATCTCAAACCCGAAGGTTGGATCGAAAATGAAAAAAGAAAGAAGAGACTAAAAAGAAAGGTTAAGAAAATCAAGAAAGTCATCAAATATAAAAAGGAATCTTGATGTTCTAATATTTTCAAATATAATGTTATTCAATTAAATTAAAAATAAATTCTAATTATAATATAATATCTTGAAAAACTTCAATCTCCCTTCCCCATCCGATGGAAATAATCTCATCTTTAGGGTTGACACTCCATGGCTGTGTTTTATGAGAGATATTTAAAAGAAGACCCCTAGTTATCTCCTCGAATGTCATTTCAAAATCTTCAGGAGTTAACCATCGTTCTTTGGTATATTTCCAATCAAATACTTCTTTTTTATAGGCTGATTTCTTTTTAAGATTAGGTGGTTCAGCTGTTATTGTCTGGGATGGCCAAGGAAATCCAAGTTTCGCTGTATTAATAAAAGCTTCTTCCCAAAAATTAGTTCCATCTAACATTTCTTTGATTGTATCCAATAAACTTTCTTCTATATGGTTTATGCAGAGCCGATTACCACTTAAAAGACCCGCTAATCGAAGTATAAACTCCCCTCGATTCATGAATAATAACAATCGAACCATAGATGGCCATGGAATATATGCAAACCAGTGATCAGGAAGTCCATATGCTCTTTTCGCTCCAACTCCATCCCATATCATTCCAACCAATTCGAACATGCTCAATTCTACCATAAATCCTATAACACCTGTAGCCCAAACCATGCAAACGCAATAAGGAGTCGTTGCCCATTGTGGAGTACGTTCATTTCTAATATCGCGAAGGATATCCATAACTTGGAAACCACATTTTGTCATATCTTTTGAATGTTTGAATGCATCTTTTAATTTAAAACCATATTTTATATGGCGTCGCTCAAAAATTTCATCATCTGGACCCACAAGCCACCAATCCACAGGAATACCATTCTCCATATGCCCGTTTAATAAAAATAACAATTCTTGATCAAGATCTTTTAAAGCAAAAAAGGTCATATCAAGAGAATCTCCATAAAGTAATTTCATTGTACCTTGAGTTAAATCTGCACGTAATGGGATAACGGGAGGAAACATCATCCACGCCAATCTTTTATCTGGATGTTTAATGGCTCCATCTAATACATCTCTTGCAGTAAAAATACTCTCATCTAACCTAAGTTTCATCATATCATAAATTATATCAGTTTCCATACGAGGTAAAATTTCTTCCATGAAAGCTTCATAACCCAGGGTTTGATATAATCTCCATGCGTGACGCGAAAGAGGTAAATAGGGTTTTGTTATCAGGTCATCCGGTAAATCCCCATAAGTATATTTACTATTAGACATACAAGTCCCTCCAGGACTTGTTATTTTTAAAGAATAAATATTTTAATAATTTATAATATATCCGTATATTAAATTTGTATCTTATACAATATATGTTTTCATCTAATTATCTTATTTTAGCAATATAACAATCAAACTATAGATAAATTATTCTAATGTTTTAATTTCGAAATAATAATGATATAAATAGAGATAAACCACTAACGATTGTAATAATATTATAAATAATTAAAAAATGTGTATTTAAATTATCAAAAAAGATTTATAATAATCAAATTAGAAATATTAATCCTTTTTTCTAGCTTCAACTATAATTATTTTTTTAATATCTTCTGTTTGTTCAATATCTAATCCTAACTTTTCACATAAAGCTTTTAATTCATGTTCTGTGTAACCATTGAAGAACTCTAGAAGAGCAAAGAAATCGAAAAAGGCTAAGAAGGTCTCACTAAATATATTTAATTTTGTTGAAAGTGAAAATAATTTCCCCTTTGGTTTAAGAACTTGTAAAGTCTCCTTTAAAAGCAAATCAATCTTTTTCTCTCTTTGAAAGAGCATCAATATAGCTTTATCTGCTATTCCCCTTTCACAACCAAGTTTAAAGTCATCATTTACTGTAATTGGTATGATAACATTTTCAAAATTATAGAATACCGCAAGATCCAGGATTGTTTGACGAGTTAAATCATTATTGACAGATATTAATAATTTACCTGTGTCTCCTACCAATCGAGCTAAATCTATTAAAGCTTGTTTTATTGGATAAGAATATAAGAATATTACATCTCCCCTATTAATTTTATATTTATTAAATAATCTATCTTTAAGCTCTCCTAAAAAAGAATACATAACTGGTATAAGATTTATAAGAATTGAGCGAATGGTTTTTTGAAGGGCATTTAATCCTTTATCTGTTATTTGATAATATTTTCTTTTTGCAGCCCGTCCCCTTTTAGAAAAAGTTTTTAGGTAATTTATATTCACAAGTTTCTTTAATGCGGGATAAATCTGACCAGTTGAAATATTTATATTATTTAATTTTAAGTCATTAATTATTTCATATCCATATTTTGGTTTAAATGCTAATTGCAATAATAATTGAATTTGAAACCATCCAATACGATCGAAACTATCAGAATCATCAATATTTGTTATATTCGTGACAGATTCACCTTTCCACCAAAAATTTTACTCCATTTAAAATTAAAAGATTTCAAATTTAAACTATCATTTTAATTAAATAATAAAATATCTTTTCTATTGAAAAAAATTATATATCGAAATTCTATTTTATTGGATTTTAAGATATGAATTGTATTAATTTTTTCGAATTTTAGAAGAATCTAAGTAAAATTTTATGCATAAATTTAGCCAATCCTCACAATTCATTTTATAATCAACCATTTTAACTCATTATTTTTGAAATTTGCTAATGTATGATAATTGAATGGCTAAATTATCATATAGATATTGCTAATTTATGTTTTTTAAGTGAATTTTTATAAATATGGTTGAATAACTGAAGTCTTGAACGTTTTTTATATATAAAATATTAACGGTGTTGTTTCTATATGAAATATAAAGCCTATATGGTTCCAAATCCCGCTATGCCATGCCAACCTGTAAAATTTAATCAAGAAATTTGTAATGGTTGTAATACATGTGTTGATGTGTGTAGAAGGGATGTTTTGATGCCAAATCCAGTTAAAGGAAAACCTCCAATTGTATTATATCCCGATGAATGCTGGTTTTGTGGAAACTGTGTGCAATATTGTCAACGACCAGGAGCCATCAAGTTTTATCATCCATTAAATCAAAAAGTGGGTTGGATAAGGAAAGATACGGGAGAATTTTTTCGAGTAGGAATGAAAAACCCACCAAAATACAAACGAAAACCACCTATTGGGTGAAGATTTTCTATTAAATCTTTATTAAAAATTAGAAGAATGTGAAAAAATATGGAAGAAAATTTGCCAGAATGGCCATATCCTGTTAAGTATGGTGAAGAAAATGAAGTAATCGGAGATGTCCTTGTTTTAGGTGGGGGAGTTGCTGGGTGTTATGCAGCTATATCTGCCGCAAATAAAGGGAGTAAGGTAATTCTAGTCGATAAGGGTCCTATAATTTCAAGTGGTTCTGGTGGAGCTGGAGTCGATCACTGGAATTTTCCTTGTACTGCACCATTTTGTAAAGTTTCAGCTGAAGAACTGACAAATGCTATAGCAGATGAAGCGGTTTTTGATCCTGGAATCTCCCGATACATTCAATGTAAAGAAAGTTATGATTGCCTACTTGATGCGGAAAAATGGGGTCTTCCTTTAAGGGATGTAGATGATGAATTCAAGGGTGCTCCATTCAGAGATGAAGAATCAAAGATGTTATTTGCTTATAATTATGAAAGTAAATTCATAGTTCGTGTCCGTGGAGGGGCTAAAATCAAGAAGTATTATTATGATGAATTAAAGCGTCTTAAAGTCCCAATGTATGAAAGAGTTATGATTACTAGCCTCTTAACCGAAGGAGGTAAGCAAGGAGCAAGAGTAGTCGGTGCAACAGGTGTAAATGCTAGAACTGGGGAATTCTATATCTTCAAGGCAAAAGCCACCATCCTTTGCATGTCTATAGCTGCAAATCCTTGGGTTTTTTCTACCGATAGGAATGGAATGGGCTGGTCTATGCTTTGTCCAAATAGTACAGGAGAAGGGTTTTCTATTGCTTGGAATGCTGGAGCTGAGTTAGCATTAATGGAAAGATCTTTTTATAATCCAGGTCAATTTATGTCTCCTTTCCTTGGAACTGGTTTTCATGAAAAGACTTGGTTTCCTACTACAGTAATAGACGCTGATGGAAAGGAAATACCATGGGTAGATAGAAGTATGAAAACTTTACCTGTAGAAAAGCGATCTCTAAATGCATCAAAACAAAAATTATCTCTTGTAGGTGTGCCTATATTTCCCTATAAAATGAGATGGAAATATTCAGCTCCTATGATTACACCAAATTTACCAAACATGATAAAAAAAGGTGAAGTTAAATTACCATTATATGCTGATTTACCCAGTATGCCAGAACTTGAGCGAAGAGTAATATTTGGTCTCATGGTTGGCAATGAAGGAAAAACTCGCGTACCTGTATATCAGAATTACACAGAAGCCGGATTTGATCCCGAAAAAGACTTGCTTCAAGTACCTGTTCATCCTCCTAACCATTATCTTTTTCCAGCTTGGTTTATGGGAGATCCTCCATCTCAATACAGGGGTCCATCTGTAGGTAGTGGTGGTCTATTATTTGATTGGGATCTAAAAACAAACCTTGAAGGACTATACGTAGCTGGAATGAACGGATGGGGTGGTCTTGATCACAGCCAAGCAGCAGCTACTGGGAGATATGCGGGTAGAATAGCTGTAAAATATGCACTAAATGCACCTGATCCAATAATCGACAGGAAACAAGTTGAAATGGAGAAGGCTAGAGTATATGCACCTATTAATCGAGAAGAAGGAATAGGATGGAAAGAGCTCATGATGGGAATTACTGTCAAGATGCAAGAATATTGCGGAGAGTTTAAACATGAAAATATTTTAAAATTGGGATTACGATGGCTGAAAGAGATTAAAGATGTTGAAGGACAACAAGTTTATGCAAGAAATCCTCGTGAATTGGTCAGAGCATTAGAATGTTTTACCGTAATTACTGTAGGGGAGACAATAATACATACAAGTCTTTTAAGAAAAGGTACCGACTGGGGATTAGGTCATATAAGAATAGACTATCCAAAAAAAGATAAGGAACACGATAAAAAATTAATTGTAATTTGGAAGGAAGATGACCAAGTAAAATCAAGATCTGTACCAGTGGATTACCATATACAACCTCCGTATGCTCCATCATTGGAAGAGAATTATAAAAAACACTGTGAGTTATAAAAGAACTATCCATTTCAAATAAAAATCAAATAATTATCGAACAATTATAAAACCAGAAATAATAATTAGAGGAAGATAATTTATGGTACACACTTATGGTGATATTCCAGAAGATTTTCCCTCAAAGTCATTAATACCTTTAGGGGAACATCTTTGGAGATTATTTCAAGAACTCGGACATGAGTATTGGACTGAAAAAACAACTGATCCAGAAGTTAAATTCATGAATAGTGGTTCAGAATTTATGCATGAAAAATTTAAAATCGCAGTTGATTCTGCTAAAAAAGTCATGAGTGGTGAAATAAAAGATCCTGAAAATGTATTAACTACGTGGTTTTTTCCTCCAGTTTTATATGTTAGATCTGATTTACAAATGGGAAGTACAAAACTCATTTATGGTGAATCAACTGATATAACATTTATTGTTTTAAATGATGCAAATTATGAGTTAGAGATGCTTATAAATGGTCATATGGAGGATGGAGTTCCTGTAGATTATTGGTATCTCTATAGCGATGATGAAGTATTCGAGCGAAGGCACATTAAAAGAGGTTTGCGACTTCGTGAGATTCCTAAAAATACTAAGAATTTTACTAAAGCAGGATTTTATATATTAGACGTTTTAAAAGATATTAGGAATGAAAGAAGTCCGCAATGGGCAAATTCAGCTTATTCTATGTGTATGGTTTGGTTTTCAGCAGCAATTAATTTGTTTTCAGAACCATCAAGCTGGAGTTCTCTTGCAGGTATATGGGATGGAATTGTTGCTCAAAAAGTATATGGGCGTCCAATTCCTTGGTTTTGTTACGTGCCTTGGCCACCAATTTTTAATGTATTAACTACAATGGGACGCCCCGAATGGACAATGAAATTAGCAGGTTTACTTACATCTCACAGATTATTTATTAACGGGTTTGAGCCAAAAATGCAGGAATTTTTTAGAGAAGAGGTACCAGAATTTTGGGACTTTTTAATTAAAACTTGGAAGGAGAGAGGCGTGACTACTCCAAGACAAACTTTAGGTTGCACACCTCCTGATTTAAAAAATAAGAAGAAGTTTAAAAAGGAAGAGTTCGATTGGGTTTACCCAAAAGGTACTAGGGTTATGCCTTATGAATGGGGATTAACTGAAGATGAAGTATTAAATGGAATTTATACAGACATTACCCATAAAACACCATCACAAGAATTCTATGGGAAGGAACATATTACTAATATTGGAATTGGGAGAAAATAATGAATGAAGGAATGAGATTTTGGA
Organism: Candidatus Helarchaeota archaeon; assembly: GCA_019058315.1. Classification (GTDB taxonomy): domain Archaea; phylum Asgardarchaeota; class Lokiarchaeia; order Helarchaeales; family RDOG01; genus JABXJV01. Next base: position 136,118 of record JAHPZH010000008.1, on the reverse strand, counting down.
GGGTTTGAATTGAAATCAGTAGGAGAAACTTTAGGCGAATTATTTGTTGGATGTGTTGAGGGATTATCCCCAGAAGAACGGGAAGAATTATATGTAAAAAATAAAATTCAAGGAAAAACTGTAGAATTTATTTTACCTGATGAGCATGAAGCCGTCGTGATCAATTTCGGTGTAGGAGAAGGAAACTGGGTAACCTATAAGAGTTATTCAACTCCCAAAATAACTTGTAAGAAATGTGGATGGCAAGGGAAATGGAAGGATCTGAATACAGAAGAAAAACAATTAGATTTAACAGGAAGGGTTTATCAAGAGGAATTATTTGATCCTATTAAGATTATTACAATAGAGAAATGTATAAAATGTGAGACTCCAAAATTAAAATACAAGGATTGGATATATGAGGATGTTACTCTCGTACTTAAAGGAAATTTTTCAGATATTGGGGCTGTCGCTGGAGTTCTGGCCGGAGGATTTTTCACTAAATTAAAAAATCTAATGAAAGTAGTATGGCTAATGATGAAAAAACGAGTATCAATAAAACCACTTCGAAGGCTTGGAACTGGTCTTAAAGTTAGTAAATTGATTACTGGAGAAGTATCAGATTATTATAAAGAAGACTAAATATCTATTATTTTGGAATTAAATTGTAAGGAAAAAATTGTTTAACTGGTAGTCTCAATAAATTCAATATATCTTATATTTTTAAATTATCTTTTATCAGATATTTATAATAGCTTTTTTCAGACAATTTATATTCTAAATTTTAATACTTTTATTTATTAATTCTTGATTATTTAGTTAAAATTTATAAATACTGCTAAGTCATTGAATTTTAAAATTAAAATACTTTATATTTTAGCTTGAAATTAACATATCTCAATTTGTTCTTCTTTAAAATTTATATATTAATACTGCATAGGAGGTTATAATTATTGAAAACCTATGATGTTATAATTGTTGGTGCTGGGCCAGGAGGCTCAGTCGCCGCAAAAGTTGCAGCTGAAAAAGGATTAAAGACAATCTTTTTTGAGCGAGGTCGCAAATCTGGGGAAAAAAATTCTTCAGGTTGCGGTTTAGGACCACGAATGTGGCGCGATTTTCCAGAAATGATGAAAGAATTAACTCCCGAAAAATGCCCTTCTTTGAGACCAGGTGTTTATGCCAGGAATTACTTCATTAATAAGGATGATCAAGTCGCTGGGATGGTCATGGCAAGACCTACAGAATCGGTAACATATGAGCCCGCTAAGAGTTTTATAACAATGAATTGCTATAGATCGGATTTTGATCCATGGATTTGTAATTTTGCCATAGAAGCGGGGGCAGAACTAAAAACATCAACTTTAATTGTAGATCTTATCAAAGAAAAAGGAAAAGTCGTTGGTGTAATTGATGAAAAAGGAGAAAAATATAGAGCTAGTATTATCATTGGAGCTGATGGAGCAATTTCAATGGTTGCAAAGAAATCAGGTCTGAGATATAAATGGCAACAACACCAAATAACAATAGTTCCACAATATGACTTTTATGTGCCTCCAGAAAATATTGATAAAGTTATGGGCGAAGAAGCTCTTGCCGTCTGGTGGGGTGCAACATTTCCTGCTGCATATCAAGTCTTTTTTAGAGATGGATTTCATATTGGTCTAGGTAATTGGCTGACTTGGTGGGATAAAAATCCGTTATATTATTTAAATCGGGTGGTTAATCTTGATTATTTTCAGAGATTAATTAAAAATCTAGAAGCAAAACCCCGAGAAGTTCAAGCACATTTATTACCATGGATGTCAGATCCCTATGACACACATACCGATAATGTGATGCTTATTGGGGATGCTGGAGGTTTTCCATGTCCGTTAGAAGCCGAAGGAATTTATCCCGCGATGGTAACAGGAAGAGCAGCGGCTGAAGTAGCAGCAGAGGCAATTTCAGAAGGTGATACTTCAAAAAATTTCCTTAAATTATATGATGAAAAATGGCGAAACACCTCAGTTGGAGTTGAGTTTGAATCAGGAGCTGAATTATATCACATATGGTCAAAGTTGCCGTTCGAACCAAAAACGATGGAATGGTTTGTCCCAATGATGATGGAAGTATTAGGTGGTATATACGATTGGTCGGAACCTCACACCGTAAGAGTGCGGCAAATAATTGATAAAGTTCGTAGTTATTCACCCCAAATGATCCCATTTGTTATGCAAGAGGTATTTCCTTTACTTTCTAAAGTCTTGGGAGATGACATTAATCAAATAAACACAATGAATGATTTAATACAAAGTATGCTTCCTAAAAAGAAACAACCCCGGAAAAAAAAGGAACGAGATAAATTGAAGGTTACTGTACCAAAATAAATCTATTGAAGGGAAAAAATTATGAAAATTGATGTTAAAAATTTAATGGAAAGAATTCCTGGAACTGGAGATTTTATTCAAGTAGATCAAGAAAGATGTATTGGTTGTGGTCGTTGCCTTATAATTTGTATTATGAATCTTTGGAAAATGAAAGATGGTGTTGCTAGCTTAGTGGACGATTACCAATCGAAATGTGTAGAATGTGGTGGTTGCTATCAAATTTGTGAAGCTGATGCAATTAAATTCCGCTATCCAGCTGGTGGAACTGGCATAGTTTACAAACAAGGCTAATTTTAAAAATAATTTCTTCTTTTTTTTTAATGAATGTAATATTTTAAATTATAGTAAAAAATAAGACCACAGGAAATGTAAGTGATCTATTTTGACTGAAGAATTGATGAAAAAATTAAATGAAATATTGGCTAATGAAAATATTTCTAATGATCCTAAAATTATTGAAGACTATTCACATGACTTGAGTTTTTCAAAATCCGTGAAGCCTAAGGCAGTAATATGGCTTACTGAATCTGAAGATATTCCAAAAATTGTCAAGATTGCTAATGATCTTTCAATGGGAATTGTAACAGTAAGTTCGCCTTCGGGTCCTAGGTTTCATGGAGATACAATTCCAAAGAGAGACGATACTATTATTTTAGACCTTTCTAAAATGAACAAAATATTTCGAATTGATAAAAAAAATCGTGTAGTTATGATTGAACCAGGAGTTACATTTGAACAATTAATACCAGAGCTTGATAAACATGGCTTACGTTTATTATTACCTCTATATCCTCGTAATTCAAAATCCGTCCTAACTAGTGCACTAGAAAGAGAACCAACAATAATGCCTAGCCATCATTGGGATACTTCTGATCCTCTATTATGTACAGAAGTAACATTTGGTTCGGGAGATTTATTTAGGACAGGCTCAGCAGCAGGTCCTGGAACACTCGAAGAACAATTAGAAGTAGGACAAGCAATGAAAAATCCGCTGGGGCCTACCCAATTTAATATGTTCAGAGTGTTGCAAGGAGCGCAAGGAAGTATGGGTATTGTAAGCTGGGCAACAGTTAAATGTGAATTAAAACCCTCTAATCGAAAATTATTCTATTTACAATCTGATAAATTAGATTTTATTGACTTTTTATATGAAATTTTGAAATTCAGGATGCCAGATGAACTTTTCATTATAAACAATGTTAACCTTGCATCTTTAATTCTTGAAGATCCAGTAAAAATTCAAAATCTAGCGAAAAACTTACCAGAATGGAATGTAATTATTTCTGTTTTAGGTAGAGGCCAATTTGCTAAAGATAGAATAGATTATTTAGAAGCAGATATTCTTGATATTTCTAAAAAATTCAATACTAAGGTTTTAACTGAAATTAATGGAATTTCTAATGATCAAATAGTCGAAGTCATTACCAAATCTTGTAAGAATTATTGGAAATTACGATTTAAAGGTGGTTGTCAAGACATATTTTTCGTAACAACAATGGATAAATCTCCTAATTTTGTTACTGAAACAAAACAATTTTTAAAAGCTCAGAAATTTTCCGTCCAAAATCTTGGCGTCTATATTCAGCCTATGACCCAAGGATGCAATTGTCACTGTGAATTTGACTTATATTATGATCCGACAAACGAAGAGGAAATAAACAAAGTTAAGAAAATCTATTCTGAATTGAGCATAAAACTGATGGACATGGGAGCATTTTTTAATAGACCATATGGAGAATGGGCAGATGAAATTTATAAAAGAGTCGATCCCGAAATTTCTATGGCTCTAAAGAAAGTTAAAAATATTTTTGACCCCGATAATATTCTAAATCCAGGAGTTTTGTGTTTTAAAGGAGGATAAAAAATGCCATTAGAAGATTATGCTGATATGATCAAAAAATGTTTAAGATGTAGTGTTTGTAAGTGGATTCCTCAAATCCAAATTAAAAGTCAGAAATTTGCTACCTCTTGTCCTAGTATTGACAGATATAACTTTCACTCTTATTCTGGTGGTGGCAGAATTATCGTCGCTTTATCATATTTAATGAATAGAATTGAACCTTCCGATAAATTACTTGATGTGGTTTATAAATGCACCTTATGTAGATCGTGTTCTATTTCATGTCAATATTTAAATAAATTAGACCCTCAGGAAGTAATTCAGGAATTCAGGGAAAAATTAGTTGAGGAGGGAAAAGCTCCACTACCTCTCCATAAGAAATATATTGAAAGTACAATAAAAAATCATAATCCATATGGAGAACCCGCCGAAGAACGCTTATCCTGGCTCCCTGATGATGTAAAACTCAAAGATGATGCAAAATTAGCTTATTTTGTAGGTTGTACATCCTCTTATAGAAGAAAAGAAATTGCTATTGCAACAGCTCGAGTTTTAAATGCTGCAGGAATTGATTTTACAATTTTAGGTTCTGAAGAATTCTGTTGCGGAAGCCCACTATTACGTGCTGGGGCAAAAGATGAAATGCTAAAATTAATGAAATATAATATCGAAACAATACAAGCAAAGGGAATAGAAGAGGTCATCATGAGTTGTGCTGGATGTTACAGTACTTTTAAGGCAGATTATCCCAAATATATGAAATATAATTTTAAAGTCACACATTCCTCGGAATATTTCGCTAATCTCATTAACGAAGGGAAATTGAAATTAAAAAAACCAATTGATATGACAGTTACTTATCATGATCCTTGTCATTTGGGAAGGTGTTCGGAACCTTATAAAGAGTGGCATGGACAAGTGATAGAACCAATGCCCGTAGTGCAATTAGAAATTCCTCCAAAACCGAGAAGAAAGGGGACTTATGGAGTCTATGAACCACCCCGTGAGGTAATTATGAAAATACCCAAAATAAATTTTGTAGAAATGGAGCGAATTAAAGAATTTAGTTACTGTTGCGGAGCTGGTGGGGGAGTTAAAGCTGCATATCCAGATTTTGCTTTATATACAGCAAAAACCAGACTTGAAGAAGTCGAAGCTACTGGAGCTGAGGCTTTAATTTCTACATGTCCATTTTGTTCTACCAATTTAAAGGATGCAATTAAAGAAAAAGGAAATAAAATGAAATTTTATGATTTAAGCGAATTAATTCTTGAGGCTCTGTAGGTGAGTTAAATGGTTTTAGATAAGAAAGTTTATGAAGAATTTGAAAAAGTTTTAGGTCCTGAGAATATATCTGACGATCCTGTTATCACTGACACTTACGCCTTTAATTGGTGTGTAGAGTTTTTAAATGTAATAGATGGTAAAGAAGGTAAAGATGTTCATGGTTTCTATTATAGACCAGAGGCTGTCGTTCTTCCTTCAACAACTGAAGAAGTTCAAAATGTAGTAAAACTTTGTAAAAAATATGGTTTAAAATTTAAAGCTCAATCTACTGGATTAGGTCCTTGGAATCAAGTATCCATGCCTGGAGTTATAGTAGTAGATTTACGACGAATGAATAAAATAATCAAAATTGATAAAAAAAATATGTATGCTGTTGTTGAATCCTACGTTTCTGGTGCTCAATTGCAAGCAGAAGCAATGAAAGTGGGTTTGAATTGTCACATGCCAGGATGTGGTCCAATGGGTTCTCCACTAGCCAGTGCTACCTCAATGTGTGGACCCGGTTTCACTTCTGCAAGTACAGGTTTTTCAGATCGAAATGTTCTAGGTGTTGAATGGATTTTACCCACTGGTGAAATATTACGCCTTGGTTCGTGGGGTTTGAAGGATAATCCTGATTGGTTTTCGGGAGATGGCCCGGGTCCTAGTTTACGTGGCGTTATGCGAGGATTTGTTGGTGCAAAAAGTGGATTAGGCATATTTACAAAAGTATGTGTTAAATTATATCCATATCCATGCGATACTACTTGGAATATTAAAGGTGTACTTCCAGATTATGATTTTGAAATTCCAAATTACATTCAATACCATGTTATAAGTTACAAAACCTATGAACAACTAGAACATGCCCTTGAAAGAATTGAAGAAGAAGGAATCAGTTTCATGTGCTTTCATACTTCCTCTGCTGGTATTGGAGCACTTTTTTCCTTTACAGCAGAAGATTTAATGAAAACTTATTCTGCAATGATGCGTTATAAACGACCTCTCGTTGTTGTTTTAGCAGCACATACTTCACGAGAATTTCTTTACAAAGAAAAAGTTCTTGAAAGTGTTGTTGAGGAGACTGGCGGTAAAGATATCGTTTTAAAGAAAAAATTGGATATTCCAAATATATCCTATGCTGATGGTATAAGGGCAAATCTTGGATTTCATGGATTTCTTATAACAGGTGCATTTCAGTCTGCTCATGGTGCAATGGAAACCGTTACCATGTCACGTCATCTGATGGAAAATAATATACCACTAAAGAAAAAATATATCAAACAAGGTGTTATCGGTGATGATGAAGGAGAAGGAGCTTGGGTTACTAGCTATGAACATGGACATTTTTATCATTGTGAAATGCCAACTATGTATGACCAAACATCGGAGAAGTCTGTGAAAGGAGTGGTTGAATATATGGAAAAAAGCAATGAAATGGATTTAGTAAAACATCTAGGAATTCCATTTTTTATTGAGGGGGATAAAATGCATGAATGGTACGGTCCTCACTGCTCTGATTATCATATTTGGCTAAGGAAAATAAAAGAAGCATTTGATCCTGACAATGTTGCTGATCCTGGATTTTATATCTCTTCAAAAAAAGAAAAAAAGAAATCAACCTAAAACATATTAATTCTATCCTTTCTTTTATTCTCTTGATATTCTTTAAATTATTACTCATTTGATTTTATGAATGATAAAGAGAAAATTATCAAGGAATTAAAGGGAATTTATAGCAGCGATTTAATAGGTCCCAATGCAGTTAAATCTCCGGGCTATGAAGCATTAGAGAAACTTCTTGCTTATGATGATATTAAGATTTTTTTTGATTTATGGGAAAAAAATGACCCAGTACTTCGTGCGTGGGCTTGGGAAGGAATAAATACTCTAATTATGGATAAAAAAGCTGAAGATATCAAGGATCTTGAAATATTAACTAAAATACAACAAATTGTCCTTGGAATATTAAAAGATAATAGCATAATTGAAACGTTATTGGGTTGCAAACTATCCCATCAAAAGGTTAATGAAGTATTTGTAGGGCGTATTTGTTACCATGATCACTCAATCATTTTAAACCCATTAATGGAATTTGTTAAAACTGAAGAAACAAATATAATTGTGGGATCAGTATTTGAATACTCATTTTATAAAATACCAGACCCAGAGGTTGAAGAATTATTATTTAAACATGCTATGAATGCAAAAGCTAGTGATTTCGAAACAAAAAAACATTTAATTGAAGCTATCAATCGGATGAATTATGAATCTTACCAATTCAAGAAAAAAGATGAATTAAAAATAATCTTTAAAAAATACTTGAAAGAAATTAATGAGGATAAAACAGAAGCTCAAGAGACGATCCAAAGAGATAAAAGCTTTATACATGATTATAAGATAGATATTCAAGCTAGAATTATAGAATTAGCAGCAGCATTAGATCTTGGTTTTGAAAAAGAAACTTTTGATTTTATTAAAAGTTTGGAACATAGAGGGAGTCATATTTTACCAATAATAGCCGAGAAATTTAGTAAAAATGAAGAATTCCTACAATTAATTTTGGAAAAATTAAATCAGACTAAAGACTCTTCTCTGGTATCTGATATTTTTCGTGCATTAGTTAAATTAGGTCATACAGAATGGAAAAAATTGATAAAAGACTATATTTTAAAACATAAATTGATTGATAGTACACTTTTGAGGGATTTAGAAGAAAAAGATATGATTGATGAAGAAATTATTACAATTTGTCTTATAGATGGACACTTAGGTCAAAAATGGTATGTTTCCCAATATCTTGAGAAACATCCTGAAAAAATAGATGAATGGCCTAAATTACGTGCCGAATTTATAAAAATATTAAATACACCAAAATGGTATTCAGAAGATTTTGAAAAAAAGAAAGCAGTTTTAAATTCTATCGAGAAAATGAAAAGAACAGATATGATTAACGAGGTCATGAAGAATTTAAGAATAGCAGAAAATAAGAATATTAAAGTTTACGCTGCTAAAGCAATTGGTGAAATTGGTGGAAAAGAACAGCTTGAAGAGTTAAAAGAACTATTAGAGATCGAAAAAGATATAGCGGAATATTCTATGTTTGGAGAAAATGAGATATTAAATGCAATTAATAAAATTAAAAGCAGAATAAATAATTAAAAAAATTAAATACCAAGTAGACTTCAATAGGATAAGATTTCTCCCATTGCACAATTATATATTTGTCCTGTTATACTTTCTGTGGTTATTAATAGTTTCACGACATCCAGCAAATCATTTGGATACAATTCTTTTTTTAACAATTGTCTTGAGAGTTTACTTTTTATTATCTCATCCCTTTTAACACCTGTTTTTTGGATTTTTTCATTAATTTCTCTTTCATGCCGTGGAGTAAAAACATAGGTGGGCGAAATACCATTAATCTTAATATCATATTTAGCTGCTTCAAATGCCGCATAATGGATAAGATGGGCTAAACCTGCTTTAGCAACGCCATAAGGTGCTTTATTTTTAGAAATATTTTTTGCAGAACTTGACACAAAATGAACAATATTCCCGCCTTCTTCGTTATTCTTCATCATTCTTATTCCAAATTTAGTTAATAAAAATGCAGATTTCAAATTGACTTCCATAACCTTATCATATTCATCAACTGGGAAATCCTCAATTGGATGACTATACAAACTTCCCCCTACACAATTTATCATAATATCTAATCGACCATATTTTTTCTTAATTTGTTGAAATAAATCTTGGACATTTTTTTCTATTGTTAGATCTAAAGGGATGTGCTCTAAATTTCTTGGAACTGGGTCTAATTTTAAAAAATCAGTCAATTTTTTTCTACTAGAAGTTATTAAATTTTTGATTTTTATGACTAAATCTTCCATAATTGCATATCCAATACCACCACTAACACCAGTTATTAATAGAACCTTCTCTGAAAGCATTTTTTCCACTCTTAGTTTTTCTTTTTTCAAAATTATTAATATTATATATATAATAACAATTTAACAATCATTGAATTATAAAAAAAATTAAATAAAAAGGAGAATAACTGCAAATGAAACTTGTAACCGGTGGATCTGGAGTTATTGGTAGGGCATTAGTCCAAAAACTTCTTAAAAATGGAGAAAATGTTCGAGTTTATGATCTTGCACCCCCACCCATTAAAAATTCTAATATTGAATTTGTTCGTGGAGATATCAAGGATCCCAAAAAAGTTATGGAAGCTTGTAAAAGTGTAGATACTGTATTTCATTTAGCAGGTAAAATGCCCCAAGCAAGATTGGATGAGAAAGGATTTTGGGAAATTAATGTGGGCGGAACTGTCAATATCGCAAAAGCTTGTGTTAAAAATAATGTAAAACGTATTTTATTCGCTTCAACTATAGAAGTCTATGGGCCACAAAAAATCATGAAACCATTGAAAGAAGACGATAAAAAAGTGTATACAGGGCATTATAGTCGTAATAAGATGGAATGTGAAAAATTATTACTTAACTATCAGAAAAAATATGGGCTTAAAGCCACTTTTTTACGAATTCCGATGGTTCTTGGCCCTGGTTTTTATCATGAAAAATCAACACTTGGAATTTTTTTATTTATAAGATATGGTTTGCCAATTCCTGTTCCATTTGCAGATATCCCTGTATGTTATGTGTCTTCAAGTGATTTAGCAGATGCTTTTTTACTGGCAGAAAAGATTCCAAGTGCTGTGGGAGAAGCATTCAATATTACTGCTTCTGATTATCCAAGAGCAAAACAATTCTTTGAAAGATTGGTTAAATCAGTAAATTCAAAGTCAAGAATTATAATTCCTCCTAGAGGTTTTGTTGAATCTGCTTTAAAGCTATTTAAAAGAATTTCAAACATGCTTTTTAAAACTATTACACCATCAGAACTTATGGATTTTATTTTATACGGAGGAGCTTATTCATGCGAAAAAGCAAAGAAAATTTTAGGTTATTCTCCAAAAAAATCAGTGGTTGACGCTTGGAGAGAATGTTATTTATGGTTTTTTAGCCAAGATATTAATAAACAAATGGATATATTACTCCGACAAAGAGTCTAAAGTCTGGGTGGCCGTAATTACTAGGTTTAGAACATATTTAAATGTCTATAATATTTGGTATATTAATTTTAATTATTCATCATGTTTTGAGCTATAAAAAAAATAAGTAGTGAGAAAATCTCACAGAACTCATGAAATTATTTAGAACGCTTACTTCGACTTGCTCCACCTATAAATTTGGATATATAATTATCGCTAATCGATGGTCCACCCCAATATATATCTGATAAAGGTGGTCCCACTGGCTTGATTTCTGGAGCATCAGGAATAACCGGCAGTAGCAGATGGGATGGGTGTTCCGGATCATGGTAAACAGATATTTTTTTAGGTACTGATCCCGCTAATCCTACTGGATCGCAGGTACTATCAATTTCATAGCCAGGGTCCTCACATGAAATCTCCACATAAATCTTATGTCCTTTTTTAAAAGTAAGAAATAAGGGTTGAATCTCGATTTGAAAATCATAGATTGTGTTTGGCTCTAGAATAGCTGGGTTTTGGAAAGAATGCCAAGGCTGTCCTGGCTTTGACTTTTCCTCGCCAACCTCCCTAAACGATGCTTTGAGATTACCTAATGTCCAGACCCTAACTTTATCATTGGGTGCTACTTCTCCTATTTTTACAAACCATGCCCACGTATATGTGTCCTCTGTATCAGCAGATCCATAAAGATTAATGCTTAGCGGTCCCAATGCCGTCAAATTCTCAATTAAAGGTTGACTTAAATATGCTAAAATTGCTGGTTTAAAGGAGGGTAGCGCTTCTTCTCTATATAAACCACTACCTCGTGGCACTCTACTTAGCCCAGACCCTAACATACTCGCGGCACCTAAGGCAGAACTCTTCAATTTATCGGGTTTTTCATTTTCTGTTGGTGCATCTTGGTTAAGTAATCCCCATGGGGCCTTACTTGCAGGTCCAGCAGGATTTCGGTGTAGAAAAAATTTTGTCCATTTTGTCCTTAAAAGCGGATATTCATTTTCATAACGCCACTTTTTCGTACCATTATCGTAGATCGCTACTGGAGGATCGTCCATAATTTTTGTGTCTATACCTTTAAGCCAGTAATCAAACCATCTGAGTATTTCTTGGTTAATTCCCACGTTTAAATCGACAAATAACATATACATCACTGGAGCCTCTGGTAATATCATTAGCTTCTTTGGACTCTTGATTTTTGAATACGTAATAAGTTGTGAAGTTGTATGGATGTAAGTATGGGCTGCAATTATGCCGAATATGGGTATATCAAGCTCATCAGCACGCCTATCTGCACTTCTTTCCCAGTAATATGGTCCATCTTCTGGATAAAAATACCAAGCAGCAAGTCCATCATCTGGTTGTTCCTTTCCGGGAACATTACTCGGCCATGCACAACTTTTAAGCGTCATTATTCCCCACATGTGCATAAAAGAAGAATTAAAGAGTCCTCCTTGGTAAATAGCATTTCTGTATATATCAGTCATGCCATTAATGGGGACAATGCATTTAAGATGAGGTGGCTTCTGTCCTGCTACATAATATTGACTCATAGCAAGATAGGAACACCCTAACATACCTACATTTCCATCACACCATGGTTGTTTGGCGATCCATTCCACAATATCATATCCATCTTGTTGTTCCAATTCATCACCAAAGTTGTACTTTCCTTGTGATAAACCACTGCCTCTTGCTTGAGCATTGACTATTACATATCCTTTAGGAACATAGAAACTAAGATTGCCTACTTCCATTAATAATTCCTTTTTATATGGTGCTATCGACAGAATAACTGGCCATGGACCATTTCCCTCTGCGGGCTTGTATACATCCATCGCAATTTTTATACCATCCCGCATAGTCGCATAATGATTTTTTTCAAGCACGACTCCTGGAGGAGTTTTCCATGGATAAATTATATCATTTATTTTTCTTTTCAAAATTATCTCCCTTCTATTAATTTTTTTTTTAAGTTTCCTTTTCCAAATTTTCGGACTTGTGACTTCTAATATAGTACACCGGAAGTGATATTGCTACAGTAATTGCAAAGCCTAAAAGTACTATAAGGGATTCAAACTCAAATAATGCCATAAGTATAGCCCCTAAAACAAAGAGAATAGCTCCAGTAGTTTTTGTTATATAATCTTCCTGATATGCTTTCCAAACAATAAAAATATTAAATGGGATATATAAAGCAAAACCAGTTATTAAACCTGGACAATATTCTCCATATATAATTGTAAAAATTAAATGAAAAAACGCGTTAAAAAATTGCGCCGCCAACAAAGCTGCCAAACTAATAAATGCAGTTAAACGGTTTGTGTACACAGTAAACATAGTAATTATAATGATATATGCGATCATGAGGATTCCATTCATGATCAAAAATTGTCCGAGAGTTCCAGATCCTCCACGATATTTATTCATGAAGTTATAAAAGCCAAATGCGGCTTCCTCAATTATATGTGCCAAATACACCAGGGGGGCAAGCCAAGCTAATCTTTCGGGTGGTAAATCACTAAAGATGTTTTTTAGTCCTAATTGATTCATTTTAATCAAGTCCATTATTTTCATATATATATGTGTATATTGAAAATATACTCATATGATAACCAAAGACCAAAATTTTATTAAAAATATTTTGGTAGGTTTTACAAAATAAACATGAAATTTGAATAAAATAATAAAGTTATTCGATTAGATGAAGAATTGAAGTTTTTATATCAAAAGATATTTATTTAATGGATTAAATAACAGAAATAAGGAAAATAACTTATGTTACAGATATATATATTTAAAATTTTAATAAAAAATCTTCCTTATAAAAGGACTAAATTTAAATTTAATTAATTTCATCAAAATTGAATAAAAGCCATGGAGAAAGAAATAATAAAATGGTAAAACAACAAGGAAAAATAAGAAAAGATATTTTAAATCTTCTGGAAAAGTCAAAATTTGGGATTAGTATTAAGAAGATTTCTGAAGAAACAAATTTTAGTCGGATAACAGTCACAAAATATTTAAAAAAATTAGAAAAGGAGGGTTTAGTTTCCGATCGACGAGTCGGTCAATATAAAATATGGTATATTAGTGATTTGAAAAAATATGATCAGTCATATATGTCACGAGCACACCACGGAGTTATAGAGTATCAAAAATCCTTTATGAAATACTTGAATATCTTCCACCCTGAAATAAAAGATGGGAAAGAAATTGGCAAAGCAATCGCTAAGGAAAAACCTATTGTAAAAGATGTAATACCCGTTAATGGAATAAAAAAACCTTTTAATATTATTTCAGATTTAAATCAATTTGCAGGTTTTATAATTGATTTAATTAAAATAATATATCTTTCAAAAGACCCTTGTAGTATCGATCCGCCAATAATAAACCAAGATCCCCCGTTTATAATAATTCGTATTCGAGATTCTAATTATATGGAAAATAAATTACATTTTGAAATATTTTCAGGCATTATTGAACAAGAAACTCTTGATTTTTTAAAAAGTTACCCTAATATTTTTGATAAATTATTCAATATAGAAGTTAATGTACTTCAATTTCTTCCAGAAGAGAATATTGTTGATTTAAAATATGAGATATTACCCCTTTGATTTTTATTAAGTAATTCTCTAACAACGTATTGATAAATTAATTAACCTTTAATCATTTCAATAAATGCTCCAATCCTTGTTCTATTTTGTCCAATATTTTCTTCCATGTTATGAAAGGATATATCGATGATTGGAACATCTAACTCAATTAAACGGTCTTTAAATAGTCTGAACGAGGGAGTTAAACTCTTACACCCATAGACACTATTAAAAATGACCCCATCAAGTTTTAAATCTTCAATAACCTCTATCCAATTATTAATAACCGTAGAGTTATCATACCAATTCCGTGAAATGTTTAATAGATAATCCGTATAATTTTCAATTGGATCACCACTCTCTTTAATGGGATCTAATATTTTAAGAACTGTCCAATCTGCGAATAATAACCTTCCACCTAATTCACTTACAATTTTCAAGGTTTCGGGATCAAAACCTCCAAACATAGGAGCTAATATCAATTTGGGAGTATCTGTAAGATCTGTTTTAAGGTTTTTCTTGAATTCTTGAAGAAGATTTCTTAAAAGTCTATCAAAATATTTTGATCCTTTGGTTAACCTATCAGTATATCCAAAATGCAACATGGAAAGAACATAAGTAAAGCCAAGCGGTCCCATAGCCGTTATATCTTGAGCCCAAACTTTTAGAATTTCTGAGTAACTCTTTGCTATAGAATTATGGAGACGAATTTCTTCTTGAAGAGCATCTTCTGAAAAAGATTTTTTAGTAATCTTTTCAATTTCACCAATGACTCGTAATATTTCATTTTTTTGATAATCAAAGGCATTTTCATCAAATTTCATTGGAATATCAATAAATACAAGAGGTTTTATTTTACTGCAAGCTTGATAGAATTTAGTTAACCAACCACACCTAGTTCCATAGCCAATTTCAAAATCAATGTCCTTTTGGAATTGTGTTAAAGCTCCATAATAAACCCTCGTTCCAAAACAAGCATCCAAAGGAAATTGTTGTTCTTTAGCCACATTAACTGATTCATGATAAACCTTCCATAAACCCCCAAGAATTCCTTTATCAGCTAGATTTTTAAGCCAATCCGGACCAATTGCCCTGTTAATGAAACTTAATGATCGTACAAGGGAGCTAGTCCCAAAAATATTTTTTGAAAGTCTCATTAGGCGGAGTTCACGATCTGCAAGAAAGCGACCTAGTCGATAACAAGAAATAGGGACACAGCCCGAGGCCTCAATTAGTTCTATAACAAAGGGGAGCATGATTGAACATGTTTTTTTCCCCCGCGATTTTGCTAAACGCACTTGTTTTTGACCTGAATAATAGTCTAACATTAAAGTTAGAGTATTTTCATTTAAATAATCCTTTACAAGCTTACTCATTCTATCATTTCCCTAAAAGCTTCTAAACGTGTCTTAATTTGTTCAATACTTTGGTCATAATCTCGTTCAATTTCTAGTATGGCATAACCTTGTTCACTTAATGAATCTTTAATGTAATTTCTTGTTGACACGTAAGGATCACAGAATTTAAGAACGTGTAAAATAGTTCCTTTCAATTCTAATGATTTAACTTTTTCAACGAGTCGGTTTATTTGATGTTGGGTTTCAAGCATTCGAAAGGAATAATGATTTTGTAAATAATATTGAGCTAAAGCTGCCATTGGTTCTCCTGAAGGAATCAATTCATCAAAATAGAAAATTGATTCTGAATTATTATAACTTATTTGAAATCCACAATTTTCGATAGTTTCTAAAATATGGTCATTTATACCGACAAAGGAACCTGTAAATGCTATAGCTGTATTCTGTTCCTCTTTTTTAACAAAATCTTGCTGTGTTTTAATATTTCTGAGGAATATATCAGGACCCAATAAATATAATTCATTTAATATTTCTTGAAATTGCGAACCCATTCCAATTTTTGGTTTAATTTCTTGAAAAAATTTCCGAATTTGATTATATGAGGAAATTGAATTTGAAATTTGCTCATCTGTGATTTGTATTTTAAAGATATTTTCAAGAGATTTTTTTAAATTTGAGATGAGTGTTTGATAATAATGGACCGAAGGAGAATTATCCATCCAAGGAATTGGGAAATGAATTAAAGGTATTTTAAAATATTTCGAAATATATTCAGAAGCGCAAACATCACCATTACAATAATTTCCACCAAGAAAAACATCAATTAATGAGTAAAATTCATTTCCATCCTCAAAGAACCCCACAGTCGAACGTGCAAGGGGGCATGTGGCTGCTGTTAGATATTCTGTCCCTCTCATACTTATTTCTTCAGGTCCTGAAAAACTTAATTTTAATGGTATGGCTCCACTTGCATGTATAATTTCTTCTGGAATCATCTGATGTGCCATAATTCCAACAATTTTTCTTCCAGAGTCTTTTTGTTTTTTCAATTCCTCAAGAATTTCAGATAAATCCACTATATCACGTCACTTTTTAGGAAGATTTCTTATTTATAAATAATAAGAAATTTTTAAACTTATCAACAAATTTTAAAGTTTCCTTAAAAACTCTTTTAATTTGATGACAAATGGTAAAATATGAATTTAAAGATTTTAAGACAGTTTTAAAAGTTATGAAATATGTAGATTCATGGTTTTGGTGTAAATATATAATAAATTGTTATAATGGATGCGAACATGCGTGTATTTACTGCGATACAAGATCTTTTAGATATTATCTTCATCAAGATTTTGGTCAGACAGTTTATATTAAAACAATAAATGGGAAGCCAATAGGGGAAGCCTTGGACCAAAGACTTAAAAAAGCAAGAAAATTACTCCCAGATGTTACAATTATTGGCAGTGCTGGAGATGCATATCAACCAGCAGAGATGGAATATGGACAAACACGCCAGATTTTACAAGTTTTATTAAAGCATAAATATCCTCTGTCCATTTTAACTAAATCTGATATGATTCAGAATGATCTAGATCTCATATTAAAAATCGCAAAAGCATCATGGGCTGCAGTTTCTTTTACTGTAACAACATTAAATAAAGAAATTAATAAATTTTTAGAACCAGGAGCTCCAAGTGCTGAGAATAGAATGAAATGTCTAGAATTAATTAATGAAAAATATCCCGAAATTCATACGGGTATTTTTATAATGCCAATAGTGCCTTATCTTACTGATGATAAAGAAACTCTTGAAGAAATAATCAGAAGGACTAAAGAGAGTGGTTCTGAATACATTTTATTTAGTGGAATGACCATGAGAGATTTCCAAGCTATTTTTTTTATGTCTAAATTAGAAGAGAAATATCCAGAATTAATTCCTAAATATAATAATCTATATAATGCCAATTTTTGCTCAGAAACGGCTAATCTTATGAAAGAATTACAGGATGGAGAAAATATCGAAGAGAAAAAAGAAAAATTAAAATCGAAATTTAAGTGCGAATATATCCCAAAAATGGATTATATGTTGAAGATTAATGAAATAGTTGTAGAATTGTGTAAAAAATATGATATAAAGTACAGAATTAAGGAGCGATATATTCCAAAGGATTATAGGAAATTAAATTATAAAATAAGCCAATTTTTATGCGATATGTCTTATGATCGACAAATTCAAGGTAAATATTATAATCATCTATTATGGGCTGGTTTAAATATCGGAAATCTAAAGGAATCTATTCAAAATATTGCGAATAGAAACGAATTAAAGTCGATAAAAAGTGTTGGTGATAAAATAATAGAGCTAATTAACCCCATTCTTGAAGCAAATACCAAAGGAAAGACTTTAGAATCATTTTTTAAAAAATCTTAAAATGGTTAAATTAAAAAGTATTAACTCCTAATTAACTCATACTTGTTTTAAAACTTAAATAGGACAATATTAAATGGAAAAACTCAAAGATTTTTTTAACTGGTTGAATAGTTCTTGGAGTTTTAAGTTCTTTTTAATTGGGTTCCTTTTTAATTTTGGAACTTCCTTCTTTTTTCCGTTCAAACGAGATGATTTCACCTTTTGGATTCCTTTAACAGCCACAACGTTTTTCCTTGGCAATGAGGTTATTAATAACTTTGTATTTGGAATACTTAGTTTTCTACGTTTATTACCTCATCGTCCAATGGCGTTATGGACATATCATTATTTACTAAGGATTTTTGGGTTTAATCCATGGGGATTTCATCTATTTAAAGCAATTTTCGTAGGTTTAAGTGGAGTGGTTCTCTATAAATTAACTTATAACAAATCAAAAGCATTCTTTTTCATTCTCAATGGAATAACTTGGGCTTCAGCAATTTGGATTTGTGATTGGGAAATTATCTCCCAATTCTTTATGTTAGCTTCGGTTTATTGTTTTGAGAAAAGAAAAGAACATATCCTCTATTATCCGCTATTAGTAATTGCAGTGATTCTAGGAAATCTGTATAAAGACTCAAGTAAAGCAATTCCAGTATTTATAGTTCTTTATCTTCTAATTAAACTAATAAGGAACCGAGAAGTTGAAAAAAAAGAGATGACTGAATATATTTTTGTCGTAATTCTTACTTCTGTTCCAGTAGGTATCATATTTTTAACATTTCAATCTATTTCTATTGCAATTAATCCTGCAAATTTAATCGTTTTCACATTACTTACATTTGGTATAGGTAATTGGATGTTAATCAAAGGAATCCGAGATGATGAAAGGGATGAAGAGGGGGAAAAATATCTGACAAAAAATCTACTCTATTTTATTTGGTTATTTACCGTATTATCTCTATCGATTCTAATCTCCGCTATAGAATTCAGACACATGCTGCCCATAGTTTTACCATTAACTATATTTATACAAATAAATGATGAAAGATTTCCCAGCAAAAACTATATTAGTTTTATCATAGGGCTCACAATCTCATGGATTCTCGGGATTTTACAAGTACTATTTTTATTAAGTTCTTTCATTTAGCAAAGTGCAACAATTAAGAATAGGAGATTTTCTAATCGAAATTACCCCTATGTTTAGTTTTTATATATTCATGTAGCTTTTTATTTGAAATATTAGTAATTGTATTTTCGACAAAAACGAGTCAAAAATTATGAATCACTGTAAAAAAAACAAAAATTGCAAAGATTGTAGCTTTTATTTACTTTGTAAAGATGAATTACTCGATTTTAACATGTTAAATAATATAAATGAATTGCGAAAGAGCTCTGAATTCCCTAATTTAAAAAATAAATCAATTTCGAGCACTAAAAAGACTGTAAAGGAAAGTCATCAAAAATTAATAATTTAATTTTGACCTTCTAAAAATAAAATTTGGGGGTTTAGAAAGCTCAAGCTTAATTATCTGATTTTTTGAACAACCCATTCTAAACTATATTTAAACCTATACCTTGACCAATAAACTGAGGCTATATAAATAAAAATAATTAAAGCAAAATTCCAAGTCCAACCTGAAATTATGTTAAAATAAGCATTAAACCCAAAGTTATAAAGAAATTGATTCAATAGTATGTAATGTGCCACATATATTGTCAGAGTTAAATTTCCTAGTAAAATAAAAGGTTTAAACGCCTTATAATTATGCCTATTATAGTCCACACCCCGATATAAAAGTGCAAATAAAATCCAAATTACCCCTAATGAATACAAAATAAATCCAGGACTACCTAAGTAATCCGCGTAATTAGTAGGAAGTGGATTTGCAAGTCTCTCAGCAATATCGGCGAATATATGTAACGGGGTTCCAATTCCTGTAAAAACTATTCCAGTTAAAAGAAAAATCTTAAATATTTTATCTTTATTGCCTTTCAATGATTCTTTTATCAAATAAGAACCAAAAATTCCACCCGCTAAAATATATACAAGCATATTACCCCTTAAGAAAATGATATAATACCCTACAAATCCAAAAATGATCGCAATAACAATTCTAACACGTAATGAGAGTTCCATTAAGAAAAAAATAACTAAAGACCAAAGTCCGATTTCCGCAATGAGGCTTGAATACGAAAATGAGGTTATTGGATTTAAATAGAAAAAAATATCAGAAGGAGGAACATTCCCAAGAGTTAAAATATAAGTTTCATAGCTGGCAGGAGGCAAAAATCCATAACTAACTATATTAAAAATATATTGAACCAATATAAAAAATCCAGTTCTTTTTAAAATATGTTTCAAACGATCTTTAAATGGGGTTTTTCTTAGTTTTTGAATCTCTATTGAAATGGCCAAGCCAATTCCGATGACGAGAAAGAACATTGACCATCCCAAAGCATATAAGAAATTCTCAGAGATGAAAAAGTAAAGCCTCGTTAACCAAAAGTTTGGATGAATTTTAGGAAATAATATATTTGGAACATGACTTTCAACTGTAGCATAAATGAAATGACCTTGAACCATCATAAATGCAGCGATTCCTCTAACAATATCTAATGCTACAACTCTTTGCAATCTCATCTTTGGTTTTTTCTTCGGTGGTTCTGTCAATTTAATCAAATGAACTTTTAATTGATTTTAAATATTAAAAATAATATTTGATATTTTTTTTATCCTTATAAATCGTTAACTATTGACACATTTAACTATATTTACGGATAATCCACTCAAGACTATATTTAAATTTATATCTTGACCAAAATACTGCACCAATATAAATGAAAATGCATAACAAAAGATTCCATGTCATAAACGTGACTAAAGAAAAGTAAAGATAGAGTTCTAAATTATAAACAAATTGATATAATAAAATAAAATGAGTTACATATAAGGTCAAAGTTAAATTTCCCCATAAAATAAAAGGTCTAAAGATTTTAGATTTCTTTTTTTTAACATCTAAAATCCAAAATAGTGATGCAAATAACATAAATACTGCACCTAAAGAATACAAAATAAAACCAGGGCTTGCTAGATAATCTGCATAATTCGTAACTCCAGAATACAATCTTGTCTTTCCAGATTGACTTTGAATAAGTTGTGAAATATAAAAAATATTATCCACAAAAATCCTATTATTTACAGTAACAATATGTAAAGGTAGTCCGATACAAAACAAAATGATCCCAAAAAATAGAATTAATTTATATACTCTTTCAGTATTTCCCTTTCCCAATTCATTTACTAAATAAGTTCCAAAAATTTCACCAGTTAATATATAGAAAAACATATTTCCTTGAACCGCGAACACATAATACCCAAAATATGCAACAACAACTGCAATAATAACTCTAGCAACAGTAGGAAGTTCCATTAAGATGAAAACAACAAAAGACCAAAGTGCAATTTGTGCAATTAAATTTGAGTGAGAAAAGGATGAAATTGGATTAAAAAAATAGGTAAAATCGGTATTGGAATAAGGACCAAAATATAATTTATAATAATCTGAAGATAAGAAGCCGAAATTAACTAAATTATATACATATTGAATTATAACTAAAATAATTGTTCTCTTTAAAACATGATATAACCGTACTTCGAATGATACTTTCTTTAATTTGTATCGCTGTGTGGAAATAGCTAATCCAATTCCGATTATAAGAAAAAACATAGTCCATCCTACGGTATAAATGAAGTTTTCAGCCATAAAAAAAAATGATTTAGTGAATTGTAGTTTTGGATCTTTGCTCATCGTATCATAAATAAAATGTCCATTAACCATGAAAAATGCTGCAATTCCTCTAATTACATCCAATGAAAAAAGTCTAGTTAATCGAAATTCGGGCTTTTTAATTGGCTCTGAATTCAAATTTATCAAGTTACCTTGTTAAAAAAAATTTAAAAAATATTAGAGAACACCCATCTGAGCCATTAGCGTTAAAGCTTCAGGTGTTTCAAATGCAATTACTATATCTAACACAGCCGGTAATTTTGAATCAATAGCACGCTGTAAAGCTGGCTTTATTTGTTTTGGATCAGTTACACGTTCCCCATAACATGCAAATCCTTTAGCAATTTCTGCATAATTTACATCTTCAAAGTCCACGTCTATGAAGCGTTTTTTCATAAGCAACTTCTGTCCAGACTTTATCATACCCCATGCTGAATTATTACCTACTACGCAGATAATTGGTAAATTATACCGTTTCGCAGTTGCTAGTTCTTGCACATTAATCATAAATGCTCCGTCGCCCGTTATATTTACTACTTGCCTATCTGGTTGTCCTAAGTGGTTGGCAGCTAGTTTCGCTCCGATTGCATAAGGAATTCCTGTACCTAATTGACCCATCCCTACTGCTGCAGTTATCGTTGCACGAGGAGGTCTAGGTTTAAACAGATCAATATAATCCATCGTAAACACATGTAAATCTCCCCCATCAAGTGCAAGAATTGCATCTTCATCAATAAATTCAAAAACTTCTTTTAGCATTCTTTGAGGACGCATAGGAGTTTTTTCCTTTGAAGCTTTTTTTAATAAGGTTTTTACATTAGATTCTCTAGCTGCTCTCAATGATTTAACCCAATCACTCGTAGTTTCTACCTTTTTTGCTTTTTGTTTAATTATTTTTAACATTTGTTGAAGTACAAGTTTGCAATCTCCGACAATTCCAATTTCTACAGGACGATTTCTTCCAATAATAGTTGGGTCTATATCAACATGAATTACTTTGGTTTTTTTATTCCAAAATGGTTCCGCACCAAATCCCATAGCCCAAGAAAATTTCATTCCAAGTGCTAATACTACATCTGTTTGAGTTATAGCTTGCATCATTGAAGTTACTGCTGAACCAAGTGCTGTCTCGCTTGTAATTGGAATCGATCCAATTCCTTGAATTGTAGTTCCTGCAGCAATACCTAAATATTCCGAAAGTTCCTGAAATTCATGCCATGCTTCTGATCGTATAACTCCACCTCCAGCTATCATCAATGGTTTTTCAGCTTTAAGTAATAATTCACAAGCTCGTTCTATCAAATTTGGATCTCCTGCAACTCTCCCCATAAATCTATATAATTCTGGATTTGGAAATGTGATTTTTTTATCTGTCTTTCCAAATAAAGCATCTTCTTGAATTTCTAGTAATACTGGTCTTGGTCTTCCGGTAATTGTTTCTCTAAAAGCTTTTTTAACAGCATCTGGGATATCTTCAGCATCTTCAACATGTTTTTGATATTTTGTGACAGGTTTATATAATGTAATTTGATCTAATCCACCTTGAAGCGTAAATTTATCCTTAATCGCTTTACCACACTGGGGAACTAATACAACCATCGGTATATTATCTGACCACGCAGAACCAACACCGGCAATTAAATTTAAGGCACCAGGACCAACTGTCCCAAAACATACTGATGGAGTACCTGTTACTCTGGCCCAAGCATCACATGCATGCGCTGCTCCTGCTTCGTGCTGAAACATTAATGTATCGATTCCTTCCTCTCTTCCAAAACGATATACCGCATCATAAGTTGTTAAGAGTTGACCCCCTGGAACACCAAACATGTACCTAACATTTTCAGCAAGTAAGGATTTTATTAATAAGTCTCCACCATTCATAGTTTCCTTTTTTTCTTCAGACATAAATTCACCTTGGTTATTTATTATTGTTATAATGTATTTTAGATTTGATTTATAATTCTTGTTTATCGATAATATACTAAAATAGTGTATTTTAACCAAAAAAAGCAATTTTTAAAAGAAATCGAGAAAAAAAATTAAAAAATATTAAAGAATTCCCATTGAAGCCATGAGAACTGTTCCCTCGGGAGTTTCAAAATCTATTATTACATCTAAGACTGCTGGTAATTTCGAATCTAGAGCTCTTTGCAAAGCTGGCTTTATCTCATTTGGGTCAGTTATTCGTTCTCCATAACATCCAAAACCTTTAGCTATTTCTGCAAAATTTGTGTCTCCAAAATCTACATCAATAAAACGTTTTCTCATCATCAATTTCTGACCTGATTTGATCATTCCCCAAGCAGAATTATTGCCAATTACACTAATAAATGGAAGATTATATCGTTTAGCGGTTTCTAAATCTTGTACATTAATCATAAATGATCCATCTCCAGAGATGGTTATTACTTGTCTGTTTGGTTGTCCTAAATGTCTTACAGCAAGTCTGGCTCCAATTGCATAGGGAATTGAAACCCCTAAAGTTCCCATCCCTGATGCCATGAGAGTTGAACGAGGGGGTCGTGAGTTAAACGCTTCAAGAAACGTACTAGCTTCTACGAGTATGTCTCCTCCATCCATTATAATAATTGCATCTTCATCAATAAATTCGAATATTTCCTTAATCATTCTTAGGGGACGCATAGGTGTTTTATCCTTGGAAGCTTTTTTTATAGCACTCTTGATTTGAGAATCTATAGAAGCTTTTAATGATTTTACCCAATCATTTACAGTTTCGATTTTTTTTACTTTTTCTTTAATATATTTCAACATTTGCTGAAGAACAAGCTTGCTATCACCCACAATACCAACTTCGACAGGTCTATTTCTTCCAATCATTCCCGGATCAATGTCAACATGAATCACTTTAATATTTTTATTCCATATAGGTTCAGCACCAAATGCGAGAAGAAAAGAAAACTTACAACCTAGTGCTAAGCAAACATCTACTTGTGTTAAGGCTTGCATAATCGTCCCGAGTGATGCGCCTAGTCCCGTCTCAGACTTAGTAGAAACCGCACCCATCCCTTGGATTGTGGCTCCAGCAGCAATACCTAGATATTCAGAAAGTTCCTGAAATTCTGGCCATGCCTCAGATTGAATAACACCTTCCCCGGCTATCATTAGAGGTTTTTCAGCATTTAAAAGCAGCTCACATGCTTTTTCAATTAAATTTGGATCACCTGCTACTCTACCTGTAAATCGATACTCTTCAGGAGAAGGGAATGAAAATTTTTTATCTGTTTTTTTAAATAGAACATTGGCAGGAATTTCTAATAACACTGGACCAGGTCTTCCAGAAATTGCTTCTCTGAAAGCCTTTTGAACAGCATCAGGAATATTTTCAGTTTCATCTATACGTTTTTGATATTTCGTTACTGGTTTAAACATAGTAATTTGGTCCAATCCTCCTTGAAGCGTGAATTTATCTTCAACTGGTTTACTTACTTGAGGTACTAAAACAACCAATGGAATATTGTCCGACCAAGCAGTTCCAACTCCAGTAACTAAATTCATAGCCCCTGGACCAACTGTACCAAAACATACACCCGGAGTTCCCGTAATGCGAGCCCAAGCATCGCTAGCATGCGCTGCTCCTACTTCATGCCGAAACATAATCGAATCTAAACCTTCTTCTCTACCAAAACGATAGACTGCATCATATATTGAAAGTAGCTGTCCTCCAGGGATTCCAAATATATAACGAACATTCTCAGTAAGAAGTGATTTTATAAATAAATCTCCACCATTCATGGTTTCTTTTTTTTCTTTTGACATAAACCTACCTTATTTCTTTATTAATCTTATAATAGGAAATTCTATAAAAAAGGAATAAAGAACCTAAAATATATATATTTCCAAGATCCATTAAAATTTTAATGATATAAAGAAGGGAAGTGATAATTTGAAAGTTTTGGAAATTAAAATGGAAAAATTAATGCAATATTTGCAAAAAAAATCCTTGGATGCTAATTTTAAACCTAAAATTTATGATTTACTAGATCTAGAAGAAGTTTCAGAATTAAAACTAATTAATGAAAACTGGATGAAAATTAAGGTGAAATTGGGAGGAATTTGTGGAAGCAATCTAAAGTTTTTATCATTAAATTTTTCAACATGTACATCTTTTTATTCTTCATTCCCCGCAACTCCTGGTCATGAAAATGTGGGGACTATTTCGGAGGTTGGAGATAATATAAAAGATTTATCTATTGGAGATCGAGTTGTAATAGAACCAGTACTTCCATGTAGTATAAGAGAGATTGAGCCTTGTAATTCATGTAAAGAAGGAAACTATAATTTATGTTCTAACTTTGATCAAGGTATTATATCACCAGGAGCATGGCAAGGTATTTGTGAAGATATAAGAGGAGGTTGGGGTGAATATATAATAGCACATAAATCTCAAGTTATTAAAATACCTGAATCCGTCACTTTTGAAGAAGCAGTTATTACTGAGCCATTCGCAACTTCTATTCAAGGTGTTTTTAAAAAGCTACCGAAAAATAATGAAAATTGTGTTGTTGTTGGGTGTGGAACAATTGGTTTAACTACTATAATGGCTTTAAAAGCATTCAGTAAATGTAATTTAATTGCCGTAGCAAAATATCCTTTTCAAGCTGAATTGGCGAAAGAATTAGGTGTAGATGAGGTATTTTTAGTAAAAAAAGACCGTCATATTAAAAAAATTGGGAAAAAGTTAGGATGTAGAGTTTTATCACCTGTAATGGAAGATGTTTATCCAGTAGATGGAGGTGCTGATATTGTTATCGATTCTGTGGGGAATGAATCCTCTCTATCCAACAGTTTAAGATTACTAAGACCAAAAGGAACTTTGATCTTAACTGGAACTCCAGCCTATATAAAAATTGATTGGTCACCTATGTGTTTCAAAGAAATTAATCTTATCCCATCTATGGGCTATAGCAATATTATTGTAAACGGAAAAAAACAGCGAACTTTTCAAGTCGCGTTAGATTTAATAACATCGGGACAAGCTAACGTAAAAAATATCTTAACACATAAATTCTCAATAGATGAGTATAAAAATGCGTTAGAAGTTGCTTCAAATAAAAGTATAAATAATTCTATTAAAACAGCCTTCGTCTTTGAATAAATCTAAAGTTCATTAAAAAATGGATTATTTAAAAAAATCTTATTTTTTTATTTATGGAAATTGATATTTAATTCAAAATTATTATGTAATTAGTTATTGTTAAAAGGAAGCTTATTTAAATTGAAAGGAGCAGTTTTTCAAAAAAAAGGAGAAATTATAATAAAGGATGATATAAAAAAGCCAAAAATAAAGAAAGATGAGGTTTTAATTAAAGTTAAAAACTGTGGTATTTGTGGAAGTGACGTTGAATCCTATCATACAGGAATTCTTATTCCAACTGGTTTGATTTTAGGTCATGAATTC
Source organism: Candidatus Helarchaeota archaeon (assembly GCA_019058315.1). Lineage (GTDB taxonomy): Archaea > Asgardarchaeota > Lokiarchaeia > Helarchaeales > RDOG01 > JABXJV01. The sequence continues at coordinate 109,034 of JAHPZH010000008.1, read as the reverse complement.
TCTGGTGAAATAATTGAATTAGGAGAAGATGTTAAGAAGTGGAAAATTGGAGATAGAGTCACTGCAAACCCAAATCTACCTTGTTTTAAATGTTTTTGGTGTATGAGAAATCAAGAGAATCTGTGTAAAAAGGGTGATGGGATTGGAATGACTTCAAGTGGAGCAATGGCAGAGTTTATCAAAGTCAAAGCTGAGAGGTTACATCTATTACCTCCAAATGTATCCTATGAAGAAGGAGCTCTTGTAGAACCATTAGCTATTGGAGTTTATGCAGTCCAAGAATCTGGAATTAAAGTTGGAGAAAATGCAGTTGTCTTTGGTGCGGGAACAATTGGGCTAGTAACTATCCAAGTTTTAAATGCTATTGGAGCTAGTGATGTCTTTGTTATTGAACCATTGGAATTTAACCAGAAAAAAGCTCTTGAAGTAGGAGCATCAGAAGTATTTATACCAAAGGATTGGACAAAAATAAGCGGATTAACTAATAAAATCGGTCCAGATCATATTTTTGACTGTGCTGGAGTACCAAAAACTTATATTGATTCTTTGAAATTAATAAGAAAAGGGGGTTTTATCACTGTTATAGGAATACATGCAGAACCTTTTGAAATGGTAGGGTTTACGCAATTCTTATTAAAAAATATAACAATGAGAGGTATTTTCGCTTATAATCAAGAAACTTTTCGAACTTGTATTAATCTATTAGAGAAAAAAAAGATCAATATAAAACCTTTAATTACAAAAAGAATTAAACTAGATGAGGTCCCTAAAGCTTTCAAAACTCTATCGGATCCAACTAATAATGAAGTGAAAATACTTGTCGAAATGGAATAAGTTAAATTGTTAATTTCTTAATCTTTTTTAATTATAATCTTAAAATATTCCCCTCTATTATTTTCATCAACTATTTTACGAAAGATTTTAGGGATTTCAGAAAGTTTTATTTCGGTCAACCAAGTTTTAACATTAATTCTTTTCTCACCAAGCCATTTCAAAGTTTGTTTATATTCCTCTATTAAAAAATTACTTGAAGTTGTAATTTTTCGTTCACTAGCAAGCTTCATTTGATTCATGGTAATATTTTGATCATGAACTGCCATGTTTACGTAAGTTCCGCCCTTGGTTAACAGGGATAGTCCCAAATTAAAACTAGATTCGGTTCCTATACTATCAAAAATTGAATTAACTCCATGACCATTTGTTTTATTTAATATAAATTGGATAATTTCTTCTTCGTTCTTCGTGTTTGAATTAATAATATAATTAAATTTATATTGTTTAGCAACTTCAACTGCTCTCTTTGAATTTTCAACAATAAATATTTCTATTTTGGGATCAATAATTTTAATGATTTGGGCAATTCCGTTACCAGCAGGACCGCAACCTAATATTAAAACCGGTTCGCCTTTTTCAACGTTCCCTTGATTAATCATATGTAAACAAACTGCAAGAACATCCATTGTGGTGGCTTCCTCAAAGGTAACTGATTCTGGAATTTCAAAACATCCCTTTCCCCATGCTATAACATAGTCTGCATACGCTCCTGGATAATATTCGAGCTCATCCCAACCTTGTCCATGACCCATATGAATAGTATTTTCACATAAATTCTCTCTACCAGTAGTACACATTGCACATTTTCCGCAAGTTTTTGAACAAATTGGAATTACTCTTTTTCCCAACCATTTCTTATTGGAATCGTTTAAAACTCCTATAACAATTCCTGAAAATTCATGTCCTAGTACAATATTTGGTGGATTTTCTATTTTTTGTCCTATAGTATGCTGTGCCCATGGATTCTCTCCTTGATAGTATCTAAAATCTGAACCACAGACACCACAAGCCTTTACTTTAATTAAGAGTAAATCGGGATCTTTAAATTCTTCTAAGGGCCAGATCGGTATTTTTTTATGAACTAATACAAATGGTTTTTCTAGAACAACAGCATTCATTAATTTTGGGATTTGTTCGTCTTTTAAAGTTATCAAATTTTAATATCTCCAGTTAAAAATACTATTTAAAATATCCAAAGACCAAAAAGTCATATTTATTAATGAAAGTAAATAATTTATTCAAATTAATTTAATTTTTTTTGGATTAAAATGAGTAGTGTTAATGAAGAAAATTTAAAAGAAATGCGAAAAAGAGGATAAAAAACATTTCATAATAACACTTTTGGTTTGGAGATATTAAATTGGACATAAAAATTCGATTAATTAGTGGTAAAACTTTTGGGATCGGTAAATTTGCATTTACAGAGTTTAATGAAGATTCAAAGAAAGAAATAGATAAAAATCTAATGAAATTTGCTATTAAGATTTTTAATATAGTAGTTACATTTGGTCCAAAGGTTATCGAACTCGTTTGTGAAGATAAAGAATTACAATCCTATCTAATTCATTCTCTAAATTTAATCCTACAGATGAAATTTACCTTTGAAAAATTAGGTGGTGGGATCCAAATACTACCAAAATTACCATTTTCTGGAGAAGAGCAAAATTTTTTGAGATCTAAAATTAAGCATCTAGGGACGTTTGGAGATCAAGTAGGAATTGGGATAGATATTGGTGGTCATTCAATAAAAGCTGTTTGTATTGATGGAAATGGAAATATTATTGAGCGATTAGAAGCAGATACGAAGAAACAAGAAGGTTATCGTGTTGTTATTCAACAAGTAATCAGCTTGATAAAAAAATTACTAGAACTAGTAAAAGAAAGAAATGTCATTAGCATTGGAGTTGGTATTCCTGGCGGAATTGGACCTATTTTTGTAAGAAAAATGATTATTATGGAAGATTGGAAAGATGTAAATTTACGAGCTGAAATAGAAAATGCAATTGGAATTCCCACCTTCGTTGAGAATGATGCAAATGTAATGGCTTTAGGAGAAAAAGAAATATCAAAAATTGAAGGCAATTCTGTTGCCCTTGCCCTAGGAACTGGTGTGGGAGGAGGTATTATAATTGATGATAAGATATTACATGGAGAAAATTATTTTGCTGGAGAATTAGGGCATATTATAATTGATGATTCTGAAAATGCGAGACTTTGTGGTTGTGGTAATAAAGGATGTATACAAGCTTATGCATCTGGGACAGCAATCGCAGAAATAACCCGTGAAGAAATATTAAAACATAAAACAATTATTACTGACCTTGTAAATAATGATGTTGCAAAAATAACTACTAGAATCGTTGCTAATGCCGCCAATCAAGGGGATAAATTCGCAATAGATATTTTTAATAGAGCTGCCGAAAGTTTAGCTAAAGGTATTAAAATAATCAGTGATTTAGCTGGAATTTCTCAAATTATGATAGGGGGTAAAGTTGCAAAAGTCGGGAGTTTTTTTTATGATGAAATACGCAAGAATTTAAAAACTAAAAATATTCCAATTCATTCTCCAGTGGAAGTTTATGAATCTTGTTTTCGGGGTATTCGTGAAGATATTAGGGGATATACTGGTGCAGTAGGAGCCGCAATTCTTGGAATGGAAGGGATTGAAGAAGTATCTGAAAAAGTTGCGGTTATTATTAAAGATAATGACGAAGTCATGGGAAAAGTTGCAGCCAGTATTGTTGCAGAACAGATTAGAAAAAAACCAAATACTGTCTTAGGGCTAGCTACTGGTAGTACTCCGATTAGTATGTATAAAGAACTAGTTCGAATGCATAAAGACGAAAATTTGGATTTTTCTCAAGTAATTACGTTCAATTTGGATGAATACTATCCTATGAAAAACACACATCCTCAAAGCTACCATAAATTTATGAAATATTGGCTCTTTGATCACATAAATATAAAACCTGAAAATATACACATACCAGATGGAGAGCTTAAGGAAGAGGATATAGAAAATTTTTGTGACAGATTTGAAAGGCTTATCCAAAAAGCTGGGGGTATTGATATTCAAATATTAGGAATTGGTGGGGGATTTTTTGATGCTGATAGGAATTTAATAGGTGGGCATATTGGATTTAATGAAGCAGGCTCAGATTTTAATTCCAGATCTCGAAAAATTAAATTAACAGAAAAATCTCGAATTGATAATGCAAAATTTTTCAAATATATTGAAGAAGTACCTCATTACGCACTTACTATGGGAATTGGAACAATTTTAGACGCTAAAAAGATTATATTAATTGCCTCAGGAGAACATAAAGCTCCTATTATTAAAGAAGCAGTTGAAGGAAGGGTAAATCCTTATGTTCCTGCTTCTATACTCCAAACTCATCCAAATACAGTTTTTATTCTAGAACATGGAGCTGCTTCTCGTTTGAGCCGTAATATGTCTCCTTGGCTATTTTTTAATGTAAACTGGTCTATGGAACGTCAAAAGGCTAAATTAGGCGAAAATCACATCGATAATGCTCTCATTTGGCTATCTGTCAAATTAAATAAACCCTTATCACAACTAGATATTGAAGATTTTAAAAATAATTTTCTTTCGAACCTAATCAAATTTTATGGTGATAAATCTGATTTAATAAAAGAAGTTATAGAGAGAACTGAACAAAAAATACTCTATAAAGAAAAATTGCCTAGCAATAAGAAAATTCTAGTTATTTCCCCTCATCCCGATGATGATGCAATTTGTATTGGAAATACCATTAGAGCTTTGAATGAAAATGGAAATATCGTAAAGATAATTTATGTAGTCAGTGGAAATATTGCAGTTCGAAATTCTGACGTTATTGAATATATTGAGCAAAAAAAATTACCGAATATTATAAAAAATAAGATTTTACAAAAAACTATTGATTATAAAGAATTATTACAGCTTAAAACTTTAGTTAGAAAGGCCGAAGCTATCGCTGCAGAAGAAATTCTAGGAATCTCCTCTGAAAATTTAATTTTTCTAAACTCACCTTTTTATGAAACTGGAACCATAATAAAATCAACTATTACCGAGGCAGATATAAATCCATTAATCAAGATCCTTGATAATGAAATACCAGATATAGTTCTTGTTCCCGGTGAGGTCGCTGATCCCCATGGAACTCATGGGAAGGCTACTGAAATTTTTAAAATAGCACTTAAAAAATCCAAAGCGACCAAAGCTGACCTTTGGTATTATAAATCTGCATGGGAAGAATACGCTATTCATGAAGCGAATAAAATTATTCCCTTTGATGAAAAAGGAATGAGAATAAAAATTGATTCAATTCAAGCACATAAGAGTCAATTAGTTCCACTATTTCCTGGATTGGATCCACGCCCTTTTTGGCAAAGGGCCAAAGATAGGAATCAATTTATAGGAAAAATACTTAAAATCCTTGGGTTAATGCCTAAAAATTATGAATATGCAGAAATTTGTAAATTAATTCAATAATAAGTAGTTTGATAATAAGAAATAAAAATTTGAATTCATTAATGATAATTATTGAAAAGTTAAAAATATAGATATGAATTTCTCATCGATAAAGGAAAATCAGAAATGACAATCAAAGTTTCTGCACCAGGGAGAATTTGTTTATTTGGAGAGGATCAAGACTATATGGGTCTGTCTGTGATTACTGCAGCTATTAATCTTCGGACTTATATTGAAGGAAATTATTCAAATATAGATAAAATTTCAATAGATTTACTAGATATTAAGCAAAAGGATGATTTTTTATGTCATGAATTTCCAAATTATAGAAAGAAACGAGATTATTTGAGATCAGGTTTTAATATTCTTAAGAGAAAAGGCTTTGAAATATCAAAAGGTCTAAGTTGTAAAATCTGGAGTAAGCTTCCTATTGGTGCAGGATTAAGTAGCTCTTCTGTATTGGTAGTTGCATGGATAAAATTTCTGAGTGAATTATTTAATCTAAAATTTAACCCAGAGAAAATTGCAGATCTCGCATATCAAGCTGAAGTAGTGGAATTTAATGAAAAAGGAGGAAATATGGATCATTTTGCATCCGCTCTAGGTTATGGTATGTTTATGGAATGTGTGACCCCTCCTAATATAGAAAAAATTGATTTAGAATCCATTAAAAATTGCTTTGTAATTGGAGACACATGTGAAAAGAAAAAAACATTACAGACACACAATTTAAGAAGAGCAGAATTTGATGAGGGAATAAGACTTATGAAAGATCATATTCCTGATTTTGATTTAAAAAAAACGCCTATATCAAAAGTTGAGAAATTTCTAAATCATTTACCCGGAAATCCATCAAAAAGATTATGGGCTTTACTTCAAGTTCGTGATGTTGTAACAATGGCTAGAGAAGAACTTTCTAAAAATAATCCAGATATTGCAAGAATTGCTGAATTAATTGATATTCATCATAAAGCTATGCGTGATGGACTTGAAAATTCAACTCCGAAAATTGAAAAAATAATCCATGAAACAAAAAATGCTGGAGCTTTGGCTGGGAAAATTGTTGGTAGCGGCAATGGTGGGTGTGTAGTAATATTTTGTCCCGATAATCAAAAGAAAATTGCAAATGTAATTAATCATCGTTGTAATAGCAAAGCTTATATTGTAGATATTGATGAAGGAGTTAAAAAATATTAATTAATAAAATCATATTAAAGAGGGGAAAATGACAGAAATTAAAAATAATAGTTATTTGAAGAGAGATCTAAAGCCCGCAACAGTAAATGAGTTAAAATCTGTTTTTGAAAAATGTCATAATTATATTTATGCTAATGAAGGGCTTTTAAAAGAAAAGATATTTAATGAAATCTTAAAATTAATTTTTATTAAAATGGCTGATGAAAAAAGCAATCAAAACTATACTAACTTCTATATTAAGGATAAAGAATTTGAAGAATTAAGAGTAAGAAAGAAATCTCAATTTATTGCAAGAATATCTGAATTATTTGAAAAAATTAAATCTCAATTTTCAGATATTTTTCAAGATCCAAATGAAATTATCAATTTAAAACCATTAACTCTCGGATTTGTGGTTGATCAACTCCAAAACTATAGTTTAATTAAAACTCCAGTAGATGTTAAAGGAACTGCATTTCAAACCTTTATCTACGCCAATCTACGTGGTGCAAGAGGAGAATTTTTTACACCTTATCCTGTTATAAATTTGATATTGAAAATTATTGATCCAAAAGAAAATGAGAAAATAATTGATCCTGCTTGTGGCTCGGGGGGGTTTTTGATTGAATCTATGAAATTAATAAATAAAGATATCCAGCAACCAGCAGGATTTCAGATATGGGGTATGGATATTAATCCAGATTTAATTAAAGTTGCTAAGATGCAAATGATATTAAATGATGCAAATCATAACCACATTTTTACTGCTAATAGTTTATTATCCCAAAGTAAGTTGGAGTCCTTTGATGTTTTAATGACAAATCCCCCATTTGGTTCTAGGGGTAAAATTACAGACAAAAAAATACTAGAAGGTTTTGAATTAGCTTATAAATGGCGTCAAAAAGAAGGAAAATGGAAAAAAGGTGAAATTATTAGTGGAAAAGCACCTGAAGTACTTTTTATCGAGAAATGTCTAAAATTTTTAAAAAATGGAGGGCGAATGGCAATTGTTCTGCCGGATGGGATCCTTGAGAATCCGAGTCAAGAATATATCAGAAATTTCATTAAAAATAAAGCAAAAATATTAGCTATTATTAAATTACCCCAAGAAACATTCATTCCTTTTGGTACAGGTATAAGTGCTTCTATCTTATTTTTACAAAAATTATCTCCATACCAAATTAAAGAAGAAATACAAAAAAATTATCAAATTTTTTTTGGAATTGTTGAAAATATTGGATATGAAGGAACAAAAGTTGGAAAAGTAGTCTATAAAAGAAATAAAAGAGGAGAAATTTTTAAAGATAAGAAAGGAATGCCACTAATTAATGAAGATATTACCAAAATAACAAAAGCTTATAACGATTTTAGAGAAAATAAAAAAATTATTAATTCAAATAATATATTTTCAAGAAATTTTAATGAAATTCTAGAAAGATTTGATCCTAAATTCTATCAACCTATGTATAAAGAGTTGAGAGATAAATTATTAAGGGCAGGGGCAGTACCATTAGAAAAAGTTGTGAATATTACATCAAAAAAAGCAGAGGTTTTAAAAAATCCAGCAGCTAAGATAAAATATATAGAAATAAGCGATATAAACCCTATTTTGAGTGAATTAATTTCATATAATGAAATGAATGTATATGAAGCTCCCAGTAGAGCAAGCTATGAAGTTAAGGAAGGGGACGTTATTACGGCGATTGCCGGTGTTTCAACGGGTACTATGAAACACGCATCAGCATATATATCCAGAGAGTATGATGGTTGCATTTGTACTAATGGTCTGAGAGTTTTAAGAATAAAAAAGGAGGAGCAAAATTTAGATCCTTTTTATTTATTATATTATATTAGATCAAAGGAGTTCTTGATGCAAATGTACCAACATCGAACAGGCGCAGCAATTCCTGCAGTTTCTGATACAGATTTAAAGAGAATTTTAATATTAATCCCTAAAAAAGAAATACAGGATAAAATCGTTAAAAAAGTAAAAAGAAGTTATGAACTAAGAAGGGAATCTTTAAAAATAATAAATAAATTGGGCGATGAAATAAATAATACCCTTGTATAATTAGATTAAAAGAAAATCTCAATTAGGCTTTTCCGTATTTTTCAAATAATTGTATACCAACGATTATTATCACAACGCTTACTATTGCAATAAAAGTAAGATCTAGCAAAATATTTACATTTGTCAACAAGGCACCTCCGAAAATTGATTTTAAAGCATCAGTTGCATAAAAACTTGGGAGTATTTGTGCTATTAGTCCAGTAGATTCGCTTAATGGTATAATTGTTCCAAAAAACATCTGAGGAATAATGAATACAAATGAAATTCCAACAGCAGTTTCAGGAGTTTTTGAAATTGTTGCTGTAATAAGTCCTAATCCAACAGAACTAAGTGAAAATAATGCCATTATACCAAATGCCAATAATATTCCACTAATTTCTGTATCCGGTCTAAAACCTACAAGAAGAGCTAATATAAAAATTATTATCGTCTGTAAAATAGCCGTTAACATTTTTGATATGACATGACTTCCCATGAATTCACCAGATGTCATTGGGGTTGTATTTAATCTTTTTAATAGTCCTTCTTGCCGGTCTGTAGAAAAAGACATAGCCACTGTCATTATCATAAAAATACTAGCAAAAACGAATAATCCAGGAACCATTGCATTAAAATCCGCTGCAGCTTCCGTTCCAAATGTTAATGTGATTACTTCAGTTGGAATACTTATTCCTAAAGTTAATGTGGGAATTTCACGAATAGAAGTAGCAAAAGTTATTCCTAAAGTTAACGTGGGGACTGCATCAGGAAAACTAAAACCAAATGATAACGTGTTAATTATACTTGGGAAACTTATTCCAAATGTTAATGTAAGGACCGCAGGAAATATTAGAATCATAAATAAAATCGCAGGTTCTCTTATCAATTTTTTAAGCTGCATTATTATAAGAACTCTAATTCTCTGTAAATTCATTTTACATACCCTCCAATATTCTTCTACCAGTTATTTTCATGAAAACTTCTTCTAAATTTTTAACTTTATACTTAGTCATTAATTCTTTGGGGCTTCCTAGTTCTATCAATTCTCCATAATCTATGACTCCTACTCTATCGCTAAGGGCTTCCGCTTCTTCAATATAATGAGTTGTTAGAATAATCGTTCTATTTTGATTTTTTAGAGATCCTATGAATTCCCAAGTTGCACGACGAGCTCGAGGATCCATTCCCACTGTTGGTTCATCAAGGAATGCAATTTCTGGATCATTAATTAAAGCTATTATTAAATTTAATTTACGAAGCATTCCACCACTATAACCCCCCGTTTTTCTGTTACTTGCTTCTGATAAATCTAGTATATTTAAAAATTTATCAATTCGCTTCTTTAATTCCTCTTTTGGAATTGTATGCAGATTTCCGAAAAGTTCAATATTTTCTCTACCATTTAGAAATTTAAAAACTGCAGATTTTTGTGGACACACACCGATTAACTCTTTAATCCGTTTTAAATTTCTCTTTATATCATATCCCCTAATAATAGCAGTTCCCCTAGTTGGTTCTATAATCCCACTTAGAATGTTTATTATTGTAGTCTTGCCTGCTCCATTAGGTCCTAATAAGCTGAAAAGCTCACCTTTTTCTATATTTAGATTCAATCCATTCACAGCAGTAACATCATCAAACTTTTTTATGAGATCTTTGATAATAATAGCTGAATTTGATTCTATTTTTATTTCCATTTATTAAATGCTCCTAAAACTTTTAATTCCATTTTTATAATGATTTTCATTTTCCAAAAAATTGATAGAATAATATAAAATTTAAATATTTTAAATTTCATAACATGAAAATATGGATTCAAACAAATTACAACATACTTTGAAAACTGTTGAAATGTGTTTCATCCTTATTTTCGGTGGGTTCCATATCTTTGCACCATTAATTATTTCATTTTTACCTATTCGAGAAGAAGTTTTTTGGCTCGTAGCACCAATGGCCATTTTGTTAGGAGTATTATCTATAGCTTATATAGTGCCGAAGGAAAAAATTCAACAAATATTGAAATGGATAGCCATGGTTATGTTTGGAGGTGGAGCAATCACCCATTTATTATATGTGTTTGGCGTTATGCCTTCTTGGTTTGTAGCAATGCCTGTTTTAGCTGCCTTAGGTGGAGTATTCATGGATGCTCTTGCGGTATTAATTTTCTATGATTATGGTAGAAGATTATCATATTAAATCTAATATTCATTACAAATTCATAGTCCAATGAATTATGATGTTAATTTAATTCGAATCTTTTTTTCTCTTTAATATTTGTTGATAGAGCTCAGAAGCATCTTTTGGAGGGTGAATTATAATCTCTTTTTTTTGTAGATGGATGGCGTTTTGAGGACAAGTTGAAACACAAAGACCACAACCAATACAACGATCCAAATTTATAATGGGTTTTTCATCTATGATGTGTATCGCATCCATTTGACATCTTTTTAAACAAGTTTGACAGTCTATGCATAATTCTTCGTTTTTTACAGCATGATAGTTCGATGCAAATAATTCTGCAGGTCGTTGAAATTTTTTCGCTGAAGTTAGAATAAGACAACAACACCCACAACAACAACAAATCGCATGAACTCCTTGGAAATTAATGGGTTGAAGAACTAATCCTGATTCGCCTGCAGTTTTGATTTTATTTATCATTTCCTTTTTTGAGATACGTCTAGCAATTTTATCTTCACTCCAAATTTGTGCAGGAATACCAAATAACAAACATGTTTCAATATCCTTAACCTGTTTACATTCTTTTCCTAAAAGAGCCATCCCTTGTTTACATATACAGTTCATTGCGGCGAATGGTCCATTGCTCATTTCCACGAGTTTTATAATATTATCTTGATCACCAACGGTTAGTTCAGGTGTAATACTTGATTCAATTGGAATAGTTCGCATTTGTGGAAACTTTACTCTGTGGTATTCTTCTCCAAACGCCTCTTCTTGATATAGCTTCACATCCTTCATGAAATCAGGTGTAAGTTGATTTACTTGTGCCTCAAAGAAACCAATCACATACATCATAATGGCATAATAGCTAATTTTATCCCTAATTACATGAAAAATAATACGTTTTTCTACCATTTTATTTAGTATTAATTCTAATTTTTTAATACTAGTCACTTCCTTAAGATGCTTGACCTTTTTAAAAATATTTTCCAGTGTGTTTGGAATAGCGGTTAGCTTTAAAGCTATTCTTGCTTCCAATGGATTAAATATATATTTAAGGATTCGAATTTCAACACCAGATACTGTTCTAGGAAATCCGACTGGAAGTTTATCAAGATATTCTTGTAATTCACGATAAATTTCTAGCTCATCAACCATTACATTTCCTCTCTAGTTCGATTATAAATGAATATAGTGAAAAATTCTAACCTATGGATTAAAATATTCAAATTAGTATTAAAAATATTGTCCAAATATCTTGAATATTTATTTTTGGTAACCTAAATTTCTTTTTAATAAAAGAATGGACTCCCTCTCTTATTTAATATTAAAAAAAAATTTATAATAAATTAGATGGTACTACTGAAATTTTAAATTAGGAAAAAAATTAAAGTTTAAAGGTATTTTTAAATAATTTCGAGAATTTTTTTAATTCTTTTTTCTCTTTTTTTTCTATTTTCAATAATTCTTCAATATCTGATTTTTCAGAATGTTGTATTCTTCTATTTCTAGAATCTTGATTACCCTTTGAGGTAGTTTTTTTATTTCTTTTTTTAATAATACTTATACTGCTGACTATGGCAGATACTAGACCAATGACTATTAAAAAAATGAAGAAATTATTACCGTTTTGTATAGGAAATAGTCTAGATGACTTTGGATTTCTTGGTTTTGGAATTATTATTTCAATAATTAGAGATTCACCTTCATTATTTGCTTCATCAAATGGAATTATTTCGTATATGTAAGTTCCTGGTGCTAAACATTCAGAATCCGTATAAAAAATAGAAGTGGTATTTCCTAAGTAATGTCCATTTCGCCAAACTTGGTAATAAATTGAATTATTATCCAAAGAAGAATTCCATGAGAGAGTAAGATTGCCTGTTTGAATGAGGAATTCCGGTGAAGATGGCTTTGTTGGAGGAGTATCATCAAAAGTCAAAATTATTGTTATTTCATTCTGATTATCAAAAGTATCTCTGGCTCTAACCCAAAATTGTACTGTCTGGTCAGTTACAAAACTGGATAAATCAATATCATATGAACCAATAAATGAATTTGTCCAGTAGGTTTGGTTTACATTTGCCCTCCAATTTACCGAGGAAGAAATTAGATGATCATCTATTACTGTTAAATTAAGATATGCTGGCTTTTTTATTATGGTTTGATTTTGAGGAGTATTTAAGATTATCAATGGCCTTAGATCATCAAGTGTAAAATACCAAGTTATATTAATAGATCTTATTACAGTATCACCAAATCTATCCATTTCATCCAAACACGAAATTATTATAACATCTCCATCATTAACATGCAATAAATCGTCTACATCGCTAGTAGAATTAGTAACTAATGTAAAAATACCAATAAAAAAATCACTATCAATACCTTGTTCATGGAGTTCAACATTAATCATATTATTAGGACCGTTTGATGCATTTATTGTAATGCACTCTTGCAAATTAGAGTCTAAATTTAAGTCTTCATCTCTAACGGTTACAATAACGTTAATAAAATCCCCATAATAAATATCTCTATCAGTGTTAATAATTGCATTGTGACATACTAAAAATCGAACTAATTCTTCATGTAATTCAGGATCACCATAAATATTGTGTGCTTCGGAATATCTAATCACTATATTTTCATTATCTAAAACGTTTAATGTTTGATTTAAAATATTTGTAGGTCCAGCACCTAGATATAAAAATCCCTTAAATATTCCAGTAGATAGTCCTGTCTCAGTTAGAGCGATTCTAATATAATTAGTAAAATTATCCTTTGTTTGAACTTCAACAGGGCTAAATGGTGCGGGATAATAATCAGGATTAAGATTGTCTATATCTAAATCTTTATCACTAACTGTTATTTCTAAAACTGAGTTATAACCAATTATTAGGGTTGTATTAATTGAAAGTGAGCCATTATATGTTCTATGCCAAATGGCCGATTCTCTTAAATAATCGCTATAGCCTTGATCGTTATGCTGATCGAAATATATAATTTCAATTGTATCTCCATCTTCAACATGGAGAAATCTATCATTTGTGGATCCAAATGTGAATCCAAATACGAAACCAAATACACCTGGCGTACCCATTTCAATAAAATCAGCTGTAAAACCAGTAAGATCACTACTACTAATTATTAAACCTTTTATTTGATCATTATAAGGTCCTGGAGTAAAATCCATATCTTCATCATCAATAATTATTACATTATATTGAGTTAGACCGTAAAAATGATCTTCCATGGGTGGTTTTGGCATTTCAGCAGTATGGGTTTGAATCCAAGTTGCATTATCAGAAGCATTACAATAACTTACTGTTATAATATCATTGTTATATGCTAAAATTATATCTGAAAGATCATTACTAGAGATTGTGCTGAATGAAAAAGTTCCAGTAAATATTCCGGTATTTATCCCTGTTTCTGTGCAAATTACCATAATCCCACTTGAATCGCTATTAGATGTCACGTGTACATTAACTAAATCAGCACTAGAAGTCGTATCAAGCTCCGAATCAGTCAATGTTATTATAGGTGTTGCAGCTGTTCCATAATATTCCCCTTGATCTAATTCTATAGTGCCAGTAAATGTTGTGTCTTGAACAGTAATAGAATCATATAAGCAGCTCCAATAGCCTTGAGTATCCACTGCATAAATTGAATATGGTTTTACTCCAATATCCGTAGGAACCCAGCTAAATTCATATTTATTACCTCCAATATTATTCATTGTATAATTTCCTGAATCCAATCCAATACATACCATTGAAATACCATCTATATCGAAAGCATCAATTTGAATTGTTTCCGTTTGTCCTAATTCTAATGGATCTGCACTTTCTGTTAAATTTTCTAATTGCGGATATGTAGGTGGTGGAATATTTGGTGTGAATTTTATCTCAAAATCTTTAGATATTTCCTGTCCAGAAGCAATAAAAAATGCTCGAGCCGTATAAATCCCTTCATACTCGATTTCATCAGGCAAAAAATCCCAAGTCACGGTATAGACTCTTGAACCATAAGGTGGGATTGTGATTGTTGTGATCCATTGAAGGAATAAATAATCATCACTCCATTGCCAGATTTTATTACCATTTAGTTCAATAATAAAATCAAAAATCTGTGAGCTCATTAATGTGCCTTCCCAAGTACTGTCATACGGCCATGAGACTATTAAAGTAAGATCCATACTTTGCTCCAATGAGGATTGTTTGTCAACTAAAAGATTGTCAGGATTAAGTATAAGCTCAAGAATTGGCATCCCTGGAGTAATATTGCTATTCCTCCAAATTGCTGTATCCGAACAAGGTGGGGGATATACACATAAATAATTATCCATTCCAACGTAAATTGTATCACCGTCATCAACCCAAATTTTATCTAAAATATCATCGCTTTCAACAGTGCTGAAAGTGAAATAACCAATAAATATTCCTGTAGTTATTCCAGTTTCTAAGCAATTCACGAATATTCCGGGTTCTAAGTAACTTAAAACAGTGTCGCTCCAAACTCTTAAGGAAACTGTTTCTTTAAGATTAATATTCGTATTTAAATCGGTATCGTTAATTGTAACCATGGCAACCGCTCCCGTCCCGTAATAAATCTCTTTATCTAACTCTATAGTCCCACTATGAGTTGCATGCCAAGTAGCTGTATCTGTGATATTAAGTTGAGCCCCAGTTAAAGAGTGTTGATCATAATAAGTTACAATTACATTGTCTTCATCAAAAATATAAATCTGATCTAAAGTATCATTACTAAGAAATCTATTAAAGCTGAAATATCCTTCAAATCCTCCGTTATTCTTTTCAGTTTCTGTCAAAATTACTGAAATACCTATAGGATCACTATCACTAATTACAGAAATACTCACAGTTTCTTTAATATTTGGATTCTGATTTAAATCAGGATCAATAATAGTAACGATTGGAATTTCATCATCAATATATTCAGCCTTATTAAGCTCAATTGTCCCTGTATAAGTTCCAATCCAAATGGCAGTATCTGTCAAACTAGCCGGATCTCCAGTCATAGTATGTTCATCATCATAACGGACAATGATTGTATCTCCGTCTTTAACCCAGATTATATCACTAGGATCATCGCTTCCAGTCGTACTGAACATGACAATTCCTTTAAAAATCCCTGTATTTGGTCCTGTCTCAGTCAAAAACACTCTAATTCCCCACTGATCTCTGGAACTTGTGACATTTACATATGCAGTATTCACATTATCTGTGGTATCCAGATCTTGGTCTATCAAAGTTATTTCAGCAACTGCTGCAGTTCCATAATAAGTTTCAGCATCTAGTTCTATAGTTCCAGTATGATTTTGAATGCAAGTCTGTTCTTGATAACAAATAGGACTGACATCTGGATTACTTAAATCTGTTTTATATCTTCTATATTCGAGCTTTGCCCGTTCAACATTTGAAACATTATCAAATATGCCGTAAACATATCGTATATAATAAGGATCTGTCGCTATTATATCTCCTTGCTGAGCATTAAGATTAAAAACACCATAACCAATTTCAGAACTAGAAACATCATCTTGATAATACATATATTCTCGTGCACCACCAGCTCTATATGGTTCAATAGCGGTTAAAAACTCTTTTCTTGGTATATACATCCACATTCCCCCATGTGTTTCTGAGCATGTTATAGTCCAGTCCGATAATCCCTCATTATCAATAGGTGGAGGAGTGGGAGGATCAGTTGTCGGATCTCCTCCATTTTTCAAATCATCATCTATATCATTTCCATTAAAATACAAATATTTTTGACTATCAGTAACGTTATTAGGATAATCCGGATTCCAGTCTTCTGTCTCATTATAACCTGGATATCCGCCTGGATTACCACCTAAAACGTTAGCAAAATCCTCTCTCAGAGAAACATTAAATCCTATAGTTTCAATTATTAAACAAGTATTGTCTATATAAGCCGTACCTACTGGTGCTGTAGGGACAATTATTTTCATTGAACCCTTATCATCTTGTTCCATATTGTTATAAAAAATGTGTGAAAGTAGATCATAAGTATAAATATGTTGGTTTCCCGCCAACCCACCAAGACTAACCATCCCATGTGTATATCTTTGTTTTAATAAAATTACACGAATAGGACCATTTACAACTGCTAAATGATCTCCTTGGGTATCCCATTCATTCCAACTCGGTATGTTACCAGGATCGGGTTGGGCTAACTGTTCTGTTTCTTCATTAGGGTTGTCAATTCCACAAGCACTATCATCATAATAAGTTTCATTCCAAGAACCATGGGTCATCCAATCCATATCACCATAAAAATTTATACCTAAAGGACCTACAACTCTTACATGAATCCCCGCAAAGGAATTATCCATTTCCTCTATGATATTCTTTCCATCAGAACCCGGAGCCAATATTCTTAATAGGTTCATAATATCAGGATCATCATTTTTGAACCGTTTTTGATAAATTTGAGTAGTGATAGTTAAGGTTTCAGAATCCCAATTCACATAACTTTCATATTCTGGGCTTACTTGAGGTGTATGATTATTATAATAAATATACATGAAAGATTGCCCTCCATCAACGGGATCCGTGATATTAACGGCTAATCTATAAGGAAAATTTTCATGATTCCACCATGTTTGATTTGAAACCCATTGTCCATTTTCAACATAAAAACAAATTTCATCATCATAATCAATGGCATATGGCACTTGTGTATCATTCCCATTGCTTGGTTCATAATTATACGTTCCATTTTTAGAAACATAAGTATGCTTAATTCTAAGAACAGGATCATATGTTCCGATGTTATAATCTCCATCTGCCCATATAAGAGGCCATCCCTTCTCATCTATTTGGAATGGTACTTCAACCCATTGGTTCGAGACATTATAATATAAAATTCTAATGAAACTTTCATTCAATCCTTGTAATGCATTGTATACATACGGATTATCTATCATTCTTATGATTAGAGGGTAACCTACCCTGGTTAAATTTGGCTCGTTAAAAATAACGCTATCTGCTGTTGTATAATTCCATAATTCAGAATTTCCTTCAATTCCATGATTATGAAATATATCTAGATCCTTCTTCCCACTCTGATAATTTTTGATATTTTCCCATCCCAGAGAGTTATAAATATAAGAATTAATAATTGGAATAAATATAAGAATAATTAGAGAACTAATTAAAATTAATTTTTTGTATTTATTATTCTTCATAACTTCTCACAACAGTCTATTTTTTAAAATCCTTCTCTATTTTTAGCCTCCACTGGATTAATGTGTTTCAATCCCTAGATTCCAGAGTATGCTATAGTAAAAATCAAAAATTATCTTACATATAAAATCTATATTTTTTTGTTTAAATTAAAAAGAGGAGCAATTTTTACCGATTAATTGAAAATATTAAAATTAAATATCCTTAAATTTATCTTACTAACTCTCAAAGAGCATTAAAAAATTAGAATATTAAATTTGTAATAATAAAGAAAAATTGCTTTTTTTGAATAAAATTAAGAAAAACAAGAGAATATAAATTTTAACTCTTTATTTTCAGTTATGGTCTATCCCCACATTTCCCCTATACACTCTGAATTGCATTTTTCGCTTTAAAATTTAAAAATTTAATATATTTCTTTATAAAGGAAGAACTAAAAAAACCCATATATAAAAGTTGAACTAAGAAAAATTGAAGAAATTAAAAAGAGTTTTCTTTAATATGACAAAAATTACAAGATATTTATTAATTTAAATTTTTTTCAATAATAATAAATTAATTTAATTTAGGGATTTAGGCTTAAAGACTATTTTGGAATATTAGTGAACCCTTTTTATTTTTCCACCCGTTTCTGGTAATTTTTGGGCGAAAAATACACTAATTATAGAAATTATTCCAAAGGCTATAAGTAAAGGTAAATAAGAAATTGGATTGTATCTATCTGAAATTAATAACGGAAGCATAAGAGTTAAGACAAGTACAAATGAGTTAGCAATACTATTAGTTAACCCCATACTAGTCCCAATATATTTTGCGTCAACATTTTCAATTATACAAGTTGGAATAAGGGAAGCAAGTATTCCAACAGAGAACCCTATTAAGAATGCCGAAATCCATAAAAATAAGCCCTCTAGGATTCCTGTAGTTACTACTGTAATACTCATCAAAATAAGAGCTGAGATTAGAAAAATTTTTCTTTTTCCCACTCTATCTGAGATCATAGGAATGATTAAATTAGAGCACATAGCACCTAATGATATAAAAGCAATTATAAATACAGCAATATGTGGTTCTCCAAAGTCGATATACCAATAATAAATTCGAATTATATTATGAAGAAATGAATTTTCTCCCGTTCTTAAGGGGAAAAGTAGCCTATAAGCATTTTTTCCTACAAAATAACACAGTACAACAGCAATATTGATTATTATAAGATACCATACTTTTTTATTTTTAAGGCTAACTGATAGTGCTTCTCGAATTGGGGCTCGTTCTTCTTCTACTTTTAATTGTCCCTCAGGAAAATCTTTAATTAATATAATCCACGATATAAATACTATTGAGGTTAAAATTCCATAGAAAAGGAATGTATTTCTCCAATGCCTAACTAATGGTAATAGTATTGGTAAAGTTATTGCTTCAAAGAAAAAAATTCCAAGACCCGATGCCATAACATTTAGTCCACTTGCAGTTCCAATTTCTTTTTCTTCAAACCAATAACCAATTAATTTTGAGGGGAGAGGATATGTCAATCCCAACCCTGCACCCATACAGATTGTAAATATTGCAAGAGCCGAAAAACTGTCACTTAATCCTCTTAATACTGAAAAAACAGTGAAAATTAGAATTCCAATTATACCAATTTTTTTTACTCCGACTTTATCAATAATTGGTCCTGCAATGAATGATAAAGGTATAATACTAGCAAAAGGTAGTATAACTATTAATGCTCCTTCCCCAGTTCCTAAACCGCCAACATCAAACGGTCCAAACTTTATTAAACCAATAATAGAAATTATAAATAACCAAGCACCAGTTCCAAAAAAATTCCATATCCAAAGAACTGCTATAATTATCCATCGATAACTTGTAGTCGTTTCTTTTGAAGTCAATTTATTCTCCTTTTTTAAGATTTAAACTAATTAGAAGTTAAAATTTTGTATAAATTGAAGTATTTAAATTAATTTGTCTAATATTAGAAAGACAAACTTTTACTCTCCGTTAACGAAAACTTTAAGAAAATTTGAGCGATCATAACGATAATTGAATATATGACAAGGTCATTGTAAATAACCGCTATTAGAATAAAAATAAGTTAATCAAAGCTAAATATTTTGGATTGAAAAAAAATGGATTATAATCCAGAAGAATTACATTCATTATTTAACCCAAAAAGTGTTGCAATCATTGGGGCAAGTAAAAACCAAACTAAAGTGGGTGGGCAAGTTCTAACAAATATGCTTTTAGGTGGTTATATTGGTAAGATTTTTCCAGTAAATCCTAAGGGTGATATTATACTAGATCACCAATCATATAAATCTATTAAAAAAGTTCCGGAATCTATTGATTTATCTTTAATTACAGTTCCGAATATAAAAGTCCCTGAAGTACTTGAGGAATGTGTTGAAGAAAATGTCAAATTTGTCGTTATTATCACTGCAGGATTTAAAGAGATAGGTCCTTTTAATAAAAAAGGAATAGATTTACAAAATGAATTGCTCAAAATTGCCAAAAAAGGCAATACAAGATTGGTTGGTCCAAATTGTATGGGTGTTGCATCTACGCAAACACGGCTTTTGGCTTTAATGGGATGGGCAGTGTTACCCACTAAGCAAGCTAATGATAATTTAAAGGTAAGTATCACATCACAATCAGGGACATGGGGTGTGGTTACAATGCGAAGTGCTAGTATACACGGCTTGGGATTCTCAAAATTAGTTTCAAACGGAAATGAAGCTGATCTAAAATTAGAGGATTTTGTAGAATATTTTGGACTCTATGATAATGACACAGATATTATTCTCTGTTTTATGGAAGGTCTTAGAAATGGGAAGAAATTTAAGAAAATCGCAGCCGAAATAAATAAACCTATAATAGTTCTGAAAGGTGGGAAAACATTAGCTGGATCAAAAGCAGCTAGTTCACATACAGGGTCCATAGCTGGCTCAAGAAAAATTTATGATTCTCTTTTCAAACAATATGGTATAATACAAGCAGATAACTCAACAGATTTAGTAGATTTAGGCCGTGCATTTTCAGTTCTTATGAAAAATAAAATGCCGAAGAGCAGACGAACTGCCATTTATTCTGGAGGTGGAGGGGCTGGTGTATTAACAGCTGATTTTTGTGCAGAAGCTGGATTAGAAATTGCAAAATTATCTGATGAAACTATTGAAAAATTGGATAAATTGCTTCCTCCATATTGGCCGAAAAGTAATCCTGTTGATTTGGTAGCCACTAGAAATTTAGGTGCCTTTACACAAGTTCTTAAAATCTTGTCGGAAGCTCCAGAAATCGATATTATCATAGCAAGTCTTCCTTTAGGTATTTCTTCTCAGTTAAAACAATCTGATATTCAATCAATTCTAAAACAATTACCTAAGAATCTTTTTAGACCTGATGTTCTCGAAGCATTTGAAGATACAATGGTTGGTTCTTTAAAGCGTATAGCAAAACATTCAAATAAAACTATCGTTTGTCCAACTAGTTTATATCATGCTGACTTGCCTTCGGAGCCCGAAATCGTAAAGAAGACATATGAAAGTGGTGTTTTGATATTAAATTCATCTTATGATGCTGCAAGGTTGCTTGTAAAGATTGTTGAATATAGTGAACACTTAGAAAAGAAAAAGAAACTCAAATAATTTTAAATATTTTAGTTTAATAAGAAATTATTTATTTTATAATTCAATTTTTAATTTTTCAGCTTCTATATCTATTTTTCTTGCGGTATTATTTAAAATTTTAATTAATTTTTGAAAATCCTTGAATTTATTTTCAGTATGAAGAACTATTGCTAAAGTAATTTTCTTTAAAGGATAAGCAAATATCAAACCTCTTTCTGTAAAATTAATAAAAAATTCAAGATCATAATCAACAACTGCACATTGTTGGGTTGCGACATTCATCTGAGCTGAGATCCAAGCTGAGAAGTCACTAATTTTCTTTTCAATTGAATGAACAAAAATAGGGAACCCTTCAATGGAACAGATAATAGAACCTTGGTATTCAGTAAATTCGGGTAAATTCTTTTTAAGATTATGAAAAATATTTAATATTTTCCCAGGGATTTGAGTTATTTCTTGAACAATGATCTTTCTTAAGAAATCTAGACTTGGTGAGAATTTCCAGTTTTTTTCTTTCTCATCTTTTATTAAAAGACCAAGATGTGTTAATTCTTTTAAAATACGAAATGCTGTCGCTCTTGATACTCCTGCATCAATTAAATCTGAGATTTTTATTGTTCTATATGTTGTTAATAATTTAGAAAAGACAATATCAGGATTTTTAAAACGTCTTAATAAGGAAAGAAAATTGCCATTACGATGATTTAATGGTATATTTGGTAGTTTATTCTTTTCAAGTTCGTCTAACATTTTTATAAGAGAAGGACCAACAATATAATTGATTTTATAATGACCTCTGACAAGTTGTTCAATATAACCTATTTTTCTCAATTTTTTGAGTGAATTAAATAAAGTAGAACTATTGAGATTTGATCTTTCTTTTAATTCTTCAATAGAATATTCCCTCTGTGGTTCTGAATTGAATAATCTTAACAAATCACAAAGGGTTTTGTTATGAATAAGTTTTAATCTGTTTTTTAATTCTATATCAGAAGTTGCCATCTTGAACACAAAATTTTATAAAATCTTTTATGCTTAAAGTGTAATTAATTGGATATTAATTTATCTCAATGAGATGAAATTAAAAAATTTATATAATTGTATGAAATTAGTATTTAGAGAATTTTTAATGTAAATTCTATATGAAAAAGACTTATAATCATATAATATTCGAAAAGTAGTAAATATTAAATAGTTATCTTCACCTTTTTTAATTGGAAAAGAAGTAAATGTGGTTGAAAAATGTCAAAATCCACCAATTTAATATACAAAACTATTCAAGTTAAGAAAAAAAAGACCGTAAGTGATTTACTAAAAGAATTAAACCTTAAGGATAATTTTTTCGCTGTACTAGTAAATGGTAAAAAAGCCGAAATTAATCAAGTATTAGTGCCTGAAGATAAAATCTTAGTTCTCCCAAAAATTAAAGGGGGCTGAATTTAGTTTTAGCCCTAAGTCAAAAAACTGTCTTTTTAAATATTAAAGGGGGGTTCAATAGTCTCATATAAGCTTAAATCACTACTGTTTTATCATCCAGCATTAAAACTGGATTTTACAGGGGACATCCTAAAACGCGGATTTAATAAATCATATAAAAACACCATTGGGTTAGATATACTCTTAACACACGTTAATTTAAATGGTTATAAAGTAGATTTCAGCTTTTGGGATATATCTATGGAAGAGAGATTGAGATTTTTCCGCTCAAGTTTCTATCGTGGCACCTCTAGTGTCGTTGTGTTCTTTGATTATAATAATCCAAAAACAATTTCTCCTTTTCTCACCGAAATCCTTGATGAAATATATAATTCAATTGGACCTATTCCTATTTTCCTTATAGGTTTAAATTCGGATAATTCATCAAATAACGAAATTATTGAAGAATTTAGTAAAGAAGATTATATTTTTTATTTTGATTTTGAAAATAGATTATATTTTCAAAAAGAAATTCTGGGTTACTTGGCAGAAATATCACTTAATATGATTCAAGAATCCTCAGATTTAATTACCACTAAAATTAGAGAGCAATTCCAAAGATACTATGATTTAAAACAACAAGGGTATGAAAATTTCTATGATGTCTTAAATCAAATGGGCTTAAAAATTGTAGATAATAATATCAAAATCTTGAATAAGTATGGTTTATTCACTGTCGATATTATCAATGGATCTGTAATCTATGAATCCTTAATGTGTGAAAATTGCGAAAATTTTGAAAATTGCCAAAATAAACCTATTATTCCTAAAAAAGCATTGTGCATTGTATCAGACTCTTATGGTTGGAATAATTTATTTATCGAACAAGATAAATTATTGATCCTCTCTAAAATTTTTGCTATAATAGAAGGAGACCTCCCAGAACATGTTCTTAACCAAATGAGACAGGTGCAAAAATGTCCAGAAATTATTCATCCAGTAAAACTTGAACCTATAATTCCAGAAATACCCGAACCAGAGGAAGAAGAGATTTATGTTAATTTAACTCATTTTGAGATACAACAAAGATTAAAAGTTCTTAAGACTCAATTATTTGAGGGACGTATTCCTGCTTCAACATATGTTAAGATGCAAGATTTGCTGAACCAAAAAGAAGGTGAAAGCAAATCGTACAATTCTGAAGAAGAGGAATCATATTTAATGCTACGCGAAGCAATGTTGAGTGAACTAAAAAGAATTAAGAATATAATGTTAAGTAGTTAATTTCTGGTAAATATTTTAGATTAATTTATATTAACTTCGGCGTTCAGTTTTTTCCAGAATTTTATATAACTTTTTGGAGCCGATTTTTCGATCTCCATTTTTGAAATGGTTTCATATACACTTTTAATTAAAGAAAAATTCTGATCCAATGCTTTAGTACTGATTTCATTTAATTTAATTTTAAATTCCTCTTTATTAATTGAATCTGATTTGTTCAATACGTCATTAACTTCATTAATTAATTCTTGTTCTAATTCTTGACTATTTTTAACTATAATTGGTGCTCTTTTTTGATAATCAAGTATAGCCTCTCTATGAAGTATTTCATGTCTCCACCAAAGAGATTTATTATCATTTTTTAAAGATGGAACCTTTATATTTTTTAATGCTTCAGGATTTTCGAAGAAGAAAGGTTTAAATATGCTCAAACATGGAGCGGAAGTACCTGTCAACCAATGGACATGAATATCTTTTGCTAAATGAGCAACATAACTCGCTGTAGTCTGTGAAATAGCTTTAGAATTCAAATGCATACAAACACTCGACATTGTGCCTTTTGAAGGTTGAAATGGTTTTTCTTTGAATTTTAAACCATGATCTCTTAAAATTTCCATTATATCAGTTACTTTTACTTGACCTTTTTTATCAAACAATAGATTAATAGTTCTGGATTGACGTTCTATACAATTTGTTATGATTCGTAATTCTGGGTCTGAATAGCATTTACTAAAATTAAAATCCGATTTTGATTCACACCAACCTTTTTTAATTGCATTTTCTATAAGACCCGATGAAGCACGGTTCCAATTATCCTCAATTGTTAAACCGTTTGAAATTGTTCCGATATTATCGACTTTCTTTGCAACCCAAAACTTATTTGCAGTTTCTAAAATCCATGCTTCATTAAGATCAGCTATAATAAAAGAATTATGATAAATATAATTCGGATCAAATGGATGTCCTGATCCTCCCTGTCCATATTTTTCAAGTAAATCAGTAACTATCTCCAAAGCTTCTTTGGCTGTTTTTGATCTTTGTAAAGAAATTGTCATAAGGTCCATTCCTAGTAAACCCTCTTCTTCATATTTCTCTTTGGTAAAAACAGCTTCATTTCCCATGACAACACCAAATTCATTTGCACCCATCTCGCAACCAATTTTTAACCAAACAGGCTTGGAAAGAATAACTGCAAATGTTTCTTTTACTTGAGGAATTGAAATATATTGACATTGAATTTGTTCACTATTATTATGAGTAGAGCTTGGTAAATAACATATTGCATGAGGTTCATTAGCCTCTCTATCGGAATTCTTAGCAAAAATAGTCGATCCATCTTCTGTAGAATTCCCTAATACTATTATTGTGTCACACATAAAATATACTCCAAATTTTAGATTAAATAACAACTATTCTATGTTTACATAAGAATAAGACTAGTTAATTAAAAATTAATCAGTATTTGATCGGATAACTAAATAATTTAAAAACCATATAATTATCCTAACTATCTCCTAGGATTAACATAGTAGCGAACCCCAAATTTCTGATGAAAGAAATCTCCTCGCTCATAGGCTTGTTGTTTGTTAATTGAATATATCCAGATTTGATATTGAGGACCTTTACCTCTTGTTTTGTTTGGAGTAAAATATGTAAAATTCTTTTTTTCTTCTTGTAATTGAATACACATTTCCTTTATCTTTTCAAAGACTTTTTTATGAGGAATTACAATAACGGTTCGCCAGTTATAAGAGATTGTTCCTTGATCCGACATTCAAATTTCCTTTAAAATTTTGATTTACGTTAGAATAATTATAAATTAAAAATTCAAACAAAAAGGAGGAATTTTAAAGTATAATTATTTTAAAGTAAAAATTCAGATAATAAAATTATAAATCTACTAAAATATGAACTTTTTGATTATAAAAATATAATGAATTTTTTATTAAAGCCATTTTAATTTATTATTTAATTAATTAAATTTTTATAGAAAAGACTTTTTAAGATTGTGAACCCCTTGAGACAGATAACACCAAATAGAGTTCACTCTGTTGATACATTAAGGGGAACTGCAATTTTTTTTATGATATTCGTACATTACGGACAAAGTTGGATGAATTTCCAGAGCTTATTTACATTTCAAACTTTTTTTTTAATTCCATCTTACATAGGTGGTCCGATTTTTATGGTAATAGTCGGTGTTAGCTTTTCACTTTCAGCTGAAAGTAGAAAAGAGCAAGAAAATTTTAGAAATCATGTATATAAAAGGGGTTTTCTTCTAATTCTCATGCAATTTTTCCTCAATTTAGTAATATTTAATATTTACCAAGCTTGGACATACGAAGTTCTTATTTTAGTAGGTGTATCTCAAATAGTTTGCTATTTACTTATGGAAAAACCTAACATGTTCAAAATTTTAGTTTGTGTTATAATAATTCTTTTAGTTCCATTTCTCCGATTAATTTGTGGATTTCAAGAAGAATTATTTACTTTATTTAATCCTGTTTGGGATTTTGGAACCTTCTTTAGAGGAATGATAGTGAATATGCCATTTGCAATCTTTCCATATATATCATATATGATTCTAGGTATGATAATTGGGGATGAGCTAGTCCAAGCTAGATATAAAGAAGAAATGGAGAAAAAATTTTGCATAAATTTATTAAAATATGGTGTTTTATTAATTCTAATAGGATATGGTTTTAGAATTTTTAACTCTCCAATTGTTGATTCCTTTGAAGAAGGATTGCATGTTTTTGTGACTACAGGCATGGTAATGATTTTACTTTCTGGGTTATTTTGGATTGAGGATGTTAAAAAAATTAATCTTTTTCAACCTTTTTGGCTATACGGACAAATATCTTTGACTTTCTTAGTAGGACATCATTTCATCAATAAATATATTTTCTATAATCTATTTGAAATATTAAAAAATTTAACAATTTATTCTTATTTAATCTTAGTTACCTATATTTGTGTAGTTTTTTTAGCTTTATCATATTTATGGTCAATTATGGATTACAAATTCAGTCTGGACTGGTTACTAAGAAAATTGAGTTAGTCAGTTTCGGCCCAAACATGTTTGCACTTTGTACATTTATATAAAAGAATGATTTCGCCATCATCATTGTACCTCTCCCAGTGTAATGCCTTATCATTCTCACATTTAGGACATTCAATTGTTACTTTTGGACGTGGTTCGTCCTCTTCTATGATTTCTACTCCACTTTGATGATTAATTTTTTCTGGTATTCTATAATCTTCATATACATCTTCTTTAGTGTCTAGCTTCATCTCATAACCACAAAATTTACATACCAAAAAATTTCCATTTTTTTTACTCATTGGATATAAAAGATTTTCGCATTCTGGGCAAAATTTCATATATTACACCCACATCCAATTATTAAGAAAAATATCACTAAATATCCTAATAAATCAAAAATTTATTAATCAATAATTTAATTATGGCTTATTCTAAATTTAATTTCTAAAAACTCCTTTGATATATAAGTTTAACTATTTTTAAATACATCAAGAATCATTACAGATTCAAAAAGAACTTTCAGCAATATTTATGGCGGTATAATATAGGAAAAAATTTTAGTATTTTTTTCGATTTTGGTAATTAATAATTATTCTGGTTAATTATCATATTATTTTTTTATGATATTTTAAAATTAGTAAAAAGAATTTTATCTAGTTTAAATCAAAATTCAAAATTAAGAAAGAATATGTAAAAAAAGTCTGGGATAAAGATGAAAAGAATACATGCATTCGTATCGGGGAGGGTTCAAGGAGTTTTCTTTAGATGGGAAACGGAAAAATTTGCATCTAAATTAGGTTTAAAAGGTTGGGCTAAAAATCTTAGAGATGGAAGAGTAGAAGTTATTGCGGAGGGAGAGGAAGATAAACTAAAAGAATTAATAAAATATTTACATAAAGGTCCTACATACGCAAGAGTTACTAAAGTAGAAGTAAATTGGGAAAAATTTAGAAACGAATTTGATAAATTTTTTGTCAATTATTAATAAATTTATTGTATTTCATAAATTTCCCATTCCTATTAAATTAACTAAAAATATTTATTAGATTTCAAAATTATATAATCATGGCGTAATGAAGAACAGGTTCTGTGAGTCAGTTGAAGATGATGATTTTGGAAAGAGCCGTCTGAACGCCTATAAAAACTGAATACCTTTCTTTAAATTAAACTATTAGTAATATTTTATATTTACATGAAACAAAACAGAAACGGGGATATAAGTTGAGTCTAGATGAAGAAGCAGATGTATGGCGATTAAGAAATACAATAAAAGAAAAAGACAAATTAATTAGTGAGTTAAAGCTTAAACTTCTGGAAATTCAAAAAAAATATGCGACAGATATTCAAAATCTAATAAGAGAAAAGATGGAATTAAATGTAGAATTAAAAAGCATAAAACCTGAACTCGAAAAAAAGGATGAATTTATCAAACAATATTCAACATCCAGCTTAGAAAAAGTTAAGGAATTACAGGATAAACTCATAAAGGTCGAAAAAGACTGGGAAATGAAATATTCCATTGTTGATAATCGGTGTAAAGAAATAGAAAATAAGTATTTGGATGAAAGTGAACAAAAATCCAGAGAAATAGATAGAATAAATAAATTGAATAATGAACTTGAACAAAAATTAGACCAAGAAAAATCTAAAACTCAAGAATTAACCAAATTAGAAGAAAAAATTCGCGAATATGAGAGGGAACGTTCATTAACAACTAAAGATCCTAAATTTGCAAAAAAACTTACGGATTTAGAAGAAACTTTGAAAAATAAAGATGATGAAATATACGGATTAAAAGAAAAATTAAATGAAGCTTCTTTAAAAATTAAACAATTAAGTGAAAAATCTGATTTAGTTCCCGAATTAAGTGTTAAACAACTACAAATACAAATCGAAGATTTAAAGTCTCAAATTAATTCTCAAAATAAGGAACTTGCTTTTTATGAAGGGAAAAAGATAGAAACTATATATTTCGGGGAAAGGCAAGCTATTGAATGTATTAAAGATATAATAAAAAATACAAAAAGAAACATTATTTTATTTATTCCAAAACTCACACAATTAGAGCAGTTAGATTTGACCTCTTTACCTTCCAGAATAATGATTCAGGCTGCAACTAGCATTGAAATAGGCAATAGAGATCAAATCTTAAATCTGGATCGCTATAAAGATTATAATAATATTAAATTGAGAAAATATCCTCCTGCAGACCTTTTTGGCATTGTATCTGATGCATCAACCTTATTCTTTGGCTTTATCGATGAAAAAAATGTTCCAGTAGGATTTAAATCTACAAAACAAAATCTAATTTCATTTTTGGGAGGATTATTGAAAGATACATTTTTTAGATTTACAGAAGAATTCAAAATTTAGATTAATTCATTAAATTTAAGGCTAAAAACACTTGGAACTAAGTATGAAAAATGTGTGATAAATTGCTTATTTATCAATAAGATTAATATTTTTTAGGTAATTAATTATCAATAATTTGTTTTTCTTTGATAAAATTTGAAAAATTAATTTTGTATTGAATGAAATTAGAAATAAGAAAATAAAATCATGGGATATAAAACAATGGAGTTAGATAAATTAAATTTGCAAATTTTAAAGGAAATTAGTTCAGGTTTTGGCTTAAGTATTGATTATGGTCTATTATCCCAAAAGTTGGGTAAACATAGAAGTACTATAAAAAGAAGAATCGATGATTTATTTGAAAATAAAATAATAACTCCCCCTATTTATTTTCCTCTTGGTCTAATTACCAAAGAATTTCCCCTGTTCGTAATTGTTTTTGCAGATTTACCAGAAACTACGAAAAATTGGTTATCAACAGATGAAAATATCTTTGCTGCATTTAGGATAATTGAAGGTGATTATAATACATTAATTTTTGAATATCATAAAACAGTTTTATCATACCATATATGGCGTGAAAATCTGGTGAAACAAAATAAGATTCCTTCAAGAGAGCATAGACATGCCTCAGAAAGTTACCATTTTTCAAATGATTTGATTCAAAAATACGAACCAAATGCAGTTTTCGGATATTTAGAAGAAGAATTTAATAAAAATAAGAAAATTAATATAAATAATTATGAGATTGATTTCGTTGGATTTAATATTTTAAAAAATCTATTAAGTACAAATAAATATATCAAAATAAATAAGAATTTACTATCCCAAAAATTAGCAGTCCATCGAAAAACGATTGAATTGAGAATAAAGAAGTTAAGAAAATTAGAATTGATTGATTATCCTTCATGTAATTTTTTAAATTTTTTTGCTCCTCCCACATTTTATCTGGTTTTAACATTTCTAGAGATTTCAGCTATGCAAGATGAAATCATTGAAGATCTTAAAAAAGACTATAATGTTCCAATCGTCTATAAAATCAGCGCTGGAAAATATAATTTATCTATTATATCAAGTCATCCAAGCATTGATGACTTCTTTTACTGGAATTTGAAGTATAAAAATAAGTTCTCTTCTATAAAATCACAAAAAAATGTTTATCTTTCTCCAAACATGATTATTTTTTTGAACCAAAAAAAGATTGTGGATAGAATAATTGATAAAAAAATGAGACTTCAAGAAATTGAAGCATAAATTAAGCAGGAAGACGAATTATCGAATCTGATACTAATTTTTCAATCTGCCGTTTATATTCTGGTTTTAATTTACCGAGAATTTCTTCTCCTGCATGAACAAATAAACAATATGCATATTGTTTCGGTGTTAAATTTGTTTGTCGCAGTAGGATGTTAGTTTGAGCTTTTTCAAGAAGCAATTCGGCTACAGGATTTAAATCCTTTCGGGAGAGGGCGGTTCTTAAAATCTTTTTGAATTGTTCCCTGAATATAGGATCATTAATATCTGCATGAGAAAGTCCCATAATATCTAAAGAGCAATCAGCATTACAAATTTCACATCCACTATAAGGTTTTGTAGTTATTTTTCTTAATTTATTTTCTTTAATTCGAGCTGATTCTAATAACAATCCTATATTTTCATATTCTTCTATCGCTTTTTGATAATAATCTTTTGCCTTTGCTAGTTTGCCTCTCTTAAATAAAGCTTCACCCATCGATTCCAAACTTTCTGCGATACCTCGTTCATCGCCTATAGATTTCCTTATTCTAATTGCCTGTTCGAACATGCCCATTGATTCACCCATTCTTCCTACAGCCAATAGAACTTCTCCTAAATCCATTAGGGCTGCTGCTTCGCTCTCCCTATCACGAGCTGTTCGTGCATCAGCAAGTAATTGTTGTCTTATATCAACAGCTTCATCACTACGATTTAAACCAACAAGACATCTGCTTATTCCTTTTAATACTGTTTTGGGGTCCTGAGCACCACTATTATAAACTTCGTTGTAATACTCTAATGCTTCCTCATATCTTCCAAGACGTTCAAGAACACTTCCTACTGTTAAATAATTAGAAATTAATGCAAGAGTATTTCCTGCTGCATGATAGACGCTTGAAACTGATTGATAACATTGTAGAGCTTCTTCTAATTGTCCTGAATCTTCAAAAGCAGATCCCATTTTAATTAGAATTTCTGCCTCAATTTTTGAATCTTGAGTTTCCCTAGAAATATTTAACGCCTTATCAAAGAATTCCAATGCAAGCTCATATTTTCCCCGAGCTGTTAATATTGAACCAATAATAAGATGATTTGTTAACTCTTCTTTTTTATCTTTATAGTCAGTCATAAACGTAAAAGTTAATAAAGGGAAGAATTTTTCACCACTAGGGGCACTTTCCGCAATTGTGTCATAAGAGGGATCATTTGAATCAAGAATTAACATGTTTTTTCCAATACGTTCAAAATCAAGCTCACTAGAGAAGAATAAGATAACTTGGCTAAATCCTTCAGGTAGTGCAAAATAAAAATAATTTGTTTCAAATCCTGCTGATGCGGTAGAATAAATTTCAGCGGTTACTTTTTGCGGAAATTGAACTGATTTAGAGCCAAGTTGCTCGTAATCTGTTATAATTTTCCATTTCATTGATCTCTTTAAATTAAAAGTTGCTCTCATTACCATTCTACCTAAAGTTTGCCCTTGAAATACCTCGATTTTTCTAGTTCCAACTCCAAGAGATTGAGTTAATACCTTTACTGGCAAACCTAATGAGATTGGAAATGGCGATAAAATCTTTATCCTGTCTCTTTTATCCGAAACAGCATCAAAAATGACAGTATCTGATATTTCAATTTTTCTTAACGATTCAAATTCATCATTAATTTCAAATTCTTTTTTGAAAATATTATCTCGAAAACCCGCTATTCTTCCATCTTTTAATAAAATGCTTAAACTATAGCCTTCACCTAAATAGATCGAATTATCTTCCATTTGTTTTCATCTATTTAAATATTTCATTGGAAATGGTAAAAAAAATGATATTTAAACCAATTAGATTAAGAACTTTAGGAATAAAAATAGATCATTCTCACTTATATTTAATTTACGTTTAAATTAAGAATCTATTTTGGAATAATTTGGAGTTATTTAAATTGAATGAAAAATTAATCATCGAAAATGGAGAAGATATTGTAAGATGTAGCCAAATTGCTATGGTTTTGGAGGTTTCTGGCTACCCTAAGCCAGGTAATGTTCATCGAACCCAAAATTTTCCGAAAACCCAATTTGAACATTTTTTAATTGGAGCCATTGTTTGTGGGAAATCATTAAATGAGTTGGTTTCAAAAAGTAGCAAAATTGCTAGAGGTGAATTACAATTAAGCGAATTAAATTTGGGTCACTTTATTTTACAAGGAGTTAAAGAGACTATTAAATGGCAAGGAGGAGGAAATATTAATTTAGGATTATTATTGCTTTTAATGCCATTATCTGCAGCAGCAGGAATTGTATTAGAACAAGGAGAAATAGATAATGATATTTTGAGAAAAGTATTATCTAAGGTTGTTATAAACACGACACCAGAAGATGCAATTAATTTATATAAAGCAATTGAAATTTGTGAACCGGGAGGTCTAGGACAAGTTAAAGATTTTGATGTTATGGATAAATCATCGCAGACTAAAATTATAAAAGAAGATATCAACTTATACAATATTTTAAAAATTAGCGCACCATGGGATAATATTGCCTCTGAATGGGTTTCTAATTTTAAAATAACATTTGAAACTGGAGTTCCTTATTTTAAAAAAATCTTTGAAGAATGCAATGATATTAATGTAGCTGTTGTTGATACTTTTCTCTATATACTTTCAGAAATACCAGATTCTCTAATACAGCGCAAATCTAATCTTGAAAAAGCGAAAGAAATTAGTGCTCTAGCAAAAAAAATCGTAGTTGGTGGAGGACTTAGAAAAAGGAAAAAGGAAATTATTGAGCTCGATAAAAATTTGCAAAAAGAATCAGGAAAATTAAATCCGGGAACAACAGCTGATCTTACTGCTGCAACAATTATGGTAAATCTATTAAATGGATTAAAAATTTAAGACTTAGGTAAAGAATTATTTTTTTTTGGATAATTTGTAATAATATTAATATTCATTCTTAGGAATATCTATTCTGATAAAATCTGGAGAATTAAAAATGATTGATGAGATTAATGAAGCCGACTTGAAAGAGGTATTAAATAAAAATCAAATAGTAATTGTCGATTATTCAGCAGTCTGGTGTGGTCCCTGTAGAATACAGCATATGATTTTGGAAAAAATACAGAATAAATATAAAGACAAGGGAGTTAAAATAGTTTCAATTGATATTGATAAAAATAGAAATCATGCTGAAAAAATTAATATAGTTGCGGTTCCAACACTCCAAATTTATCATAAAGGAGAGCTGCTAAAATTTCCAGATAATGGAGATGAGGTAGATCGTTTTATTGGGGTTCAAAGAGAGGAATCATTATCAGATATATGTGATAAATTTCTTAAAAAATAATAAAATTTTTTTATATCACCAAATTCTTATTTTTACTTTTTAATCAAGCCTTTTAATAGTATTCATGGTTTTTTAAAAATATTTCTTGAAAATTATTGGGTACAATGGAAATAGAGCCAAATTTAATATATATTAACTATAAAGCACTAATATTAGTTTTACATTATAAATCGATATTAGTGTGGGACGAATGTGAAACTAATCCAGACTTCAATCACATTACCTTTAAAATACTTAAATCTTATTGAAGAATTGGTGAATACTGGGAAATATCCATCTAAAGCAGAAGTTATTAGGGTAGCTATTCGAAAAGTAATAAAAAGAGATAAAGATAGACTGCTTAAATTAGAAAAAAAATAATTTCAAATTAAAATCTCATTTTTTCTTCTTTTTTCGGCTATCGCCTAATCTTCTAATGATCGCTTTTGAAGGTCTTTTTGCTTCTTCAGTTCTTTTAGGGTTTTCTTTTTTCCATTTTTCCGCAAGTTCAATAATGTTATTGTATCCCAAATAGATTAGTTCATCCAAAATTATATCAAGATCATCTTTTGAAATATTCATAGAATGTTTTTGTGCGAATTCGCTTGAAATATTACCTAAATCTCCATCATTTTCATATATTTTTATAAAATGATCAATGAAATTAGAGTGAAAAAAAGTTGGAGCTCCTGAAAAATAGACTAAAATTCCATATTTATAAGCAATTTTTTTAAATAATGGAGTTACACGCCACAATGGCTCTTGTATTTCTGAAGCTAATTCTTTATCGTTAATTGTAATACTTTTACTTATTGCATTTGATATCATATTTCGTAATTCAAAAAATTGAATTAGATATTTTGCAACTGCTATAACTAGATATGTCAAACCTATTAATAATAAAATAATAAATACAATCAGATTTGTATAATCAGGATAAAATGAGACCTCATATATTCTTGGATAATATCCAAAAAAAGCGATGGCAATTAAAATAAGACTTATTATAAGTAAAATTCGCTTTGTCCATAATTTAACTTGATTCCAATTAACCATATTATATACCTTAAAAAGTACTATTTTGACTTATTGAAGTCATACATAATGAGAAAAATACCTAATAAACCCTCGGGCGTTTTTGTGGCTTTGCTGTTTTAATAAGTTCTTCACTTTTCTTTTCTAATATTTCTTTTGGTGTAAACCAAATTATTCCTAAAGGGTCCAAACTTACATATAAACTTCCCACAATTCCATATCCATATAATCCGTCTTTTTCAACTACTGTTTTATCAATTAAATATTTTATCGCTTGTTTACCATTCTCTAATTCTACCAAACTTGGTTGACAAGCTGTATAACCCCCTAAATTCATTACATGCTTTGCAACTTGCCAATCAATTTGGTCATCAACTTTTCCTGATTTCTGCAGAACTTTAACAACCTTTGGTTCGTCTTTTTCAGACATTTACGTCACCAAACGATAAATTACACAACCATTTTCATTTTGAATTATATAAATCTATATATAATTTTTAAAATTTAAAATGATGTTGAAATGGGATTGAATTTATACTTCTTATCTAAATTAAATTGGAATTTTATTAAGATCACTGGAAATGGAGAAATTATAGGTTAGTTTTTGTTAAGTGAAAAAAGAATTAATAATATTTTTATTCAATCAGCCAGAATCTAAAATAAAAAAATAAAAAAAATGATAGATTTTAATTAGGAGAATTCTTTTATTGCTAGTGTTACATCTGCTGCGGTAACTTTTTTACGATTTGCATGTTTTGCAAATGTAATAGCTTTTTTTGTGATTTCAACAGCTTCGGCTTCGAGATGACCAATCAAATAGTCCACAGCATTTTTGTTAACGATTTTCGCACCTACACTGGACATTAAAGTTCTTGTTGGGCTCCAAGCGAAGAATCTTTTCTTTGCCATATTTATTTCCCTCATATTTTTTTTAATTTATTTGGATTATAAAATAATTTTTTTAATTATTTTTTAATATTTTATAAGATCATTTTACTTATAAAAATATTGTTAAAACTAATTTTAAACGCCGATATTCGACGAAAATTTTGTGATTAAAGTCAATGATCCTCCGAATTTTATAGTTATCGACAAAAATTTGAATTTTTTTTCATCCACAAAGGTTTTTAAAAAAATAAGATTACTAACTTTTGACATAAATAAATAAAAAATACTAATAAAAAGACATTCAAATAGAAAACATTTTATCTAATTTTTCCCGCTTCTCTTCCCCCTTGACCATACACTCTTCTATCTTGATTAAAAGCTGCTCTTGTAATTCTACATCATCTGTTTTATCTGCTTCTTTGGCTGCTTTCTCATATAAATCTGCAGCATCAAAAAATTCTCCCTTTTCTTCGCTAATTTGGGCTTTATCAATTAAGTTAAAAATTTTTTTGAAAATTTTATCCTTATCCTTCCGTTTTTCTCTTAAATTTTTAAATACATCAGAAATATCCGGCAATTTTCCCTTCTCATATTATTTTTTTGAATTTAATAGTAGTTTTTCAAGTATTTTGAATTATAATATTTTACGATTCATTTTTAATATTTTTTTTGTATTTTAATTATTTTAATTTTTAAGATAGTTTCTTTTAAATTTTTAAATTGAAAATGGATTAAAAATTTAAAAATTGAAATCGGAATGTTGATTTTTTTTAAAATAGTGAAAAAATATTCAAAAAGGGCTAGAAATATTATATTTTTAAGGAGATGAATAATGATGTTAGTAAAATTATCAATTAAAATTCCTAAAGAATATCTAGATCAAATCGAAAAATTTGTAGAATCTGGATTATATGTTTCTCGTACAGAAGCGATTCGAAACGCCATATATGACATTGTATGGGATGAGATTTGATTTAATCTTCATATTCTATTGTGATTTAAATTTTTAAAATAATCATAAAATTGCTTAAAATAAAAAAAGGTAGTTGATAAATTCTTATGTTTTTATGGTTAAAAAATTGAATTTACTTTTTTGCATCCTCAGTCATTTTTTCTTTCCATTCTTCCATCTTTTTCATTAAAAGATCTATCACTTCTGCATCTGGTGGTTTTCCTGGTGGGTATTTCTTTAATTTTCTTGCAAAAGTCCCTACTTCGTATAAAATTGGGTGCCATTTCCAACTTTTTGAGATAGTATCCCTAGCATTTTCTATAATTTTAGAAAGCGCATCTGCAGTTTCGCCTCTCTTTGCTCGTTGTTCTATCAATTGAAATACTTCTAAAACAATTGGAGGTGTTTTACCCTTTTTCTTTTTTGCAGTTTCCTCCGAAGTTGGTTTTTCCACTGTTGGTTCTTCTTTTTTCCTCTTATAAGTTATTCCTGCTTTTAATGGTTCTTGGGATATTGGTTTTACACTAATAGGTTTTGGGCTTGTTGTTGTGGAACTGGATATTGGCTTTATACTAATAGGTTTTGCTATTGGTTTTGCTTTAGGTAAACTTACTGACGCAGCTGGTGTAGCCACACCGATAGTTTTCGACCTCTCCCGAAATTCTGCCATAGTTGCTTTAAGTTCGGTGGCTAGTAATTTTAAATCCCCCAGTGTTGTTGCGCTTCTTTTAATATCCGCCAGGGTTTCTTTGAGTTCTCCAACAGCATTCATAGTTCCTTTTAATTCATCAATAGCTGGTTTTAAATCCTTTGCAACTTTGCCTAAATCTGCTAGACCTGCAAGACCTTCGAATTTTGTAGATAAAGTATCCATTGTACCTTTAAGTCCAGACATAGAAATATTCAACTCTCCCATAATGCCCAGATTTGCCGCAAAATCTTCTTTAAGCGAGTCCAAACCACGGATTGAATCACGAACTTCTCTAACAGATTCACCAAGACCGCCTATCTTTGCCGAAGATGTTGTTATATTCTCGCTTACTAAGCGGAGATCGCCCATACCCTTAATTGCGTTCTTTACAGATTCCATACTCATATTCATACTTTGGATGGCTCCCGCAGAATCTGCAAGCTGGTTCAATACCGTTGAAAGCTGCCCCATACTGCTAACGGCACCTTTAACTTCTACTAACCATTTATCAAGATCTGTAACATCTGGAAGGCTTGCTTGTAGTTTATCCATTGATACTTTGAGCTTCCCAACTTCCGAAATAATGTATCGGCGTCCCATAATTAATTCATCGATCTTTTCCTTTATTTGTTCAAAGATAGTTCCCTTATCTGCCATAATTATCACTTTAATAATTATTTTCAAATATTATTAATGAAATTGAATTGATTTTTAATTAAAAATATCAATTATTGATTAGATATATGTCCAATAAAAATGATAATAAAACCATTAATATAAATTAATTTTGTTAAAATAATTCCAAATCCAAATAATGATAAAGCGGAGGCATTGAAGATAACAGATCTTGTTTTTACGGGAGATGAACTTTCAAGAATCTACGCTACTATTTTTAGCTATATAGATGAAAATGGTGCACCTTATGGTGGTATTGTAAGCCCAGGAAGAGTACATAGTGCGAAAGTAAAAGAATTAATTAATAATGCTTCCAAATATTTGTCCGCTTTTAATTCTTTTCTAGAAGATTATGCTGGGTCAACATTATTTTCGGCTGAATTTCTTTTAGAATATGTAGGAAAGGAAGATAAACTACTTCCAAAAGGTATATTATTAATTACAGGTTCACGAAAAACAAGATCAGATTTTATCTTAGCATTTGAGTATGAAACTGGATTAATCGACGTCTATAAAGCTAAAGATGAGCTAAATTCAGTTTGTGAAAATATTTATCAAATAGAAGAAGAAATTACCAGACCAGAGATTGATGGCAAAGCTCGAACGCAAATCCTTGAAAGATTTAGTTCCAGATCTGCAGAAAAAATGTTTGGAATTTTTATAGAAAAAAGATGGCAAAGAAAATATAAGGAAGCAGAACATAAAAAGAGCCAAAATCTTGATCAAGTTGATGTCGATGCTGA
Source organism: Candidatus Helarchaeota archaeon (assembly GCA_019058315.1). Lineage (GTDB taxonomy): Archaea > Asgardarchaeota > Lokiarchaeia > Helarchaeales > RDOG01 > JABXJV01. The sequence continues at coordinate 69,839 of JAHPZH010000008.1, read as the reverse complement.
CAATATAATTACGGGTAATCAAAATACGAATTATGTATCCCTACCTCCCGCAATTAAATTAGAAAATATTAAATTGTCCCGTTTAAAAGAAAAAACTGAACAAAGAGCATCGGTTCAATATCTAAAACATGCTTTATCTCCAATTACTGGTAAAAGAATTACTCAAAATACATTTTCATTTTCAAGAGAGGCTTTTCTGCCTTTAAATGAATTATCAGGCAATATGACTCAATCTAGATTCTTATCCTTTTTTTTAGATTATTTTATTGATATGATAGGAAGATATGAAGCCAAAAAAAGATTTGATTTTTTAATTCCTGTATTGAACGAAGAGGCCGAAGTATATCGTGATGCTCTTCAAAGTTTTCAAACTTCTGCTGAAGAATATTTTAAAAGCGGTATAAAAGCTGATTTTAATGAACATGTTAATAAATTTAAAAATTGGGTTCTCGAAAAATCTCTAGGACAACAAAAATCTCTACTAATAAAAATATTTGAAGAATTTTTTAGTCCCCTACGAGAAGAATTTGGTACAGAAGAGATTGTTGCTTGGCAATTCAAACCTGAACTAAATTTCTTTATTGAATATGCTAATCATTCAATTTCAAATTTGATAAGGGGACTTCCTATTTTTCTATCTAAAAACTGTGAAGTCGAACTTCTAAGATCATATATAAGGAAATTCAAAGATGATGTTCTAAAAGATCAAGAAGAAACAATTAAAGCAATCGCAGATACATACCTAAAGAAATTCGAGAGTTACGCAATAAATGAGATCTATAAGAAGTACTTAGAAGAAGCAGAAGTACAATTTGATCAGGATAAGATTGAGGAGCAACTTCCTAAAGAATTAATGATTTATATGGAAAATTTTGTAGAAGAACAAAATTTAACTTTAGAGGATCTGATTGAATTCAGCGGGAATTTTATCTTACCCCGTGTGGATTCTGAAGAAAATAAAAAGCTTTTTTCCAAGACTTTTAATAATTTAAGAAGTTATCCTAGGGAAGTTTTATTCTTAACAGAATATTTGCTTCGTTATAATGTTTTTAATACATTTTTATTTGAAAATGAGGATAAGCTTTCTGAAGAACCAGATTCTTTCTCAGAGGAATATCTTAAATTTCTTGATAGAAGATTAAGTGCAATGAAGTTAAATTGGAATGACGTATTGTTAAATTGGTTTGACGACTTTAGACAAGCGAATGTTGATAAACAATTACTATTATTTGATCAAGTAAATAATCTGATTAATTTTATCAAATCTCAAGGTCAAAAACAGCTGGAACCAAATATATTTCTAGAAAATTTAGAAATAAGTACAGAATTAGAAACAGATGAGATTCAAAAAGCCTTATTGAAATTATTTGGTGAAATTTTTCAGCAAAGTATTGAATTAAGGAATACATTTCCTGTATTTTTAAATAATAATTTTAAGAATTTTTTACAAAATAAACAATTAGATGTTGAAACTATAGAACCAAAAAAGATATTATTAAATGAAACTGAGAGTTTTCAAGAATTTCAAGAAAATTTTCAAGTAAAAGCATATAGTAAGTTTATAGTAAAACCAATATTATTAATACTACAAAATAAAAAAATTCCAGATCTGCAGTATCAAATGAAATTTGGTTACTATGGAGAAAAAAAGGATAAAATTAGAGTAAGTATTGGTTCAAATTTTTCAATTATTCAAAAACCATGGATGTAACTGCTGGTTGATATGGTGTATTAGGAAATGAGTAAGCGGAAAAAAATTGAAAATATTGAAGAGTCAGAAGAAGAGATAGAAGAGGAAGAAATAGAAGAAGAGATAGACGAAATCAAAGATAATGAGGTTGAAGAAGAAAATAAAGTGTCTACCAGAGAGGAAGGAATAGTAATCGAGGAAGAATTAGAAAAAGAAATGAAAGAAAGGCTGAAGGAAAGGGAAGCAAAGGAAAAACTTGCATATGAAGAAAATAGAATTAAAAGATGGTACATGAATAACAAAGAGAATGTTAGATTGATGATATATTCATTTTTTCTTTTCCTTATGCTTTCAATCGGAATTATAGCAGCATTTGCATTATATGCAGTTTTGGGTATTACGACTCAAGAATTAGTTCTTATTATATGTACAACTCTTATGATACTTGGAGCAGTAATATTTATTTATATTGGTCAGAAATATCTTTTAAAATAATTTTATTTATAACTACTAGTTTTTTTCTGACCTTCAAATTGTTTTCAAGTTTTAAAATGCATTATTTTTCAAAGATAACAATATATCTTGACTATTTCATTAAAAAATCTCATCAATTTAGTCTCACTTGAGACTAAAAAAAGTAATTTTTAAAAATAAATGACATCTACACATATCCAGTTTTAATACATAGTAATAAATAAGAATGGTGAAATTTTGAGAGGAAAAAAATTATTTTTAATCATTATTGCTACTATTTTTGTTTCCATCATCTTAATTCTACCCATTCAAAACATTAAAACATTTGTACGCCCCTTCAATGACAGAAATAATTATTATTTTCTTGATGAGAACAGAATTGAGATGAAAAAAATTATTAATATAGATTCCTTATACAGAAACTCTTTAACTACATGCATTAATCAATTTCAAATAAACAATTATGTAAATACATTTTTTTTCAGTGGAACGAAGTTATTTACTTCCGAAATGGTACTTCTGTCAGCAGCGGAAGATAGTGACTCGGATGGTTCAAGTTCTCCTGATTATAGTTGGGTATTTATTTTATTAGGTGTAGTAATTGCCATTTGTGCAATAGCAAAAATATTAAGCAGTAATTAGTGAAATATAGAATATTTTGAGTAAAAAAATTTATAATTGTATATATTTCCTATGAAAGTGATGGAAACGGATGAGGAAGAAATTATTAAGAAGATAAATAATGTTGGAATGATGATAAACATTGGAGCAAGATGTTATTTTCCACCTGATGCTCCTGGCGACATATCAATAACAAAAAATAGAATCGTATTTTTATCACAGTATTATTCTGAAAGAAGTCGTAAAATATATGGTATAACTGTTCACAAAAAAGAACTAGGACGCGGAGAAATTTATGTAGAAATACCCATTTGTAAAATAACAGAATATCTTAAAAAACCCAAAAAAAATATAAAAAAGCCAGGAGTATACGCTCAAGAAAGTAAATATATGGATGGCTCTGTTGTATTTTATATCCCATTAACTGGGGATTTTCTAGATCCTGGCTATTATTATGAAAAGAAAACCAAAGGAACCTATTATTGGCTTTTAGAAGGTAAATACCGTATTAACAACTTTATTAAAAAATCTAAATTTGAACCGATGCTTCCAGTGTCGATTACAAATTTAAGAAAAGGAAAAACAGAAATAAAAGATCTAATACAAAATTTACGGGAAAATTCTATTCAAACGGACCTCCCTATTGTCTTAAAAATTGGCTATGTAACTTAATTTTTTCATAAATATTGTTAATTTCAAAATTGAAACAGGTTCGATGTAAATGGAAGGTAAAAAATGTCCAAAATGCAATAGAATAATTCCATATGAAAGTAATATTTGTATTCATTGTGGATTTGTATTTACTAAAGTTACTGATAGTTCACCATTACCAGATATAAAACAACAACTTACCAATCAAGAACCAGAACGGATCCAAGCATCAGAGTATTTCCCCAGTTCAAAAAAGAAGAATTCTTTGACAACAGGTGGTATATGTTTTATTATTATTTGTATAATTATCGTTTTTACGATAATAATCTCTATAGCAAGATAAATTAAAAAAATATTTTTAGCCCTTGTGTTTATTAAAAAATCATAGATTTTATAAGTTACATCAAAACATAATTTGGAGAGATGATTTCCATGGAAATAGGAGCAAGAGAGATTTTCCAAAAACTTAAAATTAATCCAAATCAAAAAGGAGCGCTAAATCAAGATGTTAGGTTCGAGGTTCATTCTATAACAGAATCTTAATTTTCATGTATTATTACACTCAAGTTGGAATTTTTAACGGTTGGAGCAGTTCTTCTCTTTTGTTACCCTTTTTTTCTTTTTTAATTATTCTCTCTTCTTCTAATTTGTTAACATTTCTATAAATAGTAGCCTTTGGGATCTTCAAATCATCTTTAATATTCTGTGCTGTACAGTTTTTGCTTTTCCATTGATGAAATGCAAAAATATATAATAAAATTTTAATTTTATTATAGTTCTTGCTTTTATTTTTATTAAAATATTGTTTTAAATTTTCAGAATTTGAAAAAACATCTAAAATATTTCTAAAATGTTGAACAAATAAACCACTAGATGAACATAAAAGGTTTAAAATATCTTCCCAATTTCTAAAAGAATTACACATATCATATATTTCTTTGATTAAACTTTCATTTATTCCATTCAGAGGTTTTTTGAAACTAATGATTTTTAACGAGTTTATTATTAAATATATAAAAAAAACAATTCCAATAATAAAAGAGATAAGATAAGAAATTGAGACCAAAAAACCCTCTGAAGTTAAGCCAAGTAACATGAAAATAACATATACCAAAGTAAAAATCAGATAAACTTGAATATTTAATAATGATAATTTTTGAAATTCATGTAGAACTTTTTCCTTTATAAATTTATGTTGTCTTTTTTTCATTTTATATGGAGCCGTTACAATTGCCCAAAAAGTACTAAATCCAAAAGGTAGTAATAGGAGGTCTTGCCAAATTTCTAGGTGAAATAATGTAACAGAGAAATCTCCAAATAATTCGAAATATTTTAAATTTGCAAATCTATTCGTCCAATATCCCTCTATATTTAAAATAATCCCCAGTATTGTTATTGTTATAAAAACATATTTATCAGGAAATATATTACAAAGATATTTTTTTATATTTGTATAAATTTTTAATAATTCGACCTTTTTATAAAATTCATCAATAAAAAATATTGTCACAAGGCAAAAAAGAGAATTAAAAGCAGGAAAAATAACTTCGTCTGCCCAATAGGTAAAGTTATTTATTCGTATTCTTAAAATTAAAAATAAAATTCTTGTGACTAGGTTGTAAAAAACAATATATCCTAAATAAAATCTAGCTATTCTTCTTTTCCAAGTCAAATTCTCAAAAGATTTTCTAAAATCATTCTCCATTGATTACATTCCATCCTTTAAGTGAAGTATTCCGATCTTGGGTAGGTTAACTTATTATTCTGTTATTCTTTTTTATTTTTTAGAAAAATTTCCTAGATAATATATGTCGTATCTTTAAAAATTGCAATATCGCCCCAGAAATCTTGTATATAATTAAAGAAGATACATCTAATATATAAATATTGTACTATTTTGAATTATTTTTTTCATGTAATATCTCGATTCTGATAAAATATAAGTGGGGATTTTGAACATTTAAAAAATATTGGACATTTTAATCTATCGAATCATTTAAATTACTTATTTTAATTTTCAAAAAGTCCAAAATTTTTCTTAAAGTCTCATACCAATCATCTGAAAAAAATCCTATTGGATTTATCTTTCAAATAATTATAGAACACCTGTTTTTTTTAATAATTTTATTTATAACTACTAGTTTTTTTCTGACCATCCTTGGTTTTACCAGTTGCTTCCCCTTTTCCTTTACCTTTCTTCCCAAGTTCATACGGTTCTTCGATTATAGGTTCTATTAAATGAGTTTCTGATTTATAAACTACTTGTTCAAGCTCCCTCACTAATTCTACCCATGCTGGTGGATGTACTATATCCCATTCTCTCAAAGTATTTAGGGCTTCATATGGATTTCCTATAATATTATATAACCCCCTAGGAAAGTCGGGAAATTTAGGAGTTTTGGGATATTCAAGGAAATCTACGTTAATTTCATATGATTTTGCTTCAATTTTACTAGTATCAGGATTATATTCAGCTTTTGAGGTCATATAAAATTTTGGCCTTGTAACCACAGGCATCTTGTCATCATCTGCTGTGAATTCACAAAAAAATTCATTCTTTAACTGAAACCCCTGCTCAGCAAACATAGTATTACGTCGGTTCAACTCTTCGCTTGCAGGAGTAATATTTATTCTTTGTTCTACTGTCTTATCCAGTTTATATAACTCTTCATAATTAGGTGAGGCACGAACCATAAGCTCAATTTCTTTTGAAAATTGATCCATACCTGGAGGGAGATCCTTACTCATCAGTGCTTCTTCGGAATCATAAATTATGTTAATATTATTTGATATGCGTTCCATAAAGTCACGAATCATTTCTTTATCAGTTCCTCTATCAACTCCAAATACTACTACTACTAACTGATAATTTCCGAAATGAAATTCGAATTCTTCCCCTTGTTTTAATATCTTTATTGTTTCCTCTTCATTTCGCATAATAAAAGGAATATAAGCAGTAAAAATCTTCAAAATACTTGTATAATCCTTATAAAGATTCCAATAATCCTTATAGAAGAGGAAACCACCCGTAATTTTTTTCATAATTGCTATGTTGTGAATCATCTACCTTACTCCATTTAATAACTAACAAATGATAATATGAAGATTTTCTATTACTACTTCTACAATTTTATTATATTATTTTTTAGATTGTAACCAAACTTAATTAAAATAACAAAAATTAGAAAATAAGTAAAAAAAGATATTTGAGGTCGAATTATATTTAGAATATTTAGGCTTTACGTCTTGCTACACGGGGATTTAAGAACATAGTTCTCTCATGATAGTCAGGACTAAATTTATATTTCTTTTTTACCACTTGTTCGTGTAAATTTTTGATATTTTCATTTACATCCTCTATAAATTTACATAAACATGCAAATAAAATTACAACCTGACGAAATATCCTATTGTTTTTTAAAGCCTTATCTTTAATATGAATAACCCATTTTCCACCGATATCTAGAAGTTTACCGTCAACTTTAGCTACCTCTTTTTCCGTAAAAGAATCTTCAACTCTGAAATCCAAGCCTAATGCAACCATTTTCTTTTCAATTTCAAAAATTCTTACCGGATCTTTCTCTTTATGATCTATGAGCGCGAAACAGTATCTCTGACCCATTCTTGTGTGGGATCTAATTAAACGAATTATGTAAGGATATCTAGGTAATATTAAATAAAATACAGGTAATGGCCCAACTCTTTCTCCAATCGTCAGAACTAAAGATTCTAAGATTGATAATTCTAGAGAACCAGCCCAATTTCCTCCTCTATTATCTTTAAGTTCTGAGAATAGTTTTATTATAACTCTGCTATTCAAATCTGCGAACTTTCCATGTTTTTTAGCTAATCTCCCGTCCTCATCTTCTTCCCAAGCTTCTTCATTGAATCCTATAATATATTTTTTGTCCTTTTTTTCTTTAAATGTGACATCTCCCCTTACTTGCATTCCAGCACTCCACTGTCTACTTCGAGCACGATACTGATCTAATTGTCTAATACCAAAAGATGCATCGTGAAATCCAGTCCGCCAAAAATTTACTACAATTTCCTCAAATACTTCATCTTCATCTTCTTCTTCCATATCTTCTTCAATAATCATATCATCTTCAGAGATCTCATCAGACAAAAAAATCACCTTATTAACAATTTAAATTTTGATTTTCATTCAATTTAGATATAAATAGATAATGTGTTTGTTTATTTAAGTATTCAAAAATATATCACAAAAATTGATCTTAATATGAAAATAATTTCAAAAAAAGAAGTAGAACATATAGCAGAACTTTGTAGGATTAAACTTAGTGAAGATGAAAAAGAACTTTTCACTAAACAATTTAATGATATTTTATCTTTTTTTAAACAATTAGATGAGATAGAAACAGACGACGTTAATCCCACATTTCATGTTTTAAACATTTCCAATGTTTTTCGTGACGATGAGGTAAAACCTTCTTTAACAAAAGAGAAAATTTTTAAAAACATACCCAAGAAAGAAAAAGATTTCATAAAAGCGCCTAGGATGACGGAGGTAAAAGAGTGACACATCTATATGAACTAACAGCTCATGAGTTACAAGATATGATCAAAAATGGAGAAATTTCAGTTGCGGAATTAGTCCAATCTATATTTCAAAGGATAGAGGCTGTTGAAGACAAAATCCATGGATATTCTTCTTTGCATAAAAAAGAAGCTTTAGCATCTGCGAAAGAGATTGATAAAAAGATTAAAAATAAAAAGAAATTTGGGGGTTTAGCAGGCATACCAATTGCGATAAAAGATAATATGAATGTATTGAATACACAAACTTCTTGTGGCTCACATATTTTAGAAAGTTATATATCAGTATACGATGCAACAGTAGTAGCTCGCCTAAAACAAGCCGATTCAATCATCATAGGTAAGACTAGAATGGATGAATTTGCAATGGGCAGCTCAACTGAAAGTTGCTATTATGGTCCAACTTATAACCCATGGGATATAAATCGAGTTCCAGGTGGTTCTTCAGGAGGTTCGGGTTCGGCTGTTGCGGCAAATGAAACAATATTAGCTCTTGGAAGTGATACTGGAGGTTCTATAAGATGCCCAGCAAGCTTTACTAGTACAGTTGGTATAAAGACTACTTATGGAATGATTTCAAGATATGGTTTAGTGAGTTATGCTTGTAGTTTAGAACAAATAGGTCCTATTACCAAGGATGTAAAAGATTGTGCATTATTATTAAATTACTTGGTTGGATACGATCCTTATGATAATACAACTATAAATCGTCCAAAAGTAAATTATTTAGATTCTATAATAAATGATGTTAACAAACTCAAAATTGCAGTACCAAAAGAATTTCTAGGAGAAGGGATTAATGAAGACGTTAAAAAGGCGGTGTGGGATGCTATATCTAAATTAGAGGGGCTTGGTGCCTCTTACGAGGAAGTTTCATTACCTCACATTAATTATGCATTACCTTGCTATTATATTATTGCAATGTCCGAAGCGAGTTCAAATTTAGCTCGTTTTGATGGAATGCGATATGGATTTAGGGTAAATGAAGATTTTAATGAATGGAATAAGGTCTATGCAGAAAATAGAAGAATTGGTTTTGGAGCTGAGGTAAGACGTAGAATCATTTTAGGAACCTATGCTCTTTCCTCCGGTTATTACGATGCTTATTATTTAAAAGCGTTAAAAGTACGAACGTTAATAAAAAGAGATTTTGAAGAGATTTTTAAAAAATTTGATGTTTTATTAACTCCAACTATGCCTTTCCCTGCATTTAAAATAGGAGAAAAAATAAGAGATCCATTGTCTATGTATTTAGCAGATATTTGCACGGTTCCTATAAATATTGCGGGTGTTCCTGCGATATCTATACCATGTGGATTTACAAAAAAGGATTCATTACCCATAGGTTTACAAATTGTAGGGAATTTCTTTGCTGAACCAATTATTTTAAAAGTTGCCTATACATTTGAACAAAATACAGAATTTCATAAAAGAAAACCCAATTTATAGAGGTAATGTATCAATGAGTAAAAAAGAGCTAGAAAAATTAGGTGTAATGATAGGATTAGAAGTTCACATTCAATTAACTAATCTGAAAACAAAATTATTTTGCGGTTGTAGTTCGGATTATAGGGGAAAACCACCAAATAGTTTGATGTGTCCTGTTTGCCTTGGTTTACCAGGATCACTTCCATCACTTAATAAAAAAGCAGTAGAATATGCAATTATGACTGGTCTAGCTTTAAACGCTAAAATTTCACATCATACTTTATTTTATCGCAAAAATTATTATTATCCCGATATGCCAAAGAATTTTCAAATATCCCAATATGATAAAGCTGGTGGAATTCCGATTTCTTCTGGAGGAGAAATTGTTATAGAAGTTAAAAATAAAAAGAAAACTCATAAAAAGGAAATCACCATTACAAGAATGCAAATAGAGGAAGATCCTGGTAGATTAACTTATCCTGGAACTATTGACACTGCTGCATATACTTTAGTGGATTATAATCGTGCAGGAATTTGTCTATTAGAAGTAGTAACGGAGCCTGTTTTAAGCTCACCAAGAGAAGCTAGAACTTTTTTACAAAAATTAAGATCGATTATGGAACATCTAGGAGTAGATTGTAGTATAGAAGGGGCAATCAGATGCGATGCTAACATTTCATTAATGGGTGGGAATAGGGTAGAAGTAAAAAATATTTCAAGTTTCAAAGATGTGGAACGTGCACTTAGCCACGAAATTTGGAGACAAGAACAATCGATTAAATTTCAACATGAAATACCACAAGAAACAAGACATTGGGATGAAAAAAGGAAAATGACAATTTCTTTAAGGACCAAAGAAGAAGAACATGATTATCGTTATTTTCCTGAACCTGATCTTGCTCCAATAAATATTACTCAAGAATTTATTGACCAAATTAAATCAAATCTACCAGAATTACCTGATGAGAGAAAAATAAGATTGATAAAGGAGTATGAACTTCCGGCTTATAACGCAGAAGTAATAGTGAGTAGTAAGAAATTAGCTGATTTTTATGAAGAATGTTGTAAATCATATTCGAATTTTAAAAAAGTAAGTGATTGGGTAATAAATTCTCTATTGAGAAGGTTAAATGAGCTAAATCTTGATATATCTGAAATTAAAATCACATCAGATGATTTAATTAAACTATTAAATTTAATTGACGAGGGGACTATACATAATAAAACAGCCAAATATGTCTTAGAAAAAATGATCAAGACAGAAAAACCCCCTGCAATAATAATTGAGGAAGAAAATCTTTATAGAATCAGTGATCCTAAGAAAATTGAGAAATTGGTAGAAAAAATATTTCAAGAACATCCCAAAGCTGTTCAAGACGCTCTAAAACATCCAAAATCAGTGAAATTTTTAGTGGGACAAGTCATGGAAATCTCTAATCATACGGCAGATCCTAGAATTTTGAATAAAATTGTTGAAAAAAGATTACAGCAATTAAAAAAAAGAATATAATGAATTTATTTAAAAACTAATAATTTTATAACCCATGGTTTTATAATTTCATCAATAATCTTGATATCACTGATATCATTTTCCTCATTCTTAATTTCTTTTTCAATACCTGAAAATAAATCTATTATTAAATCCTTTTGTTTTTCAGCAGTTAATTCAGTCCAAAATTGCTTTAAGAGTAATCTAGAATTCAATTCAATAAACTCTGTAATGAAAATTGTAAAGAATCTTTTATTTCCATCTACTAAACAATCCTTAATGATTAAAGTAAAAATAAGATAAGCAAAGAAATCAATAACAGATGGTTTAAAATAAGTTATTTTCATATCAAGTAAATCTTTTATGGATTTTAAACAATTTATTACAAATTCATTATTTTTATTCTGTTTTACATCACCTTCCGGGAATTTATCAACCAATTCATTTAAAATTCTTAACATATTTGGTAATTTATAGATATTTAGGTTCAAAAGTATGATCACATAAAAAATTAGTTTAATAGTGTTCTAATATTCTTAATAGATCGAAATTTTTTGAAATAACTTTTCTTATAATTTTAATTTCCTTTTCTTTTTCTATTTCACGAATTTTAAATGATAAATCTTTTTCAATATCTGGAAAATATAAAGAAAAGTTATTATTTAAGTCATAGATTTTAAATATTAATTCTTGAGGTAGGGTTCTAAAGAAGACTTTTATTCCCATTTTGATTTCATTTTCAGGTATTTTTTTTATAATAGGTTTAATTTTAGACTTTATTGCCATATCTGGAAATAAAAAATAGACAATTCCAATTAAAATCTTTGTTCTTAATAATGAAAGATTCCTTAAACCATAAAAAATATACTTATTTTCTATAAAATAATTCTTAAACCTATCCTTCATTATTTTTATTCCAAAATCAGATAATCTATAATCATATCTGTCAATATATGAAGTAGTTTCTTGTTCTTCTTCAATTTCTCCCCCCTTTTTTTTTGTAGTAATTTCAAGTGTTTCAATGATCCCACTTTGTTCTTCTAATTCTATATTTGCTCTAAGTTCTCTTGAATAAGGACCAAATTTATCCGCATAATATTCAAATCTTATATTTTGAGGTAGTTTTTGTAAGAAATTTTGTGCTAAAAATGTTAATTTTTGCATTCTTAATCGGGTTTCTAAGTACCTACTCCCTTCTAATTCTTGATTCAAATAAAGTAAAGTTGTGAATAACTCGTTTTTTATTTGTATCATTTTTTTCCCTTAATATTTTTTTATTAGTTACAAAATTTTCAAAATTATAATTCCAAATATTCTTTTGTTTTAGTATCTCGAAAATGTTGAATTTTTAATTGTTCACTATTCTTAAATTCACTTAAAAATATTTGTTTATGGAATCTATTAGATTTATTGGGATATTGACTTCTAATATAAGTAAATTTTTTATTACAAGTATTACAATTACAATTACGATACATGAAAGAACTTTTAAAATCATTGAAAGTCCCCATTATTTGTTTTTTCTCTAAATAACAATCTTTTGGTGCCCCAGTTTTATATGGTCTACCAGATCTAGAATAACCTACAGGCATAGAATTAGTTTTTAAAATTATTCCTGATAAATTATGATTTGAAAAATCAAATGAAGATCCATAAGCAGAAATTACATTTTTATGTTTAGATAATTCAGTTTCAAATTCTTTTTTTTGCATATTTTTAATTTTATTGTTAGAATCTTCCCCGTTAAAATTTTCAACCCATATTATGAAACCATCTGCTGTTTTAAAATCACCAATAAAATCATCAATGTGTCTTTCTAAAATCCTCAATGTTGAACAAAGGACTATATAATGTTTGGATTTTGGTTTTATTTTTTTTGCAAACTCTAAGGAATACTTATTATAATCATAAGCTAGATTTAAATCTCCATTTTGTGTTTCTCTAAAGCTAAAATAAGGCGGAATATAAAATTTTGGAGTTAATTGAGGAGGATTAAATTCCTCAAGATCGAATACAACATCCATTAAATTTGGATTTTTCCTTTTTAAATTTTGGAAATTTATAACTTTAGTTGTAAATTCTTCAATTAGTGTTTTTGAAAATTTTCTATTTTCAATTTGCTTTTTAAGTTCATCAATTTTAAATTTATTATATAATATTCTTATTGCTCTTGATGATTCTGTAGAAGAATTATAAATTCTTGGAATTACTGGATCGATTATGAAAGGAGAAATTAGTGTATTTTCATTTTCTTTTTTTGTTTTAATGATTTTTTCTAATATATAAATAATTAGATCTTTATTTTCATCCATTAAAGCAGGTGCTTCAATGCAAAAATTTGAATTAAACTCCGAGTCTTTAGTTAAATATCTTATTTGGTTCTTAATCCAAATTCTAAAATATAATGAATCTTCTCTCCTCAAAGACATTATAATTTCTCACTAATTAAAAATAATTTATATTATCTGTAATAAATTAATAAATTTATAAATAAAAATTTTATATTAAATATATTTTTCTTCTCTCTTATAGAAGATTTCAGTAGAAATATGTATCCTTTGAAAAAATTTTAATTTAATACTACTTATAATACTTCTTAAGAATATTATTTCTGTTAAAATGAGGTATTTAAGTGGTTATTTATATTTTTAATTATTGATAAGCTCGAAAAATAACTTATTTATGAGGAATATTACCAAATAAAACAATAAGAATTGAAAAAGTAATTAAAAATGTCTTTAGAATCTAGAAAAGTGGTAACAAATTTCCTTCGCCATAAAGATAAAATATTAATTCTTAAGCGTAGTAGTAAGGTTGGAACATATCAAGGAAAATGGGCAGGAATTAGTGGATATATTGAGAAATATGATGCCAACCCAAAGATGAGAGCAAAAATAGAGATTTTCGAGGAAACAGGATTAGAAGATAAAGATATTAAACTGGTAAAAGAAGGAACGCCATTAGAAATTATTGATAATGACAAAAAAATATTGTGGAACGTTCATCCATTTCTCTGGGATGTGTCAACTGACGAGATTAAAATAGATTGGGAACATAAAACATGTAAATGGATATATCCAAAGGAACTTGAAAATTATAAAACAGTACCGAGATTGATTGACACTTTAAAAAGAGTTTTATGATTAATGTGGCAGAGGAAAGGGTTTTTTTTCTTTTAATTTATAAAATAATGTAATTATCATTAAAATAATGGACCAAATACTCATTAACCAAAGAGATTTAGGATAAATTTGAGGATCTCCTATCGGTCTATCAAATAAAGGCAAGATAAGACCGGAAAATAAAGATATTATAACAGTGGCATAAAAACCAAATTCCAAAAGTTTTGAATCAAAAAGATCTTTTTCATCATCAATTAATTCTTTTTTTCCTACTTGTTCAGCCTTTCGGATTTCAATAAAGGTCCATATAAATATTAATGAAAAAATTATTATAGATATAATATAACCATGAAAGGCTCCTTTCGTTGCTCCTGTAAAAGCAATTAATGTAAAACCAGCAATATAAATCAAACATAAAATCCACCCAATCTTATTTAATTTACCATCCAGAATTTTTTCTCCAAATAATTTACCACACATAAATAAGGGAAACCAAGTTTGTAGGATGCCCCACCAGACGAACAAATCGATAATTAATATTATTGTATTTAAACCTGTGAAATCAGGGTTAATAAAAATAACTCCCGTAATAAAAGTAGCTGGAATTATTCCGAATGTTGCGGTTGATGCTAAAACTGCTCGTTCAGAACCATAACTTATTATAGCAATATGAATAACCATATTGAAAAATGCAAAATAAACCCAAAAGAGCCAAAAAGCTAAAAATCGCTCTATAAAACCAGTAATCCCCCTCATTGAAAATTCAAAGAGTAGATTATAAAAAGTACAGAAAATAATCATTTTCCATTTTGAATGCAAAGGAACCACGTTTCTTCTAAAATCTTAATAGACTTATAGTGATAAGCAAATTTCACGGGTTTTATTTGCTATAAACTGCATTTCCTCTTTATTAATTCCCGGATAGACTGGGAGGCTTAATACAGATTTTGAGGCTTTCTCAGAGTTTAAAAATTCTCCTCCTTTAAAACCATACAATTTTTGAAATAAAGGCATTAAATGTAAAGGAGTTGAATAATAAACTCCTGTCCCTATATTTTCTTCTCTTAATTTAGTAATTAGATCATTTCTTTTGTTAGGATCTTTTAAATTAGTGGTATATAAATACCAAGCATGAGTAGCCCATTTCTCAACTATTGGGATATTGATTGATTCGACATTTTGCAAAGCATTATTTAGAATTTTTGCATTATTTGTTCTCTTATTTAAAAAATCTTTAAGTTTTTTTAACTGAATATCTCCTATTGCCGCTGATAATTCTGGCATTCTAAAATTATGACCTAACATGATTGTCTTATATTCTTCGGATTCTCCGTGATTTCTAATCATCCGTAATTTCTCTGCAAGTTCAGAATTATTTGTCGTTATCATTCCCCCCTCTCCAGTTGTCATATTTTTACTTGGATAAAAGCTGAAACAGCCAAAATCCCCCAAACTTCCTGCCATCTTATCATAATATTTTGCACCATGTGCTTGAGCCACATCTTCTATAACAAATATTTCTTTATCCTTAGCAAATTCCAAAATAGGATTTAAATCTACAGGATGACCATATAAATGAACTGTAATTATTGCTTTCGTGCGTTCAGTTACTTTTTTTTGAATATTTGAAAGATCAATATTAAAAGTCCTTGGATTTATATCCGTAAATACAACCTTACATCCAACGTGGAGTACAACCTCCGCTGTTGCGACAAATGTAAAAGTAGGTACTATTATTTCATCATTTGGTTTTAGGTCTAAAGCCAACAAAGCACTATGTAAAGCAGCTGTTCCATTATTTACTGCAATAGCATGTTTTGTTCCAATAAATTTAGAGAAGGATTCTTCAAATTTTAAAACGTATTTGCCCTTTCCCTCTTTATGAGTAAGAGCTCCAGATTGAATTATTTTCGAAATTTCAGTTGTTTCTTCTTTACCTAACATAGGCTTATTGACTGGAATAAAATCCATAATCTCCACATCACTAAGTTATTTTTTGGAAGGTTCATTTGAATATTTTTAATTTTTAATAAAAGTTCTATGATGAAATTAAATCAAAATAAATAAATGTCATAAGGATGGTATTAAAAAATTTGTAATAATTAGATTAAGTGAATAGAGTTAATGAAGTAAAAAAATAGGGATAAAAAACTAAAATTTATTTTCTTAAGCTGGTATTTGTAATAATCCCCTAACTCTTTCGCAAGTAATTTCCATATACATTGAAATTAAGCCCACATTTGATTTAGGATTAGTTACTACGATAAGAACTGTATCTGAATCAATAGGAGAAAGCAATAATGTAATCTGTTCCGCGGTAATGTTTAGAATACGAATTTTTCCTCCCCCTAAGGCTTTAATTGAATCTGAACAAATGTCAAAAATAGTACTTGCTATTGTCACCATAAGATTTTCACTAGTTCGAGTAGAAGTGGCAGCAGCTAAAACATTATGGTCTCTATATCGTATAATTGCTGATGCCTCTAAAGTTCGATCCAATTTATTTAGGTCTTTAAGCTGCTCTAAAAGTTTTAATTTTAATTTTGAATCGATAACTGTAACGGTTCTTATGGCAGGTTTTTTAGGTTTTGGTCTAGCTACTCTCTTCATTTTGGCTGTGGATGATACTGTTTTAGGACTTTTAGATATTGGTTTCAATCTGTTTGGTTGTTTTTGCTTTTGATTAGTTTTAGATTGAAGTCTTTGAAATAATAAACTACCTGCTTCAGATTCTGTGTTTGTGGAAGTTGAGGAGGAAGTTGAAGAGAAATCTATAGGATTTTTAGTAAGAGCAGCACCACAATAAGTACAAAACCGCATATCGGGCTCGGATTGACGTCCACATTGGTCACAGATAATTATATCATATTTGTTATTCGGCACCAATAAACCTCTTTGAAAGAGTTTCACATAACTATAATAAAGATAACTTTGATTGTAATTAAACTTTCATATTACGACAAAGGTCGCTAAATAATACAAAAAAAGTCTTCATATAAAATTATTAATTGGGGCAAATGAAAGTAATTTTTAAAATATAAGTTTAGTTTGAACTCCACATTTTGGAACTTTAACTTTAAATTGGGGTAAATCATCAGTAATTTCATTGAAATCAGCAATAAAATTATTAAGTTGATAGAATGGAATGATGGGAACTTTTTTATGAGCTTTTATACCCTCGTTCATCGAAGTTGTTAAAATTGGAATAAAAATAGCATTATTCCAATTTGAAATAGGTAATTTATCAAAATATCGAGAAATAACATCTGATAAAGCTTGAGTCCTAATTATTTGCCTTTCTACTGCTTTTTTCAAAGCGGTAGACTTTCCGGAACGAATGCGCCATAGTTTTGCATCGATACATAATATATAAGGTTGATGAATACCCACAATATCTATTTCAAACCTTTTTTTCTTTCTTTTAAACCTAAAGTTTTTAATACAACTAAAATCATGCTGTTCCAGAACATAAAGGCAAAATTCTTCAAATTCTTGCCATTTAAGATAGTTTATAACTTGCGATGGCTGTATGTTTAAATTTACTATTCCGAATATTGCTAAATTTATTCTAAAATTAGAAATAGTTCTTTTCCTTTTATTATCTTCTGTAATATACCCTTGTTTTCCCAAAAAAGTTAATATCTTATTAATAGGTACTTTTCTATTTTGCAATATGCTTTCAGATTTTATTTCTGAATGAGGTGATGATAGTTCTAGGGTTTTTAAAAGTAATTTTGCATTCATTAGAGTTCTAATTTTTTTTTAGAATATAAGAAATACTAACGCACACCAAAAAGTAAAAAAAATAAATAAATGTAATACATTATTATTACAATTTCTTTAAAGGGAGATAAATTTGTCAACAGAACCTAAAGAAACAGAAAAAATTAATAATCCTGAGACTTCCAAAAAATTATCTAAAGAAGAACGCCGAAGAATTCGTGAAAAAAGAAGAGAGGAAACTTCACTTCCTACTAAAATGAATAAATATCTATGGTTTGTCCTTTTTTTCGCTGGAATTGTCACGTTCTTCGATGGTTGGTCTACTTTA
Source organism: Candidatus Helarchaeota archaeon (assembly GCA_019058315.1). GTDB lineage: Archaea > Asgardarchaeota > Lokiarchaeia > Helarchaeales > RDOG01 > JABXJV01. Next base: position 51,753 of record JAHPZH010000008.1, on the reverse strand, counting down.
GCAATTACTTTAGCGATGGGCGGATTTGGGGGTGGATTCGAATTGAGTCTGGAGCAATTTTTTAATCCAGACTTATTTACTTATTTTGGGCTTACAGGTAGTCCCGTAACCATGGGAATTGTGCTTAGTATTGCAGGTGTTGGAGTAGTTGCAGCGGTTTCGTTTAAATATTTTGTTGATAAGTATGGAAGACGTCCATTAACACTCCTAACTGCAATTGCATTTATCACATTTTCAGTCTTAACCGCATTTTCTCCCCGTGGGTCTCCAGGTTTAATTTATTTTCTTATCATCCGAATTTGTGCAAATTATTTTCTCTCTGCTGATATAGTTCTTATTATAATGGCTGAAGAGGCTCCAAATCAATTAAGAGGGAGATTGGTAGGAGCTGTACTTGCAACAAATGCGGTTGGTGGGTTTGCGTGTGGAATAATTCAAGCTATTGGAGTTGAATTATCAATTTTCGGAATGAAACTATCCACATGGCAGAGTTTATTTTTCTTAACAAGTTTAGGTTATTTTTTCATTATTCCATTATTTTTCTTTTTAAAAGAGACTAAATTATTTAATTCTATGAAAAGATATGAAAAGTGGCGATTAAAAAAAGGTTTAAAGCCAAAGACTGGATGGACAGTTCCCTTAAAACGAAAATATATTCGTCCAATGACTTTGGGTTGCATATTGGGATTTTTGGGAACGCTAATCACGTCTGCTCAAGTAACCTTTTTCGCACTTTATTTTGCTAAAGAACAAAACATGGGATCAACTTTAGTTGGATTTGTATCATTGCCACTTATGATATCTGCAGGACTGGGATACTATCTGGCAGGTCCTTTAATAGATCGTTGGGGTAGGGTGACTTGTATTCATCGTTTCGGAAATATCACAATTTGGGCTGGTGCATTTATGGCATGGCCCGCCTTATTTGTACCTGGGGATATACCAATTCCTCTTCTTATGACTATTTCTGTTTTGGGCACAATGTTGTCAGGATTTTGTGCACCGATATGGGCTACTGCATCTACTCTTATTCCCTTAGAGATGTTCCCTACTCATGTTAGAAGCACGGCTATGGGTTGGATTGGTGCAATTTCTAGAGGAGGAACGATTTTAGCCCCTTTTCTAATGATGTATGGAGCCGAAAAATTAGGGGGCTTGGGACTCTCTTATCAATTCATGTTTAGGCTCATGGGACTGGCAGTGGCCACTATTTTATTTACAACTTATCTACTAGCTCCAGAAGGCAAGGGGAGAATGCTAGAAGAAATTGCAGCAACAGAAATTCATGCATATAAAGCTGAGAGGATTCCTAAAGAGAAATATAATGAACCTTATTATTGGTATGCAATGGGGTTACCTGTATTTTTCACAAGCTTTTTTATTTATGGCATTGCATCTGGTGGAGAAGTCGATAAATTGCTCGTAATGATGATATTTTACATATCAGTATCGGTATTTTGTCTTATTATAGTTGCTATAGTGCGTAAAATGATTACAGAGCAAAAATAGATTATTCAATTCTAAAAATATACTTTTCTCCTAGATTATTTTATTTTAACCTAAATCAGCCAAAGCTTCTTGAAATTGAAAAAGTGGGTCATTAGCAAAAAATATAAAGAATATAATTGCTAAAAACAACGAGAATAATGCATTACCCATAAAAATAATTATGCATTTTTTATATAATTCCATTTTATCTTCACTTAAGTAAAAAGATAAATGTCTAATTGATATATATTGTTTTAACTTTTTTAAATAATTATATTTTTCTATGAAATAAAAATATGTAAAAAAAGAAAGAATTTTTAAATTAATAACAAATTTTTAAAATAGTAAAATCTATTCAAAGGAGAACGCTTTTAAATTGAGTAAAAAGACAAAGATAAAAAAGACTAAAAGTGGTAAATTGGACTTAGAAGAACAATTAGTCCTAGAAATAATAAAAAGAGAAGCCCGTAGACCAAAATTTATTGCACATAAAAGTCAAGTTCTAAATCAAAACCAAGTCGTCCAAGTATTAATCAGACTCGAAGAAAAAGGGTTAGTTGAACGAACTAGCAAAAAAAGTTGGATGATGAAATCGGGATAATTTTTTGTTGATTTAAAATTTATTTAATACCCACTCAAACATCTTAAAAATTTTTGAAACTTTTTCCTCAGGTAACTTTTCAAGGTTTCTAATTTCAAAATGAGTAGGAAATCTCGAACATTCAAGATCAATATTAAATTCTTCCTTATATTTTGGTTTTACCTGCTTTGTGAGTTTCTCAAAGAGCCAATCCTGAAGACCATTTAATTGATTCATATCCAATTTAGCGCTTATAAATTGAAGAAATAAGATATTATTATCTGAAAGGATTAAATTTTCATAGTTTGATACAATTTCCGCAAGTTTTTTTGTTCCTATTGGGTTTTTATTTGACATTTTATTATCTGTTCAGTATTAATGGAGAGTATTCTAAAAATTTATATGGTAATAATAAAAAAAAATATGAATTATCGTTTTCGAGAATATTTTCCCATTATTTCGCACGATTTAATAGTAGCTTCTTGGATTATTTTTAAAAAATTACTCCTTTTCACTCCTTCAAGTTTCTCTTTTGAAAGTGCATATAATTTAAAATAATATCTGTGCGTTCCTCCTGGAGGACATGGACCACCATAAGGTTTTTTTCCAAAATCATTTCTAATTTCCTCACCTGGTACTGGTCCGTCCTGTGGAATTTCTAGAACATCCTTAGATATATTTATAACTATCCAATGAACCCAACCTATTCCTCCTACAGGGGCATCGGGGTCTATACAAGTTAAAGCGAAACTTTGGACACCATCAGGTACTTCAGACCATTCTAATTGCGGAGATACATCAACACCATCACATGTAAATTTCGATGGAATCATTCCTCCATGCTGGAAATCTTTACTAATAATTTTCAAAGTTATCTAAACTCCCTTATTAAACATTTTAATTAAAAATAGAATTTAATGAATTTTTATAATTTTCTTTTAATATAAAAAGAGATTAAAAATTCAGATTATAGTTTTCCTTCCCGCAGATAAATTACCATCATGTTATCCAATAAATTTAAGAAAAAGCGCCGTTGACATAAGATATCGAAATGTGATATACTACCAAGAGATACAAGCTTTGAAATATCTGAGGCAGAAAGTTTGTTGTCCTTAATTAGATCCATTCTGGTTTTAAATTGATCTTCTATTTTAACTGGTACCAATATATTATATATAGATTTTTCCAAAAAAACAATAAATTCTTCTGATATGTCTGCCTTTTCTAACTTTTCTTCCAAATATGCTTCAATTTTATCCCAAACCAGATTTATTTGCAAAGAACTAACAAATTCTACTTTGATAAGAGAATTAAGAAAATCGATAATTTCTTCTATTAAACCTATATCTATACCTCTAGTTTGTAATTTTTTTTCTAATTCGGATAAAAATCTTGATTTAAGGAATTTCTTGAACTCAATTATATATGCTTTATTTTGTCGAGCATCTGAACATACTTCAATGACCTCACTGTGTGGAGTTAGATAAGCAAAACCTTTCCCTTGCGGTCCAATACCCCCAGAAACTACCATTGAAACACAGGGATATCCGAAAACACTTTCCTCATTCTGATATTGCTCAATTATGCTATTAAACACATCCTCTCTTATTAAGTGAGTTTCTCGGATAGAATCATAAAATTCAAAGAAAAAACGAGATGAAATAAGAGAAGCTCCCCCTTTAATTCTCAAGGAATAATAGCCACTTTCTTTGTATGGTTTTCTATTATTATAATAATTTTTCAGATAACTATCGAAATTCCCAACTTTTCTAACCCTAAATCCATATAAATAAAAATTATTTTCTACATAAGATTTAATTTCGGCAATTCTATCTTTTTGACTTATTTCTAGAAGGAATTCTGGTGTAAAACCCATGAGGAATCTCATATTAAATATTGGTAAATCGTTTTTAATGAAACTGATAAAATCACTGGTAAAAGTTCCAAATAAATTATGTAGATTTTCTAGAAACGAATCAGAGGCGATTGAAGTATCGATATTTGAAATTTCTTCTTTAGTTTTATCTTGTTTTGCAAGCTGATATTTATTTATTATACTTAATATTTTAAAGAATGAAGAAAAATCGGAAGTTTGGATTGAGCTTTGTAATGCAACAACTAATAATCCTCCAAGTTTTTCTTTCAAATTTATAATTTTTTGGAAATCAAGACTTAATTCTTGTTTGGAAATCGAATTAAATAATTCGATGAATCCTGTGACATTTCCAGTTTTAAAACATTGTGAAATTCTGTTTATAATTGCTTCATTATCTGCAAACATAGATAATCCTAACTTTACTATTATTCTATTCTATAAATAAAGCTCTACTTATAAAATAATAACATTTATATTTTTAGATTACTCTTTTTCTTTTAAGGTGTATATTATGTCCACAAAATCCACTATGACAGAATTAATTTTAGAAAAAAGAACAGCTGTTAGTGATCTTTTAACTGAATTAAATTTAGAATCAAGTTACTTTGCAGTACTGATTGATGGTAAAACAGTTGGTTTAAATCATATTATAAATGAAGGCGAAAAAGTCATTATCTTGCCTAAGATTGCTGGCGGATAAATAGAACTTTCTAATTTTAATTCGGCAAACTTTATATTTCTTCCTTTTATCTAACTCGAGTAGTCCTTAATCCGTTTGTAAGTAAGCCTTATCTCTAGCTAAGCTTAAAATCATTTAAATTCTTTTTTTTTTCTCTAATTTTTTATATATTCTTTATTCAATGTAATTTAGATCACTTCGAGGGTAAACTATGCCATTGATTAAAATACCTCCTCCTGGTCCAAAATCTAAAAAAATAATTGAAATGGATCAAAAATATTTATGTAACTCAACTAAAGTTTCACCAATTGTAGCTGAAATTGGTAAAAAATGTATACTTATTGATATTGATGGAAATGAATATTTGGATTTTACATCGGGGATTTCTGTTGCTAATATTGGTTATCAACATCCTCGATTAAAGGCTGCAATTAAAAAGCAGTTGGATAAGTTAATCCATTTTGCACCCCAAGATTTTTACAACGAAACTCAAGTTAAGTTAGCAAAAATCTTATGTGAGATAAGTCCTGGGACTTTTGATAAAAAAGTATTTTTTTCAAATAGTGGAACAGAATCAGTAGAAGCTGCCTTAAAGCTAGCAAGAGCCCAAAGAAATTGTTTACATGTTATTGCATTTATTGGGGCTTTCCATGGAAGAACGATGGGCTCCCTAGCATTAACAGCTAGTAAACCCATACATAGACGGGAATTTCTACCATTACTGTCAAATGTCACTCATGTCCCTTATGGAAATTGTTATCACTGTAAATTTGAAAGCCCAAGTGAATGTGGTTTTTATTGTGCAGATTATATTGAGGATGTAATATTTAGGACTTTTCTTCCTCCTGATAAAGTCGCCGCAATTATCACCGAGCCAATTCAGGGGGAAGGTGGAATGGTTGTTCCTCCAGAAGGATTCCATGAAAATATTAGGAAGATTTGTGATGAACACCAAGTTCCATTAGTGATGGATGAAGTTCAAGCTGGTCTTGGACGAACTGGTAAAATGTTCGCTATTGAGCATTGGAATGTTGTACCTGATATAATTACCATTGCTAAATCGTTAGGATCAGGAGTTCCGATAGGAGCTACAATATTTAATAGTAAATACAATTTTGACGAATCAGGAATGCATTCAAATACCTTTGGAGGTAATCCATTAGCCTGCGCTGCTGCATTTGAGACCATTAAAATTTTGCAAGAAGAAAAATTGGTTGAAAATTCCGCAAAGATGGGTAAATTTTTTATGAAACGTCTTAAAGAATTTGAGAATGATTATGAGCCTATAGGACAAGTCCGTGGTAAAGGACTTATGATGGGTATTGAATTTGTAAAGGATAAAAAATTAAAAACTCCAGATCTTGAACTTCCCAAAAAAATCATGAGTGCAGCACTTAAAAAAGGATTAATTTTACTGCCTGCTGGAGTTTCGGTTATTAGAATTATGCCTCCACTAAATATTGATGAAGAATTAGCTACAGAAGGATTAAACATTTTGGATGAAGTATTGAAAGAATCTTGTTAAATTTATTTTGAATGAAGAGGAGGATTAATTTTGCCCATTAAGGGTTATGCTGGAAAAATCGCTTATATAGATTTAAAGCGAGAAAAAATCACGGAAAAACCTTTGAATGATGAATTTGCAAAGGAATATTTAGGTGGAAGAGGTTTTATTGCAAAAATACTTTGGGATGAGTTGAAAGCTGAAACAGATCCCTTAAACCCGAATAACATTTTTATTGTTGCTACTGGTATTTTAACAGGACATACTCTTCCAGCAGCAAATAGGACAATTTTCGGAACTAAATCACCCCATACTGGAGGATATGCTGATTCTATGATGGGAGGTTTTTTCGCTCCACAGTTGAAATTTGCTGGATATGATGCGTTGATTTTCAATAATCAAGCAAACAGACCTGTTTATATTTTAGTAAATGATGATGGAATCAGCATTGAGGATGCTTCAAATCTGTGGGGCAAAGGAACAGTTGAGACTGAAAAAATTTTAAAAGAAAAATATTCTGAAACTCATCAAGTTTCTTCTATTGGCCCTGCTGCTGAAAATGGGGTAAAATATGCTTGTATAACTCACGCTGAGGGAAGAAATGCAGGAAGAGAGGGCGTTGGTACAATTATGGGGAATAAAAAAATTAAAGCAATCATAGCAAAAGGTTCAAAACGCCCTGAAGTGACTGATCCTGAAACTTTGAAATCATTAAATAAAGAAGCTATAAAACAGATTCGTTCACATGGATTTTTCGAAGCTTTCCATAAATGGGGCACAACCAACGTAGTAGATTGGTGTCACAATTTTGCTATACTACCAAATAAAAATTTTCAATATGGGAGCTATGATGATTGGGAAAAAATTAGTGGACAAACCCAAAGAAGAGAAACTATGGTGAAAGATAAAACATGCTGGGGCTGCCCAATTGGGTGTTGGATGATTGTAGAACTTAAAAAATATGGAGGAATCCAAACCCATTTTACAGAATATGAAACAACTGGAATGATAGGGTCAAATTTAGAACTTAATGATGTTCAAGATTTACAATATGCTAATTATCTATGTAATAATTTAGGTTTAGATACAATTTCAACAGGGTCTACTATAGCCTTTACAATAGAGTGCTATCAAAGAGGTATAATAACCTCAAAGGATACAAATGGAATAGAATTCAAATTTGGAGATGCTGAATTAGTATTTGATTTAATTAAGAAAATTGCCAATAAAAATGGTATTGGGGAGTTATTAGCTGAAGGTACGGTATTTCTAGCAAAAAGGTGGGATAAAAATTCAATAGATTTCGCTATTCAAGTTAAAAATAATGAAACTTCGGCTTATGATTCAAGGATGGCTCCCGCTATGGCACTATCATTTATGACTGCTGATATTGGAGCTCATCATAACCGATCTTGGGCTGTTATGGACGATGTTCGGATGGGTCGTGAAAAATTAGATGGAAAACCTGAACTTGTTATCGATCTGCAACATAAACGCCCTTTATTAGATCAATTAGGGGTGTGTAGATTTCCGTGGGTTGAGACACAACTAGATTATGATTATTACGCGAAATTTTATACTGCAATTACAGGAATTGAAACAACAACAACAGAATTATTAAAAAAATCTGAAAAAGTGTGGAATTTAACCCGCTGTTTTTGGTTTCGAGAAGTTCCTGGATTCGATCGTAGTTGGGATCTACCGCCAAAAAGATGGACCAATCCCATGGATAAAGGGCCTACTAAAGGACAGACCTTGAAAATGAAAGATTATAATGAACTTCTTGATAAATATTATGAACTTAGGGGTTGGGATGCAAATGGAAAACCTACAAAAGAAAAATTAAAAGAATTAAAGTTGGAGTTTGTGATTAGGGAATTAAAAATTTGATTTTTTATTAATATTCCTTGAAGTTCTTGTAGTAAGGAATCTTTAACTTTGAATAAAGAATAATTGAACTCAAAATAAGGTAAATAACTGCTATTACTACATTTAAAATATAAAAAATCTGTAAAAAGTCGCTGAGTTCAGGAATTCTAACATATGGGAAATGGGGACCTGTTCCTCCGATAGTATCTAGTATATTTAAGAATATATAGTACCAAATTAAATCATTTGTCTTTTTAAAAACAATAAAAATAAAAAATCCCCCTATAATACTTAAAGCACAATATGGTATCCCTAACCCAAACCCAATTTTAATTAAAACATTTTTACTACTTAAAATTCCAGTAAAATACAATAATGAAGATGTGACACAAAAGCACAAAGAAATAACTGAAATAATTATAGAACCCATTGAGAAAAAGTCGATTCCTCCGAAAGATCCACCGACATCAACATTTAGAAAACCTGATAATATTAATAATATCAAATAAAATGCTGGAAATGCAGTCAAAAAGATTAAAGTAACTCCTAAAGTTGAAGAAAAGTCATGCTCACTTTCTTTCAAATTAATACCCTAAAAAAAATTAAGATAATTCAAAAATATAAATTATATTCTATCTAATTTTCAATGCAGCTAGAATTTCTATTAATATATTCGCTGCTAAATGACTGGTCATATCTTGTATATCATATTTTGGATTAGTTTCCATGATATCTATTCCAACAAGACGCCCCCATGATGCGATATTCTTAACTAAATACATTAATCTGACAGCAGAAATACCACCGGGGGACGGGCTACCAACTCCTGGAGCGAAAGCTGGATCTAAAACATCCATGTCAATCGATAAGTAAATATTTTTTGTGGCAATTTTTTCTATTTCTTTTAATACATTTTTCATACCAATATCGTAAATTTCATAAGTAGTGAAAGTTTTAAGTCCTAATTTTCGAATATTTATAATTTCTTCTACCTCTGGATCACGTATTCCGACTTCTACACTCGCAGTTATGTTAATATTATTAAATTGGGAAACGTCAAAAATTACGCTACCAAAATAATGTCTTTCTGACGAAATAATATCTGGATGAGCATCCATATAAATTAAGCTAATCTCCCTATCAGTTGGAAATCCTTTTAATACTTCAGTGGTGATTGAATGATCGCCACCTAAGGTAACAGGAACTTTATTATTCTCAACAATATATCTAATAGTCTTTTCTACATCTTCTTTTTTTACATCTCCTAAATCATGGATTTTAGTTTTGATTTCTCCAGATAGAGATTGTGCAATTCGAGTGGGTCCATAAACATCACGGCTACTAGAAACTTTTCTTATAAAATATGGCCCCAATTGTGCTCCCACTCTTGAAGCACGGCTTCCACTTTCGTCAGGTACTCCTATAATTACACAATCCGATTCTTCAAATGATGATTTTGCCCATGGAAACTTCAAATTAATATGACTCCAGTTTTTAGTTATTAATAATTTATAAAAATTGAAAAATTATAAACCTCTAATACATAAAATCAAAACCTTTTTATTTAAGCCTAGGGATTCCTTTATACTAATGGATAAATTTAATCTAATGGTGTGAAAAATGGGGTGGTCTTTTGTTATCCCGAACATTAGAAAAGCCATCATCACACCATATGCCAAATAAAATTTTTCCATTACAAACCAATCTATTTTTAACGATTTTTTTTGGCTATATATATTTTAAAAACTTTGGAGGTGTCTATAATCGTTAATTTCCGACTTTTTAAATTGGATGAATGCCAAATCTGGTGTACGGACTATAATGTCCGATATTAAGCAGTCTATAAAACAATCAAGTGAATCTAAAATCTATTTGTTAGCTGCTGGCAATCCACTTATAATAAAAGAAATGAATGAACTTTGGAAGGAATATTGCAATGATATGATGAAGACTGATGAATTTGGAGAATTAATTTGCAGATATGGTTCAACACCTGGGTATGAACCTTTTTTGGAAACATTTGCACAGTATTGTAATAAATATTATGGGTGGAACATTGATGAATCAAACATTCTGGTAACTCCAGGCTCTCAAATTGCATATTTTTATGCGGTAAATGCTTTTTCTGGACAATCCCACGGAGAATTTAAAAAGATCTTATGCCCAATATTGCCAGAATATACTGGTTATCAAAAACTGCCTATTAAACCTAATACAATAATTGGTCTGAAGCCTAAAATTACATATCTTAAAGAAAACAAATTTCAATATAGTCTAAATCCAGAAATAAAGAATTTAATAGATGAAAATATAGGAATGATTTTATTATCACGCCCAAATAATCCTACTGGAAACATTTTATCTGAGAACGAAGTTAAAGATATTATAAGAATCGCAACAGAAAAAGAGGCAATAGTAACTATGGATGGCGCATATCTTGCTCCAATTCCTAATTTACAATTCCATAAAGCAAAACCAATTTTTAGAGATAATATTTTAAATATTTTCTCATTCTCTAAAGCCGGTCTCCCAGGATCTAGAATTGGAGTGATTGTGGGTAACTCAGATCTAATTAGTAAGCTTGAAAATATTCAATCAAATATATGTCTACATTCGAGTCGTTTGGGTCAGGGATTAGCACTGCATGGTTTAAGATCTGGCAAATTAATGGATATATGTGAAAAAATTGTAAATCCATTATATAGAAGAAAACGAGAAATTGCGGAAAAGATTATTCTAGAAAATCTGAATTCAGACATACCAGTTAATATTCATGTGGGAAAAGGAACCTTCTTTATGTGGTTATGGTTCGAAAACTTACCAATAAGTGATCTACAATTATATGAAATGTTAAAGAAACAAAAAGTGTTCATTGTACCTGGATCATTCTTCTTCTTAGGACTAAAAAAACCATGGAATCATACGAAAGAATGTATTAGAATTAGTTTGGCGTTACCAGACGAAGATCTAAAAGAAGGACTGAAAAAAATAATTGGAATTATTGAAAAGATATACATGAAAAAGATTTAAACGTCTTAATAAAATCTATATACCAGTTTTCTTCCCCTTTTTTTATTTTTCCTCTTAATTTTAGTACAGTTTTTTTTTCCAGCATAAATTAAAAAAAATATTTGAATTATTTGATAATCAAAAAAAAATAAATTAAAAATAGAAAAAATAATAGTAAAATTATTTAACTTCTATTTTTTTCGGTGGTTCTGTTTCTTTTTTAGGAAAGGTTATTTTTAATACTCCATTTTCTGACATAGCTTCGACTTTTTCACTGTCAATCTCTGAAGGCAAATATAAACTACGATAAAATGAGGTTTTACTTCGTTCTTTATGAATATATTCTCCTTCTTCTTCCTCTACTTCGTGTTCTATTTTTTCACCTTTAATTTCAACATATTTATTATTTTTCACTTCAATACTGATTTCATCCTTACTAAGACCTGGAATTTCCGTTTCTAAAATATAATGATTTTCTTCTTCCTTGAGGTCCATTAACGGAAATCTGAATTCGGGAAATTCCATCTCAAAAGGTGTTAAGAAAAAATCATCCGTGAAAATATCATCGAAAAAGCTACGAAAAGGTCTTAAAATTCCAAAATACCTACCTGATCTTTTAGCCAATTTATCTTTTGATTCAGCCATTAAAAATCACCTCAAAATAAATTTTTAATCAATTCTCATTAGTCACAAATTGTGACTATTCTATATTATTTCAATAAGTGATCATATAAAAAATTTACGAATTTTTCGAAAAAAAGCTCGGAAAAAATATTGTTCACATTTTATGAGAAAACTAAAAAAATTATATATAATGGTAAAACCGCATTTCTAAATATAATTGAATATCATTTAATTCAATTTTTAATGATTCCAAACTTCCTAAATCCTTTTCATTAATTGAATCGAGAGTTACGATTTTCTGGTAATAGTTTTCATTTATAAGATTATTTTCATGAAGTACAGTAGCTAAATTTTTAAAATTTGCCTTTTTATTAAATGCTAAATTAAGTCGAGAAATAATTTCCAATAGTGTATCTCGAATATATTTAATTTTTTTCGATAAATTCGTAATCTTCACCTAAGTAATAAATATTATAGTTGTCGAAATGTTAAAAAAATGATTTTTTCTTTTTTAATTGGAACAAACAAATTTTTTAAGAAGTGATATAAATAGCGGAATTAACAAATGAGGAAATTATTTCCAGATTAAAAAATGTTTCGAGGGTTGACGGAGTTAATCGTAAATATATTGAAGATTTAATTAGTAGATCAATTCATCCATGTTACAGTGAGAGAGCACACTTTAAAACAGGAAGAATTCATCTTCCCGTAGCTCCTGTGTGTAATATACAATGCAACTATTGTAAAAGGGATATCAATAAAAGCGAAAATAGACCTGGAGTTTCGGCAAGTGTTTTAAAACCCATAGAATCTCTTGAGGTTCTAAGAACAGCTTTGAAAAAAATGCCTCAAATTAAGGTGGTTGGAATTGCGGGACCGGGAGAGCCACTAGCAAATCCAAATACATTTGAAACTTTTAGATTAGTTCATGAAGAATTTCCTCATTTAATTAAATGTGTTGCAAGTAATGGATTACTCCTAGCAGAAAAAGTTGATGAATTAAAAAAAGTGGGAGTTTCAACAGTAACAGTAACTATTAATGCTGTGGATCCTGAAGTAGCAAGTAAAATTTATGCCTTTGTTATTTATAAAAATAAAACACTTACAGGAACAGATGGTGCAAAATTATTATTAGAAAAGCAAATGGAAGGGGTTGAAAAAGCGAGTGCTGCGGGTATGTTAGTTAAGATTAACACCGTTTTAATCCCAGAAATTAATTCTGATGAAATAGAGAAAATTTCTCTAGAGGCAGCAAAGCGAGGGGCTGTAATACATAATATTATTCCACTAATACCCATATATCTTTTTAAATATATGCCCAAACCCACAGCTGAACAATTAAACAAAGCAAGAAGTATCTCTCTCAAATACTTGCCTCAATTTAGAGTATGTAAGCAGTGTCGTGCTGATGCTATGGGAGTACCAGGTTTAGAAAAATGTTTATCCTGTACTCAAGATAAGTTAGGGTCAGTTTATTTTCATGGATAAATTTTTTATTATCTAAATTTTTTAGCATTTATATTATGAATATTGACAGCAAATGAGAGAAATCTACTTAATAATCTAACTAATACATTCATTTTTGGCTTATAAATTACATTTGGTCCCCATTTTTCTAGAGTCAGTTGAACATCCAACATCATTGCTTCAATTGCCTCTTCTCTATCTCTGCCAAAGTGCCAACGTGTATTAAAGATAGCCTCTGTTTTTCTTTCTTTAAGTGCATTTCTGAAATCCTCCAGAGATTCTAGCGGTTCTTTAACTCGAGTAACGCCACACCCCATAAGTGCTACATCATGTCCATCAGAATTTCCAACAACAGGAACATTCCACTTTTTTGCAAGGCGTTCACTAATCCAATTAATGTAACCTATTATAAGTAGTAAGTTTTTTATTATTTTAGAGCCATCTTTTAAGACTTTTGGGTATTTAGTTTCACGTTTCAACAATCTATAGAGATTTTCCGCTACCATAGCATCACAAGGCATTCCAGATACTGCATTAATTGACTCAATTCCATCTGCCTTTTTCCATGCCTCTAAATTATCATGGATTCCAGGCGGTGCGAAGGGGTGAGCTAAAATTGCTATCCCATTTTCTTCATGAACTTTTTCAATAAATTCCACAGGTTGCATAAAGGCAATTTTATCTGCACATCCTCCCAATTTTTCAACAAAATTTTCTGGAACCCCATATACTAATATTTCACGATGCCAACTATCTTCATCTTCAAAATGACCAGTATTAAATTCCCCTGAACCGTTAAAAGTCATAAAATGTTCCGGTAATTTTCCCATTTTTTTATATTCTTTTATAATTTCTGCAAATTTATAACTATCTCTTATAATTTTTTCATTTCCATATCCTTTGAAAGTTTTAACTATCTCATGTTTTGGATCCAGGCTATGATCTGAAAGAGAAATCCCATCTAAAAGCCATCTGCCCTTGTATTTAACCTTTGATATATATTTTACTATTTCCTCGATTGTGTTTCTCCCATCTGAGCCAGTCGAGTGAATATGTCCATCATATAAATATCCCGATGAATTTGAGGGCATATAAGGATAAATCTCTGGTGTTCCACTAATATATTTTAAAAAATATAATACTACTTCACGAAATGGGTAAGCTTTTGGAATAAATGAATTAATTTTAGAGTCTAACCAATTCCATAGAAATTTTGGTAGAAAGAGTTTTTTATCAATTACATTTTTATATTTCCGATAGCTCTTATAAATTCCTTTCATAGATTATCTTTACCAGTTTCTTTCATTTAGATTTCCTTTTTCCTCTAGCTTCTTCCCTTTTTTTCGTTATGCTCTTCTTTTTAACAGACATTTAATTTAAATCCCTCATAATATTAGAATCAATAATTAAAGAATAAAATGTAATAATTAAAACACTATTTTTATTAATTAAAAAGAATTGCAATCAAAAGATATTATTAATAATTAAGTTATGGAAGTGAATTTTATGATTGATCTAAAAGACAAGAAAAGACCAGAATATGTAGAACAGGTAATAAAGACCATAAGAACAAAGAATATAAAATTTGTAAGGCTGCAATTTATCGATATTAATGGAATTATTAAAAGTTTTTCAGTTTCCACTAAAAATATAGAGGAAACTATGGAAAATGGACAATATTTCGATGGCTCATCCATCACTGGTTATGGTAGTATAGAAGAATCCGATATGATTGCTATTCCCGATCCAACTACTTTTGCAATTATTCCATGGAGAGAAGAAGAAATATCGACGTGTCGTTTAATCTGCGATATTTATGACGGGTCCTCTAGATTTGAGGCAGATCCGCGATATATCTTACAAAAAGCAGTAAATAGAGCAAAAGAGGAAGGTTATATATATAAATGTGCTCCTGAACTGGAATTTTTTATTTTAACAGAAGAAGAGACGGAATTTCGGACACCACAACCTCTTGATATGAAGGGGTATTTTGATCTACATCCTGGGGATATTACGGAGAATTTAAGAAGAGAGATGTGTGATATTGCAGAAAAATTTGGCATAACCGTAGAAGTTGCACATCATGAAGTTGCATTAGGACAGAATGAAATTGATTTTAAATATGATGAAGCAGTCACAACTGCTGACAGAACAATAACCATGAAATCTATAATAAAAGGAACAGCAGCTAGAAATGGATATCTTGCTACTTTTATGCCAAAACCATTCTTTGGCGTAAATGGCTCTGGTATGCACGTTCATCAGAGTTTATGGACTCTAGATGATCAAAATGCGTTTTATTCGGAGGATCCTGAAAAATCACATTTATCAGAAATTGCATTTTACTTTATAGGCGGTCAATTGAAATATGGTCGTCAAATGAGTGCAATTTTAGCATCATGGCCAAATTCTTATAAAAGGTTAGTACCAGGTTATGAAGCACCAGTTTACATGGCTTGGGGGCATAAAAATCGTTCACCCCTAATTCGAGTCCCAGATTTTGGTAAAAGGAAAAAAGCTGCCCGTATGGAAATAAGATGTCCAGATCCGGCAGGAAACCCCTATCTCCAGTTTGCTGTTCTTTTGGGAACTGGTTTATTAGGTATTCAAGAAAAAATTAATCCTCCTGAGCCTACTGACATGAATGTATATAAACTATCCTATGAAGAAAGAGCCAAAATGAATATTGTTTCCCTACCCGAATCACTCGCTGAAGCTTTGCATGAAATGGAAAACAGTCAAACAATGAAAAAAATTCTTGGTGAAAAGTTATTTAAAAATTTTCTAGACGTAAAATGGGCAGAGTGGGATGCTTATAGAACACAAATTAGTGATTGGGAATTCGAAAGATATATTGATAAATTATAAATAAAAAATTTGTCAAGGGGAACTGAAATTATAGAAATTGAAGATACATATGCAGAAGCCTTTGATGGGACAGTCTGTCAACTATTAGTTACAGCTAAAAATGATAAATTATTAAAAAAGGCCGTGTATAGTTTTACTGCTCTTCCATCAACTGTATTTGGTGATGCAGAAGGGGGTTTAGTAAAGTGGGTACAGAATAATGAAACCCCAGATGGGAGACCAGGAGCTATTGTACAACTTTGGACTACGGGTTATAATAAAAAATCCATAGATACTTTATATGATAAATTAGGAAGGAGATCAAGACAAGGAATTTTGGTTGTTCCTACAACTGCAATTTTCAATTCGCTTGAGTCTAAAAATTATTTTAATATGATGAATAATGTTGGGCATTGTGGAGATGGTTTTGAAGAAATAATTGAAAAATATGGAAAGAAACTTATCTCTGTTCCTATTATGTTTGGTCAAGATTTTTTAATAGAGGAAAATATTGGATATCAACACGGTGTAATGGGCGGAAATCTTTGGTTCTTTTGCGATAGTATTGATAGTGCTTTAAATGCAGGGGATAAGGCAGTAGACACTATATTACAACTAGATGGAGCTATTACATCATTCGATATATGTTCTGCGGGGTCCAAAGTTGAAACTAATTTTCCAGAAATAGGTCCCACAACAAACCATTGGTTTTGTCCAACTCTCAGAGGAAAAATTGATGACTCAAAAGTTCCAAAAGGGGTAAAATCAATTCCTGAAATTGTCATTAACGGCATAGATATGGATCATGTAAAATTAGCCATGAAACGTATTATTGAAGCAGTGAAAGATGCGCCTGGATTAATGAAAATATCTGCTGGAAATTTCGGTGGAAAATTAGGGAAACATAAAATCTATTTAAAAAATTTATAGAACTTTTTTTCCTTATTATTTCAATCCTTTTTAGGAAACAAGCTCAAGTACTTTTTTTATTGCCTCCTCCATTGTTTCTAACATTGGTATCCCATGTTGTGCTAATAATTCTTTACCTTCTTTCTCTTTAGTTCCTACTAACCTTATTACCATGGAAATTTCTTTCTTATTTTTTAAAAATTCTATAATTCCAAGTGCTATTTCATCACAACGAGTAATTCCACCTACAATATTTACTAAAATTCCTTTAATTCTTGGATTCGATGAAATTACTTCTAAAGCAAATAAAATTCTCTCCCTTGTTGCACCGCCACCAATATCAAGGAAATTTGCTGGAGTTCCTCCATAATGTCTAACAGTATCTATAGTAGCCATTACCAATCCTGCCCCATTGCAAATTATTCCAATATTACCATCTAATTCAACATAAGACATCCCCTTTTCTTTTACTTGAATTTCTGATTGAGTTAATCCTTCTTTTGTTCT
Organism: Candidatus Helarchaeota archaeon; assembly: GCA_019058315.1. Classification (GTDB taxonomy): domain Archaea; phylum Asgardarchaeota; class Lokiarchaeia; order Helarchaeales; family RDOG01; genus JABXJV01. The sequence continues at coordinate 34,394 of JAHPZH010000008.1, read as the reverse complement.
AGCAATGAATTCCTCATGTCGAAAGATTGAATTATCATCTACATTAACACGAGCATCAGCTGCATATAATTTACCATCTTTCGAGAGGATAGAAGGATTTATTTCAATTAAATCTAGATCATAATCATTCATAATTCTCCATAACTGGTGAGTTAATTCATTGATTTGGAAAATTATTTCTTGAGAATAATTTATTGCTTTTAAATGTGTTTTTAAATCAATATCGTCGAATTCGTATGATTTAAAATTAATTTTGATAATCTTTTCAGGATCAGCTTTTGCTAAATCTTCAATTTCAACTCCTCCACTTGCACTAAAAATTAAAACAAAATTCTGATTCAAGCGATCTACTGTTATTCCAATATAGATTTCATCTTGAATATCTATCTTTTTTTCGATTAGTAATGATTTAACTTCATAATCTTTGATTTTAGTTTTGAATAATACATTAGCAATTGAAAAAGCTTCTTCTGGAGTATCTGCCCCTTTGATCCCACCCGATTTGCCACGACCACCTATAAGAACTTGTGCCTTTACCATTACAGGAAAATCAATTTTTTTAATATTATCTCTTAATTCATCAATGGAACTAACCAAATAATTCTCTGGAACTAAAATCCCATAATTAGCTAAAATTTTTTTTGACTCAAACTCGTATAATCTTACCATTATTACCCACTATAATAATTCTCTAATATGTTCTGGTATTTCACTCGGAATTTCTGCTATTCTCACACCAACAGATTTTAATTCTCTAATTTTATGTTGTGCTGTCCCATATCCTCCAGCTGAAATCAATGCTCCTGCATGTCCAAATCTCTTACCCTTTATTGTTATCGTCCTCCCTGCAATATATCCAATTACAGGCTTATTTACTTGGTTTTTAATGAATTCTGCAGCTTTTTCTTCCATATTTCCTCCAATCTCTCCAATTAACACGATTGCTTTAGTCTCATAGTCTTCTTCAAACATTTGTAAAATCTCAATGAAATTCGACCCAATAGCAGGATCTCCTCCTATACCAACTGCTGTTGAGATTCCAAAATCTTTTAAATTATTAGCAATTTCATACATTAATGTACCGCTTCTCGAGCATATTCCTATTTGCCCCTCCGGGAAGAATTTTACTGGCATTATTCCTAATTTACATCTTGCTTTGGGACTTATTATTCCTGCTGTATTAGGTCCGATTACCGTTAAATTATTCTTTTTAGCCATATTGATTAAATTAATCTCATCCAATAACGGCAGTCCTTCCGTTATTATTACAATTAATGGTATATTCGCATCTATTGCTTCCAATGCTGCGTCTTTACAAAATTTAGCAGGAACGAATAAAATTGTCGCATTAATCTGAGGATAGGATTCCAATGCTTCATGAATCTTATTGAAAACTGGGATCTCTAATATTTCAGAGCCACCTTTACCAGGAGTTACCCCAGCTAGTATCTTTGTTCCATAATCTATCATTTGTTCAGTATTAAAACGTCCTTCTCTTCCAGTTATTCCTTGTACTAATACATTGGTGTTTTGATTGATAAGAATAATAATTGCTTCCTCCAATATTTCTTCCAATAATTTTATGATAATTTGTATTTAATAGGATAGTAATTATTGCATTTAAATACTGAAACTAATGGGTGAAAAAATGAAAAACAATTCTATCAAAAAGGAAATTTCAGCATATGATAATGCTATGAAGCAATTAAAAATTGCCGCTGATAAACTAAAGCTCTCAGAAGGGATTTATGAATACTTAAGCCACTGTGCGAGGATTTACATTGTATCACTTCCAGTAGTTATGGACGATGGAGAAATCGATGTTTTTACTGGCTACAGAGTACAGCATAATGATGTTTTAGGTCCATGTAAAGGTGGGATTCGTTATGCGACTACTGTAAATTTAGATGAGGTTAAAGCACTTGCATTTTGGATGAGTATAAAAACTGCTGTTGTTGGATTGCCTTATGGTGGTGCAAAAGGGGGGGTGACAGTTGATCCTAGAAAATTATCGAAAAAAGAATTGGAACGTTTAACAAGACGGTATACATCTGCTATTATTCGGATGATAGGACCACATAAAGATATACCTGCTCCGGATATGAATACTAACAAACAGATAATGGCATGGTTTATGGATACATATTCTATGGATGTCGGCGAGACTACTCTAGGGGTTGTAACAGGTAAACCAGTAGAGCTCGGAGGTTCTCTCGGTCGTGAAGAAGCCACAGGTCGTGGTCTGCTCTATGTAATTGAAAAAATGCATGAAAAAAAAGGATTTAAATTAGATGAAAATTGTACAGTGGCAGTTCAAGGATTTGGAAATGTAGGGTCTACTGTTGCCATACTTCTATATGAAGAACATAATTGTAAAATTATTGCAATAAGCGATATTAAAGGTGGAATTTATAATCCTGATGGCATAGATCCAATCAAACTAAAAGAACACGAACAAAAAACTGGTTCAGTGGTAAATTTTCCAGGAACTAAATCAATAACGAACAAAGAATTACTTCAAATGGAGTGTGATCTACTAATTCCTGCAGCGAAAGAAAATCAAATAACTGAGGAGATAGCAAAGGGAATTAAGGCTAAAATGATTGTGGAGGGTGCCAACGGTCCCACACTTACCGAAGCAGATAAAATATTAGATAAGAAAGGAATTAATGTTATACCTGACATACTTGCAAATGCTGGAGGTGTAACAGTCAGCTATTTCGAATGGGTTCAAGGACTAGAAAATTACTTTTGGGATTTAGAACGAGTTAGAAGTGAATTAAAAAGGATCCTTCTAATAGCTTTCGATAGAGTTTATGATTTAGCGGAAAAAGAAAAGGTTAATATGAGGACTGCGGCTTATATGGTTGCAGTTTCTCGTCTAGCAAAAGCAATAGAATTACGGGGAATTTTCCCTTAATCTAATTTTTTTTAACTGGTATTGAAAAAGGTAAGGATTTAATATTTAATTCCTTTTTACGATTATTTTAAGTTCTTCCCACATTCTTTGCAGAATTTTGAATCTAAAGGTATTAATGTTGTACAATCTGGACAATTAAATAATTCAGAAATTTTAAAACCCTCTAATTCAATCATAACACCACAATGTTCACATTTACATGGAGGCATATATTCAAGTGGTGCTTTACACCCAGGACATTTTAACATATTTAATTTTGTTTGAGGAGAAACCTTTAACAATAAGGCGTTTGATATTTTTTGAACTGTCTTAACCCCTTCCATGAAAACTTTGGCTTTTTTCATTCCCATAGGCATAATAATATTCTCCATAAATGCTTTCATTAAATGATGCCCTAAAATTGCCTTTGAACCTTCTGGATAAAAGATAAAGATTTTTGAATTATCTTTGAGTTTAACACAATATTGATTGCGAAATCCCATTGGTTGGGTATGAAATGTGAAATTTTCGATTTGCGTAGTAGGAATGACAATTAGATCTAGTGTTTTATCATTTGGTTTGATAGTTAATTCTTCCTTTGTTAGAGTAATTTCAGCTTTATTTACTTTTTTCAGAAACTTTTTATCCCAATTCAAGTCTCCTCTATAAAATCGACCATTATTTTTATCATGAAATAGTATATTTGAAAATTTTATCACCTCATTTAAAGTTATTAATAAGATCAAACTCAAATTAATAGTTATTAAGATTTGATGATTAATTTTAATTTTAAAAAATAATTAAAAAAATGGATATAAAAATGCATATAGAGCAATCCTTTGCCAAGTAACAGAAGGGATGGTGTTTATTAAATAGACAATTCTATGAACAAATTTTACCGTCAATTTATTTAGAAGAATTTGAATGTTTATTATTGTAAATCTTTCCTGAATAAAATAAGAGACTTGTTAATTAAAAACCATAATTTAAGAAATTTTTTGAAAATATGAATTAGATATTCTTCTTAATAAGTTTAATATCAGTTTGAATAAAAAAAGTAAAAATTGGTTTAAATTATACCTAAAGCAATCATTGCTTTAGCAACTTTTAAAAATCCACCAATATTTGCACCGATAACATAATTTCTAGGATGTCCATATTTCTCAGCAGCTTCATAAGCGACCTTATGGATGTGTTGCATGATTCCTTTTAAGCGATTATCTACTTCTTCTCGAGTCCAAGATAATCTCATACTATTCTGAACCATCTCAAGACCTGATACAGCAACACCGCCAGCATTTGCAGCTTTACCAGGTGCGAATGAAACACCAGCCTCATGGAATATTTCTACCGCTTCTGGAGTACTTGGCATATTGGCACCTTCTATAACTCCAATACATCCATTATTAACTAGATTTTGAGCATCATTTTTCTCAATCTCATTCTGAGTAGCACTTGGAAATGCAAGGTCACATTTTATATCCCATGGACGTTTATTTGGTCTATATTCTACACCAAATTCTTCTGCATATTCTTTAATTCTTCCTCTTCGAACTAATTTTAAATCCATGAAATAATCAAATTTCTTCCCAAAAGTAACACCATCTGGATCATATATCGAACCATTAGAATCAGATAATGTAACTACTTTTGCACCTAATTGATTTAATTTCTCAGTTGTATATTGAGCCACATTTCCTGCTCCTGAGACAGTACAAATTTTTCCTTTAATGTCTTCATTTCGGACTTTGAGCATTTCTAAGGCAAAGTATGAAGCACCATAACCAGTAGCTTCGGGTCGAATTAAGGAGCCACCATATTCTAAGCCTTTTCCAGTTAAAACTCCTTCATTAGAATTTCGAATTTTTTTGAATGCACCTTGTAAATAACCGATTTCACGACCACCTACTCCAATATCTCCCGCAGGACAATCAGTATAGACTGCATATCCAAGATGTCTATGTAGTTCACTCATAAAACTTTGACAGAATCGCATTACTTCCATATCGGATTTTCCTTTTGGATTAAAATCAGAGCCACCTTTAGCACCACCCATGGGTAATCCTGTAAGTGAGTTTTTAAAAATCTGCTCGAATCCAAGGAATTTTATAATTCCAATATAGACTGTAGGATGAAATCTAAGACCACCTTTATATGGGCCAATGGCAGAGTTAAATTGGATACGAAAACCACGATTTACTTGAATTTTGCCTTTATCATCAACCCAAGGAACTCTAAAGATAACTTGACGTTCGGGTTCGACAATTCTTTCAAGGATTGCATGTTCTTCATAGATGGGATGTTTAGCTAGACAAGGTTCCAGACTATATAGTACTTCTTTTACAGCTTGATGGAATTCTGGTTGATGGGGATTTTTTTCTAATACTTTTTCATATACTCTATCTACGTAACCCATTTTTCTTACACCATTCAATTCTTATTTCTTCTTGAAATAATAAACAACGGACTATTTAACTCTATTATTTATAATTTCTCATTAATTTAAGAGATATTTCCAGAGTTTAGGAAGTTTTTAACTTTTATCATAAAAATTTCTTTGAAATATGTAATTTCTTCATCAGGTTTACAAATGCATAATAAAAATTAAAATTTCTTTTCTACCATCCTTAAGATGATAAAAAAATTCACTTCCAAATTTTACACCATAATATTTTTTTCGTTTTAAATACTTAATGTGCATAAAAATGTTAGAAATTAAAGTCTTTTATGTCAAAAAATCAGTTTTATTATTACATAGTTCCTAAAATGTTGATAGTAATTTTGAATTTAATTGACAGCTTGATTGATTTTTATAAAAACAATTATTTTTAAATAACCATTAATGTAGTAATTCTTTTTAGTCTAAATTTAAAAATTACAGTATTTTATAATTCCATAATTAAAATTCTGGGAATTAATAATATTTTAAAAAGGATAGAATTTATATGATTAAAATTTAATTAAATTCTTGAAGTTAAATGTTAAAGGGATCAAATAATATAAGACTTAATGAAAGTGCTATTCGAGTTTTAAAAGAAAGATATCTACTTAGAGATGAAAATAGAAAAATAATTGAAACAATTTACTCCATAAGCAATATTTTCCCGTTATCTGTTATTTTTAACAGTTTTTTAGTTATTTATTTCAAGTTATAAAACAAAGAGTGTATTTATCCACTCTTATTTGACATTCTTTTATCTCCCCAAAATATAGATTCATTATCAATATTTTCTATAGTCTTAAAAGTATTTTGAATGTATGCTTTAAGGGGTTCCGAAACTTCGGAGAGCCATTGGGTTCTAATATCGTAAGCATCTGACCAAATTTTTTGAAAAAGAGTGTAATAATCATCTTTGATTTTACTATCGAAATTTAAAACCAGTCTAAATTGCCCATAAAATTCAAGAATACCTAAAATTTTTTGATCGATTATAGAAAATTGGTATTGCTCTAAATCTATTTGTTTCATTTTAAAATGGGGATAGAGCGATAACACCAAGTCAATAAAAGCTTTCTTTTTTTCATCGCTTTCGTATAAGTTCAAATGGGGGTCAGTTGTGTTTCTTATCCACTGAATATTCAGACCTTCTTTAGATTTTTTGTCTAGTAAGCTATTTAACTCGCTATAAAAATTTTCTTGCATAATAATTTTTAATATTGATGCGGAACTCTCACCCGCTTTATAAAGTGGTCCTATTATTGTCAATATTTCCTTTTCCGCATTTTGAAATAACCTTAAAATGACTCTTAATACTTTTCGAACACCTGTAATTTTGATATTATCTGTAAAATTATAAATAGGGGGGTGTTTCTTATCAGATGTTTTTATTACATTTTCTAATTTTTGATCAATTCTATAATCTAAAATTACATCCCTAATATCAAGGCTGTTTTCCCATAAATGATTAATTTCAAGTTTTGCTTTTCTTACCCTCGCCTTATTAGTAATTATTAATCCTTTTTCAAAATGTGTCAATTCATGAGAGATGGGAATTTCCATTACTTTTTCATCTATAAGAATTCTAAATATAGAATAAGACCTTTCAGGGGGGACTCTAAATTCAAATTTTATTGGATTAATATTTTGGATCAAATGAAGAAAAATAAAATCAAGTCTGTGAATTAACCAATCATCAACTTTTAAAAGCATTTTTACTTTAATTTTTTCCTTAAGATTTAAAATTTCAATTAATTTTTTGAAGATGTCCTCTAAAAATTCTTTTATAATATCGGTCCTTACAAAGTTGCATCTTAGATCTAGAAGAATCTCTTTTTCTGCATTTTGAAATGAGAAGAGTAATTCTTGTTTGATTTCATTCAAATTCGATTTTATTTGAAAACCTTTTTCTCGATCTGGTTTTTCTAGCTCCTTTTCAAAGAAATTTACTACTTTCTCCATTTGTTTACGCCTTTCATCCCAAATTGCTGCTTGATAATTTTGCTCATGTTTTATTATTTGTTCTAATTTATTTGGTAGGTAGTAATTTGTGGCGACCCTCTTTTCTTTAAGAATAAACTTCATTCTATCTAATGTAAGGATATTATTTCGTAATTTAGTTAGTCTACCCTTTTTATTAAGTTCATCTGCTATTTGTTTCAGACTTAATGCGGTCTTAAAGTCATCAAAGTCTGCCTTTGAAATAAGTGTTTTTAACACATTAAATTGGGTATTGCTTAGTCTTAATAATTGTTTATTATCCCCTAAAACTTTCAAAATATACTCTTTATTTGTTTTCAAATTATTATTTTCTTCCAGACTCTGCAAAATTTTCTTTAATTTTGTTTGAGTATTAACAAAATTATTTTCTTTTTCTTTAAGAATCTCTTTAAATCTATTTTCATTTAATTTATACGTATTGGGGCGTTTTTCCTTTACCACATAAATTAAGTTCTTCTCCATTAGAATCTTTAAGACTGCACGGTTGAAAGACCTTTTTGGTTTATATAATTCTTTAACTCTATCATAAGTTAGTTTTTCATCACCACGGTGTTTAATAAAAAAATTAATTAGTTTACTCTGATTCAAATTTAAATCAAAAAGCTGTAATTTTTCTATCTCTACCATTTTTATCTTCATTTCCTGAAGAATTAGAAGTCAAAAAATTCAAGAATTGGATATAATAATTTCAATTATTGTTAATCATAACTATAGATTTTTTTAATATTTGTAAATTTATTTAATCAAAAATTGAACAAAAAAGAAGCACTGTAAAATTTTCGGTTCTAGAAAAAAAATATTATAAATCGAAGAAAATATAATAAGAAATAATCTATACTTCCAAAAATGATGATAAAAGGGGGTTAACCTCTTATGAATTTCAGTTTTTTGAATGGGTTGAAAAAGGAGAATGAGTTTTTGGAAGGAGAAAAAATTAGAAAGAATCAAAATAAGTTAAAGGGTGTTTTGAATTGAATTTAGATCAATTTTTAGTTCAATTATGGGTTCAAATTGAAGCAAATATAATTTCTGATAGAAATGGATGGATTCAAGTTTGGACAGTAATTCTAGCATTTGTTACGCCTTTTATAGCATTTTATCTAAGACATATTTTGGATTTAAAGAAAATTAAAGTTGGAGAAAAGAAAAAAAGGGAAAGATCCTTGATGCTATTAGTTGATGATTTTAAATACAATAAAGGATTAATAGAGAAAAAAGGTTCTGTCGAATATTTTAATAAAAAATTTACGGATGGTGATTGGCGATTCGTAATGGGAAAAGGCTTGAATCCAGAGTTAGGAACTCCACAAATTGTCCTAGATTTTATAGAATTTTATAATTTAATCTTTAAACTTAATCAATTAATTGAAAAATATATTACCTTTAAAGGACAGGCGGGAATTACAAAAGAAATTAAAAAAAGTGTGGAGAGAGAAGTAGAAAATTTTTATATTGATAATAAGATCAAGGAAAAATTCTATAAATTACTGAAATATTTTGAAAAAGAAACCAATATTAAAATATAATTATCATTATAAGAACGAAAGAAAAAATAAAAAAAATGCAAAATTTCAGTCATAAAGAACATTCTAGTTATGATAAAAATTATTCCTGAAGAAAATTTTCACTAGATTCAGGAAAAATGACTTCTCCACCATTTTTTATAATATTTTCAAAAAAAGTTTTAATTGTCTTAGAGATGATTAAAGATTTATTCTTACTTAAATTGATCTTTTTGAGAGATTGCAAGTTACATATAGATTCTGGAAGTCGCTCTAAAGAAGTATCCATTATTTGAAGTCTTTGAAGAGATTTTAAATTACCAAAGGAGTCCGGAAGGTTTTTTAATCCATAAATTTCGCTTATATATAATTGTTGAAGGTTTTCCAGTTTTCCAAAAGATTTTGGTAAAGACTCTAATTTGGTATTGAGAGATAAATACAAAATTTCAAGTTTTTTTAACTCACAAAAAAATTCAGGAAGATTTTTAAATTGATTTAAACTCAGATTCAACCATTTGAGAGAAATTAGGGTTCCAAAAGAATTGGGAAGAGTTTCCAAATTATTATTCTTTAAATCTAATGATTCGAGCGAATCCAAATTTCCAAAAGAGCTTGGTATAGTTTCTAATCCATTATTGTCTAAAGCCAAATCTTTTAATGATTTTAAATCACCAAATGAGTTGGGTAAAGTCTTTAATTGACATCTGGTCAATAATAGTTTTTCAAGCGACTGTAAATTACCAAATAATTTAGGTAAACAACTAATATTAGTAAAAGATAATTGTAAAATTTTAAGTAATTTTAAATTACAAATGGATTCTGGTAGGTGATTTAAATAAAAATTTCGAATTAAGGATAAAACCTGGAGTGATTGCAGATCACCTAATGATTTAGGAAGACTTTCTAAATAACAATCTGATAAATTTAATTTTGTAAGAGATTTTAAATTAGAGATCGATTCTGGTAAATGTTTTATTTGCATATGAGATAGATCCAAAGATATTAAATTTGTAAAATTCTTGAAAAAATAATCAAAATCGAAATCTTTTATGATATGTGCTTCAAAATGGCGAAGTGTTGAAAGATTAGACCATTTATAAGATCCATCTAAGAATTCTTCAGTTATTTGCAATGCTTTTAAATGTATTTCAGCTATTTCTGCGTGTTTTAATCCATAAACTGTGTGAAAAGTTTTAGAATTTGGTTCAACTGGAATGATTTTTTCATAAAGCAAGCCTTGATCAATTAAGCTTTCTAATGTGATAAAAATGTCATTACGTTTATCTTTATTCTGATCTGAACTATTTTCTGCAAATTCGAAGTGATTTAAGGTAATTAATTCGTCAAATAATGCTTCGTAACATACACCTATATAACAACGAAGAAATGTGCGTTCAGTTATATTGTAACTTGAAATTCTTTCTTTAGCCTCATTTAATTCTTGTAAAATAACTTTTTTTAATCCCAACAAAATTTGTTCTGCTTGAAAATCTTCTATTTTTGGCTCTATTCCCCAAAGTGCAAAGGCAATAGTAACAAAATCTTGACCAAATCTACTTAAAATTTTAGAACTTATATCATTAATTAAAGGTAAAGGAACTTCTTTTTCTGATTTAAGAAAGTTTTTTACAAGTTCTTCTTTTGTTTTATCTATTTCATTTTGAAAATCTTCACATTTAACTTCTCGAAAACAATTTATGATTTGCTGACACTTAGAATCATTCCCGCATAATTTAAATAATCCTTTTTTAGAAACTCTTGATAGAGATAAAATATGGAGTTGATATTTTTTATTAATAAATTCCGTTATCGAACTCAATCTTTCTTTTAATTCTCCAAATTCTTTACGGTGCAAATCGTCTAAAATTAACAACCATTTTTCATCTGTTTTTTCAATAAATTCTAGGAATTCGTGTATCTCGGTTGAAGTTTCTGCGAATCTAATATAAATCTTATCCTTAGAGGAAGCATTCGTTTTAAGGTTAAATGCAACTATTTTTGCAGTAGTAGTTTTTGAAAAACCTGAACCCCCTGAAATAAGCACCCATTCGTTTTTATTAAATAATAAGTCTTCTACATGAGAAGTTAATTCTCTAATTGGGATAACTTTTTTGTCTTCAATATCTATATGATAAATTACACTTCTAGTTCCACCTGTCTTTAATATACGGAAATATTCAGATTTCTTTTCATTTATTGACATAATAGTATCATAGTTATCTTCTGATGACTCAATTTCTTTTTTTGGATGAAGTGAATAATTTATTGATCCTTGTTCTTTTAATTTCCAATCTGCTTCTATCGGATCTTTTGAAATCACCCAATATTGTATATTCTTTTGATTTGTATCAAGTTTATATAAATTAAATTGAAGCGGATTTGAAACTGATAGATCATAAGAAAGTCTGTGTTTATATTTAACTAAAATTGATCCTGCCACAAAGTTATGAAGAGTTTTATATGGAAAATAATCGTAATTATGTTCATGACCTGAAAAAATTACCTTTACATTATGTTTTTCGAGATATCTTATATGTTCTTTACTTCTTTTAAATTTATCAATAGAATAATGAGTGACGAGAAATTTATCAACATCATCAAATTTTTCCTTTAAAACACCCCTTATTTCTTCTAAAAAATTAACTAATTGATCTATTGAAAAAAGTCCTGAATCTGAAAGGTTTGAGTCATAAATGGGTTTTCCTGTTACATTATGTTTTCCTATTTCTATATATTTATTACTCACTGTAGAATTTATGGAAAAAAATATAGAATTAATTTCTTCAATAAAAATGTAACTAGCTTGATTTTCATTAAAATCTTTAGATAATTTGGTGTTTAGAATAGAATCGTTTATTTCATTGATTAATTTAGTATATTCTGAATAGCGAACAAAATCTTTAACGGTTTCATCCAAATCATGATTTCCAACACATAAGAGAATGGGGATCCCTTTATTTGAAAATAATTTGAAGAATTTAATTAAATAAGTATCTCTTGTTACTTTTCCCTTTGAACCAATATCTCCTGATATGATTATTAATCTTGGAGAGTGTTTTTTAATAATTTCATTGATTTTATCAGTCAAAGATCTATAAAAATCATGAAATTGTTCGGGGACTATTGCATCCTCTTTAACGGACAGTTCTCCAAAGTGCAAATCCGAAAAATGTAAAATATAATGATCCATATTACTCCAGGCTAACCTTTGATCAGAAATAATGACCTCCACAAATTAAATAATTCACGATAATCAATTCATTAATTTTATATTCTCTCCTTTACCTTTTTAATAGATTTTTTTATTTTTCACTTTTTCCTTATTTATTTTTTTTCACAACCTAATATCCTTGTTATAAGTTGTCGAGAGAATAAGTAAATATTTAGATGCATAAATTTTTCTTGATCAATTCAAAAAATACGAAGATTATATCAATATCTTATTTCTAATTATCGGGTATATGGATAACAATTAATGTTAAATTCAATTTTTTATCAAAATCATCAGAATTATGAAATTTATATAAAATTATTTTTTCATTTTTTAATTCATCTTCTATGAATTCACATTTTTTTTCATAACAAGTATGATTTTCAAGAATTTCTCTTGCTTTTTTTATAATAGGAGTTAATTTTTTATTTTTACAAAATAGGATTATGGCAGTATTTATGTCTTCCCATGTAAGATACCCTAATAATTGTTTTATTCCCTTTATTAACCATGCTTCATCCCTCCAAATTTTACATTCTGCAATTAAAATATTTTTATTGTCTCTCCTAATTAAAATGTCTGTTTTTCCGTTATTATTAATTGTTTCACCTGTAGCTGCCCCTTTATAATGTATATTGAGGTGAACTAATAATTCATTACGAAGTTCAGGTTCTTTCAATTTAAAAAATTGTTTTGGATGTCTTTGCATTTCTAATCCAATTCTATAAATTATTACTATTATTTCTTCATAATCTTTAAGATTGAGTTTATTAATTCCCTTTTTCTCTTGTTTTTCGTTAATTATCTTCTCTATAAAATTTTCGTGTATTGCCCCTATACCTCTGTCAATTATTTCCTTATGTTCTTTATTTAAAGAATTACCATCGAGTTCTATTTTATCTAATTTAAAAAGACTATTTAATCCTTCTATTTTTGTTATTCGATTTTTTTTGAGATATAAATATTGTAATTCTAAATTTTTATTTAACCCCACCATCTTTCTAATTCTATTTTTGTTAAGGTTCAGGAATTTTAATTGTGTTAAATTTTCGAGCCCTTCTATCTTAGAAATATCATTATTATTAAGTTGCAATCGTTCTAATTGCGATATTTTTTCTAATCCTTCTATTTGCGTTATTTGATTCCAACCTAGGTTTAAATCTTGTAAATTAGGAAGATTGTTTAAATTTTCAATCTGTTTAATTTCGTTTTTATAGAGCCATAACACTTTTAATTTTATTAAATTATCCAATCCCTCTATTTTATTAATTTTATTGAAGTGGAGATATAATGTTGTTAGATTGGATAGTCTTTCTAAACCCTCTATTTTGTTAATGATATTCTGTTCGAGATATAATTTTTCTAATTGAGAAAATTTGTCTAATCCTTCAATCTTTGTAATAGAAGTGTTACTTAGATTTATTTCCTTTAATTTTAAAAAAAAACCGATTTCTATAGGGATTTTTTTTAAAGGTATGTTATATAAATTAAGGCTTATTAAGTATTTTTTTTTATCAAATCTGAAATTATCATTTCTAAGAGAAAATTTTTTCATTAATTCATTTATAAATTTCCTTTCGGGATATTTTTTGTAATCATTCAATAAAATCACTAATTAGTATGTTTGAAAATTAAAACTAATTTTTATTATAAATATTTAGTAAAAATGGATATATAACATTAAAAGGTACTTCTTAAGATCATTAAAATTAAATAAAATGATTTATTTTATAAATTAAATTTCAATGGGAGGTCCATTAAATTTCAAAAAAATTAGATTTAATTCAATACAATTTATGGTTAATTTTTACCATTGATCGGTATAAAAGGATATTAGAACAACTTGATGAGTTACCTGATGATAAGAAACCAGAATTGTTAATGCATTTAAAATTATATAACGTGTTTTTATTAAGAAGGTTAATGGACCCTGGTTTTAACTTGTATCTGTGTGAACAAGTTGGGAATGATACTACAATACAAAAAAAAGTAAAAAAATATGTTAAGAGGGTAATAAGTGAATATGTTGATAACGTGAATGAGGATATTTTTAATATAATAGAAGAAAAGTCAAAGGATCAGACAGATATAGAAAAAATCCAATTCCATCCAGTCATAACGAGAGTTGATGATAATAATAAAGAACGACTCATTAAATCTAGAGAAATTCAAAAAGTCCTTTTTAATTTTCTTAGATTTAAAATGAGAGAGGCTTTAAAAAAGGGAAATGATCTAGAATTTGAAGCTATAAGAATATTATATATTGATCATCTTACCGGAATTAATGTAGATTATATGTTATTTGGCTCATTATCACCATATAAAGGATCAGTTCATCTCGAACATTGGAAATATATGGGTTTTCGATATATTACGAAAAAAATCAAATTTGAACCACTTTATCAAAGGAATTATCGTCAATCAGCTCATATGTTAAGTAGATTTATATCTTCAAAACAATTGTCTTCATTTATTCATAAAGAAATTATTGATGATATCATAGCTGAATATGGAAAACCTAATTTGGAAAAAATGGCGGTCGTAAATAAATTTTTTAATGATATTGTATCGATTGCTTCAGCCATTTGGTTTAATGAGAAGAGTATTGCTCAAAAAGAGAAAATGATTAATGATTTATATCCATTTGCTATAAATCAAGATTTTATAAATCGTATCTATAGTAAGGAAGAAGGACTCATTGGATTGAAAAATTTAAACTATTATTTGTATAACAATGGGTTTCTAGAAGAAACGAAAGAAATTGCAAAATTCTCCTTAGATAAGAGTAGAAATGATCTAGATAAGTTTCAAGGATATGACAATTTAGCCACAGCACATAGAGATTTAGGGGATTATAAAAACGCCTTAATAAATTATTTCGAATCTTTAAATATTTTGATGAATATGGATGAAGATTTAATGCAAGATGAGCTTGATCAACCGGAAAATATTGATAAACTCGTGGAAACTTTTGGAGGTATTTATAGGAATGTGAAATATAGTCCTGAAAAGAAAGAATTGAAGAGGTATCGAATATTAATTACTTTAAAAAATATTGCAGAAGTTTATTATAAACTTGGAAATGTAAGAAAGGCAAAAAAGTTATATAATCTTATAAAAGATTCAATAAATCAATATTCAAAGATGGGACAAGCTGCTATATTGATGAATCTGGCGATGTCGTTTAGGAGGATTAAAGATTTTGAAAAAGAATATTTTTATTTAAGTAGAATGTTAGAATATGATGAAAATATATTGGGTGAGAGAGTAGGTTATATTAATAACAGGCTTAATTCATTAAATGCTGCGATTATACTTGATGATGGTAAATTAGATGTAGATTTTTTGAAGGATTTTGAAAATAATAAAGAATTTGACGGATATTTAGTAAAAGGAACTCAACTTTTTAACTCATTTCAATTTGATGAGGCAGTTAAATGGTTTAAAAAAGCACAACAAATAAAAAAAGATTTTCGGATTTTAACCAATATAGGAGTTACGTATTTTACTAAAGGAGATTTTCCTTCAGCTTTAAAGTATTTTAATTTGTTAAATAAAGAGAATAAAGAAGAAATTAACGGTTATATTTATCCAGGTATTATAAAAATTATTAATGGAAAAATTGATGAAGGGATTAAAGATGTAGCAATAGCAATTAGATTGAAGATGGAAGGAGAGGTAGATTTATATTATCTACTTCGCGATTTCTTGAGACAACTAATAAAAAATAATCATTTAAAAACTTTAGATAGTATAATAACCAAATTAAGCTCTATAATTCCTAAATATTATTCAAAAGGAAATTTCTACAATGATATCTCCATTGAATTAACGAATTTGGGCTTCTTTGAGGAGGGGCGAAAAAATTTTGAAATCGCGTTAACAAATGCAAATACTAATATTTTTAAAGCAATGGTTTTAAATAGTCTGGGATCAAATTACGCAGATCAAAATTTACACGAAAAAGCTATTGAATATTATGAAAAAGCTTTAGATTTAAATCCTAAATATGTCAATGCTCTAAAAAATATGGGATCATCATATAGTTACAAATTAAACTTTATAAAAGCAATTGAATGTTTGAAAAAGGCTATAAAATATGCTCCTGAAGATCAGAAAAATTCTTTAAAATTAAAGAAGTTGGAGTATGAAGAATTAGCAAGGGATATAATTAACGTAAAATCTATCACATCTGATAAAATAAAAAGTATTTTATACACAGCAGAACATCTTGTGAAAAATTTAAAGGAAGATAATATAGGTCTGGATTTTTCTTCAATTTTAATGCAATATGCAAAGGGTTTAGAAAATATACTCCATGATAAAATAATGATTGATTTTAAAAATGAGGTATTAAAGAAATACAATAATCTAATACCGCAAAAATATTTTAAACCACTCCCTACCCATTTTAAAAAAGTATTTAAATATAATAAAACCATCACACTAGGTCAATGGGTTTATCTTATAAAAAATATAGATAAGAAGTCAACTCCTATTGTAGATGAGTTAAAAGATAAAATAAAAAAGAGTTTCAGTCAAGCAGACATAAAAATAATTAAAGACAGCTGTGAATTTATTAATGCTTCTAGAGTAGGTTCAGTACATGATGAAATAAAGGATAGAAAAGCGGTAATAAATGTGAGGAGGATAATAATCTCATATTTAAATAAAATAATTAACATTTTATATTAGACATCATTTTAGATTCAGATTCAATTTTCTTTCAATAAAATAAGAAAAGAAAAACTAAAAAGTAAATATTGAATTAAATTAATTCATATCAAATTATTGAAATATTAATTTGTAAGTTGTTATTATTAATTGGGGAAAATATAATGAATGAATACCAAATTCAATTTGTTGAGGATTTTTATACTTATGTGTTACAAAAACTTAATGGGACACATCAATCATGTAAACGTCTTCGCTTATTAACTAAACCATCTAAATTTTTTATAATAGGAACACTTGCTGATTCCAGTAAAGATTACGCGGTGGGTGAACCAACGGGTCAAGCAAAAATTCAATCAAGAACTGCAATGAGGCATAATAGTTTTTCTATAAATTTTAAAGTACCAAGTGGTACAACAAGTTCCATCATGATTACTCCTTCATGTAGTGTCTTTTTAAGAGTATACCCCAATTTTGACGAACAGAAGGATTATTTAGATGCTATTAAAACTAATCCTGAATTAGAGGAAAAGGAATCCGATCCTGGCTTTGCTGAGATTTGGACACGTTACGATTGTAAATTTCCAAAAATTGAATTTCTAATAGAGGATGAAGGTAATAAAGAAATCGATTTTACGGATAATATTGAGGATATATATCAAAATGAAAATTTATTTTCTAAAAAAGGATTTGTAAAAGATTGGATGGAATCAAAGGACGTTTTTGAGGCAAAATTATCGGAACATATAAAGTCCTCACCTCGAAAAAAAATATTTTGGAAGGCAGAAATACATTTTGAACGGGAAAGATTTACAGCAGATTCTGATATTATTACAATAAGAATGATAAATGTTACTAAGAAGGATCAAAGTTACGAAACTTTTCTATTCAATTGTCATTTAAAAATAGAATTGTTAGAAACTCAAATCATTCCTTTTGAATATGAATATGAATACGAAGATATAAAATATAAACAGCAAAACATGCTAAGGTGTCTAAATTGCCAAGCAGATTATAAAAATGGTTTAATACAGACGAGACATTGGGCAATATTTAAACAGTTAAAATTTGCACCAAGAACTTCTTTTAATGGGATAACTGCTGAATTTGAAAAACTTAAATCAGAAGATTGTATTGCCACACTTGAAGCTTTAGAACATGAAATGAAAAAACTACAAGATATTTATAAAGGGGATTCCCGAAATAGTGAAGAAGAATTTTCATGTAATATTAAGCAATTTGAAACCGTGCTCTCGAGTTATCAGACAGGTATTGACACTTTAAAACAAAATGAAATGGCTCTGAAAGCATTTAGATTAATGCAAGAAACATTTATGAATGCTAGTAATTTTAAAACTTGGCGATTATTCCAAATCATTTTTATTGTCTCACTAATTCCCGATCTTGTTATTCCAAATAGAAACCGTCATAGAGTTGAACTCTTACACGTAAAAACGGGTGGAGGTAAATCAGAAGCATATTTTGGCATTGCTATTTTTCAAATGTTTTTGGATCGGTTGAGGGGAAAGCATCGAGGTGTATCAGGATTTGTTAAATTCCCCCTAAGAATGTTGTCGATTCAACAATTGCATAGAATAGCCAAAATCATTATTTGGGCGGAGAAGATTAAAAAAAATAATGATATTGGAGGGGAACCTTTTTCGCTTGGATATTTCGTTGGTGTATCAGATGAGTTTCCAAGGTTTAGTCTGGATGCTATAAGACAGATAAAGAAATTAAATGAAGAGGGAAAAGAAGTCAAAGGAATATTGTTAGACGAATGTCCATTTTGTAAGGGGGGTGTTATACGAGAAATAAATAAGGAACTAAAAAGCATATATCATGAATGTAAGGAATGTCATGAGCAATTCAATTTATATTATACAAACGAAGAAGTATATCGATTTCTCCCTTCATTCATTGTCTCGACAGTGGATAAACTTGCAAGTGTGGCATCAAACCGAAGGTTTAAAAACTTGCTTGGAGGTCGAATATCCAAATGTCCCGATGGTCATGGTTATGTACCTTTAATGGATTTTTGCGAAGTGAAGTTAACAAGATATAAAACATGTAAAAAACAAGGAATGGAAGAAGAAACTCCTTGTGATGGTCCTTCTTTAATGATTCAAGATGAGATGCATTTGTTACGAGAAGGTTTTGGCACTATAGATTCCCATTTTGAAAGTCTGTTAAATACTATGTTAAATTCATTTTCAAACAAAGAATTCAAGTATCTGGGCTTGACAGCCACAGTCTCTGGTGTAAAGGAACAAATCAAGCAACTATACGGGAAAGATGTTTTTGTATTTCCTGGAAAATCGCCAATGGAAGGCAGTGAACATGATTTTTTCTTTAAATATGAGAAAATTGAAGATGATATCCAGACACAGCGTATTATACTAGGTTTGAAACCTAACTTGCGCGATAATCAATATGCATCTTTACATACTTTGCACCATATAGCAGATTATTTTAAATATTTATCAGAAAATAAAGAAGAGATGGCAAAAAAGTATTGCATGAGTGTTGATGATTTCTTAGAATTGTTATCCTATTATCAATGCTTGCTCACTTACCATACAAAAAAAGCAGATGTTCATGGCATGAATTATTTTCTACATACTGTTGTTACTTCTAAAATTCAAGAATTACAAATAGTATCTAAACCATTAACTGGAGATAACTCACTAGACGAAATCAAGGAAGCTATTAATGAAATTGAAGCAGTATTTGGCAAAAAAATACATGTTACTTTTGCTACAAGTGTGGTATCCCATGGCGTTGATATTAATCGATGGAATGTAATGATTTTTCAAGGAATGACTCGTAACACTTCAGAATACATCCAATCATATAGTAGAGTTGGTAGAGAATTCGTTGGAATCATTTTTATGTGGTTTTATCCAAATAGAGTTCGGGATCTAAGCTATTACCAGAATTTTGAATTATATCATGAAATGTTAGATCATAAAGTAGAAAGAACTCCGTTATCTAGATGGGCTAATCTAGGTTTTAAACAGACCTTCACTTCAATTTTTTGCGGGAGTATATTAAATTATTTCAGCAATCTTATGGGAAGACCCATTTATAGAACAGTGGATGTGAATGAAATTTTTGAAAATAATGAAAATAGAGAGAAATTAATTGAATTCATAAAGAAGGCCTATTATACCCATTTAGACCATATTGGCGTGAAACGTATTCTTTCTCAAATTCCTAATGAAGTAGAAAGGAGGTTGAATTATTTAGCAAATTACACAGGTGTGATTGATTTCTTCCCAAATGCATTAGCTAATCAAAAAGATTATTATTTCCAGACTCAATATGGAATGAGAGGAATACAACCTGAGGTTTCATTTTCCTTAAGCGGTGCTTATCAACATATTTTTAATAAATACACTAAAGAAGGTGAATCTTGATATGTGTCCCTTTGAGAATTCTTTTGCAGGAAGTAGTGCAATATTCCATGCAGTAAAAGGTCTTATCTTTAATCGAAAAAAATTAACATTTCAAATTACCTATGTAATTCCTGATGAAAATAACCGAAATTTAAAAATACATAATGAAGAAAGGCTTAAAAATCGTCTATTTCATCGAATTCAAACTGATTACAGTCGGCGTATTAATCACGCAGATTATCAAATGACCCTTCCTGGTCTGACCGATGCAAGAATAAATGATCTCATATTGAAGAAATTCAAACTAACTCATGGAAAATTTGGTAGTGAATCCGAGCTTGATTATGGAGGAACCTTTCAGATTTTTCCTAGAAGCTTTGCATGTAAAGAGTGCGGAAATTTATACATAATTGGTGGACCCGAATTTAAGAATAGATTAAAGAATTTCGACATAAAATGTAAAAACCCAAGTTGTGATGGTGAATATGAACAAATTAGTGTCATGCATTATTGTGAAACGTGCGGTAACATTAGGCAACTTGAATGGTCTTGTAAGAATCATCCTGTTAAATTAAGAAGAGGGAGCAAAGATTCTTTAGCTACATATGAAGTATCATGCCAAAAAAACGGTTGCAAAAATTATAACAATTGGGTCAGTATTTTTATGTTTTGGTGTGAACATAAAGACCAAATTGATTGGGGGAATATAATTTCAAATGCGGAAAAGAAAAAACCAATCCCCCTTACTGTTACAGAAGGTGCTATATTTTTACCAGTTACAGATAGCTCCATTGATATTCCACATTCGGATAATATCAATTTGGAAGATCTTGAATATATTCTACTTGGTCTTTTTTTAAAGAAATTTCACGAACAATTGAGTGATGAATCTATTTCTCTAGAGAAACTTCATACATACATTGAAAGATATAATGATGAAGCAATGAGAAATGTAATGTTTACGGAGTGGCCCGAATTTAGCGAATTAAGTTCTGATGAAGAAAGAGAACGGTCATGGAGAGAGCGTTGGAATATGCCGAGGATTGAAAGTGTGGTTAATGAATTGAAAAATAAGTACAGATCAATAGAACAAATTAGAGAAATCAATGATTTTGCAGCATTAATAGGTGGCTTAAATGCAGAATCTTCTCAAAATATAATATATAAAGATTATATCGATAAAATTTTGGATCCTATTAAAAGAGCAGTAAAATCAGATCATTTAAGTGAAATAAAAGAAAAATATTATGTTGATCAACTTATCTACGTATCCGATATTAATATTTTATTGTCATGTTATGGTTTAATAAAAGGGGTTCATAAGTGGTACGAGCCAGACAATAATCCTCCCCATTTCGAACCAATTTGGTCTGCATTTAACAATCGTGATAAATTTGAAGCGTATGTGTATCCATATCAGACAGAGGGCATAATATTCATCTTGGATAAAATGAAAATTTGTAAATGGCTAAAAGAAAACCACTTGATAGAGGTAATTCCATCATCAAAAGCTAGACTTTTTGAATTTTTTTTAAATTTAAAGGAAAATAATCCACGAGCATACTCACACTTAAAGACCCTTTTACACACACTTTCGCATATTTTAATACGTAGGTCATCTATCTATACCGGATTGGATGAGCAGTCGTGTGGAGAAATGATATTTCCAAGCACAAATGCATTTTTTATTTATTCTACTAGCAATATTAACATAGGTGGATTTAAATATGTATTTGAAAACGAGATTTGGAATTGGTTCCAAGATATCAGGTTTGATATTCAAGAATGTACTCTCGATCCTACTTGCATTCACGAGAAGGGCGCTTGTTTTGCCTGTCTCTATCTTCCTGAATTTGTCTGCACTATGTTTAACCAATTTCTTGATAGGGATGTATTCCTAGGGAAATATCGCTTTGAATCCAGATGTTGGGGGTGGTAATATTTCCTTGGGAGGAATATGAAGAAATTATTAAAATTTTATTCCTACTCTTCGAAGATAAACCAATTATCAAAGTTAAAGATATACTAGAAAACTCCAAATTAAACCAATTTAATGAAGAATCAAAGGGGATGGCATTACAGTATCTTATAAAAGAAGGTGTATTAAAATTACGGAATATAAATCTTCCCTTTAAGAAAAATGAGTTACAAGTCCGACCTCAACTAGAACAAATTAAAATGCCCGTATTAAAAAAATTATCATTTTTCCTTAAATGTTTATGCCTTTCTTTTCCCATTTACGATATTTATGGTCTTAAAGAACATTTTAAAGAAAAACAAATTTATTATAGTCTTTTAAAGAGTGAAATTAAGAGATTGTTTGATTCTGCAAATTCAACTATCAGAATCTGTTCACCTTTTTTAGAATACAATGGATTAGCTGTCTTTTCTGAACAGTTAATTTCGAAAGCAACTCAAGGCGTAAATATTAAAATTTTGACAAGAGAATTATTTCAGAATAAGAAACGAAAGAGAATTATAGGATTATTTAAAGCTATAGAGGATGAAAAAGTTCTCAGTCGAATCATAATAAAAGATTATCATTATTCAATAAAAAATACGAGAGTCACAAGTAGTATTCACGCTAAATTTATTATTTCAGATAATATAGAAGCCTATATAGGAAGTGGGGAGATAAGGAGAAATAGCTTTAATAAAAATTTTGAACTTGGTATAGTAATTAGTGGAAGTGGTGTTCAACACTTAATTGACATTTTTGAAGCAATTTTTTCGAGGGGGAGGGATATAACACTATGTTAAAAAGTTGGTACGATTCTTTTCCACTTAATTTTTATAATCCAATTAAAGAAAGTTATCTTGAGAAAATTTCCCTAAAAGATACTCTAAGTCCACTCACTAAATTTACTCTAAATCTTCTAAACAATATAATTGGAAAACGAAACATCATCATTTCAATACCTTCAGGAATTTTATATCCCATTTCAATAATCTCTTATATGGCTGCAAAACAGACTGGAAAGACTGTATTTGTTTTTACTAAATCTTCATCAGAAAAATATGAAAGCCCATTTGACCTTCATTATCAAAATTATTATTTGCTTGATGAAAATGGTTACATCTTTTATAAAGTTCCAGTTGCTTATATGAAGGATAATGATATAATAGTAAAATTCTATCTTCCAAGAGCAGACCACAGAATTTTAAGAGAATTACAAGAAAAAAAAGAGAAATATCTAAAAAATATTTATTTAAACCCTGATCGCCCGAAAGTCTTATTTTTTCCAGAAGATCGGAATTCTAGAATCAGATACACCTTTGATAAGTTAATTTTTAATGATGAATCTTTGGATTTTAATTCTAAATTTAATTTTAAAGTAATCATCTTTGAAAATATAGATCGATTCATATATTCAAGTCCCAAGTTGGATGTTTTTTTGGAATGGATAAATATTATTGAAGAAAAAGATGTTCAATTTATACTTCATTTTTCTAACCCTAATTCTGAATTTATTCTTCCTTTAAAAAACGAATTGGATGCTTTGATGTTACACTATAGCCATTCATTTTTAAAAAGTCATGAATATGTAAATAGAAAATCAACTAACTACTTTTTAAAAATGAATTTGGGTCTATCTTCTCGTTTAAATATAGATAAAGAAATTTTTTATCACGAAATTAAACAGATGAACATTATAAAGTCAGTTCCCCAAGGCAATATTGATTATCATTTCAACGAAGGAATGCATCAAATATCGGAACTAAATCATAATCTAATCCCTGAAGATTTAAGGTATGGATTTTTCAAGCTAAAATCTTTATATTTTGAAATCTACAATCTTTTCATTAATCCTGATAAATTCAAAGCTAGATATTGTATTGAAAACGAATGGACTACTAGAGAAATTGATGTATTCTTGAAAGATTTTCATGTCATAGTTAAATCTATGGGAGATTCTAAGATTAAAGAAATATTATCCACAATTCTTCGAGAATTTTATTGTATGTATGTGGAATTGAAAGATTGCAAACGCTTTTGGGAACCCCATTCATACACAAGAATATCAAAAAATTATTGTTTATTAGATTTTTTATCAAAAATAGAAAATAATGATTGTATTATCGTAGCCAATCAATTAGAAAAAAGAAGTTTAGAAGTAGAGCTGAAAAAAATAATTGAAAATATATGCGTAAAGACTCTCGGACAGATACAATCATCTTGGGATACTTCAAGTAAAGTTACTTCAAGGTCAATACTTATTCTTCCGGGACCAATTCTACCAAAATATATGAGTATTTTTTTCAAACCTTGGAAAGAAATTTTATTCTTCGCTTATGAAGGAAAAAATGAATCCCAAATTGAAGATCAAATCAATCTAGTGAAAAAATTAAGCATCAAAGATGAAGGGAATACTATTTCATATTTAGAAGAAATAAGAAATTATTTAAATCTTCCAAAAGATATTATCTTCGAAGATTTCGAGAGGAGAAAAGCATTATTGCCTGCAATAAGCATCCAAAATCAAGAAGTCAGGGTCGAAAATATTGAATCGGCTGACCAGTTAACCATTGTAAATATTATTAATGAACTTATAAAAAAAGATGAGAAATTTAAGGAATTAAAAGAACAAGAATCAACAGAAGATCATTTACGTAGAGAAAAAGAAAAAATTGATAACAAGATATATGAAAGGGAATTTATTGAAAAAGATCATTATGTTGTCACTTTAAAAAATGAAAAAACAGGAGAGATAGGTAAGCGAAGGTTACATATTGATAAAACTTATATGTATATGGAAAAAGGAGAAGAAAAGATTAACATTGGATTCCCAAGAGTGTTTGAAGAAGGATATTTTCTCATTTTAATTGATCAAGATGAACGAAAATCCATTATAGATATGGTCTTAGAAATATCGGGTATTGAAGATGAAATTGACAATGAACTAATAGAAACTTGGTCAAGGAAATTAGCCCAATATTTTGAGCACAATTTTGCTACATATAAAGATTTTTATAAAATTTATAAAAGATTTCTCGAAAAATTAGGAAAAAGTCCCAGAAGTTACGATGCTTTTAAATCTTGGGTGCAAGGTAATAGAACTTATACAAGAGATCCGAAAGATTTATACCATCTGGGACAAATAATGAATGAACCTTTTCTTCTCAATTATTTTACACTTATTCACGAAGAAGGTAAAAAGATCCAGCAATACCATATAGCTATAAGCAAAAAATTGAGCAAATTAGTCAATCAAATACTTGAAAAAAATATCAAGTTGTCTGATTTATCTCTAGAAGAATTTGAATTATACAAAAAAATCGAGAATAGTATTTACATAATACAAGATATTAAAAAGGTAAAAATTTTTAAAGAAAATGATGAAAGGGAAGATAAAAAATGAATATTTTATTGGTTGAGCCCAAATTTCCAAGACCTGGGAAACAAAGAAATAAACATATTCCTATTGGATTATTAAAACTTGGAGCTTATCATGAAAAGCAAAACCATGTAGTTTATTTAGCAAGAGGTCTATTAGATATAAATGAAATTCCGTTCAATCCCCAAGAAATCAATGTTACATCAGAATATACATATTGGTCTAAATATGTAAAAGAGGCAGTAAGTCATTATCGTTCATTATTTCCAGATGCAAAAATTATTGTTGGTGGAATATATGCAACTTTGATGCCGCACCATTGTAAGGAATATACTCAATGTGATGAAGTATTTGTCGGGAGACATGAAGAGGCTGAAAAATGTATTCCATTGTATGAATTATTAGGAAATGGAAATAAAACTCAAATTTTACATTCTAGTAGAGGTTGTATCAGAAAATGTTCATATTGTGGAGCCTGGAAGATTGAACCGGAGTTTAAATGTAAGGCTTCTATTGATGGAGAAGTTTTTAAGGATACTGTTTTGTTTTATGATGATAATCTATTGGGTAATCCCCATATATCAAGGATTTTAAATGAGCTAATTTTTTTAAAGACACATGGACAGATTAAGAGATGTGAGGCACAATGTGGCTTTGATGGAAAAATTCTTCAGAAAAAACCATATCTTGCTAAAAAATTAAAAAAGGCAGGATTTGTATACCCTAAGATAGCTTGGGATAGGGGATATGATGAATATCCAGAAATAAAAGAACAAATCGATTTATTGCTAGAAGCGAAATTTCCAAAAAGAGAAATATCTATATTTATGTTATATAATTTTGAGATACCCTTTGAAGAAATGGAAAAAAAAAGAAAAAAGTGTTGGGAATGGAAAATTCAAATTACAAATTGTCGGTATCGACCATTAGACCAGACATATGATAAATTTGACGGACATCGAAAATATCAGAAGGACACTTCTTACTATATACATAAAAAGACTGGGTGGAATGATCGTAAAGTAAGAAAGTTTGGAAGACATATTCGACGCCAAAATATATGTATCAGATATAGACTCCCTTTTTACTCGAATGAGTTTGAAAGAAAAAGAGCTGGTCTTGATTTAGTTAGTGAATTTAAAAAATTAAAGACAAAAACAGAGAAAATACAATTATTAGAAGATTATTGTATAGAATTTTGGCTTCCTGATGCTTAAGAATACTTTTATTTAACACATTAGAAAATAATTTGTTAAAACTTCAATTATTATTAAATTTTATTAATATGAAGAATTATAAATACAAGTGGAGGAAAAAAAATGGGTCGAATACCAAAAATTGGTACAAATAAGAAATTAATTGGTCTATTATTAATTATATTACCAATACTACCTTTGATTATGTCTTCAATGAATCCTATAACACTAATTTCGGAAAAGTCGGACTATCTACTTAGCTCAAATGCGAAATATTACCCTCTTTTTAAACAATTATATGTTGGCGACTATATTCATGAAAATATTAGTAATGCCACTTATTATTGGGCTTCTTTAACCTCTGCAATTTCAGTTGATTATGATGTCTCCAATTTTCAAGTCGGGGATAATTTAACGTTTTATTGCCAAAATGTGGTAACTGGAACTGGTCTATTACATATAGAATTTCTTAATTCAGCACAATATGCACAGCTTCAAGCAGCTCAACCATACACACCTTTAGTGGAAATATATTGTGATAATGTGGGTGGCGGTCCTTACGAATCTTATGGTTCGATGAACTATGAAATAACGGTAGTTGATACATATTATTTGGTTATTCATGCTTTAAGTATAAGCATACCAATACTCTCATTGGATTACAAAGTGGGGTTTATTGGGGATTTACCAGATCCATATACAGATCTGATGACACTTATTTTATTAAGCAATCTAATTGGAACTAATAATTCGACTCCCCTTCTATTAGGAGTTATAATCGGAATTATTGCCTTAATAGGTATTATAATAGCAGTAATTTTGATAATAACTCGGCGGAAAAGTGTGGTAGAAAAGGAAAGCACACCTATAGTTTCAACGACCCCCTCTCAACCAAGAGAAACCATAATTTCTGGTGTAAAATGCCCCGAATGCGGTGCTCCGCTAGAAACAAGACCACCTTGCAGGTGTGAATATTGTGGAAGATTGATTGATAAGATATAACAAAAAATAAAGGATTGAACAAAATGGTAAAAAGAAATGACCCCTGTCCATGTGGTAGTGGAAAAAAATATAAAAAATGCTGTATGAAGAGAAATAATAAAAAAAACTCTTTCGATGATGTTAATATTGATTATAATAAATTTAAAGAACCATTTCGAGAATATCTCAAGGATTTTATTAATTATTATAAGAGACCAGCTCAAAAATTGAAAATCGATTGGTTAGACTCTGAAGAAGATTCTGATATTTTTGGAGAATTGACACCGAGAGAAATTTATGATTTAATTAATAAATATTTTGAAGATTCCTTTGTAAATCAAATGAAAGTTAGAGAACAAGAGTCAAACTTCTTTTTTTCAAAATATGATAAGTTAGTAGATTATATAAATGACCATCAAAAAACAGTTCAACGTAAAACGGCATTAAAAGATGAGGTCGAGATTTTCCTTGATTGTAAAGAAATATTTGCTTTTGTACTAATAAAAATCGCAAAAATCATATTATCAGATGGTGAAGTCGATAAAATTGGGGAATTAAATTATGAAAACGCTATGAAAATACTATTTAATATTAATGGGGAATTTATAAAGCTATTAAATGATTTAACGAGCGAGGACATTTACCATATTCCTTCACTTGATTGTATTAAAATAATTAACAATGATGAATTTCAATTGACAACTAAGAGTTCAAGTATTTATACAATAGTAGACTTAGCTGATGCAAAGTTACGTCTTTTATTCATCACAATAATAATTCTTCTTATTTTTGTGTTTATTCCACAAGATCATGAATATCAACATAATAAAGGGAAATTTGATAAGTTTATGAATGGGTTTGTTTCTCTATTTAATGATAATTTCGAAGAATCATTAAAATATTTTGAAAAAATCCTAGAAAAAGATCGCAGGGAACGAAATATGGAAGATGTAGTTGAAGAACTTACTATTCTTGCTCTTATTTTTCAGCAAATGAACGAATTAAAAAGAGCACTTGATTGTCTAGAAGAAGCATTAAGGATTTCTATTGCTTGTGGGTTTCACGAGCTTACAGAAAGAATTGAATTTATGTTATTTGGACAATTTAAATAACATAAGTTCATAAATACATTTTCACTCTTTATAGGTTGGGGATTGTCAAAAAATTTGGAAAAAAAATCTGAATACATTGTATCCATAAATTAAAAATTTGTGATATTAGTGATAGATTATAAAAAATATCCTGAAAAGAAGTACATAAAAAAAATAATTAAAAAATTTAATCTAAAGTCTGAAAATTTTGCATTTGATAAAAAGAACTTTGTAATCAGTCTCAATTTGTGTTATATTCTTTTAAAAAGAATTCCAAAAGATATTCGTTTTTTTACAAAATTAAAAGAATTAAATTTAAGTATGACTTCTATTAGAAAAATTGAAGGGTTAGACGAACTTTCACGATTAGAAAAATTATACATGGGAGGAAATAGCATTAATAAAATAGAGGGTCTAGAAAAGCTAAATAATTTAATTACTTTAGACCTTAACAATAACAAAATAAATATAATAGAGGGATTTGATAATTTAGCTAAATTAGAAATATTATGGCTTTATAAAAACGAAATTAAAAAAATTGAAAATTTAAGAAACCTTCCTAATTTACAAGAATTAAACTTAGGTTGGAATCAAATAACGCAAATAGAAGGATTAGAAAACTTATCACGGTTAGAAAGATTACACATTAATAACAACCATTTGTCTAAGATACAAGGTATTGAAAATTTGGCACAATTAAAAGTGTTAAATTTTAGGGGAAATAAAATTAGAAAAATACAAGGGTTAAGTAAAAATTTAGAATTAAAACATTTATATTTAAAATCAAATCGAATCACTAAAATAGGGGGATTAATGGGACTTGTTAAATTAGATCAACTAGAACTCGAGGATAATTCTTTAAGTGAAGAACATGAAAAAATCTACAACAGAGGTATAGGTGCAATACATGAAGTCTTTATAGAAAAAAATGAAGGGATTTTGGATAAAGAACAAAGTATTGATATCCTAATATTGACACCAATGATTTTAGAATTGAAACCAATAATTAATAGACTTGAAAATGTTGAAGAAATTGCCCAGTTTGGAGAATATATTGTAAATTTTGGGGAAATTACTAATTTTAATGGGCAAAAAATAAGAATTGCGATTTATTCGCTACCAGAGTACGGAAATATTTCAGCAAGTACTTTGACAACTAAATTTTTAAACAAATTTAAACCAAAAATTTTTATTGTATGTGGAATTGCTGGTGGATTAAAGGAAAGGTTCTCTCACCTTCAATTAGGTGATATTATTGTTGCAGACCAGATAATTTATTATGAAATTCAGAAAGAACAAAATGGGAATATTGATTATAGACCTAGAGTTTATCCCGCAAGTAGCTGGGTTCGTCAACGACTAAGATCATATTTTGAGGGTACTAATCCAAATTGGACTGATGAAATTACGATTTCTAGACCTAAAGAAAATAAAAATATTCAAACATGCCATTGGGCGTATTCAATTGCAAGTGGTGAAAAGATTAGCGGAGATCCAGAATCAAATCTTAGAAAATACCTTTCTGAAGAATTGAAGAGTCTTAAAATCGCAGGGGTTGAGATGGAGAGCGCAGGCGCAGCATACCCAATACTCCGAGGAATTACGGAAGTCAGACCCGAAATCTTGGTAGTAAGGGCAATTTCAGATTTTGGTGATACATATAAAAAACCTGATCACGATAAAAAATGGCAACCTTATGCAGCGGATGTGGTGGGGGCATTTCTTTTACATTCAATTAAGACTTTAGATTTCACCGATTCAAAGGTTGCAAAGAAAGAATTAAAAATAGAATTGAGTGAGCAATTAAAAACACTAGAACTTAATGATAAGCATCCCGATTATATCGATTATAGAAGAGTAGAAGATGTATACGTCAAGCCTGAAGGTTATCAAAGTATGATTGAAAAATTATTAAAAAATAGATTTTTACTTATATCAGGACCAGCAAATATTGGAAAAACTGCAACTGCAATGTATCTTGCATTTGATATAA
Source organism: Candidatus Helarchaeota archaeon (assembly GCA_019058315.1). Taxonomy (GTDB): domain Archaea; phylum Asgardarchaeota; class Lokiarchaeia; order Helarchaeales; family RDOG01; genus JABXJV01. The sequence goes on along the minus strand of JAHPZH010000008.1, from coordinate 3,675 downwards.
AACAAAAAAATAAAAATATAAATCAATTATTTTTTATTAAACCCAGCTCAAATATAGACTATAATGCCTTTAGAAATGCAATTATAATTTTTGATGATTATTTTGGTAGTACTACTCTTGATCTTTCAAAAGGTGATAAATTTAGAAGAATATTAAATATTTCAAATCCCATTTTTAATAACTATGTCATTCTGACCACAAGAGTTGAAATATTAGAATCAGTTAAGAGAAGAAGGACAAGATTTGCTGAATATCCAAAATCGAAAATTGATGATTTAAGTGTTGTTCTGGAGGTAGAAAAATCATATTCAGATAATCATTTATATCAGATTTTAGAAAATCATTTAAAATATTATTTTAAAAAGAAGACTATTGACAAGAAAGAATATAACTATGCCAATGAAGTAAAAAATGATATTATTCACAACTTGAGGTTTCCACATAATTATAAAGAATTTGTCGAAGAGGAATTGAAAAAAGTTTTAACAGATAAACTCACTTTACATAAAGCAATTGAAAATGCAAAATATATTAAAAGAACGGTTAAAAATTGGTTTTGTGATTTCAATTTTAATGAAAGGGTCTTACTTTTAACACTTTGTTTTATTCCAAATTTATCCTTGACTTATTTTCAAGATTTCTATTTGCGGATTATTAATAAATTACTTGAAAAATATAGCCAATTAAAAAGAATTAATATAAAACATTTCTTAAAAAGAACTAAGCCCTATTTTGAATTGCGGGGAGAAAAAATAATTTATGGTCATGTACAATACTGGGAGGGAATTTTTGAAGCGATTTTCGAACATTATTTTGATGATGTAGTATTCTTAATTCCACTATTTGAAGATTTATTCTTGGAAGTTGAAGTTCCAACGCGAGAAATTATCTCTTATATATTTGGAAAAATTGGAAAAGAAAATTTCGAACTTATTTCTCCAACCTTGGAACGAATTATGCAAAATGAAGATCCAATGGTTGTTCCAAGTATTATTTCAAATATATTATTTATTTTATATGTTACTGGTGTAAAACAGATAAATAAGACTTCTCCATTCTTTAAAAAAGCTATAAAAAAGAGAGAGTCTTATGAATTAACTATTAATCTTCTCCGTGAATTTGCAATATATGAACCCCAGAAAATTTTAAGTTTGTTTCAAGAGATATTTGAAGACCCTGAAAATACAAGTTACTGTATCAGAACGGGAATAGAATGGAAGGAAGTACAAAATGCTATTATTGAAAGTATTATCGAAATCGGAAAGATGCATTTTAACGATGTTAAACCATTACTTATTGATTTCTTACATAATAAGGAATCTTTTGTGAGAATTATAACAGCTAATAGATTAGGAAAATTAGGACAGTCTTTTCCAGAAGAAGTGATTAATTTATTGAAAATTGTTATATTAGATGAAAACCCACACGTTCGTGGTGCAGTTATTGAAGCGTTAATAGAAATTGGGAAAAAATATTTTGAGAAAGTCTATCCGTTATTGACAGAATTTATTAAAGATAGATATTATCCCATAAAAAATTACTTGGTATGTAATTTAATCGAATTAAAAGATGTTAAAAATCCAAAACTTAAAAAATTGTTTGAAATATTAAGAAACGATGAAGAATTGTGTGACATGGCAACTGAAATATATGAGGAAATTTTTAATGAAGATAAGACGATATCATAATTGTAATATACCATAAATCACGAACCTTATTATGAATTCTAAACAGTCATTAGTAGATATCTCTAAGCTTTTTGAAATTTCGCAAATCTTCTGCCCGTCAATTACACAATCTATCAATTTAACACCTAATTCATTAGTAATATAGATATCATCATGTAACACTACTAATTTATTTATTCCATCTGTTCTTATTTTTACATTTTTCATTAGTTTAAGTCTGGAACCTAAGATAGAAGAATTATAAGGTTGATTATAAGGAATATTTTTTGAAAAATTTCTCGAAAAAATAAAATGCTAAATCCATCATTTCATTTGCAACTGAATTAGTAATTTTATTTCTACAATCAATTAATAGTTTTTGATAATATTCCTCTTTTTCCTCGTTATCCTTATTCAAGAGATTATGATTAGCAAGCCATTCCTTTTGTTCAAATCCAAATTCTTTTATCCATCCTTCATGATGATTTAAAAATTTAAAATTGAATCTTGCATGTTGTTTTGGATGAAAATTTTGTTCAATATAATCTTTTAAAATTTCGTCAATAATTTTATTATCTGTCCACTGAAAAATTATTTCTTTAATATTAAGTTTTCGAATCAGTTCCGCGATCTCTTTTAGTTTTGGAATAATTTCAGGAAATCCTAAATTTGAAGCAGAATCAATAATATCCGAAAAAAGAAAATTTCTTACTTCCATCTCAGAAAAATCTCCAGTTAAAGTTGTTAAATTAGGTTCAGTTCCCATTTTTGAAAAATCTCTTCCTATTGTCAATAAATAACATATTAAAAATTTAGACTTACAATATACCTTCCAATGTACACCATCTAGAAAATTTTTATATATTTCACGAACTAGTTTTTCAACTAATTTGTATCCTTCTTTATCTGGAATGAGCAGAATAAGTTCTTCAATAGTGGGTTTTAAATAAAAATTTTTTAATCGCTCAATAAAGTGGGGTATATTTTGATTCCAATTTGTTTCCAACTCTAATAAATTACTAAATGGTAAATAAAAATAAGGAGTTATATCAAAAGGAGCTTTTTTTGATATCTTCTCATTATTAAAAAAAATTACTTTTTTTCCTAATGAAAGAAACATCCCTATTTCTAAATAAACATTAGGATTCCATGGAGTTAAAAGAGCCAAACCAAAATCTGATGATCTAATAATTTTACAAAATTCACAAGTTTTTACATCAAAAGTAGTAGTTCTTGGCAAAAATTCTATATTAACAATCGGATCTTTATTAATTTCATTGATTAATTCTTTAATTTTATTTATTTCTTTTTGATATTTTTTATCTGGTCTTTTAAACCATCTAGATTTCTTTGAGAATTGATACATAAAAAAACCATGGATTTTATTGGACTCAATTTTCTCTTTTATTAAGTCAATTTTTTGGCATACTGTATTAACTTCTTCATGAAGTGGACATCTATTTAATTTCCCCTCATAAAAAACCGAATGTATCCTTTTTTTATTTCGAATTAGCTCTTTATCTTGATAATTCATATGTATCAGTCCAATAATTTTTTAAATTTTTAAATATTCTATTATAATCTTTTTTTCACATTTTTTTTTAATTGATAAATTTTGTATAGTGAATAAATTCAAGTTCAAACAGAATATTCTTTATTTAATCATATATCATTTAACTTTATTATATATTTTTTGGATTTTCTGGCGGTTTACATATTCTAGAATATCTGAATCAACTTATGTATTTCTAGATTTATATTTAGGACAAAAATGACTTATAAAAACAATGATGTTTATTTCAAAAGTATAAAAAATAAAAAAGGGCGAAATCGACAAAAAAATCTAAAATGTTGCTTATGTAAAGAATCTCTCTAAAAATAGTAATTTAACCAAAAAGATCTCCTTAAAAATTTCGCGCTTTTAGGACAAAAGTTTTAGCTATTTTATTTTCCTTTATTTTTTGATTCAATTTCAGAAATATCTTTTACAGGTATTAAAATTATTTTA
>JAHPZH010000010.1 GCA_019058315.1 Candidatus Helarchaeota archaeon | reverse complement strand
GAAACATCGGCAACGTATGCCACATCCCCCGATACCGCCACACCATAAGCGGTTCCTGGTGTGTCGTAATCCCCTATTTCGAACGGGGCCGACGGGTCGCTGATATCAATGCACCGCAAGCCCGAAGCAAAATCGGCAACGTATGCCACGTCTCCCGATACCGCTACACCATATGCGTTTCCTGGCGTGTCGAAAAAGCCGAGCTCCGCTTTTTCCGGTTGAAGTTCTAGGGGCTGCGATGGAATGATCGTCTTTGCATTGAACCAACTTGGAACTAGTATATTAGTTCTATTCATAGAGAACTGTGTTAATAGAAATAACATGGAAAATAAAGTCAATATTGTAAAAATTTCAATTTTTTTCTTTTTAGCATCCATATATATCCCACTTTAAAGTTTAATTAATTTGATTAATTTGCGGATTTTAAAATTCCAGAAAGAAAATTATCTCCTTGTTCATCTCCCTTCATAAACTAATAAATTTTGTGTCGTACAAAAATTTGAAAAATGGTTTGTAATAAAAAACCCATAGAACATTTTGTAAAAATAATTTATGTTAATTAAGTAAATTAAATATATAGAATCAAATTATTTGCTGATTATCATAATATCCAACCATTAGAATAACAATAATTACGATGCATGAGAAAATTTCAATTGCACCTATTGGCAGGAACCACATATCCAAAACTATGGTTACTAATAGATTCGTTAAACCAAGCCAAAATCCCCAAAGCCTATTTTTAAATAATCCGATGGTTGAAATCATCCTCCAACTCGTAAATCCTATAAAAAATAGGAACATGTAAATCGTATAATTTTGTAACATTTGTTGAATCATTGGATTGGCGAATAGCCAATTTAAATATAAATTAGGCATTATTTTAAGAATTATAAGTAATAAAATCACACAATCAAGACTCTCTAGAATTGAATAAAATAAAAACATTATTGTTGCAGTAAATAGCCATTTATTTTTTCTAATGTCCATAAAATCACTTCTAAATGATCGATGTGTTTCATTTCTCCCATTTTTAATTATCTTGCTCATAAATATCACAATAGAATAAAAAATGCTTTAATGCTTCCAAAATTTAGGAAATAATGCACCTGTTCGTTTTTTATACTCAAGATACTTCTCTCCGAACCTTTTTGTGAGATCTTGTTCTTCATAATGAATCATGATTGGTATGTAGACCACGATGCAAATTGCACTGAATATAACTAAGAACAACGAATTAAAACCAAATGCTATTGCTACAAATAATGGAAACTCTCCTAGTGTTTGTGGATGTCTAATATAGTTATAGATCCCTCCATACATTTTTGTATCTGGTGAAGGCTTTAGAGTTTCCGAACCCGCATCCTTCACACCCTTGAGCATGATGATTACACAAGGAACTCCCATGGATATTGAAATGATGATACCTATCCAAGGATTTGAACTTATTTTCCAATTGAAATTCTCAATGGGATAAAAAAACCAAACAATTATATTTATAATTGCTACTAATTCGAAAATGCCTCCTATGGATCTGAACGTTTCGCATTGTTTCCATGCTTTATTACCATATTTTTCAGAACGAGTTACTGGTTGGACACTTAAAGTGTACAAATATGACATTAGAATCATAGATAATATAAATACACCAAAATTTATCCATTCTATCATGTTATTTCCATCCAAACTTCTCTATATTTTAGTAAATTTATAAAAATTAATCTACTTTCACTAATTCGTATTTTCATTCAATAAATCTCTATAAAAAAAATAATCTTATTTAAGATTTTTTAATAAATACATTGAAATCTTCAATATAATTCGTATAATACTAAAAAATTTGAATACTTCAAAATTATTTTAAATAATATTAGGAGAATGAAGTTATGTCAGTCAGACCTGGAGCTATAACGGCGGTTGGAGTTTTTTATATAATATTTGGTCTAATTAGTTTTATAACCTTAGGTGGTATTGCTTCTATAACTGGCAGTGAATTAATTTATTTGTTTTTAACCCTTAGTTCTGGTTTATTATCGTTCATAAGTGGTATAATCTTGATGCAAATGAAAAAAAAGTGCTCGGATATTGGGAATTATAGCGGCATTTTACTTGTTATCAATTTCAGTGTTTAGATTAATACTTGTCCTTCCACGGCAGACTATTACTCCTTTGTTGAATGATAATATGGCACTTGTAAAGATCATAGCAATAATAGGAAATGGATTTTCTATCTTTGTGAGTATTTTCGCACTTGCCATTCTTTTAAACAAAAATAATGCTGAATTATTTGAATAACATTCAACAATTTCCCTTTAAAAAGCCCACTTTATTTATTTCTTTATACTTTATAAATAAATTTACATAGTAGATTTAAATAATTAAAGATACAATGTATAAATCATGATAGCTAAAAGCAGTAAAATGTCTCCTCTTCAAGGGATACCTTCAGAGAGGGTACGGAAAATTAGAGATAGAATGTTATTTTGTCCTAGAGAACTTGATATTGAACGAGCACGATGTTATACAAGAATATATAGAAAAATGGAAGATTCTCCCCCGTGTATAAAGAAAGCTAAAGCATTAGAGGAATTCTTAAGATGTCTTTCTATCAGGATTGATGAAGATGAGCTTCTTGTAGGTGTAAAATCTAGTAAAATAAGAGCTGATCCTATCGAAATAGAACGTGGAATGCGTGCTAAACTATTTAGCTTTATCTTGGATGATACAATAAATGAAAAAATAAGAAATAATTTCAGTAAAAATTTTACTTACATTAATCGTTATCTTCCTTTGTCAGAACAAGAGCTTCAGGAATTGAAAAATGACATTATCCCCTTCTGGAAAGGAAAGACAGCAGCTGACCGAAAAATAGAATTATATAAGAATGCGGGTTTATATGAGGAACCAAAAGGTCTTGGGGCTATTTCAGCTATTATGGGAGGTGGAGCGGGTACCGATATATTTGCATTTGCTCAAGGTCAAGGACATACCATTCCAGGTTATAGACGAGTTCTTAAAATGGGATTTAAGGGAATCGAAAAGATGGCAGCAGATGGACTTGCGAAACTCAAGGAAACAGATGAAAATTACGAACAACGCAAGGATTTTTATGAATCAGTTCTGGTGGCAGCAAGAGCGGTTTGTGATTATTCCAATCGATATGCTGATCTCGCACTAGAAATGGCTGAAAAGGCATCAGAAGCAAGAAAAGCAGAACTTTTAGAAATTGCTGATCGTACAAGACGAGTTCCAGCACTCCCGGCCAGAAATTTCATGGAAGCACTTCAATCTATATGGATGACTAATGTCGTCATGGAAATGAGTTATGGTGAAGGAAATATATTTTCCCAAGGACGCGTAGATCAATATCTTTATCCTTATTATGCTGCTGATTTGGCAGAAGGTCGGATTACCTATGAAGAAGCTTTGGAAGCAATTGAAGAATATTTAGTTAAACTTTCTTCTGTTGTTATAGCCGGTCAGAACAATGTAACCATTGGAGGGTTAGATAAGGATGGAAATGACGCCACAAATGATATTTCATATATTTTTCTCGAGGCTATTGCAAATGTAAAAAGTTTGTTAAATACATTGTCAATACGAATCTCTTCCAAAACACCCCGTGATTTTTTGAAAAGAGTTATTGAAACGTATCGACATACCGCAGGAATGGGCATTCATAATGATGAAATATTAGTCCCCCAACTTCATAATACGGGCTATTCATTAGAAGATGCCCGAGATTACTCACTGGTAGGGTGTGTAGAACCCCATGGTACGGGTAATGATTTCTCTTATACAGCAGGTAATGGTATCTGGTTTTCAGTCGTTTTAAACATGGCATTAAATGAAGGACGTACTATTTTTTCAGGAAAGCGAACGGTTGGAGCAAAAACTCCTCATCCTAGTACTTTTAAATCTTTCGAAGATGTAAAACAGGCTTTTGTAGACCAACTTTCTTTTGCAATAGATCTAGCGGTGAAAAAGGCTGAGCTTAAAGATAAAGCATATGCTAAATTTTTTCCTTCTCCGTTGCTTTCATCTACAATAGAAGGATGTCTAGAGAGTGGAATGGATGTTACTCGAAATGGAGCACGCTACAATAATAATCCTATGGGAACACAAGGATTAGCAACTGTAGCTAACTCACTGGCAGCAATTCGCTGGGCTGTATTCGAGAAAAAATTAGTGACAATGGAAGAATTAGCTAAACATATGCGTAATAATTTCAGGAGGGCAGAAGTACTTCGAGAAAAATTAAGGAATAAGGCTCCTAAATACGGAAATGGTGATGAAAGAACAGATGAACTTGCAAAATGGGCTGCACAAACAGTTTGTGATATCACAAGAAAATATCATGCGAGAGGTGGGAATGGTATATATCACCCATGCTGTATATCTGCTGGAACTCAAATTATTGAGGGTAAAATATTAGGGGCTACTGCTGATGGAAGATTATCTGGTGAATCCGTGGCTAACGGTATATCTCCTGCAAATGGTACAGAAAAGAATGGTCTTACTATGGCACTCCGATCTGTAGCTTATGCAACAGCTGAACCTCATCTCACTAATGGAGTAACGATGAATATAAGAATTAATCCTAGCTTAATCGATTCTGACCAAGGAATAGATCAATTAACTTCTATAGTAGAGGCTTATTTAGAGTTGGGTGGAAGAGAGCTTCAGATTAATCCAATAGATTCAGATACACTTAAAGACGCACAAGTTCATCCAGAAAAATATCCTGACCTATCAGTCAAAGTCTCGGGATACTCCGCTCGTTTTATAGAGATCACTAAAGAACTTCAGGATGATATCATCGCACGAACCGTCTTTAATGAATGTTAAACTTAAATTTAAATTTTTTTCTTTTCAATATTATTAAATTTCTTATTTCCTTAAAATATATATATTAAAAATATGGATGTAGAGACTTTTGGATATAGTTACTCTAAAAATAACTCCTCTCCAGGGGGTGCCTTCAGAGAGGGTTCGAAAAATTAGAGATAGAATGCTATCTATGCCTAGAGAACTTGATATTGAACGAGCACGATGTTATACAAGAATATGGAAGCAGATGTTAGATTCACCTCCCTGTATGCGGAAAGCTAAAGCATTAGAGGAGTTCTTACATTGCCTTCCTATAAGGATTGATGATGATGAGTTTTTAGTAGGAGTAAAATCTAGTAAAATAAGAGCAGATCCTTTTGAAATAGAACTTGGAAGCCATGTTAATCAATTTGGTGTTCTCTTAGACGATAGTTTTAAGATGAGGTTTCTTAGGGCTTTTTTAAAGTTTTTTGCAAAGTTCAATAAGAAAGCTAAAGAAGTAGTCACTGAATTATTTGGTGCACTTGATCGTTATGCTCCTCTGACAAAACAAGAACTTAATGAGTTGAAAAATAATATTATGCCTTTCTGGGAAGGAAAGACTTTAAGTAGTCAAAAGGCAGAACTCTTAAGGGAAGCAGATTTATATCATGATTTTACAGGACCGCTGGCTGGAATATTTAATAGATTTTTATTGCAAACTCCCGATACTTATACATTACTACATGACGGTCAAGGACATATCATTCCGGGTTATAAACGGGTTTTAAAACTAGGATTTAAAGGAGTAGAAAAAATGGCTGCCGAAGGTCTTGCGAAACTCAAAGAAACTGATGAAAATTACGAACAACGTAAGGATTTTTATGAATCAGTTTTGATAACTTCTAGAACCGTCTGTGATTATTCTAATCGATACGCTGATCTCGCCCTTAAAATGGCTGAAAATGCTAAAGAAGAAAGAAGAGCAAAACTCTTAGAAATCGCCGAACGTGTTAGGAGAGTTCCAGCCCTTCCACCTAGATCTTTTATGGAAGCAATTCAATCGGTATGGATGACGAATGTTGTTATGGAAATGAGTTATGGCGAGCTTAATGTGTTTTCTCAAGGAAGAGTAGATCAATATCTTTATCCTTATTATGCCAAAGATTTAGCAGAAGGGCGGATTACTTATGAGGAAGCTTTAGAAGCAATTGAAGAATATTTAGTTAAACTTGCTTCTGTTGTTTATGCCGGACAGAATAATATAACTATTGGAGGAGTAGATAAGGATGGAAACGATGCTACAAATGATGTATCATACATATTTCTCGAGGCTATTGCAAATGTAAAAAGTCTATTAAACACATTGTCAATACGGATCTCTTCCAAAACATCCCACGATTTTGTGAAAAGAATAATTGAAACATTTCGTCATACTGCGGGAATGGCCATTCATAATGATGATATATTAATACCACAACTTCAAAAAGATGGGTATTCATTAGAAGATGCCCGAGACTATTCAATTGTTGGGTGTGTGGAACCTACAGGTACGGGTAATGATTTCTCCTATACAGGGGGTAATGGTATTTTCATGGCAGTCATTTTAAACATGGCATTAAATGAAGGACGTGTTCAATTATTAAATGATCGACAAGTCGGCGCAAAAACTCCTGATCCTAGTACTTTTGACTCTTTTGAAGATGTAAAGCAAGCTTTTGTAGATCAACTTACCTTTGCAATAGATAGAGTCGTGAAAATGGCTGCGTTAAAAGATAAAGCATTTGCAGAAGGCTTTCCCTCTCCATTGCTATCATCTACAATAGAAGGATGTCTAGAGAGTGGCATGGATATTACCCGAAATGGGGCACGCTACAATAATGGTTGTATGAATGGACAAGCATTAGGAACCGTAGCTAACTCACTTGCCGCAATTCGCTGGGCTGTATTCGAAAAAAAATTAGTAACAATGGGAGAATTTGTTAAATATCTTCGTAATAATTTCAAGGGTGCAGAAAAGCTTAGGGAACAATTATTGAATAAAGCTCCTAAATATGGTAATGGTGATGAAAAGGCAGATGAACTTGCAAGATGGGTTGCACAAGTTTTTAGTGAAATTCCAAGAAAATATCATGTGAGGGGTGGTAAGGGTATATATCGCTCGAGCCTTGTATCTGCCGCAGGAACACATGTTATAGAGGGTAAACTGTTAGGAGCAACTCCAGATGGAAGATTGGCCAATGAACCAGTATCTAACGGACTTTCCCCTGTAAATGGCACAGAACACAATGGTCTTACCATGGTTCTCCGATCAGTAGCTTTAGCATCACGTGATGCCCTCCTTACCGATGGAGTAGCATTAAATGTAAGAATCAATCCAAGCCTAATAGAGAATGATGAGGGAATAGATAATCTAGCTTCTATAGTAAAAGCTTATTTTGAGTTAGGAGGAAGAGAGCTTCAGCTTAATCCAATAAGTTCAGACATATTGAAAGACGCACAGGCACATCCAGAAAAATATACTGATCTTTCTGTTAAAGTCTCGGGTTATTCAGCTCGGTTTATAGATCTAAGCAGAAGTCTTCAAGACGATATTATCGCACGAACCGTCTTCAATGAATGATAAACTTCAATTAAATTTTTTTTAATTATTTTTTTTGTTGTTATATTATTAGATTTCTAATTTCCTTAAAATATATTTGAAGTAATAAATTTCGATAAACATCTTTAGATATTATCTTTTACCTATTTTTATAAAATTTCATGAAATCTATTACGTTCATCTTATGAAAAACTTAATAACAATATTCATATAACAATGTATAACTATAATTCTTATTACTTTTGTTGAATTTAATAAAAGGGCGATAAAAAAATGGTTAGCAAAGGATTAGAACAAACTATTCAATTACTATTTCAAATTAAGAAAACAGATATCGAAAAAAGAGTTAAATCCTCTAGAAAAGTTCTGGAAGAAGTGGCAGCTTGGATTAAGCTTCCTAAAGATGTTAAAATAGAAAAAGTGGATATAGAAAGTCTCCCAGGAGCATGGATTAGTACACCTAATAGTAAAGAAGAAAGAATAATATTATATCTCCATGGAGGGGGATATATGCAAGGATCATTTATAACTCATAATGTCTTAATATCAAGAATATGTAGAGCATCAGATGCTAAAGCATTATTTCTAGATTACCGATTAGCACCCGAGCATCCCTTTCCGGCAGCCATTGAAGATTCAATTAAAGCCTATAAATGGCTGATTACAACTGCTAAAATAAATCCATCTAATTTGATTATAGCTGGAGATTCCGCAGGAGGAGGTTTGACGCTAGCGACTCTTATAAAATTAAGAGATCTGAAAATACCCTTACCTAGAGCAGCGGTTTGCCTTTCACCCTGGACAAATTTAACACAAACTGGCGGATGGTTTAAGGACAGAAGAATATCAGACCCTGTTGTCACTCGAGAGGAGTTATTTTTTATGGTTTCCATATATATTGGGGATGAGGACCCCGAGAACCCTCTCATTTCACCTCTTTATGCAAATCTAGAAGGTCTACCTCCAATTCTTATTCATGTAGGAAAAAATGAAATTTTGTTTGATGATTCAACTCGAATTTATGAACGTGCTAAGCAAGCAGGAGTTAAAATTGAATTAAAAATTTGGGAAGATATGTTTCATGTTTTTCAAATTTTCGCACCTGTAGCCCCCGAAGGGCAAGAAGCAATAGATGAAATTGGAGATTATATTAAAAAACAGTTCAATTAAAAGATTGCTTTATTCAAATCCACTTTTTAAGGGAGCAATACTCCTTTATTATTAATACTAGTCCCAACTTGAAAAATTATTACAGGTTTTTTTTTAGGTCGTCTTTTATAATTATCTAGTGAAACCAGACCACTTTACGTTTTTCGCTCCAGTAATTTTAGCAACTTCCAAAAAATGTTCCATCTCCTCTTTTGTCATTAAAGGTTCATCTCTAAGTGACCATGACATACCTAACCTTGAATATTTTATTTCACAAAGTTTATTAAACGCTAATAAATCCCATTGATCAGGAATATTACTCAATTTTTTTACAATAAATTCTCCAATCCCTTTAACATTATGATCAGTGGCTGTATATTTTGGGATTAGTGGTGTCCTTATCCACATTATTTTTCCATTTTCTTTGATATAATTTGAAATCCATTTGGCATTTTCTAAAATTTTGTCATTTGCAACACCTGTATATTCTTTGTGTTTATCAGGATCAATGACTTTTATATCTAAAAGAATTATATCAATATAGGGAAGTAAATCTTGGTAAACTTTTTTACTTGAATATCCACATGTATCTAAAGCAGTAGAAATGTCATTTTTCTTGCACAATTTTAAAAATTGCAGGAGAAATTTTGGCTGTAACGTAGGTTCACCACCAGAAACAGTGATGCCTCCTTTGGTTTTGTTAAAAAATATTTTTTCTTTCTCAATTTCGCGAAAAAGATCTTCTAGATCCCACCATTGTCCAAACATATTTAATGCTGTACTAGGACAGGTTTCAACGCAATCTCCACAACTATTACATTTCTTTCTGTTAATATGCAAACCATCTTTTTCAAAAAATAAAGCTTGTTCATGGCAAACCTCTATACAACTTTTACAACCAATGCATTTACGGTCTATCCATTGAATTTGAGGTTTTTTTGGAATTGATTCTGGATTGTGACACCATACGCAATTTAAGAGACAATTATTAAAAAAAATGGTTGTACGAACACCAGGACCATCATCAGTAGTCATTCTTTCAATTTTAAAGATTAATCCTTTAGATTTTGATTCCATGAAACATCATTTATTGTATAGGTTTTAATACATAGCTAATTCTTCTTCACTCACTAATTGAGGTCCAGATTTCCTAAATACAATCCTTTGTCTTTTTATAAACCGATATGGTTCTAGAGCTTCATCTGGCACGTCTTTAACTGTCACACGCGCACCTTGTTTGCGAAGTGTGTCCTGTAATATTTTTACATCTAGCTTCTTTGGACTGACTTCATTCTTGGTGGCAAGAGCTGCTGCTGTACCCGCAGCCTGACCCGTGCAGATAGAGGGTGTACAGTATCGTAACCCCATACCACTGAAAGTTCCGGTTGACATAGTTGTGCCAGCCGCCATAAGATTATCGATGCCTTTGGATAATAAACAACGATATGGAACATCATGAGGCAGAATTTCATAACTGAACCGCCCCGCTGTTTCATAGAGGTCTGGAGGCATATTGTTTATAGCAATGGAATCGTCAAAAATTTTCCCCTCACGCATATCTTTCATGGTTAGAACGTATTCACCAATGATCCTATGAGGGAGTCCGTTACACGGCATGGCTGGGGATTTCTCAATGTAGGATTTCTCAAAACCTGGAACATTCTTCTTTATCACATTAAAGAGAGACCAAGCTTGCTTCCTGAGATCTATTTCACATTTGGTTATTTGCTTAGCCATCCAGGTCTTTTTGCGAAATGGGACTAAGTAAAATGGATTCATCATATATATCCTTCCAGTGTTGTATACATCTTGAACTGTGGCTAGAATAACGCTTCGACCTTTAATGTACGCCCCTTCTTTTCTCGCCTGTTTTATCATCTCTCTGCCACCATACATCTCGCCCCATTCTTCCATATTTGCTGCTTTAAATTCCTTAAATTTCTTCATATCTACTCCATTAATAAAAAAAGCAGTTAAAAATGCACCTGGATGACCTTTGATTATTCCCGCAGGAAATCCGTGGTCACCCGTGCAAGGGGCTCCAGATTTCCATACTATATCTCCCTCTCCCGTCGTATCTATAATGACTTTCCCTAACACCGCCCTTCTACCTTCCTTAGTTTCAACAATCACACCTTTAAGTGAATTCCCTTCCCGTATAGCACCTGCTGCAAATGCATGGTATAAAAGACTGACATGGGCTTCTTCCATCATAATGTCAAGCAGAAATTTGTAATACTCCGGATCAAAGGTATATCCCCAACGTCCCCAATATCCTGCTTCTGTCTCCACCAGCCGTTTCGGAAGATTTTCTGCACCGATAGTCCTCATCAGATCCTCCTTCATTCTGGATCGCTCTCGTAGTGACATATCATCCATTTTTGTTAACGCCCCACCTTTTTCAAGACGAGTTAAAATTTCTTGTATGATGCCATTATGTAATTCAGGATCAACAAATGAAAAAATCGGATTATTGCCTTGTGTCTGTAATCCACCTAGGCTGCCAAACCGGTCAATTAGAACAGTTTTAGCTCCGTTCCGCCCAGATGCCAAAGCCGAACCAATACCAGCTGGCCCACCACCAACAACGATAACATCTGCTTCTTCAATTATGTCAATTTCTTTTTGTGGTTCAACTATTTTTTTCATATTAATCCACTTATTCAATATTTTACCATTAAATTCTTATAAAATCCTTATATAGTTGAAATAGTATCTTATCAATATTTAAATCTACTATGTAGATTTATTACAAATTATTTAATTAAATTTCAAGATATTTTTGGATTTTGATATCGATGGTTAAAAAAAAAACTATTTCTAAAGGAAAAAAAACAAGACATAGATCACCTGAGGATAAAGCAAAACAATTTGATAATATTTTGGAAGTAGGGAAGCAATTGTTTCAAGAACATGGACGTGATGGTTTTACAATGCGTAGATTAGCAAAAAGATTAAAAATGGATCCTAATAATCTTTATAATTATGTGGAAAGTAAACGAGAACTATGGATTGCGATAAGGAATAAGTTTTATAAACAATTTCGTGACGAAAACTTAAAAATCATTAAGGATTTCAGTGGTTCAATTGTAGATTTATTATTATTGATTTTTGAACACTTCTTCGAATTTGCAGAAAAAGATTATGCTGCTTTTCGAATGATGCATATAATCCGTTCCCCTCCATCAGAAAAAGTCGGGCTATTTGAAAAAGATTATAAACAATTTAGCTTTCTAGATGGAACTACTCAAATAATTCAAAGAGCTATTGATAACGGAGAGATTAAAGAAAAAAATGCGGCTTTAAACTCATTCTTTCTATTTAGTCTATTATTAGGAGCGACTATGGTGGAAAAGGTGATGCGAGATAATGAAACTCCCCATGATAAAATACAGGATGTAGACGAATTTATGCAATTTGGAAATCAAAGTTTCACAAGCAAGGAATTTCGGAAATATACATTGAAAAAAATCCAAAAAGTATTAAGGGAACCCAATTTAATGTTAGATGAAACTGAATATAAATAAACTATAAAAAGAGTCCAATTTTTTCTAAATTTTTGAAGATTTCATCTCTTTTGTTCAAATAGTAAATATTTCATAAAAAAATAGCAAGTATATTTTAATTTAAAGTCAAATTTCATAAGAAATATAAATAGAACTGAGTTAAGTACATTTATGAAAGTTCTTTTAACGGGTGCATTTGGTAACGTCGGAGAAAACACAGTAATTGCTCTCTTGGAAAAAAAATATGATTTAACTTGTTTTGACATTCAAAATGAGAGAAATGAAAAGAAAGCTAAAGAATTATCAAAGGATTTTGGAGAATTTGATGTTGTATGGGGTGATATCACTGATCCTATTAAAGTTAAAGAAATCGTGAAAGATTTCGATTGTATCATACATTTAGCAGCTATTATTCCTCCAATGAGCGAGACAAAACCCGAACTATCTCAAGCAGTTAATGTCGGAGGAACAAAAAATTTATTAGACGCTATAATGGGATTAGAAAAAAAGCCGAGGTTCATTTTCACGAGTTCCATCTCTACTCATGGTCCTCGTATGCACACTGCACCACCTAGGAAAGCAGATGAAGTTCTTAATCCAACAGATAATTATACTCGACAAAAAGTTGCTTGTGAAAAAATGATTAGAGACGCTACTTCTGATGGACTTCCTTGGATTATTTTTCGACTTAATGCTTCTGTTCCCGTCTTAGACTCCTTATCATTAGACATGGAGCTTGCTAAAGTGATGTTTGACATGCCTTTAGATCAAAGAATTGAATTTACCTCTTCTCGTGATGTGGGAACAGCTTTAGCAAATGCTGTAACTGCAGATGCGGTTCATAAGACGTTATTAATAGGTGGTGGTAAGAATTGTCAAATGCTTAACAGAGAATTCATGGGGGGATTGTTCGACACTCTTGGAATAGGGATGATAGATGAACTGGCGTTCAAGATACCAAAAAATGATGATGAGTGGTTTTATACCGATTGGGTGGATACTGAGGAATCCCAAAGATTGTTAAAATATCAAAATACATCATTTGACGACTATCTTGATCAAATAAGAAAAAAAATTGGGTTTAAAAGAAATTTTATTAGGCTTGTTGCTCCCATAGCAAGATGGTATTTAAGGAAACACTCTCCTTATTATAAGGAGAATAAACGAAATCAACATTAAGTTATAAATCCCTTGTTAGAATAATCTATTTAGGTTCTTTTTTTAAAATTTCAAATAATTCTATTGCTGAATTTGCTGCTAATTCCGTACCAATCCCATGTCCCCCAGCCTCCGCTCCAACTATGTATAATCCATTTATTGGTGTTATTTGGGAAGGACGGCGTTCGTGAACTTGGTATATATTTTGCGAAACTCCGATAATACATCCCCCTTCACCTGCATATGTTTCAACCGTCGCTGGGCTATCTGTACGGTACCACATAACGTGATTTTCGATTTCAGGGATGCATTCACATAAAGATTTATAACAGGCATCACCCCAAGCATCGTAATTAGACAATCCTGGTATACTTGCAGTACCAAAAAAGATTAATTGTTTACCATTGGGAGCAAGATTTGGATCAAAATTAGTCGGTATTGTTATCATACCCGGTAATTTTTCTGGAGGCTTGTCTTTACTACCTACAAATACACTTGGGTCTTTCATCATGTTTTTAAAAGAAGTGGGATAGTACATTATAAACTTTTCATCCGTAACTGGTTTATCTAATGCGACCTTGATGGTAATACAATGCATAGAATAACGTAATTTCTTGATTTTTTTTACATAATCTTCAGGAAAATGGTCTTCTCCTACGAGATTTAAAACTGTATTTTGTATATCAGCATTACTTATAATTAAATCCGAAAAGTATTGAGTTCCATCTTTTAATTCGACTCCCTTAGCTTGGTTATTTTCGATAATAATCTTTTTTATTGGGGCATCTAATACTACACTACTACCAAATTTTTCCATCGCATTAGTATACGCTCGGGGAATGGCAATACATCCACCAATTGGGTATCCACTAGAACTCGTCTTGGCAAGCTGCTGAAAACATCGAATAAATTCACCTGCAGATGCTTCAAATGGTGGGATACAAAAAATTATGCCACACATTCCCGATATGGATGTAAGTAATGTTGGATCTTTCGTAAATTTCCAGACAAATGTCGATAAACTTTTGTAATATAACTTTTCATATTCGGTTTCAGGCATATTTAGACAATGTTCGAAGAATTTGATTAACTCTTGTGAAGCAATTTTCTCTTCACCAAGATCCCGCATTATTGGTGTTGGATTTTCAGAAAGTACCCATTTTATAGCATCAGGCATCCCAATCATTCGGCAAACATCACCTAGATATCCATGTTGACTAGAACCAAAAATATGAACCCCTAAATCTATTGTAAATCCTTTATGAGTATAAGAAGTACATCGACCACCAATAGTTTTATTCTTATCAAATAATTTGACATTATACCCTTTATGTGCTAATAGTGCGCCAATCGCACAGCCACCAATACCTCCACCTACAACGATAGCGTTTGAATTTTCAGTCAAGACATCATACATCCCTTTAATCTTCAAGTATTTTTATAACTTTTTTCGCTTCAACTCGAATATGCGTGGATTTTTCTTTTTCAATTAAATTTTTCAAATCTGGGAGTGCTTCCTTGGCATTCAATTGTCCTAATACTCGTATTGAGGCTTTCCGAATGTCCTCAATTTCGTCATTTTTCATTAAATTAATCAATAAATTAACACGTTCTGATGTCGAAGGAAAATTTCCTAAACCCTCAACTGCTGCTTTACGAATGATCCAATGAGGATCACTGCATCTTTCGAGTAATAATGGTAATCCTTCTTCCATTCCTAATTGTCCAAGTGCCCAAGTGGAAGACCCCCGGACAAGATCTGATGGATCATTTTTTGCTTTGTCTAAAAGAACTGGAAGTCCCTTTGGAGATTTATGTTTACCTAATCCCATCACGACAGCTCTTCTTACAACTTCCGAATTGTCATCTATTCCTACCAATAAAGCATCCAATGTTTCATCAGTAAAGATTTTAGTTGTTAATATAGCAAGTATCGCAGCGTTCCTCATCGAAGCGTCAGTTGTTTCCTTTTTATATATATTTACTAAGTGTGGAATTACAGCTTGATTTTGTATTTTACCTAATTTCGTAATTTGAAGTTTTCTGTCATTTTCACTGACATTTTGGTTGTATCTATCCAAAATTTTGCTGATTTCTTTCTCTATATTTTCCAATATTCTCACATTATCCCTTGTCATGAAAAAATTGTGTTTATTCACTAAAAATTTGCTTTAAAATTATTAAATAATTTATTATTTGAAAAATTATTATTTTTGAACATTTGGAACAATTCAAGGGCAGCTCTTGCTGCCAATTCGGTGCCAATACCCCATCCACCAACATCAGACGAACAATAATACAAACCTTTTATTGGTGATAACATCTTTGGTCTAAGTTTACCAACTTGGTCTGTCGATTGGGCTGTGCCAGTTCCTACTCCCTCCTTACCGAAACGGGTTGCTAAAACGCTTGTAGAGATAAAATCTTTTAAAATGATATGATCTTCAATCTCTGGATTTAATGAAATTAAAGTATCTAAGCAGGTTTTTTCCCACTTCTTATCCTCATCCCTAGTCCATTCTTTTATTTTTCCAACTGCAGTCGCTGTAACTGTGTGTATGTTTTGGCAACCTTCGGGTGCAAGTGTAGGGTCATGATTAGATACAGGAACAATTAATAATACAGTGAATTCTGGTATTTCTAAATTCTCTAAAAAATCTTTCATTGATTGTTTAATATCTGTAAATGCATCTTTTGCCTTATCAGGATCCATTTTTGGAACATAAACTAATGTTTTTTCTTTTATTAACACCTTATCTATTCCAATCTTTAAGGAGCAGACTTGTGCGCCCCATTTTAACTCACTAATATATTGTAAATAATCTTTTGGAAAATATTTCTCTCCAACTAATTTAAAAACAGTTGACTTAATGTCTGAATTAGCAATTACTATTTCTCCTTCATAAAATTCATTATCAGGTCCTGCCTCAATTCCAGCAACTTTATTATCTTGTACCACAATTCTTTTAACGCGTCCATTTCCGTCCAGAAATATTTTTCCTCGATTCTCTTTTATTGTATCACAAAATGCCTTGGGAATTACGCCAGTACCGCCATACGGATAGCCGTTGCTTAAATGTTTCACGTTTTCTATCATACTGCGTAAGTACTCACCAGCACTAGTAGAATAAGGATCAGTTCCAAAAATTACTCCTGCAGCCATTGAAAAACCAATTTTGTCTAAATTCTTTTTATCTGGACCAAAATAATCATCAAGAAAATCCATCAAGGTGATTCTATCATATTTTGAAGGGTCTAGATCTGGAAATTCTTCTAAAAGACCTTGAAAATCTTTTTTCTTTCTCTTTCTATCTTGAAGTGTGAATGTAAAATCTAATCCCATAAAATTTAAGGTAGGAAACAATTGGTCCAGGTAACTCCATTTTATTTTTTTTCCACAACGTTCTAAAATTTCGCCAATAGGTCCTTTATCACTAGTTGAAAATACATGACAGCCGACATCTAATTTCCAAATTCTTCCTTTCTCATCCTTCTTTTCATAAGATCCACAGCGACCACCTATAAAATTATTTTGTTCAAAACAATGAACTTGATGAGGTGTCTCTTTTGCTATTAAAGCACCTATACCTGAACCACCGACTCCAGAACCCACTATAATTATTTTTTTCATTAATTTCATCTAAAATATCATTCATAAAATGATGAAGCTCTTTTAATTTCTTAATAATTCAACTTGCTTAAAATCGAGTCAATTTTATTGTTAAATCGTGTATTGAGTTGCTCCATTAAATTTTCTCTATAAAGTAATGTTATCGCTCCAATCGTTACAACATTTGAAAATCTTTTTAGTATTGTACCTTTAAGCCATCTCATAATTGATTCCATAATGCCGAACTTTCCCTCATCAGGCTTGAGCATTGATAGAAGTGGGTCAACTTCCTCACCACTTAACGCTTTTCTTGCAAATACGAAATCTGTTGATATGTATGGAATTCCTCTAGCTTCTTTTTTTTCTACAGTATAGACTCTGATGGGCTCAGAATTTTCTAAACTATTAAATTCGATAATCCACAAATTATGAACATCTGATTTAATTACGACTTTTTCTCCTATTAATTCAATATAATTTCTCTTAAAGAATTCACCTAAGGATTCATCAACTGTCGCTCGTGTCTTATCATTTAAGATAATACTTACTGCTGAATTTAATGCAGATTGTAAAATTTCTTGTAAATATTCTTCCCCAATCTTTTTATTTTTTAAATCTTCAATTAATTTAACCAATTTCTCCTTTTTATCAAGATGCAAATTATTGATAACGGAACCTAGGATCTGAAACCAGTACATTGAACCCATATCCATCCCACTCATTGACCCAAAACTTTGTATTTGAAGATCCTCTTGCGCAAATCCTTCAGGGTAAATTCCACGTCCCCTATTCATCAAATAAAGAGGATCAATCAGTGTTTTAAATTTCTTTGAAAGATACCAGAAACCTGGTATTAAGATCGGACCGATATTCTCGAGCATTGACCCCGCCATTGGGTAAAAATAATATTGAATTCCGTTACGTTTTACAAACATCGTGTCAACTATCGGCTTTCCGATCCCTATGAAAGATTTAATATTGTCTCCCATTTTATTTGGGTCGGGATTAAATTCTAAGTCCATTTCTTGTAGAATCGTATGCCCATCATCAGTTACTTGGAAATAACAACATGTTTCTTCAATTGGACCACCTATTTTAGTTATCCAATTTTTCATATAATTCCATGTTGCTTTTGCATCTTTCAATGAAAAAAACGGGCAATGAGGAGCAAATCCACCATGTAATCTTAAAATTCGTACTGACTGAAACATGAAATCGTGAAATTTCCGTCGTTCTTGCATATAACCAAATTCTTGATCATTTTCTGTATATTCTCCGTCAACACTAAGGCTTCTACTCATAGTGTCCATCATTTCTGAATAAAGAATTGGTGTAAAACCCTTTCTTTTTTTATAAATCTTTTTAAGTCTTTTTACATGATAATCAAACTCTCGTTTAGTCCCCTCTATAAAAATTAATGAAAAGCCTTCTATTAATTGTTGCTTCAATAATCTTAAAGATTCTTCTCGATTTCTACCAGCAAGAATTGCGATATACGGCCATCGGATTTGCATTAAATTAGAATATCCTAATTTTACCAAGAAAATTGATTCATCGAATAATGGATCCAACGCTCCTGCAATAGCAATAAGATCACTTTGGGGATATTTTGGATATAATTTTACTTTTATTTTTGTAATTACACCTACAGTTCCAAAACCACCTAAAAACAGCCCCATTAAGTCAGGACCAGGACTATGAGGAACATTGGCGGAATATTCTCCCTTCCCATGTGCAAAGGAACCTAATTTTAATAAATTACCATTCGGTAATACAATTTCCATTCCAATAATTTGGTTGTCACCAAGTCCATATTTTCCAGCATAATGGCCAATACCTCGTGTACCACATACGTTTGCAATAACTCTGACCGTGTGTGGTCCACTAGGCACTACCACAAATAATCCGCGATTATATGCTTCAATCTGAAGTTGACCATAAGTAACACCCGGTCCTAGCGTTGCGGTCATATTTTTAACATCAATTTCATGAATAGTATTCATCAGTTTTAAATCTAATATAATACCACCTGTTAATGGTATGACTAAACCTCCCATATTTGCCCCAGTTCCTTTAGGAAGAACAGGAATTTTATATTTTGTTGCCAGTCTCATTATTTCTTGAATTTGTTCCGTTGATTCTGGAGCGACTACATAGTCTGGTCCATCCGATGTTACCATTTGGTCACGAGAATATGCAATTCGGACAGCATCATCATTAGAAGCAAGATTCTCTTTCACAATACTTCTCAATTTTTCTAATATTTCTTCTTTTACTTGAACAGACATGAAAATCCCTCTTTATAACACTTTTAATAAAAGTTCAGTAAGATCTAAAATATCAATATCTTCATTTGCTGCTTTTACACTGTCTTTTAAATTTAAATGACAAAATGGACAAGTTGAGATTAAGGTTTTAGTTCCGGTTTTTTTCGCTTCTTCTATTCGCGTAATTCCCGTCTCCACGGCGAAATCTTTAAAGGCTGATTTCACACCTCCCCCCGCGCCGCAACACCAAGCATTATATCTATTCCGGAACATCTCAACCAATTTTAATTTAGGAATGGAATTTAAAACATCTCTAGGTGCTTGATATACACCTGCATGCCTTCCAAGATGGCAAGGATCGTGATATGTAATAGATAAATCTAAATCCTTAAATTCAATTTTATTCTCTTTAATTATTTCCGCTAAGAATTCGGAGACATGTTGTACTTTAAAAGTTAGTTCGATTCCTCGTGCGGGGTAATCTTCTTTAAATGTTCTATAACATCCCGCACAAGAAAAAATGACTTTTTCAATTTTTAGTCTTTTAATCTCTTCAATATTGTGGCGCATTACTTCCTCTCCTAAATCAACTGCGCCCACTCTAAATAGGGGGCTCCCACAACACCATTCATCCCCTGCTATATTGAAGTCGATTTTTAATTTTTCCAATATTTTGGCAGTAGCTTTTGCGATATTCTGGGTTCTATAGGAAGAAGTACACCCAATAAAATAAAGGATTTTCGAATCTTTTGATAATTTTTTATTATCGAGCCAATCTGCTCGTTTTTCATGATCTTCATTGTAGGGATTATGTTTATTTTTAGTGCTATTGATAAATGCTACGTGTTCAGGCATTGGTCCGATTTCTTGCTCAACTAAATATTCTCTAATTACTTCAAAAACTTCTAAAGGTCTCATATCGCGATTGTAATAGCAGCGATCTTGGCAATTACCACATGCAGTGCAAGAATAAACTATTTCTAATAATTTTTTGGATGGTATTTTCAAAGATTTATCTAATAAACCCCGAGCAATCTCCATCCTTCCCCCTGCAAAATATGAATCAAACACGAATTTTTTGCCTGCAGGACAATTTTCATAATGTTCTTGATTAAAAAGTGAGTGTGGGTTTACATATTGACAATTATAACATTTTAAACTGCATTGATAAATATCCCATCTATATTTTTCTTTTAATTTTTTCATAGCTTTGTTAACCAAATAGAACCTCTCCTATCTATCGCTATATTCTTAATTGACTTGGATTCATTATATCGTTTGGGTCAATTATTTTTTTTATTTGTCTTAAGAAATCATAATATGCTTTATTCCTTGAAAAAATCATTTTTGCCCAAGTTCCGTATGGTCTATCAATAACTCCTCCATTTTCAATAACCATCTCGCTCAATTCTAGAAATAATTTTCTCATTTGTTCTGATTCTGAACTATCATCACGATTATAATGAATATTAAAATCATAATAACAAGTATGAGCTTGTTCTATGGGCATTAAATAACCATAAAGATCTTCGATTGGATATCCATATTTTTTCAAAATTTTTTCTGATAAGTCATTTAAATTCTTAATTTTATCTAAGTTAATGTAAAAAGGAATATGTAGGCAAGTTCCTTTATATTTTCTAAAATTATTTAATTTATCGGGAACCTCAAATTCTTTCAGAAAAATTTCAGTTAGATCGTTTCCATTAATCTTAAATTCTGTTTGAAATTGCGCTCCAATATCTTTCAAATCTTCTAAATCAATTTGATATTTTTCTTCAGAATCAGCTTCAATACTCATTACAATTAACCAGGGAGGTAATTGTTTGCGAAGTTTTTCAATATTTTCTTGACCATTACCTAATAACATGGCGAGATTTTTTTGAGAAATACCTAAAAATTCACGACCTTTATCGAAAAATTGAATTTTATAAATAATATCCAAAATATCTTCAATTTTTTCATAAGGAATAAAAATAATCTTTTTTAGATTTGGAAGATATTTCGCCTTTATAACTAGATCAGTGACTATACCAAGAGTTCCTTGGCCCCCTGAAAATAATCGTGATAAATCTAGTCCACTAAGAGGACCTGATGGTAGAAAAGATGGTCTATCTTTACACCATGAAGCAGAACCAGTATTAACGATCATACCATTTGGAATGACAATTTGCATATTTAACGTGCATTGCCAACCTTCAGATAATAATACTTTTGGACCAGTAAGTAAAGGAACGCGTTCAACGTATGTTGAAACAACCGAAGCGGAGCTTGGCAATCCTAGAGGAACCATAATTCTTAGACTATGTTTTTTTAATTCAGTCTGCAATTGTTCAAAAGTCACCCCCGCCTCGATTCTACAATATCTCTCTTCAAAATCTATATCTAAAATCTTATTCATTTTTCTTAAATCAACTATAATTCCTCCATCCTTTGGTATTGTTGCTCCATAATATTTTTCAGTGGAACTCGATGGAATTAAGTTGATTTTATATTTATTACCAATTTTTAAAATCTCTTGAATTTCCTGAAGAGTTGTTGGTGTAACAACAAGATCTGGTGATTTTTTTTCTTCAATGCTTTCATCAGATGAAAAATGCTCTAAAATTTCCTTATTATCTAAGACTTTTTCCACTCCAATCTTATTTTGTAATTCTATCTTTATTTGATTGAGTATAGCCTCTGTCAACTTATTTTGCTCCATATAATTAAATTTTACAACTCTTAATTAAATAAAATGAATGAAGTATGTATAAATTTCATTTCCTAAAAGAAATAAACTATAATTTCACATCTTTAAGAACTTTAATATCACGTCCCCATCCGATGCTAATAATTTCATCCTTAGGGTTAATGCTCCATGGTTTCGTTTTATGAGTTATATCTAGCAAGATTCCTCTCATCATCTCCTCTACAGTCATATCAAAATCTTCAGGGTTCATGAACCTGCTGGCCTCTTTTTCCATTCCTGGATAATACCAATCGAAATCTTCTTTTTCATATGCATTTTTCTTTTTTAAATTTGGTGGTTTGCAGTTTACACTTTGTATTGGCCATGGCCAACCTTCATACCAAGTAGCTTCAAATGCATCCGACCAAAAATCAAATTCTGTTGCCATATCTCTTATAAGTTCTAAAGCCATTTCTTTATTCGATTCTTCGACGTAATTGATGCATAATTTTCCACCAGTAACAAGAGCTGACATTCGTTGTATAAAATCAGATCGGTCCATATATGTGAGCATTTGAATCATCGAAGGCCATGGAATAAAAGAAAACCAATAATCCGGAAGTCCATAATTCCGCTTCGCTGCCACACCGTCCCAAATCATGCCTATTAACTCATACATTGACGGTTCAATTAAAAATCCCGCTATGCTTGAAGCCCAGACCATAGCTACTGCATAAGGCGAATCTGCATATTTAGGAGTTCTTTCATTCCTCACATCACGTAAAACATCAATAACCCGTAGACCACATTTAGTAAAATCTTTACCTCCTTTTTTCCAGCAATCTTTGAGTTCGTAACCGTATTTAAGATGTCTTCGTTGGAGGAGTTCATCTTGAGGACCAGCAATCCACCAGTCAACAGGTATTCCATGTTCTATATGTCCATTAAATAGAAAAAATATTTCTTGATTTAGATCATTCAAAACAATAAATGTTACGGACATAGAATCCCCAAATAAAAGTCTCGTAGACCCCTGAGTGAGGTCAGCTCGTAATGGTATTACTGGAGGGAATATTGCCCATGCTAACCGTTTATCCGGGTCAGAAATATTACCTTCGATGACCTCCTTTGCGGTTAAAAGAGATTCATCTAATCTTGCCTTAAAAACATCATAAATCATATCATCCGAGATCGCGGGTATGGCATCCTCGTAGAATGCATGATATCCAAATTTTTTGAATAATTTCCAACCATGTCTAGATAATGGAATGTATGGTTTTGTAATTATATCATCTGGAATGTCACCATAGTTATTTGGTATTGATGATTCTGTCATATTAATTACATCCGCTCCTTTTTAGTTCTAATAATGCTTTTTTTTATCTATATTATTGATTCTATTTATTAGAATTAGGGAAAGTTGACTTTCAATAATAATAATTTTTGATATTTTTAAAAAAATTACCTATTATTTGGTAACTATTCCTATATATATTTGTTACTTGAATAATTATTTGGTAAATAATAAAAATTCTTTTATAAACAAAGTACCAAATATTTGACCATTAGTTTTAATAGATTGAAATATTGAAGTTGTAATCTTTTATTGGAAAAAGGAATTGAATAGAATGGAAATTCAAGCAGAATCAAAAGACAGTAATAATAAAGCAAAAAATAATAATAAGAAAAAAGATTCTAAAGAAGATATCTTGAACCTTTTAAAAAAATCTAAGTATGGGCTTAATATCTCTCAAATTGTAGACCAGATGGATTTGAGTAGAAAAACTGTTAAAAAGTTGATTATTGCTCTTGAACAAGAAAATCTAATTAAAATTAAAGAAATAGGTAGAGCAAAATTATGTTATATAGATCGGGTTTCTAACAAAGAAAATATAGAAATAATTCGTTCTAACTTTATAGAAATTATTAATAATATAATAGACTCATTTGAAAAGGTCCAATCTAAGTATATCTCTGATCCAGCTAATTTTTTAAAAGAAATGGGCAATATAATGGGTCAAAAAATTAAAACACCTATATTGACAGAATTAATAATTAATGAATCAGTTGAAAAACAAAAATTTGTAAATCAAGTAGGTAAAACCATAATCAAGGTTTTCAAATCAGTTAATGATCTAGCTGGTGATATGTTCCTAGCAGAAATTGTTCCATTTGAACCGGATGAAGAACCAACCTCAATAAAAATTAGAGTACAAAATATCTCCAATGAAATTAAGCATGCAAAATCTTTTTATCACTTCATGGTAGGTTTTTGGGAAATAAAAATCCGTGAACACTTTGGGGAAAATATATGTATTGATGTTCTTGATTTTCAAAAGGAATCTTCGATTTGTTATTTTAAAATAAAATTTCGTAATGATTGAGACTATCGGAATTTGAACCTCAATGGTCGAAATCATCGATGAGCATGAGAAAAAAACTTTCGAAACATTAAAGAGAAAATATTCTTTGAAAGATGATGATTTCAAGATTAAGAATGGGCATGTAACCTATATTAATTTAACTTCCAAAAGATTAGTAACTCTGCCAGAGCCAATTCTTGAATTAAAATCACTCCAAGAACTAAATTTAACTGATAATCAGTTATCAACTCTCCCGGAGGGGCTTAGCACCTTAAAATCACTCACTTATCTAAGTTTGAGTCATAACAAGTTAACACCTTTCCCAGAGTCCCTCATTAACCTAAAATCGATAAATTCTCTAAATTTGAGTAGTAATAAGTTGATGACTCTCCCGGAATCTTTTGGGAATCTAAAATCGCTTGAAATCCTATATTTGGCTAGTAATAAATTAAAAACTCTGCCGGAGTCGTTTGAAGGGTTTAAATCACTCCATCTACTTATTTTGAGTCAAAATAAGTTTACGATTCTCCCAGAATTCTTTGGCAACTTGAAATCACTCCAAAAACTATATATCGATAATAACCAGTTAACGACTCTCCCGGAATCCTTTGGTAAACTTACTTCACTCAAAGAATTATATTTAAATGGTAATCAGTTAACGTCTCTCCCAGAGTCGTTTGGTGACCTAAAATCGCTTAGTTTTCTAGCTTTGACTGGTAATAATTTGACGACTCTTCCGGAGCAATTAGGCAATTTGGAACAATTAAATACAATAGAATTGGACTATAATCCTTTATCAAAAAAAGATAATGAAATATATGAGAAAGGAGTTGGACCATTAATAAAATATTGTAAAAGTGTGAAATTAAAAAAACTTATTAAAAGCTTAGAATTAATAGAAGGGCAAATCAAAGCAGGCGGACTTAAACTTAATGATTTGCAAGTCTTGAAAGAAAGGGCGGAGGAAATAAATGAGAAAATAAAAGGTCTTAAATAAAGATTACTTTATAATTTTAAAAATTACAAAGAATGACCAATATCGGGTTAGTTTACTAGAAAATATAAAAAGATCGATATAATATCAATTTCAAAAACCTCTATATATATGAAAAAAAAATAGAGTCTATTAATTCTCAAATTTATTTTATTTTTAATTTTAAGAAATGAAATTTAAACCCAAAGAATTTAATCCAAAATCAAAATTTCATAAATTATTTTATCCGATCTTTAAAAAATTAGTAATCTGCATGAACTCAAATTAAAAAAATATATAAGTAATCAGATGAAATTAGCTATTTGTTTAATATTAAGTCAAAAATATTTGGATATGATTTAATTGTCTATTCTAGAAAAATTTGATGATTCTCCATCCTCAAAAATGACGAAAATTCTTTTGATTATTGGTATCTTGCTTATGATTTCAATGCAAGTTTTAATGGGAATCTTCTTAGGACAATCTGGGGATACTACGAATATGTTTGCTAGCCAGTTATCATTTAGTGGGTCAAAAATGAAAGCGCAATATTTGCCAATGGTCCTTATTGGTGGAATTAATGCTTATAGGAATGTAATGATTCTAGATTACGTTTTTATGGTTGGTTATGGTATTCTAATATTCAGCATTTTGTTGTTTACTGGTAGACTATTTGGATCAACAGACAAGTGGGGTAAATTTTGCTATACTTTTGCAATTCTTGGACTAGTTGCTGCTGGATTAGACGCGATAGAAAATGCTTTCATTCTAATGACTTTGACAAATCCATTATTCTTCCCAAATTGGTGGACTGTAGCTCATTCTATATTTGCGCTATCAAAGTGGGTACTAATATTTTCTTCAATTATCCTTGCTTTGGTTGCATTCATTAAAAGCAAAACTTAATTTATAATCTTTTTTTTATTTATTTCAAAATATTTTAAATTACATTATTTCTTTATTATCTTAATAAAAAACCAGTGTCAACTTCAAATGAAAGAATACACTTTACTTCCTGAGGATTTAAAAAAAGCTAAAGAAAAAGGGGAAGTGCTAGATGATTATATTCATGATGATGGTATTCGAAATGGACAATTTTATCCAGAAATAAAACAAGGAAAATCAATAATAAAGATAAGTTCAGGAGAATATATTGTAAGCTGGTATATGGGAGAGGAAGAATGGAATCATGTATATGATGAAAAAGAAGTAGCAGTAGCATTTCAAGATTTTAAATCGGTAATTATGGAGGAGCCGTTTAGAATCGAAGATGAAGAAAGAGAAGATGCATTGGATACATTAGAAGATATATTCGAAACAGATCCAGACGCACTTCAAGAAGCATTAAAACCAATTATATTTGCATTAAATCAAAATAACGAACTTATTCAAAGCCAATCAATTGATTTATTAATAACATTAGCCAAAAGGAATATTAACTTAGTAATCCCTATGATATCAACGCTTAAGCAAATATATTTGCGAGAGAAGAACCAAAAAATTCAAAGAAAAATCCTGATACTAATTGGAGTTATTGGTGAAGAAGATCCATCTATAATGAAAGAATTTGAACAAAATTTCCTTGAGGACTTAAATTCAGACAATATTCCTTTAATCACCACGTTATTGTCTATATATAATAAAATTGGGAAAAAAAACAAAGAATTAATAATTAATGCAAAACAAAAAATAAGGGAACTCACGAAGAATTCGAATTTAAGCGTAAAAACACTTGCAAATAATCTTTTAAAGAATATTAAGAAAGCTTAATGTATTGAAAAATCAATTAATCAACACTGTTTAAATTTTTTTTTATTTCTATAAAAATTTTGAATAATATTAGTGGTTTTATTTTATAAATTACAAACATTTAAGTAGAAATGTTGATTAAAAAACTAAAAAGGTTTATCAAATTTAACCACAATATAAATATAAGAAAATACTAATTTTTAACCTCTGGTGTGTGAATATATGCTTGAGGCAAGTGTCGGTTTTTCAACAAATTCTAATTCTTATTTAGCTGGTATTGAAGCAACCAAGGAAGCTTTGAAAGATTTTTCTGGAACTCCAAAATTAGCGATTATAGGTATAGATTTATCAGCTGCAAATATATACAATTTGGAAAATGTTCTAAAAGGCATAAAAAAAGAGATTCCAAATACTCCATTACTTGGTGGTGGATCTATAGGAATAATAATAAATAATAATGTTTCAATCCGAGCAGTTGGAATTCTCTTATTAGGAGGAGATATTGATGTTATTGAACCTCAAATTTGGACAAAATCAAGGGATAACTACGAAAAAATAGGACAAGATATTATTAAAAGCTATAAATCACATCTTAACAAAACTTTAAATGAAGTAATCTTACTCTTTACTTCCGGCTATAGGATCCCTCCTGAAGTATTGGCTCAACAGAAAAGATTCGATAGTTTTGGTGCTCGTGTTTTCAGTAGCTTGGTTTCGAGAATTTTTTGGAGTAACATGCGAAATTTTGCTAGTGAGGGAAAAGGTTTTCCAATTACTCAAGAATTAGTGGAATATTTAGTAGAAAATGGTCTAAATTGTCCAATTGTTGGAACTCAGTGTGGAGATCTCAGTGGTGTAAAAACTTTTGAATTTTTCAATGAAACCGTGAATTACGATTCAGTTATTGCTTGTATGCTTTCTTCTAATAACCATAAGTTTGGAGTTGGTTATGATATTGGTGTAAGGCGTACAGGGAAAAGAATTCAAATTACAAAAAATGTTGGACCATTTCTCATGGGTATAAATGGAAAAAAAGCGCTAGACGGATTACTTGAAGTCATGGGGCATGAAAAAGAGGCTTTAAATGAGCTAAAACATCAAGGATACATAAATTTTTTATCGTTATTAGGTTTAGAAGATGAAGATAGTATACATCCATATGTGGCGGTAACAGATCCCCAGTACGACTCGATTTTTACCGTTTTGCCTCCAAAAATGGTGGAGAAAAAATTAGAGTTAGAAATTTGTGAAGCGACAGGGGAAATAATATTAGAATCAGCTAGAAGAGCAGTAAAAATGGCATTGGAGAATGTTGAAGATCCAAAATTTTTGATTTATTTTGACTGCTCGGCAAGGCTTTCTTTGCTCGGGGATAGAATTATAGACGAGATAAATGTCATTAGGGAGGAAATAGGAAAAGATATACCAATTTTTGGTTTCGGCTCGTCTGGAGAGATTAAAAACTCAACTCCTGGAGGGTATCACTTGAATAATATGTCTATTATTACTTTGGTGGGAGGTTAATTAAAAAATTAATTATCAAACAAATGAGGTGAAGTTATGGTAGAAATAGAAGATTTTCTCAAAATTGAGGACCCCTATCACCAGAATCCAGATAAAATTCGAGATATGAGATTTGAAGTTATAAAAAAGGCAACAAAACATCATTTCAAGAATTGTACACCCTTTAAAAAGATTTGCCGAAAAAATGATTTTAACCCTTCAAAAGATTTAAAAGAATATGACGATATCGTCAAAATTCCTTGGATAACCTCAAAATCTTTTAAACAATCATATAATTTATATAAGGGTTTAATTTCAATTCCCGAAGATCAAATCGTCACATGGTACAGAAGCAGTGGTACATCAGGTGACCCAAGTTTTGTTGGAAGAGACGTCTTATCAGACAAGAGATATTATGATTTCGGTTTAAAAGATGCTAGACTTTTATTTGAAATAGAAGGATTTAAAAAAGGAGTTGTCTTTGGACCTTCTTTAAAGTTCATACAAGGGCTCACATTTTCTGTAGGAATGAAAGTCTGGACAGAAGGAATGTGCGAAAGCGCCGTATACTTAATGACAGAAAAAAAAGAGGAAGGGAAAATCCCAATTGATATACAGCTAACCATGCAAAATCTTATAGAAGCATCCAAAACTCAAGAGGTCTTTATGTTTGGTGGTAGTCCAGCACTTGCATTCTTAACTCTAACTAAAATGCATGAGAAAACGGGAAAAAAATTCAATTTAAAAAATAGCTTTGCAGCTGGTTTTGGTGGAGGCTGGAAGACATTTGCAGGCAAAGCAATTAGTAAGGACCAATTCAGAAAGGTGATTAGTGATATTCTCGGTGTTCCATTAAATAGAGTTAGAGATAATTATGGATTAACTGAAAGTGATTTGTCTTTTCATGAATGTAGTGAATTACTATTTCATGTACCACCTTGGGGAGATATAATTTTTCGAGATCCTCAAACAATGGAACCAGTAAAAGAAGGTGAAAAAGGATTAGTGAATATAATAAATCCATTATCCACTAGTTGGCCAGGTATCAGTATCTTGTTAGACGATGTTGCAGATTTCATTAATGAAAAGAAGTGTAAATGCGGTAGATATGGAAAAACCTTCCAAAATGTTAGCAGAGCTGTCGGAGCCGATGCAAAAGGTTGTGGAGCAATGATAGCAGATTTAGCTGGAGAGTAATACAATTACCAAATTTATGAAGGATATTAAATTTATATTAATTCTTTTATTTTGGTGATTGATATTTCTCTTAAAATTAATTTACCTTCATATGTTGGGGGATTATATATAGATAGAGTAGATGATACCCTAAAAATCAAGAGAAGAGATAAAATAATT
The DNA here is from genome assembly GCA_019058315.1 of Candidatus Helarchaeota archaeon. Taxonomy (GTDB): domain Archaea; phylum Asgardarchaeota; class Lokiarchaeia; order Helarchaeales; family RDOG01; genus JABXJV01. The sequence continues at coordinate 10,815 of JAHPZH010000010.1, read as the reverse complement.
GAAATTAGCTATCCAGTTATAAGCTCTAGAGAAATAAAGCTTGCAGTAATTTACTTAAATAAATATAAAAAGCAAGCACATGACAGACCGATATTAGAAACAATAGAAATATTACACCAACTTCATGATATATGGACTAACCCTAATTTTGAATTTAAAAAAGAAGCAGAAGAAGTTCTTTCATTAGTGACGGGACAATCAAAGGCATTGATTAATTTTGAATTAGAACACGTATTAGAACTGTTTCAAAAAGATCATCTCATTGGTTTTTTATCTGAACAATTTGGGGATATAAATTCTCTAGATGATTGGGTTGTAAAAAATGATGTTCTTTTACATGCTCAACCAAGAGGTTTAATCCTTCACAGCTTAGCTGGAAATGCATTTGTAATTGGACCTATAAGTATTTTATTTGGTATCCTAACAAAAAATCTTAATCTTATTAAGCTCGCTTCAGGAGAACCCTATTTTGCAGTCAGATTTGTTCAAACAATTTACGATATTGATAGAAACTTAGCAAGAGAATTAGCAGTCATGTATTGGAGAGGTAGGGAAAAAAATATCTACCAATTTTTATTCAATGAAGAACTCATTGATGTAGTTATAGCTTGGGGTGGATTAGAATCTGTTAGGCAATTAAAAAAATTATCAGCGTATTATGGGGTTAAGTTCATTGAACATGGTCCGAAATTCAGTTTTTCAATTATTACCGAAGATTTTCTAAATAAACGGGAATATTTAACGCTCGTGGCTAGAGAAATCGCTAAGGATGTCTCCATTTGGAACCAATATGCTTGCTGTTCTCCTCGAATTGTATTTGTTCAAGAAAAGAACACAAATAATTTATGTGAAGATGATTCCAATATTAGAAGTGAAATGACAAATCTCATGAATCAAATAAATGACAATTCAATACCAAATCAAGAAACAAATTCAAATGTGGATTCACAAATAATCTCGTTGATGTCAGAGAGCATGGATATGTTAAGAAGAACGATAACATTTAACACAGCTCTTGGGTTCGCAAAATTATTGAGTCTAGAACTAGGAGAAATGAGCAAACAGCTTGCTAGGACCAAAATGACTGAGTATGAAGCAATTGAAACCTTAAATAAAAGAGATTTTTATACATTTAAAATAGAAAATAAGGGTTGGGGCAAACTTTTTATTCCTAAAGGTAAGGCTTTAACTCAAAATCCTGACTGGACTGTTCTATATTTAAGAAGAATGCCTAATAAGTCTGATATTGATGCTTGTATTAATCGGTTTATCATGGTTGTTCCTTTTAATGAATTAGATCAAATTAAAAATTGGATCCAAGAAATGAAAATCCAAAAATTTCTTCAAACATTCTCAATTATTGGTCAGATGAAAAAAATTCAAGATTTTTCAGATTTGTTGACACTAATGGGAGGTTGTACTATTACGTTGCCTGGTGAAATGAATTTACATAAAAGAGCAGCACCACATGATGGGGGTTTTGATTTGAAAGAGCTTGTTAGATGGGTTTCGATCAATTTTTTCAAAGACAATTTGAAAAAATTTTATAAATAATTCTAAAAATTAAACAATTTAAGTTTAAAAAAAAAGAAAAGGTTTGAATGAATGTCCGAAGAAAAATTAACTATTATATTAAAGGAACTAAGTAAGACGACAGGAGTTCTCGGAAGTGTAATTATTTCATATCCTGATGGAATTCCAATTGCGACAACTTGGGAAGAAGAGATCGAGGTTGTAATGGCAAGCGGTCTTGTTACTTCAGTAAAGTTGACTTTAGATCATTTATACAAACTATTTCGCAAATCCAATTTAGAAAGAGTGATTGTTGATAGTGATGAGGGTAATTTCATTATCATGAATGCGGGTCGAAATTCAATTATCGTAACTTTTCTTGAAAAATACGCTAATATTCCATCATGTGCATTTGAAATTAGAAATGCCTCAATTAAAATCGAAAAAATTATGGGATGAAAACATGAATATAGGACAAATGGAAAAATATCTTCGAGATTTGGAACAAATTACTGGAATTACTGGGACATTCTTAATCTCATACCCTGATGGGAAAGTCTTGGCAACCACACTAGTAGCCGATTTAAAAGAAAAAATCATCATGGAAATATTCAATGTTGAAGCAACATTCCAGCAATTTTCGAATTTCTTAGAAATGGGAAATTTAAAAGACTATGTTCTTGAAGGACCAAATGGAATTATTATAATCTCAAAAATTTCAAAAGAAGGAGTAGAACAAACTTTAACTTTCATTGGGATAGGAGGAGAAGATCTAAATTTGCCCTTAATTCGAATTGCATTACTTGACTTTTATAAAAAAATAAGAGCTTTAATGTGAGAACCAATTATTTATATTTTACTTAAACATTTGAACATTATTTCAATTATTAAGAATGGAAATAATAAGTAATAAAAATTTAATTTCTAAATATAATACAAAGAATGTAAAATCATGGTGAAATTAATGTCAGACCTCGAAGAGAACTTCAAGAATCTCCCATTTGAAGAAAAGATTAAAATTATGGATAAAATGACGGAGAAACAAAAAAGAGATGCCTTTGATCAAGTGAAGTATATTTGTAAAGATTATTGTGGAAAATGTCCAAGCTATGAGGGGACAGGCGAAACAAATCTTGCATTTTGTTCAATAGGTAAGAGTTCACTGATAAAGGAGGAAAAAGGGTGTCTTTGTGGACAATGTCCAATTAGCAAACAAATGAGTCTTAGATGGGTTAATTATTGCACTCAAGGTAGTGCACTGGAGCTCTCCAAAGCTGGTAAATAATAAAAAAATCCAAAAGAGAAAGAAGCTTAAAATTCACAATTATAGTTTCATACCTTTCTTTTCACGGAATTTTTTTGGTATCTTTTCCTCTAGCCACTTATCTTCATCCATCTCTTCTAAAATTATGGTTAATTCTTTTTGAACCGTTTGTGCATCTTTTTCCCGATCCAAATTTTTGAAAATTTTTACAGCATGCTTTAAATGTTCTATGCTTTCATTTAATTCCTCGCCATCTGCTTCTTCAATTCCTAATTCAAACAAGGCATAGGCTTCACCGATTTTATCCCCGATCTTCTGTTCAAGTTGTAGTGATTTTCTCAATAATTCTAGGCTCTTTAAATGATTTCCTTTCTGAGAGTAAATGCTACCAAGAATTCTTAATGTTTTCGCCTGTAAGGAGAAAAATTTACAATTTTTTGCTAGGTGAAGGCAGTCATTTGCATGTTTTAAAGATTCATCTAATTTATTAAGAGCTAAAAAGGATTTAGCAAAAAGTAAATACATTTCTCCTAAATCTGTTTTAGATTCCTCTTCGTCAAGAAGATTTCGATTTTTCTGAATAATACTCTCTAAAATTTGAATCAAGTTTTCATACTGTTTCTTCTCAAAACATTCTTTGGCTCTTATTATTGAAGATTTAATCTCATCCATTTTAAATCCTCTTTCCTTTAATGTTTTTTTTAATCAATCCAAAGTTGATATTTATAATAATTCAATATTTTTATAATATCACTTTTTTGAATCATAAGGAATTTTTAAGATATATAAATGATTTAAAACTAAATTTGACATTTATAATATATATAATTCCGCTTTTTGTATTTCTGGTGTTAATATGAAGAGATCTGAATTTAAGAAATACGAGGAAATAGCTCGAAAGAAATTAGCTGAAGCCGGTATTCCTATTTTACCAGATGTACAATTTCGAATTGCGACTTATGGTTTCAATAATTTTGAACAAATTGGTATGGCTTTGGTTACAAGAATTAATGAACCCGAATACTGTTCCAAGTGGTTAATTCTTTTACCTGGACAACGATGTCCTGAACACCATCATAAAAAGAAAAAAGAGACTTTTTTCTGCCATAAAGGTGAAGTGATCTTAACATTGCCTGATAAAACTATAACACTAAAACCTGGTGACCATTATAATCTAGAACCAGGTACTAATCATACTTTCAGTTCAAAAGAAGGTGCAATTGTAGAAGAAATTTCTACTCATGATTCAATGTCTGATAGTTTTTTCACTGATAAAAAAGTAATTATTGGTTTGCCCATAGAAGATGATTGAAAGGTCTTATCTATAAATGTCCGTAAATTACGAAGCTATTTTATCTAAACTAAAGCAAGCTTTACCTTATGTTATTTCAGTTGCTTTAATTGAGGGAAAAGCTGATATTATTTATTCAACAGATAATTGGGATATAAAAGCAGATATCAACAAATTAATTTCTAACTGGTCTTCTATGAAGACTAATCCCATTATGTTTTCTGGAATTAGATACATAATCAGACTCTGTTCAAACGAAAGATTAATTGCAACCTCCATTAAGGGTGAAGGTCATATTGTAGGAGCTAAAGATGACAAGAGAACAATCATTGTTCGTATTGAACCAGACGGAATTGTAGGTTTTGCATATATGGAGCTAGCTAGAGCTTTAGCTTCTTTAAGTGGTAAAGGAACTTATATAGATAAAAGCGAACAATTAGGGCTGAAAAATCAGAAAATGGATGATAATTCATCTAAAAACAAACAAAGTATGGATAATAAGAGTGCTAGTATACCTTTCACATCCCGTCTTATGGCATATTACCGTGCTCAAGAATACAAGCGTGATAATCCTCTTATTATTGATCCATTCGCAGAAAAACTCGCTGGTGATTTGTCTTCATATCTTAAAGAGCATATACGTTACTCCGAAATGGATTATCCAATCGTTCGTTCATATTACATTGAAGAAAACTTGTTAAAACCTTGGTGCGATGCACATTCGAAATCCCAGATCGTTCTATTAGGGGCTGGTTTGGACACGCGTGCTTATCGATTCACACCAATCCAAAAAAATCTCCATAAATTATTCGAGATTGATCTCCCCATTGTTATCCACTATAAAGAAAAGATTTTGCAAGACAAACAACCATTATGTGATCTTATACGTATTTCTGCAGATATCTCTGAACCCAAATGGTCCTCCATTCTTTTAAATAGCGGATTTTCGAGTAATACTCCCACTTTTTGGGTTTTAGAAGGTCTTGTCTACTATATGGAACAAGAAAAAATTGTCACTCTACTTTCAAAAACAGCTGAGATAAGTGCACAAAATAGTCAAATCTTCGTGGATATTATGCACCAATCAAGATGGATTCCTAATCGTATTATTAGAAATGAACTTCTAAAGGATTCTTTTTCTAAGCATTTTAAATGGGGTCTTGATGTAAAAAATGTTCCCTCCTTTTTTGCAAAAGTTGGGTGGAATGTATCGTGTTCTTTTGCTGATGATTACGACCAAGGTAGAAATGTTGGGCAGAGAGTAATGATTTTTGTTCATGGTGTGCAAGCTACTAATGGTTAATTCTTTCTGATTTTAAAATTTAGGAAAATAAAAAAACCAGCAAATAATTTATTAAGTGTTAAATAACGAATCTAAAAAATTCTTAATAAAAAAAATTGAAGTGTTAAAAATGGGCAAATCCAAAAAGGAAAAATCATTAGAGGAAATTTATAAGGAATCTAGAGAACGCGAAGGTCCCGTAGTAATTCCGCCACAAGTTGATGCGAAATTCTTAGAAGATCTAAAAAAAATTACAAATATTGAAAATTTCGTGAATATTATTAAAGAATTTAAAAAATATCAAAGATTAGCTTTGGATAAACCCGGTAAAATTGTTCCAGGTAACATGATTTTGGGTGCACCAGCTCCCAATTATTTCGAACCGTCAGAGGAAGAAAGAAGACTTGTTGAAATAGGAAGAGCTATTGGAATGATTTTGCCATCAATAAATAAGAAAAATGTAAAGAAAATAGCAGAACAAATGGTAGAAAATGAAATTTTTGTTGATCAAATTATTTATCAAGATATTCAGTTTTATCACGTTGATGTCGTAGGATCTGGCAGGTTTATATATCCCCAAATTACATGGGATATTGCACATTCTATTCTAGATTATATAGATAAAGCAGTTAATAAAAAAATTGTTTCAAAACAAATTACAAAAATAAAAACTGCTCTTAATGAGCCAAAAATAACTAAAAAAGAGGCTATTTTTTCATTAAAACCTAAAGACGAAGCTGAAGAGATATCAAAATATAAAGTAGAAATTTTTAGCAAAGGTAAGAAATCAACTCAAGAAATTAAGGAACTTTTTGTAGAGCTTTCAAAATATATAAACAAATTCTATCTAAAATGAAATCTAGGAAAAATTTATTCAACTTTTTTTATATTTTTGTATTTTTAATTATCTAATTTTGGGTTTTTAGGATTCAAATTATAAAAGAATCGCCCCATTTTCCGTAAAAAATGTGCTATCCATCCTTGGTTAAAGGAATCAAAGGTATCTTGAAGAATTTTTCCATCACCTTTTCCAAAAACTCCGAAGAAACAATATAAAATAATTAATAAGAAGAGTCCGATTAATAGGAAAGTCAAGAATGATACAAATTGACCAAGTCCTAATCCAATATGAAGAATAGAATTGAGAAAATAAGCATATGGTTCAATAGGGGCTAAAAATAGATATAATCCTAGTATTACCATACAGATAATAGTCCGTTTAATGCGTAGATCAAAGTTAATTTTGAAATATCTCTTTGAATATATAGCTAGATAGGGAAAAACGAAAATTCCACTTACTAGAAATGAAAAACCCGCTCCAATAAGTGAATAATTATAGGTTCCCCAAATTGGAAATAGATTATCAATAGCACCCAATAGAAAAATGAATATTGGAGTCGAAATGAATAAGATTATCGCCCCAATACCAAAGGCAATTGCAGATTGTTTTGCACGACCTGCTCCAATAAGACCCGCACCATAAATACAAGCTAATCCATAAAATGATTGTCCAAATCCCGTTACTGCCATTGTGGCCCATCCTTGGAATAATAAATCTTCTGTAACAACAGTAAGACCAAAAATTGAGAAAGAAACGGAACCCGCCATAAAAAGGAGGAGTAATTGTCGAGCGAGCACTAGCATGGCAACAGAAAGTGGCATTGAAATAACCAATCCTACTCTTCCTACTGCATTAAGTGAATTCTCTATACATTCATAATCATTTTTAACACATGCTTCAGCAATTTCAACATTTACTGGACCCGAAAATAAAATTACAGCAACTTCAATAAAGACAAATGAATCAATTAAAATGAGTAATTGAGTCATTTTTTCCCAAGTTATAAGTCCTCCTAAGCCTAATGCACCTCCCCAGAAATAATAACAAATAAAAGTCATTAAAAGTACTATTTGAGAATAAAATCCATAAACCACAAGGTTAGAAATTGTGGTAAGCCCACCATATTTCAAATATTCGTTCGTAAAATCCTTTGTAAGGGGATATTTTTTTGAGGGAAAAAATAAATCCTTGAATCCTAACCCTTTTGGTTTGATTCTGTTGTAAAAAACTACAGATAAGATCAACATAAGGAATAACATGGTTGCTGGAACAAAGGCAAGATATTCGGGTGCAATATTAAAAATAATGATAGTAAATCCAAAAATACAAACGACAACCCCAAATAGTCCTCCTATAATGGCACCAAGATCGAATCGATTCATTACTCCTAAAAGATTTGTAAATATATCTCTTAAAAATGCGATTAGGACTGCTGAAGCAGCACCAAGTAACATAATAAATAGTCCTATATCATGAATAGAAAGAAATGCGAGAATGAACATAACTATATTAATTGAGAACCCAAGAATAAAATTAATTTTAGCCATTTGAATTGCCCGATGTTTTCCTTTTTCTTCATCTAAAACAAAGCTTTCTTTTGCGAGTTTGATGAATGCACCACTAGCTCCCAAGCTGAAAATAACTGCAAATGAAAAAAACATTGAAGTAAGACCGTAAAAATTTAATTCTCCCTCAGTATACAGATTTCCAGCAATTATTTGGTAAATAAAAAGCATAATAGCTCCTATTACTGCCATTAAGATGGTCCAGCTTGAACTGGCAACTGCTCTAGATGCACCTGACTCCTTAAAGACATCTATCCGACTTTTTTTTTCACTTTTTATTTCATTAGAAGGAGCTTCTGTCATAACTAATTACCTTAATTAGTTTTTAATTAATTGATTTTTAAGTTGGTCGACGTAATACTCTTCCTGGATATTTTCTATTTTGTTTATTATTCTCTACTATGATTATACCATTAACAATGACATGTGGAATTCCTTCAGGGTATTGAAGTGGATTTTCATATGTTGCTATATCAATCACTGTATTGGGATCGAAAATAACAAGATCTGCCCACAAGTCTTCTCTAATTAAACCTCTATCCCTCAAACCCAACCGTTGAGCAGGGAAGGAAGTCATTTTTCGAATAGCCTCCTCTAAAGTTAAAACCTTTTCTTCACGAACGTACTTACCAAGGATCCGAGGATAAGTGCCAAAAAAACGAGGATGAAATTTTCCGAAAGAAGGGTTAGCTGGAACTCCAATGCCATCTGTTCCGACCATTTGATATCGATTAGTCATAATTCGGCGAATATCCTCTTCGCACATACTTTCGATAGTCATAGTACCTCCTCCTTTTTCATCGATTAAGATTTCAAATAAAGTCTCCCAACCATCTATCTTTCCTTTGATCTTTGTAATTTCTGCAATATTTTTACCTTCTATATCTTTCCATTTCTTTGTATTAACTGTTGAAATATAGATAGACTCAAATCCATTTTCATGGATAAAATTTTCCCAACCTTCATTTCTAGTTTCATTCTTAATACGATTTCTATCTTTGGAATTTTGTAGACGTTCAAGAATTTTATCTACGCCACCTTCATGAACCCAAGGAGGGAGAATGGTAGAGAGAGAAGTCATGCCACGGGTGTAGGGATATTGATCACAACTAATATTAATACCACGAGAATTCGCTTCTTCTATCAGGCGTAAGCTTTCTTTGCTTGTTCCCCAATAAATTTTCCCAGAAACTTTATGGTGTGCAATTTGGCCGCCAATACAACCAGACTTTTCAATAATTTCAATAAATTCTTTAACTGCATTTATTAAGGTTTTGCCTTCACCGCGAATGTGGGAAAAATATAAGCCTCTATACTTAGCTACAACCTTAGCCAATTCGATGAGTTCTTCAGTTTTCGCATAAACCTGAGGAGAATAAATCAATCCAGTGCTCATACCGAAAGCTCCTGCTTCCATAGCTTCTGCCAGATAATTCTTCATACTTTCGAGCTCCTTATTTGTGGGCAATCTGTTTTCAAATGCAGCTCCTCCAGCGAGTCTTATATTGTTATATCCCACAAAAAATACCAAATTTAGCGGACAACGGACTTTTTCCATTTTATTCAGATATTCTTCAAACGTATTCCATGAAATATTTAAATTGGCAAATGCCGGATTAATTGTGCATAATAACTTTTTAGCATCATCTACTCTCTCGGGAGGGATAGGAGCGAGACTATCACCACACATGCCGACTACACAAGTAGTTATTCCTTGTCTTATGAAAGATTCTACTCTACTAAGAAAGGGTAGAATAAAATCCGTATGGGAATGAAGATCAATAAAACCTGGACAAACAATTAATCCATTAGCATCGATGATTTTAGTAGCGATTACGTCTAATTGAGGTCTAATTTTAACAATTTTACCATCTTTAATTGCTACATCAGCATAATACCAAGGATTTCCAGCACCGTCGATAATTCTGCCATTCTTAATAAGGATATCATAACTCATTTTTATCAACTTTTATTAAATTTCAAGAATTATTAGAATTTGATTTTTTATTTGAATATATAAGCACAATTATATTAGCTATTAGGATTAAAGCTCCTCCTATAATTGTATAAATTGAAAAAATCTGTTGAAAGAAAATACCATTAATCGTTGCGACTAATGGCTCAATGTAAGATAAAATCAGGATATTTCCTCCCTTATCATTTTTTATACCAATATTAAATAGAATAAAAGGTAGAGCCGTAGGAATTAAACCCAAAATTAGAACATATAACCATTCTGTTATGGTTAATTTAAAAAGATCTAATATCCCAAATGGCAGAGATAAAATTATTATAAAAAATGTTGAAAGCCAAGCGATTAATATATCAATATCTCCTTCCGTTTTAATTTTTGAAGTATTATTACTCCTAAAAATGTATATTTTTTTTGTGCAAAACATGAAAATTGCGTAAGTGAATCCTGAAAGAATTCCTATTAGAACACCATATGATAAAGCTTGACCAGTCCAGAACTCCATAATTATCGCTACTCCAATTATAGCTAAAATAAAACTCAAAATATTTGTTTTTGAGACTGTTTCTACTTTACCAATTATTAGAAAAATTAGGACAAAAATACCTCCTGTATACAATAAGAACGCAGCAATGGCATATCCTGAAATAATAATAGCAAAAAAATAAAGCCCAATTACTATAGGGTTCATTACACCTAATACCAATAAGGGTTTCCAGTGTAATTTGAAAGATTCTTTAAAGAAATCTCGAGAAAATGAACGATATTTTATCATAAATAAGGTAAGAAATAAGGTTCCACCTATACCTCTTAATAATGTAATTGTATAAGGCGGATAATTAGCCAGTAAACTTACTACTAAACCAACATTTCCCATAAGAATAGCAGCAATCAACATGCTAATTTTAGATATAGTGGGACTATATTGTTTACTTTCTGATTCTGAAAAACTCATAGGAAATAAATAATGAAATCTGGATTTAAATGATTCTAAAGAACTCATGAACTACAATTCAGCAAAATGAATGGTTTTGTCCCGAATTTGTCATCATACTCCTTGCGGAGTCGGAGGGACTGGCTGGTCCACG
>JAHPZH010000007.1:255088-275544 GCA_019058315.1 Candidatus Helarchaeota archaeon | reverse complement strand
CAACTGCCCAGTTGCCCGACGTGTCGTTTACGCCGCACACATAAACATAGGTGCCAAGACCTAGTGCTGGAAGGGTATACGTTACATTGGTCCCGACAGACCAGGTGCCGTCAGCTAAATAACTGGCTCCAAGAGTGATATTATACTCGTTCGGATCCAAATCATCCCAGGCCCATTCCAGGTCGTAGCCCGCAACAGCGCCTAGCTCTAACGTGATATCTGGTGCGCCTGCCACAAGGGAAGGTGCAGTATGATCTTCTACCGTTACGGTCACACTATCAACTGCCCAGTTGCCCGACGTATCGTTCACGCCGCACACATAAACATAAGTGCCAAGACCTAGTGCCGGTAGGGTATATGTGACATTGGTGCCGACTGACCAGCTGCCATCAGCTAAATAACTGGCTCCAAGAGTGATATTATACTCGTTAGGATCCAAATCAGTCCAGGCCCATTCCAGGTCGTAGCCCGCAACAGCGCCTAGCTCTAACGTGATATCTGGTGCGCCTGCTACTAAATTCGGAGGCGTACTGTCTACAAAAATAACTGTCACCGTCACGTTGTCAGATGCCCAGTTGCCTGATGTGTCGTTCACGCCGCACATATACTCGTACGTACCAGCTGTTAATGCAGGTAGGGTATACGTTACATTGGTCCCGACAGACCAGCTGCCGTCAGCTAGATAAGTATCAATAAGGGTGATGTTATACTCGTTAGGATCTAAATCGTTCCACGCCCATTCTAAGCTATACCCAGCAACAGAACCTTCATTTAATGCAATATCAGGTGCACCCGCTACTAAATTCGGGCTCGTAGTGTCTTCCACCGTTACCGTAACGTTATCAGACGCCCAATTGCCCGACGTGTCGTTCACGCCGCACATATATTCATATGTTCCTAATCCCAATGCTGGAAGGGTGTAGGTTACATTGGTACCGACAGACCAGGTGCCATCAGCTAAATAAGTATTAATAAGGGTGATATTATAATAATTAGGAGCTAAATCATACCAGGCCCATTCCAGGTTATATCCTGCAACAGAGCCAAGTTCTAAAGTGATATCTGGTGCACCTGCCACAAGGGAGGGTACCGTATTGTCTACCACCGTAACATTTGAAATTGTAGTATTCCAAGGATTATCCTCCATATATATAGTATATGGAATTAATCCAAGATTAGTTGGAACCCATGTATCGTTAAAGTACATATCTCCACCAATATTTACCATCGTGTAATTAGTTCCTTCAATCTCAAAAAGAACTTGATTAACTCCTGAAAGATCGGTAACATTAATCCTAACCCAGAAATAACCTCCTAATTCTACTGGGTCAGAAATCTCTACTAAATTATTCCATTGTGGAGGAATGGTATCTTGCACCGTCACCGTCACGTTGTCAGATGCCCAGTTACCCGCAGTGTCGTTCACGCCACACATATAATTGTAGGTGCCTTCTCCTAACGCAGGAAGGGTATAGGTTACATTGGTCCCAACAGACCAAGTGCCGTCAGCAAGATAAGTATCAATAAGTGTGATATTATACTCGTTAGGATTTGCATCATTCCAATCCCATTCTAACGTGTATCCCGCAACAGAGCCTAGTTCCAACGTGATGTCAGGGGCACCCGCCAATAAATTCGGAGGTGTGGTATCTGCAGGAGGATTAACCGTCACTGTCACGTTATCTGATGTCCAGCTGCCCGCACTGTCGTTCACACCGCACATATACTCGTACGTGCCAGCTGATAATGCAGGTAGGGTATACGATACATTGGTGCCGACAGACCAAGTGCCGTCAGCTAGATAAGTATCGATCAAAGTGATATTATACTCACTAGGATCTGTATCAGTCCATGCCCATTCCAGGTCGTAACCTGCAACAGCACCTTCAGTTAATGTGATGTCTGGTGCACCTGCCACAAGGGAGGGAGGTGGATTACTTGGTGCTAGAACTTCCCAAGAATCTGTTAACGCTGCTGATGAATCCGTTACAGGAGTTTTTCCAGATTCTTGAGCTTTTGCAACCGCATCAAGAGTGATCGTACCTACAGTAGCTGATGCTGAAACATCCACGGTGAAAGTAAAAACTTGAGTCGCTTCTGAAGCTAATGTCTGATTTAAAGAAGGTGAAGGAGCAGATTGGGTATATTCATTAGTGACATTTAATAAATCTTTAAAGAATCGTAATTTTAAATAATATAGTTCAACTTGAACACCGCCTGGATTTCGGACGGCAGCAGTTACTGATATACCAGTATCACCTTGATTAACTGTTGTAGGGGTAGTTGTAACATTTAAAATTTCAATAGCTCCAGGACCTGTTACGATTAACTGCACTGAAGAAAGTTCAGTCCCGTTATATTTATTTTCAGGCACTGCGTTATCGCAAACTTCAACAAGATAACTGTACCAACCATTATTAGTTACATCATAATCAATATAATAGGTTTGTGGGTAATCTACTGAAGCAAGAAAGTCAAGACTACCAGCACCTACTCTCCGATATACATTATAATGATCGATTCCCCAGGTATCACCACCTGCGTTTCCTCCCCAATCAAGAACTATTTGTGCTGTGGGAGAACGGTATTGATTATCTCCATCGGGAGGTGAAGCAGCATCTAAATCTTCAGGTTGAGCATAAGTTTGAATACTAAGGTCGAGAATAGTATTTACTGGACTCGAATTGGCCCAATTATTTAAAGCATCTCGAGTTGCGAGCATATAAATAAATTTATCATTTTCATCTGATATATCCAAGGATTGATCCGTCCATACTGTTGTTGAGGATCCTAAAAGTCCACTAACATCAACAAAGGATCCTACAGGACCTGTTTGTGGAAAAGCATGGGTTGCTCTATAAACGCGGTAACCACTAATAGGTCCATCTGCATCTGATCCAGGATTATCAGTCCAATTAAGAGTCACACTGACCCCACCGGTACTATTATGACCGGTATATGTGGGAAGTGCATCCAATTCTGCAGGTGTATCAACAGCTAGCACAACTTGCGTTGAAACTTGCGTAGCATTACTTACAAGATCAACTAAGTCAAAAGTTTGAAGCATAAAATAATTCATTCCAGCACTTAATCCAGTAGCGAGCATTGAAGTCTCTGATGTCTCATTACTCCACGTTACTGTCGTATTTCCTACAAAAGTTTCGTAAGGTGGACCTGAACTAGTGCTCCGGAGTAGTCTATAGTGAGAAATTCTTTTTACATCTCCAGCATCACTACCCGGGCTTGCAGACCAATCAATCGTCACAGATGTTCCTCCAATTGGTGTAGGCGGTGCGGATGGTTGGGCAGCAACTGGGTTGGTGTTATCCAGTTCACTTTCAAATGTATTATTAGCTGTTAGAAAAGTTGAAAGGTTTGTTACCTCACAAAATATATTTTTGACACCATCTCCAAGGGAATTAGATGTTGAAATTGTGTGAGTAGCCATATATTGATGAGTTCCTGGACCTACAGAAGTTGCCACTGCTACTCCTGCCGTGGAATCTATCGCTGACCAGTCGATGGTAGCATTATATCCATCGTTATCTGCTTTAATAATTAATGTAATAGTATCACCATCCTTATAAATAGAACCTGTTGGAGAAACTACATATTCAATTAAAGGACCAGTGGGCATTTCTTCTATTACGCCATGTGGGCGACCACTTAAATCTGTTTTATATCTTTTATATTCGAGCTGTGCTTTGGCAACATCTGAAGCATTAGTAAAATCACCGTAAACAATCCTAAAATAGTAAGGATCCGTGGTTACGGTTTGTCCATCGTTAAGATCAATTCCAGTAGCACATCCCCCTAATTCACTGTATGACCCAATATCATTTAAATACATATAAGGTGTGCCTCCATAAGTTTGAATAGCAGTCATCATCTCTTGTCTTGGCAAATACATCCAAACTCCTCCATGTTCTTCTGAACACATCATGATATAATCTGCAAGACCTTGATTACCGGAAGGGGGTGACGTCGGAGGATTAGTTAATGGACTTCCTCCATTTGACAAATCATCATCAGCATCTGTTCCACTCATAACCATAAATTTTTCATTACCAACTGCATAGTCAGGATTGGCATCTGCACCAGTATATCCTGGGTATCCGCCAGGGTTACCACCAAAAACGGCTTCAAAATCATATCTATATGTGTTATTAAGTCGAACAGTAGCCAGCCACATACCTGCATCTACTACCGAGTACCCCGCAGCTGGAATTGAAATTATACCTTCATCACCTTGTTCCATATTTTTATAAAAAAGGTGTAAGGGTCGATCAACAAACCAAGCTATTAAATCTCCTACAATTGGGAGATTAACTATAAAAACTTGTTCGTAAGAACTTTTTTGTAGTATAACTCGGACGGGACCGTTTTTAACTGCCAAGTGATCTCCTTGGGTGTCCCAGCCGTTCCAACCGTTAGTATTAGGTGGATTCGATGGTTGAACTGCTTCTTCATTTGGATTATCAATTGTCGTTCCCTTTGTGTTGTAATAAGTTCCGCCCCATGTACCGTAGGTCATGATATCTATATCAATCTCAAATTGATCAATAGTGATGATTGTGCACGCTCTACTTAGGTGTAACCCGGTAAATGCTTTATCCATTTCATGTATAACATCCGCTCCATCGAAGCCTGGAGCTACACTTCTCATCATGGTGGTAATGTCAGGATCAGAAGAACTAAACTGTTTTTGGTAAATTGGTGTCGAAATGATTAAATTGGCCGGATCCCAACTCACAATATTTGTGTATGATGGTGTCGCTTGCTTTGTTACATTATTAAAGTAAATATACATAAAAGAATGTCCCCCATCGATTGGATCCGATATGTTAACTAGAATTCTGTAAGGAAAATTTCTACTCCACCATGTACTCCCTGAAACCATTTTCCCGTTTTTTGCATAAAAACAAATTTGATCATCATAATCGAGTGCATACGCAACTTGAGTATCAGTCCCGTTACTCGGTTCATAGTTACTGGTTCCATTTTGAGACACATAGGTATGAGTCCTAGTGAGATTATTACCGTATACTGGTTGACCTAAACCTCCTACTACCCCTGACCACCACCACATGAAAGGCCAACCCTTTTCATCAATTTGAAATGGTATTTCTACCCATTCATTATCTCCTGAATAATATACAACACGAATGTAGCTTTCGTTTAATCCTCCTATTGCACTATATATATTCGCTTGTTCTTCCATTCTCAAGATTACCGGATAATCTACTCGAGTTAAGTTAGGTTCGTTTGCCACACTAGTAGATAAATACGGAGTTTGTTCAGGTGGAACTATATTATATATATCACTAGGTGGTTTAATTGAATCAAAAATAATTGACGAATATATGTAATTAAAAGGAGTTGTACTGTCTACACTAATATAAGAGCTAATATTAGCAAAATTAGAAACTATTAAAACTGATAAAAATAAAGCCATTCCAATTTTAAACTTTTTATTTTTCATTCTTTTCCACCTGAAAAGTATGTCCATAATTCAAAGTATAAATTATTATTAGACAACTAAATTATTTCAAAAATTATCCTAAAAACTTTATACAGAAAATTTGTTAATTTTTTACTTATGACAAAATTCTGATTAATTATATCTTATGTCACATACATTTCCTATATAAGTGTTTTTTTCAAAAATTGTTTAATTAAATGTGATTTTCTCAAAATTTTTTTATTTTGAAAGGAATTTATTCAATAAAAATTGAGAATTTTTCAAATTTTAAATTTTTTATATATAAATTAGTTACTTGAGTAGTAAGATTTATAATTGATTCATTTATAATTTAATTAAGGATTAGGATGTCTATAAACAATATAGGAAAGAATGAAAAGATCTATTTAGAGCTTCTTGAGTTTCCAGAGACAAATTATTATATTAAAGATTTAAAGAGAGGGAGAAATGCATATTTAAGTGTTTTGAGGCGTTATACGGAATTTGCGAGAATGAGTCCAAAAGAATTAATAGAAGAAGCTAGAAACAACATTAGAGAATCAAAAAACAGGCTATTACAATTCGGTCACTTCTTAAAATCGGAAGGCGTAAGCGGTGGAACAATAAGACAATATTTGGGGAGTAAATTGGGAAGATTTTTCAGATATAATATGAATCCAATTATCTGGACTAAAGATGATTGGCTACCCTTTCCGGATCAGGGAATTAAATCCAAAGAACTCACAGAAAATGGACTGAAAATTGAAAAGTTGAGATTTTTTTTAAAAAAAATTTTAAGAAGAGCTAAAAATTTCAGAGATAAAGCCATTATTTGCTCAATATTTTCTTCAACCATGGATTTATCTGATCTTTTTAAAGTAACAAAACAAAATTGGGTTTTAAATTATGATAAGGTTTCAAACACAAATATTATTATTTATAAACGCTCAAAAAATAATAAATCTAAAATCGCGTTTTTTAGTTCTGAAAGTTGTTCTTTTATAAATGATTACTTTAAATACGAAAGAAAAATCTTCGAAAATGAGAATGAACCAATATTTCTTACTTTTAGAAAAAATAAAAAGGATGATGAACACCAACACTCATTAGAGCCGGCTACATTTAGCCATATATTAAGGAATATAACATTAGAATTAGGTATAAACGGATTAGATCCAAAATCAATTAAAAAACTTAATATTACTTTATTAAAAAAAGCAGGTATTGATCAAGATTTTTTAAAAATTCAAATGGCACATCCAAAGGGATTTGAAAATGCAAATGATCCGGATTTTATTGAAGATTTAAGAAAAAAATATCTAGAAATTGAAGATATGGTTACTATCGGTGACGAATCTAATAAAATCGCTATTAAAATTAATGCTCTAGAGAATCAATATAGGGAACTTCAAACCGAATTTACAGAGATTAAATCTGAGTTAAAAGAAATAAAGGCAACATTATTAATTTTAAAGACATATATGACAAGATTAACTTAATTCAAAAATACTACAAAATTTAATATTTTTTCTATGTTAATATAGATGATTTTTGGTTTTATATATCTTAAATAATGAGATTATTAACCCTATTAAAGAAATTTAATCAATAGATATGAAAAATTGCCTCAAAAAAAATATTAAAAAAAATAAATATATCAAATATTAAAAATAAGTTATTTATTGAATATCTAATACTAAAATTCGGACTGAATTTTATTGAAAATTAAATCATTGGATATTGGGTTCAAATTTTCTAGAAAGAAGTTTTTGTTACTTGTAGGTGTAATAACTTTTTGCTTATTGAACAGCTTACTTAATTTTTATCATGTTTCATATTACAGTAATAATTATTTAACTAATAAATCAATTAATTCTACAGACCAAGAATTTAAAATTCACAAAGCAGATATGAGTGATATTTCCAATGGATCCGAGATAAATATTGTTTTTGATGCTTCACATCACCAATATTTTTCCCTTTGGGATACAGGATTCGCAGGCTATTCGGATCTTGCTATTTTTTTAATGAATAATTCTTTTCACGTTAGTGCAAGTACAAGATTTCTAAATGAAACTATTCCTTCTTTAAATAATAATGATATACTTGTGTTAAATTATGGAAACAACCAAACTTATACAAACCAAGAAATAAATTTAATTGATCAATTTGTATCTGATGGTGGGGGGCTCCTTGTCTTCGGTGATCATGGAAATAGAAATGATCCATATGGAATTAACACTTTTCAAAATAAATTATTAGAAAAATTCAATATATCAATTGATTTTAATAGGATTAATGATAGCGTTTATAATTATTATCATGAGAAATATATAGTATTCAACTCATCTTATTTCGATTTAACAAATATTACATTTTTTGCTGCAGCTTCATTAACTCTTGGTACAGGAGCAACTCCAATTGCAATATGTTCGGAAAATTCAAACCCTCTTAATGCGGTAGTTGGTGCAAAATGTGAATATGGAGAGGGAAGAGTTATTTGTGTAACCGATGCTGAATTCATTTGGAATGGGGATGCTAGAATCGGAAGACCATTTAATTTTGGGATGAAAATTGGTAATAATTCCAAGTTTATTCTAAAGATAATTAAATGGTTAGTAAATAAATCAATTTCATCAAATAATATCCAAGTTTTACCCGAATATAGTCTGTTTACTGCTAATACTTTTTCTTTAAATTTATCAACAAATGGAATTTACAATATCTCTGCAAATATCACTGGAGGTACTATCGAACCAAATCAAATGATTAATGCAGAAAATAGGACTACATGGAATATTACTGTAAATGAAGATGGATACGTAATTTTTATAGTTAATAATTCTAATGAAAATAAAACATGTGTTGTTCATTTTTTTAAGCCTGTTATCTCTTCTCGCAGTATTTTATTTTCAGAAGTAAATTTTAGTAGAAAAGTTGATCAAAGTATCAGTGGACTATATAATTTTGCGAAATACTTAAGGGATCATAATTTTTCTGTCTTTGCATCAGAAATGGTATTAAATGTGTCAAATTTCGATGCAGTTTGCATTTCAAATCCATTACAAAATATTTCCAGTTACCAAATTTCTAATTTACACTCTTCAACTAAATTATTAGTATTCGGTGAAAGTTATTCCACTTTTTTATGTGAGGATAATATCGCTGAGGAATTTCTCCTTTATGGATTTAAACCCCGTTGGAATCCTTTAAACGAACTTTTGATGAATTATGGAATTAATATAACTCATTATTTAATCTGTGATAATAATACGAATGAAAACTCTGATCCGATATATCCATTAATAAAAGGAATAATCCCTGAATTATATTTTCCTGCATATCAAAGTTCTGTTATAGATATAAGCTCAAACTTAACAATCTTTGCACAAGGATCACCTTTTTCTTGGGGAGAAAACATATCTAATTTAGGATTTGCTGGAGCTATTTCTTTTAACGATCAAGACCTCAATACAACTCCTTTAATACTCTATAATTCCAGCATCATGGCAATTGGGGATAGTGATGTTATTACAAATGAAAGAGGGAATGCGTTTTTATTTCCCTTTTTAGAATGTTGGTTAAAAACTGGTAAACCGTATGTAAATTTCACTTTAAATCCTTCCAAAAGAAGTATTTCCATAGATGGCACAAGTAAAATTAAAATTAACTCTGGAATAATGTATGATTCAAATGAAGAAGAATTAAATGATGGGATATTAATTACAATTTCAACAGATCTAGGTAAAATAGTATCTCACGATGAGGATCCTCTAACTCCAGGTGTTCAAGTTTCTATTAAGAATAAGATCTTAACTTTCAGGATTCAAACAGAAAAGGTCCAAGGCATAGCAAATATTTCAGCCTATAATTTATCCTTAGCCGTTATTGGACAAGTTCAAATTAAGTTCCAATATTATCCGATTCCAGAATTTATCACAATTTTTGTAAAAAATCAAATTGATTTGGAAAAAACTAATGATTTTAATTTTATCCTTATTATTTCTATTATTTCAATAGGGGCAGTTTCAAGTGTTTTAATAAAAGAAAGAAAAAGAATACAAACCAAAATTGTATCATTTAAGGAAAATGTAAAACAAAAGAATGTAGAAAGAAAAAAGAGAAAAAAAAAGGAAAAATTTGTAAGGAAGAAATTAGAATAATTTTTGTTAGTTTAAATCTTAATAGCTTAATTTTTCAATCGAGTTTATTTATTATTTCCTCTATTTCCTTTATCAACTCATCATCATTTATTTTTTTTGCGAGTTCTAAAGCATTTTCAAAAGCTGCTTTTGCTTTTTCTAAATCTTCTGATATTAATTCGACTCCAATCCGAAAAATCTTCTTAATATCATCTCTCTTTCGTTTAATATCAATCGCATATATAACCTGAAAACAATTTGGACAGAATGTATCATTACCCTTTTGTATCATTTTTAATCGTTCAATAGGAAAAGGATTGTTACATTTTTGACAAATACCAGTTTTCAAGATTTCTTCAGTAATTTTTAGATCCTCTTCAGTAATTTCGACTTTTTCAGTAATTGGTGGTTTAGTTGGAACTTTAACAGCAGTCTCAGCTTGTGTTGCTCTTGAAGAAGATGGAGTTTTTGCAAATTCAGCTTTTTTGATTGCTGGCTTTGCTAACGTAGGCTTTGCTTCAGGTTCAATTACTATTTTTGGAACCTTTTTTATTGGGGGAGCTTTAATTGGTTTTGTAAATTTTGTGCCAATTATTCCACCTATTAGAACAAATGAGAATGATAACCAAAAACCAGGAGTAATGAAAAGTGTAACTAAGGATAAAACAAGGCCACCAAAAAATGTTGTAATTGGTATGAAATTCAAACCAATTAAATAGGAAATTAGATAATAAAATACACTTCCTATAAAAATCAGTTCTATTGCCATAATAACAATTTGAAATGATTTCCAAGATCCTTTAACTCCATTAAAATGAGTATTCTTTTTCTTATTATAACTTCCAAGAAAAATTCCCCCAAAAAACCAACCTAAGCATGCAGGAATATTAGTTAGAAATGAGAATCCGATTGAGATATAATACAAGTGATTTGGAGGAGAAACTTGAATTAGATAAAAATCAGAAAAAAAACCTATTATACTCCAATTGAACATGGAAATTAATAATGGATCAATAAAATATATAAAAACATATATACCATATCCAATTGAAATTGCCCATAAAACTCCTATAGCTGCTTGTTTATAAGAAATTGAAGTATTAAACGGTTGTAAATCTTTATCAACAGTTGCAATAGTCATAAAATTCCCTCATTTCAGAGTTTTTAAAGATTATAATATCTTTATTCACTAAGAAACCCATGTATATTATATCTACAATAGCAACAATAAAACTATTTTGTCTTTTTTGATTTATTATATAATATATATAATATATATAATAATATCTAATTTTTGAAAATTAATAAAAAATGATAGAATAGAATTTAATAAGTTTACAAACGTTTTGCACGAACCCATGATTCTGTTAGGATAGCATTGATGAAATCGATCATTTTTCTATTTGTGGTAATAAATCCAATAGGTTCTTCGATTGAAGCAGCAAAAAATAATTTTTCATTATCAATTGTTATTCCCCATCGGTCAATATGGGGGTTATCTCGGACTCTTAATGATGGTCGTATATCCATGAGATGGTCATAAACATTTTTATCAGTAATATTAGCTGCGACATCTATCCTTATTACTTCTCGAATGTCTTGAAATGGTAAATCTTGAATATATTTGATATCAGGAGTAACAATTAAAACTTTAGATTTTGCTTCATTAAGTATATTTTGGAGCGTATTAATCGCAGCTTCTTTTCCTTTGACTGCCAGCATTTCAATAACAGGAGCAGAAGTTGGTGCTTCTTTTAAATTTTCGATTTCTGCTTCTTTATCTTTAATATTTTGTTTTAATTCTTCTATTTGATTATTATTTTGTTCAATCGTTTGTTTAGCGTTAGAGATTTCTTGTCTTAAGTTATCTAATTTTTCTTCATCATCTTTACTAGGAAGTTTCTCTTTTAATGAATCCAATTCTGTTCTTAAATTTTGGATCTCAGATGTTAATTCCCTTACCTTCTCTTGATATTGCGTTATTTCCTTTATTTGCCCTTCTTCTGCATCTTTGATTTTTTGAAGTTCATCTCTTAATTCAGAATTTGAGTTTTTAAGTTTTTGTATTTCATTTTTAAAATTTGTTTCGGAATCTTTGTAATTTTGAAGTTCTGATTTAGATTTTTCAAGTTCACTCTTTTTTTGCCCAAGTTCTACAGTTAAATTGATGGATTCTTTGACTTTAGTTTCTAATTCTTGAACTTTATCCTCCAATCCTTGATTTTTTGAATTTAAATTAGAAATCTCTTTTTCTTGATCTATTATAGTATTTTGTAATGATTCATTTTTTTTATTACTATTATCAAGTTCTTTTTTAGTATCTTCAATAACTTTATCTTTTGATTCTATTTCTGAAACCATAGAATCATGCATTTTATTTATATTTTCTTTAGCCTCTTCAAATTCTTTCTGTTTTTTTTCTAATTCATCTATTTTCTTTTTTTGTTGTAGTAGATAACTTCCTAATACTTTATGATTTTTACTTGGATTTTTTGTTATATCATCCCAATTGATTGACATATCCTTAACACCCAAAAATCTAATTATAAATTAAAGGTGAGTGAAAACGTATAAAAAATGTATACTTATTTTTAATATTTTTACTATTATGTAAGAATATAAACTTCATTATATTAATTAATTTTAGTGGATATGAGGTTATATTATGAAAATAGAAGAGAAAAATCTAAAAGATATCAACAAAAAATATCCAGCTTTTATTTCTGGAATGAAATTGGATGAGTTTTTCAAGGAATTCGGCATTAAATTTGCAGCAGGTCATTGGTGTGCTGGAGATTTTTTAGATAGGTTTGCAACAGAAGGATATTTAATCAAAGATCCTGAATTTTCAAGCGAAATTGTAGCACAAATAGCCAGAGTCGCAAAAGCTGGAATAGAAGGTATTGAATTCCATGAACGAGTTTTTATCGATGAAAATTATAAAGTCTCTAAAGACAAAATAACAGAAGTTCTTGAGGCTTTAGAAAAGTTCAAAATCATTCCTACCAATATGAATACAAACTTGTTTACAGATCCTAAATGGAAACTTGGTGGGGTTTGCAATCCGGATAAAAGAATCAGAGAGGATGCACTTAATGTGGCACTTCAAGGCGTTGAAATAGCAAAAGAAGTTGGTTGTTCAAGTGTAGCTCTTTGGCCTGGTTCTGATGGTTGGGATTATAACTTCCAAGTAAATTATGGAACAATTCTTGATGATTTTCTAGAAGCATGCATTGAAATAAACAAAGCAGCTAAAAATAAAAATTTGAAATTTGGTGTAGAAGCCAAACTACATGAGCCACGTGAGGGTAATATGATAATTTCTACAACTGCCAAAGCCGGTTTAGTAGCATCAGAAGTAAACAAAGTGTGTGGCGGTAAAAATATGGGAGTAGCAATAGATTATGGACATGAACAAATGTGTGCAGTTGAACCTGCTGATATGCTATATACTATGAAACGTTTTGGTATACCAGTCGTGAATTTTCATGTGAATAATGCAAAATTACATTCCAATGATGAAGATAGGGTGACAGGTACTGGTGATATCTGGAGATTTATTGATTTTTGCTATGCTGCATTAGACACAGATTATCAAGGATGGTTTGGAGAAGATCAATTTACATATCGAATGGATCCTGTAAAAGCAATGACTTTATCAAGAGAATTTTTTGGAAATTGTATGAAAAAAGCATTATTAATTTATTCAAATAAAAAGGAATTATTAAAGGCTCAAGCGACTGGAGATGCGGGTAATACAATAGATATTGTAAAAGAAATAATTTTTTACTAAATTTTTTTTATCAATTACTCATACAAGAAATTAAAGATGATATTATAAACAAAATAAAATAGAGGTTAAATTATGAAATATGCTATAAGTAATTGGATTTACGGGGAAGAACTAATTGAAAAAACTTTCGAAAGATTAAAAAAATTTGGATATGATGGAATAGAAATTAAAGGGGAACCTGAAAGTTATGATATAAAGCAATTGAAAGATTTAATGCTAAGTTATCAAATTGAAGCAGCATCAATTTGTGGAATGTGGCCTTGGGATCCATCAGACCATATGAAATCTAGAGATTTAGCTAATCCTTCTGGAAGGGTCAGAGATAAAGCAATTAAATATGCAGAAAGTGCTTTAGAATTCGGAAATAAACTCGGGGCTAAAGTTTTAGTTTGTGTGGTCGGAGGTTGTGGAAAAACGAAAAAAATACACGATAAAGAATGGCAATATGCAGTTGAAACTGTAAAAGGTTTAAGTAAAAAAGCAGTTGATACTGGAGTTACTATAGCAATCGAACCTATAAATAGATATGAATTATATTTACTTAATAATGTTCATGATGGACTTAAATTCGTTGAGGAAGTAAATAGAGAAGGAATAAAATTAATGTTAGACACATTTCATATGAATATTGAAGAGGCAAATCCTGCAGCTTCAATTAGAATTGCAAGAAAACATTTAGTTCATCTTCACGTTGGCGATAGTAATAGACAATCTGTTGGAAGGGGACATATCAATTTTAAGGAAATAATTCGTTCATTAAAGGAGATTGGTTTTAAAGGTTATCTCGCTATGGAGCCTTTGCCTCCAACTGCAGCAGATGTATATGACCTTAGTCAATTAGATCCGGATATTTTTGATCTTTATGCAGAAGAATGTATAACCCAACTTAAATACTTTGAAAAAGTTACATGATTTCCTTAAAAGTTATAAAAATTCATCTTTTTTTTATTATATCTTTTTTTTCGATTAAAAAAATTTTTTAATATTTTTAGTATAGAGGAAATCGTCAAAAAAAAATCAAATTTTTTTTGTTTTTTATATTAAAAAATACAAAAAGATGATAAAGATGGGAAAATTTGATGGAAAAACTGTTGTAGTTGCTTATGCTGGCGGAGGCGTAGGCAAGGCAATTGCCGAAGCTTTCGCTGCAGAAGGTGCTACTTTGATTGTACACGACGCTGATGACGCAAAATTAGCTGGATATCCCGGTGAAAAAATCATTGGAGACTTAAGGAAAAAAGAAGATGCGGATAAACTCATCCAATCTGCTTTAGCTAAGGGTGGCAATAAAATAGATGTACTCGTTAATAATGAAGATTTTGTCCCCGAACCAAAGAAAATAGATGATTTAACTACAGAACAATTTATGGAAACGGTAGATCTAAACTTAAAAACAATTTGGCATACTTTGGCAGCTATATATCCTACTGTGAAGGCCCAAACCAAAATTAATGTTATAAATATTGGAAGCGTAGCTGGTGCTGCAGGTGTTTCAAAATATATAGATTATTCCTCTGTAAAATCTGGTTTATATGGTATGACAAAAACCATAGCAAAAGAATGGTCACGATTTGGTGGAGTACGAGCAAATCTCGTTAATTTGGGTGAAATTAAATTCCCAGAAGGATATGAACACCAAGGTCTTGGTAAAAAAGGCTTTAAAGAATTAGCTGGTCCTACAAACCCAATTAAAGCAGGTTCAAAACCAAAAGATGTTGCGAATATTGTATTATTCCTTGCCTCAGATGATTCGAATGCAATAAATGCTGCAATAATAGATGCTTTTGGAGGAATTTATACAATAAGTGGAGAGTGATATGAAATGGTTGATGTTTTAAAAGGTGAAAATGCAATAATAACTGGTTCAGCACAAGGTATTGGAAAAGCAATTGCTTTAAAATTCGCTTCAGAAGGTGCAAACATATTAATAATTGACTTAGATGAAGCAAAAGCTGCCGAAACAAAGAAAGAAATCAATGATAAATACTCCGGTGTAAAAGTTGCTGTTGTCGCAAGCCGAGAAACTGGAGACATAGTAAAATGGGATAATTGCGTAAAGATGGCTGAGACAGCTAAAAATGAACTGGGTGGATGTTCCATTTTAGTTAATAATGCTGGTTTAACATTAGATAAACCAATTCATACTCTTTCAGAATCGTGGTGGGACATCATTCTTAACGTTATTCTGGTGGGTTCATTTAATATGACTAAAGCTGTTGCCCCATTGATGGCAGAAGCTAAATATGGAAAAGTTTGGAATGTTTCTTCTGTTGCTGGGATTGGAGGAAATGCAGCTCAGATAAATTATTCCTCTGCAAAAGCCGCTCTAGTGGGATTAACAAAAGCTTGCGCGAGAGCTCTGGCTAAAGATAATATCGCAGTTAATGTAGTTGGTTTTGGTGCGGTATGGACTCGCTTGGTTGCCCCTCATGAAGATATTGAAATTATGGGACAAAAAATGGCGCAAATGAAAGCAGTATCAGGACAAGATCCAGCTCAAGTAATGAAAATTTATAAATCTCAACTTCCGATGTGCAAATCTCGTGAAACTCCTCTTCTACCTGAAGATGTTGGAAATTGGTTCACCGCACTATGTAGCCGAGACGCGCATTACATGACAGGACAATGGATGCTTTATTCTGGTGGTATGGTAATTTAAAAAAAAATTAATTCTCTATTTTTTATTTTTTTTAATACAGACTTTTTATATTATTTTTATATAATTAAGGAGGTAAAATTAGTCGATTTTTAAAATTATTTGTAATAATAAAATCCCAAATCTCCCGTACTCCTCCAATTAGAAATATAATATGCGCATCGCTTCCTATTGAAATCCTTACATTAGAAGAATCTAATAAATCTTTAAGACGATTGAAGGTGTTTTGTTTTTCATTAGGTTTTGAAATTAGTTTATCAGAATTTAATTCTATAAAAATATCATGCTTTTCTATCATATCAAAATTATTTTCGATATGGGTAATTGTCGGGTGAGCAAGACCTATAGGAATTTTAACCTTATTCTTTAATTGAATTGCATATTTTATGGGGTCAAATTCAGTGAAATAAGATTTTTGTGGAAAGAAAGTTTCAACTAAAATAAAATCTAGAGAATTAAATTCAATTGGAATGAAAATTTCATCATTATTCTCGAAAGACGTAATTTCAAGCCCAAGATATATTTTTAATGAAGTTGTTTTAGAAGCAGAACGAACTTCGGAAATATATTCTTTTAAAGGACGCGGTGGATTAGTATCTCTAATGTACATAAATTTACCATCTGCGTCAGAATGATCTGTAATAGCTATAGCTGTTAATTTTCGTCGTTCTGCAGTAGATATAATTTCTTCTATGGTCTGATCACCATCAGAAAAATAGGAGTGTATATGATAATCAATCATGCTTTTCAAATGAAAGAAATGAAAGTCAAATTTCAACTTTTCGTTTTTATTTTTTTTAACTGTCTTAGTTGTTATTCACAAAACTAATGAAGCATTTTAAAACATATTTACAATTAAGTTTTAGTAAATATTTGATGTTTTAATTGCAATATTATATTAAAAGGTGATTTTTATTCCTATTTTGTATGAAGATAATGAAAAAGGCAAGATTCTAATGTTACAATTTGAAAGATGCAAAGGTTGTGGAATTTGTATCGAAGTTTGTCCAAGAAAGATTTTAGTCGAAGGTGAAGAACTTAATTCAAAGACTCAATATCCACCTGTTATTGTTAATGATGGTGTATGTACTTTTTGTAAATCATGCGAACTTGTGTGTCCTGATTTTGCAATTTATGTTGTGGAGGATTACAAAAATGAGTGATGATGAGTATTTTTTTAATAAAAGTGTAATGACAGGTACTCATTTAATGATGGGTAACACAGCTATGGTTGAAGGTTGCATAGCTGCAGGTTGTCGTTTTTTTGCTGGGTATCCAGTTACACCCCAAAATGAAGTTCCTGAACGAATGAGTTTACGATTGCCTGAAGTCGGTGGAATCTACTTACAAATGGAAGATGAGATAGGCAGCATTTCTGCTGTATTAGGTGCTTGCTTGTCTGGAAAAAAAGCCATGACATCAACTTCTGGTGTTGGTTTTTCTTTAATGCAAGAAACTATGAGTTTAGCCGCTTTAGAGGAATTGCCAATCGTTGTTGGAGAAGTTCAAAGAGTGGGGCCTGGATCCGGAGTTGTAAGTCTACCTACTCATGGTGATGTCACCCAATTCCATCGCGGAGGTAATGGTGATTATGAAATTATTACAGTGGCCCCAAATTCAGCTCAAGAATTATTTGATCTTTCTATTGAAGCTTTTAATTTAGCAGAAAAATGGAGAAATCCAACAATAATAATGTCAGATGCTTGGCTTGGCCATATTCATGAAAAAGTAGTAATTCCACCAGCAGATGAGATTAAAAAGCGAGTTGTTCCGAGGAAAATGTATAAACCAGAGGATAAATTAAGAAATGTATTTACAACATGTAAAGGAGATTTCACTGAATTTGATATCCCGCCACTACCATTAATGGGTACTCCCCAATTTCCAATGTGGATTCCAACAGTAACTCACGTACAAAATATAGCTTTTCCAGTTGAGGATCCCGAAATAGCAGATAAGACAGTCAAAATAGTAAACTATAAAATTTCGAAAAATGAAGACAAAATTTCAAGGACTGAAGAGCGATATTTAGACGATTGTGATATTTTAATAATATCTTATGGAATTACAAGTCGAACAGCATTGGAAGCTGTTGATATGGCACGAGCAGAGGGAATTAAAGCAGGTTCACTTCGATTAATTACAGTATGGCCTACCCCAATCACTGCAATTCGAAAAGCTATTCAAACGGTTAAAAAGATAGTTATGCCAGAAATGAATTTAGGTCAAATAGCGGGAGAGGTGGAACGAATTTCGCTAAAAGAGGGAATAAATGTGCATGTATTACCAATAACTACTCGTTTACATGAACCTAAAGAAATATTAAATAAAATTAAGGAGGTTGCTTAATTGAGTTTACCCGCTGTACCAAAAGCTGAAAAACCTGAGCATCCATATGCGGATATGACAACTACTGGGCGTATGGCTGGATTTCCCTTACATTTATTATGCAGAGGATGTGGATATGGATCAATTGGTCAAGCAATATGTAGAATTTTTAAGGATGAAAAATTAGATCCCGTAAAATATCCCTTAATTGTTGGAGTTGGTTGTTATTCTCAGCTACCATTAATACTTCCAGGAACAAGTTATATGGTCCTTCATGGAAGAGGACCTGCCGTGGCAACAGGACTTCAATTAACAAATCCAGAATTAAAACCTATTTCCATCCAAGGAGATGGAGACTCGGTCTCTATAGGAACAAATCATTTGATACATGCCGCAAGAAGAAATATTGATATGGTAGTAATCATGTTAAATAATAAAATCTATGGAATGACAGGAGGACAGGTTGCACCAACTACACCAACAGGAATGTACTCTACTACAAGCCCATATGGTTATGAAGAACCTGCAATAGATGCTGCAGAATTAGTAAGAGCAGCAGGTGCTACATATATTGCTAGATGGACAACTGCTCATATGCGAGAATTCATGAAATCTATTAAAACTGCGTTGAATCACAAAGGATTTTCTTTTATTGAGATTCATTCACAGTGTGTAACATATTTTGGTAGGAAAAATAAAATGGCAGCTCCAGTTGAGATATTCAAATGGATCCGTGATCGCGCCGTAAAAATAGAAAAAGCAAAGAATATGAACCCAGAGGAATTAAAAGACAAATTTATTATTGGTGAGCTGCTTAAAATTGAAAAACCTACGCTAAGCGATATGAAGTACAAAATAATCAATGACTTAAGGAGCAAATCAAAATGACCAGGACAGAATTAATATTTGGTGGATATGGTGGTATGGGTATTATTACCATGGCTCAACTTCTTGCAAAAGCTGCTTTAATATATGAAGGAAATGAAGTTGCACAAACAGAAGCGTATGGAGCTGCTGCTCGTGGTGGTTCTTGTTGGGCTGAAGTTATTATATCAGATGAAAAGATCAATTACCCACGTGCGATGCGTTCTGATTATTTAATAGTTTTAACTCAAGCCTCAGCAAGTGATTTCAAAAAGAGGGTCAAAACTGATGGTGGTATAATTTTTATTGATCCACACAGTGTTAGAAGATATAGAGGAAAAAAAACACAAAAAGTATACGAAATACCAGCCCAAAAAATTGCACGAGAAGAATTCAACATGACTGTTGTTGCAAATGTCATTATGTTTGGGGCCATAGTAGCAATTTCTAAATTAATTTCTCGAGATGCAGCAAAAAAAACTGTAGAGACTTCCGTTCCTCCAAAAGCTAAAGAAGTTAATTTAAAAGCATTAAACCGAGGATTTCAAATAGCAGATGAACTATTATCTCAATCTTAATTTTTTAATTAATTTTTTCTTTCCATAAAATCTTTGATTAGGTATCATTTTACAAGACTTTAGATAAATTTCTATACTAATTCATAAATTACTAAAAAATAGTATTTGTAATATGTGAAAACTACTAATCCAAAAAATGCTTTAATTTTCTGAATTTAAATATAAAAAAAAAGTTAATGCTTCTTTTTTCTAATAATTAGAATCATAGTAACTACGGATGCGATTATGCAACCTAATAATACTAGCCCAAGTGGTGATATGAAAAACTCTGTTATATCTCCTTCACCTTGTATGCCAATTAAAATGAATGCTAAGTAATTAGGAGACTTCGATGTTTTTGGATATGAGGTAGGATCTTTTGGATCTGTCCCTGCATCAACTTCTACTTTATCATTATATCCATCACCATCAGTATCCGGATTGGTCGCATTTGTTTGGTGCGTGATTATCTCTTCATAATCATTCAATCCTTCGCCATCGGTATCTGGATTCGTCGCATTTGTTTGATATACTAGAATTTCAGCACTATCATTCAATCCATCATCATCTGTATCGTTATTTGTTGCGTTTGTTTGATATACCAGAATTTCAGCACCATCATTCAACCCATCATCATCTGTGTCGTTATTTGTTG
>JAHPZH010000007.1:0-254988 GCA_019058315.1 Candidatus Helarchaeota archaeon | reverse complement strand
TTGATACACCTGAATTTCAGCACCATCATTCAACCCATCATCATCTGTGTCGTTAATTGATGGATTAGTATCATGATTCCAAACTTCCTGAATAAACGTTAGATTATCCGAATCTAAATCATCCTCTCCACATTGCCTAATCTTGATACACCGCAAGCCTTGTTCTCCATCGGCAACATATGCCACGTCTCCAGAGATTGCCACTCCATAAACAGTTCCAGAAGTGTTGAAAGAACCTATTTCAGAGATACTAGTCGGATTACTTATGTTTACACATCGGAAGCCCTGATAAGTACATGCAACGCATGCCACGTCTCCCGATACAGCTACTCCATTTTCGTCTCCTGAAGTAGTGTAAGATTCTATTTGAAAGGGATTGGTCGGATCAGTTATATTGATACACCGTAAACCGAAAAAATCGGCAAGGTATGCCACGTCTCCTGAGACTACTACATCCTGCCCTCCTACAGCAGAACAGTTGCCAATTTTAGATGGGTTTGTTGGATCGCTTATATCAACGCACACAAAGTTTCCTGAATCATCAGCAATGTATGCCACGTCTCCCGAGACTGCTACATCACTTGCCCATCCTACTGTATCGATATCACCTATTTCATAGGGATTAGTAGGATCACTGATATTTATGCACAGTAAACCACCAAGATCTGCTACATATGCCACGTCTCCAGAAACTGCTAATCCTCGTGCTTGGTTATCTGTGTCGTAATATCCTATTGGAGAAGGACTAGTCGGGTCGCTTATATCAAAACACCAGAAGCCTTGCGTAAGTGCTACAGCATATGCCACATCTCCCGAGACTTTAAGATCATATATATATCCCCCGGTGTCGTAAGAACCTATTTCAGAGGGATTGGTTGGATCACTTATATCAATGCACACCAAGCCTCCATCATAATCAGCAATGTATGCCACGTCTCCCGAGATTGCTACTGCATATGCAGATTTTGATGTATTATAAAAACCTATTTCAATGGGGTCGATAAAGTCGCTTATATCAAAACACCACAAACCCTGATTCAAATCAGTAACATATGCCACGTCTCCCGAGATTGCCACTCCACGTGTAAAATCCAAGGTGTTGTAAGAACCAATTTCAGAGGGGTCGGTCGGGTCTGAAATATTAATACACCTCAAGCCTTGATCATAATCTGTAACATACGCCATGTCTCCAGAGATTGCCACTCCACGTGCAGATCCTGGTGTGTTGTAAGAACCTATTTCAGAGGGGCTAGTCGGGTCACTTATATCAATACACCGCAAGCCCTGATAATTATCCGCAACGTACGCCACATCTCCCGAGATTGCTACTTCCATTGCATTTCCTGAGGTAACATAAAGGACTATTTGAGAGGGATTGGTCGGATCGCTTATATTAATGCACCGCAAACCCCGAAAATCGTTTGCAACGTAAGCCACGTCTCCAGAGACTGCCACGCTCCATGCAAATGACGTTATATTGTAAGAACCTATTTCAGAGGGGCTGGTTGGGTCGCTGATATCAATACAAAGCAGTTCATAATAATCAACCACGTATGCAACATCTCCTGAGACTGCTACTCCGTATGCATATCCTGGGGTATTATAAAAGCCTATTTCAGAGGGGCTGGTTGGGTCACTTATATCAATGCACCGCAAGCCTTGGTCATAATCGGCAACATATGCCACGTCTCCCGAGACTGCCACTCCGTATGCATTTCCTGGGGTGTTGTTATATCCTATTTCAGCGGGATTGGTTGGGTCACTTATATCAATGCACCGCAAACCCGAATCCCGATCAGCAACATATGCCACATCTCCTGAGACTGCTACTCCCCAGGCATATCCTGGTGTGTCATAATATCCTAGCACCGCTTTTGCAGGTTGAAGCTCTAAAGGAATTGATGGAATTATAGTTTCTTGGTTAGAATCTTTATAAAAACAACTTGGTAATATTATATCAGTTCTAATTATTGAAGAAGTCATTAATATAGAAAATATAGCAAACAATAGTAAGACTTGAATTTTATTTCTCTTTTTAAGTTTCAAAAATCATCCCAACTTTGAAATTCCTTTAGTAAATTGAAGATTTACTTAGAAATTTTTTTTCCAGTGATTTTAATATTGAAAAAATTAAAGCTATTTAAATGTATATATCTTGGCAAAATCCAAATTTTTTTTTTCTGATTGTTTATGGGTTGAAAATGGACGAATTTTCGCTATAAATTGGATATATGAACCAACTTCATTTTTAATTTAATCCTAGACATGTTATTCTCAAAATTATAAATTTCACAATTGGTTTAAAAATCGAAATTTTATTGAGTCAATTTTTTCTTTCTATAAAAGTAGTCAATATTTAAAAAAAATAAAAAAATAGATTATACTGCTTCTTTTGCTTCTTCAACTTTCATTACTTCGATTATTTTGTTAGGATCTCCAACTTGTAGTATCTTACCACCCTTCATTAAAGCAGCTCTATCACATACAGTTTCAATAAAGTCAATATCATGTGAAATGATTAAATAAGTCTGTTGTAGATCATCTCTAGATTTTTTAATTGATCTCACAATTTCCATTCTTGTCAGTGGATCCGCCGTACCTGTAGGTTCATCAAGTAGTACAATTTTGGGTTCTTGAATTAGAATTCTAGCAATCGCTACTCTATGTCGTTCCCCTTCGCTTATATTATCTGGAAATTGGTATAAAATATTGTCGATCTCTTCATTAGTAAAATTAACTGCTCTCAGAGCATCATATGCTTTATTTGTTTTTATTTCCTCTGGTATTCTATGTCTAACTGCTCCTGTAATATTCTCTAGAACTGTTCTATGCGGATATAGACAATATTCTTGATGTAAAATAGACATGTATTTGGATGCTCTTCCTCTTTCATGTGGACCAGGACTGCTCATGTCAATCCATTCTTCACCAACACGAATATTAATATCTCCACTTGTGATCGTTCTTAACCCAATTATCATGTGTGCCAATGAGGTTTTTCCAGAACCAGAAACACCCAAAAGCCCAAATATTTCTCCTTCATTTATGATAAGATCAATTCCATCACATGCTTTTATTATACCCCTATCAAATGTCCAGTAATATTTTCTAGCATCTTTAATTTTAATAATTGGATTATCAATTTTGCGTCTTTCTATTTCTACTTCTTCGAGCATGTCCATAAACGCTTTAGATACTTCATCAGGATCTCCTTGTTTGACTACTTTACCCCGCTCCAAAAGAACCGATTCCTCAGAAAGGGCAGCAACGGCATGTGGCCAGTGAGAAGTAACTATTAGGGTGAGATTTTCATCACTAACAGCTTTTTTCATAACATCATGGACATATTCTGCTGTAATTGGATCCAATGTTCCAGTAGGTTCGTCTGCAAGGAATAATAATGGATTTTTTGCAAGACAAGTTGCAAATGCTGCACGCTGTTTTTCTCCTCCTGATAAATCTCGTGCTAGATGCATTGCTCTATGTGTCAATTTAACTTTTGATAGAAGCATTATAGATCTACCGTCAATTTTTCTTTTTGGATATCCGTATTTATCTAGAGTATTTCGGATATTCATTATTACTGGATGTTCTCCAAAAAGTGCAAAAGTACGTTGAAGCATTATTGCAATTCGTTCATAGATCGAATAAAATAAGTCAGGATCTTTTTCGAAAATATCCCAATAATCAATAGTTCGAAGTTCTGTTTTATCTCCACATTTAGTACAAGCTTCGCCTGCCGTGCTAGGGTATTCTACGGCCTTACAATTTTTACATACAGCTAGACGATAATAGATTTTTCCACGGGTAGGATCATAATCTTTAGTTCCCCGGATTGCGTGCATTAATGCGCTTTTCCCACAACCACTTTTCCCAAGAATGCCAAAAGAATGACCCTCCTTTAATGTAAAATTGATATCGTTATAGGCTGGTTCACCACGTACGAACTCTTTTGCTAAACCTTCTACCTTCAAAAACCAATCTTCATTTTCAGACATTTAGTAAAAACCACCAATATTAAAAAATTATCTTGTAAAATTATGTAATATATTTCAAGAATAATAATACATTCTAACTGATTTTAGATTTAAGTGAAGATTAATATAAATTTTTTTTGTCATTTATAATATTTAAGACAGTTTAAGTAAAATTATTCTTTTTAAGTAAAAAACTTAAACTTATTAAATAAAATTCACTCTACCTCTCTTTTTGCTTTGAAAATCCCTTTGTCAATAAGAACATATAAAAAACTTAAAAAAAACATTAGTTTAACAAAAAAATTGGGAGTCATTTAATTGAGTGAAGAACCACGAATGAAAGCAATAAGCCCATTTCAAACACGTTATTTACGCTTATTACGAAAAGTTAAAGGTAGTAAGGCTGAAAAAATATTGGATACAACTATTACGGGAGCTGAGGCGCTTTTAGAAAAATATCCGGATGAAACAGGGATTCTTGAAGCAATTGGAAAACTATTTATTCAAGCAATTGGTGCTTTTGAAAAAGAAGTTCCTAAAACTCCGAAAAAAAGTGCGAATCAAATAAGAACGATAGCTAATTCTGCATTTAAATTTCTCACTGACAAATTTGGGAATGATGCAGGATCTTCGATCAAAGAAATCTACAAAGCTGGTATAATTCATTATGTATTACTTTGGAATAATCCAGAATTAAAAGACTTAGGACAAAGAATAGCAAAGAGAATAGCAATGGATGGAGCAGAAAATGTTAGAAAAATTAATCAAGAAGATGTTGCAAAAGAAATATTGAAAATGCCCTTTATGAAAATAAAACCAAAGGGTGGAATGTTTTAATCTGGTTGTTTAGCACCACAATTGATACAAAATTGTATTTTTTCCTTTTCTAATGGTAATTTAGCACCACATTCGACACAAAATCTTAGTTGTTCTTGTGATTGTTCCCCTTCAGGTTCAATAAATGGTTCAATTGCAGAATTAACTGAATTTATGATTGGTTCTGAAACTGGTTCCATAATTGGCTCTGGAATTGGTTCTTCAACTGAAACATCCTCTAATGATAAAATACCTTTTTCTTTTAACTCTAAAATTCCTGCAATTAATTTTTCATAATCTATACGGCGAAGATCTTTTCGGATTATAGTTACTAGATCATCTAAGAATACTGTTTCAATTTTTTTTTCTTTTATTTCAGGGACATTATTAATAATTTTTCTGGATATCGAACTAAGCTTAATATCTTCGAGTAAATTATAATTAAATTTATGGGGACGAAGTAAATCGATAGGAATAAATTGGGCTAAAATTTCAAAACTTCCGACGAAATCATCCAAATTACCAGAAAATATTGTTAATTTTTCTCCATACTTATTTTCAAACAATTCCAGAAATTGAATAAGTCTGTCTTTTAATCGATCGGAAGCTCTCTTCGACATAACAATAGCTGAAGTTATATATTTACTGTTACAAGTGAGGATATTAAATCCACTTTGACTAAATTCTGTAAATCTAGTTTTATCTCGACCTGTTAATTCACCTAAGAAACTTTGAACCGCAGTAATTAACCCTGATGTAAGATCAGCATTTAGCTCTTTTCCGAATCCTTTATCAAATATACAAACGCCTGATTGATGTATAATCATAAAATAAAAGATTGATGCTATTTCATCAAAAAATACAGTATAGAGATCCCCACACCTAGGGCATTGACCATCTTCGACATAAAATTTAGAACCATCATAAATACAAGTTATTTCTGTATAGCCCTCTCTCTCTTGATATCCCAAATCTTTTAAATAACGATCAATATCTTCCAATTTTTCTCTATATTGGATATAAATTGCCATATATTGTTCATTTGTTATGATTTTTTTGTTTAAATTTTCTTCATTTTTCCTTAATAAATCCTTTAAAATCTTTCTTTTTGCTATTAATTTATCAACTGATTTTTTTTCTTCCTCAGTAATATCAGCAACTCCTAATTTGAGCGCAGGTTTGACCCTAGGAGCTTTTTGTATTAGAGTTCCTGCTAAAACTCCTGATTGAGTTCCAATTTGAATTTTTGTTGCGGGCATTTCGTAACTATATCTGTTTCCCCTTATATCTTCATATATTAACGAATCATAGGCAATGGCTTTTTCTCCGTATTCCTTTTCGTCTATGTAAAACTTTACATGATGTCTAAATTGTCTATCTGGTTCAAGTTTCTTCATTCTTATAGTTCGCTGACTCGGATTACGAAATCGAAAATTTTTGGGTGGAATTATTCTAGATTCCAATTTTCTAGCGATATTTGGAGATATATTTTTAACAATTATTTCTAAATCAAAATCTGCTCCAGCAAGAATTCTCTCAGGAAAAACATAATCAACTTTAATCAAAGGAGTTGTATAATAATCTATTTCCAGTAATGCCCAATTATTTTCTTTCTCTGCAAAGAATTTTTTATATTTTTTATTAATTTTAAATAAATTTTCCATTTTTTTAGATTTTAATGTTTCAAAAATTTCTTTAGCAAGGTGATAAATTTCAAATCTATCTACTTTTGGAATAGAATCTAATTCTTTCATATTTAATTCGGCTTTTTCCAAATCCTCTCCAAAGGAATATCTAATTACAGCTCCTGATATATTTTCAATGGCTCCCTCTAGATTATATTGAACTTTCTTTTTGCCTTCTTCGGCAAGATATTGTGCTGCTGTATTTAATGACTTATGTGCTTCTTTAAAATCTCGAAGAACATAACATTGATGAAATAAATGATAAGCTGCAATAACATCATTTGGTTGTAGTTGATTAAATCTATCAGCAAGTGTATTCGAGATTGATTCAACCGCTTCGTCAACTTTTCCTTTTTGAAGCAGTTTTAGGATTTTTTGTGCAGTTTTTTCCATTAATGTTCAACCTCGAATATGAAAAAATTACTAAATTTAATTAATAATTCCTAATTTTTAAATCAGTCTAAATATACATAAGCAATTAATTCTGTGATGTCCTTTATTTCTGTTTTGCTTTTATCATTTTGTATTGCCATAAAGTGATTTTTACATAAAGGACAAGCAGACACCAACATATCAACATTTAAAAGTTGAGCTTCTTCTAGTCTTCTAATCCCTATTGATTTAGCAATATCTGAATAATTATATTTTACACCACCACCAGCTCCGCAACATCTTGCTTTTTCACGATTGAACTGTAATTCAATAAATTTTTTACCGCCTATAGCTTTCAAAAGGTTTCGAGGTGGATCATAAACACCCATCCTTCGTCCAAGATGACAAGGATCATGGTAGGAGATTATCTTATCTAAATTTTTATTGGGGCTAATTTTATTTTTAATCCTTAATTCATCAAAAAATTCAGTAAAATGTTGAATTTCTTGATTTAAAGTCAATCCCAACTCTGCATAATCCTTTTTGATTGTGCTATAACATGCAGAACATCCAGTTATAATTTTTTTACACTTAAATTTTTCAAATTGTTCTATATTATGTTGTGCAAGTTTTTGAGCTAAATTTGTAAAGCCATTTCGGATAATTGGTGACCCACAACACCATTCATCGCCTATCATAGCTGTAAAGTCGACTTCAGTTTGTTTTAATAATTTAATGATAGATGTTGCTATTTCAGGATGACGATAACATGCCATACATCCAATAAAATATACATATTCCGCTTTCTTTTTCTCTGGGATTATATTTTTTAATCGGTTAAATCGCTCCTCAGCCGGTTCATTGAGAGGGTTATGAAGTGTTTCGACTCTATTAGCTATTTCATTCATTGGTTTTAAATCGGGATTTTTAGCTATAATATCAGAACGGGCAATTTCAATCATATTAGGAAGCCCTACTTTAGGTAGACAAGCTTCTTCACACGCCCAACAAGCTGTGCATTTATATTCTGCTTCAATTGCGGCTTGATCATACTCTTTTATACCTTTTTCATTCAAAATTATCATTAGACTTCTAGTATAAGGTGTGATTCTTTCAGATTTAGTTGCCCAAGCAGTTGGACACTGATCTTTACACATTTTCATGCAAGTTGAACACATTTCAAGTAAAGTTATCATATTTTTATCAAATTTTTTAGTCTCTATCAAGTTCGCACCTCATTTAGGAAAGCCTAATTTACCAGGATTCATTATATTATTTGGATCTATAGTTTTTTTCAATTTCTTTAATAATTCAAATGCAAGTCCTAATTGTTTAGGCATCCAGTCTCCTTTAAATATCCCAACACCGTGATGATGACTTAAAGTGCCTCCATTTGCTACACATGCATCCAAACCATCGCGCCAAGCTTCTTCATATAATCTTTCGGCTCTATGTTCTTTATTTTTCTCTATCATAACAAAAATCATATACATTGAACCTCCATTTGGATAAAAATGAGACCAATGTGCCATAACATTGATTTTTCTTCGTTTTATTGCCTCTTTCATCTTATAATATAGATTTTCAATATTATCAAAAGTTGTTGCAACATCGATAGTATCTGCAAGCACATGTGCATCATGATATTGTCGATTTGGATAATACATATTTAATCGATTTTGAAACCAAATTTTTCCCCCTTCTTCCCCCATATCTTTTCCTCCCCCTTTTTTACATATATCATAACAAATTTGATATTCTTTTTCCATCAATACCTTTGTATTTTCATAACCATCAAATGCAAGTGTTAAATAACTTTGACCTTTTTGAATATCCGAAATATGATAGACCATTCTAGCTTCAACATCGTCATAGAGGCGAACTATTGATGGTCTTATACTTGTTCGGAATATTTTTTTAACCACTTCTAAACCAGAATGAAGATCGTCAAACAAAAAACCAATGAATTTTCGAATATCTGGAACTGGATGGATTTTTAAGGTTATTTCTGTAATAACTCCTAAACATCCTTCCGATCCGATAAAGAATTGCGTTAAATCTGGTCCTGTAGCGGAACGAGGAGTTTTAATAGGATTAGTATGAATAATATCCCCATTTGGTAATACAACTTCTAGGTCTATTACCATATCTTCAATTTTACCATATTTTGAAGAAAGAGCCCCTGCTGAACGATTAGCTGCAAATCCTCCCAATGTACTGCACTGTAAAGAACTGGGAAGATGTCCATAAGTATATCCTCTTTGATTCAAAACGTCTTCTAAATGTTGCCCCAAAATTCCAGCTTGTGCAGTAATAAATAAAGATTCTTCATTTATTTCAATAATCTTATCCATTTTTTGTACATCAAGTAAGATTCCCCCTGTAATAGGAATTACACCACCATTAACTCCTCCACCTCCACCATAAGGGATAACTGGGATTTTATTTTCATTAGCAATTTTTAAAATTTCTGAAATTTGTTGTGCACTTTCAGGCCACAAAATATAATCAGGAAGAGGTTCCATATTTCCTTCCTTATATTGCATAATTTTTAGGGGAAAACAGTCTCTTGAGTAAGCAATTTTATCAGTTTCTAAATCTGAAACATTATTTTCTCCTAAAATTGCAATTAATTTTTCTTTTACCATTTAAATAACCATATATTAATTATAAGAAATATTTTTGATATTAATAAAAAATAGAAAGAATTTTGGATATTAGTTTATCTCTCCATAATGTATTTTACTTGATTGATGTTAATGTATATATATTTCCCATCAACTTGGATCGTTAGCACTTTATCCGCCGAAGCTACTACTACTCCTGTTAATACTTGGTTTTCTTCTATAAAAACATCAATTTTTTTATGTAATAGGTGTTCTGATATGAATTTATCCATAAAACCACCTTATTCATTTACACATTTTAAATAAGTTTTAAATAATTATCAACTTCTATTAATATCAATATTATTACTTTACAATTAATAGAAATTCTATTTATTTGATAATTAAATTGGGAATAATGGATTGGTTAAAAATGATTAGAAAAGCAGCTTATGCAGGTGGTTGGTATTCCGGAACTCGCGATGGGTTAAATAATGATTTACAAGCATATTTTGAAACTCATAAATTGGGTCCTAAAAAGAAACCTATTGTAAATGGAAATGGTCCTCGTAAGATTATTGCTGTTGTATCACCACATGCTGGTTATGTTTATTCTGGAGCAGTTGCAGCCAATGGCTTTGCAGTTTTAGCAGAGGATGGTAAGCCTGACCTTTTTATTATTATTGGAGTCAATCATCGCTCATATACAACTGAACCTGCTTCAGTACAAGCAGATGGTGCTTGGGAAACCCCTTTAGGTCAAGCAATTATCGATTCTGAAGTAGCAAAAAGGATTTGCTTAAGTAAGGTAATTTTTGAAAATTCTCAAATACACAAAGGGGAACATTCTCTAGAGCTTCAATTGCCATTCTTACAATATATTTATGGCCCAGAAATAAAAATTGTTCCAATTATGATGAGTTCTTCGAATTTTAAAGATTTTTTAAAAATTGGGGAAGCTCTAGCTGATGCTATTACTGGGAAAAATGCTGTTATCATCGCTTCTACCGATTTTACTCATTTCGAACATGCCGATGATGCAAAAGAGCAAGATCAAAAAGCTATTGGTGCGATAAAAAAAATTGATGGAGAACTTCTTTTCAATACTGTTAAGAAAAATGCTATTTCTATGTGTGGTTACGCTTCGACTTCGGTAGCTTTAATCGCTTCGAAAATATTGGGAGCGACTAAAGCAGAGCTTCTAAAATATGCAAATTCTGGAGAAACTTCCGGAGATTATAATTCGGTCGTTGGATATGCAAGCTTAATAATCGGTACTTGAATTTTCTTCTTTTAGAATCGATGAAAACTCGCTTTCTATCCATTTTTTAATAGGCAGATTCGGTAATACTATGAAAATTTTTTTATTATTATATTAATAGTAATAATTCTTTTAATCAGATTTTTATTAATGATTTAACGTGATTTCTTATCTCTGTTTGAACTTCCTCAATCGGTTTGGAAGTATTTATTACAGGATACTTCATTTTTTTAGCTCTTTTTAAAAAAAGCTCCCTTACTTTTGTTAAGAAAGGAATATTTTCAAATTTTGCTGAAGTATCATCCTTTCTCTTTAATCCAATTTCAGGATTAATGTCTAATATGATTGTAAGATCAGGAAAAATTGCAAATTTATTAAGTGTTATTATCCATTCTTCATCTAATTCCACTCCTTGATAACAGGTACTTGATTCTATGTATCTATCAGAAATAACTATTTTCCCTTCTTCTAATGCTTTCTTAATCTCAATGGTATGTAAAACCCTATCTGCGGCAAATAATAATGCGTCCACTGCTGCTGGAAGAGCAGTTTTCAAAAATTTTTTAATTAAATTACCAATTTCATTAGTGGATGGTTCTTCAGTTAAAAAAACATCTCTTTTTTGTTTTAACCAATCTAATAATAATTTACAATGAGTTGTAGTCCCAGATCCATCAATTCCATCAATAACAATGAAAAAGGATTTATTCATTCATTTCTCCAAAAAATTTGATTATCAATTAGTCTATACAATAATATAACATTTTAATTAAAAATAATTTTAAAGAAAACAATTAAGATGAATTTATGAATAATAATAACGAATTCGTATGAGTTATTCACTTAATTCGCAATTTAATTTTTTAAACCTTATAACGCAAATATTCTTCGATATTTTCTTTTTCAAAGATATTTTTTTAATTAAGTTTAGTGTCTTGTACTACATCATTAATTATTTTTATGGCATTTTCTTTCCCCACAAGCATGGATAAAGCTTTATCGAACAGTTTTAGGAGTATATTAGAAGTGTCAACAATAATTTCCTTTGTATAGTTAGCTTCATTTTCATTGTAGTTTTATATAGTAAATCGAGTTGTAACTCTTTTTTACTATATTCTAGTCCCTTTAATAATGATTTTCCCCCCTTTGTGGTAATATTTTCAGCTTTTTTAATTAACTTTGTGATAAATTTTTTACCAAGTATTTCCTGACTTCTAGAAAGAGTATTATCCAGTAAAAATTTATACGCTTGTATTAAATCTTTATTCATTTTACTAATCCCCGACTTATTCTATTTTTAAAATCTAAATAACCAATGATTAAAAATACATTTGCCCCTATCAACAAGAATAAATTAAGCACTAAATGAAATAGATCAGACCTTGGATCTAAAAATATTGCAGGAAATACAGATAAGCACAAACAAAAAAAACTAAGTCCGATATATAGAAGAAATTTTAAATCGATTTTTTTCATCTCTTGATGTAAGAATAGCGTATATATACAAGATAAAAAGTAGAAAAAAACAGTCCATGGGACTAAAAGTATTAGAGTTAGTTTTGATGCATTACTTGCATTAAATATTCCATATAAAATGGTATAGATTGTTGATATAATTGCAGAAATTAAAAGTGCATAGTTTCTTTTATTTTTTGTTTCCAAATCAATTATTGAAGAGATATAATCAATTAATTTTGATGTTCCAAGGAGTGTTAATGCCATGAATCCAATTTCAGATAAAACTATAACCCCATATAAAATTAAATAAAATTCTTGTGGAATTTTGAGAATGATTTGAAATATTATCAAAATAACCACACCACACAAATATAAGTAAATTCCTAAAACGAATTTTTGTCTAAATTCATCTACATAGGTTAATTTGTTTTTAGTAATTAAATAAATTAAAAATCCAACTAAAATAAATAAAATTATTGATTGAATATATAATATCAAATAATAGTCAGTTTCAAGAATAAACATGTTTCTTACCTTCTCTTTTATGTGGATAATTCTTTTTCAAGACTTATTATACAATTCTTTGAATTAAGTCTTCGATATTTTCTTTTTCAAAGATATCTTTTTGATTAAGTTTAGTGTCTTGAACTCCATCATTAATTATTTTTATGGCGTATTCTTTCCCCACAAGCATAGATAAAGCTTTATCGATTAGCTTTATGAGTGTATTAAAAGTTTCAACAATAATTTCCTTTGTATAACCAGCTTCATTTTCATCGTAGTTTTTATTTAATAAATCGAGTTGTAACACTTTTTTACTGTAGTCTAGTCCCTTTAATAAAGATTTTCCCCCTTTAGTGGTAATTTTTTCCGCTTTTTTAATTAACTTTTCGATAAATTTTTTACCAAGTATTTCCTGACTTCTAGAAAGAGTATTATCCAGTAGAAATTTATACGCTTGTATTAAATCTTTACTCATTTTGCTAATCCTTTCCTTATTTTGTTTTTAAATTCCAAATACCCCAGAATTAAAGAGAAATTTAATCCAATTAGACCAAAGAATACGATTACCCAATAAAAAATACCGCTTTCTACATCTATAAATATTGAGGAAAAAGAAATAGAAAGGAGAAATAATACACTAATTCCAAAATATCTCAAAATATTTATATCGATTTTTTTCAGCTCCTGATCAAGGAATAGAAAATAGATAGCAGCAAATGAGAAAAACAGAATAGCTATTGAAAACAAAATATAATCTTCTGCTACCAATGTAGCAGATGAGCTTATTTTAACAATAATATGAATAATGGAAACAAAAATTGTTACAATTATGGAAATTATAAAAGC
Organism: Candidatus Helarchaeota archaeon; assembly: GCA_019058315.1. Taxonomy (GTDB): domain Archaea; phylum Asgardarchaeota; class Lokiarchaeia; order Helarchaeales; family RDOG01; genus JABXJV01. The sequence continues at coordinate 241,463 of JAHPZH010000007.1, read as the reverse complement.
AATCTTTTTCTTATTTTTTGTTTCAAGGTCAATTATTGAAGAAACATACTCCATTAATTTGGATGTTCCGATTAGTGTTAATGCAATAAAAAATACATCAGATAAAAACATAATTAGATATAATAATAAACTGAATTGTTGAGGGATTTTAATAAATATATTAAAAATTACATTTATAGCTCCAATTAATAGTAAAACGTAAACAGCGAGAATAAACTTCTGTCTAAATTCATCAATATAAGTTAACTTATTTTTTCTAATTAGATATACTAAAAATCCTGCTGAAATAAACCAAACAATTGCTTGGATATATAATATTATATCTATTATACTAATATTTGCTTCAAATGGGAACATATTTTTGATTTCCTTTTTTTATAAACGAAATTACCCATCTTATATAAAACATTAAGTAAATTACATTTTATCTAAAAAATTTAAAGGATTAGGAGTTCAAACTTTTTACCAAGTATTTCCTGACTTCTAGAAAGAGTATTATCCAGTAAAAATTTATACGCTTATATTAAATCTTTACTTATTTTGTTGAGCTCTTATTTAAACCTCTATTTATTTTTTTCTTAAAATCCAAATAGCCAATGATTAAAATTAGAATGAATCCAATATTTATAAAGTAAATAATCACCCAATAAAAAGCGTCAGATGTCATATCTAAAAATATTCCAGGAATTAAATTTATACCAAAAGTAAAAAAACTAAGGGATATATATAAGAGAAAATTTAGATCGATTTTTTTCATCTCTTGATGTAATAAAAACGTATATGTACTAGTATAAAAGTAAAATAAAGTAACTATTGGAATTGCAAATATAAATGAAATCTGAGTAGCATCATTTAATCTGCTTATTCCAAATAAGATAGAAATAATTATTGTTATAATTGCGGAAATTAAAATAGCGTACTTTTTTTTATTTTTTGTTTCAAAATCAATTATCGAAGAAATATGATCAATTAATTGGGATATTCCAATAAGTGTTAATATCATAAACCCAACACCTAAGAAAGTCACAAAGCTATATAATATTAAATAGAATTCTTGTGGAATTTTTATGATGACTTGAAAAAATATAGTAAGAATATTGGAAAATATTAATAAGTAAATTCCTGAAACGAATTTTCGTCTAAATTCATCAACATAGGTTAATTTGTTTTTATTAATTAAATAAATTAAAAATCCAGCTAATATAAACCAAATTATTGCTTGGATATATAATAAGAAATCATAATTAGTTCCTGATGTAAACATTTTTTTGACTTCCTTTTTTAATCAAAAAAATCAATCTTCTTTTATAAACTATTAAGTAAATTACATTTTATTTAAAAAATTCAAAGGAATTAGGAGTTTAAATTGAGCTTTTAAATATTTAGAAATTAAAAATTATGAACAAGTAATATTAAAGTTAAAATTCTTGATTAGGGTTTCTTTATTTTCTAATTAAATTACCAATTTCATTAGTGGATGGTTCTTCAGCTAAAAATACATCTCTCTTTTATTTTAAATGATCCCTAATAATTTACAATAAGTTGTAGTCCCAGATCCATCAATTCCATCAATGACAATGAAAAAGGATATATTTATTCATTTCTCCAAAAAATTTGATTATCAATTAAATTGTACAATAATATGTAATATTTTAATTAAAAATAATTTTAAAGAAAACAATTAAAATGAATTTATGAATAAGAATTAATAATATATTTGAGTTATTCACTTATTACGCAATTCAGTTTTTATACTTTGTAACGCAAATATTCTTCAATATTTTCTTTTTCAAAAAGAGCTTTTTGATTAAGTTTAGTGTCTTGCACTCCATCATTAATTATTTTTACTGCGTTATCTTTCCCCACAAGCATAGATAACGCTTTATCGATTAGCTTTATGAGTGTATTAAAAGTGTCAACAATAATTTCCTTTGTATAGCCAGCTTCATTTTCATTGTAGTTTTTATATAGTATATCGAGTTGTAACTCTTTTTTACTATATTCTAGTCCCTTTAATAATGACATTCCCTCCTTAGTGGTAATATTTTCAGCTTTTTTAATTAACTTTATGATAAATTTTTTACCAAGTATTTCCTGACTTCTAGAAAGAGTATTATCCAGTAGAAATTTATACGCTTGTATTAAATCTTTACTCATTTTACTAATCCCTTATTTACTTTATTTTTAAAATCTAAATACCCAATGATTAAAAAGATATTTAATACTGTAAAAAATAAGAGGGTAAATACCCAAAATAACATATCGGTTCTAGAATCCAGAAATAGTGAAAGCAATTGACTAGAAGCAATACATAAATAACAAAGTCCAAAATATAACAAGATATTTAAATCAATCTTTCTCATCTCTTGATGTAAAAATAATGTGTATATAGCAGCAAAATAAACAATTAACCATGATATTATTTGAAAAGATAATCCAGTAAGCAATATAACATCATTTAATCTAGGGATAGCATATATGATAGAAAGAATAGCGGTTAAAATTGTCGAAAATATAATAGCAAACTTCTTTTTATTCTTTGTTTCAAAATCAATAATTGAAGAGACATAATTAATAAGTTTGGATATTCCATGTAGAGTTAATGCTATAAAAATTATATAACCTATAAACATAATTAAATATACCATAATAAGAATTTCCTGAGGAATTTGAAGACTAACCTGAAAAACTAGAATACAACTCATAATGATTATAAAGAAAAAAATTCCTGAAACAATCCTCTGTCTAAATTCATCAATATAGGTTAATTTGTTTCTAAAAATTAAATAAATTAAAAATCCAACTAAAATAAACCAAATTATTGCTTGAATATATAATATCAAATAATAGTCAGGTTCAAATGGAAACATATTTTTGACTTCCTTTTTTATCAAAAAAATTAACCATTTTATATAAAACATTAAGTAAATTACATTTTATTTAAAAAATTTAAAGAAATTAGGAGTTTAAGTTGAGCTTTTAAATATGTGGAAATTGAAGATTATGAAAAAGTAATATCGAAGTTAAATTTCTTGATTTAGGTTTCTTCATTTTCTAATTAGATTACCAATTTCATTAGTGGATGGTTATTGAGTTATAAATACATCTCTCTTTTGTTTTAAATGATCCCCTAATAATTTACCATATGTAGTAAATCCGGATCCATCAATTCTGTCAATGACAAAGAAAAAACTATTGTATATTTTTCTCTACAAGAAGAATTTAATATTTATTTATTTAATTAAGTGTATCTTTATTCAATATTAATACTAATTAAATCAAAATTTGATTTAAATATGAAAAAACATGTATATTGATTGATCCTAATTTAACACAAATATAGCAAAAATCACTAATTTTCCACTAAAATTTTTTTCATAGTACTATCCAAAAATATTTTTATAATAAAGTGGGGTTTAAATAATTTATTCAAATTTATTTTATAAAATTATCAAATTTTTTTGATAATGGTTTTTTAGGCTAAAAGGTAAGTTTATCGATAAAAAACTCTAGAGGGAAAATCAAAAAAATTATAATTAATGGACAGAAAAGAGGCGTTGGATGATGGATAAAAGTGTAGAACCTGATAGGATTCTTGAAGTGGAGGCATTAAGAAGAGAAGAGATTGAATTAGTCCCGACTAGAAGGACAGTTCATGTTGATTTAGCAAATTTTGATAATATGATCGAAAGTCAGATTAAGAAATATCTTCAAGATTCTTTTGTACAAAATGATAATGCAAATACGAGAAAATCTTTTAGCGGACTAGTGAATTCAGTTAGCCAATATGATTTTAAGAGAAATGCATTAAAAGATTTATATAAAAATGCTCCAGACGCCGTAAGAGCACATGAGGTAGGATTAATTCACCTTCATGATCTATGGACAAGTAGATTTTGTGGTTATTGTTCAGGATGGGATTTACGCCAATTAATTAGGGATGGTTTAGATTTAGTTATAAGTGCAAAACCCGCAAAACATCTACAAACAATTTTAAACCATATGATAAATTTTATAGTCACTGTTCAGCGAGAATGGGCAGGGGCACTAGCATTTTCTGATGTAGATGTTCTACTGGCCCCATTTGTTAGGATAGATCATTTAGACTATAAACAAGTAAAACAGCACATACAAAATTTTGTTTTCAATTTAAATTTTCCAACAAGATATGGTGATCAACCTCCATTTATCAATATAACATTAGATTTGACACTTCCTGAACGATATAAAGGAGTGCCTGCGTTATTAGGAGGCAAAGAACAATCCTTTACATATGATCAATTAAAAGAAGACATGGCTCTGGTTAATAGAGCTTTCATTGAAGTAATTCAAGAGGGGGATGCAAAAGGTAATCCATTTACATTTCCGATTCCTACAATAGCTTTAGATAAAGATTTCGAATATGATTCCGAGATAGGTAGACTTCTTATGGAGCTCACAGCTAAAAAAGGATCACCCTATTTCCTAAATTATAATGTTGATTATCTACAGCCCGATTCTAACTTAAGTATGTGTTGCCGATTAAGAATTGATTATAATGAAATAGAAAAACATTCTGGGGGACTTTGGGCTATTGGTGAAAATACTGGATCCATTGGAGTAGTTTCTTTAAATATGCCTAGAATTGGATTTATATCACGTAAAAATGGAGATTTATTCGGAAATCTAGATAAAATTTTAGAAATTGCCCGAAAACAATTAAAACATAAACGAAAAGTTATAACTCATAGTTTAAATAACGGATTATTACCCACGACTCAACGAACCCTTTGTAGTGGATTCATGAATCATTTTAATACTATTGGAGTTGTCGGTTTTCATGATTTTTGTATGAATTATATTGGACAACCCATATATTCAATAGCTGGGCGTGCGCTAACAAAAAAAGTCTTAAGATATATACGTGAAAGAATTGCCGAATTTCAACGAGAAGACAGAATGTTATATAATTTAGAACAGACACCAGCTGAAAAAACAGCCGGAAGATTTGCATTTCACGACTATCAAGATTTTGGGGATGCGGCGTATTATTCAATTAATGATAATGGTGTTCTAGAATATACAAATAGCACTCATCTGCCTGTAGATTATAAAGGTATAGTTGACAAAATAAAAATTGAGGGAGAATTTCATAGGGAATTTACTGGTGGATGTATAACGCATCTATTTATGGATGAAATTTCTAACGTAGAAGGTCTCACCAAATTCATAAAGAATACGGCTGAAAATTCGGATTTATCTTATTTTAGCATAACTCCAACCCTCTCTGTATGCCAAAATTGCCAGAAAACACTAATAGGAAATTTTCCCTCTTGTCCGATTTGTAATAGTCAGACTATAATATGGAGTCGTGTTACAGGATATTATAGACCAGTAGAACGGTGGAACCCCGCTAAGAAGGCAGAATTTAAATTAAGAACTTCATATCATATCTAATTTTTTTTATTGGGTTTAGAGTAAATGACTAATGAAATAAAAAATAATAAAGAAACAGAACATAATAAAAAACCTTCATTAATTGATCTGCAAATTCAACAGTTTCTTTATGAACTAAATGAAAAATCTAGAAAAATGAGAAAAAATATTGAAAAAATATAGCTACTTTTTGGTTTAATTTTTAATTAAGTATCCTAACAAACTCTTTAAAGATCATATTTTACAGTTTATACTGATGAATCCGACCTCATCTATAAAAAAATTTGAGCCTTTTACTTTCAAATCCATATCAGAATTTGAGGATAAAATAAAAAAATTGGAGTTAACTATTCCAATCTCTTATGAAACAGAAATTTTGAAAACAGCAGTTAAACTAGAAGACATATATATTCCAAACCGGTTATCTATAAATCCTATGGAGGGATTCGATTCAGATAAAGATGGAACACCAGGTAAACTAACCTATAGAAGATATATTAGGTATGCAAAAGGTGGAGTAGGGTTAATCTGGTTTGAAGCATGTGCGATAACAGAGAATTCCCGTTCAAATAAACACCAATTAATGATAACGGAGGAAAATTTAAAGCATTTTAAAGAATTAGTAATAAAAATCAGGGAGATTTGCAATCAAACACTTAAGGAATTAGGATTTAGCAATGAATGTGTTCTAATTTTACAATTAAATCATTCGGGTAGATATTCTAAAAGTGGTGGAAAGAGATTCCCAATAAGAGTATATAACAATTCAGATTTAGATGCAGCTCTTAACGTCAATAGACAAGATGGAATAATTATTTCTGATATTGAATTAAAAGAGTTAGAAGATATTTGGGTGAAGAAGGCGATATTAGTAAAGGAAGCGGGTTTTGATGGGGTTGACATTAAAGCTTGTCATGGATATTTAATTAGCGAATTGTTGTCTGCTCGAATTAGAGAAGATTCGGAATATGGAGGAAAAAATTTAGAGAATAGAACAAAATTCTTTCTAAATATTATCAAAAAATTAAAAAATAAAGTTAAAAATGATTCAAACTTTTTTATAACTTCGCGGTTAGGTATTTATGATGGCATCCCTTACCCAAATGGCTTTGGTGTAAAGGCACAAAAAAACCAAACCTTTCCAGCGTCAGTTGATCTAACAGAACCTATAGAATTAGCAAAACAGTTATATCAATTAGGTGTGCGATTAATCAACATCTCAGCAGGAAATCCCCACTATACACCACATATAACGAGACCTTATAACACTTCCGTAAAAGACGGTCATTTACCTGCTGAACATCCTTTATATGGTGTGAGCAGAATAATGAATTTAACATCAGTAGTTAAACAACATATTCCTAAAGATATGATAGTAGTTGGTTCATGCTATTCTTTTCTGCGGCAATATGCAGGATATGTAGCAGCGGGGTTAATCCAAGGTAGAAACGTGGATATTTGTGGATTTGGTAGAATGGCGTTTGCAAATCCAAATTTTCCACGACAAATTTTTCAACAAGGAAAAATTGAGAAAAAAAAGACGTGTGTAACCTGTTCAAAATGTTCCGAATTAATGAAGCTAGGAAAAGCAACAGGATGTGTCCTTAGAGATTCCCAATATATTTAATTTTTTTCTGGGGCATATAAAAAAAATTCTAGGAAAGAATATTCCTCGAATTTGTTTTTAAAATATTTGATTTTATCTAAATTTTCTTCATTTATACTTTGCCATTCTTGATTTTTTGGTAAATATTGCGAAGCTAGCTCAAACATTAGTAAATACTTCTGCTGTCCCGGTCCGCCACCATATATCTCACGTTCACCAGTCATTATATTAGAGATTTTTTCATCGATCTGATAAAGGCAACAGCGATAAACGTTGGATAGTGCAGATATTTTGGATAGATAATATGTTTTGAGCCAATTAACAACTTCATTCTCCTTTTCAGACGCAATATTAAAGCGGATGATGTAGAGATAGGGAGCTTCAGTGATCGCCGAGGTTCCTTCTATTGTAATCAATTCGTAAATATTGCGAATATTATTTTTAAAATATTTTAAGGATTTTTTAGTCCAAGGTGTAGAATTATTTAATGCATGAAGGTATGGTTCGCTTTGTAAGATACTTGTATCTGTTGTTTCATAGTACATCAAATAAGTATGCGCCTTATCGACACCTCGATAGCGCCGACCAACGAGAAAACCTGGAATAGTGACTCGTTCAGTCACATGTTCACAATTATGCCATTTTTGTACTTCTAGCAAGTGTTCATCATCAATATTAGTCCAAAATGCCATCAAACCTCTTGCATCATATTTTTTCATAAACACACACTCAATTAAAATCGTTAATATAAAATCAGCATAATTCTTTTTTTAATAAAATATAATGGGTAATACTCAAACATGATTAGGTAATATTTTTATACAAATTTTTTTCTTAGGATAATACTATTTTGAAAATTAGTAATACTCACTTATTTTGAAAAATATAAAAGGAGTAATATAATTTGCATATACCAGATGGTATTTTAGCACCGTGGCTATGGATAACTTTTTTTGTTATTTCATTGATAATACTGGCAATTTGTTTCTATAAACTTGAAAAAGAGCTTGATGAAGAATTTGTACCTTATATTGGTGTATTAGCAGCGTTTATTTTTGCAGCACAATTTGTAAATTTTCCTGTTCCTGGTGGTACTTCTGGACATTTAGTAGGAGGAACTATGATTGCCGCAATACTCGGTCCTTGGGCAGCACCCATAATAATGATTTTAGTCTTATTAATACAAGCTATTATGGGTGATGGAGGTATTACGGCTATCGGTGTAAATGTATTTAATATGGGAATAATAGGTGGAATGTTTGGATATGTTTTACTTGCTTTATTTGTAAAAATACTTGGAAGAAAACTGGATACCAGGAAGAATCTTATAATTAGTTCAGCAATTGCAAGTTTTATATCAATTGTTGTGGCAGCTCTAATGGTTCCAATAGAACTTCAATTATCTGGTGTTGTATCGTGGGAAGTGTCCCTTCCACCAATGTTAATTTATCATTTGATAATTGGAATTGGTGAAGCTGCGATAACCGCTGCTGTCATAGCATATATCACAAAAGCTAAACCTGAATTAATAACAACCATCGATAACTTAGGTCTGGAGGCTATAGAATGAATAAGAAAATAATTTTTGCATTACTTTTAATAACTGGGTGTCTTGTGGCCATTATACCTCTAGCATTTCTTGGAATACCTTTTCCTAGTGGAAATCCTGATGGATTTGAAAAGGCAACCTTCGAAGATTCTCGAGTAGGTGAACCTGAAGTAGGTGTATTACCAGGAATAGATCTAGGGAAATTTGGAGATTTTATATTAGGACCATTAGGAATTATTCTAGCTTTTGCACTCACAATTGGTCTATTTTACTTGATAAAAAGGATGCCTGAGATAATAGATAAGCCAAAATTTATAGTTTTTGCCATTTTTGCAATAATTCTCATTTGTCTATTGATAATTCCCTTTGCAATCGCTTCTGGTAAGTTACAATGGCAAAGTTCTATTTCAGTAGATCAAGAAGAAACTTGGACTTTTAGTATGGAAACGGCTACTCTTGATAGAACATATTATGGTCTGGAAACTTCAGAAGGATTAACAATTCTAACGATAGAATTTTCAGCATTTGGATTGGTTCATTCATTTGAATTGAATTCAAGTTCTAGTGAAATAGGTTATACCGCTTCTATAACTTATTATACTGCCGCAGGTCCGAGTTATACTTTATCATTTGCTGAAGATGAAACAGTACTAAGTATTGAATTAGCACCAACTGAAGAAGAGACTTATACTTTCGAAATAGTTGAAGATGGATTTACATTTACCGCAGAGATTGCTATGGATACCCTCACTTTTGCAGTAGAACAAACAGGAACTGAAATCATTTCTTCTATTACAATGTCTTTATAAAAAGTCAAAAAAGGAGAGTCAATTCCTTCATTTCTTTTTTTTTAAGAAAATCATTAATAGTTTTTTTAGATTTTTTTTATTAAGCTGAAGGTGAAAAATTGAATACAGATCATGCTATTGAACATCAAATCTCAAATAAAGTAATATATATCTATATAGCACTTATTTGGGCATGGTCATGGATTTTTGGTTTTATTTGGGTTAATTATTTGAAGAATTTTATTTTGTTTGATATATCAATAATTTTATTTTTAGGACCTTTTATAATAACTTTAATCTTTACGCTCATAAATAATTTATCAGGGAGGGAGATTGGGATTATAAATTTATCAGATTTAAAAAAAGCTCCAAATTCTCTTATATTGGGAATGTTAACGATTTATTTTCTAATTATGTTAGTAATTAACATTTATGTAGATTTTTTCATATTAAACCTACCATTTATCAATAATATTGGTACAATTCTATTTCTTGCACTCCCGATGTTTTTCTATATGCTTGTTTTGGCGTTTTATGAAGAATTGGCTTGGTCAGGTCTGTATTATAAGTTCATTCCTGAAGAAAATTTTATTTATAAAAATTTAATGATAACTCTATCTTGGTTTATTTGGTATATTCCATATTTCTTATGGTTTTCAAATATAGCTTTAAATTTTGAAAAAACCATTATTTTGCTCATAATTTTTTTAATCTATTTAATCCCAACAAGATTTCTTTATAGTTGGTTTAGAGAAAAATCCAATAGTGTTTATTGGCCATGTATAGCTAATAGTGTAACTGGAACTGCGAATTTTATTGTTGTTAATTTGATAGATATTATAAAAATTAATGTATTTTTGTTTTTTGGTCTATCTGCTCTAGCTTCCGCAATTATGTCGGCGATTCTTTATTATTCGTTCCCCTTAGAAAGTTAAAATTTCCCGATTTGCGCTTAGCGGGTTCATACTTTACTATTTTAAGCCTTTTTTTAATTTCTCAATGAATATTTTAAATACAAATAGGATATTATCCAATTGATTTATAGTATTATCCAAAAAAAAGGATTCAATAATACATGAGTTTTATTCCCTTTCGTCTTATTGGAGAAAAAAATTATTTAGCAAAAATTAACTCCGAAGTTAGATTTATAACTTCATTAATAATAGCGGTTAGTTTAGCATTTATGACTAAACATTATGTATTTTATATAATATTAGGTTTTCATTTATTTTTAGCATTAGTGACTTGGTCTAATTTAAAGAGAATTTTTAAACGTCTTATATTGGTATTACCAGTTTTCATATTTTTCATAATTTTCATTCCATTTTTTAGAAATACTGATGAATTTGATCCATTTATCTGGTTTAAGATTAAATATCAATGGAATTTGGGTTTTACAACACTTTATGTTTATTCAGACAGATTAGAATATGCTTATTTGGTTTTTTTAAGGATGGTTACTATTTTTTTTGTGTTCATGATTTATCTTTCTAGTTTATCCTTTACTGAATTCGTAACTCTTCGAATTTTGCCGAAAAGTATAGCTTCTTCACTAGTTATAATGGTTCGATATATACCTGAATTTTTATTAAGAAATAAGAAATTAGCAGAAGCACAAAAATTACGAGGTCTGGACATTGTTAAATCAACACGAAGTCGGATTCAGTTAGCAGGATATATAATAGGATCTAGATTAGTTAAAACATTTGAAAAGAGCGGCAAATTGTACGAGAGTATGAGATTGAGAGGTTTTTCAGGAAAAATTACAATAACTAGAAAGCCAGTAAAATTTTATGATTTTATTTTTTTAGGTTTGATAATTTTATTCATGCTTTATTTATTTATGTATGTAGAGTTTAGCCAATATTATGTGTGATTAAAAATGAGTGAATCAGATATTATAATTGAAGTTAAAGATTTGAATTACAAGATAAAAAATAAATCGAGAGCTTTTGAAATACAAGATATTTCATTTAATGTTAAGAAGGGCCAAAAATTTGCTATTTCAGGACCGAATGGCTCAGGTAAGACTACTATTTTCAGGTTAATGGTTAATTTAATCAAACCAAAATCAGGATCTATAAAAATCAGTAATATTGAAGTAAATAGAAAGACTGCTTGGCAAGTTAGAAAAAAAATAGGTTTTTTATTTCAAAATCCTGATGATCAATTATTTGCTCCTACACTGTGGGAAGATGTAGCATTTGGTCCAAGAAATATAAAATTATCCAAAGAGGAAGTAGAAGAAAGGGTAGAATGGGCATTAAATTCGGTTAATATGTTAGAGTTTCGAGATGCCTCACCTAATAATTTGAGTTGGGGACAAATGAAAAGAGCAGCTTTAGCGGGAGTCTTAGCTATGAAGCCTGAGATATTATTTTTAGATGAACCATTTGCTAATTTAGACATTCCTACAATAAAAGAATTGATTTTGATTTTAAATAGATTAATTTCTGAAAATGAAATAACTATTCTTTTTACAACACATAATCACTTTTTCATCGAAAATTGGGCAGATTATGTATTAATTTTAGATAATGGAAAAGTATCTTTCAAAGGCGATCCTATAGATGCATTAAACGATCCACAAGTTCAGCAGATTATTGGTACTTGGGACGAAATTATGAAATTAATTAGCCATTAATAGTTTTTTGGAATTCTTTCAGTAAAATCCCCCTATCAATCATAAGGCTATATTCAATTGCATCTAAATTTTTACTCTTAATAAAATTCAGAAATTTATTCTGCTTTTTTTCATTCCATTTACTAAACTTTTTAGCAGTTTTACAGAAATGGTTAACAAGACAATATCCCTTACGAAAATCTATACCATTATTTCGTTTAGGATGCAAGGGGCAAAAAATATTGCCATTAATCCTTACCACATTTAGACAAACGCCATAACGTAAAGCGCTTTTAAAATTTCTATCCCTAAATACTTCCAAATTTTTATATTTTTTGAATTCTAAAGTATTCTCATAAATTGCCTTTTCAGCTAATTCAACATTTTTAATACGATATCCACAGCAGCCCATACAACCGCCATTAAATTGACAAAGAATCATTATAAAATTCCACAAATTGATTTAATACTTTGATCTTAATACAAAAATATATGTAAAAAATTCGTATAAAAAAGTATTATCTAAATTAATGTGAAATTAAGAAAAAATTAAGCTATGGATTTCATGCGTAATTTCCTTGATTTTTGGAAATACAATTTACGATGTTTAGGAGCCACTATTTTAATTTTAATATATAATTATAAATTAAATAAGTGAAGCTTGAACACCCGGAATTTCTTCTCTTTCTACTCTTTTCAGTGATATTGCATCGTTAGGACAAGTCACAGCGCATAGACCGCAACCCATACATTTATTTTCGTTGATAATTGCATATTCATTTACTTCAATTGCGCCAAATTTACAACGGTCCAAGCATGTTTGGCAAGCGGTACATATCTCAGAATCGACATTAGCAATATAATTAGCTTTTGCGATTGCTCTAGGATTTTCAAGTCCCGTTCTAGTCAAACCTGCTAATAAACCGCAGCAACATTCACAACAAGCACATAATATATTGCTATTTTTAGCATAATTATCAGTAGTATGAACTAAACCAAGCTTAGCAGCTTCCGCTGTGATTTTTTTAGCTTCTTCTTTATCAATTCTTCTAACTACAGGATCACCCATTTGAAGAACGCCTTCTGCCATTGCGCCTAATAATAGACAATTATGTATGGGATATTTATCCTTGCATTTTCTAATACCTTCAGCTTCTGATCTTATACGACATGGACAAGGAATTAAGGCAAATGAGCTGTTTTGATCTATTATATTATATACTTCTTCAATAGGAACAATATCTTTTTCTGATTCAATCTTTTCGCTAACCGTTAAAATTCTCGACCTTGGGGTACCATGTATACTTGTTTCCCAGCTCCTATAATATTGCTCCTTCTCAAAAAATTTTCTGCTCAGTCTAGCTAGTTCTGCTGTTTTTTCTTTATCATCTTCATAATTAGTTTTTAATATAAAGGGTGCATCATAAATCATTAATGGGTTTGGTAGAGCATAGCTGGTTCCCATCTTCATAATAAATCCTTTATTTGCCAGCTTATCTAAAATTTCTTTTAGCTCTTTTTTTTCTTTTCCTAGTTGTTTAGCTAACTTTGAAATTCGGATTGCATTAGGCATTATTTCGAGATGTTGAACAATTTCTGCCTCTTCTGGACCATATAACAAGCTTAAATATTTGAGATAGGTATCAGTTATATTTCCTTTTCCATCTTTTGCAACACCTTGTTGAACTTTACTTAGCTTTTTAGCAATTCTCTCTAATGCTTCTCTATTTTTAATCATATTACTCACTTTTACTAACCATTTTTATCTTCTTTTCTTTTTTTCTTTTATATTTCTTTAATTTTCTTCTAAGATAACTCCAAGCTGCAGGACCAACTGGTGGTGTTCCTAGAATAAATCTAGATGGATGACCTGGGTTTAAAGCTCCTGCTGATTTAAATAAATTTTCAGATATGTAAAATAATAATGATGCAGGAAATCCAATAGCCATCTCTTCCTCTTTTGTTACTGATAATAATCTGTCTCCCGTCCCTGGAAGCACTAATTGAGGTTTTTTGGATACATAAGGGAGTAAAACACCTTTAATACAGGATTCTCCATAACCAATGAATTTTGATTCTACAATATATTTTCCTTCATAACTCAATGAATGAATAATATGGAGCATTTGTGCAGGGTCACCATACAGCAGAATAACATCTGGAATCACAACTGTTTTTATAAGTGGTGACGCAATAAAACCTTTGTGATCTTTTATCATATTAAACGATTCTTCATTAAGAAAATCTCGATATCCCATTTGAATTTTTAATTCAGCATCTGAATCCTTATGATATCCTGATTTAACTTGTGAAATGAAAATATCTTCAACAGGGACTTTCTCCCATTGATGGACCAAGCTAGAAGTAATGCAGATATTATCTTCAAAAGTCATTGCAACATTAAGCCCCCACCGTCTTGCGAGTGTAAAAGATTGGCATAAACTAATCTTTTCTCCCATTTTAGAGGGACGATGGGCATTATCTGGAATTTCAGAGAAATCTCTTATGAATTTAATTGCTACTGGGGAAGTTAAAAGACGTAATTTGTTGTATAAATCCTTACCTTCTTGTTGATATTTTTCTAATTCAGACATCTTATCATCTTGATTATCAGAATTTTTTTTTATATTAATTAAAAAATTATTTTTTACAATATAATTTTCGATGTTCTGGAGGAAAACTATCAAATACCTTTTGTGCCTCATCTGGTGGAAGTACTATAATATCTCCGTTTGGTTTTTGAAGAACGCATCCAGAATTTATTAACAATTGATAATTTTTACGTGTATCTTCTGGGTTACCCCAGCAAATATTCTGGCAAATACCACAAGTAAGTCTAATACTCAATCCTGGCGCAGCTTCACTTACATAACCACCAGTTCCATCAGTCCTCTCTGGCCATTTTTTATATTTATTCATCGCATGAAACATTATGTTCATAATTTTTCTATCTTCTTCTGGCACATCAAAACGACCAGGAGACCAAGTTGACCATTGTTTATCTCCTTTTTTATTCAGTCCAGTAAATCCTCCACACACATATTGACAGCGCACGTAATTCTTACGCTCGCTATAAGAAAATTTTTCACCGCCCATAGTAACAGTAGTTTCTTTCTCCTTGTCAAATAAACTTGCAGTACAAGCTTTAATACACAACTTACACTTAGTGCAGAAAGACTCTTCAGGTGGAAGGGGATCAGTGGGTTCAAGCTCTGCTTCAGTAACTACTGTTCCAAGAAGGATCGTAGTACCAATACCTTTTATACCTACATTACCAGACCAGCCGAATGATCCAACTCCAGAGCGCACCGCAATATAACGATGTGAGAGATCTGGAGGCATTTTTAATTGCCAACCTGGTATTTCCTTCCTATATTCATTGTTTGATAGAACAGCAGTTGATTTAAAACCTTTTTTCCTAAGCATTTTTGCGAGTGCTCTCGAAATTTCAACAGATTTAATATTAAGAGCCAATCTATCTCTCTCATGGTCAATAAAACTTTTTTTACTTAGATAATCACGTATTTTTTTACGATCGAATAGTAGTGCATAACTTATTGCTGATTTTGCTTTGGGAAGTACGTATTTAAGATCAGTACTTGGTGGACCACCAGCTAAAGTTTCAAGTGTAGCGAAGCCTACTCTTATCGCACCTTTTTTACGTAAGAACTCTTCAATTTCACCATTAAGTGTTGATAATTTTTGTTTAGTCATTTTAATCAAATGATATTTTATAAAGAGATAATGGTTAATTTTTTTATCAATTATTTTATTGAACTTTTGGTGAAAAATATATCCATCAAACTGGAGTTTGATTTGTTTGGATTTAAAAGAATTAAAACAAGAAATTAAAAAAATCGCGTTAGATTCTGGTGCCAAATTAGTAGGAATTGGGAGTCGTGAAAGGTTATCAACGGGTCCTCCATCTGCTAATATGGATTATTGTTTGGAAGGAGCACAAAGTTGTATCATTTGGGCATATCCCAATGAATATGAAACTTTGGTAAATTACTTTTCTAAAAAAGAGAGAATGAGTTTTAAGAAACACCAATTTTTTGCTTATTCAACGGGTTGGAAAACAGCACAAAAGATTGCAGATTTTATAGAAGAAAATTCAAAATTCAAAGCTCATCCGGTCATTCCTAATGGTAAATACAGGAGAGTTGGGAGCTTTTCGAACCTTTTTATGGGTAGCCAAACATATCCCGATTTTTCATTACGATATGGGGCAGTTGCTGCAGGTTTAGGACATCTTGGTTGGTCTGGAAATTTAGTTACAAAAGAATATGGTGGTTCCTTATATTTAGCTGGAGCTTTAACTACAGCACCCTTTGAACCAGACCCGATGGCTGGTGAGAATAATTGTAATAAATGTAAAATATGTGTAAGAGCTTGTACAACTGGACTTTTTTCTTTGGATGAATCACAAGAACCAGTAATTATTGGTGGTTCTGAAGAAATCATTGCGAAAAAAAATAATTTTATAAGGTGTGCAATTGGTTGTGCCGGATGGACGGGATTATCAGAAGATGAATCTTGGTCTACATGGACTCCTGGACATATAACATTGAGGAAAATTCCTGAAGAAACAATAAGTGATGCAGATTATATAAAAAAATTTATGGCTAAACTTTTTACTTCTAAAGAAACTCCAAAATTAATAAAGAAATTTAATAGAAAAATATTAAATTCCTTTGCTAAAGTTGGAGTAAAGGAAAATGTAGGATTACGACCATTAGAAGATACAAATCCAAGATGTGGCTTTTGTAATGCGATTTGTATAGCAGAGCCAAAGAAGAGAGCAGAGCTGTACAAATTACTGATAAAATCCGGCAAGTTATTTTTAGATGAGGATGGTAAAGAATATATTAAAAAAATTGATGACTCTGGGAAAGAAATAATATATTATCCTTCAACCGATTTATGATTTAGGTAAAATGGTTTACTTAAAAAAGTATGGATGGTCTTTTCTATCGCTTACATGATTTTTTCTCGTACATAGTATATTAATGCAAAACAAATGAGCGACATTAAACTATAAAATCCCAGCATTATTATTACATTTATGGAAGGTGCATCGGTCGTCTGTCCGTATATAAATCCCATTCCTATAAATGATAATAAACCAATTAGAAATATATAATATTTTTGTTTATATTTCTCGTCTCTTTCTCTTTCTAATTTAGTGTAAACTTCAGTTGCAACTATTTCTTCTAAAGTTCTACCTTTACCCTCTGGTGCCAACATGTAAATTGTATACATTGCTGTTAAAGCAGCTATTAACATTAAAATAAATATATACTGATAAGAAAGGCCTAGACCACCTAATTCTTCAGCTCCATACATTATTAAAAATGGAGCAATTATTACTGAGGCCCTATTCATGGCAGAAATCCAGCCCATGGCAGTGCTTCTAATGTGAGTCGGAAGCATTTCTAAAGGCATTAAGACTACTCCACCCATTGCTACGACAACAGAAATCGCACCTAGCACGCCGCCAATAACAACAATAAGTTGTAGAAGGGGATTCGGCATGTCACCAGAGACAAATATAGTGGGAAATGAATATAAGGCAATCCCGACTATTAAAATATAGCATCCGGCTTCTATTGAGCGTATTCTGCCCCATCGGTCTAATATGGGACCGGTAATAAGCGCTGCAATAGTTGCTGCCCCCATAATTGGAAGCGTTGCTAAACCAATTGTTTGTGGAGACATTTTCAATTCCTTAGCGAAATATAATCCAAAAAATGTTACTTGACCAAAATAAATTAAATTCATTAAAAATCCAGCAACACAACCTAATACCATTGGACGAGCATATTGTTTTTGCAAAGGAACTGCCCATCCAGTTTTTGATTTTAAACCTTTTTTCTTTCGCCATTGTTCATACTTTTTCATTGCTTTAAATCGCTTTGTTTCCTTAAGGAAGAAAAATAAAGGAATAATAAATATTAATCCTAAAATGTTTAAGAAGTATAAACTCTGCCAAACTGTCATAAACGATCCCCAAGGACCAGCGATTGGAACTCGAATACTCAACATTTGAATAACTCCACAGGCTACTCCTCCAAATGCACTAAATGCTAATATGATGCCAATTAGATTTCCTCTTAAATGATCTGGAGCTTCCTCCGCCATTATTATTACAACTATGTCTGCTGAGAGAAAATAATTTGCAAAAATTCGGAAAATTAGAAAAATAATCAATCCTTCAGGACCAGGAGGAGAAAAAGCAGTTAAAATTGCGAACATTATAAATCCCATAGAAGTAACAAGAGTTAGAGGGCGACGACCAAATTTATCAACTAAATACTTGAAAGAAACTGCTGCAACAACTCCAGTTCCTGCAATACTTAATATTATCCCTAAAAGAATTGGGTTGTTTGAGATACCAAAATATGTGAATAAATCTGGATTTCCGACTTGTTGAATAAAACGCAAAATATCGGCTTGACCCCCTCCTGATATCGCTAACATGATTGCTACTGTACCCCAACCATCGAAAAAAGACACAATACTAGAGAAAAAAAGAACAAACCAAAGATATCTATTCATTTTTATGGAAAATCCTTCTTCAGCTCTTTTTTTTTCCCGAATTTTTCGACGTTCTTCCCTTGTTAATTTTTTAATAAGCTTGGTTTTTCTAATTTTTACATCTTTTAGGGAGTCAGAGACTTCCATTCATTATCATCCCAAACTCTTGTCAATATATTATAAGAAAAAAAAGGTATTAGATATTAAAAATTAGGTCTAATTTAAAGCTTTATAACTCTTTATGAATAATTAAGAAAATCTTGAATTCTAATTTTACAAGGAATATATTACGCTGAAATATTAGTTGAATAAAGCTCCAATTGCACCACAAAATTCCGAATTTTTTAAAAAAATCGCCTTTTTTTTATTAAATTGACAAAGGGTTAGTAAAATATTTCTTAATACTTTATTATTTTTAAGAAAACCCCCACTAAAAACAAGATTTTTGATATTATTATTATCAGCTATTAAATTTGTGATTATTCCAAGATTTTCCCCTATTAAGCATATTATTGAATTAATGACATCCTCCTTTAAAGCTGATTTTTTTTCTAATTTCGCTAAAGATGCAGCAGTAAATTCTCTAAAAATATAATCAACTCTATTATCTTCTGGATCGTAAATATCAGAAACTTTTAAATCAACATTATATCTATTACCAAATTTTGAGAGTTTTATAGCTTCTTGATAATCATCTATATTATAAAAAAACTTAATTAAACCCATAAAGAGCCCTCCTCCTAAAGCAGAACCTCCTAAATGCTTTACATTATTTTCTTTTTTTAATGTGATTGATGTCCCTGTTCCTATTGATATAATAAGAGAACGTGATAATGATTGTTTTTTATTTAATAAAAATAAAATTTCAATGCCTTTTCCATTTATTTCAAATTCTTTTATTAAATTTGCTTCAAAATTCTGCGAAAAATCCTTATAAATATTGAATGCCCTACCACCTGTAAAATTATATTTTTTAAAAATTCCTATTTTAGATTTTAACCAATCTTTTATTGTGGTATCATCGGATGGAGTCGATATTAAAATCAGATTAAGTTGATTCTCTTTTATATATGCGATTTTTGTAAGTGTTTGCCCCATATCTATTCCTATGGTATCAGAAGGAATTTTTAAGTCGATATTCTCTGTGGGTATGTCAATTGATTTTTGTTCAATTAATTTCATAAAAATATTTAAGATCAATAAATTTTAAAGAGTTATATCCTCTACAAAAATTCTTTGAATATTGAGTTGAATATTATGAAAAAAAGGCTGGTTACTATTGATTGGAAAGATGGAAAAGTGATTATGATTGATCAGAATGCTCTCCCTAATGAATTAGTATACAAGGAATACGATACCTATGAGAAAGTAGCAGTTGCTATAGAAATTATGACAATTCGAGGTGCGCCTGCTATTGGAGCCGCTGCAGCTCTTGGTTTAGCTTTAGCCGCTCAATCCACAACAGAAAAAAATTTTATGGAAGTTATGAAGACAGCATCAGATCGTTTAGCTAAAACACGACCTACAGCAGTTAACTTATTCTGGGCCATAAAAAGAATCGGAAAAATTACTCAATCAGATTTACCATACGATCAAAAAAGGGATAAAATTATTCAAGAAGCTCTAAAGATTAGGGAGGAAGATATTGAAATTAATAAGAAAATGGGGGCAAATGGGGAAAAATTAATTGATGTTGGCGATACAGTATTAACTCACTGTAACGCTGGAGGTTTAGCTACTGTGGAATATGGAACAGCATTAGGAGTAATCCGAGCTGCTTGGGAAAATAATAAAAAAATACAAGTTATTGCTGATGAGACAAGACCTAGATTACAAGGTGCAAAACTTACAGCCTTTGAGTTAAATTATGAAGGTATTCCAGTAAAAGTTATTTCTGATAATACAGCAGGATTTTTGATGTCTCAACAAAAAATTAATAAAATAGTTGTGGGAGCAGATCGAATTGTTAAAACTGGTCATGTTTTTAATAAAATTGGGACATATTCAGTGGCTGTCTTAGCAAACTATCATAAAATCCCATTTTATGTTGCAGCACCCTTATCGACAATTGATATGGAAAAATCTTATCAAGAGGTAATTATTGAAAATAGAGACGCAAAGGAAGTCACTTATTGTGGTAAAACCCGAATAGTTCCCGAAGGAGTCCAAGTAGAGAATATAGCATTTGATATGACCCCTCCCGAATTAGTTACAGCGATAATAACGGAAAAAAAAGTGATTTATCCACCATATATAGAAAATATTCCTAAACTTTTTAGCTAGATGGTTCTGGTATTTTTATTAATGTATCAACTATAATATTTTCACTTTTATCAAATTTCAAATTTTTTTCCCATTTCTTGCCTATTGCGATTATATTAAATAGACCCATAACATCCGCCCCTCCTTTTCGACATAAATTAACTAGAGCTAGTTCAGTTCTGCCAGTCCTGATAACATCATCTATTATTAATACTTTGTCTTTATTAGAAACTGCTTGTTTAGGCAGAAATAAAGTGGTTAATACACGGGAACTACTTGGAGAATAACTTTCTTCAATATATTTCGTGATTCCAACTTCTTTATTAGATTTCGCAACTATTAAATCTACTCCTAATTCATTAGCAACTAAAGCTGCTAATGGAATCCCATCAACAGCAGCAGTTAAAATTTTATTTACTTTTAAATTACTAAATTTTTGTACTATTAATCTAGAAATCATTCGCAAGAGTAAAATATCTGTTAGAATGTTAGAATTATCAAAGGAACCGTCATCATTGATTTTAATTCTTGCTTGAATTTCTTTTGGTAAATTATACTTTTTTTCAAAAATCTTTAACAATTTATTTGCACGATCAGTACTCGGAATAACATGACCTCGCACATATCTATTTAATACAGTAATTGGTAAATTAGTAAGCTTACTCAATTCTTCATAAGTATATTTTTTCTTTAATAGCTTTAAAAGCTCAATTGCTCTTAATCTGAACCTTATATCTTCCATATGTGTTTGACTCATCATTATCTTGCCTCATATTTTTAAATCTTTTTTAATTTCATCTCCAATGCGCAATAAAATAGAAATAAATGTAATTGAGTAATAAATTAAAAAATTTAACATGTTTATTGTATAGACATATAAATGTATATTATTATTATTAAAACTATTGTAATTTAAAATAATGAAATAAAAAAATGAATTTTTTCTTATTTTATATATTAAATAGGCTCAGCCACAATAATATTTCTTTCAGTCTTAATTATTCTTACTTTAATTTTTTCTCCAATTTTTTTATTTGTCTTAATAATTTGAATTGTTCTTCCCGCTTTTATGCCCAACATTTGATTTTTTCGTCTTCCTTGTGTGATGATTTTAAGATCTATAATTTGACCTTTAGAAAAAGGTTTTTGAGGATTTTTTCGCCTATGAATGTTAAAATCCTTCTTATTTAAAACTAAATGTTTTAAATTATGTTTATTTTCCAACTTTCTCAGATAATCATAAAATTCTTTCCAGCTTAACGGTTTACATTTTGGCACTTTTCTTCCAAATTGATAAATCAAGTAATTTTGAATGCCTAAGGGTGGACAATTTTTACCAGCTCCAATTTTTTTAGAAAATCTTATAATTTCATCAATATCTTCTTCATTTTTACCAGGAACTAAAATGGGAGTTAAAATTAAATCAATCTTACTTTTTGCGATATATTCCGCAATCTTTTTTATGTGTTCTATATCATAACTGGCCGAATTTGCTAATAATTTTGATTTTTTTGGATCCAAAGAATTAATTGAGAGATTAATTCGAGTTAGACCTGCTTTTTCAAGTTTATCTACATAAGTTTCAGTTAGTGGTACTCCATTGGTCTGAATTGATATAGTTTGGATTCCAGGAAGTTTGGATAATTTTGAAATTAATTCAACTAAATGAGGATAAATCGTAGGTTCACCCTGAGCAGAAATATGAGCTTCTAATTGATTTTGACCTAGAAATTTAATGATTTTTTGCATTTGCTCAATTAGGTAGTTTGGTTCAACGATATAATCGATAACCATTTTAGAATTCTTTCCCTCATCTACAGAGCAAAAAATACATTGTAGGGGACATCCAGTTACTGGACGTATTTCAATGATGTTTGTATTATGAAGTAAGATACCAAAAGCTAAATTTCCAATTAAAGGGATTCCAGATTGTTTTGTTATATATATGATTTTCCTCCCTGTATATTTATTAATTAGAGTTTCACCTATTTCGAAAGAAAAATAGTTTTTTATATGTCTTTTAATTTCATCTTTTTCTGGTAAATCATATATTGACTCAATTTTTACCAAAATTTCATTTTTCTCGTTTGATAATACCTCAATTTGCAAATTTTTTTGTTGAAATCTTTTCTTAAGATAATTAACAAAGTCTTTAGTTTGTATACTACCTTCTAATAAATCTTGAATTATGAATTTCATTTGATCTTTAATTTGACCAAAAATGGGAAGAAAATTTGAAATGTTAAGAACAAGACTTTTTTCCATATAAAATAACCTAGATTTAAATTAAATAATAAAAATTCTTATATTTCGAAACGTAATAGGGCAGCCATAGAATTAAACGATTCTAATTGTTCACCAGCAGAATGTAATGAACTTATTATGACAATTTTTCCACCTAATTTTTCAATTTCTTTTAATAGAGCATCCAATTCTTTCCTTTTTTCTACATTATCAATTCTTAACAATTTATCCGTTATTAGAAGTGTTTCAATTGCTCCATAATTTTTTGCATTCTCAATCTCTTCTATTCCATAAGCAATATTTCGCTTATTTTTACCTAATCTTTTTAAAAATTCTTGAACTAGTTCGGCTTCCTTTGTGATTCGCATTTCTTTGATAGATTTTATAGTGTCTCCCTTCCGTATGACTTCTATTACCCCATTTTTCCCCGAATTACTCGCATCAACAACTTGTACAGTAGACGCAAGTTTTGGATCTTTTTCTTTTAAGAATTTTATGAAATGATCTTTAGTAAAACCAGGTCCTGCAATAATTATTGCATCAATATTTCCATTGGATATATTTTCATTAATTAATTTTAGTAATGAAATAAAAAAATCTTCTACAGCTTTATCATAATAGTCGACTTTGAATCTTTTTCCAGGTATATTTGCAGTTATTGTGGCGATTTTTTTATAACCTATTTCTGTTGCTTTGGCAAAATAGGCATCACCTTTATCAAGTATTAAGATTAAAATCTCTGGCTGGGTTGATGAAGTTTCAGCCATTTCAATCCGCTTTAAAACAAAACTTTCCCAATACCCTTTTATAATCCGAAGTTCTGTATGCACTTCCACATTAAGAGTGTGATAAGAATGAAGGGAAACAAGATCATCGGGTCCATCGATAATAATTCCTTTGATTCTCAAACGATTTGAAAAGGGATGAAAATTAAATTCTTCAACTTTTATCCCTAAATAAACTGGTATTCGTTCTCCGCGATCGGATCTTAAAGAATCTTCGTCTCCTCGGAATCTTCTCAATGTTTTTGCATATATAATATCATCTGGTCGAATTATGTTATAAAGATGCCAAAGATCATTTAAATTCTCTATTATAAGAGTTATTTCTCCTTTCTTTAAATCTTTTTCAACGATTTTCATTGGTTTTTCCTTACAAATTCAACATAAATTATTTGTTTAATTCTTTTATCTTTAAAATTTCTTCCTAGTATTAATACTTCATGAATAAAGTTAAAATTTAATTTAAAAAATTTAAATAAATACTTCAATTTTTGATAAAAAATTCATAATAATAATTTTCAATTAAATAAACCAACTATAAAAGGGCTTAGTAAATCATTGAGTAAAAATGTACATATTGCAAATGGAAGCATTGACAAACCCCAAATAATAAATCCAATTAACCAGCTGGTTAATTTATCTTTGAACTTGTATAAACAATGAATTGTATATTGCTGATAAACCAATTCGATTAATCCACAAGGAATAACAAGGAGCCATGTGAATATCATACCATGCCAAGTTGGTAAAAGCAACGAGATCACCATCCCAAGACACCAAATACCATCGGCAGTCAGGATATACCCCCATGAAATATAAAGTAGCCTAACTTTATCATACCATGGTCTATTTTGTGGTTCATCTGAATTGTCATACTTATGAACTAACATTACAAGTCCATGAATCATGAATTTTGTTGGAAACCAAATGAAGACGCCTGCAATTGATCTCATAATCCATCTCTGAACGGGATCTGCAATTGGTGTTGGAGTAGTTGATAAAATTCCAAAAATAATAGAGTCTCTACCACAATAGAATTTTTGAGTTAAAAATGAAATTAAGAACATATCGATTGTTATAATGACGATATTAATATAAACGGCCACCCACATATAATATTTTTGTGGATTAACACGCATATCATTAAATATTGATTTTGGATTTGTGAATACTTCCTTAAATTTTTCCAAAAAATTTTTTTCTTTCAAAAATTTAAAGAGATCTACTTTACTCAAAGTAACAGCATAGATTATTCCTGCTATTGCATAATAAGGAATCAAAACTATTATGTAATAAATCCAAAATAAAGGTTTGAAGTATGGTCTTATCTTAGGAAATTTCAAAATTAATAGCGTAATTATTATCATTACAGTTCCAATCATTAATGCAATTGCAGCTGGTGTTTGAAGAAAAAATTCTAGTTGACTCCCAATAAAATCTAGTGGACTTAAACAAAACATCCTAATAGTCCTCATTAATTCTTTGATTTGGATTGAGATTTGTAATATTTATACATTTTGGATAAATTATTTGTAATGGTTTTGGGTTAGGGAAGAAATGCAATTATAAGATATCAAAGAAAGCAATAAAAGATATATAAAATAAAAATGTATATTTGTTTTTTAAAAATACAGTCTTTATTCAATAAAGAATTTGGAAAATATAGAAATGGATTTACAAGACGATTCAAACCAAAATCAAATTGGCGACTTAAAAATCAGAACAGTTTCTTTATCAGATATGAATAGACTATATTATATTGAAATTCACTCCTTTAAATCTCCTTTTTCAATGGAAACCTTATCAAAATTAGCCCAAATACCAAATATTATTTATTTAGTGGCTGAAATAAAGCAATTTATTGTAGGACAGATTATAACATCCTTGCGTGCTAACGAAGCTCACATTATTTCAATTGTAATAGATAAAGATTATCGTAGAAGGGGATTTGGATCAATTTTACTAAAAAAAACTATTGAAAAATTACATGAAAAAAAAATTACTAAATTAAAATTAGAAGCACGAGTAGGAAATAAATCAGCAATATCCTTTTATGAAAAATTTAATTTTAAACCAGTCAAAACCAAGATTAGTTATTATTCTGATGGTGAAGATGCACTAGAAATGGTATTAAATCTTTAAACCATTTTAAAAAGCTCTTCTATCGATTCACAATCAACATCAGGGTTTTCTTCTTTGAATAATTCAAATTTTTCTTTAGCTTCTTTTTTAAATTCTGCAGCTTTATATTTTTGTTCTTGAGCAAATCTACCGGTCATACTACCAAAAAATTGTGATTTGAAAATTAATTTTCGAATTTCTAACAATTTTCTCTCTATTTCAGGACGATTAAGATAATAATTTATGGCTTTTTCAATATACATACCAATATTTGATTGCATATTAGCAACCAATTCATAGGAATTATTAAGTTTCTCTTCAACTTCCTTTTTTAATTCATCAAGGGTCTTATTTTCATAGCTTAATTCATACGCAAAAAAAGTTGATTCATCTGTCGATAAAACTTGCTCAAATCCAAATTCAGGTTTATCCATTGTAGGTTTAATAGATAAATATTTAGTTTGTAGAGAAATATCTTCAATTATATCTCTAATTTCTGTATCATTGTAAATTTCTTCTAATATTCTAGCAAATAAGTAAATATTGCCTTCTATCATTCTATCTGCATGATAAAACATGGCTCTAAATACTAATTTATTTTCAAATCGATCAAAATACAGATTTGTAACTTGATTGCCACTTTCGGAGACAAATTGGATAGTGTCTTGGTCTATCCTTTCCCCTTCGTATTTTAATTCGTTGAAAAGTTGTTCTACTGGAGAATCTTTTCTTCGGTACATATTAAAATTCACTTTTTGGGAATATAGATATTATATTCTTATTCCTTAAATAATATATCTGTTAAACTGCACTTTCTCAACTAAATTTTATTAAAATGAGAATCATTTTAAGAATAATTTCATTAAATTTATTTGGAGTTTGAACATGAATAGGCAAGAGTTATTTGATAAACTTAAACCGATAGTCGGGGAAAACAATATTTCTATAGACGATGCCGTTCTTTTTACTTATTCATTTGATGTCTCTCAATTTGAACATTCTCCAGATATTGTTGTAAGACCATCATCAACTAAAGAAGTTGTGGATATTGTTAAATTTGCTCATAATTATCAAATTCCAGTTACACCACGTGGAGCTGGATCAGGAACTACAGGAGGTGCAGTTCCAGTAAAAGGGGGAATTTTAATTGATTTTACTCGTATGCATAATATCATGAAGTTAGATATAGAAAATTTAGAAGTAATCGTAGAACCTGGAGTGGTTCTTGCGAATTTGAATGAATATCTTTCCACATTTAATCTATTCTATCCAATAGATTTGGGTAGTAGTAAGATGGCTACAATTGGAGGGACGATTTCAAATAATGGAGGAGGTCTCAGGGCAGTTAAGTATAGGGTTACAAGAAATTACGTAAAAAAAATAAAAATTGTTCTACCTGATGGAAATGTTCTTGATACTGGTTTAAGAAAGATAAACAATTCATATTTTGACATTTCTAATCTTTTTATTGGAGCCGAAGGGACATTAGGAATTATAACCGAAATGACTTTGGAAATTTTACCCATTCCACAAGAAATTCGAGTTATTATGGCTATTTATGACGATTTAGAAAAATCAGCAAAAACCGTTCCCGAAGTTTTTAAAGCTGGGGTACTACCTAGTGCTATTGAAATCCTTGATAAAAGCGCAATTATTGCGATAAACAAAGATCGACCTGACATTAAACTTCCTGAAGATGCTGAAGCAATCTTACTCTTTGAAGTTGATGGAACCTTTGAGAATGTTGAATCAGAAATTGAAAAAATTAATAAAATTTGTGAGGATTCGGGAAGTGTTAAAATTCAAAAGGCTAAAAATAAAGCTGAAAGCATAGAAATCTGGGAAGCAAGAAGCTCAGCGGGAGTTGCTGCAACCAGATTCCGTGATGGATATAGTCGAGTATATGTAGGTGAAGATATTACAGTCCCACTTTTAAAACTACCGATTATTTTAATAAAATTAAGAGATCTTTCAATTAATTATGATTTGCCTATTATCGTTTTTGGTCATATTGGAGATTCAAATCTCCACCCTGCCATCACGATTGAAAAAGACAATCCCTCACATTTACAAAAACTTGAAAAATTAATGGATGAAATTCATCTTTTAGCAATTAATGAAGGGGGAGTTGTTACAGGAGAACACGGAATTGGTCTTGCAAGATCAAAATATTTAGAAATTGAGAGACCTGAAGAATTGAAATTAATGAGAAAAATTAAGAAAATTATTGACCCCAAAAACATTATAAATCCTGGTAAAATAGACCTAGACAAAATTTATCTTGAGGAATAGTTCGTGGCAAGTAAATTAAAAGATTTAAAAATTGATATTTTAAAATGTGCTCGTTGTGGAACTTGTAGATCAATTTGTCCTACTTTAAATGATGCATGGGGTGAAGATGGACCAACGTGGGAAACTACAGGACCTCGTGGTCGCATCT
This sequence comes from Candidatus Helarchaeota archaeon, assembly GCA_019058315.1. Lineage (GTDB taxonomy): Archaea > Asgardarchaeota > Lokiarchaeia > Helarchaeales > RDOG01 > JABXJV01. The sequence goes on along the minus strand of JAHPZH010000007.1, from coordinate 213,096 downwards.
TAATGTCATATGGTTTACAACAAAATAAATTAAAACCAAGCAAAAAGATGGTTCAAGATATCTTTAATTGTTTAATATGCAACCGCTGTGTTGAAATTTGTCCAAGTGGAGTAGATACTACAAAAATAATACAAGCTTCAAGGAAGGATCTACTAGATCAAAACGCAGTTCCTATTGAACTTTCGAAATTACACGAAATACTTGAAAAAAATAAAAATATTTACGGTTTGGATCAAGAAGATCGTTTATTATGGACAGAAATGAATGTTGAGGATATTATTGAGGATAGAATTTTAAAAAAAGCTGAAGTTGCTTTCTTTGTTGGATGTCAAGGTTCATTTCGTGGTTCTCTTTTTGGAATTCCTGAAGCAGTAGTTTTATTATTAGAAAATTTAAAAATCGATTATACTATTCTGGGGGAAGAGGAATGGTGTTGTGGAAGCCCATTTTATCTCGTTGGTGATGACTCTGAAACCGCCAGAGAATTTGCAATTCATAATATTGAAAAAATGTTAGAATTTGGCGTGAAAAAAATTATTTTTACTTGCCCAGGTTGCTATCGCGTATGGAAACATGTTTATCCAGATTTATATGGTAAAGAATTACCTTTCGAACTATATCATTCAACTGAATTCATTAAAAAATTGATAAAGGAAGGAAAAATCAAATTTAATAAAGAAATAAAAAAGAAAGTTGGATATCAAGACCCATGCGAGTTAGGGAGACATTGTAAAATTTATGAAGAGCCCCGGACCATAATAAAAAAGATACCGGGAATTATTTTCAAAGAATTAAAAGAAAATAGGAAAGATTCTTTATGTTGTGGAGGAGGAGGGCTTGCAAAAGTAACAGATAATCAGATTTCACTAGGAGTAGGATCTAAGAAACTTAAGGATTTTCTTGAAAATGATATTGATATGATATTAACATGTTGTCCCGCTTGTTACCAAAATTTAATAGATGCTTTAGAAATATCAGGGGAAGATATTGAAATTTTAGATTTACATGAATTGTTAATAAAAGCATTAGATTTGGAGTAATTTTTCATCCATAGAAGTTGCCCCAGTATATACCGGTATTCTATAAAGTCTAAATATTTTAGGATGGAAACCATCTTCAAAAAGTTGAAATTGATATAAAAATAATGCCCATTTTGAATAATAATCGGCCCATGTCCAAAAATTAATTCCTAATGATTTTTTAAGTTTATACACTTCAATTAGATTAATGGGTAACATATCAATTTTATAATCTCGATCTGGATTTTTATAATCATAAACTTTCCAACGTTCAATTTCCTCTCTGGAATATAAAATACGTTCTCTAAAACATCCAAAAAGTATAATGAATAATTTAACGATGTTAATAAGTTGTGTATTTATTCTTTGCTTCGTTGTTTCACTTTTTTCGTCGTAATTAAATTCAATAATACTATTTAGTCCTAAATTCTCAAATTTTATAATATAATTGAATTTTGTATAGTCAAACTCCAGAAAGAAATCTTTACCTCGGTTTAAAAAAACAGGAATCCCTTCTTTAGAGAGATATAACAATTCTCTTCGTAATACTTGATCATATTTTCTTACTTGGATTAAGAACAATTTTCCGTTTTTAATTAGAGGAATTTTAAGTCTATGAACAAATAACTCTTTATCATCGAAATTTTCGTCATAATTAAGTTGATAATATATATTTTTTATTTTTTTTTCATAACTGATAAGTTTTGGTTTCTCAAATTTTGAAATATCTCCTCCAAAATCTGGATATTTATATTCAAAATTCATTTTTTCTCCTTTAATAATTCTATAATTGCTAATTTGATCTCTGATTGCTTTTGTTGTTTTTTCCCATTCTTCCTGAGTAAAAATCCTAGTCTCATCGATAGATATTTCTTCAATTCGTGGATAATTACGAATTAATGAATAATCAGGTGGAATTATTGCCCCATCATCTGTTTTTAAAATAATTTTTTCTTCGAATTCACTTTTTACAATTCTCCACATACTGATTATTATACAAAGAAGTAAAGTAATGAGATCAATGCTCCAATAAATAGTTTCCCAAGGCCAGAAAATTATCGCAGACGCTGTATATTTCCCCCATGCAGATTTCAAATAATTTGCATATTCTATGTGGACTTTAATAAATTCTGTGTTAATATTTGCTATGAGGGGATAAAAATAATAAACCGAATAAAAAATTGAATAAGTATTGGATAATATATTTACAATTGGCAAAATTCCAAGGATTAAATTAGATTTATCGTATTTATTAATAAGTGTAATTGCTATGGCTATAGCTGATATAACTCCATTGGTAACAATACTATGACTCCAATAAGCAGGTGATGGTGAAATTATAGGTGGAAATTGGGAAAGATAATACCCCTCAAGAACTAATAGAATTAAATAAATAAATTCCGGTATAAATAAAAATAAGATTATCAGACCTATTGAAACTTTCTTAAATTTAAGTTTGAATAAAAATGCTATTCCTACTAAGCCAAAATGCAAGTATCATTCTCCTAATATAAAATACGAGATTATATACATATATCCGATTATGATTTTATAAAGCTCGCCTTAAAGCAGCCAAAGCAATTAATCTAGAAAATTCTATAATTTTTTCTGAGTTATCCAGAATGATCTGGGAGGATGTTGCGGGTTCATCCGAAGTGATAGAATCTAGTTGATTTTCAACTTCTCTTTTATGCGTTTTAATAGATTCTGCTTTATCTAGAACTTCAATTGCATCTGTAGTCTTTCTGAAGAGAAAAGAGACTACACCGGACTTTAATAAATCATAGGTTTCTTTAAGAACAATTAGAGTTAATTCAATATGTTTAGAACTAGGAGATTTCATCATTGCTTTACCCATGCTAGTTAAATAACCCGCAATATCATTAATATGCACAATGAAAAAAGCGAAATCTACAGCATCTTGAGAATTTATGTCCATTTTCATTAAAATACTGGGTTGAATAAGTCCTTTTCTTAATTGACGGTGCACACGCAGATAATATTTTTGTATATGATCTTTTGAACTTATTATTGCATCTATTATTGAGTTATCGTTATGTTCAATTGAATAAATCAGATTCTCCATTAATTCTAAAACATTTCTACTTACCATTTTAATAAGTTCATTTAGACTTTGGTTTTTTAAATCCATAATATCCTTTATAATGATTACATTGGGAGTTTTAGAGAGTATTTCAAACCCTAATAAGTTGGAGACTAATTGTGAAATTCTCATATATTTATCTTGGGAAAAAGGAGCTTTAGTTTCTATTCGGATAACATCATTACCATCAAGATATGCAGTTTGAATTATATATGAAAGTGTTGAGATATCAGGATATTTATCTGCACCAATAGTTGTAACGAGTTTGCTTTGCGAATCGCCCATAAGAAATGGCATAATTAATAAAGATCCATCAGAATTTTCGAATACTTGAACTTCATTTTTTTCACTTAAATTATGTTTTTTAGTCCAATTACGTGGTAATGACATTATCAATGTTTTAGAACTTCCCCATTTCACCAATTTACGAGTTTCACTGATTTTATTACTCAAAACAATCAACCCTTATTAAGAAATAGTTGAAAAAATTAGTGATATTTTTATGTTTTATTATGAATTTTTTATGTTTTTTTACTATTTATGTTTTATTTACTAGAAAAACAATTTCAAGCAACAAGGAAAGAAAAGATAAAAAAAGGAACAAAAAGCGGTTTAGATTACTAATTTTTCATGGTAAGACTATTTTTCAATATTTGGTAGATTTTTTTATTAAAATCATTTTTGGAGTTTGATTTAATGAGATATTCGATTTCATCATTTGTATCATATACACAAATTTTAGCATAATAGTTATGGTCCTGCTCCCATTTTTTTATTTTAACGTTATAAAACATAAGAATCAAAATTAAAATAACGTTACAATTATATAATTTGATTCGCTGTATGAGATAAATAATAAAATTAATCTAAAAAAAAAGTTGTAACAAATTTTTTAAAATTAATATTTATTTTTTTATCATTATATATTAGAAATACATAACTTTAGGTTTGATATTTTGACAACAATTTATGATGTTCCAGCGGCTGATTTAATAGAAGAAGTAGCAGAAATTCTAAAAAATGATTATGAACAAGTTACTGAATTAGATTGGATTTCTGCAGTAAAAGCGGGAGTACATAGAGAAAATCCTCCCCAAGTAGAAGATTGGTGGTATATTAGATGTGCTTCCATCCTACGTAAATTATATATTAAACCTATGGGCATTAGTAAATTACGAAATTTATATGGAGGAAGAATGAGAAGAGGCCCTAAACCCAATATATTTATGAAGGGATCTGGATCGATCGTACGAAATGCTTTAAAACAATTAGAAAGCGCCGGACTAGTAGAGATTATTGAAAAAAAAGGCAGAAAATTAACTTCAGAGGGACAATCTTTATTAGATCGAACAGCACTTAAGATTAAAATGAAATTACAAAAAAGTGAAATTCCTGGTCTTGTCAAATATTAATTAATATTGTAGATATTATAGAAATTTGTGTGTTAAAAAATGTCTGATGAGGAATTAGAACAGATTAGAAGGCGTAAGATGCTTGAAATGCAAGCAGAAGCCCAAAAGAAGGAACAAATGGAAAAAGAGTTTGAGGCTCAAAAAGATGCTATTTTAAGAAAAATTCTCTCCCCCAAAGCTAGGGGACGTCTTGCGAATTTAAGAATGGTAAGACCTGACTTTGTTCAAGCTATTGAAGTTCAATTAATTCAACTCGCACAAACGGGTCAATTAGCAAGAGCCGGCTATCAAATTCCTATATCTGATGAAGTACTTAAACAAATTCTTGATAAAGCACAAAAGGGGAAGAGAGAACCTAAAATAAGACGTATTTAAGTTGAATATTATGGCACGAAATAAACCCATTGGTAAGAAACTAAGATTAATAAAAGCAGAGAAACAAAAAAAATCTGTACCTGCATGGATTATTGTCAGAACTCGAGGTAAAGTTCGCACCCATCCGAAAAGAAATAGAAGATGGAGAACTCAAAGAATTAAACCATAAAAAATGCATTTTAATTCTAAATAATAAAAATTAATTATTTCATTACTCCATTTACAGATTAGGTTTTTTTCTTCCCACTTAAAATTTTAATTACCTTATCAACTTTTTTATTTAATGTTTCAACTTCTTTTCCCATTTCCATAAAGAAAGTGTTCATGGCTTCTTCGGTATCTTTTCTATCTTCTCTTAAATTTTTAATTTCCTCTTTTAATTTTTCTATTTCCCTCACAGTTCCCATACTAATTCCTTTAACAATTGAATTCATTTCTTTTAAGTTATTTTGAACTTCTTCTTGTAGATTTTCGAAATTTCCTCCCAGTTCTTTAAAAGCAAAAATCATGCCATCCATATCAACAATATCACCAGTGGGTTTTGCTGTGAGGACTGGTAATTTAAAGGTAGATTTTTTAGTTTCTTTTCTAATGGCTTTACCAATTTTTAACTTGTCTAGATGTCTTTTTATTGCTAAACCAAACCTTTCAAGGCTTTGAACAAGTCGGGTCTCATCTTTTTTTTCTGTTAGCCAATCAATTATATTTAAAAATAGAAGTGTGTGGGTCTCGTATATTATTCCACCTGGCATTTGATTTCTAAACATCTCATACGAGCCTAGAGCAACTACCCTTCCCATTTTTATAGTTGCGGCAGCACAACATCCAGCATTTGTAGGTTCTGCGATAGCATCAGCATCAGCTATTATTTTTGTATTTCCAGTAACCTCTATACTACATCCAGCGCGATAGCAAAAATTTTTAATATTTTTTAAGATAGGATGGTCGGCAAAATCGTCAATTATTGGAAGACTATTTAATCCTATGTTATGTACTTCATCAAAAACTTGATCATTAATAAATTGAATTCCAAAATTTTGAGATAGTTCATTTAAATTAGTTGCTCTGCCACGATCTCCTCCTGCATGACTCAATAAGAGTAAACTTCCCCCGCTTTCTACAAAGCGCTTAAGCTCATTAATCTCAAATTTATTCATACGAGAAGCATCAGGACATGCAAAAACCAAACAGTCATATTTAGCCAGATTTATCAGTTTAAAGACGTCAGTATAGTTAGAGCATTTAACATTATTACTCTCTAAAAAATTCTTTAGATCAAGAAATGATTCTGATATTTTTCCCCTTTCGTTTAGATTCCCATCGAAAGCTACAAGGATTTCTTCGGGTTTACGCCCTGTTATTGTTTCGGCTTCTTTGGTTTCAGGTAATTGTTCAATTGGAGCTGTCAAGTGAGTACTTGTTAGAAGTTCATCACCTTCTTCTTCTTCAGTTATTTCACCTAATAATAACTCCCCATCTTCACTTTCGAGTTTTTTCTCAGTCCCAAATAATAAACCAGATTGTTCGGTTAAGTCCTTTTCTGAGATACCTTTTAATAAAATTCCTTTATCACTAGTATCCATTAATAAATCTGACCCGCCTAATAATAATTCACCTTCTGTTTCTGTAGACTCTTCAGTTCCCAATAATAATTCTTCTTCTGATTCTGGGGATTCCGTTGATAGAAGTTCTTCTTCCTCTTTATCATCTTTTTTAATTTTAGCTTTTTTTGTAGTTGTACTGGTAGATTTTTTACTACGAGGCAATTTTTTTTCACTCCTATTTTTAATTAAGAAGAGAAAGTAAATATTTTTATTGAACTTTTTATCTTTTTCAATGAAATTAAAATTGCATGATTGAAATTATTATTATTATTAGATTACTATTTTTTAATTCTTAAGGTGTTGAAATTGAGTAAGAAAAAAACTAAGGATGACGATGTCGAAGAGGAAGAAGATATCGAAGGTGAAGAAAAAATTAGTGAGATCCAAGAAGATTTAAAATCTATCGAGGAAGAAAAAGACCAATTAGTCGAAGAAGAAATTATTACACCCGAAGAGGAAAAAATTCCAAAAATTTTACCCTTAAAAAAAGTGGAAGAAGAAGAAGAGATTTTAGAAGAACGTTTCTATACAATTCCTTTAGGACGTACCAAAATTGCTAAAAGATATAAAAGAGCAAAAAGGGCAATTACTCTGGTTAAAGAATTCTTAATGCGCCATTTCAAACCTGATATTCTCAGGATTGAACCTGAATTAAATGAATTTATTTGGAGTAGAGGGATTCAAAAACCTCCCCGAAATGTTAAGGTCAGAGCTACCAAAGACCGATACGGGGTTGTAACAGCCTATTTAGTTAAATAAGGGCATTTATTTTATTTTAAACTTTTTTTAATGGAATTTATATGTTTCAACGTAAGACCATTCATATGATAACTGAAGATATCGCTATCATTCCAGAAGGTTCGATGTTAGATTCTAATTTATATGTTATTGGAACGGCTGGTAATTTGATGTTGATAGATTCAGGAAATGGAATGGCTACAAATCGCATTTTAAGCCTTATTAAGAACCAATATGGTACAGATGAAATTCAAGCGATTTTACAAACACATTACCATATTGATCATATATTGGGTTTATACCAATTCAAAAAGAAATTTCCTGACATAAAGGTATACGCACATGAAATAGAAGCTAAAGTAATAGAAGCAGGTGATAATAGATATATTAATCCTATGGCTAATATGTTCACAGGACCTCTCCAGTCGGTTATAGAACCCATTGCAAAAGTATTTGGGATTAATCCAGAACCAACCAAAGTGGATATTAAGCTTAAAGAAGATGATATAATAAAATGGGGTAGTTTATCCCTTAAAGTAATTCACACACCAGGACATACACCAGGCGGAATATGCCTGCATGATAAACAAAAGAAAATTTTATTCACTGGTGATACCGTATTTACACATGGGAGTTTTGGTCGAGTTGATTTTATTGGCGGCAGTGCAGAATTATTACAAAAATCTTTGAAAAAATTGGCGGATTTAGAAGATGTTGAGATTTTATTGCCTGGTCATATGAATCCCGTATTAAAAAATGGTAAAAAACATTTAGAAATAGCAAGTTCGATGTGGTAGTAAATATTCTTCCATCTAAAAACAATCTAATCTCAAGAAGATAATTGGTATATAATTGATAATTTTAATTATTTTTATAAGGTTGTTTATTAAAAAAAAATTAGAGATATGATTGAGGTTTTTTTCATGACTGAAGCCGATCATTATGAAAGTGTAAGGCAAAAAATGAGTATAGGACAATTAGGAACGCCAAGACATAAAAAGACTATTGAATTTTTAAAGATTCTTTATAATGAAGAAGAAATTGAGCTTCTTGATCATTTTGACAAGGGTTACCAATTACTTTCTATAACAAAACTTGCAAAGAAATCTGGTTGGGAAAAAAGTAGAGTTAAAGAGATTTTGGTAAGACTTGGAAAAAGAGGGGCGATTTTCAAGCTGGGAACTCAGTATATGTTAATAAATTTAGTACCTGGGTTATTTGAACATTATGTTCTTACAAGAGGAGATACTGAAGAGAATACTTTAAAAGTAGCCGAATATTTCCGCTGGGCTTTTCTGAATTTAACTCCACAAATGTTTAACGGTTTGGAGTATCCTATCTGGTTACCCAAGCTTCCATATGAAGCTGAAGAAAGATTAATTGAAATTGATGAATCGATTCCAATAGCAGACCAAAAAATATTTACAGGTGAAATGTTGAGAGAATTAATCGATAATAATTCAATTTTTGCTAAGGTTTATTGTCAATGTCGGGAAATCGGAAAATTGACGGGAAATCCATGCAATACACCAGAGGATTTGGGGTGCTTGCTTTGTGGAGTTACCGCAAAAGTCGGCATTGATGCGGGTTGGGCAACAGAAATTCCAACAAAAGAAGAAGCCATTGAATATGCAAAAAAATGTGAAAAAGCAGGTTTAGTTCATTTTGGAATGAATATAGGGGCAATTACATTTATTTGTAATTGTTGCCGTTGTCATTGTTGTGGTCTGGCTGGCATGGCAAAACTAGGAGCTGCAGATTATGGTCGCTCTAATTTTGAACCAAGATGGAACCAAGATCTTTGTATCTTCTGTGATAAATGCGTAAAATTATGTCCAATGGAAGTAATTCTTCATCAACATGCAATAAAGGATGAAGATGATAAGATGGTTTTCAAGTTACAAAATTGTCTTGGATGTGGAGTTTGTGCTGTTAATTGTCCAAAAGAAGCAATATCACTGGTCAAAGTCCGGAAAAACCCTACTCCCGAAATGGGAGGAGTAGGAAAGCAAATAGAAGATGGATTAATGGGTAGATAATATATTAATCAAGCTTGAAAGCATCAAATAACTTTTCATAAACTAAAAAGGAAAAAACATAATATTTCATTTAAGAAATGAAAGGTTAATTGAATCTTTTTCGGATTTTGGGGTTTTATCATATTTTTTATAAAAGAATAATCACTAATTTTATTCTTTATTTCTCCAAAGCACCTTTTCTGGGGATATATCATAAATTCCATTTCCTATCTTAACTTTCCATTGCTCTAAAGAATCAGATTCCGCAACCTCAAAACCAAATGGTCCAAATCTATTGATAAAAACAAAAAGCAAAATTTCATAATAATTCTCTAATTTTTTAATTACAGGTTTCCCTATTTCCTTTGTATATTTATTAGAAAGCTTCTTATATTCTTCAATTTCATTTAAGAAAATTTCACAATATGGATTCAATAAATTAATCATCAATATGGCTAATCCAAGAGCTTCTTCTTCTGATTTTGGAATGATATTTAATTTTTTTAATACATTTTGTATGTCATCTGCTCGGAATTTCTGATTTTCTGAAGAAACTATCCAATAATCTGGAATGAGAGGATCTTCACATGCCCATTCTTTTTCATAAATTTGTAATACTTTAAATTCAGGCGTCCATTCTGGGCTAGAAGGAGTTATATCCTCTATTATTGGCTCTTTATAATCATTTTTAAATAACTCTTCAATATTTTGAGAATCTTTCAAAGTTAATCACCAAATGAATTTATGGACTTGGAACAAATTGCTCATTACTTAACTTGTATAAAAAATATTAATGAAGTTCTATATCTGAAATCGGTATAATTTTGAATGCACCTGAATTTATTTTTGTGGTATTTTCAATGTGAACAACCCTACCGGAACGAGGAATATTACGATTTTTTTCAGAATCTATTTTACTTAATGGAATCTGGTTAAGATCTATTGAATCTTCAGGAGATATTATTGCAGAATCTTCAGATCCAAGGATAAGACCATGCATATGACTATTCCAAGCTGAACTCTTCACCGTTCCTGGTGTGAAATAAAAAAGATGTTTAAAAATTTCATTTGAAATACCAACATCTTCATGGGAATCTAAGCCATTTTGAATTTTAAATGCCACACCAAATGCAATTATTTCGATTAAACCATTAAAACCTTTAGGAATTGTTTGCATTACAAAAAAATCTTTTAATCCATTAGGCGAAGTTATGCTTCCATATCTTTTTTTATATTCGATTAATGGAGATTTTTTGAGAAGTTTATCAACTACATCCTTAGCATTGGTTTTACCTCTGAAATATATAACACTAAGACCATTAGGAATAAGTTTTTTCAAAAATGATGCCATTTGTGCGGCTTTTGAGGTTTCAAATTTAAAAATTGTTCCAGAACGAACTTCTCCTTCTAGCTTTATTCCATCATCAGTGTTTATAAATCTTGGAATATTGGAACCAAAATTTAGATCGGCATGGAAAAAGAATGGTGAAAGTATATTAGTTCGTACTGAAATAAAAGGATCATTTGGTCCTACTTTAGAAGGATGTGCTAGAAAAAATCGTTTATTCATTCCAAAAGCTTCACCTATTTCTGATAGTGGTTCTTTGTTAGGTTTGGCACCGGCCCCGAAGCCCAAGTTACCTTGTGGAATTTTTTCAGGAGAAATAAGATTCAAATCAGAAGGTTGAAGATTACACTCAATAATGCGACCAACAGATCCTATTAAACCTGCTTTAACTCCCTTATTTGGAGAAGGAGAATTAAATTGATAAAAATTTATTTCTTGATTATCAATTGATAATTTTAATATTTCATCTGGTGATTTAATCATCTTTCTCTTCTCTATAGATTTATAAATTTTTTATTATGAGATAATGATAATTTCAATTATTAATTAAAATAATTTTTACAAATATTTCTAAGAAAAAATTTCAAAGGAGTGATTAAAATTTGGTAGAAATAGAAATAGTAGATGCTGGACTTCCAAGAGCTGGTCCTTATAATTCTGGGATTAAAGCAGGAAATATGATTTATGTTTCTGGTCAAGCCCCAATGGATCCAAAAACTCATACTTTAGCATCAAACGAAATTAAAGGTCAAACAAAGGCGGTTTTTGAAAATATAAAAAAAATACTCGAATCAGCAGGTGCAAATGTTTCTAATATTGTAAAAACAACCGTCTTTTTGAAAAATATCAAAGATTTTTCGAAAATGAACCTTGAATATAAGAAATTTTTTAAGGATAATGGTGTTAAAGATAAATTCCCAGCTAGAACAACTGTAGAAGTATCTAATTTACCAGTAGATAATATGTTAATCGAGATTGATTGTGTTGCAATAATATAATCTTTTTTTATATTTTATTTATAGAATTATATTGTTTATTTGGAATCCCAAAACTGTCTTGTTCTTTCAAATCGACGTTCAGCTTCTAAAATATCTAAGAATAATTCTTCTTCATTCTTTGAATCATAATTTTTTTCTAAAATTCTGACGGTTGTTGTAGGTCCTATTCCTCTTGCAGCTAATACAATAATAGCTATTTTACCGTAATTCAGTACTAGATTAGCAGATTTTTGAGCAGTCTGAATCATCTTTTTTTCTTCTTTGGATAATTTTTGATTTCTTTGTTTTAAATTAATTGCTTTTTTTAATTCTGTATTTGCAAAATGCAATACTGCTAAGAAACGGGAATTACATTTTGGACATTCGGGTTTTTCAGGAAGTAGAGATATAGTATTTATTCTCTCCCATCTATAACAATACATACAGAATAATTTTACTTGTGTGTTCAATAATCTCTTTTTGATCGTATCTAAAATAATTCCCTTTGTATTTTTTGTTAGAATAAAATCCTTGGGTATCAACCATTCTAAACCCGCTAGTCCAAAGGGAGTCGGTCCTTTGGATTTAGGTCTAATAATATTTTTGAATCTAATTTCTCCATCATGAATTTTACGAAAAATCTTTTTAGTAATTGCTAAGTTAATTTTTTCCAACCCTAAATCACGCATTGTTTCTTCATATAAAGGTGTATTTCGAAATATTTTAACAAGTCCTTTCATATTTAAAGAGTTAAATGAAACCTTTTTAGCAATAACATTAAATTTTCTAGCAATTTGATAGAATTTATAGCGAAATAGATTTGTATTTTTTAAAGTTATTTCTAAAATTGAATCAAGATGTTCTGGATTAGTTTCCAAAATTGATTCTTCGATAATTTTTGGATGAGCGAATTCGAAAGGAAATATTAAAATTATTCGATATGGATCAACTCTCAATCCAATATTGACTCGAAACCTAGTTTCTAATAAGGCTCCAATTACCCTAGCCAAAGTCTCATTTTCTTTTAAACCAAAGCATGCATGAATTATTAAGTAATTATCAAAACATTCTGTTACAATTGTTTGATCGGTCCCAATATCCAATTTTTCGGAAATTTGTTTTTGAAATAGGGATTTAATCTCTGAAATTGCATCTGAATCTATAATTGAATCTTCAAACAATTGATTTATGTTCCCATTACTTTTCAAACCAGTTTGAATTTTATTTCTTAGTTTTCCAACTTCATTCGCAATTGAAAAAGGGACTGGAATCTGTTCTCCAAGCCATCGAGGAATCTCTGAACTTTCTTTATATTTTTCACCAACAATGATTTTTTCTTCCTCATCATCTACAGAAAGTATTTTCCAAGATTTTCCACGCATTATAAAGAGAGAACCAACCTTTCCAGATACCGCCACATATTTATCATCCAAAGTTCCAATTATTTTTTTTGTGGTCGCATTAATAATTTTAAAATTTCGAATATCTGGAATCATCGAAAGAGAATTAAAATAGTATTGAAAAATACCTCTTCTCGGCTTTATTAAATTAAAATCATTTTCTTCCCATATTACATTTTGAGATTTTAAAAATTCTAAAAGTTCTTTAAATTTAGTTACGCTCAAATTTCTAAAAATATATGAACGTTTTACAATTGAAAAAATATCCTTTGCTGTTGTACTTCCTTTATCTCTTAAAATTCCAACAATTTGATGAGCTAGAACATCTAAAGCATTTTCATGAATTTTTATTTCCTCTAATTCATGGTTTAAGGCTTTTTTAACTATTATGTAAGATTCACATATATCATCCACATTTGTTGTTAATAAAATACCTTTTGAAATCTTGCCAATTTTATGTCCAGAACGTCCTACTCTTTGAATTAATCTAGTAACTTGTTTGGGTGAGCGAAATTGAACAACAAGGTCTATAGATCCAACATCTATTCCCAATTCCATTGAACTTGTTGCAATTAGTGCTTTTATTTCATTTTTCTTAAATCTATTTTCAGCTTCAATTCTAACCGATTTCGAAAGTGAACCATGATGTACTCCAAATTTAAAGTTAGGATTAAGAATGGTCATTAAAGAAGCTAAAACTTCTGCTTCTTGTCGTGTGTTGACAAATATTAAAGTAGATTTATGGGTTTCAATTAATTCTACCAATCTTCTAATTCTAGAAGCCATTTCTGCTTTACATTTTAAATTTTGAGCTATTTTTTTATCTGATTCCAAAATTTTAGGATATTCTATTTTAAATTCATATTGTTTTTCAAACTCTAAATTAACTATTTCTACCTCTCGATTTCCTACTAAAAAATTTGCAATTTTTTGTGGGCTTCCAATCGTGGCGGAAAGACCAATTCTTGTGAATTCTCTTTTAGTAAGATCTTTTAATCGCTCTAATGCAACAGATAATTGACTACCTCTTTTCGAATCCACTAATTCATGAATTTCATCAATAATTACCCATTCGATTGTTTTAAGATGTTCTTTAAATTTTGGTGCAGGAAGAATTGCTTGAAGTGTTTCAGGAGTTATAATGAGCATATCTGGTGGTTTTAATAATTGTTTTCTTCTTTCATATTGTGATGTATCTCCATGTCTAATGTTTATTTTGATTTTAATTTCTTTTTCATTTCCTAAATCTATTATTCGTCTAAAAATATCTCTATTTAATGCTCGTAAAGGAGTAATATATAAAATATTGATTCCAGTTTTCTTTTGACGATGACGAAGAAAATAATCAAAAACTGGAAAAATAACAGCTTCAGTTTTGCCAGAGCCTGTTGGTGCAACCAATAATAAATTTTTTTTATTCATTATGTGATTAAAAACAGCAGACTGAGTTTTAGTAGGTGTTAAAAAACCTTGTTTCGTTATTACTTCCTTTAATTTAGGTAAAAATCGATCAAATATCGTTACAGTCATTGGAAATCAAATATTTTAAAAATAGATTACTATTTAAAATAATTTATATTTTATTTCAATTTATCATTAACGTTTTTCGAACAATTATCTAAAAAGCAGCTTGAATTCCTAATATTATGTTACTAATTAACAATTGAATTACCGTTGTTAAGAATCCAATCTTAAAAAAATCCTTAAAATTTAATTTTGCTCCATGTTGTTCAGATAAATTCATCACTAATATATTATCTCCCATAGGAGTTAAATTATCTCCAAGATTAGACCCCACACCAAGAGCAAAATATGATAATTTATATTGATGATTAGTAAAACCAAAGGTTAAAATTGGCATTAAGGGAAGTATTGCGCTAATAATAGGAAGATTATCTATTGAACTACTTAGAATTGCAGATACCCATAAAACTACTTGTGTGGTTATTATAGAATTTCCTCCTGTAATACCTCTTAGTGCATAACCGATTGAATCCACTATTCCTACATATGATAAGCACCCAGTAATTATAAAAACAGCTAGAAGGTAAAGAATTAAACCAAAGTCAATTTTTTTAATAAGTTCTTCAACTTTGAGTTTACTAAAAATAATTAAAATAACACTTATAGTCATAGCCACAACATCAAGATAATCAGGTAATAGAATTATTAAAGTAAAAGTAGCGATTAAAGAAATTATAGATTTATAAAAAAGCTGTCGATTAGGAACAAAATTCCATGGGTTGAATTCCTCTAAGACTTCAATTAAATTCTGCTCTGGCATTCTGAATTGTTTTTTAAAATAAAATCTAAATATAAAATAAGTAATAATTAGTAGAATCGGAGCGATCCAAGAAACATGAATTAAGTAATCAACGAAATTTAAACCAGCTGCTTGACTGATTAAAATATTTGGACCAGAACTAATTAAAAACATGATTCCGCCAATATTAACTAGAATGGCTTCACTTAAAATATAGGGAATTGGATTAATATTCAATATCCGGCAAATCATAATTGTTAGAGGTATGAGAAGAATTATCGTTAATCTATTACTAATAATAGAGGACATAAAAACAGAAAGAAGACAACAAATTAGTAGTAATTTTTCAGGGTTTCCGTGTGAATTTTTAACAAGTTTAAGTGCAATAAATTGGAATACTCCAGCATCATGATAAATTTCCACTTGAATCATGATACCTAAAAGTAAAATAATTGTACGTAAATTATTAAAATTATTTTCTTCTGTTCCTATCATGAAATTAACAAAATCTGAGAATTGGATTGGCGTTAAGTAACCATTTTGGAATAATAGTAAAATAAATTTTTCAAATAATGGAATATCACCTGATGATAATATTAACAAATTATTGATATTTTCCAAGTCAAATTTTAAGGGTAAGGAAATCGTATTTAAGACATTTTGAGTATAATAACTCAGAAATATAAAAAGAATAATGCCTCCGAATAAGGCTGCAATTGTTTTATTCATCTTTTCGGTTGCAATTAGTAGAATTACAATAATAAATACGATTAAAGTGAATATAATTTGGATCATTTTTCATCAATCTGTAATAAAAAGTGTAGTTGAAGATTTTATATTTTTATTCATCAATACAATTTAATTTCTTTTACAGCCATTAAAAAGACATTAAAATGGCAAGATAAAAGCTGGTTACTGAAAGTTGAATTATAGTGCTTAAAAATCCAATTTTAAAAAATTGCTTAAATTTTAATTCTATTCCATGTTGTTTTGTTAAATTCATCACTAGAATGTTGTCTCCCATAGGTGTGAGATTATCGCCAAGGTTTGTTCCGAATCCAAGAGCAAAATATGAAACTTGAGATTGATAAGTATTAAAATTAAATGTTAAAATTGGCATGATAGGAATTAAAGCACTGGTAATAGGAATATTATCTATTGAACTACTTAGAAATGCAGGTATCCAAAGTGATACTTGAGCAGTAATTTGCGGTGAACCTCCTGTAATGTGCTTTAATGCGAAGCCAATTGAATCAATTATACCAACATAATCCATACAACCAGTGATTATAAAAATACCCAATAGATAAAGGATTAATTCAAAATCAATGGTTTTTATAGCATCACTAGCATTTATCTTACTAATAATTATTAGTAATAACCCTAAAGTCAAAGCAATTATATCAGTGAAAGTTGGAATAGCAATTATTAATATAAAAGTAATAATCAAGCTAAATATTGAACTATAAAAAAGTTGTTTATTAGGAACGAAATTCCATGGATTAAATTCTTCTAGGACTCTGACTAATCTGCTTTCCGGGACTTTTAATTTTTTCTTAAAATATAATTGGAATATCAAAAAAGTAACCAATAAAAGAATTATGGCGAACCAAGCAATATAAATTAAATAATGTATAAAATTTAATCCACCTGATTCACTAATTAGCACATTCGGAACAGAACTAATGGGAAATATGATGCCACCAATGTTTACTAAAATAGCTTCACTCAATATGTAAGGTACTGGATTGATACTAAGCATTCTACAAATCATAATTGTTAGAGGTATTAAGACAATAACAGTTAAAATATTATTAATAATGGAAGAAAGAAATACTGAAAGAAGACAGCAGATAAGAAGTAATCTGTTAGGATCACCTTTTGAACTTTTAACAAGATTTAGTGCTACAAATTGAAATACGCCTGCTTCATGGCAAATACCTACTTGAATCATGATGCCTAAAATTAAGATGATGGAATGTAGATTATTAAAATTATCTTCTCTTGTTCCAACCATGAAATCAATTATATTAAAGAATTGAAACGGAGAAAGATAATCATTCTGAAATAATAATAAGGACAATTTTTCAAAGGGTTTAATATCTAGTATTAATATCAATAAATTGCTAAGGTTTTCAAAATTGAACTTCCAAGGAAATGCTAATGTATTGCTAATGTTTTGGGTGTAAAAAAATAGGAATAAAAACAGAAAAATGGCACCAAGTAAAGAGATAACTGCCCTATTCATCTTTTCTGTTGCTATTGTAACAATAACAACTATAAACACTATTAATGTGAGTAATATTGCAATCATTTTCAATCTATTTTATATATTTTTTTTGAACATTTTATTTTTAAGAAAATTTTGAAATCTTTAGCTTTTTATTCAGATTCTTCTTTCTTTTTGATAATTTCTTTCTCTTTTTCTTCAAGTTCCTCTTTCTTTTGTATTATTTCTTCACTTTTTTCACGAAGTTTTTGTGTTTCTTTTAAAATTTTCTTTTCTTCCTTTCTAATTTTTTCCTCTTTTTTCTTTAATTTTTCCAAATCTTTTTGTATTTTGTCTACTTCTTCTTCTGGGGCAATTTTTTCTATTTCTCGAATTTCCTTTTTTTCATCCCTTATTTTTTTCTTTTCTTCTCTTAATTCAATATCTTTTTCTTTTATTTTTTTTCCAGTTTCCTTTATTTTTTCTATTTCTTTCTCTACTTTTTCAGTCTCTTGTTTTATTTCCTCAATTTCGAATTCTGACTTGTCCCAATCAGCTAAGCTTTTAATTTCATCTAAATAATTGCTGATGGTCTCATAAATATCATCAAGTTCCCAAACTCTAGCTTTTGATAAATCCAAAATTAATACAACTATTACAGCATGAGTTCGAATTGCAAGAATATAATAATTTGGAGTACGAAAAATTAATTCATTAAAGAATTCACTTGATTCATACTGTAAAAATTCACTTATCGTATTAAGATGACTTAATGCTTCAGCAAGATTATCTCCAATTCCTCTAACATTAACATTATCAGGAAATGTACTTTGTAAGACAGTGCCATCTGTATAAATTATTGCCGAGTGTTTTAAAACCGGTCCCAGCTCTTTCTTAATCTTTTCTAATATTTCAAGAACCATATTTCTCCTAAATGAATTCAAGTATTTAAAAGTTTAAATAGATAAATTAATTAAAAAAATAGAGAATAATTCATATCAACTTGTATTATTTATTCATATCCCACTTGTTCTTCTTTTTCCTCGCCAGTTAGAGCATATATCACTATAAGAATTAAAGCAACTACTCCTATTATCATTACAATATAATAAAAAGTTGAATACATTTCAGTTGAAAGACCTGGCGTAATCGGTTGTTGATTTAATATATCATTCCAGTAATCTGGTAATCCGGGATATTGAAGACTTTTCATAAACCTCACACTAACATTTTCTTATAAAATAATTATTATAAATATTTTTTTTGGTAAATTCAACTCAGATTTTAATTAACTTCCACACCAATCCATTTTGTTAAACGAGGTAAAATCGAAATTACGAAGAAGAAAAACATCGGTATAATAGTGACTGCAGTTAATATAATAAGCCATATTTCGGCACTTGGTGTTAAACCACTGATTGATATTCCACTAAACGTTATTTCACCAAAAGAAAATTCAAATAAATTAGAAATAGATATTGAAGATCCTAGAGAATTACTTAGACCATGGATAATTATTGGGGCGACAAGGCTTCGTGTCCGTTCAAAAATTATACACATCATTATTCCAAAAATAAATGTGAACCCTACATGAGAGACCATTTGTTCAAAATCGGAAATAAACCATGGTGATTGAGGAGAAATATACCAGCACACGTGAAAAAGTCCAAAAAATACTGAAGATACTAAAATTGAACGAATGTATCCTAAGTTTGTAGAACGAAGTTTTGTAAAAAAATACCCTCTGAATAGTAATTCTTCGGAAACTCCCACACAAATTAGTTGAAAGGGGAATGATGCCAAACCATACCAGTTGATTGATATTGGTGTTCCTAATATTAAATTTAGATCTATCAATCTAACAGAAGAAAGTCCTAAAACGATAATACCCAAAATTCCAACAAATATGATTCCAACAATAAATAAAAGGATAAATGTGAATGCGATATTTTTCCAGATATTATCCTTATGAAATCCAAAATCTTTAAGATAATAACATTCAACAAAAATGATTTGAAGTACAATAAAGAAAATCATGGGTGTTTTTTCATAAGGCAAACCGTATCTTAGTAAAACAAATGTTCTAAAAATTATAATGATTGAAAAAATTAATAGAAATACTTTAATTATTGATTTTGATTCTTCTTTTTCATAATTTTTAAGCCCGTTATGAGGTATTTGATAGACCCAAAAATATAGAGGTATTAACAATAAAAATGATAGAAGTGTAGGTAATATGGGAATACCCGTTATAGGTGTCGCACCAACACTAATTGATCCATCTAAAGGGATTTCCCAACCGAAATCGAGTAAAAATAGGTTGATTAGGATAATAAAAAATCCAATTACTAATATTTCTTTTTTTCTAAATGAATTTGAATCCATATCGTGAATCTCAATTGATATATTATTATATTTGCTTCCATTCCTCCATCATTTCTGGATAATTTTCATCCTCAATGGAGTATGTATTATATAAATTTAAAATTTCAGCAAGCATTTTTGCTAGGATATGATAACAAACGTCAGAATTTTTTTTCAACACTACATTAACGTGAAAATCATCACATGTACAATATTTATCCTTCAATGATATTAGATACTCCCTATTTTTACCTGCAACAATCCAGACGATCTGACCACTTGGTGTAAATGTATATTTATTTACAACCCGTTCACTTACAGCTCTAAGAGCTCTCCAAAATCTTTCACCGTATTCCTTGACTAATAATTCTAAATTTTTTCCACTTATCGCTCCTTTTTTTTCAATATCGCTGACTATCTCATCGATTTTTCTAGACATTTTTTCACTTCCGAATAATTAATTCACCTAATTTACCTAAATATGTTCCATCAAGTAATATTACTTCAGCCTCATCTAACTTAACTGCTCCAGATTGAAATATGGGACCTAAAAGTTTTAATGGTTTGTAATTGATTGGATATCCTTTTATAAGTTTATTAAAAACAGGCATTACAATAATATCTGGATCTTTAATTTTTAAATTGAACTTTTTTTCAAATTGAATTAAAGGATTTTTTTGGGGTTTTAAATTTCGAAATTGGAGGTATACTTTAGCAATTTTTCTTTTATTCCATTTAACTCTGATCCATACGTTTTTATAAGATTTAACTCCTAATTCATCACGAAATTCAATTGCCGGATGAGTATGTCCAACAATTATTGTATCTGTTTGAAAAAAGGATAATGGAATCATCATATGACCGTGGATCAAGCCAATTTTATGATCATTAACCGAAAGAATTAACTCATTGTATATCTTTATATCGGGTGTAATTAAAGCATCAATATCTCCATCATGATTTCCCCGAATTATTGATACAGGGACAATATCAACTAGTCTTTTGAAAAATTTTGGTATATTTAACCATTCTTTAGGGGCTATTTGAGGAATACTATGTTTTATATCGCCCAATAATATTAATTCTGAAGCTTTAACTTTTTTAACCAAATTAATTAATTCATCTGTAATAGAAGTAGTTTGAGAAGGTACATTCATTCCATTCTGTGAACTTTCAATTCCTAAATGAAGATCACATACGATTAAAATCTTTTTTCGATTTTTTTTTACCATAATTGCAGGAGTTTTATCAATAAATTTTATTTGCATTTTAAATCTATTTATTTTATATATTGAAATTTATTTGGTGGGCAGGGTGGGATTTGAACCCACGACCTCCGATTATTTCGCTTTTAATTCGTCCCGAAACCGGAATCATAGCCATTATAGCTCGCATTTACATCTGCAAGTAGCTAGACTACCTACCCGTCTGATCAAACTCATTCATATATGAAATGATTTTATTAATTTTTAAATTCAAGGACAAATGATAAATTTTATTAAAAACAAAAATTAATATTTTATTAATTTAGGAACTGGAATGTATAATAATGTCGATAAAAGATATTAAAGCCAAAGATGTTATGGTAAAGAATCCAATTTCAATACCTCCAACAGAACAAGTTGCTGCAGCTGATCTATTAATGACTCGAAATAGTATTGGTGGGCTACCAGTTATCGATTTAGAAGGAAATTTTATTGGGGAGATTTCAATGCGTGACATCATGCTTTCTAGATTTAATATTTCAGTTGGGGGCATGAAAGTTGAGGATATTATGAAAAAAAATATAGAATCCGTCTCTCCAGAGACCTCTTTAAAGAAAATACTTGAAATTATGTTAGAAAAACGTCTAAGGCGTATTGCTGTTGTAGAAGATAACAAACTAGTTGGTCTAGTTGTACACAAAGAAATTTTAAAAGAATTATATAGTAAAATTAAATAACTGGATAAAATTTTTTCCTATTTTAAAATTTTCTTCCCTCAAATTAGATTTATTATTTCTCCTTACTTTAAAATCAATAATTTTAATAATACTAAGTTTGCTATGTTTTAAGAAGATCAAACAATATGAATTTTTAAATGTAATTAAAATGTGCATTACATACATAATTTAAAAGTTTCAGGAGAAATTAAAATGTCTAAAGAAGATAGAGTTGTTTTTATACGATTCCATGCAAGAGGTGGACAAGGCGGTGTTACTGCTGCACAATTAGCCGTAGAAAGCTTTGATGGTCCTGGACGAGCACAACCAAAATTTGGAGCGGAAAGAATGGGTTCTCCAACAGCAGCATATGCTGCTATGAGCAAAAATCCAAAACTAGTTCAACTTCAAACCGAAATTTATACACCCGAAATTGTTGGAGTTCTCGATGATTCTCTTTTAAAAGAACTTGACGTAACAGAAGGGATGCCTCCTGGTGGCACATTAATAGTAAATACAGAAATGAGCTTTGATCAGATTAAAAAATTCATTAAGCGTAATGATATCAATATAGGTATTATTGATGCTACGAGCCTCTCAATAAAACTTCTTGGGAGAGAAATTACTAATACCGCAATTCTTGGAGCAATTGCGAAAGCTTCAGATGTATTTACCATCGATGGTGTGAAAAATGCATTATTTAAAGTTTTTTCGAAAAATATTGCTGAAAAAAACGTTCAATTGGTCCAAGAAGCTTATGATACAGTTGAATTCATGAAAACTGATATAAAATTAGATCTTGAAAAGGGTGTTAAAAAAGAGTGGAGCCATGTAAAACCTGAACTTCTTGGTTATAAAGATCTAGATACTGGTGCTATCTGGTATATTCCTGGTGGTTCTGAAAAAGTGAAAACTGGTGAATGGGGTCCTTACATTATAAAGCATGATATTGAAAAATGCATAAATTGTCAAAGATGTTTTCTCACGTGTCCTGATCTTTCAATAATAAGAGAAAAACAATCTGATGGAACATGGAAAGTCGTAGGAGTAGATAAGAAACATTGTAAAAGTTGTAGAAATTGCGTTGAAGTATGCCCTAAAGGAGCTTTAACTGCAGAATTAAAGAAAACGGGGGTGGAAGCATGAGTGTTGTTCCAATGGCGCCATTTTTTGAAGAAATCAAAGAAGAAAAAACTTTAATTATGACTGGAAATTATGCAGTTGCTGGAGCTGTCGCTCAGACCGATCCGGATGTAATTTGCGCATTTCCTATCACGCCACAAACTCAATCCGTTGAGGGTTTAAGCGATGTAGTTAATCATGGACGTTTAAAATCTGCTTTCGTGAACGTTGAAAGTGAACATGCAGCAATAGCTTATATAACTGCCGCTGTTGCAGCTGGAGCTCGCGGATTCACTGCAACTGCATCTCAAGGTTATTTATTAATGCAAGAAGGTTTACCAATGGCTGTTGGGTGGCGAGTCCCGGTTTATATGTTGATTTCAAATAGAGCTTGGAATGCTCCCAATTTATCAATCTGGAATAGTTGGGAAGTTACTCTTATGGATCATGGATGGAATAAATTATTTTCTGAAAATGTTCAAGAAACCTATGATGCCGCTATATTAAGTTGCATGATAGCTGAAAAATCGTTATTTCCAACATTATTCTGTCATGATGGTTTCATAATTTCCCATTCAGCACAAACATTCAAAGTAATCCCAGATGAGGTAGTTCGCAAGATGACACCCCGTGTTAAAAGACATACAATTACTACTGAAAAGCCCGGTACTTGGGGTGGAATAGTTACCCCAGATTATTTCATGGAACAAAGAAGAGCTATTGATGTAGCAAAAAAGGATGTCCCCAAAATAATGGATGAAAAATTCAAAGAATTTGAAAAAGCTACAGGTCGAAAATATGAACGAATTGAGACTTTCAATCTTGATGGTAAAAAAATCGCTTTTCTTACTCTTGGTTCGATGTGTGGTACCCTGAAGCAGTGGATGCTTGACCCCAAAGATGCTGGTTTGATTAAAATCAGATCTTATAGACCATTTCCCACAGAAGAACTTCGTAAAATCATTAATGATAATGGAATTGAAAAGGTTATAGTATTAGAGAAGAATGATGCTCCTGGTGCACCCGCACCTCAAGTTACTCAAAGTGTTTTACCATCACTCTATCCATTAGGAACTATTGTTCACAGCTTTATTACTGGTTTAGGTGGTCGTGACGTGACTTACGATGAGTTTAACGCGGCTTTGAAGAAAATGAAGAAAATAAATGATATGAAAGGAGAACTTTATACATTTCTCGGTGTACGAGAGAAAAAAGGAGTTATTGAAGAAATATAGGTGATAAATATGAGTGAAAAAATGAAAGCACGTGTAATTAAAGTTCAAGATCTATTAAAACGTCCTACAAAAAATTATATGTTATATTATAATTATGATAACGAAGCTTTTATGAATACGGGAATTCAGGAATCTGGTTCTACTCCCCCTTTTGCGTCTACTACTACTGGTCCTGGTGGAAAAGCAATACCAGGAAAAATTGGAGTTAAACAAGATATAATAAACGGTTTTGCTTTTCTAGGTATGAAATCATCTTTCTTAGCAACAGTAAGTGCAGCTTACCCACAAGATTTCATAGGTAAAGTTGTTGAAGCACTTAAAACTCCCGGATCTGCTTTTATCCAAGCCCTTACTTCATGCGATCGAGGATGGCGACATGCACTAAATGTCACACACAAAGTCGACAAACTCGCAGTTGATGCAGGTATATGGCCCCTATTTTCTATAAAGGTAAGAGATGGAAGACCAACTTATTATCTCAGTCGAAAGCTCAAAGCTGAACCTGATCGAGAGAAATTAGTAGAATATATAAACCTTTTAGGGAAATATAGACATCTCGTAAGACCAACACTTAATGAAGATGCTATCGACCAAATTTGGGAATCTTATAGACAACGTAATGAAAATATACTTAATTTAGTTAGAGCATTTGGAGATCCTGATGCTCAAATAGAAATGTATACAATTAAACCTCAAGAGATTCCAAATCAAGATCTATTTGCACCAGGTTATGGACTTTGCTCAGGATGTGGACTCGCAGTATCACTCAACCATTTAGCTTTAGCCGCATATATGGTAGCTGGAAAGAATGTCATAATTACAAATAACACGAGTTGCTCAGAAGTCTCACTTTCAAAAGATGATGTTCCTAGCTGGAAAGTGCCTTGGATGCATCACCTTTTTGAAACATCTGCCACAATAGGAGATGCAATCGCTACTACACAACGAATTTTAAAAACTAAAGGTCATTTTAAGGGAACACCAAGTGTTGTTATTGCAATTGGTGGAGATGGCTCAACATACGATATTGGTTACCAATTCTTAAAAGCAGCGTTAGTTCGAACGGGTTCTTTCGGAATAATGAATCCATTGTTAAAAGTAGATTAACAGAATATTCCTAATTTTTTTTCTTTTATTTTGTTTGTGTTCAAAAAAATCTAAAATAAAATATTGAATTAAATTTTTTTTCTTAACTCTTCCAAGGCTTTTTGCATAGCTTCTGCTATATAATTAACTTTTTCTTTTTGTATGGTCTCATAAATCGGATCAATTGCTGTAAAGTCACCAATATTTGTAAGAGCTTCTACAGCTTCCAATCTAATAAATTTATCCTTATCATTTAAGAGTTGGATAAGGGGCTCTACTGCTTTTTTATCTCTTATTTTACCAAGCGCATTGATTATTTCTCTTAAAATTTGCCAATCTTCATTATTAAGCATCCCTATGAGAGGTTCTACTGCTCTTACATCTCCTATATCTCCAAGACCTTCAGCTGCTGTTCTTATAATCATCGAGTCTTTATGTTTAAGTAATTTTATAAGAGGTTCTACTGCTCTTTTTTCTTTTAACTTTGATAAAGAATGAACTGCTGAATCAATAATTCTATAGTTATCTTCTTTTAATGCTTGGAGTAGAGGTTCCACTAATCGATAATCTTCTCTCCAACCTATATCTCTCATTGCACTAAATCTGACTCGAATATCTTTATGCTTTAACATATTATACTTTATATAAACATCTATTACTTCTTTATCTGAATAATGACTAAAAGCACTAATTGCGCTATGTCTCACATCTGAATTTTCATCATTTAAAGCTTGGGCAAGGGGTTCTAGAGCCCTTACATCTCCTATAAACGTTAAAGCCTCAGCTGCACCCCATCTTGTATTAGAATCTCCTTCCTTTAGTGCCTTTATAAGAGGCTCTAATGCTATCTCTCCTAATTCAGAAAGGGCAATTGCTCTATCATCCGGAAAAATAATATCTCCAAATCTAGGAAACTTTTTATAACTTAATGATTTAATGAGGGGTTCTAGGGCAAAATCTCCTAATTTTACTATCTCTTCCCACCCTTTAGAGTCATCAATTGCAATTAAATAATAAGCTTTTTCGGTTTCATTCTTTGCTTTCCATCCAAGTTTATTAAGAGTTTCTGCTGTGTTTTTTCGAATCCAATAATCTTCATCCCTAAGGAATTTGATAAGAGGTGTAATAGCAGATTTTCCAATTTTTTCAATAGTTTCAAAAGCTTCAGTATAAATGACTTTATCTTTTAGAGCTTTAATCAGAGGATCTACCGCGTTTGCATTTCCAATTTTTCTTAAGACTTCTAATGCCTTTTTTTGAACTAAATAGGAATCGTCCCATAAAAGTTGAGCTATAGAATCTACCGCTTTAAGATTTTTTATCTTACTTAAAGATTTAACTGCCTCATATCTGACATCTTCATCTTTATCTTCGAAAGAATGGATGAGAAGATTCACTTTTTTATCGTCTTTTACATGTTTAAGAGCTTTTATTGCTTCAATACGGATATTTTCATCATTATCATTTAAATATGGAAGAATAATTTCTAATGGTTTTCCTTTTAAAGATGGAATAGGAGGTTTTGATTTAGGAACTGGTTTGATTGGTGGTTTTATAGGTGGTTTTGGTAATAAATCAGGAGAGTTTATTATTTCTTCAATTTTTTGTAGACCTTTGTCCATTGTATGAGGATCTTTCCAATCACCTTTAGCAAATTCGTAACTCATTTCTAATTGTTTATCGGTAGGTTTCCAGTCAAGATTCTTAAGAGCATAAGATACTCGGATTTGAACAATTTCGTCATCATCATTTAAAAGCGGCATAAGGGGTTTAATTGCTCTCTTATCTCCAATACGACCAAGAATACTTGCTACATTTCCCTTAATACTATTATTTTTGTCTTTAAGATAAGGGATGAGGAGTTCAACCACATCACTACCCATACTTATAAGAGAATCCTCTGCATTCTCTCGTACATAACAATCTTCGTCCTTGAGTAGTTGTATTAATAATTTTGCTGTTTTTAATTCCTTTAATTTTCCAAGCCATTTTGCAGCATCTTTTCTAATATACCATTTTGGATATTCTAAAGCTTTAATTAAACCATCAATATCTTTGGAGAGACCTAATTTTTCTACATCTGGTTCTTGTATATTAGAAATATTTTATTCACTCCTTTGACTCACACTTTTCTAATCGTTCTTGAGCAATTTCATTAAATTTGTTAATTTTTAATGCATTTTTATAACATTCAATTGCTTTTGGATAATTTTTTAATTCCTCATAAATCAATCCCATATTTTCCCAAGCCAAATCATAATTGTAATCTAGTTTTATTACTTTTTCATAACATTTTATAGCTTTTTCATAATTTTTTAACTCTTTATGTGCATTTCCTAAACCTTCCCATGCATTAATTAAATCAATTTGTTCGAGATGATGTTCTTCTATAGCTAAAGCTTTTTGATAACATTCAATTGCTTTCTTATATTTATTTAAATTGAAATAAGCTTCTCCTAAATTAATCCATTTAAATTTTATATTTGGATCAATTTTTATTGAATTTTCATAACATTCTATTATTTTTTCGTAATTTAACAAGTTTCTATAGTTTTCCGCGATTCTATGCCAGATAAACTCATCATTAGGGTCGATATCTATTGCTTTTTTATAATATTCGATGGCTTTTCTTGTATTTCCAAGTCTATCATGGACACTTCCAAAAAATCTATAAGTCAGAAAACTATTTATGTTGTTAAGTTTCAAATATCCAGCAATCCAATGACCCAACTCATCAAATGCAAAGATTTCGTGAGTTGAGTATTTGCGAATTGCATTTTCAAAGCATTTAATTTTCCTTTCTCTCGTACTCTCGTTTAAACCTTTTCTTAACCAATAATCATGGCTCATATCATTCCCAACTTATTTTAAATTAATTTTCTAATAAAAAATATATGATTTATTTATTATTATTCAAATATTTCAAGTTCTTTTTGACAAACTGGACATAATTCGCTTTTTTCAATCCATTTTGAAAAACAGCTTTTATGGAATTTTGAAGAGCAATTTGAGCAAGTTAATGATTCTTCTTTGATTTCCTCCCTGCATATAGCACATTGACCTTCTTTAATTGTAATAATAGGTATTATTTCTTGATCTTCAGGTAATTTAGTAATTGTTAAAAACTGATTTCTTATGGTTCCATTAATTTTTTCTTCTAAAACAAGTTTTTCTAAAGTTTCTTCTAAATAGGATTGTTCACAATCTAATTTTTTTGCCAGTTCAGAGAGCCGTATTTTTTTATATATTTTTAAAATCCCATATAATTTATTTTCAAATTGAATTTGACGTAATCGTTCACCAAATATTTTTTCTTTATCTTGAATAAGTTCATTATATTCAGCTGTAATAATAACCTCAAACCTCTCGACTATTTCTGGTTTCTTTGGAATAACCTCAAGTAAAGAAAAACCTTCGTAAAAGCATGGTTTATTATAAATCACAATCAAATGATCAAGAGATTCGTTCAAAAATTCAATATATTCTGAATATGATAAGGAAAAAATATCTTTTGGATTATCAAAAGCATCACATAAAATGGTTTTACCTTTATTTTTATTGTTTTCAAATGGTTTATTAAAGCAATATAACGCATTTTCTAAAAATATATCTTGGCTTTTATCCAATTCATAATTTTCAAAGAAAAATAGACCCAAATAATACCAAAATTCTGGATCCTCAAACTCTATTCTTAATTTTGAAATTAAATATAATTCTTTCCTTTTAAAATCCCATCCTTTATCTCTAATTATATTATAAATTAATTCAGACGAGATTCTGTCTTTATTAATTTGTTTCAAGACCTCTTTCATAATATTTGGATCGATATTTATACCCCTACATTGCATTTTAATAATTAAAATTTTAAAATTTAGTTTTTTAACTTCTCATCTTTTTTTCTTTTTGATAGATTACATCTTGATTTTCTTTAAACCAATCAATAGTATTTTTTAGACCTTCATCAAAATTTACCTTCGCCTGATATCCAAAGGCTTTTTTTGCTCTTGAAACGTCCAAACTTCGTCTAGGTTGTCCATCTGGTTTTGAAGAATCCCAACGGATTTCTCCCTTAAACCCAGTTAATTTTGCAATTTTATGAACAAGTTCCTTTATGGTAATTTCAAAACCAGCTCCTAAATTTACTGGTTCACTGGAATTATAATTCTCAGCGGCTAACATAATTCCCCGGGCAGCATCTTCTACATATAAAAATTCACGTGATGCTTTACCTGTTCCCCAAACCTCGATATAATCTTTATTATTTTGAACTGCTTCTACGCATTTTCTAATAAGAGCTGGTATGACATGTGAGCTATATAAGTCGAAGTTATCACCAGGTCCATACATGTTGACTGGCAATAGATATATTGAATTAAATCCATATTGTTGCCTATATGCTTGACTCTGAACAAGCAACATCTTTTTTGCAAGTCCATACGGAGCATTGGTTTCTTCTGGATATCCATCCCATATATCTTCCTCTTTAAAAGGAACATTTGTAAATTTAGGATATGCACAGATTGTCCCAATTAATACAACTTTAGGGATCTCAGCTAAACGAGACGTTTCTACTAATTGGACCCCCATCATTAAGTTATCATAGAAAAATTTCCCTGGATTATCCTTATTAATCCCAATACCTCCTACAACTGCAGCAAGATGAATTATTATATCAGCTTTAGGTTTTTGGGAGACTAAACGATCACAATCTTCATATTTTGTCAAATCATAGTCTTCAATTTTAACTACATATGGAATTGCTCCCTTTTCTTTTAGCATCCTAATTAGATGGCGGCCTAAAAAACCATCGCCTCCGGTTACAGATACGTGTTTTCCTTTCCAAAAACTCAAAGGTTTTCAACCTCTTTTATTTAAATATTATATATTTTTTAAAATATCCTTTAAATCCATAATAATATTACAATAATTACATCTTAATAATATTGGTTCTTTATTTTCGACTGTAAAATGCGATTTTATCGGTTCTCTACTATTTGTGATGCAGTTAGGATTAATGCATTTAATAATATCTTTAAGTTCTGATGGAAGTTTTACTTTTTCTTTGCTAACGACTTTGTAGTCTCTAATTATATTTATTGTAGCATGAGGACTTATTAAAGCTATTTTATTAATATCGGTAATCTCTAATTCTTTATTTTCAATTTTTACAATATCTTTTCTGTTACTCTGATTTTTACCCGTTGGAACGTTTATAGCAATGGAAAGTATATGACCCTCCTTTCCCATAATTCCAAGAATAGATAAAACCCTTAACGCAGTTCCAGGGCTTATATGATCTATAACTGTGCCTTGCTTGATTTTTCTAACTCTAAGCTCTTTCTCTACCATTTTTTTCACTTTATATTTTTCCTAATACTAACCCAAGTAATGCCATCCTAATTAAAACACCATTAAGCGGTTGAATAAAATATCTAGAACAAGGGAGTTTATCAACATCAAATGCTATTTCATCGACTCTGGGTAAAGGATGCATTAAAATCATTGAATCTTTTGCATTATTTAAAAACTCTTTGTTTATTTTATAAGATCCTCGAACTTTTTCATAATCCGCAGGATCGGGGAAACGTTCTTTTTGTATACGGGTAGCGTAAATCACATCTAATGAGGGAAGAACTGAACTTAAATCAGAAAATTCTTCATATTTTATTCCAGCATCATCAAGATCCTTTAATACTTCTTTTCTCATGCTTAACATGGAAGGAGAGATGAATGATAATTCAACATCATATAATGAAAGTGCATAGGAGAGGGATTTTACTGTTCTACCATATTTTAGATCCCCAACCATTCCAATTTTTAGACCATCTAATGATTTAAATTCGTTCCTGATAGTCAATAAATCTAATAAAGCTTGAGTAGGATGTTCCTGAGTCCCACTTCCAGCATTAATAATAGGATTTTTAGAAACTTCAGCTGCTAATCTGGCACTCCCTTCTAATTTATGACGAATAACTATAATATCACAATAACTTTCAATACAAAGAATAGAATCAGATAAGTTTTCACCTTTTGCAGCAGATGAAGCCTTTGGATCGCTGAACCCCATTACTTCCCCTCCTAATTTTAACATTGCACTTGTAAAACTCAAACGGGTTCGAGTACTGGGCTCATAAAAAAGAGTTGCGAGAATTTTTCCCTTTAAAAGATCAGTAGGGTCATCATGATATTTCTTCATTTTAAGTGCAATGTCTAAAATGTATTCAATTTCATCGCGAGTTAAATCTTTGATTGAAATTATGTCCCTATCATTAAATGAAATCTCAGAAGTTTTAGTCAATTTAATCTATTTTTATTTATTCAGTTATAAAATAAATTTTTTGAGTCCAAAGAATAAATAATCTCAATTTAAATTTCAGAATAGAATTTTTTCTTATTTATGGTATTTATAAAAATTTTAGAAATAGTATAATTCGTTTATTTAAAATAACAAATAATTAATTAAAAAAAATATAATTAAATATGAATTTGGATTATTTCAATTGTTTTTAGATTAATTTGGATTTTTTAGTAGGGCCAGGGTCAGCTTTTCCTATTTTGGGATTAATATCTTGTATTTTGGGATCCATATCATCTGATTTCTCGACTGGAGCTTTCAAAATCTTTCTATGATACCAATATCTTGGAAAAGTTCTAATATTCATCGCAAGACATCCCATACCTTTTAAAAATTAAATTGAATTTGATAATCATAATGGGTTTTTCTATTATTTAAACTTTTTTTGATAAATTTATCTAATTAAATTGATATTTTTTTAATTAATCTAACTCTTTTTCCATTCAAAACAATAGTGAATTTTTAAAAAATAATAAAAACCCCACAATTTTTTAAGGAATTTAATAAGCATTTATACAAGAAATGCGAATTTTCGAAATTGAAATATTTTAGAATAAATAGAAGAAAAAATCTCATAAAAAATGTAATTAATTTTTAAATTTATTAGACTAGTACCGCACTAGTTTACATTTACTTCCTTTATTTATAATTATCGCCATTTTATAATATTAATTTGGCTTTTTTAATTAAATCGTCAATACCTTGCTCACCAGAATAACCAATATCGATTATAGCAATTATTTTTTCCTTTAAACGATTATCTAAATAATCACCTTTTACGAAATATTTTTTAGTTGGTCCACCTCCCCCTATAATTATCCCTTTTAATTGTAGACTTAAAAATTGATTGTTAATGTGTTCTCCTGCACGAATGAAGAACTCCTGTGTAGCTTGTTCAATAAGGGGTCTATAATTTTTCTGTATTTCGCAACGCTCCAATCGTTTAAATGGTTTGGCTGCACTCATTATCTTTATAATATTTTTTTTACCACCAGATAATGTGGCTATTGTCATTTCTGAACGATCTATTACGATGAGACCATAAATATCTAGATTTTTCTTTGACTTGACCATAAAATCCCTTTTTTATATTCCTTTAATCATTTTTTAATTCAAATATTTAGATTTTCTACTTAATATGAACTATATTTATAAAATTTAATGTAAGGGGGAAAGGAAGTCGGAAATTGGAAAATTAAATTCGCTAAAAAATTTTATTTCACCACTTTCCAAAAGAACTTGCCTTGTTAAAATCCAAAAAATTAATGCTAATGCTTTTCTTCCTCTATTATTTGCCGGAATCACCAAATCGACATTTATGAAGTTATTATCTGTATTAGACAGACATATTATTGGTATTTTGGAAATAGAAGATTCATTTATCGCATCAACATCTTTTTTAGGATCAATTATAATTAATAAATCCGTTTCAATATAATGCTTAGATGAATAATTTGTTAAAGTTCCCGGTTTAATTTCCCCCTTTATATATTTTGTACCAATTATTTCTGAAAATTTTTTTATTGCTTGATGACTATATCTTCGCTTTGAAGTTACTAGAACTTTATTTGGGTGGTATCTAGAAATAAACTTTGCTGCTACTCGAATTCTGGCAGCTGTTTTTCGAATATCAATAAGATTAATTTGGTTTTTGCCCGTATTAATAGTTTTATAAATATATGGTTCCATATTTGAAGTTTTTTTGGCAGTTCCAAAGTGAACTCCGGCATCTATATATAATTTACGTGGAACAAGCAATTCATCATCTAAAATCACAATAATTAATTCAACAATTTATCGAATTTAAGTATCTAGTTTCTTATGAACAACCATCCCGTTAACATTTACTCCTCAAAATTAGAATTATATATTTCTTTTGTCCATTTTTTAACTATGGGATGATTATTTAATATAAGGAAATCTTTTAATTCCATTAAATTAGTTACATCCGATTCAGTTGCGATTTTATTAACTATTTCAATCGATATATCATCTTTAATGCGATCTTTTACATGATTAGTTATCCAAACAATTCTATCCCATCCACCGTCAGCTTGTAAAAATTTTGGGGAGCGCATTTGTCCTATTGCTGTTCCAACAAAACCATAACTTTGTTCTCCTTTCCTAATTACACTTGACATAGTTGAAAATGGCAATCCATTAATAGCGGGCACTTTAAAATTTCTATTTAAAATTCCTATCCCATCAACCTCAGGTATATAAAAGGCGACTGCCTCTAAGCAATGACAACTAGTATGGTTAAATGGGCTTAGAATCGTGTAAAGATGAATTCTTTCAATTTGACCCAGGGTTCTTGCCTTAATGATCTCATTAATTCCGCTCCATTCACCACTAATAGTATCTATACTTTGTCCCTTTCTGATGAAGAAAATTGGACCCTTTGGATCCAGCTCAAAACTTGCTTTTGCATTAATCCAGTTTATTGAACCGCATAGACCACAACTGTCTGGTGTGATTATACAAAAATGATTTGGAACAATATAATTACACAAAGCACACCCAAAAAAAGTATCAACTCTCTCGTCTGAAAGAGATTTTACTTGGTCATCTCTTGAACAATAAATCTTAGTGGCTTTTTCATGCCATTCATTAACTTTATTCTCTTCAGTAAAAAAAGTTATTTGGATTTTTTCAATAATTTTTTCGTATTCCCTTTGATAAGAAGCAATCAACATTTCACCCCACACTTTGAGAGAGTTGAATCCTCTTTCATAGACAAATGTTGAGAATCTAAACCAAATATCTGATCGATGATATACATAAAACATATTACCAATACTATCTGTGAAATCCTTAATTCTACACTCAAAAATCGGTTCTAACTCTTTTTTAACTTCTTTTCCAGCAATTTCAATAAGAATTCCAATTGGATACGATTTTCCTTGTTCCAAATCTCTTAAATCTGAACCAATTATTGAAACTTTTCCATTTTCAATTTCATCCATTCCACGTACTTGAGCAAGTTCAAATTTTTTGGCAATTTTTGGTCCTCCGAATTCTAAATACATTCTATGTCTTCTATTTCGATAAGTCAATTAAATCATCCTTTTAAATAACTGAAGTAACCATTTTTCCATTTTAACTCCCCAAATTTCTTCATTTACTATTTTACGTTAAGTAATAATTAAAATATAAATTTTTTAAAATTTGGAAATGCAATATTTTATTGATTTTGACTCTTATTTAGTTCAATCTAAAATTAGAGTTGGGCAATTTGTTAAGATTCGATGGAATTTATAGGAGTAAATTGGAGGATTATAGTCATTATATTAGATTTTTTGAAGATGGGACGGTAATTACCGCTTATTCGAAAACATCTCCTCAATCAATGAAAAAATGGTTTGTTAAAGATTCTGTTAAATCAGTAGGTAAAGGTAATTTCATTTTAAGTAGTATTCGGATAAAATTTACAACGACTAGTATTAGTGGTATAGTTGAATATGATGGAAGAATTTATGAAAATAAAATGGTCATCGAGGCATATAGCTATATTACACAACGTAAATTTATCAGAGAATATGAATTTATTAAATTAGATTTAACTTAAATCCTAACC
This sequence comes from Candidatus Helarchaeota archaeon, assembly GCA_019058315.1. Taxonomy (GTDB): domain Archaea; phylum Asgardarchaeota; class Lokiarchaeia; order Helarchaeales; family RDOG01; genus JABXJV01. The sequence continues at coordinate 177,969 of JAHPZH010000007.1, read as the reverse complement.
TTGAACCTTTTTTAACCATTTATGCCGAATAAATTTGCCGATTTTTAATATTATTCATAATAATATTATTCTGTGGAGAAATAATTTTATATGGTCCAACTTGACGGCTATAATGGTTAATATTAGTCCCTGCAGAGCTGCATTTAAGGCATTTTTCATGAATTCCGTTTAAACTAATACCACATGAAGAGCAATAAGTAAGGTTATGAACGTATCCAAATATTCCTATAGAAGAATTACAAATATCACGAGTAATCTCCAATAGATTTTTACTATCAAATGATGGACTATCAATTGAGATTAAAGACATATGACCGCCTTTAAGATACTGTTGAAATTCTCCTTCTAATTGAATTCTTTTTTTCATCGGAATAGAGGTTGAGGAGAATAAATTTTCTGCAGTATAAAAGTCGAATTGATGCTTAGCATCTATTTTTCGTTTTCTCCAGATATTATACTCTCTATCCAATTCCGCCAGTTTGAAGGCCCATCCATTTGAAATTGATTGCTTTATTGTAAACCTAAGACCTGATTTCTCACTAGATTCCTTTGAAAATTTATTTAAATATACCAATATTCGTTTTGCGAAATTAAAACCTGTATGATCAGATACTTTTGAATTCGTATGTATTTTAACTGCTTGGGGTAAACCTAGATAGCTAATAGAAAAAGAGGCATTTTCAATTCGAAAATAAGGCTCTCCCTTTACCGAAGCAGATAAGAAAGGTAGTAGTCTATCTTCATTCATTCTTATATCAATTATTTCTTTTTTTTGCTTTAAAGCATTATAAGATAAATCTAATCTAGTATCTAATAAATCAAAAAATTTATCATCGTCATTTTCCGATTCATAAGCAATTCTAGGGAGATTAATAATGACCCAATCTAAATTTCCAGTCCGTAAAGTATCTACTTCTACTTCTTTCCATGTAGCCGCGAGTCGATCTAGACCTCCTGTTAAATTAACGTTTTTAGTTTGCCAATCTTTCGTTGCATTCACTAAAAAAGGTGTTCCAAATTTTAGAATTAACTCATGGACTTTCATTAATAATGGTTTATATTCATCACGAGCTAATACCTCAGGACGAATTTTAAGAATTTGATTTGGTAAAAGAAAGGGACGCCCTTTGATATCTCCTTCTATTAGCACATCTAATAGTAACGATAATAATAATTGTGTTTCCTCCAAATAATCCCCATAAATACCATTAACCTTACCATCGGGACCAACTGCTGGACTATCTTGAAGATATGAAGGTATTAAAAACTCTAAATTAATATTTATTCCTGAGGAATCGAATTGATAGCCGATATCTTCCAAAAAAATTCGAATATTTTTCTTTATATCGTCTTGTGATAAATTTTTTATAAAAGGGGCTAAAAATACATTAAAATGATCAAAGGATTGGTCGCTTGCGCTATTTGAAATGTTAAAAATTTTTGCTATAATGCCTAAAGCGGTTCTAAAGCTCTTTGGAGGGCTTATTGCAATTAGAGAGCCCATACTTGGAAGACCTTCACTGAAAAAAATTCGTGCATCATGTTGTACAGAATTTGGTCTTAAGATGAAATAATTAGCATTTGGAATGAAAATATCACCACTTAAATGAGCATCGGCTATTTTATGGTCCAGAACATTTAATAATAAATATTGTTCCAGAATAGCATCACCTGCTATTCTTTTTATAAATGTTGGATTTGAAATGCTCTTTTGTGATTTTATTAATTCTTTAACATCATATGGTGGAAGACCCAATCTTGTAAGAGCATGTCGATAATTTTCTAAACCTCTTTCTAAAAGGATAAAATTAACAAATTCACGTATCAAGGGTGCGGTAAAATATTTAATTTTTGAATTAATCAATCGTTCTTCAGCTTCTTTTGAAATATCTTCAGCAAGATCTCTAGGAATATTTGCTTCTTTTTGTAGAGCTAGGGCTATCTTATTTCTGTCAAATTTTTCAACTGAATATCTTGATGTTCTAACCTGGATTTCTCCAAGAGCTTCTGATTTTATCAAATCACCTAAAGTCCATAAAAACTCAACTACTTTTTCTCCAATTTTGGTTAACCTATAACCCGATTCGGATCCACCACTGATTAGTTGGGTATCTTTCAAAGCTCTAAGATGGTATCCAAATTTACCAGCATCTGTGGAGGGATCCATTTTTAATTTTTCCATTATATCCGTAAATGATAATGGGCTTTGTTGACTTAGAAATTTCAGAACTTGTGAGCGTAGTGGGTTTGAAAGCATGGTTAATATCGTTTCTTTAGTCTGATCGCTACTTTTTTTCAAAATATCTCCACCAAAAATAGTACTATCAATAATTATCAATAAATATAAATAAAATTATCTAATTATATTTTTAATAAGATATAAAAACATTGATTTTATAAAGCAACGAGATTATTTGCAATAATAATTCGGTGATGATAAAGACATGGATAAAAAACTTCTCTTTTATGGTGGTATTTTAGGTCCCATCGTATTTTTATTAAATGATATTATCGGTAGTATCATTACACAAGGCTATAGTCCAATTATAAATGCGGTGAGTGAATTAACTCAAGCTGGTTCTAAAAATACTTACTTATTAAGTTCGCTTTTCGTTATCTCTGCAATTATGTTAGTTATTTTTGGAATTGGAGTAATTACATATTATAAATTTGAGCAGAGTAAATTAATATTCTTAGGTGGCATATTCATTATGATTCTGGGAATATTTTCAGCATTATCGGGGAGTATTTTTCCAATGGATCCTTTTACTGCTATTCCTATGCCCGGAACTTTCCCTGGAACAATGCATATAATTCTCACAGGATTAAACATTATATTAATAGTACTAGCTATACCAATGATTGGGATAGGTCTTTACAGTGAGAAACAGTGGAAATCATTTAGATTATATTCAATAATTACACTGATTATTATGGCTAGTTTTGGTGGCTTAACTTCGGTATTGATGATGAATAATATTGAATTATTGGGATTATTTGAACGGATTTCAATATATGCCTATCAGTCATGGATTTTTATTCTGGCGTTTTTATTCATAAAAGAATAATTCACACGAAAAACAAGAATTAGAGGAAAAAATGTTATGATTTAAGGAGAATAAAATGATGTTTCTCCTAAAATCGTTTTGGAAATGTTTGGAAGTTTAATACCTAAATACCCTGCGAAGTTTTCGAGATCATTTCCTTCTAAATTTTGTTCTAATGCTGAAACATATTGTTTAGCAAACTCATTCTCCCAATTAGCTGGATTTTTTTCCTTCATTTTAGAACATGATTCCCGAATCATATCAGCCATATTAACTCCAGATTTTAAATATTTAAAAACATCTAAAATTTTAGGTGGAATTTCGATTTCTTCTAATTCTTTTTTATAGAAATAAAAGAATTTATCAATATATTTTGGAACTTTCGCTGGTTTGTTGTTCCAACATAATATTGCATTTGATCCATCATTAATTGCATTATTTCGTGCTTCAATGTAATTGTCATAATCACATATGTTAGGGGGTTTAACGGGTTTACCTTTTTTCTTTCTAATAGCTTTTAATACGATAGCTTGAATAATTGCAAGACAAGCAATACAATATTCGGGAATATTTGAGTCAGCTACTCTAATTTCAAGGGTAGGAGGTTTAGTATCCTCCCCACTTCCAGGAAAGGTATTATAATTCATTTCTGTAAAATGATAATCACTTAATTTCTCGTATTCTTTAAAGAAATCTTTTATAGCAATGGGATTACAATATGGAAATTCTTTTAACCTATTCGAGGCAATTGGAGTAATTTCATTATTTAAAATTGGTGAATTTGCGGATAATGCTATCAAAAAAGGTAAATGACTATGAACATGCTGCGCAATATACTCCGCATCTTGTTCGCCTATTCCATCTTTACCAAATCCAATATGAAAGTGTGTTGCCGCCGGCGCATCCAACCATGTTCCCATAAAACAGATTCGTTTTTCCACATTTTCTTCAGTTTTATCTTGGAATACATTATATTTTCTTAGACTGGCTTTCAAGCGAAAATACGCATTATAAAGTTGATAAAAAACTGGACTATTAAATTCAGAACCAATGGTAAGATCTTGGGTAAATATTTCTCCATCTTCAAAAACTTGCTCTTTAGGGTATACTACATCGTCATATCCAATCGAATATTTTCCAGCTGAAATTCTAATGGTATAAGTTTCAATTTCAATACCCATAGAAATTCCATAAGCTTCTTCTATTGTATCAACAATCCCCAAAGGCTTCTTTTTATCCTCTAAATTTTGTTTTCTTTTTACAATAACCCTTAATTTAAAATCGCAATTTTCACATTTAATTTCTCTACCTAATTTAATCCATCTTGCATGTGTTACATTTCCGCAGCGAGGACATTTGCCAAGTGGTTTTTTTTTGAAGATGGACATTAATTAATCACCAAAATGTTATAAACTCTAAAAATTGGGAATGTATACGTATGCATTAAACGTTTTATTATCACTTGTAATTACAGAGACTATTTTCCGGTTATACCAATTATTTTGATCTGACTCAGCATTATTAGTATTACAACTTTCGTAATAATCCAGAAGATCTAGATCATTTTTATCTAGATTTAAAATTAATCGGCCATTAACTGCTGAATCATGGTCACACTTTGATATTTTTATTGATGAATCTCTTTTATATTCGGGTAGTTTGGCTTCAATAATTTGAAAGTGTCCGAATGGTCTTTTAGTTACGCGGTGGAGAAATACCTCGTCTGTTAAAGTCCCGTATACAAATAAATGCAATCATTTCACTTAAATTTTTAATTCACAAATTTTAAACAATTTTATTATAATAATCAAATAATAGTTATAAAAAATTTCATCGGTTGGAGCTGACCAATTTTAAATAATTTCAAGACTTATTTCACTGAAATTAATTTACATTCGATTAATAATAATTCAAATTCATATTCATGCAAGCAATGTAAAAATAGATGTTGTGTTTCTCTTTTTAAGAAATTACAAATAACTAATGATGAGAAGAACTTTTTAGAGTTAGAGGCAAGAAAACGTAATTTAAAATTAAAAATTACCAAAGAAAAAATAGTAAATCCTTTAAACAAAGAAGAATTTACATTTCATTACTTTTTAAACCTCCCTTGCCCTTTTTATAGTGAGAATTCAGGTTGTTCTATTCATGAGAATAAACCTGTGATGTGTAAAATATTTCCAATAAGAAATTTTAAGCAAATTTCAAAAAAAGAATATTACTTTGTACTTGATCCAAAATGCAATTGGGTTAAAAGTAATCCAGAAATATTAGAACATCCTTATAGAAATTTATTTAAAATATTTAAAGATGAATTTGAAATTTATTTGAATTCTATTTCAAAGCTCTTATACCATTCTTTATTAAATGCAGCAAATGTCTAAATGTAATAATTTATTTTGTATTAATATTTTTATAAAGAAAAATATAGAGAATTACTAATTTGGAAGATATTAATTATCATTTTAACTAATTCTTATATGAAAATACAATAACGAGGAAAATAAAATTGGAAGAGGATTTTAAAAAACAAATTAAAGAAATGTCTAAAAAAATTAGAAAAAGAATAGATAAATACTCAGATTTCAAGCATAGATTACCGCCTGAACAAGCTGAAAAAAAGATTATTGAATTAAGCCCACCAAATGCAGGAATTACAAGCATTGAGTTTGATGAAGCTCTTGGTGAAGTAATAATTGAAGCCAGAAAACCAGGTCTACTTATTGGTAAAAATGGTGTTATGCTAAGAACAATTGTAAAAGCAACCCAATGGAGACCAAACATTATTCGGAAGGTAGATACTATTAAAAAATTTGAAAAAAAGAGAAGGGAGTTATATTAGTTAAAATCGAAAAAATAGTGAAAAATATATGAAAATAATAGTTAAGCGTATTATTGAAAGAAGTAAAGATAGGATCTTGATATGGTTTGAAACCAAATTTGGCTCTGGGGCAGCCAAGTGGGATGGAGAAACACCAAATGTAGGATCTAAATATTTTGTTGAATTTAATATAAATGATAAATTACTATGGGGAGAAAATATTAATAAAATTACAGAAAATAAACCTTTAATTGATTACCAACGCAATAATTTAATAATACATGGTAAAATTGATCAAATTTATGATGATGGGGTAATAGTAATATCCTTATCACCTGCAAGTTCAATAATGCTGGATGTGAAAAAAACAGATTTGATAAAAGTTGGAGATTTTATAGAAATAATGGCAAGCAAAGTAACTTTATATAATTCCAATATCTAATAACCAATTTAAAAACTATTTAGAAAAATTAATAATCTTTGATTATAAAAATACAAAGAGTCAAAAAAAATTATAAGGAAGAACCAACAAAATGGATGAAGAAATTCAGAAACTTAAGCAAGCAGCACAACGAAACAAAGATTTGGCCAAGCAAGAACTTATCGCCGCTGAATCTAGACTTGAACTAATTAAAGTCCAACTCAAAATTGCAAAAGAACAAGAGAAATTGGCAAAGATGGAAGAAGAATCCGCCAAAATAAGAGAGAAATTAGCCGAAAAAATTCGGAATAAGGTTAATGAAAAAAACGAAATTAAAAATGCAGGAATTATAGAATTTACAGAAGACGAAATTACCGAAAGTATGCAAGAAGCACTTCTTAATGAACAAATTTCGGAATTAGAGCTTGAAATTTCTAAAGTTCGTAAAAGTGTGGCCCAAATGGAGATTGCGATAACTGGGGATAGAGAAGAAATTGGAAAAATAGAAAAAAAGATATCAAGTTTAAGAGATGAGATTTCTAAGAAAGAATTTGAGCTTGCCAAGGAAAAAGATACATTTCAAAAATTAGATAAAACATCTGAAAAAAGAGAAAAAATAGAAAAGAATATCGAGAAGTTGACTAAGAATTTAAAAGTCGCTCAAGAGGATTTAAGTAAAATTAATATCGAATTACTTACTAAAAAGAACGCTTTAGCGGATAGAGAAGAAGATTTATCAAAAATAAGAGAAGATTTATCGAAAAATCTTATTGAATTAGATAAAATTCGTTCGCATGATGTAATTTAAAAATTTAAAAAAAATTTGCCTTTTTTAATATCAAATCATTTTTTTTGTGATAATTCGGATAAAACTGGACCATATCCATTTATTATATGGGAATAGTGAATGGATTATAGATAGATGATTTCCAATCTCTTTAAATTAATAGGTGAATCTAATGGGATATAAATATAATAAAGGAATTTATTTAATAGTGGTAGCTATTTTCATTTTCAGCGCAATTATAATCAGTTATTCAATATATAATTCGAGTAACCTTTCATTCCCAAATTTGTATGCCAAAACTGATGAGGAAGATCAACGCTTAGAGATAAAAGCTAGTGATTTAGATATTTTATTTGTTAATACTTCCTATATTTCAATGGATCATGATGTGAATTGGTTACGTATATTAAGAGATTTTGGAAGTTATGAAACTAGCACATTACATTATCAAGAGTTACTCAATGATCCGTCATTAGCTGATCCTTACGATGTATTACTAATTGGTGATTGTCAAGAGGGTTACGTCCCTCATGCTTGGACTACAACTGAAGCAGAAGGAATAGCAGATATTGGAAAACCTATAATAGCAAGAGGTAGGGGCGGAAGTTTATTCGTATTTGCTTTAGGATTGTCTTATTCAAATTATGGAAGTATAGTGGTGAGTGGAAGTGATGCTCAGAGGATGTTATCTTCTCAAGGTAGTCATCCTGTATTAAACAATCCCTATAATCTACCATTAACATTTGCAATAGATACTACTTATATGAGAACGAGTAGGACCTTTAGTACTTCTGATGCTGATTTTGAAATTATAGGATATGCAGAGAATATTCAAAGTGATCATGTGAATTTTGGACATTATAAAGGGTATGAAAATAATATTAGAATTTTATTATGGTCATATGAGGGTTATTTTAGGGATGATTATATGACTACTACATGTAAACAGTTCCTCATTAACCAAGTAGAATTTGTCTATAATCTAACTGAAAGTGAAATACCAAAAATACTAGATATTTGGATAAATAAACAAAATTTTCAGATTTTTGATCAATTATATATTACAGTTCGAATCAAAGATAATATTGGAGTTTCTCATGTCGGGCTTTATTCAGACCTATACGGTTTATTCAAATATTTCGACATGACACTTATTTCGGGGAATACCACAGATGGCTATTGGAATTTTACGAGTATTATTCCTCCAAATGCCACGGGTAGAACAATAACATATTCAATATTCGTCAACGACACAGATGGAAATGCCAGATTCTCATCTTTTTATCAATTCACCGTAAATATAATTGATAGTCCTTTTCCATGGATTGTGATACCAGGTGACGATTATACAATAATTATAATTATAATCATCGGTAGTATTGCAGCTGTCTCGATTACGTTCACAGCAATAGCCGTGTATAAATATAAGGATAAATCAGAATCTAAAAGGTCAATAGAAAAAAAATCTACTAAGGGAGTATATTTAGGTGCTAAAGAAATTAGAAAAATAATAAAAACTAAAGAAAAGGCTTTAATTCAAGAACCCACAACAATGTATGGATCTAAATCCAAATCAACTTTAAATGCAAAAGAAATATTAGATATTTTAAAACAGTCTGATGAAAATAGAAACAATGAAAGCACTTATTCTGTTGATAAAGAAAATATCATGGTAAAATCGTTTAAATTATTATCATCAGATATATATTCAAGAGTGAAAGCTATTAAAAATCTAACAGAAAAAGAAAAAGAACTACTTTTAAGAGATCTTGTCACAATCAAAACTGAAAAAATTGATGAATGGTTAAGAAAAGTAGAAAATCTTGAGAAATAAAATTAATTATTTTTTTATCTCTTTATTTTAGTAAAATAAGATTTCAACTATTGCAATTACATAAAATTTTTTAAATGGAAAATTCCAATTCTAAATAACAATAAACGAGTGTTTAATTTGTTTTTAGAAGAGCTTGGGGTTATTGAAAGACTAATTTTAATTATTGCGACAGATTTAGGAGGAAAAAAGAAGGCAATAAGAGCTGAAAATTTATTTGAAGAAGCAGTTTCTCAATTGAGTTATTCAAAAGAAGAAATTTACATTGCTTTAAATCAACTATTTGAAAAGAAATATTTAATTGAAGGTCTTAATTTAACAAAGAAAAATATATTAAATAATAAAAATCGTAGGAGAATATATTATTACATATTGGAACATCCTGGAACTCATGTAAGGGAGATTAGGGAAGAACTTAATCTTGGTGCTTATGAAACGTTCAGAAATCTTGAATACTTAGAAATGTTCGATTTCCTTCGAAGTAAGAAATTCATGAATAAAAAAGTTTATTTTTTATCTGATACAAATGAAGAATTTGATATGGAAATACTATTATTTAAGAATTTAAGAACAAAGTTAATTTATCATCAAATTAAACTCCATAAGAAATTAAGACTTTCTGAACTAGAGAGAATTTTAAATTTAGATCATGGTCAAATAAGACCACATATCAAAAAATTATTAGAATTCAATTTCATTAATTCAATAAATGAAAATAATATTGTTTATTATATCCCAATCCAAATAAAATAATAATAATTCATTTAAATTAGTGTGTTAAAAAAGATTTAAATTTTAAAAAACCCAGTTTTGTTAAATTATTAAGGATTTTTGAAAAATGATTATAGATAAGTTTTTCAATCCAGAATCAGTAGCTGTTATTGGAGCATCGAGTAACCCCGCTAAAGTAGGATATGCCGTTCTTAACAATATAATTCAAGGCGGTTATAGTGGGAAAATTTATCCAATTAACCCCAAAGCTACTGAAATTTTAGGAAAAAAAGCTTATCCATCTGTTGAAGATGTCCCAGATAACGTTGACCTTGCAGTGATTATTATTCCAGCTAAGTTTGTTCCAAGTGTATTAGAACAATGTGGTCGAAAAAAGATTACTGCAGTAATTGTGATATCTGCAGGATTCAAGGAAATTGGTGTTGAGGGAGCAGAACTTGAAAAGAAGCTGGTTTCAATCTGTAAGGAATATGGAATTAGAATGTTGGGACCAAATGTTTTGGGATTAACTAGTTATGGTTCTAAAACATTATTAAATGCTACCTTTGCTCCAAGAGCCCCGCTTAAGGGTTCTATTGCTTTTATATCGCAATCAGGGGCAATGCTTACTTCCATATTAGATTGGAGTTTACAAGAAGGTATAGGTTTTAGTAAATTCATTTCTTTAGGAAATAAAGCAGATTTAAATTCAGTCGATTTTGTTGAAGCCCTTTCAAAAGATCCAGAAACTAAAGTCATTCTTCTATATCTTGAAAATATAGTTAATGGAGAGAAATTTCTAGATGTAGCAGAAAACTCAAAAAAGCCTATTGTAATCTTAAAATCGGGTACATCAAGCGCAGGAGCAAAAGCCGCATCATCACATACCGGAGCGCTTGCTGGTGCAGATATCGCTTATGAGATGGCTTTTAAACAAACAGGGGTTATACGTGCAGATGATATGCAAAGTCTATTTGATTACGCTATTGCTTTATCAAATCAACCAATTCCTAAAGGCAAGGGAGTAGCAATTATTACTAATGCCGGTGGACCAGGCATCATATGTACTGATGCTGTTGAGAAGAATCAATTAAGAGTTGCTGGATTTTTAACAGAAACAATTAATAAATTACATGAGGGACTTCCAGCTGCAGCAGCAGTTCTAAATCCTGTTGATGTGTTAGGAGATGCAGACAGCGATCGATATGAATTTGCCCTAAAAACTTGTTTAGAAGACGAACACGTTCATATGGTAATAATTCTTATGTCTCCTCAAGCAATGACCGAATTTAAAGAAACTTCAAATAAAGTAGTTAAAATTGCTCCAAGTTTTAAGGATAAACCTATAGTTACGGCATATATGGGAGGAAAGAGTGTGGAAGAAGGTGCGGAAATCCTCTCTAAAGCAAATATTCCATGTTATGATTTTCCAGAAAGGGGAGTTAGAGCTTTAAAAGGTTTATCACTCTATTTTGATTATCAAGAGGAACTTAAGGCAAAAGATCCACCCGCTGAATTTGATAGTATTGATCGAGCAAAAGTAGATCGGATATTTAAAAGTGTTAGAGATGATAATAGACTTGTATTGCTCGAACCCGAAGCAGTTAACATAGCTTCAGCATACGGAATACCAGTTCCTAAAGTACAGCTTACAACATCCGCCGATGAGGCTGTATCAGTTGCAGAAAAATTTGGATATCCAGTAGTAATGAAAATTTGTTCACCACAAATACTTCATAAGTCGGATATAGGTGGAGTTGTTATTAAGATTAAGGATGCTCAAGAAGTTAGGAATACATATAAAACTATAATGAGCAGAGTTACAAGAGCAATGCCAACTGCACAAATTTATGGTATTGAAGTTCAAGAGATGGTCGATATACCTAATTTTAAAGAAATAATTATTGGTATGAATAGAGACCCTCAATTTGGTCCTTTAATAATGACTGGATTAGGAGGTATTTATGTAAATTTCCTCCAGGATGTTGCATTTCGCTTAAATCATAAGGGATTAAGTAAAAAAGAAGCCTTTAAAATGGTTAGTGAAACAAAAGTATATTCATTATTAAAAGGAGCTAGGGGAGAACCACCCTCAGACATCGATTCTTTAGTAGATGTCATTTGTAGAGTTGGAAAATTATGTAAAGATTATCCCATTATTAATGAATTGGATGTAAATCCTTTATTTGTATTTGAAAAAGGTAAAAAATCTGTTGCTTTAGATGTTAAAATCACATTAAGTATAGGAGATGAACAAAAATAAAGAAATTATTTATTACATCACCAAGGAGATTTTCGGGAAAAACAGCAGTTATCGTAGGTCTTTCTCTATTGTTGAAAAAAGCAGGTCATAAAGTAGGATACTTCAAACCTATAGGGCGCAAAAAGGAGACTCCAACTGGTAAAGTAATTCAAGATAATGATGCAATGATGATGAAAGCTTTGTTAGATTTGAAAGAATCTCCAGAAGATCTATGTCCTGTCCTTTTAAGTAGGGAATTCATTCTTCAAGTATTGTCAAAAGAAAAAAGAAAGGAGACAATTCAAAAAATAGTTGATACATTTGAAAGAGTATCTGCGAATTACGATATTATGATCATAGAAGGACAACAGAGAAATCAAGATATGGCGGTATTAGGACTATGTAATCCAGTTTTTGGAAAATTTTTGCAAGCTAAAAGTCTTGTAATTACTAATGGAGAGGAATATACACTATTAGATGATATTTTCTTACAAAAAGAATATTTTAGTCTAAATAAAGCAGAGTTAGCTGGTATTTTGTTTAATAATGTAAGTTCACATGCGGTTAAAACTATAAAATCCGAATTTATTCCAGTCATAAAGAATCAAACAGGACTTAAAACGTGGGGTATAATACCAATTGAATCAAAATTAATTTCTCCAACTGTTGACGATATTTTTTCAATTATAGGTGGTTCGATCATTGAAGCGGATACTAAAGAGGCTAGATTAAAATTAGTTCAAAATCTACTTGTTGGAGCAATGAACCCAGAGAATGCAATAAAATATTTCAGAAGGACTGTGGATAATTGCTTAATAACAGGAGGAGATAGACCAGATCTATTAACTGCTGCTTTAGAAACAAAACAATTTAATGTACTTATTTGTACAGGAAATCTTTATCCACCAGTAACAATTTTGGTCAAAGCAAGAGAACTAAATGTCCCTATAATTCTTGTGCCCTATGACACGAACACAACTGCCAGACTTCTTGCTAATGCTCAAGGATATATATCTTTAGAAAACAAAGAAAAAATTAAATTGGCTCAAGAATTGATTGAAAAACACGTTGACTGGAAAGGACTGATTGATTCTCTTTAGTGAAAGCCTAAATTACTTTAAAATTAATAAAAACTTTCATTAAAATATTTTTTATTTAACTAAACACTTCTTTTTGATATTAGAATAAATTAACTTTAGATCCATTTAGACCAATTAAAATTGAAAATTTTTTGAATTAATCATAAATTAAAGGTTTTTCGCTATATTTTATAATTTTAAAATATTTTTTTTTGGTATGATAGAGATTTTTAAAGCTTTTTTTGAAATATATTCCACAAAATTAATTTTTTTTTACGATAAAAAAATTTGGAATTGACAGAATGGCTACATTTGATGTTATTATTGTCGGCTCGGGAACTGCGGGCTCATTAACTGCAAAAACAATTGCAAAAGCAGGCTTTAACGTTTGTATGATAGATCAGAAACCAAGAATTAATATAGGAGACAAAGTTTGTGGTGATGCCATAGGTCAGCATCATTTTGAAGATTTAAGTGGAATATTAGGACCGCCAAAGGGTGAGGAATTAGAGAATACAATTACCGCCATTGAATTAATATCTCCAGATAAAGAAACTGTGTTTACAGTTCCTGGAGATGGGTTTATAATAAACCGACATTTATTCGGACAGAGATTAGTTAATGAGGCAATAGATGCAGGAGTCACATTAATTGATGAGGCATTAGTCTTAGAGCCAATTACTGACAATGGATGGGGAGTGCATATTAAAAATTTAAAAGAAAATACGAAGCAAAAATTAATTGCATCAATCATTATAGATGCAAGTGGATTCCATGCAGTAATTAGAAATAAAATTAAAATGTTTTATGATGATAAAATTCAACCTACCGAAGTGGAGGTTTGTTATCGAGAGATTCGTGATTTAAATTCGGGTTTAGAAAATACTCAACACTGTAAAATATATTTAACTTCTAGTTTTGCTCCTGGTGGATATTATTGGATATTTCCTGAAGGTGATTCGAGGGTTAACTCGGGTTTGGGTGTCCAGATGATTCCGGATCATAAAAATCCAAAAACATTATTTCAAACACATGTCCTAAATGACCCTTTATTTGAAAATTCAACTCTCATTAAAGGTGGAGGTGGAGTTGTTCCGACTCGTAGACCAATATACAGTCTGGTTGATGATGGGCTAGTATTGGTGGGAGATTCTGCTTGTCAAGTAAACCCGATTCATGGTGGAGGGATTGGTCCTAGTATGCAAGCAGGAGTTATCGCAGGAAAAACTGTAATTTCAGCATTAGAGAAAGAAGATACTAGCAAAAAATCTTTATGGAATTATAATTTAGAGTATATGAAGGGGTATGGGGCTAAACAAGCTGGTTTGGACTTATTTAGGATATTATTACAATTAATGGACGACCAGGATCTTAATTATGGAATGTCACATAAAATAATGACTGAAGAAGACATTTTAAATGCATCCTTAGGTAAGGAATTTAAATTAAGAATTACAGATAAGATAAAGAGAGTATTTAGGGGTATTAGAAAATTATCTTTATTAAATAAGTTGAGAAAAGTTGCAAAGGAGATGAAAACGATTAAATCAATGTATAGAAATTTTCCCAAATCTCCTGATAAATTAGACAATTGGATTTCTCATATTACAAATATTTATCAAAATGTTTATCAAATATGTGGGATAGATTAATATGGAAGCAGTAAAGGGTGCTTTTCAGATTATGCGCCCTCTAAATGGTATAGGAGCAGCCATTGGAGTTTTGATTGGAGCCATAGCAAGTGGTTTCTTGTTTAATCTCGAAAGGAATTTATTTAACGTTTTAATTTGCTTCCTAGCCGCATTTTTAACTGCTTCTGCAGGTCATGCTTTAAATGATTGGAAGGATGTAGAAATTGATAGAATAAATTGTCCAGAGCGGGCAATTCCATCAGGAAGAATATCTAGAAATACTGCCCTTATATTAACTATAGCCCTTTTTGTGGTAGGGGATGCAATCATTTTTTTAACTGAAAATATTCAAGCAATATTAATTTTATTAATTGGTTCTGTATTTATTGCTGCATATTCTTTAAAATTCAAAAAATTAGGATTTATAGGAAATATTACAATTGGTTTGCTCACCTCTTTTTGTCTCTTATTAGGTGGGGCGGCATTAAATAAAATTGAATTTTCTTTCTGGGCAGCTTTATTGGCTTTTGTAATGAATATTGGTCGTGAAATAACAAAAGGTGTTGACGATTATGTTGGAGATAAAGAAGAGGGCGTTAAAACATTAGCAGTTTTACTTGGTAGAAAAAACGGATCATATTTGGCAGTTTTATTTTTAATATTCACAATAATTCTTTCCCCTCTTCCATATTTCTTCAAATTATTTAATGAAATATATTTATTTGTTGCTTTAGGAGGAGTGGACTCAATTATGATTATTTCTATAATATTACTCTTAAGAAATCCGGATTCTTCCGAAAATGCCCATTTTGTTAAAAGAATATTAAAATTTGGAATGTTTATTGGGTTATTTTCATTTTTACTTGGATTTCCAGGTTTATTATTACCAGATCCAAATCCATTTAGAAATATAATTTTGCCATGGTGATTTAAAAGAACATTAACAAGGAGTAAGAAAAAAATGATTCCAGCACATAAAATTAATCTACCATCAAAAATAATAATAGGACATGGTGTATTAGATAAAATTGGGGAACTTTGCGAAAAATTGGGTTTCCATTCTCATAACGGTAAGAGAACTATTTTTATTGTAACTGGACCAACCACATTGAAAATTGCTGGGAATAGATTAATGCATACATTAGAGGACGAGAAATATAATGTAAGTTTCATGGAAGTTAAAGAAGCAAATATGGGTTATGTTAATTGGTGTCAAGATGAAATGATTGAGGTTAAACCAGATCTTGTTTTAGGGGTTGGAGGGGGAAAAAACATTGATATAGCAAAATTGGCAAGTAATGAATTAGGTCTCCCATTTATTAGTGTTCCAACCACATTATCACATGATGGAATTGCGTCCCCATTTGCTTCTGTTAAAGGTATGGAACAAGAACACACAGTAGTTGCACAAACACCAATTGCAATTCTAGCTGATACAGAAATTATCTCGAAAGCACCGTTTAGGTTATTAACTGCGGGAGTTGGTGATATTTTAGCAAATCTAACCGCTGTATTAGATTGGAAATTTGCCCACAGGATTAAAAATGAATATTATGGGCATTTTGCCGCAATGTTGTCACAACAATCTGCAGAGATGCTTTTACAAAATTATGAAAAGATAAAACCAACAGAGGAAAGTGTAAGAACCGTCCTTGAAGCTTTAATAACTTCAAGTATCGCAATTTCAGTGGCTGGATCTTCAAGACCTGCAAGCGGAAGTGAACATTTATTTTCTCATGCATTAGATTTCTTAGGATCTGAATATGCATTACATGGTGAACAATGCGGGGTTGGAACAATAATGATGATGTATTTACATGATGGGGATTGGCAACAAATTAAAAAAGCTTTACAATATGTAAAAGCACCTATAAATGCGAAAGAACTGAGAGTAAAAGATGATAAAATAATAGAAGCTCTCACTATAGCTCATAAAATGCGTGATAGGTACACAATTATAAATTCGGGACTTACTGCAGATGCTGCTGAGCATTTAGCGAAAAATACTGGTGTCATTGAGTGATATAATTCAAATTTATTAATTTTAATAATGAATTGGATTTGGAGTGGTAAAAGGATTAATTTTAAATAAGTTAACCATACTCTAAATATAATTATTTCTTTATATGATTAAGTAATTGTTTTAATAATTTATGTGAAATATAATGGATTTTCAAAAAGTTCTGAAAGATGAGAAAGAGATAATTGATGTGGAAATTGGAATTTTCTTTTTTAAAAAGATGATTCCCGAAAAAAATCCATTTATTATTAAATATTATTCAGATTTAAAGCAGTTTATTTTAGCAGGAGGTAAGAGACTAAGACCTATTGCTTTAATCGCTGCATATGAGGGGAAAGGTGGAAGAAGTCTAGAAGCAATTCATAAATTATCCATTTGTGTAGAGTTACTACATAATGCATCTTTAATTCATGATGATATAATTGACCATGATGTGACACGGCGAGGACAACCCAGCTTTCATGTGGCTTATCAACAATGGTTTGATTATAATTTAAGTCAATCATCACAACAGAAAGATTTTGGGGTTACAATGGGTATCTTGGGTGGTGATTATTTATTAGATATGGGCTTTGAGCCTATCTTATCATCAAATTTTTCTACCAATATCATTAAAAAGGCTGTTACTTATTATCAGCAAGCTTATCGGGATATTATTAATGGCGTTTTGTATGAAACCTATTTACAGAACTTACCTTTAAAAATGGTTTCAGAAAAGGATTATATGGCCATGATTGAAGGTAAGACATCAGCCCTTTTTGAAAAATCAATTCTAATAGGAGCATTATTAGGTGATAAATCTGAAAGAGATAAATCACTTTTAAGTCAGTTTGCTTTATTATTGGGAAAAGCTTTTCAAATACGAGATGATATTTTAGGAGTGTTTGGTAAGAAGCAGAAGATTGGAAAGCCTACTGATAGTGATATTAGGGAGGGTAAAAAGACCCTACTTACAATTTATGCAAATAAAAAGGATGATAGATTGCAAGAATTATTAGGTAAACCTGAAATTACAGAAAAGGAAATTAAAACTGTTAAGCAAATATTTAAAGATACTAAAGCTCTTGAACATACGAAACAAAAAGCTTTGGATATCGTGAATCAAGCAAGAAAGGTCCTCGATAAAATAAAATTTACTAAAAGTACTAATCAATTTTTTTCGAATTTGGTAGATTTTGTTCAATTTAGAGATATATAAAATTAAATAGGTTAAAATAATGGAAAGAAATATTAAAAATTCAGATGCGGCTATAATTGGAACTTATTTAGTTCCTTGTAGAGAAGAATATCTAATTTCATTTGAAGAACTAGCCGCAACCGCTGCTATGGGTTTGGTTACTAAAGTTGAATTAGAATCAAAGAAAAGATTTCATAGAAAAGATTTTGATGGAATATTCTTATCAAGTGCTACTGCATCTGCAGTTATTGGGAAAAAAGGTCAATTGGCATGGGAGTCAATTTTTGCTTCTAATTTTGGGATAATGTCAAGAATGCATGGTTTTTCAAAAGGCAGTGAGGCTTTAAATGCTGCTATAAGTGCGATTAAATCAAATGAATGTGAATTTGTAATTGTAGCTGGTTGCGATAAACGCTCTGACCAACAATATACAGTTGATGTTTCCGATAAGAGCATAGATCCCAATTTAAGGCTATGGAATTGGAAGTGGCAAAATGTATATGCAACTTTAGCTTCCAAATATTTACATGAAACAAAAACTACTCATAAAGATCTTATATCAATCGCAATTAATGATAAATATAATGCGACAAGAGGTCCAAAGAAATTATCACAATTTAATTACTTAAAAGAAAATGCAGATAGTAGATTATATTATGATCCTTTAACATTTTATGACTTCGCTTCTACTAAAAATGATGGTGCGGCTGCTATTCTATTAACCTCTGTAGAAAGGGCTCGAGAATATAAATCACCTATCTATATTAAAGCTTCAGTGAGTACTACTGGACCCTCAGAATTTTGGAATCAAAATAATATTTTTCATTACCCTGCTTTAAGTAGAGCAGCAAATATTGCCTATGAAAAGGCACAAATTACTCCAAATGATTTGGATTTAGTAAGTGTGGATACAAAAGTCACTATTGTTGGTCCATTAGCTTTGGAAGGATTAGAAATTTTAGAATATCCAGCACTTCCAAAAATCTCAAATAAATTAAAAGCATTACCTGATGATTACGGAAATAAACATATAATTTATGAAAATGATACAGGTGGATCTTTTATATTAAATCCTTGTGGAAGCACTTATATTTATGGAAATGTACCGGGTGTAGCTGGATTGAGTAGATTGGTTCAATTAGTTGATCAATTAAATGGTAAAGGAAGAAACCAAGTAGAAAATAACCCAAAAATTGCTTTATTACATGAACAATCTGCTTCTGGAACAAAACAAATGATACATATATTGGAAAAATAATTTGGTGGGATATTATGATGAGTCGTTATGGTTTACCTTATTATACTAGAACTAGGGATATTAGACATAGATTAATAGGTTATAAACATTCAGAATGCGGCAAAATATTTTTTTCTTCTAAAATTAAACAAATTTGTCCTGAATGTGGAAGAGGTGGAACAATAAATACTGTATCTCTAGTACAAGATGGAGTTATTGATGCTATTAGTATATCTAGAGAATCTCAAATCGGTTTGGAATGGGTGAAAAATAAGGCAGTGGGAATTATTAAGATAGATTTTGATGGATCTGAAGTAAGAATTCCTACTGAACTAACAGATATTGATATTCCAGCAAATAAAATATTTTCTGTTCAAGAATGGATCGGTAAAGAAGTAGAACCAACTATGCGAATATTAGATAATAACCCAGATGGCGCAATATATTATGGGGTTAAATTTAAACCTAAACCAATAAATAGAAAAAAACAGATACCTTTCACAGATAAACTAATTGAATGTAAAAATCCCGGAATCGCTTCTATAGGAGTTTCAATTCCTAGATATAAAACAACTGCTCAAAATATGGCAAAACACTTGAATATCGATCCTAATTATATTTTAAAAGGTTTGGGAGTTAAAGAAGTAACCGTTCCAAATTGGGACCAAGATACAAGTACTTTAGCCATGGATGCTGCTGCTGATGCACTTTCATTATTACCTCCTGAAATTGTTGAGACAATAGGTATGATTGTTGTAGGCTCAGAATCCAAACCATATTCGGTAAAGCCCTCGGCTACAAATGTAATGAGTTACGTAGGTGCACCCGAAAACATTATTGTTTATGATGCAGAATTTGCGTGTATAGCAACTGGAATGCAGATTAAGCCAGCCATTTCAATGATTAAAACTGGAGAAATAGATACTGCATTATTAATTGGGGCGGATGTGGCTCAAGGATCTCCTGGCGATCCTTTAGACTTAGATACTGGAGCTGGAGCTGTGTGTATGGTTATTTCAAAATATAATGTTATTTTAGAATACTTAACAATGAATACACATGTAGGGGATCATCCAGATTTTGCTCGTCGTAAATATCAAAATTATCCATTTCATGGTCATGCATTTACTGGAAACCCATCATATTTTGCATATCAAGAGGCAGCCATTAATAAGACTTTAAAAATGATGAATATTGATCTTAAAGAAATAGTTGCTGCCACTTTTCATCAACCCAATTATAATTTTGAGAAAAAAGAAGTTCAGAAATATAAATTAGATGATAAAAGTAGAATTGAAGCTGGATTGAAACCTTGTGTTATTGGAAAACCAGTGATTTATCTGGGCAATACTTATTCCGCAGCTACAATGTTCGGATTAGCTGAAATAGTGAATGAACCAGAACATGCTATTAAGATTGATAAAGAAACCGCAAAAAAAGTTGGATTTGAAAATCCAGATAACCCAACTATTAAATTGATGGAAGGAGACAAGATTTTGACAGGTTGGTATGGTTCCGGAGCTGGAGGAGGTTGTGCTATTTTCGAAGTAACAGAACTATATAAGAAATATTTAAATAATATATATCCATTTTCTCAAAGATTACACAATCCGGACGAAATAACAGGGAAAAAATATATTTCTCTAATAAAAAGATATTTCGCAAAAGATATGATAAAGCTGAAATGATCTATAGTTCTGAGTTGCATCCAATGAATGAACAAGAAATAATCGAAAAAATAGTCCTTGGTGAAATTAAATTATATCAAGTGGAAAAATTTGTAGATGGTGACATTGAAAAAGCAACAACATTACGTAGAAAAGCTTTGGAAAAACTTAAACATATTAAATTAGAAAATATTGGGAATTATTCAATAGATATGAATTTAACTGCCTCCAGAAACATAGAAAATCCGATTGGATGTGCTTCTATACCAATAGGGTGTGCAGGACCTATAAAAGTTAATGGGGAAGTTGCGAAAGGTGATTATTATGTCCCACTATGTACGACAGAAGGTGCATTAGTAGCATCTGTAAACAGAGGTTGTTCTATCATAACGAATGCTGGGGGATGTAATGTAAAAGTTTTAAAAAATATGATGGCAAGGGCTCCAGTTTTTAAAATAATAGAACCACCATTCACGGAAAATGGTCAAATCTTGGTTAAATGGATTAATGATCATTTTGAAAAAATTGCTGAAATTTTTAAAAATGTCGATCCTTTCGCAATATTAAAGGATATCCAGAGTTGGATAGTAGGAAGAAGTTTATTTATAAGGTTTTTAGTATTTTCCGCAGATGCAATGGGAATGAATATGATAACAACGGGTTCAAGAAAAGCAGCTGATTTCATTATAGAAAAAGGACCTGTTAAATGTGAGTTAATCGCAACTTCAGGAAATATGTGTGTTGATAAGAAACCTAGTGCACTTAATTATATTTTAGGAAGGGGTAAAACAGTACAGGCTGAGGTTGTTTTACCAAAATCTTATATTAAAGAGACATTAAAGACCACACCTGAAGCTATTGCTGAAGTTGTATTCCGAAAAATATATATCGGATCAGGACAAGCGGCTGCCTATGGACTTAACGCTCATGTAGCAAATATTATAGCAGCAATTTTTTTAGCTACTGGACAAGATCCAGCACAAGTAGTAGAGAGCTCAATGGGAATATTAACTGCAGAAATTTTAGAAAATAATGATTTATATATGTCCCTTCTTTTACCATCATTAGAAATTGGTACTACTGGTGGAGGAACTCATCTACCCACCCAAAAAGAAGGTTTATCTATTTTAGGGTGTGCAGGTTTTTATAAGGATAAACCCCCTGGTACTATGGCAGTAAAATTTGCAGAAATTATTACATCGACCGCATTAGCCGGTGAAATAAGTCTTTGTGCAGCATTATCTGCTGGTCATTTATCAATTTCTCATGAACGTTTAGGAAGAGGTAAAAAGAGTTAGGACAGATGAAAAATGGCTGAAGAAATAGAAAATCGTAAATTCGAACATATCATAATTTGTATAGAAGAGAATATAGAAGCAAATTATAAAAAAACTGGGTTTCAAGATATTGAATTTATCCATCGAGCTCTTCCAGAAATTGATTTTAATGAAATTGATACTTCAATAAATATTTTCAATCATCAATTTAATAGTCCCATTCTAATTAATGCAATGACTGGAGGACATGAAGTTAGCAAAAAAATAAATAAAAATTTGGCCAAACTTGCAAAAGAATTCAACATTAGTCTTGCTCTAGGAAGCCAAAGAGCCGCAATTAAAGATCCTAGTTTGGAATATACTTATAATATTGCACGAGAGACAGCTCCCGATGCTTTTATTATAGGTAATCTTGGTGCTCCTCAAATTTCAGATGAGTATGGTATGTTTGAAATCAATCGTGCAATTAAAATGATCCAAGCTAATGCATTTACCATTCATTTGAACGCATTACAGGAATGTTTACAGAGTGAGGGAGACCCATTTTATAAAGGAGTTATAAATGGACTCCAAAAAATCAAAAAAGATATAAAAATTCCATTAATAGTTAAAGAAACTGGAGCAGGGATAGCAAAAGAAGAAATAATGTTACTAAAAAACCTTGAAATAGATGCAGTTGATATCAGTGGAGTTGGTGGAACTAGTTGGGCAGCTGTGGAATATTATAGATCAAAAGATAAAGTAAAAACTTTACCAGAAATTACAAAAACATTTTGGGATTGGGGAATTCCGACTGCTGTTGCCACTATTGAGGCATCTACAATTGGTATTAATTTGATTTCTTCTGGTGGTGTTCGAAATGGATTGGATATTGCAAAAGCTATTGCTATTGGTGCAGATTTGGTTGGAATTTCGCTTCCTTTCTTAAAACCCGCATATGAAGATGATTATAATAAATTAAAAGAATTAATGGAAAAATTCATTAAAGAGCTTAAAATTGCCATGTTTTTAACTAAATCGAAGAATTTAAACGATCTAAAGAATTCAAACTTGATTATTAGTGGAACTACAAAAAATTGGCTAGAAACTAGGGGAATTTCTACTAAAAATTTTTCAAATAGATCTGAAAATTAAAAAATTAATAATTTTGTTATTTAATACGTTCAATAATTTTAAATTGTCTTAGATCTTCTATGTCTCGTCCCATTAAAAATGCACCTATAATCAAATAATAAGCTCCGAAAACAAAATCGAATGCAATTATATGATGAAAAATAAAAAAGAAACCTGTTACCATTAATATAATTCCCAGAAATGTTTCATGTATATGAAGCCCAAATAGTTGGATTTCTAATGTGTCTTTATTTATTTTATCCACATATAATGGTAGTGAAGTAGCAAACCAAATAATTGCAAATATTGATAATAAATCGATCCATAATCTAATTTCTCGTGGAACATAAAAGCCTGAATATGATATAATTAAAAATGTTAGAGCTAATATGATTAAACCTCCGATTATAGCAGCGATTATATAAATTCGTTTCCTAGTCGAGCCAGATGTAGGATTTTCAACAGATTCTAAACCATTTTTTTTGGTAAAATAATTTTCAACTACTCCACCCATTATTATTATGAAGAATCCAATTAACATTGCGAAAAGTATAACTAAACGAATAGTTCCAATTAGCTCAATAATTCCAAAAATGTCGTATAAATAATTAAGAATTAACAAATAAGCTTGATATAAACCAAGAATAAGTCCAATTGCAATTATAATAAACCCAATTTGTTTTAGAATTTTCATATTAAATCACATAAAACTTTTTATTTTTTTGAAAAAATTGCCTGATTTCCTCGGACTTCTAAACATTTAGCATTTCCCTGGCTGGAAATATCAGAAATGATTTTTTCTTTTTTTTCATTATCCAAGGCACTTTTTAAAATTTTTACTTTAATGACTTTCTTTATTTTAATTTGTTTTTTAAATTCATCTATAAAGCTTTGATTTACTCCTTTTTTGCCCACATTTAAAATGGGAGGTTCTTGCCAAAGCTTAATGATTATTTTTTTCATTTTTTCAGATTTAGTCATGAGAACCCTTCATAATTCTTCTAGGATAAATTAATCTCATTTGCTTATTACATTCAAAACATGTAACAGTTATTTTAAGATTGTTATCTTTTCTTAACCGGACTCTACAATTAACTCCAGGCCATAAATAGGATTTGCAATGACGACAAATACGCATTTTGTATTCATATGGAATCTTTACACGGTATTTTCTGCTTAATTTTCGGACCAAATCTATATATCTTTGAGCTAAGTTTCTATTTTTTAAAAATACCCTTTCAGCATTCCTTAACAGAATATAAATACGATTTTTAGCGATTCTTTTGCTAATTTCCTTTATAGTTCCTTTTCTTTTCAAAATTATTTCGGCGTCCTATAATTATATTGTTAATATTTAGAAACATTTGGAATAATTAATAAAATTTATAGGTTTAAGTAATTTTATTACATTATTTGTCAAAAAATTTAATAATTATCTCTTTGATTTATGGAATAACTCAATATGAGTATTAAAAATATAATTTCAGATTTTAAGGAAAGTATAAAGATAAAATCCAATCAATATTCTATTTATGTTCTTATTTTTTTTGCTTTTAATAGCTTATTTCTCCTTTTTACAAGTCATGTAAACGTAGATGAAAATTTTTACACATATTGTGCGAAATTAGTCTGGGAGGGATTTATTCCTTATGTTGATTTTTTCTTTACTCAGTCCCCAGTTTTATTATATGTATATGGACTACCTTTACTAATATTTGGCAATAATTTACTAAATAGTAGAATAATTACATTTGTATTTTTATTTATAACAGCGTTTCTCATAATTAAAATAGGAAAAAATGTAGAATTTGAAATGGCTGGCATTTATACTGTTTTAGCTATGTCTATAGCTTGGTGGATTTTATATAATTTAATAATTACCAAAACGTACACTTTAACGCTTTTTTTTATTGTTCTAGGCCTTTATATATATTCAACTGATATGAAAGAAAGTTGGAAATATACTATTTCAATTGTTTTCATGGGGTTAGCGGGTGGAGTACGTTTGAATATTGCAGCTCTCCCAATATTTCTCTCTTGTTGGATAGCCATTAAGGAATGGAATAAAACATCAAAAATGGACCTATTAAAGAATTTAATAAAATATTTAATGATTTCGGCTATAACACTAATAATTATTTATGGTCCAATCTTTTTAATTGACTTTCTCGAAAGTGGTTCATTAAATAGATCCCTTTATAATCTAATTGGAGTTCATTCTAATAGAAATTTGACTCTAAATATTGGTTTAGGGATTTTTGGAAGAATAGTTCTTATTTTTGATGCATTATTACAATATTTAGTAATCTCAATTTTTATAATATTCTTGCCAATTTTTCTCTTTTTTGCCTTAGTAATAAAAAATGATATTAAAACGATCTTTAGAAATTATGAAGTAATTTTTCTCATATTTCTCACTCAGTTAGTAGTGATAGGTGTTTACATGATGTTAGCTACATTATTTGCTGAATATATTACTTCGATCTTGCCTATAACCATTCTAGTAGTTTTTATAGGTCTTATTAAATTTTTTAGATATGGCAGATTTCGTTTTACAAATTTTAAATTATTTCAAAAGAATTATCAGAAATTTATTTTTATAGGATTAATTTGTGTAATACCGTTAACAACACTTCCCCAAATTAATCAATTTGTTATTCCTCGTGCAGGTCGTCCCTTTTCTGAACGAATTTTAATTAATGATATAAAACAGTATCAGGAAGTTTCCGATTTCATTGGAATTGCTTCGCCGCCTTGGGGCTATATTGCAACTTATGAATGTGCTTTAACAACACAATCTGATAGAAATCTCATGCCAGGAAATGAAATGTCTTATTTTTCTTACCACCATTGGTATGAACCCTTCGGATTATTTTCATGTGTCTGTTTGTATTATCATGTATTAAACGGAGAAATTCTATACCATCAATTAAAGTCAAACTATACTACTATGGCTTTATTTACTCTTGGTCAGGCTTTCTTTACGTTCCTTACCGAGAAATTTGATCTTGAAATTTTCTTTGGTAAAAATATTACTGAAGTTCTTAATTCAGAATATAACTTGATTGCTATATATCCAGGATTTGGTCAAGTAAATGATATGTTATTTATTTATCAAAGGAAAAATCTAACTAATTGGATTAATTTTCCCGGCTTAGATATTGATCCATTAGATTTTTAATTATTGGACATTAAAGACTTGAAATGCTAACCATAATTTTAGTCGAATCAGCACTTGAACCCCTTCCATTAGAGTTAACAAAATATTCTTCAGTAAAAAAATTAGCCAAGAAAAGAAATAAAAAACCAAAAAATTTACTACTAGATACTTCGCTTCATCATAATATAATGAAAGAACTCTCAGAAAGAGAAAAAAGGGGACGGCCTGACATTGTGCACGTTTCTTTATTATTGGCAATAAATAGCCCTCTTTTTAAATCAGGTTTATTGAATATATTTGTTCATACAAGACAAAACAAAGTCATTAAGTTGAATCCCTCAATTAGAATTCCAAAGAATTATAATAGATTTGTGGGACTTATAGAACAACTTTTTGAAACACATAAAGTCCCCCCAGATAAAGAACCATTAATGATTCTAGAAAATCTGACATTGAAAGATTTAATCAGTGAATTAAATCCTAATGAAGTAATACTTTTTTATGAAAAAGGAAAACCTGTCGATTTAAATAATTTTTTTGAAGAAAAACCTAAACCATTTCATATAATATCTCTAATTGGTGGATTCCCTCACGGTTCTTTTACTAAAGAGACCGAAGAATCCGCTGACATACAGATATCGATCGATCCAGAATCTCTTGAAACAGTTACAGTGCTTGGGGAGATAATTTATTCATATGAACATGCAATAAATTTAAAACAAGATAGATTTAGGAAATTCAGTATAGACCTATAATAGATTGTTGGTAGGGTAGATTATGAATCTTACTAGAGAAAGATTAAAGATTGATTTTGAAATTACATCCAAAAAGATAATAGAATTTATTAAGAATTATGTTAATGGCGCAAGAAGTAATGGAGTTGTTTTAGGGATAAGTGGAGGGATTGATTCTGCATTAACAACGAAATTAAGCGTTGAAGCATTAGGAGCAGACTCAGTTTTAGGTTTATTATTACCAGAAAATAAATCAGATCCGAAAGATATGGAAGATGCAGAAAATCTAGCAAAATCCTTGGAAATTAACTATGAAACCATAAATATTACACCCATGATAAATAGCTTCAATAATATGTGTAGCCATTTTGACCCTGAAAATAAACTTGTGGCAGGAAACCTCAGACCTAGAATTCGCATGCAGATTCTATATTATCATGCAAATCTTTTAAACAGATTAGTAATCGGAACAGGTAATAAAGCAGAATTATATGTCGGTTATTTTACGAAATATGGAGACGGAGGGGTTGATTTTGAACCAATTGGGGATTTATATAAGACTCAGGTCTGGGAATTAGCAAGATATCTTGAAATTCCTAAGGCGATTATAGAGAAACCTCCATCAGCTGGTTTATGGATAGGACAAACAGACGAAGGAGAATTGGGCATTCAATATAGAGTATTAGATCTGATCTTGTATGGATATTTAGAGTTGAAAATGAGTGAAAAAGAAATTACGAACGAATTAAAATTGTCTTTAGATGAGGTTCAAAGAATTATAAATATAGTTAAAAGAACAGAACATAAAAGAAAAATGCCACCTATTTTTAAATTAGGCTAAAAGTCTTCTAAAAGATAAAGTATATCGCAAATCTTTATTTCTTATTTTCATAGATTTAGCAGGACATCCTCCCACGATGTTATATGGAGGCACATCTTCAGTAACTAATGAGCCGCCAGAAACTACTGCACCTTTTCCTATAGTAACTCCAGGTAAAATGGTAGAACGAGCTGCTACCCAAGCATAATCTTCAATTTTAATTGGACCTTTTCTATCTTTTGTTTCAGTCAAGAGAATCACTTCACCATTTACTTGACAATTTGTGCCAATTTCGATTTTTTGTCTCCCATCCATGAAGACATTATTTCCTATAATTGTGGTTTTATCAATCTTTATATTAGAGGGATTAATACAGAAGAAATTCTCGTGAATATGTGTAAGTTTGCCAATTTTCATCTTGTAAATATGTCTATATATGAACATTCTAACAGTAAACGAAGGAATTTTGCCCCAAAAGAAGCCTCTCATTTTTTTCTTTAGTCGTTTTACTTCATTTTTACTATATTTACCGAATTCCATTATCCGAGAAAGCATTGTATTAATATATTTCTGAGATTCCTTTTTTACAAATTCTTCCTGCATTGTTTTCCATAAATATGTTCTGGTATCAATATCCTCATCCTTTACTTGCTTCTCCAACCCTTTTTGCATCATAGCTATAGTATATTTAGGATTTCTTGAAAAAACAATTGTATTAGGTGGTATTTTTTGACCCTCTTTTATTATCGTTCCAGCAAAAATAATTGAATAAGCTCCAATAACAGCATTGTCGCGAATTATTACAGAATTTCCGATATAATCGAATTCGGGATCATCAAGATTATGTTGAACTGTGTAAACTTGAGCCTCGCGACCAATTTTAACATTATTACCAATTTTTATTTCATGAATCGGAGTCCATAGAGTTACATCTCTATCAATGTATGTGTTCTTACCAATCGAAATATGACTTATATCCCAACAACTGTAAAGACCATTATCAATATAGGTTCCCTTACCGATTTTTACCCTATATAAAAACCTATACAATAATTTTCTTAATGGGAATGGAAATTTATCAATAATATGGTTAAATAAGAAAGTATAGATGCCGATTGCAATATCATGCACTGTAGAAATTAAAAAGAATATTGTTCTATGTCCAGAACTCCATCGTCTCATTTGAACTTGAGTTCTTTTCAGTTCTGTTGCAGGAACATAGGTTATTTGCTTTTTTCCTTTAGTTTTATTTGAACCCATTTTCAAAGTCACTTAATATTTGGAATTATCAAACGATTCTTAAAAGAATTTTTATCTTTTTGAAAGATAAAGATAAGGTCAGACTTATAAAAAATGGGGATTTTTTGATTTAACCTATGAAATTAACTCTGTATTTAACATAAAAGCAGGGTTTTCAAAGGTATAGTGAATTTTTTCAAAATCATGTACAAAAGACATAACTTCATTTCTTATTTGACCCTCAGATTTTTCACCGTTAAGAAGTTTTGAAATCAATTCACTTATAAATTTCATCTCATTTACGTTCATTCCCATTCTTGTCAGTTCCTGAACCCCAAATCGAATCCCAGTATCTTCTTTAAAATTTCCAGGAATTGGACAAGGACTAGTAATTATATTAGCAGATTCTAGTTTTTTTAATGTTTCAATATTATTTCCAAGTTTAGATACATCCATTATAATCTGATGGCTTTCTGTAAAACCTTTATTATGCCCTAATATATCCATTCCATTTTGAAATAGATAATTCCCGAGGGCTTTAGCATTTCTAACAATGGTCTGAGCATAATCTTTGCCAAATTCGAGCATTTCCAGACATGCGATAGCTAGTGAAGGTAATCTATGAATATGATGATTAGATATAATATCAAAAGTTCTATTCAAAGTTTTTTCGTAAATTTCACTGCTATTAGTAAGAAGCATTCCGCCTTGTGGACCAAAGAACGTTTTATGAGTTGAAGTACTTATTAAATCTGCTCCTTCATCAAGAGGTTTCTGAAATTTTCCCCCTGCTATCAATCCCAGAACATGTGCGCTATCAAAAAGTATAATTTTATTATAAAACTCTCGAATTTCTTCAATAGGCACTGGGAAAAGCATTTCACTTGCACCCAGTATCAACATAGATGGATTTTCCTTCTTAATTATCTTTTCAGTTTTATCTAAATCAATATTCACTTCTTCTAGATCGAATGGAAGAAAAATAGGGTTCATTCCTGATATACCCAGCATACCTCTTTTATGATGGCTGTAATGACTCCCACATGATGGTTCTACTACACATACCTTATCACCTTTTCTAAGAATTGATATATATGATATCAAATTTGCTACTACTCCAGCAATTGGGTAGAGATTTACATATTTACACCTAAATAATTCCTTAACTAATTCTTCAGTTATGGATTCTAATTCATCCACCCACCTACAACCAGCAAATGTCCTTTCATTAATTCTACCACATGCATACCTGTGCTTGAACCCATTATTATAAAAGTAAGATACCAAAGGGCTTGTTATATTCTCAGATGCTATCATGTTAAGAGTATTTCTTCTATAATTGTCGTTTGCCTCAATAATTTCTAAAATTTCTGTTATTTTTTTCATAAGTAGACAAATAATTAATCTGATTTATACTTATTTCTAAAAAAATTGTAAAAAATACAGATTTTTAAAATATTTCTGGAAGATATGTAGGTTTATATAAAATAGTTGTATAGAGTACATGAAATCATTAAAAATTTTGGAAAAAATGTGATTGTATGGACAAAAAAGATTCTAAAGTTCTAATGGAATTACAAAGAGATTCAAAGAGAAAAGTAACATCCATTGCAAAAGATACAGAACTTCCTATATCGACTACGCATTTAAGGATTAAAAAACTTGAAGATCTTGGAATTATTAAGGGATATAGAGCTTTGATTGACCATAAAAAAATAGGAAGACCTGTCACAGCATTTGTTAATGTAATTATTGGTTCAGAAAAAAGTGTTAAGGAAATTGCGAAAAAATTGGCAAATCTTGAAGGAGTTGAAGAGGTTCATGCAACTGCTGGTCAATTTGATATAATAGCAAAAGTCAGATTAAGTTCAACAGAAGAACTTGGGAATTTAATTTTCGAAAAAGGAACGGGTGTAAGATCTTGGGAAGGTGTTGAAAGAACAGAAACCATGATTGTTTTTGACACAATATCTGAAAATGCTCCAATTACCCCTAAAAATATTAAAAAATAAATGATAATTAAATTAATATTCTTTCAAACTCTACTAAATTATTGAACTATCAGAAGGTAATATGTATTGTCTAACAAATTTTTATCTGTTGCAACAAAGGCTGCAAAAAAAGCTGGTAAAACAATTATGAAATTTTACGGTAAAGTAATAAAAAAAAGTTATAAAAAAGACCGGAGTATCGTAACGGAAGCAGATCTTGAAGCTGAAAAAGTAATTTTAGATATAATTAAAAAAAGTTTTCCTAATCATGCAATTTTAAGTGAAGAAGCAGGACTTCAGGATTCGGATTCAGATTTTCTTTGGTGCGTCGACCCTCTTGATGGTACAACCAACTTCTCTATGAAAAATCCCTTTTTTAATGTTTCAATTGCACTCCTTAAAAATAAAGAACCAATTTTAGGGGTGGTTTACTATCCTCCTCAAGATGAATTATTTCACTCTGAATTAGGGAAGGGAGCATATCTAAACAATAAACCTATTAAAGTCTCTTCTAAAAATTCGATGAAGGCAGCAATTTTCACTTTTTGTAATTCACGTGACGAAGAAGCAAGAAAAAAAGTAGGAAAAATCTATGGTGAGTTAAAATTGACAAATAATTACGTTCGTCAAATAGGTTCTGCAGCACTTGAATTGTGTATGGTTGCCTCGGGAAGAGTGGAAACATTTTTTATGATTGGAGTAAGATCTTGGGATGTTGCAGCAGGATGGATAATGGTCAAAGAAGCTGGAGGAAAAACCACAGATTTTAACGGGAATTCTTTTACTTTTGATTCAAAAAATCTATTAGCAACTAATGGAACAAAAAT
Organism: Candidatus Helarchaeota archaeon; assembly: GCA_019058315.1. Taxonomy (GTDB): domain Archaea; phylum Asgardarchaeota; class Lokiarchaeia; order Helarchaeales; family RDOG01; genus JABXJV01. The sequence continues at coordinate 146,137 of JAHPZH010000007.1, read as the reverse complement.
TCATGATGATTTATTAGAAATAATAAAAAAATATTAATTCTAGCGGATAATCTTGAACTCAAAAGAAAGAATGTTAACAGCCCTGAATAAAGAGGAACCTGATCAAGTTCCTTATATGGAACTTGGAATGGATCCTTATGTTTTAGCACAAATTGCCCTATTTCAAGATTATTGGCCTCGAAAATTGAAAAAATGGCTTGACAAACTTCATATTTATGAAGAACTTATAAAGGCTACAAGGGAACTATATGGATTTATTCCTAAAAGTAGAAATAAAAGTTTGATTAGAAAAATCTTGCCTATTGATGCGTTAACTGGTAGTTTACTTCAACAACCTACAACATATGATTTTATATATTTTGCAACAGCAAGTTTACTCCCCCAAATACTTCGTCTTGGAGTAGATGGTACTATTATTTTTGGCTTTCCTGGGTTAATGAGGGGTTTTACAAAAAAAAAGGTGAATAATAAAATTCAAAAATTTTTGGTAAATGAAAGTTACGTCTTACACGATATTGATGAATGGGGTAATATAAGAGCTGTTGATGCTCTATTTAGTGATCCTGAAATACAAATGGAAAAATATATAGAAAATATAAAAACTAATGACCTTGAAGGAAAATTAGGGTTTCATAAAAAAGTTGAGAAAAAATTTGGTGAAGATAAACTTCTAATTCCTGGAATTCTGGGTTTCTTTGAAACATGGCATCAAATTTATGGATTAAGTAATATGAATAAATTCTTTTCAGGATTGTATAAAGAATATAAAAAGGGTTCTGGACCATATCTTAATCTTTTAGATGAAGTTTTGAAATTTTATTTAGAATTATTGAAAATTTATGCAGATGCGGGGATCAAAGCAGTTATCCTATTAGAAGATTGTGCTACGTCGCATGGTCCTATGATTCCACCTGAAATGTACCGAAAAATCTATACAACAAGGATAAGGAAATTCGTAGATAAAGCTCACAAACTCGATATACGGGTATTGTTCCATACAGATGGTCGAATGAAAATCCCCCGCAAAGAAAAACCTTGGGATTTTATGGATGCAATAGTTGAATCCCAAATAGATGGTTTCCATGGTTGCGAAGCAACAGTAAATAATTTATACGAGCTTAAAGAGAGGTATGGGGATAAGTTATGCTTGATTGGAGGAATATCTTGTGTAGAAGTGGCGCAATATGCGAAATCACCACAAGAAGTGTACCAAGCAGTCGCAGAGACCTTTAAAGCATTGAAATCTGGAGGGAATTACATAGCCGCTTGTGACAACGGTTTGCACTGGGGTGTGAACATTTTAAATGTGCGCTCTATTGCACGAACAGTTAAATTTTATGGTAAATATTGATTATATTAAGTAATTTAAAAAGAAAGACCCTATTTCTTTTTTTGATTTAAATAATCCGAAATCTTTTTTTGTTCTTCAAGATCTGAATTCTTCTCAATAAAATTGATTTTATGTATTAAAGTATTAATTTTACTCTTTAAAGAAGGTTCTAATTTTCCCTTTGCCTTTAATTGATTTATAAGTTCTTTTTTTGAGCTCTTTGATTGCTTTTTCTTCAGTCTCAAATTTTATTATTCTAATTCACCATTTAGAAATTCTTCCAAATAATATTCCATATTTTCCTTTGTCTCTGTATCTAGCTCTTTTTCTATAGCTTTTTTTAAGGGTTCTATTACTCTTGGATCGCCAATTTCAGTGAGTGCAAAAAATAAATTATGCCTAAAAAATGGATCATCATCATTATTAGTCAAAGCTTGAATTAGTGGATCTATTGCTCTTTCATCACCGATAACTCCAAGAGCCTCTGCTGTCTGGTGTCGAACCCGTTCACGTTTACTTTTTAGGTATTTTATAAGTTTTTCTAATCCCATAGTGCGTATCTTATCAATTACATCTTCATGAGCCCTCGCTATATCGCTAAGAGCCCAAATTATAGAATCAAGAATCTCGTCTTCCTCATTATTTAAAGCTTTAATGAGTGGATCTATAGCTTTGATTGCACCAATTTTTCCAATGGCCATAGCTGCTGTTCTTCTTAGACCTTTAGTTCCTTTTTTTAAAGCTTGGATGAGTGGGTCTACAGCTTTTTCATAACCTATCATTCCCAGGGTTTCTGCTGCAGAACTTGACAAATGATCTAAATATTTCAGATAAATTTTTAGGGATTTTGGAGGGATCGCTAATCTTATTAATAAACCAATATAAAAATACCCTAACATATGAAGTAAGAATTTTAAAACTCTCTCATCTCCTAATTTTCCAAGAGCTACTACCTTTAATCCCCAAAAACGGTCTCTAGGACGCTCTTTTTTCCATAACTCAAAAAGGGGTGGAATTGCTTTCTTAAAGCCCATATCTCCTAATATTCGAATAATACTACTTTGAATATCCCATTGATATTTCTGCTTACTTTTATAAGACATATCCAAAAGTTTTAATAATAAATTTAATGCTCTCTCATCAGATAATTTTGAAATTGCATATAATGCGCTAAATATTTCACTCTCAGATTTCTCATTAACACATATTTTTTCTAAATATTTCCAAATGTCTAAATTGTCTTTGAGATCAACTACCCATTCATTTTCATCAAAACCCAGCAAGGTTTTTATTTGATTATAAATCTTTGGATCGATTTCTTTTCTATTTTTAATCTTCAGCGTTTTTAAATTGTTCAAAATGATTGGGGACAGTTTATATAGAGTATCTTCTTCTTCTATTTCAGCCATTCTTTCAAAATATTTCCATATATCTAATTTATCCTTTAGAATATGAATCCATTTTTCTGGATTAAAGTCAAGCAAAGCTTTAAGTTGAATATATATTTGAGGATTTATTTTAGACTCATCTTTATTTGTTTTAATGAGCTGTAAAATAATCTCCTTTATTTCATCACAACGGAGATTAAGTATTTCCTTCGAACCAAATCCCTTATCTACTATTAATTCTAAAGCTTGATGAACGATATCATAGTCAAAACTCATGAAATAAGGTTTTTGTTCTGTGAAAAAATGATCTAAATTTTGTATTGTAGCTAATAATTCGTCTTTTATAGTTAATTTTATATGTTTAGTGCTTGTGGGCTCTAAGTCGGTAGAATAATCAATTATAACTTTGAAACATCCAATTCTTCCGATTATTTTTTCCTTATTATCCCTCTTTAGATAAACATTGAGATTGAATTTAGGATTACAAATTAATGCAAATCTTACTTGAATTTCTTCATCATCCCAAAATGCTGGAGATAAGATATATTTTTTACCTTCTATTTCAACTATTTTCCATCTTGTATCAGTCCAATATTTGAAAATAATTGGTTTATCTAATTCTTCATCATAATATTCAAATTCACCGAGTTTAGATAAATTTTCTCTAAATTGATAATCATTAATTTGTTTTTCAAATGTCCATACTTTGTTTTCGAAAAAATCAGCTATTATTTCTTCATAGTTATCATTAGTAATTGTACCTTCTTCTATTTTAACTTCTTCTAACCTTTCTAGAAATTTATCAAATTTTTGGTCTTGAATTATAAAAACCAATTTCTCATTATAAGGATAATAATTATTGTTGTGCTCTAGTATAACTTTTTTATTCTTCAGGATTCTTAAAATTTCATATACTTTCTTGGCGCTAGACATATTTCCTTTAGCAAATAGTCCTAAAATTTCTAAAATTGATCCGGTTGAAATTCCTTCTATTGGAATCAAGCTTAGTATCGTTTCCTCACTTATTTCTTCCTTAAATTTTACTTCTTCAAATTTTTTTGACTGATCATCAAATTTAATATCTTTCAATTTATAGGCTAAATTCTCGTTATATGGATAATATGTCTTGTTAAATTTTATTAACTTCTTCTGTTTTTCTAATTTTTTTAGTAATCTCAATAATTTTTTAGCAATATCTTTATCATGTCTAATTGAAATTCCTAGTTCTTTTAAAAGCAGTCTGATTGGAATTCCATCCTTTGGAATTATACTTAGGATTGCTTTCTTATCAATAAATTTTTCTTGTTGTTGATCCTCCTTTTCCTTTTTAGTATTCATGGGATAAAATCCCCTTAATAGTCCACTCTTTCAATTACTTCTAATATATTATTTGAATTGTCTATATTAATTCAATTATTTAATTTTTACTACTTTTAGTGTTAATTTGAAAGTGTAATAGCGATATTAGTTAAATTTCATGTAGAATATTGAGAATTAAAGAATAATATTATTTGATAATTAGAAGTTACATTTTTGAATTATTTTTTATATTTACAATTGAATAAACTTAATTTTTATTGGAGCTGTTTGAAAGAATGAAATGTGAGAGTTGTGGTTGTGAAATCTCAACAGACGAAAGTTTTGAATTTGATGGAAAAAAATTATGTGAAGATTGTTATATGGATGCCCAAATAGATGCCAGCCAACCATCAAAGGTCTGTGACCCTATGGCTGTACAATTAGTTAAAAATGTTCGTAAGACTTTAGGACAAGAAGGTGCAGAAGGATTAACGAAATTGCAGCGGGAAATCTACGAATATATTAAAACAAAAGGTCAAGCTTTACCTAAAGATGTAACTAATAGGTTCAATATTACTCTTAAAGAATTAGAAAATCAAATTGCTGTCTTAAGACATTGTGAACTAGTTAAGGGTAAACAAATTGGAAACGATTTTTATTTAGCTCCTTTTTAGACTTTTAGAATTATTATGGATGATGAAAATAATGGATAAAAAAGGATTTTTAAAAGGATTTTTAATTTTTAGTGGAATTCTTGAAATTTTTCTTGCAATTTTGTTTATTTTCTTCATGGATTCTATTGTAAGAGGAATAGGATTATCTAGTGTACCACTTTTTTCTCAAATGGCAGGAGTAGAATTATTAATACTTGGATTTTTACTTGTATATTGTACAAAAGATATTGAAACATATTTAATTATACCAATTACTTCTGTAATTTTTCGGTTCATTATGGCGGGATTTGAAATTATAAATATAATATTGTCACCACAATTAGCAACTTTCTTAATCCCAGGGTCAATTTATGATATAGTTTCATCGCTTTTAACGCTTATTTTATTAAAAACATGTGATTATATCTAAAAAACCCATAAAAATTTTTTTTTTACATAAAAACACGAACATTCTATAAAAAATGGTGCGTATGCCGGGATTCGGACCCGGGTTAAGGGGTTGGAAGCCCCTTGTTCTAACCAAGCTATACCACATACGCATAAAATTAGATAATTGGTGCGTTCGCCGGGATTTGAACCCGGGCCATCAACGTGGCAGGCTGAAGTACTAGCCAGGCTATACTACGAACGCTTATTTTTCTATTTCGTTGAAATTATACTATACCTTTAGATTTTTTGTTTATTAATATAATAAAAAATCATATTAAAATTTTCATATTGAAAGAAAGGAATAAATCTTATTCTTTTTTTTCTGAAACCTTATAGACAGTATCGCATATGGGATCCCCCGCCGCAACTGTTTTTAGAATCTCCAATTTTGTCTTCCCATCAGTTGCGGTAAAAAAATATTCACGATCAATAGCCATTACGGCTTCACATAGTTTCCTAGAAGTATTTTCTAATCCAAATGGACATTTTGTTCCTTGTATATGGAATTTTTCGTCTGAGATTGAAATTACTTTCACGAGTTTTGGATCCCAGTTTTTTGAAAAAAATTTCGCGATTGTTGATAATTTAGTATCTTGGACTTTTTCCTTTACTTTTAATCCAAGAGCACGACCTTGAAGACTTAATATATCATCAACAATTGGTAATATTTCATCACCATATTTTTTGTAAAAAGCTTTAATTAATAAGCCTTGAGCTTCTGTTGAATTTCTTGGAAGTTTTTTTAAATCCTTATCGGGCATAGAATAATCCTTCTTAAAGTTCTTTAATTCAGTTTTAAATAAAGAAATTAAATTATTTTTCCAAAGTAAATTTTTTTGACATTTTAAATTTAAGATAATTAATAAATAGTTAATTTTGCGTTGAAGATTAGTAAGTTAAATAAATCAAAGGAATAGGTGTTAATTTTTGTCTGGTGTCACTCATTTAGTATTTGGATTTGGATTCGGCTTAATTATTTTATATTTAACGAATAATAGGTTTGATTTGAGAAGAGTATTAATATTTGGAACCAATAATTACATAGGTCCGGATCTTAGAGTTTTAATATTAGGACTATTCTTACTTTTCGGATTTCCAGAAGATAACGCTAATTGGTTATCAATTGTTTTAGTCCATAGTGCTTATGGTTGGCCGCTTTTTTCATTAGTAGTAGCTTTGATTTATTATTATTTCTCACATTATACGATTGAAAAAACTGAGAAATTCATACCCACACTCATAAGATTAAAAGAACCAGCCATGAGTTATCTTGATTGTTATAAACTTACGCTCGCAGGAGGGTTATTTCATTTCCATTTAGATTGGTTATTTCATCCTAATACTCCGGAATACACCGCAATAATGTCGACGGGTAATTTTGAGCAGCCTTTTCAACCTTGGACTGCACCCCCAATACATTGGAGTATGTTATTTACTGGGATCATAATGCTTTCTTTTGGATATTTAATGTTATGGATTTTTGCTATGAAAAATTGGAGTCAGAAAGAAAAATTCATCAACGCAGTTAAATTAAACATATTATATGCTATTTTCTATTTGGTTTGGCTTGGTGCATGGTTATTAGTAACTGGAGATCCACTTCCTGTTGGAGAAGAAAGTGATTTTGGGCAAATAATTTTTTATGGAATTGTATTTTTCTTTCCATTAATTCTAGTTGCTACAAGTTTTGAAAGATCAGAGTTTATGAAAGCACCTCAAATAAATTGAGGACATAATGATTGATTTAGTAGTGTCCTTAATCCGTGAATTTTCAATAATTAACGTATATTTTTTAAAAAGTGAATATATGATAGAGTTTAAGATTTAAAATGATAAAAACGAAAAACTTAAAATCTTTTGTTTTTCATTTTAATTTAGTCTTTTTGCAAGTTGTGGTTTTTAGAATCTTATCATGAAATTTATATAATTCCATGCTTTATTGCAAATTAACAATTTAAGAAAGTGAGAATGTTAAATAAGATTAGCAATACAATATTAAAACATATAAAACAATTCCATTTAATGGTAGGGAAAAATTTTGATGGTTAGTGAAAATAAAAACTGGCCAGTTATGGTCGCTTTCTTTGTAGAGAAAGGGCTTGTGCGCCAACATTTAGATTCTTATAATTATTTTATTGAAAATACCTTACAACAAATAGTTGATGAAGTAGGTAAAATTGAATTTGATATTTCTCAATTTTATGTGAAATTAGGAAAAATTTCGGTCAGTGAACCATCGATTAAAGAAGCAGATGGTTCAATGAAACCCATTTTCCCAATGGAAGCTAGAATACGAAATTTGACATATTCCGCTTCTTTAAAACTAGAAATGACCCCTGTTTTTAAGGATGAACGTACTGGACTTGAAGTAGAGGGTGAAACAGAAAATGTTTACATTGGTCGATTACCCATAATGTTACGTTCAAACGTCTGTTTATTGAAAAACATCAAAGATGAAGATCTTCCCAAATTCAATGAGGACTTCATGGACCCAGGTGGCTATTTTATAATTAACGGTTCTGAAAGGGTATTAGTAACACGAGAGGATTTAGCACCAAATAGGATTCTTATTGAGGAAGCAAGTCAGAGTGTATCTGCAACACATGTAGCAAAAGTATTTTCAACATCTCATGGCTTTAGAGCACCAGTTACGCTTGAAAGTAAAAGAGATGGATCATTACGAGTTACATTTCCTTCAGTTCCAGGAAAAGTTCCTTTAGCTATTATGATGCGGGCATTAGGCCTAGTTAGCGATAGGGAAATTACAGAAGCAATTACTGCTGATCCCCAGATTCATAGAAAATTAATACCAACTTTGGAGGCTGCTTCACCAATAAATATACCTAAAGACCCAGAAAATACGTTAAAAAATGCACTTGATTATATAGGAAAACGAGTAGCAGTAGGACAGACTAGAGAATATCGTCTTAGGCGAGCTGGCCAAATTTTGGATAGATATTTATTACCACATATTGGAAGAGAAAGTAAAGATCGCATTAAAAAAGCTTTTTATTTGGGTCAAATGGCACAACGCTTACTAGAATTATCTGTAGCAAAAAGAGACCCAGATGATAAAGATCATTATGCAAATAAAAGATTAAAACTTGCAGGAGATTTGCTTACAAGTCTTTTTCGAGTAGCCTTTTTAAATTTATGTCGTGATATTAAATACCAACTTGAAAGGACAACAGTTAGGGGAAAACGTCCAAATATAAGAACCGCTGTTCGTGCTGATGTTGTAACTGAACGACTCCGTCATGCTTTAGCAACTGGAAATTGGGTTGGAGGAAAGGCGGGTGTTTCACAATTATTAGATCGCACTAATTATATTTCGTCTTTGAGTCATTTAAGACGGGTTGTATCCCCATTAAGCAGAAGTCAGCCACATTTTGAGGCGCGAGACCTCCATCCAACACATTGGGGTAAGATATGCCCCAATGAAACCCCAGAAGGACCGAATTGTGGCTTGGTTAAGAATCTTACCCTCATGGCTTATATTTCAGTAGGATCTGATGAAGCAAAGATTGAAAGTTTGCTTTTGGATCTAGGACTTGAATTAATTGAAGAAATAAGAAAAAAGAAACTCATGAGTGGAGCGAAAGTTTTCTTAAATGGAAGATTAGTAGGACTCCATTCTAATCCTGGTGAATTAATAAATCAAATTCGAGTCAAAAGGAGAAGGAATGAAATAGATCATGAAGTGAATATAGCACTTTATGAGGATACAAATGAAATTCAGATTAATTGTGATGCGGGACGTGCTAGAAGGCCAGTTATTATTGTCGAAAATGCTAAATCTAAACTAACGGTTGATATACTTGAGAAAATAAAAAATAAGGAATGGCAATGGACTGATTTAATTATTAATGGAATAGTCGAATATCTTGATGCTGAAGAAGAAGAAAATTGTTATATTGCTCTAGATGAATCTGAAATTAATGAAACACACACTCATTTAGAGATAGCACCTTCTACAATCCTTGGAATAACGGCTGCAGTAATTCCGTATCCCGAACATAATCAATCTCCACGTAACACTTATGAAGCCGGAATGGCAAAACAAGCTCTTGGCTTATATAGCGCTAATTTTAATTTACGGGTAGATACACGAGGTCATTTACTACATTATCCTCAGCTACCACTTGTAAAAACTAAAGCTATGGGAGCCATAGGCTTTGATAAAAGACCAGCTGGTCAAAATTTTATAATAGCAATCATTTCATTTCAAGGATATAACATAGAAGATGCTTTAATTATTAATAAAGCATCAAAAGAACGTGGTTTAGGCTGCTCTTCATTTTTCCGTTGTTATGAAGCAGAAGAACAGAAATATCCAGGTGGTCAAGAAGATAAGTTCGAAGTTCCAGATAGGAGTGTCCGGGGATATAGAGTCGCCGAAGCATATCGTCATCTTGGAGCAGATGGAATAATTGAGCCAGAAGTTCAAATAAAAGGTGGTGAAGTTTTAATAGGCAGAACAAGTCCACCACGATTCTTAGAAGAATATAGAGAATTTGAATTGCCAGCTCCAATAAGAAGAGAAACTTCTGTAAATTTACGTCATGGTGAAAATGGTGTAGTTGACTCCGTTATTTTAACTGAAACTATTGATGGTAATAGATTGGTTAAAATAAAAGTTAGAGATCAAAGAGTTCCAGAACTAGGAGATAAATTTGCATCTCGCCATGGTCAAAAAGGAGTATTAGGACTAATTGTTCCTCAGGAGGATATGCCCTTTACAGCTGACGGTATTGTTCCTGATTTAATCATTAATCCACATGCTATCCCCTCACGTATGACATTGGGGCAAATTTTTGAAGCTATTGCTGGTAAAATTGGATCTTTAACTGGAAAAAGAATAGATAGTACTGCATTTTCAGGGGTTCCTACAGGCACTCTTCATGAAGAATTGAATAGACTTGGATTTCATCATAATGGTCGTGAACCAATGTATAATGGGACGACTGGAGAGAAATATGATGCAGATATTTTCATAGGGATAGTTTATTACCAAAAACTCCATCATATGGTGGCTGATAAAATTCATGCTCGCGCAAGAGGACCTGTACAAATTCTTACTAGACAACCTACAGAAGGAAGAGCACGAGAAGGAGGGTTACGCTTTGGTGAAATGGAACGAGATTGTTTAATTGGACATGGTGCGGCTTTATTATTAAAAGAGAGATTACTGGATGAATCAGATAAAACCACAGTTTTAATTTGTGATGAATGTGGAATGATAGGGGTCTATGATCGTAATAAAGATAAATATTATTGCCCAATCTGTGGAGATAAAGTAAAAATTTCAAGAGTTACAGTATCATATGCATTTAAATTATTATTACAAGAATTAATGAGTTTAAATATAATGCCAAAATTGAAATTAAAGGATCGAACTTAATTTTCAATTCTTATTTTTAGGCAAATTATAAAAAAATAAAAGATTATCTAGTTTCTTTGATTTGTCCATCTTTAAGATATATTACTCTATCAGCGAATTTTATTAGACTATCATCGTGTGTGACTACTATAACAGTTACGTTTTCTTCTTCGTTTAAACGTTTTAATAATGAAACTATTTCTTCACCGGTTTTGCTATCTAAGTTTCCTGTTGGTTCATCAGCAAAAACGACTTTTGGTTGATTAATTAAAGCCCTTGCTATTGCAACCCGTTGTTGCTCCCCGCCACTTAATTCTTTTGGATGATGATCTTTTCTTTCTATAAGGTTAATCAAACGTAGCAAAGTTAACGCTCGCTCCTCGATAATTTTACCATTTAAATCTGAGGGCCAAAGAGGTGCTTCAACATTTTCAATTGCTGTGAGACCATCAATTAAATTCCAATTTTGAAATACAAACCCGACTCTTTCTCTTCTTATTTTTGGAAAAAGATCTTCTTCAATCATTCCAGTGTCTAATCCATCTAGAATCACTCTTCCAGCTGTAGGTTTATCCATTCCACTAAGAATATTTAATAAAGTGGATTTTCCACTTCCCGAAGGTCCTACTATTACTAAGAATTCACCTTTCTTTATTTTCAAATTGATATTTTTAATTGCAACAGTTATATCTTTACCTCTACGGTATTCATGAGAAACATTTTCTGCGATTATGACTTCTTCTTCACTCATTCATCCATCTCCTTATACTGCTTTACGCATCGCATCCATTGGGCTTACCCTAAGCATACGACGATATCCAACAAATGTCCCAAAAACTTGACAACCCAAGATCATTAAAAAGGTTGTGGCTAATACTTCACCGGGAATTATAATTCCTCGTAAACCTGGAACATCCGTGGTTTTTAGAAAATAGTGACTAACACCTAGTATATGAAAAACTATTTCAATAACCATTAAAAAAGCTACAAGGTAAACTAGAAGTAATTCTCCTAAAAATAATGTTCGAATAGAACCCGCATCCCAACCAATAGTCCTTAATGTTGCAACTTCTCTTTTCCTGTAACCGGACACAATAAAACCGTAAAAAGTAGCTACTATAATTGTTCCAACAACTATTAAAGTAAAACCTATGATAAGTGGACCTTTTGGGGTAAAAAATTCCATATCAAATACAATTTGGTTACCCAATCGCTCAAACGGATTCTCTATTGCCTGTATTGATGGTCCCCATAGTTGTATAAGCATATATGAAGTAAAAATTATTAAGAACATATAAACTGCGACGAATATTACAAAACGTTTCCCAGTTCGCCATGCTAATTTAAATGATTTCAAAAAAATTCTAATTTTCATCTAAAACACCATTTAGAATAATTCAATTGATTAATGATACTTTTATGATATTTCTTAAACCTATTTTAATTTTGTTTTTTAGGAATGAAAATAAATTTTAATTATAGTATAACTATTCCATTTTAGTTTTACCTGTAACACCATCTACGATCATTTTAACAATTTTACCTTTGTACTCAAATATTCCTTCATAATTTGGTCTTAATATAATGTTCAAATTTGCTTCAAAAATTTCTTTTAATGTTCTAACAGTATCGTTTGGACGTTTAATAATTAGTTCTTTTAATTTTTCTATAAAATAATTATGTGGATATTTTGATTCTTCAATTTCTTTATTTGATTCGTATTCATTATATGTATTTTCATCAATTTCATTATAATAAGGGATAGTTTTTTTCTGGATTGAATTCATATCTTTATCTAACGTTATTTCGCCATTATTCTCGAATTTTAATTTCTCAATTATATTCAGTTCCAGTTCATTAGATTTGACTCTAACCATTTTTTCTAAATTAACAATACTTTCACTATCTTCAATTTTGATTGCCTTGACTTCAGGATCAATTTTTAGCGTGTATTTATTACGTCTTAAGTAATCTATAGTGTAATTCCCCTCAAGATAGAAATATGGAATATATTTTGTGTTAAATTCTATTCCCTTTGTAGATTTTTCCCCACTCGGCATAGTTTTGATGCTTTTAAGTCTTTTTTCCTCCATTTTTGTTTTAGCAGCATATTTATCACAAGTTACTTTACATATATAAAATTTTTTAATAATTCTTTCTTCTATTGGTTCAATATGACCTCTTATATCAAAATCTTCTTCCAAAATTATTCCTCCTTTAAAAATTCATTAAAATCAACTAGAATTTTATCATGATCAAAAGCTAGTTTAATTGTTTCTATTGAATTAATCTTGATAATTCTTATGTCTTTTGCATCTGAATTTGCTTTTAAAGTGCCCCCAATTTTTTCACAAATAAAAGCGGCAGTTATGGTATGACCTCTTGGATCTCGGTTAGGATCTGAATAAATATTCAAAATTTTTATAGGTTTAATATCCAAACCAGTTTCCTCTTTAGCCTCTCGCATAACCGCATTCTCAAGAGTTTCTCCTAATTCCACAAAGCCACCTGGGATTGCCCAGCAGTCTTTATAGGGTTGATTTTTTCTTTTTATTAAAACAATTGACTCTTTATCAACCATAATTATCGCGTCTACTGTAATTTTAGGATATTTTTTTAATTTTTTTGCTTTTTCCATGATAATCATCTTGTAAATTTTATTAAATGATTAATTACCTAAATAAATCGGATTCTTTTTCTCTAATCAATGATTTAGAACGATCATTACCAATATTGAATTTATAACCTCGAATTAGCACTACAGGAATAGCTTCATCGGATTCTCCCATAACTAATTCTGCAGCACTTGCTAATTCATCAACAACATTAACTATTGATGATTCTAATTCATAATTAAATAAATCTTTTTTTCCCGCATAACTCAATAATCCATTTTCAAATCCAGAGATTCCAAGCGCAATATTTATTGCTCCATTCCTAAACGGTCGCCCATGAGTATCAGAAATAATTACACCAATATCTAAACCGGAGAATTCTTTAATCTTTTCTCTAATTTGTTGGGCACTTTTATCAGGATCCTCTGGTAATAGAGTAACTAAATCATTTCCCCCGGAGTTTGAACGATCTATCCCAGCATTAGCACAGATTATTCCAGATTTTAATTCAACAATTAACTTTCCTTGGCCTTTTCTAGATATTGAAACTGATTCATTTAAAATAAGAGATACTATTCTAGGATCTTTATCTAATTCTTTACCTAGCTTAATTGCTTCAGGAGTTGGATCAATTTCTGTCCAATTAACAACCCTTCCTTCAGCACGAGAAATAATTGATTGTGCAATAACAATTATATCCTTATTTTCAAGAGGCGATTGATTCTGTATAGAATTAAATATAATTTCAGCTATTTTATCTCCGGGTTTTATAATCGGAATCCCTTTTATTCCTATTATTTGAATCAAAATAATTACTCCTCATTTTGTTTTTCTGTAATGAATAAACCAAAAATTATTGAGTTATATTTAACCTAGTTTTAACTTTAAATTAACTCATTTGAATGAAAAGAAAAAAGGAAATATTTATTTTTAAAAAATTGGTTTTTTTTTCAAACGGGTGATTAAATTAGACATTATATCAATGAACAAGAAAGCAAAGGCAATAATAAAAAAAGCTAAAGATATGGTATCTATTTCTGATTATGAGGGAGCTATCAATGAATTATATTATATTTTAGAAATGGATGGCATCGATACTGAAATTATTAGAGATATGTATGAATTTCTAACTGAAGTTATTGAAAAATCAAATGGAAATGATGTAATTAATGCAGTAGCTCTTCTAATTAATGGTCATTTATTTGAGGATCCTTTTATTGATATGCATGTTAGTAGAGCACTTCAAGCCATGGAAAGTTATTCAACAAAAATTCCTATCACCGCTCTAATGAATAGTAGAGATAGAGTTTTACATTGGTGCGTAACTAATACTGGCGAGTTTGATAGAGTTTCTGTAGAAAAGATCGCAAAGGAATTGGGTATTGATAATTCAACAGTTGAAAAGATCCTTGAAAATGCCGTGTTTGATGGAGATCTTATCGGTGAATATGATGAATTAAAGAAAGAATTAGTCTGCTTACCTTTTGAACAAGAAAAAAGACAATTAAAATGTGTTATTTGTCATCAAATGGTGATGTTCGACGACCCTGAATTAGTTCGTTGTAAATACTGTAAATCAGCAGCCCATAGATCTCATATAATGGAGTGGGTAAAAGCTGCAGGTGAAAAATGTCCTCGATGCATGTCAAAATTAGAATTACAAGAAGGTATATAATTTCTTAATAAAAATTTTTAAATAATCACTTCCAAAAAGGATATAGTTTTTAATTATTTTTAATTAGGGAATTAAATGGAAGAATTAAATAAAGCTAGGAAAAAAATTGATGAAATAAATGAAGAAATTGCTCATTTATTAGATGAAAGGGTAGCTTTAGTAAAAGAAATTGGTAACATTAAGAAGAAAAATCAAATCCCAATAATAGATAAAGAGAGAGAAAATAAAATCTTTGAAAAATTATCTAAATTAAAATTTAAAAGTGCCCAATTTCAAGAAATTAGGAAAATTTTTGAAAAAATTTTATCAGTTAGCCGTATTATTCAAGATTGTTCTTATAAAATAGCTTTCTTAGGTCCTAGAGGGACTTTTTCTGAACAAGCAGCCCAAAGGTATTTTTCACCTAGCTGTAATTTTGTTCCGTTAAAAAGTATTTCTGACATTTTTAGATCTGTTAGAGTTGGAGAATCTGATTATGGTGTAGTTCCTATTGAAAACTCAACCACAGGTTCAATTGGATTGACTTTAGACTTAATTTTAGAGTCAGATATTATAGTTTGCGGTGAAATAATAGAAAGAATTTCTCTTTGTTTGATAGCTCCTGAAACAATCGAATTCAAAGATATTCACCAATTATATAGCCATCCACAGCCATTTTCGCAGTGTAGAAACTATTTAGAGGAGAATTTATCACACGCAGAACTGATTACAACTAAAAGTACTGCAAATGCAGCTGAAACAGTAAGTAAACTAAAAAATGCTGCTGCTATCGGTTCTGAATTAGCAGGAAAGATTTATGATTTGAAAATTATGCGCAAAGGAATAGAAGACGCACCAAACAATTATACTCGTTTCTTTGTTATTGGAAAGTCTCAAGTACCAGAAACTGGAAAAGATAAGACGTCTATAGCATTTTCGGTAAAACACGTTCCTGGAGCATTAGTTAAAGCTCTTAAAGTCTTTGCTGAAAGGAATATAAATCTTACTAAATTAGAAAGCAGACCTTCTAAAACAACTCCATGGGAATACTTCTTTTTCACAGATTTTGAGGGGCATAGAGACAATAAAATTTGCAATGAAGCTTTAGAAGAATTAAAAAAATATACTAATATGATTAGAATCTTTGGTTCTTATCCAATGTCAGAATAAATAAAATTTTTTTCATTTTGGTATATTTACTTTAATCTTGACCTTGTAAGATTTCTTTAAATTTTTCTTGAGCTAGATTTAATTCTCCCTCATTTATTATCATAAAATCTGCAAGAGCGATGAGCTTAGAAATACCAAAATTAATCTCCCTTTTGTCTCGATCAAGAAAAACTTCCCATTTTATAGAATCATCTTCACGTTTTCGTTTCTGTAAACGAACAAATCGTGTTTTAGGAGATGCATGGACTGCTATAATAAAAAAATTTTCAATATGAGATTTGAAATATTCTACTTCCTCGTAATTTCTCAAACCTTCGATTATTAATTTGTTAATGGATTTATTTGAAATCTTTTTAAAAGTCTTTTTAGCTACAACATCCATTCCGTTTTCTTTCCGGATCTTAAGGGCATATTTACCCATATTTTCTGGAGTTATTTCTATTCCTTTTTCAGTTAAATCATCTCTAATAGCGTCTCCCATTACCACTATAGGGATATTCATTTCTTTACCAACTTTAACAATTTCAGATTTTCCTGATCCAGGCATCCCTACAATACCGTAGGCTTTTGTTATCAAGACAATCCCCGTTCATTAAAAATAAAATTACAAATAAATTTTTTTAATTTTTTCAGGATCTTTATCATTTTGAAAGTCATTTAGAACTTTATCTACAAAATGAGAATGAATAATTTTAGAATTATCAAGAATGGCTAGATGTAAAGCATTTTTTAAAACCTTTTCTTTCAATTCCCGGCCTGTCATCCCCTTGGTTTTATCTGATAATTTTTTTAAGTCATATTCTAACGGAAGAGGTAATTTTTTAATATATTTTTCAAAAAATTGAAGGCGTTCCTCATCATTAAATATGTTAAATTTAATTTGAGATTCAAATCTATTTACCAAGGAGGGATCTAACAAAAATAAAGAATTAGTTGCACCAATAGTAACAATGCCTGAATTTGGATCTAACCCATCCATCTCAGATAATAATGCATTTACTACTTCAGTTACATCTCCTCTAATAGCCTGATATCGTCTATCTAATCCTATCGCATCTAATTCATCTATAAAAATAATACCACCTTTAGATGCATCTGAATACAACTTATGTACTCTTCTTGCCCCATCTCCGACATGAATACCCACTAACTCAGTAGCTTTAGTTAAAAATATGGGTATTTTACATGTTGTAGCTAAAGCCTTTGCAGTCATTGTTTTACCTGTTCCTGGTGGTCCATAAAACAGAATATTTCTTGGAATCCAATCTAAGAATAAATCAGGATCATCCAAATATTTCATAATGACCTTACATTTCCTTTTAGCTTCTTCGTTGCCAATAATATCATCAAAACTAATTTTTTCTTCAATTTTTTTTATTGGTGGAATTGATTCTAGAAGTTTAATTTTCGTTGATAAAGATATTTTTCCTGATATTTTAGGCTGAGTTTTGACTACTTGGAACGCAAAGTCAGGGAAAAGATATTGATCGAACAAATACGTACCTACCGTAGCTATTTGCCCTAGCCACATTTCCAATGCATAAGCTTGAAATAATTCATGGTGATTGGTTTTTAAAATAGGTGAATCTGATTCCCCAACGGTAGTTAGAGGATAACCAATGGGTTTTAATACAACTTTCTTTAAATTTGGAATGGATTCAGACTCTTCAACTTCAATATCTAACGATTTTGAATCCTCTGGTTTTATTGACAAATGTCTAAGTTTTCTTTTTTTTCCGGTCAAAATTTACATACCAGTTCAGTTGTATTTTTAAATTCTTTAAAGTGAATAAACAATAATTTATATATTTTTTTTTCTAAAGGAAGAAAAAAGAATTTTTATTTTAAGTTTATTTTTACACATTAAAGGTGTAAATTTAATGAAAGTTGCAATTCCATCAATGGATAAAAAAGGGCTCGATTCAGAAGTTTGTGAACACTTTGGACATTCTGAATATTATACAATAATAGAAATTGATAAAAAATTGCCTCCATCTGGAACAATAAAGAAAAATCTTTTCGAAGATGAAGAATGTGAAATCAACGTTGTTAAAAATGATGAAATTGAAGGTCATCTTTGTGATACTCCTATTAATTTGATATTGGATCAAAAAGTTGACTATCTTATAACTTCAAATATAGGTCCAACTCCATTTGCAAGATTTCAATATAAAGGAATAAAGTTATATACAGGAGCTTTGGGAACGGTAAGAGAAGCGTTGAGAGATTTTCTTTGTGGCATGCTTTCAGAAATGAGCACAGCATCTTGTGGAGGAAGTTGTGGACATCATGACCATCATCACTAACTAATTTTTTATAGCTAATAAAAAAATCCAAAATTTTGAGTATATTATTGAGTTAAAATGGAAAAAATTAGAGCTTTTATGTGTATTGAAATTAAAGATCAAGCTATTTTAGATAAAATAATCAATTTCCAAAATGATTTAAAATTTGCAAATATAAAATTTGTAGAGAGGGAAAATATTCATTTTACATTCAAATTTTTTGGAGATATTACTAAGCCAATAATAGATAAAATTATTGATATTATGGAAAAAGTGGAAGGAGAATCATTTAAAGTAGCTTTAGAAAAAGTTGGAGTTTTTCCAAAGCTTTCATTTCCTAGAGTAATTTGGGTGGGTGCTGGTGAAGGTGCTGATAAAATGATTCAATTATACAATCAATTAAATCCAAATTTCGTTAAATTAGGATTTAAAAAAGAGCGTCATTATTCTCCGCATGCAACAATAGGACGAGTTCGAAGTGGAAAAAATAAAGAACAGTTAATAAAAAAAATAACAGAATCTAAGGATTTTAAATTTGGAACTATGGATATTAAATCTTTTCAGTTAAAAAAAAGCGTTCTGACGAGAAAAGGTCCTATTTATACTATAATCAAAGAGACTTTTTTGTGAATATAATAAAAAGAAATTTCCTTTATAATAATATTAAAGGTTTTATAACCATATTTTTTTTATATAAACTTAAAAAAGGTGAATAATATGGCTGTTTGGGAACCAGCTAATAGTTTGAGAAAAGCATTCAACTGGTTTGCACCGACAACTTCATTAGGTCTTGCATATCTATATATTTTTTTTATTGGACCACGTATATACGAACCGCTAAATGTTCTAGGAAGTTATCCTGATTTAATAGGAGAATTTATGGGGAACCCAATTAGATTACGAGATATTATTGAACTTTGTGTTGTTCTTGCAGGAGTCCTTCTATATTATCTGATATGTTTCGATCCAATTAAAAATGATAATTTAAATATATGGCCTGTAGATATCATGGTTATAATTGCTACTGGTATGTGTGCTGCGGTTGGTATTTGGACCAATGTGTTAATGTTTTTACAGTGGATTTTTGTATGGTTTCTAGGTGACAATCCAATATGGGAACTTACTCCTTCTAGTAAAAAAACTGAAACTTAATTTCTTTTTACTTTTTTAAGGAAAAAATAAAGGTTCAGGCTTCGAAACTTTGATTTTAGGTTCTGTTGGTTTTATTTTTAATACGTCTATTAACTTTCCTTTACTTTGTATGCATTTTTCTCGTGTTTTTTCTTCCCTTTGAGTTGCTAACCTTAAATAAACTTCTATATTTGCTAACTCTTGGGATTTTTTTAAAGCAAATGTTTTAGCAGCTTTACTGAAATATTCTTTAGCTTTTATATAATAGGGATTAGCGGCACAATATTTCTTTTGGTTATAATTTTGATGATCAGCCAAGCTAAAAAAAGATCTCCCTACTAATTTTTCTGAATAAGCCTTTAAACTCTCTTGTAATGAAGGATCTAATATAGAATTTGCACTATCTTCTAATTCTTTTGCTCCTCCAATAAATATTTTTGCAGCTTCTAAATGATTAATTTTTAATAATTGTTCTTCCCCATACATTTCTTGAATTTCTCCTTGATTTTGATGGATTTGGTACATAATTTTATTAAAATTAAAAATTCTTTGAGCTAAATCTGATTGAATTTCGACAGCTCTTGCAAAAATAATGGCTGTGCTTAAGCAAGAAGTAGCCTTCTTTAAAAAGTCAATTTGTTTTTTAATATCCTTTTTTGAGGAAATCTCTTGAATTAACATGGAGTAAATATTTGATGATTCATAAAGAATATTAGCGATTTGAATTTTTTCATCTAAGACTTTTATCATATTCCCATCTAAATCTTTGATTTCAGTTTCTAATCCAATCCTATCAAATTCTATTTTTTTACTTGTAGAATGAAGTAATTTAGCAAAATCTATCATTAATTTGGCATCTTTTTCTTCCGGGACTTTTTGGCGAGTAAATAGATTTTTTCTAACTTTATTAATTTTCTCCCAAAATTCGTAGAGGAATCCAGCAATCTGTTGAAATGCATCTGTAGCCATACCAACTTGATTATTCTTTTCATATTCCTCTCCTGAACTTATTGCTAAATCTATAGCTTCTTTATAATGCCCTTTATCAGCCTCCGAAAAAGCTTTTTCTAGCTTTTGTTGTGCATATGAAGGTCTATCAGAGGGGGTTGGTTTAGGGGTTTCTAAAGGAGTTTGGGACTCAATACTTATAATTTGAGAAGGTGTGAGAGTTTCAGTGGAACTTATTGGTTCAATTTCTGTAACTTGTTCTCCATACTCTTCAATTACTGGTCTTCTTGCGGCACTTTTTTCACTTAATTCGAAAAGAGAACGAGCAAAAAACTCTTCATCTAAATCCAAAATTGTCCATGGAACTTTATGAAATCCTGACGTTAAGTCAATTTTATTAATTCTAAAAATTTCAAATCCTGGATGACCTTCAAAAAGTTTAGTTGGATCAAACACTAAAGCGATTGATTTAGGATTTGGACCTTGAAAGCCCATATGATTTTGAACATCTACCGATGAAAGAAATAAATCAAGACCAGGATGACTATGATACCAACCGATTATAAAATCTTGACTTGTTTCAGCAAGTTTTCCATCCAATTCGGCAGCTTCAATATAATGTCTCTCTTCAAATTGAACTTCTGTGGTCCCCCCATGGGTCATAGGAACAGCTTCGTTAACTACTACGTTTTCATCTTGTAGTGTGCCTACTAAGAATCCATACACTTCTTTCCACTTATTTCGTGGAATTTTAGAATTACAAAACCTAGAAGCGTGTAGTACAATGTCTTTATATGCTTTGGCTTTTATCAAAACTTTCCCCTTTACTGTTACTTTTTCTTCTTTTATTCCTTCTTCTTCTTTAGGTTCTTCTTGTGCCATTGTAACTTCCTCAATAAGGTTATTATTGATAAATATTAATTAATTCTTTAAATAGTTCGGGATTTTTTACTTATTAAATTTTTAATGTTGGAAGTTGAAATTAATGGAAAATTCAAAAATATCAATGGTTGACATTTCTGAAAAAAAAGAGATACAAAGAACAGCAATAGCTGAAGGTCGTATCTTTTTGAAGAAGAGTACAATAGAACAGATTAAAAATAAGACCATTAAAAAAGGAGATGCATTAATTAATGCACAATTATCAGCGATAAATGCGATTAAAAAAACTCCAGAATTAATTTTTTTAGCACATCCCATACCAATTTCTAATGTGAATGTAGAATTTGATATTGATAGAGACAAACCATTTATAAAAACAACAGTTTCAGTAAAATCCATAGCAAAAACGGGAGTTGAGTTAGAGGCGATTTTAGGAGTGCAAATTGCACTTTTAACTATTTGGGATATGACAAAATATTTAGAAAAAGATGAAATGGGTCAATATCCGTCAACAAGAATTTCGGATATAGTTGTTTTAAAGAAAATTAAAGAGAATCTATAAATAGAGTGTATTAACTTGGAAAAAACACATTTAAAACATAAACACGGTGCTCCAAAAATACTGAATTACTCAGTTTTAATAGTAAGTGACACAAGATATTTAGAAATAGAGGAGGGAAAAAAATCAACTGATATGACAATCCCTGTAATAAAAGAAATTTTAGAAAAAAATAAGCAAAATTTTATTTCATTTCAAATAGTCCCGGATGAGAATTTGAAAATTAAAGAAGTTTTACTACAATTAATTAAAGATAAAACCGATATCATAATTACAAGTGGAGGAACGGGTATTAGTAAGAGAGATATAACTATTGAAACCATTAAACCACTCTTTGAAAAGACTTTAGAAGGTTTTGGAGAGTTATTTCGTTACTTAAGTTTTAAAGAAATTGGTTCCTCTGCGATGCTTTCACGAGCTTCAGCAGGTATTATAAATAACAGGATTATTTTTTGCCTCCCTGGATCACCAAACGCAGTTAAACTTGCTTTGGAGCATTTAATAATTCCCGAGGCAGGTCATATTAAAAAAATGATGAAAGAATAAAGTAACAATAGAGATTTTGAGATATTTTTAAGTTTATCATACCCAAATGTGAATAATTATGACCGAAATTCATAAACATGGTTTTAAAAAATTGACTCTAATCGAAAATGCCTGGAAGAATCTCTCACCCTATATTAAAATCTTACCTGAAGAAGAGATTAAATCAATTGATGGATTAAGGCGATTTTTAGCTACCGATATTGTTTCAAATATTGATGTTCCTCATTTTGATCGCTCAGCTATGGATGGATATGCCGTTCAGGCAGAGGATACATTTGGAGCTAGTCCTCATAAACCAAAAATACTAAAAATAATTGATCAAATTGAAATTAATCAAATTTCTTCTAAAAAATTAAACCAAGGAGAAGCTATTAAAGTTGCAACAGGTTCACCCGTTCCCATTGGGGCTAATGCAGTTGTTAAGATAGAAGATACCAAATTAATTGATGACAAAATTGAAGTTTATACACCCTTAACTCCTGAAAAAAATGTTTCTAAAAAGGGAGAAGATGTAAAGAAAAACAATGTTATAATTAAAAAATATCATCAACTTAGACCTCAAGATATCACACTCTTAATTGCTTGCAATATTAATACGATAAAAGTTATTAAACAACCAACTGTTGCTATAATTTCAACTGGTTCTGAATTATTAGAAGTAGGTTCTTCGCTGAAAATTGGAGAAATAATCGAAACTAATACTCATTCAATATCATTATATACTGAACTATATGGAGGAAATCCTATTAGATTGGGTATTGTGGAAGATGATCCTAATAAAATCCGTGAAGTTCTTAAAAAAGCTTTAGAATATGATATTATCGTTTTTTCTGGTGGGACTTCCGTAGGGGAAAAAGACTTACTTCCTCCAATTATGGAACAAGAAGGTAAATTATTAGTTCATGGTATTGCTATGCGTCCAGGGAGCCCAACGGCAATTGCTATAGTTAAAAATAAACCAGTTTTTTGCTTACCGGGATTCCCAGTTGCTACTATCATTGGATTTGAAGATTTTGTAGGACCTACTATAAGAAAAATGCAAGGAGCAAGTATTTTAGATCCAAGGCCCATTATTAAAGCTACTTTAACCAGAGGAATTCCATCTAAATTAGGTAGAAGAGATTCCGCTCGTGTGAAAATCGAGAGGATTAATGGTGACTATTTTGCAACTCCCATCCGTATATCAGGATCTGGTATAATTTCTTCTCTTGTAAAAGCCGATGGCGTTGTAAAAATCCCTGAGAATATTGAAGGTTATGAAAAAAATTCAGTAGTGAACGTTTATTTGTATTTACCGATTTCTATTTAGTATAAATGTATAAAAAAGTGCAATAAGATGACAAAATTCTATCAGACTCTTTCTGCAGATGAAGTTAAGAATATTTTAAATTATAAATTGATTTCTCATGATCAAATCGAAGAGATTAAGATAGAGAATGCACTAGAGAGGGTTTTAGCAAAAGATATTATTTCACCTATTAATGTACCGGGATTTTCAAAATCAAGAATGGATGGTTATGCAGTTAAGGCAAAAGATACATTTGGTGCAGAGGAAGATAAACCAATAAATTTAAAGAAAATGGGAGAGATTCGTGCAGGTATAAATTCTAATTTAGTACTAAATGAAAAAGAGTGCATTCAAATTGCAACAGGTGCTCCCATTCCAAATGGAGCGGATGCTGTTGTGATGGTTGAATATACAGAAGAAGAAAATGAAATTGTTAAAATCTTTAAATCAGTTGCTCCTCAACAATATATTATACAAATTGGAGCAGATATAAAAAAAGGAGAAATTGCACTAAAAAAAGAGAAGCAATTGAATACTCGAGATTTGGGCTTACTCTCAGCATTAGGGATTACTAAAATAACTGTCTATTCAAAGCCAAAAGTCACAATTTTTAGCACTGGTGATGAATTAGTTCCCCCAGGAGTCCAATTAACATCTGGAAAAATATATGATATCAATTCTACAACAATATACAATGCTGTTAAAGAATCTGGAGGAATTCCACTTATTAAAGGGATAATTAAAGATGATTATGAAACTTTAAAAAGGATAATTTCTGAAGAAATATCTAAAATCGATTTTTTAATTATATCAGGAGGAACTTCCAAAGGAACTGGGGATTATTTACCTGAAGTCATTAAGAATTTAAAAAATCTAAATTTATACATACATGGAATTAGAATTAAGCCCGGTAAACCGACCTTACTTTCAGCAGTTGAAGATAAAACATATATTAAACCCATAATTGTATTACCAGGTTATCCTACTAGTGCTTTAACAATTTTTTATCATTTTATTGCTCCATTGATAAGAAAGTGGGCTCATTTACCCCGACCAAAAGAAAAGATAATAAATGCAATAGCAAAAAAAAGAATTTATTCCGAATTAGGACGACGAGAATTAAGACCAGTTAAAAT
Source organism: Candidatus Helarchaeota archaeon (assembly GCA_019058315.1). GTDB lineage: Archaea > Asgardarchaeota > Lokiarchaeia > Helarchaeales > RDOG01 > JABXJV01. The sequence goes on along the minus strand of JAHPZH010000007.1, from coordinate 121,423 downwards.
AACTGAAGAAGATGATAAAATATTTGCAGAGCCAATTCATACAGGATCTGAGGCAATTTCTACCTTGGCTTTAACTGATGGGTATATTGACATTCCTGAACAAGTGCAATTAATCGAAGAGGGAGAAAAAATAGAGGTAAATTTATTTTCTTGATTAATAAGATGTTTTTTATTCCTTTTTTCTAAGTTTAGCTTTCCAACGTTTTAATGCCCTATTCTCAAGTACTTTAGAATAATTTTCCCATTTATCTGGGGTTCCTTTTTTCTTTTTTACGATTTGAAATTTACAGGTTTTTGATCCTGCAGGTATTGTAGTTAAAAATTTTATATCGTAATCAGCTTCTGGATCGAAGCTAGACCTTAATTCTCTCACATAATCCATAATGCCTTGGACTAGATATCGTTGAATTCTACAATCAAATGCTTTATATACATCTTGTAATGGGCACCAAATAATATCAAACTCACATTTATTATCATCTATAATTCTTGGATCCTCAATTGAGGTCCAAGCTACTGTATTAACCCATGTTGCAACGAAGCTCATTAATTCTAATGTGGGCATCTCTGGAGGAATTTCTATGCCCTCAAACAGTTGCTTACCCATATCATATCCTACTTTTACTAATGCATTATTACAAACTTTTTGCCCCTCGGGTCCAAAATTCTCTTCTACATCTTCTAGCATTTGAAGGAGTGATTTTGCCATAAAAATGCTGAATTGGAAAAAACTTGTTGGGTCAAAATCGGGATGATTTAAGACCATCCTTTTAAATTTATCAGTTGCTTTCTTATAAGGCTCGTTAAATTTAATTTTTTTCCAGTTTGGCTCTGGTCTAGTACCCTTTTTCATAATTCCTTTAATTTTAAACACCACATATTATCAGTTAATTATATAATTAGTAGAATTCTATTTGTTAAAAAAATTTTGGAAAGTTTTCATAGTCTCTAATCTTAATGAATGCAGTTTCCAAAAATGATTAATATATCTCTGCATTTTTTCATAAGAATAAGAATCGATCTCAAATATAAATGGATAAACCACCTCCCATAATATTAAAGAGCCCTCATTTTCCAAGGGAGCGGGTCCAATTCTTTCAGATGAATCCATTTCTTTATCAAAATAATCATTAACAATCTCCTCTTTAAAATTACCCTTGCCAATATTCAATAATAAATTTACAATTCTTCTAACCATTTGATAAAGAAACGCGGTGCCTATTACGTCAAATATTAAGAATTGATCTTTATGAGATATATTAAGCTCATAAATTTCTCTAAAAGTATTTTTATTTTCATATTTTTTTGAAAAATTCTTAAAATCATGATATCCTATAATTTTTTCGCCTACATTTTCCATTTTTTTGAAATTTTCATCATTATATCTCGTAATATACTTATAATGGCGTTTAATAGCTGCAAATCGTGGTAAAAAATCATCTTCTACCTCTTTTTTTGCCCAGATTATTATATCTTTTGGTAAATGTTGATTAATCATTGGAATAATTACACGTTCATTAGTATTGAAGGCAATTACATTACCAAGTGCATGCACTAAGGCATCAGTTCGAGATGCACCTTGGAATTTTGAAGTTGAATCATCTTCAATTAATTTAGTTTCTTTTAAAGCTTCCTTGATTCTTCCTTCTACTGTATCGACATCTGGTTGGAATTGAAAACCTCGATAATTATCGCCTAAATAAAAAACTTTACATGTTACCCGCATCTTTCTCACATTGGATATGAACATTTATCATATTCTAGATTTAATCACTTCGAAAATTTAATAACTCATAACCTTGAGATCATATTTAATAAATATAAAAATAAAATAAAGGGGGTCAAAAATGTCAAAAAATTTTGAAGGACAAACAGCCCAAGATTTTTTTAAAATTGGTCGAGATTTAATTCATGAAAAAAAATTCAAAGATGGTTTGAAATTCTTAAATAAAGCAGTGAAGCTGGACTCTCAACACCTTAAAGCTTGGACTTTAATGGGTCTGACCAATATTATTATGAAAAATAATAAAAATGCCATAAAAAGTTGGGAGAATGTATTAAAAATTGAACCTAACAATGCTAATGTTATGTTTTTAATGGGAATTGCGTATCAGAACTTAAAAAAATATAAGAAATCTAATGAATGTCTAAATGAGGCAATTAGACTCGATTCGGAGATGTCATGGCTTAATTTTCATATTGCCAATAACTATTTAGGTTTAAGAAACCACGTGGAAGCAATAATTGCATATCAAAGAGCTGTCGAAGCAAAACCAGATTTTTTAAGTGCTTGGTTTTACATGGGACATACATATCGGGAATTAGGTGAATACAATGATGCTATTTATTGTTATAAGAAAGCAATCGAAATCTCACCTGAGTTTGCTAATGCATGGCTAAATATTGCATTGGTTTATAGAAAACTAAATAATAGAAAAAAGATGCATGAATGCTTTAATAAAATCATTGAAATGGACCCTAAGGAGGTTCATGTTTGGGGAATTTTATGTATGCAATACATGACTTTAGGTGATTATAAGAAAGGGGCAGAATGCCTCTTTAAATATGGGGATAAAATAAAGGCTCAGTTTAAGGTGGAGATTGCGAAAGCTTTAAGGGAGTGTCCTTTGCCAAAAAAAATTCTTGATTCTAAGATAAAAGAGGAATTCTTAGAAAGTTGGTCAAAAGACAAGAGTGATTACAAGGAAAATTTTAAGGATATGATTAAAAATGGAGAAATCGAAAAAATAGGTGACTTTATATATTTACGAGAAGAGAATCTGGATGAGGAAATAAAAACTCGAGTAGAAGAAGAATTAAAAGAAAAGGGAGAAAGTAAAATAGAAGAAACTAAAGAAAAAGTAAAAGAGAGTATATATAGAGAAACCAACTAATACTTAGAGTATTTAGAAAACTATCTTTGTCTTACTTTATTAATATACATTATTTTTTTTCAATTTTACCCATTTTCCCAAAAAGTACAAAAGGATTTACTTTATCAATATTTACTATTACAAATTTCCCAAATAAATTATCAGAAGATTTAATAACTATAGGCTTATAAGCAAAATTCCTACCCATCCAATCCCCGTATTTACTTTTTTCTGATACTAACACTTCTCCTTCCCAATTAATCCATTTTTTATTTCGTTCAAGTGTTAATTGATTTACCAGTTCTGTTGCTGTTTTACTTCTTTTTTTAATAATATCAGGGGGGATTTGGTTATTCATTTTTTTTGCCTTAGTTTTTGGTCTTTGACCAAAACGTGAAATATTTACAATATCAGGATTAATTTTTTCTAATATTTTAAGGGAATTTTGAAATTGTTCTTCGGTTTCTCCTGGAAAACCAATAATTAAATCTGTTGAAAGGGTTAGTAGAGGGAATTTATTTCTAAATTCTTCAATTATTTTAAGGACATCTTCAATAGTGTAATTTCTATTCATCGCTGCTAAAATTTCATTGTCACCAGATTGAAGAGGTAAGTGTAAAAACTTGTATAAATTTGGATGTGAATATGTCTCAATTAATTTTTTTAATATTGGAAGTACACTCTTTGGATTCATCATTCCTATCCGTATATTAAATTTTGATTCGATTTTTGTTATTTCGCTTATTAAATCTGCTAGATCAAGATTTTCATATCTATACGCAGCAGTGTCTTGAGCGGTTATCCAGATTTCTTTGCAACCACTTTTTATCATTTCTTTAATTTCTTCTATTATCAATGAAACTGGATAAGCAAAAAAGTCACCCATAGCTATCTTTACGCAACAATATGCACAATTAGATAGACAGCCTTGTGAAATTTGAATAATTCCTATAATTGGATTTATTTTTTTCCTGGTTATACCTAATCTACATTCATATCGTTTTCCAATTAATTCCACATTTTCTCCTTGGATTGTTTTATTAACAATATCTACGATTTCTGTTGCGAAATGGGGTCCAAAAAAATTAATATCCTTTGAAATTTCTTTTATTCTTTCTGGAATAACTTCAGGAAGACATCCACCAACAATAATTTTCTTTTTTGGATATTCTGCAAAAAGAGTTTTAATTTTAGCAATAATCTTATTTTCTGTTGGTGATTTTACAACACAAGATAGAATAATAATAACATCAGATTCGTCTAATTTTGATTCTTGAAAATTATTTTTTAGCAATAATCCCTTAATAATTTCTGAACTAGCTTGATTATAACTACAACCATAGGTAAGTATTGATATTTTATTCAATGTCTTAAATCTATATTTAATAATAAAAATAAAGTATCTAAAGCTCTAGAGCTTTAATTAGTTCTGGAATCCCTTGTTTTGTTTTTGCGCTGGTAAAAATTACTTGAAGTCTTGAGTTAATTTTCTTTGCATCTGCTTCCAATTTATTTAAGGCTTTTTGATCCATGCCTACATATTCTGCAATATCTATTTTATTAATTAAAACGATTTCAGTCGTAGCGAAAATCACAGGATGCTTTTGAACAATATAGGGACCATTTGTAACTTCAAATACCACAATTCTCTTTTTTGCGCCCAGAGGAAAATCAGCTGGACAGATCATATTCCCTACTTGTTCGATAAGGCAAATATCTATTTTTTCTTTAATTTTTTCTAAAGCTGGCTTAATTGTTAGAGCGTCCAAGTGACATTCCTTGCCAGTATTGATCTGAATTGCTTCCACTCCATATTTTTTAATACGATCAGCGTCTATAGATGTTGCCAAATCCCCATTAATTACCAATATTTTATATTTATCCTTAAGTTCTGAAACTAAAGCTTCTATTAGAGAAGTTTTTCCTGAACCTATGTTTCCTAATATTTCAAATGTTGTTATATTATTTTTTTCAAAGAATTCCTTATTTTTATTTGCCAACTCTTCGTTAGCTTTTATTAAATCTTCTTCAACAGCAATACTTTGATCCCAAATTTCCATAAATTCTTCACCTTTCTTAATAACAAATTAAATTCTGAAATTAAAATATAAAATTCTTTTATATTATTTTGCGTATTTATGAAACTGTAGAGAAATAGTTAGTTCACTACGAGTTTTTTCAATTAACCCACGAGCTACATCACATTTTCGTCGCAATCCTGGTGTAATTCCAGAAGGATAATCTAAAGATGTCAAATTTTCATAAATATCGCTCATATATTCTAACATCATCTCTGCTTTGTCAATTTCATCACGTCTTATAGAGTCTAAAGTATATCTACGAAGCTCCCCAATTAAATCCGCAGTGCCTAATAAAAATGCTATATCAGAAATCACTAGATTTTCTGGATAAAGTTTTTCAATATCTTCATTGGTTAATAGAGCAAAAAAAAGACGAGCTTCACAAAATTCTTGCTGAGCGTCAGTTACATAATTCTTATAATAAATTTTAGGGAAGGTATTTTTTAAATCATCTAATTTTTTTATTAAATCTGAAGCTTCATCAATTAATTTTTTAGCGTTTTCAAAATTTCCTTTATGTATTGCCCTTATAGCGGATCCAGAATTCCTAATTATTTTCCTAACATCTTGTAATGTTTTTTCTCTAATGGTATCTTCTTTGTCTAATTCTTCTCGAATTTTATCCATTATTGTGTCAAACATAATTAACCCATCATTTTAAATTATAATTTAAATTAAGAAAACCTTTTTGGTTTGTCTAATCGAGATAATAAAACAACTCGAGACTTTAAAGATTCATCTAATATTTTATATCCAGTTAGTTCAGAAATTTTTTCTGAAAATTTTTTTATTTCTTCATGTCGTGGCATGTGATCTAGTATTAATCCTCGTTTACGAGAGAACCCTAGATACATATATCCTTTACATTCAACATAAGTCGGTGAGGCTTTATTTATTATTTTAGCAAATTCTTCTGGATTTTTTAGATTCATATCATGCATTAAAGTTAAGCGAAATACTGTTGGGCAATTAAAACTAGGGATTAAATCGAAAGTTTTATTTAAACGTTCCCAGCTATTTGGAATTAGAGGACGGCAAATTTGTTTATATAATTTTTCATTTGAACCAATCACGGAAATATATAATTGATTTGGTTCCTCAATATCTTTTAAAACTTCTGGAAACGTCCCATTTGAGACTAAAAAAGAAATTAAATTTCTTTTTCTACATTCAGAGATTAAATCACCTAGATAAGGATATAATGTAGGTTCTCCAGATAAACTAATAGCAACACTAAATGGCTGATTTGCTTCTTCCCACTTTTTCCAATCGACTTTTTCATGCGAAGTTGGTTTATAGCCACTTAATATTCTGCGCCATTCTCTTATACAGCCATCTAATATTTCTTTGGGGGAATCCAAGGGAACAGAGATTTTGGTTTGATTCCAACTAATATTAATATCCTTTGGTTGAATTCGCCAACAAAAATTGCAAGTGTGGGAGCACCAGATAATAGATGGAGTAATTTGTAAACAACGATGAGATTTTACCCCATAAAATTTCTCCTTGTAACATACACGATTATGTACTAAGCTATTATGTGTCCATCTACATTTTTTAACTGCAGAATGATGACCAACCAAATGATATTTTTGTTTTTTTAATAAATCAACAATATTTAATGGTATTTTCTCCACGATTTTAATGTCCTTTTAACACTTTTTAATTTTGAAAGATTTAATATTGGAAAATCGTTTTTCTCTTAATTTTTGAGGATATTGTAAATCTAAATCAGCAAATATTAGCTGTTCTTTATTTTTTTCACCTTTAATTATCTTTAATTTTGCAGGTGTTTCATGACCTTTGTGAAAGCCAATAATTATGCTTTCACCAGTTAAAACATTTCCAGCTGGAGAACCTCCTACTGAATTTATCCCAACCACTGGCATTCTATTTTCTAATACCCTAGCTTTTAAATAAATATGCCAATTTTCAATACCATTTACAGGAATCATTGAAGGATTAAATACTATACTTGCTCCATTTAAAGCATAAGCTCTTCCTACCTCTGGGAAAGCATTTAGATCAAAACAAATTGCCACACCTATAAGTCCAAAATCAGTATTAATTAATTCTAACTCAGAGCCACTTGTAATATATTGATTCTCATAAGAGTATAAATGAATTTTTCTTTGAGCCCCAATACATTTTCCGTTTTTATCAAATATATAAGAAATTACATATTTTTTTTCATCTAAATTAACTACGATTGCACCACCAATTACGTATAATTTATAATTTTTAGCCATCTTACTTAAAAATTTAAATACGCTTCCATTCTCATTCTCAATTGGTTCCAGAGGAGATTTTGCATTCCATTTTTCTGGAAGACAGACAATATCGATATTTTTATTTTTAGCTTCATTAATTAATTCTTCGATTTTTTCAAAATTTTCTTTATCTTTCCTAACTTGAAGCTGTAATACGCCAATTTTAACCATTTTTATTTCACAATATTCTAAGTTTCTATTTATTTTTTCTGAAGTGTTGTTTAAAAATCTCTTTAAACTTAAATTATGAACAATAAATAAAGAGGATTTCGCAATTTAGATCAAGAAGTCCTTAATTTTTTTAAAGTTTCAAATAAATTGATTAAAATAGAATTATTTAATTGTTTTTCAGTATAATCCCAAAATTCATTTAATTTTTTTGGTTCGGTTCCTGATAGTTCGTATTCCAATGCTTGAAAAATCATTTCAATTTTATCTAATTGTTTTAAAAATTTTGCTTCTTCTGATTTTCCTTCTTCAAATTCTAGCCATAAATCCAAATATTCATCTGAATCTATCAATAAACAGATTTTTTTCATTGCTTCAAATTCAGCCTCATGCTTTTTTTCAGCAGATTTTTCATAAGGAGTAATATCTCCAACAATAGTTTCAGGAAAATCATGAATTAAACTCATTTTTATCAACTTGTCTTTATTCAAACCAACTTTATCAGCTATTATCATTGATAATATACTTAATTGAAAGCTGTGATCTGCAACAGATTCAATTTCATCCTGAATATTTCTTTGAATCCATCCTTTTCTTTTTAATTTCTTCAATTTTCCAATTAATTTTACAAAATCAATTAGATTTTTCTTTTCTTTTTGATCAAAATTCATAAAATTTCCTCTTTAAGGTCGTTTAGACATCTAAAAACCAAATCAACCTATTTTTTTTATCAACATATCTGCCACTTTTCGATAGGAATCTTCAACTTGAATCGTATCTGGGTCTAAATCTGGAGTGTCATTAATTTCGAAAACGCAGAAACTTCCATCATCCTTTTCGACTAGATCTAGTGCTCCATATTCTGGATTTCCAATAGCTTCTCTAGCTCTTTTAGTTAGATCCAACATTTTTTCTGTAGGCTTCTCAACATAAAGTCTCTTCAATCTATTTGCTTTCCAACCTTCAAATTCACGTACCAAAGACCAAACTTCGTCTCCTATAAAAATCAAGCGTAAATCTCTTTTAAATTTGATAAAGTCTTCAATAACTACGGGCATTTCTAGAGGAAAAATAAATGATAACAAATCATGCCATTGATCATCACTATCTACCTTTGCTTTCATCAATCCTTGATGAAACGAGCCAATCTTAACAACACATGGATATTCTGGCTTATATCGACTTTCTATTAGAAATCTGCTAGTTACAAATGCCACATGTGGAACAATCGGGATTTCAGGATCTGAACTTAATGCAGAGAGCATTCTTAATCTATTTGCACAAATTAAATGTGCTTCTGGTCTAGATACCATAGGAAATTTGGGGAATGATTTTAGTAGTTCAAGGAAAGGTTCATGAATCCAATTTGGTTTAACTGCACCCCAACGCCAAATTAAACCATCTGGAGCCCAAAAGCCTTCTGTTTTTGTTGTTATATATAAATTATCCTCTTCTTTTTTTCTTCTTCTCACCCCAACGTCACAAAGCTTACTGACTTCAACAAAAAAAACTTGATATTTTTCATCACGATTTCGAAACACCTCACGCCATTGATTTCCTTCTGCTCTTTCATCTCCAACAATGATAATTCTTTTCATTTAGTCAAACATCCTCTTTTTTCTAAAATTAATTAAAAAAACTTGCATTTAGAAGTTTTATTTAAATAAATATTACTTTGTCTTGGTAGCATATTATACAGTATTGAACTATAATTTGTAGGTTTCACATATTGATTGTTGAAGTTAAAATTGATTATGATAAATGCCAAGGCTGTGGGGAATGTTATAAAACCTGTAGGTATGGGGTTCTAGAATGGCTTGATGATCAGCCAATAGTAGTGAGCCCTAATAAATGTGGAAAATGCCTTGAATGCATTGAAAAATGTCCAGCGAAAGCAATTACCCTAAAGTTAGATAAATATTAAAAAAATTAGAAAAATTTATCGAGCTTGTATTTTTTTTACAACTGGTGGTCGAATTTTATATAAAATTCGGTATCCGCAATGTGGACACTTAACACCAGGCAAAGAGTCCATTCCTTTTGAAGTGATCTCGCGACCACATTTACCACAAATATATGGGATAGTTGTCACACTCTATTTGTTTCTTCATTATAATGAGATGATTTAATTAATAAAATTGTTATTCTTAAAGTTATTGATTATTAATTTCTCCTTCTACAAATTTATCAGAAAGTACTCGAATGATTCTCGCATTAACTTCTTTTCCGATTAATTTTCCTCCATTTTTGATTAAAACTGTCGGACCGCCCTCTAGAATATATCCAATTCCATCATTTTTATTTCTTTTATGACGTTCTGCGATGATAACTTTAAAATTTTTACCAATTAAAGCTAATTTCCTATTATAATTAATTTTAATTGCTAACTTTTTTATTTGTTCTGATAATTTATAACTTTTATAATCAAATTTCTCAAACGAACTCTTTGGAAGCGGTTTAAATTTATAAATTGTAATCTTATCAGTTCCAATTTTTTCTAATTTTTCCATTAGCTGCTTGGTTTCTTTTAATACAGAACTATTTTGGTTAGGCAATCCGTGAATAAAATAACAATGTGTTCTTATACCAAATTCTTTACAAATTCGGACTGTTTGGATCATATCTTCAACTGCTGAAGGTTTTCCTATCGATTTTAGATAATCATTTGACCCTGATTCGCATCCTATTGAAACTGAGGTATTTGGAATATATTTTGAAATAATTTTCGCAATTTCTTTAGAGAATAAACAAGCCTTTATATTTTCAATAAAAATATAGGCTTTCTTATTCTTAATCTCAGGAATTAAAGAAATTTCGGATAATAATTCCTCAATTTTTTCACTATTGGGAGGGGGCTGGTAAGGATCAGTCAAGGGCATCGGTTTTACTAGATCATCTCTTTCATAATCCAAAAAATCAGAACCCCCAAGAACAAATCTTCGAACTTTTTTACCAATTAATCCCTTAATTTCATTTACAATATTAGAAACATATCGACTCCTCGGAGGCCCATATACTGCTGGAACTGAACAAAAACCACATCCAGGTGGAATGTTTTGGGGACAATTTAATCTTTTATCAAGACTATCATTACAATTTCCGCAATTATTACATTCGATATTTTCGTTTAGTTTAATAGTTGGACGTAAAAAATTTGAACAGCCACGGATACACTCAACATAAACTCTTGCTATAAAATAATAAGGATAATCTGTAATTCTCTCTACCGAAGGCTGAAAGTTATTTAAAGTTTCCTTTGAAATATAAGATTTGGTATCATTTATCATTAAATCATTATCTTTCCGGTAGAATATTCCATTAATTTCTTTTAATTTAGAATAAGAAGGCAGATTTCCATCTTTTAATCCGATCTGGATTATTTTTTCAAGTGTATCTTCACTTTCACCCATAAAAGCTAAATCGAATTCAAGTGGTTTTAAATCAAATGGATTGGATGTAATCGGACCTCCTATTAGGATTGGCTTATTATTGTATTTCTTCCATTTTCTAATGATTTTACTTACAGCTATCAAGTCTAAAGTCATTGCGCTTATAAATAAGAAATCACTGTCTGTAAGCTCATTCTTTTTCAAATTTTCAGGGTGAACTATTTGTGAGTTTATTTCATAACCTTCAAGAATTCCCGCAATGGTTCGAGGTCCTGCTCCGATAAAATCCCTTGTGAAACGTTTTACTCCCTTTTCAGACCTTAATGCATCTATAATTAATGTTTTAACTATTTTTAGTTCACCAATTTTTGTTTTTTTGAAAATGGTACTTTAAACACATCAAATTTCAATACATTTATTTCAAATTCGGCGCCATTTACTTTATTTTGCTCAAATACAAATATTTATTGACTTGAATTATCAAATATTTGTTAAAAATTCAAGCAAATATTATATAATTTGAGTTCAATAAGTACAATAAAAAATATAAGGAACAAATAAACATAGAATTATTATAATTACAAAAAGATGTTTTTTCAAAAGCGACCCAGGAGAGAAAAGATATAGAAATATGTCCAAAATGTTCGTTACCTAAAGATTTGTGCATGTGTGGAGAAATAGCCAAAGAAGAAAAAGAAATTAAGATAAAAGTTGAAAAGCGTAAATATGGTAAACTTGTAACTATAGTTGAGGGGATTGAACAGAACCGTTTAAAGGATTTAGTCGTGAGACTAAAAAGTCGTTGTGCTGCTGGGGGATCATATAAAAATGGATATATAGTGTTACAAGGTGATCATCGACAAATAGTCAAAGATGTTCTAGAAAAAGAAGGTTTTGCTGAAGAAAATATTGTTGTTCAATAAAATAAGAAAATAAAAAAGAGTATAGGCTAATCCTACACATCAACTCTAAGTTTAAGCTCTCTTACTAATTCCTTATACCTATTTCTAACTGTAACTTCCGTAACGTGAACAATTTCTGCAATTTCTCGTTGAGTTCTTCGTTCACCCTCTAGTATAGCAGAAATATAAATCGAAGCTGCAGCTAAACCTGTAGGATCTTTTCCTGCAGTTAAACCAGTTTTTCGTGCTTGGTTTACTATTTCGGCAGCTCTTCGTTGAGTTCGTCCAGAAAGGGCTAATTCTGCGCCAAAACGGGGAATAAAATCAATTGGACTGGCGATAGGAATTTGAACATCTAGTTCTCTTAAAATTAATCGATAACATCTACCCAATTCCTTCTTATTGACCCTTGAGTGTCGACCAATTTCGTCTAAAGTTCGTGGAATTTTTCTCATACGACAGGCAGCATAAATTGAGGCACCCACCATAGCTTCAATAGATCTACCTCTTATGAGTTTTTTCTCAATAGCCCTCCTGTAAATTACAGCAGAGCTTTCCTTCACACCACGTGGTATCCCCAATTGACTACTGAGTCTATCCAATTCACTCATAGCTATTGCCAAATTTCTATCAATAGAACTGTGAACTCTTGTTCGTATTTGCCATTTTCTCAATCTATAGATTTGTGCTCGCCTTTTAGGAGTTAATTTTTTTCCAAAAGAGTCTTTATCATGCCAATCTATCATAGTAGATAGACCTTTATCATGTAAAGTATAAGTTGAAGGGGATCCAACACGGCTTCTCTTATCCCTTTCCTCTAAGTTAAAAGCTCTCCATTCAGGACCTTGATCAATAAGCTTTTCACTTATGACCATTCCACAATTTCTGCAAATAAGTTCTCCACGAGTTACATCATTAGTAATTTCTACACTCCCACATTCCGGACAAATTGAACTTTCATCGTCATTTAAGTTGAAATCGTCTGTTTTCTCTAAGAAGGAGTTATTTTCGTGTGAAATTTTAGAAACACCTCAAAAAACAGAATAAACTTTACTTAAATCTTTATCGAAAGATTTAAAAGTTAGAAAGAGTTCCTCCCTTAAAAATCTTACGAAAAATATAAGAATAAACTCTTAATAATTTGTTTTTTCCAATGGAAATTTACTATTATTTTTATAATTCATTCTTAAAAAATTTTCATAAAAAAAAAGAAAATGTGTATTTATTAATTATTATTCTTGTTCTTCACCACAAATTAGACAAAATCTTGCTTTTTTAGGTAAGGTTTCACCACACTTAGGGCATTGTTTTTCAATAATTTCCTCTGGTATTACTAGCGATAATATAGTCATAATTGTCAATAAAATTCCATAAACCAATGGGGCAACCAAGGGAATAGGGTCTGGTAACTCAAGGTATATCATTTCAATTATTAATATTGGAAAAAAGCTCCAAGCAAATATTAGGTTGTATCGAGGATCGGTTAGTCTTGGTTTAACAAAAAAGTCCCAAATAGCTAATGCGCAGGCAACAGGAAATATAATTATAAAATATGGAATTGAGACATTGTATTTAAAAGTTGGATAAAAATATATCCAATCTAAGAATAATAGGATAAGTCCAAAAATTCCACATCCTACTAAGTCGCCTATTACGTCTTTTACTCTACGCTTTGGTTTAATTTTAATGCCAAGTTCCTTTATTGCTTTTCCAATAATTTCTTCTTCTGGCAGTTCTCCTTTTTGATCTTCAATAGCGTCTAAAATATGAGCTCTGATTGTGTTTATTCTATCTTCCACTTCAGGTTTAGGCATATATTCCAATGAATCTCTTACCTGTTTTAAATAATCATTTAGAATTTTTTCACTTTGTTTCTTCATTTATAATCCTCCATTTTTTATAAAATGATTAATTTTTGCATAATAGGTCTTCCATTCTTCTAATAATTCATCGAGAACTTGTATTCCTACATTTGTTATTTTAAAATGCTTTTTTTGTTCCTTAGATTTTTCAACTGTCTGTATTAATCCTTTATTTGTAAGTCTCCTCAATAATGGGTAAATAGTGCTTCCATCAGTTTCAATACCAGCTTCTTTAAAATTTTTAATAAGAATATATCCATAAGCTTCTCCAGCTTCCTTTTTTATATGAGATAAAATTGCTAATTCTAGGCTACCTTTCCTAAGTTGTTTCTTCCAATTGTCTATTATATCTTCAATTGATTCTTTTTTCTTCGACATTTCACTCACAATGCATTTTTATTTTAGTGTGTATGACACACTATCTAGTACGTACTGTGTAATACACACTATATAAACATTATGATCAGTACCAAAATAAAATAAAAATATAGAAAATTAATGCAAATTAATAGAGAATTAGAAAGATGTTTGTGAAAACTATGAAGAATTGGAGACTTGACAAAAAAAAATATTTAAATCTTAATTATCTAATGGAGTATTATATAATATATATTTAAAATTCATTTTTAATTAATAAATTTGAAGATTAATTTACAAAAAATGAGATTTACACAATGGTTCGTCCACCAGATGCATCTAAGGCGGGACTTTGTGCAAGATGTAAAGGCTCCAGAATGTTATGTGGTAAAACACAATGTCCAATAATTCTAAAGCAGCAAGCCATAATTCCCTTAAAACGAATTTCAATAAAGAAGGATTTTGAAGGAGCTAGTCCACCCTCATTCTTTGTTGGTCGACAGTCATATCCAAATGTCTTGATTGGACCTATGATAAATCCTATGACTATTGAAACAGATTCAATAAAAATTTTAGATGAACCAGAACTAGGGTGGATTGATCAAAGAATTGAAGATCTAGTAAAATTTAGAACCTCATTATTAAGAACTTCTTTCCGTATGAATGTAAATAAAATCACAGACAGTAAATTGCTTGATATTTCTCAAGAAATAATTCAATCTTCAAAAAAAGTTGACACAGAAGTTCAATTAGAAAAAGAACCATCATTTAGAATGATGTATGATTCACATTCACCCCCTATTGGTCCTTCAGGTACATTAAAAAAAATTCGAGTTGCTGAAAATCCAGTAATTGACCGTCCCGTTGATAAAGCAGTATCAGATACAGATTTTAAAGCAGTTAATGCAGTAAATTATCTTTATGACCACAATTTAACAGTAACCCAAGTTATGCGTATCTTATCAGCAGGTCTACTTGGAATAAAGGATAATAGAAAATTAGTTCCTACAAGATGGGCTATAACTGCCACAGATGATACAATTTCGAAGCGAGTAATTGACAAGATCAAAGATTATCCCCAAATTTCTCAATATTTTCTTTTCACAGGAAGACATTTTGATAATCATTTTCAAATCCTCCTTATACCTAAAGAATGGTCATTTGAGATGTTAGAAACTTGGAATCCCAAATCTTCTTTTAATCCAAGCAGCTCACCAGTGATAATGGATGATTATGAATTCTATCAAGGTCGAAAGAACTATGCCTCGAATGTTACAGGTGCATACTATGCTGCAAGATTAGGAGTCGCAGAATTTTTAAATAAAATTAGAAGACAAGCAACGTGTATCGTATTTCGAGAAGTATCTTCTGGTTATATAGTTCCATTAGGAGTCTGGGTTATTCGAGAAACTGTAAGGAAAGCTTTTAAAAACCAACCTAAAGTCTTTAGTGATGTAAATTCAGCTTTAAAAGAAATAGGTAAAGCTTTTCAAGTTTCATTAAAACATTGGATTAACAATAGCAAAATAATCGAACAAGTCAAATACCAAAAAACTCTTTTTGATTATGTTCAAAGGAAGAAGGTTTATTAGAATGGAATTAAAAGATGGAGAAAAAAAATTAAGCCGTTTCCTTATCTCTCAAATTATGATAATTGGAATTTTATATGCGGCAGCTCAAATTTTTGGTTATCTCGAAGCACAAATATTTAATACTTTCTTGGACTATGTTCTCAACTTACAATACATATTTATTTCAATCATGGTGACTTTTTCTGCCCTTGCAGGTCTTTTATCTCATCTATTTTTAGGGATATTAAGTGATAACTCGCGATCGAAGTATGGAAGAAGAAGACCATTTCTATTATTCGGTGGTTTATTAGCGGGGATTTCAATGATTATATATCCATTTTCGCAAAATTACATAACGGCAGTGATAATTGATGTTATTGCTATCGGAATTGCATCTAACTCATATTATGTTGCACAAAGAGCTCTTATCCCAGATTTAATGGATATTGAATATCGTGGTAGAGCAAACGGAATCGTTAATATACTTGGAAATATCGGTTTAGTTGTTGGAGTCGCATCTACTTTGATACTTAATGCAATTTTTGGGATTCCAGATATTTTTAGGTGGCCAAGAACTATTATAACTAGAGAAGGATATATTTTCATACTTTCAATAGGAGGAATAGTATTTTTTATAGCTTCTTTTATAGGTTTCTTATTCATTAAAGAAAAACCAGTTTCAGAATTACCACCGAAGAAACCATTTTTTCAAGAATTTAAAGAAATATTTAATATTGAAGAGTTTAAAAAGAATCGCGAATTTTATAAATTTGTTTTAGCCTTTACAGTTTTTAATTCAGGCGTCTATATCATTCTGCCATTTTTATTCATATACATTTTTGATCTGGGGTTTTCTACAATTACAATGGTTATTATACTTGGAGTAGCCGCTCCATTCACTTTCATAATGATGTATTTATTAGGAAAATATGCTGATAAATATGGCCGTAAGAAATTCATAACTCCAGTAATAATGATATCTAGCCTTGGATTCTTTATCGTTCCTTTTTTATCTACTACCGAACCAATTCTTATTTTATATGTTTTTGCCTTTTCATTAATTTTAACAGTATTACTTGGAGTTCTTACGCCTCTTAATGCTTGGAATCAAGATTTATTACCAGAAGAAAAAAGAGGGAAATTTTTAGGAATATTAAATATAACTAATACTCTTTCTCAAGTCATAGGCTCGTTAATAGGTGGAATAGTTGCAACTGTCTTTGGTTTGCCCGTAATATTTGCTTTTGCGCCTATATTCTTCATTATTTCGCTCCCACTTTTTATGAGAATAAAAGAAACATTACCAGGGATTGAGGGTTAAAAAAAATAAAGATTCTAAAAAAAACTTAACCGTTAGACCTTAAATTCGACTTTATTTACTATCTCTTTTTTATCTATCAGAAGAATTCGATTAATAAATCCCTTTTTAATAATTTTTTCACGTAATTCTTTAGGTTTTAATTTATCTTTATTGGGTGGATCTTCAAAATCTTCAATCATATATTGATTTGCTAGAACTAATTCAGTAAAATCAGTTGGAACTTTCCCATTGAAATCGGGCGTAAATAAATCGATGAAATCCTTGATACTTTTTTCATCAAGCTTATCAGTTTTTACTTTAACAAAACCAATTCTACTGTTAACACAAATGCCATTTTTTTCACAAAATTTAAGATAATTACATTTTTCTGCTTTATCTGGTTTACAATTGGGCATAGGAGTGTCTTGTAGTTTTTTAAGGCTTGGAATTTTATCTTTAGTAGTGAGTTTCCATACCTTACCCGATTTTGGAGTAATATTCAATAATAATGTGCAGATCTCATTTAATTTAGAATATATTTCTTTAATTTCCGAATTTTTTTTATCTTCATTTATATTTAATAGGTAAAGTTTTCTCAAATCACGTTTTCCCTGCTCCCAGTTGCTATTTAAGCCTATTGAATTTGCCAAAGTTTCACATTCAGTTAATGGAACCCTTGGTTGAGTATAAATTAGACCAGTTAATTTATAATTACCATCAGGTAAATGGTTCGTTGTAAATTCCCCAATTAAATCCTCGTAATCAAAACTAGCATTAAGAGATAGTACATTATTTTTAGCTTTTTTTGCTAATAAAACAGGGCCTCCATTCATAAACAAACCCTTCGAGAATTTTATAAATCTCCTATGCACCGTATCATCTATTTGTCCTTTAATTATTTTATTGAGAAAATGCAAAAGATCACATCTTATTTCAGTTGAGCGGCATCCTTTGGCACCCTTATTGGAACTTAAATAGGAATCGTAAAATTGTTCCTTTATGGGTAGCACTGGTTTCGCAATATTGTTAATAATTGCTAATATTAAAATTATTTGAATAATTTAAAATGTACAAGTTTAAAATAAAGATTTGAAATTTTAAGATTATTATTAATTATTTAAGCAATGGAAATTAAGAATTGTATGTTTTTTATTTTTATAATGGTTTAATTAATGTATTTCTCGAGTCTAATAAAATTTCTAAGCAATTTATTTTTTTTCAATTTTACTAGATAATCTAAAATTTTTTTATAATCATTCAGTAATCATACTTCTTGCTTTTACAACTATTAGGAAACAACTGCCAGATAATGTAGCAAAAATTCCAACCATGATTATTACATTTAAAATTGGTGCACCAGTTGTCAGTCCAAATATTATAGAACATGCGGTTAATGTCACAAATCCCAAGGTATAGAAGATATATGGTTTATTATAATCCTTACTTCTCTTCATTTTGGTATAAATCTCAGTAGCAACAATTTCTTCAAGCTGACGACCTTTACTTTCCGGAATTAATAAATATACCGAAAACATGATGCTAATTGAAGTGTACGCTGTTAAAAAGAACATGAACATGTACGATAATCCTAAACCGCCAATTTTTTCGGCTCCCCACATCGTTAATAAAGGAGCTACAATTACTGCTCCTCTAGAAATAGCCCCCACCCAACCTGCAGCAGTACTTCTAATGTGAGTGGGAAATAACTCCATTCCAACTACTGCTCCAGCAGTGACTGTTATGGTCAAGCAAAAAATACCAGCAACTGCACCAATTAATATGAATAAAATGGCCAATGGGTTCGACAACCCAGGAATGACGAATATCGCTGGAACTGTGAAAAAGAAGGTAGAAACCATAGCAATTGTACCGAAACGATGAATAGTTGGTATACGTCCCCATCGATCAACGATAGGACCTCCTAGAAAATATCCCAATGCCGCTCCAAGTGTTGATGGCAGCGACGCTAATCCAACCATTTCTGGCGACATTCCCAATTCCTTATTGTAAAATAAAGCGAAAAAAGTTATTTGAGCAAAATAAATTAAATTTCCTAAGAACCCAATAACACAACCTGCGACCATCCCGCGTATGTATTGCCTTTTTAGTGGGGCTAACCAACCAATTTTTGGCTTTAATCCCTTTTTTTTCCTCCAATCTTCATATTTTTTCATGGATTTGAATCTATTAGTCTCCTTTAAAAAGAAATACAGAGGAATCACAAATATATATCCTATAATGGTTAGGAAAAACATGCTTTGCCACGTTTTTAATATAACTCCTCCGAGATCAATATGAATGCTCATTGATTGAATTATTCCACAAACAGATCCTCCCATCGTTCCTAAAGCAAGCACTGTCCCAATCAAACGCCCCCGGATGCTATCTGGGGCTTCTTCTGCCATAATAACTATGACAATGTCCGCAGAGAGAAAATAATTGGATGCTATCCTAAAAATAAGGAACATAATTAACCCTTGAGAACTTGGTGGTGAAAGCCCAGTCAAAATTGAAAATAATATAAAAAACACAGAAGTCCAGAGAACCAAGGGTCGTCTCCCATATTTATCACCCAAATACCTAAAGGAAACAGCAGCAACTACTCCAGTACCCGCAATTGAGAGAATAATCCCCATTGTAATTGGTGATCCAGTGATGCCGAAGTAGGAGAAAAGATCTTCTTTTAATAATATTCCTAATATATCTATTGCTCCTGAAAAATTCCCCATTGCAATAGTAATGGCAAGAGTGCACCAGTTATCAAAAAAATTAACGATTGATGCAAAGAAAAGTACGAAATATAAATATCTATTCATCTTTGTCGGAGCACCTTGTTCCGCTCTGCGTTTTTCTCTAATCTTTTTTCTTTCTTCCTTTGAAAATTTTTTCATAGATTCGATATTTGTAGTTTTTTCTTCGTCCATTCTAGACATCCAAAATTTAAATTCTTTTAAAAATTTGATTTTAAATAAATATAACTCTTTTTAAAAAAAAAATAAGAACAACAAATATTGAACATTTTTAAATATAATTTAGTATTATTTAATAGGATAAGAATGATTTAATTAAGATTAAAACCATATTGGAATATTTTGGATAATTATTAATGATTTTTTACTTAATATTATCATAAGACATTTCAAGATTAGAAAAAATAAGCATTAAATGCAATCATTTTGATTAAAGAATCCTAACCTCAAATGAGAACTTATCTGGTATGCAAAATACTATTAAATAAAAAGCACCAAAATCTTATTAATTTTCTTTTGGAAATATATTTTTAAAAGTAATAAATTCGTGATTTATCGATGTATGAATGGGTTCTAGTAATTATACTTATACTTGCCATTGTTTTTCTAGTAATTGGAGTTACTTACCTCATATGGTTTATGGTTCATGTTTCTGCTGGAGCAAGATATTCTAGAAAAAGAGCGTTTATTGCAGTACCGATCATTTCATTATTATTTGGTTTTAGTATTCACTTCTTCTTGATGTATTTTGCAACGGCATTATAAAGATATCTAAATTTAAAGGTAAATTTGTTCTTCAGGCATTTTTTCTCTCTCTAATCTATGCATTTTAATCGCATTATTTGGACAAGTTACAGCACATAACCCGCAACCCAAACATTTATTTTCGTCGATAATTGAAGTTTTTTCAATTGAAATTGCATTAAATTTACATCTAGTTAAACACAATTCACAAGCTGTGCATGCTCTTTTATCTACGCGTGCTATATAATTTGCTTTTGCAATTGCTCTAGGATTATCCAACCCAGGTCGCGTTAGACCTGCCAGCATTACACAACAACATTCGCAACAAGAACAGAGAATATTACTACGAATAAAATTATCTGTGGTATGTATTAATCCACGTTTAGCAGTATCTTGCGTTAACCGTGTAACTTCGACTTTACTGGCTCTCCTTGCTACAGGATCACCCATGCTGATAACTTTTTCTGCAAAAGCCCCAAGTAATATACAATTATGAATTGGGTATTTATTCTTACATTTTCTATTTCCTTCAATTTCGAAACGATTTCGGCAGGGACAAGGTACTAAGGCAAAACTTGTATTTTGTTCAATAATAGTATAAACTTCATCAAGAGGTATTATTTCATGGCCAGGTACAATTTTTTCACTAACAGTTAAAATTCTAGTTCTAGGAATTCCATCTTCTGTAGTTTCCCAAATTTTATAATATCCTTCCTCCTCAAAGAATTTTCTACTTAATTCAGCCAATTTTTTAGCATTTTTACCTCCATAAACTTCTTTTATCATGAATGGCATATCAAAAATTTCTAATGGAACAGGAATAGCATAAGTTTTTCCCATTTTAAAAACCACACCTTTTTTACTTAGTGGATCTAATAAGTCCATTAACTCTTGCTTATCTTTTCCCAGATGTTTTGATAATTTAGTTAAAGACATGTTTTTAGGAAAAACTTCGAGTTCTTGAACAATTTTTGCATCGTTTGGATCAAATAATAAACTTAAATACTCAATATATGTATTTGTTGGCTCTCCATTTGCATCCATTGGAATGCTCATACTGGATTTAGATATTTTTTTGGCAATTCTTATTAATGCTTCACGATATTCTGCCAAAATACTCAAACCTAATCACTGATTTGATTTTCTACATTTCAGAAGGAATAAAAGATAGTTTAAAGTAACTAATAAAAAATATACAAAATTATTTTATTTGATTAACTTTATGATAATATTTTCACCAAGTATTTCTCCACTTCTAGAAAAAATATTATCAAGTAATAGTTTAAACGCTTTTATTAAATCATTACTTATTTTGCTAATCCCTTATTTATTTTGTTTTTAAAATCTAAATATCCAATAATTAAAATTATGTCAAATCCAATAAAGCAAAAGAAAACAATAACATAAAAAAAAGGGTCAGATATGAAATTTACAAATGGTATGGAAGTTGAAACTGTAGTAATAGTTAAAAAAACCAGTGCTATATATAGGAGAATATTTAGATTGATTTTTTTCATCTCTTGATGTAATAAAAAAGTATATATAGTAGCAAAATAGAAACAGAAAATCCCTATTGGAACTACAAATACATAATTTATCTGAGCAACATTATGTAAATTATTTATTGCATATATAATAGTAAGAATTATGGTTATGAGAATAGAACTTAAAATAGCATTCCTTTTTTTATTTTTTATTTCAAAATCAATTATCGAGGAAATATAATCAATTAATTGGGATATTCCAATAAGTGTTAATGTTTCGAACCCAATAAGCGTAAAAATAATAGACCCAATTAATATACTCATGATTTCTTGTGGTATTTGAAGAGCAATTTGAGCAATTAACATAATAGTCAGAGTTATTATTAAAAAGAAAATTCCTGAAACGAACTTCTGTCTAAATTCATCGACATAGGTTAATTTATTTTTAATAATTAAATTGATCAAAATTACAACTAATATAAACCAAATTATTGCTATAATATAAAATATAGAAGTATAATTAGGGGTAGATGTAAACATTTTTCTTACCTTTTATTTTTTTAATGTAGAATTCACCACTTATTTTAAATTATAAAGTAAATTGAGTTTTACTTATAAAGATCCAAAAAATTAGGGGTTATTGAAGTTTAGATTTTAAAATGCAAAATTTGGAGAGACATCTGGATGGCTAATCAATCGAACACTATGAACTTTACTTAGGAAGAAGAATTAAGAGAATAATTAAAAATATGACCAGTCAAATAATCAATACTAATGAAAATGGTTATATAATTAAAAAAGCAATCACATACGCTTCTTAGGTAGATGGCATAGAAGCATTAGGGTTTGGTTTATGATCTATTTTGATATAATTGATTTAAATAAATTTTTTATAATTAAATTTTTGTAACTAGATAATGGTTATTCTAAATAGTTATCAATTAATCTAAATCCAGCTTGGAATCGATTTTTTTTAGTTTTAATTGATATTTAAGAAAATAGATAAAAATTCAAAGTTACTTGGATTTGAAAATATGGTTAGGATTATTGATAAACAAGAATTATTGGAAATTATTAAAAAAAAGCAGAAATTTTTATTATTAGATGTCAGAGATACTCCAGATTATAATAAAGAGCATATCAAAGCTGCAAGACACCTTCTAATCTCACAAATTGAAAACAGAATTGACTCAATGGCTGATAAAGATGATTTAATAATCACTTATTCTAAGGATCTAAATTGTCCTGCAAGTGGTATTGCTGCAGAAACGATATCAAACTTAGGATTTACTAATATATTACGATATAAAGGTGGTTGGCAAGAGTGGAAAGATGCAAATTTACCTACAGAATAAATTTGGAATGAAAACTGATAATAACAATTAAATTCGTGGTATTTTAAAGACTGAATCTAATGGGGTCGAGTTTATTTCTTTGAATTTTGAATTGTTTATCAAGACTAGAATCTTGTCTACTTTGATATTGCTTTTTTCTAGATATTTAATTGCACTAATTAGTGTATTTCCAGTAAAGACAATATCATCCAATAAAACAGTCCTAAAATTTGGATTTATTTTTCCCAATAATCTTTCTTTTATTCCATAATCCTTTTTTTTCCTTAAAATTAGAGGATTATAATTTATTTTTTGATTTGGCGAAAGAAAATTTAACATTGGAACTAAAACAGCCCCCCAAAATTCTAAACCGATAAGATTTAGACCTTTTTCGTTCGAATCTATTTTATTCCAAAGATTTTCAAAATAAAGTTCCATTAAGAGATTAAGTTCTTTATAATTGACTAATAAAGGTCGAAAATCCCAATATATTTTTGTTTTTTTACCAGAAGAGAGTTCAAAGTCCCCTATCTTTTTATATTTTTGAATATTAAAAAACAGTTCTGACATGAAAATTAGTAATGTAACTTTATATTTGATTATTTAGGTCTTTATTTTTTGTAAAAAAAAAGTTGATGTAATATTAAAACATTATTTTTTATAAACAGTTTTTCCTCTAATTATTGTTTCAATTACTCGGATTTCTTTTATTTTATCTTTGGAAACTTTAAGTGGATTCCTATTTAAAATCACTAGATCAGCAAGTTTTCCTTCTTCTATACTTCCTTTTATATCTTCTTCAAAAGAAGCGTAAGCAGCATTTATAGTATATGTCTTAAGTGCTTCCTCGATTGATATGCATTGTTCTGGAATAAAACCACTTCGAGTTACATACGCATAAAGTCCTAAAATCACATTAGGATAGTCAACAGGGGCATCAGAACCAGAAGCGATGACTATTCCTGCGTCTAATAAGGATTTATAGGGGTAAGTATATTTGATTCTTTCTTTTCCTAATCTATTTTCCACCCAATCACATTCATAGTTGACAAAACCGGGTTGACACGAGGTTATTAATCCCAATTCTTTTATATCTTTTATCACATCATCTGTCAAAATGGAAGCATGTTCAATTCGATGTCGATGGTCTTTTCTTGGAAATTCAGTTAATAACTTTTTATAAAGATCAACAACAATCCTATTTGCCTTATCACCTATAGCATGTATTGCAATTTGGAAGCCTAGATTATGCGCTTTTACCATTCGGTCATATAAAATATCTTCATCAATTACACAAAAACCATTTTTTTTAGGATAGTCTGTATAAGGCTCGTGCATGTAAGCTGTTAATGAATCATAAGAGCCATCAAACCATTCTTTTATTCCACCAACTTTAAATTTGCCGTCTATTTTATTATCATCCAAGGGAGGTTTCTTTATACGATTTAATTTTTTTGGATTTGTCGTAAAAAATATACTATATAAATTTTGATGAATTCTATCAGTGATACTTTTAAGAATTGGAACAGCAAAACTACCAAGATTTCCTGGTCCATTATCTAATTCAAAAATTCCATGAATAGATGTTATTCCATTTTCTGCTAATATATTAAAAACTTTTGAAGCGGCATCCAAAACTACTTTTCTTTCTGGAAGTGGAACATATCTCATTAAAGAATTAAGCATTCTTTCTTTTAAAATACCTGTAGGTTCACCGTTTTCGTCTTTCAGTATTTCACCATCCTCAGGAGGAATTGTATTACGATTTATTCGAGCCAACTCTAATGCTTTACTATTAACAACCCCTGAATGACCATCATTTTTAATAAGAAAAACAGGATTTTCAGGACAGACCTCATCCAAATCCCAACGCGTTGGTAGAACTGGATTTTCGAATTTTTCTTCTCCTAAATTCATTCCAAAGATAAATTCATTTTTCTTTTTTCCTTTAGCTGTTTCTTTTAAGAGATTCTGGAGTTCTTTAAAACTATTAACATTTCTAAGATCAAGATAAATAAAGGTTAAAAGATAAGGTATTGGATGAATATGACAATCAAAAAATCCTGGAAGAAGCGTATTTCCTTTTAAATCTATTAAATTACAATTTTGATCCATTTTATTTTTAACTTCTTCGAGTTTACCAATGCTAACAATTTTCTCTCCCTCAATACCAATGGCCTCTACAAAAGGATGGTTATCATTCATGGTGATAATTGAACCACCAAAATATATAGTTCCTTTAGATTGATTACTATTCATAATTAAACCCAATTTTATTAGTTAGTATTTAATCTTTATTTTTTTGTAAAAAAGTTGCTGCAACTGGAAATTTTACATGAACTGAAGATCCTTGGATAGAAACTGAAAACTCTTCTTTAATATTATCTGGAAATGATTGAAATTCTTCACAAAATCCCGGTAAACCTAGAATGAAATTTAAGTCCATATACACAATTTCTACTAATTCCAATTTTACTTTTTTTGCAAATTGTTCAAATTCGGATTTATTATAAAATTTGATGTGACCAGCGATATCTTTTTCCAATTTTGTAAATATATTATTAATTAGAATATCATTATTTATTTTTTTAAAAGAAGGATCAATTATTACAATTTCACCATCATCATTTAATACTCTTTTCATCTCTCTAAGTACTTTTATCGGAGAAGGAAAATGATGAAAAGCATATCTACACGTTATTAAATCAAAATTTTTGTCAGGAAAAGTAAGAACCTCACTATCTGCTGTTTCAAATTTAATATTTTTGGATTTATTCAATATTTGTGCTTTATCAATGAGTTTGTCAGAAATGTCAACACCTATTATATTAATAGGATGAAATCTTTCATTAAGATATTTTGTTAAGAACCCAAGACCACAAGCGACATCCAAAATATTAGATACTCTTTTATTTTTCAATTTATCAAAAAAAAATTCCAAACTATCTAATTCTTGTATTCCTGGTGGAACAATGTCACCATACTTTTCATATACAGTTTCAAAGAATTTTTTCGCAATTTTTTTGATTTTTCTTTCTTTTCCCATAATTATTTAAACCTAAAATTTGAAAAAGAAAATATAATATCAAATCTGATCTAAATTCCCCTTAATTTTTTAGTTTTATTTTTAAAAAATAGGGTAAGAATAAATAATATAAAAATTTAGCAGACTGTAACTTTCTTTTCTAAGAATTTTCTTGTAAGATCTGTAATACTTTGTAGTTCTTGATTTATTATTGCTTCTGATTCACTTTTAATCACGTTCCATGCGCTACCTTCTTCTGTTAAAAGGGACGCGAATGCTACTAGAGGTTCAGATATGGGTTTGCCAATTTGACTTAATAATCTTAGATAAGCTTCATTCACACCTTTTACCTTGCACACAATTTCATCAGCAATCTCGTTAGCCAATACATTATATAATTTACCCACATGGTTTACGGGGTTTTTTCCAGCACTAGCCTCAAGACTCATTGGACGACATGGTGTAATTATTCCATTTACTCGATTTCCACGTCCTACTTGTCCATCATCACCGCTTTCAGAGGATGTTCCTGTAACCGTTATATATACACTTCCTTTTTCCGGGATATCGGCTCTATTAACATCACAAGCAACCTCATATTTCGTTGATTTTGCGGCGAGGTCTAAAATTTCATTCTTTATTTGATTTTTTATATTCATATATGCATCTACATCATCGCATTCTTTTGCAACCATTGCTATAGCTACTGTAAGATGAATCTTATCGCGTTGGCGTAGTCCCATAACTTTAATATCTTCCCCAATGGCTGGAATTCTCTTATGAGTACTTGGAGAATTTAAAAATTGTTCCACATCAAATACTAAATTTTCCGTTTCAGAAAAAGGAGCAAATCCGACACCGAATGAAGTATCGTTACTTAGAGGAATTTGATCTTTATGACCGAAAAGCGTAACTAAATCTCCACTTCCTTGAAAGACTTTCGAGTCAATTTGTAAATGTTTTGCGGTATCTAAATTCCTAACAGACTCTTTAACATTTTCTAAAACTGCTTCTCGGGATAATACGTCAATTGGAATTCTATCTAACTTTCCTTCCTTTAAAATATCAGCAGTAGCCCGACCAATTACACAAATATAGATTGGTGTTATAATTTCTCCACCATTTGGGTCAACATTTGCAAATACTGGTTCAGATCTTCCTCCCGCTAAAGAACATTTATCTACATTATGATGTAAAATAACTCCATAATGATCCAAATAGTATTGGGATAATTTCCGACTTAAATTCTCAACACTTGCATCACAAAGTGTATCTGGGTGCCCTTTACCTTTCCTTTCAACTATTTCAATCTCTTGTTTTTCAATTGGAGTGTAATTATACTTAAGGACTTGTAAATTTGCCATTTTCAGCTCGTCTCGGTATTATTTTAATTTTTTTTAGTTTTAGATTTCAATTATTCAATTATTTTTGGTTTTTAATTCTTTTAGAATTATTGCATATAAACATATTTAAATTGGATTTAAAATTTGTGAAATATTCGAGCAAAAAAAGAAAATTCTTCAAAATAACATATTTAAGGAATTTTTAAAAAAAAGAAATTAAAAATAGAAAAATTTAATTTTAGCCAATCATAGATGCAAGTCTTTCCATACCACGAGCACGTTCTTCTAGCTCTTTTGCTTTGTCTACTTCGCCAAGTTCAGAGGATAATTTGGCAGCATCGGCAAAATAACGAGATGCGAGTGCGTATTTTCCTCTTGCCATGGCAGTTTCGCCTTTTGAGATTAGGTCTTTTCGTATGCGAATCATCTTCCATCGAGGCATTGCAGTAAATGTTAACAAGCTCTCGACGGCAGTTCTAATAGAATCTGTGAAATCACGATCTCTATTCATTTGTGATAACATTATATCTTCATGGAATTCATATCGTTTCACATTATAACCAGATGAAATGAGTTGATTGATTGAATCTTCTAATGAGTCATCAATTGAATCAATATCTTTTTTTGCTTCTGTAAGTTCCTCTATAGCACGTTCACCAAGAGCTCCTGCTGCTCTGGCAATAGGTGTTGCGGTTACTACTATTTTTTTACCTGAGAGATAATAATCTCCAATTAAAGAGTGTATTGCTCGACGAACTACAGTATCGAATCGTTCTCTTTGTTTCTTCTGAACCGCTTTAATTCTCTCCATGAATTCTTTTCTCTTGACAGTATAGGAAACATCTACAAGAGATGATATAGTAAAACCTAATGAATCAACTTCTGCGCGTGCATCACGAACGTATTCAACTGTTTCATCACCAGGCATCTTTGCTCCATCAGCAATTGGTACCAATCGGTCAAAAACACGTTGAGTACTTTCATCAAAATCTAAAATTAGTTGCGTGATTGCCATTCTAACTAAGTCATCAAATTGAGCGTGTGCTTTTTTAATGGAGAGGTCTGCAGTTCCTGCAAATTCGGTTTTTTTGACAGAATAAGTTGCATCAATTAATGTTGCCATAACAGATTTGTATAAGTCATCAATTGCCTCGAGTTCCCGCCTTCCTTCTTCAAATTGTTCACGAGTAGATTCACCAGGCAATACCGCTGCTCTTGCAGCTGCTTCTAACCTCCGGTATAATTGACCTACCTTGAAATTATATTCATCTGAGAGATTAGTAATGATATCGCGAACAGTTTCATCAAAAACAGTCTGTGCGTTCTTAAAAAATTCATCAAACCTTTCAATATATCGATCAGTATAGTCTAATTTCTCACCGTAATTTAAATCATAATAAAATTTTAAAATACCATCAAATCTGTCTTTCTGTTTTACAATCCATTCTTTAGTTTCACGAACAGTATCCACGATTTCTTTTGATTTATCTAATGGATATAGCCTAACTTTTGAAGCTTCTCGTACTTTTTTACCTTCTTTTAGCTGTTTAAGGATCATTTTCACTGATGGTTGTAATGAAACAATCATTCCTACTCTAACATGGTCAATCTTAGAACGGGGTTCTCTACTCAAAACATCTTCTAATAGAGATCTTACTTGTTTGAATTTCCGAGTGCCATAATCAGGATTACCACGTGTAATACTTGATAATCCGGTGGAATAGTTAGATGAAGCATCTGAAACCGCTTTTTTTGCCCTAAATTCTTCAAATCCGGCATCGATAGCATGTTGTGCTGTTTCTGAAGCTTTGTTAAAATTTCGTGACGCATTATCGTATTTTTTAGTTGCATCTTTGTTGGATTCAGCTCTTCTTGCTTCAATTGTGTGAAATGTTCCTAAATTAAGGGATGCTCTATAAGCAGAATTGAAGTATAATTCTTGAGCTGGGACCAATTCTTCTTGAGTCAAAGCTAGGGGTAATACATAATTTCTAATTAAAGTTGCAACTGTATTATATCCTTGAGTTAATCCAAGAATTTTTCTTCCGCTTACACCATATTTCTCTAATGGGGTTGCAACAATTGCATGTTTTTGGAGATCTTCGAAATCTTTATCCATTGTATTGTAATAAGTTTGTAATTTTTGCATTCTTGTCTGTATAGCAGTACCTCTCTTATCCGGATCTTTGATGAAATCAATACTTGGAACTGAGCCTAAATGATCTTTTGAAAGCTTTTCTAAGAATTTAGACGACTCTGTAAAAGTATTGTCAGAACCACACTGCAAACATCGAAGGGTTACACCCTCAATTAACTCTGGAATTTCTGTTGCACATCTAATACAAGGCAATCTTAGCCATTTTGCTTTTCTACCAGTTTGCATTTAAATTACCTTAAAGTTATTAATATTCAATAAGTAATTCTTCTTGTTTGATTTTTGAGGGGAGATCTATATAAGACTTGTTTTGTCTATAATCATAGACAAAAAAATAATTATAAAATTTATAAAATAAGGAATAATGCGATTTGGATATTGAAATTATATGGTTAATAGGTTTTGTAGAAGCTAAGGGATGTTTTTCCATTCCACTTCAAAAAATCTCGACATCTAGAAAGAAATATACTTTAGCATATATCAACAGTTTGGAGAAAAATGATATCATCCGTGAAATCATACATGATGGTAAGCTTGACTATATTACAAGTGAAAAGATAAAAGAATTATCATTAGAAGAACTTAGAAATTTATTAATCCAAATTAAGCTTCGTTCACCAAAAATTTCATATTATTTTCCTCGACCTACTTTTTTCTTGACTTTTAACGAAAATGACCTTCGAGTTGTAAATCAAATAAAGATTTTCTTTAAAAAAAATGGAATTAACATGTATGGTCCTTACGAGACAAATAAGGGTAAGAATCTTCGGCTAGAACTGAAGGGGGTGGAAAATTGTCTCAAATTATATGAATTACTATCGAAACAGAAATGGTATACGTCCAAGAAAGAGAATTTTGAGAAATGGGGACACGAAATATTAGATATTGTCCAAAAAAAGAAGATTACCTTACGTGAAAGAGTTTGAATAAAAAAACTTTCATTTTTTTTAATATTTTCCATTCTATTACCGAACTGGATTACCTCTTAATTTTCTCTGGTAAATAAAAGTCATATTGCTTCCTTAGTAATTTTACTTTAATAAAACGATCAATCCTTCTCGTAAATTGGAATATTTCCCAAATCTGTTTATCACCTTTATAATAATCTGAGACTTCTTTCAAAGTTATAGGATTAATATCAAATTCTTTTGCATTATGAGCAAAAAAATTGTTAATTGCTTTAATTAATCCAGGAATTAGCTCGGATCTCTGTTCTTTAAAGAAATTAGCAATTAAATCTATTGTAACTAATCGCCAATCATAATAACGGTCTAAAACTTCTTGAAGAAATAGAGCTTTTAGAAGCCATTTCAGAAAAAAAGGAGCACTTTTTAAAAACAATTCCGCATCCATTGCTTCAATTCCATTTTTTCTATATAGCGGTGTGCTTGTGTCTAAATAAACTAATTTAGGGTTTTTGGGAATACTAGGATTACTTGGATCGTAGCCAATTAAAGCAAAATTAGAGATTTGCCCGTCAAATCCTACTTCTATCTTATTATTTTGTTTATTATATTGCCAAATTTTATTCATTTCATTCATAACAAGCAGAACTAATTTTTTTACATCTTTATTTGGGAGTTCATGAATAATTTTATTACCAATTGAATTAGGAGGAACTTTTTCTTGCGCACAGTATAATGTAATTATTCCCTTTGGATTTTTTATCCATATTGCGTCATAATCTGGAACATTAATTCCAATTTCGTCCTTTAAAATTCTATGGTATTCTTTATATGCCTTAATGTGCCTTTTTACTTGTCTTTCTGAATCAAAAATTGGAAGTCTCTTATAAGCAATATTTTGAGGATCATCAATAAGTTCAAAAACTAGGCTTATCTCTCCGAAGCCAAGGACTTTAATTGGGACTTTTCCTCTTTCTGGATGGATAGTATCAATGGTATATTCTAATTTTTTTATTAGATCAGAATTAATTTTCATTTGATCCTCTCATTATTTCTTTTTAGGGAACAAACTCAGAGCCTTATCAAGACGGCTCATTATTTCGTTAACATCCTCAGGTTCAATAATTAACGGGGGCATTAATTTATTTGTAGCCTTATCATTTCCGCAATAATCAGCAAAAACCCCGCTCTTTATCATATTTAGAGTAAAGAATTGTCCATAAATTTCATTAATAAACTCAACACCCCACATCAAACCACGTCCCCTTACATCTACAACTAAATCTGAATATTTTTCCATTAATTCGTTCAAACCTTTACCAAATAAAATACCCATTTCTTTTACATGATTCAGAAATTTTTGTTGAGAGATAATTTTCAGCATTTTTCTGGTAACATAACAGCCAAGTTCAGAGCCACCAGTTGTACTAATATGTAAAAAAGGGTCATCTTTAAAGACTTCCTCTATAAATGGTTTATAACTACAAGTCGCCATCGGGTAATAACCAGCACTCATCCCTTTAGCAAGTACAATAATATCGGGAACTACTTTTTCAGTTTCATATAAACCTCCATGAATAGCCCACATTGCACCTGTTCTACCAAGGCCAGTTTGGACCTCATCTGCAATCATTATAACTCCCATATCATCGCATATTTCCCTAATAGTAGCGAAATATCCTTCAGAAGGTATTTTAATACCTCCAGTTGCCTGTATTGTCTCCATAATTACGCAAGCAACATCATTATTAATTACTTTCTTAATACTTTCAATATCACCAAATGGAACTTGTTGAAAATCGGGAAGATTCCAGAGAAAAGTGTCTTTGAATTTTGGATCTCCTGCACCAAGTGCAAAACCTGTCACTCCATGATATCCTCCTTCTGCTGATATGATTTTTTTTCTTTTAGTTATTCCCCTTGCTAATTTTATTGCTAAATCTATAGCTTCTCCGCCACCAACACAATATTGGGTTTTTGAGATATCTCCAGGAAGTAATTCAGCTAGCTCCTTTGCAAGAAGAGCCCTTTGTTCACTAATAACATGATGATCACCAATATCCAAACCTGCATCTATTCCTTTTTTTAATGTCTTTATTATTTCAGGATGTCCATGTCCAAGATTAAATACTCCTCCACTAGTTCTGCAATCAATTAAATCTAAGGGAGCTTCCCCTTTTTTTCTTCCTTCTAACATCTTTATATGTAAACGGGATCTTTCACCTTGAACAATATCCAACCGAACATCTTTAAAAAAGGATGCCTTATATTTATTAACATAAGCAGAATACATTTTAATCAAGGCTCTTTGACTTTCCGAGCCGATAATTTTTTCATTTTGGGACAATAAATCTCCATCCTATAAGCATTTTTTAATAATAAATTACATTATTTATCTGAAAATTTCTTTTTCATTCAAACAGAAAAATTTCAAATAAAATTCTTTAAATTACTATATTTAAATTGAATATTTAGAAGAAATGAAAATTTACAATTGGTAACTAAAATGACAGATGATGACGAATTAGAAAAAATTCGTAAAAAACGGCTAGAACAATTTCAAAAACGTTTAGTAAATGCTAAAGAAGAGGAATCAAAACAAAAATTACTTGAAGAAGAAAGAAAAAAGAAAGAGGGGGAAACTGAAGAAGCGAAACTAAAAATAATGAAAGCTGTTTTAGAATCAGATGCTTATATTTATTATATAAACGAACTTAAACCAAAATATCCAAAAGTGGCAGAAAGAATTACTGAAACTTTGATCTATTTAATTTCTCAAAATCAATTAAGAAGTAAACTTTCAAGAAATGATCTCATAGTTTTACAACGAAAAATTTTAGGGATAGGACCTACAATAAAAGTAAAGTTTCAAGGGGATGAGAAACCGGTTGAATTATCTAAAAAGTTAAAGGAAGAAAATGAATAATTAAGGGGTCATTCTATTTTTCATATTTTGTAACATGTTCATGGCTAAAGCTGCAAATGATTGATCCACATATTGTCCTTCTTTTGCGGAAGTTTCTATATAATTACAAGGAACTTGATCTGCAAAAGCTTGTGCGTCACTTGCACGTACTGCCCTCATATTAATTAAATCTACTTTATTACCTAGAATTACTATCGGAATTCGCCCAGTAAATGACCATAATTCCTTTAACCAATTCACAACGTTTGGGTTGAATGTAGTATAACGAGTTAAATCAAATACAACCATAGCTCCTGCAGAACCTCGATAGAATGAAGATCGGAAAAATTTAAAGCGATCTTGACCTGCAATATCCCAAATAGATAGAGTTACGAGATCTTGACCATCATTCAACTCAACATCTTTTGTAAAGATATCACAACCAATTGTCATTTTGTAATCTTTCTGGAAAGCACCTTTGATGAATTTCTTTATCAGTGATGTTTTTCCAACAGCAGCATCACCAATAAGCAACATCTTCAGTTTGTATGTTCCCATTTTTAATACCTATTTGTGAATTGGTTATATGAAATATTTTTATGGTATTTTATAATGATATCGATCTTCTAAAAACATTAATTATTTATAACTAATTAATTTTGTTTCGTTTTATTTGAAATTATTTTTTCATATTTTATCTTTTTCTAATGATTTTATTATTACTTATTTTAAAAACTAATAAGAGTTCATGAATTAAGAAAAGATGCTAAGAATAATTTAAACTATAAGGATGAGGATAATACTAAATTTTTTAACATATCGACAAAATTATTTACATAATTTCGAAGAATAAATTTACAAACTCATATAATTTATAAATTTCAAAAATAAGGTGGTTTAATTGTCATCAACAAAAATACAGTTAAAAGACGAATTGGTAAGACATTTAGTTAAACTAATCAACCGCCAAGATTTAATTAATTTACTAGAAGATTGGAAATTTAAGATTAAGGAAACTAATCTTTCTAAATTTGAACTTATTAAAAGTACAGTAGGAAATACATTAACAACTGAACAGTTTCAAGATTTATGGTTATTAAAAGAGAAGAACTACCTTAAAAATAGAAATTGGATATTATATCGATATGATTCTTCAAAAATAGAAAAAATCGCAGATCTAGTTGAATTTAAAGAAGAAATAACTCAAGAATTGAATAAAAAAATCCAAAGTGATTTTAATTTAACTCTTGATAAATTTGAGGGGTTGGGACTTTATATTGTTTTTGATTTTGAAGGATCTCCGAGAATTACTGAAGAGCTCGGTTTTAAATTTCATGTTTATCATTCAATTGAACGGATAAGGTGTTTGATAGGTAATAATGGTTACATCCAAATATCAGGGGTTTCTAAAATAAGAATAAATTTATGTCTTAAACTACTAGAAGAATTATTAGAAACTAAAATTGAAGGTGTTCCTATTTACTCTTATGTAATTAGAGATTTTATACAACAAATGAAACCGATTGAAAAACTAGTAGTATCATGTCCACGTGAAATGGGTGGATTTAGTGGAGTAGAACGTATTACAGTAGAAGGACCTAATGTAGTAGAAGGTATGGAAGATTTAAGATCACGCCAAGAAATATTATTTAATTTTGAGGGATTAAGTAAATTAGGAGCTTGGTCCACTGTGAAAAGTAAAAATGCAAAAATAGACGTTCAAGGACAAATCAAATTAGGAGACGATGAAACAAAGGGGAAAGTGTTATATTTCCTAAGAAGTTGAAGAACTAATCGATTTGAACACCCATATTACCTAATACCTCCCTATATAAAAGAACTGCACATTGAATACAATAAATTTTTCCTCCAATTTCTTTATATTCTCCCTCTTTAACCACTTTTTGGCAATTACTAACACAACATTTTTTTACCAAAAAATTTCACCAATTAATTCTACAATGACATATTATAATAATATTCAATACAAAAAAAAGGAATTTTAATTGTTGTAAAAATAAAAAAGGGGTTTAGATGGGTAATTTTAGTATCTCTTTGTATCCTTCCAAATCGAACATACCATGACCCGAATGATTATAGCATATAACCTTTGCTTCGCCTGTTTCCTTACATTTTTTAGCTTCTAGTATTGTTGCATGTAATGCATGTGCGGTTTCAGGAGCTGTTACTAATCCCTCGGTTTCTGCTAGCAATTTAGCTGAGGCAAAAATTTGTTCTTGTGGATATGCTCTTGGCTCAAACACGCCTTCTTTTACTAATAAACTGACCATTGGAGACATGCCATGATAACGTAAACCTCCTGCGTGAATTGGTGGAGGAACAAAATCATGACCTAATGTATACATTTTAGCTAAAGGGGCCGTCATAGCAGTATCACCATAATCGTATTTATATTCACCCTCAGTGATATGTGGGCAAGCAGAAGCTTCAACTGTAATTATTTTTAGGTCCTTATCTAATTCACCACGTAATTTTTTACCTGCATAGGGGAATGCAAAACCAGAAAAATTGCTTCCTCCACCGACGCAGCCAATTAATATATCTGGTACAAGATTAATTTTTTCAAATTGTTTAATAAGTTCTTGACCAACAACTGTTTGATGAAGTATTACATGGTTTAAAACGCTACCAAGGGTATATTTTGCGCCATCATCTTTCATTGCAGCCTCTACAGCTTCCGAAATAGCAATTCCTAGACTTCCGGGATGGTTTTTATCTTTTGCCATTAATTTTTTACCAAAATCTGTTTGATCCGATGGACTTGGGTAAATATCAGCACCGTAGATACTCATTAAATATTTTCTATAAGGTTTTTGCTGGTATGAAATTCTTACCATGAAGACTTTACATCCCAGACCCATTAATGCACAAGAATAGGCCAAAGCACTTCCCCATTGTCCCGCTCCGGTTTCAGTGGTGAGTCTTTCAATCCCTTCTTTTTTTGCATAATAAGCTTGTGCTATTGCTGTGTTAGGTTTATGGGATCCTGGAGGGGATAAATCTTCTCTTTTTAAAAAGATTTTTGCTGGAGTTTTTAATGCTTCCTCAAGTCTTTTTGCTCTATATAATGGTGAGGGACGCCCAATACGATAATAAGCTTCTCTTATATCTTCTGGGATATCTATATATCGTTCTGGACTCACTTCTTGTTTGACGCATTCGTTAGGGAATAATGCCATTAAGAATGACGGATCTGTTATTGGTTCTTTTGTTCCTGGGTGAAGATATGGGGGAAAGGGTGCTGGTGTGTCAGATAACATATTATACCATTGTTTCGGAAGTTCTTCGGGGTCGAGTATTATTTTAATTGGTTCCTTCATATATTAACCTCCGTTTGTTTTAATTTTTTTTTTTATCCATAATTATTTTTTATTAATAAAATCTTATTCGGGATAAAAAACAAATAAATATAAAAATTTCCTTTGAAAATTTAAGATTTTCTTACTGCCAGCACCAGAAAAATAGTGAAAAAGTTGCAGTAATATGAGTAAATCTTAATTTCAAATTTAGAAATTTAAAATTTAAAAACAGAATTTGGGCTAGAGTATCTCTATTTTGATTTTGAACGCCGCCAAACCTTTGCATGCGGCGTTCCAGACTTAATAAAGTTAATTCCAGTCCAATTCTCAATCTTCCCGATTAAGATATTATTTTAAAATAATCATGAAATTGAATATTTATACTTTGTGTAATATATTGAGTGATTTATTATGACAAAAAAATATAAGATAGTTGTTTTACCAGGAGATGGAATAGGACAAGAAGTAGTTCCCCAAGCTTTGAAGGCTTTAAAAGCTGTAGAAGAAAAAAATAAAGGTATTAATTTTGAATTTATTGAATATCCTTGTGGCGGACAAT
Source organism: Candidatus Helarchaeota archaeon (assembly GCA_019058315.1). GTDB lineage: Archaea > Asgardarchaeota > Lokiarchaeia > Helarchaeales > RDOG01 > JABXJV01. The sequence goes on along the minus strand of JAHPZH010000007.1, from coordinate 84,126 downwards.
ATTGGCTAAAAAATGGAAAAAAAGAAGAATGGCCTGCAGAAACTTATGAAGTTTGTCAAAAAGAATCGGACGCAATTTTATTAGGAGCAATTGGGTGGACAAATCCTGATGGAACTACTGTTTCATATCCTGATGGAAAAATGGTTGGATTAAATATTCTGTTTGGATTGCGTTTTGGTTTAGATCTCTATGCAAATATTCGTCCAACTAAATTATATGAAGGAGTTCCACATAAAATCTCAGGAGAATTTAGACAGATTTGGAAACCAGAAAATGTTGATTTCGTAGTTATCAGGGAAAATACAGAAGGGTTGTATTCAGATACACATGGAAAGTTAGATAGGGGCGGAAAAGTGGAGATTGCAACGGATACGAGATTAATTACTAGAAAAGGGTCAGAACGAGTAATTAATTTCGCATTCGATTATTGTACTCAAAGAAATAAGGGGTCTCCTAGCGATGGTAAATTAAGAGTTACCTGTATTGATAAAAGTAATGTCACAGCAGGCTGTAAATTATTCAGACAAATATATCAAGAAATTGCCAAACATTATCCTGAAATAGAACAAGATTATGCATTTATAGATGCATTCACTCAATGGATAATTAGAAATCCTGAATGGTATGATGTTGGCGTGGTTCCAAATATGTTTGGTGATATCGCGACAGATCTTGCTGCGGTTTTACAAGGTAGTATGGGAATGGCAGCTAGTGGTAATGTTGGGGATGAAAAAGGTATGTTTGAACCAATTCATGGATCAGCTCCTCGACACGCTGGAAAAAATGAGGCTAATCCTATGGCGGCAATCCTCTCTGCTCACATGTTATTAGATTGGCTTGGAAATAGAAATAATGATATAAATTTAAAAAATGGGGCAAAACAAGTAGAACGTGCAATAGAAGAGATATTAAAAGAAGGAAAAATAAAGACCTATGATTTAGGAGGTAGTTCTAAGACTTCAGAGGTCGGAGATGCTATAGCTAGTCGAATTAAATCCTTCTAATTTTATTTCCTGTTTTCTATTCGTCTTTTGGCAAGATATCGATTCATACCGTTAATCATTGCTTTTATGCTGGCATTTACAATATCAGGATCTACTGCTCTGGCTTTTAATTGTTCTCCTTTGTGATCTTCAAGCAAAACTTTTACTTGTCCTAGTGCGTCAGTTCCTCCTGTTATTGCTTCAATGTTATATTCTTTTAATTTAATTATTCCATAGCCAAATTTATTATAAACTTCTTGTAAGGCATTACAAGCTGCATCTACTGGTCCTACTCCGATTGCAGATCCTACTTGTTCTATCCATTCACCATTAGTTTTTATTTGGAGTCGAATTGTTGCTGTTGGTGTTACATTTATACCACACATAACAGACAGTTCTTCCAAATTCATCGTTTTTTCTTCCTCTGGTACTTCTCCAATAACAGATGTGGCGATCGCGAACAAATCGGCATCTGATATTTGCTTCCCTTTATCTCCGATTTCCTTAATTTCAGTTCTTATCTCATTGAATTGGGATTTAGACAGATTTGAAAATCCAAATTCTTCAAGCTTAGCCCCTAGACTATGTCCTCCAGTATGTTTTCCTATTGATATCGACTTTTCAATAATGTCTGAAAGTTTATCAGTACGTGGTACTCCGATTAATTCAGGAGTCAAAGGTTCATAAGTGCGCGGGTTCATAATGACAGCATGGGCATGGATACCAGATTCATGTTTAAATGCATTTGAACCAACTAGTGGAAAATTTGGAGATATCTCAAAACCCGTCATTCTTTCAAGCATTTTTGCAGTTTCGTAAAGATATTTGATTTTCATATTACCTTTGATTCCATATAATGCATATAAGGACATTACCACTTCTTCCATAGAGACATTACCGGCTCTTTCTCCAATTCCCAGAATTGTAGAATGGATTTGACTTGCACCAGCTTCTACTCCAGCGATACTATTCGCAGTACTCAATCCAAAATCATCATGGCAATGAACTGAGATGCGAACATTTTTAGGTAGCACTTTTTTATGCTCTCTAATGATATAAGCGTACCCTTGAGGAGTGATGGTTCCTACAGTATCAGGAATATTTATTCGAGTAGCCCCTGCTTCAACGGCTGTATTGTTTGCTTTTATTAAATAGTCTAAATCAGTTCGTGTAGCATCTTCTGCTGAGAATTCTACAGTTGAATAATGTTCTTTAGCGTATTCGGTCTCTTTAGTTATAGCTTCCAATACTTCATCTCTTGTCATTTTTAATTTTTCTTTTAAATGAAGATCAGAGGTTGCTATGAACACATGAATTGAGTTCATATCGCATTCAATAACTTTATCAATATCTACACGATTTATTCTAGCTAATCCGGTTATTTCTGCATTTAAACCTAGTTTCGAAATTTTTTTGCATGCCTCATAATCACCTTTAGAAACTACTGGCATTCCTGCTTCAATTATATCGATACCTAGCTTATCCAATTGAGTGGCTATTTGAATTTTTTCTTGTAGTGTAAACGATATACCGGGAGTTTGCTCGCCATCTCGTAGAGTCGTATCAAACATATAAACTCTCTCCGGAAGATCTAGGTCCTTAGCAATTTTTCCGATATGCGGAGAAACGAATATCTTTTTAGATTCTTCACTCAAAACTAATCATCTCTTTTAAATTGTTTAAAAATATAGATATTTTCGGTGTTTTTGCTTCTATCCCGTACTCTTGGGTTATAAAAAGTAGTCTTCTTGTTTTATTTTGTCGAACCGGGACAGAGAACGCAATCCCACACTATTTTTCACCTTAACAAAAATACAATATAATTAAATAAAAACATTACGGTAGAACCATGACATAATTTGAAATTACTATTTGAAAAAAAATGTAAACAAAATCATTAAAAGTAGAAAAAAAGGAAAAAGTTAGTAATATTTTTTAAAAAACATTATATATTGAATTAAATTTGCTTTAACTTTTATCAGATTTGGAAAAAAAATAAATGGCAATTTAGAGGTGTTTAAATTTTCATACATAACCCCAGACGTATATTATATAGCGAGTCAAACTTTCAACTCAAATATTTACATCTATGGGAAAAAAATTCTCATTGATACAGGTCATAGTAGCAATTATGCTGAAGATATTATAAAACATCTAAAATCTTATGATATAAAGATTGAGAAAATTGTACTTACTCATAATCATCCAGACCATAGTTCTAATGTGGATATTTTTCAAAAGGAATTTAATGCAGTAGTTTGTGTTCATGAAAAATTGGCGAAACGATATGGATATTTAAAGGACAAATTATTGATTTTAACTGAAGGAGATGTATTAAAAGTCAATGAAGATTTAAAACTTCAAGTAATTTTTACTCCAGGACATAGTAGAGGAGGTATTTGTTTATATGATGAGAAAAATAAAATTTTATTTTCTGGAGACACAATCTTTAGTCATGGAAATATAGGCAGAACAGATATTGGTGGAGATATCCACGCATTAATTAACAGTATAGAAAAGTTGCTTAAATTAGATATAGAAGTTTTATGTCCAGGGCATATGGATGCTGTAAAAAATGGAAATAAACATGTTAAAATGTCATATCAATTCGCAAAACAGGTTTCTTCATGGGGAATGTAGAAAATTAAAAAAATAAAAAAAAGTTTAAAACATTTTAGTAACTTCTTTTATTCGTTTTTCTGCATCGGAAACCATTCGATCCAATAATTCTTTTACCGTAGGAATATCATCGACACCGCCAATTGATTGACCCAAGAGAACGGCGCCATGTTCTATATCACCCATATATACTAAAGCATAAGCTTTTGCTTCTTTTCTTGCTTGTCTTTCCATTAACTTTTTTGGGTCCAATAATCCTTCTTCTTTCTCTTGCTTCATTTTCTCTTCTTTACTCAATATTTGATCATGACTCTCAGTATATTTGTTTTTATGAAGCCTTATAGGACCGAATGCACCTTGACAGACTTGTGTACTTTCGTCCTTACCATCTACTACCATCTGTTTATAATTTGGGTGAAATTCGCAATCTTTTGTTGCTATTAAGCGAGATCCCATTTGTATTCCATCTGCGCCCATGGAAAATGCTGCAGCCAATCCTGATCCATCATAAAATCCGCCACCTGCAATAATAGCTTTATCGGGATAGTGTTTTCGAACTTCAGGTATTAATACTAACGTATGGACTTTTTCATAAGATTGGTGCCCGCCCCCTTCATAACCAACAGCTACAACACCATCACATCCTGCTTTGAATGTATTATGGACCAATCTAAGAGAAGGGGAAACATGAAAATGTTTAAGATCGGGAGCGCCTTTTTTTAATTGTTTGTCTGGTGGTGCGGGGTTTCCTGCACTAGTCACAACAATCTTAAGGCGTTCCTTAACTTCAGGATTTTCATTACGCATCTTTATGATAGTTTCTAGACATTTAGGATAATCTACTTGAACTCTTGCGACTCTAATATTACATCCAAATGGACCCTTACTATGTTCCATTATATAATTAATATCCATCTCTAATTTTTCCCAAGACATAAATGTTTTTGCTCTTTTTGGGTCATCAATATATTCCAAAGTATCAGGATCGATTTTCAAACCGCTTCCCCACTGACTGAGTAAGCCAAGACCACCCGCATTAGTTACGGCAGTAGCAAGCTTGGTGGTTGAAAATGGTCCCATACCAGCAGATAATATCGGGTATTTAATGTCGAACATTTCCGTTATTCGAGTTTTCAAATTTTTGCCCTCACCAATATTTTGAGTTTAATAAACACTAATTTTTATTGAATTTAATTTTGTATTTGTATTTTTAGATATAAATTTTAGTGAAATTCGAATTTTTTTTTAAAATAAGCAAAAAATTTTAATGTTTTTTAATAATCTACTTTTTTATTTAGTTTCTTCACTAATATCTTTTCTTTTTATCTTACCATTAGGTTCTTCTTCTTCAAAAATCTCCGCTTGAAATTTAAATATTTTCGTTTTTGAATCGAGCCATTGATCCATAGTAAGATTTGCTTTCCAACAAGTCCAACCGAGAAATTGTTCTTCATCCCAAGGTGGATCTTGCTCTATTGGCACTTGAGGTAGTAAAAGTCCCCTATTCCAACCTTTTTCAATTATTAATCCATCCCTACCGACTTTAATCATTTTAGGATAGTTTTTTACGTTGTCAACTTTAATTAATTCAGGAGGAGTTAATACCGAAATTTCTACTACAATATTTTCTAATTCATTGGGTTTAACAGTAGAAAATCTTGGATCATGTAAAGCTGAGTCAATAGCGGAATCAATTGTGGCTTGTGCTAAAGAAACATTAGGTAGAACTCGACCTATACACCCTCGTAATTGTTTCTCTACAACCCCTCTTTTTGTGTTTAATGTAACAAAAATTCCAGCCTTTTCTAACAATTTTTTAGGAGTATCTTCTGGGATTGCTATTTTTATAGGTTTTCCTGTTTTTACACATTCCTCAACAGTTTTTCTTGCAAGTTTATGGAGAAATTTACCCTCTTCATCTGTTAAATAAGGCAAAATAATTTTACTCCTTGTTTTACTAATGATATTAATTTGAATATTCCACTATTTTTTTATTATGTATTAATTAGGAATTAAAATTATTTGAAATTATAATAGTTTTGAGCAATTTTCAAGAAAAATTAAAGAAACTTGAAAGTAACGGGGAAAAATTATCATGATATTAATTTCTGGAATAATGGTTGCAGATATTATTGTTCATAGTTTGAATAAAATTGCAGATCCGGGTGAATTAATATATTGTGAATCAGATTTGCATATTGGTGGGCATGCGGCTAATGTTTCAATTAATTTAGTAAAATTAGGATTGTCAAATGATGAAATTATAGTGATTGGACCTGTTGGAAATGATTTTTTTGGTGAATTTATAGAAAAAACTTTAAGATTCTATTTAAAAAATATTAATTTACAAAAAATAAACACTAGAACCTCAAAAGATATTATTATTATTTTGGAAAATCAAGATAGACGATATCACGCAGAGCCAGGTGCAAATCTATTCTTAGACGTGAATTTTGTTAAAAAATTCATCAGAACTGAAAAACCATTCATTTTTTACATAGGTGGAGCCGGCTTATTGGGAAAATTTGATGATGAATTAGAAGAAATTTGTGCAGAAGCAAAGAAGCATAATTGGTTAATTTTTCTCGATATTGTTGCTCCCTACAAAAGAAATTGGAATTTTATAATTCCTGCTTTGAAATATATAGATATATTTCATTGTAATGATTATGAACTTAAAAGAATTCTAGAAATGGACAATTTAGAAAATTCAATCAAAAAAATAGCAGATAAAGGTGTTAAACTTCCAATTATCACCCTTGGAGAGAAAGGTGTTATAGCCTTTTTTAAAAATAAAATAATATCTCAACCTCCATTTAAAATTCAAATTATAGACCCTACCGGTGCGGGGGATGCATTTTGTGCAAATATTATATACGAATTTTCAAGAGAAGCGGTGAAAAATATTATTACTTCAGAAATTAAAAATCTGTATTGTAATCAACTAAAAGAAATTCTAATGAGAAGTCAAGCAGCTAGTGCCGCATGTATAAATGCTATAGGAACAACAAACGGAGTGAAGCGTCATAAAGTAGATGAAATAATTAATAAAGAGGGTAAGATCATAATTAATAAGACAAAAGAAAAAAAAATTTGAATTTAAGAGCTCTTATTCTTCTGTTAATCTGAAACCTGCAGCCATTTGATAGATATAGCGGAAAAAGTTAATTATATAACCACCATAAATTAGTAATCCCAAAGTTACAAGATAAAGCGCAAAGAACACGTTGTTAAACACTAAATTAAGAGTAAAAACAATATCGGGAAATTCAAAGCCCATATTAGGAAAAATTGTAGGAACAACAAAGCCAACATGGAGTAATAAATTATAATATAAGGTTACATCGATTAAACCTGTTACGTAACGTGCAATACCGAAAACTCCCGATCCAGTTGGATGATTTTCTTCTAGCAATTTTTCACAAAAGACAAAAATCCCAATAAAAATCCCTACCATGAGCAACCAATTTACTGTTCTAGGTTCAAAGTCTAATGCAGCACCAAATAGTTGGGTTACAGCTTGTGATATCAATGGCACTAATCCAGAAATGAAAAAATATATCAAGCCATAAAAAATTGCTTTTATCACTGTTTTTGCTTTCATTTTAACTCACATTTATATAAATCTTACATTAATAGAGGGATTGATTTTGTCTATATATTTCAAATGTTGGAAATGTGAACGTATTTATTTGGAATTCCATTATTTTAATACCGCCTAGCCATACTTGGGGCATAACAATAAACTGAAATAATGGATTTGATATATTTGCTGGTGGATGAACTGTGAAAAACATAGAGGATTTTGGTGGTAATATTATAGGTCCTATAGTCAAATTGTATATCTCGGGAACGAGAATTTGCATATCTTTTCCAAACGAGCCATTATGAATAATAATTAGAGTAGGTACGATAAATTTGTAAAGGATTCCATTATTTGACATCAAATATATTTGTTCTGGAGTACCTCTAAGGTAGTATTGTGTAGAATTCTCCAACAATTGAGGATGAGGAATAGTTGAAGGGGGAAAGCTTAATTGAGAAGCATCATAGCCAATCATAAAGGAGAGACCAGAAACACTTAGACCATAGATTAAGGCTATTATTTTTATAACTGTATAAACATTTTTTACTGCTGTCATCGTATCAAACCTGTTTTTTTTATCCTATTCTTTTATAGAAATGGAATAATTTCATATTTTAATGATTCAAAATATATTGTATAAGTAAAAAAGGCACCCTATCTTATTAACATAACGTTTTAGATTAATTTATTTTAATACAATTTATAATTATACGATTATCATTTTCAAAATCTGAGATGAAAGAATTTGGAATTTAAAAAAATATCACATGTAAAAGTAAAGCCTGATATGAAAGTTGATGAACTTATTCAACAAATGCGCTATGGTGCTGGTTTTGGAGCGAGAAATTTAGCTAAATCTGTTGATATTTCTTGTGAGATGATTAAAGATAATGACTGTACAATTTTTCTAGGAGTCGCAGGTGCGATGGTTCCAGGTGGAATGAGACAAGTAATCATAGATTTAATAGAATTAGATTATATAGATGTTTTAATTTGCACAGGAGCCACATTGACTCATGATATTATCGAAGCTTATGGCTTTCAACATATTCATGGATCAGCTCATGTTGATGATAAGATTCTTGCTGAAAAGAATTTGAATCGAATATATAATGTTTTATTACCAAATGAAGCCTATGAGAACTTCGAAGATAATATTCAATCAATTTTGAACGAAATTAAGACGGAAAAAATCAGTGCGAATGAGTTTTTACATGAATTAGGTTTAAAGTTAAATAAAGATTCTATTATCACTTCAGCTGCTAAAAAAGGAATTCCAATTTTTTGCCCTGGACTGTTAGATTCGATTTTAGGATTTCAAATTTGGATGTTTAGCCAGACACATAATCTATTAATCGATATTTTTGATGATCAGAGAATCATGATGGATATAGCTTATGATTCTAAGAAACGGGGTGCATTAATAATAGGAGGTAGCGTACCTAAGCATTTTATAGCATTAACTATGCAAGTGACTTCTCAAGGATTGGATTATGCAATTCAAATTACAACAGATCGTCCAGAACCAGGTGGTGTGTCTGGAGCAAGCCTGCAAGAAGCTAAATCTTGGAAAAAAGTGAATCCCGAGAGTGAGTATGTAGTTGATGTGATTTGTGATGCTACTATTGCATTACCAATAATCCTTGCTTCAGTTGAAACAAGATTAAAAGATTTTAAAAGAAAAAGAAAGAAGTTCACGAAATATGGTTAAATTAACTATTAAAATACGTACGGATATAATTTTTATTCTTCGAAACCATTCCTAATCTTTGAGGTCTAAAAGTATCTCTAGAAAATATTTGGCCTAATTTTGCACCTGCTTTGATTTGATAAAATACACCTTCAGAATATTTCGCTATTGACAAAGCAATCCTTTTGTGTCTAGGGCCTCTCATCGATGCATTTTCTGGCCAAAGTACTATGGTGTGTATATTTTCTTTTTTCAATACTAAGGAAATTTGCTGAATCTCTTCCTCCAGCATTTGATAATATTGAAAATTATGAAACGGTGGTGGTGGGATAGAACTAATAGGAACGTTTGCCCCACCATCAGTTAGTACTACAAGCACTGGGATAATTTCTTTATTCCTTTGTTTTTCATGCTTCAATACTTCTGCGCCCATTTGAAGGCCACTTGCAAGCGGAGTCCATGAATCTGATTGAACGTAGGATAATCGATTAATAACAAGGTCTAAATTAACCGTTGGTTGTTGTATGACTATAGCATCATATCCTTGAAAGGTAACTAATCCCACACGGTCCCTATGTTTATATGCATCTTCATGAAGGTTCATAATTACATCTTTCATTTGCTTTAACATTCTAAACATTGAACCAGAGGCATCCAGAACAAATACAATCGAAAGTGGTGCTTGATATTCAAATATCCTTTCTCGAATATCTTGCATTTCGAGATTTACTGCTAGCCCTCTATTTTTTCGTCTTTTTTGATAAGGAGCGGCGGCTCTTATAGTAGCATCAAGTGCAATACTTCTAGTTTTTTCTCTAGGTAGTTTAAAAGTAATATATTTTCCTTTATTTATCGGTCCCTTTTTCTTAAATCGCTTCCCCATTAATGGCATTTTATTTGGTTCATTAACTCTTTTTTTATCAAAATTAAATACTTTCGCGACTTCTGGGAATTTTTTAAAAGTATTTAAATTATCCTTAATATTTTGCTTTGGATTTAGTTTTTCTTTTTTAAATGGTCTGCCATCTTGACCAAATTCATAATTTTGTTTTTGATCGTCGATGTTTTTAAATTCTTGTTCATCAGGATTGTCCATTTGCTGTTGATCTAATTTTCCATACTCAGTTTTTAATTGTTCAGACATACCTGTTTGAGGAATTTTTTTTTCTTGCGCTGTTTCTTCATCTACTGGGCTTTTTTTTTTATCCTGCCCCATTTCATCTATTTTTTTTTGTTCATCTTCTTTAGCTTGTGATAATGCTTTTTTAAAACTCTCATTAATTTTTTTCTCGATTTCTTCCTGAGTTGCTCCCATATCAGCTAAGCGATGATGAAGAGTTAATTGTGCGGCAGTTAAAACATCAGCTTCATTAACTTCACTTCGTCCGTCAAATGCCGCTAATGCTTTGGCACATCTCGCTATAGTAATTTCTCCACGATGTGTTGGAACTCGCAGATCAATGCATATAGTGACAATTGTCTGCATTAAATAATCTGGAATTAAAACACCCTGTTCCATGATCCCCATTGCTTTTACTATTTTTTCTTGTAATTCGAAATCACTTTTCTTATACAAATCGATAAATCTTTGAGGGTTTTTATCAAAATCTTCTACCCTTTCTAAGATTTGTAATCTAAGGTCAAAATCCTTTATAGATTCGACATCTACAGATAATCCAAGACGGTCTAGAATTTGAGGTCTCAGTTCTCCTTCCTCGGGATTCATAGATCCGACTAAAACAAACTTTGAAGGGTGACTAACCGAGATTCCTTCTCTTTCGATAAGATTGACACCCATAGCTGCGCAATCTAGAAGATCATCAATAATATGATCACTTAATAAATTTATTTCATCAACATAAAGAATATTACGATTTGCATTAGCCAGTATTCCGGGTTCTAAGGCTTTTATACCGTCTTTTATTGCACGTTCAATATCAAGAGAACCTACAACTTTATCCTCTGTTGCGCTTAATGGAATTTCTACTACAGTTTGCTTCTTTTTTTCGGTAATTAATGCATTATTCCCATATTTATCTGCACATTCAACACATAAATGATCAGTATCATATGGATCACAATTAAAACAACAGCCTTTTACTATCTCAATATCCGGTAATAATTGAGCTAAGGCACGGATAGCAGTGCTTTTGCCAGTACCACGTTCCCCTCGAATCAGAACTCCCCCAATAAGTGGATTAATGACATTTAATATCAAAGCTAGCCTCATTTTCTCTTGTCCAACCATTGCTGTGAAGGGAAACACCATTCTTTCCAAATTTTACACCATTTATATAATAAAAATTAGTTTATTCTAATTTCTTAATTCACATTAATAAAAAAGAAAAAAGATATAAAATTAATTGTCATTGATTTAAGAGTTATAGTAGGGGTTTATTGAATGAAATAAATATGCTTAAAATATCCAATAATTAAATGGAATATTCAAAAATATTTAATTTTAATTTAATTTCAACTGGTACAAAAACCAATTAATCTTTAATCTTAATTATAAGAATTTATTTATAAAATCCTAATATACCGTGTTTTAAATGTATGAATCATTAAAATCAAACATTATAAAAGAAGGAAATAATTTTGGGAATGATTTGTATTATTTGTGAAAAAAATAAAAAGCATATACATCTTTGTGAGTTCAAGAGTATGAAAATTATATGTGATGAATGTTGTAAATCAATTCAATCAAAAAATCAATGTACAGCTAGAGGTTGTGCCCATAGGCAAATTATTAAATAATTTAATAATTAAATAATTTGTTTTAATTATATTTATTCTTCTGATTCTTCCAATATTTCATCAAATTCATCTAGATAATAGCAGTATATATCTCCAATTTTTGCTATATCGCAAAGTATTTGTCCTAATGATGTTAAACCTACCGTTTTATCCTTAATTTCTATCAATTTCGTATTTCTTATAGTTCCTCTCCGCTTATCATCAATTTCAGCTAAAACATTAATTGATGAATTTGGGTTATTCTCAAGATTAATTAAAAAATCTAGACAAATATCATCAATAATCCATTTATAATGACACCCTTCATTAAAAAACTCGTTATTTTTAAGTTCTAATTCATGTTTGATAAAATATTCAATAAACCAATATAGTTTTATCATAATATATAAGTTATTATATTCATTACTTTGTGATTTTTCAATTTTTACCTTAATATCTTCAATAATTGGAATCATCTTTTCTGAAAATGCTTTGAAATCTGTAATTTGGACTAATTTATCAGATTGAATCTCCTTAAAAATAATGAGGACTTCTTTGAGATTATTTAATATTTTAGATTTGTGAGGGTTAAGTATTTCTTCTGTTATCGGATTTATTGTGTCAATTTTTTGTAAAAATGGGATTTTTAAGAGATTAAATATTATCTCTAGTTTAGATTGAATTTTTTTTAAATTATCATTTAATTTTTTTATCATCATTCAGATAACTTCATTATAAAAGGAGTTTAATTTGAGTATTAGTGATTTCTAATACTGAATTTTCTATTTTAGATTTATAATCTCCGAGTTTAGTCAATGCCCTATTATAATCTTCATTATTTTTATCAAATTTTAATTTTATTTCTTCATTTTCTCTCGTTATGATCTCTTTTTTTTCTAGGATTTCAGCTAATTCTTCAAGTTTTCTTTTATAATCTGGATTTGAAAGAATTGATTGTTTTTTATCATATAATTGATCAAATCGCAATTTTAATGATTTTAAATCTCTTTTTTCAATATTTTTAATTTTTATTTTAATTTTTTTTTCGGAACTTGTTTTTAATTTCAATTTGTTTGTATTAATTGCATCTAATAAATCTAAAAATATTGATTTTAAATGTAAAAACTCATTATTTTCTGACAGAAATGTGTTTATTGGATCGTTAATATACAAAGAAATAAATGAAACTGAATCAGGTCTTGGATTATAATCACCATCATCTATTAATTTCAAAAATTTTTTTAAGGATTTTCGAATTGGACCTATTAAATTCCTTATTTTTCCATTTATTTTTTCTAATTCGTTATCAAGTAAATTTATTTGGTTTATAATGTCATTTTTTTCTAAAGTTTGAATTTTTTCTTTAATTTTATTTAATTCCAATTCATTTTCTTTTAGTTCATTTTCAATTTCTGATTCAAAGACCTTTATATCTTTTGCATTTTGTATTAATTCTTCCAGTTTTTCGATTAACTCCTCAATATTTTCTATATTCATGACTCTACGATATTTCTTTTCAAGGAAAGTATTTAATTTTCTAAAGAGGTTCTGAATGTCTCTTAGTAAGTAATTAATATTACGGATAATTTGTAAATACGATTTATCCCTTCCTAATTTTGAAACCCACCTATTAGCATATTGCGCAATTGTTCTTAATAGATTTGCTAGCCTATCTTTAAAATTATCAACTTTTTCATAAGTTATTTTTTCTGGGAATTCAAAATCATCTAGACTTTTTACCAGTTTTTCAGAAAAACGTTTTGCTGACTTTGTTATTAATTCATCTGAACTTGTTGGAGGTTGTTCTTCAAGAGTATGACATGCAACTCTAAGCTCATTAAATATTGATTCACATTTAGATATTTTTTTTTGTGCTTCTTTTTTTATAGGTTCAATTTGTTTTTTAGTTTTATTTTCGAACCATTCTGACAAATCGTCAAGATTTATTTCTTTCATGAAAGATGCCTTTAAATACATTTAATTAAAAAGTGTTTGAACAAAATTATTAATTTTAAAGTGGTATATAGCGACTTTTACCCCCCGACGTACTTGAAGTGGAAGATGTTGTAGTTGATGTTGAACTTACAGCTCCTCCACCTTTTAAAGCTTCTTCTAGTTCCCGAATTTTATCTTTTTGTTCTTGAATTATTCCCTCTCTTTCTCTTAAATCTGCTTGTAAAGAACGTAATTTATTTTCCATCAAAGGGGATCGTTCAATTTGAGCTTCAAGTTTTTGTTTTTTATCTAATAAATCTTTGTTAATTCGTTTCTCTTCAGTTAATTTGTTTTGTAAATCTTGAATCATTGAAGTATAATCGGAAACGGACGGTCCAAAAGTATCGCCAGCAGATTTTTCTTGTTCTGAAAGCATTTTTTGTAACATTTTAATCATCCCATCCCTTTCTTCAATAATATCTCTTAATTGTTGTAGTTGTTTTTCAGCTTCAGAAATTTCTTCTTCAACATATCCAGCTTCATCTAATAAGTCTTCTACACTCATTGCATGTTGAACGCGATCATTACAAATATCATCAAAAATTCTAGGCAATACATCTTTGTATTCTTTACCGATAGCGGCTAAAACATCCCCCATTCTCGCAGTTCTTGTATCAAATCGTTGTTTTTCTCCGCTTAAAGTATTTAAAACTGCTTTTGCAGCAGTAGGGAGAATTGCTGAAAATTTATGTGGATTTTCCTCTAAATCTAAAATTAATGTTAGAGTAAAGTTTGGAGTAATTATAAATCTAGCAGTCTTCATTCCTGAAAAAAAGCTAGCTATCTTAAAATTAGGTAAATTTAAAGTTAGAAAATTTGGGTCTAATTTACGTAGTCTATGTAATGACCCTATTCTCATTACTGTTTCGTCATCTAATAAGCGTCTAATGTCATTTGGTACACAGTCAATGAGAAAAAAGCCTTCTTTATTAGTCCAACCAAACAAAGCCAAACCCTTGGGCAATTCATATTCTCCTTTTTTTGAAGTCCAATTTTATGCTTTACTATTTCAAAATATTTCCTTTATTACCAATTTTAAATAAGTTTTGGTTTAATTAAAAGGAAAAAATTAACTATAAGAGACAAAAATGTTTTGATAAATAAATTTGCCTTATTGAAGAAGATAAATTCAAAAAAAGTGAATTTTAGATTTAGGAGTTTCTAATATGTCAAAATATACATATGGTGATATTCCCGAAGAAATTTCTATTAAACCATATTTACCTTTAATTCATAATATGTGGGAGCTTTTTAAAGAGTTTGGTTTTGAAAGATTTTCAAAATTTTCGAAAGATAGTCAGGACACCTGTTATGATTTTTTTGAAACTCGATTTAATGAATCGATAAAGACCTCAAAAAGTGTTATTACCCAAGAAATGACTAATCCTGAGAAAATCCTTTCATATACTATTATATTACCTAATGTCTCAATACGAGCAGATTTGCTTCAAGGTACTCAAAAACTATTTAGTGGGGATTCTGCGGATGTTACATATATTATTTTAAAACATGACACAAAAGAAGTTTTTGGACTGCTTAACGGACACTTAGAGGATGGACTTCCGGTAGATTGGTGGTTTGTGCACCCTGAAGATGAATTATTAGATAGAAGGCATATGAAATTAGGATATAAAATAAGAGAACTTCCTAAAAAAATTAAAGAGATTAAAAAATCCAGTTTACGCTTAATCGACATTTTAAAAGATATTCGAAATGAAAGGACTCCACAATGGGCTTTAGCAGATTACTATTGTATTAACGCCTATGAAACTTTTGCACTTAATTTACTATTTGAACCTTCAAATTATGAATCAGTTGCTATGGGATGGGATGGTTGGGGAGCAAAGGAAATTTATAAACTTCCTGACTATATATTTGCCCAAGCACCATGGCCGTCAATGTTGAACACTTTCATGCATATGGGTCGTTCGGATTTCACAGTTAAAGTCACAGGACTCACAACAGAGCATATGATGTATCTACAACCATTTGAAGAAAAAAATAGAGAAATGTTCAAAAACATCCATGCAGAGATTTGGGATTGGTTTGTAAATCGAGTTATAAAAAGAGGAATACCCTATCCGATTCAAACTTTAAATACAGAGTTACCAAATATAAAAAATAAATCCGACCCTGAGAACCGGTTTCAACAAAATTATCCAAAAGGAAAATGGATTAATCCTATTGAAGAGCTTAATTTATCTCTTGATGAACTGTTTGACGGTGTTTTTTTAAATATTAATCATCAAACTCAGATAAACGAAAGATTAGAGCCATCTAATATTATTTCAACAGGAATTGGTAGAAATACTAAGTTTAGAGATGAATAATACTAATAATTAGAGTCAATTTCATATTTAATTTGTGTTTTTTAAGAAAAACAACGGTATCTTTTATTGAATTAAAAATACCAAATCTTATTTATTTCATTTAGAATTAAATTATTTTTATTAATAACATTTTAAAACCTAAAAAGTAAAACTACTATAGTTTAAGTTTCTGGAGAATTCTAATAGATGAGAAGAAAATCGCTAGCGATTTTAGTCGTTTGTTCAGTTATAATTATGAATTTTTTCATAACTGCCCAAAATCAGTATATTCCCCCAGATTCGAATTATACTGAAAATAATGCAGGAATTATGCCAGATGATTTACCAGTTCTTGATGAACTTCCCCCTTTAGGAACTTCAGCCCAAGAACCATATCCCGAAGAACCTAGCGACATAGAGAGTCAAGAAGATATTTATTTATCAAATTATTATTATCGCTACAAGGAATTTGTTTTTGATAATATTAACAATTCATTCGACTTCATTTTTAGAAATTTGTTGAATTCGAGTGAAGGGAGTTTTTATGAGTATGTATATTTAAATGGTAGCCAAAATAACACAAGAAAGTATACTTTAACTAATGCATTAATGATAATTAACCTTGTTGATGTTTATTTAAGTAATAAATCTGTGAATTATTTGCAAATAGCTAATCAAACTATGGATTTCTTGTTAAATAATTGTTATTTTAATGTTTCAACTGGTGGTTTAACAGGTTTTATTAATTATTTTGATAATGAAACAAATTATTCAAATGAAACCTATAGTTCAGACAATGCTATGGCAATTTTGGCACTACTAAAGTTATATGAAGTTACAGAGAATATTACATTACTGGAGATTGCCAATCAAACTTTAACTTATATGAATGAGGAACTTTGGGATTCGGAATATTATGGTTATTTTAAAAGTAATGATACTAATGATCTTTCTAAATACACAATAGACAATTTAATTTCAATTTTAATGAATCTAGAGGTATATCGGACTTATGAATACGATTACGAATATCAAATAAATGCATTAAGAAGGTCCGAGACCATAATGAGTAAGATTTTAGAGGATTTTAACATTTCAAACGGTTTAGTCCTAAATTATAGTAGAAATTGGAGTATAAAGAATTTTGGAAATCAAACTCATGTAAATTCACTTGGTATTCTTTCTTTATTAGAATTATCCCAGTCCACACTTAATGAAACTTATGTTAGAATAGCTGAAAACATCTCTAATTTCCTATGGAATAATTTTTATGATATAGTATTACAAGGATTAAATTATTCGATTACTGACACAACTAAATATTTAGAAACTAATTCATGGGCGATGCAAGCGTTTTTAAAACTTTATGAAAAAACTAATAATATAACTTATTATCTTCAGGGGCGAAATATTTCTTATTTCCTTAATAATCATTTGTGGGACGTCAATAATAAGATATATAATTATTCTATGGATTCTGGTGCAAGTGCTCAAAACTCTACTAAAAAAAGTACAAGAGCAAATTCTATTGCGATCTTAGGATTGTTAGAATTTCGTTTTCCTGATATTTATTTAACACGAGCTAATACTACAATGAGACTTCTATTAGAGCATATAAGGCCAGAGGATATTGGTTTTTACACGTCTTTGACCCGTGATCACGATCAATACCAAGGTTCGGAATATGAAACGGTTATAGATAATTTTCTAGCAATGCTAACATTATTTGAATTGGGTGCAGAGACAAATCTGACTAATTATATTTATAATAATTCTATTGAGATTTATAATCGTATTAATTCAACGTTTTATAATTCAACATTTAATAATTCTACTGAAAGCTATTATTATATTGGAACGGATAAAAATGGAGATTTAATAAATTCAAGCTCATTAATTGAAAATACCTATGCACTTCTTGCATTATCAGAACTTTATAAAATAACAAATGATACAATTTATTTGCAAGAAATTAACAAAACTTGGCATTATATTAATAATACATTATGGTATAACGCTACTGGAGGATATTATAATAAATCTTCACCATTCAATAACCAAATCAATCGTTATACCTTTGATCATTTCCTAACAATTCTTGCAAATTTAGAGGTAGCGAATATAAGTAGCATTTACCCATCACTTCAAGGTAATGCTACAAAGATGGCGAATATTACACTACAGTTAATTAATAATAATACGTGGGATAATGATTCTTGGGGATTTTATACTTCAGCCAATGAGTCATGGGGAATTTCTTCAGGTCATCAAAATAGAATTGATGCAAAAAGGCTTGATTCAAATAGCTTATCAATTTTAGTCCATTCACGATATCTTGAGCTTTTTCCTGATGATATATATAATTCAACTTACTATGACAGAATTAATAAAACATTGATTTTCATCCAAAATTCTCTATGGGATAACGATTTAGGAGGATTCTTTGATTATTCCAATCATAATGGAACTATTATTGGATTGAATAAATCCACATCAGACAATAGTTGGGCAATTTTAGCATATAGTAAATTATTTGAAGATACTAATAATTATACATATTATAGTAAATCTGAAGAAATATTGAATTTTCTTAATCTTTACTTGTGGGATTATGAAACTGGAGGGTATTTTACTGGTTATTATAAGCAAGAAGTTGATATTAGAGAATTAAAAACCCCATTTTCTGAATTTATGGCGATTAGAGCATTAATAGCTGTATCCCAAAGTCAAGATAAATTATCTCTTTCTCCCTTAGTAAATATAAAAGTCAATAATTCAAAATTAAACTCATTAGGAAGGTATTTCGATGCAAATCTCGTTGTTTATGATACAGATGGAAATAAATTAGAAAACGCAGATGCAATGATCTTTCTGAGTGGATTTGTAGATAATACTGGGTTAAGTCCTATTTTTGGTTTAGGTCAGAAATTTAATTTTACCTCTAAAAATTCGAATATTTATAATTTCAATTTGGATTTCTCGCCATATTATGCAAAAATATATTTAAATCACCTTATTTTAAATGAATCATATGGTGCATCATGGAATTTGATATTATCTAATAGAACATTTTCAACCTATGAGTCAAGATTATTTACTACTTTAAGTTCACTTACATTAGGTTTTTATGATTCTTTAAATTCTGGATTTTATAATACTAATGGGACCAATTTAAATAAATCTGCCGAAGAAAATTTTTATGCAATTTATACAATTTTAGATTTTATTGAATCTACAGGGTTGAATACTGCTATTGATTGGTCAAAAATTGCAATTGATCAAATAATGTTAAATTATTCTTTAAATTCTACAGATTTTCTCATTAATAATTTTAAAGTTGGAAATATGACTTCATTGGGTTTTATTTCAGAAACCGATGTAAATGGAACTCAAATTTCAAATCTTACATTATGTAAAGATAATGCATGGGCAATTATTACATTCCTAAAATTATATGATATCACAAATGATACTAGTTATCTGGAACTGGCTAATGCAACTTGGAAATATTTGAATTTTACATTTTGGGATAGTGTAAATGGTGGATATAATTCAACTAATTCCTCAACTGATAATACAAAGAATTTATATGATAATTTATTAGCTATTTTAGCAAATTTAGGAATTGCAAGTAATGACCAAATAAATCAAACAATCAGAACTCAAGCTTTAAATTTGGCGAATTATACATTAAATGAGACTATAGATAAGCTTTGGGATTCAATTAATTATGGCTTTTACTCAAGATTCAATTATACTTGGCAACCTTTACATGAAATAGATGAAAAATCAACATTAATTAATTCTTTAGCAATTCTTACCATATTAGAATATCTCAAACAGTATCCTAATGATGTAAATAATGATACTTATTATACCACAATAAATCAAACTTCAGATTTTATGTTGAATTATTTATGGGATTCGAGATTTTTAGGATTTTATTCATATTATAATGGTACTTTTGGCATTATTAATACTAATAAAACATTAAAAGATAACAGCTTTGCAATTTTAGCTTTTTCAGATCTTTATGATTTTTCAAATAACTATACGCACTATATTATGGCAGAAAATATTTCATTTTTTATTAATACTTTTTTTTGGACACCAGACTTTCTTGCGGGTGCATACGCAAATAAATCATCGTTTAATGGATTTATTAATCCACCCCAAGCGGATATTTATTCTTCGCTTTCCATATGTAGAGCGTTAACTAATTTATATAAAATACGATTGAATTTAAAAGATCCACCAGTAGCAAATAATTTTATAGTTGAACAGAAAATAACAGGAAAAATTGAAGATTTATATGAAATTGAAATTGAAATTTTTGATGATGAGGGTATTCCACTTCAAAATGCAACTGCCTTTGCAATTATAATTGGTATAGATCAGGTTTTTAATTTTGTTAATATTGTGGATAATATCTATAAAACTACAATAAATGTATCAAGATTAAGCTATACTATTTCTGTTAATATATTAATTTTTAATAAATCAAGTTTCACAGCGGGATTTTATATTTTTAAATTCTATAGAAAATTTCCGACTTACATCCAAATTGCTCAAGATACTTTAACTTGGTTGACACAAACTTTTTGGACAGATGAAGATTATGCTGATGGATTTCTTCAAGGTTTAGATACAGAAAATAAATATGCTTACAATAATTTTATGATTTTAGAATCAATTTCCAGCTTATATCAGCTAATGGGTCCTATTATGTATGCCCGTTCCTGGTATGAAAATAACACTTATGACACATTTATTGATAGGGTTTATAGTTTTTTAAATATCAAATTAAGAGCTAATCAAAGTGTTTATATTAATAATAGTATTGTCGAAGCTAATGTGACTGGATTTATAGAAAGATGTGGTACCGATCTAAAAAATCCTTTAAATGAAACTCGATTAGTTGATAATGCGTTTGCAGTCTTAACTTTATTAGAGTTATATAATCAGACTGGAAATTCGGATTATTTAAGGAGGGCAAATGAAACTTGGTTATATCTTAATGCTACATTTTGGGATCCTATAAATTATGGTTACATAAATACAAATAAATCGTTTTCGAATGAGACAAGGGATATAGCTGGTAATTTTTTGACGATTTTAGCTGCCTTACAAATAAATCAGACTAGTGAAATTAATTCGAATATTACACAAAATGCTTTTAAAATGGCAAATGAAACTTTTTATTTATTAAATACCACTAAAGAAATCTGGGATAAGAATGCATCGAATGGAGGAGGTTATCTTTCATTAAATCCAAATTCAGAAGGAGCTTGGAATCTTACATTAAGCTATAAAGAAACTCAAGCTAATGCTCTCGGAATTCTAAGTCTAATAAAATTTTATGAAATTTTAAACAATACAGCTTTTCTGAATCAGTCTGAATATCTCGCAAATTTAATGTTCAGATATCTCTGGGATTCTAATGATACTGGTTTTTATCCATATCTTTTTGCAAATTGGTCTTTACCTCTTTCAGAGCAGGAAACATCTAAAAATTCCATATCAAATGCTTGGGCACTATTAGCTTTTATTGAACTTTTTAAAATTACTCAAAATCATACAATATATTATCAAGCAGAAAAGATTATGAATAATATAAATTCGTTCTATCTCAATTTTCAGTTTCAAGATGAAATAATATACTTCTTCGGGTATAGAGACAACGTCAATAAAACAAATTTTATCAGACCACAATATTCATACTCTATTCTTGATTCAAACGCTTTATTAATTAAATGTTTAGTAAAATTCTTTAATTTAATTAATTCAACTTATTGGAATGATACTACTACACCTTGGTTAACTGATGACACAGATTTTATTCCTAGTACAGATCCTCCTAATGGAGAAATTATGAATGTGACTTTATCTTTGTATTATAATCTTACAGATAATATAACAGATGCAAATGTAACTTTGAATATAATAGGTCTTGATACAATAGAAGGCATAACTTACCAGAGTTTTATTTATAGAGTGAATGCTACCTTTAACTCAAGCGGTAATAATTTCTATATTGGTGAATATATCAATATTTCAAATGCAGAAAAAATTATTTTTTGTATTTTTGGAATTAATTCTTCTAGTCCTGCATTATGGAACGTTCGATATCTACAAAGATTAGAAACCACTCTAGATTATCAACTACTTGGCTTTCCGACTTCACCAATTGCTATAAAAAATAAAAGAGTATTATCAGATGTAGTAATTCATGAAGATAATTATTTACGTTGGAAGGAATTTATTTTAGGAGAGGATAGAATCACTATAAATGTGACATATGGAAGCTCTGATTTTTTTCTAGGAAAACCTTCTACCCCAATCCCAAATGCAAGAGTAAATTTTATAGTTTTAAATCCTGATGGTTCTCTTTATGTTAATAGAACGTTCATAACTACTAAGGATGGAGTAGCAACAATATCATTTGGACCTACTAGGAATATAGATGAGGCAATCGGAATTTATAATGTTACAATTACTGCAACAAGTGGACCTTCAAATACTGAACCTAAAATGTGGTACGCTAGTGCAGTGACTAAAATGTATATCCAAGTAGGTTATGGAATTTATATTGCCTATATAGACAGTCTAACTGATGATGTGGCTCAAGGAGACTTTTTACAATGCAATCTTACTCTAAAAAATGATAGAAGAGAGGCTGCAGTGGTTAATTTGACTGCTCATGGGGATATTTTTATCACAAATTCATCACTAATTAATTATTTAGTAGACGTAGGATATACTAAACAAATTGTTCTTGTAAAATTAGATGAGAGAACAATTCCTAAAGAAGATTATAAATTAATAACAAATTTGTATTTTCAAGATAAATACATAAGTAATGAAACTCTTTTAGTAGATGTTAAAAATTCTACAGATCCAGAAAGAATGGGAATTCCAACTCAAATCGCAGAGGGAGATCTACGTTATGCAATTATAAAAGTAAAAAATCAAAAATTATTAGTAGATTTAAATTTTACATTAGAGATATTTCTGCCAGAGGCTTTAGATTACGTTGAAATGAATGAGACTTTATCCCCAAATGCCGAATCTTATTTTTATATTCCTTTATCTGTAAAAAATTTAGTTCCTTATGGTGAATATTCAGGAAATATTAAGGTTTCTTGGGTTAATTATTCAATAGATTATTATTTCTCAATTAAGGTTACTCCTGACTTAGAAGTAGGTACAATAGTGACTCCAGTGGCCCTCTACCAAGATCAAACCACTTTACTTACAGTAGAGATTGAAAATTATCGATCTACACCAGTTCGTGTTGTAATTGGTGTTTTTGGCACTGGTGGATTTCAACCAATGCTCATAAGTTCACATATTGATGCTTTTGCTTCTAAAGTTATGGCAATTCCTTGTCTATTTAAAACCTTACCATGGGATATAGGTCTAAAATATCTCCATATCCAAGTTTATCTATTCTCAGATAATGGACTTGAATTGAAATATTCAAGGCTTTATATAACAGAAGTAATTATGTCCATTCCTAACATTTTATTACTTTATGTTCTCCCATTTATTTCAATTATATTAATAATGGTTCTATTATTAAATCGAGTGAGAAAGATAAAAGAAGTGGAAAAGAAAAAATTAGTCTCAGAACAACCTGTTAAGAAAAAGGAAGAAGATAAGGATAAAAGAAAAAAAGCACCTTCAGTTTTTTAAAGGTTTATAGGGGATGAATAAATTTGCAAAATTTACCATTCTTATCCTTATTTAAAAAATATGGAATAAAGGAAATTACGCCTAAGCAGATGGCAGTGATTGATGAAAATTGCTCTTATTTAGGAGTCCCAACAGAATTATTAATGGAAAATGCTGGTAAAGCGATATCTCAAGAAATAATTAGAGAGATTTCAGATATTAGTAATAAAACTATTTTTATTTTTGCAGGAACGGGAAATAATGGTGGCGATGCTTTTGTTGCAGCGCGTCATCTATCATATTATAAACCAAAAATAAATGTCTTTTTATTAGGACATAGCTCTCAAATCAGAACAGAGATTTCTAAGAGGAATTGGAATGCTTTAGAACAAATGAAATTTTCAATTTCTAAGTTTGAAATTATTAATCCAAATCAACTAAATTCAATAAGAGAAAAAATATTGTCAGCTGATATTATAATAGATGGTTTATTAGGAACTGGAGTTAAGGGAAAATTACGTGAACCAATATCTACAGCAATAGACCTTATTAATGAATCTAAAGCTCTTAAAGTGGCTATTGATGTTCCTTCTGGCTTGGATCCCTTAAATGGAAATATCCATGATAAAGCTATTGAAGCAAATCTGACTATAACTTTCCATAAATTGAAAATTGGTTTAAAAAATAATGAAAAATTTGTAGGAAAATTAGTAATTTCAGAAATTGGCATTCCTCCTGAAGCAGAATTCATAGTAGGAACTGGAGATGTAAAATTTTTAGAAAGATCAAGAGATCCTCATAGCCACAAAGGAGATTTTGGAAAAATATTAGTAATAGGAGGGGGAAAATATTATACTGGAGCACCAGCTTTGGTAGGTTTAGCAGCATATAGAACTGGGGCAGATCTTGTAATCATTGCCACACCTGAAAAAGTTGCTTCTAATTTAAGAAGTTATTCTCCAAATTTAATAGTTAGAGATTTTCCAGGAGATATTTTATCCGAAGAATCTATACCACATATAGATAATTTATTACCTTGGGCGACTTCAGTTGCAATTGGACCAGGTTTAGGAAATGATAGCTCAACTTTAACAACTGTAGTAGAAATTGTTAAAAAAATTCAAAAAATTAATATTCCTTTAGTAATAGATGCCGATGCTTTAAAGGCAATCGCACTTGATTTGAAAGTTTTATCAAAATCACATATAATCTTAACTCCTCATGAAGGAGAGTTTAAAATATTAACTGGAATTGATTTAAAGGATTTGTCGTTATCGACAAAAATCCAAAAAGTCATTGACTCAGCTAAGGAGATGAGGGTTACCATTTTACTTAAGGGTCATGAAGATATAATTTCGGATGGAAAAAAGTTTAAAATTAACTTAACAGGATGCCCAGCGATGACTGTTGGAGGCACTGGGGATGTATTAACAGGTATTTCGTCATGTTTAATAGGACAAAAAGTAGATGTTTTTGAATCAGCTGTTTCAGCTGCATTTATCAATGGAAAAGCCGGGAAATTGGCTTCTAAAAAATATTTTGGCAACCATATAATGGCAACTGATTTACTTGAACTAATTCCTGAAGCAATGAAAGTATAAAATATAGTAATATTAAATTAAAAATGAGTATAACTTCAATTTATTAAAAAAAACGACAAAATCATCGATATAAAAATAATTTATTCATAAAAAAATGTTTATTTCAATTATATTCCTTTTTGTTTTTAGTTTCAATAGACGAAAATTATAATAATTAGTTAAAATGTTTTACATTATGTATAGAATTTATTAAACTATTTAGTTATTAATAATTCAAAATAGAAAAAATTTCCAATTATTTTATGTCTTATTCCAAAATGTGGCGTTTATTATGAGCATTCAACTACACAATGTTTTAGACGAAGGCGATTTAGAACAAGTACCAATATCTGGACCAATTAATGTTATGTTAAAATCAGATATGGTAGTTTTAGTTGTTGATGAGATACAAAAGAAAATATATATTTGGAAAGGAGAGAATGCAAGGGTTCGTCGGAAGTTTATTGCAGCACGCAAAAGTCAAGACTTGCGTGGGCAATTAGGTTTAACTTTTAAAGTGGATTCTGTTGACCAAGGTTCAGAACCAAGTGAATTTATTAATTTAATTGGCGGTCCTGTTCCCACTGCTCCTGAAATCGAAGAATTTATACCGGCAGAGCAGCCAGCAGCCCAACCTCCAGCATTACCTCCTCAACCAACGGTTGCCTCTCCACCACAGCCAGTTGCTCAACCTACAATTATTCAACCCACTCAACCCCAACCCGCGATAGTTCAAACTCCTCCTACTATTGAACCAGCTCCTACGTTTCAACCTACACCTACGATTCAACCTGCACCTATTTCTCAACCAGAAACAGTTCCAGCTGAGGCAGTAGTTAGTACTGGGATTCAATCCCTTCCAGTTGAAGATAGTGTAAAGCAAATTATCGCAATTATTGATCAAAAATCAGTTCCACCAAATTATGAGAGGGAGATTGTGGTAATCGGTCCATACGTTTTCAGCATGGTAGAGAGTAAGAAAACTTTTCTTGGTCAAGAAAAGATTGAGCGTAAATGGGAAATTTTCGCAGATTTACCAGAGGGTGATTTTCTCGCTAAGGACTATACTGCTCGAATGATTGTTAATGAAGGTCGAATAATGGCTGTTGAATTACTTAAAGGATCAACTGAAGTTCTATCTAGTGCACAAGTCGAAGCATATAAGATTAAATTCCAAAAATAATATTTATTTATTTTAACCTAAAATATTCCCAAATTAACTTAAATATTCAGAATTTTCTATCCCATTTTTAAAATTAAAAAAATATTAATATACATAAGTTTTATTTTTTAATTAGATAGAACAATTACTAAAAATAAAGAAATATGAGGGATTTTAGTGCCTAAAGCAAGTGATCAATTAATTGAATATGCAGAAAAGAAAGCCAAATATCATATAGAACTTGCTGAGAGTCATATAAAAAGCCGTGAACCAGAAATAGCTAAGAGACTTTTATTAAGTGCAGCAGAGTGGTATAGAAAAGCTGGTCTTGATGATAAAGCTACTGAAGTAGAAGAGAGAGCAAAATCATTGTAAGACCTAGATTTTTAAAATAGTAAAAAAAATAACCTTAATTCCATTAGAATTAATTTAGATTTACCAAAAAATGAATTAAAATCCTCAGAAATATTGAAAAATGCTAATTTTACTTTTTTTGAACTCGGGTGCTTTCTAAATTAGTTGAACATATTGGACAATAAGATAATTTTGATGTTAAAATATTAGTACCGCATTTTTTACAAATTCTTGTATTCTTAGCTTGAATAGACATTTTTAATTTTAAACCACAATGGGGGCAATATGAAGCATTAGAAGGAATTTCTTTTTTACAATTTAAACATATCAATTTCTCATTTATCATTTTAAAACATCCTTACTGATTTTAGAATATTAAATTTTATTTAAAATAATTACTCTTTTAACTAATTTTATAAAATTTTTATGAATTTTCAAATTATATTCAATAAATTAAGAAATTTCTTATTATGACCTTGATTGATAAACTCAAATTAATGAAATAAAATATAAGAATAACTAGAAACCATAATTAAATAAGGCTAAAATCTATAAAAATTATTAATTGGAAATAGCTTTTTGAGATATTTTTAAAGAAGGTTTGAAATTGGAGATTTCTGAAGACCAGAAAGATACTTTAACCAATTTATTAAATAAATTGGAAGCTAGAACTGAATTAGAAGCGTGTGCAGTTGTTACAAAGGAAGGATTACGTATAGCTTGTGCAGTTTCTGCTGATGTTGATGCAGATGTATATTCAGCAGCATCTGCTGCCCTTGTAAATTTGGGAGAAACTAGTCTACGCCAATTAAAACATGGAGGATTGAAGGAAATCATCGTAAGAGGAGAAGATGGTTATACTATACTCACTCAAGCTGGACCTAGACATATGGTCGTAGGTTCTTGTAAAAAAATGAGTAGAATGGGCTATTATCTCGCACTTTTACATAGATTTAGTAATAAAGTGGCGCACACCTTAGGATATGAAGCAGCAATTCTTCCAGCTACAGCTGAGCCTACTATAGCAGCACCTGTTTCATCTCAATCTGCTCCAGTAACACTTACAACACCTACAACAATCACCACTGAAGAGGTTCCCGAACCTATTACTGTAGATCAATTAACAGCTTCAACTGGATTAGAAGAAGTTCCTGCCCCAGTTTCAGTAGATTCAATCCCAGCACCAGCTTCAGTTTCGGAAGTGGAAGAAAGTTTTGATAAAAGGGCATTATTCGATGCTTTACAGTCATTAGAAAGTAAAAAAACTCCAACTCCTGCACAGCCTACTTCAGGAAGTGTAGAAATTGATACTGAGGCTTTGAGAACAGCACTGGGTCCAAAACCTGTAACAACTCAACCCACCCCAACTATCTCAACTCCCCCCACAAAACCTTTTACAGCTGCCGAAGCAAGTGATGATGAGCTTTTTAAAATAAGTGATAAAGAAGCTGTGCTTGAAGCTCTAAAAGTATTGGGTTGGGAAGAACCAGAAGAAGAGAAATAGAACTATTAATTATTCCCTATTTATTGTAAAAATACATTTTAAATAAAGAAATATATTTAGAATATAAAAGAAAAAAATATTAAAGCATTACAACTATTCCTTTGTCGTCATTAATTTCAAATGGATAGCGCTTTAGTGAGTGGGATGTTCCTCTCATTTTTCTTACAACTAGACTGCGTTTTAACTCTCCTGCTTCCTCTTCAAGATAAAGAAGAATTACTCCTTGAGCAATAAATTCTTCGACACCATATCTAGTAAAAACGTCTCCTGCGGGTACTTCAGAAGTCATAAGTGATGTACAATTTATTTCTCGTAACAATGCACTTAAACGAAATATTGCTGTTCTTATATTTATAGTACCCTCAAATTGCATTCCCAAACCTGCAATTGAGTCAATTACAACCCTTTTAGCGCCTATTTCTTTTGTTGTACGATATATCTCTTGTGCTAAAGTATTAACGTCAAAACCTCTTCTTAGAGCAAATTTTTCACCAGTTGGAAGACCCGCTTTACTTGATGCTGCATCAATTATAGCGAATTTTTTTTGTTCTTCTAACTCTTTTACATCCCATTTAAATAATGACGCTTCTTTCCTCAACTCATTGGGCATTTCCTCTAAAGTTACTAAAATTCCAGGTTCATTAAATTTTTTTGCACCTTGATAAAGAAATTGCGTACATAGAATCGTTTTTCCAGTCCCAGCACAACCTGTAACCAAAATATTATGTCCTTTAATTAAACCACCATGTAAAATTTCATCAAGTCCTGGAACTCCAGTTTTAACTCGTTCATCAGCCACAAAATCACCCTCATATGTTATAAACTAGTAAAACCTTCACCTTTTATAATTTTAGTAATTTTCGAAACAGATAACTCACCAACATCAGGATTATGGTTAAGCTCATTTATAATTTGATCCATTTCTGCTTCATTTTTTGTTAATACAAGAATACAAATATTATTATCGGATGTATTAGCTACAAACTTAACATTATTCATTTTTGATAAGTATTCAGTTAATTCATTTAGTCTCTTGATGGAAATATCCTCAACAATATGCCCACCGACTTTTAGGGTAAACCATGCAATAACGCGAAAGCCTAATGTCTCTGGAGGTATCACTATAGAGAATTTTTTGATTATACCCATCTCTTTTAATTTGCGCACTCGAAAATGAACTGTCGTATCAGGCACATTAAGTTTTTTAGCAATATTCGTAAAAGGCATCCGAGAATCATCTTGTAAAAATTCTAATATTTTATGATCTAATTCGTCTATATCTCCCTTAGTTGAGCTATCTTGTTTTTTCATTAATTTTCATCTGATTTTTTACCACTTATAATAATTTAATTTTTTTTATGTATTAAATATTTTTAATTATATTTGAAGATTTAACAATTTCTAGAAAAATTTTTGAGAAATTCGAAATTTCCAAATTATATGATCAGATTTAATATTAGAAATTATAGGCGAAACTTAAAAGTTGGGTCATATTATACTAGTTTTGTTTATTAAGGATAAAAAATCGGGACACCATATACTGAAATCCACCATATAGTATGTACAGTCGTCCAAAGTAGTAACCACATAAATATATAAGTTCCGAATCCTTCCATAAGGATCTTTCCTTTTCCTCCAATTTCGTTTATGTCAACTTTCACGACTTTCCAAACAACTAAAAAATGTACAGCTACCAAACTCCAACCAAATGCAACACCCCAAGCTTGTGAGTGTTCTATTTGAGTCAGCGTTAAGATAAAACAACCTAATGTTGCAATTGCGGCCAAAATTATTTTTGATACATAAATTTGGCCCTTTAGACTCATTTCATCGATTTTTCTTTTTAATTTATCAATAACCATTACAAAAACCCTTGTATTTATTTTAAAATTAATGTAAATAAAAATTGTTCTATTACATAATAAAGAAATTCTAGATTTACCATTTTTATTATGATAAGATAATATGAAAAGAATGTGTTATTATAACGAGGATATACCTTGAAATACTCCATGTCAAACTTTGATATTTTAGCAATTATTTCAGAAATAAGATCTAAACTTATCGAAGCCAGAATTCAAAAAATATACCAAATTGGGAATATTTTCATTTTTAAATTCAAAACAGAAACTGGAAAAATGAATTTGTTAGTGGAAACACCAAATCGTATTCATATCACTGAATATGAGAGGGGTAAACCAAAGATACCACCTAATTTTTGTATAAAATTAAGAAAAAGCACCAAGAATTTACGTGTTTGTGATGTTTATCAACATAATTTTGATAGGGTTATAGTTCTAGAGTTAGGATATATTCAATCAGAAGAAGAAACCAGTGATTCAAAACCAATTATAACTTTTAAGGTAATATTCGAGTTTTTTGATAAAGGAAATGTTATTTTAACTGACGAAAATAATATTGTCATTTCGGCATCGCGTTATAAAACAATGCGTGATCGCCGAATTATCCCAAACAGAGCTTTTTCGCTTCCAACGACATCTGGTCAAAATATTATGAATTTATCGCTAGAGAATTTCAAAAACATGCTTCAGAATTCGAATAAAAGAATTATCCCAACTTTAGTTAGTAATTTAAATATTGGACCAAATTATGCACAGGAGATTTGTATTAGAGCGAATGTTGACCTTCAAGCGTCTTCAAATTCGATATTAGATAAAAGTAAAGAAATTTTTATAGAAATCGAGAATTTATTACGCCCATTTAAAGAGAAACAATTTACTCCCCAAATAATATATAAAAATTCAGATTTCTATGCAATTTCGCCAATTGATATGCAAATTTTTCAAGAATTTAAACAGAAGAAATTCAAGACCATTAATGAAGCAGCGGATGAGTTTTATAGCCTTCAAGAAGAAACTATTGAAAAGAAGCAAATTCAAGAACAAATTTCTGAGTCAAAGGCAAAAATAACGAGACTTGAAAGAATTTTAAATGATCAAAAACAACAACTTCAAGCTTTGATTAGTAAAGGAGAAAAATTTAAAAAATATGGTGATTTAATATACCAAAATCTCGGATTAATTCAACAATTATTCGAATTTGTTAATTCTTCTCGTAAAAATAAAATTTCTTGGGATGAAATAATTTCAAAACTTGAGAAAGAGAAAAAGGAAGATGGTAGCTTTGCTCAAATCATGAATAAAATTATACCAAATAATGCCTTAGTTGAGTTAAAAATTGGAGACACGAGTTTTCAAATAGATTTTACGGATTCTCCAACACAAATTGCAAATAATTTTTATCAAAAATCAAAAAAAATGTTGAAGAAAAAGTTAGGAGCAGAAAAAGCTATTCAAAATACTCTAAAAAAATTAGAAACTGCAAAATTAGAAGATTCAATAGAGAAACCAATTATTGAAAAACCAAGAAAAAAGCGAACTCAAAAATGGTTTGAAAAATTTCATTGGTTAAAATCATCAAATGGTTTTTTGATTTTAGGAGGAAAGGACGTTAAAACGAATGAAATTATCGTAAAAAAATATATGAATGATAACGATATATTTCTTCATGCTAGTTTTGCTGGAGCACCTGCTGTTATTATTCAAACTGAAGGAAAAGAGGTTCCAGAAGAGAGTATATTAGAGGGAGCTCAATTAGCCATTTCGTATTCTGGTGCTTGGAAAGCAGGTTATAGTCAGGCTGATGCATTTTGGGTTAAGGGTTCTCAAGTTACTTTTACTCCACCATCAGGTGAATATCGTAAAAAAGGATCTTTCATCATCCAAGGTACAAAAAATATTTTGAAATCTATCCCTGCAACAATCAAAATTGGATTCAAAATCGAAGATGAATATGTATATCCCGTAATTTCTCCAAATATTGAGTCAAAAGACATATTATTTCCAGTAGAGATTTGCCCAGGTGATTTAAAAAGTTCAATTCTAGCAAAAGAAATTATTTCTTATTGGTTATCAAATGTTAAAGACTCAAAACTCCGAAATAAAATAAGAAGAATTAATATTGATGAAATTCAACGTTTAATTCCAACTGGCAAAGGTAAAATAAATATATGAAAAACCCTTTTTTTTACAAATTCCTTGTTCCTTACATTGAATATTATATTTTGCACAAATAAAAAATCTTAATAAAATTTAGTTTCATTATTGAATTGAGGGTAATATATGCGTATCAATGAAATTATGCAAAAAAAAGATATTAGAAAAATATCAATTGACAAAGATCGATTGTTAATTGATGCTATTGAAATGATGAAAAAACAAAATTTATCTACTTTATTATGTACAAACGAAGATAAACTCGCAGGTATTCTTACAGAGCGAGAGCTTGCCGATAGATTAGGATCAAGCAAAACTAAATCCATAAAGACTTCGAGTCTTCACGTTTCAGCATCAATGTATTATAAACCAAAAACTGTTAATCCA
Source organism: Candidatus Helarchaeota archaeon (assembly GCA_019058315.1). Taxonomy (GTDB): domain Archaea; phylum Asgardarchaeota; class Lokiarchaeia; order Helarchaeales; family RDOG01; genus JABXJV01. The sequence continues at coordinate 51,531 of JAHPZH010000007.1, read as the reverse complement.
AATACAGATTTAAGTGAAGCGGCGGAGATAATGCTTAAAGAAGAAGTCTCGGGACTACCTGTTATGGAAGATGATAAACCTGTGGGATTAATTACGTATAATGAAATGACCCAAATATGTCAAAAATTAGATGATATTTCTTTAAACAAAATAATGACAAAAAGGCCAATTACTATTTCAATCAATGATAGATTAATCCACGCACGTAATATTTTATTTGATAAGAATGTTTCTGTGCTTCCTGTACTCGATGGAGAAGATCTTATAGGATTGATTTCTGAAGGAATGATTGCTAGAGCTTTTGCGAATTTTAGAAATAAAGTCCCAGGTCGCCATCAAGAAGAACGTTTAAGATATATTTTAGTTGCAGATGCTATGAAGACAGATCCACCCACTTTAAAAGAAGATGATTCTATAGGTGAAGCAGCTACAATAATGCTTGAAGAAGGAATGAGAGCAGTACCAGTATTGAATGCTAATAATAAATTAGTCGGAATAGTTTCTAAAACGGACATGGTTAAATTAGTCAAAAACAATTTAAAAGTCGATTAAAAAGATCCCATCTTTAATTATTACCCAATTTTTTAATAAAAGGAATATCAGTCATTGAAAGATTTAATCCTTAATAACGCTAAAATTTTCACAGAAGGAGAAATAAAGGAAGGGGGAATTGCTATTGATAAGGGGAAAATTATTAAAATAGGAAAAGACCCCAATCTACCCCCAGCATCTAAAACAATAGAGTGTAATGGCAATTTAATTTTACCTGGAATTATTGATGTTCATGTTCATTTGAGAGATTTGGATTTATCGTATAAAGAAGATTTTTTAACTGGAACCCGTGCAGCATTAGCAGGAGGAATAACTACAGTTTTAGACATGCCAAATACTAAGCCACGAACTGATAATCCAGATATTTTTAAATTAAAATTAAAAAAGGCAGCAAATAAAATTGTTTGTAACGTGGGTTTTTATTCTGCTATTCCAGAAAACTTCCAAGATATCTTAAAAATAACAAAATTAGGGGCGATAGGGTTTAAAATTTATCCAGATCATCCATATTCTAATTTTGATTTTTCAAATGATGACCAACTTAGTTCTTTATTCAAATTACTTCAAAATACTCAACTTCCAGTTACTATTCATGCTGAAAAAAGAGACACTAACAAATTAATTAAAACATATAAAGAAGCTAATTATCCTGATATTGAAGCATTCTTAAAGGCACATAACGCTAATAGTGAAATAGATACCGTACAAAGATGTATTAATTTTATTAAGGATAATGGAATAAAATTACACTTCGCTCACATTAGTACTGCTGAGTCTATTAAAAGAATTATAGAAGCTAAAAAGAAAGGATTGAATTTTTCGCTTGAAGTTACTCCACACCATTTAATATTAGATTCCAATTTACTTCAAACTAAAAAGTCCTTTTCTAAAATGGTCCCCCCTTTACGAAAAAAAAGTGATTGTAATGCACTTTGGGATGGAATTAATTCAGGTTTTGTGGATGTTATAGCAACAGATCATGCCCCGCATTCGTTAGATGAAAAAAAATCTACTTTTTTAGAAGCCCCAAGTGGAATTCCGGGGTTAGAAACTTTATTACCATTAATGCTAACCTATATAAACAATAAAAGAATCACTTTAAAAAGATTTGTTGAATTATGCTCAGAGAATCCAGCTAAATTATTCAATATAAAACAAAAAGGAAGAATTTTCCCAAATTTTGATGCAGATCTTGTTGTGGTGGATTTAAAGAAGAAATATAAAATAAATTCAGCCAATTTCTTTTCCAAGGCTCATCATTCTCCATTTGATGGATTTGAAGTCCAGGGTATTCCAATTATGACATTTTTAAATGGAAAATTAGTCATGGATCATAGAGAAGTTTTAGCGAAAGAAGGAATGGGATCAATTATTAAACCTCAAAATTAACAAAATTTTGGTGTTTTATATTATTACATTTATTTGTGACTCTATGTTTGGAAGAACTGCTAAATGGCTACGACTATTAGGTTATGATACATTATACGACAATAGTATAGATGACGACCAATTTTTAGAAATAGCAAAAAATAAAAATAGAATTCTACTCACAAAGGACGAAATATTAGTTGAAAGAGCCAAAAATAAAAAAATACCAGTTTTATTTCTGAAGGGGAATTATATAAAAAATCTAGCTATTTTATCCAAAAAATATGATATTGATCTAATTATTGACCCTAAAATATCTCGATGTCCTACATGTAATTATGAGATTGTTTCAGTAAATAAATCAGAAATAAAAGAGCAAGTTCCTCAATCCACTTATGACCTTTTTGACGAATTTTGGATTTGTACAAATGATTCTTGTAAAAAAGTTTACTATAAAGGTCACCACTGGATAAATTTCGAAAAAACATTAGAAAAGATTAAAGAAATTAGAAAAACTCTAGGTTAAATTACAATATTAGAATTTATTAGAGATTTTCATTTTTGCACAAAAAATAATTTTTAAGTAAATTATTTGTTTTATATTAATCGTCATAAATCTTATAATAGAAGGGATTTTAAATGGCAAATAATGAAGATATCAAAGATGAAGTATGGATAAAATTCTTCAAAAATCACTGGAAGATGATGTTAATAATTATAGCTGGAGTCAGTGTAGCTGCTATATGCGGGCTTTTGTTATTTTTATGGTTCATCCTACCAAATGCACTATCAACTAGACTAGTACCACGGAGCTTAAGCTTATGGACGATAGGTTCTGTAATAACTTTTATATTAAATGTGATTCTCTGGGAATTTTTATTCATTGGAATTCCAGTTATTGTATTTGTTGCGGTTGTATTCATACAGTGGTGGAGAAAATTACCTGATGAGGAGAAGGAAGAATATAAGGGAGAACCAAAGAAAAAAGGGTATCGCCAACGAATGACAGGTGGTAGTGGTGGTGGAGTATTCTCGTTTCTGATATTTTTAACGTGGCTTATCATAATTTATGTTGAAAATAATTGGAATACTCCTTTTATAACTTGGAGCATTGAATATCTTGTGTTTTCTTGGATTTCCGCAATCCTTTGGGATTTACTTATCTTTGGCGTTCCTTTATGCGTTGTTCTGATTCTATGGATACGTCATGAAATGATGGAAACATCATAAAATCTCTAACTTTTTTTTCTATTTAATAAAATTCGAAAAAATATTATAGAAAATTAAAAGAATTAGGAATTATCTAGACTAAAATAAAAAAAAAGAATTTATTGGAATATTATTCAAATTTTTGAGATCTTACTACTGGTTCTTTCTCAATCCTGAATGTCTTCACGATTTCTACGACCACACTTAATTCTACTGAGGTACTTTGATCAGGATCCAAAGAAATTTCCCATATATATTCGGGTAAGTCTTTTTTCGTAGGTTCTGGAACAGATGATTCGTAGCGAACTTCCTTAACTTCAATATACTTTAATTTTAAATTTTGAACGCGCTTATTTGAAATATTTTTTAAGGTAATTTTTCTTTGAATGAGATCTTTTCTTCTACGGGTTTCTATTTCTTTAATCCTTGGATCAGGATGTTCTGGTGGTTCTCTTTTTATTTCTTCTTTTCCTCGCTCAACTTTAACTAATAAATCATTTATTTCTATACTAGTGTCGTCATGTTTTTCGGAAGATAATTTTCCTGCAACTGATCCTGGTGTTCTTGAATAAAGAGTTGGTAGGCCTTTTTCCATGACAATTAGGTCAGTTTGGGGAATATCTTTATTTAGATTATTAAATATATACTGGATTTTCGTCATATGGGTTAATTTATCGTATTGAGCCGAGGAAACAGCATATTTTATTTCTGTTTCTCGGTTTATCTCGAAAGGAACACTTTCAAATTTAAACCATTCTAATCTAATTTTTTTTCTGGGATATAAAGTTGCTTTCATATTAATAACCTCACTTAAATCTCCTTTTTAATCGTCGAACATTTCTCAAAATATTTTCATTAGCAGGTATTTGCATTTGAGCAAATGCTACTTGCTCAGCTTCACCGCCGACAGGCATGACAGGAGTAGGGGCAAGGTCGAATTCCGCAAATTCTAGCTCTACATTTTCAAAAATGAAATCCGAATTGTTATCAACATTAATGTAACCTACTATCTTGGCAGAATTGTTTTTTTCATCCAAGTCTACCTGAACTCCGGGTTTCCAACGAATTCGCAAATCTATAATGAAGTATTTTAAAGTAAGATCGATTTCGGTATCTACTTCTGAGGTCACTACAACATCGATCTCTCCAAACATATCTTCATATTGCCTATAATATGCAGATTCACAAATGGCAAGTATTTTTTTTCTTGATTCCGCTCTCAAATCAGTCGCGTTAGTGATTATGTTATTGGAAGCCGTTCTTTCTCGTGAAATACCCATGTTGACAATTGTTTTATCTGGCAGTTTAATGCTTAATTGACTTAGTTTGACTTTATCTTGAAATTCACTTACAATTTCTACAATAACTTGCTCTGGATCGAAACTTGCAGGTACGTCCATTATTTCAAAATTATTTTTTCCTGGCGAAACCTTAGTTTTTTGCTTTCTAATTACTAGTCCGCCACCACCAGAAAAGATGATGGCATCTGTTATTGGTGGATTAATTTTCATTTAAAGATCCTCCATTTGGTCAATTTAAAGTTCCCTCATTTTTATCATCTTTTCTTCACGCTAAAAGTTGTTTTAATCGTTGAACTCTTTTATAAACCTTTTTCTTAGCCGCTGGTCTTCCCGGTGCTGCTCTTGGTGCTTCACCAAATTCTTCTTCTCCTTCAAAATCAAATTCATCTTCATTCTCACCGACAGGAGCTTCTGCAAGATCAAATTCTGCAAATTTCAATTCAACGTTTTCTAAAAGAAGATCTGAATTGTTATCGACATTTATATATCCAATTATTCTTGCATTATTGGTTTTTTCGTCCAAATCTACTTGAACTCCCGGTTTCCAGCGAATTCGGGTGTCATTGAAGAAATATTTAATGGATAAATTTATTTCTCCTTGAATATCGGATTGAACTGTAATATTTAATTCTCCAAGCATGTCTTCATATTGTCTATAATATGCTGATTCACAAATAGCTAAAATTTCCTTTCGGGATTCTGCTCGAAGATCCGTTGCACTTGATATTATGTTATTAGAAGCATTTCTTTCACGTTGAATTACCATATTTACAATCGTTCTATCTGGCAATTTTAGACTCAATTGGGTGATTTTTACATTATTTACATTTTCTCCTTCTAATTCAGCGATGACTTGTTCGGGATCATAGGAAGCTGGTACGTCCATAATTTCGAAGTAATTCATTCCAGGAGTTATTTTAATTTTTTGCTTTCGAATCACGAGTCCGCCACCACCTGAGAAGATGATGGCTTCCAAAGTTGGGGGATTTATCTTCAGTTTAACTATCTCCTTTAAATCGTCGTTTATTTCCGAATTTAGTTTGAAATCACTTCATATTTTTTAATTTTTATGATATTTTTGAATTTTTATTAGGAACTTTTTATTATTTTCAGAATAAATTATAGTTTAAAAATCGTCATATTTTAAATTTGATAAAACGGTAGAGTTTTTTTCTGGTGATAAATTATGCTTTCTTTAGAAGAGGGAAAATTTTTAGTAAAGTTGGCCAGAAAGAATATTGAATCCTATATAAAGACAGGGAAAAAAGTTGAGATACCTCAAGATATTTCTGAAAAATTAAAAGAGAAAGCTGGTGTTTTTGTAACTTTAAGAAAGTTGAAGGGATCTGGTCCTGAAAAGGAATTGAGAGGCTGTATAGGTTATCCACTACCTTACCACCCACTCATAGAAGCTGTTATTGAATCAAGCATAAGTTCCGCAACGAAAGATTCAAGATTTTCACGTGTTAAAGAAAAAGAATTAAACAATATTATAGTTGAAGTAAGTGCTTTAACTCCACCAGAAGAAATTAAAGTAAATAATCCAGATGAATATTTAGAGAAGATTAAGATAGGTAGAGACGGTTTGATTGTTGAGTATGGTGGTTATAGCGGTTTATTATTACCCCAAGTTCCTGTAGATTGGAAGTGGGATGTTAAGACTTATTTGGCTCATTTAATGCAGAAGGCTTGGCTTCCATCGAACACCTGGAAGGAGAGAAATGTAAAAATATCAAGTTTTCAAGCGGAAATTTTTGAAGAAGAAACACCTCAAGGGGAAGTTGTTCGTAGAGATATTGGAGAGGGTTAAAATTGGAGATATTAAGGCATGGATAGTGAATTAGTATGGAATTACCAAAAACAATTTTAAGAAAAATTATTAAAGAATTTTTAGAAGTTGATGTAGGATTTGGAGATATCACTACCAATACACTTATACAAGATAATATACAAGCCACAGCTGAAATTAAAGCTCGAGAAAATGGAGTAGTAGCCGGGATACAAGAGGCAAAAATGGTTTTTGAATTAATGAATATAAAAATACTTGATAATATCAAAGATGGTAGTGCGGTAAAAAAAGACCAGACAATCTTAAGAATTAAAGGACGAGCTAAAGACATTTTAACTGCAGAAAGAACTGCTCTTAATATACTTATGAGAATGAGTGGAATTGCTACTGAAACAAATTCAGTAATAAAAATAGTTCGTGGAATAAATAAAATAACGAGAATTGCCTGTACGAGGAAAGTAACACCAGGTTTTCAATATTTTGAAAAACGAGCGGTTAGCTTAGGGGGCGGTGATACACATAGATTCAATTTAGACGATGAAATTATGGTAAAAGATAACCACCTAAGCATTTTTGGGGATATTAAAAAAGCAGTTGAAAAAATTAGAAAAGAAATAAGTTTTTCAAAGAAAATTGAGGTTGAAGTTGAAACAATTGATCAAGTAATGGAAGCCGCAAACGCTGAAGCTGATATAATAATGTTTGATAATTTTACCCCAGAAAAAGCTGCAGAAGCTTTAAAGCTGTTAGAAGACAAGGGATTACGTGATAAAGTTACAATCGAATTTTCTGGAGGAATTAATAAAAATAATGTCAAAAAATATGCAAAACTTAGTCCTGATGTCATCTCTATGGGATATCTAATTCATTCATCCAAATCTTTAAACATCAATTTAGAATTTATTGAAACTAAATAACATTAAATTTCTATTTTTTTAGCACTTTTAACTAATTTTTCCACAATATCTTGTATTGAATTAATTTCTGATTTGTTAAGATGCTGAAATTTTATCTTTTCTTTTTCATTGAAATGCAAATGCAGATTTTTTTTATTGATAAAAGGAATATTTTCAAATTTATCAGTTAATTCATTTAAATTGTCTAAATTTTTTCCTAATAAAGGTTTAAAAATTGGGAATTTTACCGAATTTTCTATAATACTTAAATCTTTTAGGTTGAAAATATCAGAAAACGTATGATAAGTAACTATTCCCTTTGCATTTTCTGAAATAGCGATTCTTTCGGCTACTAGAAACATTAATTGGAGGTTAATTTGAAAAAAATTTACATTTTCTATAGATTTATTTGATTTAATTAATTTTTTACAATCCGGAATTTCGTAAATATAAAATTTGTCCGTATTTATGTATTTTTTCAGATTTTGGGCCATTTCTATTATTTGATCTGAAAGATTTTGATTTGTAAACATCGAAAAATTAAAAAATATCGGTATAACTCTACAACCCTTACGAAACATAAGCCAAGTAGAGATAAAACTATTAAAATCACCAAAAAAGAGAGAAACAAGATTATCTTGTGAATTATATGGAAAACCACCTAACCCCTCAATAATATCTTTGAAAATATAAGCCCATTCATCCCTTATCTCTATAAAAATAGTTACATCAGGTTTAGTTAAATCCACTTTAATATTTCTTTTATCAAATTTCTTGTTTATAAAATCCCCAACTTGATTGGCTACATCTTGCGATGTATATTCATGCTGCCCAGAGCGTCTTACACGTATCGCAAATGTGTTATTATTCTTAATTAAAATGTCTGAAAAATTTAATATTTCATCCAAAATAGCTGAAAGTTTGGAGCTAACTTTTTTAACCGGACTTATTGATACTATTCCAAATGTTTCTGAGAGAATTTTTGCGGTTTCTTCAATTTTTTCTGTGTGAACATAGAACCTTCCTTGCAATGGGAGACGTTCAAGTTTATATGAAATTTTTTCTTTATCTAGAACATACTTTATATTCTCTTCTAATTTCTTTTCAAACCTTCTTCGAACTTTATCACTCTTTAATGATATCTCTCCATATCGGAGCAATAAGGTTGTGAAATTTAATTGGCTCATATAGATTACAACACATTTTCTAAATTTTAAAATTTACAAAAAGTAATTTAATAGAATTCTGCTTATTTTAAATTGATAAGTAAGTTCAAATCATAAATATTTATAATAAATTTAACTTAAAAGGGTGTAAAAAATGAAAGAATTCCGCCCAATGGCTATGATAAATGTAACTAATAGATGTAACCTAAGATGCAAACATTGCTTTGTTTTTAGGGAGGGAAACCCAAACATACCAACTAAAGAAAGCGAAATGCCTACAGAAGTCATGTTAAAAGAAATTAAAAAATACAGAAACCACTATGGTATCTTCTCAATGGTTTGGATGGGGGGTGAGCCATTATTAAGAAAAGATGTATTAAGACCAGGGATAAAAATATTCTCCAGAAATGTTATTACCACAAATGGAACTCTCCCATTAATAAATTTGGGAAAAAAAACAAAATGGTGTGTTTCAATAGATGGTCCAGAAGAAGTAAATGATGAAGTTCGGGGAAAAGGGACCTTTAAAAAAGTTATAGCTAATCTAAATAATCTACCAGACGATTTTGAAGGAGACCTTCAAAGCCAATGCGTAATTACAAAAAAGAATGAGGATTGCTTTGAAGAAATAATCGAGATTTTACGTAAGGAAACTCCTATTAGAGGTATTATTTTCTCTTTTTATGTTCCGAGAAAGAACGATACATCAGATCTGGGCTGGAAAACTTTAAAAGAACGAGATCCAGTGATAAAAAAAGTAATTGCTTTAAAAAAGAAATATCCAAAATATATTCTTAATAAAGAGTTAGCATTTGAACTTATGTTATCTCAAAATGCACCAGAAATAATTAAGAATTGCCCAATAAAGAGATTTTTTGTTCCCATGTATCTTGGAGATAATGGATTTGAGCAACCCTTCTGTTGTTATGGGAATGATGTAGATTGTTTAGGCCATGGGGGCTGTGGGGCATGGGGAGTCTATGAAATAGCTGCTCGAATGAAGATGGCTCCCCAGTTTTTCAATTTTTAGATCTTCACTGTTTATTTTCCATTACTTTTTTTTTAATAATTAATTGAATATTATCTATTTTGTTATTACTCCTTTTAAGTGACCCAGAATTACCTAATGGAATTCTATAAATAGATAATGAAAATTAATGGAAAAATTAATAACCCTTAAATTAAATTTGCGCAAAAACTCTTCTTTATATATAACAAAACATATATTCTGCGCATTCTATAATATTATTAAGTAAAAAAATCTTGAAATTAGGTGTTTATATGAAAAAATATGATATAAAAAATATGCATAAAACAGCTCATGATATAGGAATAAAAAAGACAGGGAAGCCAGGAAAGTTCTTATCAAAAAAATATATTGATATTAAAACAAAATACAAGTGGCAATGCGGAAAATGCAACTATATATGGAAAGTTACGGCAGATTCAGTAAAGCAAGGGGGCTGGTGTCCAAATTGTGCTGGGAATCGTAGGCTCACTATAGATGAAATGCATAAAACTGCCCATGAAGTAGGTCTAAAGAAGACGGGAAAGCCAGGAAAATTCTTATCAAAAAAATACATTAATGTTAACACAAAATATGAATGGCAATGCGGAAAATGTAATTATATTTGGGAATCAAGGGCAGATCATGTGAGAAGGGGGGCTTGGTGTCCAAATTGTGCGAAAAATCTTCAACTTAGTATAGATGACATGTATAAGGCTGCCCATGATATGGGAATAAAAAACACGGGGAAGCCAGGAAAATTCTTATCAAAAGAATACATTAATACAGACACAAAATATGAGTGGCAATGTGGGAAATGCGGCTATATTTGGGAAACAACTGCAGATCATATCCGAAGAGGGGATTCTTGGTGTCCAAGATGTTCTGGAAAAGCAAGACATTCTATAACAGAGATGCATAAAATAGCATATGATATAGGTTTGGAAAAGACTGGTTATCCTGGGAAATTTTTATCTAAAATATCCACATCTAAAAAATATATTTATGTTAATATGAAATATAAATGGCAATGCGGAGCATGTAAAAATATCTGGGAAGCAAGACCTACACATGTTCTAAGGGGGCATTGGTGTCCTAATTGTATGAAAGGATTTAATGAACGAATTTGTCGGTGCTATTTTGAAGCAATATTTGAAAAAGAATTTCCTACGACTACCTTAAATGATGTTTTTCTTGATAAAACAATTTTGGAAAAATATCAAATTGAATTTGGAGATTATAAAATTGAAAAAATGCATCTAGATGGCTATAATCGAGAATTAAAACTAGCATTTGAATATAATGGATTACAGCATTATGAATATAACTCATTTTTCCACTCCACTGAAAAAAGATTCAAAAAACAACAAAAAAGAGACCAAATAAAAAGAAAAATATGTAAAGAAAATGGGATAATTTTGATTGAAGTCCCTTATACAGTAGACCCAGATGAGATGCAAAACTATATTATAAAAAAATATGGGAGAAAAACTAAAAAAACATTACAAAACATGCAAAAATTTGATTACCGCCTCTTTTTTAAGAATCAAACGTTTTTATCGAATTTTCTAAAATGACTTAGATGTTTTTATTTGATTTTATGAAATAAATTTTCGGTTTTAAAATGAAAGGTAGAAATACAAAAGAAAACAGGATTAAATTAGAAAAACTAGATTTGAAGAAATTCTTTGATTTATTAAGGAAGAAAGTTACTTTTAAGCAACTTTCAATTAAGATGGATATACCAAAGAATAATTTATATAATTATAGATCTGGAATATCTACAATTCCGGAATCTTTATTTATTGAGTGTCTGAAAATTATCAGTAAATCAAAATATGACTTCCAATTTGTAGTATTCCCCCCAAATTGGGGTTGTAGTAAGGGGGCTAAGCTTGCAAATGTAACCCCCTCTAAAAGAGAACAAAGTCGAATTCATTTTAGTCGTATAATGAAACAAAAATGGAAGTCAAAAGAGTTTCAAGAAAGTAGATATAAACCAATAAAGGAACAAGAGAAAATGACAATTGAAAAAATAAGAATCATTAGTCATATGCTTTTTGATGGTTCTGTCAATGATAGAAAAGGAAATAATTACTTTAGATTTATCTGTTCATCACCAAAAGTAATTCAGCAGTTTATCAATGATGTGAAAACTGTATATGGACTTGAAAATAATGGTATATTTGATGAAAACCATAAAAATTGCGTATCTATTAATTACAACTCAATTTTAGCTATTCAAGATTTAATGAAATATGCACCATCTTACAGTTGTAAATCAAATAATATTCAAGTTCCAGAAGTGATAAAGGCTGGTCCTTCCGAATTTAAACGAGAGTTTCTTCGATGTTTTTGGGCAGATGATGGGGGTATAACTGTATCCAAAAAATATAAGAGATTTTGGCTTATTGGGGCTCAAAAAAATCTTGATTTCTTATATGAAATAGGAGAAATTCATAATCATTTTAACATCAATTATTTAATCAATGATAAATATACCCATTTATTAATCGTAAGGAAAAAAGATAAAAAAAGTTTTTTAAGGAAAATCGGATTTCTAGAGGGTAGCCTTGTTACGAGAGGTTATTATAAAGGAATAGAAAAAAATTTTTTATTAAGTGAACTTAATTCTGGTAATTTTCTATGATTTATCATTTTTAACTTCATTTAAATTTATTTATATTCCACTTACATTTTAGAAAATATGTTTTCTTTAATTACCATTAATGGTATAGACTAATAGATAATAGTCGGATATTTAGGCACTTCGGCTTTATAAATAAATTATGATATTTAAAAATGGAATTAACAAAAATTAATAAATTATTTAAAATTTTAAATTTAAATTAGTAATTTTGAATTTCAAAAAATTAATTTAAAAAAATTTTTAAACACTTTAGAGATTTCTTTGAAATTATAATTTTTTACTGATGCTGTTCATTTGATATTATGTTTGAGACGATTTCTAGAAATATTGAGAAGGCAGACAAGAGTTCGAAGCGTAGAAATTTCTTACTTAGCAAACTACATAAATATCAAAAAAAAGGATATAAATTTGTAATTAAAGGTCGAAGTGTTTTTGTAGTTGCACCAACAGGTATGGGTAAAACCGAAATTGCAAAAATTTGTACTACAATGGCTTTAGTCAGAAATTTAATTCCTGTATATTTGGTTCCGACAGTGATGCTTTTACATCAAAAAGCTATTGAATTAGAAAGAGAATATCAAAGAGAAATAAAAATATTAAAATTACAAGCAGAAATTAGACCTGCTCTTGATGATTTAAGAAATGCTATGGGGAATGCAATAATTATCGCAACATATGAAGCATTTCGCTCATTCCTTTTTGAGATACAAAAGAGAAGATATTTCTATGGAAAGAAAATATTTGGAGCGGTTATTATTGATGAAGCTCATAAATTAGGAGAAAGATCTCGTGGCTTAAAACTCGAAACGATGTTATATAAAATTCAGCGTGAGCATGAAGATGTTCAATTTTGTTTTTTAAGTGGGAGTTTTGAAAGAAAATCAGCAGAAAATTGGGCTAAAAAATTTAATTGTGAACTTATTTTTAGATCAAATGAACGAAATTTTAAAGGAGAAATAATTCAAAAGAAATATGGTGATTTTAAACATATATGGAAGAGGGAAAGAAAAAAGTTATTGAAAAAATACAAATTTTCAGATGTTGAAAAGTTCATTAAGACTCGCTTAAAGTTTGATAATATTAGGGCATATTATGAAAAGCTATTTAGAACATTGAAACATTGTGAGAAATTTTTATATGATATTGTGAAAAATGATAAAAAAACTTCTGGCAAAATGCTCATTTTCACCTATAGCCGTAGGATTGCAGAAGCCCTCGCTATGTTCGTATGGGAAAATTTTGGTAAGGTTCCATATGTTAATCCAAAAAATTATATCGCAAATGCTGTATTTTCAGATCTTGATACTGAATATGGTAGAGAATTTGAAGAATATATGCAATTTATTAATGAAAAAAAAGTTGCTTTTCATGTTGATTACATACATGCAGGGTTGGATTTAGAGATTAGAAAAAGAAAATTTAACGAATTTATGAAGGATGATAAAATTCGATTCCTTTTTTGCAGTCCTGTATTGGAAGTTGGAGTAGATATCAAGAACATCCATACAATACTAATAACTGATGCTGAAATTTATAACTCAGTTGAACTTACTCAAATGATTGGTAGAACCAGAGAAAAAGAAGGGAATATAATATTTTTTGTTTCGAAATTATTGAAAAATGATTTTGAAGAGAAAATTCTTCTAATCAAGGATAAGAAAATAAAAGAGCAAGATCAAAAATCAGAAAAAATACCTAAGAATTTTCGTTTTAGAGGTTTTAAGCTTGATGAGATTAGAAGCAGAATTACTTTAAAAGATATTGAAAAGTTAGCAATTGAAAGGTTATTTTATCATCAAATATCTTTTAAAAAATGGAAGAAATATATTAAAAAGCTCATTTTAAGGGCAAAAAATGAAAGAAATTTGGAATTATATAAAATTAATAAAAAAGAAACAGAAGATATAAGGAAAAAAATAACGCGTGATGAATTTACAAGATTAACACATAGATATGTTCGATATAGACTTAGGAGAATTGTCAATGATCTGCTTAACACAATTTATATAAGATCAAGTAAAAAGGTGATGGGGCTCACATATATAGGGGAGGCAGCAGTTGAATCGCAAGTTGATATTTTAACTGCTGATGAATTTTCATTTTTGTTTTTATATAATAATAAGCCCTCGCCCAGCTCTTGTATCAATATCCTTACTAATACTGCAACAAAGATTCTTCTTAAAGAGGACCCTAGGTTTCAAGATTTAAAAGCACTTCAAAGGGATTATGTACTAGAAAAGAAAGATAAAATTCGAGATTTATTACAGAATTATCGCTGGGATCTAGAACAAGAAGAAAAAGAGAATTATAAAAAAGGACTTTATGATGGAGATATTGAAAATTATCGAAAAACCAGTATTTGGCTTGCTGCATCATTATATCTCTTCTGTGAAGGTTGCAGAATCCATGAATATGTCGAAAAAATTGTTAAAGAGAAGGGACAAAATTACTACGAAGTTGATTTTACTAGAGTATTTGATGAAAATAAGACAATATTTCATACCCTTAATAAGATCTATAGACGTTACCAAAAAGAAGAAATCGAAAAGAAAGGTAAAAAACCGGGGATTTGGCGTCACAAGATTAATTGGAGAAATAAAGCTCCTTCAATGCTTGATGAAGAAATATTAAAGCTATTAGAAATAGCTGGTAAAAATGGACTAACAGTAAAAGAGTTGTATATGAATCTTTATGGTGATATTAGTCTTCGTAAAATTAGAGCACACTTAGATAAACTTTCAGATAGAGTTGTTTGTGTTCAAGAATATCAAGTAATAGGAAGACCTCCATATCGATATTTTTTAAAGAAATATTTTGAAAAATCTCAAGAAAAAACATGTAAAGATTGCCAACACTTGCAAAAACATCCTCATGATCGAAGAAAGAGAATAAATTGTAGATATAGATGTAATTTTAAGAAAAAAGAACGTTCTCCAAAGCAAAAAATATGTGATGATTTTGAAGAAATAGAACGTAAATATATTCAATTTAAAAGTTTTGAAATTCATGATGACAAACCAAAATGCCCTGAATGTGGTGAAATAAATACACTATTAATTCCCATATATGGAGTTGCATCAATTTGTAAGAATTGTAAATTAGTGGTATATATGGGAGAGAGGGGAATGTTTGAGGGAAAAACAGGAATTTATAAACAAATAACTAATAAAATCAAAGAAATTAATGGCTTTTTAATAGCTAATGTTAAAAATTATGCGTACAATCTAATTGTGAAAAAGCGACATGAATTACGGGTTGATTATGACTCGAAAGATAAAGTATTTCGTTTTTATATATCTGGTAATAAAAGACGTTACTTTATAGATGCGGTGGGAAGAATTGAATTATTCGGAGGGACAATAAGTAAAGAAGCAATGAATTTTATTGACTTACATCGAATAGAATTAATTGAACATAACAAAGAAGAAATACTTGAAGCGGAGAAAAGGGAAAGATCCGAGAGTTTGATTAGAAATAAAATAATAGATCGGAGAGCAAAAGGGGATTTGATGGAAGTCGGTAGACAAATGGTTTTTGCAAAAATAATGTCAAATGTGCTTTATACAAGAAAATTAGTCTCGAAATTCATTACAGAATTAAACAAACCGTGGGTTATAAAGAAATATCAAGATAAACTCCTTTATGGTCAACTTGATTGGTTGCTTTTAACATATTTATTTTATAATGCTTCTTATGAACCTCATAATGAACAAGAAATAATAGATATCATGAATAGATTACGTTCTGCTGAAGGAAATTCAGAAAAAAATGCTTGGGAAGTGATCAAACGGGCTTTACCCCCAAAATTTCGCTTTGTTGGCCGGCAAGCACAGAGATACGCCGAGACAATTTTTTATTATGGTGCAAAGGCTTATGATGTGTTTAATGCATGCTTGAATTATCTATATATTTTATTACAAAAAGAAGCAGGCAAAGCTTTAGGTAAAGTCGGATTTAATCGATTTTTCCCTGGACCTGGAATATTGCATTATCGTGCAAATAGCGGGAAAAGAAATGAGACCTTTTATGGGGCAATGACTAAGAAAAATAAGGAGTTACTTTTTGATTTCATGGATGCTTATAGACCACCATTAAGATATTATTTAGTTGAAATGTTTATAGATAATAGAATTTTTAGAAAAGACGTATGGAGGGGAATGGACGAATTAGGGAGAGAATTATTTTATGTTTCAAGTAAATGTAAGGCAAAGAAAAAACTAGATACATTATTCCAAGATGTATGTTCAAAAAAATTCTATTATAAGAATAAAGAATTATCTATGCTCCAGATTATGGAGCTCGAAGCTAAAAATCTTGCTCAATTCTTGAAATCAAAAAATAATATTGAATATATTCCTTTTTGTGCCTTTGAAACAAAAAAAGAAGCAAAATGGGTTTTTAATATTGTAAATATAATTGACTCTATTTTGGGAAATGGGAATATTCCCCAATACATTGAGTTGGAGGATGAAGATCTATTTTATAGAAATATTATGATTCAAGATACCCTAACAATCTTAGATTTTTTCTTATCTCCTAAGGAGAAGGGAATTCCTGAGTTAGAACCTTGGATAAATGTCTGCATTATTCCTCATGTTGATAAGGATGGTTTTAAGTCTGCTGTAAACTTGACATTTCTACATCAAGGAAAAAATAACATATTATCGATCTTTCCAGCAACAAATAGATATGGTCTAAACTATATTGAAAAGGTTCTTGAAAATAAAGTTTTAAAGTCTTTAAAGCACGATATGATGAATTATATTTATGTTGCAGACATTCCATTCTTACCAGGTCGAGAAAAATTCCTTAAAATATTTTTTGAGCAACTTGAAGACAGATACTTTAATTTCAAATTAATCTGGTTTGATCATCACCCAGTAATAGAATCTGAAAATGACCTAAATAATATAAAAAGTCTATTTGAAGAACATAATGGGGAGTTTTTATATTCCAAAGAAAGGGAAGCTTATGATTTAACAATTCAATATGTTAACGAAATTGTTGATGAAGATGAATTTTTTAATAAATATGGTAGACCAAATCTTAAGAATTTTAAAAATTGGATTGCGACCATTAATGAAAATAATTATATAAATGATTGGTTTGATTTTTATGAATTTTATCTTTATAATATCTTCAGATTTATAAAAAATATAGATTTTGCTAAATTTTTCCGTGAAGTGTGTGCATATTCAAAGCCAAATAAAACAAAAGAGTTGGAAAAATTTTTAAAACGGAGAGAAAATCTCCTTAAAAATCCTGAGAAGCTACTCTATTTTTACGAATTTGGGAATACTCGGAATGGATTTAATTATGCAGCATTTGAATTAAAAAAAGATATTCCAATTAGGAAAATAAATACCTTGATTAAAAACTTAGGAAGAAATCCAGAAAACATAGATATTAAAATCATTTGTTGGACTACAAAAGAAATAGCTATACGAACATCCAAAAAAATTGACCTTCACAACATTTTTAATAAAAGCATGGGTCATAAAACTGCTCTAACTGTATTAGATCCCATGAATAAATGTGTGGATGGCGGTTATCAGTTTTTACAACTGGGTCAATATATTAGTTTTATTGAATTCTTGAGTAGGATTAAGATTTGTGATTTATTACCCCATTATGAAGAAGAATATCATGAAAACTTCTCCCTTAAAAAAACTTACTTTAATGTGGTTGAGAGCGGTTATTCTAAATCAATAGATCACATTCCAGAAACAAAACCTTGTTTTCCTACATTCACCGATATTGATAAATTAGTAACTGAACAAAATCATATCTTTTTTGAGGTTTCTCAGGAATTTAAAGAGGGTACTGAGATTTTATTAAATAAAAAAATAATTAAAATGAATTTGGCTATTATATACCCTCCACTTCAGAAAAAGTTCGATTGGACAGGGGAAGAGTTAGAGGTTGTTGATAAGATCCCTAAAGAAAATGAAATCAGACTTATCTCTGACGGTAAAATTGAATTAGGTCGTAATATACAAAAGGGAACAAGGATCGAAATATTTGGCTGGAAAAAAAGCCGAGCTGAAGGATTTAATTGTGGTTCCTTTAACTTAATTTTTTGTCACAAAAACGAAGAAAAACAGTTAATGGATTTAATCTGTTACCTCATGTTAGCAGCACAACATGAGGATGGGTTAAATTCAGAAAGTGTAGTTTGTTTAAATAACTTAAAATTCCCTTTTTATAAAAATTTAGCTGATATCTCTAGAAATTTTAAAAATTATAATATTGAAAATCTTAAGAGAGTCCATTTCATCCCATTTTCCGACAATGATAATATAGACTCGATCTTACAAAGGTTAATTGATATTAAGAATAAATTTCATCCCAAATTAATTATAGTTAACTCATTAATTACTCAGATTCAAAGAAATATTCCCATCAATGGAGATAACGAAGAACTATCTCCTACTTGGAAGAGGGCAAGCATTGCAGGAAATTTTACCACAATGTTAAAATTCATTGCAAGGGAGACAAATTCTATAATTATATTAACACAAATGGTTTACGATAGTAATATTTATAGAAACAGAAGATTTGAGCCCTATAAACTCATGCCAGTTTTTGATACAGAAATTTTTCTAAAAAAATCCTTTGGAAAATATGTGAAATTATATGGTTATGCTAATGAAAAATGCGACATCATCTTAAGACGAAAAAAATTTCCTAAATTTGATTTTTCAGGTATCAGCTATCCCCATTTAATCAGGGAAACTCAATTGAGTTTTGATTCTAAAACTTCTGAATTACAATATTATTTAGAAGGAATGACTAAATTCGGTGTAAAATATGTTCTCTTTAAGTTTAAAAAAGATATTGAAAAGGAAGATTTAAGCTTGCTCTTAAATAATACCAAACATGGGCAATCTATTGATATTTGTCTGTGGCATGGAGATAGTTTTTATATCTATATCCAAGATTCAAAAAACATAAATTTAAAGATATTTGAAGATCTTGGTGGAAGAGTAAAAAAAGAGCAAAGAGGTAATAAGCGAATTCCAAGTGTGATAAGATTCTTTAAAAATAATTACGAGGATAATTTTAAGAATTTTGAAGAATTTTTTTTACATTTTCTCAATACGGATATTTGTAAAAAGATTTCTTCTCTTAGGGATTTATTAAATATGTTGGAACGTTATTCTTACAATTTTTTCCAATTTAATTGGAATAAAGATAATTCATCCAAAAAAATTTCTTATTATGAAAAAATTGGATATGATTTAATAGAGGGGATTCATCCAATAACTAAAAAAAAGTTGCTTAAAAGGGTTGTAGAGATTTTTAAAAAATCAATATATACCAAACCAGGAATAAGGGCAAAATGGTATGATTTGCATTGTGAGATTTTGAAATATTTTAATTCTAATTTGACTGAGGAATTTTTTACTTCTTTAATTCAAAATATTAGAGATTTTAATAGTAATGATGAAAAAGAAATAAGAAAAATAATAAAAAGAACATTAAATCATTATTTACATTTGAATTTAATCCTGAAATTACAAAAAGAAAAGAAATTTAACTTAAAAAAAATACCTTATTTCGTTAGAGAAGTAGAAAGCGAGAAAATTAAGAATTTTATTAAGTATCAATCAAAAAAGTACGATATTGAGATTGAAAATAATCTCATTACTTTTAAAATTATTTTAAATTTTTTAGAATTTATAAAAAAATTGAAATTGTTATTGATAAATGGAAAAATAAGGGCAAGTAAAGAATTATTTTTACGTGAAATTCCTGATTTTTTTAATTGGATGGAAATTAAAAGATTAAGGCAGATAATAGAAACATGGGTAAATGAAGAAAAAATAAAGGGAATTTTTAAAGGAAATATTTTTAAAATACAAACTAACTTGGATTGGTTATTACTCCAGTTAAATAAAATCCTAGAAAAAGAAAAATTACCTGCGGAATCTCTTGAAGAAAAAATGGAACCTATTCTTCCTATAATTAATCATCCAAAACTCGAAAGTTATGAACTTAAAAAGAATGAATTTGGAATTACATTTCTAATCCTAAAACTTGATTATTTTAATAAAGAAGAGCAAATTACATGGAGAAACTCACTAACCATAGAAAGAGATTTTGATTTTTGTATTTTTCCAGAAAATAAGGTTTTGATTTATAAAACAGAAGAATCAGATGCAAATGAGAATATGTTGAAAAAAGAAACGGGAAATATTTCATTATATTTTAAAGATTATGATCCCGATATACTTTTTGAAGATATTTTTTATTTAGATTTGAGGTCTCAAATAGAAGTTTTGATAGAAACAACAAATAAATTCTTTGAAAACCCTCCAGATATAGAACCAGAATATATCTTTGATAAAGATGCAAAGGAATATTTGATAGATGAATTAGTTCGCTTTTTTTATTTTCCAATTGATGATAAACAAAAAGAAAAAGATACTTGGGAGAAAATTATATCAGAATTAATGTCTTATGTAGAATTAGAGGTAGCTAGAAATATTATAGATGGAATTTTAGATAATATAAAATATTTAAAATTAAATAAAAAGACTCTTAATTTAGATTCTATCAAAAATAACGTAATAGAGGCATTTTTAAGTTTTAATTTGTGAAAAATAGGTCTATAAAATTATTGATTTGGAAAAAATTTTTTAAGAAAAATATTATAGTTATTTAGTTAATTAACTAGATAATGAACTGGTTAAGATTATGTCAAATCAAATATTAAACGATATTTTATTACTTTTTCTAAATTCAAATAAACCATATACAACAAATGAAATTGTAAAATTATTTAATAAACCACGTCATATCATTAAAAATAGGTTAGATAAATTAGCAATAGAAGGAAAAATCAAAGGAAAACAAACTAAAAATCGCGGTTCTTGGATTTGGTGGATGCCTCCAAAAGAAACTAATAATAAAAGTGACAAAACTAATGAAATTAAGGATTTAAAGAAAAAAGTGAAAAATTTACAGGAAAATAATTTAAAAATACAAAATGAGTTATCAAAAAAGAAATTTGGAGTAAATAATGAAGAAATTAAAAAATTACGTGAGGAAAATGGGGAACTTAATTCTGATATTGAACTCTTCATAGACTTTGTTAATAAAATTGTGAGTGAAGTTTACAAACATCGAAGTTTTGAAAGTGAAAATGAAAAATATAATTTTTTTGGGCAAGAATACGATATATCATCTTATTTAATTAAAAAATATTTCACAGATTAAGTATTTAATTAATTTTTCTCTATTGATTATATATTAGTTTTTAAATAAAATTGAATAAATTTATTTAAGAATCGTTATTGGGGAATAAGAAACATGTCTTTATACCGAAAATTTTTACCAGTGCTTGAAGGAATTAACGAAAAAGCTCCAAACATCATTATTGATATTTTAAAAGTTTTAACTGATGAACTAGAAGATATTCGCAAAGAAGATTATAATTATCGAATCAATTCAATGGCATTGACTGAAATTAGATGGCTTGGGGAGGAGGCTGTCGAATTATTAATCGAGCTCCTAGAAAATAATGATATTAATATTAGAAAACTTACAATAAAAGTTTTAGGATATTTGGCAAATGAACAAGCCATACATCCAATTATTAATGCTTTATTTCATGATGTTGCGGAAGTACAAGAAGTTGCTGTAAAAGCTCTTGGATGGTTAGGGATTTCAAGAGTACTTGATTCATTTATGGAAAAATTAGACGGCTTAGATAGCGAAAAAAGAGAAAAAATACTAATCCTTATTTACAATGCTTTTGAAAGTGAATTTCACGTAGTGAGAAGTTTTTACGCTCTCCTATATGGTTTCATAGGTGATCAAAGAGGAGTGAAATTGCTTATTCAAGCTTTAAAAGATGAAAATGAGAGAGTACGTATAAGTGCTGCTATTTCTTCTGGAAGAATGGGAATTATAAATGCAATAGAGTTAATCATCCAAGCTTTTAAAGAAAAAGATCCTAAAGACGATTATACATTAAAAAATGTATTTAAACTGTATGGAGTGAAAGCACTCGAACCATTAACAAAAGCTCTACAAAATAATGATCCTAGTATTCGAAAATTTGCTGCAGCAGCTCTTGGAAATATTAAAAATGAAAAAACTATATATCCATTAATTGACGATTTAAAAGATCCTGATCTTGAAGTTAAATTAAATGCATTAGAATCTATTAAGAAAATTGCTGATAAAAAAGCGATAGATCCATTAATAAGAGCATTTAAAGATGAAGATGGGAGGATTCGAAAAAAAATTATTGAGGGACTTGCTCATATCAATTTTAAAATCGGGTTTGATCACATAAAATCAATTTATGGTGATCTCTACGATGAAACTTGGGCATGTTATTTGATAAATATGTTTAAGCATGTAAATCCAATACTTTTAGAAATTAAAAAAAACATGCTTAAAAGACTTAAACCGAAAGAAATGGCGGATATTGCTGTGGGTAAAAATGTAGAATTTAAAAATGCAGTTTTAGAAGCAATCCAAATTATGATTAATAATGAAAAAATTATCAATATATTTATACAAGCTTTGAATGATAAAAATTGGACAGTGAGAGAAAAGGCAGCAAAAGCACTATCTAGATTAACTAATAAAAAATTCTTTGATTTATATTTAGAAATGTTAAAAGATTCTGATTCTTATATTAGAAAACCTGCAATAATTGCTCTTGGATGGATAGGAGATAAAAGAGCAGTTGATCCACTAATAGAAATGTTAAAAAATAGTAATTGGGATGAACGCTCAATTATCGCCCAAGCCCTTGGTCATATCTGTGATAAAAGAGCATTTGAACCACTACTTGATCTATATTTAGAATTTACCAAGAGACAGGAAAGAGGTAGCAATAAACAGTGGCAAGGAATATTATATGGATTACATACGATAAAGGATGAGCATAATCTCGAATTTCCCATTGAGGTTCCTGAAATTGAACTGGAATTATGGCAGCAATTAGATATTAGTATTTCCCGGTTCTGAATCAACTTTTTTATTATTTTTTATTTTTTTAATAGCTTCCCTTAAAGCTTTTCTAATGGTATAATCTTTTTCTATTTTTAGCATTTCATTCAAGGGATTAAGGGCTGTTAAATCACCGATTTCACCAAGTGCTTCTACAGCTGATTCTTTAATTCTTTTTTCCTTATCTTTTAACTGTTGAACGATTATTTCAATAGTTCGTTTATCTCCTATTTTACCTAGGGCGATTATTGCCTCCCTTCTAACACTCAATTCGTCGTCTTTTAAGCATTGAACTATTGGTTCAATTGCACTTTTATCTCCAATCCTACCAAGAATGGAAATTGTTCTTAATCGTACCCGGTAATCACTATCTGTTAACTCTTGAATTAAGGGCTCTACTGCAGGTTTTCCAATACTAGCAAGTGCATCTACTATGGCACTTCTTACTTCATAATGTTCATTCTTAATTTTATCGATAAGAATTTGCACTACCCTTTTATCTCCAATTTTTCCAAGTAATTTTACAACTTCCCTACGAACCCAATATTTTGAATGATTCAATTTTGAAATAAGATCCATTACTGCTCTGGAATCTCCCAATAAACTAAGCGCTTCAATAGCAGGAAATTCGAAATCTCCATATTCTCCTTTAAGACATTTTATTAAAAATTCGAATGATTCTTCAGTTTTAAAGTTACCAATAAGTTTTACTATACCTGATGCACTATGACTATTCTTTTCTTCTTTAAAAATTTGAATAAGGGGTATTACTGCTCTCTCATCCCCAAGAGCTTTCAAAGCTTCTCTTGCACGCCACTTTACATTAGCATCTTCGTCCTTTAAAGCTTCAATAAGAGGTTCTAGTGCTTTTTCATCTTTAATATATCCAAGTGCTATAGCTGAAGCTTCTCGAATACGTGTGTTTTTATTTTTTAAGTTTTTTATAAGAGGATCTACTGCTGGTTCCCCTATTTTTGAAAGAGCCAATTCTGTATTAAATTTAACATATTTATACTTATCTTCCATAATATTAATTATTGCATCAACGGATTTTGCATCTTTAAAGTCACCAAGTACTCTCATTGCTTCTCTAATAACTCGATAATTTTCATCATTCAACATATTCCTAATTGGTTCAATAGCTTTTTTATTACCAATTTCGCCTAATGCTCCTATTGCCGAAGCTCTAATATCACTGTCCTTATCATTTAATAATTTAATAAGTGGTTCAACTACTGTTTCACTTTTTGAATTACCTAGAATGCTTACCGAATTCAATCTAATATCTTTATTATCGTCATTTAAGGCTTGAATAAAATAATTCAAATTTAATTTTCCTAATTTATTAAGTGCTTCGTAAAAATACTTTTTAGCATACTCTTCTGCATCCTTTAGAGCTTGTATAAGCGGCTCCATTGCTCTAATATCACCTATCTTACCTAGTGAAGCTGCAGATCTAAAATTGACTCCTGGTATTTTACTATTTAATATTTTAATTAGAGGTTCAACTGCCTTTGGATCACCTAAATTTCCAAGAGTTTCGATAGTGTACCATAAAATATATTTATCTTCATTATTTAACAAAGCAATTAAAGGTTCTACAGATTTAGTATCCCCTATTATTCCAAGTATTCTTGCAGCTTCAGCTTGAATAAATTTATCTTTATCATTTAGTGCTTGAACAAAAGGGTAACTTGTTTTATTTCCTATTTCTATTAAATTAGCTTCGATTTCACCTCTAAATTTTTCATTTTTATTTTTTAAAAAGTGAAGTAATGGTCTTACAGCTTTTACCCCCATATTAATTAATTTATACCAATTTTCCTTAGCGATGTTATAATAAGCTTTTTCTAGATCATTTTTTGGAGCCCAACCTATTCCATCGAGAGCTTTACTTGCCGTTTCGCGTACGATTTTCTTTTCATCAAGCATTGTATTAACTACAAGTTCGATTGCTTCGCTTGTACCAATTCCTACAAGTTGTGATATAGTATCAACTCTAACTGCAGGATCCTCATTTTTTAAGGATAATGTATAAGAATTTAAAGGAGATTCACCAAATTTTTGGAGAGCTTCATTAATTAATATCCTAGTTATTTTATCTGATTCGCCTAATAACTGCTTTAATAGGTTTATTGTGCTATTATCACCTATCTCGCCAAGAGCCCACACGACATCACCCTCAATTATGCCCCGATCGTCTTTTACAAATTCGAGGAGAGGAGTTACGGCTTTAGTATTTCCAATTTTCCCCAAAACTCTCGCAACTTTGTTTTTAACGTCTCTTTTCTCAAATTGTAACATATTAATAAGAGGTTCTACTGCTTTATCTCCAATTTTAGAAATTAACTCAATAATTTTCCTTGAGATTTTTCTATCTTCATATTTTAAGGCATCTAATAATGGGCCAAGTGCCTTTTCCCCTAAATTTTCTAAATTTTGCCAATCTCTTTCTACAATTAAATACCATGCATTTTCTAAATCATTTTTAGGATTCCAATCGAGTTTTTGAAGAATTTTCACAACTTCACTTCGTAAGAAAGGAGGTCCGTAAATTAATATTTCAACTAAGGTATTTATTGCAGTTTTACCTAAATTTATTAACTTATTCCATTGTTTCTTGGCGATATAATAATTCACTTTATCTTGATCCTTTCTTGGGTTCCAATTTAGTTTATCGAGAGTCTCTGCTGCTCTTTCTCTTAACCAGAATTCTTTATCACTTAAAATTGGAACTAACGCATCTATTGCAGATTCTCCATACCTTTCTAAACTTTGGAAACTTGTTTGTGCCACTAAAAATTGTGCATATATATCCTCTTGACCCATTCCAAAATGGTAATTATTAAAAAGAGCGCTTGCTACAGCTTTTCGCACTTTATAGTCAGGATCTCTTAAAGTTGAAATTAATGCTCGTTTTATATAATCATCATTATCTAATACCTTTTTTCGTAATATATTTCCTAATGCATTAGCAGCACCTATTCTCAGATCACTATTTTCATTTTTTAACGCGACAAGAAGAGAATCAATATCGAATTTACCAATACTACTCAAGACATTCATTGCTGATTTCTTTATATCTTCATCCTTATTTTTCAACACTTCAATATTTAATTTGACTATCTTTTTACCTCCGATTTTTTTTAGAGCTGCTTCGGCTTTCTCCCTAATCCAACTATTTTTCTCCTGAAGTATCTTAATTAATGGCTCTATAGCTCTCTTATCTTTTAATTCTCCAAGAGCAAAAATTATTTCGTCCCTAAATTTTTTATCCTCATTTTTAAGAGCTTCAATTAATGGTTCTGTTGCTCTTTTATTTCCAATAGCTCCTAGTGCTCTTGCTGCTTGATTACGTATATCTTTATTTTTATCATTTAAAAGTTCTATAAGAATATCAACTACCCTTGGGTCTTTTATCTTTCCAAGAACAAAAATTATTTTTTCCTTGACTCTATTATTTTGAGTTTTAAGTTCTTGAATTAATAGGTCTATAGATTTTTTTCCAAGTAAACTTAGCGCCTCTGCCGCGTTCCAACTAACCTCATAATCGTCTCTTAACGCTTTTAATAGTGGTTTAACTATTTTTTCATCCCCGATCTTTCCAAGAGCCCTAACTGCTGCTTCTCTAACTCCACGATTTTCATCTTCCAAAACTTGTAATAACGAATCTACTGCTTTTTCATTACCAATCATACCAAGTACTCTTGCAACTCCTGCTCTAATATTAGAGTTTTGATTTTTGAGTGCTTTAATGAGGGGATCTACTGCTTTATCACCAAATTTTGCAAGAGCCTCAATAGTAATATCTTCAATCCACTCCCAACCTTCGATAAAAGAATTAATAAGAGGTTCAATAGCACTTGGATCCCCAATTATGCCTAATGCATCAACTATTCCCCATTGTGCGTTGTCATTTTCACCTTTTAAAGCTTTAATAAGAGGTTCAACTGCTGGTTTACCAATTTTTCCAAGCGCATTAGATATTGGAGAAAGAATTTTATCAGTATAATGCCAAATATGCTCATCATATGAAGATTCTTCGAATTCTTCAATTTTTTTCCCCATATCTTCATACTGATATGTATATTCTTCACGAAGAAATTCAAATTCGTCTTTTAAAGCTTGAATAAGCACTTCAGCGGCTCTTGAACTCCCTATTTTACCAAGAGCTCCTACTGCAGCCATTCTAGCAGATTTATTCTTATCTTTTAACTTTTTAATAATTGTGTCTATATCTTCAAATTCTCCAATTTCGGTTAAAGCATCCATAGCTTTTTTTCTAACAAACGAAAATTCGTCATCTAGAGCTTTTTTAAGAGGTTTAACGGCTTTTGCATTCCCTATTCTTCCAAGTGCCCATGCACTGATTATTCTGATATCTTCGTCTTCATCATTTAAAAGTTCAATTAATTTATCTAAAGCCTGGATAGCTCCAATTTTTCCAAGTGCCCATGCAGCTAAATGTCGTACCGTCCAATCACCCATGGTGTCATCCCAATTTTGATCTTGAGAATTCCATTGTCGGAGTTTTTCGTACATATATTCATCATAATATTCCTTATTGTAATTTCTATCGTCTCTTTTATCTTCAAAATCTTCTAAGGCATCTATGAGATATGGAACAGCTCTTTTATCACCAATTTTGCCAAGAGTTCTTAATACATTTCTTTTAATATATTTATTCTCATTTTTTGTTAATTTGATAAGACCAGAGACAGGTTTTGGAATTCCAATTTCTCCAAGTGCCCATATAGCAGCACTTCTAGTATAATAATCATCTTCCTCATCATCATTCATAATAGATATGAGAAGATCAACTGTAGTTTCGTCATTAATGAGTCCAAGTGCCCTGATAGCTTCGTGTCTAGCATATTTTTCCTTTTTCTTATCCTCTATAAAATTTACAAGAGGCTCAACTGCTTTTTTGCTACCAATTTTTCCAAGACATCTTATAGCATCTTGTTGGTCTACCCATGACCAAACCGTTGTCATAATCTCAATTAGAGGTTCTATAGCGGATTCTCCAAATTTTATTATTTCATCCCAATTTTTTTGATTAAACCATTTTTTTTGATTAAATAATCTTTTGACTTTTTCACTGACACTTTCCGGTTTCCAACCCAATTTATTGAGGGCTTCTAGAGCATATTTTCGCTCATAATGACTTTGGCTTTCGACAAATTTAATTAGCGGTTCTATTGCTCTTTTATCTTGTAAATTTCCCAAAGCAATAATAGCTTGTGTCCTTACAGTTTCTATTTTATCATCTAATGCTTGAATTATAGGTTCAACTGCTTCAATATCGCCAATACTCCCCAAAGCCCGTATAGCATCCTTTCGAACTACAAAATTCTCATCATCTAGATCTGGAAGAAGATATTTTACTGCCTCATTAGATTTACTCGCTCCTAACACCCCTATTGCTTTTTCTCGGTATTCGTTTTTTTTATCTTTAATTATTTCTATAAATGGTTCTACATGTGATTTAGCAATTCTTTTTAAAGTATCCCAGACATTTTCAGATATCTTATAATCTTTATTTTGAAAAAGTGGAATTATGGCAGGTTCTCCTAATTCTCTTAATTCACGCCAATTTTGGGTTGCAATTAATTCATAAGCTTTCTCGATATCATTTTTAGGTTTCCAACCCATTTCTTTGAGAACTTCTTCTGCATGTTTTTTAACATCGTTATTCTCATCATTTAATAATTGAAGAAGAGGCTCAATTGCTACTTCCCCTAAAGCAACTAATTTTTCACGTTCGTTTCTAGTGAAATAGTAATATACTTTATCAATATCTTTTTTAGGTTCCAAGTTCATTCGATATAGAGCATAAGCTGCTGAGCTCCTACATCTGTCATATTCATCTCTCAAAGCTTTAAGTAAGGTTTCCTGGGCTCTTATATCTCCAATTTTTCCAAGAGCGCTTATAATTGTATTCCTAAAAAATTTACTTTCATGATTAAAAGCCTTAATTAGAGGCTCCACTGCTCTTTTATCCTTGAGATCGCCAAGGGCTTCTACAATTTCGTCACGATCCATTATACTAGCATCATTAATCGCATTGATTAAAGGTTCAACAGCAGGTTCTCCGATCTTAACAAGAGCATATTTTGCTTGACTTCGAACTAGACTTTCTTTATCATTAAGCGCCTGCATGAGTGAAGGAATAGCTATTTCATCGGGCATTTCTCTCAGAACTTTTGTTGCTTCATGTCTAACATACCCATCAGAATCATTTAAAGTAGCAATTATTATATCCAATGCCTTTTTATCCTTAATTTCTCTAAGTGCTTCTAAGACTAGACGTCTAATATGACTATCTTCATCTTTTAAGGTTTGAATTAAAGGATCTACCGCCTCTGAAGCTTTAATCTTACCCAGAGCTCTAATAGCACCTTGTTTAACAATCTTTTTTTCATTTTTTAAAGCGGATATTAAGGAATCCAAAGCTAATTTTCCAAGATTAGTGAGTCCAACTATAACTTCATATTGAATATCTTGATCATCCAAAGCTTGTATAAGTGGTTCTATTACCCTTTTATCCCTAAATTTACCTAAAGCCATTGCTGCAAATCTTCGATATTTATCCGTCTTGTTATTCAATATTTCAATAAGTGGTTCCAATGCTTTTTTATAACCAATTTCTCCAAGAGCAATTATAGCCCTCCATCTAATATTACTATCAATATTTCTTAATTCCTCAGTTAATGATTTTAAAACTCTTGAGTCATTCATTTTTCCGAGAGCAACTGCAGCAGACCATCGAAGTTCTGACTCCTTATCTTTCCAAATATTAAATAAGGGCTTTATTGCCCTCGTGTCTTCTATTTTTTCTATTGAGTTTGCTGCACGTCTTTTTGTATTTTCTTCCTCTATTTCATACATCTTTTTTAAGTATTGCAATAAATCGAGCTTACCTATTAAACTCTTAACCCATTCATCAGGTTCAAAATCAAAAAGAGCTTTTAATTGGATGTAAATTTGCTGATTAATTCCATGAATTTCTTTACTATCTTCTATTATTTTTAATATAATATCTTTAATTTCGTCACGTCTGTATTCTAGTAATTTATTTGAAGCCAAACCATGATCGATTATCGTTTTTAAAGCTAAATATACTATATTATAGTCAAAACTCATATATGCAGGAGTCTTTTCAGTGAAAAAATGATCTAAATTTTGTATAGTAGCGATTAATTCATCCTTTGGAGATAATTCAATTTTCCGATATCCAATAAGTCCTTCATCTTTACCATAATCTGCTAAGATTTTGAAACAAAAAATACCACTAAGAATATGTTCTTTGTTATCCTTTTTTACGTAAATTTGCAAATGAAAGTTAGGGGCACACCGTAAAGCAAATCTAGCTTCTATCTCTTCGTCATTCCAAAAGGCAGGAGATATAATATATTTTGCGATAGGAGGAACAAAATCCCCTTCGCCCTTAATTTCAGAGATTTTCCAACGTGTATCTGTCCAATATTTAAAAATTATTGGCTCTTCTAAATCTTCATCGTAGTATTCAAATTCTCCAAGTTTAGAAAGATTTTCTTTAAATTCAGAATCCTCTAAATATTTTTCAAACCAATCTTTTGGTAAATTTAATTCTTTAGACATTTAATTTCACGTTCCCCATAATATTTATTATCGTCTACTGGAGTCGAATAAATTCAGATCGAATATGATATCATCTTATTTAATTAAAAAATTTTTTACAGCTTAAAATCTATATATTCTCTATATATTCCTCCTTTTTTTGATAATAATCTTAACACTTCCAATGCATGTTCAATTAGATCCCGATATTGAGAGCTTGGGTATCGAACAAATTCTCTATAAGCATTCTTACAATTATTCAAATCCCTAATATGCTCATATTCAAGACCTAGACTAAAATATATTAATGGATTAAATGGTCTCAATTTAATTGCGAATTTAAATTCCTTAATTGCTTCTTTTGATTTTCCCATTTCCGAAAATGTTAGACCAATATGGTAATGAACCAAACTATTATCCGGTTTTTTACTTATCGCTTTTCTAAACACATTTATTGCTTTTTTATGCCATCTATCGCCGTGGTATGCTAGACCTAACTCATGAAGAGCATCAAAATAATCGGGTTTCAAATTTATAGCTTTTTTATAATGTTTTATTGCTTCGTGATACATTCTTCTATTGAGACATTCATGTCCCAAGTTAAAATGATGTTCTGGATTTTTTTCTCGTTCCTGATCTTCTTTTTTTTTGGAATAGTATTTTTCATATATTGAATAATCTTGTACATCAGGGAAAGTTGGCATTCTACTTGTTATTTTTCTTTTTGGTATTTTTTTTATTTTTTCAGGACTTTTTATTTTTTTTATATCATTAGGGGTGTAGTATGCTCTTTCACGACGATTTTTTTCTTTTTCACTAGAGATATTTATTTTATCAATCTCAATAATGAGTTTATGGGCATGTTCTACATCTTTCGTGTCCTCTTCTTTTGCAAATTTAATAAAATTTTCCAATGCCTCTTTTGCTTCATCATACTCTTCAATATCTTTATAAGCGAGCCCTAGATTAAAAAAAGCATCAGAATATTTGGGATTCGCTTTAATAGCTTTTTTATATTCTACTATCGCATCTAGTTTGTTGTTTGTTTCATCATAAGTAAAACCTAAATTATTATAAGCTTCTGCATAATTTGGATTTAATTTTATAGCTTCTTTAAATGCTGAAATTGCCTTTTTATATAACCCTTTATCTGATAATTTATTACCTAATTCATAATGAGCTTCTGGATTGTCAGATTTTATTTTAGTTATAATCCCCTTTTTATTTATTGTAAAATCAGTATCTTGAAGTTTAAATCGGTCTTTAAATTTCTGAACCAGTTCCTTTTCCGATGAATCTTTAATATCTTCTATTTTCAAAAGTTATACCCCCTTTTTACAAATTTTTTCTTAAGTATTAGTTATTTGCTTATTAATTATTTAAATTCCTCCTTTTATATCTTGAAACCCATTTCGATAAATTCTAAGATAACATTTCTCTTCTGGCAAATCTATACCTTTTTCTGCAAAAAATTCTCTAATTTCTGGCTTTTCTGGCACATAATTTATTGCAACTCGAAATTGTGACTCATGTCCTAAAACATTCCCACCTGCATGAGCTATACTTCCATTTGAAAACTCAGTAACTATTTGATTTGTTACTATTACAACCGCGTTAAAAGATTCAGCGGTTTTTTTTAAAGTAGATGCTATTTTTCCTAAAACTCCTTGTCTAATAGGCAAATTTCTAATTCCAGTGAATTCATCTCTAGCATTAGTAATGATACTATCAAGCAAGATGACTCGAACATTCGAATTTTCTAATATAGGAGAAAGTTTTTCTTCCACACACTCAATCAACTCATTAACTGTATGAATGGGAAATCTAATTACTCCTTTTAGGATTTGTTCAAAATCTAGACCAAACCTAGGAGTCATTATTTTAAGTCTTTCAGGGGCAAAACTTCCTTCTGCATCAATATATATCGAGGATGAATCTAGCCCGCCAAATTTTTTTGGTAATGCTGCCGTACAAATGAATTGATGAAGAAGTTTAGTTTTTCCTACTCTATTAGGACCATAAAATTCATATAATTGTGTAGTAACTAATCCTCCACCAAATAGATCATCAAGATCCCTGCAACCTGTTGTCATTTCATCTTTTTTTGCTATTCTTTTTCTTAATCCTTCATCCAATTCAAAAGTAGATATATACTTACTCATAATCTCATATGCTTCTTGCAACAAATTTTTTGCAAAAAGAGTGTCAATTCCTATATTAATTAGCTTTGTGTCTGGAGTATTATAGAGTGTATAGACATCAGTTATTCCATGTTCTATTAGGATATCGCGGGTTTCGTTGGTTATGCTAGGAAGATTATCTAAACCTATTTTGGGTATATTTCTATAACTCAAGCGAATCTCCCTATATATTAAAAATGAAGTCTAGTCTTTAGCACACTAAAATTTCAAGATGTATAAAAATTTTCAATTATAAGTAATAATGAAAGTGTTTCCTAAGTTTTAAACCTTAGAATTTATTTAAAAGATTTATTAAATACCCAATTAATGCTTTAGCATCATTTTTATTTGTTTTATATGCTAACTTTTTCCTAATCTGTACATCTGGGTGAATGATGTTACGAAAATCTCTTATTAAATCTGCAAGTTTCTCTTGAAAAGGATACTCATCAAACTTTACTCTTATCATTTGAAATAATTTCATTTTTTCAATTTTTTTGGGTGCTGACTCATGCTTTTTAGGAGGAAACAATTTAAGACATTTAGCTAAATAATTTTTTTCGTCAAGTTTTAAATTATCAATTAAACAGGATTCTAAAATACTACCAGATAATAATAATACTGACTTAAATGCATTAGAATAATAGCATCTTTTTAATTCTTCATAATCAAGTATTAATTGTTTTTTATATTCTGAATTTGAAATGAAATTAAAAGTAATATTTGGAAATAACATAACTTCTTTTTTTATTTTATTCTCAATTAATTTTTTATAATTATACGCTTGTTGTTTATATTTTTGGCAGTCTAAAGAAAGTTTCTCCTGATACAAATCATTTAAATCAATGTTTTTCGAAAAAATCTCCAGAGCTTCTTGATATTTTTTATCTGCAATTGTAAAATTTTTTAAGGCTAATTCATTTGATTCCAAAATTGTACTAAAACCATCAATATGTTTTATCATCGCATCACATAATGGAATTAAACCTATATAATAATTTTTCATTCCCTTCCATAATTCTTTTGAAGTTGAAGGAAGTGAATTAAAAAAATCTAAAAATTCTTTTATTTGAATTGGGATTTTTTCTAAAATTTTTATAGCTTCAGGAAAGTTATTTATTTCAAAATGCTTTTTTGCTCTTTCAAAATTGAATAATATAGCCAATGAATGTTTATAATAGTTTAAATTTAATTTTTGTGTTGGTATTACTGTATTATCAGCGCGTTCTAAAAAAGCTAAAGCCTTTTTATAGAAGGTGTCGGCAGATTCGAACTTGGTATGCTCAATTGATTGAAACGCATCTAACATTGAAGATATACTTTTAAATGTGAGATTTCCAACTTTTATATATTCATGAAGCTGGGAATCCATATTTTCGAAATCTAAAAACGTATTAAAGAAATTCTCTATTTCTTTTTTTACATTTTCGGGGTCAGATTCAAAATTTAGAATTGCTGATATGAATTTTATTAGTTTATCACAAATAATTACTAAATTATCATAAATAATTTTATTTATAGCATCTACCCCAATGGTAGCATTATTAAAATGAGTCTTGCTCTTTTTAAAATAATCCAATCCTTTAATTGTGTTACCTTTATTAAGTAAATAATTTGCATGATCAAAATTAGCCTTTCCTAAAAGTCCTTCTGATTCAGAAATGTATAAAGCTTTTTGTTTTTCATCTTTTATTGTTTTAGATTGTTGTATTATATATTCTGCAGTATTTAAAAGATAATTATAACCATAATCAAATTCACCAATATTGATATAATACTCTTGAAGAATCTTGGAACAATGTATTATTCGTTTAATAGCTTTAAGATTTTTATATTCTTTAATTAATTCAAGAAGTTTATTCACGAAATCATTTCTTATAGCATATAATTTAGAACTATCTTGTTCCTTTATATAAATATAATTATAAATCGCTTCTAATTCCTGCTCAAATAATATAATTGTTTTATATAATTTCTCTTCTTCTTTTATTACCTCAATTTTTTTTAAATTTTGAAAAGTAGTATTGAGAAATTGATATTCTTTTTCAGCTGTTTCAAAATTTTTGTTTAATAATTCATTTCTTGTTTTATATGCATGAATATCAATTTTATATATGTAAATGGTTCCAAGTATTCCTTCTAATTCCTTTTTTTCTTTATTTTTGGTGTTTACTATCTTCTTATTTATAGATTCAATTGTTTTATTTAAGAGTTTAATTTTTTTATTAACTTCTTTTTCATTGAAAACTTGCATTAAAATTTTTATGATATCATTCTGATAATTATTTGTATCTAGAGAACTAATTGTTTGCACCCCTTATTAGAAGATTTTTAAAAAATTTAAGTTGCTATCAAAGAATTTTTCTATAATCATTGTATTTAAATATATTTAATAGATTAATTTTGTCGAAAATCTTTTCAATGATTTGATTATTTAGATTTGAGCCCACAACTTTCAATGTGGGCAGATTAATATTTTTTCTCTGAGATTTTAATTGAATTATCAATTTTTTGATATTTTTAAAAATCCTTCAAATGTAAAATCAATTTAACCTTTTATTTAAATTATACAAATTATATTTAGACTTAAGCAGAATTTAGATAATAATTGGTGAATTTGGTGAATTTAAAAAAGATTTTAAATCCTCCGATGTTTCAAGGTGATTTGAAGAAGAAGCAATACTTTGAGGGATGGTATTTTAAGTTAATTGATCAAAAAGAAGAGAATTTTTATGCTTTTATTCCTGGTGTATCCCTAGATAAAAAGAACAAAAGCAGTCATTGCTTTATTCAAATGCTTGATGGCAGGACCGGAGAGCCATTTTATTTTGAATATCCATTAAGGGAATTTTGGGCGTCTTCAGAGGATTTTGAAGTAAGAATTGGAAAGAGTTATTTTTCTCTCAACAAAATCGAGATTCACATCCATCAAGATGGACATGATGTGGATGGAGAACTGCATTTCAAAAATATTCAACCTTGGCCCAAGAGTTTATTAGCTCCAGGTGTCATGGGTTTTTTTACGTTCATTCCAATCATGGAATGTTATCACGGAATGTTATCCATGAATCATAATATCGTTGGTAAATTAACGATAAATAATAGGGAAATTGATTTTACAAATGGTCTTGGTTATATTGAGAAAGATTGGGGAAAGTCTTTTCCTTCCGGATATATCTGGATTCAAACTAATCATTTTGAAACTGAACCAATTTCATTCATGGCATCAATAGCAAAAATTCCTTTTCTTGGAATGCATTTTACTGGATTTTTAATCGTTTTATGGTATAAGGGGAAGATTTATACTTTTACTACATACACTGGTGCAAAAATTCATAGTTTAAAAATCGATCCTAATAGGGTTAGGGCAGTAATTGCTGATAGAAAACACATTGTAGTTTTTGACGCAAAAAAGATACACGATAAGGGACGAAAAGCCCCAATTGAGGAAGCCGGAGTATTAAAATCACCTACTCTGGGAGAAATGAAAGGACGTATAATGGAAAGCTTGACATCTGAAGTGAAATTGGCGTTTTATAAAAGAGGTAAAAGGAATAAATTATTGTTTAAAGATAAAGGGCATCATGCAGGTCTGGAAATCGAAGCGAAATTGGAGGATTTGGATTTTTAACAAAAAATAAAGGATAATTAGTTAAACATTAAAATAACACCCTTTGCATATATCATATATAGACTTCCTATTAATTAGTAAATTTTTGTTATCTATTGGATGCTTGAAAAATGAGTAATCCAGTTTATGATATAGTTAAGAAAATAACTCAAAAGTTGGGGGAATTACTTGGAGTAAGGGTTTATATTACAATTACGGATTCTGATGGGAATTTTATTGCTTCAGATTCTATATTTGAAGAATACAAAAATTTTATTCAAGATTTCATAAAAAACAATTTTAAATATCTTAAGACTGGGGATCATAGCATACCTCTTTCTAGTCAAAACATCATCTTTTTTAAAACCACTGACAATAGTATTACTGTCTTGTATAATCCAATGGGTAAAATTGGGCAATTACTTACTTTTAAAAGCATCATGAACAATTATATCGAACCTCTTGAGAATTCAGTAGCAACTGGTATTAATGATACACAAGAGCAGGTTGAAGAAACTCCCATCATTCTGGAGGTTCCCCCAAAAGAAATAGAAATTCCTATTATTTCAAGAAAAGAGAGGACATTTACTAAAATAAAGCCAATTCTGAAAAGGAAGCTTAAGGAAAAAGAAAAATTTAGTTTGGAGGAAGCTCAAGTTTTAAGAATGTGTGATGGAACGCATAATTTGACTGAACTTAAAAAAAGTGTAGATATTACAGATACTCAAATTTTAGATTGGATGTTTAATTTTTATACAAAAAAAATTATCGATTTTGAGGATTGCGAATACATCAGCATGCAATGCACTGATTGTAAGAATTCAGTTTATTTATTCATACCAAAAATAATTCTAGATAAATTTGGGGACAAAATTCGAGTTCAATTCTTTCCAGAAGAATGTGATCATACTTGTTTAGCTGTAATTGACAAAAAATTGAAGATTAAAACTAAAGAAATTGAACAATTACAAGAAAGAACAGATAAATTGGATTTAAATAATCTTTCAATTAGAAATTTAATTTCTTTTTTTGGTCAAGATCTATTTTTCAATATCTTTCATGCTATTTTTTTCAAATTTTCAATTGCTTTCATAGCAGAAAAGGAAATTGTGAAGCATATAACAGAATTCCTTAAAAAAATCTTTGGTGATTTACATTATCAAGAAAATATTTTTAGTATTGATCTAGAAGAGTTGGAGAAGAATAATAGTAAATATAAAGATTTTTTAATAATTGACTTTGATTCAAATATTGCCATTGATCCTTATGAGGATAGAGAAACATTTAATTTCGAATTTAACTTGTTTAAAAAGATTTTATCAAACAAGGATGAAAATTTACAAATATTAGATACCTATTCAGAATTTGAAAAGTTAATCCTTCATACAGATACCATTCTAAAAGAGATTGAAAAGGTTGAAGAAATATCAGAAGATGATTTAATAAAATTAATGAAAGTTGCTCATGACATAACAATTGATCGAGCAGAGATTCCAATCATTAAAAAATTGTCTGAAATTTATTATAATACTGATATTTCAAGTAAATTAAAGAGCACTATTACTAGTAAAGTCAGCGGCTTGTTTGATGTAATTTAAAATCATTAATTTAAAAAAAAAGTAAAAAATTTTAGCTAGTCCAACCAATTCTACGTTTGAACCAATCCGGCATGGTAAAACAGATATAGAAAATGATTGGAGCAAAGACTACGAGTATTTCAACGATTCTAAAGACGTATCCAATAATTATAACAGCAATAGGGACTGTAAGAAATGGCACTGCAAAACATAACATTCCAATTCCCAACCACATTGCCCTAGTACTTTTAGGTTTACTTTCTTCCCGAATTACTTTAGAAGAATAAAAGAAAACACCTGGGGGTATGATGTATATTGGTAATAGAAATATCAACCTAATCAAAGAATACTCCAAAGAATATACAATATCAAAGTTGATTACATCATATAATGGTGGACCTATCATAATTGCCCAACTTTCAACAATCCATTTAATAACAATTATTGTTAGGACAGAAGAAAAGACGATTTTTGAACGTTTTGGAAATGTCGCACGAATTGCAAACGAGTTAATTAATAAAACCCCAAGTTCAGATGGAAATTGGAGGATTATTGTTAATAAATCTCCAAGCCCCCATAATCCTAAAGATGCATAAGTAAGTCTTCTAAAGATAAAAATGATGTTAGATATTAACAGAAGTAATAATCCTAGAAAGAATAATAAAATTTCAACTGATTCTGTCTGTTTATAATTTTTATATAGTCTAAAAAGCAAAGCGATTAAAAAAACCCCTGCTAATAGATATACAAAGGTAAAAATTAAATTCATTGGTTCTAAAAAGCTTCCAAGACCGGCGAATTGATTAGAGATAAAATCAAACGTATATTGCCAGTATTTTATCATCATAATTCATCTTTTTTGGCATTTTTTATGATTTGTAATGTTAATTATAGGAATATAATGATTTAATTAATTCATCCATCCATTTTAGATTTATTGATTTTTTAGATTTTTTTAATAAATTTAACTGGAATAAGCAGTATACTTCATAGTATATCTTTTCAAAAAAAATAAAATATGTTTTCAGTGGTAATTAAGCAATTATGCTCCTTTTCGCTTAAACAGTCCTTAGAGATTCAATCCTCTTATGAAAATTGAAGCCATCTCTTCTTCAATCAGTAATTCCTCAGAATTACCTTTGAGTGCCTCATTTTCTACACGGTTCACTAATTTTAAAGCCACAGGTGGTTCTTCTATATTTTTAACAGCATCTTTATAAATTTGATACCATTTTTTAGCC
Organism: Candidatus Helarchaeota archaeon; assembly: GCA_019058315.1. Classification (GTDB taxonomy): domain Archaea; phylum Asgardarchaeota; class Lokiarchaeia; order Helarchaeales; family RDOG01; genus JABXJV01. Next base: position 12,413 of record JAHPZH010000007.1, on the reverse strand, counting down.
AGATCAAATTCACCAGCGAGTCTATAATGTTCAGCTGTGATATAAGCAAAAGCAATATTGTTGGGACTGGATTCAAAAGCATGAGCGCATTTTTGAGCACAGAGAATATCCATTTCTGGAGTTGGGGCTTTTAAATTTGGGGGTAAAGTAGATACATATGGATATCCAACACTCATACGGATTGCATCAACCCCCTCTTTAAAAATTTGTGCTACTATTTCAGGAGGTTGTCCTTCTTTTTCATATCTTAAGGCAATATCAAACCGTTCAGATGCTCCATTTGTAACCGAACTTTTTTTAAGACTCTTTAATTCTTCCCTACGTCTTTTATATAGCTCCTGATAATCCTCCATAGTTTCCGGAGGTGGATCAAAGATGAAACCATTTACAAAATCGGCAAATGAACAAAATGGACATCTAATAACCCTATTTGGCATAGGATTCATACCCCAAAAAAGGGGTCTTAGATCTGTGGTTATTCTCTTATATCCACAAGAAAAGGTTATTGTGGCTTTGAACCTTTTATTACATTTGGGACAAGTTGTTGGCAAAGTATTAACAGTTGTCATTATTTTATTCAGTTAATACTAATTTTTAAGTGCTTGTACTTATCCACTATAAGTACAATCATTTCTATTATTCGAATAAAATAAATGAAAGTATTATTTGAGTATTTCACAATATAAATAACTTTTTTAGTGTGTAATCTTTATTTTAAAAATTCAAATCTAAGAAATTGTTGAAATTTATTCTATTTGAGGAAATAAAATGAAGGTATTAGTTGTATATTACACCCAATCTGGGAATACAGAAAAAATCGCGAAAGCATTATTTGATGGAATTGAATCAGATGATAAAAAAATTAGTCCAGTGAAAGACGTAGATTTTACAAAGGTAAATGATTATGATCTCGTGTTTTTAGGTTCACCCATCATTACAAATGGATTTGCAGGAATCTATAATAAAATTTTAAAAGGACTTCCTGAATTAACAACGCGGATTGTTTTATTCTGTACGCACGCGGCTCCTAAAAAATTTGGCCAATTCTGGGAAACAGGATTTAGGAAATTTGGCAAAAAACTAGAAAAAAAAGGTGCTAATGTATTAGGCTACTTTGACTCACAGGGAGAACAAACACCACAAATTAAAGAAATGATCAAAAAGATGGATGCAGAATATGCCGCAAAAGCGAGAAAGGCATCTGATGGACATCCAAATGAAGATGATATAGCAGCAGCAAAGAAATTTGCTAGTGAAATTATCAAGAAAGTAACAGTATAAAATATAACTCTTTTTTTTATAATATTAGCAAACTTGATAAAATTAACTAATATCACCACAAGCGCAAAAAATTTCATTAATTAATTCATAGAGTTCAAGCATTCCCTCATTTGTTACTGATGATGTCTTTATGATGCGGGCAAAGGGCTCCAAGATATTATCCAAAATTGGAAGAACCATATCTATCATAGCTCCCTTTTTTTCTTCGATTACTTTTTCTTTTAAAAAATCGAAATTATGGACTATCTTTATTATCTCCTGATTAATGATTTTATCAGATTTGTGTAATATTGAAACCACTTCAATTGGTAACTGTAAACTACAAGCGGTGCCTATTAAAGATGCGATTATAAAATCAGTAGCTGAGGATAAAAATTCAGCATCGATTAAATAAATTCCCACAACTCTTATTTTATTTTCAAGTTTTTGAATGAAATTAGCTCCAGATTGTCTAAAAATAAACGTTTCTAATTGTCCTGGAAGATCTATTAAAATAAAATCTTCTGGACCAATAATTTCATCGATAATCTCATCGGAAATTTCGTTAATTTTGTTATTCGCACGTATCATTGCCCCATTTGGACCTAATTTTTCCTTTTTCATAATTTCTGAAATTGTAAAATATTTTCGAATATCAAAATTTGGATTAAAGGGAATATATTCAGCCCCTGGGTCAAGATTGATTATTTTAAAAGATTTTTTATTCTCCTCTAACCATTTTCCAAATGAAGCGCATAAATGTGACTTTCCACATCCTGCTTGTCCCATAAAAATTACGGCAAGAGATGTCATACATAAATCTCCTTAAATTTTAAACTTATATTAACTCCTTATATGATGAAAATAAGTAAAGAATTTTTATAATTTTATTACCATATAGAATTATTATCGAAAAAAAGGCGAAAAGAATTGAATATTGAAGAAATTGCAACAAAGATTCGAGAGAGTATAGGTAAACGCAAAGTTCAAACTGCTAAATTTCACTTAATGACCTATTCTCGGGACTGGTCTCCAAGAGAGGCTACTGATACCCAATTACCGGACATCGTGGTTCGTCCCACATCTACAGAGGAGGTATCAAAAACTCTTAAAATTGCAAATGAATATAAAATTCCAGTTGTGGCAATTGGAGGACTTACAGGGATGGGTGGCGGTGCGGTTCCTATAAATAAAGGAATTGTAATCGATACAAAGGGTTTAAATAAGGTTCTTGAAGTAGATACAAAAAATTTTACGGTAACGACACAAACTGGGGTAACAATCTTAAATTTAAATAATGAACTAGAGAAGTATGATTTTTGGTGTCCTCACGATCCTGAATCGAAGCCTTCATCAACTGTAGGTGCAGCAATCTCATGTGATAATGATGGAACATTTGGAATTAAATATGGTAAAATGGTAGATTTTCTCTTAAATGCCGTTATAGTCACTGGTACAGGAGAAATTGTTAGAGTAGGACATAGAAAAGCATATTGTACATCGAGTGGTTATAAACTTCACTGGTTACTTATAGGGGCAGAAGGGACTTTAGGTATAGTTACTGAAGCCACTTTAGCTATATTACCAAAACCCGAAACTCGTGCTATTGAAGCTTTCATATTTCCATCAATTAGTGATGCTGCTGAAGCATTAATGAGACTACTTCATTCCGGTTTATCTGTAGAAAGTGCTCATATTAACTGTAAAAATCGACTTGGTTTTTATACTCACGCATATAGGACAAAACACGGAAAAGACCCGGATATTCCTGAATGGGCTGGAGCGCTGTTATTCGTTTCATTTAATGGTGATAGCGAAGTTGTTAATTTCTCAAATGAATATTCAAAAAAGATCATGAAATTACATGGTGGCGAAATAGTAAAAGAACGTGAAATTGTCGATGGATGGTGGAGGAGCAAACACACCTTAGAATTTGAACCATTTCTTCAAAAATGGCCCGATTCTCAAAGGATAAAAAAGTTTGGGTCTGCAGATCTAGGAATACCCATTGGGCGATTAGAAGAAGCTTATGAGAAATATCTTGAATTCACAAAAAAACATCAAATTGAGATATTAGGTGCATGTGTTTATAATGAACGCCCAAATAAGGTCAGTCCAAGTATATCTTTTGCTGTATTTGTGGATGATAGTAATCCAGATGAGGTAAAACGTTTCTATAACTATGTACGAGATATGTCCAAAATGGCAATTGATAAAGAGGGAACTATGTCAACGTATATTGGTGATGGAGACAGACTTGGAGGATTTAACCGCTATGAACATGGAATCAGCCTGGATTATATGTGGGAACTTAAAAAAGTATTTGATCCCAATAATATCTTAAATCCGGGTAAGAAATTTAAAAGTAAATGGATTAAAGAATATTAGAACTTTAGAAAAAAATCATTTTTTGAATTCTTATATTTTTAAATTCTTTCTTTACTGCGAAATTTTTATTTTCTAACTAAATGAAATTAAATATATTAAAAAGAGATAGAAATTAAATTTAGTTTAAATTTGCAAGTTTATTTTAGAATTGTAAATAAATAAATCGATTAAATTCAGAGGGTTTGTTTTGTCAGTCAGCCCGCAAGCAATTTTGGCTAAAATACTCCGAAGTTCGACTAGTGTTAAAGAAGTAGTAATTTGTGACAAGGTCGGTCTAATTATCTCTAAAGTCTTAAGAATGAATCCCATTGAAGGATTAGGAGCTATGGAATCTTCTATTTTCAAAGCAGCACAAGAAATCTGCGAATTTCTTGATCTCGGTAAAGAATTAATTCATATTTCCGTCTTTGAGAAAAATGCTGTAATAGCAATGGAAATTGGCTTAGGATATTTAGTTATAGTTCTTGATCATCAAACCAGGTTTATTCTGGATTCAGAGTTAATTAGCAGTTGTCTTAATGATTTAATTAATATGTGGATTAATGAATTAGGACTTCAAGGCTACGATTTTTCTGTTGTAGAAGGAGTAGTCAAAATCTTATATCATGTTTATTCAGGTGATTTTAAACCCTTAACTGTTTATAAGGAAGCGCTTGATGATTTTGATATAATTTCTGCTACCATAGAACAAGTTAAAAATCCATTAATTTTAGCCCAATGTATCACAAATGAATTAGGACTACCGATTGCATTTCAGAAACAACCTGTAATTACAGTTGAATCGGACGAATTTGGTGGTGGTTTACTTTCATTAGATGCAATAGTTAAGGAAAAAGCAGAAAAGACAGAGCTAAGATTCCCAATATTTTCTGTTGTTTTTACTAACCAAGGTAAAGGATTTATGACAGTCCACGGAGGAACTATGGATAAAGAGCCTCTAATATATCAAGTGCTTTTTGATGCAAATAAAGGATTTATTGAAATTCTTTCAGAAGCGGCTTCAGTTGTAAATACTATCGCCCATGAATACGGTGATCAGCAGACACAAGCTTTCTTAGATACTCTAGAAAGCATTAAAAAACAAATCTATCCGGAAGAAAAAGTTGAAGTTGTGCCCGATACCGCTGCTACTGGACAGGTAAAAGCCTTAATGGATGAGATGACAAAAAATATTACTGAAACTGTAAAATATTATGAAAAACAATTCGGTGATCTAATGCAACTTTTTGCCTCTCGAGGTGATGAATTAGTTGAATCAATGGATACCTACGATAAAGAATTACGAGGTTGGATTGATTCAAATATGGCGGTAATAAAACAATTCAACTTTGAAAAACAAACTAATCAAGAACTCAAAAAATGGGAAGAAACCATTAAAAATCTAAAAAATAAATTAGCAGGGCTTAAAAACATCTAACATTTTATTCTAATTTTAATCTATATAATTGGGTTAATCTAAATAATAGGGCTTCCTACATTCAATAGCATTAATGAAGAGCTTTTCTAATTCTTTATCACTTTTCCCTTCCCTTAAGGGTTCTAGTATATTAATGAGGTTAGTGTTAGTCCTTAAACATGGTTTTAATCGCCCAGCAGAGGTTACTCGGATCCGGTGGCAGTTTGCACAGAACTCTGGATTGTGATATGGTTTTACAAACTCAATTATTGCTCCATTTTCTAAAAAATAAATCATTCTTTTCTGTAATTCTCTAATTTTAGTTTTAACTGCACTTTTTTTTATTTTTTCTTCAATATTTGATAAATCAACATGAAATTTTAGGAAACCCTCGCGTTCTCTATAAGGAACAAGTTCAATTAATTGTAAAGTCGCTCCTAAATCACTAGATAATTCGATCATTCTTTCAATTTCGGTATCATTCACACCTTTTAACACAACCATATTTAATTTCAAAGGTGTTAAGCCATGGGCAATTGCTAATTTAATTCCCTCAATGATATCATTTGGAATTAAATTATTGTTAGATTTTGTAATATTTTTGTATATGGATGGTTCCAGACAATCTAGACTTACGTTAATTCGTTTAAGACCTGATTCAACTAATTTTTTTACAGAATCTTTAAGTAAAGTACCGTTAGTAACAAGGGAAATATCTTCTATTTCATTTAATTTTGATATCTTGCTTATAATCTCGTAAATATCATTTCGAATTAGGGGTTCTCCCCCAGTCAATTTCACCTTTTTAATTCCAAATTTAGTACCAATTTCTACAATTTTATAAATCTCATCAGGTGTCATTTCATCGTTTTTGTTAAAATCATTTTGCCATTGCCCCTCATGATGGCAATATATACATTTTAAATTGCACTTTTTTGTAACTGAAATGCGAATGTCGTCAACATACCTTCCGTATTTATCTGTAATCATTAATTTTTCCAGCTATAAATTGAGAGAATCCAAAAAACATAAAGTATATTATTAAAAAAAAGTTTCATTTTCAGCTTTAAAATAAAAAAAGTCTGGAAAGAAGTTAATTAATCTACAACTTTATAAAATAAGATAATATTTTTACCTAATTTTTCCATTTTCATTAATTTTAAATTAACTGCTTCATTCAGGTCGATGAATCCTTTTCCTTCTACCAAGGAAACCGCTTTTTCTCCACCAACAATAACAGGAGCCATACAAATTCGGACTTCATCAATTAAATTTTGCTCAAACATACTAAAATTTAGAGTCCCACCACCTTCTAACATAAGACTTTTGAATCCCTTTTGTCGCAATTTATGCATTAAATCATCAAGATCAACTTGAGGACCAGGTCCACAAATTAATACTTCGACATCTAATTTTTTTAATGCTTCAATTTTCTCCTTTGGGGCTTGTTCTGTGGTGGCAATGATAGCAGGATATTTTTCTCTTTCGAAATTTATTACTTTTGCATCTAATGGAATTCTGCACTTACTATCGATAATAATTCTTGTTGGATTTCCCTCGAAATATTTAACCCTTAACTTAGGATCGTCTTTTAAAATTGTTCCTATACCTATTAATATCCCATCTACTTCTGCTCTCAATTTATGAACTCGTTTCCAATCTAGTTCGTCAGAATATTCCGCACCGCCTTCACAAGTTGAGATTTTGCCATCTAAACTCATGGCGGCGTTTAAAATAACATACGGTCTTCCATTAGGAATTATAACGTCTTTCATAAGCTAATCTCCCTTTTATATAAGTAGCAATCACATTTTCGGATTTTGCTCGTAAAATTATACTATCATATACATTCTCCATTGGTATCAAATTTGGAGAATTTAGATCAAGAATAAAAAAATCTGCATATCTTCCTTTTGCTAAAGAACCTGTTAGATGATCCAATCTTAGTGCTTTAGCTGGATTTATTGTAACCATCGATAATATATCTTTGGTTTTTAACATATTAATTCCATTTGTCCCTCGGAATAATTTAAATAGAAATTCCATTTCACGAAATAAATCAGGACTGTTAGCCATAACATTATCTGTTCCCAAGCAAAGTAGTATTTTATGTTTTAAGAAAGCTGAAATTGGAGGAAATCCGACACCAAAATATCCGTTTGCCCTAGGACAGATAACTATGGGGGTATTATGTTTTGAAATTAAATCAATATCTTTATCATCAGCATAAATGGCATGAACTAATAAATCAGCATTTAATAATTTAATAGATCTCTCAATATCGGAAATTTTAAATTTCTTAAAAGCAATTTCCCTTTCTTCTTCTGTTTCTGATACATGAGTAGAAATTATTTTGGATGCTTCTAAGCAAAAAATCGCAATCATTTCTAATTCATTATCAGCATATATGTTTGAAGAACTTAGACCAATTCCATGAGCCATTTTTAATATTTCATGGGGAGTATTAAAATCTGGAGTAGTTCGTCCCAAAATAAATGCTCTAATTAAAGAATCTTTTAGCGCTTCTTTTAAAATAAGAATGCCTTCAGGTCCACCTTCCCTAAAATCGACAAATGTAGTTGTCCCTGATGATAACATCTCTTTGAACCCATTTTTCATCCCATCAATTATGGTCTCTTTTTCAGTTTCTTTGAGGAGGCGGTGTTTCAAGCCATCAGGCGGTTCCACAACCTCTGGAAGGGATAAATTTATTCCCTTATCTTTTGCGAATGAATCACCAATATGTACATGGGCGTTGATAAAACCAGGGATTAGTAAGGAGTCTTTAAATTCAATAATATCCGAACTTTTAGGGCATTGAGTAGAAATTTCCTTAATTAACCCTTCTTCTGAAACTTGAAAATATATTTTTTCTTTTAAATCCAAATTTTCACCTATTAGTGCGAAATCAGAAAAAAATGTTGTTGGCATCCTAATTTTCCAGTTTTATAATTAATACTTATTGTGAATGTTCATGAATTCGTTTAATCATTTTAACACATGCTTCGACACTACGGCGTGCAAAGTCTTCAATTCGCTCAACTGCTTCAAGTCGCGTCATACCAGGTCCAGAAACACCGAGCGTAACTGGTTTTTGATATTCAAGAGATAAATCAACCATTTTTCTTGCTGCATGTTGTGCAACAACTTGATCGTGATCGGTATCTCCTTTAATAACCGCACCTAATGTTACGACTCCATGAATATCATCACGTTTTAGAAGCGTTTGGATAGCTATTGGCATGTCGAATGACCCAGGAACCTTAATAACGTCACCGACTTCACATCCAAGAAATACAGCATGCTCTTTTCCTTTCTCAAGCATCATAGAAGTTATATCATAATGAAATTCCGCCACAACAAATCCTAATCTAATTTTTTCCATTTTATTCACCAAAATCTTTTTTTTATCTTTTTTATTACTCAATTTCACTTATTTTTTCAAAGGACCCACGTCAGGATGTCCCTGGCGTAATCCTTTTCCGGCATGTTTTATTAACCATTCTCTATCAAAAAGAAGTTTAATCACGTTCTGAGCATGTTCCCTTGCTCTATTTTCACAAATTTTATATAATTCTTCAGAGGTTTCCGCCTCATCCTCATGAACGAAGCACTCAATTATATGCTTCCCGGTCATTAATTGAACTTTGATTAAACCAGTTGAAGCTTCATGAGCACAAGTTTTATCAATAATTTCAGGACCAGGCATCCCGAGAGCCATTACTATTTCACATTCATACTCATCAAATAATTTTTTACTCGCAATGGGGAGGTCCTTTATGCCTGGAACAGTATAACGAATAATTTTAATTTGAGACATGCTTTGCTCAATTTCATCAATTGCCATTGCACCCATATCAACTCTGGCAAACGTCGTATCCGCTATGCCGACCTTTACCTTTGCCATTATTGAGCTCTCATTACATATTCAAAAGCTTCAGTTATCTCTTTTCCATTTATCATGATGATATCGTTTTGTTTTGCGTATTCTCTCGCTTTTTCCAAAGATAGCGCCTTTCCTGTGGAACCATCGAGCATTTCACATAATACTGTACAAGGAGTTAGGTCGAGGCCAAGTAATTTATTACCTATTACCGCCAATGAGACAGTTAATTCAGTATGTCCTTTTCTTTCAGCTAATAATCCTTTAGCTGCGATTAATAAATGGGTATGCCCAGGAGCTCTAAAATTTGAGCCAAAAACTTTCTTATATTTGTTTATATTGGAACCATTATTAATTATTTCATTTCCAAGCTTTCCAAACTCAGAAATCGTGAGGGCACGGTCATTATCGGTAATTCCAGTGTAAGTATTGATATGATTGATTGTGATCGAAAAAGAGGGTTTATCTCCGTATGGCATCGCGGCGTCGGGACTGCAATAGTTGAAAACAGGGTAAGTATTACTGATTTTATTATAAATATCTAACATAAACGGCAATTCAATGGCTTTACCAATTTCATTTGCCATTGCAATACAAATCAATCCACCAGCATCGTGTCTTAAATGATAGACATGGTTTGGAGTAACTTTTTCTGCTAAAACCACTAAATCAACTTCAGCTTCCCTGTCATCTTGATCATAAACCATAATAAATCTGCTTTCCGAGAGAGCCTTTATCGCCTTTTTCAATTTTTCGAACATGCTTTCACAAACTCTTATTAAATTAATTTGCGCATTTACTCACTTTTGGAGAAAAATGCATTATTTTTTAATCATGTTAATAATTCATATTACCTTTAAAAATTCTTTCATTAAGTCATTTTTGCTGTTTGAGAAAATTTTGGAACTAAATCTTATTAAATATTGGATCAAAATAATATTATATTATAAAATTCGAAATAATCGTTATATTTAATTCCATTTCAATAATTTGCGCAAATTATTTAAGAATTATAGTTTTGCGCAAATAGTTTTTCCTATATTTTGATGGAAACGCCGCTATAATATTACTCACTTTTGGAAAATTATTCTTAAAAAATCAATAATTTTGTTTTTTTTCGCCAATCCTAAAGTATTTCATTTGATCTATTAATTTAACTCATTATTTATTGAGAGTGTGGAAAATTATCTGTTATTAAGCGAGAAAAATATATATAGAAGTGTTATATAATAATTAATAAGATAATATTTTTCAAAGGAGTCTGAAAATAATTATTTTTACTTATAGTGAAGATTATTACATTCTAATCGAAGAAAAAGTAAATTTCGATCAATTATACAATGATATCCAAAACAAAGATCTAATTTTTAAGAATTCGATTAAACAACTCTCTGAAAATGAGTGGCAGGATAAAAAAAATTATGTACATAGACATTCTGAGAAGAGTTTGAAAAATATTGAAAGGAAAGAAGGGAATAAAATTATTAAAAAATTGACAAATGGGGAATATACTATGCTCTTAGTGTCTGGAACATCATTTAGTGATGAGGTACTCAATGATCAGAAAGAGGATTGGCATTATTTTGCAACTGCAAGAGCAAATCTGATTCTCGATTACTTAAATAACAAATATCAAAAAGTTAAGATTCTATATAAGGAAGAAAATTATTAATTACAGCGGTTACTGATTTTATGCTAGTATGTATTAAACTTTAAGCCCATATTTTTCCCTAATTTCCAAGACTTTATCTCTAATAGCTTCTTTAACTATTTCCGCACGGCTGGTATATCCAATTCGTGCATCTATTATTTTATCAAGAATTTCAATCAATGATTTAGGGATAGAAATAGTGGAATATTTTTCGGGCATATGATTCACCCATAATTTTCACATAAATAAAATTCTGTCAATTTTTAAGTTTCTTCAGTTGGGGATAATTATATATAATTATATATAACTACATTCAATTATACATAATCGAAAAACTATACAATATATTTATAAATCAAATCTCACACCAGATGGCTTTCATCATGAAAGAATATGCTAATTGGCAAGAGAAAGAGAATTTGCGCAAAATCGAGAGTTTATATATACTTACATTAAATAATTGCGCATTTTATATATTTAGTTATGATAAAGGAAGTCTTTATGATGGAAAAGGATCATTTTAAAGTAGTAAAATTTAAACTGGATAATAAATCGAGGATATGTATATCTAACTCGGTAAGGGAATATTTGGAAGTAAAATCTGGGGAAATTATTGCTTATTTAGGCGACTGTTTCTTGTTGATACCCCGCGGAATAAAACTGTTCTACCCTTGCAAACCCATTATTAATTTTCTCGGATAGGTCCCTTAATCTAATCTCCCATCCCGATCTGCCGATATTAACGTAATTTAGATTGGGATATTTGAAATATAACTTAAATTGTATATTAGCTCTCCCCATTCCCCACACACGTTTCAATGCTTCCAGACCGTCAGTAATTAACGTGTCAAAATCAAAGATTTCTTGTAACTTGGGTAGTTGGTATTGTTTCCTTGTGACATAGGACGTTGATTCATCACCTGATTGTGTTGACTTGGAATAACTAAGATCAATTTTTGTCGCAATAAATGTAAAATTGGATATTGTACAGTTAAATTAGTCAATTAATAAAAATATTTGACTAAAAACTCACAGATATAGGTTGTTTTTGTCAGTAAAATGTCATTGTTAACCAGTCACATTTTTTCCTCTAAAAGAATAAAAATTACTAAATAAAGGTAAAATATTATCATCTAAATTACTCTATCTCTTTTATTTTCAAGTGACTCTCACTATAAAAAAAAGGGAAATTGTTAATATCAATCGGATATACAAAAATTCACTGTTTAATCTTTAATTAATTCTTGAAATTCCTTTGTTTTTCTGATAGTGTCAAAGTCAGGATCTGTCTTTGCTGACTCCTGATATTTAGGATTTAATTTAATTGCAATATTTAATAGATCTATAGCCTCTTTTTTATTGTTCAGTAATGATTTAGCACATGCTTTATTATAATAAGCAGAGTCATAGTCAAATTCGAGTTCTATCGCTTTATCAAAACATACTATGGCTTCATTATATTTTTTTGATTTTAATAATGCAGTTCCTTTGTTACTCCAAGTCATTGCATCTTTGGGGTCGAGCTCCAGCGCTTTATCATAGCAAACTATGGCATCCTCGTATTTTCCCAAGTTATTTAATGCATTTCCTTTATTATACCAAGCCACGGCATCTTTGGGGTCGAGCTCCAGCACTTTATCGAAGCATGCTATGGCGTCTTTGTATTTTCCCAAGTTACTTAATGCATTTCCTTTGTTACTCCAAGCCATGGCATCTTTGGGGTCGAGCTCCAGTGCTTTATCGAAGCAAACTATGGCGTCCTCATATTTTCCCAAGATAATTAATGTACTTCCTTTGTTATTCCAAGCCATGGCAAATTTGGGGTCGAGTTCCAG
>JAHPZH010000006.1 GCA_019058315.1 Candidatus Helarchaeota archaeon | reverse complement strand
GTAATGGTCGGGTTTTATTTCAAGAGCTTTTTTATATTTTTCAAAGGATGCCCTGTATAACTCTTCCGCCTCGACACCATCCTTGGTTCTTGCAATCTCCATTAGGGCAGTTCCCCAGTTAAAAAGAGCATCGTAGTTGTCGGGTTTTATTTCAAGAGCTTTTTTATAATATTTTATTGCACCATTAAAATTATTTTTATAAAAAAGTGAATTTCCTATTTTGAGTAAAAATGATGGTATAATTTTAGTAATTTCTAGCATGGAAGTTTTATAATCTTTTAATTTTTCCTTTACAAAATTATAATCAAGACAGAATTTAATATAGAATTTTTCAGACGGTCTTTTTTGTGGATCGAGTCCCAGTTGAGTTGATTCTTTTAAACTAGGTTCTTTTGATGTAGTATTATACATTCTTATAAATCTTTTTTCAAGTTCTCTTGTGGAATTACTTTTGTATCTTCCAAATTGAACATTTAATCGGTCTCTTAATAGATCTCGGTTCCTATTATCCTCTTTAGACTGCTGATATTTTTGCTTTGCATCTTTAATCCCATCTGGTGCATTTATAGATATGTTGATAAGAAATTCAAGACCAAATGAACTCGATAATATTAAAAATCCTAAAAAATTATTGTTAATTATATTACTTGAGTCATATTTATAAAAGAAAGTTAAAAAATGATTGATTATGGAAAAAACTAAGAAGCCAATATTGATAATCATTTCGGATTTGACTTTTTCTTTTCCATAAATAAGTCCTTTTATGAAATCAATAATTATCATTCCAACAAATAGTAAAGATAAAAAAATGTAACATATTATAAATCTAAAATCATCAAACATTAAAAAATTGCCAAAATTCGCATCAAGACCACTAAAAAAAGCAGGTAGTGCAATTCCTGCATAAATACTTTCCAGTAAAACCCAGTACCATGGGATATAGGAATTCTCATTCAATTTTTTTCACTAAAGAACACTAGTTTAACTTTGGAATTATTCATTAAGTTTTTATCTTCTAAAATTTTTATCATAATCGCTAGACCCCCGATTTTATATTTTTTCCATTATTCCTTTTTAATCAATATTTTATTAATAATTTATTTAAATACCTTGTATTAATTTTATTCATTAATTTTGTTGATATATACAACGTCATTTTAAAAACCATTATTTAAAAAAGAGAGTTTTAAGATTTAATAAAAAATATAAAAAATTTTATGGATTTTTTAAGTCAAGCTTAGTAATTTGATTTATTAAATCTTTAAAAGATCCAAATTTCTCATATTCTGATTCATAAATAAATAGAATTTCCCTGTCCTTCGATCGGATTTCCCCATCTAAGAGTTCAATAACAATAATTCCTAAATTTACGAATAGAGGATTTCTATTATAAATTGAAACATTGCCATCTATCCAAAGACAGATATCTAAATCTCGCATTTCAGTGATATTCTCTCGAAATTCAGTTTGTTCTTTTTTATGGATAAAATCGTTAAATTCAAATAATAGAAATCTTTGTCCAAAATCTGTTTCACCAGCTTTACAATATTCGAGGGCAGGGTGATTATAATTAAGACGTTCCAGTTCTTCTACATATTCCTCTTTAATAGGTATGGGTTCAATAATTTGAGGTTTAATGTGTGTTTTATAAGGACCTAGTTGTTTATTTTTTAAAATTTCTTCAAATTGGTAAACAAATTCTCCAATTATTGAATCAATTTTAAAAATTGAGTTTTCAATATATCCTTCAATCTTCTCCAATTTTAATAGTTCCCTAATTAATCCTCTGAATTCTCTAATTGTTAAATCTTCAAAAAAATTACTTATAATCTTGAGATTTATTTCCCGTTCTGCCCGAATTCTATTTAATAAAATAGAAAACAATATTTGATTCAAGAAGTGTTTTATACTTTCTCTAACAATATTAATATCTGACCAATCATTAAATTTATAGAAATGATTAAATAATAAGTTAAGAAATTCTTGAGCCTTATCTAGATTTAAATAATTCAATAATTGAATATGTAATTCGTACCATCTGACTCTTAATCCTGATTTCATATGGATAGATGATTCAAAAAAATCGGTGATCCTTTTTATTATTTTTTTCTTGTTAATTGGATTTATCCCATTAATTATATCATCCTTAATTATTCGTGAATCAAAATCGAACCATGCTTCTTGAAAGAAATTAAGACTAAACACTTCTAAAATTTTTAAAAATTGTTTATAATCAGAAATTTGATGTTCGATATTTACATTAAGTAATTCTATAAAAAACTCTCCAAATGATTTAAAGAATTTAGAGTATTTTTCCTTATCAAATTTTATTTGGTCACCATCTATCTCCCCTCCGAACTTTAAAAGAACCTTTAAATTAATATTTCTTTTATCAAAATTATAGATATGGAAATTACTATTATACCATAAGCAGATATCGATATTTTGACCTCTTTTTACTTCAATCCTGTTTCTTAATTTATCAACTTTATCAGGAGCTATAAATGAGTTGAAAATAAAAAGCACATATTTTATTCCTGCAATATTCATTCCTTCCATGCAGAATTGTAATTCAGGGTAATCTTTGTAAAGATCATCATCGAGAATTTCATTTGTCTGCATTAATATATGAGGATGGCAAAAGTCTGATAATGATAATTCTGAAGATTTTCCTTTTCTTAGAACCGAATTACAAAAATCCCTATAAAGATCCTCTTCTGTTAAATGTAATTTCAAGTATCTACCCATATCTCTTTCTAAGAATAATTCCGTATGAAATTTAGCCATATTCTGATAGGGGAGTGTTTCTTTTTCTTCTTCCTTATAAATTACATGGGTTAATAACACAATTATATTGTGATTTCCTGCAATTTTACTAAGAGCCCAACTTATTTTTGTAGCCACATCTGCCCGTTTTGCAATGGTTGTTATTAAAACTTGTTCGTTTTCTATGACTAACTGCTGCCTAATAAGAGGAATTGGCTGATTAACTATGATCAGTTTAGTTTTAAACTGCTTAATGATACTAATTAAGCTATTAACAGCTTTTTTAAGCTCTTCTAGGTCAGATACTTGTATAAATTTAATATTTTTTATATTTTCTAAGTTAAAATCTTTATTTTTCTTTGCAATATTTAATAAATTCTGATAAAAAGGAAATTTATTTGCATTTATACAAACTACATTTTCAGAGTTTAATCCGTTTTTATCTTGTGCTGCAAGCATTAGATAGCAGATTAAATCTAGCAAGTATTGTTCTTCGTTCTTATGGCACAGCATGTAGTTATAAGAACCGCAATAATAACCCCCTCTTTTTGGAATTTTTTCACTGCCTTTAATTATGATAAAATCATCTTTATTTAGATCGATTCCCAATTCTACTTTATTATTTAAAGTTAATCTTATCTCTTCCCCCACTGGAATATCGGATACGATATCCAAATTGTATCTTTTATCTGCTTTATACACATACGCAAATGTAATTCCTTCTAAATCTTCCTTAATCTTAATTTCAGTATTTGTTCTAATCTTGTCGGGAGCTTGAAACCTAATTTCTGTTTTTGGTTGTAATAATTTATCAAACTCTTTAAGATAAGTTGGAAAACACAATTTTGAAGGTCTTTGAAACTTTAATGTGGTGAAAAAATCATCATCATATGCTTTTATATTCAATTTGGTTGCTGCAAACCTTTCTTGATATTGTTTATCATAATCGAATAAACTACTAATTTTAATTCTAACTAAAACCTCATCAAAGGTAATATAATGTCCAATATTTATGTAATGATATTCGTCTTCCCATTCATCCACTCCCAGATACTCACACATAGGATTTAAAATTCCTATTGCGGTTTCGTGACCCATATTTTTATTAAAAATATTGTGAAGATTTACTCCGCTCCTTTTAGATGCTCTTATGCTAATCGTCTTATTATCCCAGCAGCAAATAATCATATCTATCCCATTAGGATCCTCTCCCAAATTATGAATAAGCTCATCCAGTTTGGATATTGAGAAATCTTTTCTAAAAATGAAGGCTGCAAAATAGAAGTGATCACAAGTCCATCCAAATTCCCAATAATAAAGGAGTTTTTCAGGATGTTTAATTAATTTTTTTTGCCTATCTAGATATTTTCTAAGCCCCTTACGCTTCCTTGGTAATTTATAACCATATAAATCTCTGAAAAATGATGCTAAATTAATTTTTTCTCCTTTTTTAAATAAATGATATAAATAATACCTGTAAAACAAATATCCCTCTTCAAATATAATTATCTCACGTGTGATTTTCAACCAATTATTTAAATCCATTGATTCTTTCCTATCTGATTCCTTAAAAGATTTGTGTTTTTCCATAATTTGATTCATATACCTTGTTATTATATCTTGTGTATCATCTTTGCGGGAATAATAAAATTTCCATCCACGACGCTCCATGAAAATTTTTCTCAAACTTAATTGTTCTTCGGATTCAGTAGCTGGATGATGATCGAACCAAATTATTTCCACTTTTAAACCATAAGTTTGAAATCTTTTATGTAGTCTATTTAAAAACTGCATTCGAGAATGAAAAAATGGAAAATCTGCAATGTATATGATGTTTCTCTGATCATGCTTTAAAGCCCTTGAGACTTTTTTTTCTAAAACTGTTTCAATATAATTAAATTGATATGAATTAGTCGCAGGAAAGATTGATATGGATTTATTTCTTGAATGCATGAAAGTTAGATTTAAAGCAGATTTATAACCATCAAAATCAACATGGGGGACTATACAAATATTTACTCTAGGATCAAGAATTGAGGTAGAATGAACTATTTCCGGTTCAATAGAAATATCCTTTTTAGGGGTTTCTTCAGGTTTTAAATCCATATATTCCGGTATTTTACCATTACCAAGGATTTTATCGATTGTTTGAACTATATGAAATACCCATTGTGCATCTTCTCTCGTTTCAAAGGCACAAAAAGGGACATATTCTAATGATTCTTCCGATTTTAGATAATCAGCAAGATTTTGAGCTTCTGTTTCCATTATTTCTAATATTGTCTTGCTTTCATTCTTATAATAGAATTTCCTTGAACATATCTCCTCAAACAGAATTTTTAGCTTGTTTTTACCTGTTTCTGAGACATAATATACTCTTCTCCTTAATTCATCAAGTCCCCACCAAATATCTTTACTATCATCCAATTCATCATTTCTTAGAAATTCCCCAAAATAATATCTAATAGTTGGTCGGTAGGAGTCCATGAAATCAAAAAGTAATTCCTTATTTTTTTTGGTCATAATGCTATAAAAATTCTTATACTTTCTATGCCTCTCTCTTTTCTTTATACGATAATGGAGTATTCCTGGACCAGGAAAAAATCTATTAAATCCTGCCTTTTCTAAGGCTTTTCCTGCTTTTTCTTGGAGCAATTGGTAGAGATAATTAAGACATGCATTATATTTATCGTATGCTTTTGCACCATAATATAAAATTGTCTGAGCATACCTTTGTGATTGACGTCCGATGAATTGATATTTTCTAGATAATACTCTTTTTACTGATTCCCAGGCTGCAATCTCTGCATTTCCCTCCGCGGAACGAAATTTATTTAAAATATCAATGATCTCTTCCCTATCTCTCCATGTCAATTTAATATCAGGGTCATAGAATAAATAAGTGAGGACAATTCGATCTAGTTGTTTATATTTTAGTTCCTCTTCATACATTTCTAAAAGTGATTCCCTTTTCCATTCTTTTAAAATTTGTCTCCCTAACTTTATCGTATAGATTACATTCGACATGATTTTTGCATAAACCATTTGTCTTGCTACTTCTATGAGTTCCCCTTTTCTCCTTCGTTTCCAGACTCTTTCTCGAAGCTCATTTTCAATTTTTTCTTGTTGTTCTGATCTTTTAATTTCTTCTTGTGAATGTTCTATGACTTCTATTTTATGATCTTCAATAACTTTCTCTGCTTCATTGCTAATAATCCCTCCAAACAACGTTATTCTTCCTACAGCATCGGCAAAATAGCGTCTTTTAGTTTTGGAAACAAAAAAGCGATAAATTCCAGATCTAGGGTCTTTGTCCACTTCTAATTCAAAATCTCTTTTGACAATAATACCCCATTTATAATTTCTTTTTTTTGCAACTAAAAAACCATTTTTTTCTTTCAGTTTATATGCAGGAATTTGTAACCCCTTTCTAGCTTGAAACATACCACGTTCCCCTCTAAAAACTACGATCCAACAGTTCTTACAAATTGACAAAAAACCATGAGGAGGAATTATTATGGAATTTATCTGCCCACATCCAGGACATTTAGGACGATTTTTAATAAATTTAAAGCTAGAAAATTTAAAACTCATTCTTACTTTTTCAATAAATTCTTCACAAGCTCTTTGTTTGGGAAAAATTCTTCTATTATCATGAAAATTACATTTATACTTACTTTCCCCCTTTTTCTTTCGTTCTGTTGGGTCGTATTTAAGATATTGACATTCGTTACAAGTTTTATATTTTGGTTTGTTAAAATATTCTTTTAAAAAATATCGTTTGTTGGGACGACCTGTATGACCGTATTCTATAATATATTCAACTTTATCTGCTAGGCTATTTTGTAAATGTCCCCTTATCTTACGAAAACTAACATCTCCATAAATTTTCATATATAATTCTTTAACAGTAAACCCATCAGTTCCGCTCTTTTTTAATTCTTTTAAGATTTGTTTATCAAGTTTAGATGGACCCTTATTTCTCCAATTTTCTCTATGTCGCCATATACCAGGTTTCCGATTTCTTTTTTCTCTCGGATCCTTTTGATATCTCCTATATAACCTTCTAATTCTATTAATACTCTTTTTATATTCATCTAATCTCTCATTAAAATCCACTTCCCAATAATCTTCTTTGGGTTTTTTTATTATATCTTTCACATAATCATGAATCAGAAATCCTCTATAAAATAAGTATAGGGAAGCAGAAAGCCAAATAGCAGTCTTTCGATAATTTTCTATGTCGCCCTCATAAAAATCAGATTTAAGACTTGAAATCTTTTCAGTTTTAATATCCCAACGAAAGTTTTCTAAAAATTCTTGAATGTTTTCTCTCTTTGCTTCAATATATTCTTTATCTTCTCCTTCATCTCTAAATCTTGGATCTCCAGCTGTTGCATTTTTAGCAACTAATTGAGAAATTAATGATCTACATTTATGAGATGGGGGTTTTTGATTAGTCTTGAAAAAATGTAATAGTTTATCAGCAGTCTGTATATTAATTTGACTTTCAACAGTAGCCTCCCCAATATATGTCAACCCTATTTTTTTTCTACTTGATCTTATATACTCTCTAAATTGAAGTTTAGAATAATGGAATTGAGTCCTATTTTCTATTGCTAATGGTGTTATTCTTTTTAACTCTTTTTTTAACTCTGCTGTAGAAAAATCTTTTATGTCTTCTTTATTTTTTTCTTTCCAATTATGGATGCGTTGTTTTTTCGCCAGAAAATCTTCATATACCTTTAATTTTCTTATTATTTCTTTCCTTATATCAACTTCTGCAATAGCACTTAAAGTAGAATAAATATGATCTTTTAATTTATTCAAATCAATTTGATGGTGAAATAATCTCTCAAGAGCTAATATGGGGATAATTTCTAATGATAGCTGACTTTTAATGTCTTCCAGTTTAAAACCTTTAAAAAAGAAATGTCCACGGGGTAGAACTGTCAAATTATTAATATATTTCTTATTTAATTCATCATTATAAATTAATTTATTTTTTAATGTTTTAATTTTTTTTCTTGCAATTAAAAAAATTATTAAACTTCCCTCTTCCCTTGACCTGCCTATCATTTGTGTTAATTCTACTGTATTGTAAATTTCACCATCAGTTATTAAAATTGCATGAATATTTTTTATATCTACCCCAACTTCGAGGACTGGACTGCAAAAAAGGAATCTAATACCATCCTCACTCATAAAACTGTTAAAAATCTGTTTTCGTCTTTCAAGATCAATGCCTGCATGGATGTAATCACAAAAAATATTTTTCCTATAATCAAAATATTTTGACCAAAGAAAATTGTAAATATCATAACATAATTCCTCCGCAGCTCTCCGACTATATGTAAAAATTAGCATTTTACCAGGTTTTATAGCCATTTTACTTTCTATTATATGGCTTTTAAAAAAAATATTGCATTCTGTAATAGTTAAATCTCTTTTTTCATCCTTTTTCATTCTTAATAATTTAGGATCAATACCTTTGTAATCAGCATCGAATTTTTCTACAATTTTTCCCTTAAAATTCCTCTCAAGAGAATCATAACGCAACTTGCAATTAAACTTTTTAGCCCATTTCTTAGCTGATTTCTCCGAAAAACTACCACTTAAAAAACAAAATTGGGGATTATGCTCTTTTTGTAGTTTTAATAGCATAGTTTCAAGTTTAGCTCCCCTACTTTCATTACCCAGCATGTGAGACTCGTCAATGACCACCGAGCCAAAGGGTTTTCTAGTGTTAAAATATCTTCGTTTTTGAATTTCAAATAAAAAAGATCTAAATGCTTCATATGTAGCTACAATTATAGTGTGTCCTAAAGCATCTTTCAAGTCTTCATTTCTGGGTTTAATTTCCGCTTGCATAATTAGTATTTTAACTTCATTTTCATAGAATTCCTCTAATTCTTTAGCTTTTTGGTGTAATAACATAACAGTTGGAACTAAATACACGCCGACCTTCTTTTTAGATAACGATCTTGACAAAGCAAGTTTCGCCAACTCTGTCTTTCCCTTCCCCGTAGGAGCAACAATAAAAATACTCTCTCCAGATAATATTATTTTATAACCATCTTTCTGATAATCATAATAATTCTCTATTAAAAACCCCTTTTTTCTTGCATAACCATCAGCATAATTTATATGCTTACTTATAGAAAGAAACAGGATATAAAGGAAAGATATTAATACAAGAAGTGAAGGAAAATTCAGAAATATTATTAAGAATAACTCTATCAATTTTATCAAAATTTATCTTGTTCGCTTAATATCCTATAATTTATATTAATATTAATTAGTGTTTAAAAATTTTTAATTTTTTTTTTCTTGATAAAAATTTTATTTATAATCTCATTTTTTAATCTATTCTAATTGAATTTTAATTATAATTAATTAATTAAAGAGGAGATATTAATATTCCGAAGTGTCTAAAAACCCGAGTCTTTTTTGTAAACATATTTATAATAAAATTTTCAAGACAAAAATTAAAAAATAAATCAAAATGCGCAAATATGCTTCTTTATATATAGCAAAATACTTATCGTGCGCATTACATAATATTTAATATGGAAATAATTATGAATTCGGTGGTAAGAAATTGGTTATAAGTAATCAAAAAAAATCTGATTTGATAGTGGTTGAAAAGGGTTGTAACCAACATGAAAATATAACTAAATTTCATGATAAAAAGCAACCTGTTTACAAAAAAACTAAAAACAATCTTAAACAAACAGAACAAATTCAAATAAAAAAATCGAGCAAGAAATACAAAGATTATATTCAGAAATTGTCTAAAATTTGTCGTTTTACAAAAAATCTTTACAACTTAGCAAATTACTATGTTCGTCAAGAATTCATAAAAAATAGGTTATGGCTTAGGTATTATGATTTATATAAACTATTAAAAGAAACAATTGATTATAAGAATCTCCCTTCACAGACAGCACAACAGACTTTAAGGCTCTTAGAAAAAAATTGGAAATCTTTTTTCCGTGCTATTAAAGATTGGAAAAAGCATCCAGAAAAATATCTCAGTAGACCTAAACTTCCAAAATATAAAAAGAAAAATGGTGAGCATATAGCTATTTTTACCAATCAACAATGTAAGATAAAAGATGGATTTCTAATTTTTCCTAAAAAAGCTGATTTATTGCCAATAAAAACAAGGATTATAAATAAAATAAACCATGTCCGTATTCTTCCAAGAGGGCTTTCCTATATAATAGAAATAGTTTATGAGAAACAAATTTATGATATGAATTTAGACTCCAAAAGAGTAATGGGAATTGATATAGGACTTTCGAATCTTGTAACTGGTGTAGATAATATTGGTTCAAGACCATTTATTATCAAAGGCGGGATTCCTAAATCCATCAATCAATTTTATAATAAGTTAATGGCAAAATATAGGTCTATTAAAGATAAACAAGGGATAAAATTTGAGACTAAAAGAATACAAAAATTGACTATGAAAAGAAATAATCGAATTCATGATTTTTTCCATAAAGTATCTAAAAAAATAATTAATTATTGCATCCAGAAAAGCATTGGAACGATTATTATTGGTTATAATGAAAATTGGAAGCAAAAATTAAAATTAGGCAAACGAAATAATCAGAATTTTGTAAATATACCTTTTAAAAAATTAATCAATCAAATAAAATATAAATCAAAATTAATTGGAATTAAGATAATTATTGTTAATGAATGGTATACCAGTAAAGTCAGTGCTTTGGACTTAGAAAAAATATGTAAGCATAGAAATTATTTAGGAAAAAGAGTTTATAGAGGTCTTTTTCAATCTAAAAAAGGGGTGCTACTTAATGCTGATGTAAATGCTGCTTTGAATATAATAAGAAAATATATTGGTGATATTTTTATAAAAGAAAATAAAAACTATGATTATTGGCTACGACCTAAAGTCTGGAGTATAAATGAAAATTTAAATTTTAAAAAAATTAAAAGTATTCAACAAATAGTTGATATTGGTGGTGTGAACTCACCAAATCCTCAATCTCTTAAAAAGAGAAATGAAGGGATGAATTCCACAAATGGAAACCATTCAAATAGTTGAACGGTAGTTCATGAATTTTTAAGATGATTTTATATTTTTCTTCTCAAATTTATAAATTATACCTAAAAAAATTTATAATTATATTATTTTATATTATAAAAGGGATGATCCCTTGAGTTTGGAAAGTTACGTGAAATCTTCTAAGAAATCGGATAAGAGTGGAAAGAAAACAAGTGAATTAAGCAATATTAAAGATGAATCCTCAATCTCCGAGGATGATTTTCTCTTATTAAGCGTATCCTATGATGGTCAAAACAGTAAGGCTGTTGCCAATTTATATGATCAGAAAAATATAAGAAAACATTATGATAATTCGGGTCATTTACCATATTTAATTTCAAATCTTACTATAGATGAAATTCAAAATAACTATCCAAAAGTTAGAAAACATGAAGGATTCGAAAAATTCGAAAATGTTCAATTGGAGAATCTTATTGTAGATAAGCAAATTGAAATGACGAAAGTTATCGCAAAGGATCCATTAAGTATAGGAGGAAGAGTCAATAGTATTAGAGAAGTTCTAAGAAATAATTCTTGGGAAGATAAAATTAGATATCATAATTGTTATATTTATGATAAAGGATTAATCCCTGGATTATTTTATAATGAAGTTAACGGAAATTTAGTTAAAAAAGAATTTCAAATTCCTGAGGATTTGAAAAAACAAATAACCGGTTTATTTTCTGCTGAAAGTGAAGACTTTAAAAAAACCTTACCTCATATTCTTGAATTATTTTTTACTCCCATTCCTAGAATCGAAAGATTAGCATTGGATATTGAAGTTGAGGCACCCGAAAACCGGATTCCAGACCCAAATGAAGCCAAACAGCAAGTTATTTGTATCTCATTTGCAGCAACAGATGGATTTAAAAAGGTCTTATTATTAGAAAGAGAAGGAATTGAAGAGGGAGAAAAAATAGAGGGATTTAATGTAGAAATTCAAAAATTTAAAGAAGAAAAAGAGTTATTGGAAGAAATTTTTAAAATAATGGAAAATTACGCTGTAGTTTTGACCTTTAATGGCGATAATTTTGATTTAAAATATTTATACAATCGAGCTAATAAAGAATTTAAAATTAAAAAGAGTGAAATTCCCATTTTTCTAGGACGTGAAATAGCACTATTAAGAAATGGGATTCATGTTGATTTGTATAAATTTTTCCATAATCGAGCAATCCAATTGTCAGCTTTTAGTAATAAATATCGAAGTGTCTCATTAGATGACGTCAGTCAAGCTTTATTAAATTCGCAGAAGATAAAATTAGATAAATTTATTTCAGATTTATCATATAATGAAATAGCATATTATTGTTTTCGTGATAGCGAACTTACTCTAGGCTTAACCCAATTTAATAATAATTTAGTTATGGATCTAATCATTCTTCTTATGAGAATTAGCAAATTAAGCATGGAAGATGTAACCCGTCAAGGAATTTCTAGCTGGTTACAAAATTTATTTTATTTTGAACATAGACAAAGAGGATATCTTATTCCTAATCCTGAGTATATTTTAAGTATAAAAGGAGAGGCAAAGTCAACAGCAATGATTAAAGGGAAAAAATATATGGGAGCTATAGTTATAGAACCTACTCCCGGAGTATTTTTTAATGTAGTAGTGTTGGATTTCGCTTCTTTATATCCCAGTGTAATACAAAGGAATAATCTAAGTTACGAAACAATAAATTGTCCACATAAAGAATGTAAAGAGAATAGATTGCCAAATACAAAATATTGGGTTTGTACAAGGAAGACGGGTTTAAGCGCACTTATTATCGGATTGTTAAAGGAATTACGGGTAAAATGGTTTAAACTAAAAGCTAAAGATAAAAGCCTCTCCCCAGAAGAGAGAAACATGTATAATGTTATTCAATTTGCTTTAAAAGTTATAGTTAATGCAGCTTATGGTGTCTTTGGATTTGCAAATTTTCCACTATATTGTCCCCCTGTAGCAGATGCAACAACTGCAGGGGGAAGATTTGCGATTGAGCAAACAATAAAAAAGGCAAAGGAATTAAACGTTGAAGTTCTGTATGGAGACACAGATTCTGTATTTTTATATAATCCAACAAAAGAACAAATAGAAAACCTAATAAAATGGAGCCAAAAAGAATTAGAGATTGAATTGGATGTAGAAAAAACCTTTAGATGGGTCGCTCTTTCTGATAGGAAGAAGAATTATCTAGGAGTCTATCCAAATGGTGCTGTCGATATTAAAGGATTAACAGGGAAAAAAAGCAACACACCACAATTTCTCCAGAAGATGTTTTTCGATATGATTAATATGTTAAGTGATGTAGAAAAAAAAGAAGATATTAAACCAGCTAAAGAAAAAATTAAGAAGCTTGTAAAAAGTGCTTTAACCAAATTAAAGAAAAAATCTTATACCTTGGAAGATTTAGCATTTAGGGTAGTATTGACTCGTACACTTGATAAATATAAAAAGACCACACCTCAACATGTAAAAGCTGCGAAACAACTCCAAAATTCTACAGATATGAAAATACAAGCGGGAGATGTTATATTTTTTGTTAAAACCAGAACAAGTGATGGAGTTAAGCCAATTCAGCTTGCAAGATTAACAGATATTGATACAAAAAAGTATAAACAGGCTATTGAATCCACATTTGATCAAGTTTTAGACGCCTTAGGAATTAGTTTTGAAGAGCTTACAGGTATTCGGACTCTAGATTTCTTTATGAATTAAATTTGCAGATTTTTTTTACATTTTTTAAAAATATAGTTTATTTAGATTGAAATAATATTAATTAAATTGAAATTATAAGAAATAAATTATAGTTATATTATCAAAAAATCAATTAATTTTCAAAGAGGAAAAAGAATTCATAATCGGGAACTTAATTTAGGTGGATTTTATGGATATCTCTGGACTAATTAAACAAATAGAAGAGATTTATAACAAATTCATGATATCTGACAATACTCCAGATATGGAAGCAGACTTAAAAATTAAATTATTAGATGCCATTTCTTCAACTTTGGCATTCTGTAACTTAAGAAAAGGTCCAAATTCAGAAAGTTTAAAGACTAAACTTGATGATTTGAAAGAAAAATTATTGATTTGGGATCCTTATGGACCTTGGTTTAAGGAAAATAAAGAATTATCGACAGGAACATATGATGTTATTACACTTGCAAAAACAATTAAATTTGAAGAAGATATTGCTCCTTTAAATGTTGTTAAAGCTGAAGATTTTAATAATTTTAAAAATACTATTCAAAAAGAAATACAAATTTTAAAAAATGAGATTATTTTAATAAAAGACTTAATTAATAAGATAAAATCAACATCTATAGAAACTCCCAAACTTGCCCCTAAACCGATTAAAGTTGCACCAACCGCTTCAACACCACAATTGGTTGCTATTCCAAAACCAGTTTCTGTAGCTCAACCAATCCCAATTGCGAAACCGAGTGAAGTTCCTACCCCTATTCCATTGACAGAACCACCATCATCTTCCTTAGAAGAACCAACTGAAGAAAATGACTCATCAAAACTATTCGGTTTACTTTCCAAATCAGCTTCTGAACCTATTCAAGTTATTCCTTCAAAACCTTCACCGAGCGGATTTAAATCTGTGGAACCCATACCAATCCCAAAACCTACACCAACACCAGTTCATATTCAACCAAAACCTGTTAAACCGGTTGCAATGAAATCAGTAGCCCCAAAATTAGTTCCAATCAAACCAGTAGAAATTTCAGTTCCTGAGTTAGATAAGATTGTTCCAAAACCAGCAAAAGTTCCTGAATCAGACGATCCAGAAGCATTATACCATGAGTTAATTTCTCTACAAGGTAAGAGATATGGTTTAGAAAGAAGTATAAAAGATCTCAAAGCGTTACATCAATCAGGTTCAATAACTGAAAATGAATATAAAGTAAAATTAAGTTCAAAATTGGAAGATTTAAAGAAAATTTCAGCAACAATTGAGAGAATAAGAGAAAAATTAGATTAATTTTTCAAAATTTTGAATGAAATAATTAATATTTTAAACTAAAATTATCCACAATGTGATTCTGTTATCACAATTTTTTCTGTTTTTTCTCCACTTTCCTTCTTCTTTTTAAATTTTTCTTTTTGCTTTATTTCGAATTTGATTTCCCTCTCACCAGGACAATTATGTTTTTCGGGAAGACGATGTTCAGAACAATAATAGCCTTTACATCTCTTGCATTTATAAGTAAATGGAAATCTAATTAGACAATAATTACAAATCCCTGAAGCAAAACCTTTCATTCTTATTTCAATTTCATTAATATCTAATTCAATTCCTTCTAATTTATATAATTCTAAAAGAATTTTTTTTGCAATTTTTCTACATTCTTCTTCAGTAAGTTTTTCATCAGGAATAATAATTGTAAATTTTTCTCCCTCATAATAAAGTGTAGCATATGCACCATCAATAAAACCTGATGCAATACTTTTTGTTTCTTTCTTTTTAAAATGCAATTTATCAATTAATTTATCAAATAATTTTTCAGCCATAAAGCTAACCAAAACTTCAAATATTTTATTAGACAACAAACCATCCCGTGCTATCATTTTATTATAATTTTCAATTAAATATTTAAAATCGAGAAAATTTAAAATGATCTTTTCGATCAAACAAATGTAGATTTTATAACAATTTCTTAATTAAAGGTTGTATATATTGAGAAAAATCAGTGGTTCGACTAAAAATCTGGTTATGTGTCCGAAATGCCATCGCCAATTCAGTCCAATGTATGCAAGAATGACCGCTTGTGGCTCATGTCCTTCTGTAGCTATGGGAGATTGTGGAATGATAAAATGTCCACATTGTGGACAAGAATTTCCTTATGGTGTTCGAAGTACCTATTGAATATAATCTTTTGAATAATAAGAGGTTAATATGTGGAAAAAATTAGAGTATCTCTCGGAACTGCCACAATTTTAGGATTAACTTCTTGTAAACTGGATGCCTTCCCAACAACTGCATATTTAATGACCTATATTCCCAGAAAATGTTACGCCAATTGTGCGTTTTGCCCTCAAGCAAGAGAAAGTCAAACTAAAGAGGAGTTTTTATCACGTATTCAATGGCCAATTTTCCCCTTAAAAGAGGTAATAAAAGGTTTTTCGGATAAAAAGGCAAAGAATATTTTTAAAAGGATCTGTATACAAGCATTAAATTACCCCGAATTATTTGAAGATTTAAAAATAATAATAAATAAATTAAGAAATTCTCAAAATTTACCTATTTCTTTATCAATTCCACCTCTCGATAGAAATCAATTAAAGAAGTTACATGATTTAGGGGTAAATAGAATAGGGATAGCATTAGATGCTGCAACTCCACTTATTTTTTCCAAAATAAAGGGGATACAAAATAAAGGACCATATAAATGGGAAACTCATTTAATGACTATTAAGGAAGCAGTAAAAATTTTTGGTACCTTTTCTGTTACTTCTCACTTAATTATAGGGTTAGGAGAAACAGATTTTGAGGCATTATCATTTTTACAAAACTTATTTGATTTAGGAATAAGTACTGGATTATTTGCATTCACTCCAATTAAAGGAACAACTTTAGAAAATAAACTCCAACCTTCTCTTGAGAAGTATCGAAAAATTCAATTAACTCGTTATTTAATTATTAAAAAGCTGGCAAATATAAATGATTTTAAATTTGATGAAGAAGGAAATATTACAGAATTTGGAATAGAATCAACTAAATTATTTAAGATTATACAAAGTGGTTTGCCGTTTATGACAAGTGGATGCCCAAATTGCAATCGCCCTTATTATAATGAACGCCCAGGTCAAGAACTTTATAACTTTCCAAAACCTTTATCATCATATGAATTAAAAAACATAGAAAAATTTTTTCATGATATTTTAGAGAGGAAATAGAATTATGGATAACTGGCGGCTCATCGATTTAGATACTTATGATGGTTATACTAATATGGCTATAGATGAAGCTATATTAAATGCACGTATAGAAAACAAAGTTCCAAATACTCTTAGATTTTATAGATGGTTTCCTTCTACTTGCTCTATTGGGAAAAATCAAAGCATTTCAAATGAAATTGATCTTGATTCATGTAAAAACTTAGGGTTTAAAGTTGTTAGGAGAATATCCGGCGGAGGGGCTGTCTTCCATGATTATAATGGTGAAATTACCTATAGTATAATCGCAAAACAAACTGATTTAATTCCAATCAATATTGACGAATCATTTCGAAAATTATGTCATGGTATTATTATTGCATTATCAAAGATTGGGTTAGAAGCATATCATGGAAAATCCCACTGTCCATCAATCTTTGTGAATAATCGGAAAATCTCTGGAAATGCCCAAACTAGGAGAAAAAATGTGATTTTACAACATGGTACTATATTATTAGATTACAATCCAGAATTAATGTATAAAGTTCTATTAGTTCGTGAAGAGCAAAAAAGAGAGAAAGTTATAAGTTCTGTATTCCAAAAAGTTACAACTATCAAGGAAGAAATTAAAAAAAGCATGAAAATTAACCAAATAAAAGAATTTCTAGTTGAAGGATATGAAGAAGTCTTTGGAAATAATTTTAAAACTGGAATACTTACAAATTACGAATTAAAAATGGCTGAAAAACTTCGTAACACAAAATATTATACCAAAGAATGGAATTTTAAAATAAGATAATATATGAAAGAGAAATGGAGAACCTGCAAAAACTATTTGACAAAATAGAGTATAACTCATTTCAATCAGAATGGATTAATGATATTTTTCAAATTAATAAAAATCAACTTAATGAATTATTGAAAATTACAAGAAAAATAACAGATAAGAATTTTGGAAAAGTTATAAATAGCTATATACCTGGTAAAAAATTTCCAGCTATCTCTATTACAGGATCTCAGTGTTTTTTAAATTGTAAGCATTGCAATAAACATTATCTAGAATTGATGACGAATGCAGATACTCCAGAAAAACTAATTACAGTATGTAAGAAATTAGAAGAAGATGGGGCTATTGGTTGTCTTATTAGCGGAGGTTTTGATGAAAATTTTGCATTACCATTTGAACCTTATATTGCAGCTTTGTCTTATATAAAAAGAAATACTAACTTAATCCTAAATGTACATACAGGATTAATCTCAAAAGAATTCGCAGAAAAATTAAGCAAAACAGAAATTGATATTGTATCATTTGATATTGTTGGTGATGCTGAAACTATTAAACAAGTATATGGCATAAATAAGACCCCTCATGATTACTTGAAAAGCTTAAAAGCTTTAAAAGAGGCTAATATTAAATATGTGGCTCCTCATATTTGTATTGGGTTAAATTTTGGTGAAATTGCAGGTGAATTTGAGGCTTTAAAATTAATAGAAGAATTCAAACCATATCTAATTGTCCTGCTTGCATTAGTGCCTACAAAAAATACACTTATGGAAAACATTAAATTAGAGCTTGAAAAAATAATTAAAATAATTGCTATTGCACGATTAATGT
This sequence comes from Candidatus Helarchaeota archaeon, assembly GCA_019058315.1. Lineage (GTDB taxonomy): Archaea > Asgardarchaeota > Lokiarchaeia > Helarchaeales > RDOG01 > JABXJV01. The sequence goes on along the minus strand of JAHPZH010000006.1, from coordinate 295,384 downwards.
TCCCAACCACTCCCATTTCTCTAGGTTGTATGAGACCAGGGGGAAATTTTCGTAAGCAACTAGATTTACTAGCTTTTAAAGCAGGAATTAATAGAATCGAAATACCGTCAAATGCTCTCATAAAATATGCAACTAAAAACGGTTATGTCATTAAAAAAATAGATTCGTGTTGTGCTCTACCCTCTGAATTTGAAAAGAAACTAGAGAATAAGGAAACATAAATATATATCATTATTCATGGTAAATTATAAAGATATTTTACTTTAAATTACAAAATTTATTATTTTTTAGCTATATCTACTAATTAAAAGCGACGGCTTTATGTTAAAACTATCTAAAGAATATTACAGTGCTATTCCCATTGAAATAATTTATTATTTTAGTTTAGGATTTTTTAATGAAGTGAGATTAATATGAGGGTCTTATTGGTCAATCCAGCAGGTCAAGTATCAAAATATAAACGGCATAGATTAATTAATTATACAGCAATTCCTCTTGGTCTTGCTTATATTGGTGGAGTACTTGAAAAAGACCATCAAGTCAGAGCACTCGATGCAGCAGTTTTCGAATTAAATCAAAACCAAGTTAAAGGCATCTTTAAAAAATATTCTCCGGATGTTATTGCAATCCAAGCCTTTACCCCATTGTTTAATTACGCAGCTCAGTATGCTAAACTTGCTAAAGATGTTCTACCTGATGTTAAAATTGTCATAGGTGGGCATCATGTGACATTTCTTCCTGAACAATCTCTGCAACTTTCCCCCGAGACAGATTTTATAGTACGTGGAGAGGGAGAAAGAATTATTACAAATTTACTTAATACTTTAGAAACAAATGAACCGAATTTAAAAGAAATTAGAGGAATTTCATATCGAGAAAATGGAATTATAAAACATAATGAAGATGAAAAACTTATAGAAAATTTAGATGAAATTCCATGGCCAGCAAGGCATATATTTCCAACTAAGTCGTATCATTTTTTTGGTTCAAATATGAAAGGAACTTCAATGGTATCTTCTAGAGGTTGCAATCAACTTTGTCAATTTTGCTCTATTACTAAATTTTACCAACATAGATGGAGAAAACGATCAGCTGAAGATGTTGTGAATGAAGTAAAGTATATTAATGAAAAATATAAAGCCACAATCATAGGTTTTATGGATGATTGTTTTGCTTTAGATAAAAGACGAGTTTACGATATTTGTAATGAAATGCACGCTCAAGGTCTTGTAGGAAAAGTTTGTTGGGGTTCTGCATTACGTGTAGAAACTGTAAATTATGAAATTCTTAGAAAGATGAGGAAAGCAGGGTGCGCAATGTTGTTCTTTGGAGTTGAATCTGGAGATCAAGCGATTTTGGATAATGTTCATAAAGGAATAACAACTCAAAAAGTCGAGGCTGTATTTAAACACGCAAAAAAATTGGGTCTAAATACAATCGCCTCGTTAGCATTCGGATTTCCAGGTGATACTTTTAAAAATTGTTTAAATACTATAGAATGGGTTAAGAAAAAATTACGTCCGAGCTTTGTAGTTTGGGCAGCTGCAACACCATATCCAGGAACTCCGTTTTATGATGAAGCATTAGAGAAGGGATGGATTAAAGAAATTCCCACAGATTGGTCAGAATACACTATGATGGACCCAGTATTGGAACTTTCAGAATTAACCAAAGAAGATATGAAAAATTTAATTAAATATGCATATAAAAGTATGCATTTTAGTCCCAGATATCTCTTAGGGCGATTAATCTACGAAGTTCGACAAGGAATTGAATTGTATGGCACAATGCAAATTTTTCGTCAATTTTTTGAAGCAGTGCTACCATGGTTGAATCATATACGGAAATATGGAGTATATTCGCAATTACTTCCTAAAGATCCCGAATTATGGAAAGATTGATAATACCAATATTTTTCTGCGATTACTAGGATAAAATTTGATTAGTTTAATTATTTAATGGTAAAAAATCTTATAGACTGTCGTATTATTCCTTATAAATGAATAAGTATAGGTTAATCTTCTGATGGATCGAAATATTTTTGATGTTATTATAGTTGGTGCAGGTCCAGCAGGAAGCACTGCCGCTAAATTTATTGCTGAAGAGGGTTTTAAGGTACTATTAATAGATAGGGCAAAGTTTCCCCGTAATAAACCTTGTGGTGGTGCATTAACAAGAAGAGTAATTGAACGGTTTCCATATATTGCAGAAATTTTACGAAAATTATTAACCTCACAAGAAATTTTTGATGGAAAAATTTATTCTCCCTCTCTTAAATATTCTGCGGAAATTGTAAGCGAGAATCCTTTAGGATTCATGGTTTTTCGGGATGAATTTGATTACGAATTAGTAAAAATAGCTAAAAACGCAGGTGTTGAATTTATTGATGATTATCACATAAAAAATGTAATTTTTAATAAAGATTCGGTTAGAATTCGCTCAAAATCTGATTCTATAGTAGAATGTAAAGTTATTATCGGTGCAGATGGAGTTAGAAGTCTTATTGCAAAAAAGTCGGGATTGAATCTGCGTTGGAGACCAGATCAACTAGGAGTTTGCATTTTAAAAGAGTTTGAGATTAATGAAGATCATATTAAACATCTTCAAAAACATAAAAAAGGAATCCATATTCATATAGGCTTTGAAAATCTTTATGGTTACGCATGGACGTTCTTTAAAAAAAATAGAATAAATATTGGTATAGGTTGTTTACTCTCTGAAAAAAAAGATAATTTGAAAGAAGTCTATCATAAATATATTGCACTATTGAATGAAGAAGGAATAATTCCAGATTTAAAAATAGAAAATTTGAAGGGTGCATTAATACCATTAAAACTTCCACTAAAAAAAACTTATGGGGATAAGGTACTATTAATTGGTGATGCTGCAGGTTTCGTAAATTCATTGTCTGGAGAAGGATTATATTACGCATTATCTTCTGGAGAAATTGCAGCAAAAACTTGTATTGAAATATTAAAAAAAGGTCATTCTTTTTCAGAAAAGAATTTGAGGCTTTATCAAAAACTATGGTTGAAGGATTTTGGAAAAGAACTAAAGAGTATATTATTTCTTAGGAGATTTACACGGATTTGGCTTGAAGGAATAATTAAATATGCCCATTTAGATGAAAAATGGAAAAATATGATAATGAATGTAATTCTTGGTTTTAAAAATATTTCCAAGTTGACCTTAGCAAGACGTTATATGTGGTGCAGATTTAAATTCTGGGTTAAAGATATGTTTTTTGCCGTAATAGATGCCATTTCCTATGTCTTTAACTTTTATCATTATGGCGGAGCTAAAATTCTTAATCAATTTGTCACGGGTTTCGAAAATTTAATGATAGAAATCGCAACATTTGGACAAAATCGGCTCCCATTTAACAATATTAAAATTGAAGAACTCAAAATTTGGGAAGAAATTTATGAAACTATTAAAAATCCAAAGAAAAATAAAGAAAAAAATATGTTAACATATATATTTTCTAGATTTAAACTAATTTTGAATAAATTTGTTGAAAAATTGCGAATCTCTATCAATACTTTTTGAAAATAATTTAAAAATAAGAAAGAAAATTAAATACCTAAAAGGGGAAAAACGACTTCTTTTACTTTTTCGATAATTTCTTTAGTTTTATCTTTGATTAATTGTTGATCTTCCTCTCGAAGACGGGAAAGAGGATTTTCTTTATCGATGAAATATGGAGTAGGTGTTTTTCCTATTAATTCTTTACTTAAATCCATCCAAGCCTCTGGAACTTTCTCAGGTAATTTGTAATCAGCCATCTGCGCAAAATATATCGTCCAAGCTTTTCCTACTATATCGGGGCTATAACCTCCACCACCAAGTGCTAGCCATTTCCCATCACAAAATTCATTTGTTAAGTCATAAATAAATTTGGCTATTTTTTGATAAGTACCGGTTGTTAAGAATAAATTGGTTAATGGATCGGAAAAATGAGTATCTGCACCACACTGGGTTATTACTATATCTGGTTTATATTTCTTTGCAACGGGATATACAATCTCTTTTAACACTTCAAGATATGGTTCTTCAAATGTATAAGGTAGTACTGGAATATTTACTGCATATCCTTTTCCTTCACCTCGTCCATTTTCTCCAATGAAGCCAGTTCCTGGAAACAGAGATCTTCCATCTTGGTGAATTGAGCAAGTTAAGACATTATTTAAGTTATAAAATATCCATTGAACTCCGTCCCCATGGTGTGCGTCCACATCGAAATAAAGAATCTTCTTTACCCCATAATTTTTAGTAAGATATGCAGCAGCAATTGCGCAATCGTTCAAAATACAAAAGCCAGATGCACGATCATCCCTTCCAGTATCTACCGTTTTTCCATTTGCATCCATGGCTTTTGAGCCTAATGCATGGTGCAATCCTCCACTAATATTAAATGCACGTTTGGTTTCCCCTTTCATTATTAGATCAGCAGCTAATAGAGTACTTCCAACATAAAGTCTAGATGCATCATACATTCCTTCAAAAATTGGATTATCCCCAGGTCCTAATCCAATTTCCCACATAGAATCTGGTGCTAAGGGTTTACTTGCGATTTTTAATAATTTAATAAATTCTTCACCATGTATTAAACCCACTTCTTCATCAGTTGCATACCTAGCTTCTTCTAGGTCAACATCTGGGTCATCAAACATACCAATTAATTCGATTAATTTATGGGTTAAAATAAGTCTTTTAGGTGTAAGTGGGTGCGAAGGTCCAAAGTCATAATTCTGAAATTTATCAGAATCAACTAAAATAGCTTTTTTCATTTTCTTTACCAATAAAAATTATTATAATTCATCCTACTGCATAACAATTAATTTTAAATTAAAAATATTTTTGTTTTTTCATTATTTTTCTATTTTTCTGGAATTATAGGTAAAATAATATGAGATGGATTATCTGAATTATGGAAAATTTTTTGAAGAGCGAGTGTATATCCCTTTTCATTTTGTTTTCCACCTAGATTTGAATTTATATCATATTTTGGGAAATTACTTGAAGTTATATCAACTCTAATTTTATGATCTTTTCTAAAATAGATACATGTATTTCCTAAATTGATTATATATTTATAAATTCTATCAGGTTCAATCAAATTTAGAGATTCTAAACCATCACGAAATCGAGTTCTAATACCATCATCAAGAATATTAATAGCCTTTCCATTAGGATACACGTCAACCAACTTAGCCATGAAGTCAGTATCTATTGCTGAAGAAGAAGCATAAATTATCATTTGAATAGGACCGGTAATTTGGATTCCTTGCTTTAATTTATCAGAAGTATATACTAAAACATCTTTTCTAGATTCTGATTCATTTTGTTCTAAGCCACCTATTGCGATATTTAGATTTCGTCCACCTTTAGTTAGTACTGGATTCATAGGATGAAATTTATAAGAATCTGTTAGCTCATCTTTTGGTTCCTCTACAGTAAGTTTACCATTTCCAAATTTACTATTAGCTTTACCTTTAGAGTGAATAAAATATTTTGTATATTGGGTGTTTGGTAGAGGCCATTTATTTGTATGTCGCCAGATATTTTTACATAAAACATAATACCAAATAGCAGGTTGATGTTTCCAAGCATTATCTTTTCCATTTAACCAATAATTAAACCACTTAATAGGAAATAACTCCTTCACTAACCCTAGCATGCCACCAAGCAGACTTAAATCAGCATGCCCCTTATCGGCATGCCCCCAAGGCCCAATTATTAATTTAATATGTTTTTGAGCTTCTTTCGGTGTGATTTTTTGAATTGTGATAAAGTCCTTTAATATTTTTTCTAAGAAAAGGTCGTACCAACCAGCAATTAAAAGCATAGGAGTATCTATTTGAGCCCAATCAATATTTAGATTAGATGGCATTAACTTTGATTGTAGATCAAATTTTCTTTCATAAATTGCTTTTTCAATGAACTTATTAAAGCTTCCATCATCTTTTTTTGAAAAGTTTAGATTGAGATTAAATTTGTTATTTAATAATTTAGTAATTTCTTTGAAACCCTTCCCTGTTAAATCACCAAGATTAATAAGGGAGTCCTTAATATCAAGAGGGTCGTTATATAAACGATCATAAGGACATCTAAACATTAAATCGACATATTCGGCTCCTTTTTTGCTAATTTTACTAGTGTCCGAAACAGAAACTGTCGTATTTGAAATTCCATATAGTATATCAAGAAATCCGGCTAATAATTCATTACAATTCAAACCTCCCTCATGATAAATCATATTTGAATAAGAACAAAGACCAGGATTTAAACAAGTAATGAGATTATGAGTATCCCAAGATAACGCTAGTTGGGTTTCGCCAAAATAGGACGCTCCCCACATCCCAATCCTTCCATTATACCAAAATCTTTTTGTTATCCATTTAAGGGTTTCAAATCCATCAGCTCTATCTCCGAGCATTATTGTATTGGTGCCGTAGGGGGAGCTTCGTGCACAGCCGCGTATATCTTGAATTATTGCAGTATACCCTCTTGAAGCAAGAGAATAACCGATTATACTTACAGAATCTTTAAAATAAGGAAGTCTAACAAGGATGGTCGGACATTTTGATTTACCAATTTTTTTCTCTAAATAATTCTTGTACACAACTTTAGGTAAATAAACATCAGTTGCAAGTTTTGAACCATCTTCTAAAGGAATTAAATGCTCTTTAAATCTTGTAACTCGATTTTTAGGAAATCCGAATCCTAATATTTCTTGTAATAATATTGTAATAGGATAATACGTTGCATCAATCAATTTTGATAGAATGGGGGAGTCCAATCCAACTCCTAAGTTAAAAGATGGTAATCCCACTTGCTTTTTAGTAAATTTAAATTTCTTATAATCTCTCATAAGTATGCGCTCTAGCTATTTTTTAAACTAGTGTATGAAAAATTATAAATAAATTTAATTCTTAAAAGATTTAATATTAAAAAAGTTGATAGAGATTGAGGGTATGGAAGAGAAATTAATAGAAATGTTGGGTAATAAGATTACTTTTTATGTAAGGGTAAAAAAATAAAAAAATTATAAGTGGATTAATTGATACCTAACATAATTGTGGCGGATATAGATGCGGCTATTAAAATACCGATACCAATAAATAGGTATGTGATTCCAGATACAATTGCAGATATATCTCCAAGTACGAAATCTAGTACAATGGAATCAACAGCAACTTTTGACGGATCATTTGTTCCGCCTGCCATTGTTAATAATAATATTGGTTTAAGTCCTTGATTCCCTTGCAAAGCCATGCTACCATTATTAATTGTTAATAATCCAATTAATATTAAAACCATTGAAACCCAACATAGAATTAAAGTCAGGATTTTAACAACCTTAAGAGACTCCATCATTCTTTCCTCCTTAATTTTTTTTTTTAGATTAAAATAATATTTATTAAAATCTATTTAAAAGTTAATATCTTCTTTAATAGTCTCCTTCATTAGTATTTATGTAATAATAACTATTTTGATGCTAAAAATAATAATAAACCAATATAAAAGAGTTGATAAAATATGCCAAAAAAACAAAAAGGAAAAGCCGGACACGTCAGAGCTTCCCATATTTTAGTTCCAAAATTGAGTTTGGCTCAAGATATAAAAAAGCAATTAGCATCTGGGGTAAGCTTTAATAAATTGGCTCAGAAATTCTCTGAATGTCCATCTAAGAAGAAAGGTGGAGATTTGGGCTTTTTTAGGAGGGGTGAAATGGTCAAAGAATTTGAACAAGCTGTTTATTCAATGAAAGTTGGTGAAATATCGGAGCCAGTAAAAACAAAATTTGGTTATCATATCATAAAAAGAACAGGTTAGAGATAATTCGAAGATTCTCAATTATTTGTGAATTAAAATGCGCATTTAATCTTGGTGATTTATTTTTAAAATTTAATATTAGTGGGGTTATTAATTTCGGACAATTTTCAATATTTTTTTTGCTATTAGAAAAAAAATGAAAATAATAATACTAAATATTTATTCTAATCCACTAGAAACGTTGAATTCCATCCTAACTCAATTGCGCAATCATTATCGCATTTCTAATTAGAGGACTTTATAAAATAAACTCCAAACGATATTGTGTAATAATTTGTAAATAGGCGAAAAATAAATGATCAAAGGAATTTTTGTGATGCATAAATCAGGAATTTGTCTTTATAATAAATCATTATCAAAGATAACCCCTGATGCCCAATTAATTGGAGGATTTCTTTCAGCTCTATATAAATTCTGTGATGTTTCGATTGGTGAAAAAATTTCGAATTTTTGTACAAACACATTAAAATTTGATTATTTTCACCGACACGATTTATTCTTCGTATTTATTAGTGATAAGGGTGATGGTATAGAATTATTACCACAATTTAGACGATTAATCAAGGAATTTTATAGAGAATTTATAAATCAAAGGATTAGTTTTGAACAACGTGGATTAATTCCACAATTATCTAATTTTGAAATGTGTTTTTCAAATGTTTCTGCTTAAGATTTCATTCAAATGGTATTAAATTTTGACTAATGCCTTTGAAACCAACGACAAGAGGATATTAAGGTTTTTCATATTTTGAAACAATATATTCTGATATTAAATTCAAAATTTTTTCTTTTAGTACTGGAATTTTATCATTTTTTATTTCTATAATTTCTTTCCCTTTGAAAATTGAAGACTGAATTAATTCACCAGTTTTATCATCCCATCCAGATTTTACTCTAATTAAAGTAGAATTTGGTGCTAATGAGAGAATTTTTCCTAACTCATTTATTGTAAAATCTTTTTCTATTGAATTTAACAAACAATCCATATCTCCATCGGTAATTCCGAAAATTGGTATATTAAATCTCGATGCAGAATCAGCAATTATCGCGGTTGTGTCATCTCCAACAGAAATAATTAGGTCTACATTTTTTAAAATTATATCATACACTTTTTCTGCGTTAAATAGGATGGCGATTTTATTTGTTTTCAAAGTCTTGTCAATTATCCTTTGCATTTCTGGAGTTATTTTTCGTAAAACTTTAGCAGTTTTAATCATCGCAGTTTTTAGATTGATTCTTTTTTTAAGTTTTTCCAGACCGTGTGGATTGATTTCTCCCCCTAATAAGTCAATAATTTTACCATTTTTTTCTATAATTGTGATCTTTTCAGATTTTGAATATCCAATTATAACATTATTTAAAAATATTTTCTCATTTGGTTTTACACCAACTAACATTCGGAAATTTTTGCCAGATTCTGTTTTAAATCTACTTGGGATTGTAACTGGTTTTGAAAGTATTGGAATTTTGATGATTTTTTCAATTTCATTGAGAATTCTTTTGCCTGATTCATTCCAAGCAAAGATAGCTCCATCTTCTTCCATTGGTCGTTCAATTTGAATTACAGGAATAATTTCACTGAATCTTTTTGAATTTGAAATTAATACCCCACCAAAGGCAATTCCTGTTTCTAAAGTTTTACCATGATTTAAAATTATTAATAAATCAAAATTTTTTGTAAATAGCTCGTCAATTTGTTCACTCGGTCTCTTGCTTTCTTTTATATCTATAATCTCTTCCAATTCTGCATCTATAATAGCTGTTTTCCCCATAATACCTCCAAGCTTAGCGATTATCGAATGGTTTTGAAACAAATTTAAAATATGTTTACACCCACCAGAATCCACTACCTCTGGACCATGAACGACTAAACCGATCTTCATATATTCACTTAACTTTTATTTTGGAGGGAGACATTTATATTCTCCATTAGAAACAATTGCTAAAATTCCACCACATTTATTAGGTGTAACTCTAATAGGTTTTATACTGTGTGTTACTCCAGCAGGAATATAAGCTGCACCAGGGCTTGTGACTTCATATACTTCCATCTCTTTATCGTCACCCAAAGTTACTTCAACTGTGATGGCTCCAGGATCACCGATGATTAGATACATTTCATTGGATCCTTCAGGATGACGATGACGATCAGCCCATGATATAGTTGGGTTTTTTGCCAAATCATCAGTTGTATGCAGAAAAAAATAATATGCCCATAGTTTAGCATCTTGAACTCTCCTAGAACTCATTAATGTTGGATAAAAGAAAACATCAGGTTTATGATATGGCAACGATTTTACCGTTTTAACTCCTTTAACAATATTTTTTTCATATTTTTTACCCATTTTTTAACATCTCTAGAATTTTGATTTGGAATATTTCATTTAATTTCATTATTAAAAATAAGAAAAAGCCAATTTTCCTTCCTAATATTGTCGAATTCGACTTTACCATTTTCTATTACAGTTTTTATTCGATTTTTGTCTAAGAATTGGGAATATGAATCTTTTAATTTAGACCAATGTGGAATTCCTTCAAGAATTACATTCCAATTTTCATTTGGATAAATCGATATTTCATTTTCTTTTTCTATTTTCTGGTTAAGGCATGTCCAGAAATAAATTAGATGAGTATTAACAGTTTTAGGCTTAAAAATCCGTTTAAACTCACCAGAAGCAAGTACCATAAGAATTGGGAGTGCATATTTTAATTGAATAAGATAATTTACAGACAGAGAACTCTTTTTGAAGTTCAACCAATTTTTTTGATCCATCTTATTGTTAGTAAAAACTTCAACTGATTCCTTAATTTTTTCAATAAAAAAATCATATGTTAATTGAGGTTTTGTATCAATTAATTGAAATATTCGCAAAGAACAAGCTAATCTCCAATCTAATCTACTAAAACATACACTTTGGAGTTTTTTCTTGATTAAATCTATATTGGGCCAATTATTTATTATTTCTAATAGATTCTGTTGAATTTCGGAGTAATTTTCAATATAGTGATCTAAAATTTGGGCATAAAAGTAGCCAAAGGGATCTAAAATTGTAAAAGTTGAACTTAATAACAAATATATTTTAATAAATTCCTTATCTCCTAAAAATTCAATGAATTCTTTATCATTAAGCAAGGTATTTAAAGCAAAATAGGTTGATTCACCAGTATAGATTGTCCCAATCAATAAATGATATTCAATAACTTTAGTTATTAGCAATATTTCTTTTTTTGTAAGATCATATGCATCTAATAAATTCGATTCTTTTACGATTTTAGCACTCTCATAAGTATGAAGCTTTCTATTAAATGGTCTACCTATATCATGATAAATTAAAATTAATGGTAAATATAGCGAATTGATACTGTCTAATTTCTCAATTCGTGTTCTAATTTCTTTTATTGTATTTGAATTTAGATATTTATATTTGAATTTACGATTTTTCAGTTGATAATAAATTATTAAAAGACGAAATGTGTGTCTTAATGTTCTTTCAAACTCAGGTCCATCCAATCTTAAACTTTTTTGGAAAATTTCTTTTAATCTAGGAAAAATTCCCAGAAAATTAGTATAAACTTCTGAATTCATTATATTATTTCGATTATCGTCAACCCAATTAATTGAGATTTCTGAAAATACTTTTTCCAGTTCTTTCATTTAATGATCATTTCATTTTTCTTTAGTAATAAATCCAATTGCTCAAATATATTTAAAATCGTGTATTATTCAATTTAAGAAATTTTATTTTAATTAAATATATGTTGGTAGAAAATGAGGAAGATTGAGAAAAAAATTTTAAAAATGGTTAAACAAGAAAAAATCCAAAAAATTACAGATTATGTTATTCAAATAATTCAAGATAAAGATGATGAGGAGAGAAGTGAAGCTATTTCTTCTCTAACACCTATTTTTAATAAAATTAAAGAAAAAAATCTTCCCTTTCCCGACGATCTTTTTGAAATATTAATACAGTATTTAAACAGTGAAAATTGGATCGTACGTCGAAATATCGTTAAACTAATTGGTGATATAGCAGAATTATTTATTGAAAAAGTCTTAAAAAAGGATTCTATAAGTCAAATAAAACAAAAAGCGACTAAGGATAAACATTGGTCTGTTCGTGTAGATGCTCTTAAAACTTTAGGTAAAATTGGATTAAAAGTAAAAGATAATGATCAAATTCTTGTTTTTCTGTCAAATCAATGTAAAGATCTAGACTATGAAGTTCGTATGGCTGCTCTCGAATCGCTTACATTGATGTTAAAAGATGATTCTACAAAAATTAACCAATTTTTACAAATTTATATATCTCTTTTTAAAACAGATGAGGATTATCGTATTTCTCAATATGCAGAAAATGCTATCAAAGAATTTGCTGAATTAATAAAAAAAGAAGATAAAAATTAGAATTGATTTAAAAAATTATCAAATTTCTGAGATTGAGAAAATAAAAAAAAAGGATTTTAGATTAAAGATTTATTTCTTCGCTAAATCAAATAACCTTTCACTAGCATCTGGTGGTATGCCCATAGATTCAAGTAGTTTCATTGCTTCTTCTTTAGTAGCTTTGCTTAACTTTGATTTGAGATTTTCCATTTCTTTAATTGTCATTTTGACGCCTTTCATGCTACTTAAGAGATCTTTAAATTCCTCCATTGCTACATCTTTGACTTTTATTGGTTTTATTGGGGTTTCTAATCCTAATGATTCCCAATCGGCACCAAACTTCTCCATGAAAATTTGTTCCTTAGATTTCATCACAGGAACATTAATTTCACCTTTTCCTTTGTCAATAGTTTTAATTGTTTCGTCGATTTTTTTAATTATATATGGGATTCTAGCTGATTTTATTGCCGCATAAATTGAAACCGCAGCGATAGCAACAGCTGCGGCAATCAATATTGTATAGAAAATTGGAGCATCTAATCCAAAAATTTGTTCATATGTTATTGTTAAACTGACAGCTGCAACAGGCATAGTATAATTGTCATGTTCCATTGAAATGAGAATAAGATGTCCACCTACAGATAATGATTCAGTAGCGATAGGAAGCACATAACTTCCATCTCCCTGACTACTTAAGACACCCATAGGTATAGCATCAATTGTATAAGATAATTTTAAGTTAGACAGTGCATTTCCTGTAGCATCATCTTCTAACGAAATTAAAATCATAGTTGTCGTTTTTTGAGGTAGTGTTAAAACCGGAGGCATTACTGTAATTATTACTGGTCTCTTTTGAATATTTAAGAATAGTATCATTGTGGGTTGAGAATAATTGGTACGTTTTATATTGACTTCAATTACATATTTACCAACAGCTCTTGTCTCAGTATCAAAATCTAGAACATAATAACCATTTCCTAAATTATCCATATCATAAATGGTCCCATTCCATTGATACGTGGCTACAGCATCGGGTATTAATTTACCTGCTTTAAGTACATCTGTATAATTAAAAGTGAAATTATGTGCGTCATTGGCATATATGATAATCTCTTTGAATATATCATCTGAGTTATTTAGCTTAGTTTCTCGTTCTAATAAATTGAATGATTCTGTTGTACCTTTAGTTTCGTAATTTGATTTTGATGCCGAAATATCGATCAATTGATATCCAGGAAAGCTAATTGAAGTATTTATTTTAACCCAGTAAAAGATATCTGTTGGTATTGTGTCATCCATTGTTAATTCTTCAGTTTGTGTACCCCAAGTATAAGTAATTGTTGCATTAGGTATGTCATTAGTATTGTTATCCGTATATTTAACGATTATGGTTAAATTTTGCCCCCAGTGCACCGAAGAATTTAATGTAACTGAAATATTCGTTTGAATAGCATCTACTTCAAAAGTGAAGACAAAAGTTTTTGGTTCGAAGCCTGCTTTTGAAGCCTCCACAAGAAATATATATGTTTTTTCTGCTAAAAGTCCAAGTTCACTACTATTAAAAGTAAGTGTATAATTTCCCGGAGGGCCAGGAGCTTCTTCTATAAATACTAGAGATGAAGTATCTACAATATTTCCTTCGTAAGATAACTGCAAGTCAAAAGATGCTCCTGAGATTCCTGTGTTGTTATCTGTTGGTAAAAGTGTATAATTATATCTTACACCGAATGTTAGATTCTCACCATATGTAACTTTTTGTGATTTTGGGGTAAGGTTTAATAATTCAGTCGAAAAGTCCTGTAAACTCACCTCAATAGCACTAGATGTATATTGAGCCAATGAAAAGTTATAATTACTATCCCAAGGATCTGATGGTGTCTTGTTAAGTCGGATTAAGCGTCCAGTTCCATAAAATGTCAAGTTAAGAGTATAATTCCAATTGACTCCGGTTGTGTTTGCCCAATATAGTGAAATAAATCCATTTTGTGAAATCTTTGAGCCTATTGGGGTATAGTGGGTACCATTTGTTTCAAAAAATGTTATATTTGCTCCGTCTATAGGTTCTAAAGCTGGGGAACTTACAAAGGTAATATCAAAATGCGTAATGAATAGATTTTCAATATTTAAAATATAATTTCCTTCAGGCGTAGTATTTGCAGAGTTTAGAAATATTTGAGGAGTGTAGTTTAAATTTAATTCTTTTCCAAAATCTGCATCTACATATGTCACGTTTATAGAGTATTCACCATCTTCTAAACGAGAAAATGTTACTGTTCCTCCGATATTCGTATAATCAGTGTATTTTGTAAGTATACTTGCATCAGTTTTATTTACAACTACTTTTAAATTGGCTGCTGGAAGGTTATCAATATCTTTTAGAGTAATAATTAAGTTGAAAAAGCGACTACTTTCATTTCCTGTTCCTGAAATTTGTAATGGATTGAAAATTTTTTCATTAGTTTCATATATCGTATTTAAATCTGTTATACCATCTTGAACATATTCCCATAATGTAAAACATGCAAAATCATTTGATGTCGGATTATTAGGTGTTTGCATATCCGTCTGATTACCAGAAATTAAATGTACAATTCCATCATGATAGTCTGCGCTTAAATCTACAGAATTAAGAGTCACTGCTCCATTTGCATAGTAATTACTTAGAAAAATCCCTAAAGTCATATGATTATTATCATTAGTTGAATCATAAACCACTGTATAATTTTCAGCACTAAAGTTAGGATCTTCTAAGGATAGAAAACTCATATCATCATGTATATATTGGTCAAATTGACTTCCATTAATGTATGTATCTATTATACGGAAAGAAGGGTTAGTATAGGCGTCATTAAACCATATATTTCTTTCTAATTGGAATAATTCATAGTCTGCGTATACAGTTAGATAATCAGTGGTATTCATACCTCCAAGACCTTCCCAATCTATGCGGTATTTCACAAAAACCGAATCATTTTCGATTAATTCAATATCAGTAATTCGTGGATATTGAGTCTCTTGAGGAATATACATCGAAGTGCTTTGTGGGTTCCCATTATCCCAATATTGAACAAAAATTGGTTTATCTGAAATTATTTTTGATCCTGCTCCCGAAATAGTCTGTGTATAAGTTCCTCCTTTATCTAAATTTATTATTCTATAAGTTCCACTTGGTGAACTTTGATTATAAGTTATTGTTGTACCATCTTCTAGTGCAGTCATTCGAATTGTACCACCACCTGGATCACATACGTAAAAGAGCTTACCAGTTGGATTTAAAGAAGCTACAGCTGTACCTGTATCTCCATAATCTCTAGTAAATATCCTGACGGGTTTTGTAGAATTGAGTTGGACCCATATATCACCTTGGTTATTATTACCAGAATCAACTTCATAGAATTCACCTTCACCTAGTGTTCTTGATCCAGACCCTGTCTTGTCACTATTCCATTTTACTAATGCTGGTCCTTCTTCGGCATAAACACCCCAAGTTCTAAACGCTGGAAAAACGAATTCCATTTGATTTTTCCCATAAATACCAGTAAACATACCATCATTCGCAACTCCTGCTACAACTGAAACTGGATGATTTGACTCAATCAGATATACCTCATTAATGTTTGCAGCAGAAACAGTTGCATTATAAATATGATCTGTTTCATTGAGATGGAGATTTAATACTTGAATAGAGGAATTTGTATCAGTTACTGTTACATAAGTATCATTTTCAAAAGCAGTAATCCATAAGTGTTTATTTATTCTTCCAAGAATTTTTGTATCATATGCAGCCCAGACTTCGTCATCGCTTGTTCCTGATTGGGAGGTACAACTTGTAACGATTATTGAAACTGGATTGTTTGATATAACTTGATATAAGCCAGCACTTAAAGTTCCAGTATAGGGATATTTCCATAATTCATATTGATTCAGAGTATTATTTGCAACTTCAATTCCTGATGAATCCAATAAACTGACCTTTGTTCCAGGTTCAAAAGCACATATTTCTACCCATTCAGTACTATATGCATAAAAATATTCAGTTCCATAATGGTAATTGTATGTAGGTCCTAACGGTGAGAGGGATTGATTGAAATGATAATTACGGACTGTTCCTGAATCATATGATAGATTAAAAACTCCAGTATTATTAGAAATCATAATTTCAAAAACGCCATTTGAAATATATGCATTATTCAACGCTTCAGAATATACATTGATGAGATTTGTTGCATAATTAATTGTTTCACCTGTCTCATTATAATATACATAATATGTTTTTGTTTCACCAATTGAAACATCTGCTGAAAAGGTAATTGTTGCAGTTGAAATGTTACCATTTATATAAGTGGTATTCCAAACTTGACTGTTTATTAAAGTCCAAGTATCCATTGAATATTCAAGAACACGAATGCTATCATTTGCACAACGAGATACTTTTATAGGTGATAAATCAGTAAAATTTAACCAAACACTTACTGGTTCATTATTTCTACTTGCAATGTTCGGTTCTGTAATATTTATTTGGATTCTATATCTCCAAGAGGTGTTCCACCAGCTGGATGCTTCTGCTTTTGAGTCCAAGGATAAATCATCGCTGTTAGTATCTTTTAGTTGCTGTGATAAGGGAGTTATTAAGGAATTTAAGCCATTTTGGTAATTAATGATTCCAACCAATATACTTGAAACAAAAAGTACTAAAAGGCAAATTTTAAATCCTTTTTTAAAATAGGAATTTTTTACCATTGTTAATCACCCTTTTCCTCCTTCTTCTTCTTTTTTCCCTTTCCGTGCTGCGATTCATAGATATCCTTAAGATTTCTGAGATGTTCTATTAATACTGGATTAGCTACGGTCCGATTATTAAAGCTTGTGCGGATTAAATCAATTAAATATTCGGGATAGAACTTTTCTATCCGAATATCTGTTTTTAGGAAATAATATTCCTCACCAGATTTATCCTTCAAAACTTGAATTATTCCCCCAGACCATATTTTTTTCAAAGCTTTATCAAGATCTTTGACTTTCTTTTTAACTTTATCTAATCCTCTACGAGTAACTGGAGATAATCTTAGTAAATTCAAGATTGTATAAGTATCTGTATCTGCTATAATATCCGAAATAGTTTTTTCATCGTCCAAATTTGGTTTGTATCTTTCAAAATATGCTTTCACATTAGATAGATACTCCGTTCCCATAGTTTCACTAATTCTTTTACCCTTAGCTTGTTTTATTATATTTACAGGTGGTGTTCGAGTTATAAATACGTCATTAGTTAGAAATACGGATTCACTAGGTAATCCTTTCACTGAAGCTATTTTAATTAATCCTAATTTGACCAAAGAATTAAGAATACCATCAATATCAAGGTATTCAATTTCTAATTTTTCTTTTAGCCAATTTAAAAGGTCATTTTTTGTTGCGTTACCATCTTCAACCAATCTATTTATAATAAGTCTTTTTACTTCGTCTGTGTAGGCAAGAGCAATTTTTTGTTCATCTTCAAAGCTCGGATATAATGATATACGGTCATACATATTCGGTAATAATTCAATATATCGGTCACTCGCCAAATTGGTAATAATATGTCTTGCAGTATCAATTATTGCGTCTTCATAATCATCGGGGTCTTCCTCTATACTCAATAATAAGGATACAAAGTAGCTGAGATCTGAACCTGTATAATAACTTGCTACATTTAATGCTCCAATTATTAAAGATAGAAAACCACCAGTTTCTTCAAGAAAATGAGAAGAATAGATTTGCTTTAAAGTTTGTTCAGGTATTTGTAGTTCTTCTGGAATTTTTGCTTTTACTTCTGCTCCAATTCTGTCGTCCCATGTAAAAACAACAAGTCCTATCGGAATATTTATTCCTCCTTGTTTTTAATTTAATATTTATTAATTTAATTTCTTAATATAACTCAACTGTTTTTATTCCAGTTAAAGTCTTTAATCAAGCATTCCTTTTAAATTATCCAAGTCAAATTTGATTTGTTATCAAACATTTTTAATACGAAAATATTTATGTAACGAATTTCATTATGAAAATGATTTTGCTAACATAAGAAATCATATATCTAATTAAATAAAATTATATTAGCAGAATTAGAAAAATTAAAACATAAATGAAGTTTATGAGCATTTTGGTTAAAAATTAAATTATAATTAGGGAAAATTTATGGTAGATAAATCAAAAAATGTCTTAAGTAATTTAATTGAAAATTTTTCAACAAAAATTTCAATAAAAAATATTTTAATTATTGATCAGAATGGGATGGTTTTAGTTTCTTTAGAAAAAACTACTTCAGAAAATATGTTTATCCTTGACTTTCTCAAAGGAAAGGGCATAATTAGTAAAGATTTTGAAAGTAGTTCGGTTTCAAAGAATTTAAATCAAATAATTTTTGATTATATGGATTATAAAATTATATTTTCTATACTTAAGACTGAAAATTACATTCTTACACTTATAGATTCAAAACAAGATCTATCTTCAATTTTAAATAAATTGAATAAATTAACTGAAAAGGTTGAAGAGTTCTTTTACAGCAAAATTAAATCAGATAAATATCATTTAAAAGGTCTAAATGAAAAAATTAAAAAGTTAGAGGAATATTTAGATATAATACAACCTCCAAAATTCGGGAACATAAAAAAATTGATTGAATATATTTCGTAGGACTCAAATTGATAAATATAAATCATAAATGAAATTTGAAAGATATAAATGTATGGAAAGGTTAAATTAATCAGAATATGAGATAATGCTAAAATGAAATGGACTTGATTTACAACAATGTTGAGAGAAATTCATATCCTTAGGGGTACAGATCTCATATATTGGAGGCAATTTGGAGACGCCATTCCTTGGGAAACCTTGGCACCCATTTTATTTTCTTTTAGCAGTTCAATTGAATCAAGTCCGGAGGTATTTGAAGGAGTTTTACCTGACCTTATGCGATTTAAAGTTTCATATACTTCTACTAGAGAAATGAACTTATTATTTGTGTTTGTTACTGATCTTACAGATAATGATAAATTAATTAAAAAACAATTAGATAGATTAAAAGAGGAATTTCAAGATTTATTTTCTAAAAAAGTTGTTGAATCTGCAAATGATCCATCTGTATTTGACTCTTTAAATCCTATTTCAGATCTTATACATAAGGATCTAAGACCAAAAATTGCTTTGTTAGGGTTTAGTGGAGTAGGAAAGACTACAATTACAAAATTAATTAGAGCGGATGAAATTCCGAAAGTGCATAATCCAACCATGACTGGTGATATTTATACGGTGAAAATTGGCAAATTACATTTTAATTTATGGGATTTCGCAGGTCAAGAACAATTTTCATTTCTATGGCCAAAATTCGTCAAAGATTCTGACGCAGTTTTAATTATTACTGATTCTACATTAAGAAATATTGAGAAATCCAGATTTTTCATAAAATTAACTAATGAAAATGTCCCTACAGCTAGATTATCTGCAGTTGCAAATAAACAAGATCTTCCCGATGCATTAACAGAGAAAGAAGTTGAAAAACTCATAGGAGCTAAAACTCATGGTATGATTGCTGTTGACCCAGATAATCGTGCAAAAATGATTGAAATAGTTGCTCAGACATTAGGAATCACCTCACAAGTATCTCCCTTAATAAAACCATTATTAGATCGTGATAAATTAGTTGAGGATGCAGAAAAAGCTTTAACAAATGGAGAATTTCAAACTGCAATTATGATATTTGAAAATATCGCAAAATATTGTATTGAATTAGGAGATTCTAAAATAGCTAATGAATTTTTAGAAAGAGCAAAATGGATAAAATCAAAAATTATTAGTATTTCAGAAACTGAAAAACTCAAAGAAGAATTATCAGCTGAACCTGAAAAACCCTCCAAAATTGATGAACACAAAGAATTAAAACCACAAATTAAACCTGTTACTCCAAAAGAAGTAGGAGCTATACCAGAAATTCCTAAATCTATAAAACAAAAAACCACACCCAAAGCTCCCAAACCTTTAGGACCAGAAATTCCTGTAAAAATACCCACAACCGTAAAATCAGATGAACTCACATCATTATTAAATAAATCAGATCAAAATGTAAAAGAAATCAAGAAAGTTCCAGAGCAAATAAAAGAAAATGGTGAGTCCAAACCCATAGGAGTAATAATTAAACAAAATAACATAAAAAAGGATATTTTGAATCTAGAACTACAATTAAAGAAGATTAATGCTCAAATTTCAGATCTTGAATCAAATTACCAAAATATTTCTGAAGAAGAATATCAGAATAAATTTGAAGAATTAAAAATAGCAAAAAAAGAGATTTTATATAAAATTACACAAATGAAAATTAGTTTAATTGAATAATTATAGATAATAATTTCGCAATAATAAATATTATACACGTAATTTATTTAAATCCTTTTTTTAAGTATTTTAACCCATTTCTAACATCTAGTTTAATTTTTTTATCATGAAACTTTATATCAAACCGTCATATAATATTATTTAATAAATTCTTTATGAGGATTTAAATGCCGAAAGGAATCGCAATTATAAAATGGGATAATGAAATTGGCGCGGTCCTTGTAGCAAAATATCCCAAAAACTTAAAAATTACTACGAAATTATTAACTAATATATATGCAAGTCATAGAATGAACAATATAGAGCCAAATTTTGCATCTTTAACGATAACTGACCAAAAAGTTATAAGTTTTTTCAGTGGAATGGGGGAGAATATTATAGTCGTTCCAAACTATATAGTTGCATTAATATTAAGAAGGGATGAAAAAACAATGAAATTCAAAGATATACTGAAGAAAGGAGCCGCTCAAATACTTTCTAACCTTGAAGATGAAAAATATAAAAAAATTTTCCCAACATTATTTAAAGAAATGACAAAAGTTAGTTGAAATTGAACTTATTATTTCCGATAAAATTGAATAGAATATATAGAATTAATTTATATAATTAGAAACTAATTTTTTGGTGAAATTATAATGACCGAAACTTTTGATTCATATCGGACAATGATAAAAAATTTACAGGATAAAATCAAAGAACTTCGAGAAAAAAATTTAAAATTGGAGGAAAGATTAGTTAAAGCTCTTAGTTCCCATAGCCAAGATTTCCATCTAACTATATCAATAACTCCAAATGATGAAAAAATTTATGACTTAATCACTAATTTTATAAATTCTTCTAAAACTGAATTGATTGTTGCATCTAAATCAATAAGTTTGGATATATTGAATATGATTATTGAGAAACTAGATTATTTAGAAACTATTTCAATAATAACAACAGAACGAAATCAAATGTATGGAGAAGATACGATTCAATCATTTGATATTTTAGCTTCAATCCCAAAAATTCATCATATAATTAATCCCAATATTAACTCTTCATTTATAATTAAAGATAAAACAGATATTTTATTAGTTTCAGGAATTCTAAAAAAATCAGAACTCATAACAAAATTAAATACGGGTTTTAAGATTTCTGATAAAGCAATATTAGAAAAATATTTGAAATTTTATACAGATCATTTACCTTCTTTCATGAGGTAAATGAATATTATCTAGGGCAAATGAAATTTTGGAACTAGAAAAAGTAAACTTCCATTTTACAGACCTCGAATCTGATTATAATAAGAATAAAATTTCAGAAGGGGTTTATTAGAAGGAAAAAGGAAACTAAATAAATTAAAGAAGGATATTTTTTACAAAATTACACAATATAAAATTGATCTCATTTAATAGGTTGGATTAATTACATCTAAAAGATTAATAAACTTCTATTTCTTACGCAATTTATGATATGCAGCTTTCCAGTCAACGAAAATCAGTAATATTATAAATACTAATACACCAATCCAAGAAATTGCAGAAGATATTGGATCAACAGAAGATACCCAAATACCAAACCAATCATAAATTTGAATAGCTTGAACATCAAGACCAAAATATGCCATAACTTTAGCAATAGCAGGATTTTGTATCGCTAATCGAATTAATACAGCAATATATAAACAAAATGTTATTTTACCAAAAATATAGACTATCGTCATTCGAGTCAGGCTGTAGCTCACCATTCCTAACACTATTAATAGCGGATCATCTGGAATTGGAGTTGCAGCGAAAAGAAGCATCAATGGAATAGCCCAGCCACTTTGGACTCTAGTTTTTAAATTATCTAGACTTTTACCATAACTTGTATCTTCTAGGGTCTTAGCACTGCCTCTCCCTAATAGATATGCTGAAATTTCACCAAGTCCAGCACCAAGTCCTGCAAAAAGACTTAATAGAATTAGATTAAGGGGGTTTGCAGAAGGATTAAACAAACTTGGGGTCATATCGAATTCAGGAAAAATCGTTATGATACCTAACGCAATAGTATAGGGAACTGGAAAAATAACAGTAAGATTTCCAAAAATTGAAATCAGAAAAACAGCAATAAAAATCATAAATAATGACCATTCAGGACCAAAAGCATTTTTAAATCCATAAACAATTTTAATTAACTCTGCTCCTAAATTAGTACCGGATAGTGCTAAAATTATAACAATAGCAAAAAAACTACCAATGCAAGTCCAAATGGCTATATTAGTCCAGTTTATCTCTTTTTCATTTGCTAAATTTTCGTCCAATTGATAAATCTCCTTTGAGATGAATTATAATAATGGTGTTCAAGAATTAATTTAAATCTTGCTTTTTCAGTTTAAAGAAATCAAAAGTTGTAAAATAAGCTATTTCTTATCAGAAAATCGAAGAATTTTCTAATTTTTAATTATAATTCAATCTTCTTACCACAGACACGACATGACATTTCATTTTGTAGATATTTATCAAGACATTTAGGATGATAATAAGTAGAACATGTTGGACAATAATAAGCTGGCGGTTTTTCGAATATCATATGGCAAATTGGGCACACTGAATTTAATAAATCCTCTGAATCTTGTTTTATTAATTTAAAACGTGTTACGTCTTGAGTTTGTTCCTCATAAGTCCTTGTTCGGGAGCCTCTAATTAGTTTAACTTTGCTTATTGATTTTGGGACTCTTAATAAAAAGAAGCAGCGTGTGCATCTAAAAGCACTTTCACCTTCAGCTTTTGTGGCGGCAGCCCATTCAGCTGCACAATGTAAATGCATAGGACTTTTGCAATTTGGACAATATCTACCACACGCATAGAACGGACCGTGACAAATTGGGCAAATATCTTGAAAACAAATAGTACATTTATTTTTTTCTTTACCTAACAAGAGATTAATTAACTGCTCTTGGGATTCCGACAAATCTGCTGGATGTAGTAGCTCTCCTGCAATTGATTCAAGAAATAATGCAGTAGTTGACTCCAATTCTTCTTGAGATGCGGAATATGGAATTTCTTTTTTATTCGCAAAATTTGATAAACTTTCTCTTAATGATGTGGTATCATAAACCCTTGCATATTCTCCATTTGTCTCAGATGAGATCTTCTCTAAAATGCTTTCCTGATAAGCTACTCCAAGCTCGAATAAACCTATAGTATCAACAGAAAGTTTAAGTCCTGAAGCAATTTTACTCATTTTCAGAGGATTTATTGTTGAAACCCAAGGTTTACCATCGGATATAACTAACATTCTATAAACTTTAGCTCCAACTTGCTGGATTTCTTTAACAACTAATTGTATTCCCACGGCTAAACCTTCACCTAAACCAGTTGTACCACCAATTTTAATTGTATCTATCGCGCTATGTATATCGTCAACATCATTTGTCATTTCTAATTTTATTTTAGCCTCTGAAGAAAAAACTACAATAGCAAACCTATCTCTATCATCGAGTTGGTTTTTCATTTGTACAAATTCTTTCAACCCATTCTTGACCGCTTGTATTCGATTGGGGTCAAAATCTTTTCTAAACATGCTACGACTTGTGTCTACACACAGAATGGTGTCCTCAATCTTTAGTTCACTCAAAGAAACCACTTATTTTTTTTAATAGAAGAATATTAGAGTCAAATATGTATAATTAATTTTTATATTTAAGAAATTAGGGATGGTTTTAAATATGAATTTTTTTCATCGTCAAAAATTAATTCCCAATTGGAACCAAGAATCATTAAAGAAAAATATACTAATTGTAGGAGTTGGAGGTATGGGAACCCATATGGCTGTGAGTTGCTGTAGACTCGGTATAAAAAAAATTGTTTTAGTTGATCATGACATCATCGAACCCTCTAATTTAAATCGCCAGATATTATTTAATAAAAATGAGATTGGGAATAAAAAAGTAAATGTGGCTAAGAAAAATCTTGAATTTTTTCATGCAATTAACACTACCATTGAAGCAATTGATCTTGATATTTTTAAAAATTGGACTGATTTTATTCCTCTAATCAAAGAAGCTGATTTTGTTCTAAATGGACTAGATTGCCCAGAAATTAAACGAGTAGCAGTATCCTCTCTTTGTTTAAAAAATCATAAACCAATGATCTATGCTGGAACTGATGTTATTAGTGGTAATGCAGGTATGATTCTTTACCAAAAACCAGACGGTTATCCATGTTATGAATGTTTACAAGCCTCTCTTGCTTCAATTGCAACTGAATTTCAGAGTATTTTTTCTCCAAACAATATTATCAACCAAAATAGTATCCCAATTGATAAAATTGCAGATAAACAGGAACATCCTTTAGCAGCATCTACAAATTATACTGCCGCAATTGTTTCCAACATGGCTATTAGTTATATGGTTCATTATTTATTAGGGTGGAGTGAAATTCCAAATCGAACTATTATTGATTTATATAATTCAACAATTGATACGTGGAAATTAGAAGGAGCAGAGAATTGTTTACTTTGTGGAAAAAGTACAATTGATTAATTTATCAATAAATAAGTAATAAAAATAGATAGGATTTTTAAAAATATTTATATTTTAAATAATTCTATAAAAGAGAAAATTTAGCTGCCCTTTGTACTAAGTTTTTCGACTTTTTCTTCTAAATCATTAAGACGTTTTGTTATTGCTTTATTAAATTCCTTTAAATTATCGCTAATTTTCATTTCAATAATTTTGGTTAGTTCTTCAGTTACACTATCAATATGGAGGTTTATTTTATCTACTATTTCCTTTTCCATATCCTCAATATCGCCTTTCATTTTGTCCATTTCTTTTCCTATATCATCATGAAACTCGGACAATGAAATTGAAACTTTTTCTCGAATCTCATCTTTACTCTTTACAACATCATCAATTATTCGGTCCTCCATGTCTGAAACGTCATCGGAAGTCTTCTCTACAATCTCAGTCAAGTTTGCAAAGTTTGTTGCGGAGACATTCACTAATCCTTCATGACTTTCATCAATTTTTTTTACAATTTGAGTTCGCACTTCTCCAATTCCAATTGAAAGTAATTCTTGTAAATCATTCATAGCCTTTACTTGTCGGTTGCCTAATTCCTGAAATGTATTGGCAAGTTGTTGTGTTTGATCAGCAAATGATGAAAACATAGGTGGCATAATTTCTTGTAACATACTTTTAAAACCTTGTGTAAACCCCTCTAAAGCTGGATCAATATTCATAGCCGGAACAGTAATACGTATTTCTCCAAGTGGAGTTGTACTTATTGATGGCATTGATGAATCGGAACTTTCATCTCCTGAGCTAAAAATAGTGCCTTCTTCTCCAAATTCGGCTATTAGTGGTAACCTAGAAACACTTCTTTCCGTCATGTCAACAAGAGATTCGGTGAAACTTTTATGATCTACTTCTTCAATTTTATATTTTATTTCATGAAAGTCCGACATTGTCCCTAAATTTGGGTCATCTAACTTGAAAATATCAAATCCTGGGTGCTTTGGAGGATCTAATTTTGTGTGATCAAAAACTAACGCTATAGCTTTTGGATTTGGACCTTGATAACCGAGTTGATTTTTTATATCTGTATTTGATAAAAATAACCCCAAGCCAGGATGAGAATGATACCATCCCACCATAAACTGTCCTCTTTCGGCAGCCATAGAATCAATTTGTGCTGATTTAATATAATGTTCTTCATCGAATTCGACTTCTACACTCGAGCCATGTGCCATAGGAACTGCATCTTCTATTATAACGTCCTCCCCCTCCAATTTGCCTATCAGGAATCCATAAATTTCCTTCCAAGCATCCATTGGTAATTTTGAATTTGCAAATCGAGATGCATGAAGTATAATAGATTGATAAGCTCTTAGGCTGAGATGTACAATACCGGGCTCTTGAACACCAGAGGGTTCTTTTTTTTCCATTACCGTTTCTTCTTTTTTTTCCTCTTTCTTTTCTTCCTTCTTTTCTTCCTTCTTTTCCTTTTTTTCTTCTTTCTTTTCTTTCTTTTCAGACATTTTTATTCCCCTCGTTTCAAATCCTTGGGAATTATCTCATTGCGTATTTTTCTGTCCATTTTTTAGCTTCTGCATTGAACTTTTTAGGATTTTTTTGATATTGTTCTCCTGCCTTGTTATTCAGTGGATCATCAGGATTGAAGAAGGGTGGTTGGCAATGAATCATACCTTTGAGAGCTTCTATTACATTTATTAAAGTTTTCGAAGGAGTCCAACCTGAAGCTCCAGTCTGGGGATCAACTTTCCCAATTAGATCAGGATTAATGAGATCTAAACAAATATTCGTCTTTCCTGGAGGAACACTTGGATCTATATTTGGATGCCAGATTAGAGTCTGACAGTACACATAAGGGGGAGCATAAGGAAAATTTGATGGTAATTTTACTTCGAATACGAATCTACCTTTATGGAATGGAGTATTTGAAATTCCAACTATGATAACTCTTAAATGATCGACTCTGTCAACCCAAGGTTCGATGATAACACTATCATCTCCTCTAAATTGGTTTGTTGCTTCTACATAGTCTGTTTCTTCTCGCATTAACTTCACCTCTTATTAAATATCAACCGTTAAAGAACAGAAGTTTCTTTTTTCAAATATTAAAGTATCAATTTTCAGTTTTTAGCTTAATTTTATAATAATTTAAATTTTGATTGGGATTCATTAATATCTTACGATTTCTGCACTATTCAATTTATATGTTTTGTGAAAAATATCGTTTATAAATGAACTCGAATTGTCTAGAATACTACAATTATGATTAATTAAAAAAATGTCTTAATAGCTTGAATCGATTAAAAATAGGGGGAGTTTTTAAATATAAATTACTAAAATTCTAATTGATTCTTGATTCGGTACAGAGCACATAAGGAGATCGTGATCTTGGATACCACTTTCTTCAATTGTTTTATTAGGATCTTTTAATTTAGGAACATATGGATTCCATACTACTTTTTTTGTTAATTCTTTAGTTATTAACGTTTGATCAGGGTCTAAATCAAAACCTGCATACTTCAATTGGTCGAAAATAGAAAGAATAATTGCAGATGATTCAATTTCAATCCTTCTTAAATCAATTCCTTTACCGCAAGCGGGACATTCATCCCAAATAGCTACCTCTATCTGTTCAAATAAACCATATTTTCCATTATAATTAATATACGGTGGGTTCATTAAAGGTCCAATATCATAACCTTTCAATTTATGGAGTATTTTTAAGATTTCATGGGATTGAATGGATGAAATCACAGCAGTTGTAGTTTGTATTGCGGGCATTTTATTTTTTATCACATTTTCCATATCTTCGGCATTAAATTCTGGAGGAAATTTATATTCTTCCACAAATTTATTTGCATATTCAACCAATACAGCAATATCATCATCATTTTCAAAGTCAGGTCTTCTATTATACTTTTTACCGAATTCATATTCTGCCTTTAAAGCACAATGCTCACGTTTTTGTGGGATTCCTTTTGGTGTACACGCTGCTACAAGCTTTTCATCGGTTGGCGGAATTGGCATTAGGCATCGAAGACATGGGGTTTGCTCAAACCCTTCTATCCCTGGTGGAATTACTATTTGTACATGCCCTTCATAGCCCAGAGTTCCAGAATCAATAAGTGGTTTTTTCAATCGAAGACAAATATCGTTTAAATCTAATCTAGCTCTTATATTATCTAAACCCCCAATAACTAGATCTGATTCTTCATAGAATTTCATTGGAATTTCTTGCAGGAATTGATTAAAATGTTCCACTTCCATGAATGGATTTAACTCCTTAAGTCTTTCAGCACCTACTTCTGCTTTTCCTCTACCTTCATCACCAGGTTTGAAGAGCATCTGTCGTGAGAGATTTGATGTCTCAATTGTATCAACATCACAGAGGTACATTTTTCCAATACCAACTAAAGCTAAATTTTTAGCTATTTCACATCCTAATGCTCCTACTCCGATCATAAAAACTGTGGAATCTTTGATTAAATCTTGCGCCCATCCTTCTAACATATGATGGCGAGTATAAAGTTTCTTTTCTTTGGTTGTCATGAATTTTTCCTCTAATTATTCATAATTTTATGTTATTTCTATGTTCTATTATTTAATTTTGTTAAAAATTGATCTAAAATAATAAAATAAAAATATAAAATAAAATTCTATTTTTTATTTACTCTTGTTGAATGGGAGAAGTTACAAACGGCTCTCTCATACAAAACGCACATTTTTTAATTGCTTGGATATTTTGGTTCCAGCAGTGTTCATGATATGGTTTTGCACAATGAGGGCAAGTAGTATGGCAAGTACCTCCTGAACCAGTAGGAACACCGGTCATTTCAGCAGCTTCGGGGGGCGTTGTAGGAGCTTCAACCTCTACCATAGGTTTACCACAAGTAGGACATTCCATTTTATGACAAATAATGCATGAAATAATGGATGCTTTTAAAATTGCCTTAGAAATAGTTTCAAATATATCCACAAGGTATGTAAAGGTGGACCATTCATCCAAGATTTTCATTGCATTTTCCATTTGTTTTGCAACTTCATCATCTGATACCTCTGAAACAATCTTTATAGTAGGGCGATTAGATGGGTAATCTTCTGGAAGTTCGACTTCAAATTTAAAAATCTGATCTGCAGTTTTCATTTTTCCTTTCATTTCAATATATATCTTTCTTTGATCGGGTTTATAATCAACTTTATCGAGGCCCCAAAGTAGATCAACTTCGAATATTAATCTTGATTTTTTATCAATTTCCCATTGAATTTCACGGAGAATATCATTAACAGACATAATAGTGAAATCCCAATTTTTTACAGATTCAAGTTCTTGATAAGTTGTTTTAACCATATCTTGCAATTCACTTGAAAATTTCATAGTAGGAACTTTTGGGAGAGGTTCTAAATCTATTTCAATTCGATACTCCCTTAATCCAAAAGTAAGTAAATCAACATTTATTTGTTTAGGTCCTACTTCTTCTGATTTAAATTCTCCAGAAATTAGCCTTACTTGTTGTTTTGTTTTATTGATTCCAACTAGCTTTTGTTCTAATTCACGGAAAATTTCGACTATATGCATACCTTTTTTCCAAGTTTTCATAGTATCCAATTCATCTGGATTTATTAGAGACTTTAATTCATCTTGCACAGTAAGTAATGGTTTATCTGGAAAATTGCTAAAATCGATTCCAACAATAAAATTTAACTGTTCAGAAATAGCAAGATAGACTCTTATTCTTGAAATTACTCCTTCAACTATTTCGGTCTGAAATTCATTCATTAATAATGTCATTTCTTCAGCTAGAAGAGCATCTCTATCAATATCTTCAGTTTCAGTAATTTTTTCTTGATCTTCCTCTTTTACTACCTCTAATTCTACTTTTTCATCTTTTATTTCTTTCTCTTCTTTTAATTCTTTTTCATTTTCTTCTGACATAAATATCCCTCATTTAAAATTGACTTTATGATTATTTTAGTTTTTTGTATTCTAGACTCTGTTTTACAGAAACTATTGTTTCTGATGCCACATCACTTTCTATAATACATCCTGGCATTATAATCGAATTTCTACCGATTTTTTTTCCGGGTGCTATAGAAACATTGTTTTCTAGTACCGTTTTGTCTCCAATTATAGCACCGAATTTTCTTAATGGAACTATTATTGATTCATTCTCAAAATTCATCTTGATTTTTGGATCTTCAGGTTCTAATTTTTCTACAGATGGAAAATTTGATACTTGAATACTCGATCTAAATCTAACATCATTTCCAATAATACTATCACCAATAAAGCTAAGACGCCCTACTTTAGTTCCAGGAAAAATAACACTATTTTTTATCTCAGTTCCATATCCTAATATTGAATTTTTCCCAATTGAGGTGTGACCTCTGACCAAAGAATTCGTACCAATATAAGCATTTTCATCAATAAAACAGGGACCCACAATTTCGGCTCCGGCTTTTATTATAACATTTTTTGAAATTTCCACTGGACCCTTAATTCTAGATTCGTCAGAAATTTCTGCAGATTCTGAAATAAAAGAACCCTTACCCTCTAATTTTCTTTTTAATACAAATTCATTTGCTTTTAAAATGTCCCAAGGGTAACGAATTTCTACCCATTCTTTTTCCCATACAGAAGAATAAATATTACCTTTTTTAGTAATTATGGCCTGAATTGCATCATCTAAATGCTTAGTTTTGGATAGATGATCAAAAATTTCAGATTTGAAGATATAAATTCCAGTTACCGCAAAGTTAGATGGGGCAAAACCAGGCTTCGGTTTTTCAATTATTTGCTGGATTCTAGCTTCTTCATCAATAGCAACAATACCATATAAACTTGGATTATCCACCAAAGTTACTGAAATTGTTGCTTCCGGATTTAATTTTTGATGAGTTTCAATTGTCCTTTTAATCATAGTAGGGTCTGAAAAAGTATCAGCATGTGCAATTAAAAATTCTGATTCGTTCCCTAATTCTGATTCTGCAGATAAAATGGCATCTTCAGGTCCTTCTGGCTTTCTTTGTTCCACATATTTTATTTTAACACCAAAATCAAAGCCTGTGCCAAAATAATCCATAATTTGCTCTTTTAAAAACCCAACTACTATAACGAAATCATTTAAACCTGTACTTTTTAAATTTTCAATAACATGTTGAAGTGTTGGCTTTCCAGCAATGTGAAGCATAGGTTTAGGACATGTTTCTGTAAGTGGTCTTAACCTTTTTCCTTCCCCAGCTGCTAATATTAATGTTTTCATTTAATATTCTCCCGAAATTAATCCAGCATTTTTTTAAGCTATTTTTATTCTTTTTTAATATTAGTAAATTAACAATTTTAAATATTTAATTATATATTCAATTTTTATTAAAAAAAATCAAATATATCTAAACAATTTATAAAAATGATTACTATTAATTATTGAGATAATTTGGGCATTTCTTTTATTTATTGTGTTTACGGAAGAAATTATAATGATGAAAAAGAAGAAAGTTAAAGATTTGATAAAAAAAGCTATAAAAGCTGATGATCTTGAGCAAATAAATAAATTATTACTAGAATATCCCTCAATGATTGATGAATTTGATGAATTAAACTTATATCATGATTTATCAGTTGAAGATGCAGTCATTGCAGGTGTTGGGGTAATGGAAGATGAGTTAGCAGGGCCAGTTCGCGTCGAAGACGTAGTAAAAAGTGTTATAGTGGATTTCCGAAAAAACGTAAACGAAATTGAACTTTTCTCGATCTTGGATAAAATTGAAAGGCAAGGTTTTATCCAAAAGAGAGGTATTGGGTGGGTTCTTACTATAAAGGGTTCTGAAGTCTGTGATCAGACCCTTACAAGATTGGGTTAAGCTTATTTTATTCTTCTTTTCTATTTTTACTGTTAAATCCTTGCATTATCTTTAAAACAATTTACATATACCTTTTCAAAACGCATTAAATGCCCAAATGATAAATTAATTCGTTTCTCGAAAGAGTCTTGATATTATAATAATCCTTTGAAAAGTTTTTGGCATATCCACTAAAATATCGCCCTATAAGGACTCCTTCGGTCATATTAGAATTTACTACTTGTTCATGAAAATGTCTAATTGCATTAATTCCAATGCTTCTTCCCCAATCTTTTATTATAATACCGATTTTATTATCTTTTGAGTCAGTGCAAACCATATCATATTTATAATTACATTTTTGAATCTTTCCTGGAAGAGATACATTAAATTGAATTGAATACCCCATGTTTTTAAAGTAAGTATATGCTAATTCTTTCAGAGTACGTATTGACATATTCTTTCACATAACATCCTTGTATTATTTATGAGAATTATACTAAATTTTAGAAATAATAAAGTGAGTATTACGCTAAGAGTACTGCCTTAAAAAGAATTAAACTACTATATAGATTCGAATGATCTTATAGAATTTAAAAAAATTAAGAAAGATCAGTTATTCCACTATAAATTGTATCAAAGACCGTTTGAATGGAATCCAATTCTAAACATGAAAAAGCAATTCGAATATCTGATTTTCCTAAAGCTATAATCCCTAAACCATATTTATTAAGAAGATGTTGTCGTAATTTCTCAGCATCAACGTTTTTTAAGCGTAGACACATAAAATATCCCGAATTAAAAGGATATACATCCCATGCACCCTCATATCTGTCGGATTTTAGAACTTCTTTGACTTTTAATGCTCTTGCTTTTAAAATTTCAAATTTTTCTTGTTGTTGTTTATTGAAATCTGGCGAATTTAAAGCTTGTAAAATTATAGTTTGGGATGGATGAGAACAATTCGAAATTGTTCCCCTAATACAACCCATAATTTTCTTCTCTAATGCATTATAAACAGTTTGATCAGTATTTCCACAGGCAACTGTAATAAATCCCGTTCGAAAGCCCCATGCAAATAGCTCTTTTGTTGCACCATCTGCTTTAATAGCTAAAAGATTATTATTTAAATTTGCTATTTGACTAAAGAGTGATTCTTTTAATACTTCCTCTTCATAAAAGAGACCAAAATAGGCATCATCACAAATGGCAATAATATTTTGACCCTTATCAGTTACTTTTTTCAAAATTTTTACGAGTTCGACAGCTTCAGATTTCTTAATTGAATATCCTGTTGGGTTATTGGGAAAATTTAAAAGAATAACCAGTTTTTTTCTATCTTTATTTCGATCTAATATATCTTCAAATCCAGAAATATTAAATCCACCTTCTTGATTGAATAAAGGATATTGAATTATTTCTGCTTTACGTCTAATCTCAAAAATTAAACGAAAATTTCCCCAAATTTTATTGGGTAAAATTATTTTATCTCCTTCTTCAACAAAAAGATCAGCCGTTATGCTTAAGGCATGTGTAATAGCATTTGTAACAATTGGCATACTGAATAATTTTCCTTTAAGAGACGGATTATCTTTTAGAATTTTTTCACGCCATCTTTCTCGTAATTCTAATTTTCCAGATGGAGGGGCATAATTAAAAACGTCTTTTGGGTCTAAATCGGAAAAATAACTACGGATACACTTTAGGTGCATAGGAACTTCATTTTCTGTTGCTATCCCAATAGTTGCATTAAATTTATTGGCTTTTTGTTTTGCTTCTGCACCTTGACTTAATAACCCTTTTGGAAAATATAATCTTCTGCCTAGGGGAGAAAACATTGAAAATAATTTGGGATTTGCCTTTATTATTTCATTTAATTCGATAGCTAATGGATTTAATTTGATTTCAGATCGAGACATAAAGATAAAAACGAAATTAATTTCTAATTAACTTTTCGTTTTACGAGAATAAATCTTTAATATTTCTCTTCTTTTTTGTTCTCAAATTCCACATGTTTTTATCTCAAATTCAACATATTTTTATATAAACATCAATTAAAGAATCGCACTTAAATTGAATTTTACTTTAAAAAATAAAGGTGAAATAGAAAGATGGAAGACTGTATTTTTCGAGTAGCAAAAGAAATTATGGCAAAAATGGGAGAAATGACAGGTGTAAGGGTTTATGTTTCAATTACTGATAGTTATGGAAATTTCATTTATTCCAATTCTGCTTTTAAAAATCATGAGAAATTTATAACCGATTTTGTACACACAAATTTCAAATATCTTCAACAGGGAGATCATTCCATTCCTCTCAGTTCAGAAAATATAGTTTTTTTTAAAAGTGCAGATAATGCTATGATTATACTTTATAATCCAAAGGGAAAAATCGGGCAATTACTTACCTTTAAAAGCATGTTAAATAAATATTCAAATTCAATTGAGGAATGTACATTAAAAATTGAGAGTTCTCCTTTAAATTTGGCTGGAAATACCTCTTTATCTATAGAACTACCTTTAAAAGAATTAAAAATACCTACTTTATCTTATAGAGAGAATTTATATAAAAATATTTTACCATTTTACACGAAAAAAATTAGTTCTAAAGAAAAATTTAGTTTATTAGAAAGCCAAAT
This sequence comes from Candidatus Helarchaeota archaeon, assembly GCA_019058315.1. Lineage (GTDB taxonomy): Archaea > Asgardarchaeota > Lokiarchaeia > Helarchaeales > RDOG01 > JABXJV01. The sequence goes on along the minus strand of JAHPZH010000006.1, from coordinate 260,815 downwards.
TATGAATTTATGTGGCGGAACTTTAAGTTTATTTGATATAATGAATCAACTAAATATAGAAGATTATCAATTATTCGAAATTCTTTATAAAATGTTAACAAAGAATTATATAGATTTTCGAGAGCACAGACTTATCAAAATTTCATGTCCTGAATGTAAAAAATCAACTTATTTATTCATTCCTAATTATCTTCTGAAAAAAAATACCCTTCGCATTCAACTTTGTACAAACGAATGTGACCATTATTTTTTGGCATTTATTGATAAAAAATTAAATATTAGAACTAAATTTATTGAGAAATTGCTAGATTTTAAAAGTGAATTGGATTTATCAAATCTTTCAATGGAAAATCTAATATCATTTTTTAGACAAGATCTTTTTTTTAATATTTTTCATGCAATTTTCTTTCGAATTCCGGTCGTTTTTATAGGAGAGCAAGAAATTGTTGAGGAATTAATAAAATTTCTTAAAAAAATATTTATAAACCTAGAATATGGAGAACAAATTTTATCTGTCAATAGATTAGAATTTGAAAAGAAATTTAAAAAATTCAAAGATTATCTTATTGTTGATTTGAATTCTTACATTGCTATTGATCCTTATGAAAATCATGAGATATTTGATTTTGAATTTCGATTATTTAAAAATATTTTAAAAATTGAAGGTCAAAATTTACAAATTTTACAAACTAATTCTGAATTTGAGCGATTAATACTTCACACGGATCAAATTTTAAAAGAATGCGAGTCTTTTACGGAAATTTCAGAGGATAATCTAATAAAATCGATGAACGCTGTATATGATATAAAAATTGAACGTTATGAAATTCCAATTATCATAAAATTGGCGGATATTTATTATAATACTGATCTCTCAAAAAAGATTAAAAGAACTGTCTCTGGTAAATTAAGTGGCTGGTTAGATAATTGGTAAGTCTTATTATCGAGTTTTTATTAAATGAATTAATTTAATAGATTTGAATTCTATTTAAATTTTCAGTTTGTTGGACCTTATTTCATTTCAAAAAATAAGAAATTTATATTTTTTTATAAGTTTTAAAGCTATTAATTAGCCATGGTACTGAATTTTGTAAGCGAATTTTAGCTATTTTTTTATCAATATATTCTGGGTAGCAATTGTCCAAAACTTTATCCACCATATAATCGATATCATCCAATTTCTCAATATTATCCTCAAACAGCTTCCACCATTTTTCGAATGTTGAAACTGACTCATCTAGAATATCTTTAGCTTCTTTATCATAAATATAGCCAAAGTGTGCTAAACAAAGAGTCTTATAATCTATTTTTTTGAGTTTGTTTATAGAATTATAATAAGCCTCTTTATCAAAAAAGGGAGGCATAAAAGGTGGAGAACTGAAGAAATCATCTGTAGCCTTAACACCAATCGCATCACCAACAAAAATATTTTTATTTTTTTCATCTAGGATTGCAATATGATCCTTTGAGTGTCCTGGTACTTCAAAAATTTTTAACTTGATCCCATCTAAATCAATCCTATCCCCTTCCTTAAGTGGGGTCACTTCCACTATGTTCTTATAAGGTCCAATTCCATAAATATCATTGAATGATTGATCCTCTAATAAAGGAATTGCGGTCTGGGAAGCCATAACTTCGATTTTTTTATTCAATTTTGCAGCTTTTTTACGAAAATATGGGATACCTTGAGTATGATCAAAATGAAAATGTGTAACGATAATAATATCAGGTGGAAATGCATTTAATTTTTGAAGCACTTTAACAAGTCTCCGGGCTTCAGGTCCATTTCCCCCGTCTATAAGACATTTTTTTTCCCCTTCAACTAGATATATAGCTACTCCACCAGGAAGTCCTAACATCATAACGTCAATTAATGTAGTATCTTCATTTATTTTTCCTTCTTTCCTTATTGAAGTCATGTATTATTTCCTTCCGTTTATTCAAAATTAATTATTTTAAACTGTCAAAAAAGACTTTAAGTTTTTTCTTCATTTCAGAAGGATTTCCGACTCGAGGGTCAAATACGTCTGTTTCAAATACTATAGTTGAGAGTCCAGTTTCTTCCTTTAAAACGTCAGTTAATAATTTAATACCACCCCAACTGTGTTTACACCCTACATGACCTCCAAATATATAACAATCGGCTTTATATTCTTTCCCAAGTCGGATCATATCATCAAAATAGAAATACATGGGACCTCTCGATTGGCGTCCCATGGGCATATCTAATACAGTTTTTCCTAGATCTCTCAATATTGTTTCTTCACTCGTTAAATCTACTGGTTGAGCTAATTGATATCCCAACATATCCTGTACTACTATTGCCCCATATTTTCGTTCCATCCATTGAATTACGGATGGATCGAATGGGTATAAACTGACTACTCTGAATTTTTCTTCTTTTTTTCCTCCATAAGCTAAATTTATTCCCCCTAACCCTCGTTTGACTACTTCTGATGCAAAATTTTTCGCCTTAGTTGAATATTCTACGGCACTTGGTAGCCCTGCACTAGTCAATAAAACAAGATAATTATTGATTGCGGTTATACTTGTAAGAGGAGATGGCACATGTTTAGCTAATTCTTGAACTTCTGAAATATTTTCCCTTGCTTCATTTGATAATTTAAAGATTTGTTTTAATTTCTCTTCATCAGACATATTTCCCGAAACTCTTTCTAGAAACCCCATTAAATTCTTTAATTGGTTAGTCATATATGGTAAGACATCTTCATCATAATAGGGGTTTTTGGGTTCGTAGCTCCAATATGGAATGTCAACTGTAAAAGTTGGGGCTTTATACCACCTTTCCAATATTTGATATTGATTATTAGTAGAATCACAGGGTTGGGACGAATAGATAATCGCATCAGGCTTCGGGGCCTCACCTTTTAACGCAGCTCCTAGCCATATCTTCTGTGCATTACATTCATGCGATGAAATTCCAGCTTCTTCGGCAAGGTCAATATATCCTGTGCTAACAGAACCAATATTTGTTACAGCTATGGCAAGTGTTCCAACTTCTTGACACATGGGGTAAATATCAAGCATATAAAAAATCTCAGGTGGGAGGCAGAAGCTGTATATTGCTGTTTTTTTACCTTGTGCTACAGAAATATCATATCCTTTTAAATAATTAAGTAATATTTTCATGAACTGTGCATAGATTGATGCCCCTTCGGCTAAGTCACCATGACCAAGAGCTTCTAATTTTCTTTTTCTCTCATTGACCATACTTTCAAACATAGGCATTCCAATTTCTGCCAAATCCATCATTCTGTGCCAAATAGTTTTCGTCCCTGGTGCAACTTCTAATATTGGCTTGATTTTGCTCATAATTTCACCTTAAGTTAATATTTCCATAAATGCTTGCATTCGTGTTTTAAATTGTCCAATACCAGAGAGCATATATTCTCGTTCTAAATCGATTGTAGGAACTCCTAATTCATCTAATTCTTGAGTAAACAAATAGTTCTCGCCTGCATGAAAATCACACATAATTATTTTCTGAAAAATAACGCCATCAACACTATATTCTTTTATTAACCGTTTTATATGTTCAAACCTTGTTTTATGTCCTGTAATTTCATCAATCATTCGAGGGCATGGGATTTTCAATAAATATCGACGAGCAAGTTCTAAATAAGGATCTCCATTTTCCTTGACTAAACCAGTAAAATATCGGGTTCCAAAACAATTAAAATCGGTTACCACCAATCCTCCCAAGTTTTCGATGATTTTAATATATTCTGGATTGTCAAGTTGTCCTCCAGCTATCATTAGCCGTATTCGTCCACTAATTCCTTGTCTATCTTTACATTCCTCCAAGAATTTTTTAAGATATTCGTTGATTTGGCTTTTTCTCATCGAAACTGAAGCTAGATTCACTTTCATAGCCTCTTCCCCAGTGATTACAGGTTCTTCCACTTTACGCATATCATATAATTGTTGAATAAGTGTCCTAAATTCATTATAATCTTTAATTGCGCGAGTTAGGGCTGTATCCTCTATTTTTCTCTTAAAATGATCCTCTAAATGAGATTTAAAGTTTAAAATTTCCTTATGAAACCATTTAATTGCAGCCTCGTCACCATGATGTGGTACACTTAAGAAATGATAGAATGGTAATTTTACTTTCCATTTTAAATTATCATACATTCGGCGGACGTGGTCACAGGAATTATAACCAACTATTCCTTCTAGAAAATTTAATTTGTCCTCCAATGCGATATTTAACATACAACGGGCATAAGTGCAATTTAATAGTGACATATAAGCATCAGCTAACCCAGTATCTCTCACACCAACTGGTCTTAGGCGGATTGGCATTATGTTGAGAGCATCCATCAACTCTTCTGGAATATAAGAACAATAGTAACCCATAATCTTATTTCCTTGTTTTATCCAGTCTTTCATCCATTTATTTTGAAGAGTCTGCGATGCTTCATTAAATATTTCCATCATTGTCATTATTCTCACTTTTAATTCAGAAAAAAGAATATTTTAATTATATAAATTTTTAGAATATTTCAATGTTATATGTAATAGATGTTAGATTTATTATATTATTATAAGCTTGAATAGTTTGTTAGATTAGATATTTTAATAGGAGTTCAGTTAAATCATAAATTTCAATATTCAAATTGAATTCTCTCTTCGCATCAAGGAAATTTCTGTTACAAAATGGACAAGTTGAAACTAATATTTCAGCACCTATTTCTATCGCTTCTAAAATACGATCTCGTGCCATTTCAAGAGACCATTCCGAAAATTCTGATTTAACACCACCGCCTGCACCACAGCAAGTAGCATCACGGCGATTTTTTTTCATTTCCATAAATTTAATACCTGGAAATTTCTTTAAAATAGCTCTGGGAGCTTCATATAAATTAGCATGTCGACCTAAATGACACGGATCATGATAAGTAACGGTTTTATTCAAAGCTTCTTTAAAATTTAGTTTATCTAAATTCTTTTCAAGGTATTCTGTTAGATGTAATACTTTAAAATTATAGGTTAATTCAAATTTTTTTGGGTAATCTTCTTTTAATGTACGATAACACCCGGCACAAGATGTGATTATTTGTTTGATCCCAGCTTCTTCAAATTTTTCAATATTATGTTTAGCCAGTTCAAGCGCAGTTTTTGTTTGTCCGGTACGAATTAGTGGTGAACCACAGCACCATTCTTCTCCTAAAATTTGGAATTCAACTCCAAGTCTATTCAATATTTTAACAGTATCTTGTGCTATCTGAGTTTGTCTGTATGAGGCAGTACATCCTACAAAATATCCCACTTCAGCGGTTTCGGATATTTTAGCATCTTTAGGAAGCCAATTTAATCTATCTTTATGCCCCTCCATATAAGGATTATGTTCTCTGGCTACATGTTCTCCAAATTGACGGAATTTTTCGGGTGCTAACTCTTGAAAAAATAATTGTTCCCGAGCAGCTTCAAATATATCAATTATATCTTCATTAAAATTGAATACACAGTGTTCCATACAGTTACCACAAGTTGTACAAGAATAGATAATTTTAGCCATTGATTCGCTCCATTCTAATTCGTCATTCATAACTGCAAAAATAAGCCACATTTTTCCTCCAGGAGAAAAAGTTTCAAATCTCCATTTTTTAAAAGCGGGACAATTAATGAACCATTGATCATCAACAGTTTTACCTCCGGTAAATTTACAATACCCACATCTAAAACATCGATGAACTATTTCAGAAAATTTTTCTAGTGTCATTTTTTTATTTCTCCCATTTTCCTGGATTTAAAATATTATTTGGATCTAGTAAATTTTTCACTTCTTTCATCAATTTTACATAATTTGGATCAGCCAGCTTCAAAATTTTTTTCTGTGCATGGACATCTGGCTTCCATGGTATCCCTCCAGCTTTTAAAATAAGTTCTGTTGTTTCAGCTAGTTGCTTCTCGACCATTTTACGTTCTTCCTCAACTTTACGGTTATAGGGATAATTTAAGGCAAACATGACAGCATGATTTAATGAAATTGCCCTTATTATATAACTCTCCTTTGCCAATCCATATTTATTACAAATCTCACGTCCACCTTCAAAAACTTCTTTAATCGCTTCAAATGGAATATAACTTCCGATATACTCTGCACCGCCTCCTTTTCTAACATCTCCCATTGTACTAGCTAATGCAGGAGGAGGTACAATTAAAAAACCCTCTATAAGAGATTGTGGTACCCCTTTCATCTCTCTAAGTCGTCTTTTTTTTCCAGTTCTTGGATTAAGACCCTGTCCAAACTTATCTAGAATATCTCTAAGCATCTTTCTTTTAAGATCTAATTCTTCTTGAAAATTTGCAGAAAAGACCATAAATAACATAATAGTTTTGCCAAATATTCCAGCAACCATACCTAGTACATCTTCGCAAATCTCATATTTTAAAACTTCATACATTCCATCAGTAAAATCGTCAATCTTGGTTGTTGTATATACTAAAGCTTCTTTAAATGGTGGTTTTGGAAAAATTTGGAGTGATAATTTTGTTATTATTCCTGTTATTCCCATCCATCCATTTAAAAAAATGCTTGATAAATCAGGCATAGGAGGTATTCCAAACCATTTATCGGAAACAGCACATGATCCTAATTTGTAAATTTCACCATCTGAACGAACAACTTCAATTCCATTACACATTGTATGATTATACCCATATTTATTACATAAATGCCCTGCTCCATAAATCATTAAATTTCCAATAACTGAAGCAGATGGGGGTGCCCCAGGCATTGAGTGTTGCCATTCGTTGTTAGTATTTTCCTCTAAATATGTTTTTAATTGTCCTTGTGTGACTCCAGGTTCAATTATTACATAGGAACTTGTTTTATTTAGTTCTAATATTCTATCCATTCTTTTAAAGTCAATTATAATTCCGCCCCGTGTAGCAATTGCAAGACCAGAAGTAGTCACACCACCACCAAATGGCGTAATCGGGATTTTTTTCTCATTAGCCAATTTAACTATTGCTTGAACTTCTTCAGTTGAACTTGGTAAGACAATATAATCTGGCATAGATGGTTCTGTTGCACCTGCATCTCTAGAATAATAATATCGCTCTTCGATTCGATTGGATACGAAATCTTTTCCTACTATCTCTTCTAATCTTTTTAAAATCGGATCTTCAGCTGACATTTTTTTAACCTTATAAAATTTTTAAAAATTCTTAAAAATAAAAAAAAATTATTTTAAAGTCTCGAAATCAAGCTCACCCAATGCTAATCTAACTAGTTCGTGGATGAAAAGCTTTTTCATTCCAGCTTTTCTAATTGGGCGTTTTAAAGTATCATAACACATTGGACACATGGTAACCATAGCTTGTGCTCCATGTTTTACAGCATCATCCATATTTCGCTTAATATTTTCCTTTGCCATATCGCCTTTCCCTAACTGACCTTGAGGGGCAGTACAACATAATGCATTTTCACGATCATATTCTCGTGCAACTCGCTCAACACCAATAAGCTCACAGATATCATCAACAAAATGGTCGACTTCGGGGTTAAACCTGTTAGAACATGACCTTTGTAATGCTATCTTCAGCCCAAGCTTCTTTATTTTATCCTTATTATGTTTTAGATAACCATAAAGATATTCGTAAAGATGAATCGAATTGAATGGGACATTAATTCCTAATCCTGGTGCATATTTTGTCGTGAATGCATAACATTCGTCATGGAAGAAAATAATTTCGGGAACATTTAGACTTGCAAGATTGTCAATTATGGTTTGAGCTCTTTGTTTTATTACAGATTCTTGACCAGTATGAAGATATAAAAGATTACAGAAAAAATTTCGACCGCTAATTAACTTTAAATCTTTAAATAATTGTCCTTCATAGAATTTAGGATGGTCTGCAAATACACAGATTGACATTACCATCTTTCCTTCTGTATCTATTGGTCCTTTTAAACCTGGAGGCTTAAGTTGATCTGCAATCATCTGTTTCATTCCTTCTGGTATATTTACTGAGTTATGTTCCTCTTGTCTTTGGACTATAAGGTCAAAGGGGTTTGCATCTTTGGGACAATATTCGTTACATGCATAACAAGTGACACAATCACTCAATACAGGGGTTTCTTGGTCATCCACTAATTTTTTGAATTCTGCAATTGCTTTTTCAGTATCATATCCTAAATATTGACAACGAGCTAGACAATCGCCACAATAATTGCAATTTTCTTTTATGAAAATTTTTATCACATTCCTTTCCTTTTTAATTTAACATAGGTTGGGAAATAAAATGGAAAATCTTGTTATAACGTTGATTTTTTTGTATTTTTAAAGATATTTTATAATATTAATTACAATTTCTAATTTGAATAAAAATTGAGTTTAAGTCTATTGAGAAATGTAAAAAAAGTCTATTTAAAAATAAAAAGAAAAAAAATAAAATTAAGACAATTACAAAGACATTTCATTACGAGCAGCCATTATTTTTCGGTTAGTCCAAAAAAACAGCACTGAAGATGAGACAAAGATTAGAAGCGATAGGATAAAAATAAAATCAATTCCAGTTTCAGAAATCGGTCTTCCTTCAAATTTTCCCGCAATATCAGACCACCAGTATGAAAAATTAACAACATCCATGATTGAATGAGCAATTATGCCCGGTATTAAGGAATCAGATGTATAGGCTAGAATTCCCAAGATCATGCCAAGACAAAAAACTTGAATGAAAATTGGAAGAAACCAAGCCTGATTCACGTGGATAAGGAGGAACAAAATTGAAGAAAAAGTGATTCCTACTACTGGTCCATAACGCTTCTCCATGGGAACTTGTGCGTATCCACGAATTCCAGTTTCTTCACAAATACCTGCTACTAACGAATTGATGCTAATAATCACCCAAGCAAGCCAACCAGGCATGGTATTTAAGTACTTATTCCCTGATGTAAATGCTTCAGCAGGAAATGGGATGATTCTGAAAGTAACTACCAAGCTAGATTGTGCAAGAATTACGAAGATTATCGCTGCTAATAAACCCCACTTCAAAACAGGAGCTGACATTTTTTTTGAACGCGAATATTCTATTCTAGCAGTTTCCGTGGACTTAGGCCACCAACTTCCACGAAAATATTTCCAATAGATCCATAGCACACCAGCTATAATGAAGAATATCCAAGGTGCGGGAATAAAGGATGCAGGTATTAACCAAGAGTAAATACCAATCATACTGACAAATATTCCTAAAATTGTAGCCCGGATCAAGAGGGGAATCCGTTGCCAAAATCTAATAATTACAGGATCTGAAGTTTGTGTTTGATCATCTTTGTTTGAATTATTTCTATCTTTTTGTTGATTACTATTATTTTTAGAATTCACTTTGCTTATTTTAGTCATTTTAATACACAATATTTTAAAAAAAAAAGATAAAAAAGAGATATTTTAATTTAGACTTCTGCATATCGAGATATGAGAAAATGCACACCTAAGCCAATTCCCCATCCAGCTGCTGCAATGGGGAACCACAACCAACCTTCAAAATTTGCTAAATTACTCCAGATCATAAGAATGTTAGTCGAAATGTATATCGATAAGTGAATATAGAAAGATCCTTCGAGTCCTTCTTCTTTGTTTAACATATCTTCTTTGAAGAGTAAATATAATGTAAAATGAGTAGACAAGCCAACTAGCCATCCGAGCGCCGCTGTAATTGTCCATAGCCTTCCATTAAAATGCATTAAATTTAACATTAAACAAAGTCCAATTACTGAAGCATATACGAATAAATGAAGATACAATGTTAAATCAGCTGAAAAAGTTTTTGTGAACCAATCCACCTTATATTTCTTTTTAGATCCAGTATCGTCAGGTGCTTTGCTTTTAATTACAGGCACCTTAGGAATTTCTAAATTATTCATTTTTTAATCACCTTTTATTAAAATAAAAAAAAAGAATTGATTTTGTTTTCATCTCCTTGTGATGAAATAATTTACGAGAATATGAGATCCCAAGCCAATACCCCAGCCTGCTAATGCAATTGGAAACCAAAGTCTACCTTCCCACATAGAAAGATTCGACCATATCAATAGGGCTGCAACAGCAATATAAGCAGTTAAATGTAAGAAAACCGAAGCTTTTAGACCATTTTCAGAGGTAAACATGTTGTTTTTATTAAGTAGATAAATCGTTGTATGTGCTGCTAAACCGACTCCCCATCCTAATGCTACTGTTGGGACCCAAAAACGTCCTTGCCAGATAGCGAGATTGAGCCAGATTAATAACACCATCGTACCAATATAAGCTATCAAATGAAGCAATAGGGAAATTTTCATGATATTTGTTTCATCAGTTTTTACAATAATATAATAGAGACCATGTAAGCTTAGTCCTATAGCCCATCCTAAAGCAGCCGTCGGAACCCAAAATCTGCCTTCCCAGATGCTAAAATTTAAGAATAGCATATATCCAACACTAGCACAATATACTGCAAGATGCATAATTAAAAGCCATTTCATTAAATCTTTAACATCTCCACCTGTTTGATCCCATCTTATTGCTAAGAATGCATGTGCTGCAATTACTAATGCCCAAATTCCAACAGAAATTAAGAATCCGTTAACCCTTGTAGTATAAAATAGCATATATTCACTAAAAAACGTGATATCAATAACATTGATCAAACCTGAAAGTCCAAATATGATTGCGTGTAGAATTACTCCTTTTTTAGCACCACTAACGCCTTCTACATAATTATATAGGAGCGTAATACCAGCATGAGCAAGAACTGCAATACCCCAGTAGAGCAAAGTTCCAACAGCTAAATGATATACTGTGGCATATTTACCTAGAGCATATAATAAAGCGTTTACGATGCCATAATAACCAATATTGGTTAACAATAGTATTCCCGTCACATTTTTTCTAATTTCTGCAGCCGATAATCCCTTTCCTGATATCATAATGGTTAAAACGAAGTTCATCATAACAGCAAATCCCCATAACAAGGCAGGAATATGAGCCCATAAAACACCAGGCCATGAAGCCATGTAAACAAAGTTAATTAAAGTCAAATAGACATTAACCGTTGTATAAACTATCAGATGTATTAAAAATATAGCTTTAGTGATACTTTTTATACCACTGGTGAAGATGTAATAGAACCCGAGGTAAACCGATAGTCCTATGCCCCATCCGAGACTTACATGCCATGCCCAGAGACGCCCGTTCCAAAACATTAGATTTAACATGTAACAAAGACCATTAACTGACAGATATGCGAACAAATGAATAATCAAAGCTATTTTTGACGCAAAAAATTTTGAAAACCAAGTTTCTCGTATTTCATCTACATTTCTTGTTGTTGTTTTTTCTTTCGGAATTTTTTCTTCAGTCATTTTTTTCACTTTTTTTAATTTCAATTTTTATATAAATCTAAAATTTATATAAATTTTGCGCATATAAATCTTTTGTATAGGGATCAAAGTCATAAAATTTAACAGACAAAGATTGTGAGTATATAATTGCAACAAATTTTTCATTAAAATCAAAGAATCTGATTGAATTGGTATCTATAAGTTCAGCTTCTGAAATATCAAAGCGTGCTATAGCTATATTTAATAAACTGAACCTCAATAGCTTCAATCGATCTCAAGTTTCGCTTATTATAGAGTATTTAAAAAAAGAATATGACACAATCCCAGAAAAAGAAAGAATAGGAAAAGGTAGAGTTTATATTTCAAAAATTGTAGCTAAAGCTCTTTATAAATATCTAAAAAAGAAATATTTGGGTAGTCAGAAGGGAAAAATTAACGAAGAGAAATTTATAAAATCTGTTTCAGGAGCAATTGAAATCCTCGAAGCGATAAATGACACTCTAGTATTAAGCATTCATTTAACCTCAAATTTTGCTTTAGATTTTTTTGATAATACCATCGAAAAAATTGAAATATGGGCAAATAATGAAGATTGGGAAATCCGAGAAAATGCTATTTATCCACTATTATCAGGATTAAAGAATAATCAGAAAAAAGCTCTTGATTTGCTATCAAGCTGGGTAGATAGTGAAAATCCTAATATTAGAAGATTTGTTGCTGAAAGCTTAAGACCGAAAGCTGAAGTAAAATGGTTGAGGGATTCAACACAAAATGATGAGATTCTAAAAATTTTAACATTTTTAAATCATGATGAGTCAATTTATGTCCGAAAGGCAGTAGGTAACAACCTTAAAGATTTGACAAAATATATGCCTGATAAAATTTTAAAATTAACAGAGGATTGGTTGAAAGAAAAAGAAAATTTAAGTCAAAAAGAGCAAAAATATTTAATATATACCATTTATAGAGCTTTAAGATGGTTAAAGGATAGAAATCCAAAATATCACGATTGGATTGAGAGATTAGTAGGAAAAAATTATCTGCTTTACTATGATGAAAAAAGAAATATTAATGCAGTTCCTCCAAAAAAAAATATTAAATCATTAAGAAAACAGGAAAATATTTGATTATTTATATCCTCTTTTTATTATTATCACTAAAATAATTGCTACATCTGCTAAGATACTTTGAAAGATCACCAACCAAATTTTTAATAACTCCGTTTTTTGAGAAATTTAAGTATAGTTGACTTATATTTTGGATCTTGGAGCCAATTACCCTCAACCATTTTCGATAAAAATTTACCTTCTTTAGTCTGTAAATAATCTCTTAGAAATTGATTAAATTCTGGATCTTGAGCTAAGTTTCCTTTGATTAGATTTGGAATCCATTGTTCAACCTGTTTCATAGCCTCTGATTTTTTAAGATAAGATAAGGTTATTTTTTTTTCAGAATTTGGGATTTTAATGTAGATAAGTTCGGGTTCATCATTTAAACTATTTGCAAGGAATATTCTCCAAATTCCTGGTTCCCCCCGTATATATTTTAGCTCTGTAATCGATGCAATTTCAAAATCTTCATAAATAATTTCAGATTCTTTACCATTAAATAAGTAAAATACAATATCCGTTGTTGTTATTAATCTTTGAATTTCTTTACCATCCAATAGTAATTTTTTTTCTTCGCATATCCAATTTTGAAGATCTTCATTCCACTCATATTCTTCTTCATCCCATATTCTATGACTCATAATAATTCACTAGTTAAGTATGGTTAATGATTACAAGAATCAATAATTTTTAGCAAAGAATTAAAATTTCCCATAAAATTCAGTAATATCGAAATATATCGTCTTTTCAGATCCGTCAGCTAATATAATTTCCATTTTATCAAAATGTTTTTCATTTTTCGGGAGCAAAGATTGTTGCTTCAGTCTCCAATCCTTTCCTTTGATACCAAATTTCTTGGATAGATAAATATATTCGGCATTGACTCCATTAAAGTGGTTTGGTGCATTCTTAATTATTATAGCTGTTTCCATAGATTCTCCAGAGTTCTCGATATATTCAATCATTTATTTACACTCCTCTGGCTTTTGATATATCACTCAATACCGAGATAGAACATCTATAACGTTTCTATGTTCATTTAAAAGTTTACGAATAGGATACAGTTCAAATACTATTTTTTTAACCCCTCCGATATCGAGTTCGATTTTATATGATTTTGCAAGGAATCGATTTAAAATTTTTTGAACATAAATAAATAATTTATCAGAAAAGAAGTCTAAATCAAAGAAATTCATTACAGAATCAATAAATTGTTTTAAACGTTCTCTTGAGTATTTAAACCTTTCTTCGATTAGAAATTTCTCATTTCGAATGTATTGGACAATATCTGTAATACCAAGAGGATCAAAAATTTTTAAGATCTTCAAAGGATTTTCAAAAAATTTATCAGGGGGATGTGGTGGTTGCTTTATTGGTAGTAAAGGTGGACGTCGTGGTTTCCAAAATGCTTTTTTTCTTCGTTTTCTTTCTTTTTTATCTTCATCCATAAAAAGAACCCAATCCGAGCATTGTCCACATTAATAATTATTTGTCTATTTCTGTATATAAAATAATAAAATAAAAATTATAATAAAATTGTGGCGATTCATAAAGATCAAACTATAAATTATCTTGAAAAAGATGAGATTTTAGACATTTACAAAAATATAATGAAGCATTATAGTAGAGTCCATAAAATTTCTAATACAGAAAAACTCGATGAAGTAATTAAGAAAGCCAAAGAATATACTGGGGATATTTTTGAGAAAGCCTCGGTATTAATAAAAGAGTTAGTTACTGCAAAACCGCGACCTTTTGTTGATGGGCATAAAAGAGTTGCATGGATATCAGCAGTTCGATTTTTAGAAATAAATGGATATCATTTTTTTGATACCTCCAAACTTGAGGATATTGATTTTATTGGAAAGAACATAGTTTTGTATCTTGTTCAAATTCAGCAAAAAAGAATTACTAATATTAATCAAATTAGGGCTTGGTTACTTTCTTTATTTATTGAATCATGATTTTACTTCTATGCCCTCCCAAAAAGTAAAATAAAGATCTTTAATTTTTATTTAGAGAGAAGAAATAAAGCTAATTTAAAAAATAAAATTCATCAAGGATAGGATGCAATGCAGACGGAAATAAAAAAAGGTAAATGGAAAAAAAATTTTAGTGAATGGTTAAGTGATATTATTTCAGAAGCTGAGATTTTAGATTATCGATATCCACTAAAAGGTTGTGGTGTATGGCAACCATATGGGTTTAAAATAAGGAATAATACATTAAAAATCATCCGTGATTTACTTGATGAAACAGGGCATGATGAAACTTTATTTCCTTTATTAATTCCAGATAATATTTTTGCAAAGGAAGCCATTCATGTAAAAGGATTTGAAGATGAAGTTTATTGGATAACTCATGGTGGTAGAACTGAACTTGATGTGAAACTCGCCTTGAGACCGACAAGCGAAACAGCCATGTATCCAATGTTTGCCAAGTGGATCCGTTCTCATGCTGATTTTCCATTAAAGGTGTATCAAGCTGTAAGCGTATTCAGATACGAAACTAAAGCAACCAAACCTCTAATTCGAGTGCGAGAAATTACCACCTTCAAGGAGGCGCACACTGCGCATGGTTCTTGGGAAGATGCAGAAGCACAGGTTAAAGAAGCGGTCGAAGTTTATTCAAGATTTTTTGAACAACTTGGAATATCATTCATTATTAGTAAACGCCCCGAATGGGACAAATTTCCGGGAGCAGTTTATACCTTAGCTTTTGATACACTTACTCCAGATCGTCGTAGTTTACAAATAGGAACAGTTCACAATTTAGGTCAGACTTTTGCAAAAACTTTCGAAATTGAATTTGAGACAAAAGATGGTGGACGAGATTTTGCTTATCAAACTTGTTATGGTATTTCAGAACGCACCATTGCGGCACTAATTGCGGTTCATGGAGACGACACGGGGTTGAGGCTCCCTCCATCAATAGCTCCAATTCAAATTATTATTATTCCAATTACTTTTAAGGGGAAAGAAGCCAAGGTTAATGATGTTAGTAAAGAAGTATATAAATGGTTAAAAACTGCGGGTTTTAGGATTAAAATTGACGATTCAGACGCAAAACCAGGTAAAAAGTTCTATAATTGGGAAATGAAAGGAGTCCCATTAAGAATAGAAATTGGTCCAAAGGATGTTGAAAAAAAGCAAATAACTTATGCACGAAGGGATACATCAAAAAAAGGCACAATTCCGATTTCTGCTTCATTATTTGAGGATGTTAAAAAAATACTAGATCAAATTCAAGAAAATCTGGCTTTAATGGCAGAAAAGAATTTTTCAGAATTAATTTGTATTGCAAAAGATGTTAATGATGCAAAAAAATTGTTAGAATCAGATATTGGAATGGTTCAAATTTCATGGTGTGGTGAAAAAGAATGTGCTCTGGAATTAGAAGAACGAGTAGGTGTGGGTGTTTTAGGAACTCCAATTGATGATAAATGGAAAATTAAAGCTGGAAAATGTCCAATTTGTGATAAAAAAGGAATTGAAACAGTAAATTTGGGCAAGGCTTATTGATTTTCTCATTTGTTTAAAAATTCTTGGACGCGTTCCTCTATTTTTTCATGTGTTGCAAATCCAAATGGTCCTTGTTTTTCCATAACAAAAGATGCAGCACTTGCCCCGTAAATGGCAGCATGATATAAATCTTGTTTTTCTAGGTAATCCAACAAAAAAGCTGTGAAATAAGTATCTCCTGCACCTGTTTCATCTACAATTTCATAAGCGATAGTCGGAATTTGGAGAGAAAGATTATTTGAATAAATAAGACTCCCTTTTTTTGCAAGAGTAAGAATAACAACTTTTGGTCCCATACTAGAAATAAATCTAACAATATCTTGTAAATTCTTTAAGCCAGTAAGGGCTCTTGCTTCTTTATCGGTTCCTTTAAGAAAGGTCACATATTTAAGATATTTTTCAGCTTCTGGCCAATCATTCACAGACATTTCCCCTTTCTTATTAAATTTTCTTACAAAGCCATGCAGATCCAAAGCAATAGGGGCCTTAGTCTTTGAAATCTTACTCAAAACACTTGTATCTACTTCATTTGCTATAGCACCGATATAGAATAATTTTGAATTTAGGAATTCCTCAGGGATATCTGATTGATTAATTACTTTACAACGGGATTTTAAGGTTAGCTTTCGCTCACCTTTAATATACTCATGAACGAATGCAGTTGATTTTTGTTTAGTTTTTATTAAATGAATATTTATACCACTATCTTTTAGTGGTTTTATGAAATCTTTATTAAAATCGGAACCATTTGCACTTATAACAGCCGCATTCTTACCCAATTGGTTTGCAGTTTTTGAAGCATAAACGGATGTTCCCCCAATTCGTATATAATCTGGAGATTCTTCTCTTCCTTTGAAATAATCTAGGGTAAAGTGACCTATAATTGTAAGATCATACATCAAGAATCAACAATAAAAAGTAGTTTATATCTTTGAGAATGCCTGTGATGCTTGTGTAGTAATTTTGGTTAAGGCATCCCGTAAATCCTTAAGTGCCTCTTCAGTTTTTTCAGGAACTTCAGAAATTGCTTTATTAATTAAAGGTAGTGCTGATTCGAAATGAGTACCTTTTGTTACATTAATAGCTAATTCTGTTTCTCGAGCCAAATCATTAAGAAACCATTTTAAAATATCATCAGAAGAGAGTTCTTTATTTGCTTGGAGATAATCTGAGTATTTTAAAATATTATTAATTAAGATGATTATAAAACCTTTTAATCTTTCAGCAAAACAAAATTGATTAATCGCTGGGTTAATTTTTTTAATTTCTATTCCTCCATCATTTTTAATGAGTGTTATTTATCAATTTTATATCTCTTTTATTTTAAATTCATTCGTCTTAACTTTAATTTCACTTACTTACTTTTTAAGATCTTTTTAGCTTTCTTAATCCATAATTTAATATACTTCAAATCAATCTCAGCATCATCAGCCAATTGAGCGGGATCTTCATTAGTAAGGTCTTCTAGACTGAGAATGCCCACATTTCGAAGTGTTTTTGCAATTTCATAACTGCAATTTAAAGAATCTTTTAATTTAATAATAATTTCTTCACTTTTTTCAAATTTCTTTTGTTGTTCATATTTAACAATTGAGTTAATCCAAGATTTTACTAATTTAATCGGATAACCAATCTTTTCAGATAGATTTTGAGGATCTGATGATTTTAAATCAGAAATTGATTTTATACCAGCATTGTATAATTTTAATGCAATTTCTCCATCTATTCCTTCAAGTTTTAAAAATTCTTCAATTAATTCCTCTTTATCCAAAACAATATACGACCTATAAAACAATTAAGTAAGCAAAAAAATTAATATTATTAGAATATAAAATTTTTTTTGAGGTTTAAAGATGTTCAAAAAATACACGATGACGACCCCTAAAATGGATAGGGGGCATCGATTTGCCTAAAAAACGTAAGAGCGGTGGTCGTTCTAAAGGTAAAAAGGGTAGACCTCCTACTGTTCAATGCTCAAAGTGTGGTCGTCTAGTTCCTAGAGATAAGGCAAAAAAAAGATCAGCAACCAAATCTGTAGTGGACCCTAAAATTTATAAAGAGTTAAAACAACAAGGTGCAATTATTCCAAGAAGACATACAGTAAAATATTATTGTGTGAAATGCGCAGTTCATTATAGATTAGTTAAGATAAGGAGTAAGGATGAAAGAAAAACTTAATGAATTTTAATTATCCTAGTTAATTCCATTGGGGATTGAATTGAGTGTATATACAACATTAGATACTTGCCGAATATATCAAAAAGTTGCTTTGAAAAGTGCTGCAATAAAAAATGAGCTTAAAAATTGGGATAAAACTATTTTTTTTGATGTTAGTGCAGGTAAGAAATGTTGTTTAAAAATCAAAGATGGTGTAATTGACGTTTTAACAGGTGAATGTGATAATCCAGATATGACATTTAAAGGCTTGGATGGAAATCTTGTAAAATTTTTAACTGGAAGGGATTCATATACAGCACTCGAAATTTTAGGAAATATAGAATATGTTGGAAAGAGTATTTCAGATAAAAGTCATTTTGTTGCCTTAGTGGGTCTTTTTATGTCTGAACTTATGGAGGAATATTAGAAAATTTTATCAATTTTTACTCAACAAATCGATTATTACCTTTTTTTAAATTAATTAGAATTTTTTGAGTTATTTTTATAAATTTTCATTTATTTTACACATATAAAATAAAATTAAAAAGATTGGAAAATAAGAAGTACAAAGAGACAAAAAAACAAAAGTTTTTAAAATTAAATATGAGATAAAAGCAAATAAGATGAAGAAATATGTCAGAAGATACTAAAAATGCAATAGAAAGTGCAACAAAAAAAAATTTACGTGAATTAAATGAGATTTTTGGGGATGGGGAAGCACATAGACAATATCCTAAAGCAATACATCGTCTTGTAGAAAAAATCACCAAAGCTAATTTGTGGTTATATATACTACGTCTTTTGCAAGAGAAACCACATTATGGTTATGAAATTAAAAATAAGATCAAGGATAAATTTGGATTCTCACCAGCTATTGTAAGTGGATATGTGATTTTGTATAAAATGAAAAAAGATAATTTAGTTACCGTTAAGTGGGAACAAAATGATGAAAAAAATCAAAACTCAGGTAAGCCAAATAGAAAATATTATTATATTACAGAGTTAGGGAAACAAACTATGGACCTTGCAAGATCATATTTAGCTGCTCTAATGAATGAGATCTTCGATAAAGTCTAATATCCATTTTTAATTAATATTTAAACCCTATTTTACATTTAAAATCTTTGAATTTCAATTAATTTTCTGATTTTTGGTCTTCTATTGGTTCTTTTGGAAAATTCTTATAGGCGGCAAAAATTCGATGAAAGACTGTAATTTGAGTTATAATAGCTATAATTAAAATACCATACCCAATAGCACCCCAACGTTGATCTATAATTGAACTAGGATCTAAATATAAAAATAGTCCATGAAAAAAGATAGCTCCAAAGATAATAATTAGTCGCTCAGAGCGTTCTGCAATTCCTACGGCCATATGTTTGGCATCAACACCTCCTGCCTCCCCTCTGGCTCTAGTATAAGAAACAAGCAAGGACCCAATTAGAGCAAATACTCCGATATATAATTCACAATATCCAGAAAAAATTATAGCGAATAAATAAATTGCATCAGAATAACGATCTAAAACTGAGTCTAAAAACCCTCCAAAAACCGTAATAGAATTTTGATATCTAGCCACTGCACCGTCAAATACATCAAAAAACCCAGACCAAAATAAACAAACAAGTGCAAAAGCCAAAAATAGAATTCTAGTATTTTCAGATAAAATACACGTAAAACCAAAAAATTCAATTTTAGGGGTTAAAATTTGTGATAAATAAATCATTACACCAGTTAAAATGGAAATGGAAAATCCAATTACAGTAATTCTATTAGGAGTTAATCCAACTCTGTCTCCAAATCTTCCTAATGGTTCTAAAATTTTTTTTAATTTAGGTCTTGCTTTTGTGCCTACCAAAGTTTTCACATAAAAATTGTATTTTTATAAGAATTTCAGAAAAATTATAAAAATGTTTTGAACAGAAATGATTTAAAATAAATGAGTATACTTTAAAACTTCTATTCTTAAATATAAGGAGAAAGAAAAATAAATTAATCAGTTATTTTTTGAAATCTTTTTATTATCCAATTTTTATCAAGTAATAATAGAAAAGGTGCCAATCTTGGACCAGATTTTCTTCCTATAAGAGCTAAATAAACAGTTTCAAAAAATTTTTTTGGCTTTCCGAGCGATTTTCCTATTGTAAATAATTTATTTTGGAGCTCTTGTTCATCCCAATCAATATCTTGTTGTAGCAATTTCGTAATTTCTTTCAAAACAGATTTTTGGTCAATTGTAAATTTTTTTGTAAGTTCGGTTAATTTAGCTTCCGAAAAATCGAACTTCAATTTTTCAGGGGCGAAATTATTTATCCAATATTTAGCTCTGCTTAAAGTATCCTTAATTATTCTCTTAATTTCACCGTTAACGAGTACCTTATTATAAGTTCTGGATATCATATTTCTTGATTTTTCATAAATATCTTTTTGAGGTAATAAAGTTTCAAGCTGGGATATATCAATTGCAAATCTAAATGGTAGAAAATAAGGTATTTTATCTGATATTTTTTTAACTTGGATTAATTCATAAAGCCTTTTAGAATATTCTATTCTTTCATCTTCTTCAAAACCATAGTAAATCTTTGTAAGTTTCTCAAAATCGAAAATTAATTTTGGAATTTCATTATGATCATCAATCATTTTATATGCATTTTTGAGTTTCTTAAGGGACATAATATTAGTTTGAGAATTTGGCTTGCGAAGAAAGAATAATTTTAAGGTTTCTGGTGGCGCTAAACTGGGCCAATCCCACGTAGAGATAATATTTCCTTTAGAAGCACTCATTTTTTCTTTTCCAATCAATATATACTCATATGGTTGTAAAACGTTGGTTGCTTTAGTTGGACAAGGTTCAGGCCAATCATAAATCAATTCTGATATTGTTCCCGCAACCCAAAAGGAACCCACACCTACAGGACCATAACCTTCATGTGGACAATTTACGCCATGTTCCTTTCCATAAGGTTCAAATGTTACATTCCAAACATGCCATTCAGCTGCCCATTCGGTTTTCCATCCCATTTTTCCATAACCTTTTTTAATATCACTAACCCCTTCATGACCACAGCCCTTTACTGTTGCATGTTTAAATTGATAATCTTCACATGAATAAGTAACATTATCACCATCAATCTCTTTCATACGAGTAGTAATTATCTTACCACAATTATCACAGATTGGCTGCCATGGGATCCACGAAATGGGCAATGGATTGGCGGGATTTCGATATTTATTAATAATTCCTCTTAATTCATCCACTTTTTCTAAAGCAATTTTAATTTCATTATAAAATTTACCAGCTCTATAATATTTTGTAGTAGAATAAACCTCCATTTTTACTCCAAAATTATCTATTAGGCTATCTACGAATAAATTAACAAAGTGATCAGAATAATTGTCACAACACCCTTTTGGGCAAGGAAGATCACTGACAGGTTTACCTAAATGTTCTTTAAATTCTTTCGGGATACCTGCGGGAACTTTACGGAATGGATCCGAGTCCTCTGCAACCCAAAAGAATTTAATATTTTTTTCACCCCTATCTTTTAGAGCTTTTACAACAGCCTCGGCTCTAAAGACATCGCATGCATTCCCAATATGGGGAACTCCTGAAATAGAGGTGCTGCTCTTAATTGAATGAGAAGTTTTGGGAATTTTCTTATCAATATAATTATAATTTTGTCTTTCTATCAATTTTTTAGCTAATTTATCAGCCCAAATATGTGTTTCAGAATCTGACATAATTTAAACCACAATATTTCGATTAAGAAAAATTAATCTTTTTTTAAACAATTCAATTACTATAAAATTTTAATATTTTTTATTTTTTTTAATCTAAAGAATATAGGAAAAAAATAATCAAGAGATAAAAAGAATTTATTTATGTGAATTAATTTTATTTTTTTAAATAGATAAAATATAGTGGGAATTTATTTGATCCGATCTCTTTATGTGTTTCACAAAAACGGGCAATTGATGTTCACCAGACAATTTCTTATAGATGAAATACATAATAAGCAACAAAGCCCGGATTTAATCACAGGATTATTATCCGCAATTTCACAATTTGCAGAATCTATGGGGGGAAAAGGAATACAAAAAATTGAGATGGAGGAAAAATATTCACTAATTGGAATTCATAGTCCCAAATATTCCATAAGAATTGTTATATTAACCGATTTGGGGGATGATCCTGGTGAATGTAATTATTTTTTAAAACGTTGTAGACAAAGCTTTGTTTTAAAAAATAAAAAGACTTTAGAAAAAATAAAAAAGGGTGCATTGGTCAATACTGATCATTTTTTGGATTGGGGCGAAAATAATTTACCAAAATTAATGCAGGACTTAGAACTTTTGTCGATCGAACAAGTTATGTCAGGAACCATAAAAAAAATTGCGAAATTAGCTAAAGATGACAAGAGTTAATAAACTTTGAAAGAAATAATCATTGCTGGTATTGATGAGGCGGGTAGAGGACCTCTTTTTGGTCCTATGGTAATGGCGATAGTTGCTATAAAAGAAAGTGAATATGCTTTGTTAGAAAATTTGGGAGTAAAAGATAGTAAACAATTAACTCCAAAAAAGCGTAAAAAAATTAGTTCTCAATTAAAAAAATCTGTGGATTATGAAATTGTTTCTATTTCACCAAAAGAAATAGATAATGCTTTGAAATCAAGTGAATTAAATTTAAATTGGCTAGAAGCCATAAAATCAGCCGAATTACTTATCACATTGAATGAAAGAGTTAAAATCAATAAACTCTATTTGGATTGCCCTAGTAATAATATAAAAGCATACACAAAATACTTGAAAAACTATATATCAACTCTTTCAAAATCTGTAAAACCACAAATAATTGCAGAATTTAAGGCAGATGAACTATATCCAGTTGTATCTGCTGCTTCTATTCTTGCCAAAGTTGAAAGAGATACAGATATTCAAAAATTGAAAAAAGAATATGGTGATTTAGGAAGTGGTTATCCAGCTGATGAAAAAACAAGACAATTTTTAAAAAAATGGATAAAAAAGCATAATGATTTACCACCATTTGTTCGTAAAACTTGGAAAACTGTAAAAAATATCAAAAATGAATTATTACAAAAAAAATTAGATAGTTTCGATAACTGAGAGTACGATTTAAATCCAATTTATTTTAATTAAATGTATCAAAAATATCAAAAATTCAATAAAGGTAATTTTGTTAAAAATTAATTAATCACAAATATTTGAGTTATAATGAAATCCAAATCGATTTTTATATTAGGGTTATTTATAGGACTCTTAACATTTTCTACGTTTATATATAACTCAAATGCTCAATTTATTTTAAATCTAGAAACATTTAATTTTGAAGAGGACCCTAATATTATTACACGAAGAAATTTGATACTTCATTTCTTAACACTCAATTTTTATGATGCTGGTATGAAAGGATTTTCAAACGGGATCGGCGGTGATGTAGAGTTAAAAACAACCTATGAGGGGATTTCCGCTGTAACTTCATTATATGGGCAATATAAAGGCATTAGTATGCCTTTTGTAATATGGTTATTGGGTGGTTCTACATATGTTAAGAGTATATATGGTCAAATTGCGGGCAGTAATATCCCTATAGAATTTTATTTTGGAAAGACCGTTAGTTTTATCGGTTCAAAATGGAATATAACCTTAAAAGCATATGGTGAAACTAGTAAATACGATGTGAATTTATATAGTACTTATTACGCAGTTAGAGCTCTTGATTTTCTAGGACGAAGTGCTGATTCTAGTTTAGTAAATTTCGTTGATAGTTTACAAAATGATGATGGGGGATTTGGCAATACTTATAATCAAACCTCATCTTTACGAGCCACTATGTATGCAATTAGTTTGTTAAGGAAATTTGGGAGATTAGATTTAATCGATAATGCTTCAGATTGGATTATTCAGACTCAAAATTTAGAAGTTAGTTCAGAAAACTATGGTGCTTTTTCTAGTAATAGTAGTGACCCGGTTTACTCAATTTATTCAACTTACGAAGCAGTTTCGGCTTTACTTGCAGCGAACGGCTCCCTTGTTGGTATAAATAAAACTGCTGCTGTTAATTGGATTGCAGCTCGCCAAAATTTAAATTTAAAAACAGGTGATCTAAAAGATTATGGAGGATTTGGAAATCCAGATGATATTAGATCTACCATGGCAAGCTCATGTGCGGCAATTAAAGCTTTAAATTTATTAGGTGGGCTCAGTAAGATAAAAACTTTTGAATTAATTATTTGGATATTTTCAAGTCAAAGACTTTTATATGGAGGATTCGGATCTTCTCCTGCATCACCAGTTTCTACAGTTTCATCAACCTATAACGCATTAGAAATTTTAGAAATATATGGATGGCCAATATTATTACTTTTCACACAAGTCCCATGGCAATTAGAACCTGAATTACACTGGAGTCTGTCGCTTTCAATTTTATTAATAGTTTTTACAATTTCTATAGTTTTATTATATTCCGTCATAAAACGAAGAAGAGAATAAAAATCTAATTTTATCTATTCACATTTAAAATAAAATATTAAATAATAGTTGTTAATTTATAAGTTCCAAAAATCTCCCTTAATACATCGCAAATTTCCCCATTAGTAGCATAAGCTTTTACTGCTTCAATTAAATAGGGCATTAGATTCTCATTAGTCTTTGCTACTTCTTTAATTTTTTCTAGTTTTTCTTTTACTAGGTTATTATCCCTAGATTCCTTAATTTTTTCCAATTTTTCAATTTGCTGTTTTTGGATCTCAGGATCTGCTTTTAAAATTTCTAATTTAAGATCTTCATCCTTGATTTGAAATTTATTGACACCAATAACAATTTGTTTCCCATCTTCAATATCTTTCTGTATTTTATATGCATTATCTTGTATTTGTTTTTGAATATATCCCGATTCTATAGCTTTAATTGCCCCACCTCTTGCCTTAATGTCTTTAATTATTTTAAATGCTTCTTCTTCCATCTTGTTTGTTAGATTTTCCAAATAATACGAACCACCTAGAGGATCAATAGCATTTACTGCACCACTTTCATAAGCAATAACTTGCTGGGTTCTTAATGATAACCGGACACTTTCTTCACTTGGAAGACTTAGAGCCTCATCACGACTACTTGAGTGGAGTGATTGTGCACCACCCATTACAGCCGCTAGGGTTTGAATTGCCACTCTTATTAAATTAACATCTGGTTGTTGTGCTGTTAATGTGGAGCCAATAGTTTGAGTATGAAATCGTAACATCATTGATTTAGGATTTTTGGCTTTAAATCGATCTTTAATGATTTTTGCCCACATCCTTCTAGCAGATCTGAACTTAGCTACTTCTTCAAAGAAATCATTATGAGTACAGAAGAAGAAGGATAAACGGCTTGCAAATTGGTCTATATCTAGTCCTCGTTTTAAAACATCCTCGACATATGCAATTGCATTTGCTAAGGTAAAGGCGATTTCTTGGACAGCAGTAGCTCCTGCTTCTCGGATATGATAACCTGAGATTGATATAGTATTAAATCGAGGAAGATTTGTTGAACAATATTCAATCACATCAGAAACTAGCCTCATTGAAGGTGCTGGAGGGAAAATATATGTATTTCTGGCAAGATATTCTTTTAATATATCGTTTTGTACAGTCCCACGTAATTTATCTGGGGTAACTCCTTGCTTTTCAGCTAATGCAATATACATAGCCAATATAATAGCAGTAGGAGAGTTAATTGTCATAGATGTACTAACTTTATCTAAAGGAATACCATCAAAAAGGTCTTCCATATCTTTTAAGGTGTAAATTGGAACACCAGTTCGTCCTATTTCTCCTTGAGCGAGGGGATGATCTCCATCATATCCCATTTGAGTGGGCAAATCAAATGCTACACTTAATCCAGTTTGACCTTGTTCAATTAAAAACTTATAACGTTGATTAGTTAATTTTGCATTCTGATAACCACTATATTGACGCATAGTCCAAGTTCTACCCCTATACATTGTTGAATATGGTCCTCGAGTATAGGGGAATTCTCCGGGGAAGCCGATATCATCATATGTAGTCTCTTTTACATCTAATGGGGTATATATGGGTTTAATTTTCAAATGTGAAGTATTTTCAACATCTTTTAAATCAAATTTTTTAATACTCTCCTCCCATTTTTTTAAATCTTCACTTATTTTTTCTTCATTTTCTTTATCTACCATTTATCTCAGCTCAAGCAATTACATTAATAAAAAGAATTTTAAAAATTTATCAAATACCATCTTTTTTGAGATAATTTATTTCTTACTCAAATAAAAATATAATTTTTTCAAAAATTTTATTTATTGCCTAAAAAGAAAAAAAAATAGATTACATGTTATTGGGCTTATTTTTTCATTTCTTTGCCTTTTTCTTTGAGCTCTTGTAATAACTTTTTTTCCAAACCTCCCCCTTTTAATATATCCATGAGGAGTTCTGGAATAGGACTTGTTTTAAAGGCTTTTCCTGTTGTCTTGTTTTTAATTTCAGCTGTAGAAACATTGATTTCTATCTCATCCCCTGTTTTAAATTCCTTTGATATCCCGTCTAATTCAAATAATGGTAGACCTATTGCAAATGAGGATCTATAGAAAATGCGTGCGAACGATTCAGCAACTACTGCATTAATCCCTTTTTCCCGAAGGATAATTGGAGCGGTTTCACGACTGGAACCACAGCCAAAATTACGACCAGCAACGATTACATCTCCTTCTTTTACTTCACTTGGAAATTCCTTAATAATAGTATCACAAGTATGTTCAAGAGTTGCTTTAACATCATCTAAATATTTTCCAGGTGAAATTACGTCAGTGTCAACATTATCCGGGAATAGCCATACTTTTCCAATAATTTGTTCTTTATATTCACCTTTCTTTAATTCCATCATACAAATCACCTCATATTTTAAAATTCTCGAGGATCAGCGATTACTCCTTTAATAGCTGATGCGGCCACAGTTGCTGGAGAACCCAGATAAATTCCTGCGTTCTCTGATCCCATTCTACCTCTGAAATTTCTATTTGAACTTGAAATGCAATTTTCACCAGGTGCTAACATGCCTTGATGGGCTCCAAAGCAGGCACCACAATTAGGGTTACAAATAATTGCATCAGCATTTATCAACGTTTCAGCTATACCAGTCTTTGCTATTTTAAGCCATATTTCTTGGCTTGCTGGAGTAACAATCAATCGAACATCTTCATGCACTTTATTTCCTTCTAATATTTTTGCTGCAATTTCTATGTCTTCAAACCTTCCATTAGTACATGAGCCGAGAAATGCTTGATGGACTTTAGTACCTTGTACTTCCGTCACAGGTTTTACATTATCCACTGTATGCGGACAGGCAATTTGAGGTTCCAAATTGGAAACATCCATCTCATAAGTTTTTTCATAAACTGCATCTTCGTCTGGTTTTACTAATTCAAATGGTTTATTTGTTCTGGCTTTAACCCAATTAACAACCTTTTGATCAGGAACACCAAATGCAAACTTTGCCCCAAGTTCTAGAGAAAAATTGGACATTGTTATCCTAGATGCTATCGATAAATCTTCCATAGTCTTTCCAGTAAATTCAATTGATTTATATGTAGCTACTTCTGCCGTATAGTCGCCTGCTATTTTTAATATGATATCCTTACTCATTACATGATGTGGTAATTTGCCATTAATATTAAATTTGATAGAGCTTGGAACTCTAAACCATAATTCTCCTTTAACATAAGCATAAAAGAGGTCAGTGTTTCCTAATCCACAACTTGCAGCATTGAGTGCTCCGTAAGTTGTCGTATGGCTCTAGCGAAATCATATAAATTATGATTTGTCGCCGCCCACGATCAACATACCAGGTCTTACATGACCTTTTTCAGGAAGAACTTGATGACAAATTCCAGCCTTTATATCATAGAAATGCTTTATTTTTTGCTTTTTAACAAAATTTCGGATGAGACCATGGGCCATAGCCCACCTCTCGTTCGGCGCAGGAACATAATGATCGAATAATATAACAATCTTTTCAGGATCGAATACTCTCCTTACTTTTGAAGGTCTAATCTTGCCAAAATCTATAACTACCTTCGCAGTACCAATATGAGACATTATCAAATCAATTTTTGCGGTGATAAATTCTCCTGACTTAACAATATCTTTGTCACAATGTGATGCTAATATTTTTTCAGCAATCGTACTCAACTTAAAGTTTCACCTCTAATAAACAATAAAATATAAATTTTATTAATTTGTTATTCATTTCTTTTCTGAATTTTTAAATTTTGCGCAAAATCCCCTCTTTATATATATAAAAACTTATATCTTGCGCATTGCATAAATATATTTGATGATTATGTCAAATAATACTTCCATTTTAAACCGAGAAATTAAACACAACGAAAAAATCAATGACCATGATTTTAGTGAGTTTTTTAGCATCTCTCCACTTTCATCCTTCTGGACATTAAATCAAAAAGATCTAATAAAATTCATTGAATTTTGGAAAGAAAGAAAAACACCCTTTTCTCAGGAAGAATTAGAAAATTATAATGGATTATCAGAATTTAAAGTAGAAAAGATATTGAAAGAATTATTAAAATATAAATTTATTGAGCTCATTGATAAAGGACCAAAAAAAAGAGGACCATTTATATATCGTTTTGAAAAAGAACACCGATTCAAAAGAAAAATTGGATTTATTGACAAGATCTTAAGGAAAGAATTTGATCAGCAATTTTTGACAAGTCCTCAAGATAGAAAAAATCTAACATTTAGGGTAAATTGGAATGAAATATTTAAACCAAATAATTATCATTTTAAAAAAATTAGTGAGATTTCTAATAATATTACAAAAAATATAATAAATAAAGAAGAAAAAAAGAAAATAATAGACTTTTGTAGAACAAGTTTACAAGAAAATTTAGAATCCGAAGCTTGGATTAAATTAGCCATTGAAAATTTAAAAGAATTTGCTCATGCAGCAATAACGACTTGTAATCAACAAATTAGAAATATTCCAAGAGTATACCATCGTCAAAGATTTGTTGAATGTCTTATAATTCTAATTAATAAGTTTATAGAACATATATGGTACGTAGAAGCTATTTGGAAATTAAAAAATATTTCAAATTTGAATTTTTTGAATAATCCAGTTTTTAAAAAAGAATTAAAAAAATACAGAGTATACAAAGACAAGCTATTAAGGACTAAAAAATATAATTTATTGAAAAACCTTGCATTTTTATTAACAGATGGAAACATATCTAGGTCAAATGAAAGATATGAGATTGCATTTACTAGTAAGAATCCCATTTTACGGAGGGAATTTGAAAAAAATATTAAATTAATTGATGATAAAATCAATATTTATAAAAAA
This sequence comes from Candidatus Helarchaeota archaeon, assembly GCA_019058315.1. Taxonomy (GTDB): domain Archaea; phylum Asgardarchaeota; class Lokiarchaeia; order Helarchaeales; family RDOG01; genus JABXJV01. The sequence goes on along the minus strand of JAHPZH010000006.1, from coordinate 231,287 downwards.
CCATTTACTTCTGTTGTTAAAAATAAAAAATTAGTTGATATTTCATATAATTTTTCTCCTACTTATAGAGCAAAGAAATGCATACATTGGCCACTATGCCCAAAATTTTTAGATAAATTATCAGGAATTCCTTGTTTAGAATGCACTCCATTTAAGGATCATTACCCACCTACAACCTATATAAAATTGATAAATTATATAAAATATTTTTTAGGGGAAATTAAGAAAAAATCGAATATTAATAATAAAAATCAGTTAAAAGATATTCTTCAAATAATTTCTAGTACAGAAGGCAGTTTCAGTCTTTCTAAAGGAAGAAGAAATAACAAAGATTATTATATTCAATATTACATATCTTTAGCTTCCCATAATCCTCATTTATTAGATGAATTCAGTGAAATTCTTAATTTAATGGGTATTAATCACATTAAAAAACAAAATGAAATTATTATAAGAGCGATTGATGAAATTCGGAAATTTAGAAATAAAATAGGTTTTCATATAGAAGTAACAGTGTTACAAGGACATTATAAAGGAGCTTACAAATCAAGCGTTTTAAATTCAGGATTAATTATAAGTGAACTGATATCTAAGAATATTTTTAATCCTAGTTTAGTAGGTAAATATGTTGATTTGAATAAAATTCTCAAAATAATAGTAAATAAATTTGATCATATAATGAAAAATTCAACCTCAAGTGATTATAATGATAAATTAAATCTTGCTAGTTTTACAGTTCAAGAATTAATAACTAAATTAAATGAATTTATCAAAAAAATTAGAACATCTATGAATGAAGAAGAGATAACAAATTATCTTTCACATTTATTTGATTTTAATTTTACAGAAGATCTCGAGCAGATATAGAACCAGAATATGATTTTGATGAAGAGGTGAAGGAAAATTTGTTAGATGAACTTATTCGCTTTTTTTATTTTCCAATTGATGATCTCCAAAAAGAAAAAGACACTTGGGAGAAAATTATTTCAGAATTAATATCTTATTTAGAATTGGATGTGGCTAGAAATATTATAGAACGAATTTTAGATAATATCAAATTTTTAAAATTGAGTAAAAAAGAACTTGATTTAAATTCCATCAAAAATAACTTACTGGATGCATCTTCTAGTTTTAATTTGTGATAAATAAATAGAATATATAGAATTTCCTTCTCTAGTTCTAATTTATTTTTATATTCGATTTTTCCATTTTTTAATTAAGGAAGGAACATCTCCTTTGTGAAATTTGGTATTAAAAAGAAGCGCTTCATGAAATTCAACTAAATCTTGAAAGGTTTTTATATTTTCATATAAAAATTTTATAAAGTCTTCTCTATCTTGCTTAGTTTTTATGCCGAAAATGTCATAAAGAGGCATATAAGCTGTATCTCGAATATGTGAAGCTTCTCTCTTTAAAAACATCTTTACAAATCCATCAACAATGCTTCCATTTTCTTCCAGTACTCCAAAATTTGTGAGAATTTTTTTAATTTTATTTGGGTTTTCATTTGTTGGCACCCAAAATTTTCCTTCAGGATAAATGATAAGGACTTTTTTTGAAATTTTATTTAAATTGTGACATTTTGGACATTTGAAAGTGTAATTAGTTCCATCAATTAATTTCTTGATTAATTCATTATGGAGATTACGACCTGCCCACGTGTTAATATCGGAAATATAATCTACATTATATGAATTACCACAAATACAATTGATTTCAGTTCTTAATTTTGATGAAATCCAAGGTGTTGGATAACCCATCACTTTACTATATGGGTAATCATCTTTATCCCAATCTACTATCATATGACCATAATTTGTATCCTCTGATGCTTCTATCTTCTCTCTTTCCTCTTTATACGTTTTTTCATTCATTATTTTATTTAATGCTTTCCTTGCATCAACATCATAGGGATCAAACTGTATATTTTTTTTGAAACACTCAGCAGCTTTTTCTAAATTCTTTATATGATAGTATGCTACTCCTAAATTGTACCAAGTTTTATCATCATTGGGGTTTTTTTTAACAACATATTCATAACATTCAATCGCTTCTTTTTCATTCTTAAGTAAGCTATAGACATTTCCTAATTCTCTCCAAGCTTCAGTATAGTTATAATCAATTTTTACTGCTTGTTTAAAGCAGGACAGTGCTTTAGTATATCTTTTTAAGGTTGCATGAGTATAACCTTGTCTAAACCATATTTCTTTATCATTTGGATCAATTTTTAAAATTTTATCATAAAGTCTTGAAAGTTCTTCTGATACTTTTTCTATTTCACCTTCAGGTAAAGAAAATCGTCTTCGCCTCTCCTCAAAATTTAAAAGTAATGTTAGTATTTCTTTATTTATAGGAAGTTTTTCATAATATTTCTCGTCTTTATGAATTTTTTTCTTCTTTTTTTGCTCTACTTTAATTTTTTGAGCTTTAGGTGGTTTTAACCACTTCTCGATATTCCATATCCTAATGGTTTTATCAGCAGAACCACTGGCAATAAATTTATTATCTGGAAAGAAGGCAAGAGTAAAAATACTATCAATATGATCTTTAATTGTATGTAAAATCCTTCCAGTTATTAATTCCCAAATTTTAATAGTATTATCTTCAGAGCCACTTATTAGAAATTTTCCATCAGCAGAAATATCAATTGTATATATCCTACCTCCATGTCCTTCAAGTTTAGTTAATAATGCACCTGTCCCTAAATCCCAAATTTTTATAAGGTTATCCTCTGACCCACTTATTATATATTTTCCATCAGGAGAGATTGTAATAGAGTAAATAGCAGAAGAGTGTGCCTCATTAGAACGACCTAATTCTCCTTCCTCTAATAACCAAAAATTTATCATTCTATCCCAGGAGCCACTAATTAAGAATTTATCATTAGGGGAAACCGAAATAGAATATACACAATCCTTATGACCTTCAAGTGTGGTTATGAGTTTCCCTTTTTTTAAGTCCCAAATTTTTATCGTTTTATCCCACGAACTGCTAATGATAGTTTTTCCATCATGTGTTAGAGCAATTGAAAAGATGTGTAAATTATGTCCCTTAAGGGTATTAATAAGCATTCCAGTTTTAAAATCCCAAATTTTTATTGTTTTATCCGCAGATCCACTAATAATATATTTTCCATCTGGAGAAATTAGAACTGTTAATACCCAATTCTCATGTCCTTTTAGCTCACGGATGAGGTTCCCTGTTTTTGATTCCCAAATCCTGATTATTTTATCATTACACCCACTAATGATATATTTTCCATTAGGAGAGATAGCTATAGATCTTACAGTATTATTATGGTTAAGAACTAGCCCCTCTTTAATCTCAATGCCACCACTGGTGGATATTCCATCTAATTCCTCTTCAATATTCATTTTTTAACTCCCAACTCAAATATTTTTTAGTTTTCACCTTTTAAAGAATAATTTTTATGTGAAAATAAAAATTTCTATTAAAGATCTGATATAAAAAATCAAAATATTTTTTGTTCAAATATTTAATATAAAAATAGGATATTGAATAATTATTCATTTGTATGTAAAATAAAAACTGAGTTGGTTGGGTTTGGAACAAAAAATAAGTGAAAAATTTGATGAACTAGATTTTAATATTATTCAAATTCTTCAAGAAAATTCAAAATTAAGCTATAATAAAATAGCAAAACGTCTTAATATAGCGGTTGGGACAGTTTATAACCGTGTAAAGAGTTTAGAGGAGAGAGGGATATTAAAGGGTTATACCGTTATTGTAGATCCGATCAAAGCTGGCTATAATTTAACAGTTATAATACTTATTCAAGCAGAAGGAAGAAAACTCGTAGATGCAGAAAAAGAGCTTGCAAAGAATAATAATGTAATTATGTTATATGATATAACTGGTGATTTTGATATTGCACTTGTGGCTCGATTTAAAAATAAAGAAGAACTTAATAATTTCGTAAAAAAAGTTCTATCAAAACCTTATATAAAAAAAACAGTTACAAATATTGCACTTAATGTTATAAAAGAAGATTTGCGGATTAATGAATTTAATTTTAAAGAATAAAATTAAAATCTGTATTAAGTAGAAAAATTTATCATTTTAAAACATTAATTTTTAGATATTCTCTAGAATAAGGGAAAATTAACAAAAATTTAAAGAATAAAATAGAGAATAAATTTTATTTTTTATTATATATTTAATAATTTTATTTCTTATATTTAGAAAATTAAAACTTTATATAATTTTTAGAATATATGCCACTATATATCTATTTTATTAATTTTTTTTTATGCATCTTTTTACTTTTATTATAACATATTGTACATTTTCTACTATAAAAAGTATCGAATTAAATAAGAAATATTAATAAATTACAACAATATTGTTTTGTTCAAAAGAATTTAAAAAAATTGAATGAATAAACAAAAAAAATAAACAATAATCAGCAAAAATATCAGAATTTGCTTATTAAAAATATAAATAAACAATGGATATTTAGAGGTGATTTCATGGCAATTGAAGATATAATTCTTTTTATATTTGCAGATTTTGGCGGAACTGATACAGCATGGCTATTAACTTGTACATGTCTTGTTTTCATAATGACTCCAGGATTAGCTTTTTTCTATGGTGGTCTCTTAAGGAAAAAAAATATGATTTCAATGATGGCAATGTGTTTTACCTCAATAGTCGTAGTAGCTCTTTTTTGGTTTATTTTAGGCTATAGTTTAGCATTTGCCCCTGATATTGGTGGTGGAATAATAGGAGGGCTAGATTTTATTGGTATGAATGCAGTTGATCCATTTTATTACCCAGTTTATTCAACCACAATACCACATATGCTTTTTGTAATTTATCAAATGATGTTTGCAATAATTACAGTTGCAATTGTTGCAAGTCCATTTGCTGATAGAGCAAAATTCAGTTCATTTGTGCTTTTTTGTATTTTTTGGCTATTATTAGTCTATAGTCCTATAGCACACTGGGTATGGGGTGATGGAGGCTTTTTAGGCTCGATGGGTGTATTAGATTGGGCTGGAGGCTCAGTTGTCCATATTAATGCTGGATTTTCAGCTTTAGCAGCAGCATTAATTATTGAACCTAGGAGAGGTTACAATAAAGAACCAATGGAACCTTCTAATATTCCTTATGTATTACTTGGCACAGCATTATTATGGATAGGATGGTTTGGTTTCAATGGGGGCAGTGGACTAGGGGCAAATGGAGCTGCTGTTTTAGCATTATTTAATACATTTATGTCATCTTGTGCTGCAGGATTTGTTTGGTTATTAATAGTTTGGTATAAAACAGGAAGAGCAAGTATGTTGGGTCTTGTAACTGGTGTCCTTGCAGGTCTAGTTGGTATAACACCGGCTGCGGGGTTTGTCTCCCCTATGGCAGCACTCGTCATTGGTGCGGCTTCTAGTACAGTCTCTTATATTGTATTGAGTTGGCGTACGAAGTCTAGTATCGATGAATCTCTTGATGCTTGGTCAGTTCATGGTATAAGCGGAATTTTAGGTGCAATTCTAACAGGAGTTTTTGCAAGTTTTGGAGTAGAAGGATTAATTACTGGTAATATTGTTCAAGTATTTCTACAAGGTATCGGGGCTTTAATTTGTATGGCTTACTCCTTTGGTGTTACTTTAGTCATAGTTCTAATACTGAAAAAGACAATTGGATTGAGAGTTACATCTCAAGAAGAATATGTAGGACTGGATATTACACAACATGGAGAACAAGTCTAAAGGAGGATTTATGAAGTGATGAAAAAAATTGAATGTTTTATTAGACCAGAAAAATTAGAAATGGTTAAAGATGCTCTTTTCAAGATTGGAATCCAAGGAATGACCATGTATGAGGTAAAAGGACATGGCCGTCAAAGAGGTATTAAATTGACAGGCAGAACTGGAGAATACATGATACATTGGATTAACAAAATAAAATTAGAAATTTTTATAAATGGTTCACATGAAATTGACGATATTTTGGATATTATCATGAAAAATGCATCTACAGGTGCACCAGGTGATGGGAAAATTTTTATTTTACCCGTTGATGAAGCCATCAGAATACGAACTGGAGATAGAGGAGAAGAGGTAATTTAATCCCTCCTTTTTTATTTTAAATGATTTATGAATTAAAAATGAAATGATTTTTAAATATGGAGATGAAAATTTGGAAATAAATGAGATTGCATTTGGAACATGCGACTGTTTAGGAGAGTCTATACGTATAGAAGCAGAATATAATGAAAATAATAAATCTTATATATGCCCATATTGTAATAAGCTTTTAAAGGATCTTAAAGTCTATAATTTTTAATAATTTTTTCTTTCCAAACCAAAAACATTAATATTTTAATTTATCAATTTTATTTTAGAATAATGAACAATTGTTCAATATATTCAGTAAAATTTAAATAATTATCTTAAAAGAAATGGATTATTGTCCAATATATTCAGTTAAATTTAAATATTTATTTAAAGATATTAAAATAATAATAAAAAAAACTAATTTTAAACAGATTTATTTAAATATTATTGTCGATGAGATGATAAATAATGAATCAAATTACGGATGCAAAAATAGAGATAAAATCAAATATTATCTATATTACCAAAGGAGATGCATCACTCTCAATTTCAATGGAATCTAAATTTTGGAAAAATGAAGAAAATAGAAAAGTAATGTTTGAAATATACCCAGAACTTAAAAGAATAACCGATTTATAACCTATATAATAATCAAACAGATAAAATTAGTAATTTTATAACATTTAATGATCTTTTAAATAATTAAAGAACTGTAACTGTTTTTGCTAAATTTCTTGGTTTATCGGGATCATAACCTCTAAAAACTGCAGAGAAATATGCAAATATTTGGAGAGGTACAATATAAGCTATTGGAGTAAAAATGTCTGGAATTTTTGATGGAATAATAAATTTTGCATCTGATATTCTATGAATTTTATTATCATTTTCTTCTGACACAGTTATAATTTTAGCATTTCTAGCTTTCATTTCCATGATATTTGATATTAGAAGAGATTGAGTATCATCGGGAGGAGCGATAAAAACAACTGGAAAATCTTTCTCTATTAAAGCTATTGGTCCATGTTTACACTCACCTGCGGGATAGCTTTCTGCATGTATATAAGAAATTTCTTTTAATTTTAAGGCACCTTCAGCGGCAGTTATTGAATTTATTCCCCTACCCAAATACAAAAAATTTGACTTATTAGCAAAATGTTGAGCAATGTTTTTAATGTTATCTTCTTGATTAGCTATGATTTTTTCAATGATTCTTGGCATGTTCATTAAATTTTGCTTTAAAAATTTAATTTCGGCTGAATTTAAAAGTCCTCTCATTTCAGCTAAATACAAACTTAGTTGACTGAGGCATATTAATTGGACAAGGAAAGTTTTAGTTGCCGCAACACCAATTTCTGGACCAGCTTGAGTGATAATTTCATGATCTGACATTCTAATAATAGAGCTACCCATAACATTTGTGATAGATAAAATTTTTGCACCTTTCTTTTTAGCATAATTTATTGCATTTAAAGTATCCATTGTTTCTCCAGATTGTGATATTGCTAAAACTACTGATTCTTCGTCTATCATTCCCCCAACATTGTCGATAAATTCGGAGCTAATTATTGGATTATTATCTAATTTCGAGATTTTATTAAAAGTATAAGAGCTTGCTAATCCTGCATGAAATGATGTCCCAGCTGCAGTAATAAATATATTTTTTGCATCATTTAATAATTTTATAAAGGGAGAATATTTGAAATTATTAATTCTAAGAGTATTGCTTATCGCTTTCGGTTGTTCATGAATTTCTTTTAGCATAAAATGTGGCATTCCCCCTTTTTTAGCCATTTCAGAATTCCAATCAATTATTTGTGGATTTCTTGAGATAATTGTATCGTGGTTTTCTGTTTTATATATCTTAACATTATTATAATTCAAAACTGCAAATTCTCCGTCCTCAAGTATTATCACGCGATTTGTTAATGGTAAAAACGCAGGAATGTCACTTGCTGCATAAACTGCATTAGTCCCAAGACCAATAACAAGAGGACTTTCCTTTTTAGCTAAAATTATTTGATTAGGATTATTTTTGTATAGAATTGCTAATGCATATGACCCTCTTATTTTTTTTAATGCTTTTTTAACTGCTTTTTCTAGCTGATTTTTTCCATTCTGTAGATTTATTTCTATTAAATGAGGTATTACTTCTGTGTCGCATTCCGAAATAAATGTATGATCATATTCTTCTTCTAATTCCTGTCTTAAATCCAAATAATTTTCAATAATACCATTATGAACAACCGAAATATTATTTGAACTAGATTGATGAGGATGAGCATTAACTTTTGTCGCTCCGCCATGTGTTGCCCATCTTGTATGAGCAATACCTATATTGCCAGGTAATTCATCAAAATGTAATTTCGCATCAACTTCAGCAATTTTGCCTTTATCTTTTTTTGTATATATACTTCCTTTGTATAATGTCGACATTCCAACACTGTCATAGCCTCTATATTCTAATCGTTGTAAACAATCTTTTAGTATAGGAGCCACAGGTGTTTGTTCTTTTAAAACTATTGCAACAATTCCACACATTTTAAACCATCTTAAACATGCAACATTGACTTAACTTGATAAAATTATTAATATAGAAAGAACTGGTTATTCATTTGTCAAATAACCAATCCCATCTTGTTTAAAAGCATTCATGTAGATATGGATTATGGAACCATTTGTATCTAAATCTATGACTTTGATAGCTTGAGACCATTGTTCAGATTCGGGTATTAACTTTGTAAGTGAATTTTTTGCTTTTCTAAAATAATTTCGATTTATAGAATACCTCTCTTTTTCAGGATAAATTATAAAATAGAGCATATCACATTCTACAAGATCATTAAAAAAATGAGTTCCTAATGAGACATCTGGAGTTAAATGCCCCATTTTTTCTCTAATTTCACAAATAATTGATATATTATTAATTTCAGCGAATGAAACTGGAACTCCATAACTTGGTGTTGATGTCCCCCACCTTCCGGCGCCTATAAGCATTATTTTTTTATCTGATTTTTCACTTAATTGATTTATTTTTCCAATTAAACGGGCAATAGAATATCTTTCTTGTATGGTCATTTTGCTAAAGACTTCAGGTTCAATATAAATAATGCGATCAATTTTAGTTGCAATGCTATTTCCAATTATAGGACCTGAAGTTTGGAATATAATAGATTTATTTTCAATATCTTTAGGTTCTGGTATGTCTTTTATTTGATCTTTAACTTGAAATGGACGGCATTGTAAAAGATTTATATTATAATTTTGATCATCAAAGAAGTTTACGGCAAATTCTATATCAACAGGACATTTGTATGCCATTTTTAAAGCATTTAATATTCTTATCATATTCTTTGTAAAGTCTGTTTTTTCCAAGAGATGATTAAAGGTTAAGACCCAAGGAAAAATAAATTCTCTACCTAATTGCTGCATTCGTTTTTCAAGTTCATAATCATATGTAGCAAAGATATGCATTGGTAAACTATCTTTAATAGATTGAAAATCTAAAAAATTCTTTGTAATAAATTTATTCTTTTCAATGTCTAATAGATCAACTTTTTTCTGGGAATATCTTTGAATTTCATCAAGTGTACTCTCAACTCGCAAGGAAGGTTCATTTAGTGCAACCAATCTTGGAAAATCATCATCTGTTCGACTTGTAGCTCTCGTTCCAAGTCCAAACACCAAACGCAAAAATCCAGCATTTGGATCAATTCTTTCATTCCATACATAAGGATTGAAAGAGTAACCTGTACCCGCAATATGTGGGAAAAAGTATTTTCCATAAATTGATCCAGAGACCCGTTGAACTAATATCGCCATTTGTTCATCTTTATCCAATAGTAAACGGTTTTTTCGGTAACACAGAGTATTTGGACTAATTGAACTTGTATAAACGGTACGAATTGCTTTGAGAAATTCTTTTAAACGTTCATCAAGAGTTCCCTGGTTAGTTAAGAAGATACTGACAGCTTTACCAGAAAAAGAATCTGCATAAGAATCTTCTTGTAAACTACTTGAGCGAACAATTATTGGGGCCTGCCCAAAATAATCCAACATTTCAATAAATTTTTCAATTAAATAGTCCGGAAATGTTCCTGATTGCATTTTATCACATGTTTCTTCCAATCCCTCAAGAAAAGTTTCAGGATTTGATAACTTTCTTCGTAACCACCAACAGTCATTTTTGACTAGATATGTATAAAATATGTCAGTACCTAAAAAAAAGGAATCTTGTACCTCTAACTTTTGTTCTAATTCTGGAATTTCCTTTTTTACTATTGCTCTTGAAAGTAACATGCCCAAGGATTTTCCTCCAATAAATCCTGTGCCGATCATTCGTTTTCTTATATCAAGAATATCATCTAAGTCAAAATACTTTAGAGCCAAATTTAATTGGAATTCATCTTGAACAATAGCTTTTCTTAATATCTTACTCTTAAATGCATTTAATTCTTTGACAGATATTTGCCCTAGAACTATTCCTTCCAATGTTTTTTGAGCTTCTTGAAAGGTGAGATTCCAAGCATCAATATGATCTTGAATTGGATTCAGAGATATGAAATGCTTTTTAGAAATAATATTAGCAATTCTTGTACTGGATTTTATAGTTTGAAATGAACTAAGGGGATTGTTTAAATCAGACCATTTATGCAACATGAATATCTTTGAAGAAAAACGTTCGAAAACTTTAACTGGATGAACATAAAGGGAATTTTCCCCATCTTGATATACGTCAATAATTACTTGAGCAGTATTTTGAATATCTTTCAGTGTTTTTGAATCATGATAATTTCGAAATAATCCAAAATAAGCTACAGTTTTTAATTTATATAAATAAGGACATATAAGCATGAAAAAATTTCCTAACATGACATTAGAATACCAATTCACAGCTAAATCGGACAGAGAATCAAAAACATAACAAGCTCCGACTCCATGCTTATCAATGATTTTTATAATATCAGATATGAAATAATCAAATCCTTTTTTTGGATTCAATTCATAGACTGTTGCTTTGATATTTTTTGGTAACAAATATTGATGATTATTAAAACGGAGATATATTAAATCCAAATTTTCCTTATTGACATAATTACAGAATGCGTTTACAAATGGAATATAATTTTCAAGCCTATCTATTTTAAAAATTACATTATCTCCAGGAAGCACTCCCTGTAGGATTTCATCTAATGCAGGAATTCCTGAACTAAAATTTAATTTAATTTCTTTATCCATTTTTTATTTCATTCATTACAATTTTGGTTTTAATTTTTCAACAATATCTTTTTCAATCAAAATTAATCTTAATTTTCGTTTTTTCGTTGCAGGTTAGGTGGTAACTCTATTTTATGCCGATTTTTCTTCATTAATTGTGTTAAATTTTTATATTCTCCATTATGCATATCAAATTTGCCATTTTCGATGTTCATTAACATTTCATCTAATTTATCATAAGTAATTTTAAATCCCAACTGTTTGGATAATTCATCTTCATCGGTTTGTCCCTCCCATAATCCTGCAGTTGGTTTCCTTTCGATAATTTTATCAGGAATTTTAAGAAATCTTGCAACCTCTCTAACTTCATGCTTATATAAATGTTGTATAGGAAGAAAATCAACCCCACCATCTCCATATTTTGTAAAATAACCGATATCATCTTCAGATTTATTTCCAGTTCCAGCGACTAAATAATTCAACAAGTTGGCAAAATAGTAAACTGAGCACATTCTTAACCTAGCCTTTAAGTTAGCTTTTGGAATTTCTAAATTTTCATTTTTAAAATCATTGACATTTTCAAATGTTTTTAAAATGATATCATAAGTTTCATTTAAATTAACAATTATATGCTTGATTCCAAGATAATCTGCAACAGATTTAGCATCTTTTAAATCATTATCATTTGAATGACAAGGTAGAATTAAAGATAACATATTATTTTTTCCAATTGCGCGGGTGCATAAAGCAGCTGTTGTTGCCGAGTCAATTCCACCGCTTATTCCTAAAAGAATTCCTTTAGCATTTGATTTTTTGAAAATTTTTTTTATAAAATCTATAATTCGATTTGTTTCTTGTTCAATATTCAGATTAATCATCTTTATTCAGGTTATAAACATATAAAATCAATAAAGCCTCTAAATTCAAGTATTAAATGGTTTATTTATTATCTTCAAAAAATTTTGGATTAATTTATATCCCAAATCCTTTATTTCTGGATAATACTTTTCAAATTGATTTAAAATATCTACAATTTCTTTATCATTGTTGAATTCATGGATATTTTGATCAATTATTTGTTTCACCATTTTCGGGGTAAATTCAAGATGAAATTGCAAACCAAAGGCATTTCCAAGCTGAACTGCTTGATTTTTACAAGTTTCAGAAGTTGCAAGCCATTTTCCTAAAGGAGGAATTGAGAAAGTTTCCCCATGCCATTGAAATACCTTTATAGGATTTTTTATATCTTTAAAAAGAGGACATTCTATTCCCATGGAAGTTAAGAAAACATTATAAACACCAATTTCTTTTATTCCATTTATTTTTACAAAAGCTCCACCACTTTTTGCAAGTAGTTGACTTCCTAAACATATACCAAGAAATGGAATATTTCTATGAATAATTTCTTGGATAAGTTTGATTTCTTTATTTATGAATGGTAGATCATCATTGGCACTCATGGGACCTCCAAGAATAATATAAGCAGAAAATGAATCTAAATTTAATTCCTCATCATTTTGGTAAAATTCTTTGATTTCATAATCAATATTATTTTCTTCAAAAAAAATTTTTATTAATCCAGGCCCCTCATTCTCATTATTTTTTAAAATTAAGATTGGATTTTTGATTTTATTTTTTAAATTTTTTTGAGGGGTCGACATCATCAATCAACCGAAAAAAAAAAGAAATTAGTAATCCAAGTATTTCATTATTTCCCAAGGAGTAACATAGAGACAAAATTGATTCCATTCGTTTGTTTTATAGTCTATAAAAGCATCATAGACGTGACTACCTAATGCTTTTTGTAGAACTTCGTCTGTTGACAACTCATCCAATGCATCTTTAAGAGTTGTAGGCAGTTGGTTTACTCCATGTGCATTTTTTTCTTCAGTAGTCATTTCGTACACATCTTCATCTACAGGATCTCCAGGATCAATTTTCTTCTTGATGCCATCCAAACCTGCTGTCAAAATAGCAGCAAAGGCTAGATAGGAATTAGTAGATGGGTCTACACCTCTATATTCAACTCTTTTCCTTTTTTGATATTTTTCACCCTTTAGATAGACAGGAATTCTCACCAGAGCAGACCTATTTCTTCTACTGTACATTACATTTATTGGTGCTTCAAATCCTGGAACTAATCTCTTGTAAGAATTTACTGTAGGACAACAAAGAGCTGTCAAAGCTTTTGCGTGTTCTAATAACCCACCAATATAATATCGACATTCTTGGCTTATCTCTGCATAATTATCATTAGGATCATAGAATACATTTGTTCCATTGTTGAAAAGAGAGTTGTGAACATGCATACCACTCGCATTATCGAGATAAATTGGTTTAGGCATAAATGTAGCTATCCAACCGTATTTTTTTGCTATATTTCTAGCCGCAAATTTATAAATTTGGACACGATCCGCTGTTTGAACTAAATCACCATATTTGAAATTGATCTCAACTTGACCATGTGAAGCAACTTCATGGTGAGACATTTCAATTTGATATCCCATTTTTATCAATGCATTTGCAAAATCATTTCTAAAATCATGCGTTGTATCTTCAGGAGGGTTTCTAAAATATGCTTCCTTAGGTCGCAGAATATAACCACCTGGTGTCGCATCAGGTGACTCTGGTACTATTCGGGGTGGTCCCCAGCTATCCGAAGAACCGCCATTAGGCGAAACAAAATAGTCATATTGTAGTTTTGATGGATTTATTGACTTAAATACAAAGAATTCAATCTCTGGTCCAAAGTATGATGTATATCCCATACTTTTTGCTAATTTTACTGCATTTTTTGACACAAAACCTCTTGGATCCACATCTGATGCCTGATCACTTCCAAATGGTTCTCTAATATCTCCAATTATTACAGCACTTCTAGTTTCTCCATTCACCCAAGGAAGTATATAAACACCATTTGGATCTGGGAAGAATATCATATCACTTTCATCAATTGATTTAAAACCTCGAATTGAAGAGCCATCAAATCCTATTCCTGTTTCAAAATATTGATCATCTTCTAAAAATTTTTCAACAGGTGAGCTGAAACTTTGGAAAATCCCTCGGATATCGGTCATTGCACAAAGTACCCAATTTATATTATTATCTGTTAGTTTTTTCTTAATCGATTCAACAGTCTCAATTATTTGCATTTTCAAACACCTAACTTTATTGTTTTTCTTAATTCTTTTGAATATATGTTCAGTAATATAATAGTTTTTAATTCTTTTGTTCACTTTTTTTTATGTTTAATATTAAGTTATTATTTATCATTTATTAATTTTATTTGAGGCATAGTGTCACTATTTATATCATAAAGTAGCATATTTATCAAAAAGTAAAGAGGAAATTTTACAAAATAATATTATGTAAAGAATTGATTATTGTCATCATTAATTTTGTATATTATGGTATTTTTTGCCTAATATATTGTCACATTTATCTAAGTTAACCGACTTAATATACAAAATAAAATATTATTTTTAAGTAAAAAGGTATCAAAAATGACGAAAAAGATTATTATTTGAAGTTTCTCGTAATAACTATGATCAATTAAACTGGAAGCAATATATATTGGAAATGATTTTTTATCCTGGATGTTTAATTACATATCGTTTTCCTTATATCGAAAAATCGATGAGGTTAGTAGCAAATAGGTTTAATATTAAATTAAGGGAACCAAAAGAATTCACATGTTGTCCAGATCCACAAGGTTTACAAAGTTATAACGAAGAATTATGGATTTTAACAGCAGCTAGGAATTTAGCAATTGCTGAAAGTTTAAATCTAGATATATTTACAATTTGTAATGGTTGTTATAGTACTTTTCGAAAAGTCTCAACATTATTAAAAGAAGATAGTAATTTATTAAATAAAATTAATCTAGAATTAGATAAATTAGATCTTAATTTCAAAGGAAAAGTTAAGATCAAGCATCTTCATGAATTAATTCTACGTGATATAGGCTTAAAAAGGCTTGAACAGCAAGTAACTCTTGATTTAAGCGATCTTAAAATTGCTACTCATTATGGATGTCATTTAATCAGACCATCAAATATTGTGGAATTCGATGATCACCGCAGACCACGATCAATCGAGAAAATATTGACGACACTAGGAGCTAAAAATGTCGATTATGAGGGTAAAGATATGTGTTGCGGTGGTAGCCTAAATTTCATTGATGAAATGGATTCTTTTAAATCAATAACTAAAAAGATATCCAATATTAAAAACGCAGGTGCAGATTGTATAGCAGTTTTATGCCCATATTGTTTTCTTCAATTTGAAATTGGGCAACTTAAATTACAAAAAAATAATTTTGAAGTTTCTATACCTGTTCTTCATCTATCAGAAATCATAGCAATGGCTTTAGGAATAGATGAAATCGATAATTTATTAAAACAACATAAAATTAAAGCTGACTTTAAACTAAGCGATTTTACACCTAAACAAGAAATACAAATTAATTCTGAAAATTTCAGATTGGATCTTTTAAAAAATTGTGCAAAATGTAGAGCTTGTTCTCAAGATTGTTCTTTGGTAAGTATACTTGAATTTGATCCCCTTAAATACGTTGATTTAATCATAGATGGTAAAATTGAAGAAGCAATTAAAAGCGATGGAATCTGGTACTGCTTAAATTGTTATTCTTGTTTAGAAAAATGTCCTCAAAGAATGGGACTCGCGCATTTTTTTACAAAATTAAGAAATTTGGCTATAAAATTAGGTTATGGACCTCAATCTATTACTTCAGAATCTAAAAAATTCCTTAAAGAAGGAATAGCAACTGGAAAGATATTAAGCCAAAGAAAAAAATTAGATCTTTCTATTGATTTAATGGATGGTATTGATGATTTGAAAAAATTAATTCATAAAAAATCAGATACGGATGTGGAAACATGAAGATTTCTTTTGCAAATATGCCAGAACGAAAGGATGATAAAATTTTTGATGCATGTGGAATTGCAGGTTTTTTAAATATTGATGGAAAACTTGAAAGTGGAGTAAAAGTTAAGAGGATGATGTCAGTTTTAAAAGATCGAGAAAATGGATTAGGTGGTGGTTATGCTGTTTATGGAGTGTGGCCTAATCTTCAAGATCTATACTGTATACAACTATTATTAGATGATTTAATTGCTAAAAATAATGTAGAAGAATATTTGAAAACAGTAGTGGACATTATTAAAGATGAAAAATGTCCAGTATCAAATAATATTTCTCCTGCACCCATTATTTGGCGATATTTTATTGATGTTTCTCCGAAAATGAGTAATCCTGATGATTTCATTGTCGATGTAGTGATGTATATAAATTCCGAAATTAATGGTGCTTTTTGTTTATCTAGTGGTAAAAATATGGTCGTATTTAAAGGAAACGGCTGGTCAGCTGATATTGCAGATTTTTATCAAATTGAACGTTATAAGGGTTACCTTTGGTTAGGTCATTCTCGCTTTCCAACAAATACGCCAGGTTGGTGGGGAGGAGCTCATCCATTTAATATTCTTGATTATTCTGTTGTGCACAATGGAGAAATAACTTCTTATGGAACTAATAAAAGATATTTGGAAATGTGGGGATATAAATGCAGATTATTAACAGACACTGAAGTTGTAGCTTATCTATTCGATTTATTAACAAGAAAGCATAGATTATCCAAATTGATGGCTTGTAATATTGTAGCCCCACCTTATTATGACGAAATTACTAGAATGACAAATGGATATCAAAATATTTTTAAATTGTTACGAGTCAATTACGGTTCTGCAATGCTAAATGGTCCATTCAGTATTCTAGTGGGTTGTAATAGACCTGTTCCTTCAATAATTGGATTAACAGATCGGAAGAAATTACGTCCATTAATCGCAGGACTATCTGAGGATCAAAATATTGTTTATATAAGCAGTGAAGAAAGTGCTATAAAACATGTTGCAAATGGAATAGAAAGAATTTGGGAACCAACTGCAGGGGTACCCGTAATTGCAGAACTTGGTAAAGGGATTATTTCGGTTGGTAATCAAAGAAATTTATTGCCAATGAATTTTCAAGGAAGTTAATAAATAGGTGAAAATATGGCTTTAGAATCTAACATCAGACATAGAGTACCTCCAAAATTTCTTGTCAATATTGATAGAGAACGATGTATTTTATGTAAAAGATGTACAATCAATTGTTCTTATGGAGCACTCTCGTTTAATGGAGAACGTATTGTTGCTGATAATTATGAATGTGTTATGTGTCAACGTTGTGCTTTAATGTGCCCTCAAAGTGCTATAACAGTAAGAGTGAATGATGTACAATATGCACCTCATTATAATTATAATGATAGAATTAGACGTATAATATTTGAACAATCAGGCACTGGGGGAGTATTATTAGCATCGACAGGAAATGATTTGGCATATCATCACGTATTTGATGATCTATTAATGGATGCTTGTCAAGTTACAAATCCCGCAATAGATCCACTTAGAGAACCAGTAGAAACAAAAGTATTTGTTGGGAAAAAATTATCACAATTAGAATTTGAAACTGACTTAAGAGATGTAGTTCTAGCTTTAGAATATCCTCCAAATATAGAAATTCAGACACCAATAATTGTTGGGCATATGTCGATAGGTTCAATTAGTTATAATGCTTGTCTTTCTATTTTGAAAGCTGCAAAAAGAATTGGTACCCTAGCTGGTACTGGAGAAGGAGGATTGCATAAAGATTTCTTTCAATATAAAGATAATGTTATCAGTGAAGTTGCTTCCGGTCGTTTTGGAGTAGATAATAGATATCTTAAAGAAGTTGCGGCATTAGAAATTAAAATAGGTCAAGGAGCAAAGCCAGGTCATGGTGGTCACCTTCCTGGAGAAAAAGTTTCTAAAATGATTTCCGAAACAAGAATGATTCCTCAAGGATCTGATGCTTTATCTCCATATCCACATCATGACATTTATTCTATAGAAGATCTAGCTCAATTAATTGCTGCCTTAAAGGAAACAACAGATTATCAAGTACCTGTAGGAGTTAAGATCGCAGCGGTTCATAATGTAGCCCCAATCTCTAGTGGAATCGCCAGAGCAGACGCAGATTTTATAACCATAGATGGTTTTAGAGGAGGAACTGGAGCAGCCCCTAGAATAATTCGTGATCATGCTGGTATTCCTATTGAGCTAGCCATTGCGGCTGTAGATCAAAGATTAAGAGAAGAGGGTATTAGACAAAATATCACTTTATTTGCAGGAGGTAGTATTCGTTATTCTGCAGATTTAGTTAAGATAATAGCTTTGGGGGCAGATGCCGCTCAAGTATGTACACCTGTTTTGATTGCAATGGGATGTACAGTTTGTCAGAGTTGTCATAGAGGTTTATGTACATGGGGCATTGCTACTCAAAGGGCAGATTTAGTTCATAGATTAGATGTTGATGTTTCAGCAAAACGAATAACAAATCTTTTTAAAGCATGGAATGAAGAATTAAGAGAGATCTTAGGTGCTTTAGGAATTGATTCAGTTGAAAGCCTAAAAGGGAATAGAGATAGATTAAGATATGTTGGTTCAAATCCAAAAATAGCAGAAATTTTAGGTGTAAAACATGCTGGAGACTAAAAAAATTTCAGATTGGCATACAATTAATGCTAGAAAAGACAAAACTCCATTATCTTACAAGAAGTTAAACTCTTTGATTAAAGAATCAGTTAATAATGGTCACAAATTGATTAAATTATTAGATGTTTGTGGTCAACGCTTCATTGGTGCAGGTTTAGAATGTTCTGAAAAAGATCCAATAGAATTAGAGATTCATGGAGTCCCTGGTAATGATTTAGGAATATTTATGGATGGACCAAAAATTATAGTTAAAGGTAATGCGGAAGACCAAATAGGAAACACAATGAATAGTGGAACAATTATCGTGGAAGGAGATTGCCGTGATGTAGCAGGTTTATCAATGAGAGGGGGGAAAATATTCGTAAAAGGAAATGCAGGATATCGTATTGGAATACATATGAAGGAATACCAGGATCAAATACCAATAATAGTAATTGGTGGAAAAGCAAAGGAATTTTTTGGAGAATACATGGCAGGTGGGATTTTAATAGCTTTAGGTCTCAAATATGAGAATTCAAAAATCTCAAATTTTGAAAATTTTATATCACCTAATTTAGCAAGTGGTATTCATGGTGGAAAGATATATATAAGAGGAGAAGTTCCAGAAAATTATTTAGGAATCGGAACCGTCAAAAACACACTTTCAGAAGAAGATCACCAAATTTTGCAACCGATTATAAAAGAATATTGTGAAATTTTTAATATAAATCAAGAATTTATCTGGGAGAAATCATTTTATAAAATAATTCCAGGATCTCATCGTCCATATGCAGCTTATTATACTGCAAAACCAATTTAAAAGGTGTTATTTTTAGGTGAAAGGTAAAGCTCCAATTATTTTTATCATATTAATTAAAAATTCACTTCCAGTTTGATATGGGGCTTTACCCACCAAATAAAAAAAATTCAAAGGATTTCAAATATTTTAAATAATTCTTATTATTTTATAGTTTTTCTTGTAAATCTAGACTAATATCTTTATAACAAAAAGGGCATGCTTTTTTTTCTCTAACCCATTTAATTAATTCATTTTTATGAAAATTTGAATTACATTTTGGACATTTAATCGTTTCATCTTCATCTTTTATAAATTTCTTACAAAATACACAAAGGTCTAATGCTACCTCACAATTAGGACAAAAATCTTCTATATATTCAATTAATTCATTACATTTTGGGCATTCTATTAAATCATATTTACCATCGTATACTATAACTTCATAAATCTCGAAATTTAATCCACATTTTTTACAAAAATTACTTTCCCCAAAGATTTTTTGGTGGCAATTAGGACAAAATCTTTTTATTTTTCTCGATATTCCAATTTCTCTTAAATTTTTTACTATTGAAATACCAAATCCTAAACAAAAAGAAATAATAATTAAAATAAGTTGAGCCAAATAAAATCCTTGTATTATACTATAACTTCCCTCAGGTGTTAGAAATTCGCTATAATAGTCCATTTCACCCACACTTGCATCCATTATATGACGAATGATACCCCACATTAGTATTGTCCAGATAATTAAATCAAAAATGAATGAAACATTCATTCCATCTAAATTATCATCTTTAATAGTAATTAAAAATAATAAATCAGTTATAATATACACACCACCACCAACCCAATAAAATAAACTCATTAAAGGATCAATATTGACTGGTATAATAATATGAAATAATGATATAGAAAGAGAACTAATAGCTAAAATTAATTTAATTGTTGCTAAACCTTCAAAACTTTTAATTTTCATTTAATTTTTACCTAAAAAAAATTCTTAAAACTACTCAATAATAAATCTTATTTATTTTGTTGGAAGAAATGAATTCTCTTTGATAACATTTAAACAAATAGATGTAATAGTTCGTTTAATATGATCCATCTTATTAATTTTTTTTAGGAATTCATTTAGATCTTCCATTTTTTTGAATTTAACGGTAATGATACAATCCCATTCCCCTGTTGTATCATAAATATTATAGATATTAGGTTCCTTGGATAACTTTTCTTCTATTTGTTGAATATGTTTACCTTCTATTTGCATAAGAATAATAGCAGTTATCTTATATCCCAGTTTAAATGTATCAACATCAACACTAAATTTTTTAATTATATTGTTTTCTTTTAAGTTATTAATTCTGTTATGAACAGTTCCTAAACTTGTTCCCAACGTTTTAGATATCTCTCGATAATTAGTTTTTGAGTCATTTGATAATATTCTTATGATTTGTCGGTCTAATTCATCAATTTCGTATTCTTTTTCCAATTGTAAACCTTCAACAATTGAACGTATAAAGATTAGATTCTGTATTTAATAACATTTTGTAACTTCCTTTATAAAGTTATTAAAAAAAATTAATTTTTTTCCTATATAATTATATTTTTGTTCAATTTTTTTTTGAAATTTAATATTTTGTTCAATTCAATAATATTACTTTTAATTAGTTGACTAATTAAGATTTATTTTTAGTTTATTCAATCTATTAAGAAAAGAAACATAATATTGGATTTCAAATAAATAATTATAATTTTTTTCCAAAAAAGCGATTCAAAAATATTTATTAGTTTCATATTTGCTCAATTTTTTTTAAATTTTTATCTTGTTATTTTTCCTATATAAAAAGATAGCTACACTATCATTTTTATGAATAGCTGTTTTTATAGCTTCTCTATTTTTCACAGCACCTATAAAAGTCTTCCAAGAATAAAGATGTTTAGCTTCATGAAAATCTGAATTAGCAATATAATTGAATTTTTGGAGACCTATTACATTAAATAGCTCATTACGATTAGCTACTTCCCAAGCATCAAACAAATTCGCATATTTATCATGGTTATTCCATAGATGTAAAAATGGCTGTGGACCATCATTTGATTTATAATGTGGATGGCAAGCAATTGCAATACCACCTTGTTTATGAATTTCTTGTATTATCTCCTTTACAGATAAATCAGGTTCAATATATTCTTTAATATCTATTGCAAGTATATGATATTCATTAGTATTATTTGTAATTTCTGCTCCTGGGATAATTAACATATTATATTTTTCCCATGCTTCAACTGATTTTTTCCATAGTAATCTTAAATAATCTTGGAAATTTTCTTTTTGTAATGAATATAAAGGTTCATTATTCTTTTCTCGTTTCTCTAGACATTTACTATCAACAATATGATCTGTAATACTGATAACATCGAAATGGTGTTCTCCATAGAGTTTTATCACTTCATTAATTGGTATTTTTCCGTCACTTATATCTGTGTGAATATGAAAATCACAAATTAGCCAAGTTTTCTTCATAAATTTATCACCTCCTTCAATTTTTTTAAAATTTTATAATTATCTCACTAATTCTAAAAACAATAATTAGAAATAAAAAAAATTATTAATTTAAAGACCTTTTGAATAACTACTTGATATTTCCTTAACTTTTTGCTCATCTTTGAAGGAAATAAATCCAATGGATACTCCAATTATTATTGATATAACAGTTGTTATTGATACAATGACATAATATACAAATGGTCCGACAAACCATTGCTGTACTATGATTTCGGCTGAAAAAAATGCTTGTAGATCGGCGTTTTTAATTATTTCATCAAGATTATCTATGAAAAAGGCAAGATATTCATCCATTCCATCGATATAACTTGATAAGGCGTCCCATAATTTCCACCTTTCTATAATATCGTGGTTTATTGAAACACCCCAGCTTGCACCGATTAATAATAGAGTCCATGATGCAATTCCGACTATTAAGCCCATTGTCATATATTTTTTATTGTCAATATAACTACTTCCAATGAAAAAAGCTCCTGATGCCATGTAAACAGCTATTCCAATCCAAAAAAGAAGATTAAAAACTGGACTGTTAATTAATTGGATGTATATCATGAAACTTACAAGTGCTGTATATAAAATTGCTAATCCAAATGCATTTTTACTTTTCATCAAATTCACTCTCTTTTAATTTTTAATTCAGCTCCAATGCTTTTTCTAATCCTTCTACAGGATATGGAAATAAGATTATATTTTCTGGCTTAAATGAAATCGTGACATCATCGCCTCTGGAAAACCATATATGAGTCGCGTGTTTTTTTGAAAAAAATACGTCACCAGTTTCTAAGAGAATTTCATCAATATTATTTCCTGCTGTAAACCTGGATGATTGTATAACTCCTTTTATACTATTATCTCCGTTCACTTTTCCACCTTCAACATCTATATGTTCAGCTCTAATTGCGATAGCTACTTTATCATTTTCAGAAAATGAAGTATCAGATGCTTTTATTGTTATATTTTTTGCTAATTGAATTTCAGAAAATGTATTGTTTTTCTTTATTATCTTCCCTTCAATAACATTACATCCACACATGAACCTTGCGACAAAAAGATTTGCGGGGTGTTGATATATTTCTAAAGGAGTTCCAATCTGTTCGACTACTCCTTTATTTAAAACTAAAATTCTATCTGATACCATTAATGCTTCTTCCGTATCTTGAGTTGCATGGATACATGTTACACCTACTTCTTTAATGATGCTCATAAGTTCATATCGCAAAGCCATTCTAATTTTTGCATCCAAAGCTGAAAGTGGTTCATCTAATAAAATTAATTTATCACTTGTCATCAACGCTCTAGCTAAAGATATTCGCTGTAGCATTCCGCCACTAGATTCGTCCCAATAAAAGTCTGCTCTGTCATCGAGAAGCATCATTTCAAGCATTTCCTTTCCTGTTTTTTGAATTTCAGTAATTTTACCACCTTTCACTCGTGGTCCGTAAATGACATTTTCAAGTAGATTGTAATGTGGAAAAATTGCATATGTTGGGTGCTCAAATACCATCCCTATTTTCCGATCTTCAGCTGCAACCTTATTAACCATTTTTTTACCTATGAATATTTGCCCATCGTCAACTTTTTCCAATCCTGCAATCATTCGCATAAGTGTACTCTTTCCAGAACCTGTTGGTCCACAGATAGTAAAGTATTCTCCAGGTTTAACCTCAAAACTAATGGATATACCAGCTTTTCCATTATATTTTTTTATTACATTTTTTAATATTACTTCTGACATTATTTACACTCCTTAATCTAATGCTAATTCATAAGCCAGATCATCTGGATATTCAAACAATAATATATTGTCAGGATGCATTTTTACGTGAACCTTATCACCCTTATTTAACTCAAATTTTGGTGGAAAGGTAATTTTTGCTTCAACAATGTCTTCATTAGAAAGTTCACAAAATACTCGCAAAAATGATCCAAGAAAAATTATATTTTTTACTTTAGCTTCTATTGTATATTGTTTATCCGAGTCTGCGGGGTAAATTTTTACTAATTCTTTTCTAATACTCGCTACTATTCTAGTATCTCGTTTGAATTCTTTATTTGACGAAATTATCTTGGGTCCATCATGTCTCAATGTAATAATAGATCCTTCATCTTTGATTTCAGTTATATTACCATCCAAAAAATTTGATTCGCCAATAAAATTAGCTACAAAAATACTGTTCGGGTGTTCGTATATTTCTGCGGGAGTTCCTGCTTGAAGAAATTCTCCTTTTCGCATTATTACTATACGATCCGAAATCATCATTGCCTCATCTTGGTTGTGGGTGATATGAACTGCTGTTAAACCTAAATCTTTCACTAATCTTCTTAGTTCGTGACGAAATTCCTCAGAATAGCGTTGATCCAAGGAACTAAGTGGTTCATCTAATAATAGAAGTTTTGAACCAGTCACAAGAGTTCTTGCAATAGCAATACGTTGTAGATCAGGAACCGATAATTGATCTGGAAATTCACCAGCACGATCGAGTAAACCTACTACTTCTAAAGCTTTTACTGTTTCTGTTTCTATTTTTTCTTTGGGCCATCTTCTTACAATACCTGGATACGCAACATTGTCCCATACATCCATAAAAGGAAAAATTTCGTATGATTGGAAAACCATTCCAATATCTCTGTCCTCTGTTGGTATTTCATTTATTGGTTTATCATCAATGTAAATTTTACCAGAATCTATCGATTCCAAACCTGCGATCATTCTCACAAAGACTGTTTTTCCGCATCCACTAGGTCCAAGTAAAGTCAAATATTCTCCTTCATTCACTGTCAAGTTAATTTCTTTAGCCGCACAGACTTTAGCTTTCTCAAATACTTTATTTAGATTCTGTACTTTCAAATTAGGCATATGTTAGACCTCTTTTTATTAATGGTTCTTCTCTCTCTTCCCCTGAGAGATATCTTAAAACAAATATCAAAACAAACGATATGAGAATTATGACAAAACTTGAAAATGCTGCAGCTTCAAATTCTATAGATTC
The DNA here is from genome assembly GCA_019058315.1 of Candidatus Helarchaeota archaeon. Taxonomy (GTDB): domain Archaea; phylum Asgardarchaeota; class Lokiarchaeia; order Helarchaeales; family RDOG01; genus JABXJV01. The sequence continues at coordinate 206,070 of JAHPZH010000006.1, read as the reverse complement.
TGCATAATCAATTATACCAACAGGCACTGTTCTGATTAATCCCATAACAACTACTGTGGCTCCAGTTTCGCCTAATGATCTCATAAATACCATGATTGCACCCGCTAAAATAGCAGTTTTTAACATTGGTAAAGTTATTTTACGAAATGTTGTAAATCTACTCGCCCCCATTGTTGAAGATGCTTCTTCGAAACCTGGTGACATATTCATAAGTACGGCAACTAGAACGCGAACCATGAACGGTAAAGTAAAAACAACATGTACAATGAGTATCAGCATATAACCCGGTGTAAATATTCCAGTTGGTGCAAATGGTCCTAATGTTCCCCAAAAGAGAAATATTGCAAATCCTAAAGCTGCAGATGGAACAGTTAGCGGAAGATCCACCGCAGTATCTAATATCATGTTGAATTTTCCCCATTTTCTTCTAACAATCATGAAAGCTAGAGGTATACCAATTAATATATTTACAAGCGTTGCAATTCCTGCAATTGAAAGTGAATTTATTAGTTGAACCCATATTTCAGCCCATTTATTATCTGCTCCATAGAAAACACTGTAAAATGCACCCTCGACTCCAACGAAATTTGTAAACAAGTACACTAATACATAAAATGATGGAATAGTTATTACACCAATGAATAATATCATAGTCATAGTGTCCCTTGTAACTCTTACTGGTTTCTTAGATACAATTTTTTCAAAGCCGTACCATATCCTTTGAACTGGTAGACCGACTCTTCTAGAAACTGTTTTTACTAAGAATAACATCCCGATGGAGATAGAAACTAGTATCATAGATAGAAATCCAGCAGCTTGATATTGTCCTAATCTAGTCAGAGTTACAACTTGAATCGGTGCTGTTGCTTCAACTCCGTAAACCAATAATGTTGCTCCTGTTTCACCTATGCTCCTAGTAAATGCTAAAATCGCACCTGCAATCAAACCTTCCTTCATTAAAGGACCGGTGATTGTTCGGAATACAGTGTATTTTTGGGCACCCAAACTCCTAGCTGCATCTTCGAAGTCCTTATCAATATTACCGATTACCACTTTTAAATTTCTTGTGATATATGGAAATGTAAATGGTATATGGGCAAGTATTATTAACCACAATCCTGGTTCTATAAGTCCTCCGCCACTAGCTGTTCCTGATAATACTTGAATTGGATTTTGATAGATACCAAGTAATGGTGCAATTCCCTGGGGTGCTCCCCAAAAAAGATATATCGAAAATCCAAGCGCAGCTGTTGGAATAGCTAAGGGTAAATCTACTAGGGTGTCCAATAACCGTTTTCCACGAAATTCATATCTTGCTAATATTATTGCCATAGGAATTCCAATAATTATGTCTGCCAGTACTACAACTGATGCAACAAAAAGAGACCTTAGTAAAGAGATTCCTATGTCACTCGCACGAGTTGCTCCAGATATGGGGTTGTTAAAGATGGCAAAGTTGATTGCATTCCAATTAAATAACGACCAAATAAAAATATAAAATATTGGAATTATAAAGAATGCAAAAAATATTGCCAAAAATATCCCGTCTGATAGTTTTCTTACTTTTTCTGAGGATATATTTCTTTCAAATCTACCTATTCTGTCTAATTTTTCTCTTTGAAAAGATTCAAATTCTATTTCTGTTTTTTCTGTTTTTTGCATTAAAATTAACCTCTTTTTTTATTATTTTGAACGCATCATAGTCCATAATTCAGGTATTTGGTTTAAAATAAATGGATTTACATCTCCCTGGAATTCAGGAACTGTAAGTTTATATTGTACGCCATTAGATTCTTTAAAAGTTTTAACATAGGAAGCATTTATATCAGGATTATTCAGTATGGATGCATTGATTGGTCTGAAGCCTCCTTTACTAAAAGCTACTTCAATCGTACTAGGTTCATCTATAAAATCCAAAAATAATTTAGCAGCATATAACTGCATTGGAGTAACCCAATCTCCTGCCATTATACAAAATGGATGGTCTGAATACAAAGTACCATTTTCAGGATATACCGCTACCATACCACCAGTTTGTAGTGCTGGAATGGTTCCTCCTTGAAGTTTTTTATTATTATCAATTATTACGCTCTCGTATACCATAAAAACGTCAAGAGTTCCATCTAAAGCTTTTTTTCCTAAAAATCCTGTACTCTCTCCGTAATAGGTACATTTTTTTTCAATAAGCGACATTTTAAGAAAGACCTCAGGATTAAATAAATCCGCATATTCTATTTCTGACACATCTTTTTCAAGGAATGTTGCTACCATCATTAGAAGTGACATTGCCCCACTGTTAGATAGTTGAGGATCAGTATGAGCAAACCTACCAGGGATCTTCATAAGAGAGTCAAATCCATCAATATCCCAAGTTTCATTAAAGACTTTCCATGTTCCTATAACTACTGGGGAATAAATTACTTTTTTAGTCCATTCTGGATCATCTTTATTTATAAGTGGATGTCCACCTATGGCCATTGCTTTATAATTCATATAGTCAATCCAAATACTGGATGCTGGACTGAGTATTGTGGGTTGAATTTCTCCTGTTAAAGTAGAAAGAACCATTTTGCGAGATCCCATAGGTTTAAAATCACAAAGAACCCATAGTGGAATACCATATCTCTTAAGGGATTCAGTAAATGCATAAACTTGGAAATCTTGCGTAATTTCATTTATCCATTTTTTTTTCTCCGAACCATAGGCCATAGAAAGTGTTACAACAGGATAAGGTCTTTTATCAGTTTGAAACACCATTCCTATTAATATGCCGACTGAAAAACAAGTTAAGAATATCATAGCATAAACTGTTAAACGGTTTTTTGGTTTTCTAAGTCGTTTTGCTCTGGCGATTTTTTGCTTAATATCCACTTCTTCCTTCGATATAATTCTTTTTCACCTTTTTAATATGGATTTTTTTATTCTTTTCTTGTCTAATTAGACCAAGACCAGTAACATTCAATGCAGTTGCTGTTAACATTCCAAAGTAAATACCTGTAAGTAGTCCTAGGGCTATTGATATTGACACTAATATTATTATTTTGTATTTTTCTCTCATATTTTTAACTCCATTGTTATTATTTTACCATTTTTTAAAATTGAATTGAACTGACCTTAAAAAATAACTCAATTTTAAATAAATCTCTAATTTTTTTGTCTTATTGTAATTCCTAGTTGTCAAGATTTTTTGTCCAATAGATTTGTAATTAATCTGAAAACTATGCATCATATAAGTCATTTTTCGTTCTTCGTAATCTTGGGTGAGGTACACTATTAAAAACACTTTATAAATCTATTCTTTTAACTAATCTGTTTAATGACAAAATATATTGTTTAAATACATGTTCAAATTATTTATATATAAGTTGAACATTGATTAATTTATTGAAGAAGTAGAAGTTTTACTTAAGTAAATTTGATTTTATTTAAACTGTTCATTGATTAAAACTTTAATTAAAAACTTGTTCAAATTGAATATAAATAAATTGAACATTGATCTAATTTTTGATTAATTATTATTTTTAATTAAAAAAGTTTGATTTCAATTAGTATGTTTATTGACAAAATTGAAAATTTAAAAACTTGTTCATAAAGTATATAAACACTTTGAACATTGATCTACTTTTTTCATAACAATGTTTTTATTATAATGATAGTAGGTATTAAAAAAACTTAAATATTATTAGTAAATTTATTGAAAAAATCTAATAAAGAAAGTGATACTATGGGAACTCTTATAGATTGGTTTAAATCTAGGCGTGAGGCTAGCATAATAAAAGAAACGAAAGAACACGCAAAAAAAGTATATGATAGTGTTTATGAACTGGACAAAACAATAAAATTATTTCTAGACGGAAAAGGTACAGATGTTAGTAAAAACATAAAAAAAATTGATGATTTAGAACGTGAATGCGACTCAATTCGAAGAAAAGTTATGGTAGAACTTTCAAAAGGAGAATTAACACCCAGTGTAAGGGAAGATTTAGCACATTTAATTTCAAGACTTGATTCAGTTGCAAATAATGCAAATGCTACTGCTAATCGACTAGGAATATTATCTCCTGATGTTTTAGCTCCAATCGCAGATGATTTAAAAAAGATGAGTGAGATAACATTAAAATGTGTGGAACTGTTGCATAAAACCATAGATTTACAGTTAGGTGAAACAATGGATAAAGTAATGGAAAGCACTATGAAAATAAATGAATTAGAACATGATGTAGATGGTATTAATTATGAAATTAAAAGAAAACTAATTAATGTTAAACCAGCTTATTCTCCATATATTGCAATAACTGTATTTGATATGGTACAAGCTTTTGAACAGATCTCTGACTTTGCTGAAGAAACTGCAGATTTTATCAGAATCATAAATGTTCGTTCATAAATTTTCTTCAAATTTTTTATAATAACTTTCTTTTATCTAATTTTAGTAATTAGACTTGTAATCTTTCAAATATTTATGCAAAGGATATAAGTAATTCATTTTAAAATAATTATCATCAAGTTACTTTAAAGAACTTAAATACTGAAGAAGATTATTTAATGAAAAGAAGTATCCTCTGTCTGCTTAAAACCGATATTCATGATCATTTTTTTTATAAAATCCAAATAAGAGAACTAGAAAAACTTGCAGAATCATTAAATTATGAAATTATCACGAAAATAATTCAAACTAAATTAAAGAAAAAATCCAAATTTCTTATAGGAAAAGGCAAAGTTCAAGAACTAAAGAAATTAATTCAAGAATTAAATATTGAAACTGTTATTTTTTACAATACTTTAACTAGCAAACAGAAACTGAATTTATTAACAGAATTATCTGGTCATCAAGAGGTTGAAATTTTAGACCGATATGAACTTACACTAAAGATTTTTGAAAAGAATTCAACAGATAAACTATCAAAGATTCAAATTCAATTAGCTCAATTAAGAAAACAGTTTCCTTTGTATAAATTACAGGCTAATATCAAATTTAAACAAGACCTACCAGCTCGAAAATTTGGGCCAGGAGAATTTGCATTTCACTCAAAAATTAAGAGTTATGATAAAAAGATAGCAACTTTGACAACTGAAATAGAACAAATGAAAACAAAAAAATTAAAGAGAATCCAAAAAAGAAGAGAAATATTGAATGGTGGAAAAATTTGTTGCATTGTAGGTTATTATAACGCTGGGAAGACGACATTATTTAATTTATTCACTGGTTCGCAGAAACCTACTAGCGATTTACCTTTTACCACATTATCTAGTAAATATCGGAGAATTAATAAAAATTTTAATATCATGTTTGTTGATACCATAGGATTTGTAATAGATTTGGACCCAAGATTGATTAAAAGCTTTGAATTGAACTTAATGGACATGCAAAATGCTGATATTTTGATCTATTTAATTGCACTTGATGACAAACTCGATTTAATTAATTATAAATTGGAATATAGCTTAAATTTGTTAAAAGAAATTGGCATAAATCTTAATAAAGTCCTTTTAGTCTTCAACAAATTTGATTTAATATCAAAGCAGGAGTTTGAAATAATTATACAATATTTAGAACCTGTACTTTCAAAATATCCATATTTTTACATTTCTGCAAAAAATAAAGAAAATATAAACGATTTATTGTCTTTTATTAAAATAAAATAAAAAATATAGATGAATAAAGTTTATTATTTTCTTGGAAAACGATTCTTTAACCTCCAGGCCAGAGTAATGAATGTTACCATTAAAGGCACTTCCCATAGTGGTCCAATAACTGTTGCAAACGCTGCAGAGCTTCCTACTCCATATAGTGCTATTGCAGTCGCTATTGCAATTTCAAAATGAGAACTTGACCCTATAATTGTAGAGGTAACGGATTGTTTATAATTTAATTTAACAGCCCATGATATCAAAAATACTAAACTGAACATTACTACATAGCCGATGACCAGTGGAATAGTTATTTTTAGGACATCTGCGGGTCTATTAATAATAACATCTCCTTGTAAAGAAAATAGAACAATTAAAGTAATTAATAACGCACCTATTGCTATTTTATCCAAGGTGGGTTTGAATGTTTCGATATAATATTCCTTACTTTTTTTGCTATAAATTATTTTTTTTGTAATTATTCCTAATATTAATGGTATTGCAAGGAAGAATATAGTACCGAATAATAGAGTCTCAAATGGAACCTGAATGCCACTTAATCCAATTAGTAATGATGCTAAGGGGGAATACAGAAACAAGATTAAAATGCTATTCAATGATGTATTAACTAGACCTTGATGAATATCTCCTTTTCCGAACTTATTCCAAAAAAGAACCATGGCTGTACATGGGGAAGCACTAAGCAATAATAAACCAACTAGATATTGTTGGTTAATCCCTAATAATGTATTAGCTGCTATATAACCTAAAACTGGATTTACTAGAGATATCCCTATAATGATTAGGTTTTGACCATCTTGACTAAAAATCCCATTTGCACCAAAAAATCCATGTGCTAAAAAGTAACCTAATATAGGATTAATTGCCCAATTTGCAATAATCGTAATTAACAGAGATTTTGGAGCTTTTACGACATTCTTTAATTCAGAAAGTTCAATGTTAATTAGAGTAGGGTACATCATGAAAAACAAGCAAATTGCGATAGGAATTGAAAAACCCGCAAATTGAAAACCAGCTAATGTATCAGAAATAATAGGAAAAAATTGACCTAATAAAACACCAATTACCATAAATAGAACAATCCATAGAGTTAAATATTTTTCAAATAAACTCATTGATACCTCTTCAATTTGTTCAATTTCTTCAGAGTTTCCATGCATTTTTATCACATTTATATTCATTAAATTGGTTGTGTATCGATATATATCTATGTGGAACGATACGATTCAATATATATAAATATTTCTTAGATATAATTATCTTAGGGTAAATGAAATGTCTGAAGATATAGAATTAAAGCAATTAGATGTTTTAATGAAGTGTAAAGAAGAAGGAACTGATATAAATAAATATATCGATGATCTAAAACAATTACAAGAAAAGATTGAAAATAATCAAGATTTTACTGATTTATTGAAGATTTTTAAAGCTTTAGCTGATAAAACTCGGTTTTTAATATTTCAACTACTCGTACATAAAGAAGAAATGTGTATTTGTGAATTTCAAGTATTAACAGATTTGAAGCAACCTACAATATCTCATCATGTTCAAAAATTAGAAGAAATAGATCTTATTGAGGGAATTAAAAGGGGTAAATTTATACATTATAGATTAAAAAATTCTTCAATTCTAGAATATTTGAAGTTAATTAAGAAAATTTCAAATTTAAAGAATGAATAATTGAAATTAAAATTTGAAAAATTAATTTATAAAATGAAATGTGAATAGAGGATTTTATGTCCGATACTAGAGAATTTGATATCGAAGATACTGTTATACTTATGGACGTATCACGTTCGATGGCAAGAAAAGATTTTGATCCTTGTAGAATTGAGGCTGTTAAAAGTGCTCTTATAGAATGGGTCAAATTGAAAAATGAAATAGATAAGGCAGATCGATTTGCACTTATCACATTTTCTACAGCTGGTCAAGTAGTTCAAGATTATACTGATGATTTAGATCAAATTATAAGTGCGATAAAAAATGTTAGAGTCCACGGAATTTCAGCTTTGGGTGAAGGAATGGGATTTACAGTTCAATTTATAGGTCAAAAGATGGCTAAGGCAGGAGATTCTGCTAGTGGGGGGAATGTTAATCGTATCTTAATAATTTCAGATGGAAAAGCAACACTTTCGAGTATAGATCCCATCGAGAGAGCAAATGTAGCTGCAGAGTTAGGAATAATTACTGATTGTATTGAAATTTCAAAACTAGAAACTAGATCTTTTGGTAAATTATTAGAATCAATGGCAATTCTAGGTGAATTTTATAATATTTATGATAAATCCTTGCTTGAAGTTACTATAAAAAGCTTGAGCCATAAGAAAGATGTATTCGAATTGAAAAAAACAATGCCAAAGTTATCCTTAATTGCTGCTGATTTATTGGATTTGACCAGCCTTTCAGAAGAGATGCAAAAAGCAGTAAATAAATTAATGGGAGTAAAAGTAAATTTTTGTGAAATTTGTAGAACTGATAAATGTCCAGTTGATGGAACTACAGAATGTATTAGATTATGTCCATATTGCAAAACAGGAATGCATATTCATTGTGCTGAAGAATGGGCTAAACAAAGTAAAATGATTGAAGGCGGTGTTTGCAGATGTCCGCATTGTTTATTCTTATTAAAATTACCTGTTACGGAAAAAACTACCTCAAAACCTGCTTCTAAAATAATAGCACTCCCTCCCAAACCTACTGCTTCACAAACTTCGCAAACCACACAGCCTCCAACTTCCCCTCAGCAAGAAGGACAGGCACCATTAAACACAGCTATAACAGCTAAAATAGGAGATTTTATTTTAGAAGATGATAAAGTTAAATTAAAAATAAAACATCGAGGAGAAGAAAAGTTCATTTATCTAGCATGGGATAATTGGGGAAAAGAAAATTACTCTTGTAATATCGTTTCTGGTATGAATAATCTAGTTTGTAAAGAATTTCATCCAAAAATAGATTGGACTCAAGGTAATTGCACTGGTTTTATAATTCGTGACTTAATTGGATGGTTCAGCTCTACATCAGTTCAACATGGAGTTTTTATCTATAATTTAGATGAATTTGAACAATGGAATAAAAGAGTCTTGAACGATATTTCAAAAATTAAAAAATTAAACATAGAACATCCTGAAATAAAATTCAGTTCTGATAAAATTATGGATTTCTTATTAGAAGCAGAAGTTAAGTTTGCAGAACCCCTAGAAGTTAGTGATCGTAATTCTTTAGAAGGAAATTTGTTATTAGGTGCAATGACATATTTGAACCTATTTGAAAGTGCTATAACTCCAATTAAAAAAGTTAAGGAAGAAAAAAAGCCGAAAAAAACCCCTATAGCTCCGACCCCAGAATCTGTCAAAGTAGCAAAAAAACCTACCGGTCCACCTCCTAAACCAAAATCAGAATTGGCTAAGCGACTTGAAAAATTAGATAAAATACCAATTAGTATTTTAGCTGAAAAATTAGGAATGAGTAATATCAAAGTTGAGGGTATCATAATTAAATTAATTGATAGTGGAGAATTGGAAGGCACAATTAAAAAAGGTATTTTTTATCGAAAAAAATAATAAAAATTATTATTTTTGTTTGTCACAACTTTAAAGTAGTAAATGTTTGGTCAATTATATCATACTCAGCTTTAAAGCTATGATTTTGACATTCGATTTTTAAAAAAAGTCTATTTTTTAGAAGATTCATAAAATCTAAAAGATGTGAATTTCCACAATTTGGGCATTGAACCTCATCCCTAAAGGTATAATGAATCCCTGAATCCCAAGGATCGATTAATTTTGTTCTCAACTTTAATTGTGCCATGCTATTTATTTTCCAAAAATAAATAATTTGTTTTGGTTTGAGAGGTTTATATGTACATTTAAGAGGTCTTGTTAAAATCATAGATTTAAACTTAGTTTCGAAATGATGATCAGGCAAAAAAATTGAAAAAATTAAGGGTTTTTTTGTTGGGATTATTTTTTTACCTCTATGATGTCCTTTATCATAAATCATGTGGCTAACGTTTAAGTTTTTATCTAAATATATAAAAAATGGATGATAATCATGTTTATGGGGTGGAAAATATTGCCATTGATAAAATATTATGAACTGAATACATTTTTCATCTTTATTTTCCAAAATTCTATAGTAAGCATATTCCTTTTTTTTCGGATTAGGATTACCACATGCTACTCTACGTAGAATTAATTTAAAATTAGGAAATAAAAGACCTTTTGAAGTAATTTTACAGAATTTATAAAGGTCGTATCGAATTTTATAATCAGATTTAGTCACAATTTTGTCTAAATTCATAAAATAAGCTCTAATTGTACTTGGAAAATGTGGTTTAAAAGTTATTTAGATATTTTATTCCAGTCTTATTTTATTTTATGGAAATTTTCCATTTATAACTTCACAACCATCCGAAGTTACAATAAATGTATATTCTCTTTGTGCAATGTAACTTTCTTTTATATCAGCCAATGGTTTATATTCATGTAAAATTTTAAACCTGACAAGTTCCCGAAGTCCGAGCAAGTACCCCATACCAACATCTTTAGGGAGCCATCGTTTAGCAAAAGGTAAAGTTTTATATTTATCTCTAATGATGCGAATTATTTTTCTAGCTGGTTTAGATCTGGGATAGACTCTGGTTGGAAGTAAATTATAGATGTAACAATATGGAAGATCATGAACTCTGCCCGAACCTGTTGTTGCAAACGTTTCCATGGCGTAGACTTCACCTTCTTTAATTTCTTCTCCAGTAGGCAGAGAAATTTCAGGAATCACCTTTTTTCCATGTAATTCCCATTGTTCAAGTAAATGTCCCGATAAATCAATAACCGGACGATAACCATATTTCTTTATAGCTTGTTCTGCAAGCGCACCCAATTCATTAGTTTTTGCCCCTGGTTTTACATTTTCAATAACTGTCCTTAATGCTTCTTCAGCAGCTTCGACTAAAGAGTTGAGTTCTGGATTAAAACATACTGTAAAAGCAAAATCCGAAACATATCCATCTTTATGAACCCCAAAATCGACTTTAACAACATCATTTTCCTTTATTATAGTCTCATCGTTAGGTGGAGAGGAATAATGTGCAGCAATAGAATTAATTGAAACATTACAAGGAAATCCAAATTCTCCGCCCTTTTCTTTAATCATCTGTTCTATATTATCGCAAATATCAATTACTTTAGCACCAATTTTTACTAACTTCTGTGCCCTTGGATAGACTTCTTGTGTTATTTTTCCAGCTTCTCGTGTTTTTTCTATTTTTTCAGCTTGGAGTTCTTCAAGTGTTTTTTCTTCTTCAGCCTCTTTAGTTGTCTTTTTCTCTTTTGACACTTTATTACCTTCAAAATCAATTTTTTTTAATATAAGAACTTTCAATGGAGTTTAAAAAATTGTGTATGAATAATGTAATAATATATTATATTGAATTTATTTTGTTGAACAAATTTGGACATTTTATTAATTCATCCTCCAACCATTTTAGATGCTGAGCAATCCAAGAAATCCATTATGTCATCAATAATGATTGGCTATGGAATGTTATCAATTGGGGCATTTTTAGAAAAAGAAGGATTTAATGTTGAAATTTTCAATATTCCTTATGCATATTCTTTGGGTTTTACAGAAGATAATATTTTTAACATATTTAAAAGTTATAATCCAAAATTAATAGGAATAGAGTTGAATTGGATTCAATTTAGCAAAGGAGCAATTGAATGTGCTGAAAAATTAAAAGAAATTTTTCCAAATACACCAATTGTTTTAGGAGGAGTTAATGCCACTATTTTTGCGAGTGAAATTTTAGAAAATTATAGAAAATTATTTAATGCAATTTTTATTGGAGAATCAGAACTTACCTTTTTAGATTATATTAATAGTATAGAAAAAAATAGAGATTTATCCGAAGTAAGAGGAATTTTAAGAATAGATGAGAATGATAGAATTAGAGATCAAGGGCCCGCTAAAATTTTAAAAAATATTGATGATATACCACCATATAAGCTCAATATAGTAAAACCTCGATTAATACCACCATATGATATTGGTATGATTAATACTTGTAGAGGTCCATGTATTCATAATTGTTATTATTGTATTGGGAATAAAAATACTTATTCAAGTTCTCTTAAATCAAATCGAACAAATTTAGCTGTTCATTCACCTAAATGGATTATATCCCAAATTCAGATACTTCTAAAGGATGTTAAAAAGCTTTCAATACAGGATTATATTTATTGTAGACCTAAAAATGTATTAGAAATTGCAAAAGCTATGCAAAAGGAAAATCTAGATGAGAAAGTAGAGTATTTTAATTTTGCAGCCCTACCTGGAAGTCTAAATCAAGAGATTTTTACAGCTCTTTCCAGAGCCGGAGTTGATAATGTAGATTTTGGTATAGAAACTGGTTCTGAAAAGATTTTAAAGATAATGAAACGACCTTACACGATTCCTATTGTTATTGATTCAATAAAACATTCTGTAAAAAGTGGTATACTACCAAAAACTTACTGGTTAGTTGGTTTACCTTCTGAAACAGAGGACGATATTGAAAAAACAAAGGAATTAATAGTAAAAACTATTAAATTAGGAGCACTTCCAAAATGGATAACTCCTCTTTGCCTATTCCCAGGTTTAGAATTGTTTGAAAATGCGGAAAAATATGGTATTAAGTTAAAATTAAAGAAATTTCAAGATTTTTTTACTTTTTCTACTACCCAAAGAAACATAGATTCTTGGTATCCTTCTGTAATAACACATGAGACAGAAAATTTTACGGTTAGAGATATATTGAAAAAATCGCTTGAATTAAAAAAATTCATTTCATCTAAGACTAATCCAATTTTAACTTATCAAATGAAAAATCTTGAAAATTATTTTAAATTTCATCCAAAATTTGATGAAAATATTTTAATGAATAGGATTAAAATGGTCTTGGATTTGCTGAAATATACATTTTTTTAGTTTCTCCAATACAGCAATATTAATTATTTTAGGGATAATTTTCAAAATTTCTTTAGTTATTAAAAATGAAATATATTTATGATTATTTTTCTTAAAAATGAATTTTTTAATTTATAGAAGATAGAAGTAATTTCAGATTTATTGAATAAAATTAAAATTATATTTAAAAAGAACATACAAAAAATAAATTAATTTTAATAAAATTCTTCGTATTACCTAATAAGTAAGAAATTTATGTAAGATATTTCATTAATATTATTCTAAGATTTATTATTCAAAGTTTGTTTAATTAAAAATTAAAAATTTCATAATCATCTAGTTATGCGGGTAAGGAATCTTTAATGTCCTCTCGGAATAATCAAGATAGAAGAAGAGAAACAGAAGATTTATCTGCTAGAAGATATGCCCGCAAACCGATAACAACTGCTGCTTTTACCTTTATCATTTTATTTTCTGGGATAGTTGTGATTTCAGTTTTACCATCATCCTTTTTCTTTGATCCAGGGGCTCTCACAAGTAAAATAAGATTAGGAGATTTTCCTATTGGTGCATTTATACCACCCCTAGAACAGGATATATCACCTCAGGATTTGTTACAACTTTTAATAGATTTAATGCAATCAATAGATCTCCTACCGGATGATTTAGGAACTAATATCAATATTTCAGTAACTCCAGATACTATTCCTCGTTACTGGAGACTTTTTACATATGATAATTTTGATGGAACTGATTGGTCCCAAACCAATACAACATTTCAATCTTTAAATTATGCTACTCCTTTTTCAGGTGCTGATATTTATCAAGTTAGAATAGACTTGGCATTACAAGGGATAGGTGGGGCACCAATTCCCCTACCAATTCTTTGGGATTCTCCTTTAATCTTAACCTCACCAGCATTTAGCATAACTCCTAGTGTTAATATAACGTGGAATTTATTAACTAATGAATACAAAGATGCTATTTTAAATTTAACTTATACTGGAATAAACCCAACTAACTGTCAAATAATTTATAATGTTAGTTATAATCCTAATGCAAATTTAACTTATATTGAGCAAAATGTCGCTTCTACTCCTCCCTCTCAAGGGGCTTCACTTCCAGGAAAATATTTACAAGTTACAAATATACCTTCTATAAATACTTATCTTCAAGATTTTTTATCAACAATTAGCCCAATATCAAGTACAAATAATACTTATGATACAACTTTAGCAGCCTTAGAGTATTTTAAAACCAGGTTCCGCTATAATCCTATTATAAATACAACGAATAAAGATATTATTCGATTTTTAACAAGTGGATATGGAGATAGCGAGGATTTCGCGACTGCATTTTCTTTGTTCTTGAGATATTTAAATATTTCTACAAGATATGTCATGGGAACTGTAGGTTATCTAACAATTACCCCACCTTGGCTTCCATTACTTAACGTTCACTATTGGACAGAAGTTTGGATCCCCGATAGTTCAAGTGGTGGGAATTGGGTTCAATTTGATCCTACCCCAGTTCCATACTTATGGAATTATCTTATTCCAATGAGAATAAATGATGACAGAATGGAAACTGATCATTTCGATCTAAATCTATATGCTAATGTAACTCCGGTTAACCACCAAAATAGAAATACAGATTTTTTTGAATTAAAAGCCCAACTCTTAAAAAATTACGCACCTGTCAACAGAACCGCTCTCGAGCCAATTATAAATATAAATTTCAGTGATTATACTAATAATACATATTTAGGATTTGCTCAAGTTGGTAATAATAATGAATCAACATTTATAAACCGATTTTTTGATAGTTCTCTTGTTGGTCCACATAGATTTAATGCTTCATGGTTAGCAATAACTAACAATTCTCCAATATATGTTACTTGTAGAGGTACAACTCAAGTTTATATTACTGAAATCAATGGAACCCTCGCATCTTCTTATACAAATTTATCTCTACTTAGGAACAATATTATTGCTTTAACAATTAAAGGTAATCTTACAGATGATGTGAATACCAGAACAGTTGAAGGAGGGTTAATAAAATTATATATAAATGAGACTAACCAATTAATTGGTTCTGGAATTACAGATGTTAATGGAATATTTCAAATAAATACAAGCGGAACTATTCCAATCAGTTATGATGTTGGAATTTATCATATTCACGCTTATTTTAATGGTACATTTTTTGCTGATTTTCCATTTCCATTTCCAGATTTATCTGTCGGATCTATTGTAGGAAGTGAATCAAATAGCAGTGAATTTGACTTAATATTAATGGCTAACACTTCTTTGACAAAAAATTTCAATCCCTCAGTATTACCTCTTGGTGAAAATTTTACTATTTATGGGAATTTATTGTTAGATAATGGAACTGGACTACCGGGTCAAATTGTCAATGCTTATGAGACAAATTCATCGGGAGAATTCTTTGTTGGAACAAATACAACCATTGCAAATGGATTTTACTCAATAACATATTTTATTCCTTCAGATCATGAAGCGGGTGTAAATGTTACAATCAAAGTTAATACTTCAATTACCTCTCCCTATTTTATGAATTCTTCTGTAATTCCCGATCCTCCAGCAGTTATTCGTGTTAATTTCACCATATTCGAAGTCAATCCACTCGATCCAAGAAGAGGAGTAACAAACGTTTTTATTTCGGGAAGAGTGGTTCATAAAGATGGACAAATGAATATTTCGAATGAAGTAATTTCAATTCTATTTAATAATTCTCCTATATCTATAAATACAACCACAAATATGACAGGATATTTTAATAAAACATTTATAATTCCATTATCAGTCTCTCCAGGACTCTATACAGTAAACGCCACAACCACAAATATTACATATTATCCTTTTAAAGATGACACAAATTGGAATAATCTCACTTTATATCCAACTTTTTTGAACTTTTCAATTGATAATGTAACTCCCCTTTCAGTAGTTAGAGGTATAAATCCAATTTTTATATCTGGACGTGTCTTAATTAATGGTACTTCTAATACTATTGCAGCTGGGGAGGTAATTTCAATTTTACTAAATAATTTGAATATTATAAATACCACTACAAATGGCACTGGTCATTTCAACTCAACTTTTATCGTTCCAATTACTCAAACTCCCGGATTTTACATAATTAATGCTACAACAACAAACTCTTCATATTATATTTGGCAAGATGATATATCTAATATTATTCAAGTCAATCCTACTTGGGTGAACTTCTCGATATCTAATGTCACCCCCAACTCAGTGATTAGGGGTGTAGATCCAATTTTTATATCTGGACGTGTCTTAATTAATGGTACTTCCAATACTATTCCAGCAGGGGAAATAATTGCTATTCTACTCAATAATACGAATATTGTAAATACTACTACAAATAGCACTGGTCATTTCAACTCAACATTTATCATTCCTATAACTCAAACTCCTGGTATTTACATAATTAATGCTACAACGACTAATTCTTCGTATTATATTTGGCAGGATGATATATCCAATATTATTCAAGTCAATCCTATTTGGGTGAACTTCTCAATATCTAATGTAACTCCTAACACTGTTTATATGGGAAAAACGCAACTCTTCATATCTGGACGTGTTTTAATAAATGGGTCCTTAAATACAATTCCAAACGGAGAAATAATTGAAATTCTGCTTAATAATACGAATGTTGTAAATACTACAACAAATAGCACTGGATATTTTAACTCAACTTTTATAATTCCAATAACTGCAACTCCGGGTATTTATTTAATTAATGCTACCACAACAAACTCTTCATATTATATTTGGCAAGATGATATATCAAATTTTATTACATTAAAGTATATTTGGGTAAACATTTCCATTTCTAATGTTACCCCCAACTCAGTATTTAGGGGAGTTACTGCACTTTTCATTTCTGGGCAAGTTACACATAATGATTCGGCATTTAATATATCGAATGAGCAAATTTTAATTCTGCTTAATAATCAGTCAATTCAATCAACAATAACAAATGAGACAGGTCATTTCAATATAACTTTTATAATTCCGAGTTCGTATATTCTAGGAACATATATAATAAATGCAACAATCACAAATCCGATTTATTTCATTTTACAAGGAGATATTTCAAATACTATTTCAATTAATACCACTAGTGCTATTAAGCAATTAAGTTTTAATTACAATTCTTTCCGTGTGGGTGAGTTTATTATTATTAGTGGTAGAATTACTGATAATATAAACCAACAAATTCCAGGATATAAGAATTATATAAGTATTTTCATGAATTCAACCCAATTATCTATCATCCCTCCTATAATAGGAATTAATGGTTATTTTATAATTAATTGTACTATCCCAATAGCAGCAGTTGGTAATCATAATATTACAGTGGTCTTTAATAGTTCGGGATATTATTTAAATACATCCTTAACACGAAATATCAATATTTTTTCAGACCCGCGTGTTAAACTTTCGACTCCAACTCCAATAGTAATTGTAGGAAGTTTTGTGGTAGTTATTGGAAAAGCATATGATGCTAATAATTCGTTAAAAATTATGGGGAGATCAGTTGAATTAAAAATGTTTGGTCAGACTATTGGAAATTTTAAAACTGATTCAAGTGGAGAATTTATCTTTATAATGCCTATTATTGGTCCTGTGTTTACATTTCAAGCGTATTTTGAGGGAAGTTCCGCATATGAGTCCAATGAAATTACCATATTAGGTTATACGCAACCTGAGAATTATAATTGGGTCTGGATTATCGTTATAATTGCAGTAGTGGTAGTTGTGGTTATTATTATTGGAAAATTGTATCATCGAAAATTACAAATTGAAAGGTTTATAGAATCTATCCAGATTAGTAATTTTCAAAAAAAATTAAAATCATTAATTGATGGAAATAGATATAAGGAAGCGATAGTTTTTCTCTACCAAATTTTCTTTAGTAAAATTTTAGAAAAATTAAAAAAACCACCTCTTCCCGGTTTAACATTTCGTGAATTGATGACTTCATTAGTAACCAAAATAGAATTAGATCCTAATCTTATATATCCATTCACCACGAATTATGAAGAAGCTCGCTTTTCAAATCATTTAATTACTCAATCCATTTATACGAATACATATAAATTATTTGAAAAGTTAATAAGAAAATCATTTGAACTTGAACAAATAGAAATTGAGGAAGAAGAACCTGAGCCTGAAATACCTCCAATGGAGAATAATATACCTAAAATAGAATGATAATAAAATATTTGGATATGATAAAAAATGGCAAGATCTCGTAGAAGATTAAAAACAAAAGCAATTGATGTTAAAAAAGTAGAAAAACAATTAAAATCCTTAATCGACGGAAAAAGATTTAGAGAGGCTGTGATATATTCCTATCAAATCTTTATAGAATTAATTAAGGGGCATTTAAACAAAGCTCCAACAAAAAGTCAAACCTTTAGAGAATTTATTATGGGAATTATAAAGGATACAAAATTAGATCCTACCCTTGTTTATCCATTTACAACTTTATATGAAGAAGCAAGGTATTCTAGTCACAGTATATCACCTAGTGCATATTCAGAGGCTAATCGAATGTTTGGTAAATTATTCCAAGTAATTGTTGGGGAACTTGTAAGAGTTGAAGTAGTTCCAAAGAGTTAATTGGTGTTTTTAATCAATGGAAAAGAAAACTAAAAAAAAGGAAAAGAAAAAAAAGAAAGAAAAAGAAGGTCGTATAGGTGGTAAAACAATTATTCTTTTTGTAGTTTTTGGTATTTCTTTGCTACCTTTCGTTTTATCACCTTTTGAAAATCTTTTTATACAAGAAAATGATTATTCGATTTTTAATAATGGTTTAAAAGGAAGTTCAATATTTTTTTATAAAGCTGCTGCAGAATCTGGGCATATTCCATTAACAATTACATCATCATTGAATTCATTGTATATTTTACCAAGCAAGAATACAATACTTGTTGAAATAGCACCAGTGCAATTTTTTGATCCATTTGAAATAATAACATTGCTCAATTTTGTTGGAAATGGGGGTAAACTATTACTAGCATCTAATTTTGGCACTGGTTCAGAACTCATTTTATTAAATAATTTAATGAGTAGTTATTTTGTAGACCCTGTAAAAGAAACAATGTATGATTTATTCTTAAACTTTACAAGGGCTGGATTTAATATATCAAAAGTGCTTGAGGATCCTTTTTTCACAGATCCGAATAAATTAACAAATTTTATTTTTAATGAAGTACCACTAAAATCTCCAAAATTTTCTTATTGGATTGAGAACGGTATTTATTCTGCCGCAATATATGACGATAATAATTCGAATAATGCAGTATTTTTAGAAAATTTATTAGTTAATGAGATACCTTATGGAATGATTATAACAGATATAAGATATCCTTATAATGGAGATCCTTATAATGATAAAGATGATGAAGTTGATAAGATATTAGTTACAAGACCTACTCCATTAAATTTAGGTATCGACTTTGGTATATCCGGCTGGGAAAATTTATTAAAGTCTGGAGAAAAAAATCCTTTGTTTGATGCAATAGAAAATATTACAGGAGTACCTTTCGATATTAGCAATACCTATGAAATTAATGCAGCAATCTTAGATATGTTAAATAATCAATTTAATATTACTACATCAAAAATAATTGCCAAAACTAATCCAACATCATGGGTAGATGCTAATGCGAATTATTTCCATGATATAATGGATTCTAATGGTTCTTTTTGGATTTCATGCGTGAGTGCCAATCAGAGAATAATAATCACCACACAACCACAAATTTTTACTAATTTATTTGCTTTTTCAGAAGAATATGATAACGATAAGTTTGCTATGAATTTACTTAATAATCTGGCTAATAATACACCTCATTTTGTTGTTTTTGATGAATCAAAGCAACAAAAGGTTTTTCCTTCCTTCTTTGGTTTAATATTACGATTTATAAATGCATCTTCTGGATTTATATTACTAGTCCCTGTATTACCTTTGTTATTTTATGCCCTTGTTAGTAGATGGATACCAAAGATTGAAAAAACAAAAATCATTAAAAAATCTAAAATTGTCAAAACAAAGGGTGAATCCATATTTAGTGAAAGAATGAAATGGTTTAAAAGAAAAAGACAATATAATAAGGCTATTAGTTTATTATATAGACGATTTAAAAGAAATATAATTCAAAGTATTAACATAAGAAGTTATGATCCTAATCAAATTATTGAAATTATCAAGGATATTAAACCACACGTTAATATTACTAGGTTAAAACGTGATTTAACTAAATTTGAACGTGTTGATAAAAAATTGATGAAAATAACAAATCCAACTACATTTTTGCAAGCATTTAATGAAATGAAATGGTGTTATGATCAAATAAAATAAAAATCGAAATATTATAAAAAATATATAAGGAAGATTTTAAAGATGAGTTTGACTTTATCAATAAAAGATGTCAGAGATAACGCACAAAGAATCTTATCAGAAGTTAGAAAGGCAGTTGTAGGAAAAGGAGAAGTTATCCAGAATATTTTTATTGCATTACTTTGCAATGAACATGTTCTTCTTGAAGGTGTCCCTGGCGTTGCAAAAACACACATGGCAAAAAATTTTGCTAAAGTGCTTGGTTGTTCTTTTAAAAGAATCCAGTTTACTCCTGATATGTTACCTGCAGATATTATAGGTACAAATGTACTAGATGCAAAAACTGGGGATTTTGTGTTAAGAAAAGGTCCTATTTTTGCAAATATAGTTCTTGCTGATGAAATTAATAGGGCACCACCAAAAACACAATCAGCTCTCCTCGAATGCATGCAAGAAAAACAAGTGACCATAGAAGGAAATAGACATGTTTTAGCTCCACCTTTTATGGTGGTAGCAACACAAAATCCAGTCGAGATGGAAGGAACATATCCTCTACCCGAAGCTCAAGTAGATAGATTTCTATTCAAACTTATGGTAGAATACCCCACTGAAAAAGAAGAAGTTGATCTAATAAAAATGATGCATAATCCAAAAGAAGTTGAAGTTGAAAGTGTGACAAATCAAGAGACAATTGCAGCTATGCAAGAAGCTGTTAAAACAATACACGTTGATGAAGATATTATGGACTTTATTAAAGATATAGTATTTAAAACGAGAAATGAACCTCGAGTTCTTCTTGGAGGAAGTCCTAGAGTTTCTATAGCATTATTAAAAGGAGCTAAAGCTAGAGGGGCTATATTAGGACGAGATTATTGTACGCCTGACGATATCAAAGCCATCGCAAAGCATGTCCTTTTACATCGAATAATATTAAAACCCGAAGTAGAGCTAGGAGGATTATCTTTAGATAAAGTGATTTCTGATATGCTCAATGAAGTAACTGTCCCAACATAAAATATTTTGAGGCAAATTTATCGATGTTAACAATTCGGGCTAGGATTCTAATTCTTGCTGGACTTTTTTTTCTATTATTAGGTTTTTCATTAACGAATTACTATTTAATATTTCTAGGTATTTTTTGTGTTTTGAGCACCGTAATTTCAATTCCATTATTTGAATATTCTGTTGATATGAAAGATATAGAATTTGAAAGAACTTTGGACAAGGAAAAGGTATTTGCCAACGATTTTTTACATGTGACAGTTAAATTAAGAAATATAGGAAAAAGAAGCTATGAATTTATTGAAGTTCATGATATCTATCCAGAAAATTTTATCTTAGCATTAGGAGAAAATTGGATAGATACACGTTTAGATACGGGCCAGGAAATAGAATTTTCTTATGTACTAATGGCAAAAAACAGAGGCGCATATAACTTAGGTCCTATACAAGTTATTATAAGAGATCGTTTGGGTTTTCACTTTGAATCATCTAAAGTTAGAAATATTACAGAAATTATAGTATATCCGAGTTATGAGGATGTCCGAAGGATGAAAGCATTTGCCAGTCGACGACGTCAAGGTCTAATGTTTGGAACTCATGCAACCAGACAAAAAGGATATGGATCTGAATTTTATGGAATTCGTCCTTACATCACAGCAGATGAATATAGAAGAATTGATTGGAAAGCAACAGCAAGAACGGGAAAACACATGGTGAGAGAATTTGAATCAGAAAAAAATATTCGATTTCTAATTCTATTAGATGCTTCGAGTTCTATGTCAAGAGGAAAAATAGAAGAAGATAAACTTGAATATTCAATTAGAGCAAGTGTATTACTTGCAAATTTAGCCCAAGAAAGAAGAGACTCTATAGGACTCTTAATTTTTTCTGATAAAATGCATTATTATTTACCTCCAAAACCAGGTCGTGATAATTTTTTTAAAATTTTAGATAATTTATCTAAAGTTCAGGCATCAGGAAAAAAAGTCTTATATGAAGCGATGGATTTTGCGGTGAAAAGACTTCCTAAAAGCAGTTTTTTTTTCTTATTAACTGATATGGAAGATATAAAGGATGAATTTTTAAAAGCTATACAACTTGCAAGGTCATATGATCACAATATAATAATTATAAGTCCTTTTGGTCCATGGTTTGAAGCAAGACCTGAAGAGTTAAGACCAGTAGATATAGCACTTACACAGGCAATCGCAGAAGAGTTGTGGGAAAAAAGAATGACTACCATTCGATCTTTGGCTCGTCTAGAAGTAAGTGTAATAAATGTTTCACCTGCGGATTACTTTCCTACAATAATATCTGAATTCTTGAAAGCAAAAAGGAAGGGGATGGGGCTAATCTAATGGAGCAGAATAAATTCTTCAGTTCAGTAATTATGCTTTTAATTTTAACAATAATAACTTATATATTTGCAGTAGCAGGACTTTCATCTGTTTTCTCCGCAAATGTTTTCAATTTCTCTGCATTTATTCAATTTTGTGGATATTTAGGGACTATGCTCTTTACAATGGCAGGAGTACCGAATTTTCCCTTTTTTACATCTTTTTATCGATCTATATTTATCATTTTTTTGATTTCATCAATTATATTTTTAATATATTTTGTATACACCAGAAATTCAAATTGGAGTATTGTGAGCTTTATTTTTATCGTAATGATTATATTAATGGCAGCAATAACTCCAATATTTGTTGAATTATTTGATAATTTTTTTATGACTTGGGTAGTAACTCCAGATCTAGCTAATTTAATAGGATTGTTTGTGAGTATTGCATTTATTGGGTTGTTGGTAGTATTTTCTGCCTTTTTAATTCATTCAATTATAAAGAAAAAAATGACAGCTGTTCTTTATTTCTTCCTAATAATCATAAGTAGCGTCTTTATCAATACGTTTATACAACCTTATTTTCCAGATTTTTTATTTATTATAATGGATCTATCCAATCTTTCGTTATCAATACGATTAAGACCATATATTTACCATACAATATTAAATTTATTATACTTTTCTAGTCTAATTCCAGAAGATTTACAAAATGTAATTGGGCTTTTAATTTATGCGTATTATTATACACCAATTTCAACATATTTAATTAGTCCTGAATTCTTGTCCACATTCTTTGCTTTAATCTTTTTAGAAATAAGTCTCCAAACTAGTTATTTTCAAGAAATATATTTTCCAACAAGAGAAAGAAGTAAAAGATTACAAATGCAGATTGATAAATTGGAAACACGAATTGAAAAAATAAAGGAAGCTAAAATTGAAGAAAAAGAACCAACTGTAGAAATTCATTCAATATCAGTAAGAAGATTCTTTTCAAGTGAGGCTTTTGATTATTTAAGAGAGATGATGGAAAAAAGAAAGAAATTAGAAAAAGAACAGTATAAACTAAGGAAAAAAAGGAGCGATGAATTATTGGATGATGATGATGCTCAACATTTACAATTATATATAGAAGAGCGGTTTGAACAAAATTTAAAAGCGAAACAAAGTTTAGCCGCAGTTGCAGTATCTCCAAATATTTCTAAAGTTTTAGGATCTACCGTAGTAAGTATGATTTATCGTCTTATTACTTTTATTTTCCTTACTATTATTCTATTTAATGCAACTGGCATCTTTCAAACCATAGGATCTCCAAATATCAGTCTAAGTGTTGAAATATTAACACCTACTGTAATTGCATTAGTTCTATTTCCTGTTGTCCTAACTTTCCCTGTAATTGGTTCAATTATCAAAATAAGGAGATTTCCAAGTGAAGATCCCAGAAAAAGCGGATTTTATGATATTGGATTTGGGATAATGGGAATTACTATCGGTTTAATTTTTACAATTATTGGAGCTACGACTTTAGTTCCAGAGTTTTATTGGTTAAGTGTTCCATTTTGGATTTTTGGTGGAATTGAATTAATTTATGGATTAATTCAATATTTTCGATAGAATTAGTATTTTAAAAATTTTAAGAACTTTTTTTAATTTCTCCTAACCATTAAATCCTGAAGGATTTTCTATTCTTCTTTTTAGATTATTTATTTTTTCTTTTATTTCTATTAAGCCGATACTCTCAGCTATCATGCTAATTCCATTAAGTTTATAGATTAAATTATCTAGAAATCTAAATATATCACCAGCATAGACTGTTAATCCAAATTCTTTTTCCATTTTATTGCTAATTTCCGTAGGACTTAATCCTTCAAATCGAAATTCCACAATTTTTTGGTCAGATTTTAAATATTGACATTCACAATATGGTCTATCTTCACATTCGCAATTAAAAAAATTGAAATACCATTTCATAACAAGGTCTAAAAGCCATGGTGGTGCATTTTTTTTACGTTTTTTCAATAATTCAGCAAAATCAATAATAGTGGAGGAAAAAAATCTTGCTGGAATTTGAGTTTTATATATTTTAGTCATTTCATTTCTAATTTTTTCAGAAATATAGATATTTTCAAAATAATCTGAAGTTATAGCAATGTTTAAAGGATCTAAATTTAATTTCAATTCTTTAATTATTAAGAGTGCCTCCTCTGGGGTAAAGAAAGATAGAGCAATAGCTTTACCTAAATTAGAAACGTAAAATGCTTCATTTTCTTTATAAATTAGCTTTTTTGATTCAAGATTTTCCAATATAACATTTAGATTTTCTTCTGCATTAAATATATTATCATAAAAACTTTCAATTTCGTCAAAATTCTTTAAACCTGTGGTGATTGAAGCTAAAACCTCTCCAATAATTTTTTCTGGTTCATATAGAGGATCCAAGTCTTCTGGTTGACTTTCTAATAAGAAAAGTGCGATTTGATCCTCACTCATTTTTTCTGCATGAAGCGTTTTTCCAATTTCTGCCAAGAGTATAACCTTTCCCATATCATGCATTTTATAACGACCAGCACGACCAGACATTTGGTGAAATTCATTTGGAGTAATCGCATTTATGCCCATAAATAAAGATTCAAAAATAACTTGAGATGCTGGTGAATCGAATCCAGCTCCTAATGCATAGGTAGTTATAATAGCCTGATATTGTCCATGTTCATATGCAAATTCTATTGCTTTTCTTTGAAAATAAGATAAACCAGCATGATAAGCAACTATATGTAAGCCATGCTTATTCGATAATTCATTTGATATTAAATGTGATCTTAATCTGGAATTAGTAAATACTATAGATGATCCATAAAATTTGAATGAACTTCTATGTTTATATTCTCCACGAATAAGTTTAGCAAGATTAAACAGTTTGTCATGTTCTGTTTTACATAAAACTAGATGACGTTCAAGAGTAACAGGGCGTTCGTTATATATAATTGGAATTAGATCAAATTTTTTAGCTACTTCTCTGACATTTTTAATAGTTGCAGATAAACCAATTATTTGAGTATCTGGAAATAATATTTTTATTCGTGATATTAAACCATTTAATATGGGACCCCTTTCTTCATCCCCAATCATTTGAAATTCATCAAAAACTAATGTTGAAATTTGCTTTATTTCATTTTTTATATTACCTTTCCTTAATAAATAATCAAATGCTTCATAAGTTGCAGTTATTATATCCGCGGCTTCAAAATCGTCATCTACAATAACTAAATCTTCATTTTTGACATTTAATTGGGACATCCCAACTCTAATTGCAATTTTTATTCCCAATTTTGAATATCTTTCAGTGAATCTTAATTTTTGTTGATTACACATTGCTTTTAATGGGTTTAAAAAAACTAAGCACCCATTAGATTTCTTATATTTTCGTTCTTTAATAATTTTAGCAACTCCTGCCAGTTCACCAATTAATGTCTTTCCAGAACTAGTCGATGAGACAATTAACAAATTTTTATTTTCAAATAAACCACTTTGAATTGCTAAATCTTGAACAGGTAGTAACTCTTCATAACCACTTTTTTTGAGAACTTCAATAAATTCTTCAGGAATATTTAAATCTTCAACCTTTGAATAACCTGATTTTTTAGTGCTTGCCTTAATTTCATTATAAAATGTCAATTCTTGATTTTTAAAAGCATCAAAATTTGGTTTAAGTATAGGAAGGACTTTCTTAAGATCCTTTAAATCCAATAATATATTTTGCATCCGATCTAGAAAGGGTTTTGATGGTTTAAAACCAAGAAATTTTAATTCATTCATTAATTCGTCTAATGCACAGTTGGGACAAAGGAATTCATTATAACTTAATATTGAATTTTTATCGTCAAGTATAGATACTTTATTTTTTAATAAACATAGCCTACAAAATTGTTTTATTTCATGATTCAATTGATATGATTTGAGCATATTTGAAATATCTAAAATTTTATCACGAAATTTTTCAGGCACATATATTGTTTCAGCATCCTTTAATAGCTTCATAAAAGGTTTATGTTGCATATAAAGGCCATCAGGGTGTTTAATTTTTAAAGGTCTTAAATTATTTTCGTTAATAAAATGGAATTCAACCTTTAAATCCATAAAGGGTGTTATATTAATTGTTCTTTGACGTTTTTGTGTCTGAAAAAATAATATTTTCGATTTTAAAATAGTCTTGATTGAAGGGACGATAACACAACTAAATTTTTTTTCGGTTTTTTTATCCATATTAATCCAATTTTTAAATTTAAAATAAAATAGAAAGTAAAATATTAAACATTTAAGTGAATGTCCAGCACAACTATATTAGTTAAAAAAAATAGCTTAAAATTATTTAAAAAAATAGAAAAAAATTCAAAATATTATTTTAAAAAAAAAAGAAAGGATTTAGGCTGTTGGGGCCCAACTAATTGCGCTAAGAGTAGCTCCAAATGCAGGGAAAAATGTACTATTAATTACTTCTAAAGCATATACGCGATTATCTACCCCTGCCATAACAATAGCATAAAGATAGACTGTAACAGTTTCAAGTCTTAATCTTGTGTAACCTAGCAAATACGCCATATAGACATCAGAGTTTGTTACCTTTGCAGCATATTGTGTTGATTTTTCTTCTCTATAACACAGAATTGCTTTTATATCGGAATTATTTGCTTCAAAATAAGCTTTATTTGCAGCCAGTATCGCTGCAATACCTGTATTACTTGGCATAACTACTTCAGTAGAATTAATTTTAGTTGTTGTGTCATTGAATAATCTAACTAGACCCAATGTTCCATTTTCTACATTCAATTTAGCATTATGATAAGCATTAATTGAATAATTTAGTTGAGCGAGACCAGGAATCGATACATAATTATTAATATTAACTGTAGCAGTATCATTTATCTCGATGTTATTCAAAAATGCAGCAAAGATTGTGGCTTTTGTAGCAGCGTCAATTTTAGTATAGTTCGAACAAGTGCCACTTATTACACCTGTATTTATATTAACAGTATTTGCACCACTAACAACAACACCATATAATAATGCTCCAGTAGCACCAAAATAGCAATTTTGGAGAGTAACATTTGCTGATCCAAAAATAGATGCTAAGCCAATTATTGCATATTCAATTATAACATCACCTGCTTCGTTACCTACACTAGGAATATCGTGAATTTTTATAGCACCGAGCACTGTTTGACCACCACCAGTTAAATAAGAACTAGTTATCCTAACTTTTCCCAATGTAGCAATTTCCAATATTGAAATAGAAACATTGTCCAATAATAATTCAGAACTATCATAAGCGCTTAAAGCATTTGCTGTCACATTTGTTAATTCTAATTTAGAATTCTTTTCAGTAACTGCGCATATAGGCATACTTAAGATTACTCCGCCTCCGAGATCTAATGGAATATACATTCCTGTTATCGCAGAATTAATAATATTCACTTGAGCACTATCAGTTGACTGTAAAGCTGATATTGTCATATTTTCTGCTTGTATAATGGAGTTACCCAAACCTATCAAATAACTAGTTGAAACATTCTTCATTGTTATGTTGGCATATTCAGCAGCTAATATACTAGTAAAAGAATTAGCGCAATCTTCAACTATTACTACTGTAGAACCAGGACCTGCTGGTGTTATAGCCGCAATTGATGAAAATTGTCTAACTCCGACACTTGTAAATCCATCAATGATTGTGTTATTAATGTAATTGATACCATAAGAGCCTGTTATTTGGTAATTTTTAACTATTGTTACTCCAGATAATCCTACTATACCATCTTGTAACATTCCAATGTTTGAATTATTTATTAAGCACGTTGCTCCTTGTATTACACCTAACATCACAGTATTCATATCAATAAAATGTGCATACGCGTCCCCTTGTAATAAAGTCAATCCCGTATTAGTTAAATTTACTATGTTGCCTTCAGTATTTTGGCCTAGTATAAATTCATTTACTACATTTATATTATCAACAGTTACTTGTGCCTTATGATCTACATCAACACTTGAGGCTGTCAAATTATAGATAATACTATCAGAAATATCAAGATCTCCTCCTTCAGCTATCTGAATAAGAGAAATAGTTGAATTTTCTTCGATATTTATGACACTATCAAGTCCTAATGGGTCCACATTTAGTGCTAAATAAATATTTAATAAACTAGATAGTGCATCATATATTTTATTGACAGTTGAATTTCTAACGGTTACAGTTGAGGACTGTCTAGCAATAATTGTCCCAATAGTACTATTTTGAACGGTTAGATGAGCATCACCAAATAAATTAATTTCTAAGTTTGGGGCATTTACATTTATTAAAGAGAGCTTTGCGTCCATAAATAAGTTAATATATTTGAAAGAACTCGTTGAATAGGTGGATGAATTATCTACTGTAGTATTTGTTACTTCTATTTTACCAACTAATGGAATTTCATAAGGTGGTAAATTAGGTGTAAATGGTGCCGTTTGATCTTTAATAGTGTAACTTCCAGCAAATATGGCAATTCCATGCTCATGATTGTAGATTGCTGAATTATCTATGAAAACT
This sequence comes from Candidatus Helarchaeota archaeon, assembly GCA_019058315.1. Classification (GTDB taxonomy): domain Archaea; phylum Asgardarchaeota; class Lokiarchaeia; order Helarchaeales; family RDOG01; genus JABXJV01. The sequence goes on along the minus strand of JAHPZH010000006.1, from coordinate 177,148 downwards.
ATTGGAGTTGGCATTGGTGGAAGTAGCAGAGGAAGGATTGCAAGATATGAAAAGTCTTCTTGTTTTGTTGATGAATAATAGTACCAGCCACCAATACTACCGGCTAATATTAAGATCCCAATTAAAGCAATTCCTAATTTTTTATTTTTACTGATAAAATCACTTCCGTTTTCCTAAACTTTTCAATAGAAAAATAGAATGGATAGTGCAATTTTTTCAAATAGGATCATATTTAAACCACCCTAAATTTGGGAATCTGTTATATAAAAAGAGATTTTTTAATTTTAATCAATTAAATACTCTAATGTTTGCTTAAGATCGAATAAAATAACTAATTGACCCAATCAAGATTACTAATAATTGTCTAGCTATTTTTTCTTAATTTAAATTACAGATAATAAAAAACTCTTATAATTTATATATCATCTTTTTTTGACGTTCTTTAAAATTAGAATTTAAATAAGCTTTAATTGCCCTCGTATTGTCCTTATCAACAGATAAAATACAAAATCGAATATTTCGCAACTTTAGTTCTTTTTTCAAATAGTCAAACATTTGTTGAAATAGTCTTTGCCCTCTATATTGTGCTGTAACTACAGTTTCTACTATTTGAGCTTCTTTTTCTTCTTTTAAAACAGGAGGACGAGTTGAGATCTCACAATGAAGCATCCCAATAAGTTTTTTATCTTTTTCAATAACAATCAGAATGTGATTTTTCTCTTTAATGCTATATTTAAAATATTCTGTTGACATCTCCTTTGCATTTTGTTCTGGCTTAGTGTGATAAAAAAACTCATCATATTTAAAATGAAATTTTTGCATTTCCCACCATAATGAAACGATATTTGGCAAATCTGTGGATTTAGCTAGTCTTATTTTCATTTCTTTCGCCTAAATCACTTTAATAAAGATATTATTATTTAATTAAATTATAAATTAATAAACGATTCTTTACTTAAAATAAAAGAAATTAAGGTAATTTTTAATGAAAGCGGCAGTTTTTGATGGAAATAAGATTCAGTATAAAGAAGATATAAACAATCCTATATTAAAGGATAATCAAGTTCTGATAAAAGTCGATTCAGTTGGAATTTGTGGAACTGATATAGCTATTGTTGATGGAAATTTACCAGTTCCAGTTCCTATTATTCCAGGTCATGAATTTTCTGGAACTATAATTGATATAGACAAAAATTTGGATAAAAATCTTCAAAATGATCTTTTAAAAACTAGAGTTACTAGTGAAATCAATACAAATATTTGTGGTAAATGTTATTTTTGTCTAAATAAAATGCCCACTCATTGTATTTATAGAAAAGCTTTGGGAATTGATATTAATGGAGCTCTAGCTGAAAAAATTGCCATTAACTATTCATTAATCCATCATATACCTGATGATTTATCTTTTGAACAAGCTACATTTATTGAACCTTTAGCTGCAGCTATCCAGACTTTTGAAATAATGCCCATAAAGAGCGAAGATAAGAATATTACCATATTTGGTCTGGGAAAATTAGGATTATTAATTTTTCAAGTTTTAAAATCGATGAAACTAAAAAATATTAACATAATTCTTGTTGGAAAACATAAAAACCGAATTAAGATCGCTGAAAAATTAGGGGCAAAAAATATAATAAATTATAATGAAGTTGAAAACATTTCAGACGAAATCGCCAAATTAACCAATGAAATTGGAACAGATATAGCAATTGATGCAACGGGCTCAGCAAAAGCTCTGATAGAAATTATTAAATCAACCAGGAGTAGAGGAAAAATCCATATTAAAAGTACTCATGGTACACTCTCTCCAATAAATGTAACTGATTTAGTTGTAAGAGAAATTAATATATTTACTAGCCGGTGTGGTCCATTTCATAAAGCAATTGAATTAATTAATAGTGGTAATATTAGTTTAGAACCTTTAATTTCTAAAATTTTTACTTTAGATAAAATTGTTGATGCATTTAAAAGTGCAAAGTCCAAAGATATATTAAAAGTAATCGTTAAAGTCTAAAATAGTTCAAGTACTAATCCAATTCTATATCATATAAGTTTATTTTCTCCCAATTTTTATATTCTACCTCTGCTTTTTCTACATCATAGAAGAAATCAAGTTTTCCACTTAAATATCCTACATCAATTTTTTTTTGTTGTTCAAGCTCAATTATTCTGTATAGTATTTCTTTACCTTTTATCATCAATTTTTTAGCTTGTTTATATTCTTTTGGAAAGAAAGTTTCTAATTCGCTATAATTTTTTGGGGAGATAAGACCGATATTCTTTTCGACAAATTTACAATCGGTATTTACTTTCATCATATAATTAATATGTTCCTTCCATATTGAAACTGGATAAGATTTACAAGTAATAGGGCGATCATTATATATAGTACAACCTAATTTTTCATTATAGAATGCACAAACGTCTTTAAATTTTAGGACATAAGTCACAACAATCAATCTTTTATTCAAGATATCAGGATATAACAAATCAGGTTCCAAATTATTTTTTACTTTATTTTTCAAAGCTAGATTTTCCAATTTCGAAATTTCATCTAGATAGACTGGTATGTATCTTTCGTACCCCTCTGATTTCACATTATGACAACATTTTCCACATTTAAAGCATTTAAAAAAAAACATAAAATTACGCGGTTATTATTGTTTTTCTTTGATTAATTCAAATTTACGTAACGAACTCAACGCTTGGACACTCTTTTCAATATTAAAATCATAAATTAGCATATTAAGTTCAGATAAACCATCTAAAACTCTTTGTAGTACGTCAGTTTCTACTTGAACACATGCTGCAATTATGGGTTTTGTAGGATATTTCTGTTTTAAACCCGAAAAAGCTTTCACTACATCAAATTCAATCTCTCTAAATAGTTCTAAAATAATAATTACCGCATCTACATTCTTATCTGAAAGTAACGCTTCAGTAGCTGCTTTATACTTATTTCCAACCTCTTCGCCATCAAATCTAGTAGGAGGCCAATAGTCAACAGGGTTTAAAATTTTACTTTCTTTATGAAGAACATTGTCTCGCAATATTTTTTCTGTTTCTGGGCTTAAATTTTTTGCAACTTTTAAATTAAACTCTTTTAGTTTGCTTGTAATTAAAGATAATGCTCCTGAACTTGGTCCAATTACACCAATATTTTCTCCTTTTAGAAGAGGTGCTTGGATAAACGCTTTTGATATCTCAAATAAGTCTTGATATATAGTTACAGGAATTGCTCCTGCTTTTTCTAACTTAGTAAATGGCGGGGAATTATCTATTTTCAAAAAAATAATCGGTTTGATTTTTGCACAAATATTTACTTTATTTATTATTCTGTCGGAGATCTTTTTTAGAAATAGTGTAATTACTTTAGTATTATCATCCTCAGTTAGATATTCAATTACTTCTGCTTCATTAATATCGCAACTTCTACCAAGATGAATAACTTTACTGAAACCACAGCCAGTGTGGGGTTTCCACCATCCACAACCACCTGCCAGCCCTCCACTTTGAGCAATATAACCTACTTGTGCATCTTTACCGATTTTACAGCGTACAGGGATTATTGATGTCGAAAATCTATCATTAAAATTAATTAAACCAATGGAATTGCTACCCATAATTCTAAATCCCATTTGACAACTAGCATTACGAAGTTCATCTTCAATTTCTTCTGAAATAAAAGAGCTTTCTAACATTATATTTTTTATTCCATAATCTAGACTTTTATAAACAGCTTTCAAAGCTTCTTTTGGTGGTAAGATGATTACAACTAATTCTGGAACTTCTGGTAATTCTTCAAGAGACTTATATGTAATCAGATTAAGTATATTTCCTTTATTATTATTATTTACTGGAAAAATTTTTCCATTATACTTTATATTCTTTAAATTTTTAATAATTTGATATCCAAATTTACCTTCTTTAGCTGAAGCACCTATAATTGCAACACTCTTAGGTGAAAAAAAGGAACTTAAAGGAGGTCTCTTTTTCAAACATCTTCCTCAAAAAAATTATCTAATGATTAAAAACAAAATTTAGTTATAAAATTCTTATCTGTAAATCTTATTACATAAAAAAATTTATTCAAATGTAAAACTTAAATGTGAATTTATTGAATAGAATTGAACTTTTAAGATTGGATTACCTATTTTCTGTTATTTTACCGTGTTTATTAGCAATTTATATAAATTCTTTAAATATCTTTGATTATTTAGATATCATTTTCGGATGGGGATTTCTAGGTATTACTGGTAATTTATTGAATGATATTAAGGACAAAGATAGAGATATCCCTTTTCGAGATAAAGAACTTGCTACGATAGGGTTAGTTTCTTTTGGTTTAGGAATTGTGTTATTATCAAGAGCACTATTATTAAATCTAGTAATTTTATGTTTAGCATTAAGTTCTATAATTTTAGTGGTTTTATATTGTATAAAATTAAAGCCGTATCCTATTACAAATAAGATTGTTTTAGTTACATCTCACGTAATTTTTCCATATTTAATTATAAAAATCGCATCTAATTATGCTCCATTACAATTTCTGCGTATAGATAGAATTTTTAGATTGTTTATTTTGGGTAAAAGATTTTTTTGGGGAGAAATAGCTCTTTTAGCTGCTTTTTTTGTTTTCACTTTTTCTTCACAAGTTACTCATGAAGCTATAGATCAAGAAGCGATTCAAAAATATTCACTTAGAACCATTCAAATAGTTGTTCAAATAGCCTCAATATTGACTATAATTCTTATCAGTATTACAATTCTATTATTAGCTGATATTTATTTAGTTCCTTTATCTTTTGCCCCTGCAGGACCTATATATGTTTTTAGACGTCCAAAGGTTCCTTCTCCGGGTATAAAAGATGTTGGAATTATTATAGGTAATCTATTAATGATATATTTTTTAGTCTTGATTTTGCAAAGCTAAATTTTTTCACTTTAAATACTTAATTGCTTCATTTATTGGTGAACAGCCACCACAACGAACACAACCAGCTTTATTCTTAAATGGGCTTAATCCATATTCTCTAAACAAGTCTGCAACTTTATGGCAAATATTCAAAGTTCTATCAGTAAAAGGAGGAGTATAATTTTCAAAAATCGTTCCGATTATTGGCTTTATAGGAACTATAAAAGGAATAATTCCTCTTCTAATTAACCATTCTGACCCTTTAATTATTGATTCATCATCTTCCCCTAATCCGATAATTACATAAGATGATACTTGAGCTTCTCCAAAAATTTCAACCGCTTCATTCCAAGATTTTTTGTACATCTCAATATTTGCTGATTTATATTTACCAGGACATACTCTACGGCGTATATTTTCATCAAAATTTTCTATATGAATCCCTATAGTATCTAAACCTTTTGACGCTAATTTTTCAAGATTTTTTCGTTTAGTTGGTTCCAATTGAATATGTATGGGTATTTCTACGTTAGATTTTAATTTTTCCAAAATTTCTGAATATAATTGAATTTCTTTTTCACGTTTTTGAAGTGTTCCTGTTGTCAGAGTCACATGTTTTACCCTTTTTTCTTCTAATCCCTTAAGTAGAACTTCTAAAATTTGGTTTGGAGATTTTTTTAATATTGTATCGCTTTCTCTAAAACTAAGTTCTATTCCACAAAATTTGCATTGTAAATTTTGCTTCCAATAGACACATTTTTGATAAATTGTTGTTGCTAAACAATCCTTTCCATGAAGGAGTGCTATTTTTTTCATTAAAATTCCATCTTTAGTTTTCAGAGAATAGAATTTTGGGGGAGGAATTTTAATTAAATTACAATATAATTCATCATTCTCAATGATTTTCCAATTATTATTATCTTTAACTAATTTTAATTTTGAAGCTTGCGCAAATTTTGGCCATAATGGCAAATTTATAGTGCTATCTCTAAGTTGGAAAAATGATCCACCAGCAGGTCCTGCACCACTTTTTCTCCCTTTATCTATATCTTTTTCGACACTGACTCCTTCACATAATAAGCGAATTTTTTGTTTGCAAATGTTATCCAAGAGATAACCTCAGTTTTTAAAAAACTATTGGTTTCACTATGAATTTAATAAAAAAAATTAATAAAAACTATTTTAGAATTTGAGGAAGTAGGATAATTAGTTTTATGAAGTCGTTCGATTTGATTAACTTGGCGGGGGTCGGGTAAAAATGCGATGTTTTTCGGTTTCATTTTGAATTTCGGTTAAGATCCTTTTTGCAATCAACTTTTTGGGGTCTAATATTTTTACTCGTTGCTTGAGGTTCTCAAAATCAGAAAAGGGGCCTTTTTTTAGTTCATTAATAATATCCCACATTAATTTTTTTCCCACTCCTGGTAAGAGTTCTAATTGGTGCATTCTTGTTGTGATCGGCTTTGCTGTATTGAAAAAATTCAAAAACCTTTTTTCTTCTCTGTTAATAATTTTCTCTATCACAGGAAGTAATTCAAATTTAGCTGATGCTGTTAGGGAATCGTGAGAAATCCTTTTTTTTACATGGTCAATCTTTTTTCTTTTATCTCCTTTTCCAATGAATATCCTTTCACGAATTGTAAATGAAGTAAATTTATAGGGGACGAGTTCCAAAAGTGTAAAGAATCCTTCACCAACTGCTTGTACTATAGGTTCTTTTGCATATAGAGGTACTTTATCACGAGGTTTTTGTTTTCCTCTAGCTAAGAAGTCAAGTACTACAGCATATTCTTCATATTTCTTTTTGCTAAGATCTTTAACTTTTTCAGAATGATGTTTATTATACATTTTAATAATTTCCTAAAAATCAGCTTCCTTAAAATTCTAAATAAGATTAATAAGTCATTTTATAATTTTCATGTAATCCCCATTTAAGCCCCTAAGCTATTTTTAATATTATTCATTACATCATAAAAATTCTGTCCGAGTCTTATATTCATTAATCAGTTGAAGCATACCTTTTTTTTGTTCATCAGTTGGTGGTTGATCAGCTCGATCAAAGATTAAGTCCAGTTCTTCTTCTGTTTCTGGTAGATGGCTTAAATTTACAATTTGGATTGCAAATTTCTCCTCTATTCCAAATTTTGATTTTAAATCATTTATGAACTGACGAGATTGTTCTGCATCGAACCTAGAAAATTTATTTATATAGTCTAAAGTAATACGTTGAACATAAGATAACTCAGTATCTTTTTCTTCACGTGCTTTTAATATTTCTTTTACTTCACCTAAAGTTAAATTTTTTTCTTCGATGATTTTTTTCTCCATTTTTTCACCAAATTATAAAAATTTGTTACGTTTTACTAATACATCTACTTAATCTTACATGGTCCTTGCGACTTATTATTGTTTTTTCTTTGTTCCCATCTTTTAATGATATAATTAACGCTTTTCCTCTGATTTCTTTAATTATTCCCGTTTTACCATGAAATCGATAGTGTGGTTGACCATTATGAACGCTAGGATCGATTATAATGTCAATATAATCTCCAGTATTATATTTTTGAAGTACACTACGTCCTAATGGTGCTATTCCTCTTTCTCGAGGGCGTTTTCTTAAAAGATTTTTTGTATGGCGGTGTTTGTAACCTTTAGACTTTCTCATTGGTTTAAATTCCTTATAAAATTAAATGATTAATAAAATAAGTGATTATTATTATTAATAATTTTTAATGATTATAAAAAAGAAAAAGTCCCTATTAAATTTTTCCAAAATTAAAGAGTCCAGAATTTATTTTTCTTCAACTGACAGAACATCTAGGCTTTTACAAACGAGTTCCATATTCAAAAATTCTGAAATGCTTGGTTTAGTCCTTCCATCATCACCAGAAATTAGCTCTTTAATATAGGTTCCACCTTGAGTTTTAATAATTAGTTCTATTAGATTTTTTTCTAGAATACTTATTTTAACTTTAAAGATTTTTTTAACTCGAGTTTTATCAGCCCTTCTATGCAAAACTCTTGTTGGAGTCCTCTGTTTTATAGTTATGCCATCAAAATATTTTTCTACTTCATCTAATTTAGATCTTGGTATAGGTGAATCCAGTTCAACAATTGCTTTATAAGTTTTTTCAGCAAATTGTGCAAATGCTTTAATTCGTCTTATTTTATCCTTATCACTCTTTTTTAAGTCGTTAACTCTTATTTTTCCTTTAGCAAAAATATTGATTTCTTCTTCTAACTTTTTTAAATCAAAATATCTCTTTTTCGGTTCTTTTATTTCTATCACAAATTCCCTACCACTACCTAACATTAAGGCATCAATATCTTCACGACCTGCTCCATGAAATTTTGCATCTGTACCTTGAGTTTTCTGCAAAATTTTTTCAGATATTAGTTCAGAAACTGAGGTTTCATATCTCTTTCCTGTGCCCCCACATTCGTCACATCCTTGACCTTCACAATTTTTACATATCCAGAGTGTTTGTGGGATGTTTCTTTCCAGCTTACAATATTTTCCACTTATAAATAATTGATTAATTTTTATTTCAACTTTTTTTTCATTTGGTTTAACTAAAATAACAATTTCTGGATTAGCTAGATTAGGTTCTTTATTAATTTTTTCTTTTACCATAATCCCTATTAGTCTATTTAATTCACTCTTTAAAGCTTCCCCGTAACTTAAATTAAATGATGCTCGGAGCATATCTTCTTTTTCAATCAAGTCATTATCAATTACAGAACCTACTAAAAAAGTCTGAAATTCCAAATTTTTTAACTTTTCAATTGCTAGTGAAGTTAATTTAAGTAGATAATCTTTTTCCAAAATCCCCTCACATAAAAAACATTTCTTATCGGATAATTCGTATGTATGTCCTAATTTTTTTAAACTATTTTGGGCAAACTCGCTCATTCCATTAGTTGCTAAAGCTTTCAATAAATTTATTTCATTTTTATCAGTTTTATCTTTTATTAAATTTTTATAACTTTCTAAAACAAGAACATTTTTTATAGATTTGCCCCTTGTTTCATTATCAAGGCCAAAACCAAGTAAACCAAACTGTCTGCCTAAACAGCTATCACAAAGCGGGTATTTTAGTAAAATTTCTTTTGCTATTTCCATATCTTATTCATCAAATCTTATATTTTTGTTTAAATTAATATTTTTAAAATAATAAAATTTATCTTAGAAAAAATCCAAATAAAATAAAATAAGTTGATAGGTCTCATTTAATGAAAAGCAAAAAATTAGATTTGTCTCAATATAACTTAAAAATTGTTTCCTCGAGAGAGCTTAACAAACTTCTTATAGTTTGGAATCCAGATAATCACCCTGACAATAAAAATGAGATTATTAGGAAATTTTGTAAGGTGAATTCTTTAAAAACGTCAGAAATTAAGTTAGAAAACATTTTTAAGGCGAATAAAAGGATTGAAAAAGAGGCGGATACTCAAAATGCGGACAATGTCTTGATAATAGGAGACGCAATACAATTTCCTTCATTAGAATACACTCATAAAAAATCTCCTGCGTATACAGATATAATTTTTGAACAAATTGGAGAATTTAATTTAAAAATAGGGAGAATTTATGGAGGAGAAAAAACCTTACAAAATCATATCAGATTTAATTATGGGGATTCAAATTTAGCTGTCGTCGTAGATACTACTCCAAAAAAATCAGAAAAACCTGTTCAAGCTTTACAAGAATTAGATTTTAAGGTTTTTATGTGGAGCGGTATAAAAGGACAATCATTGAAAATAATGGAACCATTATTAGAAAAGGCTGAAATGATATTACAATATTCAGATGGAACTTTTTTTGATAGAGTTCATGGCAATGCAAAAGAGTGGTTTGGCGGGAGTCCCCCGAAAGCATTTTTTACATATAAAGATTTTCGCAAAATTCAATTTCAATGCTACCCTTTTATTTTTTCAGAGGCTTGTTATACAGCAAATTTCGGTCCATTTGTCCGTGAAGCAATGAGAGCTCTATCGGTATATATAGGGGCTACTTCTCTAACATATAATAATAAAATTGAATATGATACTTGGGAAAATTGTTTCACAAGCGATGGTTACAAATATGGGATTTTGGATTTGTTAGCAAAAAAATCTACTTTGGGGGATGCAAAACTAACAGTTGATAAAATTTTATTTGAAACTCTTCCAGCTAGTAAACAAGGAAAAATTTCCGAATTAAATAAAAAAAATAACATAAAAATTGAAGATCAAGATATAATATCTGTAATCCAATGGATGTATTTCGGGAATCCATTGAGACCAGTTACTGTAGGACCAAAACCCAACTTTAAAATTTCAAAAATTCCAGTTTATACTTAAATACAGGTGTTTCGGTGATATCTCATAAGGAAGATAAAGATGGGGATGCTATTACTGAATTGAAGACAATTCTTAAGAAATATAAACTATATCCTAAAAAAAAATTTTCTCAAAGTTTTTTAATTAATCCAATTTTAATAGATTGGCATTTAAAATTTGCCAATTTAACTCAAAATGATTATGTTTTGGAAATAGGTGCTGGATTAGGTATTCTAACTCTTTCATTAGTTCAAAAAGTGAAAAAAGTAATTGCAATTGAAATTGATAAAAACTTAATTGAAGTTTTAAGAAATCGACTTTCACCTTATAAAAATGTCGAAATCATTCAATCAGATATATTAGAATTGGATGATTCTCTCTTTGAAGATAAAAAAGTAATTTCGAATCCTCCATATAACATTTCTTCTCCTTTATTATTTAAATTATTTAAGACAAATTATAAAATGGCTATTATTACATTGCAAAAAGAATTTGCAGAACGTTTAATAGCTAAACCCAACTCAAAAGCATATGGTAGGATTTCTGTAAATTCTTATATTCACGCAGACATAGAAATATTAAAAATTGTCCCAAATACTTTTTTTTTCCCAATTCCAAAAGTGGATTCTGCACTAGTAAAAATCCTCCCAAAATCAAATAAAATACAGATTATAAATGTGGATTTCTATAATAAATTGGTGAATTCGCTTTTTAACCAAAAAAATAAGGTATTAGAAAAGGTTTTAAAGGGTTTTTTAAAGAAACAAATGAATGAGAGCAAAATTGATGAATTAATTTCAAATATTTCATGCATTAGAAATAGAATACGGGAATTAACACCAGAAAACATTGTTGAACTATCGAATATGTTATATCAGAAACTCAGCAGGTCTTGAAATCAATTGAGACAAATAGAGTATAAAAATCGGATATTTTATATTTTTGATGATACTTATCTTCCCTCGGATGATACTTTTCTATTATTGGATAATTTAGAGGTAAATAGAGGGGATTTTGTTTTGGATCTTGGAACTGGGTGTGGTATATTGGGAATTATTGCTGCGAAAAACGCGAACAAAGTCATTCTAACAGATATTTCGCCTATAGCTGTTAATTGTGCAAAAAAAAACGTTGAATTGAATAAATTAACAGATATGATTGAGATTAGAACTGGAAATTTATTTGATCCAATAAGAAATGATGAAAAGTATGATTTAATTTTATTTAATCCGCCATATTTACCAATATCTGGTAATAATAAGCAGAATGAATGGTTAGAAAGGGCTTGGGATGGGGGAGAGACTGGAAGAGAGATTATTGATAAGTTTCTAATACAATTTAATAATTATCTAAAAAGAAAGGGTAGAGTTCAAATGATTCAGACATCTCTCTCTGACTATGAAAAGACTATTGATTTTTTAAAAGCTCGAGACTTTAGCGTCAAAATAAAAGCTCGTAAAAAATTTTTTTTTGAAGAATTAGTATTATTAACAGTTCAAAAATGATTTTTCCTTAAATCGAACAATAATAATAATTAAATTTGATTGATTAGTAAAATATTTTTATTTTTTATTGTCAAACATTTTAAGCATACTTTTTTTAGCCCTTCTCTCCCGAACGTAATCTATGATAATTAGAAGACTGAGAAGGGCAATCGAACTAATTGAAAAATTCCAAATAAAACCGTGATAATCAAGAATGCAATAAAAGGTAGAACTGGATGGAGCAATTGGATGTGCATCAAAAATTGTAAATGATGCCCAAATTGAGCCATCTAAGAACATTTTGTTGAATTTATCAAAGCCCTGTTCTAAAAATAGATCATTTAGAATCATATCAAAATACAATATATTTGGAAAAATTTGAAAAATTGGAAAATAAATATCAATAGGTGGGATAAGATCTAAAAATGTTCGAACTAAAGGCATATTAAAAGTTCCACCGAGTAATCCATCCTCATCATAGGCAAAAAGATATAATGAAACTTTCTCAAATACATCAAAACTTTTGAAAAATAAATAATCTAAATCGACATCGAATAAAGGTGATAATGAATAATACAAAAGACGAGGACCAGATGGATTTAACCTAGTTAAATTATGTGTAGAAATCAAAGCATAAGGTTCTTCTGCAAAATATTGTGAATCTTTGCTAACAATTTTAAGATAATAGGTTCCATTTTCTGGTACTTTATATGAAATTTGTTCTATATTATTTTTTGAATCTGTAGAGCTATTAACTGTTGTTTTGTGAGAGTTTAAAAGATATAGATTTAAATTATTTGGTCTGCCATTACCCCAAACAAAAACAAGACCAGCCTCGCTTACAGCATGTCGATTCCATACTAAAGTGATATTTAAGATTTCATTTTGACTCAATGTTAAATTGTAATAAAATGGTAAGTTAAATCTTACTTGATCATATGAAAGAGCATTTGTTTCGATAGCAACTCCTTGTTGAGTTAAATTCCATAAATTAGCTAAATTAACATAGCCCCATCCAGTTGTATAATCTGGTCCATCACTTCCTGGTCCACTAATGCTCCAGTCATCAGCTGTATGTAGTAATAATCCTTTGATGACTAAAGGATAATAGCTTTTTGCTAGATTTGTATTTCTGTTTAAATAATCACAAATTAATGCAGCTGCACCGCTTATATGAGGGGCTGCAAAACTGGTTCCAGCTTGACCATTATTCCATCCCCCTGTATACCATGTAGAATTAATATTTGTTCCCAATGCAACAATATCTGGTTTAATTCTGCCGTCTAATGTAGGTCCTCTAGAACTTGAGCCTTTCAAAATATCATTATTTCTATTTGTATCACGTGTAGAAGAATCTGTAAGCTCACCTACTGCAATTGAATTATATGCATCAGCAGGAAGTTCAATTACTGCTGGTGTATTCCCAGCTGCATTTATCCAAAGTACATCATACATAGAAGTAATCGCATCAATAAAAATGGTTAATGAACTCATTCCATCGTATGAAGTTGTAGCTGTACCTCCACTAAAATTAATTATATCCGGCTTTTTAACAGCCTTAGTAAGCGCCCACTCAGCTCCTGCCATTAAATTTGAACTAGGTCCTGTTCCAGTATTATCAAATACTTTTACATTTATTAAGCTGACATTTGGGGCTACACCATGATTTATTGGATCTCTATTTGCAATTATTCCAGCGACATAAGTACCATGCCAATTATCATCATTTGCAGCTCTACCACCAGTAAATGTATTATACCCATCAATTACAACACCAACTAAAGCGGTATGAGCCTCATTAATTCCACTATCACAAACTGCCACCACAACATTTGATCCATTGTAAGAATAATTCCAATTATTATTAGGATTAGATGAGTCTTCAGTTATTGAAGGTACGCTGTTTACTAAATTAATCTCTAATAGATGATCAAAACAAATGTTCGTAACATTAGGATCTTGGGATAGAGGTTTAATATATTTTAGTGGTATATCTACCGAAATTGCATTAATAATAGAATATCTATGTTTTATTTTTCCCTCGTACCTCAAAATTTTGTTAACAATCTTATTTTGAGATTCTTGAATTTGTTCTTTAGTCAATTCATATAATTTTTTGTAAAAAGCATTATTTTGTTTTAATTTTTTCTCAAATTTAAGCACTAATGAAATTTTTTCAGCAGGTTGGAAATTTAAATAAATAATTATTGGTATAGATTCTTCTAAATTTTCCGTAACTAATAAATTTTCTATATAAGGATCTATTTTATCTTCAGATTTAATCGAACTTCCTTGATTATTAATATCTATAATTTGTTCGTCATAATATTTAGGTATTATTCGAATTTTCTTGTCAAGTTCAATTATATTTGAAGGGATAATGTTAAATATTATCTGAAATAATGGGAAAAGAATTAAAGTTAAAATTAAAATGGAAAAAAGAATATTTCTTTTCTTCTTATTCATAATTTTAAATTTATAATTTTTCAATATAAGTGTCTTTTTTAAAAAGTGAAAATTGAAGATAAAGCTTACATTTAATATGATTTATGTTTCTTTCTATAAATCTCTTAATTATTAATAAATTTTCGGTCTTAATTTCCTAATATTCTATACCAAAACGAGCTTTAATACCTTGAGTAACATAATAATGTTTGATTAACCTCATTTCTGTTATTAAATCGGCAATTAGTTTTAGTTTAGGATGGACTTTTCTTCCCGTAATTATAATCTCAACTTGGGGAGGTCGAGTTTTAACTATCTCGATTAATTCATCCACCTCAATGATGTTCATATAAACTGCGTATCCAGCTTCATCCAATATTACTATATCATATTCATCGCTCATTATTATCTGCTTTGCAAATTCTAATGCTTTTTTTCCTTCCTCAACATCGAAATTATCGGCTTCAGCAATTAATTCTTTTCTCCCAAATTGCTTAACTTCAAAGTTTTCCGTTTTTTTTATTGAATTTATTTCTCCATATTTTATTTCCCCTTTCATAAATTGGATCATATAAACTTTGAATCCATGACCTACAGCTCTAAATCCTTGTCCTAGAGCACAAGTTGTTTTTCCTTTTCCTGATCCGAAATAAATTTGCAGTAATCCCCTTTCTAATCTTCTACGGGACAATTAAGAAACACCTATTTTTTTAATTTTGAAAAAAATTTCTCGATTATACTTTCAGCCCCCTCAAATATACTAAATTCTTCGTTAAATATATTTGAAACCATTTCTTTTAGTTCATTTTCATTTACTAAACCAGATAGTATATATTTTTCAACTTCATATTTTATTAGATCGATGATTTTGTTTTTGATCATTGTTTTCCTTTTCTCATCCAATATGCCACTCAGTTCTACATGTTCCTTATGATTCCACATTTCTTCTATTAATTCATCTATTCCTTCTCCAGTGAGTCCATTTGTTTGAATTGCGGAGGGTCGCCATCCAGTCAGACCAGAGTAGGTAATTGCATCATCAAGCATCATATTAAATTGAGCTATTATATCATCTCCACCCAAATCACATTTATTCACAACAAATATATCAGCAATTTCTAAAATTCCAGCTTTTTGAATTTGAATGGAATCACCCATACCTGGAGCTACGATAACAATATTAGTATAAGCTAATTTTATAATATCTACTTCGGATTGCCCTGCTCCAACAGTTTCAATTAATATAATATCCTTGCCAAAGGCTTCCATAAGAAGACAGATATCAAATGTCGCCCTTGAAAGTCCCCCTGTTACTCCTCTTGAAGCCAGACTCCTCATATATAATTTTGGATTCATAGTTAGATTTGTCATGCGAATCCTATCCCCAAGGAATGCACCGCCGCTGTATGGTGAGCTTGGATCTACGCTTATGATGCCTACAGATTTACCTTGGTCCATTAGTTTTTTTGCTATTTTACCTACTAACGTACTTTTACCAACTCCCGGTGATCCAGTAATTCCAATGATGTAAGCGCTTTTTAATAAATGATCAATATTTTTAAAAATAATCTTTGCAATTTCAGGGCTATTCTCAACGATTGAAATTAGTCTTGCTAACGCTATTTTATCTTTATTTTTTAATCTAGTAACTAATTCTTCGATCTTGTCTAATTGTGCCATAATTTTGCACCAAGAATATAAGCACTTCTTTAAAAGACTAACGCTTTAGAATTTTTGAAAGTATCTAAACATTGTTTGATTCAAAATTCTTAATTTATATTATGAAAATATTAAAGAAATTTAACAAATAAATAATGTCTAATATTGAATTGTCTAAAAATTTTTAATTATTATTAGATTTCGAAAAAAATAAGGAGAAATAATATTTAAGATTTAATAAAATATTGAATTTTTATTTTAGATTAATGTTTCCTTCTATGAAATCAGTTACATCTTTTATAATTGTTCCAGGACCATATACATTCGCAGCCCCGATCTCTTTTAATTTAGGTACGTCTACTGCAGGGATGACTCCGCCAACTAAAATCATAAAGTTATTTTTTACTCCTTTTTCCTCTAATAATTTTACAATTCTTTGAGTATATGCTACGTGGGCTCCTGAATGAATACTAAGACCAATTATATCAACATCCTCTTGAATAGCAGATTCTACAATTTGATCTACTGATTGAAAGCCTCCAAATATCACTTCCATTCCTGCATCTCTCAAACCACGACTTACTACGACGATCCCTCGCCAATGGCCGTCTACACCAGGTTTCGACATTAAGACTCTTATTGGTCGCGTCATAATATTGACCTCACTTATTTATTCAATTTATATTACAATGGGTGGGTCCCAAGTTCCAAGAATTTCACGGTAAATGTTGCAAACTTCACCTACAGTACCACCTTCCTTAGTAACTTCCATGACAATAGGCATAATATTCTCTCCTTTTTCAACAACTTTACGAAGAGCATCTAACAATTCATTTAATTTTTTATTATCTCTTTTTTCTCTTAATTTTTTTACTCTATCTTGTTCAATTTGTGCAGCTTTAGGATTAGTTCGAAAAACAAAGCAATTATCGTCCAATTTTTCACCTTCCATAACATAACGATTAATACCAATCACACCTTCTTCTCCTTTTTCAACATTTGTCTGGCGTTTTTTAAATGCGTCTCTCATTTCTCTGTAAAGCCAACCACTTTCTAAAGCCTTTACTACTCCACCTGCTTCCTTAATTTTATCTAAATAATTCCAAACTCGTTCTTCGAGCTCATCTGTTAGCCATTCAATATAATATGAACCTCCAAGTGGATCAATAGTATGTCCAACTCTACTTTCTTCTTGAATAGTTTGTTGTGTTCTTAAAGCTAATAATACAGCTTCCTTGCTAGGTAAACATACAGCTTCATCAAAAGAGTTTGTGTGCATACTTTGGCAGCCTCCGAGAACAGCTGCTAATCCTTGGATTGTAGTTCTTATAATATTGACCATTGGTTGCTGAGCAGTTAAAGAACTTCCCGCAGTTTGAATATGAAATCTAAATTGATAAGATTTTGGATTTTTTGCTTCATATCTTTCCATTAATTTATACCAAATTCTTCTGGCTGCTCTATATTTAGCAATTTCTTCGAAAAAATCTTTATGAGCAGCTAAATGGAAAGCAAGACGGTTCACAAAGTCATCTATTTTCCAACCTCTAGCAATCAACTCATCAATATGAGCTATGGCATTTGCGAAACCAAAACCAAGTTCTTGAACTGCATCAATTCCTCCTTCACGATAATTATATGTAGTGAAATTTATAGGATGCCATCTAGGAACATTTTTTTGAGGTGTACACCATTCTATAAAGTCACAAGCAAGCCTAAGTAAATTAGGTGGTGACACGTTCTTATAAGGGACATACCCTATAGTCATGGTTAATATATCGTTCTGAGTTGTTCCCATTAAAGCTGTAATATCAAGACCCTTCATTTTCGCCATATTGAAATACATAGCACATACGGGTGCTGCAGAGAAAGGTTCCACTACTAATGCTACGCTAATTTTATCAATTGGGAGATCTTTCGTCAAAGCAAACATGGAATCGATACAATAAAGAGGAACTCCAGTAGTTCCCACTTCAGGATCAGCACGTGGATCGTCAGGATCAAGACCATTAAAAGTAAGTCCATCAACAGCTGCACTAAAACCTGTTTCTCCTTCTTTATAAAGATATTTCCAACGCTCATTTGTCTCCTCAGGAGTGCCATGACCAGAAAATAACCTCATCGTCCAAAATCTTCCACGATACATCGAAGGATATACACCTCTCGTAAAAGGGGGTTGACCAGGGAATCCGATTTTTGCATAATTATTATCCTTGATATCAAGGGGAGTATAAATTGGTTTAACAGGAATTCCAGAATCAGTTACAAAGTTAATATTACGTTCTTTTGACTTTTTGAAACTTTCAGACCATTCTTTTTTCATTTCTTCAACTTTTTTCAAGGTTTCTTCTTTAAACAAAATCTACACCTTTTAAGTGATGAAATATAAGTTCATTCTTTGTACTTTTCTAACGTGAGATACTTAATTAATTTTTTTAAAATATTCGTAAATTGACTAAATAGTGACAGAATACTTATACTAATTAGGTAACATGCCATTACTATTCTTTATTGAAATAAAAGAAAATATAAATTCCAATAAAAATTAATCTTTATTTAATTATATCAGTTGTTTAAAAAAAAACTTTTACAATATCTATCTGAATCTTAATCCGATTATTAAACAAAAAACATATCTAGTGAATTTATCAAAAAAGTGATTTTATGTTAAATGTAACTGTTATTTTAGTAGAACCCGAGAATGAGGGAAATTTAGGGGCAATAGTTCGATTAATGAAGAATTTTGATTTTAAAAAATTAATAGCAATAAATCCTCAAATAGATGTACATAGTAATACTGTATACGCCCGTGCTATGCATGGAAGGGATTTGCTTGAAAATTTAATACAAATTTCAAATTTAACCGAACTTCCTAAATTTGATTATTTAATAGGAACAACTGCAAGGCCATCTGGTGATTATAATGTGTTAAGAATATGTATTGGACCAGAACAATTAAGAGATAATTTAAAAAATTTTGATGGTAATATTGGAATTCTATTTGGGAGGGAGGGAACAGGATTAACTAATAAAGAAATGGAAATTTGTGATTGTTGTGTCCATGTTCCAGCTTCAAAAAATTATCCAACTCTTAATATATCTCATGCTTGTTGTGTTTTACTTTATGAACTATTCAAATTAAAAGAAATAGATCAAAATATTCAGAATAGAAAGGCAAATTTAATAGAGAAACAAACCCTTTTTACTTTTTTTGATTTAATTTTAGAATATTTAAATTCGAACTGGGCACATTTTAATGAAAAAAGAAAAATAAATGCAGAGCGAATATTCAAGAATATAATTGGAAGGAGTTTTATTTCGGGGCGCGAAGCATACACTTTAAATGGTGTTTTAAGATACATTCATTTGAGTATGAAGAGAAAAAGGAGTTAATCTCCTTTATTTAAAATATAATTTAGAAAATCCCTTTCTTCACAATTTTTAATTTGATTAAAAATGACTTTAACATTCCAGATCTTTACTTTTTTTTCAAATTCCATATCCTCTTTTATGGTCTGAACTGTGACTTCTTTTAATTTATTAATATCAAACTCTTTTCCTTGACCTATACCTTTACAATAATTACTATCTTCATAAACTGAAAATGAGATATCTTGTTGATTATCAATGAGATCAGCTTCTGAATCTTCCTCATATTCGTAAACAAATGGAAAAAAACGACAAACTAATGGTCGAACAGGGTAAATTGTGCATTTTTTTTCATCATCATAAAAATAACAATATTCTTCAACAATATCAGATTTAATTACAAGTACCAAATTTTCAGAACCGATATCTTCTACAAGAATTTTGGGAACATCTTCGTATGATTCAAGAATTTCCTCATCTGGTTCGACCAATTCAAAAAAATCTGAGGCTCTTTCAGGAGGAAGTTTTAAGAAATTCAGAATTCGATGAATATCGTTATTAGTACATGGAATACAATAAAGTGAACAACATTTTCCGCAACGTTGACATTCAAAGTCATATTTTATTTTTTTCTGTTTCTTTGACATTGTAACTCTTAAAGTGAATTGTTGATTTTAAATAAATAAAAATAAATTATTTTAAAAAATTTCTAATAAATTAATTATTACATATCATTGAAATAAAATTTTTATTCGAAATGAGAATTGGATATTAATTTCAATTATTAATTTTTTAATTACGTAATAAAATAAGACTCCATAACTAGAGGCGGCTTAATTGTCTTCCGAATTTGATAAATGGGTTTTTAAAATAATCGATGTTATTTCTGAACGGTCTAAATGTGTCCGTTATAAAGTTGGGGCTGTGATTATTAGAGATAAAACTATATTATCTACTGGATATAATGGTCCTCCTCGAGGCTTAGCACATTGTTGCGATAAAGAAGTCGGATGTAATGTTGAAAAACACAAAGAATCATTGAATAATCTCCAGTCAAATACGGGTTTTTGTCGAGGTGCTCATGCAGAAGCTAATGCGATAGTCCAAGCAGCGAAGAATGGTACTCGTATAGAAGGAGCTGTAATTTATTGTAATTTATCGCCTTGTGCACATTGTTTAAAATTAATTTTGAATGCGGGTATTAAAAAAATAATATATAAAGAAGAATACGAAGACAAATTAAGAGATAGCTTGTTAAATGAGGCTATTAAAAAAAATCTTATTGAAATCGAGAAATTAAAACCTTAGGTATTACCTAAATCGATAAAAAATAGTTATAAATTTTTATTGGGTTTCAGATTTTTCATTTTTTTGTTTAATTTTTTCAATACTAATTCTACAAGGCATAGGAAATTTCATTTTAGCTCTTTTCATGGCATGCTTGGCATTTTCTAGGTCATTTTTATGAACTTTTATTATCATTAATTTCTGATTTTTTTTAATTCTAGCGGCTCTTCCGAACGGCTTTCCAAAAGCACGCCGCATTCCGTCTTGAAGGCGATCAGCTCCAGCAAATGCCATCATTTTATGTTCCCTGACAACATGATGAGGGTAGGGTAGAATTCTCATTAGATAGTTGTCCCGACCGATTTTCTCTCTTAAATACCTATTGGAAGCTATTCTGGCAGCTTCTAATGATAGATGATTTACTTGTGCAGTTTCAAGGGAGAACATTGTCAGAATATAATCATAATCACCTTCTTTACCAATAGTAAACATTCTGATTTTAGATTCAGGGATATGTTTTATGGTATATCTTCTTCCTTTTCCAGTTTTTTTCCATTTTGGAATATAAGGTTTTCCAGATACTGGTCTGTAACTTTTCCATGGACGTTTTGGCATTATACAAGCCTCAATAAAAGAATATTTTAATTAGAATTTATTTTATTGAATTCTTAATTAAGTTATAAAGATAAAAAAATCCAATGTTTTTTAGTTTTCCGATTCAAATTCCTATTAATTAATATTTATATGAGAGGGATAATATCATTCTAAAGAGGAATTTATCAAATGGACAATGAAGAATTAAAAAACAACAATGTTAATTCAAATTCGCATAACCCAGAAGGTTCAAGAAACGAATATTTACGGCTTGCAATGAAAATTCTTACTCCATTAGATAAAGCTCTTAATATTATTCATTTACATGAACCAGTTAGAAAGGTATATTTCGCATTAGCTGATTCTAGGGAAAGACTTATTCAATTTACAAGTCTTCCAAACCATGAAATAACAAAAAATCTCATGCCAATTTTGATACAGATGAATCGGTTGCTTAACACGATTACACGGCTTAAACAAGATGATCCATTTGATGAGAGAAAAGAATTTCAAATTGTAGAGCATATAATAAAATGGCGTAGTCTTACACATGATGTTATTTTAGAATTATCTGGTGGTTCAGAATAAAAAAAATAAATTTTAATCGTTTATTTGTTAAAAAATAAATTTATTTAATATATTGAAATTAAAAAAAAGAAATATTTTTATTTTTTAGATTCATCTACTTTCTTTTCGATTTCAATTAATTGTTTAACAGTTTTTGCTAATCCTTCTGTCATTCCTTCGATGGATTTTATTTCATCGAGACTCAAATTTGTATAAATTTTGTTATTTTCTTTTGCCCATTCTACAACTCTAACTAATGCTCTTGTTTTAACAACAGTATCGGGGTTTAAACTTAGACTATCTATACCGGATTCGACTAAAAACGCTGCAATTGATGGCCAATCAGAAGGGGCTTGTCCGCAAATTCCAACTTTCCTATTAAAACTATGTGCAGTTTCAATTAAACTTTTCAAGCTCTTTTTTACTGCAGGATCACGTTCATCAAAAATATGCATGACTAACTCGCTATCACGGTCTAAACCTAGTGTTAATTGTGTTAAATCGTTACTTCCAATGCTGAAACCATCAAATATTTGCGAAAATTCGTCTGCAAGTATGATATTTGAAGGTATTTCAGCCATAACATAAATTTGTAACTGATTTTGCCCTTGTACAAGACCTTCATCATTCATGATTTTAATGACTTTTTTACCTTCTTGCGGTGTTCTGGTAAACGGCAACATTATTTTTACATTCGTTAAGCCCATATCATCTCTAACTCTCTTTAAAGCCTTACATTCTAAGCGAAAAGCAGGAAGAAAATCTTCAGCATAATAACGACTTGCTCCCCGCCAGCCAATCATCGGGTTATCTTCAGGGGGTTCATATATAAAACCACCAATAAGATTAGCATATTCATTTGTTTTGAAGTCAGAGAGGCGAACAATGATTTCTCTGGGGAAAAATGCGGCTGCAATTCGAGCAACTCCCTCAGCAAGTTTATCCACAAAGAAATCTGCTTTATTCTCATAACCTGGTGTAAATTCATCAATTGTCTTAAGAACTTTTTTGATTTTAGTAACTCTATTTATCTTTTTATCAAGTTCTTCCTTAACCGCTTCAACTTCAATAGAGGCAAGTTTGTCTATAGTTTCATCTAGTTCTGGTTCATATTCTTTCTTTTCTACATATTTTTTTAAGCTATTATAGTGAATTAACGCTAACGGATGAATTGTGATATGGCTATTAATTATAAATTCTAGACGAGCTAATCCGACACCATCTGCTGGTAATTTACCTTGTTCGAATGCTTGTTCTGGGATACCTACATTCATAAGAATTTGAGTTTTAGTTTTTGGTACTTTTTCGATATCAATCTTTTCAATTTCATAAGAAATGATTCCTCGAAATATATTACCAATACCCTCACTACAATCTACAGTAATTTCATCACCATCTTTTAAAATGTGGGAGGCATTACCTGTTCCTATAATACATGGAATACCTAGTTCTCTAGAAACAATAGCAGCATGACAAGTTCTTCCACCTCGATCTGTAATGATCGCAGCAGATTTTTTCATGATAGGTTCCCAATCGGGATCTGTCATTTCAGTTACTAAAATTTCTCCTTCTTTAAATGTGTGAATTTCCCTTATATCTCCAACTACATTAGCAATTCCTGCACCAATCTTTCTTCCTACAGGTTCTCCTGTTATAATCAATCTAGCTTGCTTTTCTTCATCGGTAAGATTTGATTTATAGAATTCTAGAATATTTTTTGATGTGATCGAATGTACTGTTTCAGGTCGAGCTTGTAAAATAAACAATTTATTTGTCACTCCATCGAGAGCCCATTCAATGTCCATAGCGCGACCATAATGTTTTTCAATCTCTATTGAATATTTCGCCAATTCTTTAATTTGATCATCATTAAGAATGATTTGATATTGTTTATCTCGAGGGACATCTTTTTCCGCTACACCTTCAAATTCGTCATATACCAGTTTAATATCTTTATAACCTGCTTTTTTACTTATAATTCCTAATGTCGGTTTAAATACGTAGTATTGATCAGGGTTTACCTTACCTTGAACAACATATTCGCCAAGACCCCAGCTGCCGGTTATATATACAACGTTTTCAAAGCCACTTTCTGTATCGATAGAAAAAATAACTCCTGCTGCACCAATATCACTTCTAGCCATAATTTGAACTCCAACACTAAGGGCTATGGAAAAATGGTCAAATCCTTTATCCATTCTATAATGAATGGCACGATCAGTAAACAAGGAGGCTATGCAGTTTAAAGTTGACTTTAGAATGTTATCAATTCCTTTTACATGTAAAAAAGTCTCTTGCTGACCAGCAAAACTTGCATCCGGGAGATCTTCAGCAGTTGCAGAACTCCTAACGGCACAATCGGGCTGCGGATCGTTAATTTTTTCACCTAATTCTTTATAAGCTTTTCTTAATGCATCCTCCAAATCCTTAGGAAGTTCGCTTTCCCTAATCTTTCTCCGAATTTTTGCCCCTCTTTCAGCCAAGCTCTTCGTATCCCCAGGTTTTAACCCTTCTAAAGTCTCTTTTAAAAAACTCTCTAAATTATTAGCTTTAATAAAATGTCTATATGCATAAGCAGTAAGTGAAAAACCATAGGGCACGGGAACTCCAGTTTTTTGTATCATTTCACCTAGACTTGCATTTTTTCCTCCGACTAGCGGCACATCTTCAATTCCAGTTTCGTCAAACCATAAGATGAATTTTTGTGATTTATCCTTTCCTTGTTCCATTTTTTTTCACTCCAATTTATTGGGTTTTCTACAACAAAAATTTTATCGATTTATTTTTAAAAGTATTTAAATCAAATGTTTTTAAGTATATTTGGTTTAAAAATTAGATTATAAAAAAATAATAATAATAAATTTGATAATTTTCATTATCGGAAGGATATTAAATGAGTAATTTAATGGTAATGTGTGAGTTTGGAGGAATGGGGATGATCAGAGATTTACGATTTGAACAAAAATATATAAAAGACCATAGAAGAGCAGTAGTTTTGATATCTGAATATCATCAGACTATGTGGGTATGGATGGGTAACTCCGTTACCATGAAGACTAGAAAACAACCAGACAAGGTAACTGAAAAATTTACGACAAAAGGATATAAGGTTGATGGAGAAGTTTTAGGTCAAAATATAGGTAATATAATCATAATGGATGAACGCACAATAGATGCCGGAACAGATGCTGAAATGATGCAGAATCATCAAAATTTCCTTGCAATGATGGATTCTATAAATGTTATACCACACAGCACATCTACACATATAGTTGAATTTCAAGAAGCTGGACAAGCTCAAGCACAACCTCAAGGACAAGTATCAACAACCACGACATTAAACATTAAAGATGAAGCATTAGCAGGAATATTTTTAATAAGTATTCTTCACGAATTTCCAGATGCATTTATTTCAAGAACAAGTGCTGGCATTGTCCAAATCGAGACATCCACAGGAGAGAATTTCAAATTCAAAGTTGATCAAAATATCCAAATGATTCAAGGCACAATCAATCAGAATATCCAGAATTTATACGCACAATTAATTCAAGTTCTTAAATGATAAATTTTTAATAAAAAATTAATTTCAATAATCACAAATTTATTAAAGTTTCTTCCATTTTTTCAGACTCAATTAGTATAAATTCCTATTTTCTTCTATTTTTCCATAGTTTCCTCTTAATACAAATTAAATTTAAATTTATAAAATTTGAGTAATATTCAATTGAATAATATTCAATTCTAAATGGGAAAGAAGTTGTCAGAAAAAGCTGTTAAATTAGACGATATTGATAGAAAAATATTATTTTTTTTACAAAGTAACTGCAAAATTCCTTATCATGAGATTGGAAAACGATTAAAAATTGCCCCTAGTACTGTCCATAATAGAGTTAAACGGCTTATAAAGAATAAAATTATCAAAGCTTTTTCTGCTTTGTTGGATCCTGAAAAACTGGGATTAAATATAGTTGCTTGGGTAGGCATTAACACAAGACCTGAAAAATTACGTGAAGTAGCAAATAAATTAGCAGAATATGAAGAAATACAAGTCGTAGGTTCTGCATATGGCAATTTTGATATTTTGGTTCAAATTACATGTAAAACACCAAACGAATTAAATAATTTTATTAGAAATAAGATAAAACCAATAGATGGTGTAATAAATGAGCCTCGACGAGCTTCATCTATATTTACTGAAGTTTTTAAGGTTGTTAATTGGCTTCCGTTGAGAGACTTGGAAAAGGAAATTAAAATTTCAACTCGATTTCTTGAGCCATCTAAAAAGTAATAAAAAAGAAAATCCCTTTTTTTATTCAAAACTCTTTTATTGAACTACCCCGCCCTAAAGGGAGGGGATTCGTAATTCACCGAAGACTGCTGATACAGCATCAGTCTAATGTCCTCTCCAAACGCATCGACCGCAGTTCCTGCGGCATCATCATCATTAATGATTTTGATATGATTATTTTTGAGGCAGTTTAATCCTTCTTTTTTAATGTTGATAGAGGCATTAATATCTCTATCGTGGTGAGCAGAACACTTAGGACATGTCCAAACTCTATCGGTCAGTTTTACATCTTTGCTTTTGAAACCGCATTTAGAACAAAGTTTGGAACTTGGAAAATAACGATCTACTAATACAAGATGCCCTCCTCTATCTTCCATCTTATATTTTAGAATGTGTATGAATTGATTCCAAGAAAAATCAAGTGTGACCGATTTAGATACACCCGAATTGAACTGTTGTATTCCTTTAATGTTCAAGTTTTCTAATATTATTCCCTCAAAATGCTGACTCATACAAAACGTTAGCTTATGTACCCAATCCAGTTTACGGTTTCCTATCTTCTCATATAGGCGGGCTAGTTTCACCCTTACTTTGTTACGATTACTACTTCCCTTTTTCTTTCTACTCAACGCTCGGTGTAGTTTTTTCAACTTACCCTCTTCAGTTCTATACCATCGGGGACTTGAGAGTTCTACCTCTTTGGCTATCAGAAAATTAGAAGCACTCATGTCAAAGCCGATAATATTCTTCTCTCTTATAACCTGTTTTGGGAGAATGGTATGTTCGGTCTCTATCAAAATGGAGGCGAAATAATTTCCAGACCTATTTTTCGAGACCGTTATGTGATGTATTTACTCATGAAACATACGATTATCGCGATATCGTATCCATGTCTTTATCTTGGGCAGTTTTAATCTCATGTTTCTAAAATCTAGCTTACAGTTGTTATTAATATTAAACGTGGTGTAGGACTGCTTAGACCTCTTAGACTTAAATCTCGGAAATCCTTTCCTTATCCCCTTCTTAATATTCCTAAAAAACCCATTATAAGCAGATTTTAGATGTCTCCACTCTGATTGTAGTGCCTTTGCATCAACCTCCTTTAAAAACGGAAACTGCCCTTTATACTCCCTCTCTGTTTTATACTTATAGCCATAAAGAGCCTCTTTGTCATCCTTTAACTCCTTATACACTTTAATCCTCTCCTCTAACATCTTATTATAGATGAACCGACAGCATCCAAAGTTTTGATCTAACAATGCTCTCTCTTCTCTATTGGGATACAACCTAACCTTAACTGCCCTATATAACTTCATCAGCTATGCTATTTTAAGTATTCTATTTAAACCTCTAGAGACTTCTTGATAATTGAAAAAAAATACTATATTGTTATTGCATTCGTCCCCCGTCTGAAGACGGGGTTATTCTGCAATTTTTTAGGTAAAAATAAGTAATATATAAAAGCATAAGTTGTTAATTTAATATTTGAATAATAATCATTTAATATTCAAAATAATTCAATAATAGATTTGTCACCTTAATTATTATCACTCTTCACTTAAACTTGAAAATAAAGCTTGAAAATATAATTAAAATTCATAATCAAGTAAGGAATTTATCAAATAAAATCCAAAAAAAAAGAAGTTTATGTTTGAGGGAACTAATTAAAGTGAGTTTTACTTTAATTA
Organism: Candidatus Helarchaeota archaeon; assembly: GCA_019058315.1. Lineage (GTDB taxonomy): Archaea > Asgardarchaeota > Lokiarchaeia > Helarchaeales > RDOG01 > JABXJV01. The sequence goes on along the minus strand of JAHPZH010000006.1, from coordinate 149,530 downwards.
GTATAATTTATAGGAACATTTCTATTTTTGATTATTTTATTTAGCGTATTAACTTTACGTTTAAAATTAATTTACAAATTAAATAACATAGTAGGTGGTTAAAATTCAAACTCGTGATGAAATAAGTACTACAAAATATATCATTAAAGCAGATGTGGAAATTGAAGGAATTGTAGAGAAACCCGATATAGTAGGTGCAATTTTTGGACAAACTGAAGGTTTATTGGGTGATGATTTAGATTTAAGAGAACTCCAAAAAACTGGTAGGATTGGTAGAATTCAAGTCGAAGTTACATCAGAAGGAGGCAAGTCAACTGGAACAATTATTATTCCATCCAGTTTAAATAAAGTAGAGACTTCTATTCTAGCTGCAGGTTTAGAAGCAGTCGATAGAGTTGGTCCTTGTTCAGCTACGATAAGTATTAACAAGCTTGAAGATATAAGAAAGTCGAAAAGAGAGATGGTTATTGCTAGAGCAGCAGAATTATTAAAAACTTGGGAAGAAAAAGTAGTTCCTGAAAGTCAGGAAATTTCAGATGAAGTTATAAAGTCTGTTAGAATAGAAGAAATTCAAAAATATGGTTCTGAAGATCTACCAGCTGGTCCAGAAATAGATCAAGCTGAAACTTTAATTGTGGTAGAAGGACGTGCAGATGTTTTAAATCTATTAAAATATGGATATAAAAATATAATTGCTGTAGAAGGTACAAACATCCCGCAAACTATTGTGGATTTAACTCAAAAAAAGACAATTATTGCGTTTGTTGATGGTGATAGGGGTGGAGAATTGATTGTAAAAGAGCTTAAACAACGAGGTGATATTGATTTTATTGCTCGAGCCCCAATGGGAAAAGAAGTTGAAGAATTAACTAGGAAAGAAATAATTAAAGCTCTTAGAAATAAAATTCCCGTGGAAGCCTTTGATCACCAATTAGAAAAACAAAAAGAAAAAGGAAAAAAGGTAAAAAGGTCAAAACATCATAAAAAAGGAGAAAAAGAGAAACAAAAACAGGTTATAATTCCAGATTTACCTGAAATTTTAAAAAATGAATCTAAGGCGATACAACAAACATTACGTGCAAAATTATTCGATGAAGAATTCAAACCCATTGATGAAGTCAGTGTTTCTGAAATAGCGGATAAATTACCCACTTACAGTGAAAAAATAAAAGCTATTGTCTTTGATGGTCTTATTACACAACGATTAGTTGATATATCAATTGATAAAGGAGTAAATTATTTAATTGGGGTAAGAATAGCTGATTTAACAAAAAAACCAGCTAATTTAAATGTCATAGAAATTAATCAATTATTAAAAAATGAAAATACGGAAAATAGTGGCGATTTTTAAATAATAAATTCATTTTCCTATTTAATGGAGTAGCATTTTTATGCGAAGAATTTAATAAAATCCCATATTTTAATAAAATAGTAATTATAATTTAATATACGTGAAGCTTGTCATGGCAGAAAAAAAAGAAGATAATTTATTGGTACCACGTGATCAATATTTAGCTGCTGGAATACATATTGGAACCCAAATTAAAACCCAAGATATGATTCCTTTCATTTATAGAATTACTAGATCCGGTCTATATGTAATAGATATAAGAAAAACTGACGAAAGATTACGCGTAGCTGCTCGTTACATTTCTAGATATGATCCAATGAAAGTTTTAATTGTTTCAGCGCGTAGATATGGTCATCAACCAATAAGGAAATTTTCAGAATTATTAGGTTCCCATTTTGTTGCTGGTAGATTTGTTCCGGGAACTCTAACTAATCATACATCCTACCAATATGTTGAAGCTGATCTAGTAATTATCACAGATCCAAGAGCAGATAGGCAAGCTTTGAAAGAGACCGTTATAGCAAAAATTCCAACAGTTGGTTTATGCGATACAGATAACAACTCAATAAATTTAGACCTAATTGTTCCCACAAATAATAGAGGAAAGAAAGCTTTAGCATTAATTTTTTGGTTATTAACAAGACAAATACTTTTTGAAAAAGGCGAAATTCAATCTTTAGAAGAATTTGAGGTTCCCCTTTCTGAATTCATATCCCAAATTCAAGCAACTCAATAATTCAAGTAGTTCTGTAAATCATATAGAACTATATGTATATATTACTTAGTTTTTTCTGTTTCATACAGCAATGTAATAAATATGATTTGGGATGACAAAATATTAGACGAACTGGATAAAAATGAATTAAGGAAAATTTGCAATCCTTTTAAAAATCTAAAGACAAATGAAAACACTAATTGTCTGGTAATTTTAGTTTTTGTCCCAGTAATTTTAAAAAATAAAAGATAATAAGAAAATTTTACTTTCATATTATATTACTTTATTTTCACAGTTCATTTCTAATAAAACTCAAATTTTCGATTTATGTAATTTTTTTAGAAATTTTAAATAGGAGTATATTAAATTAATAAAAATTGTGATTAAAATGGAAACTATTATTGTTGATATTGAAAAAGGTAAAGAAATGCAGTGTATTGTGGGCCAAGCTAACTTTTCGATTTATACCGTTGATAATATATTTCGAACTTTACTAACAACAACTCCTGGAATTAAATGTGGAGTAGCCATGAATGAGGCAGATCCAAAATTAGTTCGTTATAATGGAACTGATGAAAATATTGGCAAGCTAGCGGCAAAAAATGCTTTAAACATAGGTGCCAGTCATATATTTGTTATCATTATGCAAAATGCCTATCCTATTAATGTATTAACTGCAATAAAGAATGTACCCGGAGTCTGCAATATTTATGTTGCTACTGCTAACCCAACTCAAATAATTGTAGGAAAGACAAATTTAGGAAAATCTATACTTGGAGTGGTTGATGGTCAAGCCGTAAATTCAATAGAAAACGACGAACAAAGAAAACAAAGAAGAGATCTTGTTAAAAATATTGGATATATTTTAGGTTAAACTCTCTTTTTATTTTTTAATTTTTTAATTGGTGCTAATATATTATAAATCGTCGATGTCTACACCTTCAGGAATATTATCAAAGATGGCAGAATCGTCAAATTCTTCTTGAATTAGATCATCCCCAATTCCATCTTTGATTGAGGCAACTGGAACATCAATAAAGCCAGATCGTAACGATTTAATCATTGCCAGAGAAATCTGAAGGATATATCTTGCAGTTTTCGCATCTAAAATGACTTCAGTGTCATTTTTTATGGCATCTATGAAATGCTTCGAACAAAGAATAAAACTGTGCTTCCAATTGGATTCCATAGATGTATCTGAATTCCATTCTCCCTTTTTATTAATCCAATATACCCCAGGTTTTCCGGGTCCACCTTCATCACACCCAACGAACATATTACCCGTGCAACCTTGCACCCATGCAAGACCATTTTTCCCATGGACCTCTAATGCTTCATCACATCCATAATAATCAGATTGAACTGGGATGAATGGAGACATGCTAACATTCCAAGTTCCAAATCTTTCTCCTTTTTTCCCCTTATAAATGACCACGGATGGACTATCCACTGGTAGAATTCCATAAATTTTAAAATTTCCTTTCCAAGCTTGCACACTCTTGATATCCTTAAGAAACCATTGAATAACAGAGTGTTTATGATATCCATCATCGAAAAGTGTTGGCATTAAATAATTTTCTCGTTCAGTATATCGCCATCGCCAAGTTTTCAATATTGAGACCTTCCAAGATGATAATTGTTTGACACCAGACCACATTCTCATATTAACGGCATAGGGTTTTCCAATCGTTTTATCTTTTACGAGTTTCATAAGTCGTTGATATGGAGGATGAAAACGAAAATTTTCGAAAACTCGAAATTTTACTCCTGCTTTATTCACTGCATTAACGATTCTATCAAATGAACTCAAAGTCAAAGTAGGAACCTTTTGCAAGGAAATGTGCTTACCAGCTTCTGCCGCTGCAACAGACATCCACTCATGTTGACTATGCGGAGTTAATATATCAACCAAATCGATATTATCATCCTTAATAAATTCATTGAAATCCGTATAAGTTTTTTTAGCTCCAAATTCCTCTGACGCTTGTTTTAAAGCGTTTTTATCCCGATCACAAAAAGCATATAATTCACAATCAGGATTATTGACGTATCCTAAGACATTTAAGGAAAAAATCCTTCCCAATCCTACTATGCCAATTTTTAATTTTGAAATTTTCATCAACTCATTTTAATTTAAACTAATTTATCAAGCGCTTCTTTCCCTGACATACCAATTTTAATTCCTAATTCCTCTGCCTTTTTTGTTAATTTCATCACATTTGCTTTTAAAAGGTCATCAGGGGTAACTAGGGGTTGTTCTACAGTTCCTTCTGAAACAGTAACTGCAAAATTAAATTTATCTAAAACCTCGACATCAATAGCACCACAAGCCACTAATCCCTTTGGGGCTACTATGAAAACAAACTGACCTTCGTCCCAAACAACTGAAACTCCAGTAGCTGGTTTTCTCTTAGTCTCTACGCCAGTAATTGTAATAGGCATTCAATATCATCTCCTATTTTTTTTTAGATTCAATTAAATATTTTTCAACAATCTCTAAATCCTTTTTTGTATTCACATTTATCAAAAATTGAGGCTCGTTTACTATCATAATGGCTTCTTCTTGCCATTCTTTAGTATTTTTTCTTCCATCAATGACATTAATTCCAACAGGAACTAAATTTTGTTCTTGATAATTCATTATGTAAGTTGGTTTTAAATTAAATTTTTCGAAATCTTCAACTCTAGCCATTACAGATAGGGATGGTTTCTTTGATTCTTCATGAAATGTTAATATTCGATTGATATCACTACTTGAGATTAAAGGAAAATCTCCTGAAATGATTAATACTATTCCAAGGTCAAAGTTCTCAAGAATTTGTCTCAAATCCTCGTGATATCCTTTGCCAGTTGTTTCAAATATTTCTAGATCGAATTTTTTTATTAAATTTGAAGTTTTTGGAGCATTAGGGCTAGTTGCAATAATGATCTTTTTCACATTTGATTCATTGGCTGCCTCAATGACATATTCAATCATTGGTTTTCCTAAAATTGGAATAATGTTTTTCTCATTGTGAGATTCCATTCTTGTACTCTTTCCTCCGGCCATTATAATACAAGTTACTTTCATTTAATACACCAAAATGCGTACTTGTATCAAAATAACTAATAGAATTAATGTAGACATCCTACAGATTTCATTTATTGCTCCAAAAGTGTCTCCACTCATCCCTTTAAAATTCCTTTTTGCAATTCCATATATAAATAATGAAGGAATACAACTACCAACTAATATTATAAATGACTGAATTAAAAACTCAAAATATGAAAAGTACCAAATCCCCCAAAGAAAATAAATCATTAATCTAATACCGTAGTTCAATAAGAAAAGTAAAATTATAGTTATAATCAAGGATAAAAAGAAATGATAGGGTTTTGTCAATTTAACAAAAGGTTCTGCCATTTTAGAACCTTCTGCAGTAGTTTTAGAAAATGATGCTACTTCTAACATAGCTAATTTTGCAGATATTTCTGCAATAATTACACCAAATATTATAAATATATCTAAATATGAATAAGAAACTGCTGTTATCAATAATATAACTAATCCTAATACTATCCCACCAGTTCCGGTATTCACATCATGCATAATTTCTAATTTTTTCTCAGGTGTACCATGTGCCATAATCCCATCTCCAAAATCTAATAAACCATCAGTATGATGTAAACCAGTCAACAGGAGAATTAGGCCCAAGATTAAAGGACCAATTAATAATTTTGGTAAAAAAAATTGTAAAATAAATCCAATAATCCCAGGAATTATACCAATCAAGATTCCTACAATAGGGAATAACCACATGTGTTTTGCTATATCATCCATACTTTCAATATCCATTCCCACTGGAATCTTGGATAAAAAAGCAAGAGTATTACGAAAGCCTTTGAATATCTTCATATTTAAACTCCATCAGAATACATTAAAGAAGAAACACCAGCAAGCAAACCACCTATTATATCATCAATAAAAACCCCTTTTTTTTTCAAAATTCCTGGTTTTTGAGAATCGAATCTATAAAACTCAAAAATACCCCTTGTTCCAGCAATATAATTTGAAATTGCCATTCCTAATATTTCATCTGCAACAATATAAACCGGATCTTTTGCAAAATTTTCTTTGGATATCATAGGAATTAATCCTCGTTCGCCGTCTTCTTGCATTCTATATGCTGCCATTAATAGAATTGCCACATTTGGGTCTTTTAAGAATTTATTTAGGCTTTTTTCCAGTGCTATTCGTGCTTTTTCTTTAGTTTCTACTCCAGGATGGGGGATATATAATTCCATAGCTGTTTCAATTAGATCAGAAATTTCAATTCCTCTTTCTTCTAACCGAAATATTATATCTCTATCTGGTTTTTTACTTTCTCTTTTAATTATAGCTTTTTTAACAGCTATCTCAATTAAATTGCTAATTTTCGAGCCAATCATGGTTGCGGTGCCTGCATATTTTATTTTAGGACCCCTTTCTTGGCATGCAATTATGATCGAATCTGTAGTTGTACCTGTTGCATATCCTCCGTATTGACTTCTTATATCAAGATTTAATAATGCCAATGTTTTTGCTTCCGTAATAACTTGAGAAATGTTGACTATAGCTGGTAAATTTAAATGAACGTTTGTAATTAGTATAATATTAATTGTCCCATGTTTATTCTTTTCATCTGTAATATATTGTCCTGCCTGAATACTATTAGTGGTACCCGCAGTAACAATAACGCATATTTTAAAATCCTCTGAATCAAAATTTTCTACAATAACATTTTCCATTTTAACAGCAGTCATTAAACCAATGCATGTCTCATCTAGTCCATTTTTTTTGGCTGTTTGTAATAATAATTCTTCTGGCATCTGGTGATCATAATCCTTTGGAACATAATGATTGATTATATATTTTGATTTTGCGAGACCGCCATTTAAAACTGCAGAACTTAATATATTTAGTGGATCAGAGGATCTTACGATAATATCTTCTTCGGAAAGAGAAATTTCAATTCCCTTGATACATGATTCCAACTTTTTAACTACCAAATAATTACATCCTTTAACATAATGTCAAACCAGAAATATTGAATTACAAAAATAATAAATATCATGGAAATTAGGAATAGGATTACAGTTATAAAAATTATTTTTAGACTTATTTTGATATGATTAGCTTTTAAACCTTTTATAGGATCTCCTAATTGATAGTATCCGGGTTTTTCAAGTTGAACTTCAAGAGCTCCAGCCATACATGACATTGACCACCCTGCATTTACAGATTCTATTTTATTTCTATCCCTACGTAGAATTCTAAAGGCATCACTTGAATTTTGACGGGATATGGATGTGGCAGAAATCATTAAGATTGTTGTTAATCGTTCGGGTAAAAAATTGAGAACATCATCTGATCTTGCAGAAAACCAACCAATATTTATGTATTCTGGAGTTTTGTAACCAACCATACTATCTAATGTATTAATAATTCGGAATCCAATTGCTCCTAGAACCCCTAAGAATGTCCATTCAATCCCAAAAAAACAACCGATTAAATTAAAAAGGAAAAAGAAGAATATCGGAGAAGTTATACCATCCACTGAACTTTCTGCAATAGACTCGACTGTTGCAGAAATCACTAGTTCTTCAGTTAATTCTTTAGGATCACGCCTTACTATCATATTTAGATAACTTTTTGCTTTTAATAAGTCCCCATTTTCAATTTCTCTTGCAATTGGAATTGTAGAATCTCTCAAACAACGTATAGCAAATGAAGATTTAAAAAATACTGCAATAACTAAAATATAAACCAATATCCCATAAATTTCTAAATATTCAATAAGAAATTTCTTTATCAGCCAAAATCCGATTCCAAGAGGAGCCAAAAAAATAATGAGAGAAAGAAAAGTTATTAAAAACCCTTTTAATTTATCCCTTTTAGGAGTATTGGGTGAATTACTTTTTAATTTTGATTTTAGAGAATTAATAAGTTTCCCAATCCATATAACTGGATGCAATCGACTAGGAGGATCTCCCAGTATTAAATCAAAAATAAGAGCACTTAATAGAACTATTAAATGAAAAATAAAGAAATCAAACAGAAATTTGAAAAAATCCAATATAATCCCTTAAAAATTCTTATTATTTGATAAATTTAATTATTTATTTTTTGTTTAATATTCCTCATCTAAAATGGTTCTGATATTTTTAATTAATTTTGTATTATCTGTTCGCATTTTAATACCAATCCTAAAAAATGAATTATCTAGACCTTCAAAACTACTACAATTTCTTATCATAATTCTTTTTTGCATTAATTTTTCTTCAAAAATCCCAGAATCTATTTCTGAATTTAATTGAAATAAAATATAGCTGGTGGCTGATGGAAATACCTTAATATTTTTAATATTTTTTAAAGAATTCAATAAAAATTCTCGTTCCTTATTAATTATTTTTAATGTATTTTGGATATAATTTTGATCTTTTAAAGAATTTATAGCCCCAATCTGAGCTAAGCAGTTTACGTTCCACGATAATTTTCCTTTCATCAATAATTTAATAATTTCTTTATTAGCTAATCCATAACCAATTCTAAGTCCTGTCAAAGCAAAAAATTTTGTAAAACTCCTAAAAACAATCAAATTTGGATGATTATTTATCTTATTAACAAGAGATGAATTAGAATCGCAAAAATCGATAAATGCCTCATCTACAAAAACAAAAGTCCTATTTTTATATGCAAATTCAATAATTTCACTTAATAATTTAGGATTTTCAAGATACGCAGTTGGATTGTTGGGGTTACATAAATAAATAGCTCTAATATTTGGATGAATAGAATCAATTAACTTATCCATATGAAAATTTTCTTCTGCTTTTAGAAAATGAAACCTTGGGTTACCTCCATATTTTTTGACAGCCCAACTATATTCTCCATAAGTCGGAACTGGTATTAAAACCTCATTATTCGGTTGTATAAGAACTTCTGCTGTTAAATTGATTAATTCAGTAAGACCAGAACAAACAATAACTGATTCTGGAGAAATTTGCTTATTAAAGAAGTTTGAAATTTCTTCACGTAATAATCGTGAAGTAGTTTCTGGATAATATGAAATTTGCCATAAATTGTTTTGAATTGCATTGAGGGCTTCTTTAGAAGGACCTAAAGGATTAATATTAGTACTAAAATCAATTAAATCTTTCCATTCATTCAAATTTTTGGAATATTTTTCAAATATATTTCCACCATGCAACGGACGTTCTAAATCCCGGATATTAGGGTTGCAATACTTGTATATAAATTCCAATTTTTCTCATAACTCCTAAATATAAAATTAATAAATGCCAGTTTTACAACTTTTTTTATGAAAAAAAATGTTAAAGTAATACTTCTTGGACATGGCAGTTCATTACCTTATGCAGAAGAAAATTTTAAAAAATTGAGGGATTTGGTTGCTTCAGACTACTTAACTTATCAAATAGATTTTGCTTTTATGACTGATGGAAAAGAAGCACTTAATAAAAAAATTTATTCCAATTTAAGTAAGGATATTGAAAAAATAATTATAATTCCCGTATTTTTATCACATGGTGTTCATACTAAAGAAGATATTCCGAAAATGCTGGGTTTAGAATCCGAAAATATAAAAAACATAAATTTCGCGGGGAGAACAATTAAATTAATTTATGCAGAGACTTTAGGAATAGATTCGAGGATAGTAGAAATTGTAAAGGACCGTATTCAAGCTGTAATTGATTTATGAAGTGATTTAACTGTTACCTGTTATTTTGAATATAAAAAATAAAAAGATCTTAGTTATTGGGGGAGGAAAGGTAGGTGAACGTCGTATTAAAAAATTTATTGATGGAGGGGGTAAAGTTACTATAATAAGTGAATCATTTACTCAAATTATTAAAGATTTACATAAACAAGACAAAATTGAGTTGATTAATGAGAAAGTTAATGAAAAAAATATCGAAAAATGGCTTAAAAACACATATTTAATCTCCATCGCTACTAATGATTTAGAATTGAATAAAAAAATAGCAGATATAGCTAAATCTAGAGGGATCCTAGTAAATATTGCACAAAGATATCAACTATCGGATATTATTATTCCTGCTCATTTCGAAAAAGATGATATTTTAATTGCGGTTTCTACCAAAGGACAAAGTCCTAGGTTAGCAAGACAAATAAAAGATAAAATACATGATTTAATATCTGATGAAGACATATTATGGTTAAAGGTCCAAAATTATGCACGAAATAGGATTTTTGCTCTATTAAAAAACCAAAAAGAAAGAGAAGACTTTCTTAAAAGTTTAGAACAAAACAAAAATCTCAAAAAATTTATCTCTAAAAATAAATTAGATGAAGCATTAGAAGAAATTAACAGACTTATTTCTAAAATAAATTAACGAGAAAAATAATTTATAATTTAGATTCATCTATTTTCCTTCATTAGATGGAAATTGGTTATTGAAGTGAAGAGTTCTTTTAAAAAAAAGTTGCGAGAAGCGTTAAAAGGAATTTTAAATGAAAATGAGATGAAATTCCTTCCTTCGGGTTTCCAACAAATTGGTACAATTGTTATATTAAACCTTAAGAACCAATTATGGAAAAATAAGAAAGTTATTGCTGAAGCTGTTCAAAATATTGTTTCGAATTGCGATGCTATTTGTCTCAATAAAGGTGCAATTTATAGTCAATTTCGAACTCCACAAATTGAATTAGTCGTCGGAAAGTCAACTGAAACAATTCATAAAGAACATGGGACCTTGTATAAACTGGATGTAAGTAAAATAATGTTTGCTAAAGGAAACATAAATGAGCGAAAAAGATATCCCAAATTAGTTAAAGAAAATGAAATTATTTTTGATTTTTTTGCTGGAATAGGTTATTTTTGCCTTAATATTGCAAGATTAGCTAATCCAAAAAAGATATTTGCTTTTGAAATGAATCCAATTGCTTATAATTACTTAGTTGAAAATATTCAAATTAATAAAGTTTCGGATAAAATTATTCCAATTTTAGGAGATTGTAAGACTGAGGCTTTGAAAATCAAAGAAAAAGCAGATAGAATAATTATGGGATTATTGCCATCCCCTAAAGATGCATTACCCACTGCATTTCAGGTATTAAATCCAGAAAAATGCATAATTCATTATGAAGGACTTTTAAGAGATTCAGATCCTCCCGAAATTTTATTAGAAGATGTTTCTTCTATTAACAAAGAAATGAATAAAAAGGCTAAATTAGACCATATAGAATTTATAAAATCTTATCGTCCCCATGTAAATCATGTTTGTCTTGATATCCTTGTCAATTAAAAAAAGGGGAGCTGGCTGTACCCCTAAACACTAACTCCTACCTTCACTGTTAGACATTAGTCCAATCCTCTGGCAAGTTCTCTCATGTAGGGATTACCACCAGCTTAAAGGAAACTACTTGTATTCCACCTGGGTAAGCTGACTTCCTTTCATCTCTAGGCACTCACCATTATCATCAAGAAGAGCCCATCTATGGATTAGTAGTAGTTTCTGTCCGGATGTACTTCTTTTTTTGCACCAAATATCATCATTTTTTCAATTGGTCCTCGATGAAGAAGATTATTCCTTCATCCAAATATAATATTTGATTAGTTGGATAAAAATTTTTTCAAAAGTATTTACTTTTTAATATTTTTTTTAGAGAAATCTTCCCATTTCCTTGACTTCATATATTCGAAATATGACAAAAAAAATTAAAATCTCAAAATAGTATTGAAAAACATTAGCAAATAAAAAATAATTTTGAGTTGATTAACAATGTCGGGATTAATTGGTCAAACTTTGAAAGGAACTAAATTTAAAATTAAGAAGAAAAAATTAGTTGCGTTTGCTGAAAGCATTGGAGCTACACAACCTGAATTTTTTGGAGATGATCCCATTGCACATCCAGCTTATGCGAATGCGTACGTTTTTCCAGCTCTTGGAGGTGCTGGGAGTGCAAAAAATGCGGATGGATCGGGTATTATTACCAATCCTTTAGCAATTCTGCATGGAGGACAAGTATATACTTTTCCAAAAGGTGCCCCACCTCTTAAGGATGGAGATAAGGTAGAAACTGTTCCGAGTATAAAAAGTATCGAAGTAAAATCAAATGGAATGCTTGTTATGGCTTTAGAAGCTGTATCAAAAGTTGTGGCGAGTAGCGATGAATCAAAAGTTGGTAAGACAGTCTGTATTTCTGAAATCGGAGTAGTTTGTCAAAAAGGAGGTTTCAACCTTCAAGATTAGGAGATGATATTATGGTAAATTGGGATGAACTTAAAGAAGGAGAAATGGGAACTTCAATGACATACGGACCTTTAATGAGAGCAGAATTTAAAGTTTATGCTGACGCTGGAGGAGATCAGAACCCTATTCATCAGGACGAATTTGCCGGTTTATTCAATAAAGGAGTAATAGCACATGGATTATATACTCATGCGATGATTGGTAAAATGTTAGTTGATTGGGTTGGCGCCGAAAATGTTAGGAAATACGGTGGACGAATGACTGGTATGACCAGACCTGGAGATATTGTAGAATTTAAGGCCATTGTTACAAAGAAATATGAAAAAGACGGCGAAAAACTGGCTGATTTAGATATAATTACCACAACAAAAACCTATTATTTAAGAGGTAAAGCAAAATCTAATTTGAGCGATGAAGAAATCCTAAAGGTATTGGCAGAGACTCCAATTAAAATCAATATTGATTTTACGGCGACAGGTGAAAAGAAACACGAATTAATATTTGAGCCAAAAGGTATTGACACTCGTCGGAAAGATTTAATGGCTGATGAGCCTCTTGTACGCGATTGGCTTAGAGCAGGCAAGGATAAAGTAACTGCAGAATTTATCGGTAAAAAGAAGGGTGAAAAATTCAAATTCGGAATAGTTAGGAATAGAGACTCAATAGTAGGAACTGGAACTGTAGCTATAAAATAATTATATTTTCTTTTTTTTAATTTTATAAAAAAATCAAAAATATTTTATAATTTAAATTACTCTATTTTATTTTAAATGAATTTAATTAAATTTACAGAGATGATTTTTTGGTTCTACCAAAGTTTAATGAAATTAAAGTAGGGGATGAAATCACACCACTTGTTAAAGAATCTTTGAATCGTAAGATGATAAGAGAATATGGTTATGCATCTGGTGATAGAAATCCCATTCATATGGACGATTGGGCAGCATGGCGGACTGGTTTAAATGGTGTTATCGCTCATGGATTATTTTTTGCAGCTTATATGCAACAAGCTTTAACAGATTGGGCGAATTCATCAGAAGCTATTGAAAAAATCGAAATAAAATTTATTGGAAGTTGTCGTCCCAAAGATACAATTGTTAGTCGAGCAAAAATTATAGAAAAAAATGAGACCGATAAAACTGTGAATTTAGAATTAAAACAATACACCTATACACCACTTATCTTTGGACAATTATTATTAAAAGATGAAAAAATTGATGAGGATTCATTAAAAAAGAATTTATTAAATGCAAAATTGAATTTTAAATTAAATTACAAGTTTGAAGACGAAAAAATTAAAGATATCAAAAAAATAATTGATTTCGAAGCTGAAGGTGTTGAGAAAGTAAATTTTTTAAGTATTGAAGAAGGAGCCGTCAAGATTTGGGCAAATCCAAATGAAAAAATAGTTGTTGAATTAAAAAAAGAAAATTCAAATAAAATTATAGAATTTGAAATGAAGAGAGAACGGCAATCAATAGCTGGAACAGCTGTCGTTAAATTGACTTAATTTTTCAACTTATTAAATAATTTTGAAAATATTTTTCGTAATTATTAAATTCTGGTAGAAATTTTGGGCTTAATAGATCTAGCCATTTAATTATTGCTAAAACTCCATAAATTAAAAAGTATGAGGCATTATCTCCCAGTTGTTCCAATTGAGGCGCTAATTTTTTTGGAACTTGAACTTTTACCCAAAATTGTGTATCATTAGTATTTTCTGAACTTACTAAAATTAAATTTTTAATATCTGAGGAATCCTTGAGAATTTTTAAAATTATTTGAATGTTTTGTTCATATTTTTTTTCATATTCTGTTGGTAAATTTTTAAGATTCAAAAAAACGTAAAATAATGCAGTTTCACTTAACAAATTGTTCTTATTAAATAGATTAAACATTAATTTTAAATAATTTGGAAATGCAATATTGAAAATTTTATAATGCTGAATACCATGTTCAAGATTATGTTTCTCAATTATATTACCTATTTCGTGTATTAGTACATCTCCAATCTTTTTTAATACTTCTCGTTCAAAATCTTGTTTTACAGCTTCAATCTTCTGCTGTTTTTCTTGTATTTCAAAAATGTATTTATCTTCCAATAATTTTCACTATTTAATAATTTTCACAAATTTTATTTGAGAAACAGTTAAAAACTCCTAGAATAACGCAAATGAATTTAATTTTCGACTTTAATAATAAAAAATAAAGAAAACCGAATTTTTATAAAAAGAACAAGTAAATAATTTAGATTTTTGATATCTAATTTATTAAATGATTAAATTCTTTAGGTACAAAGTTAAGTAATGAATCGACTTTTGATTTTAATTGATCTGGGAGAAGTTTTCTGAAATCCATTCCAGATATCATAAATCGTTTAGTTTTTTTCTCAAATCCAAACCAATAAATAATTACTCCTTTTCCCATTGAATCGAATCTTTTAAACTGTTCTTCATCTTCAATTAATTCGTCTTTTTCGCCAAAATAACATTTGCTTTCAATCCAATCAATATGATTTCCAAAGATATTTATCGGTTTTTCTAAATAGAAATCGGGAAAGGAAATACCACTACCTAAATCTCGCTCAAATTTCAACTCTTTTGATTCTAACCACAATTTGATCAGATTTTCTCCTTCTTCTCCACGCTCTCGAGAAAGTTCCAGCCCTAAAGGAGAATATACTGGATCATTTCTGCAAGCTAAATCGATTAATTCTTCTAATTCTGATGGTGCAGGAATTTCTTTTCTTAAAATTTTATTAATATCGTTTCTAGAATACTCTCTTCTTTTAAGAATTTCACGAATAATAAGCACAGGGGCAACTTTCAATTTTTTAGAGACTGAAATAATATTGGTCTTTGGGGATAACTTGTATTTTCTTAGTCTCCAAAAATTCTTCTTTGAATTCTGGACAATTTTTTGGCATAATTTTATAAAATTTAAACCTTGCACAGAAATAAAAAACACCATTTTATAAAAAATATTAACTCAATAAATTATCTAAATTAATTTCAAATAATGCAACAGGATTTTCTAAGGCGAAATTTTTAAGTACGGGTATGGAAATTTCACCAATTATTCCAATTTTTTTATTATTTACATGAATTTCGGCAACGCGCCCTTGAATGAAACTATTATGTTCGACGGATTCTAATTTTATGTTTTTTAAGTCTAGATTTTGAAAAAGTGAAAATAATATTGCTTGAATATTTTCAAAGGAAATTGAAAAACTCGTAATAGCTGCACATAATCTGCTTAAAGTATTAGTTTTTGTTTGAGATTTTTTATCAACAATAACTACATCACCAGTTTCGAAGGTTTTTTGAGGATATACAGCATGTAAATTATTTTTCAGGAAATTTAGCATACTAGGGATGAGACTATTTCTAAGTACAGAATAGGTTGTACTGACTGGATTTGCGATTTCTACTATTTCATCTTCTTTTAAATTCATATTTGAAAATAAATATTCCTTGTTGGTCATTATATAATTAGATACTTCTTGAAATCCAAAACCGACCATTAATTCCCTGATTTTTCGAGTAAATATCGCTTTTTTACTTTCTTTACCTATTGTAATGACTTGGGGTAAATCGGTTATAAACTTATTATAGCCATATGCAATTGAAATATCCTCGATTAAATCAATTTCATGAAGAATATTTGACCTAAAAGATGGTACTAAAACTTCGACAGTATTTTTATCCTTTGGATTTGCTTCCATTCTAGACTTTTTAATCAATTTATTAAGTTCTTTTAAATTCAATTTTAAACCAAGGACTTGATTTGTATAATCTAAGTGGAGAGTCTTTGTTTGAGGGGTTAAATCTGGAAGATTTATAATTCGACCATCATGATATTCTACTTCAACTGTTTTTATAGTTCCTCTTCTTTCACTTATATTACATAGAAGAACATTCAATGCAATAAGTGCTACTTGCTCATCCAAACAAGTAATTTCAAAAAATAAATTTCTTGTATCTGGATCTACCGCTGTATCTACAGAATTTATAATAGGAGGAAGTGAAAGAATAGTTTCTTCAGAATCTATAATTAGTGGATATACTGGAGAATTTTGGATGAGGGGTGCATATTCAATCCCTTTTTTAACTTTGCGAAGGATTTCATTTCCATCCATAGCTTTAGATTCTTGTAACGGAATAAAATATATATCTTCTGGTTTTTTAGCTGTGTATGTAATTGGAGGTTTAATTTTATCCAAATCATGTACTCCTATCGATGCTTTCCGACGATTACGGCAATGAGTTGTATGTAATTTTTCCTGCATTTGCATGAGTTGAGCAACACTTGTATCTGTTAATTCTACATCTTCTATTATTCCACTTACGACAAATGGTCTTACTTGATTTACCGCTTCATCAACTGAAAGTTTTACATTTGATTTTTGAACTGGATATTTGGGTATGCCCAATTCGATTTCTAAAAAACCTTTTATAGCTCTTGCAATACCTTCAACAGATAATAAATCTACTCTATCACTCGTTACCTCTACAGTCATTTCATCATCTATCCAGTCCTCTACCTCACCTTTATTTAATAATATTAGCTCTTCAAGCTGTTTTTTTTCAATTTTCTTTCCTATTAATTTACATAAATCATTATAACTGAAATTTAAAGTTGGCATACCTTATACTCCAAATTTATTCATTATTAGTAAAAAACTGAATTGGCTAAGAACATTGTTAAAATCTCTATTAAATTGGAATTTATTTTTTTTAAATATAGTCATCAATGCTTTTTTGGTTTAATTTAAGTTTATCTTGTGTAGAACTTGATGTTAATTTCCCAATAGTCACTCCTATTTGTTCATAAATGGATTTTATTAATTCAGGACCAAAATATTCTAATCTCATTAGATCTTTCTCTTTAGCTTTTTTCAATAAGTCAATTGAAGTATATCCATGATTATTAAGAATTCTGGCTCTAACCCTACCTATCCCTTTTAAACTAACTAATTCTAATAATTCTTCTTTAATACCATATTTTATTCTCATTTGTAAATTTTTCACAAATTCTTTCAATTTCGTTCTTTTATATAATTTAGCAATTTCATGAAAAGCATAAATTAACCAATCATATAATTCAACGTATCTATGGATGTCTCCTGAACCAATACCAAACTTAGATATTATTGTATTTTCATCTACTTCGTTTATCCATAGATATATTAAAGAAGCAACTTTCATTTCAGAAAAAATCCATTCATTTTCTTCAATATCAAAGAAAAAGTCGTCCAAGTGTTTAATAATGAATGGTTTTAATTCTTCATAATCCTTTTTTCTCAAATATAACTTAGGAATATCCTCGGTTCGCGTTATTAAGTGTAAAATTCCTACTGTATTAATATTGGCATCATTAAGATTTAAAATCGCATTTTTTAAAATTATTCCACTTTTGGGGTCAATATATAACTGAGCAATTCTTTTTCCTAATTTTGTAGGAATAAGAAGATTATTTTTTTGTTCAATTAATTCTTCATCCATTAAAAAATCAATCACATTATCTATTATTGAATAAAAATCATCAAAAATACTTTGATGTGCCAAAAAAGTAGTTTCTATAAAATTTTCAATATCTTTTTTTGCTAGTCCTGTACCTCGTGCTATTAATGCTAATATATGAGTTCTCAAAACAGATTCTTGTATTAATCTGGAATTAATTGGTTCTGGTTCACCTAATATGTAATTATTCATTAGAAACTCTTTTTCATTTTCGGTATTAGAAATCAATATTGACTCGCCTTCTGTGTCATATTTTGGTCTTCCAGCTCTTCCCGCAAATTGTTTATATTCTAAAACTGGAATAGGTTGTGGGCCAAAATTAACATCAAACCTAGTATATTTAGAAATAACGACTCTTCGGGCAGGTAAATTAACCCCTGCTGCCAAAGTCGGAGTGGCACATATAATTTTTATTTTATTATCTTTGAAAGATGTTTCAATTAGTTTTCGCTGTCCTGAAATAAGACCAGCATGGTGAAATGCTACGCCTTTAATGATTAGATCAGCTAATTTTTGGCGAATCTTGGTCTTCTCTCCTATAGATAAAATTTGATTTGCGATTGATTCTAGCGCCCTTCGATCTGATATTTTCAAATATTTAAGAATATATTTTGAAATTCTGTTTGCTATTCCAGCAGCAGAACGTCTCGTATCTGTGAATATTAAAGCTTGTTTTTTATTTTTAATCGTATCAACTACTATATCAACAATAGGATCTGAATAAATCTTTGATAATTTTACTTGTTTATCCGAAAAATAAATAGAATCATCGAAATATACTCCCTCATTTAATTTAACTGGGCGCCAATCACTAATGACAACTGATGCATTCAGCCATTCAGCAATTTGTTCTGCATTTTGTACTGTAGCACTAAGAGCAATAATTTGTGCATTTTTAACAAATTGCATTATCGTCGTAATTAAAATTTCTAAAGTAGGTCCTCGTTGAGGGTCATTCATTAAATGAACTTCATCAAAGACAAATACAGTTATATCATTAATCCATTTTACTTGATGTCTTATCAAAGAATCAAATTTTTCGTTTGTGCTTATGATTAATTGATATTTTTTTAGCCATGGGTCTTTATTATCATAATCACTAGTGGAAATATTCACCGTCACACCTATTTTTTCCCATTTTTTAAAACTTTCATATTTTT
Organism: Candidatus Helarchaeota archaeon; assembly: GCA_019058315.1. Taxonomy (GTDB): domain Archaea; phylum Asgardarchaeota; class Lokiarchaeia; order Helarchaeales; family RDOG01; genus JABXJV01. The sequence goes on along the minus strand of JAHPZH010000006.1, from coordinate 130,528 downwards.
CATTTGCTAGAGCACGTAATGGAACTAGATAAACTGCCTTTCCATTTTTTTCTATTATGGATTTTAACATAGCTAACTCAGAAATTAGAGTTTTACCAGATGCAGTTGGTATTGCAAGAACTAAATTTCTTCCATTTAGCACTCCCTTTTTTATCGCTTCTGCTTGAGGAGGGTAAAGCTCAATATATTTTTCCTGTTTTAAAATATTTTTTACTGATTCTGGGATCTTTAATGATTCAATTTTAATAATTTTCACCAAAAATTAAGTTTTTGTTTAAAATTCTCATAATTAATGTTATGAAAAATAAAAAATATGTTTTTTAAAGTGTAGATGTAGACAAATATTATTCTTAAGCTGGACTTAAAAATTCACATTTTTTTCGAAATTACTACTGATGTATTTCGTAAATAATTCAAATTCTGAGAATGAAGCTCTCTGATATCATCTAAACCTAGTCTAATCATTGCTAAACGACCAATTCCGATTCCAAATGCGATGCATTGAACTTTGGGATAATCAACACCCAGTGGGATCAAAACCTCGGGACGAAATAGACCACTGCCGAGAATTTCAATCCATCCAAGCTTTGGGTGCTTAACAAAAGCTTCTACACTAGGGCAAGTAAATGGGAAATACCCAGGTTTAAATTTAATATCTTCAAACCCTAATTCTTTTCCAAATTGTGAAAGAACACCTAATAATTGTCTTAAATTTAAATTTTCACCAAGAACTATTCCTTCAAGTTGGTGAAATTCAACAGCATGCTTTGCATCCAAGACATCAGGTCTAAATACTTTATCAAGACAAAACATGCGGATAGGAGGTTCATTAACTTCAATAAGCTTTCTAATTGAAACAGCAGTAGTTTGTGTACGAAGAATTAATCTCATAGACAATTCAAAATCAAATGACCCCCAACCAATTGATCCAGTTTCCCAACCATCAACATGCGTTTGTTCTACATTTGTTATATAAGAATTCCTTTTAAGATTTGCAAATTGGGGAAATTTTAGAATATAAGAGTCATGAATTTCACGTGCAGGATGATCTTGAGCTTGAAATAATGCATCAAAATTGAAGAATTCTGCCTCTACAATAGGGCCAATTTCTTCTTGAAAGCCCATTCCAACAAGTATTTCACGAACTTCATCGAGTAATTCTAAATAGGGTTGTTTCTTTCCAGGATAAATTACGGGAGGTGAACTAGAAATATTATATGGTTTTATTTTTGCAGATTTCCAAGAACCGCTTAATATATCATCTCTAGTTAATTTTGTTATTTGTTTAGTAGTTAAATCATTGAAATTGAAATCTTTAATTATGAAAATAGATTTAACTTTCTTTTTAGATTTAATTAGATTTCTTTTTTTCAATTCTGTAAGAGGCGATATATTTGTTTTCAAACTTGGAAATGCATCCATTAAAGATTCTTCAGTGTGACTAATCTCAGCTGATGAAAAGATTTTTAATATTTTTGATTCGAGAGGTAGGTTAATTTTTTTCCCTGATTTTGTAAGAACAAATTTAGTTTCATTATCTTCCTTAATTGTTGAGATCCATTTTTTTTTCTTTGCCCATTTTATCCCAATATTGAGAATTTGCCTTTCTATTTTTTTATTCATACTTTGTATATTAGATTTGGGATTATTTTTTAGAAAATTAATTATTTGAATTTCAGGTAAATCACTAATTGCATAATTAACTCCCTCATTAGTTGCGTAATAATTGATTATCTCCGAATCTTTAAAATCTATTAATCCTTTATCCCAAAGAAAGGATTTACTTGATTTAACTTTAATTAAAGGTAAATTAGCATGGTCAGCAATCTGTTCGGGACTAGCTTTTCCTCCGAGTTTTTTCAAACTTTTAAGGATTGTTATTTCAGCTTCTGATACTGCTATAAGATTTTTAGACATTTAATTTCAACTATATTAAAAATTCAATACATTGAATAATAAAAAATAACATTAAAACTTCACTCTAAAACATTTCCATCAGGATCTATCTCTTTTTTTCTAATTCGGGTTGAAGAAATGCGTTTTCCATCTTTTGCAAGAATTAAATCTACAGTGACATAATCTAAAGGTTTCAAATTTCGTTCTTTTCGAATTTCATTTATTTTATCTCCCATATAGGCAGTCTCTTTACTTAGAATTAATGCTTCTAACCCTTTGTCCTCAATAGCTGGACCATAATTATCAGTTAATTTTATAAAAATTACATTTTCTGAATATCCTTCTTCTTTTAAAAAATTTATAATTGCTGCTTTTCTCTCCGAATATGGTGCTATTAATTCGGCACACTCTTTTTTTATTGTCATGGAATCATCTGTAATTCCTACCATCACTTTCTCGCTAACCTCAAATGCTTTTCTAAACAGTTGTTTGTGTCCAATATGAAGAGGTCCAAATGTTCCAGAGAAACCTACTAAAGAGAATTTTTTTTTCATAAAAAAAATAGGAGTTTCAAAGACTTAAATGCTTTATATGCAAACTAAAAAGAACTATTTTAATTCAAATAATTTATTTCTAATCAAAGATTAAGAAACTTTTTTTGGAATTAAATGGCTTATTTCAGAAATATATAAAGTCGAACCACACTTTGAACAAGTACTATCGTCAATTTTTTTAAAAATATAATCATTTATTTCAAAATTTCTTGTTTTAATAAAATCACAGTCTGAATTTTCACATTTAAAAGTGGTTATCGTTTTATAATTCTTTTCTTTTTTATCAAGTTTTGGTTTTTTTGAGCGAATTTCTTTCTTAGTATCTTCTTTAATCTTCTTTGTAGGAATAGAAGAAATATCTGTTATATACATTGTTGAATTACATTTTGGACAAGATGCTTCCAATTCTTTAAACACAAAGTCTTTTTTATTAAAATCCCTGATTAAAACATATTGACATGAAGAATTTTGGCATTTTATTGTTGTAAATTCTTCTAATTTTTTAACTTCTTTGCTCACTCCTGTTAAAACACTTAAAATTAAAAATAGAAACGCAGGTACTAATAAGATCATACCATAAGTCAAAAAATTTTGATCCATTGGAAAATTTGGTATTAATCCAAAAGCAGATAAAATAAGAAAAAAACTTATAATAAATAATATAGTACTAAGTGCTTGAAATATACTACTACTTTTAGATTTTTTTTCGCCATTTAAAGACATTAATATTGCCCCTTATCCGATTCCGATAGTATTTCCTACACCACAGATGATAATAGTGTCACCTTTTTCTGTTCGCTCTTGAATTCCATTTTTTAACATTTCAATTACTTTATTTACAGATTTTGAAATATCTTGTTTCATTGGACCGTATGCATCAATTTCGGATTCTTTTACTACATAACCATCCATTGGTAGATTATATTTTACACCACTTTCTTCAATCTTATATTTTTCAACACCGGGTCCTCCTATAACTGCACCAACGCCTTCAATCACATCCCCAGTTTTTTCACCTTCAAGTTTTAAACCAGCATCTATCATGAATAAACGTTTGATTTTATCTTGATATTCATCCATTAGCTTTTGAACAGCTTTACCTGGTTTTCCTACTCTAGCTCCAGGACCTGTGGCTCGAACTAAAAATGCATGTCTATCTTCAATTTCTAATTCATGGACTGTGATATCTTCTGTGTAATCAAGTATTGTCTTTGGTTCATTTTGAGAATTTTTATATCGATGATAAAGATTTGCAATAACTAAAGGTCCCAAACCATCTCCAATTGGTTTCCCTTGTGAAAAAGCTTTTAAAGCCTCCATTATTGCTTTTGCGATTCTCAATATAAGACTTAATTGCATTTGAATCTGCATAATAACCATCATTGATTTGGTCTTTTTACCCAATAAGTAAAAATGTTTTACAATTCGATAAATTAAATTGACAGATAATGCAGCTTCTAATGTATTTTCAATATTTGCAGCTTCATCCTTATTGACATTAGGTGCTAAGATTTTAACATGCTCTTTAAATCTAGATTCACGAACATCAAGAACATGTTCTAATCTTCTTATGACTCCTGCGGGATCTTTTTCTACAGGTTGGACAATGAAGAATTCCAGAAATTGTCCCACAAGACTTCTAGGATCGGTCTCCGGTTTCGCAATATTCTTAATCATATTTATAGTTATTTCTCTACCCTCATGAGCCATATATTGCAACTTTGCAACTGCATTTTCTATAGTTTTTAACCAAGTCCACATTTGGATACGTTGACCATAAAACATAAAGATAAAGAAGAAAACATAAAAAACAACTTGAAGAATCATAGTAAAATAATCTGTTTGTGGGGTTAATCCAGGAATTGAGGGAGTGCCATTAGCCATCTTTAATCACAATTATTATTTGATTGAATTATATAGGGATGTAAAATTCACCTAATTTTATTAATTTTAACAAATTTAGAAAAATTTTAGATATATTTTTTGAATACAAAATCAATTTATGAATATTTTTCTATTTTATTTTAAGAAACTAATAATTTTAAGTTAATAATACACAGTTGGATTTTATTCCAAATATTTAAAATCGTCAAGCATTAAGTTATATGATGAAAATAATAAATTATTGGTTTAATAGCTTACATAAAATTTCAAATTAGAATAAGTTAAAAGTAATGGAGAAAAATTTTAAATTAATTCTTTAGAATTTTTAAAAATTGAAGTTTAAATTTAAATTATGGAAAATGATTAATAAAACGGAAAACATTTATGGCGCCTTAGAAAAAGAGGAAATAATATGCCGAATTAAACATTTGGTGCGTTATTGGAACTTCTGTTGTGCGAGAGCCAACGAGAAATCCAGTTAGCTGATCATTCGTGGTCGGCCATAGGCCAATGGAACCATCCGTTCTCGTTCCGAACACGGTAAAATATTATTTTCTCACATAAAAACCTCCTAAAAAAGCTGAATAAAAAGGGGTTGTGGTCTAGATGTGTTCACATATTGTGAGCTTAAGAAAACACGGTATGACAACGGGCTCCAGAAAAATAGAATAAAAATACTGATTCCAGATGATGTAATTTTGGAGCGTACCACTAGGAGTAACTCGTTTGGATGAACGAGTTTTATCCAGAGGACTTATCAAGGGTTCAAATCCGAAATAATCGAAATTTCGGTGAAAATCCCTTCAACCCCACCAAATATGGGAAAGTGGTCTAGCTTGGCTATGATTCGTGGCTTGGGATATCCGAAAATTGTAAAGGATCAAAAAGAAACCACGGGATCGTGAGTTCAAATCTCACCTTTCCCACCATATCATCTAAATAATGCCTCTGTGGCTCAGTTGGTAGAGCGCTGGCCTTGTAAGCCAATGGTCGGGGGTTCGAATCCCCCCAGAGGCTCCATTCATTTAATTAGTTTTACTCATTTCTTTAAGAAAAAGGTTTAATATAAATAATAGTAAACTCTATAAACTAAGGTTATTTTAATAAAGCTTGTAAGAATTAACATAGCCGAAGTAGCTTAGGTCCCGGAAAGCTCAGCTTTCTTGGAGAGAAACCTGGTTAGAAATCTTGATCTATTATGATCAAGAAGAATACGCGCCGGACTCATAAAGTTATCGGATTTAGCTCCATAAACGCGTATTCCGGAGATCGAGGGTCCGAAACCAAATAGCTACTAGAATTTGGACGGAAAGCCCTCCTTCGGCACTTTAATTCTAAATCTTAAATATGAAAATCTCATTAAAAATTATATTGAGTAATCAATTTAGAAAAGAATATAGTTTGTAAACTAAAAATAAATATTATAAAATACCCTTGCGGGGGTAGCCAAGCTGGTAAAACAAAAGAGACAACTTGTATGGGGTCATACAAACGTGCCGAACGGCGCAGGACTTAAGATCCTGTCTCGTAGGAGTTCATGGGTTCGAATCCGAAATATTATATATTTTGGTGAAACTCCCATCCCCCGCACCATTAAATTTACGCCTCAGTAGCTCAGTTGGTAGAAAAATCATGCCGATCTGAAAATTTCAACGGTAAAGCGTTGCCCTGGTAATAATATCTGCCAGAAAGGCAAAGGTCCCGGGATCGTTCCCCGGCTGAGGCTCCATTTTACTCATTAAAATATGATTATTCTGTATTATTTTGCTTAATACTTTAAAATATCTTTTTTTTCTTATTACACAAAAAATATATTTTTAAAAAAATAAATAAGGAACAAATAATCTCAAAATATAGTTAATAAAGAAAGATTAAAAGGGTTTGATTTAATCTTGAGTGATGATTTACCATCAATTAATGCACCAATGCCAGCACTAACTTCAACTATTTTACACTTATTTGGCATCACAATTCCAAATAATTTACCTGAACCCATTCAAATGAAGACTCCCCCAATAGAACGTATTATTTTGATAATGTTAGATAACTTTGGATTATTTGAGATTGTGGTTCACAAACCCGAATTTGTCATAAGTCAATCTAAAGCTTTAATATTATTAGAAACTGAGCAACCTCTTGCTAATGAGGTTTTACACCAAATTTTTCATGGAGATCTTCAAAATAAAGATTTTAATCTTATGTCATATTTAAATCAAAATTCCAAAACAACTCTAATGATTGGTAGACAAGAAGATCTTATAACTTATGCAGGAACATCAAAAGTTATTCCCACTAAGATGGATACAAATACGTGGGTATCTGCTTCCAAATATTTGAATAGATTTGATTTTCAATGGATACATTTCCTAGATTTCGAAAATTTATATCAAAATCCAATTTATAAACGTGGTCCTCCTGAGAACTTAATTAAAAGATTAATCCATAGGACAGATAAGTGGATGTTGAGTATGTATAAACAAGCAGCACCAAATTCTCTTATAATGATAGTAGGAAATCATGGAAGAAAAGAAATATCCATGTCTTATGACCCAGATTCAAAGATGGCACAATGGAGAAAAGCATCCACACCTGTTGCGGTATTATGCTTGAAATAATTTATTTTATTAAAAAATTTGAACAATTTGGGAGGAAAATGATTTGAAAAAAAAATATCAACGATTTACGGTTTCTTTACCAGAAACTTTGTTAAATGAGTTTGATGAAATAATTAAAAAAAAGGACATGTCGAGATCAGACACAATTAGAAAGATTATGAGGGATTATATAGAGGAAAAAAGTGTAGAATTGGCAGAAGGAGGAAATTTAAAAGCTGGTTCAATCACTTGTATATTAAATCATGAAGAAAGACCTGGAGTTATGGATGAATTAACCGAAATTCAACATCAATATTATGATGTAATAGATGCAACTTTACATATCCATTTAGACGGAGAAAACTGTATGTTGGTTATGGCTGTTCGAGGGCAAGGACAATCAATAGACACTTTGAGTGAAGAATTAGAAAAACGACCAGAAATAAAATCCATTAAAAAGATTTTTATGCCATTATTATCAGAAGAGAAAAAAAGAGTTTTTAAACATAAACATAATCACTAGAATTTAAATATTTAATAACATAATGCGAAAATCTACGCTCAATTAATATAAACAAAATTAGAAATTTATTATTTTAATTTACTTCTAAAGTATTAAATAAGAAATTTATTTGAGATTTTATAACAATTAAAACTTAAAAATGGAGAAAATAAGAACAATGAAGACTTCGAGAGAAATTTTAGAAGATTTTAAAAATGGGAAAATCTCAATTGATGAGGCTGAAAGATTATTAAAAGCAAATAGAATAATTAGTATAGAAGATTTTGTTAATATAGATATGGAAAGGGAACTTAGAACTGGAATACCAGAAATAGTTTATAGTGCAAGCAAAAATCCAAAACAAGCAGCTCAAATTGCAATAAAAATTGCCCAAACTAAAAATCTCTCTATAATGACAAAAATTTCAAATGAACATACTATTGAAATCCAAAATATTTTACCAAAAGACTTAGAAATTGAAGTACATGAATTAGCGAAATTAATAGTAGTAAAGAAAAAGGGATATCAAATTGAAGATAAAGGAGGTAAAATTGGGATAATTACCGCTGGTACTTCAGATATTCCCATTGCTGAAGAAATTAAAATTATTTGTAAGTCTATGGGATGTTCAACATTTACTTCATATGATGTAGGTATTGCTGGTTTACATAGAATTTTTCCACCTTTAAGGAAATTAATTGATGCAGAAGTAGATGTTGTTGTGGTTTGTGCGGGTTTTGAAGGTTTATTAGCAGGTGTTGTTTCCTCCCTTATAGATGTTCCAGTAATAGGAGTTCCTACTTCTATAGGTTATGGTGTTAGTGAGAAAGGGTTTAGTGCATTAAATTCAATGCTAAGTTCTTGTTCTCCAATTGCAGTAGTTAATATAGATAATGGATTTGGAGCAGGAGTTATGGCAGCAAAAATTGCAAATCGTGTAGCTTCATTTAGAAATAAATTAAAAGATAAATAAGTGATTCATATTGATGACTAATCCAAATATCGCTATTATCGACTGTCAAACTACGGGAATATCAGGAGATAAATTTCTAAGTGCTTTAATAGATCTTGGGGTCAATATTAAATCCATCCAGAATAATATATCAATTATACCAGACTATTTAGAAGGAGTTTCAGATATTTCTCTATCTTTAAATAATAATAAAATAGAGCAATTTCATGCAAAAAGAATTCAAATAAAATTTTCAGAAAAAAAATATCATCGAACTGGAATTGAATTAATTAAAATTACTGAAAAATGTTTAAACAATTTAAAATTAACAGATATGGCCAAACAATATGCATTATCAATAGTTAAGACTTTGATAAAAACTGAAGCTAAAGTACATAATACTACTATAGAGAAAGTACATTTGCATGAAACAGGTTCAGCTGATACATTAATTGATTCTATTGGATCAGCGACAGCATTGGAAAGCTTAAATTTATTTAATAATGTAACTTGGTTTGTATTACCTGTTGCAGTTGGTAGTGGAAAGATTAAATTTTCTCATGGTATAATATCAGCTCCCGCACCTGCTACATTAGAAATTCTTTCTTCAAATAATATTGAAATCACTGGTGGGGATATTAATGAAGAATTGACTACACCTACTGGAGCTGCAATTATAGCAAGTTTAAAAATAAAATCAATTTCAAGCTTTCCTAATATGAAGATAAAATCTATAGGTTATGGAGCTGGCTCAAAAACCTTTTCCAATATTCCAAATATAATGAGGGTTATAACTGGTTATCAAAAAGAAATATTTTCAGATACTGATGAAATTATTGTATTAGAAACTAATATAGATGATGTTTCAGGTGAAATTCTTGGTCATACAATTAAAAAATTAATTGATGAAGGTAATGCTAAGGATGTAAGTATAATTCCTATGATTACTAAAAAAAATCGCCCAGGACATATTATAAAAGTTATTACGAATTCAATAAATCAAGAAGAGTTAATAAAAATATTGATGAATGAAACAGGAACTTTAGGAGTTCGTGTTTATCCTTGTAAAAGATTTATTCTTAATCGAGAAATTAAAGAGATCAAAATTGATATAGATAATAAAAAATGGAAAATAAAAATAAAAATAGTAAAAAACAATAATGGAGAAATTATTCAAATAAAACCCGAATTTGATGACCTTATAAATGTAGCAAAAAATACTAATTATTCTGCTAGAATTATCGAAAAAATTGCATTAAAAGAAATTCAAAGTCTTTTCTTTCAAGATAAATAATTTTGCGTGTTTTTATGAAATACCTTGACTTAGTGTCTACATATGAAAAATTAGAAAATACGACTAAAAGGTTAGAAATGATAGACCATTTAGTTGATTTAATAAAAATAACTCCAACTGAACTAATTGATATAATTATTTATTTAACATTAGGAGAACCGAGTTGGATTGGAAAACCAGAGATAGGCATGGCCGAAAAATTGGCAATAAAAACTATATCGACATCTTTTGGGGTTCCTGTAAAAAAAATTGAAAGGCAAATAAAAAAAATAAGTGGATTATCATCTGAAAAAAAAGCAATTGACTTAGGATCCTATGTTGGGACATTAAAAGGAAAAAAACAAATGACACTTATTAAACCAAAACCATTAACAATATCTCAAGTTTATTCAACATTTGAAAACATGAGAACCTATTCTGGAGCAGGGTCTCAAGAACGTAAAATGAAGTCTCTTGCTTCATTACTTAGTAATGCTTCTCCTAAGGAAGCTAAATGGATAATTAGAACAATAGAAGGAAAACTTAGGGTTGGAATTGCCGAAATGACTATGATTGAAGCATTAGCTATTGCTTTCACAGATGAAAAAGCAAACAAAGAAATAATTGAAAATGCTTACAATGTTCGTTGTGATTTAGGGTATATAGCAAAAGAATTGGCGGAAAAGGGTATTTTAGCTATTAAAAATATTAAAATCCAAATTGGAACTCCTATTAGGATGATGTTAGCACAGAGATTGGCAACACCTGAAGAAATTTTAGAGAAATTGGGGGGGAAATGTGCTCTGGAATATAAATATGATGGAATACGAATACAAGCTCATAAAGATGGTGAAAAAATTGTATTATATTCTAGAAACCTCGAAAAATTAACTGAACAATTTCCTGATGTTCGAGAATATATCCAAGACATCGATGTTAATCAATTAATAATTGAGGGCGAATGTGTAGCTTATGATATAGCAAATAATAAGTTTAAACCATTTCAAGAATTAATGCATCGACGTAGAAAATATGATGTTGATAAAGCCAAAGAGCAATATCAAGTCAAATTATTCGTTTTTGATTTATTATTTTTGAATGGAAAAAGCTTTTTAAACGAATCATATTTGGAAAGAAGAAAGAATTTAGAAAAATTGATAAAAAACAATGGTATATCTACTGCTAAAAGCTTGATAGTAGATTCTCCAAGCCCATTTCATGAGTTTTTTGATAAATCAATTAAAGATGGTTGTGAGGGAGTTATAGCAAAATCAATACAAAAAGATTCGATTTACAAAGCAGGCGCAAGAGGCTTTTTGTGGATAAAATTTAAACATTCATATCAAGAAAATCTAGGAGATTCAATTGATTTAGTTGTCGTTGGGGGGAATATGGGACGTGGGAAATGGGCTGGGCTCTATGGAGCCTTATTTGGAGCAATTTATGATAAAGATACAGATTTATTTAAAACAACTTGTAAAATTGCATCTGGTTTTACTGAAGAGGTCTTAAAAACTTTTATGGAACTCCTAGATCCGTTCAAAATTCAGGAAAAAGATCCTCGGGTAGAATTACCAAGTGAAATAAAACCTGATGTGCTTTTTTCTCCTAATATCGTAATTGAGATTAAGGGAGATGAAATAACTCTTTCACCTACATATTCAGCAGCATTTGGAGAATTTAGAGAAAATTCAGGCTTATCTATTCGATTTCCAAGGTTTTTACAAATAAGATATGATAAAAATCCAGAAGATGCTACAACCACAAATGAATTAATTCAAATGTATCAAAATCAAAATAAAAAATAATTTAATTATTTTTAATTAGTAATTGTACACGATCTAAAAACAGTTTTTGAATCTCTTGTTTTATATTAGGAGCAATTTTCTCCCAAGATCCTGGCAAAAAACTTAAATTAGACCCTTTTATGTTAAATTTACAAGTCTCACCATTAGGACCCTCTATGCTATAGGTTTTTGAACCATCAGGACTTTTTGAGACTCCTACAAAAAGTTCATTAAATTTACTTAAAATCGCATTTATTAAAATTGACCCTTTAATTTCACCTAAAACGTTTTCATCTATAGGGGCCCTTTGTTGGATTGTTACTGTCTTAGTTGGGGTCGCAGGGGTTGGTGAAACTGGTTTGGGGGCTGTTTTTATTGGAACAGAAGATACATTTTCTTGATATTTAGGGATAACCTTTGCAGTACTTGATTCTGGTGGAGGTGGCGGACGAAAATCTCCAACAATTTGTTCAATTTTTCGGGTATCATCTCCTGCAGTTGGTGCAGCAAGAGCCGCTTTTACTAATTCGCTTCTTTGTTCAGTTGTAAGTCCATATTTAATATTAGATGCTCCTGCACCAATACCTGTATATTCAGCAAGAACGCCTTCGAATTTTAAATTATGTTCGGTATTAAAAAGATTTAAAACTTGTTCAAATCTTTGTTTTTGTTCCGCATCAGATTCAATAGAATCTCCTCTTACATCTAACACATCTTTTAATTTTCTACCAACAATATAAGGGCTTATTTCATGACCATAAGCCTTTAAACTTCTTGCTGCACGCATAGATCCCCTTCTTTGAACCAATCCTGTGTTTTTTCCCATCCATAACCATATTACATCATGGATCTCATCCATTATTGCTACAATATTATCATCTTTCAGACTTTCCATATTAAATAGAAGTCTTTCACTAACTCCACTAGTAATTTCTAACATAATCACGAATTTACTATCAGTGCTCATAATTTCCAACCTAAAAACTTACTAATGTTATCTTGTGTTCTTAAAATATAAATAATTATTTTCAAATTAAATAATTCTAAATTATTAAAAATTGTAAGAATAAATTTTTTTATTAAATAATTTGTTGAAAATAAAAAAATATAACAAAATTGAAATTAAATATAAGCAGCCATTGAGTTTAAGACTGCAAGAGCACCTCGTGCATCGCCATCGGGACTTACGTAAGTTATTATTCGATTCCCACTATTTCCTTTAAAAGCTACGATATGTCCTTGTCCTTGAACATTTGTAGCAATTAGACGTTCAGGGATTACTTCTAAACAAATATATTTAATTCCTTGAATATTGAGTGATCCACCACCTTGACTTGAGCTCCATAGACCAATTACCGATGAAATATCTCCCGAAAGATCCCAATTAGATGTTTGATAAATGATTGCCCCGTTACTTTCGATAGCAATAGCCGTAATTGACGGATTTTGCGCCATAATATTGTTAACTAAATCATCATACGACATATTATATAGCAACTCTACACAATTAAGTAAAAATTAATAATTTATTATTAACATCATTATTAATTCTTTCTCTTTTAAGTCACTTCATTATCATTATATTTTGTAGGGTTAAACTGGTAGTTTTTATATTATTTCTTAGATTATTTAAAGAATTTTAAAAAAAAATACAAATGGTTTGATTTATGACAGAAAAAAAAGATATTCTCTTTATTTTACCTCCTGTGAAACCAATGATTCGTTCTTTAGACCTAGTTTATACATATTTTGAAAAAATTTCAAGTCAAAGTAAAATGAAACTTTTACCTATTCCTAATGGCATAATGAGTATTGGATCTTTACTAGAACATGAGGGTTACGCAATTTCTTATTATGATTTCATTCACTTCGAATCTAAAAAAAGTCTAACGGATTTAATTAAATTCTTAATTCAGAAACACGATCCAAAGATTGTAGGGGGATATGCTTATACACCATATATTAATGGTTTGAAAAAAGCATTTCAGATTTTTAAACATATTAATTCCGAGATTATTACCATAGCTGGTGGACCACATGTTACTTTTTTAGATACTCAAACCATAAAGGAATTTAATGGAGCTCTAGATGTCGTAGTCAGAGGTGAAGGAGAATTTACAACATTAGAACTAGTTAATAAGATAGTTAAAGGAAAAGATTACACCAACATATTAGGTACAACTAATTCTAAGAAGAGAAACCCTAATAGAAATTTATTAACTGATGAGGAATTGGCAAATTTACCAAGAATTAACATTAATCTAATTCCAAAAAGCGAATTAAAAAAACCCTTATATTTTTCAATTCATTGTAGCAGGGGTTGTACATATAATTGCACTTTTTGTGCAAATCCACATTTTTGGAATCGTAAATTAAGATTCAGATCTATTGATGTTATCGTTGATGAAATTAGAATGCTCAATGAAAAATATAACGTCTTTTTTGATTTTGGAGATACAAATTTACCTTTAATAAAAAATTTTAAAGAATTAGTTAAAGAAATCTCTGAACTAAATTTTAATAATTCATTAGGGATGGTTCTGATGAGAGCAAACTTAGTAAATGATGAACGTTTAGAATTAATAAACAAGATGCTAGCAGATCATCCAAAATCTTTTATTACAATCGGAGTAGAAAATGCTTCCGATAAAATTTTAAAAAATATGAGAAAACCTTCGTGGGATATTCAATATGAAGCTTTAAAAAAAGTAAAGAAGCATAATATTAATTCAATCCCAAGTTGGATGATTGGATTTCCAGGCGAAAACGTTGAAACCATGACACATAATCTAAAATGTCTAAATTTTTTAAATAAAAGTGATTTAATTCAAACCGCAATATGCTTTATTTTTATTCCTACTCCTGGAACAGAACCTTTCTCTAATCCTGAAAAATTTGGAATTAAATTAAATACTAAAAATTGGGATTTTTTTGATAGAGCTATATTTCCACCTCCATATTCATTAATTAATGAAAATAACGAACTTATTTTAAGCAGTGAGCAGATCTGGGCTTATTATATGTCAATAATTACATTGCAAAAGAAATGGCGCTTTAAAAAATATCCAGAGACTTATAGAGAAATTAATCCCGAAAGATTCTTGAGTTATTTGCATACAAACCCACTTTATTATAATGTAAATCCTACTGAAAGTGATATAACAACTTATGAAGATTATGGTGGGAATATAAGCAATATAATTTTTTCATGTGTTTAATAGACAAAATATATTAGAACATACTATTTTATTTTTTCTTTCTTCCACTTCGGCGAGCAGCAATAAGTCCTACCTTTCTTCCTGGTGGTGCATTTCTAGATACAGTAGATCCTTTTTTACCTATATGCTGATGACCACCGCCCCCATGAGGATGGTCTACAGTATTCATTGCCACTCCACGTGTAATTGGCCATTTTTTCCGCTTAGCCTTTGTCATATGAAATTTCTTTCCTGCTTTTACAATTGGTTTTTCGGGTTTGCCGCCACCTGCAACAATTCCAATCGTTGCTCTGCATGTCGGAATAAAACTTTTCAGCTTTCCAGAAGGTAAACGAATCATTATTTTTGTCGAGGATCGAGATATTATCGTAGCGTAAGTACCACCTGCTCTAACTAATTTACCTCCATCACCTGGCTTTAATTCAATATTAAATACAGGAGTTCCTTCGGGTATATTTTTTAGTGGTAATGTATTTCCTTCTTTTATTGCAGCTTTTTCCCCTATTTCTATTTTTTGACCAATAAATACTCCTTCAGGAATTAACATATACACCTTTTTTCCATTATCAAAATTTATTAGAGCTAAAGGAGCACCTCTTCCGCTTTCATGAACAAGATCAATAATTTTACCAGTTACATTTTGGTCATTTAATGAAAGATGGGCAATTTTACCTTTTCTTCTATGAGTATTAGCTTTAAAAGTTGGGCTATTTTTTCTTTGAACACGTATTCTTTTTCCCAATATATTTCACCTTTCTTTAGAATATTCCAAGTTTAGTAGCAATATCAGACGCATTATCTTCAGGAACTAATTTCACATACGCTTTTTTATTTCCATCTCTTTGAATCAAAGTATTCACCTTGTCTACTTTAACATTATAGAGTTTTTCTACAGCATATTTAATAGTAGTCTTATTAGATTTTCGATCAACAATAAATGTTAATTTATTTTCTTTTTCAATTAAATCAAATGCGGCTTCTGTCATTACAGGTCGGATGATTATATCATTTATTAGGCTCATTAATATCAACCAGTTTCGACTAGAATAATTAAAAACTTGGTATTTATGTTTTTTACTTAAAGGAAGTTAAATAATTATTGACTATTAATTTAAAAGTATTTACGATTTTAAATTTAATTTTTAATTCAAAATAGTAAATAACACGATATTATTTAATTTAATTGAATTATTTTTAATAAATATTTAAAAAATTTTATCCCGGAAAGATTAAATGAGGAATTTCAATAAAAAATTATTAACTGAATATTTAGAGACTTGGAGTCTAAAAGAAAAAAAACTTTTAATTCTAAGCTCATCCGCTTTCTATCTTTCTTTGATTTTCTTTTTTTTAGTAGAACTAATTCATTTTGATTACTCTTTAGGTTTGCAAAAAGGTTTTGAAGGAATGGGAGGAATCAATTTTTTAAAATCAGACTTATTCTTTTTGATATTTACTATTTCAATTATTTTTTTTGAATTTAATTTGAATATTCTTTATTATACCATTAAAGGTCCGATTAAAAGGATTTCAAATGAAAAATCCGTAGAAGATTTATTTATTAGACATAACAAATCTTGTCGATTTCAGAAAAAAATATTGTTTTTTTTTAATATCATTTCAATTATTTACATTTTTGACAATTATATTAAATTATTTGTTCAAATTTCAAATCAATTCATAATAATCGAGCTTTTTTTACATTTTATTTTATGTCTAATATTAGGTATACTCTTTTTTTCATTAATTATGGTGACTTTGGATACTAAAATCTTAAAAAATAAAATACATCTAGAAAAATCCAATAATATTTGTTTAAAAGTAAAAAAAAGCAAAGAAATTTTACAAATAATGACCTTTTTCGTATTTACTTTAATAATAGGAAATTTATTGATTATATTTATTAAAATAATTTAAGAATTAGGAAAATTTAGATGATTTCATTATATTCGGTTAATTTAGAAATAGAGATTTTTTGTTTGGTCACAGATTCAACGATTTTAAGAAATTCCAAAGCTGAAAACGCTTTATATATTTGATTAATTTTTTCTTCAAATAATTCCATTAATGCTTTCGATTTTTTAATCGAATTGCTAATATCTTTGCTTTTAACTTGATAAAGTATTTGTAATACTTGTTCAGGATTTGCTTTAATTCCTAATTTATCGAGAATCCATTCTATATTTTTCCTTCCTGAGAATTTTCCCATGTAAAAGTGTCTTTGTCTACCAATTATTCTTGGATCAAAAGGTTCAATAGTTTCAGGTCCCCCTCGTAAGATCGCATCTACATGTAGACCACTTTCATGACAGAAACTGTTAAACCCAGTTATTGGATGATGAACAGAAATAGGTAAGCCAAAATATTCCTCCACTAATTTAGATAATTCGAATATTTTTTCTTTTTTTAGCGTCTTTTTATTATATAATATTTCTAAAGCTAAAACCATTTCTTCTAATGAAGCATTTCCACTTCTTTCTCCATATCCGTTTACACAGACATGAGGAAAATTTGCTCCCATTTCTATTCCTGCCAAGGAATTTGAAACTGCAAGCCCAAAGTCATTATGGGCATGAATTGATATAGTTGATTTTTTTATAAGTTCATCCTCACGTAATTTTTTAATTAAATTAGACATGGATAATGGACGCATTATTCCAACAGTATCAGCAATTATTATTTTATTCGCACCACATTTGATTGCTGTATGAAGAAATTTTAAAAGAGTCTCAAACTCAGTTCTAGTAGCATCCATTGCAACGAAATCAGTAATTACACCATGATCAACTGCATATTCAATGGCGTTTGAAACAATTTTAATTGAATCATTAATATCTTTATTTAATACTTTTTTTAAAGCCAATTTACTTGTTGGAAAGAAAATTGGAATTTCATCAATATCACATTGAAGAGAATCATCGATATCACTTTTTTTAGCCCTAGCTGCTCCTGCTATTTTTGCCTGAAACTTTTCTTTAGCTATAGCACTAACAATTTTTTTCTCAGATTCAGAAACGGCCGGAAAACCTACAGCTATAACGCTAATCCCAATTTCATCCAATAATTTTGCGATGTTAAGTTTTTGCTCAAATGATAAGTTAACTCCAGGTGTTTGTTCACCATCACGAAGTGTTTCATCCCAAATATATATTTTTTCAGGAATTTTATTCGGATTATTTATTTTTAAGTGATTATACATGTAAAGCAATTTATTATTAGAAAATACTTCTCTCATTTAAAATACCCAAGTTAGATATGTAAATAAAAAATCATTATTTTACCAAATATTTTAAAATAATTAAAAAAAGTTTCTTTCCTTTATCCGAATTACTCAAATTACTGATATTAAAAAATTAAGGAAGAATTTGATCAAAAAAAAGGAAGAATTTCTTAAGATTCATAAGATACATTTATTTTTTTTTAGAAGAAAATAATGCAATAAATTTAAATCAACGAAATAAAAATATTTAAAATTAAGTTTAAAGTTTTCCTTTAAATGAGAATTGAAAATTTATGGATTAAATAAATATCAAAACGCCTTTGAATTTATCATAGAAATTGCTATTTAAAGAAAAATAAGTTATAAAGGTAATTGCATGGGAGAAAATAAAATATGATAAACCATGTTTACATTATCAGAAGTGATGGAACAATTTTATTCCATAAAACCTATGGCAGCGTTAAAGTTGATGATAGTCTTGTCTCAGTTTTTCTTAGTGCTGTAAGTTCATTTGCAGGGTCTTTATCAGAAGGAGAAATTAAATCAGTGGTTACTGGACGTTTAAAATTTGTTTATACTGCAGGACCTGGAAGATATAGGGATTATTTATTCGTTTTTTGTGCAGATGAAGGCGATGATGACTTAGGATTGAGAGAGAGATTAAAACGAACAAGAGATTCTTTTGTAGAAGATTTTGGTATACAAGCTTTGGGTTGGGATGGAAGGGATTCAAGTGCTTTTGATGGTTTTAATACAAGTCTAGAAAAAATATTAATGGGAATTATCAAAATTGCGCTTGTAGGGTTTGGTGGTGTTGGAAAGACAACAATGCTTAATTTGATGAGAGGAACTGAGGTTCCATTAGATTATAATCCAACAATTGCAGTTGATGTAAAAAGATTAACTGGTTTATCTGACCGTTTTGAAGTAATAATTTGGGATTTTGCTGGTCAGGAGAGATATACTCCTTTATGGACTTTTTTATTACGTGGAACTAACATTGTCTTATTAGTGACAGATAGTACTGTTGAAAATGTGATGGAAACAAAAAAGGTATATTTAGAAATAATAAGACAAAAACAACAAGAGAGAATACTTCATACGGTTGGAATCGCTAATAAGCAAGATATGCCGAGGGCAATGAAACCAAAATTAATTGAACGATTATTAGGTGTTCCTTGTTATTCTATGGTAGCAATAAATCCAACTTTTCGTGAAAATTTGGTTTCAATTTTATCCAATGCAATTGATGAATGGTCTAGATCTGTTGAATCTCAAGATTAGCCTCTAAATATATTCAAGATAATTCTTTATTAAATCTCATTCATAACATATTAAATAAATAAAGGTAACAAATGTACCATGTACATCCAAAGATCATTAATGTTAAAATTATATTTTTTATCGGATTTGCTATTTTAATGATTTTGGCTAAATTATATGATGAGATTATTAAAATAGCAACTAAGGTTAAAATTAGGGGTAAAAAATTCAAATAATTTACCGATTTTAACAATAAATTTTGAAATTTTAAATCAATATTAGAAAAAGAAAAAGCGAGACTAAAAACTGGAGCTAAAGAAATTAATAAACCTAAAATAAATCCCGAAATTAAAGATATTAACTGTATTTTAAATTGTTGAGTTTTGTAAACAAGTTCCCTTTTTTTTATTAAATTTTGATTTTTTTTCAATTGAGTTAATAAAGAAATTATTTGATCTCCTGCTTTTATTGAATCTTTTATTAACATTCGTTTGATTAAATTTAAAATTTGAATAGAAGGTTCATTTAAAAGACTTTGAGTGAACTTTTCCCATGCAGTTATAAACGACATATTATTGAAAAGATTTAATTTTAAAAAATTAATTAATTTGGATTTTAAAATCCCATTATATTTCAAAACTGCATTGATAAAAGATCTTTCAATAGAAAATTTTCTTTTTAAAAAATTTCCAAAAAATGATAGAAATTCAATCAGTTCTTCAAATTCCAATTTCATTTTATCCAAATTTCTATTAGAAATTTTGTAATTTACGGTTTCAAAGCTTCCGAAAATTATAAATTTTGATTTCAACAAAGATCTTTTTAAATATCGGAGGAGAATCCAAAAAAAAGGTATTAATATAAAAATCCAGATATTATTCTCCCATCCATTTAATAAAATTGTAATTGTGAATAATAGTGGTAGAAAAGAACAAATTCCGATTACTAAAATTAATTTGCTATCTAATTGTTTTGTAAATTTTTGATATTCATTTTCCTTTTCAACAATATGACTCTCTAATTCTTCTATAATTGTATCTTGAGAATAATTTGATGCAATTATATTTAGAATACGTTCTCTTAAAGAATTACTAGGTTGATTAAGGGCAAAATTATAAAGTAATTCTTCAGGTTCAGAACCTTGATTAATTTTCCATATCATTTCTTGAAATTTTTTTGAAATTAAAGGGTAATTCCCTTGAGATATAAAATAAATCGAATCAAATATTGATTTTGTTGTTGCTAAAATTATTAGAAATTCTTGAAAGGTTAGGTCAACATATTGCAAAATTAATAATTTTTCATTTTCATATTCTATTATCAATTTGTTTAATATCATATTATGTGATATGTAACCAATCACTATTCCAACAATTAAAAAAAGGAAGGTTTTAAAAAATATCGTTAAAATTATTGAAAAAATTATTGATAAAAAGAAGAAAAATATGGATGTCGAAATTATTTCTTGAGGAGATAAAAAGTATTTGTTGAATAGGTGTTTAGCAGCAATTTCTAGTTTTTCACTGTTAATTCGTGAATAAATAAATTTAGATAAATTTATTTTTGAAATACTTTTACATATTCTACTATATAAATGATTTTTTTCGTTTTCTATAATATAATTACTCATGTTAACTTATTTAGAAATTCATATATAAACAGCAGAATTTAACTGGTATAAAATTATACAAATAGAGTTAGGAGCTGGGAATTTAATTTTTTAAATGAAAATTGAGGTTGCATCTCAAAATTTTTTTTAAAGACCCAGAATTTTTTAATATATGATACAATATCATCCAATTCATAAATTTCGTGATTTTTTAATAATTCAAAGAATTTATAATAGGTCATTAACTCTTCAACAAAATTATTTTCTAAAATATTTTCTATTAAAAGTTCTTTTATTTTCCCTATCACAGGTGATTTATTAAATAATTCTTCTAATGAGTTAAAAGTACATTTCAAAATATCATTTTCTGGGTCTCTTAAAAATAAATTTACGATTTCAATATTATTTTTTTGTTTATTATTTCCAATCTCCGCAATTCTTATAACTCTTCTTCCAAATTTTGTTTTGGCGATTTGTACGATTACATCAAGATTTTTAATAGAATTATAAGGTATTTCATCATCCTCTATCCATCTTTGAATAATTAATTCAGGCGATTCTCCATGGCAGGTTCCAAGTCCACATCTTAGTCCAGTTTTTAATAAGAAAAAAAAAGCTTTTACAGTTTCTTTATGAATTAATTCTCCAATAAATACCATGTCAGGAGTTCTATGAAGAGACTCTCTAACTTGAATTTTTTTTGAAAATAAAGTATTTTCTTGAGAATTTGCTGAAACATGAAATCTAACTTGATGTTTTCCATATTTATATTGAGTAATACTCTCAATAACATCTTCCAAATAAACTTTTCGCCATTCTGTTGGAGATAAAATATCTAAAGAATTAATCAATGTTGTTTTACCTGCTCCTGGTGCTCCAATTACTAAAATATTTCTCCTATGAAATAATAAAAGACACAGATACGCTGCAGCTTTAAAGGAAATTGTATTAAGATTTATTAATTCAATAATAGAAAATACATTTTTCCTTAATTTTCTAATTGCGAAATTAAATTCATCAGCGGCCAAAGGACTAATATTACATGCCACTCTTATATTAAAAAAATCAGTTATTAAATCTGTTTTTAAAAATGGATGTTTTTCATCGAGTAATGAATTATTTTCCAATCTAATTTTAGTTTTAAAATTTTCAATGTCATTAGAATTAAAATTAATATTCGTAAAACACCTACCATATTTACTATGATCTAAATATATGGTTGACATAGGATTATCCAGAAATATTTCTTCAACAAGATCATCTAATAGAAAAGGAATAATTTTATTTAATCCAATGGACTCAAAACAAAGTAATTCAACAAATTTTTCCTTGTTTAATTTTAAACTACTATAATTTGATTCTAAAAGATTTGTTATTTTATGCAATTTATATTTTATTAATTCATTTAAAGTAAAAAATCTTATTTTTTCGTTTAAAACTGCATTTGTATCAATAAAATTCCCTATTAAATCATTAGATGTAATAGATTTCGAATATTTATAGAATAGCTCTTCTTTCCTCTTATTATTATAAATTTGAATGAAATACGGACCTACTGAATATTCATCAATTATTTTGTTCGTTTCAAAGCTTTCGGTTAACTTTTCTTCGCTCTGTATTATTTTTAATTGAAAAAGTTTTAAATAAATTCTTTCTAATGGATCTTTTTTTTCTGCAGGTGTTAAATTCATATATTTTTTAAAAAATTCGAGCCGATTTATTGAAATTTCTATTTTTTTTAAATCCTCTAGAATGTGATTCAAACATTTTTTACAGTTTTTATTCTTCTCAATTAATGAAATAATTACATGAATTTCGTTTATAATTTCAACGTATGCTCTTATAGGGTTAGATAAAAGTAATCCTATTCTAGTTTTACTTCCAAATATTCTTTTTAAAAAAATCTGATACTTATTTTGACAAGTTTCACGATTTACACATGAATTATTAAACAGATTAAGTCTTAAATTTATTTTTTTTATTTTTAGTAGATAATTTGATAATTCTTTTAACATTTCAGTTTGATTTTTATAAAAACATATCTTAAATTGTTCATTAATAAAAAAAATCTCATCAATTTTATCAAAATTTGAAAGATCTCTATAGCAATTATAAGTACAAATTGGATGCGAGAAGATTTTTCTATCTTTGCACTTTTCATTTTTAAAACAAAGATAATTCAGCCTCCTCAACAACTTATTTGGTGTTGATTCATCATTTTCATAAACTAATTCTAATTCTGTTTTGCAATTATTTGATATTTCCTTCATTATTATTCTTAAATTAATTGAAATAAATATATTTAAACTCATAATTCAAATTATTTAAGAAAAGGAATTAGAAAAGAATACGAGGAGTTTAAATCGTATATTTTTAAAAAAAATTTGGTGATTTAAATTGTATTTTTTAATTTTTTTATTAATAATCTGGATAGTCGAAAATTTATGATTTAAATTGTAAATCGACAGATAATTCTAATTCCTTTAAGTCATGATTTTATAACACTTTTTATATTTACTATTCCGTTTATTATAACAATTCCATTAGTCTTTAGTAAAGCTAGGGATTTTCCTCTATTTATTCCAGTTTTTATCATTTTAGCCATAATTATTGGAATATTAATAATTTATCAATTTTATATGATTATTGTAACTAATTCATAAGATGAATTTCTTTTAAAAAGAAAAAAAATAGGAATGTCAGAAATACTTACAAATTCAAGTCATTTAATATTTTCATTGCTTCAATGAAAATTTAATTCCTTGCAGGTCAGTTTCATCATCCAAATATAATCTGAATTTGATTAATTTAAAAATTTCTTTTTCATATATTTTAATTAGATGGTTTAAATTCATTTAATTTGAGTAGAATTATTACTATAAAATTAGAATTTCAAGTTTGATTTATGAGGGAGTTTGCATATAATCGATATCTTCCTCTTCTAATTTTTCAAGTTCTAGTTTTTTAACAAAAATTCTCGTAATATATCCAGCAATTTTATTTCTAAAACGTTTTGAAGTGTAATTAGTTACTCTTTTTAGAACATTTTTATTATGTTCAAAATCTGATGTGAATTCACTTGGAAATTTTTCATAAATTTGAGTTGCTAACCTTTTTATTGTTTCAGTTCTTACTTTACCGCACAAAATTAAAACCGTATAGAATTTTATATATTAATTTGTCTTTTTATTTAAAATTATTTGCATTAATCAATTAGTTTCATAATACTCTATCTTACATAGAACGAATGTTACCATTGAATTCACAATTATCATATTATATATACCTAAAAATCCTATACTTCTCATTTTTTCTTTTAAAAATGCTCAAAAAAAAGGAAATAAACCTAATAAGTAATTTAAAAATTTATTAGGTTTTAAAAAAATGAGTGTTAAGAGATCCCAAATACAAATCTTTGACCATAAGCAAAAACCATTTGAAAAATGCAATCATAAAGATGTAATTTTAGATTTTTCAAGAGGAGAATATATTTGCTCAAATTGTGGTTTAGTCATATCTCAACAATACGTTTCCCCTACATATAAGATGAATCCTATTGTTGGTGATAAAATAGGTAATACATCTAGACATTATATTTCATTAGGAGATCGATTGCACATAATTGATGGATTGGGTAGTTTTATTGATTATGAACATTCTTCTTTTTTTTCAGATTCCCAAGGCATTCCACTATCTGCTAAATCACAGGCGTTATTTAAAAGATTAAAATATTATGATTTAAGGGCAAGAATTGCAAAGAGAGAAACTGATTATAGAGCATTAAAGACTTTGAATCAGGTTATTCCAAAATTGAATTTAAATTCGAAAATTAGAGATAGGGCAGCATATTTCTACCATAAAATAATTAAAGAAAAAAATAAAATTACAAATCATATTTTATTGATTGCTTTGTGTCTTTTATTGGCGGTTCGAGAATATAAGGACCTTGCTCCTGTAACAATACAAGAAATTGCAAAAACCTTTCAAATTTTGGGTCATAGAGTTAGTGAACGAGCAATGATTCAATTAAGATTGAAAATGAGACCAAAATTTAAAACTTTATTTAGAAATAAAATTCGTCGAAGTGAAGAGTATATTTCACGTATTATTTCTAATGTTATGAAATATCCAAAAGTTAGTTCACGTTTAAAAAATTATAATGTTAATCCGACTATTTATGAAAGAGAACTTATAAGTGAAACAAGAATGATCCTGAAAAATATAGATATTAAAAAGCGTGGAGGGAGAAATCCATATATTTTTACAGTAGCAACTGTTTATGCTGCTGATCAAAGGATTTCAACTAAGTTAAAACTTCATTCAATATTAACACAAAAAATTTTATCTGAAGCCACAAATTGTGCTGAATATAGTATAAGAGATCATTGGCGTGGATTACTTTATGATTTTATTAAAAAAATGAAATAACTGAATGAATTAAAATATAAAATCTTCATAATTGCCACTAAAACCTTTTTTCATTTTGTTATGTTTATACAATAACGTGAGATTTTAAACACACCAAGTAAAGAACTTAATGTCAGAATATTTTTGATTCCACTTAATTATTCAATTATTGATAATTTACATTATAAATTATATTGAATATACATGTCTAATAAATTTTTTAATAAAAAGCTGATAATTTTTGATTTTGATGGAACTTTAGTAGATTTTATAATAAATTACGTTTCTTTACGTTCAGAAGTTATTGAATATTTAAATTGTGCGTTCGAATTTCCTTCAAATTTTTTTTCAATTCAAGATCGAGTATTAACTACATTAAATAAGGCTCGTGCTTTTATTTTGAAAAAAGAATCTAGTTTTGATTTGAATTCAATTTCAAATGATGTAGATAAAATAATGCGAAAATGGGAATGGGAAGCTGCGAAGAAAAATAAAATTGATTCAAACGTTAAAGAAACATTAAAAATTTTAAAACATAAAGGTTTTAAATTAGCAATATTTACCCTAGAACCAAAAGAAATAATTGAATATTATTTAAAAAAAGCTAAAATTGAACATTTGATTGATATAATTGCCTCAAGAGATATTGTTAAAGAATTAAAACCAAATCCCGAGCATTTAATGTATATTTTAAATAAAATAAAAGTAAAGGCAGATCAAGTAATTATTATAGGGGATCATAAAATTGATATGGAATGTGGTAAGAATATTGGAGCTCTTTGTATTGGAAAAAAGAGTATATTACATACTAAAAAAGAATTATTGGCAAGCGGAGCTGATTTTATCATTTCAAAAATTTCAGATTTAAATTCTCTTATGAAATTATAATGGTTTCAAATAACCTTTTATTTTTAAATAAGTATAATAAAATATTATTAAATTTATAGTAAGGCTTCAATTTCGTATTAATGAAAGAATTTTTTGATAAATAAGAGATCTTGAAAATCTAATAATAAAATTGGATATTAAATTCTACATTAATTTAATTTTAAAGCTACTAAAATTTGGAAAAATTAAAAATGTTAATTAATATAGATTTACACTATCATAGTGGTTATTCTGGTGGAGTAGGTCAAATAAATTTAACAGACTTCATTGAAACCGGACCTAAAAAAGGAATAAATGTTTTTGGGACCGGAGATTGTTTACATGAATTATGGTTGGAAAATTTAAAAAATCAACTTGTTGAAACTCAAAAAGATAGTGGGATTTTTCAACTAGAAAAACAAAAATCTGTGAAATTTATTTTACAAACGGAATTGATATTTACTTGTTCACTTAAAAACAAACGCAAATCGGCTCATATAGTTTTTTTATTTCCAAATTTTGAAAGTATATCTAATACAATAAGATTATTTGAGTTATGGAATGTGAAAAATACTATTGGAAGACCATTTGTAGTATGTGAAGATAATGAAGAAGTTGGAAATAAAATAAGCGAAATTTTAAATATTAATGAATCTATTGAATTTATTCCCGCTCATATCATGACCCCTGAAGGAGTATTTGGATCAAAAAATCCAATCAATTATCTAGAAGATTTTTTTGGCGGTATAACTGATGAAATACACGTCGTGGAAACGGGATTAAGCGCAGATCCAATAATATTAGGACTTATTCCTGAATTAGATAAAATTGGTTTAATTTCAAATAGTGATGCTCATAGTACATGGCTTAATCGTTGCGGAAGAGAATTTACAAGTTTAGAGTTAAATAAAGATCAATTCACATACTTCGAAATAATTGAATCATTTAGGTCCAATTCTATAATAAGAACTTGTGAATTTAACCCTACAGAGGGGAAGTTTTTTCTTTCAGGTCATAGAGCAGGAAAAGAAAGACATAATAATGATTATTGTGTATATTCACCGAAATTCACTCCTAAGGATAAAAAATGTCCTATTTGTGGAAAAAAACTTACAATTGGAGTCTTAGAACGTGCTTTAGAATTATCAAAGATTCAAGGGGCAAATAGACAGTATGGCTTTTTACCTCCAAAGCAACAAAAGTTTATTCATATGGTTCCTCTGATAGAAATTTTGGCCTATTATTATCAAATTAAATCCCCAAAGTCAAAAAAAATAATAAATATTTATAATAAAATTGTCAATCTTTTAGGAAATGAATGTGAGATGTGGTTTTTAGACAATTCCATACTCGAAGAAAAACTAAGTCAGGAAATTTCACCAGAAATTATTAATTTAATAAAAGAAATTAAAAATGGTAATTTTTCTTTTTCACCTATAGGTTTTGATGGCACATATGGTAAATTGGTTGTTGGTAAAAAAATTGATGTCTTTAATGTAAACTTTTGTTCTAAAAAACTATTCCAAAAAAAATTAATCTGATTTAAATAAAATTACCAATTATATCTTAATATTTACTAGGCTAACATTAATATATAATGATTTAAAATTAATTTAAAAGAAAAATTAATAATAATTAACCATTTTTTACGAAAATTAAAAGTATGGTAATTAAAGATGAAAAAAAGAAGCTGTGTCATATTAGCATCTACAGGAACTGTAGGACAGAGGTTAGTATATATGTTAAGTCAGCATCCTTGGTTCGATATAGTCGATATTGCAGCCTCTAAGAGATCTGCAGGGTTGAAATACAAAGAAAGATTAAAAGATAGTTGGCATCTTGATGTTGATATTCCTGAGGAAATAGCAGAAATGAAAATAAAATTAACTGAGCCCAATGAAGTGGAAAAAGCGGATATTGCATTCTCTGCACTACCATCTAAGGAAGCTAAACAATTAGAACTAGATTTTGCAAAAGCCGGTTATTTTATTCAAAGTAAAGCAAGTGCCCATAGACAGGATCGGGATGTCCCACTAATTATTCCTGAATTAAATGCTGATCATTTAGAGTTAGTAAAATTACAAAGAGATACAAAATGGTCAGGCGCAATTGTTACTGATCCTAATTGTACAACAGTAGGCTTAGCTATGGTCCTTAAACCAATTTATGATGAATTTGGTATTAAGAGTGTAATTGCTAATACTTGGCAGGCAATCTCTGGTTCTGGAATTCCGGGAGTTCCTGGTTTGTTGATTAATGATAATGTTATACCATTTATTGCTGGAGAAGAAGAAAAAGTTGAATCAGAAGTCTTAAAAATATTAGGTAATTTAGAAAAAGATTCTATAATAAATGCAGGTTTTCCAATCGCTAGCACGTGTACTAGAGTTCCAGTCACAGATGGACATTTTGAAACTTTATATATTAATACAAAAGAAAAAATTGAGGATATCCAAAAAGTAGAAAAAATATTAGGAGATTTTAAAGGAATTCCAGAATTTTTAAAATACAAGGAAAACCTTACATATGCTCCCAAAGACCCAATAATTGTTCGTAAAGAAATAAATAGACCACAGCCTAGATTAGATAGATTAGCGGGGACGGTACCAGGTATGGCAATAAGCGTTGGAAGAATTAGGAAAGGTGTAGATAATTCATCAATAAACCTATGTCTAATTAGCCATAATACAATCCGAGGTGCAGCGGGGGCATCTTTATTAGGAGCTGAAATGGCTATAATGAAGAATTATATATAAGGTCTTTCATTTTTATAATTTAAAGATTTTTTATTACTTTAATTATTTTAATAAATAAAGGTGATGAGGATAAAATTATTTATAATTAAATTAGAAGACAACTGGAATTCTGTAAAAAAGATTGCTTCAGAAGCTGTTATCAATGGATTAACAAATTTTTTTACAAATGACAATACAATTGCAAACAAGGTACGAGAATTTGGGTCCATTACTTTATATTCCTTTAATAAAGATCTCAACCCAGATATTCTTCTTATTAAGGAAAAAGAAGATTATGAATTGACTTTAAAGAAAGACCAGCGTATTGGAAGCTATATAATAATAAAAAATAAAGAAGATGAAGAATTGGTAATTAGAGCTTCCAAATTAGGGGCTGAGATTGTAATAGTTAAGGGTGCGGATTGGAAGATTATTCCACTTGAAAATATAATAGCAGATTTACATAAAACTAATACGCAATTAATAGTTGAAGTCGAAGATTTAACCGAAGCAAAATTAATGTTAGAAACGCTAGAAATTGGCTCAGATGGTGTATTGATTCCATTAAAATCAATCAATGAAATCAAAGAAATAAAAAATTTATTAGAAGAATCTATAACTATTGAACTTGGTATAGCAAAAGTCACAAAAATTAAAGAAGTAGGGTCAGGAGATAGAGTATGTTTGGATACTTGTTCAATTTTAAATATAGGCGAAGGTATGCTTATTGGATCCCAATCAAAGGGGTTATTTCTTATTCATAGTGAAACTTTTGATACGGAATTTGTTGCATCTCGTCCTTTTAGAGTAAATGCTGGAGCTGTTCATGCGTATATATTATTACCAAATGGTAAAACACAATATTTATCTGAGATTAAAGCAGGGGATGACGTTTTAATAGTTGATTCAAACGGTTCATGTCGCAAAGCTATTATCGGTCGTTCAAAAATTGAAAAACGTCCTTTAATATTAATTGAGGCACAAATTAATAGTGAAATCCTTAAAACAATTGTTCAAAATGCAGAAACAATAAGACTCGTTAATAAAGATAAAAAGGCAATTTCAGTCTCAAAGCTTAAGGTCGGTGATGAGATTTTAGTGTATTATAAACATGGCGGTCGACATTTCGGTAAATTAGTAGAGAATGAATTTATCATAGAAAAATAAATAAAATATTATGAAGCTAAGGAGATTTTAAAAACGATTTGTGTTGCAATTGCTGCAGAAAATTCTGAAATGGCTATAAAAAAAGCTAATGATGCAATTAAAAAAGGTGCAGATTTAATTGAAATTCGATTAGATTATTTTGAAAATATTTCTGATATAGAATTAAATCAATTATTAGAAAGAATTGAAGCTCCTAAAATATTTACTGTAAGAAAAAAAGATGAAGGAGGACATTTAAAGTCTTCAGAAGAAGAAAGAATACAAATTTTAAAGAAATGTATTGAATTTAAGCCAGAATTTGTTGATGTTGAATATTCTACATTTAATATTAATAAACTCATAAAATTAGCTGAAAAATTAAATGTCAAAACAATCATTTCTTATCATAATTTTTCATATACCCCTAAATTAAATGAACTCCAAAAAATTCTATTAAAAATTGAAGAAATCAGTGGGTATATTTCAAAGATTATAACTACTGCAAATAATATTGATGATAATCTTAGAATTTTATCACTGATTAAACATGCGAGAGACAAAATAGTTGCTTTTGCTATGGGTGAAAAAGGTATATTTTCACGAATTTTTTCACCATATTTTGGTGCTTTTTTTACTTTTGCTTCCATAGAAGAATTAACTGCACCTGGTCAGATTAATATAGATAATATGCATAAAATATTAGAAATTTTTTCTAAAATTAAATAGGAAAAATGATTTATTTCTTTATTAAATTTTCATTTATTATAGTTTCCATTAATTTTATTGGTGCTTTTTTCTCTGTCCATAGTTCAAAAGCTTCTACTCCTTGGTATAAAAACATTTTACTACCACCTATAGTCTTTGCTCCTATTTGTTTTGCATTTTTTATTAGAAGAGTTTCAATCGGATTATAAATAGCATCAAATACAGTCAAATCTTTTCGTAAAAATTCCTTAGGGACAGGAGTTTCTTTATTTTTTGGAAACATGCCGATTGGTGTACAATTTAATAATAAATCAGCTTTTTCTAATTCGGTTTTTAAATTTTTTCCATTTAGATTAAAAGATGTAACTTTATTACCAAATCTCTGTTTTAAATTAGAAACAAGGCTATCAATAACCTTCTTCTTAATATCAGTTATTTTCAACTGATTAATTTCATGCAATAAATTGAATGAAATCGCTCTTGCAACTCCTCCTGCTCCAACCATAACCGCATTAATCCCCTTTAATTTAACTCCTGCTTCTTTCATTGATCTCATGAAACCTAATCCATCAGTATTGGTTGCTATTAATTTTCCTTCTTTGTTTACTATTGTATTAACCGCTCCAATATCTCTAGCAATAGGTTCTATTTCGTCTACAAATTTCATAACAGCAACTTTATGGGGAATTGTTACATTTGCTCCTAAGAAATTTAATGCTCTTATAGATTCAACAGCAGTTTTTAAGTTATTTTTTTCCACTTTGGTCGCAACATATATAGCATTAACTCCGACTTCTTTAAAAGCAGTAGTATGCATTTTAGGAGACATACTATGCTCCACAGGATTTCCTATTAGTATAACAACCTTTGTTTTGCCGCTTAACTCCGTTTCTATCAAAAATTTCACCATTTATTTTAAAATTTTCAGAAAAATAAATTTATTCTTCTATTTTTTCTTAATAATTTTGATTTTAAAATTTAAAATTTGTTTCAAAAAGGGAAATGAAAAAATATAATATTACTTTTTTTTCCATCTCTCCCACATTTTAGCATTAATCACATCTGAATTATCAAGAGAGTTTTAAATGGTTATTTGAGTAAGAATAGAAAATATTGCGGTTTAAATAGGAAAAAATGGAAAAAAAAAGCATCCAAAAAAAACTGTGATAAAAAATGAATAATACCTATTCTGAATTAAAAGAAAGCAACGTAATGCCAATATTTCTATTATTTCTAAAATTTGCACTGGGTGAAACTATTTTCACGAGCACTGGCGCAGATCCTTTTTCTCCTTGGCCTTGGCCTTAAAATACCACATCTAATCATTTATTTTTTTTTCTTTTTTAAAAATTTCAATGATTTCATTAATTATTGAATGGATATCCTTTTCTGTATTAATTGTATATTGAGCTGCAGCTTTATAAAAAGGGGCTCTATATTCTAATAAATCCTTAATAGATTTCATTGGATTTGGATTATTTAATAATGGGCGCTTTTCTTTTCCTTCATTCATTGTCCTATCATATATTACTGCTGGTGAGGCTTCCAAATAAATTATTATAGCTTTTTCTTTTAAATAATCAATATTGATTTTGTTTAAGACTACTCCTCCACCACAAGCAATTATTACATTATCTCTTATAGAGACTTTTTTACATGCTTCGATTTCATATTCACGGAAACGAATTTCCCCATCTTCTTTAAAAATTTGAGGAATTGTCTTTCCAGCTAAATCTTCAATGAATTCATCAAGTTCGATAAAATTCAATTTTAAAATTTCTGCTAATTTTTCCCCAATGGTAGTTTTTCCAGTTCCCATAAATCCTATTAATGCAATATTACTTTTTTCCATAAGTTATGCCTCTATGATAAATATATCAAATTAAAATACAAGTGTTGAAATTATTATTTAGTTATAGTATATGGTTCTATTAATCATTCTTTTTTCACTAAGATTTGAAAAATTTACCTAAAAATTTAAAACCTTACATGTATTTTTGATTAATTAAGTTAAAGAGAGAATTTTTTGAGTGTAAAATTTAATAAATTAAATAATTTAAATACTGAATTGACGGCTCCACCATCAAAAAG
Organism: Candidatus Helarchaeota archaeon; assembly: GCA_019058315.1. Lineage (GTDB taxonomy): Archaea > Asgardarchaeota > Lokiarchaeia > Helarchaeales > RDOG01 > JABXJV01. Next base: position 97,825 of record JAHPZH010000006.1, on the reverse strand, counting down.
TTTAACTCATAGAGCAATTTTCATAGCATCTCTTGCAAATGGAACTAGTCTAATAAAAAATTGTCTATTTTCGGACGATACAAATTATTCAATAATGGCATGTTCTGCATTTGGACCAAAAATAAAAAAATTAAATAGTAATTTACAAATAATAGGGAAAGAATGCCCATTAAATCCTCCATTACACAAAATTTATGTTGGAAATTCCGGAACTACTATGAGGTTTATTGCTAGTTATTCAGCTTTAATGAAAAATAATCAAGTTGAAATAATTGGCGATAATAGAATGAATGAGCGCCCTATTGGTGATTTGATACATGCTTTAAAAGATTTGGGGGTAAATATTTATTCTATTAATAAGAATGATTGTCCTCCCATAATAGTCGAAGGAGGAGGAATTAGAGGAGGAATAACAAATTTAAGAGGGGAAAAGAGTTCACAATTTTTTAGTTCTTTATTAATAAGTTGCGTTAAAGCTAAAAAAGATGTGGAAATTCATTCTTTTAGTGCAATTAAATCAAGACCTTACATAGATTTGACTTTAGATACAATAAAGCATTTTGGAGGAGAAGTGATTAATGAAGAATATAAGAAATTTTTCATACCAGCAAATCAGCAATTTATTTCAAAAGAATATACCATAGAGGGAGATTTTAGCTCTGCTTCTTATTTTTTTGGCATTGCTGCAGTATTGAGAGGTAAAATTAAAATAAATAATTTAAATTATAATTCCTCTCAAGGAGATAAAATATTTTTGGACATATTAAAGAAAATGGGATGTAGAATTAAATATGGACAAAGTTGGATTGAAGTAGAGGGGGACGATCTTAATGGTATTTCAATTGATATGAAGGATTATCCCGACTTAGTTCCAACTTTGGCAGTTATAGGAGCATTTGCAGAGGGTAAAACGCATATTCAGAACGTAGAACATTTAAAATATAAGGAAACTGATCGTTTAAAAGCACTTGCAACTGAATTGAAGAAAATTGGTGCACAAGTTGAGGAATTACCAACAGGATTAATTATTAAAAAAGGTAAATTTAAAACTGCAGAAATAAATACTTATAATGACCATAGAATTGCAATGAGCTTTACCATCGCCAGTCTTAAAACTGGAAAGGTTGTAATTAAAGATACAGAGTGTGTTTCAAAGTCCTTCCCCAGTTTTTTCCAAATTATTAAAAATGTCATTAAAAACAATATCAAAAATTAATAAATATCATTATATTAGAATATTATCTATTTTTGCTAATTTATTTCTTAAGAAATGATCTATTAAGACGAGAGCAATCATTGCCTCTGCAACAGGAATCAATCTAATTACACTTGTTACATCATGTCTACCTTCCACACTTATTTCTTCAGGCTTCATACTCTTGATATTAATTGTGTTTTGTTTTTTTGAAATTGATGAAATCGGTTTAACTGCAATTCTAACAACAATTTCCTCGCCTGTTGAAATTCCACCTAATATTCCACCTGAAAAATTTGTTTTCAACCGAATGTTTCCTTTTTCAAGAATAAATTCATCATTATGTTCTGAACCTTTCATTTTAGCAGCTTGAAATCCAGAACCTATTTCTACCCCTTTAACCGAGCCGATTGACATTAGGGCTTTTGCTATATCAGCTGAAAGTTTATCAAAAATAGGTTCTCCTAAACCTGCTGGAACTCCACTTGCAATAATTTCAATAATTCCACCAATAGAATCTCCCTGCTTTTTTATATCTCTAATTAGATTTTCCATTTTTTTGGCTACCAACTCATCCGGACATTTAACAGGATTTTTATCAATGAGATTTAAATCAATCTTTTCAATTTGAATGCCACCCAATTCTTTGGTATAGGCAAATATTTTTATCCCAATTTTTTCCAAAATTTGCTTAGCTATTGCACCTGCAATCACTCTACCAATTGTTTCTCTCCCTGATGCCCGACCTCCACCACGCCAATCTCTATTTTGATATTTAATAAAATATGTAAAATCAGCATGGCCAGGTCTTAATAAATTTTTTATTTTTTCATATTTAGATGAATCAACATCCTTATTATAAACTAATAAGCAAATAGGAGATCCCGTAGTTTTTCCTTCAAATATACCTGATAAAACCTCAACTTGATCCAGTTCTTTTCTAGGTGAACTTAAATCATTTTGACCAGGTCTTCTTTTATTTAATTCTTTTTGAACGAATTCAATATCCAATTCTAAATTTGCAGGACATCCATCGATGATAACTCCCACTGCAGTTCCATGTGATTCTCCCCAAGTTGTAATTCTAAAGATCTTTCCAAATGTATTTCCTGCCATTTTTTATCAGCATTAATAGTTAAAAGATTTTATTTTAAAATATAGATTTAATAAAAATCGTTTATCAAATAAAAATAATTATTATTGCATTTAAATTAAAAATTAAGGAAATAACGAAAATGAAAAATACTTTTGACACCTTTTTTAAACAATTAAATATCTCTATTATCGGAGGAACTGGGGGAATGGGTAGAATCTTTGTTAAGAGTTTAAAGGATATTACTAATGTAATGATTTGTAGTAGAGATTTAAAAAAAGCTAAGTCAGTTGCTAAACAAATTGGAGAAAATATTGAATTTGGTGTATTGGAAGACTGTCAAAATTCAGATATAGTTGTTGTTTCTGTACCATTAGATAATGTACTTGAAACTTGCACAAACGTAATTAAAATAATGAAAAATGGAGCGTTGTTAATTGATCTTTCCTCAGTAAAAAGTAGTATAATTAATAATTTAGAAATTCCAGATTCAATCGAATACCTAAGTGCCCATTTCTTATTTGGTCCACAAGGTAATTTTTCAGGAGAAAATATAATTTTAATTCCTGTAAAGGGAAAACAATGGATTCAGAAAATCAAATATCTTTTTGAAAAATTAGGAAGTAATGTATTAATTATATCTAATACAGAACACGATATTAAAATGAGTAAAATTCAATCGTTATTTCATTTTACTATTTTATCTATGGTTATAGCTATGGCAAAATCAAAGATAGAACCTAATTTTTATACAAGATCTTTTAAAATGATGATACCAAATCTAAAAAATTTGCTAAATAATTTAGATGTAATCTTTGAAATACAAAAAAATAATCCATTTTCAAAAAAAGAAAGAAAATTTTTTGCTGGATTAGTTAATGAAATTTCTAATTTAGATCATAAAGAATTCGAAATTTTAGTAAGAAAAAGTTTTGAAGATCTAGAAATTTAAATTTTAGTTAAAAAATTCTATATCCAAAAATATGGAAATATTGTGATGAGTAATATTAGTTCATTTCCAAAAAAATTAAAAATTAAATTATCCATTGCTATTCCTTCGTCAATTTTAGAAAATTGTCAAGATTTGCGCTCTCAGACTGAAAAAATCGGAATAATTGCACGAGCTTGTGCAATTTTTAAAGTTGAAGAGATATTTATTTATCCACATTATTTTAAAACAAAAAATAGTATTAAAGAAAATAATTTAAAATTTATAACTACAATTTTTAATTATCTTGAATGTCCTCCATATCTACGAAAACGACTATTCCCAATTTCTCCATATTTAAAATTTAGTGGCTTATTACCACCTTTAAAAATTGCTCATCATATATTAAAGAATAAATTTGAAAATTTAGAATCAGGAGAAATAAGAGAGGGTCTTATTATTGAATCTAATGATAAATTTTCGAGAGTTGACATAGGGCTAGACCAAAAATTTTATCTAGACATACCAAATTTAAAAATTAATAGTCGTATTACAATCTTTTTAAAAAAACAAAATTCTAAAATGAAAATATCGATGATTGACCCTAATAATTTGAGATATTATTGGGGTTATAAAATTTATATACAAGATCTTAAAAAAATTTTAGATAATTATAAAGATTTATGTGTTATTATAACATCAAAATATGGTAAAAATATCGAGAAAAATAAAACTAGGCTAATTAATAAAGTTCTTCAAGTTTCAAAACTGCTTGTTGTATTCGGAGCCCCTTTTGAAGGTTTAATACCTATTTTTAAAAAAAAGGAAATTAAAATTCAAAATAATAACTTTTTTGATTTAAATATGATTCCTCATCAAGGAACAGAAACAGTAACTACTGAAGAAGCCTTAATTAGTACCTTATCCATATTAAATTACCTGTATTGGGATTCAATTCAATAATAATTCTTTTTATATGGATTTTAAAGAAGTCAATTTTTTTCTAAATTTGTTTTAATTTTTTTTTGAATATTATCAATAAAAGAAAAGAGTTCCTTTTTGTCTGAATTAGAATCATTTTGAATATTATTATTCTTTTCTTGTTTACTTTCTAAAATTGAAAATTTATTAACCATTTCCTTTGTATCTGTTCCATCAAGATCTTCTAATATTTCATCGATATCTTTTGAAATACCTTCCTTTATTTGAATTTCTTCTATATTCTTATTTGTATTAATTATTTTTCTTAATTTTTCCCAATCATCGCTACTAAAATTAAATATTTTTACAGGAATTTTCAAGTAATCTTTTATAACTGATTTTATTGCATTTATTGTAGATCGATATGGAACAATTATGATTAAGCCAGCTCTTTTACTTTTTAAAATTTCACTCTCCCATTGTAGAAATAATTCCTTAAAAAAATATTTGTTTGTTTCGTTTATTTTATTTGTAAAGATTTTTATAAAAAACTCATTTTTAAAAATGAAGAAATCAAAAGACTCAATATCCGAATCCCCAATTACTCTAGCTTTATAGAATTCGTCTTTTAATTTTTTCTCTATTATTTTCTTAAAATAATTTTCATTATTTGTTAGATGAAATTTTTTTTCAGTTTTTTCTGAATCAAAATTCGGAAAAAAATTAAAGCTTATTAATCTTAAAGATTCAAATTTTTTCAAATATTTATTTAGCTCTTCTGATTTAAGACCTAAATGGTTTGAAATTTCATTTAGAGATTTTGGTTCTGAAAGTGTTTTTCTTAATTTTAAAAACATTTTTTTATAATCAATAGTTAAATTTTGAAAACACTTAAGTTCCCAACTGGTTAATAATTTATTTACTTCTTTTTCATCATATATGGTATCATTTTTACTAATTTTTGTTTTTTCGTAATTTTTAACTACTGCTTCAGGACTTTTAAACTGATGTTTAATCTGATCATCTGTAATGTCTTTCCTTTTATTTTCATACATTTCAGGATAGAATTTTTTATTATGTTTTATGATATCGACATCCGTAACAGTTTTAGGATAAGAAGTGACTGTTTTAATTCTGAAAGGATAAGGAAAATTAAGTGTAGTTACAATAGCTTCTTGTTTTTTTGTCAGTCTTAGATATTGTTCTTGTTCTTCATTCAAATTTTGATATTTTGCAACTTTAATAGTATCATCAGCTTGATTTAATTTAAATGTGACTTTAATTGCGGAATTTGATATTATATCAGGTGATATTTGGGGTCGTGTAGCAACAGAAATCATTGCTTCACCCACACTTCTTAATAAAAGTGGAATATCTTCCCCTAATGTCGTCTCTGGCACTTCCCTTAATACCTCAGGAACTAATAACTGTGAATCTTCTAATATAACGATGTGTTTTAATTCAGGTGTCGGTCCCCTTCTTAAAGCTTGATCAATTACATATTTTAAAATTAAATTAATTAAAAGTCTGACATCTTCCTTAGTTCCTTCATTAAATATAACCGAACTTAAATCAAAAATAATTTTCCTATTCATTAAATCTTGGAAATTAACGTTTGAATTCTCCGTATTTAATACTCTCCCTAAAACACCAGTGGTTAACCGTTGAAAACGATTTTCTATTGCAGCTACACTCATTGTTATAGAACTTTTCTGACTACCAAAATATTTTTTTTCATATTCTTTTAATTCATTAAAAAAAGCCTTAAAGTTCCTTTTATTTGGATTTCTCATACATTCAATTAATACATCACGAGCAATTTTTTCCATTTGAGGGCTTAATTCATAATTAGCTAAATATGAACGGGATTTATAGCTACTTTTAAAAATCTCTTTAATAATTGAAAATATTTTCATAGCATGATTTTCAGGATTTGCTCTATTTGGATCGAAAATATTTAATTTCAAAGGATTCTTTTCAGAACCTACATTTATTACTTGAATAGGCTCATTTATTCGCGTAATCAAATCTTTATAATCCCCTTTCCATTCTAATACTAACCAGTTTATATTTGGCACAGTTTTATATAATTCTTTCAAGATATTTTTAGCAAATTCTGTTTTTCCCATCCCAATTTGTCCAACTATAAACATATTCAATCTTAATTCTTCTAAATCTATATAAGAATTATATAGTAATTTATCTCCATGATAAATCGTTCCAATCTTTATTTTTCTTTTATCAAGTTTCTCTAATTTTGGTGGAATTTCGAATAATGGAATATCTTTCTTAATTGATATTGATGGAACAACGCTTTCTGGAAGATGAAATGTAGAAATTACTTGTTCTGAACTCATTTTTATATTATTTATTCTATCACGCATTATAATTTTAGGTAGGGCTTTTTCTAGCTCTTTTTTTTCTAAAATTTTTACATTGCCTGTAACCATTGAGTTTGAAAATACTTGTTTAAAAATTGCTTTTATTTTTTGTATATGTCTTTTTAATATTTCAAGATCTAGCGCTTTTATTACTATATATGTCGATGAATTCCACATTTGGATATATTCAGAGTGTCTTATATTTAATAATTCATGGTGTAACTTATCTTCTAGTGTGAATTTATCTAAAGTTTTATTAGCTAAATTTGAATCCTGAAATTTTTCAAGCTGTTTAAAAAAATCAAATTTTGAACTTGGTTCAATGACGCTTATGTAATGGACAGAAATATTATGAGTCAAAATATTATTTATAAGTTGATCAATTTGAGTTAAAGCTGAATTTGCATTGATAGGTGCTATTGAATCTAAATTAAGTATTGATAAATATAAGTTATTAGTTGTCCTGTTAATTTCAATAATTTCATCTCTTACACGTTTAAATGAATAATTCCCATATTCAACAATCTCACTCCAAGCATCTAATAATTCTTGTCCTACTAAATTCTTAAATTCAATATCTTTAAAACTTGATTTAAACGCAGTTTCCACAAGATCTGAATTATCTCTTAGCTTATTAATTAGTTCTTCCTCGATCAAATTGCCAAAAATTGAAATATAAAATCTTAATTTAATGGAATACTTTGAGATAACTATCTCATAACTTAATTGCTGAATATCATCTGCAAGTGGCAAAAGATGATAGAATAAATATTGTTTTTGTCCTGGAACAATGAGTTTATCTAAAGTTCTTGGTATCTGTCTATTTTCTCTTGTAATCATATTTTTAGAAATTTGCGCGACTTCTAAAATAGATAAACCACGTCTATAATTTTTATTATTAAAGATTAGTGCAAATGAACGAATACCATGATTTTTTAAATCAATATTTTTATATTTTAAAAACAAATAAGACATTTTCATTAAAGGAATTTGCCAAATAATAATAAAAAATGACAATATTAGAATGTGCTCTGAATAAAATTCAAAAATATGTAAATAGATAATTAAAATTCCATAAACTATTAATGAAAATAAAAAACTCAAAACAATTTTTTTTCTTGTTTTTTTTATGAATGTGGATAATACTAAGTAAATTGAAATGGAATTAATTAAAAATCCATTAACTAAATATATTAAAAATTGAATATTAAAAAATAAATAGTTGATTGAATTAAATATTGAGAAAATATTAGTTAATAAACCATAATTTAGTCCAATTTTAAAAATTGGAGTTGTATATAATAAATAAAATAATAATAAATTAGAAAGAATTAGCGTTATAATGATTAAATCTATTTTTTTTACATTTTTACTATTATTAAAATCTGCTTTTTTACGTAGATACCAAAATATATAAGTAATAATTAAAATTCCGAAAATTGGAATAAATTTACTAAATAATTCGAGCTGATAAGATGTAATTAATAAGGAGAGGGGACTAACATTTTGAAAATTAAGCAATAAATAGTTTAAAATGCCTACAAAACTAGTATAAAATATAAAAATCCCAATAAGTTTTAATATATTCTTTCTATCCTTTTCAAAACTTATTATTTTCGTTTTGGATGGTTTCATTATAATTTCAAAAATTAACTAAAACAATTAAATTTAAACCAAACAAATCTATGCTTCTTTAAAAATACAAAAAATAAAAAAATATTTTCAATACTACTATCACTTGCAGTAGGTAATGATTTCATGACCCCATCGAGCTATTTGAAAATAATAGTAATGAGAAAGATCTTGAGTATTGAGCCTACTGTACATCTTTATTAATTAAATAAAAGCATTTGAATTAAATAATATTTCATTTTCCGCCTATTTTTCCTTTATTTATTCGAATTGATGGTGTAATTATATGGGATACTTGTCTTAGATCGTTCCCAATCCTATCTATTCTTTGAAAAAAATCTAACATATTTATTCCAATCATTGTTTGTTTTAAAGGAAATGTAATTTCACCATTTTCAATTTTAAACCCTGCACCAATTAAACCAGAAAATTCTCCTGTTGCTAAATTTGGTCTATCTCCTGTCCAAATAACTAAAATTCCCTCTTTAGTTTCTGAAATTAGATTATCTAATTTACCATTGTCAGGTTTTATTATCAAATTAGTTGGTGAAATTGTTGGAATTCTTCTGAAATTTCCTCTTGATGCGTTTCCTGAACTTTCTGTATCAGCTTTTCCTGCTGTATAAGAATTATGTAAATAATTTTTTAAAATTCCTTCTTTTATTATTTGAGTTTTTTGTTGAGGAGTTCCTTCCCCATCAAAAGCTGAAGTTCCTAAACCCGCTATTCCATTTTTTATATAAATGCCATCATCAGTGACTTCAAACTCTTTAATAGCAATTTCTTTGTTTAATTTATCTAACAAATAACTTCTTCCATATTGAATAGATTCTGCATTAATAGAATTTCCAATAGCCGTTGAGAATATATTATAAAGTGCAATCGGATGAAAAACTATAGGAAGCTCACAGGTTTTGATGTTTTTCGCTCCTAAGCTGTCAATAGCTAGTTTTGCGGCGTTTTTTCCTATTTCTTCGACGTTTATTTCTTTAATGAATCTTCCATTTTGGAATTCAAAACCAGAACTCATTTCTTGACCTTGTTTTGCCGTTATTTCCGCATAAACTGTAATCGATGTATGCCCATTTTTATTTTCTTCAATAGCTTCTACCCCAAGAGAGTTCATAATGAAAGTCTGTTCATAAGAACAATTTAAAGAAGAATTTATTGAGTGTATTCTTTTATCAATATTGGCATTATCTAAAAGATTAAGAATTAATTCTACAGCTTCAGAAACATCCAAATTTGCAATATTAGAATCATATATTCCATAAACTTTGGGTATTTTTTTTGGAGTTGGAAGACTTTTAAAGTCAGGGTCATGAAGTCCAACATTTGTTAATTTTTCTACTCTATTTATTAGTTGAGAAATTGATTTCGGAGTTATTGATGTAGTATAGCTAAAACCCAAGCACCCATTTTTTATTGCTCGAATAGAACATCCAAAATCAGTAATTTCTTTAGAATATTTTATTGACCCCCTCTCAATTTCAATAGATATTTCTCTAGATTTAATTACACACAATTCAGACTGATCAATACCTTTTTTTTGCATTTGTTTTATTGCTTTTTGACCCATATTTATTAAATCTATTTTATTCATCATCAGAACTCCAATAATGCATTAAGATAATCCACCAAAAGTTACATTTTGTACCAGAACATGTGCCCCTCCATCACTAACTGGAACATATTGACCAGCTTTTCCGCATGTTCCTGGTGTAAATTCTAATTTTTTATCTACAGCTAAAATATTTTTTAAGACTTCCAGAGTCATTCCAGAAATTGCACAATCTCTCAATGGTGTAGTTAATTCTCCATTTTCAATTAAATATGCTTCAGCTGCTTTAAATTGATGTAAGCCTTTAGCTGTATCTGTATAACCATACAACCATCCACTAGCATATATCCCATTATTTACTAATTCTAACATTTCTTCAAGAGTGTGATCACCTTTATCAATGTAAATACTTGACATCCTAACTATGGGAACATTTTGATAATTCTCTGCTCGAGCATTCCCTGTTGATTTTTCCAAGTTCATTCGACTTGCAGTTTCAATACTATGTAAAAAGCTTTTCAAAATTCCATTTTCTATTAAAATCTTCTTTTGAGCGGGGGTTCCTTCCGAATCAAATAAATAAGAGCCATAATGTCCAATTTGAGTTGGATCATCAATAATTGTTACCTTATTCGAACCAATTACTTCTCCAATTCTATTTTCTAAAATTGATTCACCAGAAAGAACCGTGTCGGCCTCACAACAATGACCTAGTCCTTCATGAATGAATACAGAACTCAATTTAGGATCTAAAATTGCTGAAAATGTACCAGCTTTTGCAGGTTTTGCTTTTAATAAACGTATGGCTTGTTCAGAAGCTTCAATGCCTAATTTTTCTGCTTTCTCATTTTTTATTATTTCATATCCACCAGTACCACCAATACTCGAAAATCCCCTCTGTCTAATTCCATTTTCAAAAGAATAATTTGAACAAATAGTTCGAACTATACTCTTGGTAGATTCGATAATAGTCCCAAACGAATTACAGACAAGATTATTAATTATACCATCCATGTAAATAACATTTGTATTTACAATTCGTTTATCAAACTCTTTTCCTTGTTTATCTAGATTTAATACATATTCAATTTTGTCATTAACGTCTACATCTTGAATATTTATTTTAAATGGAATTTTGCTTGATTTTTGAATTGATTGAAATTCTTTTATTCTGAACTTATTTTTAACTTTATTTTCATTTGCCTTTGCAAGTTTAATTGCATTTTTCATTGTTTTTTCGATTGATATCTTATCTAATAGATTAGAACAAGAGAACCCCCATGAACCAGAATTAAATGCTCTGATTCCAATTCCTTCTTCGTTTGCTTCCATCATTTCTCTTGATATCCCATTTGTAATTCTAATAATAAAACTTTGAATGTCATTTATCCTCATATCGATAAATTCAACATCTTCTAAGCCCTTATCAATTAAACTCATCAAAAAATCTTTCATTATAATCATCTGATTAATAATTATGAATCATTGAAGTTACATTTCTTTATTAATCAAAGAAATTACATATTTCTATTTAATTTATTCTAGCATTAAAAATAAAAATAGGAGATACATTAAGAGTAAATTATTCTTGGTGTGTACGAACTTCTTCTATAATAGATTTTCCTGCGACCACCTGATCAACAGAATGAATTGCACAGTTCCATTCTTCTAATTTTTCTTTCAAATCGTCAAAAATTAGGTTTTCGCCTTCTATAGTCATTTTAATAGATTGTGTCTCTTTATCCATTTCAATTAAAGAAATATTAACTCCGTTAATTCCTTGAATTTTTGCAATTTGGTTTGCTAAATAAGGTAAAGACGGATTATGAGGTTTCAATACATCAAGAACTAATCTTTTAATCCCAATTGACATAGGTTTTAATCCCGAAGTGTGTTTATTCATTTTATTAAGATTATATAATTCTATAAAATTTTTTATATAAATTTATTTTGGAATTTATTTTAATACAACGTTTTTTTTTTCCTCCTCAATTAAATTCTTACCTAAATTTCTAAAAAAGGGGTTTAAATATAAATTTCTATAAAAAATGGGAGGAAAATATTCAATTTCTTTGGAGCTATTTTTTATGTCCGAGGTTCTAGAAATAATAAAGCAACAATTAAAAGTAATTAAATCAATATCTGGAGTAGAAAACGTTATTTTAACTCAACGAGACGGACAACCAATTGAGTCTGCTGGAATTTGGCTTTCAAAAAATGAAATTTTTGGTGTTTGTTCTTCTACTTCAGCAATTTTTAATGTGGCAGAAGAAATACACAAAAATCGTTTAAATCATATTCTTATTGATGGAGAAAGGTCCAAAATAGTTGTAACTCCATTGCATTTGGATCATAATGCTCATTCAGAATTTTATTTAATTATCACGACAAAAAATGTTGTTAATTTAGGGAGTATTTTCATTAAAATGAAAAAGGCATTAAAGTCTATTGAAACCTTGTTATCTAATTCAGAAAAAGATTATAAACCTCCGTTAAGATCATTTTCTGAAGAAGAAATAAAAGAAATTTTAGATTCTTTTAAAGTTAAAGATTCTATTGAAAATAATGATAATTTTATTGATACATTTATGTTACAAATGTCTCAACAAACTTCTGAAAGTATAAAATCGTGTATTCTTGATTTTTCAAAAAACGTCCCGGGAGTAAAATCAGCATCTGTTACTTTAAATGGAGGATATTCTATTTGTAAATTTGTGTTTGATCCGTTAATTGATGCAGAAGGGGCAATGTCTTTTAGTTTATTTGATACCTCTCGAAGAATTATATGGATGCTAAAAAAAACAAATGTTAAAAATGTGTTATGTGATACTAAACAATATATTCATTTTATTTATAGTTTAGAGAAAGGCTCAATCTTCAGTTGTTACATTGAGAGAGGAGAGGACAAACGATTAGGCTTATTTAGATTACTCATCCCCCAATATGTTCAAAATTTAAAAACTTATCTAAAAGAAACTGATAAAAAATCTGTTAAAACGTTTAATATAACTCAGATTTTAAATGAATTAAACATATAATCTTATTTTAAGTGGGTATTATGTTATTTTCGTTAAAAAAATTAATAGAATTACTTGGATTTAACACATTTTCTCTATTACTGAGATTTGTATTAGATAGACATCCTATCATTATAATTGGTAAAAATAGAGAAAGTTTAGACGATTTAGCTAATGCTATAATATCATTAGCTCCGCATAGAACTCAATTAGTATACTATAATGATTTTGTCGAATTAGAGGAATATAGTAATATTATTCAAGAAGAATTAGATAATTTTACAATTCCTCGAATAATTGTTTGTTCTCATACAGAAGCTTCTCAATTTGCATTAGAGAATAATTTTAAACTTTCTGGTTGGATAATCGCTTTGAAAATAAATGATACCTATACAAAAGATCAAATAATTTCAAAGGTTAAACAGGAAGAACAATATTTTTTAACAATTTTTTTGGACGATGAAGAACAAATCAAAATTGAAAAATATGGAAATAATATAAAATCCTTAGATTTAAGTTTTGAAAAGAAATTATTAAAAAGAGCTGTAGAAAAAAGCAAAATTTCTCTTGAAAAAATGAAAAGAGTTTTAGAAAAAAAGGTAAAAATACCTTCATCATCTGAAATAATGAAAACAGTAATTAATTTTGATGTGGAAGAAGATAAAATCCAGACGAATATTTTCAATGAAGAGATTCAAGCTTTTGCTCATGCAGGAGTAAGAGCTTTAGCAATATTATCCAGAATTGATTTATTACATGAATTAGGAATTGATATTAAAATATCAGATAAAACTTTTCTTCGAACTATTGATTTTGAAATTGTTAATTTTGAACGAATTATAGAATTTTTAAATTCTGAATACAGAGTAGATTTTTCAAGATATTTACAGGATGGATGGAAATCTCGAGTGGGAGATTATGTTGATAGTTTATGGGGATGATTTGATAAGAGGTAATTAAATGATAATAAATTATGGAAATAGGGAAATAATAATAAAAATTGTTTATTGGGGGGGAGCTATGTCGGGAAAAACTACATCTATTAAATATATTTTTAAGATTTTTGGTAATAATTTAAAATCTATTGAAACAAGTACCGGTAGAACTTTGTTTTTTGACTTTGGGGAATTATTAATACAAAAAGGACATTGGAAATTTCATCTCCATATTTTCACATCTACTGGTCAAGATTTTTATTGTGAAACCAGACCTACAGTTTTGCAAGGAGTGGATGGTGTTATTTTCATTGCGGATTCCCAACCAAACTTCTTAAATGATAATATTAAGAGTTGGAAAGAACTTTGCTCATTAATAGATAATTTAGAAAAAATACCAATAATTTTTTGCCTTAATAAAAGAGATTTAAGTCCTAAAATTTCTATTGATGAATTTAAAGATAGTTTGGGATTAGAAAATAAGAAAATTTTTGAAACTATAGCTCCAAATGGATACAATTTATTAGAGGCATTACAAGCAATAATTAAAGAGATTTTTCATAATAGAAGCTAAATGAAAATTATTATAAAAAATTCATTAATATGAGATTTTTCGATAAAAATCAATATTTAATAAAAATTAATCATCATTTCGAATTTTTAATTTACTCAAATTATGAGATTTCCTATTTTTTAGATATAAAAACGTGAAAATTGCAGAAATGAATATAGAAATAAAAAATCCGCAATTTCCTAGAGCCTTTATAACGATATCACTTTTAATATTCAACTGAAAAAAGAAATAACTATTAAGATTTTTATCATTACCCTTATAGATAATTAAAAAATTTAATACAGTTTCGTAAGCTGGTGCTAAAAAAAGTAAAAAATTAACCACGTTAGGCTTAGTCTTGAAGTTAACAATTTTAAAACCATTAATAAATATTTCTACAGTTTCATTTGAAATATCTGTTCCATTAATTGTTTGCAATTTAAATAATAAAGGAAAAAAATTAAAAATATTTATTTCTGATACAGTCAGGACACTCAATTCAGTTAAAAATATTTCCTTATATGAACTTATATTACTATAAATTGAAGAATTATAGTTCTCAATTTTAATAAGTATTTTTCCATCTGAAATACTTTTAGATATTTTTTTTGTTAAACTCACTTCTCCATTAATGCTTTTAGAATTTCCCACAAAAAACCAGCTTGAATTTGAGAAAACATAAAAATTAAAGATTTCATCATTAACTATTGGATGATATGTTAAATTATCAACTATTTTGGCTGTGATTTTAATCTTATTTGAAAATAATATTTTCTTTATAGATAAAGAAATATCTATTGGACGAGTTATTACAGTTAAATTTATTTTTCTATTAAGTGTAGAATTAGTTCCAAATGGGTTTGCCCAAATATCAATAATATAAGTGTTTTCAAAATAAGGGACTGTTAAATTACTTTCATATGTAATATTATCTTTCTTTATGAATACCCCTGATGAAAAGGAAGAATTCCAAATTATATCCGAATCAAATTTAAGATTTGCAGTTAAAACTAGACTCATAGGATCATAAGGAACCGATACATATTTTTCGTTTTCAGAGATTGATACATTAAAAATTGCAGATTCATTATATACGGGAAGAATTATTGTATGATTTGTAGGTTTATAGAACTCAGTTCCATGAGTAAATAATTTAAGAGTATAATTTCCTCCAGATTTACAAGAATTTGTCTTTAATAAAACATTAACATCCCCATTTACTGTTGTTAATAGAGTCTCATTTTGTACAATAGTATTATTAGGGGCGTAAAGTAAAAAATTTACATATGAATCGCTGAATTTAAAATTATAATTATTTCTATTAAAAAGATTAAATGTAATATTTGTCATTTTAGTAGATAATATGTTTTCTGGCCATTTTTCGAGAATTGTATAATTTACTTTAGATTCTGTAATATAAATCTCTTGATTTGATGTATTTTGCCTTGAATAAACAAAACTTGTTTCTATATCTAATAGTTTTAACATAATCTTTCCATAATATGTTTCATTTATATCAAAACGGCTGGGATCTAAGGTGATATTTCTATAATATGTAAAATTATTTACGAAAGTTGGAATTGTATGAAAATCTTCAGGATAATCACCGATATCCATCCAATTTTCTAATGCAACATATTTGAAAGGGGAATAATTCAAAGTATATCGTCCCATAATTTGAATGGTATCACCAATTTCAATATTTCCTTCTCTTAATAAAGTGATATTAAATATATCCATTTCATAAAATTCAGAATCCAAAAAAATTATCTGTTTTTCATTTTGATAGTTTGTACTAATAATATTTCCATAAATTTGTAAATATTGATGAAATTTTGTATTATTTTTGTATATAGTTTCATTAGATTGAAAATAGAGAGGAAAAATAATTATCAATAACAAAATTAAGAATTCAATTCTTCTATTCATGTAATTTTTTATTTAAAAACCAATTTAAACATAACATGAACACTAATCTATAATTCTTAAAAAATATAATTTTAAACTATTTATTACTGATAATTATTTTTATTCAAACTCACTAATAGGAAAAAAAAGGATGGTAAAATCAAAAAAAATTAATGAAATTTTAGAAACAATGAAACAAAAGGACAACATACGCAATATTGGTATAATAGCGCATATAGACCATGGAAAGACTACTTTAACTGATAGCCTTTTAGCATTAGGGAAAGTAATATCTTCAAATTTAGCAGGTTCTCTTCGGGCTCTGGATTATTTAGATATTGAACAAAAAAGAGGAATTACAGTTAAGACTGCAAATATTTCATTATTGTATCAAATAGCTAATGAGAGATTCATTATTAATCTGATAGATACTCCAGGTCATATATAAAAATAAAATTATTTTTATAGACTAAGTGGATTTAACTGCCAGAGTATCTAGAGCGTTAAGAGCAATTGATGGTGCCATTGTAGTTGTAGATGCAGTTGAAGGATGCCAAATTCAGACAGAAATTGTAACAAAACAAGCTTTGCAAGAACGTATAAAACCAATTCTGTATATAAATAAAGTTGATCGTTTAATAAAAGAATTAAAATTAAACTCTAATGAAATTCAAAATTATTTTCAAAATATTATAGATAAATTTAACGATTATATTGAACTTTATGCTGAAAATGAATTTAAAGATAAATGGAAAATAATTCCAGAAATGAATAATGTAGGATTTGGATGCGCTTTATATCCTAGTTGGGGTTTTACATTAAATATCATGAAAAATAAGAAACTAAAGTTTGATAATATTTTTAATTATTATAAAAATGGAATAAACAAAATTGAGATATTAAGTGAAATTCTACCTTTAGATAAATGTATATTAAATATGATAATTAATCATTTGCCAAGTCCTAAAATTGCACAAACTTATAGAATTAAAAAAATTTGGAAAGGCGATTTAAATTCAGCTTTAGCACAAAATATGCAAAAATGTAATGAAAATGGACCATTAATTATTTGTATTCATAAGATATTATTTGACAAACATGTAGGAAAAATATCAATAGGACGTATATTTTCTGGAACCATTAATTCAGGTGATGAAGTCTATTTATTAACTGCGAAAGACATTAATCGAGTTTTAAAAATTTTCATTTCAATGGGACATAAAAGAGAAATTGTTAATTCTCTTACAGCAGGTAATATTGGAGCTTTTATAGGCCTCTCAGAGGCAATAGTTGGAGAAACATTAACTAATAGTGAGTTTAAAGAAATAATTGACCCATTTGAAAATATCAAATATGTATCAGATCCTGTTATAACAGTTTCTATTGAACCCAAACATCCAAAGGAATTACCTAAAATGCTAGATATTTTAAATAAAATAAAAATAAACGATCCCGATATAAAAATCGATATTAATGAAGATACAGGGGAATATTTGATTTCTGGAATCGGACAATTACATCTAGAAATCATTGCTAATGAAATAAAAGATTTTGGGATTGACATATTAATGTCCGATCCAATTGTAGTCTACAGAGAAGGAATTAAAATAAAGAGCCCAATAATTTCAACTTTAAGTCAAAATAATTTGAATCAAATCAAACTTTCAGTAGAACCAATAAACGAAGAAAGAATTAAAGAAATTTTAAAACATAAGAAGATTCTAGCAATAGATTACAATAATAATCTAATTATTAATGATTTAAGCCAAGAAATTGATGATAAAATCAAAGAAATTATTATAAAGGGTATTAAAATGGCTCTAAATGCAGGACCTTTATGCGAAGAACCAATAAAAGGATTGCAAATAAATATCCATTTATTAAAAATTGATAAAAATACTTTAGAAGTCGATCCGCTTCAAATTATGTTAATGGGTAAAAGAGCGGTTTACAGCGCTTTTTTAAAATCAGAACCTACTATTTTTGAGCCAATTTATAAGATTCAAATCCAAGTTCCTACAAATCTAATAGGAGTTATTACAGCTTTATTATTACAAAGGAAAAGCAAAATTCTAAATATTGAACAAAAAGATTCTTATTCATACATTACTGGTCTAATTCCAGTTAAAGAATCATTTAATCTATCTACTGATATTCGTTCAAAAACTGCAGGACAAGCATTCTGGCAAACAGTTTTTTCTCATTGGGAATTTATTTCCTATGATAGCGCTCAAAAAATAATTTCAGACATTCGTATAAAAAAAGGTAGAAAAGCTGAAATACCAAAAGCCGATTTTTTTTAAATAATAATTTATCTTTATCTAATAATGAGAATAATGCAGCTGTAGTCTAGTTGGTTAGGACGGGGCAAATTGACCATTATCGGTCAATTTACGGAAGCCTCCCAAGCCTCTGACCCGGGTTCGAAAGAATAGATTATTTTAAATTTATTCCGAAAATCTCGGCAGCTGCACCAAATATATTTTTAGGATAATGTTAAAAGTTTGCTAATTTTTTTAATTGTTTTATTTACATCTCGCCTAAAATATCTTTTATTAGTCTCAAATATATTAATGAATATAAAATTACATATTTCGCCATCGATTTTGCGGATAAAGACTTTCTTATTTTCATATGATATTATGACATCTAAAAAAATTTGATCATTCATAATACTTAATAATGTTGCTCCCATAGCTGCTAATGAGTCAAAATCTAATTCATTATTTCCATTCTTTGTTGATATGACTACTAATCCTTCTTCTGAGCATAAGATACATCCTTTATTTCCGTTTTTCGTATTTAAATCCTCTAAATATTCTTTTAATTTATCAATTTTATAAGTTTTTAATAAAACTGACATCGAAACTCCACTTATTGACTTAATTTTATTTTATTAATGATTAGAATTTTTAATATTTAATACCCACAAATTTTGAAAATATAACGTTGAGATTGAATTTATTTTAAAATCTTCTAATTTAGCATTATTTTCATTCATATTATTTTCTTTAATTCAATGAATTATTCAAAAACTTTGAATTTTTTCATCTATTTACCTTTTTTTCCTTAAAAAAATATAATTCTATTTAAAAGTTGATTTAAAAATCTAGAATTCTATCTAAAATTTGAAAATTAAAAATTGAATATTTTATTAAAATGGGATTTTCTTGATTATTCTTCTTTTTATTTTGGACGGATGTGCAATAAATTCATATATAAAAGCTCATACTCCTTTTATTGATTCTTTAAGTGAAAAAGGATTTATAACTTTTAATTGTAAGACAGTATTTCCAACAGCAACTTATACTGGACACTCGTCAATTGTAACTGGCACTTTTCCCGAACAACATGGAATGATTGGAAATCAATTCTTTGATAAAAATGATAAAAAAGTAAAACATTTTGACTATTATAACCCTTCTGAATATATTCAATCTCATACTCTATTTGAAATGCTTAATTCACCAAAAACCATGGCTGTGGCAGAACCTATAACAAAAGGAGCGGATTATATAATGCCTATGCAAGAGCTAAATGAAATATCGTTAGAAAAAAGAGATGAATTAATTTTTGATAAAACTATGAAATTTTTGAAGAACTATAATATCAAATTTGGGGTAATTAATTTTGCAGGAGTTGATGGGTATGGTGAAACATTTGGTCCAGATAATAAAAAATATCTAAATGAAATATCTAAATGTGATCAATTTTTATCACAAATTTATGAAATTGTTGAAGATAAATTAATAATGATAATCACTGCAGACCATGGTATGACCAAAGTATCAAAAAGATTTAATTTAAAACGTTATTTTCAAAATGTAGGAATATCAGGCCAATTTTTAGAATCCCATCGTGCATGTCATATTTATTTAAATAAAGATCATAAAGAAATAATGGAAGAACTCAACCATATAAAAGAAATTGACAAAATTTTTCTTAAATCTCAAACAAAAGATATTAAATTATATCATAAAAGGACTGGAGATATCGTGATATCTGCAAATACAGGAATTGAATTTGAAAAGGAAAATTTAAACGGAAGTCATGGGGGATATCTAAAAGAAGAATTGTACGTTCCTCTTATTATTATGAGTAAAAATTATGAACTTAAATATAAATATAATTCTTCCCGAATTTATTCAACTCTTGATGTTGCCCCTACTATAATTAAACTATCAAATATCAAATTAAATAATATTTTTCCAGGAAAACCTATTTAAAAATGCTAAATAGTTTATAATATTTGAAATAATAATTCCAAATAATTTATCTGATTGGTTTCTCTTTCTTACCTGTTAAAAGCGATTCGAGCCCGACATTATTTACCTTAATAACTTTCCATCTTACACCAGGTAAATCTCCTACAGCCCGCCCTTTCGCTCCTCCGATACCTTCAACTAAAACCTCATCATGTTCGTCTATAAAATTTAATGCTCCATCACCAGGGAGAAATGCAGTTATTTGTTTACCATTTTTAATAAGTTGAATACGAACACACTTACGTATTCCCGAGTTTGGTTGTTTTGTTTCTATCCCAATTTTTTCTAGAACTATACCACGTGCTTGAGGAGCACCTTCTAATGGATCAGATTTTACATCCAACTTCAATTTTCTTCTTTTATATCTAATATCTTTCCAACGGAATTTTTTTCTCTTCCTAATAAGTAATCTTCCTGCAAATTCGCCTTTTGGTGATTTTAAACCTGTCGTTACAAAACACCTCATTCATTTAGGAATAAATAATAATTTTTGTTATTACTAAAAAAGAATCAATAATTTTAAAAAATTTTGCTTTTAGAATATTAGAAAAAAAAATATATTAAAAATATCGTTTTCCAATAGAAGAAATTAATTAATTAATTATTAAAATGATTAAAAATGTATATAGATGATTTAAAGGAAAATATATATACTTGTAATAGAACTCGTTGTGGATTTTGTCGCGAAAATTGTCCTGTTTATTCAGAACTTCGATATGAAGCTTTTAGTTGCCGAGGTAAGATGCTTATTGCCCGAGGATTAATTGAGGGATCTATAAAACCTAATAATGATTTGATTGAATGTATTAGCTTATGTACAACTTGTGGTTATTGTTTATATCGTTGTGCTTTAAATAAT
The DNA here is from genome assembly GCA_019058315.1 of Candidatus Helarchaeota archaeon. Classification (GTDB taxonomy): domain Archaea; phylum Asgardarchaeota; class Lokiarchaeia; order Helarchaeales; family RDOG01; genus JABXJV01. The sequence goes on along the minus strand of JAHPZH010000006.1, from coordinate 76,577 downwards.
GTCGATTTAATTGAATCTTTAAGAGCAGATTTAATAAATATGGGCTTTGAAAATAAATATCACAGAATAACTGTTAAAAATATAATCGAATATAACAATCCTTTTAAAGAATCTAATGAAAATCGTTCAAAATGGTCAGAAGGGTTACCAGTTTCTAAAACCTCAAATACTTTATTTTTTGCTGGATGTGTCTATCCATACTTACAACCTGATCGTTTAAGAAAAATTTATAGTTCCTTGATTAAAATAGGTTTAAAACTCAATTATCTTGGTGAAAATGAAGTTTGTTGTGGAGCATTATTATCCACAACGGGATATTTGGAAAAGTTTCACACATTATCGCAAAAAAATATTGAATATTTTAATGAAAATAAAATTGAAAAAATCATTACTCCTTGCCCTGGTTGTTATAAAACTTTAAAAAATAAATATAGTAAGCTAGATACAAATTTTAATCCCACAATTCTACATTACACTGAAGTTCTTGCTGAATTATTAGAAAAAAGAAAAGTTAATTTTCAAAATGAAATAAAATTGAAAGTTACTTGGCATGATCCTTGTGATTTAGGTCGACATATGAGAATTCTAGAACCCCCCAGAATTATTTTATCAAGTATTCCCGGAATTCAACTACTTGAAATGCAAAATAATAAGTATGAGTCAAGTTGTTGTGGGGCTGGAGGGGGTATGCTTTCAGCTAACGCAGATCTGAGTATGGATATTGCGTCAAAGCGGTTAGAAGCTGCAGAAGCGACAGGTGCAGAAGCTTTGGTAACGATGTGTCCAACTTGTGAATCTACTTTTGAGCGAGTAATTCGTTATACCAACTCAAAATTAAAATTATTTGATCTAGGTGAATTAGTTTTTCGGGCTCTATAATTTTTTTTGAAGTTTAAATCAAATCTTATTTTATAATTGACATTGTTTTTCAAAAGAACATTTTTAAATGAATTTAATTTCATAAGTATACTCTCCATTTCTTTTCCGTTTTTAAGGAATAATGCTGATTCAAATACAGAATTAAATCTTTCTTCTTTCTTTTTGAATTCTTTATCTTGCCTTTTTATTTGTTCTAATATAAGATTAAAAATTTCAGACTTTTTACTAATTAATTCTATGTAACGTTTCGAATAGAATAGAACCGATAAAAGATAAATTGAAGGTTTATTTAACTGAAAATGTATTATTAAATCGTCAACATTTTTATTTTCGCAGAAATTTTTTACCAATAGAATACGATTTTCTCTTTCCATTAAATTTAATATACGTCCAATCAACATCCTTTCTGATTCACTTTTTTCTATTTTTAATTCCTTTATAAACGGAATTAAATGTATATCACATAGTGCATCCAACAAATCCCCATGAAATTCGAGAAAAAGCCGTTTAAATTTTTCATTAAATTGATGTTTATAATGTAATCCTTCATGTAATAATGTATTCCATAAAATTTCATCAGTTGTAAAGTACCATCTTGATGGGCAAAATTGAAACCAGATACTCTTAATATATAATACATTATTTTTGAAATTGGGCTCTATCATCGCTAATGGGAAGAGTTCATAGATAAAATCATGAAAATATATTAAAATTGGTATTTTTTCAGTAATATTATAGAACTTATAGAATTTTTTCATTTTATTATTAACTAATTTTTGAATTTGTAATTCAAATTCCTTATTATTTTTCTTATATATTTCATCTCTTATTTTCACAATAAATTCTAGCATTTAAATAATTTCACCTTCGACAAAATACCGTTATTTTTAATTTATTAATATCTATAAAAAAAGTAGTTGATTTTTGTTGAAAGTTATAAAAAATCGAGGCATGCATCTAATTTCAAAAAGAATTCACATTGTAATAGATCCTACAACAATCTCCTCAGCAAATGATGCTGATCTAATCCTTATCAGTCATGCTCATGTAGATCATATTAAAAATGTGGAAAAAATTAATCCACTGAAAATCATGAGCCGACCTACATTTGATTTATTATCATCAAATTTGAAACAAAATTGTAAAATTACAAATTTTAAAATTATAGAACCATATAGCTGTCCTGAAGATGAAATAAATATTCAAGGTTGTAAAATAAGTGCCTTTCATGCAGGACATTGTTTAGGAAGTTTTCAGTTTAGAATTAAATTGAATAATAAAACTATTTTATATACTGGGGACTTTTGTCTTGAAAGTCGTTTTGGAATGAGTAAAGCTCCATTATTAAAATGTAAGAATGGGATTTTTATTACAGATGATACTTACTTTTCTCAAGAATATGTTTTTCCTACTAGAAAAACCTTATATCCTAAAATTCTTAACTGGTTTAAGGAAACATTAGAAGAAAATGAAGAAATAATTATCATTGCCCAGAGATTAGGAGTTCAACAAGAAATTACGGCACTTTTAAACTATTCTACATTAAGTTGCAGTTTAATTACTCATCCGTCAATCTATAAAGCAAACGAAATTCATTCTTCTTATTTACCTTTAGGAAAATTTCAATATAAAAGCCATCCATTAGAAAATAAAAGGAAGATTAGAAATTTAACTTCATATTTTAATTCAAAAAGTGGGAATGGAACTTATAAAAGTAGTAATTCCAAGTCTGTTATATTATTGCCTTACTATTATATTCGAAAAATTAGAGAATTAGAGGCAAAATATAGTAAAAATTCTATAATGGTTGCAACTGGTTGGGCTAAAACTCAAAATTTTGGTGTAAAATCTTTTCCTCTTTCTTCACATGCAGGTTATGACCAAATTTTAAATTACCAAAAATATTCTCAAGCACAAAAAACTTTTTTCTTTTAATAATCTAAAGGAAACTTGCCAAAATTTTCTTCATATCTATTTTTAATATCTTTAAAATCATAATCTTGATTTTGAGGTTCTGGTGATTCTACAGCAAAAGAACCAATTATCGACCCCAATTTGCATGAGTCTTCTAAACTGATATTATAAAAAATGCCACATAATAAACCTGCCCTATAAGCATCTCCAGCTCCAGTTGTATCAATTATTTTTTTAGGTTTTGCCACAGGTATAGTAATTTTCTCGTCAATTTGATAAATTTCTGACCCTTTAGCTCCAAAAGTAACTATAATGTTATTTACCAATTCAGTGATTTGTTCTTCATTTAATTTGGTTTTCTTTTTTAAAATTTCTAACTCTGATTCATTTAATATAAGATATTCTGATTTTTTCAATATTTCTAGTAAATCATCTCTTGAAAATTCATTTATTTGTTGTCCAGGATCAAAAACCATTGGGATTTTTAATTTTTCTAATTCTAAAGCAAAATTTTTCATTGAATCAATAGGATTTGGTGCATTTATTGCAATTTTAATAATCTCATTAGGATATAATTTTTCTGATATTTTAATTTTATAAGCATTTTGAAGTGCTCCCGCACAAAAAATGTTAATTTTATCATGATCTTTATCATAAATTATAAAACAAGCTGCAGTGTTTTCTTTTTCATAAATATCTACTCTTAAATCTGTTCCCATTTTTTCTAAGAGCTTCCCATATTCTAAAAAATCTTTACCAGCTACTGAAATTAATATATTTTTTATATTCAATTTTCCCAGATTATAGGAGATATTTCCTGCAGTCCCACCTCTGCAAATCTCAAATTTATCAACAACAAAAGAACCATCTATATTATTTCGTTCCCCAATGACAATATTTTTTTCAAAAAAATCAGGATAATGCATTAAATTATCAAATACTAAAGAGCCTAATACTAAAATTTTGTAATCTTTGCCCATAATACCACAATAAATAATATCCAAATTAAGATTAAAAAAGATTATTTTAGATTTTAAAATTTAATTAAAACATTAGATAGTTAATTGGATATTTTAAAAAATTATCATTAAATTTTAAACATTTCTGAAAAAAATAGACTCTATTGGTTGAGATTGTTAATAATATCCAAATTATAAAGCTCTCCATATTTCGAATTCTGCCATCTACACAAAATAAATACTGTTAGAAACAACAAGTAAAATAATTATTATAAGAAAAAATATTTAATATTTGGTGCGGGAGATGGGTTTTTCGGGACTTTTATCCATTCGAACCCATGCAGGCCTACGCCACTGGGTCCTAAGCCCAGCTCCTTTGACCAACTCGGACACTCCCGCATAAAGGTTTAAAAAGGGCCGGAATCGGGATTTGAACCCGAGTCAAGGGAGCCACAATCCCTCATACTACCACTATACTATTCCGGCCATGGTTTATTTGGTGGTGGACCGGCCGGGCTTCGATCCCGGGACATATGGTTGATAAATTGTAATATATTCAATCTCCACGTTGCAAGCGTGGCGATCATACCAGGCTGATCTACCGGCCCACCAATTCTTTTCAGCCTTTTATTATTGTTTCACATCAGCTATGATATTTAAAATTTATCAAATCAATAATTTTTTTTTGTATTTAAATTCTTAAAAGTAACATTCATTTAAAAATAACTAAATTACTTATAGAAATTTTTGAAGATATTAATTTTTTTAACCAGTTTTTTGCATTTTATTAAAATTATATCGTTTTCTTGATTTCCATTCTTCTATTTTGCTAGCATTCCAGCCAGTTAATCGACTATAATATCCAGTAATTCGACTCCACCATTCTAATTTTTCAGATGATGCACCACATTTTGGACATGTTGTGTAAATACCATTTAAAAACTTTTGACATTCAAGACATTGAGTAAAATCCTTTGTATATGCCCAATATGCAGTAGGAGTATTAAATGCGATTTTTTTAGTAAGTTTCCAAAGTCCTTCGGGATCTGGGTGAGATTCACCTAACCAAACATGAGTTATTACTCCGCCTTGAACAATTGGATGAAATTCGCTTTGTTTTTGAATACGTTCAAAAAGTGGAATATCAGCGGAATCACGAAGGTGATCTGAATTTGTATAATAGACAGCATTAAGCTCTGGATTACCTTGGACAATAGCATAATTAGGATAATGTTTTAAATCGAGATAAGCAAAACGACCTGCCGTGGATTCTGCAGGTTGTTCCCAAAGAGAAAATTTAAAAGATTTTTCTGTCGTGAATTCATCGCATTTCTTTGACATATATTCTAATATTTTTTTTCCTAATCTATAAGCTTCATTATTTTCGTGTAATTCATGGTTGGTGATATATAAAACACATTCATTTAAACCAACAAATCCTATATTCACTGACTGTTTTCGTAAATCGAGGAGCCGAATACCATTGTCTACTTGACGGGAACATAAAGGTAATAACCCAGATTCTAATCTTTTAGCAACCAATTCTCTCTTAATCATCAAAATATCTCTTATAAGTAGCATATATTCATCTAGAATTTCAAAGAATTTATTTTCATCGCCTTTAGACATGTAAGCATAACGAGGAAGATTAAGGCTAACACTTTGTAGACTTCCTAAATTAATATAAGATTTGGACCAATCAAAAAGTTCAGGATCATCACAAATTTTTCTAATTCCTTCTGGAGTTAAAATTAGTCTACAGCATTGTGAATGTACTTCATCAGGCATCCAATCGGCAGCTAAATTTAAATAGTAAGGATTTCCAAATTTTGCTGTTTCTTCGCTTATTAATAAATAATCATCTTCAAATTCACGTATCCATTCTTTTTTTAATTTAATTTCATGTTTAGGAAAATTAAAAAGGCGTCCTATTCCATCGCCTTTAAAATATACCTTACTTAAAGCTTTGAAAAGTGCATTACATTCATCTACGTAATCTCCATAAATACCATCAACTTTTCCCTCAAAACTTATTGCTGGTACATCTCGTAAATTATCAGGTATTGTTGGAACACAAGAAATCGAAGTAAAAGGTATTTGTCCTCCTCGTGAGGCATAAATTTGATTTGATTCAAAAACAAAACTTTGTGCCATTTGCTCAATTTCTTTTTCAGATAATCCTTTTATATATGGTGCTAAAAATACAGTAAAATTATCATAACCTAACCCACCTGAAAATTCACCCGTAATCAAACCAAGCCATTTTGCAGCATGGAGAAAAGCTACAATTGGATGTTTTGCAGGTTTTGATACTGCCGAATATGGCCAATTAACTGGGGGTAACCCATTTTTTAAAATAATTCGAAGATCAAATTCTTGGCAAAATGGACGGAGATCAAAATAAGGCAGCATATGAATATGAATATCACCTTTTAAATGTGCCTTTGATTGTTCTTCAGTTAATAATCTAAGTAATGAATATTCAGAAGAAATCCTATCAGCACACCAGCTATGAATCGACATAGGGTTTTGATATTGATTTGCATTTTCTTTAATACCTATTTCAATGAAATTTTCATAATCCATTAAGGGCATTCCAATTCGGGTATATCTTTTACGTGCTTCTAAAAGTCCAATTTCCGCTAAAACCGAACAACACATTTCCCTAATTGCCGGACCTGAAAGCCATTGAATTTTTGCGTTTATTATCCTTTTAAGTACCATATCAGTAACCTTATGAGCTACATTATCATTGATACTTGTCTCAGAAATTAAACTTTGTATAATTTTTTTGGAATCAAATAATTCAACATCTCCACTAGTCGTCCTAACAACGAGTCTTCTTGCTTTAATAATATTTTCACTGGATTCTATTGCATATTTTTCTGTCAATTAATCACCCATCTTAAAATTTCATTAAATAAGTTAAAATAAGCAGTTATAATTACTTCATTATAGATTTAAATCATTATCATATTAAAATAAACTTTTTAATAAGCATATAATTATATGGAATGAAAAATAATAAATATAATGGTATTAAAAGGGAACTGTTAATAACAGTTTTAATTTGATTAATAATCTCCTTCTTTAAGATATTATAGGCATATTCTACTGATATTATTAAATCTAAAATGTTTATAACATCGATCTTATCTTAATAAGATTCATTTCACTAGTGGTTAAAGATGAAAATTCAAGATATTTTTATTCTCAAAGACGGATTGCCAATATATCATCATAAAGAAGGCAATTCTAAACTTAGAAAATCCGTTGATGACACGTTAATCACAGGATTTTTAAGTGCTATAACAAATTTTACTAAGGAGACTGGATTAGGAATTCCAACATTTTATATTACTGAAAGTATTAAATTTTCTTTTTTTGAGAAATCTGATCTTTTGTTTATTATTAGCTGTGAGCCTTCGCTTGCAAATTCATATATTGATAGACTTTTTCTTAAAATATCCAATGTAATCATTAAACAAATTGAAGACCAAAAAGAATCAATAGATTTTACACCTATTAAGTCAATCATCAATCAATTTTTTAACGATTTTAAAGAGAATGATGGCTTATTATTACAACCCTTCAAAAAAACCCATCATAAAGATAGTTATTTCCGAGAAATAATTCCAAAAAGACATATTGATAATGAAGATAATATCCGTAATAATAGACGGAAATTATTCAGATTAATCAATGGAAAAAATTCAATTTATGATTTAGCAAGACACATGAATTCCAATCCTTCAAAAATTTTAAGTATATTAAGGGCCTATCAAAAAGAGGGAATTATTAGTTTTTAAAATCTAAATTTTTGATTAATTAAATAATTGAATAAATTTTTTAAAGTTTGCAGATGCATAAATCAATTAATATAGATAAATGTTTCTAGAAGAGATTAAAATTAAAAAAAAAATGAGATTTAAGATAAATTATTTATATATTTTAATATCCTTTGACTGCTAAATCGATATCGCCTTTAGTAATTTTCTTTCTCTTGGAATGTTTTGCGAGTACAGCGGCTCTTTTAGTTAATTCAACTGCTTTATCTTGCAACCATCCAATCAAATGATCTACTGCATCTCTGGATACGATTTTTGCGCCAGCATCTGCCATTAAACTTCTTAAAGGACTCCAAGCAAAATATCTTTTTTTTGCCATATTTCTAACCTCATATTGACTTTAAAATTTTTTAAACTATTAGACTATAAGAAATCAATTAAAATATTTAAGTATTTTTATTTTTTGTCGCACTAGTTCTGTCATTGAAAAATTTGGCAAAGCACAAATGCCAAATTTGCATAAAAATTAAGGTGATCAATCGGTGAAATAGGTTTTTCGCGCGCATAATATCAAACAATTTCAAAATAACTATTTATGAAATGATTTTTTTTGTAAACATTTTTTAAAAAGTTGAATAAATTTTGATTTAAATCTTCGAAAATTTTTAACATTATCATATAATTTCTAAAATAAACCATTAAGAGTAAATATAGAAAAACAAATTTTAATTTCTTAATTAATACTGTTTATTAAAGCGTCCTTAAATGCTATCGCTTGCTCTTCATTAATATCACAAAGGATTATTAATTCTACAGAAATATTTACTGTGGTATTAAAATAATTAATTAATCCATCTACAATTGCTTGTGCTGCTTTGTTCCTAGGCATTTTTCCAGCACCTGTTCCCATAGCAGGAAAGGCTATACTTTTAATTATACCTTGATCTTTTAAATTAGATTCATAAACTCTTTGCATAACCCCCCTTACAGCACTTTTAATTCGGTTTAAACTTGAAGGTTCAACTGGTTTGGTCATTGTTGGTGCATGGATAATAAATTTGATTCTTGATTTTAATTTTCCCGCAGATGTTAAGATTGCTTTTCCTATTGGGCATTGACCTCCCATTTGTTTTACTAATTTAATTGCCTCATCTTCAACCTCTTGACCAGCTGCATTTTTTATTACTTTAGCTACTCCACCACCCATTTCCATAAAACTGTTAGCAGCATTTACTATTGCATCAACTTCTAATTCTATTATACTGCCATGAATTACTAAAATTTTTGTTTCATTATAATTTGTTTCAAATATTTTTGACATTATAATCACCTAATAACTGGCAATCTAAAATGCATAGAAAATTTTTGTTTTATCAATCTTATTTAAAGACAGTAAAGTATTTTATAATTAGAAAACTGTGATAACAATTAACATTTAATAAAAAATATAATATATAAGTTTATTTTAATCCCATAAACGCATAAATTTTTTTTTTAAGATATAAAAATCAAATAATTAAATATAAACTCCAATTAAATATGCAAAATTTTGCAAAATGTCCTCTATAACAATTCTATTCAACTAAATATACTTTTTTTTCAATAAAAAAAATTGTTTGGCTTTTTATATCTATTTATTAGTAATTATTTAAATCGTATTTTTTGGAGATATGATGTAATGAACAAAGCATCTCTATTAAACGAGCTATTAAGAGAATTTGAATCGAATACACCAGTTAAAATCAGTGCAATAGTTTCAAGAGATGGGTTAATAATCGCATCAATTAATGATTATCAACTTAATGAAGATTCAATAGCTGGTTTGGCTGCTGATATAACAATACTTAGTGAACGAACAATGAAAGAATTATTAAATACAACTGTTAGAAAATTAATAATCGATTCTGATGAAGGTTCTATTATTTTAATTCCTGCTGGTGATGAAGCAATTATTTTTTCATTAATTCCAAATACAAAAAATTTAGGTATTGTAGTATTTAATTTGGGAACTTTAGCTCGTAGAGTTAAAAACATTTTAAGATGACTAGACGATTTTAATCTATTTCAAAATATTTTTTAAATAAAATTTTTTAAAATCTTGATGATTCCCAAAGATCAAACAAGTTTTTTAAAGCTCTAATTTTTACATTTTCAATTCTAAATCTATAAATTCTAATTCTTCCAAAAACTTTCTCTTGTAATATATTTTTATTTGCCAAAAATTTTAAATGATTAGAACAAGAGCCATGATTTAAATTTGCACGTTTTGCGATTTCTGAAATGTTTAATTCCCCCTCTTTTGCTAAAATCAATAAAACTTTAATTCTTCCCCTAGAAGAAAAAATTTCATCTATAGATGGAAGATTATCGTTTAAAAGAACATCTTTTAATTCCATCAGACTTCTATCTCTTTTTGTAATTGAGAAATAAGATTATTTTCAATAGTTTCTGAAGGCACATCAGATAGTGCAATTAATGTTGTTTTCCCCCGGATTCCAGGACCAGATAATTTAGAATTAATTACTCCTAAATTATTTAATTCTTGAATATTTTCCCAAATTTTCGTATGTTTTTTTGCTTTTGTTTGATATTCTTCACAAATTAAAATATAACCATTTTCAACTTCTTTCATACTAAGATAAGCCTTTTCTTTGTGTTTAAATTGCCTAGCTATTGTCAATAATAACAATTTTTGATCTAACGTTAAATCTTTGATTAAATTGGATCTAACTACAGGGCTTATGTGTGATTGTGCTTGTCTGACATATTCAGGAGAAATTTGCGGACTTTGGTTAATATCTACATATTTTCCAGCACGCCAAAGTAATTCTAATGCATAGCGCGCATCACCAAATTCTGAAGCAATATCAGAAATTAAGTATAAGGATTCATCTAAAACTGTATTGTCATAAAAAGCTTCATCACACCGCATTTTTAGAATGTCATATAATTGAGAAGAAGAATATTTTTCAAAGAAGATATGATTTTTTTGTAATGTACTAATAGTCCCTTTTTCTAAAGTTTTTATAAAATTTAAGTCTTTAGCAATAATTATCAATGAAAGCCTTTGAATAGGATTTAATTCATCATCCATCAAACGTGTTAAATCATATAATAATTGATTTTCCTTAATATCTAAATCATCAAGAGTTAAAATTAAAAAATAATCATCTAATTCAAGAATTTCTATTAAAATTTGTAGTAATTCTTCCGAAGAAAATCCCCGTTTTGGAATAGCTTTATTAAAAACATTTATGATATTCTTTAATATCATATATTCAGTTTTATTTTTTCTGCAATTCAAATGTAAGAATTTTAATTTTATATCTCTTTTTTCAGCTGTTTCTTCAATCATTGCACCAAATCTTTTTACTACTGCTGTTTTTCCTGTTCCATTTGATCCGTGAATAATTAGTTTTTGACTCATTCCCCCCGGTTTTTCAATAATTACTTTAAAAAATTGTGCTATTTGTCTCAATTTTTCGTTTCTATGAGGTAAATAAAGAGGAACATAATCAAAAGAAAGTTTTGATTCATCTTTAAAAATTGAATGTTTTTTTAGTTCTTCTTCTAGAATATTATAATTATTATTCATCATTTTTTAAATAGCTCTCAGTCACTTTTTTGAAAGTAAATAATATTAAATTTTTAATGCGCATTTAAAAATTGAAAGAGAGGCATTCAGAAAAGTGAATATGCAAGTTAATTGATAAGTTTATAAAAATAAATTGATTTATTTTATACTAGCAATAATCTATTAGAAGGTCATTTAATTAAATCTTCAATTAAAATTCTACGGTTCTTTAAGTTCTATAATAAAGATAAACGAGTTAGGTTTAATAATAGAAGAAGATCAATTACTTTTAAAAGAATTAATAATCATACTTTCCAAAAAATACGGACCTGAATTCAAAAAATACGTTTTAACTGAAAATGAAAATGAAATTAGGCCTTATATCATTATTTTAATAAATGAAATCTCTGTAGATTTGCTAAATAACTTGAATACAATCTTAAAAAATAACGATATTATTACTTTTCTTCCATCAATACATGGAGGAAATTAAAAGAAATGTTATAGGAATTTAAACCATTTTTGTTAAAATGCCGTTTTAAACTAAAATTCTCATAAAATCTTCAGCTATGAATGAATTAGGAAAAATTTTTTTTGCTTGAAGTTCTAAAATAGAATTATTATTTTCATATCTAGAACTTATATGGAATAAGATTAATTTTTTTACTTTCGAATCTTTAGCCAGTTCTGCGGCTTCAACTACTGTTGAATGTCCTCCAATTGTAGCGAACTCTTTTAGATTCTCTTCAAACATACCATCATGAATGAGTAAATCTGCGTTCTTGCTTAAATTTTTTGTCTTAATTGTAGGACGAGTATCTGTGCAATATAAAATTTTTTTTCCAGGTTTTATATTTCCTAAAACTTGGGAAGGTTGGATAACTCTCCCATTATTTAAATGAATACTTTCACCTGATTTCAATTTTCCCCATAAAGGACCTTTTGGAATTTTTAATGACTTCGCCTTTTCAACATCGAATTTTGCCTTTGGTTTTTCTACAATAACATATCCTAAGGTAAATATCCTATGTTCTAAAGGAAAACAAGTAATTTTATAATTTAAAAATTCAAAATTTTCTTCTCCAGCTATTTCAACTATTTCTAAAGGATAAGTTAAATCAAAATGCATTGTATCAATAACTTTATTTATAAATCCTTTAATCCCATTAGGTCCATAAATTGTAAGAGTTTTCTCTCTTTTACCTAAAGCTAATGACATAATTAGACCAGGTAACCCAGTAATATGATCGCCATGTAAATGTGAAAGAAAAATCTTATTAATTTTAAAAAAACTGATTTTTGCTTTCCTAAATTGAAGTTGTGTGCCTTAGTGAAAACTACAATTAATTAGTTTTTTTCACCGCAATCAAAAAGCAAAAAATCATTTTCTCTTTTTATTATTATTGCAGGCAAACTGCGTGAAACAGTTGGAACTGTCCCTGATGTTCCTAAAAAAATTATTTCCATATTTATTTCATTTCTTATTTTTTTCGAATTACATATATTCTTCTAGTTAACGAAGAATGAATATATTGATTAAATTCATTTATAATTTCAAAATAAAAATTATCTATCAACTCGTCTATCCTGATTTGGGATGGCAACGCTAAAGTAATTAACCGATTTTTTAAAATTAAATCACTAATTTCTAAAAAGAAATTTTCTATTAAGTGAATTAATGGTTTTTTATATGTAGAACTACTTCTACCATATGGTGGATCGGTTGCTACACCAGATATTGATCTTAGCGGAATATGATTAGAATCACTTAATAATAATTCCATATTTTTTACTCCAAATTTTATAAGATTTCTTTTTGCACCATTTATCATTTTATGATTGATATCTATTCCAATTAGTCTATTGCATCCAACTAAAAAAGCCTCAATCAAAATACTTCCAGTTCCACAAAAGGGATCAAGAAAAATATCAGTTTCTTTGATTTGAGATAAATTAACCATAACCCTAGCTAATATTGGATTTAATGCACTTGGATGAAAAAACGGTCTAGATTTAAGTGAATTTAACTTAAGATTGCTTCTTATTTTTTGTGAATTGTTAATACCAAAAACAAATTTGTCTTTAACAAAAATTCCGTAGAATAAAACATCCGGGTTTAATAAATCAACCTTTATCTTTTTTTCAATTTTATTAAGAATAATTTTTCCAATTAATCTTTCGAAATATTCAGAATTAATTTCTTTAAGTCCAATTTTTTGAATTCTTACCGCAAAAGATTTTCTATTTTCAACTATCTTATTTAAATCTATCCTTTTTAAAGATTCTATAATATCCTTCTCCTCAATAGAACTTACCATCGATAATTCGGAAATGTCATGTGTAAGGGCTGCTCTAGAAGCAATGTAATTTGAAATATTCTTTTTAGAGGAGAGAATTAAAAGACGATCAATTAGTTTTACATTAAAAAATTTAGTATTTTTAGATTTAAAAAGGGATAATATTTCAAATTTAGATAAATTTATGTTTTCACCACTGAGTGTTAAAAAAAATGTTTTATTAGATTCCATTGTTAAACAATTATTTTGTTAAAAAATCTGCTAATAAAGGGGCAACACTAATTTTACTACATTCTGAAGGAATACAGTCAGTCCCAACAATTTCTTTTGCTCCTGCTTGAAAAATTCTATATTTTGCATTCTGAATTAGTAATGGATGGGTACAAACTGCATATATATTATTTGCACCTTGATTCTTAGCCATTTCTATCGCTCTTGCCATAGTACCACCTGTAGAAATAATATCATCAGTAAATATGACATCACGATTCTCAATAGATAAATCTTTTATTTGAGTTGAAATTTCTCCTGTATTTAAATCACGTTTTTTGGTTAGAAAATTGCAATCAGCATTTATTAAGTCCGCTACTATCTTTGATCTTTTTAAAGCTCCTTCATCAGGTGCAATCACACATGGATTTTTTAAGTTAAGATTTTTAAAATATTTGCCAAAAAGTGGCATAGCTGAGAGATTTTTTACTTCAATGCTTTTAGAAAAATAATCTAAAATTTTTTCTGAATGAATATCAATAGTTATAAATTTTTCTAATAAGGGGTCCCCAATTTTTTCTATAATTTTACATACTATTTCAGCAGTTAACGGTTCGCCTTCTAAAAAACGTTTGTCTTGACGACTATAACATAAATAAGGAACTATTAAAGTTATTGATTTTGGTTTTAAGTTCTTTGTTCCATCTAAAATCATTAATAATTCCATTAAATTATCATTTTGTGGTGAATATGTAGATTGAATAATAATTACATCTTGATTTTTGATTTTTTCTCCATTTTCTATTTTAATATAATGTTCACCATCTGGAAAATCTTTGAATTTTACTTGAATTTTATTAATATTTATTAAATTTGCAACTTTTATTCCAAGGATTTGGGATGCTGGTCCAGGTATAATTATCATTTTGAAATTCTCCTTAATATTATAAATAATTCAATATTGTTATCGATTCTTTAATATTTGTTTTCTAATTAAAAAATAATATTAAAATCTTTTCTTTTTTATAATATAAATTGGAATTAATTTTAAATTTAATTCAATTTTATATTTTTTTTGGCGATTCTTTTGAAGAAACTAGCTTTATACTATGAGAAATTAGAGAATGAGGTAGTTCAATGTAAAATATGTCCAAGAATGTGTAAAATATACCCAAATAAAATTGGAAATTGTGGAACCAGAAAAAATGAGGGAGGAAAATTATATTCTTTAATTTATGGTTCATTATCTTCTATTGCTATTGACCCAATAGAAAAAAAACCTCTTTATAATTTCTATCCGGGTTCAAATGCCTTTTCAATATCATCAGTTGGATGTTCACTACATTGTAAACATTGTCAAAACTTTTCAATTTCGCAAACAAATGTGGAAAATACTAAAAGATTCCTTAAAGAAAAAACTCCAGATAATGTTGTTGAGATGGCAGCTTCTAATAATTGTACCAGCATTGCTTATACTTATAATGAACCACTTATTTGGTTTGAGTTTATCTTGGATACTATAAAACTAGCGAAAAAAGCAAAAATAAAAAATATACTTGTTACTAATGGATATATTAATCTTGATCCGCTCGAAGAACTAATAAATGCGGGTGTTGATGCCGCAAATGTTGATATCAAAGCTTTTACAGATGAATTTTATCAAAAAGTTTGTTTAACTCCAAAAGGAGGATTAACTCGTGTATTAGACGCAACAGAATACATGCATAAAAAAGGTGTATTTGTGGAATGTACGAATCTAATTATACCAGGATATAATGATAATCTGGATGAAATAAAAAATCTCGCTAAATGGATTAGAAATTCTATGGACTTTGATGTTCCTCTTCATTTTTCAGCTTATAGACCAATGTATAAATTAAACGCACCACATACGCCATATGAAACGATTATAAATGCGTGTAAAATTGCTTATGAAGAAATTGGATTGCATTATGTTTATGCAGGTAATGTTTCTACTGATGAATATGAAAATACATATTGTCCAAAGTGTAAAAAAATTATTATTAAACGTGTAGGTTACTCCCTTAATCTCAATAACTTAACCCAAAAAAATACTTGCTCTAATTGCGGTACTAAAATAAATATTGAAGGGAATATTAAAACGGGAAGACGTGAATTCTCTTTTTTTTAATTAAAATACTATTTAATCTTAAAGTCTTGAAATATTCCATTTTTTATCCTTATTTAAATACTAAAACTAATTTTTAAATAAATTCGTGGTGTTTTAATAATCTTTTTCAAAAATATAGAAAAAAGAATGAGAATAATAGTGGTAGAATTAACAGTTGAAAAAGTACTTTTAATTAGCATAGGATTAGTTTTTGCTTTATTGATAGGATTCCCATTAATTATTAATATTCTTGAAATGATTAAAGTTGCAATTAATAGTGTAGGTTAAAATTAAAATCGATTAATTAATTTTATATTATAAATTTTCATATAATTCATCTAATACTTTTTCAGATTATACCATAATCTACACGATGAGTTATTATCAGGTTCATGATTATTGGGGTTCAGGGGAATCTTTCAATCTTTGTTTTCTAATGATATGTAAAAAAACACCAATTAAAATCAAAATACTTCCTAATATAATCAAATATTTAGCTATATCAAAAAATTGGCTTAATTGAGAATTTATGTTTTGATGATTTGCACTAATTATTAAACCCAAATAAAAAAAACCTTTAGCACTTTCCAAATCATCAAAAAAAAGTGGAATAAAATTAAATAAATCACTATATTGTGTTAATAATTTAGAACTTATACGATAATTATAGAATATATTTAAAAAAAGTGTAAGCTGAATAATAATTAAAAATATTCCTAATATATACAAAAGGATGTAGCTTAATCTTGAAGGGGTAAATTTGAATGAATTTTTTAATGGAATTGCAGTATCTATTTTTTTTCGGCGGCTAAATATTATTGAAGTAAATATTAAGGCAAGTATAATTGAAGAAATGGAAATTACGCTAATACTAAAATAAAGAGATATGAAACTTACAGTTATCCATAGAAAAAACGTCCAAAATGGAATGCCTAAAATAAAACCTAACTTAGCGTAATTGGATACCTTATTTAAACTGTAATATAAAAATAAAATTGCTGATGGGATTAAGAAAAACATTGGAAAACTGTGAATTATAAAAATACTGATTGGATAATTAAAATGAAGTTTTAAATAAAAGATAAAACTGATATTTATCCCACAAATTATTAATAATCCGATTCCTAGCCAAAAAGATAAAATATCTTGGATTTTCATTGTACATTCACCCTTAGTTGAAATTTTATTATTAATATTTTATATAAAAACATATTTTTAACTACTTCTTGTAAAAAACGGGGTAGGTTAAAAATTAGGTTCAATCAATTATGAGTTCAATTATTATTATCGAATAATTCTTCTAATAATTTTGGAATTCCTTCTCCTTGAACGGCTATTATAAAAAATATGTTTTCATTAAATATTTCATTTTTTTTGATAATTTCAAGTCTCTCCTTTGAAATTAGATCCATTTTATTAAATATTAAAAAAATAGGTATTTCTGGAAAGAGCTTACAAATTTCACGATATAAATTTATTTGATTAGTAATAGGATAGCCGCATGACTCAGAAGGATCAATAATAAAAGCAATTTTTTTTGCAAGATATTTTAACGCTATAATTGCTTGTAATTCTATTTTATTACGTTTTAATAATTCTCTATCTAATAAACCGGGGGTATCTAATATTTGAAATCGTATATTATTGAATTTAGTATAACCAATATTGATAGATTTTGTTGTAAATGGATAATAGTCTATTTTTGGAGTTGCTGAAGAAATAATTTTTACAAGGGAACTTTTTCCAACATTCGGATATCCTGCAACAACTATTGTCGGAATATCAAATGAAACTGAAGGTAATTTAATTAATATCTTTCTAATATTTCTTAATTCTTCTAAATTGTTTTTCATTTTGTAAATTATTGAAGAAATTCTACCATAAAATTTTATCCTTTCTTGTGCAATATCCTTAGGATTTTCATATGAACGAATTCTACTCACCGTTTTATTTAAGATTGTTTCAATTACATTATTAGTTCCAGAAAGAGAACCTAGTAATTTTTTAACATTTTTAACATTTACTAAAATATTTGTTAATTCATAATAAAACGGGTGAAGTTTTTCAAAAGTTGGAAAAGATTTAACAATTTTTATAATCTTATTCTTAATATGTTGTGCTACATGATTAATTCTTTTTAGTTCCTTTAGTCTTGCCTTTTTTTTTGCTGAAAATTTTGGGTTAACTTTTAAATTTAATTTAGAAGTTTTATGAAATGAAATATCTAATAATTCTTGTGAATGTGGGATATAAGCTATTTTAAAAGGATTCATGATTTTATCTCATTTTTTTAAATATATTATTTCATTTGTTTTTTTATTCTTTATCTCAATTATTCTATGAAATGGAATATGCGTTATAGTTCCATTATCTTTATATGAAAAAAAGTTCTGAGTAATATCTATTAATTGTTTGGATTCAATAGTTTTTCTGTTTCTCGGAATTCCTCTATGAATAAATGTCAAGAGAAAATCTTTCCTTTTTAATTGAGGATCCCATTTTATTTTATTCAATAAGGATCTTATTTTACTAGGCAATTTTTAACCCTAAGATAATAATAAAAATAAATAAAGAAAATATTTTAGAGTAAATCTTCGAATAAATTAATTGTAATAAAATTATATAATTGGTGAATAAAATGTCTTTTGGCATAGATTGGGCACCAGGAGCCACAACAGTTGGCTGTGTATGCAAAGATGGGGTAGCTTTAGCTTCTGAAAAAAGAGTTCATTTTGCGGGTAGGGTACTTAGCAAAACTGGCAAGAAAGTTTTTAAAGTAACCGACTGGATAGGCATCGCTTGTGCTGGTTTAATCTCAGATTTTCAAATACTTACTAGTACAATTAGAGCATATACTTTATTATTCAGTTTTGAAAGAGGAAGAAAAATTTCAGTAAAAAGTACTGCAAAATTTATGTCCGGGGTTTTATATTCCAGGCGCTGGTTTCCTTATTTTACTGATACTTTAGTAGGCGGAATTGACGATAAGGGCGGTCAATTATTTGCACTTGATTTGATTGGATCACTTATAGATGACGTCTATGCTGCGATTGGAACAGGAGCTCAAGTGGCAATTGGAGTATTGGAAGAAGAATATAAAGAAAATATGTCACTTGAAGAAGGTAAACAACTTTTAATAAAAGCAATAAAATCTGCTTCCGAAAGAGATCCTTTATCTGGAAATGGAATAGATGTCCTATTGATAAGTCAAAAAGGAGCCGAATTTTCGGAAATTAATTTATAATTTAAAAATTAGAATTAAAAAACTCTAAATTTTACATAACAAATAGCCTTTTAATTTTAAAACTAATCTTTTTATTTATTTGTTAAGTATTTTGGAAAATTATTTCTAAATTTTTCTCTTTAGGGACCTAATATGAATATAAATAATGCACATAAAGGTTTAAATTGGCTAAAAGAAGAAAAATTTATTTCAAATAATATAAAAATTACTGGGTTTTTGACCGAATTTAATAATGGGGTTATGATTTTTATAACAGATAATGATTATAAAATTGGTTCCATTGCAATTTCTGTTCCAATCAAATTAGACAATTTAAATCAAATTAATTCATCTACAATTCCACTTATGTTTGGAGTAAGAAATGAATTAATAACGAGAGCTATAGCTGAAAAAATTGCCAAAACTAAAAACACATTATCAATCGCTATTACAAACTTTGCCTCAGATATTAAAGATCATTATAATTCATTGTTTGAAGTTGTTAATAAGTTATTAAACAGAATTAGCCATTAATCCTATTGAATCTATTCTAATTCTCATTAAATAATTCTTTAAGGAATCAGATAATGCAGAAAGTCATAAATCTTAAGTATTTCATAAAAAATCATTACTTTATTAAAATATTTGAAATTTTTGAACTAATTTTGAATCAATTAGTTATACCAGATTTAGATTTTGAGTTCCAAAAAGCAAATCTAGAAAAATTTAATGAATTTACAAACCAAGAATTAAATTTAAATAAAATTTTAAAATTTCAAAATTATTTAAAAGATTTATTTTCTAAATCTTTTATTCACGATTCGATAAAGCTTTATGATTTAATTCGAGGTGCGTTTTTAAATAGAATTGCAAAAAAATCTCCTGATTGTTTAACAGAATGTCGAGATTTTCATGGTTGTTGTCATGGTAATTATTCTGTTGAATTAATTGACTATAATAGAATAATATCTGAAAGAATTTTTCCTTTTGAAAATTTTTATAAAAAGAATGGTAAATACAAATTAAAATTAAAAGAAATAAATGATGAAAAATTTTGTATTGCATTCGATTTCGACAAAAAATGTTGTTTAATTCATAAATATAAACCACCAACTTGCTCAAAATATCCATTAATCACAAATGTCTTTACTTGGAATAAAGAACAGAAACTATGGATTGGTCATTGTGCTCATGGTGGTAATTGGACAACATATGTCTCTCCAATTATTTTACAGGGGCTAAGCAAGTTATGGATTAAAACTATATTATTATGGGAAAGAGAACAAGAATTTCTGTCAAAATATGAATCAAAATTAAATGTTAATGGAATAAATATTGGAAAAAAGATTCTAACCATAAATAGTAATAAAATTTATAATCGACAATCAATTTTAAATTTACTTTCTGATGATTTTTCAATAAATGATATAATTTCTGTATTCAATTTATTGAAAATTTGACTGAATTTATCATATATTCAATACTTTTAGGACTTCGATATAAAAATTTGAGTTTAAATAGTTTGATAAGGATTATTTTAGAATTAAAATGAATTGGAAATTTAAAAATTCAAAATCTTTTTCTTTAATTACATTAGTTGGACCAATAACTGAAGAAGCTTTGTTATTAGGACTATCAATTGCAATGATAATAATCATAATCGGCTTAATTTTTGGAATTTTTCAGTGGTTATCAAGTTCGATTTTTGCACTTTTTGGACAATTAGGTTTTGGGTAACAATTTAATCATAAAAAATAGTAATTATAGTTCCTCAAAATAAACATGCACAGGTTTATGAGACCATTTTTTCAAAATTTTATTAACATAATTTGAATCTTTTTTTCTTAATTTATAATCGATTATTATGTCCAACTTCTTTTCTTTTACAATTTTCTTTATTTTTGAGTTTATTAAGGTCCAAATTTTATGATCCTCAAGGTTTGCATACACTTCTTCTTTAAAGATATCTTCTAATTTTAATTTCTTGATTGAATTTAAATAATTCTTATTCTTTATAAGAAAAGAACAATGATTATCTAATTCAAAATATAACCTATTAAAACCTAATTTGGAAAAAAAACCTAGATCTATCCAGGTTGCTATAGGAAATTTTTTACAAGATATAAATTTTTCATTCTGGATTCCACATAAATTATTTTTCAGAAAAGGACATGGTTTTGAATCGATTCTATAGATTACATCGATTATTATCTCATTTATTTTATCAACGTAATAACGAAAGGGAATTAAATTAATGTCTTTATTAGTTTTATTCTTTAATTTTTCTAATTTGTTTAATTCTGAATAGTAAATGCAAACATATCTTTGTTTGCAGCAATTACCACACCTTAAACATTTAAAATTAATCATTTTTCATCCAAAAATATTTCGTTAATTAATAATAAACTTCCTCCTTAAAAATTCTATAAATCCATTTATTGATCATATCAGTTGCGCAATAATAAGAGATGTGGTTTAAATATTAAAATATAACAGTTTAATTAGTTTTAGCAATAGATTTTATTATATTTAATGCGCAAATTAACAATAATAAAATTATAAAATGATTAAATTGAAAAAAGAGGCAGATAATATAAATACACCATATAACATTATTCAAATTATTAAAATATTTTTAGATAATATGGAGAATTTTTCTGAATTGTTAAATAATAAGATGAATGAAATAACTAATTTTTTTCAAATTGAAATTAATCAATTAAATGAAAAATATTTTAATAATGCAAATTTTTCAACATTTCATAATAAAACGCTTTTAAAAAAAGGTATTAACAAACAACAAATTATTAAAAAAATAAAATCCTCTTCTAGTATGAAACCTTTTGAAAATGACAAATTTCTGTTAATACAAAGTTACCAGAAAAGTTTAAAACTAGCTAAATTACTAGAAATTTATTCAAATATGTGTATAAACATTTTTATTAAGAATTATTCATTTGACGATATACTTCATGCTAAAGCTAATATGATTATGAAAGAAATTTATAATAAAATCACTCTTGAAAAGGATTTGTTGATCACATAGAAATTTTTGCACTTGAAGGAATTCCAAAAACCTTTTCTGCTGCTTTTGAGACTACATCTCTTTTATCATCAAAGGTGTAAACTCTAACAATATTTAAAAATCCTTTTAATACTCTTATCACGTTAGAAATTTCCGTAATTCGTTTTTTAATCTTCTTTCCGTCACGTGTTTTTTGAAATACTGGAATTTCCATAGGTTCAAAGTGAATTGAATGACGATAAGGGACTGAAGGTAAATTCGGGACGTCAATCCACACTTTATCAGGATCAATACCTGCTATTTCTGCTATTTCTTCTTCAATTTGTAAACGAACTTTATCCTTTGTAACAATTGTGGGAAAAATTTCTTCTTTTACATGTGAAGTCTGTTCATATGCAACTTTTAATAATCTCCTATGACATAAATCATTTATAATAGCATTTGCCCCCTTCGAGTTTTTTAACATGGTCCAAGTAGTATAATCGTCCCATTTCAAATAGTCTTCTGGATTTTTTATATCAAGAAAATTTAATTCTTCCTTTGCTTTATCGAGTGCATCACATATCATAATTTGAACTGCGCGAGAAGTTTTATGGAAATAAATACTCTTAAAAGATTCAAATCTGGCTAATAAAAATGCTTCCAAGGCGGATAATGCTGTTAAATCAATTGCTAAATCTCCATTTGGAGAAATAATATTCATAGAATAAATTAATCTAAAAATATCTACGAATCCATATTCTGCACCGGAAAATCGACTATCTCGAACTATATAATCGAGGGCATCGACATCTACGGAACTAGAAATAATTTGATCCATGAAAAATTCCCCATTTTTTCTCAATTTACCAACTGCTAATTTTGAAATTTCATCAGAATTATGTCCGATTTTTTCTAATTTGTCCTGTAATACTGATTTTTGAATTAGCCAGCTAGTCATATCTTCATGAGTTTTTCCTAAGTAATTAATCAATAATGATTCTGATATATGAGAAAAAGGACCATGACCTACATCATGAAGCATAGCGGCAATTTTAACCTTTTCGATTTGAGTTGGTGAGATCTCAACTTCTCTAGAAAGATTTGTTATTAATTGTTCGGCTAAATGAGAAACTCCTAATGAGTGAGAAAAACGGCAATGCGTCGCTCCCATATAGACATATTCTGACCCAGCTAATTGTCTAATTCTTCTCAATCTTTGCATAGGATATGTATCAATTATTTCTTTTTGGTTTTTAGATATAATAATATACCCATATATTGCATCTTTCATGAATCCCCAATCGTCGGACATGATTATCACATACTTTCTAATCAGATATAATAAAATTCTGTAAATTACATATTAATTTGATAATGAATTATTTGTTTATTAAATATTAGAAAAAATCAAATTTACATAAATTAATTGGAGAATTTGTTTTGGAAGATAAAAAAGAAGATGACAAAATTAAAAAGATGGCAGAAATGTTGAAACAAGGTTATACCATGACCTCTGACATTTGTCCATCATGTAATTCGCCATTATTTTTAAAAAATGATTTATTATTCTGCCCATCTTGTAATAAACAAGTTATTAAAATCACAGATGACAAAGAAGCTATATCTATCATACAAGAATCTATGCTAGCCAAATTAAATGAAGTGATTAATAGCAAAATTGAAGAATTAACCAAAATAATTGAGAAAGAAAAAGATATTGATAACCTAAATTCTTATCTTCGATTATTAATAGCTTATTTAGAGTCTATTGAACGAATTAAAAGGATTTCCAAATCTACTGGTTATAATGGTTAGAATATTAAAAGAATTTTACTAATTTATTTATTTTTAACCAGTATAAATTTCACTTATTTCTTGTTCAATTTCTTTTCTTAATCTAACTACTTCAGAAACATCGCATTCTTCGGCAATTTTAATCTTTGTTTTTAATTGAATAATTGTACCAACTTTTTGAATATTTTTAAAATCTATTGGAACCTCGATATCAATGCCTTTAACAATTAATTCCACTTTTTGAGGAAATTTTAACCGAATATTTCTTACAACCCCTATGCGTTTTGAATCTTTATCCACTACTTCTTTTAATATGAATTGTCCTGGTAAATTTAATTCATATAAATCAGTTTCTACCATTTCACTCTTTTTATTATTCCTTATCATCATTATATTAACCTCAAAATTAAAAAAAAAACTATATCCAATCATTAATTAATTTTAACTAATTTTTTCTCTCGCCTTTAAGTTATTTTTTGATTTTTCCTAAATTTTAAGTGAAAAACTTAATTATTTTATATTAAAAAATTAAGTTACATAGAATTAAAATATTAATATCTTTATGAGTGTTTAAATTGAAAGATAATTCGATAGATAAAGAAAAAGCAGAAAATTTAATTCAAAAAGGATTAAAAGCACGAGATGATGGTTTTTTTTCTGAGGCAGTAAAGTGTTGGGAAAGTGTAGTTGAAATTTATACAAAACTCGGAATGACTAAAGAAAGAGCCAATGTAGAAATTGAAATTGGAAATACTTATTGGCCTATTGGCAGGCAAGATGAAGCAAACAAACATTTTGAGATTGCTAAAAAATTATATGATGAATTAAAAATTCCTAAAAAGATGCGTCATCTATCGATACCTGAACGTGAAAAAAAAGTCGAAGAAAAAGAAGAAGTAACTGAGGGAAAATATTCCTTAAAAGTTGTTGTTGTTGGTGATCCTGCAGTTGGTAAAAGCTCTTTAATTAGAAGATTCGCAGAAAATAAATTTGATGACTCGTATTCCCCCACATTAGGAGCTGACTTCAACCTTAAGATTGTAAAACTCCCAGGAATGCATGTAGCTATGACTGTCTGGGATATTGGAGGTCATGAGCAATTCCATGATATCAGAAATTTTTATTATCAAGGTGCAAATTGTGCTATAATAGTATTTGATATTACTAGAAAAGTTACATTTAAATCTATAAAAAAATGGAAGGAAGATATTATAAAATGGACTGGTAAAATCCCTTTGGCGATTTTTGGTAATAAAATAGATCTCGAAAAACATGAAGTCTCCCAAAATGATATTAAAAAATTATTTTCCAAGGTTCATGCTTTATTTTATAAAACGTCTGCAAAAACGGGAGAAAATGTAAATAGTGCATTTACAGAACTTGCAAAAAAGACCTTTGAATTATAAAGAAATTAATTTCATTCTTTAATTATTATAATATAAATTTGAGGTATCAAATTGTCTGATTCTGAACCAGAAACTGATTCTGAGCCTAAATTTTCAATTCGTTGTAGAGGTATATACTCAACGGCATTAACTAAATTTTTACTAGATAAAAATTTTAAAGTGACTCAAAGTTCGGATTTAATAAGAGAAAGATTATCTTTAAACATAATTCCTGAAGAGCCCGATTTAAGCATTCAAAATACTTGGAATAGACAAGGAATCTTATGTTGGGGAAAAAAAGAAGCTATTGATGAATTTATTGAAATATTACAAGAGCATTTTTTGGATGTTATAATACGAAAGTCAATTTCAGGTAAAGATACTATATTAAAGGGAAAAGTAATTGGTATAAATAAATATAATCAATCATCAATATTAGATTTTGGAAAATTTAAAGGTATTATAGAAAATAAAATAATTCCTATTGGAAAATTTATAATGACCAAAGTTCAACAACCAAGTATAGGAAAAAGGAAGGCAATTTTAACAACTAATATTACTATCCCTGGGATTAACGCAATATTAATTCGAAATAGTCCAAATAAAATTAGTAAAAAAATATATGATCAAGAAATAAGACAAAATTTAATGAAATTAGCCGGTTCTTTGAAACCTCGAACTTGGGGTATTTTATGGAGAACTAACGCAGCTGAAACGATTCAAGAAGACGATAATATTTTAATAGAAGAAATAGATAGATTAACAGATACTTCAAACCAAATTATAAAGAAATTCAGAGAATTAGAAGCACCTGGTGTAATTTATGAAGGAATTCCAACTTTTAATGCCGAATTTCCCTCAATTGCAAAATCTGAATTGGATAATATTAGAAGTGAGATAGAAAATATTTCTACAATACCAAATCATCATTATTATAAGATATTCGGAGAAAATTTTTCATTTCTTATAAATTTTGCTGAAGAATTAATTCATAAAATTCCTCAAAATAAGAATGAAATAATCCAAGAAACTCAAAATTATTTCAAACAATTTTTTCCTAATGAAAATGATATTGTAAACATTTACCATGTAAAGATAGATGGTAGGATTTTTTTTCTTTCTCCGGGTTCTGTAATTTCTTTTAATAAAAATAATGGAAAAATTAAATTAAGACGTGAATTAAGAGGAAGAATAAGATCTTATTATAATGGAATTGGAGCAATTAAAGAAGAAGGTGATTATGCCATACTTGATTGTAATTTTGGTGATTGGTTCATAAGAACTGAATATTTTTCTAAAGACCATAAAAGCAAAGGAAATTATTGGAATATTAATACACCTATTGAATTATATATTAATCCCTTCAGAATACAATATGTAGATTTAGAAATTGATTTAGTAAAAAGAATAGATGGTGAAATACAAATTTTAGATGAAGAAAAACTTGATAGAGTATATGAAGAAAAATATATAAGCAAGAAATTAAAAGATCTCGCATTTGAAAAATTATTTGATTTGAAAAAGACCATTGAGAATAATTAAAAATCAGCGGGAGTATCCAAGTGGTCAAAGGAGTAGGGTTCAGGTCCCTATGTGCGAAGGCCTTCCTGGGTTCAAATGGGATATATTAATATTCCTGAAATTCCCAGCTCCCGCACCATCTAAGACTTTTTTATGATAGGGGTTAAAAAGTGTAAAAAAGAATATAAATTATAATAGTCAATTGGAGAGAAGGCTACTATCAAATGGTAAAAAAAACACCCATGATGGAGCAATATTATCAATTAAAGAAGAAATATAAAAACTGTATATTATTATTTCGATTAGGAGATTTTTATGAAAGCTTTGATCAAGATGCAGAAGTTCTTTCAAAAGAATTAGGGATTGTTTTAACTCGGAGAGGAGGAAATCCATTAGCAGGAATCCCTTATCATACATTAAATAAATATTTACCGACATTAGTTAAAAATGGCTATAAAGTAGCAATTTGTGAACAATTAGAAGATCCAGTTCCAGGAAAATTAGTAAAAAGAGATGTGATACGGATTGTTACGCCCGGAACAATCACTGAGGATTTTCTATTAAACCATAAAGTGAATAATTATTTGATGAGCCTAGTTAAAGAAGGTCCTAAATTTGGACTTGCTTTTGTTGACATTTCTACAGGTGAATTTATTGTTAGTGAAATTGTTGAAAAAAAAGTAGAGGAGACTGAGGCTACCATTTTAAATTTAATTTCACAATTTAATCCCTCTGAATGTATCCTTCCTTTCACTTTATTTGAAAATAATGAGTTTTTAAAAAAGATTAAATCGGAATTTCGTGATTTACATATTAGTCCTTTTGAAAATTATCATTATTATTACCAAAATGCTTATGACGGGTTAACGAAACACTTTAAAATTTTATCTTTAGAAAGTTTTGGGATTGAAAATTTAAAAGAAGCTATTATTGCTGCTGGTTCTGCCCTTGAATATTTAAAAGAAACTCAAAAAGCTCAAATTTCTAATATACGAAAATTATCATTACATAAATCTTCTGATCATATGATTCTTGATTTATCCACTTTGAAAAATTTGGAAATATTTCAAAATATCAATGATGGTTCTCGTAAAGGTACTTTAATAGAAATTTTAGATCAGACTGTCACAAGTATCGGCGGAAGATTATTACGTCGTTGGCTTCAACAACCACTTTTAAAAATCCCAGAAATTAATAAACGTTTAAATTACGTTGATGAGTTATATAAATCTTTATTTATACGCAATGACTTAAGGGAATTATTACAGAAATTTCAAGATATCGAGAGATTAATAACTAAAATAAATTATGGCAGTGCTAATGCACGAGATTTAATTATTTTAAAAAATTCTTTAGAACTTATCCCTCTATTAAAAGAATTAAATATAAAAGACACTCCTCTTATTGGAGATATCATAATTAATCTTCAATCATTTCCAGAAATTATCCATTTAATAGAAATCTCAATTAAGGATGATCCTCCTGCATCTATTAAAGAGGGAGGTTTTATTAAATCAGGTTATAATGCTGAGTTGGATAAATTAAGGACAACGGCTAAAAATAGTAAAAATTTAATTTTAGAATTTGAAAATAAGGAAAAAAATAATACGGGAATAAAGAATTTAAGAATCAAATATAACAAAATTATTGGTTACTATGTTGAAATAACAAAATCAAACCTTAGTTCGGTCCCGAAACGATATGTTAGAAAACAGACTTTAAAAAATGTTGAACGATTCATAATCCCAGAATTAAAAGAATTGGAGCTTGAAATTCTATCAGCTGATGATAAGATAAAAAATATTGAATATGAACTTTTTCAAGAAATTCGAAATGAGATTATGGGAAAAACCCAAAAGATTCAAGAATTAGCTAAAAATATTGCATTTTTGGATTTAATTAGCACTTTCGCTGAAATAAGTAAAAAATTTAATTATATTAAACCTATAATTTCTGATGATTCAGTAATTGATATCAAAAACGGAAGACATCCAGTCGTGGAACAATTATTAGAACATGAACAATTCATTCCTAATGATATTTATTTAGATAATGAAAATTGTATTATTATTTTAACTGGTCCAAACATGGCTGGTAAAAGTACTTATATTCGACAAGTAGCTTTAACCCTAATAATGGCACAAATTGGATGTTTTATTCCTGCATCATCTGGAAAAATTTGCGTAGTGGATCGCATTTTTTCTAGAATTGGAGCATTTGATGAAATTACTAAGATGAGAAGTACTTTTATGGTTGAAATGAATGAAACAGCGAACATTTTAAACAACGCTACTAATAAAAGTCTTGTAATTTTAGATGAACTCGGAAGAGGCACTGCAACTTTTGATGGTTTAAGTATTGCTTGGGCTGTTGTAGAATACATTCATGATAATTTAAAATGTAAAACATTATTTGCTACCCATTATCACCAACTATGTGAATTAGAGAATTATATGTCCCGTGTAGTAAATTATCATATATCAATAAAAGAACATGGAGATCACATAATATTTTTAAGAAAAATCGTTAGAGGCGGTTCAGATAGAAGTTTTGGAATTCAGGTTGCGAGATTAGCGGGACTCCCAGATGAAATTATTATTCGAGCCAAAAAAATTTTGAATAAATTAGAAGATGAAGATCCAGTTCATTTAAAATCTATGCCTAAAGTTTCTCAAATATCCAATAAAAACAAAATTTCCAAAAAAAAGCAAATTCAAAAAAAATTATTTGAATAAAATGGATTGTAATTGGAGTTAGGTACTATTATGGGAACGAAAATTCACGTCTTAGATGAAAATTTAAGAAATAAAATTGCTGCAGGAGAAGTTATTGAACGCCCTGCATCTGTAGTTAAAGAATTAATTGAAAACTCAATTGATGCAGGTGCTTTATCCATTATAGTTAAAATAAATGAAGGAGGAAAAAAATTAATTGAGGTTACTGATGATGGGGAAGGAATGTCTAGAGATGATGCTGTTTTATCAGTTGAAAGATACGCTACTAGTAAAATTGAAGCCATTTCTGATTTGAAATCATTAAAAACTTTTGGTTTTAGAGGTGAAGCCCTTTCGAGTATAGCTGCAGTATCTTTACTTGAAATTATTACAAAAACTAAAGATAAAGATGTTGGAATAAAAATTATTATAAAAGCGGGAACCATTGAAGAGAAAAGTGAAATTGGATGTAATAAAGGAACAAGTATTTCTGTTAGAGATTTATTTTTTAATTTACCCGCAAGGAGAAAATATTTAAAATCAACTGAAACTGAATTAAACCGTATTACAGATGTTATCAGTAAATATGCTTTGATTTTCCCTTCTATTTCATTTAATCTGTTTCATAATAATAAAAATATTTTATTTTCACCAAAAAGTTCAGAAAAAATAACTAATTTGTCTTATCTGGAAAATATCGCTTATATTTATGGTAAAGAAATAGCTAAAGAAATGATTCCTATTAAATTTGAAAATGAAATTCAAATTTACGGCTTTATTAGTAAACCCACAATTTCAAAAGTTAATCGAGATTATCAAGCAATATTTGTAAATAATCGAAATATAAGATCTAATTTAATTAGCAGAGCATTAGAAGATGCATATGGTAATTTAATTCCAAAAAAACGCCACCCAATTGTAATTCTCTCGATTCTTATTAATCCTGAAAAAATAGATGTTAATATTCATCCTACAAAAAAAGAAATTCGATTTTTAAATGAGGATCTAATTTATCAATCGGTCTATGATGTAATATCTCAAAAATTACAAAAATCTAAAATTATTCCTGTTCTAAAAACACCAAAGGTACGAAAGAAAAAATTAGCTGAATCTAAGTCATACTTTCCAAAGGCTAAAACTTTAGACTCATTGGTTCAAAGTAATCAAATTATCGATAAAACGAAACCACGAACATTTATTCCTTCTAAAAAAACTCATTTTCCTTCAATGTACTTAATAGGACAATTTCATAATACTTATATTGCGACTCAAGATGATGAAAATTTATATCTTATAGATCAACACGCAGCTGCTGAACGAATACAATATGAAAAAATAGTAAAAAATGCTGGTAAATTTACTAAATCACAACTTTTACTAAATCCTATAACATTTGATATCCCTCAAAAAGAAACTATTTTTTTACAAAATTCTCAAAATTTAGAAAAATTAGCAAATTTCGGTTTTGATATTAAGCATTTTGGGGGAAATACCTTTATAATTCGAAGTGTTCCTGTAGTTTTTGGAAAAATTTTAAATCAAAAAGTAATAACCGAATTTTTAGATGAATTAAATATTGGTAAAGAAGAATTTCATAGTCATATTCAAGATTTAATGTTTAAGACTATGGCATGCCATTCTTCTATACGCGCGGGACAGGATTTATCACAAAAAAGGATAGAACAATTAATTAATAATTTAAAGAATTGTGATGATCCATTTTCTTGTCCTCATGGCAGACCTACGATAATTTCATTCAGTAAATCTTTTCTAGAAAAAAAGTTCAAGCGAAGAACTTAACATTTTCATTCATTCACATATTCAACTTATTCACAATGAATAAGATTTTTTATGTTTGCCTACATTAAGAGTTTTTTAATTAAAATCTAAAAAAATATAATTTCACATATGTAAAATTGGACCCCCTTATTTCTTGTGGAAAATTTTCTTGTAATTTTAAAAATTATTAGATCAAGCTTTACAATTTGTGAACATGTGAATGAATAAGAAATTAAGAAAACTCGTCTCTTTTTAAAAAAGAAGATTTTTGTCGGCTTTATTTTTTGTGATTCACAAAAAAGTGAATTTGTAAATTTGTGAAATTGTTAATATGTATTATATTTTCGATTTCATGAATATTTCTTCAAATAATTATTTATACAAATCTCTATTTTATCCAAACCAAAAATTCTATTTTTTATGATTTGATCATCATGAGAATTTCCTTATTTTTCGCTCTAAACCCAAAAAATTTATATATAGAAAAATTGATAATTTTATCAAAAAAAATTTATAATTAAATACAAAGGAGATACCAAAATGAGTTCATTCGATGAAACTATACCCAAAAAGGTTAGGGGACGATGGATATTAGATTCTGACGTAAAATTAGAAAATTTTCTATATCAACTAATTAGAGATAAGGGGCCTATTACAAGAGGAGAATTAAGTAAATTAACAAACATACCACGAACGACGTTATATGATTATATTATCGAATTTGTTCGTGATAACAAAATCGAAAAATTTCCAGTTTCAACTAAAAAGCGAGGTCGACCTCTAATCTATTATAAAATAATTCAATAATTATGTTCTTCTAATCTTTTTTTTATTTTTTATATTATTTTCATTTTAATTGATGACTTATAGTATCTTTTATGTTACTATGAACTGAAAATATATTTTTGAATATCCTTGTAAATGCATCATATACCTTTTCTCCCCTAATTGCTATCATTTTAATTATTTCTACATTTTCTTTCAAATCTAAATACTCTTTAAATAAGTCCTCAGGTGTTAAATTTTCAAGATCCTGTTTATTTAAACATACAATTATAGGTATTATATTTACGAGCTTATCACCAAAATATTCAACTAATTCACTCCAACTTCTTTTGTTTTCATCTAATATTTCTCTTCGAGAATCAGCGACGAATATTATTCCATCAACTCCTTGTAATACCGTACTTCGAGTAGCACAATAAAAATCTTGACCAGTAGCGGTCCATAAATTGAGTTTTAATTTCCAAACTCCGAATTTAAGATCTATACAACCATAATCATAAAATAAGGTTCTAGGCTTCTCTAAATGGCTAGTAGTTATCGAGATTAATTCTCCATTAAATTTATTAAAAAGATATTTAAGTGCTGTCGTCTTACCACTCATTGCAGGGCCATAAAATACAATTTTACTTTGAATTGTCTTAGATCCAAAATCAATTATCATCGATTTTACACCTTTCCGCCCTACACTTTTAGACTTTTATAATTAAACTACACGAAAATTTAATTATAAACCAAAATAATTTAACGTAGATTAAAAAGAGGGTCTTAGAGTAAAAAGCATATTAAACACAATTCCTTTACCCTTTTTATCTGTTTTTTCCTCTTCAGGCATTATAGTAAAATCATATCCACTTATTTCATTCCATATTTGACAAAAAATTAAAATTGTTTCTGCTAACGTTCTAATTAATGCTACTTGAGCTGTAACCTCTTCAATATCAAATTCTTTAATTAAAAAGTCTATAAAACTTATTTCTTTTTCCATAAAAAAATACGAAATGTCTAAAACAACATCTACATTAGTTCCTCCCTTCTTGATAAGTATCTTAAAATCCTCTTTCCTAAATGGAAATATCACAGTTAACCATTTTAAAATGAGTTCATCACAATTATTTACAAAAAAATCTGCGACTTCTGCTCCACCATATTCTTCAACCCAATTTTTCCACACTTGCAAAAAATCTTGCTTATAATTCTTTAATATAAATTCTTGCTCTTTTAATATTCGTCTGAATAAATTGATCATTTCCATCCTTTGAAAAGCTGTATATTTTGCAAAATTTTCTAGAAAAAAATAAAATTTTGTTGGTTTTGCGATTCTCATTGTTGTTTCGATTTTTTCTTTTTCCAATAATGGGAGGAGACCTTTTACTGATTTTAATGTTAAATCGGGAAAAATATTTTCAGAATGAATTTTACTAGCTTCATTTTCTCCTGCTCCAGTTTTTACGAAGATTGTAGTTGTATTGGCATTTTTACCTGCTAAAATATCCGTTGAAATTCTATCTCCAACCATTACTGCGTCTTTGGCTTTGGCTTTCTCTTTCTTTAAAATAGATTCTATTGTGTAAGGATTTGGTTTTCCAATAATAATTGAAGGTTTTTTATTTGTGCATGTTTCTAATGCAGAGACCATAGTTCCTGCTCCTGGTAAAGCATATTTTTCGGTTGGAAGTGTAGGATCCGCGTTAGTTGCTATGAATTCAGCACCTTTTGAAATATAATACAATCCACCGGATAATTTATTATAATGAAAATTGCTATCTAACCCAACTACAACATAATCAATTTTTAAATCTTCTTTAAATTCTGTATAGACTTTAAACTCCATTTTTTCTAATTCTGATACAATACCATTTTCCCCAATAACAAAAACACTTGCTTTACTTTTCTTCCTTATTTCTTTATTCTTTAAATATAAAGCTGCTGCATAAGCACTTGTTATTATGTTCTCAATTTTTGATTTTATCCCCATCTTTTCTAATTTTTTAACATAATCCTCCCTAGTCTTTGTTGAATTGTTTGTAAGATAATAAATCTTTTTCCCGAATTTCTCTAATTTATTAATTACTTCAAGTGCTCCAGGAACTATTTGATTCCCTAAATATATTACCCCGTCTAGATCAAAAATAAATATATTTTTGTCAGAAAGATTTTTCTTTTCCATAAATTAAAAGTGGTCTAATTAATTTTTATGTTTTAACATTGACAGTTAAATATGAGTAATTTTAAGTTTTTAGAGAATCATAAATATATAGGATTCTATGTAATATTCTTATATTAATTCAAACTATTTTTTGAGGTAAGAGAATATTGCTAGCTAAAGGAGATGATGTAACCTGTTGGGGAAACAAAAGGTAATAAAAAAGTTCTTTTTTATCTGCCTCATATCAATAATCATATTACCTTTAAGTTGTTTTCCTCCAAAAAATACCCCTAATTTATCACTTTTGCTTAATCCTAATTTATTAAAAGTTCCACAATTAAACTCTCTCAATGATATTTATTTTACAAATATTACTCAAAATCCAAATAAAACCACCGTATTTTTTAATGATTCCGTAAATATTACTACATATATCAAAGTAGATCATATTTTATGGTTCCCAGAAGACCCTCCGCCTCTAGAGGCTAGCCGGAGAGTTGTTGGGGTAAATCTAAGATGGACCAATGATAATTGGACGATAAGAAATGAGATTGCAATGGATCTTAAGATTAACAATACTACTCCTGAGTACGATTATATCTATAATGGAACTATTCCTAATCAAAACGCCGGAACTCTTATTAAATGGGAGTGTTTGTTAATAACAGAAATTTTAGAATGGTCAGATATTTTATTGGATTTTATTTGGGTTGAAGAATACCAATGTTCAATTGAATATAGCTATACAGTTGAGCCCTGTACTTTCCAAAAACCGGATAATGGGCCTATACAAATTTTACAATCTTTACTACCTCTACTTATAAATAAAGACAATTTATCAGATTATGTTCTAATAGCAAGTCTTATAGCTATTCCAATAGGTATTGCAATAACTTTACATTTTATAAAGAATTTGAAAAAAGAAGACGCCTTAGAGATAGTTGATAGTATATTATCTGAATTAAATTAGTCTCTATATAGTTTTCTATTCTAAATAATACCTTTAATATGTTTATTTTATTATGTATTGTATTTTACATTCTTTAAAATATTCTTTATACTGCTCGTAATCTTTTAATAATAAAATGATATCATTTGTCCCTTTTATTTCTTTAAAATTAAGGTCGTATAATGGATTTATTGGAGGATCCGGAACTTCTTCATTAGGTTTCGCTTTTCCAATATATTTATGGACTGTTCTTTTTTTTATAGGATCCCACTCATATCTATACCAATATTTATAGATTTTTTTTCCCCTCTTCACATAAGTATCACGTAAAAATAAATTTTGATTCTCCTTTAATGTTTCATTATGTATTTTCATTTCATTTTTGAACTTTCTATTGTTTTCATCAATTACTTTTTTTCCATTTTTAATTATGATACCTAATTTTTCAACTTTAACCATATTTATTATGTGTTTGTAAATAGTAATTTATAATTTATGATCTTCTATTTACAAACATTTATTTTGATTTCTAATAGATAATAATTTTTTCTATAGTTATTAACCCTGAAATTGACCTTTTATGAATTGATAAATTGTAAATTTGTTTAAAAAAATTAAAAATTTTATATTAATTTTTTGTAATGTTCTATAATATAATTTTTCGTATTTCTTTTGATTTGATCTGACCATTTAATAGTCCCTAGATATCATCTAAATGGTACTAATATTTAAGTTCCAGTTGAAATGAAGGGGTTATGAAATCTATGTAAGAAAAATAAAGAACTTTATAAGTTATAAGACCTGATTTTATATCCTCTTTCATTTATTAAAAATAATATTAACTCAAAATTTTACCTATTTTAAATTTGATTTATATTTTAATTCTCTATTTTTTCCTTTTAGTCCTAACATTTTTATTAGATTTCCAGAAAAAAAAATTGATTTTAACACCCCTTATTTTCCATTGGAACTGATAATAATATGCTAAGCTATATAATTATTATCTTTTTATTTATGATAATAATATGAGTCGTTAGTTATGGATAAGAAGGATATTTAAAGTCTCTGTAAAAATTTCTTTATAAATTTATAAATTTTTATTGATTAAATATTAGAAGTAAATAGATATTGTGAAATTCCAATGGAAATGAAGGAGTCTTTTGAAAATTTTTCAAATTAAGCAAAAAATTAAATGTTTGTAAATAGTTTTAGAATGATTAATTTAAAGTATTTACAAACAATGTAAAGTCAATTCCAGGCCAAAGAAATTATTTAACTCAAATCAAATTGAGTTAATTGATAAGAATTTTAGGAAAAAATAAATTAGCTCAAATAGATTTGACATAAAAAATAAATGACCCCTTAATTTCTATTGGAAAAATAAAATAAAAACAAGAAATAACGTTAAATATGTTCAGTTTCAGGACTTACACAGTGTTCTTTCTCACCATGAGGATCCCTGGCCTCATCTGCAACAAATGCAGCTGCACTAACAGAATCCCCAATCCCGACGGTACTCTGAGGATAAGGTGCAATTTGAGCAGGAGCAATAATGACATAATATTTATCAAATTCTAGTATTCCTTCATCCATAAATTTATCTTTATCAAATTTAACTCCTTCTTTGAGCATTTTATCAGCAAAAAATTCTAACTGTTTTAATCCTGTATAAGATATACTCACTGTTTTTCCAATTTCAATTTCATAACTTACAGGTCTTCGAGAGTAAAAGTCTCCCATTAGAGCTCTTGTGGCCCCAATATTAGAAGCATAAAGTAATGCATTTCTAGCAGCATAAGCAGAAGTTGGATAACATTTATTAAGGTATAAAACATGATAACCTAGATTATGAAGATGAATTCTTTCTAAACCTAATAATTCTGCCATTTTTAGCATACCCAAATATAATGTATAAGCATTTTCATTCGCTTTAATCATTTCAATTTCATCTTCACATTCTAGAATCTCAAGGGCCATTAAAATTTCTACCTCATTTAGACCCAGGCTATTTATTTGAGGAGAGATTTTAAGCAAAATGTCTTTCCTAATATGTTCGTTTGGAATACCTGCAAATTCCATATGAAGCCTTAACAAAAGGTTTTTAGATTTTAACATTAATAGATGCTTTGTAATTATATCCAAATAATCAGAACAAGTCTTACCATCAGGATATCTTTGACGTAGGTATTGATAACCACCAAGAATAACTCTATCGACACGTTCTCCAATTTGTGGTAGAATTATTTCAGTCTTTGAGTCACATACAGGAATCAAACCTGGAGGTCTACTTGCCACAATAAACCTATTTGTACGAGGGGCAATAATTATTTCATTATCTTCAATAGGAACAGGAAACTTACCACCTTCTCTAAATTCAAATACCCAATTTATTTTTGTATCATCTTTTTCACGATAAGCTTCTTGGATTGGAAGAAATTCTGCAACATCATTTTTATTAACAGGAACAAATATACGCTCTTTTCTAAAAATTTCAGCTTGTTTTTTTGATAATAATGGTAGGTAAACAATAGCTTCTACTCCTAAAATAGACAATAAATTAGCAATAATGCCAGTTTGTCCACCCATACGAGTTTCATCAGGATTTTCAAAGTATTCATCAAACCATTCTAACATTTCTCTATTTTTTTCCCGGATTTCCCATTGTAAAGATTTTCCTTCTTTCATAGCTAAATATAGACCTGCTAAAAAATCTGCAGGTGAGCGAATTTCATCGGGAGGATTTTTAACTGCAGCTTTTACTCTATCTACAAGATAAGGGTCTTTTAAAAATGCCACATGAATTTTTTGAGCATTAATATATTCTTTTGCATCGATATTAGCATTATATGCACAAAATACATTATGAGCTAATCTAGCACGTTCCACTGCTGTTATTAAACGTTGATTCCAAATAGCAGCTATCATAGGTAGTAGTTCCTCCTAATTAAATAATTGCTTTTTAAGTAGTAGTTGATAAAATAAATTTCTTTTCTTATTAAGGATTATATGAAGTTTATTTTTTAAAAATTAAACTAATTTATTATAATGTATAAAGACAATCTTTCAATAATTAAATATGAACATGAGGTGAAAGAAATTCCAGTAGATTGTACTGGATGTATAAATTCTGAGGATAGCCCGCGTAAATTTAATTAAACGTAAAGGGAATGTATGTCCAGTAAATGAAAAATATAAACAAACACATGATGTATGTAATTTTAAAGTTACACAAGACGAACAAGATGAAAATTTAAAAGATAGAGAAAAATATTACTGTCCACATCATGGTTGGGTTTCTGGATGGATTATTAAAAGACCAGTTGCCGGATCTTCTGCTCCTCAATATAGATTTTGTCCCATAAAAGGGTGTAAATATAGAAGACGAGGAACTTAATTTAAGAAGAATTTTCGAATACAAATTACATTAAAGATTGAGTAATTTCATCACAATTATTAAATGACTCTTGTATAATATCAGGAGTTTCATCATCTACTTTTCGAATAAAACATACTCTCAAATTCCTTTTCCCACAGATTGGGCAACACATTTGGCTTATGAATTCTTGAATAATACCTTCTTTAGAATCTGAATAGATATCTATAATCCAATTTGTATTACAATTTTTACATTTAAAACATGGTAGCATCATTTTTATCAAATCCTAATACTTTCGGAATGCTCTCACTCTTTTTTCATATTGCACTCTTACTCTCAGATCCCTATTTAAACTCCACAAATAGTGATCTGAAATTTAGAAAAAAGAAGATTTACTGCTTATATTTCGAAATTATCAAATCGGCACACTTGATAGCGCTATCTGCTGCAAGTTGTGTTCCAATACCATGAGTATTAGTTCCAGCACTATCCCCTACGACATAAAGACCATCAATCGGCAATTCTGAGGATATTCTATTAGGTCCTGATTGCGAAGGAATTAAGGCCGTAGATTCTATTGGTCCATACTTTTTTCCTGAAAGTTGAGCCAAATCTAAAGGAGTCGAAACATCCACAAAAATAATTTGGTCTTCAATTTCTGGGTAATTTCGTAAAATTTCTTCATAATGCATATCCGTCCACTTTTTCCAATCTTCAACGCCTTTTGTTGGAGCTAAAGTTCCAAAAATTATTAATTGTTTTCCTGGAGGAGCTAGATTTGGATCGAGATTTGACGGTATCATAGTCATAAAACCTGTAGATCTTGTGTCCCCTTCTTCCGATTTTTTACTAGGATTTAATAAATTTTTATGGAATATATTTACCATTCCAAATTCTTTGGGTATTATTTGTTTATTTAAAGCAAATTTAAAAGTTATTGAAGAATTTGATGGAACTAACGATTTAACTTTGTTAATGTAATTATTCTCATAAAATTTTTCCCCTGTTAGAGAGAGAACAGTTTTTTTTATTCCGGCATTACTAATAATAAAACTGGATTCTATAAATTCATCATTAACAATTACCCCTTTAGCTCTATTATTCTCGATAACGATTTCTGAAACTCGTGCTTTGGTCCTAATATCCCCACCATATTTTTTAACACCTTCAAGGAATGCTTGTGGAACAGCGATACTTCCTCCTAGGGGATATGACATATCATTGGAGCCAAACCATTCTTGAATACCTCTAACAAATTCTGCCGCGCTTGCT
Source organism: Candidatus Helarchaeota archaeon (assembly GCA_019058315.1). Classification (GTDB taxonomy): domain Archaea; phylum Asgardarchaeota; class Lokiarchaeia; order Helarchaeales; family RDOG01; genus JABXJV01. The sequence continues at coordinate 36,873 of JAHPZH010000006.1, read as the reverse complement.
CTTCGTGGAGAAATCGCAAACATTCCTCCAACTGTAAACGCAAGAAAACTGTGGATAAATGGACTTTTTGTAAATGATTCAATATAATTTTTTAAAGTTAATTGGTTTTCTTCTAATTTTCTGATTTTTCGTTTTGTAAGACCCAATATTGTCATAAAAATGTTCATCAAATTATTCATATCTTCTTTATTCATTCCTAAATTAGACACAGTTTTTTGAATATTACCAGAATCGGGTTTAGGTGTAATTTTACTTTGTGGTGTAAGCATAGATCCCATAGAAAAATAATTTTTTTGATTAGGCATCCTAATTGCAGTTCTTCTATCTAAATTTGGAACGAATTTAAGATATTGACTTTGAATTTTTCCCTTTTCTTTAGTTGCAAGGCCAATTCTATGTAAAATCTTACCAAAACGCCCATTTATCCCATTTGAAAAGACGTGAATAGATATATCAATAGTGAACCCTTGTTTTTGATAACAAGATGTAAAACCACCAATTCTTTCATTTTTTTCCAAAACTAAGGTTTTGAAACCAGCATGCGAAAGAAGTGCAGCACAAGCTGAACCACCAATACCAGAACCAATAATTATTGCATCATAACTATTCTTTTTCATGAAAAATCATCTCAAATTATAATATTTCTTTAAATAAATTCGATTCACATTATAAATATTTATATAATGGAGTTTTATTTGTTATTGAGTTTTTATTTCAAAAAAAACAATGAGAAAAAAACAAAAAATGAGGAATAATAACAGTGTCAATCATAGGAACCGAAATGTTAGATAAAGTTTTAGGAGAATATGTAAAAATTTCGGACGATATTTTAGGATGTGCAATAGTAGACTCTGATGGACTAATTATTGCATCTACTTTTAGTGATTCTTTGGAAGATTTTACAATTGGAGCTTTAACAGCGCTTCTTCACTCATTAGGTGAAAAAATTCATAAAGATTTTGATACTGGCTTTTTCAAAAATGCTACCTTACAAATTAAAACCCAAATTCTGATGTTTACAGAAGTTGAGGATCAAAAAATTTTAACTACAATATTAAAACAGAATTCTAGCATTGATTCTGTCATTCCTTACGCAGAAATGGCAGTGGAGAAAGTAGCTAAAGTAATTAAAGGGAAAACTGATATTTCATTAGAATATCAAAAACCAAAAAAAATTGTTGAAACTCCAATAAGCAAACAACCAAAAAAAAGATATACCTATAAAATAGTTGTTTCAGGTGATTCAGGAGTTGGAAAAACGTCTCTTTTGGTTCAATTTGCTAAAAAAAGATTTATCGCGGATTATAAACCTACTTTGGGCGTAGATATTTTCAAATATTCTTATCCTGTCGAAGATGACACACTTGATTTGGTTGCATGGGATGTTTCAGGAGAGGGACTATTTCAAAAATTTAGAAAGACTTATTATCCAGGTGCAGAAGCAATTTTAATTCTTTATGATATTACAAACCCTGAGTCTTTTAGGAACGTTAGTGAATGGGTAAGTGAAATCAAACGATTTGCTAAAGAAGATGTTGTTTGCGTGTTAGTTAGTAATAAAATCGACTTAGAAAACCAAAGAAGGGTATCTAACAAACAAGGTAAAAAATTGGCAAAAGAATTAAATTATCTTTTCTTTGAAACATCAGCTAAAACAGGACAAAATATAGATGAGTTATTTTTGCATATAGGAAAATTAATAATAGAAAAGAAAAAACGTGCTTAATTACTTATTTAATATATCAGGGTAATCTGTAAATACTCCATCTATATTTTTTTCTTCTATTAAATTTCGAATTTTAGTTGAATCATTAATTGTCCAAGGATATATAGAAATATCTTTTTTATGAGCTTCTTTCACAAGTTTTGAAGATATAAACATATGAAAGGGATTAATACTTTCAACTTTTAATTCACTTAATTTTTTCATCCAATAATTAAGCCTAGCAATAAAGGAACCTTGTATAATGATTAAATATGCCAATCTGGCATCATCATTATATTCTCTAATTTTTTTAAGAGTTTTCAGTGAAAAAGATGAAAATACGACTTCTTTTAGCATATCATTCTTTAGAGTAATATCTGTTACTAGTTTTTCAACTCTTCGTGCTTTTATTTCTAAATTTATTTCTATTTTACCTTTACAAAGATCTAAAAGATCTTGATAAGTAGGCATTATTTCCCCATTTTTTAACGGAATTTTTTTAATTTCATTTAATGTTAATCTCGATATGAATCCTTTTTCATTAGTGGTCTTTTTAATACCATTATCGTGATTTAAAATAATTGTTCCATCTTGAGTAATTTGAGCATCGGTTTCTATCATATCCGCTTTTAATTCGATGGCTTTTTTAAAAGCTGAAATAGAATTTTCAAATTCATATCCACTAGCTCCTCGATGAGCTATAATTATAAAACCTTTCAAAATACACACCGTTATTTATTCATTTATCTGTTCTACACCATATTTTTCTTTTAAAAATCTACCAATATCTATTTTTAACATTCCCCAAACTATTAGGATAACAATAATAAATAATATCATACCTTCCAACCAATTACCTTGTCCTGAAGCACCTGGTAAATAGTTTAATAGTTCAAATCTGGAATATCCCATTACACTATAAATTAAATCTATTCCAATTACTGTACCGGCTGCAAATAACATCATCATTGATAGTTTTCCAAGAAAGCATGAAAAAACAGTCTTTTTAAAATCAAATTCTGCTAAACCTAAAGGTACCATAACATTATCATCATTTAAAGGAGTTAAACCGAAAATGTAAATTAAAAACATAACAAATTTAGGTCTTTCATTTGCGAGCTTTTTCCATTTCTCAATTTTTTCAAGATCTGTGTCAGTATGTTCTAAAACTTCTTTTGTTCCTCGACCAACCCAAAAACCAACAATTTCACCAAATAAAGCTCCAAATGAGGCCATTAATCCAATTAACCAGAAAAAATCTGGAAACGAAAGTGCTGCAGGAATTATAATAAAAGTATAGGGAGTAGGAATCGGTAATAGATTACCAATTAGACAAACAATAAAAACAATTAATAATGTTCCATTTAATGAAAATCTATCAATTTTCCAAGACGAAAAACTTAAAAAAGCACCTGCTTGAGGATTAAAATAAAAATATACAGAAAGGACTCCTAAAATAATTAAAATTATAGTAAAAATCTTATCAGTTTTAGTTAATTCCATTAAAAATCACTATAATTGAATTGTTGTTTTTTTATATTCTATAATTTAAATAACTTTTTTGCATTTTTAGATGCGATTAAATCTATTAAATGTTCATTAATTCCGTTATTTTTTAATATATTAACAGCTTTATATGCCGCATACAAATCTGCTTCGTCTCTTCCAATATCAGTATTCAGTACAAAACGATCTTTTTCATGTTCATTTTCGTTTACTATTTTATAGAAATTTTCTGGAGTTAACTTTCCCATTTGAACTGTTAAACCCAAATTTAAGCTAGTATTTTTAGCTAATGAAAGATTTTGTTCGTCTATGTGGTCTAAAACACCCGTTTCTATTTTATTTCTTAATATTAGATCTATAGATTTTTTTGTAATATCTTTTTTATTCCTTCTAGGAGTATGTATAATAACAGGAAAATCGAATTCTTTTGCGATTTTAAGATGAAATTCAAAAATATCCTTTTCTATTAGTGTAGCAGACTCCAAACCTATTTCACCTAATGCCACAATCCTATTATTTTCAATAGCATTCTCGATTTTTAATTTAAGTTTCTGTAGATTTTCCTTATTTAGATCTTGAGGTATCGATCGGGGATGGATACCAATAGCAGGATGAATAGTAATTCCTGTAGATTCAGTTCTACGGGGTTCATCTTCAATAATCCAATTAAATAAATCAATTAAAGTATTAGAATAATAAGGAACAATTGGATAAAAGGATACACTAATAACTTTTGTGACCCCTTTTTTAACTAAATTAATAAAATCGTCATTACTTCTAAATATAGAATGAATATGGGTATCAATTATTTCGATACAAATCAGCCCTTATTTTTTATTAACTAATGAAATTAATTGAAATAATATCTTTTGTATTATTACTTTATGTTCAATAATTAGTGATAAAAATGAGAGAAAAGAATCAAGAATTTCCGAAGAAAGCAACAGCATATTTTACACAAGGATATAATTGTGCTGAGAGCGTTTTAATGACAATGCAAGAAGCATGGAATATTGGACCAATAACACCTAAAATTGCCACGGCATTTGGTGGAGGAATAGGTAGAAGTGGTTCTGTTTGTGGTTCCGTAAATGGTGCGATCTTGGCAATAAATTTAAAATATGGTAGGTCAAATAGTAATGAAGATAAAGAATATGCATATGATTTAGCTAATGAATTCATTAAAAGATTTAAAAACGAATTTAAAAGCGAAATGTGTTATGAATTAATTCAATGTGACTTAAGAGATCCAGAAGATCGAGAAAAACTTATTAAATTAAATATTTTACAAGAAAAATGTGTTAAATTTGTAAGAAAAGCAGTTGAAATTTTATTAGAAATATCTAAAAGTGTAAATCATGAAAAATAACATCGGACTTCTTTTTGATTTGGATGGCACAAATTTATGAAAATATTTTTCTAAAGTGTATTCATCCACGTTCCCAAGAATTTCTTTGAAATTCTAGACGTAATAATTACAAAGATTGTTTTTATTCTAACTAAAAAAGAGCTTACCAAACAAGAAATTCACACCTTTTGGCGTTCTGGAAGGAAATTTGATGAATATCTTAGAAACTGGGGAATCTTTGATATAGATGATTTTTGGAAACGTTTCGACGAAGAGGATTTAATTGAAAGAAAAAAAATGATTAAAAATGGAGAAATTTATTTATTTAATGATGCTAGAGGCATAATTAACGAACTAAAATTTATAAACGACATAAAATTAGGTATTATTAGTAATACTCCGGCTTCAATTGCAAATCTCGAACTAGATTTAATTGATTTACCTTATAATAAAATATTTCATGAAATTTATCTCCTTGGAACTGAACAACAATACAAAGCAAAACCCCAACCTGATACCATTTTTGAATTTATGAAAAAGTATAATCTCTCAAATAAGAATATGTATATTGTTGGGGATACAGATTTGGATATTCAAGCAGGGAAAAATGCAAAAATAAATACAGTTTTAATAAAAAGAAAACATAATCGCAGTATTGAATTTTCTAAGGATAAAAAACCAGATTATATTATCGAGAATCTGTTGGAAATTAAAAAAATAATAGGTTAAGGATAAAAAAATTAGATTTTTTAGATTATTCTGGAATTTCTTTACAAGTTAATTCTTCAGCAAAGCCCTTCATACTTTTTAAAGCTCTTTTACTAACGCTTGTCTTAATTTTAGATAAAGCTGCTTCGAAATGCTTCATAGGTACAATTTCAGCATCAGGATTTTCTCGAATTAATAATAAAACTGCTTCTCTGCAAATATTTTCAATATCTGCTCCTGAATATCCATCTGTTAAACTAGCTAATTTTTCTAAATTAACATCTGGGGTAATCGGCATATCTTTTGTATGTATTTTAAAAATTGTGAGTCTTGCTTTTTCATCAGGCATGGGGACATAAATAAGTTTATCAAACCTACCAGGGCGTAGTAAAGCTTTATCCAAAATTTCTGGTCTATTAGTTGCTGCAATACAGATGACTTGTTCTAAATTCTGTAACCCACTAATTTCTGAAAGAAGTTGGTTTACAACTGTATCTACTACTTTGTGTCCTGGGTTTAATCCTCGTTCTGGAGCAAGAGCATCAATTTCATCGAAGAAGATTATCGATGGAGCAGTTTGGCGGGCTTTTCTAAAAATTTCTCTTATTGCTTTTTCTGATTCGCCCACCCATTTTGAAAAAATTTCTGGACCACGAACTGCAATAAAATTTGTTTCACTTTCAGTAGCAACGGCCTTTGCAATTAATGTTTTACCAGTACCTGGACAACCAAATAACAATACTCCATTTGTGGGTTTGATTCCAAATTTCTTAAATAACTCTGGATTTTTTATTGGTAGTTCTACTGATTCAACTAATTCCCGTTTAACTTCTTCTAATCCACCAACACTTTCCCACGGTACTGAAGGTATATCTATAAAAATTTCTCTTAAGGCAGAAGGATCAATAATTTTTAATGCCTGTTCAAAATCTTCTTTTTGAACACCCAATTGTTGTATTAATTCAAATGGTATTCTTGATTCTGCAAAATTGATTTTTGGTTTTATTCGCCTCAGTGCAAACATTGCAGCTTCTCTACATAGAGCCGCAAGATCCGCTCCTACAAATCCATGAGTTCTTGTGGCAAATTCTGTTAAATCAATACCCTCTAAAGGCATTCCTCTTGAATGGATAAGTAAGATTTCCTCTCTTCCATTTTTATCAGGAACTCCAATTTCTATTTCCCTATCGAAACGACCCGGTCTTCTCAATGCAGGATCAATTGCATTGGGACGATTGCTTGCTCCAATAACTATTACATTATTCCTATATTTTAGACCATCCATTAAAGCTAAAAGTTGTGCTACAACTCTTCTTTCTACTTCTCCTGTAACATTTTCTCTCTTAGGTGCAATACTATCAATTTCATCAATAAAAATAATTGCTGGAGCATTTCTTTCTGCATCATCAAATATTTGTCTAATTCTTTTTTCAGATTCCCCATAAAATTTAGACATAATTTCTGGACCATTGATGGATAAAAAGTATACGTTGGATTCATTTGCAACTGCTTTAGCCAATAAAGTTTTTCCGCAACCCGGTGGACCTTGTAGTAAAACCCCACTTGGAGATTCTATTCCCAAACGTTCAAATAATTCTGGATAACGTAAGGGTAGTTCAATCATTTCTCTAATACGTAATATTTCTCCTTCTAATCCTCCAATATCTTCATAAGTAACATCTGGAACTCGATCAGTTTGGATATTATCTGGAACCTTTGGTAATAATGTCAAATCCGTTTTTTCGTAGAATTTTACAATTCCATTAGGTTCAGTTCGGCACACTACGAATTTTCGTTCAGATTTACTAAATGGGATTGCACTTTTAATAATATCATCTTTTTTAACAGGTCTGCCTATTAAACTGTTTCTTATAGATTCTTTAATTTCTGAGTCTAAGGGGATATTTGGATCCCTTCCTAACATTGCAATTGATACACCCATAGCAGACTTAATACGAGTTTTCTTTATTTTAACAATATCTCCTAAGCCTACTCCGCAATTACTTCTAATAATGCCGTCCATTCTAATTAAACTTTTTCCTTTATCTTCTAATTTGCTTCTTAAAGCTATTGCACCTGTAGTTTTTTTTCCAATAATTTGTATTATATCTCCACTTTTTACATCTAGCGCATTCATTGCCTCAAGGTCTAATCGAACTCTTATTTTTCCTACATCTATCAATTCGCTTTCTTCTACTCTCAATGATAGAACGTTTAAAGCACACATCTCAAACGAAGTCTCCAAATGGTTGAAATCAAATTATTAAAAGATTAATTAATTTAAAAAAATACTTCTAATCAATTTGAAAATTACTTAATTTTATAATTATAAAATAAAAATTTGTATTCAATTCTAAAAAAATGAAAAATTAAGCATTGGGAATGCGCTGATAAATATTTTTAATATATAAAGCACGGAATTTTGCGTATTTCAAGTCATTTGTTCTCTTTCCACTAATCTGTCATATCTCTGTCCTATCTGCATTTAACTCATCAAATTTTCTAATTTATTGTGCTAATTGTGAGAAATTTATTTCAATGTTGAAATAAGTTAAGAATGTGTTTTCTTTTCTAAAATAATTCGACTTTAAATACCATAAGAGTTATTAAAGGTAAATAATAGAGTAATTCTTAGTGTCCATTTGAAGGTCACTATAAAAAACCAAATCAAATGTAGTTATAAATAAACATAGGGAGTTAAAAAATTGAAAGATAAAGATTCAAATTTCGAAGAATTTATTGATTTGTTTAAAAAAGGTATTGCTTTTTTTAAGACAGGAAAATATCAAAAATCAATTGAATGCTATGAGAAAGCACTTAAGATTGGATCAGTTATTCCTAATAATAATAAATTTTTGAATAATTTAGGAGTTGCCTTTTATCGATTAGGAAATAACTCCAGGGCAATTGAATATTTTAAAAAGGCAGTTGAAATAGATCCAAAAGATGTTTATGCTTGGAGTAATATGGGCTTTGCATATGGATATTTAGGTAATAATGAAAAAGCTGCTGAGTGCCTTCAGAAAACAGTTGATATCGATCCTAATTTATTTTATGCAGATGCAGGACCTGCTCTTAAAGGACTCTTCTACGAAAATTTAGATGATATATTTGAATGGAAAAAAAGTTTATATAAAGAAATTGATATCCCTAAAGATCATTCAGAATTTAAAAAAAGACCTCCTAATAATAAAAAAGATTTCATTATGCTTTATCCAGATAAGAGCTATAAAGTTATAGAAGTTGATAAAGATCAAAAATCCATGAGTGAACAAGAAATTAAAAAGGAATCTGTATTATATTGGATGGATAAAGGAATTGAATATGGTAAATTAGGAAATCACGATAAAGCAATTTTAAACTTAGAAAAAGTTATTAAAATTGACCCTAAGAATATAGATGCTTGGATCAATATTGGGAATGTCTACTATACAACAGGTGAACACCAAAAAGCTTTAAAAAGTCTAGAAACAGCACTTGAAATTAGCCCTCAATCTAGTGTTGCTTGGAATACTATGGGAGCTATTTATGGAAGCTTAGAGAATTATAATAAGGCAATTGAATGTTATGAAAATGCAGTTAAACACGAACCTAATTTTAGTCATGCTTGGAATAATATGGCAGTTGCATATAGAAATTTAGGAAAATTCGAGAAAGCAATCGAATCTTATAGAAAGGCAATAGAAATAGACCCGAAATATGTAGAAGCTTGGAATAATTTAGGAATTCTTTATGGAAAATTATATAATTTTCAGAAAGTTGCTGAATGTTGTGAAAATGTAATTAAAATTTCCCCCCAGAATTTTAAAGCTTGGTATATGTTAGCTAATGCTCATAAAAGTTTAGGAAATTTGTATAAGGCGATAGAATATTTTAGAAAAACCGTAGAAATTAATTCAAACTATACTGATGCTTGGTCTGATATGGGTGTTACTTATGAATTCTCTGGAAACCATCAAAAAGCTATTGAATGTTACAAAAAAGCTCTTCAAATTGATCCAAAAGATAGTGTTATATGGTATAATTTAGGAGCAACATATGGAAATATTGGAGATTTTAAAAAAGCAATAGAATGTTTGGAAAAATCAGTTGAATTAGATCCCCGAAATTATCATGCAAGGAATGCTTTATTAGATCTGAAACGAGAAATTAGATGGTAAAGTTAAAAAGAAGAAAATAATTTAATTAATTCTTTATATTTAAATTATATTTTTATTGAATCTCCACCTTGAATTTTATTAATTATGTAATCACTGAGATATTCAAAATGTCGATATGCTAAAGCTCCAATATCTATCTTTTTTTTATTCTCAAGAAAATTCTCCAGTTGGACCTTTAATTTCGGTCTATTTTTAACATTATGGCGAGATAAGAGTTCTCTAGCTTTTTCAAGCTCTTCTCCAGAAGAGCGAAATGTAAAGCCCTTTGAAATTTTTTCAATATCTTCTTGAAAAATTCCCATCCAATAGAAATTATTCACAGCTAGCCAAGGAGTTTCATGTGCTGAAGCGACATTTCCTAATGAATATGTTAACATTGTCTCAAGAGCTGTGGGACCTAAATCACAAAGATATACAAAAAAAGTAACTCTAGATATTAATGGAGTAATGATAGAAGGGTAACTATCAGATAAATGTATTTATCAAAAAAAATAACCTCGTGATTGCTATTGTGATATATCAAAACGTATTATCTGGATATTAATCATATTTATATTCCACAAGAAGCATAGCTATGTTAAGTGAAATTAAAATTGGAAGCAATTTAATGACTAATAAAAAGGGAAAAATTGAAATCGACTTTGATGAGAAAGGAAAAGTCAAAAAACTTAGCTTTGGGGAGGATATTTCAACATCTAAAATTATGGAAATTGTAAATAGTATTCGTAACCCGCAAGATGTTAATTTAAAAAAAACCATTGATGAAAGTTACATACAAAATATTCAAAAAGATGAAAATTTAGAGTTAGACAATTTAAGCATAATGGATAAGCTATTAATTATAATAAAAAGACAAATGAAATATGGTTGGTTTACATCAAGAGACATTCAAGAATTTTATCAAGCAGAGTATAGAGAGGAAGTTAAATTATCTACAATCTCAACTTATTTATCTCGTATGTTTGAGGAAAAAATTCTTGATAGGCGTGGATCAAGAAGAAGAAGAGAATATAGATTGATAACAGAAAAAGTGGAACAAATTCCCTTATTAGAAGAATAAGAAAAAAAAAATTATTCTTTATCTTTATTTAATGTTATATCGACCGGTTTTAACCGTTCTATCATATAATCTTTTTCTACAACATTAGTAATTACTTTTTTAGGAATTTGTAAATGAATTTTTTTGGTTCTGCCATATCTACCCTTAGAAATAACGCTTGCTGAGATAATTCCTAACATATCCAAATCTGTAATTAATTCGCTTACTCGTCTTTGGGTCAAGAATTCGATATTTATTGATTTACACAGTTGAGAATAGGCATAATAAACATCTCCTGTTTTAATCTCATCTGCTAGAGCTAAATTTTCAAGTTTATAGATACTATACAATATTAATTTACTTTGTAATGGCATTTTATTTACTGTATTAGATACTATATCACTTTCTATTGCTTTCTGACCTTTTTTTACATCTGCTTCTGTAACTATTTCTTGCCCCTTTCTTTCTGCAATATCGCCTGCTTTATGTAGGAGATCTAAAGCTCTCCTCGCATCTCCATGTTCTTGAGCCGCTAGTGCACTTACAAAAGGAATTACTCCTGCTTCTAGAACTTTTTCATGAAATCCCATACCAGCGCGTTGATTTAATATATCTTGCAGTTCATTAGCTGTATAAGCATCAAATACGCATTCTTCTTCACTAAGACTACTTAAAACTCTGGGATCAAGGTATTGTTTGAATTTTAAATCGTTTGAGATTCCAATAAGGCTTACACGAGCATACTCTAAATTATAATTCATTCGAGTCAAATCATAGAGAATATCATTTCCCTTTTTATGATCTTTTTTTACTAATTCATCAACTTCATCTAATACTATAATCATTAGTTGTTCTTTAGAATCTAAGGCAAGCTGAAACCGTTTATATACTTCATCTGTAGGTAAACCAGTAAAAGGCACTGTAACACCAACGGATTTACATAGATTAGAAAGTACTCGATATGGGGTATCCACTAACCGGCAATTGATGAGTTCTGTTATTGGAATTGTTAAATTCATTTCATTGCATTTATCTATTAAATAATTCAAAACATATTTTGCAACAATGGTTTTGCCTGTCCCAGTTTTTCCATAACAGAATATATTTGAAGGTATAGATCCTTGTAATGCAGGTGCTAAAATCTCTGCAATTAGCCGAGATTGCTTTTCTCTATGAGGTAGTTCATCCGGAACAAAAGAATGCCTCAAAACGTCTCTATTTTTAAAAATTTTGCTTTTTTCAGATAAAAATTTGTCAAATACTTCATCTAATGGATTAGGTTTATCGTTTTTCAATTTTTTCTGACTCCACCAATCGCTATCATATGTTATGTTTTATCTATAATTTTCTAATCCATTGGAAATAAAGGTTATAGTAGATTATATTTCCTTTGGAATTTAAGATCTCTTTTATTGGAATAATTTAAAAGCTTTTTTATTTGAATTGATTGAATTGAGAAAAAGAAAAATAGATTATATTAAATATTCACAATAAATTTAAGAATATGGTGATTTAATAAAGAAGTAGTTATTTTTATATTAAATTCTAATTGAATAATTAAATATAAATTTGAATTAATTAAACATAAAAAACATTTGTAAAAAATATATTTTAGTAAAGACAAAATAGAGAATGAAAATAAAACCTTTTTTAAAGAGATTTGGTTTTATTTTTTGAACTTATCTGGTCAAAGGATATTGAAATAATTAAGAAAAATTTTATAAATTAAGAAATTATGAGCAGCGATTTTATTAAGAAATTGATAATTTAAACATTAATAAATTAGGGAAATGAAATGAATACAAAAAAAATTCATGCTGTTGAAATAGAAGATGTATTTCAAGAATTCGAAACAACCAAAAACGGTCTAAGCAGTAGCGAAATTGAAGAAAGAATGGAAAAATATGGACCGAATGAATTGATTGTAAAGAAAAAGAAAACAATAATTCAAATGTTTATGGATCAATTTAAGGATTTTTTAATTTGGTTATTAATCGGAGCGGCAATAATATCCTTAATGTTGTGGATATTTGGACTCGAGGAAACTTCATGGATGGATGCAATTGTTATTTTTGCAATTCTTATTGCAAATGCTATAATTGGAGTATATCAAGAAAATAAATCTGAAAGAAGTTTAGAAGCTTTAAAGAAAATGGCTGCACCCCAAGCTTTGGTAAGACGAGATCAAAAGCAAGTAAAAATACCTGCCAGAGAGGTGGTTCCTGGAGATATACTAATATTGAATACAGGTGATAAAATAGCAGCAGATGTACGTCTATATGAGGCAATAAATTTAAAAATTAAACAAGCTGTTTTAACTGGTGAATCAGTCCCTACTAAAAAAATTAGTAAAACTTTACCAGAAGAAGCTAGTTTAACCGAACGTATAAATATGGCATATTCAACAACTATAGTAACATATGGACGAGGTGAGGGGATTGTGATTGGCACAGGGATGAATAGTGAAGTAGGAAAAATTGCTGGAATGATACAAAAATTTGAAGATAAGGTAACGCCACTCCAAAGAAAAATGAATAAGCTTAGCAAAAGCTTAGGAATTTTTATCATCATAATATGTTTTGTTGTTTTTATTACTGGAATCATTAGATTAATCTTTACTTTAGGTAGACTAAATATCCATGATATAACTTATTTATTTTCTGCAGCAGTTGGCTTAGCAGTTGCTGCAGTTCCAGAGGGTTTACCAGCAGTTGTAACAATTTCATTAGCTCTGGGTGTTACAAGGATGTCAGCAAGGCATGCAATAATCCGGAAATTACCTGCGGTAGAAACTCTGGGCTGTACAACAACAATATGCAGCGATAAAACTGGTACGTTAACAAAAAATGAAATGACGATTCAACGTGTTTTCATAAATGATAAAATTGTTATGGTTACGGGTATTGGATACGAACCTATAGGCAAATTTTATATTATGAATGAAGAGATTTTACCAAAATCTATTCCTGAATTTGTTCAGCTAATAAAAATTGCTGCACTTTGTAATGATTCTGCTTTAATTCAAGAAAATAATACTTTTGAAATTTATGGTGATCCAACAGAAGGATGCTTAGTAGTATTAGCAGAAAAAGCAGGAATTCATCATGATGAACTTAAAAAGCAATACCCACGTGTTGGGGAAATACCTTTTGATAGTACACGGAAAGCTATGACGACAATTCATAAAAGTGAAAATAATGAATACTTTGCATTTGTAAAAGGTGCACCAGAACAAATTATAGAAAAATCTATCAAGATTAATTTAAAAGGGCAGATAATAGATTTATCTCAAGATATTAAAACACATCTCATTGAAGTTAATACAGGGATGGCAGAAGAAGCATTAAGGGGGCTAGCTTATGCATATAAAAAGCTGGAATCGTTTGATGAAAATAAAGTAGACGATATATCTCTTGATATTGAAAATGAGCTGATATTTGTAGGTATGACCTACGCTATTGATCCTCCAAGACCTGAAATTAAAGATTCAATTAATTTAACATATAATGCAGGGATTCACACCATCATGATAACAGGAGATAATCCAGATACAGCAACTGCTATTGGTTATAACTTGGGATTAATACATCATAAAGATGCCAAAGCATATACTGGTGCAGAGTTAGATAAATTAAGTGATGAAGAATTAAAAGAAGTTATTAAAGAACATAACATATATGCACGCACTAGTCCAGAACACAAGGTCAGAATTTGTAGTGCTTTACAAGAAACTGGACAAGTTGTTGCAATGACTGGCGATGGAGTAAATGATGCCCCTGCTTTGAAAAAGGCAGATATAGGTGTTGCAATGGGAATAACCGGTACTGAAGTATCAAAAGAAGCGTCTGATATGGTATTAGCCGACGATAATTTCGCCACAATTGTAAGTGCGGTGGAACAAGGGCGGATAATATATGATAACATCCGAAAATTTATCTTTTTCTTGTTATCTTGTAATACTGGAGAAATTATAACTATGTTTGTTGCTTCTATGATTGGAATTCAAGTTATGACAGGTATAAATATGGTAGAATTTGTTTTACCACTCAATGCAATCACAATACTATGGGTAAATTTAACTACCGATGGGCTTCCAGCAACAAGTTTTAGTTGGGAACCAGGAGATCCTAATATAATGGATCAAAAACCAAGAGACCCAAAAGAGGGGGTAATTCCAGGTCAATTTATAATTAATATGTTAATAATTGGTGTGGTCATAGCCGCTGGTACTTTATTTGGCTTTCTCTTTTATCTCTTACCATTCCTTAATTCCTTCTCTATAATCCCCCAAGATAATTTGCATCGAGCATATACAATAGCATTTACAACACTTGTAATGTTTGAAATGTTCCGTGCATTTGAAACCAGATCTCTGACAAAATCGCTCTTCAAGCTCAAGACACATAATAAATTTCTCTATATTTCGATAATTATATCAATTATGATGCAGTGTTTTGTAATTTATACACCAGGAGTACAAATTGCCTTCAAAACGGTTCCTCTTGGATTTATAGATTGGGTAATAATCCTGCTTCTAAGTGCATCTATAATCCCCACTATAGAAATTCAAAAGATATTTTGGAATTGGAGAGATAGAAAAGCAACAGAAAAAGTTGTTAAAAGAATTTATAAGTAAATAATCTCATTATATATTTTCATTTTTAACAATTTAATTCAAATTTGAATTTTAATTAGGTGATATTGTTGCCTTAGGTCCCTTATCTACTATTTTTACTTCATTAGACACTGTTTGGAAAAATGGTCCTAAAATATTTTTGAATAAATTTATATATTCTGTTTGTTCAGTTACTATTCCAACAATTTCTTTTTCATTTTCTGTATATGGCGCAAGTATCATCTCTTCTGCATCCTTTACAGCACAAAATAAGGGAAAATTTCCATTAATATTCCATATTCTAATATTACTCCGAGAAAGTAACTCAGTAATAATTTGATTATCTTCCTTGGTATTAACAGTTGTAAAAATATGCATCATTAATTTTTGGTCAAAATCATTTAAAAGTTCAAGATCTACTAAAGATAAATTAGGTAAAATGATTGTAATTGATCTTTTAATTCGGGAAATCATATCAAATATGTGATCTAATATCGATTCACTAGAAGTTATATTCCAAGTTTTCTCCATGTCTACATATGTACCTTTATCTATCTCATTCAACGTGGTTCTTAGTATTTCAAGAGTAGTTTGATTTTCATTATTAACATTTTCAAGATTTACTTGTATTTTATCAACAATTTTACTTAAAGGTTCGATTTTTTTAGCTGGAAATTGTTCAAGAATTTCAATTAATTTTGAATCTAATATATTCAAAAGTCTTAGGATATTTGATAGTTGATTGTCAGTATTATTTTCAAAACTCTCATTAAGATTCTCCATAAGGAGTTGTGTTTTCTCGGCTTCCTTTTTTAGTAAATTATTCGTATTTTCAACAATTTTTAAAACTATTTCTCTTCTATCTTCAAACTGAGACATAATGCTATTATTTATTGATTCTGTTATTGTTTGAATTTTGAATTCATAATCTTTAAGGATTTGATCAGAAATTTTTTGAAAATTTTTCTTAAGATTTAATTGAAAAGATTCAAAGTTTTCCTTGTTTTGATTAAAAATATTTGAAATATTATCCTTAATTGGTCCAATTTTCGACCTTAAATCAGGAATAAGCGTATGAGACAAAGTTTCCAATTTTTCTTTACTCTTTTCCAAAAAATTTGTTGTTAATAAAACCTTTAATTCATTTAAAGATTGGGTTAGTTTTTCTTGTTGAATATCTATTTGTTTTTTTAACATCCTTGAATTATCTGTAATTGATGTAGAAATAGAATCTTGATTTGATATTAGATTTCTTTTTATGTCTTCTAGGATTAGGTCAAATGAATTTGAGAAAGATGACTTATTAGAATTTACAGAATTTTTTATTTGTGTAAGAAGATTATAAATTGCTTTGTCTTTACCCATTTTTAACGAATTTAAGAATGTTTTAAGACTTTTTATATTATTCTCAGTTGTATAATTTATTTGATCTTGAAGATCATTAATTGACAAGTTAAACTTATCAATTTGACCTAGAAAATTTTCTCGAATATTAGAACGAAATTTGCGAGAGTTTTTTTCTGCATTTTCTATATGCTTTGTAACAAATTCTAAATCATTACGTATTTTATCAATATTAACACGCCAATCTAAAAAATATGTATTTACGAGCTCTGTTACATCTTTTCCTAAAGCTTCATTAATTTTATTATGTTCTAACATTGAACTGTCGAATATTTTAGGTATTTCCGAATCCAATTCATTAAAAATATCTTTTGTCTTTTTTAAATTATCTTGAAGAGTATTATCAATAAGATTAAATAGATTAGTTAGAGATTCTTCAGACGAACTTATTTCTTTGTTAATAATTTTTGAATAATGACTCTTAAAGGACTCAGAAGCTAAATTAAATTCACTTATCTGTTTATTCATTAAATTAGAAACATTATCAATAATAATGGCCGTTGATTTTTTTATCATATCGATATGTCTCTTAAAATCTTGGGAAAAACGTCTCTCGAATGTTTTAATATTGTCGAAATATTTTATTCTTTTTTCTATAATATTTGAAAATTGTTCTTGGTAAGAAATCATCTTATTTTTTGAAGTATTTGTTCGTTCGTTAACGATTTCAAAAAATTCTTTTGTTAAAGTAGCAAAATGATCTTTTGATCCTGTATAATAATTGTTAGATGTTTCAATAGCTCTATTTTGTAGTTGCTCTATTACTAGTACAAATTGACTAGTAAAACTAGAAATTGTAGTTTTTATTGATTCATTTAATAAAAGCAAATCTTTTTCCAAATTGTTAATCTGTGAACTTATTAATTTTGATATTTTATCTTTAATTAATCCAGAATCTTTTTCTAATTCTGCAAGATAATTTGAAAGAAAATTAGATGATTCATTTTTTACCAAATTTATTTCAGAATTTAATTCTTCATAATCTTTAATGATTTTTTCTTTTAATTGAGTTTCTAATGTGTTACATTCTTTTTCTATTGTTGCTAATTGAGAATTTATTATTTTAAAAATTTCATCTTTAGTGCCTTTTACGTTTTTTTGTATAGAAGATTGAAATGTGATTAAATTCTGAAATAAATCATCATTTAATGTGTTTATATTCTGCTTAAATTGAATTATTGTTGATTGAAAACCTGAAGTTATGTTATTAATTAAGTTAGAGATCTCAGATTGGAATATGTCATAATTCTGTTTTAATCCATTTATTAAATTAGATTCAAGATCCACTGCCAATTTTTCATTATTATTTACATTTTTTTTAATCGTATTTGTTATTTTTGTATTTAATTTCTTGTTCAAACTCTTTAAAATATCCCCAATCTGATCAATACTTGGTTTAATTTTTTCCTTTTGTGTTTTGGATAATGCTGAATAATCTATTAAGTGATTGGTTAGTAATTTTTTCAAATTGGCACTTAAATCTTCATTTGAAGTCTTATGTTCAAGAAAAGATCTATCTATAATATCAGGAATTTTCTGCTCTACCTCATCGAAATTATTTCTTACAGTTTTTGAATTCGCTTGAAATGAAGTATTAATTAGATTTAAAAGATTAGTAAGGTTTTCTTCTGCGGAACTTATTTCTTTATTAATAGATTTAGAATAAGAACTTTTAAAAGACTCAGTAGCTAAATTATGATCGCTTATTTGTTTATCCATTAAATTTGAAATATTATCAGTGATTATTGTCGCTGATTTTTTCATCATCTCAATATGTCTTTTTAAATCGCTTATTATTCTATTTTCAAAGTCTTGCACATTTTTTAAATAATTTGAACATTTTCCTAATATGTTATTTAAATTTTCCTGAAAAAATGAAATTTTATCTTTTAAGTGGTTTAATCTATCATCCGTAATACTAATAATATCTTTATCTAAAGTCAATAGATAATCTTTTAAACCATTATAATATTTATTTGAAGTTTCGGTAAATCTATTTTGTAATTGACTCATGATATTTTTAAATTGAATAATAAAGTTGGAATTTGTAGTTTTAATAGATTCATTTAATAATAATCCATCCTTTTCTAAAGAATTAAGTTGATTAGTTATCAATTTTGTTATTTTATCTTTAAATACTGTTGGATCTTTTTCTAAATCTTTAATATTAGCTGAAAAAAAAGATAGGATATCAGTTTTTGTTGAGTTTATTTCAGAATTTAATTTTTCAAATTCCTCAATTATTTTTTCTTTTAATTGGGCTTCTATTGCAGTATCTTCCTTTTCAATTGTTTTTAATTGAGAATCAATAATTTTAAAAATTTCATTTTGGGTTTCTGTTGAATTTTTTTGGATTGTAGATTGAGTAGAATTTAAATTTTGTAATAAATCCTCTTTCAAAATCATAGTATTTTCTTTGAAACTTGTTAATGAATTTTGGAATTCTGTTGAATTTTTCTGCAATAGATTGGATATTTCATTTTGAAGTAGATCATAACTTTGTTTTAATTTATCAGTTAATTCAAGTTCTAGGTCATTAGAGTTTTTTTCAGTTGCTTTACGATGACTTGAGATAGTGCTCATCATTTTATCGTTTAATTTTTTTATTACTTCATTTAAAATATCTTTAACTTGATCAATATTTGTTTCAAATTTTGTCTTAAGCTCATTAGAGAAGCTTGCGTAATCAGTTAAATAGGAATTTAATAAATCTTTTAAATTTTTGTTTAAAAATTCAGTATTTTCTACAATAAGAGATTTATTCAAGTCAAACATTTCAGATAACTCTCTAACTTGTTCCAATAATCTCTCTTCTAGCTTTTGGAAAAATGAATTCATCAACTCGGTATCTTTTTCTTTTAAGATTTGTAAGGCTCGATCTATTTCATCTTGAAGTGCAATTAATGCCTTTATCAAATTATTTTCTAGATCTGAGCTTTTATTTGAGAACATTTCTTGTATTTGATTTTCACTATTTAAGACTTTATCTTTAAGTTCTAAAATAGAGATATTTAAATTATCATGCTGTTCAGTGAGAAAACCCATTATTTTATTTTGTAAATCTGAAGAAAAATCTATTAGAATGTCTCCGTTTTTTGAAGTAATATTAGTTAATTCCCTTTTTAAATTCTCGACTTGTCCACTAATACTATCAAATGAGGTATCAAGGTTTGAAAAAAGAATTTCAATTAATTTTTTCATATAATCTTTTTGTGGAGAGATTAAAGTGCTTAAATTTTCTTCTAAGAAATCATTATTCTTTCCTTTAATATCTTTAAGTTCAATTAAAACCTCTGCAAAATTCTTATCTACTTCAATTTTAATAATATTAATTCGCTCTTCAAAGGAATTTAAATAAGTGGTAAAAAAATTATTCAATTCATTAGTAAGATTGTCTGAGTTATCTTTGATTTCTGTAATATAAGCCGCAATTTCGCGATTATAATGTTCTTTCTGTAATTCTAATATTGTTGTGTCTTCTCTCTGTTTTTTAAATAATTCTTGAATCTCTTCCATATGTGTTTTCATATCTTTTTTGAAATCATTTATCAATTTTTTAGAATTTATTGAAATTTCTTCATTTAAATTCTCAAATATTTTCTGATATCTTTTTATCTGAGCAAAAAAACCTTCAAAAGGAGGTAAAGCTTTATAACGAATAACAGCTCCTGGGATCTTTTTAATAAGTTTAAGATTAATTAGGGCTTGGATTATTTTATTGCATTCTTCTTGGCTTTTATTTATCGATAAACTTATTTCTCCTAAAGTCAAAATTCCTTTTATAAGTAATAAACCATAAATTTCTGCTTGTGAATCATTCAAATAAAAGGCATTCATCAATATTTGAGTCAGATCCGATTTTTCCAAATTATACTACTCCAACTATTTTTTTCATGCAATTTTTTTTGACAATTCATTTAATGATTTGAAAATCTCGCCTAATTTTATAACAGTTAATCTACTATGTTTCCAATTTTGGCTTAACGGGGTTTTAATATCAATTAAGAAATAGACTATAGCATCTTCTTGGAAAAAATTTATAAAATTTGAGAATTCCTGAATCTTTTCTTTATAATCGTAAAAAATTTTGTCACTTTTTAATTTTTTAGACGGAAATGTTGTTTTTAGGTACCACCAACCTGCCATCTCCTCAATTATCTCAACATCAATATTGAAGTATTGACAATATAATTTAATTATATCTTTTAATTCATTTTCTGTTTCTATAGCTTTATTCTGTAAATTTACTGTGACAACTTCTTTCATTAAATCAATATAATAAATTATACCCCCAGCAATTAGCATAAAATAATTGAATTTCTCTCCCTTTCTATGAATTTTATATATTTTTCCTTTCATATTTTTTATTTTTGTAGTTATTTCATTAAGCAATTTCTCATAATTTTTGGATTCAATTTTCAATTTAATACTTAAGAGTTCAATAAAATCTGATAAAAATAATTTATAATCAATAGGTTCAATTAAATGTGCTTTGCCATCTAAAAAATCCTTAATATTTCGTAATTGTTGTGAATAACAAAACGCTGGGATATCATTCAAATTAACTTTCATTTCAATCATTACATTCATATACTTACGATTTTCACAATGTGGTTGAAAAGCACATTCAACTCGAGATTTGTTACAATTATAGCATTTTTGTCGCATTAAACCTAAAAATTCTCGCGATACATAATCTATACTTCCCAGTTCATTGAATTTTTCCAAATATTCGTTAAATTCCTTTGAATATTTCTTTGACAACAAATCACATCTGTATCTTCAAATAAAAATCATCAACATTAAATACTATAGTTTTATTAGGATTTTAAATCTTGCTTGTATGTGGATTAAGTTTCCTTAAATTAAATTAAATAAAATAAAGAATCTTAAAAAACCATAAATATATGCTAAGTTTGTTAGTTTTGTCAAAATGCATGACAAAACTTTCCTCATTATATTGAAATGATTCCTTAATATTTTAATTTATTTGCATTAAAAAGAAAGTATTGTTTAATGTTATTGAAATATCAATTTTAAAAACTCAAATTTCCCCTCCACAATTCCTACAAAATTTTGTATTTATGTCAATAAGAATTCGTTCACCACATTCTCTACATATAATATATTTGGGTTTAAGCTCAGGATCAACCGGAATAATTCCTTTTTCTTCTAGTTTTTTTTTCTCCTCGTCAATCCCATAACCAATTAAATCTTGGAATTCTTCTCCGTAACTTTTTTGATCAATTTCAATAACTTTATTAAAACACCAAAGAGCTTTTTCCTTTTCAGCTTTAATTAGATATATTTTTCCTAAATAGCCCCAAATTTCAGATTCTGATGGATCTATCTCCGTAGCTATTTTAAGATTTTCAAGTGCATCTTCATATTTTCCCAATTCAAAATATGCAGTCCCAATACTTTTTCTTACAGTCCCCTCCTTTGGATGTGTTTTCAAAATTTTTTTAAAAATTTTAATAGCACTTTCAAATTTTTTTTCAAATAATAGTTGTTCTCCTTTAAAAATGAGTTCATCTATAGATTCTGGCATATAACTTCCTCAAATTGGCGCTGGGAGAGGGATTTGAACCCTCGCGACTAAATTAGTCAACAGGTTTCTCATTTTTCCAACTCGAGCCTGTCGCCTTACCGCTTGGCTATCCCAGCTTAAATAATTAAAAATATCCATTGTATAAAATATATTTCAGGTTTTTATAAAATATGATATTTAATCTCATCAATCATTCCAATTTCTTTTAAATAGCTTAGAAGTTCTTTACTTTCATTAATTCCCATTCCTAATTCAATTACCATTTCAGGCAAATTAGGTTTTTTTCCAGCGACCATATAATGAGATATGATTTTTTTACCTATTTCTCCTAATTTTCTTTTCTTATCTTTATCGATTTCATTAAGTTTAATCTTTATAGATTCGTTGATATATTTTAAAAGTTTTTTTATTTGATCTGTAGGAATTTCTAATTTTTCAAAATCTTCTATTTCGATTTTTCTTTGATTTTCAATTTCAAATCTAAAAATATCTTCAATATAGTAAAGAAAGTTAGTATTTATCTCAAATTTTTCTTGAGTTTGTTTGATAATATTTTTAATTTTATCGATTGAAGCAAACCACTCATCTTTAAAACTAGAAATTATCTTCCTAAATTTTAAATCTGAAGTTTTTAGATTATTTAGTTTGAAATTAAAATCGGTATCTAATTCATATATTCGATTGAAAATATTAGAGATTTTTGAATTAAAATCTTCTTTTGCTTTTTTTGTTTTTGAATTTTTTACTAATTCGATAGATTTTAAATAAACTTCGTCTATATCTAATATAAGTTCGTTTATTTCTGCTATATTTATTCGTAAATAAATTCTAAAACTCTCTAATACGTTTGTGGTTACTTTAGTTTCTTTATTTAATGCAGCAATTAATAAGCGTTTTTCTTCTCCAATCTCACTTTTAATATCTTCTTTAATTGCTAATTTCAATTGAGCAATTTTTTGTTTTTTTCTAGATTTTTCTTTCTTTTCTAAATAATATAATAAAAATATTTCACTTATTGATGTTGGAACTGAAATAATAAAAAATCCTAACCAACCAATTAAGGAATATAAATATAAAGCTAAAAAAATGAAAATTCCCATTATACAAACAGTCCCTATTACTAGATACCAATTAATCTTAACCATAGATTTCACAAAATCTAATTTCATAGATGAAATGTGATTAAATTAATTATCAAAAAATTTACCATATAATTTTGGAAAGATCTTCTTTAAAATTAAGTCATCTTTTGATTTTACATAAATTTTTGCTCTAATAAAAAATTTTTCCTTTTCAATTTGAGAAGCTTCTATTATTTTATAAGACCCTTTTTCATTTAGCTCAACTTTGTATAATTCTGGAGTACCTATCATTAAAGGTTCAGGAACATTTATAGCAATTCCCCCCTGCTCTTGTGTTAAACAAATAAGAGAGGTTATTGTAGAAACGCCCATTTCCATAGAAATATTTCCTTTAATATTTACTGAAATTAAATTCATAGGTTTTTTTAAAAAGTCAGGCAAATTTATTCCTTTAATCCATTTTTTTCCCGTTTTAAATGGAAAATCTTCAAATAATAGTTTATTAATTTCACTTATTTTACTGATTTCTAAATTATATTTTTCGATACTTTCGTTACTGCTTTGTTGATGAGCAAGATCTATAACTTTTTGTAATTGAGCTGCCATCGGCGGAAGACAACTACCGATTGAGTAGAAACACCTTTTTAATTTTTCGATAATCTTCTCTGATTGTTCTAATTTGCCTAGTTCAATCGAGATTTCTAAAGCTTCATTATAAAGATGTATCGCAATTTCTGGCCTACTCATTACATAAAAGTTATCTGCAAACTCAGTCATCAAGATCAAACTCATTTGCAGATCTTTTTTAACAAGGTTATTAACGTTTTTCATTATCTCTTGTGCTGTTTCATTTTCCCCTGCAAGAAAACGTGCAATTGCCTCTCCCCCTAAATTAATTATCCTATATTGATTAGATTTGAATTTTTCGGCAAGTTTATGAGATAATGAGAATTGATCAGCAGCTTCTTCAAAACGATTGTTGAAAATTAAAGAGAGCCCTTTAATATAATTAGCGATAATAATATTTTTTGATTGTTCTGCAAAAAAACTGAACACAATAGTTTTATCGAAATGTTCTAAGGCTTGTTCTAACTCATCTAATTCTAAATAAAGCATTGAAATAAAAAATTCAAATTGAGCTAAAAATTTTGAAATGACTTTTTCAAAAATTTCTTTTTCATCATTTTTTAGAGAAACCATAGATAATTGAAAAGTATTCATCAACTCACTAATAATTTTTTGAACATTTACCAAAGAATCACTTAATCGGTTGTCAATCAATAATTTTTTAATTTTATTAAATTCTTTTTGTGATTTTTTTATAGAATCTATAAAAGGGATTAAATTTTTTATCGAATTATTTTGGCTTTTAGATAATTTTTCTCCTAAAATATATCGATTTATAAGAAATAGTTCTCTTTTAGAATCTAATTCTTCTACTTCAAGATCTTCCTTCTGTAATATAAGATTACATTGACATGCTACACCTATTGATTTCTCAACAAGCCAACTTAATTTTTCTTGTGGATTGTATATATCTTTTCTCTCTAATGCATACGACATTTCATAATTACTCATTTTTTTTCTTAATTTCTTAAAATAGTTTCGTAATATTCGATTATCCAGACTATTTGTTAACATCATTAGAAAGCTACTTGGAGGTAAAACATTAATTTGGGAAGAATAACTACGAATAAATTTACTTAATTTAAAATCATTAGTAACCACTGTAATCGCAATTTTACCAAATTTTTGTTTAAGTATTTTTGCTAGTGCTACAAGAGAGAGATCTGCAATTTGAGGTGTTGCACTGGGATTTACATTTTGAGTTAAGGTATTAATCTTTTGTCTAGGAACAGGAACAAAATTTAAGAACTTTTTTATAATAGCCACCGAGGAGCTTGGAATTTTTAACTCATTTAAAATTAAAGTACTTGAATATAAATTGTCTAATTTTAGTTCTATAATTCCTTTCATCAGATTATTTATTGCTTCATCCCTATTCAATTTAAAAATTGAAATGAAGAAATTAGCATCGATTATATAAAGGTCTTTTAAAGTCAAAACAATTCAGTCCTTATTCTTAAGTTAGATGTAAATTGAATTTAAAAATAAATATAAAATAAAATCAATAAAACAATTATTTTAATGCAAACATTCGTACTAATTGTTCAAATTCGTCATCCGTTAAAGGAGAACGACGAATACCAGAACCAAATAAGTTTTGTTGGATATAATCTATTATAGCTTTAACTCTGCCATCATTTGGATCTATCTTTTCCGTTATACCCTCTTTTTCTAAAATTTGTTGTAACTTGAAAAGAATTACATTTTTTCCTCCTAAAGGACCAACTAGAAGCCTTCTTACATTCCCAACACTTTCAGGAGAAAATGGTTCATATGTTTCGGGGTTTTTAATAACTCCGGCAGAGTGGATCCCAGATTGATGTGTGAAAACATTTTCACCTACAATTGCCTTATTTGAAGGAATTCTAATATCCATCGCATCATGAATGACATGGCATGCTTTAGTCAGTAAAGAAATATTGTATTTACTAATGTTGTAATGATAATTAAGGTTCATTATTACTTTTTCTGTTTCAGCATTTCCTGCTCTTTCTCCCATACCTAACATAGTGGTACTTGCATAAGTTGCACCATTTTGTAAAGCAATCATAGTATTAGTTACAGCACCCCCTAAATCATCATGGCCATGGAATTCAATATCAATTTTAAAATTCTTTTTTATCTCAGATATCTTATCAGGAATACTTTTATTTATAGGAATGACCGAAGACGTGTGAGCCCCAATACCAACTCCAACTGTATCACATACACGATAAACATCTACTTTCAATTCTGTTAGCATTTTAATGATTGATTTTTCATATTCCCAATCTGCTCGTGTGGAATCTTCACCATGATAAAATACAATTAAACCATGATCTTTCGCATATTGAATAGCATCATGAATTCGTTTGAAGGCTTCTTCTCGAGAAATATTTAGTTTATATGTTAGATGTATATCTGAAATTGGATGAGAAATTCCAACTCCTTTAATTCCATCTAGTCTAAGAGCTTCGTCAAGATCATTCTTATTAGCCCTTACCCAAATACCGATCATAGCTTTAAACCCGGCATTTAGTATCATTTGAGCTGATTTTCTATCTACATCATACCAAGTTCCAAATAACTCAATACGATCTATCCCTATATCATCTAGATAATGAGCAATTTCCAATCTCTCTTTAGGGGATGGAGCTCTAATACCAGGCATTTGGACTCCATCTCTAAGGGTTGTATCATCTACTTTTACGTTTTCCAATTGAATAAACCTTTAAAATTATTATTAATTACATATCAATTATTTTTTTAAATTATTTTTTATTGTTTTAATAATTTTATTAAATATAACTATATATTACTCAATTTCGAATTACATTTAGTTAAACCATCTTTTATTTTTGAATTAAAATGTATAAAAAAGAGATTATTGAAATATTGCTTAATTCTGGATTAGAAATTACTCCCAATGCACTAGAATATTTATCTTATCAAAAAGATCCAATTAATTTTTTAACAGATTTTATTGAAAAATTGAATAAAATGGATAAAAATCAAGTTTTTATAACACTTGATTTAATTAAACAGATAATTTCAGAAAAAAATGAGATAGATATTAAGTATGAAGATAAAGAAACAGAAGTTCCCAAAAAAACACATTTTGAAAGTGAAGTAAAAAATATTAAAGCTGATATTGGAATTTTAAGGGATCCTACTGGAAGATTATATGGAAAGGGGCAAGTTGAAGATTTTAGAGATTTATTTAGAAGTAGATACAAAAAAATTTATTTATTATTAATGGAAAGAACGGATATAAAAGGAAGTACATCTATCTTAGAGGCAAAAAAACTAAAAGACAAAGAAATTACTATTATAGGAATAATTCAAGAAAAAAGGGAAACAAATTCAAAAAATATTTATTTAGAAATAGAAGATTTTTCGGATAACATTTCTGTACTTGTTCCAAATAAAGAAAAGGAATTAATATCTAAAGCTTTGAAAGTACTTCCTGATGAGGTTATTTGTGTTAAAGGAAATATGTGGAAAAATGATATTTTTATGGCAAATGAAATAATATTTCCTGATATACCTCGAAGAAATCATAATAAATTGGCAGAATTTCCTATTAATGTTGCACTTATTTCAGATACTCATTTTGGAAGTAAACAATTTTTAGAGGAAAAATTTCGAAATTTTATAGATTGGACAAATGGAAGAAGTGGTAATGAAGAGCAAAAAGAAATGGCATCACATTTAAAGTATATCATAATTGCAGGAGATATTGTTGATGGAATAGGGGTCTATCCTTCACAAAGAGATGATTTAGAATTAACTGATATTAAAAGTCAGTATGAGATCGCAGCTAATTTTTTAAAACAAATTCCGGAATATATAAAAATAATAATCATTCCTGGAGGCGCTCATGATGCCATTAGAAAGGCATTACCTCATCCTGCAATACCTAAAAAGTATGCGATGGATTTATATGATCTTCAAAATGTTATTATGTTAGGGAATCCAACATTATTAGAAATCCATGGAATTCAATTTCTAGTCTATCATGGTGATAGTTTTGATGATATCATTAGTTCAATTCCAGGATTGAATTATGAACACCCAGAAAAGGCGATGCAAGAATTATTAATTGCTCGACATTTAGCACCAATTTATGGCCAAAAAACGGGATTATCTCCAGAAATTGAGGATTGGTTAGTTATAGACGAAATACCCAACGTAATTCATTGTGGTCATGTCCATATTAATGGTTATAAAGATTATAAAGGTGTAAAATTAATTAATAGTGGTTGTTTTCAAAGTTTAACTTCATTTCAGAAAGAAAAAGGTATTAGACCAACTCCAGGGATGGTGCCTATCATTAATTTACAGACATTAAAAGTTAAATTATTGACTTTTTAATTAGATAAATTAAGCAATATTTTTTAGATTTGAAAATTGCGCTAACAAACTTGATAATTGAATATTCTCATCTGCACCTTCAATAAGACGAAAATTTATTTCACCTGTTTTATCAGCCAACTTTACTTTTTGTATTTCCTCAATATCTAAATTATAAATTTCTCTATGAATTTGTTTTACAATATCTATACCTGAGAGACCATATTTTAACAATAAATCCTGTAACATTTTTCTTGCTTGTAAAAAATTACCTTCTAATGATAATTGTAACATTTTTTGTATTTCTTCTGGTCTTGCCTTCCCAGTTACTTTAAAAATAGCGTCTTGATCGACGGTTTTAGTAGATGCAGAGGCAGCTTGTAGAACATTTACTGCCTTTCTCATATCTCCTCCCGAAACATATAAAATTGCTTTTAATGCTTCTGAATTTAGTTTAATTTTTTCTAGATTTGATATATATTCTAATCGCTGTTTGATTTCTTCATCTTTTAAAGGTGAAAATCTAAATACTGCACAACGAGATTGAATTGGTTCAATGATTTTAGAGCTATAATTACATAACAAAATAAAACGGGTATTTTTACTATATGATTCCATTGTTCGTCTTAATGCTTGTTGTGCCGCTGAAGTCATATTATCCGATTCGTCCAGAATCATTATTTTAAATGGTATTCCAGATATCGTCTTTTGTCTAGCAAATTCTTTGATTGTAGTTCTTATTATTTCAATACCTCGTTCATCCGATGCATTTAATTCCCTGACCAAATCTCTAGAATAATTAGTTCCAAACAAATCTCTTACCATTGCATGCGCACAAGTAGTTTTTCCGACACCAGCAGGCCCTGAAAAAATTAAATGCGGTAAATTTTTATTTTCCACAAAAATCTTTAATCTTGAAACAATTTGTTCTTGTCCAACAACATCACTCAGAGATCGTGGTCGATATTTTTCAACCCAGATTATATCCGACATCATAAATTCCAGCATTTAAGAGTATTTATTTTTTTTCACGAATCTAAAAGGTTTTATCCAAAAAATAACTAAATAATATAGAGATTATTATTTGATATTTAACTAATCCATAAAGAGTATGGAAAGATTGACTTTTATCGATACAATAATAAATGAATTACGAGATACGGGAATAAAAAGATATGGATTAATTAATAAAGAGGGGCGTTATTTTGAAAATAATCTCAGCTTATCTGCAAAAAAAATTTTATTGAAAATGATCCTTGAGAATAAAGATATTCCCGTAAATAGCTATATTAAACGAAAATTGGGGAATAGTGACCAAAATCTCTATATTTATAAAATTGCTTTTAACGGATTTCTTATTTGCACTTCTTCTTCGGATAAAATGATAATTCTTGATTTATTTGTGAGAATAGCACAAAAATTTGGTTATTTACTTTATAAATATTTCAAATCCCAAGAATCAGATATTGTTTCTCAAAAAACTAGTGTTCCTATACAAGAAATAAGTAAACTACCCCCCCAAAAAACGACTGTGTCCCCTCAAATTAATGATGAATTTAGAATAAATCAACCAATAACAGCTATAATTATATCAAAAAATAATGATTTCGTACCAGAACCAGTTGCTTGGATTCCTAATTCAATAAATGAAAAAGAGATAATAAGAATTGCTACTAAAGGTTTAGTTCTAATATTAGGTGCTACTGATAAAATAAAGGAATGTTATTCCTTAATTCATTTTTTGAATAGAAAACAAATAGGTTTAATTTATTTATTTGAAATTCCCAACAGAGGTAAACCAGCTAGCGCAACTCTCACGATTTTGTTTAATGAAAATATAAAAAAAATCATTTTTGCGAACATTGAAGAAACAGAAGCTGAAATAAAAAATTATTTATATAAAAATAGGATAAATTTTAATTTTACTAATGAAAATCTAGAATCCTTACAAAATAAAATTATTTCAATTTTAAATAAACCATCTATTAAGGCTGAAAAAGTAAACCAAATTCAAAAAAAGGATTCACGACTAGATTTAAAAGATGCTATGATGAAAGAAATTAGGAAAATTAAAAAACCAGTAACAATTGGAAAGAAAATTGAAAAACCAAAATCGAAATTAGAATCAGAAATGGTTAAAGCAATTAAAAAAGTAAAAAATGAAGTATAATTAATCTTGATTATTAACCTAAGTACAATTCTTATTAATTTAATCTATATTAGGCGTTTTAAATGAACTTATTATTTGAGTGGAAAAATAAAAAGATTAAAGTAAGAGCCTTAAAGCCGATTCCACAATTTGTTGAAAAAAAAATCGAATATTTAAAAAAAGATATTGTAACGGAAATTCCAATATGGATGGCAAGAATTCTCAAAGAAAACGAAATGATTGAAATATTGGATGAAAAAAATATAGATTTAGCCAAATTGGATAAGTTTTTATGGCGAGAAAAAAATAGTTCGAATTTACAAGCCCTAGAAGATGATTTATATATAAGAATCAAGGAATATTTAGAAAATTTATCTAAAAAAATTAAGGAATATCCAACTACTCAATTAATTGAAAATAAACAACAAACAAAGGCCTTTTTAGATGATTTGCTTACTTTTAGATTATATAAAATTTTACGCATTGTTGAAGCAAAAAATCGAAGATTATTGATTAAATCTTTGACCAACGAAGAAAAAATTTTATATGATAATATTTTATCAAATTTTGAAAAATGGAAATCCGAAATTTTGCCCAAAAATGATTGAAAATGTTGTTTTAAGATTTTTTTTTAAATATAAAAGAATTATAGTGAATTAATTAGTCTAGGGTAAACTAGGAATATAATAAAAATATTTAGTATTAATTAAAAGTTTTTTTTAATTAATAATCGCGCTTAAATATTTTAAAATTTACTTTTTTCATTTATCCTTAATACGGTTTATTTATAAATACTATTAATTAAATGAATTGTATAAAAAATTTAATTCTACACAAGTTAAATTGGGAGTTTGATGGAAACAATTACAGACCCCTCAAAAAGATTTGAGAGTTTTTTTTTAGAATTCATTGATGAAAAAAATGAAAAAAAATATCGGGATCTCATACGAGGGCTATCCCTACAAAATAAAAAATCATTAAAAATTAATTTTAATGATTTATTTAAATTTGATTCACAATTAGCCCGTAATCTCATTGACAAACCTGATGAATTAATCAAGGACTCTTCAATAGCCATAAATAATATACTTAAAGAAGTTGATATAGATTATTATGACCAAAAACCTGATGTTATTGCCCGTTTCACTAATCTAGATGAAGACCATACAATATTATTGAGAAGTTTACGCGCTGAACATATTGGAAAACTTATGCAAGTTCACGGTATTCTTAATCGAGCAAGCATAGTTAAACCCCAAATTATAGATGCTGCATTTTATTGTGAACAATGTAGAGGAACATTTTTTATAAAACAAGAGGGTTACCGATTTAAAAAACCTTTACAATGCGATATTGACTCATGTAGAAGAAAAGGGCCTTTCAAATTTTTACCCGAAAACTCTAAATTTATTGATTGGCAAAAAATTAGTATTCAAGAAAGTCCAGAAGCATTACCTGCTGGTCAATTACCAAGAACAATCGACGTAATATTATTAAAAGATATAGTAGATCTTGCAAGACCAGGAGCTAACGTGGCAATTACTGGTGTTTTAAGGTCTTCACAAGATTCCTCTGGAAGAGGAAAATTAACAACTTTTCATACCTATTTAGAAGCAAACAACATTACTGTATTAGAAAAAGAATTAGAGGAAGATATAACAGATGAGGACGAAAAAAGAATAAAAGAATTATCAAATGATCCTTTAATTCATGAAAAAATAATTAATTCAATTGCACCATCAATTTATGGAAATCATGATATAAAAGAAGCCATTTGCTATCTTCTTTTTGGTGGAAGACCTAAGGAATTACCAGATGGTATGAAAATTAGAGGTGATACTCATATACTTCTAGTGGGGGATCCTGGAACAGGAAAAAGTCAACTTTTACAAAGTGTTAAAGAAATCGCTCCGAGAGGACTTTATACAAGTGGAAAAGGTTCTACAGCTGCAGGATTAACAGCTGCAGTTATGAGAGACAGAGATACAGGTGAAATGACTCTTGAAGCGGGTGCTTTAGTAATTTCTGATATGGGAATTGCATGTATTGATGAATTCGATAAAATGAATCCACAAGATAGAGTTGCTATACATGAAGCAATGGAACAACAGACTGTAAGCATAGCAAAGGCTGGAATATTGGCAAATTTAAACGCGAGGACTTCCATAT
This sequence comes from Candidatus Helarchaeota archaeon, assembly GCA_019058315.1. Classification (GTDB taxonomy): domain Archaea; phylum Asgardarchaeota; class Lokiarchaeia; order Helarchaeales; family RDOG01; genus JABXJV01. The sequence goes on along the minus strand of JAHPZH010000006.1, from coordinate 4,478 downwards.
TAGCCGCGGCAAATCCTACTTATGGTAGATATGATGATTATAAAAATGTAGCTGAAAATATTAAGAAACTACCTGTTTCAATTTTATCTCGATTTGATCTTATTTTCATTCTAAGAGATATTCCTGATGCAGAAAAAGATGCAAAATTAGCTGAACATATTTTAGAACTGCATAAAGAAATAAACCCTAAATCCGCTCCTGAAATTCCTCCAGATTTATTAAGTAAATATATTAGATATGCTCGTAGAAATGTAAAACCGGTATTACAAACCAATGCTCAAAAAAGAATCAACGATTTCTACTTAGAAATGCGTGGTTCTGGGGAATCAGAAAATTCTCCTATTGCTATTTCATCCAGACAACTTGAAGGATTAATTCGCCTAGCCGAAGCACATGCTCGTATGGCATTACGAAATGATGTGATTTTAGAAGATGCTGAGAGAGCTATTGGTATTATGACACTCTCTCTTAGACAAGTCGGTGTAGATCGAGAAACTGGCAGCTTTGACATTTCAGCTGTAACTACGGGGCAATTTACAAGTCAAAGAAATAAGATGTTGGAAATAGAAAAAATCATTGAAGAATTATCTGAAGAAAAAGGTGGTCCTGTATCCACAGAAAGTATAATAGAACTTGCTTTAGCACGTGGAATTGAGAAAGATTTTGTTGAAAGCGGACTAGAGGATCTTCAAAGAAAAGGAGTAATATTTAAACCCTACAGTGACCATTGGAAAAAAGCTTAAAATGTTATATTCTGGTAAATAAAAATCCTCATTATTTGCTAAATTATTTTTTTAGATTTCATTATTAACTATTGAAGAATTTTTCAATTTTTATATTCAATGACAAAAATATGGATAGTTATTAGAGACATAATTGCATATTATGAATTGTTTTATCAAATTGAAAATATATTAAAAGTTAAAGATAGTTGATTTCTTTAGTGTATAATAATAGTATTTATAAGAAAAAAATTAAAAAACGTCATACATATTTTTATAATATCAATCAAATACTTATTAAGAAATAAAAAAAAATCATATCCTTTTAATATATTTGAACGGGAGTAAACTCGTATGATGGATGTAAAGGCATTTGACAAAATTTTGGCAAGAATAATAAAGAGTGAACCAGGTATTAAAAAGGTTATTCTAGCAGATCGAACAGGTCTCACTATTGCGCATGTCTCAAAGTTTAGTTATTACCCAGTAGATGTTGATGGTATCGGTGCAATTGCAAGTGCAGTATTTTGTGCTAGTGAAGAACAAGGTAAGAGTCTGGATATTGGAAACCTCAATATTGTCACATCTGAGTTTAATGATGGTAAAATTTTTGCAGCATCTTGTGGACAAGGAGTATTATGTATTATTACTGACAAAGACGTAAATATCGGTATGATAAGATTAGTAATGAAAAATGCCTCATCCGAATTAGAAAAAGTTCTATCGGAGTTTCTAGGTGAAGCTCCTCCAATGATGGAAGAATTAGGGACTGGCGAGGCTGAAGATGAGGATTTAAAATCAGCCTTAGGCGAATTAGATAAAATGTAACACTGATTTACAGTTAATAAATTCCTCTTTTTATATTCAAAGGAACCTTTTTTTAAAGGAGTTCCTATTATGTCAGAAAGTGAATCCACATGTGATATTTGTGGGAGACCTATTTTTGGGAAACCTATTTACAAATACGTAGAAGGGGCAAAATTAAAAGTATGTCAGAGTTGTTCAAGGTTTGGAAAATCAACAAAATCACCTAAAACGATTAGTTCGACAAAACCCAGATATGTTAAACGAAAAAAACCCCCATATAGACGAGAGAAATATAAAGGTGATTTTTTCTTAATTGAAAACTTTGGGAAAATTATAAAAGAAGCAAGAGAAAAAAGAAAAATGACACAAAATGATTTTGCTCGTAATTTAAAAGAACCGCTTTCACTTATTAGACGAATAGAACAAAATAAAATAAATCCTTCAGTAAAAGTAATAAAAAAAATTGAAAATTTATTAAATATTAGTCTGACAGAAAAAGATGTCGAGGAATTCTATCCAAAACCCAGTAAAAAACCAAAAGATGAAACCACAATAGGTGATGTTGTTCAAATTAAAAAAAAGAAGGAATAAGATTTATTTTAGACTACGAACAATTTTCTTCTTCTTTGATGGAATGATCTCAAATTTTGCTCCTTTGAATTTTTTTAATAATTGTTTTCCTTCAAAATAACGGTCTAAAAAAATTGTTAATGCTGAAATTTCTGAATGCGGTTGATTAGAAATAGAGATATTATAATGTGCTAGATCATATAAGGTTTTAGGAACTTTTTGAGACCCCACTACTACTAATACATCCCCTTCTTTTTTTTTGATTTCGTTAATAAGATTTTTTGACAAATTTTCTCCATACATAGTTAAATGAACAACCAAATTCCCCTTATTTATCCAATCTTTTAAAAATTTAAGATGTTGAACATTCATTTCTATAAAAAAATTACCACCCCAATTTTGATTAATTTCATTAATGGAATCTTTTACAGATGCATCACTAATATCCGCTAAAATCATTCCTTTGGCACCAAATGCTCTACCTACTAAACCCACATGTGTAGTTATACGATTATCCCTGAATTGTCGGTGCCCCATTCTTAATATAATAATTTGCTGCAATTTTTACACCATTTAAGCCCAAAATTTTATAATTATTTAGATATTTGAAATTTTAAAATCTAAAAAATATTTTTTATTTATTTTGGGATTTTCTAATGAGCCAAAATTAAACTTTCGAATATTTACAAATTTATTTTTAGAAATTGAATAAAATTTAGTTATTTGTAAGAAAATTTAAGTATTGATTAGTTATTTATTTAATTGAAATAAATATATTTGTTTAAAATTATAATAAAATAAATCGGAAGTTCAATTTAAGTGTCTCCAAGGGTCGATGACGAATTATTTCTAAATATTGTTAAAATATTAGTGGGTGATGAGGCAGTTACGATTGTCTCCATGCTTGGTAGTAAACCCGAAGCCACTGATGAAGAATTAGCGACAAAATTAGAAATTAAACTTAATATCGTCCGAAAAATATTATATAAATTATATGATTACCATCTGGCTGTATTTAGAAGAATTAGAGATAAAAAGACTGGATGGTTTGTATACTATTGGAAATTAAACCCTGAAAGAATCGGAGATTTAGTAAATAATAAAAAAAGAGCGGTTTTACATAAATTAAAAGAACGACTTAACTATGAGAAGGAGCATGTTTTTTACCAATGTCTTAATGGATGTCCTAGATTCACATTCGAGGACGCAATGGAAGTTTCGTTCAATTGTCCTAAATGTTCAACTGCTCTTGAAAATATATCAAATGAAAATATAATAGAAATTCTGGAAACCAATGTAGAAATTCTTGAGGAAGATTTACAATAATATCTGGTAGTATTCAAGCAATAAATTTCATTTTTAAATTTTAATCTCCTTTACTTTTAATGATCTATAGAAAAATCTAAAGTATTAACCTTTTTTGATTTAAATTTATAAATTTATTTAATTTATGAAATTTTATTTACTAACAATTATTTTTTAAGAAAAAGTGAAAACAATGAAAAATCTATATGTCATATTACACAATGTTTATGGCTCTCAAAAAATTAGGGAAATGACTGAACTAATTCTAGGGTTTAATGTTGATACATTCGTTATATCAAAAGCTGTGGGCTCTGCTGCAACCGTGGGAGTGCCGGAAAGCCAAAAGATGATTTTCAAAAAGGGAAAAAATTTAGTTTTTGTAAAAGATTTACCTGATGCAATTGAATTATTAAAACCGGATAAAATTTATACATTCATTCATAAACCATATGCAAAAATTGCATTTAATGTAGCTGAAATAATTGATTCTATTAAAAAGAATTTAAAAATTATGTTAGTTTTTGCAGGAAGTAAACCTGGACTTTCTAAAAAAGAGTTAGATATGGGTACTGCCGTTTTTCTTGACTTACCTAGTGATATCGGGTCAATAGGATATGCAGCAATTGTTCTTTATGAAATTTTAAAAAATTTAAAATAAGTATGAATTTTATTTATATTACCAAAACTCTTTGGACGGGTTGGCGCGAATTTAATTTTGACATATTTTTGTTTGAATTTATTTTAAATACATCCTCAAGTTAATCAATTTTCTAAAGTAAAATTTACTAACTTTTCAAGCTCTCCAAATTCTTCGTATTATACATTAAATTTTTCTAATTCAATCCTTCTTAATTTATTATTTTTTTTAACACAAATCTGTCAAAAAATCTTTTTAAAGAGTACCAAATGCCTGGTTTTTTTCACAATAAAAAAAATCAAAAGAAATCGAAATTGAAGAAATTATTTAAAAGGTTGATTAAATGACAGATTTTATAGGAGATCTCAGTTTTAAATTTCAGTATTTCGTTACTTGGTTAATGACACTAGTTTTGGTTATTCTTGCAGCAATTACAT
>JAHPZH010000002.1:877909-1403725 GCA_019058315.1 Candidatus Helarchaeota archaeon | reverse complement strand
CAACATCTCCCGAAACTGCCACGCCGTATGAAAATCCTGAGAGAGCACAAGAGCCGATTTCGGAGGGGGTGGTCGGGTCGCTAATATTTACACACCGCAAGTCTCCATCAAAATCGGCAACGTATGCAATATCTCCCGAAACTGCCACGCCGAATGCAGCTCCTGGAGTAGGACAAGAGCCGATTTCAGAGGGGTCGGTCGGGTCGCTTATGTCAATGCACCGTAATCCTTGATAACGAGCTGCAATGTATGCCACGTCTCCCGAAACTGCCACGCCCAATGCATTTCCTGATAGAGAACAAGAGCCGATTTCGGAGGGAGTGGTCGGGTCGCTTATATCGATGCACCGTAATCCTTCAGAACCATCTACAACGTAAGCCACGTCTCCCGAGACTGCCACGCCATATGCAGATCCAGGGGTATCATATGAGGCTATTAAAGAGGGGCTGGTCGGGTCACTAATGTCTATACACCGCAAGCCTCCAGCTTCAGCGGCAACGTATGCAACATCTCCCGAAACGGCCACGTCCCATGCAAGTCCTGTGAAAGAACAATTGCCGATTTCAGAGGGGGTGGTCGGGTCGCTTATATTAATACACCGCAAGCTTCCATCATAAGCGGCAACGTATGCAACATCTCCCGAAACTGCCACGCCCACTGCATTTCCTGTGAAAGAACAAGAGCCAATTTCCGAGGGAGTGTTCGGTTCGCTAATATTTACACACCGCAAGCCTCCAGCTTGAGCGGCAACGTATGCAACATCTCCCGAAACTGCCACGCCGTATGAAAATCCTGAGAGAGCACAAGAGCCAATTTCCGAGGGGGTGGTCGGGTCGCTAATACTTACACACCGCAAGTCTCCAGTTTGAGCGGCAACGTATGCAACATCTCCCGAAACTGCCACGTCCCGTGCATTTCCTGTGAGAGCACAAGAGCCGATTTCGGAGGGGGTGGTCGGGTCGCTTATATCAACGCACCGTAAGCCATCACCATAAGCGGCAACGTATGCAACATCTCCCGAAACTGCCACACCCAATGCTTGTCCTGATAAAGAACAATTACCTATTTCGGAGGGGCTAGTCGGCTCGCTTATGTTAATGCATCGTAAGCCAGAGGTATCATCAGCGACGTATGCAATGTCTCCCGATATTGCCACCATCCATGCGTCTCCTGGAGTGTCGCAATACCCGAGCTCTGCCTCTGCAGTTTGAAGCTCTGTGGGAATTGACGGCACAATGGTCTCTTGGGTCGGCTCGTTATTAACCCAACTTGGTAATATATCAGTATCAATGAAAGAGGTAGATAATATAAAAGATACAGCAAGTAAAGTTAATAAGGTCGTGATTTGAATTTTATTTCGCTTTTTAAACCTCATTTATATTCCCAGCTTTGAATTTTTCTATAAAAATCCAGTTTATTAATACCTTTAAAAAATAGATATTAAATATCCAGATTAAGTATTTTTCGATTATTTTTTAAATAGATAGTAGTTCTTTAAATATTCTATTATTACTTACCGGATCATGACTTTAAATTTATAGCAAAAAAAAGGTATTGTCCAATAAATAAAAATAGAGAATTGAGAATAAATCTCTTACATTATTTCTTTTTGATAGAATTCTTTAATTTTGGTTTGGAAGATTTCAATGTTTTGAGTCTTTAGATATTTCATTAAGCTGGTACTGATTATCGGAGAAAAATATGTTTGTATAGATGGTCTTTACTCAATCGTAACTTAAGGACATGCCAAAGGAATATTAAAATTTGTTATTTTTTATTTTAAAAAAAATTCTTTTTTTATTTTATTTCGGGACATATTTACTTCCATGAGCCATACTATAAACATGACAAAGCCATCTTACATCTTTAAAAACTATATTCAAGTTTGAATTTAATTTTTCAAGAGCTTTTTTGATTTTATTTTGATTATTAAATAATTCTTTTTCATTCTCTTCTAATTTTAGAATTTTATTTTCAATTTCTTTCAAAATTTCAAGTTCCATTTTATTTTACCCCTTTCTATTAATTTTAATATTAAGAATCTCACATTTGAAAAATTTTAAGGAGGATATTTCCTCGCTTTTCTATTAATTTGCACACAGCTACAGAGCCATCTTACATCTTTAAAAATTATATTCAAGTTTGAGTTTAATTTTTCAAGAGCATTTTTGATTTTTATTTGGTTTTCCTCTAATTTTTTAAATTTGTTATTAATTTCTTCCATATTTAATTCCATTTTATTTAACTCCATTTAATGAAAAACAAATTGATATGATATATTATTAATTATTTATGACTCTGACTATTTTATGAGGTAGATATTATGACTGAAAAACCTAATATTATTTTTTTGTTGAATGACCATCAATCCTATTATGGGCATGGAGAAATGGCAGGTGGTCCAAAAATTCAGCGCCCTAATTTTGAAAAGCTTGCCGCTGGAGGAATAGAATTTGTTCGTTCATATACTGCTTGTCCTCTCTGTAGTCCTGCAAGGCGTACCATGCTTACGGGTTTATTCCCACATAATCATCGTGAGATAAAAAATGATACAAAACACCGTTTTGATAGGGAAACTTATCTAGCCAAACTTGCAGAGGCAGGATATAAGAATTATTATTTTGGAAAGTGGCATGCTGGACCGAAAACAGCTAAAGAGCAATATTGTGAAGGATTCAGTTATCCCAGTTATAATAATCCTTATACAAAACCGGAATATAAGGAGTATATAAAAAAGAATAATCTACCTCATTTTCAGGTACGAATTCAGCGTAATTTTATGATTAAACCGTGGGCAAAAATGCTTAATTTAAAAGAGGGAGAACTTTTTAGCCCAAAAGGTGATTGGTGTAATGAGCATGCAACTGGTATTATGACCACACCAAAAGAAACCCACGAAGCCTTTTTTCTAGCAAATTTAGCTTGCGATAAATTAAAGGAACTAGCGAATACGGAAAATAATCATCCATTTCATTTACGAGTAGATTTTTGGGGTCCACACCAGCCTTATTATGCCACTCAGGAGTTTCTAGATATGTATAAGCCAACAGACATTCCTGAGTATCCCAGTTTTCAAGATGATTTAAAAAATAAACCCGATATTTACAAAGTTGATATTAATTATCCCATAAGTAAAAATGGTAAATTAATTCATCCAAACCCCTTGCCTTGGTCTGAATGGCAGAAAGTATTAGCCTATAATTATGCACAAATAACATTAATTGATCAGGCGGGTGGGAAGATTCTCAATACGCTAGAAGAGCTAGGATTAGCGGAAAATACTTTAATAGTTTGGGCGTCTGATCATGGCGATGCTCTTGCTTGTCATGGGGGGCATTTTGATAAAGCTTACTATATGCCTGAGGAGATGGTTCGAGTTCCTATGGCGATCCGATATCCAGGTAGAATACCTGCGGGTCAAAAGTCCGAAGAACTTGTGAGCAATATTGATTTAGCTCCGACGTTTCTTGATGTTGCTGGAACCGCTTTTAATGAACCAATTGATGGTCAAAGTTTGCTTCCATTATGTTCACAGCAAGTAAATAAATGGCGTGAGGATTTGATGTGTGAAACCCATGGACACGTAGTTAGTCATTTAGGGCGTTTGATAGTTACAGATCGTTATAAATATGTTTGGAACGACGGTGATATGGATGAACTTTATGATCTGAAAGAAGACCCTTATGAATTGAAAAATTTGATATTTGATAATAGCCATGCACAAATACTTTCGGATATGAAGACTCGTCTAAAGAATTGGAGGCAAAAAACAGGGGATCGCGTTGAAAAACATATGATTAAGATTAGGAAGTTGAAAATCGCTTAAAATAATTTTTAAAATAAAAATCTCAAATTAATTTTAAGGATAACTTCTCTCCAATGAAGTACGGACATTACGGCAGAGCCATCTTACATCCTTGAAAATTACATTCAAGTTTGAATTCAATTTATTTAAAGCATTTTTGATTTTATTCTGATTATCCTCTAACTTCTCGATTTTGTCTTTAATTTCTTCCAAATACTCTGATTCCATTTAATTTAACTCCATTTAATATTTTTTTAAGTATTTAACGCTCCTCAATTTCAATCCAGTAATTTTTATGTTAATTAAACAGTATTTATTATTATATAATATTATTTTAATTCTGATTAACAACTTTACTTTTTTTAGGATATAATTTGAAAGGATGTAATAATAAATGACATTAATGACGGGTAAAGAATATCGAGAAAGTTTAAGCGAAAGAAAACCACTTAAAATTTATTTACTGGGTGAAAAAATTGAAAATCCCGTGGAACATCCAATTATCAGGTCATCAATTAATTCAGTGGCTCTTACCTATGAGTTGGCACAAGATCCAAAATATAAGGATTTAATGACAACCAAATCCTCATTAACTGGAAACACAATTAATAGATTTTGTCATATTCATCAAAGTACAGAAGATCTCATGAAAAAGGTAAAAATGCTTAGGCTTTTAGGACAAAAATGCGGAACTTGTTTCCAACGCTGTGTTGGTATGGATGCATTAAATGCAGTTTACTTGACTTCTTTTGATATTGATAAGAAATACAATACAAACTATCACCAACGGTTCAAAGAATATGTTAAAATGGTACAAGACAAAGATTTTGTTATTGACGGTTGCATGACGGATCCTAAAGGTGATCGAGGAAAACGGCCGTCCCAACAAAAGGATAAAGATGTTTTTTTTCATTTAGTGGAAAGAAAAGAAGATGGAGTTATTGTTCGAGGAGCCAAGGCCCACCAGACGGGTGCAGTCAATTCTCATGAACACCTAGTTATGCCAACTTTAACAATGAGAAACGAAGAAAAGAGTTTTACCATTTGCTGTGCAATTTCTGCAGATGCTGAAGGAGTTTCTTATTATTATGGTAGACAATCTTGTGATTTACGCTGGCTAGATCAGTGTGAAGAAGGAAGGATTGATTGTGGTAATCAATTTGGGGGACAAGAATGTTTAGTAGTTTTTGATGATGTTTTTGTTCCAAATGAACGAGTATTTATGAATGGAGAAACTGATTTCTGTGGAAGGCTAGTTGCATCTTTTGCAGGTTATCATCGCCAGAGTTATGGAGGATGTAAAGTTGGTGTTGGGGATGTCTTGATTGGTGCCGCTGCAACGGCTGCAGAATATAATGGAGTTGAAAAAGCTTCACATATTAGAGATAAAATAACAGAAATGATTCATTTAAATGAAACACTGTACTCTTGCGGTATGGCTTGTTCTGCTTGTGGAGAAAAAACACCGTCAGGAAATTATCTAATAGATATAATGTTAGCAAATGTTTGCAAACAGAATGTAACTCGATTTCCATTTGAAATCGCCAGACTTCTTCAGGATATTGCGGGTGGATTGTTTGTTACTTGTCCAAGCGCAAAGGAATTAAAGAATCCCGAAACTAGAAAAATTATTGAAAAGTATTTAGCTGGAGCAGAAGGGATTGATACTGTAAACCGAATAAAGATAATGCGTTTAGTTGAGAATTTGGTTATTGGTCGAGCAGCAGTTGGTTACTTGACTGAATCAATGCATGGTGCTGGTTCTCCCCAAGCTCAGAGAATTATGATTAGTCGTTTAGCTAACTTAGAAGAGAAGAAAAAATTGGCTAAATCATTAGCGCAAATTAATGAGGATTGAAATACCAACCAAAGAAGCGAATTATCCTAAATTTGTTAAAAAATCTAAAAATATCATATTTGATATGATGGTTTTATATGACTGATAATGATTATTATGAAATTGTACGGCAAAAACTAACTTATGGACCATATGCTGCAGATAAACACGAAAAAACATATGAACTACTTAAAATTTTTTGGAATGAAGAGGATATAGAAATTCTTACTCACTTCCCGAATATAGGTAAAACTATTTCTATAAAAAAATTAATAGAAAAAACAGGAAAATCAAAAAGTCACATTAAAAAAATTTTAAAGAATGCAGCAGAAAAGAAAACCATAACAAGAGTTGGAAATAAATATGGATTTATTCCTTTATTCCCAGGTTTATTAGAAGTTTATGTATGGGCAAGAAAAGATACTAAAGAAAATCTTAAAAACGCTGCCAAAATTTTCCGTTATATGTTTACAAACCCATTTGCATTTCAAACAAAAGAAGTATTAGAAAAAAGAGCAGAAGGATATGAAGATATGAATTTAACTCCTATCCTTCCATATGAAGCTAAAGATAGGCTTATTGAAATAAATGAATCGGTTAATGTCCAATCTCGAGTCCTTCCCTATGAAACCTTAAAAAATGTTATTGATAAAAATGATAAGTTTGCTGTAGTCACTTGTCCATGTCGTTTAGTAGGAGAATTATCAGGGGAGCCCTGTAGTAAAGCTACATCAGAGATGGGTTGCTTTATTATAGGAATAGCAGCACAATTATTTGTAGAATTAGGTTGGGGAAGACCTTTAAATAGAGAAGAGGCACTAGAATATCTGAAAAAAACCGAGGAAGCAGGTTTAGTTCACAACCTTCCAAGCAACAGTCCTGAAATCCTGGGTTTTTGTAATTGTTGTTCTTGTCATTGCGGTCTTTTACATCCGACCAAAGAATTTGGAATCAAGAACGTCAATCCAAGCAATTTTACACCTATACATAACCAAGAGCGATGTGCTTTATGTAAGAACTGTATAAAAATATGTCCAATGGAAGCTATTTCTCAACAAAATGGAAAAATCATAGTAAATTACGATTTATGTCTTGGTTGTGGTGTTTGTGCTATAAACTGTCCAGAAAATGCTATTAAGATGCAAAAAGTCCGAAATAAACCCCGATCTGTAAAGAATGTGAAAGAAGAGGAAAAAATTTTTGATCGCCTTGTTGGAGGCCTTATGAGTTAATTAGTTACTCTTGAAGATCAGATGCTTTTTTAAATTGAGAATTTTAAAAATTAATAAATGATGTTGGTTTTTATATGTCTGAAACTGATCCTTACGAAATTGTGAGACAAAAGCTAACTCTGGGACCATATAGCGCAGATAAACACGAAAAAACTTATGAATTAATGAAACTTTTTTGGAATAAAGAGGATATAGAGATTCTTGCTCATTTTCCAGATGTTGGGCAATCCATTTCTGTAAAAGAATTAGTTAAAATAACAGGAAAACCTAAAAGTCATATAAAAGAAATTTTGTTAAAAGCTGCAAAAAAGAAAACTATAGCAAAATTTGGTGCTAAATATGGATTAGTGCCTTTATTCCCGCATTTATTAGAAGCTTATTTTTGGGCAAAACAAGACACAGAAGAGAATCTTAGAAATGCTGCTAAAGCTTTCCGATATATACTCAAGCACCCAGTTGCATTTCAAACAAAAGAAGTGTTAAAACAAAGAGCAAAAGATTGGGAAAATTTGAATTTCACTACTATACTTTCGTATGAAGCTAAAGATAGACTTATTGAAATAAATGAATCGGTTGAAGTCGGATCTCAAGTCCTTCCCTATGAAATTTTAGAGAATGTTATTAATAAAAATGAAAAATTTGTTGTAGTAACTTGCCCATGTCGTTTAGTGGGAGAATTATCTGGAGATCCTTGTAGTAAAGCTCCAGCTGAGATGGGCTGCATTTTTATGGGTATAGCAGCACAATTATTTCTAGAGTTAGGTTGGGGGAGACCTTTAACTAAAGAGGAAACCATACAATATCTGAAAAAAACCGAGGAAGCAGGTTTAATTCACAACATCCCCGGCGGAGATGACGAAATTCTAGGTTTTTGTAATTGTTGTACTTGTCATTGCGGTATTTTAATTCCAACCAAAGAAGTTCGTGTCAAAAACGTTAACCCAAGTAATTTTGCACCTATACATGACCAAGAGCGGTGTATTTTATGTGAAACTTGTGTAAAAAAATGTCAAATGGAAGCTGTTTCTAAACATGACGAAAAAATCATAGTAAACAATGATTTGTGTCTTGGATGTGGCGTTTGTGCTACAAATTGTCCAGAAAATGCGATTAAGATGAAAAAAGTTCGTAATCGAATTCGTTCTATTGATGGAGTGGAAAAAGAACAGCAAATTTATGGTAATCTTGTTGACGGTCTTTGGCGTTGATTAGAACCGAGAAACATCTGGTCAACGAAATTAATTCTAAATAAATTTATTCCAAATTCAATCCTTATTTTTAAAAAATCCTAAAATAATATCAGTTTCAATTCGGTGTAGATCAAGCCCCAATGCATCAGATTCAAGCCCCATAGCCAATCCAAACAATTGTGGCAATAGAATTACAGGAATGTCAAATTTTTCTTTAAATTCTGTTTGCACCTTAAGTTGCATTAAATCTAATTCGATAAAACAAAAGGGGCATACAGTTACGAAGCAATCTACTCCAGCGTTTTTTGCACCAATTAATTTTTCATGCATCATTTTTAAAGCGAGTTTTTCATTTATTGCTAAAACTGGAGCACCGCAGCATTTATTTTTATATTGCCAGTCGATGCTTTTTGCTCCAGTAAGCTCTGTTAATTGATCTAATATTTGTGGACTTTCTGGATTATCTAGTTGTGCCACATTAGAGGGTTTTAACAAATGACAGCCATAATGTACGGCAGTTTTAAGTCCATCACAAGATTTTACGAATTTTTGTTTGATTTTATCGAGCCCAAAATCCAAAATAATTTCTATATATTGTTTAATTTTAATTTTTCCAGAAAATGATAGATTTTCTTCTTTTAAAATTTCATTAACTTCTTTTAATAAGGTTCCATTATTCTTTAAATAATGATCAACTTCTTTCATAGTTGAATAGCATCCATTACATAGAGTAACGATATCCAAACCCATTTTTTCAGCTAAGGCGATATTTCTTGCACCTAATAGTATCCAAGCTTTATAATTTACAGATTTAATGTTAACTGGACCACAACAACCTGCCCCTTCTATATCAATTAACTCAATATCTAATTTTTCAGAAGATTTACGAACTGCTGCGTCATATTGATTAACTCTTGCAGGAACAGTGCAACCTAAGTAATAAGCATATTTCATTTTTATTTTCCTTCTTTAGATTCAATCATTTCCTCAAAATTTACTTTTTTTAACATTTTTTTAATGGCTTCTTTATCGACTTTTGGAACTGGTGGCAGATCCAAATCATCTCTTTCATCTTCTTGCATATCTGTAATTTCAGCGCCCCTACCCATCCTGAAAATATTTTTTGCAAATAATTTAAAACCTTTAGGGATAATGTTTTCTTTTACGGCAATATTTTTAATCGCAAAAAGCACATTTGCAACTTCAACTCCTTGTGGACAGCGTTCTATGCAATCATAGCAGGTTGTACATATCCATATGGATTTTGAATTCAACACTTCTTTTTTTAGTCCAAGTAATGCCATTCGAATTATTTGATGAGGATATAAATCAGCACATGCACTCTGGCAACTACTTGAACAGGTACCACATTGATAGCAATATAAGATAGTTTTACCTTCATCAGTGTCGGCAATTTCATACTTAAATTCAGGATCTACATCTTCCATTTTTATTGGTTCTTTTAATTCTATATCTGAATTAATATCTGTCATTTTAATCCTCCATAGTTAAGGATTTAGAGGCTGATTTGATAATTTCTGGAAAATTCCACACTTCTTCAAATTCTATTGCCTCATTTGGGCATCTTTCAACACATTTTTTACAAGCGATGCATTTAATCGGCTCAAATTCGGGTCTTCCATATCCTATTGCCCCATCAGGTATATTGATTATATTCGAAGGTTTCTTTTGGGCAATTTTTTTTATGATATTAAATAACATCTTTTTTGATCCTGGAAGATCATTCAATTCTTCTTCTGAAAGCTCAAAAATAAGCGGTAAATTCCAGACATTTTTTAAGGTTACAGCTGATTCTTCACATATATCTTGGCAACTGCGGCAAGATAAGCATCTCTTTTCATTACTTTTTATAGTACCAAAGCCTATCAGTTGCTTTGGTTCTATTAAATGTGAAAATTCATCTTCTGTTGAAGGCACTAAAATAGGAACTAATTCGTCAAAATTAATTTCGGCTTTTTTAACCTTGACCTTCCCTTTAATACTGGTAAGTGTATCTATTACTCCCTTAACTCTTTTTGAGTATTCTTTATAGATTTCTTCGCTAAATTGTTGATTTAAGAATTTTATATTTACTATATTATTTAATTTTTGAAGGAATTGTTCCAAATAAAGGTTAATTTTATCAAGATTAAATTTAACATCTAATATCGCATTTTCATAGTTTGTTTGAATGATTTTGAATTCGAGAATGATATTTAAAAAATCTTCAATTAGTTTTTCTTCTTCAGTTTTAACTCTAGAAACATCGTATAAATCATATCCTTCTTTAGAACCTATTATTTTAATTCTATTATCAGTTTTTAATTGAATCATATGAGAATATATCTTATCTCTTTGTAGACCGGTAGCTTTAGAAAGGTCAATTATATTTAATGGACCTTTCTTTTTTATAGTAGCTATTATTTGTCCCCTTTCGAAATCTTGATCCATAGAATCTAAAATTAATTTAGATACTTTATATTTTAGTTCTGTACTGATTTCCTTTAAATTTTCTCTTTTCTCAAATGTTAAATTAAGGCGATAAAGCTTGAGGGCTTCAATCATACCATCAATTCTATCTATTATCTTTTCCTCTTTCTTGTCAAGAGAAAATTGAGGAATCAAGTTTATTAATTTTTGAACACTAGATTTTAATTTAAAAATAGAATCTTGGAAGATTTTTTCATCAAATTCATCAATTGAATCCAAATATTGTCTAAATTCATTTAAATTTTCTATGATTTTGTTAAATAATTCAGAATCTTGATCGATTTTGTCTCTAATATTAATAATTATTTTCAAATTCTTATCTATTGATTCAAGTATATTTGATTTTAATTTAATTTTAGTATAAACAGGTTGTCCTTCTTTTTCCTTTAAGATTTCAATTTCTTTTCTATCTAGAATTCTAAGAATTCCTTGAAATAATCTATCTTTTGCAATTCCTGTTTTTTGGTATAGATCCTCTATTGTTTGAGGACCGAGTGTATTAATGATGAATAAAATTATCGCTTGATCCAATTTAGGGAATATATTTTTATGAAGTAGAACATTTGCACGTTTATCATCGATTTTACTTTCATTTAACGATTTATTTATTTGAGAAACAGAATAAATTAGTCCTTTATCACGCATTATTCTTGAAATTAATTTAAATTTCTCTTGAAATTCTTTAAATTCCGTAATTTCTTTAATTTGAATATAATTATCTAAAATTTTATTTAATTCGTCTTCTTTTATGCTTTGTTTTTTAAGAAAATGCTCATAAACAGGTTTAATTTTTGAATTTAATAAATCTGTAATATTTTTAATATCTTTAAGCAACAATGAAATTACTTTTTTATCTATTGAAATTTGGGCAACTGTTCCCTCAATAGTATTAATTCTTGTTTCAATTAATTCTTTTAATTTAAAAATTGCGTTTTTTTCAATATCTGTTTTAATTTCGACTTGATTTAATTTCTCTATTGTTTCTTTTAAAAATAGTTGATTGTTAACTTTTTCTAAAACGTTTAATTTATGTAGAAAATCTTCAATTTTTGATAATAAATTGGAATTAAATTTTGGAAATTCATTTTTGAATTCTTTTAAATTCGATTCGAGTGTTTTTAGGTCTTCGAATTCGATCTCAATTTCTTCTTTTTGTTGTAATTTCAGAATTTTTATGAGTAATTCATAAAAAATCTTTCTTTTTGGTGCAATGTCAACTGGAATACCCATATCATCCATCATTCCTTATTTTTTAAAATCTTGGTAATACCCAATTTATTCATCTTTTCAACCATTTCTTTCACTGCATTAAGAAATTTCTCTGGTTCTGCATGAAACATACCATGATATTCAATTCTTTCAGGCTCCCAGCCTATTTCCTTCAAAATCTCCTTTGTAATTGCGACTTCAATTTCAGTTTTTGAACTTCCTTTAAGATAATGGCATCTTTCTTTTGCACATCCAATAAGTAGAACTCCACTTGCACCTTCTGCAAATGCAGTAAATATATCCAGTAGGGAAAGACGCCCAATACAAGGTAATCTAATGAATCTCACCTTTTCTGAATATGGTGTATTCAATATACCAGCTGCATCTATTGTAGCGTACCCACATTCATCACAAACAAATCCCAAGATTATGGAATCTTTTGATTCCTTTATATCTTTTAAAATGGCTTTTATTTGTATAATTAATTGATCCCTTAAGTTTGTCTGTAATTGTGCTGCTCCTGTTGGACAAATACTAGCACAAATTCCACAGCCCTTGCAACTAAAGGGATCTATTTCAGCTTTTAATTCGTTCCCCACTTCTTTCATGATTGGAATGTTAAAAGGGCAAATTCTCGCACAAAGTTCGCAACCATTACATAAATCTTCATCTATGGTGGTAACCGTTAGATTTTTTGTTATTTCTCCATCCCCTATTTCTTGAAAAACTTTTAAACTAACAGCATGAGCTTCATAAATGCACTGTGGAATTGTTTTTGGACCAGAAACTGTTCCACAGACATAGATTCCTTTTCTTTTTGTTTCTAGTTTTTTCAATTTATCATAATATTCTTTAATAAACCCTCCATTTCTGAATTCTAAATTTAATAATTCGAATAATTGATTATTTTCTAGATTAGGTATTAATGCAGTAGACAAAACTACTAAATCACTTTTTAATTCTACTAAATTTCCAATTATAGTATCCATAGCTTGAGTAATTAATTGATTGTTATCATCAATACTTATCTCCCCGATTTTACCCCTGAAAAAATCAATTCCCAGTCCCCTAGCTTCACGATATATTGCCTCTTGTTCAAATGGTGTGCGGATATCGAAGTAATTTATGGTAATATTAACATCTTTAAATTTCTCCTTTACTTCAATGGCATGATCTATAGCTGAGGTACAACAATATTTACTGCAGTATTCAAAATTGTTAACATCTCTAGAGCCTACACATTGAACCATAAGAATATTTTTAACTGGTTTTCCGTTACTTAATCTAATTAATTCTTTTTTTGACGAACTATTATTATTTAAAATATTTGATAGTTCGAAAAGTGTTATAATATCAGGTGATATTCCATATTTATATTGTAAAAGGTTATTAGGTTCAAATACTTTATGACCAGTAGCTATAACAATTGCAGAGGTGTTTTTAATTTGTTCTTCCCCTGAATCTATTGTTATATTGCATTTAAAATTACCAAATGAACCGCTAATCCAATTGACTTGACAATTGTATATGATATTAATATTATTTTTTTCAATTAAATCCAATTTCTCATCAATTAATACCTTACCTTTTATGCCAAATGGATAAATTTTAGATAATTTACCAACATGTCCACCTGCTGAAGATTCTTTTTCCAATACTACAACTTTATAACCCAAAGATTTTAGGTTTATAGCAGTTTGTAGTCCAGAAATGCCTGCTCCAATAATTAGGACATGTTTTTGAATCTTGATTTTATCTTCATTAATTTTTGGAGCATATTTTATTCTTTCTATTGAAGATTTAATTAAAGCAATTGCTTTTTCGGTTGCAAGGGCTTTATTTTCATGCACCCAAGCACAATGCTCACGAATATTTGCAATATCAAATGAAAATGGGTCTTTTCCATGAGTTCTTAAAAATGTTCTTAATTCATATTCTAATTTCTGTGGTGTACAAGCTGCAACAACAAATTTATTTGTAGATTTATCTAAAGTCTCGAGAATTTTATTTTTATCTTCCTCAATACACAGAAATTTAAGTATTTTAACCGGGTTGGGAGAATGAAATTCCTGAATTTCTTTTCTTATTTTTTCATAATCTAATTTTTCTTTTAATTTGTCTCCGCAAGTACAAATAAAAACCGGAATTTTGCTAGAATCTCTATCCATTTTTTCAACTATCACTCCTTAAACTTTGAAATGCTTTAAATGCAGCTGCCTTTGCCAGATTAATTGATTCTGGAATTGAAATTGGCTTAATTGAAGAACCGCATAGAAATATTCCCTTTCTTGAACTTTCAATTAGATCAAAACTCGTATTGGGAAATCCATTTTCCTTTAATTCGATATTAAATTGGTTCATAATCGATTTAGAAAGATCGGAGGGAACTAAAGCACAAGTTAAAATTAATAAATCCACTTCAAATTCGATATGCCTATTTAAAATAACATCAAAAACTAAAATTTGTAATGTATTGTCTTTTTCTACAATATCAGATATGTGACCTTTTAAGAAATCAATTCCCAATTCTCTACAATTTCTATAATTTATCTCATAAAATCCATCTGTTCTAATATCTTTGTATACAATAGTTATTTGCGCTTGATTTTCACGTTCTTTTTTTATAATTTCGGCATGTTTGCACGCAAAAGTGCAACATATCTCACTACAATATTTATTTGTATTGTCATCCCGTGATCCGACGCATTGTAACATTAAAATCTTCTTTGCTGGTTTTAAATCGGTCATTCTTACTAATTTTCCTTGAGTCGGACCAGTAGGATCTAACATTCTAGCTAATTGAACTTGAGTAATAACATTAGGAAACTCACCGTAATGATATTCTTTTAATTCAGAAGGGTTATATTCGGAATAAGAACTGGCGATTATGATTATACTAGCTGTTAAATTATGATTTTCAGATGAGGAATTTAAATTAATAGCATTTATAGGGCAGATTTCTTCACATTTTGTACAATTTGAATCGCAATATTCTCTCTGAATGAAATAAGAATATGGAATATTTTGTAATCTATGATAAATTGCTTTTCTTTTTCTAATTCCCAATTCATCATCAATATCCATTAATATTGGGCATATACGTTCACATTCCCCACATTGAATGCATTTATTATGGTCAATATACTGGGGGTTTTGTTTAAGGGCAATTTTAAAATTTCCTATTTCACCTTCAATTTTTGAAATTTGTGAATCTAAATAAACTACAATATTTGGATGTTCCCATATTCCTGCACGATAAAAGCATTTTCTAATACCACATTTTTCCTTTATCGAACTAATACAGTAAAAACAATCATCTGTTGGAAATGCCTTGTATAAATTCTTGGCATTACCTCCTAAAGAGTCTTGATTGGAAATGAGACTTACTTTGACCCCTAAATCAGCTAATTCAATTGCTGCTTGTAATGCAGCAAGTCCATTTCCGATAATAATTGCTTTATTTTGCATAATTTTTAACTGCCTCTGCCTATTCTTAATTTATAAATTTTGAATTCAAGTTCAGTTAATTCGTTCTGTAATTCATCAAGTCTTTTATCAAATTCTTCTCCCATTACAATTCCTGTTTTTTTATCTTGGATTAGTTGTCTCAACTCATTTTGCTTTTCACGATATGATTTCTTTATTACTTCAAATTCTTCTTTGTGTTCTGTAGTGATTTTTTTCCAATCATTACTATCCTTGTCCTTTGTTTTTTCCAATTGTTTTATGATTTTGTTTAATTTTTCTTTCTCTTCGTCCAATCAAATCAATTCCATTTCATTTTGTTCTAAACGGTGAGGGACCCATTTTTGCAACCTGTTTAGCTACTTTTTCTATAATTTCGACTACTTCATTTGCTTCTGCGGCTGAAACATAGTGCATTTGAACGCGATCAGGATTAATATTCATCTGTTTTAATAAGTTTCTTACAAATTTCACTCGTCTTTCAGCAGCTAGATTTCCTGAAATAAATCCGCAATCCCCTTTATGACAACCAACTACGAGAACTGCATCAGCACCATCAACTATTCCTCGCAATATATGAATAATATCAACTCTTCCCGTACAAGGAACCCTTATAATACGAACTATTGGATTGTATTGAATTTTTAATGTTCCCGCTAGGTCTGAAGCAGTATAACTGCATCTCATACAGGCAAACATTAAAATTACTGGTTGTTTAGGGGGAAATTTTAACACCATATATTTTTATTCATTTAATATTGCGTCTATTTGAGCAAGATATTGAGAATCACGCCACCATCTGTGATCTCTTGCACCTATGGGGCAAGATGCTACGCATGTACCACATCCTTGACATTTTATTGTATCAGTTACCGAGATTATTTTGCCAGGTTTTATTGCGACCATTTTTATCGCCTCATATGGACAAACAGCCTCACATAATCCACAACCAACACAAACTGACTCATCCACTTCAGCAGTTGTTAATTCTAATTCAATACCCTTCTGTTGTATCGCGACTTTGCTTGCTGCACCACGAGCAAGAGCGATAGAATCAGCTATGTCTTTGGGAAATGAGGATGAAGAATAAATTCCAGGAACCTTAGTTTCAACTGGGCGAAATTTAATATGCATTTCTTCAACGAACCCATCAATGGATTTTGTTATCCCAAGAATGTTGCATAAATTATCTAAATCTTCTGGAGATTCTTGACCCACTGATAAAACGAGGTAGTCTGCCGTAATTTTTATCTCATCTTGCAATAGTGAATCATATACAGATATCATAATCTTATTCGATTTCGAATCAACTTCTACTTGGGGTGGTTTATCTTTAAGCCATCTGATAAAATTAACACCCTTCATCTGCGTATCGATATATTTTTCTTCCATAAAACGGCCATATACTCTCAAAAACTCTTTGTATAAAATAAATACGTTAGAATTTGGAAATTTCTCTTTAATAATTTCAGCATTTTTAATAGCTGAATTACAGCACACTCTAGAGCAATGAATGTGCCCTTTTTCCCCAGGATACGCTCTTGAACCAACACATTGAATAAAAGCTATAGATACAGGGTCTTTTAAAGAGTCATTTTTGAGCATTTCTTCAAGATCTAAAGAGGTGATAACATTTTTAGTTTCTCCAAAGCAATATTCGCCAATTTCCGGCGTATAAACCTTAGTACCAATAGAAACGATTATAGAACCAACATTTAATTCTATTTCTTTTCCATTTTTATTAATTTTAACATTATAATCCCCAATGCGACCGGAAAAATTTGTAATTCTACTTGATGTGTGTATAATTATATTTTTATAAAGCTTTATTTTGGTTTTTAATTCTTTCAAAATTTCTTGTGCATCATCTTTATGGGGAAATAATTTATATAATTTATTTAATCTACCTCCAATTTCCTCTTCTTTCTCGATTATATAAACAGTTAATCCTTTTTTGGCTAAATCAATTCCAGCAGTTATCCCTGAAGCCCCTCCACCTAAAATTAAAACTGATTTTTTTACATCCAATTTTTCTATAGGGACCTCTCTTAAGCGTGAAACTCTCGCTACCCCACCTTTAATTAAAGCCAAAGCCTTCGTGGTGGCATCTTCGGGGTAGTCCTTATGTACCATGGCGCATTGTTCTCTAATATTTATAGGACCCTCGAAATAAAAGCGTGAAAGCCCAGTTGATTCTACACAACCGCGAAATGTAGGCTCATGGATAAGTGGACTGCAAGATGCTACAATAATTCGATTTAAATTATATTTCTTTATACTTTCTCTTATTAAATCTTGACCAGGACTAGAACACATGAATATGTAATCTTGAACAAATTCAATATCAGGATCTTCTTTTAATTTCTCAACCAATTCTTTAACATCAACAGTATGTGAAATAATCCCTCCACAATGACAAACAAATACACCCACTCTTAGTTTAGATTCATCAATTTCTTTCTTTTCGATTATTTTTTCCTTTAAATCTCTTGACAATGGAGGAAGATCTGCAGTACAAGCTGAAGCTGCAGCCTTTGATTCGGCAATTACATCCGTACCATCCTTTGGACCATGAGCAGTTCCGATTACATAAACTCCAGGTATTTTTGTTTCAATAGCTCCTATATTAGAATGAAAATCTTGGATAAATCCATCAGAGCCGAGTTCTAAATTAAAGAATTCTGCCATTTTTTTAGTTCCTTCGGAAGGTACAAATGAGCAATTTAAAATTACATAGTCTACATTCTCAAGAGAGATCGGTTCAGCTCCTTCTGTGTCTTCTAGACGAACTGTCAGATCTTTTGTATTAGGATCTTCTAAAATTTCACTAACTCTACCCCTAATAAATTTGATTCCATATTGTTCTAAAGTAGAGCGATAATATCTTTCGAATAATTTGCCAGCAGCCCTTATATCAATATAGCAAATAATAATTTCCGCATCTGGTTCATGCAATCGTAAATTCCTTGCATTTTTCATTGAGAACATACAACATACTTTATTACAATATAAGTTTCCAATACTTTCGTCTCTTGCTCCTACACAATTAACAAAGACTACCCTTCTTGGTTTTCTACCATCAGATAGACGTGATATATTGTCCAGACCTGCCGGATGAGTCATTCTTTCATACATTAAACTTGTAATTACGTTTTTATAACGTTTAAACCCGTATTCTTCTTTTATAGAGGGATCAAATTCTTCAAAACCTGTACTGATAATAATTGCCCCAACTTGTAATATAATTTCTTTTTCCTTCATATCATGGTCTATTGCTTCAGCTTTACATCTTTGAACACACATTCTACAATCTATGCAATTATCTTTATCAATAGTAACTACGAATGGTATTTGTTGTGCAAAATCTAGATAAATTGCTTTTCTTTTAGATAATCCCAGATCATATTCGTTTGAAACTTCCACAGGACAGGTTTCTATACATTTCCCACATCCTGTGCATTTATCTTCATCCACATACCTTGGATGTTTTAAAATAGTAACTTCAAAATTTCCTAGAGACCCTTTCACACCTTTTATTTCTGCAAGAGTAATATTTTCAATATTGGGGTGTTTACCAACTTGATTCATTTTAGGTGTTAAAATACAGGCACCGCATTCGTCATAAGGAAATATTTTATATATTTGTGCATATTTTCCCCCAATAGAGGACTTGTTTTCAACCAAATAGACTTTATAGCCCGCATCGGCGAGATCGAGGGCACATTCCATGCCTGCAAGTCCTGCGCCTATAATTAATAGGTTATTGTATTTTTTAATTATCTCATTGTTTGTCAATAGTCTTTAACCCTCACAACCATTTCCTTTTTGGTCTTTAATTCTTCTAACTCGTTAAGAAAGTCTTTTACAACAGATGCATATTTTTTACCTTCACTTGCAGATATCCATTCTAGGCGAAGTCTTCGCTCGTTAATTCCTATTTTATTTAATAACTGTTTCGCTAAGTTTACTTTTCTCTCTGCACTTAAATTACCGTCCACATAATGGCAATCTCCCGGATGGCAGCCTGCGATAAGTACACCATCAGCACCTGCTTTAAAAGCATTTAAAATATGGCTTATACTTATTCTTCCCGTGCACATTACCCTAATAGGTCTTATTGATGTTGGATATTGAAATCTACTTACTCCCGCATTATCAGCTCCTTGATAAGAACACCAATTACATAAAAAAGCTATGATTATAGTCTCATCTTTTAATGAAGAATCTTGTTTTGCAGTTTGAACCATAGAGAGAATTTGCTCATTTGTGAAATTTTTCATTGTTATTGCATCTACAGGACAGCTTGCTGCACAAATTCCGCAGCCTTTACATAAACTTGGATTAACTTGAGCTTTAAGATCTTCATTTTCATCTTTTTGGACAGTAATTGCACCATAAGGACAATGTAATTCACAAATTTCACAACCCACACAAATTTCGGGATTCACCTCTGATATTATTGCTTCACTTTCAACCTCGCCCTTAATTAAAGGTATTAGAGCTCTAGCTGCTGCTCCTTTAGCTTGTGCGATACATTCGGAGATAGATTTTGGACTTTGACAAGATCCACAAAGATAAATTCCATCATTTGTAAAATCGAGTGGTCTATGTTTTACATGTGCCTCTAAAAAGAATCCATTGTAAGCTAAAGGTACTCTCAGTAATTTTGATAAATCTTCAGTATCTGTTGCTGGTATCATTGGAGTAGATAAAACAATTCGATCCGCTACAATTTTTACATCTTTATTCAGAAAACTATTAAAAACTGAAATATTTATCTTAATTCCTTTAGATTCGAGAATTTTTATATCCTCTTTCGCATTATATTTTATAAATTGAATACCTTCTTCCCTAACTGTTCTATATACTTCTTCACCATCTCCAAATACACAAATATCCTTATATAAAATAATGATTTCTGAATTAGGAGCTTGTTTTTTTAGAATTAAGGCATTTTTAAATGCTTCCATGCAGCAGATGGAGGAACAATATGCAATTTTCTCTCCTTTCCCAACTCCAGCACAAAGAATCATAACAATTTTTTCATCATTTTTTACTTTATTTGAACTTAGAATTTGTTCAAATTCAGACTGTGTATAA
Source organism: Candidatus Helarchaeota archaeon (assembly GCA_019058315.1). Taxonomy (GTDB): domain Archaea; phylum Asgardarchaeota; class Lokiarchaeia; order Helarchaeales; family RDOG01; genus JABXJV01. The sequence continues at coordinate 1,383,397 of JAHPZH010000002.1, read as the reverse complement.
ACGTTAGCATTTTTTTTGTAACCATACAATCCATCTGGTTTTGATTCATTTGCACCAATCGCAACGATAATTGTACCTACATTGAAATTGAATTCTTTATTATTTTTAAACGCTAAAATTTCAAAATTACCAATTGATCCTGTTATATTTTCAATTCGAGTAGACGTTAAAACCTCTATATTTTTATTTTTTATCACATCAGATATAATAGGGTTTAATATATCTTCAGGATTTTTCTCATTTGGATATAATTTATAAAGATCTTTTATTAAACCTCCCAATTTATCCTCTTTTTCAATTAAAAATACTTTAAATCCTTTATTAGCAATGGTTTTTGAAGCAATTAAGCCTGAAATCCCACCCCCAATTACCAATGCCGATGAAGTGACTTCTGTTTTAATTTTAGTTAAAGGACTAGAATATTGTGATCGTTTAACATACATTCGAATTATATCTTTGGCCTTTTCAGTTGCCTTTTCTGGTTCTCTTTGATGAACCCATGAATTTTGCTCACGAATATTTGCTAGATCAAATAAGTATGGGTTTAGTCCAGCTTCTTCACAAGTTTTTCTAAATAAAGGTTCATGGGTGCTTGGGGTACAAGAAGCAACAATCACTCTATTAAGATTTAATTCCTTAATCTTATCTTTAATTATTTTTTGAGTATCTTCTGAGCAAGTATATAAGTTTTCAGCAACAAAAACGACATTATTTAAAGATCTGATATAATCCGCCACTTCTTTTATATCAACAATTCCACCGATATTTACTCCACAATGACAGATAAATACACCTATCCTTGGTTGGGCTGGTGAGGTATTTTCCAGCTTTGGTTGTTTTTCAGGGATTGGTTGATGTTCTTGTTCATTTGGAACTAAAGCACTTGCTGCCCCACCACTTCCTTCTCCTACAGATTCCGGAATATCCTTAGGACCAGAACAGGTCCCAGTCACATAGATACCTGGAATATCTGTAACTAATGGAGAATATGGTTCACATTTAAAAAACCCATATTTATCAAGTTTAATACCTAAAATATTAGATATTTGCTCAATATCTTTTTTTGGAACCATTGCGGGAGCTAATACAACAATATCAGTTTCTAGAATCTCAAATTCTCCCGTATCCATGTTTTCATAAGACACGTATAATTTTTTAGTTATAGGATCCTCTGAAATTTCCCCAGGAAGTGCTTTAATATAATTTATACCGTATTCTATTTCTCCACGATTAATAAATTCCCGGAAACCCTTCCCTAATGCACGTAAATCATTATATAAAATGGAAATCTGAATGTTTGGATTATGTTCCTTGGCTACAATGGATTCTTTCGTTGTATAGACACAACATATTTTCGAACAATAAGGTTGGTATTTAGTGCTTCTTGAACCTACACATTGAATAAAAGTAATGTGTTTAGGTGATTTTCCATCTGAAAGTTTTAATATTTCACCTTGAGTTGGTCCAGAAGCACTTAATAATCGTTCAAATTCAAGAGAAGTTAGAACATTTTTAAATTTTTTATAACCATATTGTAAAATTTTACTCGGATCAAATAAATCAAAGCCAATAGAAACAATTATGGATTGAACCTCTAGTTCAATCAATTCAGGTTTTTGATCATAATTAATGGCATCAGTTTTACATTTTTTTGAACATGCCTCACAATTAATACAATTTTCTTTGTCAATTGTGGCGATGTTAGGGACTGCTTGTGGAAAAGGAATATAAATTGCATTTCTATTTCTAAGATTTTGGTCAAATTCATTTGGTACTTCTATGGGGCATACAGTGAAACAGTCTCTACAACCAGTACATTTAATTTCATCAACATAACGTGGCTTCTTTAATATTTTAACTGTAAAAACATCATTTTTTTTATTAACTTCTTTAAGCTCACTATAGGATAAGATGGTTATATTTGGATGGCGTGCACATTCGACCATTTTTGGCGCAAGAATGCATATAGAGCAGTCATTGGTCGGAAATGTCTTGTCTAGCTGAGCCATTCTACCTCCAATACTTGGAGAAGATTCAACTAAGAAAACGCGCAGCCCCATTTCAGCTAGGTCGAGTGAAGCTTGTATTCCGCTTATTCCACCACCTAGCACAAGAATATTATTCGCCAAAGATAGCCACTTTTTGAAAATAAGAATCTAATAAAATTTTCTTGAATTAACAAAGTAAACTATCTTTAATTATTATTTGATTATTTAATTTTCATTAGTAGAAATATAGAAAATTAATAATAATTAGCTCTAATTTTAGAATATATTTAAAAAAATTAATTTCAAAAAATGATTAAATTATTGGAAATGTCTTTGTAAAACTCTAAGAAGGCATCTAATTTATTGACATAAAAAAATAAAAAAAAGGAAATTATGTTTTTTTGACATAGAACTTATAGACACCATTTTCAGTTTTACTTTCCACTAGTTCATTTCCTGTTTTTCGGCACCAGGCAGGTACGTCTTCTAGAGCACCCTCATCATCTGCGATAAGTTCTAATATTTTTCCAGATTCCATTTTTTTAACTTTTTTAGATAATTTAACTATAGGTGCCGGACATAATAGCCCTAAACAATCTAATGTTTCATCTTTTTCAACCATTTAAAATCACCTCATATTTTAAATCTGGGATAAAACCCATGAAATTTTTAATATTATTATTCATTTTAATACATTTTAATAAATCATATCAAGCTATAGCTCGTGAATTTATAATTAATGATATTTGTTCGTCCGTAAAACCGAGTAGATCAACCGCAGAACATCTGCAATTTGCGGAGCAAGTTCCACAACCCTTACAAAGAGCTTCATTAACAACAGCGATCTTTTTTCCTCTTACTTCTTGTAATTCAATTGCATTATAAGGACAATTTTCAACACAAAGTCCACAAGCCGTGCATCGAACAGGATTTACTCTTGCAACTATACCTTCTGTTTCGATTGAATCCTTACTTAAGATTGTACTTGCTCTAGACACTGCAGCAATAGCTTGTGAAATTGTTTCAGGTATCAGCTTTGGCCAATGGGCCGTTCCACACAGAAAAATTCCATCTGTTGCAAAATCCACCGGTCTTAGTTTCATATGTGCTTCCAAGAAAAATCCTTCTTTATTTAAAGGAACCTTCAATTTTTGTGAAAGTTCTGCAAAATTTGGTTTAGAATTCGTTCTCTGATCAATACCAACGCTCAAGATCAGATTATCGGGTTTAATATTGATATATTTCTTCAATATTTTATCATACACTTCGACAGTTAATACTCCATTTTCAAGTTTAGCTTCAGGAGGATTTTCTTGTTCGTAATTTATGAAAAAAACACCCATATCTCTTGCTTTTCCATAATATTTTTCATTTAAACCATATACACGTAAGTCTCGGTAAAGGATGAATACGTTTGAATCAGGTATCTTTTCTTTAATTTTTATAGCATTTTTCACTGCCTCCGAGCAACAAATCCTATTACAATAAGGATTTTGGTCATTTCGTGAACCTACGCATTGAATAAAACAGAAAGTTTTCCCTTTTATTTGATTATCATACATAAGTTTTTCAAATTCTAGACCAGTAACTATACGCTCATCTTTTCCATAGAAATATTCAATAGGCTTATATAGTTCGCCTCCAGTAGCGATAATAACTGCTCCTGCATCTAATTCTTCAATTTTATCTCCTGTTTTTATTTTAGCTTTGAAATTTCCTACAAATCCTCCTAGTTCAATTAATTCTGAATTTAGAAAAACTTGTATATTTTTGCTAGAGTTTAATTCTTCGACTCTATCTGCTAGATATTTCTGAGGGTCTTCATCATCTAGCAATATATGAATTTGATTAAGTAAACCACCCAATTTTTCCTTTTTTTCAATCAAATAAACTGGGTATCCTTGTTTTTCGGCTTCTAATGCTGCAGTGATTCCGGCAATACCTCCCCCGATTACAAGGACTTTTTTAACAATATCAAGAGAGATTTTTTGTAATTGTTCAATCTTATTTGCTTTTAAGGTAGCCATTCGGACTAATTCCTTTGCTTTCTGAGTCGCTTTTTCTGGCTCCTTCATATGCACCCATGAATCTTGCTCCCGGATGTTACACATTTCAAATAGGTGTCGATTTAAACCCGCTTCTCTTATAGTCTCTTGGAACAGTGGCTCATGAGTACGGGGCGTGCAGCTAGCAATGACAACACGATTTAGATTATACTCTTTGATTTTCTCTTTAATTGAATTTTGTGAATCTGCGGAGCAAGTATAAAGGCTCTCATCAGCAATGACTACATTTGGTAGAGTCTTTGCATATTCCACAACATTTGGTACGTCTACAACACTGCCGATATTAATTCCACAGTGACAAATAAAGACGCCTATTCGAGGAGGTTGCCCTCTTACATCAATTTCTTCAGGTAATTCTTTAGGTTTAACTAATTTGCCTCTCGTTGGTGCTAAAAGAGCACTTGCACAACCAGCAGCGGCGGAAGCTTGGGTTACAGTTTCTGGAATGTCTTTAGGTCCTGAGTTAATTCCACAAGCGAATACGCCTTTAGTATTTGTTTTCATTTGATTAAATGAATCAGTCTTTGTAAAACCAAACTCATTTGTTTGTAAATTAAATATATTATCAATTTCTTGTATTTTTTCATTATGTTGAAACCCTACTGATAAGACTACTAAATCAAATAAATCATCTTTAAGTTCTTCTGTATCATCCTCATATATTATTTTAATTTGGTTTCCATGTTTCTGAGCAGATGTAGGGCGGGATCTTATAAACTTTATTCCAATATTTTTAGCATTTTCATAATATTTTTCGAAATCTTTACCAAATGCTCTTATATCCATGTAATATATAGTTATATCTAAATCGGGTTCATGTTCTTTAGCAATTATTGCTTCTTTAATCGCATACATACAACAGGCTGCTGAACAGAAATTTCTGTTAATAGATCTATCTCGTGAGCCAACACACTGAATGAAGGCTATCTTTTTAGGCGGTACTTTATCCGAAGGTCGTAAAATATGTCCTCCATAAGGTCCAGAAGCGCTTAAAATTCTTTCAAATTCTATGCTTGTAACGACATCTGGAACAATTCCATATCCAAAATTAGATAATTTTGAAGGGTTAAATACTCCCATACCAGAAGAAATAATTACAGATCCAACATTTAAAGTAATTAATTCATCTTTCTGCTCAAAATCGACTGCATCTGCAGGACAGAATTTTTCACATGCTTTACATTTCCCCGTTTTGAAAAAAATACAATTATTTTTATCTATTAAAAAGGTAGAAGGTATTGCTTGAGGAAATAATCTGTATGCTGCTCTTCTATATTCCAAATTTTCATTAAATTTATTAAAAACCTTTTTTCTCACAGGACATTTTTCTGCACATGTTCCACAGCCAATACATTTTGACTCATCAATAAACCTTGCCCTCTTATTGACGGTTACACTAAAATTTCCAGGTTCACCCTTGAAATCAACTATATCAGAATAAGTCATAATTTCAATATTAGGATGCCTAGAACAAGCTACCATTTTAGGGGCCAAGATACACATGCTACAATCATTAGTGGGAAACGTTTTATCTAATTGGGCCATTTTACCTCCAATACTTGGTAATGATTCTGCCAGATATACTTTAAATCCAGAATCGGCTAGGTCCAATGATGATTGAATTCCGGCTATACCGCCTCCTACAACTAATACAGCACCAACTAAATCTTTCAAATTATTTACCTCCACTTAACATTTCTATCTTTGCTAGAATTTCCTTGGGCTTTACTCGATTCAATTTTAATCCCAATTCTTTGGGATCAATTCCAAATGCTAATCCAATTAATTGTGGTAAAAATAAGACGGGAATTTTAAATTTCTCTTCACTATCTTTTTCTATTCTTTTTTGATTAACATCATACATTAGGTAACAAAAAGGACAAATTAAGGTGATTGCATCAGCTTCAGCATCTTTAATATGTTGTAGTTTATTTCTTGCTAGAGTTAATGAAAGACTCTCATCAACTCCTAATACAGCTCCACCACAACATTGCATTAAATTTTCATATTCAACATAAGTGGCTCCAAGAGCCTCTATTATTATTTTCAGAGAAGTAGGATATTCTGTATCGTCAAAATTGTTAAAAATATTTGATGGTTTATTAAAATGACAACCATAATGAGGAGCGATTCTTAAATCAGTTAATGGAGTAACTACTAATTCTTTTAATTTTTCTGGACCAATATCTTCGAGTATAAATTTACCAATATGTTTAATTTCAGCCTTTTTAGTATATTTTAATCCTAAAACTTCAAGATTCTCATTTACTTTTTTTCTCAATTCTTCATTTTCATCAAGGATTGTCTTTGCTTTAGTTAATGTTCCTGTACAAGCACTACATAAAGTTATTATTGTAGTATCATATTTTTCTGCAAGTGCTAAATTTTTAGCGGAAGCAGTTAAAGCACTAATTTCATCAACCGATTCGACAGGATAACCACAACAAGTAAATTCTTCGATTTCCTGAATTGGAACTTTTAAATGTTCTAATATTTTTCTAGAAGAGATTTCATAATTCATTGCTCTTACAGGAATAGTACAACCAATAAATATTGAATATTTCTTCATTTCAATCCCTACTTTTCTTTAATTTATCCTCAATTTTGGTTTTTTCAAAAACTTTATCTAAATCATCATTGGTTGGATTAATTGGAGGTAGATTATAATCCTCTCTTTTATCTAATTCCAACTCTGTAACTTCGTATAATCTCCCCATATTACGAATAAGGTCAGCTTGTTTTACAAATGAGGGGTGAGTATAACCTTCCCTAGCCGCAATATTACGGAGTGCAAAAATAATATCAGTAAATTTAACGTTTTGGGGGCATCTTTCATAACAGATATAACAATTACTACACATCCAAATTTCTTTCCCTGACAAAACTTCTTTTCTCATACCTAATAGAACTTTACGTATTATGGTGCGAGGATTAAAATCCCCATTTATTGTGCGAATAGGACAACCTGCTGCACATGTTCCACATTGAAAACAAAATTTAATTTGTTCTCCTCCATGTTCTTTAGCCACCTCATATTTAAAATTTGGATCTAATTCTTCAGATTGAATTATTTTTGAGTTATCTGTTTGACTCACGATTTAACACCTCTAATATAAAAAAAGTTTATGCGAAGACTAGAACTTGATCTGCGTCCTCACAAATTTCCAAGAATTTAGCTGCTCCTAATACTTTCTCGACTTCAGGAATTAAATCTTCCTTTTTAACGCCCATCAATTCCATAGTCATATTACATGCGTATAGATGAATGTTACCGTTACTAGCAAGTTCTTTTATTACTTCACTGGGATTGTCAGTTCCAAATTTTTTCAATTTCTTTTTAAACATCCAAGCAGCCATCCCTTTCATAGGAAATGGCATACCTTCTACTTTTGCTTTGTCAGCGGCTCCTTTCTTCAATAATTGTAATCCCCAGAATGTAAAAAATATATCAACCTCTACATCCATTGCATCAGCTGTTTGTGAAATTATTAAGGGCATCATCATTTTTTCAAAAGATTTGCTACCAACAATGAAAGCCATTTTTTTTAACATTTTATCACCACTAAATTTTTTGATCCAAAATTATGTTACTATCGAATCAATCGATTTTTTATTTATAAGGTTTTGTTTCAAATGAAATACTTTTTATAGTTAAAAAACATTGTTTGTACCAAGAAAAACTATTTATCAAAAAATAATGATAAATCAAGTTAACTTTATCTATAAAAAAAAGTGAGAGATTTTTCAATGATGGATGAAACGAATACAGCAATTATTCAATTATTACAAGAAGATTCGCGATATTCTCCAAGGGAAATAGCTAGATTGTTAAAAAAGAGAATGAATATAGATATTTCTTTTTCAACAGTCAGAAGAAGGATCAAGGAGTTAGAGAGTAAAAATATTATCATAGGGTATACAACAATTGTTGATCCATCTTTTTTGAACCTTAATTATCCGATTTGTTTTTTTATAGAAACAAATCCTAAAACAGATATTAATAAAATTGCTAAAGAACTTATAACTTGTGTACCCGAATTACTCTATATTCACCAGGTTGCAGGCGATTTTCAACTTGCTTGCTTGGCTAGATGTGTAGATGCAGAAAGTGCAGCTAAATTATCAAGAAGAATTGCACAAATTGAGGGAATTCAAAAGATAGTTTCTCACGCTATCTTGAGAACTTTTAAAGAAGATATTCGTTTTAATCTTGCTGAATCGCCTACTTGTTTATCATTATAGATTAAAAATTGAAAAAATAACAAACTTATGGAAATGAAAAAAATGAAAATAGGAATAATGGTATTAACGGGTCCTTATCAGCATCAAGCAAGTGATACTGCATATCATTTCATTAAAGCAGCTCTTAAAAAAGGTCATGAAATAACAGGGGTCTTCTTTTACACAGATGGAGTAAATAATATTAATAAGAAGATTGTTCCACCTGGGGAAAGAAATATTGCAAAAATGTTTTCGGAAATTGGAGCTCAAGGTGTTAAAGTCTATGCTTGTGTGGCGTGCTCTAAATTCAGAGGTTTAACAAAAGATGCAGCAATAGAAAATACGAAAATTGTTGGTTTAGGAAAATTAGCTGATTTTGTAGAGGAGTCTGACAGATTTATTACATTTGGAGGTTAAAGTATGCCAAAAAAAGTACTGATTATGATAAGAAAATCCCCTTATGGAACGGTATATGCAGCAGAAGCAATTAGGGCTATTATGGGGCTTGCTTCATTTGAAGTAGATGTTGAAGTCTTATTTATACATGATGGAGTTTTTGTTGCATTAAAGGATCAGAAACCTGATGCAATAGAAATGAAAGCATTGGGACAAGTATTACCCGATTTGAAAGAGATGGATATCGAAAAGTTCTATGTATGCGGACAATCTCTCAAAGAGCGTAATATTACAGTGGATCAATTAACAATCGATGCTCAAGTGTGCACACCAGATAATTTTGAAAAAGTTTTAAGCCAATTCGATCATATAATTCCGTTTTGAGGTGATAAAATGTTATATGTAATGGGTAAATCCCCCTTAAATACGAGAGATTTGGAACAGTGCTCAAATTTAAAAAAAGCAAGTGATTCAAAAGTTATATTAATCGAAGATGCAGTAATTGCAGCGAAAAAAGGAATAGTTACAGAAGACATTATAGATAAATTTAAAAAAAATGGAATTGCGGTCTATGCTTTAAAAGCAGACTTAGAAGCACGAGCTATAAAAGATCTCAATGATTATGTTAAGCTCATAGATTATGATGGATTTGTAGATTTAGTAGTTGAAAATAAAATTGTATCATGTATGTAGGAGGAGAAGTAATGAAAATTGATGAATTTGATTTTCCAGACGATCTTTATTATACAGAGCATCATTTTTGGGTAAGAGATGATGGAGATGTTTTAACTTTAGGTGTAACCGATTATGCCCAACAGCTTGCAGGGGAGTTTATTTATGTAGAACTCCCGGATGAGGATACAAAAGTTAAAAAAGGAAAACCATTCGCAAGTCTTGAATCTGGAAAATGGGTAGGTAGAATTTATGGCCCAGTCAATGGCATAGTTACAGAAGCAAATGAAGAACTTGATGATGATGCAACTATTATGAATAGTTCACCCTATGGTGAAGGTTGGATTTGTAAAATAAAACCAGATAATAAAGATGAGTTAAATGATTTATTTCGAGTGAACAATCCGGATTTTCAAGCTTGGGTAAAAGAAGAAATTGCCAAAAATGTCAAAAAAGAATAACTAAAAACTATCGCTTTTTTTTTATTTTTTAAAATTTTGTACTAATTTAAAAAAAATAATCTGACTTGAAAATGCTTTCTGAAAAAGCAAAGTGGCGTTTAGTTATATTAAAGAATTTAGAACCTATTCGAGTTCAAGCTATATATCATGCGTTAGCTTTGGAAATTTCCAAGACTCCACAAACTAATATTATTCTTTTAACTACAACAAATAAAAGTTCAATAAGTTGTGGATATCATCAGAATTTTTATCAAGAAGTAAATTTAGATTTTTGTGGAAAAAATAAAATTGCATTAGTAAGACGATTGGCAGGGGGAGGACTAGTCCTTTTAGAAAAAGATCAAGTATTTTATAATGTAATTCTTAACGGATTTGGATTCCCATCGCCTATTAAAAATTTATACTCAATTGCTCTAAAAGGGCCAAACCAATTCTTAAAGGATTTAAATCTGAATTCCAAAATAGTTTTTAATGAAATTCAAATAAATAACAAAAAAATTTCAGGAAATGGCGCAGTTTCGATTGAAAATGCAGGCGTAATGGTTGGTAATATACTTCTAGATTTTGATTATGAAAAATTTTCCAAAATTTTAAACGTTCCTAGCAATAAATTTAAAGATTTAGTGGAAAACCAATTAGAAAAAAATATTACAACACTCAATAAAGAGTTAAATCGTCAAATAGCTGTTGATGAAGCAATATCAGGATTGAAAAACGCTTATGAAACCACTTTGAAAACTAAATTAGTTGAAGATGACCTTAAAGATTCGGAAATAGAGGCTTTGAAAGAGATTGAAAATGAGTATCGCCAAAAAACATGGAATTTTAGAAAAAGGGATGCAAATAATGTATTTCGTAATTTTATAAAAATTAAAAAAGGAACTTGTATAATTCATTATACGCAATTTCAAGCTGATTTTCTAATAGTAGATGAAATTATTAATAAAATTAAGATTTCAAATCATGATAAAGATATTAAAAATTTAGTCGGGATGAATATTTACAAAATTAAGGTTAAATATCCAAAATTTGCTCAGTTACAAGAAGAATTAATAAAATTTTTTGAACGAGCAAATGTTTAATCAATTTGTCCAATTAAAAATAAAATTTCTCTATTTAATCCTTTAAAATATCTTTCATTATTGTATTCTTAAAACTAGTACCATCAATCATTGCGCCACGAAGGTCAGAACCTGTTAAATCTACATCTTCAAGGTCTGTTCCAGTGAGATTGGCATTTTTAAAGTTACAATGAACCATTCTAGATCTTGAGAAATCTGCATTAGTTAAATTTGCATTTTCAAAATTAGATCCTGAAAAGTCTGAATCCGTAAGTAAGCTTCCTTCAAGACTACTATCTTTTAAACTTTGTTTTCTGCAAAGAACACCGACTAAATCCCCATATTGTAAGAATATGTTTTCTAAATTTACTTTTTCGAGATTTTTGTGGCTTAATTTTAATTGTTCACCATTAGAACCTTTAGCCCCAACATAGACTCCAAGAATTAATCCCTTTTTTAGATCGGGTTCAGTTACAAATGTTTCCCATCTACCCCCAGCTCCACCCGAATTTATAAATTCATAATGTTTTTCAAGAATACTATCAAGTTCGTCTTGTGTTATTGGTTCTGCGTGTTCTCGTAATTCAATCATCATGTAGTATTCTCTTGCCAAAAACAAACCTCATTTCTAGTTATTAAAAAAATTTAAAATTAGAATTAAATTACTGTTTCTTTATTTATAATTAATATTATTTTACCTATTGAAGTGAAAATTATGAGTGAAAAAAGTTCTGAAAAAGTAATTTATGAAAAAATTCGTAAAGTTGCTCGAATTACGCTCAATAACGGAAAAATGAATTTATTCGATAAAGAACAAGTCGTAGCGCTTCGAGATGCTCTACTTAAAGTCAAAAATGACTCGAATATTCGTGCGCTACTTATTCAAGCAAATGGAGACACATTTTCCGCAGGATTTCATTTAAAAGAAATGAGTTCAGGCATGGAAGTTTTGAATATTTATAGAAGTGTTGGACAAGAGTTCATTAGACTCATATATTATATGACCATACCAACAATTTGTTTGGTTCAAAAATATGCCATAGGGATTGGTTGTCTCGTACCCTTTGCATGTGATTTTAGATTTGTTCTAAAAGATGTTGCCTTTTGTCTTCCAGAAATTAACTATAATTTTATGTTTCCAACACATGGAGGTATGACAATTACTACAAAAATTTGTCGTGATTCTGATGCAAGATATATTTTAATGACCGGTGAACATATTAAATGGGAGTTAGCTGATAAATTTGGTTTGGTTACTAAAACATTTGAGACAAAAGAGGAAATGTATAAAGAAGGACTAGACTTTGCTACGACTTTATCGAAAAAAAACCCTCCTACAATGTCAATGATTAAAGCTTGTTTTAAAAAATGTCAAGATTCCACATTAAAAGATGGAATGATTATAGAAAACGAAGCATCAGAAATTAATGCAGCAGGAACTACGGAGAAAAAAATAGGAACAAAGAAATTTATAGAGAAATATCAATCATAATAATTCTAACACTATTTATTTATAATTCAATAAAAAGATAGAGAAATTTGAGTTTATAAGATTTATTTTTGCAGTTTTTTAACTGCATCTATGATTTTTCGCAGAATTTCAGCATCTGGTAGATTTCCTTCAGGGGGTTCAATCAACTTTTTCAAATGAAGTGGAACATGATCCATACGATACCCAGTACCACTTGTTTCTATTCCAACTACTGCTGCGGGAATTAGAATTTGTGCTAATTCAGTTGTTGGAGTATGATGAGGGTCAATAGTTACTACAGGGATTTTTGCAAGGTTCTTAACGGACTTTTTTGGGAAATTTCCAGCAGGATCTGAGGCTACAACTAATGCTGCATCGCATTCCCCTTTATATAATAGATCATTTGAAGAATATTCTCCAGGACCATATCGTGGATAACCTAATGAAAAATCAATACAAAATGGATACCCAATATGCCATGTTGGAACAGTATTGGAGCCTGTTACATTCCAATGTCCCCGCATTGGCATAATAAGCCATTTGGTATATTTATTTAATTGTCTAGTAAGAGAAATAGCAATATCTATATTTCTATGCTTTGCACTACTCATAGTAAGTCCTAATCCGAAGAAAATTATTCCAAAACTACATTTTTTAAGTTTTTCAGCAAGTTCAATAATATCTTCTTTAGTTACCCCAGCGATTACTTCCTCTTTTAGTTCTAATCCGTTTAAGACAGCTCTAATTGCACTCATTAATTCATAATCTTTGTTGGGCTCGACTTTTATAAATTTATCTGCAATTTTAGCTGTATCGGTATATCGTGGATCAATGACAATCATTTCTCTTTCTTTGACTCCTTTATCTCTAAAAAATCCACGGGGAAAAATGGAATAACGTGCTAAATGTCTTGGATGAGCTGCCATAGGGTTGCAACCCCAGAATAGAATCATATCGGCTCTACTTTTTACATCTCCAAGAGTTGTAGTCGAAACACCTACATCTTGTTCTGCTAAAATACTTGGTCCATGACATACCGTAGCAGTATTGTCAAAAACTCCACCAACTAATTCCGCAAGCTCAACACCTAGACCAATGGCAACATTGTCAGTGTTGGCCCACCCATACAGGAGCGGTCTTTCTGCATCGACTAAAATTTTAGCTGTTTTATTTATGGCTTCTTCAAGCTTAATTTCTTTGATTTCTCCATTTACCCTTTCAGATGGTTTGGTAATACGGTGTTCCCAATTATTACATGCAAATAATTTTGCTGTACTTATCGTGCAAGCATTTCGAGTTTCTATAATCTTATTATCCTTAATTACTACTTCTAAATCATCACACAATGCACCACAAAAGGCACAAGTCACATCGGATATGATTTTTTCAGCCATTTTACTCACTCCGCTTTATAATTTGCAATAATCTCAGCAGGGGTTAAAACTTTTTCCCCAACAACTCGCTCTACAGTTGCTTTTATTCCTTTAAATGTCGGCATTCCTGTAGAATTTGTTTCTGGATCTATTACAGCATTAGCATAAATCCCCATAGGGATAAAAATAATACCTTTGTGAGGTTGTTCAGGACTAGTTCGAGCACGAACAACTATTTCCCCAAATTCGGTCTTTACTTTTACTAAAGTTCCCGTTAAAATTTTCATAGCTTTCATATCTTCTTGATCCATGAAAACTGAACCGGTGGCAATGATTGCTTCATCACCAAGTTTACCACCTTCTAGAGATCTGCCTTGATTTATTGTTCTGCCCGACATTAAGATTACATCAAGCATATTATAAACTCCAAAATGATTTTTAAACCCAAACTCAAATTTTTTGGTCATTGGGTTAAAACTATAAATTAATATCCAATTTACGAATTTTCTTTTTAATTTTTTGTCAATTTTTTTATACGATTGTATATTTTAAAAATTAATCCCAATAATAAAAAATAAGATTATAAAGATACAAATGAAATCGAATAAAAAATAGATAAATATACTAATTAAATATAAAATTTAACTATTTTTTTAAGAAATAAAAAAAAAAGAATATTGCTTTTTTTAAATCGACTCTGATGTACTAGCTAATATTGCCCCAACTAGTAAGATTACAAGCCCAGCACCTAAAACAAATAATCCCAATGAAACCAAAGGAGCACCTGGCATTGATAATAGCAAAATAAATCCAATAAAATAGCTTATCCAAAACTGGAAAAATATAACATCGTCAATTCGGTTTCTGTTCATCATATTTCCAACTGCTGTTAGAGCCATACCTAGTGCGATGCATCCGAAAGCTACCCATGAAAGAGCAACAACTGCTGCTTTAGAAGCCATAAACCATACCTCCATTCAATTATCAAATATTTTTCTGAGTTGTAACTTTATATTAAAAACTTCGCTTAATAAAACTATCTAAAATATCAGATTAATTTTTAATTAAATTTAAAAAAAAAACAATTAATTTTAATTAACTTAATAGCAGTTTAAAACCACAATTACTATTTTTAGGTTTATATAAAATTTTTAATTATGTAATAAGAGTTATAGCTTTACCTGTACAAATCACTTCACAAAGGTTACACTTAAACTGTTTATTTTCACATAATTGGGGATTTAGGACTCTACATTTCCCGTTGATTAATCTGAAGATTACTTTGTCTGTTTTAGGTGATTCACCATATTTTAACTGAGGTTCAATTTCGAGGTTAATTGGACATGTATTTATGCAAAGAGAGCAGCCAGTGCATTTACTATTATCTACTTTAATCTCAAATGTCGACAAGTCATAACCTCTTGATATTACAAAAATTTCCTCTTTGCAATAACCATTTTATAGTTAGATTCTAAATAAACATGAAAATTTTTTATTTTAATGTTTTCATTTCTTAAAATTCTAATGTATATAGAAAAGGCATAAATTATTTCGATGATATCCGGATATTCCTTACAAAAATATAAGAAAAAGTCTGTCAGTAATACAGAATTAAGATAATAATGCAATTAGAAAAAGGCGATATGAATGAAATTAGTAACTCTACATTTGCCAGATACATATATTCAAGACCTCGAGAAATTAGTCCAGCAAAAAAGATATCCGAATCGTAGTGAAGCAATTAGGGTAGCAGTAAGAGATTTATTAAAAAGTGAAGCTTGGAATACGGGTTAATATCAATATTTCTCTATTTTTTTAATAGACTAAAATAACGCGAAAAAATCAAAAAAGAGGTCTGGTTAGAAGTAAGACTACGTCCTATTCGTTTTCCTTATTTTAAGATTGGAAAGAGAGAAATCTTTATTATTTTAAAATGAATGAAAAATACAGCTAATAAAAATAATTATATAATTATTTGAAATTGTTTAATTGAGTCAAATTTTAGGTGATTACTATGTCGGAGACAGAAATAATCCGAATTTATAAACCAATTATCTTACTTCGGAAATGCACCGGATGTGGGGACTGTCACACCGCATGTCCTATTAATGCGCAAGCTATCGAAAAGGGTGAGAAAGATCTTATTATTGTAATTAAAAATGGGCATGCAGTTATCGAAAATCCCGACCTTTGCGATGGTTGCGGTGTGTGTTTAGAGGCGTGTTCACAAGACGCAATCCACATTGAAATAAAGGAGGAGAAAGAATGAGTGTTCCTAAATTAACCCGAATAATCGACGAAAATGAACAAAAAGTAAAACTTAGATTATTAACAATGAATATTGAACTTATTCACGATTTAAATCAGTGTACAGGATGCAATACTTGCAGAATTGTTTGTCCAAAGGAGGCAATTTTCCGTGGACCAGTCGGTGCTCATTCAAGGCACCAAACAATAGTACCCTCAGTGATAATTGATAAAGAAAAATGTTCACTTTGTGGTACCTGCGATCATCTATGTCCATTTGGAGCATTATCGCTTAAGATCGATGGTGAAAAAAAGCTTCAATTAGTTGATCAAAAGGCACTTCCTAAGCTAGATATGGAATTGGTTGATCTTAAAGAGGAGGGTAGAAAAGCAAAATCTTATTTTGAGGGGGAAATTGAATTTCACACTGAGTATTGTCCTGGTGGCTGCAGCACTTGTTATGTGGTTTGTCCCACGGGAGCTATAACAATTCCAAAAGCTGAAAAAGGTTGGGAGAAAGCTCAAAAGGTTGAGGTGGATAAAGATAAGTGCATTTATTGTGGAGCATGTGTACATGCTTGTCCAGGTGAAGGTGCAATTGAATTGAAACGTACTAAAATTAAATATAAGGGTGAATTTACCGAACCCTTCTGGCCAGAAATCGTTGAAAAATTGAAAAAACCCTTAAAATCCCCAATAAAATAAAAAATAAAAAAATAAATAATTAGATTGGCTTTGCCAGAAATTCTCTTTTTTCTAAAATTTTACCATCTTTCGCGTGTGGTCTTCTAAGAACCGAGTCGTTTGCTTTTTCAATCTCTCTTGCTTCATCTGCTAATTTTGCAGCAGCACGCATCAATTCATGAGCTGATCCTACAACTGGCAAGTAAT
The DNA here is from genome assembly GCA_019058315.1 of Candidatus Helarchaeota archaeon. Lineage (GTDB taxonomy): Archaea > Asgardarchaeota > Lokiarchaeia > Helarchaeales > RDOG01 > JABXJV01. The sequence continues at coordinate 1,366,550 of JAHPZH010000002.1, read as the reverse complement.
TTTCTCTTCCTTTTACCATAAAACAGCCTTCAACATTGATGCCTGACACTGTTTCAGCCGCGTCTAAAGCAGCAGAAGCTTTACATTTTGCATATTGATTTGAAAATCGTGCAGCTTCCAACGCCTTATTCCGATTAATTACTATCTGTGGTAGTTCGGGTTTAGAACCAGCTTTCAATTGGTCAATCACTTTTTCTACTTCAGCTATAATTAAATTAACTACACCACAAATTGCTAATACCTTCAACACGTCGGTATTATAGAGGCACATTTCAACAGGATCTAGGAATGGTCTCTTAGCACCTATCATTGCATCGGGTTTTATAATGAAATATCCCATACCTCTTCCAGCTATTTCCTCTTTAACCTCTTTTGCTTTTCTTCCAGGCTGATCTGAAAAGTAAATTGCAGGAATTCCAGTAGTTTGAATCATATCTCTCGATTTTTTTGGTCCAGGTAAGGATGTATTTGGACTTGTAAACATTATCAAGTCTGGTTTGATGTCTAACATTAGCTTTGTGACCTCTTCACAGTGTTCTGGGGTCAGTTTTGGTCCTGATCCGACCACTCTAAAAGTTATATCTTCTCTTTCTGCTATCTCATCAAATAATAGATCGAGAACTGGTGATATACCTATATTTCCGCATTTAATTATGCCAATTTTTACCATTTTATTCACCTTCGTTAATGATAAAAAATCCTCATTTATATTATTAAAAATTGTTATTTAAAAAAATGATAAAAAAGAGGATTTCCTTTTAAGATTTTTAAAAATCTATTGATTTTCCATAATAAGAATATTCAATTAATTTTTTTAATTCATCATCTGTGGCTTTTCGTGGACAAGTTTTAGTTGATAAATCAATTTTTGAAAATTGTAGAATTTTTTCAAATTTACTTTTAAAATCTTCTTCTTTGACTCCGAAATCCTTGAAATTTAGGGGGACATTTAAACTCGTTAATAATTTCCTTATGTTATTTGCTAATATTTCAGTGGCATTTTTACCATTTTGTAATTGTAATAAATTTACAATTTCTTCAAAATTCATTCTAGATGTAGAGTCTAAATATTCTATAGTATAAGGAAGTAAAATACCCACACAAAATCCATGCTGCAGATCAAGAACAGCTCCAATACTATGACCTATTCCATGTGCTATTCCACCAGATGAATTACCAAAACCAAGACCGGCTATTGTACCTGCATAATGCATTTTTTCTCTTGCTTCTTTATCAGGTGTCCCTGATTTACCACTTTCATAAGACCTTTGAAGCCACTTAAAAACCAATTGAATTGCTTTTAAGCAATGTCCATCTGAAAAATCATTTTTTAAAGGGCTTACATATGCCTCGACTGCATGAGTTAATGCATCAATACCCGTGGCTAAAGTTAGTTTTGGTGGCATAGTTAAGGCTAAATTGGGATCTATTATAGCCCAATTTGGTGTAATGGCAAAATTTGCTAAAGTCATTTTATTATGAGTTTTGGCATTTGTTATAACGCAACCAAATGTAATTTCTGCCCCCGTTCCGCTAGTTGTAGGAATTGTAACTAATTTTGATTTTTTTCCCAATTTTATTCTTTGTAATGGATTAATTTCGATTATTTGGATTTCCGGATTCTCATATAAAACCCAGATCATCTTTGCAACATCCATTGAACTTCCACCACCTATCGCGATAATCCAATCAGGTTTAAACTCTTGTGCTATTTCAGCTCCTTTTAATACAGTAGTATCACTGGGATCGGGTTCTACTTCATCAAATATTTTGTATTCCATAGGGGTCTTTGATTTTTTTAACTGTTTTGTCACTTTATCAATAAAACCTAAATCAACTATTACTTTATCAGTAACAATAAGAATTTTATTTCCTCTAATATACTTTAATTGTTTTAATTTTCCATAGCCATAAAATATTCTTGGGCTTAGATATGGTTGTGCCAATTAGATCGCCTTATATTCTAATATGTTAATTCTTTATAATTGAAATTATACTTTTAGTAAATATACTTATTATGTAAAAAAAAGTTTTCATAATTAATCTAATTGCTGTAAAATTTTTCAAGCGTTTTGGGTAGTTTTAATCTTTTTTTTGCAATTTCGCAATATTTTTTAGAAATGTCAATTCCTAAAAAGTTCCTGCCTAATTTTTTTGCAACTAATGTAGTAGTTCCAGCCCCATTAAAAGGATCCAATATAATATCATTTTTATAACTAAAAAGCTTAAGTGTTCTTCTAACTAATTCCTCTGGAAACATCGCAGGATGACCATATTTTTTCATATTTCGTTCTGGTGCTATAGACCATTGAGCTACTACCCATTTTTTAAATTCATCGCCTGTTATATCGATATTTTCTTTTTTACCCTCCTTTTTCATCTCTCCTTTACAAAAAACTTCCAAATATTCCCAAGTATATTTCATATAAGGATTTGAAGGGCTCTTCCAACTTCCCCAGGCAGTGTATTTACAGTTATAATTATGCTTTTCCCATAAAATTTCCGCTTTCCAGATTAATTTATTCTTTATAAAAAAGTTTGAGATAATATGGTGGCTAGGAATATAATCTGAATATAAAGGTTGGATGTTTACTATTATTCTGCCACCAAATTTAACAACTCTTATACATTCCTTAAAAATATCGAATAATTTTTCAAAATATTTCTCCCAATCAATTCCATCTTCGGTTGTATCATAACCTAATCCGAAATTATAAGGTGGTGAGGTAAAAACTAAATCGATGCAATTATTTGGTAATTGTTTTAGAATTTCAAGACTATCCGCACATATAATTTTATTCAAAAATTTATCTGGGAGGACATTTACCTCTTTAGTAAATTCATTATCTTGAGCATAAAAGAATGAGCCTCTTTGTAAAATTTTTTTCTTTCTATTTTGAACTTTTCTCTCTTGATTATATGTAACATAAATTCTTTTTCCGGATTTAATCCCATAACTCTTTATATTTTCGATTTTTGATATAATATCATGAAATAATTTGGAATGTTTACTTTCGGTGTCATATTTTTTTAATAGATGATTTACAAATTCTTTGAAATCTTGTAAATTAATTGATTTTAGGAAAAAATTGACCTTAGAATCCTCTAATTTAAAAAAGAAATCTTTATTAGAAAATTTTTTCTCCAAAGCAGCTATAATTTCTAATTCTTTATTATGTAAGGTTCTTTTAATATCAATATTTATTGACAAATATTCTTTATTTAGGTCATTACTTTTATCTTGCATTTAAAAGATCGCTCTTTTAATTATGTTGCCAAAGATTAAATTTTAATTTGATTTTTTCTATTTCAATTTAATATATTAAATCCTTAAAATCTTTGGATTTTTTGTCAATTTAAAGGGAAAATAATAATTTTCTTTTCCTAAAGTAAATCCAACTAAAATCCTCCTTATGAGATTAAATTCTCAATTTTAGAGTATTATTTTAAATAGCAATGATAATATATTCATACACTGGTAAAATTTGTGATTTGGAATCTTAAAAAAAAGGATTGGGTGTTCTTTTTGATTACAATAAGAAAAGCCAAATTGGATGACATGGATCATTTAACTAAACTCATGAAAGGTTTGTGTGAGAGATTTAAAGTAGTATTTTACGAAAAACCTTGGAAATTAGATCTCAAATATAAGTTAGAATCTTCCCCAGATAGTGTTATTATAGCAGATGATGGTGGGGACATTATCGGTATGGTTTTGGTAGATATTGGACGAGATCCGTATTCTGGGCAAATTCTTGGTCAAATTTATAATTTTATCATTGAATCAGATTACAGAACAAAAGGAATTGGTTCAAAATTAATTGAAAGCGCACTGAGTTTTTGTAAGAAGAAAAAGGTATCCATTGTTAGAGTTAATGCAAGAAGAGATGTAAAAGAAGCCATTAAATTATATGAAAAATTTGGCTTTTCAGAAAGTTTTATTGTAATGGAACAAGAGTTAGATTAAATTTTTTCTAGTTTTTCAACATCTAAAATGCATATTTTGAATTAGTTAATATTAAAATAAAATGGATGATTATTTTATAATTATTAAAAACCAAATTTTTAAGGCAAAAAACTCAATTTGAGGTATTTAAGATGGTGCTTAGAAGAAGAGTTCCCCCACCTAAGAAACTATGCCCTCGATGTGCTTCTCCGATGATAGAGTCAGAGGGCATTAAAAGTTGTCCAGCATGTCATTATACTGAAAGATCTGGTGAAAAACCCAAAACTGAAATAAAAATTTCTCAAGAAGTCATATTTAAACCTGTAAAAGAAGACCAAGAAGCGAAATTGAAAATTTTCTATATGGTACAAGATAATATGGTCTCAACAGATTGTCTTGATAGTGATCGTGTTTGTCTCGTCGCTGATAAGATCCAAACTAAAATCTATATATGGAAAGGAAAATATACTTCTCCTGGAGAAGTTTATAGAGCAGGAACGGCTGCAACACGTTTGAAAACCAGCGAGAAAATGTATGGCGCACAAACCATAATGGTTGATGAGGGAGAAGAGCCAAGTGATTTTCCAGATGTGACCGGGATTTCCGGTTTAGCAAAGACAATAGAAGTACAAGAACCTGAGGTTAAAGAACCTAAACCTGAAATTAAAGAACCAGAACCTGAGGTTAAAGAACCAGAAATAGAAGTTAAAGAACCCGAACCTGAAGAACCTAAGAAGAAAATAGTCGAGTTTGAAGTTGTATCATTAGGAAAAGACGGCGAAGAAACAACAAAAAAAGCTGAATTCGAAGTTGAAAAATAAATAGATGAATAATTTTTTTAACCTTTCATTTTTTCCTTATTTTTATATTAAGGATAAATTCTATTAATAGTTCTTGGAAAGGGAATTGTATCTCTAATATTGTCTAATTTTAATAGCCATCTAATAACTCGTTCTACACCAAGTCCAAACCCAGAATGTGGAACTGAGCCATATCTTCGCAAATCGATATACCATTCATAATCTCCTGGCAATTGCTCTTCTTCTATTCTTTGAAGTAAAATTTCTTCATCATCAATTCTTTGACCCCCACCTATGATTTCGCCATATCCACCTGGTGCTAATAAATCTGCACATTTTACTTTTTCTGGATTTTGAGGATCAGGATAATGATAAAACGCTTTAGCTTTTTTGGGATAATCATAAACAAAAATTGGTTTATCATATTTTAATGTTAGAATTCTTTCTTCTTCTGTGCCAAGATCCTCTCCCCATTCAGCTTTAACACCATCTCCTTGTAGAATTTCAATTGCTTTATCATAGCTAATTCTTTCAAACGGAGGAACAATTTTAGCAATAGTATTGGGCTTAACATTTAAATCCTTTAATTCTTCTTTTCTTTCAGCAACTCTTTTGCATACATACCCTACTAATTCTTCCTCAACTTTCATAATATCTTCCAGATCCGAATAGGCTTTTTCGGCTTCTAACATCCAAAATTCCGTTAAATGTCTAGTTGTACGGGACTTTTCTGCTCTAAAAGATGGTGCTACAGTCCAAACCTTTTCAAACGTAAAAATCATTGCTTCTAAATAAAATTGAGATGATTGAGTTAAATAGGCTTTTTTATCAAAATATTTTAGATCAAAAAGAGTGCTGCCACCTTCTACAGCGGACCCTGTAAACATTGGTCCGTGGACTTCAATATAATTATTATTATCAAACCAGTCCCTAAATGCCTTATATACTTCTGCTCTTATTTTTAAAATTGCAGCAATATTCCTACTACGAACCCATAAATGTCTTTTATCCATTAAAAAAGTTACACTTTGATCTTTAGTTATCGGGAAAACTTGGGCGAGAGATATTAGTTTTAAATCGTTTCCATGAATTTCATAGCCACCTGGGCTTCTTTTATCCTCTCTTACAACTCCTTTAATTTCAATAGATGATTCGATTGTAACACTTTTTGCCAATTCAAATAATTCAGGGTTAATTTCCTTCTCAAATGTAACTTGGATCCTACCAGTTGAGTCCCTTATAATGATAAAACAGATTTTTTTAGAAGATCTGGCTCTCCAGACCCATCCTCGAATATTAACTTCTTTATCTGTACATTTACCTTCTAAAATTTCTTGGATTTGGCTATAGTCCATTTTAATACCTCAATTTTTAAATTTGCCCTATTAAACCTAATTATACTAAAAAAAGTTAAAAAATTTGCTAAATTTAACAACTTCATATGTATTTCTTAACTTAAAAATCTAACAAATATTACTAATTAAATTTTTATAATTGTCTAATGTAACGAGAAATAATCAATTTTTTTTCCTTAAACGGAAAAAAAGGGAGCTTTAATATTTAAAAAACGATAATTTAAAGATGAAAAATAGGAAATGGGATATATATGATTAAAACTAGATTTACTGAACTATTGGGATGTGAAAGACCTATAATGCTGGCAGGTATGGGACCTTTTACAACCTATAAAACTGCTACATTAGTTTCGAATGCCGGAGGAGTCGGTCTGACCTCTCATTGGGGTGTAATTTCACCGGTTAATCCGGACAAAGGATTTTTAATCGATAGAGAAAACGGCGTCACAATCTCAAGTGTTAAAAAAATGAAATACGATCTTAAATACTTTGAGGAAAACTTAAATGATGGTGCTATTGCTGGTTGTAATGTGCGTGTTGCTAGGATGTCAGTAGATGCTCCGAGAGTAGTAAGAACAATTGTTAAAGAGCGTGAGAGAAGTAAAAAGCTTAAAGAATGTGTTAAGATTGTAGTTACATCTGCAGGAAACCCTGTACCACCTAATAAAATAATTAAAAACCCAAAATACTACAAAGATGGAAAACCTGACCTTTACCATTTTCATGTCAGCCCCTCTCTTGCATTGGTTAAAAACACGATAAAAGCAGGGTGTGATGGAGTTGTTGCTGTGGGTATTGAAGGTGGTGGACATCAATCTTATGAAGAAATTTGTACATCAGTATTAATTCCTGAGACGCGAGATGCCTTTCCTGATAAACCTATTGTCGCTGGAGGCGGTTTCTTTGATGGAAACACCTTAGCTAGCGCATTGGCTTTGGGAGCTGACGGTATTCAAATGGGATCTCGATTTATAGCTACAATTGATGGCGACTTTCACATTAATTTTAAAAATGCACTTGTTAAAGGACAAGATGCTGATACTATGATTTGCCAAGGTGGATTTGGTCCAATTCGCATATTAAGGAACAAATATGCTTTATCACACAGATCAATTATGTCAAAAGAAGAAAAGGTTAAACAGGAAAAAGCTTATGGCATAGATCAAGATTTATCGCAACAGTTATTAAAAGATGGAAGGGCATATGAACTAACATATGAGGGAGATATGGAGTATGGTGCTGTTTTGTGTGGACAGACTATTTGCGGCATTCGTGACCTACCTACCGTAAAAGAATTGATGGATAAAATGATGAAACAAGCTGAAGCAAGGATTAAACTCATAAATACATATGTAGATTAACCATTTAACCCCTCGCATCTATTTTTTTACTACTTTTTTTCAATCTTGCGAAATGGATGATTAAATTTTTATAATTTACTACGTAACGGAACATAAACAAATTTCTTTTTCTATTAAAGTTAAAAGAAGAAGTTTTTAGATATAAGCAAAATGGTGAATAAATTGGTTATCAAAACAAAATTTACTGAACTATTAGGTTGTCGACATCCAATAGTATTAGCAGGTATGGGACCATTTTCTACTTATAGAACTGCTGTTTTAGTTTCAAATAACGGTGGAGTAGGTCTCACGAGTCATTGGGGTATCCTTACTCCCGTGAACCCAAAGACTCACCTTATTGATAGAGAACATGGAGAAGTTGTATCCCCTAAAGCTAAAATGGAACACGACTTAAATTATATTGAGGAAAACCTTAACGATGGAGCTATAATCGGTTGTAATATTCGTGTTGCAAGGATTCAGGTAGATGCACCTCAAATAATAAGAACTGTCATTAAAGCACGTGAAAAAAGTAAAAAATTGAAGGAAAGCTTAAGATTAATTGTAACTTCTGCAGGAAACCCAGCTCCTCCTAATAAAATAATTAATAGAGAGAAATATTATAAAGATGGTAAGCCTGACCTATTACATTTTCATGTCAGTCCTTCTCTTGGCCTAGTTCAACATACGGTCAAAGCAGGATGTGATGGCGTAGTTGCGGTTGGATATGAAGGTGGTGGACATCAATCGTATGAGGGTGTGTGCACTTCAGTTCTGATCCCGGAAACAAGAGACGAATTTCCGGATTTACCAATTGTAGCCGGTGGTGGAATGATGGATGGGAAGACATTGGCAAGTGCGTTAGCCTTAGGGGCAGACGCCGTTCAAATGGGTACGAGATTCATTTCAACTAGCGATGGCGACTTTCATCAGAATTTTAAGGATGCTTTGGTAAAAGCTAAAGATGCCGACACAATGATGTGTGATGGAGCATTTGGACCTATTAGGTTATTAAGAAATAAATACGCTATGGGTCACAAACTTACAATGTCCAAAGAAGAACGAATCGCTATGGAGAAGCAGATGGGCGGCAGTATAGCACAGAGATCAGAAGATTTTGAGAAAGATTTGAGAGCATATGACTTAGTATACGAAGGAAATGTTGAGGACGGAGCAGTTCTTTGTGGACAGACCGTCTGTGGAGTCTATAGTTTACCTACCGTTGCAGAAGTTATTAAAAAGATAATGGATGAAGCTGAAAATCAGATTAGAAAAGTCAACCAATACGTAGATTAATTTTAAATCTCTTTTTTCTTTTTTAAATTAATTTAACCTTATTATTGACAAATTTTTATATCTTATATTATTCTATTCTTTATTTAGTAATTCCAAATTTATTCTAACTTTTTGTATACATCCTTTTTTAGTTAATTCTACTCTCAAATCTAAAAAAAGTTCGGAATATAATATGTTAAGTAATGGAATACAAGCGTTTTTACAGTAATATTCTCGTGTATCGAAATTACACTGAAATTTTTTTGCTTGTTTTGTGATATTTTTTAGATATTTGCATTTGATATCTGAGACTAGTTCATTTCCCTCATCTTCCTGCGAAATTCTAAAATTTTCAAGAGGTAGATAAAATTCGCTGCCCTCCCGAATTGAGTCAATTACTTTTTTTAAATTATCAACAGGATTTCTTCTAAGCCAAAATTTATAGAGTTTTTTAATTGTCTCTCCAGGTGCAGAATATTTTTTAACAAAATTTGGAATGGCTTCAGCATAATATTCTCTAATTAAATCTGGACCCCCTTTTGAATCCAGAAATTTTAATAAATAAACTACATGATTTACTTTATCATCAAAGGCTGCTTTAAGTAATTTCTTATAGTCTTTTTTATCTTTCGTCATAAAAGATAACCTACAGAAATCTGGTTATTTGAATAATTTCAATTTTAAGTTGTTATTAAATATACGATTAATATTAATTATATCAATTTTGCATTACAAATTATTATAGATTTAAAATAAATTCTGATTTAGATGGAAAACTCAAAAAAACCTATCTTTACCTTGCATCATTTATTATATTTCATTTTTCTAAGCGTAATAATGACTACAGATGCAGGATTCGATGCTCCATTATTATTAAAAATGGGAGAAGTTTTTGGGGTCAATCAACTCTCAATAGCGTTTTTAATTTCTATAATGGCGATTGCGGGAGCTGTTTTTTTACCTTTATGGGGAGCTATTGCAGATAAAGTTAATAGAGTCCGTTTAATTTTTTTAATGATATTATCTGGATCGATAGTTAGTCTCCTTACAGTCTTCACAATTTCTTTACGGACTGAATTTTGGCTATTTGGACTAATGAGATTTCTAGCAGTCGTTATAAATACTGCTTTGGGTCCAGCAGTTTTTACTCTATTAGTAGATTTTGTTCCTTCTAAAGATAGAGGAGGTGTCATGGGATGGATGGGTATTGCTGGTACTGCTGCTATAGGATTAGGAATGACCGTATCAGGAATAATTCCCTCTTTAATATATGGAAGTAATTTCCCATTAGAATTTCCATATTTATTTGACTTTTTCGCAGGTCTTTTTTATTGTGGATTAACATTAACGTTAAAGGAACCAGAAAGAGGTGCACAAGATGAAGGATTAGAAGAATTGCGTAAGCGAGGAGAAACTTATGATTATACCCTTACTCTAGATGGTACATTAGATTTTTTTAGAAGGCCAATAAATCTAAAATTATTTTCTTTTTACTTTCTACTAATTATTGTTAATTCTACTCTTGGAAAACTCTTTATTTTATTTCTAAATGTTCAACATGGAGTTCAAACAGGACTAGCAACATTAATGATGTTTTCAATATTTGGAATCCAATTAGTGGGTCAAATATATTGGGGAAATGTGGCAGATAGAAAATTTCGTGAAACAAAAGATGGGCGATTGAAAGTGATGATAAAAATATTAGGAATAGGTATGTGTTTTATAATTCCTGCATTTTTAATACCATTTACATTTAATTATCCAGCAGGTGTTATATTATTTTATATTTTTGCAATTGTATTAGCAACTGGCTCCTTTTTTATCATTGGCACACACCCCAATACCGGTGTTATTGTGGCAGATGTTAATTTTCCAGAAGTAAGGGCAACAACAAACTCCATAATGTTATTAGCTAATACCGCTGCAACTGCCATATTTATACCGATATTTACAATACTTGCTCTTTACACACCATTAAATTATTCTGGAACTTATTTTCTTTTTATGTTAATCTGTTTTCCATCCGCTTTTCTCTTCTTACTCTCTATGAGGAAATCAATTATTCCAAATATTGAAAGAATTCAAGAGGAATTAAAAAGAAGAGTTGAGAAAGAATAAGTAATATTATAATTCAATTTCGATGGAGACATTAAAAATGGAAAAAATAATAGAGGTAAAAGTAAAACCCAATTCAAAACAACAAAAAATTCAAGAAATTTCTGATAAATTGTTCGAAATATGGGTAAAATCAAGACCTGAAAGGGGAAAAGCTAATAAAGAATTAATCAAGTTAATTGCTGATCATTTTAAGGTACAGCAAAACCAAATAAAGATTATCCAAGGCTTAAAATCTAGAAATAAAACAATAAAAATCAATCTTAATCCGATAGATAAAAAAAAGATCAAATAGAATGAAAAAATTAAGAAAAAGATAAATTTATGTCTCATTATATATTCTATTTTATAATACTTTAACAGAAATGTAAGTTTTCAAAAAAGCGAAAATCTATGTCTGTTGATTACAAGTGGAAGATAGTCGTGGTTGGAGAACCAGCTGTAGGCAAAACTACCCTTATGTTGAATTATACGGAAAAGAAATTCCGAGAATTATATATTCCTACAGTTGGTTGTCAGGTTAGTAAGAAGGAGCTGGCTTTTGCCGATGACTCTGGTGATATTGGGAAGACTGTTGATCTTTACATATGGGATATAGCTGGACAGTCGAAGTTCATGAAAGTAAGAAAGATATTCTTTGAAGGAGCTATTGGATTTTTTTTAGTTTATGATATAACAAGCGAAGATTCATTTAACAAGACTGCAAAATGGTTTAAAGATTTGAAAAAGTCTAATTCATTTAAAAAAGAAAAAGAATTTACAGGATTTTTAATCGGAAATAAAATAGATTTACAAGATCAAAGAGAAATCTCAAGAAAAGATGGAGAAAAACTTGCAAAAGACATGAACATAGATTTTGAAGAAACTTCAGCAAAAACTGGAGAAAATATTAATAAGATTTTTGAAAAAATGGCACGAAAAATATTAAATAAGGTGGGTGGGTAAAATGCCTTTAGGAATTTTTATAGTTGATTGGGATCAACTAAAAGGACCAATTGTTAAAACAAAATATCCAGATTTCGATTTTAAATCTTCACTATCTGACCTATCTATGCAAACTTTTATGATTCATTCAGGAAAGGTTCCTCCAGAAACAGATATTTCATTTCAATTAGAGGGAACTAATATCGCATCTCATTTTTTTCAATTTAAAGAGAAGGATGTCCTCCGAAGAGTAATGATATTGTTAATTTTGAACCCTGAGGAATCAAGCAAAGAATTCTTCCCTTTTTTAAGAAAAGTAGAAAAGGATATCAGAGGTGAATTAAACAATCCTTATCTTGGGGATCTCGTAAAAACTACTTATGATGAAATGATATCCGCTAGGAAATTTGTTTACTCAGAAGAAAAAATTAAAGAAAAGATTAGTAATAAAGCAAAAATTTTATTAGATAAGGGTGAATTTGCAGCAGCACAGAAATTATTAGCTAAAGCAGGGGAAATACCAGGTAAATTATCATCAATATTAATTGCTGCTGAAAAATTATTAGATGAGAAAAACCATGTAGTGGCTGCAGAAAATTATGAAAAAGCTGCAGCATTGCTTGATGAAATAGGGGAAACAGATCTATCGAGTCAATTTAAAGGTAAAGCTGCAGAATTAAAGACTGTGCCGAAGTTAGAAAACGATTTACGTAATTATGTTGATAGAATTGAAAAAGCTATCAGGAAAAATGATTTTAAACAAGCCATTAAAAATTGTGAGAAATCTATTGAAACAACAGATAAATTACAAAAATTTCCAACTATAAATAAATTATATTCCATCAGAAAAATTGAGTATACACAAAAAATGGAGGCTCTACAAAAATATATTGATGCAGAAGAAAATGCAAAGAAAGAAGTGATGGAATTAATAGCAAAAGAGAAATTAAAAAAGCCAGAACCTAAAAAGATCACTGAATCAATTGAAAAGAAGGAACCTGAAAAAAAGGAAGATGTTCCTGAAGATATTGAATTAGAAATAGTAAAAGATGATGAAGATAATTCGGATATGAGCCTACCATAGCTCTAATTTTTTAGATTCTTTTTATTTTTTTCCTAAAAGAAAGATTTGATCCTCTTCAAAATATTTCCCCTTAAAATGTTCTATCTCAGATTTGAGAATTTTATAACCCTCTGAGTTTAATATGTCAGAGAGCTCTTTTTTTGTATAACCCGCACCATAAAGTTGCATATTCTGTCCATAAAATCCGACCCAATATCCTTCAGATGAACCTCTAACCATGCCAAGCAGTAGAAAACCATCTTTTTTTAATATTCTTTTGCATTCTGCCATTATTTGTTTAAATGTTGCTTTCTCGATATGATTTAATGCGAAAAATGAGATAATTGAATCAAAGGATTCATTTCCAAAATCGAGTTTTGTAAAATCTTTCTTATAAAATTCTCCATTTTTCACATTTGCTCTAGCTAGTTTCAACATTTCATCAGATAGATCAATACCCACTCCCTTATATCCTCTATCAATAAAATATTTTACTGCCCTACCATTTCCGCAACCTAGATCAAGGATTTTACTTCCCTTATTCATCATAGATATTAGCAAATCTAACCATTTTTTATACTGAATTAAATCATAATTAAATTCTTCATGATGAAGATTTACAATTTTATCATAGAATTCTTCCGCTAACTTTGAAGGAGATTTTTTCATTTTGTCATTCCGCTGATTTTTTAAGCATTTTATTATTTTGAAATAGATTTTTAATAGGAGTTAAAGAAATTAATGATTTTTTTTGAATTAAATCAATAATTAATGTCAGCCCCACCGCAATAGATGTAATAATTAAGGGAACCAGACTTTCAGGCCAGGCTAAATGAAACGAAAAAGCACCTCTTGGACCTGTTAAAAAGGGAAAGAATAAGAACAAACCCATACCAGACCAAGGCCACATCATACCATCTAGTAATAAATGTAATAATCCACCTAATAAAAATGATAAATAAACCAATTTATGGTTTTCATTGGGGAAAAAAGAGGTCATAGCTAGTGAAACACAAATAACTCCTAAAATTGTATGAAAACTCGTAGTAAACACGACTATAAAAAACTCTTTCAGTTGGTAATTCTGAAATAATTCCGCTGTTAAGGCTAAAATCCGTTCGAGATCTGGCATTACACTTCCGATAAAAAAGAAAATATAATATGCTCTGCATTTTGAATCGTATTTATCAATTTTACTTATTAACCAAATGATTAAATATGCAACACCAATATGAGTCAACCAATCAGGCAATGTTTCCACCTCCTCTCCTTTCAAAGCTAAGATCTCGTTTCATTTTGAATAATGTGAATAAGACTAACAAAACTAAAGCTAAACCGATAAATGAAATTGGAACTTTATAAGAAATAAGCCTATGTCCTTCAATCGCTAAGAAATAGCCATCCAATATGTCTGAATTTAAACCCAAACTAGTATTGAAATAAAAATATGACCAACCTTTGAGATAAACGTCATCTCCAATTCTATATTCAAGAGCTTGTGGAAAACAGCAATTTACTCTTAAAGGAATTATTCCTTGAAGATATAATTGTACCTTCCCTTCTATAAACTCCATAAAAATAATACGACCATTGATAATTAGATTGTGAAAAATTTCATACGATCCAGGCTTTTTTATAGTTATTAAGTCTGGACTTACAGTATGAAATAAGTCAGGAGAAAATTCTGGAGGACGCCAACCATAATAATAATTCCAAACTCCAAAACTAATTAAAAGAATTAATGGAATAAAGCAAAGAACACGAGTTCTATTTCTCATTAATACACCTTTTTATAATAATCAATTTTACTAATAATTTATATTTGTAATTAAAAAAATAGATATTAAAAAATAATTGAGAAATAGTAATCGATTTACTTACTTTGGAGTTGATATTTTGGTATTACAATTAAATGGAGTAGATATAGATGATACTTATGCAGAGGCTTTTGATATATGGTGTGTAAGACCATTAATAACTGCCATTGATGAAGATTGGGCTGTAATAATTGCATCAACTTTTAGTGGTTTCGCAGTTAGTACAATTGCTTGCGATTGTGAAGCAGGATTTGACTCTATTGTTCCAAAGTCTGACACACCAGATGGTAGACCCGGTATTGCTGTGATGCTTTGTTCTAAAAGAGCTAATTTAGGAAAAGCCTTAATGAATAGGATGGGTCAATGTGTACTCACCGCACCAACTTCAGCTGCTTTTGATTGGCTCGGAATGGAAGCTGACATATATCAAAAGAAACAAAAAGATGGAACTAAGGTGCCAGCACCTGCTGTTTTTAATACGGGTGGAATGTTGCGTTACTTTGGAGATGGTTTTGAAAAGAAAGACACATTAGCTGGAAGGACAATCTGGAAAATCCCAGTCATGGAGGGTGAGTTTATTATTGAAGAAAAGTTCAAAGCCAAAAAGGGAATTGCAGGCGGAAATTTCTTTATAATGGGTGATAATGCCGGAAATACGCTTAAAGCGGCTAAAGCTGCAGCAGATGAAATGATTAAAATAAAAGGAGTAATAGCAAGCTTTCCAGGAGGAGTTTGTCGTTCAGGATCAAAAACTGGTTCTTTAAAATATTCAAAATTCTTGCACGCCTCCACTAATCACTTGTTCTGTCCTACACTAAAAGGCGAAGTAGAGGGCTCAAGTGTACCTTCTGATGTTAACTGCGTTCTAGAGCTAGTATTTAATGGTCTGAGTTTAGATTTATTAAAGGAGGCTACGGCAGCAGGTATCAAAGCGGCTGTTAAAGTTCCTGGAATTAAAAAGATCTCAGCAGGTAACTATGGGGGAAAACTTGGTAAGCATAATATCCATCTAAAAGAAGTCTTAGGGCTTTAATTTTTTCATTTTTTAAAAATTTTTTGGAGTTATTTAATGAGTGAAATAAAAATTGAAGGAAAAGGGGAATTGTACCCTCTTTGGATATCCAGAATACTTATTACTGCAATATCTCAAGAATGGGCTTTGACAGGGGCTCGGGCAGCCTCTGGATTTGGAAATAAGAAAGGAGTTGAAGCGGGAGTAGATATTCGATCAGAAAACACAATTGACAATCGACCAGGAGTAATAATGATGATTTGTGCACCTAATAAAAAATTATTAGAACAAGAACTAGCTAGAAGAATCTTCCAAAACCTCCTTCCTTGTCCTACTATATCTGTTTATGATGCGATGATTGAAGATCCAAATGTGAAAAAATTAGAAATTGGAAAAGCAATTAGTTTATTTGGTGATGGATTCCAAAAAAAAGGCAATTTTAAGGATCGTGAAGTCTGGAGTCTCCCGACAATGGAAGGAAATATGCTTTTAGAATCAACATTTGGCATTATTGAAGGAGTAAGCACTAATATAATTATAATTGGAAAGAAGGATGTTGCATTAAAGGCAGGAATGGAATTCACTGAGGTGATTCAAGATACAGAGGGCGTAATTTGTCCTTTTTCGGGTGGAATGACTAAATTTATAATTAAATTAGACTCTCTTAATTATGATTTTATGAAAAAAAAGGGAACATTTGACCATAGATTCTGTCCCGACTTGCAGAAAAAAGTTAAAGATACTGAAATGTTACCAGAAACGGCAGGTTATCAAATTGTTGTTGATAGTATTGATGTTATGACTCTCTTTCAAGCTCTAAATCGTGGTATAGAGGAAATTAAAGATATGAAAGGAGTTCTAAAAATTACTGCAGCTACTTTTGAGGGTAAGTTAGGTTTAGAAAAATATGATCTGACTGAAATTTTGTGAGTTAGAATAAGTTCTAAGTGCAAATTAGAATAAAAAATAAATTTTTAGATTTGTTAAATTAGCCTACACTCATTGCGATACTTGTTCCGCCATCTATTACTAGAGTTTGACCCGTTACAAAAGCACCCGCATCTGATACCAATGCTATTACTAACCCTTTAAAATCATCTGGACAGCCAATTCGGCCTAATGGAGTCGATCTTTTTATTATTCGTTTGAAATTATCAATAAAGAAATTTGACATAGCTGAAGGAAAAAACGACAATAAAATTGCATTAACACGGATTTTATGTTTTGCCCATTCGACAGCAAGTTGGCGAGTCATCCCATTTAAACCCGCTTTTGAACTAGCATAGCCTACTGCACCCCAATTTGCACCTCTAATACTCCAAATACTTGAGGTATTCAATATAACCCCACCTTGTTTTCGGGCTATCATGTCTTGTGCAACTGCTTGAGAACAAAGGAATGAACCAGTTAGATTAGTTCTAATTACTTTTTCCCAATCATCTAATGCCATTTTTTCGGAAGGTGTGCCCCAGGTTATTCCAGCATTATTTATTAATATATCCACCTTTCCAAATTTATCTATAGCTTGCTTAACCATACTTTCAACTGATGATTTGTCTCCGACATCACATTTTACACCAATAGCTTCTGTATTATGATTTTTTAAAATTTTTTTCGCAATATCATCCACGGAACCATGCTTTCCACGCCCTACAACTACTATTTTAGCACCGAAATCTGCTAATGCTTGGCATATATCAATACCAATCCCCGCTGCGCCACCAGTAACTATTGCAACTTTATCTTCTAATTTGAATAAATCTAATGTGTTTGTCATTTTACTTAACTCAAATTTAATTATGTATAGTTACAATCCAAAAGAGATTTTTAAATTTTAAAGATTGAAAATGAGTTATTACTGAAATTGTGGTATTATTTTTTCTGCTAATATTTTTGAGACGTCGAAGTATGTAAAAGGTGCGTTTTTTCTTGAAGCTCCGTTTAAAATTTCTAAGACAATATATTCTGCTCCAGATTGGATATATTTTTCAAATTTTTTTATTATTTCTTCCTCATTGCCTATTAATCCTTGTTCTCTAACCATTTCATCTGGAATATCTTTGATTATTGGAAATAGTTTATCTATCCTTATTTTCTTTAAATCATTCGAATCATATTCTAATATGGATAATCTATTTGGATTTAATCCAATTTCATCGTAAAGCTCGCAATATTCTTCCTTCCAATAACCATGGCATTTTAATACGCGGGGAGCCATCATTAGACCCATTTTTTGACCATTTATATGTTGTTTAATCTTTTTTTCATCGTTGTTTATGTATATTCGGCTATAGGCACCTGCAGTAAAATCTTTAGGATCTCGATTTGATTTAACCATTGCTTTTTTAATATCTTCAAGATCTTCTTTATAAAGTTTAGGAGAAGAGAGCAATGGTATCCACCCATCTGCTAATTCACCGGTCATCTGTTTGGTTTTAGGGCCATTACCAGCCACCCAAATAGGTACGTGAGGTTTTCCATCTTTGGATCGTTGTATGGGAGGAGGAAGTAAGACTGCCTTTTTTAGGTGATAAAACCGACCATCAAAATTTATTTCTTTTCCTTCTGAATGCCAGAATTCATGCATTATCTCCATATGTTCCCTCATTTTTGAAACTGCGTAGCTATGATCAATTCCATAACATTTTAAGTTCATCGCTTCACCCGCACCAATTCCTAAAATAAATTTACCATTCGTTATATGATCCAGTGTAGTTGTAGTTTGGGCAAGGCTCGCTGGATGAAGACGATGTGGTTCAGTTACACCGACTCCAAATGTCATATCTGGAGCTAACTCCGCAAATGACCCTAACATTGGCCATACGCAAAGAAAATCATCGATAGACCCAGGGGGCATTCCACGTAAATGATCAGGAAGCCAGACCGAGTCCCAACCCTCTTTTACCGCCGACTTTAATTTTTTCCTTACAAAATCATAACTATGACTAAAAAATAATTCAATTCCAAATTTCACTTTCATATTATATCATCCCAAGTATTAGAAATTAAATAAAAAATTATGTATTATAATAAAAATTTATCTAAAAATGGGTTTTGATGGCATAAAGAACGAATTATTTAAATTATTTAGTTAATCCAGAGAACCTTCAGAAGTCTCTAAATCTGTTTTTTCTTCCAAGAGATCTCCTAATTGTTCTTTTAGGTATTTTCGCAAATTTTTATGCATTGCTCTTGAATAATCGCTAAATCTCTTTAAATGTGCAAATAGTGTTGGTGCAAGAACTGGATTTTCCTTTAAAATATTGTTAATTTCTTGAAAAAGCTGTCGATATGTTTCATCAGAATAGCCTTGTATTTGAAAGAAATCATTAAACATCATATTTGTAAAAGTCTGAATATTTAAAGTCATTTTATCTTGTATAACATTTCCATCAGATTTTTCTTGAGAAATGGAATCCAATTGCGTATTTGTAAGTAAAAGTCTTCTCATTATACCATTTAGAAATTTTATAAATCCCATTTTTCTCATTTATTCCATTTTTTCTAAAACTTATATATTCGAATTTAATATATCCCCTCTTTTCATTTTATTATAATAATTTTTTTATCATACTATTTACCATTTATCGAACCAGCTACTTACTTGACTAGAGATTGTGCTGGTAATTTTTTTAGAAATATCAGTACCATAATAAATATTAGAAATTTGTTTGATTAAAGGAATTTCATAACGATTGAGTTTAATTCCATGCAATGTTTCTACATTTTTTATTAAAACATCCTCTGATATAGTTTGAAAAAATTCAATATCTTTTAAAATTTTTTCAGTCAATAAAATTAAGTGTTCAAATTCTGAATTAGTTGTTAAAATTTGTAAATTTTCATCTTCGATTTTTAATACGTTTTTTAATAATTTTGATTCGAAATCAAACAAATCTTCTTGAAATGGGTTAACAATTATATGAGAATTAAAGTCAATAATGAGATTTTTTTTATATTTTTTGAAATTCTTTTTAAATTCGGTCTGATTAATACAGATGATATCTTCTTCATATTTTATTTGCGGAAAAATTTTTTTAAAAAATTGAGTAATATCTCTAATAACTGGTTCTTCTCCTATAAACACTATTTTCAACTGGATAAAAATTGCATGAAAAATGTTGAAGAATAGATCTTCACCTAAGAAAGAAATTAAATTTTTTATGGATAATTTTGAAGTATCCAATTCATCGCTAGAGTTAGACAAGCTCTCAATTGCTTTGGTTTTAATTCTTAATTTTTTATCAATCAATGCCACAAAAGTATGATCACAGTCTTCTGGATCAAGTTGAACTCGTAATTTATTTTCAACTTTATCCAAAATAAATTCAGGTAAAAATAAAGTTGTATGATTTTTGCAAAGAGGACAATTTACTTTTAAAATTTCGAATTCTTTAAAACACAATTGGTTTTTTTCTGAAAAAGTATCTAGAATATTTAGAACTTCATCTTCTTTAAGTTCCACACTTTTTATAATATTAAATAGATTTTGGTTGCCATCACACTTATTAAGAACAATACCTTCAGTTAAACTGAATTTCTTTTGTTCCTTAACTTTTTTCTCGAGAACAGGTATTAAATTTTTATATAATTTCTCTTTGAGAGAGAAAATTGGAACTTTTATTTCTATAAGAGGTATACCTAGAGGTTGTTCAATTTCTTTTATTGGAACACTCTCAATTTGTAAGGTACACTCTTCAAGAGAATTGGTATAATTGTCCATTATACCTTTGAATGTTAATAATTGCCCTATTTTTCCCTTTGGGTTATATAATATTATCATAGAATTGTCGGAACTTTTGAAAAAGATTATATTTTCTGAGCTAAGAGGGATGGAATGGTCCCCTTTTTGAAGATATTTAAAGTTTACTTGGACAAATGTTTTAATAAAATCTTTATAATTATCAAATGCAGAATCGGAATAAATTATGTCTCCTTTATGATCTGCAATTGAAACATAAACTCTAACACCTGTAATTTTCCCCATCGTGTCCATAATCGATTTTGCGACTTTATGAATACACTCATCCAACTTAATCTTCTCCTTTTATTTTTTTCTAAAAAAAAACTTGAATCTCATCTCTTCATATATGATATCCAAAATCTATATCTAAGAATTAAAATCCCTTACTTTTTTGCTTTTGTATTATACTAATTTAAATTTAAAATAAGTGGTCAGAAATATCTCAATATTCTTTTGATAAATTTATCAGTCTTCTTTTAATAAAAAGTAATTATGATATCCTCTGATCTATTAATTCAATGAAATGTAAGCATGTTTCTAGAACATCTCTCATTAATCTCTTATTTAAATTCTCAGGAATATCGGCTGGTGAGTGCCAGTTTTTCAGAAATAACGTCTCAATAGCCCCGCCGACAACAGCACAAGCGGGATATCCTTTTTTTGAAAATCGGACTGCATCAGTTCCTGCAAATACCGCCTCATGTAGTTGACCAGGGACAACTCCTTTATTTTCGCTTTCATATTTTTGAAATGCTTCATACATTGGTTCGTAAACTTCCTTATAATGAGTGGTAAAATACATCTTCTCTGTTGTTAGAATACCAATACCTTCACCACCCCCAACAGATTCAAGAGCTACACTTAAACTATTATCTAAAATTCCCTTTTTTCCATATTTTCTTACAAATGCTTTAGATCCTCGTTGTCCTACTTCTTCTGCTCCGAAAGACCCAATCCATACTTCGACGTTTTGAGGGCGATGGTCTGCTGCTAAATATTTTCCAATAGCTAAAGCAACTGCAACCCCAGAAAGGTTATCATTTGCACCAGGAACTAATGTTTTTCCTACAAATCTTATAATAATATATAAAAAAAATGGAAACCAAGCTATGAAAGGAATAAAAAATATAACATCTATTATTGTAAATGTAAAAATTGGTATTCCAGTAAACATTAACTCCCAAATTACAAAATCTTGGATAATAAATTGAAGAATAAATTTAATTGGAGACAATAAAATCGCATATACTGCCAATCCAATTCCTAAATACATCATCGTATTCATTTTTGTTCCATATTTTGTAAATGGAAAATTATATGCCGAATCTGAGTGTCCTCCAAAGATTATTAGCTTTTTAGGAGAAGATATGGGCTTAATTTTTCCAAATATATTGAATGATTTCCTCTTGGGATATAAGAAATCAATGAATTCTACCAGAACCATTAGTTCTAATATAAGCACTAAAATACCTAATGCACATAAAATTGTTGTTAAAATGGATAATGGGGTTGGAAAGAAACAAAAGCCTATAATGCATAAGACACCTGCCACATGAGTAAATCCACCAGGATAGGCTTTATTCGTGCAATAAAATTCGTCTCGAATGGTTTCGTCTGAAAAATCTTTTAATTCCTTCTCAATCTCATCAATGGCTTGGTATTCTTTCTCTGTGGTTGCCAATCTAGGTCCAATGTCTCTGCATATTCGTTCAATAAATTCGAGCATATAATTTTGATAACTTTTATCAGTCTTCATACTTTTAATAAAATTAAAAAATAATTCTTAAAGGTTTTTAGAGATCTGAAGATTATGAAAGATGTTATATTTTTTAGATTATTTTTTCTCGGAATCATATTTTTTTCCTTTATATTGTGGTTCTTTTTTTACCCTTTAATAGAACCTTATCCCAAAATTGAATATGTTCCCCCGGTTATACCTGAACTTCCAAATCCGAGGGATCCACGTACTTGGGAGGATTGGTTACCTGAATTTTATATAGATCCTAGGTACATTTATATAGGCGTTCTAATAGGCATAGTTGTTGTTTTAATCGCTATAGTTGCTTATTATCGTCGAAAAGAAGAAGAATAATTAATAATAAATTAATATTTTACATTTTAAGCTTATTATTTCAAGTTTTTTTATTAAATTCTAAAATTAATAATATGTATAATTACAGAAATAATTAGATATTTAAAAAACTCAAATCAATAAGGTTAGATGATTAAATTGAATTATGAAGAATTAATTGTTGAGAAAGAGGGACATATAGCAATTATCACATTAAATGCACCTAAAAATCGCAATGCTTTAGGTGTTGTGATTTCAACTGAATTGCATAAAGCTTTAGACGAATGTGATAAAGATTCTGATGTAAGAGTTATAGTACTGAAAGGTGCTGGAAAAGGGTTTAGTTCAGGTGGAAATTTAAAAGAGATGAGGAATACTTTAGATGATAATCCTGATATTTATATGAATAATTTGTTAAAAGCCATTTATACTGCAATTCCCAAAGTTCAAAAGATTTCTAAGCCAGTTATTGCTTCAGTTCATGGATTTGCAATTGGTGCAGGGATGACTCTTGCCCTAGCATGTGATATTGTGATTGCTGCAGATAATTCAAATTTTAGTGTGAGTTTTGTCAAAGTAGGTTTAATAGCCGCAGGACATTCAACATTAATTTTACCAAAATTAGTTAGTCTTAAGAAAGCAGCTGAACTTTGCCTAATTGGTGATAGCATCTCTGCAAAGGAGGCTTTAGATCTTGGTTTAATAAATAAAATTGTTCCTCAAGCAGAATTAGAAACCGCGACAATGGAATATGCAAAAAAAATAGCTGCTGGACCACCATTAGCGGTACAAGCTACGAAAAAGATGCTTTATAATTATTTTAAGCAATCTGAAGAAGCACAAGCCGAGGAAGAAAGGCAGACACAAATAAAAATGGCGAAAACAAATGATTATCGAGAAGGAGTTATGTCATTTTTTGAAAAAAGAAAACCTAAGTTTAAAGGTAAATAATGATTCATGAATTTAAGGTGTTCAGTTGATAGAAACCGATTTCCTAGTTATCGGATCTGGTATTGCTGGATTGACTTTTTCATTGAAAGTCAGTAATCATGGTAAAGTGATGATAATTACAAAAAAGGAAAAGGCCGAGTCAAACACAAATTATGCACAAGGAGGGATAGCTGCTGTTATGTCACCCCTTGATTCTTTTGATTCGCATATACAAGACACTTTAATATCAGGAGATGGACTGTGTAAACGAGAAGTCGTTGAAGAAATTATTAAAACAGCTCCTATAAGAGTAAAAGAATTAATTGAATTAGGAGTTCAATTCTCAAAAAGTGAAGATGGAAAAGATTATGATCTTGGAAAAGAGGGAGGGCATACTCATAGAAGAGTCTTACATGCCACTGATTTTACAGGACGGGAAATTGAGCAAGCCTTATTAACAGCAGTATCTAACAATAAGAATATTGAAATTCATGAAAATTTTATCGCTATTGATTTAGCTACTGAAAATGGACAATGTATTGGGTGTTATGTGTTAAATAAAGAGGACAGCGAAGTAGTAGAAATTTGTGCTAAAATTACTGTTTTAGCAACTGGAGGAATCGGAAAAGTCTATCTATTTACATCTAATCCGGATATTGCAAGTGGTGATGGGGTAGCTATGGCTTATCGAGCTGGGGCGTCTATTGCTAATATGGAATTTGTTCAATTTCATCCTACTTGCCTATATCATCCTTATGCAAAGTCTTTTTTAATCTCCGAAGCTTTGAGAGGAGAGGGAGCAATTTTATTAGATAATAGTGGTAATCGGTTCATGGAAAAATATCATGAATTAAAAGAATTAGCTCCACGAGATATTGTTGCCCGTGCAATTGATAATGAGTTGAAAAAAAGCGGTGATGATTGTGTTTTTTTGGATCTTTCCTTTAAAGATTCTGATTTTATTCGAAAAAGATTTCCCAATATTTATAAAACTTGTTTATCCTTTGGAATTGATATGACTAAACAACCAATTCCGGTAATTCCAGCAGCACATTATGCATGTGGAGGTGTTAAAACTACTACTTCAGGGGAGACAGATATTAAAAATTTATATGCAATAGGAGAAGTGGCTTGTACAGGTCTTCATGGTGCAAATAGATTAGCTTCAAACTCGCTTCTTGAAGCTTTGGTTTGTGCACATAATGCAGCTAATAAATGTATAGAGCAAATAAAGAAAGGAATAGGTTTTTGTGAAGTAATTTCATGGATCCCTAATTCAACAGTAGACAGCGATGAAATGGTAGTAGTTTCATTTAATTGGGAAGAAGTTAGACGTCTTATGTGGAATTATGTAGGAATAGTAAGAACAGATAAAAGATTATTAAGAGCTAAAAGACGAATAAAGAATTTGCAGGAGGAAATAGCTCAGTTTTACCGAGATTTTAAAATTAACTCAGATTTAATTGAACTGAGAAACATTGCAGATGTTGCTGAGATTATTATTAATTCTGCGCTTTTAAGAAAAGAAAGTAGAGGACTCCATTATACTTTAGATTATCCCGAAAAATCGAATGAACCATCTGATACATTGATAAGGATTCGCGCACGCAATAATCAAAAAAAATAAATAAGATTTAAAAGATTATATTAAAAAATAGATTGGATTGGAACAATGCCAACTTTAAAACGAGTTTCGGGTATCATTGGAACAATTCTATTTATGATTTTATTCCTAATAGTTTATAATGTTTATAATCAAGATACATATAGAAATTTTTTGCTTATTGAAGCTATTGCGGGGACTATTTTAATATTAATCAGCTTTAATCCTTCTACTAAAAGAGTAAAATATGCTTTTTTAGCTGGCTGTGCAACAGCCATTTCTACTTTTATATTAGGAGCATATGGATCTTTTGTAGGATGGTATCTTTTTCTAGGCGGAAGAATTCAGATATTAGGTGTTCCTTTGGAGATGATTATTTGGGTTTTTTTCATAGGTGCTGCAAGTTCGGTTATTTCTGAAGCTCCAAAAATCCTGCGTAAAACCAGTTCTCTTTTTAGGAAATTTTTTGATAAGATTGAGCATATTGAAAAATTATTTGGTCCCTTTCTTATTTTCTGCATTTCTGCATATGGGACATTATTGGATTTCTTTTCAACACAATTTGGTGCGTTACAACTTGCCCCATATTGGTCTCTTGCATTTTCTTATTGTATCTGGTTAGCCATTTCGTTCATAACTCTTATAACATATAACTACCTAAAGATGCCATATGAATTTGAAATATTAAAAGCGGACGAAGATATGAAGACTGAACTTTAAATACTACTCCTTTTATATAACACAATTAAAAATAAAAACTTTAAATGGTGGTACAATGAGTGTTAAAAGTCCATTAAGTGACGATGTGTTTGCTAAATTTGTAGAAAAGACATCTGCCGACAAATTAGAGAAAAAGTTTGGAGTAAAAGGAGTTAAATTTGAAAAAGGCAACATTTCAGCTGCTGAGTCTGTGAAGAATGTTGTTAAGAGCGCTGTTTTCTTCTTTAGATCCAAATTTTCTCCCGAAAAAGCAGCTAAAACTTCTGAAGAAGTAGATGCAGACCTAAAAAAATTGGAAAAGACAAAATTTTACCAATTTAAAAAAAATGTGAATTCCTTAGACTGGGAAGGTGAACAGGCACTTCCAATGTATGATTCAATTTCAAGTGTAAATTGCAAAAAATGTGTTGGAAAGGGTTACAAAAATTGTGAAAAATGTGGTGGTACAGGAGAAATTAAGTGTAAAAAATGTGAGGGAAAGGGATCAGTAAAATGTAAAAAATGCGATGGAACTGGGCAATTAAAAATTGAAATAGAAGTTGTTGATGGAAATACAGATAAAAAAGACAAAAAATCCATGAATTATCAGTGTGGAGAATGCTTAGGATCAGGAAAAATAGCATGCAGTGACTGTGGTGGGAGTGCAAAGTCGGTTTGTGGTGATTGTAAGCCAAATCTTGGTAAGATATTTTGTAAAGAATGTAATGGCACAGGAAAACATTATAAATATAGAATAGAGTCGGTACCTTTCACAATTCCTAAAGGAGAATATATACCACATTTGTTTTTTAAGCCAGAATTTGAAAAACAGATAGGTGAAGAACTAGGATTAGTTATTAATAATGTAGATGGGATTTACATCAAAAATCTTGATAATATGGATGAGAAATTTATAAAAGCACAACTAGGATATTGGGATGGCGATATTAAGAGTAGAATGAGTAGTGCGAAGAATCTATTCAAGGAATTAGAGAAAAGGAAAGGTCCTGAATCACCTATATTCCCAATATATCTGTTTCCGTTATTAAGGTTGGAATCTAAGACTGTTAAAGGAAAAAAGTTTGATATCCTCTCCATAGGTACTGAAAAAGGATATGATGTATTCGTTCCTAATTTTTAATTCTTTTTTTTTTGATTCAACATAGTTAAAATGAAATTATCAAATAATATTTCATACTAAAATTAATTTGTGATTAAATTGAGTGTTAAATCTCCAGTATCTGATGATGTTTTTGAAAAATTTATAAATAAGACAGCTGCAAAACAATTAGAAAAAAGTTTTGGCGTAAAGGGAGTTAAGTTTGAAAAAGGTAACATCTCTGCTGCCGAAACTGTTGAAAATGTGGTAAAAAGCGCTGTATTTTTTTTCAGGTCTGAACTTTCTGCTGAAAAAGCGAGTAGAACTTATGAAGAATTTGAGGTTAATCAGGATAAACTGAGTAAAGTCAAATTCTATGATTTTCCTAAAAGTGTAAATCAGTTGGATTGGAAAGGAAAAGAATATGTTCCAATGTATAATTCGATAGAGGAAATTAATTGTGAGAGCTGTAATGGAAAGGGATATAGTTCTTGTAAAAAATGCAAAGGGACTGGGCTCATTCAGTGTGAGAAATGTAATGGAAGTGGACAAGTTAAGTGTAAGAAATGCAAAGGCTCAGGCAAATTATCATTCAATATTGAAATGATTACAAATAATAAAAAAGAAAAGAAAATGTTAATTTATAATTGTGGCGAATGTTACGGGTCTGGACTGGTCTTTTGTCAATCCTGTAGAGGTTTAGGGAATGATTTATGCAATAAATGTAAACAAGATTTTGGTAAATTACCTTGTAAGGATTGTAAAGGAACTGGAAAGAACTACAAATATAAAGTAGAATCAGTCCCCTTTAAAACAGCTAAAGGAGAATATATACCACATTTGTTTTTTAAGCCAGAATTTGAGAAAAAAATGGGAGAAGAATTAAGCGAAATAATCACTACTGTTGACGGAATTTACATAAAATCTTTGAAAGATTTAGACGAAGATGCTGTAAAAGCACAGTTAGGCTATTTTGATGGAGATATCAAAGATAGAATGAATAATGCAAAAAAACTATTTCAAAATTTACAAAAATCTAAAGGACCGGAATCTCCTAAATTTCCTATTTATCTGTTTCCAGTTTTAAAATTAGTAATAAATCCAGAGAGTGGAAAGTCTTTTAACATATATTCTATAGGTACAGAAAGAGGATATGCAGTTTTTGCCCCAAACTTCTAATTTTTTTATTATTTTTATGTTCCTTTTGAATAAGATTTCTCAAGTAAATTTAAATGTTTGATTGCGGCTTGTTTTTTAATTTTACCTGCCTTTAAAGCTATTCTAATTTTTTCTAATAGATATTCAGGAAAAAATAAGGCTACATCAACATCTGAAAGTAACATTACCCATTCACTTTTACCTTCAGTTATCATTGTAAGAATTTTCTCTTGAATTAGTAAGTCTATGATTTTCTTCATTTCAGGACCACCATAACCTGGAGGAATTTTCTTATAATTATGAGAGTCAAAAGAAAACAATCTAAGAACGTCGTACATGTCTGGATGCATAAGTATAACAGAAATTTTCATGCCATCTTCATAAGTTGGTTTATATGTTGAGAAAAATTCCTTTACTTGTTTTAAATATTCCTTTGCCACACCTGGAGTTGGTTTATTTTTCCTTGCTTTTTCAACAATTTTAGTAGCAGGGGCTCTCATTATTGTGAAATCTTTCATTAAAAATAAATATTGGTCTCTATCTCCTTCAATCCAATCCTCTTTGATAATCTCTGTTTCTGTATATGGGTCAAGCGTAAGTTCAAGATTTGTGATTACTTGATTAAGATTTTTCTCAAGACTATATCTTAATTCCTTTTTAGAAATTGGTCCATCTTGTAAAAGGCCCATGATTTGGTGACCTTTAGGATTACTATAAATTTGGGCAACTTTTTGCTCCTTAGAAAGATTTCCTAGCCTTTGAAACAGATCTAACATTCTTTTGAAATATTCATCTAATTCATCATATATCTCTAAAGGCTGAGCCCCTTTTTCATCTAATTTTTTAAGAATGTCCATTACTTCCGAATTGATTCGAGTAATAACATTCCCAAACATTTCTGGATCTTCGCCCAACTCCAATATTACATTAATCATGTAAGGTAATTTTGATTCTACTCCAGTAAAATGACTAGCAATGCTTGATTCCATACTTGGTAAACGAAGAACTACGTCTATCTGCTTTTCTGCACCTGTAATGTGATTATAAAAAACTCGCATCATATCTTGAGTTCCAATTTCTAGTTCTGGTGGAAATTTTCTAATTAATAATAAACCTTCTTGAATTGACCATTTCCAAACTGAAAATCCTTTTACCATATTTTATATCTCCTATATCATGAAATTTTTTCTTTAATAATTGAAATATTCTTACTTACTGTATCGTATTCTTTTTTTTGCCCTAATTTTTTAAAAATTTTCTCAGCTTTTTCCCAATAATTTAAAGCCGTTTTAAAGTCACCTTTATCTTTTAAAATTCCTCCAATATTGTTCAATCTTGTAGCTTTTCCGTATTCATCCTTTAATTCTTCATCAATTTTTAAAGCAGCTTCAAAATTCTCAAAAGCTTTATCTAAATCTCCTTTAACCCTTAAAGTTGTTCCAATATTATTTAATCTTGTTGCTATTAAGTGCTTTTCATTTAAATCTTTAGCAATTTTCAAGGATTTTTTATAGAATTCAAGTGCTTTATTATGTTCTTCTTTAGCTTGATAGATCCTACCTATATTATTCAATCTTAAAGTCTTTCCAAGTTCATTCTTTAATTTTTCATCAATTTTCAAGGCTTTTTTATAATAATCAAGAGCTTTATCTAATTCCCCTTTAGATTGGTATATCATACCGTTGTTGTTTAAACATATAGAATTTAATCTTGGATCTTTTAGCTTTTCAGCTATTGTTAATGATTTTTGAAAAACATCAAGAGCTTTATTTAACTCCCCTTTGGTTTGGTATATCACACCAATGTTATTTAATCTTGTGGCTTTTCCTTGCATATCTTCTAATTCTTCAGCAATTTTCAAAGATTCATTAAAAACTTTAAGAGCTTCATCTAATTTCCCAGTTTTTTTATAGATTCCCCCAATATTATTTAAAGCGATGGCTTTTCCTTCGGGATCATTTAACTCACCATAGAGTTCTAAAGCTTCCTTATAACTCGCAAGAGCATTATTTAGATCATCTTCAGCTTCGTACCATGCTCCGGTATTATTTAATTTTCTTGCTTTTTCCAGAAGATTATTTTGCAAGGTATTTAGATCTCCTTATATTCTGTTTCTTTATATTTTTGAATTAATTCATGAAAATTGGGGGTAAAAACTTCTGTTTTCTTCAACTCTTTTTGCTTTTCTTTGGCAGATGATATCTCCATACCATGTATTTCCATCTCAAATGGAAATTCGTTTTCAATTCCTTCTCCTGAACATATATATCCAAATTCAAAAGTATCTCGAGCAAGTTCTGGAACAATCTTCCAGATTTGAATAGTTTTTCCATCTTCAGTTTTTTGAACTTCTCTAGGTACTAGGAATGGTATTTGTTTTTTGATTTTTAAATTCTCAGGAATAATTTCCTTAATATGAATTTCAGGTACAAAAGCACGGAATTTAAGATAAAAAGTAATTAATTTCTCATTAAATTGAAGGTTTGGTTCAACAAATCTTAAAATATCTACTAAAGGTCTCTTTTTCTTTTTAAGTCTAATATTGACTTTAGTAAGAATATATGAAGTGAGCTCTGGTAATGGTGGTTTTACTTTTATTAGCTCATCTTTAACAGCATTATTTATATTATTTATCGTTTCCTGGGTCAATAACTCGGATGTGTCAAGCTCGAGTAGCTTTTCTATTGGAAGTTGCGTTATAACGGCGGTTGCAATCCCATTTATCATTTCGTCGGTTAGAAGTTCAGTTGGATCTATTTGAAGTAGTTTTTCTTTTGGCAGTTGAGCTTTTATTGCATTTGAGATCACATTTTTCATTTCGTCAGTCAATAATTCGGATGTATCTAATTCAAGTAATTTTTCTTTTGGAAGTTGGGCTTTTATTCGATCGATAATTTTATTAAAAACTTCTTCAGTTAACATTTCAGATGTATCAAATATCAGAAGTTTTTCTTTTGGAAGCTGAGTTTTTATAGTATTAGCAATTTTATGAATAAATTCATCAGACATTATTTTAGAGGTATCCAATTCAAGAATTTTTTCTCTTGGTAAAATGGATTCTATAATACTTTCTATTTTTTCCTCCGTTACCTCGGATAATAATGCCTCTTTATTTTGATCGTTTAATTTTTCCTTGGGTACCTGAGATAATAAGTCGTTGGCAACTCTATTAACATTTTCTTCAGTTATCATTTCAGCAATAAATGAATCAAGTAATCTATCTCTTGGAAGTTGAGATTTTATAGAATTAATAAGGTTATCATAAAAATCATCGTTCATTGCATCAGAGATTTTAGCAAATTTTTCCTTTGGTAACATAGATTTCAAATTTTTTACAATTATTTTATTAATTTTTTTAGTTTTCAAATCGGAGGGTTCTAGACGGGATAGTTTTTGCTGAGGAAACTTATTCATTAAATCAGCAGCTATTTCATCTATCATTTCATCTGTAATCAGTTCAACTTCTTCTTCAGGTATTTCTTTTAGTTGGGATTTTATGGCACTGGCAATTTTATTCAAAACATCTACAGATAATAATTTCGCAATATCTATATCAAGCAATTTTCTTTGAGGATATAATGATTTTAAAGAATTTGTAATTATATAATCCATGTCTTCAGAAGATAATTTAAGAGCATCAATATCAAGAAGTTTCTCGCGAGGAACTTGAGAGATTACATCAGCAGCGATTTTATTTATCATTTCTTCGGTTAACGGTTCAAGTTCTTCTTCAGGTTTCTCTTTTAGTTGGGATTGTGTAGCACTCGCAATTTTATTTAAAACATCGACAGTTAATAATTGAGCAGTATTAATTTCCAGCCTTTTTCTTTTTGGATACAATGACTTCAAAGAATTTGTAATTATATTATTCATTTCTCCAGAAGATAGTTTAGACGCATCCAGATCAAGAAGCTTTTCTTGAGGTACTTGAGCTATTAAATCGGCTGCAATTTTATTTATCATTTGATCTGTTAACGGTTCAAGTTCTTCCTCAGGCTTTTCTTTTAATTGGGATTGTGTAGCACTGGCAATTTTATTCAAAACATCGACGGTTAACAATTGAGCAGTGGTAATTTCCAATCTTTTTCTTTTTGGTAGCAATGATTTCAAAGAATTTGTAATTATATTATTCATTTCTCCAGAAGATAGTTTAGATGCATCTAGATCAACAAGTTTTTCTTGAGATACTTGAGCTATTAAATCGGCTGCAATTTTATTTATCATCTCATCAGTTATTTCAGGTTTTTCCACTTCAGGTTCTTTTTTTCGCAACTGGGATTTTATAGCATTGGCAATGCCATTCAAAACTGCTAATGTCAATAATGTAGAAGGATCAATTTCAAGCATTTTACTTTTTGGTAACATAGATTTCAAAGCATTTGTTAAAGAATTGGTAGTAATAGGCTTCATTTCTTCAGAAGATAACTTAGAAGCATCTATATTAGCAAGTTTTTCATGAGGTACTTGGGATAATATATCAGAAGCAATTTGATTTATCATTGCGTTGGTTATCAATTTGGATGTATCTATTTCAGGGGCTTTTTTTAGAGCAAATCCTTTTAATTTCTTATCTAAATGATTTTGTATTAAATTTTCTCTAGTTTTAACTGATGCTGGTTTATCAAATTTATTTCCCTTTATATCTTTTCTAAGCTTTCTAAGTGTTCTAACCGTAGGTGGATATCTATAATATGTCTGATATGCTGAAAAAAGGATAGAAAAGACAATAATCATTATAATTAAAAAGAAAATCATCCAATTAGGATTAGTTACTGGCCATAATAGCAATAATGAACTTAGATCAGGAGGTATTATAATGGTTCGACTAATATATAAGGAGACATTATCGATAGATATAGTTAAGTTTTCTTCTAAAGGAAAATTGTCTGCTATATAAACTTCCAATGAGACTCTTATATTATCATTTTTTATCATTAGATTCGTAACATCAAAACCAATAAATTTCGCATCTTGAAATGTTGAATTTGCCAATGTTAATTTTATTGTTTCCGAATGTGTACTACTATTAATGACGATTCTGAATTCTGAATTATTGGAATAATGGGTCCAATTTGTATCAGTTTTATATTGAAAATATAATTTTGCTTCATTTATTCTGAAATCTCGACCATTTAATCTATCTCCTACTTGATCCCAACGAGCATATGTAAATTGATTTATTTTTTTATGATATGTAAAATGTAGGTTGAATTCTTTTATGTATGTATATTCCCACTCATCATTATCAGTCCCTTCATTATCTTCACACCAAAAATTGATACCCATAGTTAATGTAAAATTATAACCATCCTCTTGTAATACTGAACTTAAAAAAAACATAAGATCAGTGTCAGTCACATTATTCATTGGCGTATCAGAAAGGTCACTATCACCTTCATGGAGATAATTGGCAATTTCATATGTAATATTTCCACTTAAATCAGATACTCTGATGAAAAAGCGTACGTAATCTCCTCTTCCCTGATATGATCCATCACCGGCATTCTCAACATTTGAAAGTGGACTAGCGTTTATGTTAGTAGAAAGTGAAGCTGAAGTTATTTCATAATCAGTAAAATTAACTGGTAATGTAATATTTCGTTTCCACAAAACACTCGGATCTTGTCCTAATTGATTTGGCCCTCCTTCTCTCCAACTATGATTTGAAAATGCCCCATCTCCTACAATTCCACTCCAAGCATTTTCGGTTCCAGATAATGTTTCATTTGGAAAAGTTGGATGATCAGGATCATGCACCATAGTCCAATTATTAATTTCTGGAGGATTGTTAATATAATTTTCAGTCCTATTATCCCCCATAACAACATAATTGACATAGCCAGTATCTTCAGTTAACTCCATATCGGTTAAATCTCCTCCTTTAGAAGTTGACCAATATTGATTTATTGGTGAATTGAATAATGGATTCTTTATCCATTGTTTAGTTTCATGAGTGTCTTTACTTTGAAGATCAAAATTGGAATTTTTAGGTAAAATAAAATTTCGGATAGCAGGCAATATATTGGGATCTAATGATCCATTGGTAATCGCTGACGAGGAGATTATAAATAATAGAAATGCAAATAATGCAAAGAATAATAATAATTTAAGATTACCTTCTTTTTTAGGTCTTTTTTGTTTTAATTTCTTTTCAACTTTCGGCTTTAATGGTTTAGAGGCATATGCAAAGTGGGATGATTTTAATTTATAACTTAAAACTCTCTGAATGATTGTTGATCTCTTTTGTACTTGAACTGGATTTTTTAAATTGTTTTTCTTGATTCTCTTTTTAAGTTTTCTAATTTTACGAATCATAGGAGGACGTTTAACACGAAATGTATAAATACCCTGAGCGAGCATTATAGCAGTTAATAAAATGCTAAGTAAAATAATTAACCATGTCCAATCCTCGCCGCTTGTCGGTAGGATCAAAGATGGTGGTTTACGCTTGCTTTTCTCTTCTAAAACTGTTAAGGTTATATTTAATCTAACATTATCGATAGATATAGTCTTATTAGTTGATAAATTAAAAGTATCAGCAAGACTTACTTCCAATGATACGGATACATTATCATATTTTACCAAAAGATGTTTTACATCAAAACCATTAATTCTTGCTTCTTCTAATGTATTAGGTAAATTTGAAAGTTTGATGGTTTCAGAATAAGTATTATTATTTACTTTTATTATAAATTCTGAATTCGGAGATTCGATAGGCCATGATGGATCAACCCGGTATTGAAAATACAATTTAGCTTCATCAATTTCAAAATTTTTACCAGTTACATTTAATTTATCACTTGTTTGGATCCAATATCCACGTGTGTCTTGATTTATTATTTTTTTGTAAGAAAATGTTAAATTAAGTGATTTTATTCTCGCATAATACCAAGTATCGGTGTCTTGTGGATCCATGTTGTCTTCGCAGAAGAAATTGATACCTACTGTTATTGTAAAATCGGTCCCTTGTTCAAATATAGAGGACAAATAAAAAATTAGATTTTCCTCATGAAATGTTTTCATATAAGTATCGTTAAGAGTTGTATCGTTTTCAAACTGATAATAAGCTACAAGATAATTGCGACTTGCGTTAATATCTGATAATTTAATAAAAAATAGAACATGATCCCAAGTATAACCAGAATTTCCTTCCGGATCGTTTTCCCTATCAATATTAGAATCAGCACTTACATTGAAAACTGCTGTTATAGATGCAGAACTGATTTCATAATCACTCATATCTTTTGTAAAAGATTCATTACGTTTCCAGAGGACACTTGGATCTTGTCCTACTTGATCTCCTACTGTTTCATCCCACGAATGATTGGCTAAAATCCCATCTGAATCGATTCCCTCAAAGGAAGTTGCTTTTACTTCACTCGGATAAGAGGGAAAATCCGGGTTATGCATCTTAATCCAACCACTTTCCGAAAAATTACGCTCAAATATTTCAGTTCCTTGCTCTCCGATTACTGTATAATTAGCAAGTCCTGAACCTCCTAAAAGCTCAAAGTCAGTTAATTCACCAGATGTCGTGGGTGTCCAATTTGGGCTTATTGGAGAATCGAATGTAGGATTTTTTAGCCATTGTTCTGTTATTTGATAATTGTCACTGTGAAGGTTAAAAATTTCAGAATTTGAATTAATTCCATTAATCCCACTAAGATTGTTTAGTAAAAATAATGAATTCATATTGAAAAATGAAATTAGGGAACAAAAGGTATTAAATGCCATTAAAATAGAAAATAGGATTTTTTTATTAGTTTTCATGCAAATACCTTTTCCTTGCTTATTTTTTAGCAAGTTTTAAGTTTATTTTTTTACTTACAATCATTTTATGAATTTAGAAGAAAATTTTGCTTAATTTTGATGGAAAAGTCTAAGCAAATTATTTTCTACTTGCATTAAATGGTTATAAACTTTATTTTAAATTTCATATTGTTTATTTTATTATAATTATTTTTTAGGTGGTAGTTTAAATTTATTTCAGTAATTTTCTTTTTATATTAATTATCAATAAAAACTAAACAGTGTTATAATTTTATCTATTTGAGGTAAGATGAGATTATTTTTCAACATTTCTTAAAAATTCATTCAAATTTTTCTCTAAAGAATCTAG
This sequence comes from Candidatus Helarchaeota archaeon, assembly GCA_019058315.1. Lineage (GTDB taxonomy): Archaea > Asgardarchaeota > Lokiarchaeia > Helarchaeales > RDOG01 > JABXJV01. Next base: position 1,330,480 of record JAHPZH010000002.1, on the reverse strand, counting down.
GTGCTTAAAAATTTTATCATAAAGTTTATTTTGTTCAGTTTTATAAGTATCTTCTATAAAAGTTTCCTTTAATACCTCATAAGAATTCATTATTACATTCTGAACTTCTGAAAATTTAGATTCTGATTTATTTAAAGCATTTATTAGACCTTTAGAAATATTTTGAGCAGTATCCTTTACAGATAAGTTAGTTATATCTGGAATATTAGAAATATCAGATAATTTTTCCAATCTTTTATTTATAGTATCATCGATTTTTATTGCAAATCTTCTTTCAAATTGCCTAACTTGATTAAATTCTTCTGATATAATATTAGAAACGATGGTTTCAACAAATGTTTTAAGGGCGCTAGTTTTTAATTGTTCATTAAATATATGGGAGATTTTTGCCTCAATATTTTCAAACATCTGCTTAAAACGGTTAAATTCAGCATTTAAATCTTTTAATATATGGCTTTTTATTTCTTTTATTGATGAAATAAAATTTTCATAATTTTTAAATGGTTCAAGACCTGATTCTAATGTTTCTAATTCCTTTTTAATTTGATTGGAAAGATCTTCTCTTAGATTCTGATAATAAGTTTGATATTCTCCAAATATTTTCTTTTTCAGGGATTGATTTTCAAATAGATTGAATTGTTCATTTAAATTTTTCAAGTTTAATTCTTGAACTTCGTGAATTAATGATTTTAATTGTGAAATCTGGTTAATTATCTCAGAATAAGATTGGGTATCTTCCTTTTTAATAGCCATTTTTTTTCTTAATTATTTTTTATTATTTAAATTAGTCTTATAAAAAAGTTAATTACATTTTTTTATATTTATTTATTATTATAAAAAGAATAAGAAAGTTCTTTTTATATAGTTAATTTAAATTAGAATTGAATAGAGAAATCTCGGAAATTATTACTAACTTTCCATTTACTTGTTAAATAAGAGAAAATAAAAAAATTTTTTATGTATTTTAATAATATAATTCATTTTCTTTTTTAACATGAATTTATAAATTATAGTATAATTTATATATCGGAATATTATAATATTAGAATATCCAAATCGACATAAAACCTAAATTAAAAGAAATTAAGATTCATAATAATCCGAAAAAATAAAAAAAAGAAAAATTTGGATAATAAAATAAATTTAAATAAATGAGGTGGAAGAAAATTCCCGATAAAAGATGGAATTTCGATTTTGCAGATGTTGAGTTAAGTGGAGACACACTCGTTGTAAATTCATTAATTAATTATAAAGATCTTGAGAAGAAATATAAAGATCTAATTAAAGATTTAAATAATGAGAATCAAGATACGCTTAAGGATACATTTGCAAAAAAGAGAATCAGAGAGGAAAAGATAAGTTTCCTAAATAAAGACGAATTAGTCGAGTTTTTCAATAGAATTGCAGTTCGCGAAGGAATTGAAGTTGGAGCACCAGTATCTGCTGCAGCAACAGTAGGGGTACCCTCTGAGATGGCTACTCCAACAACTAAAGAGCAAGAAGCAATTGAGAGCAAATATATAGTAAAGGTCGAAGAAACTGTAGATTTTAAACAAAAACATGATGGAGAAATTATTGATTCAACTGTTATTGGTCAAATTGCAGTTATAAATGACGCTGATAAAAGTAGGATTTGGGATATAGACATAGAGTTGGGTGGTGGAGAAAGTACAGATCTAAAAGAGAAAAAATTCCACATCCCAGATCTTGAGCCAAAAGAAGAGTGGACTAAAGATTACAAAATTTCAGTAAGCGCTGAAGATAAACCACCAGTTGTAATTTCAGAAAAAGTAGATACTTTTCCCGAAACTGAAGATGAAAGTAGTACATTTGTTTTAAGTGAAGAGGGAAAAGCGCAAGAGGTAAATTTTGTAATAACCATGGAAAACACAAGTGACTCCACAGTTACCTTAGTAGAGTTGGCAAAGATAATTCCAGAAGACTTTAGGGATTTTAAAGCTTCTGATACAAGCAAAGGTAAAGCTTCAAAGGAAGACATAGAAGGTGTGGAAGCCATAGTTTGGAAAGTTGAAGAACTTGAAGCTGGTGAAACTGCCGAATTGAAACTGAAGGCCAAAGTTGAACCTAAAGAAATTAAAACTTTAACTAGTGGAGAGCTAAAAGTTAAATACACTTTAGAAGCTGGAACTTATAGTGGTTTAAAACCTGAATTTGTTGATGGACTTAGCGAAGAAATCTTTTTTGTTGACAGAGATGAAAGAGATGATCAACCTGATATGTGGGATTGTCAATTCATCTTTGAAAATAGATCTGAATTCCCAATGACACTTCAAAAATTCCAGTTTATTTCTGGTGATGAAAACACAGAATTCGAAGTTGTAGCTGTAGAACCTAATGCAGTTGTAAATCCAAAAGCTGAATGGGTTTCAGAACCTTGGGATCTTGAGTCTGAAGATGAACCCACATTCAGTGAATTAGTTGAATACACGGTTATACCAAGAACTGAAGAAAGACTTTCCATGAGCTCAACTATGCAATCATTAGAATTACAAATATTAGCTGTTGAAGGAATCAAAGATTTCAGCAAGAATGTTCTAAGAAGCTATCGTCCTGAAGCCCTTGATGCCACAATAATAGCAACTATTAAAGGTGATGCTCCAATTGATATTATCAAATTGGAAGATACCATCCCAACTGATTTTAGAAATCCAGAAAAAAGTGAATTAGAAATTTCTTTTGACATTAAAGGACAGAAGAAACCAGTCCCAGTAGAAGATTTTTCTGTTTCCTTCGAACCAGATCTCGGACCAGATGATATTTCAAGAGAAAGGAAAATGATAATAGAGGTTGTAGATGTACTTGAAAATACTGGAGCAATGATAGATAATTCTACTATTAATGTAAAATATCCATTAAATGCCGTAAGACCTGCAAAGGACGCTAGATATGATGCCCCAGTGCTATTCCAAGGTTATACAAAACCACCAGGTGGTGTGCTTGAGGCATATATAGAACCTGAACCAATAACTGTAGTTCATGAGAGAAGAAGAACCAGAATTGGTAAATCCGTTCGTCCTGGTGCCGAAAAAGACGATTACAGCATTCTTTTACTTTACAAGAATAAAGGCGATTCAGTTAAAACAAATATCAAAATTTCAGATTTTGTTCCAATAAATTTCAATATCTTAGAGTCAAGCATGGAATATGAATCAACAGGTAAAGATGATGGTAACTTATTAACTTGGACAATTGAGGAAATACAACCAGGTCAGGAAGTAGAGATCACTTATGATATCCATGGTGAAGGTGGAGACTATAGTTTAAAGCATATAGAAGCAAGAGCCTTTAAGTAAACTATTTTTTATTTTTTTTTTTTATTTTTGCAATAAAATTCCTATAATGGAATGGGCATTATTTGAAATTAGAGTTTACTAAATATGAATTTGAATTAAGCTCGCTCAAACCAGTTAAAGATAATCTGATTAATTCCGAGAAGATAGTGAATAAAATTTATTATATTATTGAACGAGCTGAAGAAAAAATCAAAGAATTAAGTTTGGGGGCAATTTTTAAAGAGGATTTATTGATATTAAAAAAGGAAATTTTAACAAATTTTGTACCATTTATTAACTCTTCATTCGAACTGTCAAAAGATATTGAGGAGGTTTCTGGTGAAATTAAAGATTTCTCCTTACATCTAAAACAAAATATTGATAAATTTCAAGATTTCCTAAATAAAATAATCGAAAAAACGCCAGAAATTGTTGGGCCATTTGATAAATTTAAAGATATAAGTCAAAATCGCATATCAAAAATTTATAACTCACTTGGTAAATTAGGGGAGATTTTTGAAAAAGTACCTCCTGAAATCATTAAAAAATCAGATGATATTTACCTTCTTCTAATTGGTCCTCTATATTATATTAATGACAATAGAAGAGGAAAAAAAACCGAATTTAAAACCATTAAAAAAGAATTAGAAAGTTTTCTAGAGTCATTCGAATCTGACAAAGAAAAAATTATCGAAAATAAAGAACAATTGGAAACAATTTATAATAAACTCAACTCAAAAAAAGTAGAATATTCCGAAATTATAGATAAAATAAATGAACTGGTTGCTCTTAATAATCGTGAAGAAATTAAAGTAATTTTAAATTCAATTGAAGTATTTTCAGAGACTCTAGAAAATTTAAAACGTTTTACCTCAGAAGCTTTTAAAGCAATTAAAGAGATTGATGTTTTTTTTGAAGAATTAAACTTTGGTGTTATTTTTCAAGAAGATCTTAATTTATTAAGTGACATTTTTTATGACTATTTTGATCCTTTATTGAAATCTTTTCAAGAAATATCAAATAAAGTAAATGCGCAAAATACTGAAATAACAGAAAATTTTAGAGAAAATTTTAAACAAAACATTATTAAAACTCAAAAGAAGTTAAATGAAGTAATTCAACACTCTGTGGAGCCCCTCAAACGAATAGAATTTGATAATGAAAGTGTAATCTCGCTTTTTTCTCAATTAAGAGCGGCATTAAAAAAGATTACGATTAAATCAGGTCATATTCCTAAAGAAGTTAAAAACATCTTAAAATATCTTCAAAATCTTGCTCTTATAGTCTCGAATAAATATTTAACAGAATTACAAGATATGAGTTCTGATTTAGGAAAAATTTTAGAAATATTAGAAGTTAAAAGTCCAACTATAAGGGAACTGATAAAAAGATTAGAGATAGAAGAAGAAATAATTACAGAACCTGAAACAATACCTGAAGAAGAAGAATTAATAAAAAAGATTTGTTTATTGGGGTTAGGAGCAGCCGGAAAAACATCCTTTTTAGAAGTGCTTCAAAAAAATTTTAGTACAATTCATCAACTCAAACCTACAAAAGGGATATCTAGAAAAGTTTTGAATATTTTAGGATATGAATTTAGTATTTGGGATTATGGCGGACAAGATATCTATAGAAAAGATTATATTTTGCAATCTGATCAGTGTTTTTCTGACATAGATTTAATTTTTTACTTTGTCGATGTGCAAGAAGACACGATCGATGAATCTATAGAATATTTTAAACAGTTATTAGAGTTACAAGAAATTAATTGTATCGATCCATCTAAAATTCTCGTTCAAATTCATAAATTAGATCCTGACCAATTAACCCAGAATGAAATACAATCTAAAGTTAATGAAATAAAAGAACGTTTTAAAGAGATAAAGAATGTTACATTTTTTGAAACCTCCATTTATGATTATTGGTCAATATTAGTATGTTTTTCAGAAGGTCTTAAGAGAATAGTAAAAGTTGAAAATTTATTTAGAAACCTATTGAAGGGATTTATGAAAAAAACATTATCTTCTGCAGTCATTTTATTGGAAGAAAATTTCTTTATTCTCGAACAGTATGGAAATGTGGCAAACTTAAGCATTGCAAATGAAGCACTTCACTATTTTATTAATAGTTGGGCTAGAGAAGAAACTGATACTGTCCCAGAGAAGACGGTTATTGATATTGAAGGTGATTTAAAATTAGGAAAGGGAAAAATATATTTTTATAAATTCTCATTTAAAGAAAAAGTTTATTATCTATTAATTTATTCTAAAAGACCTCAAACTGAAAACCTAATCCCTAAAAATATTCCCCAACTTTCACAAAAAATCTATGAGATTTCTGGAGGATTTTTTTTATAATCTCAAAAATTTAAAAATTATGAAAATTAAATAATTATGGATTAAAACAGTTATCAAATTTAAGGTAATATCTTATAAACTCATGGAAATTTAAGTAACTTATCAAAATAAGAAAATATTAAAGTGATTGAAGAAATGGAAGAAGTAAATGAACTAATTAGAAAAATTGAGACACTTTCCAAATCAGAAATTGAATTAAAATCGATTGCTTTATTCGATAAAAATTTAGACTCTCTAAAGAACTTATTTGAACAGATTCAATTAAAGAGTAAAGAAACTCAAGATTTTATAAACAATTTAGACCTCAGCCAGATTGTCGAATCGAGTATGGATTATCTAGCAGATGAATTTTACGATAAATTCACCCCAGCAATGAAATTTTTGGATGGACTAGTAAAAAAGTCAAAAAAGGAAGAATTCAAAAACGAACTTGAGGATTTACGTGTCCAATTGAGGAAAAGAATAAGTGAAGCTCAAAGTGTTTTTGATGATACAATAGGTCAAACTCCATTTAAACTTGAACAAATGGAATCACTTGTATTCATGAGAGAAAAACTCGTTCCACAATTGGAAGAGGGTTCTGAAAAATTAAATCAAAATGTTTCAGGTATGTCTGAAGAAATTAAAACTGAGTTATCAAGTAACTACAAAATGCTGTTAGATTCTCTTAATAAATTAAAAGGACAAATCAAAGCAGCTGAGGAGGAAGTAGAAAAGCTTGCTTCCACATCTAAATGGATTAAAGAACAACTTGAACTGAGAGAACAAGAGTTAGCAGATAAATCCGAAGAAGCTGCAAAAATAAAAGCTCAACTTGATAAACGAGAAGAGGAGCTTGAGTCCGTAAAACAAGAATTACAAAAGGAGTTAGCAGATAGAGAGGCAGAATCGCAGAAAATTAAGGATAGTCTTAAAGACCGCGAAGAAGAGCTTGAAGCTTTAAAAAAAGAGACCGGTTTAAGTAAAAAAGAACTGGAAAAAAGGCAAAAAGATTTAGAAGCTCAGATCCTAAAAACAAAGGAAGAATTGGACAAGAAATCATCAGAATCTGATGAAATTAAACAAAAACTTGCTGAACGTGAAAAAGAATTAACTGGAGTAATTGATGAAACTAGACAAGAATTGGAAGCTAAAGCTTCTGAATCCGAAAAAGTTAAAGATGAATTTCAAGCTGAATTGGAAACACTATTAAAAGATAAAACTACTGAATTAGAAACCTTGCGAGATAAATTAAATAAAACAGAAGATGAACTGGGAAAACAGTTGGAAGAAAAAACTTCTGAATTAGAAGCACTTAAAAAACAAGTAGAGGGAAAAGACACAGAATTAGTAAAACAGTTAGAAGAAAAAACTTCTGAATTAGAAACGCTTAAAAAACAAATTGAAGAAAATCAAAAAAATTTAGAAAATGCGAAGAAAGAATCCTCTAAAGAATTAGAAGGAAAGACATCAGAAATAGAAACTCTTAAAGAACAACTTAACAAAAAGGATCAAGATGTAAAAAATTTGCAAACTCAAATAGCAGCGAAGGAAGAAGTAGATATTGATGCAATAAAAAATGACATGAAAAAAGAATTTGAAGAAATTAGTGAAAAACTGAGGATGGAATTAGATGATGTAATTCAATTCTTAGAGAAGAGTCCTAAGTATCAGCTGCTTTTTTTAATAAATAATGAAGGGGAAACTAGCTTAAGTAAAGTTCAAGATCTTTATAAAATTGATGAAGTAGTAACTAAAACATTACTTGATGATCTTAGCAAGAAAGGATATATTAGTGTTAAAGAAAAACAGGATGACTTCATTCTAAAAATTGAGCAGAAACTAAATCCATTAAGCTTTTTAGAATTAGAAGATATTTTTGAAAGTAAAATGTATCTTGAACTTAAAAAACTAACAGATATATCTACAATAAATGAATATTTTGACAGGTGTATAGAAAAAATCAGTGAACATAAAAAAGTAAACAAACAAGAGGCAGGATTTTTACTCTCCCTACTATACCTATATATCTATAAATCTAAAAACTTTGAACTTTTCAATAAAATCCGTCCACTATATAAGGATTTAAAAAATGAATCTTTCTATCTGAGATTAATTGAAAATGCTCTAACTTATGACCCATGGGAATCAAAGAAATCAGCAATACTGGAAAATTTAATGGACATGCCAAAATTAAACATATTGGATATTAATTATAACCCGATTGAGTCATCTGATGAATTTTATCCTAAAGATGGACCATTTTCAATCTCGAAATATAAACCTATGACATTGATTGATTGGGATGAAGAAACTGTTACTGAGAAATCCTTACTCAATAGATTTACGGAAATTGAAGATTTGGCCAAATGGGTATGGTTAAACGGTAAAGGCGCTAATTTTAAAGTATCAATCGTAAATTCGGCGGGCAATAAATCTGAAATAATTGTTTCAGCATCAAAGAAAACCGATGCGCATCTCATCATTAAAACTAACGAATTAGTAGCAAGATAGAAACAATCATTCTCAATTTTTTTAAAATTACTCGGAGTAGAAAATGTCTAAATGGCAAATTAAGAACCTATTAGGGTCTATTACTTATGGAATTCGACTTGAATTACTAGAAACCATAGAAAAGTTAGAAGTTATTTTTGTTAGAATTGAGTACTATATTTCAAAAAGAAAAACCAATGAAATAATTGTAAATAGTTTTGAGGCGTTAATAGATCATATTGCTGATTTTTGGCAAAATGAAGCGAAATTGGATATTTATCCACGCAAAATGGCTACATGGTTATCAGATTATTTAGAATGGCTTGGATACCCTGATTTCGACTATCAAACGATACTTAATGCTATATATAATAAAATAGATAAGGCAGAGGAAGAGGCATTTCTTGCAAAAACTTTAGATATTAAAGATCCTGATGTTAAAGCAAAAATACGAAAAATCGATTTAGACCTTCCTGCTACAAATAGAACTGAGTTTCTTTCGGAGGAAATCGACAATTTAATAGAAGAAATCCCTACTAAAATTAAAAGTTCGATATTTTATTTTGATCAAGATAATAAAATGCACACGTTTGAAACTGAAAATGAGATTGAAAGGCAAGAAAAAGATGTAAAAAAATATTCTTGTACAGTTTCATTTGAAAACCCATTAGATGTTCCATTAAAAGATGTGATGGTTAATAACATAGTTCCTTATGGATATAAAGTAAAAAATTATGAAACTATAGGATTTAAAACCATCGATCCTGCAAAAAAACTTCTTGATGACGGTCTACAATTAAGTTGGGTAATTCCAGAAATCCAAATTAAGCAAGAAGCAAAAATTAAACTAAATTTAGAAAGAAGAATATCTAGAACAATATTGATGAATATCGGAGATGCTGTTAATATCTTGAATACTTATTTTAATATTATTCCTTTTGAAAAAAACTATACAGCATCTGACAGTTTTTCAAACATTCAAGAAATAATTGATAATTTAATTATAGAAGATCAAATTCCTAAAACATTTAATTTACTCGAAGCGAGACCAACAGATCCTTATGGTCTAAATTTACAAAAAATGGAGTTAGATCAACTAATTAAATGGACATATTCTCCACTAGAAATTGGAAAAAGCCTAAAACACACCTATTTGCTGTCAGAGCACGAATTTTATGTTTTAAATAAATTCATATTAAAGGCAGAATCACAAGACGTTCCAATATTGGAAATAGTTAGAATAACAGAACCTAATATTCAATTTTACGAGTTTCTAATAAGTTTCTACATAAAACTTAACGATAAAATTAAAGAAATTTATATTAAGGAGAAAATTCCAAATAATGTTAATGTAACCATGCAATATCCCGATTCAATCGAAAAATCTTTAGAAATTATAGATGATAATATCATACAAGTTTGGAAAATCGTTCCTAAAATTCATAAAAATCAATTTGAATTTGGTTATATTTGTTCTGGGGAGACCGTGATTAATGAATTTCCTATTGAATTACACATTCCAGAATTGAAAATTGATTTAAAAAATGAAAGTTCTCCGCAAATGGAAAAACGAACCTTTTTTCTTCCCGAACTTCATTACTTTTTACAAAAAAATAGAAGATTTAAATGAATATTGCAGGATATAAGACATGAATAGGAAGACTAGATCAAATTATGAAAAAAGATGGTTTGTTATAGATAAGATAGATCCATTTGATTATAAGAATGCTAAAGAATTCAACGAATCAAATAAGCATTACATTACCAAATCTACATTTGCTGCATATAAACGAATTTGGAAAGCTTTGAGATTAAAAAAAACATTTAAAATAAAACCTACTAAAATCAAAGTAAAAAAGGTAAAACCCGAAAAAATTAAACCTGTAAAAGTAAAAAAGGTTAAAAGAAAAGAGAACAAAATAAAACCAATACCCAAACCGGTTGTAGTGCCAAAAATCGAAATTGAACCTAATTATTACATACTTAATAAAGTTTCAGTTAAAGCTAAGAATAAAAATAAACCTATAGTGGATATAGTAAAGATTGTTGAACCTAATATAGAAAAAAACGAAAAAATCGTTAGTTTTTACTTAAAATTTTATAAATCGGTTTCAGAACTTTTTATTAAAGAATTAATTCCTAAAGATTTGAAAATTATTAAAAAGATGCCAAAATCAATACAAACAACTTTGGAAACTAAAGATAAAAATATTTATCAAATTTGGAAAATTATACCAGAATTGGCTAAAAATACATTTAAATTTGGATATATTTGTTCAGGGGAAATAAGAAAAGAAGATTTTCCACTGGAAATAAGCATTCCTGGAAGAAAGATTTCTTCTATAACTGAAAAACTTTCAGAACCTCAAAAAAGTGACATATTTTTACCAGAATTACATCAATTAATTCAAACCCAATAAGATATTAAGAATAAAATTACTCATAGAAATAATTATCTAACACTCTCTAATTGTAATCAGATTAAAAGTAATTATTTATTAAAATCAATTAGTTTATTGGAAGAATTAAGATGAGTAATAATCTCGATAATTTTGATAAAAATTATGGTAAATTAATTCCAGATTTAGATGGTTTTGGTTTAGATTTGACCTGGGATCATGAGTTTGTTTGTTGTAATAAGGATCATTTTGCCACTAATTTTGGTGTCATGGCGATGTACGAAATTGGAAGTACGGGACATGATTTTCTGGTGCTATGTCCTCTGCCCAACATGAAGGTTGAAGAATATCCAATAGCAATATATAACGAGGAACAAAGCGAAATAGAAGTAATAGCATCATCAATAAAAAGATGGTTACCTGTTTACTTAGTTCATGATTTAGTTGAAGGCATTGGACAAGGAAGTTTCTTTGACACTTTAGAGCATAAAGATGAATTTTTAAAAATCCTAAAGAGATTTGAAAATAAAAAAATTTATGATTGGATGGAAAAGACACTATCTAATTTGGATTGGGACGATATAAAAAATACTTACCCTGGGAAAGAAGAAGCAGGGAAATATTATAAGTATGTTGAACCAAATTCTTATATAATTGAATTTTTAGAGTTAAAAGAAAAAAATCCCAAGCTTAATATATGGAAAGATTTTGTTTTTAAATATTCTTTTTTCAATAAGGGATTATATCAAATGTATAAACTTCCAGATGATGATATCATTTTTGAGGACGATGCTGTGGAAAGAATAGATGTTGAAACTGCTTATGAAGTCTTTCATAGAAGATTTACCCATGATATGAAGCAAATTACTGATTTTATAAAAGTGTCCGCAATGGTGGTCAGTAAAGATACTTCATATAAGGGAAAACCATTTTGGGATTTAATAAAAGGAACTGCAGATGGATCTATAAATTTTTGGGGCTCTTGGGAAACTTTTCTGACTGAAGGAAAACAATTTGAGAAAAAAAATCAACTAATAAATGCTCAAATTTGTTATGAGAATGCAGTATATCTTGCAGATAGTGAAATAGGATTTTATTCAGATGCATTTGAAGCTATGAAATCAGTCGCAAAGAAAATTAACGACCCAAATTATTTAACATATTTAAAAAAATTTGAGGAGGGAACAGCATCCTTTTTTAATAAGGTTGAAAAATGATAATATTTATATTATATTGTTAATAATAAATATTTCAATCCAAATTAGAGTTAGAGAGTATAATTATTAATGGAATTGATCATATGAAACAAAAATATATTTTAATCTCTACAATTTTATCTATTTTTCTCTTAATCGGTTCTATTGCTTTAAATTCTACTCCGAATTTCAATATATTACAGATTCAAGCTAATACAGATTCAAAGATGCCATTAAATGTTAGTGCGTATATAATATTGAATAAAAATGGTCTGAAAATTTGCGGGGAAGCAAATCAACAACTTTTTCCGAAGATATGTTCAGATATGGTGGGTGGAGCAATTATCGCTTGGCAAGACGGTAGAGGAGGGCCGAGTTATGCCATTTATGCTCAACGTATAAATGGAAGTGGGCAGATATATTGGACGACTGATGGAGTAACTATTTTTAATTTAGATTACAATGCAAATATTGAGCAAATTATTAGTGATGGAGCAGGTGGTGCAATCATATTGTGGCGTGATTCAAGAAGTGGATTTCAGACTCCTTATGTGCAACGGATTAATTCAACTGGGCACGCTCAATGGCAAGCAAATGGTACAGCAGCAGCACCAGAAACAATAAGTCGTTATGACTATGCAATTTGTACTGATGGATCTGGTGGTGTATATGTTACATGGCGTGATAATCGAAATTCTAATTATGATGTATTTGTACAAAGAATAAATTCCACTGGAGGTTTAGTTTGGCCAACGGAAACCGTTGCCTCCATACATAATGATAGTGAATATTCCCCACAAATTTGTTTTGATGGAGTTAATAGTGCAATTGTAGCTTGGAGACGCCAAGCAACTGATTTTGACATTTATGCTCAGAGGATTAATTCTACAGGAGATATACAATGGGCTCAGAATGGATCAGCTGTCTGTGCCGTGGTTGGGAATGTAGGCAACCCTCGAATTTCTTCCGATGGGGCTGGTGGTGCTTTAATCACGTGGCAAGACACTAGAACGGGTGCTTATGATATTTATGTACAACGGTTAAATTCAGCTGGGACAGAACTGTGGGGTTCAAATGGAATGGGTGTATGTATAGGATTAGGAAATCAATATTATCCAAAAGTAATTCATGATGGTTTTAATGGTGCAATAATTGCATGGAGAGATTTCAGGTCTGGAACATCCAACGATGTTTATGCACAGAGAATAAATTCTGCGGGAACTGTTTTATGGACATCTAACGGTACAGCGATTTGCAACTCATCTAAATATGAAGAAAATTTTGATCTTTGTAGCGATAATGGTGGTGGTGCATTTGTTGTTTGGACGCAAACTGAAAATATTTTTGCTCAATGGATCAAATCAGATGGTTCTATAAATTGGACCAGAAGTGGAGCTCCTGTATGTACAGCCGGAGGTGATCAAAAAACCCCTGTGATATGCAGTAATATAACTGGAGGTGCATATATTGCATGGCATGATGAGAGAACTGGAAATGCAAATGATGATATATATGTGCAAGGTATAGTGAATGGTACCTACAGACCCTCGGGAGGCGGTGGTCTAGATTTATCATTTTTACTTCTTTTAGAATTAGATAAGCCAACAAATATGACTCTACCTATTGTAGTAATGGTAATTTTTATAATAGGGGGATTTGTACTTTTAGTTATCCTTAAAAAACAAGAGGTAAAATAACAACAATTATTCTTTTTTTTGAAATTTATTATTTTCAATTTATTTAATTGTTAATCTAGGTTGGAGTTTTATTCTCAAAATTAATTATAAAATATAAAAGTTACCACGGTACTGTTTTTTTACCTATTTTATAAGCAACCCAGTTTCCTAACAAAGCAATTAGTGGAGTTAGTAGAATTAAGACAAGTATATAGTGCAGCCGGAGCCAAAATAGTGGGTATGCTAAGCCAATTGCGACTAATACAAAGTCAACTTGATCTAACATTGGGAATTGACCTCCTCGTTTGACTTTGAATCTTCTTTTTAAAAATGATCCTGCAAGATCTCCTAATGGAGCTCCAACTGCCAATAATTGTATTCTAAAAATATAAGTAATATCCCAATTCGTTATTAAGTCGTAGCCCAGAACTGCAAAGACCTCATCAGGAGTGACTAATTTTAGGGATTGAACCCAAGGAAAAGGTGGTAGAATTTGTGCAGCTGCAAAATCTCTTATTATTGGGTTTAATAGAGCTAACCAATAACCTCCAATTGCTCCAATGGCAAATCCTCCAAGAAATCCTTTGATTGTTTTTCCATTACCAAATATTCTTTCGCCATCAAAAAATAAATGCCCTCCATCAATAGGTCGTCCACCTCCTACAAGTGCCATACCAGCATTGGCTAAGTAAGCTGGTGCAACTGCAAGAACTCCAATACCTAAAATCACTGCGTAATCTAAAGCTGTGAACTCAACCGCAATATACAAGAAATATAATAAATTTAACCCCGCAAGAATTATAGTAAAAATTAATACATTACGAATGTCTTTTTTAGAAATCTCGGAATCGGATTTAGTTTCCTCATCTGACATTTTTCTTGATCCATATTTTATTAATTCAATAATAAGCAAATTAAATTTTCAGATATTTATAAAATTTATGTTGATTTTTGAATATTTATTATATAACTATTAAATAATTTACGAAGAAAACGCAATTAGGGAAATAATATTTATATTTTGATTAAATGAATTAAAATTATTTTGAAATGTTCTTATTTTTTTCATAATATTGAACATAATTTCTAATAGCTCTCATAGCTCTAAAGAAAGAATCATAAACTGGAATATCATAGGATAGATAAGAATCTCTCGCATCTCTATGTTTTTCTTCCTCGTCTAATTCATCTTTCCTTTGCGAAACTTGTCTTAAAACTACAATTATTGGAAAATTCTTTTCTTGCCTAGATTTCTTTAAAATACGTTTTAAAGAGCGTAAATCGCTTTTCTCAATATGTGAAGAAATTTGGTCATTAACAATAATGTTAATTGTCGGATCATTAATCAAAATATGTAAAATATTCTTAAATGAAGTTGTAGTTCTATAAACTGGGTTTCCTAAATCAACAGGGTTAGCAGCAACAGACCCATCTAATGGTAAATTTTTTTTCACCTCAGTTTTGACTTCCGGAGGTAATTTTGGAACATTCAGCTTCATTCTATTTGCCATATCAGATAATGCTACACCAATTGCACCCCCACCACCAATAATCCCTAAATTTCTTCCAGATGGAGAAGGTAGTTTTAGCATAGCAATTAATGTATCGAACATTTCTTGTAGAGAATCTGACCTGATAACATTAGGAAATTGTTTGTAAATACCATTCCAAATTCCAGGTTTACTAGCTAGATAACCAGTATGAGAGAAAGAAGCTCTACTTCCTGCTTCAGTTAAACCACCCTTCCATAATATTAAAGGCTTTTTTAGTTTTTTAACACTTTGTAAAAATTCACCCCCATTTTTCATCCCCTCAAAATAACCAGCAATTATTTTGGTTTGAGGATCATCTGCTAAATAATTAATAAGATCTGCAGCAGAAATATCACAAGCATTTCCATAACTTACGACTTTACTAAAATTTATTCCATAAGTATGTGCTAATCTGGTAAATTCTACTGCCACTCCACCAGATTGTGAGAGTAAAGCAACACTTCCCGTCTCTTTGGAGAATTCTTCTCCGGGAAGTAAAGTTAAACCTCCTTCAGGGCAATAAACTCCAAAACAATTGGGTCCTATAATTCGTGTATCTGATTCCTGTGCCAATCGGGAAAGTTCGTTTTCTACTTTAATGGAATTTGGATCTCCAGTTTCTTTAAAACCTGCAGTTAAAATTATCACAGCTTTAATTTTCTCCTCAACACATTCAATGAAGCTGTCTAGAGTCTTGCTAGCAGGTACAGTAATATAAACTAGATCAACTGGTTCAGGAACATCATTCAATTTTTTAAAACTTTTTAGACCATATATATCAATTCCATGAGGATTTATGGGGTAAATTTTTCCTTTATATCCGAAGCCAATAAGTGCCTTTAAGAACCAGTTACCAAATTTAAATGGTTTAGTTGAAGCTCCGATTACCGCTACATTTTTTGGATAAAAGAATGGTTTTAAGACTTCTTTAATATTTTTCATAAAAAATAACCATCTTTTTAAAATAATTACAATTTAAAAATTTACAAACGTGATTAGTTTTATTAATTTGTTTATTTTGCATGGTGATTTAAAATGGTAGCGTTAATTCTTCATACTGGAGTCGGTTCTCGAATAATTAAAAAAGATATAGAAAAAGTTAGACAAAAATTAATTGAAAAGATTTCAGAAACTGGTTTAAATATGTTAAGAGGTGGGGAGGATGCTTTAGATGTGGTAGAGAAAATTATCAACATCATGGAATCTTCTGGTCTTTTTAATGCAGGTATTGGATCTGTCGTACAGAGTGATGGTAGACAAAGAATGGATGCTGGAATAATGAGTTCGGATTTGCGCTGTGGAGCGGTGGCAGGTGTTTCTGATATTAAATTTCCAATTTCAATTGCGAGGAAAATAATAGATACGACAAATAGTATTTGTTTAATTGGAGATTACGCCAGAGAGTTTGGGAGAAAATATAAAATTCCTGAAATCTCAAAAAAAAATTCAGATGTTAAAGGTCAATCAACAACTAATAAATTTATTGGAAATACAGTTGGAGCTGTGGTTTTAGATCAAAATGGAAAACTTACTACTGGAACATCTACTGGAGGATTATTTAAAGCTTTAGCAGGCCGTATTGGAGATTGTCCGATGATTGGAGCAGGTATATACGCAAATCAGTTTGGGGGAGCTTCTTGCACTGGTATTGGCGAGGATATCATCAAAACAACTCTTGCAAGATATGCAATATTTCAAGTTGAACAAGGATACAGTGCTCAAGAAGCAGCTAATCGTTCAATTGATTATTTTAAAAACACAACTCAAAGTGTTGCAGGAATAATTATTTTAACAAAAAATGGTGAGTATGGAATAAGTCACAATGGGAAACATATGAATTGGAAATATAGTATTGATTAAATAAATTATAGTTATAGACCTGGTCTTACGAATAATGCAATTAATATAACAACTATTATAGATAATGAACTTAAAATTATTGTCCAAATTTGCAATCTAATTCTATATTTATGATATTTAATGTCATCCTCTTCAATTTTTTTATCTGTTCTTCTAATTAAACTCTCTATTTTATCGACGCGTGCTACTATTTCATCAGGTAGATATGTTCCTGATCTATAAACAGGATCACCTATTTCAATAATCCCTAATTTTTTCTTCAACCTCACTAAATCATCAGAAATTTTATTAATTTTATTTGATAGAATGGAAAATTTCTCTTCTGCAGTCAGTAGCGGCTCACTAAGCCAATCTATGATATTATTTAGTAATACTTTATTATTGTATAATGGCATTCCAACGTCATCGTCTGAGAATACATGAGGATCTCCAATGGTAACAACTCTACCCTCTTCTCCTAATGATTGATATATAGCTAAAACAGGTAATGAAGACTCGTCTTTCTTTTTCCATTTTCCAGTGGGAGTTCTGATTTTGATAAAGGAATCTTTGCTACTCCTTGCAACTACTAATGCTTCATTTGAAACGGTTAGGGAACATCCCAGTAAAATATTGAATTCACGTATATTAAAGGTTAGAGAAGAGCAGTACTCGAAATCGGATATAACTGGACCATATGCATAACCCTTAATATTATGAACTTTATCATGTATCATATCATTATTAAATTCTATTCCGAAATTTTTTGTTATTTCAGACAAATTTGTATTATTACGGAGATCCCCCCCTTGTTCATTGATAGCTAATAAGCAACCACCCTTTTTAACAAATTCCACAATGCTTAAAATTTCATCTTCTGAAAATTTAGTTTGAGGTGCTCCAATAACTAAAATATCATATTGTGAGAGTTCTGAAAAATTTAAAGGGGATTTTTCTAATATTATAATCTCAAATCCTTTATTACGAATTAAATTTTCAGCCATAGTCCAAGTTTCCCACTCATGTTCTCCCTTTTTTCCTATTTTTAAAATTTCTTTGTGGCTGCTATCGAACGCAACCTTAATTTTTGATCTCACTTTTTCCTACCTTAACTATTTAATGTTAGATTTAATGTTAGATATTTTATTTCTTCTCAAATACTATATTCTTTCCCTTATTTTATGAAAATAGTAAAAATTTTATTAAAATTATTATGTCTCAAATAACTATATTATATCCCTTATTTCGTCTCAAATAACTCTATTACATCCCTTATTTCATCTCAAATAACTATGTTATTTCCCTTATAGTTAAAGATAAATAAATGATTTTAAAATTCTTTCATATATAAAAACTAATAATTGGGATAGTATTATTTTTTTGAATATTAATTAAGTTAAATGAAATGATCAAAATGTACCAAAAAAAATTGATATTTCTCGTTGTATTACAAATATTCGTAATTTCAACTATTTTTCTCGTCGGATCTCTATCTACAATAAATTATCTTCCACCTTTGGCTGATCACAAATCCTCAACACTTTCTATTAATGACGAATATATAATGTGGGATGTTGAAGGAACGATAATTAGCAATGCAAGTGCCAACCAACAAGTAGCTCAGATTTGCAGTGATGGTGCAGGCGGTGCGATTATCACATGGCGTGATTATAGGAATGGTGATTGGGATATTTACGCTCAGAAAATCAATTCAACAGGAAATGTTCAATGGACGGCAGATGGAGTGGCAATTTGTACAGAAAGCGATGATCAACAGTTAGCCCAGATTTGTAGCGATGGTGCAGGCGGTGCGATTATTACGTGGCGTGATTATAGAACTGGAAGTAATGAGGATATATATACCCAAAAAATCGATTCATCAGGAAATATTCAATGGACGGCGAATGGAACGGCAATTTGCACGCAAGGTAACACCCAAACAGATCCCCAGATTTGCAGCGATGGTGCAGGCGGTGCGATTATTACGTGGGATGATAGCAGAAGTGCAGGTGGTATATACGCCCAAAAAATCCTTTCATCAGGAGGCGTTCAATGGACAGCTGATGGAAAGCTTATTTGTTCGATAACTGCATCAAATCCCCAGATTTGCAGCGATGGTGCAGGCGGTGCGATTATCACGTGGGTGGATACCAGATTTGGAGATATGGACATCTTCGCCCAAAAAATACTTACTAATGGAAGTATTCAATGGACGACTAATGGAGAGATAATTAGCACGGCAAGTCTCGAACAAAATAATCCCCAGATTTGTAGCGATGGTGCGGGCGGTGCTATCATCACATGGCAGGATATGGAAACTGGACCGACTTTCGATATATATGCCCAACGTATAAGCTCCATAGGAAACATTCAATGGGTGCCTAATGGAACTGCAATTTGTACGGAAATCGATTGGCAACAAACACCCCAGATTTGTAGTGATGGTGCAGGTGGTGCGATTATCACATGGAATGATTATAGACCTGCAGCTGATTGTGATATATATGCCCAAAAAATACTTACTAATGGAAGTATTCAATGGACAACTAACGGAACTGCAATTTGCACGGCATACAATATTCAAGGAAGTCCTCAGATTTGCAGCGATGGTGCGGGTGGTGCGATTATCACATGGAAAGATTATAGAGCTCCAACTAATATTGATATATATACCCAAAAAATCAATTCATCAGGAAGTCTTCAGTGGACAGCGGATGGAAAAGCAATTTGCACGGTAAGCGAAAATCAAGATAGTCCCCAAATTTGTAGTGATGGTGCGGGCGGCGCGATTATCACATGGTCAGATTATAGAAGTGGCAACAATTATGATATTTATGCACAGAAAATAATTACAGATGCAATACCAACCTCAAACCATCCTGATGATATTAGTACAACTATGGACGGTTCAGAAACAATTGCTTGGGCACTTTATGATGATTGGGATGGAGGAAAATACCGTGTCTGGTTAGATGGTGGCATATGGGTAGATTGGACTGGTTGGAATAAAAGTAACATATTAATTGTACCAATTTATCGTGGTGTATTTGGAACCTATAATTATACAATTGAATATTATGATAGTCAGAATCAATATGGTATTTCAGATTCAGTTATTGTAACAATCATAAACACAACAGAGACACCTGAATCGCCCTCCGAGGAATCGCCAATATTTATATCAGGAGGTCAAGGTGGAGGAGATGTAGCTAGCTTCTTGCTCTCGCCATTGGGTCTAGGAATTATTGCTGGTTTTGGGGCATTGTTTCTAATATTGTTAGTAATTGGAATTAATAATAATAAAACATTTAAAGAGTTGGATAAAAAAATCAGTGAAACACCGATTACTAAAAAATCAATTAAGAAATAAAATCATAGATTTCTTAATTTAAAACCTTTTTTTTTGATAAGATAATAGTTCTTTATTATCAGGTAAACTTACAAGATAATACTGGAAATAACGAATAACTATTTATTTATTTGAAGATTATCTAGAAAATTTGGTATAATTTAAACTAATATTTTTATTCAAAAACTATATTATCTCCCACATGCATTTCTCGGAAGGATCCCAAATATTCGTTAACTAATAAAGTAGTCGGATAAAGACCAGTACAATGGTTGGGAGCCACCAAATCAATATCAAATTTTTTTATTTCATTTATTGTTTGGTTAAGTTTATCAAATTTTGCATCAATCAAATGGAATCCACCAATAATTAAATTAATTTTACTAGAACTTGTTATTTTAATGGCATGTTTGATTATATTTATGATACCAGAATGACCACACCCACAAATTATTACAATACCAGTTTTTAATTTTAGAATTAATGCTTGGTCATCTAAAATATCATCATGTACTAATTTTTCTCCAACTTTTTGTTGAAATCGTTCAGGAACTTTCTCAAATGTTGTTCTATCTATTTGACCAGTAGTTATTATAGAGGGATGAATTAAACATAATTCCTTACTAATTTGTAGATCTACATAATCTTTTAATTTTTCTAGAATAGGGGCAGGCATCCCGATATTTCTTAGTTTTCCATCATTTTTAGAGTATTTATGGTTTAAAGCATCAGGATGAAGATATAATGGAATTTTTTTATTTAATAATTTAAAGACTTCCATTAATCCTCCAGTATGATCATAATGACCATGACTCAAAATAATTCCATCTAGCTTGGGAATTAAATTTTCTATTTTTAATAACTTCAAATTATTTATAAGTGGAATTCCAGTAGTTCCTGAATCAAAAAGTAGTAAAAACTTTTTATTATCTTCTGTTTCTGCTTGAACTAATATTGATAATCCATGTTCTGCCAAAAATTTTGCTTTATAAGAAGAATTCTCCACTAAAACATCTAACCTTAATTTTGTAACTAGTGGGTCATTTATTTCCAAATCTAATCACTTTCGTAAGATAAATATCTTAAAAAGAAAATAGTTAATTCTATTATCCTATTACTCCAAATTTAATAAAAAACTTTTTTTGACAATGGAGGTAGAATTTTTTGAACCTTAACCAAAAGAGGAAAATTTTCAAATGGTTCGGCTTTGGAATTATAATGTTTGTTTTCGTACTCGTATTACTTTTCTTATTAGGATTCAATGTATTAAGTTTTCCATTCCCTCCTAGCCTCCCACCCGCTGGTGCTATAATCGATTTTAGCCCTATTTACAATCTGGCATTTTGGTACTTATTTTTACGGCTTATGGTATTTATTGGTGAGAAAGTAATCCTTCATACCGATAATTTATTGGAGACTGAAGAGCCTAAGGAAGGTAAAACGGCTTAATTTGTGAATAATATGGGTATATTAACAAGAAATGAGATTATAGCTGAAATTTATAAGATATTAGGTATAGCCTTTTTACTTCTTACTTGTACTTTTTTAGCTCCCACTCTCTATAAAACAACTAGACCAAGTTTACCAATTTTTTATTATTCTTTTAATATTCTTGAATTGACTTTTGTTTATGATTACCCACGTTATATTGGTAGCTATTTTATCTGGGGTCTAATGTGTTATTTAATGTTACGAATTAGCTTCACATTTCTGATTAGTGGTTGGAAAATTTCTAAAATGAGAAAAAACCTAGAAACTTATTTTGATTGGAATATTATAGGTGGAATATTATCTGCATTCGTAATGATCTATGCATTGTTACTACTTTTACAATTTATTCCACCCGTTTACTTATTTCCAGCAATCAGTATAAAATTGGCACCCTCTATCGAAGTTTTGGGCGATTTTGACAAATCTATATTTTATAATACGTTGTATTTTTGGGTTATGGTGGAAGTTCTTCGTTTAGTTAGTGCTAGAATCTTAAAATTAGGCATAAAAGAATTGGTAATTCTTAATAATGTTCCGGAACCAAATTTAATTAAATCTATCTTGAGAAGGTTAAAAATTTCTTCAATATTAAGGAGGTTGAGGATAAAGTGAAGCGAAAAACTGCTTTGAAAATCCTTTCCCTTCTAGCAATTTTATCTATTATTCCTTTTTCCTTAATTTTCAATCCTTATAAAAATGATGATCCCTTGGAGTATTATCTTCCACGATTACTTTTTACTCAATTTACAAAAACTACAGAATTTATTGGATCTTACGCCCATGGAGATTATCCAAGTCAAACAGATAATAATAGCCAAATTTTTTGGTTTGTCCAAATAACTGATACACACTTGGGTTCTGGTTCAATATCAGATCCTCCTGAATTATGGGGTTATTCTTACATATTTTTCGAGGGATTTTTCAATGAATTTAAATATATCCGTCCAGAATTTATCGTAAATACAGGAGATTTAGTAGATGGGATGACCTTAATTCCTTTTTATCAAGATTTTACTCAATGGGAGATGTATAAACAAATTCTAGATAAATGGGGTATGAATGAATCTTTTTATTACGATTTACTCGGGAATCATGATATCTATGGAGATCCAACTTTTTCCTTTTACAAAGATTATTCAGTACAGGGACGAGCTCATGGAAAAACACAGTTTAATTGGACTGTAAATAAAACCTATGGAAATTATTCCTTTATTGCTTTGAATTCAGCAGATGAAGGATATATTTGGCCAGAAGGTACAAATGGTGATCTGAATAAATCTGAGTTGGATTGGTTTGAAAAAACACTTAATCAGACACAAAATTCAAATTTAACATTTGTTTTCTCGCATCATCCATTTTATGGAGTAGGTAATAACCATGCTACCAGTGGAAAAACCTTTAATGACCTTATTTATGAATATAACGTCACAGCTCATATTTATGGGCATAAACATAGAGATGAGCATTATACATATAATGACACATTATACCTTTGCACTGATTCTCTAGGAACATCATACCCTGGTAAATATAGGATTATTGCTGTCGATAACGATGGTGTATCTATATCCTCTAAAACTCTTGGAGATTGGCCTGCTGTTATTATAACTTCTCCTCTTGACGAATCATTAACTACCAGAACATACGATCTAGAACAGTCTTCAGTTCCAGTTCGAGCTTTAATATTTAATGAATCAACCATAGGTTCTGTAGAATTTCAGTTATATAATATAACATGGACAAATGCATGGGATTTTACGAAAATAGCTCTTGCAGACTACCTTGCAGAATTTCAAATATATAATATAAAATGGGATAATATCTTCCCAAATTATATTGAGGATTGGAAAAGTGACTGGCAACCCATGAACCAAACTTCCAAAATTCCATATGTTTGGAATGGGACTCTAAATACAACAAATATTGCTAACGGTTCTTATTATTTAAGAGTTCGAGTAAATCATCATGTAGAAGATAGTATTAAAATACATATTGGTAATAATATTAAACCAAAAATAGTTAATGGTCGAATTCCACACGTTAATTTAATAGAAAATGGAATTCCAGAAAAAATTGACCTTTCTAAATATGAATATGATAAAATTGATAATAATAGTCAACTAACTTGGAGTTTTTCTGGAATCTTTCATACATGCATACCAATTTTATCAAAAAATACTGATGAATTAATGATTTTTCCTATTAAAGATGCATCAGGACTATCCATTATAGAATTAACGTTATATAATAGTAGAGGAGAAAGTGAAAGTCAGATTATATTTGTTTGGGTTGCTCCAATTACTACAACTGAAGAAGTTTATACTGGTTTGTGGATAGTAACCATTACAATTCTTACTATTTCCATAGTTTCGATCTATTTTAGATTTAAATGGCTTTCTAAAACGAAGAATGAACGAATAATAGAAGGAAGAAATTTTATAATGGCTCTTATTTTTAAATTTCCATTTCAAATATTAAATCTAGAAAAGCAAAAATAATAAAATTTTAAAAATTTTTTCAAAGTATGATTCATTTTATGTTCTAAATTTTTCCTTTTTGACTTTTAATATTGATGAATTAAATTTTTTAAGACTCTGTCTTATCGTTTCTTAAATATCATATAAAAAAAAATAAAGTTTCAATTTGAAAATAGAAGGAGTTGAAATTTAAGCAATTATAAAATTAAAAGAAAGTGAATAAAATGGCAAAAGATTCATTAAGAATGAAAATTGATGAATTGAAATCTGAAAGAGTTTCTGCAAAAGGTCTAGAGGTTCAAATTGGACGATTACCTTCTGAAGAATGGGAAGAAGAACCGATGGGTCCTACACCCATGCCAAACCAGACACAACTCCGTAATTGGTATAATTATTTAAATTGGCGATATCCTCCTTTGTATGCTCCACTTTGTGATATGTGCTGTTTATGTACATTTGGTAAATGTGATATGAGTGAGGGAAAGAGAGGTGCATGTGGTTTGAGTCTATCTGCGCAACAAAGCAGGATTGTACTATTAGCTTGTCTTATTGGAGCTAGCTGCCACGCAGCACATTCAAGGCATTTAGTTCATCATTTGATTGAAGATTATGGTCCGAATTTACCCTTAGATCTTGGTCAAGATATTGCAGTTGAAGCACCTAATACTCGAATGATCTGTGGTTATCGCCCTAAAACGCTGAAAGACTTAGAAATTGCATTGGAATGGTGTGAGAATCAAGTTCTCCATGGAGTTGCAGCAGCTCATACAGGTCAAGAAGGTTCTGAAATAGATTTTGAGGCTAAAGCATTCCATATTGGAATTGTTGACCACGTTGGGATGGAAGTGGGTGATATTTCCCAAGTTTGTGCTTGGAATTTTCCGAAAGGTGAAATTGACACACCTCTCGTAGAATCTGGCTTGGGAACTATTGATGAAAATAAACCAGTAATTTTACTTATTGGACATAATGTATCACCAGGTATTGAGGTTATGAACTACCTTCATGAAGAAAATCTTGCTGATAATATAGAAGTTGGAGGCATTTGTTGTACAACACATGATATTGTTCGTTATGATGCACGTGCTAAAATTGTTGGTCCAATTTCTTGGCAGATTAGAATTGTCCGTTCGGGACTTGCTGATGTAATTCAAATTGATGAACAATGCATTAGAGCAGATATAATTCTTGAAGCAAAAAAAGTGAATACAAAAGTTATAGCCACAAATGATAAAGCTACTCATGGTCTACCTGATCAAACTGAAATGGATGAAGATGAAATAGTTGAATTACTAGTATCTGATAAACAAGATGCAGCACTTATCTTGGATCCTGTAAAAGCAGGTAGAGTTTCTGTTAAAGTAGCACAAAAAATGTTTGAAAAACGAAAAGATCCAAAAACGGGAAAGAAAAAATCTATTATTCCTGTAACACTTGAAGAAGCTGTACAGATTGCTCAAAGTTGCACAGGTTGTGGGACTTGTCAATCAGCATGTGGTAATAATCTGGAGGTTTTTGATGCCATGCAAGCATTAAAAGCGGGTGATCCCAGTCTACTTAATGATGTTTACGATTGGTGTGTAGGTTGTACTCGTTGTGAAGAAGCATGCCCTCAAGAAATTCCAATCCATTCATTAATGATACATGTAGCAAATGAAAAAATAAGAAATGAGAAATATTTATGTCGTGTAGGTCGAGGACCAATACGTGACACTGAAATACGAAACGTAGGTGCACCGATTGTTCTTGGCGAGATTCCAGGAGTTATTGCAATAGTAGGTTGTTCCAATTATTCGAAGGGAACTAAAGATGTTGCAATGATTGCTGAAGAATTTTTGAAACGACGTTATATTGTTGTTGTAAGTGGTTGCGGGGCTATGGATATTGGTAGATATTTGACAGAAGATGATGAAGGAAATAAAGTTACACTCTATGAGAAATATCCTGGAGAGTTTGATGCAGGAGGTTTGGTAAATACCGGATCTTGTGTTTCGAATGCTCATATCAGTGGAACTTGTGTAAAAGTAGCAAATATATTTGCTCGAAGACCAATCCGAGGAAATTTCGAAGAAATTGCAGATTATTGTTTAAATAGAATTGGTGCTTGTGGTATTGCATGGGGTGCTTATAGTCAAAAAGCAGCTTCTATTGGTACTGGTTGCAATGCTTATGGAATTCCTGTTATATTAGGTTCACATGGTATTAAATATCGACGTCAACTCTTAGGTAGAACGGATAAACCAGAAAAATGGGAAGTTTATGATGCTAATACAGGAGAGAAAATTAATGGTGGTCCGTGTCCAGAACATTTACTCTATTCTGCAGAATCAGTTGAAGAATGTATAGTAATGGCTGCTAAATTATGCATCCGTTCAAGTGATAATTTCAAAGGTAGGCAAGTTAAATTGACACATTACATAGATCTTCATAAAAAATACTTTGGAGCTTTTCCTGATGATGTGTATCTATATATTCGAGAAGAAGCTGATATTCCATTGACGATAAAAGATGAAGTTATGGCGCATTTAAAAGAACACAACTGGAAACCAACTTATATATGCACAAATACAACCACTTTAAAACGATTAATTAGAAAAAAGAAAGCATAATGAGGTGTATAATGAAATGTATAAAGTAAAACCTTGGCAACCAAATGCTGTAGTTGGACCAACTGCTGGAACACCTATGGCAAAGCCTATAGCTTTAGGTAAAATGATAGCAAAAGCGAAACGACCTATTTTTGTAATTGGTGTTGAAGGATTATTAAATGACGTAGGTAATGGAAAACAGATGATCGATTTAATCATCGAAGTAGGGAAAAAAGGAATTCCAATTGTAGCAACTGCTCATTCTTCGAAATATTTCATAGAAAAGGGATTTAAACCATCTTGGATTACCGATTCTAATAATATTACAAATAGATTGGCTGATCCTGACTGGAAAGGAATCGATGGTAAAGGACAATATGATTTTGCAGTATATTGTTGCATTATTTATAATTTACAAGTAACACTTTTGAATGCTCTCAAGAATTATGCCTATAAACACCTAAAAACAATTAGTCTAGATCGATTTTATTTTCCTACCGCAACATACAGTCTTGCGAATTTGAAAAAAGATGAGTATAAAACTGCAATAAATGAAATTATAAATGAGATTATAAAATAATCAAATAAGGAGATTAATAAAAAAAGGTGAATAATATGACAGAAGCTGAAATTAAATGGGAAAATTTTCCTGTTGACGTTGGATTAGTTTATGAAGGTGAAAGAATTAGAGGAAAACAAATGCAAGTGGAATTGGGCGGACCTAAAGTCGGCGATAAATTTGAGCTTGTTCAAGCACGTAAAATGAATGAAGTTCAAGATGGAAAAATTACTATCATAGGTCCTGATTTGAAAGATATGGAAGAAGGAAAATCATATCCTGTTGGGATCATTGTTGAAGTAGCAGGAAAACAAGTCGAAAGAGACCTTGAATCAGTTTTTGAAAGGAGAATCCATGAATTTAGTAATTTCATTGAAGGAATGATGCATCTCAACCAACGTTATGATATTTGGATGAGACTTTCAAAGGCAAGTTATAAGAAAGGGTTTAATACGTTGAAATGGTGGGGCGAAGGTTTAATTCATTTGTATAAATCGGAGTTTGAAAAAGTAATTGAAAAGATTCAAGTTACCATTATTACAGATCCGAGCAAAATTAAACCTGAATTTGATAAAGCAATGAAAGTCTATAAGACGAGAGATGAGCGAGCCCGAAGTATTACTGATGACGATGTAAATGAGTTTTATGGTTGTGTTCTTTGTAGCAGTTTCGCACCCTCGCATGTTTGTACTATCACGCCTGGCAGAATCGCTTTATGTGGTTCAATAAGCTGGTTTGATGCTCGAGCTGCCGCAAAAGTTGATCCAAAAGGTCCAAATTTCCTGATTGAAAAGGGCGAGTGTTTAGATGACATTAAAGGAGAGTGGAGTGGAATTAATGAAGCCGCAAAGAAAAAATCTCTTGGAGAAGTAGAAAGAGTACATTTACATACAATCCTTAGTCCCTATAATCACACATCTTGTGGATGTTTTGAAGCAATCGCCTTCTATATTCCTGAAGTCGATGGTGTTGGTATAGTTGATAGAAACTTTAAGGGAGCTGCGGTTAATGGATTACCCTTCTCCACTATGGCAAACTCGACAGGTGGTGGTAAACAAATTGAAGGATTCGTTGGAATCGGCGTAGAATATATGCGTTCTCCCAAATTCTTCCAAGCTGATGGTGGTTGGAATAGAGTTGTATGGATGCCTTCTCATATTAAAGATCGCGTTAAAGATGATATTCCCGCAGATGTTGTAGATAAAATAGCGACTGAGGCTGACACCACAGATCTTGATTCCTTAAAAGATTTTCTTAAATCAAAAAATCACCCAGTTGTTAAAGGTTGGGTTGAAGAGGAGGAAGAAGAAGAAGAGGAAGAAGTAGTAACCCCTACGATGGTTCCAACTGGTGTTCAGATGCCTATGGGAGTTCCAATGGCTCCTGCTGCTACTGGTGGATGGAAAATTATCCTTAAAGGTGCACGCATTACTGCAGAGGAACTAATCATTAAACGAATTGAACCTAAAAAGAAGAAAAAGAAATAGTTGGGAATTTCTATGGAAGAAGTTACGGAGTTATTCGAAGAATTACTTCAAGAGTCTGATGAAATTGTCTTAAAAAAACTGATAATTCATGCAGATGCGGTCGAACTTGAAGTTACTGGTGAAGGGGCCGGAGAACTTCCTACCGACCTCTTGATTAATTTATTAACTAGTGAAGAAAAACCATTATTTCCAGAAAAAGGCAAAAAGTAAGGAATGAAAAATTATGGAAGTTCGTAAAAAAGAATAACTTCAATAAATGAAGGTTGAAAAATATGGAAGACCTACCAAAAAAATTAAAAGAATTATTTAAAGATGCAGAAGAAATTACCCTCAAAGATGTATTCATCGATGCAGATCAAATTGGGTTCGAGATTCAAATGGGTGGAGGTGGAGTTCCTCCACAAGTTCCTGTAACTCTACAAATTGGGACACAAACTTTTTCAGGAATGTTATTACAATCCATGGCAGGAATACCAACTGCACAACCACTTCTTAAAGCTATGTTACTTCAAAAAGCAGTTTTTGAGTCACCCGCAGAAAAATATCCTGGCGAAATTTCGGTAGTCGAATTCAGACGCTCAGGTAAAGGTGGGCAAGTAGTGAAGCTTGGTGGAGAAAAAGCACCACCATTTTATAATTTTGAGGCTGGAATGCCCAATCCACCCGTAGTTACTGCAGATGTGTTCGATATTCCCATCCATACTAAAAAGAGAGAAACTTTCTTACGTCTAGCGAAACCTGTTAAAATGCATTATCTAGATCCAGACATAAGCGAAAGTCCAGCTGAATGGGCTAAATTAGCTGTTGAGAAATATGGTGCACAAATGGTAACAATGCACAATATAGGAACAGATCCAACTATACCAGAAAAGTTAGGAGGAAAAAAATCTGCAAAATGGGCTGCAAAAAATTTAGAAGACGTAATGCAAGCAGTCAAGGTTCCAATAGTTATTGGTGGTTCAGGAAATAAAGTAATGGACATCGAAGTCTTCGAAAAATGTGCAGAAGTGTCAGAAGCTGAGCGTTTTATGCTAAGTTCTGCTGAAGATGACACATTTGAAAAAATTGTGCCAATAGCTAAGAAATATGATCATAATGTGCTTGCGTTTACTTCACTCGATTTAAATGCTGCAAAGAAACTGAACCAAGAAATAATTGATATGGGCTTATCAAAAGATCATATCGTTATAGATCCGACTACTGCACCTCTAGGTTATGGTTGGCAGTTCAGTTTTAGTATATATCAAAGAATTCGATTAGCAGCTTTGAAAGGAGAAGAAAACCTTCAATGTCCTATGAGTGGAGGAACAACTAATGCATGGGGTGCTAGAGAAGCATTTTTATCTCAAAAAAAGAAACCAGAATGGGGCCCTGTTGAATATCGTGGTCCTTTATGGGAAGTTATTACTGCATTTGGGCTTTGTTTAGCAGGATTAAATGTAGCAATGATGTTACATCCTGGAGCTATTAAGTCATTTAAACAAATAATTCAGGAATTAACCTCTACTTCAAAAGCATCAAAACCAAACCTTACTGATTGGATTTCAATGGAGGTCTAAAAATGCCTAAAACATCACCTATTCAAGTCGTAAAATATTTACCAGCTACTAATTGCAAAGAATGCGGGGAAGAAACATGTATGGCTTTCGCTGTGAAATTGTTAGATCATCAAGTAAAAATCGAAGACTGCAAACCCCTAATAAAAGATAAAAAATATGCAAAAAAACTAAAAAGCCTGAAAGATTTAGTAACTCCTCCAATACGTTCCGTAACGATTGGTTCAGGTGATTCAACAATTGAAATTGGAGGAGAGGAAGTAATGTACCGCCACGAACTTACCTATTATAAGAAAACCCCTATTTTCTTAGACGTTGCAGATGATGATGATGAAGCAGAAATAACAAGGAAAGCGAAATTCATAAAGGATTTTACAATATATCGTTTGGGACAAAATTTCTATCTTCAAGGGATTGCTTTAAGAGGTAGATCAAATAATCCAAACACATTTGCAAATGCTGTAAAGACATGCATGAAAGCCGCAGATTTACCTATGATTCTTTGTTCACTTAATCCAGATGTTCTCAAAGCGGGATTGGAAGCAGCAAAAGGGAAAAACCCATTAATATATACAGCAACAAAGGATAATTGGGAAGAAGTTGGAAAGCTAGCATTAACGTATAATTGTGGAGTTGTAGTTTTTTCAGAGGATTTAAACGAGCTGAAAAGTATAGCAAAAAGCTTAGCCATGGGTGGAGTAGAAAAAATTGCTCTCGATCCAGGAACATGTGCAGGAGAAGGTATTGTTGCGGATACTTATAATAAACACATGATGCTAAAGAAAGCAGCTATTCATAAAGGGGATAAGGATATTGGTTGGCCAACTATAGGAGTAACAGCTACGGTATGGATTGGAAAGAAAAAGGACATCTCAGAAGGCGAACGTATTGCTTTGGCTTATGAAGAGGGAAAACTTGCTACATTATTGATATCTAATGCCTGTAATTTGCTTATTCAACATACAGAAGACATTTGGTTTCAACTAGCAATGCTGGTAATAAAAGATAATATTTACGCTGATCCACGTATAAACCCCGCAGTAGATGCTAAATTGTATGAAATAGGATCTCCCGGTCCTAAAGATCCCGTCTTTATGACCTCTAACTACACTATGACCTACTATACTGTCGAATCAGACTTAAAAGATATGAAAATCAATGCATGGCTACTAATTGTTGATACAGAAGGAATTTCAGTAGAATCTTCTGTTGCAGGAGGACAAATGAATGCTGGAAAAGTAGCAGAGGCAATTAAAGAAGTTGGATTAGCAGATAAAGTAGAGCATAAAATTATTATAATCCCTGGCTTAGCTGCCCGTATTTCTGGCGAACTAGAAAGTCTGGCAAATTGGAAAGTTCTTGTAGGACCTCGTGATTCCTCTGGAATTCCAGATTTAATGAAAAAATATTGGGATCTCGATAAATTAATGGCCCAATGGAAGGAAATGCAAGAGTAAAACTCTTTTTTTATTTTATTTTTTTAAATCAATTAAAATTTTTAGTAATTTTCTAATTTTTTTACATTTTTTACTATAAAATTCATTTTCTTATTTATATTTCTTGTTTTATTTTCCATTATATCAATAAAAAAATTTAATATTACATACTCTTTATTTCAAATATAATATCTAATTTAATTTGTGAGAGAAGGAAAAAAAAATGGCTGATGATTGGTTCTATTCTGTACAATTTTATTTTGTTAAGATATTTGGGACTTCTACTGTTAACCCAATAGAACTTATTTCGCTTGTTTCATTATCTGTGAGTGGGATTTTATTAATTGGGATAATTCATGCATTATATACAACCTATAAGAAGAATAAATTGATAGAAACGTTACTTTTTTTATATGGGATGATTTTTTTGATAATTGGGTCTGTTTTAGCAATATTAGTGAGGTTTGCTTATAGAAATTGGGGCTTAAGAGGACTAGGAGATTTTCTTACATTTATCATGAATATTTCTGTTTTAACTTGTTTTATATTGGTTAATTTATTTTCAATTCGAGTGACTTTTCCAAAGAAATATAAAAATATATTAGTAATATTGCTTATTCTTTCAGCTATCATGGTATATACTGCTCTTTTGGCATCTGATCAAGGATTTCCATATATCAGAGTTGTTGATTTTGTAGTTGTTTATTCTATAGAGTATATGTTAATACGTTTTTTTTGTCTCTTACCATTTTCTATTATTCCAATGTCTCTTTTCTTCTATTATGCTAAAAAAGTTCGACAAGAGCAAAGAGCTCATAGCAATCGCTCCATCTGGTTAGGATTGGGTATACTATGTTTTGTTATACCCATTCTGGTAGTAGCAATTATCCCCATATTTCAATTTATTCAAGTATTTTTTGTTCCTGCGGCTCTAATATTTTATGTTTGTTTTTCCATGCCGGATTGGTTTAAAAAAAGAATTGGCTGGGTCGAATGATTATATCTATTAATATAAAAATTAAAAAATGAAGGTGAAGATAAAAATGGCTATTGATTGGCAGTATTCTCTTCAATTTTATTTCAATCAAATAATTAGTTATTCTGACCCATTCTCAATGCTTACGCTTGTTTCATTAATTGTAAGTGGGATTTTTTTAATTGGGATTATCCATGCGTTATATCAAAGCTATAAAAAAAATGAATTGATTGAAACTTTATTCTTTTTAATTGCTATGTTTTTTTTGATAATCGGAGCAGTTTCTGCAATTGTATTGAGATTTATTTATGAAAATTTGGGTTTAAAAGGGCTTGGAGATATTTTATCAATACTTATGAGTGTTTCCATTTTAATTTGTGTTACATTGGTTAATTTATTTTCAATTCGTGTGACTTTTCCTAAAAGATATAAATTCTTTTTAGGGATATTACTTGTTTTATTTGGTATTTTGGTATATACTGGTTTTTGGGCAACTCTTGAAGGACCTCCACATAGCCAAGTTGTTGATTTTGGACTTGTTTTTTCTCCAGTAATTACATTAATACGTGTTATTGGTCTTGTGTCATTTTCCATAATTCCAATATCGCTTTTCTTCTATCATGCTAAAAAAGTTCGAGAAGAGCAAAGATCTCATAGTAACCTCTCCATTTGGTTGGGATTAGGCATATTGTGTTTTTCTATAGCCATTGTAGTTGCAACAGCTTACCCCAGATTCCAACTTATCCAAGTAATGTATGTACCAGCCGCCATTATTTTTTATATCTGTTTTTCTATGCCTGATTGGTTTAAACGTAAAATTGGATGGACTGATTAATCACTTTTTACTTCTTTATCCATATGAAAAAATTAATATTTCAGAATAATCATTTCGATTATAATATCAATTTTAATTATAGAGTGAGAAGGAAAAAAAATGGCTGATGATTGGTTCTATTCTGTACAATTTTATTTTAATAAACTGTTTGGGACTTCTTCTACTGACCCAATAGAATTAATTTCACTTGTTACATTATCAGTAAGTGGGATTTTATTAATTGGAATAATTCATGCATTATATACAACCTATAAGAAGAATAAATTGATAGAAACTTTACTTTTTTTATATGCGATGATTTTTCTGATAATTGGTTCTGTTTTTGCAATATTATTAAGATTTGCTTATAGAGACTGGGGTTTAAGAGGGCTTGGAGATCTTTTTACACTAGGTATGAATCTTTTCGTTCTGACTTGTATTGTACTAGTTAATTTATTTTCAATTCGTGTGACATTTCCAAGGAGATATAAAATTGTATTAGTGATTCTACTTGTTCTTTCGGCTATTATGCTGTATACTGGTCTTTGGGCAGCTTTCCAAGGATTTCCCTATGTCAGAGTCGTCGATTTTCTAGTTTTTTTTACTTTAGAGTTAACCTTAATACGTTTTTTTTGTCTCTTACCATATTCTATAATTCCAATAGCACTTTTCTTTTACTATGCTAACAAAGTTCGAGAGGAAAAAAGAGCTCACAGTAACCGCTCCATCTGGTTGGGATTAGGTATTTTATTTTTTGATATAGCTGTTTTGGTAACAGGAGTTTTCCCCAGATTACAAATTATTCAAGTATTATTTGCTCCTTCTGCATTAATTTTCTATGTTTGTTTTTCTATGCCAGAATGGTTTAAACGTAAAATTGGATGGATCGATTAATTAGTAGACTGGAATTTATGATAATTATAAAAAAATTAATATTTTCATAACTCATACTAAGTATATAATCTAGAATTTAATATTTGAGTGAAAGGGTAAAAATGGCAGTTGATTGGTGGTATTCTCTACAATTTTATTTTAATAAAATATTTGGGACTTCTTCTATTAACCCCGCAGAACTTATTACGCTTATTTCATTATTAATAAGTGGGATATTTTTAGCGGGGATAATCCATGCATTATATATTAATTATATGAAGAATAAATTGATTGAGACATTATTTTTCTTATTAGGTATGATATGTTTAATAATCGCTTCTGTTTTTGCAATCATATTAAGATTTATTTTATTAAATTGGGGTTTAAGAGGGCTAGGAGATCTTATTTCAGTAATTATGGGTATTATCGTTTTGATTTGTATTGTATTGGTTAATTTATTTTCAATTCGAGTGACTTTTCCAAAGAAATATAAAAATATATTAGTAATATTGCTTATTCTTTCAGCCATTTTGGTATATTCCGGTCTCTGGGCAGCTATTCAAGGACCTCCACATGTAAGAGTTATTGATTTTGTAGTTGTTTTTTCTCCAGTATTTATGCTAATACGTTTTTTTTGCCTTTTACCTTTTTCTATAATCCCAATTTCACTCTTCTTCTATTATGCAAAAAAAGTTCGAAGTGAGCAAAGGGCTCACTCTAATCGCTCCATATGGTTAGGACTGGGCATATTATGTTTTGCTACAACAATTCTGGTTACAACAGTAATCCCTAAGTTACAACTTATTCAAATACTATTTGTTCCTGCCGCTATAATATTTTATGTTTGTTTTTCTATGCCAGATTGGTTTAAACGTAGAATTGGCTGGACTGATTAATCTATATGTATTTTTAATAAATTTGTATTTTAGAAAAAAATAAATATATGCTATCAAATATTTTGAAAAAGTTAATACAATTTAATATATCATTGAGAAGGTAAAAAAATGTCAGTTGATTGGTTTTATTCTCTCCAGTTTTATTTTAATCAAATATTTGGCACGTCTATTTTAAGTTCCCCAATCGAACTTATTACACTTTTTTCATTATTAATTAGTGGGATATTTTTAGTTGGTATAATCCATGCATTATATACTAACTATAAAGAAAATAAATTAATTGAAACGTTATTATTTCTAGTAGGTATGATATGCTTAATATTCGCTGCTATTTTTGCAATCTTAGTAAGGTTTAGTCTTACAAATTGGGGATTATTAGGACTTGGAATTCTTTGCACAATAATTACAAATTTATTTGCCCTTTCTTGTATTCTATTGGTTAATTTATTTTCAATTCGGGTAACTTTTCCAAGAAGATACACAATTGTATTAGTTATATTACTTATCCTATCAGCTATTTTGGTATATACTGGTGTTTGGGCAGCTGTACAAGGACCTCCATATAGCAGAGTCATTAATTTTTTAGTTTATTTTTCGTTAGATTTTATGTTAATACGTTCTTTAGGTCTTGTACCATTTGTAATAATTCCTATATCTCTCTTCTTTTATTATGCTAAAAAGGTTCGAGGAGAACAGAGAGCTCACAGTAACCGTTCCATCTGGTTGGGACTGGGCATCTTATGTTTTTCAATAGCCATTCTTGTTGCATCAGTAAATCCTAGCTTACAATTTATCCAAATATTTTATGTACCTGCCGCAATTATTTTTTATGTCTGTTTTTCAATGCCAGATTGGTTTAAACGTAGAATTGGGATGACGGATTAACCAATATTTAATTTTTTTATCCAATTACACTTCAAATCCCTTTTTTGACAATTTATATTATTTTTCACAAGGTCTATACTCATTTTTAAAAAATGCGCATTTTAAGTAATTCAAATTTCAAATTCAAAGGATTTAATCTGAAGTGAAAAATTGATTAGAAGTGGAATTACCGATCTTCGCTTACATGGAGGACATGCACCGTATTGGCTTTTAATACGTATGAAGAAACTCTCATCTGCAATTCTTAAAATTATACACGAAGAGTTTGGTTCTGAAGAAATCTTAAAACGACTTGCGAATCCACTATGGTTCCAAGCATTATCATGTGTAACAGGAATGGACTGGAATTCCTCGGGAACTACGACAGTTTTATGTGGAGTTTTGAAATCTATTTTAGATACAGAATATGGAGTCTTAGAGGCTGGTGGAAAGGGTAAACGTAGCCTACAAACATTAGAAGACTTGAATAAAATCTCAAAAAAATTTGAATTTTCAGAAGATTATTTGAATAAATTAAAATATATTAGTAAAATTATTGCAAAAGTAGATAATTCGGTAATACAAGATGGTTATAATTTATATATTCATACTTTTTTTGTGAATAAAGAGGGTAACTGGACCATCGTTCAACAAGGTCTCAATCCAGATAATAGAATGTCTCGTAGATATCATTGGTATTCTAATAATGTCACAGATTTCATAGATGAACCAGAAGAGGAGATTTTAAGCCAGATTAAACATCAAGATGTATTGGATTTAACTTATAGACAAAATGAGGAAATTCGGCAAACCACTTTAGATTTAATTAAAGAAAGACCCAAAAAAACGTTAAATCTTTTTAATTCCATTCAATTGCGTTCTGAATTAGGTCAAACAACATTATCGACTTATTTTGAAGAGGGGAGCATGCTTCCTAAATTTAAATATTATTATAAACTAATACCTCGTCGTGTTAAATGGAAAGTTCTAAAAAATTTATACGAATTTCAACCTCGTACTTATGAAGAATTTGTGGCTACTAAAGGAGTTGGTCCAGGGATGATTCGAGGTTTATCCTTTGTATCTTCTGTGATTTTTGATAAAGAGATTAAATTTCGAGATCCAGTTAAATACGCTCTTGCATTTGGTGGAAAAGATGGTGAACCATACCCCATTGATAGAAAAGAGATGGATAATTCAATAAAATATTTGGAATCCGTAATATCAGATTTAAAATTAAATAAAAAGGTAAAACTTTCTGCTCTAAAGGGATTGAAAAAATTTAGTTCACATTTTTTATCAAAATAACTGCTTTTTTATCTAAAAATTTAAATTAACAATAAATCTAATACAAACGGAAAAAAAGTCTATAGAGAGTAATCATAATGGAGCCTACTTATAGATTCAAGATTATTTTATATGGTAATGCGGCAGTCGGAAAAACTTCGATAGTTAATAGGTATGTTAATAATAAATTTGAAGAAGATTATATTTCTACATTAGGATATAATGTGCTAGAAAAAATTATCGAAATGGGTAATAATCGAATATCATTTTTAATTTTTGATATTGGTGGACAAGAACAATTTACAGAATTGAGAAAGCAATACTCGAAAGGAGCTAATGCAGCACTTATAATGTATGACATTACAAACAGAGATTCTTTTGAAAATGTTAGAAATTGGTATAATGATTTAATGGAATTCACTGATGGTGCTCGATTTATTTTGATTGGAAATAAAGTTGATTTAGTAGATCAAAGGGTTGTTACCATTCAAGAAGGGGAAGATTTATCATTGGAATTATTTGCAGATGGTTTTTTTGAAACTTCCGCAAAGGAAAATATAGGGATTGATCACGCGTTTTTGACATTTGCTAAAGTACTTGTGGGTTAAATTTTGATATAAAAAGCCAACATCAAATTAGATGTAAAATTTAAAAGGTCTAAATCTCAAATTTTGATTTCAAATTAAATTTTTACATATTTCTTATAATTAAATATTATTAATTATAAATTCTCATCAGATTTTTAAAAAAATTTAACTACATATTATCCTAAGTTAATAAGATCTACTTTAATCTATTAAAAAATGAAAGTCAAAAAATTTTATAGGAAGAGTAAAGATGGCGGCCTCATATAAATTCAAATTAGTACTTTTTGGCAACGCTGCGGTTGGTAAGACCTCGTTAGTTGAGCGATATATTAACAATAGATTTGAGGGTCAATATTTATCAACTTTGGGATATAATGTTTATGAAAGACAGATTGATATTAGTGAAAGTGGCGATTATTCTGTTACATTTGTAATTTTTGATATTGGAGGTCAAGAACAATTTAAGGAATTGAGAAAAAAATATGCTGCAGGTGCTCAAGCTGCATTATTAGTCTATTCAATTACAGATAGAGATTCTTTTGAAAATATACCAAATTGGCATAGCGATTTAAAATCTTTCACAAATGATGCTCATTTCATTATTGTTGGGAATAAAGTTGATTTAGAAGATAGCAGACAAATTACCAAGGAAGAGGGAGAACAATTAGCACAAATGCTGCAAGCAGATGGTTTTTTTGAAACCTCTGCAAAAGCTGATATTATGATTAACGAAGCCTTTTATAACTTTGCAAAAATAATTTTGAGTAAAACATCTGTTTAATTAATAACTCTTGAATTAAATTAATCATTATCCCAATTAAATAATAAAGAATTATAATGTAAAGAAGCGTTTTATTATAGGCTTAATAATTAGAAATTGGGTTAAATCTCCATCCCAAGTGGGGAGATAGGTCTCGTAGAGCATTTCTAAATAATCTATCATTTTCTTTAGTTTTGTTTTATATATATCTAATGCTTCATCCACGATAATCACAGCTATAAGATAAGTTCCGTATTGAAAAATTATTTTTACATCTTTATGATCCATAATTTTTAAACCTTCTTTGCTATGGACAATTTCATCAATTAATTTATTTATACCTGTCAATCCACCTGTGATTAATTTGGGTAAATCTTTGTATTCTTCAGTTCCAGTTAAATTCTCTTGAAAATTGTAATCAGAGATATATTTTCCCGATTTATGCATTACATATATTTTTTTCATTTTTTTTGGCCATTCAAACTCTGTCAGACTAGGCAATCCGATGAATAGAAGTGATATTAAGCTTATACCAATTATAATTAAAATATCTCCAATAAATCTTGCAATTGTACCAAATGAATTAACCATTAGATCTGTAACAAGTGCATATCCAGAAATCCAGATGCACATACCAATTAAAAAACCATATATATTTAATCTCCATTTTTCTTTTATTTTGGATGTAAATTTTATAATATATAGTAATAATACAAAAATAAATGGTATATTCACAAATAATGCTATAACGCCAGGGGGAGCAACTAATAAAATTGTATCTAAAATGAGTAGGCCTAATAATATTGTTAGAATTATTGTGAAAAAATGTTTTTTTTGCTGCATTTCACGTTCTGCATTATATGAAAAGAATAACGCTCCAAGTCCCAATATAATATATCCAAAGTCAATATATATTTGGCGAATATAATATATAGTTGAAAAGAAATCGCTAATAAGAAAAAAGATAATATTACAGGTATAGCTTAGAAAGAAAGTAGCCCAAGCTCTTATCATATAATTTTTTTCCCTCTCTTCTTTTGCAAATTTATAGAAGAAATAAATTCCATATTGAAATGTTAAAAGAATAATAATTCCTTCAAGAATTAAAAGTGGCTCTCTAAATAGACCTTCTAAAGGGAAGTTTGATTCTCTGATTAGTGGTGGGATTCTTTCTAATAGTAATTGTAACATTTTACTTCACTTAGGAAATTAAACCAAATTAAATTTCAAAATTTTGTTGAATTATATTTTTTAACAATTCAAACGGAGACATATCTCCCTCCCAAGTTGGAAGAATGTCTTGATATAGATTCTCAACTTCATTTGTGATTGTTTTCAATTTGTTTTTTAAAATATTAAGCACTTCTTCAACAATTAAAACATTTATTGTATATTTACCATATTCAAAAATTATTTTTACATCTCCATGATCGACTATCTCCAAGTGACCTTTACTTTGGATTAAATCCGTAATCCATTGTGATACTGTGGTCAATCCCCCCGCAAATAGTGAAGATCTTAAATCAGTTTCTTTAAAATCTTGTTCTTTTTTAAAAGTTTGCTCGAATATTGGTATTCCTGAATTATGCATTATAAAAATCCTTTTAACTTTCTCGAAGTAATCGATCTCAGATAGACGAGGTAAACCAACGAAAAATAGGGTCATTAAACTTGTTCCGGTAATTATAAACAAATCACCAAATAAACGAAATTCTATACCTAAAATACTCATACCTAAATCAGATATTCCCCCCCACCCTATAATTGTTAATGTTGCCCCTATTATGAAGCCATATATATTCAATTTCCAAGTTTGTCTAATTCTGGTTAAATATTTATTACCAAAAATGATTAAAAGAACGAAAAATAACCCCCAATAAATTGTAGAGAAGGGAGTTGAATATATTAAATTAAAAATAGTATTGATAATAAAGAAAGATAAAACTCCTAAAACAATCTTTGTAAAAATATATTTTTCTGATTTCATTTCTCTTTCTATATTGTAAAATAATAAAGTTTGACCAGAACCTATAAAAATATAGCTAATATTTAAAAAAAATGGGCGATCGTTGGGAGAAACATAGAAATCAGTTAATATAAATAGGAAATAAGTAATTGCAAAGCAAAAAAATAGTATTGTCCAAGCTATATACATATTATTTTTAACCCCTTTTTGTTTTAGATACCGATTCAAAAATATTATCGCAAATTGAATATTCAAAACAACAATAATCATCTCAACCATTAATATAATCTCTCTAAATGAACCTTGAATTGGAAATTGTATCAATTGAATTAACTCCCATAATTTGAATTTCTTATCATGTTTTCAAATACATTATTAATCAAAAAAAGATTTCGCTAGAGCGAAATTATTGATAGTATTTGATTTTGAAAGTAAATTTTTGAAATTAAATATATTTTTCAATAGACAAGATATTATTGACGATATTTTTAGTAGGTTTGAAAATATTAGTATCCCCATTCCAATTTTTTAAGATATCTTGAAAAAATTCTTCAAATTCATACACTATTTTTTTCAAAAAGTATTTTAAAATTTCTAATTCTTGTTCAACTACTAAAACTCCAATAATATATTTACCCTCTTCTAATAAAAACACTTCATTTTCTTTGGAAATCGTTTTTAATTTTGGAAAACTTTTTAGAGTTTCTTCCATATACAATTTAATACCAGATAGAGCTCCCGCTAAAATAATTTCGCGTAATTCTCTTTTTTCTCTAAAGTTTTCATTATATACGCAAATTCCTGAATGAGTTAATATAAGAATATATTTGATTTTTTGTTGCCAACCAATTTCAGACAAGGAGGGTATATAATTCAAGAAAATTCCGATTAATAGCATTCCACATATTATTCCTAGGTCTCCTATTACCCTAATATATAACCCCCCAAATAATCCAACTGCCACATCCGAAGTTCCCATATATCCTACAAACCATAGAGTAACTCCGAGAAATAAACCTATTGAATGCAGTTTATATCCAGTCCAAAGTTTCTTACTCACTTTAAAAAAGTAGAAAAATAATAATGTAAATGCGGGACCCATAGCTAAATATGCAAATGTTTGCAATAATGATTCGGCAACTACAAAAATAGTTATTAGTAGGATTATAACACAAGTAGTAAAAAGCGTGAAGAAATATTTTGTATTAACAGTTTTTGTTGATTCTACACTATATGAAAATATTAAACCTCCAGTTGCTACAGAAATATAACCGATGAAAAGAAAATGAACTCGAATAACATAAAAAAACGCACTGAAAATATAAGCAATACTCGTTATCGCATATGTTAGAAAAATTATACCCCAATCAAATTCAACAAACGAAGGAACTTCATTTTTTTTATTATTACGATATTTTTGAAAAAAATATAACGAATTTTGTAATACAATGAATATAATAATTAGTTCCAATGCCATCAGTAAGTCCCTATATGGTCCAACTATCGGAAAATCAACCATTTTACCATCTAAATTACATTTTTATTAAATTTCTAATGACCATTTCCATTGGTCGAAATAGTTCTGCTTGGGTATATGAACTAGAAAATAATTCGTAATTTTCTAAATATTCACGGAAATAAAACTCAAATTTTGAAGTTATTTCTTTTAAAATATATCTAGCATTTAACACCCTTTTTTTAATAATCATTCCTGTAATAATGTATTTCCCAAATTCTAATAAAATCAATTTATCCTCTACATTAATTTCTTGGAGAGTTTTATTGGAATCTGTAAAATCACTAACTATTTTTACCATTCCTGTGATTCCACCTGCAAATAATGCTTCACTCTGTATCTCACTACTTAAAAAATTCCTATTATATAAGCTAACTCTTTCTTTCCTTTTAATTATATGTATGGAGATCAAATTATTTTTCCATTGTGTTTCCAAATAAAATGAATATCCTGTAAAACCATAAAGAACAAAAAAAATCGCCAATATTGCTATTAATTTAGAAAGAAAAATTATAATATTTGCAAAGGAAAATATAATTTCGATTATTTCTATACGTAATTTTGAAGAAAAGGTCAAAGTTAT
Organism: Candidatus Helarchaeota archaeon; assembly: GCA_019058315.1. GTDB lineage: Archaea > Asgardarchaeota > Lokiarchaeia > Helarchaeales > RDOG01 > JABXJV01. The sequence goes on along the minus strand of JAHPZH010000002.1, from coordinate 1,287,651 downwards.
GAAAAATAAAAGGAACCCCGATACTGAAAATTTCAACTTTTGTCTTATCTCACCGAATGCATTTCTTATAAAATAACTAGTAAAATAAATAGGAAGAATCAAATGAAAAATATCAAATATATCTAGAACCCGATAAAAGAAAGTGGTATCTAAAGAAAAAGTAATGATAGGTAACAAAATAATCGATGAAATCGAGAAAAGATATCTTGTTTTTAACACCTTTTGAACATGATATTCTAAATTAATTGCAAAAAATAATCCACCAATCCCTCTTATTAATATGCTTAAGATGAAAGATGAATCGAAAACTTGTTTAGACATATCATGATCGATAATGTAAAAATATAGAAAACTGCTTATTGAAAAAGTTAAAAAATATATTCCATAACCTAGTCCAAATTCGTTTTTTACTTGTTTCTTTCTCTCAAAAATCCATTGCTTAATAAATATTACTCCCAATTCCAGAAGGAATACGGCAATTACGTAATTCAAACCAATAGAGATTTCATTGAAAGGATCTCGATAAGATAATTCCATTTGACTTCCCAATTCTATAAAGTTGGATATTTTCAGAATATTAATTATTTATAGAATTAAAAGCTTATTATTTCGAAATTATATAGATTATAAAAAAATGTTAATGTGAGCTTAATAAAATGCGAAAAGAAATCCCATCTGGAAATGGTGAAAGTTATTGTTTCGTGTGTGGTCAAAATAACCCTATCGGTTTAAAACTAAAGTTCTTTATAGAGGACAATTCCTTTATAGTTACAGAATTCACTCCTAAAAAGGAACTTTGTGGATGGGAACAATTAGTCCATGGAGGAATAATTAGCTCGGTCATGGATGAAGCAATGAGTTGGACCGTTCTACATATAGCAAATTTAGTTGGTGTAACAAAAGAGTTGAATGTTAAGTTTAAACGACCGATTTTTATTAACGAGAGGATCACTATTAAGTCCCAAGTGAAAAATAAGAATAAAAAGGAAGTTAGACTCTTTTCAGAAGTTATTAACAGGGAGGGGGTTGTTTGTGCTATAGGTGAAGGAGTTTATGCAATTCTCAATAAAGGGAGAATGAAAAGAATATCCAAATAAATAATTTCGAAATATTTAATAATTTATGTCTTTTCAATTGAAAATATTTTATTAATGATCCCTTTCGCTGGTTTAAATACCTTTATATTCCCATCCCATTTCTTTAAAAATTCATTAAAAAAATCTTCAAATTGCTGAATAACCTTTTTTAGAAAATATTTTAAAATTTCTAATTCTTGGGAAACTACTAAAGTTCCAATAGTATATTCACCCTCTTCAATTAAAAAAACATCCCCAGCCTTAGAAATCATTTTTAATTTTTCTTTTCTTTTCAAATTTTCTTCCATTATTAATTTTACTGCTGCTAAAGCACCTCCCAAAACATTTTGATTTATTTCTCTCTTTTCCTTAAAATTTTCATTATATAAACAGATTCCAGATTGATGGATTAGAAGAATATATTTGATCTGGTCTGACCATCCGATTTCATTCAAAGAAGGAATCGCATTTAAGGATAAACCAAGTATTATCATTCCAATTATAATTATAAAATCCCCAAAAATTCGGATATCTAAAGTATTAAAAAGTGCAATCGACGTATCTGAGACTGCTGTGTACCCTAAGAACCAAAGAAAGAAACCAGCAAATAGACCTATTATGTGTAATTTATATCTAACCCATATTTTTTGAAATATTTTTATAAAATATATCAATAATATTGAATATGCAGGGAAAACTGCTATGCTTGCGACTGTTTGAATCCAGGTTGGAGCAATAAATACTGTTAAAAAAAATAGAAATAATACAAGAAGTGTAAATCCAGTGAAGAAAAACTTTGTTTTTATGATCTTAGAAGATTCAACTTGATATGCATAGAGGAATCCACCAATAGTTAAAGAAGTATATGCAAGAAGAAGAAAAAATTCACGACTTACAAAAAAGAAATCACCAATTATATAAATTACATATGCTATTCCAAAACTTAAAAAGAGAATTCCCCAACTTAGTTCAACCACAGATGGTCTCGATTCTTTTCTATTTTTTAAATATCTGAGGAAAAAAAATGCCGAGATTTCCAGAATTATACCAGTCATAATTATTTCAAGAGGTAATAATATTCCTCTATAATGTCCGAATATTGGATAAGACGTCATTTTTGAATCCTAATTATAATTTTATTAGATTTCTCATTATAATTTCCATTGGTTTAAAAATTTCTGATTTATCAGCTATTAAATCTCTATTTTCTAAATAATCCCAGAAATAGAACTCAAACATTCTTGTAATTTCTTTCAAAATATATCTTGCATTTAATAAATTCTTTTTAATTATCATTGCTGTAATAATATTCTTTCCGAATTCTATTAAAATAAATTTATTTTCTATATGAATAACATCAAGGTTTTTATGCGAACTCGTGAATTTTTTAATAATTTTTATAACTCCAGCAATTCCCCCAGCAAATATTTGCTCACTTTTAATCTCACTCTCAAGATAATTTTTATTATAAAGGCAGAAATTACTTTTTATATCGATAATATACAAAGATATCAAATTATTTTGCCACTGTAATTCTAAAGAAAATGAATATCCAGCAACACCATAAGAGAAAAGGAAAATTCCGAAAACAGATACTAGTTGAAAAATAATTTTAACGAGAGAAATATTAGGAATTATACTTGTGATCCATTCTAAGCGTGTTTCTGTAGAAAAAGAGATGCCTAAAAATAATAAAACGATCCCAAACAAGGAAATTTTTAATTTTTTCCTAACTTCATCAAAGGTATTTCTTATAAAAAATAATGTAAAAATAAATGGAAGCGAAAAATAGAATAAATTAAAGAAATTTAAGGTTTGATAGAGAAGTGGGTTATTTTGAAATAATGGAACTACAAACAATATAATAATAAAGAAAATTGAAAATAAATACCTCGTTTTTAAAACTTTTTGAATAAAATTTTCTATATTAATTGAAAATAATGTTCCACCTATTCCTCTTATGAAAGCAGAAAGGATAAGAACCCTATCATAAGCAAGATTAGAGAGTCCTTGATAGTAGAAAAAAGTATTGAAGAAAATACTTATAGCTAAAAAGATATAATAAAAACCATAACTTAGAACAACTCTATTATGGGATTGTTTTCTAAATCCGCTTTTCCATTGTTTAATAAATAATAAACCCATTTGAAATATTAATATTTGTATGAAATAGTTTATGCCAATTATTAATTCTCTTAATGGGTCCTCTATAATTATTAAATTCATAATTTATCCTCAACTTCTCAGATGTAAATATGTAATAATTTTCAATTTAATTAGCATGTCGTTTTTATAAATTTCGTAATTTTGCGGAAATGTGGATTTTTCAGAAATATCTGATTTTTCCGAAAGTTTTATATAAAAAATTTCTTTATCCTCTCTGAAGGTGAAACATTGTCTAAGGAAAAAAATGAAATAAATAATGCTTGTTGTGAAACTAGCAAGATGCTTAACGGTTCTAAGTGTGTTAAAGTTGACGCAATTGTGGAAGTTGATAAGAGAGGGCAGATTCTTCTTCCGAAGGATGTAAGGGAGAAAGCTAATTTAAAACCAGGAGAAAAATTTGTTTTAATTAGCGGGGAATCTGAAGGAGAAGTTTGTTGTTTGACATTAATCAAAGCAGAATATTTTTTAGAGGGAGCAAAAAATTTGCTAGGACCAATTATGAAAGGTTTATTTGAATAGTATCTGAGGTGAAAAATATGAATGAAGATGAAGAAAAGAAAAAAGACAAAGAATTATATGAAAAATTCTTTAAAGAATTTAAAGATATGGGGTCTTGCTGTGGACCTACAAATACTTGTGGACACACACACGATGTAGAAGTTGATAAGATTAAACATGAGAACATTCATAAATTAAAAGATAGCGAAATAAGATCTATGGTTAGGGAAAGTTATGCTAAAACCGCTACAGGTGAAAGAAAATCTAAAATTACATCTTGTTGTGGAACAGACCAATTAACAGAAACAATCAGTAAAAAAATAGGATATTCTAATGAAGAATTAAAATCTGTCCCTGAAGGTGCAAATCTCGGATTAGGTTGTGGAAATCCTACTGCTTTGGCGTCTTTAAAAGAAGGAGAATTCGTTCTTGACTTAGGATCAGGTGCCGGATTCGATAGTTTTCTTGCGGCCAATAAAGTTGGAAAGTCTGGAAAAGTTATCGGTGTAGATATGACACCAGAAATGCTTGATAATGCCAGAGAGAATGCTAAAAAAGGCAATTATGAAAATGTAGAATTTAGACTTGGAGAAATTGAAAATTTACCACTAGCTGATAACTCGGTTGATGTTATTATTTCGAATTGTGTAATAAATCTCTCTCCAAATAAAGAAAGAGTATTTAAAGAAGCTTATAGAGTTTTAAAAACTGGAGGGAGAATAATGATTTCAGATATTGTTTTAATGAAAGAGCTCCCTGATTTCATCAGAAACTCCGTAGAAGCTTATGTTGGTTGTGTTGCTGGTGCAGTATTAAAAAATGAGTATCTTGATGCTATAAAAAATGCAGGTTTTAAGAATGTTAATATTAAAGGTGAAACTACCTTTCCAATTGACTTCATAATAAATGATCCAATTGTAGATGAAGTTATTAAAAAACTAGGCATAACGAAAGAAACCATACAAGATTATGCGGGTATAGTAACAAGTATTAAGGTAGAAGGTTTTAAATAGGATAACAGTTTATTTTACTCTTTTTTTATATTTTTTATAAAAATTTTTGGTTAAAATAATATCTTATTGAAATATTTTCAATTTTTTAGCCCATTAAATGAATAATTTTTAATTTTCCTCTAACCAGATTTAAATATTCATAGTCTAATATATTTTTAAAACTTAAGGAGTTTTTAATGTGGTCAAATCAACAAAAGTCAATAAATATAGAGTTTTATTTTTATGTGGAAGTAATTCATGTCGAAGCCAAATGAGTGAGGGACTTGTAAATAATTTATGGAATGATAAAATTAAAGCATTTAGTGCAGGTGCTACAACAGCAGAAGTTCACCCTCTTGCTATTAAAGTTATGAAAGAAATTGGAATTGATATTTCGAATCAAAAAAGTAAATTAGTTACAAAATTCAATGGACAAGATTTTGACTATGTGATTACTTTATGTACAGGGGACCCCGGAGGAATCTGTCCTTTATTCATTGGGAATTCAAAACAGAAATTAGATTGGAGTTTTACAGATCCTGCAAGGGCTAAAGGTTCTGAAGAGGAAATAATAAAAATATTTAGAAAAGTTCGTGATGGGATTAAAACTGCATTAAAAGAATTATTTAAAGATATTTTAAAAAAATAAGAAGTTTTTAAGAATAATTTTTTGTAAAATTTTTAACTTTATTTTTAAGAACTAAAAAATTTATTATATAAATTAAAGATGATGGAATAAATCTGGAAATATTTTATAACATAAATTAATCCGATGATCAAAATGGAAGAATTAGATGAGACTGACGTAAATATTTTGAAAAGATTAGAAGAGGATGGAAGAATTTCATTTAATACAATAGCAAATGAATTAGATATAAGTCCCCCCACAGTTAAATATAGAGTAGATAAATTAAAAAAAAGAGGTTTGATTAAGAATTTTTCAGTAATATTAGATCCTGATAAATTTCAGAAAGGTTATTTTGTATTTATTTTAATAGAAGCAAAATTTCAAAAAATAAATGAAATTGTGGAAGAATTGGAAGGGATTGAAATAATTCAGGGTATATATACAAGTTTAGATAAAAATAATATAATTTTAAAATTATTTGTTGAAGATAATCAAGAACTGAATCATTTTATTACAGCTGAGTTATCCAAATTTAAAGATATAGAAAAATTTCAAGCACTATCTATTCTTAGGACCGTAAAAAATAAAGCTAATCCAAATATTTTAAGACCAGGATTTGGTTTTAAAATAACTTGTGATTATTGTCACGCTGAAATAAAAGGAACACCAATAAAAAAAATTGTGGATAATGAAGAGTATTATTTTTGTTGTAATACTTGTGCAAAAGTGTTTATGGACCGAATTGAAAAGAATAAGATGTAATATTATTCATTTAAAAAAGTATTATAAATAATTAGAAGTCAAAATGACTAAAAATCTAATTAGTTCACTCCTTCTCGAATTTAAAGTTATTATAACATAGTCCATTAACAATAAATACAATTAATTATGATATTTCTGATTTCATTTAAAAAATATATCAATACATAACTTAATTAAATAAATATTTCACTAATTTTGTCAAAAAAATTAAAATAAAATTAGATCCAATTCCAATCATACCAGTCATCAAGGACATCGGAGTTCTTCTTTTCTTCATTTGAATTATTTTTATTATGATCTGTTAAATAAATCACAAGACTGATTAAACAAATAATTATAAAAAAAGCTAAACCAATCCATATTGAAATAGGATCAAGTGTACCTATACCAGTTAAATCAAAATTATTAAAATTTTCAAAATTATAATACATATTTTCATCTTTTATACTTTATCTTCTATATAAATTATCGATTTATTGATTAAAAACCTGGTTTTTAGTTTAATTAGAAAGAAATGTAAAAATTTTTAATAAATTAAAAAAGTGAGCAATTTTTTTTAAAAAACGACGAAAAAATGAACCATTATTCTAAGAAATAAAGAAATAATGTTTTTTTTAATGATTTCATTAGTAACATTTAGTGATTTAATGAATCTATTTAATAAAGGAAGTGATTATAGATGATGCATCATTTTGGTGGATTTTTTGATGGATTTATGGGATGGCCTTGGTATGGTTCAATTTTTATTTGGATAGGAATTGGAATTTATGTGACAATTAGTGTATTAATGACTTATTTTGTACATAAAGACGCGTTAAATAGGAACATATCTAATCCTGAAACATGGATCATAATAATATTGATTTTTAATATAGTTGGACTATTGATTTACCTTCTAGTTAGAGACAATTATAAACACTACGATAGAAATTAAAAAATTTTAAAGTTCAAATCCTTTTTCTCTTATTTTTTTATAAGAAAATTAAAATTAGTAAAAACTATTTTTATAAAAAACAAATATTACAAATCAAAATTGTGGTCTTTTAAATGTAACAGCACAACTTCCGAGTTTTACCTGTGTTTTTCCATCCAGGATTTTTAAATTTTTAAAAATTTTACCTTTTAAATCAATTCTAATGTCATTTTTGTCTTTTAATAAAGGTTCTATAACGGGATCTATAAAAATATCAATTTTATTGTTCCATTCCGAGATTTTATCAATTCCTTCTAAATAATTTTTATCAGTTTCAAATGAAATTGTAGGTTCTAACTTCTGATAACAATTTTTATCAATTTGTTTAGCATGTAATACTAAATTTAGTTTTTTATTATGTTTAGTATATTCTTTCTCTAAAAATTCTTCAGCACTTTTTGAAAATGTTATATTCAGTTTTTATCACCTTAAAAATAAAAAAAAAGAAATTCTATTAAGCTTTATATTTCATTGGTTTACCATGATGTTCAGGAAAATTTTGTTTTCCACATCCCGGTCCCATCCAACATACTAAGCAATTAGTGCCATCTACAACTTCGGGATGCATAGGTTTTCCACAATGCATGGGAACATCAGTTTCTTCTCCACATTCACTACATTTTAGAACAGGCTTTGCCATTTTCTTTATAACATCTCCTTTTTTTTCTTCTATCATAATTTCTCCTTTAATTTTAAAAAATTTTAATCTGGCAGAATTAGAAATAACTGTTAGCGAACTTAGAGACATAGCAGCAGCCGCTAGAATTGGATGAATGATACCTAACACAGCTAATGGTATTAATAGCGAATTATATATAAATGCCCAAAAGAAATTTTGTTTTATTATTTTCATAGTAGCTTTACTGGTTTTTATACCATTTAAAACACCATGAATATCATTTTGCATTAGGATAATACCACCTGTTTCTTTAGCTACATCAGCACCAGAACCAATCGCAATGCCAATATTTGCTTGAGCTAATGAAGGGGCATCATTTATTCCATCACCAACCATTGCCACAACTTTTCCTTCTTCTTGAAGACTTTTTATAACATTTGCTTTTTCATCAGGTAATACGTCAGCAATGACTTTATCAATACCAATCTTTTTACCTACAACTTCAGCAGTTAGCTTATTATCTCCAGTAAGCATAATTGTTTCTACTCCCATTTTTTTAAGTGCATGAATGGTTTCTTTTGCGTTCTTCTTAATAACATCGGACATAGCTATGATTCCTTCAATCTGATTATTAATTGCTAAAATAACTATGGTTTTTCCTTCATTTTCTAACTTTTTAATTTCTGGTTCAAATTTTTCAAAGTCTATTTCGAATTTATTTAGAATCTTTCTGTTTCCCAGTAAAATTTCTTTAGAATCGATTGAAGCTTTTATACCATGACCTGGAATTGCTTCAAAGTCATCAGAATCTAAAATTTCGACGCCCCTATTTTTAGCAGCTTTTAATATCGCTTCTGATAAAGGGTGTTCTGAATTTTTTTCAGCAGTAGCAGCAAATTTCAAAATTTCATCTTCTCCTAACGAATTGAAATTAAGAATATCCGTAACCATAGGTTCACCTTTAGTTATTGTACCAGTTTTATCAAAAACTATAGTATCTAATTTTTGAGCTTCTTGTAAGAATTCTCCTCCGCGAATTAGTATTCCATATTCAGCGGCCTTTCCAACACCCACCATTAATGCAGCTGGAGTAGCAATTCCCAAAGTACAAGGACAAGCAACGATCATAACTGCAATAAATGTGTAAATTGAAAGAACAGGATTTCTTAAGTCGGGGAAAATTGCATAAGGATAAAAAATTAACCAGAAGAAGAATGCAAAAATCCCTGCCCCTATTACTGCTGGAACAAAAAATGAAGCAATTTTATCTGCTATTTTTTGAATTGGTGCAGATGAGGCTTGTGCATCTTCCACCATTTGCACTATCTTCATTAGTGTCGTGTCCTTTCCAACTCTAGTAGCCTTAAATTTAAAACTGCCTGTTTTGTTAATCGTCGCACCAATAACTTCGTCACTAGGATTTTTTTCAACAGGTATACTTTCACCGGTAATTAATTTCTCGTCTATTGCAGAATGGCCTTCGATAATTACACCATCAGTTGGTACTGCTTCTCCAGGTTTGACAATAACAATATCATCAAGTTCTATTTTTTCTGCAGGTATAACCATTTCTTGATTATTTCGTATAACAGTTGCCATTTTTGGTTTTAAATCAAGTAATTTTCTAATTGCAGATGAGCTTCTTTTCTTAATTGCCTCTTCTAAGAACTTTCCTAACAAGATGAATGCAACGATAATAGCAGCCGTATCAAAAAAAGCACTTCTCATAGATTTAGGAATAAGCAAATAGTCCCATTCCAATACATATTGCCAAGGAAAGGTTCTTAGAATTTGTTCAAAGAATGGTAGAAATGTTACAATTGTACTATAAGTCCAAGCTGTTAGAACTCCAACAGTTATTAAAACATCCATATTTATTGCTTTATTCCTAAGAGACTTAATGGCACCTTTGAAAAAACTCCAGCCACCTATAAAAGTTATTGGAGTTGCAATTAAGAATAAAATAAAGTACCATTCCGTAGTGAAAGTTAAGTATAAGGTAAGAAATGCCGGTATTAAAGCTAGCGAAGCTCTGAATATAGCGAAAAATACCGCACCTGATAATGCTACAGATACTCTCTTCTTTAAAAGCTTCAGCTCACCTTCTGGGTCTTGAAATGTTCTTAGGCAAGTTTCGCTGCAGAAATAGTAAGTTTTACCGTCTATAACTGCCGATAACGCTTTATTTTTATCTACAGTCATTCCACATACAGGATCTTTTACCATCTAGATCATTCCTTCGAATATTACAGTGATATATTACTATATGTTTTATTGTATTTATCCCTAAAAATACTTATTTGTTAAAAAAAACGAAAAAATGAATAAAAAACTTTCAAAAATAACAAAAACTTCTACTCAAATATTTGATTCCTAATTTTCTCCTTATAATTTTCTAATTTTAAAAGAAATTTTTTATTAAATGATATTTTACGATAATAATTTTAATCATAGTGTTATTAAATGCAAAAATTAAAATTTAATTTATTATTTTGTTCCAGTTGACATTCTTATATCTTCAATAAGCATAAATGGTGCAAATATAGCTTTCCCACTAGAAATTAACCAAGGTGCGACTTGTTTTAACTCCTTTCCCAATGCTAGAACATGTTCTAACATATGAAGATGATTAGAATTAATTCGAAGTTCTCTAACTGGTTCGAGAATTTTTCCTCTATTTTTTACCAAGAACATACCATCTTTAGGAAGTGAAGAAAATATGGCTGGAGGAGCATAACTTTGGTAACGAGTGTACCATGTGGATGTGATAATAAGTGTTGGTTTTTCAGAGATTTCCATTAATTCCTCGAGTGTATGGGTTCCTGTGGAAAATACTGTATTAGAAGGTCTGGGTATAATGATTCCTGCATTTCCTGTGGATTCTTGGCCTTTTTTAGAAAAAGATGTATTGGTGTAATATTGACGCATGATTCCTTTATCAATAAGTAATGTTTTTTTTGTAGGAACCCCTTCATCGTCAAAAGGGGAGCTACCTAAACCGTAATTAATTCTTCCATCATCCCAAGCAGAGATTAGTCCACTAGCTATTTTATCTCCTACATTTTTTCCAAGTAACCATGATAATCCCATTTTTTTCGCATAAATATTCATAGCTAAAGCAGGTGTTGGGGCTTGTAACTCATTGCATACTTTCGGGTATATAATAAGATTATATAACCCAGGTTTTCCTTTTTTCCCATTCGATGCCATTTTGGCAATTTTTCCAGCCTCATCTCCAGCTTGTTTAGGATCGAACTCCTTTTCTAAATGAGTTGAGCATGAGATACTTTCTCCAGTAGCATACATGTCTGTGGCAAATGCCCTAATTCGGAAATTTAAGTTTGTTTTCTTATATTTCCCCTCTAGACCTGAACTTGTTTTTAAAATACTCTCCGAACTGCCGAAATAAAATGATCCTGCTACTCTTTTTGCCCCTTGACCTAATGCAGCCTCTTTACTCTCTTCAATTAAATCAATTGCTTTTTCTCCTAAACTGATTACCTTATTATCATAAATCTGAATTTTACCATTGTATTTATATGGTCCCTCGGGCAATCTTCTAAAATCAGCATTTTTTTTAACAACATTTAACAATTTTTCACAATAATTTAAAGTATTTTCAATGGTTTGTATTCGCAGATCGCAGATTGTTATTTCTGTAGTCCTTCTTTTTTTACTTAAAAATAGATCTAATTTAATTTCATCCCAATTCTTATTAATGTCAATTTGACTATCAGAAAAACGAATTTGATTGTTTGATTTTATCGTTCCTTTTATAACCCAATCAGTACAAAAGTTTTCAATGTATTTTTTTGCAGATTCTAAAGTATCCAGTAATATTTCAGATTTATTCTCATTCATTTGATCAACTCATCCTAACCTTACTTTCCTTAATCTAATTGTTGAGCCTCCCATCCAAACTGGGCATTCTTGTGCTGGGTCAGATTTACCACAATAGCCTCCTTGCCATTCAATAGTATCTTTCTTTCCTTGGGCATCGATACTACCAAATAATCCAAGTGTTGAAATTTCAAGGATGGGTCTTAATACTAAATTGGTAATTTCCCCATTTTCAATTAAATAAGCTTCCTGTCCTACATATTTTGCTTGTAGTCTTTTATCATCAATATTCCATTCTGTAAAAGATTTCATAAAAATCCCCAGTTTAACATCTTCTATCATTTCTTCAAACGAGAAATCTCCCGGAGCAAAATATGTATTTGCCATTCTTATAAGTGGTTCTTTATCATATGCAATGGCTCTTGCAGCAGCGTTACTATGAATATTGAATACAGCAGCTGTCTCCCTATTTTGTAACATTTCATTAAAAATTCCATTTTTAATTAATTCTCGTTTTCTGGCTTTAACACCTTCATCATCATATAAGTAGAAGCCATAAGAGCCAGGAATTGTAGGATCTTCAAACACATTAACACAATCATTTCCAATTTTGAAACCTATTTTGTGCTGATTTAGATAGGACTCTCCTGCCTGGGCACCTTCCCGTCCCAAAATGCGGTCAGCTTCGTGAGGGTGTCCACAATTTTCATGAGATATAATTCCGGTGACGGATGGTCCAAGAACTAAGTCCATTTCTCCTTTTGGGGGTTTTTTTGCATTTATAATGACATTACCAATTACCCTTATCTTGTCTTTTACTTTTTCATTTAAATTTTGGGATATTAAATCGTCCCAACCAGCTGTAGTACAAAACATACTCATCGATTGTTCATTTTTTCCACCAGGTTGGGTTCCTATAATAAAGGGAATAAAAGCTATTCGAGGGACATGTCCTGAAATCTTCGCTCCATCACTATTTATAAAATATGTATCTCGTTGTTCATTAATTAAAACAAAAAAATGAATATAATTGACTTGAAATTTCTCTTCAGAAAAAATATTTATAAAATCTTGAATGAATTCAATTTTTTCGGCTAAGGGAATATCCATTGGATTAATATTATATTTACTTTTCCATTTGATTTCATGAACTTTTTCTTCACTCATCCTAATAGGGGTCTTTCTTTGGTCTCCACTTCTTTTAGCGGTTTTAAAAGCTTGATCTACGCTTTTTCGGATAGAATTTTTTGTTAGATTATTAGTCGTAGCCATTCCCATTCCCCCATTTACGAGCAGACGGATATTCACCCCCGTTTTTCGGCTAAATGCATCAGTGACGAGTTCAAAGGGCAATTTGCCAATATGCATTTTTCCATTAATAAAAACTAGAGAATCTCTGTTGTTAGTCTCAAATCGAACCTCTGCATATTCGATTTTTTTTCCGCGTGCATATTCAAGCGCGTATTCTGTTAAGTCTTTATATTCTTCCATTTTTCTAACTCTCTCTTAAGTGATAAATTTTAATTTCTTTAAAAGTATAGATATAGAATTATATGATGGATTTTGAAACAAAAATAATGGTTTTAGTTCCTCTTATAATTTTCATAATAATAGCTATAGGATTAATTTATCAATTTCTTTTCTAAAATTTTTGCTTTTAAACTAATTTAGAATTGTCCGTGTTTACCCTCGCCTTTTTTAAAACGTTTGGCACCTTTTAGAGTTTCACCACTGAATAAAGTTTTTAAACCGTGTTTAAATTCGTTCTCAATTGCTTTATCATAATCTAAGTCAAACTGTTCATAAGCGGATAATCTGTCTTCCCTCATACAAGTTTGTGGGAATGCCGCAATTTCACGTGCTAGTTTTTCAGCTTCAGGTCTTGATTCTCCAACATCAACAACTCGGTTTGCAAGACCAATAGCTAATGCTTCATCGGCACTTACAGGCCGTCCTGTTAGTATTAAATCGAGTGCTCTGCTTAGACCTATTAATCTGGGCAATCTAACAGTACCTCCATCAATAAGAGGAACTCCAAATCTGCGGCAGAAAACTCCAAATATTGCATCACGTTCTACTACGCGTAAATCGCACCATAAAGCTAATTCTAACCCTCCTGCTACTGCAAAACCAGCAACAGCTGCAATGACAGGTTTTGATAATAACATCCTAGAGGGACCCATCGGTCCATCAGCAGTCATATCAGCATTAACAAGATTATGATATCCGTCAACCATCGCTTTTAAATTGGCTCCTGCGCAGAAACAACCATGATCTCCCCATAAAACTGCTACTTGCGCTTTTTTATCTTTTTCAAATTCTCTAAAAGCATTTGCCAACGCTGTGCCAGTAGGACCATCAACAGCATTTTTCACTTCGGGATTATCAATTATTATAGTTGTAACAACATCTTTTTTCTCAATTCTGATTCCCATTTTTAATCCATCATTTAAATGTTTACATTTATTTTAAAATTCAAACCATACCTCTGGTTCTAATTTATTCACTATTATGTTTGGATCTAGTTTTTTAACTTCTTCATCAAAACAGTAATATGCATAAAATGAAACTGGAGGAAAAAAATCATCATAATGATGTGGGATTATCATTTTTGGTTTGAAAATATTAGCCATTTTTGCAAGAACTTTATCACAATCTTCTCTTCCAGCTACTGGGGCTAGAAATATATCTATATCTTTAGGTAATTTTTCTAACTCTTTTTTATAATATCCTCCGCTTCCGAGATCAAACAATTTTTTTCCATTAGAGAATTCAAATAAATAACCAAATACTTTTCCTTTTTTATATTTCATTATATCCCTAATGCGGAGTCCTGTTAATTTTTTTACCTTAAATGGTTTTCTAGAAAAAAGTGTTTTAAAAATTAAACCTAAATTAAATCTTATATGTTTGCTTTTAATTATGGTAACTTTAAAATCCGGATCGAAATTAAAGGTTTGTCCAGCATCGACTTTAACTAGATTTTCTCCATTTACACCGAATTTTTTAATAAACATTTCCTTAACAGGTTCGGAACAATACACCTTTGTTTCTGAATGCTTCACAAGTTCTGGTATATCAATAGAATGATCGAAGTGACCATGCGATAGCAAAATTGCATCTGCGTCTCTAATATCATCTAACTTCATATTTAATTGTGGAACTGCATTTGGGGGTCTAGAAATATAAGGATCTATTAAAATTTTATAATTATCAGTAATAATTTCGAAACCAGCAGTTAATAACCATCTTAATTTCATAAATTTACAACCAATTATTTTCTAATAACTGATTTTTTACATCATTGACATTAAATGAATCAATAAATTTCTAATATTAAATCTTATACGTATTGTTGATATAATTGAAAGAAATTGGTAATTTAAAACTTCTATCAGAGAAGAAATATTCTAGATTTCCGGCTTGCAGAACAATTTTTATTGATGATAAAACTAAAGTTATAATAGATCCAGGTGCTGATGAAAATATTTTAAGAAATATTTTGAAAAATAACACAATTGACATAGTTTTGAACACACATTATCACTTTGATCATATTTGTAATAATTTTCTGTTCTCTAAATCAAAAATTTTCATAAATGAAATAGAAAGTGTTTGTTTTAAAGATAGAACTAACATTCCTAAAAAAGTAGGAGCTTATGAAGTAAGAGGACAACAAGGAATAGATGACTGGTTAAAATATACAAAGGATCCAAATTCTGAACAAACACCTTATTCCCCCTCTCGAAATCATAAATGGGTTCTGTCAACACAACGACTTGATGGGATTTATCATAATGAACAAGTGTTTAATTTTGGCTCGACAGAAATGAAAATTATTGCAACTCCTGGACATTCTGCAGGTTTTTCTTGTTTATTATTTCCTAACGAAGGGGCTATTTATTCAGGTGATATCGATTTAACTCTATGGGGACCTTGGTATCATGGTACGGACTCAGATATTCAGGATTTTATTGATTCTGCCAATAAGATAGCGAAATTTAATGTAGATTTTTTTATCACGGCTCATGAGATAGGAGTTGTAACTCGGGAAGATTTTAGGGAGAATTTAAGAGATTATCTTTCAATTATTGATAGACGGGATATAAAGATTTTAAATCAACTAGAAAATGGCCCTTTAACATTAGAACAAATACGAGATTATGGCTTACTTTATGGAGGACCAAAATTTTTAATAGATCCTTGGGTTTTTAATTGGGAGACTGTTGGAATTCGTAAACATTTGGAACGATTAGAGGATAAGGGTAAAATCATTAAAGAAAATGGAAATTATTATTTAAAATAAAAATTAAAAGATATTTAGAAAAAAGTTCTAATTCAATGACTTTTTTACTCTGTAATCATTCTACGAACCCAAATTGCTAATAAAAAACAAATTAGGCATAAACTGCCATAGAATCCAACCATGGCTAATATAGCTGAAAAAGAACCATCAGTAGTAAGCCCATATATAGGAGCACAAACAATAAATGAAATTAGAGCCGACAGATAGAAGTAATACGGTTCTTTATACTTTTTTTCATCTGCTTTTTTTATTTTGGTGTATACTTCAGTAGCTACAATTTCTTCTAATGCTCTGCCTTTACTTTCTGGGACTAATAAATACGCTACAAATAATACCGTTGTTAAGGGCATTCCCATAAGTACGAACATAAATTGGTATGAAAGTCCTAAACCTCCCAGTGCTTCTGCCCCATACATCATTAAGAAAGGTGCTACAATAACTGCTCCTCTTGATATAGCTCCAATCCAGCCCATTGCTGTGCTGATGATATGAGTCGGCAATAATTCTAAAGCTATAATTGCACCCGCAGCAGATAATATTACAAGAGAGAAAATCCCAATCATCCCACCGGTCACAGCAATAGTTGTGAGTAAAGGATTTGATATGTCACCACAGACAAACACGGTAGGCCAAGAGAAAATCATACCTCCAATAAGAGTAGTACATCCGAAACGGTGGATAACAGGGAGCCTACCCCATCTGTCTATAATAGGACCAGCGATTATCATCCCAATACCTGCTGCTGCCATTAACGGTAATGATACCATCCCAATTGCTTTTGAAGACATATTCAGTTCTTTAGCGAAATACAAGCCAAAGAAGGTCACTTGGGCGAAATATATAAGTTGGGCTAAAAATCCCACAATCATACTAGTCACCATTCCACGGGCATATTTCCTTTGTAAAGGAACAAACCAGCCAGTCTTTGGTTTTAATCCTTTCTTCTTTCGCCAATCTTCGTACTTTTTCATAGCTGTAAATCGCTTAGTCTCTTTTAACAAAAAAAATAACGGAACCACAAAAATGTATCCTATAATTGTAAGAAAAAATAAGCTCTGCCAGACCGTCATGCTCCCTACCTGCGATCCAGCAAATCCCCATGGACCAGGGATTGGGATTCTAAATCCTAATGATTGAATTATCCCACATGCCATTCCCCCAATAGCATTTGTTGCAAGAACTATAGCAACTAATCTTCCTCTAATATTTGCCGGTGATTCTTCAGCGATTATAATCGTAACTATATCTGCAGATAGGAAATAATTCGCTAAAATTCGAAGAATAAGAAATAGTATTAAACCATTAGGAGGACTAAATGCAGTCAAAACGGAGAATCCAATAAATGGGACGGCAGTAATGAGAGTTAAAGGACGTCTCCCATATTTATCAACGAAATATTTAAACGAGATTGCGAGAACTACCCCAGTTCCCGCTATGCTGAGAATAATTCCCATCATAATGGGCGACGCTCCAAGTCCGAAATAATTAAAAAGATCTGGATTATTTACTTGTTCTACAATATTTAATTCCCCTACAAAACTTCCCATAGCTAAGGTAATCGCTAGTGTACACCAACCATCGAAGAATGTGACGATCCCGGCGAATATAAGCACGAACCAGAGGTATAGGTTCATTTTAGTAGGCATACCTGTCTCTGCTTTTCGCTTTTCTCTAATTTTTTTGCGTTCTTCTTTTGACGGTTTTTTAAATTCCACAGAATCAGTAATTTTTGTATTTTCTTTTTCTATCAAAGCCATCCCTTCAAATGATTGTAGATAGTTTATAATAATCTAATATTTAAGTTGTTACTTTTAATCAAAAAAACAATGCAAATAAAGAATGGCACAATTAAATGAAATTTACTCTATTAATTTTAAAGATTTTAGTTCATTTTGGCGAAATTGATATAATCCTTTTAAAACAGTCACTACTTCCGAAGCACTGTGGTAAATAGGACCTCTTTTTGAAATTTTTTTAACTGATGAACTTTCAAATTCAGAAATGATTGTGTATAATAAAATTGGACGCTCATATTTTTGTTCTAATAGTTGTATTTGTTTTGCTAAATAATCTTCCATAATACCTGCTTCCTTAATAACTAATTCATTTTCTCCAATATTAGCCATAACTATGGCATCAACTGCATTTTCATCAAATATTATTTTCATAGGTTTTATTATTGTGTTAAGATCATAATTCCCAGCAGCTCCTATGTCTATTGGATTCTTTATCGATGCCCTATATTCTTTTATGACTTTTCTAAGTTTTATCTTTACCTCATCAGAAAATTCTGGGACTATTAATCCACTATCTGAAATTGCATTTGTTAGAATTACTGCAAATCCAGCACCAATTGTCATAACACCAATTCTTTTTCCATTTAGAGGAGGATGTTTAAATAATGCATGAGATAGGGGTAATATATGCTCCGGTTCTTTTATTTGAATGAATCCTATTTGCTTTGAAACACCATCAAAAATAGATTTCGAACCTACTATTTTTCCAGTATGAGATCCTGCAGCTCTTGCAACTGCCTTAGATTCTCCCGTCTTCCAAACAATAATTGGTCGTTTTTGAATTGCATTTTTTGCTTCTTTAAAAAATCGCCTACCATTTTTTAACCCCTCGATGTAAAGAACAATTACTTTAACTGTAGGATCATTACTAAAATATTCTAGATAATCCGTAATTGTTAAATCTGCTTCATTACCTACGCTAATATATTTTCCAAAGGATAAATTTCGTGCACCTCCCCATAAAGACAAAGCATGACCAATGTATCCAGATTGCGTTACGAATGCCACGGGCGAATCCCTTAAGAATTTATTAGGGATTGCGCTAACATTTATACCCATTGCAACATTATAAAAACCATTACAGTTCGGTCCTTGGAGTCTTATGCCACGTTTTGAAAATTTTTCTAATTCTCCTTGCAGAGGACGCCCTTCTTCGGTTTCTGCATATCCTGCAGTTATAATTGTTGCAGCTTTTACTCCATTATCTAAGCACTCGTCTAATGCGTTTGAGACTCTTTTTATTGGCAAGATAATTGCAGCAAAATCAATTTGATCATCAATTACACTTAGATTTGGGAATGTTTTTTCACCTAATATTTTTTCAGTCTTGGGATTGATTAAATAAACATTCCCTTTTTCTTTATATCCAAGTGCACTTTGTGAAACCCAATTTCCCCACGCCATTGGGTTCTTAGAAGCACCAATAATAGCAATGGATTTTGGTTTAAAAAAATAATCTAAAATATGCATAAAAATACTTCCAATATGGTGTTTGAATTTTTAAAAATAAATAAGAAATTATTAAATTACTCCCAATCTCTTCCAGCATAGAAGAATAAAAACACAGCTGCTATGATACCACTAAAAATTGCCATGTACATTAGATATGCAGGTAAGTCAGTGGCATATATGTAAGTCCAGAAATGTCTAAAAGTAAGCCAATGCCACCACTCAAATTGCACAAATTTGAGAATTCTAATAAGAGGCCAATTAAATAAATAATCTAACCAAGACATAAGAATAGATATTCCAAAACAAATGCCAAAAACTATTGCTCCTATTATAGCAATTTCAACTATTTCAACTTCTTTCAAATTCATCACCATATTAATTTTAAATCATATATTTTTTAACCTATATTTATTAAGCAACGGTACATCCACCGTCACAGCTAATTGACTGACCAGTCAAATAGTTAGAGTCTTCTGATGCTAAAAAGAACATGACATTTGCCACATCCTCAGCTGTTCCAATACGTTCTAATGGAATTGACCTTCCCCAGTACTCAAGGGCTTTCTCTATGAATTTTTCATCATTAAAATACACTCCAGTTACATGGAAGCCAGGACAGATCGAGTTTACTGTTATTTTGAAAGGTGCTAATTCTTGAGCATAGATCTTTGTCATGGCAATTACACCAGCTTTACTAATTGAATAAACTCCTAATGGGGTTGAAGGAATTACTCCAGCCATCGATGCATTATTAATAATTTTACCCCGTAACTCACCAATAATATCTTGTTTTTTCATTTTTTTTGCTACAAATTTAGAAACTAACCATGTCCCCCGTAAATTCACACCCATTACTTCATCCCAGATTTTTAAATTTATATTAGTAAGCTCTCCTAGTGAATAGGTCCCAATCCCTGCGTTATTAAATAGTATATCTATACGATTAAATTGATCAGATACTTGTTTTACCATAGATTTGACATCATCTTTATTACTAATATCGCAACCAAAGGCAATTGCCTCTCCTTGAAAATCCTTCTTTATCAATTTTACAGTTTCTTGAGCAGTTTCTATATTAACATCAGTAACAATGACGTTTGCTCCTTCTTTAGCAAATCTTAAGCTGGTAGCTCTTCCAATTCCAGATCCAGCTCCAGTTATAAGTGCTACCTTGTTAATTAGTCTTTTATTATTATTGTTACTCATTAAAACACCCAAAATTTTGTTATTTTTTTCACCAAATTAATTTTTTTCAATTATTATTTTTAATTTTGTGGTTTTCTATACAATTGTACAACCACCATCACAGCTAATTGATTGCCCAGTTAGGTAATTTGAGTCATCTGAAGCTAAGAAAAACATAACATTTGCTACATCTTCGGCGGTTCCTGTCCGTTCGAGTAGAATTGGTTTTCCCCAAAATCGAATCATTTCGTTTATGGCTCTTTCATCATTCATAAATATCCCTGTCAACATAAATCCTGGACATATAGCGTTTACTGTTATTTTATAAGGTGCTAATTCTTGAGCAAAAATCCTTGTCATAGCAATTAAACTAGCTTTCGTAATCGAATAAACCCCTACTGGAGAAGTTGGTTTTTTTCCCAATAATGATGCATTATTAATTATCTTTCCGCGTAATTCTCCTATAAGATCTTGTTTTTTCATTCTTTTAGCAACAAATTTTGAGACTAACCAATTCCCTCTTAAGTTAACATTCATAACCTTATCCCATGTAATTTCACTTATATTAACTAACTCCCCGTATGAAAGTGTTCCAATTCCAGCGTTGTTAAATAATATATCGATTCGAGAAAATTGACTATATGCTTGTTTTACCATAGATTTTACTGTTTCTCTAATACTGATATCGCATTCAATAGCAACTGCTTCTCCATTTATTTCATTTTTTATTATTTTGACTGTTTCTTCAGCAGTTTCGATATTCATATCAACAACAATAATTCTTGCTCCTTCTTTCGCATATCTCAAACTTGTAGCTCTTCCAATTCCAGATCCCGCTCCGGTAATGAGTGCCACTTTATTAATTAACCTTTTATTATGATTTTTGCTCATTAAAACACCTAAAATTTTAAGTCTTTAATTAATTAACTTTGAAATTTGTTTGTTAATAACTTCTAAAATCATTTCCTTTTTATCTTGCTCTAAATTTTCAAAGAATTTATTAAAATTATCATTTAAAGTTTCTAAGATATCTTCTGATAGTTCAATTCTAATTTTCTTCTTATTTTTTTTTGTTAATTTTCCTACTTTAGATATTGCATTATTTAATCTTTGTCTTGTAATTAACGGGATTACCTCGTTTTCCAAAAATTTTTCATCAACCTTTATTTGCTGTTTCTTTTTATGCTTTTGAGAATAATCCCACTTACGAGCTTGTTGGAAGCGTTTATCTTCAGAAAATTCAGGAATTTTTTTCTTCAAAACAGGCCTTAACTTGCCCTTGTGGGTTGTTATAAAAAAGCTCTTATATGGTTTAATTACAATTCCCTCAGCTTTATTTTCAATGTTTTTCAGAGGTGGATAACCTAATTTTCGCGGAATAGTGGATTTAAATCCGAGTTTATAATTAATAGCTTCATTAAATTTCCCAATAAATAAAGGTTCGGTGTAAAAAAGACCTAATTGTTTGCAATATTTTTCAAGAAAGCTAAATTCTAAATAATCTCTATTTCCAGAGCTATCAGTAATTGCAATATCAAATATACATAATTCGATATTTGGAGAATAATAAATTCCAGTTTGAATAGCTTGCACATTTGGATTAGGAAGAACTTCTGGATGCGGATATTCACCACCAAACAGCTCTCCATAAACTGAAATTTGTACAATTTCTTTATTTTTTTCTTTAATTAACACAAATAATTCGAAAATTTTTGGTTTAAAATATTCTTTTAAAGAAGTATGTCCAAAAAAATCTTCTCCCTCTGGCAATATTTCTTTTCTTTTAGCGAATTCGATCACTTTACCATTTGTATGAATACAGAAGTTAGCACCATGTATTTTTTCAGTCACGACCCATTTTGTTTTATTAAATAAGCCATAATCACTTTTTGAGAGTCTCCATTTGTTTAAACTCTCACTCATTTTTTCATAAGATGTATGTTTTACTATCGTCATTTTATTTTCAACAAAGAAGAAGAACTTTAAGATTCCAAATAATAATGCTAGATTAAAAAAAATAGTTACTTTAATACTTATCGTAATTCATACTGCGATAATGTAAGATAGGTCATAAATTTTTTATCAATTAATCTTATATCATCTTTACAGCCAGCTGGACATCTAACTGGAATTTTAAACATGTCACCAGTATCTTCTATTTCATCTTTTTTTCCAGGTTTTAATATTTTCCCGCATTCTTTACAAGTAAAAATATTTTTTGCAAGCTTTCTAAGCCATGGGGTTCGATTTTTTATCCTTTCCTCTATTTCATTCTCATGATTGTTTTTACAGACAGCTTTAATCATTAGTTTTTTGTCTTTTTCAATAATTTTTGTATATACAAGAGGTTTTTTACATATCTTACATTTTTTCAAATCTTAAAACATCCTATGATATTGAAAAGTAATTTAAATGTTTAATGTGATTTCCAAGAACCAGGTAAAAATCCGAAATATTTTTCAACTCCAGCAATTGCTGACTTATAGACATTTACATTTTTGGATGATTTATTTAAATATTCGGAAAATTTCGATTCAAAATAATCCGCAAATTTTTCTAGAGCTATTTTTAGAGTTTTGGAAGCTGATTCCGAATCAATAAAGGCACCAAATTTTTCCCTTAGATCTAATAAAACATATCTATCTCCAAAGATAATCGCTCGTAGTTGTGATTTCACTCCTAATGCTTCTTCCATAAAGCTCGAAATCCCTGTAATCATACCAGAAACTAAAACTTCATTAACTTCTTTAGAACCACTAAATTTTTGATGGAAAATATTTATTCCTACAGTATTAATAACCATCAAATTATATACTCTGAATGGTAAAAAAAAAGCAACATTTGGGTCTTTGATAAAAGCCAAACCAGATAAAGCCATTCCAATAGAAGCGAATAATAGTAATAAACCTGGAAAATTAATAATTAATCTAAAAATGGGAGCAAGAGCACCCCCAAATATTCCAATCGCTGGACCTGCCATGAACCATAGTGCTTGCTGTTTTTGAGCAGGTGTTTCTGCTATTTTTTTTAATCGAAGAGCTGTTAAAAAAAATTCTATCCCAATTCCAATCAAAAGTATACCTTGTAGTACTGTAATTAAAAAAACAGTTTTATTTGCATAACCGAAATTTGGAAGGTAATCATATTGTATTAATAAAGGAGGGGCGATAATAATCACAATTAGAAAAATTATTATAACTGAGGCAAATAAAACAGCCCGAACTACATTTATTTTATCATAGTTTATTAATTCTAGGAATATAAATAGTGAATAAAACCCAAAGTAAATGGATATTATTCCTATAATTTGTAATAATAAAGCTGAATCAATTGTATCCATACTAGGAAAAAAAGTTGTTGTAAATGCCCACACTCCGAGCATCATGAAAAAGAAAATATAAAAGATTGTGGTACTGTTTTTTGATTTAATATAGCTATGAATTAATGTTATACATACAATTATTATAATTACCATTGAAATTATCCCCGATATTAGATAGGGGATAAAGAGACTTCCAAATTGCATTTTTTTCTTGTCTTTTTTATTATACTTGTCTTTTTTATTATAATAATATTTAATTATTCATCTTTAAAATAGAGAGATTTCATTTAAATATCGTATTTCGTCCAATACCAGTTGAAAGAATTTTTGATTCATCTATTTTTTTAGCGGGTGTCTCGTGGTTAACGTCTAAATAAACCCCTTGTAAAAATTCTTCAAAATCAAGCCCAATATCATCAGGTGTGATAAAATCCCCTTTTGGATACTTCTTTTCAAATCTGATATTAGGATCTTTGCTTTTTATATTTTGATATTGACTATTAATTGTTTGAATTGGGTATGGAACACCTTCATTTAGAACTTGATCTTGATATATCGCAAATAATTCGGGAACTCTCGTCCTTATTAACTCTAAATTCCGAGGTTCAAAGGGTTGTATATAAAAATTCATATTCGTAGTGAGTGATGCAACTATTTTACAGAAATCCTTTCTTCCTTTATAAAAAAACATATTAAAAGCCGATGGATATGGATGGAGCGTAAATGTATAGTCAGGTAATTTGTAAATTTCTTTAGATGCCCAGCCATCATATGTTTCTCCAGCACTCTCATAATTACTTGGGATGCATAATAAATTAATCGCCCAGCTAGATATTACAGATCCTACATAGTAATCGGCATCACTCCATTGGGGTGTCCTTTCATTGCGGATATCTTTCAAAACATCCATTAAAATATTTGCAGATTTCGTCATGTCTTTAGCTCGACGTGGTATTTCTCTTAATTTATAGCCGTATTTCATGTGGCGTCTGTCTAAAATTTCGTCTTGTTCTCTTATTAAATACCAGTCTACAGGAATTCCATCTTCAATATGGCAATTAAGTAAAATTAAAAGTTCAGCATTATAATCATGCACAACCGCGAATGTAACATCTGCGCTATCTCCACCGAATAATTTTTGGGTTCCAATAACCAGATCGCTGCGGATAACGAGACTCGGAATCATAATAATATATGAAAGAACTTTCTCAGGTTCAGTTATTTTGCCATCAATTACATCCTTACATGTATAAATTGATTCATTTAATCTGGTTTCAAAAAAGTCGTAGATACCCTCATCACCTATTCTCTCGTAATTATCAACACCATCCCAACCTAATTTTTTATATACTCGCCAAAGAAAGGATAATAAGGGAAGAAATGGTTTTAAATATAAATCATCTGGCATTTCTCCATAAGTATGGACCATATAATCTCTCCGATTATTTTTACATATAAAATATAATTTACTCTATATTTCTTTTTCTAAATAACAAACAGTAAATGGTAAATGATCAAATAGTTTAATGCCTGTTTCAATAAAATTATGCTTTTTATACCAATTTTTCAATATTAAATTTTCATTTATTATTCCTATAGAGATTTTTTTCCCCATTTTCTTGTTCACATAATCTGAAGCAAAATCCAATAGCTTTTTCCCATATCCGCGGTGTCTGTATTCCGGTAATACTGCTAGCTTTTCAAGATAGTAAAGAAAATCATCAGCTTTTTCTATTGCGATAAATCCTATCAATTTTTTTCCATGTTCTTTATCGCTATATAATCCGAATAATTTTATTCCTTTATTCTGCATCTCTTCCAATCTGTTTAATGTGATAAATGCAGGATTTGAGGGAACTGTTTCTTTTGTTAGATTGAACTCATGTGCTACTGTGAGAAATGATTTTCTTAATACATTAACACTTTCCTTAAGTTCTTTCTTACTCACAATTTCTCTAATCATTTACTTATTAAGACAAATTTTTCTTATTTTAATCTTTTTTCTTGTATTCAATCAAAAATAATAAAAAAGAAAAAGAATTTCTACCATCAATAACAATTTAACTTAATACTCAGTTAGAATATATTTACATAAATTGAAATTTTTGGGTTTTAACATGGATCCTTTTAAAGCTAGAGATGTTATCGAGATTGGTTCTAGAAAGATAACGATCTATCGCATTAATAGGCTTAAAGAGTTAGGAATAGCAGATATATCTCGTCTACCTTACTCCATTAAAGTATTACTGGAAGCTATTCTTCGACAAGTAGATGGAAAGATTATCACCAAAGAGGACGTTGAATTAGTGGCTAGATGGGATCCGAGAAAGATGTCCGAAAATGAGATACCATTTATTCCCGCTCGAGTAATTCTGCAAGATTTAACTGGAGTTCCTGCTATAGTCGATCTAGCTGCTATGAGATCTGCTATGCAAAGACTTGGCGGAGATCCTAATAAAATAAATCCCTTAATACCAGTAGATCTCATAATTGATCATTCCATTCAAGTAGATTGTTATGGAGAGTCCTCTGCTAAAGAATATAATGAGAAAAGAGAATTTGAAAGGAATCGTGAACGATATACCTTCTTACGCTGGTCACAAAACGCATTTGATAATTTTAAAGTTGTCCCACCTGGTAAGGGGATTATTCATCAAATAAATCTAGAGTATTTAGCATCCGTCGTTCAAGTAAGGAATATAAATGGGGAACAAGTTGCCTTTCCAGATACCGTTCTTGGAGCCGATTCCCACACAACGATGATAAATAGCTTAGGAGTTTTGGGATGGGGTGTTGGAGGCATTGAAGCAGAAGCAGTTATGCTTGGTCAACCTTATTATATGCAAATTCCAGAAGTAGTGGGGGTTAGACTTAGTGGAGAAATTAAAGACGGTGTAACTGCTACTGATATTGTTCTTACAATTACTGAAAAGCTCAGAAAACAAGGGGTTGTAGGTAAATTTGTTGAATTTTTTGGACCAGGTATAAGTAATTTGAGCTTGCCAGATAGAGCTTTGATTTCTAATATGGCACCTGAATATGGAGCTACGATGGGCTTCTTTCCTACAGATAAAGAAACTCTCCAATACCTGTTACAAACTGGGAGAGAAAAAGAGCATGTAGAATTTATTGAATGGTATACCAAAGAACAAGACCTTTTTTCAACAGATAAAGAACTAGACATTTTTTATAGTGAGATTCTAGATTTAGATCTTGGTAGTGTAGAACCAAGTCTAGCAGGTCCTAAAAGACCACAAGATCGAATTCCTCTCAGTAAAATGAAGGAAAAATTCCATGAAGCAGTTGGAAAGACATTTGGAGTAAAATTGGAGGACCAGGATTTGATTGGAGGATTTCGGAAATTCACACACGGTTCAATAGCTATTGCCGCGATATCTTCTTGTACAAATACCTCAAATCCTTCATTATTAATAGGAGCTGGAATTTTAGCGAGAAACGCAGTTGAACATGGACTAAGAGTTAAATCACACATAAAAACAAGTTTAGCTCCGGGTTCGACAGTCGCTATTGATTATCTTAGAGCATCAGATCTATTGCCTTATCTTGAAAAATTGGGTTTTTATTTAGTAGGATACGGTTGTACTACTTGTATAGGTAATAGTGGACCTCTTCCAGAAAAAGTAGCAAAAGCAATAATGGAGAAAAATCTAGTTGTTGCGGGTATAATTAGTGGAAATCGAAATTTTGAAGGGCGTTTGAATCCATTAATTAAAGCTAACTATCTCGCTTCCCCACCTTTAGTAGTCGCATATGCTATAGCAGGCACAGTAGATATGGATATTATAAATGAGCCGATAGGTGAGGATCCAAATTGTAAATCTGTCTATCTACGAAGTATTTGGCCAAAAAAAGAAGAAATTCAACAAGTATTGAACAACTTTATAAAACCAGAAATATTTAAGAAGCGATACTCTAAAATTTTTGAGGGATCTTCTTTATGGCTTAATTTAAATATTCCGAAAAGTAAAATTTTTAATTGGGAACCCAATTCGACATATATTCGGGAACCACCTTTCTTCGTAGGATTCTCTCTTGAATCTCCAGAAATAGAAGATATAATAGGTGCTCGAGTTCTGGCATTATTAGGTGATTCAATTACAACTGATCACATTTCACCAGCAGGAGCCATACCTCCCAAAGACCCAGCTGGTAACTATTTAATTTCAAAAGGAGTAGAACCGAAAGATTTCAATTCTTTTGGGTCAAGGCGTGGGAATCATGAGGTTATGATGCGAGGAACCTTTGGTAATATTCGCCTTAAAAATAAATTAGTTCCGGATAAAGAAGGAAATTGGACATTATATTTACCAACTGGTGAAGAAATGCCTATTTATGATGCCGCAATGCTTTATAAAAAGAATAATGTTCCTTTGATTGTTCTAGCTGGAAGAGAGTATGGCACTGGAAGCTCTAGAGATTGGGCTGCCAAAGGAGCTCAATTATTAGGAGTGAAGGCGGTAATAGC
The DNA here is from genome assembly GCA_019058315.1 of Candidatus Helarchaeota archaeon. Taxonomy (GTDB): domain Archaea; phylum Asgardarchaeota; class Lokiarchaeia; order Helarchaeales; family RDOG01; genus JABXJV01. The sequence goes on along the minus strand of JAHPZH010000002.1, from coordinate 1,259,550 downwards.
TGAATCTTACGAGAGAATACACCGGAGCAACCTAATTGGTATGGGAGTCTTACCTCTTGAATTTAAAGAAGGAGAAAATTGTAATATATTAGAACTTACGGGGCATGAGAATTTCGACATAGTTGGAATAAGTAGAATTAAGCCTATGGGAGAAGCAACAGTAATAATTAAAGATAAAAATAAAGAAGATAAGAAATTTAAAGTAAAAGTTCGGTTGGATTCGTCAATTGAACTAGAATATTATAGAAATGGAGGAATATTAAACAAAGTTTTAAGAAATATGTTAAAGAGGGAGTAAACTGGTATAAAGTATTTTAATTCTTAACAATATTTTACATCTAACAATTAATTTTTAAAATAACACTTAAATTTTTATTTAATATTGAAAACACTTCACCGAGTTAGTAATTTGGATGGTAAAAATAATGCAAGATAATATAGAGTCATTAATTAAATCGATTATGGAAGGAAATAAAGACCAAGCAATTGAATCAATAAAAGAAGCATTACAATCCGGATTAGATGTTAAAGAAATTTTAAATGAGGGGATAGCCAAGGGAGCTGAAGAAATTGGAAATTTATATGAAAAATCAGAGATTTACCTTCCAGAATTATTGTTATCTGCAGATGTCATGACTACAGCTGTAGAATTATTAAAACCTCATTTACAAAAAAGTAATGGCCAAAAATCTTTAGGAACTATATTAATAGGAACCCCAGAGGGAGATATTCATTCTATTGGGAAGAATATAATAAATTCGCTATTACAAGGTCAAGGTTATAATGTTGTTGATTTAGGAACTGACGTTCCTCCAATTAAATTTGTTGAAAAAGCAAAAGAAATAAATCCAGATGTTATAGGATTAAGTGGTTTATTGACTGCCACCATAACAAAAATGCAAGAAACAGTAATGTTACTTAAGGAAGAGAATATTAAATCTAAAATTATTATTGGTGGAGGAATTTTATCAAAGAAATCTTGTGAGATGATAGGCGCAGATGACTTTGCCGTTGATGGATGGGATGGGATTAGAAAAATAAAAAAACTTGTTACGTTAAAAAGTAATGAGGGTTTATAATATGTCACATGATTGGAAAGCTTCAAGTAAAAGATTCATAAATACATTATTAGGTGCTGGAAAAGTTGACAGAGTTCCATATTTTGCTCTAATTATGGAACAAATGATTACTCGTATAGCCGGAATTAATGTCAGAACATTATATAGTTCTCCAAAAATCCTAGCAGATTCTACTATAATGGCAAGTGAATTTTTAAACGTTGATACTTTACATATCCCAACTGCATGGGCAGGACCAAGTGAAGCATTAGCCTTTGCAGAGGCGAATGATAAAAAAAATGTAATAAAATGGTTCGATTACCTCCCAATTTTTATCGAACAAGGAAAAATCTGCCAAACTGTAGAAGATATTGAAAATTTAAAACTTCCTGATCATAAAGAAATTAAATTATGGAAAACTACTTTTGCTGCTGTAAAACGAGTGCGTGAAAAAAGAAAAGTTGGACATGCATTAAGTCTCGGTATTTGGAATCTTGTTCAACAGTTACGAGGAGTTCAAGCATTTAAGGATATGCGTGAAAATCCAGAAATATTATTGGAACTATGTGAAAAAATTTATCAATCTCAAATAAATCTATATCATGATTGGACTAAGGAAGTTGGTCCTATTCCTTCTATCTTTTATACAGGATATTCATTTAATAAAACTATGATGAGTTTTGAGGATGCTATGAAATTCGAGGGTCAATTTATTAATAGATTGCAAAAAGAATTAGGAGTTCCTTTTATTCTTCACAATTGCGGAATGAAACCTTACTTTAAAGAAATTTGTAATGAAATTGATTTTATAGCTGTAAATGGATCACATCCGCTAGACATCAATTATTGGGTTGATTTTAAGAAAAAATTTCCCAAAGTTACTATAATGGGAGCAACAATAGATGTAAGTCAAGAATTACTAACTGGAACACCTTTAGATGTCGAAGAAAAAGTAAAAGAAAATATTCTTAATCTAGCACCTGGAGGAAGATACATGGTTAGCCCAATCTGTGCTTTACCATGGAATGTTCCACTACCAAACATATTAGCAATTTCAAAAGCCATTGAAACATATGGATATTATCCAATAGCATAGTTTTTTTGGATCTATTTCTTTTCTCTTAGCCTTTTATTTTTTGTTTCCTTTCTCCTCAGACATCACAAACCTCCACACCCTCACGGAATTATCCCATCCTCCGCTTACAATGTATTTGGAGTCGGGGGAGACCGCGACCGAAATCACATTATCTTTATGCCCTTGGAGGGTGTGAACAAGTGCTCCCGTATCAAATCGCCACACCCTCACGGTATTGTCAGTTGACCCGCTTACAATGTACTCGGAGTCGGGGGAGATCGCAACCGAATTCACACCATCTGTATGCCCTTGGAGGGTGCGAACAAATACTCCCGTATCCAGCCTCCACACCCTCACGGTATAATCAGTTGACCCGCTTACAATGTACTTGGAGTCGGGGGAGACTGCGACCGAAAGCACACAATCTGTATGCCCTTCGAGGGTACGAACAAGCGCTCCCGTATCCATCTGCCAGATGTTTACAGTATTGTTAGCTGATCCGCTTACAATGTACTTGGAATCGGGGGAGACCGAACCCACTACTTCCATATATCCTTGGAGAGTGAGAACAAGCACTCCCGTATCCAGTTGCCACACCCTCAAGGTATCGTCCCATGATCCGCTTACAATATACTTGGAGTCGGGGGAAACCGTAACCGAAGTCACTTTATCTGTATGCCCTTGGAGGGTGAATTTTTCAATAATTTCCATTTAATAATACCTCTTCTTATAGGTAGTAATTCATTTAAGTTAGGCTTATTTTTTTGCCCTTCAATTAAATTTATAATTTTTTTAAATAATACTCAATATATTACTTTTAGCATTTTTCTCCGATTGGTTTAAGCGTCTGAAAGCCTGAAAATCTTTTTATCATTTTTTCATGGAAGTTACGATAATGGATAAAATTATAATCAAAAATATGGACCAAATTAATTTAAAGCAAGCATTGAAAGTCGCAGAAACTCTAGTGCATAAAAAAGAAGAATCGAAATGGTTTGATCCAGAAGCAATTGAAACAATGGAAAAGGAGTTCCCTAACCAAAGAGGATACGTTGCAATTGTTAATGATAATGTTGTTGGGTTTATTACCTATAAAATAAAAGAAGAGGGGCTTGAATTAAGTTGGATTGGTGTTCTTGAGAAATACCATAGAAAAGGAATTGGCAAAAAACTTGTTGAAAAACTTATTTTATATGCTAAAGAAAAAAAATGCAAATATATTGATGTTGAAACAGTTGCTCCTCATCATGCTGATGAAAATTATGGCAGAACAATTGCATTTTATAAAAAAATTGGGTTTAAAGAACGTTTAATTTTAGAAAAAGCTGATAAAGGTATATGGGATATGGTTAGTATGAGGTTAGAACTAAAATTATAGAGGAGAAATTAATGTTTAAAGATGAATCGTTCGATGTGATAGTAATCGGAGCAGGTATAGGTGGAACAATTTGTGCAGCATTGTTATCTCAAGCAGGTTTCAAAACACTTATATTAGAAAAAAATGCCCAAGTTGGAGGAGCATGTAGTTCTTATTATAAAGAAGGTTTTATTATTGATCAAGCATGTCATATAATTCCAGTAGGACTTAAGGGAATTTTTGGGAAAGTATTAAAAAGATGTGGTTTACAGAATTTAAAGTTCTCAACTGGAATTGCTACGAATTCTGCGATTCGATTAATAAATACAGATTATATAAAAATGGGCGTTTCTGAGAATGAGGAACGTTCACCAGAAGAGGCCCAAGAAAACTTAAAACTGCTTGGATTTACTTCTGAAGAGCAGGAAGAAATGTTAAAAGTATCATTTAAGTTGTTAGGAATTTCTAAAAGAAAAATACGCCAAATGCTAGATGAGAAAGTTAGTTTATATACATTTCTTGACAGTTTGACAGAATCGGATAGAATAAAATCTTTTCTTAGTTGGTTTGATGGTTTAATGTTTGTAATTCCCCCACGTCTCACAAGTGCTGGTGAATTTCTACGTTCATATCAAGAAATGATGATTAAAAATGATACTTCATATCCCATTGGTGGATGTATCGCTATTCCCAGTGCATTTGTTGAAGGTATTAAAAAATTCGGTGGAACCGTGCTTACAAATACTAAAGTTAAACAAATTGTGATTGAAAATGATAGAGCGACAGGGGTTGAACTGGAGGATGGAACAAGGATAGATTCTAGAATTATAATTAGCAATTTAAACATCAAACAAACAATTCAAACTTTAGTAGGACCAAAATATTTTGAGAATAGTTATTTAAATAAAGTGAATAATTTGAAAGAATCTTGGAGCTCAATCGTGTTGAAAATCGCTTTGGATAAAATAATTATTCCAAATTTTTCATCTGTACATTTATTCAATGTAGACGATTTCACATCCCAACTAAAATCTATAGATGAAGCATACGATGCAGTGGAAAGAGGAGAAATTCCAGATAAACCGGCTTTTATGGTTCCCATACCTAGTAATATAGATTCGAATTTAGCACCACCAGGAAAGCAATTACTTATATGTGGAAGCATTGGACCACCTACTCGAGAAAAACAAAATTGGGATCCTTGGATAAAGAAATATTATGAAAGTATTTTAGAATTTCACCCCGAAATTGATGATCATAAGATTTTTATGGATGTTTCTACTCCGTCTCCAACAACGGGTAAAATTGAAGTTACAACAAATTTTTCGATATTTACAGGTAACTGTTCTGTTGAAGGAACTGCATTGACACAGGACCAATCTGGTAAATATCGTATAAGCTCTCAGTTACCTATCGATAATCTATTTGTAGTCGGTGATAGTGCTGGAACTGATACTCATGGAATAGGGACACAAATAGCTGCAGATAGTGGTTTTAAATGTGCTGAATTCCTAATAAATAAGTATAAGCTCGAGAAGAAAATAGTTTAAAAAAAGAAAAATAAAAATTTTACTACTTTTATTGGCAATCTTTTTTATACGAATTTAAATTGAAGGAAGGGCCGAAAACTGTTTTACAATTTTGGCATACGCGTATTCCTCGGTAAGTAATTATATCATGATTCTCGCAGATTTCGTTTGTTAGCCCAACTTTCTCCGTTAATACCCCATCTCCTCCATTGATCACTTTCATTTTGTATACCCCATTTTCTTTTACACGGGTTTGACCCAAATCTCTATACTCCTATTTTTTTTTAATATTTTGATTTTTTTTATTTTTTCAAATGTTTTATGATAGTATAAGAATCTTGTGTGATCCCTTTAAAAAGTTTTTCGATTTTCTCAAAAAAGTGTGATGTTGATTGCGGATCTTTCAATAAAAAAATTAAAAAAATATTGATTTCAAAAAAAAGAAAAAAGAAAAAAAATTGAGGTTTTTCTAATTTTTATTTAAGATTTTAACTTTAATGGTAACTATAACATACGGTTCTAAAGATAAATCTATATTATTCTTATTAATTAATTTAATATCTGCCTTTATTTCATTTTTTGGCTTTTCCTCTAGAAAATTGGTAATTTCTACATTTTTAATTGAAATACCTTCAAAAAATTTGAGATTACATGATTCTTTCTTCGGAGATAAATTATACAATCTAATAATTAATGTATCTCCAGCTTCTGATTGTTTTAAAGCGCTTAATAAGATTTTTTTATTATCAATTTCTAAAAAGCTTAAGGTTGGCGGTAAAAATTCTTCAATTTCTTTACGAAGAGGAGTTCTAAATACTGCTAATACAGCTATTGGGCTTAGAACAATCTTATTTAATGCCCTTATAGGGGTTTTTACGGTCTCGGGTATAATGGACATTAGAGGATTGTTAAATTCTTTTCCTAATACATGAATTTCTGAATCCAGATAATCTCCTTTCTTATGTTGTATAGTTAATGAAAATTCAAATGAATGCTTTCCCAGACATTGAGCCTCAGGAGTATTTAGATCGGGACCTGCAATAGTTCCTCTTGTTGCGAAATCACCACGTGAAAGCCACCCAATGCACCTTAATAACGTTATAGCCAAAGTTATTGTGCCATCAATTTCTTTTATTGCTTCGTATTCGGGTAACCCTTTGTTTAAAACTGCGAAACATTTGTTTTTATCAAAAACACATACAAAATCTTTTTGATGGTTTGTAGGTAACGCTTTTTGCGCCCAATTTTCATCGTTCGGTAAATTTACATCTCTAGGAACGATATAAAAGTGCCCATCTGTATATACTTTCTCTGATTTAATTTTAGAAGGAAATAAAATACGTAGTCGATGGTCTTTACTAGCATTTTCAATTTCAAATTTGAAATCTATTCGGTTTATCCCCTTATATAAAAAGATATAAAGACTTGCATCATTTCTAACAAGATTTTTTTCACGTGTTAGACGATCAGGAGATAAATAGGAGGGTAAATATAGTGTTAGATCAATTTTGATTACTTTTTCTGAAGGACCGTCTATAAAGGGTTTTATCTTAACGTGTATAGCATCTTTAGTAGAAAATATGGTATCTTTTCTCTCTCCATGGGGTCCTGAATAATCGTATTCATCGCCCCAATCTCCAACATCCTCGAATTGGCAAATATTTTCGTATAAAATGCCATCTATTTTATCAAAAATGTTAATTTGTCCATTTAATTTAATATCTATTTTGTAAAATTCGTTTTCTAGTGAATTCTCTGTTAATTTGAAGTCGTTATTTTCTGTAGAGAATTCTTTCACAGTTTCTATAGGTGCAATATAAAATACCTTATAACCTAATGCTGGAACATCTGCGATGAAACTAATTCTATTTGTTGAATTTTGTTCCTCCAAATATCTTGGTTGCTCTTTAATTCTGACTTGTTGATATTCAATTTCATTTCCATCCGAATCAATTAAATTAATATTATTAATAGGTTTATTATCATGCTTCCCAGCTTTTAGATTTCGTACAATTAAATCAAATGAAGCAATATCTTTTCGCTTCCATGGAAGAGGGTTGTAAATTATAACAGCATGCTTATTTTTATCTGAAGTATCTAATTTTATTAAATCTGAAAGGTAAATAAATGAATTTTTAAGAATTTCATTCCCTATTTGCTTTGACCACTGAAATCTTGTTCTCATTTCATCATGTACTTCATCAATTGAACAACCACAAATTGAATCATGAGGATGATTTTTTAATAACCATTTCAAGCCTGTCCAGATATAATCCTTTGGATAGTTGAATCTATTGTATTTATCAAGAGCCCACGTTATTGCAGATATAGGTTCAGTATATTTTTCATACAAATACTCTATTTCTGTGTTTTGCTGTTTTATCCACATTCTAGCCGAAAAAACTCCAGAAAGAAGGGGCATATATTTTCCTCCCCGTAATTCACCTTGAAATATTTTTAATCTTGGATTTTTTTCTGATACTTTTTTAATGTAATATTCAAAATCATTTATTTCTAATAATTTTTCAGGATATTCTTCGTTCCATTGCTTTACAATTTCTGGAACATGCGGTTGCGCAAAAAGATGATCTGATCCATTATTAAGTAAAGCCATGCTCGTTGAGGTGTATCCTTCAAATCGTTTAACAGCTCTTCTAATTTGACCAATTGCTTTTTTATATTTACCTTCCTTTATCTTCGTACTTAGAGCTGCTGCTGAAAAATAGCCACCTATTAAATGGACTCCAATAACCGATGCGGCGTTTCCGGGTGAATTCCAAATAAATTCCATATCTAAATTATTCTCTTTAAATTCATTTCCAAATCCCCTTGCGAATAATGCAGAAGGTATTTCAAAGCCACTTAATATTTGAGGTAATTGGGCGATGTGACCAAATGGATCCGGAATATATCCTGCCTTCATTACTCTTCCGAATTTTCTGGAGATTTTATGCCCCAATAATAAATTTTTAATAAAAGATTCTCCACTAATTAAAAATTCATCAGGCAAAATATACATTGGACCAATGGAAAGTCGACTTTCCTTAACAAATTTCTTAATCAAGTCTTCTTTTTCAGGTCTTACTTCTAAATAATCTTCTAAAGGAATTGTCTGACCATCTAATGTAAAATTATTAAACTTTGGATCGTTATTAAGAATATCAATTAACTTATCAATCATTAGCACTAAATATGCCCTAAACTCATTAAATGGAATATACCATTCTCTATCCCAGTGGGTGGTCGGTACAATCACTATATTATCGGATTTCATTTTAAACATCAACAATTTTTGAATTAATTATTTAATTTTCTCTATTCTTTTATAAATTTCATCTATTTCTTTATTTAAAACCTCTAGATCTGATAATTTAAGTCCATTTATTTTAGTTTTGTCTTGAAGAAATTGAATTCTTTTAATAAGGTCTTGTAATCCTTCATCCCGTGCTTCTTCTAACTTTTTTTGACACTCATTTATAATTTGATTTGTTTGTTCATATTGTTCTTTAGTTAATTCAATTGCTTTCTCTAAATCCACTGTTTTTTCTTCTAAATTTGATAAGACCTTTACATCGAGTTTTAATTTACGTGCTGCTATTTTCTCCTCGATTAATTCATATTTTTTAAATAATGTTATTAAATAGGTTTCCATATTTTTTATTTGTATTGCTAATTCTCTTTTATCTCTTTTTATATTCTTTATTTTTTCTTCCAATTCTATATATAGCTCTTTTTCAGGTTTATTTTTATGTTCCATTTTAAATATCAGGCTATTCATTATTTTATAGTATATTAATTCTAAAAATTTTAAAAATAGTCCCTACTTACTTGTTTTTATTAAATAATTTAAAAGAAAAAAAGAAATTTATTAAAAAAATCATATTTTACTTCTCTGTAATTATTCTACGGACCAGAATAACTAATATGAAACAAACCAAGCATAACGCCGTGTAGAAGGTCGCGATAATGAATACATTTAAGAAATTTGCATCAGAGGTATTACCGTAAATTAATCCTGTAATATAAAATGAAGAGATGGCTATTGCAAAGTAGTAATAAGGTCTTCTGTATTCTTTTTCAGATATTTTCTTCATTTTAGAGTAAGTTTCAGTAGCTACGATTTCCTCCAAATCTCTTCCCTTACTTTCAGGTGCTAATAGGAAGGCAGTAAACAGTATTGTTGTCAATGGCATTCCCATGAGTGCGAACATAGCTTGATAAGTAAGTCCTAATCCACCCAATGCTTCCGCCCCATACATCATTAAGAAAGGAGCCACAATAGTTGCACCTCTTGAAATAGCACCGATCCAACCCATAGCAGTGCTTCGAATATGAGTTGGTAACATTTCCATGGGAAGAATAGTTCCTGCAGCAGCTAATATTGTTAGAGAGAATATACCCATCATACCTCCAGCTAAAACAATGCCCATAAGTAACGGATTGGCAATGTCACCAACAATAAAGACTGTAGGCCATGAAAAGACCATACCTCCTACTAAAGTTGTGCAACCAAATCTATATATAGTGGGAAGTCTTCCCCATCGGTCTAATATAGGTCCAGCTACAAAATAACCTACTCCTGCTGCAAGCATTAGTGGTAATGATACAATTCCTACCACCTTTGGAGTTAAATTCTGTTCTTTAGCAAAATAGAGTGCGAAGAAGGTTACTTGAGCAAAATATATTAATTGTGCTAAAAATCCAACGATCATTCCTGTTGCCATCCCCCGTGCATATTTTTTTTGTAAAGGTGCAAACCATCCAGATTTAGCTTTTAATCCTTTTTTTGCTCGCCATTCTTCATATTTTTTCATTTGTACAAATCGTTTAGTTTCTTTTAAGAAGATAAATAGTGGAATAATAAATAAATATCCAATACTCGTCAAGAAAAATAAACTTTGCCAGGTACTTAAACTTGGTCCCCAAGCACCAGAGAATGGAATTTTAATTCCCGTCGCTTGAATCATTCCACAAGCAAACCCCCCAACTGCATTCATTGCAAGAACCATTGAAACCAATCTACCTCTCAAATGATTAGGAGATTCTTCCGCTATTATAATAGTTACCACATCAGCTGAAAGAAAGTAGTTAGCACAAATCCTTAAAATAAGAAATAAAATTAACCCTTCTCTACTAGGAGGAACAAATGCAGTTAAAACTGAGAATGTAATAAACGGAACTGCAGTTATAAGAGTTAATGGACGACGACCATATTTATCAACAAAATATTTAAAAGAAACGGCAACTACGACTCCAATTCCTGCTATAGAAAGAATAATTCCCATCATAACCGGACTAGATGTTAATCCAAAATATGTAAAAAGATCAGGATTAAGTAATTGTTCCAATAAATCTACTCCTCCAGCAAAACTTCCCATAGCCAGCGTAATTGCGAGAGTACACCATCCATCGAAAAATGTAACGACACTTGCAAAGAAGAGAACAAACCAGAGGTATATAGTCATTTTTGTAGGCAAACCAGCTTCGATTCTTCTTTTTTCTCGAATTTTCTTGCGTTGATCCTTTGGTAATTTTTTAAAAGTTTCAAGATCGGTAGTTTTTGTCTTTTCTTTTTCTTTCATCACATGCACTCCAGCTAGACATAGGTACTACACAGTAACAAATAGCATATTTAAGTCATTAGTTTTAATTAAAAAAAAGTCAAATTGATAAAATATAAAAACCAATTATTTAAAATCTTTTATTTTTTTACTAATTTTTTCTATTTTCCTTTTTAAAATAATATAATCTTCTAAATTCAGTCCGTCTATTTCAGACTGTGCCTTTAATAATTCCAATTGCTTAACAAGCCCTTTTATTTCTCTCTTTTTATAATGAGAAATTATTTTTTTTATATCTTCTTTAATTATTTTTTGGTCTTCTGCATCCAAAGGATTGTAATCAAGGGTAAGATCTGTTAAATGGATAAGATTATCTAATCCTTCCAACTTTCTAATTTGATTAAAATGTAGAGTTAAAGTTTCTAATTGAGGAAGATTCTCTAAACCTTCGATTTTAGAAATGAGATTAGAGCTTAATATTAATTTTTTTAATTGGTTAAGCTTTTCTAAACCTTCTATCTTTGTTATTTTATTGTCTGAAATATGTAAACTTTCTAAATTTGATAGATTATCTAACCCTTCAAGCATATAGATTAGATTGTTATCCAGATTCAAATATTTCAATTGAACGAGTCTGTCTAGCCCCATAATATTCGTTATTTTGTTTTCACATAAATCTAATTCCTCTAATTGTGTTAGTTCTTCTAACCCTTCTATTTGCTTGATCTTATTATTTTTAATTTTTAGTATTTTTAAATTAGAAAGGTTTAATGGCCCAATTATTTTTTCGATTTGATTATTGGAAAGGTCTATTTCTTCCACTTGATTTAATTTATTTAAACCATTAATTTCTTTTATCTTATTACTGGCAAGATCTAATTTTTGTAATTTAATGAGATTATCTAATCCCTCGATCTTTATAATTTCATTTTCAGAAATATTTATTCCTTCTAATTCCAATAAATTATCTAAACCTTCAATCTTTTTTATCTTATTTTTATTAAAAGATAGATGCTGTAATTTAGAAAGAGTCTCAAGCCCCTCAATTTTTTCAATTTGATTTCCATATAAATACAACGTTTCTAAATTAATAAGACATTCAAACCCTTCTATCTTTTTAATCTCTTTTCCGTATAAATCTAATTTTTTTAATTGAGTAAGGTGCTCTAAGCCTTCTATCTTTTTTATAACACTCCCAAACAAATTTAAATCTTCCAATTTATGGAGATTTTCCAAACCTTCGATCTTTGTTATCTTATTATGCATAAAATCTAAAGTTTGTAGTTGAGTTAGATTCTCTAATCCTTCTATTTTTTTAATTGGATTATATGCGAAATCTAAAGTTTTCAATTGAGTGAGATTTTCTAAACCCTCTATTTTTTCAATATGATTATGTGAGAGGTATAAGTGATTTAAATTATGAAGATTTTCTAAGTTCTCTATTTTTACAATTTTATTCATATGAAGATCTAATTCTCTTAAATTAGAGAGATTCGCTAAACCTTCAATTTTTTTAAGATAATTAAAATGGAGGTTTAATTTTTTTAATTTGGTAAGATTTTCTAAATTTCCAATTTTTGAATCAACATCTTCTGGGGGATAAAAATAATCATTATTTTGAAGGTCTAATTCTTCTAAATGAGTGAGTTTTCCTATAATTTCAGGTGCAATTTCAAACCATTTTTCTAGTAATCGAAGTTTAACTACTCGTCCCTCTTTATCAATTTCAAAATCTGTTTCATCTAAATAATATTCTTTCTTAATATGTAAAATAGCTTTTTTTTCATTAATATTAGAAATTTTATCAATTTTTTTCATTACCAGACCTTATGCTTACTGGATTTTTAATAAATTATTTCATTTCAGGCTTTCTTTTTTCTTTACTGATTATCTTTTTAATAAAATCTGCATGAACTTTAATTGGAATCGGGCGAGTAGATTCACATAATACTAAAATAACTACATCTTCAGTTGTATCAACTCGGGTGATTTTTGCTTTTTCTCCTTTAAATGGTCCCCCAATAATTTCAACAATATCGCCTACCTCTACTCCTTCGGTAGATTTTTCTGCAATTAAAAAATCTTCTAACTTACCTATGTTTACTTCTCCAATAAGACGTCCTTGAACATGGGGGATTTTTACAAGTTCTTGATTTACAATTTTTGGCTCATTTTTCATTATTTTAGGTAAAATGAATACATAAATTGAGATAGACAATAAAGGAATATGCAATATACCCATCCAAAAGGTGTAAGGGATGAGCAAACTAAACATATTCAAAACTCCCATAATAAATCCAGCACAAGCTGTTATTTTAAGAGCGGGTTTATTTACATGTGGATAGAAAAGGGTTAAAATACATAGAAACACGGGTGTTGTCATACAAAAAGTAAGTCCATACCCTGGCGAAATCAATAAAAATAGTGGGTTGAAATAGGGTCCCATGTTTTGTGTAGAGTTAATTGGGCACCAATATGCTAAAATCGCTAATGGTATAGTCCAATATCTCCAAAGTGGAAGTTTCTCAAATTTACTTTCAGTTTTAGGATCGTAAGCATCCCATATCCATAAAAATCCTATTATGAATTCTGTAATCATAGTCCCGATTAATATAACAAAACCAAATTCCCATGTTTCTCCAAAATTTTGGATAAGACCTATAAAAATATAATTTATACCAATGTATAAACTAAAAACTCTACTTACTTTGACCCCTAGACGCCAAATAATAATTACTAAAATTATTGTCGCAATATGAAATACAGGGGCTAACCATACATAAGGAATGATAGAGGTATTTAATAAACTTGATATTACTCTTCCAGTATCCTGAGCAGCATATCCTCTAGATGTTATAGGAGGAAAGATCACGTTTAAAATAATTAAAACAAAATATAATAGGGGTAATGCCCATTTTTTGGCAAAAAACTCATTTAGTTTATCCAAATGATTCACTTTCTGTTAAATTATTTTTATAATTAGCTATTTACTCAACCAAATCCTCGATTTTACAATTTAATTGTTTTGCTATTTTTTTCAAAAATTCTGGAGGATTTTGATATTCCTCATTTACTAATTTTTCTAATTCTTCAATTTTGATACCAATCAGGGTGGCTAATTGTTCAAGAGTGAGATTAAATTGTTCTCTTTTAATAGTTAATACTGTTTCATATGTAAAAACATCATCCACTGATTTTCCAAAATATTGTGCAATATCATGAGCAATTTTTAGAGAGGGATTATATTCGCCTTTCTCCAAATAGGAAATAGTTTGGCGAGTGACACCAACTTCTTCAGCTAATTTTTCTTGAGTAATGTCACTCTCCGCCCGTAATTCCTTAATTTTGGAAACTAATTTTGTTTTTAATCTCACAATTGCACCATTTTATTATTTTAAAATATTAAAAAAATATTTAATCGAATTGAAATAGGTCTTCTATTTTGCATTTTAATTCTTTAGCAATTTTATACGCCAAACTTAATGAAGGCGTGTATCTTCCTGCTTCTAAAAGTTCTATAGTTTCGTTTTTAACTCCTATTTTTGCTGCAAGCTCTATTGAGGTTATTTTTTGTTTTTCCCTGAGGTCTTTAACATTCGTTTTTAATAAATCATCTCTATCTCTCATTTTGCTAAGTATATAAGAGATAAAATTATCAAAGGCTAATTCTTGAGGCTTGAAGATTTTTTCTTCTAATCCCGATGGTAACACATTATACTTGTCTAACATTTGTTTTAATTCTGCTTCGAATTCATGTGGATTTTTTAATCCAGGTAAATAACCCTCAGGTCTTCCGATTTTACCTCCTTGTGCTTGTACTCCTGAAATACCAGCCGTTTCTATTAAAACGGTATAAAGTCCAAAAATTCTATCGAAGATACCATTCACGACATTAATATTTTGAACACGTGAATAAGGTATGGTGACTTTATTCTTTGTGAACACACCTTGGCGAATCTCTATTGCAGAATTGGTCAACTTGTATTTAAAACTGCTTACATACTTACCCATGTAAACTCGTGTGACAACAACTACAACAAATGGTAATGAAACACCTACTGTACCAATTATAATTAATATAATTGGAATGTAAATATATTGAAGATTATGACCTAATGGATTGTTTTCAGGATCGTTAAATGCACCAGCTATAACGAAAGATGCAATTAAACATGCTAATGCACAGATTGAGATTACTATTATGAATGCTTTGAAAGTTTCCTTAGTTATCAATGATTTATCGATTTTTTGATCCATTTTATATTTTTCAGACATTTTTCTTCATTCATCTCCTAATTTTGTAAAACATTTTTTGAATGTAAACTATTTTTTACATTCAAGTAAAATTTAACATTATACATATTTAAATGTTTATATCTCGGAATTAGATTAAATATCAATTCTATTAAATTTGAAGATCAGTGAATTTGTGAGCATTATGGAAAATTTTGAGGTAATTATCGTAGGTGCTGGACCTGCTGGTTCTTTAGCGGCGAGAAAGACTGCGGAAAAAGGATTAAGTGTTTTATTAATCGAAGAACACTCAACAATTGGACTTCCTGTTCATTGCTCTGGTTGGCTAAATGGATGTCCATATACTGAGAAACTTGTGAATGAATTTGGAAGGGATAAAATCATTACTAAAGTCGATCGCTGGCGTGTTTGGACTCCTAAAGGTGAATTCGCTTATGAAATGAAATTTAATGGTGGTTATTTTGTAGATCGAGTGAAATTTGATCAATTTCTTGCGCAGAAAGCAGTTCAAGCGGGTTCTCAATTAAGCATTGGAACCAAGGTAATTGATCTTATTAAAGAAGATGAAAAGATTATAGGAATAGTGGCTAAAAGGAAAGGCAAAATTCAAAAAATTTACTCTGATCTTCTTATAGGATGTGATGGTAGTAAATCTATTCCGATGGGAATTGCAGAAAAATCTGGAATTTTAAAATATGACAAGAAAAAGGAACGAAAATATTATCCAGGTATCCAAGTTGAATTCTTAAATATGAAAGATGTTGAGCCTGGTGTAATTGAAATATTTTTTGGCTCTATATTTGATAAACATATTGCTAATGCTTTTGTATCTAATTTAGATGAAGAAGGGCATGCTCTGGTTGGATTTGGAACATATCAAGATTATTTAAACGTTAAAAAAAATCATCCAGTATTAAAAAAACGACTTAAGAATGCTCAAGAATTTGGTTTAAGAGGGGGATTATACGCTTTTTTGCTCGGTGAGGCTTTAAAAACTGGTGTTTTATCAGGATTAATGCTCTGTGGGGATGCAGTTGGATATCATGGCATAATTCCAGCAGCAATTTCTGGTGCAATGGCAGCTGATATTGCGGTTGATGCAGTAGATGCTTCCAGTTTTTCAATGGAAACATTACAGGAATATGATAAGATTAGACGTAAACACCCTATCGGTAAAGCTAAATTGGGTATGAGTTTTGCAGATATTCCTGAAAATGCATTGAATACATTTCTAAAAGAACAAGGTGAAATGTTAAATAAGGAATTGTTTAAAGGTCTAGAATTATTTGATTATGAATCAAATCAAAAAAAGAAAATTGAATAATTGATTTTGATTATTTAATATACACCATTTTTATTCTGAAATAACATTACGAGCCCAAACCACTATTAAGAAGCAAGCGAGACATACTATGCTATAAATACTTACTATTAATATTACACTTTTAAAAATCCCATCACCAGTATTACCGTAAATTAAACCTGTAAAGAAGAAGGATGTAATACCCATTGCAAAATAATAATATGGTCTCCTATATTCTTTTTTATCAACTCTTTTCTGTTTAGTATAGATTTCTGTCATAACTATTTCTTCCAATACTCTTCCTTTACTCTCTGGAGCCAATAAATATGCTGAAAACAATAGAGTTGTTAAGGGCATACCCATAAGTGCAAACATGGCTTGATAGGTAAGTCCTAGACCACCTAATGTTTCAGAACCGAACATCATTAAGAAAGGAGATACAATCATAGCACCTCTTGCAATTGCTCCCATCCAACCCATTGCAGTACTTCTAATATGAGTTGGTAACATTTCCAGCGGAACAAGTACGGCTGCAGTCATTAATACTGTAAGTGATAGAATTCCCATCATTCCACCACCAATTACGAGAGCCATAAGTAAAGGATTTGGAATGCCTCCAACAACAAAAACCGTGGGCCATGAAAAAATAAGGCCACCAACTAATGTTGTACATCCGAATCTATGGATAGTAGGAATTCTTCCCCAACGATCCATTAAGGGGCCTGCTATATAGTATCCAATTCCTGCAGAAAGCATTAATGGAAGCGATGCCAAACCAAGAAATTTTGAAGTCATGTTTAATTCTTTCACAAAGTAAATTCCAAAAAATGTGACTTGTGCGAAATAAATGAGGTTAATAAGAAAACCCATAATGCAGCCTAGGATCATGGCACGCGCATATTGTCTTCTTAAAGGGACAGCCCATCCAGTTTTTGAGGCTAACCCCCTTTTCTTTCGCCATTGCTCATATTTCTTCATACCATCAAATCGCCAAGTTTCTTTTAAGAAAAAGAACATGGGAATTATGAAAATAAATCCAAGGCTGGATAAGAAAAATAAAGACTGCCAAGTACTTAAAATGTAACCTCCAGGTAGCTCTATTGTTACTCCAACCATTTGAATTATCCCACAGATAAAACCACCGACAGTATTTGTTGCTAAAACTACTCCAATTAATCTTCCTCTCAAATGATCTGGAGCTTCTTCTGCTATAATTATTGTTACGATATCAGCCGATAAGAAATAATTGGCCAGAATCCTTAAAATAAGAAAAATAATTAGGCCTGTATCACCAGGAGGAGTTAAACCAGTTAAGGCGGAGAATGAAATAAAACAAACTGCAGTGATAAGAGTTAAAGGTCTTCGTCCATATTTATCCACAAAATATTTAAATGAAACTGCCATAACAACTCCACTGCCAGCTATGCTCAGAATTATACCCATCATCACAGGGTTATTTGAAATGCCGAAATAGTCGAATAGACCGCGGTTAGTTAATTGTTCAATTAAATTAGCTTGTATTCCGACGTCCCCCATAGCTAAAGTAATTGCTAAAGTACACCATCCATCGAAGAATGTGACAACTCCAGCAAAAATGAGCACAAACCAAAGATATAAAGTCATTTTAGTTGAAGGACCAGTTTGAGCCCTTTTCTTTTCGCGAAGCTTTTTTCTTGCCTCTTTTGATAGTTTTTTTGAAGGTTCGTCAGCTATTTTTGGTTTTACTTCCTCTTTAATTATATTATCATCCATATTTTCGTCCATTTTAAGATCCTTCTTAAAATTCTAGGAAATATTATATAATAAAGATGAAAAATTAACAATAATTTTAAAATTCTAGAAAATATGTTAAAATAAATAATTATATATATAATTCTTACTAACAGTTAGATTAATAGATATAAATTGAAAAATAATATTATACAAGTAAAGAAGAAGGAATATTAAAAATGGAAAATTATAAGGCTTATACAATCTTATTCATTGGAGTAAATTTATTCCTCATCCTAGTTACAATAGTATATTTTGCATTTTTCAAGACCGACGCTATGTTTAATTTTTCAGACCAATTAGGGAAATTATTTAAGTAAATGAGATTATAAAAGAATAATTTATTTTATTTATATTAATTTTTTTAGAATATTTTTTACTCTTTCAGTGTTTACTATTCCACAGACACAAGGTTTTGCTAGTTTTTCAGCAGCTTTTTCAATTGTTGTTTTCCCTTTTTTAATCTTATCTACGTACGATTCTACAGACTGGGGAGATACACAGTGGTGTCCGCACATAGTTGTAATTTCTAAAATTTTTTCTGAAGGTAAAAGTTCTTTTTTTCCAAAAACACCCAATGAAAGATGGACTGTATGCATTTTAAGTCCAATTTCTTCCACAACTTTTTGAATCTCAGAAATTAAACCACTTACAACAATAGAAATGCCTAAATCCTCATTTTTTAACGTTTTTAAGATTTTTCTTACAGTTTCAATATTTGTAAAAGCTGCTGTGATTGCTGGGGAAACTCTCCTTATATTTTCCATCATAATATTTGTGGGGTTATGCTGCTGAAATATTTCTCCTATTCGAACAAGTTTATCTCGCGTATCTGGTTTTTTATCATTTATTCCTACTGCTGCCATAGCGAGCATAGCATAATCACTTTTTAGAGCTTCTTCATTTCCTTGTCTATGTAAAGTATGAGTCATGATCTTTTCACCTCTTCAGAATTAAGGTTTTCCTAATCCAACATTTATTTTAGCATTTGGTCTTATTGAAAATCCCTGTTCAGATAAAAGATTTATGATAGGTATAGTTCCATTTTCAGCAACTCGTGAAATAACGCCAACAGAAAATACCGTATCTATCTTTTTTTCTACTTCTTTGATTAATTGAAACACTTGAGTAGCTTTATTAATAGGCACTTTAAATTCTATAATCGCCGAAAGCACCCTTTCATTTTTTATTTCTTCCTTGATATACCCATGATCATCGGCAAAGAGAGCAGTGACAGGACTTGCTTCTTCATAATCTACTCCAATTTTTGATAATTCAATACTGAATAATTCAATATTCCTAAGTCGAGTTCCTACTCCCGGTCTTCCAATTTCAATTGATATTCCTATTTCATTTTCACCAAAACGACTTGTTATATCGTTAGTTTTCATTTCTTCAGTTCCTCTCCCCGGAACTCCTGTTAATTTGTGAGTAGCAATAACATCACTAAAAGGATTTCGAACTAATCTAGGCCATTTCAAACGTTTCGGTTTAATTGCTTTACCAGGACATCCTGCATTTCTATAACAAATAGAACATTCTACACAAAGATCTTTATCGATGTGTGCTTTATTATCAATTAATTTAATTGCTTGGACAGGACAAAGCATAACACATTGTCCACATCCTGTGCATTTTTCGATATCTATTTCCAATTTTGATACCCCATTTTTTATACACATTTTAGAATAATAATCTGTTTTCCATCTGAATCTAATTGAACTTTTATCATAAGTTTTAAAGAATTGTAATACCAACCCCTATTGTTGGAATCTAATTCAGAATTAGAGGAAAATTCGCGAAGTTTTCCTTCATTATCTGATATTTGGTTTGGTTTTTTCTTAGAAAAGACTAAAATTTCGATTTTAGAGGAGGGTAAATCTTCAATTTCAACGATTATTTCAGTATCTGTTTGTTTAATAGAAGGAAATTGCTTATTACTACAAGTTACAAATTTTTTAGGGTTACCGATAATTGCGATATCCCGATTAATGAGTGGCGCTAAGATGTAATATTTATGTTCATTCTTTCTCAACGATTGGAAAATTTGAGCATCAATAGAAATCTCTTGGAACGTTTTCTTATCAAAATCGTATAAAATATAATTTCCTCGAATTCCAAGATCCTTTAATTTAAAGTTTTTATTTTTGACTCTCTTTGGAAATAGGTTCATTACTAATATGTAATACCACTCAAGTTCATCTTTCTTCGACAAAGTGCTTGAAATATAGTAAGTTGAATGTTTTTTAAACATGAAATCGACGGCAGTTAAGGGTCCATCTGGTTTTAATAATAAACCATCTTCTCTGCAAGTTTTCATTAAAAGCTCACGATTTAAATGACCAACTGGATCCCCAGGACCTACGACTCCAGCACTTAAAATACACATTAGGGTCTCCAATTCTGGAAATTTCTCTATATAAAAATGACCAGGATGGGAGGAGGACCTAAATGTGTCTTTTGAGGGCCAAATACCTAAAGCGTAACCTAATATAGAAGTTTGTGTGAAATGTGGAAAGGATGAGGTTTTTCGAAACCTTGCGTTATAATCTCCACTCATTCTAGCATTTGTTACGTTCGGGAGCTCAATGCTCTGCATAAACATAGCAGGGGTAGCCATACAATATTGAATTGTAATCCCATATTTTGCTGCAGCATTTCCCATGTCCAGAAGCCATTTGCGTGCGTGTTCAACATCATTCCTTAAATATTTGAATTTTCTAAATTGGTTATTCATCCAATCTTGTTCATAAAGTGCCATACCCCAAGATTTTGTCATTTTCATTAGCGTATCCCAAAATTCAAATTCAAGTGGCAAACCCCAGGTATTAATTATTCGACCTACTTTATGAAATTTAAATTTCTTAGCATATACACATCTACCATGAAAAAAACGACTATGACAACTAATGGGTTTTCCTAACTTTTTTTGGAGTTCCTCAATTCCCTCTGGGAACTCATGTTTTTTAAATTCCCATTTCTTTATTCCACCGTTTAATATAAGCATTCCAATATATGCAGGCATCCATGAAAAAGCTCTATAATAAAACCACGAATCAAAATGATAATACCCAAATGGAATTTTTTCTTTTTTTACATATTCTAAAAGTTTTTCATAGGTTTGTTGGTAATTCATCCTTCTTTCCTTTTTATAATAATAATGTGCCCCATTATCAGTCCAATATCCCAAGTAAGAAACGATTGGATCTGCATAGGCAGATTTACGTTCTGCATGATGAAATTTTAGAAGAATATCACCCCATTTTTTAAAAGTTTCGTTAATTCCTTTTCCGAAATACATGAGGAATCGAAATTTAAAATCTTTAGGAATAGATTCTACTTCTCCCGCTATCCCACAATTAATAGTCTCGTTTTGAGTTATCATTCCAACAAGAAAATTATTCATCGATGATAAAATAAAAGAATTAAGCCCCTCATCATAAAACATGACTGGGGCGGATGTATGATCTAATTTTTTTGAGGGAGGGCAAAATATAGAATTCTTAAAAGTAAAAATATTTGTATTCGGGCTTTCATTTTTAAAACAGGGAAATAAAGTTATTGGTTTATTAAAATCTCCAATAGATGTAGATTTTATTTTATCTGGAAATTCTTGTTCAAAAATAATAAATGGTTGATTTGGATATTGATAAAAACTCGTGTTAAATGATAATTTTCCATCCAATTCCCAAACTAGAGTAAATTTTTTAAATCCACCTAAATCATCATTACCTTTTTCTTGTAAAAAATCTTTTAATTTGAGATCTTGTTCTCCATTTTTAGTTATAACTGATGAAAACCACTTTTTTTGAGTGTGAATTTTTACAAGACCATTAATAAGTTGCCTTTTTTCTCCGAAAATAATTGAATATTCCCCAGTTTGAGGGTCGATTCTCAATTCTGGAATATTATTTTGTGATGGAATTTGAGATGCTTCAAATCCCTTTTTTAATGCTTTAAAATCATCCTTTGAATATTTGTAGGTTGCATCAGAGTAAACGAATAAATCAAAGAAAAATGGGATAGAAAAATAAATAATGACTATTAAAACAATGAGAATAATAACTGCTTTTAAAATTCTGTATAAGAATTCGAGTTCAATCATTAAAATCTCTTCTGTTTGGATTCAAATTGTTCTTATAGTTTAAAAATATAATTAGTGAAATAAATCTTTGTATAATTTCAATTTATTCATAAAATTATTAAATTACATTATTTGAGAGTAAATATTTAAATAAAAAATCTTCAATCAATTTTAAACTAATTCATATAACATTTGATAGTGATAAATAATTCTAAGTGAAGTTTAATGAGTAAAAACGAAATTAAAGATATTGTGAATGGTATTAATACCTTTGCTCTCGATCTATTACACGAATTGAGAATGATAGATGAAAATTTGTTCTTTAGCCCCTTTAGTATTCACGCTTGTGTAACTATGGCATATGCTGGGGCAGCAGAAAAAACTGCAGACGAAATTAAGAATGTTTTTAAATTATCATTAAAAAATGATTTACTACATCCTATTTATAAGGTTTATCTAAATAGTTTGAAGCTTCAAGATAAAGGAGATGGGCTGGAATTACATATCGCTAATTCTATCTGGGTAGCAATTGGATTAAAACTCCTAGATGATTACTTGAATACTATAAAGGACAATTATGGAGAAAATATATTTGAAGTTAATTTTCTAGTTGGTAGTGCCATTCAGCAAATTAATGCTTGGGTACAGGAACAAACTAAAGGAAAAATAGATAAAGTTGCAGA
Organism: Candidatus Helarchaeota archaeon; assembly: GCA_019058315.1. Classification (GTDB taxonomy): domain Archaea; phylum Asgardarchaeota; class Lokiarchaeia; order Helarchaeales; family RDOG01; genus JABXJV01. The sequence continues at coordinate 1,236,876 of JAHPZH010000002.1, read as the reverse complement.
TTCATTAGATCCGAATACCAAGTTGGTCCTTATTAACGTAATTTATTTCAAGGGTCTTTGGCTTATACCCTTTAAAAAAAATAATACGAAAGATCTTCCATTCACCTTGAAAGATGGAAGGAAAAAAGATGTCCCAATGATGTTTGAACATAAGGGATTCAACTATTTGGAAGGATCTAATTTTCAGCTGCTTGAAATGAAATATAAAAACACAAGATTTTCAATGGTCATCTTATTACCTAAAACAAATAGGGATCTCGAATTTTTTGAAAAACAACTCACCATTGATCAATTAGATAACATGTTAAAGGAGTCTAAATTGCAGTCAGTATTAGTCTATGTGCCAAAATTTGAATTTGAGACAGAATATAAATTGAATCGTAATTTAAATAATTTAGGTATGAGGGAGGCTTTTTTAAAGGAAGGTGCAGACTTTTCTGGTATGACTGGTAAAAAGGACTTTTATATCGATCTTATCATTCATAAAGCTTATATTAAAGTAGATGAAGAAGGGACTGAAGCAGCTGCTATTACGGCAATAGTAATGGCTCCTACAGGAGGGCTTCCTCCTCCTTCTCCCACATTTAAAGCTGATCATCCTTTTCTATTTTTCATCTTAGATAAACAAAATGGTGGCATATTATTCATGGGTCGTATAAATGATCCTCAACCTGAAAAATCCTAATATTATGTCACTCGGATATGCTCTAAAGGACGTATTTCCTCTAAGACAAGTGCTTCTTCGGGACAAGTAATGACACAGTTTCCGCATCCATAGCATTTTTCAAGATTTATGGAAGCTACATTATCTACACTGATTGCATGGAATTGGCATCTCGTTTCACAAGTTCCACAGCCCACGCAAGCTTCTTCATTGAGCTTTACTCTAAAACGAGAAGGAGCTATACCTTCAAGATATCCCACTTGATTTGATATATATAGACCTGTGCAGCAACAAGAACAACAATTACACATAAACATATCTTCCTTAATATTATTTCGTACCATATGAACCAAGCCCGCTTCTTCTGCTAGACTGATACGTCGTAATGCTTCTTCATTACTAATCTGCTCAGCAACCCCACTTTTTAAGGCAGCTTTAGCAAAACCGTTTATTTGCATGCAGACAGCATCTTCAGGTGCAGGACAGTCTTGACCTCGATTATTTTTACGAGCTACCTTACGGCATACACAAGGCATAACCGAGACAATTTCCGCGTCTCGGAAGATTTTTCTTGCTGAATCGGGATCTAAAACAGAGTTCTGCACTTCTACCGATCTTTCTATAGGGATTACTCGCACTATAGGCGGAATTTTAAGATTATCTAACATGGATATAAGTGGAGGAAGTTCTTTATAAACAATTTTTTCCCAGAGTTCGAAAAGTTCCTGAGGCGCATCTGGATTCAAACAAGAACCATCCCTAAGCTCAATCATGGCAGGATATAGTCGATATAAGTTAGGATCCTTCATAGGTTGGCTGATAGCACCACGAGACATTAATTTATCTACTAACTCCTTAACTCTTTTCTCTGGCAAACCAGATTTTTCGATTAATTTTTCCATTGTTCGTGGTCGGGATAATGCTTTGACAATCTTTAAATCATCTTCTTCATCAAAAAGAATCTCAAAAATACGAGCCATAGTTTCCGAATTTGGAAACCCAATTTGGGCAGCATAACGCTTCAAAGCTTTTGGAATTGGCATATTAATTTACTCCAATTTTTATTATTTTTTGATTTTTTTTATTCATTTAAAAAAAGTAAATATTATTAGATAATTAAAATTTTTAATTGTTGAATATGGTGACCTAAAAATGAAATATGAACCTAATTTAAAATCCGTCCGTAAACATAAAGTTCCTGCTTGGTTCCATGATGCCAAACTGGGGATATTCATTCATTGGGGGATATATTCGGTTCCAGCTTTTGCTCCTACTTCGCAAGGGAGTATAAGCGAAACAATGAAGAAAGATCAGGCATATCATTTTAAAAATAATCCATATGCTGAGTGGTATTTTAACACATTGAAAATTAAGGATAGCCCAACCCAAAAACATCATAATAAAGTATATGGCAAGGATTTTACTTATTTTGACTTTATACCTGAATTTAATCAAGCCATAAAAAAATGGGATCCAAATAAAATGGCAGATTTATTCAAAAAAATTGGAGCCCGCTACGTTGTTCTTGGCACCAAACATCATGATGGATTTCTTCTTTGGCCAAGTAAATATCCAAATCCAAAAAGAAAGAATCATTTTGCCAAGAGAAATATTGTTGGGGAGCTTACTAAAGCAGTTAAAGAAAGAGGAATGCGCATGGGTTTTTATTATTCAGGAGGGTTAGATTGGACCTTTAATGAAGAACCAATCCAAGATTTTTTAAGTTTTGTGACTAATGGACCACTTGATCCAGAATATAATGAATATATTAAAAACCATTTTCTAGAATTAATTGATTTATATGAACCTTCAATTATATGGAACGATATCAGCTATCCACCAGATGCAAATCCTTATGAAGTAATTGCATATTTTTATAACAAAATACCTGATGGTGTAGTCAATGACCGTTGGTTTCAAATTACTAAAAAAATGAGAGAACTTATTAGAGACAACTTAGATAGATTTACACAAGCGGCTAAAGAAGTGTCTGATGGTGCTGGTGCAGATGTTCTTAAACCACCTCATTATGATTATAGAACTCCTGAATATGCGACATATCATAAAATTAAAAAAGATAAGTTTGAATCTTGTCGTGGGATAGGATATTCCTTCGGATTTAACCGAGAAGAGGGAGAAAAAGAGCATATAACAGTTGTTGAACTTGTTAGAATGTTTGTAGATATTGTTAGTAAAAATGGAAATCTATTATTGAATGTTGGACCTATGGCAGACGGTACTATTGCAGAAATGCAAGTTGAGCGGCTCTTAGGATTAGGGAAGTGGCTTGAAACTAATGGTGAGGCAATATTTGAAACAAGACCATGGATAAGAGCGGAAGGTAAAACTGATGATGGTCTTGATATCCGATTCACACAGAAGGAGAATATACTTTATGTAATCATTTTAGATACTCCAAAAACCGAGAAAATCCTAATAAAATCACTTCATATAGAAAAAAATGCACAAATTTATTTACTCAGTAATACTAAAAAACTAAGCTGGAAACAAATAGGGGAAGATTTAGCAATAACTCTACCAGAAAAATTAGATGACGCTCCAGCTCATGGATTTAAAATTATTCCTAAACCTACTGTTGAAAAACTCTAAAAAATTTTATTGTAACCCTATATTATTTTCTCTCTTTTAGAATTTTTTTAGGATCACCGTCTCGAATTGTTAATTCCGTTTTAAAGTACGCTCTTAAGACCGGAGAAGTCTCAATTATCACATAATCATGAGATTCTTTTAAATACTCAAATAATATTTTCCGGCTTGCATCATCGCTTCGCCAACTACCAGGAATACGTATGTAAAGTTGAGTTAAATCATTTTCTTTCTTAAAATTCTGAATGAAAGAAACAAATCTTTTTGCTTCATCAATATTAAAAACTGGAGCAACAGTAATCTCATCAGATTCAACCACAGAAGTGCTCCTCTGTCGCGGATTTGAAACATTCATAATTTTCATTTCTTGCGACTTCCAATTTTGGGTGTTAATTTTTTAATTTTAATTCTTTGATAAAATCCAAAAAATTATACCCTACACTTTATTATAACAGCACAACTCATTTATATTATTTTTGTCGGCTTTAAATATGAAATCACTTTAAAAACAAAAGGAGTTCAACATATTTTTATACCTTTTAAAAGGTTTATAAATAAAAATGCTTTATAAGTATAAAATCCAATTTAATTAAACCTTAATCTTATAGAAAAAAGGTTTTTTATATCATTTAACTAAAAATAATCCCCTAGATTCTTCTTTTTATTTTCACTACTAGTCTCTATTAACACCCATTTTTTATTTTTGCGATTATACTCGATAATATTTTTCTTATTTAATCTTGCTAATGTATTCTTTAATTTATTAAAAGTGCAATATCTTTGAAGATTTTTAAATAATTCATCTTTTGTGAGTGAATTTTTTTCTAAAATGCTTATTATTTCTCCCTCTAATTGTTGAGTATTGTAATACATATCTAAATAATTTTCATTTGCTATATTGGGAGATTTATATGAGTTAAATTCTACATTATCAACATTTTTTCTCGCAATTTCACAGTATTTTTTAGACTTATCAATCCCAATAAATAAACGTCCCATTTTTTTGGCTACTTTACAAGTCGTTCCAGAACCACAAAATGGATCCAAAACAATTTCTTCAGGCATACTGAATAATTCTATCAAGATCTCACATAATTCATCAGGATAAGGAGCAACATGACCCTCATCCTTTATTGGTGAATTTACTGGCTTAATATCCCATACACTATAACTTACAGCTCGGACAAAATCCCTTGTAAATGGCATAACTGCCAATTTTTTATAATCCAATATTTCAATCTCGCCCTTAGAAAATATTAGGATATATTCATGACTTATATTAGTGTTAAATTTCAGAGGATATGGATTTTGCGTAAATAATGTTGCACCTCTTTGCCATTTTGTAGTTCCTCTTGGTTTATTCCAAATTATGTCTTTGCGAAATATAAGACCAACATTTTTGCATAAATTAATGAAATCTCCAGCCAAGAATTTCATTCCTTGGTTAGATACTACCGTTCCAGTAATTATTGCCATGAATCTTCCATCTTTTAATACATCATAACATTTTTTTACTACTTGTTTCATGCTTTCTAAAAATTCATTATAGCTCTGTTTATATCCTATCTGACCTTCATAACCATAGTTTCTTATATTCCAATAAGGTGGGGAAAACATAATGAAATCAATTGATTTTTGATCAATTATTTCCTCTAATTTTCTTGAATCATAATGGATTATTTTATTTACATCCAATTTTAAGTCACTGAAATTCTACTTTTTTATTTAATTGGCCAACCACCGTATTCATCTATTAATTTATCGATTTTTTCCCTTAATTGAATTGTATTTTTTATTGCAATTACTATTTTTTTAAAAGATTGAATATCATTTTTTGTTAAAAGTTTACCTTTTTTCTTTCCTTTTACGCTCTTATTATATAACCATTTATAACAAACTTGATATGAACCAATAAAGAAATTCCATACATCTTCTGGAATACCATTAAAATATGAACCATCATTTTTTCTATTCAAATCAATGAATATTTTTCCATTCTTATAACAATCTCTATTAAATTTTCCCATTTGCTTTCCATTAGATCCTTCTATGAAATGAACTATATCTTTTAAAGGGAGTGAATTTGAATTTAGTGTATGAAGAGCTACTAAATCGGCACCTAATTTAGTTAACTGCTTAAAAAATTCAATATTTTTTGTTATAGGAATATATGGAAAATCAATTTTTAGAAACTCGGCATATCTTTTTCTAAATTTCTGGGAGTGGAGTATTGAATAGATATAATTAAAAATATCTTCAGAATTAAAAGAATTATTTATATTATTTCTTTCCTTATAAGTAAATTTCATTCCAAGTTTTTTCGAAAATATAGAAATCGCTTTATTTGTCAGATTAGAGCTACGTAAAATCTTGTTCTTCTTCTTTTCATAAATGTATAATGGAAAAAGAGGTGCGGTATTGCCTGGACGTGTAGCAATCAAGCCAAATTCAGTAATAATTGTAGATACGAAAACATCTCTCCATGGAGCTCCACGAACTGATCGGGAAACAGAAATACCAATATTATTCCCTAATAACATATTTTGCATAACTTCGGGTCGAGGCATACAAAGAAAGCCTCTGGATCTTCCGGTATAATAAGTATATCTAATATCAAAAGGTCTATATAGAATTGGAACGATAAGATTTGGGTCAATATTTGTTTTAATAACGTCTTTTTGGGCAAATTTTACTTTCCAATCTCTAACATCTTTTCTTAAATTATACTTTTTTCTTGCATTTTCGTGGGATAATTTTATAAAATCTTTTAATATATCGAGCAGTTCCTCTCTAGTCCATTGAATTGTAAAGTGATCTCTAGCCGTTGCAATTCCTGCAGAATAGATCTTAAAGATATCAGTTAGCTTAATACCTGTTTGGTATTCTTTCCACAAATCTTTCTGTTGTGGAACGAATAAATAGAATGGAGTTATTGGAGAGAGATTATTCCATTTAATTTTATTAATATTTTGGGTTTTTAACCAATTAAATTTATCTTCTCTTGACCCCCATACATCTACATGATAAACATGTTTTTGGCTAACTTTATTTAATGGTTTAATAAAAAAACTAATACATACTCCTTGTTTTATATCAAAAACACACTCATCATTTGAACCATCTGGACCTACTTCTTTTTTTATACTATTACCATGTAAATCACAAACATATATTATTGGAAAATCTTTCATTAGATTTTCTCTCATTCCTCTAAAAGTTGGATTATCTAAATATCCATGATTAGTTATAAATGCTAAAATTCCGAATCCTGCTCGATTTATACACCATTGCCCAAATCGGATAAATTTAACATAATCATCAAGTAGCCATTTTGGATTTTTTTCATCTAAACGTTTCCCATCAACGTAATAATAATCTCTAACAAGGTCTGTTATCCATTTTCCCTTATTAGAAGGAAATCCTGAATAGGGTGGATTTCCGATTATTATAGAACAATTTAAAGCTCCATCATAATCTTTTTTATTTTCTAGTGCATTTGCTAGATAGATTCTCAGGTTTCCATTTGATTTAAATTTATAACCAGTTTCACTTAATTTTAATCCAAGTTTTAGATGAGCTACCATATATGGTATCAGCATCAGTTCAAATCCGAAAATCCGAGTTAATAAATTATTAGAGACATACTCATTCCAATTTTCTTGTAAAACTTCTTTATTCAACCCCTTATGCTTTTTATCAAACATTTTTTTAATTTCTTCAATTACACCTTTTAAAAATGTTCCCGTTCCTGTTGCAGGATCAAGAATCTTAATCTTAGGAACTCTTTTAGTATTTTTTTCGAATTGATAGGATTTTATTTTTATATCAGATAAACCATCTGGGCAACCTAATTCAGTTTTAAGTAAGTAATCAACTGATCGAACAATAAATGATACAATTGGTTCTGGTGTGTAGAAAACACCTTTCCCAAATCTTTGTTTAGGGGCGTATTCTTTTAGAAATAATTCGTAAAAATGAATTATTGGATCTTCTATATTTCTATTTTTTCTAAACTCTTCTATCACAACGTCAATATTCTGTTTATTTAATAATTTACTCAAGTTTTTTATATTAGGCAAACCCAAAATCGGACTTAAAGATTGATTTTCTCCAATTCTGGTTAAATCCTGAAAGAGATTTTTTAATATCAGATCAGTTTCTGGAATTATCTTAAATACATTTTCTATTGAAAAACCATATCTTTGCGCCACTCTAGTTGAAAATAAACCATAAACTATAGCTTGGGCATAAATATCAGCGAACTTGTCTGTGCTCAAGTCCTTAATTAACCTTCTTTGTAATAGAAAGAAAATTTTATGGAGATAGTCAGATTCATTTTCCTTTTTGAAAAGAAATATTACTTTTTCTTTGATTTCTTTGGTTAAATGCGCCATCCAAAATGCCATTTTTTTCGATGTTAGATTTTTTTCAGGGATAGCGACATTTTTCATTTAAATATTCCTTATCAACTTATTCTGTTTTGATTAAATTTTTAAAATATTTAAATTAAAATTCTCAAAAAAATATGTATATTTAATGGATTTTCATCCGTTATAGGGCGTTTCAATATGACAAAATTAAAATCAAGGGATATTTCGAAAAAAATTTCCAATTGGAACATTGATCCCGAAGTTTTACAAAATTTTGATAATAATTCGAATTATAAAAAAGGTTCACCAGAAATTATAAAGAGAAATATTCCTGAAGTTCAAAAATTAATTCAAAAAGCTAAGGAATTTTACCAGAATGGGAATTTTATTAATACTGCTAAAGTATTTCGTCAATTGGCTAAAGTCACTAGACAAATAGAATTTGATTGTGAAGTAAAGGGAGATTATAATAAAAAGAATAAGTTGAATGATCTAACTGGAAAGGAATGGTTGAGACATACAAAGAGTTGGTTGGTTGTAGATGGTAAGCCATCAGATATTCCGGATGAAATAAAAGATCATCCAGCAAGTTATCCCCCAGATCTTGCAAAGCACTTTATTGAATTCTTTACAAAAAAAGGTGATTGGGTATTTGATCCATTTATGGGGATTGGAAGTACTCTTGTCGCTTGTATGGAATTAAAACGAAACTGCTGGGGAATTGAATTAAATCCAAAGTATGCAGAATACACTCAAAAAAGGACAATTTCAAGTACACAAACATTAGATAAATTTATAGAAGATAAAAAGGTTAAAAGAGTATATAAAATATTTAATTCGGATAGTAGAGAATGTTTTAGAGTTTGGGAAGAGATGAAATATCCCAAGGTAAAATTTGTAATTACCTCACCCCCATATTGGAATATATTGGGACAATCAAGAGGTGGTGTAAAATCTACTTTAAAACAAAGAGTTAGTCAAGGATTTGATGAGAAATATAGCGAGGATAGAAGAGATTTGGGGAATATTGAAAAATATGATCGATATTTAGATGAAATATCGGGCATTTTTAAGCAAATTGTTAAATTAATGGTTCCTGAAGGATATATTATGATTATCATTCAAAATGTTCGCCCTAAGGATGGAATTATGCTACCAATAGCTTGGGATATTGCATATAAACTAACTGAGTTTCTACAACTTCGCCAAGAATTTATATGGTGTCAAGATCAAAAATTTATGGGAATTTGGGGATATCCCAGCGTTTATGTGTCTAATGTTCATCATCATTATTGTTTAGTCTTTCAAACCCCAAAAAATAATGAAAATTAGTTTAAAATTTTACATTACAGCTTTCATATTTTTAAACAATTATTGTTTATTGATTTAGATGATATTAGTTCTTTAAGGGATAAATTTGTTATTTGATGAAAAATTAATAATTTTTCAAATATTGGGAATCACTTTAGTCATATTAGGTATAATATTTTTAACCGCGTTTCATGAGGAAGAAACCGACAAAAATCATTTCATCTAAAAAAATATCATTAAAAAATTTGTCGGAAATCCAAATTCTAAAATTGAGATCGAATGATTTATATATGAGTTTAGCCTTTTTTTCTCATTAGACAAATCTTATACAAAAGATTTTGTACTAAAAAAATTTTGGACTTAAAAAAATCCATAATTTTTGATTAAAAATAATTTTTTTGAGGTTTGAAATATGGCAAAAAAAGCTAAAGTTATAACCAAAACTGCTTTAAGAAGATTAATGAAAGTAGAAGCTGATGCAAACATTGTAAGCGCAGATGCTATCACAGCTTTGATGGATTGGCTACAAGATACAGCCATTACCATTACTAAAAAAGCACTTGAACTAACAAAACATGCAAAAAGAAAAACTGTTTCTAAAGAAGATATTAAAATCGCATTACAAAGCATTTAAACTTAACCCCTTCCTTTTTTTTTATTTTTCTAATTTCTTTTTACTTATTAGAATTCCTATGAAATATTATTATATTTAAAATCAATTTTACCATTAAGACTCATTTTTCCTTAAAAATTTAATAGTAGGAGATTTAATTTGACTGAACTTAAACAGACAAGTTTAGAAGATGAAATAAAAGAAGTAGCAAAAAAAGCTGGAGCTGCAGCAGTTGGTATAACTTCGAAAGAAAGGTTAATAGACTGTTCTGACCCTACATATATACTACCGAATGCTGAATCAGTAATCGGATTTATTGTTCCAATAGATAAGAAAATAATTCGTAATTTTTTACAAAAAACTGACTTTTCAGCACAAAAAGCGATGAGTCTGACTGAAGGAGAGACATACCATAAAATTGAAGACATTGGAAATGCTATAAAGGATTTTTTGGAGTCAAAAGGTTACGAAGCAGTTAATTGTGAAGTTAATATGGATTATCGCAAGATTAAAAGAAGGGGTAAGAAACAAATCAAACAATTAGAGCAATTGATTAAATTAGCACAAAATGAACCAGAAAATCCTATGATTCAAGCCATGAAGCGGGGTGGTATGAAAGTTTTTAATTTGGATTTGACTCCTAAAATATCTCATCGATATGTAGGTGTTGCATGTGGTCTTGGTAGGTTGGGATGGAGTGGAAACTTAATGACACCAAAATACGGAGCCAGAATATATCTCGGATCTGTTGTTACAAATGCCAAGTTAAAGCCTGATCCTTATTTAGAGACTAATCCATGTAGTAAATGTAAGGTCTGTGTTTCGGCATGTCAAGCGCAATTTTTTGATAGTAGTGAAACCCAAACTGTAAAAATTGGGGATATTGAAGAAACTATTGGTAAAAAACATACTTTAGCTAAATGTATTCTTTCTTGTGGTGCATTTACGGGTCAATCTAAGTTTAAGAGTTGGTCGACATGGTCTCCATGGAGGATTGAAATCCCTGACGATGATAAAGAGGCCGAAAAGATAGTGCAGCAAACATTTGTCAACTATATATTAGCAGGAGGAGAAAAAGCTCAAAATGTCCTGCGACTTGCCACAGATACACAATTGGGTTTTTCTAAGGAAGTAAAACCTGCTGAAGAATTTCGAGTAACTTGTGGTTTTTGTCAATTAGTTTGTTGGGAAACTGAAGAGGAAAGACGAGAAAACGCAAAAATTATAAGAAATTCTGGTGTGATTGAGTTAGAAAAAGGAAAAAAAGTAATTAAAAAATTGTAAAATCAAAATTAATTAAAATAAACTTCAAAATTAAATTTCAGATACGCTCTCAATTTTTTTCTTTACTTGTTCTTTTAAATTTATAAATAATACTTTACAAATTTCTCTAGAACGATCAATCGAAATATGATTTTGCATCAATATAGCACCCATAAGGAAATCAGAGAGTTGTTCAATAAGAACATATTGATCATTCATTCTAATAATCATTTGGCCAGAAAGAATTCCCGATCTCCAATTATTTTCTATAAGTTTTACTATATATTGTTTAATTTTTTCATTTGTAATACTTGAAAGCATTGCATCGCCTCTAGACGTTAGGATTAATATTCCGTCAATTTTTTCATCTTTTAAGTCTAATAAATTCTCTAATTTTTCAATTAGCATTATCCTGTCAATGTCTGCTTTAATTATAATCAATTCAACTTGTTTTTCAAAACCTCTAAAAAGTTCAACGTCTCTATCCCACTTTTCTAAGTAAGTACCATAATTTTGAAAAAATTTTTGACTTATTTTACTAAGGAGTTCTTGAACTTGGGCGATGCTTTCATTTTCATCAATAATTGCTACAAAAATATGATCTTTATATTCATTAAAAACTAATCTTACATCTTCAATTTCCATTATTTCAGGCTTTTTATTAATTAATTCCTTTGAGAATAAGCACATAGCAGAAAAAAATCCCGAAATTAAATCCGGACCTACCCTCCGGTCTTTTAATTCGGAGAATTGTTGGTGATAAACGCAAGTGCCTTTACTTTCTAAGATGTAAATATCGTAATACAAAGGAGAGCACTTTCAAATTTATTTCAAGAATTGTTATTAAATAATTATTAGATGTTTTGAATTATTTAAAAATGTCGGAAAAAATTAAGTAAATTTCAATTGAGTATAAAATTTCTTCTGATTTTTATCAGTATATTTTAAGTATCGCTAAAAAAATGGAGAAAAATAAAAATATTTTTATGAAATTCTCAAAAGAAAAATGAATTTATAGTGGATTTCTTATTTGAATTAACTGTTTTACCGATAAGAATATATTTAAGTAATAAACTTTTTCTTTTTTTTATAAAAATTAATCTAGATTTTTAACAGAAAACAAAAAATCTTGAAAATAAAAATATAAAAAAGTAATTCTAAAGTTTTGGTACAACATGTTAGAGAGCATACACATTATTAATAACGATTCGGGAATTAGCTTATTCATTAGGAAATATACTTCAATCCCCGTCAAAGAGGATATTATATTTGTTGGTTTTTTAAAAGCTATGGAAGATTTAAGTCAAGAAACTAAAAATGAATCAATCCAGGAAATAATTCTTAATGAATCAAAGATTATTTTTTATAAAATCCCACCAATTATTGTGGTAGGAATAACCCCAAAAACTGATGACAGCGAATTAACACGAAATGTTCTTAAAATTATTGGAGAACAATTTATTGAAAAATATAAAACACAGTTGAAATATTTTTCAGGGAAAATTTCTGACTTTGATGATTTTCCAATAGATGAGATTATTGGAAACCAATATGGTTTAGTAACCCCAGAAACTAAGAAAAGTGAGATTTCATTCGATCCACTTAATAGTTTTATAAAATATATAAGACGACCTGAACTCGTTTTCTATAATCTTGTTGATAGAACAAAGGATTTAAGAGAAAAAACTGTTCAATCCTATCGGGATATTATGCAAGTTTTTACAAACAGAAAACGATATGAAATAAAAGAAAAGATAGAAGAATAATATCTATTTTTAATTTTTCCAAAACTTTTAACTATTATTTTTTTAAGTGATATTATGGCACGAGTAATTTTTCCAATTGAAAGAGGACCAGTTCAATGTCCTAATTGTGCAAAATATTTAACTCCACCTAATTTAATAATCTTAGAGCAAAATCAACAAAAAAGAAGAATTCAATGTGCATATTGTGGATATGAATGGGAAATATCTCATGATAAGCCAGATTTTTATACAATTATTTAATCTTCTATAAATACTTATATTATATCCTAGAAAATTGGAAATATAATACTAGGAATAAATTTTGTATTTCATAAAGCTATAAGGGATGATAAAATTGGATGTGCAAAAAAAATTTGATCTAATTACGAGGAATACTGAAGAAGTTTTGACTGAAAAAGATTTAAAAATTCTCTTAGATGCCGGTCATCATTTTAAACATTATATTGGCTTTGAAATCTCTGGAAAAATACATTTAGGGACTGGAATAATGTGTATGAACAAAATTAAAGATTTTATGGATGCAGGTGTAGATGTATCTATTTTTCTTGCAGACTGGCATAGTTGGATTAATGATAAACTTGGAGGAGATATGGAAACAATAAAGAGAGTCGGGGTTGGTTATTTTAAAGAGGGAATGAAAGCCAGCTTAGAATGTTTAGGCGGAAATCCTGATAAATTAAAATTTGTATTAGGATCCGAATTATATCATAATAATGATGATTTTTGGGCAACTATGATTGAAATTAGTAAAAATACAACCCTTGCAAGGATTAAAAGATCTATTACAATCATGGGTAGAAAGGAAGGAGGTTCTTTAGATTTCGCCAAATTACTTTATCCACCCATGCAAGTAGCCGACATTTTTATTCAAGGAGTTTCTTTACCTCACGCTGGTTCGGACCAAAGAAAAGCACAAGTTATTGCTAGAGAGGTAGCCTTAAAATTAAAATTAAAACCACTTATGGATGAGGAAGGTAATAAAATAAAACCTATAGCGGTTCATCATCCTTTAATACTTGGTCTTGGAAAACCACCTATCTGGCCTATACCCAAAGATCAGGTACAAGAATTATGGTCTTCTTTAAAAATGAGCAAATCTAAACCCGATACATGTATATTTATACACGATTCACCAAAAGAAATAAAAAGGAAAATCAAAAACGCATTTTGTCCAGAAGGTGAAATAGAATTTAATCCAATTTTAGATTGGGTTAAACGCTTGATTTTCAGAGAGAAAAAATCAGAACTTTTAATTGAAAGACCTGAAAAATTTGGTGGAGATATAACTTATTATTCTTATGACGAATTGGAAAAAGCGTTTCTAGAGAAACAATTACATCCTATGGATTTAAAAAATGCAGTCGTAAATAAATTAATCGCACTTCTAGAGCCAGCCAGAAAACATTTTGAAAAACCTAAAATAAAAAAAATGTTAGAAGAATTAGATAACCTAATAATAACAAGATAATTATCTTATTTTTAGCCAAATTTATTTTAATTAGTTTTTCTGCAATTATATTTTGTTTCTATTTTTAAAAAGGCATTATATTTTTCTCTAAGACTTTATTTCTTTGAAGATTTTTTAACTATTGAAACATTAATATAGCTACCGATTATATATTGTATTCTAAATAGTTTGGAGACAAATCTATGAATAGAAAATATCTCATTTCGTTCTTACTGATTTCAATGACTTTACTTCCACTGTTGAATATAGAAAGTATACAATTATATTCCTCTATTCCAAAAACAAACGATAATTCAGACTTAACTACGAGTCAAGGTGGTATATCTGACAATACTGTGATGATTCTAGTAAATACAACATTAAATAATTCAATTTATAACGAATTATTAACATTTATGCAAGACATAAAAACGGGTCTTAAATGCAACGTGTCTTTAAAAGTATTTCCCAATTCCTGGAATCATTCTCAAGTCCGAAATTTTCTCAATAATACTTATCAAAATATCGGACTTAGAGGTGCAATTTTAGTTGGAAGTGTACCGGCATTTTTCTATGAGCATGTATATCTATGTCCAGGTCCAAAATGGTTTAGATTCCCATGGGATTATTATTATATGGATCTAGACGGTGATTTCCAAGATCTCGACGGAAATAACACAGCAGATACTTTAAATACGACGGCAAGTAATAAGGGACCCGAAATTTGGGTTTCTAGGATAGATGCAAGTAAATTAGTAAATGAAGTTAACTTATATATAGATTATTTTGCCAGAAATCATTTAATAAGAAATGTGGGTTCTAGAGGAGCTCAAAGAGGACTTTTATGGATGGATGATGATTGGGCAGTATTTCCTTATTCATTTCAACTTGATGCTTGCCTTGGTGAGTTATATCCTATTGCAAATCGCACTCTATTTAACAATACTATAATCCCTCCGCTAACTGATAAACCTAACTACCTTGCAAACCTCACTTTAGATTATGAATGGTTTTGGGGTTGTGTGCATAGTTGGCCAGATGCACATCAAATTAAGCCTTCTCTACTCACGATTACTTGGTCGGAGATAAATAATACTCAAAAAAATGCGGAATTTTTCAATCTTTACAATTGCAAGGCTGGAAATTTTACTTACCTAAATTATCTTGGGGGATGGTACATATTCGGCAATACAAATGGACAAGTTTCGATTTCATGTGCAAGAGAAGGAGGATTTTGGTATGGAACACACGACTTCTATTTGGATCTTTCGGGCGGAGATTCAATTGGTGATGCATGGAGAGAAATGCATTTAAGAGGCTATAAAACCAGTAACTATCCGACAGGTTTTAGAGAACCTTTTCCAACATATTGGCAGTGGATGGGAAATAATTGGATGCAACAATGGGAAAATTATACCGAAGGAACGAATCTATTTGGAGATCCTACACTACAAAATTGTAGGGAGCCTACGAATATAACCATCTTGCCTCTTGGAATAAATCCCACAGCTAATGAGACTATAATGGCAGAAATAAAAGAACAAGATGATTGGAGTCTATATAATGTTACTTTGCAATTTGAGGCATATTACGGAGGAGCTTGGAATCCATTAGGGTCCAATAATACTGACATTAACGGAATGGCTTATATTAGCTATAACTTAACATCATTACCCAATACATTAATACCAATCAAAGTATCATATGCTGGCTGTCCGAATTTTTACAATTCTACTTCACAGGTTACATTTGATAATACGGTTCCTTCTGATGATGGAATAGATTGGAATTTTATACTATTATTAATATTGCTATTAATTATCATGGGGTAATAAGTGAAATAATAAAGGTAAATGCAACATACATAGTCAATATAAGAAGAAAGAAGCACAATAATTTATTTTTTCCTTTTTTTATTAAAAATCAGAATTTTCTTGTAAAAAGATACTTATTCTTCACACAGTTAGAAAAATGATTCACAAATATTTTTAATTTATAAAATAATTTTTATTTGTAAAATATAATATAATAATAGTTTTTATACTAATTCTAATGAAATTTAATTTGATTTTAAAGAAATAATAGAATATTTAGAAATTTAAAGTGAGATGATATTATTGGGAAAAACTATATTGGTAACTGGTAGCGCAGGTTCGTTTGGTGCGGCACTTGTAAAAATTGGACGTGAATGGGGTTATGATGTATATCATACAGATATTCGTGAGCCAGATTATCCAGATAAAAAATTCATAAAGGCAGATATTTCAGATAAGGAATCCATTAAACCATTAGGAGAAATTGATCTTGATGGAGTTATTCATTGTGCTGGTGTTATAGACATAACTGCAACAGAACTTCATAAGAAAGTTCATATAGAAGGAACTGAAAATCTAATTAATTTATTAGGAGATAAAGTCAAGGTTTGGGTTACTATCGCAACAGCTGCACTTCATGGTGGAACGGAAGATGATGTTGCAATAACTGAAGAAAAACCCCGAGTTCTTGAAGATTCTTATACTAGAACTAAAGCAGAAGAATTTGACTTAACATTAAAAAAACTTCCAAATAAATCGATAATTATAGAACCCGCTTTAATTTATGATGAGAGAAATCGATATATGTTCAAAGAAATTGTCGAGATAGCGGCGATGGGTATTCTATTTGTTCAAGTTGAGAAGGGATCTTTTAAATTAAATTTGGTCCATCCTCTCGATATTGCGCCTGCAACATTATTATTAATGGAACGTGGAGAATTTGGGCAATCATACATTGTATCTGATGATTATCCTGTTACAATGCGTGATCTGGCAGATTTAACCGCTCAAGAAACTCATGGTAGATTCTATAATCCTAAGCGTTCAATAGGTAAAGATTTTATAAAGAATATGATGAGACAAGTTGACAGACTTATGGAAAATATGCCATCATTAGAAGGAATGGAACCAGTGGGTACTATGATGGAGGAAATGGGAATTGAGATGGGCGGATTTGAAATGCCAATGGATCCTTCTTATATGATGACTCATCATCGTTTTTCGAACCAAAAAGCTAAAGAAATTACAAAGAAAAACGCAAATCAGTGGCGAATCTTGGAAAAATCAACCACCTATTTCCCAAATGGTTGGTATCCAGAAATAAATCCTTTCTTTGAAATACCTAAAGTAATCAAGTATTGGATAGAAAACGGAATAATTAAGAAGAAATATGAGCTTCCCGATATAATGGAATTCTTATATGATTATTTATCTGGACTCTTTTAGTTCCATGTGATTGAAATGAGCAAGTCGGACGGTTATGCAGGAAAAATAATAAGGATTAACCTAAGCGAAGAATCAATAAAACAGGAAGCATTATCAGAGGATTTAAAGTCTTATATCGGTGGATTAGGGGTCGGTACAAAAATTCTATATGATTCAACTCCTCGAAATTGTGATGCTTTAGGTCCAGATAACATAATAGTTTTTATGACAGGTCCTCTTACAGGAAATACCGTAATGAGTGGTCGTTATGAAGTTATTTCCAAATCGCCAGCAACTGGAATAATGGGATTCGCTAGCTGTGGCGGTTTTTGGGGTTCAGAATTAAAAAAAGCAGGTTTTGATGGAATTATTATTTCAGGAATTGCGAAAAAACCTACACACATAAAAATTGAAAATGAAAATATTGAATTACTCAATGCTTCAGATTACTGGGGTAAGGGTATTTATCATTTAAAAAAGAACATTGACAAGAGATTTGTCGCCATCGGACCTGCTGGCGAAAATCTAGTAAAAGTTGCAAGTATAATAGATAATGATGAACGAAGTGCGGGACGGACCGGTATGGGAGCGGTTATGGGCTCCAAAAAACTGAAGATCATCACGGTAAAGGGAGATAAAAAAACAGAAGTAAATGATCCAGAAAAGCTTAAAGAGCTTACTAAAAGAACATCAGATAGATCCAAGGATTTCATCAATCAAATATTAATAGATAATTATAAGAAATTTGGTACTGGTGCTATGTTTGGGATAGCCCACTTAATGATGAATATAGGAATACAAAACTGGCAAAGCAGATGGTGGGCAGATCATGTAAAAATTAGTGCTCAAGAGATGCGGAAAAAATATTTTGAAAAACAATATTATTGTCATAGATGCATTATAGGATGTGGGAGGACTATAAGAAAAGGGGATGAACTAGTTCACGGTCCGGAATATGAAACTATGTGTGCACTAGGTACTATGCTATTAAATTCAAATCTAGAAGATTTAATTGAGTTAAACTGGTTATGTAATGATTATGGAATAGATACAATTTCAAGCGGAGGACTTATAGCTTTTGCAATGGAATGCTATCAAGAGGGTTTAATTTCTGAAGAACTCAAATGGGGCGACTCTAAAAAAGCAATTGCTTTACTTAAGCAAATAGCTCAAAAGCAAGGATTAGGAGACACTTTAGCAAATGGTATTAGAGAGGCAGCAGAAAAAATTGGAGGAAAAGCAAAAGATTTTGCAATGAATGTAAAGGGATTAGAACTTCCACAACATGATCCGAGATTAGGAATGGATCTTGCTTATGCAACAAGCTCAAGAGGTGCGGACCACCTTCAAGGACAACCACATTTTACGAGATTTATGCCAATAAAAGAATTTGGTCAAGAAATTACAACTAGCAAAGCACATGTTATAAAAACACACCAAGATTGGAACGTTATTGTCGATTCTTTAATATTATGTAAATTTGGTGTTGCGCCACAAGGATTTATGACCGTTACTGATATCATTGATATATTAAATGCAATAACTGGATGGGATTTTTCAGCAATTGAAATTAGGATGCTTGGTGAGAAAATATTTACACTCCAAAGACTATATGGCATTCGTGAGGCGGGATTATCAAGAAAAGATGATGCAATTCAGCCTAGATTTTTAGAAAAAAATAAAAATTTTGATGAGGAGTTAGAAGCATACTATAGGCGTCGAAACTGGAGTATAGATGGAATTCCTACGGACAGATTACTTTCGAAACTTGATCTAGATAAACCTGAATGGCTTTAATTTCTTATTTTTTTAATTTACATAGATTTAATTTTAATGTCAATTATCAATTTCTTTAAAAAATATATTCTGCATCACTTCTGGATAGGAGTGATTTTGATTATTGAATCTCTATTTTTATTTGACCGTGATATCCCAATATGGCCCTTTATATACCTTGGTATTGGTATCTTTCTTCTAATTGATGATATTTTGGCTGAAACAAGAGATATATCAATCTTTAAACTTATGCCATCAAAAGTTCAAGAAGAAAATACATTAAATTTAATCGGGGCTATTTTCTTTACAATTACGCAAATTTGGTTTTTTTATCTCGTATTTTCAAAATCCTCTCAATTGATATAAATAATATTTGACTTATGTATTGATTAGAGGTTTGAAGATTAATAGGTGAATTTTACTATGCCATTGGATAAAAGAATTACTCTTTCTCACGGTGCAGGAGGATCCGTGATGGGAGAGTTAATAGAATTCATTACAGGTATTATAACAGAGAAAAACGTTCCAGATGGAATTGGTCTTAAAGAATTAGATGATGCTGGAACCATTCCAATGAAGGATTATGAAATAATCTTAACTACAGATGCTCATGCAGTTTCTCCAATATTCTACCCAGGTGGTGATATAGGTCGTTTGTCAATTTCGGGTACAGTTAATGATGTATTGGTAATGGGTGGACGTCCTTTAGCCATAACGGATACAATAGTAATGGAAGAAGGGTTTGAAGTATCAAAATTAAAAAAAGTTTTAGAATCCATGAATGAAACTGCAAAAGAGGCTAATGTTAAGATTATAGCTGGAGATGTTAAGGTAGTTCCTCATGGAAATTTGGATCAAATATTAATCTCGACTACAGGTCTGGGTATTATTGAAAAAAACAAATTAATTTTAGATTCAGGACTCCGCCCAGGCAATAAAATAATCGTAACTGGAACGATTGGCGATCATGGTATCGCAATTCTAGCAAAACGAGAAGGGATGAAATTTGAAACTCCATTAAAATCAGATACTGCACCCTTAGTAGAAACCATCACTGCAGCCATAAATGCAGGAAAAATCACAGCTATGAAAGATCCTACCAGAGGAGGTGTTGCTGCAGCAATGAATGAATTTGCGAAGAAATCTAGAGTGAGTATTTGGCTAGAAGAGGAAAAAATACCGATAAGAAAGGAAGTTATCGCAGCTTGTGAAATGTTTGGAATGGATCCTTTCGAGATTACAAGTGAAGGAAAGGCCCTTATTGGAGTCGCATCGGAAGACGCACAGAAAGTACTTAATGCAATTAAAAACACAAAATATGGAAAAAATGCGGCGATAATAGGTGAAGTAAAAGCAGAACGACCAGGAAATGTGATTTTAAAAACTGAAGTTGGTGGACATCGAATTATAGATGTTCCATATGGTGAACCAATACCTCGAGTATGTTGAATTATATCTTTAAAAGGCGAGCTCCAATAATAGCTTGACCGATACTAACCCCCGGATCCCCAGGCGGGATTAACTCATGTTGTAAGAAAGCTAGATTTTGCTCCTCTATACGTTTTTTGAAATTAACAGTCATTGCTTTGTTATAAGCTACTCCTCCACTTAATCCAACATGTTTAATATGTTCTTTTTTGGCCAAATTAACTGCAATTTCAGCAATTTTGCTTGATAGGCAGTATTGAGCAGAGGCGGCAATATCTTGAGGCTTAATCCCATTTTTATAATGCTCCAATGCTTGTAAAATCAAATCTGAAGTTTCAATAATTGTTTCTTTATTATTTTTTAGTGGGATTTTGAATTTAATCGCTTTTGGATTGCCTGATTTAGCAAAATGTTCTAATCTTATAGCTGGTTCGCCCTCATAAGTTCGTTCAAAACAAATTTTTAATAACGCGGCAAGAGCATCAAGGATCCTGCCAGTTCCTGAAGTATAAGCTAGATTTGTTTTTGATTTAATCTGTTTCAATAAAAGCTCAAGTTCATTTTTACCATGGGGTAGCCCTTCTAGATATTCTTTCTCAATTATATTTTTTATCTCTACTGTGCTTAATTTTTCAGATAAAATGGAAGATAACATACGAACTGGATAATATACACATCGATCTCCGGCTGGCATTGGATGATATTCGAGATAAGCCATTCTCTCAAAATTTTCATAATTAGATAAAAAGATTTCGCCACCCCATGCCTTTCCATCTTTTCCATACCCTACTCCATCAAGAATCATTCCGATTATTTGATTGTCAGGTTTAATTTTATATTCCGCCATTATTGCAGCAGCGTGAGCATGATGATGTTGCACTTGAATTAGTCTGGCGCTATATTCTTTAGCTTTTTTTTGTGCTAATTTAGTGGATAGAAAGACTGGGTTATAATCACAAACAAATGCATCTATATTTTGCATTTTTAATAAATTAGTTAAGTGTATGATTGATTCATCTAGAAAATCTAGAATTTCAAGACTATTAACATCTCCAATATGTTGTGAAGGATATATTCGGTTCTTCTTTAAGACCGATGCAGTAGAATGTAGTTCTGGTCCTACAGCAACGAGATTAATATCATCTGCAGAGAATGGAAGTTCGATGTGCTCGGGTACAAAACCACGGGATCTTCGAATAATCGTTGCCTTATTATTTAGTACAAATAGTACTGAATCATCACTTCTTTGATGAATCTTACGATTATGCAATAAAAAATAATCAGCAATATCTTTCAATTCTTCCAATACATTAAAACGGTCAGTCGCCATCGGCAAATTAGAAATATTTCCACTAGTCATTATAAGAGCTGGGAAATCATTATTTTCGAATAAAAGATAGTGCATACCAGAATAAGGTAAAAAAACCCCAATATTAGTCAAACCTGGGGAAATTTCTTGTGATAAATAATAATTAGGGCTTTTTTCTAATAAAATGATTGGTCTCCTAAAGGAGGTTAATAATTCTTCTTCTTTGGGGGATACTAATGCAAATGTCTTAATGGTTTCTATTGATGGGGACATTACAGCAAATGGTTTATATTTTCTTTTTCTCTTTCTCCTCCTTAATTCTGATATAGTTTCGTCTATGGCTCTTGATACTAAATGAACTCCTCCAATTCCCATTAGTGCAACAATACAATTTTCTTTTAATAAATTTACAACTCTCTTAAATGGGTCTTTTTCATCTATAATAGTTCCACTTTTATCGTAAAGTTTAAAATGAGGCCCACAAACATTGCAAGCAAAGGTTTGTGCGTGGTATCGCCGATATTTAGGGTCGGTATACTCAATATTACAATCTTTACAGAAGGGAAATTCAATCATTGTAGTAAATGGTCGATCATATGGTAAATCAGTCACTGTTGTATATCTTGGACCACAAATAGAACATGCAATGAAAGGATATCGATAATAACGAGAATTTTTTTCATTTTTAAAGTCATTTAAACAATCATCACAGATTGAAATATCTGGTGGTAAAACAATCGAATCTCCAGATGATTTTAAACTTTTTAGTATTTTAAATTCTTTATATCCCGATTCTTCTTTTATCCATTGAATTTCTATATCATCGATTCTACTTATTGGAGGATGATTTTCTTTTATTTCTTTTATAAATTGTTCTATTTTTTCTTTAGACCCCTCAACTTCAATCTTTACTCCCCTATTTCCCAGATTTAATACATAACCTAATAGGTTTAATAAAGTAGCATGACGATAAATAAAAGGTCTAAACCCCACACCTTGGACAATTCCGCTAACATGAATTGTGCATTTCATTCAAAAATCCAAACTTGCTGAAAAGTTATTCAGTTTTTTCTTAATTTCATAAATTTTTATATAAAGACTAGTAATTTATGTAGAATATATATTGTTAACGCTATTTCATCCTTAGGAATCAATAAAGTCTTTGAAGCTCGATTATATAATGTAGTTAGAGAAAAATTTCCATTCTCATCAATCATTTCATTCACTAGTTTTAAAATATCCCTGATTTGTTCAGGAATTTTTTTTACAAGGAAATATTCTATAAAATTTAGCTTTATCGTATTAATAATGGAATTTAATTGTTCGTCAAATTCTCCGACTGAATCTCTGATAGCCCTTACTTCTTGATATAGTTTAATTGCTTCAATATAATTACCTTCGTCTATACAAACGTCTGCCTTTATATTAATTTCTTCTATTTTACTATCTTCCTTTTTTCTTTGTTTTTCTAATTTACCCTTAAGTTTTTCAACTTTCTTCGCTTCTGCTAAAAATTCTTTTTCTTTATCATGTTCCCCCAATTCAGCACTATACTTGGAAGCTAATTTGTAATGACTAATGGCAACACGGTATCTTCCTTCTTCAAGAGCTTTTGTTGCCTGTTCCAAAGTCAGTTTTCTTCTTTCCCTTTGCTTGATAATAGGGATTAAAGTTAATTGGTTTTCTAATGACTTAACTAGATCTGTATTCTCAATCATTTTAGCTTTTGCTAAAGTATCTCTATAAATTTCTAGAGATTTTTCGAATTTACCCTTATTTTTAAGATTACTTGCGATTTCCATCATTTCTTTAATTTCAGTGGTTTCTTTTTCCTGGAATGTTTGCTTATATGAATTATAAATTTTTTCAAATTTTTCTAAATTTTCAATATCACCAATTTCTTTTGTGAGTAATATGATCATTTCATAATGTTCAAGAATAAGAGGAACTTTGTTTTTTTCAACTAAAATCTTTACTTTTTCAAGCAAATCATTTCGAATTTCAGTCTTACAATTCTTCGCCATCAAATTTACTTCATTCAGTCTTTCAGCATAATAAGAGCTTTGTTTTGAAAAACCTTCTAATTTTTTAATGGCTAAATTGAAAAATGTGAGTGCTTTATTAAATTGTTTTTGATTCATTGATTCATATGCAGTATTTAAAATATCAACTACGTTATTTTCTTCCGGTTTAACGTCAGTTTCATCCATATTAATATTCTCTGTTTATTGATTTGCTATTTTTTTATTATATTGTCAATTTCTTTTTCTATTTGATTATTTGGTAATTTACGTATTTCATTTATCTGTTCTTTGGGTATAGGAATGATTTTAATCAAATTAGAATGATATTTTTTTGAAAGTAGTCTATGTGGACTAAATAAGGAGATTTCAAAATGATCTTCTAAAAGATGAGCAATATTTCTATAAGGTTTTACATACCCATCGAAATTTTCTAAATCTGATCGAAATTCCAACTCAAATCTTTCATGAAATTCACTAAAATTTTTTCTTAATTTTATGGAGGGGTTATAATCCCCAGATACTAGAATGCAAGCAGTAGATAACTCCCGGATATCTAACAAAAATCTAATAAATTTATATTTTAATTCCTCTAAACCTCCTGCAATTCCTACCAATTCTTTCTCAAATGCCGAAATTGCAGTTATAAATCCACTTATTAGATCAGGGTCAGTTTCAGCTTCTACAAAACTTTTAGATACAAGGGTTGTACCTGTTATTCTATGAAAAATTAGAATTTGTCTAATATTAATAGTATCAAGAAATATTTGTGATACTTCTTTAGTAATTTCAGTAATTAACTCAGTTTCATCTTGAGTTTTTGCTTTGAACATGGATAACCCTAGTAAAATTCTCTAATCTAAAAAATAATTTTTTATTTATTCTTATTAAATGACAATTTGTGGATTTAATAAAATTTTGTGAACTTACTTTGAAATAATTATTTCAATCTATTTCTTTTTTTTATTCGATTATATATTAAGTTTTGGTCAAATATTTGATAACTTAATTAGAATTAAGTAAATCTTAATTTACCGCCGAATTTTAACCATATATTACACGTACCTTCATGACTAACCATACAAGGTCCGTAAGGATGATTAGGTGTGCATTCATTTCCAAATAATTTACACTTATCTGGGGTAAGTTTACCTACCATTATTAGATGGCATGAACAACCAGGATGGATATCTCTTGATTTCTCAATTTTTACATTAAATTTCTTTCTAGCATCATATTTTTCAAATTTATTTCGTAAAATATAGCCACCTTCAGCTACTCGACCAATACCTCGCCAATTTACAGTTGCTATTTCAAAAACTTCATTAATCATCTTTTGAGCTTTTATATTTCCCTCATAATTTACAACTCTTGAATATTCATTATCTACTTTAGGCGTTTTATCACGAATTTGTTCTAATAACAAAGCTATTGACATAAGAACATCAACTGGTTCAAACCCTGCTATTACAACTGGCATTCTGAAAGCCCTAGGAAAAATTTCGAAGGGAATAGCACCGATGATTGTTGAAACATGACCGGGTAGTATGAATCCATCAATCTGAAGCTCGCCCGATCCTATTAACAAATGCATTGCTGCGGGAATGGTTTTATGTGCACAAATTATAGAAAAGTTTTTCGGGGGATTTCGTAATATTTCTGCTGCAACGATAGCAGCGGTTGTTTCAAATCCTATAGCAAAAAATACAATTTCCTTGTCCGGATTTTCTCGAGCTAGTTGAGTTGCATCTTCAGGACTATAAACAATTCTAATATCGTGGCCTTCACTTCTACAATCATGTAATGATAAATCAGTACCAGGTACTCGACTCATATCTCCGAAGGTTGTTAATATTTTACCTTCTCTTGCTAAATAGATAGCTTCATCGATTTCTTGAGAAGGAACAACACATACTGGGCAACCGGGTCCTGCAATAATTTCCACATTTTCGGGTAATAAAGAACGCAACCCATACTGACTAACAACTTGTTCATGAGTCCCACAAACATGCATAAATTTAATTTCGTAATCATTTGGAGCAATTTTTTTTATATGACCAGATATTTTTTTAGCAGTTTGAGGGTCTCTAAAGTTCAAGAAATCACCAGAATCTCAATTAATCAATAAAACATAAAGAATATTTGTCAAATAGTAAATAAAATAAAATTATTAAAACCATTGTTTCTCAGAACTGGAGAACTACAAAATGGAGAAATATAGACATATCGATGAAAATTGTGAAATAATTCAAAATGAATTAAATAAAAAATTCAATTCAAATTCACGTATCGCGATAGTAGGGGTAGGAAACGAGTTTCGCTATGATGATATCGCAGGATTACAAGTTGTTCGGAATTTGAAGAAAATATCGAAAAATCTTAAATCAAAATTTGATGTTTTTTTAGTTGAGGGGGAAACTGCGCCTCATACATTCATCAATGAAATATTTGAATGGAGCCCAACGCATTTAATTTTACTTGATGCTGCAGATCTTAAAAAAGCTCCAGGAACTATTGAATTTATCCTAAAAGAAGAAATGCATTTGTATTCAATTTCTTCCCATTCTATGTCAAAAAATCTTCTTCTGGATTTTCTTTATGCTTCTCTACTAGAATTAGAAATAGTTATAATTGGGATTCAAGCAGAACATATCTTTAATGAAAAAGGAATTTCTGATATAGTTAAGATAGCTATAAATAAATTAACAGAAGTTTTTACAGAACTATTATATGAATGAAATTTAAAAGGAACTGATAAATTCTTAAAAAATAGAATGTATTTTATTTAATTGGTAACCACAGAGCAACATAAGCAAAAGTTAATATTATAATTAGAGCGGGTATTGCTATTATAACAATATTCAAAAATATAATCCCAACAATTATTACTCCAAAACAAATAGAATTTATTATAAATAGAATCTGAAGAACAAATGGTTTGGAAATTTTTGGAAATATTTTAAATATGGTCTGAATTAAATTTAGTGAACAATAAAATGTCAAACTGAAACCAAGAATTACATCAGGTATAGCGGCATTCGGAGGGAGGTTAAATATTGTAGTTAAAAAAGATGGGTTACCAACTAATAAAAAATAAGTATATAAATAGTTGAAAACAGCTATATTGTATAGATTTGATGCTAATTCATAATAAAAATCAATTAAAGATTTCAGAGTTAGTTCATTAAGCAATGTGCCATAATATGAGAGCATATTACTAGAAATAACATTAAAGATATTTCTTAATGCATTCATAAATTGATAAGCATCTGCAAATGTTTGGGTGATATAAGAACTAAATACAGCCAACAAAGTACCGAAAATTAAAAAGATCATATTAATTGTAAGAATAATAAAGGTCTTAGTAGGAATTTCTTCTATAATTCCTGGCTCATCTGTAGATTGCTTCTGTTTTTTATCTTTATTGTCTAGTTGGCTCAGATAAAATCACCCATAAATTATATTCTCTGATTATTTATTTAAATAAATAAGTTTTATGTTTAAAATCTGATTATTTAAAATAAAAATCGGTACGACGATCATTAATCAAATGATTATACTTGTTTAATTTTTTGTTTTCCGCTAATTTAGGATTAATATTAGCACATATAATTTCTTCAGTATCTGAATTTGCTTGCGCGATTACATTTCCTGTGGGATCAGAAATCCTGCTTTTTCCGATAAAGGTCAGATCTCCCTCTACGCCAATTCTATTAGCTAAAATTATGTACACTCTGTTCCATTTTGAGTGGAAATTATCTCCAATGTAAGCTCCATCAGGTATAACTGCGTTCATCGGATGACATATAACGTGTGCACCTTTTAATGCCAATGTGCGGGGTATTTCGGGAAAGAACCAATCAAAACAAATCATAATTCCAATTTTAACATTATCAATACTAAAAATTTGTAATGGTTTATTTCCAGGAGTAAAAAATTCTTTTTCTTTCGCATATAATTGAAGTTTACGATAGACCATAATAATTCCGTTCTTATTTATAGCTACTGCTGAATTGAAATACCTATTTTTTTCTCGTTCATTTATTCCGGTTACAATCGAGATATCAAACTGATTAGCTATCTCTTTTAACATTGCACAACTTTCTGATTTATTTATAATTTCACTTGTCTCCTCAACCTCGTCTAAATTTCGAAAATTATAACCCGAAAAAGCAAGTTCTGGAAGAACATATAATTTAGAGTTTGTTTTTTTAATTGAATTTCTTAATAAATTTTCCACTTTTTTTCTGTTTCCTACTAAATCGTTTAACCGAGGTTCGAACTGAATTGCACAAGCTCTTAACAAATTAAACATCTCATTGGGTTTCTGCAAGTGAAAAGTAAATTTGCATGTTTAAAAAATTACTTACTTATTTAAAAATAAATTAATCATATTTTTTTTGATTTTGGAATAAGATGGTGTAAAATTTGATTGTAGACGCACAAATAAATTTTTGGATGAAAAAGTTTCTTTCCCAAAATGCTCGTAATTTTATAAAAAATATGTGTAAAATATATAATATTGAACCAATTTATAACGCAACACCAAAAGAATACATTGTTGAAATGGAACAAGCAGAAATAGACAAAGCAATAATATCCACTAATGATTTTTCTTATGGTTCCTCGATTTCTCAAGTAAAATATAATGATTATGTATCAAAATGTATAAGCGAATATCCAGATCTTTTTTTAGGGCAATGTGGTGTTGATCCCCGTCATAAAAATGCATCTGATATATTTCAAAAAGGATTAAATGCAGGTCTGTGTGGCTTAAAATTATATCCAGGAAATGGCTTTCGACCTGATGAGGAAATTTGCTTTCCTCTTTATAAAATAGCTGAAGAAAACGAAATTCCAGTCTCTATTCATACTGGTTTCACTGCAAGTCCATGTTTAATTCAAAATTCGAACCCTTATTTTATTGAAAAAGTTCTTGATAAATTCCAGGATCTGAAAGTAAATTTATGCACTCAACTCGGTTATCCATTTATGTATGAATTAATAGCAATAATGCGCAAGTATGAAAACGTATATACAGATTATGCCCCGATGAATATGGATATTCCAGAGTTGGGAATTGCCCAGAATATTTTACATATTAAATTTATGATCGGAAATCGTAAACGTATAATGTTTGGATCTTATTGGCCTTTCACAATTAATAGAGTTAAAGAATGGACTAATCTATGTAAAAAAATAAAACTTCCTTCTATAACTAGATTTTTTAGTGGGGATAATATAACTAAAGAGGATAGAATTTTTTTAATGGGCACTACAGCTTGTGAACTATTTAAAATAAAGACGAATTCATAAAATTATTTCGATTTAATTCAATTTCAACAATAATTTTTAATAAAAAAAAGAGTTGGTTCGACCCTTGCGGGGTCTGTCTGTGTTGACTTCAGTTTTTTGCCAACACTTCACCCAGAACCAATTACAATCTCTTTCTCGAAAATTATTTCATCCTTCTCATTTTTGACGATCAAATGTGCAGCGCACGAAAGTCAGCAATCGAAATTGCGGATGACCATTTCGATTAAGTTTAATTTTCTTTCCATTAATTCTTCTTCATTCATGATTTACACCTTTTACTTAATCATTGGTTCGGGTAATTTGTCAGCTATTGACTCAACAATTTTATCTTCGAAAATTTGCTTTGCTGCAGTTTTTATGGTTAATTCAATGCCACCAATGTTATTGTTTGTTGCCACTACAAGGTTTGCTTTAGTTATAATTCCGTTATCATCTGTCCAATAATTGTGTATTAGATTACCTCTTGGAGCTTCTGTTTGTCCTACACCATTACCAGCTTTCGGTTCAACATCTGCTAATTTTACATCTGTTGATACAATCTCAGGATCTTCCAACAATGTTTTTATCTTTTCCACAGCTTGGATAGTCTCAATAAGTCTTGCCCAGATATAAGCAAATGTCATATGACAAGGTCGCCCAACTGTACTTCTAAAAGCTTCAAAAAGCTCTTGTGCCCATGGAGTTTGCATTTTATCTGCCACATTAACTCGTGCTAAAGTATTAGCTCGCCAAATTCCTTCAGGATATCCCGCCTGTTTAAGATACATGTGTGTAGCCATAGAATGAGGAGCAACATATTCTCCAAAATAATTTAAATAATCTTTCGCTGGAAATTCTGCTGCAATCTTTCCTTCCTTGTCCATTATGCGAATGTTTCCGTCCCAAATAGTTAAACCACCATCAGGTTTAACAGTTCCGATATAATATGTTGGGGTGACTGCAAAATTCTTTATAACCAGCATATAGTCGTTAACAAGTTTGCTTCCAACCTCAACTAAGGTTTTACCGATCTCTACAATCTCTGGGAGTTGCTTTAATAGTTTTTGTCTGTCATCTTCTGCTAAAGGCTTTGTCATACCTCCAGGAATTCCAGTTACAGGATGAACTGATTTTCCTCCCACAATTGCGCAAATATCTTGACCATATCTCATTGCTCTTAAAACTGCCTTTCCTATATCTGGTAGAGCATTGATAACAGCAACGACATTTCTTTTTTCGGGAGGAGCTAACGGTCCTGCAAGTAAGTCTGGTAGTTGTAATGCAGCTATATGAAGAACGTGACTTGAAAGTTGTTTACCATTGATCTCGAGTTCTCTTAATTTATCCGCAGGTCTTGGAGGAGTGATACCCCATGCTGCTTCTACTGCCTTTACACTCGAAAGATGGTGTGGAATTGGACAAATACCACAAATTCGAGGAACAATTCGAGGAGCATGTTCAGCGGGTCGGCCTTCTAAGAATTTTTCAAAGAATCTTGTTGATGTGATATTAAATTGAACGTCTTCAACTTTATCACCAGGTCCGAGTTTAAGTGTAACGTTTCCGTGACCTTCCAAACGGGTAACTGGTTCAATTTTAATTTCTCTTGACATTTTTTTCTCATCTTATTGGTATTAGTTTAACTTATCTATACGATAAAAGATACAAATTTAAATTTTTAGATTAGTATATACTTGTTTTTTTTAATTTCCATATTCATCAATTATTTCGAATTTTTAGATTTTAGAATCATAGATTAATATTTTTATCATTTTTTTATTATAAATTCCAAGATATTTTTACTATTACGCTAATATTATTAAAATTCTAAAATGAAATTGGTATATATTAATTTTATTTTTCGTTAATTTGATTACTTTAAATATTGAAATTGAAAAGATCCATTAAAATTCAAATGTGGGATTTCATGATAAGCACTGGACAATTTCTCGTAACTTTATTATTGATAGGAAGGTTAATATTATATCCAATAGGTGCAATTATACTTCTTCGACAATGGTTTAAAGGTAAAGTAAAATATTATACCGATTTGCCATTTATTTTTGCCCTCGTATTGATTATAATGTGTGTTTATACGCCAATTGAATTATTTTTTGTAGCATTTTATCCTGCTGTGTCAATTGAAAGTCCTATCGGACAAATTGCGTATTTAATAGATTTAAATTTGAATACGGTAGTTTATGGTTTAAATTTTGCAATACTACTTGCTGTTTGGTTTCCAACCCATAAAAAAGGGATTTTTTTCAGTGTTTTAGGGTGGATTGTTTTCACTGAAATTGCAATTCTTATAGCAGCATTTATTAATATCGTGTTAATGGACATATTACTAGTCATTATCGGTCTACCAATGTATCTTTTGTTCGTTGTTACGTTTTTCTTTTGTCATTACCATAAGAGACTTCCAAACATATACCCTCTACTAATTGGCTTGGGTATGGCAACAATTCTAATAGCACATTTTATTCACTCATTTCTCGGGCAAATGGGCACTAGACTAGCTGGAATTTATACAGATGCGACTTGGCCAGCTATGATAATTTGGTTGGCAGGTTTTTCAATTATGGTTCTTGGATTTATGAAAAAAGCACCCTATTATAACGTGCCTTAAAACCTATTTCTTAAAATTAATTTATTTTTTTGTTAAAATCATAATGTAATCTTCAACAAGCTCATTTACTGACAAAAGTTTCATTGCTTTTTTAGTATCTCCTTCAACTAATAATTTTCCTTTCATGAACATCTTTGTTGCATCAGCTCTGCCATTTAAAATAGTTCTTGCAGTTATAGGATCTGTGAATGTAATAATTACTGTAGGATCAGGGTGAACTTTATCCATATGAGCTTTAACTTTGGAATCCTTTACTTCCATATATCCTGCAGCCACATCTCCGATTTTCCATTGTATAACCGCTTCTATGTCCCCGAATTCTCCTTGAACCATTTCGTCTTCTTCTGAAATGATCTCGAGAGAAACAATAGTGGAATATAATAAAGTTTTCACTTGTATTAAATCTTTTTTTGATATTTCGCTCATATTATTCCCTCAAATCCTTTAAATATTCTTGTATAATGTTTAAAATAGGTTTTAATTGTTCAATTTTTTCTTCATCTCCGTTCACTGTTACATTACCTGCATCTACTTGTTCCTGTAAAATTTCAGGAGACCCTCTTAAGACTTTTATTGCAGTTTTTCCATCCTTGATTAAAATCGTAATATCTGGTTTAGGATGCCTTTGATCACGAATAGCATTAAATTTACCATTTTCAATTTGGAAATAAGAAGCAGGTCCATCTTTATTTACCGCCCATTGAACAATTAGATTTTCATTTTTGATCAAATTTTGAAAATCTGAATCTACATTGGCAATTTCTTCAGTAGCATATGCCATAATTGCCATCATAATTCTTGCAGCCACTTTATAATAGAAGCCACTCATATAAAATCAACTCAAAACTAATTTCCACTATTTAACCACTATTTTAATGACTTAAATGTTTATTGAGGTATTTTATTAACCTTTAAAGAATTGAATTCTGACATTGATTAAAAAGAAAATAATAACTAATAGAAATATAATTTATTTTTTTACATGAAAAGTTTGATTATATGTTTTCTTTAACCATTATTATTGTTTTAACAAAGTCCTCAACTGTTGTTCCAGGAGATTGAATTTTATTTTGCTTGAAAAATGAATTTAAAACCTCTTTTAGATCTTCTTTGCGAATTCTTACTCCTATTAATTCTTTCTCTAAATCAAACAATTTTGAAGTAGGAAATAACCAAAAATCTCCAGATATTAGAATATCTTTAATGAAATCATTTTCAATTTCTAAGGTAACTCTTATTAATCCGCCTGAAGATTTATAAACCGCCTCACCTAAGTACACAGAGCTTGAAATTTTTACTGTTCTTTCAATTTTTGTAAATTTATTGAAATTTTCTAATAAACCTGCATGACGAAGTTTAGGACCATATAACCATTTTTCTGAAGTATATTTTTCTCTTAAATTTCTCATATATTGTTTTTCTGTATCCGTTAGTTCTCCAGGCTCTAGTATAATATCTAACTTCTTTTCAAAATTAGTTTTAAGTGATTTTTTTAATACTTTTTTAGTTGGGATCGTTTTAATTTCATTTTTTATAGTTGTTAATCTCTCTTTAAGACTTTGAGCTAATTTATCTCTAAATTTTTCATTGGGGACATTTAATATTTTAACCATTTCATCAAAATTAAAATCTAATATCAAATTTCCGGTCAAAATACTTACATTTTCTAATTTACCTGCCCCATTTCCACTTATTTTTTTAGACTGAACTTCGATGTCATTAATTGGCTTAAAAACTGCAGGAATTCCAATATCATTGTAAGTTTGAATTGGAGCTTTTAATAAAGTTAAAAATAAATTGTTAATACCTATTGGAATTTGTTTATTTTTTTCACTTACAATAATCTGATAAAAAAGTTGATTTGAATCTAGATAAACAGCTCCACCTCCTAGAATTCTGCGAACGACAGGAATATTATTTTTTAAGCAATATTTTAAATTGACTTCTTTTTCTAATTCTTGATGGTACCCTATACAGACAATTGGTGAATTTGGGCTACAAAAAATTATTGTATCTGGAATTAAATCTTTGCTTCGAGCGATAGCTACAGCTTCATAAACAGTTTGGCTATCCAGTGAGTCTATATCACCAAGATCAAGCAGTCTCCAATTTTTTACCATATTTAATCCTCATATACTCTCAATTTGCTAAATAATTTTCAATAATATAAAATAATTTAATTTATATCTCTTACCCCTAAATTTTTCCACATTTTATTCAAAATAAAAATTAATTAAAACGGTTCGAACTTAAAACTTAATTTTAATTTTTATTTGAAAATATAAATAAAAAGTTATATAATAGTTTCAAAATGTAATCTTTTTAAATAATTTACATCAATGTTTCTTATCTCAATAAAAAAAATTTCAGTGATTAAAATGCCAGGTTTTAAAGAAACATATGATGCTATTAAGGCAGACATTAATAATGGTGAAAAAAATTTCAATGTCGTCTGTGAAATGCTACCTGAGGGTATGCAAGTGGAATGTACAATGGGAGCAAAGCCCTTTAAAGTATTAATTGATGCTCCTCCAGGATTGGACGGAACTAATGAAGGACCTTCCCCATTGTTAATAATTCTCACAGCTGTTGGTGCATGTATAGTCGCGGTGACTAAATTTTGGGCGAAAATTATGGATATTAAAATCGAAAAATTGACTGTCTACTCTAGAGGACATATAAATCTTGGGGCTATTTTTGGTATTGACGAAAATATGCTTCCAGGATATGATAAACTTGAACCTATAATAAGAATCAAGGCAGATGCACCAAAAGAAAAGGTCGAAGAAATGATGGAGAAAGTCCTTTCTCACTGTCCAATAATAACAAATATGGGCGGCGCTACACCAATTAAACCTAAAATAGAAATCAAATAATAGCTCTTTTATTTTTTTTACTTTTTTTATCTTATTTATTCTTTTATTAATTAGAATTAAATTCTAATAGATATAGAGGATTTTGAATAAATTAAAATATTTTAAAATTTTATTACATATAACTTTAAAATTCAGGCGTATTTAATTGAAAAAGCCAGTTTTATTTACAATGAAAATGAAAGACGAAAAAGAAAGGGAACGATGGCAAAAATTTGCAAAAAATAAATACGGAGAACCTCTATCAGTAGTAATTAGACGATTAATTGAAGAAGATATGGCAGGAACAAGACCTAGAGCGAATTTAAAAATTGAAAATTTGATAAATACAATTCGAGAAGAACACGCTTCAAGTTATAAAGACATAATAAGTAGATTAGTTCTAATTACAGAAACTTTAGCCAGTACAACATGGGATATTACAATTGAAATTGAAATATATAAGGGTTTAATTCTTCAAAAAATTGATGATTTTTATAAAAAACATAAGGATCAAAGATTAAATTTGGAATTTATCGAGATTTTAAAAGATGAAGTTACAAGGATTTTTCAAGAAATTAAGCGTTAAAGAAAAGAATTCACTATTTTGAGTTATATAATGAATGAAGAGATTAACGAACTTTCTGCTGCTGTTTTAATTGATGATGAAAAATCTGCAAAAATTTTATTCACTAATGCACGAGAAAAATTATCAAGGTTCTGAATATCGTTTGAGCTTGGATTCTTTAATATTTTAATTAATTTCTCAAGTTCTTTTTTCCGAATTTCTTCAGCGTTGCTATATATTGAAGCAATGAGAGGTTTTATAAATTGTTGCCTAAAATAACGTTCTTCGATTTCAAGAGTATTTTTAATAATTTCTTTTGCTTCATTTATTGCTTGTAAACGTTTTTGACGATTTATTTCAGAAAGTGATTTAAGTTCATCAATATCGTATACTTTTAGATTTTTAATCTCAAGACCATTTTCAATATTACGGGGAACAGAAATATCAATTATCACTAATTCTTTTCCATTGCGTGTTTTCATTATGTTTTTCAGTCTAATTTTTGTTAATATTGGGTGTGGAGCTGAAGTTGCAAGAATAACAATATCTGATATTTTAAGTGCTTTATTTAACTCATCAAGCCTTAATGCTTGACCACCCAGTTCTTTCGCTAACCTAATAGCTCTTGAGTAAGTTCTATTAGAAACAAATGTAGCTTTTATTTTATGCCTCAATAAAGATTTAGCTACTAAAGTCGCAATTTTACCCGCACCAATGACAGTTATAACTTGGTTCTGAATTGTTCCGAAGATTTTTTTACAATAATCTACCGCAATTGAACCAATTGAAACTGCACCCTTATTTATTTCGGTTTGATGACGAACCTTTTTGCCAATTGACATTGCTTTTTGAAAAATGTGGCTTAAAACTGGACCAACTGCTTGCTTTTCTTGAGCAATTTTAAAAGAATCTTTAATTTGACTTAATATTTGATCTTCTCCAATAACTAAAGAATCAATTCCTGCGGCAACCTGGAAAAGATGTTCTAAAACTGAAAGTCCAGAATCTTTTTCAAACTTGTCAGCCAATTGAATTTTTTGATCTATTTGGTATATAGCTTTAGATAGGTCCTTTACAATGAAATAAAATTCGTTTCTATTGCATGTTTGTAATATTAGACTTTCTATAATGTTTGAGTTTTTATAAAAAGCGTCATAAAATCCATCAAAATCATTGAATCTGGTGCATTCTAATTCGTTAATTTTGGCTGAATGATGTGTGATTCGGTAATTTAGCAAATACAAAAGAAATCCCTCTAATACTGTATTTAGTAAATTTATAATACGAATTAGGTATAAAATATTAATTCAAAAAGTAATATTAAAGACAATAATAAGTGATTTTAAGTTTAAACTGTTTAAAAATTAATAATTTTTTTATTTTTAAGTTATTCCATATATATATTCTTCCTCATTATCATCTACGATTATTATTTTTCTATTTTTCATTAATGCAATAATATGTTGTACTATTCTTTGAGAGTTGATTCCTGTAATATCTGAAATTTTACTAATTGTAGATTGCCCCTCCTTTAGAATTTCGAGGATTTTTCTTCGTTCTGCTTCTTCTACCAATATATTATTTAATTTTTTTTGATACTCTTCTTGACTCATTAGTCCTTTTTCAACTAATTCCTTCCCCTTACGACGAAAAACTCGTAATCTCTTACTATTTGAAATTTCTTCTTCTAAATCGTATTTTAATTTATCCTTTTTATTCATCTCATATTTTCCTTTAATTCTTTTTAGAAAAATAATAAACAAATTAGATAAATATTAGATTAATTATTTCTAAACAAGTTTAAAAGATTGTGATTATATGGAAGAAAAAATCAATAAATTCATTAAATTTCGCAAATCCCTAATGGAAAAAATAAGACCAGAAGAAACAGCTTTAATAGTTATTGATATGCAAAAATACCAAGTAAGAAAAGATTGGACTACTTATAAAGCTATGAATACCATTACACCAGGAATATTAGATTATTTTGTAGATAGAGTAGAAAAATTAGTTACACCAAATCTAAAAAATTTGATTAATTTTTGTCATGAAGTTAATATTCCCGTAATTTATACGAAATTTGCTAGTTTTATGAATAATGGAAGTGATCTTTCAAAAATGGTTAGAGACGTCAATGAATATACAAAACAGCTTATTGGGGATGTTACATTTCCTCCTATCTCACATCCCAGCTCGGATATTATTGATGAATTAAAACCAAAAGATCAGGATTTAGTGCTTCAAAAAAATACAAGTGGAACATTCATCTCAACAAGACTTGATAGCTTCTTGATTAATATGGGGATTAAAACAGTTATTGTAACAGGAGTAGTAACAAACTTTTGTGTACATTCGACTGCAAGAGAAGCTTCTGATTATGGATTTCAAGTCATTATTGTGGAAGATTGTTGTGCAGCATGGACCCCCGAAATTCACGAAGCAGCTTTAAAATCATTTGGATTATTATATGGTTATGTCTTATCTCATGAAAAAGTTATTAAGAAAATAACTAGTAAAATGAAAAAAATAAAAGAAACTCCTCCTACATATTGATAAAAAACGAATTTAGTATTAATTTCCACTTTTGTTATGTCTTGCTTTATGAAAAAGTCATAAAAAGGATCTCGAGGACAATAAGAAAGGTTAAGAGAGGAATAATTAAATATTTTGAGATTTATTTTTTTTCCTTAGGAAAACCCGTAAAACCGTCATCCAGCTGGACTCCTAGCGTATTAAGGAGCATACACATTGAGTTATACCATCCAACAGTGATAATTAAATCGATGATTTGTTGTTTATTATAATGTTCTGTAAGAGCCTTCCATGTAGTCTCACTAATAAAACAATCTCTATAAAATTCATCCACTGCACGGATTAAAGTTGCATTGAATGGATCCCAACCTTCAGCATCTGCCCCCTTTGTAATACGTCGAATCTCCTTCATTCTAAGACCACTCATGGCACCAATCATTTTATGCTGAGCCCAAACATATTCTGCACCACATAACCAACCTATTCGAAGTATCAGTATCTCCCGATCCCGCTCTGGTAGTGATGATTGAGATATAATATGATGTCCTAACATTGCACTACGTAAATAGAATTCGGAATGCTCCATAAATGCCTTGAAAGCGTTGATAATTATTCCCTTATATGAATTAAATTTGTCTACTACAAATTGTACTTCTTTAGTCCATACGGATTCATCTACAAACTTGTCTAACTTTTTATTATATTCCTCATCGCTCATAGGAGGAATTCGAGGTTTAGAAAGTCTTACTCGACCATGAGGACCGATTTTTCTAGTAATTTCTTTATTAAGTTTTGTATCCATTAATTATCTCACTCCTTATTCTTTATGATTGTAATCTATTAAGTCTGTAATATAATATTAAATTATATGTATTTATCAAAAAATTATTAAAGAAATTACTAAAAGATAAAAAAAAGTGAAAGAATCTCCAACTTCTTATTGAAATAGAACAGATTTATTATTAAATTGTCCTTTGGGTTAAAAATGAAAGACCATAAAATATTTAAAGCAATAAAAGGTAGAAAATACAAACAAATTGAGGAGATTTTGAAAACTGGCTTAAAAGTAGACGATATTTTTGATAAACATGGGCAAAATCCATTGCATTGTGCGATTTTTAATGATGATCTCCGATCTGTTAAACTATTACTAGAATATGGTGTAGATATTGAAGCAAAAGAACAATCATTTGGGAGCCCATATAAAAAATATACACCACTCCTGATAGCCGCAAGAAAAGGATATACGGAAATTGCAAAATTATTAATTGAAAAAGGAGTAGATATAAATCAAAAACCAGATGGAAGAAATGCACTTCATATTGCATGTATTGGCGGATCAGAATGGCTTGTGAGATATTTATTAAAATCAGGATTTGATGTTAATGCCCTCACTGATTATAAAAGTACTCCTTTGCATTTAGCAGCCTTAAATTTAAATCTTGAAGTAATTAAGATCCTGATTGAAGCGGGTGCTTTAATTAATGCTCAAGATGATTATAAATCAACACCTCTTCATCATGCAGCAGGGACTTTACAACGTAAAGAGAAACCAGATGAACATTTTAAAACAATTGAGTTTTTGGTTCAAAATGGAGCTGATTTATATATTAAAAATGAAAATGGATATATTCCAGCAGAAAATGCATTTGATATTGGAACTCAGATTTTCATGGGCGAATTAGCCGCAAAACAAAAAGGAGATCCAATTGGTGAATGGTTATCTAAAGCTGTAGATTTTTTCAGAGGGATGGGATTTTTTGAGAAATACAAACATTTCTCCAAGAAAGATTTTATTAATAAAATTTACAAACTCATGGAGGATTCTCCTTGGATGTTTTCACCAAATAGAAATGAAGCTGATTTACCTTTACTATTTCTAGATAAAGATCGGGTTTATAATTGTCCAATGATGGGAGATGCGAATTTGGATTATGCAGTTTTTGAAAAAGCTAAGCGGTACAAGGAGTTTGTTCAAGATCTCAATCCTATTGGTCGAAATATCGTGAAATTTGAAAATATTAAAGAGATATGGCTTAGTAAGGAAGGACCAATCGAAGTTTCATTTAAATACAAAGGAAAAATTCATACAATTTCTCAAGATTATTTTGGAGATTATTTTGATTATTCATTTATCAATCAAATTAACAAAATTATTCAAGACTCAGGTTATTTTTTTGACTTATATGATCCGTATGACATGGTTGAGTGGGGCGGCTTTATAACATTAATGAATAGTGAGGAAAAAGAAAAATTAATCAAAGAGAGAAATTGGAAATTTTATTCTGAAGATGGGTTTAAAAGTGTAAGAAAGGAAATTGAAGAGGTATATCTTGAAAGGGTATGCGAGAAATGGGCAAATAAGGCTTTTGACTACGAAAAAGAAGGTAAATATGAGGAAGCTTTTAAATTTTATGCCAAAGTTTTAAAGTATGAGACTGATATAGCATTAGATCCTGATATTTGGTGTGATGCAGGACACATGCTTACGTTACTTGGAAGAAATGAAGAATCAAAACAATATTTGAATAAAGCCATTGAAATCCATAATGAAATTTTAAAAGATCATACTAAAGGTGCTGGAAGATGGTTTAAAATGGCATATACCTATGCTTTGTTAAAAAATGAAGATAAAGCATTAGAGGCTCTTAAAATAGCTATCCAAATAGATTCAGAATTTAAAAACAAAGCTAAGGAAGAAGAAGCATTCGAATTTATTAAGGATGATAAAGATTTCATTAATCTTATTAAATAATTACATTCAAATAAATTGAATGTGTTATTGAGAAATTCACTACTTTTTTTTCTTTTTTGTTTTTTTCTGTTTCTTTTTCTGCTTTTTCTTCTTTTTCATTAAGAAATTTAGTCTTTTTATCATACTTGGATTTTGCAACAAATCTAAAGGTGTTTTGTTTTCATTATTACGGGCATTTACATCAGCACCATATTTCACAAGGAGGTTTATTATATCTAAAGACTCTTGAGGGTTATATGAGTCATAATGAATTCTATGTAAAGGAGTATTTCCATATTTATCTTTAATATTTACTTGAATCCCTTTTTCTAGTAGATACTTAATACATTCATACCTTTCTCCTATTAACAAACCAAATAAAGCATTTTGACCATATTCATCAACTGCATCTATATCGGCACCATTCTCAAGCAATATTTTAAGAACTTCTTTGTTATTAGCAACAAGTAAGGGTGTGGCTCCAAGTTCATCTTTAAAATTCACGTCAGCATCATAATTTAGGAGAATTTGTATTACTTCAATCTGATTTCCCTCAACTCCAGAAAAAAGTGGTGTTCTTCCAAAATTTTTTTCTTTTTGATTGGTCTTATACCCATCTTTTAAGAGCCTTTCAACAATATCTATATATCCATGTTGACAAAGAGCATTGAAAATTATAGGTTCATTAACTGATGCTCCAGATTCTATAAGTAAATTTATGATATCAGTCCTATTTTCCTTTATTGCATAATAAATAGGAGGATTTGTATAACCATAAGATAAATTGACATCTGCTCCATTATCTATTAGGATTTTCACTATTTTTAATTCAGCATCCTTGTTATTATTTAAATAATAGCTTAGAGGTGTGTGTCCATTTTTATTCTTACTATTCAAATCAGCTTTATTTTCTATAAGTAATTGAACAACAGCGGTTTGATCTATTAGATTTTCTTTCAGGATAAAATAATTTTCTAAAGCCATATGTAATGGAGTATTACCTCTTTCTCCATCAATTCCGTTTATTCCTTTATTAACAATTATTTTAGTAATGTTAAAAGCCCCTTGAGCTCTTAGCTTATCTTCAAAGGAAGCTGATTTTTTTAACTTGATTTTTGATGCTGCTTCTTTGGTAAGTTCTTCGATTTTTCTATTATTTACCTTAACTCCCTTATTTATAAGGTTAATTAAAACTTCGCGATTTTTACTTCCTGGAGATAAGTCTAAATTGTCAATATATAAACTTAATTCTTCAAGAGTGTTTAAATTTTGTAGGGGGGTAATATCTCTTACACTCGTACTACTTATATTGATATATTTAATAGATGGGAGACTTGATAGTGGACTTATATCTTTAAGGCTGGAATTTAGATCTAGAACGAGCTTTTCAAGGTTTGGTAATTTGCTAATTGGACTCACATCTTCTACGGAATTACCCACAAGCCAAATTTCTTTTAGTTTTTTTAAACCACTTAAAGGTGAAAGATCTGTAACTGAATTGCCGTCAAATGATAAGACCTCTAGATTAATACAATATTCAAGCCCTTGAATGTCACCTATTGGTTCCCAAGTTTCCCCAGCTTCATCTCTATATTCGCTCCAATCTAAATATGTGATATCAGCAAGTTTTTTCTTTGTTAAAGTTTTTCCAACTTCATTCTTTAACGCATAGAGGAGCCACTCGTCATTAATCTTAATAGTAGTCATATAATATTCCTCTCATTAATCTATTTCAACAATTTAATGAATCAAGATCTACAAAAAATAACTAATTGTTCTTATGATTCTGCTTTTTCTTTTTCTGGAGAGGTATCAGGATAAAATATTGGTTATATCTCATGCCTTCTAGTAAGTATATAATATCCTACGACCAAACTGATAGCTAGAATTATTGCAATAATTGAATTTCCAAAATCTCCTAGACCTGGAGTAAATTTAGTTCCAGATGCAAACATAATAATAATAGCTGAGAGAATTGACATTATTACTGAGCTCCACTTATCCTCGTGTAAAGCATCCCAAAGGGAATTAAATACAACAAATAGTGATGGTATTATTAAAATCACACCTGTGGCAATCCAGCAATAAGATAAGGCCATTGAATGCCTAGTATCCCAAACAAACAGAATTAAATGGGTTAAAGAAATTAATACAATTCCTAATATTAAAATACCAATTACTCTTTCCCTTTTTTCTACAATAAAATAAGCAGCTACCGTACCAGCATTAGCTGCAAATAAAAGTGCAAAAAACCACTCAAACATTCCAGCTAAATTAGCTGTATCAGGATTAGTTATTTGATTATCAAGTCTTAAGTACATCAAAAAGATTCCTAATATCATTGAAAAAACTGCAACTATTATAGGTAGTATATACTCTAAATCGAGGTCTTCTTCAAATATTGCAAGCCCCAATAAAATCGTTGATATTACAACCAAGCCAATAAGTCCCAATGTCCCAAGTGCCATTGGAGCAAAAACTATACCGTAAGCCAATCCAAGTCCAATATAGCATATATAGCATATCATCGATTCAAAAACTCTCTCATTAAAACCAAAATAGGTGGCAGAAAGGCATATCAATCCCGCTACCCATAATATCACCGTTATCATCAACATTTCAGGATAAACACTCCAACTTGAAGGCCAAATTCCGCCAACGATTAATGGGATAATTAAAGTAATAAAAATAACAATACTTGAATATAAGAAGAATTCTTCTTGTCTTTTTAACCATTCAACCAAATCTTGAACCCACTGAAGGTCATATGCTGCTATTGAAGTAAGAATAAATAACATAATAGTTTGGAAAATTGCAATCATGAAGCTTAAAAACACAAAGGGAATTACGGTTATTATACTCCAAAAATTACCCTGAATTGGAATTATTCCCGTAGAGTTACTAAGAATTGAATTAACTGAAACAAAAAGAATCCAAAAAGCGAATGTAAAAGTTAAAGATCCAAGTAGAGTTTTAGATCTGTTATTTTCTTCAAAATCAAATTTACGCTTTATTAATAAATTTAATAGATATGCAAAGCAAATACCATTCATAAAAAGCGCAGTAATCAATGATGAATTTATTGAACTGCCAGTAATGGGAGTTGGAAGGAATAGAGAAATAAATATTGTAGACCCAAAGGAAACCAAACCTCCCAAATTTAAGTAAAATTTCTTTCCTTGAATCAATTCTGAATAGTATAATGTAGTTAATGCATTACATATGGCGGAAACTCCTAGACCTGCTTGTATTGCAGGATCGGGATAAATTGCGCACAATATAGTTAAAGTGGGTACCATGATAAAGGAAATTAATGAAATGGAGATCAAACTTTTGTTTTTTTCGGGATCTATATCCCAAATAATCCAAACAGTTGCTCCATTCAATTCACTATTTATATAAATGATAAATAGGGTGAAAAATATCAACATAATTCCTTCAGAAAAAAGTAAACATGGCAAGAGAAGTATAAATCCACCATATGAAATTAATAACGTTATTGTCTTTGACTTTTCACTTGGTCTATGATATGTAATATCAATTATCAACCAAACGAATAATATACATAGAACAGATCCCGATACTAATTCGTATATAGCATATATTTCTTGAGAAAAAGAAATTGGATATACTATGAGGATTCCTATTATGCCCAATATTAATGAATTTAATACAATAATTGGTACGGGTAATCCAAGGTATTCACCAGTTTGTTTAGAGAAGTCCTCTCTGTCGATTCTTCGATATTTATCTAGCGTAGCAATACTTGATAGTGTTAAGAAAGAATATAAAATTAAAAGCGCAATAATTCGAAAAATAAAGCTGAACCAGTCATAAAAAAGTGTATTATCCG
The DNA here is from genome assembly GCA_019058315.1 of Candidatus Helarchaeota archaeon. Classification (GTDB taxonomy): domain Archaea; phylum Asgardarchaeota; class Lokiarchaeia; order Helarchaeales; family RDOG01; genus JABXJV01. The sequence continues at coordinate 1,192,599 of JAHPZH010000002.1, read as the reverse complement.
AAATCATTTCAATTGACCTCTCGTAAATTGAAACCTTTAATATTAAAAAAATAGTTATTTAATACTTTTTAAATTTTTACATAAAGGATTTTTTCCTATTTTTTTTATTTTTGCAACCATATCCTTGACTTTTTCCACAAATTTTGTTGATTCAGAAGCAGAAATCCATTCTAATCGCACACGTTCTTTATTGAAACCAAATTGCGTTAATAATTTCTCTAATATCTTAAAACGTCTAATTGTTTTTTCATTTCCAGATATATACTGGCAATCCCCTGGATGGCACCCCGCAATTAAAACCCCATCTGCACCTAAACGGAGAGCATTTAAAATTAGTTCAGGGTCTATTCTGCCAGAGCACATGACTCGAATTATGTGGATATTTGGAGGATAATGCATCCTACTGGTTCCCGCTAGATCTGCACCTGCATATGCACACCAATTACAGCAAAATGCTACAATTCGGGGATTAAACTCATTATCCAAATTCATTACTCCAATTAAGTTGATTTTAAAAGTGCTTCTAAAGCTGAATATATCTGTTTATCTGTATAATGTAAAATTTTTATAGCTCCAGAGGGACAGCTTGCTCCACATGCACCACAACCTTTACAGGCAGCTTCAATAATTTGAGCAGTTTTTATATTTTGTGTTGCTTCCAATTCAATAGCATTAAATGCACATGATTCTATACACACTCCACAACCACTGCACAGACTTTCATCGATGTGGGCTATGGCTGATTCAATTGGAATATAACCTTGTTCCATTGGAATTAAAGCTTTTGCTGCTGCTCCAGAAGCTTGGGAAATACTATCAATAACATCCTTTGGTGCTTGGGCAGCTCCAGCAATATAAATTCCTTTATTAATTGTATTTAATGGAGCCAATTTCGGATGCAGTTCTTGAAAGAATCCATCTTGTGAAGTTGTTAATCTTAGTATAGATGTCAAATTTCCTATATTAGAAGGGGGAATTATAGCAGATGCTAACACAATTAAGCCACAAGGGATATCAAAATTTATTTGAAGAGAATTATCATAAACTTTGACTAGTAACAAATCTTTATTTGAATCTATAATAACTTTAGGTTTGTTATCGATAGAAAATCTAATGAATTTTACCCCAATTTTTCTTGCTCGGGTATATAAATCTTCATTCCCTCTAGCATGAGTTCGGATATCACGATATAAAACTACAACATCAATATCGGGGTCCTCTTCCTTTATATGTATTGCATTCATCATAATTGAGGAGCAACAAATTCGTGAACAATAATGTCGTGGTGTATTTACATGAGTTGGTTCCCGAGATCCTACACAACCTATAAAGACAATTCTTTTTGGTACCCTTTTATCAGATATTCTTAAAATCTTACCCTTTGTAGGTCCAGTTTTGCTTAATATTCTTTCCATCTGAAGTAAAGTTAAAATATTAGGTGAAGTCCCATAACCATACTCATCAATGGGTTCATAAGTATCAAAACCAGTGGAAACAATTATAGTTCCGACATTAATCCTTTGAACTTCTTCATGAGCATTCAAATTAATTGCACTTTGCTTACATACTTTAACACATTTTCCACATTTCGTGCAGGAAGTGTTATCAATGGTAAATTTTTTAGGAAAAGCATTTGAAAAAGGTAGATATATTGCTTTTCTTTTATTTAAGGAAAGATTAAACTCATTTTCAACTTCAATTGGACATACTTTTTCACATTCTCCACATAAATTACAAGAGCTATTCACGAAATTTGGATTAGATTTTATTGTAACTGTAAAATTACCAATATAGCCATCAATATCTTCTAATTGAGAATTTGTTAATACTTTGATTTTTCGATATTCAAATTCTTTTATATATCTTTCATAAATTTCTAATGGATTACTGTTATTAGGAAATAGGACATTATGTTGCACAATATGGCCACCAAGATATGACTTTTTTTCTAGTAAAAATACTTGATAGTCTCTTTCTGCTATGTCAAGCGCAGCTCGCATTCCAGCTACACCTCCTCCGATTATCAAAGTGGTCTTGTTTATGCCGACTTCTTTTGTTGGTAGTGGTTCCAGATTTCTAAGTCGAGCCACAGCCATTTTAATTAAGGATTTTGCCTTTTCAGTAGCTGCTTTAGGATCATCTGAATGACACCAACTACATTGTTCTCGAAGATTTACAATTTCAAGAAGATATGGATTGATATTAATTTCATTTAATAATTTTCTAAACGTATCTTCATGCATTTTCGGACTACATGAAGCAATTAGAATTCGATTTAGGTTGAATTTTTCAGTATTTTCTTTTATTAAATTTTGCCCTATGGAAGAACATACAAATTCGGATTCACCAACGAAAATAACATCATCTAAACCTTTGCAAAACTCGTTTAATTCTTGAATATTAATTATCCCACCTATGTTTACGCCGCAACTACATAAAAAAACACCTAGTCTGACCTTATTTTCAACCATCAGAATTCCACCTCTCTTGCAATTAATGCAGCTCTCGTTGCAGCTGCACTACCATAAGCTACACAATCAGGAATATCTTTTGGTCCAGTTGCATATCCAGTTACATAAATTCCAGGAATGTTTGTATCTACTGCAGAAATTTCTGTATCTATTTGAAAGAAAAATCCATCATCACGAACAAACGGAATATGGAATTTATTTTCTAATATATCTTTAATTTCGACCGAACCTTTCGAAATCTTGCTTCCTATAGATAAAATAGCGAGATCTACCTCTTTATTGAGAAATTCACCGGTTTCAGTATTTTCTACTTTCACAATCAAATTTTTTGTTTCATTATCTTCATTGATTTCAGCTACTTTTCCCCTAATGAATTTTATTTTATATCTCTCTTTAGCCATATTATAAAATTCTTCAAAATACTTTCCAAATGCTCGTATATCAATATAAAATATCGATATCTCACAATTAGGAATATGCTCCTTTGCCAGAATTGCTTGTTTAATTGACACCATGCAACATACTCTTGAACAATTTGCTACACCTTGGTTTGGATCGCGAGAGCCTACGCATTGAATAAAGGCAATACTTTTAGGAATTTTCCCATCTGATAATCGAATAGGGTGACCTTGGGTTGGTCCACTACCATTTAAAAATCTTTCAAAATCTATGGTTGTGAGGACATTAGGATATTTTTTATAACCATAATTAGGATAGTTTATTTTATAATCTGCGTCAAATAACTCGTAACCTGTTGCAATTATAATTGCAGATACTTTTATTTCAATATATTGTGGTTTTTCTTCATGATCTATCGCATTGGCTTTGCATGTTGTATTACATAACTTACAGGAGATGCAAGATTCTTTATCTATGATGTATTTCAAAGGAATAGCTTGGGGAAATGGGATGTAAATCGCTTTTCTTACCCCAAAACCTCTATCAAACTCATTTTGAACTTCAACTGGACAGACTTCTACACAATCACCACAGCCAGTGCAAATTTCTTCTTGAACGTATCTTGGCTTTTTCAGCAATTCTACTTTAAAATTTCCAACCGATCCTTCAATTTTTTTTACTTCAGTATATGTATGAAGCTGTATTTTTGAGTGTTTTTCTACTTCAACCATTTTTGGTGTTAAAATGCATGCAGAACAATCTAAAGTCGGGAAAGTCTTATCAAACATAGCCATATGTCCCCCTATACTTGGTTTTTTCTCAACTAAATAAGTCTTAATATTTTGTCCAGCTAAATCTAGGGCTGCTTGAATTCCAGCAATACCCCCACCAATGACCAAAACAGCAGGTTCTGTTATAAATTATTCCTCCTCTTTATAATCTTTCTCCTTTAATATCCTATCAAATGATGTCTCAGTTAAAATTGTTTTTAATTCTTTAATTACTTTTTCTGGTAAAGTAAGACCTGCTTCTGGTATGTTTAAACGTTCACGTCTTAATTCAACTGCTTCCGAAATTTCTGCAACTCTACCTGATTTCTCTAAATTTAATGCCATAGCTCTATAAACAAGTGGAATTATTCCTTTTTCAATCGCCAAGTGACGTAATGCTATTATTATTTCAAATGGTTTAACCTTCTGGGGACATCTCTCTCCACATACTTTACATTCTGTGCAAAACCAAATTATTTTACTTGAAAGAACACCTTCTGTAAATCCAAGTATGACCTTTTGTATTATTTTTCGCATATTCATTTCCCAAGGAACAATGGGGCATCCACCGGTACAGCATCCGCAATTAAAACATGCAAGGATATCTTCACCCATTTCTTCCATAACTTTTTGAGCAAATTCTGGATCTAAATCGTCAAAGTTTACCGTTTTTGAATCTTCTATCATACAAATCACAGACTTTCTAATTTTTTTAATAGCGGCTTAACTTTAACTCTATGTGTATTCAGACCTAATGATTTTATATCCAAATCTAGAGCAATTCCTAATAAATCGGTAAAATTTAAAACGGGAATATCATATCTTTCACTGAAATCTCTTAAAATCTCCTTTTGACCGGAATCAAATTGAAAAAAACAAAATGGACAAGATACAATTACAGCATCAACATTCATTTCCTTTAAAACCTTTAATTTAGAACGAATTAGATCTAATGCCACTTCTTCAGCCAATCCTTTGACAAACCCTCCACAACAAACTCTTTTACCTTCATAATCTATACTTTCAGCACCTAATACTTCAATTAGATCATCTAATGATGAAGGATCTTCAGGATTATCAAACTGAATTATATTTGAAGGTCTTGTAGCATGGCAACCATAAAATGCGGCAAATCTAAAACCATTTAAATTAATTTTTATCTTTTCTTTTACCTTTTCTAGTGTTATGTCTTCTATGAGAACTTGTAAACCATGTTTAACTTTGATTTTACCTTTGAACTCATACCCAATTTTGGATAAAATCTTATTTATTTTAGACCTTAAATTGTCATCTTTTTTAAGAATTTGATTACTATGTTTTAGATTTTCAAAACATCCATTACAAAATGTAATTATATCTAATCCTAAATTTTCTGCAATACATAGGTTTCTAGCGGATATAGCTAATGCTGTATCACGGTCTATTGTTGCTATGGGGGAAGGTGCGCAACAACTAAATTCTTCTACATCTTTTAAAAATACGCCAAGTGCTTTATAGACTTTCCTCGCCGAAGCTTCATAACCCATATCAGTACCTGGGATTGTGCAGCCTATGAAGAAAGCCATTTCGATTTTAAAAAACCTCCTTTTTGATAAAAATTTAATAATTATAATTTATGCGATTCATGTAAATAAGCGAATTGAAAAATATTAAATGAATTGTAAAGTTAAAGAATTAAATAAAATAATTAAAATTAATAGTTATTAATTAATTTGAAAACAGATTTGATTTAATTTATTGTTAATCAGTTCAAATAAAGATAAAAAAAATAAATACAACACAAAAACGTGAAATTACGTTGGTTGAAAGTTGGGATCAAAAAGAACTTGAAAAATTTAAACAAATTAGATATTTTTTTTACCCAAAATCTATAGCTATTATCGGCGCAGGAAAAGTTAACCCCTTTACAGTAGCAAATATTATCTTAAGCAATATGTTAGCTCAAAAATATACGGGTTCCATTTATTTGGTAGATATTAAGCCAGAAAAAGAGATTATTAAAGGTTTAAAAGTATATCATTCAATTTTTGATATAAAACACGAAATTGACCTCGTTTTAGTTATTGTGCCTGCTTCAGTCGTTCCAGAAGTAATTGAACAGTGTATAGAGACTAATGTGAAAGCAATCATAATTATCACAGCAGGATTTAGTGAATCTATTCTCTATGATCAATCAGGAATTAAATTGCAAAAGAAAATTCAGAAATTAATGAAAAAATCAAAAACACGATTAATAGGTCCTAATTGTAACGGAGTTTATAGTATGGATTGCTCTTTAAATGCTACCCTAGGTCCAAGAGTTATATTACCACCAGGTAATTTATCAATGGTAACCAGAGGAGGAACTGCAGGTATTTTACTGAGCGTAGCAGCAGCAAGAAAAAATATTGGCGTTAATAAATATATTGGCATCGGAGATGAATCTGATCTTACTCTTCAGGATTTTATTCATTATTTTGAATATGATCAAGGCACAAAGATTATCGGAGCATACACTGAGGGTATAAAAGATCCAAAAAATTTTGTAGAAATTATAAAAAATATTCAAAAACCACTAGTTTTTTATAAATCTGGAAAAAGCAGGTCTGGAGAGCGAGCCGTTATATCTCATATCGGAGCAATTGCAGGTGAATTCACTTCTAAAATTTCTGAAGGATTATTAAAACAATTAAAAGTAATAAGTGCGGATGGAATAGAAGATTTTATGGATTTTATAGATGCTTCATCAATATCACCTCTTCCACAAGGAGAAAGAGCTGGAATTTGGACACCAGGAGGTTCTATGGGTGTTATGATGTCGGATTGTATGGAAAGAGAGGGATTAATAATCTCAAAATTATATGATGATCAAATTAAAAAATTAAATCGAATCTTAAAAGTAAAATATTGGTCACATAGCAATCCTGTGGATGTAACAGACTCATATAATCCCCAATCTATAGATAAAAGTGCGCAAGTTCTATTATCAGGAGATAATATTGATGCCCTTATTATTTTATTCGGTTTTGGAATAACAGAAAATGCAGATTATATTGATTTTAGTTTTAGAAAGGAATTTGATGATTTTATTAACCTCTATCTTAAACAACAAGCAAAAACTTTTGGCAAATTAATTATGAAATATCAAAAACCTATTTTTGTGTTATCAGAAGATAGGGGAGAAGCAGCAGAAATATTTAAAAAAGAAGGGATTATAGTTCTGCCTTCTTTCCAAAGAATAGCACGAACTTTTAAGATGTTGTATCAAAGAAATAAATATCTGAAATTAAAAAATATCAGCCCATTGGATAGAGACGAGTAACTGTTTCTGCCACACATGCTGGTCTTTTGTCACCTTCAACCCATATTTCGAATATTTCTTCTATCTGCTTTCCCGCGGTTGGTTTATCAACTGGTTTGACAGATTTAAGTGTTGCTTTTGCCCGAACTTTTTTACCTACATGAACTGGAGCAGGAAATCGCAATTTATTTAAACCATAATTAACAGCCATACCAATACCTGTATATTGTCTTATTTTTACCGATATTGCAGGAATAATGGATAAGGTCCAATAACCATGTGCGATTGTACTGCCAAAGGGACCTTTCTTAGCAGCTTCTATATCCACATGTATCCATTGGTGATCCCCAGTGGCATCAGCAAATAAATTTATCTTATCTTGTTTTACTTCCATCCAGTCAGACCAATCATATTCGTGACCTACATATTTTTCTATTTCTGAGTACTTTACCTTTTCTACCATTTATTCACCTTTTTTTTAATTATATAATAATTGAAGAATTGATATATGATTTTATTTTCTAATTTAAAAATATTTAAAATCATCTTATTATTGCTTCTACAAAATCTCAGCAAAAGCTCGTATTGGCATTGCGGCTACTCTTTTAGCTTTCAATGGAACTGCAAAAAATCTGAAATTCTTATTATATAAAACTTCAAGATTTCTTAAATTTTCGACTATAAAGATCTCATTCTTAAGAAATAATGAATGTGCTGGTCGTGTTAAATCTTTTGAATTATCAATATTTATTGTGTCAACACCAACTAATTTGACATGTGAGTCAATTAATAATTCAATAATTTCCTTTGAAATATAAGGATATAAGTGATATTCTTCAGTTCCCCAAAATCTATCCCAACCAAAGTTGAATAAAACAGCCTTACCACTTAAATCAAGGCCCTTTGATATAATATTTACGTTAACAGGTTTAAATGCTTCTTTATTCCTAACATCAATAATAATTCCCGGGAGAATTACTTCTTCGATTTTTATTTCGCTAATATCTCTTCCATTTGGATAACGATGATAAGGAGAATCAAGATATGTCCCTATAGAAGTCTGGAAAGTCATTTCTGTAATTTCAAAAGAACATTTTCCTTGATATTTTGGTTTTGTTTGTTCATGAGTTAGAAATGGATTAATTTTTGCTGTAAATTGAGTAAATGACCCATTTTCATTCTTTAACTTGAATCCAGGCATGTTATTTTCAAAAACATGACTAAGATCAATAAATTCTACCATAATAACCAATTCACATTGATAATTTTTGATTCAAATATATTTTATTTAAAAAAAATAGGGAGGTTAAAATAGATCTATGGACTCATGCGTCGATATTTTCAATTATAGTAGCAACTCCTTGACCGCCACCAACACAAGCATTAGCACAACCGTATTTTGCTTTTTTATCCTTTAGAATTCTGGCCAAAGTGCCCGTAAGTCTTATTAATGTTGCACCTAATGGATGACCAATTGCTGTCGAGCCACCCATAATATTTACTTTCTCCTCTGGAATGCCCAACTTGTTCATACAATTAAGGGTTACAATACAAAAAGCTTCGTTAATTTCCCAATAATCGATGTCTTCAACTTTTAAACCAGCGTATTCAAGTGCTTTACGACTAGCTGGAACGGGTCCACGTCCCATCACACTAGGATCTACTGCTGCCCAACCTATCGAAATGATCTTTGCCATTGGTTCTATGCCTCTTTTTTTAGCCTCCTCAGCTTCCATAAGGACTGCTGCTGTTGCTCCTGCGTTTAACGGTGAAGAATTTCCAACTGTTATAACTCCATCTTTTGTACCTTCTCTTTCTGTATACCCTTTTCTACCTCCATTTTTCTTTAAATAAAATGGTCTCGATATTCGGGGTAATTGAGAAACCTTTTCTAATGTTGATTTTCTAGCATTCATATCTTTATCAACCATCCATTTTTCCTCTACATTTCCTTCTACATGTCCCTCAATAGGTATGATTTCACCCTTAAACCATCCATCTTCTTGTGATTTGACTGTTAAATTGTGACTTCGAACGCCGAATTTATCTAAATCTTCTTTGGTAAATGTAGGTACTTCTTGTTCATAGAGTTTTTGGGCAGTTTGAAGCATATTGAAGGCAGTCGTCATGTCTAAATCTTCTCGGTAATATTTACTCTTTTTAACAATCAAATTTAAGTTTGGTTTCGTACCTTCTCCCCTTCCTCGACCCATATGTTCAAAACCTAATGCCAAGACACATTTAGCCATACCAGCCATAACTTTTAGTGCTATGAGGTTCATTCCTGTTCCAGCCGAGGCACATTGCCTGTCTAAAGAAAATGAAGGAACATAAACTGGAAATCCAGCTAAAAATAGCGGAGTCCGCCCACCATATGTCCAACTTTCAAGCACACCTGCCGCTACACCTATAGAAACTTCTTCAATATCTTTTCTTTCTATTCCTTTTTTAGCCAATTTTTCATCAAAAAATTTTATCAATATATCCGCTAGTATTTCATCGCCCCTTTTATCTCCAAACACATCCCTTTCAGGTGTTCTCGGTCTGCAACGCGAAAATGCCGATCGTGCATAATCAACTATCCACACATCTTTCATTTGCATAATTTATCACTTTTTGAATTCTTTTAATATAAAAAATTATTAAGATTTGTTAATTAAAATCTAATTCTACTAATTAAAAATTGAAGTTAGATAAAAAAACAAAAATAAAATTAGAAAAGGTTATGTAAAATGTCTGAAGAACATGAATTTAAACATATAAAAGTAGAGAAAATAGAAGATGGAAACTATGCAATAATATCAATTAATCGTCCAAAAAAATTAAATGCACTTCAAGATTTAACTCTTAAGGAAATAGTAGACGCTTTGGAACCTATGGCATTAGACCCGAAAGTTAGATGTGTGGTTCTACGCGGAACTAAGGACTTTACTAAAAAACCTGCTTTTTCTGCTGGCGCTGATCTCTCAGCTCCGCTTAGTCCAGATGTAAATTTTCGTAATTTAATGCATCAAAGCCATAATAAGTATCGACGACACAGGTTTTATGATTTAATTGAAGAGTTTCCAAAAATTATAATCGCTGCTGTTGATGGATTTGCTTTGGGTGGTGGACTCGAATTAGTTTTAGTTTGTGATTTAGTTATCGCTTCGAAACGTTCAACTTTTGGATTTCCTGAGATTAAGAGAGGCATTTTTCCTGCTGATGGTGGAACACAACGAATGATTAAAAGTATAGGGTTAATGAGAGCAAAAAAAATGATGATATTCGGTGAACATTATACCGCAGAACAGATGTATGATTGGGGATTAGTGGCATTTTTAGTTGATGATGATAAATTTGAGGATGTTGTACATGAGAAAGCATCATTAGTAGGAAATGCAGCTACGAATAGCCTATTTGTAATTAAAAAGTGCATTAATTACGGAACTCAAGTACCCTTAGAATTTGGTATGCAATTTGAACAGCTAGGATGGAGTCTAAATTCTCAATCAAAAGATGTATCAGAGGGAATCACTGCATTCTTGCAGAAGAGACCTCCTAAATTCAAAGGTAAATAAGAAAAAATGAGTTTATATTATAGTGATTTATATATAGCTTTAGCTAGCTTAGCTGTACGAGGATCTCCGCCAAGACCCATCATCATATTATTCATTACGTAGGAAAAACTCAACTTAGCATCAAGGTCCATCACACCCAAACTTCCTCCCCATCCGCCCCAATATAGAGTACGTGGATTAGGACTTATTGGTCTTTCTTTATGTGTAATACCTAAACCCAAGCCAAATCGTGTTGGAAGAACAAGGACTAAGTCAGGAGTATAGCTCTGCTCTTCTAGAGCTTTTTCGATTGTACTCATAGAAAGTAATCGTACATTATCAAGTTTACCTCCGCAAGCAATTGCAGCAGTTATTCGTGCAACAGACCTAGCGTTACCATGTCCATTTGCGGCGGGTATTTCAGCAGCTCGCCAAGCCCTATCTCTAGAATGCATTGCAGTTAATGGGGGATTCATTAATGTTCTTACAGCTATCGAACTCTCATCTATTCCAAGATTGCTGAGATCAGGCATTTTTGGGGGAATTAATTCACCAACACGAGAATCGTGTTCCTCGGGTAAACCAATATAAAAATCTGCATTAAGAGGTTTAGCCACTTCATCTCGGAAAAAAGTACCAAGAGTTTTACCAGTAATACGTCTAAGTAATTCTCCTAATAGGTAACCAAAAGTAACAGAATGATATCCACTCTTAGTTCCAGGTTTCCACCACGGTTTCTGAGCAGCAAGAAGTTTAACAACTCGATCCCAATCATAGAGTGCCTCCACCGGAATAGCTTCTTCCCACCCAGACAAACCAGCTGTATGGCTTAGAAGATAACGAACAGGAAGATCTTCCTTTCCATTTTGCGCGAATTCGGGCCAATATTTAGCCACTGGGGCATCTAGGTCTAGCAGTCCACGATCCACAAGCATAAGTGTGCAAATAGCAGTCATGATTTTTGTAGTTGAATAAACATTAACGATTGTATCTTTTTCCCAAGGGCGAGTTTTTGCAGCATCTGCATACCCCGCCCAAATATCGATTACAAACTTCCCATTTAGTGTGGCTGCAAATGAAGCTCCAACCTCTCGACCACGCTTAAAATTTTTTGCAAATGCTTCTCGTACTTTAGTGAAACGTTCATCACAATAACCATGGATCTCAATATTTTCTGTCATAATTGTAGATTGTACCTTTTATTCTTAAATGTTTAGACCTTATTTTAATCCTAAAGAATAATGAATCGAATTTAGAGATTTTAATCTAATTTATTAAATGAAAATCCACAGTTTATACAAAATTTATATTCAATTTCTCTCTTGGTTCCACATTTAGGACAATACCAATCAATCTTTGTATGTTTTTTTATCTTTTTGCTTTGTTTTACGTCTTCTAAATCATTACGTCTTAAAAATATCAATGTACTAATATTTAATTCTGTAAGAACCAGAACGATTCCTATATAAATAGAAGCGATATTAATCATTCGATAAAAATAAATGATATAATTAATTAATATTGACTGTCCGGCAAATAAACATGAGATCAAACTTGCAATATATCCATATTTAGCAAATTTCCCATCTTCTGTTTTATAGAACTTCCGGAATAAAAATATACTAATTATGAAAATTATCAAAGCAAGAATAAATAGAATTGATCCTCGGGAAATAATAAATGGTAAATTATGAGCTACAAAAATCAAATTATATATAGAAAGCGAAATTTCATATGCAACCCTAAGAGGAAGAATGAGTATTAAAATAAAGAAAATAATAATTGAATCATAAAAAAAACGTAAAACACGTATATTGTTGCTTGACATTTATGATTCCCCCATACTTTGAGCATCCCTTCTTTTTTTTGGAAGATAAAGAGCAATAACATTAAAAGCAGCTAAACAATAAATCGAAATTATAGTTAAATTTGTTAAATCTGGCATTTTTGGAATAGAAAAATAGAGATTAATTAAATCTATAATAATATCAGTATCAATGGAAACTGGATAGTATTCTAATTCAGAGCTATTAAAATACCAAATGTTTCTATATGCGGAATATATAAAATGAGTTTCATTTTTACCATCAATCTCAAAATCAGAATGATCAATTGCATATTCTGATTTATAGATATAGAATTCTTGAAATTTTTTAGAGCTATTTGTATAGAATATACGATATATATTTGAATAATAGTAATTTGCTCCTTGCCATATTAAATGGCAAGTATTATATTGATCAATAGCAATATCGGGATACCAAACACAAGTTGATGTTAAATTTGAGAGACTACTCCGTGAGTTAAAATTATCACTACTATTTGAATAATAAATTCTAGAGAAATATTCATAATTATAATTAGAACCATGAATCCAATCAAATATGGCAAGGTAAACGATTATAACATCAAAATTAAAAAATCCAAAAGGTTGATCATTGAAATAATCTAGATAAATATAAGAAATAAAAAAGGAGATAAAAACTTCTTTATCGATTGGGTCTTCTTCCTTTTTTTCATAACGTTCTACATAAATAATATGGATATTACCCGAATCATCAACTTTGATTTTTGGACTTTCATAATACGCATCATTTTTTGAAATTATGGTTTCTGTAAAATCGTTAGAACTATTTGCATATGCAATTCTATATTTTTTATAAGCAATATATTTTCGCCAAATTATATGAACAACATCATCCTTAACACACAGACTTATCGAATAATCCCTTAAACTATCCTGAGATACATATTTTATTGATGAAAAATAATCCGTACTATTTGAATAAAAAACATTCCATTGGAAGTCTTTGTACCCCAGCCATGCTATATGTACATTATTAAAAGAATCACAACCTATTTGTGGTGAATCAACTTCAGTTTGATTTACTACAAGCTTATGTGTTGAAAAATTAACAGAACTATTCGTATAATATACTTCAGTTGGATCAGTCAACCAACCTGGTTCAGAATCTCTAATCCAAGCTATATGAATCGTATCCGAATTATCTATAGCAATACATGGATCAGTATCTTTGGGATAGCTTTCTGTGATCTTCATTTTATTTGTAAAGTTATCGGTGCTGTTAGAATAAATTATAGAATCATTTATCGGATAGTCACGAGAATACCAAACGGAATGAATTTCATTAGATGAATCAATAGCTATCTTTGGTCTATAATTATCTTCAGACGAATTTGATATCATCTCAGCATGTTTGGTGAAGAGTTGAGGATCCTTTTGTGTTTTAATATTATTTAAAAAATTAAAAGGGATTACTGGAGATTTAATGCAAGCGTCAAGATTATAGGAAATAGATGGTAGGATTATTAATACTATTAAAACTATTAGAGCCTTACTTTTAACCAAAATATTCCCCATAATGATTTTAGATAATATTATTAAATTCAAAAATATAAATTTTATTTTTTAGGATTTTTATCTAAGGTCAAAAAAATTAGTTTATTTCTTAGTGAATAAAAAATGAAATACAAAATAAGGTTCAATAAGAATAAAAGCAAGCAAATTGAACAAGCTATTAAAGTTTTAACAAATTGGATTGGAGAATCAGATTCAAATTCAACAAATGAATTTGTTCTTTTCACATTGGAAAAAAATTCCAAAGAAATTCAAAAATTAAGCTTAGAGACAGCGAATAAACTTAAAAAAATAGACGATTTTCTAATTTTTAGCGAAAAGAATGAAAATCAACGTAAAGAAAATGATATTTTTATTTTATCGATAGGAGAGCGAGGTCTAGCAAATGCTATATACTATTTATACATGAAATTAAGAGAACAGCAAATAAAAGACCCGTTTTCTATTAAATGGGATATTTTTCAAACCCCCTACTTTGAAACACGTGGTATGGTTCTTCTTAATCTTAAACTTGGTTTAGAGGGACTTTCCACTGAGACATGGGATTTTCCACATTGGAAAGAATATTTGGATAGACTTCGGTCATTTAATTACACATCGATTATATTTCTAATAAGTACATGGGCACTATATCACCCTGATTTTGAGGAATTGAAAAAAAATTCCTGGAAATATGATATGTTTGAAGATGTATTTAATTATGCAAAGGATATAGGTCTGGAAATCATTTTAATCTATGTTTTTAATCATATACCAACTGAATTATGGATTAAATTTCCAGAAATAAGGGGACATATATTTGGTTATCAAGGAATCACCCATTGCAGTGAAAAAGGAAAAGAAATTGGGGAAAAACTTCTTAAATACACACTTAATAGATTTAAAACAGTCCCAAGTAATGCTCTTTTTGCCTTTGAGGGGGGCGGTTGTAATTGTGATTATTGTAGGAACAATATTGTTGATCTTATTGTTGATTACCTGAATTTTATTAAAAAAAATGCAGAGCCAGAACGACTTTTCTTTATAACTTGGTTTGCTAATGTAAAAGAGCACTTTGAATCACCTCCAATTAAAGGGCTTCGGAATAAATTATTTTCTAAGATTCCTAAAGATGTAAAGATCATAGACGTATGCAGAAAAACCTTACAGATGGCTGCAGATCAAGGCTATGAAATATTTGATTTTATATTTTTTATGGATCCCGAAGCAGGAATGGAAGATCTATCTCTTTTTCCAAGACCTCTTATAAATTTGTCAAAGGAACGAATATTAGATTCAATTCAAACATTACCCTCTCTCTCTCTAAAAGGAATGTTTGGTTATAGATTAATACCTAAAACGCGTTTTATTAATGATTATGTTGAGGGTAGATATTTTTGGAATCCTAAAATTGAAGTTGATGAACTTATTAGTGAAGTTGCGGGTTTGCTATCTTCTTCTATAAACGAAAAAGAAAACGTAATAAAAGTAATTCAATTACTTGAGGATTTTTGGATAAATTTAGACGGTAATAAATTAAAAGAATGTAAGAAAATTTTAAATATGGTCATTAAAGAACAAAAAAATATGTCAGAACCATTGAAAAGCATCCAAGAAGCGATTATAGTTTTAGAATTGCTCTTTCGATATTATACACATGACTCTAAAAGACGAAAAAGAGCAATTATTCAAAAAATTATGCAAGTTATGCGAAATACTGAAACATTTCATTGCTATACATCATATAAAGCTTGGAATGCCGTGTCAATTGAGGTAATAAAACAGCGAGTTCATTGGTGGACAGATCCTGAAAGTGGTAATTTTAATCCAAGGTCTTTTCCAGCAAACTGCCTTCTAAAAGCAAAATATCACTTGATTAATGATAAAAAAGATGTATTGCCTTGGATAAAAGAAACGAAAATTTCAGAATTATGGGAGATTTAATGTTATATGGGAGTGTTATTCAGGCCATCCTATACACTTTTTAAACCATCCTGGCATTTTAAAGCACACATAGAAAATAGCTGCTGACAAAATAAATAGAAGCCCAAAGAATTCAGTTCCAGCTGATGTTAAAGCAGAACCTACAGTGAAAAATAAAAATCCCATTCCCAGCCAGAATGAGAGATTACTTTTTGGTTTATCTTCAATTCGATTTTTTATTGCATAATAGAAAAAAAGAGTTGTTGGAATTACAGCAAGTGGTGAAAGAGTTATGAGACGTATTAAATTAATCTCAAGAGAGTAGGCCACAGCGAAATTAATAATTCTAGCGTATGGAGGACCTTGCAATTCTGCCCAAATTACAGTTCCTGCACTAACAATAGTTAATATCAATAAAAAAGGAAGAATGATCTTAAATTTTTCTGGAAACGTAGTTTTCAAAGCAAATATATTAACACTTATAAATGAAAAATAAACAGGAAATATTACAGTTATTCGTATTAAATCTCCTAGTTGTGGCAAACCCCAAGTTGAATAACAGAATCTCTCTATCCCTCCAAGGACACCACCCACTAAAAAAGCGATCATACTTATTAAAAATAATAAAGTTTCAATAGCATTAGATTTCTTATAATTCCTATATAAAGCCCGCATAATACCAATTAAAAATAATAATCCTATAAACGCAAATATTATTACCAAAATTTCTAGTGGTTGTACATAAAAAAAACGTCCAAATATCTGATTTGTATAAAATTGAAAATAATAATCCCATGAAACTGCCATTTTTTTCACTCATTGCATCCTTTTTAGATTTTCAGTTGAATTTTAATAACTGCAAGAAGTTTTATTAAATCCTTAATTTTAAAATCTTTGGATTTAATTTTTTTTTGGTTGTTTTCTAAAGCATAAATTGTTCTACAAGTGTATTTGATTATTAATTATTGTTCTTTGTTCTTTAATAAAGGACTCATTGGTGATTTATGAGCACATATAAATGAGTTATTCAATCCATCCTATGTGTCGTTTGAACCAGTTTGGCATTCTAAAGCAAACATAGAGAGTAAATGCAGCAAAAATGCTGAAAACAGCAAAATATGGGGTAGTAGGTGTTGTTAAACCTGCACCTAAAGTAAAAAATAAAAATCCCATTCCAAACCAGAAAGAACGATTACTTTTTGGTCTATCTTCATCTCGAATTTTCTTAGCCGAATAAAAGAAAATAGCTAGTGGCATTACAGCAACTGGTGCAAGGGTTGCTAAAACTACTATCCCGACCTCATTGGAATGAACCACAGCAAAATTAATTATGATCGCATAAGGAGGTCCCTGAATCATTGCCCAGGTTATAATAGTTATCAAAATAGTGGATAGTACGATTAAGAAAGAAATAATCATATTGAATTTTTCGGGAAATGTAATCCGTATTGCAAAGGTATTAACACATAGAAATGAAAATTGCATAGGAAATAAAACGATTATATGTAGGAGATCTCCGAGTTGAGGTAAACCCCAAGTCGAATAACTTATTCTCTCTATGCTTCCAAGTACACCAGCAATTAAAAAAGAGATCATACTTAATAAAAATAATAAAGTTTCAATAACTCTAGTTTCTTTATAACCGTTATATAATGTCCATATTATACCAATTAAAAACAATAAGCTTAAAAAGGAAATTGTAAATAAAAATAGTTCCATTGGGTCTGAAAAAATTGAACGACCAAATAGCTTGTTTGAATAAAATTGAAAGTAATATTCCAATGTTACTGTCATTTTTTTCACCAAATAAATCTTTTTAAACCAAAATTAATGACCTAAACTAGATAACATTTATTTAAATATTTATTGTATGACGTTTAAATATCCTTAAACTAGTAATTAAATATGCTCTAGAATTGCAGAACTGTTATATAAAACTGATTTATAAGGAGAATATCCCCAATTTATAAACAATAGTGAATTTTAATTGACCTACAAAATATATTTTAATAAAAATAGGAACAAACAAATCGAACAAGCTATTAAGGTTTTTACAAGTTGGGCTGGAAAACCTGATTCAAATGCTAAAAACACTTTTAATTTTCTTACACTTCAAAATAATTCAAAAGAAATTCAAAAATTAAATTTAGAGAAAGTGAATAATCTAAAAAAAGTAGATGATTTTTTAATTTCTAGTGACAATAAAAACAATCAAGATAAAGAAAATAAGATTTTTATTTTGTCCATTGGGGACCGAGGGCTTGCAAATGCTATATATTATTTGTACATGAAATTAAGAGAATGTCAAAAACAAGACCCATTCTCCATTAATTGGGATCTTTTTCAAACACCACATTTTGAAACTCGAGGGGTGACCTTACATTTTCCATTGGGTTTGGGGGGGCTATCTACTGAAACTTGGACTTTTTCACAGTGGATAGAGTATCTAAATAGACTTCGATCTTTTAACTATACTTCGATTGTGTTTACAATTGGAGGAGCGATGCTATATAATCCTAATTTTAAAGAATTGAGAAAAAATTCTTGGAAATATGATATATTTGAAGAAGTTTTTACTTATGCAAGGGATATAGGTCTAGAAATCATTTTAATATATGTTTTTAATCAAATTCCAACAGATTTATGGATTAAACATCAAGAAATCAGAGCGAAAGTCTTTGGTTATCAAGGTATTTCATATTGTAGCGAAAAAGGAAGAAAGTTTGGAGAAAAACTTTTTAGTTACACCCTCAATAGATTTAAAAATGTGGATGGTCATGCTCTGTTTGCATTTGAGGGAGGAGTATGCAATTGTGAATATTGTAGGAACAACATTGTCGATCTTATTATAAATTATTTGGATTTTATTAATAAAAATGCACAACCAAAGCATTTATTTTTTTGCACCTGGTTTGCCAATGTAAAAGAGCATTTTGAATCACCCCCAATTGAAGGACTTCGTGAAAAATTGTTTTCTAAGGTTCCAAAGGAAGTAAAAATTATAGATGTGAACAGAAAAACGTTAAAAATGGCAGCAAATCAAGGTTATGAGATATATGATTTTATATTTTTCATAGATCCTGAAGAAGGTATGGAAAATCAATCCCTTTTTCCTAAACCTCATATAAATTTGTTAAAAGAACGAATCTCAGATTCAATAAAAGCATTAGGTTCAAATCTTAAAGGAATGGTTGGTTATAGATTAATACCTAAAACGCGTTTTATTAATGATTATCTTTTAGGCAGATATCTTTGGAATCCTGGAATTGAAGTTAATAACATCATTAGCGAAGTTGCGGGTTTGCTATCTTCTTCTATAAAGGAAAAAGAAAACGTAACCAATGCAATTCTATTACTTGAGGATTTTTGGAGAACTTTTGACGGTGAAAAATTAAAGGAATGTAAGAATATTTTAAAAATGGTTAATAAAAAAAATAAAAATATATCAGAACCATTGAAAAGCATCCAAGAAGCGATTATAATTTTAGAATTGCTCTTTCGATATTATTCGATTGACTCCCAAAGACGAAGACAGGGGCTTATTCAAAAAATATTTCAACTTATGAGGGAGATGGACACATTCCAGTGCTATACCTCATATCAAGCTTGGAATGCTGTGTCACTTGAGATGATAAAACAGCGAGTTCGTTGGTGGACAGATCCTGGAAGTGGACTTTTTAATCCAAAATCATTTCCATGGAACTGTCTTTTAAAAGCAAAATATCATTTAATTGATGAGAAAAAAGATGTTCAACCTTGGATTAAAGGTATGAGAATTCCGCAATTTTGGGGATAACATATTTTATGTAAAACTAAAAATCTTTACTTTCAAATGTCAATAAATCTAGAACATTTGTAAATTTAAATTTGCGAAAAAGTTAAATAATTAAAATATAAAAATTGCATACACTCTACAAATGGAAATATGTTGAAAAGAAATGACTTATAAAATAAGTTATAATAATAATAAAACCAAACAAATTGAACAAGCTATTAAGGTTTTAGCAAGTTGGATTGGAGAATCAGATTCAAATTCAACTAGAACTATTACTTTTCTAACTTTGCAAAATAATTCAGAAGAAATTCGAAAATTAAATTTAGAGAATGCAAATAAACTGAAAAAAATTGATGATTTTCTAATTTATAGCAAAAATGAAGATATTTTTATTTCATCTATAGGGGACCAAGGTCTTGCAAATGGAATATATTATCTACATATGAAGCTAAAGGAACAGCAAACACAAGATCCTTTTTCAATTGATTGGAATATATTTGAAACTCCATTCTTTGAAACACGTTGTATGATGGTAAATATGCCTTATGGATTAGGGGATCTTTCGACTGAAAATTGGACGTTCTCACAGTGGAAAGAATATTTCAATAGGCTTCGGTCATTTAATTACAACTCAATTATGTTTATAATGCATGCAGTAATGTTATATCATCCTGATTACGAAGAATTGGAAAAAAATGCATGGAGATATGACGTTTTAGATAAAGTATTTAAATATGCCGCAGATATAGGTCTTGAAATCATTTCATTATATGTTTTTGATGAAATCCCTACCGAATTATGGATTAAATTCCCAGAGATTAGAGCAGAAATCTTTCTTTATCAGGGAGTTACTCATTGTACCCAAAAAGGAAAAGCGATTGGTGATAAACTCCTTAAATACACAATTAAAAGATTTAATACAGTTCCTAGTCATGCTTCGATTTCTTTTGAAGGTGGAGGTTGTAATTGCGAATATTGTAGGAATAATATTGCCGATCTACTTGTTGAACATCTGAAATTTATTAAAGAAAATGGAAACTCGAAACGGCTCTTCTTTATGACCTGGTTTGCGAATATTAAAGAAGATTTTGAAATTCCACCTATCGAGGGGCTCCGAGATCAATTATTTTCGAAATTTCCAAAGGATATTAAGATTTTAGATATAACCCAAAAAACACTAAAAATGGCTATAGAGCAAGGTTACGAGGTATATGATTTTGTATTTTTAATCGATCCAGAAGCTGGTATGGAAAACCAATTGATATTTCCAAGACCTCATATACATTTGTTAAAAGAAAGAATAACAGATTCAATAAAAGCATTAGGTCCAAATTTGAAAGGTATGGTTGGGTATAGGGTATTACCTAAAACCCGTTTTATCGATGATTATGTTTTCGGAAGATATCTTTGGAATCCTGAAATTGGAGGTAATGAAATCAGCAGCGAAGTTGCGGGTTTGCTTTCATCTTCTATGAACGAAAAAGAAGATGTTAAAAATGCAATTTTATTACTTGAGGATTTTTGGAGAACTTTAGACGGTGATAAATTAAAAGAATGCAACAAAATTTTAAAAAGGATAATTAAACAACAAAAAGAAGTACTAGAACCATTGAAAAGTATTCAGGAAGCGACTGAAATTTTAATTCTACTTTTTCAATATTATTCTCTTGATTCTAAAAGACGAAAAAATATTATCACTCAAAAAATTTTTCAAGCTATGAGAAAAATGGATACATTCCAATGTTATACTTCTTTTCAAGTTTGGGACCATCGTTCTCTTGAAATGATAAAACAACGCATTGAATGGTGGACAGATTCAGGAATAGGTCTGTTTGATCCAAAATCTTTTCCATGGAACAGTATTTTAAAAGGAAAAAATAATTTAGTAGATAATAAAGAAGACGCATTTTTTTGGATTAAGGGTATGGATGATTCTCAAAAAAGGCGATATTTCAGCTTATAGTGCTGAAATTTCTTTTTAAAATGTATGAAATCTATTTTTTTTTATCCAATAAAAATAAAGTTCAATTTATAAGAAGATTTATCATATTTTCTTTCAAAACAGAAAATTAAGATAAAAATTATTAAGTATTAATATGAAAAATAAAGGAAAAAAAAAGAAGCTGTGAATAAATTGGAAGATTATAAAGTTTATACTATTGCAGTTATTGGTGTAAGTTTAATTTTTGTAATTGTTACAATAACCTATCTTGTATTTTTTAAAAGTGATCCTCTATTTGCACTTCAGGATTGGTTAGGGAGATAAAAGATTTCCCTTATTTTTTAATAGAGAGTAGATCATTCTTAATTTGATTAAAACCATATTTAAATATAAATCCTTACTCTGTGACCATTCCTCGAACCTTCATTATTATAAGGAAACATATTACTGATAAAATAAAATATAAACTAACCATTGAAATTATGCCAAAAATGCTTCCGCTAGTACAAAGACCGTATATTGTAAGGGAAACGAATTGTACAATCATAGAAATAAAATAGTAATAATATGGTCTCTTATACTCCCTATCTTTCTTCATTTTAGTATAGATTTCTGCAGCTACTATCTCATCAAGTCCCCGACCTTTCCCTTCAGCACCCAATACATAAGCGGTAAACATAACAGTCGTCAACGGCATTCCCATAAGTGCGAATATATACTGATATGATAACCCTAACCCACCTATGCTTTCAGCCCCGAACATCACCATTATTGGGGCAGCCATAACGGCTCCTCTTGAGATTGCACCGATCCATCCCCCTGCAGTACTTCGGATATGAGTTGGAAAATATTCAATACCAATAAGTGCACCACAAACAACCATTATAGTAACACAAAAGGCACCCAAAGCGGTGCTGAATGTGACTATACCAGTAATAAGGGCATTGGGTAAGTCACCAACAATAAAAACAGAAGGCCATACGAATGATGCATATGCAATTAAACCTCCAACACCGAATCTATGAATAGTAGGTAGTCTACCCCATTTATCAATAACTGGACCAGCTATAAAAAGTCCAACTCCTCCAGCCATTAATACAGGGAATGCTAAAACTCCTAACACATCAGGAGTTAAATTCAATTCTTTTGCAAAATAAATTGCAAAAAATGTACCTTGAGCATATGCCATTAATTGAGCTAAAAACCCTACAACGCAACCAGCTGCCATACCCCGTGCATATTTTCTTTGTAAAGGAGTAAACCAACCAGTTTTAGGCTTTAACCCCTTCTTCTTTCTCCAATCCTCATATTTTTTCATTACTTTAAATGGTCCAGTCTCCTTAAGAAATAAAAATAGTGGAATAATAAATAAGTAGCCAATTATGGATAGGAAGAACATGCTTTGCCAAACAGTCATGTGACTTGACCAAGCTCCATTAAATCCCCAAGGTCCAGCAATCGGAATTCGAACTCCTGCTGATTGGACCATTCCACAAGCTGTTCCACCAAATGCGCTTAATGCAAAAACTATTCCAATTAATCGTCCTCGTAAGTGGTTTGGGCTTTCTTCGGCTACGATTATTATTACAACATCAGCAGCAAGAAAGTAATTTGAGCAAACTCTAAATATTAAAAATATTACCAATCCAGTAGATGTAGCTGGTGCGAACGCAGTTAAAACAGAAAAAGCTGTAAATAGAATACAAGTCCAAAGAGTTAATGGTCTTCTACCATATTTATCAACCAGATATTTAAATGAAGTTGCAGCAATGACTCCAGTCCCCGCAATGCTAAGTATAACCCCCATCGTAACAGGACTGCCTGCGAGACCAAAATATACAAAAAGATTAGGATTTGTTAAACTCCCCAAAATATCATATGTTTCTACCAGTGATCCCATAGCTAAAGTGATTGCTACTGTACACCAACTGTCGAATCCATTGACAATTGAAGCGAAGATTATGACAAACCAAATATATCTGGTCATCTTTGTAGGAAACATTATTTTTTCTTCTTCTTCTCGTCTTTTTTTTCTGGATTTTTTGCGTTCTTCTTTTTCTAATTTTTTTACAGACTCTGGATCTGCAATTATTTCCTTTACTTCGTCCTTCTCAGTCATACAAATCTCTCGCATAATCTCCTTGTCAAATATAATGGGGTTTTTGTTATTATTTCCAAATTCAAAATTTAAATTATAAGAATTTAATAATTTGGTAAACAACTACATATTCAAATATATATTTAAATTATAGGATTCAAAAGGTAAACAAGATGGAAAATTATCAAATCTATACTGTTGTAGCCATTGGTTTATGTATATTTTTTATCATTATTACATTAATATATCTAGAATTTTTTAAAGGAGATCCTCTATTTTCATTTCAGGAGTGGTTAGGGAGGTAAATAATATCCCTCTTGGACTGTTAATTACTCAATTTCTCTTAAATTTGTCAGAGAGGTATTTGAATATAGTTTCTATTCTGTGAACCATCCTCGGACAATTATAATTATTATAAAACATATAATTGATATACTAAAATATATACTGACCATTATAATTATGCCTAAAAGAGTTCCATTTGTTGTGAGACCGTATATCGTTAGGCAAGTAAATTGTGCAGTCATAGTAAGAAAATAGTAGTAATAAGGTTTATTATAATCGCTCACCCTCTTCATTTTAGAGTAAATTTCTGTAGCTACTATTTCATCGATTTGACGTCCTTTTCCTTCAACAGCCAAAACGTAAACTGTAAACATAATTGTTGTTAAAGGCATTACATTTAATGCAAAAATAAATTGATATGAAAGCCCTAATCCACCTACAGCTTCCGCTCCGAACATTACCATTATTGGGACCGCCATCACAGCTGCTCGAGAAATAGCTCCTATCCATCCTTGGGTAGTCGAGCGAATATGGGTTGGCACCATTTCGATCCCAGCCAAAGCACCACATACAAGCATTAATGTAACAAAAAAAATAAATAATGATAAACTTAATACTACAATACCTGTAATAAGAGAATTTGGTATATCGCCAGCAATGAATATAGACGGCCAAGCATATGAAGCGCCTGTGATCATAGCTCCCATACCAGCCCGGTGTAGAGTCGGTAATCTTCCCCATCTATCAATAACTGAACCAGCTATAAAAAGCCCAAGCCCTCCCGATACTAACACCGGGAATGATAAAATTCCCAAACGTCCAGTACTTACATTAAGTTCTTTTGCATAATAAAGTGCAAAAAATGTTCCTTGAGAAAAATACATCAATTGAGCTAGAAATACAATAACACAACCAACAGTTAGACCACGTGCATATTTTCTTTGTAGAGGAGTAAACCAACCAGTTTTAGGTTTTAACCCCTTCTTCTTTCTCCAATCCTCATATTTTTTCATGACTTTAAATGGTCCGGTCTCCTTAAGAAAGAAAAACAGAGGAATAATAAATAAATAGCCAATTATGGATAGAAAGAACATACTTTGCCAAACAGTCATGTGACTTGACCAAGATCCACCAAATCCCCAAGGACCAGGGATCGGAATTCTAACTCCTGCTGATTGAACCAGCCCACAAGCCGTTCCTCCAAGTGCACTTAATGCAAACACTATTCCAATTAACCGTCCTCGTAAATGATTGGGACTTTCTTCGGCTACGATTATTATTACAACATCAGCAGCAAGAAAGAAATTTGAGCAAACTCTAAAAGTAAGAAATATTAACAAACCTTCGGAAGTTGCTGGTGCAAATGCTGTTAAAACAGTAAAAGCTGTAAAGAGAATAGCGGTCAAAAGGGTTAATGGTCTTCGACCATATTTATCAGTCAAGTATTTAAATGAAGTTGCAGCAATGACTCCAGTCCCCGCAATGCTAAGTATAACCCCCATCGTAACAGGACTGCCTGCGAGACCAAAGTATACAAATAGATTCGGGTTTGTTAATTTCCCTAAAATATCATAATTTTCAACTAATGATCCCATAGCCAAGTTGAGTGCAACTGAACACCAACTATCAAAACCATTGACAAGTGAAGCGAAAATGATAACAAACCAAATATATCTGGTCATCTTTGTAGGAAACATTATTTTTTGTTCTTCTTCTCTTCTTTTTTTTCTGGATTTTTTCCGTTTTTCTTTTTCCAATTCCTTTATAGACTCGGGGTCTACCAATTTTTCCTTTACTTCATCCTTTTCAGTCATAACAATTTCACTCATAAACTCATTGTTAAAAAAATAAGGAGATTGTTATTGCTCTCAATTTTAACTAATTTTATCTAATAAATTAGACAAATTAAGTTCCGTTTCGCGTGTTTGACCACCAAATTCGAGGAACATTTTCATTCGTTCCTTAGCTGCTGGTAGAGCTAATGATTGATTAAATAAATGTTCTTCTTCGAGTAACCCTTCTTTGAGCGGCAACTCCTCGGCTGCCAGTACAGCTTTTTTAGCTAATGCGATTGTCTCAGCTGGGAAGGAAGCAATTCGATAGGCTAGAGCATTAACAACTGACGTTATTTTATCTGGAGGAAGAGCACGGTTTATGTACCCATACTTTTCAGCCAATTCAGCTGAAAGGTCCAAACCACTAAGCACGACTTCTAGAGCTCGGGAACGCCCCAAGAGACGTGGAAGTCTTTGTGTGCTACCCCCACCGGGTATTATACCTATCATGATTTCTGGTTGGGCCAGAACAGCCTTACCAATGGCTCCG
Organism: Candidatus Helarchaeota archaeon; assembly: GCA_019058315.1. Classification (GTDB taxonomy): domain Archaea; phylum Asgardarchaeota; class Lokiarchaeia; order Helarchaeales; family RDOG01; genus JABXJV01. Next base: position 1,166,434 of record JAHPZH010000002.1, on the reverse strand, counting down.
AACCTCATATCTAGAGCCAATACAAACTCACTACCACCACCACGATTTATACCTTCAATCTTAGCAATTGAGACCTTTGGCATAGTACGAAATGCTTCATTCACTTGATGAAGCACATGAGGTTGAGTAGGTTTAGGTGGGACTTCATCTGGTGCTTGGGCGAGAAAATTAACATCAAAATGAGCTATAAAAAAGTCCGGATTGGCGCTATCAAAAACGATTACACGTACATCATCGTCTTTTTTGACCTTTGTTGCTAAACGGCTGAGTTCTGCTACTAAATCCATAGTTAGAACATTAATCGGTGGATTATCAATAGTTACAAACGCAACTCCGCGATCAATACGAATTTTGAGAAGTTTAAAACCTTTATAACGCATCCAAAACACCTCTAATTTTTTCTAAAAGATTTTTATGCAATTCTGATGAATAATTCTATGTATGTGTTTTCATCCTTCATAAATTTATTGCAGATATTTTTTTAGTAATTATACTTTAATAAAAATTATTTTAATTCGATAAATCTATAAATAGAAATCATATACTATAATCCGATAAAACTTCCGAGGAGTTAAAGAAATGAACTTAGAGGAGTTAAAAACAAAAATATTTGATTTAGTTGGAGAAGAAAATGTAGTTCATGAAGTAAAAATGTTAAAAAAATATTCTCAAAGTTTACATTTTCCTTTAATTGAATCAAAGATTCCCGATCTTATTGTCATGCCTAAAAATATAGGTGAAATTCAAAGAATTATTCAAATTGCAAGCCAAAATATAATACCTATCATTCCGAAAAGCTCGAAATTGAATCGATATGGTGGTACAATTCCTGAAAACGGTGGTTTAATAATAGATTTACAAATGATGAATCAAATTTTATCTATCGATAATAATAGTATGTATGTAGTTATAGAACCTGGTGTAACTTATCAACAATTACAAGATGAACTTGATAAGGTTGGTTTAAGAACAATTCCGACTATTTTTTCAAATTCTGATTCGATAATATCTTCATATTTAGGACGATATCCATTTTTCGCTATGCCAAAATTTGAGTACAATGATCTCGTAGTAAATTTAGAGGTTGTTTTAGGCAATGGTGAAATTTTTAGGACGGGCTCTATGGCTTCTTCTAAAAGTCCCCCTGTTTATCCCTATGGTTCAACATTAGATTATTTTAGAATATTTCATGGTGCAAGAGGTGGTTTAGGTATTGTCACTAAAGCATCAATTCGTGTTAAACCTAAACCCCAAATTCAAGAAATAGTATCTATTCCTTTTCAAAAGCTTGAAGATCTTATTGATTTTGTTTATAAAGTTGAACGTAAAGAAATCGGAACTGAATGTCTTATTCTTAATAAATGCAATGCTTTGGAATATCTAAATATTGAAAATAAAAATGCCAAATTTCCTGATTGGATATTTCTAATTTGTCTGGAAGGGCTTGAACGCTTACCTGAGGAAAAAATCGCTTACGAAAAAGAAGCAATATATGATTTAATTAAAGAAAGTTCAATAAATATCGAAAAAAATGAGTTAATATCTCAATTAGAGGCAATAATATTAAAAGAATTTAATAGCCCTGCTGGATTAAAAAGTCAGCATTATGATCTCCCGCTATATATCACACTAAATAGATTTTTAAAACTTCATTCAGCTATTTCAGATGAATTAAGGGAATTTAATGATTTCAATATCGAGTTAGGAGTATCTATCATACCAGTTGAACGAAATCGTGTGGCTTATGTAGAATTTGATCTTTATACAAATCTTATAAATGAAGAAAATATCATCAAATTCCGACAATTTTTCTCGAGTTTAGGTGAATTAGCGCTTAAATCTGGGGCATTTATCGATATACCTTATGGTCCATTAAAGAAGGTAGTATATTCAAAGATTGGAAATTATTCAAAATTGATTAACAAAGTCAAAAATATTTTTGATCCCAATAAAATAATGAATCCTGGGAAGATTGAATGGGAGGTTCGCTGAAATGAGTACTGAATTGGAAGATTATTATAAAGTCATATATAATTGTTGCAAATGCTCCATGTGTCGAAATATGTCTCCTTGGGAGATGCAGAGCAAACGATTTAAGGATATATGTCCAAGCGGATCTCGATTCTTGTTTGAAGCTTATTTCGCACCAGGTAAAATGGAAATAACTCGAGCTTTATTAGATAAAGAAATCTCATATTCTGATCGCTTAATGCATATAATATTCGCTTGTCCTTTATGTGGAGGATGTCAAGCACAATGTGATGATGTGAATATTATTAAACCGCTTGATGTATTACAAAAATTAAGGGCGAAAGTTGTTAAAGAAAAAGGTCCTTTACCAGCTCATGCTAAATTTGCTAAAAGCATAGAACAATTCCATAATCCTTATAACGAACCACATGAAAATCGATTGGATTGGATCCCAAAAGATATAAAACTTAATAAAAATGCAAAAACTGCTTATTTTGTGGGATGTACGTCCTCATATAGAAGATTTGAAATTGCTAAAGCTACGGTCAATGTTTTGAATGCAATCGGAGTCGATTTTAATATTCTCCATCCGAATGAATGGTGTTGTGGTAGTCCATTATTTATGACGGGGCAAGTCGATGAAGGTATAAAATTAATGAAACATAATTTGGAAGTTTTTAAAGAAAGAGGAATAGAGAATTTAATTTTTTCTTGTGCAGGTTGTTATAAAACTTTCAAAAAGACTTATCCTCAATATTCTGGAGAATATAATTTTAATGTCCTTCATGTGACTGAATTTTTATTAAAATATTTTAAGGAACATAATGTCAAATTGAAAAATTATCCAAAAACAGTCACTTATCATGATCCATGCCATTTAGGTCGGCATTCTAAAGTATATGATGCCCCTCGCGAAGTTTTAAAACAAATTCCAGGGTTAAAACTAGTTGAAATGGAACGAATTAGAGAAAATGCGTGGTGTTGTGGAGCAGGAGCGGGTGTAGCTTCTGCATATAAAGATTTTGCGTATTGGACTGCATCAAAAAGATTGGAAGAAGCAAAATATGTGGGTGCTGATGTTTTAACTTCACCTTGTCCTTTTTGTATTACAAATTTCCTCGAAGCTTCTAAGACAATGAAGGACCCAATTGAAGTGATTCCACTTGTTAAAATCTTAGAGGAGGTTACAAAATAATGTCCGAACAAAAATTATCTGATAAACACATTGAAGTTTATACTAAACTGGAGAAAATTGTTGGAAAAGAATATATTTCAGATGATCCATCCGTTCTTGTAGTTCACTCGCGAGATCAATCTCCCTTTGCTAATTTAAACAGAGTTACGCCCGGATTCGTGGTTTTACCAGAAAATACAGAACATATTCAACACATCATGAAAATTTCTAATGAATATAAAATCCCTGTTGTGATTCAGAATACAGGAGTAAATGTCGGAGGTTGCTGTGTTCCTTCAGAAACTGGTTCAATATTAATGCATTTACGTCGTCTAAATCAAGTTATTGAAATTGACGAACTTAATATGTCGGCAACAATCCAACCGTATGTAAGCTATGCCGAATTGCAAGCGGAAACAATGAAAAAAGGTTTATGGCTTCCAGCACCTGCAGCACCTTCAACAGTAGGAATAATTTCAAATATGTTATATTGTGGCATGAGTTGGTGCATGGTAAAGTATGGGTATGAAAGAAGATCAATTATTTCGATGACTTGGGTTACTCCACAAGGCGAAATTATAAAAACTGGTTCAAGGACGATTAAAGATCTAGGAAATTTTTGGTGGAACGGTCCTGGACCCGATTTAAAAGGATTATTAATAGGTGCAGTTGGAGAATTAGGAATTTGCACTGAAATGACTGTGAAATTACACCCTTGGGTGGGTGGACCAAGATTAAAACAAGATGAACTACCTGAAAATACTAAAATTTTTGTAATATCATACAGCAGTGGAAAAAGAATGGTTAAAGCTTTACAAGAACTTGGTAGAGCAGATATTGCTGTGATAGCAACAAATATGCCAATGGCTTGGTCTATTTTAGGAATGACTGATTCTCTTGAAAAATCGAAAGAATTATGGGAGAACAGAAAAAATCTCAAGCCATTTCTTAAATATGTGGTTTTTGTTTGTATCCAAGGCATAACTTCCCCAAAACAACTAGAATTTGGTGAAAAGGTTGTAAGACAGATTGCTAAAGAAACTAGAGGCATGATTTTAGAGCCTGAAAGGATGGATCAGATAGGTGGAGGATTACTGCCTGAAAGAACTGCTGAAAGCTTAGGAATTGAATTTTTTAGAGCAAAAGTATCTCCACGTATACTGAGATTTAAAGGAGGATTTATGCCCGCTTTCTTCCCTCAAGAACCAATGGAGGAAGCAATGAAATCAGAAAAATTAATGGAAAATATGCTAAAAGATGTTCCTATTTATCCTCAAGATCTCTTCAGTAGTTGTATAGTTCCTGTCGATATGGGACACTTTGGTTTACACGAATTAGACGTTTTTTATGACCAAAATTCTCCAGAAGAATTAAAAGCGTGTTTAGAATTCGCTGGTAAAATACAAAAAACAGCACAATCCCAAAATAAAACTTGGCCTCCTCATAATGAATTTAAAGCCTATCATTGGGATGTAGTAAAAGAAATACCAGAATTTGCAATTCAAAAAACAATAACAGAAAAAATAAAACAATTATTCGACCCAAATAGAATAATGAATCCAGGAAAATGGCTTAAAAAATAAAATATTACCAGCCATGGTCATAGTATTCAGCAGAACCGAAAAGCTTATCAGAGCGGTCTATATGAATTTTGGTTCCATCATCCAACACAACATCTCCCGTGTAATATCCAAATGCATGAGTCCCTTCTTGATACATTAGCATGACATTCATTTTCAATCTATGCTCATGAATGGGTTCTAATTGGAGTTCTACACGCCCATCATTACTAGTAAACTGCCAAGGTTTCATTAGATCCTTATCATCCCATGTGTAGGTTACCTTATCTAAATGATGTCCTTTCCCATTATAAAAAAGCATATTCTTACTACTTGGATTCTTCCCAAATCCATAATCGATGTTCATCCCAAAATGGGCCCCGTTTACGATACCCGATGCAAATGCCCACCACCATTCTGTTTTGACTGGGAATACACCTCTACTCCAATCCAGAGCACACCAACTATTATTTTTCTCACCTAGGAACTCATAAGTCTTACCACCTACGTGAACGATCCCATTTGCTGGCATACAGCAGATTTTTTGGACATAAACGAAATGTTTGGGATTCCTAAAGGGTATAACATTCACCATCGTATCAAGCTTGGGATCTTGGTAGAGCGTTATTTCGCCAGAGATCCCTTTTTGCCCTTCATATTTGAACTTTGGAAAATCAAATGTTAATACACGATTTGGGATTGTATTCTTGTTTCGCTCGAATTTAATCCATCTTTTTTTCTCTTTAAAAAAAACATCACCAGTGTCTGCTGTTCTAGGAAGATTCATTGTTCCTGGAGAATCAAATTTAAGAGCAAGATCACCTTGACTTTTATTCTTTTTAAAATCCCTCCAATCTACAGTGCCCATCCCGAAATACCCAACATCCGCGACTATTAAGCTTAACCCAAAATCCGGATTTAAAATAACATAACAATCCCATTCCTTTATTCTGATGGGCTTTGCACGCATCTTTTCGGGATTATAATTCAATAAAAGGCGTTTTGCCCAACCTGTCTGAATTAAATTACCCTTAGCATCAAATAAGTCAGTTTCTTTAATGATTTCTGATTGCCCCAGTTTTATTCACCATTTTAATTCTTACTTGTAAAATCTATTTTTTAGATGATTAATTAATCATTTTAATAATTGTGTTAAACATTTTTTAATAAAAATTCATAATGTGAGAAAGTGTACAAATTTAATTTTGAAAGAATCGAAAATTCAACTGAAAAAAAAGCAATTAATGAATTAATTAACACAATTAAATTAAGAGATGAAAAATTCTCAGTTGATGAAGATGGAAACGTAATTAGGTTAAATTTAGAATCTAAAAATCTTGAAAAAATTCCCGAAGCTCTTGAAAATTTGACATCTTTAAAGAGATTAAATTTAAAAAATAATAAAATATCTAAAATTGAGTGTTTAGATAATCTTGAACAGCTTGAAGTATTGGACCTTGGAGGTAGCAAAGGTAATCAAATCAGAACAATTAGAGGGTTAGACAATCTAAAAAAACTTCAAACTTTAAATCTTAACAATAATAAAATTGTTAAAATGAAAGATTTAGACCGTTTAATAAAATTAAGATCATTATTTCTTAGTTTTAATCGATTCAAGATGATTGAGGGGTTAGAAAACCTTTCCCAATTAGAGATTCTAGATATAAGCAATAACAAATTAACTAAGATTGAAGGGTTAGAAAACTTATCCGAATTGACATTATTAAATCTTTATGATAATCAAATACTTAAAATTGAGGGGCTTAATAAGCTCTTACATCTATCAGATTTAAATATTTATGGTAATAAAATTAAAAAAATAGAGGGTTTGGATAATCTTTTTGAACTAACTAAACTCTATCTTAATTTGAATGAAATTTCGAAAATTGAGGGATTAGATAATCTATTTAATTTAAAAGAATTATTGCTGGAACATAATAAAATTGAAAAACTGCAAGGGTTGGAAAAACTTACTCAATTGGAAATATTGAACCTAAAATATAATAGGATCAAGAGATTAGAGGGATTACAAAATTTATACAATTTGAAATATTTATTTCTTCAAAATAACCCTCTAGAAAAAAGAGATAAAAGAAAATTTTCGTTAGGGATACCTACCGTTTTGAAATTCTGTAAAAAGCGAAAATTAGAAGAAAAAACAAAATAAAATTAATCTCACATTTTTAGAAACATTCTATATTTCATTTATTTCTGTTTTTATAAAATTTAATTTGTTTTGAAGTATCTTTATATTCAATTTGAAACAAAAAATATTAACTTAAAAAAATAAGTTAAAATTTTAGAAGTAGAGAATATCGGAGATAATTGAAATTGAATAAAAAATTGTCTTTAATAATATTAACTTTGTTTTTCTCGATATTTGCAATTAATGCAATTGACACAACTGGAAGTAATCAGTTAATAATGGTAGGAGATGTCGGAACTTCTAGTCTTTCGAGTTCCGTAGCTCAAACTGCATGGACGACTAATGGGACTGTTGTATGCAACGTAAGCTATGATAAAGATCAACCAAGAATTTGCAACGATGGGGCAGGTGGTGCAATAATAACATGGGCTGATGATAGATTTGGAACTTATGATATTTATGCTCAGAGGATAAGTTCAAGTGGTGTAGCACTATGGCCTTTACAAGGTGTAGGTGTATGCACGTTGCCTTTTGATCAACGATATCCTGAAATTGTTAGCGATGGAGCTGGAGGAGCAATTATTGTTTGGCAAGATAGAAGAAGCGGTAATATCGATCTCTATGCTCAGAGATTAAGTTCGAGTGGAGCTCCACAATGGAGTGCTGGTGGTGTTGCAATAGTCACACTTTCAGGTCCTCAAGATAACCAGAGTATTTGTACTGACGGTTCAGAAGGTGCCTTTATTGTTTGGAATGATGATTATGACATCTATGCTCATAGGATATATTCAGATGGTGTGGTTAATGGGACTGCTGGAGGGGAAACAGTATGCGATGAAGCTCAATGGCAAAGAGATTTTGATATTTGCAACAACGGTCTCGGTAGTGCGGTTGTTGTTTGGGAAGATTTGAGATCTCCCCCAGGTGAAATCTGGGCTCAGAAATTGAATTCTACTGCAGGTGGAGATTGGGCGACTAATGGCGTACCTGTTTACATAGCATCATCAGATAGTAATAATCCAAAAGTATGTAGCGATGGAGCTGGAGGTGCTATAATTACTTGGTATGAAGCCGCAGTAGATTATGATATCTATGCACAAAGGTTGAATTCTGCTGGTGCAAGACCTTGGGGTACAAGCGGTGTTGGGATATGCACAAGAGTAAATGATACATGGCACCCTGTAATTTGTAGCGACGAATCGGGTGGTGCTATAATTGCGTGGTATGATCAATATGGTTGTGTAAGTGGACAATATGATATTTATGCCCAAAGGATAAGTCCAAGTGGAATAACTCTGTGGACTACAAACGGTTCTGCGATATGCACGGCAACAGGTAGGCAATATCTTCCTGAAATTTGCAGTGATGGAAAGGGAGGTGCATTTATTACTTGGGAATATTATTCAGTTGAGGATATTTATGTCCAGCATGTGAGCTCGGGAGGGACGGTACAGTGGACTCAATCTGGTTCTGGGATATGCATTCAAAGCAATGATCAAACAAATCCTCAAATTTGTAGCGATGGAAATTATGGTGCACTCATTGTATGGCACGATAATCGAACTGGTGGTGTTTTAAACATTTATGCTCAAAAAATAATTGGAGAACCGCCAGAGGAGGTTAATTTATTGTTGCTAGCCATGGCAGCAATGGTTCCGAGTGGTGGAGGTTTCTTAGGTCTGAGCATCGAAATGTGGTTAATCATAGGTGGTGCTGCAGTAGTTGCAATAATAATTATAGTGATAGTAGCGAAGAAAAAATAATTTTTCTTTTTTTTTTTCTAATTCGAAATTATAAAAATGATGGAAAAATAAATAGACTATTTCATTTAATTTCGTTTATAAATCATTTTATTCAATTTTCTACCATCTTTAGTCAAAATGGTATTTTCCTAGTTAAAATAATATAGATTTAAATTATTAACTCACTTATATTTGATTTTTCTTACTATTAGCTTTTAAAATTTAACTTTTCTAATTATTAACGATATATTCTTATGTATTAACTGTAAATTAATTTCATTTGTGAGAAAAATGGATAAGAAGATCGTCTTAATTGGTGCTGGAAGTGCGGTTTTTGGACCTACTACAATAGCAGATATTTTCTTGAGTAAAGTCTTACCAGGTTCCACGATTGTGCTTCATGATATTAATGAAGAAAGATTAAACATGATTTATGAGTTGGTTATGGCAGAGAACAAAATCAATGATCGTGGCTTTAAGTTCGAAAAAACATTAGATAGGATAGATGCGGTGAAAGATGCAGATTTTGTTATAAGTTCTATTGAACATGGAGATAGATTTTTCTTTAGAAGGCAAGATAATTCTATCCCAAGAAAATATGGTACGACTGAGCTTATGGCAGAAAATGGTGGACCGGGTGGGTTTTTTCATTCTGCTCGTCAAATTCCTGAAGTTTTAAAAATCGCAAAAGACGTAAAAAAATACGCACCAGAAGCTTTTTTCATAAATTTTTCCAACCCCATGTCTCGTATTTGTTTAGCAATTAAAAGAACAATTCCAGATCTAAAATTTGTTGGTTTATGTCATCAGATTGGATTTGCACATAAGCATCTTCCTCGCATGCTTGACAAATCACTGCAAGAAGAAGGATTAAGCCCAAAAGAGAAAATCAAACGATGGAAACAGTCAGTAAAAAATCTAAGAATTACAACTGGAGGGTTAAATCACTTTGCTTTCATACTTGGATTAACTGATCTCCGAACTGGGAAAGACCTGATGCCGGAATTTAACGCTAAATGTATGGATTATTTTAAAGATAAATGGGATCGCTTTGAATTCGCTGATTTAACATTTGAAATATACAAAAGATATGGATATTTTCCATATGTGGGAGATAATCACATATGTGAATATATACAATTCAGTAAAGATTATGTTAAAATTGAGGATATTTTAGATTGGCTAGACAGGATGCAATCAGCTGGAGAAGGAGTAAATAGATATATAGATATGAACTATAAAAGGCTTCAAAAGGGTAGCTATTCTAAAAAAAGTAGAATTTTCAAAGAACCTTCAGGCGAGCGGGCAATTCCTATAATCGAGGGGATTATAAAAGATAAAAATTCATATGAAACTGCTGTTAATATACCAAATGATGGAATAATTGAAAATCTACCACAAGATTTAGTAATTGAATGTTCTGCAACTGTTGATAAAACAGGTTTACATGGTGTAAAATTAGGAAAGATTCCAGCAAATATAGCGGCTTTACTACGAATTGAAGCGTCTATCCAAGATGTTTGTGTTGAAGCCATATTAAAAGAATCAAAAGATCTTGCAATTGCTTGTATTGCAATGGATGTCAATTGTGGAAGCTTTGAAATGGCTGAAAATATCTTCAACGAAATGGTTGAGCTTCAAAGAGACTATTTACCTAATTTTAAATAAAAAAGGAGCTTATTTTTATAAATTTCTTTTTTAATTTCCTATTTACAAACTTTTAAAAATAGATATTTTTACAGATGTTTTGAGGATAATGCTTGAAGTTCTATTTATTATAATATTTCTGGACAACTATAATTATAAAAAAGTAAATGAAGGACTTCTGATAGCTTTCTTAGTTTTTACTGTGCTTATCTGTTTACTAATGATATCAAGTCATTTCCCCAAAAATTTCGTAATAGAACATTCGATGAGATTTGAAATTAAGTATACATTCAGATTATTAACAATATTATTCTTAATCCCGAGTAATATCTTTATTATTTCTCTTGCTTTTCGTTCTCATCTAATTTTTAGTCTAATCTCAGTAATCAATATTATACTTAGTATTGAAGTGGTACGCGTTTGTGTAAAAACAGTTAGAAAATTTGTATTATTGAAAAGGGCTAAGTTAATTGTAAATCGTACAAATTATAATAAAATACCGATTTGTCCAAATTGTAAAAAAGAAAATCCAGATAAAGCTAAAATATGTGTACATTGTGGAGTAGATTTTGTTAATTTTATAAATTCAAAATAATTTATTATTTCAAAAAATAATATTATAAAAATATTATTTAAATTGGATTTTTTGGTATAAAGAACATTTTTTATTAATTCTGGATGAGATTTATTGTCCTAATCCCTTGCTAATTTTATTCTTAAAATCCAAATACCCCAGAATTAAAGTCAAATTTAATCCAATTAAACCAAAGAATGTATATATCCAATACGACATATCAGTTTGTACATCCATAAATATTGAAGGTATAGGGAGAAAAGCCATACAAAATATGCCAATTCCAAAATATCTTAAAATATTTATATTAATTTTTTTCAGCTCCTGATCTAGGAATAAAAAATATACACCAGTCAACCAGAAAAAGAAATTAACTGCTGAAAATAAAATATATTCTACTACCGTTGTAGTAGGTTTGGACATTTTAAAAATAATATAAATAATAGTGAGAAATATTGTTATAATTATAGAAATTATAGTAGCATTCTTTTTCTTATTTTTTGTTTCAAAGTCAATTATTGAAGAAATATAATCAATTAATTTGGATGTTCCGATTAGTGTTAAAGTAATAAAAAGACCATCAGCTAAAACCATAATTCCCCATAACAACATAATAAATTCTTGAGGTATTTTAATAATTACGGTAAAAATTCCATTCATAGCTACATTGAATAGCATAAAGTAAATAGCTAGAACAACTTTCTGTCTGAATTCATCAACATGAGTTAACTTAGTTTTTTGCATTAAATAAATTAAATATCCCGCTGAAATAAACCAAATAACTTGTTGTATGTATAATATTAAGTCGATTGTATTTACCATTTTTTAAACATTTCCTTGTGTTATTTTTGATACAAGGAAATCGCCAATAAATTTAAATAATTAAGTAAATTTGACTTTAGCATTTATTTGAATTCAATAAAAAAAAAGAAAAAGATTCTGACTAATATTAAAAAAAATAAAATTCGTATTAACTACTTTGTTAAGTTTTAAGGAAAATTTTTTGAAATAATACACCCTTTCTGAAGCTTTCTATATTTTTGGAATTTAAATCTATAATTGTTATTGAAATATCATTTTCACTCTCATATGAGATTTCAAGTTCTAGGGATTCTGAGGGAAATCCTAAAACTATTTTTCTACCTTTTAATTCTTCTGGCAGACGTGATTGAATTGTATTTTCAAATAAATCATAACCTATAACGGATTCAACAAGTAAAGAATTTACTAAACCTGTCCAACCAACAAAATTTTTAACAGGTTTCCTTCCAAGCGTAAGTTGTTTATATAAGTTCCCTTTTTTTCTAGTTAACTCTTTTAGATCATATCTTTCAGGATCGTAAAATTCGTAAAATGATCCCTCATTCTTCCAAGTTTCAAAAACTCCTTTAATTATTCTAAATGCAAATTCCCCACTCAATTTATACCTTCGATATTTTTCAAGACCTTTGATTACTAGATATGCTGTATTAACCCAGACAGGTCCTCTCCACATATCCTTTTCAAAATTCTTATCATTTAATGCAACAGTTGGAAGTGGAATTGTTGTATTATATTCATAGGGACTTTTTAAATGTTTAATTAACCGTTTAGCTTGATTTTCTGTCGGGATTTCGGCAATGAGAGGAAAAAAACTAGCAATAGTATTAATAACAATTCGTTTTTTACTTACAATATCATAATCAAGATATAACCCTGTCTCTTCATCCCATAGATATTTTTGGATTAATTCAACTAAATCTTCATTTTTTTGGTGGAATTCATCGATATCTGTTTCATAATTATCTTTATTATCATGTTTTTGTAGTTTTCCAGCTATTTTAATTAAAGATTGGTTTTGAAGTACCATAAAACTATTTAAATCGATAACTGCTAACCTTGTTAAATCCTTTTTATGCTTTTCACTTCGATCTGTAAATCTCGGAGAATTATCTATGCCAGATTCATATGAATGTTTCCAAAAAAATAGACCATTTTTCAATCTTCTATTTTGATAAAGCCATTCATTGAACTTTTTCAATTTAGAATATGCATATTTTAGATATTCATTACTAACCTTAAGATTAGAAATTGCCCAAGCAATAAGTGGAGGTTGGATCTTTTCCGATTTATTAAAAAAAGCGACGAAATGAGGAATTCTTCCATCTTCAGTCTGATTATCAAGAAGTGGTAATAATATTTCGCTCGCTATATTTTGATCCCAATATTTCCAAACCAGCGATATAAATGCAGAATCCCATAAATAACAAAACATAAATATTGCAGCTGGCATTGCCCAACGATGTTTTAAATTACCCTTTGGTGCATTGAGATTGGTTTCTAATCGTTTAAATATTTCATGATACCCTTCTTGAATTATAGGATCTTTGATTCTGATATAAGGTTTAGGTGGTATTTTACTAGGAATAAGGTCACATCCGCTTCTAGATATTAAATAAATAAAAAAGTACCAGAAATATATAATTATATTTAAAATTAAAAGAGAAAATAATTCGAAATTATTTAAAAAGGTCAATGTTATACTGAAAATTAAGGTTATAATGTAACCTATCCAAAATGATTTGTTAATTAAGATAAGAATTAACCCGAATCCTAAATTGTTTTTGACTTTAGCAAAAAAATTTTCTTTATACTCTTTTAATTTACGTTTCGCAATAATATTAGAGACTAATCCACATAATAACCCATTAAAAGAAGTAATTAAAATGATATAAAGTAATATAATATTAGATTCGTTAAGATTAAGCATTATTAACTTACCAATAATTTTTTAAGATAAGGTGTGACATTTTCCTCTAATATTTTAACCAATCTGGGGTCATTTGTTAAATAAATATCTGCAATTCCTAAAATTACTACCTTTGTTAATACATTTGGAAAATGATTAGCTATGTAATTATAATGGAGTTCTTCCATTACAAATATAATATCTGCCCAATCGACGAGTCCTCGACTTAAAGGGGTCTTTGCACCCCAATAAATTCCTGCAGATTTTACATTCAATCCTTCCCAATCCTTAAATAACTGTTCTGCAGTCTTACTTCTATTTATATTGCCTGTACAAACGAATAATACATTTTTCTTCTTCATATACTGAAGATCTCCTTTTTATAATTGATTAAACTTAGTTTTTAATTATCTTTTTTCATCATTTGAATATTAATTAATGAGCTAATTAAAATGTTAGAAGGGACTATGGCTGTTGAGATTAGCACTGGAAAAAAAATAATTTATGGAATGGGATATGTTGGCACACAAATGTTTAATGGAATACAAGCGGCAGTAACCGCATGGTTTTGGCTCAATATTATGAAATTAGATAATTATACTTATTCAATCATAATGCTAGTTTTTTATAATATTTGGAATGCGTTAAATGATCCAATTTTTGGTTGGATCTCAGATAGAACAAGAACTAAATGGGGGAGACGAATACCCTTTATCAGAATTTTTACTCCGATATGGATGATTTCCACGATATTTCTATTCTTTCCATATTTATCTGTGGATCAAATCGGTCTTGCGATTTGGTTTACTTTCTTCCTACTCTTGTTTGACACTTGCTATACTATGGTTGCTGGCTGTTATAACGCCTTAATGCCTGAATTAACTACATTAACGACAGAAAGGACGAAAATTAGTATGATTAGTCAAGTTTTTTCAATAGTCGGCATTGCAGCCTCTTTCATATTTCCATTATTATTCAAAAATAACCTGTTTATGTTCTTTTTATTCATTATTATTAGTAGTGCAATTTCAATGATTGTCCTTTTAATACCATCATTGTTGATTCGAGAAAGAGGTTTATATGAGGAAGAAGAATCTATGGGTTTAGGTAAAGCTTTAATTGAAAGTATTAAAAATAGACCGTTTATGGCTTTTGTCGGATGGAATTTTATGCAACAATTTATGAGTTCTATAATAGTAGCGAATGTTATTTTTTACGCAACACATGTCCTACAGACTTCTTCATTAGGGGCAATGCTATTATTTGTCGCTTTATTCATAACACTTTTACCAGGTTTTTTTATTTGGGTTAATGTATCTAAAAAAATTGGAGTAAAAGCTACCGTAATTTATAGTGCATTATTCATCATAGTTGGATTATTCCTGCTATTCATTTTAGGTTCGGACTATATATTTTCATTCATTATACTTGCAATATGCGGATTCGGATTAGCTGGTCCTTTAATTTTCTCAAATGTGATGATTGCAGAATGTACGGATTGGGATGAATTAAGAACAAACCAAAGGAGAGAAGCAATGTATTTTGGAACTAATGCATTATTTACAAAACCAGCTATTGGAGTGGCACAAGCTGTGATAGCTATTACATTAGCTACAACTGGTTTTATCCCGGATTTAATTGATCCATTTGGTAAGATTATAAACATCCCACAAAGCACTTCAGCAATATGGGGTATTCGAATGATAATGGGCTTATTTCCAGCAATTGCAATGATTCTAGGGCTTATATTTTTGTCGATATATCCTTTAAATCTTGAAAAAACAAGAGAAATGAAAGAAAAATTAAAACAATTGCATTAATAAATAAGTGAATTATTTAAAATAATCAAAATTTTTTCAATTTTCTTATATATTCGAACTATTAGATTGATCTCGTTCTTTCAATAAATCAAGATATTAGCTTTAACGCCTTAGACTATTCAATTTAAATTAAATTCCATATTTTTAATTTAAATTATTAGACAGATTTTAATACAACAATATTTTTTAAAGAAGAACATCTTCGTATTAAAACACCCCTTAATGGGTAGAGGATGAATCAAAAAATTCAAAAATATGAATTTTTTAAGACCCTTAATAAAAATTTTTAGAGAATATCGGTGATAATTCATGGAAAAAAATGGTAAAATTGTAACAACTGTTTCAATAATAGCTATCATCAGTATAGTATTTGTTGCATTAATTTTTATCGGACCATCTCCTGGAGGTTTCTTGATACTCCCACCACCAAGTGCAGGAAAAACGATAACTCCTATTTATGGCAGGAATACAACAATAGATTCAAATAATTACGGTATACTAATAGATAGCGGAAATAATATCATCGAAGACGATTTAACTATCACTGCAGGCAAAATAAATGGAATTAGTGTATTAAATTCGACGAAACTTGAAAATTGTACAAGCACATCAACTAGTTTAAGTTCTATCCATATTTATAATGATGCAAAACTTACTATGAGAAATATAAACGCCCCTATGTTAACTATCTTCTTACATAATAATTCAGAATTAGTAATTGAAAATTCTACAATAAATCAAGTCGCACTTGCAGATAATTCGAAAGTCCAAGTTAAAAACTCTATTGTTCAACAAATAACAGATCTGGCATTAAGTGGAACAATTTCTTTTCTGGGTTCGAGTGAAATAGAGATCTTACCAAATTCGACTGTAACATACCTTATGCTAATGAGAAACTCAACCCTTTACATTAACAATGCCAGTATTAATAGTATAAATATGGCATGTCCTTATAAAACAATCGGACTATCTGGACCGCCTTTACCGGCAAAGATTATAAATTCGACTATACTTGCACTTGGTATATCAGAAGGTTCAAGTGCGATTGTATATAATTCAATGGTTACAATAGCAATAGTTTCAGGAATTGCACGGTTAACTTTAAATGGTTCTTCTGTAAGCACATTAGCTTATGGTATAATTTGTTATCAAGGTACAACTAATATTAATAATGGTCTCCTTCCAGCACCAGGTACTTATGAAAATAATACCAGAATTATAAACATGCCTCTTCCTGCTTCAAACCTTGTAAGTGTAGTGGCAAATAATTCTGCAATAGTTTATATTAATGGATGGTCTACAATGTCTTCTCTGGTCCTTAATTTATATGATACTGCATCTGCTCAAATAAACAATGTAAATGTTTCGAATTTAGCAATGGGGATTGGAACTGCAACTACAACGATTTCTGACAATTCTCAGTTGTCGGTTATGAATTCAAATATAACTTCACTAAATTCTTATGGTAATTCTCAAGCATTGATCAGAAATTCGACTGTATCAGGGAATATTATATCTACAGTTGTGACACCTTCTATTCAGGCAGCTGAAAATTCAAAAGTAACTTTTAATAATTGTTCCGCAAAAAATATAATTTCTATTTCGATGAATTCTTCGCTAATAGCCATGAATAATAGTTTTATGCCAATCGTATCGATAAGTACGACAAATACAGTCTCATTAAATTTCAGTACAATTATTCAATCTTTAACGGTTACTTCTCCGAAAATAGGTCTTCCAACTGGTAACGTAAAAATTGTAAATTGTAGTATATACATTTTGGGAATTAGTGGATCTGCAGTTGCTTCGATTGAAAATTGTTCCATCACATCTCTTGCAGAAGGGTATGTGATTTATTCAGGAACCATTTTATACAATGAAAATGGGTTAAGCGGACCGGGAAATTACGTGAACTATACCACAATTATTAATTCTCCGATTGGTTCAAGTTCAATACTTTATCTAGAAGTAAATAATACAGCAAATATCAACATTAATGACCTTCCTACTTTGGGACTTGCCATCTTGTTGGTCGATAATGCTAGTGCTACATTGGATAATGCAAGTTTTACTACATTGAATACATATAACAACTCAAAGGTTATTCTATATAACAGTTCTACGATTGGTATAACAGGATTCGCGTTTTTCCTTGATAAATCTAATGCGACTATTGATACGAACTCTCAAATCGATACAATATTATTTATGGGAGCAAGTATAGGAACTATTAGAAACTCAACAATAAACTCATTAACTGTTCAAGGTTCTTCGAGAGTAACTGCTCAATTATCCTCGTTTACCTCGATTTCGTGTTATGGTTCAAATACATCTGATCATACCATAAAAATATACGATTCCATAGTATCGGCGCTAATATTTTCATCATGGTAAGTTCTTTCATTTATTTTCTTTTTTTTGCTAAGTCATTAAATTTTCAAGTATAATTCAGATAATTAATTAAAAAAATGAAAAAATTTAATTTAAAATTACTACACAGTTACCAGATCAGAATAAATCTTACTAGAGTGGTTAAAATATTCATTTCTGAATATTAGATAAAACCAAAATAAAATAAATAAGAAAAAATAAAAATAGGGTTTAAACTAAAAGTTCCTTTGTATTCTTTTTTTCTTGATGAAATTTCATGTTTAAGTCGTCGTAGCTCATGCCCATAGAAAGTGCTATGAGTTCAGTTAAGTAAATTATAGGCAAATCTCTCTGCGAATCTAATTGCTGGAAACAAGCAGGACAACAAACTACAATACAGTTTGCTCCACCGGCTTTTGCATTATTTAGTTTATTTTTAGCTAATGCATCTCCTACATCGTTGGAAGTATTTCCAGCTCCATTACCACAACAAATTTCTTCGCCTTCATAATCTACAACTTGTGCACCAGTTGCGGCAACAAGTTTCCTTAAGAATTTTGGTTTTAGAGGATCATCGTATTGCATGATTTCAGAAGGTCTGGAATAATGACAACCTGTGTGACAAGCTACTTTTAATTTGCTCATCTGATTCGTAACTGCGCCTTTAATTTTGTCGACACCGACATTTTCCATTAGTACTTGAATAAAATGTTTAACACTTGAGGTTCCTTTGTATTCTTTATTTACTTTTGAAAGAATTGCATTTATTTCAGCTTTCTTATCATCATCGTGGTCTAATTCGTGTTTAGTTGCCTTAAGAGTTTGTGCACATCCATTGCATAGACTCACAATATCTTTCCCTTCAGCTTCTGCTAAACAAAGGTTTCTTGCTCCCATTGCTAACCAGCTTTCCTTGCATACTGATTGAAAACCAATAGGTTCTGGACAGCATGAGAAAGCCGCATCAGAAGTTTCAACACCTAATTTATCAAATACTTTTCTGGAAGTTGCTTCGATGAATGGTAATCTGTTAGGAATTACACAACCTAGGAATAATTTCATATCTGCCATGATAAAAACCTCACTTTAGCACCTTTTTTAATTCGGTTGCCTCCAAAATTGTATTTATTTCATTCATATTAACTGCTGGAAGTTCCTCTGCTAAACCCATAGATGAACGTCTTCTTTTTATAGCATCCATTATAGGGATTGCTTTACCGTTTTCCGCAATTGTCTTTGCTTGTGTATAGTAGAATTCTGGTGCTTGTCCGAGCTCTGTACTTATATTTTTAAGTATATAAAATACTTCAGTTAAGGGAATGTTATTTGGGCATTGTTCATCGCATTTATCACACACAGTGCATCCCCAAAGGTTAAAATTCTCTGGAAATCCTTCAGCTGGAGCCGGTTGTCCAAAAATAAAGCTTTTCATCCCTAAGAAAGATTCCATAATTAATTTTCTTGGATTGTATTTATCATCACCGACTTCAATAGCGACAGGACAGTTATCAACGCAGCGGCTACATTGTACACACATTCTTAATTGAGTTGCAGCAACAACATCTAAAACTTTTCTTCTAAAAACAACATCTTGCATCTTTTTCACCTATTTAATATTATCTGGTTTTTTAGCTCGGGCATACGTATATCTGAATATAAGCCCAGCTGGATCTTTTATCTTTTTCATCAAATCTTCAGCTGAAACTCCGCCTTTTTTACAAAGTTCAGAAACTTTCGCTTGAAGTTTTTCTGGATTATCAATTACTTCCTGTAACAGGCCGAAGCAACCGGAACAAACCATGTTTGCATTATTAGGACAAATCGCCCCACATCCATTATTTGCAAGGAAACCCATACACATGTATCCTTGATTTAAAAAGCATACGTTTGGATCCATTTTTCCCTCAAAATCACGTTTATATCCAGTAATTGCCATATCTGGACTTTTTCTATCACATTGATCACAGACACTTGATTGTCCTGCATCATATCTTTCATCCTGTGCTAGTTTTAGTAAAGCAACACCAATGATATCTCTTGTTAATTCTGGTATGCTAGTGAGAATACTAATTGCAAGAGGTCCTAATATTGGAGGATCTGCCGTTGCAACTGCTGTTAAATCAACAGCCTTTGCACCCAATACATCTTTTGTTGGGAGTGCAAGTTTTCTAAGACCAGCGATTTCTAGAACATTTGCATCTATATGAACATGACCAAAGTTAGGTAATTTGAGTGCTATAGTTGCAAATTCAATTATTTGTGCTATGTGTTTATCGGCCAGCTTAGGAACACTGATAGCTAATTTAGCGAGATCAACTGCTTCTGGATCTGCAGGTTTATCAGAAATTCCCCATTCACCCATAACAGGTTTATTTCCTTTTGGCCACCTGACACCTGGAGCTGCTGCGGTTATGGGACCGAAACATAATTTGCCTTTTTTTATTAAGCAATCAGCTCCCCTCATATCACAGACTTCACAGACATTTGTGCCCGGATATTTTTCAGCACCAAAATATGTCGCCAAGAAATATACAGCACTTTTATAATTATGAGGTCTAGGAGGGCAACCTGGCATCCAAGCATCAATTTTAACTATATCTGGATTGGCGGTTACCTTATCAAGAAATTTGGGTACATTTACACTGGGAATTGCATAATTATCTATTACAGAGTCTGCTGTTACATATTTTCGCTTCGTACAATCTTCAATAGGATACATATTTGCAAGTCCTGCAACTGAACCATAGCATGCACATGATCCATGCATAATTAGTACTTTGCCTTTCTTTCGGGCAACTTTAAGTAGATGAACGTCATGCTCAGTTCGAACCTGTCCTTCCACTAATACTACATCAACAGAGCCATCAGGCATACCTTCGAGCTGCTTATCTTTTGTATCAACTACTGCAGCCCAATAGACTATCTCTAGGGCTGGTAGGATGTCCAAGAGTTCTTCGTGCAAGTCTACTAAGGATTGATGACAACCCCAGCAACTGCCTAATTGAACAAATGCTATTTTAATAGCCATTTTTTTTCACCATACATTTCAAAATATACGATTCTGATTAATTTTTTTAATATATATAAGAAATATTGAATTAATCTAGATGAAATTCAGTAAGATTTTTGTTAATAAAAATAATTCGGCAGTTTAAGGGCTATTTAATAATACGAGCTCTAAAAGTTGAAACTTAGTTTGATAGATTTTGGAGATTATGAAATTTAAATTAGGGCTTTATTGCCAATTTGAAATTTATATTGGCATTTTTTATTAAAATTGAAACTTGATAAAAATATGATTAAAATTTATAAAATTCATAAAATAATTATAAATTTAAAGATAAGTTAACAAAATACGCTTAAGAGGATGAAATTTACATGCCAATTCGGAATGTTCAAGTTAAAGATAAATTTGCTGTAACTAAGGTGGCAGAAAATTGCGCTCCTTTACTTAGAGCGAGTGTTAATGGAACATATGAATTTTTAGCTCGCTGTTTTCAAAGAACATTTTTCGTTTATCTAGATAATTCAGAAATTATTGGTTATATAGTTGGTTTTCCAAATACATCTGTGAAAGGAGAATTTTGGCTCTACCAAGTAGCTATAAACGAAAAATATCGAGGTAGACATATTGGTTCTCAATTAATGGAAAAATTTGTAAACCAAGTAAAAGCAGATGGATATAAAAGAATAAGATCTCATTTCCAATTTGTAAATGAGCATTCTAAAAATTTGCATGAAAAATTTGGATTTAAAATCTGTGGACAAGATGATCGGGGATGGTTTGCAGAAGTTATTTTTTAATGTTTTGATCATTTAAAAAAAAGGATTAAGAAATGAATTAATTCACAATAAATTTTTCTTTTTCTGGAGGAAGCCCTTGAGGTTTCATCACCCAAAACACTACATGTTTTGGATGAACTTGACCTTCATTATATCTATAGAGATTGGTATCTCCTATGTATTCTACAGACATTTGAAGAATAGTTATAGGTTTAGAATTATCTTGCTCAAACCATTCTGATAATTTCGTCTTCCATTCGTCCTTTTTCTCTAATTTAGTATAAAAAGAAATAGTAGAACCGCTAACAAGATGTAAAGTGATTTTTTGGCAATTTGGAGGCATTATTTATGTCACCTTATTTGATAATGAAATACCTTAAATATAAAATTATTCTTTTTCTAAAATCAAAATATTTTATTAGAGATTTATCAGATGTTTCTTGTATTTAAAACTAAAAAAAGGATTAAGTTCCTTAATTTAAAAAAAGCTCGCTAATTCTTTTCTTTTTTTCTTTGCTTTTAATTTTTCTAGGATTTCTTCCAATATCTCAATTAATTTATCTTCATATGATTCCTTTTTATAATCATAACTCCAATTATGCTTCCAATTAGGTCTTTTATGGCCAATTTTATATTTTGAGCCCGTCATTACCGTTTTATACGTATTTTCATCAAGTTTTACAACTTTTTGATCTGCTAAGATGTACCAATGGAACTCTGTTTTATTAGGTACTCCTGTGCCCGGCGGGGCTGGGTTTCTTCGATATTTATTACAAATAAATTCGAATTTCCACTTGTTAGGTTTAATTTTTGTTTCATTCCAAATTCCATTATTGTAATCCCAACTATGCTTCCCACCAACTATCATTCCAGAATATGTTTGTCCATTAAATTCTTTGAGACTATTATAATATTTTCTATTCACATTCTTTGACATAAAATCTATTTCCCTTAATATATTCTATAAAAATTTTGTCGATAAATTATTCAATTATGCTAATAGAAGATTTTTTTATTAAAGTAATAGAGAGCCATGTAAAAGTGAAAAAATTAGATAAACTTAAATTATTTTTTTTATTCTTTTTATTTCATCTAATTCCTAAATTCATCCAAATAAATAATGTAATTGAATTAAATTAGGTATTAATTTTGGCAGATTTAAATAATAAAGAGAAATTAAGAACATTAAAAGGTATAAAATTATATGGATTTACAGCAGGTGTTTTAGGTCAAATTCTTCCCATAACTCTAATTAGTGCTTATATTTTTATTTTTTTTACTTACGCAGTCGGATTAAATGCACTCTTAGTCTCAATAGGTACTGCTTTGGGAGTTGTTGTATTAGCTTTTTTTGCTCCTATTTTTGGCTATTTAGTTGATAAAAAACGCCCCGGAAAGCTAGGAAAAAGAAGACCTTTTCTGATTTGGAGTTTACCTCTATTAATTTTTTCATTAATTATGATGTGGTATTCACCTTTAGCTCAGCAATTTGGAGAGATAAATTGGGGCATTAGTTTTTTTCTATGGGGATTTATATTAATATTTTATCTTTTTTATTCACTACTACGCAGCACGTTTTTATCGATGATACCTGAACAAAGCCAAGAGGCAGATAATCGAATTAAAATTGGTTCTTTAACTGGTATATTTAGTATACTTGCAACAGTTATTGGAATATTTTTACCATTAATTATACAAAGCAGACTTATAACTCCAGATGCTATTTTTTATAATCCAATAGATCGTCAATTTCTAATTGAAACACTTCCTATTCTTGGTTTGATTTTTGCAATTTTTGTAGTAATTTTTACGCTAATGGCATATTTTTCAACTAATGAGGATTTTTTTACCGAAATAGATGAAAGAACGAAACAAAGTGAAAATTTGACAATAAATAAGGTTCTTAAGAATATTTTTAAACCCTTTTCTGATAAAAATTATTATTATTTTTTATTTAGTATGCTTACTGTGACTATTGGTGTTCGATTATTAGTTAAAAACTTAACATTATTCTTTACATTTGTTTTAGATTTAAAAGGAAATGCATTTATACTATTTATTCTTCCGTTAGTCGCATTTGCTGTACTAGGTTTTATTTTTTGGTCAAAGCGAGCCCATAGTGTAGGAATTAAAGAATCCTTTATACATGCAAGATGGTTTGTTGCTGTCTCACTAATTTTAACAGGAATCCTATTAATTAGTATGCCAAATGATATTCTATTGTGGATTACCCGTGTATTACTAGCAGGAGTATTATTTGGTTTAGTTGTGGGATATATTTTACCAAATCCTGCAATTAGTGAGCTCGTTGATAATTCACCAGAAGAAATTAAGGATAAAATGGATTCTAATACGTTATCTGGGTCGTATTTTGGATCTTTTCTTTTTGTGGTAAATATCGGAAATGCATTAGGTGATTTAATTTTGGGTTTAATCTTAATGGGACAAAATGCAGAAAATACTTTGGCAATTGGTATAGTATTTCCAATAGCGGGAATATTATATTTCATTTCAAATTTAATTATGAGAAAAATGGAATTAAAATAAAATTTAAAACATATCCTTGAAAAGATAATTATAAAAAATAATAATTATAGTAAGTTAAATTATGAAATTTAGAGAATATATAATTGAGAGTGGGTAAGAATTAAGGAACAATTAATTTCAGGTATTATATTTTCACAATTTGATGAAAAATTTGGACCAAAAGCGGTAGCATGGATTCCGCCAGATTTATCAGTTGAAGCTAAAAATTATATCAGCCTCAAATCAATTAATTTAATGTCAGATAGAGAAGGTATAGTTCCCAAATCTTTGGCAATAGTTCCATTTCCATCCTTCAATTTAAAAGGTTTTATTAAATCTATAGTAACTAAAGATCGGACTCGTCGAGGGGGAATAATTGACAGTTCAATCACTGTACTATTCAATGAGACAAATGATGTTATTTTTTATCGGTATATAGATGTGTTAGAAACGCTATTTAATGAAACTGCAAATAAATTAAATGCTTTGTTAGAAACAAAGGCAGAAAAACAACAAATTGAAGGAGAACTTTTAGATTTTTATAATAGTATAATTAATCTTATTTTAAATTCTTTTATGAAAAAAACAGAAAAAGCTGAAGTTAAAAGAAGTTTAGTTTTACTCTTTAATCTAGTTCAAAAAAATCTCGATAAAGTCATTAACGCATTAATTTTAGGTGAACCTGTTATTGTAACAGGTGATAAAACCTTAGTTAAATTAATTATTGATACACTAACTATGTTTTATGTTGAAAAACCTCCTGAAATAGTATATTGGACAAAGGATTATATGCTTGGGGATATTATTGGAGGACCTTCTAACCTAACAGAAATTTTTAAGACAAGTATTCTAGTAGATTTAAAAAAAGGTAAAGTCACTGGAGGGGAATCGAATAAATTTTGTAAAAAATTAATTAATCGGGCTAAACAATTAGATTCGGAGCAAGCAGAACAAAAAATTAAACAAGATATTAAGAAGTTTCTTGCTACAAAAAATAAACTTCTTAAAATGGTCAAAGAAGATAACGTTACTACCTCAAATATTGATGATTTAATATCCGATTTAGATCTTGATGAACTTGATTTAATCGGAACTTGTCTAATGTCAGACAATCCAGATATTTCGACTAAATTAAATGACACAATTTCTGAATGTCGAAAGAAGCTGGATAAGGTCCTAAGTGGATTTGGAAAAGAAACTTGGTAATTGGGGTTAATAATTTGGTAGATATTAAAGATTTGATTAGAAAAAATTTGCCTTATTTTTTTGGTATAATTATAATTGCTATTCTATGTATATATGTTCTCATTTTTAAACCACGTGCGACCTATACACTTGCACCAAGAGATTTAGATCCTACATATGGTTTTTTACTAAGAGATCTTATTGCAATTATATTACAAGAAGAAATGGGGGTAGACAAAATGGGAATATTAATCTGGAAATTTTATCATCCTTTTAAATCCCAAGTCTATAACCTCCTATTTTTCGGTCTTGGGTTGGATACTACTATTTTAATTTGGATAATTGGAACATATCTGCTTTATCGCTGGTATAAAGGTGGTCGAACTAATATTTCTCAGCTTATTTGGGGTATTGTCTTTTTTATTTATAGTATTACCTTTATAGGACATATTTTCAGAGGTTTGGGAATTACTTGGGCAAATGAGAATATATCTCCTGGAAATTTCTTTTTATTACGATTTGGAATGATTTTTTGGGCAGCTGGATCTTTGTACGGCATTCTTAGATTATTAATTGAGGATAAGAAATTACGAATAATGCCTTCTATAGTAGTAATTTTATTAGGATTTATTTGGTTTAGCTTTGGTTTATTTGTTGTTCAAGATATAGAATATATGATGTATGGCTTTTTATTTGCTATTTGGATTCCAATTTGTTTCTCCATCAGTTATATCTTTTTCAATTATGGTCAAAAATCGGGATATGCAGGACCAAAAATTATCTTCCTTGGATATTTAGGATTGACAATTACTTACATGGGATGGGCACCTTGGCACTTTTCCGATGTCATCTATTTTTACTTTGTCTGGTATTTCCTCTTTTTACTCTCTCTAGTACCTATTCTGATTGGATTCATAATGCTTGCTAAAGAATCTGAAGAAAAATAGCCCTCCTCACGAAAAAAGTACCAATTTTCTACACTTTTATATTTTCTAATTCTCTTTAGTTCGTTAACCTTGAATATTGACCAAATATGGAAAATTTAAAGAACTCAACTTTCGCATTTTAATAATAAAATGAATAAAACAGATTAAATGGAATAATTGATAAAATGAAGACAAAAGAATACATGAAAAAATTATTTTATCCAGAGTCCTTAGCGTATATAGGAGCAACCAGCAGAAGAGTTTGGAATATTATGGGAGTAATTGAGAGGGGTTATAAGGGAGATATATATCTTGTCTCTGAAAAAGACGAAGAAATATTAGGCATGAAATGTTATAAATCCATTTCTGAATTACCTGATAAGATAGATTTAGCGGTAATTGCAATAACAAAGAGTAAAGTAAAACCTATAATTAAACAGTGTATCGAGAAGAAATTTTATACACTGCATATTTTTTCAGCGGGATTAGGAGAATATGATGAACCTGGTATTGAATTAGAACATGAAATTCATGAAATGTTAAAAAATAGCGATACTAGGGCAATTGGACCAAATTGCATGGGAGTTTATTCCACTGGTGGTCGAATTTCTTATCATCCAAATTTCTCTAAAAAAATATGTGAAAGTGGATGTCTTGCTTTCGTTTCTCATTCTGGAGATTTAACTAGCAGATATGTTACAGACTGCAATAATTATGGAATTAATTTCTCTGTTGCTGCAAGTATTGGTAATACTATAAGTCTTAAATTCTCAGATTTTATTGACTATTTTAGCTCTGATGAAAAAACAGACATCATTAGCGGATATTTTGAAGGATTTTCACAATTTAGAGAATTTGAAGGAAGAGATTTATTAAAAGTTTTAAAAGAGAATAAGAAACCAACACTTATATTACGTGGTGGAGTCACAGAGAAAGGGGCGAAGACGGCTAGTTCTCACACAGGTTCGATATCATCTAATTCAAAGATTTGGAATTCTGTAGTTGCTCAAACTGGAATAATAAATGTCGCTACATTTGAAGAATTGATGGATTCGACTATAGCTTTTTATTATTGTAAAGGGCTATACCCAAAAGTTAATAGTTTGATTTTAATCACTTGGTCAGGGGGAACCGCCTCTCTAGGCGTGGATCGAATCATAAATTTAGGAGTAGATATTCCAGAAATACAAGATCCTGCAAGAAGTGAAATGCAATCAATGATTTCAATTGGGAGTGTTGCAAACCCTTTAGATTTGCCTTGGATTGGACATGAAGAAAAATATCCTGAAATTTGTAAAATAGCAATTAAAGAACCATACGTGGGTGGAGTAATAATTGAAGCCTTTGCTCCTAGAGACTTTGATGATCATCATATGCTTCATCATAATAATATCATGAAAATAGCTAATTATACTAGAGAAGAAGGAAAACCATTTTTAATGTCCCTACCTCATATTAGGGGTGCTCAGAGAGAAAAATATAAAGATATATTAATAAAAGATAAAATTCCTGTTTTTCCGAGTGTAGAAAGAGCTGCACGGGCTTTTTCAAATATGTACAAATACAAAAGTAAATATAGTTAATTAAAAGAACTTTTTAAATGATGAAAATTTTAATTCTTGGTTCTGGCCAAGATGCGGGTATTCCTCAAATTGGGTGCTATTGCGAGAATTGTAATAATGCAAGAAAAAATAAGGAATATATTCGTTTAGCACCTTCCATTGCTTTATATGATAATGAAAATAAATTTTGCTTTTTAATTGAAGCTTCTCCAGATATTAAATACCAAATAGATATATTAACAAACAAAAAAATTGTAAGTAATCGTAAGGGGATTTTGCCAGTTGATGGTATATTTTTAACTCACGCACATTTTGGGCATTGTTCGGGTTTGTGGTTATTAGGGAAAGAATGCACGGAGGAGAAAAATGTCCCTGTTTATTGTTCACCAGTTATGAAACAATTTCTTCAAAATAACCATCCCTTTAATCATTTATCAGATAGAAAAAATATAATTTTAAACGAGATGGCAATTGGAAAGGAATTGAGTTTTAAAAAATTTAAGTTCTCAATAACATCAATAGAGGTTCCACATCGAAATGAGCACTCTGATACTGTTGGATATATCATAAAAGGTCAAAATAAGATTCTATATTTGTCAGATTTGGATCTTTGGACTGAAGAAATTATCACTCATGTCAATTCAGTTGATATTGCTTTCTTAGATGGCACTTTTTATACAAACAAAGAGATTTCAAGGTATAAAGAAGTCCCCCATGTACCAATAGTAGAAACAATGGATCTATTGAAAGAATCAACTACCGAGATTTATTTTACACATTTTAACCACTCAAATCCAATTGTGAAACCAGAAGGAGAGGAATGGAGATATTCTATTAAAATGGGATTTAAAATTGCATATGATAGATTGACGATTGATATCTAATTAAATAAAATTTTTTATCACGGGTTAGGTTACTAAAATATAATTATTTTTAAATTTTACGAGTGAAATCACTCAATTTAAGGCTACTTATTAAAGAATCTTCTTTCAAGACTTTTTTTCGATGCTCACCTTTTTGAATTTCTAACCAAGGTATCAATTTTAAGTAAGGGTTATTGGACTCGTTTATATGGCTATAACATCCATTTTCTCCGAGTAGTTCACCATGATCACCCGTTATTACAATTTTACCTGATAGATGTTTCAATAATTTTATTACGGATTTTAATACTAACTTTAAATTGTTCATATATGCCTTTTTTAATCCCTCATCACCATATATTCTTCTGACAGCATCCATTGGAGATAATGGATCCAATTTAAAAAATTCTCTCAACCTCCACTTGGGTTGATTTCCTAAAATCCAGTCAGGTCTGTTGATTATTTTTTTAAATTTATTAAAGTGTTGCAAAAATTTTTCGATTATTTTAAGTCTAAGACTCTTTTTTTCATTGGATTCGTGCGAATTTTCTTTTAATTCTTTCATTATATCTGCTCTAAATCTAAATGCTGCAACTTTTTTATTTTTTAAGTCTAAATTAATATATGGTGCGTGTGGTTGAATGTAATGAATTATAAATCTTTTATTTGGGTGCTTTGGTAATAGTTTAATTGTGACCTCAGTTATAGTATCAGGTAGGACGGTATTTTCTTTTTCATCCCAACCCTCATTCCAAATATCATAAATTTTAAAAAAATGGTCCTTTCCAAGGAAGTTCTCTACTGAAACGGCTGAGTTAATATAGGGATTCGTAGATACATACACTATATCGTCATAATAACCTTTAAATGATTTGTTTCTCCATTCCATTGTAGATGAAGCGATAGATTTGTATTTATAAAGTTTACCATTTAAAAGATCCTTGCTTTGTCGATATATTCTTTCAAAATAGTCATATCTGCATGCATCTAGAATTATTAAAAAATCCCATTTTTTTTTCATTACATTGACTGCAACAGTGGAATCCTGGAAATTCTTATTCATTTTTCTAATATTTTTATTTCTCATTTTTATAAGATTGTATTTTAGGGTTTTTGCCAGTTTAGAAGAATTTTTAATAGTAAAATCGAATTTTATTATGTTTAAGTTAGATAAAGTTCTTCATTTATAAATTTTAACATTTTCAAGTATTTCAAAATTTATAGAGATCATGAATTCCAAAGATAAAATTAAACACTATTTTATTAACTCAGCAAATTTTTCTGCAAAACTCCTAATTTGGTCCCAATCTCTTAAGTCATTTCTTGCATTTGGATCAAATTCTATGTTTCCTGAATCATTTAGACCTGCTATTGATAATTTCTTAGTTAAATATCCTAATTTAGAGGTTTCTGAGAAATCAAATACTGGTCCAAATGCATCAAACATATCAGCTTTGAACTTTAGCTTATCCATAATTTTATCTAGATATTCATTCTTTGCTTTCACAGGATCATCAAGAACAGTGGAACAACTTACGAATAATCCAAGGATTTTTTCCTTATTCTTAATTTTATCTTTATTCTTCTTTAGTAATTTTTGAGGTTCTTTCATCCAACGGCCCATTTTAATACCCGAACCGACCAAAATAGCATCGAATTCATCAATTGAAGGCCAATGTTTTTCTTTTATTTTTTTCAAATCTAAAACTACACTTTCAATATTTAATTCTTTCAATATTATTGATATTTTTTCTGATATTTCAGCAGTGCTTCCATATCGGGAACCATATGCTATTAAAATCTTGTTAGTTGACATCATTAATCATTTAGACTGACTTTATTTTATAATTTAACTAAAAATTTATCTATTATTCTTATAAAAGCTTAAATATTGGGATTTATAACATAACTTAATTTGTTGAAATTATTCTATTTGGAGTAGTTTAAAATCACAGTCAATATTAGAGCAAAAGAGGCGAATTTAATTACTTTAAATAATAAATTCGCTCTAGAATGTTATAAAATTCTAAAATCGAATGATAAAAATCTATTTTTTTCACCGATAAGTATTTCTATTTGTATAGCTATGTTGTATGCTGGGGCTAAGGGTGCAACAGCAGACCAGATAGCTTCGACTCTTCATTTTGAAGGTCATTCTGACATCCATGCCACTTTCAACTATCTCATCGAAGGTTTGAATGCCCCATCAAGATCTAAATGTTATGAACTTCGCATTGCAAATGCTTTGTGGATACAAGATGACTATAAGATATTTCCAGAATATCTCGAAATCATTGAAAATTCTTATTTCGGTGGAATATCCAAGATGGATTTTAAAAATCAATCAGAAGATGCTCGTAATAAAATCAATAAATGGGTCGAGGATAGAACAGAGAATAAAATTAAAGATTTACTTAAACCAGAGATGGTGAATGTTTTAACTCGATTGATATTAACTAATGCAATATATTTTTTAAGTGAATGGAGCAAAAAATTTAAGAAACATAATACAAATGAGGAGTCCTTCACCTTGATAAATGGCCAGAAAGTGAAGGTACCAATGATGTACCAAAAAGAAATGCATATTTATTATGAAAATCAAGATTTTGAAGCACTTGAATTAACATATTTCAGAGATGAGCTTTCTATGGGTATAATTCTCCCCAAAAAAGTCGATGGAATTATAGAAATAGAGAAATCGATAACATCCGAGAATTTGACAGGATGGATTAGGCCCAAATTGTTCCAAGAAGTTGAGGTATATCTCCCAAAATTCAAGATTACATCTGAATTTAAATTGGCAGAAACTCTGAAAGAGATGGGTATAGTTGACGCATTCGACCAAGATAAAGCCGATTTTACTGGAATTGCTCCAAAAGATCCGAATCTTAATCTCTTCATATCTGAAGTGGTACATAAGACATATGTAGATGTTAATGAAGAAGGGACAGAAGCAGCCGCAGCAACTGCTGCTGTTATGTTACTTGGGGCAGCTCCAGAAGAACCAAGACCTACACCTATCTTCAGAGTAGATCATCCATTTTTATTCTTTATTATGGATGTTAAAACGAAAAATATCTTGTTTTTAGGTCGTATTATGGATCCCCGATCAGATTAATAACCTAGATTTTCGAATACACACCATAACGTGGGGGAGGTTTGTAATCAAGCGGATTTGCTGGGGGGTCACAATTCAACATTTCTTTTAATTTTTCTTTATCAGCAAGAATTTCTGCTTTTTCTTTATTAGTCACAAATTTATGTGTAGAGCAACGTTTTGGGCATTCTTCGCATCTTATCAGCTGACTTCGCTTAGTTTTATCTTCTAAGTCTTCCTTAATTATTTCTTTAGATAACTTTTTCACCGTATCGATCCTATTAAATGGATATCCAGTTCTTTTTTTAATCAAAGTTTTTTCGTTAGCCAATTAATCACTTCAATTCTTTTAGAATAAAATTAATTTTTATTAAATTTAATTTATCATCTTTATTATTAACAATTTTTTTATGCATCTAGATCTTTTCCATCATCTGGATCTATTAAACCAGTTATACCTCTTCCCTTACCAGTTCTCATATTTTCAAGATGTTTTAAATTGTTATTTTCTGCCCAGAATTCAACATCATAGGGTATTTCAAGGATATTATTTCTCTCGAATTCTATAATTTCTCCATTTTTCACATATTTCTGGCAATCTTCCATTATTCTATAAGTATCTAGAGCTTCCCCATATAATTTTTCAATATTTATTTCAGCTATTTTTACATTTTTTATATCTACGATTTTAACATAAATAACTTCCCACCATTTACTTTGAGTATCCATAAATTGAAGTCTAACTATATTATTTAAACTGACATAATCACGACTTTCTGGCAATAATTGATTTCCATGCCAATTATAGACGTCTTCTTTTTTCGGTTTGAATATAATAACAGATTCTTTCATATTAAAAACAAATTTTCAAATGATATGACAAATAAATTTCAGATGAGGAACGAGTTGCAAAAAGCAATTATATGTTTTGCACGTATACAAATGTTTATTAAAAGTTTATTCTTTTTTTGATTAAAAGATTGTCAAAACTTTGTGAATAATGTGCTAGATTTATTAATGTGGAATCTTGTCAATAAAATTGATATTCTGAATCCTTTTAAAATATTTTCAGGAAATTGTAAGACATGTGGAAGAAAATATTCAGAAACTTTCATCAATTTTTATCTTGATGAACATATTACATGTAGAAATTGTAAAATTAAAGCAAGATTTCTTTCTAAATTAATTTCAATTTCATTAAATTTAGTATCTCATGCACTTAAAATGCCAAATGGTGGATTTAAACGAATTTTAAAAGAAAATATTTCCATTAAAAGACTATTACAATCATATATTGAAGGAATTGGTATATTTGGATTAAAAATTCCACAAATTCCTGCTGGACCAATAATTACAATTTGGTCAATAACTGATAAATGCAATTTAAGCTGTCCTCATTGCTATATTCATAATAATACAGGTAATAAAGAGTTGACCTATGACGAAGCATGTAATGTTATAGATCAATTATATGATGCAAAAAATTTAGTAGTTGGTTTCACGGGAGGGGAACCATTACTACGAGAAGATATATTTGATTTAATAAAATATATTACGAAAAAACCCATGAGAACAGCTCTTGCTACGAATGGAATCTTAATTTCCCCGAATATAGCACAAAGATTAAAGAAATCAGGACTTGGTTATATTCAAATTAGTATTGATGGATTAGAAAACTTACACGATAAAAGTAGGGGGAAAGGAAGTTTTCAAAATGCAATCGAAGGAATTAAAAATTGTTTAAATGCCGGATTATATGTTAGTATGGATGTTGTAGTTACTAAATTAAATGCAAATCAAATTTATCCACTAGTTGAGTTAGCTAAAGAGCTTAAGGTTCAGAAATTAGAACTTTTAGACTTCGTCCCTTCTCAAAAAGCAGTGAATAAAGAACATTATGCATTGTCATCACTTCAAGTAGAAAAGTTTGGAAGTATTTTATGTGATATTTGGCAAAAATTAATGACTGATGATTATCCTTTAACATTATCTTATAAAAATCCCATTTTCAATAAAATCTTAGCACAAAGAATGCCTAATTCTCAAGTTATTCCGTTCTTTAAAGGAAATTTTCCAAGAACTGCTTTAAAATTTTTTAATTTTTCAAATAGACTTTCTAAAGGAATTTTTAGTGAACAATCCCCATTTTCCCCATTTATTACAGGTTGTGAATCGGGGATTTATGTTATTCATATCAAACCAAATGGCGAATTGACTCCATGTCCTCTTAATCCTTGTGTTATTGGTAACATAAGGAAAAATAATATTCAAGACGTTTGGATCCACTCGACTGTATTAGGTAAATATCGCAATTTAAAATTTGATGGTGAGTGTGGCAATTGCATATATAAAATTATATGTGGAGGTTGTCGTGCTAAAGTATTTATTTTCGAGAAAAGCTTAACAAAAAGTGATCCTACTTGTCTATTGAATATTTTAAATAATAAAAAAAAAGAAAAATTAAATTAGAGGGATGAATTAATATGAAAATTCAATGTGCATTCTGTAAGAGGCTTGCTTGCATAACTGATTCCAGGAGAAGACCTTTAAATTGTCCTAGAGAAACACATAATGAAGTTTTAGATGAAGCAAAGAAAATATATGAATCCGAGCCAGAAATTCGAGAAATGACAAAAAATGCTGCCATTGTAGAAGCAACTGGTTACAGAGTATGGCCACGGTTAAAGGATACTATTGAATTTGCTAGATTAATGAATTATAACAAAATTGGATTGGCATGTTGTGTTGGTTTAATAAATGAGACTTCGGAAGTGGCAAAAATTTTAGAGAATTACGGTTTTGATGTATATTCTATAATGTGTAAAACTGGAAGCGTTAAAAAAGATGATCATGAGGTTCCAAAAGAATATCAAATGACTTCAAAAACTGGTTACATGATTGGTTTTGTTGCTTGTAATCCTGTCGGGCAAGCTTTACTTCTAAATGAATGTGGCACAGATTTAAATGTACTTATTGGGTTATGCGTGGGGCATGATGCAGTCTTTACAAAATACTCAAAAGCACCTGTTACTACATTAATCGCTAAGGATAGAGCTAACTCTCATAATCCAGTAGGAGTTTTAAATAATTATTATTGGGGAAAATATTTTATAAAAGATGCAGCAGAACAAAAGTCTAAAAAATAGTTTAATCGTTTTTTATTATTTCAATATTTTTAAATTTTTTATCTTATCGCCTCTGAATACTAATTAATTCAAAAGCTGACCTTTTTTTTATATCATGTGATATTCTTGAGCTATAGTGGATCATATTCTCTAGTCTTATATGGTTATAGTGAGGAGAGAGATATTAGTTTAAGATAATGGTAGGTTTATGAGTTTGCAATCAATTATAAAGAAAATTATTGAGGATGAAAGAAAAGAAAGAGACACGAACCAAGTACAAATCTTGCCAAATTATGAAAGAAAAGAAAGGAATACTAACCAAAGCCAAATTGCACCAAATTACATTTATAAGCAAAATAATGTGGATCTAGAATTAGAAGAAATTCTGAACAGGTCTACAGCTAGAATTAAATGTGCAGGAGTAGGCGGAGCTGGAAATAATGCAATTTCACGGTTATTTGAGCTTGGAATTGAAGGAGCTACAACTTTTGCAATTAATACTGATGCAAAGGACCTCTTATACACCAGTGCAGATGAAAAATTCTTAATAGGAAAACGCTTAACTGGAGGACTTGGAGCAGGTAATAATCCTGAAATTGGACAGGCTGCTGCTTTAGAAAGTGCGGATGAGATTAGGAATCTTCTCAATGTAGATATGCTATTCATTACTTGCGGTTTAGGTGGTGGAACTGGAACGGGAGCATCACATGTTCTTGCAGAAATAGCAAAGGATTTAGGAGCATTGGTGGTTTCAATTTGCACATTACCTTTTCAGGTGGAGGGGTTGAAGAAAAAGAAAAATGCTATATGGGGTTTAGAACGTTTAAGCCAAGTTTCGGATACAATCGTTGTTATTCCAAATGAAAAACTATTGGACATTGCACCAGATTTATCCTTGGCTGAATCATTTGCTGTAGTGGATGAGATTTTAATTAGAGGTGTAAAAGGTATAGCAGATCTTGTTACAAGACCTGGATTAGTAAACGTTGACTTTGCAGATGTTCGTACTATTCTTTTAGAATCTGGTGAAGCTTTGATTGGTCTTGGTGAATCACAAAATCCTGAAGAGGCGGCTTTGAATTCTCTGAATAATCCTTTACTTGATTTAGATATTTATAATGCAAGGGGAGCTTTGATCAATGTTATGGGCAATTGTAACATGTCATTGCAAGATACTAAAACAGTAATAAATACGATAACAGAAGAATTAAATCCTGAAACTGAAATTATTTGGGGCGCATTAATAGATCCGGAGCTTAAAAACACAATTAGAGTAACCACATTAATAAGCGGAATCAAATCAAACAATCTATTCGAACCATCACAAAAAAAATCAACAAGAGATCAAGTATTTGATCTTGGAATACATAAATTTGGTTAAACAAGTCAAATTCTTTTCTTTTCTCCTTTTTATTCCTTAATATAACATCTAAGTTTTAAAAAGTAATATTTTTAATCTATTATTGTTCTTTTATTTTTAAATTCTATATTTTATTAAAAGCAAAAAATTGAAGAAAGTAGAAAATGCCGTTTGATATAGAAGCTCGAGTTAAAACATTTTGGGCTAATTCAAAACGTGTCATGAAAATGGCAAGAAAGCCCACCGTAAAGGAAATGCGCCTCATATTGCGCATCACGGGATTAGGAGTTGTTGTCATTGGTGCAGTTGGTTTTGTCGTTAAATTAATAATAGGTCTTATAGTGGGGGTGATTTAAGATATTTGGATTGAAAGGAGGAAGTAAACCACAAATTTTTGCTATTAAAACAACAATAGGTCAAGAAAAAGCTGTAATTGATTTCATGATGCAAGGAAGGATGAAAGAGGCATTAAAAGCAATTTTAGTACCAGAAACTCTTCGTGGATATATTTTTGTTGAAACTCATGAACCACAAATTGTAAATCAAGAGCTTGTGAAGATACCACATGTTCGAGGACGGCTTATTGGACAAGTAAACATAGCTGAGTTAGAGGAATTCCTAATTGCTAAAAAATCTACTGAAGGCGTAGAGGTGGGCGATATAGTGGAGATTATTGGAGGACCATTTAAAGGTGAAAAAGCAAAAATCACCCGAGTTGATACAACTAAAGATGAAGTTATTTTAGAATTATTCGAATCTACTCACCCGATTCCAATTAAAGTTCATGCAGATTATATTAAAAAGATTATGAGTAAAGAAGAGGGAGAACCTGAAGGTGAGGTTAAAAAAGAAATAAAGCCCGAAAAAGTTGTGGAGAAAGAAAAAAAGTTAGAGGAAGAAGTCTTGAAAGAGATGTTTGGAAAAGAGGAAGAAGAGGAGGAGGAGGAAGGGGAGGAGAAAGTGGAAGGAGAAAAAAAGAAGAAAAAAACAAAATTTGTTCTGTAATTATAGATTTTACTAATTATTATATTTATATATAAAAGAAATTATTCGAATTATTAGATATTTTAACTTGTTAAAGGATGATAGTATTATAATGAAGAAATATATTGTATTTGAGGGCGTTGCTGGTTCAGGGAAGAGTTTAATGATTTCAAAAGTAACTGAATGGTTGAACTCTTTAAATTTTGACGTTTATAACCTAGAAGAACCAAGTGAAAAAATTCGTGAGGTTGTCGGAACATATGATATAGATGATAGAATAGATACGCTATTATTTGTAGCAGATAGGTTAATACAGCAAAAAGCGTTAGAAAAATTATCTGACGATAAAATAATTCTGGCTGAAAGGTGTTTTTTATCTACATTTGCTTACCAATCATCTATACTAATTGGAAATCTATTTGATCTCCATAATATTTATTTTGAGGTTAAAGATTTTGATATGGTTCTCGCTTCTGATACGTTTATTTTTCCAGATGCAGTTATTATTTTGGATGTTCCAGTAAAAATAGGTCTGGAGAGAAAAAAAGGAAAGTTTGAAAAGTGGGAGAATCTCGAGCTCTTAGAGGAGGTTCGCCAAAAATTCAAACAAATGACAATAGACAAGAAATATCCATTTGAAATCTATTTAATCAATTCAGATCGGGCTATTGATGATACTTTTGGACAAGTTAAAAAAATAATTTCAAATCTATTGAAAATTTAAAATTTGATTTTTATTTAGTAATTCTTGATATTGTTATTAATTTAATGAAAATTTTTAATTTATTTTACTTTTACAGAAAAGAGGTTTTACACTATGACACAAGAAGTTCGTCAACCTATTGTAACAGTATTAGGACATATAGATTCTGGAAAAACTAGTATATTAGATAAAATCAGAGGTACTAGTGTTCAGAGGCGCGAGGCTGGAGGAATCACCCAACATATCGGGGCTAGTTTTTTTCCTGCTTCAACGATAGAAGAAATTTGTGGTCCTCTCCTAAAAAAGTTAGGTATTTCAAAATTGAATATACCTGGTTTACTTATTATTGATACTCCAGGCCATGCGGCATTCATGAATTTAAGAACTCGAGGTGGCGCTGTAGCTGATATTGCAATATTAGTTATTGATATTTTGGATGGAATTCAAGTCCAGACACGTGAAAGCTTAAATATACTTAAGGCTCGAAAAACCCCATTTCTAGTTGCTGCTAATAAAATTGATAGAATTTCTGGGTGGAAAGCTCAAGATACTAATTCTTTTTTGGAATCCTTTAGCCTTCAAGACCCTTTTGTTCAGCAAGCAGTCGATGAAAAAATTTATGAGTTGATAGGAGAGTTTTCAGAGCTTAAATATATATCAGATAGATTTGATAGAATAGAGGATTTTACACAGAACATTGCAATTGTCCCAACCTCTGCGAAGACGGGAGAAGGAATTCCAGAAATATTAATGGTCTTAGCAGGTCTAAGTCAACAGTATTTAAAGGATCGAATAAAAATTTCCAAAGGGAATGCTAAAGGAACTGTTTTAGAAGTTAAAGAGGAACCTGGTTTAGGTATAACCTTAGACACTATTATTTATGAAGGTGTAATTAAAAAAGATGATAAAATAGTGGTGGGTGGTGCTGAGGATGCCATTGTAACAAGAATTCGTGCGCTATTACTTCCTAAGCCGTTGGATGAAATAAGAGATCCGAGAGAGAAATTTAATCCTGTGAATCAAATTTCTGCAGCTGCAGGAGTCAAGATAGTTGGCCCTAATTTAGATGAGGTAATGGCAGGTGCTCCTTTACGAGGTGTTAGTGATGAATCTGAGCTTCCAAGTGTTATTGAAGAGATTCAAAGTGAAATTAGCAAAATAAAAATTGATGTTGATAAGTCAGGAGTGATTTTAAAAGCAGATACTTTAGGTTCCTTAGAAGCCATAGTGGATTTTTTTAAAGAAGAAGATATCCCTATCAGGATTGCTGATGTTGGAGCAATTTCAAAGCGAGACATTATTGAAGCTTCGGTTGTAAAAGAATCTGATCCTTTAAGAGCAGTAATATTGTCTTTTAACTCAAAGCTGCTACCAGATGCAAAAGAAGAAGCAGAAGCTCTCGAAATTCCAATATTTGAGAACCAAATCATTTATCGATTGGTTGAAGATTATAAAGAGTGGTATCTTAAAACAAAAGAGGAATTAAAAAAACTTCAATTAAAGGATGTTATATATCCAGGAAAAGTAAAGGTTTTAAGAGGATGTATATTTCGTCGAAATGATCCCGCGATAGTAGGAGTTGCTGTTTTAGTAGGTAAAATCAAACCAAAAGTTAGATTAATTTCCAGCGAAAATAAAATTATTGGATTAATTAGAGAAATCCAAGATAAAGGTCAGAATCTAGATTTAGCCAATTTAGGTCAAGAGGTTGCAATTTCAATAAGAGGTGCAACAGCGGGACGATCTTTTAAAGAAGAAGATGAATTGATTATAGATTTACCAGAACATCATTTTAAAATTTTAAAAAGTAAATTTTGGGATGAATTATCTATGGAAGAACAAGACTTATTGGAGGACTTGGCTAAAATTAAAAGAAAGACAAAGTCATATTGGGGTATGTAATTTAAATCTATTAATAATCTTAAATTTATTTTAAAATATTTTTAAAAACTGTTTTAATTACTTTTAAATTTATTTTTGAATTTAGAATTATAAAGAATTATAATTTTCTCCAAAAAATTTATTTTAACCATTAAAAAACCCAATTAGTATTATAATAAAAATTTTGTAAATTCAAAATTATTAAAGAGGCTAAATTATTGTCAAAAGCTCAAGCTGGTATTAAAATAGTTATTAGCGACCCAAAATTAGGAAAGTCACTTCAAAAAGAAGTTGCAGAGGAAAAAATTCGAAGCTTAATCGGTCTAAAAATAGGAGAGATAGTTTCAGGTACCATGTTTGAATTTCAAGGATACGAATTTAAAATTTCAGGAGGTTCTGATGCAGACGGAGTTCCAATGCGTGCTGATGTTCATGGTGGTATACGAAAAAGACTATATGTTTCTAAAGGAGTTGGATTCAAACCCAGTAAATTGAAGAGAAAGGGAATTAGGAAGAAGAAAATGATAAGGGGCAATATTATAACCGAAGATATCGCCCAAATTAACCTTATAATTACTAAATGGGGTAAAGAACCCATTTTTAAAGAAGAAAAAAAAGTTAAAGAAGAAAAATCAAAGAAATAATTGATTGAAATGCCCAAGAGTAAGAAAGTTGAACCTAGACAAGCAGAAGTAAATATAGGTATGATCGGTCATGTAGACCATGGAAAGACTACTTTAGTTCAGAGTTTATCTGGTGAATGGACCGATAGACATTCCGATGAAATAAAAAGAGGTATTTCAATTAAATTAGGTTATGCAGATGTGGATATATTAAAATGTCCCACTTGCGAACCTCCTGAGGCCTATTCTACTCCAGAATTAAGTCCGAAGAATAAATGTAATAAATGTGGTAGTAAACTCGAATTAAAACGAAGAGTTTCATTTGTAGATGCACCAGGTCATGAAATATTTATGGCGACCACGATTTCTGGTGCTTTTATAATGGATGGTGCCATTTTAGTTATTGCTGCGAATGAAAAATGTCCTATGCCTCAAACAAGGGAACATTATGAAACAATAAAAATTACTAACGTAGCAAATATTGTCGCAGTTCAAAATAAGATCGAATTACGTTCTTTCGAACAAAATATGGAAAACTATCGAGATATTGCGAAGTTTATCGATAATAAAAATAATGGCATACCTATAATTCCCATATCAGCAATTCATAAGGCAAATTTAGATGTTTTACTTCAAGCAATTGAGGAAAAAATACCCACTCCTGATAGAGATCTTGATAAACCATTTCTTTGCTATGTGGCGCGGTCATTTGATATTTGTAAACCAGGAACTAGTCCAAAAGACCTTGTTGGAGGAGTTTTAGGTTGTACAATTGCAAGGGGTAAGGTGAAACTGGGAGATGAGATTGAAATACGGCCAGGCATTATAAACCCCATGAAAGATAAGACTAAATATGAACCAATATTAACCGAAGTTACTTCACTTCAAGCGGGAGATATACGCGGTTTGAATGAAGCTGTCGCAGGAGGATTAATTGGTATTGGAACTAAATTAGATCCTGCCTTAACAAAAGCAGATAGTCTAATTGGCAATGTAGCAGGCAAACCGGGAACATTACCACCAACTTGGCAGAATTTACGTCTAGAAAAGAAATTACTAGAAAGAGTTGTTGGAGCTAGAGAATTAATAAAAGTAAAGGAAATCGCTAATAAAGAAATTCTGATGCTTAATGTTGGAATTGAAATGACGGTAGGTCCGGTTACTTCAATAAAAAAGAAAGTTATAGAAATAGCACTTAAAAGACCAGTTTGTGCCGAAGTTGGTCAACGTGTTGCCATAAGTCGACAAATAAGCGGTCGTTGGAGACTAATTGGATATGGAGTAATCATAGAATAATACGAAGATATTAAATTAGAGAAATTAAAAAATAAGAATTTCAATTGTGAAAGATTTGGACTTTTTAGGAGTAATTATGGATACAAACTTTTTCTTTATTCTATTTGATTTTAAAATTGATATATTTGAAGAATTTGATAGGATAATTCCAACGACTTATAGATTATTAACTTTTCCAGCTATTATCGAAGAATTAAAAAAGCTAGGTACAAAAAAAGATTCTGTGATATGGAAAAAAAGAATCCAGATGGCGTTAAAAATAACTGAAAAATGCGAAATTCATGACGATTCTCCTTTACCGAAAGAAAGTATTGATGAATTCATTTTAAGAATTGCTAAAGAAAAAAATCGGATCGTAGCTACGAATGATAAAGTTTTAAAAAAGAAATTAAAAAGTCATGGAGTTCCAATTATTTATTTAAGACAAAAGAAATACCTAATTCTTGAAGGATTTACATTTTAATAATCTATTAAACTCATCTAATTGGAAATATTTAAAATAATAAAACAATAAGGAAC
Source organism: Candidatus Helarchaeota archaeon (assembly GCA_019058315.1). Classification (GTDB taxonomy): domain Archaea; phylum Asgardarchaeota; class Lokiarchaeia; order Helarchaeales; family RDOG01; genus JABXJV01. Next base: position 1,124,270 of record JAHPZH010000002.1, on the reverse strand, counting down.
TTTAATTCTTTAGTATAATTTTTATTTAAGGTTAAAAATTTCTTAACTTTAGTAAGAGAATTATAAAAAAATATAAATTTTAAATTAAAGGTCAAAGATATAATGTTTAAATTAATTACTGTGAAAGATGTAGTCAGAATTCCGCCTAATCGATTTGGTGGAGACCTTAAAGAAGTTGCTCAAGAGATATTGAAGCTTGAATACGAGGATAAAATTACACCAAATTTAGGATTTATTATTGCTGTTGTAAAAGTCGTGGATGTAGGAATTGGAAAGCTTTTACCGGGGGATGGTGCCTCTTATAATCATGTAACGTTCCAAGTCTTAACATTTAAGCCTGATATGTATGAGATCGTTGAGGGCGAAGTTGTAGAAATCGTAGAATTTGGATTATTTGTTCGGCTTGGACCATTGGACGGTTTAATTCATGTTTCTCAAGTTACAGACGACTATATTTCATTTGATATTAAAAAAGGAACTTTATTAGCAAAAGAAACTGGTAGAGTGATTATGGAAGGAGATCAGGTACGAGCTCGAATTGTTGCTGTTTCTATAGGGACAGGAGGCTCAAGATCTGGGAAATTAGGATTAACCATGAGAACACCATATTTAGGAAAAACCGATTGGATACAAGATAAAATTTTAGGAATCGAACCTGAACGGATTACCAAAGAAGATAAGAAGGAAACCCAAAAACCTGCAAAAGAATCGAAAAGAAAGAAAAAACGAAAAAGATAAGAGGTGCTCTTAAATTAAAGAAAAAGCCTGTAGAACCTGTCATAGAATAACAGAAAGTAGCCATTGTCCAAAATGTAAGACTTCAAATTTATCAGAAAACTTTGTTGGTGTGGTAGTCATAATAGATCCGACGAATTCACTAATAGCCAGTAAATTAAATGTCAGTGAACCAGGTAAATATGCTTTAAAAGTCCGTTAATTTTTTTATAAGTGAAAATATCTTGGAATATAATTTAGAAATAACAAAGCATTTAAGACAAGTATTAAAAAAACCCTTAGGGATTTTAATAGAAGGAGACCCTGAAGAAACAATCAAAATTGTTAAAAATTATATAAAAGAGTTGAAACCTCCCTTAATAGTTGCCGTTGGAGATATTGTTTCTAGAAATTTGTTGAAAGCAAAAGTAGAAATAAATGTTTTCGTAATAGACGGGAAAACTTTACGAACCTCAAAAGAAGAGGTTGGAAAAGCTGGAATACATGTCTTACATTTAAAAAATCGCCCAGCTTTAATTGAAAAAAATAGTTGGGAAATCTTAAAAAAAGCCTATTCATTAAAAGAATTAGTTGAAATTCGTGTAGAGGGCGAAGAAGATTTATTAGCCCTCCCTGCGGTTATGCTCGCACCGAATGGGTCATTAGTGTTTTATGGACAACCTCCCATAGCAGGACCTTCTGGAGTTGTTATGATTAAGGTTAATGATGAAAAAAAGAAGGAATTTCAAGGTTATATTGATCAAATGAATAAAATATAGTAGAAATTGGTGATAAATATTGGCAATCAACATCCTTTCAGAAAAGGAAAATGTTTTATTAAAAAGAAAGGAAATATCTTTCGAAATTGAACATGATAAAAAAAGTACTCCAACAAGATTTGAAATACGTAAAAAAATTGCCGCGCAACTTAATGTTCCATTAGAAAATACTTATGTTAAATCTTTGAAATCCAAATTTGGATTACCTAAAACTATTGGACTTGTAAGAATTTATGAATCAGAAGAACGAGCAAAACTTGTTGAACCAAAACATATTATTAAGAGAAATCAAGAAAAAACAGAAAAGAAGAAAGAGGAATAAATATTGTCAAAAGGAGTAGGAAAATATTATAAAGTTTCTGAAGATGGAGAAACCTTAAAAAGAACTAGAAAATTTTGTCCAAGATGTGGTCCTGGAACATTTATGGCCGAAATGTACGATAGAATAGTATGTGGGCATTGCGGATTCACTGAATTTAAGAAAAAACAACCAAAAAAAGTTAGAGAAGAACCTGAAGAAACAGAAAAAAAAGCTAAACCAAGAGAAAAACCAACAAAAACAATAGCAAAACCTAAGAAGAAAAGAAAAAGATAATTTAGGTTTTTTAATTAAAAATTTTAGATTTTTTTTTAATTATTAAAATCATTCTCCGGTTTAAATATGGTTCATGTTATTACTCAAATTTTTGCAACAACTATTGTAGCTGGAGATATTGGTTTTTTTTTAATTTGTCGAAATAAAAGAATGATAATTTTAGCAACTCTTCTTTCAGCACCCATTGGATGGATTTTGGAAATAATATCTATACAATTAGGTTTTTTTTCCTATTCAATAAAACAATTAATTCCAATTTTTGGGCTTCCACTGCCAATATGGTTTGGTTGGTTCTTCGTCATGCTTTATGGATCTATCACGATAACTCGTCTTTTAGAATTAGTAAATAATACCAATTTACCTTTAACAAGAAGAGATAAAATAAAAATGCTTATAGAGGTAGGTGCTATTTATACCTTCCCTGTTTCTTGGGGTCTTGCAATAATTTCTGTTGGATATTATATAAATAATTGGCTGCAAAATAATTATGGTGTATTAGCAAGCCATACTTGGCTCATATCTGATATAATAGGTTTACCATTGTTTTCATATTTTCTTTGGCTTTCTGTTATGATATACGGCGTGTTAGTATGTTTATTTCTTTTTGAATGGAAAAAACATAAAGAATTAAAAAGTTTTGGAAAATTTATCTTAATTGCCGCTTCTGCGCTGACTATTACTCCCTTGGGTTGGGGAATAGAATTTTATGGTGTTGGATCTCATTCCCCAATTTGGAGTTATAATTCAAATAATCCAATAATGGTTTTAGGACCTTATGATATTCCCTATCTAATCTATTTTGGTTGGTTTTTTATAATTTTTATTTGTATGTTTTATATATTATCATATTTTTATAATTGGAAATTACCAAAATTTATTCCTAAATAACCAATTAGTAAAGAAAAATGTCGACTAGAAAGGTGCATTTAATTGAGAATAGATGTTTTAATAGTATACGTTTATCTTAAAGTAATAAAAGATGAAATGGAGGCCCTAGAAAGTGCTTTGAGGCTCATATCTCTTATTCTTATGTTAATTGGACCAATTATATTAGTTATTTATGTCATTATGCTGAAAAAAAGAGAAAATATAGAAAAAAAAATGAGATTAAGATATATTCTACCCTATCTTGTATTGGTATTTATTTCTAGCAGCATACAGTTATGGAATTTATTATATTATTCAGACGAAATAGAGAAAATAAGCACAATAATTAATGTCCTTAGATTTTTGATCGATTAGGAGAATCGAATTTTATTATTTAAAAAATTATTTTATAAAACTTAACTGATTTATAGTATGTTTTTCTAATAAGATATGGACTAAATTAATTATTAATAAGGATAGTTGAAATAATGGATATGAGAATCGAAAGAGCACCTTCAAAGGATTTAAAAATTAGTTATATAACTGCTAAATTTTCTAGAATCCCAAATGCTAAAACTAATATTTATTCTGTTGTAGGTTTAATAACCACAACAACTACTATGGGATTTGATATAGCACCCAACAAAAGAAATATTTATTTATTAAGAGATTTTGTTGATTATCTTAAAAAAGAAAATAAAATTGGGGAATTAAAGAACTTAATTTTTGGTGATCAGAATAAGCCAGCTCCATCAATGTTTGCTAAAAAAGGTAAAATAGGGGCACATACAAATTTTTGGGTAATAGAAGAAATTTTGATTTAATTAAATCCTAAATTTCTGTTTTAAATTTTATTAAAATCCATTTCAAATTTTTTAAGTTTATAGTTTTTTATTAAGTTTAGTGATAATAAATGATAACTTTAGGAATAGAAGGAACTGCACATACCTTAAGTTTTGGAATAATCCAAGATGAGAAAATTTTAGTAAATATTAGTGATCAATATATTCCTGAAACTGGAGGGATACATCCAAGAGAAGCAGTTGAGCATCACACTAAATGTTTTAAACCTTTATTAATTGAAGCTCTAAAAAAAGCAAATTTGAGTATGAAAAATATTGATTTAATTGCCTTTTCACAAGGACCGGGGTTGGGACCTTGTTTGAGATCTGTAGCCGTTGCAGCAAGATCACTTTCCCAGTTGTTATCTAAAGATTTAGTTGGTGTAAATCATTGTCTAGCCCATATTGAAATTGGTAGAAAAGAGATTGGAAATCATATCGATCCAATTGTATTATATGTTTCTGGTGGAAATTCAATGGTAACAGGCTTTGAAGAAGGTAGATATAGGATATTTGGAGAGACATTAGATATCCCAATCGGAAATTTACTTGATACATTCGCCAGACATGTAGGATTACAACATCCTGGAGGACCTAAAGTTGAGAAATTAGCTAAGAATGGTAAAAATTTTATTAAATTACCTTATGTCGTTAAAGGAATGGATTTATCTTATTCTGGTTTATTAACCGCAGCTAATAACAAATTTACAGAAGGTGCCAATTTAAATGATCTTTGTTATAGTCTACAAGAGGTCACATTTTCAATGCTAACTGAAATAACAGAGAGAGCTTTAGCACACACCGAAAAAGATTCAATTTTATTAACGGGGGGAGTAGCTGCAAATAAACGGTTACAGGAAATGTTAAAATCAATTTCAGAAGAACATAATGTGAACTTTTATGTCGTTTCTCCAAAATTGGCGGGTGATAATGGAGCAATGATTGCATGGACTGGAATTTTACAATATCAACATGGAATGAAATTAAATTTGGCAGAAACAAAAATAAAAGCTAAATGGCGGTTAGATGAAATTGAAATTCCTTGGATAACAAAGTGATAGTGGGTTAAAAGTTATGTTAATAAAAAAAGGAGCCGAAGCATATCTATATAAAGAAACCTGGTATGGAAAACAGATAATTCGAAAATTTAGAAGACCAAAAAACTATCGTATAGAAGCACTTGATCAACAAATTCGAACATATAGAACCATTCATGAAGCGAAACTTTTAGCAGAAGCTCGAAGAATAGGGGTTTCTACTCCCATAATTTATCAAGTGGATATTCCAAATACGACAATTATAATGGAATATATAGAAGGAGAAAGAATTAAAGAATTATTTCTTAACTCAAATAATTCAATGGAGATTTGTAAGAAAATTGGTTATTTGGTTGGTCGCTTACATAATAATGGGATTATTCATGGAGATTTAACCACATCAAATATGATTTTATCAAGGGGTAAAATAATTTTAATAGATTTTGGATTGGGAGATTTTTCCAATTCAATTGAAGATTTTGGAATTGATTTACATTTATTAAGAAGAGCATTACAATCGACACATTTTAAAAATGCTAAGAGTTATTTTCAGCAAATTAAAAATCAATATTTAATAGAAATGGAGACTAAAGGATCTGAGGTAATAGATAGATTGGATGAAATTCTTAATAGAGGAAGATATGTTATAAGACAAAAAGAATGATAAAAGGATGAAAAAGGTAAATTTTATTTATATTGGAGCCACTATTGGTGTGATATTATTTGTATTTCTTCTAATTGTCCCACCAACTATAAGAATTATGGAACAACTAAATTTTGATGTTCAAGGTAGATGGGTTGTTTTAACAACTATAATTCCAATCATTTCACTTATTCTTATATATTCAGTTTTATCTTACATAAGAGCTTTATATTCTGAGAGAGAAAAGGAACAAGTTAAAGAGGTTATTAAACCGGATCTAACAGAGGACGAGATTTTTGAAGAAGCACTCTTTGAAAATGAAAAAATGCGTGTTTTAAGTATAATCCACTCACTTTCAAAAATAAAAGGTAATAAAATTTCATTATCTGCAATAGAGAAAAAAACAAATTTCGATATAGATAAAATTGAGGATATTATTGTTTTACTTATGGCAGATGAGCTATTAGATGGACATTTTGAGTATCCAGATGATGGGACTATATTTGTTTTACCTGAGAGAAAAGAAATTAAAGTTAAATATATTAAGGATTCAAAAGAAAACAAAAAATTTAAAAAAGAAAAAAAAACCTTTGGGGAAGAAGGGAGTGATACTGATTGAAAATTCATTTTGCTTCAAGTAATAAAAATAAATTGAAAGAAGCAACAAAGATTTTAGCAATATATAAAATAAAAGTTGAATCTATATTGTTGGAATGCCCTGAAATCCAATCAAATGACCTGGAAGAAATTTCTAAATTTAGTGTGAAATATGCATTTAAAGAAATTAAGAAACCCGTATTCGTTGAAGATTCTGGATTATTTATAGAGGTCTTAAGTGGATTTCCAGGTCCATATTCATCTTATGTTTATAAGACAATAGGAAATGATGGAATTTTAAAATTAATTAAAGATAAAACAAATAAAAATGCAATTTTTAAGTCTGTAATCGCGTATTGCGAATCCGAGGATTTTATTATAACATTTATTGGTCAAACTTCTGGAACAATCTCAACCAAAATTTTAAAAGGAAATAATGGAGGTTGGGGTTTTGATCCAATCTTTTTACCAAAAGAGGGAAATAACAAAACTTATGCAGAAATGGGCTTAGAAGAAAAAAATAAAATCTCACATAGAAAGAAGAGTTTAGAAAAATTTGGAATATGGTTTAAAGGTAGATAAAATTAATAAATTGCAAGTTCATTATAAAGATAAGATGAATAAATTGTGAGTTGCGAAAATGGCACGTATGCATACTAGGAGAAAGGGAAAATCGGGTTCTAAAAGACCCCCCAGACCCACTTTACCAGACTGGTGTAATAGATCTCCTGAAGAAGTAGAGGATATTATAATCCGTCTATCTAAGGAAGGTAAATCTAAATCAATGATTGGAATAATTTTAAGGGATTCATATGGAGTTCCTTTTACGCGATTAGTAACTGGAAAAACAATTTCAGAGATATTAAAAGATAGAGATTTATTACCAACACTACCAGATGATATTTTAAATTTAATCAAGAAAGCAGTTAACCTTCGAAGACATTTAGAAGAGAATCCTAAGGATCTTAGTTCTAAAAGGGGATTAACATTAGTTGAAAGCAAAGTTAGGAGACTTGCCAAATATTATAAACGAAAGGGCGTTTTAGACCCAACTTGGAAATATAGTTATAAAGATGCGGCAATGTTGATAAGATAATTTATATTAAAAATTTTTATTCCGTGATGGATGAGCAATTTAATATTTAGTTTAGGATTTTTAGTTCTATTTTCCATTTCGGTGATCGATTGGAAGAGTATTCAGAATTTTTTAATTATATAAAGAAAGCAGCAGATGAGATTCACAACTGGATCCATAATGATGAAATAATCCGTATTACGACTCATTTAGATGCAGACGGTCTTTCAGCTGGTGGAATTATATCTCAAGCATTATATAGAGAAGGGGGAAAATTTCATTTACGAATAATACGACAATTAGAAAAATCTTTTATAAATGAGTTAGTAGATGAAAAAAGAAAAAATTATATATTCTTAGATATGGGCTCAGGTCAAATTGATTATTTGAAAGAATATCTAATAGATACTAAGGTAATTATACTTGATCATCATAAACCAATGAATGAAAATAAAACACCATTTATACATGTAAATCCTCATCTTTTTGGAATTAATGGTGTTACAGAAATTAGTGGAGCAGGCATTGTGTATTTTGTAGCTAAAGCATTGAATGAACAAAATATCGATCTTGCTAATTTAGCTATTGTAGGAGGAATTGGAGATCGACAAGACAAAGGTAAATATTATTCTCTTTCGGGACTTAATGATTTAATTATAAAAGATGGAAGTAATGCTGGAATATTAAAAGTTGAAAGAGATTTACGATTTTTTGGAAAAGAATCGAGGCCTATTCATCTTTCTTTAAAATATACAACTGAACCTTTTATTCCCGGGATTTCTGGGAACGAAGAAAATTGTATAAGACTTTTAATGGCGGCAGGGATTAAACCTAAAGAAGATAAAAAATGGAGAACTATTTCTGATCTATCTCAAGATGAAAAAGTAAAACTTAACTCTGAAATTGTTAAATTTGCATTAAAAAAGGGTTTAGATCGAAAAGAAGCTTTAAATTTGATAGGAACATCTTATAATTTTTTAGATCAAGAGAAAGGGAGTGTATTAAGAGATGCTAGGGAATTTTCTTCACTTTTAAACGCATGTGGACGAATGAGTAAAGGAGGTTTAGGAGTTTCTATATGTATGGGAGATGCTGACAGTTTTAAAGAAGCATTAAAAAGTTTAACAGAATATAGAAAAAAGATAGCTGAATACCTTAATTGGTTTCAGGAACAGGATGTTCTTAAAGAAAAAAAAGCGATATATCATTTTCATGGTGGAAATAAAATAATTGATAAAATGATAGGGACCATAACATCAATCGTAACCTCTTCTAATTTGATAAAATCAGATAAACCTCTTATTGGTATTGCATATATAAAAGATGCTGAAAACATGAGTAAAATTTCGGCAAGAGGATTTCCTGAGCTCATTGAAAAGGGTCTGGATTTAGGTGAGGCATTAAGGGAAACAATTAAAAATTTAGAAATTGAAGGAGAAGCTGGAGGACATAATATTGCCGCTGGTGGACAAATTCCTACAAATCTTGAGGAAAAATTTTTAGAAACATTGGATACTATTATTGAAAAACAGATTTCAAATAAAAATAGAAATTTATAAATACCATCTCTCTATTCATCCTATTAAATTCAAATTTTCTTTAATATATTTGGAAGCAAAGAAATTGGGAAAATCGAGACGAAAAGAAAAGAAATCAGCAGGAGATAAATTTAAAGATAAGATATGGTACACCATAGAAGCTCCTAAAGTTTTTCAAAATAAAATTATTGGTAAAACACCAGCATTTGAGGGGAATAAAAAATTAAATGATAGAGTGTTTGAAGCAACTCTTTATGATCTAACAGGTGATTTTAACCACACTCATATTATTTTGAAGTTTAAATTCAATGAGCTTTTAGATGCTTCAAATACAATAAAAACAATGTTTATTGGCTCTGATTTTACTCGAGATTATCTTCGAAGTTTGGTAAGGCGTACTACATCAAGAATTGATGGAATTTTTAATTTAACTACAAAAGACGGATATTTTATAAGAGTCACAGCAATGGTCCTTACTCAGAGGCGAGCAAAAACTAATCAACAAAAAGAAATTCGAAATATCATGAGTGAAATAATAGAGAGAGCTGCAACTACGTTGTCTTTTTCTGAATTTTCATATAACGCAGTATATGGGAATATTGCAAAAGAAATTACCCAACGATGCGAGAAAATATATCCAATTCGTCGTTCAGAAGTAATGAAGATAAAATTAGTTAAAATGCCTAAAGAGAGCTCTGCGGCTTCTTAAAAATCAAATTTTACATAAATAAAAAACTATTTTAATAACAATTGTCCTTAGGTTTTTGAGGACGGTCTTAATGAGATTTTTTAAGCGTAAAAAGAAAATGCAGACAGAGGAAGAACAAAGAACAGAAATAAACAGTATGGTAGAAAAACTACAAACTCAAATAGATTCACAAGAAGCCCAAATCATAACCTTTAAAGAAGATATTGCTCCTCAGATGGCGGAGACAATTCAAGCATTAAAGGGAGAAATAGAAAGATTAGAGAAAAGAGTAATAGAAAAAGATATTCAAATTGTAGAACAAAGAGAAATTATTCAACAAATTAGAGCTAATTCGGCTAGGCTTCAAGAAGAAAGAGCTTCTCAAATACTTTACGAACCTCAAAATGATCATAGCGAATTTAAAAAAACAATAATTGAACAATCAAAAAGAATATTAGAACAATCAAGAAAAATCGAAGAATTACAGAAACAAGTTGATCTTCTTCCCGTAATTTGTACAAGATTAGTAGATGAAATGAATAAGAGAAATGTTACTATTCAAAAATTATACAATGAATTTGATAAGGTTAAAGCAGAAAATGTAAATTTATCACTTGATATTGTCGAATTAGAGGCGAGATTAGAAGAAACTTTAAAAAATATGGAGGATAAAGAACTAAAAACTCGCAGATTATTAAGTTCTATTGTCTTATAATTTATTTTAATAAGGAATTAATAAAGTACTAAAGGCGATTAATATTAAAGCTCTACTCTTATGTGCAGGTAAAGGGACAAGATTAAGACCGTTCACATTTACCAGACCTAAACATCTTCTTCCAATTGTGGGCAAGCCATTGATTAAGCACATAATCGATGGATTAAAATCCGCAGGAATCAAAGATATAATAATTCTTATTGGTTATCTTGACAAATTAATTAAAGAATATCTTGGGGATGGTTCTGAGTTTGGAGTTAATATAGAATTTGTGAATCAAGATGATCCGAAGGGTACAGCTCAAGCAGTAGGTCTAGCTGAAAAGTTAATAGGTTCTGAACCTTTTTTTATGCAATATGGAGATGTTTTAATTTCTCCCGATGTATATAAGTCGATTGTAAATAAATTTAACACTAAGAAACCTCATTCTTTATTATCAGTTTACCCTGTGGAAGATCCCTCTAAATATGGAGTAATTGCTAAAGAAAATGATAAAATTAAAAAAATTATTGAAAAACCTGAACCTGGAACTGCACCTACTAATTTAGCCAATGCAGGAGTTTATATTTTTGGCCATGAAATATTTAATGCGATTAAAAGGACAAAATTGTCAAAACGAAATGAATATGAAATAACCGACTCAATTCAAATGTTAATTGATGACGATTTTGACATTATTGACTTTGAAATTAGTTCAATATGGAAAGATATTGGAGTTCCATGGGATTTGTTGGAGGCAAATGAATTGTTACTTCCTAATTGGCCTTTAGAAAACAGAGGAACTATAGAAAACAATGTAACTATTAAAGATCCTGTTGGGATCGGTGAAGGTACTATTATTCGTTCCGGCACATATATAGATGGACCTGTATTAATAGGAAAAAATTGTGATATTGGACCCAATTGTTACCTAAGATCCAATACTGTCCTAGGAGATAGAGTAAGAATAGGAAATGCTTGTGAGATAAAAGCCAGTTTAGTGATGAGTAATTCGAAAGCTCCCCATTTAAGTTACATAGGTGATTCAATAATAGGAAGAAATGTTAATTTAGGTGCAGGAACAATTACTGCAAACCTTAAATTTACCAAAGGTTCTGTTAAAGCCAATATAAAAGATAAACGGGTTGATAGTAGAAGAAAAAAACTCGGTGCAATTATTGGAGATAATAGCCAATCTGGAATAGGAGTGACTTTTATGCCAGGAGTAATTATTGGGGTAAATTGTGTTATAGGACCAAATATGAATATATGGGAAGATATTCCCAATGATACTTTAATATTACCAAAAGAAGATACTATTAAGAAGGATTGGACGTTTAAAAAATAAAATATTGTTATTCTTGAATTTCTTTAATTCTATCCAAAAAATCAATTCCCGCTTCTTCATCACCCTGTGAGAAAAATATTTCTGCAATATCTTTTAATTCTTCAATTGCCTTAGCAAACTTTTTCTGCCTTATATGATTCTCAGAAGATTCCATTAATTTTTGCAATCTATCCCTTGATTCAATCTTTTTAGGCTTTGAAACTTTTAATTCCTCTATTTTAAGAAAATAAGAGTCAGCCAATCGTTTATCGTTGATTTGATTAGCTAAAATGGATGCTTGTTTATAATAATGAATGGCTGTATTAATTCTATTATTTTTTTGACAGTCAAAAACTAGAGTATGTAATTTATCTATCTGATTTCGAATATTCTTAATTTTTTGTTCTTCTATTGTGGGTAGTGGTTCTTTAGGAATCACTTTAGGAATTGGTTTTTCAACAATTGGTTTTGTAATGATTTTTTCTGGTTCAATTGGTTCAGATATCACTTTTATTTCAGGAAGTTCTGTAGGTTTAATTCTTTCAATTAAGGGTTTAATTGGTTTAGGTTTAGGTAATTCAGTCATAAGTCTAGGTTTAGGAGGCTTAGAAATTTCTTTTGGAGCAGGTTTAATTGGTTTCATTAATTCTTCTATTTTTTCACTTTCAGCCCATTTCTTTGCTTGTTTAAAAAGTATTTGTGCCTTTTCCATAATTGACCTTCCTTCATAGCGATCTCCGAGATCAATTGCCAATTTTGCTGCTTTTTCATATAATTCCGCTGCATTTTTAAAATCATTTTTAGATTCTGCCTGCTCTGCTTTTTGCAGAATCTTAAGTTTTTCTGATTCTATATCTGCCCTTCTATCGGTTCTAAATATTTTCAGCTTATCAGAATAACTTTTGGCCATTTGACGATATTCTCTAAATTTATTTTCATCTTCAAGTTCTAAATAATAAATTGCAATTTTAAGCAGATTTAAAATAACTTGGTCGTAGTCTGCTTCCTCCTTTTTCTTTTCCACAACTTTTTCAGTTTCATCTATAATTTTATTTAAATCAGCTTTCCAATCCGTTACTTCTTCAGAAAATAATTCTTGACGTTCTCGTGAAAGTTTAGCCCAACTAGAAAACTTTCTTACACCTTCTGGCTCATCAAGGAGTAATAATAAACGAGAAGCCTCTTCGAAGTATTTCGCTGCTGCATCGAATTTTTGTTTACCCATTGCCTTATCAGCTTTTTGGAGAATATCTTTTAATTCTGTTCTTAATTCTTGGTCTTTTAACAATTTAAGTTGGTCTTCGGTGGAGGCCATTAAGTTAGAGAACTTCTGTGCGGTTTCTAGATCGCCTAATTGTATAGAAATTGATACAATCTTCGAATAATATTTAGAAGCTTCTAGAACTTTTCTTTCTCTTAATGCCATACGTGCTGATTCAATAAGTTCTTTTCTCTCCTGTTCTCTCTTGGAGATTAATTCGTCTTTAGCGACTTTCTTCAGTAACACTCTAGATCTTGCAAAGTAATCTTTTGCTATACTTTTCTCTGCTAATTCCAATGAGAGATTACCCACCTTCTCATAAGCTTTTGCAGCTTCTTCATATAATCCATCTCTTTCTGCTTTCTGTGCTTGTATCAAGGTATCGCTTCTCAATTTATCTAATTCTTTGGTTATTTTAGCTAGTTCTTTAGTCGTTTCCATTCTTTGACTCATAAGCCTCTTCTTTTTTGCAGTTAATGGTTCTGTTTTTGGTCTGATAGCTTTAAAGTAAGTTACTATCCCAATAATAACTAGTGCAATAATTAAGAAAATTATTAAAAGTAAAAAGAAGTTTTCACGAATAAAATATTCAAGTTCATTTAATATTGCAACAGCTCTTGGAGAAGCTTCGACTTTATATCCCCTTGTTCCATAGTAAGTTGCTGAAACTGATACTGAAAAAATATTTTCAGGAATGGGTAGGATGAATATAAATAATCCATCTGAAGACGGAGTAAAATTAATACTAAATGTATGTAATATGGGTAATGAAGAGATTGATAAAGCGATAGATATGCTTAAAACAATGGTTCCATTTAGAACAGTGCCATTTGTAGTTTTAATTTGACCAGTTATAAATAATGGCAATCCTTCTGGAACAAATAATGGTGGCAATAACAATAGAGTTAAATCTATTTTTTGACGAACAACTAAAATACTAGTTGAATTCGAAGATTGTTCAAATTGAGATGAGCCGTAATAATTAGCAGTTATACTTATTGAGATGGATTCGTATGGGACGAAATAGGATATATTGGCATCTCCTGAGGCACTCGTATTTGTATTTATAATATTAGTTTGAGTTGAACCATCCCCGAATGAAGCTATTATTGTTATTTCGACTAATCCGAATGGTATCGTCTCTGTTTTTTGCGCATTTGTTACATTAATAATAATATCAACATAACTGGACTCATTTACAATCGTTGGTAGATTTACGAATTCTATTACTGTTGGAATTATGGGTGTTTCCACAGAGAAATTTAATGCTATAGTACATGATGAATTCAAATAGAAATTATAATTTGAGCTAAAATTGACAATAATATCATAAGTTCCATTTGCCAGTTCGGTTGATAAGAGTTGAACTGAACCAGTATAATATCCAGTTTGATAATTCAGAGTCCCATTTTTGTAATACCCCCCACTTGAATTAGTAATATTATAAGTAATTATCCCAAAACTAGGTGCAATATTTTCCAAATTAATATTAGTTAGAATAACATCGATGGAAATTACATCATTGTGAGATGCATTAATATAATCTTGAATAGGGGTTAAAATTGTTGTTAATGGGACGAATTTAACTGTAATATTGATCGTTTGGGTTTCATATCCAGTTTTATACATAGTTACATTTAATGTATAATTCTCATTGATGTCAGGATTTGAAATTACTGATGCATCTAAAGTAATCGAATAGTTTCCATTTCCTAGCTGTGAAGTAGATAATAGTGTGTCTTCCAAATAAGCATCGATCAAAGCATCCTCAACAGGGCTATTATCCCATAAATTTAAGTATTTTACTTGAACTTTATGAGAAGAATTCAACATAACACTGATATTCCAATCATATATTGTTCCATTAACTCCAGAAATTGGAGTTAGATTTGTATAAAACAAAGAAACTTGAACAAAAACATTTAGATAAGCAATATCATAGAGATTTTTAGACGCATTAAACTCTATTAAAAATGTACCTATATTATTGAAATTACTAGAATCCAAATTTATACTATAATTCCCTGGCTCACCAGCTACTTGGCTCAACGTAAAATCAAGCAATGTTGAAGCATTTGTCATAATTATTGCATCTGAAATTCCAGAATTGTTAATTGTATCTTCGTAGAATATTACAAAACTAACATTATCACCTAGAAAAATGGGTATTGGTGCTAATACGAGTGTTAATGTTGTTGAACGGTTGTTTACAAATAAAGTTCCAGTTTGTGATTGAGTCTGGAAGCCGATTATATTAATTTTAAATGTTATATTATAAGTATAATTCAAAAGTGTTCTAGAAATTATTGTGATATTATAAATTCCGTTTTGTGAAGTTGTAGTATAATTGATATTCTCTAAAAACAACCCCGATTGCGCTAAACTAAATATTGTATAATTAACTTCAGTTATATTTGCACCAATAATTGGGGAGCCACTAATTTGATCAGTATAATTAAGGGAGAAAGTCACGTTTTCACCCCAAAAGACTGATTGTATAGGCGGTATTAATTCCAAATTAGAACTATTAGACACAATTATAGTAAAATTTCTACTGCTTGCGCGAATGTTTTCACCGCTTGCATTAATAAAGAGGTAATATGATGCATTTACTGTAGGCACATTAAATATCTTTGTCCACGTTCCGTTACCGATAAAGGTTAGATTCCCAGATGTTGGATTTGCAATATCCAAACTATTTGTTTGATAAGAGACTAAAGTTGAAGGTGAATCATTTATAGCTACAGAAGTCCAACCACTATCCCAATATGACATATTAAAATATAGAGTCAAATTAAAAGTGCTACCTTTAATTCCTTCAATTAAGTTTCCTTGCAATTCCGGGGATTCTGGCGAAATTATAACGAGTGAACTCACATTTCGGACATAAAGAAATTCCAGTTCTGCTGATACTTCAGTTCCATTACTCCATAAAAATAATACCGTACAATTTCCATCAGTCGTTAGGTTGTCCATTAATGTATAGTCTGAAAAATCATAATCACTATTTTGTGTAGGAGAAGTTAAAGATATCAAATTATTCAAAGTATCTTTTGAATTGAATATAGAAATGTTTCCCCAACCATTTATAGCATTTGTAACTGTAGCATTAATTTTAATAGTATTAGTTATATATGCGTTATTGACTTGCTGATAGCCCCCACCCGTATTGTTCCAAATCCAAATATTACTAATAACTTTATTGCTATAAAATATTAAATTCCAACTACCATTGTATGAAGAATTAATATTTTTTATCAGAAGTAATTTTAAATTACCCAAATTTAGTATTTCTGTGTTGGTATAATTCAGTTTATTTGGTGTATAAATTAAAGAGGCATTCCATGATTTTGGATAGGTAATATTAATAGATCCGTTGAATGCATTATCGGGTAAACCAGCAATAAAGCTAACATTCCACTTAATAACATTTTTAGTAACATTAAAAGAATATTTAGTTAGTGAGTCAACGGAACTATTCTCATATATAATTGTATAATTGATAATATAACTGATATCAGATTCATTTGCTTGGACAGAAAGGCTTACATTACCAGTTAAATCAGCAAGAAATGTATTGCTGGACTCCCAGAATCCAGAATATTTTAAATTTGGATTATCAGAAACGGGAATATTAGAAATATTTAAAGAAAGTTGAGAAGCATTTTTAAATTCAATTAAAGTTACATTCATCCAAAAGTCTTTATCAAGAAGTGTCCAACTTCCTCCAGTAAAGTTATAGGCTTCACCATTATTAATACCGTCTATACTATCATTAGTATAAAGCCAGTTAGGTGATAAGTTGGGTAAACCTACTGGTGTGCCGTTAAGAGTCAAAAAATAAGAATTATTGCTAGTTAGAATGGTATCTAAAAATAAATTGGGAATATTAAGTTCGAATATTTTTTGATTAAGTGGGCCAATAGTAGCCAAGTTATTTATATTATTCCATATTATTTTATCCGGTTCAATACGAGAACCAGTCCATGAAGCATTCCATAAATAAACATTTAAATTCGTTAATTGTGTAAATGTAGCATGATTTATATAAAGATGAAATCCAATTTTTGTAATGAACGATGGTGCGCTAATATTAAATTTCATCGCATATGTCTTTTCTGTGATATTATATGAATTAAAATTAATATTGGTTTCAAGAATTTTCTTATTAATTGAAGATAAATTAAATATTGTAAAATTTGCGTAAGTCAAATTATGACCATGAACAGGTAATTGAATTTCTGATTCATCCCCGAATAGATATGTACCATTCTCATAACCTTGAATTATTATTGGTCGTTGATCACCATTCCCTTTAATGGTACCGTTAAAATAAATTATTTCTATAGTTCTAGAAAAAGATTGGTACTCAGCACCATTCTTTGATGCATTAACATAAATGGTATATTTACCAATATCCATGTTTAATAAAATCGTTATTGTCCAAATCTTCTTCGTAGGATTAAAATTAAGTGGTATCCAATTATTTCCGGTGATTTCAGGCAGATTATAAGTTATATTACCGCCGCTTAGATTATCAATTGGTTGTTCGGTAAAGTTTAAACCATCCCAATAAGACATGGTGAAATTAACTGTAATATTTAGTATTGCACCAGAATAATATATTGTTCTTTGCGCTTCTGGAGAAATATCATTCAAATAAGTTTTATTTAAAACATAAAGATATGTCTGATTTAAACCAACATCGGTTCCATTATTGAATGTCAATCTAAAAGTGTAATTTCCATTTGTTACAATCCCGAAACTATCATTGAGTACCACATCAATTGAGATATTTTCATTAGGGGTAAGAATAGTTGTATTCTTCTCCACTCCACCAAGTATTATTGTTAAGTTTGAAGTATCAAAGCATTTGTTCTTTAAAGAACCATTTACGGTAATTTGTTCGAACATTATAGAAGAATTTACTTCATTACTCCCTTTATATAATTTTATTGAAGTAATATAATTTTGAGATTCTGCACCAATATTCCAACTCGAATTTGGTGGGTCAAAAATCCTTAATATTTTTAAATTATTTTCTGTTACATTATCAAAATTTCCATATGGAGTCGAATCTCTAAATACTGTGCTAATATTCCAGCTTATTGGTAAACTTACATTAATTTGTTTGTTTGAAGATATTGCTCCAAAATCTAAATTTGAAATAGATATATTCCAGTTCACGATATTTTGAGTCGCGTTAGCAGAAAAATTTGTTATTCCATTTAAATTTTGAATTAAATTAGCGGTCCAATTTGCTCTATAAGTTAAATTGCCCCATGAGGAATCTATATCGAAAATAACAGCAGATCCCGTAGCATTTAACCGCGAATTATTTTTCCATGTGAAATTATTTAGCACGCTTTGTCCATTTATCCTTAAATTAACATCAGTTGGATTTGGTGTCTCATTTAAAGGAGTAAATTTTAATTTTAATGTTAAATCTATACCTGGATCTTCTTCCCAAACGATCCCTACTTGTCGAAATACTTTTCCTCCATCAACTCCATCATTTTCACCTCTCCATTGTAAAGTAGAGACTGTTCTATTAATACCAATAAAAAAAGTTCCATTATTTGTTTGACTAAGCTGTAAGGAATTATTTTCTGTTAGTGTAAAATTAATCCAAGTTCCGCTTCCTAATCCAGCATCAAATCCACTGGTATTTATTTTATAGAGAACTGAATCGGGAGCTAAACTTGCATTTGCAGAATATATAAAGATTGTCGTGTTATCTGCTTGACTTCTTAATAGAAAACTTATTTTTGTTAAATTAGCATCTTGCGAAATGTTAAAAGACATTAAATATAGGTCAGTTGCTACATCATAAGAGAAGCTGGCTTGATCCTCAAGAATTTTAGTATGGTTGTAGGCTGTAAGTTGATCAATTGTAAAATTTATAGCCGAAAAGTCCCATCCATTTGTATCAATTTCTAAATTAGTGCTATTCCCATTAGTAGAACCGTAACTGTCAAAAAATGCAGTAACTGATCTATTATTTCCATATCCTGTAAATTCCCCATTACTTAAAGTCTTCAGAGGTATATTTGGGTCTGTAATTGGATTCTTTTTTTTAGGAGTATTAAAATTATCGAGATTAATAAAATCTTGAACATAGTTTTCCGAATTTTTGCTTGATTCTATAACAATGGGGATAATAAAATTAGTTATCATTAAAAACAAAGTAATCATTAATGCAGCCCTTTTCCTAAAAGAGCACCTTTTTATTAAGTTAACACTACCATTCATATAAATCAATCAAAGACATGTCCATTAGCTAACCATTATAAATAATAATTAGTTTTTAATCTTAGTAATATCAGAAACTAACAATAGAATTTCAACTTTACGATATTCTAATTTTAACTAATAATTTATAGAATTTGATACAATCGTATATTAATTTGGAGTAAAATTGATGAAAATTTTAGAATTTAATTCGATTAAAAAAGATTTAAGGAATAAAATTAAATTTGCCTTATGTATTCCCTCAATTTATAGAGTGGGAATGAGTTCTTTAGCCATGCATACAATTTATAATATTTTAAATTCTTTTGAAAATGTATCTTGTGAACGAGTATTCCTGCCAATTGATAATTCAGCCCCTTACTCATTAGAATCTAACCAACGTTTGGAAAGTTTTGATTTTATAGCCTTTTCTTTACATTTCGAAATAAATTACATAAATTTACTCAAAATTCTATTAAAAACAAATATACCCATTTATTCTAAAGAAAGAGACACAACACATCCAATTTTAATTGCAGGAGGTCCTCTTTCGGTAAATCCATTACCTTTAAGTTCCTTTATTGATTTATTTGTAATCGGAGATTTCGAGCCAGTTGCAAAAAAAATTGTAGATACTTATAATAATGCAAATGATAAACGAGATTTTTTGGAGCAATGTGCAAGTTTTGAAGGATTTTATGTCCCTGAATATGTTAAAGGCAAAGTTAAAAAAATTTATGAACCTAATTTAGATAATTGTCCCCATTCAATCAGCCAAATTGTGCCACAAGTCGAACCTAAAAGTCCTTTTTTTCCAAGTCTTGGAAAATCATTTCTATTAGAAATTTCTAGAGGATGTAATAGAGGTTGTAGATTTTGTTTAATAGGTTATCAAGGACGACCTATTAGGTTTCGGTCATTCAAACAGATCCAACAGATAATTTCTGAAGGAATTGAAATTACCCAATTAAAAAAAGTATCATTAATTGGATCTGGATTGTCTGATCATCCTAATTTAGAAGATATTTGTTGGTATATTGTAAATAATGGTTTAGAATTATCCCTTCCGTCTTTGAGAGTAGATTGCATTACTGATGACTTACTTCAAGCATTAAAGAAAGGAAATCAGAAATCATTAACATTGGCTCCGGAAGTTGGCTCCGAGAGATTATTAAAAGTTATTCATAAAGGTTTTTCAATAAATGATGTTCTTACAGCCATATATAATGTTAAACAAAATGGAATTGTGAACTTGAAATTATATTTTATGTTAAATTTACCTTCAGAAACTTCAGAAGACGTAGAAGCAATTGGAAATTTAGTTCAAAAAGTAATTCAAGGAGGTTTTAGAGAATCTAATTTAAAATTGAGTATAAATAGTTTCATTCCCAAACCACATACACCATTTCAATGGGAATCTAGTATTGATTTAGAAATATTAAGAAATAAAATAAAAGAATTAAAGAAAATTTTAAAAGTCAAAACTAATTTTTTAGATCCTCGATGGGCTAGAATTCAAACTTATCTATCTCTGGGAGATACAAAATTTGGAGATATAATATCTATGGTGGCTAAATTAGGTGGAGGGTTAGGAGCTTGGAATAAAGCATTAAAAGATTCCGATTTTACTCCTAAAACTTATAAATTGGATTTCGATTTACCATGGGATTTTATTGAACTGGAGATTAGGAAAAAAGGCATAATTAATGAATATATTAAAGCAAAATCTGATAATTGAAAGATTTATTCTTCTTTTCCATTCTTTTTAAAATGTCTATAACTTATTTTCTTCATAATCCATTCAAGAGAAAGTTTGTAATTATTATAATTTGCCCAAATTATTAAAAACACCCAACAGGTGAGGTAAAAACTTAAAGTCAAAATTCCTGCGGAACTATATGAAAATTTCTCATAAATTCCTAGTATTTTTGTCAGTCTATACCCTATATAATAATGGCCAATAAAAATTGTTAATGAAAAAGTGCCATAGAGAATAAAAGGTTCGCTAAAACCGGCTTTTTTCTTTCGATAATCAAAGAAATAATAAGTTAATGAGAGAGTAATTAAGACAGTTCCCGTAAAAAAAACAATATAAGGGATTGAGCATGGATATTTTTCAAATGACGTGAAAGGCGGATAATTAAATATAGTAATTATTACACCTAAAATGGTGAATATTATTCCTAAAATTAATTCTTTTTTCAAAAATGGAATAATTTTCTCATTTATTGACGCTTCGTTTAGTAATTCTCCAAATATTGACCCAATTATTACAAAAAAAAGCCATGGAAATATTGGGAATTCTCCTGAATAAATCATATTGCTTAGAATTCCACCTTGAACAGGATATAGATAATGAATTTCCTCGTAATTAAATAAAATTTGAATAAAAGGACTGATTATTAAAATAATAGATGCTATTACCAGACGAATTTTTTTTGAAAATTTTAACAAAAAATAAGTAATCAGCCCCCCTAGAGCGATTAAATGGAGCATATTGAAGGAATGATAAAAGACACTAATTGGTCCCTTTATTAATAAATTAAAAACAAAATAACTGATTATTAAAATAATTGCAGTTCTTTTTATTACATATATCCTAATATTTGAGTCGGTTATACCGCTTGATTTCTTATTTTCTATAGATAGGATTAAAGATATTCCAGTTAATGTAAAAAATACTGGAACGGGATAGTAATTAGCCAGAAGATGCAGAAATAAGGGGATGCCGGTGTATGAAAATTGTATGTCGATTGGGCTTCCAAAACCAAAATAAGCATAAATTATACGCCTATCAACAAGCCACCACATTAAATGAGCCCAGATCATTAATATAATTGCAAGCCCACGAATAAAATCTATCGATTGGACCCTAATATAATTATTTGATTCCAGAATTTACCACCATTTTAATAAAAACTCATCTTAAATTTAAATCTTTAATTATTAACCCCTCTTTAATAGTTAAAAATTGCCCTCGCCTCATCCGAATCCATTCCTTATTAACACCGATTTTTTTAAGCTTCTTAGTGGATACGATTATTAATTTATCAGAATTTTCGTTCGATAAATGAATATAATGAAGAGTTGGACCACGTTTCCCTCGATATACATAAAGATTTTGCGAATCGGACATTAAGAAATTAAAACCAAAGGCACCTACATCAATTGCATTAATTGAATCTATTATCAAATTGAGTGTTTGTTCAAATGTTAAATCATATCCTTTATCTTTTAATTTATTAAGTATATAACAAAAAGCCAATTCAGAATCGGTTGTTCCGATTGGAAAATAGTGTGATAAGGTAAAATTTCTTAATTCAGGTCTCTCAAATACAGTTCCATTATGAGCAAAAACCCAAGATTTTCCAAATAATTCACGTTGAAATGGATGTGTATTTCTTAAGGTGACCTTTCCTCGAGATGCTTTTCTAATGTGTGCTATAATTAAATGGCTTTTGATATATTTAGCCATATATTCTGATAGGTTACTTTGATAAGCAGGTTTGGCTTCTTTTATAATGTTAAAAGTTCGAGGTTCATGGAATGCAATTCCCCAACCATCTTTATGAAAGTCAGAATGAGATCTAAATTCTAAATATATTTCTTCAATTTCTCTTTTTTTATTAGAAGATAAAGCTAGAAGTTCACAGATATAAATAACATCCTATATTGATTTAGATAAGAAAACCTATATATGGCAAATAGAACTTTGAGATTTTTTTAAGTTCAAGAAGTTTTTTGCCATTTTCTGTTATCGGGTAGATGTACATAGGAGTTTTCATTTGGCTTGACATGAATCCAGATTTTTTTAGAGCTTTGGCTTCATAATAAGGAAAAAATGCTGTAATTGTACTTGCTTTATGATAGACTTCGTTATACATATTAACAATGAAGGCTTTTTTATCATCCATAGTTAAATTTTGAGAAAATACAAGGTAATCCCAATAACATAACGGTGCTTTGCCTTTTTTAAATTGTACTCCCATTACTCGATAAGTTAATACAGCAACAATTTTATTTTCACATTCCCAAACTTTGATAAAAAAACCACAATTTGTATCTGGATATTCCGCCTCCAAGTATGAATGATCGATATTATTTACTTGTGAGCTAATTTCGAGATATTTTTTAAACGATTCCACGGTCCAGATCTGTGCGATATCCAATATTTCTGAATACCCATTTAATAATTCAACAATTTGAGGATAATCTTCAGGAGTTGCTTCTCGAATATTTCCACTGGGAAGGGAGATTTTTTGCATTTTTGCCATCAATTTAGCTAATTGTGCAAGCACTGCACTTAAGCCTTTCTTCTTTTTAAGTATATCAATACCATAGCTTCCCAATAATTTGGTTAAAGGTTCCACATTTGGATTTATCTTTACAAAATCTAGGTCATCTCTGAAGACTTTATATTCCCCAAAACTAGTTCCTAAGTCAAAGACTATCCAAATGAAATCAGATTGAGTCTCTTTTATTTTATCAATAATGGTTTGATAAATCTTTAATTGTGTATCTTTTGATAATGGGAGAAAGTCAGGATCTATAGCATATAAAGTAATAGTACAGCTTATTAATTTAGAATTTTGAAACATAACAGGGATTAAATTTGCTCCTATAGTTCCAATTAGCTTTTTATCAGAATAAATACCTAGGATAAAACCTTCATCTGAGATAGAATTCTCAATATCATATTTAGTAAATTCTAGAGTAAAAGGAGTGTAATCTTGGTCTTTGTTAACACTTAAATATTTTATAAATTTATTATAGAGATTTTTTAGCTCGTTATAATCTCTTTTTGCAAGCAGATTTATTTCTAAATTCAAAAAAAAACCTCAAAATTGTTTTATTCAATGAATGCTATTTTTATTTAATTTCCTATATCCATAGAGATTATATGTTCTTTGTCAAAGAATAATTTTTATAATTAATCTATAAAGAAAAATTAAAGATATCATACTTAAAATTTCGAGTCTGTATTAATAACAAATCAATTTATTAAAAAAGAGATGAGAAGTTTTTAATTGATGGAAGTTCTTCTTTACCAAATATAGTTATGAAGGAAGAGATAAAGTTTAGAGAAGTAAAGGGTTCTGATTTTGCATTTCGATCGGATTATACTTTACATAGGTTAGAAATGGTTCAAACCTTCAAAAAAATTAGAAGAGAATTTCTAAATATTCATGAAAATTATTGTCCTGAAAAATTTATTTTCTTCTTGACTCCATTACCAACTTTAGAAATCGTTAAAGACCCTTTGAAAGTAGAACCTTCTATAACTACTGTAGAACCAGAAATTACAACTACTATAGAACCAGAAGTTACAACTACTGTAGAACCAGAAGTTACAACTACTGTAGAACCAAAATTAACAACTACTGTTGAACCAGTATCTGATGAAGAAGAAGGTATGCTTGAATTAGAAATGACAGCATCAATTCATAAAATTGTAGAAGAATTAACTCATCCATCAGAATTTGAGGAGGAGATATTAAGTTCACCCATTGATACAGAACCAACACAAATTATAAAAGAAAAAATAATTGCTAAACCCATAACTAAACCTGTAACCAAGCCCATAACCAAACCAATTATTAAACCCGTAATAAAACCCATAACTGAACCTATAACCAAACCAATTATTAAACCCGTAACAAAATCCATAACTAAACCTGTAACTAAACCTATAACCAAACCAAATATCAAACCCGTAACAAGACCAATAACCAAACCTGTAAGCAAACCCATAACCAAACTTATTACTAAACCAATTTCAAAATCTATAACTAAACCAGTTATAACACCTCCTGAAGTAATCAAACCTCCTATTAAAATCGAGGAAGAACCTATAGAAGTTGAGATTAAGAAACCTAAATTAAAGAAGGTTAAAGTTAAAAAGGTAAAAAAAGTAAAGCCAAAACCAAAAAAAGTTAAAAAAATAAAGAAGAAAAAGGTTAAAAAAGTTAAAAAGAAAAAAATTAAAAAGGTAAAGAAACGTAAAAAGCCAAAAATAAAAAAGATAAAAAAGATCAAGAAAGTAGAAGAGCTAAAGGTTGAAAAAATAGAAGAACCCATAGAAATTGAACCAATCCCGAAACCTATTGAGAAAAAGGTAGAAAAAATTATTGAAAAACCTAAACCGAAGAAAATTAAAGCTAAAAAGGCTAAAAAAGCTAAAAAAATAAAGAAGATCAAAAAGAAAAAAGCTAAAAAAATAAGGAAAATCAAAAAACCAAAGGTAAAAAGGATAAAGAAGGGTAAAAAAGCTAAAAAAATTAAAAAAGTAAAAGAGCTAAAGGTTGAAAAAATAGAAGAACCCATAGAAATTGAACCAATCCCGAAACCAATTGAGAAAAAGGTAGAAAAAATTATTGAAAAACCTAAACCAAAGAAAATTAAGGTTAAAAAAGCTAAAAAAGCAAAAAAAATAAAGAAGATCAAAAAGAAAAAAGCTAAAAAAATTAAAAAAGTAAAAGAGCTAAAGGTTGAAAAAATAGAAGAACCCATAGAAATTGAACCAATCCCGAAACCAATTGAGAAAAAGGTAGAAAAAATTATTGAAAAACCTAAACCAAAGAAAATTAAGGTTAAAAAAGCTAAAAAAGCAAAAAAAATAAAAAAGATCAAAAAGAAAAAAGCTAAAAAAAATAAAAAAATTAAAAAAGTAAAAGAGCTAAAGGTTGAAAAAATAGAAGAACCTATAGAAATTGAACCAATTCCGAAGCCGATTGGGAAAAAGGTAGAAAAAACTTTTGAAAAACCTAAACCAAAGAAAATAAAGGTTAAAAAGGTTAAAAAAGCAAAAAAAGTCATAAAAAGTAAAAAGAAAATAAGTAAAAAGACTAAAAAAAAGAAAAAGACAGGAAAAATTAAAAAGAAAAAAATAAAAAAGGTCAAAAAAACAAAACGGGCTAAAAAAATAACCAAAACGAAAAAAAAGCAGAAAAAAATTGAGGATTATGAACCTTTAAGTTTACCAGTATAAAGAATTTTTATATTTTTAATATCTCATCACAATATTTACATCGAACAATTTTACCATCTAATATTTTCTTAATTTGAGTATCACTTAATTGCGCTCCACATTGCTCACAATTCCAGCTTCTTATATCATTTTTTAGCTCCGAAATTAGAGGTGTTAACATGGATGCATCTTCTGTATATCCATCTATTCGAGCAGCACAAAAATTCTCATTTTTTTTACCTGTAACAGTTATTTGTGTACCCACTTTTTTATGAGAATATTGTCCTGCAGCAAATCCTTTTAATATACCAATAAAATTAGAAGCAACCTCATGATCCTCCGCGGAAATAAGATAAAAGTTATTTTGTGGCAATAATACTTTTGCTTTTTCATAAATACTCTTTGCGCTATGAGGCAATTCGAGCTCTTCCCCAGCATTCGAATAATTTAATAATTTTTTGACTATTTGATCAAATTCTTCTGCTTTAATGGGAAGGGGAGTTAAAAGACCGCAAATAAAGCGTATAATAAGAGGTTCTATGCTTATTTGTTGTGATTCACCTCTTGCATCTAAATACGTTACAATTGAATTAATTTTTCCGACAATACAATCTTCAGTAGGCCGAAATGTAAAAGACGGGGAAACCATTTCACCAGGAGTTAATTTTGATCTTTTTTGCAATTCTGAACCTACAATTTTTAAGCTATCATCGGGATATGAAGTTATTATGATTCTTAAATCGGTGATTACTGAATTAGACAAATTTTCCACTTTTACTTTATATAAATATTCACTTCCTTTTATTAGTCCCCCACGTTTTACTTCAATTTTTCCGATAATCCTCTCTACGAGCTCTTGTTTTTTTATTTCGGGTATTGGGATTTCTTCTTCTTTAGTTACCATAATTGGAATTTCAGTAGATTTATCTTGAACAGATACTTGATTTATTAAAGAGTTCGAATTTGTTGAATTTGGCACGACATGTATTTTTTCAATTTTTTTCTGATCATTTACTTCAATAGGTATTCGTCTTTCTTGTTCCGTTATTGGGATAGACTTTTCTGCAACTCCTGTAACAGCTGCATGCATTTGTTTAAGAATATTTTGTGTTTTATTTAAAATTCTTTCTTTTAACAATTTCATTCTATTGGTTTTGTCTCTAACTCGGTTTTTTAGTGTGTTGTAAATATCTAGAGAATAATATCTTAAATATCCAATATTTCGAGCTTGAATAATTGCAGTTAAAATTAATCCAAAAATTCCAACGACAATTGTTGCACCTGAAAATAGAGGATTAAATAGATAATAGCTATTACCAGGAATGATACTTCTAACATCCAAGGGAGCTGGGGTTTGAGAGAAAGTCCATGAAAAGACCAAATATATACCGCCACCAGGAAATAAGTTGTAAAGGATTAAAATTAACATTTGTATTGCAATTAAAGTGATAAAAACAATAAATATCATTTTTGATCGGTTTTGAAACTTCTCAGATTCAAATTCTTCAAAAATTCTATTATTAAATTCATTATATGGATTCTCTGGCTCGTTAAATAAATTTGAGAAATTAATTCCATTTTTAAACATTAGAAGAACTCCAATTGTTAAATAAACGACGAATATCAGGAGAGCGGAGTTGTATCTAATACTAAATAAATTGAATGCCAGTCCATAGTGACCATCAAGCCCCAAACCTACACTAGTAAATGTAAGACTTAAAATAGAAAAGTAAAGTGTGTTTTTTAGCGAATCAAAATATTCCTCTGAAAAATTATCTTTATTATTCTCATGATTTATGACACCCATTATAATTGAAGAGAAAACGACTCCTAATATAGAGGTTACAAATGGCAAATAAGCATGTGGTCCAAAATAAAAAGATAAAGCAGAGTTTAATACTAAAAAAAGTCCAATTATTGTTGAAAAAATCGAAATGAAGAGGTTTGTAACTTTATTAAACATATTTTTATCGCTGATTTCAACTTCAGGAAAGGGTTCTTCTTCTGGCATTGGCTCAAATGAAAAGATTTGTTTTTTTGCTTCTATTGTGAATTTATTAATTGAACTTCTTAAGTAATCTACTGAAACATCCTTTGGATGAAATAGAACACCATTAATTTGTATAAATTTATTGACAACTCCACCAAGTCTAATATTTTCAATATCTTTATAATAGAAAAAGCTTGAAAGGTGATATTCTAAATCTTTTTTCCTTTCCATGAAGATAAATCTGTAATTTGTTAAAATGATATAGCCATCAAGATCCTTACGTCTTTTGACTCGTTTATCCGCACTGACTATATTTCTTACGATTTCATCTTCATATAATGGAAGATAATAAAGAACTCCGTCATATTTAATTTCTGGGTTATTACTCATATAAATCATCGTCAGAAATTATTTGGTAATTGCCATCCGATTATACTAAAAGATTTAAGCTCCAAACCCCAACTTTGAAATACATCTGTATTTTTTATACGTAAATCTCTTTCAACTTCACTTATGTCAACTTTTAGAAGTTCATTTAATGTTAATTTTGAAAGTTTGTCACGTAGAGAACTACGAATAACATTGACTAGCCAATTTTTTAAATCAGTTTTTGTAAATAAAAAAGCTTCTAATGCCCGTTTCGCATCTTTAACATCAATTTCGTCTTTTTGCACTTTTTTACGAAGAACTTTTTCCTTATTTTTCTCTCCTTTTATGAATATTTCTTTTTCGACTGATTCCACAAATTCTTGACCTACTGAGCCTGCAAGATTAAATACGAAATCTGCAGGATTTAAAATTTTAACGATAACATCTCCATGACCGCCTATTTTTATTCCATCGACTGTGATTATACCATTATTTTTAGGAATTCCCCAATTAATCTTAATATCTCCAAGTTTTACATAGATTATTTCACTGCCCTCTTTTTCACCTTTCTTAAATTTATAGGAAATTCCAGAAATCGTATCATATAAAATTCCATTACGTATCCATAGAGCTTGCTCAAAACCTTGTTTTACAATAAATCCTTTATGTTTCTTATCTACAGGGCATCTATATACTATGCCTTTATTAGTTGCATAATCCCAAGTTATCATATCACTCATTTTTTATAACACTCCTGGAATATAATACACATCACCCTCTGATCGTGTACTTTTAAAATGTAATTTATTGTTACTAACTAAATCTTCCAAAACAACTTTTGCACGATAGACAGGCCAATCTAATTGTAGTTGTAGACCTTCTATTGTTACCCTACCATTTGTAGCGTTAGCAATTTGAAGTATTTCAATTTGGTCCTTATCTGTCGAATCCAAACGTATAACCTTTTCTTTTTTCTTCTCCAATTTGATTGATTCAATTTGAGGATAAATTGATTTTTGACTTAATCTTTGTATTCCTTTGACGATTTGGTTCTTTGTAATTCTAAAATTTGGATATGCTGAACTAAATTCTGCAATAAAATCGTTTAATAAAATTATATTATTACGCTTATTTTTATTTACTAAAGCTAAAATCTTATTATCCAATTCATTTTTATCAATTTTAGTTTTTTCAGCAGGTTTTTCAAGAAATTCTTTTGGATCTATATACCAATTTTGAAATTTATCCAAATTTCGGGTGATTGAAAAAAGTGATTTTATTTGTATTTCAACTTCATCATAATTTCCATAGTCAATTGATTGGTCCATATTTGCTAAATGGTCTTTTAATTCATCGACTTCTTCATTTAATGCTTTAAGAATTGCAATTTTAATATTAACTGCTTCGATTTTTTCTGTTTCTGTACCAAATGATGTCATTCCTAGAGAAGTTGATTTTAATTTAGTTGATAAAGATGAAAGTTTATTATAAATAGTATCTAATTTATTTCCAATTATTTTATCCTTTAATACTTTCTTTTGAATCCCTAGTAAGGTATTAACGGTCGATCTTAAATTCTGATCACATTTATTTTTAATATTTGTTTCTTCTGTAATAATTTCGTTAAATTTTATCTTTTGTTTTTTGTAATTTCGAAATTTTTCGACCTTAACCTTCAAATCTTCTTCCTTAGTCTCTTCAAACTTATCCATAATTTTCATACTTGGCTCTTGAATAATTGATTTTAATACTATCGCCTGCATCAACTCATTCCAAATTTTTTGGTAAATATTACTAATTGATTTGATATTTTCATTAATCCAGTTATTCATATCCAGATCATCAATTTTTAGGTTATCTCGTAATTCATTGGAATAATTTTGCAGAATAAAAAACAATTGTTGGTTATTTTTAAGAAAATCAGGTAGCATTGAAAATCCAAAATCGAAAAGAAGTGCAGCAATTATTAAAATGGAACTAATAAATTGTAGATTAAACATTTTATAGTCATTTGGAACTATTCCTTCATACAAACTGCTTTCTATCTTAGAAATTTTTCTGTCTTTTTCCAAGTTTTTTAATTGCCGGTAAGCATTCTGAAGACGAATAAGCCCCTCTTTTAAAATACCTTTTTCATCGCTATCTAGATTTAGACTATCAATTAATGATTCAATATTTAATGTATAATAAAAAGATGGAAGACCTCTGCGTTTCTCCACCCTTGTTTTCTTAAGAAGATCGACATTCTCCAAAAAATCGATTTCTGGTCCAATGGCTTGGGGTGTAACTCCCACAATTTTTGCTACTTCATATTTATTCATTTCAAAACCGTATAATTCAAATAAAATGCTTTTTAAACGAATAATACGAACCTTTTTCATTTTTTTCAAAGCAGAAGAAAAACTTATTTCATCCAAATAACCATTTCCTTATTGTGGATAAGACTAATCATCAAGTATTAAAGTAATCTTAAGATTTATATAAATTATGATTTTATATATTTTTTTTAATATTTAATTGTTTTTATTTAGGAAAAATTTAAAAAAAAGTCAAAATTTTATACCAAATATAAAAATTTCTCATGTATTTCTTATTTTTGATGAAGTTTAAGTGGGATTTGGACTAAAAAGCCTTGAAAGGTCGGTTTTTTTAGAAATTCATCGACATAAATTAAAATAATTAAATTTCCGTTTCTGTATTAATTGATTTTCTTTTACTTGATTATTATGCAGGAGTAAAGGTTAACATAACCGTAAATTTATAACCTCACATCTTTCCGAGCTTTATCTGCTTCTTCTCGACCAATATGACCTTTTTCGCCATTTTTTAACATAATTTTTAGTCCTTCCAAATATTTTATCCCGCAATCTTGATGCCAATAATAATTGTAACCTTTTGGCGGGGCAAATCTTAGTCTAAGTGTGCCTTTTTTAATAAGCTCCCCACACCAATCACATTTAGTGGTGCCCGTGGGTGCTTCTTCTATTTGAAACATCGCATAAAGTTCCTCATTTTGTCAATCTTTATTATTTAATTAGATTTCATTAAATTAAAAGCTTTCTTAAAAAACCTCAAAAAGAACTAATATCTCATAGTATGATCGGAATCACACACTTCAATGGAAAAAATTAAAAAACGAGGTCTAAAAACTACTAATAAAAAATTAATTATTTTATTTAATTTTCTTTAACAAAATTTTCGTGATTTAATATTCAATTCCTATTCGGATGTGAGAGGTATGGATAATATTCCGAAAGAATTAGTCGAGGCTATTAATAAACCCTATGGGTATTCGATTTTAGTAAAAGGTATAGCAGGTTCTGGTAAAACTACATTAGTTTTGGAATTACTTTCTAGATCGGAAAATCCACTATATTTCTCAACTAGAGTTAGCCCTCTTTCTTTAAAACATCAGTTTCCTTGGATAAAAGATGCAATTAAACCAGAAAATATGTTTGATATCACTCAACTAGCTTATATTTCAACAGATACAGAAACATACTTTGAATCAATTATTAGGTTCAAAGATCTACCTGAATTCTTACAAGTCATCTATCACAGAACTAAAAATCTAGAACACCCCTTTGTCGTTATCGACGCATGGAGTACACTCCTTAAATATTCCCAATCATCCTCAATTATCGAGGGTAAAATAGAATCATTTCTAAGTGAAATGGTTCGACAAAAGAAGATTAAATTATTTTTAGTTACGGAAACAGAAAGTGAAACCTATTTAGACTATATAGTGGATGGAATCATAACTTTGAAACGTATAGGGTTTGGAAAAAGGGCTCGAAAAAAAAGAATCCGAGAAATGCATATTGAAAAGCTTAGAGGCGTAGAAGTAGCTCAGCATGAATATATATTCACTTTAAATAACGGCAGATTCAGAAATTTCGAACCCCTATATCCAAAAATTAAACAGGGTAGTTTTCAAAAAATAGAAGATTCTGGAGATTGTTTCTCGACAGGAAATCATCAATTAGATAATATTCTAAATGGGGGTTATAGAAAGGGATCCTTTATCGTTTTCGAGATAGGAGATGGGATTTCAGATATATTTCCAAAGACTCTAGTCTATCAAACCATTCTAAATTTTCTGAAACATGGGCGAACTTGCACAATAGCTCCAGCTGGGGAGGAATATGCCATGAAATATTTTAATGATCTTGTTCCATTAGTCTCGGAAGAAGTATTTAATAAAAAAGTCTTAATTTTTAAAGAGGAAAATAATTTTTTTAAAATAGAAAAGCCTTTTATTAAATATACTCATGGTAGCAATTTAGAATTGGATATTAATCTTTACAATGAAACTGCAAGATATTTAATAGATAATTCTTCAGATGGACACATTATTCAACTTTTTTCTAGTCTTGGATCATTAGAAATCAAGTATCCCCTTGATGTCTACATCCCAATTCAAGAGAAAAACATAGAAGTATCACGTATGGGGGGAAATTTAAATGTTTTATTTATAAAAAAAGGTTCAAAAGCTTTACAATATTCGTTAAATCAATGTGATTATCATTTTAACTTAGAAAGAATGGATGGATGTGTTATTTTAGAAATAATAAAACCTTACTTTAAATATCCGTTAGCTTTAGAAGTAGATTATCCAAATATTAATTTGATTCCGATAGTTTAACTTTAAATAAGTAAAAAATAGAAATTAATTTAAGATTCAGGTGTTTCCTTAACTTCAGGCTTTTTTGCTTTTTCAGTAGTTTTATCTTCTTTACGACTAAATAGCCTACCAAAGAAGTTCCTTGTTTGTGGAATAAGATATAGTGCTGTGAGAGTTCCCAATACTCCGAATAGTATTATGATTAATACTATGCTTTCAGTCCTAGTATCTGGATAGTAAAACATTTGTTGTGTGGTCTCATGTTCAATTCCAGCCTTGTCAGTTATCTTATACTTATACAATAATACAACGCCGTATTGATAACCAGGAATCACTCCTGTGCCTTTCCATTTTGTCCCATTTCCTGAGCCAAACATTAGAAAAGTATTCCATGAAACGCCAGTATTTGTGGACCACATTATCTCTACTTTTTCAATATAAAATTCATTAAAAAATTCGCCAAATGCAAGCATTGCAGTTCCAGGTTTGTTCAGCTCCATTGGAATTAATATAGATTTTATCTGTCTTACTGCAGGAGATGATGGATAAGTTGAATTTCGAGAATAAATTGTGAAATTAAATGGCCAAATAATAATGATTCTTCCATTTTTAGTAAAAGCAATATCGGCAGAATTATCAAAAGTACAATTCAAACTAATTGTTGTATTTTCTTGGTAATTATCTAGACTATTTGCATAAGATACAAGATCCGTGGACGGTAAATATTCTGCAGTCCATACAATGTGAATTATATCACCAAATTTCATTATTCGTGGGTGTTTACTATTGTTGGTTGGACTTTTAGAAATGGTAATATTTTCCCAATTGTTTGAACTGTTCGCAAGAAAAATTTCATCTACTCCTGCACCCACATTAGCAGCCCAAGTTATGAAGATTGGGTTTGTTGCGACAATATCAGGGTTTGTATTAGGGTTACTAGGATTTTTACTTACCGTTTGAATAGATTGAAAATTGTCAGTAGAATTAGCGTAAAAAATTTGGTCCATATTCCAAGCGATATGTATGGTATTATCAGAACCTACTGCAATACTAGGATTCCTATCATCATCATTAGAACTATTAGTTATTTTTGTAATTGTTTTATAATTACTACTGCTATTTGTGTACCAAATTTCACCGAAACCAGTAATGTTATGAGGTGCTGCCCAAACAACGTGCACAATACCATTAGAATCCACAGCGATATCGGGATTGTAATTACTTGCTGAATTATTTGTTGATATTGTTAAATTTGTTGAAAAATAGTCAGAACTGTTTGATATTACAATATTAAATTCAGCCGCAATTGTAGCCATCCAAACAATATATACAGTATTATCACCAACTGCAATTGCCGGCTCCACGGAGTCAGCTGGATTGTTTGAAACTTTTCGAATATTGGTGTAATTGGATGAATTAGTATATATTATCTGTTGAGTAATTGTACCATTAACATAAACAATGTGAATTATATCATTTGAATCAATAGCCATCCTACATTCTAAACCGTCTATACCTGGATTTGGAATAGGAAGTGTCCAATTATCATTAAATGATGTTAGAGACGACAATTGGAAAGAATTCTTAGCAGGGAGTGTAATAGGCAAGTTGGAAGAAGCATTAGCTTCATATAATGCAATAAATACGGGAATTACTAAAATTCCAGTAATGATGAGAGCCATAAGATTGCGTTTTTTCATTTTTCTCCACATTTAAACTATAATTAATAATTAAATGATATAATATTAGAAAATAATTTTAAATAACTTATAAAAACTTTTTTTTTAATCTTTTTAATTTATCTTTTAGATAGATTTTATTTTTTTGGTTCACATCATAAATTTTTTTTTGGACTTTATTAAAAACCTAAAATAAAAATATGAAATCACTTTAAATTTAATATTTTTTTTGCATTTAACCCAATAATTTTATTGATCTCATCTTTTTTAAGATAATCCACCGCAAGAAATGCTTTAACACAGACTTCAATTGTTTCAGGACAAAAACCATCTGATCCGAAGAGTATTTTATCGAGACCAATAATATCCTTTGCGTATAGAATAGCATCACGCATTCGATTAGGTTGCATATAGGTGAGATTACTAATATCTAAATAAAAATTTGGAAATTGAGTTGCCATAGAGATAGCTTCATCAATCCAAGGATAACCCATATGAGCCATGATTATTTTTAGAGAAGGAAATGATGCTGCTACAGAATCTAAGAACACTGGTTTTGCTAGACTCATAAACATCCTCTTGCCAGGTGTTCCTGGAGGGGGGTATCCTGTATGAAATAAAACAGGTACATTTTGCTCATCTGCGATTTCATAAGCAGGAAAGAGATTTTCACTATTAATTTTCTTTCCTCGAAATGGCAACATAATTTTCAATCCCTTAAACCCATCCTCGATCAAGGCTTTACTCACATTAGTTTGAACTTCAGATTTATTTTCCGACTTTTCGGGAGGATTGAAAAATGGGATAAATAAATCAGGTTGTATCTTAACCCAATCTTTAACTCGCTCATTTTCATTTTTACTAGTAGATAGTAGCACAATTTTATCTAATTGGGCTCTTTTTGCAATCATAATCGTTTTTTTTATGGGATCATCAATATTAATTGGTTCTAATTGTTCTATTCCTTGTATCATTCTATTAAAAAAAGTATAACCCTCAAATGTTTTAAATTGTGTTTTTAAGAATTTAGGTGTCATTTGTTCATAAAATAGATGACAATGAAAATCTATTCTCATTTTAATAGACCTAAATTATTTTCCTAATTTTAATTATTACAAACTTTTTAACTACTCATTTTACTTACACGTTCTTTTAAAATATTCTCAACTTCATCCAAATCTTTTTCAATATGCTTAAAAACAGGTAACCAAGGAAAGATGCTTAAGAATAAGAATATAATTGAGAATTCTAAGCCAAAATAGCCACCAATTAATCCTCCAATTCCCCTACCAATCGTATCTAAAAAGGATGCCATAGCTACCATAGTTCCCCGAAGTTCGGGAGGATTTACATCAATAAGAGTCGAATACCAATTAGGTCCGATACCTGAATCAACAGCCATTCCAATAGCAAGAAAGATTGTAAAAATTAATCCAAATCGTGGAAATAAAAAAGCGACAATAATTAAAGGTACATTAAATATTGCACAATAAATTGCGATTTTTGCCCTAGCTGTTTTGTCAAATTGTTTTCTCTGATCTCCGATCTTTGCAAATACAAATGTTCCACCTATTAAACAGCCTACTACGACTCCAACCGAAATAAAAATTTGAATCGGGGAAATACCACGATAAATAACATCTTGTTCTGCGTAATAAAGTATCCAATTTACAAGTAATCCTGGTGCAATGGTATCAATAAAATTGACAATTAACCAAAAATTACTTCGTCTAGTATATATTTGTTTTAAATCTTCGGATTTAATTCTATATGCATAATTTTCTCCAGAGGATATCATTTCAATAAAGAGTTCTTCAGTTGCCGCTCGCTTAGGTTCTTTGAATAATAATAAAGCACCACAGCCAATAAATCCAGCAATTCCAATGTAAAGATATAGATTTTCCCAATCAATACTACTTGTGATTAAAATTACTATTGTTTCGAGTAAATTAGGCACAAAACCAAACAGAACACCCCAGATTGTACCAAAATAGGTAAATACAATATAAATTGCAAAAACTTGAGAACGGTTTTTACTTGGAATTAAGTCAACCATCATAGATATTCCTATGGGAGTGGAACATCCCAGACCTATAGCAACTAAAGAGCGAAAAATTAATAATATAATGAAATTCTCTGTGAATTTATTTAAATAGATAATAATACAAAAAAATGAATAAAGAAAAGCCCCTAGAGCGAAGAGTTTACGTCGCTGAAATTTATCTGAATAATAACCAAATAATATAGTTGAAATGGCTTGTACTAAAAAAAATCCAAGGAGTATCCAACCAATTGCTCCTTGTTCAACCCTGAAATCTATTAAAATTGAATCAAATATAGTTAAAAAATAACCTACCTCTAAATTCATTAAATTAATAAGAAAGATAAAAATCCCAATTAAAAAAACCTTATTAAATTTACCGTATTCATCCATTTTTATGACCTTTAGCAGAGATCAGGTTTAATTTATAAAATCTTTAATATATCCTAATTTACTGTTTAATATCTAAAAAGATAAATTGTCAACTATTAATAGATTTTTTTGATGTAAAATGTCAAGAGTCATAGTTTTAGGTGGTTGTGGAGTCGTAGGTAGTGTTGCAGTTAGCACACTGACGACCGTTAAAGATTTTTCAGAAGTAATAATTGGAGACATCGATATTAAAAAAGCAAATGAGATGGTCTCCCAACTAGCCTCAGAGAAACTTTCAGCAGTTAGAGTAGATGCACTCGACCCTAAAAGTATTAAAAGTGCTATTAAAGATTCTGATGTGGTTTTGAATTGTACAGGACCTTTTTATAAATTTGTTCCTACAATCTTAAAAACGGTTATTGAATCTGGAATCAATTATGTGGATATATGCGATGATGTAGACGTTACTAGAGAAATATTAAAAATGGATGGTTCTGCAAAAAAAGCAGGCATAACTGCGTTAATAGGAATGGGAAGCTCTCCTGGTGTTACCAATTTATTAGCAAAGTTTGGTGCCGAGCAACTATTAGATGAAGTCTTTACCATTGACCTTTATCATGCACATGGCGGAGAACCGTCAGAAGGAGCAGGAGTTATTTGGCACAGAATTCATTCCATGCTTATTGATATTCCTGTTTTCCTTGATGGAAAATTTAAGACTGTAAAATCATTCACAAGAGAGGCTATGATGTTAGAAGAAGATGTAGATTTTCATGAAATAGGAACTTATAGGGTGTTTCCATATCCTCATCCTGAAATTATTACGATTCCTAAATATATTAAAGGGGTAAAACGTGTAACAAATAAAGGTACTGTCTTACCTGATGAATATTATTCTCTAACAAGAAATTTAGTAAGGTTAGGGATAGTTGGCGAAGACCCGATTGAGGTTAAGGGACAAAGTGTTGCACCCATTGATTTTACTATTGCATATATTATCAATCAAAGAGAAAAGATTCTAAAGGAGACAAATTTTGGAGAGCAACGAGGTTGCGTTAAGATTGTTGTTGCAGGTACAAAGAAAGGAAAACCTCATCAATATATATTTTCGATGGCATCAACAGGTCAAGCAATGGGTGAAGGAACCGGTATTCCGGCAGCTATTGGAGCAGTTCTTATGAACAAAGGTAAGATAAAAGAAAAGGGAGTTTTGCCACCAGAGGGATGTATCAACCCTCTAGATTTCCTTTCAGTCGTTCAAAAATTTCTAAGACTAGAGAAGGTTGGAGGAAAGGGATCACCTTTAATTATTGAATCAGTAGATGAAAAAGGAACTATTCAGAAGATAACCATATAAAAAAATCATTTAAGAAAATCAATCCATTAAATCATTCCCAATTTTCCAACACTTTGTAAAGGGTTCGCCAAGCTTCAATACTGTTAAAAATAAAACTCAGTAATTTGCGGTTAGAGGTGTACAATCTATAAAGAGATTTCCATTTACTATCTCCAAACAACAATTCTCAAATTTACGAAAAACGGTGACATCCCCATCCCAATACATAAATTTTTTTACTAAAATATCAACATATTTCGAGAAAAAACAAGATGCAATTAACCAAGATAACCTACTATAGTATTTTGCTTTTTCAAATGCTCCCTCTTCAGTATCATCAAATTCCACTTTAATAATACATGCAACTCTTTCTTTAATGTATATAGGATATCTATTATATTCAAAATATCTTTTAGGAAAATTAAACATAAATTTTATCAAATTCAATAAATAAATTTTCAATTCATCAGGATAACTAAATGGCATCTCTCGATAAATAACTCTATATTGATACCCTTGAAAATATTTTGGTTTGTCTCTTCCTTTAAATTCTGGTTCATTAAATTTAGTCCATATATCAACAACTGTAAGTAGTGGTAACCCTTGAATAGTGGCTCCTCGAAAGTCATCTTCCATTGTTACCCTCTTTAATTCTTTATTATCGGAAAATGCAACTTGAAATATTGGCACTTTATTCGAAATTCTAAAAATCCAAATATTTTTTATTTTTGGATTTTCTATTTTTGACAAATCTATACCCTCAAAAATTTTTTTAAGGTCTTTATTGTTTATCATTTTTCATCCACTTTTTTTCAATTACTTCCGTACTTTGCTTAGTGCCATTCTGCTTTCCCTATTTTGCTTTTATGATTCCAATCCCAATTATTTTTTTACCC
The DNA here is from genome assembly GCA_019058315.1 of Candidatus Helarchaeota archaeon. GTDB lineage: Archaea > Asgardarchaeota > Lokiarchaeia > Helarchaeales > RDOG01 > JABXJV01. The sequence goes on along the minus strand of JAHPZH010000002.1, from coordinate 1,085,108 downwards.
CTTCTCTAATATAATTAACTCATTAAGTAAAATTAATCATAATTTAAATAATTGACGTTTATGGAAAATGATAAATTAAAAAGATTTTACATATAATAACAAAAAGGTGCTTTAATTGTCATCTAGTAAGAAAGAAAAAAAATATATTTTAGCACATGATCATGGGACTTCTGGAAGTAAAGCAGCTATAGTTTCCACCCAGGGTGAAGTTCTGGACTTTGAATTTGAAGAAACTCCTTTATATTTATTATCTGGTGGAGGAGCAGAACAAAAACCAGAAGAATGGTGGGATGCGATAATGACTACTTCTAAAAGACTTTTAGATAAAGAATTAGTCCCAATTGAAGATATTGTAGCAGTATGTAGTTCCTCACAATGGTCCGGAACTGTTCCAGTAGATAAAGATGGAAATAATTTGGGGAATGCAATAATATGGATGGATTCACGAGGAGAGCCTTATATTAAAAAGGTGGTAAGATCAAAATTACTTAATGTTTCTGGTTATGGTCTATTCAAAGTATTGAAATGGATGAAAATTACGGGAGGTGCCCCTACAAGATCTGGAAAAGATCCAATTGCCCATATTCTATATATAAAAAATGAGATTCCAGAGATTTATAAAAAGACATATAAATTTCTTGAATGTATAGATTACCTCAATTTGAAATTTACCGGCAAATTTGCTGCTTCACATTGTTCAATTATGTTAAATTGGATAACAGACACTCGAGATTTGAATAATGTTCATTATAATGATGACTTAATAAAAATGACAGGAATTGAAAAAGAAAAATTTCCAGAACTCAAACGATGTACTGATATTCTAGGTCCAATAAAAAGGGACGTGGCAGACGAATTGGGATTGGAGAAAGATATTCCAGTCATCATGGGAGCCCCTGACATACCAGCAGCAGTCGTTGGTTCTGGTGCTGTAGAGAATTATCAAGGTCATGTTTATATAGGAACTTCATCTTGGGTTACTTGTCATATACCTAATAAAGATACGGATATAGATCATAATATGGCTTCTTTACCTAGTGCTCTTCCTGATAGATATATGGTCGCTAATGAACAAGAATCTGCTGGTTCATGTCTGACTTTTTTGAGAGATAATCTTCTGTATCATAAGGACGAATTACTGAGGGAAGAACGTTTACCAGATGTTTATAAAATATTTGATCGAATTGTAGAGACGGTTCCAGCAGGAAGTAATAAATTGATCTTCACACCTTGGCTTTATGGAGAAAGAACTCCGATTGAAGATCATACTGTTAGGGGTACATTATTCAATATTTCATTAAATACTACAAGAGCGGATATGATAAGAGCTATTTTTGAAGGTGTCGCCTACAATAGTCGCTGGGTGTTGATGTATGTTGAAAAAAAATTCACTAAAGGAAAAAAATTAGATCCACTTAATATGATCGGTGGTGGCGCAAATTCAAATATTTGGTGTCAAATTTACGCAGACGTATTAAATCGGACTATAAGGCAAGTTAAAGATCCTATCCAAGCTAACGCTAGAGGAGCTGGCTTTATTGCTGCTTTAGCCTTGGGGTATATAGAGCTTAAAGAAATTCCCAAATTAATCCAAATTTCAAATGTATATAAACCAAATCCAAAAAATAGAAAAATTTATGATGAGCTATTTACAGAGTTTTTAAATATTTATGAGAATAATAAGAAAACCTATCATCGGCTTAATACAGTAATATAATAATTTTCTAAAGTTTACTTTTATTAAACATAAATTCAATGAATTCGTTTATCTTTTATACAAACATCTTTACTCATGAATTTTTAGGGAATTTCGGGTAATTTAAGGAAATTCAATATATTTCTTTCTTTAGCATATGTTTAATTATAACAATTTATTCAGCAAAACTATGTAATTTTGGAAAAAAAATAAAATTTTTTTGCCGTTTTCAAATAATTTAAATTACTATTTATGCAAAAAATTCTGTTAAATATGATTTCATATTTAACCTAAATTATTTTTAAAAATAGTAAAAAAGAGGTATAATGAATGAGTAAAGGAACAGGAGCAGTAGCAGTATTTGCTCTCCTAATAGCTGCTGGCGCAACAGGTTTTATTGTATATGATAAGATGCAACCGCCATCCCTAGGCATTGGTGAAACTTTATATCTGCTTGAGAAATTTATTCCACCACCTGGAGTGAAAAATACTTGGTATAGTGAATATCTGTATTCAATATATACAGACCCTTTTGGTACCACAATTCCTATTGATGAAATAACCATAGTTTTTAAGGTAAATCCTGGTGAGTCTGTGTATTTAAGTTTCACTAGTTATGTTTATTTTCCTATGGGTGGTTCGTACAACGCCATAGTTCGTTTTATTGTTGATGGAGCAGAAAAATACTCGCCACAAGTCGAATTTGGTATGGACCCTGTAACCGCTAATGGTTATCAATCTTGTGCATTGCAGGCCTCTATAACTCTATCCTCAGGAACACATACTGTTACAATCGGAATTAGAGGTAGTGATAATAGCATAAGGTTTGATGATTTTACCCTACTTGTCCAAACCTATGTCCCTTAATCTTTTTTTTTATAAAAAAATATATAATGTATATACCATGAATTTATAAACTATTTTTTCCCGTCTATCAGCTTTACTATTATTTGCTCATGTTAATATTATCGGTTTTTTGGTTCATTTCATAGGTTTCTTTAGATGAACTTGAGAAACCAAATCCATAACGCCAAAGAACAAGTATAAGCGAAAAAAAGAACCCTGATATTATTGGAAGTGCAGGAGTAGGCATATATTGAAGTAAGATTCCTCCTGCTATAGGTGTTATTATTTGACCTATGCTTACAAGAGCATTATTGACTCCAAATAAGCTGCCCGTCTCCTTCTTTTCGACACTCTTGGATAATTTGCTTGTGAAGATAGGTCGACAAACTCCAGTGCCAAAAGCGAGAAAAGCGAGAGCAACAAAACCAAACAAGTAATCTCTTGAAAATGATAATATTGCCATACATGAAATTAATGCTATCATGCCAGTTTTTAATATTAAGTCTTCCCCAAGTTTCTTTATTAATGGATTTATTGCTAAGGCTTGTAAGACAACTCTTAAAATCCCTATCCACGTCATATAGAATCCAACTTCACGTGCTTGTATAGATATTTGTTCCTTAGCAAATAACGGGAATGATGAAATAAAAAGCATAAACCCTATATTGTAAATGAAGAAGAGTAAAATTTTCCCACGTATTTGAGGGTTTTGAAAAAACTTCTTCATATCTTGTATGGGTACTATATCACTAAGTTCAACGTTGAATCTATCTTTCTTATCAACTAAAGATTCCGGAAGAATTAGAATTACTAAAACTATGGATAAAAATGATATTCCAGCAGCTAAAAACATGGGAGCAGCATAGGAAACTGGGGGTAGTAACGCCTCAAGTAAAGGACTATAACCTTCAGGAGACAATAAACCTCCGATTAAAGGTCCGAAGATCAGACCAGCACCGAAGACGGCGCTGGACCGCCCATATGCTTTGGTACGACTCTCTTCATCCGTAACATCACTTATATACGCCTGACTGACTGTCATATTGCTCCCTAAAAGTCCATCGACGAGCCTAGCTAGAACTAAAATCCATACAGAATTGGCCAAACCTAGAAGGACAAAACCAAAAAAAGTGCTTGTCTGACTTATTAGTAAAATTGGCTTTCTACCATATCGATCACTCAGTTTTCCAAAAATAGGACTCGAAATGAGTTGGCTAATACTAAAAACACTTGAAACCAAACCGATTTGGGTATAGTCCAATCCTAGGGATAATCCTAGAAAGGGAAGCACTGGGATAACCATACTAAATCCAAGTACCTCAGTGAAGATTATTAAATAGATAATAATTAGTTTTTTATCTATCTTTCCTCTTTGAAAATGAGAATTTGAGGTATTTTTAGAAATTTCCATTAGAAAATCCTTTTTTTTTCAAAGTATTTATTTACTGTATCAAAAGCAGATTATTAAATAAATTTGATTAATATTTTGTATTTTTAGGCTTATCTCTTTTGGTAATGAAAGATCTCCATTTATAAAGCTTTTAACCTGGTGGATGAATCTAGAAATTTTATAAAAAAAAAAAAATTAAGCTTATATCAGTTATTTTTAATCATAAAATATTCTCATTTTTTATATATTCTCCCATAATAGATGAAACTTGTCTTGCATTAATATGTTTTGGTTTGTCTATGTTAATAATTGCAGATAGAATATATGAGTTATTTGTGTCAGCTCTTAATTTTATACGTACATTATTTCCATGCCATTTCTTATCTTTCTCATCCCAAGTGAATTCTTCAATCATATTTTCTCCGATCAACTGAGATTCTCTCGTAATAATTTCTTTACTTGCCAAAAAGCTCTTGAAATTTTCTTTATTATATTTTTTACTAATATTAATTTTAGTTCTTAAGTTAGGTTCAGCTCTACGTTCCATATATTTAATAGTTTTCCAAAGCCCAATACCTACTAAAAGGAAAGTAGCTATACATATTGTCAACCAAATTGCTATATTTTCTTGAACCCAATTTGCAAAGAATTGAATGCTATAATCTCCAATCATAAGTAATAAAATATCAAAAGCAATTGACCCGGCTAATATAACTTCGAGTATATTTAATGCCACACCAGTCCTGTTTGAACTACGGTTCATTTCATCCATGGATGCGATACTATCTTTTAATGTTTCATTCATTCTAGTCATTTGTTTTTCTGCCATTGAATTGATTAAACCATTAATACCATTAATTTCTTCGATTAATCCAGAAACAACCATCCTAGCATCATCTATTCGAACTAATGCTTTGTCAACAAAATCATCCAAATTAATAACTTTTATTAACTCTTGAATATCCGGGTCAGTCCTTTCAAATTGGTCCCATTCTTGATTCATTTTTTCAACAGATTTTTGCATAAAAGATAATAATTCATTCATCAAAACAACTGATGCACTAACTTGGGAAAGTATTGATTTTGCAGTTCCTGTTGAAGTAGGATCAACGTCACATATGTCTATTAATTGCCTTGCTCGATTCAAATCATCCCATAACATGAACATTTTATCAAAATAATTCTTCTGGAAGATGTCGAGTCCAAAATAGAATGCCATTATTGAAATTAATTCCTCATATTTTTCAGGATTTTGAGAAATTAAAATCATACCCTCAGAACCATAAAAGAATTTATCAGTACTATTATTCATATCATGGAAATGGGTGGTAATAGATAGAATTTGATTTAGTTCATTTTCTAAATCTTCGCCATCATTAAATTCCGCAGCCCTTTTATCAGGGGTTATATCTTTCGCAGCTAGAATGATAAATTTATTCCTATATTCGGGAGTCCCAAAATAGACTAAATCAAGAAGGCGTCGTTGATACGTGCTTAATAGATTATGAATCATTTTTGAACTATCGAGAACTAGATCAGCATAAACACGTGTAAGTTTGTCTAAAGAAAGTTTTGTTTTATCTCCATCAATTTCATCCATTTCGCATCCATAAATAACACGACCATAGTTATCTACATATACGCAAATTTCTTCTATTTGCTCAACAACTTCTTCATATACTATTGAAGCATCAAAGATGACATAATCATTTGGGTCGTATTCAGTCACAGTAACTTTTATTAATCTTTCATCAATTGGAAATGTGGCTCGAGTAGGTTCTGTATCGATGATTGAAGTCATTAATCCTTCCTTAACATCACTTAAACTATCCAACTCATCATTAAATGCAATTATATGATTAGTTCCAAAGGGAATATACTCTGAAATATAGACTTTTAAATCTTTAAAATGAATATATGATATTAATTCATCCTTAATAGAGCTCATTTTTTCTCACCGTCTCGAATATTACTTGATTTCCGTGTTAACCGTGTCCTAAGTCTTATTGGTGAACATTTATAAGCTACGTCTTCGATATCTGTAATTTCAGTATCAATTTTGATGTTACATTTATTACATATCATGAATATCCCTTCAGGCTGAACTTGTACACTGTATAAATCCCCACACTTACAATAAATAAGTTGATCTATTGCATTTTTATCTTCCTTCATGATTGAATCTAAGAATTTTATACCAGATACTGTCAAATTGTAGGCATAAATAAAGACATGGCGACGAGTTGCTAATCGTATCTTTTTCAATAGCTTTGCATCTCTAAGATCATCCAAATCATCTTCTCCTTCTTTGCTAATATTAAGAAACCGTCTATTGTCCATATACATTACAGATTGTGGTGCATAATCATAATCAAGTATATTCTCTAATATTCCTCTGAAAATGAGCGACAATACTGGTAACTCTTTAATAGCTAGAACACCATATTTTTCCTCTGATTTAGTATATTCTGCAATTAAATAGAGCAATCTTTTCATTTGTTGGGTTATTTCTTCCCCATTCAAAGTTTGTCAACTCGATTTAGTTTTTAAAATATAATTACTTCATTTTTTAAACTTAATTAATCCATTTTTTATTTCTTAATAATAATAAATTTTTCATTTTTTTGTAATTTAAAAAACCTAAATTTATAGAATTAACTGATTTTCAAAAAATACTCATTCTAGAACCTTTCGTTTAGAAATAAATTAAAAAGAGATTAATATCAAATTGATTCTTGTAAAAATATTGATGTATCAAAAATTTTAAAAAGAAAAAGCTTATTTTTGTTATAATATCGTTAGTCTAAATTTTAGAACAGATTCAAATTTGCACCATTTTTGTAGTGATAGCAGTGGACAATAATAAGGTTATCAAGCATCTAGTAGATTTAACAAAGGATATGGTGGCTATAAAAAATAATATAGAGCAATTACAGAATTCTGTAGACCCTAATTTAAAAGAATTATTTAATACTGCCATATATCTTGTTAAAGAATGCACAAATGAGATTTCTAAAATCGCCTTTGAGCTTAAATAGAAATTTAGTTTTTAAATATTTGATAAATAGGTTTTAATTTTAACTATTTTTAATTATATTTAGGAAGGATATTTTTATTGACTGACGAATCCAATTCTACTTCTGCTAAGAAAGACTCAATTCGAGAAAAAAATAAAAAAATTAAAGAATTGACAAAAGAATATATGGATTCAGATAAGGATTTTGAAGATGTATTTCCCAATTTGGCAAAAGAGATGGAACTGAGTGAATCAAAGATATCAATGAAGGGTATTCGTTGGAATATAAAAAAAACTAAAGATAAAGAAGATTTGGATGAGTTAAAAAATCCTGATATAATAGCTTTTATTCGTAGATGTCAATTTGATGAACAAGCAATCGAGATAATTGATTATATGTTAAAAAAAGGCGAAATTACGGAAGAATATGCTGAAAAATTAAAAATTCAATTGGAAACAGAGGGATTAAGATCCTTTGGATCTCAAAAAAAACCTGGGTATTATTTGAAAAAATACTTATACAATAATGAAGATTCTTAATGACCTTTTGCTGAAACGAATTTTACTACATCACAATCTTGTATTATATAATTATCACCCAATCTCTTTTTTGTTTTAGCATCAATTCCATGAATAAACGTTTCAGCTAATTCTGTATGGACTTTTGAAGCGAATTCTTTAATTGGAGTTCCTTTAGGAATTAAAAAAGCATCTGGCAGAACATTTCCATCTGCATCGGAAAAGTTTGAGACTTCATGAACTGGATATGCTACAATCATATCTAATAATTTGAAAACTGCAGTATCTAAAGCTAATTGAACTCCTGTAGAACCCAATTTGTCTATTAATTCTTGTAAACTATTTAGGGTTTTTAATTCATTATCTGAAAAGCTTTCTGATTTTATAATTTCAAATGATGAATCTCCAGGAATATAATTAATTCTTCCATCTTCGGCAAATTTTCTTAGAAAAAATTCTCCTAATACACATGCTGGAACAACAATATCTTTGGTAAATTCTTTAATTCTTTTAATATTTTCATCCGCTGTTTTCATATCCGCTTTATTAGCAATTATTATCATTGGTTTAGCAATTTTTCGAAGTGCAACAGCGAAATTGAAAATTTCTTCATCACTCCATTTGACAGGTTTTGTGCCGACTAATTTAGATGTTTTTAATGCTTCATTTATGTGGGATTTATTAATTGCCAAACCAGATAGTCGTTGTGCCATCTTATCTACAAAATCGAGACGTTCTACTTCAATTTTTCTCGTAAATTTATGCCAATCGCGTTTTAATATATTAGAAATCCACATTGCTATTTCATACTCAAGAAATTTAATATCTTCTATTGGATCCCAAGATCCTGGTTCAGTTAAATTCCCTTTATCATCAGTTGATCCTGAAGCATCAACAACGTGAATTAAAGCATCAGCTCTTCTTAAATCATCAAGAAATTTATTTCCTAATCCTTTTCCTTCCCATGCTCCAGGGACTAGACCAGCAACATCTAAAAGTTCAATTGGGATTAAACGTACTCCATTTATACAAATTGAATTCTTTGGTTTATCTTGGACTTTTAATTCTTTACAAACACATTGGCTTCTAACATAAGCAGTTCCTAGGTTCGGTTCAATTGTGGTAAATGGATAATCAGCCACTTTTGCTGTGGTAAGACATGCAGCATTTAAAAACGTCGTTTTTCCACAATTAGGTTTTCCTACAATTCCGATTAACATAATAATCCACCATTATTTATATTCGGTATGAATTGGTTTATAATTCTTATCTAATTGTTCAACAATTTTGATTTTTGTAGTTAAGAATACATTGAATGAAATTGCCAAGAAAATATTTTCTATAAGTATTGAAGATAAATAAAAAATGGCAACAGGAATTAGAGAGAAAATAATTAACAGAATAAATGAAAATATGTAAGCTATAGAAGTCATTTTAAAATAATTATTGTTTCTTTCTTTTCCTAAATTATGAAAATAATAAGAAATTAGTAAAATACTGAATAAATTCAATCCTAGGTTAACAAAATCCAATATTTCAATCCAGAGAGGTCTTATTGAGCTCATAACTTGAAAAAAAATAACCAGTTTAATTACTTCATCAAACCCTGGAAATAAAATGAATATATTTAAGGAATTATATAATTCACCAAGATAGTTATTATAATAAAGATAAATGGATATTCTCGTAAAATCGAATACAATTTTTGAAATTCCAGCATATTCACCAGATTTTATGTTAAAATTTATAGCAGAATTATATATAGTAAGACCTATGATAATTCCAAGACTAGAATTTGTTAAAATTGATAAAAAATTAAATCCTGTACCAACAGAACTATAATAAAATATTAAATTTAAAATATTATATATAATTAGAACTATTACACAAATAAAGCTAACTTTAAATATAATATTTTTCGAAAAATCTTCTTCATATTCGCTCAAATCGTTATTAATTCCCAAAATATTCACATAAATATATTTGTTTTTCATCCTATACTTTTAAAAAACTAAGTTAATCATTTATATTAAAAAAATATAAACTTTTAAATTAGAAAATAAAAAATAAAAAAGAGCTAAATGGTGTAGATCTTGAGCGTTGATTTCTTTATGGAGAAAAAAATCTGGTTTATTTGGCTAATTGCTATTGGTGTACGGATCGTCTTATGTTTTTTTGAGCAAAACATATTTACTGAAGAATTAGGTACATATTTACAGCTTATTGGGCAGACAAGATTTTCAGTTCCTTTTAACTTATCTTTGATTCATCTTGTGGTTAATGGAGACAATACATTGCTATTAATTCACCTGGCTTTTGGATATATCGACTTACCTATCTCAAATCCGTGGAATGCATTTCTTTTCCCTAGTATAATTTCGCCTTTCTTCGCATTGGGAGGAATTTATGGTGCTCGTATCTTTTTGGCAATCATATCTTCTCTCGGAATATTTACTTTCAATCTATTTATCAAAGAACTAACTCGAAATGAAGAGTTGATAACAGTTTCGACCATTTTATATACTTTTAACTTAGTAGGTATCTATTTTGCAAGCCATATAAATGTAGCAAATTTATATTACACATTAATTCCTTTGATTCTCTTTCTATTCTTAAAACAAATTAATTCGACACACAGTGTAAATTATATACTTGATCCAGTTGAGGAACCAAAGAGTACAATTAATATTTACTTAATTCTAGCAGGTCTATTGGTCATTACTTTCAATTTAGGGCTCATCATTCCAATAACATATGCATTTGGAGTACTACTATTACTACTATATTCAGACTCTAGAGATAAATTAATCAAAGAATTGCTCTATTTGGTAATTTTTGCAGCAGGTCCAGCGATTGCATTACTTATTTATGGAATAGTCATTGGACATCCAATAGCAGGATTAATAAATTACAGTAGTATCGTAATTTTTAAGTCTTTTAGTGTTTCGTCGTTTATCTTTTATATTTTGGCCTTGGGCGCAGCCGTAGTACTATTTCTACCATTCGCATTTCAAGGGATCTTGAATTATGATAAAAATAAATTAAATAAGATCTCGCTTTTTTGGTTAATCATATTGCAAATTCTTTGTATTGGCACATCAAACCTAGATTATAATCTAAAATGCATTATATACTCTATTCCGCTACTATTGTTCTTTACTATTCAAGGTTATGAAGAACAAAACGGTGAATTCTGGATCATTAAAAAAGACAACTACCCATACATTTATATAATTGCCTCGTTTGCAATAGCGCTATTGATTATATTAGCAACAAAGGTAATTGTATGATTAAGCAAAGAAAATAAACAGATATTTTTCAAATAGGTGTATAATCTCTAAAATCTCTTCTTTTTTTTAAATTTTTTAAAGATAGCTACTATATTGACATTAGCATAGCGATCTTACCCATAATTTAAAAATAAAATAAGAAAAAAATAAAGAAAAAACGATTTCTAATTATTTAGAAATGAAATCTTTGTATTGTGCAGCAGACCAAAGAGAATCCAGTTCAGATTTGTTCGATGCTTTTACTAGAATTAACCAACCTTTGCCATAAGGATCTTGGTTTAAAATTTCGGGTTCTTCCTCAACTGCAGAATTAATTTCTACTACTTCGCCAGATACAGGAGAGAAAACATCTGAAACCGCCTTTGTACTTTCTATAGAACCAAATGGATCAGCTTGTTTAGCAACAGTATCACCTACGCCAACCATGAAATCTACAAGAACTATTTCTTTAAGCTCGGCTTGGGCGTAATCGGTTATCCCAATTCTAACATTATCACCTTCAGCCTTTGCCCATTGATGTTGTTCAATATATTTTAAATCATCTGGAATGTTACTCAATTTTTCCACCAAATTCTTTTATAATCAAATATTGAATCGATTATTAAGATTTAAAAAAACATTTTCATTTAGATTAATAATTTTATCCTTTATTATAATTTAAGTGAAGTAACTAGGTGGTTTAGAAAATAGTACATAAGATACTCATAACAGACCCAATCCATCCAAAAGCAGTTGAAATACTAAAAACTGAAGGATTTGAGTTAGTTCAAGAGCCAAAAATGACTCAAGAGAAAATAATTAAAACTATTGAAAATTATGATGCATTAATTGTCCGTTCACGAACAAAAGTAACTAAAGAAATAATTGAAGCGGGAAAGAACCGATTAAAAGTCATTGGTCGTGCAGGAGTTGGCTTAGATAATATTGATTTAAAAACTGCTGAGAAATATAATATAGAAGTTATTCGTTCACCAAAAGGCTCTTCAGTTTCAGTAGCTGAGTTAATTTTAGGGCTTATTTTATCTTTATTAAGGTCAATTCCAGCGGGTAATCAAGGTTTAAAAGATAATAAATGGATAAAAAAGCAAATCAAAGGATTTGAATTACGAGGAAAGACTATCGGTGTAATTGGTTGCGGTAATGTCGGGATTGAATTAGCTAAAAGAGCCCTCGCATTTGAGATGGAAGTCTTAGGATGTGATGTTGTAGAATCGGCGGTTGAGGAAGCAGAAGAGCTCGGATGTTCTTGTGTTCCCCTTGAGGAAATAGCTAGAAATTCTGATATTATTGCAATATGTTGTCCCCTTAACGATCATACTAGAAAGATGATAAATAAAGAATTTTTTAATTTAATGAAACCCAAAGCATTTCTTATAAATACGGCACGTGGGGATATAGTCGATGAAGTTGCGCTTTATGAAGCTCTTAAAAATGGAAAAATTGCAGGAGCTGCTTTAGATGTCTTCCTTAATGAACCCAATCCTGATCCTAAATTAATTAAATTACCTAATGTTATTGCTACACCACATATAGGAGCTCAAACTATAGAAGCTAATGAGGCGGTCAGTACTATCTTGGCTGAAAAAATCATTAAGATATTAAAGGAGAAAATTTAGTCAGTAAAAAAGATAAAAAATATAAAGTAATTCTTTTTATCAAAATAGAAGGTTACATCATGAAATCAATGTATCATTATATTAGCGAGGCTTGGAAGAATAAGAAAAAAAGTGGTGTTTTAGAACTACAAAGAGCTCGTTATATTCTTTGGAGAAAACAACCAGTTGTATTGAGAATACCACGCCCTACCAGATTAGATCGAGCGAGAGCTTTAGGATATAAAGCAAAGCCTGGATATATTTTGGTGCGAACAAGAGTTCGCAGAGGTGGTAGAAGAAAAACTAGACCGAAAATGGGGCGACGACCGAAAAAAATGGGTTTTAAAAAATATACCCCAAAAAAATCATTACGGTGGATTGCAGAAGAACGCGTGGCAAGAAAATTTCCAAATTTAGAGGTTCTAAATAGTTATTGGGTAGGCGAAGAGGGAAAGTGGAAATTTTTCGAAGTAATACTAGTAGATCCAATTGTTCCCAGTATTGTTGTTGACCCAAAAATTAATTGGATAGGTGATCCTCAACACACTGGACGAGTCCATCGAGGATTAACTTCAGCTGGTAAAAAATCGAGAGGGTTACGGAATAAGGGATTAGGTGCAGAAAAGCTTAGACCTTCAATTAGAAGTTGGGGTACTCGGGGCAAATAGCTCATTTTATGATCTCTTAAACGAGAACAGTAAAAACTTAAGTAATTATTTCTAATTTTAGTTGTATTCATCGCTCTATCTATGATTCTATTTCAATTTATATTATTCAATTCAATCTATATTAGAAAAACTAATGGTTATTCTTATAAAATTTAATGCCATTATTTTATTGACAAAATATCTAAAATCATTTAAAATTTGGGTGATTTTATACAACCAGAAGAAAATCTCGACGTTAGAGGTAAAACTTGTCCGATGCCAGTTTTATTAACTCGAAAGAAAATAAGAGAAATTGGATCGGGAAAAATACTTGAGATTATCGGAGATTTCCAACCCGCAAAAGAAAATATACAAAAATTTTTACAAAAAGAGGGGCACCAAGTTCTAGAAATAAAAGATCTTTCAAATGAATATAAGATTCTTGTAAAAACAAATTCATTGTAAATGTCTAAAATTTCTAATCTAATGGTTTAAACTTTAATAAAGATATTTTATTTCTTTTTTGGTTTGTAACTATAATTTGAGAATTTATTATCACGATAATTTTTTGTTATCATGAAGCTTACTTATATAAGAAAAAACAGATGTTAATATCTTGAAAGTTATATTTCGGTGAAGCAATGAAAATTTATGCAGACTTACATCTTAATTCGAATATTTCTAATGGTGTTGATTCCCCAATTGATATGATTAATATGGCTTCTAAATTGGGATATTCTTACGTGAGTTTTTCTGATTTTAATAATGTACCTTTAAAAAAAATTCAAGAGTTTAAGAACAATATTCAATCTAAAATTAAAGTTTTAACTGGAACAGAAATAATTGGGGAAGAGATTAAAGGAATAAAGCAAGAACTTAGAAATATCAGACCAAATATTGATCTTATTTCATTGAAAGTCCGGAAAAAAGCAATTTTTAATTGGGCTCTTCAAGATTCTAGGATTGATTTTTTGACATTTTTTGATTATAATAATTTTGATCTTTTAACATATGAGGCTGCAAAGCTGGCAACGCGAAATTCCAAAGCCATTGAAATATTCGTTCGTCCTTTGATTATATTTTCAGGCTTGAATCGCTCAAAACAAATCCGATTACTACGAAAAATGAGTTATAATATTATTCGTGCAAATACACCTTTTATCATAACTTCAGGTGCAAGATCAATTTATGAAATTAGAGCAGCCAGAGAATTAATCGCAATTTTAGGACTAGTAGATTTACCAAAGGAGATATGTAAAAAAGCGGTGTCAGATATTCCTTTAGAAATAATAAAGAATAGGGGGTTATGATTTTTGAAGGCAGAAAAGCATCGTTATATTGCATTTGAAATTATATCAGAAAGTAATGAAATTACAGAAGAGCAGTTATTAAATACTATATGGTATCAATTGTATACATTATATGGCGAACACGGAACTAGTAAAATGGGACTTTGGCTTATGAATTATGATCCTAAAAGCAAAAAAGGTATTCTAAGATGTAGTTTGAAGGAACTCGATAAATTAAGAACTGCATTGGCCACTATAATAAGCTTTGAAAGAAAAAAGCAACCTGAAGTAGTAATTTATATTATTGGTATATCTGGAACTATTAAATCCCTTAATAAAAAGTTTTTTTCAGAGAATTAATTCACATAATAATGTTAAGCCAAATCTTGGCCACAATTTGGACATTTTGTGAGAGTTGCTGATTCTTCTTCAGTTAATTCTTTACCACAATTTGGACATTTAAGCCCTAAATCCAGCAGAAATTGATCTAATTTATCCAAATTTATATCCATTTCCCCTAATGCACTAGCTGGTGGAATTTTTATTGGTTCTTTTTTAGTAGGTGGTTCAATAAATGGAACTTTATCGTTAACAGGGGGAGCTTCGATTTTTTGAGCTTCAACTCCAATTTTCAAAGCCGAGGCGAATGTATCAATTGGTGCTACATCAGTTGATTCGTGTATTTCTGCGGGTACGGAAGGTTTAACTTCTGTTGGTACTTCCTCCAAAGCTGCCTTTTCTCGAAATTTTCGAGCTGCTTCACTAAATTTTTTTGCAGTTTCTTCATCTTTAAGATCATATAACTTTGAAGCGATACTATAATAAATGTCACTGACTCTAGAATATTCTTTATTTTCATTAGCTATTTTTGCTAATGCAAGAGCTTTATTTATTGCGTCGCGTAATTCTTTTTCATGTTCTACTATATCTGCCCGTTGTTTAAATTTATTTGCAGCCTCAGCATAACTATTAGCGTTTTTCTCATCCCCAATTTGTTTACAAAGTTCAGCAATTTTAGTGTAATTTTCATAAACTAACAAAAATTGTTTATCTTTAATAGCGGAATTTGTCTCCTCTATCATCATTTTTATAAGTTTTATAACTTCACTCCGCTCCATATCAGCTCGCTTCCATGGCTGTTTATCAGTTCAAATTATTATATAAAGTTATATCCTCATCATTCTCTTAGTTTCTACATTTAAATATGTATGTTTCCAATTGACATTTAATATTATTATTGAAATTATATACCTCAAACTTTTTTAATTTTTAATTATACCAGTTTTTTATACTTTAAAAAGACTTACAATTTAAAAGTGTGAAATTAATATAAATCAAATATTAAGATATTTTTAATGTGAAGAAAATTAGGCAATATTTATTTTAATCATAAACTATGAGAGGAAATATTTTGTCATATAACCCATTAAAAGAAGTAGTAAGTGAGCTTAAAGGTAAGATGAAAGCGTTATTGCCTCAGCTCGAAACCCAGATCGCAATTATTGATGATCTTGCCGATATCAAATATATAGATCCCGAATTAGAACAAGATAGAGCAGAATATATTAAGGATTATGTCGAAACAAATTTTTCACTTATAGAAATAAATCAATATTCTATACCATTAAGCGGGATTCTTTTAGGATTTTTTAAAATTTCAAAAAAAGTTATGCTTGTTTTATACTCCCCTACTGGAAAAAGCGGAAACCTTCTTGCATATCGAGGGCTACTCAATACATTTACTGGTAATATAGATGAAGCACTAAATAAACTTCAAGAAATTTATGAACTTGAAACTATTGCATATGATATTATAAGATTAAAGAAGGTAAAAGCTGTTGAAACAGTTCCAGCGCTAGCTGTTAATAGTAATGAACCTGCAATAACACCATCACCACTGGAAACTTTATCTCCTGCTGAAATATATCCCTTATTAGACCCTAAATATTCTAAGAAGAAGTTCGCGTTTAATGAAGGGCTTTGTTTACAATATGCAGATGGTAAAAATAGCCTTGAAGATATAAGCGAGAAATGTAATTTCCCAGTCGCAGAAGTAAGAGATATCATTGATAAGTACGAAAAGAAAGGTTGGATCGAAATAATTCACAAGAAATAGCCCAAATTGTGAAATACATGAAAATTAAATTGGCAGCAGTTTCATTTATAATAATTTGTGTTTTTATTAGTTTTTATACTTCTACTTCTCAAAATTTCATCTTTAATATGAGATATAAAAAAAATCCGCATAATTTATGTGCTCTAGATGACGAAGATAACGCTGTAGATAATATAACACATGCCGAAGATCTTATTTTTGCGAATTTTGAGATACTTGTAGGTACTGAATTAAATCAAGGGGATATTTTGTTTTTATATGTTGGTCTTGCGAATGCTATATACTATTTAAATAAGGCAGAATCCGCATTTTCTACTTCAAATTATACAATAGCAATTAGTTACGCAAAAAAAGCCTATTCTATCGCAGAAGGCATTCTTCCTTTAAGTTTAATCAAAGGTTTCGAATCGGTTTCAAATAAAGAATTCACATCTATTGTGATACCAATCTATGTAACGATCATCATCATCTCTATCTTTATAGGAATTATATTAATTTACTATGCCAAAAAATCTTATCATCGAAAGAAAGATGAAAAAGATCTTTTGAAGAAGAAAATAGTAATATCAAATAAATAAATTAAGGTCACAAAATGAGTAATAACGAAAAAGACATTTCAAAATCCCATTTTAAAATATACTTAATTCCAGTTTTAATCGCACTAGGAATCGTTGTTGGTTTTAATGTCTATGCAATTATAACTTATCCTGTCCAACGTTTTTCCTCAATTGGTGTACTAGACGCTTCTGGGGGTACAACTCATTATCCAAAAATCATTGGTGTTAACAAAACTGTAAATTTTACAGTAAGTGTGGTAAATCAGGAAGATATGATTTATTATTATCGTGTTATTGTTAAATATGGTGATGAAAATACGACCAATAGTCTGTTCCATCCTAGTAAAAACGCAAAGGAGCTTACTCATTTTGATTGTATTTTACTAAATGAATTATTTATCTTTCACAAAATGCGGTTTAAAATTCCAGAGGCCATTAATAAAACCAAAATAATATTCGAACTTTGGAAATATGTTCCATTAATCCATGAATTTGTATATTCAGGTATGTGGAACCATTTTTGGGTTAATGTAACTACTCCCTAAACCAAGAGGGGACGTTATTCTGAACATTTGGAATAAATTTCATTAATTTTTTTCAAACCTTTTTCCATTATGGTTTTTTTATTTTTTCCAAATATTTGAACTGTGCATATAGGCGAACCTGTGTTTGCAATTGTTCCTGGAAATGGGATATCGTAAATATCTTTCATATAGGATAAATCAGGTAATGTATAATTCTCCCTAGAAAAAACTACCATTTTTATACCATATTTAAGATACGGATAAGATTTAGTGGGTAAGATACCAAAACAAGCATCTAAATGTATGTTCAATAAATTTGTTTCTAATATATTTTCTAACAATTCAAATGTCCCTGGAAATCTAGGATTTATTTCCATTAAATAGGGATTATTATCTTTTAAGACGAAATCTATACCGTTAATACCTTTTAATTTAAATAATTGAGCTAATTTTAAAGAACTCTCTTCTATATTTTGTGTTGCTTCTTTAGTTGTATCTAATGGTATAATGTTTCCGCAATAAGTAAAGGTTGAAGGGGAATTAACTTCATTTAATCCAATTAGTTGTTCATTTAAAGATATTACTTTACTTTCTTTCCCTGTTGATAAGACCATAGTACTAATATCTTGACCTTCGATGAATTCCTGAAGATAGACTCGGTTATTTTTAGTTAATTGACTTATTTCTAAGTATTTTGACTCTAAATCATCTGTATTATAAGCAATTCTTATATTAATTCCTCCTCCTCCACTAAAGGGTTTTAATATTAGAGGGAAATTTATATCCTTACCTATTGTTTTGGCCTCCGTTAAGGTAGATACTAATTGAGTGAATGGACATGAGATCTTTTTCTTTCTTGCTTCCTTAAATAAATTAAGAACATTTCTAACTTCTTTTATTGCAATAGGTGTATTTCCAAAAACTGGTGCTAAATTATTTAATTTTCCCCAAAGATCAGACCGATCATCAAGACCACTGCCTACAAGAATTCCCTCAAGATTAGGGAATTCTTTAAAAGCATCTCTTGCAGCAGAAATTAATAATTCCGATGTATCTACATCTGTTTTTGCCATTCTATCTTTTATTACAATTAGATTTTTAATCTTATTTTTTAGATCTTGATCTCCCCAATAATCTATAGCAACTACATCTAATCCAAACTTCAGAGCGGATAAAACTAGTGGACGTGAATTAAAACCCACAATAAGAATTTTTTTCGGGTAAGATATATTCGAATTTAATTATTTCCTCTCCCATTTTATTAACTTTTAATGAATTCATACATAATCTGATTAACTTCTTCATGAAAATGTCCATGTAAATTGTGTTCTCCGTTTTTAATTAATTTTACAGTTGCCCCTAATTTTTGATAGAAAGGAATTTGATCTGTGAACATATCATAGGTTCCTGTAATGAAAAGTATATCATTTTTGATATTATTGGCTTCCTTAATAATAGAAAAACTGAGGATTGACCCTATAATTTTAAAGGACCCATAAGGATCAGTGGCTACAGCTCGTTTAAAATCATTTTGAGCCTCTTTCTTTGTTAGAGATTTATGAGGAAAGCTATTCATAAAGTATTGTATTGGTTTGAATAATTTTGATAATATTTTTGCAATAGGATATATAAATAAAGGAGCTCTTTTGTAGGGCCTTGATAAACCAGAAGTTGTGCATAGTAATATTATTTTTGATATAAGATCTGGATGTTTTAAAGCGAAATATTGAGTTAACATACCTCCCATGGAATGTCCTACAATAACAGGTTTATTTATTTTCAATTTTTTAATAAATTGATATAAAACAGCTTCCATAAAATCCATCGAATAATCTATATCTCGTGATCTAGAACTTTTTCCATGACCTATTTGATCATAAGCAAAAACTTCAGTAATTTTTTTAAAGAATGGAATTTGTTTATACCAACCAGTTACATTATTATTCCAACCATGTAAAAATATTATAGGTGGAAGACTAGTTTTTACACCCCATTTCTCGTATCTAATTGGTTGATTTACACATGTAATTACAGGCATGAAAATCAGTAGCTCCTTTTAGAACTATTATTTCTATTAATAAAAAATAATCCTTTAAGTTTATAATAATCAGAAAAATTAAAAAAATAATCCAATTTTAAAGTTTATAATATATTTAATGAAAAGAGGAGAAGCAAATTACCGAAATTCTAAATTGCTTAAAGGATAAAAATAATATTTTCGTAATTATATTAAGTATAGGTATTAATTTTTTAATTTTTATAGATTATTTCAATATTTATTTCTTCAGTGATGAATTAACTTTCTTTTTCGATACATTGGTTAACCCATACTATAATTTATTGCATGATTTTAATGGAAAATATTACAGACCAATTCCTATTTTATTAATGGAGGTACTTTACCTTATTTTTGGAAATGCTCCATTTCCTTTTCGTTTAGTCTCTATGATTATGATTATAATCAATCTTTTTTTAATTTATTTAGTTGCAACTAGACTCTTTGAGAGGCAGCTTTCTCCATTACTATCCATTTCTATAATGCTGCTTCTTTCTCCAATTTATTATGAAATTTTTTTCTGGATTGCGACTTATTTTGAATTATTTTTCGTTACTTTTGGATTAATCAGTATTTATTATTTTTTAAAATATTTAAAGACAGAAAATATTAGGGATTTTCTAATTTCAGTAGTATTTGTAAACTTTAGTGTTTTGTCGAAAGAAACTGCTCTATTTTTAATTCCCTTATATGGATTTTTTGAACTAACTGAATCCGAGAGCATCAAATTATTTGTAAAAGAGAGAGCCATCAAATATGTGCATTTTTTACCAATCGTAGCTTTATTCATATATATTCGCTTAGCTACAAATCGATTATTTTCTACAATTCAAAGCTTTTTAGACCCCTTAAGATTGGTTATTATTATAGCTGGGTTAATTTTTTTAATACCTTTATACTTATGGATGAAAAAAATTGATAATTCCTCTAAAAAATTCACAATTTTGTTTGCTTTAATCTATACAGTTCCGCTTATATTTCATAGAACGAGTCGAATCTTTTATTTTTCTTGTGTTGCTTATTCGTTCTTATTAATTTTACTTTTTCTTGATAAATATGACCTAAAAATTATACCATGGCTAAAACAAATTGATTTTAGAAGAAAAAAGACTATTTTTTTACTATTTACTATTTCCGGATTAATTTTTGGCTCTTCATTTTATTTACAATATAGCAAGAATATATACAAAGTGATGGGAAATTCAATGGAAAATATTTCTATACAAATCGCATTAATGACACCAAAATCAACGAAAAAAAGTGTTTATATTGTTTATCTACCTTGTTTCGGTCCCCAATATTTTGGTTTTGCTGAACAAGAAATTCGACAGAATTTGAGACTTCTAATGTTTCAGGATTACGATATAAATACTATTTATATTCTTGATATGAATCCTAGATACCTATCCTTTAATCTAATGAGTCTATTAAGCCCATATCAATATTATTTATCCATCGGAGCTGAGCCTAAAAGCGTCAAAAAATATAATAATCTAACACAAGATTCTGATAATTTAATGCTGCTATATTCCATTGATCTTAATTGTGTATTTGACATAAGTGGAGTTTTAGTTAATTGAAAATAACTATTTTAGGAACATCGGGAAGCACAGTATCTAGAACGAGAGGAACTCCCTCTTTTTTAATAGATAACGATATTTTAATGGACTGTGCAGAAGGAACTACCCGAAAAATACTTGAAGTTGTTGGACATCTGAAAGAATTAGAAAAAATTATATTTTCACATGTACATGCAGACCATATTATGGGGATTGTCACTCTTTTATGGAGACTATGGCTAGTGGAAGAAAGAAAACGACCACTAGAAATTATTGGTCCCATTGAAGTAGAAAAGGTTATAGAAGGATTTTTGAAATTAACCCATACTCCCAGAGATGCATTTAATTATGAAATTAAATATACTAAAATTAAAGGTGAAGAAAAAATTGTCCTGGGAGAAATATCTGCGCTAAAAGTAGTCCACCATATAGATACCTTTGCATATAGAATAGATAGAGATAAAAGTGTCTGTTATTGTACTGATACCATCCCTCTTGAAAAAATTTCCAAATTTGCTTTCAACTGTGATATTTTAATGCACGAAGCTTCTATGCCTGAAAGTTATGCCGAATGGGCTCATAAATATTATCATTCTACTCCTATAGATGCTGCAAAAATAGCTACTAGTGCAAGTGTAAAAAAATTAGTATTATTTCATTTTATGCCACAACTTGAGGGACGGGAAGATCTTTTAGGTGAAGAAGCTAAAAAACATTTCAAAGGAGAAGTTATTATTCCTCACGATATGATGCAAATTCAAATTTAATTTGGTGAAAATAGTAAAACTCATATCTTAATTCTACTCTATTTTTCTAAATTTACATTAATACAAATGCAATATGGTTTAATTTTTTTTTAACTTTGCAAATTTGCAATACCAATTAACGCTAATTTTTAATTTTTTTTTAGTTTTGCAAATTTGCAATCATAATATTATTCAAAAAATAATCAGTATTATTTGGAGCCAAAATTTCTATAAATAACAAACGCGCTATATATTAGAAATAAAATAACCCTCAATTTTATTTCTTATTCATAAAATAATCTTCTAATTTTACTTATAAATTAAATATCTTTATGTTAATTTTTACAAAAAAAAAAACATTTTTTGCGATTTTTACATTTATAAGTTTTATTAATTGCGATATTTGTTATAACAACTTGATGATCTGAAGATCATCGCAATATATTCATGATTTTTTGTGAAATTCAAATTTTTTTATCCTACAAATAAAATAAAATTTTTGCTGAATTTTGAAAAGTTGGTTATTAAATGGATAAAGTCAAAAGTTCTAAAAAGCTAATTCGAGATATTTCAGAGATTGAATCTAAAAAATCTGTTATTTCTAAAAAGGACATAAAAAAATTGAATAGAGCATTAAAAAAATTAGGAATATTTATATTTTATTACGAGCGCCGAGGAGGGGCGTGATGATAAAATACCCAAAAAATGGAGATAAGAAAGGTTGAAAAATAGCAAAAAAGGAAAGAAATTTGCCATATGTTTGCTCCTAGCGGTTTCAATAATAATACCCTTATCAGCAACCATTGGTACAAGAACAGCACAAATGACTTATCTCCCACAACTCTTACAGACATCAATCAGAAAATTATCTCATTCAGAGGTTGTAAAAGGTGAATGGTTTGTAGAAGCAACAGGAACTTGTTTTGAATTAACTGACAGTAAATACCATAATATTATTTTAAGTAGCAGCGAATCAGTTCAAATTCGCTTGGAATCCATTCCAAGATTGATTAGTTTCATTATAGAAAGTAAAAACTCAGCAACCTCAACTTTAATAACCATTTCTGGCTTTGAACCCATTACAACATATTATATGTATCAAGATGATCAGTTTATCGGAACAATAACAACGGATTCAGATGGAGAATATAGCTATACTCAAGATATTAGTAAGCCACATCATATTTACATTAAAGAAGAGCCATCAACCATCTATATTTCATCTGATTATACTTTTACTCAAGATATCTTTGAATCAATTTATGTAGTTGCAGATAACATAGTAATAGATGGAAACGGTTATACGCTACAAGATTCTGGTCCTTATGGTATCTATTTGTATGATCGTAGTAACGTTACCATTAAAAATGTTGTAATTAAAGGATGGCTTTATGGCATCATGCTCTGGTCTTCTTCAGGCAATATTATAACTGGAAATAATATTACAGGTAACCAATATTATGGAATATCATGCCCTTATTCTTCAAACAATAAAATAATTAGAAACGAAATATCTGAATCTGGTTGGTTTGGTTTAATGATAACTCAAGATTCAAATAATATAATAACTGAAAACTATATCACAAACAATCGCTATGGTATTCGTGCCACTTATACTTCAAACAACACTATATTTGAAAATTCTATTGTAAAAAATTCTCTTTTAGGCATCGAACTATCATTTTCGACAAATAATCTCATTTATCATAATAATTTAATAAATAATACAAACCAAGTATCGGATCGTAACCCATCAGAAAACTATTGGTATCATCCAGATTTGCTAGAAGGAAATTATTGGTCCGATTATATCGGACTTGATGATGGAAGCGGAATGGATAAACATTCAATTGCTGAAGATGGTATAGGAGATACTGATTTATCCTGGCCACAAACAAGTTATGATAATTACCCATTTATGGAAGAAAACGGTTGGATAAATTCCAAGAATGAAGATTTCGAGGGATTTGGTAGACTTCGAATCGGTTGGCAAAGATATCGAGGGGAAGGTACCTTATCCCTCTTAGAAGACTCGATTAAATTAGAAATTTGTGATCAAAAAGCATCTTGGGATATTATTGAACAATATAAGACAGATTGTTTCGAATTTTATTTTGGAAAGGGTGATCTTGGTAGAATATTTCTATTCATCTACAGAACGGAAACATCATATGCAGTGGCATTCGGTATAAGGGTATTTTTCTGTGGACGACATGAATAAACTATCGAAATTTCATCTATAATTTCCTTTTTTTTTGTAAATAATAAAAGGTTGGTAAAAAAATGGAAGAAATTAATCGTTCTTTAGAAATGTTTCAATATACATATAAAAATAAACCTAAAATTGATTTAATTATAGAATCTATAAAAAAAGAATTAGTCGCCTTGTTAGGAAATTTAGGAATTTATGTTGCTATTTGTGATGATAAAGGAAATATGAAATATATCGACAATGAACTTGATCATTTTTACAAATATATTCAAGAATATACAAAATCAAACTTTGAACTGATGGATTTGGGAGCGTTTGCCATCCCAATAAAGAGATTGATATTTTTCAAAGTCGCAGAAAAAGTAATGATAGTTCTATCTGCAAAAATAACGAATGCAAATCGTTTGGTGACTTTTATTTGTAAAATAGATAAATATAGAGCTATTTTAAATCACATTATTGATAGAATACAAACTGTTAATTATTGGGATACACAAGCTACCTCCACAGGTCTTTTTAAATCATTTCAGGATCAAATGTATGCAAATGAAATTGAAGAATTATTTAAGAAAGCTAAAATCTATTTGGATAGTTCAGAATTTGAACAAGCTTTAGCCATAGTTAATACTTTAAAAGAAGTATCAGATAAATTAGAAGATTCCTCATTAAGTTCCTATTTGGAAGAGGTTATTCAAAAAATTGAAAGTAGGTTAAAGACAATAACATAATCGAGAGATTGACAAATGAGTAAAATGGACAAATTACACAAGATTAAAAATCAAAAAACTATTATTTTTCAAGGCAGAAAATATATTATTAAAGCATCTAGTTTGTCCTTTGCCAAAACAAAAAAAATAACATTTGTAAATCTATTCCTTGAGTTAATTTAAACCTCCCATCTTTTTCTTTTATTATATCATGATATAATTTGATTTGATAATATAAGATTCCATAATAAGTTGAAAATATAAATTGAAATAATTTAAAAATATTAAAGAGAAAGAGGTGAAAATTTAATTATACATCATCCTTTAAGGGAGCTAAAAGAGATTGTATTTTAAATATCTTAGTCCTTGCATATGATGGACAGTTTGGATCCTGGGAGGTGTCTTCAAGCGTCATAATAACTGATATTGCACGAGAGGCAATTGAATCTTTACCGGTTTCTAATAATTCTACTGATTCGTTTGCTGCTCGCCTAATATTTCGCGGAATGGAGTTGTCATTGACTATTTGATTTAGTAAAAAAATCGCATGTTTGACTGCTTGTTCATCTTCACTCATAACTATCACCTATTAAAAACCTTATTCTCCAATTTTTCCCGAGATTTTTCAAACTTTTTTCTTTTTTTATATTATTTTTATTTAATTTTAAAATTAAATAATTTCTACAAATTAAAATTTATCCTTTAGTAAAAATCTTACTCTTTATTCCTTTATTTCGTTTTATCGAGAGCGGTTATTTTACTCTGTAAAAATTCATCATTTTGTAAAAAAGATTCAAATGCTGCTTTAGCAAATTCGTTTAAATTATTAAAATTTGAGTGTGAGTCGATAAATTTAATGATAATTTCTCCTAACTCCTCGGGAATATCAATTTCTTTTTTCAATTTAATTATTCAACTCCTAATATTACTAGAATCGACTTTATAAATAAATTAAATAGATTAATCTATCAATATCTCAATTTAAATAATTAATTCTTACAGACTTTATTAATTATTAAATTTATTATAAATTATTTTTCATACTAAATATAAAAAGTGAGGAAATAGGACAAGTAAAATTTTCTAAAAGGTAATTTATTTCTTAAAATAAATTATATTGGTGAAATTTGGGATATTTAAGATGTTAAATATATCTTTTAAATTTATAATTAAAAAAAGAAGGAATTTTTAAATTTGACCTGAAATCTCTTCAATTAAAGCCTTATTCATTTCTAAATTAGTTATTAAGTACTCCTTTGTTTCTTCATCTATTAGATTAAATAAGGAGAGAAAGCTAATACTTGAAATTGTACATGAGATTTTGTAGCTAGCTGAATAAAGATTATTATAGGTTGCTTGTGAATTATTTAACGATTGCATTAGTAGTGCTACATCAAGTGCGAGAATTATACTTTTAATTTTTAGGTAATTTAATAATTCTAGCCAAAAGTTCTGTCCGGTCTTTATCCAAAGAGCAATATTTAACATATTAATTTTTACTTCTGCTATTTCATACGCAATATTTGTATCTATAGTTCTAGCTTTGATTAAAGTTATTTGTGAGTAGATTAAGTATAATTTCGTATGGAATGGATTTGTTATATTATAGTCAATGCAATTGAACAATTCTGCTAAATCTAGGTATAATTCTGAGATACTTAGTAAAGCTTCCGAAACCATTTCAAATATAATAGATGTAGTTTCATAACATTTATTGTATGCACAGATAGCCATGTCTAAAAATTTCTCCGAAATATTAAGTTTACATATAACTTTTTTACTTAAACATTCTGAAAAGTTATCTTTTGCGTAATTCTTTAATTCCTGGAGTTTTAGTATTACATATTGTAACATTCCGATTGGAGAGGCGATAATTTTGAGTGTAATTTCCGATTCGGCAGAAATTGATGGATCGAATACTGAAGAGATATTTACTTTAATTAATCCGTTTATATCTTCAATTAGAGGCATTAAGGGAACAGTTATAGTTAATTTAATAGTTTTTGAAGAATCTATTGATAAATTGACTTCTGTTGCATCTATCTGCGTGAAATTTTCAACTAGAGAATTGTTAAATGACAAATCTATCATAAAAGTGTCATTTATATTACCAAGATTAGTTATAGAGATTTCCACTTCTTTTGAATACCCCATAAATATCTCTAGGGATGATGGTTCGATCGAATAATCGAATTCTGCGAAAGGTAAGATTGTTATAGTTGTTAAAAAGGTCTTAAAGACAGCATTATCTTCTAATACGTACACTTTACCTGAAAATGAGTAAGTTCCAGGAGTAGTATAGGGAGAACGGGGTGGAGAAACACTTACTGTAAATGTAGAATTTTGACCAGGATCTAGAGTTATAGGCAGATTATTTATCGAATACCAATCTGATGATAAACCAATTAAATCTTTTATGTCGAATGTGGTAGCAATATTTCCTAAGTTTCCTATTTGAAATATTATATCATTTGAATCTCCAGGATCTATAGTAAAACTTAGTGGATTATAGTTCAATGTAAAATCATAAAATGGTAAAACGGTAAATTCAAAATATTTTGAATCGATTTTATTATAATTTTCCATTTGGATATCTAAAGTGAAATTATATCCACCTGCAAATGAATCCCAAGATTTTGGTACTGTTAAATTGAGTATTAATGTAACACTTTCTAATATATCTAATTCCACTGTGTCAAGGGGGGTTAACCATGAATTAGCAGGTTGTTGAGAACAAGTAAAGCTGATATTTTCAGGAATATTTCCCATATTTGTAATTTTAACTTTATAAATTCCAGTCTGTGAATCGACAGGGACCTGAAGAGTTAATGGTGTTATTTCATAAATCAAATCAACAAACGGTATAATTTTAACTGTAAAGCCAAATTCATCGTAATAATCTGCTAAACTTGTAGAATTTAATCTGAATTGTAAAGAATAATTAAGAGGTTGTATGGTGTAATTCCTAATCACATCCAAAGCTACAATCATTGATTTACTTTCGTTTGGAGATAGAGTAACGGACGTTGTATTTAAAGACCAACCATCAGGAAGGTTAAGAATCTCTAAGGAATAAGTTTCTATTGTATTTCCAAAATTATAAATTGAGAGATTAAATAGAAATGAATCACCAGGTTCTATTGCATTATTTAATAGTTCAATATAAGAACTAAATTCATAATATGGTAATATTTCTACATTAAATTGATACGATTTATTCAAACTTGAGTTATAAAATGACTGAATATTAATGAAACATGTATAAAGCCCAGGTGTTGAGGTAGGTAAGCGAGGAACATCGACTAATATTGAATAATTATCAGCATTATCATCCATCATAAATAATTCTACTGGATGAGTGAACCAGTCTTCTGGTAGAGTACCAGAATATGATATTTCATAAATGTCATATGTGTTTCCTAGATTTTCAATTTCAAGTAAATATTTTGCTTTATCACCAGGTTGAATTGAATCAATAACATCAATTATTCTAGCCTCAAAGTCATAATTGGCGATTTCAACTGAATAATTAAGAATCTCATATATATTTGGATTTATTAAAGATGAAATCTTGATTTGAAATTCATAATTTGTTTTATTAAGAATAGTATTATTGGGTAAAGATATCGTAAAATTTTGTATTATTCGGTCATTTCTGCCAAGATAGAATTGATTTGCCACAAAGTCTGTTGAGAACTCGGACGGAAATGAAATCATTTCTGCTTTGAAAGTGGTATTTAGAAAGCCAGAATTCATCACACTAAAGGAATAGTTCTCATACGATTTTTCCTTGGTTTTGTCTAAAACAATAAGATTTGGGTAATTTATAGAAGTAAATCTTATTTGATTAATCAGATTGTATTTTGCACTGACTACTTTTTCATAATATGGAACAATTGAGCCATTATTTGTAGTGAGGAGAATATCCCAAATAGTATCATTTAATTCTTCCATATAATATTGTAAATTAGTGTAATTATGGTCATTCAGAGCGTTTAGTAGTGAGGAGTTCCAATAAGTTAAGTTTGATTGTTGTGAAGGAGAAAGATCACTAACCGTCTCATTATTTATTTGTGTTTCAATGTAAATTTTACCATTAAAAGCTTCTTGACGTAGATAAGAAGAGAAAGCTTTGACTTTAAAAACAAATTTTAGAGTCTCATTTAAACTTAAAGAATTATTTAAGATTTGTTGTACCATAGTCTTATTTATTTTAGAAGTAAATTCTTCTTCAAAAAAGTCCGTTGAATTAAATTCAGTTATATTTGTTGGATAATCACTAGGATTCATGGCCTCTTGTGCATCATCTTCTAAAGGTTTTAATTTTTGTTCTAAATCTGGAGTAATACCGTTTTCCTTTATAAATTCGGCTGTTTCTTCAGCAGTTTGGTTATCTATTATTGTTTTATTCCCACTATCATGTAATAGTGCATTAATTAATAGGTCATTACAGTAGAAATCAATTTTTTCTGTAAAATTTAATAGAGCATTCGCTTGTAAATCAATGTAGGTACTATTAAAGTCATTTTTAGCGGCTGTCATTCTAAAATTTGTAATTTTTGAAGCATTTATATAACCATAAATATTGGAAAGAATTTCTGCTCTTTCCGCTGCTAGTGCAGATTGGGAATCATTTAGAAACATTTCTTGAATTGGATATGGTATAGGTTCGACTACATTTGTATAATTTTCATCAGGGTCAAAAAGAACAATTAATGTCATAACACCACATACTGCAATAGAAATAGCAGCACTAATTGCATTTCCTATTATATGTGGCATTAATAAAGGTGAAAAAAATGCCCCAATACCAAATGGCAAACATACTAAAATTACCTCTACAATTATTGTTGAAGATGCTATTAAGAAATCTAGCCATTGTCCAAGTCTAATATCAGCTATAGTTTTCCAAAAATCTGCAACATTTATGTTAATATTGACATTATCAACAGTTTTAATCGTACCATCATAACTATGAGTAGCTTTATCCGGATAAGTTGCTTTATTATGAGCGGTTGTTTCAACATCTGGGTTATAATTATTCCCATATTCATCATAAACATGAAATGTAAACTTTAAAGTCTCTTCTATCTTAGTATATCCAGTAGTCCAATACCAGAGCCACCATCCCTTCGGATCAGTAATCTGCCAATCTTTAAAAATCAGTCTTTCACTTAAAGTGATATTTTGTTGATAATTAGTAAAATTAACCATCGAAATTGGAAATAGATTTTTGCTTCTTAAGTCCTTTACTTCAAGAACTTGCGAAAACCCATAAAGAAGGTAATATAATATTGTAAAACCTGCTCTAATCCCTAAATCAATTGCAAAACCTTGAATTCCTGCCTTATTCTTAGCTTCTTCAGATATAAATTTCATTTCTAATAATTTTTTAATAAGTTTCAAAGTGTAAGAAGCTGGATTTTCATCATATCCAGGTGTGGGAAGCATAGGCTCAAATACTTCATCAATTACATCTCCTACAAAGCCAAATATTGCTCCCAGTACATCATCAATAGTTAAACCTTCATAAATTTTCTTAACATAAGTCTGTTGAACACTTGTATCAAAATATAAATTGACAGATTGTGCATTATTTTTCAAATTTACAGACAATTCTTCATAACCATCCCCACTTGAAAAAGATATAAGAATTGTTGGATTATTACTAATTGATATGTTTTTTTCAATATCTATTGTTTCATCTGGCAGTTCTAGGGGATCAAAATTTGTTTTAGTTATGTTTATGGGTCCTTGGGAAGAGTTATATTCAAAATTAAATCCAAATCTAATAAAATAAGTATCAACTAAGGTCAAAGATAAAGTATAATTTTCTAAAATTCCAGTTGAATTTTCGGCTAAGTAAGTCATATAATTTAATACTATTGGTAGATTATACTCTTCTCCACTTCTTCTGAAGTAAACTAAAAGTTTAAGGTTCTTACATGGTTTGAAACCAACATTTTTTATTTGGATTGTTATTTCAAAACCCTCACCAGGTTCTGAAAAATCATTAGGGGTATCTTGTTTTTTATAATCCCCACTAATATGAAATATTTGAGGATCTGCAGTTTCATTTAATATTGTTATAGTTTTTACAACAGAAATAGTTCCAAGATTATTATTTAAAGTTACATCAATTGTAGAACCATGAATAAATAATTGATATGAAACTATTCGTGCTTTTATAGTTGTTTTTGATAAATTCTTTGGGACAATTTTTGTAGTATTCATGCAAAAAGCAGTTGTTAATTCATTAATAATATAATTAAAGCTTGTTAAATTATCCATTGTAAATCGAAGTGAATCGGAATTTGTTTCGTTTTCTATTGACAATTCAATTTCAATGTTCCTAAGAGCTAATTGATCTGGACTTACCATGTTGTTAAAGACAATTACATTTAGATCATTAGTCTTAGTAACCACAATTGCATCCGTTATTGCAATATCAATCGTTGGATCTTTCCAAGTTCTGAGATATTGTAGTGTATCATCAATTTGATTAAAAATTGTGATTTTTGAGACAGGTTCTGATAAAATGATATCTCCTAACGTCCCAGATAGTTCTAAAGTAAAGTATAATTCCCCAATTAGGGTATTATTATCATTCACATCTCGATTTATGATAATACTTTCAGATACAGGGACTTCTGCACCCCCTGCCCCAGAACCTAAGTCTTTAGAAATAGTAATTATATTTGCATTATCATTAGTGTTAAAATTTGGTTCAAATGAAACAGATGTAGTGAATGAACGAGAAATTATCTGATTTTGGGCTCCAGCAAACCAAGCAGTAAAAATACTATTAACAATTGGGATGAGAAGAATTGGCCAATATACGAATATAGATACTAAATCCACCGATTTACTCACTTTTCCACTAATATTTGCAATTGTAGTATTTTTTATTGAAATTTCACCAAGCTGTGATTGATAAACAAAACCATTAGGATCAATTACAATATCCCCTTTAAATTTAGCACTAAAAGAGGAAAAATAGACAAACGTTCCAAGAAAATCTGCTCCAATATTCCCAGTATCGGAAATCTCTAAATCAATTTTGTTTTTCATACTATTTGAAGATATTAGAAGAATACTTCGGTTATCTAGTCTTGGCTTCATAATGTTTGAAGTAAAACAATCAAATAAGATACGAGTTTGAGAAGTATCATATAATAATTTGGAAATTATAGGATTGTTATTATTAAAACCATTTTTTGGAAAATACTTTACACTCGCTATTAAAATTGTATCATTAAGAATTTTTTCAATTGACTGTTGAAATTCTAAAATGTCTATGGAACAGTTAATAATGTTTTGTTTTATAAGAGATTCTAAGTTTTTAGCCATTTCTAATGATATAAAATGTTTATTGTAATCAGTTACTTCTTGTTTTTTAATAATTTGGAAATCATCAATTAAATCAGTTGGAATTGCTTTAATTATTGCATCTTCTATATTAATCGGATCATTATTAATAACAGATATTGTTCTATTAATGACTGTATGAGTTTCATTTGTATATTTCTCAGTATATTCAGTGGTCATTCCTTGGCTTTGAATGAAAGCTTGTTCCAGACTGAATTCTCCATTAATTATTTGTTGATACAGTAGGTCAAGAGCAGACGAGTCGTAATACGTAGTTTTATTCATCATTGACGTATCAATATAAGGACTTTCGTAATTATGTTCAGTATTATCCGAATTTTGAGTTGGATCGGTAAAATCTAGATTGGGAACGTTCGGTTGAGTCGTTTTAGAATTATCTTGAGGTGATTGTTTTTCATTTAATAATTTTAGATTTAAATATTTCTCAAAATTATTGTTTAAAGTATCGTCTTGATTTATTACGAGAGATGTTTGGTATGTAGTAATCCCAATTGGAGTAATCATGATGAAAATCAGTAATATGCCTATAAATTTCATTTTATTTTTTTTATTAATCATATTTCTTCCCACAAAAATTAGGTTGTAATTAAATTGAATTTTAATGATTCAAATGAAAAATTTTCAATGATCTCTCTTTATAATTGAAAATTATTTGTGAATAACAGTTTTTAGCAATGAAATAAAAATATTTCTTTGCGAAACTCAATAGTTTGAGAGTTGTTATTTGCGAATTGTCCAATATAACTCAGTGAGACAAAGTTCAATTAGAAATATATTCCATTGGGACAGAATAAAAATTAAATTATTGCATATATGTCAATATTTTATAAAATAGTAGCAAATTCGCTATAAAAAAATAATAATTTTTGACTACAAATTCAATATATACTCTTGATTTATTGTTGAATTATTTCAAAACCATAAAGTAAACCGTCACTTGTAGCAACAAAAAGTCTATTTTCTGAAAATTTTAATTCATTTATTGGTTTCGGTAAAGTAAGAGTGGAAATCACTTTATTTTCTTTTAAATCTACGAGAACAATTGTATTCTTTTCTATTACACCAGCTATTATTTTCCTATCTTCTGAGATAGTCGCATTATTTAGTTTAGGACCAAGAATTGGAATTGTACGTGAGATTTTGTAATCTTCCAAACTCCAAATTCTTATTAAATTATCATTTTGTCCGAATGTAGCGATTTTTTCATCAAATGTCAAGAAAAAATTTGAAAAATAATCATTTGAAGCTTTAAAAAATTTAATAATTTCTCCAGAATCTCTTTTCCAAATACATAAATAGCCATTAGAGAAGCCAGCAATAACTTTATCTTCTTTAGAACTAAAAGTAACTTTAGTTGGGTAGATTTTAATTTCCTCGGTATCTTGCGCATCCGCTTTTTCGATTTTTTGTTTCACAAACCAGAATTCTCGAATAACTTTATTTTCTTTTAAATCCCAGAGATAAACTGGACTAAAATTTGGTTCAGGTTTAGCAACATATCCTTCATCAAGTAAATTAGTAGGGTAGGAACACGCAAGTAAATAATGACCATCTTGGGATACACAAATATTAAATGTAAATCCGAATTTTAATTCAAAAGAATTGACTTTTCCTTTTTCAAGATCCCAAAGAGTTGGACGATAACTCATATTTGTACAAAAAACTTGTTTTTCTCCTTCTAAAATTAAAGAGTTATCGATTGTAAATAAATTAATGGCATAATTAACTTTTTTTAGTAGTTCCCCGTTCTCGGTATTCCAGATTCTCATCTCACCAGAACTTGAAGTGAGTAATTCCTTTCCGTTAGAGCGGAACCCTATTATATTAACACCCATTCCTGAATGTCCTTTTAAATGATGACGAGGTTTACCAGTTTTAACATCCCAAATAACTGCAGTTTCATCATAACCACCTGTGGCAACGAGATTACCATCGGGTGATATTGATATTGACCCAGCCCAACTTGTATGACCGGTTACTCGATCTTTAGAGAATAATGATTCTAAATCCCAAATCTTAATTATGCCTTTTTTATCTCCAGTTAATACATATTTTTCATTAGGGGTTATTGCAATACTGTAAATCTCTTCCTTGTTATGCCCTATTAGAGATATAATATTTTTCCCAGTTTCTAAATCCCAGATTTTTATACTATTTGCAACTGAGATTAGATATTTTTTATTATGACTTAAAACAAAACCATGTATTTTCCATGGATGACCATCCAGTCGCTTTGCAATGGTATAATTACTATCATTCCAAATAATTATATCCTTCGATGCAGAAATTATACGTCCATCATCTAACCATTGAGCATAAAGAGGATATTCTTTATGCCCTTTTTCAGAATAATTTGACCCACCTAAAATTAATCCCGCGATATAGGTAACGTCTCCACCACCATCAACAATATTTCTAAGATTTTTACCAGATATTAAATCCCAAACTATCATTGTGCTATTAACTGATGCTGTTATAGCGCGAGAACCGTCCGGAGCGACTGCTAAGCAATATACCCATGAATTATGACCCTCCAACGTATGCAAACATGCTCCACTGTTAAAATTCCAAACTTTAACAGTTTGATCTCTAGATATTGAAACAATAAGATCTGTATTAGTTTCTGATACTTTACTAACATAATCGCTATGTCCTTTAAGAGTACGCCACACAGTCCAATCTGAGATATTCCATATTTTTACAGTGTAATCATCAGATGCAGATAATAAATGCTTTTTACCAGGAGTATAGTGCATCCAATTAATTGGCATTGTATGTTCAGTTAAAATTTTTGTGTTTTGTTTCGTATCTAGGTCCCAAACTCTCATAGTTCCGTCTTCTGATGAAGAGATGAATTCAGTATTACTTAGACATACTATAGACCCTACAAAATTGGAATGTTTATGTAATGTTGCCACACAAGCTTCTTCAGTTGGTGGAAATGGGGCAATTGGCATAAGCCAAGTTATATTATCAGCTTTTGCTACTTCTAAAGCGAAATCTAATATAAAATTATCTTTAGGATCTCTAAAATTCGCGACAAGTTGGCTTGGTAATTGCTCAGGATATTTTTCTAGAATAGATGAACACATATTTAATATATTTAATATTATCTGAGCTTCTTGACTACCATCAGTCATAAGCTCCTCTTTTAATCCTTCTAATCCTAATTTTTGCCATTTTAGAATAAGTTTGTTGTAATTTAACGACATAAAGTAAGTATGAAAAATTCATATTAAATAGATAAGTAATTATAATTCAATCATAAAATTGATATTTTGATTTTTTAAAAAATCGTAAAAAACCGGGAGATGATAAAATGATATTTTTATTAACTGTTTGGTATCCAGGAGACAAAACAAAAGAGGTTGGCAAAAAATTTTTTGATACTGCAGGGAAATTACCCCCTTTTATAAAAAAGTGGCAAGCTTTTGGTTCGTCTGATGGATTGGATGGTATGAAGGCTTACCATCTAATTATGACAGAGAGAGGTAAAGGGGACGAAGCTTTATTCGAGATCAATAAAGTTATTATGCCTTTTTTAGAAATTAAAGGGTATAAAGCTAAAATTGAAACATTAATGGGAATGACAGATGCTGCAAAATTAATGCAATTATAATAAATTCCAACATTTTTTTTTATATTTAAATAACAACGGTTTTGAATATCCAGATTTTTAACATGTTAACTAAGATTCGCAATTAAATAATAGGTGTTGTATAAACTTGATTGAATATATCAATATAATTATAATGATTATCAGTTATTTTGTGTTTGGATGGTTATATATTTTAAGTGTCCAACCCATGAAGCGTAAAGAGTCTAGAGGTGAGTCGGCTTGGAGAGAATGTTCTATATTGAGATCTATTTCAGGTATTTTTATGTTTATTATAACAGCTAATATGATTTTATGGATATGGTTTCCAGTTTCAGGTCTTGACTGGAAAGTAAATGAAAATATTTGGGTGGGTATTGGAATTGGAATTGCAATGCTCATACCATGTTTAATCCTTATGATGAAGGGGGAAATTGATGCTGGTAAAGAAACTCTTCAACCTTCGGCTGAAACGAAATTATATGGGGGAATATATAATTATATTCGCCATCCTCAGAGCCTAGGAGAATTTCCTATATATATAGCACTCGGATTTTTCATTAATTCTTGGTTTTTAGTAATTATCTCCATTATATTCATCGTTGTTTATGTTCCGATTATGATTCATTATGAAGAACAAGATTTAGTCAAACGCTTTGGAGAGCCATATATTGAATACAAAAAGCGTACTGGTGCTTTATTCCCAAAAATTAGAAAATAATAAATAATATAAAAAATATAAGAATCTGTTAATTATTTCAAAAAATTTGAAATCTAGAAACCAAATTAGAGAGTGTGGATTAATATGTTTGTTGGATGGAAAATGCATACCATAATAACATTCATAGCTTCAGGACTTGTAATTCCTGGAATTATATTCGCAATTTATTTTTATTTTAAATATAAATACCGCCCTATAATATTTCTGGGGCTAAGTTGCTTTTTTTCCTTTTTAATGATCTTTTCTTATGCATTTGCTGACTTTTTTTTAAGTGTTCCAATATTAATGATATTTTGTTATTCTTATGTTCCTATGGGATTTAGTGTTGTTTTATTAGTAGATATAATATCTCGTGAATCTTTTGATCCAATAAAAATAATGGTTATTAGTCTACTTTCTGGGGCTTTAATGATTGCCTGTTTGGATCCGAATTCATTTGCTGTTGATACATATCCTAATGGAGAGTGGACGATTTTTTTTAGTGGAAAGCTATTACCTATTCTTGCAGTTCATGAATTAGTAATGGGTAGTCTTATGATTTATTATTTTGCTAAAATTCATATAAATGCTCCCAAAAAATTACAATTCAATTCTTTCATGTGCTTAGTAGGAACTATTATTTTTGGAGTCGTTACCACCGTTGCTGTTATACTTGGGTTACACTTGGCAGTTCCTGGAATACATATGGCACTTTTTGGTGTTGGGATCTTAATAACTGCAATTTCCTTTGCAAAGCAGCCGAAGTTAGCATATATATTACCATTTAAAGTGTTAAGACTTGCAATTATTGAATCAGTTGGTGGAATTCCAATTTATAGCTATACTTGGAGTGAAAAAGAAGAAATGTCAGACGCGTCACTCTTTTCTGGAATGATGCATGCCATAAATCAATTTGTTCAAGAATCTTTAGGTAAAGGAATTGTCAGCGAAATCCATCTCGAAGAAGCTATCCTTATTTTAAGAAAAAGTGAGAAGCACCCCATTATTTGCGTTTTAGTAGCAAACAAGTCTTCGAAAACATTAAGAGATGCTCTTAATTCTTTTACTGAACGATTTTTAAAGGATTACTCTCAATTTCTTACAGAAACAATTGATGAGGAAAAATTTAAAACAACCTCTAATTTGGTTCTAGACTGTTTTCCATTTGTTCCTGAATATGATTAGGGTTGGACTCAATTCGTAAATCTGAAATGTCTAGTTTAATTACAGAACCGATCAAAGTTTTTAAATATGTTGAGCAAAGCGCATTGGAAATATTGGGGAGTATCAGAGAAGAAAATTCAAATCTCTTGTTTCAAGATGATTTAACGTTACTTTGGAAAGTGGTTTATAAAAAAAAGGTTTTTTATTAAAGAAGATATTTAGAATTTTAGAAGGATTTATAGAAATGGCTTTCATAAATTTGGCACGAATAATGAGAGGTTGGGAAACAAAGAAAAAAATTGTTTTCATTTTAATTAACACTAGTATAATAATTATTGCTATAGGAATATTTTGGTTGTTAATTAATGAAAGAAATAGAGTATTTGCGGAAAATTTCAGGTTGGGATATATAATTTGGTTAAACGATATACTTAGTTCCGAAATATCAGATAAGAGTGAGTTAATAGGCACTCTTACACTTATTTATAACCTTATAAGACCTAATTTAACTTCTGGACTGATTATTGGGAGTCTTATACTTATTTCAGGGATTGTTGGTTTAGCTAGCTTAATAATATGTACTAATATCCCTAATTTAGAAAAAAATCAAATTGTAAAAATAATTTTTTCGCTATTAGGAATTTGTTTAGTATTTTTTAGCTTTTTTTTAAATATACAGTCTTTAGTATACCCAGAACGATTCAGTTGGGGAGTTATATTATTATTTATTGGCTCTCTAACGGTTATACTTTCTTGGATTAAAGAACTTTATAGACTTATAATGGGAAAATATAAGACAGATTCATAATTTCTATTTTCATATTAAATAAATCTAAATTTTACTCAAAAATATGATAAAATGAAAAAATAAATAATTATTTTTATGATTTCTGATTATCTAGTGTTAAAATTTCTAAATATGGAGAATCGACACGTAATTCAGCCATAAGGTATTCATATTCTACAGATATTCGATTTCTAGAAAGATCCAAATCTTCTAACCTAATAAGATTATCCAATCCTTCCACTTTACAAATTTCATTATTATCAAGACTCAATTCTTGTAATTTAATAAGATTATCCAATCCTTCAATTTTTGTAATTTGGTTACTCCCTAAAGATAATGACCTTAAATTTCTTAATTTTTCTAGTCCTTTAATCTCTTTAATTTTATTATTATCTAGGGAAAGTGATGTTAAATTTTTAAGTGATTCTAGACCTTTAATTTCCTTAATTTCATTTGATCTTAAATCGAGTGATTTTAAATTAATAATTTTATTTAGACCTTTTATTTCTTGAATTTTGTTCTTATTAAGTCTTAGGGAATTTAATTTAGTTAAATTATCTAAACCCGCAATTTCCCTAATTTGATTTTTTATGAGTGAAAGTATTTGAAGATTTGGAAGTTCATTTAATCCTTCTATACTATTGATTTTATTCCCACTAAGGTCTAATGTTGCCAACTTAGCAAAACCTCTCAACCCTTTAATTTTAATAATTTCATTATTATTAAGAAATAATTTATGAATTTGTAATTTTTGATCTCTTGTTAATTCTTCCAAACTATCCATATCCACAAACTTACGTTTCGAGTTTGGATCTCCCATAATTCTTAATATATTGAATGGGTGAAGTTTATTTAAACCTTCAACTTCTGTAATACTTGAGATATTAGCACTAGATAGATTCAGTTTGATAAATCCGTGATAATCCCTTTTTAAAACATATTTTTTTCCTCGAATCTCAACGTAATTATTAAAATTCATTCCTTTAACCATTTCTTTTAAATAATATAATATTTGAAATAATTTTTCTGTTCTATATCGTTCAATTAAAGTTAATTTTAATTAATGCTTTTTTATATTAACATAATTCTTTGTTATAAAACATTTATTTCTCAAGAATAAAAAGCTTAATAGTTTCTTCATAGTATTCTATGGCATTTTTTTTAATTATAGTTTTTTATAATGCTTAAGCTTTCATTTAGATAATTTTTATTCTCGTAACTTAAGTTCTATCTAGAGTGAAATAATAAATGTCTTAATTCATTTTTAATAGATTATCCAATTGGTGTTCATAAATTATATATAAAATTATCTTCTTTTATTCCAATACCAAAAAACGAAAATAATTGAAGCAAAAGATCCTAAAAGAATTCCACCAATTAGAAAAGAATCTATTCTAGTCCCTGATTGCATTATCAACATACTTATAATTAATTTTTCATATTCATAAGATTTAGCAAAATATCCAATTCTGAAAAAGATCCCTAACCCATCTCCATCTTGGTCTTGACTTTGCCAAACTATTACAAATTTATCATTTGAAAGACAATCAACAGATGTAGTATCTTGATAATATTGTGTATAGGTATTAATTCTTATATCTCCAGTCAGCTTATGACCCGATGAGTCAAAAAGGCTTGCATAAACATCAGTATAAGTAATATCTCTACTATTCCATGTAACCATAAAAGATTTATCAGAAAAACAACAAACTGAAGGTCTATCTTGCCAATCTTCATAATGCGTGTTGGCTTGGATATCATTTGTGGTATTGAGTCCTGTTGAATTGAAAATTTTTGTAAAGATTCCCCAACCATCTCCGTCTTGAGCGAAGCATTGCCATGCTATAACAAATGAACTATCAGAAAAACTACGGATGAAAGGATTCATTTGTGAATGTTCGTAAAAATTATTTACTAGTATTTCACCGGTTTTTTCAACGCCTAATGAGTTAAAAATTTTAATATAGACACTATCTCCAGCTCCATCTTGTTGATCACTTATCCATGCCACAACAAAATCGTTATTAGGAAGACAGCAAATGAATACATTATCTTGATCATTAGAAGTATAATCGTTTACTCGAATATCATCAGTCTTATTAGCACCAGTTGAATTAAAGATTTTGAAAAAAACTCCAGTACCATCACCATCTTGAAAATAACTTTCCCAAGCTACAACAAAAGATCCATCAGAAAAACTTGATACTTTTGATAGTCTTTGATCATTTGTATTATTAGAATTTACTTGAATATCATTAGTCCGATTAAGTCCAGAGGAATTAAAAATTTTAGCATAAACACCATAACCATCTGTATCTTGTCCATCACTGGTCCAAGTTATTACAAAGGATTTATCAGAGAAATAAGAAACCGATGGCCACAATTGATCGTTTGAATTATAAGTATTTACTTGGATGTCGTTGGTTTTGTTATTACCATCTGAATCAAAAAGCTTAGCAAATATACCTCTTAAACTCCCATCTTGATTTGCACTTTGCCAAACTATAATGACGGAATCATTGGAAATACATGAAATTGCAGGGATTGCTTGATTACTATTATTGTAAGTATTTGCTTGAATTTCATTTCCCATTTTTGTTAATATATTTTTGGAAGATAAATCTGGAGCTTTTGTATTATAATGTTCCGAAACTAAGATCAATTTATTATTTAATATTTGAAATGTAGTATTAAGACTTAATAATAATACTAATACATATATAATGGATTTATTTCGTATTCCCAATTTCATTCACATCAAGTATTATTGTTATTAACTTATTATATAAAAACTTGATAAGTTTTTTTGTTAGTTATATTAAAGAAATAAGTATTTAGTAAATCAAATGACGAAATATATTTAAAATTTAATTATAGAAGCGTCTTTTATAAGAAATTCAAATTAATTATAGTTTTTATTAATTTTTTCCTCTTATAAAAATTAAATTAGGTAAGAATGAAAATGATTTAATAATATACCTAAATGAATTCCTTTATTTTTATAATAAGAGATTTTTTGTGAATTGAATATTATTCATTATAAAAATCGCATTAAAATGTAGTTATTTTTTGGAAATTTTACAATAATTATTAAGAATTTCACAATGAATAATCGTGAATATCTAATAGATATTATATAATATGTATCATTAGTTCGAAGAATTTAAATATAAATTCAAAAGACATTATCTATCCCTAAAAAATTGATTTTTTCAAATTTAAATGGGAGTTTTTAGGTTTAAAAGTAGCAGGTAAAAGATATTGTTGTTTAATCTCTACTTACATTTTTGTAAGGATTTTAATCTTAATTCATATATAGAAGTTTCATATAAATTAAGTTTATCTTCTAATATAGATTCTACTAAAGGGTATATAAGTGAGGTTACCCCATACTTTGGATCCAGATCCCCCAATATTTCCAATTCTGGTTTCAGAACCCATTATTTTAATAAATATAGTATCAAAGAAATCACAAAATTTTATGAAAACTTTGCAAATTTCAAGTATTTTTTGTATAAAATCTATTTAAATTAATTTGTATTTTTCGAATTTTATAATTTTTTCAATTCAAATTCAAAAAAATTGGGAATTTAAGGTGAATGAAATGATTACAAAGTCTGAGTTAATAACGAGAAATCATACTGACAATGGTATGCATAATCGTTTTGAATGTGAAAAAATGGCTGAAAAGTATATCAACGATTATAAAAAGCAAGATTTTTTTAAAAATAGAATATATTCCATATTATCAGCTGCATTTTATAATTCTATCTGGGAACCCCGACTAGAAAATAAAAAGTTAGATATTTTTATTAATTTTCTTGAAAAGAAATATAAAAAGCAACCAAAATTAACCTTAAGTGAGTTAACGAATTTTAAGACTGATTTATTAGAAGAACTCGAAGGAGAATTAAATAATCTTCATTTTAGAAATATTACGATGGAAGTTGATCAGAAATTCCATGCATTATTAAATGGATTTAAGTATATAGATAAAAGGATCCAAGAATATCATGAGTTAACCAAAAATTTATCACGTATTTCATATTTGATTGCTAAAGTCGATGAATTTTTAGCATCAAAGGAAAATAATAGTAATTACCTCTTTGAAAGTAAAGAATATTTTGATTTCTTCAAGGAACTCTTAGAAGGACAGCTTGATGCTATAAATATAGAACATAAATTAAAAATAATTCGTAATAAATATAAAATAAATATAAATAGAGACATTAATTACCAAAATTTGAGTTTTGACAGCGATCCAAAGATAAAAGAACACGATAGAGAATTAAATAAGGAGTTTGAATGTCCAAATGCTATCAGTATTTTTCAAGTAGAGTGTCTACTTGGTAGAGCTGGTTTAAGGAGAAAATATGGTTATTCAAAGGAAGAAGAAACTTTTCTTGAAAAAGCTAAACACATTTTAGAATTAAAAGGATATTCTGACAACAGAAAAATTGACCTTTTAAGGATCTTGAAAAATAGAACCTTAGAAAATTTGAAAAACGAAGAGATTGAATACAAGGTTGATTTATTAAAATACATAATTTATCAAATAAATGCTTTGATATCTTTTATTAAAAATAAAAAGACTAACAGTAAAGATTTTAGTCTAAAATATACTATAACTCCCTTAAAATTACGTAAAAATTCCCAAAACAAATCTAAAAAAATGCTGCTTTTAAGTACTAAAGTGATAAATTTTAAAAATTTTATAATAGATGCGCTAAATAAAACAAAAGAAACAGTAAAGAGAGGTATTTTTAAGCAATATAGTCTTAAATCCAACAAAAAGATGATCTGGACTAAAAAACCAAAGAATAGACCTATTAAATTGCCAAAATATGTAAAAAGAGCAGCACCTACTGTAGGAATTGCCATTTTAATCATAATGGTTTTGGGATTAGGAATCAATATTTTAAACTTACAGAATAGTCCCAATGCGTTAATGTTATATTTCTTATCTGAATCACCGATATTTAAAAAAGAAGACCCAACAATTGAATATTTTTCTAGCCTTCAATCTGAGGATGGGGGATTTGCATTAGATGAAGAATATTCTTCTATTGATA
Source organism: Candidatus Helarchaeota archaeon (assembly GCA_019058315.1). Taxonomy (GTDB): domain Archaea; phylum Asgardarchaeota; class Lokiarchaeia; order Helarchaeales; family RDOG01; genus JABXJV01. The sequence continues at coordinate 1,041,636 of JAHPZH010000002.1, read as the reverse complement.
CAACTTATCAAGTTTTCCAATTTTTAGATTTATTTGGTAAAAAGGATAAATTTTTAGAAAATATTAATAGAAATAAACTTGTTTCTTGGCTTATGGAGAGGTGGAGACTTGAGGGAGGATTTTCTGAAACTTTTGGTGATACTCCAAATATAGAAATCACTGCTAAAGCAATTTGTATCTTGAATTATATAGATGCAAAAGATGAAATAGTCTCCATTAGACCTATGGCATATGAAAAGATAAAAGAAATGGTTGGAGGTCGAATAATTTGGAATCGAATCATGCAAGAAGATTTGGAAAGTCAGTATTGGGCAATAATCGCGGTAAAAGCTCTTGATCCGATTAGAGGTTTAGAAGAAATAGGTCTACATTATCTGTCTTTAGAAAATATCTATAGTAAAAATCAAAAAACACAACAATTTGTATCATTTTTAGAAAGTTCCGACATCAAATTGGTATGGGATGAACAGTTTTTTTTAGATAATGATTCCCTTTCTATTATCCAACCTTATGCAGAAAACTTAGAAAGATTATGGTTCGCTACAAACCTTTTAAAAGAATTAATAATTGAACCGAAACAGGTAGAAACGATATATAAAATGTTATTAGAAAAAGATGTTCTAAGAGAACAAATAATAGAGGAGAGTGAATTAAAAGATGATGGGACATTTTCATCTATTCAAAATGCATATTTATCAATAGATGCATTAAATATTTTGGGGGAGGCAGATGGGTTATATCAATACCAAAAATACCAGAATTTGACTAAATGGCTTGGAGAAACTCCTTTTGAAGAAACAATTGAAACCTTGAGTGCCCAACAGAATTATGGATTACCCTCTCTGAGACCAGATTTAGATTATCTTAAATTAGCTTTTTATCAACAAGCTATTTCTAGAAATATTGAAAATTATATCAATAGTAATCATTATAACTACGAACCTAATTTTATGACACTTCCAAATGGGACAATAGTTATAGGTAATTTTACTGAAGAAGAAATACCTATAAAAGATGGACTGGGATTTCCGTCTAGAAGACCTGATTTTCCTATAGAATCGATATCACCATATTTAGAGGATATATTTGCTATTGATTATACGCTATTAGCGTTAATTAGTCTATTTTTAATTATTTCATTACTTATATTATATACTTTCTTAAAAAAGAAGAATAAAATGGTATTATTCGCTATTTTTGTTTGTGTTTTAATGATTTCAGGGGATTTAATTATAGCAGCTCAATCCAACATTCCCGATATGACATCAAATCCAGATATTACAGCGCCAATTCAGTTATTTAATGAATTTAATTCCTTTGCAACCCGAGACCATGAACGAACAAATTCACCAATTAACATGAATAATTATGGAAAATTACAAGCTAGTGTGGGTATTACAGAAACTACATTTTCGAACGACTTTGAAATGGCGACTAAATCACAAATATCTGTTGATTTAAATGAAAATTTAGAGGGATCCTTTATTTCTCCACCAGTACCAGTAGCATCTTCAGGAATGACAGGCCCAGCAAGATCTATTCCGAGACAACCGACAGACTTTTTAGATGATGTCCCAAGAGCTGCCATTAGACCTCCATCAGGAATAACACATACACAACTTGATGAAATGTGTGCAGTAGCTGGTAGGGCCGTTGCACAAGATATTGCTCAAATAACTCCAGTTTTTATTGATAATACAATACAAGCAGGGAGTGGTTTTGCTCAAGAAATTGCGCAAATAAGACATTTATCAGTACAAGATTTTGTTTTAGCAATGTATCCAGAATTTTTAACCGTTCCCAATATAGTTTCAAATTATTTTGACGATGTGGGAGTAAATTTAGAGGATTTATCTATAGAATATTTTACTGATTTCATTAAGATTGAATTAGAAGATAAAATTCAACTTGTAATGAAAGAATTTGCTGATGATTATTATTACGGATTCTATAAACCTGAGAAAGGAGAAGTTGAAATTCCTATTTGGTTGCTGTTATATATATGGGATACATGGGAGTTTTTAAGTAAAGAAGAATATAATGCAGCAGTAGAAAAATTCAATACCCGTCCTGCTCTTCCACCTGAATATGAGATGAAAAGAAGTCACCATTTCCATAAGTGGATGGCTTCAAAATTGAAACAAAAAATGATAGAAGAAATCATAAGACAAAATGCAGAGGAGAGAGCTCGAATAGAGGCTGGTTTACCACCCTCTAGTCCAAATTATCAAGAAGTAGTGGATAATTTATTGGGGGAAATAATATTTGACTCAACAGCTGGCTTTTATAAAACTTTAAAAGAAAGTGGTGATCCAGAATACGCAATTGAGTCAGGTTTACAAGGTGCTTGCTTTCATTTAATGCCTTGGGATCCTGAGAAACAAAAAGTAATTGTATTAAGGAGGAAACTCCCTGGGGCGAAACAAGTAATGCGTGAAACTGAACAAATGGCTACATTTTTACTACCTGTAGATAAAAAAGAAATGAGAGAATACGCATTAAATAACTTTATATGGTTGTCTCAAAAGGATCAAGGTCTTAAAATGTATGTCCAAGCCTGTGCTGATACGAAACCTAGTTGGTATGAAAAAGGATTTACTTCTACATATCCCAATTGGGATGATGAAGATTTTTTATTGAGAATATGGAAATCGGGTCATTTAGAGGAGGACATTGAACAAGTTTATGCAGTAAGACGAGAACAAATGGACTATCTAGCGATTGGTGAGTATAATCAATGGCAAAATATAAAAAAGGTGGAAATTATTTACATTCCAAAAGGATCCTTAGAAGAAATTGAAGAGGAATTAGTAGAAGTTGAAGAATTCCGACATATGTTAGAATTATCAGAAATTTCCTTTGAAGAATTTTTTAAAGTACTTTCATTTGATCATTCTAACCAGGAATTTTTCGACTTCTTAGACTCATATACAGAGGCTATTGGTACAACTAATGCTAATTTAAATGATGCCATATTTAATGTACCTGCTGAAACTATTGATTTATATAACGCTATTAATCTAATGCGGTGGGGATCTACTGGTTATGCACCGGGAGCGGGACCATTAATCCCGCTCAAAGAATCGGGGACACCATTTGGTCCATTTAACAGAATATATGCTCAAGAGCAACGGTTAGCAGAACATAGACTTTTTTTAGATAGATATATGATTACCACAACTTCAGAATTTTATGACCAAGCAATGGGTATTCACTCTTATAGTGTTGTTCCATTTAAACCATTAAAAGATCATTTAGAGCATCCTTATGGTAAAGTTCCTGTAGATGAATTAGCACAAGAATTATCACAAATCTCATCAAGAATAAATCGTGAATATTCTAAAAGTTATGCTGTAGGTAGGAACATTAATGGGGAGAAAGCAGTAACAGGATATTTATTTTATGTAAATATTGAAAATCAACGTTTAATATGGGTGGCACAAACTGAGGATGGAGAAGAGATAATTCAATTCAATTTAAGAAGGCAAGGTATATTTCAAAAAGATATAAATCATTGTTTTTCTCAAATCAGATTTGATCCAGTTACCAAGGAACTCTCTTTTAAAGATACACGAATAAGTTCTGATAAATATAATATAGAAAATAAAAATGATATGGAAGAATTCAACCATATTGTACAAAAAAATTTAGAAAATTTTATTCAAAATCCTTCAAGTAGTATCGGTCTAAAATATGGAATATTTAATATAAATATCAATGCAAATTTAGAAGATGCTAAACAATATGCACTAGCAGAGTTGGATAAAGATCCAAGTTTATTGGAGGAATATAAAAAATATAATTTTATTGAATTTGATAAGGACATAAATGATCTTAAGTCGAAAATTGAAAATTTACCTGCAATCCCTCATATCCCCGATATCATTTCACCAGAAAAAACAATAATTTTAACTGAGCAACAGCAAGAACAAGTAAGGATCGCTTATAACCGATATGTCGAATTTATATCTACACTCTCTACTATTATTGAAAAGAGAGGTAATAAATTATTAATTCAACAATTAGATGATGCAGAATATGATTATTCTAAATTACACTGTGAATGGGTTTATGATGAGTTAAAAAATAATTTCAAATTTGAAAATAAATTATTTGGGATAATTGAAGGTTTACAGGATAAAAAAGAATATTCGATTGATGGACAATATAATATTAAGGTATTATATTTAGCTGAGTTTTTACATTTAATGGAAGAAAGAGCGAGTCCAGATACCCCTACACTTGGAAGAATATCACTTTCCAGCTTAATGGGTGCTACTCGAAAAGCAAGTCATAATATACTCCTAAAATACATGATTAGACCTGGTGGGCTCACTGAAGAAGAAATACGAAAAATGGTTTCTTTATATGAAAAAAACGATTATGAAATTTTAGCCAATACTTTTCCTTCATTATATAATTTCTTAATGACAAAAAGAGTTTGGGATCCAATTCAAAACAAATTAGTTTCCGTAGATAGGCACCCTGTTTGTATTGCATTTAATAAAATAAACGTGCAAACTGGAGAAATTATAGAGGCTAGAATTCTCCCAAAAAAGGAGAGACATAAATTGCCTGATGAATATCGAGAAAAAATAGGAGAAGAATATCAATATTCTTTTGATTATATTCTATATTTATTATCTGCATTGACATTTAGAATTTCTCCCAGTCATTTTCAAAAACCTATTCACTCTGAAATGTATACTTCATACCAATATTTTACAGAGGCAATTCAATTAGCAGTAGTTTCGCATTTATTACCTGAATTGAGCAAGATATTTGAGGATCAAGGTCATATCCTCTACCCTAATTTAGTTGAATATGTTCAAGCTTTTCCTGGTCCTGATCTTCAAGATCAAAATACATTTTTAGCTGATGCGGTAGCTTTAGTTCCAGCATTAAATGTAGAAAAACAAATAATAGAAGTAATTTCAATACATTTCTCAGCAAAATCTACACAATATCCTAAAAAAAAGATGCTTGAAGGTAATATTTTAGGTGTAACAGAGGAGGATGTCGAATTAAATGAACATTCTATTCAAAAAGACAGTTTATTCTCTGGAACTAAACCAATTTTAATCAATGATAAATTAATCATACCCTCTTATCTTGTAACCTTATGGTTAACAGAAACTGCTCCACTAAATATAAAAAATGAAATAACTGTACAGAAGACGAAGAAAGATTGGACTAATTTTGATATATATAGTGATGAAGGGCAAAGATTTTTACTGGAGATATTTGCTAAAATTGGAATACCACAACAAGAATTAATGGATCTTCTCAAACGAACCTATATTGTCTTGGAAGATGATATTATTAGAGTTAATGAAAAATATATATCATCTATTGGTGGAGAAAAAAGAAGTGCTGAAGGATATATGCCCCATCCGAATGGACGTCGTTACGTACCTTTGTATTTAGATAAAACAGACCCCAATCATAAATCAGAAATAGTGGAAGTTACTATAGGTTATGATAAAGATGGTAATGAAATAAATGAGGAAATTGAAAGAAAAATCACTTCGAATGAAAGAAAATTGAAATTGGGTCAAGTATTAGCCGCATTTCGTGAAAAGAGAATCGTTATGTTCCAAAGCAGCCTAGAAAGGGAGTATTGGGAAGATGAGTGGGAATCTATTCATCAAAATAACTTACATCGATTATTTGAAGAAACTCCAAGAGAATTATTTCCGCCTGAAGATTCACAGAGTTTCTTAAATCCTAACCAATGTGAAGAGATTGCAAATTGTATGGAAAAGTATGTAATACACTATAATGATTACATTTTAGAAATATTTAACAATCCAACTCCAGAAGCTCTTGAATTTATGAAAGGAGCTATAATGATGATGAGTCAAGGCAGAGAAGTTCCATCCTCTGTCCCCACCACAAAATCTACCCAAGATCCATTAATTTTAGAAGTTCTTAAGCCAGTAGAAGATATTTTGAAAGATCCAAATTTAACTAAAAAACAATTTCTAAAAGTTTTTGCTGAAATATTGAGGCAAATGAACTACAGATTATTACAAGAGGTTCGAAATGGTCTAGATTATAATCTAGGGATATCAATCTTACAATTACTATTATTAGGATCTTCTGACCTGAGTAACTATCTTTTAAAATTTGGCTTGCAAGATCCAGGAAATCCAATTTTTACTGATTATGATAGAGATATTTTTGAAGTATTTGTTCAATTCGTCTCAGGTTTAATGGATTTGATTGATTTGGGAACTATTGAAGAACCAATTTTACCAGAAATACCTATAGAAGTAGAATATCTAAATTATCTTGATTATGCTTCCACAATATATGAAAATCGATGGATATCTGATGCTATCTTTAATGATTTTGTAATGGATGAAATAGAATTGGATTCCTCTCTTGAAACTTCTCTCAGAAATACTGCACTGAGGACTTTAGGGATTTCAGGACTAATATCATTGATACCTGAGTTCGAAATCATGGAAACTTGGCCTTTCGATGAAATAAAGAACTGGGGCTTAGAATTTGGTGCATATAAAGATAGTGATAGTAATCCCATTCACCCCTTAAGCGAAGCATATGGTTATGTATCGACTTGGTATGACCTATCTAGACATAACGTGGTTGTTAGAACCCAGGTAGACGAGAGTGGAGATTATGCTGGAATAAGAGGAGTTTTCTTAGTTCAAAATGGGACATATTATTCCTCGACAGCGAAAATGGGATTTTCTATTAGAAATTTAAGAACTGACGAGATAGGATACGGCGAATTCGACTTTTCAAGTATGATATATAATAACACTGACCATTATAATGGTTATATATCAAGAGATGAACAAGGTTTGGCAAAATTTGATATTTTTGTTGAAAAAGGAGATACAATAGAAATTATATTTGACAGAGTCCCCAGAGACTCGTTTATAATGATCCCAGCAATTAATGATAATGAAGCTGGCGTTAATCAGCAATATGTTGAAATCCACTATGAAGACTCTACAGTGTTCGTGAAAGATGTGGATATACTTTATTTGTCGTTATTAGAGGAAAATGTGGAGGATTTATCAGGTACGATTGCATTTGCTACTGTAACAAAAGGATGCATTATTTCAGATTATAATCAGAATAATATACCAGATAGTATAAAAATTGCCAAAGATACAGATGGTAATTTTGAAAATAATGTAGATGAATTTATCTCCTACTTTTTTGATAATGAAGAAGGAAAACAAATAGTAGAGGGGCAATTATTAACACAAAATGAAATACTAACTTACAATTATAATTTAGAGACTGATCTACAACTAGCCCAGATACCTTATGAATGGGATACTACTGAAGGGGATTCTATTATTATGGAAAAAGACGGAGTGTCGACCATATTAGAATTAAATGTTCATTACGATATCGATCTATTTGAACAAAAAGTCATCTTTATTGAGCCAAACCTTCTAAGTTTAGGTAGTTCAATTAGAGCAGTATACAGAACGAGCGACTTAATAATATGGGCTGGATTAAATGAAAATAATGTTGAACAATTCATCTTGGGTCAAGCAAAAATCCATGTAGATCATTTCATTTCTATGAACCCTCAGAAAAAAGTTGAGACAGAATTTAAAGAAATTTATATAATAGGAGTAATTACAAATGAGTTGAATCTAACACAAAATAATGTCATAATAGAAAAGTATAAAGAATTTCCCGCAGCAAAAACTTATTCTTCGATTATATACGATCCCTCTGATAATAAATTAGTTCCAATTTACATATTTGCGGATCCAGATTTACCATTTATGGGAACTTCACTAGATGTAGCTCTAACGACTGCCTACATGTTATTAGAAAATTTATATTTAGAAGGTTATTTAAATACTCGCATAGTCAATTATTTGGAACTACAAGAGATTTTCACATCTCATTCAGGTATTTTTATAAATTTAAATGGTATTCTACCATACACGTTTTTAAATATTAATGATGATCGACAGAAACATACAACTTTTAAGACTTGGGTTAATATATTAGGTAATCAATACGTGAGTGTTTATACAAGACCACTTGAATTTGTATTTTATAAAAATAAAGTTGTTCCATACAGTGAAATATTTTATCAATCTTACCAAAACTATCTTAAACAGTATCAATTAGAATCGTATATCCCAACCCCTGTAGGACCAAGTAAAATAGTAGAAGAAATATTGAGTTTAACAGAAAATTATAATTCAATATTTAATATTAATAGAGTTGGTTGGGATCAATTGTATATAGACAAAATTCCTGAATCATCTTTAATCTTATTTGGTCAAGATGATCCTAATAATGATCTTAATGATCTTGACAATTCAGATAGCGAATATTATAAAATTTCTAATAAATTAGATACGGATTATTTGAAATTAAGAGATGAAACTGCTTACATGTCCCAAGTTGGTTTTGAATTTAATTTAGAAAAATTAGATAAAGATATAATTGATACTTCTCTAGAATATAAAATTGGAACAAACCGTGATGCGGAAGATCAAACTTCATTTTATATAATGGTGTACAATTGGAAATTCAATTCTTGGACTAACTTGACAACAATTATTCCAAAGGATATCACTACTGTCCCAAATGACTTATCAGAAGAGATAAATCTAGCATTTATAAAGAATGGAATAATTCGTGTTAAAATTATCCTATTTACAAAATTAACAAATGGTTTAACACTTGAAATTTTAATTGATAAATTAAAAATTGAATCAAATTATTATGAATCCACAACACCAAAATATGAATGTTATGAAGAAAGTAATAAAATTAAGGCCCGTAATAATATAAAGCATGATTTCGAAGGTCCTGATTATTATTACAATTATTTAGTGAGTGATCCTATAAATTTAATATTGGATAAAGGAGTTTCATATAAGCTGAAGTTTGATTATTCTATTTTAGAAAATTATGCTAATTCATATTTCTATTTTATTGTTACAGATTATCCAAATGAAAATGGACTCCTTTACGAAGATAGGCCTGAGACTGCAGGATGGACTACTTGGAATACTGATGATTCTGAAATGATTAGTACAAAAGAAATTGAATTTACAGTTCCAACTTCTGGTTTTATATCTGATGATTTCTCTTTGGTATTTGGAATTAAAAATGCTGGAAATATTACAATTTCAAATATATTTTTAGAAAAATTTAATGATATTACACCTCTTGAAATGAAAGATAATAATTATTATACATTAACTCCAGAAGGTGGATATCTTGAAAGTACTTTTATATTTAATGGGATTCCACTTCCAGAATTAAGGAATTATCATATAGATCTAGAAATTGAAGCTTATAAGTACGCTGAACTTTCAACTGGTTATATTCGAATTCGTGGCACTTCATCAAAATACGTCCATAAAGACACTGTTTTTTCTACCACTATTAATGGGCGAGACGCTGAATTTGAAATAAACGACCCAGATCCACCATTTTGGGGATATGAAATACCATCAGGAGGGGTACTTTGGCTACCAATAATATCAAAAATTCCACAATACCCTGTGACTCCTAGGGACTATATTGAATGGTCATTCAATATCCCATCATCATCTAATCGTTATGATCAAGATATCCTTGTTGATAATCCAAGTACAATGGATGGAGGAGTCACTAATCAATTTACTGGTGTTGGATATTGTGATCTAGTTATTGCATTTTACGACTATGATGAGAATAATTGGAACAGTTATAGTTCGATATATATAGAAGATGAAGAGGAATTATTCGAGATTCATTCTGTATTAAATGATAATATATACCCAATCATATCTGAAGACGGTGAAATAAAAGTAAAAATTTTCAAGTTGGATGAAGATGTTATGTATAATGATCAAATATTTTTTGACTTTCTAAATATAAAAATACATTCGATAGATAATTTTAATGACTTCAACTATGCAAAAAATCATATTGCTGAGATGGATGTCTATAATAAACAACTTACAGTTGATAATCAAGTTTTATTTAGAACTGATTGTACAATATTTGAGGGAATTACTAGTACACAGTCTTTCTGGATATCCGAATATCCAATTGATACAACCCAATTTTCTGAGCAAGATCTAAAGATTGAATGGGCTAAATCAGAAGATTTTTCGGATCCATTCACTGGGCAATGGGGTAAAGGATTAGTTAGTTTTGTTCATATGTATCCGACAGAAAATACTAAATATAGTATTAATTTTAATGACGAATGCCAACAAACCTCTAAGATTTTATTTAGTATGATAACAGGAATTCCTCTATCAACTTCTATCACAGCAAATGAGTATGATTTATGGAAAGGAGGTTTAAGTGGATTATATTCATTATTCGAAAAGGGTGATTATGGATTAAATGTAGAATCCACAGATAAAGATGGTGATGGTATAGAGGATGTAATAGTAGAAGTACCAGGTTCTGGACTTACCTATCAGTTTACATCTTATGCAGCAGGTGCACCGAACATAAAACTAATCGAGAGAGGACCTAATTGGGAAAAAGTTATGAACACTACTGATGGAACTTATTCAAAATACTATTATTCAAGTAATGTATTCATAAATTATGGCGACTTTTGGCTTCCATATCATTTTCACGAAAATTCGATTGATGATTTCTTTATTAAGCATCCCAGTGGAACCTTTATAATTAATTCAACTGGATATTATATTTTTAACAATACAGAACTGATATTAAATAAAAGTCATTGGGATTTATATGTTAATAACGGAGGTTGGCAATTAGAAGAGTCGATAAAAACAGAATTTGAAACTTATATTGAAATAGATGGTACTTTAGTCACTATAACTAATAGTACATCTGTGGATGGATTACAAGATCCATTAATAATTAGAAGAAAAGATTATACAAATTCAGGTATATTATCAACAGATTGGAGGTTTGGATTCGGAGATTTTAAAATTACAGTGGATTTTCTTTCAACAGCTGATGAAACTAAGGAATATCAAATTAGGTGGTCAGGTTACGTGCCCAATATTGATAATATTGAAGTAGGGTATCCATCTCCTTATAAACCATTATATGATTCTGACTTTTCTGATGGATCTTGGGTACTTAATAGTAGTCATCCTCCTAATTTTTTCAATAGCACTTCCTATGGAATAAAATTTAATCAAACTGAAATATTTGACTGGTTCGATTGGAAATCAAATGTCAGTATAGATATAAATGAAAATTGTATCCTAACATACCAACCTGATCATTGTCCTTGTGTTTCAGCAGAACTTTATTTTAATAATGTCACATTAGAAAACGGTACAGTCTTAGAGACTGAACAAATAAATTTTAATCTAAATGAGACTAATACATTAAATATATATGATTATATTGCAAAAAAGATAGGTACTAAGGCAAATAAAATTAATCAAATCTGGATTCATTACGAAGAAGTTGGGAATTATACCGATTTTACTAATTGCACATATTCCGATGATCCCCATAACCATTTCTTTCTCTATTTAGGTTTTGGTATTTCTGAATGGTATAAAACACAATATATTACAGATTCATTTTTAGAAATTGATTCTCTTTCTTCTGTAAATTTTTATAAAAATGATACATTCTTTTTGAATATAGATTTTAACGATGTCTCTAATAATATTTCACGAAAAATTAATATAAATCCTGGATTAAATAATGTCAAATTCAATATAATTTTCTATAATCTAACATTACAGAAAGGTCAATCAATAAAAATCGATCCTAATGAGAAAATCTTCAAGGACGAACTTGTTGAAGATTGGTCTTGGACATTTTGGAGTACATATTCTAACTGGGATTGGGATTGGGCATATATCCCAATTGAAGTATGGTTACCAGGCCCATGGGGAATTCCGGTCAAGTGGATAGTTTTGTGGCCAATTAAATTATATGATTGGTGTTGGTATCCTCCTTATAGGCGAAATAATAGAGGTTCGCAACTTTACCCAGTTGGTTATCCACTTGCCCCGTTACCCGATTCAGGAAACAGTCTATTTGATAACCATGATGATTTAGGTACTCCGCTTTCAAGAACGAGTTTTAATTATATGGGTGGAACACATTATCTACTTAATAATTTAGTAAATGTTTATGACCCTAGAATAATGCAAAGTGATGCTTATTGGGGTGATTTTGCAGATCCCGAAATGTTAATAGGCGATTGGTGTGCTATGGGAACTAATATCCCTTTTCATATATTTCCTGGATATTATGGAGATTTTGCACATATAATTGACCCCCAAACTCATTACCCTATGAATATTTTTGTATATTCGGGACAACAGATTGAAAATTGGGAAAGAACTGATATAATCTGGGATCAAAACCAGCAACCTTCACCACTTTCATATTTGGATGTGTGGGTTCGTGATTTGCCAATAGATAACGGAATTGATGGTTTTTCTGATTGGTATTATGTCTCAAATCCAGGCCCGGGTTTACCAGGAGGTTGGGTGGAGAATCCACATGATAGGGATAATTATGGTGTCGAAGGGCATTTAATTATCCCTGAGTGGTCTAATTTTGATGACAGACCAGCTCAAGTTGATCGCGAATTAATATATAAATCAGATTTAACTGATGGAACTTGGAGTTTTTCTCTCAATACTGACGCCTCAGAGACTTTAGAACCCGAAGATATAACTCAATATTTCATTGCAAGTGGTTCCGAAAATGCTTATCAATTAGGTAAAAGAATTGATACATTATACAATGTTAAAATGAAAGAACATTTTGAAGGTGATGGGTTAGTCAATAGCTTTATATTAACCATAAAACCTGATCTTGATTTAGATTCAATCGAAGAAGTCACTGTAACTTTAAATGCTCTTCTCGATCCACCAGATCCACAAGCAATACAAACCTATGAATTTATTTATACTGATAGTCCTAGTTCCACTGGTGGATTTCAGTATACTCGGACAGGAGACAACAGCGAAATTATCAATTTATTCCAAGGAGTGGACCCATATTTACCATCAGGGGATGATCTAGTAAATATCAAATATATAGTCTTAGGAGGAGACATATTAGAAGCAGAATATTCAATAATAGATAGTGAAACTGTATTTTTCAAATATCCACCAAAAGAAGGCTCTGAGATCTCAGTTAGTTACCAACATGAGCCCATATATTTTGAATTAGAAAGGACTGGGGTATATCTTACAGGGACTGAAGAATTCGATTGGTTTGAAATAATAAGTTCAGAAACAATTGAAATTAATCCTGATACCTTTTTTCAAGGGAAAATATTTCAATCAGATTTTGCAATCACGAGTTTAACTATTGAAGAATATACAGATGAGCTAGGTATCAAGTGGACATCCAATCCAATAGAAATTGACTTAACCATTATGGATTATTTTAATCTTTATGAATATCTTTTACCCGAAACAGAGCCATTAGGCTTTATAATAAAGGAATTAAATAAAATCAAATTTCGATTTGAAGAAATTGATCCGATATTAAATAGGATAGATGAATTTTGGTTCGACTTTGAGGATTATACTCTCACTCATCAGTTTGTTATTCCATGGGATCCTCTTGTCGATTCCGTATATATCCCTGGTACAGGTTACCTTGAATATGGAGTCGATTATGATATCGAATATTTAGGAGAGGGCTATGCTAAAATATTATTTTTAACTTCGCCTCCTTATGTAATAATGGATCAGCTCTCCACTGTAAGTTATAGAACTTACAACCCCGAATTCGGTCCGAATTTGGGTTCTCAGTTTCTAGAATTTTCTTTTTCAATAACAGAATGGGATCTTAGCAGTTCCCTTCCCGGTGGTCCTTATTATTATTATGAACCTACATTGAATCCAGGTGGTGAATATCAATTAATGGATTGGATGAATAATTTCTTCTCTTACGGGGCAGATAGCGATGGAGGAGGAAATGATCAAGGAGATTATCCAAATCATTTTATTTGGTGTCCATATCCAATTCCAGGTTTTGGTTACCCGAAAGGTGATCGGTGGGAAGGTAGTCAATGGCATGTAGATTCAGGGGATTGGGATGATAGGATAACATCTACTGTTATGACTGATACAGGTAGATATAAATTTTGGTTCAATATGGAAGCTGGTTTAGCTTCTGGGGAAACTAAAAATTATGATCCTGATTATAAAATGCGTGATAAGTTTAATGAAGAATATTTTCAAATGATATTACACGCAAATACAGGAAGCAATAAAGCTTTATTGGATTGGTATCAAATAGATTCCCTACGAGAAAACGGTTGGAATATCCCTTGGTCTAATAATGATGAATTCGAGGACTTATTTGATCCGTTATATACAGGTACAGATACTCCACCCATTCGTGGAGAATTTCACCAACCCTTCCATTGGAAACAAAAAAGTATTGGTACTTCGAATAACCCTAACCCAAATAGGAGACCACAACTTGTAGTTCAATATACTGAGGATTTTCCACCAGAAGCAAATATTAGTGCTGTAATGTTAGATTATTCTGGAGAAGCTTGGAAAACTGCTTATATAAAATTAAATGAAAATGATGATAAAGGAGATTATGAACAGGGAGATACTATCTCTACAAGTTCGAAAAAAATTATCTTTCAAGTATCAACAAATGATGACTATGGCTTTAATTCAGATGAAATTCCTGATGATGCTGAGGAATCTATTGAAACACATCATCATAGTAGTTATCAAGAAGATTTATTTGGAGGTATCTATCAGTGGGATCGGCATGTAGAAGCTATTAAAATTAATGTATATTACTGGGACTGGAGTACAAGTGAATGGTTGTTCCATGACACACACACAAATTGGTGGCAGCATAATACAGATCCAAAAGAATTAATCGAAGATTGGAAGTATGATATAATTGATCGTAACTTTGAATTTGATTTAAACGCTCCTGTAGGTGATACAGTTTATCGAATCGAGGTAGATACATTAAATCCTTATGATAAACAACGTTGGTTGTCTCAAGTTGAAGAAAAAGAATTATTTGTGTTGTATATTGAATTAGATACAACATCTCCAATAGTTAATGATATAACTGTAACTGATATTGGTGAAGCAGACAATGATGGAGTCGCCGAATATGGAGAAGAAATCCAATTACAAGTCACAGCCTATGATCCAGAACTTCTTGTGATACCCACAATTAATCCTCCACCTGTAGTCTATCCTGAACACAGTGTAGTTGATGGTTATGTATATCTATGGCATGATGATGATATAATATATAGAACTGATAGTTATTCTGTGATTATAAATCAATTACTAGTTAATCCTGATACTATAATCATAAGAGACATATATGATGAAATTATCGGGATGAAAATAAAATTGCATGGATTAAATCCCATTTTTGAAATGTCAACAGAACCAATTTTAGGGTTGGGAAGTGGTCCTTCAACTTTTATTTGGACACAAAAAGATTCAATAGATGATTTACTTTATACAGGTGACTGGTATTTAGAAGAGGTAGCAGGCGAGTATGCTATCTATGTTTATTTAGCTTTATCAGATGTAACTCCAGAAATAAAACCAGATGGTTGGGCTGAAGGATTTATGAATTTTGAATACGGCACTTTAGATTCGTCATATAAATATACACCATTAAAAAAATCAGATGGGACAAATGCAATAATAGAAAATTCAGATGGTAGCTATACAATTCCATTCAATGTACCAGCTGCAAAATTGAAAAATTATTTATTCACAGATGGAGAGGTAACACTTAGGGCTAAGAGTGGGATTTATGATAATCCAAGATTAAAGGGTGCACAAATAAGTGATGTTGGGAAAGGCAATCACGGAATATCTCCAATATATAACATTGTAATAACAAAACAAGATGCTATATTCAATGATAATAATATCTATATACAATCAAATAAAGGGAGACCAATCCAATTTTACGACTTGGTGATAATGGGCTCACAATTGGTGACTCCATTTAACAGTCCTATTACAGAAGGATGTGTAAAATATCATTACTCTATCGATTTTGATACAAATGGTCAACCTATAAATTGGATTGAGATAGGTGAGAGTAATTTGGATTCAAATGGGATTAATTTTATTGAAACTTATCTTGATTTCCTACCACCTGATTTGACATTTTCAATTAAAGCAGAATTTTTAGGGAATGATTATTACAAACCAAATTTCGTTTATATTATTAAGACTGCAACTAAAAATGACAATTTGGCAATTAATGTAAAGGATAAATATGGTAATACTCTTGAGACTATAAAACTACAAGCTCGTTTATTACAATCAGATTATAGCATCCCTGTGGCGAATAGAAATATCAAATTCTCAATACTTAATTATGCTGATGATGTTCCATTAGTAGATAATATGGTAGCTTTAACAAATGATGACGGCTGGGCAGAATATGATTACTTATGCAACTTAGAATTTGGTGGTTCTTACCCATTTGTATATAAAATTAAAGCAGAATTTGTTGGAACTGATGATTATTATGAAACACCACAATATACAATTGGATATTTATTTGATAATAGTCTTGATACTTTTCAAATTCCGACATCTAGACCGGGGATTATGAATATAACATATTTTGGAAATAATCTAAATAGTAGTTTTATGATTGCGACTACTGAAGGATATTTAGATAAAGTAAACAATATAGAGCTTATTGACCAGACATTAGATTGGGTTGAAATTCTTGTTGAAACATCCACTCAAGATAACTCAAAACATGCAGATTGTTA
This sequence comes from Candidatus Helarchaeota archaeon, assembly GCA_019058315.1. Lineage (GTDB taxonomy): Archaea > Asgardarchaeota > Lokiarchaeia > Helarchaeales > RDOG01 > JABXJV01. Next base: position 1,024,910 of record JAHPZH010000002.1, on the reverse strand, counting down.
TTTCACCATATACGATTCAGGTTTTGTTGATATAAAAGTCAAAACATATGACATAGATGAAAGCGAATTAGTAAGAGCAATTTTTTCATTAAATTCTTCTGCCCATGTTTATTCAGATGATCTACTTCCTTATGGAAATTTGGATATTGAAAATACATTTGAATATAGTGACATGGGTTGGTTAATGTCTCATAATCCTGAATGGATGATTTTAGGCGATGATGAAAATCTATGGGGCATATCAATGTGGGGTTATCATCCCTATAGTCTAAGTACTATTCCACTCCGTTCCACTTGGTGGATTAACTCACCAAAATATCAAGCATTGAGTTATGGAATGAATATAGGTTCGGAATCTTCAACTACTATAAGAGTGGGTCCTATTAGTGAAAGTCATATCAATGGGCGAACGCCACCTTATACAGAACTGTTTTTAACTGATATTCAAGCTGATGGGACAATTTCTACTTGGCTTTCTCCTTTTGAAGACTCATTAGATACAATAATCTCTGACACATATTTTACATTAAATGAAACCTTAATGTTTGGAGAAGAAGGTATTAATTGGGAAGAGGGAGATGATTGTTTTTCTACTTCTTTTGATGCTTTTTATCAATCTATATCCTACAATATTTCTCAATCAATATTAGATGGTTTAAATCATGTTGTGAGAAACTGGACATATAACTTTAAGCCAGTTAATATTACACAATCCCCCTTCATGACTTGGGCGTGGAAAAAAGGAGGGATAACTTCAGAAGATTTTGAACTTATTGATAGAAATGATATGTTATTTGATATTAATTATGTATACGATTATTCATGGTTTATTGGGACAAAATATGATACTTGGGATGAAATACAAAATATCATTTCAATTACAGAGTTAAATACAGGGAAAGTTCTTAAAAGAGTAAAAAAGAATCCTATTGATAATGAATATACGGTGGATTTAGAAAATCATTTAATAACATTTGGTGGAGAACCGTATATTGGGGTGGATAACTATAATATAACATATTCATACTCAGACTCAGCGGGGACTGATCTGAGTATCGAGTTATATGTAAGAGATACGGAGACTGGCGTATCTGCTACTATAACTATTGATAATTCCAATTACGGTATACCCATAGATTGGGAATTAAAAAGTATTAATTTACATAAATTAATTTATGAATACTATGTAACACAAATTTATGGACCTACACCACCTCCAAATTTAGATGAACATGATTTCGAACTTTTGGGAATAGGATTCAATAATCATGATCAAGGTTACTCATTATTTGATTTTATCTCTGTATACGGGATTGAATTAGATGAACAATATTATATTACTTCACTCGATAATACTAACATCAATACCAATGTAAATTCTTTTTATAGTTTGATGGATGATGGCACTTTAATCTTGAATATAGCAGAAAGTGATGATCTAGAAAAAAATGAAATAGAAATCATTGTTGATGAAGAATTAGAACCTGAAAACAGTTATATATTACAATCAGAAATTATGCTTTATGATTCTGATTCAAGTATTTTTGACCATGGACGTTTTAGTATAATATTAGTTTATGATGATGGAACAGAGGATCAATTTTCATTTAGTACTCATCCTAATTTAGCAACAAACTTAGTCCCCCTTAATCAATTTGCAAAAATCCAATCTCCGATACAAATTAGTTCATCTAAAAAATTAGAAAAAATTAAATTTAAATTAGAAGAATTAAATGAACGAGATTCTGAATTCATGTGTTTCTTAACTCATTATCGTATAATAAAGGAGAAAGGAAACACCCTTGATTCAATGACATTTACAAACAACCAAGTAATCCCGAATTTTTCAGAATTTTATATTGTAGATACTGTAATTGCTGAAGCAGACGTAATCAAATACTATTATACAGTCATATATATGGATAGTAATGCATGGATCGCACTTATCCCTGAATATTATAGAGGAATTTCCGACTTTGAGATATATTTAGATTCAAGATCGATACAACAAGGAGATCATATATTTTTAAATGAGGGATATCACTATATAATGGTCCGTATCGAGACATCTGACCCAATGGTTCAGTGGAAATTAAAAATATTTAATTCTTTGATAGAAAATCAATTAACAACAAATAATGAAATTACTTCATTAACTGCATTAGCTACTTTTTATCATGATCCAATAAAAGAAACAGCAATAGAAATTGAAGAAATAGCAGAAGAGTTATACCAGACTTATTTAATTCCGATTAATGAATCTTGGGATGGTGAATATGTATATATAGATAATGCTGGAGAATATAAAGTTGAAAACTTGGAAGTGAAATGGAATTATTACACTTCATCTAGTAATTGGATCGATATTAATGATTATATGAAAAATATCTACCCAACACAAGCAATTAAAAGAGATAGTTTTCGTGGATTAGCAAAAACTAATCAAAAATTCGTTCTTTCATGTAGACCTATTTATGAGATATATTATGTGTATTATAATGATTATAGCGATACTGATGAAGATGGTGTTACTGACGAACATATATACTTAACTCAAGTAGCAACTTTAGATGAATTATATAGTCTTGGTAGAGGTTATTATCATCTTGACTATGAAACAGGGCTAATAACTATTGGTGGTCAAAGTATTCCCTGGGGAGATGATAATTATTTTGTAAGTTATTTGGTAAAACCTATAAATGTAATGGCATATGGTTGGACTGGGATATGGAGTCCAGTAGAATCCACAGCAACCTTAGTATTTAAAATGAAGGGATGCGCTGTTGTGAATTTTAATGGATACGAGATTATCAACGAAAATTTTGGTAATAATGAATATATAGAAAAAGAAATATTGGTATGGTTAGAAAAAGGTTATAATTATTTATTTATAAAGAATGGAATTGAAGATGGGGATTTTAAATTCAATATTCGAATTAAAGATGTTATTAAATTAAGAAAAGAGACTGTGGAGACGGGATCGATAGTTAATGATGAGATTATATTATTAAAGATCCCAATTAATATCAAAAACCTGCTAATAGATGGTACACCTTTTAATGATTATATCATAAATGAGTTAGAAAAGAAATTAATCTTAACCGATCCACCTATAGGTTTTTATGACATTACTTATGAGTATTTGGATTCTGAATTAATTAAGATATATAATAATAAATATGAAGAAATGGTTCCTATAGCCACTCCTGAATATGATTATAATTTCGAAAATAATGTTTATGCAGCGGGTTCACTATCATCGTATGCAGCTGGAGATGTATTTACCTCTTTTAAGACAGAATCAAATTATAATCTTTTGGAAATGGGAGAATATTGGGAGTTATATTATGATCCCGAAATATATAGGTATAAACAGCTAATTTTTTCCAATTATGAATATATTAATGTCGATGGTTATTGGGTAAGCTATGAATATACTCCAATTTCAAATAATGATTTTATTGTTAAAAATCCGACATCTCTATATCACTTTACACCAAATGGAGTTAAGATTTTTGATATAACTGGAACAAGTTTGAAGGAATTAGAAAATTTTCAAGTTCAATATAAAAATTGGATATGGGGTTGGTGTGATATGGATGTAGATACCATTAATTACCAAATCAACCAAGATAGTAATTATATAAATATAACTTCAATACAAACCTTAACAGATGGGAGTCTGTTAAAAATCAAATATATCATGGGAAGCGGGTCTACTAAATATGAAATTAATTTTATATCAATTTATAAAAGGGAATATCGAATCCAATGGAATCTTGAGGGTTATGAAAATGACATATATATTCTAAGTAACGATGGAGGCACAATTACATCAGCAAATGGTGAACTTATTGTGAGATTAAACTATGAAATTGACAAATTTCATCATTTCACAGATTTAGGAGAACGAGCATCAATTACTTTTGGTAATTTTAATCTGGATGCCCAAGAAGAAGTTAAAATTCTAGCCGCATTATCTACAAGAGAACCGATCTGTAATGATACATATGTCTCCAATCAAAATCCTGCGACTTTTTATGGATATAAAGATACTTTACAAGTGAATTATATAGACAATACAGCTTTATTCCCAGATGCTGAGGGAAATTTTGTCGCGTTAAAAGCCAATAACTTCTATCAGCAAGTAGGCGATAGTAGCGGAGACTTGATAGACACTCATGAAAGAGATGATAACTCATTAATATTAACTGAAGATAGCTCTGATAATTTAGAAGCCTTATTTTATTTTGATACTGGTATAGAGGCATCACACATTATGAACTTGGGTTTAGAGACTTACATTTCAGATGATAATAACTGGTTTTTATGGTTCCCAGATTTACAAATTAGTATCTGGAATTGGGCACAAAATGACTGGTTCGAGCTCGGTAAAACAATTAGAGGCTGTGAAAAATGGTATAATTATACCATAAGCAATATAATGTATATTCATGAATTTGCAAGCAGCAATGGGCAAGTTATCATTCGTATTAAGAATAAATATTATGATAATTTACAACCGAATAATTATAATTTGGATTATTTGAATTTGATAGTAAATTATAAGAATATTTTCAAATATTCTTTCATTAAATTCCCATTGCCTCTGGAAAATGACATAGAAATAGTATATGAAGATACTTCATTTAATATTTTTAATACTGAAACAAAAATTGATAATTATAATGATAAAGTCTCAATGTATTATTTTCTGAACAGTGATATTATAAATGATACTATTACATTTGATGATATTTATTCTTATGTAACATCGGGTGAGATTGTTACTTATGGTAACATTTTAGAAAACGATTATAGAGTTACCGATCATTCAGATGGGATATATGAAGTTATTGAATCCCAATATAATCCGGTGGATAACACATCTTATATAAGTGTTACCTATGACTATGATATAAAAGAGACTTGTAATTATATAGAAATAGAAACTGACTTCAACCTAACATCAGAATATAATGATGATATGGGGCATTTTGAACTACAAATATTCAATTGGGATACTTGTTCTTGGGAAACATTAAGTATTTGGTATAAACAAGATTTGAATAAACTTTGTAAAATTAAGTGTTCAAATATAATAAATACAGATTTTGGGAAGTATGTGATGAATAAGTTAGTTCGAATAAGGTATTGGTTTGCCAGAGTGGGCTTATGGTCTTTCAAGATGCATCTTGATAAAAGTATCGTTATATCTGATTTAAGTGATTCCTTCATTGATGAAATCCAAGATGTGTCTTTTAATGAATGGTATTCATTTAAATCGCTTGAATTTTCTACTCTTTTAACTGACTTGGCGAAAACTGGAGAAGAATATGCTACATTCTTATTTAAAGGTGATAAATCTGAGTGGAGTTTTAGTTCATCTGATGCTTATATGAATAATCCATATCTAGAAGTCTATTATTCCAAAAGAATACCTGTTATAATATCAGATCCATCTAAAGATGTAAGTTTTTATGAAACAGAGATATTAAGTGTTAGTGTTCAAGATTATTATGGTAATAGTGTAGGTGCAGGACTCGAAATAATTTTCGAATATTATGATGATGTATTAGGAGAGTTCATATCTTTAGGTACTGCTTATACTAATGATTTTGGAATAGCAGAATTGGAGCTATTTATTACATTCTTTCCAGGTGAATACATAATCCGTGCTGTCTTTGAAGGAAATGAATTTTTCCTTCCTTATTCAGTGGAAGGTATAATGAACGTAATCGATACCACACCTCCCGAAGTTAACATACTTTTTCCAGATCCAACAATATATCACCGACACGAGATATTACAATTCGTTTTCACAAGCAAAGATAACGTATTCGTAGATTATCACCTGATCTATATTGATGATGAAGCTCCTATATATGTTGAAGCATATCCATTCGAAACACCGTTTGAAGAATATCAATATGATGAAGTTATCACCATTTATATTCCAGATCCAGCTATTTTAGAACATACAGTAAAAATCGTAGCAGTCGATTATGCGGGAAATGAGGCAGAAGTAACAGGGAATTTTAAAATCAATTTACAAGATCCGATTGTGGAAATTACAAATCCAATACCACCTTCCTATTATACTTCTAATGGTCAAATTTTATTGGAATGGACAGCTTCAAGTGAAGTAGAAATTCAATATTGGAATATTACAAATTTTGATGTAGCTATAGAAGAATTTCTTCCAAAAAATACAAGATCATATTTGTTGAACTTAGATGAGGGGTTTCACAATATACAACTTTATACCGAGGACGAATCTGGGCGTATTGCAAGAAAGAATATCTTTATTGGAGTAGATAAAACAGATCCGTCATGTATAATATTAGCACCGACACAAAATGAACACATACCAGATGATTCAATTGAATTATATTGGATAGTCCATGATGATGATACTTGTCCAAGTGGTATAGAAAATGTATTGATTGAAAAAAGATATGATAATGATCCTTGGGAGACTGTATCTGAACAATTTAAATTAAATTACACTATTTCTGTTCCGATTGCGGGTAATTGGCAAATTAGAGCGACTGTCTGGGATATAGCTGGTAATTATAATAGCGAAACCATAGATATAGAAATTGATTTGACCGATCCTGTAGTTCAAATTATTTCACCTATTTCCCAAAGTTATTGTGGTGAAATAGTAACATTAAAGTGGCAAAGTGATGTATCAGAATTTAATATATTTAAAAATGGGAAATTAATAAATGATCTCACAATAGATTATAATCCAACAACTCAACTATATTATACCGAACTAGATTTTGATAAAGAGAATACCTATATTATTCGTGTGGAGGCTATAGATGAGGCTGGAAGAGAATCTTCTGATGAAATAACCCTTTTTGTAGATATTAAATCTCCATTCCTAACAATATTGAGTCCCGAAAGTGGATATGTTACTACTGAGACAATTAACTTGAAATATATTTTTGATGAAGATTTTCCGTTATATCTAGAAGTTTGGGTAGAAGAATGGGATGGTGCTCAATTTGTGAGAGAGGTAACATATAGAAATAGATATGAGAATTTTCCTCCACCTTTAAACATTAATGTAAATCTCGCAGAAGGTAAATTCAAGGTTTATATAGAGTTGAAAGATCACTTAAACACATTAGTCTCAAAATATGTAGAAATAATAATTGATAATACACCCCCTGAAATCAACATTTTAAATATTGATCCTACACCAATCTCTTCATTAATTAATACGGAGGTAGTTGCGGTAGAGGTAGGTTTTAGCGATTTGAATAAAATAGCAAGAATAATTAGCCTTGTACAAGGAATTGTTGATATAGTTATTGAAAATCCAATAGGAAATTCATATACATTCAACTTCGTTTTAAATGAGGGGATTAATGATCTTAATTTTATAGTGGTGGATGAGAGTGGTAATTATAGAGAAGTAGCTTTGTCTTTAAATGTTGATACGACACCCCCAATCATTTACAAGGATTCAGTTTTCGTGAATGGGAAATATCCTGCTGTTACAAAATTAATATTCGTTGATGAGGAATGTAGTGTCAGATTTGATTATTCTGAGCTTAATTTGGCATATTTCATGTTAACGGATTGGTATAAAGAAGATTATGAAGATACTATCGAAATTAACACTCTGAGTGATCCAAGTCTGTATACTTTACAAAATATGGTTAAGAGTGGAGGTCATTGGGAAGTTCCTATGGATGAATATGAGTATGAAAAAGCATTACTTGATTATGATTGGTCATCAGTAGTAAATTTAGCTAGGACTGATTATCAAGGAGATTTTGGAGGTGAATTAACTGGAACTTATGAATCAGACTGGTTAAACCAAATCGCGGCTATGTCTTCTAATATTTGGGGGTCGGGAGCACATACGGCTGGTGTTGTGCATAGCGGTTCACACTCGGTTCCCGACGGAACATATAGACAAATTTTTAGTCGTTCCTCAAGTACAAGTGGTAGTGATAGTGTACAAGGGAGGTTATTACATGAGACATATCAGTATGCAAATTTTACCAATGCAGATTTAATGTCATTTAATTGGGAAATTTGTACTGAACTGGATTTATATAATTCACAATCTGCAGAGATAGAATTTTACATAGAAAATGAATTGGTATGGTATGAAGAATATTATAATTTGCTCGGTCTTGATGAAATAATAAGTGACACTGTGATAATTGACACCACCACATATACTGGAATGAAGGAATTAAGGTTTATAGTTCGTCTCAATAACGAGGCTGATAGTGGTAACGGTGTAAACAGCATTCAAGTAACACTCTATCCGATAAAAATAGAGCGATTACATGAATATGGATATTTAACATTACAACCAATTAACCTTCATGAAAATGTAGACTCAATTGAATTTTACAGAACGGGATATGCCCCCACAGACACATCAATAAATATGGCATATAGAACTGCGGATTCAGAAACAGAATTATTAGGAAATGCTTGGATTAATTTAGAATCGAGTGAACAACAGACTATACCCGATAATTTAGTGAAAGATTGGATTCAAGTCGCGATTATATTATATACTAATCTCAATGATCTTGATACGCCGTATCTCTTTGATATTTCAATCTATTATACATATTATTATCAATCTGGAATATTTTATGAACAACCTTGTGTTTTGCCATATGATGAAACTGTTCAAGGTCATCATACAATGAAACTCGATATCTACGATCTTGTCGGAAATTCGGATACTTATGATTTTGATATATTTGTAGACGTAGGTGAACCTGAGCTGGTTAATATACTACCACTAGAAGGAGAACGAATCGGATCTACAAATTACGTTGTGAAATGGGACTTCATTGAGCAAGCTTTATACTCGGAAATTCCAGATTTGGAAGAAACTTATATTTGTCAAGTATTAATAGATGGTCAGCTTCAAGGCACTTTTACTACAAGCTCTTCTCAGACTGCCAGTTACGAGGTTGAATTAAGTAAAGATTCAACCGAGATAAAAATACTAGTTGCTGATATGGCTGGCAATATCAAGGAAGTTACAAGGAATATTGTTGTAGATCTTGAATCCCCGACCATTCAGATCGATTCTCCAATAAACAATGGGTTTTTGTGTACTAATCAGCACATACTTAGCCTTGGTTGGTCAAGTTACGACGAGGGTGGGATTGGAAATTATTTTTTAGCAATAGATGATAATGAGCCAGTAGAGATATTAGAGGGTATTTATAATTACGACTTAAATTTAGTTGAGGGAATACATGTAATTACTTTAACAGCTGTCGACCTCGCTGGGAATACCGGTTCAGATTATCTAATATATAATTTCCAACCTGAACTGCCTACTATACTTATAACAAATCTATTAGAAAATAACTTTGTAAATAACCTAGATATAGAATGGATATATGAAGAAGGTATTTATCAGTTAGATTATTTCATAGTAAGCCTACTTAATTTAGATACTTCACAAATTGTATATACAAGCGAAAAATTAACCGATTCTACTCACTCCATTCTTGGAATGCCAGATGGTAATTATGAAATTATTGTAACTCTCTATTCTGATTCCGCACCACCACAAACTCATTCAATTACTAACATCCACTACGATACTCATGCTGATGCTGTATCAGATATAACATTTGATTCTGGTGATTATTGGGACTATTATATAGATATCATTTGGCAATGTACCGAAATTAACTTGGATTATTACACTATCATATTTGATGATGGTACAAATATGTACGAGTTTACCACAACTAACAATTACTATAAAGATCTACCAATCCCTAGCACTGATGGAAATACAATTACAATAATTATTAAAACTCACGATAAAGCGGGTAATGAGGCGACTATACAAGTCACCGGTGTGGCTGATACTACAGCACCAATTGTAGAGATAAATGCACAATTTAGAAATTGGCAATGGTATACACCTGAGGGATCACAAGATCCTATTCTAGAGGAACAGATACATGATATTTTAAACAGTTATGAAATCATAATTATCTATAAGAATAGATATTTCAGTATCGAATATGAAGGAATCGAGATAGCAACGATTTCTGATGTAGGAGAAGTTCAAATAATAAATCCTAATTATGCACCTATGGAGAAGGTCTTTGCATATATCGCAAATATTATTAAATTCAATGAAGATTTAAAACCTAATTCTAATGTTGGGCAATTATTGATAACAGACCTTATTTTACAATATGAAAATATTGATCAGTTTTCTTGGAGTTATGTCGAAAATTATCTCAACGAAATTGAAACCTATAAAATCTATTATAATGACATAATCCTTGGATCTATAACTGATCTAAATTTTGAATTATTGGAATTATTTGAAGGATCTGACCAAGTAATTACTATCGCAGCTATTGATAAATCGGGGCATATAGGAATAACTTCGATTGTATTACAAATCGATTTGAGACATCCGAAAGTGATTAATACAAGAGGGCTTGCTACAGCGAATGGTGGTATGGAATTTTCAGTCGAGCTGGCAGATGACTGTCTCGAATTAGTTACAGTGAACCTCGAATATAAAGTAACAGTAAACGGGACTTTATACGTATGTAATGAAAACGGGAATTGGGTTCCTGTTGATGATTATCAAGGTTCTTACCCAGATCAAGGAATATATAATGCTGAAATGAATTTAATCTATACTTCAAAGAATATTAATGAAGGATCTAAAATTAGTTCGGCTTTTGAAAATGTAATCGGTACATACCTTATTGAAATTTCAGATCTGCCAGATAATGCTCAATTAGAATATAGATTTGCTGTGACTGACCATAGTGCTCATTCCGCATATACATCAGACTGGGATAGTGATGTTATGTTGATTCATCCAACATGTCTAACTGGATTTTATATGCCATATAGAAAACTTAGTAATAGCATTATTTTGGATGATTTTGAGCAGGATATAAATAGACATTATTACTGGTTGGATGATTTTAAAGATATTGACCCATCTTGGGAATTTGATAGTAGCTTGATAATGACATCTTATGATAAGACTGTTACTAAAGATGGTGTAAATACTGGTATATTAGACTTTTATGGCGACTTTGACGCGGGTGCATGGCTTACACTTTATAGGGATTTTAATTTGGCAATTGAAGAAGATATGGTTTTCCATATGAGGGCGAAACTGCCTACGGGGATATTTACCGAACCTGAATTTCCTGATTCTCAAATGCCTAATTTTCTAATATATATTATATTTGAAATTTCAGATGAAGATGGAGTTATTTCAAATATACAATATGATATTACAACTACATTAACATCTACAATTAGCCTTACAGAATCTGGTGAATGGTTAAATTATAATTTGAATCTTTTTGATTTGTTTAAACAAAATGGAATTGATGAACCAAAGACAATTTTAAAGACTTCTATTAGAATAAAAGCTCGAGATGTTAGTCCGGAAGTTAGTCATTTTACGGGAGTGAAACATTTTTATATTGATCGAATTGGAATGTATAAATTTGGATGGAAAGTAAGAGATGGAGATGGAATCTATAGATTAGAAAATGATGGTCTGGAAGGACAATATTGTATGAATCTAGAAACTGGTCCTGCTTATTCAAGTGAATTTTTTATAGTCAATTCAACTGATGAAGTCAATATCAATATCAATTCTAATCCCGTGGTTCGTTTTACAATTGAACGAATTAATTATAACACAATACCTTCAATAGGTTTTGTATTAAATGACATACTTATCAATTTCGTATGGGGTCCTAAGAGTCAAATATCTTATGATTTTGACCTATACGATTATGTATGGAATATTCAAATAGCGGATGATGAAATTGGTGTAAAGAGTTTCGAATATGATTTGCTTTCAGCCATTGATGTATTTAACAAAAGAAACGAAGCCTTTACTATTAATGCAACTGTAATAACTGATGTGTTACTAATTTGCAGAAGCATTAGACTCGAAGAAGTAAGCCATCCATCACCAACTCATACTCCACTACAGACTCCATCATATGAATTAGCTATTGCCAATTTTGACTTTTTAACGTTTTCACCAAGATCTCAAATCAGCATACCATATAATATTGAAGATTCATCAATAGAGGGCTATTCATGGAATACTCAAAGTCTTGGATTTAACATTTGGTCATTAAATGGGACAGTCATGGATGGTTTCGATGCTTTATTCAGCTTGAATTCTACTATTATACCAGACTCTCCAGATGTTGAAGAATTTAGATCATGGGAAGAATTAGACAATTCGTGGACATATGAGGAATTATCCGGTGGGGGTGGGGCTCCGATTCTTGTTATTAATACAGATCCTACCGATATAACAGATGGTATATTAAATATTGCATATTATACACTCACATATACTGGTAATTTAATCGAAGAGGGTTATAACAAAATTAAAATTGTGTGTGCTGCGGGTTCGGGTGGTCAATTAATGATAAATATTGCAGTTAATTATGGATTTTTGCAGCCGATATTTGTTGATGGGGGAGAAGGTGAACATATAATAGACCTTCGGGAATATGGCGATATTACAGCTTTCATGCTTACTGCCATAAGTCAACGAATTAAAATTGATCAAATTGAATTCGGTCAATTTGAGAACAATTTTTATACCAATAATATAGTTGGACCAAGAGATTTTCATATCACAAAATTAACTGCAAATATGACAGAGGGCGATAATATTAAAATAGTTCAAAAAATGTGGAGTGAATTATTATTAGTAGAAGATATATATGTGATAGATACTGTGTTCGGTAATATAAATATTACAAGATATATGCAGTATGACGAAAATGAGATTGTACTCACGTTCCCACTTACAAATTTTACCACTTATAAACCGAATGACTTTAACATCCTACTTGGAAGCTCAGTCTACGAGAATATTGAAGGATTATCCACATTATTTGATATGGATGGAAAATTCCTCAAAATAGAGAGTGTTCACAATTCACCATATACTGGGTTTGAATATATCGAAGTCGATTTCGAATTTGAAATTGTCGATCCAAGTCCATTATCAGATATTTCCCAAGCTGAGACTAGTTACTTGGATATATATGGTATATGCAATTCATATATACCGCAAACATGGATTGCTATATATAATCCCCTTACCACAAATTGGGATATAATAGAACAAGGTGATTCTAATATACTTTCCTTGACCGAACCATTTGAAATTGAAAACTTACAAGATTATATAGATGGATCAAACACTTTAAAAATAAAATTAATAGCTGCAAAAGCTACGACCGAAAAAATAAGATTATATATAGATTTTATACAACTTAACAGTTCATTTTCGAGCCAAAGCACATTCTTCTCTCCCGTCAAGAATGGATATTCCCAATACTGGTGGTTTTCACAAGAACCATTTGCAATTATTAATGAATACGAAGTTTTAGATGAAAGTGCGGATGGTCTGACAGATACATATCAATTATCTCATTTGCCAATAGCATGGGGTAGTAATGATCATATTTATATTGATACCGGATCTGGGGATGTAGAACAGACGGGTTATAGTGTTAATCTAGATACAAGCATTGTCACACTTTCAGCTCCCGCACCACTTAATTCTAAGGTTTCTGCGAAATATAGATGGGTAAATAATAAAATGGCTAAAGGTCTAGTAATGTTTAGACAATCTGATTATTATGATAGTAGACAAGTTTTAGATTTAACCGATTATACAATAGATCATACAATAGTTGATACAATAGAAATTATCGAGGAAGATTTAGAGTATGAAAAATATCCTTATGATACGGTACTACCCGACTATGATTTTTCTACCAATACCCACTTATTACATGATAGTAATTTAGAATATGTCATCCTTGATGATTTTACGGGGGATTGGTATTCGAATTGGATTTGTGAAAAAGCTCAAATGACAAGAACTAGTGGTAGTGGGGGACATCATGTAGGAGAAATAACCCATGCTAATAACGCAGTAGAATTTTCGGATCACACCACTAATAAGGGTGGTAGTAGCAAAAGTTCAACTTTTGAACATATTATATACCAAGACGTAGATTTAACGGGTGCAGACACAATAAGTTTTCTCTGGGGTATGAAATATGAAGTTGATGGATCAACATGGTGTGATTTAAATTTAGAACTATATATCCATGAGCCCGAAGATGATATAAATACAATATCACCAGTAGAACAAATACATAAGCACTGGACTGCAAATCAAGTTGATCAAGGGTATCTCAATGTAGATATTTCTAATTATGAAGGGACAAAAAGAGTCACTTTTAGATTTTATACGAGTGGGTGGGTAACAGATGATATGCTCAACACAAGGGGCTTTTTTGCATATATATATTTGAATCCAGTTAATATAGATGTGTATTATCCAACCGGAGATGTAATAGATGAGCATTGGCAACTTAAAGAATATACAAATGATGATATTTTACCCGATTACGATTTTTCTACAGATACAAGATTATATCATGCTGGTAATGAGGGAATTTACGATTTAAATCCAGACGATCCATTAACGGAGTGGGAGTGGGATACCGATTATTGGATTTGTGAAAAAGCCCAAATGACAAGAACTAGCGGCAGTGGTGGAAGTCATATAGGTGAAATAATTCATACCAATAATGCGGTTAATTTTCATGAAGTGTTAAGTTCTAAAAACGAAGCTAAACTTGGAACTTTCGAGCATATTATATACCAAGACGTAGATCTGACTGGTGCGGGTTCAATAAATTTTCTCTGGAGTATGAATTACACATCGAGGGGGACGGGATACATTGATTTATATTTAGAATTATACATTTACGATCCTGGGACGAACCTAGACATAACCACAGAGATACCAGTCGAGCAAATACATAACTACTGGACTAATTATATTGAGTTCGATTATGGTTATGCCAATATAGACGTTTCCAGTTATAGCGGTGAGAAGAGGGTAGCTTTTAGATTTTATTCAGATGGACGGGTGCCGAAAAAAAGTTATACTTCAAACTATTATTCATGGATATGTCTATATCCGGTTCATATAGATGCGTATTATCCAACTGGTAACATAACTACGGAACCGATATATCTGGGTGAAAAAATTGATTTTGCAGCTATTACCAAAATAGATCAAAATACACCTAATACAGAAATCGAGTTTAGATATAAGACCGCAGACAGTATTGCTGAACTAGGAGATATTGAGTGGAGTTCATGGTACTCGCAAGATAAATTCATTATCCTTCAAGGAACTATAAAAAGCTGGATTCAATGGGAAATCTTGTTAAAAAGTTTTGGTGTCGATACCCCATTCCTATTTAATAGCCAAGTGGATTATCGCTATAAATCTGGATCTTGGATTGTATCAAATGCGCCATTTGAGGAATCTGACTTATCAAAAATTGTAGAAGTTCAATCCGACAGTGTGGAATTTTCTCAAGGTGAGTCAATGGGACTTGCTTTTATATATAAAATTTTATACGGAGAAGTGAATTTTGAGAGTTCCAATAATGGACCCGACCATATTAAATTTACCGCCCAAGCCCTAGATCCAAGTGTAGATTCTTATTGGTACCCAGATATTAGCCAACAAACAATTACGATACAATCAGATAATTTTCTGGAATATGATATAAAAATAATTCCCGATTACCTATTTACCCCATGTCAAGCAGCAGTAGATATATATTTCACTGATGCTACATGGATGAGTTCTGGAAATGCAGTTGATCAGAATGGAATAAGTGCTTCACCCCAGACTGATCTTTTTGGGAATAAATGGTATCATCGGAGGATCGACTTATCTAATTTCGAAACAAAAACAACATCCTGTTTTGAGGTAGCTTTGGAACATGATTATGGAAAATTGATAATGTATATTGATAATGTAACAATAACTGATCTAAATGGTGAGATACTCCATAGAATATATACACATGGTATGCCGGAATATGCAAGCGATCTTGGTAAAAATTCAGATAATATGGAGTATACAATGTCAGAAATCGTCTCATATCCTATCAATTCTTATGATATAATTCCAGATACTCAAATAATATCCGAGGGTGAGGATTATGTCATAACCGAATCAAAAGGAAGTGGTAAGAATTGGGATATCGAAGATAATACAATGTTTTATTCTGGGGGTATGACTGAACTTAAAAGAACAATGACATGGAATTCTGAAGAAACTGGTTACGATGTCAAGACAATTCCATTCAACTTAACTTCTTCAATGTTATTTGATACATATCAAGAGGGTAGTGATTGGGTAGCTATATTTAATGATAATGGTCTTGGAATGGGAGCTCAATTATTATCTGGAGCTATTGACAGTCTTGATTTAATTCAGGGCACAAAAGAATTCTATGAGTTCTTTACTAATATCGAAAATGTAGACGAGTTATCGGATTGGGATTATATTGACGGGGGAGGTACTCCTTCATTTGAGGATGAAAAATTAATATTAACGGGTGAGCAAAATCTAATTACTAAAAGGAGTTGGCATAAAGGTTACAATTTGAAACTCGTCATAGAAGAGTTAGATACGGGTAGTGCGTGGGTTCCTCCCGCGGGCGAATTATACGAATTAGCCAATTTTTATCCTTATTATTTTGATGAAAATAACTACTTCAAATTTTATATTAAGGCAGTAGCAGATGGAGCATGTGGTTATGATATATATTATAAATTCGTGATAGCAAAAGATGGAATAATAGAAGAGAGGCAAGTATTCATAGAAAGTTCTGCAACTTTACCATATAACTTAGAAATTGACTTAAATATCGAAGAAGATTCATGGACAGCAACTATCAATGGAAATACATATGATTCAACATTATTCAGTCTAGACCCAACTTGGTTCCAGAATTATTGTAATTATTTGGGACAAGTTAAAATCGAAGGAGAATATAAGACATCTTATGATGATATCTCAATAACTCATTTGGGAACGCTTGAAAACGCTAACAATACCAAAATTTTATTCTGTAAAGACCATCCCATAGTGCAAAAGGGTGATAGTTTTAGTTATGTCTTAAGGCTCTGGTTTGGAAATTGCTTGAACTATGATACGACTGTTAAATTTCCAACAGTGAATTTTAATCAAAAAATTCCATTACATAAATTAATTGAAGATTTTGAGACTACAGGATCATTTATCCAAAGTGATTCTGAAGTTATTGAAGGTTTATATTCTGGAATAATAGATTCTATGGTAACATATCCAATCTCCCCATTATTTATTGAAGACAATCCATCATTAAAATGGTTCTGGAAACCAACAGAAATCATAAAAGACCCTGCAGATTCTACCGAGAGCTCAGAATGGCCAGGTGAATTTTCAGACTGGGCAAGGGTAGGATCTATCGTTGATGATCCGACTCGAGATGATGAACTAGAAGTCGAAACAGTAACTGCTACTCAATTATTAATAAATAACGGTTATATTGAGTTCCCAAATAGTGATAGACGCTACATCCATACTACAGAATTTAATTATGGAACGATAGAGACCCCACTACCTACAGTTGGATTTAAAAGAATTGATCTGGTTATTGTAAATAAAACTGGGGTATTCCTTATTTCAGGAGAAGAAATAGAAGAGATAGAGGATGCAATACCTCCTAATTTCTTGACAGGAATAAAATTAGCTGAAATAGAATTAACATCATCTGGTATCGAAAATATTGAAGATACGAGACTCTTTGCAGAAAAGGTGAAATATAACTACTTTTATGGATATGAAGAAAGCCAGTATAAAAGCTATTACATAATAAATAATACTTTAAGTATAAAGGATGAAAATTTAGGTTATGATCCCTCAAGCTGGGAAATTGCATTAGATCAATACCCTATATTGCCATGGGATGATAGTATTGATTCGGTATTACTTGATGGAAATCCGCTTCAATTAGGAATCGACTTTGAAATTTATATCCTTCCTGACTCAAGAGCTGTAATTAAACTACTTAATTACTTCGATGGTGAAATTCAAGCTACTTATAGGGTATCCGAGGATCGTATAGAAACCCAGACTTTTATCGTTGGAGTTTTCATATATGATTTAATCTATTCTCCTGCTGTGGTATGGGACCCTATAATTGACACAGTAATTGATAATGAAGGATCATCTAATGAACAGATATTAGAATATGGAACTGATTATACAGTACAAATTAATGAAATAAACGAAGAACTTCAAATAATATTAACTCAAGATGCTGAAAGTTGGGTAAATAATTTGGGATCGGGTGGTCATGATTTAACCTTCCATTATAGGGTATATAATAATGAACTCGATATTGAAACTCTTGAAATTGATCGAGAATATGAGTTATTAGAATATCCAATTGTAGATTGGGATGATGAAATCGACAATCTTTATTCAGATTATGACAGACTAATTGAAGATGTAGACTTTGAAGTCGTTTATGATATAGATGGTAGGGGAATTATACAATTATTCCATCCTATTGAAGGTTTTAATCTTTATAGTAATTATAGATATTACACAAATGGTATCGCAACAAAAGAAATTGCGTCAAATATTGAAATATTAAATCATGAAGTCGTAGAAAAGGCATATTTACACTTTAATATCAATAGCACTGTTGAAGACATTATCTTAACAATTAATGGAATATCCTATCCTATGACTGTTGAGGAAAATATAGGGAAAGAATACACTCTAGAGATAAATCCAACCGATTTATTTTATGGATTTAATTCCCAAAGTACATCTATAACATATCAAATGGGAACTAGTAAATATATTTTTGCATCTTATCCAGTATTGGAGTGGAGTTCCGAAATTGATAATGTTATGATTGATGGTGTTGAACTCAATTATAATCAAGATTATTTAGTGACAATTAATGAAAATGGAGATGCAGAAATTGAATTTTTAAATATTTATTCTGATGGGACAATTTTTATAATCAATTTTAGAAAAGCTAGATTGAACAGTATAGGTATAACATCGCAAAATTTTGATCCATTTTATATGGGGATAATTTATAAAGATAAGGAACGATTTTATTCATATATAGCATGGGAAACAGGAGCTACGGAAATTAATGGGGAGTTTGATTTCTATTTGGAGTTGATAACTGACGAGAAATTGCAAAAGTCAATAATAATTGGTAATAATCCAGAGGATTTAAAATATAATTCTATTTCTCTTAAAGCTTTAATCTATTCTACATCACCTAGAATTCAAGGTAGAGTAAATAATTATGAGTTCAAAGTCAAAGTTTTAAATAATCAATGGTATTGGTGTTCAATTGACATTCCAAGTTCTGAACTTTTAATAGGAAGTACAAATATAATTGAATTGTATGGTCCACCCAATGAAACTATAATGATAGCATACGATCCTGAATTAAATGGCTTTTCAAATTCTCAATTCCATGATGGTGATCATTGGAATCTCCTTGATGGTGAGTATTTAATTTATATAGAACGAATAAAAACCCCACCCCTCGCTTTAGGTGTCGATCTATATGGTTTTGATGCTTCAACATTGCTCGGAACCATTTGGTTCACAAGTGCGGAGAGTTTTGAGTCTTCAATCATTGATTGGGAAATTCCATTGGAAACAGATATAGAATCATGGAATTTTGTCAATGTATTTTTGCCATATTATGTGGATCAGATGTGTAAAGAGAATAGTGTAGAGAAACCATATTATTACGGAAATATATATTTAAATTCATATCAATCGACAGGTGTGGATGGATATTTCGACTTAATATACCGTGAATACGCACCTTATAGTGAACCTTTAACTAGCTTCGGGCTTACTACATTCTATTTTAATAAATTTTTAGAAAGACCAATAGCTTTTAATCCTGAAAGAATTGAAAAAGAGCGAATATATGGTAATGATGGAATTAATGCTGTATTCCAACTTAAATATACTCCAATATTAACATGGGATAATGATAAAGATGGTGTCTATTTCGATGATTTAAAACAAGATCCCTCATCATATGATGTATTTGAGTCATTAGGAATCATAGAATTTAAAAAAGCACCGTCAAAAGCAGTAATTATTAGAATAGATTATAGAACGGATGCGAGAAATAATTATGTTATTGATTGGCGTGTATCACCCACTGAACCCCATAAATTTGGAGACATAGACGGTGATGATATAAGTGATGAACCTTTTAGTTATAATTTTAATTTAAACCACTTAAGCCAAAATGGACGATATGCACAAACTGAAATGATGAATGGATGGTATAATCCAATAATTCGTTCAGAAATGGATTATGTCACTATATCCGGCTATCATTATGCTGCTGATGAATTAAAAATAAACTATAACAAATATTACTTCACCAATCTACTAATCACTTCAACAGATGAGTATACATTTACTATCCAAACCAAGAAAAATCCTGTATCTTTATGGGTTGATGGGGAAGAAATAGAATATAACACACTCAATATTGCAACCGATTTAACTTGTACGGCTACATATACGTTACTTTTGGAAAGAGAAATACATACTTTTTTAATTAAAATATCAGAAATACCATGGACCGATGCAGAAGGAGAGCATCAGCCAGGAAATTGGTTTAGGTTTTGCATTGAAAGCCTTTCGCCAAGGAATGGTTTGACCTCTCCAATTTATATTACAAATTTACCTTCTGGCAGGTTTAAACTAATTGCTTATGATCCTACTTATCAATGGTATTCCGATAGTTCCTATTATGCTTCTGAAATGATTATGAAGGAACATGCTATCTATACATCAACAGCATTATTAATGACAAATCAAATCCATATCATTGGAGGATATAATGTAACTGCAGACTATATGTATAGAGACATATTTACTTGTGTTTGGTCTCTGGGTGGAATTGGAGGAAGACCATTTACACCGATGACTTCTGAATATAATGGAATAATAATACAAGTTTCGGATCTTTATCCAGACATATATGCACGTCGTTATAATGATTATCAGAGCTCTCTATCTGGTAGTTATGAGGACAGGATTCATTTCTTTGCTCAGGCTTCATTATTAGAAATATATCTCGAAAGTTATGGATCATTTATTTTTACTGGTAATCGTCCATTTACTCATATTTCTCATCCCAAAGGTACACCACGAGAGACATCACCAGATATGTTTGGAATTGATACTGTATTAGATATTCCAGGAGAGATTTTCTATCAAAATATAAATGAAATGAAAGAATATTATTATCCCATATTCTCAGAACAAGGAAGTTTTGTAGAATTTACACCATTCGACCTTTATGCTCCTGATAGAGATCAAGATGGTAAAAAAGAATCTTATACGGGATTATATGTAAATGGTCATTCATACCACTACCAAATATTCGGTCCTCAAGCTGCATATGAGCCATCATTCTCATGGACTGTCTCTATTCATCATGGAATCATGAATATATGGTATTATTATTACTGTGGCGAATTTCCATATACTGAAACTATTGGACATGAATCTGTAGAAGTTCCCATAATGCCTGGTGGTAAGATTAACAGCATGATTATATCTGGTGGATGTCCACCCGAGTTTGGGTTTGGAGGTGCTTGGTTAAAAGGTGGAATTTGGGTTGATGGAAGATTGGTAAGCTTTATACCAGATATTGACGGTGCTGGTATTCCTATTGGGGCTCATTTTGTTTTTGATTGGTCTAGTTTGTTTTGGTTAACGGGCTTCAGTGGTTATATAGATGATGATCCACATATCTTAATGCACCTACAATCTGATGAAATTTGGGTACTTCTTAATCTAATAAGGCAAGAATTCTATCTGAATAGTCTTATTATAGATATAGACTTTAAGAAAAGAGTTGCTCCCGGAAGATCTATAGAATTTAGATTTATCCCGCAGACTTATGGAGTTCTAGAGGAGTTAAGCATACTTAATGTTAATTATAATCTACCTCCTAATATGGAAGAACCATTAATGCATGTAAAAATAATTGACATGTGGAAGGAATTTCACGGTTTGCAAGATACTGTATTATTTGAGGGGCATGTAAATGACATTACTTTTAATGAATATATAAAAGATGGAAAAACAAATAAACTCCGAATTTGGGTTAACAAATATAATTCTTATAGAGTCATTATTACACCATCAATAACTATGGAATTTAATTATTACTGGGCTGCAGAGACTAATTTTAGGGATAAAGACGAATTTGAAGAAAATAGGGATATGGATTGGATAAAATGGGCGTTGCTTGATACATCTTACAAAATAAATAAAAGTATAGGAGAAGTAATACCTACTGATAATGGAAAATATATGTGGGAAGGTCTAAATGATCCCTATATTCCCAATTATGGAGTACTTGTTAGACCATTGATTGATTATTATGATAGAATAATAGTTGATTTTGCCCGATTTGGAAATTCATATGATGGAGTCACTATACCTTGTATTATTCAAGCAAATGATAATGGTGGAGGATTTGTAGCATATACTATGAGTCAAAACCCGATTACTTTGTTCCATTTAAATACTAGTTTCACCGCTGCATATATAACAAATTTCATTACACTTCAACAATTAACCACAATAACAAGTAATAGATATAAGAATATGATTGGGAATATCCATAAACGTGTATTTGGCTTCGATTTACTTGATATGAATCCGTCTACTGGTGCTTTTGGTATTGATTGGGAAGGATATTGGCCAGCAGTCACGACTGACTTTATTCCTGCTACTTATTCATTTAATAGACCAATCTATAACAAAGCTTGGGGTACTGTATTACCAACTTGGTATGCTCCACTTTTTCATGCTTTAAACTTTCTTGTCATGCCAATTACTGCATTTTTAATGATGCCAGAAGTTCTATTTGGTCCTCCGCTCCCACTTTCTGACCTTGCGGAACCTGGTTTATTTGGAGGTGTATGGGGTGCTGATTGGTATGGGTATTTCACTGGTTTTAGTCATATGGGGATAAATGATCATGATTATAGGAGTTATTACACAGACTGGGAATTATATGAGCAATATACAGATCCGGATATGCCATTTAATGAAAAAACCTTACGGGACCCTGGATTTGGTTGGTCTGAATTTGGAGAACCATTACAATTAAGGATAGCTACCTCAGAGCCATTAGAATGGGAAATGTTTAATACTTATGGTACATTATTAAGATTACCATTCGTTATTTTGCAGGATATAACATTCGAAATTAGACTCGATGCTGCGTTAAAAGCCCATTTCCCAGATGTGAATAATGCATATATATGGATTGAGAGCAATTTTCAAAATTCATATGGTGAGGAAGAAGATTCTTCCTGGATGAAAGAAGCAAGAGATGCATATGAATATCTACCTTCAGAAGAATATAATTTCTTACTTAAATCTGGAAATATTATTAATGTAGAAGGCATAAAACTTGACACTTTTGAATCTACAACCTCAAATTCTTATGAATTAACTCATATCCCTTTAGATCATGAAAATATGATTATTATTGATCAAAATATTAATCAACCATTTGATTATACAGATGAAATAAATTCAGGATACCAGTATACCGTCGAAATCGAGGAATTTCTATTAAAATCACCCATTTTTACCATCCACCTTTATCTGGACGGAGCCCCTTACTCTCCTGGTGGAAATGACATAACTATTCAATATGAGACGGTCTTTTATAAAGATATTGACTATAAACATATAAAGGATGAAGAGAGTCCATATTATAATTCGATCCAATGGGTAGGAGACACTCCTAAGGCAGATAGTACGTTCTATATTACCTATGTATATGCCTCAAATGAAGCAGAACCATTTAAACTGGATCTAAATAAAGATATCCATAAAGTTTCTCTTGGTTATCCATTAGATAATTTTATTTGGAATTCTTGGCTAAGTATGCTTGGAGCAGAAGTTCAAATACCATGGTTGACAATTAAAATATACGATTACGACCCAGAACAATATGCAATGGAAAACTATGGAAAAGATTTCAATTCCTTAACCTTAGAACAACAGAATGAATTTCGTAGAGGTCATTTATTAGATGTAAAATATATGGGTATACCTCTGGAAATCGATAAGGATTATAAACTTGCTTATTCAAGTTATAAAGCATTACATAAACTCACTATGAAGGATTGGGAGTGGTATACAGCTTATTTCGAACCAATTGTAAAAATCGGAGTCTGTATTGCCGCTATCGCTTCAACAATTATTTCTTATGGGGCAACCTCACCTGCTGCAATAGCATTGATAGCTTATACTGTAGCAGATACTGTTTCAGAATTATTTTTACACGCTGGACTTTTAACCCTTGCAGCTAGAGGAATAGCTGGTTTAGCTGGAGAATTGGCAGGATCCCCAAGAACGGGATATGCATTTGCGAATTTCGAATTTTCTAATCCTATCCCTCAAGCAGCACAATGGTATATAAACACAGGACCAATAATTGGAGGTTATGCTCCTAAATTTTTCTATGGTCATGTAGTAAATTATGTTATTGGTGCAGTTATTTCCTATATTTTAGATGAAGGTATAGATACTGCCATTAAAAAGGTCGGTGGAAAATTAGGTTTTGATATGAGGTCTAAAGCTGAGAAGGCAGAGGAGGTCAGAGCTCAGAGAGCTTATTTGACAAGTCTGGAAGGAGCGGGCGACATCCCATCAATCAGAGAGACGTTTTACGAACCTTTAGAGCGGGTTAGTAAATTAGATGAGGATATTCTTGGAAGACCATTACAAGCAGGAGCGTCAATTGAAATTTTTGGTCAACTTATAGAGAAACCCTCCTTTTTATTTGGTCGTAGAGTTACTGAACCACAAGTTTATAAATTTCCTGATGCCAAACTATTTTATAATCCATTTGGAGATGATTATACTTTTATTCCAAAGACTATGGAAAACAATATTCGTAGTCTGCAAAGATCTTTATATTATTCATATAAAATAACTAGAACCAAAAAATTTAGGAGTGAAATAATGTTAGGTATGTCTTGGGATACGTTTAAGAGAGATATAGGAAGAATAGTTGGTTATTCTCCATTTTCATAAGGATGTATATTACAAATCTTTAGAAATTTTTGAAAAATAAAAAGAAAGAACGTGAATTATTGTTTCTTTTTATAAATTACAATTATAATTATTATTGTTAAGACAATTATGCCGCCTAAAGTTACTAGAGGATCAAATAATTTATCTAAAAATTGGGGTTGTTTTAAACCTAAAGCTAAAATCAATAATAAATCCAAATTAGCTCCAGATTTAGTTCTATTTGTAATTGTAATTATCACAGTATTTGGAATTCCAAATTGTAATTGTTCATCATAATATTCAATTGTATAATTGTAAACTCCAGGATATGAAGTATTGATTGGAATTAAATATGATGTATTTTTAGTCCAAAATGTCCAATTTATCCAAATATAATTGTTGTTATTAGTGTCATTTGTCCAAATTCGGAACATACCCCCACCAAAATCGTCAAATACCGTCCAATTGATACTTTCTGTACTATTTATAGTCGTTGTAATATATTCAGGTTGGTTTGTAGTCGGTATAATGTTTTTTATATGCTGAGCAAAAATATCCCATTCTGAATTTCTATAATCATGCCATGTTAAAACTACACCGCCAGTGTTATCGCTCACCATTAAGGGACCAAATTGATTACCAGACTCTGTACAAATGGATATACCATTAGATACCCATTTAATATCCCCAGTTGAATTAATACGCTGTGTATAAATATCTGTACCAGAAGCACCTCCAGAACTTTGCCAACCGATGATTGCGCCACCATTCTCATCAGTACATAACTTTGAAAAAGCTTGATCATTGCTCATATTACATATTATAGTACCATTATTACCCCATAATCCATTTCCCGAAGAATTTATTCGTTGTGCAAAAATATCGAAATCAATTTCACTCCTATAGTCACTCCACGTAATTATTGCACCTAAGAAACCATCATTACATATCTGAGGATATACTTGACTTTGATTTGCATTACAAATTATAATACCATTTTTAGTCCATTGAACATAACCTGAACTATTTATTCTTTGTGAAAATATGTCCCAATTTCCAGTACGGTTGTCAATCCAAATAATAAATGCACCACCATTTCCGTCTGAGCATAATTGAGGGGACTTCTGATCATTACTTACGTTACATATTACTGTTCCATTTTTATCCCATTTGGTATGACCTGTCGCATTTATTTTCTGTGCATAGATATCATAATCAGTGCCTCTATGATCCATCCAAACTATAATTGCACCATCTTTTCCATCACTACATATTTGAGGTTCTTCTTGATCACTACTAGCATTAGAAATGACTACTCCGTTAGGTTTCCATTTTATGTTTCCGGAAGAATTTATTAATTGAGCATAGATATCCCAATCTGAAAAACGTTGATCTTGCCAAGTTATAATTGCATTTTCATTCATAGGAGAACAGATTTGAGGTTTATCCTGATTTCCACTCTCATTACAAATTTTTGTACCATTGCGATTCCATTGAATATTTCCTGTAGAGTTTATATATTGAGAATAAATATCTTGGCTAAGACCACTACCATTAATCCAAGTGATAATTGCACCTCCTATACCATCGCTGGTAATCTTAGGGAGTTTTTGATCTCCACTTGCATTAGTTATTACAGTTCCATTATTATTCCATAATTTTTGACCAGTGGCGGTGATTCTCTGAACATAAATGTCCGATTCTATATTCCTTGTATCACCCCATACTATTATTGCACCTCCTGTAGTATCTGTACATATTCTCCCTAAAGTTTGATGATTATTTTCGGTACATATAGGAGTACCATTGTCTTCCCATAAGAAATTTGGAACTTGATTCGTAGACAATTGAGTATAGCGATTATTTTTTTCATTATATGAAAAATAATTGAATATAATCCGTTTATTCATTGCTGGAGAACACAAGACAAAAATAATACATGCTAAAATTAACCAGAATGCTTTTTTTTCCCTCAAATTTAATCACATTAGTATTTTTTATTATTTATAAATATTTTTTTTTAAATTTATTTAGATTTTTTTTTAATAATTATCTTTTATTATGCTTACTTTTAATAATTAACGAAATTAGATATATACCATTCTTCCAAAATAATATGTTATCCTTTTCTTTTCTTTTCCTGAAATAATCTATTGCATCCCTAGCAATTTCCCTAGCATTTTTTAATTTATTTATATTGATATAAGACCAACAAAGAATTTTACATAGATCATTATATTGAATTTTAGATAGCTGCTTAAAATTTATATTATATTCTTTTTTCCAATTTTCATAAATCTGGATAATTTTCTTTGAAATTCTCTCGTTAATTAATTTGTTTCTTTCCCGTGTTTTTATTAATCCCATGATTTCAAATAATATCTCTTGATAATTGTTTATTATACTTTTTTCATCTCCAAACAATAAGGTGTTTTCTCGAACTTCATTTTCTGTAGACTTTTTTAATTGTTCGGAGACCAAATGATCTTCTTGGATGTAATCACTTGAAAAATAATCTTTGTATATTTGTTGCCATTTTTTATATTCAGGGTCTTTAGAATCTTTACAGAAATCAATTAGTTTTTTCATTAATTTTTGTGCTCTTTCAGTGTTACCTATATATAAATATGAGAACATCTTAATTTCCCACAGTTCTTTGAATTGAGCAGTAGTATAGACTTGAGGATCGTTCATTGAAATATTCTTCGAATAAAAATTAAAATGATAAATTATCTCTCTAAATATTTTTTTATTGAACGGATCTTTTTTTTCTCTCATTTCCTTAGCTTTATCAAATAATTTACGAAAACAACTTAATTGAATCAGTTTATTGTCATAATGTAACCTGGCAAATTCAATTATTTCTCTTACCTCTCCTTCATCTTTAGTTTCCTCAATAACTTTTTTTGTTTTCTTAATTTTTAATATTTTTGGTTTTCTTTTTTCTAAAATTACTGCAATTGATATTATTGCGAATGCAACTATAGGAACTCCAAAAATTATTAAATTATTTCTTGTTTGGGTGTCTTTTTCATTATTTGGAATAATAAATAAAAAGGAATTATCACTTGCTGGATTTGCTTTTAACGAACCATTGAATTCAATTCGTATAGGATATGAACCCACAGGTAGTACCCCTAATGTATAAAATATGGCTCTACCATCGATGACTTTTACAGTATATCTAACCCAAGCATGAGTAAGAGTGAAAATATCTACAACTGCATTTCCAACATCCAAATTAGAAAATTCTAAATAGATAAAGCCAATTTTTTCCTGTTCCGTAATACCAAAACTAAATATATCAACATCATTTCCCTCTGCTTTCAATATTTTATCATTTTGATGAATAAAATTATTGTATTGATCATAGATAGCTATACTGACGTTATAATTACCTCTTAAAAATGATGAATAATTTAAGTTAAAATATCCAGAGCTATTGAGGAATTGTTCTTTACTTAAAATGGAATTTAGATAAAGTTTTGCTTTATAACCCGTGTAATTAAAAGTAGTGGCATTATCAATAATTAGAGAGCCATTGAAGTTGGAAATTTGATTATATTTTATTTTATTTGGATAATTCAAAGTTATATTTGGACAAATACTACTTATAACAGAGTGAATTGAATTAATACCAAAATCTAATTTAAGGAAATCATAATTATGATAATTATTAAATGAATTAAATGACAAATTGATAGGTATGGTTATTCTAGTAGATGCAGGGAGGTTTATAAAAGGGATAGTTTGATAATTAGGATTACTATGACTTATTATCAGAGATTTTGCTGTGGTGTCCAGATTTATAATGGTTAAAAAGGATGTTCTCGACCTATTTGAACCCACTAAGCCAAAATTGATACTTCCATTTACAATAACTGTTGTATTAATACTCTGTGGACCTTGAATCCGTCCTGCACCTTGGCTAAAGACATCTTTATTTAGATTCAAAGCATTATTCATAAGTGCATCTTTAATCATTTTTGGAGACCAAGTAGGATGAACTTGTTTAATTAAGGCGATCATGCCACTAACATGGGCACAGGCCATGCTGGTGCCACTACCTTCTATATAATATTCCCCAGGTGTTCCATTTTTATAAACTGAGGTAATATGGTCCCCTGGAGCTAATAAATCTGGTTTTACATCATACGAGGGTGGTAAAGTTGGTCCATTTGATTGGGGGCTATATATGACATCTAAATCAGTAGTTGCCCCTACAGTAATTGCAGTTGGACAAGTACCTGGAATGGATATATTATAGTTCCCTATATGATTCACTCCAGAAACAGTAATTACTGGGATTCCTTGTTCTACAACCCAACGAACTTTTTCTGAATATGGATCTGTTCCATTTGAACTTTCATATGTACCCAAAGAAAGGTTTATTATATCAGTCGCATTTGATACACAATCTTCTAACGCAGCGAGAATATCACTTTCAAATCCAGCACCATCTTTATTTAAAACTTTGAAATTCATAAGATATGCTCTAGGAGCTACTCCAACATTTTGTCCAAAGCTTCTATTTCCATTTCCAGCAATAATTCCTGCCACATGCGAACCATGCCCATTTAGATCAGCCCATGACTCACCTATAACATAACTAACATTATGTATAACACGAGGCCAAAAATCCCAGTGAGTTCCATTAATACCAGTATCTAGAACTGCCACACGCACTCCACTACCATTAATTGCACAGCCAAAATAAGTTTCTATTTGAGCCCAAGTAGCTGTTGGTTTTATAATTGGGACGGAGGATTGTAAAAAAGCTCTAAATAACCTATCTTTAGTTACTCTAATAAGACCTTTGTATTCTTTTAATAAAGTTAAATTCTCAATTGGAATATAAATAGCCATTTGGTTTGAATAACGATATATTCTTTTTATTCTTCCACCCATATTATTAATAAAATTTATAGTGGCACTCTTATAAGAGACCTTATATTCAATAATAAGATCAGAAGAATTCGGGATATTTATACTACTTTCAAGCGGATTTGTATTAGGTACTATAGTTTTATCAAAGTTGCTAGAATCATTGAAATTAATGATTTGGTTATTTAAACTGTTAATATAATATTTAGGAACGAATTTTTTGTTTTTAAAGGATTCATTTAAATCAAATTTTGAATTTTGGATCTGTAAAAATAATATGATTAATGTTGATATAGTTATTATCAAAAAAAATAAAGAAAAAAAAATCTTATTCCTTTTAAAAAATTGATTTCTTATTTTCATTCACCGTTTCTTTTTAATAATGATAACAAAAATTATTATCACTCCAATTATTATTCCTAACATATATGGTTTCAATATAATATTTAATAGCGAAGATGATGGTTGTATAAGAAACAAGACAATTAATTCATATAGAAATGGAGGTTTTGTATTTTGATCACTAATTCTTTGTGCAAATATATCATAATTGGTATTTCTGTAATCAGACCAAGCTATAAAGGCTCCACCATCTTGATAATTAATGAGATCAGGATATATTTGACTACTATCCATATTGCATACAACAGCACCCTTTGATCCCCATTTAATAATTCCATCTGAACTGATATATTGAGCATTTAAGTCATAACCAAGTCCACTTTCTTGATTCGACCAAGTAATTATTACGTCCCCATTACCGATATAACATAATTTATGAAATTCATCATCAGTCGTCGAAATACATAAAGCCGTACCATTTTTTATCCATAATGTGAAACCTGTTGAATTAATCCTTTGAGCATAAAGATCAAAATTGGTACCAATTCTTTTATCCATCCAGGATATAATAGCACCTCCAGTTCCATCTTCACATATCTTTACTCCACCTTGAATATCAATTTCATTACAGATTATTATCCCATTATTAATCCATTGAACATGTCCAGTACTATTTATCCTTTGGGCATAAATATCATAATTAATACTTCTATTATCATCCCAAGTTATAATAGCTCCGCCTAAGCCATCACTACAAATTTTGGGAGTTCTTTGATGACCGCTTTCATTGCATATTCTTGTACCGTTATTGCCCCAAATCGCTTGACCCATATAATTAATTCTTTGGGCATATATATCATAATTACCAGTTCTATTATCTTCCCAAACAATAATAACTCCCCCAAAACCATCACTACAAATTTCTGGATAATCTTGAAGGCTCTGTTCATTACAAACAATAGTTCCATTGGTATCCCATTTCATATGACCAGAAACATTAACTAACTGAGCATAAATATCATAATTAGATATCCTTGAATCTTTCCATACAATTATTGCACTACTATCATTACTTACACAAATTTTAGGATCATATTGACTACCCGTCATATTACATACGACAACACCATTCAATGTCCAATTCCAGAATCCAGTAGAATTTAATCTTTGTACATATATGTCATAACCATTAGATCCTATCCGATTATCCTCCCAAGTTATAATTGCACCTCCTTCACCATTACTACATATTTGAGGATCTTTCTGAGAATTACTTTCGATGACTACAGGCATTCCGTTGTTTACCCATATATTATCACCATTTGAATTTATTCGATGTGCAAAAATATCATAATTTCCAAATCTCTCATCTCGCCATGTTATAATCATACCTTCAGCACCATCATTACATATTTGAGGATACATCTGATCATCTAAACTGATACAAATTGCTTTTCCGGTTTTTTCCCATACCAAATTAAGAGAATTTCGAATTTTAATTTTAGTTTCATTTATATTGTTATTAATTGAGATGATATAGCTTTGTCTTAATATATTATTTCCAATAATATAAGAAAAGATTAGGAGAATTTGTAGAATTACAAATAATCTAGTTTTTTTACTTTTCATGATAACCTCCTTAGACTTCTTTGTAATTTGTAAATATAATTTATGAATATCTATTTTTTATTTTTGGTAATATTATGGAGGAATTTAGAATTAATCGAAGAATTTTTGTTAAGAATTTTTAAAAATAATATATGCAGAAATTCTTTTCATTTAAAACCGTTGCAATTGTAGGGGCAAGTCGGAACCCTAATAAAGATTCCAATAACATTATAAGAAATTTAACATTACAAAAAAATTTAAAAATTTTCCCAATTAACCCATCAGCAACTAAAATATTGGATATGAAAGCTTATCCTTCAGTTCTTGATGTAGAAGTAGACTTGGATCTTGTTATAGTATTCATTCCACCTACTAACGTTTCAAAAGTAGTAAAAGAATGCGTCCAAAAAAAAGTGAAAGTTATCTTAATTGAATCATCAGGATTCAATGAAGTCGGAAACCTTGAATTATTTAACGAAATAAAACGACTGACAAATGATGCTGGAATTAGAGTTTGGGGCCCTAATTGTACTGGTTATGCAGATTTTCATAATCAACTTTTTACCCCATTTGTGCCTTTGAAACCGGCTTTGCGGGAGGTTGATATAGAAGAGCTCAAGGGATCGGTATCTATTGCTTCCCAGAGTGGTATGATGGCGGGAGGCATGATGTTACAGATTATTACTGGTAATCCTTCAAAACATTATACTCCAGTTAATAAGATCTTAGCAATTGGAAATAAACTTGATGTAAATGAATGTGATGCGCTGAAATATATGGCTAAAGATCCTAAAACTAAGGTAATTGGGTTATATCTAGAAGGTTTTATGGACGGAAGGAGATTTTTTAAACTCGCAAAAGAAATTGTAAAAGAAAAACCTATAATTCTTCTTAAAGGAGGAACATCAGCAGGGGGATCTAAAGCTGCATTATCACATACAGGTTCATTATCAACTAATGATGATATTTTAAATGGAGTTATAAGACAAACGGGAATCATTAGAGTGAATGATTTTAACGAATTTTTACAAGTATTACATGTATTTTCTATCTTGTTAGATAATGAAAGTAAACTTCCAAAAAATAATCGAGTAGCAATCCTCACAATAAGCGGTGGGGCAGGCGTTGTTTTATCGGATAACGTAGAAAAAAATCCAAATCTTAAAATGGCAGTGTATGAAGAAAAAATTAGAAAGAGAATTTCAAAATATTTTCCAGATTGGATGAAAACTGGAAAAGATAACCCATGCGATATATGGCCAGCAATTGATAAAAGTGGTGGTGTGGCTTTGGGTGACACTCTTGTCGCTTTGTCGAGAGACCAAAACGTGGATGTCATAATATTAACGATTATTGCAGTTAGAGAACGAGGGTGGGATATGGCGGGAAATGAAATGTTTAGTGGGATTTTAAAATCAATAAAAAAACCTATCTTTTGCTGGATATTTGGTGATTTTACTCAATTTAATAATTTTAGGAAAACGATGGTAGATATTGGTATTCCATTTTTTACTAGTATAAAAGATTTGACGAATTCTCTGTCTAAAGTAGTTGAATACGCTAATTTTATTTCAAAATAAAAAAATTTTAAAAAATAAAAATTAAATCATATGGGAGAGATGAAATATGGATAAAGAAACCCATTTTCGTAAATTAGAACATATGTATTTAATAGCCCCATGCAATGAATATTATAATTTAAAAATTAAAGTTTCCAAAGCAAAAGCTGAAATATATATACCAATTACTGAAAAATTTTATCAAGCAGGTAGAACAACTCATGGTTCCGTTTATTTTAAAGCAGCAGATGATGCAGGCTTTTTTAGTGCTCAATCGCTTGTTTCGGATTATTTCCTATTAACAGGAAATTATACGATTTATTTTATACACCCTATCGATTCCGGCGTGTTACAAGCTGTTGGCAACGTAGTATATAGAGGAAAAAGCTATTTTATAGCAGAATCTATTATTTTTGACTCAAATGGACAACAAATTGGCAGAGGTTCCGGAACTTACATAAGAACTAAGACCTTATTAACTGAAGTTGTCGGTTATTGTTTATGAGATATTTATACCTTTAAAAAATGTTAATTTTTTTTTCTATTTCCCTATCTAAATGCTCTTTTTTTAAGAAATAAGCGTTATAACACGTCTCATATTCTTTTTTTGATAAGATTTTTCTAAATTTTTTAATGTTCGCTTCATTAATTTCAAATGCTCTCTTAATTTTGAGGCAATAGTATTTGGAGCATTGACCACAATTTTCAATCTTTTTTAGAATTTAATGTTTTTTATAATCATTTAATAACAAAAATAAAGAATAGAGCAAAAAAAAGAGTTGGGAGAATTACCTGATATAATAATGATATTTAAACGTTACTTCTCGTTTTTCTTTTGGTGCAAATTGGAGTTTCCATTGAATTGAACTATGACCAGTAAGTGCCCTTGCCCCACGAAAATCGGTCCAATCGTCATTTTGGAAATCGGATATTTTTATTTTACCATCATGTGAGGCTTGGTTCGCGTTGCCACCAAACTCGCATTTGATTATTAGATCTATGGTTTTATCTTTATAATTAATTACATTTAGTGTTCCTTTTTTTGTTATTTTAGCATAATCATCTCTGTCAAAATGAATTGCTTTGGGTTCACGGGTTAATTCCTCTTCAAAATAATTTCCTCTAATGTCAATCGCAACTGAAAGGGGTATCCGGACTATACCACCAATCGGAGTATAAGTTAATAATTCTTGAGCAACTGGTAGAAGCTTTTCCATGATTAAAGCAGCCCCTGTTGTCCAAGGGACCTCAGTTTGGTTAGTTAGTTCTATTTGGTGCCAGATCTCATTTCTAGTTAATTTTATCGGTGAAATACTTACACTTCCTGGCATTAAATCCACACTTGATCGACTTAGGTGAACTTCCCAGGTATAAAGATGTTGAAATGATTGTTTAGTAGAAACTAAGGGTATAACTGCCCTCTCACCCACAAATAACGAAATCTTTGGTATTTTATAAAGAAATAAGTCTTGGGATCCTTCTCCACTTAGCTCAGAAGGCAATGCCGGAACTGTTGAAGGAGTACCTCCTATTGCAGGTCCACTTTCTGGCATATATCCCATTCGTTGCGTCATAACAACGTTTCCAAGAGTTTGTGATTCAAGTTGGGGAGCAATTTGTTGGAGGGGATTTCGAAGAGTCGCTTCTAGACTCATTGGTGAGATTATTTGTTTAAAACGAAAGTTTGGAACTCCCACAACTAGATCCATTGGAATATCATCAAGATCCTCAGCTTCATTGAGAACAACAGCTTGCATCATCAAGTGACATTGTTCATCATTTTCTAATGTAATTCTATAAGTAGGAATCCATCGAATTCCAGGTCCAAAATAATTTAAAACTACTTCAACATCTTTATCTGACATATCTGCATTAAATTTAAGTAAAAGACATTTTTCTTTTTCTTGTTTCGCTTTCCGAGTAATAATTTGTTGTTTCGCAATAATATTAGCTAAATTTCCATTAACTGGAATTGCCCAGAATGATCCAAGAACCATTGACTCGGGAACATTATTTATAATTGCTCTATTAGTAGAATCAACCCTACCTTTGGCCTTCTTCACAAACATACAATATCCATCTTTAAATACAATAACACGAACTGTCTCTACCGAGAGCCCTGTAGATTTTGAACTCATTTTAATTATTATCCTCCTTATTTCAGTGAGTAATTTTCTTTAAATTCTTTTTATAAAACATCATTTTTTTATTTAATGTTCTGAATTCAAAAAATGCTAAAATCTTAAATATCTTTCAATAAATTCACGATAGTATGTTTTACTTCTTTTAAATCAGTATCTGGTAGATTAGAAACATATTCTCCTACATGATCATGCATTTCAAGCAGATCCTTGCCAGAACAGAACATTGCCTCACTCACTTCAGCTCCGAATTCTCGAGGAGGTAATATTGCGGCAGGAACCACCATATCTTTCTTAATTTCGGATAAATTTGTAATTATCGTAATAATTCCCTTCCCGTCACCAACTCGGCATAGTTTCAAGTTCTGATCCAATTTCGTAACAGCTACAATTTTAACTGCGATTAGATCTATCGATTTTTCTATTGAAATTTCATTGCCCATCCTTAATCTTTCTCTAAAACCTTTTAAAATATTAAAAATAAATTTTAACTCCGCTGCCATTAATTTATTTTTCTCGATTTCTCCATAATTTTTTAATATTGCATCCCAAAATTGATTTGTCATTAAATCAAATTCTTTTACGACTTGATTATCTACAAGTTCTAAAGGAGCTGTATAACTATATCTTATCGTTTTAATTGCAGAATTTAATTTAGAAATCGCTTCCATTGTATTTTCCTTGCTAGCTGGAAGCTTATACCTCTTGTTAACGGTTAGGTCTTTTAATCTCTTTAATACATGCTCTACCATTAAAATTCTCGGATCTTTACTGATATCAGGAGACAATTTAATTCCCTTTATAATATACGGATTAATATTAATTACATTTTTACAGATTTCTTAAATTCACATGAATTTAATCAAAGGTTTTTTCTATTAATCGTTTTGTTGGGAGGAAGACCTCAATTTCACCGGCCCAATTTGCAAGAATATCTTGAAATAAATCCTCAAATTGATTGCTTAGGGATGCTAGTTTTGAGTGGTAAATACTTAGATTTTCATAAACAATTAGAGCCATTGTGGTATATCGACCATATTCAAAAATAATTTTTACATCTTCATGGTCCACAATTTTTAAATGTTGTCTACTTTCCATGATCTCACCCAAGATCCCCTTTACTCCTATAAGACCACTTGATATTAAGTCATGAGTTGGAGTTTCTATATTGGATATAAAAGAATGGTGAAAAAGAGTTGCTCCACTAGGAGCAATAATATAAAGTTCTTTTAGTCTTTCCTTCCACCCAAACTCTGTAAATGTTTCAAAACTGAGAAAAATGATTCCTTGAATATTTAAAGTAATTATTAAACCAATTTTCGCTATTACAGATGTGACCTCGATAGGTAATTTTAAAAGATTTCTACCTATATTTGTGTCGAGAACAAAAAAGAAAGTAAAACCTAAAAAAGCTATAAAACTAAATGCCATTTTTTGCCGAATCTTCCCTTTCGTTTTAAATACAAGAGTATATAAAAAACTTGCGAATATAACGGTCACATTAACCGGATTAGTGAAATAAGTAAATAATCGTAAGTCTTGTATTGT
This sequence comes from Candidatus Helarchaeota archaeon, assembly GCA_019058315.1. Classification (GTDB taxonomy): domain Archaea; phylum Asgardarchaeota; class Lokiarchaeia; order Helarchaeales; family RDOG01; genus JABXJV01. The sequence continues at coordinate 987,798 of JAHPZH010000002.1, read as the reverse complement.
AAATGTGAAAAATATTCCATAAATACAACAACCAATACTAAAAAAAGTGAATATAAATTTGGTTTTTCCCACCATTTTTTCCGAAAAGAAAATAAACCCTATAAGTCCCAAATATGTCATTAAAATAGAAACTTTGTAGATACCTACTAATTCAAAATCAAATCCATATAATGCTAACTCAAATGTGTAAATATAGAAATGGTAATATGCCCACACTATATGTACTAAACCAAAAAGAAGCAAAAAAATTTCTAACCCCAAAAATGGTGTTAGATCGATTCCAGATCCCCTCGCTCGCTTTAACTTTAAGAAAAACATGAATGCGAGAAAAAATGAATTAAAAGCAAACACAATATAGAGAAATAACGAGGTTAATTCAACAAAATTTATTTGAAACAAATAATCACTCTTTCTCTTTAATATTAAAATAAACTATTCTCTTTTTTCTTATTTTTAAACAAGAATTTTATTCACTTTAATTTTTTCCTTAAAATTATGAAATTTTTTCTAATTTTTCAGAGAGATCATCTAATTCTTTTTTTAGGTGTTGATAATCTTCTAATTTTAAACTTTTTTCTTTAAGTAATGATTCAATATATTTAATCCTTTTTACAATTTCATTTATTTTTTCTTTTTTAGGATGTAAAATTTCCTCAATAATGTATTGAAATGCTTCCTTTACATTTATATTTGTCTTTGCAGATGTTTCGATATATTCAAAGCCAATTTTATCTGCAAATTTTTGACCTTGTGAATAAGTTATTTTTCGATCTGCCCTATCCATCTTATTTCCTACTAGGATTCCAGCAAATTCATAATCAATGTATTTATTGATATCATTTAGCCAATAAGAAAGATTTCTAAAAGATTCTGTATTTCCAACGTCAAATATTAATATAATGCCTTTTGCTCCAGCATATAATTTTTTAAAAAATACTGAGTCATATTTTTTTGGATCTCCCACTATTTCCCAAAATGAAAATGATATATTCTTATTTTTAGCACTTTCGATTTTCTTGTTTTCTATATTAACTCCTAGCGTAGCATATATTCCCCAATTATGTGGAAAATATCTATATAATAAAGAAGTCTTCCCTGAACCAGAATCTCCAATTATTACAACCTTAAAAAATATCTTTTTTTTTTGGCTCATTAGAATTTCCCATGTACTTGGATTTTATTATTTTGAAGTTACAAAAAAAAATGAATTTCAACTAAATTGTAATTTTAACTAGAGTTCTTTTCCCTTTACAAGATCTTTCGACTTGGTTTTTTGGAGATAAACAAGATATTTACGAGCCAAGATGCCATTGGGAGCGGCCCCGCACATATATGCGCCTATAATCCACAGAGGGAGACCAACTATATCCGGTCCGGAGTAATGGTAAAGATTTAGAACGTTAATCATTGTGAACTCAAGTAAAGGTCCAATAGTGGCGACCAGAAAGAGCATGAATAAACCTCCATACGTCCGGTCAAACACCCACCAAACAAGTAGACCAGTCGAAACTGTGATAAAAAAGAGCCAAAAATTGGGGACTCCTATACCATACAAAAAGGGTCCTCCGTAAAATTGTAGGGCAAAAAGTCCTATTCCTGCAAGTACAAATCTCCATCTCGGGTTAAACCCTCCGCGTGGTTTCTGATGTGTCCATCTATCAAATAACACATATCCAAGCATTAATATAACTCCAGCAGTCCCATACAAGATCGGGATCCACCAGCAAAATTCAATACCCAGACTTGGAATTTGTATAGTAGGATCATGATAATGCAAAGCACCAAACATAGGGTAGGCAAAATCGATTGCTTGTCCCAGTAGAGCTCCAGAAATGAATGCTAATCCTACCAAGCGAAGCATTATGGAGATAGTCATTTTCTCCGGTGGTGTATCTTCATATTCCTCATTATTCATATTAATCATCTAAAAATGTAAATTAGCAATTAAAAATATTTTTAATTATATTAAATTTTAATATTTCACAAAAATTTAAAATTATTAGCTAATTATGCCAACAATAGAGCTGTGGCTTAAATGGTTCGAATAGAAGAATTACAAGATACACCTCTACTAGGAACATTTCATAACGAGGTTTGTTCTAAATGTGTTTCCTTAATAAAACATCAATATGATAATCGAATTACCGATGGAATAAAAGGAGTCTTATTCTATGGCGTTCCGGGAAATGGTAAAACAATAACAGCGCTTAAAGTCATTGAACGGGTTGTTACTGAAATTGGAGCTGAAGATATTTGGCAGAAAAATATGATTTTCACTGATTGTGGACATCTTGCACATCATAAATACGGAGAGACTGAACAGAGAATTAGAAATGTGTTTAAACGTGGACAGGAGAAAACTAAAAAAATTTCTCCGATAATATATATGTTTGATGACGCTGATGGCTTGTTTATAACTAGAGATTGGGGAATAAAGCTGGAAGCTTGGTATCTAGGGCATTTGAATGTATTTTTCCACCAAATTGATAATCTTAATACCGCTAAAGAATTTATTCTATTAACTTCTAACCGAGTAGACCTTATTGATAATGCTATTCGTGACCGTTTATATGAAATTGAATTCCCCGATCCGTCCATAGATGTCAAAATAGAATTATTGAAATATAAAGCAAAAAAATTAAAGATAAATGAAGATATTCAAAAAAGTATGGAAACAGCACTTCGGGAGGATAATTCAATAAAATCTCTAAGAGATGTTGAAAATTTCGTCCTAATGAAATATTTAGACGAAGTCTGGAAAACCTGAGCAGAATTAAATAATATTAATTAATTTAAAATAAAAAAATTGATTTAAATAGAAAGATATAATGACTTTAATTCGTTTTACATGACATTAATTTTCTAATACCTTTTAGGTCTTTGTTTCCTATAACAATCCCTGCAATATACAGGCCTTGATCCGTCTGGTTTAAATGGAACTTCGGTTTCCTTGCCACAATCTGCACAAGTCACTTTGTATAGCTCTCTACCACGTTCATCTTTTCTTCCTGTATCCAATATTTTTCACCAATTTTAGTATTATTGTGATTAAAACCCTAATTTTGACATTTCAAAGCCTAAAATTAGAAATTCAACCATCCTAATGATATATTAAAAATAATAAAAATTTATTTAAATTTATGTTTATTTCCCTTTATTAAAATCAGATTTTAAAAAAGAAAATCTCATTTATCTTTATTATATTCTAATAATTTAAGATTGCAATGGAAATCAAAACTTGTTGAAATTCCTAAATGAATAATTTAATCTAAAGGTTAAATATAACTATTATTTTAATTTTTTAAAATAGGAGTCCAATACAAAATGATTGAAAGTATATATATCATAGACCAGAATTCGGGAATACCTCTGTTTACTTTGGATCTTATAGAGGTGGATAAATCAGAGAGAATTGATCAAAATCTATTCTCTGGATTTTTAAAAGCCATAGATGATTTAAGTGAGGAAACTCGAAGCGAAAGAATTGATGAGATTCGTTTGTCTTCAACAAGAATAGTGTATGTGACAGGGATCACTAGTGATATGAAATTATTATACATTTCTATTTCTGATCTACAAGATAAATTAACTAAAATTAAAAACGTTCTCCATAAAGTTGCAGATGCATTTGAGCAACAGTATAGAGACGAAATTTCAGCATACAAAGGCAATGTTAGAGTATTTGAACCTTTTTCGAAAGATGTTCGGGAGATTATTAATCATGAAATTGGGTTTTCCGAGGAAGTAATTTCAATTAAGAGACGTAGAAATCCAATCAGAGAATTCATTAATAAATTAGAACCAGTTAAAAAACCTTTAATACAAATGAAAGATTGGTTAGGAAAGCAAAGTAAAAAAATTAAAGGTTTCGCAGTTAAAATCATAACTCCTGACAAAGAATTAATCATTGAAGAAGAAAATGAGAATTAATAATTTGAAACAATTTTTTAGGGTATTGGATTAATTTAAATAAACAATAGCTTGAATAGTATGAGATACTTAAAACATCTAAATTCTTATAATCATTAGCATTTAAAATCTTAATTTGAAATAAGATTCTAATTACAATTAAAACTTAAATAGAATCTCATGTATAAAATTATGAGGTGATATTTAAATGTCTAAAGGAGCAACTGCATTATCTATAATTGCTTTAGTAGTTGGTTTGACTACATTTGGCTTTGGATATTTTGAAATCTACGATAGATTACGCCCAAGAAGTGTGGATCCCCTTACTAGTTATATTCTTTTAACAGAATGGTTAGATCCCCCAACAGAAATACTAGAAACTTGGTTTATTTCTTATTCAGGTTCGGATATAACTTCTGGCACCTTAATACTCGGTGCATCAGCAACAATAGTAATAACAGGTATCGAAGATGTAAATCTTTACCTCTGCTTCATGTCTGAAGTACTTATAGTAAATGGTATTAATATGTATTCTCTCCAATTCCTTGTTGATGGAAGTCCAGTAGGACTTATAAGAACAGGTCTGAATAATAATTGGACTTCAATATCTTTACAAACTGTAGTAACGGGTGTAAAGCCAGGTACGCATACAATACAAATACAAGCCAGTATTAGTGGTGGTGCTTCAGTCCGGGTTGGTTATCCCGCAGCTGGTTACGGTCAGAATTTGTTAATTCAATCATATATTTAACAATATCTTAAACTTTTAATACAATGTCGTTCAATTCCATCTAAATTTCTTTCTTTTTTTATTTGGCAAAAATATTTACGAAAATAACAAAGAAAATAAAAATATATTGAATATATTAATTCGTAATAAATTATTAAACTGGAGTTTATGTAATGTCAACCATTCCCCCAAAAATAGACGTTCATCATCATATTTTACCACCTGAATATATTTCATCTTTAGCTAAAAAAGGCATTATTAAAAGTGCGGGCATAAACTTCCCAGAATGGGATGTAGAAAGCTCAATTAAATTTATGGATAGACAAAATATCGAAGCAGCAGTAGTATCAATTTCTGCTCCAGGAATTTATTTTAGAGAGACCGATTTTACCAGAAAATTGGCTCGTCATTGTAACGAGTTCTCAGCTGATCTTATTAAAAAATACCCAAAACGGTTTGGGGCATTTGCAGTTTTACCATTACCCGATATAAATGCCTCTCTACTTGAATTGGAATATGCATTAGATACTCTGAAATTAGATGGAGTTGGATTACTTTCGAATGTAGATGAGCATTATCTTGGAGATTCGGAATTAAACGATCTTTATAATGAATTGAATCGTAGAAACGCCGTAGTTTTTGTGCATCCAAATACTCCTCCAAAAGAAAAATTACCCAATACTAAGGTCCCGCCTGCGGTAATGGAATTTGTTTTTGATACAACTCGAGCTGTGGCTAATCTCGTTTATAACCAGACTTTGAAAAAGTTCCCAAATATCCGTTTCATTTTTCCACATGCAGGAGGGGCGGTTCCATTTCTAACATGGAGAATTTCATTTGGAGAAAAGAGAGTTATAAAATACCTCAAACGTTTATATTATGATCTTGCACTCTCTTCGACTCCATATTCTTTAAGATCTCTTCAAGAGTTAGCGGATCCATCCCATATTCTCTTTGGTAGCGATTATCCATTTCTTCCCGAACCACTTACATCCATATTAATTAAAGAATTTGAAAAATATGATGGATTCGATTTACAGCAACATAGAGCTATTGAGAGAGATAATATTCTTGCTCTATTCCCCAGATTTAAATTAGACTAAAAGAATGCCCCGTTACAAAAGCAGCTGGCAATTTTCAAACGTTGGCAAAAAAGAAAAGAGCTAAGTTAATTATAATTTATCATGAAATAACTATACTCGAAAATTTTGCAGATTTAAGGTTTAGTGAAGAATATAGTGAAATATTATCTGCTTTAGAAAAGAAAATTATAAAGCTAAAAGATTTTAACTATTTCGTTTGAATTTATTTTGATTTTTCCTCCAAAGTATATAAAATGATAAATTATGAAAAACTTTAAAAATGCCAAACATTGTATAGAAGAAAATTAGGTAAAACTGGATAATTGAGTGGGATAGTTTATCTATGTCAAATAATTCACTATCGGAAAATCAAAAACAAATAGAAGAGTTATTGCTAAAAGCTGAACAAGAAAAGAAAGTTTATAATTGGGAAAATGCAATAGAGCTTATGGAAAAGGCTAAGAAAATCTGCAAAAATAAGGAATTAATGAAATCAAGGGGTGAAATCTGCTATAATCTAGGTGAAATCCATCAGATAGCTGCAGATTATGGAAAAAAGGATGAAGATATCTTAAAAGAATTCCAATTATCAATTTCAAGTTTTCAGGAAGCATTAAAAATATTTGAAGAATTAAAAATTGAGGAAAAAATGAATGCTTGTTCAGGTTTGATAAATTTAATAAAGAGTATTATTGAATCTAACCTTGAATCAGAAGAGATTTTATTACTTAATGCAAAAAAATTATTCTGTAAATCAAAAATAATTAATTTAGAAAAGGGAAATCCGAATGAATCGTTAAAAAATGCAATATTAGAAAATCGGGCATTAAGTTCACTTATTGGTGGAAAACTTATCAAAATCGATGAAAAAGCAGATTTAAAGGAAATGGTTTTAGAATTTGATAATTTATTGGCTTCAATATGGGATGACATTAAAAAACAAAAAGAATTTTCCGACATTTACCTTTATTATCTAATTGATAGTATCATGGAATTTACCCATTGGACTACTCACTTTCTACCATCTGAATATTTAAACCTTGAACAGTTTTTATACAAAATGCAAGAAATGTTTGAAGAAATGATTGAAAAATTCAAAAATTCAGCAAATACTCTTAGTCTTTTTTATGCTTATACATTCTATTCATGGACATTTTCAGCATTTTCGACATATTATGCAAAAAATATATTTGAACAAAAGAAATGGTTAAAGAAAGCTCAGAAATGGCTTGGAAGTGGAGTAAAATTATTACCAAGTATTGGTGCACATAATCCTTTGGTTTTATTTTATTACACCAGATACACTACTGCAATATTTTTAATAGATTTAGGATTTTCAGCAGAAGATTTTAAATTTATAACAGATGATTTAACCCATTGTATTGCTTCATCAACATTATTATATCCTAAGACTTTGGGAGCCCATAATCTCCTTTATACTGCAGGAGTCTTTTTAGTTGGAGCTCTTAATCGTTCATCTCCTGAGATCCAGCGTCTTGAATTAGCAAAAAGGATTTTAGAACTACTCCAGTTAGCTCAGAGTAAGGTATCTATTGTAAATGACCCAAATCATAAAATATATAATTTATTATTTAAAGTAGAAATGAGTACTGTAAATACGATCTTAGGGGACTTACTTAAGGATGAAAATGAAAGGCAAAAGCACCTTAAAATTGCAGCGGACATTTTTAACGAAGTTAAAGATTATCAAAATCCCAATCTATTTAATACTTACTTTTATTATTCTGGATTTTTGTTTTGTGCATCTAGAACGGCAATGTTATTGGCTAAAAACGCATTAAAAATATCGGAAAAATTGGAATACCATAAATATGTGGTAGAATATTTAACACAAAGCAAAAAGATGATTGTCGCTATATTTCATATTGAAAACCTATTTTTAATAGGAGATTCTTATCATGAAATAGGACGATTAACAGAAGATGCTGAAATTTTCAAGGAATCATATCATTCTTATACAGAAGCTATTAAATTTTGTAAAGATAAAGGATATTTCAATTTAATGGGATCTGGATTTATTCAAATAGCACAAATAGACGATAGATTAGGGAATTTCGTTTCTGCAGCAGTGAATTATAAGAACGCAATCGATTCATTTGATAAAGCGATTGCTACACTCACACATACTGAATTAGTACAAAAGATTGAAAAAGAAAAAGATTACATGACTGCTTGGAATCTAATTGAAACTGCAAAATCGTATCATATTGTTGAAGATCATAATAATGCGCAATTAAAATATGAAAAAGCAAGCTCGATTTTAGAAAAAATTCCTGGATATAATTATGAAGCAGCATTTTATAGTGCATGGAGTATTTTAGAGAAAGCAGAAAGTTTTAGCAAGGAAAATAAGCACCAAGAATCGGCAGAGAAATATCAAGCTGCTAATAGGAAATTTGAAGAAGCAATTAAAATCATCAGTTTATATCTTTCCGATGGTAAACCTCCTGAAGTCATAGATAGACTCAAGAAGTTAATTCAGGTGGCGCAGATCAGGGAGATCTATTGTAATGCACGTTATCAGATAGAAACGGCAAGGTTGGAAAGTTTGAGAGGCAATCGAATACTCGCAGCAGAATTATATGTAAGGGCTAGTTCTCTCTTTGAAAAATTATGCCAAACTTTTAGACTACAACGAGAAAAAGAGGAGTTAACCGCAATATTTTATTTATGTAGGGCTTGGGAACAGATGGAACGAGCAGATTTTGAACAGAAATCGGACCTTTATAAAAGTGCTTCGGAATTATTTGAAAAAGCGAGTAATATCTTTCCAGAAAATAGAATGAAAAAATTATCTTTAGGAAATTCTTCCTATTGTTCTGCAATTCAATATGGGACTTTATTTGATAGAACTAAAGATTTTGATGATAAGACTGAATATTACAAAAAAATTAAGATGTTTTTGAGGGATTCAGCGAAGAACTACGAATTGGGGGGCTTTACGCAAGAATCCAAATGGGCTATTGCAACATCTACTTTTTTTGATGGTATTTGGCATATCATTCAATCAGATAATGAAACAGATCATTATAAAAAGAATCATTATCTAAGCATAGCAACAAACTATCTTAATAGTGCCCTTGATATTTTTGGAAATGCGGGATATATTAAAAGGAGACAAGAAATCTTAAAATATCTGAAATTAATAAAAAATGAACAAATGATTCTAACATCAGCATTAAATCTCATTGAAAAACCCTTAATTTCTGAGAGTAGTGTTGGAATTTCTGCACCTTCTTGTCCACTCGAAATTAGTTCCTCAACGAATATTCGGGAAATGCAGAACATCGATAAACTAGCAGAATCAGAAGCTAATTGGAAGGATAGAATCCTCCATATTTATTTTTACATGCCACAAGGAGTATGTATCTTTGATCATTCATTTAGAAAGGATAAAGAAGTTTCACCTGGCTTGGTTACTGGAGGTTTAATGGGATTATCTTCATTAATCCAAGAATTAACTGAAAATCAGACAAAAATTAAAATTATTGAACAAGAAGAAGTAACAATACTTTTTGAGTATGGTAAATATATTACCGTTGCTTTAATAACAGAAGAAAATTTGAATATATTAAGAAATAAATTATTAAATTTGCTTAATGAAGTTGAAGACTTTTATTCAGAAGAACTGGAGTCATTTTCTGGAAAAATATCGACTTTTTCTAAAATCATAAAATTTATTCCAAAATATTTTTAAAAATAAACCTTTTTTTTCATCGATATTAAGAACGAGAATTTAGAGAAATTTTTAAATTAAAACGGAATTTTTTTGAATTTCTCGATTGTTTCAGGATCGAATTTTTTTAAGCAGTGCGCTACAATGGGAACTACGCAACCACAATTAGCACAAAGGGCAGGTGTATTTCCCATGACACAAAATTTTCTTCTTCCATTAGGAAAAAAGCTTTGTACCTCCCCATTTTTAAAAAAACAGTCTTTAACATGTGATTTTTTAATATATGTTTCTATCATTTTCTTAGATAATAATATATAATCACCATAGTCTGCCATTGCTTTGGTAAGTTCCTTTATTGTCTTTTGTAAGGATTTTCCTTTTAATAGTAAGGGATCTTTAGGATATCCCGTATAGAAATTGTAGAATAGTCCGCCTGTATTCGCATCATGAGCTATTTTTGCAACCTCGCCAATTTCATCATAATTAGAGGAACTAACAGTACAAATTAGATAAATTCGCTTATCATCTTGGACGTTTTCAATAACCCGATCAAAAATTTCGGCTCTACGTATTGCATTATGTGTTTCAGATCCTCCATCCAACGATGTCCAAATAACAGGCTGCTTCCCAGGAAATTCTGGTATTTTTATAAGTCCATTAGTAATTATTTGAATATTATCAAAGATTTTCTTAGCTTCAAATAGGAGGTTCATTCGTAGCGTTGGTTCCCCTCCTGTAAAAGTAGCAGAATGAATTCCTATTGATCGATGATACTTGAATATTTTAATCCATTGTGCATTCGTTAAATCGTTTAATGGCTTACCTTGTATTCGCTTTTCCTCCACTGCTTTATGAAAGTAGCAATGTTCACAACGTAAATTACATTTGTAAGTAAGATCGTAATTTGTCCACATAGGGGCTTTTAAAAACTTCCTTTTCTGTGACCTGAACCACATTGGAATTGCACGGCGAAAATTATCTACCGTTATAGACCGTAAAATTGAATTTTCATTTAAATACAAATAAAACCACTCCTTTAAATATAAAAAAACAATTTAATGTTGAAATTCTTCATCGTAAACTGGTTTTTATAGTATTCCGGGGATTTTAATAAATTAATATAATTTAGAGATTTATAAGTTTCTTGATGGTGTAAAAAAGTTTTAAATAGAAACCTAATTTATTGATATTTCAACAGAAATTTCTAATTTATTTAAGCAAGAAATAATTAAATTGTAATTTTCTAACTTCAAATTTCTATAAAGAAAATAGTTTATCTATCCATGTATCAAAAAACAGTCCTTCATAAAGCACATCAGGAATTATAGATTCTACTTTTTCTTTTTTCAACCCCTCAATCATTTCATGAAGTTGTTTCATGGTATTACACCAAACAAAACATGTTATTAAATTTGGAAGATTGCTAAAAGTCCAAATAAAGAAGATATTGGGTTTATAATTGTCAAGGATAAGTTGGGCAACTTCATGCTTGTCTACAGAAGGTTTTAAGGTTATTTGAAATAATGAGAAAATGTCATTTGATGATATAGGGTTAAAATTAATAGTCAAATCAATCGATCCCTCCTCCAACATTCTAGATAATCTTCTGCGAACAGTATTTGGTGTTCTATTTACAATTTCAGCTACTTCAGATATGGGTTTTCGTGAATCATCATGTAAGGATTGAATTATAGCTCGATCTAACTCATCTAGATTTAGAGAGCTTGACTGGGGAATTGTATATGAAATCGGAGATGCTGAGTAAACCCTATGAAGAAAGCCAATTTTGGGGGATTCTATTTTCGCAGTTTGTGAGATAAAGGATGAGTAATCTTCTAAATCATGAATATTTTTTAAATAACCTCCAATATAAACATAATTTCTACTTGATAACATAATTTGTGCAGTATTTTGGTGGTTACCCAGTTTTGCTATTACTTGATTTAAGTCAGTTACCTCACTTTTACCAAAAATGAGGCTATAGATGGCGTTTAACGCAGCCGGCTTTATTCTTGCAGTAAATTTCTGAATTATGCCTAATTCGACTAATGCTTGCACACGCTTGTATACTGCATTTACCGTCAAATCCAAGTGATCTGCTAGTTCTCTATAGGATAACCTTGAATTGAGCATTAATAATAAATTAATCTTGAAATCTATTTCATCCATACATTAAATGAGATATTAAAAAAAATAAAGTTATTGAAGGTTTTTTTTCTGTAATTTTTTGGCTACTCACTTTTAAAAATTTTAATTACTCGATGTATTGGTTTGGTTTTTACCAGCAGAACCACTCCTATAACGATAAGTAACAATAAAATTATTGTACTGAAAGGAGTAAACGAGCAGATGGAATAGTAACCTAAGTAATTTGGCTTGCTTGCTTGAGCAGGAATCAAAGTCATGATTGCAGGTGCTATTGGAGCAACAACGAGTGCAATGACCAACGTCAAGTATAATACTAGTAGAAAAAATTTCAGAATTTTATTTATTGTTTCTTTCCATTCCATTTTTTTCACCATGTTGATTTTTGATGCTTGAATAACATTCATTTTTCCCCAATATTATTCTAAGTTTAATTTTAGGTAGAAAATACTGCAATTTTGCCTTTGAAAATGTGTTATTTTATTACGAGAAGGTGGAAAAAAGCACTATATAACTTATCATTTTTCTCCAACAAGTTGAATAGACCACATAAAACGAGGATACTTCAATTACGTTTTGTTAATGAAGGGAGAACATGAATATATATTTAAATTTCGCTCAATTACTAAATAGGCAAAAATTAGAAGTCGATATTTTAGATTGATTATTAAAAAGGTGATTTAATGAAAATTGCAATATTTTATGAAAATAAATTTGAAGAAACTGAGCATTTAGCGCAATTCTTAACTCATCAAGTTAAAATTAATGGCAATAAGGTTGAACTTTTTAAAGTACACAATAAAAATCCACGAGAACTTATTAATTTTGACCCTGAAATGATCTTGGTCGTTACCCCAACCCACGATTGCAAGTGGCCTTGTTATTTCCAAAAAACATCTGCATACATTAAAAAATTAGGCAAACTCCTAAATAAAGGTGCCCCTAATGCCATAAAAAAGATCGGAGTGTTCAATTGTAATCAACCTGTTAATTATAATTGCAAGATTAAGCAGAAAATAAAAAAATATCTTCCAAATGTTAAGATTTATTCTTTTCCCTCTTTAAAAACGAATTATTACAGGATATTTAAAGAAGATTAAAATACCAATCTATTTCAAAGAAATAAAAGAAAAAATTTAAATTATTTAATTGTAACAACAATGGGAATTTTTTGACTTAATTCCGTAGTTTTTGTTTTCTTTTTCCATTTCCAAGCAGTCGTAATTGCTGCTTGGGGACAATTTGCTACACAAGTTCCGCATTGAATGCATTCTACATTATCCATACAACCGTCCAGCACCATCTTTGAAACTTCCAAACTCATAGGACATATTCTATCGCATTTTTTGCATTGTTTACACTTTTCAGATATACATTCTAGGTGGTATGAAGGCCATTTTTTGAAATAATTCCTAATTTTCGTGCCCATTATCATAAAAGGTGCCATCCAACATGCCGTATGACAAAAACCACGTTTTCCAACAGTTAAAGAGAGTATAAGAACTCCAAAGACAACTGCAAGATATATAATGAGCATTGGTATGTTAGTTACTGAGATTCCATAGTCCGTATTAAAAAATGGATCAATTGTTTGGATACTTCCAGCCAATACTCCCAAAATAACGATGATACTTAACCAAGGTACCCAAATAAAATATTTGATCTTTCTATATTTTGCTGGTACCCGTTTATCCTTTCGTTTTGAACATATTTCCTGCAAACCTCCAGCAGGACATAACCATCCACACCAGAACCTTCCAAAAAATAGTGATCCGATGAACATGGAAACGAAAGTAATGAACGATCCTGCAATTATGCCTTGAGCTATTGCATCAATAATTATATATGGTGAAAAATAGTTCATTATTATTGGAAAGATTAAAAACATGAAAATTATCAATCCAAATCTAAATTTTTGCTTATTCATTTCACAACACCTCGTGCTTTTTATTAGATGACTTTTGGTCATAATTACAATGACCATCGGTCATATTTAAATATGACCCTTGGTCACAATAATATGTAAGTGATTTAATCATGTCAAATAAGATCTCAAAAAATGATAATATTCGTTTAAAAAAGAGAGAAAAAAAACGAACCAAGATAATTGAGGCTGCAGAGAAGTTATTCTTTAATAAAGGATACGAAAATACGAAGATGCAGGAAATTGCGGATGATCTAAAAATCGCGAAGGGCACTTTGTATATATATTTTCAAAGCAAGCAAGATTTATACCTTGCTATACTAGCAAAGGGCTTAAATATTATGAATGATGGATTCAATAAGGCAATTAACAAGGGAAAAACAGGATGGGAAAAATTGAAATTAATTGGTATGTCATTTTTAGAATTTTGTAATAACAATCCAGGATATGCTGATTTCTTATTTAAGGTAGAATCGAGAATATCTGAAGAATTTTTTAATAAGAAAGTCCAGAGTGTAAAGGAATATGATGATCAAAATAAAAGAACGCAAGCGATATTTATGGAAACTATGAGATTAGGATTTGAAGATAAATCATTGAGATTAGATATTAATCCTATGAAATTAGGCATTTTATTATCCTTATTATCTTCTGCAATGATTGAACACGTGATCAGAGCTACAGATTTCTTAAAAAAGCAAAATATAGAGCCAGATGAAATAATAACTTTATTATATGAATTATTGGGAGAAGCCTTAAAACCTAAATAAAAGACTTGTCTTTTTGTTTTTTTTAACTGCTGAAATATTAATAAACAAAATAATAGATGTTAATTTATTAAATGGGATGAATTTGAATGAAAAAACCAATAAGCAGTATTGCTGGATTTATTACCAGTATTTTTTTCTTTAGTGCCACTTTTATCTCTTGGGCGTTATTTCCAAATCCAATTAATCCTTTTGCAAACCCGTTTAATCCATTTTATAATTGGTTGAGTGATCTGGGCAATTCCAGTTACAACCCTAATGGTGCAATTGTATATAATATTGGTCAGATTTTAACTGGTTCAGCATTTTTCGTTTTTATTTTTGGTCTTTATCAATGGTATCTCGATAATAAAATGGATAGAGTATTATTAATTATAATTCAAATAATTGGAGGATTTGCCGCATTTGCTGATATTATGATTGGTATCTTTTCAGAAGATTTTCCGAGTGAACATGGTTTTTGGTCCACAACGTTTTTCATAACCATGGTGTTAGTTTTATCCCTAGGAGGATTATTTGTATATAGACATCCTGATTTAAATAAATACATCGGACTGTATGGTTTTGTAGTAGCAGCATTTAATTTAATTCTTGTGCTTTCTGTGAATACTTTTATTATTGAATGGATTGCTGTGTTTACAATGCACCCATTTTTATTGATGATTTCAATTAATATGTATAATAAATTTCAGAACTAAAAATTTGTGATGTAGAAATGAGAAAAGAAGATATTTGTTTTATGTCTGCCTGCGATATGGTAGAGAAAATAAAGAGTCAAGAATTGACCTCTGTAGAGGCAACTGAGGTAATTATCGAAAGAATTGAAAAAATTAACCCGATTATTAATGCGTATTGTACATTAACATTTGATTTAGCAAGAGAAACAGCAAAAAATGCTGATAACGCCGTTAAAAAAGGTGAAAAATTAGGATTATTACATGGAATTCCAACTTCTATAAAAGATGAACTAGAAACTAAAGGGATTAGATCAACCTTTGGTTGTAAAATATTTGAAAGTTATATTCCTACAGAAGATGACATAGCAGTTGCTAGGTTGAAAAATTCAGGGATTGTTATGTTAGGGAAGACCAATCTCCCCCCTTTTGGATATGCCCCCATTACTACCAATATAATTTTTGGGGCTACAAAAAACCCTTGGAATTTAGGAAGAACTCCGGGTGGTTCGAGTGGTGGTGCCGCCGCAGCAATCGCGTCTGGGTTAGGACCTCTAGCTATAGGAGGCGACGGAGGAGGTTCAATTAGAGTCCCTTGTAGCTTTTGTGGCACCTATGGAATTAAACCTAATTTTGGTCGTGTTCCTCATCTTTTTTCTAGACTTGGAGGATCTATCTCAACATTTACTCAGAATGGTCCAATAGTTCGGTGCGTAAAAGATGCTGCATTGATGCTTGATGTTATTGTTGGAGAAGATGACTCTGATAAATTATCAATTCCTAAACCTAACTATAGCTTCCTTGAAAAAATGCAGGAGCCACCACCCAAAAAACTTAAAATCGGTTATGCTATGAACCTAGCTGCGAAAATAGTTGATTCTGAAGTTGAAAAAAGTATTTTGAATGGTCTTGAGAAATTTGAGCAATTTGGTTGGGATGTAGAAGAATCAGATCTAATCGATCTTTCATACTCTAAGGAATTGGTTCTTGGTCGAAAATTGCCAAAAATAAGAGATGTCTTCATGGTTTTAGGAGTAGTTTGGGCTTCAAGTTTTTATTACGTTTTGGATGCGATGCGTCTATTAAAGGATTGGGAAGATAAGATTGATCCTGTCCTAGCTCAAATGGTTAAGTTAGGAAAACAATTTTCTGCTAAAGACATAAAAAGGGCGGAAATTCAAATTGAAATGATCTGTAATAATATCGCTCGACATTTTAAGAAATATGATTTACTAATTACCCCAACTGTAGGCCGTACAGCTATTGGGATAGATAAAACACTCTTTGATTTAGTTGAAATTGATGGGAAAAAGGTGGGTACTAGTGAATGGCTCTCATATACTTATCCATTTAATATGAGTGGGCATCCCGCAGCATCAATCCCCTGTGGTTGGCATAGCGATGGATTGCCTATTGGAATGCAAATTGTCGGAAAGCGGTTTGACGAGGTTACTGTGCTTCAAGTTTCAAAAGCTTTTGAAGAAGTAGCACCTTGGCAAGATAAAAGACCGACTTTTAATTTATGATTTTATTTTCCTAAAAAATTTTAAGAGGATTTTTTAATACCTATAAAATAATTCTTGACAGAATTAATACTTTTGAATAGGGCTGGATTATGATGAGAAAAGAAATATCACCTAATATCGAAATAGTATCATCTAAAGAGAAATTTGTAATATTCAAACACCGGAAAATTAGATATTCATTGAAAGGACCAATTAACCAAATAATTCCTAAAGAGCAAGCAATAAATGCAAGATTAGAATTAACAAATCAAGATTTAATAATTAAACCAAAAGACACAAAATTAGATCTAATAAAAATTCCAATAGGCGAAATAGAATCATTTAATAGGCTTAAAATTTATATTAAACCTACAAAATTCGAGGAAAATCAATTGGAAATCTTAACTAAAGACAAAAGGAAATTCTATATCTTTTTTGAAAGAATTACTGTTACTAAAAAGAGTAAAAATGGGATATTTTATCAAAGGGGTGTAAATGTTTATGATGATCTATCCTTACAATTTTGGGAACATTTAGTTCAATTAATAGATTATCCTAAGATAAAAGATGAAAAAGAAAAACAAAAAGAATTATTCAGAAAAATTGAAAAATTTTTCATTGAAATGCCTTCAAAAATAAAAATATCTGAGTTAGCTGCTTTAAAATGTCCATCATGTAAAGCACCCTTACAATATTTACCGCCCTGTGAATGTGAACATTGCGGTGTATTGATTGAATTAAAAAGACAAATTTAACAGATCTAAAGCTTTTGAAGTAGTTTCGTCTTGGCAAGATAAAAGACCGACTTTTAATTCATAAATTTCTTTTCATTGCAAAAATTAGAAATTTATAAAGACTTTATTTTTATATTTTTTTTACTTATTTTTTCTTAAAAAGGATTAAAAAGAGATTAATCAGGCCATCCAATTTTACGTTTAAACCAATCTGGCATGGAAAAACAGATGTAAAAAATAATTGGAGCAGGTAAAATACAAGCTTGTAAGAATCTTAATTCAATTGTAATTGGTGAAACAACGAAGGCTATAGCAAAAAACACTATTCCCAGTCCCAACCAGATGGAGCGGGTACTTTTATGTTTAGCTTCATCTCGGATTTTTATACCAAAATAGAAGAAAACCGCAGCTGGAATCATAATAATTGGTAAAAGAGAACAAAGACGTATAAAAATAATGTCTAAAGAAAAAAGAACATCAAAATTAACAACGTTAGTATACGGAGGACCATAAATAACTCCCCAAGTTATAGTTACTAAAAAAATAATTCCTAATATTAAAACAAAAGAAAAGACGATTCTTGAATGTTTTGGAAAAGTAACACGAACTGCAAATATATTAAAACATAAGGCTCCGACGATAACGGGAATTTGAGAAATTATAAATAAAAGATCCCCTGGTCCTCGTGAACCTAAAGACGTATAACAGAATTTTGCCATATTAAAGAATACAAGAGATATTAATATAAATAACAAACCTATCAAAAATAATAATGACTCAAAATTTTCAGTATCTTTATATTTTTTATATAATATCCAAATCAATCCAGCTAAAAAAATCCCGTCAACAAGCCATATACCAAGCATAATAAGTTGAAACGGATCATTAAAAATAGAGGGTTTTATTATTTGATTTAGTGCATACTCAAAAATATATCCCCAATCTATAGCCATTTTCTCACCTTCTTCAGTTTAATTTTATAACTAAAGATATAAATATTTTTTTAAATGGTTTATTAATTTTTATATTTCAGAAAATTCCATATTTTGACTTTTTTGTAATCATGGTTAAATCTGAAATTGTGTAAGGTTTATTTTCGATATAAAATCAATACGAAGTATTTTTATTTAATTCTAAAAATCAATTAGTTGGTGAAAATATAATGGGTATAAAAATAGCTTTTGTTCAACTCGGTAGTTGTTGGGGTTGCCATCAGTCCCTACTCGACTTACATGAAGAGCTTTTAGATATTTTACCAGCTTTAGAGATAGTTTATTGGGCAGCTGTTGTCGATACAAAAGACAAACAACTAGAAGATATGCATGATGGTTCAATTGATATTGGCATGGTGGAAGGACAAATTCGTACTGAACACGATATTCATTTACTTGAGACAATCCGCAAGAAAGCTAAAGTCCTGATTATGCATGGAACTTGTGCATGTTATGGTTCAGTTGCAGGACTTGCTAATATTTATCCTATTGAAGAATGCACTAAACGGAAATTTATAACTGCGGAATCTATTATTGATAATTTTGCTATACCTATTGAAAATGTTCCTAAATTCACCGACAAAGTAGTTCCTAACGAGAACATAGTTAAAATCGACGCTTGGATGCCTGGTTGTCCTCCAAGACCACATAATTATAAGAGTGCAGTCTATTTCATTGCCACGTATTTGGTAGCTGAGAATTATCCAGGTACTAACGTTTGTGAAGTCTGTGAGATGCGTGGAGCTGATTGTATCCTTAAAAAAGGTAAATTATGCTTTGGACCACTCACTGCTACAGCACCAGGAGTGAGATGGCCAAAAGGTAACAAGCCAGTAATGGGCGAGTGGGGAATTTCAACCAAACCCGCTGATCCCGAAGCCGTAGATCTTGCTAAATTGGCAATTAGTGTTGAAAAATTATCAGATAAACATATTGCTCAAATAATCGAATTTGCTACTATTGCTTTGAAGTTACCAAATTTCGGACATATTCATATTAATGCTAATATTCTAGAAATTGCGGGATTAAGGAAATTAGAGCTTCCAACTAAAGATGTATTGGGAGCAAAAGCAGTGGATTTAACAGCTGTGGCAACTGCAAATCCTCCAATATTAGGTCCTCTTGCAATTAGTATTCTTACAAGCATACCAGAATTAACAAGAGATATAATTGGAGTTGCATTGCTTAAACTTTCACTTGATGAAAGATTTGATGCTGGTCAAACAATTGTTTGCGATCAATGTGATAGAAAAAGCCCAGATATGGCAATAACAGGATATAAACGAGATTTTGAAGGAATTATGGATCCGAATATCTGCTTTTTGAATCAGGGGTATGTGTGTTGTGGTTTTATTACTAATTCTGGTTGTGGTGCTATCTGTCCTAATGAAGCAAATATGGTTTGTTCTGGCTGTTTCGGTTTACCCGAGGAACATATAGATAATCCAGAAAAGTTCGGGAGAGTATTAGCGGATTTGTGTAAAAAAGGTGGGATTACTGTTGGACAATTCATGAAACCATTGAAAGATAGAATGGGACTCAGATTTCGTTATACATATGCACGAGCCAAATTACGTCCCGACCGGAGAAGTGGGAAGTAATAATTAGAATTTTTTTTATTGTTTTATTTAAAAATTGATCATATGAGGACTTTCAACTTTAGCTCCATCCATTTTATATCATTAGAAAAGATAAAAAAATAGTTGTTTTCAAATATTATGGATATTTTTAAATAAGGAAATGAAAATAAAATCCTTAATTCACTTATTTGGAGAAAAAAAATGATAGAAGAAATAATTTCCTTTCATGAAAAGAAGGGGTTTTTTTCTCAAACCATTCCTTCTAAGAATCTAAAAAAGTCTGATAAAATCGAATCCGAAATTGAATTAACAGAAGAAAATCTATGCATTAAACCTAAAAAGGGAACACCAAAAACTCTTAAAATGCATATGATTGTATCAGTTTCATCACGAAATGATATAGATTACAATTATACAGAATTAATATTAAGCGAAGAGAAAATTTACATCTTTTTTGGCAAAAAAAAGTATGACTTAAAGAAAAGCCTTTACTTTTATAAAGCAATGAAAAAATGGATGCAACTACCAAAACGGCTCTATTATTTAGGAAATAAGGAAGCTAAGCTTGGAAATTTTAATGGGGCAATTGACTTTTTCGAGAGGGCTCTGAAATTACAACCAAAATATTTAGATGTTTTAAATGCTAAAGGTAAAGTCCATGAGAACCTTGGAGAAATTAAAAACGCCATTCTTTGTTATGAAGCAGCCTATAAAATTGAACCAACTAATAAGAAACATTTAATGAATTTAGATAGAATCAAGGCAGAAATAAAAAAGGGAGGAGCTAAATATGAGGGGTTGGAAAAAGAACTTGAAGCTTTGCGATGTCCAAATTGTAAAGGACCAATTGATAAAGTCCCTACTCCTGGAGCATCGATAGAATGTGTTTGGTGTGGGTTTAAAATTGGTCTAAAAGATTCATAGTGAATTTTTAATTCATTCAAATGTCTGTTCTTTAAACATTTGAAATATTTAGTTAAATCATTCCTAAAAATTTTTAAAAATTAAATAATCAGATATAGCAAAATAAATAATTATAAAAATTTTGGAGTAAATTTTCTTGAAAAAAAGCAAAATTTTTGTTTTAATAATCCTTCAGATGTTCATAGGTTCATTATTTCTAGCAAATTCATTTTCTCCATTAATCAAAGTAACGCAGTCGAATGATTTTGAAACAACCCATATACTTTCTATAGATACCACTTTATTATGTCCCAAAACAGCTCTTACACCCACGATCGATGGTCTTATGTCTCCAGGAGAGTGGAATGATGCTGCTCGATATTATTTCTTCTTTAGACCAACTTCAGGGCACCCAGATGATAATATTAGTATTTTTCTCAAGCACAATGATACCCATCTATTTATGTGCTATGATGTTGAACCAGATGATGATAATAGCACCGATGATGCGGGCCATCTATTCCTTGACCTCAATAATACTGGAAACAAAGATGTTAGTTTCCAAGTGGTAAGAGATGGATCTCGATTTGTAAGTCAGACCTTCATTGGAAATCTACCAAACCTTAATTTTACTGCTGCCTTTGGCTTCAATTTGACCGCACAAGAACCTGCTCGCACCCATACAATTATAGAATGGATGATCTCCATTAATCGAACAGCTAATTACATAGGGCAGAATCTAACAAGCGCATCTAGTCTTCCATTTGGAACAAATCCCATTGGTGTAGTTTTTGGAGGATACGGCACACTATCACCTGAATGGCTCTACGGCAATCAGACAGATGATAATCCTGTGGGTACAAACGATGCCAGTTTCTATGCCGATTTGCTCTTATTAGATAGACCACTTCTTAATTTATTATGCCCATACAAAACTATAACACCTAAAATTGACGGCATTATGACTCCAGGCGAGTGGGACGACGCGACCCGATATCATTTCTTCTTTAAACCAATTTCAAACCATCCAGACGACAATATAAGTGTGTTTCTCAAGCATGATAATACCCACCTATATATTTGCTATGACGTAGAACCTGATAATAACACTGATGCTAATGATGCGGGCTTTCTTTTCCTTGACCTTAATAATAATGGAACTAAGGATTTAAGATTTCATACTGAGCGAGGTGGTTACCGAGACATAACTTGTTATTTTGGACCTTCTCTAAACAATCTTAATTATACTGTGGCTTTTGGCTTCAATGTGACTGGGCAAGAATCTGGTCGCAACCATACGATTATAGAGTGGATGATCTCCATTAATCGAACAGTTAACTACACCGGGCAAAATCTTGGAAGCGTGACCAGTCTACCATTAGGAATAAATCCTATTGGCATAGTGTTTGGAGGATATGGTACATTAGATCCCGAATGGTACTACGGCAATCAGACAAATGACAAAGCCCAAAATACGTTATACGCCAGTTTCTATGCTAATATGCGCTTATTAGAAAGACCCTCTTCAGCTGGTGAACAGAATTTATTACCTTTGCTCCTCTTGATGCTACAAGGAGCGGGAGATCAATTAATAATTCCACTTACAGTTATTTTTGTTGGAATTGGTGCAGCTGTGGTTTTAATCTTGGTTTATCTCAAAAAGCAACAATAATCTTCAATTTTTTTCCTTTTTTTAAGCTTTTTAGTTTTTAGTATTAAAAAATAATGTTCTATAAATGCAATTAAATCTGAAATTGGCAACAGAATAGTTTTAGATCATTTATATATCAATAACGCTTAATTTATCAGTTAATTCCTGAACGCGTCTTTTTAAATATTTTAATTCTAACAATTTAATTCCTGGTTTATTTATTTGTGCTTTAATATATTCTAATTCCGCAATCATATCTTTTTTGTCCTGTATTTTTTTTTGGTGACAGTATATAACTACTGCTTTTACATCCTGAATATTCAATCCTTCGATTTTAGTTATGGGATTACCAAAAAGATATAACTCTGCTAATTTGGAGAGGTATTCCAATCCCTCTATCTTTGAGATCTTGTTGTTTATTAGGTTCAATTTTTTCAATTGGGAGAGAGTCTTCAAACCCTCAATTTTCATAATCTGATTATCAGAAAGATTTAACCATTCTAATGCAGAGAGGTTTTCCAAACCTTCTAGTTTAGAAATTCTATTTTTATGAAGCTCCAATCTTGTTATATGACCGAGGTTTTCTAGCCCCTCAATCTTCGCAATCAGATTTCCATCTAAGTATAATTCTCTTAATTGGGAGAGGTTTTCCAACCCCTCGATTTTTGAGATCTGATTTTCACTCAGGTTTAATGCTTGTAATTGGGAGAGGTTTTCTAATCCCTCAATCTTTGTAATCTGATTATTAGGAAGATATAAAGTTTGTAATTGGGAGAGGTTGTTCAACCCCTCAATCTTTTTGATCTCATTTTTTGAAATTGATAATGAGATTAATTGGGAGAGCTTTTCTAACCCCTCAATCTTTTTGATTTTATTTTCAGAAAGCCATAATTCTCTTAATTGGGAGAGCTTTTCCAACCCCTCAATCTTTTTGATCTCATTTCTTGAAATTGATAATGAGATTAATAGGGAGAGCTTTTCCAACCCTTCTATCTTAGTGATCTTAAGTTCCCCAAGATTTAATTCTGTTAATTGAGAAATTTTATCCAATCCCTCTATCTTCGTGATCGGATTACTTGGAATGAATAAAAATCGCAATTGGGAGAGGTTATCTAATCCTTCAATCTTTTTGATCTGATTTTTATCAAGATATAATTCTTTTAATTGGGAGAGCTTATCCAATCCCTCTATCTTCGTGATTTCATTATTAGAAAGATATAATTTTTGTAAGTGGGAGAAATTTTCGAACCCTTCTATTTTTTTCAAATATTTACCAGAAAGGTTAAGATAATAGAGCTGTCCTTTTTTATTAACTGCAAAATCTCTTTCTATAAGCCCGCATTTCTTTTTTAATAATAGAAAAGATTTCTTATCTTCTTTAGAAGTTATTTTATCCATTATTTACCACTAAAATTTTTACAGGTTATCTTATTATATCATATCTCTCACGAAGAAGTCAAAAAATGGATATTTGCTGCAAAATTATTATAGGAAATTGGAATTAAGAATTTAAAATTCTCTTATTCTCCAATAAATACCTTAATGGATCCATCTTTTTTAATAACATAAATAGTCATTTCATCTCCAGGAGGTCGGGGTTCTTTACCTTCGAAAGTGATTATCCATTTCTCATCAGACTCTTCTTTTTTCATTATGTATTTCTCAATATCCCACCCTTTCTCCGAAAGCGCTTTTTTAGCTAATTTAACAGCTTTATCTTCAGATATTTTACTAAATTTATTCAACTCCTTTTGAAACCTAAATGTGTTATTCATTATTTTAGTAGAATATTTATTATTAATTTATTCATATAATCAAAGCGTTTATTTTTGTCTACCAAAAATAGTAAAATATGAGTATGCTACAGAATTATTATAATCGCAGTAAGTTTGAGATTGGGTAGACAATAAATTTAAAACATTTTCTTCTTACCATTATTACGATTTTATCAAAATTTTCTATGAAAGTTATCTTGTTGGATCATATCGTTCCTCATAGGAACGCCAATCGAATTGAAACTTAACTATTAAATCCTTATCAAAAGTCCAAGTCCTGAGATATTCGTCCACCCTATATTTCTCTATTTCCCACGAGAGGAATGATCTTACAAGACTTATTAATTCTTTAAAAGCTGATTCACGGGCTTGATTTGATGTTAGTTTAGAATCTGTTTTTTCATTTTTATATTTAAAATCGTCTAACTTAACGGAAAAACTTTCAGCTTTTGTCATGTATCCACCACCACCCCAGACGGTCACATTAAAACCTTTGAACCTAGGAAAACATGCTTTAATATTTTTCCAAATTTTTCCCCTAGGTGCTATACTCCTTCGATCAGGATTTTTAATTATTTTTTGAAGAACACCCACCAAGTGGATTCTAGACCCCATAATTACCAATTTAGTTTCAATATCAACTAATAAAGCAATATTGCTTTGGTTGGACATTTCTAGAAGTTGGAAAATTTCTTTAATATATTTGGATGTGATTTCTATCTTGGGAATTTTTTCAGGCAATTTCTCAATAATTTTACTTATTGCATCAAGTTTTTTTCCAACATTATCAAAATCTATGCCAGTGTCTGTCTTTTTTAAAATTTCAAGATCATTTCGTATCTTTTTAAGATATTGCTTTGAGTCGTCAATTTTTTGATCACGATCTTCATCAAGCTTGCGAAATAACATCCAAATACCCTCTTTTTTGGTTTAAATAAGTATATTATTTAAATTAGTTAATAAAGTTGAACTTAATTATATATTGGGATTTATAAAATTTAATTTCATTCACTTGTAAGATAAACCTTTAACGCTATTACAAAGAAATATTGTCCGTTAGCAACAATTACGAACCTTTCAATTAATCCCATTATTTCGCTTCCTGCAGTCATTGATAAGAAAAGCCCAAGAGTTAAAGTACAAATGAATGTTATCAGCGAATAAACATCATATCCCTTCCATTCGTCTACCTTCTTTAATTCAAACCACATTGTAAACATGCCACCCATTGCAATGAAACCAAGTATCACTACAAGTATAAAATGCATGGTTCCAATTAATGTGGTAATCTCACCACCATAATCTAAAGGGAAAAATATTGTAACAGTAAGTTCCATGCTCTGTGAAATTAAAAATAAAATTGGAGCAACAAACGAGTTTCCTAAATCTCTCATTACTTGAAGTAAGCCAATTAAAAATATTATTATTAAAATTAATTCAGCAATATGCATAATATCGAATAAAAGTTTGTTCGGTGCTCCCGATGCCATAAGTGTGCTTACATCGTCGCGAATATGACTATATCCGGGCTGTATGAAACCCCCGATAATCCATATCAAGTTAAATATCACTGGAGCAATCATTCCGCAAATTCCTATTATTTTTTGATTTTTTATCACAAATTTCAACTCTTTTTTGAAGAATATTCATTAATTAATTGCTTTATAAGTTATGGAAAATTTAAAAAATCTTGCATTAAAAGAAATCTTATAATTGAGTAGATGGTTATTATGGTTTTTACAATAGAGGTTATGATTTATTTTATCAGTGCAGCTCCAGGAGCATTTGGCACCATTTTTCTATTTTATCAATATTTTAGATTAAGATACAAACATTTTTTCATCTGTGCCTTAACTTACCTTTCTTTAACATCATGGGAGGTATCGAAAGGATTAGCAATTTTGTTTTTCTCATTCACTTATGCAATTCTTAGTGTAATTCTTTGGATACCAATAACATTTAGCGTCGCTTTACTTTATGATGTAATGACCAGGGAATCTGTCGAAACGGGAAAAATGATGTTAATTTCCTTCCTTTCTGCAGTGTTGCTTTTTCTTTGTTTCGATTTAAGATATTATTACCAGTTTCTTTATCCGAATGGAGACCCCTCAATTTTCATTCAAGATACGCTTTTATCCGTTATCTTAGGACTTGTTTTAATCATCATGGTTTCAGTCATATATCTTGGAATTAAATTTTGGCGTAATGCTCCAGAAGAATTAAAAAATTGGATTTATTTAGCAAATGTTGGGATTTTATTCCAGCAGATAATGGCACCCCTGGTTACCGCTTTGAAGATAAACCAGTCCATTCCTGCATTTAGTGATATATTTTTTGCCATTGGAACGTTATTAATGGGTGTGGTTTACGCTAAGCAGCCGAAATTAGGATTCTTGTTGCCGTTTAAAGCATCTAGATTAGTCATAATCGAACGAGATAAAAGCATCCCGCTATATGACCATATATGGAATAAAAAAGATTTCTTAATCGACGAAAATCTCTTTTCAGGTATGATTTCAGCTTTGGGTCATTTTGTAAAAGAAACTATACAAAAAGGAAACATAAAAGAAATACAACTTGAGGAGAGCTTAGTGATTTTAAAACAATCCGATCGCTTGCATGTCGTATTCGTTTTGCTTGCTACAAAATCTAGCGCATCACTTAGATCAGCACTCAATTTGTTTGCAGACGTCTTTACAAAAAAATATCGCAACGAAATTGACCAGTTTCAAAAAACAGCTGATGTTAATCTTTTTAAAGACACTCCTAAGGTTATTGATGAATGTTTCCCGTTCATTCCATATTACTAAATCATTATTTATTTTTAGTTTCTAAAGAAAAATAGGTAATCAAAACGTCGAAAGAAAACACTGTAGATCTTTTATTAGAATTGAAAAACAAGGGGCGTACATCAATTAAGAACGGAGAATTTTTGAAAGGAATTGAATATTACCAGAAAGTAATCAAAATAGACCAGCAAGATCGTGTTGTATGGTATATCATGGGGCTTGCATATTATAATTTAGGAAATTATTTAAAGGCTATTGAACATTACGAAAAAGCTATTGGTGTTGATCCTCAATATATTGATGCATGGTTCAATATGGGTGTCACATTTTATGATATGGGAAATCATCATAAAGCAATTAATTGTTATGAAAAAGTGGTAAAAATAGACCCTCAAGACGATGGGGCTTGGCATTTCATGGGATTAGCATATGGTAAATTAGGAAATTATCAAAAAGCTATAGAATGTTATGAAAAAGCAGTAGGAATTAATCCTCAAAATAGTAAAGCTTGGTACGACATGGGTAAGGAGTACGGAAATTTAGAAAAATATCAAAAAGCTATAGAATACTATGAGAAAGCAGTAGAAATTAATCCTGAATATAGTGATGCATTTTATAATCTGGGATTTACTTATTTTCAACTTGCTAATTATCAAAAAGCAGTTGAAAATTACGAAAAAGCTGTGGCAATTACACCTAAAGATAATGATGCTTGGCATAATATGGGACTCGCTTACGGAAAGCTAGGTAATTATCAAAAAGCCTTGGAATGTTTTAAAGAAAAAGTCAATATTCTCCCTCAAGATAGTGAGTCTTGGTATTTTTTAGGAGTTGGATATGCCTGTTTAGGAAATTATCAAAAAGAATTAGAATGTTATAAGAAAGCAGTTGAAATAAATCCAAAAAATAAAAATGCGTGGTATGCTCTGGGACTCGTATTTTCAAGTCTTAAAAAATTTCAAGAAGCTATTAAATTTCTTAATATGGCTCTCGCTATTGACCCTCAATTTAAAGACGCTATTACAACCCTAGAAGAAATTAAACAGAAAATGGAACAAAATATGGACTAATTTTGCTATATTATTAAAATTTTTATATTAGAACTTAGGGTTTTATTGTTTTTCAGTGATTTTAATAAATTTATATTTTTTATGTCAAATTACCATGAGATATTCCGTACAGAAGTTATCTAGTTGGATCATTTCGCTTTTCATGTGAGAGAAAATCAAAATGTTTTCTTAGCAGAAATTTGTCTTTCGACTTTTTGTAAACGTTCATTTAGGTTTCTATTGTTCTTAATTAATAACATAATTACTATGATTGCTTCCACAATTCCTACAATCATTACTATCCCAATTGGAGAAAATAATAAATCTAGAAAGTTCTCACTCTATCAATTTCAATTAGCACTGCTAATCTTGTCTATTCGGTTTTTAAAATTCAAGTAACCAAGAATTAAGAAGATAATCATTAAATTGTTACATAAACCAAGTATTATACTAAACCAAATTATATATGGAATTATTCCGAGATTATATAAAGTTGAGAGGGAAAGGTGAACAGTAAGGAACATAAAACCTGTCCCGAAGTAAGCCATCATATTAATCTTAAGAACTTTTATTTCTCTGTGTAAAAAGAAGCAATAGATGAATATAAAAAATTGCCCTATACCCAGACCGAAAAAAGGAATTATGAGCCCCATATTTGCAGGATCAAATTTTAAAATAATTAAATTTGTAATAAAGATAGTTCCTGATGCAAGAAAAGCAATAATTATAGAAATTCTCTTATAATTCTGCTCATTATAATCGATTAATGAAGAAAGATAGCTATTTAATATAAAAAGTCCGCGAATGATTAAAAAATATGCTATAATTACACCTATTATTGTAGAAATATCCAACAAGTTATAAATTGGTTCAGGAAGAATATATAGAAGCCAAATTGACAGTATTATTACAGTCATTGCAGAGGCAAAATAAATAAAAATTCCAGCTACAAAATTTTGTCTAAATTTGTCCACATGAGTCAATTTAGTTTTAATGCTTATAAAAAGTAAGCATACAACTAAAGCTATCAAAATTATAGATTGAGTATGCGATATTAAATAAATAAATGATTCATCTGAATTCATGTTTTTCATCTTTTTTTTGGGGATGAAGTAGTATATACAGCATTAAATTTAAAATATTGATATATTGGTAATTGAGTTAAAAAAATCGAAATTGATAATAATCCATATTCATTTAAACTCAATAAATTTCTTATAATATCCAAATTCATATTTCCCGGTGAAGGGATAAGGCGAGTTTTTGTTTCGTAACATCCTTTCTGGGAGGAAAATTAAAAGAAATCCTATACCGCCAATCAAAACCAGACCCAACAACCAATCAGTAAAAACTGTTTGTAATATTCCTGTTGCAAAAATGTAAATGAACCCAATTGAGACAGGTAAAAATACTAGATAGCTTGTTAGAAACCCTGGATTGTAGATAATTTTCTTTCCTTGGGTATTGAGTAATTTGTTCGAATAAATTCCGATGCCAGTATGAGCTAGAACTTCGACGCCACAAAAAAGGAACAAAGAAATTGCTATTATGGGGTTTACACCGATGATGATGCTCCCAAAGCCAAATATTAAAGCCCCGAAATTAGTTAACATGTCAGATACCCTGTTCATGGGATAACGATCTGTGTTTTCTGATTTTTTCATGAGATTATAGATATAATGGAAGCCCCCAGGAAAACGCCATTCCTCCATCACGTGGAGCACTAGACCTATCCAAGTAAAATACACCAAAAGGGTTGCCAAATCAAACTGATTCCAAAATACAACCACCAGTACGATTAATAATATGCCACCAGCAGCCATTATGTATAACCAAATTTTCATCCAAAAATCTAATATTTTGCTCATTAATTATCACCTCTACGTATTTCAGCTTATCTCCTTATGAATCAATATCATGACTACAGTTAAGACGTTTCTTCTAGTAATACGAAACAATTGTAATCACTTATAAAAAATGAGTATTACTCCTATTTATAAAGATATGTAATTAGCCCCAATCATATCGTTGAGAAAACTAAAATAGGAATTAGAGTAGCAGTCGGAATTTTTATTTATCTTAAAAAGCGATAATACCCTTCAAAATTTTATCTTTTTTTTTATTAGAATAGAAATTTTTTAGACATTCATAGTAGCAGTTATAAAAACAATATTTTTGATTAAAAAACGAAAATAATCTTATAATTATCCCTTTTTTTAATATTCATAGTCTTATAATCGCAGTTAAGTCTGAAATTAGATATAATAATACAAATCTCAATCATACTCAGGGATGAATGGAAAATAGATCTCCACAAGTTTTTTGGCACTATCGAAGTTATCTATCATGTGTGGATTATCAAAAAAAAGAGCAAAATCTTTGCTGAAGTGATCGGAAAAAGAATCCAAAGCATGTTGAAGAGAACTCGACGATTTTGTGGAAGCCAGAATACATGCTATGGGATTGGAAGGGAGCCTTTTCACGAATAAGACGGCTCGATCCATCCTTATCTCTTGTACGTTTCCCCTTTTAAGAGATTCATTTAAAATTTGAGATATAGCCTGCAACATGCCTGAAAAAAGCTGCTCATCCACCAAATCATCCAATTTATTCCACACATGATTGAAGATTGCAATTCCACTATTAGTCTCGATGATCGTTAAACGTAAAGCCTTGAAAGGAAGTATGTAGGACAGTTTCGAATACTTAGCAAATACTATCGCAACCGGGAGAGTACCTAACCCTATAAATAAAAAAGAAATCCCAGAAATAATTAAATTAGTGCCAAGTACTAGTGTTATTAATGCCCCTGGTGCAAGGAATATCACACCTAGGAGCTCCATGAATGCTGGAAATTTTAAGTTATTAGGAGCAACCCAAAGAATTTTTGCATTATAAAAAATGTGTATATAAGATAAAAACCCCATTAAAATAAAAAATGATAAAATAAATACCTCATTACAATAAAAAAATATTACCCCAGAAGAAAATTCATAATGCAATGAACCCGGAGTCATACTAAATATGATAAGTGCTGCGGAAACAAAAGAAATTATGATTAATTTAATGGGATCTGCAGATTCCCGGGACATGGTATCAAAGGCTAATGTCATACTAAATGTTATAGCAACAGATATAGTCATACTTATTTGCATTAAAATAATCGCAATATCTTGGTTGAAAATTGAAAAATAACCAGATAATGTAAAGGTTAAAAGAAAAAATAGCCAAAATATCCATCCTAATGAGGTATAAAGATTTAAACGATTTTTAGTCAACATAAATTGATGCAAGGTTAAAATTGCAGCAATTGCTGATGAAAAGACTGAGATGAGCCCCAAAACCATAAATATCGAGTTTATCGGGAAAAGAGGGATCATAACATCACCTTCATAAATTCTAAAATTCTTTGTTATCTCTTATCTTTATATCAACTTCAAGTAAAATATTTTTTATAATAAGTTAATATTTTTAAGATAGGTCTTTTAAATTAATCTAATCGCAGTTAAGTCTGAAATTGGGTATAGAATTAATTCTATAGACACACAATAATTCAGAATTACAATATTTCTTTTCGCTTTCCAGCAACGATGTATTGTCCATATTAGTCATTAGTTAAAAAAAAATAAAAGTCTTCTTTTTTCCTTTTCAAAGCAAAGATTTTATGGCTCAAAACTTTAGATACTAGTTCATCCTCTTTGTAATGATGGTCATTTATTAACAAAAACCCATTTTTGTTTAATACTCGGCTAAATTCTTTTAAGATACTTTCTTCTTTCGCTCCGAAGGCATGAAACACATCGAAACATATGATTATATCGATGCTATTATCATTGATGTCCATTTTACAAGTTGTTATTACTATTAAATGTTGTATAGGACTGCTTAGACTTCTTAGACTTAAATCTCGGAAACCCCTTCTTTATACCCTTCTTAAAATTCCTGAAGAAATTGTCATAGGCTGATTTTAGATGTCTCCACTCAGATTGCAATGCTTTTGCATCAACATCCTTTAAAAACGGAAACTGTCCTTTATACTCCCTCTCTGTTTTATATTTATGGGCATAAAGAGTATCCTTATCCTCCTTTAACTCCTTATACACCCTAATCCTCTCCTCCAACATCTTATTATAGATGAATCGACAACAGCCAAAGGTCTGATCTAATAATGCTCTCTCTTCTCTATTGGGATACAACCTTACCTTGATTGCCCTATATTTCTTCATCACCTACTCTAGCTTGTTCAATCTATTTAAACCACTAAAGACTAATTGATAACTAAAATAATTTTGACTTCGTTGTTGCTTGCATCCCCCGCTGAAGGCAGGGGCATTCTGCAATTCTTTAGGTAAAAAAGGAAAAGATTAGTTTTAAAGAAGTCAATATTCCATAATTTGAGGTAATAATTATGGAAGAAATAGAAAAAAAAGGAGACTTTGACAAATAGAAAAGAGTTTAGAAAAAATTGACTTACCTCTAAAATCAAATATATATTCTTATTGTATGTGATTTTTAAAAAATATATTCATTTCAAATGACATTAATTCGTAGTAATTAGTAATTTTAACATAAAAATTTAAAAATTTTAGTGAATTATAATGAAAAAAAAAGATCTCCCAAAGTGGTATTTTTTTATTTTAATAATTTTGGTATTTATCCCGTTCTTTTTATTTATTTCATCAGTAAATTCACCCTTACCAATTTATAATCCTGGTAAAAACGGTATTTCTATTCCAAATGATAAAAAATTGGAATTTCTTTCAACAATATATAAAATAAAGTGGTATAATAACGGAACGCCTATTTGCACTGAAATTAATAATCAAATGGATTCCGCTCTATGTCCAGATGGAGTAGGAGGAGCAATAGTTACTTGGCGGGATGATAGAGTTAGTGCCTCAGATTCCAATATTTATGCTCAGAGAATAAGTGCGGGAGGAGTTCTTTTATGGACACTTGATGGAAAACCAATATGTACTTCAGATGCATATCAGAGCCTCCCTAAAATCGTCAGTGATGGCAATAGAGGTGCAATTATTACATGGCAAGATAATAGGACAGGAAGTGACGATATTTATGCACAAAAGATTGATTCAAGGGGTAATATTCAATGGATACCAAATGGGACTCCTATTTGTAACCTAGCTTTACACCAGCAGATACCTTCTATTTGTAGCGATGGAGAGGGAGGTGCCATCATAACTTGGGCAGATGAGAGAGATGGACCCCCTGGCATTTATGCGCAAAGAATTAATTCCAGCGGATATACTCAATGGCTTGACAATGGCACTGCGATATGTAATATTAGTTATCATGCTCTTCCTAAAATAGTCGAAGATGGGGATGGGGGAGCAATTATTGTCTGGGAAGATAATAGAAATGGGCTTGTAGCTGGCAAAGATTTATATGCCCAGAGGATTAATTCTAGTGGATTTATGTTATGGAAAGATAATGGAGTGGAAATTTGTACAGAATTTGAAGATCAATACAGTGTTGACATATGCAGCGATAAAAATGGAGGTGCAATATTCAGTTGGCTTGATTTTAGAGATTCGATTAAGGATATTTATACACAAAAAATTAATTCAACGGGTTATATAAAATGGAATAATAATGGAACTCTTATATGTAGTTATGGAAATAGCCAATATTCTCCTAGAATTTGTGATGATAGTTATGAAGGGGCTATTATTTGTTGGTATGATAATAGATTTGGTGATTTTGATATCTATGCACAACGTATAAATTCCACTGGGACAATAAATTGGACTACAAATGGGATTTTGATTTGTAATGAGAGTTCAACTCAATTTTACCCTCGAATCTGTTCAGACCAAAATGGGGGAGCTTTTATTACTTGGGGAGATCAGAGATATACTAACACATCTATTTTTTTACAACAAGTTAATGGAGAAGGACAAGTCAATTTCACAGCTGATGGAATTCCAGTATGTACTGAACGAGTTTCCCTTTATGCTCCAAGTATTGTTAGCGACCAAATGGGAGGAGCAATAGTAAGCTGGAATGATTATAGAAATTCAGATTACGATATTTATATACAACGGATAAGAAATAATTTAACTAACACATGGAAAAGTGCAACCGTAATTTCGGATGGTTATAAAGAGTTTTGGGGTTGGAACAGTGGTACTAGCTGTTGTTCAAGCGTTGCCGCAGATAGTAATGGCATTATTCACGTCGTCTGGCAAGATAATACGAATGGATCTTGGGGAACTGATTCAGAAATTATGTATGTTAATTATACTATGACTACAGGCTGGTCAAACGTGACCATCATTTCTGATGATTATTTAGGATGGAATGATAAAGCTAGTTGTGAACCGAGCATCACTACGGACAAATTTGGAAATGTCCACGTTGTTTGGCACGATGAAACTGTAGGTGCTTGGGGAACAGATGTTGAAATTATGTATGCTAATTATACAGCTGAAGGTTGGTCAAATGCAACGGTAATTTCGGACGATTACACCGGATGGAATGATGGTAATAGTTATCACTCTAGTATTGCCGTTGATGATAACGGTAATATTCATGTGACTTGGGATGATTGGACAATTGGGGAGTGGGGATCTGATATTGAGATCATGTATGCGAATTATACAGCTGCTGAGGGTTGGTCGAATGCAACTGTGATTTCAGATGGATATGGGGGAGTTTGGGGGTGGAATACTGGCGAGAGTTCAGATCCTTCGATCGCAATTGATAATAATGGTAATATTCATGTAGTTTGGCAGGATGAAACAAATGGTCAATGGGGAATAGATCAAGAAATAATGTATGTGAATTATACTGCGAAAGGTTGGTCAAATGTAACCGTAATTTCAGATGGATATGGAGGAATATGGGATTGGAATGATGCTTATAGTAATTTTTCCAGAATTATCACAGATGTTGACGGAAATTTACATGTTGTTTGGCAGGATGATACAAATGGTGAATGGGGGACGGACACTGAAATTATGTATGCTAATTATACATCTATGGGTTGGTCGAATGTATCTTGTATTTCAGATATATATGGTTGGAATAACAATGAGAGCAATTATCCAAGCATCGCTGCGGATAATGACGATAACATTCATGTCGTTTGGCAGGATTGGACAACTGGAGAGTGGGGAACTGACTGGGAAATTATGTATATAAATTATACAACTGCAGGGTGGTCTAATGCCACTTGCATTTCGGATTTTATTGGATGGAATGATGGAGATAGTAAGAATCCTTGCATTATTACAGATGAAAATGGAAATATTCATGTAGTATGGGATGATGATACAAATGGCGAGTGGGGAAGTGATTGGGAAATAATATATATAGAGAGTTCGGCTTATATAGAGTTAGTTTCAGAAGATGAGCCTCCTAGATCCGACCCTCCGAAATCATTACCTCTTTTTTTCTTTCCTGAGAGTGATATTATTTTTATCATTATTCTAATTATAATGATTGGCTCAGTTGTTATCGTTGCGATAGTTCTTTACGCAGCTAGGAAACAAAAAGGAGAAATCAAGGTTATTCAACCAACCAAAAAACCTATTAAAATATTAAAAGAAGATCTTGTAATAAGAAGAGCTTATGATTATGTCGGAGGAGCTATTAGGTATAAAATAGTTGTCGAAAACACCTCTGATAGAATAATAAGAGATATTTTAGTTTCATTGGAAATTAAAAAACAGCAATATGAAATAGATACACCAATAAATACTATTGATATCTTGGAACCAGGAGAATCAATAGGAACAGATTTCATCTTAACCCCATTAACTTGTGGAAAATCACGAATTCATGGAAAAGTAAGTTACAAAACAGCTAAAAGTGAGTTAATTTCTATGGAAATTACCCCAAATGTTGTTCAAATTAAATGTCCCCTTGTCCAACCTAAAAAACTTAGTTCATCGAATTTAATTTCCTTAATGCAGACACTCCAGAGAAGTCATAGTGAAATAAATTTTGAAGGTTTGACTAAACCTAATGCATATCGAATAGCAAAAGAGCAAATCTCATCTTTAGATGTAACAAAGGTAGAAGAAGAAGAGGAAAAATTCCATATTACATATTCAGGGGTGGCTAAGGTTGGTGGAGATCTCATAATTATTGAGCTTATTATAATACAAGACTATATTGTAATTGATATTTATTTAGAAGATATAAAACAAGCTACCGGATTTTTAGCCTATATTAAGAATCTTATTAATCTAGCAATTAAATATTCCAGAAAAATCTCTACTACCATGGATGTAATAACCAGCAAGGTTTATAATGCATTCGAATTTACTCAAAGACTTTCGGAATTGAATAATTTATGTATAGAAAAAGCACCAATTGATAATATTTTACTGATTTTAAAAGAATTACATATAAAATCAAATTCGTATTTTCCTGATTTACAAGTCACAAAAATATTTACAGAGATATTTAATAAGTGGATTGCTGATCTAGAAAAGATTACAGAAGATGAAATTTGGAATCGTACATATCTAAATTTACAATATGATATATTGACTTGCATGGACGCTATAATCATTCTTTTAGAGAGTAATACTAAAAATTATTTTGAATCTCCAGGAGCAGATGAGCAAACAAAAAGAAATATCCAAACAGGAAATAACCAGTTAAGAGGGCAATTAAATAAAATGAATGAACAATATGCTAGAATGATCTTATTTGCTTTGATGTTGATTAATAAATCAAGCGGAGTGAACATGTATAACTATAATTTCGCTGAAACCGCCTTAGATTCTGATTTAATTGGTGGATTTCTGACAGCAATTCGAAGTTTTGGTATGGAATTAGGTGCGGAAGCCAAAGAAACAGGGATGCAAAAATTATCATACCAACATTTCGAAATAGGCATTCAAGACGGAAAATATACAGTGATCGCACTCATTACCTCAGGATTGCCAAACAAATTAATCATAGAGAGGCAAAAGGAGATGTTATTAAAATTTGAAAAAGAATTTGAGGTTGATTTAGAGAAATTCGCTGGAAATGTGGGTATTTTTAAAGATACCGAAAATTTAGTTAATGAAATTTTCCTTAACATATAAGTTTATCCATCTTGTAACATAATCGCAGTTAAATCTGAAATTGGGTATAATTATCATAATAGCAATTCTTTTCTTAATTCAGCAGATATTTTCTTAAAATTATCTGCTACAACTCCTGCAATATAATACGGCATAAAAAAGTATAAATTAATTGTTAGTTCTATGATGCAAGCTAAATTTTTTTTTAATCTTCATACAACTTATTTAATCCTTCTTTAAATTTTTTTAATTCTTTAATTTTTTTTAATATTTTGAATTCTTCTGTAAATTTTAATCCATCTTTCTCTATTTTCTTTATCTTATTAATAAGTTCATCGATCTTGGCTTTTTCAGGAATTAGAAGCTCCCTAATCATAAAATTAAAAGCTTTGGTAACGTTATGATTTGTTTTTGCAGAAGTTTCAATGTATGCATATTTAATTTTATCTGCATATTCTTGCGCTTCTTTAGTTGATACCACTCTTTGGTCCACGAGATCCATTTTAGCCCCAATTAAAATCCCGGGAACAACATTTTTGATGCGCCCTTTGATTTCATCATGCCAATAAGTGAGGTTATCAAATGTTTCCCTTCTTGTAGTATCGAAAATTAATATGACTCCACTCGTGCTCTTGAAATGCTGCTCGATTATCCCTTGAAATCTTCTGTTAATCATTTCCCAGAATAAAAATCGAGCCTCCTCATTTGTTCCTGGAATTTGAACAGTCTTTTGATAAAATTTTACCCCTATTCGTGAAGGGGGAGGGTTAAAGATTCCGTCAATATATCTATTAAGGAGGTTACTCTTTCCTACTTTAGGATCTCCGACCAACGCTATTTTATATTTTAACTTCACACTTATCTTATTTCCCTTTACCTTTTTATAAACATCTTTGAATTTCTCAGTTAAAATATCCAGTTCTTCATTTAATTATTTATAATCTGACAAGCTCAACTTTTTACTTTGAGTTAGAGCTTAATTTGTGCAATTTTTTTTTATCTAAAATACAAAAATAATTTCCTTCTCTTTTTATTTTAAGACTACTTATTGCTAAGTAAGTCAACTAACTTTTAATAATTCCTCTAATTTCTCTAATTTATTTTTATAAAGAATGAAGTCTATTTCTTGCCTAAATTCGCTAGATTTCTGGATCTGTTCTTTGATGAAGTTTCTCAATTTTTTAAGTCTTTCGATGTTATCTGGTTCTGTAAGTTCTCCACTTCTATCTGTTGAAGGATTATTCAACCTACAAATTTTGATGTCTTCACGAATTTTTTTCTCCTTTTGCAATTTCTCTAATTCATCTTCTACTTCGTTTCCGAATGTTATTATTAGTTTAGGGTTTGCTTTATTTATTAATTCAATTAATATAGAGCGACTTAATTGAAGGGCAAGCTCTAAATTATGGAGCCTCTCTTCAACAGGTGATTTAAAAAAAATCAAGTTAGTAGCAAAAACACTTGCTAATATTTTAAATGGTATGGAAATTTCATTTTTTTCTAATTTAAACCATTTTCTACTTTGAACCACAGGTGGGCAGCTCATACAATAATCCATAAATTGAGCAGAAGAATCAATTTCATGACTTTTCCGCTCCTTCAAATATTGCCTATTAATACAAGTGTGTTTATAATTAGCTTGTTCTTCATTTAGAAAAATAAAACAAAAATATCTCCTTAGATTTCTAGCAAAATATGTATAATCTCCTTTTATTCTCTTTTCTAAAAATGTGTCATAAATAGAGTGGATATTATAATATATTCTATGTTCTAAGTTTTTTTGAGCCGGTCCTGCCTTCTTCCCATATCCGGGATTAAAACCAATTATCATAATTGGATTATAATTTAGAATTGGGCCCTGAAAAATCTCAAATCCCGCATCATCAATTGAAAACTCTCCTTTAATATCCTTACATTTATCTTTATACTCTTGAAATGGACCATTTCTAAAATTTTTTTCTATCTTTTCTGCTTCTATCTTTTTTGCTTCTTTAAATTCCAAGATT
Source organism: Candidatus Helarchaeota archaeon (assembly GCA_019058315.1). Lineage (GTDB taxonomy): Archaea > Asgardarchaeota > Lokiarchaeia > Helarchaeales > RDOG01 > JABXJV01. Next base: position 948,842 of record JAHPZH010000002.1, on the reverse strand, counting down.
TATATCTCCTAATATACTGATTTAGATCTCATAATTATTTAATATAAATTTAAACTTGTGGCAATAAAGTTTCTCTGAACATCCCTTCACCAATAACAGGTTAAAAAATAATTATAAATCACTACATAAAATGAGAAACTTCTAAATTTCAATTTTTCAAAATCGCAGTTAAGTCTGAAATTGGGTATAAATCATTTTTTCAGATTTAATAAAAAAAAATTAAGTTGTATAAGTTTGGACTGCCATACTAGTGTCAGAAAATCTTATTCCTGTGTCAGTCCCAATAATCTTAACTGTAACGTTGTGTGTTCCCGGAGATAAGGAAAGGGCCATTAACATTGAGCAACTTTGAATACTCGCACCATCTGATGTATCCATTGCAACACCGCAAGATGGATAACCAGCTTCTTTATCAATTCCATCAACAACGAAAAAGGCAGCTGCCGTAAAGGGTCCACCAGAAGGAAGAAAAATTTGTGTCGAAAAACTAAATAATACATGTTCTCCAGGTCTAATTTCAAATTCTATTCGTAATTCACTGAAAAGTATGTTAGTTAAGGCTGGATTTGTATATTTATAACTGTCATATTTTGTGTACCAAGTATTTCTTTGTGGAGGTGGCGGAAAAATTTTCTCGTATATATATAACGCAGTACCTGGGTCTATAGGAGTAGGTTGCATCGTTTCATAGGCTATATAGCCGATGGCTCCAGCAGCTAACAGGAAAAAAATTACTGCTGCTGCTCCTGCTTTATTCATATTTTTAACCTTCTTTTTAAAAAAGGAATTAATTGTATTTTTAAGAAAAATTATTTAAAAGTTTTTAAATTAGAATCTTCTTTATTGTTGAGAAATAGAAATTCCCCTCGTTTTAAAGATTCTATAAACCAAATTTCTTTTTTTTAGTTTCTGTATTTTCTTAGTGTCTCATAATCGCAGTTATATTCCACTCATAAATCATTTAAATTTAAAAAATAAAAAGAACTTTATTAAAAATATTTTTGACTATTTATTACAAATATTTTTAACGAATAATTGAGTATTTTGAGAGATTATATTTGACTGATAGAAACAGTTCAATCTTAAAACCTGCCCAAAAAGAAATTGAGGATCTAGTAAAAAACCATGAACATGAATGGAAATTTGCTACAGATATAATCTATAATAATTGTCTTCAATTTACAAAAAAGATTAATTTATGTGAAATTGATGAAAGTGATATAAAAGGTCCAATACGGACATATTTGTTAATTTGGGGAAATATGGGAAGAGTTCTTAATACAGAAAAAAGGAAGAGTTGGACTTATGACATAATTGAATCAGTTAAAGAGCATTGTAAGGATTTAATCAAATATCAATCTTTAAAGATAGAAAATACTGATTTAAATGATAATAAATGGAAAAAACAGATTAATAAACATTTTGAAATCTTCAATGGTATCCTTGCATCGACAGCTACAGGAAAATTTCTCCATCTATTAGTTCCCGATTTTTTTCCTTTGTGGGATAGTATTATCAGAAAAGAAATCTTTAGAGAGCTTAAAAGTAAAGAAAAACAAGAAGGGAAGAAAATTACACCAAAAAGTTACTTTAAGTTTATGAAAGGCGTGAGAGAGTTTATTATTGATTATAATGAAATTATAATTGAATTAAGTGAAAAATATCAACGACCTAAATTAAAAGTTGTTGATGAATATTTTTTGGAAAAAATAAAAAAAATGAATCGATCAGATTAAAATCATCTAAATTTTATTTTATCTTATCAGTAATGAAATCCATATCTTTAGCAACAATTTTTTGATAAAATTTTCAAATGAATGTTTGCTACCTATTTTTTCTAAAAATTGATATAGTAATTTGATAAGGTTTAAATTATTTGCTGCTTTCTTACTTCAAAACAATAATAAAAATGTGAAAAATAATGCTTGCAGAAGAGATGATAGTACCTATTGAATTTTATATCTATGTTGTTCCATTCATTTGTATAGCAATACTTATAGCATTTAAGTATTATTTTAAATCAAACATTAGCTCATTAGCGTTTAAAGTTATGCTAACACAAGTTGTTTCATACATATTAATAGTCGAATCTGCTGCTTTTCATTTTGTTGTATTTCCTAGTGAAGCAATTGTTTTTGTAATATGCGCCAGTCTCATAATTATAACTTTTCTATATTCTTTATACTACTCAGGTAAAATCATTATAGAACAACATGAAACGATCAATAATGTCCTTAAAGCGAGTAAGGAGTCATCAATAAATGTATCAAATATTGCTAGTGAATTGGCCGCGAGTGCCAGCGAAGTTAATGCCTCATCTGAAGAGATCGCTTCAACTACAAATCAAATCACAAGTCTTGGTCAAGAAATAATGGAATCTTCAAGTGAAATCCGTAATATTTTGGATATTTTGATAAATATTTCAGAACAAACAAATTTACTTGCGTTAAATGCTAGTATAGAAGCAGGTAGAGCAGGTGAACATGGCCGTGGATTCGCAGTAGTTGCAGCTGAGGTTCGAAAATTAGCAGAGGATTCAAAAAACTCAATATCTGTTACTAATAAAGGAATCAATGATATAATAGAAAAGATTAAGATATCTTTCGAATCTCTAGAGACAATTAATGCATCCACAGAAGAGCAGACTGCTTCTATGGAAGAACTCACAACAACAGCTTCTCGATTAGGAGATTTAGCTGAAGATTTAAAAGAAAAATTAGTTTCCTATTCATCTAAAGATTAAAAATTATTATTAAATCTTTTAGAAAATAATAATTAAGTTTTTTTATTCTTAATGAAATTTAAAAAATTAATAATTATTCACTTTATTTAATAATTGGAATTGTGAAGTAAATTACTGTTTCATTATCTGAGAGTGGCTTCAACCTTATTTTCCCACCATGTCGTTCTATTATTCTTTTACTTATTGCTAGTCCCATACCTGTTCCTAAATATTCCTCTCTCATATTTAAACGCTGCAAATTGACAAAAGTTCGTTCATAGTATGAAGGAGCTATACTGACTCCATTATCATGTAATGAAAATTCCCAATAATCATCGATTTGTTTAGCGGAGATATGTATTTGGGGATTTTCTTCACCACGAAATATGATAGAAACTCCAATGAGATTTTTAAATAATTGGATTATTTGAGATTCATCTGCCAGTATTGTTGGTAATTCATCTTTAGTTATAACTGTATTTGAATCGTCAATTGCTTCTTTTAAAATATCAATTGCTAGTTCTACAGCATTATTAAAATTTGTAGGTTTGAAATCTTTCCCTTCTTTACTTATATATGATAAAGCGACTAAATCGTCTATCAATTTCTGCATTCTCTTCACACCATCTATAATGAAGGTAATATATTCTTCTGTCTCATCATCAAGTTCATCTTTAAGAGTTTTGGAGAGTAAGTTTACATAGGTTGATACCATGCGTAACGGTTCTTGAAGATCTTTCGATGTTACATAAGCAAATTGTTCTAATTCTGCATTAACGGTTGTCTGTATCAATTCTTGCATAGAAAGACCCGATTTTTCAGAGAGCATAGACAACTTATTCAAACCTTCACTTTTTTTCTCCTTTAATTTTAGCTTCAAATTTTCAAGCTCTATTATAGGCTTCAATCGATTTAGAATTTCTTTTATTAACTCTTTTTCATCTGGGAGAAATGTATTTTCTTCAAGAGAATAGATTTCTATTGAAAGAACCTTTTCCATTATTTCGATTTTTTCCATTAATTTCCAATTTGTTTCCCTAAAATTTTCTGTTTTATATTCAATATTACCATATTTAATTCTGACAGCTGTTGAATCTGGAAATTGCCAAGCAGTTTGTATTAATTCAATTAGCTTTTCTAAAATTTCCTTTATTTTGATATCTTTAGTTAGACAAATATTGGTAAATAGAAAAATAAAATCCAATTTTTTTGCTTTTTCATTAAGTTCATGTTTAATTTGTTTCATTTCCTCGTTCATTTATATCGCCCTCACCTAAATAGGATCTATCTGATATCCTATATTTAAATCTATTTGAAAATTTAACCATATAATCAATTATCTGATAATTTGGTACTATAATTTCAGCTGCACCTTTTTCTATGGCCACTTTTGGCATTCCAAAAACTACACAAGTTTCTTGAGATTCAGCAATAGTTATTCCACCAGCTAATCTAATTGCTTTAAGTCCCTCAGTGCCATCAAATCCAATTCCTGTCAAAATAATTCCCAATACTTGATTCTTAAAGATACGAGCTGCTGAAATAAATAATGGATCAACAGAAGGTTTACAAAAATTAATTGGGTCTCCAGTAAATACTCTTATTAATGGTTTGTTATTCCTTCTGATAATCTCCATATGTTTACCTCCTGGAGCCAAATATATATTACCAGAATGGATAATTTCATCATTTTCTGCGACTTTTACATTTAATTTACATATTTCATTTAAATTATTTGCAAACATCTCCATAAAATTGGAATTCAAATGTTGAACAATTAATATAGGACAAGTAAATTTTTTTGGAATTTTTTTTAAAATTGATCTTAAGGTTTTAGGACCTCCTACGCTAGTACCTATAACAATTATATCTAAATTCAAGCCTTTATTATTTTTAAAAGTAGGTTTTGGAAAGTTTTCTTTAATTTCGTATTTTATTTTTTCAGATTTAAACGTATTAATTCGTTTCTGTGTTTTAATGTCCGGAATAATTTTTTTTTCGCTTTTCTTATTAAATTGTTTAATTTTTTTTGATTTATATGCCAAAATAATTTTTGAAATTAATTGTTTTTTAAATTTTGGAAGTTCTACCTTCCATATTCCACCAGGTTTAATTATATAATCAAATGCTCCTAGAAGGAGTGCCTTAACTGATGAATCCAATGTTTTTGGATCTAAAACTGAAAAAACTATTGTTGGTACTGGATATTTAAGCCTTATTCTTTTTAATGCTTCTAAACCACCTAATTTAGGCATTATTAAATCTAATAATAAAACATCCGGTTGAAATTTTAAAACTTTCTCAACTGCCTCCTCTCCATTCCTTGCAGTATCTATTACTTCTATTTTCTCATGCTCAGATATCATTTTAGATATCATTGTTCTTTGATAGGAAGAATCATCTGCAACTATAACTCTTATTACCATTTTCATCAATTATTAGACAGAGTTTTTAAATATATGTGATTTTTTGAATCAACAAGCTTAAGATTGCAGGAAACATTTAACAGAGTTTCTGTTTTGCCTAAAAATAATAGTCCTCCCCAAGCTAATTTCTTTTCTATTACTTTTATAAAATCATCTCTTTTTTCTTTATTTAAATAAATCATTAGATAACGGCAAAAAATAATATCATATTGCCAGCTTTTTTTATGAGCTTTTGTAATATCTTCTCTTATGAATTCAACAGAATTTTTTATTTTTTCATTAAGCTCATATTCATTTCCATATGGTATCTTTTTTTTCTTAAAATATTTTAACTCATAAAAATTAGAAATTTCCTTTGTTGAATTATCATAAAATATTCCAATTTTCGCTTTATTTATAGCACTCATATCAATATCTGAGGCAACTATTTTAAATTCTGGAAAATTTTTGATTTGTATTTTTAGATTATCTAAAATCATAGCAATCGAATATGGTTCTTCTCCGGAAGCACAAGGACATGACCAGATGAGTATTGGATTTATGTTATGAGAATATTTGTTTGCCTCAATTTTTCGATATATTGAAGTGTGCTTTAAAAATTTTTTTAAATTTTCATTTTTAATAGAATTTTGGGTAATTCCATAATAACTCGAATTATTTTTTCTTAAAATCTCCCTAGATGTTTTCTCATTCTTTTTAATTTCTTTCTTCTTGCTGATAATTTTTGAAGGATCTGGTTTCAGTTTACTATTAATGTATTGTATTTGATGATTTAATGATTGGATAAATATATTTTGAAATTGCTCAAATACTTCCCAGTTTCTAAAAAAATGTGTATAATTTATATTAAAACTTTCCATAAATTTTTCTATTTCATCTTTATTAGATATTAAATGTTTATAATAAGATTCAAGTTCCTTATATTCTAATCTAATCATTCGTAATTTTAGTCTTTTCTCTATAAAATTTCTTCTATAAAAGCTAAAATTTAATTGCGTTTCTTTGTTTAAAAATCGAATAATTTTCTGATATAATTCCTCATTAATTTTTATACTATCAAGTTTAGTTAATTTGATTTGATTTTTATTAAAAGACTGTCGTTCCAAATTAAGTTAAACTTCCTTTTAAATAAATTAATTTATTCAGTTTTTGATTCTCCCGTTATTTAAAATCAAATAACATATTTAGTAATGTTGGTAGTGTTTTAACATTCGGTATCAATAAAAATAATCCAGAATTTTTAATATCACTATTAATTAAATTAGTATTAATTATAAGAGCTAATTTTTGAATATATTTTACTTCTTCCTTTATATTATTAAGTATATTTTGTCTTATATCTAAACTTATTGTTGGTGACTTAATATTTAGTTTAAATCCTAATAAATGCCCCATTGTTTCTATATATTGACCAATTAAAGTATTCGCAAGCTTTGTTGCTACATTTTCACTGCTAATCGATAAATCTTGTAATTTATTAATGTTCTTATTTTCAATATTTTTCTCATTTTCAATAATTGATAATAATTTCAATAATTCTGGAAGTCTAAATATAAGTAATAGAGTTGCTTGTATCTTATCGTTTATCTGGCTCCTCGAAATAAATATTTTTTCAGTATCATTAAAAAGTGTATTAAAATATTGATTTATATCTACAATCTCAACTTTAGGAATATTTACTTCAACTTTCATGTTAACCATCTGAAATAAGGCATTAGCTGCATTTCCTGCACCTATATTGCCAAGCTCGTAGAGAGCATCTTTTTGAAGGGTTGTTAGTTTTAATTTTTCAATCGAAAGCAAAGTATTACTCCATTTTATTTTTTTTGGGTAGTATCTTTTTTTGGAGGTTTATCATTTGATGGCTTTAATATTATATCGGATTGAATCGAAGCCGTAGATTTTTCTTCTAATGCTAAAAAGAAGGTTTGAACTATCGAGTTTAACTCTAATAAGATTAAAGAATCACCATTTGAAAAACCCATTTCTTTTATAAATTTTGGATCTATTTCTGTTTTGTGAATCAGGTCCTTTTTTTCAAAAATCGATTTAGAATAATTATGAACATCAAATACAGAATCTACTAATAAACCTAATTTTAAACCATCAAGGTCGACTAAAAGTATAGGTTTATTTTCAATTAAGTCCTGCTTTGTGGCCTTAAATAAAATTTTACTTAATGAAATAATAGTATATAGCTCTCCTCTGACATCAATTATTCCAATAATTGATTTTCTCGAAAAGGGAACTGGAATTATTTCCTCTTCGGGAATTAAGATTTCTTTAATATATTTAGTTTCGATTAGAACTCTTTCACCTTCAATAATTAATTCTATTGCACTAAAATTTTCAATTTTTTTTGCTTCTATCATATTTTTCCCTTTCTATTTTTTTACCATGATTCCTTTCCAAATCAATTCGATTTCTGGTTGATAATTTGTGTCATTATTATCTTTCAAAAGGTAATCTATTTCTTTAAAGATTGAAATCTGTCCTTTCTTTGAAAATTTGAATACATAATCGAGTAAATCCTTAATACTGGTAAAATTAAAACCTGCAATTTTTAAATCAGAATTTTCTACGATTATTAAATCTTCTCCCCTAAAAGGGCAATCAACTTCAATAAATTCTATCCATAATTCTGGTATAATGTTATTTTTATCAATATCGATAGGATTATTGATAGGAATATTTCGATAAGATTTATTTGCAGCGAAAATAACTCTATTGGGAATAAATTTTAGCTTTTGAAGAAAATCTACCAAACTTGAACTTGCCATAGTATATGTTTTAAGATCTAATATATCAAAACAACAAACTATTATTTTTTCATCCTCATCTGTTTCTATTATAAAATCAATTACTTGTTCTAAAGTATTTTCTCTATATAGTTGAATATTTTTTATATCAAAGTCTCGATTATATTTAAGGAAATTATAAAATCGCCATTTAATAGCCAATTTATTATTATCTTCTCTACTGATAAAAATTTGATAAATTTTTTTCAATTGATTACTACTTAATTTAGTCAAGTCTGCATCGTCATTTGAATTCATTTCAAGAGATACGAATCCATTTGTTGTCTTTGACTTTGTTTTAGTTGTTTTAGTTGACGAATTTTTTTTGGAGTCTTCAAAAAAAATATTAATTTCATTATTTGATAATTTTGGAACGATTTGTTCAATTAAAGGTAATATATAATCCTTTGATTTATCTGGTAGAGTTTCATAATATCGAAAATTCATATGATCTCATCCATTCTATATTTATCCAAAAAAATATGATTCTAATTTTGAGAATTTAACTTGCTTTCCACTTTTATTCTTGAGATAATACACAATTTCTTTTTCTTGATAAGGCAAAACGTTCTCAATCGTAAATTTTATTATCTGATTTCCCTCTTTATCAGGTTTAGTGAGTTCATATTTTAAATTTGAGGATAACAACTCAAAGGATTCTGGGAACATATCAGAAATAATAGTATTTTTTATCTCTACATTTGATTGATTTATAACAGTAATCTCAATTGCAAATTCATTGTCATGAACTCCTGGAAAAATTTCCTTTTTTGTAATCAATTTTCGTGGTTTATAAGTTAATTTTACGGAAAGCGATTTATCTTCTGTTAAATTATTCTCAATTTTATAATATTCATTCATTTTAATTTCGTTTTTATTGTCATATTTAAAAAAATACGAAATGATTTCAAGCGGAAATTGATAGTTTTTATCATGATTTGGTGTTACTGCTAAGATTGGATGGTGTATTTCCAAAGATTCTTTTATTGCTACAAGCTTTTTTTCTTGTATCCGTTTCAAATTTATTTTCAATTCTAGAACATGAATCTTAGTTGAATCATCATCATTAGGTGTAATATTAAGGACAATATCATTCTGACTTATTTTTCCAGATGATAAATTAAAGGTGTAATTAGAAATATCAGTGTTGGGAAGAAAATCTTCTGGAATTATTTCCCTAATTATTAATCCCCTTACAGGAATTGTACTCTTATTTTCAATAGTAATATTATTGGTAATTTCTGACTTTTTAAATGAACCAATCTCGTCTTCTGAAAATTTCTTTTCAATTTGAAGATCGACTATATCAAAGGCAACATCTTCAATTTTAATTTTTATATTTGATGTCTTTATTACCTTATAATCTACCGAATATTCTATTTTTCTTGAAAATTTTGGCTCATGTTCATCCTCCAAGTACCAATATTCAGAAACAAATTTTTCTCCAGGTCGAAGGATATTTTTTTCATTTGATGAGTTATAATCAAATTCAATAAATTTCTTAGATTTAGATTTATCAAATACCAAAATAGAAACTAAATTTATTTTAAAATCACTATGATTTTCAAAAATAAGTGAACAATTCCATTTGTTGGGTATATGTTCATCTTCAAACTTCTGTATCGCATGCATAGCATGTGAATATGCTGTAAAATTTTCAATATTTACTCCTGAAACTAAAAAATCTCCGATTTTCCCAGTAATTTCAATATTTCCAGAACGAATAATTTCATCACGTCTTGGTACTATTGTTGTAATAATTGATATCATTCTTTCTTCATTAGGGGCTAGTTCATCTAGTGTCCACTCTAAATAATTCCCAATTATTCTTGCATTTTCACTAGATTCGCCTTCTATGGTGAAATTTTTGAAATCCTTTGAAAAGCTTTTTTTAACATTTAGATTGTTAATTGATTTAGTGGAGACATTTCTCAAAGTGAGATTATACTTAATTTTATTTTCTTTTCCTGAAATGAGTAAATTCTTCCGCTCTTTCTTCTCCTCTGATAAATTTTGATCAGATTTATCTGTTATATTTTCCAAAATTTCAGTTTGAATACTAATTACATCAATATTTTCTTTTACATGAAGCATTTCAAATATATTATCTTTTGTTTCGATGTTATAATTTTTATTTTTGGTTGAATTCGGTTCTAAAATCCCAAAATCAATGCTATTCCCTTCATTCGCTTCTAAAATATCAATATGAGAACCTTCTATTTCTAGTTGTGTGTCCCATATTCGATCCCTTTTAGATTTATTAATTATCGAAATATTTCCATTTGCTTGTTGTGACTTTCTTTTTCCATTATTTAAGTATTGAAATTCTAAAAATTCATCACACTCAATCAATATTTCAGAAAATTTTTCCATTAAAAAGGAATCTTGTACTATTTTAGCATCTTTTAATTTCTCTAACTCTGATTTATCTAATTTTACTAAGGGCATTCCAATAAAACATGGACCAGTGCCCGTTTCTAATTCTTTTTTATCAATTTTTTTAAATCCCATCTACTTACACCAATTATTTATTTAATTCTATAATTTCTGTTTCAGATTGAGTTTCTTTCAAAGTAGATGAAATAATATTTGAAACATTTAGTATTAAACAAATTGAACCATCTCCGGTGATTGCAGAACCTAGAAAATCGTCAGAATCTGAATAATCCGATTTAAAAGGTTTAACTATAACGTCAGTTTGTTCAAGAACCTCATCTAAAGCAAGGATTGCGGAATGTTTTTCATCCATATGACATAAAATTCCGATCTTAATATTTTTATTAAAATTTGATTTATTTTCATGATTTCTAAGTTTTAAATAGTGATCTAAAAAGATAAGAGGTACTTTTTTTTGGGCATCTATTTTATAATATTTAACTTGATTATCAGATTCTATTGAGTTAATATTAAAAGAATAGATTTGTTCAATACGTTCAAGAGGAATAGCAAATAGATCATCAGCCACAGTTATTAATTGTGCCCTAAATATAGCCTTTGTAAATGGTACTATTAATGTAAAGGTAGTTCCAACATCCTTTTCTGAATGTATTCTCAAAGAACCACCTAAACCTTTGATTATATCGTTCACAATTTTTAATCCCATTCCTCTACCTGAGATGATATCTACTTCTGAAAGTGTAGAAAAATCAGGCATTAAAATAAACTTTTTTAAAATATCTTCACTTAATTCCTTTGCATCTTTCTTCGAATAGTATCCTTTATCAATTATTTTTTGTCGTATAGAATCAAAGTCAATCCCCTTTCCATCATCTGATACTTCAATAAATACTGAGTCAGCTCCTCTATATGCCTTAAGTTTTATTTTACCTAACTCTTCTTTATGCTTCCTTTTTCTTTCCTCTTGCGGTTCTATACCATGGTATATTGCATTTCTTAATAAATGAATAATTGGAACGTTTAATTCCTCTAAAACTTTTCTATCTAATTTTACATCTGTGCCCTCTAATGAAAATTTAATTTTTTTACCTGTTTCTTTTGATAGATCCCGAATCAAACCTCGATATTTTTTAAAAGTCGTTTCTACCTTAATCAGGTTCAATTTTAAGATTAAGTCTTGAATATCAAGTAAAGGTTTATCCATATTTTTTATAAGGTCATTAACTGAACTATCTAATCCTTCCATTAATAATTGGTTAATTTGATTTCTAATTATAACTATCTCCCCGAAATTATTCATTAACTTCTCTAAAACATCAACATCTACTTTAATACTGTCAATATTTATGTTATCATGTTCCGAGCTATCAATATCTTTAATTAATTCTTCTTTTTTTCGATTTTCAATAAGCATTTTAACGGTATTCAGGAAATCATTCGATTCCAGTTCTGAAATATACTTTTTTTCAATTTCTGAAACTTTATTCAGGACTTGTTTAAAATTATTAATTTTTTTTGTAGATATGTAAAAAAGTATAAATTCTAGTGGAATCTCACCCGAATCTAGTATTTCAGGGGAAGGATTACTCCAGCAAAAAAGACCGACTTCATTTAATTCTCTTATAATAATCATCAATCTGGCTTTTCTAAAAGGACAACTTTCTTGAAGACGAATTTGAATTTCAAAGAATTTGTTTTTTATATCCTTTACTAATTGGTGAATTTTTTCAATAGTAATAGGTTTTAGAAATGTTTCACTGCTTTCTTGTTTTTTATCTTGTTTTTTAAAGGTAATTTTTTTTTCTTTTATCTCTTTGACAATCTCAGAGTTAAGATCTGTCATGTCACCCTCCTTAATTTGCCTAAGATGTTTTCTAAGGTTATCTAAGCATTGAAAAAATAAGTTTTGAAAAGTAGTCAAATTTTCTGCTGAAATTTCCTTATTTTTTGCACTATCTAAAATAGATTCAAAATGATGGCAGAATTCTGAAACATTTACGAAGCCTGCCATTGCATTAATACCTTTTAATGTGTGAAAAATGTAGAAAAGATCTTGAACCGGATTTTTATCCTCTGGATTTTCTTCTAAATTGAAGAGATTGTCCTCTAATTTTTGAAGTAGCTCTTCTTCTTCACTTATGAAAAGTTTTACATCTTCCTCTGATTCCAAAGCCTCACCTTGATATAATTTATTTCTAAAACCTTTTTAATTTACGTTTTTTAGATTCAGAAGACGTTCTAATATTGCCAAAATCTGTTCAGGTTCGTAAGGTTTTTTAATAAAATCTTTAGCTCCCTTTTTTGTTGCCTCAACAACCATAGCTTCTTGTCCTAAAGCTGATATTACAACTATCTGTGCTTTTGGGTCAATTTTTAAAATCTCTTCAGTGGTTTCAATACCATCTTTTTCGGGCATAATTAAATCCATAGTGACCAAATCGGGCTTTATTTCCTTATAAAGTAAAATTGCCTCATTCCCATTTGACGCCTCTCCTACAACTTCGCAATGATCGATTTTATTAATGATATTTTTTAGGTAATTTCTAGTGAAAAGTGCATCATCTACTATCAATATTCGTTTTTTATTTTCTGTCATTAAATTCATCTTTTATTTATTTTTTAATGTTGTTTCTTCTTCTCTAATATTTTTTCCAACCTCTGTAAGAAGTTTGATTATATTTAGCATAACTCTAGGTCTATCGTCAAACTTTATAATTGATTTAATATATTCTATATCTATACTAGTTTGAAAAATAGGACTTAAATCGATAATGTCTTCAGAATTTACATTTACAACATCAACGATACGATCAACTAAAAATCCAATTTTTTTATTATTAATTTCAACAATAATAATGAAATTATTCAAGGATTTTGAATCATTATCGCTTTTATTAATAGACTCGAGTTTTGTTTTATATATTAGGTATTCATTTAATCTTAATCTCTTTTTTAAGTTAAGAATGTGAATTATTTCTCCCCTATGATTATATATTCCTTCTATATATGGAAGGCTTTTTGGTAACCTTCTAATTTGCCCTCTTTTAATAATTTCACTAGCCTCAAAAAGCTCCATAGTAAATTGTTCCCATCCAACTTCAAAAATTAATATTGAAATTTGGTCATTAGAATCAATAGAACCTTTTTTTTTCCCATTAATCTTATTTATTTCTGACTGCATGATTCTCTCTTTCCTTTCATTTAATTTTCTGCAAAAATTTCAGTTCTATATCTTGGATAGGGTGTAATATTAAAATGACAGATGATTTATAAGAAATAAAGTAAATTCAAATTAACTTAGTTAAGATTTTGCTATTCAGTTACGGTTCTTTAATTCTGATTGAAAATAATTAAAAATTTATTCTGAGAAGTCCAATTAATTTTTGAGACTGGCTCAATATGTTGTTTTGAGAAAGAGTTTTTTTGATCTTGGAATCGATTACATAATCTTCTTTAATTACCGTTTTTCTATTAATAATTTCTCTGAAATTGTCCTTTTTAATTAGTAATAATTCAGTCTATTAATAATTCATTGCATTTAAGATAATTATATAGACAACCTTTTAAGAAATAGCTTAAAAATTAATTTTCTGCGGATTCAATTACCATTTTTTCCATTTTTTGATAAAATTTTCTTGTCCCATAAATATTAATTATAAGTCCTACTGTACAAACTGGAGCTCCTAGAATTACGCCCAATGCATAAAAATTGGTGATATTGAAGTATGCATCTAGGAAGAGATCTGGAAAGGTTGTTAACAAATAATGAAATAGCATCAAAATCATTACTATCATTCCAATAATTACCCCTGCCATTCCGATTGTAATTTTTTTGAAAGATCTCCAGATATTACTATATTGAGTTAGTTTATAGAGCTTAAAATAATAATAATACCCTATATTTAAAGAACTTAGGATAATAAAAATTGCTATAAGCGAGAAATAAATAAAAAAATAGCTCATTTTTTAAACATCTCCTTGATCATCCTTTTTTGACATTTGTTCAGCTTTATTATAGAATTCCTGCATTCCCACCAAAGTAACAAGACTACTAATTACTCCTATTAGTGCCCCACAATAAATTAAAATAAGATGAAATACATCCGCAGAAACTCTTAAGGCTTCAGTTGGCATGGAAAAAATGTACAAAACATAAAAATAAAATGAAACCAAAAGTCCACCACCCGCAATGACAAAACCTATAAGCTGATACTTCCAATACTTCCAAATTTCAGAATATTCAACAAGTCTATATAATTTATAATAATATCTAAATACCAATATTAATAAAATGAATAAAACTGTCATAACACCTATGCCAAGCAACGCAAACATGTCAATTTGAACCAAAATTTATTACCTCTCAATATTAATATAAAGTAAACTTTTCGAGAAGTCTCTTGAAATATGATTTTTTAAATTTTTTATAAATGTATATTGTTTATGCTCATACAGTTTCCAATTGATTGCAAATTCGCTTATATTTAATTCTCAAATCAAATTTTATTTAGAATCGATTTTAAATTGGCTCACATTCTAAAATAAATAATGGTAATTGGGTAGGGATAATATTAGTCAATTTAAATCCAGCACTATTAAAAAGAAGCTTGAATTCACTTTCTGTACGTTCAAGCCCACCTCCAAGTATCATCATTTCTATGTCTCCCATAATCTCATCTTCTAATCCACTTTTTAAAGAAATTACCTTATCTATTACTAATAATTTTCCATTTGGGGCTATAGCATCTCGACAGTTTTTCAATATTATTCTGGCTTTCTCATCATACCAATCATGAATTACATATTTCATTATATAAGCATCTGCTCCTTTAGGAACACTATGAAAAAAATCGCCTCCAATAATCTTACATCGTTCCAATAGGTTATGTTTTTCCATTGTTTTTTTTGCACCCTTTACTACTCTTGGCAAGTCGAATAAAATACCTTGTAGCGATGGATTAGATCTCAGAATTGTTGCTAGAAGGAAACCATGCCCGCCCCCCACATCAACGATGGATTGAAAATTGGAGAAATCATAAGAAT
This sequence comes from Candidatus Helarchaeota archaeon, assembly GCA_019058315.1. Lineage (GTDB taxonomy): Archaea > Asgardarchaeota > Lokiarchaeia > Helarchaeales > RDOG01 > JABXJV01. The sequence goes on along the minus strand of JAHPZH010000002.1, from coordinate 933,456 downwards.
TAGCTAAAATTGCTGCTTGACCTTTCGAGAAAAATGTCATTACATTGTTATAGACGACAAATTCATCAGGTTTCTTTTCAAAATAATCAAAAAATTTCATTCCAAATACTTCATCAAAAGATGGTTTGCCTGTTTTTATATTAAATAAAATATTTGACCAAGTTCGACTATGCCATTCACTTCCATTCATAATGGCCCAATCTCTCACAGAAAGGGGTGAATTTGTAAGTAAATATTTAGACATGCGATTTAAAGAAAAGATTCTTGGTTCTTTTTCAGAAAATACACCCATACGGTCTAAAACACGTAAAACGCGATATAGGCTTGGTGTATGAGTTTCAGTAGCGGCAGCGAGGTCCTCTACGGATTTTGGTCCATCAGCTAGCAAATCAGCAATACCCAAATTGGCAGCTAATGAAACTAAATGCGTGTACGTTTTTCCAGCTATATATATCATGAGTTGCGCGAATGGGTGCGGTCGAGATTTGCTTTTAGTATCTTTTTCTTTCATTTTAGTTTCAATTCCCTCTATTGTAACTATTATTTCAAATTAAAAATTAAAAGATCATTAGATTAAATCCTCAATAAGGAATTTTAAATTTAATTTTCATTATAGTTTGATAAAATTTTAAAAAAACTGTTTAAGTTAATTAGAAAGAATGTGTTAACAATCTATGAAAATCAAAGGATTCGATAAATTTCGGGAAAAATTACCTGCGCTACGTGGGAAACGCATTATATTATTACCATTATATACGATTGCTTGTATAATATTAATTTATTTTTCTTTATTCATGTTTCTAAAACTTACCAAGGTAAATATACAAATTTTGGGAACTGATTGGAGTTGGTTTTTTCCGATTCTTGGTGTAATTATCATCGAGTCTGGAGGATTACTCTTAGTTTATCAGATGTGGTTTTGGCGAGATCGCTTAAAAGCGAAATATCAACAGACTTCTTATCAACGCGTTTTCTTTTTTGGCTTTGCTGGGGTTATATGTATGATATGCTTGGGGATTTTTAATACAATTCCATTGATATTAAATAAATCCTATTTAGATCCATTCCGACCAGCCACAAAATTTATTCAACCCCTTTCCATATCTTGGTTAAATACGTGGATTTTTGATTTCATTCGAATTATCCTTGGAATCGTAGTGTTTATTTTAGGAGCTTTAACCATGATACGTTCACTTTTTACTTTTGGATTTGATTATATGACAGTAGTCTATTTATATTTTCCCGAGGAAAGCTCCATTCAGAATCACAAAATTTATTCAGTACTACGCCATCCTGCTTATGCTGGAGTGATTTACGTCAGTTTTTCGGGAATTTTGGTGCAATTTTCTCTTTATTCCATCATCTTCTTTATTTTGCTTCTCATTGGTTTTATAATTCATATCTGGAAAGTTGAAGAAAAAGAATTAATTGAACGATTTGGTGAATCTTTTAGGGACTATCGCAAACAAGTTCCAGCTTTACTTGTTCGTCCTCGTCAATTGGGAACGTATTTTAAATTTTTAATTGGAAAAGAATAAATTAATTACATAAATAATTACATAAAGATAATTACAGAATTTGGTAATATAGTTGCATTGTGCAAAATCGAAGAAAAGAGGTTTTGGAAATAATTGAGATGGTGAAAATAAATTTTGAAAATGAAGTAAAAAAAAATTGAGGTATTAGAATGGAAAAACGAATATTAGGAGATAGAGGTCTTAAAGTCTCTGCACTTGGATTAGGATGCATGGGAATGAGTTTTGCATATGGGAAAGTGCCAGACAAAAAAGATATGATCAAGCTGATTCATGAAGCTGTTAAACAAGGGGTTACTTTTTTCGATACAGCAGAAATCTACGGTCCATTTACCAACGAGGAATTAGTAGGTGAAGCTCTCGCTCCATATCGAGATCAGGTGGTTATCGCCACCAAGTTCGGCTTTAACATAAAAAACGGAAAAATGGCAGGTGCTAACAGCCGTCCAGAACACATCGAGCAAGCGGTTGAAGGTTCACTTAAACGACTTAATATTGAAACCATCGATCTGCTGTATCAGCATCGTGTCGATCCTGATGTACCTATTGAGGAAGTGGCTGAAACAGTGAAAGATTTAATGAAAGAAGGCAAGGTTAAATATTGGGGGCTTTCTGAAGCGGGAGTACAGACTATCCGTCGCGCACACAAAGTATTGCCCTTGACAGCAGTTCAGAGTGAATACTCAATGTGGTATAGACGACCTGAAAAAGAAGTGTTACCAACACTTGAAGAACTTGGAATCGGATTCGTTCCATATAGCCCTTTGGGAAGGGGTTTTCTTACTGGACGGTTCAATAAAAATTCTAAATTCGAAAAATCAGACTTCCGTAAAATTGTCCCTCGTTTTACTCCTGAGAATCTCGATGCAAATCAGATTCTGGTGGAAAAAATAAAAAAATTTGCAGTGGATAAGGATGCTACACCTGCCCAAATCGCGCTAGCATGGTTGCTTGCTCAAAAACCATGGATCGTTCCTATCCCTGGCACAACGAAATTGAAGCGACTTGAAGAGAATCTTGGATCGGTTAACATTAAATTGACACCTGAAGAATTACAGAATATTAATTCAGCACTTGATAAAATCAAAATAGCGGGCGACCGCTATCCAGAAGAATTGGAAAAAAGGACAGGATTATAAAAGTAAAGAAAAAACGCTTTTTGAATTCTGAATCTAATTTCCAACTTTACGAAATTTTTATAAAGTGTTAAATTTAGTTGTTATCAAAATATTAACATAGGGATATCTGTCATGAGAAAAGCCATAGAAGTAGCTAATTCTAATTTAATCCCAATTCTATATTCAATTCTCATTAGTTTTCCAATTGAATATGGTATTGATAGGATGCTAAAATCGAATTTTGATATTAATATAACTTTTAATTTTATTACCTTCCTAATAACTGCTATTAGGTTTTTTCATGGAAATAATGTTCACTCAATAACAAGCAAGGGACAACGTCCACGTGAATTTTTTGTAAATACTTTCTTTATTATTTCCGAACTTATCATTTTATGTATGGCAGGGCAATTAGTTGATAATACATTTACAATTACTAGTGAAATGGCAGTTTTTTTAATAAATAGCTTGAATTTTATTTATATTATGTTTCTAAATTGGTTAAATAACTTCAATTTCATATATGCATTGTTAGTACTTTCATTAATAGATATTAGCTGGGCATTATACTCAATAATTACGGCAAAACCCGGTGAGAGACATAACTTCCGAGTTTGGGGATTGCTAAATGTTGTATCTGCCACATTCTTAATATTTCTAATAATATTTTCCTATAATGCCATAGGAATAGGAACCCTTTTCATCCTAATATTTTATATCGTGATCACTGTTCTAGATTACTATTTTTCTAGAGATTTCTATTTTAAACTAATTGATAATGAGGATAAAATAAATAGTTGATATTTACTATTTTTTCATTTCTTCCTTGGCATGTCTTTTTTTAATTTTAGTATATTTTTAATATAATCATGACATTTTGCACAAAGAAACTTCCCCTCTTTACTCATTTCAATTCTTTCCGAATCGATAACATGGGTTGGATTAAGGGAGCCACAATATTCACATAAATCTTTTGTTGATATGTCTTCTCCCGATCTTAATTTTAAAAAACAGGATACGCACAAGGATTGATACTTTAAATCTCGGGGATTTGGGACTTTCTCCCAAGCATCAGCCATAAATCTGGCAGGCCACAACTTTCCACAAGTAGGACATATGTTTGGAAAGAAGAGGCAGGAAATTTTTCCTTTATCATTTAAAATTTCCTTCCATTTTTCTCTTTCCTTATCAGAGACTCCCTTCTCATAGACTTTCTTGGGGAGACCGGAGTAAGGGGCATTCTCATCGATTTTGTATCCTAGATGCTCGTAAATACATTCACATGAAATAAGCTGCAGACCACAAAACGGACATCGCTCCATTTCACAGCCATACTCGTGAAATTCTCCCTCCTTGCAGCCACAATAGTTGCAGGTGAAAATTTCATAGACGTTTTTTTCGTGCTTTATCAATAATCCGATCCTTGGAAATTCTATATCACAAACCTCACATCTTACAACTGCCCTTGTAACTTGCTTTAATGGGGAAGAACAGTTTGGACATAGTATTTTATCATTCATGCTGATTCACTAAAAAAATATTTGGAATATAATCTCACTTAAAAACTAAAATATTTTTCTATTCAGCTTCAAATATTAGAATTATGCGCATTTTTTTACCTAGCGAATAGCAAACGAATCATTACAGGACATGAAGTTTCATAAAAATTCTAAATTTAAAAAAGGGTAAATTAAAAAAGTGGAAAATTTTGAAGATTACTCTTGTTTTTTAACCAGTAGAATTATTATTATCACTGCTGACACTGCACCGATTCCGATTATCGCAAACATGAATATTGACTGATCTCCAGTTCCCGCTTGAGCCAATAGTAGTAGAATTAGTTGATTCTGGTCTTCGTCACTTGGTAATGGATTTTTAAACAGATAGGCGTAATTGTCACCTGATCCAGCTACAAAATATTGCCCATCTGCCGAAATTGCTACACTATTAACTGAACCCCCAGTTGTATAGTTCCACATAAATCCAGTTTGATTAAATAGTGTTACGTTGGAATTTCCATCACCCGAAACTACATATTGCCCATTTGCTGACATTGCGACCGAATAAACGTTAAATCCAGTATCGTAATCCCAGACTATTGATCCATTTCGTCTAAACATCATGACATGGTCATTAATTCCTCCTACAGCGAAATATTGACCATCTGCCGAAATTGCCGCTTCTCGAACTTCTTCCCCCATATCATAGCCCACTAACAAACTACCCGTGTTGTTAAATAAGGATACATAACCGCTTGAATTTCCGGAGACAATATAAGTCCCATCAGCGGACATCGCCAATGATCGAACCGCTCCAGTTTCGATTTCCTGAATTACTGTAGAATCTCGATTAAGTAGAGTTATATTTTGATTCCAGCCACCAGCAGCAATGCATTGACCGTCTGATGAAATAGCAAGTGCGCCAATACTACCGTCACCAGTAGTATAATTCCACATGTTATTAATTCCATTAGCTTGAGGATTAGATCTATTAAACATAAGAACGCGACCAGGTATATCTCCAGCAACGAAGTAAAGCCCGTCAGCTGATATTGCAACTGATATAATACCATCACTAGGAATATAATCATCCCGAAATCCTGCTCGGTTATAAAGAGTTACATTTTTTATCTGGGTTCCAGTTACTATATATTGCCCATTTGCAGAAATTGCTACATCAAGGATAGCATCCCCTGGAATGTGGGCCCACCTAGGACCGTTTCTATCGTAAAAGGTAAGATTAGTAGGGGCGGGGGCTGAGTCGCCTGTTACAAAATATCGTCCATCTGCTGAAATATCGATATTGTCCGGGGAATATGTAGTCGACCATCTATTTACATAACTGGGAGTTGCGATTACAAGATTTCTGGGGATTTCGGCTAAATTGGGTGCTGAGATTAAGCAACTAGGATTTGGGGCGTCTAAAACACTAAAAAACACCGAAGATACTAAGAGTATTTGAGAAAATATTAATAAAATAAATTTGGTTCTTTGCATTTTTTTATCTCGTTTTTTTGTATATAATGTTTGTAAATAAATTATTTGAAAATAACTTCTTTTTTATGTTTCCAAATTCACCCTATGTTTGAAGATACCAAATCCATAGATATAGGCTTGTTTTGAATGAATTTTTATGGAAAAATTAGATTTATTATTTCTTATAGCTCTAATCGAATAAATTTCATTCATATTATTTAGGAAATAAATTAAAATAATGCTGAATTATCGATTTTAACTTTCCAAGATTTGTTTTTTTTCGTGCTGAAAATTCTAAATATGGTATCTTGGTTTCATTAGTTTTATCAAAGTTGTCTAAATGAATTAGATTTAATCCGTATTCTCGAGCTGCATCAACAAAGAATGCAATAATCCTTCTCATTTCTAATTCTGAAACTTTATCGATTTTATTCAGTAACACAATAAAAGGAATATCAAATTCTTTTAGAAATTGGAGTAGTTCAAAATTTAAGGGTATGGAATTTTTATCCTGAATGAAATATTTAGTGATTTGCTGTTCGATCCGGAGAATATTTAATACCACAATGCCAAAAAAATACTCTTTGTGGTGTTTTTCGATGTGGACAATGATTAAATTTTTAATATGGTCTTCCCTTCTCCTACCCTTATGGCGCATATATCCGAAGCCTGGCAAATCTATAATCTTATAGGGGAGGTTAACTTGTGTAATCGGTTCAATAAATAATGTGCTCCCGGGAGATTTGCCCGTTTTCCCCTTAAATTTCTTCGGATTCGGGAGAAGTAGTTTAGTTGTGGCACTCTTCCCTACATTTGAATTTCCTATGATTAATAGAGATGGTTTTTCTTTCATTTTAGTATAATTCTTATATTCTTTCAGTGGTCATTTATAATATTCTTTTTCAGTTAGAATTGGTTTTGAATTGGATAAAGGTATTTGTGGATGATGACGATAATTTTGTTTTTAATAGTCTGTAAATACCTAGTTTGAAAATAACTGCTTTTTAAAATTTTAAAGTAATGCTTATATCTAATTAATACCAAACCGAGCAGTATGGGAAGGCATTTTTTAATGAGTTTTATAAAAAATTAGATTTTTTATTATTTGTCATATCTTCCTCGCAAATCCTCCTAACACATCTGCGGATCTTAATAGGGCCGCTTTTAGAATATTTTTTAATTTCATTTTCTTTGATGTTTTTCTATTTATCATAGAGGAAACTTTTATTCTTCTTTATTTGTTCTATATCTATAATAATAAACGATTATTCTTATGATAATTACTGTAATTGTGATAATTAAAATTGTTACGACAATTATAGGTTCAGATAAGTGATCAATCAAGACTAAAGATGCTAAAAATACTAGCACTAATATAACAATTATTAAATCTGCTTTATCTACTTCTTTTCTCATTGATTTAACTTTCATTTTATTTTTTATATTTTCCTTGCGATTCCTAACACATTTGCGGATTGATAAAGAGCTGCTTTTAGAATATTTTTTAATTTCATTTTCTTTGATGTTTTTCTATTTATTGTAAAAGTAACTCCCGAATCTTCAATTTCAACATTATCATCGTTGTTATCACACAGCAATAAATTCATTGTATATTCATTGTCTTTTACAAATGTGGAAACATGAAAGGTCTTTATTGCGGTTTCTCCTGGCTTAATATCAAATGGAGGATGAGGTTTTCCCGTTGGTAAATTTGCAGCATCAAGATGTAGAGAAATTCTTGCCGGATAAGTGCCTCGGTTTGTTATATGAAATTCAAGAGGTATTTCTATTTTATCTACTACATTAAATTTTTCTTCTCCATTTATACTTACTCTTTCAACTTCGATTTTAGGTTTGGGTTTCACTAGAATATAATCTTTGGATTGTTTGAATTTAAAATTCGAATCCGTAATTTCCTCAACTATATGGCGGATCTCATTAACATCAAGAGGATACTCTTCTTGAATTCGAGAAATTGGGATTTTAAAATCGTCATATTTTGGAGCTAGAGCAATCAAAAAGTCCTTTATATTCGGACGATTTATGTGTTCTTGTATTTTATTAAAGACTTTTGCATGTCGCTTAGGTTGCCAACCAGCAATAGTACTCCAAAATAGTAGATATAATTTTTTGTTATTTGAATAATGTAATAAAATTGTTTCCACTTTATAGGCAGAAAAAGTCAAGGTACTCTTTGGAATCTTTAAATGCTCGGCAACATTAAGGTTTATACATGCGTCAATTTCGTCATAAAAAATACTCTTTTCTAATACATTATTCTTATCATAAATTTCTATTCCATCAGAAGTCAGATAAATTTTTATTTGTTGTCCCCTTACACCTTTCACTTCAACTGGTCCTACCGGACCTTTTTTAAGGGGAAAAGTTTCCGAATATCTTCCATATTTCTCGATTTTCTGTAATATTTTAGGTTCCATTCCCATCCACTTAATCACTTAGTTTAATGATTATTATTAAATTTTTCGAATTAAAGATTAGTAGGAAGTTTTGCTTACAATAAATGATCCAAGTGTATAAAGAATAATTAATTTTTTCTTTTCTTCAAGGGAGAGATTCTTAACAAAATCTGGCAGAGATATTTTCAAATTACGCACTATTAAAAATATTCTTAATGATTTCTCATGAATCAATTTCTCCAATATTTTTTACAGTTATGGTTTGATCAATTAACCGCATAGTTTTTAAAAATTGTTCTTGCATTAATTCAATTTTAAAAGTTAATTATCTTATAATTTCTTTTAATTCTCTTTTATCTTCTTCTAATTTCTCAATTATTTTACTTTCTATTTTTTTAGTGTATTGATATGTAATAACCTTAAGATTAATTTCAAAATTAATTTTAATTTATTCTATCATTATTATATTATATATTCTTTGCATTTTTCTTCCCCAGGTTCGAGATTTCCTTTTTTTCCAGGTTCATAATCTTTCCTTTTTTTGTAGCAATAGACTCCAGATCCACCATATTCGGCTAAACTTGCGAATACAAATATTTTTCCTTCATTTTTTTTATTTCTCATAATTTCTCCAATTTTATCTTGAAATGGTTTTACTAATTGAGTAAAAGAAGGGATAATAATAATGTTGATATCATTTTTTTCCATCCATTGAGGGATTATTTCATAATTAACTAAAAAATCTTTACATATTAGAATAGCTAAATTACCAATTACTGTTTTAAATTTTTTAAAATGAGGTATTAATATTGAAGGAATACCTTCTTTATCATATCTATTTTTTTCTTTATTAAAGAAATATACTGGAATATTCTTAATTTGAAATGAAATTCTTTTATCAGAATTTATAATTATAGCTTGATTTAAAAATTTAGAATTAGTAATTACTTCCAAATCTCGTTCTTGTAGAGGATCAAATGGATTAGTATCTTTATTACCTATTTTTTTTAATAATTTTTTAAAATATTGATTATAATTTGGAATAATTAATCTTTTTTGATATTCATGAGGTAATTTCGAAAAAATTTTCTTGATTTGACCGATTTTCTTATGTTCCATTCCTCCAACAATTATAACTTTTTCATTTGTGGCAAATTTAATGAGATTTTCTAAAGCAATATAAGGAAAGCTATTTTCGGGAAAGACTATAATGATAGAATTTTGATTAATATTGTTAATTTTATTATATTTCTTCAATTTTTTCAAATGTTCAATTATCTCAATCCTTTTTTCCTCTGCTTTCATCGGAGAATATGTTAAAATATTCTGGAATTTTGGGTTCCAACATTCTTTACATAAATTCTTAAATTGTTCCTCTCGATTCTTATATGTTTTATCAACCTTAATTTTGTTTATTTGACAAATTACAATTTTCTTTAGTTTATTTTTTAATTTATCATCATAATTTAGCGATATTTCTTCAACGGTAGAGCTTAAAAAATGTACATTTTGAAGAAGTTGAGAATTATAATGTTTTATAGTAGTTCCAAGTTTTAATATCTTTTTATATTCATCAAGACCTTCTTCGTGTTCTAAAAATAATTCAAATGGCTTAAAATAATCATGGATTTTATTTATCATATTTAAATTTAATTCATCAAATCCTGATTGTATTAATAGTGAATATTCATCTCTTGATAAAATAAATGCAGAATCAATAGGATCAGGGTCTATTAATTCATCAATTGCTCTGATTGTAATAAAGTCCGAGTGATTATAGGAGATTGAACCATTTTCAGCATTTTCTAATAAGTAAACATTTGGACATAAATCAAGAAAGACAGACGAATGGGTTGATACAATTAATTGATTATTATTTCTTTCTGATAATTCATAAAGTACATTATATAAATACCTCAAAAGACTTGGATGAAGTCCTATTTCAATTTCATCAATAAGAATTAAATGATTTTTTTGAAAGAAACAATAATATAAAATTAAAACTAATTGTTGTGTTGCATGTCCAGCGGTTCGGAAAGCTCTCTCAAATTTAAGACCTAATTCTTCATAATCTAATGAGAGTTGAAAATCGTTTCCTGCTTCAAATTCATTAATTTCTAAATCAACATTAATTAATTTCCTTATAATATTAATGAATTCTTGAATTTCTTCTCTTTTTCGGTTTTTTATATCAATCCAATTAAATATTTGATCGAAAACCATTACATCTTGATTTGTATAGAAAATAAATTCAGGATCTTGCTTATTACTAACCAATTCGATTTCTGTAATTCGTTTTTCAAAATCCGTAGATAAATATCTTACACATGGAATCATATTTATAATTTTACCCCCCAATATTGTATTTTGGAACATAGTCTGAGCTACACTTGGTAGTTCATACGAAAGTTTTGATAAATTTTGATCTGAATAAAATTTTGCAGAATGATTATTTAGGGGTTTATGTTCTGTTACCATAATTAGATTAGTTGATGAAAGTTTAGCATTTTTTAAACTAGAAGAAACTTTCTTAAGTTGTATTATATCTTCTGAATCTAATTCCCATATTAATTTTAATAATTCAATTGGTTTATTTTCTCCTTTTTCAGAGGCAAACTTTTTGTTTGCCACCCAAAAATTATCATTTACTTTATAATTAGCTAATAATTTTAAGATAGATGATTTTCCTGTTTTGTTTTTTCCAATTATTACATTAAAAATACCTAAATTATCTAAGGTTACGTCATGAACGCCCATAAAATTCTTAATTTCAATTTTTTTTAAGTTTATTTTTATTCCTCCATCCAAATTATTTTGCTTATTAGTAATATTCGTTATTTTGATAAAATTTGAAAATAGAATATAATCCTTCTGTATTTTCAATCGTACTGAAAATTATATCAAGATTATTTTTTAGAATTTAAAACATGAAATGTATTTAAGCATTTTAGAATTTCTTTATTGACACTAGCAGAATCAATTATCAAACCAAAATTCTTAGTATTGAAATCATAATCAATCCTTCTTCTAGGTGCTAAAATGCGAGAATTTGAATAAAAAATTAAACCATTATCAACTAAAACTATATTTAGTTTGAAATTTTGCTCTAATTCTATAAGTTTTAATTGAGGAAATTTATTTGAGATATATTCAATTCTTTTAATTCCTTTTGCCCATTTTGTTTCATTTTCAGATTTTAAAAAGTATTTATTTAAAATAATACTAAATTCACTATTTGTGAACTTTTCTATGTTTTCTTCAAAATGAGGACCAAATGGAAGGATATTTAATTCATCCGTATATAGAAAGATAGAATTTTTTGTTGATTCCATAATATCAATAAGAATTTCTTCGTGTTCTAAATCTATTATTTTTGAAACACTATCAAAGTTAATTCCTGATCCAATAATTGATTTTAAATTATTAATTTCATTTTCTTCATTATTAAAACTGCCGCTTTCAATAAGGTTCTTTAATTTTTCGAATTTTTCTTTTAGATTTAGAATGAACTTCTGTCTTTGGCTAGATAATTTCTTTAAAAGAGATGCATTTCCCTCTAAAAGAAGTTTATTTAAAAAAGACCTTTGTGTAAATTCAGGGGGTGAGTAATCAATACTAAATTCTAAAAAATTTAAAGGCATTTCACCACCTTCAATTTCTACAAATGTAATAATTGTGTCAAGTGCTTTATTCCAATTAAGAAATGAAAAATTAGAGTAGATTAATTTATCATAATCAATTAAAATATAATTTGAATTAGTTCTGGTAGTAGTATGATAGATATGAAGATATTTTTGAAAGTCATTATCTATCATCTTTCTTATTTCTTTTTCAAATATCTCTAATTTACGTGCTAAATCAGGATATCTTTGATTTTCTAACAATCCCCATTGAAGAATTACATGCACTTTATTCTTAATAAGATCATTTATAACAGAACTTAAGATAGGAATACTGCTCACATTAATTTCAGTAGAAGATATGATAACAAGTTTTTTGGCTTTAATTATAAAAGATTTAAAATTTTCAATGAAGATATTAGATTTTTCATAATTAAATTGAATTTGGTTTATACTTTTAGTCAATTCAATAGTTTTCTCTATTAAATTTGAAATCTTATCTAAAATAATATCAGACTGAAATAATAATTCAGTTTTATCTTGTTTAACATTAATTCTTATAAATAGCTCTTTTAAAGAATCTAAAGCTTTAAAGAGTTCCTCTTTAATGGTCTTAATGGAGAAGAACTTAGTTTCATCTTTTAATAGCTCTAAATTTATTTGTTCTTCTCCACTTTTAAAATGCTGAGATTCAAAGGCATTTTGCCAAGCTTTTTGAATATGGCTTGGAAAAAAATCATAATCCAATTTTAATAATTTTTTATTGGTCTTATCGACAAGGGGAATATAAAATTTATTAAGGTTTAAATTTTTAATAAATTCAATTTTTTCTATATCTTCTATGTCTGATTTTAATTCCACAATTGCCCGTTTTGCAAATTTTGTTATTGAGAAATCTCTTAGATTTGGAAAACTACCATATATGTTGGCTTTAACATCATAATAATTGGTATCCTTTGGGGAATGTGGTTTTATTAAATATTCTTTTACACGATTTTCTAAAAATAGCTCGCCACTTATTTTTTCCTGGATAAACGTAAAATTTCTTTTTTTATAAGATTTCTCTTCCTCTGAGTATTCATCTAACTTATTGTTTTTTACATAATCAATAATTTTATCACTTAATTCAACGATACCTTCATTTAATTTGAGCCTAATTAATCCTTGATAAAAAAGTTTTGCAATAATGAAATTCATAATGTGAGTTCCAGCATTAAATGCATTTAGTAATTCTTGAAGAGAATTTTCTTCATAAATAAATTTTAAAGTTAGTTTCTCAAATGTAGTTAGTTTTGCCAGTTTTTTAATATGTATCTCACATTTAATCATTTCGATTGGTATAGTGAGAAAATCTTTTTTATATCCTTCCTCATTAATTTGAAACATTTTATTCTAGCACCTCCTTTGGAGTTAACAATTTACCATAATTTTTTACAAATTTTGCTACTTTATTAAATTTCGTCATATAGTCATCTCGGTGGAAAGTTCGGCACATATCGAAATTTCCAACAATAATTTCAGTTCTTCTTGCCCTTGAAAGCATCACATTTAATCTCTCTGGTCCAGGTATAAAACCCCAAGCGCGTCTAGAACTTTCTTTTCGATTATTCCTAACTAAAGATATAATTACTAAATCTGCTTCTCGACCTTGAAAGCTATCGATAGTATAACAACTTTCACGAATTTTAATATTTTTCAGATTATTTAATTGATTTGGAAGTGTTTTGATGAGGGTTTGAAGTTGTTCTTTATAGGGAGTCAATATCGCAATTGAAAAATTCCCATTATTTTCCGATATTTGTATTTTTGTTAATAAATCTTTAATTAAAAGTGCCTCTCCAATATTATATATATCATAACCGCTTCTTTGCTCTTTATATTCTTTTTTATAAGATGTATTAATCCATATCAATTGTTCATCTTTTAAAATTTCGGGTTCAATAATGAAACTTCCTAGTTCTGGATCTTTGATTTTCTGAATAAATTCTTTATTATAAAAAATTGTAGAAATCATTCTACTTATTTTTGAAGGTAAGCGATATTGATTTATTAGTGTATCACAAGACTTTATTTGATCAGCTTTATTAAAGGAATGATTAACCTTCTGAAATCGGTCAAACATAGATTGAAAAATCTTCATTTCTTTTTTAACATCTTGTTTAAATTCGAGAAAATCTTGAGAACTATAATTAGGTAAACCTTTTACCTCATTTTCCTTTTTTTCCAATCGCTCTTCAAGAATTTCGTTTATATCATCAACTCTAAAAGGAGGTAATTGATTTTGATCTCCAATCAAAACCCATTTATTTCCCAATTGTAATGGAAATAATAATTCTGATGGATATGCCTTTCCAGATTCCTCAATAATTACCAAATCAAATGAAGGATGAAAATATTCGAGTTCTTGAAGTTCTCGAGCAGTGGTAGTACAAAAGAGGATATTAGAACTCTGTTTTACTAATTCTATCCATTCTCTACTGGGCGATTCAAAATCTTCCCTAGCAATTTTATTTAATTCTTTTCCTAACTCATTTAACTTGGGATTTTTGGGAACCCATTTTATAAGTTTTTCTAGAAGATTTTTAGCAATTATTTTATTAAAATGTAAAAAAATTAATGATTTTGGATCATAAAATTGCTCTCGTTCAGTTGAAATAAGCCTGATTAGCATTGGTTTGGGTTTTATTTCTAGATCTTGAATCATTTTTAATGTTTTTGTCAATAAATCATCCAGTGGGAAATGCTCTTTACTTGTAACAAGAATTTTAGCATAAGGATCATTTTCTAAAGTTACTTTTATTAATTCTTTTGCAGTCCAAGTTTTTCCTGTGCCAGGAGGACCTTGTAATAAAAAAATCGGAAATGTATTGAATATATCCGTTACGATTTCTTTTTTAATAATATCCCTTTCGAAGTATTTATGAGTTGAGGCTGGTTTTAAAATCGAATTTAAAAGTAATTCGTGTTTTTCTAAATTTTGAATAATTCCATATTTTCTTCTAAGAAGTGGAGCTGTATTTTTTAATTCCCACATTCTTATAAATCCATTTAATGGAGGATCTTCCCCCTTTTTTGTTCTAACCAATGTAAAAACTGTTGTATCTATATTTTCATCATATTCACTACTACTTATTTTCCATTTTCTCTTTTCTTTAAATGGTTCAAAAATATTTCTTTCTAAAACTAATTCCAAGCTAGTTCCTCTGAAATCTCCACTCGGATCAGAAAATAATTCCTCATCAGCTAAATTTGAAATAGCAATTTTTATTTTGTATTCTTCTTCTAACTTTTTTTCCTGCTCTGAACTGATTAATTGATAATCAAATATTTTTTTCTCTTCTAAATCTATTTCAGCATCAGTGACAATTTCTATAGTTTCGAGCCATCTTTCTTTATCTTTATCCCCCTCAGATAATTCCGCAACTTTCTCGTTAATTAGATCCAAGGATGTTGCGAATATTTTTTCCCAACCTAAATAGATTGGATCATTACTATCTTTATCTCTCCAAAAAAGATTTTTTGTATTGCATATTTGAATGTCTGTTTTTTCAAAATCATATTCTTTCCATCTTACTATGAAAAGTTCTGCTAATTTGGGTCTTCTATAAATACTCCTAATTTTATATACAGTTCCAGTTTTTCCTTTGACCCATAATGGAAATTGTTGATCTTTTGATAAGTAAAATGTTGTATTAGAAAATTCAATTCTTAAAAATTCATCTGGATCCCGAATAATAGCATCAATACCTATATTCATTCTATTTGAAATTATTTCTAATAATCTACTCTGTCTACTTAAGGGAAAGTATATAGGTAATTCTTTATAGTAGCTAAATTTGTATTTTAATTCTCTTAAAAAGTTTTTAATATTCTCTTTTAATTTCTCAGCATTTAAGAACCTTTTCTCCGGTTCTATTTCGATCAATTTTAATATTATTTCTCTCTCTTGTTCTAAAAATCTTTTATAATTCTTAATATAATCTCGAATCTCTAAAAGAATTTGAATTTTGTCTGAATTTTCAGATATTTTGTATTTGTTTATGTCCAAATCAGTTAATAAAAAAGCTAAAACAAGTCCCAGCGAAAAAAGATCTGATTGATTATTTTCACCACGAGGTACTGGATTTTTTAATACAATATCAGTATTACATTCAGGTGCTCGAAAGAAATCATTTTTACATTGGATTATTTCAATTGAAAACTTATTAGAGAATATATTTGCAATTGAATACAAATAAATACTCCAATTAAAATCCCCAATTTTTAATACTTCCTTTTCCCCTTCTCTATAAGAATTACTATTAAAGTAAATTGTTTCTAAAGATATATTTCGGTGAATTAATCCAGAATTATGTAATGATGATAAGCCTTCTACTAACTTAAGGATCGAATCCCATTTTCTTTTCTTTCCTGATAAAAAATTTTGAAAAGATATGCTATCATCAGTTTGTTCGGTTTGAGTTAAACATTCCTTCAAAGAAATCCCCCCAAAATCAGTTACGATAATGAAATAATTTTCTATAGGATCATATTGCGAATCTATTAATTTCAATAATGTTTTGCCATCTGAATTATTTATGGCCTTTTGATTCAATGACATTTCATAATGCCATAAGAATCTTGCTAATTCCTTAAGTTCTTCGTTTTCATTTATTTTAATTTTTTTAAGTATAACTTCTTGTTTTAATAGTAGATCTTCACATATAAATTGCCGAATTTCAATTTTTTCATTAAAAGGAATAGATCCCGAAATTTTTATTTCTTTGATAACTTTATATCTGTTTTTCCAATATCTTGTTGTTTTTTCCATAATTATCACACAAATATTCAATAAGATTAGAAAAATAAATAAAAAAAATGGAATAGAAATAATGGTTTATTATTGTATATTCCCTATTTTATATTCTTTTCAAAAAGTTTCTTAATATAGACTTTTTATTTTTCCTCTTCTTTTTTATTACAAAACCAGACCTTTAAAATATAATAATAAAAATAAATATTAAAATCTTTTTGATTGGGACGTTATTAATTATTTTATTAATTTTTTTTGTGAAATAAGAAATTAGAGAAGATGTATAAAGAATAATTAATAAAATAATTTATTTCAATGAGTTCTACTTAAACTTTGTTAAGATATTAAACAATTAATAATGAACTTCATTTGGCGCCATATAATGTATCATTGATCCATAAGATAAGATTTCAATAATAATTAAGTAAAAACTGAATTGAAGAGTTTTTAGATCCAGATGAAATCAATAACAATTTATTATTGTGTTATTTTTCAAAATCGTTTTGATATATGAATTCTAGCATAAATATAATGATGATTTAGAATGTAATATAACTTCTCATACGTTTTTGTTTGGAATATAGATTAGGTATATCTCAATGTGAAATGTCATGTACAAAATAACAAAAGATA
Organism: Candidatus Helarchaeota archaeon; assembly: GCA_019058315.1. Lineage (GTDB taxonomy): Archaea > Asgardarchaeota > Lokiarchaeia > Helarchaeales > RDOG01 > JABXJV01. The sequence continues at coordinate 916,366 of JAHPZH010000002.1, read as the reverse complement.
TATAAGAGTGTTCTATCTTACAAATAATAGAATAAAAATGTCTAATGTAAAAAAGATTCCAAAATCAATAAAAGAAATTATCTATGTATTTATAAGAAAAAATTTTCAATCACTAACAATATCTGATATTGCAGATGAACTAAAAATTGATCAAAACGCAATAACTCAACGGATTATTAGATATGAGAATGATTATTTCCAAATTATTAAAAAACGCCCAAAAACAATGGTATTAAAACCTAAAATTAAAGAAATTATATTTTTCAAGGATAATAATCAATGTCAGTTTTGTAAAAAAACATTTCCACAAGATAAACTGAATATAAGGCAAATTAATCCCAATTCTAGAAATCCATTAAATTATTTAAATTATATTTCAATTTGTAATAACTGTAATAAGGGAAAAATTAAACTTCCTTCAAAGAAGGGAAAAGCAAAAAAGAAAACTAAAAGTGAGATTCCGGAAGTTTGGAAATATAAAAAAGTAAATATTATTAAAAGAATTGATTATGAAAAAAATTCGAAGGGGGAACCTAATTATTTCATCGTTGATTATGTACAAAAAAGTTTAGATCCCAATTCATTATATGATTTTTTAATTTATTATGAATTTGATGATTTAGAAGGTGATGGTTGGAATTATTTATATGAGGGAAATAACGAGGATGAAATTGCTTCTTTGGAGCTTGTTGATATTTTAAATTATTTTGGAGAAAACGGATGGGAATTAGTAACAATAAGAGAAAAAGATTTTCCTAGTGAGAGATCTTACCCCAGATTCAATTGGTATTCAAAATATAACCAATCTTATTTTGGAATAACTTCAATACAACCCGATAAATTAAAACCAGAAGGTTATGAGTGTATTTTTAAAAAACGAGTAAAGGAATGATTTGGAGGTAAAAATTTTGGGTAAAAAGATGACTAAAAAAGCCACTTCAAAAATCCAGTTATATATAGACAAAACTGGTAAAAATAAAGGTTTCGGGGGGATAAAATGCTAAATTATTGCCAGAATTGTTCAAATCCTATTTATTTAAGAGTATATTATTGTGATAATTGTCTTCAAATGATTATTTCAAATATTAATAACTTAAATCATTCAGATATTAAATCAAAAAAATCAAAAATACAGAATTTTTTTCCAGAAATATTAATTGAAAATATGACGAATTTTTTAAAAAAAGATATAAATGAAAATTTGCGATGTCTTGCATGCAATTTATGGACAGCTTCGGTTTTAATGAGTGCAAGAATTTTTGAAAATGAATTAAAAACTCATATTAACGCAGATTTAAAAATCAATAAAGATTTAAGAAATATTGGAGAATGTATCGATGAACTAGAAAATGTAAATTATCCTTCAAATTTCTTAGACCAATTAGATGAGTTGCGAGAACTTAGAAATGATGCAATGCACGGCCAAAAACGGTTCTCTTCCGAAGATTCTATTATAATATTTAAAAAAGTTCTCAATATCATAACTTGGATTTATAATATCATTCCAAGTTAAAATTATGGAAGGTGGTTCTATTATTATGAGTGGGAGAAAAGCCTCATGGAGAGAAATTAATGAGAAGTATGTTTATCCTGCAAGAGAATTAATAAACTCTGAGAGATTTACTGAAGCAAAAGACCTTTTAGAAAAAGGGTTTAAGGAATTTTCAGATCCTCATATTGCAATGGACTTAGGAGATTTATATGGAAATGAATTTGGGGAATTTGAAGTCGCTAAGAAATATTACATTTTTGCGTTTGAAAATTATCCATTAATTGATTATAAAATATTAGCCTTAACTTCTCTTCTTGGGATACCTGAAATGAAAGAATCTGAGCTTAATGATTTAGAAAAAAAGATTGCTGCTGATGAAGATTTACGTAATGATGATGATATTTTAGAAATATTGGATGATCTGCAATTAATAATTGGTATTAATGAAAGTAAGATATATGAAAATCAGAAATTAGTTTATAAAAACGGTGAAAAAATTGGACTTAAAGAATTCCCAGAGGACTTTTATAGGTCAAAATTATGGATGGATTTTAGAATTGAATTTTTACGTGAAAATAGATTTTGTCATTATTGTGAAAAACCAGCTAGCACAGTACACCATATAGCAAGCCCAAAAGTTTATCCTGAACGATGTTTGGACCCATTGAATTGTGTTCCTACGTGTAAAAAGTGTCATAGAATTTATCATCAAGAATAATTTAAAAAAATATCAATTTATTTATATTGACTTTAATGAATAGAACATAACTTCCCTTATATTTCATTAATTCATAATATAACTTTTTCAAAAAAATAGTTTTTTTAAACATTTAACTATTTTTTGAAATTGAAGAATAATGAATATTATAAGAATTAATAGAATATCGATTTCTAAATTTGCGGAGATAAGTCCATATAAACAATGAACTTAAGAAAATTCACTTCATAATTTATAAATATAAAATTAATATGGAAAAAGGGTTAAGTATTATTAGAAACTTATTTATTAATTTATTTAGTCTTATGACTTTTATTTTCAAATTATTTGGGGTCAAATTTCACTAAATTCTAATTCAATTATTGAATAATTAGTTATGGTTGTGATGAAAATACCTAAGATTGGACTATGTAAAAGGTGCGGAAGAGGAGATAAATATTCAGGATTACAAGAAGTCCATAAATGTCCTGAATGTGAAAATATTAAATTTGATCGTGATTTTTTTATTCCGTTAGAAAAAAAGGTTATCAAAAATTTTAAAGGATTATTGGCTTCTGAATATGGTTCTATCTTAAAGGAACTTTATATTTTTGGAAGTTATGCTGAAAAAGAAAGTAAATGCGGAGATATTGATTTTTTAGTAACTTATGATAGAGAGGAATTAAAAAATCTTGCACAAATTAGAAAAGAAGAGTTATGGTTTGAGTTTGATTTTTTCGATCCAAAGGATTATTCAACTTCAGAATTAAAAGAATTCTTCGGAAGCCTTTTTTGGGATTTTAGAACGTGTGAGGAATACCCTGATTGTCTCAGTTGTCATCCGGAAAGTGGTGGAGAAAAGTGTAATTTACCTAATGAAGATTATAACTCAGAATTGCACTTATATTGCATTGAAAAATGTAAATTTAAAAATAAAGACCCTATTCCTAACTGCTGCTATGGGGAATGTACATTTTTTGGAATGTCTTTACAAATTAAAATATTAAATAATACTGGAAATATATTAAAAGAGGATTGCATGGAATTCTACGAGATTGAACCCGGTTTTAAAATAAAAATCCTTGATTTTATTATAAAAGAGAATGTTGAACAATTACAGAATGAGTTTAATCTTCAAAAAAAATCAAAAAAATTGATAATATATAAAATTCTTCCCTAATGAATAATTTTCCAAGTTTTTTTTATTTGGTGATATTTTTAAAATAAAAAGATTCAAATTAGAATAGTTTTCCAACATTTAATTTAAAATGATCTCCCTCTTTCTCTATGAAATCATTTTTTATAAGAATATTTAATAGTTTATTCAGATTAAAATCTGTTTCTAGAATTTCTAATTTTTCTTTAAGTTGATCTATGTCGTGTTTTCTTTCTGAAAGATAGAATAATATCAGAGATAATAGAAAATCTTCTTTTTGAACCATATTTTTTCCAAAATGTTTCATAATCTTTGCTGTAATTTTCCCAATTGTTAAAATAAATTTCTTTTCTTCGATATCTTTTGCAATAATTAACCTTGAGAAAAGTTCCTTTACTTCTTTTCTAGTTTTAAGTTGAAAAATAGTTGTAAATATATTTCCTACTTTCTTTTCAATTTTTTCTGCTAATTTCCTTTCGATTTTAATTCCTTTATCATAACAAGCTATGTAATCCTGTTTTGCTTTTTCAATTAATTTTTCATCTGAACAAACAAGAAGAGTTTCTGTATTTGCCCTCCAAAATTTTTTTGTTTTATCAAATCCAAGATTCATTTTATTAAAATTAATAGAACTAACCATTAGATGTTTATCAGTTATAATCATTTTCCCATGAACGTATCCTATAATGGTTTTCATTTTGACATCGGAAGCAATAAGTTCCTTAAAATTTTCATTAATTCTATCTTGGAAATCCATACTTTCGCTTCCAGAGATTATTCTAATATCAATTCCTTTTAGACTAATTTTTTTCAATTCATCAGGGATATCAGAATCAGTAAATGTTTCAATACAGATATAAGCAAAAGATTTCGCTTCATTCAATAATTTTGTAATAAAATTTCGTGCTTTACAATCAAACGGTGCAATATATAGCTTTTCTTCAATATCTATTTCTTCTGGACATATTTCTGAGGGATAATGTTGAATCCAAAAATCCGTCAAACCTTCATTTTTAATAGAGGGAGGCAACTCAAATAATTCATCAACATTTTCAACTTCTTTAGAAGTAACAATTTGCCGAATTTTTCCTGAATATGAACCAGTGGGATCAATAAATAATTCTCTCAAATAATCAAATTTTCTGGAAAATTCATCAATTTTATCTTTTTCATTTTTAAACGAGATTAAAACGTCTAGTTCGCTATTTTCGGTCAAGTTTGCTGAAAAGGCAATAGCAATCTTATCTGTCACCAAAAACTTTCCATGAAAAGAATACCAAACTCCTACAGCGGTTGTAGTTCTTTCTGGATCCCCTACATTCCACTTACAAAAATATACTTTTGCTCCATTTTTTATTATCCCTTCAAATAATTTCTGAATTTTCTCTATATTTTGATGAATAGAATCATAAGGAAGTGTGAAAATCTCTATTTCTAACCCTTTTTTCAATTTATCATTAATTATATTAAAAATTTCTTCATTATGGAGTTGAAAAACTGCAATTTTAATAAATTTTTCCGCCCTTTTTAATTCATCTAATATTAAATCAATGATATTTTCACTTAATTCAAAATCTCTCATGCTTCTCCCACAGAATCACATTTGACAAAAATTATAGAACTTTATAATCAATTTTATTAATATTATTACATAAAGGTTCTTTGGATAGATTATTTTTTGAGTAGATAAAATATGGAATTCGATCCGATTATCTTTGAAGACGATTGTAAAGAAATTCTTAAATCTAAAATTTCTAAAGATGAAAAATTATCTCCAATTACTTTAAGTTTTTTAGATCCTCCTTTTAATCAACAAAAAGCATATGAAAATCATATGGATGATATGAACCCGGAGGAATATTGGGAATGGATGACTGAAATTTGTAAATTAATTTATGATTGCACTTCGGAAGGTGGATCAATATATTTCATGCAAAGAGAAAAAAATGCTGAATTTGTTTTAAGAGCCTTAAGAGATTCTGGATGGACGTTTCAAAATTTAATAATTTGGAGAAAAAAGACATCTGCTGTTCCGCAATCTTATAGATATGGAAAACAATTTCAAGTAATTGGATTTGCCACAAAAGGAGATAAACCTGCGACCTTTAATAGATTAAGAATTGATCTTCCATTAATGGCAAATGAAAAAAAGCCAAGAGAAAATGGTCTTTATGTAACTGATGTATGGATTGATATAAGAGAATTAACATCAGGTTATTTTGCAGGTGATGAAGCTTTAAGACACCCCAATACAAACGAACGACTTCATAAACAACAAGCACCGGTCGCTTTACTATTGAGAATTATTTTATCTTCGACCAAGGTTGGAGATTTAGTCTTTGATCCCTTTACAGGAACAGGAACGACTAATATTGTTGCAATGCAATTAAATAGAAGAAGTATTGGCATCGAAAAGAGTCAAAAGAACATAGAAATTATTAAAAAACGAATAAAAAATATACGAAAAGGCGATGATATATCAAAATATAAAGAATATTATCGATTTACACCTGATTTAGATTCGATATGGGGCACAAAAACTAAGGGTCTGAAGAAAAGTAAAATAACTGACTTTTTAGAAGTTAGTTAGACTTTTTCTAATTGATTTTTTCATTTATTTCATTATATTCCTATTTTTGGACTTAACTTCCCTTATGTTTCATTAACAAGTTTATTTTTACCACACAATCTTTCAATTTTTTTTAGGTTTTTTATTATACCCTCATATTGCTCAGGATATAACTCTTTTTTATAAAATTCAAGTGCAAAATTAAAAGCTTTCATTCCTTTTTTACAATATTTTTCAGATTTACTTAATTCTATTAATATAAGACAGCTTATTCCAATATTATTATTAATTGAGCCAAATTTATCTGGAAATCTATTTAATTTATAAAATTTCAGAGCCTCTTCATAAGAATTTATTGCTTTTTTACAATTTTCTTCTTTATCTCGACTATTAGCAAGGATTAAATAAACTAATCCAAGATTATTTTGAGTTGATGCATATTCAGCAGGGAAATTTTCGAAGTTCCTGTATTTTGCAGATTTTTTATAAAAATCAATGGATTTCTTTAAAAAATTTGCATTATTTAATTTCATTCCTAGTTCATAAAAAAAATATCCAATGTTATATTCGGTCTTTGCAAATAATATGGGATATTTTTCAACTGTATAAACCTTTAGTGCGTTTTCATAGGCTTTAGTTGACTTTGAGTAGTTTTCTTTTATATTTTCTTCTAAAGCAAGTGTACTATAAGCTCCAGCAAGATTTGATTGAACCATTGCATAATCTAATGGAAAATTTTCAAAGCTATAAACTTGAAGTGCATCTTTATATGCTTCAATTGCTTTTTTACAATTTTCCGTAATATTTTCAACTTCCGCAAGTGTGCGATAAGCAATTCCTAAATTATTTTTAGCTCCTGCAAATAAGATCGAATATCTTTCTAATGAAAAAACCTTTAATGCAGCAAAACCGGCTTCAATTGCATTTAAACTATTTTGTTTTTTATTTTCAATATCAGCAAGCGTCACATAGGCATGTGCCAAATTACTTTGAGTTCTTCCATAAAATTGAGGAAATTTTTCTAAAGTATAAATTTTAAGTGCTTTTTTATAAGATTCAATAGCTTTATTTCCATAATTTACATTCATTTTAGTTTCAGCTAAAATTCGGTAAACAGCCCCTAGATTATTTTGTGTCTCTCCATAATGTATTGAGCTTTTATCCGATTCTCTATAATTCAATGCATTTTCAAGATAATTTAATGCTTTTTCAGCAATTACTTTTTTATCGATCGCATTTTCCGCCATATTACCATAAATCGCTCCCAAATTATTATAAATGTGTCCATAAATTTCAGGCTGATTCTCAAAATTGTAATTTATGATTAATAATTCATTTAATTCTCTAGTTTTTGTAAGATTCTTACTTTTGTCTACGAATTCTGCAAGTTGAAAAAAGATTAACCCCATATAATAAAGTAAATCTGGTTTAATTTCTTTATTTTTTTCGTCTTTAGTTAAATTTTCAAAGTATTTTGCAGTTTCTGAGTAAATTTTAATAAATTTGAGAACTTCTAAATTTTTAATTGTTAAAATTGGGTTTGTTACAATAATGTCAAACGCTTTTTGATAATTGTCTGCTCTCACGAAATGCCATAATGAACTAATTGGATCTGATTTGATTAAACGATTTCCTAATAAGTTATGAATTTTATTTTTTTCATCATCAGAAATTAAATCTTCAAAAGATTCAATTATATCATCATGTATTGAGATTTTAGGACTATTTGATTGAATTATGCCATATTTTACTAAAAAATCGAACCATTTTTCAGCTTCTTCCGTTTCGGGAAGTATTAATTCTTTTTTTGTCAATTTTTCTAATTCATAGGGGGCCTTCAGACTTAAAACTATGTTTTTAATAATTGCTTGTGCTTCATTTGGTAGACATTCAAAGATTTTATAGATTATGTCTTGAAGATTATTAGGATTATTTGATCTAATATTATTTTCAATTTTTACCAATGCATTATATAAAACAACAAATAACGGATTTCCTTTTGTAATTTTATAAGAATTCTTAATTGTATTTGAATCATATTCCCAACCCTTAATTTTATACATTTCTTCAATTTCCTCTTCACTTAATGGTTCCATTTTTGAATAAGAATGATTTTTTGGACATTTTTTAGTTGCTACAATTATTCCATATTGAGGAAAAGTTTCGATTTTCAATTTTAGTACACTTAATGTTTTGCTTAACCCATCATAATCATTAAATTGATAATCTGTATCTAAAATGATGATTTTTGGTTTTGATTTCTTTCTTAAATAATTAACAATTTTATTGCAGACATATTCAATAATATTCCCATTATTCGCTTTTATTACATCTAAGTCTGATATATTGCCGTTTACAAGATCCATAAGCGGAAATATGACCTCATTGTTTCCTAAAGTTATATAATCATATTCAATTTCTCCACCATCTTTTAAAACTTCCCTAACCCACCGGAGTAAAGCAGTTTTACCAATACCTGATTGCCCGCAATACCAATAAATCTTTTTGTCATCTCTTTTTGTTATTAAACTATCAATTAAAGTCCATATTCCCCCCTTCTCATTTAATTGATTGGCCGTTGCAAAACTTGGTCTTATAAAACTGTCTCTAAAATCTTTATTTAAAGATTCAATTTCATTACGAATTTGAGAAGGAGAAAATTCAACGTTTATCCCTAATTCTCTGAGTTTCAAATAACCTCTTCCGGATATTAAAGGATTTGGATCAATCGTTCCAATAATGACTTCTTTTATTCCTTTTTTTCTAATCCATTCCACACATGGTCTTTTCGGTGGATTTCGTCTTGTACATGGTTCAAGGGTTACAAATAATATTGTATCTTTTAAGTTTTTTCCGCTACATTTTAATTCAAGTAGTGTATATTCTGCATGTTCTCCTTCAGCAGATTCTCCTCTAAATGCCTTTTCTAAAACTTTTCCATTCTTTACTAATACAGCTCCAACTTTAGGAGAAATTTTTTTCCCTCTTTCTGTAGTAGATTTTTCTGATTCTTCAATTGCTATCCTCATAAATTCAATCTGTTTTTTGTATTTCATTAATAATCCCCAGGAAGCTATTCTAATTTGAATTATAATCAGTAAAATTTAACAATATATGTAACTTAAGATATAATTAATTAATAAAGATTTAAATTTATATGGGATAAGAATTGAATAAATATGAAATAATCAAGAGACTAGAAGAATTAATTAATACTGGAAATTTGATATCTGAAGGGGATAGATTGGATGCACAGATAGAACCCTTTCATGGTATATCATTAAAATGGTTTTCAGATATTCACCTTTTAATGACAGAGATATTTGGTACTGAAAAATATAAAACAAGACTCGAGGGAATGCACCCTAATTATGGTTCAATGGGACCTTCTGATAGTGCGAGATTAAGAAATGCTTTTTTAAAGTCTATTAAAGAAAATATTGAAGAAGGATTTATTAAAATAAATCAAGAAAAAATGCAAGATCAATTGGATATAGAAATTGAGCTTAAAATTTTAAAAAATCAAATTAAAAATCAGTTTAAAGATACGGAAGCAACTATATATACTTTTGAGCTTGTAGAACCTCTTTTTGATAAATATAATATTATTTGTCAAGAATTAAAATCATTATATCCCAATAATTTCAGAGATATTCAAATCCCCATTACGCCAAAAATAAAAGAAGAGATTTCAGACATTACGCTGGTGGAAAAAAGCGAATTAAAATCACTCCTCTATAAAATCAATTTTTATCTTAAAGTTTTAGAAGGAACTAAGAAGGAAAAAGGTGAAATTAGCTCAAAACTTGAAGATTCTACAATTTATTTCTATAAACTTATTACAGAAGTTAAAAATGATTTTAGAAAGATCATAATAAAGGGACCAAATAATGAAAAAGATGTTCAGGATTATTTTGAAGGTTATTTAAAAGTAAAAGGACATAATTTTAAAAGAGAAAAAGAAAGTTCATCATTTTCTACTGGATCTTTTATACCTGATTTCACAGATGATGAAAAAGAAATTGCATTAGAATTAAAATATATTGATGAAAAAAAGAAAGTTAAAGTTATTATAGATGAAATGAGCGCAGATATTAAGCCTTATTCAAAGAGATGGAATAAAATTTTATTTTTGGTTTATGATAAAGGCGGAAATATTAGTGATACGGAAGAATTTACAAAAGATTTCATCCACAAAAATGAAAATATTACACATTGTATAGTAATTAAACATTAAATAATATACCTAAATTATATACCAAACAAAAGCGTACGGGAAGTTATGGCAGATAATTAGTTTCTATATTCCTAAATCATATTCCATTGTTAAAAATAATCGCAGTTATATATAGCTCACAACATATAACTCATTCTATTATCATTAGTTTCAAAGATTCACTTGTAAAAAGAATAATTAAATAAATCTAATTTCACTAACTTTAAAATTAAAGTTACTTTTATTAATTTAAAATCATTAAAAAAACTAGAATTGACTGATAATTCATAATATTTTCCTCTATACCAATCTTTAATATTTTTTAAATCAATTATGACTAAAACGATGTTAAAAAGCTATATGCACGTGCATATCTTTGTACACTTAAATATTTCAAAGAATAATAATTCTTAGTGATTAGATGGTTGTAGAAAAAGAAGAATCAAATATTGAAGAATATTTAGAAAAGCTATTTTCTGAATATGGAATGGAAGTTAAAAATGAAATTCAGGATTTTTTGGATTTTTACAAGGATAAGTGGGCATTTAGATTAATGATTTTAGAATATTATCTATTAAATAAGGAAGCAAATGAAATAAGGATTTCTGATATTGTTGATCGGGCTTATGGTTCTGCTAAGATTCAAGGATTAATTTATAAATTTCACATTGACCGTTGGGTTTATTTCTCAGGGAAAAAAGATGAACAATTAAAAAATAAATCAGTGTTCAATATGGGTAGAGAAAATGCAAGAAATATACCAAGTCAATTAACTAAACAAGGATTATATATGCAAAAGGTTGGTAATAATAAGGAATTAACACCTCTAGGTATTGCACTCGCAAAATTATTTTATTTTAAATTCCTAAGTGAAAATAATATAAAATTAGAACATTTAATTAAATTAAAATCTCATAAAAGAATCACCTTCGAATCACTCGAAAATATATTAAAAGGATTGACGCTTAAAAAAGCATTCAACATGTATTTAATAGAACCATATTCTTCTGAGAGTGATGAAACTTATAAGCCAACTAAATTTACAAATGAACTTGTCGATTTCCTCTTGGAACATCCAAATATTGATCCAGCATCAATAAAAGAATATCAAATTCATTTTTTTAATACAATAAAACAAGAACTTTTAAAGCAATTACAAGAAAAAGGCTATCAAAAATTGACAAACAACTCAATTTCTGTTAATGAATTTGAAAATTTTTCCCAAATTGATTGGATTTATGAATTAGGGCTTAAAAACTCAAGTCATGATCGATATTTTAAAGACTGGATGTTCAATAATAAAGAAAAATCTTCAGTTCCTATACTTATACTAAAATCAGGGCCAGGAACTGGAAAATCTGTTTGGATGATTCAAAAAAGTTTTGAATTATTAAATTTTACAATAAAAAATAGAGTAATTGACGAAAAAATTAAAATAATTCCTATTCTCATTTCATTAAGACATTTTTCGATTAAGAAAATTAAAAATCTTTCTTATCTCGCTTATAAAGGTATTATTCTTATTAAAATTGATGAAATTAATAAACTTGAGAAGTTAAATTATCTTAATATTTTTCATCTCATATTGAGTTCTTTTGTAAAAAAGACAGATTCTTCTTTTTGGATCCAAACTTACCTAAAATTATTGAATAATCCAAAAATTCTTGTATTCCTTGATGGATGGGATGAGTTGGACGAATACTTAAAGCCATTTTTTACGGAACTATTAAAATTTATGAGTAAATCAAATAATGTTCAAACCATTATTTCGACAAGATATATCGATCCAGATCTACAAGTATTTCGTATAAATTTAGAAACTGACAAATCAATCCCCAAATGGCAGCATCCAGAAGAAAATGTAATTGAACTTGAATTTCCAAGTAAGGAGCAAATTGATACATATTTTAGAAAAATAAAATCGCGAATTGTTAATAATAGAAATTACCAGGAGGAACTTAAGAAGCGATTAGGACAAGATCCTACACCTTTAGATTTATGGCTCTTAGGTTTGTTTCCCGAGATTAACGGATTACCAATCAATCGGGCTGAACTATATGAAAGGTGGATTAAATATGAAGTTATAATCGAATTTCAAGAAAGATTACATTCAAATATCATCCATATTCAATCAAACCAAGATTTAAATAAAATTTTGAGTAGCTCAAAACCAAACTTAAGACGAGGAGATAATAAATTATTTACTTTGATTCAATTACTTGAAGGTCCAATTATAAGTATGACTCCAAAATCAGATAAAGAAAATTATGCAATATTAAAATTACTTCCAAAAATTGTTTTTAATAGGTTAAAGGATCCAAATTATTATTTTAATTTTGACCAAATCACTGAAAATAACTCATTATTCAATAGATTTATCTATCCAGAATATTCAAAGACGCTTCGGCGAAATTTTCGATTAATAAATCCCCACTACGATTATTTTTTAGCAGCACTCCATTGTTTCAATCAATACATACAAGGAAAACAATTTAATGACCTTAAAAATGTAGAAATTAAGCATTTTTTCAAAGAGCTTTTAGTTACTCATTCAGAAAGAAGAGATTTTGATATCCAACACGATATTAGTGATGATGCAATCATTCTACGTAATAAATTTGAAAACTTACGGGAATTTAACGATTCACAAATTGGATATCCATTGACTAAATCGGGTCCATTATTATTTAAGGCAAAAATGAAGAACTTCATTGACTTATATAAAGAACATCTTTACTTATTTTATTGGAATAAACTTAGTTTAGAAAAAATAGGGATTCCATCTGAAAAAATTCTTCCTAAGTTTAAGCAAATAGATGTTTCCTTGGTTAATGAACGCCAAGAAGTTAGAAGACTCCTAACTAACGTGTTATTTTTTCAAAACAAATTTGTTAATGAATCCCATTCACTATCTGATTTATTTGATTCAATCAGCATTGAAACACCTTACTTGATACCAATTTTATGTTATGCTTTCGATATACATGAAACATTTATGCTAACTCCTGAGCAATTAAAAAGACTGGAAAAGTCTCGATTTATAGATATACCATGGGTGAAGCTCTGGGTATATAGAGAGCTTATAAAAGATGAACCAGATCGAATTTGCGAGTTAGTGGAATATGCACTAACTCAAGACCATAAATATCTATTAAAATTCTGTGTTTCAAACATAATATCTCCATTAACTTTAAAAATTACAGACAAATTATTTGATTTATCATTGAAATTATTTCATCGGCTGAAAAATAGGCGGTTTCGACAGATTCTAATTTTTCATTGGATGTCTCATCAACTATCACCTCGTCAGTTAAATAGTTTAGAAAAATTACAAAATAATTATTTATTAGAAGAAATCATTCGATTTGATATATTAAACGTCCTTATCCTGCAAGGTCGAAAACCTAATATTCGTTTTTATTGGATGAAAAGAGATGGGATTCAAAATGAAAAAATATTTAATTTTCTACTTAATTTATATAAATCCAATAAGTTTTCGAATAAAGAATTAGAAGATTGGATTTTTAATCTCCCCCTTTCGTGTATCTTATTTATTCATCACACCTTATCACAAGATTTTCTTTTTTGGCACCATAATAAATTAATCAAACCAAGTGAAGACTTTGTAAAAATTATGGATAAATGCCTAAATGCTTGGTGGAAACAAAATACACCTTATCAACGTACAGATATTGCTGTTTTTTTTGAAAAAAAACTGGAAAAATTTACTAGCATTACTGATTATACGTATAAAGATGAATTAGATTTAGATTTTTTTCAAATTCAAAAATATTTTGATAATTTTTCGGCTCTTCCTGATGACGATAAGGATTTTATTTACCAACAAGGAACAGATTTTCTTGTAAAACTCGTGAAATTTGAAGTAGAAGAAAGAAAAGAAAGCTATCTTTCTGGTTTATACTCTGAAAGGTTCTTTAATGTTTTCGCAAAGTGGGTTCTCTCGAGTTCTGATAAATTAAAAATTATGAATTTTTATTTAAAATTCCAAAAAGAATTTAAATTTACTCGATTTTTATTCCAATCTCGGAAAAAATATCCAAATTCAGATGAAATACTTCAATTAGTACGAAATGTTGTAAATGCTAATATCACGAATGCAGTTCCTAAAACACATTTTGACAGAAGAAAAAAACACCCTAACCTTCAAGAGTTTCCTTCTTCGAACTTGATTTTAGGTGAGGAAAATTTCTTAATTTTTGCTCTTCCAGAAATAGAGATTTATCAAATTCTCAATAATACTTTTGATTTATCAAAAAATGAAGATTTATTTAATTTTGTATATATTTTATCATTAATAGGGACTCCTACTGCTTTTAGACACATTGCAACTTTGTGGGAGGAAAATTATGTTGATTTAATCGCTTCTGATTCTGAAGATAAATCACTTTACATATGGTGCGGCATCCCTCATAATTATATTGAAACGGTTTTTGAATATTTAATGGATCCTATATCAAGAATTTTTTATTTAGTTAGTATGTCAATTTATGACAAATTTAAACCGAGTGATTTAAACGAAAAACATTCAAATTTTGCTAAAAGTAATTACATACTTGAAAAACTCAGATCCATTCCAGAAAAAGAAGTTCGTAAAGCGCTTTTATTATTTTTAAAAGCAGACTGGCCGTTAATACACTACGAATTTCTTTTCTATCTTGTGGATTTTGATTTTGAACTTGCAGAACTTTTACTTGAAAAGGTAAAATCAGGAGAAATTGAGTTAATCCAATTACAAGAACATTATCCTATCGGAATAAAACATCCAAAAAATTTGCGAACAAAGCAAATAGATATTTTTAAATTATTTTTCAATAATTATCCGCAATTGATAGAAGAAATTATATTGGAATCTTTTCTATTTCAAAACAAAAACGAGCGCGTTCGTATTTTTAATCAAATTATTCAGATAAAACATCCGTATTGCATAGAGTTAGCAGCCAAGCTTTGGGAAAATTATTCGGAACTTATTATCGAAAGTAAAATCATGACAAACCCTGAAAATCTTGATTATTTGAAATCAAGGCTTTTAAAAGTATTAACATTTGTTAATTCTACAAATAATTACACATATATTTCAAAATTGATGACTAATATCAATTTTTTTGGCTTAAAGGAATTAAAACTTGAGGATATAAATTTCATAAAACATCAATTAGAGCAGATTGAATTAGCGATTCTTCAAAAAAAATCAGAGGGAATATTGAAATATTATAAAAAAGGATATCACACAGCAATAGAACAAATTCAGAAATTAAGGGGATCAATTAAGAAATTTAAAAGAGAATTATATATAAAGTCTTGTCAATTTAAAGAATTTGTTAATTATCTTAAAAAATTTAAGAAAGGGCGTCAAAATTGGGTTTTCAATAAAAGATATCCTCATTATTTTAGGGATTCAACATCCATAGATAATATAGTTGCCAAATTAGCTGAATTAAGGAAATTGAAAGGTTTAATAAAGGGCATTATTCTATTTTCCGACATTGAAGAAAGTATATCTAGTAAAATTGAGAGTTATGATTCAATTAAGGAACATTTAATTAAGGGAGATAACCAAAGAAGTAGAAAAAATTCTGATTGGGATCATTTTGAATCTGAAAGCAAGAAATTTTTTAACAGAACAATCTTGAAGGATTTAATTATTTCAATCGAAGAATTTAATTTTAAGATGTATAAGTCTCATTTTAAACAATTTCTTTCCAAATTGAGTACTAAAAGTGCAAAATTACGTGCACTATTTTATTTTTTTCATAAACTTCTCCAAGTAAAGACGATACAGACAATCTCGATTTCATTCATTGAAAAAAAATACGCACGATTAAAAGCTTATTTTTCAAATTTAGGCTTGGGAGCTGAATATGGCATGATGTTTAAATATTTTGACTTGGTTCTAAAGGAAATTCGCTCTGAGTTAAATAGAGATAATTCAATTCCTTATGATTATAATTTAAGAGATGATGAGCGCGATTATGAATTGATTGAAAGAAAAGAAAAGGAAATTTTAGAAAAAGTAATGCAAAAGCCATTAGATATAATTAGTATTTTATCATATTTTGAAGATATGGGAGAAAGTTACTCCTTAGATAAGGTCATTGAACTTTTTCTAAATCAAGAGCAATATCCATTTCAACATTATTATTGGAATACTGATGAAAAAGAAAAATATGATAAGATTCCTACTAAAAATCGCCGTTTAATTCAAAAATATCTTTTCTATATCATTCTTCGCCAAAGAGAACTGCATCAAAGGAATCTGAGCCACGATTCGGAAGCCTATGGAGATGAATCAGGTATCTATGAAACGGATACTGGAATACATATAGACAACTTATTTGATAAAGTTCTTGAAAATAGTATTCAATATGGATATTATGATGAAAGTTTAAATTTACTAAAAGAGATGGGAAAATCAAAATGGCTTGAACAAGTGAAGAATTATGTTTATTTTAACTACGGACTTAAAGAAAAACAAATAAATCTTATCTTTAATTCCTTTTCAAAGGAAAAAGATTTTAATTTTGATCAGAAGACTATATTTAACTACTTAAGTGAACTTGAAATAAATTTCTTGATTAATTTTTATTTTTCAAGATATTATTTGAACTTGATTAAATCTCAATTAATTTCTTTCAATCAATTCTGGAATGGATTCAAGTTCGCCTCAAAAAACACATAAAATATTAACAAAATATTAGATTTATGAGTATTGAGCAATCTGGAATAAAGTATTGGTTAAATGAGAGAGAGTAGAAATATATGCACGTGCATAGATTTTTTTAGCTTAAATAATCCGAAAAACTCTATATTCTTATGAATGAATCAATCCGACATGAAAAATTTTACGATCTGAAAAAAGAAGTCCAAAAGAAAGTAACTCGAAAGTTTATACCTTCAAAATTGCGAATCAGAGCATTAATGGATAGTTCAACTTTAATTCGCATTTTTAAGGGTAGTTGGAAAACTTCTGAATTTAAATTATATCAAAATATTTTTGATATTATAGTATCCGAAACGGTTTATAAAGAATTTTTAAATTTCCAAAATGATCGAGCAATATCTGTCAAAGTTAAAGATTCTTTTTTACAATTACTTGGGGCAGAGATACTGATTTCGGGTGTATTATCTTCATTAGCACATGATTTCGATAAACAAATCGTTCAAGAAGCGGTTCGGGAGCAAATTGACGTCATAATCACAGATAATGTACGACACTTTCGTGAACCTTGTAAAAGAAATGGAGTAAACTGCTTGAATGGTCGTAAAATAGCAAGAATTTTTTCAAAAATCTAAATTAAATTAAATGAAAAAGGAGGTGATATAATGGGAAAAGGTGGAAAAAGCCCTAATGATGACAGGTCAGATTCAATGAATCCTAATAATCCAGCATATAAAGCATCAGTTGATAATAGAGCAGATCAGTTGAATCCAAATAACCCTGAATATAAAGACAAAAATGATGATTGATATAGTAAGAAAGTACTTGATTCCAAATCTATTTTTTTCTTTTTTTATCAATTAATTATTTATAAATCAGATTTTCATAATGCTATTTTGAAATTTTCTGGTGTTTAGGAGTTTTTTTATGGGAAGTAATATTATATTCAATTTTTTATCTTAAATTATTGACTTTATATTTCCTTTTCAATGAGATTAATTATTGAACCACAATAAGCACATTCTGCTTTATCAGGACTTTTCATAATAATTTCTTCGTATTTTAAATTCGCCTTACAGTTGGGACAATTACTAGGTAGTGTATAAGTTACCTTAACTCTTTCTTTTATTATCACCTTAGTCGTTAAATGCTCTCCTATTGTAGCTTCTTCTCGAGTAGGTTGTATTGAAGGTTGAAGTGCTTGATTAGTTAAATAAATAAATAATTCATCTGAAAATAAATCACTTCCTTTGTTTAGCAAATAAAAAGCTTCAATTGGGGCAATAATTGCAGATATAATTATTAAAATCCCCATTATTAAAAAGAATAATGGAATAAAACCTGAGGTCGTCCCTAGTAAATATGGAAAAAAAATAAAAAAAATCCCTAATCCAATAGAGAGTGGAGTAAATATAGCATAAAAATAAACCGAATCATTTCTATCATAAATTAGATTAACATTAGTTTCTCCATTTCCCTCAAATGAAATTCTTCCTTTTAAAGATACATCTTTTGGGGAAATAGAAAATTGAAAATTTTCCCCTTTTTTAAATTCTATCAAAGAACTTGTCTTTCTTTCAATCTTTATCTTTTCATTTTCTTTAAGAAATTGCTCAGTTGCTGATATACACCGATTTACAGGCATTTTAATAGTTTTATTCGGCAAAAGTACACCTTCCCTTTTACTATATTAATTAAAAGAATTAATTATTATACTTTTTTATAATGAAAAAAATATTAGAGAAGTGGGATCTTATTCAAAAAAAAGACTAAGTGACTTAGTTGAATGGATATAAAATAAAAATTTTCAAACTCAGTGATATTATTCGATTATTTTTTTAATTTACAATAACTTAGTCATTAGAGAGGGCGAGAACTATAAATACAAGTAATTTCTATTTATTTTTTAATGTAATTTTTATCTATAAATAAATTTCAAATAAATTTGGAGGTTTATTTATGAAAAATGAAATAAAAAATAATATTATAACAGAAAATATTGTAAAAGAAAAAATGATTGAATATTTGCAAAATAATAACTGGGAAAATATTAATACAGAAATCGAAATTCTTCGTTTCACCGAAGGAGAAAGTTATCAAAGAGTCGATGTATATGCTGAAAAGAATAATAAAACAATTTTAATTGAATGTAAAGGAGATTCCGAAACTCGTAGACAGTTAATTCAAGATTTGTATTTTATATTTGGTCAAGCTGTATATTTATTAGGTTCTGATGATCACGTTGGAATAGCAATTCCATCATATTGGAAACAAAAATTAATTATGAAAGAATATGTTCATAGGATATTTGCACAAAATATTCACATTTTTTTGGTTTCAGAAGATAAAATTGAAGAATTTTAATCAGACATTATCCATTCATAGAATAAACATAGATTAAATTCTTTTTTTTCAAATTAATCTGCCAAGAAGATTGAATTATTGATTTAATTCTTCACATCTTAATAACTTGTTTAACTTCCCTTATATTCTTGTATATATTTTTTTAGATATATTTTTTTAATTAAATTTTACATACGGAAATATCTAATGAAATTGAAAATTAGAAAATCCAGTTGTATTTTCTTTTTAGAATTTTAATTTCATTTTTTTATTCGAGGATCCCAAATTAATCCATTTTCAATCCTTTGTTCGATTTTTTGTTTTAATCTGTTCTCAAGTTCTGTCTTAGTTTCATAAATTATAGTTGGGAATGTAGAAACATCAAAGTGTAATTATGTTCTTTTTTGACAAGTTTGAATAACTTGTTTATTTAATGTGTGTGAATAACCCAGATCATAATAACAATTTGGTATTTCATCTGTAAGATCTGTGATAATTAAACTAGCTTTTTGAATTGAATAAATTATAGTTATAGTAATTCTTCTATTTTTTTCAATTTCATCTACTCGTTTACAAACAAACCCGTATTTTTCGACGGCACGTTTAATTGCAGCATAAATATCGATTAAACCTTTATTTTCTTAATTAAATGACATTATAACAAAACAAAAATAGGGATCTGATATAGGAAAATAATTAAATAATTTGCATTAGAAAAAGAATTTATTGCGTTTAGTTTTCATTATCAATTGTAGTAAACATTTTTCATAAAAAAGGTTTAAAGTATTTTTTAGAAAAAATCATATTTAATTTATTAATAAATGGAAAATTGAATTAAAGGAGGGATAAAAATGGTAAAGCATTATGTATATAGAATGGCCCGCGATACGGGATTTGCACCAAACATCAGTTTGAGGATATGTTCACTGACAGGTTGTAAGGTCAAAAAAAAGGATGGGAGAAGAAATATAGAGGAATTGGCTGAACCGGGAAGTTGGGTAATTGGGATAGGTGGGAACAATACCAAGCAACCGGACAAGATAATATATGCAATGGAAGTTGAAAGCAACTTGACACTCGACCAGTTCCTAGAAACATATCCAGGCAAGAGCAAATATCTTATAGGCCGTGAGCCAGGCTCCAATGTTTTAGTTTCTCGCAAGTTTTACTATTTCGGAGATGAAGCTATCAATGTTCCCGAGGGGCTAAAACACATAATCATAGACAGACAAGGCTATTGGAGTACCAAAGTAACGGATGAGGCCATCAAGATGCTGAAAAAATATTTTTCAAAGAAGGGTTACAAATATGGTGTGCATGGAAAACCAAATAATCCAGAAAAAATTAAGAAATGCTAATTTTTAAATTAAAAAAGAGATGAGTTAGATTGAAGGAAGAACAGATTCTCTCTTATATTAAACAATATAAAAAGAACTATGAAAAAATTAGAACCCTATACGAGTCTAATAATAAACTCTTACGAGAAGAATTCGTGAAATTATTATTGAATAGCAATTTCATTGAAAACATCGAAGTTAAATTTGAGAAAGCTAAAGTCAAAAATAAATTTGACGATTTCAATAAAGCCACCGAAGAATTTATGGTGCTCTTAGAAAAGCTACATAAAGAAGCAGTAACCATGGTTAAAATAGGCAAGCATTCATATTATAAAAAATTCTTGAAATATAAAACAATAGATGATAAGAAAAGTGAGGATAAAGTAAAAACTGAGGGAAAAAAAAATGAGAAAGTTAAAGATCCGATCGACGAAATTAGTTGCGATATAAAATTTTTAAAAAAGCTGAGAGCTGTTTTAAAAGAAAATGGAAAAGGAGAAGAAATTTTCAAGGAATTTTTTAATAAAATTTCTCATTTTTATCAAGGGAATTATATTAAACTCTTTTCATGTTTATTTCCAGATGAAGTGCTTCCAATATTTAAAAAAGATGAGGTTGAGAGGTTTTTATCCTATTTCGGTTTGGAATATGAGGGAGATTTTCCTAGAAATTTAATGAAACTACGAAAATTATGTAAAGATAAGTTATGTGAGAAAGGATTACTAAATGAACCATCTCATATTGTCGCTTTTCTTTATTTGTACTCGCCATTTTTCGATTCGGTTACATTAGATAATGAACTTCAAAAATTAAATTTCCATACATTTCCTCATTCGGAAGAAGGGACCATAGGGATTTTTCTAGCAATGATTTATGACAAGAATTATGCATTTCCAGAATATTGTTCCGAATTTAATTCGGTAAGAAATTTAACATTACAATCAGATTATCCCGATTATATCGTAGAAATAGATTGTAAGGATAATGATTATAGAAGCGTTTATATAGAATTCGAATATAAACTTGAAAAATTTGAACTCCATTGTAAAGAGGATAAAAAGAGTCTCGTAAAATTTAATGCCAAGTTTTTCACAATTCCCGTAGATTACGTGATATATTGGAGTCATGATAAGAAAAAAATAGAGACTTATAAAGACATATTTAACGATTATAGAAAATTAATGCAATATAACATAGAATTATTTGACAAAATACAAGGAGATAAAGGAGAGGAGAAAGCAAACCCCGTGAAACCTCCAAAACTAATTTCTCTAAAATCACTCATCCTTAAAAAGAATCAATTGAAAATTATAAGTAATGGTAAGTGGGATGTAGAAGAAATCCCTCCATCTTAAATCAACATCTTAAATCAGGTGAATATTAAATATGTTTGAATATGAATGTCCCACTTGTAACAAGAAGATACAAGCGAAAACTAAGAAAGCATTTCATCTTAAAACCCTAAAAATTTTTTAGTTTTTCATTCATTTTTTATTTTGGAAGTCTAAAACTTAATTCTTCCCCATGAAAGTATGCATTAAAAGATTTCTCACATTTTTTACAATAATATTTTTTAACTTTAAAAGTAGCATATTTCCATTCTTTTTTAATGTCAGAACTTTCTGTTCTACATCGCGGACATTTAATCATAAAAACCACTAATCAAATAATTTTTCAATCTATAAATCTAACATTTACAATTTTATTTTTAAATTAAATTAAGATATGACACAATAGAATTTAATTATTTAAAATTTTTAAATCCTTTATTAACTTAAGCAGATTATTCCATTTAATAGTAATTTTTTAAAAATATTTTTTAATTATTACTTTTTTATATGAATTTAAATATTTTTTAAAAGATTTCTTTAAATCTTGATTTGTATTACTATTGAGAGTAGAATTTAAAAATTATCAATCGAGTTTTAAGGATATTATATATTTTTGTCGAATATGGGAATACTTTTTAAGGTTTTAAATTAAAATCTACTAAAAAATTAAAAAAAATAATTAAATATCAAATAACATATTTACACTCATAATTTATCGCTTAGTAATGAGCTTCACAATGAAATTAAAAGAATTTTTTAAAAATGTTTTCTCAAAGATTGGAGGTATTTTTAAGAAAATAAAGATTCGAACTTCAAAAAGTGGAAGAGAAATGGAAATTATGAAAAAGTTAGAAAATTTAATAAGTAATTTCGAGTCAATTCTTCCAAATAGACAGGATTATACCGAAACAGAAGTTCGTAAAGATTTTATTGAACCATTACTCGAGTTATTAGGCTGGGATATTAGAAACGAGAAAGGATTAAATCCTCGCTTACGTGAAGTGAGAGCTGAGAATTATATTTCAGAGACAGGAAAACCAGATTATACTTTTACTTTAAGTGGAATCAATAAATTCTTTCTAGAAGCGAAAAAATTGACTATTAATATTGAAACGAATAATTCAGAAGCTAGAAAGAGTGCTTTCCAGGCGAGACGATATGGATGGTCCGCTAATCATCCCATTGTATTGCTGTCAAATTTTGAATATATATTAATTTATGACAGTACTAAGGTTCCTAGTTCAAGTGATGATGCTAAAGTATGTTTACTAAAAAGTTATCATTATTCTCAATACAAGAGTAAATGGAATGAACTTATTAAATATATTTCAAAGAAATCTATTTATTCAGGGAAATGGAACGAGATCTTGGAAAAATTGATTAAAGATATAAGCAAACATCCAGAGCAGAAGATCGATAAATTTTTTCTAGATAAGATAAATAATTGGCGGATTGATCTAGCAAATATGATTTATAGAAAAAAACCCAGGTTTACAATAGAGGAGATTAATGAATTATCACAAGATTTTATAATTCAAATTATATTTTTGCGATATTGTGAAGATAAGAACATCCATAAATTTCACAGATTACAAGAGATTATAAAAGACCCAAAAAAATTACAGACTGAATTAACAACAATTTTTAAAGAAGCAGATAAAAAGTACAATGCGGGTTTATTTGATGGTACGTATGTAATTTTTAATATAAATGAAAAAGTCATTTTAGAGATTATTGAACATTTATATTATCCTAAAAGCCCCTATGTATTTAATGTAATTGAAGCAAATTTATTTGGTTATATTTATGAATCATTTCTAACACACAAATTAGTAATTGAGGGTAAAGCTATAAAATTAAATCTTAGAATCGATTTAGAAAATCGAGATGTTGTTCCAACACCTATAGAAATCGTAAAATATATGGTAATAAGGACAATAAGTGAATTATGTGAAAATAGATCCCCCTCTGAAATATTAAAATTAAGGATTGCCGATATTGCATGCGGATCAGGCATTTTTTTAGTAGAAATTCTTGATTATTTAATCCATTATTTAATTGAATGGTATAGTTTAAACGATCCAAAGAAATTAATACCTGCAGAATATGGCAACTTTAAATTGCAATTTAAAGAAAAGAAAGCTTTATTGGAAAATTGTATTTATGGTATAGATATTGACACAAATGCAGCTCAAATTGCAAAATTTAATTTATGTATAAAAATTTTAGAAGACGAAACAGAACCAACAATTGGAGATCAATATAATATTTTACCTATTCTGGAAAAGAATATATTAGCAGGTAATTCTTTAGTGGATTTTAATCATATCAGAGCTTTAAAAATTTCAAACGAAGTAAAAAGAAAAATTTTTCCTTTGAATTGGGAATTTTCATATAATACAGAAAAATTTGATTTAATTATTGGTAATCCTCCATATATGTCAATTATTGATATGAAGAAATATTTACCAGCACAAGAAATTAAAGTTTACAAAGATAAATATGAGACTAGTTATAGACAATTTGATAAATATTTCTTATTTTTAGAACGGGCATTGAATAAAATAAAAGAAAATGGCATTATATGTTTGATTATACCAAATAAATTTTCTAACATAAAATCAGGAGAGAAATTAAGGGAATTACTGATTTCATATTATATATCTGAATTTATTGATTTTGGTTCAATTCAATTATTTGGAAAAAAAAGAACAGTCTATAATTCAATCATTATTGTAAAAAATCAAAAAAAGGGTGATTTTACACTACAAAAAGTAGAGGATATACAAATCTGGTGGGCTAAACCTAGTCAAGTTAAAAGAAATACATTTGATCCTTTAACAACCTCTAAAATCTTAACAAAATCACCTTGGATTCTACTAACAGAACCTAGAGAAGCAGAATTATTTATAATTTTACATAAAAATTCAAATTATTTATGTGAAGTCGCAACTATATTTAACGGTATTCAAACAAGCGCAGAAAGACCAATTCCCATTTATTGGTTTGAGAATAAAGAGATAATAAGAAAAACTACAGATAATATTTATATTAAGAGAGCTAATAAGGAATATGGGATTGAGAAAAATATATTAAAACCTTTTTTTAAACCTACTTCAAAAAAAGAAAAAGGTTCCAGAACTTACGATTATATTCTACCTTCAAAATGGATAATTTTCCCATATGATGATAATGGTGATATTTATCCAATAGATATAATGAAAAATGATTATCCAGAAACTTGGAGATACTTGAAAGATAATTATATAAGGCTTGTTCCCAAACAATTAGACACAAGAGGCATACGAGATGTGCCACATGCAACAAAAGATACTTGGTATCACTATGGACGTGATCAAGCAATTTCTATTTTTGCAAATGATCCTCCTATAATTAAATTAATTGTTAAAGTTCTAGCTAAAGAGGATCGTATGTATTTATATGATGAAAATGGTATGTTAATTGCATCTGGTGGGACTGCAGGATATTGTGCAATATCAAAATTAGAAGATTCCTATGAATTGGAATTTATCCAAGCAATATTAAATCATCCGGCAATCGAATGGTTAATTTCAGAATTAGGTAGTGCTTTTGAAGGTAAATTTACTTCAAGAGGTACTTTTGTTTTAGAAAGAATTCCCATTAAAAAAGTTAATCAAACTGATGAGGATTATAAAAAAATCGTAGAATCAAGTCAAAAAATTTATGATATTAATAAAAAGTTAAAAAATCACCTTGATAGACACACTAAAATAAATCTTGAAAATGAGAAAAAAGATTTAATGAATAATATTCAAGACCTAATTACTGAAATGTATAATATTTCAGATTATAAAGATATATGGGGCAAATATGAAATTAAAACATGAAAATCCTAGGAAAAAATTAATTGGAAGCTATTATACACCTAAAAAAGCAGCGGATTTCATCACTAAATGCTTGCTTAATGGAACAAATCCAAAATTTATTTTAGAACCTAGCTGTGGAAATGGAAGATTTATTGAGAGTGTCATTAACTATTATAAATCTAATTCTTTAAAAATGCACTTTAAATGCATTGGAATTGAATTGGTCGGAAATGAAGTCCTAAAAACACATGAGAAATTTAAGGATTTGCCAAATATCAAAATTCATCAAGCAGATTTTTTTGAGTTCTATGAAACTTTACTAAAAGAAGAGAAATTCGATTTAATTTTAGGCAATCCGCCATATATTAGATATCAATACTTAACTAACGAACAAAGAGAGTTATTATCGCAATTGCTAATTCAGAATGGAATGAGACCAAATAAGTTAATTAATGCTTGGGTAGCTTTCATTGTTGCATGTGTTAGACTTTTAGCAGATAAAGGCAAGATCGGTATGGTATTGCCCGCAGAACTTTTACAAGTGAGTTATGCGGAAGAATTAAGAAAGTTTTTAGTTAATAAATTGAAAAAAATAACTCTGTATACTTTTCAAACCTTGATTTTTCCAAAAGTTCAACAGGAAGTATTGTTTCTATTGGGTGAAAAGGATATTTCAGATAATAATTGCCAAATAAGAGTTATTCAATCAAAAAATTTAGATAATATTGAAACTAATTTAAAATCAAAATTTTTAAGCGATAAATTAATTGATCATAACAACGATAAGTGGACAAAATATTTCTTGAATGAAGAAGAATTATTTTTTTATAAAATTATTAAATCTAACCCAAATTTCATTTCTTTAAAAGAAGTTGCTGTTGTTGAAGTAGGTATAACCACAGGCGCAAATAAATATTTTTCTGTAAATAAAGAGATCGTCAGAAAATATGATCTGGATGATGTCGTAATTCCATTAATTGGAAGAAGTTCTCATACGAAGGGGTTGTATTTTACTCTACAGGATTGGCAAGAAAATGTGAATGCGAATGTAGATGCTTTTCTAATAAAATTTCCGGAAACTCCATTTGAAGATTATCCCGAAAAACATAAAAAATATATAAAAATGGGAGAAGAGAAAGATATTCAAAAAGGTTATAAATGCAGTATAAGAGAAAGGTGGTATATTGTTCCCTCAGTTTGGGTTCCAGATGCTTTTTTTCTACGAAGAAATAATTTCATTCCTAAATTCGTTTTAAATGATATTAATGCAGTAAGTACAGATACAATGCATCGAGTAAAATTTCATGAACATAATGATCCAAAAAAGGTTTTGCTTTCCTATTATAATAGTATTAGCATTGCATTTACAGAAATTGAAGGTCGAAGTCATGGTGGAGGAGTATTAGAATTAATGCCTGGGGAAGTAGAAAACTTGTTACTTCCAAATTTGCAAGATCTTTCTAATGAAATTGTAGACACCCTTATTAATAAGATAGATCAAGCTATGAGAAAAAAGTCAAATTTAGAATTAGTTATAGATGAAATTGACCAGAAAATCTTGGTTGAATTCTTAGGCTTACATCCAATAATTCCAAAAGTATTTCGTATAATATGGAAAAAGTTAATCCAAAGAAGACATAGTAGAAAAAATACACAAAAAACAAAAAAAATCGTTTTTTCAGATTTTTATGATAATCCCCTAAATAAAAAAGAAATTAACAACTTAATAAATAAATTTAATAAACAAAACGAACAAAATAATAAATATTTTTATCAAAAAACTATTGATGCATATTTTTAATCTTTTATTATTGAAAAAATATTCTTTTTTCAATATCAAATCTATTGTTCGGTTATTAATGGTTTATAATATGGAATCATTTTTAATTAAAAATTGGAGGGATTATTTGCATATTGAATCGATTTAAATTTATGACCTATATTAAGGAATTTCAAAATGAAGATGTGAATGTTATAAATCAATTTCGCATATATGAAAAAAAGATGGATACTTTTAGACATTGTAATCCAACCAGTGACTTGCATTATTACATATTTTTAAATCTTAAACATTTTTATATTGTACAATTATACTAAATATAATTCAAATATATGAAAAGAAGGATTGTCTCTTTGATTCTCAAATAGTTTATAAATAAATATAATGATTAAAAATGAATTTAGAGGATTTTAGTGATTTTGATGGGAGTTTTGGGAGTTTTTATGGTCATCCTGAAGGAGCTTTAAAATCAAAGACATTTATAAAACGAATGTTAAAAGAGTTTAAATTGAATTTCATATTTTTCAAAAATCTATTACTTTCAATTCCAATCAATTCAAATAAAAAAGTCACATCATTACAAAGACCATTAAAAATGAAATTTATAGAAATGGGGTGGAAAAGTCAACCCAAATATCCCGAATCACATTATAGAGCAGATTTTGGATTAGAGAAAAATGATCGTTGGATATTTGTTGAGGTAGAATTATCGGATATTAGAAGGGCAGTGAATGCATTTTATATGTCTAGAGTTTTCCGAACTGGATATATGCGATTAGGTATTCTAATTGCTCCAGAATCTACTTCACCAGAACCAAAAAAACAATTTTATAGCTCATTAAAACAAAGATATAATTATCTTACTCCAGATTATCCTCTTTGGGTGATAGGTTTGAATTATCCATAGTATGAATAAAATATAATTGGTCTTATGTTAAATTAAAAGTATTTAATATCTATTTTTAAGGCCAAATACAAATTTTTATTACAAATTATCTCATTAGTTCAATCATAGCTCCGCAATACTCACATTTACATGGCGGTCGTTCTTTTAAAATAGCATTACAAGATGGGCATTTTAAGGCAGTTAATTTTGCTTTTAGTTTCGACCCCACATTCTTTTTTTTAGCCTTTATTTTCACTTTTTTACTCCGAAAACACATACCACAAGGTGTCAATTCACCTTTTACTTCATTATAAGCCCAATTTTCAAGTTTTTCTAGATTCAAAGAACAGAATTTAATATATTCATGTGTTGTATAATTACCAAATGATGTGCTTATAGACGAGCAGACTGCCTTATGGAGCATTAGATATTTTTTATTCGGTTTTCTATTCGTATTTACAACATAACCATTTGGATTATTCTGAATCCAATCTAAATAGGCTTTTTCATCATCAACGAATTTTCTCAAATTTATCCCTCAAATACTATTCAAATTGAAGTAACAATAATATTTAATTTTTAGTTTCTAAATGAACCCATTCAATATTTTATTAAAGAATAATTCTAAATTTTCCAAATATCCTCTTCAGGATTATATTCTTCAGCTGGTTTATAAAAGGCAGTGTTGTTTTCATTTATAATCCCAAGATATCTCAATTGAGTTTTCATAGTATAGAATATTGTTTGTAAAACATATTTCTTCAGATTATTAGGTTTAATAATATCCTCAATTTTATTATTTTTCAAGTGATTTAGAATCTCTTCTCTAATTTTTTGGTCTCTTGGGCAGAGAAAGTTTAGAAAAAGGTTGGGTTGTTCATTTAATATTTCTTCACATAAATCTACCATCGTAAATGATGGCAAATTTTTTGATACTTTAGTAATAAAATTTACAAACTCAGAAAAATCGGGTTCTTTCAGATATATTAGTTTTAATGCTGTTGCTAGCTCACTTGATATATTTTTTATACTTCGTTTTTTAATTGTCTTATTTTTCAATTCTTTTAATTCTAAAATATCATTGCAGTTCATTTTTGATAAAAAAAATTTTAAAAACAATCCTTCCTCCGTTTCATAAATCAATCCATTCTCTTCGCGTATCAAACCCAGAATTTTTGCTCCTCTTACCAATTCATCAGCTTGATTAACTCCCACTTTTTTAACTTCAATTTTTACTTCATTAATATTACGCCCCAAATCAAATGCAAAAAGTGGGGCAATATAGTTTAGGGGATGATTTCTTGTTAGAGATGAAATTCTCGTAGTGGATTCAGATTCTCGGATTTTAAGGATTCTAATTTCTCTTTGCACATCTGTTAGATACCTAGGATCCACGCGGTTTGGTTCAATAACTTCAACTTTTTGAGGTTCTACACAAAACACTCCGATCCCGGTATTTAGAGCTACTTTAGTTAAAGGTTTTAATTTAGATTTAGGAGCTCCGATGTAGCTTTTATGAACTCCCATTAAATAAGTAGCAGCCTGTCCAATTCCCCCAGCAATATTTACTTCCCCCTTTACCTCAACCGCCACAAGTTCATTTATAATATTCAGCCCAATAATATCGGGAATAAATCCTCCGATTTGAATGTGATGTTGTGGATATTTATCCTTAATATTTGGATAGTGAGGTGAATCAATCCAAATTTCGTAATTTTCTTTTATTAAATAATCCGAAATTTCTGAAACTACCTCTTCTTCGTGCATATACTTCACTTTAACTCTTATCATTTAAACAAAATAATTGTCCTGGAATAATTTCCATTAATTTATATAATTCTTCTTTTATATAATTGAATATTTCTTCTTCAATTTTAGCGAGATCGTTCATTGGGTTTTTTTCTTGTTTTTGAATTACTTTATAGAAGTATTGGAGGTCGTTTTCTATGATAGGCGAATCTGCCTTTAAACATAATCGTAGATGATTATGGATGTTTTTTTCCACTTGGGGTGCCAATTCGGGCAAAAGGTTAGATTTTTGAGTGTTAATTGAAGGATCAGCGACGAATAAATTCCAAAAACGGTTTATTGGGTAATATGACCATGGTAGAAAGTGATCAAGATGAAAATTATCTCCAAGCTCAAATTTTTTTTTGGAATAAATGCATTTAAGGTTATTAATGTTTGAGTAAAGATTTCGATAACGGGAAATTAGAGTCGAATCTCGTTGAAAATCAATGGAATTCACAAAATCTATGAGCTGATACAATTCCACTTTCAAGGAATCAGTTGGCAATATTCGAGATTTCTTATCCATAATATATTCAAACCAAGCCTTCAGAATAACTTTACGTGCCCAAAACCTATATAGAGATAATTGCTGATAAGTTAGATTATCAATTAAAAGACATGCCGAATCTTTTCTAATAATCTCAATCCAAGGCATAGTTTCAGGTCGTTTTTGTTTCATTCCTTCTTTTCTATGTGTTTCGTAATTAGAATTAAAAGGAATATTTTTACTCATCAATCCAAAAAACCGAATAATTTCTCCATTTACATTATGAATATATTGTAGAGGTTGATCTAAAATTTGCTTTCTAATTTTCCAAAGTAACTTGATAAGATTTTCTGGTAGTTTATCGGGCAGCTCATAAATTAGATTAATATAGAATATCCCCCGCTCTTGAAGGGTTTTAATTTTTGTAACGATATCTTGAGGAATATCATCTAGCTCATTGACTTTTTCGTAAAATTCATTAATATAGTTAATAATTTTTAATTTTCCACCGCTTGGGTTTTCTTGGTACTCGTCATGGAAGAAAAAAGGATAATAATAAGTAAGAAATTGTTTCGCAAGATAAACAATAGGGATAAAGTGAAAATTATTGATCGGGACATCAGAAGGATGTTCAATGATATAATCAAAAATGCTTAATAAAGTAATGAATTTATAGGATGTGGTTTTTTTTCCATATTCTAAAATAGTATTAATATCTTTGATTAAGGTCATAGAAACATCCTAAAGATCCTTTTAACTATAATGGTCCTTTTTATTTGACTAATTACTCCCAAATAAATTTGGATCGATTAATTGATTATTTATTTTAGATTTTTATATAATTTAATACATATTTTATTTCATTCTTAAAAAATTTTAAAGGGAAGATACTTAATTTGTCAACTAAAAGGGTTAAATTTCCAAAAGATAAGTGTATAGCATCGATTGAGCGTTTTTTTAACCAAGATAAGGATATTTCTATTGAACGAAAGACAAATTCACTAATTGAATTTAAAAAAGGTAGTATCTGGAGTTCTGGTCTTTCTGCAAAGGACGCATATCTTAAAGGAACTATCACCTTTGAAGAAAATAATGAAACAATAGTGAAAATTGATTACGATCAAAGTTTATTTATAGCTGGATGGGCAATTATGATTATTATTTATGCATTTATAATAATGTATATTGTGCTCCTGCCAGATTTTATGAGTATGGTTTCTTTAAATCCATTTTTATTAATAATGGTAATTTTATTGGTAATTTTAATTTTTATATTTCCGTCTATAGGTTATTATTTTCAAAAAAAAGGAATTAAACTATTCAATAATGAAATCTTTTCGCATTTAAGAGATTTAGTTCCTGAAAAACCTGGATTAACAAATATTCAACCCGAAAAAGAAAGAGTTATCATAAGAGAGAGAGTAAAAGTTACATATTCACTTCCAGAGAATTGTCCGAAATGTAAGGTAGTATTAAGATATGAAGAAGTCACAATGAAAGGTCCAAATAAAGTTGAATGTGCATATTGCAATTCAATAATTGATTTAATTGAGAAGGAAATTTGATTTATTTTTCATTATCAAAAAGACTAGTGATTCCGTTATCAATGTCAACCATTAATCATTGAAAGTTTGCTAAATCAACTAACTTTTGTTTTTTATTGATTCATCTTAAAATTTTTTTTCCCTTTATTTTGAATGTTTTATTTTTACTTAAAATTAATAAGATTTTTATTTTTGTATCTTTGATACCTAATTATTATAGTATAATATAAAAAATTATGAAATTTCTATATTTTCATAAAAAATAAACCGAATTATTTGAGGAGGTTTTATGAGGATATTACACACAGCTGATCTCCACTTACGTAATCCTAAAGACGAACGTTTCAAAGCTCTAGAGTGTATTTTTGACAAATGTAGTATTAATGAAGAAAAAGTGGATTTATTAACTATATCGGGAGACTTATTTGATAATAAGGAAAATATATATAATTTAAGAGTAGAATTAAGAAATTTAATTGAAGAGTATGGGGAACGTGATTCATTTTTCAAACCTAAATTCAAAATTCTAATAATTCCTGGCAATCATGATGAAACTCTCTATGATATTAACGATTATTTAGGCTCGAATGTTGAATTATTATGTGGGAAAAACGTATGCTCTTATAATACTAACTCTTTGAATATAATAGGAATACCATATTTCAAAGGGGATTTTGATTCTATTATTTCAGAGATAGAAGACGCCAAAAAATCTTCGAAGGTTAATATTCTTTTAGTTCATTGTACATTAGGTTTTCCGGAGATTAGAAGGGAAGGATGTGGTGAAGATAGAGAATATAATTACTTACCAATATCTATGGAACAATTAATTTATTTAGATTATGATTATGTATTAGCTGGACATTTTCATTCTAGTTATATACAGAAATCTTTTCAAAAAAGTCAAGATTCTAAGAAGAATTGGTTTATTTATCCCGGCTCACCTGTTAAAATCACCAGAAATGAAAAAGGTAAAAGAAGAGTCTGTTTAATTGATACAGAAACTCAATTTATTAAACCAATTGAGCTTGATACATTATATTTTGATACTTGCAACATAAATTTTCATCCTTATAATATGGGAAAAGGTCTAATAGAATTATATCAATTTATCGATAAACACAAACAGAATTTAGAATTAAATAAGGCTGAATTAGAGATTTCTCTAAATGGATATATCTCAATACCGGAAAAAGAGTTTAAAGAAGAAGTAGAGAAAATAACTGGTAATATTAAATATAAGAATAATGTTGTTCAAGTTTCAGAAATTTTAAATAACTCTATTTTTATAAGATTTAAAGAAATCTTAGATCAACGGGATATTACAGCAGAAAAGAAAGAAGAATTATTTAATTTCATTATGGGGGCTTTTTAAAATGCAAACTAATACATCTACTCCAAGTTTGAAAAAAAATATTTGGATATCAGATATTAATGTTTGGAGTTATGGTCCACTCACTGATATTAATTTTGATGGTTTAGAGCCGAACCTTGTCTTAATGTACGGTCCAAACGAATCAGGAAAAACCTTGTTATTAGAAGCCATTTTAAAGTCGCTATTGAAGCTTTCTAAAGATTTTAGTCAAGATGATAGGGTCGAAGAAGATCCAAATAGTAAGATAGTCTTAAAAAAGAAATTTGAAGATGATTTGGAACTTTATAATTTTCCAGAAAACAAGAAAAAATTAGATAAAATCATGGAAATAGAATTAAAAAATCAACCCTTTGATAAAATTTTTAGAAATACTTTTGTTATTAGAAATAGCGACTTAGGATTAATTGAAGAAAAGGGTTATTTTTCAACAATATCAAATATTATGATGGGTTGGGATTATGAAGATTTGGAAAATATAAAAAACAATATTCGTGAAAAAGGCAGATTGACGGATGAATCTACATCAACTAGACCAACCTTAATAAATGTTAAAAGTAAAAAGATTAAAAATCTTAGAAAATCAGCAGAGGGCTTATCTAAGGAAATTATGGAATATATTAAGAAATCCAAAGAAGAAAAATATGAAGAATATGAAATTAAAATATTGGCAGCAAAAAAATCAATCGCTGATTATAAGAAAAGATTAAAATATTTAGAAATTGTAGATGGTAAAAGTAAATTTATAAAAGTTAAGAATTTTCTAGATGAATATACTAACGTTTATAAAAAATTTGAACAATTAAGAGAATTTAACGAAGGTGCAGAAAATCAACTAAAGTCGTATAATGAAAATATTGAGGCATTAAAAAATAGGATAGAGGAAGTTGAGAAGGAAAAACTAACAAATAAAGGTGATTTATCACAAACTGAGCAGAATAAAGCCAAATTAGAATTAAAATTTAACAATTTAATACAAATTAAAACTGAAAAAGAAATTCTAAAAAAGAATTTAGAAGATTGGAAATCCAGATCTGTAGATATTAAACAAGTTCAAAACTTAAATAAATATATCCGGTGGTCAACTATTTTAGCTATTCTTACCTTAGCGACTTTACCAGGATCAATTATTTCTTTAATATTAGATTCTAATATTCCTGGATTTGCATTTATGATTACAGCAGTAATTTTTGCTATAATGGCAATTTTCTATATATCTAAATATTATAGTTTATTGAATTCACAGAAATCATTAATTACCATTTTAAGCCATTCAGATGAAATTAAAATTGATTCCTCAATAGATATTGAAAACAATAAGTACTATGAAAATTTAATAAATGAATCATCAATATCCACAATTAAATATTGGTTAGAGAAAATAGAAGAAAATTTGAATAATTTTTTTAATGAAATTGATGATCTCAAAGAGAAAATCGTAGCAAACGAGAGTAATATTGATCTTCTTATTGGTCGAATTGAAAAAAATCAAAAAAATATTAACGAATATACTATTGATTTAAATTCTATTCAAAGTGAAAAAACTAGCTTTTTTATTAAACTGGGAATAAAAAATGATGATGAATTTATTAAAAAATTCAAAGACCGTTTAGATTTTGCAAACAGTTTAGAACGAACTAAGAGTCTTTTGCAACAATTTTTTGGTGATGATACTAACACAATAAAAGAATGGCAAGAGGGGATACAAAGAAAATATGAAAAATTTAAAGATGCAGATGTGGAAACATATGACCTATTAACTGGAGTTCATAATGAACAAAAAGAAATACAAAAGAAAATTACAGATGATTTACCTAAAGTTATTGAAGAATGGAGTAATAAACTAGAACAACATAGAAATAATCTTAGATTATTATCTAACAAAGCAATAAGTTTGAACTTAAAAGATTTTGATATCGTAGAAGAAGATTTAGAAATCAATTCAGCAAATCAACTTGAAGTTTTATTACAAAATGTAAGTGAATTAATATCCTTAATAGATAATGATAAAGAATTAGCAAGAATGGCATTAGAAATATTAGAAGAAATTGAAAAAGAGGAAGAAGAACGAATAATCGAATTATTTAGAAGTGGAGAAATTTCAAATCTCTTTAAAAAAATAACTAATGGAAAATATATTGATGTTCAATTCAATCAAGATTTTGATAAAAATAAAGAAAATTATATTTCAATAAAAAATACCGAAGGAATACAACAATATTCAAATTTATTAAGTTTAGGAACATGGGATCAATTATATTTCTCAATAAGATTTGCACTTGCACAAAAATTATTAAAAGAAAATACTGGTTTTTTCATATTTGATGATGCATTTATAACATCAGATACAGATAGATTAAGAAATCAATTTAATATTCTTAAGGAATTTGCTAGAAATAAGTGGCAAATTATTTATTTTTCTAATAAAAGAGAAATTTTAGAGCTTTTTAGAGAAAATGAGATTGGTTCAATCTATCAACTCTCTCCATTATAAGTTATTTAAACAAATATTATGATTAAACTATTTTTATAAAGATGCTATTTAGAATAGAGTCACTATTTTATTTTTATTTTCATTAATTCCTCTGTTAGCTGAATCATTGTTGCCACTTGAGTTCGAAATAGATTTTTGTCAAATTTATCGATTCCTGCTGCAGTCGTCCAATACGCACCCATTTTTGACATTATAGCGAATCCGGGCAGGTCCCACTGGACCGCGATTTGCCCCATCCCAAACCATATTACACCAGGATCTCCTTCTCTTTGAACGATAGGTCTCGGCAGTTGATTATCAGCAACAGCTTTATTTGCCATATCTACCAATGATTGGTTATTTCGAGCCCACAAAAATGATTGTTCCACCTTTCCCGTAGGTTCATATATCTCTCCCACCTCTCTATATTCGATTTGTCCCAAATGTTCGATTCCAATAACAGCAACGATCCCCCCCTTCGCCTCCTTATTCCTTGCAAACCAATTTTCTTTTTTAAAAGCTCGTTCACCCCCTGGCATATAGTGGCGATTATCTAGAAACGCCAATAATGTCCTTGGTCTCTCAGCTTGTGGAATCTGTGAAAAATATGCAATAATTCCCAGAACCCCGAGTGCTCCATTATCTTGTGAAATACAAGGTCCATCGGTATGTGTTATAAGTAGAATTTTCTCATCCCTCCCCGTTCCGTAATGTTTCCCCGGCAGACATCCAATCAATTGGTATGTTTCCGTCGCCTCAATTTTTGCCAGTAGTTTTAGAGTTGCCATTCTCCCTTTTTTTGCATCCCTTACAACCTTCGCCCCGGCATTTCGGTCTAGGTATAGAGTCGGTACATTATATAGAACCGGAACTGGAAATGTATATAACCCAGCGACTCTATCATAAGACATATCGAAAATCACGATTCCTCCAGCTGCCTGACCTTTTTTTAGAATTCTAGTGAATCCCGTAGTTCGAATATTTTGTATAAAAGCATCATCGCTTACTGAAATGTTTGGGGGTAATGTATTAGGATTTGGATCAGTTTTAAGAGGTTCTAGGGTTTTTTGTTTTGGTTCCGGTGCAAGAGTAAAAACTGCAATTTTACCTTTCACAGACGGACGAGTTGTGGGATCATAATAAACCAGCTCGGCGGTTACGCCATCAGCCCCAGTCGCCCCCGAATACGCCCCGTAATGTGCCACTTTCACCGGCTCCCCATCTGAAATAAGAGTCCAATTTGAACTATCTAGCCATTCAGAAGTATACCAGCGATTATAGGTCCATTTATTTTTAATTATATCAATTACTCCATATCCCCGCAATTTTTCTTCGATAAATGTTATATACGATTGCCATGATTCATTTCCCGAGAAAGTGGGCCCCCCTTTATCCTTCAGCACATGCCAATCATAGGCTTCTTCTGCTGAAATCAGGAAATCCTCATTGATTCCAGTTTTTTTTGGCTTACTCAAAATATAATTCCCTCTTATTAGCGAATTTGGATTTGCTCATTTATTCTTATTATTAGAGAGTCTAATTATAGAAAAATAAATATTAGGAATTCAATAATTCTTGAAATTCTTCAGTATGTCTAATATTATCAAAGTCTTTATCTTTCTTTGCCAATGCTCGACATTTAGGATTTATTTTAATTGCATTTTTCAATAATTCTATAGCTTCGGTTAATTTATTTAGATACGATTTAATACATGCTTTATTATAATAAGCATAACTAGCATTTGGATCAATATTTAATGCTTTATCACAGCATATAATTGCATTGTCGAATTTTTTCAAAATGATTAATTTATCAGATTTATTAATCCAAGCAGTAACATTATTCGGTTCAATTTCAATGACTTTGTCATAACATATTATTGATTCTTCAAATTTTCCTAATTTACCTAACAAATTACCATTATGTAACAATGCTTTAACATTTTTTGGTTCAAGTTCAAGTACTTTATCATAACAAGCAATGGCATCTTCTATTTGTCCCAATTTAGATAATGCATTACCTTTATAAGATAGAGCTTTTACATCCTTAGGGTTAAGCTCAAGTTTTTTATCATAACAAGCAATGGCGTCTTCTATTTGTCCCAATTTAAATAATGCATTACCTTTATTAAATAGAGCGTTTGCATCCTCCGGGTTAAGCTCGAGTGCTTCATCAAAACAAGTTAAAGCATCTTCTATTTTCCCTAATGCGAACAAAGCAGCACCTTTATTAACATAAACCATAACATCCTTAAGATCAAGTTCAAGTGCTTTATCATAATAAACGATGGCATCTTCTATTTTTCCCAATTCAAATAATGTATTACCTTTATTATAAAGAACTTCTGCATTCTTGGGATTAAGTTCAAGTGCTTTATCATAATAAACGATGGCATCTTCTATATTTCCCAATTCAAATAATGTATTACCTTTATTATAAAGAACTTCTGCATTCTTGG
>JAHPZH010000002.1:0-877809 GCA_019058315.1 Candidatus Helarchaeota archaeon | reverse complement strand
GATTAAGTTCGAGTGCTTTATCAAAACAAGCTAAAGCATCTTCTATCTTTCCCAACGTAAACAAAGTAGTACCCTTATTTAAATAAACTATAGCGTCATTGAGTTCAAGTTCGAGAGCCTTATCATAAAAAGCTAAAGATTCTTCTAATTTTCCCAAATTAGATAATGCAAGACCTTTATTAACAAAAGCTTTTGCTTCATTCGGGTCAAGTTTAATCGCTTCATCGAAATAAATAATCCCTTCTTTTATTTTTTTCATTTTACATAACATAATACCCTTATAAATAATGGCATCAACATATTTAGGGTTAAGTTCAAGGACTTCATCAAAACATACTAAAGCATCTTCAATATTTCCCAATTGAAACAAACAGACACCCTTATTAGAAATAATAATAGTATTAGTAGGTTCAAGTTCAAGTACTTTATCATAACTAGCAATGGCGTCTTCTAATTTTCCTAATTCAGCTAATGCATTACCTTTATTAGAAAGGGTTTTTGTTTTTTTGGGGTTTAGTTCGAGTGCTTTGTCAAAACAAGTTAAAGCATCTTCTATTTTTCCTACTTTAAACAAAGTAGCACCTTTATTAATATAAGCTATATCATCATTAGAATTAATTTCGAGTGCTTTATCATAACAAGCTAAAGCGTCCTCAATTTTTCCCAATTTAGTCAATGTAATACCTTTGTTAATAATAGGACAAACATGTGTTGGGTCTATATTAATAGCTTCTTCATAAGAAATTATAGCATCTTTTGAATTACCAAGTTCATTTAAAATATTTCCTTTGTTAGTCCATGCAGAACTACTTTTAGGTTCAATAATAATGATTTTATTAAGATAATCCAAAGCTTTTTTTGGTTTTTTTCTTTTTTTGAGAAACAGGGCCTTATTAAATAATGATTTTGATAAAATTGAAAGAGTATAGGCTCTTTCTTTATTTGTAATATCTATTGAATTATATTTTTCAAAAGCATAGTCTAGCATACCTTGTTTAGTAGCGTCTGCAATCATGTGGAAATATTCTTCATCGATTTTGCGTTTTTCCAGTTCTTCTTTCAAAACTTTTTCAATAAAATTTTCATCTATTAATCTATTTATTCTTATGAATTTATCGGGTAAATCCTTATAATCTATTTTCCTTGATAATACTTCATTGATAGCATCTTTCCAATAAACAGGTAGGAGTACTTCATAATTTGTTGTATGTATCATGAAATTATTTTTAAAGTTATCAATTTTTTTTCTAGCATTTTGAAATCCTAAACCGATATCTAATATATCCTTTAATTTTGATATTAGAGTATCTATAAGTTTATGTGAAAAGTCGCCTCTTAATCTTGATATTACAATCAGATTTGCTATAAATAAATTATTTTGTTCTTCTTCCTCTCCTATAAAATCATTAATAAGGGTATGAAGTAAAATTTTTTCAACTCCTTTTGGTAGATCTCCGATTGTATCTAGATTAAATTTTTTATTTCTTCTGTGCAATTCTCTTATAGTATGAAATATATAAAATGGCACAACCCCGGATTTAAAAACTAATAAATCTAAAGCTTCTTTTAATTTTGGAAATCTATCCCATCTTTTATTTATTAAAATATTACAAGTTTCTTCTAAGGATAGCGAAAATGCAGAAACTTTAAAAAAGCGTAAATAATTTGCTAAAATATGAGCAAGATCTTCTTCTACAACCTTTGGTTGAAATTCTATTATTTCATAAGTTGCTAAAAATTTTTTAAAAATTTCTTTCTCATGGTTTCTCATTGTTATTATAATTTTATTTCCTGTAGAAAACACAAAATCT
Organism: Candidatus Helarchaeota archaeon; assembly: GCA_019058315.1. Taxonomy (GTDB): domain Archaea; phylum Asgardarchaeota; class Lokiarchaeia; order Helarchaeales; family RDOG01; genus JABXJV01. Next base: position 875,998 of record JAHPZH010000002.1, on the reverse strand, counting down.
ATTACCTTTTTGCAAATCTCTTCAAAATCGTCTTCAAATTTTCTAGCGCTTCTTCCAAGAGCATCAATTGCTAAAATTTTACCTTTTTCGTCGTGTAATTCTTCAAATGCTGTTTCTAGGTTTAGTGAATCTATAAATATGACAGATTCTTTTTTTTGCAATAGATTTTCAATTAGAAATAAGAGATATGTGGTTTTTCCTATCCCTATGTCTCCATGAATCAACAAGATATTTGCCTTTTTAAGATCTTGAAATCGATAATTTGGAAGTCTATATGAAGCATAAACTGTATTTTTAAGATCTTCCCAATTTCTACCACCTATTTTTCTTTCAGGTGATTCAATAAAATTTTGATTTGTAAGAATAGAGTCAATATCTTTTATTTTTTTTAATTTAATATATGATTTAATAACAGTTTTTTTTCCAATATTTGCTTTTTTAAATTGTTTATACCAAGTTTTAAAACTTATAATTACATTGAATGAAAATTCTATGAAAAAAGGAATTGATAAGGTTAAAAAGCCTAAAAAATAATTATTAGTTATATTAAAATTATCAAATATAAAAGAAAAAGTGAAAAAGTGGTTGAAAATGGAAAATCCTAGGAAAATTGTATTAATTACTAGTTCCACTTTAATTAATTTTTGTTTAAACACTTTCCATTTTACATAATCAAATATTAACATCGCTATATATAGAAAAGAAAAAATCAAATAATATACGAGGAAAAGAAAGTAATCATTAAAATCTGAGCCAATCCCACCCAGAAAAGATGGAAATGCTATTACTCCAAAGAGGAATTCAACGCCAAACCAAGATGAAGATGTTTCTAAAGAATCCCTCATTTTTAATCATTATAAGTTTAGAAAGTTATTAATTTTTATTACATAATTTTTTGTCTATAAAGTTATAAAAAAATTCTGAAACTACAATCAATTAGGTCAATACAAGTATTTCAAAGTCCATAGATACTTGAAAATCATCACTTGCCACAACTAGTGAATTAAATTGGTCTAATATATTTGACTAAAAAATCTAAAATAGTATATTCCTCCGTTTATTAGATTTAAAGTTAAATTTAAGTTAAAAAAACATAACAAATTTAAAATAATACAAATTATTTTTAGTTTTATAAGAAGTAAAAAATATTTTGGTTGATTAGCATTCGAAAAACAAGAGTTAGCAGATCTGAAATATGCCGAAACGGTAAGACATTTATAGTTTTTTTCAATTTTTAAGCTAGAGCGTATTGATTTTCGAGAACAGTTCGATTTTTAGAAAAAATGATAGAGGTGAATTAATACGTCATTTGTTTTGAAATTTCGCATGACTTTAGCCATTATGCTATTATTTAGCACGATTTTTGGCTTTATGTTATTGATAGGATATTTAATTGGATTAAACGGAATGAATTTACTCATTTATCCTTTGGCCATGGCTCTCATAATGATTCTCCTTCAATGGGGGTTATCAGACAGGTTAATTCAGGCGATAGCGGGAATTACTTGGTTAGATGGTCCTAATGACTACCCAGAATTGCGGAGTATGGTAGTAAGGCAAGCGGAGCAGGCAAATGTTAAAATTAGCAAAATAGGTATAAGTAAAATGAAGAGGGCAAATGCTTTTGTATTTGGAATTCGCAAAGCTAAATTAGTCGTAACCCAAGGATTGTTATATAGCCTTAGTGACGATCCAGAAGCCATGGAAGGAATAATTGCTCATGAAATAGGTCATGTCAAGCATAATGATATGAAAGTCATGATGTTAATCTCCACTATGCCCCTCATTGCTTACATGATTGCGTATTCTTTCATGTGGAGTTCATATGGAAGTCGTGATAGAGGGAATATGATATTAATTGGGGCGTTAGCATGGGTTTTTTACTTTCTGCTGAATCTAGGTGTATTATTAGTTTCGAGGTATAGGGAGTATTATGCAGACAATTATTCGAAAGAGGTTTTAGGACCAAGACCTTTGACTAGAGGTTTAATTAATATCGCTTATTTAAATGAAGCTGCGACGAAAAATCGAGAAATTACAAGCGCAGAAGCGACTCTAAGTGCTTTTTTAATTTCAGATTCTAGGATAGTAGAAGATATATCTCTATTAACTGAAGTTTCAAATATGGGGAGAATTTCAGCCGAGAAAAGAAAAATAATCGAGAAAGAAATTAAAAAAGAAAGAAAGATGTCAAAAGTTGAGATTTTAATGACACATCCATTGACATATAAACGAATACTCAGACTGAATGAAATAAATGAATAATTTCATTCTATATTTTTTATAACTCATTTGAATTTTTTTTTGGATATTCAAATTTACAAATAATTAATGCATAAATACCAGTATATATTAAAAAACCTAGAAGCGAGAATATATTAATAAGAATTAAAAAAAATAATGAATAAGAAACAGAAGTAGCAATGGTCAAACAGCTAACTAATATGAAAGATTGTTTATTAAATTCTATTTTTAATTTTCTTAAGATACTTAATCTTTTCAAATTTGCAAAATAAAGCCCATATCCATAAGGTAATATTATGAGGGCAACCAAAAATGGGATTGCTATAGATACATTTAATTGTCGAGTTAGATAAATTAAAGGAGGAATAAAAAAGCCTGAAATATAATCTATAAGCATTATTATAGGGAAAATCAATGAGATAATAGAAACAGTTCTTATTCTACCGTTCATCTTATCAAATAAACATAGAGAACACTCACAATAATTAGTTCCTCCAATACTTTTTTCCTCAATGCAATCACTGCAAACTGACCTGCCGCATTTTAAACATTGGCTACTGGCTTCAATATGAGGGTGAAATTCGCAATTTTCAGATATATAAAGAGGGTCTATATATTTTTCCAACCATTTATAAGCTTCTCTGATTGGATTTACCCAGATATTTGAAAGTTCCACCGATTTCTTATTATTTTTAAAGAAAATTTCAATTGTATTAAAATTTATTGATCTCATTCCAGTAAGCCAAGTAATTCCTCTATCTGTAAATAGAACTCCTTTAATAGAATTCCACGGTATGAATTTATGTCGAAAAAATCTGTAAGGTTTCTTTATTTTTATTCCATCGTCTTGTATGATTAAATATGAACCATAAAATTGAAATCCAAGCCAAAAGAAAAATAAAAATAATGTTAAAAATATAGTAACTCCAATTTGAGCCAAATGATAATATATATCTTCAACTAAAGATGAAATTAATTGAATAAAAAAGTGAATAAAGAAGATTAAAGTTAATAAACTACAAAAAATAAATATAGGGAGATTATATTTAATATCGGAAATAATTTTACTTTTAAAAAGAATCTCTGTCATTCATTAACCCTTTTTGTAATATCATGAATATTTCTGTATTTTATAGTTTTTTATTATATCTTATTCGGTAATTAAAGTTCATAAGGGTTTTCTAAAATATAATTAAGAATAGAATTTGGTCTTTAATTTTCTCGATTGCTTCTAGTATTAATTTTCTTTTTAGAGATGTTGATATAGTTTAATCAACGAAATAATGGTTTTGCCCATTAATAATTTTCCTTTTTATTATACCCCTATTAGCTAATTCACTTAATTTATCTCGAAAATCTAGATGATTTGTGAATTTCAAAAAAAATTCATCAGCCTTCTCCCAAGACCAAATTGAGTTTTCTAGGTCCAATGTGTAGGACATTTCTCCAATGAGCAAGTTATAAAGTTCTAAAGAATTATAGGGTTCATGTCGATGAGATTGGAGAAATTCAGAAATATTAGATTCAATTGATTTTTTTTCAAGATTATTAAGCAAATTTTCTAATATAGAGATCTTAGACTTTTTAACCCTATTTTCTGATGTTTTGATCTTTTTAACCTCCAATTGTTTATTAAAAAGCTCCAACTATATATTGAAATGCATTCCTTATAAATCTATATATATATCCCATAGAGTCAAAATTAACAAAATTGGCTAATCTTGGTCATTTAACTCATGTATACTCATGTATAAAATTAATATAGTTTATTTATCTAAAGTTCTTATAGTTTATGTATCAGTGATACGTGAGAGCGCGTTATTATATTAAGGTATCAATGTGATTTTATGGCATTTATAGGGTATTATGACAAAAAGTTTCTGACAAATTTCTTGAACAATAAAGAAAGATTACGAAATGAAAAGCGTATTGAAGCATTAGGAATGGGAGAGAATGATCAATGGATTGTAGATGTTGAAAGTATTGTCCAGAGAATACCTACATTCGTATTTTACGAAGATGAGAGCTTTTTCATAACAATATTAATTGATGCGGTATTGTATACTTCATTAGAAGAAATCTTTCATGGATTCTGTAACCTTTCTCATCAAGAAATGCCCTTAGAATTGGATTTTTTCTATGCTATACTAAAAAAAGAGCAGGAATTTATACTTTTTAAAAAAACTGACATATATAAATTTTTTAGGTTTATGGTGACTTTAGGACATTCAAGAATGGGTCATATCAAAGGTTTTGAAAATTTAACCCTCAATGAATATAATTCAATGGTTTCTGAGGAATATAAGCTAGATAAAAAATTATTTTATCGTTATATGAACCATTATTTAAAGTTATTAATAATTCCAAGCCGTAAGCATTGATTTATAAAAATTAAATTATTATATTATTAACATTAAGAGGTAGTATTCGGAATTACGAAGTATTTTTAGAAAATACATAATCTACTTCATTTTTAATAAGGTTATAATTCAATTCTCCATTATATTTATTAATTGGAACATTTAGGTTTTCAAAAAATTTCTCAATATGGGGATTTACCAGATTTTCAATTATTTTACCTCCTACACCCCCAGTTAAAAGCATGACTGAAAATTTGAGAATAGAAAAACAAAGTCCTTTTATTTTCTCCCATCTTGATTTTTTAGTTAGTTTTTTCCAAACGATTATTCTATTAACATATCCAATTAATGCAATTTTCTCATTTTCAGGGACATCATCAGAATCCATAATTTTTTGCCAATTTTTAAAAATTGGCTCAATTTTTTTATCTTCAAGGTTGATTTCTCCCGAAATTTTCACTTGAGTAACATCCTGTTGTAATAGTTCCAAGTTTTTATCGATACCTTCTATTTTTATTCCTAATTTGTCAAAATCAGTTTTAAATTTAGAACGAAGGGAACTAATAGATAAAATAACTTCATCTCGTGTCTTTACGATTTCCAATGATATTAAACCGTGTTCTACTTTGATATCTTCTAATTTGTTTTGAATATCTGAAAGTATAGGGATAATCTCTTTCCACTGTTCATTTGTCAATTTAGATTTAATTGATAATTCCTTTCCTTTCTTTAATAATTCGGAATTCTGAATCCAGATATAACTTTTTATAAAATTTATAACATTTATAAGACGAATAGGTTGCCATTTATATCGTTCAGCCATTTTTCGTTTTAATATATCAGAATTGTCAGAATGGTTATAAGTCATTAGCAGCGTATTACTATCATTTTCCAATAGTTTTATTGATTGTTCTTTATATGATTCCTCAATAGATTTTTTAATAATATTACCAATATCATTTAGAACTTCTTGTTTTTTTGATTCAAAATGAAATTTTAAAGTTAATCGGGCCTGATTTTTATCCCCTACTATGGAAATATCCGAAATTAGACCAATTATTTTATTTTTGACTTTAATATCATCTAAAGAGAATTTAATCTCGATATTTTGTGGGTCGTAAGTGTGAATACTTTTCCTATCTACATTAAAAAATATTTTATAACCTTCTAACATCGATTCTAATCTTTTAAGAAATTTATTAAAAAAAATCTCAGGTTCGCCATATCCTTCATATTTAAAAAAACCTTCTGAAGGATCCCTGTAAGGATATTCTAACGGCAATTCTTGAATATCGGGTTTAGATGGAGGTTCTTTCATAGTTTCTGAAGCGGATATAATTTTGAATTTAGGAACTACCTTTTTAAAAGAAGGTTCTATTTTAGGAGGGATTAATGGTAATTCTTGAAGATCCTGCTTAGATGGAGATTCCTTTAGAGTCTTTGTAGTTGAAATTATTTTAGGTTTAGGAATTACCTTTTTAAAAGATGGTTCTATTTGAGGATATGCTGGTGGTAATTCTTGAAGATCCGGTTTGGATGGAGGTTTCTTCAGAGTTTTTGGAGGTAAAATTCGAATATTTTTATGAATTTCCTTTTTTTCTATTGGAATTTTACTTTTTTCTTTCCCGGTAGTTATTATTTCTGAAAGTTTTCTCTCTTTTATTGATGGTTTTTGTTCCATTTTTATATCATGTTTTTTTGGTAATTCTGTCTCAAGTCTATTCTTTTTTTGATTACAATATTCAACTGCTGCTTTAGCTGTTTCTATAAATTTTAATTCTTTCTTCGGGATTTTATTATCAGTAATATATAAATCTTCTAATTTACTGAGATCTTCTAATCCCTCTATTTCTACAATTTTATTATAAGAAAGATTTAATGTTTTTAAATTAAGAAGCCCTTTTAACCCCTCTATCTTTATGATTCTATTGTTCTTAAGGTTTAATAGCTGTAATTGAGTAAGTTCTTCTAGACCTTCTATTTTTTCAATCATATTTTTCTTAAGGTTTAATATCTGTAATTGAGCAAGTTTTTCTAGACCTTCTATTTTTTCAATCATATTTTTCTTAAGGACTAATACCTTTAATTGAGTGAGACCTTCTAATCCTTCTATCTTTTTTATTTGGTTATTAAAAAAGCGTAATTCCTGTAATTGAGAGAGATTTTCTAAGTGATTGATATTATCAAGACTATTAGATGAAAGGTCAAGATTTTTTAATTGGGAAAATTTATTAATGGATTCAGGAATGGAATATAAAGATTTCTTTATTAAATTAAGATATATTACATTCCCAGATATATTAATCACAAAATCTTCTTCTTTTATTTTATATTTTTTTCTAAAATTTCTGATCACTTCTTTTTCATGTGGATTTTTAACTCCATTTAAATAAAGATTCCATTTTGAATATTTAGAAAAGACAAAAAATGTAGGTAAAATTGTAAAAATTCCGATTATAAATGTAGAAGTTGAATTAATTATTGTTGGATAGATATTTATAGTCAAAAATGATAGATTAAGAGCGTTAATGTAGAAAAAAATCCAAAATATCGCGTCTATAGTAATAAGATATTTTAGAAATTCTTTTTTCTCTACATAATAGTCTATAAAAGCCGATATTATAAACGAATTAAAGAAAATTGCAATTATAATTGTCACAGTAATTGATATTATATTTGATAGCCAAAAGTAAATCATAGAAATGAAAAACGAATTGAAATTGAATAATCCGAGGCAGAAATTTAATTTATCGTAAGTTATTTCATCAATAGAAATCACTATTGCTATTAGATTTGAAGAAAATATCAGAAACCAAACAAGGGGGAAAAAATTTGAATCATGAAATAGTGTTTTTAATTCCAATCCATGATCAAAACTTATTTCCCAAATTCTGATAGGAACTTTTAATGAAATAATATTAATTTCTTGAATTAATGGAACTAGATATCCAAAAGTCTGTAATAGAAATGTAACTAATGGAAATAATATTAAGATTGTTTGATAATCATCAAGAATAAATGACGATATTAGAAAAAATATAACAAATATTCCAAGCCAAATAATTAAAATATCAAAAGTTAATTTAGGAATAAACAAATATTTCATTTCTCCGATTGTTTAAATATCCGCTTGACTAATAATATTTTAATTAATTATTTCTTAAAATGTTTATGTAATGAAAATAATTGTTCCTTCTGGCATAATAATCGAGATGGAAATTTTGAAGATTATTATAAAAATAATTCGATGCTTATTTTAAATCTATTATATAGCACGGGGTTTCCTGGAATTACCAATAATCATTATAAATTTCAAATATTCCTCATTACTATCCTTAAATATTCAGTTCTCTATTTTTCAAAATTGTTGAATTTAATAACTTAATAGGCGCCTTTAATTGTATCAATGATACAAAAAAATCGTATTTTGACAATTATTTTTAAAACTTGATATTGAATACAAATTATCAATCATCCATTTATTTTGAAATAAGGGAAGATTTCAGCATACTAAATTCTTTATTAAACGAGTGAAGTTTTGTAGTTTAATAAGAGGATTTTTTATAATTAAAAAAAGGAGAGAATTAAAAATACCAACAAATTTTAACAAATATCAATGTATTACTTCACATAATTCATATGAGAGGAGGTATTGGCCAGAGTATAAGGATGGGGGATTTTATAAGATATATAGAAAATTACTTTCAGATTTAATGATAGAAAAGAAAGTTCAGACAGGATTAGATAAAATTTATTCCAGTGTAGAATATCTTCAATTTATGGACAAGTTTAATGAGATATTAAATGAAGAGGACGCTAAAAAACGTTTGGAACTTATTAAGGATCTTTTTACAACACATAGAAAAGGAATTCTTTTAAAAAAAGTGACCAAACAAAAGAAGGAACTTTTCTATAATTATTTTGATATTTTTATCATGGAATATAAGGATAGATTGATTTATTTGAATAAAGTTTTTTCAACACTCACAGAAAATCAAGGATTTAAGAGAAGACATAATGTTTGGAGATTTGAATCAATAAAATTTCAATTAGATGATGGTAAAGCGAGGGGTTTAGAATTTGATGTGCATGAAGATGTTATAAAAAAGCCAATTATGACAATAAGGGAGAAATATTCTTCTTCAAAACAAGAAAACATCAAAGAATTTTTTGTCTATCATTTATGGTATAATAAACGAGAGAGAATTACCTTAAGGGAATGGTTTGAGGCAGTTAAAGTCTGGTCCGATTTAAACAAAAATCATGAACCAATTGTTATTTATCTTGATTTGAAGCATATTATTTCGAAAAAACTCAATAGTAAAGAGAAATCCTTCTCAAATAGACTTGATGATTTAATTAAGAGATACTTCGAGAATAGACTTTATACACCTTATGAGTATATGCAGAATAACCAATGGCCAACTCTAGATGATTTAAAAGATAAATTTATTTTCGTTCTATCTGGTGGAAATACAGAGAATATTTCAAGAATTGCTCCATTTAAGGAAGAATATGATAAAAATCTAAAAAGCTTGGCATTTGTGGATGTTTCCCCGAATTTGATTAATAAATATCCAACTCGGGTTTTTATCAATACATATGCAAATATTCATAAATTTACACTTTCACACGAAAAAATTGATCAATTAATTTCTAGACATAAGGTAATTCGAACCTGGAGTACAAATGAACTAACAACATTATTTGATGTAATGGATAAGGGTGTAAATTTACTAGGAACAGATAGAATTGATAATTTAATAAGGTGGCATAACTATAATCCCCTAGTTTTAAAAGATAATTCAGGATTTCAATTAAGGTTTGATAAGTCGTCAGTGGAAGGAGCGTATATATTAATAAAAAGACTTTATAATATACAAAAAAGTCAGAAAAACAGAATTAATCTTTATTTTATTATTCTATTAATTTCAATTTTATTTATACTTGCTCTAATAATTTTTTCTTAATAAACGAGGTGAATAATATGAAAAGGAAAGGTCATAGAATAGTTAGTCTTATTGCAGGAGTAATTATATGGATTGCAACATTTCTGATATTTTCTTTACCGACAGGAAAATTATCATTGACGGAATTACTGGCTCCATTTCAATTGAATTGGTATGATTTATTATTGATTTTTCCTAGTTTTTTCACTGGTTACATGATACCCGATACTGATTTAACTATAGAAATACTACATCATAGAGATTGGACTACACATTCGTCATTTATAACTATTTTTACTTTTATTGTGTGGATATTTTCCGATTTTAATAGTTATATTGGTCTATCAGCAGGTGTTTGGGCATTAATGAGCGGTTTACATTTTATTTGCGATTTAAAACCAGGTGAAATGTTGGGATTTGCAAAGATTTACATTTTGAATAAGGCTTTAAGTAGTACTAATACAAAAATATGGTTAATTGTGCATTTTGCGATTTCATTTTCTCTAGGAATTATAATGTTATGGATTCGAATTTAATTAACTTCTACGGGCATATTACATAACTAATATTATTTTTTTTTTCAATACAATTTGGTGCAATCTACTAATTAATGTATTTTAAAACATAATCATAATGATTTAACACAAATTTGATTTATGTTTCAATGATACAAAAATATTTTAAGTGTATCAAGAATAATTAGTTACTATACAAATATTAAAAATATATAAAAAAAGGAGAGTTTTTATGCCAAGAGTGAGATTAGGAAATTTTGAGATGAAGTTGGGTAAATTTGAAATCTATGCAATAGTTTCAATTATATTAACAATTTTATTTGCAATCATTTTGGTATTTTCAGGTTTGTCCGATCCAATAAAAGTTATGATTGCGGGAGATACTGCTACACAATTAAGAAATGCAGTTACAGGGCTCTATGCTATGATTATCAACGCTTATTTTGCTAAAAGAACTAAAGATAAAGCAAAACCTATTACCACAGAAGAACCATTTCTATTTCCAAAATATACTGTTAGAGCAGTGCTTGCAATAATCACTTTCGGCTTTTTTACATTTGCTGTATTTGCCTATTGGTACCACTGGGAAGTTGCATTGTCATTTACACCTCTTCTGACAACTATAGTTACTTTTTTGGTAATGGATGCTATGATCTAATTATAATCCAATCCAATAAATTTTAATAGACTAAATCCCTTTTTAATAGAGGATATTCCGCTTAGGTAAGATTTTATTTATTTAAAGTTTCGATTTCAGTGATAAATACTTTTAAAAGTTTGGGGAATCCCACGAAATAAGACCAAATTCTTGAATTAGTAAATTTAAGAAAATGTGAAAAAAATGGAAGAATTGGGTAAAGAAGAGAAAAAAGAATTAGCTAAGAAATACATTCCAATCCTTAGATTACATGAAGAAGAAAAATTTACTCCAACTGATTTTTCTAAATTCAAATGTAGAAACCCAAAGAAAAAATGGTTTAAATTATGTAAGGTTGGAATAAAAAAGCCTTTTTGTTTATATAAACCAACAGTTTATATTCATTTTTTAGAAGGAAATAGATTTTTTTTCAAATGGGAGACTTCCTACGAGACAAAGGACCCTTTAGTTATTCAATATTGGTATTATTTTGCATTTAATGAATATTATACCGTATTGAATCATTCTCATGATTGGGAAATGATTCAGGTTGTACTTAACCAAAATAAACAACTTGAAGGATTCTGTGTAACTGGTCATGGATGGGTAACAGACGTTACAGATCCTGAATTAATAAATATATATCAGACTGAAGGATTCTCTTGTAATAAAGGTGCACATAATTTTGCTAGCTTCTTTAAAGGATTATCCAATGGAAAGATTACAAAAAGATTAAATAAACATAATGAAGACAAGGAAATTAAAATAATTCCTAAAGATCATATCAAAAGGACTTCTTCAAATGAAAATGTCATTGGAATAAATCTTACATATAAGAAAAATATTTTAAAATCATTAGAAATGGAATTAAAATTTCTTGATTGGAATGTAGATAGGTCAAAATACACTTCCCGAAAAATCCCCCCACCATGGAAGAAAAATAAATATAAAAGACAATTTTGGGAGACGGATTCATTTTATAAAGCAAGAAGAATTACGTGGAGAGAAATTAATCCTTCAAAATATGAAGAAAAAAAATATGAAAAATTGAATCAATATTATAAAAAGTTTTTTGAAAACATAGATTGATTAAATAATCTCATACCTATAATAATAATGGGAAAATCTTTTGTTGAATCTTTAATATAAATTTCTTATCTGATAAAATGTCAAATATTCTATTTAAAAGTGAAATTAGTCCAGCTCACCGACATAATTGGTTAATAGGATCGATTATGAGTATAATTCCAATTTTCTTTTTATTTCTTACAATTTTTACGATAGAACTTGATCTAAGGGGTTTAATATTTACATTGATTATATTCTTAAGTTGGGATGTAATTACAATCTGGATAACATTCCAATTTATTGGATCTTATTTAATAATTTATACAAATGGTGTAAAAATTAGGAACCCTTTTAGTTTATTTAATCATAAATTCATTTCTTGGAGTTCAATAAAAGAAATTATACTATATGAATATGGTTATACTAAAGATATTTTTGATAATACGAAGTATAATGCTATTAGTTTTTCACTTAAGAATCAAAAGAAATCTTTTCATATTATTGGAAAATGGGTAGATAAGATAGAATACGCTTATTCTATAATGCTAGATTATATTGAATCATATGAGAGAAAATAAAAAATTGAGGATAATGGATAAAATATTGAAGAAATTAATAGATTGAGGTTATATATTGACAATAAACCTATCAGCAGCCTTATCATTAATAGGTAGTATCGCATGTTTCCTGCTAGGATTAGTATTTATTTTATTTCCAGGATTTGTGTTTTCTTCAGGGACACCATTTGCTAGTGATAAACATACAATAGAAATTATTTTTGGATTTTTACTATTTATTCCAGGTATTATAAGCCTTCTTGATTTTTTCAATAAATTAAAGGATTAGAACATACAATTAACGCTTTAATAATATTCTTGGGTTGAACAACAAATTCTTGTAAGAGCATAGAAGTTTGCTGCCAGAGTGTTGACTTTCATGGCTCTATAATTAATATTAGGTAAGATTAATCCTGGTGTTTCCTTATTTATATGTTATTTTCATTTTTCTGATACTATGCAAAATTTCTCAAGAGTAAGTAAGTATGTTAGCATTGATTAAAAACAATTGACTCATAAGGGTGGCTAGAATAAGTCCAACACTTAAAATAGTTATTAAGAAAATATCCAGTTTATCAAATTCTTTTTTAACTATCTTTTTTTGAAAGACATAGGTTAAAAGAAGAGCAATTAGAACGAAACAAATCTCTTTAATGGGATACCAAAGGGTGGGAAACAACCATTTAAAAAACTGATTTATAGGTTCATTAGGCAGTCCATTGAAAGCTAAAAATGAATTAATTGCGCATTGATAAAGTGAAAATATCCAGAACCAGCACAAAAAGACATTAGTTGCTCGGAATTGGTCGATATAGAAGCTAATAAATAGTATAATACATCCCAACACAACAACCATTACAACCCCAAATACAGGACCCAGAATTTGAATCGAGAGATCAATCGCCATATTTCCCCAAACTAGTCCCCTAATTGCGACATGTAAGTAAATTCCGTATGCATAGAGGCAAAAACTGAAAATAGTGACTAAATTGAGGATGAATAGTTTTTGTTCTTCTTTTATTAATTCTAACATAAAAAACCTTCCCTAAAATCTATTTGGACTTTTTTTCATTATTGATTACTGGAGAAAACTTAATATAATAATTTCCTATTTGTTTGAATTTCCAAGAAAAAGTATAAAATCTATAAATTCTTTACATTTTATCTAATAATCTGTTAAGTTATTCTTTATTTTTTATACTTTTCAAATGTATTTCCCAAAAAGAAGAAAAAGTAATTAAAATAAGATAAGAAATAAAATCTGAAGAATTTTATAAATTTAAATTGATTTTACATCAAATCAATTTTACAATAATGAGTTGGAAATCTCATATACATTTAATAAAATAATTTATTATTAAAAATTAAATAAAGGACATCTAGAGATCTCAAATTGTCAGATATATTACTTAAAAGTAAAATAGACTATTTTTATAGAGGACTTTGGATTTGGATACCTTTAATGTGGTCGCCCTTAATAATAGGGGTTCCCATAATTTATTTTTATCAGTTAATCAGTTCATATATGGAAACACAATTATTAATTACTTTACGTACTTTTACAATTATATTTTTAATTATTTTTATATTCCTTATTTGGATTGGTCTTCAATTTCATGGATCTTATTTGATTTTATTTTCTAATGGTATAAAAATTAAGAAACCATTTGGTTTTTTTAAATATAGATTTATTTCTTGGAATTCAATCAAAGAACTTAAGATAGTTAAAATTGGCAGAAGTAGAATAAGGTTTGACTATAAAGAGCGTGAAGCAATTCATATTTTCTTAGAAAATGAGAATAAACCTATAATTATTTCAGGAATTTGGGTAGAAGAAACGAGATCTGTATACAATTTAATGAATAAATATATAGAACATAATTAAGAAGCCGGAATTTAGAATTTATTTAATTTTAGATAAGTGATTACAAATGAAAAATAGAATATTAGATGATTCGGTAAGGTTTCTATTTTTCTTATCATTATTTTCCATTGTTTCGTTTCTAGTCTTTAAACTTCCTTCTGATAATAATGAATTAATTAGTATTTTTTATGGAATTGGTAATATAATCTATTTATTGTCAGGTCCTTTATATTTCATTGGATTATCAGTTAAAAATATGAAAATCGTAAGAAATATGACTAATATTGGATTGATTGGATGGACATTATTGGTAATAAGCAATATTTATAATATTTTTTGGGTTCAGAACCAAATTGTAATTAACAATTCATTATTTATATTTTCCCTTCATGAGCTTATTACAATAAAAGAACTTAATCATGAAATTCTTTCCTTTATAATTATTATTAGAAATTATGGAAATCCAACTGTTAATTTTTATTATACAATCATTCATTTACTCATTGTTTTAGCAGGATTTAGCTTAGGAACAATATTTTTCATAAAAATGAGAACAATTATGTCAGTAATAGAACAGAATTTAATTTGTCCAATTTGTGATAACAAAATTCAAGATAATAATCAATTTTGTTATTTCTGTGGAGCAAATTTAAGATTTTTTAGACCAATAAGAAATTATGGATAAAATATTGAAGAATCCAATAGATTGAGGTTATATATTGGCAATAAACTTATCAGCAGCCTTATCATTAATAGGTAGTATCGCATGTTTCCTACTAGGATTAATATTTATTTTATTTCCAGGATTTGTGTTTGGTTCAGGGACAGTATTTGCTAGTGATAAACATACGATAGAAATTATATTTGGATTTTTGCTTTTTATTCCCGGAATTATAAGCCTTCTTGATTTTTTCAATAAATTAAAGGATTAGATTAATTTAATTAACACATTGAAATTCTAGATTATAATTATAAACAATTATTATACCACTTGTAATTATTTTTTTCATTATTGATTACTCATTGAATAAAAAATCCATCATTTCATCAAAAATTAAATTATTTATTACTATATCTCTTCTTTTTTTACAATCTAGGCACTCTAATTTGATTTTGGTACTTTTTATTTGCCTAAGTAATGAATAATTTAAGGCTATTAATTTAACTCTCACATTTGGTGAGAAACAATTTTTACAAATTTTTACTCCTGATAAAATTGTATTTATCCAGACATTTTTTCTATCAAGTGCTAATATTTTATTTGTAAAATGTCCTTTCTCACAATATAGAATTGCTTGTAATACATTTCGCTTCAATTCTACTTTTCCTAATAAACTTTTAGATCCACATATTGTGCAAAATAAAGTTTTCCCTTCATAAGGTTTTATTTTAGTTTCTCTTAGAGCCCTTCGATAAATTTGATAAAAGTAAAGTCCTAACAGCGATTTATTTTTTGTTCCGCATTTATTACAAGTTTGGATAATTACTCGGTACGGAATTTCAGTTGTATGTTCACTGGAAGAATATTTGAAATTTAATTCTCTAATCAATAAATCAGTTGAGCCACAATTTTTACATACATTTATTATTTTTGGAAGAAGATTCAGCCAATTATATTGATCCAATTCTAATTGCATTTTAACATGATGATGTTCAGAACCCAAGCAGATACCTTTAATATAAACCATTCTGTTTTTAAATTGAATTTTTCTTGCGAGAATAGAATTTTTACATTTCGAACATAAAATATCTTCGCGATTTTCTGTTATAAGCTTAGAATTGAATTGCTTTTTTAAAATATCAAAATAATTCTCATAGAATAGAGAGTATAAATTAATTGAAATAGAATAATAAGATCTTTTTCTACATTTTAAACAAAAAATTTCAAAACCTAATTTAAATTGTCTAAATCCAAATGTATATATTTGGTGATCTTCTGTCTTAATTTCCGAACCACTTATTCCGCAATGTTTACAAGTTAAAGTACTTTTTACAATATCTTCTATATAGTATTTAATATCATTTTCTGGAATGGTAATCTCATTCTTATGAATAGGGCATTTTAAAACGATTTGATAAATTGGTTTCTTAAGGCTATGACCAATAAAACTTGAAATACATTTTTCTCCACATGTGGGACAAGTAAATTTACTAATATCCTTGTAAGTAGGTGGAATTCGTTTTGATAATATTCGAGCCCTAGACCATTCATATCTTTTTATTACATATCCAAAAACTCCTATTACAATCTGGATAAAAGGTAATGATATTTGAGAACGCAATGAATCAATATCTGAACTTCCAGCGTCTATTATTGCTAATAATATTAATGATGTAGTATCAATTACTACAGTAGATTCATTAGTAAAAAGTTTAATTAAAAAAATTAAAACAATACTTCCTATTTGGGCTTTTTTCCAATATATATTAGTGAATAAATCTATTAACATAAAAATTGTACCAATTTGTAATACAATTATACCTAAAATTGGCAATTTATTGATGTCTTGTTTACCACCAACATAAAATAGGATTATTGATAAGCTTGAGAGAGCTATTCCAAGCAAATAAAAAATCCAAAGATTAGAATGTATGTTCAGGAAAAAAATAGATATAATTGTTAAAATCATTAAAACTAAAATCATAATTTTGTGTAGATAATCCAAAAAAGTTGATATTTCATCCAAAAAGACACCTACTATGCGCAATTAAAAATAGAATACCTTCTTGTCCCATTCAAGAGAAGTAAATTTAATAATTTCCATAAATTTCTCCTTTTAATCATTATTAATTCTCCCTTAATTCCGATGGGGTATAATTATTAATTAAAATTACAAATACACATATTTAAATCCTAAAGTAGAGGAATTTTTTAAATTTTTAATTTAAATTTCATATTTATATAAAACACTTTTGGAGATGTTAAGAATTACTAGTTGGCGAAGAATGGCATATGAGAGATCTACGGCCCAAATAATACTCGGAGTTAGTCTTATTGTTTTTGGAATATGTATTATTATATTTGGACCAAGTTCATCTCCAGAATTTTTTCATTATCTTAAGAAATTTTATAACCGTGCTTCATTTTACTCACTTTACATAGGATTGGGAGTATTTTTTATAGCACCAGGGGTTTTTTTGGTTATTGTGGGTGTTATAATAAAAACCAAATATTCATATTGGGAGGCTTTATAGTAAAAAAAAAATTGAAAGATTCAAAAAAATAAAGATTAAGTTAATCTTTTTAATTTATACTAACAAATTTGGATTAAAATCTCAAGACTCTTCGGATTTTACTTTTTTCAATTCATTATAGAAAGACAAGATAATAATTCCTAATACAATAATAATTATCCCAGTAGATTGGATTAGTATATTAAGGAACAACTGTCCAGCCCATTCTCCAAGAATGATGATACCGCTGATTGTTGGATAGAGCATAGCGATGATAGAATAAATCGGTGCCACTAGAACCGCTCTTCCTTTTTGAAATCCCATCTGGAGTAACATCATTGAAACCCCACTTCCCATAAATGAGAAAATTAGCATCAAAATCCAAAGTATATTAATTATAGTTGATTCTAGTGTAAATTGACCGACACCAGAAGATACACCTTTCATAAAAATATTTCCGAAAGCTCCTGCGATTCCGCTAGCAAACCCGAAAATGATAGCTGCCAATTTATAATTATTTAAGATACTATAGATACAAAGTATTATCGTAAAAATTATCATACTTATAAAGTAGATAAAAGAAAAAGGGGAAAAATATAATCCAGCAATTTCATTTACTGTATAAGTTATTTCATTAGGATTAGAAAACAATCCTAATAAGATAATCCCGAAAATTGTAATGCTTATACCTGCATATTCTATTTTATTTATATCTTCGTTTAAATATAGTTTCGAAAAGAACGCCAGCACAACGAGACCGAATCCGAAAAGGGGAGAGATTAATGATAGAGGAGCCATTGTTAAAGCAATCATTAAGAGAAATACCTGTGAAAAAGTTATTAATGCCCCAATTACCCAGATTTTACAACCAAGAAAATTTTTAAGGTTATCTAGAGCAGAAGTGTTTTCAATTTGTGGTAGTGTACTTGCGCCTTTTTTTTCTAGAACCATTCCGATATTTAATGCTGCATAAGCTAGTAGACCAAAAATTATAGCCAAAATTAGACTCATATAATCTCTCCGAAATTAACCATTGATTTTACATAAATTCTTTATATAAATCAAGTAATTTTTCTCCAAGTATATTAATATCGTATTTTTGAGCTAATTCTCTACCTTTTTCGCCCATTTCCTTTACTACTATTCCATCTTCTAGCAGATATTTAGTTTTTTGATATAGATCCTCAATATCTAAGGGTTTAACAACGAAGCCATTTTTATTTATAAAATTTGGAAGATATCCGCTATCATAAACAATTACTGGTCTAGCACACGCCATAATTTCAGCGACGCACATCCCAAACGGTTCATCTAGAAATGGGTATACCCCAACATCCGCAGCTTGATATACATATGCCATTTGCTCATATGGTAGTGGTGTGTCGTTAATAATTACCCTATCATTTAATTTATATTTCTTTATCAGTGATATTAGCCCTTTAGAAGTATCAAGGATATCATCAGAAATACATCGACTTTGTTTGATATATAGAATTACATCATCGGGGAATCTCCTTAGCATTTCAACCAGATCTTCGAATCTCTTCCCCCCTGTCATTCGTCCAACCGAAACAATGATTTTTTTGTTTTTAGGGAGACCCAATTTTCTCCTTGCTGTTTCTCTATCCACCACAGGGAACTTATCTATTCTTATAGGCGAATATATTGTTTGAATCTTATTTTTAGGCACTCCATTTTTAATCAGATTTTTTTCTACAGATTCCGAAACTGGAATATATTTATCGACTTTATCATTTTCTATAACCCATTGTAGAGCTTCACTATTTCTTTTTGCAATTTCTCCAACCAAAGTTCCTTCTTCTACTTCTCTTTGTCCACCTTCCATTTCGTAGAGAGTTATAAGGTGTCCTTTTACTTTATCTCGGATCAATGAGCCCGATATCCCCATAAATTCCATTTGATTTTGGATAATATCGGGTTTAGAATGTTCGATACATTTAGCTATTTGTTTCAGAAGGGGATTTGGGAATGGTTTTTGGAAAGTTAATAGCATAACAGCAAATGTGGCTACAGCTCCAGCTTTTTTAATTGTTGATGGATCAAACGTAGACATTCCTTTTAATTTCAGGATCAATCGCAGAAATGCAAATTTTATTTTTTCTGAAAATTTATATGATTCCCTTTTGAAAGATTTAAGTGCCTCATCTAATTTTAGGTGAATTTGCGGTGTATATAATTTAATTCCATTAAAATTTTGTATTTGAGGCAAAAATTTTCCAGCTACTGGAACAGGCCATCTGACCACTGCTACTTCTTCCACATCTGGGTGTTTATTAAAGTATTCCACAAATAATCTATTATGATTAGCTGCACCACTTGAATATTCATCTTCAATTTCTGGAGACATCCAAATAATTTTTATTTTTTTCAAATTTTTTATCCTCCTTTTTATTTTTATATGGATAAGGAAAGATTTTGTATTTAACAAAAAAATAATTAGAATATGTTAACAATAATTCAAATTTATGAATATGTATCAATGGAACATTATATTTATAATTGATTTTTTAAAAAAATAAAAAATTAAAAGAAGAAATTAATAAATTTAAAACTAAAAATAGGTCAGTAGGTTAAATTAATTACAAAAATTAAATTAAAAATGAATTCTAAACTATTATATTGGCTATTTTCTTTATTCACTTTTTCTGAATGCATAAGTCATAAGGATCATTGATGCTGAAATGATGAAATAACCTATAGG
The DNA here is from genome assembly GCA_019058315.1 of Candidatus Helarchaeota archaeon. Taxonomy (GTDB): domain Archaea; phylum Asgardarchaeota; class Lokiarchaeia; order Helarchaeales; family RDOG01; genus JABXJV01. The sequence continues at coordinate 855,908 of JAHPZH010000002.1, read as the reverse complement.
TTTTATTTGATGTATTTGAGTAATAACGGGGATGATAGCTAAAAAGGTGGTTCCAAAAACTACCATTAATACAAGGCAAAAAAGGATAATTTTTATTTTTTTCCGGACTTCTAGGGAAGGAGATTTAAAGCTTAGTTTCAGGATTATGAACATTGCATAGCTGAGAAATATTATAGTAACTAAGGCAACTGAAGTTAGGAACCAAGGTTCTACATTCAATTCAGTACCGTAAGGAACGAAAATAAAAGTATAAGGTGTAAGGATAAAATTTAGCACTGGTAGAATTGATAAAATTATAGCTAAAGGAATTGCCATTTTTTTAATGTTTTCTCCCTCATTATCCATACTAAATGCAAACATAAAGAATCCAAATGTTGCAAGACTAATGAATATCGTTTGGAGAGGGTAATGCAGGTATTTTAATGTCTCATCAAACAAGAATAGATATAAGAACACATAAATAGCTGACCCAAGCAAAAAAAGCGAAAAGAAAACAGTTTCAAGGCGGAGATCTCGCTTTAATATTATTAAAACGGCTATAGCACCAGAAATTGCACAAGAAAATACAGAAGTAATAATTAAAAATATTGTTGCATCAACCAAGAATTAATCTCCAAACATTTTATTTAGTATGGAAGTAAAGTAGTGTTTTTCAATTTCTAAATTCACCGAAAAATCGTTCTGAACAATTTTTTCAACGAGGGGGAGAAAGTAAGGTTGAAGATCATGTAATTTCAGGACTTCTTTATTGATTGGATTGAAATTTAATAATTTCTTAACGGTATTTATAAGATCATGCATTTTATTTGCCCATGTTAATTGTGCTATTTGAGGATCTTTAATATTTTTTAATGATTTAATTAAGTTATGTTCGTAGAATGATGGGGTTATCCCATTTATAATTCTTTTGTTTTCAACATCTATAAAAGTAATAGAACTTTTCTCAGTTTTTTTAAAATCATTTTTATTTGATCCTATTATCCACCAGCAATTTGGAGCCTGAGAAAGATTGAAATTTTCAATCCAGGGAACTAAAAGTCCGATTTTATCTACGGAGATAATTTTTTGTATTATAAATAATTCACGAAATGGAATTAACAAAGGGAAAGTCATAATTAATTCTTCTATTAATTGTTGATTTCCATCAAAAATTAGAATATTCTGCTTAGCAAGAAGGCTTGAAAAAATGTATGCAGAATTTTTTATTCCAAAGTAATTAATGAGATTTATTAAATTTCCAGAAGGAAAATGGGGTAAAATTATTGGATCTATTAATTTTTCAACTCTCAATTTATTGGGAATTTTATGATATTTAGGTAGAGCATCAGATTCGCTGTAATGTATTTCTGGAAAATTTGAAAGAATTGCGTACTTTATATGTTTCAATTTTAATTGGAGATTATGTAATTGGTCTTCTAAATCCGCAATTATTACGAAAATTAATTTAGTTTGGGTATCTTTTTCAAAAACGAATTGGGTTTTTTCCTTCATTTCAATTCTATACATCGATTCTCCTATCATTTGAGCACTGAATATATCATTTGCTACCAAAAAATTGGTAAGAATCTCACTATCAAAGGCACAGCCATAACTTTTATAGAATAGGCATACACCAGAACTTGATGTAATTATTATTCCCTTAATCAAATTAATTACGTTCCAGGTTAGAATAATTTTATCTATTTCTTTCTGATCACGTTTTTTATTTGATCAGATTTTTTATTTATTCAAGTATCTTATTGATCAAATTCTTTATTTGTTCAAATTTTTTAATTATTTTATTCAATTTCTATGGTCTTTAAAAATTCAATAATTTTGTTAAACAAATCTTCAATATTAAGACCTGTTTTTGCGGAAGTTTCGAGAGAAAGAGGAATAAAATCAAAGGTTAAATCTTTGATTTGTTCAAATGATACACGCCTTTCATTTTCCAAATCGAATTTATTACCGACTAAAACAATTGGTATAGTATCGTAATTTTTTCTTATGTCTTCTATCCAAACATTAATTGCATTCTCAAAGGTTTCTAATTTTGTTAGGTCGAAAACTAAAATGAATAAATTTGCACCTTCATAGTAATATTTATGCAGATTTTTAAATTGATCTTTTCCTCCAATATCCCATAGATATAATTTTACGATTTTTCCATTTAGTCGCAGTTCTTTTACTGCAAAATCTGCGCCTAGAGTAGGTTTATAATCATCAGTAAAGCGATTTTTAACATATTTAAGGATTATTGAAGTTTTTCCTACTTCCTCATCACCAACAACAACAATTTTAATAGCTATTTCAGAAATTTCATTCACCTTCTAGTTCATTTACCCTTTCCTCACCGTTTTGACAAGAAGCAAAAAACCAATCTATAAGGAATTCAAAACCTTTATGTTGAGCAGGAGATCCTTGGATTAGAAATCCGATATTATGCTCATATATTTTCTTCCAGCTACCAATAACCGTAAGTAGAGTATTTTCAGAATCAGAGGTATACAGACCTATTGGAATTTCCTCAGTAAAATGCCAATTATAAACTTTTATCTTTTTAGCTATTAATTTTTTAACATCTGGCAAGTTATCTTTTTTTATTTTCATCCCAATATTAATTTCGATTTTAGATTTAGCTTTTAATAAAAGCAAATCATAAATCCATTTTTCAGAAGTTTTAGTGTAATCAGGCGTAATAAGAGCCAATAATCTTTTATTTGTGTTTGAAATAATATTTTCAATTTTAGATTTGATTTTGGGTATTCCTTTAATTGCCCATGTCCCCTTTTCTGGTTTAATTTTAACTTTTTCCTTTATGGACTCTAATAATTGTTCTGATATGTTTAATTTATTAGTCAACTCTCCCTTTATGTTCGAAAAAACTAGATCTGGATTAACTGCTGAATATTCAGGTGCTCGAGACACTGCTTCTCTTTCAACGAATCCCTTTTTTTCAAGTCTTTTTAAAGAATCATATACTCGAGCTCGTACAATGTTTGTTTTTTTTGAGATTTCTGAAGGATTAGATGCCCCTAGTTGTAATAATGTAAAATATACTTTTGCATCGTTTTTTTTAAACCCCAATTGATGCAATTTATCTACAATTTCTTTCAATTTCCCAATTCCTCTTATTTCAAGAGTTTATAAACAATACCATCCCACTCTGCCTTAAACCTTGAGAATATCTCCTTTGATATTATCTTTTTTAAATACTTAATGAAAAATAAGGATCAGTGATATAAATATGTGTGGAATTTATAGGTGATTTTTTATTAATGAGCGAGTTGGAGATTTTTTTTAGGGAAATTAAATGGAGAAATTAATTATTCAAACACATTTTTAATATCATCTATCAATTTTGGCAGATCATCTTTAATTTTTTGAAGAAGCTCGATATTTTTAAGAGCAGGGTTTATAATAATAGCTAAATAGAAACCTATTGATTCGATAGGGCAGAAAAGAATTCCGATAGGTTGTCCTTCCACTTCAGTTTCAATAAAATTAGTTTTAATTTTTGTTATTCTTTTTGAATCTCCGACATATTCTGATATTCTACTATCTGGATCAGTGTGTGGTTTTGCTAAAACTTCTTCTATAAAGGTATTAATTATTCTTAAAAATTCCGCACCAAATGCTCCGACAATATCCACATTTAGCCATTTGTTTTCCGGTTCTATTCCTGTTGATACGACTAATCCTTCTTCTGTAAAGATCATTGAAATAGGTATGAAATGCTTATCTTCAAAATTCTTTAACAGATTTTCAAGTTTTACTTCCTTTGGAGATATTTCTGCTTTTGAAGATTTTTTCGAGCCTATTTTTGTTAAATCTTTAATTTTTTTAATTAAATCATCATATTCTTTCATTTATTCCCGCCAGACGAAGATCTAAAAAAAAACTACTTTTTATATTTGAATAATTCCTTAATTTAACAATTAAAAAGCATCCTATAATAATGTATCAATGATACATTAGTAATCTAGATTATTATATTTTTTAAATCTGTTCAATAAAAGAAGTCTTATATCCTAATTTTTGATTAAAAAGTAAAAAGAAATTTAAATTTTTTATTTTAATGTACCATTTTTATTAACTTAGCATATTATTTATTGATATTATTCATTACCGCCAAATAACTACGGTATATATATGGGAATTAATCTCTGCAGTTTCTTTTTCTCCTTCAATTTCCCAATTCACTGTCATAGGGTTATTTGTATTCAATTGGTCCACAAATCTATGTTCATCTTCAGCAAAAACCTTCGGATCGCAGACTTCGATACCTTTGGGAGTTTTTAAAAGAGCCCAATAGTGTTTAAGATGATTTTGAAAGTTGAATTTTTTATTGTGATCTTTTATGGAGGCAATTTCCTTAGCATCCTTATGATTATCGAGGAATCCGCTCGCTGCTGCTACTTTTATTCCTTTTTTTTCAGCAAATAGCGCAACTGATTTAGCGGCATATTCGCACTTCTCAAATTTAAAATTGTCTCGAAGATAGGATTTCAACTCACCAATTTCTTTTACAGATTTTAAAGCTTTCTGGGAAATATTGTCGATTTTTAGATGCTCTGGTGCTTCAAATACATCAACTATCTCTTTAGCAGGAACGAATACTGAATCTGGGAGTTTTTTAGTTTGAACATCACAAAAATATTTTATAAACGTTCTTTTAGGTGTTTTCATATCGAATTTTATTGACACATTACCAAATTTATCCTCAATCATATCCCCTTTTAGATCTATTCTATCCAGCTCGCTAAAATATTTATTATATAATGGAACAGTTACATTAAACTCTTTAAATTCGCCTTTAATGAAGTATTCAAAAAAAAGCCTTTTAGAAATTTGAATTCGACGCATTTTATAGTCACCCTATTTTTCAAGTTAGATTCTCACTTTTAATTATACTCTTAATTTTTTTCTTTATTTCAGGATTACCACCTAATATATCTACAGTGACTTGTACATCTCCGATATAATTTGGTGGCAATACCCGCTGACCCATATAATTTTCTTTTTCCATGAACCGAATCCAAATATAGATGCCATCATCTGAAGTCGGGGCTAATATCTTTTTAGGGATCTTCAATCCTTGTTTCCACCTTGGATTATTGACGTTATCCATATTGTGTGAATATAGAAAACTAATCTCGAATGGATCTGAACTTTTGGATATTTTATCTTTGATCGGTTCAATTTCTGAAAAATGAGGATACTTATCCTTAAGTAAAGCTATTTTATTAATGATTTTGTTGAAAATTTCGGAGTATTTTTTCATTTTTTTACTCATTTTATTTAACCAGCCTCAATTAAAAATTTATTATTTTAATTTCTTACCAAAAATACTTCTTAATTTTATATATATTTTTAGGTTGTGAATGTTTAGTAAATCTCTCTTATTTAAATAAATTAGAAATTAGGATAAGTTATAAAATATATTATATCGATAGGATGTCTTCTTGGTCATTATTGCTTTTAATCTTTTCAATTTGACTGATCATGTGATTGGGGACCTAATTATAAAATACTTATAAATGTTTTTTCTTAAGATTAAAGTGTTATTAGTTAGAGCGTAGAAGAAATAAATTGCATGATAAAATATGGATTTAAGAACACTTTTATCAGAGATAACTGGTCAAAATTTACAGATAGGTTTTCCATATGTTGCAGAAAGAATTTTTATGGTTTTAACATTTGTCATTTTAATCTCGATCGGGGTATTTACTGCATTTTTAATTCGAAAAAACCGTTTAACTAATAGAATTAAAGTTATTTTGCTAATTTCAGTTCTTCTTTATAATGGAATTTTATTTGGTGGAGTTCCGAATGTATTTCAAGCAATGCAGTTATTCTTTTCCTCACTTATCTCTAATCAGAACCCTTTATTGCCTCTAATGATGTTTTTGATATTTCTCGGCCTTACTTTAGTCTTCAGTAGAATATTTTGTGGATTTATATGTCCAATGGGTATTTTGCAAGAATTAGCTTCTATGGTTCGCTTTAAGACGAATTTCGAGAATTATCGCAAAGGAAAAAAGAGAAAAAATTATATTCGTTGGGGATTTTTTATTCTTTATTTGATGCTTACAATCATTTGGGGTTTTCAGGCTACTGTATTTCTAAATCCATTTAATGGGTTTCAATTTTTTAATTACACGACAAATATAATGCTTATATTTGCTGGGATATTTATGATTGGTATTTTCATCACTAGTTTTTTTGTATATCGTCCATTTTGTCGATATTTTTGTCCATTTGGCGCATTAGCATGTGAGGTTAGCAAATTTAGCTTGATTAAATTCAGAAGAACATCTAACTGTATCAGTTGTGGATTATGTGAAAAAATATGTCCTACACAGGAAGCTTTTCGTGATTCTAATAAAGGAGAATGCTATTTATGTAATCGTTGTGCCATAATGTGCTCGGAGTCACATTTAATAGATAATAATCTTCTTAATCAAATCAATAGTCAAATTTCTGCAATTGGTATTCGAGAATTTGGAATCCAAAAGCTCATTTTCAGTAAGGAAGGTTTTTTAGAAAAAATAATTAAAAAATTAATACATTCTTTCATAATTAATGGCTATTCGAGATATTATAAGGAATTAGTTGATTCTTTTAAAGGAAATCATAAATTCTCAATTGATTATATTCAATCTATCATCGAGAGATTAAAAAAAATCTTGCCTAACGAAGTAAAAAAGATAAATTGGAACGAGATTGAGCAATGGAAAAAGCAAAATGAACAGAAGTTAAAAAATAGAGAGAAAGATATGGGGAAAAATAGATTATTATATGGATTTAATAAGGAAATCTAAGAAAATTTTTGGCTAAATAATTGATCTTGTTAATGCTAATAATAAAAGCTTAAAAATATAAGAAAAACCTATAAAGCATAATAAAAAAAAGGTTTTTTTTATGACTCTAAACGAAACAGATTATGCAGAATTCTTTGGCAATATCGAATGTAACATTTCTACAGATTCTAAATCTGTCAGGGTTGATAAATTTCCGACAATTAAGGTCCATATCAAATATATAGGTGATAACCCAATCAGAATAAGCTGGGACGATGATTTTGGGCATGTGCTATGGAATGGCAAATTTGTGCTAGTAAGCAAATCTGATAGCGATACTTATGACACATCCAATTTAAAATTCAAAACAAGTAATACTTATCCTCCAAGTAAAACTGTTGAATTAAAAAAGGGTGATGAATTAACATCTATTCTAGATTTCTCCAAACTCCCAATTTCGTATGAAAAACAGCTCATTCAAGAAGGAAAATTCGGACTAGTGTTGTGTGCCAGCAATATAGCTGAAAAACAACCATTAAAACCAATTAGTAATGAATTGGTTTTTAATGAAGGCTAAAAATTTATATGCTTTGTTCCCTTGATTGAAGAAATTCCTTGTCTTTATTGATGAAATAAACCCAAGCATTACGTGACATGAGGCAATAATCTCGTGACCCCAATTTTTTAAGGATTTTAATACGTAGTTTAATTGCTTCTATATTTTCTGGATCAGCTTGAATCAACACATCAAGTATTTCAAGAGCAAGTTGAGCTTGTTTTTGCTTTAAAAGTTCTCTAGCTCTGTCCAGAATTTTATTTGGATCCTTAATTAGATTAAAGAGCTCGGTGTTAACTTCTTTTTCGGGTCTAGGTAGAAGGTGAGCAGGATTGTGATCAAAATAACCATGATACCATCTGTAAACATTATAAACGAAAAATTCGGGTTTAGAATACAAGGACATAAGATATGGGTTATCTTTGAGATGATCTGGAAGTTTAACAGCGTGGATCATTTCTGTAATATGCATGTCCTTATTAATGCAATCAACAACTTGGTCATGCAGACTACGTATGGCTTCGATATTTGCATTTAAAATAGCCATAACATCATCTCCTTGACAGGCGATTCCTGCTCCTTTAGCTAGAAGGAGCTCTGGTTCTTTAGCCCTAACCTCCTCTAAGGCTTTAATCCAAGGCAAAGCAAAACGAGTGGGCTTCCATGGGTTGCCTATGTTTGGAAAAACTCCAGATATTAAATCTCCTACAATCGCCGTTTTAATCTCGGGTACCCAAATCCAGCATGCATCATCAGTTTCAGCGCGAGCAGAGTGAAGCTCAAAGGTTTTTTCACCAAGAGAGAAAGTCATCTCACCTATAAAAGTCTTAGTTGGATAAACCCAATTAGAAGAAATTTCTTCTGCCATTTTTTCCATATTTGATTCTGGTAAATTGAACTGTTGTGCCGAAATCCGGTTTCTATGTTGAGCTAGCATTTTGTAGCCATCTAGCCTTTCAGACACATATTTATTAGCTATGACTTCAGGATTATCATCCATGAAAACTTTGCATCCACTAATATGATCCACATGGCCGTGTGTGTAAATTACATATTTGATTTTACCGCTTATTTCGTGAATTTTCTTATATACCATTCTAGCGGCATTTTCGCTCATTAAAGTATCGATCAATACAACTCCATCATTTGTATCGATCCAACCACAACCAGAAATGATCATTTCGGCGGTATGGACATCTTTTCGTGGATTTTGAAATTTAATATTACGTTGATCCGTTATTATTTGAAAAGAACTAAGTTTATCCCTCTTTTTATCCTTTGATTTACTTGATTTTTCCGTCATAAGCATTTAGATGAAGATTCTAATTAAAGAATGTATATGGCGAAATTCGACATTAATTTTTTTTAAGATTAAAAAAAGTCCCTGAAATAATTATTCGCTTTAGGAAAGATTTTTTGAAGTAATTCTTTTTTATCATTGTTAATAGTTACAAAGTCAAATTCTAATAGGTCTTTGATTGTTCTGAAACCTACGACTAATTGGGCAAAGTGACCAATATTTATTTCTAAGTCAACAGAGCCACCTTTATTTTCTTGGAACTTAACACTGATTGCACCATTTTTTAAATCAAGTTGAAAATCACCATGATTCCATGGACATTGCTTATCATGAATTCGTATTGATATATTGAAATTATTGATTGGATATTCTAGATTTTCTAGTACTTTTTTTACATCGACTATTCGAAGCAAGGAATTTACATATGTCTCCCGTTTTAAAATCCGGGGGTTGTCTAGCATATCTATAATGTTTTCATCTACCGAGAAAGCTCCTGCAACATAGTTGCGGTGATCTCTGTGACTCCATAGAAAGTTAAAAATTGTCTGTTTAGCATTTTTATCAAGCCAAAATGCTTCTCTTATGTAAATAGTTTCCTCAATGTTGGTTAATTCTTTCCACCATTGCGTATCACTTTTCGGAAATTGGATGATAAGATAACCAACCGGTTTATTTTCATTATAGCAAACAAATTTATAGTATTTTTTAAGTATTTCTTTCCAATGATACTCTTCTCTTAATGCTATATAATCATAGAAATTTGTTATTTCATTATATATTTTTTTAAGATCTTCAAAATTATCCTCAACTTCTTTCATGTAATACTTTGTCTTCTTTGGTTTAATGCTAGTAATTTTAAAATGATATAAAACTTGTTCTTCAGCAACATAATACCCCAATTTTTCATAGAAAGACACTTTAAATGGGTATAGGACCGATACTGGAACTCCTTTTTCATATAAATCTTGAAAAATTTGGGAGAGCATATTTTTTACTGCATCACGATTACGATATTCGGGTTTTGTTGCTACTTCAGAAATTCCACCCATTTTAATAGTTTTACCACGTAATTTTATCTTATATGGAATTACTAAGCATCCAGACATGAGTTTTTCATTATCGAAAACACCATAAAAAAGATCAATGGGAATTTCATCGCTAGGTTCTTCTAGTTTCTCATAATTATTTTCTATAGGTGAAAATGCATATCGAACAAGTTTTTTGAAGGTAGTCCGATCTTTTTCTGCTAATTTACGAACTTTCATTTTATTTTATCTTCCATTATTTCCGAACTCGATTAGTTTTAACTAAAAACTTAATCATCATATTTTTAAATCATCCTACTTAAGAATTATACTATGTCAGCTGAAAATAAACTTATTGAATCTTCCATAAAGGGAGATGTAAAGGAAGTTTTAGATGCACTGAAGCAAGGTGAAGACGTTAATGTTAAGGACAAAGATGGTGGAACTCCATTAATATGGGCTTCTGAAAATGGACATCTTGAGGTTGTAAAAATCCTTCTTGAGAACGGGGCAGATGTTAATTCTGCAGATAATGCTGGATGGACTTCACTATTAATTGCTTCTCAGAAGGGTCATTTTGAAATTATAAAAACGCTTCCTTAAAAAGGGGCCGATGTTGATGCAAAAACCCATGACACAGGAAGGACTTCATTATTAAATGCTTCAAAATTTGGACATACAGATATTGTTAAATTACTTATAGAACATAATGCTAATGTTAATCATAAGGAAAAAACGGGAGGTTGGAATGCTTTAATGATTGCTAGTGAGGGAGGATTTACTGAGATTATAAATTCATTATTGGATAAAGGAGCAGATGTTAATAGTAAAAGTAATTCGAATTGGACTCCTTTAATGTTTGCAGCAAAAAATGGACATGTGAAACTTACACAACTTCTTATTGATAAGGGGGCAGATGTTAATGCGGTAACAAACACTGGTACAACTGCATTAATGGACGCTGCCGGTGCAGGGCAAACTGAAGTTGTAGAAATATTATTGGATAATGGAGCAGATATTGACATTGTTGAAAAACAAATCGGAGCAAATGCATTAATTGCTGGTAGTATTATGGGCAACTCTAAGATTATAAAATTACTTTTAGACAAAGGAGCTGATCCTGACTTTAAGAATGATCATGGTTTTACTGCAATAATTTATCGTGCAGAGAAGGGAGACGTTGATTCTGTAAAATTATTATTAGAAAAAGGAGCTGATATTAATGCTGTTAATCAACATGGGGAAAATGCATTAATGAGGGCATCTAGTGAAGGACATCTTGAAGTTGTAAGATTGCTTCTTGATGAAGGAGCAAAAATTGATGAAAAATCCACTGCAAATGGATTAACTGCATTGATGGTTGCAGCAGATCAAGGACACTTAGAAACTGTGAAATTATTATTGGAAAGAGGTGCCAATACAGAACTTCATAGCCTTGGTTTAAGAACTGCCTATGACTATGCTAGGTTAAAACGCTTCGTTGACATTGAGGAGTTATTAAAACCTCCTAGCGAACCAATTCCAAAGATTATTAAGAAAAAGAAAATAACTAAAGAACAAGCTGAAAAAGCTAATAGGGAATTGAATGATGCATTATGGAGTGGTGACATAAATAGAGTTAAAATTGCGATTGAGAATGGAGCTGATGTCAATGGTACTGCAGAAAATAGACCGATAATTATAGCAGCTCGTAATGGACATGCCAATATTGTACAATTGCTTATTGATCAAGGAGCTGATGTGAATGCTAAAGATACTATTGATTCTACTGCACTTGTTCCTGCTTGTGGTGGACGCTATAGAGATGTTGTTAGAGTTCTCCTTGATAATGGAGCACACGTAACTGAAGATGTTTGGATGGCAGTTCAAATTCATAGACCTCCTGAAATCATAGAAATGTTGAAAGGTGCACCAAAATATGTCGAAGTAAAAAAAACAATTGGAGAAAGTAAGGAACTTACCGAAGCCGCTGGGAATGGAGATCTAGATGCTGTTAAAGCTGCATTAAAAAAGGGTGAAGATATAAATAAAAGGGAAGATGATGATAATACCGCCTTGATGAAAGCTGCGTATTATGGACATCTTGATGTTGTAAAATTTCTTTTAGAAAAAGGTGCAGATAGCAATTTAAAGGATTCCAGGGGAAATTCGGCATTATTGCAAGCAGCTTGGAGTGGACATGCTCCTGTTGTAAAATATCTTTTGGAGAAAAATAAGAATCTAATAAAAATAAAGAATAATTTGGATTGGACTGCGTTGATGCAAGCTTCTCTAGAAGGACATATAGAAGTTGCTAAAATATGTATTGAATTTGGTGATGATGTAAACGCAAAAGAAAAAGAAAAAGGTGCAACTCCTCTGATATTGGCATCATATGGAGGCTGGCTTCTAGTTGTACAATTATTATTAAAAAAAGGTGCAAACCCAAAAATTAAAGATAATAGCGGTAAAACTGCCTTAGATTATGCTAATGAACAGGGCAATTTTAATGTTGCAGATTTATTAGAAAAATAGGTAAATAAAGTAATAATTGATAATAAGATATATCATAAGTGTCTTTTTTTTATTTCTTCTTTTAATCGGGTGTAATATTCACCATGGATTGGATAAAAATAGAGACTAATTAAACTTAGACCGAATACAACAGCAAAAATTAACCCCATCGTAATCTGGATTGCAATTTTTACTCCAACGGATTGAGGATATTGGAAATATTCAGTTAATTGGGGAAAATATTCACTATAGTTTAACATTAAAGTTATAATAAAAACTCCTAGAGAGATTGCAGGTTTGGTTACCAGTGCGTTTATACCAAAAAAAGAACCTTCTCTCCTCGATCCAGTTTTAATTTCATCGTCATCGCAAATATCAGCAATCATCGGATTACCTAATATGGCATAGACTGCTATTGATGCCGCTATAATTGAAATTGCAATACTACTCAATATCAAATCAGGAATCAATAATAGAAGAAAGCCAAAAATACCCAATATTCCGGTTATTAATAGGGATTTTCGAATACCATATTTCTCATCAAGTTTTGGTGTTAGAAAGTAAGTAGTAAAAAATCCTCCAATTACTATTAAAAGAGGTATAAATACTGCCTCACCTTTTAAATTTAAGACATATTGAGTATAATATAAGATTGAAGTTACGAGATTTGAGAAGATTAAGGTTAAACCGAAATTATATAATACAAATGTTATAAAAGCTTTATTTTTCAGACAATATTTGGTATTTTCTATAAGTCCAAATGATTTTTCTTTATCGTAGAAACCAACACGTTCTTTTAGTGTAAAGGCTGCTAGAATTATTAGTATAGTTCCTACAATTGAAATAATAATACAAATAAATTGGAATTCTTCCTTTCCTCCTATTTGTGTTAAAAACATAAATGGTATAAGAAAAGTAATTATCACCCCAATCATACCAAATACCGTCATATATAAGGATAATTTTGTTCTTTCGTTAGGATCAAGAGACATTTCGGGCATTAACGCAATATAACAAAGCCCGTAAATTGTGAAGCAAGTATCGAAGATAAAAATTGTAATGAGTAAATATATAAAAATTTCAATTTGAGTTCCTATTGGTGGAAACCATACAATGACAAAAGATATCCCAAAAACAAAACTGATAACCCTTAAATAAGGGATTCTACGACCAATTTTTGTCCTTGTTTTATCAGACATATGACCGAAAATCGGATCGTTAAGTGCATTCCATATTGCAAAAATAAGAAATGCAATTCCAATATAAATAGGTTGAAGAAATACCTTATCGGTATAATATTTTACAATAGCCCCATCAAAGATTCCAGTAAATAATGTTGTTCCCAAATTACCTAGACCGTAGATCATATTGACCTTTAATGGAATTTTTTCATTTTCTCCATAATCTACTGTTTCTGTCAATTTTAACACTTAAAAAAGTATTCATTTGAATTAAGGAGGAATTATTTTTTCTTATTATTCCTCAATTTCCCCAATATCTTTAAGCACCCCAAAATCCCCTGCTATAGCTCTTTCTAGAATTTCTACAGTATGATCCCAAATTCTATCCATTACCGTTTGTACTTTTTTCAAATCAGCTTTATTTTGAAATTTTAAATCTATTATTTTAGCTTTATCATTAATTTCAATGTCCATAGGTATTTTTTCCTTCAATCCACCAAATATCTGGAGCATATTCCTAATTTCTTTAGGTGTGGCAAAGCCGCCCCTAGTTTCTTTGCTTTTTATAATCATAGAAAGTGTAAGATTAGCATCATCCACTTTGATTTCAATAGTTGATTTAAATAAATTTTTTAAATTGGGTAGTAATTCTTCCATTTTATTTCACACCTTACGAATGACCGGGAGGTCAATATAGGAGGGATAATTTCTATTTCTGGCAATAGTAATTGTCGGTTTTCCCTTCGCAGGGTATCGTAAAAATGTATCTTTATCTGCTCCTGCTATAGCTATTCTAATTGAATGCCCTTTACGAATAAGCACTGAAGTGGAATAAAGCCCAAATTTAATTTCTGCGACTTCCCCTGGCACGAGAGGCATAGCATCCTTTTTTAAGAATGAATGATATGGGATCATCATTTTGTAAAGCGGTTTTTCAGATGAGATTTTACGATGGATAACTCGGAATTGGCCATCTGTAAGATAAATAACATTACCATTTTCATCCACATCTTCCAAGTATGCGAAAACAGCCCCATCTTCATGTGTTGAGGCAAGATATAAATTAATTATGGGATTGCCAGTGATTTCAATATCTTCATTAAGAGGAGCACTCGTATAAGTTAATAATTTTTTATCTTCCTTGGCTCTATCTGGATACGAAATAGGGAATGACAGAAGAGTATACCAGCGATTTAAATTGCCAGTTGTCGTTCGAAAATTAATCTTATAATTATCTTCACCTACTTTATCTTGGGGCATGGAAGTAGACAATCCATTATCTGTGAGGTACCATCTTTGCATTGAATGCCCTTCAGGTGGCCAAACACTTGTTTTTTTCCACTTTTCCTCAACCATAGTATAATAATATAGTGTTTTTCCTTTTATTCCCCCACCCTTTAAACATTGATTGAAAAATCCGACCCAAGCGGTATGTCTGTCTTTCGGTGTGGGAGAAACTTGCGTTTTTGACGGGAAAAATGGATTTGCAGTCGTTCTAGCACCATGATTCCAATCGCCCATGATAGTAATCATCGGATTATCAATATTTAGGAAACGATTAATTGATGCATCCCCATATCCCGAATCAAGCCAAGAACTCCAAGCTAAAACGGGAACATTTAGTTTTTCAATTTCTTTTTTATGATAGAAAATACTAAACTGATCAGGGGTTGTTCCATCGGGTAAAGAATCGTCTCGAAATGAGTATTTTTTAGTTAAATCATAAATATATGCATTTGAATGATGTTCTTTAATTGCCTGGTTTAAAAGACTTAAATCCTTGTCAGAATCAACTGGTGTAACTGATTTGAGAAGCATCCAAAAGGCAGGCATGATTTGTCTAAACATGGAAACATCATTTCGATCCAGTAGCTGTCCGAGAATTGACCATAGCTGTACAAACATCGTGCAGAAACAGCCACCTGGAAAAAGAACATCAGCATAAGGATCGAAAAAAGCGTGTCCAGGCATAACAGCTTTAACAGCGGGGTGATTATTTACTGCAAGTAATTCGGCTGTCGACCCAGAATAAGAAATACCATTTGATACAACTTTTCCATTTGACCATGGTTGTTTAATTATCCAATCAACAATATCGGCTCCATCTTTAATTTCATTTGCGGAAAAGGGATAAGGTCTTGTTCCAAGTGAAGCTCCCGTTCCCCTAACATCAATATAGACAGTAGCATAACCATGTCCTGTAATAATTTCAGTTTTAGGTAATCCATAAACCACCTCATTAAAGACCCACCTAAATGGGATATTGAGAGTATGTGCTCTCATATAACGGGTTTGAGATATTAGAGTAGGGATTTTTTCACCGGAAGGTAATCCATTAGGCACACAGATAGTTGCAGCAATTTTCACACCATCTCTCATTGGAATATGAGTTGAAGTAATTGAATAATCTTCATAAGATACTTTTTCAGAAGATTGCCCTAAGATTTGAAAGGGATTATTTTCTAAATTACTAATAGTTTTCAAATTTCATTTCACCAATTGATTTGAAACGTAAACCTGTTTCATAATTAATTTTACTTATTTTCTGTAACTTAAAATATACTTTTAATTTTCAATAATGATAATATAGATTATAACCAGTTTTATAATAATATTGTTCGAAGTATTACCCCCCTCAGATATGATTGAAATTATACCAAATTAAGAAAATTGCAAATTTGAAAAGTGCTGTTAAATAAAAATTATAATATTTGTTAAAATGAAATATAGAATTATTTAAAATATAAAACAATTTTAAATCAAATGATCTGTTATTCTTTTATACCCGATTATCTGGTATTTTTGGTGTAACTTTTTGGAAAATTCAATAAAAAACGCATTAACTTTGCAAAAAATTGAAAAGTTCATCACTATTCCAGCTAAAACCATAAGAGTACAAGACATATTAGATTTAGATTTCACACATATTAGAAGTTTAAGTGCAGAAAATGCAGCAATATTAAAACAAGTATTAAAAATATCGAAAATAAGACAACTTTCCTCAAAATACATTTCTAAAGAAGACAAATTAGTTTTAAAAGCGTTGGGAATTCAACCACATCAATTAAATGGTTGGATAATTATTTCAAAAATGATTGCTGAAGGAAAGATAGATGACTTTTTAGAAACTCAAAAAATATCAATAGTTGGGCTCGATAACGCTGGAAAAACAGCCATATTAAGTATTTTACAAGGAAATACAAACCTCGAGATGATTAATAATTTATCTCCGACAAAAGGAGCGAATAGAGTAGTATTAGATAAGTTTGATTCTACTTATCAAATATGGGATATGGGAGGGCAAGATGTATATAGAATGGCTTATTTTGAAAATGCAGAAAAATATTTTTTAAATGTTTCTATACTTATATATGTCATTGATGTCCAAGATGCTCCAAATTTTGAGAAATCTTTAATATATTTAAAGGATATCCTCGATCTACTTATAGGTTTAAATGAAAATCCAGAATTTTTAGTGATATTACATAAAGATGATCCTGATCTTAAAGGAGATATAGAAATCAAAGAAAATATTCAATATTTAAAGAATAAAGTTGATGAATTGTTCCAAAAAAATAAATTTTCTTATGAGATTATCACATATAGTATTTATAAGTGGTTTGGCGATGGTAAGAGTTTGTATAAAGAAATTAGAGATTATCTAACAGTTCTTCCTACGGATAAACACCAAAATATAGAATTTTTTATAAATATAATGGATAAATTTCTAAATACATTCTATAAGATAAGCACAACCATTGAACAACGATTTCAATCTCTCGAGAAATCAATAAATGATATTAGGGAATGGGTAAAATTTACTGGTTCAACCCCAACTAAGGATGAAATTTTAATAGAAAAAAAAGAAATTGAAAAAACAGATACAAAAAATGATGCAAAAAAATTAATATCTGGAGTTCTTGACGATCTCAAATCTTTATTGAACATAAAACAAGAAAATACATTCAAAGATTAAGCATTTAGAATAATGAATTAATAAATTATTCTAATTTATACTTCTTCAGCTCTCATAAAAATAATATAATAGTGAATTTAGCATCTAATTGTTCAAGATCATCAATATTTTATTTCAATATTCTATTTAATATTTGAAATTTGATGAAATTAGGTTATGTTACAATTAATAGGGGTATAGGTTGTACAGCTAACTCAAATTTCAGATTAGCCTCATATTCTGAAGAAAAATTAAAAAATACAGTAAAAAATAATTTAGATTGTCTTTTTAAAATATTAAAATTTAATGTAAAAAATGATATATTCTTTTTTAGAATAAGTTCAAACACGGTTCCTTTCGCTTCTCATCCAATTTGTAAATTTAATTGGGTAGATCATTTTAGGGGGCAATTTCAAGAAATAGGGGAATTTATTAAAGAGCATGATATCCGAATTTCCATGCATCCTGATCAATTCATAGTGATAAATTCACTAAAAAAAGCAGTGGTAGATAAAAGTATAAAAGATCTAATTTATCATGCAAACGTTTTAGATACGATGGGGCTTGATAATACTGCTAAAATTCAAATCCATGTTGGTGGAGTTTATAATAATAAAAAAGAAGCGGTTGATCGATTTTGTAGGGTCTATAAAACCTTAGATAAATCAATTAAAAAGAGATTAGTAATTGAAAATGATGAAAGATCTTATAATATAAAGGATTGTTTAGATATAAACAAAATTCTGGGTATACCTATAATATTTGACACATTACACCATCAATATAACAATAATAAAGAATCTCAAAGGGAAGCTATTTTGAGAGCCAAAGAAACTTGGAAGGATCAAGATGGTTTGTTAATGATAGATTATAGCTCTCAAGAAATAGGTGAAAAAAAAGGCAAACATATAACTTCTATTGATTTAAATTTATTTAAAAAGTTTTTAAAGGATATTATAGGTATTGATCTCGACATAATGCTGGAGATAAAAGATAAAGAAAAAAGTGCATTAAAAGCGGTGAAACTGCTTAAAGAATTAGCATATATTTAGTGAATTATTTCATTAAGTATTTTTTTAATTTTAAGGAATATAATATGTATTTTCCTTTTTCTTTAGTTTTATTAAGCCATCTTTGACAAGAGAAGAAATAATCTTATCAACTTTATCTTTAGGAATCTCACATTTATTGATAATGACTTCTTTTTTAGCTTCTTTATTTTTAGTAAGAAATCTTACAATCCGCCCCCTGAACTGACGGCTAGACCCCTTGAACTTTGATTGCGTTGATTTGGGTTTTATACCCGTTTTTATTGAAGTCTTTACTAATGCTCCGTAATCCATCAACGCATTATGCCAATCTCGGGATTTTCCCTTAGGAAGTAATTTTTCAGCTAGTAATAACAATTCTCGATCACTCATTGAATTATCAGCAAACCCTTCCGCAATCAATATTCTTCTTATATTCGTATCAATTGTTGCGATATCTTTGTTAAAAGCGAATATAAGTATTGATCTTGACGTGTATGGTCCAATTCCTTTAAGTTTTTGTAATTTTTCAATCGAATCGGGAAAATTTTCCATTTTATTTATTTCTAAAGCTGCTTTATGTAACCATAAAGCTCTTCGATTATAACCTAAACGATTTTGAGACCAGAATTTCACCACATCTGATGCATTTGCTTTTGCCAAGGTTTCTAGGCTTGAATATTTTATAATAAACTCTTGATAAATATCTTTTACCCTATTTGTTTGGGTTTGTTGGAGCATGAATTCAGACACCATGATCTTGTAAGGCTCTGTCGTATCACGCCAAGGAAATTCACGTTTATGTTCATTCCACCAAGTAAAAACTTTTTCTTGAAATTTTTCTATCTCTATAGCATTCAATTTTTTTTACCAATAAGATTCCAATTTATTTTTTAACTAAAACGCTTATTTCAATATTAATATTTTCACTGATCTCAAATATGTAACTATAATCTGTTTTTTAAACAAATTTTTCATTATCTTAGTAGGTAACAACAATGGATAAACAAATTTTAAACTGGGAAATACTTGGTATTGTATTTTTATCACTAGTTGGAAGTCTATTTCACTCCTTATTTGATATAACTGGAAAATTTTTACCATTAGCCGTATTCTTACCAGTGAATGAAAGTGTCTGGGAACATCTAAAATTAACTTATACTCCAGGTATAATTTATTTCATTATTGAATACAAATACTTGAAGGATGAGATGAATAATTTTTTATTCGCCAAAGCACTTTACTTTACAATCTCGCCTTTAACGATTATGGGAGGTTTTTACTTACACAAATTAATTACAGGGAGTTCTAATTTAATTTATGATATCTCATTATTCGTAGTTGCTGTTGCTTTAGGACAATATGTAAGTTATAAGATTTTAATTTCTAAGGAATTATCTAAAAACTTGGATATTTTAAGCTTAGTAATAATTATTAGTTGGGGAGCATTATATGCATTATTTACGTTTCTGCCACCCTATCTTGCACCGTTTTACGATACTTCCAAAGGATTATTCGGAATTCCCCCTTGATAAATTTGAGTAAATAAAACTATCTAACATAATTATTTATTTTTTTATGCTCTGTGAATAATTTCTCTTTTCAATTCATAAATCCCCTCACCAATTTTTATGATAAATTTAAAAAGTGCTCCTTTAATACTATAATATCCGTATAAGTTTACTTCAAAATGGTTTTCTTTTTTCAAAATCTCTGGTTTAAGGTAATTTTTCCAAATTTCCGGTTTAATTTTGTGTTTTTTGCGATAATCTTCAATTATATTAGCTGAAAGATTAGAAAGAAGTGCTAATCCCTCAAATGAACTAATTAATATAAAAAATGCAGCGTTCAACGCAATTTTATCAGACTTTGGAACGAATTTACGCCTTTTCAAGACATCTAAAACATCTTCCCCTTTATATGCTGAGTAATCAGATGTAACTATATATTTAGTTGCGGGTATAGGTTTTCCCGGTAATATTTGATCCATACCAGTAACTTTGTAAAGTTTTAATCCCGGAATACCTTCAGGTGGGGTATGATCGAAAATCAAAGGATCTTTATATTTTTTATCAAATAACCTTTTAAGCTTGTTATTGATCAACTTATATCTCCACCTTGCCTTTGTATAGTCTTTTTCCGCTTTTTCTAGCTTAATGAAAGCAAAGTAAAGATGTTCTCCTTCTAATAAAAAATAAGTTCCAAATGGTCTTGGATGATACCATTCATTATCAAATTCAAGATTTTCATATGTAACTTGGTTCCCTTTTACAGAATAAGTTCCTTTAATTACAGATTTTGGGGGAGTGGGGTGATCTTCCCACATTTTAACTTCTGCTGCAAAGGTTCCATCATCATTAAATGTAATCATACCTTTGACAGATGTATTTTTTATCGTACACCACACATAATCCCATTTACCAACAAGTGGATTCATTATTTTTCTCCCTCAATAATATCAAATTTTAAAATCTTATATCTTTTATTAAAAATCCCCTTGACTCTATAATGTTCTTTTTTTAATTCCTCAGTATTTACTTTTTTTTGTTCTTTTTCTGTGTATAAGTCGAATTCAGCTAAAATTTCTGTAGCTTCATTTCCTTCATATATTACAGGGGTGATATCTTTTATGAGAAGAGCATTTATTGACCAATGAGGTACTTTATCATGGATACTCATGCTTCTACCCAATTGAAATTTTTTTAGGACCGAATCAATTATCCAATAAGTGACCGAATAGAGTTCGTCTTTATTAAGACCCTTTAAGTTACTTAATAGTATTTTTTTTTCTTCTTTATAAATTTTAATTTCAATATTCTTTTCTGTATGAATAATATCTGCTTTAAAAGTCTCAGAAGAATCAGAAATATCCTCTTCTCTTCCATCGGATACGGCCAAATCTCTCCAATCAGTTTTTTTTTCAACTTTTAAAATTAATTCTTTTTCGTCTAATGTACACTTTCCTTGCCAAATATAGCCAGTACTACCAAATTGACCACTTGAAGTAAATTCTAGCATAAATTCATATTTATTATTTTGATTTTGAGATATTTCTAAATTATAACCATCAGAAAAAAAACGAGTTCGTGCCTTTAAAATAGAATATAGACCTAAAAGTTCTTCCATTGTAAAACCGTTATAAAGATATTATTAATTATTTTTTAAAGATGCAATTAATTATAATGTTTATCAAATAACATAAATAAAATACAATTAAGAATTAACAGAAAAATTAAGAAGCAAATTATGACTTTAAATTTAATAAAGAGGTTAAAATTACACGGTTCTTGAAATGTTGGAAGAAGAAAAAAGTGTTGGAATGAAGTCCGGATTTGAAAAGGAGATAGAGGACCTTATAGAGACTAAATCTTTCTTTATAGACGAGTGGAAAGCAGCGTATAAAAGCATGGAACCTGAAGAGATATACAATTTTTTAACTAATTGGGCAACAGAAATATTCAGTTTAAAAAGTGAAGCTAAATTGGATTTTCTTTCAAAAGGAATTATTTCCAACGTTCTCTTTAAACAATTAGTTGAAAGATATCCTGGAACTTTGATTTCAAATAATTTAAAGGAAAAATTAATTGAAAAAATGGAAGAAAAAACTAGCCCATTACAAAAACTAACCCATAAAATCAATGGATTATTAGAGGAAGGAAAATATAAAGAAATTAAAGATGAAATTTCCGAACTTTTTGATTCTTATGAAAATTTTATAGGAAATAAAGAATTTTTAAATGACTATATTGAAAAATTTATGAGCGAACTCATAGAAAAATATCAAGATAAAGAGATTGAATTAGATATCTTAATTTTTCTTACAGGATCTTATTTAAATTTTTTAAAAGATAAAAAATGCAATCCAAATCATGCTTTATTCTTCATGAAGCTTGGTTCATATTTCTTTGAAAAAAAAGACAAAACCATGGCAAAGAGTTGTGTGCTTAAATCTAAACAAATTTATAAGGAATTGGGATTTGAAAAAGACCAAGCTAAAGTAGATGGAATATTAAAAAATTTACAAGGAAAAACTCCCAAACTCAAAAAATCTAAAAAGAATACAAAAGCAAAAAAGAAGGGAAAAAAAAGTAAGAGAAAAAAGAAATAATTTAGAAATTACATGTTAGAACTTCTATTATTAAGGTGGTTTATATTTTGAAAAAATGTCCAAATTTAATTGAAGAAACTCACTTTGGAGAAGCTTTTTTTAAATGTGGCGTAACGGAAAATGCATTAGAAACTGATTTTTGTGAATCTTTATGCTTAAAAAGTAATTATGATGAGTGTGATTATATATTGGATCCTAATAAATTACAATTTAAAGGAAAATGGAAAGAAATAGTGGGGTTAGATCATATTAAGATGAAATTAATAGAAACTATTCAAATTCCATTTTTATTTCCAGAAAAAAAGGTAACTGCTCTTCCCGTAATTATTTTATTCGGTCCTGATGGGTGTGGAAAATCAAAATTGGTTCAGATTCTCGCAGAAGAAAGCAAGGCTAAATTGATACAGCTAAATCCACGTAACGTAGAATCTATAAGTTCGCAAATAGTAGAGTGTGTAGAGCCTACAATTTTTATGGTGGAAGAAATTGATATAGTAGCTCCAGCTGCAGATCAGCGAGATATTTTTACATCTGTTTTTAGAATGCAAGATCCCATGATCTCACTTATGGATGCAATTAATAGTATCAAAAATTCTAATAAACCAGTTGTATTAATTGGAATTTCTGATAATCCCGATCTAATTTCACCCATGTTATTGAAACAAGAATATATTTCCGAAGTAATTTATGTCAATCCTCCAGATACGGAAGCAAGAAAACTCATCTTAAAAGATTTATTAAAAGAAAAACCTCTTTCAAAGGATATTAATTTTGATGAATTGGCAGAAAAAACGAAACATTATAGCATTTATGATTTGAATAGATTGGTTCAAAATGTTGAGCTTGATTGGATTAAAAGATCATGGAAAGCTAAAGCTGAAGTAACCATGGAGGACTTCAACAAGGCATTAAAGAATATAAATCCATCAATAACTACTTCAATTCTAACAAAATTTGAAAATACTGCAAGAAAATTTGGAGCTTTAGATAAAGGATCGCAAGAGAGAAAATTAACGTGGAATGATTTAGGAGGATATGAATCTGTTAAAGAACAATTACAGAATATTGAAAATATCGTTAAAGGAAATGCTATGGCTTCCAAATATAATTTAAAAGCACCAAAAGGCATCTTGTTATTTGGCCCTCCAGGATGTGGAAAAACATACATTGCGAAGATATTGGCAGCAACAACCGATTCAAATTTTCAATACGTATCAGCTCCAGAAATACTCTCAAAATGGCTTGGTGAATCTGAACAGAACGTAAGAAATGTATTTAATTTAGCAAAGATGAATGCTCCCTCCATTTTATTTTTTGATGAACTTGATGGTTTGGCATTTGAAAGAAGCCGAACAACAGATCATCCATATTTAGTTACCCTAATATCAACTCTATTAAGTGAAATTTCAGAATTAAATGAAGATGATCAGGTCCTCGTAATAGGTGCTACAAACCGACCTGAAGATATCGATCCAGCTTTCTTAAGACCGGGAAGACTTGATGAAAGAATAGCAATACCTCCTCCTGATGAACATGCTAGAAAAGAAATATTTGCTGTTCATTTAAAAGATTTGCCTATCACAAAGGATATTGATTATGAAGAGTTGGCGAGAAAAACAAAAGGTTATACAGGTGCTGAAATAGAATATATCTGTGAATCAGCACAAAGAGCAGTCGCTATAGAAGCTATGAAGACAAATAAATTTACAAAAATAAGTATGAAAGATATTTTGACTCATTTAGAAAATATTAAACCTGATTTAACCGAAGATGATATTAAATCATTTCAAGAAATGAGGGAACGATTTGAACGACGGGGAGTCGTCACACAGATTAAAAGAATTGAAAAAATTTCGTTTGATGATATCGGGGGTTTAGGAGCTATTAAAGAATTCTTTAAAAATACTTTGTTAATGTCATTAGTTCATCCTAAAGAAGTACATGAATATGGATTGCCTGCAAAAAAAGGTATAATCTTATTTGGACCTCCTGGAACTGGAAAAAGTTTACTCTACAAAGCTTTATTGAAAGAATCTAATGCAAACTATTTCATTTTTAGCGCAATTGAATTAACAAATTGGTTTTCCAGTAGAGACAGTAGGAAGAATTTTCATGAATTATTACACGATGCAGAAAGAGTAGCTCCAAGTATAATTGTAATTCAAAATCTTGAGCTTATTCCAAGAGAAGTTGCCGTATTTATTACTAATGAATTTGAAAAAATCAAAAAAGAAGCTGCGGTTATCTTAATATGCGAAACTTCAGATCTTTCTAAAATAGGAGATATTCTTCTTTCATCATTTGAATACATTATACCCGTACCCCCACCAACTCATGAAGAACGAGTCGAAATTTTTCAAAAATTAGCCTCCAACTTTCCCATAGAAAAGAAATTAGATTATGATCAATTAAGTAAAATGTCGAAATTCTTTGTGGGTGCTGATATCATGAAAGTATTTAGAGGAGCAGCTCAAGATGCAATGCAAAGGAAATTAGCGAAAGATCCTAAAATATTAATTCAAAATGAAGATTTAATAAATCATATAAAAAATATTAAACCTTCACTATCTCAAAAATATTTAGAAGAATTTAGTCGGCAAGTAAAAATAATTGGTATTCAGCAATTACCTTCCAAAGCTATTAAAGATGATTTATCCCCATATTCATAATTTTTTTTATTTTTAGAATTTTTATCTTACCCCATGCTTTCTAGTATCATGGGTTTCAACTGGTTTTTCTTTTATTTCTATACTTTTCTTATCCTGATCAGGTTCGAATTTATTTAACTTTCTTAAAATTTGTTTCGTTATGACCTCTTCCATAACTACTCCAAGCTCTCTCATACTCTTTTCAAGTTTTTTATCATGTTCTAGTGCACGTGCGAAGTATTCGGATGCTTTTTCGTGTTCCTCTAACATTCTATATGTTTTTCCAGTATGATATAGAGCTCTGGCATAATCTGATTTTATTTCTATCGCTTTTAAAAAATATTCTAATGCTTTTTTCGGATTATTAACCCGATTATATACTAAACCTATATTATAATAGGGATAATATTTAAAATCATAACCTTTACTTTGAATTGCCTTTTCATATGCTTGTTTTGCAAGGCTAAGTTGATTTAGATCTAAATATATATTGCCCATATTATTCCATCCATCCCCATAATTCTTATCAACTGCAACTGCTTCTTTATAAAATTCAATTGCTTTTTCCAAATTATTTTTGTGTTTATCATACATTCTCGCCAGGTTATACCATGCCCATTTGTGTTTTGGGTCGAGTTTCACGCATAATTCATATTTTCGAATTGCACCATCTAAATCATTTTCATCTTCTTTTCTAATACCCTCCTGGTTCATATACTGTGCGGTTATACCTAATTTTAAAATTGAATTTTTAAGTTGGAATTTTATATCTTTTTCTTCAATCTCGTCTAATAATGGAATTAAATCGTCTGCAAAAGACTTATTTCCTTTTTCCCCAATCTCTAAAATAGCTTCCATTAATTTCTCGTGCGTTAGGGTTTTACTTTTAATATCTTCGATGAGTTTTGAAATCCTTTTTTTTGTAGCTTGAGACATAATATCATCATATAAAAATAATTAGTTCTAATCCTGATAAAACTACCAATTTTACTCCAATTCAAATTCATCTAATTTTTTCAATAGATATATTGTCATAACTTCCTCTACAATAACGCCTAATTCTCTTATCGTCTTCTCATATGATTGATCGTATTTCAAAGCAGTTCCAAAATATTCATAGGCTTTTTGGCTTTCTCCTAAATCTCTATAAAGTCTTCCTGCGTTATAACTAGCACGAGAATAATCTTGTTTAAATTCTACCGACTTTAAATAATACTCTAAGGCTTTCCTCAAGTTACCCAACTTTTCATAGACAAGTCCTGAGTTATAATAAGGATAATTCTTACCTTTATAATCTACACATTGAATTGCTCTTTCATATGCTTGTCTTGCAAGGCTGTATTGCTTTAGATCAAAATAAACATTTCCCAGACCATTCCATCCTGGTCCATAAGTTGTATTTATTGAAAGAGTTTTTTTATATAACTCTATTGCTCTTTGAAAATTCTTCTTTTTGTCCCCATACATTCGAGCCATATTATACCAAGCATAATAATAATTGGGATCTAATTTTATACATAACTCATATTTTCTAATAGCTTCGGCAATATTTCCCTCATCCTCCTTCTCAAGACCTGTATCATTCAAGAAACCGGGAGTTATTCTTAATTTCGCTAATGTTTCTCTAATTTGAAATAAAATATCCTCATCATCAAATTCATCTAGTAATGGAATTAGATCATCCGCTAAAAATTTATTTCCTATTTTGCCAATTTCTTTAATACTTTCGATTAATTTATCTTGGGGTAAGGTTTTGCTTTTAATATTATTTATTATTTTTAAAATACCTTTATTTGAACTAGATGACATAAAAACAACACATTAACTAATTCCATTTATGGATTTATATGTATATTTTTTAATTAGAAAATTAATCGAAAAAAGAAAAGAAATTACATTTAAAAAATTTGGTTTATTATAGACTGCCACCTTTGCTTTTAATTGCTAATTCTTTTACATTTATCCAATATTTTCTTAGGCTAAAAGCTGCCCAAGAAACTCCTGCAGCAGAGCAAATTAAAAATCCATATATAAGCAAAAAGAGAGGAATGTATGCAGCTTCAACATTAAGAATATCAGGATATAAAAAGAAAAAACCTCCGAATAAACTAACACCTAATATACCTATACCTATTTCAAATCCGAAAATACCGAATGTACAAAATTTCCAAGGATACCAAGTATCAGAATAATGTGTAAGTTTATATAATTCATATTGATAAAAAATAAAAAAGGATGCTCCTACAAAGGTTGGAAAGATTAATATAATTGCTATATACATTAAAATTGGAAGTGCTACCATTATTTTTTTTCTCCTCTTATCTTTTCAACATTATTAATAAATCGGTCCATTCCGTAAATACTTAAAGAGACTCCAAAAATGGAAACTCCCATCCCAATTATTATATAGATCAAAAGCATTAAACTGGGAATTGGATTTTGAAAATAAGTTAAAGGTGAAAATCCGAGACCTAGAATTTCAGGATGAGTGGAGCTTAAATAGAAAAACATTCCTAATAATAAACCTGAAAATCCAATTAAAAAGATGCTGAGCCCAAAAGAAAGCGAACCCCATGGATCCCATATCTTATCTTCGGCTCGTAAGGAATATAATTTTCTAACCTGTTTAAGATTAAAAAATATTAAAAATATTAGAACGAAAAACGAAATTACTAAACTAATTAAAACAACAGATAAAATTTGCTCGGGTGTTGCCATTTATAATCCAAGTCCCAGTTTTTAATCACTAATTATTTCACTAAAAATTTTATTGTAATTATTAAAATTTTTCCTTTTTTAAAAATTTATTCTTTAACCACAATCCCAAGTATACATAACATTTGAGAAATCTAGCTTTTTCAAATCATCTTTTTTTATAAAAAGGTGTCCAACCCCAGCTGAGCCAAAATCGATGTCTCTTGATGGTTCACTATCTATTTGTAAGAGTAAAGTATTATATCCCCACTCAGGAACCCTTTGATCTACTTGAGCAAAATCTGCATATCCTCCTATCTTATGTCCTTTAGCAGAATAGTCAACACTGTAAGCATCCATAGCTTCTTCACCAACCTCACCAAGTTGTCCAAAGAAATCGAATGGATCACCAAATAGTTCAATAAATTGATAATCATATAATGCAATTGGAGCATAATCTTTTTTAAAACTTAAAGAGCATGGTTTTAAAACCGGCGGCCAAGTGGTATAATCTTTAGGATTGGGTAGGAATGAGAAATTAGTAATTAGATTTTCTTCCTTTTTTTCGATATCTGGGAAATAAACTACTCGCCAATTGTTTTGAGTAATAGTATCTTTAAATTTATAACCATCCAATCCGTATAAACCTAAATCTGGTGATACATACCATTGTAGTATTCCTTTCTGGGGAAATCCCTTAAGTTGAGGGATTTCTTCAAAATTCAATTGAGCGACTAAGTATAAGTAATTTCCTTTTGAATCCTTTGGAAATTCGATTTTCTTAGGCCAGTATGGATATCCCCCAAATTTACTTTGCCAATAACTCATATTTTCATTAATTTTAGTTTTTATTTCGATATATGGTTTAACGGTGGATTCAAATTTTTCCCAATACTCTTTTAGCTCGGGATATGCTTCACGATCAAAGCCTTTTTGATTTTTCATATCTAAATATAGATTACTATAATCTATTAAAGATTAGTGAATCAATCCTTCTTATCAATAATAAAAAATAGCTAACTTAATCTTAATATTTGTACAAATTAAATTCGAATAAAAATGTCAAATAAAAATAATAAAGATTGGTGGGAGAAACCCGGTCTTGCCATAATGTATCAGATAGAAGCGAGACCTGGTTGGATATGGAATCGAAATTACGATAAATTTAACGCATCTATGAGAGATAAGGATGGAAACTTTAAATTTAATGGTCCTTTTTGTAAAATGAAAAAATGGGTCGAATTTTCAAAAAAAGTTGGGGTTGATTATCACATCTTTGAAGCTAAATGGCATGATGGCATTTGTTATTGGGATACAAAATATACTAATTGGAAGACTCCAGTAGATTACGTTAAATTGCTTTCTGAAGAAAGCGAAAAAGCAAGGATTCCACTAATGTTTTATTATTCAAGCATTTTTGATCATAACTCCCAATTTGATGATATTCAACCACTAAGATCTTGTACACCGTCTTTCATTGCGATGCATCATAAAAATAAAGAATATATATCAAAACAATCTTACGAAACAGCAAAATTTGTTAAAACTATGTTTGATATTAGTATTAAAAGAAATTACATCCAATATACACAAGAATTTTTCGATGATGTCTATTTTAACGAATTTACATACAATCCATTAAAATATGAAATTTATATGTTAAAGCAGCTTGTAGAACTAATCGAAAATTATAAAACAGCAGGTTTATGGATGGATTGGTATCATTTTCCAAATATGAGAGAGAGGTCCTCTCATATAGTTATGTATTTTATGGAAAAGAAATATCCTGAAATTATTCTTACATTTAATCAAAGTATTGATTATAAACTAAAATATGCCCATTATCTATCAGGTGAAGCTCATGATTCCAAAACAGCATGGCAACAAGGGAAGAGATACAGAAAACTAAAAAAACCATGGGAATTAGTAGGTCCAGCAGGAAAGGCTTGGGATGCTCCATTACCTAGATCTGATCCTTACGAAATATTTCGAATGGCAGCAATAGTAATGGCTAATGGGGGCAAATTTGGTTTTGGAATGGCTGCACAAATGAATGGTGAATTATACCCAGAAACAGCTCAACAATTAGAACAACTTGGAAAATGGTATAAACCAAGGCGTTTATTATTTACAGAAGCTGTTCCTATGAATTATAAAGGGAAAAAAGTCCCAGGAATTACATTAAATAAGAAAGATTTTGGAATTATTGGTACTATCTATGGTGACGATAATTTAATTCACATAATCAATTTTAATAGTCGTAAAGAGGACCTTACACTTACCTTTTTATCAGATCAATGGTCAAATATTGAAAAAATCATTCTTGAACCAGATATTAAGGAACTTGAGTTCACAAGACAAGAAAAAGAGATAATATTATCATTATCTAAAGAAGATATCGATGATGCAGACACCATATTAAGGATTTTTAAGGGTAAATAAGGTAGAACATTTTTTTCTATAAGAATAATTTTTATTGTACCCATGATTATACACTTTATCTTTAATAATGGTGGATAATAAAATGACAAAATTCGATATTCAAAATTTTTCACATTTTTTACTGGTCTCTGTGGGAGTAATGACCACAATGACCTTTGGTTTTGTGCCTTTTCTTAATCTAGTATTTCATTATGGTATAGATGTAATGTGGATGGAAACTTTTTGGATGTCATTTGGATTCTCAAGCCTTTTATGTGGAATTATTATTGATAAAATTAAGAATAAAAATTATTTTTTCCTCTCATTCATTATATGGGGAACTCTTGCTCTTCTTTTAATTTTTTTTTATGGAAATGTACAAATATCATTATTCCTCGTTCTATTGTTAGGTATTTTTACAGGTCCTAATGTCATAATCGGAACAAGCTATATAGGATCTAATATTCAAATAAATAAACGAGGGTTAAATGCTGGACTTTATCTTGGAATAGGATGGGGTTTTGTATCAGTAACGGCGCTAATTTCGGCTTTTAATATCTTTTTAAACATTTTTATTTTAGGAATTATCAATATAATCGTTGGAGTGGTTAGTTTTTATCTAATTAGAACAAAAAAATTAGAATTGTTATATCAACCATTAATTACTATTCCAAGAGATTTTGATGTAAAAAGAGCAGGGCTTGTTTATTGGACAAGTACTTTGGTTTTTGGTATGTTTTTAGGAATAATTGTATTTCTATTAGGAGCAAATACCAGGTTTTTTGAAGCAAATATGCCGATGAGTTTTTATCTCAAAAACTTAGGATATTATGTTCAATTTGCAGATACATTTGGTCTGGGGCTTATAAATCTTGATTTCTTAGTAATAGGGGGAATGAACCTAGTATTGAGCCCTGCATTTGGAAAATTAATGGACAAATATGGACGAAAACATATTTTTTTCATCTCAAACATGCTTATACCAACTGTATTGGTATTTTTAGTATTCTGGGAGATTTTTGCTTTCATGATTATCAGTGTAGTTTTCTATTCAACGATAACAGCAAGTTATGTAATAATTATCTGTACTGTTTGGTCTGATTTTTCTCCAAAAAATAATATGGCACGATTTAATGGATATGGATGGAGCTCAGTTGCGATTGGAGGAGGACTTGGGTTTATTATAGCTAATATTATGACTTTACCTGCATTAAATCAATTCATAGATACAATGATTCTGGTAACCATCTTTTTAATAAGCGAATTCTCATTAATCCCATTTGTTTTTATGAAAGAATCCCTTCCTCCTGCTGAAGAAATGGAATGGGATAAAGAACTCATTCATCTCTATGTAATTAATGAAGGGGGCATAGTATTGATAGATTACTCATTTCAGAAGTCTGAACAAGTAGATGCAGATTTATTTGTTGGTGGAATTTCTGGAGTCCAAGCAATATTACAAGAAATGACACATAGTGATCAAAGATTGAAAATTATCGATCATGAAGATAAGAAACTGTTGTTTGAATATGGAAAACAATTTTCTGTAGCTTTATTGGCTTCAAAAGACCTAAAGATTCTTCGAACAAAATTGAAAAATTTGACTGAGGAAATTCAAAACGTTTTTTGGGAAACAATAGCTAGCTGGGACGGAAATATTGAGGTTTTTAATCCAATTAATACAATGATTAGAAACTATTTTTCGATTTAACTCACCTAAAATTATTTTCTTTTTCATTTATTTTTATTAATAGTTAATAGGCTTATTTATTGCTCTAAATATATCCCGAATATTCTCTAAATGATACTTTCTTTTTAATAATTTTGAGGCTTTATGAATGAAATAACAGATCTGGTTATATTTCATTCACAAATTAAAAGAGGATCCTCAAAATGGTAATTGAAATTGAATCTAGGGATAAAAAAATTGAATTAAGTGGATCCTTAACTATTATTGAAGAATTTTTAGATAAAAAGAAGAAAGAAGGAAAATCAAAATCACTTATTCGTAATTATCGTTATGATATTCTAGATTTTTGTCAAAATACGGGGATTCAGAATGTTGAAAATATCTTAATAGAGGACCTTGAAGATTATATAGAAACTATGAGAAGCAGAAAATGCTCAGGTTCAACAATTAATAGAAGGATTTCAGCAATAAAGTCGTTTGTCAAATATATGATAGGAATTAAGAGAAGACTTTTAAGGAGAAAAAAGCGTTCCGGTAAGGATTTTGGTCCACAAATTGAAAAACTTAGAAACTTAATTGAAGAATATGAGGATATCTCAAATTTTGAAAGAGTAAAAGCAATAAAAAAAGAAAAATTGCCATTTAGGATTAATGAACTTAAACAGATTTTAGAAGCTTCTAAAGAGTTAGAAAATAATAGATATTCAACTTTAAGTCTTAGAAATTATCTATTATTAAAATTTAGCGCTGTGGGAACTGGTGCACGTAATACAGCTGTAAGGAAGTTAAAGAAACAGGATTTAGATTGTAACTATTGTTCTAAAAATTGTGAAAACTGCATCCCAACTGTGAGACTTCTAAGGAAAGGAAAGACCGAGGAAAATCAAGAAGAACGTGGTAAAATCCGAGTTCGTATTGAAAAGCAATTTTGTAAAGAATTATATAATTATATTCATCATAAAACTCATATTTCTGACATAGTTTTTCCCTCTAGAAAATCCGGAGAGCTTTCTATACCATCAATGAATCGAATTTTATACAAAGTATTAAACCAAACAGGTATAAAGAAAGAAGGACGCACTTTTCATTCACTACGTCACACTTTTATTACTGAAGGAATAAAAAATGGGACACCTTATGGACATATGGCACGACAAGTAGATCATGAGGGCAAACTTGGTATAACTGGAAAGTATGAGCACATGGAAGCTAAAGATTTAGACATACGTTTTATTAAACTTTAAACATTCAATTTATAAAGCAAGAATTGACAAGACCTATATAATAAATTTTTAATATTAGCGATGGATTTTATTTGAATAAGAGTAAAAAATGGAGTGCTAAAAAACGAGCGAACGTTTTAGAATATTGGTTTATAATATTATAAATCTCTCCCAGTTAAGAATAGAGGGAGGAAAATTACAATCAATATTTAGACATTATTTGAAAAATGCCTCCCCAGAAGCGCTTATACTATTTCAACAATATGTTAACAATCATTTCCAGCAGTATAAAACACAGGGAGGTTCTATTGAAGGTATATCTGGTTTTATTAGCACGAATGGTAGAGATTTGTTTCAATATTGGTTATCAGAAATTTTTCCATTTCAAAAAGAGAGTTTAATAATTGATTGTCCCGAAGGGCACTCGGCAGTGGATTCTCAATTGATTATTAGTTATGTTTACGATAAAGCTGAATTAGACTATATTCAATTTGTTCTTGAGAAGTTAGAATTTCACGAATGGAAAGAGAAAATAAATGACGTCGCAAGAATATTATTTGTCGATGCGATAAAATCAATCTCGGATTATTTTGAAAATTTAATTGGAACTAGATATAAAATTTACACTGAAAATATTAATTTATATGAAATTGATGTTAATGGATCTATTTTTGTAGAATTTCAAGGTGCTGGGCGTCCTCAATAAAGCTTTGAAAATATTTTGTATTAAAATTTTTTTTATTAAAACCTTTAAAAATTATGGAAAATTATTCTTTTTAAAGATTTAAAAAAGAATAGAAGGCGAAACATGCCGTGTCAAAGGAATTTATTGAATTCACTAATGATATTATTATGAAATCCAACCTAGAAGTAACAGCAGGAATAGCTAACAAGTATTTTGAAGATTATATTGTCGCAGGGCTTGGTGAAAAATTATTTGAATTTCAAGAAAAAGCTAAAGCTTTATATGAAGATTGGAGTAAACGGGCAGGTTCTTTTTTATCAATAGCGGATTTTTTTAAAAAAGATGGACCCAAATTATTTAAAACGTGGTTATCTGAAGTTTTCCCGTTTAAGAAAAAGTTTTTAATAATAGAGAGTGACAAGCATTCTGCTGTGGACTCACAATTATCAATAACATATTATTTTCATGAAGATGAAACAAAAGCGATAAAAAATAGTCTCTTTATGAATAATTTAAATAACAAGACCGAAAAAGAAGCTGCTATTTTCCTTTTTACAAATGCTATAAAATCGATTTCAAAATATTTTAGCTTATTGATAGGTAAGGAATATAAAATATTTACAAACTCATTAGAAGCTATGCAACTAGAGGATGAACTCATTACTATTGAATTTAAAGGAGCAGGAAGAGTAAAGCAATAATTATAGATTTAATAGCCTATAGAGGGCAATAATTTTCCATTTTTTATACAATTAATAAAATCATCAATATTTTCGATACTTGTTGATAATCTAGTTACAGCTTTTCCGATGGTTTCTATCCGGTGTGCATCACTTCCACCCAACATAGGGAGTTTAAGTAATTTTGCAGTTTCACGGGCTTTTGAATTTTCTTTTTTATTAGTAAGGGAATTGATAACTTCAACACCATCGATAGGGCAAGAAAAGATTTTATCGCTGTTTCCTAGCCCAATAATATCTGCATTTTCTTGACCAAATTTACGATAGGGATGGGCAGCAATTGCAACACCTCCTTGATTATGGATCCTATCTATAGTATCTTCTGCTGAAAGTGATATAGGAATAGGTTCCGAAATACCATAGGCTAAAATATGGCCATGATTTGTCGTTATCTCACAACCTGATAAAATTAGAATATTTGCATCAGGAAGCATTTTAGTAATAATATCGTGGTCAGTGATGCATATAGCATCTAATTCCAACTCAAGAGCTTTTAAAATAATTTGCTTTCGAGTCATTTTGCAATCGGGTGAATTTTTAGAATGTATATGGGGATCGATTGTAAATATAAAGCTCATTTATTTTACCTTTTATATTTTTTTCCTTCTAATTCTTCTTCTAGTTGCGGGAAATCGGCTACTAATTTCTTTAAGGACTTGTCCGAAAGACTTTGATGGAGGGACTAATCTTTTTAAATACATCCCAGTTCGACCAACTTTATCTCTTCTCTCAAGGACACGAATACGTTCAAGGATTGTTGAAATAGATATTCCAAGTAATTTTGAGACCTGACCAGCATTTTGTTTAGTAACACGGGATTCAATATGTCCAGAATCAGTAGGATCTATCAATAAAAGTTGCTTATTAATTCCAGGAACTCTAGTTCCTAATTGAACTGCATCTAGACCAACTTTTCCACCAAAATCATAAAATTGCAACTCTCGTGGGTAGAAAGGGATCAGAGGTATAGTAACTGTAATTTCAGGTGTCAATACTAAATTTGCTTTAATTCCAGATAATGGGGTAGCTTGAACTAACCATCTTTCTATAATCTCATATTTAATGGAATCAAGTGGTTGAATTAACTCGAATTCATCTATTATATGAGGAATAATGATATCTATATCACTAGTAGGTTTAATATCACCACGTGCAATTGAACCATGAATAAATGGGTTAAACCTTTTGAATGCCTTCATTAATTCAAGTGCAATTTTGCGTTTTTGTCGAAATATTTCCCAAATTTGAGTATTGTATTTAATTTCGCGGATTATATAATGAGCTGCGACCTTTTCTCGTGGCATAATCAATCTTTTAGTAAGTTAATAATATTTTATTAAATTATTTCTTCTCCATTAAGTAGGGTCCTAATTCGGACATCGTCTATATATTTTTTTGCAATTTCTGCCAATTTTACCATTTTTGAATAGGAGGGCATTTCTAAATTTTTAAAATTCGGATCCAATGTTCCTCCATCAGATCTAAATTGTTGTAAAACGTATCTTTTAACTCCAGATAAGCTAGATACAATCTCTTCAATCTGTTCTTCTTTATCAATTAAATTAGGAACAATAGTAGTACGAGCTTCAAAAATGATTGAAGGTTCCTTTAATATTAATTCGATTGACCTTTTGACTTGTTTTATAATTTTTTCTCCAGATTCGGGGAGACCACATGCAGTCCCATATTCAATAGGGTTAAATCTTGTTTTAATATCAAGTGCAATATATGAAATAACCTTCATTTTCAAAATTTCTTCAATAATTCTGGGATAGAATCCATTTGTATCCAATTTTAATAAACCTAGATCCTTTCCTTGATTAAGAAATTCAATTAATCCTTTCTCTTGTAAAGTAGGTTCACCACCTGTAATACAAACACCATTAACAAAATCCGAATAATCCTTTAATTTTAATATAATATCAGAAATTTCTGTATCATTACAATTCTTATAATCAAGCAATGACCAATTTTGGCAAAATGGACATTTAAAGGGGCAACCACATAAAAAAATTACGGAAACTACTTCTCCAGGATAATCAATAGTGCTAATATCCTTAATTCCCCCAACAGAAAGTGTCACTAAATTCACCAATGTTTAAAGAACAATTATTTTTCATATTCAAATAATAATTTTTGGTTCTTATCATCCTCTTTTACATAAAAAAACAGCCCACAGTTCGAGCAAGTTGCACCGAATGTTAAATTACCTATCTTAAAGCTTTTAATATCAACAGTTAACATCAGACTTTTGCATCTAGGGCAGCCTTCATTTTCAATTAACTGAGGATACCCTTGATAACTTCTTATATGTGATGGAATATCAACTTCTTTAAAAGGCATTGTAATCTCGATTTAGATATTTCTTAAAATCACAATAAATTATTAAAATAATTATTTTTAAATTCCATTTATTTAATTCTAATTAAAATCTATAAATTTATAATTTGAATTTGCTAGGTTACAAAAATCTATCAAATATGATAAGATTTATTTCAATCTATTATATCAAAATAGATTGTGGCACTAACCCAAGTGCCTCTATCCCATCAACCGAGAAGGCATTTGGGACTGCTTTTTTAATAATATTATAAGCCCCGTTTACATCAGCATTAATTATTTTTCCATTCTTTGTCTTGAATAATCCTCTTTTAACTCTCATTCCTAAGTAATGGTTGTGGTGTTCAATCGACTCACCATCTAAAAAACTACATTTAGAAGTATGGCTTTCTTCAATTAGCTTTACATCAATTCCAATCAATTCGGCTTTATATTTTACCATTTGAAGCAATTTTGAAAACGGAGCGTGCACAAAGTTTTGATTATTTGTCTTACCAATTGTTATATTTTGCTTCCAACCGATATTATATCCGAAAATTATCTTTCCAAAATTATTTTCGATACAAAAAGAAATTATCATTCGTGAAACTTTATGAAATATGTTCTTTATCTTATTATTCCTCTTTAACGTTAAGCGTTGTAATCGTTTTGTTTCAAATTTGTATTTTTGCTTGTCTTTTATCGACTTAAACTTTGCTAATTGCTTATTATAGTATTGATTGATAGATTTAACTATCCCGCCTTTAATAACGAATGGTTGTAAGCCAACATTATTCACGACAGTTACGAGATTGTTTAGTCCCAAATCAATCCCTATAATTCTGCTTTTATCCAATTCTAAATTAATTACATCTTGTTCATAAATGATTTCTAAAATGTATCTCTCTCCTCTTGGTATGATTCTAACTTGGTGTAGGTTGTTGTCTATTCTTGTTTTAATTGGTGTTAGGTTTGATTTTTTAGGAAATTTTAGAAATCCATCTTTAATTCGGCATTGTTGGTTAGTAAAGATGACCAGATATTCCCCATTCTTCTTTTTATATCTCGGTAATTTTGGGCTGCCAAAATATTTTTCAGGATATATTTTCCAATCTTTTATTGCTTTGAAAAACGATTTCCAATTCTTATCCAATAATCTCATGATTTGTTGAGAAGATTGAATCGGTAATGATTTATAATTTGTAGAGGTTTTTAAAATCTTATTTAGCTCAGTATAACGAGTCCAATGTCTATCTTTAAAAAATCTTTGTCTTATGATATAGTTAGCTTCATTGTATAGGTTTTTAGATAAATGGCAAAGATTTGATAATTCCTTACTCTTCTTTAGTTGAATGTGCTCTGTCAATCTCATGTTTCATCTGCAATTTAACTATTCATTTTTGTTAATAAAAAGGGAAAAGACTCATATAAAACTGAGAAAAGAAAAAATCCATTAGGTTTTCATTTTAATAATATCAAATGAAATAATTTTTAATATTCTTTACAATTTTAAGTGATTATATTTACTATAATATTGAAGAAATGGGAAAAAAATTTG
Source organism: Candidatus Helarchaeota archaeon (assembly GCA_019058315.1). Taxonomy (GTDB): domain Archaea; phylum Asgardarchaeota; class Lokiarchaeia; order Helarchaeales; family RDOG01; genus JABXJV01. Next base: position 817,502 of record JAHPZH010000002.1, on the reverse strand, counting down.
CCAAGTTATAAAGTTATTATTATTGGTGATAATGGATCTGGTAAGACTTCTTTATTATATCGTTATCTTCCCCTTGATTTTAGAAAACTTGGAAAACATAATGTATTGGGATGGGATATTGAGACTTTGAAAATAAATAAGCCAAGTCTTAATGAGGAAGTTAAGGTTAATTTTTGGCAAATATTAGGAGATCTTAAATTTTATAGGGCGGAATCTTTTAGACAATTTTATGATAGAGTAAATGGTATCATATTAGTTTTTGATGTTACAAATTCGAAAACTTTTAAAAATCTATCATTTTGGAAAAAGCAAATTGAAAAATATATTGATAATGAAGTCCCAAGGATTCTAATCGGCAATAAAATTGATATTTCTCCACGAAAAATATCACCAACACAAGGTCAAGAATATGCTGATAAAATTGGTTTTAAGTATATGGAAACTTCAGCAAAACAGAATATGAATGTTAAGGAGGCATTTAATTACATCATTGGAGAATTAATCAATCATAGACGATAAAAAATTTATAAACTGATGTTAATCCTTAATTTTTCGAGAAAGATCAGAACCATAAACCGCTGCAACTAATATAGAAAGGATCCATACTAAAACAGTAAAAACCATCTTCACTATGAAGGGAGCTTCCGGCAGTAAGAGCCAGTTAGCCGCGTTCAGGGTTGTGTGAAGCAATACAGGTAGCCATGCATTTCCACCTGATTGAAAATATACCCATGCAAATAAAATAGCAGAAAGAGCTACGTACAACATATATCCCGAATAAGCAAATAAAAATCCGGCTTGGACTGACATTTCATGTTGTAACGTTCCCGGAAATAAAAATAAAGGAGTATGCCAGAAAGCCCAAAGAACACCAACTATTAGGGCTGCTTTTAATTTTGAATATTTTTCTGCAAGCTTTGGAGTAGCGTAGATGCGCCAACCGATTTCCTCACCTAAACCTGCCTGAAAAAATATAAATATGAACTGAAAAATGAATAATTCTAAATTTCGTAAAGGTGGAGGGGTTAGATAGCTTGATCTTAGAGGAAGACCAAGCATAATAGAAATTCCCATTGCAAGAAGTGTAAGACCAGGCATTAAAAAAATAGATATAATATACCAAACTGGGTTACAACGCCAATTCTTAAAGGTGCTAAATAGATCCTTAAGACCTTCCTTTTTTCTTGTTATACCAACAAAAATTATAGCACCTAAACTCGCACTAGTAGCAGAAATTAATGTGAATATACCAATTCCAAAAAATATTACAGGTATTAAAGCAATAAATCCAATCGCTAATACAGTGATATAAAAAAATACTATGGGATACTTATTAACAACTGATTCTTCTTCCATTATTAATCCTTCCGATTTTTATAATGTTTTTTTTACATTTAAAATATACTCTTTATATTCAATTAGGTATTTTAAAGCCGTTGCCATGGTAGCCATATCATTTATAATGGGTATATCAGCCTTGCGAAAAGTATCTTCTAATTCATTTCGTTTTGAAACGATATCTGCATCATAAAATGTCTGTGAAGAGACAAGGATAACTGGTTTTTGGAGCTTTCTTATGTTACGAATCAAGGTTTTAACATTCGTATCCATTATTGATTCCATTAATACTTTAAAATCAAATTCTTTGTATAAATCCAATTTTTGTCTAATTTTAGCAGATACTAACCACCAATCAAAATCGGTTTCATAGGTAATAACGTCAATTTGATCTATTTTATCCATCAATTTCATTATTTTAATAGCAGTTTTATAGCCACTCATGCCGGCATTCATGTCAATTGGATTTCCCAATACAGTTCCAACTTCCCCAACATTTTTTTTAAGCCATTCTTTCATATCTTCGTCGAATGCAGGAAAATTAAATCCCATTTTAGAACAAATATCAGCAACATATACATTATTACCTCCTCCCCCTAGAATTGTCCCGAGATTTGGTCCAACTTTAAATAATTTATTAGATTTTTGAAAGCATGAAATTAATAAGGCAGTATATAGAACATGTCTAATTCCTTGCTTAACCATAATAGCTCCAGCTTGCTTAAAGGCTCCTTCTATCACACGATTGTCTCCAGAGATGGAACCCGTATGGCTGAATATAGATCGTTTTCCTATAGCTGTAGTCCCTCCTTGAAAGATAAGTACAGGTTTTTTTAGAGTCGTTTCACGAAGGGTTTTCAAATAATTTCTCCCTTGTTCAATTGTTTTAAATCCTTCCAAATATTGTAAGATTATATGAGTTTCAGGGTCATTTTTAAAATATTTTAAAAGTTCATCTGCATTTATATCAGACCCATTTCCATAAGATACCGCTTTATTAAATTTTAAACCGATTCCATTTCCTATTATAATCATAACATCAGCATTTCCACCAGATTGAGAGATAATTGAAATATTACCTGCCCATTCCTCTCCAGCTTCGATTCCTGTATCAAACACTAACCGGAGTTTAGGCACACATAACCCCATACAGTTAGGACCTAATAATCGGACACCACCTTTTTTAGCAATAGACACTAGTCGTTTCTCATCTTCTTTATTACCAATTTCAGAAAATCCAGAAGTGAAACAACTTACTAATTTGACTTTTTTTTCAACACAATCCTTCATTACGTCAAACGTGGCATTTTTAGGAACAATAACAATAACATAATCCACTGGATGTGGAACTGATTGAAGATTTGGATAAACTTTAAGACCATACATTTCCTTATGTTTTGGATTTATAGGAAATAACCTTTCTTTAGGAAATTCCGCAGCTAATAGTGCTCTTAAGAAGAAAGTTCCTCCAGAAACGAAATGTGGAGATGCTCCTACTACTGCAACGCCTCTTGGATTAAATAAAGAATCTTCCATTTCCAACACATAATAAATAAGCTTTAGATTGATTATCGTAGTTTTTAAGAATTTGTATGAACATTCAATTTTTTTAATATAATTTTATTTATTCTTAATTATGCAATCTCGAGTAACATATCTTTATTACATAATGACTCTAGATTTAGAATCTTTGAAGATTCCTGAAATATCTTCAAAAATGAAGATAAGAAACATAGATAAAACTCGAGAAAAAGATATTTTTATTGATCTTTTTAACAGATCATTCACCTATTCTAAAAATCCTTTTATCCCCTTAACGCTTGGAGAACTTGATGAAGTTCCAGCTGAAGATATCTTTGTAGCTGAAAATAAGGAAGGAAAATTAGTTGGTTTTATAATTGTGAATATAGAAGAACGGGAGGGAGAAAGAATTGGGTTAATTTCCCAAATTGGAGTTCATCCAAGCTTTAGAAAATCAGGTGTAGCAACGGCTTTAGCGGTTCATGGGGGATTATACTTGAAGGATAAAGGAATTAAAAAATGGATTTGTGAGGTATATTCCGAAAATCTTTCAGCAGTTAATTTTATTAAATCATTTGGTTTTAAAATTGAAAAAGAAGTAGTTGTTGTTGGTTCTGAGATTAGAAATGTTAAACCATTTTATTCTGATATTACATTTATTGAAAGATTGGGTGGATAATAAAAAGAAATATTTGGTGTAATTATGATAAGTTTTAACGAAAATGATGGGATTCTAACAGTTGAAAATGAGTTTATTAATTTCCAATTTGATACTAATTCAGGTTTCATGAATTTCATGGATAAAAAGAAGCAAAATACTATTATTTCGAATGGTTTTTCCTCTATTTTATATGATTCCAGAGATGTTGATAGTCTAGATGAAGCAGAAATTAAATGGGAGATAAACGATTTTGAAGATGAGGGCGGTAAAGGAAAGTCATTAACTTTGAATTTTCTATCGAAAATTGACAAACCACATTTGAAATTAATGATTAAATTATTTGAAAATAAACCTTTTATTTTTCTACAAAATTCAATTATTAATAATCTAGGGAAAAATATAAGGATAAAATCATTTAATCCCATTGAATTACGGGAAACTAGTCTAAGCAGCATAGATTTAGGTACTTCAATTAATGACTGGAAAATTTTAGCTGGACAATATCAATCATGGGCTCCTATTAAATTGATAGATCCTTTTGAAAAAGATTTTAGGCCAAAAGTCCCAGATTTTATTGCACCTGGACGTGTAGTATTTCTATCAAATCCAGATGAACAGAGGGAAAAATATGAGCAAGTGGGGGATAATTATATAGTAATCAAGAATTTAAAAACACAATCCAGTATTCTATTTGGATTTTTAACCTTTGAAAATCAATTATCTCAAATAATTTTTCAGTTTAACAAAAAGAAAAGAGCTTTAAAGAAATTAAGAACAAGATCTCAAGCAGATAATATTATTCTAGAACCAAATGAAGAATTATTTTCAGAATTACTAGTGGTTAATTTTGTAACTCCGCCAATAGAAAATTTAACCCTTTACGCTGATTTAATTAAAAAAATAAACAAAACAATCCAATGGGATACTGTTCCGACAGGATATTGCACTTGGTATATTTATTTTCATAAAATTAATGAAGAAGAATGTTCAAAGAATTTAGATTTTCTAGCTGAAAGACGAGATCAAATTCCTATAACTTTTTTCCAGCTTGATGATGGGTATCAAAAGACAATCGGAGATTGGGAGGCTAATGAAAAGTTTCCAGATGGAATGAAAAAATTTGTGGATAAAATTGAAAAAAAAGGATTCAAAGCGGGGTTATGGTTAGCCCCATTTTTTGTTGGAAAAAAATCTATGCTTTATAAAAAACACCCAAATTGGGTACTTCGAAATAATAAGGGAAAACCAGTTGTTGTAACTAAAAATCCGGCTTGGGGTTATAGAAATACAATATATGCTTTAGACTGTTCTCATCCGGAAGTCCAAGAGTGGTTGCATTCATTATTTACTAAAATTACTAATGATTGGGGCTTTAAATGCATTAAAATTGATTTTATTTTTGGAGCTGTTGCAACTACAAATTATTATAATAAAAAAATGACTAGGGCCCAGGTCTATAGAAAAGGGCTTGATATCATTCGAAAAGCAATTGGACCGGATGTATTATTACTCGGGTGCGGAGCACCTATCGGACCGTCAATCGGGCTTGTCAACGCGATGAGAGTTTCCCCAGATACACACACTAGTTGGGATCCTTGGTATGCAAAATTATTAAGAAAACGTATACATTTACATGGAGTTCCTTGCGTTGTAAATGCAATGAGAAATAATATAAGAGCCTTTTTCATGCATAAGAAGTTTTGGATTAATGATCCTGATTGTTTAATGGTCAGGTTAGAAAACACAAATCTTACGGAAGAGGAAGTAAAAACAGAGATTACATGCATAGCATTATTAAATGGTTATTACTTCTTAAGCGATAACTTCTCTTTTGTGAATGATAAACAAATTAGTTTGATTAAAAAGTTTTTTCCATTTGATGGTAATACAGCTATACCCATCGATCTCTTCGAAAGTGAAATGCCTGAAATTCTAGACCTTCCAATAAAAAGAGAATTTGGAGATTGGCATATTGTAGGAATTTTTAATTGGAGTAATAAATCAAAAAATATTGAATTAAAGTTTGAGGATTTAGGATTAAGAAAAGATAAGGAATATCACATATATGAATTCTGGAAGCAGAAATATTTCGGAACTTTTAAGCAAAAATTTACCTTTAGAAACATTAGAAGACATTCATGTGAATTAATTACAATTAAAGAAGTAGAATCTAGACCACAACTTCTTTCATCAACTCTTCATTTTATGCAAGGGGCTGTAGAAATTAAAAATTGTGTTTATGATAACGATTCCAAAAAAATAAAATTAAAAATAGAATTCCCTGGAAAGAATGTTGGAAATCTTACTTTCTTTAATCCAGAAGAAAATCAATGGCAGATTGATAATATAAAACACATTAATTTAATCAAAAAGTCGAAAAATATTTATAAATTGGAAGTTAATTTTAAAAATAAATTGGAAATAACAATATCTTGTTAGTTAGTATCCAAAATTTAGAGTTTCGTTATAGATATGGTCAGCTTTCATCCAAATGACATCCTTTTTCCAATGCTTTAATGTATTTTAAATTATTTTTCCAGTAACATAGATAATATCTTTATTTCTCACATGAGTATTGAGGAGATACTCTCTGTCTACATATTTTTGTCCTAATACTGGAAATTCTTCGGGGATTTTTATTGGATTTCCTTCAATAACTTTATCTAACTTAATCATAAAGCTAATATAATTGTTATAAGCCCAATTACCTAAAAAATATCCTACATGAGGAAAAAAAGAACTCACTGTTCCTTGTATGGTTCCTTTAAATAAAATTTTTTTAGTTTTTGTAATTTTTAAACCTCCTTTTTGATTATTTTTCAATAAATCTCCTTAATTTGTTGATTTAATATCCAAAATTTAGTTTTTGTTCCGATTTTAACAATATCCATTCTAATTTTATCTAAGTACAAACAATAATTTAAAAATCTTAAGAATGCTGATGAAATTATCAAATACTTAGTTTTATAATATTCTTTAATCCACCCATTTTTTTTAAGAATTCATATTGCTCTAAGACTCCGCCTATATCAGATTTGAAATGAGCATCACTTCCAATTGAAAATGAGATTCCCATATCTAATAAAGCCTTAATTCTCGGAACAAGATTTGCCCAACGATGAGTGTAACGTGAATTCAGTTCAAATGCAATATTATATTCAACAAGTAATGGGGCAAGCTGTTTTCTTATAAAATCAAGATCTACAGGATAAGAATCATTGTAAAAATGAATAGCGGGATGAGCTAAACAAAAAATTCCTTGAAGTTGCCTTTTATCAATTAATTCACATACTTCTTTCAAAATATTTATCGAAAAAACATCTTCAAATTGGATTAGTTCGAATTCTTCAAGCGGTAATTTTTCAATATCTTTAAACTTAGATTCACAATCAATTTCAATTCCTACAAAACATTTCGTAGAAAATGAAGCAGTTGTTGCTCTTATTTCTTTAATATATTTATCAATTATTTCAAGAGAAAGGGTCGGTATTATGTTCTGTTTAGAGGTGGTGGTATAATGATCAGAAATAGCAATATATTCTAATTTCTTTCTACTTGCAATTTCTAATACTTCACGAATGGTAGCTTGTCCATCTGAATAATTAGTATGAATATGTAAATCAATCAAAATATCACTTTATTAAATAATCCTTACCAGCACATTTATTGTTATTTTATGCTAAAATATATTTTAAAAAAGTATGTGCACTTATTTTTTTCCGTTTATAAACATCCAAGCAAGGTAAGGATGAATCTCAATATTTTGAAATGTTGTTTGAGAAAAAATTTCATTTACTTCATCAGGAGTATAACTCGCTGAAATTGAACCCAAAGGCTCATTAATTTTTTTTAACGCTTTAGGAACTACGATTTTTGTAGCAAATGTAAATAAACCATAGAAAAATTTTCGTGCATCTCGACGGAAATCAAAAATTAATAATGTGCCATTATTTTTAAGAACCCGATGAAGTTCTTCAATGACTTTTAGGGGATCTGACCAATGATGAAGTGAAAGTGTACTAATGATAAAGTCAACTGAATGATCTGAAAATGGCAAACTTTCTGCAGTTCCAATTTTAAATTCAATTTTTTCATCTACGCTTTTATCTAGTGCCCGCTGTTTTGCAAGTTGAATAATATCCTCGGATATATCAACACCAAATAGTTCCAGATTTTGAAATTTCTCTGCAATTCTTACTATTAAATTTCCTGAACCGCAACCTATATCAACTAATAGCCCATTTGGTTGAAATTTCTTTAATTTAGATAATATTTTTCGATATAACATTTTAAATGGTAAAAATTTTGTCATTTTTTCAAATGCTTTTGTAACTCCTGGATCATCTAACCCTTCTATACAAGGAATTCTTTCATTTTTCTTTCGAGGATAACCAAAAATCAAGATCAAAATGATAATAAGTCCGATAATGCTGAAAAAAATATACCAAAACATCAGATTAGCCTCATTATTTAAACAAATTAATAGGATAAACATCAGATTAGCCTCATTATTTTGACAAATTAATACGATAAAGAATACTAAAAAGTTCAAGCTCACCTTTTTCAAATTTACTTTTTTGAATAATTCGATATATCTTTTGGGGTTCATAAAAAGGTTCTGAAAATGTATGGAGATAAAATAGGATAATTTTTAATTTCCCAAACCTTTGACAAAGTTCTAAAAATTCTTCTCTTGGAAGTGGGTTTATAGCATCAAAAATCCAAGCTTCACTATTATACTTAAGAACTCTATAAATTTCATTAAAAGCATTAATTGGCAATTTCCAATGATGGAATGAGCCTGTACTAATAATAAAATCAAAAAATTGGTCTGGAAAGGGGAGTTTGCTTACATTTCCTTTCTTTAAATATATAGCATTAAGAAGGTTTGCTTTTTGTATATTTTGTGAAGCTAAACGAATCATACCAGAAGATACATCAAGTCCTATGACTTTGCAAGCAGGATTATTTTGCGTAATATAAATCGGAAGATATGCCGGACCAGTTCCAACATCAAGAATTGTCCCTTTAATATTAGATATCAAATCAGATTTGGCAATTTTATGCAATAATAAATCATACAAATCAAAATTTTGCATAATTTTATTATATATTATCGATCCGGGAAATGGTATTCCTTCTGGTTCAATGTAATTAAGAATTTTTTTAAAAAAATTCAGAATTCCCTGCTTCATAAAATATCTCAACTCTCCAACTATTTTTCAATTTGTTTAATTTTATTTAAAATGCTATCCTTGAATTCTTCAACTGATTTTTTGTGCATCCACCCACTGACTGGAAAAATATTATCAATAATGAACCAAGCTGAAGAAAATGTGGTTAATTCCCCATTCCAATGTTTTAAAACACCATAAAATTGTTTTTCAAAGTCATGTGTGAGTTGTTCCACTTTATTATATACAATATGTGTATCTTCATCGGTAATTACACTTGTAATAATGAATTCACCATATGAGAATAGAATCTTTTTATCTTGATGATCAATTGAACGCACCTTCTTTTTGCTATGCAAAGTTTCTTTCAAAAAACAAATTATTGCAGATAATGCTCCAGTTATTAAAAAAGGATCCAGCTGTTCATTTCCTGTATTATATAGTAATCTTCCATCATTGTAGGTTATCAAAATTTCATGTATTCCTGAAATTGCTTTAAAGTTGATTTTTGTTAATCTGGCGAAAATTATGAAGAAATAGCAAAAAATCCAAAGAATATATACCAAATTGATTTCACCAGTGAACGCTTCCCATACTGGAATAGTAAAAAGGATATCTATAAATGTTAAAATCCCAATTGTGAGAAGTATTTTTGCCTTCAATGAATAAATTTTATTTTTTAATACAATAAAACAAATATTTAGAGAAAATATCACAATACCTATAAATGAATATAGTTTTTGTAATCCGAAAATTATGAATAACATAGGATGATTGTTATAAAAGTCAAATAATAATTTAAAAAAGTCGATATCATTAAAAAGAAAGGGGGTTTGGGAAAAATAGATTAAATAAGCTTCACCAATGACAACAGCAAATAAAATAATGAGAAATTTACTTAAATAGTTATATTTAATTTTTCTGAACCTAGAGTCGAAGAAAATATAGAAACCAACGACACCCATTAATATTTCAAAAAAGAATCGATAAGTTACGAATATTTCTGGTGTAAAATAATTTAAATAAAGAAAAAAATATGCAAATGCATAATCGATTGTAAAAGCATTAATAACTAAAAAGCCAATCATAAATTTATAAATTAAAGGTAATGATTTTCTGGTTTTTAGTGCGGCTTTAGCAAAAAAGTAAACTGAAAAAGTCATTACGCCAACGGCGATAAGAAATAATATTTCTGTTAACATATTAAATTCCTCCGCTATTTAGAGTGATTAAAGTCTTTCTGGGGGAACATTGACCGTATAACTACCAATTTCGGGTTCTTTACGCATTTTCATTAGACTTAAACCAAGACCATAACAAATTAGTTTTCTATTTGGTTTGAGTTTAATGATTACCAGTTTTCCTTTCATATCTGGTTGCTTGACTTGTTCTAAATTCATCTTAAGAATTCTTTTTTGACTAAAAGCTTTTAATCCTTCAGGATCGTCATGTGGGATGATTTCAGCCTTTCCCTGAAAAGAAACATATGATGCAGGGACAAAACGCAAGAAATAATGTGGAAATGGAATAAAAAATGAAATATAAGGATTGTTTTGGATATTTTCAACCTTCTTATAATCCTTAGATGTAAGCAAATATAGAGAGAATTTAGAATTGGGTGGTGAAACTCCATATAGAATCCCTGTTGATTGTGCTCTGCCTTTTGGACTAATTGTGGTAAGAATTCCAAAAGTCTTCTTTCGAATTTGTTTTTCCACAAAATCAAAACTAATTGAATTTTTTACCATTTTCATTACCTAAATTCCATTATCTTCTTTTTTTTAAATAATAAATATTAAAATACCTAATATTCAGTCATTTAAGATTATTTTTTCATTATTCGATTTTGATTTTTTTCCAAAATTGAGTTGATAACTAACCCAATTTCCAAATTCCTGTTTTAACTCCAATTGGGCTTCACTTGCCCATCGTTTTTCTGTTTTACGACGAGGATAATCTGGATCTATAAATAATTCAGAGAGACATACTAAACCATCAGGTTTTAAAATTCGGCGGCATTCACGAAGAACTTTAACTGGTTCAGGGATTTCAGGCAAACAAGCAATTGCAAATACTCGATCTACACTTTCATCAGCAAAGGTAAAATTGTATGCATCATCAATTTTGGGAATTATATTCGTAATATCTTCCTTTTCAATTCTTTTTTTCAAATTTTCAATTACCTTTTCAGAAATATCGACTGCATATACTTTTCCATTAGGAAGAATTCTTTTTGCTACAGCTTTTGTATAGGACCCCTTACCTGGTCCAATTTCGACAACAGTCATTCCATCTTTAAGCCCCATTCGTTCCGCAATTAGATCTGGTTTTTGTACGAATTTTCTGCGAAGTGGGTTGTCAATAATCCTTGTCATAAAAGATGGAATTGGAAAATGATAATAATGTCTAATTATCCTTACTAATACAAAGATGAAAAATAGAACATAAATCAAGATTCCGATTAGGACCCATACCCAGCTTATCTCCAGAACAAATAAAAAGTAATAAATTAAGAATCCGAATACTGCCCAATGTACAATTCCAAAAAAAATTAACCATTTTCTCATAATTCTTAATTCCATTTTTTTTATTATTCTTCAAATTCTTAATCTTTCTTTTTTTGCTGTTCTTCAACTATTTTTTGGATTCCATAAGGTCCTAAAACGGCAGATATTCCTGCAGTAGGAACATTTGCAGGAATTACGATAATTGTACTTTTGCCTTGAGAGGCAGCTTCATATAAAAGGTTCATCCATCTTAACTCCATTGCAATAGGATCACTCTTATATCTTTTACCTGCCTCGATCATTTTAAATGATGCTTCTGCCTCTGCTGTTGCTAAAGTAACCCTTGCTTTACGTTCTCTCTCAGCTTCTGCTTGTCTAGCCATTGCATCAATTAAGCTTTGAGATAAATTCACGTCTCTAACTTCTACACTGGTTACTTTAATGCCCCATGCCTCTGTTTTTTCATCGATAATCTCTTGTAAATGTTTACTTATTTGATCTCTTTCACTTAGGAGCTCGTTTAATTCAACTTTTCCCATAACTTCTCTCAATGTCGTTTGTGCGGCCCATTGGGTTGCTGTTATATAATTTTCAACTTTCAATATGACACTTTCAGGATCTATTACCTTGAAATACATTATTGCATCCACACTCACACTAACATTGTCCTTTGTCAATGTCTGCTCACTTCTAAATGTATAAGTTAAAATTCTAGTAGAAATAATCATAGGTATTGAAAATATTCCTCTAAGATACCAAATCAATCCTGGACCTTTAAGTCCTTTATATCGACCAAATTTCAATAATGGGGCTTTTTCCCATTCTTTGACGACTCTAAACCCTAAAAGAATCCAAATTAAAAAAAAGGAACCAACTATAATACAAATGACAAGAATTGTTATTAATATATCAGCCAATAATATTCATCTCCAAAGGTTGTATTTTTTAAAATGAAAAGAAATTTATAAGAATTAGTGAATATATTTTGATAAAATACCTTTTTTTTCGTATAATACTGATTAAATGATAAAAATATTAAAGAAGGGAATTAATATTAGCCATTAAAAGAATAAACATTAGGTAGCTATCCATACTTAGAACAGATTAAAAACTTCTGATAACTACTTTATACAAATTTAATAATTTTATTTTAAAAAATAAATAATGTTATAACTTTAAATTATAAAATAATGAGGGCTGTTAAACTATGTCCCATATTTTTAAAAGAAGAAAAAAAAAATCAAGTTCTCTTCCAGGTACTTTGGAATATACGGGTGAAAGAATAGAAGTACCAACAAAAATCAATCTTATCAAATATAATGAACAAAAAATTCTAGAAGAAGAAATAAAATCACCAGAAGACTATTCAACTATTATAGATGAAAAATCAATTTCTTGGATTAATATCGATGGCTTTCAACAATTAGGAATAATTGCTAAAATCGGCTCATTTTATAAAATCCATCCACTAGTTCTAGAAGATATATTAAATGTAAACCAACGACCTAAAATTGAGTTATTCGATAATTATATCTGTATAATTTTAAAACTGATAGAATTTGAGAAAAACACCAATGAACTTAGTACAGAGCAAATTAGTATAATTTTTGGATCGAATTTAGTAATTTCATTTAAAGAAAAAGAAAGTGAAATTTTCATACCTATTGCAGAGAGGATTCAAGCTGCAATGGGCCAAATTAGAAAGATGAAATCTGATTATCTTGTCTACTCTTTATTAGATATAATAATAGATGATTATTTTGAAAAATTGGAAAAACTCGGAGAAAGAATAGAAATTTTAGAAGTTGAGTTGATAGAAAAGCCAACTACTAAAACATTAAATGAAATCTATAATTTGAAGAATAATTTTATTACCTTAAGAAAATCAATTTGGCCATTAAGAGAAATTATAAATCGTTTATTAAGGAGAGAATCACCTTTAATTCATGAACATACAGAAATCTATTACAGAGATATTTATGACCATATTATTCAAATTGTAGATACAATAGAGATTTATCGAGATATGCTATCAAATATGCTTGATATTTATCTTTCTAGTGTAAGCAACAGAATGAACGAGATTATGAAGGTTTTAACTATTATAGCAACGATATTTATCCCTTTAACTTTTATAACAAGCCTTTATGGGATGAATTTTATTAATATGCCGGAACTTAACTGGGATTTAGGCTATCCCATGATATTGATTCTGTTATTAATTATAGCAATTTCAATGCTTATATATTTTAAAAAGAAGAAATGGCTCTAGATTATAAAAGAGTAATTTTTATAGAACAAAATAATAAAAAAATAATAAATTTTGATTTGAAAATACTTATTTTAGTAACTTTAGTATTGTTTTTAACTTAACCTCTCGGGACATACGATTTAAAACAGGATTATAATCCCCGTATAATCTTTTATGAAATGATGTCTTTTTAGTTTTGTATATAATTCCAATTGGTAATGTATCTTTTCTTTTAGAAATTGCAATAGCTTCCTCTATAGTGGCAGGAGTTTCATCTAATATCTCAACTAGTTTATTATATTTCTTATACGTATTATTGTACGTAATACATGGTTGAAGTACATTAATAAACGAAAATCCTTCATGCTCTATTGCTTGAGTTATTAAATCAGTAAGATGTTGTATTTTTCCCGAATATCCTCTGGCCACAAAAGTCGCACCAGCTTCTATGAGGAGCGATAAAGGGTTAAGAGGATCCTCTACTGTACCTCTAGGTGTTGAAGGTCCTTTATACCCTTTTTCAGTTAATGGGGTATATTGTCCTGTTGTTAAGCTATAACGCCCATTATCGTGAACAATAACAGTTATATCAGCATTTCTTTTTGCTGCAAATATCATATGTGCTATACCTTCACCAAAAGCATCTCCATCACCAGCAAAAGCAACAACTTTAAGATCCGGATTCGCAAGTTTTATTCCCTGAATTGTCGCCATAGACCGACCATGAATAGAATATAGTCCACTTAAATTTAAATAATCAAATATTTTAGCGTGACATCCAATTCCGGCTGAAATTATGATCTTTTCTTTTGATATTCCCTTGTTTTCTAGAGCTATAACTGCTTTTTTAAAAGCATTAAGAATCCCAAAGTTTCCACAACCTGGACACCAAGTATTTTCCACATAAGTTCCTAAACTTTCCATTATCTGACTACCTCCTTTATTCTTTTTGATAACTCAATCGGATCAAAAGGTCTTCCATCGAATTTCTTAATTACTTCAATGGGTTTAATACCAATCTCATTTTTAAGAATAGTAGCCAGTTGCCCAAATGAATTAAGTTCTACACATATTGTACGTTCATTTTTAAATTTTTCAAGTTCCCATATTGGAAATGGTCTTAAATAGATTGGTTGAACCACTTGAGCTTCAATATCACCCACTTTACAAGCTTCTAATACACTCATTGTAGTAGATCCGTAAGTAAAGATAACAGGGCCTTTTTCACCAAATATATTAACTGTATGAATTTTTTCCATAAACTTTTTAATACTATCCAACTTTTTTCTTCGTTTTATATGCATTTTAGAAATCATGGCAGCATTTTCTGTTGTAAACCCAAGTTCATCATGTTCATAACTATTCCATTTATTTATATTCTTCGTCAGTGGGAATAATAAAGGTGAAACTCCTGAATTAGTGTCAATATATCTTTTATATTCTCCTTCTTTATGCATTAAGGGTTCAGCCCACTTGACTTTTTCCGGATCGATTTTTACAGACATTCTACTTTCGGACATGTGTTTTTCAGTAAGTAATAATGCCGGTGTTTGAAACTGCCAAGCCAAATATAGTAATTCAGCAGTAAGATAAAATGTTTCTTCAACAGAACCTGGTGATGCAACTATTTTTGGAAATTCTCCATGACCTTGATTAAGAGCAAAAAATAGATCAGCTTGTTCAGTATAAGTAGGAACACCTGTTGATGGTCCAGGTCTAGATGAAATAATGCATAAAATCGGTGATTCAACCATGCCTGCAAGAGATAAAGCTTCTTGCATAAGAGCAAAACCACCACCACTACTCGCAATCATTGTTCTTGCTCCAGTAAAAGTAGAGCCTATTGCCATGTTAATAACTGCTATTTCATTTTCGGGTTGTACAACAGTTATACCAAGATCCCTATCGTTTGAAGCTAAATAATGAAGAATGGATGTTGAAGGAGTCATAGGGTAAGCAAAATAAACATCTAATCCTGCTGCTGCCGCACCAAGGGCAATCAACTCATTTCCAGTAAAAAATGGTAATTCTTGATTTCCTTCTTCGAGTTGATATTTCCCTCCAATTTCAGGATGAACTATATCATATATTGTAATAGCATATTCTATATTATCCTCAATACCAGTGGGATATTGATCTTTAATTATTTTTCCTAATTCATTTTTATCAATACCTATCGCAGCTGCAAGGATTGCAACTGCACCGACACCTAGAATCAAATCTTTGAATGGATATTTTTTTGCGTTGGATTTTAACGGTACACCAACGCCTTTAACATCTTTTAATTCATCATCAGAATTATATACAATAATACCTTGGTCTGAAAGATTTTTAATATGATTATCATAGCTTCTTTTATCTAGAGCAACTATTAAGTCAGCTTTCATATAATGGCTTGAAACTTTCCTAACAGAGGTACTGACAACGGAGAAATTGTGACCTCCTCTGATAAGACTCGGATAATCATCCATAATAAAAATATAACGTCTTTTCTTTGAAAAAATCTTTCCTGCAACCGCACCAGCTTTTCTGATTCCTTCACCAGCTTTACCTCCGACTATAAACGTAAAAATATCTTTAATCATAGTAAGCTCCTCTTTAAGCTCTATATTTTAAGTAAAAATTAAAAAAAAACGATCGATATTACTTTAATCGAATATTCATATTTATAGATCATCGATTTGAAAAAATTGGTGAATAATTATGGATAAGTATGAATGTATAGAATGTGGTTATATTTATGATCCAGAGATTGGCGATGATACTCAAGGTATAGCCCTTGGAACACCCTTTGAGGATCTTCCCAATGACTGGTTATGTCCGGTATGTGGTGTAGGTAAGGATAGATTCCAAAAAATATCATAATTCTGTAATAAATGCACCGTATTAATATTTAACATATTAAACAATTTCAAACAAAAAAAAAACAACTGAATATGTAACTATAAAAGAAGCATAATTTTTTGAAGAATTAAACCAATAAAGATAAATTTTCCTTCATTAATTGTGTTTTTAGTGGGTGAAAGTATTGGAATGGATTTGGTTTTTTATTTTTCTTATTGGAATATTCTTAATATTACCAATTCACTTTTTATCAGTTGAGCATTTAAAATTTCAAAAAAAATATGGTTTAGAGAAGGGAGATAAAATTACTAAAATTCTTGGCATGGCTTCGGGATGGGGTTTTTTTATTTTTTTATTTGGTATTTGGATTTCACCCCAACCAAAATTTACTGTTCCTATTTTTCAAGATTTGATAATAATAATACCATTCATAAATTATTCTATTCCTTTAGTTCATCTTATTATTTCAATTCCAATAATCTTATTGGGTGCTTGGTTTGGAATAGTTGGTGTTAAAGAAACCACCTTAGAGGTATCAGAAACCCATAAGGCAGAAAAGGTAGTTACGACAGGTATATATTCATTTATAAGACATCCTCAGTATTTTGGTGCTATCTTATCCCATCTGGGCATTTCTATTTTATTATCATCATTGTTTTCTTTACTCTCTACTCCTCTAATCATTTTATATAATTATTTAACAGCTTGGAAGGAGGAGAGAGAATTAATTAAAGAATTTGGTAAAGATTATGAGGAGTATAAAAAAAACGTGCCAATGTTATATCCAAAATTAAGATAATTATGGCAGTCCTTGGTAATTATAGAAATATTCATTATATAACAGGTATTTCCAATGTAATAAGACCATGTTTTTTCAATTTTTCACTCTTAGCGAATTTTTGGATCATATCCTCTTTCAAGTCAATTTTTTGTTTAATACGGGGTTTTATTCGATGTATTGCTAGTCCATAAACATCCGCCGCTGCTTCCTTTACCATTTCTGATACTGTTGGATGACTATGGATTGTATTTGTTATATCAAGTATTGTTAATCCATTTTTCATCGCAAGTGCTATTTCTGAAATTAATTCGGGCGCTGAAACACCAATACAAGATGCTCCTAGTATCTCCTCTGTTTGTTCATCTGTATTTATCATTAAGAATCCCTCTTCTTCACTCATACATTTAGCTTTCCCAAGTGCTGCGTAACCAAATCGACCAGTCCTAATTTTAATATTTCTATCTTTGAAATATTGTGTTTTAAATCCTACAGAGCCGATTTCGTAAGCCGTGAAAATAGAAGCTGGGACAACCGAGTAATCTGCCTCCACAGCATAAGTATCAAACCCTCCTATACTAGTAAGAGCATTAAAAACAGCAACATCTCCTTCATAACTTGCTACATGGGCTAACATTATGCCACCAGTAACATCACCAATAGCATAAATTCCTTTTTCTGAAGTTTCTAATGTTTTTGGATTTACTATTATTTTCCCATGGTTGATTTCGGCCTTTGTATTTTCCAATCCAAGACCCTTAGAAGCATAAGCCCTTCCAATTGAAATCAGACAAAGATCGGCTTTAAAAATACTTTTTTCTATTGAATCAATTTGATCAATAGGAACATTACCTTTGATTGTAGTTGCTCTTACTCCTAAACCTGTATTTTCAATTTTTAAAACCTTTTGATTTTCATAAATTTCAATACCCATTGTTTTGAATTTCTTCTTAAGTTCCCGAACAATCAAAGGTTCTTCTTTAGAAAGAATAGTTGGTAGCGCTTCCAACATAATTACTTTTGAACCGAATTTCCTAAAAACGAATGCAAATTCACAACCGATGACACCACCGCCAATTATTAAGATAGTTTTTGGAACAGTTTTAAAATTTGGCTCTAAAATATCGTCACTTGTTAAAATTCGTTCATGATCTATATTAAAGGTAGGGAATAGTCCAGGAGATGAGCCAGTAGCTAAAATAATGCGTCTTGCTTTTATTTGTTTTGAATCCTTACCTTCTATTTTAACATCAAATCCTTGCTTTACATTCCCACCAATAATACTACCATAACCATAAAATAAATCAATTTTTCTTTGTTGAATTAAAACTTCAATACCTTCTATTAGCTGTTTTACAACTAGATTTTTTCTCTCAATAGCTTTTTCAAAATTTGGTTTAATTTCTCCAGTAATTTCGATTCCAAAGATATTTGTCTTCTCTTCAATATCGTCTATTAGTTTTGCAGCACTATAAAGGACTTTACTTGGGATACACCCTCTATTTAAACACGTACCCCCCACTTTGTCTTTTTCAATTAAAGCAACTTTTGCATTATATTGTGCCGAGCGAATTGCAGCAGGGTATCCACCAGGACCTGCTCCAATTACCACAATATCATAGGGATCTTCATTCATACATATACCTCATTATTTTCCTTATGAATTAAGTAATATTTTAACATATTTTTTTATTCCCAAAGAAATTCTGATAAAAATAATTTTATCAAATTGAAATTCTTTACCAAATTAGATGAGAAGAAAAAAACTGTTGTTGAAAAAATATGATGAAATTCATAATGTATTATTATATAATTCTATGAAATTTTTACTTAATAAACCGATTTTAAAAGCTAATTAAATTAATTATTTTAATTTTCTTTGAAAACTCGATTTTTGGCTTTTAAAAAACTAAACTTATTCTAAAGATAAAATAGATTTTTCATTAATATAATTTATATACAGAAATTGCTTTAAAATAAGCATAAGTTGCTTTAAAATAAGAATGATTATTTAGGGTGTTTTTTTGGTAAACAGAAAAGGGAAAAAAATAGAAATTAAACGATTCAAATATTTAAAACATGAAAATAATAATCCAGCTAACCATCCAGAATGTAATTTTTGTCAAATAATTATGAAAGAGAAAGAAATTTTGTTTGAGGATGATCATATTGTAGTTGTATTTGGCAGACTTCACCATAAAGGTCATTTAGTTATAATGATAAAAACTCATGAGGAAGATCTTTTAAAATTACATGAAAAAACTGTTGACTCATTCATGAATGATACTATAAAAATAATGAGAGCATTAGATAAGGCAATTAAACCAGATCTATTTAATTTAGCATATTATGATAATTGGGACCATCATATTCATTGGAATGTATATCCCCGTTATAAAAGTGATTCCGACTGGGGAAACCCCCCATATATTCCTAATAAAGGAGAACATTTTGATCCTAAGCCCCTAACAGAAGAAGAAATGGATATTTTTATTAAAGAACTGAATAGATTAAGAAAAAAGATAATTTAGTATTTTTTCTAGGAAAATTTTTTCATATAAATAGGAAAATGAACAATTAATTTTACTAATAACACTCTATTAATGAGATAAAAGCCAATTTTTAAGTTCTTCCCAACCTCCTTGTTCCACCATTGCTGGATCTGAAAATAAACAGTGATATGCACCTTTTAATTCAACTAATTTTTTATCATCATATAAAATTTTATTATAGAATTCCTCTACTCCCTCATATGATACAGTATGATCAGCAGTTCCTTGTAGAATTAATACTGGACAGGAAATTTTATTTGCATTATCGTGAGCTTTTTTATCCCATTCATTACCTTGGAGCAAGTATCTTAAAGATATTTTTTTTAGATGTAATTTATCAATTTCATCGTATTTAATCCTCCATGGATTTCTAGAACATAAACTATGTCTCTTTGTTAAATCAATTACGGGTTTTCCTCTAAAAAATAAATATGTAAGTAAATAATATGGAGATTCTATAAAATCTCTAAATGTGAGATGTAGGATTGTTTTTACGGGGGGTGCCATTAAAATTAACCCATTAATTATATTAGGGAATAATACAGAATAATTAATTGCTACAGTACAACCCAGGCTCATTCCCATAAGGAAGATTGGGATATCTTCGTGCTTCTGTTTGAGGAATAGAATAAATTCACCAACTTGATCAATAATTTCTTCAAAATTATCTATATCTCCTTTCTTACCACTAGATTTTCCATGGTGTTTTAAATCCAAAGCGTATACGGTGATATTATCTGGAATTAATTGATCTGCAACTTGAATATAGAATATCCCATGTGATGCCATACCATGAATACCTAAAACGATTTTTTTTAGCTCCTTTCCACAGCTCCAGCTATAATAATAAAGATCATCGCCAGATTTAGTTTTAAAATATTGACCTGTTCCATTTACTTGGGGTTTTATTCTCATTTTTTGTAAATATACATTTATTTCTAATTTTTCTCCTTCATTGTTTTCCAAGTTATTTCACTAAAAATTAATTTTGAATGGATTTTTCATACTATTTGATAAATATAAATTATAAAAAACCTCTAATATTTGTATAGAAATCCGTATGACCTAATAAAACATAATTCAACTTTTAGATTATTCAAATTACATTATTCTTTTTATAAGAATTTTCGTAAGTATAATTATACTAAATTTTTTTTATATTTTGTTTTCATTAATTTTTTTCATTTTATTTTTACAAAATACTGTGTTGGAATGATAAAATGAGTGATCAAGATCAGAGGATTGTGGATAACTGGAAAAGACCATTAATTTTAGGATCTATAATTATTATAATCGCTGTTATTGTAGGAATAATAGGAATATACTTCTATAATAAAGCACAAACTGATATATATGATATAGCAACAATTTTGTACATATTCTGGTTATATGATTAGCCTATGAGAATTAATTTAATGAGATTCAGAATATATAAATATTTATAAAATTTGAGGAGAGATTTTTTTGAAATTAGCTAAAATTAAAGGCATACAGATTATTATACATTTTTCAACATTATTAATTGTTTTAATGGTAGGATATATAGTCTCATCATTTTATTATCAATTAACCTTAGGAATGGCACCTCTTTGGCAATTGATTATAATTGGAATAATAAATGGATTAATAATTCTATTTTCAATAATTATTCATGAACTAATACATTCCTTGACAGCATTAAAATTTGGGTTACCTATATCTGAAATTGAGTTATATTTGTTTGGGGGAGTCTCTAAAATTGAAGAAGAACCTAAAAGTCCTAAGGAGGAAGCTCTTATTACTTTTGTAGGACCCCTTTCAAGTTTATTACTAGGTGGGTTTTTCTTCCTATTGATGTTTATCATGGGCGACACTTTTAATGAATTTTTATATCCTAATTTCTATTCTACGTTTATCAATTTTAATAAAGGACTCTTTAACCCTGCTCGATTAATTTTAGATGCTACTATTTTTTATTCTGCTTGGTCAAATCTGATACTTGGTGCATTTAATCTTTTGCCAGCTTTTCCAATGGATGGAGGCCGATTATTAAGAGCATTAATATGGAAAATTAGAAAAGATCATATATCAGCAACAGAAACTGCTTCAAAAGTTGGTCAAGTTTTTGGTTTTTTATTTATAGGATTCGGATTTTTAGAAATTTTCTTTTTTGGTCTAATAAATGGTATTTGGTTAATTATTATCGGATCCTTTTTAAGATCATCCGCCCAATCAGCTTATTTACAGACAATTCTTCAGGTAAAGCTATCGAAAATTACTGCTGGTGAACTTTTACATGAATTTGAATTAATAATTCCCCAAGATATGTCTCTCGAAAATTTGATTAATAATTATTTTATAAAATACAAAAAGGGATATTTCCCTGTTGGAATAGATGGAAAGATTATAGGAATTATTCATTTTACAGACATCAAGAACGTTAATGTAGAAGAATCTCATTTGAAGAACGCGAAAAGTATAATGAGAGATATAGACGAATTTCCATCAATAGATTATAATAAAAGCGGTCTTGAAGTTTGGAAAAAAATCAATCAAATAACGACACATCCAAAGATAGTTATTGTTAGGGGTCGAGAAAATAACATAATAGGATATATTGGTGAAGAAGAACTTGCATTTATTCTAAGATTTTCTTAGTTAATTTAGACACTTTTAAGAGAACTTATAAATTTCTTTAATTATTATTTTAAAAGTTTGTAAAAAATTAAGAATTTTCATTAGTCAGAATGTCGTTCACATTAAAAAGGCTAATAGAAGTTGTTTTAATTAGAGGTACCAAATCAGAACCAGATGAAATTAATATTGTATCATCAAGTTCTATATAACCTTCTTCATACACTTTTTTTATAGCTTCTCGTGTAATAGTATGCAAGCTAGGGGTTTGGGGTAAATATATTGCTTCAACTCCCCATAAGAGAAATAAACGTCTATACGTATTTTTATCATATGTTACCGCAAAAATCGGTGCATTAGGTCTATACTTAGAAATCATCCGAGCCGTATATCCAGAACGTGTAATTACTATAATCGCATCCAATTGTGCCCGTCTATGACGATCAATTTCTCTTAAAATCACCATTCCAGCATGACTAAGTATTTCTGCATTAGATGGATTTATTGAATCATATTTATATAAATCAACAGGAGGCATGGAATTTTCGGCATTTATTATTATCTTTTCCATCATTTTAACTGCTTCCAATGGATATTTTCCTATGGCAGTTTCGCCGGAAAGCATAACAGAATCTGCTCCATCTAATATCGCATTGAAGACATCACTAGCTTCTGCTCTAGTAGGAGTTGGTTTATATTGCATACTATCAAGCATTTGGGTTGCGCAAATGACTGGTTTCCCAATTTTATTACATTTTCTAATTATTTCCTTTTGTAGAATAGGAACATTTTCGCTCTGCATTTCCACACCAAGATCTCCTCTTGCTACCATTATTCCATTCGAAACCTTTAATATAGCATCAAAATTTTTAATAGCACCAGGACGTTCAATTTTACTAATTATAGGGATATCTGCATTTGAATTTTCAAGTATTTGCTTTATTCTAATCACATTATCTGCATTTGTAACGAAAGAAGCAGCTACATAATCAGAATTTAATTTAGCGATAAATTTCAAATTTTCGATGTCTTGTTCAGTCGGTACAGTCTCGGTAATTGTCACATTTGGTGCATTAATTCCTTTATGACTTGAAATTTCTCCTCCTGTAAGAACTTTGCATTTAATATCAGTATTATTATTTATTTCCAAAACTTTTAAGCATATTATCCCGTCATTGACATATAATAAATCGCCTATTTTCACATCAGAAGGTAATTTCTTATATGTAATCGATGAAATATCTCCATTTCCTTCGATATTTCTTGATGTTAATGTAAATAGGTCTCCCATTTTTAAGCTATATTTTAGATCATCTTTCATTTTTCCTAAACGTATTTTAGGGCCTTGTATATCAAACATTATTGCTATTTTATCGGATAAAGCCCTAATTCTTTCAAATAATTCAGCATGTTCTTTATGAGTTCCATGGGATAAATTTAATCTTGCAACATTCATACCTGCTTCAATTAGTTTCTTTAATATATCTTCTGATTTAGTTGCAGGTCCAATCGTGCATACAATTTTAGATCTAGTTATTCTTTTTCGTTTTATTTTCATTATATCATTTCCAAATTATTATTTCATTAGTAAACTATTTAATTTTTTGAAAAAT
Source organism: Candidatus Helarchaeota archaeon (assembly GCA_019058315.1). Taxonomy (GTDB): domain Archaea; phylum Asgardarchaeota; class Lokiarchaeia; order Helarchaeales; family RDOG01; genus JABXJV01. Next base: position 793,650 of record JAHPZH010000002.1, on the reverse strand, counting down.
TTGTTATTTCAAATCCCATTTGTGTTTAAAAATACACTATTATACAAAATTTATTACATGGTTATATTATTCTCTCAGAATTTTCTAAAATAATAAGGTTTAAAAGAATATTTTCTCTTGAATTGTTATTAAATTAATTTTTAAAATTAAATCAATTAATTTTTGAACATTTAGAGATTTTTATATTGTAATAAATAAAAATTTTAGAGGGATGAATTTAGTTATGCAAGAAAATATAATAACTACTGAACAAGCCAAAAATATTCAGATTGATGAATTGTTAAATAAACTTTCTACAACAGATAAAGGAATATCTAATTTAGAAGCGAGTAATCGTCTTCAAAAATACGGTCCTAATGAAATCTCTGAAAAGAAAAAAAATCCCTTTATCAAATTTTTGAAAAATTTTTGGGGACCCATTCCTTGGATGATTGAAATTGCAGCCATCTTATCAGCAATTATTGATCATTGGGATGATTTCATTATAATAATTATTTTACTGCTTTTAAATGCAGTAGTTCGTTTCTGGGAGGAACATAAAGCGGATAATGCAATTGAATTATTAAAAGAGAAATTGGCACTGAGGGCTAGAGTCTTACGTGATGGTGAATGGCAAGATATAGAGGCCAGAGATCTTGTTCCAGGTGATATGCTACGATTACGCCTTGGAGACATTGTCCCTGCGGATTCTAAAATAATATGTGGAGATTATTTGCTTACAGATGAATCTGCATTGACAGGTGAATCCTTACCTGTAGAAAAACATGTTGAGGATATATCCTATTCCAGTTCTATTATTCGGCAAGGTGAGGTAGATGCTATTGTTGTTACAACAGGAATGAATACATATTTCGGTAAAACTACTAAAATGATAGAAGAAGCTGAAAAGAGAAGTCATTTCCAAAAAGCAGTCATGAAAATTGGAAATTTTTTAATCATTGTTGCTGTTTTTTTGGTTATTCTTATATTTTTTGTAGCAATGTTTCGTCAGGAAAGTATAGCAGAAACTCTTCAATTTGCACTGGTTCTGATTGTCGCAGCTATTCCAGTTGCTCTACCGGCAGTTCTATCTGTAACTATGGCGATCGGTGCGACATCTTTAGCTAAAAAGGAAGCCATTGTCAGCAGGCTTGTTGCTATTGAAGAAATGGCAGGAATGGATGTTTTATGCTCAGATAAAACAGGCACAATAACAAAAAACGAGTTAAGCGTGGCAGAACTGACTCATTTTGACAGTTATACAGATGAAGATGTTTTATTACTTGCCACTTTGGCATCCAGAGAAGAAGATCAAGACCCTATTGATAATGCAATTATTACAAAATTTAAAACACTACAATCCTCTGAAAAACTTCTCAAACCTTATAAAGTCACTGCATTTAAACCCTTTGATCCAGTCGCAAAACGTACAGAAGCTAAAATAGAGGATAACACTGGAAAAATTTTCAACGTTTCCAAGGGAGCACCTCAAGTTATTCTGTCACTTCTGGCTAACGATGAAGCAATTAGTACTAAGATTAATGAAATAATTAACACTTATGCACATAAAGGATATCGAACATTAGGTTTGGCTAAAACTGATTCACAAGGAAATTGGGAATATATCGGACTTATTCCACTATATGATCCTCCTCGTGAAGATTCAAAGGAAACTATCGATACAGCAAAATCAATGGGTGTTGATGTCAAAATGGTTACTGGTGATCATATAGCTATCGCCAAGGAGGTTGCTCTCCAAGTAGATTTAGAGACCAATATGGTTCCAATTTCTTCATTCATAGATAAACCAGACAATGAAGCTCAACGAATTGTTGAAACAGCTAATGGTTTTGCTCAAGTTTTTCCTGAACATAAATTTCATATTGTCGATTTACTCCAAAATGCAGGACATATTGTTGGCATGACTGGGGATGGAGTTAATGATGCCCCAGCTTTGAAGAAAGCTGACGCAGGAATAGCAGTTGCAAATGCTACTGATGCTGCTAAATCAGCAGCAGATATTGTTCTCACAAGACCGGGGCTATCAGTTATTATTGATTCCATTAAAGAAAGCCGTAAAATATTTCAACGCATGAATAATTATTCACTTTATCGAATCGCTGAAACTATTCGGGTTTTACTCTTTATGACTGTTTCAATAATAGTGTTTAATTTTTATCCCGTAACAGCCATTATGATAGTTCTCTTAGCACTTCTTAATGATGCACCAATAATGACTATTGCCTATGATAATGTTACTTATTCAAATGAACCAGAAAGATGGAATATGAGGATGGTTCTGATGGTATCAACCTTTCTAGGAATAATAGGTGTTGGATCTTCTTTTGGTATTTTCTATATTGCTCAGGTCATATTACACCTTCCCAAGGAGACGATTCAATCCTTTATATATTTAAAACTTTCCGTTGCTGGACATTTGACTCTATTTGTAGCACGTACACGAGGTCCTTTTTGGTCTATTAAACCAAGTAAAATTCTATTCTTTGCAGTTGTAATTACCCAAACAATAGCAACCTTCATCACAGTATATGGTTTTATTGTTTCACCAATTGGTTGGATTCTTGCTTTGTTTGTCTGGATATATGCTCTGGTACTTTTTGTCTTAACAGACCTTTTAAAAGTCGGTCTATACAAATTAATAAAAAGAAGAAAAGAAAAATCTTAACTTTTTTTAGATTTTTTTTAATTTTATCTTAATTTCCACCATGATTTCAGTTAATGTTCTTAAATGATTTGAAAATGAGGAGAATTATAAAATTAGGCATTTTCACAATAAGCATTGGATTAATTTTGGGATTTATTCATGCCGCAATTTTAATATTAAACTATCTTTACGTAACAGAACTAAGAAATTCCCTTCCATTAACTCGAACACTTTGTATTTTCATTATTCTAATTGGAATTTTTTTCGTTGGTATTAGTGGAATTTTCTCAAAAAATAAAGAACCCGAACATCAGTTAAAAGGACATAAAAAAGCATTTACCTTTCTCCTTTTTTTAATTATAATTCCAATCTTTACTTTTATTGGGTTTTATCATGTCGAAATAGTTCCCCCAATTATATTATTTGTAGCAGATGTTCTATCAGTTGCGTTCGTTCTTTGGATTTTATTAGTTTTACCACATATTACTGATAGATTGGGCAAACAGATTATAGAGATCGACGTTTTAGGTTATCATTTTCATGAAGGTTTCTTTGGTATTTGTTTTATAGTTCCTGGTTTTATATTCGTCATTCATGGAGTAGCTTTCTCTGATATTCTATTTGGATGCTATATAATGATAGTCGGTTCTTTTGTGATTGGTCGAGATATTGAAGATGTTAAACAGTTCAAAATTATTGAAAAACTTAAAAATTCTATGCAATGACTTTATATTTTTAATCCTTTAGAATAAATAGCCATATAACAACAATGAAAGTTGATAACGCTATTGGAGTAATGATTATTTCCATAATTTCAGTTGTTATTACTAATAAATAATTTAATACTGCAAAAAGATCGATTACAATATGCAATCCAATGGCTATTAAGAAATAATTGATTTTAGGTGTAAACTCTATTCCAAATAGCTTAAATCTGGGACTTTCTGCTTTAAATCCTTGACCAATTAATATTGCAGTAGTAGCATGAAATGGAACTATAATTAATCTCTCGTACAAATTAATGAGAGGTATACCAAATATATTTACCACAGAAGTAATTTGGAGCCAATAATTTGTGTAAACAATAACGTAGTACCAAAACAAATCAGAGAGTGGAGATGTTGTTAATGTTGCAAATATTAAATTTGCTATTATCGCGTTCTCGTAAGCCGGTGCTAAAGTGGGGAGAGGTAATAGAATATATAACATTTCTCCTGCACCAAATCCTAGACCAATAAGTAAACCATAATAAGGAGCTTCTTTAAGATCTGCAGGTAATTTTTTAATGATTATTAATATAACGAGTAATTTCATTAACTCCTCAATAAATCCAGTAACAACTAAATCTATCCATAGGAGTGTGGGCAAAGGAATAAAGTAAACATAGATTTTACGAATTAACCCAATAAAAAAGAAAAGAGCACCTATTATAAAGGCAATTAATAGATATTTCCAACGTTTATCGTCGAATTTGAATTTTTTTAATACTAAAGCAATAGATAGAGGATATAATATGCTAATTATAATTCCTAAAACGATTCCAGTTTCATACATTTAATAAGATCATTCCTGTTTGTTCGGAAATATTTTATAAGAAATAGAAAATTTAAAAGCTAAATTAATTCCTTTTCTTTAACTCCAAAATCATTATTATAAGCCCAATACTTGATTTCGTCAATAATTAGCCATATATCCTCTACAGCTTTCGCAAAATTCCAATTACCATAATCTTCTGCGATAGACTCCAATTTTTCCACGTCCTTTATTGTCTCCTCTTTTAAATGTATATAATATTTAGTTGAGTAGATATCATACAAAATCTCGTGGTTTATATTGTTCATTACAAATTTAACAGTAATCAATGAGTCTGGGTTTTCAAACAGAAATTCTGATTCGGAGATCTTCCTTTTTATAATCTTGATTTTTTCGTTTTTTAGGAACTCCATCACATTTGAAAATAGGTCAGTTTTCATTTAAACACCAGATTAAATATTATATAGATTCACCAAATTAATCAATTTTATAATTGAGACAGTCATTCACTCCAAATAAACCATTATCATTTCTCTACTTCGACTTCAAGCGTTTTTAAGACTTCTTGAATCTCTTTCTCTTTTTTATTAATATTTAATACATTAGGTAAGTGAATTATTGTAGTTCTTTGAGCGGGTATAATAGTAAGTTCTCCGGATTTAAGTAACAGAAATTCAAAAACATCAGTGATTCTTTTATGGATATGAATATTGGGAGCAGGAAACCTTTCCTCATCTCCAAGAATTCCGTTCTTATGAATAATATCTTGGGAAGTAATTTTATAGTAGTCCCAATGTTTTCCTATCCAAATAATTAAAAATGTAAATCCGAAAAGTCCAGCTATTGTATAGTAAAACTCAAAAGACATCGTGAGACCTAATTCATTTATCGAAAATCGTGGTAATTTTTGACCGAGATTTGGAAAATATATTAATAATAATATTATTACAAGAACACCAACTATAACACATAAGATTAAAGCAATAACTTTTGAACTACTGTAATCAAATGAAATGACAAAGAGATTAGCCGTAAAGCTACCGAACCAAATTAAACCTAATATGACTCTCCAATCTATTGTCCACCCATTACTAAGTGAAGTTTGGTATAAAAAGTCTAAGGGAGATACATTCATAATGGGTATAAATTGAGCAAATAATCCGAGTATTGCCGAAACTATTGCCGTAGGCCAGAAGAATATGATTTTTGGATATGACCGGAGAATAACCTCGTCGAAATCTTGTGACATAATTATTCCACCAAATTTTAAAAATATTTTTAGATTAAAATTTAATTTCTCAAAATTTTATTTGATTTCTAGTGAAGAAAATTAATTTATAAAAATTAGTGAATAAATTTTAATAAAATACGCTTATTTTCGTACAATACTTATTAGATAGATAAGATTAGCAAAATAATTATCCAATAAACTAATAAATTCTTATATTAAAATCCAATAAATTAATTATATATCCAGTTTAATATGAGATACATAAAATAATAAAACGATATCATGCTTGATAAATTAACTATATTAATCTGTTTTCTTGGTAGTGGAATTGCTTTTCTCATTGTTTTAGGAATCATAAGACTAACCCGAAGTAATAAACTACCTAACGGCTCAGTCCTCATTGATAGAGTTGGATTAAAAAATGCTGAACAAAGTCCAGGAAATCGATGGACACAATTAGGGGTCGCAATACCGCCAATTATCAATGCAATATTGGAGATTATCGTGATCATCTCATGTATATTTGACTTTTGGGATTTAATAAATTCTATTTTTGCTATTGACTTGCCCAATTGGGTCAATTGGACTGGTATCATTGGACTTTTTCTATGCTTAGGTTGGTCCATAAGTGTCTTTTTTTATAATGTAAATTTTACAAGACTCTATAAACCGCTTTCGGGTAAATATATTCTAGCAACGGGGGGTCCTTATCATTATGTACGTCACCCAGGCTACATAGAAGCAGCATTCGAATTTCTCTTTTTTTTCCTCGCCACAGGAATTTGGTTAATAGTTTTCTACGCTGTAATCTTTCTGATTGCCTTACCGTTTCAAGCAATTGCTGAGGAAAATTTGATGTTTAATATCTTCGGTTCTTTATATGACGAGTACGCTGCAAGTACCGGGCAATTCTTACCTGGAATTGGACGTAAAAAAAGGGTTATACAGAATAATTAAAAAAATAGAGTATATTTAGTCTTACTCTTTTTGACCGATTTTTTTTATTGTAATAATTTTGCTCCACAATATACGCAATAACACTCATTCTCCTCCACTATTATTGCTCCACAATTAGGACAAGATTCTATCTCTTCCTCTAGGGGTATTTTATTGTCTATTAGAAAATATCCATCCTTTTTTGCATAAATAAATACGTGCTGACCTTTAGAAAACTGCTTCTCTGGGTGTAATGGTTTCGAATGTATTTTTTCAAATTCCATTGGCGTGTTAGAGTTAATCTTGATAATACCACCTTTACTATCCACATCTAAAACTACTTCTCCAATCGTTCCAATTATATTTTTACTAGAAATGGTTTCATAATGTCTATTTATTGCAATTCTTTTCCACAACATTGAAACGAGCTCTACAAACAGAAAACTGGTTAATGGTGTGATGAAAAATATTATCCATTTCGGCCATTCAATTATAATAAAATAATATAAAATGCCAGAAATTCCAAATACCAATAAAAATTCCGAAAATAAAAGCATAAAAGGAGCGGGCGTTATATCTTTATGGCCATTAATATTCCCTGAATCTTTGAAATGATTAATTTTATGTAAATGTTCCTTGCCCAAATGTCCTATATGCTCTGTTTGATTGATAAAATCAGCATGGTCGACATGTTCTATATGAGTAGGGGTATGGTCAGCATGGTCGACATGTTCTATATGAGCAAGGGTGTGGTCAAGATGGTCGATGTGGTCAATATGGTCAATATAAGCTGTATGATCAATATGTCCCAAACTTTGATGTTGAATTGTTGTCCCTGCAAGAATTATCGAAATAATCGACATTATTACCCCACCAATAAATAAACCTAGGCAAATATTAAAGAAAATATTATATAAGTCCATTTATCAATACCCTTTAATATTTTTTATTCCATTTTTTATTTAAATTAAAATATTCTTTTTATTGGGAAAGTTTAGTGATTAATCCTTACTGATAAATATCAGATTATTTATTCCTCAGGATGTATTTGGAATTTTGAGTATGTTTATTTTTTAGTTCCTCGGGAGTTATTGGGAAAGATTCGGCATGTTTATTTTTTAATTCCTCAGAAATTATTGGTAGAGTTTCAGCAAGTTTATTTTTTAGTTCTTCGGGAGTTATTGGCAAAGTCTCGGCATGTTTATCAACTGTATGCAATTGTCCATTCTCAAAAATTCTTCTATATTCTGGAAGTAATATTAAGAAAGGTAAAATTGATCTAGATATTGCATTAAACGATTCATCACCATTTCCCATGATAAACATCTTCTCAGGTTTAATATTTTCAAATATTTTAGGTAATCTGTCTATTAATTGAGCTATTGCAAACCTTTCATCTGAACTACTTACTGCTTCCACTTGTTTTTTAATTCCCTCAGCTTGAGCAAGCATTTGTCTTCTTATACCTTCAGCCTCACCTTCTGCTTTAGCAATTAACTTCTTTTTTATTTGTTCAGCTTGAGCCTCAGCTTCAATAACTATCTTCTTTCTTTCTCCATCAGCTTCAATTGTTTTTCTCTCTAGTTCTTTTTGTGCGATTGCTATCTCTTTATCTTTTTTCTTTAATTCAATTTCTTTTTCCACAAGTTGATCCCGAATACCAACTTCATTTTTCATCTCAAGTTCTCTTAAACGAGATTCCATTTCAGAATTGGCAGTGGCGATTCTTGCACTTCTTGATTGTTCTGCTTGCTTTATTGCTTCCATGTTTTTCTTTAATTCTGGGTTTAAAATATTTACTTCTATAATTTCGATAGATTCGATTATAACTCCCCAATCCGAAGTAATTTCGTGTAATTCTTTGCTAATATTCTTTATAATATCTGAACGCTCTCGAATAATCTTTTCTATTTCCATATTGGCGCATGTAGTCCTGATAATCGCCTCTGCTGCATTTTTAAGAATCTTTTCTACGTAATGTTCATTTCTAGGGTCCCAAGAAACAGCTGAGAATGCTTTTTCGGCATTTATGACTTTCCAAATTAGCATACCTGTTATACTAATACTTTGATATTCTTTTGAAAGTACTTGTTCATGTGCTTCTAAATTTGTTTGGATGCTTGTCGTTGGTATAATAATGTAATCATCAATTAAAGGTAATAACCATATATTTCCACCTAGACCAGCACTCTTGACTTTTCCATTTCTAAGATGAATTACATACTCATTTGTTTTGAATTTCCTATATCGAGATACCATGAAAATTATGAATAGAAAGGATACAATAATCCCAACAATTATTATTCCTACAATCAAGAAATTAATTTCCTCAAACATTTTTTTCTAACTCTGTTTTTCCCATTTGGGAAGATTACTTCCCTTTTTAATTGTTAAAAACATACAAAATTATCAAATTTAAATTTAATTTTTAAAATCAGAGTATATTTTTATTTAATTCATGCTGTACGAAAAAATTAGTATTTTATTGAAAATATTGTTTAAAGGTTAAGAAATATTTGCTAATTTACTTCTATCTTAAAATACTAAGATTTGAAGATTTTTTCGTGGATATGGACCAAAGATAAACACAATTTATTGAGTGCTTTCAAATCTTATTCTTGATATCTTGTTGTATATCCAGTGAGATTAATTTCGATTTTTGCTTTAAATAATTAAAAAGTTTAAGTAGCCAATTAACTCCATTGTTTGTTTTCATATATAGGCAATTTTCATAATCTAATTTGAAATTTAAATCAGGAAAAAATAGGAATCCTGAATTTGCTAGAATCATTAAATACAAATTAGGATTAGTAGTAATATATACAGAAATTTTTGAATTAGGAACATCTCTAAAGATTAAATTTTCATTTTTTAATCTTAAAAAATTACTAGCATTTTTTTCGGAAAGAATAATCTCAATTTTGGTATTTTTAAAATTAAGATTAATAATTTTCATGAAATTCTCTTCAAACTCTAAATCAATTGCCCCCCCTATTTTTAGAATTTCACTAGATTTCTTAAAATCATCAATGAATTGAGAAGCAATTGAAATACCATTATTTAATATTTCAAATTTGAGATCCAAGAAAGTATTTAATAACTCCGAATTTAATTCGGCAATTCTATGATTGCTAAAATAAGAATTATTTTTTATTTGTTGAAATTTATTAATTAGAAACCATATAATTTCCGAATTTAAGTTTGCTTTATAATATTTTTCATTTTCATGAGTTATTAATCCGAGAGATAATAATTTTTTCAAATGGTTTTCTAAAGTTGATGGATTTATATTTAATAACTTAGATATTTCATTAAATCTGAGTTCTGATTTTTCATTTATTAATAAATTAATAATATGTAATCTTATTGATGAATGTAAGATGCCAAATAATTCATCTAAATATTCTTCGTTCATAATTAGACCTTATACTTAAACTTAGTAAATAAAATTTAATACAATACATATTTTTTCGTACTATATTAATAAATTAAGTGTAAGATTTAAAAAAAGTCTTTTAAATAAATATTTTAATAAAATTTTAAGAACTTCTCAAATGTTAAAAAAAAAAGAAGGTACTACATAACGATTAAAAATTTATGGATTCATGTCATAGGATTTCGAGACACCGTAATTGGATTTAGGCTTCTAGGGATAAATGGAACAATAATTGAAGACATTACTTCTGAAAATTCCATCAATCAGGTTAAAGACATAATTAGAGAATTTCAGAAAAAACAAGATCACGGTATTATAATAATAAATGAAAAAATAGCAGAACAGCTAGAAGAGTTTATTTTAAAAATTAGAATAAATCATGAAAATGTTCTCATTATTGAAATTCCTGATAGAACTGGTTCTATAAAACCTCCTTTGAACCTAGATTACATCATGAAAAAGGTAATAGGAATGAAGATTTGAAGGGCTGAGAATGTCTAATATAAAAAAGGGTATATCTATTATTTCAGAAGAAATTGAAGAAACGATTCAGAACGAAACGGAAAATATATTAAGAGAAGCTGAAACTATAAAAGCACAGATTCTAGAAGAAGCCAATAAAAAAGCAGAATTAGAAATAGAAAAATTAAATAAAGAAACTAAAAAAATAATTACGCAAGAGGAAGATCGAATAAATTCATTAATTAGATTAGAAACTCGACGCAATACATATGTATTAAAAGACAAATTAATAAATCAAGTTTTTGAGAAAATTGAGGATAAATTAAAAAGCTTTGTAAAAACAGAACAGTATTTAAGTTTATTAAATAATTTTATAATAAAAGCTATTGAAGAAATATTTAGTTTGATCAAAAGGCAAGAAGATAATCGAGAATTCTCCCTATTAATTGGGCTTAATCAAGAGGATCAAGATAGATTATCTGATAATTGGTTAAAAAACCTTGAAAATAAATTTAAAATAAAATTAAAATTATCTCCTCCAATTCAATCACTTGGTGGAGTCTTAATTAGTACTGATGATTATTCTATTTCATATGATAACACATTTGAAGGACGATTATCACGAAGAAAACAAAAAATTAGGATAAAGATAGCCTCAATACTCTTTCCTGAGGAGGGTTAAATATGATCGAAAATCAAGGGGCAATTACAAGAATAAATGGACCTGTAATTTTTGCCAACGGTTTAAAAAATGTTCAAATGCATGAGATGGTTCTAGTCGGAAATGAAAAGCTTATTGGTGAAGTTATAGAATTAGAGAAAGAATTAAAACACATTCAGGTTTATGAAGATACAAGTGGGATGAAGATAGGAGAACCAGTAATTGGAACAGGAAGTCCATTACAAGTTGAATTAGGTCCAGGTCTAATAGGAAACATTTTTGATGGAGTTCAAAGACCTCTAGAACTTATAGCTGAGAATTATGGTATATACATTAGTAAGGGAGCACATTTAGATATATTAAATCGTCAAAAAAAATGGCATTTCAATCCAAATGTTAATATAGGAGATTATGTAAAAGGGGGAGATATTATTGGGACTGTTGATGAAACCGAAATTTTTAAACATAAAATCCTTGTTCCCCCTGATATCGAAGGTAAAGTTCAGGAAATTTATTCGGAAGGTAATTATACAATAAATGAGGAGATAACAACTCTTTTATCACCAAATAATAATTCGATTAAATTGTCCATGGTACAATATTGGCCAGTTAGACGTCCTCGTCCATATTTAAAAAGACTCTTTTCAGAAGAGCTTTTTATTACGGGTCAGAGAATTATTGATACTTTCTTTCCATTAACATTAGGAGGAACAGCTATAATACCAGGTGGTTTTGGAACGGGTAAAACAATTACTTTGCAACAAATTGCTAAATGGTCATATGTTGATCTTATTATTTATATTGGTTGTGGAGAACGTGGTAATGAGATGGCAGAAGTCCTCAAAGACTTTCCAAATTTAATAGATCCTTATTCTCAAAAACCATTAATGCAAAGGACAATTTTAATTGTAAATACTTCGAATATGACAGTTTCAGCAAGAGAAGCAAGTATCTATACAGGATTAACAATAGCAGAATATATTAGAGATATGGGATATAATGTAGCACTTATGGCAGATTCAATAAGCAGGTGGGCGGAAGCTTTAAGAGAAATATCAGGTAGGCTAAATGAGATACCAGCTGAGAGAGGTTATCCCTCTTATCTTCCTTCAAGAATTGCTGAATTTTTCGAACGGGCAGGAAGGGTTAAGGTTCTAAGAATGAAAGATGGAGAATCAAACGTAGGATCTGTAAGTGTGATGGGAGCAGTATCACCTCCTGCTGCGGATTTTTCAGATCCGGTTGTCCAAAACGCAAAACGAATAGTAGATGTCTTTTGGGCTCTGGACAAGGATCTTGCATTCCAGAGGCATTTTCCTGCAATAAATTGGATGCAAAGTTATTCTGAATATGTGGAAGCTGTAAAAAATTGGTGGATAACTAATGTTGATATAAAATGGGAGCAATATCGTAATAAAGCTATGGATTTACTCCAAAAGGATGATGAATTACGAAGAATGGTTAAATTAATCGGAACTGATGCTCTATCAGATAATCAAAAATTAATTTTACGAGTTGTAGACTTAATTAAAGAAGGATTTTTGAATCAAAATGCATTTGACAAAATCGATACATTTACCACGCCTGAAAAGCAATTTAAAATGCTTAAATTAATTATAGATTTTTTTGAATTAAGTTCAGACATAATTCAAGAGAGAATTCCAATTTATCTTTTAGATAATCTTCCATTAATACCTAAATTAAATAGAATGAAGTCAAAGATTCCTAATGACGCATTAATCGAATTTGATAAATTAGAAAATGAAATGGTTAGAGATTTAAAAGAAATAAAGGAAATGGGGGCGGTTTAAATGGAAGCAATGACATTCAAGCAGTCAATAAGGATAGTTGGATCTTTAATCTTTATAAAGTCAATCCCAGGTGTTGGATTTGACGAAGTTGTTGAGATCGAAAGCAATGGAAAGGTTCAAAAGGGCAAAGTTCTCGAAATTGCTAGGGATTTTACTGTTATAGAAGTATTTCGGGGAACACATGGAGTATCTCTAATAGATACAAAGATTCGGTTTAAAGGAAAACCTTTTGAAATCTATGTTTCAAAAGATATGCTTGGCAGAGTATTTAACGGTACATGCGAACCAATTGACGGAGGACCAGAGTTATTTTCTGGTGTTTTGAGAGACATTAATAGTGCACCCATGAATCCTACAGTTAGAGAATTCCCAAGAGAATCAATTCAGACAGGTGTATCTGCAATTGATGGTTTAAATACTTTAATTCGTGGTCAAAAATTACCAATTTTTTCTGGATCTGGTTTACCACACTCAAAATTAGCAATCCAAATTGCAAATCAAGCAAGTATTAAAACTAAGGAAGACTTTGCCATTGTTTTTGGAGCAATGGGACTGAAACATAGCACTTCTGATTTTTATACGAAAAGTTTCGAAACATTAGGAGCTTTTGATAATGTTGTAATGGTATTAAATTTAGCTGAGGATCCTCCAACTGAAAGATTAATTGTTCCTAGAATTTCATTAACCATTGCTGAATATCTCGCCTTTGATTTAGATATGCATGTATTAGTCATTCTAACAGATATGACTGCCTATGCTGAGGCATTACGTGAAATTTCTTCTTCAAAAGGAGAAATCCCTAGCAGAAAAGGATATCCAGGATATCTTTATACAGATTTGGCCACTATTTATGAAAGAGCGGGAAGGATTAAAAATAAAAAGGGATCAATTACGCAAATACCGATTTTAACAATGCCAAATGATGATTTAAGTCACCCGGTCCCAGATCTAACAGGATATATTACTGAAGGCCAAATTATATTAGATAGATCATTATTTCAGAGTAACATATATCCTCCAATAAACATATTACCATCATTATCACGCTTAATGAAGTCCGGAGTTGGCGAAGGATTAACAAGAGAAGATCATGCAGATGTCGCAAATCAATTATACACATCTTATACCAAAGCTCTTGAAGTCGAATCACTATCAAAAATAGTGGGTGAAGATGGACTTACAAATATCGATAGGCAATATTTACAATTTAAAAGATCTTTTGAAACGAAATTTATTAATCAAGATTTTAAAGAAAATAGAACTTTTGAAGAGACTTTAAATTTAGCTTGGCAAACTCTGAAAATTCTTCCGGAACTAGAATTAACTAGAATAAAAGAGAAATTTATTCAAAAATATCTGAATAATAAATGAAATGATAATTATGAGAATGAAAGTTCCAATTAATGAACGTGAATTATTAGAGCTTAAAAAAAATATTGGGTTCTTAAAACAAGCCTATGAGCTCATGAATGAAAAAAGAGATTATCTCATGATAAGATTAAGGGAAGAAATTTTTGATGCTGAGAAAATAAGAAAAAATATTAATAAAAATCTCGAAAGAGCTTTTAGACTATTAGCTCAAGCAAATATGGATATGGGAATTGATGATATGGAAGAAATTGCTTTAACTTCTGAAGAATTGATAAAATTTGAATTAAAAGAACAGACTATTATGAATGTAATTATCCCTATAATTTCTATTATAGAAGAAAAAGATTTCTTTCCAGATTATGGATTATTTTTAGTCAGTCATTATATTGATGAAGTAATAAGAGAATTTTCAAAAATTTTTAAAGATATTGTTGATTTAGCAAGTATTGAAAGTGCAATATATAGAATCGCAAATGAAATTAAAAAGACACAAAGGCGAATTAATGCGTTAGAGAATGTTTTGATCCCTGATCATAAAGAAACTATCAATTTTTTAGAGGAACAATTGGAAGAGCTTGAAAGGGATGAAATTATTACAATAAAAATTGTTAAAGAATATTTAGAAGAAAATAATAGGTGATAATAAATGTCAGAAAACCAGATTTTTCCCAAAATTTGTATCGCAACTGATGGGAGCAAAGAATCTATTAAAGCTGCGAATATAGCAATAAACATCGCACAAAAGTATCTTTCAGAATTATATATCATCTATGTTATTGACGATAAAGTTGTTGAAAAAATTTTAAGTATGTCAAAGAAAACAGCAGAAGAAGTTAGGGAAGAATACTCTCACACGGGGAATAGTATTTTACAATTCATTAAAAATTTAGCTAAAAAATCAGGAATAGAAGCAGAAGTTCAATTGGATGAGGGTTACCCAAGTGAAAAAATAACTAATTATGTAAAAAAAGTAAATGCAGATTTGTTAGTTATTGGACATCAAATTAAGAAAAAATCAAGGTTCGTTGCAATAGGTGGAAGAACTGTCAGAATGATTGAATTAACAGATTGTCCAATATTAATTGTGAAGTAAGAATAAAGGATGGTGAATATCATGAAAAAAATAGCTAGTGTATTTGTATTATATTGTGTTCTATTATTTGCAATATTGATAATAAATGCTGTATCAGTAAGTCTCTTTGTTCTAGTTCCAGTTTTTGACTCTAGTTCATCTGGAGTCTCGACGATGCAAGCACCAACCGACTATATTCCTTTTCTAATACCTATAGTTGGAGAAGCGAATAAGGGTAATTATGCTTTGTCTGCAGCCATTGCAGTTGCAGGTAGCACTATTGGAGCAGGATATGCTATAGCTCATGTTGGAACCTCAGCAATAAGTGCCATTACTGAAAAAGAAGAGAACTTTGGAAAAGCTTTTTTAATTGTCTCTTTAGCAGAAGCTTTGGCAATTTATGGGCTTATAATGGGTATTCTACTATGGACGAAAATATAGAAAGATAAAATCAATTATAAATTTCCTTTTTTTTGGAGGTTTAAAATAACGCAAAAATTAGAAAAAGTGGTATTGGTATTTCCTAAACAATATTTTAAAGAAGTTTTAGTGAAAATTGGACAATTAGGTTATTGTCAAATAATTGATAGTAAAGAAAAACAGTCTAATAAAGAAAAAGTCAAAGATTATTTTTCTGAATTTAAATCTCTTAATGAACGTGTATCTAAAATAATTAAAAAATTAAAGATAGAAAATAATACCTCATCAAAAATTGAAATTACAGATATTGATCTAAAAAATCTTGATATAATTCTAGAAGAATATAAAACACGGATTGATATTATAGAAAAAGAAATTTATGATATCGAAGAAATTGAAATGACCATTGAACGTGATTTATCAGAAATTATTGAAAAAGAAAAAGAATATGAAAAATTAACAAGGAATCATAACGATAATAAAAAGATTTCATTATTATTGAAAGAAAAAACTGAATTTGAACTAGATTTAAAAGACTTAGCTAAAAAATATCATAATGAGATTCTAACATATAAAAGAAATTTATCATTTTTGGTTCCTTATTTGGATGCAACCCAAAATATAACGCATACAACATTATTTTCCATAATAAGTTGTTGGGTCATCTCAAAAAATGTCTCCGAATTAGAAAGTAGAATTCAAGAAATAACTTCAAAAAAGTGTATCATTTTAAGAGAAAAACCAACAAGAAAAAAAAAAATTGAAACAAGAGAATTTCCTCCGACAGTTTTTAAGCACTCCAGAGTTTTAGAGCCTTTTGTTCGGCTCGTTAAGCTTTATGGAGTTCCTAATTATTATGAATTTGATCCAACAAAACTAATTGCAATTACATTTCCTCTAATTTTTGGCCTAATGTTTGGAGATATTGGTCAAGGATTTATCTTAATGATAGGAAGTGCTATAATTGCTTTAAAAACTAAACGAACTATTCCAAAAATTTTATTTTATTGTGGAATAGGTTCAATTTTAGCAGGGTTTATTTATGGTGAATTTTTTGGCTTTTATATTTCAGATATATGGCCAGGTTTTCAACCTTTGTTACCATTTCCCCATCAGGGGTTTTATATTGATATTTTTTCCGAAGGACTTGGGCATTATGAAGGAGTAATAGATAATATTACTTTTATGCTTAAAATAGCTATTTTAATTGGTTATATTCAAATTAGTTCAGGCTTTATTATTCAATTTGCAAATTATTATAATAGAGAAGAAAAATATGCAGCATGGTTAATTTCATTCCCTTCATTTCTTATATTAACTGGTGTTGTTATTAGTTTATTCTTTTTTGGATTTAATATTGGCAATTATTTCGCTCCATCCCGGTATTTATTAAATTTACCCCCCATCTTATTAATTTTAATCCCCTTAATTTTTCTTTTTATCGGGACCCCATTAAATTCAATTTTAAGAAAAAAGAAAAAGACAACGACATTAATTGGAGAATCTGCATTACGTACATGGGAAGTTGGTTTAAGTATTTTAACTAATCTTCCTTCATATGCACGAATTTTTGCTTTGATAATGATACATTATGGTCTTAATGAGGCATTTCAAGCAATTGGTTCCACTTTCGATAATATCTTAATTTATGGAATAATTCTTGGAATTGGTACTGCATTTACAGTATTATTGGAAGTTGTAATAGTAGCAGCTCATGCTCTTCGTCTTCACTTTTATGAATGGTTTAGTAAATTTTATGAAGGAAATGGAATTGAATTTAGACCGTTTAAATTACCGGAAATTTCTCATATAAATATGAAAATGATAAAAAAATAAGGTGATATAATGCAAGATATATGGAAATTTATCAAAGAAAGTGATAATAAATATGAACAAGAAATTCAGAAAACATTAGATAAAAAACAAGAAATAATCAAAAAAGCAAAAGAAGATTCTTTAATACAATATAACAATAGAATAAGTCAAGCTAAAAAACAAGCAAATGACTTAATTAAAAAAACATTTAAAGAATTAGAAGATTATAAAAACAATAAATTGGAGCAAAATATGAAAAATATTAAATCAGAGATTGAAGATGCTAAAAAAAATATCAATACCGCAGTAGAATCAGGTTTTAGAGAGGTTATTAATGATAAATGAAAAAATCATTACTCTTTATGATTATGTTCTACCCCTCATAGCAATTGAAAATAAATTTTTAATATCAAAAGAACAGTTACTCGAGCTAACTAATTCAAGAAATCTAATTGAATTGAGAAAAAATTTGGTAAGTTATTACCCAAAATTGTCAAAAATAGCCCCATCCATTGATCTCGAGAGAATGCATTTTATATTCCATGAAGATTTCATTGCAAAAGTGAATAAAATAATTCAAAATTCACCTTATAGTGCCAGATCTTTTTTAATGAATTTTTTAATCGAGTTTGAAATTGAAAATTTAAAAACTGTGTTAAGATCAAAACTGATAAACAAAAGTATTTCAGAAATTTCTGATAAAATTCACTGGCAAATAGAAGATTATACTGGTAATAAAGAAATTTTTAATAGAATAATAAAGGAAAACGATTTCAAAATTATATTTAATTTATTAAAAAAGACAGAATATGGAGAATTCATTAAAAAAGCAGAAAAAAAATATCGAGAAACTAATTCCCTTTTATATATTAATACATTTTTAGATTATGGACAAATTGTTAAAATGGAACGTGGTTTAGGTCAATTATCAAGATCTGATAAGCTAATTGCCTCACAATACTTGAATATTTTGATAGAATACTTTAATTATATGATTTTATTCAGAGGAAAATCCTTTAATTTAACAAATGATGAAATTTCTGAATTTTTTATTCCCACTACTTCTTCTAAAATGTTAAAGATTCTTAATACACTTCTTACTGTTGATACTGTATCAAGTCTCTTGGATTTAATTAGGACTAGTAATTTCAGAGAAACGAATTTGTTCTTATCTTTTCCAGATTCAACTAACTCATATTTTGATATTTTAAATTATTTAGAAAGAAATTTTTATCAAAAGTCTTTCCAATTAGTTGAAAAATTAAAAATTGAATCAACTTTTAGTATAAGTGCTCCTCTAACCTTCATTCTCTTAAAAAAATTTCAACTTAGAGATTTAATTCAAATAAGTACCGCTGTTGATTATAATTTATCCAAGGAAATATTATTAGAAAGAATAATACTTCTATCTGAATAAATTTTACTTAATTTTTTGCTAAACAAACATAAAATACATAGAATAGAAATTATCTGGTTAAAAATAGATTTTGAGAGATTTCGATTTAATATTTATTTTTTTTCTGACCATTTGTCCATTAAAATAAGTTTTAGGGATATAAAAATCAATCAATATATCAACTTTATTTTAAATTATATCAAATTTTTTTCTTTCAATAATTTTGGTATTTCCTTTTTAAGAAAAAAGGAATTAGTAATGATTTTTTTTCCATCTAATACAACACAATTTTCTAATAATCCAAGTTTACGGGCCTCTTCAGAATGTAACGATTTAGTTTGAAATGTTATTTTATCCATATAATCCAACAAAATTGTAAAAACTCGTTGAATAAAACTTTCATAAACGCATGAACATGTATCTAAAGGGACAAAAATATCAATAGATAGTTTATTTAGTTTTTTTTCTTCTTTAACAGTTGTCATTTTTTTCTCACATAAATTTTGAATTAAATCTTATTCAATTTTTTTGAATAAATTTATTTTTCGCATTACATATTGATCTTTTCTTATTAAAACTGCATTCTTATTATATTTAATTTCTTTTTGAATACCAAACCTTGAAAGTGGTAAGAGTTTTATTATTTTTAAACCCATATTTTTAGCAATTTTTGAGAGATTGAAATCCACTAATTTATTATCAATTTCTCTATATACAGGAGAAATTATTGCTATATTACCATTATTCTTTAGGATTCTTTTCATGCTAAGCAAAGATTTTTCATAAAGTGGTTTAATTTCTTCATCGATTATTTTTTGATATTCAGTTTTTAAAAGAGGAGATTTTAATGGTGGGCCTAAAAATGGCTCAGTTGCTATTCCATCTACTGAATTTTCTTTAAAATGCGAATCTAATTTTGTAGAATCTAGATTAAAAACATTTTTCGCATCTAATTGAAAATTTAAATTAAATTCTCTCTTTAGCCAATTGAGATTATTTATAGAAGCTTCTATTCGGTCTTTGTTTATATCAGTTCCATAAAAATTAATCCCCTGTAATGCAGCCATCATTAAAATCGTCCCAGTTCCACAAAAAGGATCTAACAAAAGACCATTTTTAGGTAAATATAAAAGATTAATAAGAACTTTGGCGAGTTTTGGGGGAATAGAGATTTCGAACCGAGTCTTGGGACGGTGTTCATCGATTGCTTTCCTCAAATTAGGGTTATCAACAGCAATTGTTTTTGCTATATAGCACTTGCTTTTAGTAAACCCTAAAATTATTTCAGCATTTGGAAATTCTAACAATGAGTAAACCAAAACATGATGAGGCCAAATAGGGTTCAAATTTTTAGATTTTAAAAGGTTATCGGGATATTTGAAATATTTAACGTTATTTAAATCTTTTTTTAGATGATTTTTTATAAATTGATTTAAGAATTGAATGAGATGTCCAATACTCACTTCAGGTTTTGAGAAAAGGTAAGGATAAACACTTATTGCAAACATTATTTTCTTATTTTGTATATTGAGAAAAATGTGGGGTAATATTTTAGGGATTAAATCGTTTTCTATGGAAGTTCTGGCTCTCTTAAATTTTTTTGGCTGCTTTTGAATAGGAAATCCTTCAATAAAGATCTTCTTAGGATAATCTCCAATAATTTCACAAATTTTTTGGATACCACCTAACCTATATTGTAATTCACGAAGCGATTCCGTTTTTTTTATTTCCTCAAATTCTATAATTCCAATTTGTTTTGAATAATCAATAATTTTACCTTTGTAAGGTTCAAATTGTAGAAGATGTGAAATCTCACATAAAGATACTATCTGATTTTTTCCAAGTACGAATAGAAATTTCTTCAAACCAAATTCATCAAAAAAATAAATAATTAAAATATTTTTGAGATTGGACCTGTTCTATCAACTTTTATTCTATCAATTCTTGCTGCAATATAATTAAGTACTACATCATTAAGCGCAATTGTTGGGAAAATTTCCTTAGCTCGGTCAATAGGACCAATTAATAAGAAATCTGCACCCACAGCTTGAGGTATAGTATTAATAATTACATTACTTATTGATTTAACAGCATCTCCGAATTCCTTTTTCCTAGTCCATGTATGTAGTGCATTATGGGCTCCTGCACCAGCGGGTAAGCCAAGTTCTTCTTTTATTAATTTAATAGTTCTCGCACATATACCAACTGAAGGAACATCCAAAGTTGCGGTATCGATTAATGGTTTATCTATTCCAGCTCTTTCAGCTTTTACTAATAACCCCTCAATGTTTTCATCACCTTCTAATAATTTTACTTTTTTTGCTGGAAAAATATACTTTGAATGAAAGGTTAATAATATAGCTGATGTTATTTTCGCATTTTTTATTGCATTTAGCTCTTCTTCTTTAGTGTGCGGATCAATTGAATTATATATCACCCTATCTGACAAACCTACCTCGCCAATATGATTCACAGCTGGAATATTAATTTCAGGGGTTGGCCCATCAGGACAAAATGTAGCATCAGTAATACTTGTAACAAAATCAATGTATTTAATTATAGCTTCAGAATATTCCGCTCCGATATCAATTACATGTGGAAGACCTGTCTTATCTGAGATTTCTTCTTGTGCATTAATCAAAGATTCAGCCTTTTTTTTATCAAAAATACCTTTTTTAGGATCTTCAAGAATGTTATGATTTTTATAAAAAATACTTCCTATCAAAACGATTGGAGTTTCACCAACTTTACCCCCAAATTTTATTCCATTTATTTCAAATATTTTTTGAGGAGTTTCATATTGTGCCATTTAATCACCATTAATATTGTGGTTTTGTAATTTTTATATCCTAAAAATAATCAAATATTATTAATTTAATTTTTATTAATTGGCAAAATACCCTTTAATTATATTGACCTAATTAAAAAATATTATAAGATAAAGTAAAATTAAAAACTTGCTTTAGTAGGTCTGATTTATAATTGCCCAGTAAAATCGCACCCATTCAAAAAAGAATCATAGAATACCTAACAGCTCATAAAAAACTAAAGATAGGCGTTTTAGGAACACATGATACTGGTAAAACCACTTTAGCTTTTTCACTTTGTTCCAAATTAAAAAGCAAGCATCTTTTTGTAGGTTTTGTAGAAGAATCAGTTAGAGAATGCCCTTTTCCAATTAATCAAATGACGAATTTTCTATCACAGTATTGGATTCTTAATAAACAGATAATCGATGAAATAGAAAAACATGAGCGATATAATGTAATAGTAACAGACAGGACAACTATTGATAATTATGCATATGCATTAAGAGCTTCCAAAATGGGCAAAATCTCAAAAGATGATCTAGAAATATTGCGAATAAAAAGCCAACATTGGGCAAAAACGTATAATTTCTTATTCTATGCAAAAATACCTAAGAAGAAATTAGAGGATGATGGATTTAGAGATACCACAAAACAATTCCAAAAAGAAATTGATCAAATAATTAAAGAACTTATTAAAGAATGGAATCTAGAGGTAACTGAATTAGATGGAACCAATGATGATAGGTTAGAACTAGCACTAGAAACATTATCTAGTGAGGTATGATAGTAAATACTTTAATAATTTAGTAGAAGTTTGAAATTAAGTTACTTCTTTAGTTTAAAAAAAATAAAAATAATAGAAATTTTAACTATCCAAAGATTAAATTAGGTGTTATCGTCCATTTCTACCTCTAGAGTCCCAAGTACTTCGTGTATATTTTTTTCAATTTCATTGATGTTAAGCACATTAGGTAGATGAATTACTGAAGTCCGTTGTGCAGGTATAATTGTCAATTCACCAGATTTTAACAATAAATATTCAAAAACATCCGAAATTCTCTTGTGAATATGAATATTAGGGGCAGGGAATCTTTCTAAATCTCCGAATATACCAGATTTGTGGACAATGTCTTGTGATGTTATTTTATAATAATCCCAACGCTTTTCAATCCAAATAAAAGCAAAAGTAATTCCAAGTAATCCGGCGATAGAGTAATAAAAAGCCCATGACATGGTTAGAGGAAAGTCATTTATTGAAAATGTCGGAAGATTTTGACTCGCATTTGGTGCATAAGCCATCACCAATATTACCACTAGCACCCCAACTACTACAGCAAGAACTATTGCTACAACTTTTGCGCTATTATATTCAAAGGAAACAACGAACAGATTTCCCGCGAAGTTAGCAAACCATATAAGACCTAATATTATTCTCCAATCGATTTGAAACCCCATATCGATAAATAGCGTCTGCCATATTCCTGGGTTGAAAGCTGGGCTAAGTTGACCAATCATACCTAAAATTGCGCTTGCTAAGGCTGTTGGCCAGAAAAAGATTATCTTTGGATAAGTCCTCAAAATAACTTCGTCAACGTCTTGTGACATGATATTTACCTCTTTTGTAAATATTTTATTTAACTACTCATTAATATAAAAATTTTCAGTTATTAACAATTATTTTTTTTATTAGATCTTAAAAAAATCATCGATAATACAAAAATTAGTTTATTATAAATAATTTTTCTCAAATTTCATTCTAAAATAATTAACTTTTATTTATTTTCTCTAATTTTTTTGATTGTTCTTGGGCTAATTTTTTAAATTTTTTTGTCAATTCGGCGTCCCCTAATTTTTCATATGAGTTACTTAGATACGTAAGAGCAGCAACCTCACCCTTTAAATATTTAATTTTTTGATAAAAATCATAAGCCAATTGAAAGAGCCTAATAGCTTCTTTGTATTTTTTTAGTTCAAATAAAGCTTTTCCCTTGCCAAAGTATGCTTCAACCTCTCCTAATATATTTTTGCTTGCTTTGCTCTTCTTTATTGCTTTTTGATAATAATCTAAGGCCTCTTCTGGCTGATCTGTAAGTATAAGGAGATCTGCAATTTGAATTCTGCAATCTATCTCGTTTTTAAGCTTTCTTTCTCTCACCATAATTTTTAATGCATTTTTAAAATTCTTTAACGCTTCTTGATAATGTTCCTCATCCATTTCTCTTAAAATCTTACCAATTTCGAATAATGTTTCTCCTTGTTCGACAGTATTATCAATTTTTTTATAAATTTTAAGTGTTTGCCTATAAATGTTCAAGCTTTTATTGAATTTCTTTTGAGAACTCGCCACTGAAGCTTTATCAAATAAAATATCAGCTTTTAATTCTTGATTTTTCAAATTTTGAGCAATATCTAAAGCTTCATTATAATTTTGATTTGCAATTTCATAATTTTTTAATTTTAAATACATCTTTCCAATAAAATACAAACTATGGGCTTGTTTTAACGAATTTTTAGTCTTTTTATATAATTCTAGAGCTTTTTGAAAATTTATTAATGCATTTTCAAACTCTCTATCTTGAGTATATCCCATTCCTAATCCTAAATGCAGTTTTGCTAATAGTTCATTATCACTAATTTTTTTACATTTTTTAATCGCTTTTTTCCAAAAACCAATAGCTTTCTTATAATCCTTTGCTTCAAATGCATCATATGCTTGGGCGTATAATTTTGCTATAATATTTCGATTTTTTGATTGAAGTGAAATGGAATATCAACTCCGAGTTAAAAATTGATCATATCCTTTCTTTTTGAGATTAATTAGATTTCCATTTTTATCTAACATAGTTACTTCATTTTTTTTATCTGTGACATGACCTATTTGACTTATTTTAATATTATTTTTTTTACTAATTTCTTGAACTTTTTCCCATTTTTTTGGGTTAATTGTTAATATTAACTCGAAATCTTCTCCAATATGCATAATAAGTTCCAGTAGATCCAGATCAAACTCTTTTGAGACTTTTTTAGTTTCTTGGAGAGTGGGGAGTTTGATTTCTTCAATTTTTATACCACAACCACTTGCTGCTGCAACTTTGTGGAGTTCCCAAGCTAACCCGTCCGTAATATCTCCAGAAGCCGTTATTCCTTTGATTTTACTCAATTCCATTGCAATTTTTAATTGCGCCTTAGGTTCTAACGTGTATTTAGTTAATTTTTTCTTAATTTCAGGACTTACGGCTAAGTTTTGCATCAAAATCTGTAATCCTGCTGCCGAAGAACCTAAATACCCAGTTACAGCAACAATATCACCTGGCTTTGCTGAATGTCTAGTTAATAAATCTTCCTTTTTAATAATTCCAATTGCAGTCCCAGCTAATATAACATCATCAGTCATGTTAGTATCCCCTCCAAATACACAAGTTTCATACTCTTCTGCGGCTTGGTTCATTCCAATTGCAATTTCTTTAAGATCTTCAGCATCTAAATCACTTGGAAGTCCTATACTCATAACCAAACCTAAGGGTTTCGCTCCCATGGCAGCTAAATCACTAATATTAACAATCACAGATTTTCTTCCCATTTGTCTAGGTGTCATTTCTGGAGGCATATGTGTCTTTTTACCTATTAAATCAGTAGTTACAATTAATACATTACCATCCTTAAGATCAATTACACCAGTATCTTCATAAATTCCCGTGGGAGTCTTGAGCCCCAATATAATATGTGGAAGCGAAGAAAATTCCTCTTGGAATATTTTTATAATTCCTATTTCACCTAATTCACCGATTTTCAAATTAAAAACCCTTGAATTTCTTTATTTTAATAACTTATTTACTATAATTACATTCTTCTCAATAACATTTATTCCTATTTTTTTCTAGAATATCATATAAAATGAATAATATCAATAAAAATGAAGTAAATAAAATTTCTAATAATGTTTTTAAATATTGTTAAAATTCTCTATTTATATAAATCAAATTTTTGTCGAATTTCCTTTATAAAGGAATAGAAAGTATTTAAAAGAATATTATACTTAATAAATTAATCCTTATCTTTTGCCCAGAACGGAGATATATTTGTTAGATATTGAACAAATTAAAAAACTCCTAAAAAAGGAAAAATTTGAAGAAGTATTAACTTATCTTATAGATTGTTATATAAATAGTAAAGAGGAGGAGACTCGGGCTGAATGTGTAACAGAGTTTACACAAATCGGGATTAAGTATCCAAATGTCGCACCATTAATAATTGATCTCGCAAAAAGACAAAGTGAAGAAGATTATGAAATTCTAATCAACATCTTTTCTGATATCATCGCTAAAATGCCCGAAAGTTTCGTAAATATCGTCCCTGACCTTATTAGGGAATTAAATAATCAAAGTGTATATACAAAAATAAAACAAACTTTGGAGCTAATTCGGATTAAAGCTCCTAATAAATTTATAAATGTAATTATGGACAGCTTAAAGAATAAAGAAGACCCGGATAGATGGAGATATGTTCTAGAATTAGGGAATTTTGGAATTAAATTTCCAGAAGTGAATGATATTCTTATTCCTTATCTTACAAAATTATTAAATGCCCAAAATGAACAAATTAGAGCTGCTGCAACAGATACATTGGAAAAAATAAGAACTCAAGCTCCAGTAAAACCAACAGTCGACCCAATCCCTCAAATAAAAGCACAGGCAAAAGATGAAAGCGGAATCGTTCGAGATGTCGCAAAAGAAGCCCTTAATAATATTGAAAAAGTAACTAAAGCTGAAGAAGTTATAGAAGGCAAGGATAAGAAAGTTAAAAGAGCAAAACCGAAAAGAGCTTCAGCATAACCTTCTAAAAAAAAGATCTATAAAAACTTATAAAATGACTAAAGGAATCTATGCCATCATAATTAATGTCAGAAAAGAGATCAGTTTAAATATCGGAAAAAAGAAAAAATATATTTTTTTGCCGGGTTATTATATTTATGTTGGTTCTGCTCTTGGAAATTATTCAACTAATATCGAAAATCGGTTAAAACGTCATTTCTCAAATAATAAGACGCTTTTTTGGCATATTGATTATTTATTAAATAACCCAAATGTTGAAGCTGAAAAAGCTTACTATACTAAAACAGATCAGAAAAAAGAATGTGAACTCTCATCTAAAATAATGGCTTATTCAAATTCAAATTTATTCAAAGATTTTGGAAATTCTGACTGTAAAGCGGGGTGTAAAACGCATTTATTTTATTTTAATGATAAAAAAAACTTAGAAAATATTTTAAAATCTGCGTTTAAAGAGATATTTTTAAAACCTGAACTTTTTACAAAATAAAGGCAAATTAAATTGTTCTTGGGTCTGTAATTTCGCCTTTGATAGCACTAGCTGCCACTGTGGCTGCGGATGATAAATATATTTTTGCCTCCCGACTGCCTTGTCTACCTATAAAATTGCGATTACTGGAAGAAAGACTAACTTCTCCTGGAGCAAGAGTCCCGAAAATACCAAGGCATACGCCACATGTAGGATGAGTAACAATTGCCCCTACATTTATAAAAAGCTCAATCAATCCTTGATGCAAAGCTTCGGTATATATTTCTTTAGATGCAGCTGTTATTATTAATCTTACATCATCATGAATTTTTTTTCCACGCAGAAGTTTCGCAGCAATTTCTAAATCTTCAAACCTTCCATTGGTACAACTTCCAATAAAACATTGATCGACTTTAACTCCCTCAACTTCACTAACAGCAACAGCATTTCCTGGACTATGTGGTTTTGCTACTTGAGGTGCTAGATTGGATATATCCAAATTAATTATTTTTTCGAAGTTGGCATCAGGATCTGATTTTACAATACTATAATCATGTTTTACACGATTTTTTAACCAATCAATAGTTTTTTGGTCTGGCGGAATAATAGCTGCTTTTGCACCCATCTCTATACCCATGTTGCACATGGTCATTCTACCATCAATACTAAGTTCATTAATTGCATCCCCAGTAAATTCTACGGATTTATATGTAGCCCCATCAACACCTATATCAGTTATCAATTTGAGGATTATGTCTTTTCCAAAAACCATATTGGGAATTTTTCCTTGTATTTTGTATAATATGGTCTCTGGCACTTTAAACCATAATTTTTCTTCAGCGAATAGAACTGCACAATCAGTTGATCCAATACCTGTAGAAAATGCTCCAAATGCTCCATAAGTGCAAGTATGACTATCAGTTCCTACTATTAAAGCACCAGGCCATATAAAGCCGTTTTCAGGGACAATTTGATGACAAATACCTTTATCCATACCTAAATAATTTTTAATGCCATGTTTTTTTATGAATTCCCTTGAAGATTTATTTATAATTGCAGAATCAATAGTATTTGGAGGAACCCAGTGATCTAAAAGTGCAACTATGCGATCTGGATTCTTTACTTTATCTATTCCAATTTTTTCAAAAGTATCAACTACACGCATTCCAAGCATATCATGAACCATAATAATATCTACTTTAGCATTAATAATTTGACCAGGTTCTACTTTTTCATTATCAGAGTGTGATGTAAAAATCTTTTCAGCAATAGTTGGCAAATTTTTAACTCCTTATTTCTTTATTCTTTTTTTAATCGCTTCTATTGCCCCTCCAGCTTGAAGAATATCCATAAGAAAATCTGGAATTGGAGCATATTTAAAAATTTCTTGGGATTCTAAGTTTTTTAAGGTACCATTAGGAAGATCTATTTCAATTTCCTGTCCAGCTTTGACTTTTTTTGAAATTTCTTTAATCTCAATTAAAGGAATTCCTAAATTTATAGCATTTCTAAAAAAAATACGAGCAAAAGATTCCGCGACAATGGCAGATATTCCTAATTGTTTTAGAACAAATGGAGCTTCTTCTCTACTAGATCCAGATCCAAAGTTCTTTCCTCCAAGAATTATATCTCCTTTTTTAACTTTTTTACCAAATTCTTGGTCGATAGGTTCGAATGCATGAGATGCCATCTCATTAGGATCTCTAAGTGTTAAATATCTGCCAGGAATAATAATATCAGTGTCTATATTATCTCCAAATTTCCAAACTCTTCCTTTAATGATAGAATTCATACTAATTGCTCCAAAAAAGTCTAGAATTATAAAGTAATTTATGACATCAGATTTTAATTTTAATCATTTTCAAATAGTCTGATATTTAGTAATTTGAAAAAAATAATTTTAAAAACGTATTCTTTTTCAATTCAACTTTGATTTTATTACAAACTTGCCATGAAATATGAATTTGGAAGGATGGTAAAAGTATAGTATACAAACCTCTAAGTAAGTTTATATATATCTAAAATTACTTATCTTCATAGAAAAAATAACAAAGCTTTGAAAAGTTTTTAATTGATGAGTTTTTATAGTTTTTTCTACTTCTAAAATATAATTTGTCGAAATAACGAATTAGGACATAATTAGTTTACGAGACGAATTACCACATAGTATGTTCTAAAGTTGAATAAAAAATGAGTGAAACTGTAGAAGAATTTAAAATTGTTGATGAATTAAAACCCGGTTTAAGGGGTATTAATACAAAAATAAGATGTAATTCGAAAAATGAAGAAAAAGAAGTTACTTCTAGAAAAACCGGAGAAACCTTAAGAGTAACTGAAGCATTAGTCGGTGATGAAACTGCAAGTATCTATTTGACCCTATGGAATGATGATATCGATAAAATGGAAGTTGACCATGTTTATCAGTTAACAAACGTATATACAACAGTGTTTAAAGGTTCTCTAAGACTTAACATTGGTAAATATGGAAGTTTCGAAGAAATCAGTGATGAAGAACTTAAAGAAGTAAACACAAGCAATAATCTCTCCGACAAAGTTTATGAACAACCACGAAAATATCGTCCAGGTGGAGGATATGGTGGTGGTGGTGGTGGCAGTAGATTTGGCGGCGGCGGCGGCGGTCGAAGACCTTATAAAGGTGACCGAAGAGGTTCCTACGGTAAAAGGAGATATTAGACAGAAATAAATAATAAATTAATTTGTTAAAGAAGTATTTTTTATCACTCCAGAAAAAAAAATATCTTCTGTTTTTTTTTTACAAATCCTATTATGAAAGGTAGGGTTTGGTTAGTTGACATTATAAATATTTGATATATCAAATTATAATCTATAATTTTATTAAATAAATCAAAAAGTAAAAGAGAGAAATTATATTAGGTTAAATGCCAGAGGGATATTTATTTTTAAATTTAGACAATATTTCTTCTCCATCCTCTTTATATGCATCCAATCCCTCAAATAGATTTCTTTTATAGGGAAGAACAATTTCTAATAATTTAAATAAATCTTCCTTAGTAGTTCCCCAGAAAAACCAATCACTGCATAAATCATTTCCACATTCATATTTATTCCAAACCAAAATGAATTGATTTCTTTCTTTATTATAAAATCTGAGTTGAATTTCGCTAGGCCATCCATAAGTAATTAAATCCTCGATAAATGTTTTTTTAATATCAGTATATTCTTGCTCGTTCATCATTTCGCAACTAAAAGCTGTAATTGTTGGATAAAATTGATTGATATGATCAAAAACTATTGAATAAATAAATTCTGAAAAATGGTTTGAATAGATCTGCCACTTTCCTTTATGACCTAATGATCCATCAACTTTCACTAATACAGGAGGATCCTTACTATCATCAATTTTTAAAACCCATTCACAAACAGCTTGGTTCTCTGTCATTATTGAAATTACCTCTCCCTCTTCTATTTCAATAATTTTAAAAGAATGAACTTCTTCTGGATAGTCATCATTACTATATTTTCTCATTAAATCAATAGATCCTTCAAGTGAATACCATTCAATAACGGATTCGGGGATGTGTCTTCCAAGTTTTTTCTCTTGTCTTTTCAATAAATCTACATTACTTTCTAAAATTCTAGGTTTTAGCTTTAAAAGGTCAAATGTTGATTGATAATATTTCAATTCGATGATTTTTCTCTCCAAATTTTGTTTGATTTTGAATTAACGATATTACATTTACAAATTATATAGTGATTCCAATTTATATAGATAATAATTGATGCGATAAATTATAATTTAACGATCCTAATTGTTTTAAAAAAAATTTAATGATATGTCGAGAAGACTTTTAAAAATAGGATTCCTTTTATTAGTTCAATAAAATTTTAGAGTTAAAACTAATTTATTTCATCAGATTTTAAATTTATTCATTTTCAAATTGTCTAATATTTAGTATTTTAGAAAAGTTTTAAATAAGAAAACCTTTACAATTCAATTATAAGCTAATCATCCATGAATATGGGATTACCCTTGCCAGATGAAATTGATGTATCTGAAATAAAACTCCGTTCTGTTTCAGAAGTATGGAAAGATATACCCGATGAATTGCACAGTAAAAAGTATATCCCACTCGGTGGAAACGCAATTGAATTTCTGAGATTCTTAGATAGCTGGGAACAATATGAAGCTCTTGCAAATGATATTACAACTTATGCTCAAGAAATAATTGAGGTTAGATTTGAAGAAGCTATCGAAGTCGCAAAAGCCTATGCTGATGGAAAATTAGAAAGACCGAACGAAACAATTACATATTACGGATTTCCACCCGTTTTAACCATCCGGGCAGATTTACAAAGACTTGCTACAAAGATGATATACGGACCTTCAACAGATATTACATTTATGGGATTAGATGATTATACACGAGAAGTAGTTCATGTTATGTCCATTCACTATGAGGAGGGGCTGCCTGCAGATTGGTGGTATATAACAGAAGACGAACAAGATATTTTAAATCGCCGTCATATGAAGTTGGGTTATCAATTAAAAGAAATCCCTCAGAGAATACATGATTGGGGCGAGTGCGCTAAACGCTTACGAGATATTATGCTTGATTATCGAAATGAACGTACACCTCAATGGGCCCATAGTGCATATTCCATAGCTGTTTTTTATACAACATTTACAGAGGCATATGAATTATCAAATTGGGAGTCTATAGCGAGGATTTATGATGGTGTTACTGCCAAGTCTGTATATGGGTTAGAAGAACCTGGAATGGGTTACGAGCCTTGGCCCCCAATTTTAAATACCATGTTCGGACTTACTCGAGGCGATTTTTGTGAAAAAATTGCAGGAATGATTATTAATAATTTATTTTATGTCAATCATATTGAGAAGGAAATTTTAGATTCTCTGAAAAAACACAGTTATGAAATTTGGGAAGTGATTAATAAACGACTTGCTTGGGGATTCGTACATAATGGAGGCATCCCACTTCCCCGTCAAACAATATTATCAACTCCACCAAAATATGACCCAGTAACAAAAAAATGGGTAAAACTCATAAATGAATATCCTCCAGGTCCGAGGTTTAATTACCAAGAATTAGATTTATCAATAGATGAATGCCTAAGAGGAATACTTTTCGATATAGACCAAAATTTTGATCGAGAAGTAAGAAAAGAAGACATAATTTCTATGGGACATGGACTTGAAACTAAATTCATGCGTCCTGAAGATTGGCGAGAAAAGAAAAAAGTTAAAAAAGTTAAAAAAATTAAGAAACGAAAAATTAAAAGAATTAAAAAAGCTATAACATAAAAGATTTTTCTCATTTCATAAAAAAGAAATAAAATTAAAAATATTTTTAGAACTAATTATTCCATTCCTAGAATATTCTTAAAGTCCTCTGGCTCGTCTCCTTCTTCTATGAATATTTCATATTGAACCCCAGCACGTTCAACATCAAATTTCCTCGAAATTTGTCCTGCAACAACCTTTTCTTTTACCGTAGCATCTTTACCTACCCATATATAACATTTATCATTAGTCCTATCATCGAGTAAAAAGACATCTTCACTATCAAGGCTATCTTTTGACAATGGCACTTGAATATATTGAATATCATTTATTGTTTCATATTCCTCTGATGAGACCCTGAACAGGATAGGCTCATGAACTGGTTTTTCATAATGACTTAACATTGATTCTGCAACGTCCTTTTCAACAATTTTAATGATACCCACTTTTGCCTTAAAATCCAACGGTTCTGAACCTTGATCGACAGTTATGATTTTAGGAGTGCCACTTCTCACAGCATCTATCATTGTTGCAACATGAGCACCTGTGAATTTTTCGTCAACAGAAGCATTTTTGCCGATCCAAACATAGATTGTATTGATAAAGTCCACAATATAAGCATCACCGCTTGTAAACACAGCTTCATCTATTTTCTTTAATTCCCCTCCTTCTATTCTATATACAGTCATTGTTGAAGGTACTTCTGAACCTCCTTTATCTTCTCCGACCAGATCCAAAAAACTTAGAGGTTCTTCTCCCTCTTCAATGTTTTGAATCTTTGCACCATACATTTTTTCAGCAGTTCTTAATTTTGTTGCCTGAGTACCAGCAGCATAATAGAGACGGGGGCTAGTATTTTTTCCTTTCCAAACCCAAATTATATTATCTTTGCGATCACATACAAGAACTACATTATCACTTTCCAATTTTTGGGTTACTTGTACGGCATCACCTATTACATTAAACATTTTGACTTTTTCGACTTTTTGTTCCACCACATCCTCTCTGAATTTAATTGCTTTTTTTGGACCTATTAATGTGGAAAACTTACATGCGGGACAAGATTTACTCGTAATATTTCCTTCTTCATCTTTATTTTCAACCATTGGTGTCGCACAACGTGGACATAATGATTTTGGTTTCTTATGAAAGTCACGAATAACCATAATCTCACCTTTTTTTTGTAATTTTTAAAATTCGTTAATTTATTTTATATTCGATATGATTCTTTTCTTTTGCATTTTATATAATTTTGTCGTTTAAATTTGCATTCAAAATTATATGAATTTGAAATCTAGAATTCCATTTTAATCTATGTTATTAGAGTATTAGACAATAAAAAGGGGAAAAAGTGAGTTAAATAATAAAAAAAGTGGTGTGTAAATAAGTATCTACAAATTCTGATTATTAATTTTAATTTGTTTCTAAATGAAAAATGTTGAAAGCTAATTCATTTGTTTTTCTAGGACAATGATTAAAACCCTTTCCGATAGTTCGCCGGAGTAGTTGTACCATTTTGTAAAAATAGATTTTAATTGGTCTAGTCAAATTATACGGCACACCTATGACTTTAGTTTTTTTCTTTCTTATCGCCTCAAGCACGTCATCTACTGTCAACTCAGCATCGATCATGGTAAGACCGCTGCCGATATGGGATAAAATGTGAGCGTCACTGCCACCAGTCTTAGAATATTTATGTTTTGTGGCTAAACAATCCGCTAAATTATTAGCAGTTTCGGAACTTCCCCCATTGTAGGTCTCAATACCATTGAATTTAGTGCCATTCATCCTTCTTATCCATTTAGTACATTTTTCTAGTTTAGAACCAAAAAAGTTGGTTTTGAACAAATGTGCTTTGATAGCGAGCCCCCCGTGGTCCTGAACTTTCTCAACTACTTCAACAGCAGGCAATCTCTTTGTTCCTTTTATTTCATCTGTAATTCCTAACGCTAAAATATCACCATGCTTAGATCTAAGTTCAGCCCCAGGAATTACTAAAAAATCGTGATTATAATTTAAATCTTTAACAATCTTGGCTACAAGAAGACTTCCCCTCACAGTATCGTGGTCCGTTACAGCGATACCATTTAATCCTTTCTTGATCGCCGTTTTTACTATTTCTTTTGGCGGACACATCCCGTCGACACCAAAAAACGGGTGTTTACTACACGTAGAGTGGATATGAAGATCGAATTTTTTGTATTGTTTGTTGACTTTCATATCCATAAAATAACCTCTTTTATGAAATAGTTAAGGACGATATTTAAAGGTTTCCAACCATGTAAAAATTTTTCGATTTTTCACTATTTATGTTTAAAACATATTTGTGTTTAAAAATTTAAATATAATTATAGACAAATAGATAACTTTTAACACATTTAAATTTTGATATATTTATGATAATTTCAAAGAATATAGTATTTAAATAGTAGACAAGTTCATTGAAATGTTATTAAATTATTTTTAATCTATATTTACCTTTTTTGTAAAATCATAAATTTAATGATATATCAGAGTAAATGAATTGAAAAATTGAAATTTTAAGCAGAATAAAAAGAAGTAAACGAATTTTTTCATTTATTAATAAATATTAAAAGGCAGCATGTCATGAAAATTATTTTTAATTTTATGCTAATTATAAGCAATATCTAATTCATTAAATATTGATCATTTTTGTGGTAAAATTGGTATTAATTTTAGTAAAAAAAACATAACACTTGAATTCATGGGAATTTGTTGCCTTCTTTTATCATGTATTTATATGAGGTCTCATTTTTATATTAACTTACATTTTTATATTAACTTACAATATTTTTCAAAATTTTTTAAGTCAAAAAATTTTGGAGTTTGATCGTTATGAAGCGGATCAAAATATTTATTATGGCAACTCAAATATTATTTTCTTCAGTATTCGGTGTATTACTATCAAATTCGTCAATTGGTCCTATATCTTCATTTACAAACGAATTGTATATATTAACTTCATCAGACTGGTCCAAAGCAATTGTAATTTCAGATAGTAGTTCTGGATGGAATGATGATAGAAGTTACAACCAAGATATGGTTATAGATGAAAATGGCACAATACATGTAGTATGGGAGGATTTAACAGATGGTGAATGGGGCTCTGATGCTGAAATAATGTATGCAAATTATACATCATCTTCAGGCTGGTCTAATGCTACTGTAATTTCAGATGATTACACTGGGTGGAATAACGGTCCATCTAGAAGCCCAAGCATGACAATTGATAAAAATGGAGTATTACATGTTGTTTGGCATGATGGGACAGTTGGACCATGGGGATCAGATGCAGAAATTATGTATACAAATCATACTGCCTCAGGTTGGTCTAATGCGACGATGATTTCAGATATTTATGGCTGGAATGATGGTAGTAGTATGATTCCTAGCATTGCAGTGGATAATAATATAAATATACATGTTATTTGGCGTGATTATACCGATGGTGAATGGGGTTCAGACTACGAAATAATGTATGCGAACCGTACTGGATCAGTTTGGTCAAATGCAACTGTGATTTCTGATGATAATACAGGATGGAATAATGAATTAAGTGATTATCCCTTTGTTACCGTTGATAAGAATGGAATAGTCCATGCTGCTTGGGTTGATTACACAAATGGTGAATGGGGTAATGATATTGAAATTATGTATACAAACACTTCTACAGGTTGGTGGTCTAATGCTACTGTTATTTCAGATGATAACACTCAATGGAATGATGGAAGTAGTTGGCTTCCTAATATCGCCATTGATAACAATTCAGTAATCCATGTTGTTTGGCATGATGAAACTGATGGTGCATGGGGAACGGATACAGAAATAATGTATACAAATTTCACAGTTTCTGGTTGGTCCAATGCAACAGTAATTTCTGATGACATTTCTTTATGGAATACTGGAACAAGTACAAGCCCCAAAATTGCTGTTGGTATTAATGGAACTTTACATGTGGTCTGGGTTGATAACACACCTGGTACGTGGGGAACTGATAATGAAATAATGTATGCAGAAAGAACTAGTACAGGCTGGACTAAAGGAATTGTAATATCAGATGATAATACCGATTGGAATAATGGTTCAAGTTTAAGCCCTAAACTAGCCATAGATAATAATAGTACATTACATGTTATTTGGGAAGACTGGACGGTAGGTGTATGGGGAGGTGGTTCAGGTGATCCAGAAATAATGTATAGCAAGAATTTCACATCCACTTCCGGAGCTCCCGGTGGCAAATTAAATTTGATTCCTTTATTGGCTATGCAACAACCGAGCGATACAGGTTTAATCATTGTAATTATTCTAATAGCGGTGGCAGCAACGATAATTTTAATTTTAATAATTATCAAAAAGAAATAATATCCTTTTAATCTTTTTTTTCCTTTCTACTTTCTTTTCCTATTAAGATATTTTTTTATACTTTCTTCTTAGTGTGCTTCAACTTGAGTATGAATTAATCAATTTTTTAAATTCTTCACTATCTTTAATATTTTCAAAATCACTATCCCTTTGAATATACAAATTTGAGGGAGCTGATTTCATTTTCAGTGATTTTTCAAGCCATTCTAGGGCTTTTTCCTTTTCTCTTTTTATAGAATGGACACATGCGATGTTATAATTCCCCATACCTTTGTATTTATTTTCCACTTTCTCAAAAATTCTCAGAGCATTATCAAGTAAATACTGTGCCTCTTCACCGCTTTTAATCTTTGCGAACTCTTTAAACACCAATCCCCATTTTGTAAGTATTTGATAATTATCCGGTTTAAATTTACTGGCATGTTCAAATTTTTCAAGTGCTTGTTTGAATATATTATCAGCCTCTTCCCCACTTTTTAATTTAGCAAGTTTTGAGAGAGTTTCTCCCCAATTAATAAACGTTTGGTAGAAATATGGTGTTATTTCTAAAGCTTGTTTGTATTTCTTAATACCTAATTTTAAATAACGCTCCGCATCTTCGCCACTTTTTTTCTCACCAAGTTCTGAAAAAACATTTCCCCAATTATTTAAAGTAAGACTTAGATATTCTTTAGCTTCTTTTGAATCACTTGATAAAATTTCATCTCTAACATTATTTAATTGATTATATTTACCATATACAAAAATATTTTTAATTTTACGGATAATTTCATCTTCTTCAAGCTGTTTCTTTTTAACAACTTTAATTTTCTCTATATCTTCGCCTTTTTCAAAGAATCTAATTGCTGCATCAACCCATTTTTTTGTTTCTTTTGTTAGAT
This sequence comes from Candidatus Helarchaeota archaeon, assembly GCA_019058315.1. Taxonomy (GTDB): domain Archaea; phylum Asgardarchaeota; class Lokiarchaeia; order Helarchaeales; family RDOG01; genus JABXJV01. Next base: position 756,206 of record JAHPZH010000002.1, on the reverse strand, counting down.
CTACCAATTTTTCATCAATTGTAAATTCCTTAATAGATTTAATCGATTCTTTCAAATGGGAAAAAGGTGTTGAAATTATTTCAGGATTTTCTAAATGTAATTCCCTGGCAAGTTGTAAAAAAAATGTATCAGCGGTGAACCCATTTACATAATATCCGTATTTATTCGAGGGTGTTAAAACATTTTTCAGAACATGAGGTTTAGGTTCTTCACCCTTATATCCTACCCAAAATAATTTATTATGAAAGACATTAGTTTCTGTTAATCTTTCAAAAACTGGATCTTGTTCTCCAGAATAGCCAATAACTAACCAACAACATTTTCTAACATCATGGAATACATTCTGTAATTTATATGAATGCTTATTCACTTCTTCTTCGGTATGAAATAAAACAAATCCATCTCTTTGTCCATGAAGATAAAAAACAGAGAGTTGAGCTGCTGCACCAGGTACATATTCCTGGGAAGCTGCAAAATCATAAATTGCAGGATATAAATTAAATAAGGCCAAACTTCGAATAATAAGAGGATCGAAATTAACTGTAAATATTCGATGAACATATCCTTTTTTGACGAGTGAACCAAGATATAAATGCGCTACATTAATTTTGGCTTTATCTATAAAAGAGCCTATTAATTCTCGTCTCTGTAAAGGAGATAGGAGACTCATAAATTCACAATAATTAGGTTTTGTGGCATAATTTGCAGTATGGGGAAATTGTTTTCTTATAACAGCAACTAATTCCTTGCAAGCTGGAATTCCTGCAGAAACAGATACACCAGCACCTATCAATACACATGTATAATACCCTTCCTCTTTGGCCCACTTTATTTGCTCCGCAATCGTTTTTATATCAGCAGTATTGTAATTCAATTTATAACTATCCCAATTAATGTCTCTCTTTATATCAATATTTAATCATTTGAAGGCTTTGTAGAATTTGTAAATGAGATTTTATTTTACTAAATCTTAAAAATTAATTCTTTATTGATTTTTTCAATTTTTTATTATTATTATATTAAATGATTAAATAGTAAGAAAATTGAAAAACCTTAAAAAATCAACTTAAACCAACTATTAATTTTAAAAATTTAAGATTTATAGAGAAAAAGAAAAAAATAAAATAGATATTATTCAGGAACGAAAGATAAAAATACTTTAGGTCTTTCAGAAGCATTTCCCTTTCTATCTACGAATGTTTCCGTGCCATCTTCGAAATTTGCTTTTAATCGAGTGCCAAATTTTATTTTTTCAGGATTTAATTCATCAAATCCTTTAATATGTGAACTGATAGAAACTCCACAATCTAGGTCAATTGTACCAAATAGATATGGTTTTTTCATAGAATACCCTTTATTATTCATTAAAGTAGTACCAACATGAATAGCAGAGAATGTAGCTAATTTTCCTTTGCCTTCAACTTCTATCCATTCTACATTGTCTTTAAAGCACTTAGAACAAATCGATTTAGGAGGAAGATCAATGTTTCCACAATCTTTGCACTTTGTTCCCATTAATTTTTTTTCATTAATAAAATCAATGTAACTTTGCACAGTAAATGGTTTTTCAGACATCATTCAACCTCCTAGACTTTGTAAATATGGATGGCACAACTACCACCACTGCCTCCAACATTATGTGTTAACGCAATTTCAGGTCTATCTTTTAATTGTCTTTTACCTTCGGCTTGTCCTCTCATTTGCTTAAATATCTCAACCATCTGTCCAATTCCTGATGCTCCGATTGGATGTCCTTTGCTTTTAAGACCGCCACTTGTATTTATTGGTAATTGAGCATTTAATTCCGTTAATCCCTGTTCTACCGCTTGCGCAGCTTCACCTCTAGGGAAAAATCCTAAATCTTCCATTGCCACAAGTTCAGCTATGGTAAAACAATCATGAACTTCAGCACATTGGATATCTTTAGGTCCTACTCCTGCCATTTTAAAAGCTTCTTTAGAAGCCTGAACAGCAGCCCTTAGAGTATATCTCTCAGGGCGGGAATGTAAGGCAAGGGTGTCACTACCTTGTCCAGATCCAATTATATATACGGGAGTGTCGGTCCACTTTTTTGCTTTTTCTTTAGTAGTAATTATGCACATCGCAGCTCCATCGGTAACTAATGAACAATCATTAAGTCTTAATGGATATGCGATCATAGGATTTGCGGATTTGTCCATTAGATAATCCATTTCATCCTTCCAATCAGGTATTGGTCTTCCTTTAGCTTCCAATTTCTTCTTAGTTTTTTCCATCATCTGTTTAATTGTTATTGGCATTTGTGCTTTTGGATTTAACGAACCGTTATTATGATTTTTTATAGCAACACGGTGCATTTGTTCTTCAGTTGTTTCGAATTTTGCCATGTGAGCAGTAGCAACATTAGCATATAATCCAGGAAAAGTCGAACCATAAGGAAGTTCGTAAATTAAGTCAGATGCAGCAGCCAATGTGTCTGTTACACCTGCAGTAGTCAAATCGCACATTTTCTCGACTCCTCCAGATATAACTGTATCGTAGAACCCGCTAGCTACCGCTAAGACACCTAATCGCAGTGCAACACCGCCGCTTACACATGCATCTTCAACACGCATTGCAGGTTTTGGAACTAAACCAATTAATTCTGCCATCAATGGTGCTAAATGCCCTTGACCTTCAAATAAATCAGAGGAAAAATTTCCTAAGTATAAACATTCAACTTCTTCTTGTATATTGTTCATTTTATCGATATGTTTGAGCATATCCTCATATGCTTCAAGCCATAAGTCTCTTGATGTTTTCATGTTTTCTGGCTTACCATATTTTGAATAATTCCCGAATTTACACATACCTACAGCAACAATGGCAACTTCTCTTCCAAGTTTACCCATAATTCTTCAAACTCCTTGAGTTATTTTCGTTAATATTTAATTTAATATGTCATTTCAGAAAATAGTTTCAAGTTTCAATTTGAATATACAATTTAAAATAAACATAGAGAGCAGATTATTAAATGTTATTCTCTAATTTTAAACAGTATCAATTATGCCATTAATTAGTCAATAAGTACTAAATACGTATTATAAAAAATCAATAAAATTATTAAATAATTTTTTAGGTTTGTTTATTTTAATGTCGGGAAACCTTGTTTATTTTGCTAAAACCAGTCAAAGAAAGAAATTTATTACTGAAATCTTAAAAATTTTTGAAAATCAACTAAAAGGTAAAATTCTAATAAAACCAAACCTAGTATCTTATAATGAATATCCCACAACCACACATATAGAGACTTTAGAGACAGTAATTCAATTTCTAGAAAAGCTTCAAACTAGTATTTTTGTTGGAGATGGATATTCATTTGATTTATTTAAGAGAAAAATGAAAAATACTCCAATCAAGAACCTTTGTGAGAAACTAAATGTTCCATTTATTGACTTTTATCAAGAAAAAATGGAGGAACTGAAGACGGAACGTGGATACGTTGTTAAAATGTCGAGCGTACCATTTAATGAATTTGATTGCATAATTTCTTTACCTGTATTAAAATTTCACCCAGTTTGCACAATGACTGGTGCATTAAAGAATGTTGTTGGATATTTTGATAGAAAGCAGAGGGTTGAAATGCATACTGGCGGGAATGATGTTGATAAATTGATTGCAGAAGCTAATTGGCTGTTATATAAAGATAGAGGACCTAAATTTCACCTTACTATCATGGATGCGATTAAAACAATGATGGTAGCTAATGAATTACGACTTGGTGGGAAACCTCTTGATCTTGGTTACATGATAGCTGGAACCAATCCAGTTGCATTAGATATCTTTGGTTTTAAATTATTAAAAAAACATACTCCGGCATACCCTAAAAAAGAATTCAGTGACGTAAAACATCTTTCATACTCAATTGAATATGGTTTGGGAATAAAAGATTATGAAATCAAAGAACTTAAGCTTTAAATTATAAGAAATAAATAAACGAGAATATTGATATTCTAATTTCTTCATTTATTGTTTAATATTTAATTTTGATTAATCATGATTATTTGAATTTTAAGCAGTAAAGATTTTATTCTTATTTTAATATTGGAAATTACTATTTTAATCAAGGGAAAATTATGAAGAGAAATAAAATTATAAGTCTATTGATTTCTCAAATTTTATTGATATTTATAGTATTTTTTACAAGTTTTGTTACATTACCGAATAATAGTCAACTATGGAATAACAACCTTTTGAAAAATAAAAGAGCAACTGACGTTCTTAAAACATCTACAACTCCTAATTTGTTAAATAATTGGTCCACTACAAATACTCCTTATTTTATAGATATGTCAGCAGATGGGAGATATTTTGTAGTAGGAGAATGGTCACTAGGTCCTTGTAATGTTTCATTATATGAGAAGGATGGTATTCAGTGGTTTTATAATTCAGGAGCCAATATATTTGATGTAGTTATTTCTGCAGATGGTCAATATATGGTGTCAATAGATAGTGCTAATAATATTACTTTATTTAACCAAACTGGATTTTTAGATTACTACACATCGGCAAATATGTTACTTACAACTACAATAATAGAAAATGGTTCTTATTTTATTGTTGGAGATATAAATGGATGGGGAACTTCGTTTAACACATTTAACCCTGAATTCAACGGAATTAACTTAATGTTGAGCGGTCCTATTTCAGCAGACACTATCCGTTCCATGGATGTGTCGGCAGATTATCAGTTTGCTGTTTGTGGAGGTGATTCTAGCTACGTTACTTATGGTTATACTAACGGAACAGTAATTTGGGATCTTTTTATGGGAGGTATCGTCTGGTCAGTAGATATGACATCTGATGGTTATTATGTAGCAGCTGGAAGTTCATCTAATAATGTTACTTTGTCTAACAGAACTGGTTTAATGTGGAATTTTACAACTAATGACTCGGTTAACTCGGTGGCAATTTCGCAAGATGGAAAATATATAGTGGCTGGAAGTGATGATAATAAAGTTATTTTATTGAGGCAAGATGGTACTAAAGTATGGGATTATGATACTGGATATAATGTTTATACTGTGGCAATCTCAGCAGATGGCAAATTCATTGTTGCAGGAGATAATAGTGGCAATATAACTCTCCTCAGTAGGAAAGGATTTATATGGAACTATACAACTGGAGGAATGATTCTAGACGTTGCGATTTCAGTAAATGGTCAATATATCGTTGCAGGCTCACTAGATCAACATGTATACTTATTTTACAATCCTATCTCAAGTGAAGAAGATCTTCAATTTTTAATTTTAGGGGTAGGAATGCAACAAATAGGAGCTGGAGATCAACCAATAATACTATTCTCAATAATTGGAATAGGTTTAGCTACAGTAGTAATCATTATAATCATAATTATTAAAAAGAGAAAATAATTTTCAAACTTTTTTTCTTTTTTTATCTTTTAATTATTTCAAGTTGATTTACAATAACATTTTTTATGGTAGGAGTGTTTGATGTTCTGAATTCAGTTATACTTTTTTGAGCTAAATTCATTCTTTTTTCCGTATTTTTAACATATTCACTATTAATTTCAAATCCAATACAATTTCGGTTTAATTTTTTAGCAACGACCATAGTAGTTCCCGATCCAAGAAAGGGGTCTAATATAGTATCATATTCTTCACTACAACCTTTCATGATTCTCTCAACTAATTTCTCTGGATATTGAGCTGGATGAAAGTTTCTTTCTCGAGAATTTCCTTTTACGAGGGGGATATACCAAACATCAGTAGGATTTGCCCCTTTCGGGTTGTTTCGTTTATCTCTTGTCTTTGGGATAACTCGAATTTCATCTAAAAAGAATTTATAATCCTTCGCCTTCTTTGTAAACCAAAAAAAGAATTCATATCGTGGATGGAATTTATTATTTTTCGTATCGCTGTTTATATCATAATTCCAAATGACCAAATTTTTTAAGTATAATTTACCCCAAGTATATTCTAATATCCAAGTTGGTGGTTCCAAACTGCCATAAGTTGCAGTGACAACCTTCCTTTCCTCATTGAAATATCGACTTTTCATATTTATCCATATAGAGCCATCATCTTTAGTTACCCTGATTAATTCTTCAATCAATTCTTTTATTTTTCCGCGATATGCTTCTTCTGATAAGTTATCCATATAATTTTTTGTATATTCATTTCTAGCTTTTAATTTAATATTATATGGGGGTGAAGTAATGACGAGATCAATGGAAGAATCTTCTATATATTTTCTCATACCCTCCAAACAGTCCATATTATACAGTTTATGAGTTATTAACATTTGAATAAACAACTTAATGATTTAATTACTGATTTAATTGTATGTATTATTTCATATATCTAAAGACACTGACAACTATTTATTTGATATTAAATTTTGTCAACTATAGGAACAAAATATTAGAGAAATAAAAAACAAAAATTATATTGGAATTAATTTATCTAGCGAAGAGAAGGACCAATAAAGAAATTTTAAAACATATTTATTGAAGAATTTCGAATCAAAAATATCAATTTTTTTTGGCAATTTATGTTTTTTCTTATATTCATTAGCTTTTTTGAATGCTTTTGCCGCATCATAGGTTTTATAAGGAGTCCGGCATGGTTTTTCAGGACACCAGTGGATTCTTTTTTTAATCGGTTCCATGATAAATCCCATAAGAGTTTCTCCTGCTGCAACTTCCTCTAAAGCTTGAAAGATTTTATTTTGTTGCATATATCTCGTATGATTCCAATAATGACAACAAATAGTTGTATCATCAATTATCTTATCAGGACCAATTCCAAATTCCTTTAGTAAATCATAATTTTTTTCATGATCAGAAGCAAATTTTTTCACTTTTTCTAAATCAAATTGCCCATCCCATTTTTTTGCTAGTTCCCATGCCCTTCCTAATCTAGCATATGATCCAGATAAAGCTTTTTGTTTTAATGGATCACCAGAGCCGGATTTTTTTCGATCCAAAAATTGATGGTGATTTGTTTCTACAAGAACACCTGTTTCTTCAATATATTTTACAGCAACATGGCTTCCAGAGTATTCAATTATTGCGGCATTTCCACCGCTATCCATCCACATGGTATTTAAATTCATAAAAATTGATAAATTAGCACCAGGAACAGCCATACGGGTCGCTTTTTCAAGATGTGAAGTTACTTCTTCAACATTTGAATAATTTTTGAGTGCATCAGCCCATAAAGACCATATTATTTTTCCGTAAGGATTTCCATCCATGACACCTACCGCATTTCCTACTGCTGATAGCCCTGTCTCATTCATTAACCCAAAACCGCCAAGATTTGGCAATCCAAATGATACATAAGAATAAGGCTCATTTGGAGTGATAAAAAATTTACATCTGTTAAGAACTAATTTGATGGGTCGCATTATATCTAAATTCCAAGATAAATAAGCTTGTCCATCGCAAGTTGCTGGAGGAACTACTCCAATGGTTGTACAAGGCAAATTAAAATCACCAAAAAACCAATTAATTAATTTTCATATTATTCAAATATATACATTACGTCAAGAATTATTAAGAATGTGGTAAATTTGTCAATTTGGGATGTTAAGGAATTTTTTCAAAAAATTTCAAAAAAATCAGATATTTCTCGCTTAATTATTGAGCATCAGACTTATCGAAATTCCACATTAAACATGATACCTTCTGAAAACCTTCTTTCTCCAGCAGTAGCAGCAGCTATTGCCTCTGATTTAGAAGCAAGATATACCCTTCCATACTCTGGAGAGCTTCATGGGGAGATCGTTGAAAATGGCTACAGAGGAACGCGATATATGGATGAAGTAGAAAATGAGACAAACAAGAAAATTCAAAAGCTCTTTAATGTTCCTTATTCTAATGTCCGCCCACTTTCCGGCCATTTAGCAGCTATGATAACAATGGGGGCATTACTTAAGCCAGGAGATACAATTTCATTTTTACCAGTAGATGGAGGAGGTTATGATGGATATGAGCCTCATCTTCTTCCCAAATTATTACAAATAAAAGCTAAGGTTCTTCCATTCGATTATTCTAATTGGGATATAGATTATAATTCACTGAAAAAACATTTTAAGAGCGTACAACCAAATGCAGTTATTATTGGCAGCTCTTTTCCACTCTTTCCTTTCGATATAAAAAGAGTTAGAGAGGAACTTGATGAAAATGTTAAACATGAGACTATGATTTTTTTCGATGCATCTCATATATTTGGTCTAATTGCAGGAAAAGCGTATCCAGATCCAATTAAAGATGGTGCTGATATATTTTATGGAAGTACACACAAAACATTTTTTGGCCCTCAACGAGGAATTATTCTTACTCACAGAGAAGAACTCATGGAAAAAATAAATACAGATTTTTTTTGGAGATGGCAAGATAATTCTCATTGGGGAAGTATAGCAGCTCTTGGAATAGCTACAGAAGAGTTATTAAAGTGGGGAGAGCCTTATGCGAAATTAATAGTTCAACTCTCTCAAAAATTGGGAAAGATGCTTTCAGAAAATGATTTTTTTATCCGCTGTCCCCATAGAGGCTTTTCTAAAACGCATCAAATCCATGTGTTAGAGGAGGAATTTATGAATAAATGGAAATTTGGGATTGTGAAAATAGCTGGTATGCTTGAAGAATCAGGAATTATAGTTGACAATGTTGGTAGAATGGGAACTCAAGAATTAGCTAGATCGGGAGTTGATGTATCAGATATTGGCAAAATAGCAGATTGGTTTATTAGAACATTAAAATCGACAAGTAAAGAAAGAGTAACTATAAGGAACGAGATTAAAAATTTTAAAGAAACTCTAAAAATTAAATTTACTTTATAAAATATCATAATTTCCCACAATTCTTAGTTTCTTTTTTAAGCATTAATTATAAAAAGTAGTAATTGTTTTTTTTTCACACAGAATCAAAAGAAGTGGAATTTAATTTGGCTAAAAAACTTGATCAAATTATTGTAATTGATGTTGAAGCAACGTGTTGGGAAGGATCTCCACCTAAAGGAGAGGAAGCTGAGATAATAGAGATAGGTGTTTGTCCTATTGATGTTGCTAAAGGACGTAAATTAGAGAAGGAATGCATAATAATAAAGCCGGAACTTTCTAGCTTAAGTGAGTTTTGTGCAAGGCTTACACATTTAACTCAGGAGCAACTTAACAAAGGAATATCATTCAAGGAAGCTTGTTCTCTTTTAAAAAAGAAATATTTGACAGAGAAGAGGACATGGGCTAGTTATGGAGATTTTGATAGAAATCAATTTCATAGACAATGCGAATTATTTAAAGTGGGTTATCCATTTGGTCCAAGCCATATTAATGTAAAAAATTTATTTGCTTTTAATAAAAAATTGTCCCAAGAAGTTGGTATGATGAAAGCTCTTGAAATATTGAACTTACCTCACGAAGGTCTTCATCATAGAGCAATTGATGATGCTTGGAATGTTGGAAATATTTTACTGAAAATATTATGGTAAAGAGCCTTTTATTTTACAACACATATTTTAAGGGAATTTGGCTGATATAATAGCCCCTCATTAATAAGATTTGAGATTGCTGCTAAGATTAGATCCGGATCAAAATTTTCTAGTTCAGATTTTTTTAAAAATTCTTCAATATTAATCCCATCTCCATTATCACATTCGCCTGCCCTTCTTATAACCCATTTCACAGCATTACTTAGTCCTTTGGTTTTTATTGGTTTGTAATTTGTGAGGAGTTGAGTAGATTTCTGACATTTTTTAACTTTAAGTTTATTGACTTTATTATCGGAAAGAACTGTTACTTTCCCTTTTTCTAATTCCAAGCTATAATTCCTAGGATCAAAACTAGGTGTTTTACTTTTTGAACTCTTCTTTTTATCAATTTTATATTTTTTATTAATATCACTTATTTTATCAGTAACACTTGGCTTTTCGGGCTTTTTTAATGGGATTCTGTTTATTTTAACATCTAAATCCTTTTCAAGTCTGGAAACTATGGACTTCATTTCTTTCTCTCGTTTCAAAGATGCATAAAAAAATGCTTCATCTAATGTTTTTTCAGCAATTAAGATTTTTACCTTCCCAAATTTCTTACGACCAGTTCGTCCTCTACGTTGAATATAGCGTATTTCGCTTGGTATAGGTTCGTAAAAAACTACTAATTCAACAGATGGAATATCTAGTCCTTCTTCGGCAATACAAGTCGCAACTAATATATTATATTTTCCATAACTAAATTCTTCTAAAATTTCAGCTTGTTCACTTTGAGTTAAACCTATGTCTTCCTCCTTCGAACTCTGTCCTACAAAGCGTACTGGATGAATATTAGGGAGGATTTGTAATTTATCGACAATTTTTGAAGCCGTATCTCGAAATTGAGTAAAAACAATAATTTTTGAGTTTTCATTAGTTTTTATTTCATCTAAAATGATATCTCTGACACGATTCATTTTTGTGTGGTCGATATTTGCATACATTTGAGTCATAGCTTTTAATTTTTGAAATTGGGGGTCATTTACTATTTTTAAAGTATATTTTCTATGATTTCCATTCGAATTTCGTTCCATTTTATTTAGGAAATTTAAGAATGTCTCGATGTCTTGTGTGGTTAATAGTTCCATTGCATGCATTAAAGACACAGCCGCAGCTTGAATACTTAAAGCGGAATAATAATAAGTTTTACGTTGATTTGTATAATTACTATCAACGTATGTTCGAAGTTTATTCCCGAGGTTGATTAAATCCATTTTTGAAATATATTGAATTGGTTTATTCAAAAAAAACTTCATGTAATGTAAGCGTTTAAGAAATTTGTGAAGCAATGATTCTAATTGATTCCTTATGCCAAAATATTCTCTTGGAAGTTTTAATTTATACCATTCTATATGAATTGGATTTACGTATTGCTTCACATCCTCATCCTTTTCGGTACGCATCTCAATAGCTTCAATAAATAGATGATTACTTATTTCTTGAATTCGTTCTTTGTTTTTTCCAGGAGAAGCAGTCAAAGCTAAAATTAATGGATCAGTGTTATTTTTAACGTAATTCATAGCAATTTTAGTATATGCATAATTCTGGCGTGCTCGATGTGCTTCATCAAAAATAACTAATGCTACTTCGCTAAGATCATATCGTTCATTTTCTAAATCATTTTTAACAACTTGGGGAGTTGTAAAAATAATTTGGGATTGTTCCCATAACATAGTTCTTTCTCTTGGAACATTTTTTCCTGTAATCGCAGAGACTTTATTTTCATCATAAATTAAAAATTCTGAAAATGTCTTATAATGTTGCAAAACCAAAGGTCTTGTAGGAGCCATAAAGAGTATTTTAGCCCAAGGATAAACATCTAATCGTTTAACTGCTGTTAATAACGCTATTATTGTTTTTCCAAGTGCTGTCGGCAATATGACTAATGTGTTTTTTTGAGAACTAGTATTTGAAATATTTTGCTGATATTCACGAGATTCTATAATATTTGGTGTAATCATCCAGTGAGAAATATAATCCAATTGGAGGACCTCAATATTTTTTAATGAAAAACATATTAATACACCAAGATCTCGTAATTTGATACATATTTATTATAGAGAGAGTTTGGTAAAAGTAATATAATAGAAAAAATAAAAGATTAAATGAAAAAGAGCTTTGGTGAATAAAAAATTACAAGTTCTTATTGTTCTATGGTTCAACAAGGCTATACGATGGGAAAGTGCCTTACTACATTAAAAGATGGTACTAAAAAACCCGCATGTCAAGCAACGTTAAAATTTGAAAAGGGTCAATGGCACAGATTGATTAAGTCATATCATCTTTCACGTCCAGAGGATTATTTATCTATATATCAATCAGGTTGTAACCATGATTGTCTAAAATGCCATTCATATGAGTTTAGTCAGTTCGAAAATGGATTTTGGATGAGTACTGATCTAATTGCTGCTGCAGTTGCTGATTATGAGGAAACTGTTACTGTATGGGAACCAAGGGAGAGAGCATTAATGATTTTGGCAGCAGATTTATGTCATCATTGTGGTAGATGCGTTTTAGAGGGAAGAAGAGGAGATTTGTGCCCTGAGAAATTAGAACCGGAAAAAATTGTATTTGGTCCACAAGGCTGGGGACCTGCGAGAAATATAGTGGCATTTACTGGAGGAGATGTCACCTGTAAAGCGGATTTTTATGTAGAAGTCTCTGAAAAGATAAAAGAGCAATGTAAAAAGATGTGGATCCTAATAGAAACAAACGGATTTGGACTGACTCCACAAAATCTGGATAGATTTCAAAGTGCTGGAGTTGATTCGTATTGGCTAGATATAAAAGCTTATGATCCCAAAATTTACAAAAAGCTATGTGGCACTTCAAATAAAACAGTATTAGCAGCACCTGCTGAAATTATTGATAGAGGTTTTGTACTGGAAGTTTTAAGTCTATATATTCCGAATTGGGTGGAGATCGAAGAGTTAGAAAAAATTGCAAAATTAGTTGCAGAAGTGGATAAAAATATTCCTTTTACTATTTTGGCCTTCTTTCCAATATATAAGATGAAAGATGGACGCTCCCCAAATCTTATGGAGATGTTAAAAGCGTACTCAACTGTAAAAGCAACTGGATTAAAAACAATTAAACTTGGAAATATGGGACAATTCGTTAAAACAAATCAAGATTTGGATATATTATTATCTGTAGTTGGTAAGGAAGGTATTGGATAAATCCCAAAGATTCGAACAGCTATTTTTAAGAATAAAAATTAATAAGAAGTGACAAGATACTTAATTAAAAAATAAAAATATGTGATTTTTATGGGAAGAAAAAAAGGTGAAATCCCTTGGGATTATCCAATAGTGGAGACTACAGCTAAAGAAGGCGACTATATAATTGCACCACCCCTAGAGTGGATAGAAAACGCTTTTAAAGACGAGACGACTACTTTAATATATTATGGTGGATGGATGCGGGAACCAGGACCTGCCGAATCCAAGATTGAAACGTTGACGGGTAGTGAAGTCATAATTCCAAACGCCATGATAATTCCTATTAAAAGCGGTGAAACTGTGGAAAAAGGAGACATCATTCTGACTACTTGGCAATCAGGCTCCGGAATGGAACGGGCTATTGTAATTGGTGGTTCTCCGAAGGAACCGGAAGTTCTTTACTTAGATATGGATTATGATAATCCTGCTGGCATAGCTCAAGAAGTAGACAAGCTTGAACCAAATACATTCCATAAATTGAAAGGTGGCATGTTGGAAGTGGGGGGAGTAGTGGCAGTGAAAGATGAGAGTGGAAGTTACAGCCGAGTAATCGCCACTAATATTGCTGAAGATAGAGTTTTAACAATTGGTTTTGCTGGTAAAATAGCAGTCTACAAAAAAGAACAATGTTATGTACTTCCAATTCGTCCAGATGTTAAAAAAGGAGATAAAGTATTCATTCCATTTGTAGGAAGTTTTCAAGAAGCTACAGTGCAAAAAGTAGATAAAAAAATTGGTCGTGTTTTTACAAAAAATGATTGGGGAAACGAGGCAGCGATTTCTTTTGGTGATGTTACAACCGAATTCATGGAACCTAAAGAAGGACCAGTTGAAGAAGTCAAAGAAAAAAAAGGTATATCTGAAAAAATCGATGATGAAAAAGTTAATAAATTAAAAAAGCTGATAAAAGTTTCTAAAAGATTGAAAATCGCAAAGATTGCAGAGATCCTCGGAATGGATGAATCAAAGCTTTTTGATCGAGTAATAGATTGGGCAGATGAATTCGAATTTCAGATTGATGAAGATGTAATCGAATTTGAGGGTGGAAAGAAAAAAGATTTCATTAAAAAACTTGACGAAAAATTAGCTTCGTAATTAATCCATTTATTTTTTATTTTTATTCTCATTTTCTCTATTAGATGATTAGCATGTCTGAAAAATGTGAACAATGTGGTAATTGTACAGAAGTTTGTCCAATAGCAGAAATTATAGATGATTTAGAAACATTTGAGGTTTTTACTGATAAAGACTTTGACTTATGGAATTGTTGTTCATGTTTTCTATGTGAGGAAAATTGTCCAAATAAATTAAGTGTACGGGAGGAGATTTTTAAGAAGCGACAAGCAATTGATTTACAGAATTTTCCTAAGAGAATTAGAAAATATTATAATAATATAATAGAAACTGGCTTTGTTTTTCCTATGGATGAAATTCAGAATTTAACTCGTAAAAAAATTGGATTAAAAGAATTAGATCTTGAGAAAATTAAATCCGAAATTAAAAAACTTATAGCTAAAACTGAATCAGGAGCCAAAGCTGAAACATGAAATATAGTCTTTTTAGTGGATGTTTAATTCCTTATAGATTCCCAGAATATGAAAAGTCTGCGGAATTAATTTTGAAAAAACTCGAGTTAGATTATCAATATATAGGTGAATTTGCATGTTGTGGATCCCAGATAATCGAATCATTTAACGAGGAAATGATTAACGCTTTATCTGCCAGGAATTTGGCTCTCGCACAAAAATATAATGTAAATAATTTAATCACACTATGTGGAAGTTGCACGTATATTACAAAAAAGACTCAAATTGCACTAGAAAATGAAAAAAGGCTAAATAAAATTAACCAGATTTTAAAGGAAAACGGTTTGGAATATAAGAAAGATAAATTATTAACAATTCTGCATATAATTGAGTTACTGAATCAACCTGAGATGTACAATAAGTTAAAAGAAAAAATAAAATACAAACTAGATTTAAAAGTCGCCATTCAAAAGCCATGTATGATTTTTAGACCCTCTAGGATAAATATCGATCAAAATCCTGATTTAATAGGGAATCTTTTAGATCTATGTGGAGTTAAATTAGTGGATTATTCATATATGGATAGATGCTGCGGAGGGACTATGTTGGCTTTTGATGAATCGATTGGAAAAGAGCTTGCTAGTCAAAGATATGATGAATTAAATAAAATTAAACCTGATTTTATCGTTACTTCATGTCCAAATTGTCATTTAGTATATAGCATATATCCTAAAGTTGTTGGAACAAAAATTATTCCATCCTTATTTTTAACACAAATCATTGGACTTTGTCTCGGATTTTCATTTGAGGAAGTAGCACTTTCAAGAAATGTTGAGAAGGATGCAATCTTAAAAAAAATTGAAAATTATTTAAAACCAATTTAAGGTAAAATTTTATCTAATTCTTCAAAAATATCTTTAATTTGAATATCAATAGCGAAAGTTTGAGCTGCTTCTTTTAAATTATGAATACAAAATGGGCATAATGTGAAAATTGTATTACTTTTTTCAATAGCTTTTTCTAATCGATTTTTTCCCATCTCTAAGGCGAAATCTATTTTAATTATTCTCATTCCTCCATCTGCTCCACAACATAGTCCTTTTTCTTTCGTTAAATCAAATTCTTTAAGTTCATATCCCATTTTTTCTAAAATTACTCTAGGGGGTTCAATGATTCCATGAGGTCTTGTGAGATGACATGAATCCAGAAAAATAGCTAATTTTCTTTTTATACTAGGATCAATCTTTTTATTTTGAATTTTTTCGAAAATTATTTCAATGACATGTTTTAATTGATTGTTTAAATCATAATGTTCCTTGATGAACGTATAACATCCTGCACAAGCGGTAATGATTTGTTCATATTTTTTAAATTCAATACTATTTCTTTCAATAATTTGTTTAGCTACTTTATGATTTCCTGTATTATAAACAAAATAACCACAACAAAATTCTTCCGGAGAGATTGTAAAGTCAACACCCAGCTTTTCTAAAACATTAATAATGCTTTTACCCATTTTTGAATTTGTATATGAAATCATACAGCCAAGATGCAATAAATTTTTGGATTTTTTAGCTAATTCTTTGTCAAGCCAAGCGGTTCTTGATTCAGAATTTGCAAAGGGATTACCGGTGTCAAGAATATTTTGAGTTATAACTTTTTGTCTAGGATATTGTATACCCCACTTTTCAACACAAGTTTTTCTCCCCTCATCTACGATTTTGGTTAGTGGGATCTTCTCTGGACAAATATAATCACATGCCTCACACTTAGTACATAGAAAAACAGTCTCCCAATTATCAGGTTTTTGGGAATTTTGGAATATCTCTTTTACAACTTTTAATTTATCATATGGGGTAAATTTCTTAGTAAAAAGAAAAATTGAACAGACTTCTTCACATAATTTACACTTTGTGCATTTATCTAGTTCTTCCTCGATTTCTTTTATGGTTAATTTTGACATTTTATTTAATTTTTGGTAATTATTCATTTTTTTCGACAATTATTTCTTGCCCAGCACTCACAGAGTCCAGAATTTTCGCATCATCTAATACTTTTCCAAAAACGTTAACAGGACTTGCTGCAACAGGTTTATCTCCACTACTTGCAGGTGTCTTTCCCCAAAATACACACATACAATTACCTACATCCCAATAACCAATTTCACCCACTTCCATATCTGCCCTCGCATCTGATTCCAAGGATAATTTCGGAGAAATAGGAATATCATAATAGATTTCTTGACCCCAAGTTTTAATTGAACTTGTGAATGGTAGAATTTCCCAAACTTTTTTCGCAGTTTCTGTATCGAATAATTCAGCATTTAGTTCAATATTGGCCGATTTAATAATAATTTTAATCTTTTTACTCATTTTTATCATCTTAATAATTCATTAATAATATGAAAATGAGGTTTTATTCTTTTTTAAGCTTCACGATATATGATGCTTTTTTTTACCATATGATGCGGATTATAGGAACTTTTTGCTTGTCTAAGACCAGCATCCCCTAAATCTTGTTCTCTATTGACGAATTTTACAGCTTCACAACAGTATTTAAGAAATAGGTTATTTATGGCTTGATAAGATCCTTGATATTCGGCAAGAGCTTTTTCTATATGAATGACGGCAGTATCTTGGTTTAAATTTTCACCCATTGTATATGCAATGGGTTTTCCCTTAACATATAAAATTCCTCCCTTAAATTTTAACTGTTCATAATTTATTCTAGCATAATTTATTGCTTTGTGTTCTTCTTCTAAATCTGGATTTTTTTTGCATTCATTCATATCACACCATTCTATTTGCAAGTGCTTACAATCTTCTAATCGTTCGTTCGAGCATAAATAAAATTCAAAGTCATTATTTTCCTGAAATACTTTCAACCATTTTCTTTTTTGGTATAATTTCCTACCAGATAAAGAGATTAGTTTGTCCTTCTCATAAACATAATCCCAATTATCCCGATCATCTTTCCATTTAATATTTAGAGTGCTAATATCGTCTCTTGTTTCAAGTTTGTTGATTAAAGATTCAGGAACTCTATGAATTTCAATATTATCAAGTAATTCAAATAAATCAACTATTATTTGGATGGGGGTTGGACCTACAGGATATAGAAAAAATAGAGTTTCTGGATTTTTTGAGATTGATTCTTTATGTTTTTTTAAATAATCTTTTGAAAAAATCAAAAGATGATTATTATACTCCATATATAAATAATTATAATAGTCTCTCCAAATAAATAAGTTAGTAAAGGTCATTTCGGAAATTTCTGGAGGATATTTTTTTAAAAATTCATCAAAAAGACCTTTATCCATAATTTCAATTGGTTGTGCTAAGTTAAGATCCATGAATAAAGTAATTTTTTTGGATTTTTAAGATTATTGAGTAATATAAAGATTATCCAAATAATATTTTTTGGAAAAAAATAGAAGAGAAATTTTGTAATTTAGAATATTTTAAGCATTTAGTGATTATAGTGCCATTGATTGGGCAATCCAATTTTTAATTTCATTTATACTAGGTATGCGTCTCACATCATTATGGGTTTCATTATATGTCTCAATTTTTTCAAGGAGATCTAGAGGATCAAGGGATATTCTACGAAGACTGCTTAGATCTTCCCCAATCTCGACCAATAAGTCGCTATATTGACTTCCAATACCCTTTATTTGGTATAGTTCCGCCATTTGTTGCCATCGAGGTAGATTGTATTTTAAATCATCAATTTCTTCTTTAGTAAAGTCATAGAGATCAATTTTGGATAGGATATCATCTAAATTCGCCTGGATTAAGTCTTTTAGTTTAACGATTCCAATTTTTGCTAATCGGATTGCAACTTTTTGATTAAGAGCTTCTAAATCGCTAACATTAACAATATCTATCTTTTTAATTCTTTCTTTAGCTTTTTTCACAAAGGTAATTCTCTTTAAAGATAATGGTTTTATAACAGTAGAAGAGCACCAATCCTTTGAAGTAATTCCATCCATCGGAGTAGGGACATGACAATTTTGTCTTTTTAGGGATAATGGTTGAGTTCCCCCGTTTACTCGATTTCTGCCAATTTTTAAAGCTATGGCTTTTTTCAAGATATCTCTCTTTAAATGTTTCTTAAATTTAGAATTATCCTCAAATAGAAACATATACTGTAATTTTTCTTCGTTCATAATTACTTGACCACAGGCGGGGCAAATTATATCAGACATTTCTTCGATTAATTTTCGATTCCTTTCACGACAGGCTTCTTCGCTTAAATCTTCAATCAATTCCTTGGCGATTGGGATGTTATCAGGTAAGGTGGTTCGTTCTCCGCAAATAACGCAATAGAAAGTTTTTTTGTCTCCAATCCAAGAAAATAACTCATGAACAATAGCAGGAAGTGGATGGTGCATTACTCCATCTTGATGATGAGAAAAATATGCAACTAATTGTTGGGTATTAAATAAATCGAGACCTGTTGGTGTAAACTTTACCCTAATTTTTCCTCCAATCTCTCGTGTATCTAACCAAAATTCTTTCCAATGTACATCAGTCGCTATGAATGGAATCATTTGATTGCTTTCACTTGGATCTCTTAAATCGATAACAAAATCCACCCTTTCACAATCTGGCATTTCGTGATTTAATTTGAAAATTGATGCATTTGTCCTTTTATCTAACCACCAGAACCAGATTCTTAAGACTAAGAAATCATCACTAAAAAATCGAAAGACTTCGGCAGTGGTCATTTGCAGGGGATCATTAAAAACATCAGAAGTCAAATCACCTTTCAATTCACCAATCTGAATCAAATTTCCATTGATATTATAGAGTATTCTAGCGGTGCCATCAGAATATGAACGCAAAACGAGGTTAGAGACTTTTTCATTCCTTATTGGAAAATATCTAACTCTTTGAGGAGGATACCACCTAGGATAATATTCAGGAATTTGAGAGCCTATAAAAGTAATTTCTCTATATTCATTCTTTAAAATACCGTGTTTTCTATGATTATAATTATAAACAGCGTGAATTGGATTATAAGGACCTGTAGCATCTGGAAGTTCCATTTCATAATATGGTCTTATTGCTTGAGGATATTTTAATTGTATATTAATTGAAGAAATTAGGACTTCTTCATTTTCAGAAATCTCCTCCACTGCTTCAAAAGTCATTGAATAATCCAATTGCTCTTTAATTGTCTTATCATGATGTCTTATGAAGAAAAATGCATATGATTCTGCTGGAGGGTTAATCATAATAAATCCTTTTTTGCGCCCTCCACCGTAAATTGCAATCATACCCTTTTTTAAATCGTGATAGATATTTTCATTGTTCATTCCACAAATATAATTACTCCATTCAACGTTTTCTGCATGGAAAAGAGTATTTATCTTTGGTCTAATTATTAATTTCTTAACAGATTCATTTACCAATACACGAAGTCTAACTGATGTGACACCTAAAAAAGGAAGGTATTCAATATAATTTTCTTCATTATCTTCTTCATACATTTCTAATATTAATTCAACTTTTGGTTTTGTATCTTCATCTATACTTTTATTCTTTTTTGCTTTTTTTCTTCTTTTTTCTTGCTTTTTTTTCAATTTTTGTTTTGCTTTTTCTATTAATTTTTCATATTTTTGCCAATAATACTCCATGGAAGCTATTACATAAATTTCATACTGATTGTAATTATCATGTAACCTTTTCCAAGCATAAATATCAGATTTGAATCTTCTGGCTATTTTTTCGTTTGGATCTAATTTGGAAAGTACCCTTCGAAAATAAATTAAATTCTTTTCTAAGGTTTTTAATTCGAGCTCTAAAAGCCTGTAATTTTTCTTTTTAATATATTTTTTTATGCGATTGTTTAATTTGTAATTAATAAATTTCTTTGTTTCTTCAAAAAAACCTTCATAGATTCGTTTTTTCAACATAAGGCTCTTTTCTGAATACTGATCATCTAGCTCCGAATATAATTTAAGTGCATAAGAAAAATATTTGTCGTTAATCGCATTTTTAAGTTCATTAATTAAATAATCATTCGGTTTTTTTTTCATTTAAGCATACACACTCAAATTCTTTTGTATTAGAAAGTTAAAGAGAAATAGAAAATAAATACAATAATTTCAAGGCAAAATGAATTGTAAACATAAAAAAGAAATGTTTTTTATGCCGAATTCCTTTGATTTCTAGAATATTATTTATAAAGTTATGTTTAAAGGTAAAACCTTTAAAAAAGAAAATAAAAAAAATGATAGATTAGTTTTTTATTTCTAAGCTTTTTTGCTTTTTCCAGATGATTTTCTTTGACGTTTAACGACAGAAGACAAAATGATGATAAGAAGTGTTTCTACCAAGACAATACTACCCACTACCATAGGGGATAATAGTATGCTCAAGGCTCTATCGAAAAATCCTAGAATTTCTCCCAATAACCCTCCAGATTGTGATAATACTGCCGAAATTAATAGTAAAGTGTAATCTTCCTCCTCTGGGATTTTAATTCTTTGAGCATAGATATCATCGTTGGTAGTTCCCGTTCTTTCATCATCCCAAGCAATAATTGCACCACCCGCTCCATCGCTACAAATTTTTGGGAGTGCTTGAAATCCGTCTGCGTTACATATTAAAGTTCCATTAGCAGTCCACTGCGCCGCACCGCTCGAACTTATTTTTTGGGCGTAAATATCAGAATTTGGACCGGTTCTATTATCTAGCCAAGTTATTATTGCGCTACCTTTTTTACTGCTACAAATTTGGGGTTCTATTTGATCCCCTCCAAGATTACATATTTCTACACCATCAGTTTTCCATTGTACATTCCCTGCTGAATTGATTCTTTGAGCAGAGATATCACTATCATACCAAGTTATAATTGCGCCACCCATTCCATCGGCACAAATCTGAGGTTTCCATTGGTTAGTGCCTAAAGTGCATATTGCCTCACCATCATCTAACCATTCCACGCCCCCAGCTGCATTGATTTTACGAGCATAAATATCAAAATTAGTAGTAGATCTAAAATCTTCCCAGGTAATGATTGCCCCTTCGGCACCATCACTGATAAGCTGTGGATTTTGCTGCCAATCTGCTTCATCACATATTGTTATTCCAGCTGATGTCCATTGTAAATCTCCACTTGAATTAACTCTTTGTGCATAAATATTACCTATTGTAGAATAAAAAGCAATAATAGCACCTCCAACCCCATCACTACAAATTTGAGGATAATATGTGGAATAGGAGGTAACCAATATTCCACCTGCTGGCCAGTCTGAGTCTAGAGCTCCATTAGATTTGATTCTTTGTGCATAAGTATCACTTCCAACCCTATCATCATACCAAGCGATAATTGCACCTCCCGCACCGTCACTACACATTTCTTGATAATATTGATTACCAGTCCACGTACAGACTCCCGCACCATCAAGTGTCCATTGTACTACTCCACTAGAATTGATTTTTTGTGCGTAAATATTACCATTGCCTGCTCTAAAATCATACCACGAAATAATTGCCCCTCTTGATCCATCACTACAAATTCGAACATTAAATTGATCTGAAGTATGTGTACAAATCGCAACTCCACCAGGAGTCCAGGCAACACTCCCATCTGCCCTTATTCTTTGTGCATAGACATCAACATTAGTTCCAGTTCTATAATCCTCCCATGTAATAATAGCTCCTCCTGCTCCATCGCTACAAATATCAACTCTTTCTTGATATTGAGGTTGGATAGCGATTGGTGTACCATTAGCTGTCCATGCGGTTTTCGCTGTTTCGCTTGTAGATATTTTAGAGGGTGAATTAACAGTAATCCTATTCGAAATTATTGATATATTGGAGTTTGATAGAGAAATAAACGTAAAGCTAAGAAATATTGCTAAAATGAGAACTATTACTTTTTTTTTCATAATAATTCGTTCCAATATGAAATTAATATTTATTAATCAATATATATGAAGAAATATATCATAAATCTATCCACAAAAAGTTATATATAGATAAATCCTTTAATTTAAAATTGGAAAATGAAGAATTAATATCTATTTAATGGATTTTTTAGCTTTTTCTAAAGATTTATAATATCAAAAGTATTGAAAACTATATTTTTTTTTTGTAAAATCTTTTTTATCTAAAATTTAATAGAATTTCAGTTATTTTCTTTCCGTTTATTCCCAAAATTCTTATTATCTTTAATTAAAATGTTTTTATTTTAATTTTTTTGAATAGTAATATAATGGATATATTTTAAGAAAAGGTCAATTCAATTTAACACAAAATTACACAAAAAAATATAGTTGCTGACAAATTTAAGCGATTGAATATTATTCAATGAGGCATTGAATAAAATTTCATGACACTGTTATAATATAGATTTCTAATGCATTGAAATAAACCTGTTGAAAAGATTATTTGAAAAAATCTTTTTTTAAATGTCTATGTTAATTAGTAAAAAAAGAAAGGTTATTAGTGAATAAAGTAAAAAGATTGATTGAAATAAAGAAATAAATTTCTTTAAAATATTTTTTAAGATTTATTTAATTTTATTTCCATTTCTAATAAATAAAATAATTTCAAAAGTGTGATTCATAGCATAATTTTATGTATATTTTTATAATTTAAAATGCTCCACTCCATCTTTGTTGTATATGTTACTCCATGAGAAGCCAGCGCACGCGTTTATTTAGAATTGTTAAAAATGGGGTCTTTAATTCTTAGAAATATACATATTTATGTTAAAGAAGTCTAAAAAAGAGAAGTATTTAAGATTTTGGTAATATTTCTGCATATATATAAGGAATTTAATCCAAAAGCAGTAATTTAAAGTATAATTATATAAAATAACAGAAAAAAATATTTAATTTACAAATATTTTTTTATTATAGCAAAAAAAATTAAATAAAATTAATATTCTATATACCATCAAACATATTTTTAACCAATTTTTATGGACACAAAATCTAAAAGTGTGGTAACATTTGTTAATAAGATTAATAAATGTAAAGGTTGTAATTTTATGTACGAGTTTTGTGAATATAAAAATATTTCGTAGAGCTCGCGCACGCATACGACTTCTTTATATAGAGTACTCCATTGGAAGAAAAGGTGAGTTAAATGCCTAATAAATTAATAGGTCTCAGGATATCCGAAGAAATTTTTAAAGAATTAGAGAAATTAGCAAATAGTCAGAATATAACAACTAATCAAATAGCTAGAAAAGCAATTTATGAATGGTTAGATATAATTGTTAATTCACGCAATCAGAACATGATCATTATTGAGAAAACTCTGCTTAATAAGGTATTAGAAGATATAGAAGAAGATCTTTTAGAAGAAATTTCTATAGATTCAGCAAAAAACTTTCTCGATTTTGCTCATTTACAACTCGATTTATTGAAAGAAGACTTTGATATCGAAGAATTTCTTCAATTTTTAATTAAAAAGCTTGGAAATAATGGCTTAATGTGGCTAGACAGTCTCAATTATGAAATAAAAAGAGAAGATCATATCAGTATTAAAGGAACACATAGCTTCAATCTTAATTACTCAAAATTGCTAATGTCGGTAATTAGTTACTTGATGGAAGAATTATTTGATTACGTCATTATTGGAGACTGGGGACATGTTTCAGAGAGTACTATTGGATTGGAATTCTTAGAATTCTGGTCAAATTTAGATGAATTTCCAAAATTACTCGTCCAGTTTCCTGAATTATTATTAAGATTTTCGGATAAAGAGATGAATAAAGAGGAATTTGAGATATTTTTAGCTAAAATAAAGCAATATAAAGAAAAAATACCAGAAAAAATGATGGATCAGATATTAACAAACCTCTCTGAACAAGATAAAGCAGCTGCTGAGTATTTAAAAGAGGTTAAGAAGGCTAGAGAGGACAAGAAAAAAGAAGATAAAGTGGAAAAAGAGAAGGAAAAAACGAAAAAAGAGAAACCTAAAGAAGAAGAGGACATAGAAGAGAAGATTAGCAAATTAGAAAAAGAAGATTTAAAAGAAATAGTTAAAGAAGCAGCAAAAGAATTAATTAAGGATGCAGAAAAAGAATAACAATTGTATAAACGATGATATTTCTTAAATTTATAAAAATTATAGAACTTGATTCTTTTGACAGATGATTGGTTAGATCGTATCGAAAAAAATGAGAGAAGGGTTGTAGATAAAGAAAAAGGGTATTATATTTTTGAAAAGTGTTATATTCCTATTAATGACGATTTTTTAAAAGAAAAGGGGATAGACATATGTGCCCTTACAGAAATTAAAAATGGAAAAATACAAAAGAATTTGGTTCTATTGAGAAAGGGAGAAAAATTTTCTTATTTTAATCTTACTCATTTTGCAATAGGTCAATTTAAATTTAATGAAAATTATGAGCCTGATTATAAAGAAATCCCTATTGAAAAACGTCCTGATTTACGTGATTTATTAGCTCCAGGAGAATATTTTATTGCATCAAAGTCATTTGTTGAATCTTTGATTGAAAAGGGCATTCAAAAATGCCTAATTGAAGCAATAAAACGTTTGATTGAAACTGGTGTAGATCCAATTGATTTTAGTCTAAAGCTTAGAAAAAAAATAATTAAAGCCCTTGTAGAAATTGCTCCCGAAGACAGTAAAGAGTTTATATTCTTCATTTTGGATTATTTTTCATCTGGTGATAGGAAAAGATATAAAATTTTAAGTCAGGAATTCAAAGAAGTAATATGTAATTATTTTGTTGAGGAGGATTTTCAGCGATTAAATAATTGGATTATAGAAAGAAGCAAGGTTATATCATAACCCATTTTATTTGCAATGTATTAATCTATTATTTAACAGATTTTTTAATATATGTTACATGATCTCCCATAAAATTTAACATTTTTTTTATTTCATTAATTGGCATACCAATTCTTGCTGAAATTTCTGCTAATGATAGATCTCCTTCACAAATATTTTCCAATGAATAACATAGTGCAAGGCTTTCATCGGATAAATTCTCAATAAGTTTATCATTAATATTGATTAATTGTGGGTACAGCTCAATTTTCTCAAGATAAGATCCTTGAGAGAGATAATATGATAAAATTCGTTTTATCTCATCAGAAGATAAGTTAGGAAAGTCATTATCAAGTTCAAGAACAGTTTTGAATCCATCAATGGCATTTAATAAATCAAATTCGGATGCTTTTTCCTCTAAATGTTTTTCTTTTTCTTTTCTCTTTTCTGGATCAATTTCTCTGCTTCTTATTAATTGAAATAAGTCTTTTCTTGGTTCAAAAACATCATCTTCGTAGACTTTAGCACTTAAATTTATCATTTCAAGCCATAATAATCGTGAAATCATGTCTTTTATTTTTTCTGTTTCCTTTTTTAAAATTTGAGAAATCTGTTTAATGTCTCTCTTACCATCTATCAAATCAATTAAATCTAAGAAATTTTCTTTCAGCGATATCCTCTTGGTTTGGTCTGTTCTCATTTTTGGGATTTGATAAGAAAAAATGCTTCTTTTTCTGAAAATTCTTTCGATTTCATCTTTAAAACGATCGAATGTCCCAATATCACCATTAAAATCTTTGAGATTTTCACCATTAATTTCTAGAAATTCATCTAATACATCATTAAGAAAAATTTTCATATCCTCATCATAATCTTTTCTTTCCGCCACAAGACAACCAATTAGGGGTTCATTATATGAGATCAGAATTTCAAAATTTAAATTAAGAGGAATGGAAGGAACTCGTCCATCCTCCTTGCTATACCCAATTTTTTCATTTAATTCTTCTGAGAATTTAATAATGGCTGTTATAAAACCACTAAAAAGTTGAAATTCTGTTACATCAAAATCTTCTTTAAAGCAATATAAGAATAAACATATTCCTGAAGGGTTTATTATGCTTAAAAAATACGGTTTATTTATTTCATACACCTCTGGAAGATCGAAATAATAATAGTTTATATATTTTTTAATATGTTTTTAGCTATTGATTCAAAACTTTCTTTCACATTTTCTCCAGTTTTTGCTGAGGTTTCAAAAAAGTTAATAAAATTCATTTCATGTTTTTCAATAATTTCCTTTACATCTTCCTTATTAATAACTCTTCTTTCTGTTAAGTCAGATTTATTGCCAAGTAAAAGACAAGGTAATTTCCCAGTGTGCGCCGTGACATCATCATACCAATTTTTAATATTTTCCAAAGAGGATTTTCTTGTAATATCGTATACAACTATGAATCCTTGAGTATTATCATAAAATCTCTGTCTAATTTTAAAAAAGCTATCTTGACCAGCTATATCCCAAAGGATTAATTCAACCTCATCATCGCTTGCTTTTAAACTTATTTTAGTGAATTGTACTCCCAAAGTGGGAATATAACTTCCTTTAAATTTTTGGGTAACATACTGATTTATTAATGATGTTTTACCTACTCCATAATCTCCTACAATAACTATTTTAAATCTGTATATTGTCATTCTTGTATATCCCAGAATTTTAAGAATGTTGGTATTGTATTATTATTTTTTCCTTCCTATTTTTTATATATTTGTAATTTCTTATTTGTAAAATTTATAATTGACATTAATGAAGATCCCATTGATTTAACTCCTTTTTATTTGAAATCTTTAATTTTTTTCTGTAGTTCTTCAAGTTCTTGATTTAAAATGTTATAATTATCTAATTTTAGCTTACCCAAATTCAATATTTCTTGTATTTCTTTTATTCTTTTTATGCAATCATCTATTTTCCTTTGTCTAGAAAATTTTTTTAAAGCAATTAAACCCTTATGATAGACTTTCTTATCTATTTCTGAAAGTGGATTTCCTAAAAGTGAAATACTTTCCAAGTTATCAAGTTCCTCTATCCCTTCGATTTTTATAATCTCGTTATTTGTTAGACTAATTTCTTGTAATTGAGTTAGATTTTCTAATCCTTGGATTTTTGTAATTCTATTATTATCCAATAATAATCTCTTTAAATTAAAAAGATTATTTAACCCACTAATCTTTGTAATTTTATTAGAATTCAGGTTTAAATCTTGTAAATGAATAAGATTATCTAAACCTTCAATCTGTGTAATATTATTACCATTTAGATTTAATGATAATAAGGAAGATAAATGATTGATATTTTGAATCTTTGAAATTCGATTTCCATAAATAGCTAATTCATTCAACTGTGAAAAATTATCTAGGCCATCGATTTTAGTAATGAGATTTCCTCCAAGATATAATCGCTTCAATTTCTTAAGATTATTTGGTATTTCTATTTTACGGATTTTATTATAATATAAATCTAAATATTTAAGCTCTGAAAAATTAGCAATAAAGTTAGGAATCTTTTTTATTTTTCTATTATTTAGTCTCAATAATTTTATTTGTCCCTTCTCGTTGATTTCAAATCCCACCTGATTCAATGGAGCATCCCAGCAGTTAAAATTATTCCATAACTCAATAATGGCTTTTTTTTCTTGTTCATCTTCAATTTCATTAATTTTTTCCATTAAAACCAATTCATATCTTCTTTTTATAAAGTTAATAAAATCAAATTAATTTTAAATATAATAATTTCATTTATTCAAACATGAAATTAATAAGATTAAGGTCAGTAGCTAATAACGCATTAAGATCCTCAATGTGGAACCCAGAAGGATTTGGTAACTACCCATTTGAACATTTTAGACCAAGAAGAAAAATTATTGTTGACTTGATTAGTGGTACTTTAACCCCTGATATGGAAGGGGATGACGTAGAAAGATATTATAAATTAATGTCCAAGTGGTTTCATAATGTTTTAAAAAAGGAGGGTATTCCCCTTGAAGTCATCGAAAGTGCTACAATAACAATAACTCCCGAAAAAAGAACGTGTGTTATTATAGCACAGGGAAAAAGCTTTTCTGCTGAGCGTTATTTTAGTAAATAAATTGTTTAATAACGAGACACTTTATCTTCTTCTACATAGTTTAAATAAATTAAATAATTTGGAATAGTAATATTTTCTCAAATTCTTTAAACATTTAATTTGAATAGCCTAATTGATAATTATGGAATTGATTTCTTTAGATGGAGAATGGACGTTAACACAAGAAGAAAGAAATATTAATATACCTATCGAAGTTCCAGAGTCTGTATTTGAAGCTTTATTAATAAATCAAAAAATTGAGGACCCATTTTATGGTGAAAATGAATCTAAAGTGGCTTGGGTTTATAATTCTGATTGGAAGTTTGAAAAAGAATTCGTAATAAATGCTGAGTTTTTAGAATGTAAGAATATCCTTCTCAGATTCAAAGGAATAGATACTATTGCTGAAATTTATTTAAATAATGAGTTGCTCGGGCACACTAATAATATGTTTGTTAGTTATGATATCGATGTAAAATCTAAGTTAAAAGAAGGAATAAATAAGTTAAAAGTAATTATAAAGAGTCCAACCAATTACGCTTTAGAAGAAATAAAGAAACATAAATTCAAATTAAGAGCTGCTGACTCTCTGCTAGGAATTCCATATTTAAGAAAAGCTCAATTCTCCTTTGGTTGGGATTGGGGTCCTCAACTGCCGGATATTGCAATTTGGAAGTCGGTAGAATTAATTGGGTACAATGAGCTAAAAATTGATTCAATTTATCCAGTTCAGAAATTTAAATACAATATAGACCCCCTGAAAATTAAGAATTCGGAAGAAATTTCAAAAATTAATGTTGAGACAGTTAATCTCAAAGTAAATCTCGAGATAAGTTCAAAACTAAATGATATAGAGTCTTTAGGATATAAAATTAAGGTTGAATTAACTAGTCCTGATGGAATACAGCACTCAAAGAGTGTTACTCTTAAAGACAAAAATCAAACAATTGAGATGGATATTAGCAATCCACAATTGTGGTGGACACATGACCTCGGCACCCCAAATCTTTATGAATTAAAGGTTTCAATACATGATAAAGACCAAATTGATTCACAGAATCTTAAAATTGGATTTCGAGATATCAGACTTATAAGAGAACTGGATCACTGGGGTGAAACTTTTTACTTTTTGTTAAATGGAGTCCCAGTTTTTGCTAAGGGTGCAAACTGGATTCCAATAGATAGTTTCATTCCTCGTGGTAAAAAATTAGGGCTTTATCAAATGACTCTAAACTATGCTAAGGAAGCTAATATGAACTTTATTCGTATCTGGGGAGGGGGAATCTATGAGGATGATCTTTTTTACGATATTTGTGATAGTTTAGGCATCTTGGTTTGGCAGGATTTTTCGTTTGCTTGTGCAGTTTACCCACCAACCAGTGAATTTAATGAAAATGTTAAGATTGAGGCAATTCAAAATATTAAGAGATTGAGACATAGACCTAGCTTAGCTCTTTGGTGTGGAAATAATGAAAATGAATTTTTATTCTCATCTTTAGTTGGTATATCTGAAATTCAAGACCCTAAGGACATAGCTAAATTTGAGAAAAGCTACTTTGAAATATTTGAAAAGATATTGCCAGAGTTAATTAAGAAATATGATCCCAATCATCCTTATTGGCCAAGTTCACCTTCCAATGGTGGTGGTGAGAAGGAAAGAGGTTATATAGAATCAAATACTCCAAATAAAGGTGATTCTCATTTTTGGCAGGTCTGGCATAACGGTGCTCCCTTTACAGCCTATCGAGAATTCAACTCTAGATTTATGTCAGAATATGGTTTTCAATCATTTCCATCAATGAAGACTATTGAAACATTTTCTCCACCTGAACAATACCATTTCAATTCGCCTATAATGAAAAGCCATCAAAAAAACTGGGCAGGCAATAAAAAAATTAAGAGATATATCAAAAAGCGTTTTTTATTCCCCCAAAATTTTGAGCATCAAGTCCTTCTCTCACAAATTACTCAAGCTGAAGCAATAGAGTATGGAATTGAGCATTGGAGGAGAAATAGGAATGAATTCCACTGTATGGGGTCTCTTTATTGGCAATTGAATGATTGTTGGCCGGTTGCAAGTTGGTCTTCATTAGATTATTATGGTCGCTGGAAAGCTTTACATTATATTGCTAAAAGAGCATATCAACCTTTCTTTGTTAGTGCTATGGAAGAACCAAAAAAAGTCGAGCTTTGGGTAATAAATGATTTAAGGGTTTCTAAAAAGGGAACATTAAATTGGAGCATTCTAAATGCAGAAGGAAAAACACTCATAAATGGTTTAAAAAAGGTTGAAATCCCTCCGTGTTCTTCTTTATTGGTTGAGACTATTGATGTAGAAGTTATAAACAAAACAAGAGAGGAAATGTGCAATAATATTATTTTTTATTCTCTTGAAGATAGTGAACAGAATGGATTTGAACCATTCTATGGATTCCGGCTATTTGAGAAGCCAAAAAATTTTCCTTTAAAGGATCCTGGTCTTTCTTATAAAATTAAAAAAATTAATTCAAATAATAAAAATGAACGCTATTATTCTATGACTATAACTTCAAAAAATATTGCACTCTATGTATATATCTATTCTGAAATTGTGGATTTAATTGCTTCTGATAATTATTTCTCATTAAAACCAACAGAATCAAGAGTAATAATATTAAGAATAAGTTTACCAGATTTTATAAAGACTCAAATTTCAGGTGTAAAAATTATAGATGTTTTTAAAGTCAGTTCATTATTTGATATAATAAAATAATTTGGATGAGTCGGGAACGTATAAAAGGGAGTATAAATGTCCTCAACTGGCAAATCATTAGAAATGGAAGCGCTTGATGAATTAAAGACATTATATAGATTAGGAAAAACTAAATTTAAAATCAATAAAAATGGTAATTTGATCTTTCTAGATTTGGGTAGGAGAGGAATTACAAAAATTAAAGGTTTAGAGAAATTTTCTCATTTATTATTATTGGAGCTGTCTGGCAATCAAATCACTAAAATTGAAGGATTAGAAAACCTATATCAATTGAAGAAATTAACTTTAAATTTTAATAAAATTAAAAAAATTGAGGGATTAGGAAACCTTTCTCAATTACAAGAATTAAGAATTTATGATAATCAGATTAAAAAAATAGAGGAATTAGAAAAATTATCCGAATTAAGAGTATTAAATATTGGATATAACAAAATCTCGAAAATCGAGGGATTAGAAAATCTCAAACAGCTAAAGAGTTTATATCTTTTCAATAATAATATTCAAAAAATTGAGGGATTGGAAAAACTCACTCGATTAGAAATTTTATATCTTTATTTTAATAAAATCAAGAAAATAGAGGGGATAGATCATCTATCTAAATTGAAAGAATTAAGTCTTAATCATAATGATATTAAAAGAATTGAGGGGTTGAAAGGATTATCTCAATTAGGAATATTAGATCTTGAATTCAATCCGATAAAAGAATTAGAAGGTTTAAAATATCTTATTAATATAAAGAAATTAAAAATAACCTCAAAAAATTTAACGAAAAATGATAAAGCTATTTATAAAAAGGGAGTAAAAGCGGTAATTGAATATTGTAAAGATCAAGAAATAAATAAGCTTATTAAGAGATTAGAATTTTTAAGAACAGAAATGAATAAAGAAGGAATTACATTACTAAAGTTGGATAAGTTAGAAAAAGAGGTGGAGCGAATAACTAAAAAGATAAATTCTTTAACTATTTAAATTATTTCAATCATAAAAGTTTATACAAAATAAAATATTTTGCCAGAGGGATATAGAATTTTTGAAAATCTAGATAAAATTGATTGGAAAAATCTAAGTCATGCTTATGGTGAAGCAACTGATGTGCCAGAATTAATAAAAGATCTAGTCTCAGAAAATAAAGCGGATAGAAATAATGCATTATATGGATTATATGGAAATATTTATCATCAAGGAACTGTTTATGAAGCAACTTCATATGCAATACCTTTTTTAATTGAAATTCTTGAAAATAATTTGCCCGTTTCCTCGGAAATTCTTAATTTACTTGATCATATTATAAATGGTTATTCAAAAAATGATAAGTACATAAAAGCCATTGAGGAAGAATTTGGAAAAGGATTTATGGTTTTTACCAATTTTCTCACTTTTGGCACTTATCAAGAAAAATATTACGCTGCATATATACTTTCCTGCTTTAAAGATAAGAAAAAAGAAGTAATGGACTTACTTATGATTGAATTTAGAAAAACTGATAATGATCCAGCATTAAAAAGTATTTTTACTTTATGTATGGGTAAGCTTTTAGAAGAAAATTCAGAAATTTTTGAATTTTATGAAAAAGAATTACTTAAAAGCGATTATAAACTGGTCAAACTTGCAGTTATATTGACATATATCAAAATACATAAGAATAATTTGAAAGAACCAATACTTATCAATCTTAAAGCGCTTCTTGATAATAAAGAGCTCTTTTTAAAACTTCAAAGATATCATTCTTCTCAAAGCATGACACATGAAAATATGTTATATTATTTAAAAGGAATTAAAGAGGATCAGTTAAAAATAATAATAAAACCGTTAGTTAATATTTTAAAAGAAGAATCTGATGGTAATAATTGTCTTGATATGGCCAATGCGCTAATACAAATGGCATTTAAAGAAAATAATGAAAAGAATCCTATAAAATCAAAAGATGAACTCAATACTCTTCAGAAGGAGATATTAATAGGGTTTGTTGAAAGTCCTGGTGTTTGGGAATATGCTAATATATATAGTGATCTTAAAAGAGCAGGAATAAACTTTAGCTTTAAACTATTAAAAAACTCAAATGGTAGTAAATACTTAAGTTATAGAAGAGGTCTGGCTGATTTCTTAGGGGTTCAATATTTTGATCCCCAAGAGAAATTTAATGAAGCGATATTATTTAAGGAAAATAAAGAATTTAAAAAAGCTTTTGATATTTTTAAAGAACTTATTTCTTCTAATAGTGAAATTCCTGAATATTACCATTGCGCTGGGCATATGAAAATATTGCAAAATGAAAGAAAAGAAGCAGTACCATATCTCAATAAAGCATTGGAAATTTACCTAAAATTCTTAGAAAAAAAGCCAAATAATGCTGAATTATTGTTCTGGATAGCTGCGGTATATTCTCTATTACGAGATAAATCAAATTCCTTTAAATTTCTTAAAAAAGCTATAAAAATAAATCACAGCTACCTTAAAAAAGCTGCAAATGAAGAGGATTTCAATGAATATCATGATGATGAAGATTTTATTAAGTTAATCACACCAAAAATTAATTTTAAAAAAATTGAAAGAATTAACAATAAACCAGCTAATAAAGATTATACAAAAGAGGAAATTGAAACCATTAATTTGTTTTCTGAAAAACTTGACAAAGCAAAATGGCAAGAAGCAAAAAATTGGAATAGAACATTTAATGATTTTGTTAAATCAGAAATAGAGGTTAACCCACCTGCATTTGGGAGATATTTTGGTGAAAATGCTAATTTAGAAGCGGGTTTAAATTTTGACAATAGTTGGTATATCCAGTTGCTTATTGGTTCGAAGAATTTAAAAGATTCAGTCACATTTAGATTTTATTATAAAAATGATCCTTTCAAAATTCTCAATTTATTAATAGAAAAACAAGAAAATTTAGATTTAAATAATTATTTGGATGATTTTCTTCTTAAAACTAAAGAATTATGTAGAGAAATCATATATGTGGAAGATGAAGAGAGTCTTTTTAAAATCGAATAATATTTGAAAATAAGGTTAGAAATAATGAAAATGGAATTAAATTACCATAGCTAAAGAATTTAGAAAACAGGGTGGGATGAATAAATAAAAATATAATTTCTTTAAATTATTAAATTGTATCGCAATCGAAAAAATAATCTTCTGAGGCATTTGAGAAATGGTTGAGAAAAAATGGGCTTCTTGGGATATATATAATTCAAAAACAAATGTTTTAATAGAAAAATATGAGGGTATTCCTTCCGTGGATTATGAAGTTGGAAAGGGAGTTATTCTAGCTTATTTCTATTTTAAAAAAGAGGCTCAATTAGTTTTCACCTATACTGATGGTGTGGCGAATATCAAACCCTATGTTTATTTTTATTCAACATATAAAGGAGATACTGAACCTTCATATAGCGTTGCCAGATTTGCAATTTGGAACCTTAATAATGAAGCAATAGAAATAATTATGGAAGGAACTTTTTATAAATTAATCAAATTCCATGATGATCTCATTTTTAAAAGCGAGGACCCAGTTTCTAAATATTATATTAAAATAATAAAGAACTCGATATTTTACCTATTAGTCTAATAAGTATTTAATCATTTATCTAATTCAAATATATCTTGAATTAAATTTTTTGCAGGATAAAATATTTCCATATCTCCATTCCAATTTTTCAATGAATCTCTAAATATTTCGCAAAATTTTTGGGAAAATTCTCCTAATTTGTGTTTTAGAAATGAGCTTTTTTCTTTTATGACTAAAGCAAAGACAACAATATCTCTTAATTCAAGAATAACATTCAAATTTTTATATTCTATAATTTGTAAATCATCCTCTGTTTTTAATATTTCAGAAAGGAAAATTCGGACACTTGAAATACCAGCTGCACGTAATTCAGAGTCATCAATTGTTTGATTAACATCAAATGAATAAGCGTAGAGAAGAAGTCCATCTTTTGTTAGTATAAAAATCTGATGAAGTTTTTCCTTCCAATTAAGATCAGTAAATGTTGAAAAAGCAGAAAATCCGAATCCCATTAATAATATTCCAATATTTATTAGTAAAGTGCCTAATGAAAAAATATAATAACCAATCGTTTCATTTATGGAAGGATTTCTAAAAAAATTTCCAAGGCCAATAATGATTAAACCAACTAAACTACTATACATCCGACGTTTTAACATCCCAGAAGTTGGTCTAACGAATACAACATATTGAAGAATTAATAAAATTATTAAAGCAAACCCAAAAGTGAAATTAGCGAATAAGACTAAAGCTTCAAATGTTCCTATGAAGAAATTAATTATCAACACACCAATCATGTATATTGTTAAAAGATATTTTGTCTTCTTAATAACGTTTTCATATACAAAAATACATGAAGCTACACACAGAACATAAAATATAAAGTTTAATCTGTAATAGATTAATATTGTTAAATTATAATACCAATGAAAAAAATCAAATATAATTGCAGAAATATATGAGAGACCACCAAACAAAAATAAAAGAGTTATTCCGTAAAAGGGCAAAATCTCAGATTTATATTCTTTACTATGGTATATTTTACTTATGAAATAATAAAATAAAAATATAGCATTACTAATTAGGATAAAGGTTATTCCTAAACCCATCATTTTCCAAAAATCTAATTGATATATCATTTTGATTCATTTTTAATGTAATTCAATAGGATTTTGATTTATAATCATAAATTTCATTCAAATATGCTCTGAATAAGAGATTTGGTAGCTTTTAGTTTAATCTATGAAATTATTTATTTAATTCAAATATATTTTGAATTAAATTTTTGGTAGGATAAAATATTTCCATATCTCCATTCCAATTCTTCAATGAATCTGTAAATATTTCGCAAAATTTTTGAGAAAATTCTCCTAATTTGTGTTTTAGAAATGAGCTTTTTTCTTTTATGACTAAAACAAAAACAATATTCCCTTTTAATTCAAGAATAACATTTAAATTTTTATATTCTATAATTTGCAAATCATCTTTTGTCTTTAATATTTCAGAAAGGAAAATTTGTATACTTGAAAAACCAGCTGCAAGTAGTTCAGAGCCATTCATTTTCTGATCAACATCAAATGAGTATGCATAGCAAAGAAGTCCATCTTTTGTTAATATAAAAATCTCATGTAATTTTTCCTTCCAATTAAGATCAGTAAATGTTGAAAAAGCGGAAAATCCGAATCCCATTAATAATACTCCAAAATTTACTAGTAAAGTGCCCATTGAAAAAAGGTAATAGCCAAACGCTTCATTTATAGTAGGATTTCTTAAAAAACTTCCAAATCCAATAATAATTAAACCAATTAAAGCACTATACATCCGACGTTTTAACATCCCAGAAGTTGGTCTAACGAATACAACATATTGAAGAATCAATAAAATTAGCAAACCTAATCCAAATGTGAAATTAGAAAATAAATTTAAACCTTTATATGAAAATATAAAGAAATTTATTACCAATCCACCAATCATATAAATTGTTAGAAGATATTTTGTTTTCTTAGTAACGTTCTCATATACGAAAATACATGAGGCTACACTTAGAACATAAAATATGAGGTGTAATCTGAAATAAATTAATATTGAGTGATCATAATACCAATGAAAAAAATCAAATATAATTGCGAAAATATATGAGACACTTCCAAACAAAAATAAAAAAGTTATTCCGTAAAAAGGCAATATTTCAGATTTAAATTTCTTAGTTTGGTATATTTTATTTATAAAATAATGAGATAAGAATATTGTATTGCTAATTAGGATAAAAGTTATTCCTAAACTCATCATTTTCCAAAAATCTAATTGATATATCATTTTGATTCATTTTTAATGTAATTCAATAAGATTTGATGTATAATCATAAATTTCATTCAAATGTGCTCTGAATAAGAGATTTGGTAGGTGTAAATATTTCTGTATTCCCTTGCCAATTTATCAATAAATCCTTAAAAAAATTGGAAAATTTTTCAGCGAATTCTTTCAATTTATAAAATAGAAATGCACTATGTTCAGTAATAACTAATAAAACTACAATATTTGGTCTAAAATCAACAAGAATATTTAGATGCTTATATTCAATTATCCTCAGAGCTTCTTTTGTTTTTAATATTTCAGATAATAATTTTTGTATACCTGAAAAACCTGCTGCAAGTAGGTTTGAATTAGCTATAGGAAGATTATTTTCAAAGGAATATGCATAAAGACAAATTCCATCTTCCGTAACCACATAAAGTTGATGTAATTTATCTTTCCAATTTAAATCAGTTAGGGTAGAAAATGCCGAAAATCCATAAGCCATTAATAACAATCCGATAATTACTATCGATGTGCCTATTGAAAATATATAATAGCCCAACAATTCATTTATAAAAAAATTCCTTAATGCACTGCCAACTCCAGCACAGATTAAACCAACTAGACTAAAATTCATTCGGCGTTTTAACATTCCAGATGTTGGTCTAACGAATACCACATATTGAAGAATCAATAGAATTGGTACAGCAGAGCCTAAAAAAAAGTTTAATAAGAAATTTAAATCTTCATATCTGTAAACAATGAAATTTGCTATTAAACCAATAACAATATAAGTTGTTAGAAGATATTTTGTCTTTTTAATAACATATTCATACACAAAGATACAAGAAGCGATACTTGAGAAATAGAGAATAGAATGAAGTCTAAAGTAGAATAATATTTTTAGATCATATTGCCATTGAAAATAATCAAAAAAATTAGCAAAAATATAAGATATACCACCAAATAAGAACAAAAAGGCTATTCCTAAAAAAGGTAAAATTTCTTTTATTGATTTTTTACTTCCATATATCTTTTTTATGAAATAAAAAAATACAATAATTAAATAATTGGATAATATAAAAGTAAATCCTAACCCAAATAACTTCCAAACATCAAGCAATTTTTTACCTCTTTAAAAATATGCTTAATTAACTAAAAATAATTTTAGAATTTAAAATCTTAAAATTTCAAATAACATTGAATATTATAATTAATAAATTTTCTCTAAAAAACCATTATGACCAATTTAAATTTTTAAATTTCATATGTTGAACGAGATATATTATTCTCATAGCTCAATTTCTAATATTTTCTATAAAATTATGTTATTTTATTTCTCATCTAATCATTTTTCTATAATTCTCCCTTTTTGATGAAATTAAGAACTCTTTTATTTATTATTAATAATTATTCAAATATGATAAAATTAGACGAATTGGGAGAACCATCGGAATTTTGGGATTATTTTTACCAAATATCACAAATCCCTCACCCTTCTGGAAGCGAAGATCAAGTAAGAGAATTTATAAAAAAAGAAGCCGAAAAGTTTGGTTTTGAAACGATTGTAGATAAAGCTGGGAATCTTTTAGTGAAAATACCTTCTAAAGAGCGAAACTCAAAAAAAACCAACGTCGTTGCTATTCAAAGTCATATGGATATGGTGTGTGAAAAAAATGATAATGTAGTTCATGATTTCTCAAAGGATCCATTAAAACTAAAAGTAATTGAAATTGAAAATGAAAAATGGCTTACCGCAGAAGGGACCACATTAGGAGCAGATAATGCTGTTGGTATGGCATATCAATTAACGTTAATGAAAAAGATTCACAATAAAGAATTGGATTTTGGTCCATTAGAATTTGAATTACTTTTTACTGTAAGTGAAGAAGCGGGAATGTTTGGCGCATTAGGGTTAGATAAGAATCTAATCAAAGGAAAATATTTAATTAATCTTGACTCGGAAGGAATCGATAAATTCACGATCGGATGTGCAGGGGGCACTTTACTCGAAGGCTTTATGAAATTAAAAAGAATACCATTACCAGAAAATGAAAAAAATTATATTGCACTAAAGCTAGAAATTGAAGGGTTAATTGGAGGACATTCTGGGATGGATATTCATAATGGAAGAGCTAATTCAATAAAGTTATTATCTGAAATATTATGGAAGATTGACAAAAAATTCCAAATCTATATTAATGAAATACATGGAGGGGGATCATCATTTAATGCAATACCAAGAGAATCATATTCAATTTTCTTTACAAAAATCAGTGAACAGCCAAAAATTCAAGAATTTGTTAAAGATTTATCATCTAATATTAAAGTATTATATGAAGGTATTGAAACAAGTATGAAAATTATCTTGAAAGAAGTCAAAGACCATACAGATTATATCCATATTCCATTAGATATACAAAAAAAAGTTTTGGATATACTATATTTATTACCTAATGGACCTATTTCCTTCCATCCTAAAACTAAAGACGTTAATACCTCGATAAATATTGGATATATTCAAACAAAAAAAAGAGGTCTTACATTTGCAGCATTTCAGAGAAGTTTAAATGAATATGATAATCAAATGTTATATGAACGAATGAAATCATTAATGAATTTAGCGGGATTTAAGATCAATAAATTAGGTAGCTCTCCCAGTTGGATACCCAACTTTAATTCTAAGTTATTAAAAATATCTAAAGAAGTATTTAATGAATTATATCATAAAGAAGCTAAAACTAGAATAATTCACGGTATACTTGAGTGTGGATATTTTCAAAACCATTTTCCTAATATCGAAATGATAGCTATAGGACCGAGTGGTGAAGGTGCTCATTCACCAGACGAGCGTTTAAAGGTCAGTAGTATTTATAAAGTGTGGAAATTTTTAGTAGCTTTATTAAACAAAATTATGATAGAATAATCAAAAAAGAAAAAAAAAAGGGATTTATGCGAGATCAGACTAGGTCGAAACGGTCAAGATTCATGATTTTGTTCCACACCGCTATAAAGTCGTGTACGAACTTCTTACTGGAGTCATCACTTGCATAGACTTCTGCCAAGGCCCGGAGTTGGGAATTCGAACCGAATACGAGGTCGATACGGGTTGCAGTCCACTTGAGTTTACCCGTTGCGCGATCACGCCCCTCGAACACATTATCGTCTTCTTTGGTTGCCTTCCACATTGTGCTCATGTCGAGCAGATTCACGAAAAAATCATTGGTGAGCACCTCAGGCCGCTTGGTAAAGACACCGTGTTGGGACTGTCCGAAGTTAGCATTCAGGACACGCATACCGCCAATGAGAACGGTCATCTCAGGAGCGGTCAACGTCAACAATTGCGCCTTGTCAACCAGCAACTCTTCGGCCGGTACGGCATAGCGCTTCTTCAGATAGTTGCGGAAACCATCCGCTATAGGCTCAAGCACGGCGAAGGAGACCACATCGGTCTGTTCCTGCAAGGCATCCATACGTCCCGGTGTGAAGGGAACCGTCACCTTGTGGCCAGCATTTTTCGCAGCTTGTTCGACGCCTGCGCAACCGGCTAAAACTATCAGATCAGCCAACGATACCTTCTTGCCGCCCGACTGGGCGCTGTTGAACGCACTCTGGATACCCTCAAGTGTTTTGAGCACTTTAGCTAGCTGGGTCTGCTGGTTGACTTCCCAATCCTTCTGCGGTGACAAGCGAATGCGGGCACCGTTGGCACCACCGCGCTTATCCGAGCCGCGGAAGGTAGATGCCGAGGCCCAAGCGGTCGAAACCAGCTCCGATACGGACAGGCCAGAAGCCAGTATCTTACCCTTGAGGGAGGCGATGTCTTGTTCATCAATCAGTTTGTGATTGACTGCGGGGATGGGGTCTTGCCAGATGAGTTCTTCGTCTGGAACCTCTGGGCCGAGGTAACGTGTGCGTGGACCCATATCGCGGTGGGTCAGCTTGAACCACGCCCGAGCGAACGCCTTAGCGAGCTGATCCGGATTTTCTAGGAAGCGCCGGGAAATCTTTTCGTAAATAGGGTCGAACCGCAGAGCGAGGTCCGTGGTCAGCATGGTAGGCACATGACTTTTGGATGGATCATGGGCATCCGGAACGGTACCGGCGCCCGCGCCGCCCTTCGGTTTCCACTGATACGCACCAGCCGGGCTCTTCGTCAGTTCCCATTCGTAGCCGAACAGGTTCTCCAAGAAGTTATTGCTCCACTTTGTAGGCGTCGTGGTCCAGGTGACTTCCAGGCCGCTAGTAATCGTGTCACCACCTTTACCGGTGCCGAAGCTACTCTTCCAACCCAAACCTTGCTCCTCGATGCTGGCCGCTTCTGGCTCTGGTCCCACATGTTTCGCATCGCCAGCACCGTGCGTCTTACCGAAGCTATGACCGCCCGCGATGAGAGCTACCGTCTCCTCATCGTTCATCGCCATGCGGGCAAAAATTTCGCGGATGTCCTTGGCCGCCAAGAGCGGATCCGGGTTTCCATTGGGACCTTCTGGGTTCACGTAAATCAGACCCATCTGCACGGCAGCGAGTGGATCTTCGAGGTCACGCTCGCCGGAATAACGCTCGTCACCCAGCCACTCTTTCTCGGAACCCCAGTAGACGTCCTTTTCCGGTTCCCAGATGTCCTCACGCCCGCCGGCGAAACCAAAGGTCTTGAAACCCATTGACTCCAGGGCGACATTGCCAGCAAGAATCATCAGGTCAGCCCAGGAAATCTTCCGGCCATATTTCTTTTTGATCGGCCAGAGTAGTCGACGTGCCTTATCGAGGTTGACGTTATCGGGCCAGCTGTTGAGGGGCGGAAAGCGCTGGCTGCCACTACCTGCACCACCACGCCCATCGCCGATGCGGTAGGTGCCGGCGCTGTGCCACGCCATACGGATGAACAAAGGTCCGTAGTGGCCAAAGTCAG
Source organism: Candidatus Helarchaeota archaeon (assembly GCA_019058315.1). Lineage (GTDB taxonomy): Archaea > Asgardarchaeota > Lokiarchaeia > Helarchaeales > RDOG01 > JABXJV01. Next base: position 714,599 of record JAHPZH010000002.1, on the reverse strand, counting down.
CCGGCCACCACTCCTGCGAATCCGTCATTAGTTCGGTGAGATCCTTCTTCACGGCCTTCAAGTCGAGACTCTTGAACTCTTTAGCATAATTGAAATCCTCGCCCATCGGATTGGACTTAGAGGAATTCTGGTGTAGCATATCGAGCTTTAACTGGTTCGGCCACCAGTCTAGGTTCATCGTGCCTTCAGCCGCTGTTAAAGCCTTTTTCTCCTTTTTTTTAGTATCTTTCATATTAATTTCCTCCTATTTTTATTTTAAAATATTTAAAAGTAGATAATGATTATTTTTGAGTTTGCAACGATTGTTTGTATTTATAATTTACGAGGAATATAAAATTAGTTAATAATAATCATTATCCGTTAGTATTTAATATCTATAAAGAAAAATTATTATTTAAGAATTATCATATATTAATGAGATATAGAATAATTGAATAGTCATTAAAAAAAAGTTGAATTTTTTGGAAAAATCGATAAGTAGGAAAGAACTTATTTCAAAATTTCATGAAAAGGGATATAAAGTAACACCCCAACGTTTAAAAATTTGTGAATTTGTCCTTTCAAGTAAGGATCATCCCACTGCTGAAGAGATTTATCATGAAGTAATAAAAAATAATCCCACCATCAGCTTAGCAACGGTATATAAAACATTGCATCTACTTAGTGATTTAGGACTAGTCCAAGAGCTAAATTTTGCTGAAAACCGCTCAAGATTCGACCCAAATATTTCACCTCATATAAACATTATATGTCCAAAATGTGGAAAAATATTAGATTACGAATCAAAAAATATCAAACAATTATGGGATATGATTATTTCAGAGCTAAAAATAAAGCCTTCTGGACAAAGGATGGATTTATATGTAGAATGTGAAAAATGGGATAAAATTCAATCATAATTCAATTATAATCATGTTAATTTTCAACCAATTCTTTAAATTCCTTTGATCGTTTGATATTATCCAATTCAGAATCCGTTTTCATATACTCCTTACAAGACGGATTTAATTTTATTGCAATTTTTAATAGCTCTAAAGCCTCTTCTTTTTTGTTTTGAAAAGATTTGACAACAGCTTTATTATAAAAACCATAGAAAGCCTCTGGCTTAAGTTTAGTAATCTTATCAAAACAAAATAATGCATCATCTAATTTTCTCTGTTTAAATAAAGCTATTCCTTTTGCCATCCAAGCATCAACAGAGTTTGGGTCTTGATCAATAATTTTATCAAAACAAGTTATAGCATCTTCAAATTTTCCTAGTTTATCAAAAGTTAATCCTTTTCCTAACCAAGCATTGAGAACTTTAGGGTCTAATTCAATAACTTTGTCATAACAAGTCAAAGCATCTTCAAATTTTCCCAGATCATTTAATGCTGTTCCTTTATTAACCCAAGGTTCGATGTCTGTAGGATCAAGTTCAATTACTTTGTCATAGCAAGTAATACTTTCATCGATTTTACCCAAATTTTCTAAAACTACTCCTTTGTTAAACCAAGCTTTTGCATAATTAGGATTAATTTCAATAGCTTTATTAAAAGAAGAGAGGGCATCATTAAATTTTCCTAATTTCAATAAAGCGAGTCCTTTATTATAATGACTTTCTTTATTATTTGGATTTAGTTCAATTGCCTTTTCGAAGCAAGACAAGGAATCTTGAATCAATCCCAGTTCAGCCGAAGCTACTCCTTTATCATACCATGCCTCAAAAAAATCAGGGTTTAGTTCAATTACTTTATTAATACTAGCAATAGCTTTTTTCCATCTTTTCATTGCTAATAATGTTTTTACTTTATTACTCCAAGCAAAAATTAACTTTGGATCGAGCTCGATAGCTTTATTATAACAAAAAATAGCATCTTCGAATTTTCCCAAAATCTGAAAAATTGCGCCCTTATTATTCCAAGCACCAGAAAGATTAGGATTAAGTTCAATGGCTTTATCAAAACATGCTATGGCATCTTTAAATTTCCCTTGTTTTTGTAAATCTAATCCTTTATTAATTAAATTTACAATTTCATTTCTATCTTTTTCTCTCTCGTTATTCATGAATGGAGACCCCATTAGATTATGAATTATTTTATTTTTTTATCTTCTAAGTTAAGCAATTATTAAGATCTATTACTGTATTTTTCAAACCATTCGGAGAATAAGTCATGATTTTTAAATTTCTCTAAATCAAAATTTTTACCCACAATTGCCAAGTTCCTAAGAGATGCTTTGAGAGCTTCATAAAATTCCTCATCAAATTCTTCGAATATAGTTATGTTTTTATCATTATCGACAAGTCCGAATTTATAATCATTAAAATCGACCTTATTGGATTGAAAGGAATCATAAGTTTTCACACAGTAATTTAATTCATTGAGTATCTGATTTCTAATTGTAGTTACATCATCATTACTGAATCTTCCACCTAAAAAGATATTAATAAAGGCATACAGATATCCTTGATCATCATTTATTGGTTTAATTTGTTTCTCTGCTTTTTCAACAAACAAATATTCAACAACAATATCAGGGTCTACAATATTATCCATAATTTTTTCCATTTGATCAGGTGTAAGTTCAAGTGGATCTTTTTCATACCAATTCATCCAACTTTCTATGGATGCTTTTCGTTTTTCTTCAGGAGCATCATATTGATAATCTCCCTTTTCTTTCCATAATTCCTTAAATGCAACTTCAATTTGTGGATCATTATCTGCGCGTCCAGGAATCCAACCCAAATAATAAAGAACACCATATTCAAGCGTTTTTTGTGCATGAAGTCGTGTCATTTCATTTGGTGAAGCAAGTAGACCTTCTATATAGGGGAGTACTTCACCCCCCATCTTTGCTAATTCGAGAACAGCTGGTGTAATATCGTTATGAAGAGGATCAGGGTCTTTATCAATGTTATTAATTAACTCAATTATTTTCTTTTCATCAAATTCCTCTATTTCGTCAAATTCATCCATTATTAATAAACTCTCTCAATCCATCCAAGTATCTTGATATTTAAGTTTATATTCATCAAAGTATGTTTTATTAAAGAATTCACTATGCCAATTTTTTGTTTCCAAATTTATTTTAATGCACCAACGGATAAAATTCTCTAAATTTCCTATTGGCAAATATTTCTTATTATCTAAATCAAGTACATAAACCGTCTGTTTTGAACTGCAAAAAAAATCAGTTCCAGAAATAGTAGATTGTAATAAAAACAATTTTTCGTCTTTAGGTATACTTCCGTCCCAAGGATTTGGATATAGTCCCAAAGCACCACCAGCTTCGTTTTTTTCCTTTATCCATGTCATTCTTTTAGATGATAATGTGCTACCTATTCCTCCAGAATAACTTACATAATTTATCTTTCTCTTATCCTCATTATATAAGTCAATTATTTTAAAATCTAATAGAGGAATAAAATATGAAGGGATTATATCCAGATGGTCAAAAAATTCATTCTTCTTATTCTCTTCATATTCGGAAAACGGAATTTTATGGATAACAAAATAATTATCCTTATATAAATCCGAAACAAGGTAATTTGCATCCATATATTCTTCATAGATGAGTTCAAACGATAATTCCTGAACAAGATTTTCAAGTTCTTTCCATTCTGGCCATGATTGGCGATATTTTTTCAGTTGATCATTCCAATTTTTAAGAAAATAATCTAAATCAAATTCATTCATCTTAATCCAATCTCAAACTTATTTATTTTAAACTAAATTAATAAAATTTTAATTTTAAAAATTTAGTTTAATGTCTAATATCAATAATTCAGAAATTAAAAATAATTTAATTTTATTCAATAAGGACATAATGCACTTTTGGTATCTTTTAAAAATGAAAATTTGAGTAAATAAAATAATATAAAAAATTAATATTATTGGAATAAAAATTGAGGATTTTTGGAAATGCCAATTGATTTAGTGAAAGAACAAAAGGAAATTTTTGATAAGATTATAAAAAATGCCGAAAAACAAGAGGATTGGTTTCAAATATACGATAATTATAGTGAGATTGATGAGAAATACACTAGTGACTATTCAGCATTATATATTGAGAACAATAAAATTGTTGGGTTGCGAATTCGTGAGGGTATGTTGAATGATATGTCTTTACTTTCAAATCTATCAAGTCTAAGATATCTAGACCTACACGAGAATAGAATGACTGAAATTGAAGGTTTAGCGAATCTATCAAATTTAGAATCGTTAAATTTGAGTACAAACAGAAAAATTACAGAAATAAAAGGTTTAGACAGTTTAGTAAAATTAAAATCATTAAATTTAGAAACTTGCTCCATAGAAAAAATAAAAAACTTGGAAAATCTCCGAAACTTGGAATTTCTCAGTCTTGCGAGTAATAACATACAAAAAATTGAGAATTTGGCTCATCTTCAAAATTTAAAGAAACTTGAATTGGGTCATAATGAAATTGAAAAAATTGAAAATTTAGAGGATTTAAAAAACCTCGAAGAATTATGGTTAAATTCAAATAAATTTAAAGAATTTGAGGGGCTTGATTCATTAATAAATCTCAAGAAGTTAGTCTTTGAATCCAATTTCTATTGCAATATAGATAAAATTGAAAATTTACCAAGTTTGGAAGAATTAGGTCTTTATAATTGTCAGTTAACACGTATTCCAAGTTTAAAAACCCTTAAAAATTTAAAAAATATTCATCTTGGTGCTAATATAATAGAGAAGATAGAAGGACTTGAAACATTAACCAAGTTAAAAATTCTCAATTTGGGAACAAATATAATTGAAAAAATTGAGGGATTAGGTAATCTAATAAATGTAGAACATTTAGGTCTCGGAGGTAATCGAATTAAAAAGATTGAGGGGCTGGAAAACCTTTCGAATTTGAATTCACTGTCATTAGATAGTAATAATATTGAAAAAATAGAAGGCATAGAGCATCTCTCTAAATTAAAAGAACTAGAGATACAAGAAAATAATCTCAAAATTGAAGAGGAAGAAACAAAAAACGCAATAAAAATATTAGAAGAACGTGGAGTTCAGGTAATATATGAACCTTTAAGAAAACCTAATTGGGAAGGTGTCTAGTCTATAAAGAAATAATAAAGAAAAAATACATAGGTGAACTCACAATTTGAATGAATTTGTGGAATATAATGGAGAAAGATTTTATGTAGAAAATGGGGTTTTAAACTTAAAAGAAAAGAAGATAAGTGATTTAAATGAAGTAAAAGGTTTGGAGAATCTTAAATTAATTAAGAAGCTTTTTTTAAATTATAATGAATTAGAAACTCTTCCCGATTCAATTGGTAACCTAAAAATGCTAAATGAACTGGATTTGGGGTCTAATAAGTTGACAGAATTACCAGATTCATTAGCTAATCTTGTATTACTTGAAAAATTATCATTAGGTGGTAATGAATTAAACCCTTTACAAGAAATTATTGGAGAATTAATAAATTTAAAAGAATTAAATGTAGCAGCTAATGGATTATCGGAATATCCAGAATTTATTTCGAAATTAACATCTCTAGAGGAGTTAAGTTTAGCAACCAATTTATTAACAACTGTACCAGAATCAATTGGTAATCTTACAAAATTGAGAGACTTAAATATATCTGAAAATCAGATAAAGAGTCTCCCTGATTCAATGGATAAATTAATTATGCTTGGATATTTGCTTTTGGGTAACAATCAATATATATCTATGATTCCTGATTCAATTGGTAATTTAATTTTACTTAAGTACCTAGATTTAAATGATAATCAAATAAAGACAATTCCAGAATCATTTGGCAATCTTTCAAGTTTGGAAATTGTTCATCTGAGTTATAATCAATTAAGAAACCTCCCCGAGTCAATAAGAAATTTAAAATCTCTTAAATACCTCAATTTAAATCATAATCTTTTTACCTCTTTCCCTGAATCAATATGTAATATATCCTCGCTGGAAAACTTAGAATTTAGTAATGAAATATCAACTATACCTAAATCAATTATTAATTTATCATTATTACGTGAATTAAGATTACGCAATATTCAGAATTTAGACTCTAAATCAAAAAAATTGATAATAAAATTAAGAAATCGTCAAGTATTTGTCTATGATAATGATGATGATTAACTTATAAAAGAAGATAAAGTAGTATATTTACTCCCAAGGAATTAATAGACAGATATAATTATAAAATTTCAACAAGAGGTGATTTTTCATGAGCTTAAATGACCTAGAGGATAAAGAAAGAAAAAATCTTGATTTAATAATTAAACATACTAAAAAGACAGAAGAATGGTTTAAAATATTTGATAATTATGTAATGTTTAAGAGAAAATCATCTGAAGATTTGGCTATATACATAGAAGATGGAAAAGTAGCTGGTTTGAGATTAAGAGCAGCTAATTTTAATGATATGACACTTCTTTCAAAATTAACGAGTCTTCGATATCTTAACCTTTATGAAAATTTTGATCTTTCAGAAATAAAGGGATTAGAAGCTTTGGAAAACCTAGAATCCTTAAATTTGCAATACACAAAGATTAAAAAAATTCAAGGTCTTGATAATTTAAAAAATTTAAAAATACTAAATTTACAAGGTTGTGGTTCAGAGGGAGTTTATCTAAAAAAAATAGAAGGATTAGAGCATCTTACGAATTTAGAGTCACTTAATCTAAGAGAAAATCAAATAGAAAAGATAGAAAATTTATCATCCTTAAAAAACCTTAAAATTCTCGAATTATCAGATAATAACATTTCTACTATCGAAGGATTGGATGCTTTAACTAACCTCGAAGAACTATGGTTAACATCACGGCGGAGGAATATTGAAGGAATAAAAGGTCTGGATAATTTAATTAACCTAAAAAAATTGGTTATTTCTGAATGCAATTTAGGAACTATAGAAAATATTGGACATTTAAAGAATTTGGAAGAATTGAGTTTTTCAGATTGTTGGTTACCAAAAATATCAGGTTTGGAAACTTTAACAACTTTAAAAAAATTATACCTTGATACAAATAAAATTAAAAAAATAGAAGGGCTTGAAGCGTTAACGAACCTGGAATACCTTAATATACAATTAAATCAAATAGAGAAGATTGAGGGATTAGAAAATTTAGTAAATTTAAAAATTTTGAGTTTAATGTCTAATAGAATTTTAAAGATAGAAGGTTTAGATAATCTCACAGAATTAGAGACACTATATCTGGATTCAAATAAAATCTCGAAAATTGAAGGCTTAGAAAACCTTACAAAATTAAAGAGTGTCGAATTATACGATAATTATATAAACCTTGAGGATGAAGAAAATAAGAAAGCCATTCAAGAGATGGAAAATCGTGATGTTCAAGTGGTATATTTACCCCAATATAAATCTTAATCCAAAATTCTATTGAATGATGAGGTTATATGAGTGAAATTAAATCAAAACCTGAAGAATTAGCGTTAAATCATCTTATAAAAGAATATAATTTAGAAAAAGACGATTATATAATTGAGAATGGACAAGTTGTAGGTCTGATTTTAGCAGATCAAAATTTGAAAACGATAGAGGGATTAGATAATCTTTCTAATTTAACAGCAATAGGATTTGATAGAAACGAGATTTCTAAAATTAATGGCTTAAATTGTCTTTCTCAATTACAAGCTTTAAGTTTTGGATGTAATAAAATTGAGAAGATAGAAGGATTAGAAAATCTTAAACAGTTAAAACAACTACTTCTTGATGAAAATAGAATAAGGAAAATAGAGAACCTAAATACATTATCTCAATTGGAGCATTTAAACCTCAACTTAAATGATATAACTCAAATAGAAGGATTAGAAACACTTACCAAATTACAATATTTAAATCTTGGATGGAATAATATTAATAAAATTGAGGGATTGAATAACCTTACTCAATTAGATTATTTGTCACTTGCGGGAAATCGAATTAAAAAAATTGAGGGACTGGAAAATCTCAAACAATTAGAAATTTTAAACCTTTACAGCAATGCGATAAAAAAAATTGAAGGATTAGAAAACCTTCATCAATTAAAGGAATTATCGCTTAAGACCAACGATATAACTATAATTCAAGGTTTGGAAAATCTCTCAAAACTAGAAAAGTTGGATCTAAGTTTAAAATGGCTTACAGAAAATGATCAAAAAATTTATAAGAAAGGCGTAAAAGCATGTGTTGCACATTCTAAAGATTTAAAATTAAAAAAAGTACAGTTAAAGAATAACCTAAAATAAAACAGTGAAATGAATAAATATGAAATCTATTAATTTAGGGAAAATAAATAATATATTGAATAAAATGATAAAATGGGAGACAGACATTAAAGCTGTACTATTAATGGATGCAAAAGGTAAAATTATATCATATAAAATGAATCCGAATATCGAAAAACAATGGGATTTTGATTATATCGCCTCAAAAACTGGTAAAGTCTTTAATGAATATAAAAAATTTAAAAAGACTAAAAATTTCAATAATTTTCAATGGGTTATTGCTGAATTTGATCATGGGAAAATTACATCAATTCCTATAGAAAATTATATTTTATGCATTATTGGCCATGCATGTCCAAGTATTGGTGGAATTAGATTAATATTAGCTCAAGTCAAAGAAGACCTATTAGAAGCTTTACCGTAATATTAGGATCTTCGTAGCTAATATGCGCTATTAATCCCTATGGTTATGATTTAGGCGAAGTTTATTGGAACAATAATCTATATTGTTCCATACTTTAAAAATAAGAATATATAAATCCGACGGTTAATTACTTGTTCGATATGCATTTACTGCCTTAACCAATTCATCTACTTCTTTTTGATGAGAAAATAGAGCACAAGGTGAGCCATTTGGTTCTAATAAATTTTCATTATCTCTAATAATTTTAAACAAAGGGCTTTTCAATCCTTCACGTAAAGAAGACTTTGTTAAATTGTGAGTAGCTATATTAGAGACGGGACATGGAGTTAGATCCCCTGAAGGTGTTATATGTGCAAATCCTCTACCAGCAGAAATACATCCACCCGCATATTCTTCATCTCCCGGTGAATGAATGAGTAATATTTTTTTATTTTTTCGGTAATACAATATTTGTTTTCTAAATTTTTTACTTTCTTCAGTTGTTAACATTAATTCAGTATTATTATCAACAGGAATATATTCCATAAAAAACCCTAATCGGACACCCTTCATTATTAAATTATCCAGATTTCTCTCATTCATCCAAAATCTGAAATTATTCTTAGTTATAGTTACCGAAATTCCATTTATAATTCCGTGTTTATTTAAATTTTGTATACTTCTAATTACTTTCTCATAAACTCCCTTGCCTCTTCTTGAATCTGTTAAATCTCTGTCACCTTCAATACTAATTATAATTGCAGTATTTCTTAATTTCTTCAAATTCTCATAATCTTGTTTTTTTAGTAAAGTCCCATTTGAAAATATTAAAAACAATCTATCCTTGTTTTCTGCATTTAATTTTAATAAATCTGACATTACGAATGGTTCTCCACCAGCAATAATAAAACCATAAACACCTAGTTCCTTAGCTTCTTTAATAATTCTTTGCCAATGTCTAATATTAAGAGATTTCTTTAACGCATTATTACAAATTGTTCCTGTTGCTGCGGCATAACATCCAAGGCATCTTAAATTGCATTTTGAGGTAATGCTTATTATTAAAAATACAGGAACCTTAATTCCTTTTCTATCCCATTCTTTTCTTAATTTTCCAGATTTCTTATATCCTATCAACAATTTTATGATTGAGGGAAAATTTTTAATATGTTTAATAATCCAAGGAATGAAAATTTTTCCAAATGTTACATAGAAATTATTATACATTCGTGGAGTTTCGGATTTAGTAATCATTATTTTTTTCATTATTTTCACTTTTTATTCAATGTGGTTTTTATATAAAGTTCAACTTTACATTCTTTTTTAAAGTATAAAAATCTTTCTAATAAGGTATATTTGTTTTATAAATTGTTTTGAGGTGATTTGTGGTTAAAGAAATAAGTGTTATTGTAAGAAAATTAATTTATAATCAAATTATAATAATCTAATTTATTTTAAAGAAGAAAATAGGTATAATTGATCAATTAAAATATATGGAGCTATTTCAAAGATTGTTAAAAAATCTAAAATTTCAGAGATAATCAAAAGACTTTGGGAATATAAAATAATAGTTGATAATTAGGAAATATCTTAATTATTATCTTCTAATTTGTAATATCAAAAATTTATTAACAAATTAAAAGAAATTATTTCTAATGATTAACCAATTTTTAATACTTAATACTTCGGGAGTTCCTCTTTATAACTGGCAGAAAGAAAAAGAGGAGACAGATTTTGGCCTAATATCTGGATTTTTGTCAGCATTTCATATGTTTGCTAAATCAGAACGTGGTGAGGAAATTAAGAGGATACACTTAGATCCGACTACTTTTATTTTTGAAGAAGAAAGTGATTTAATTTTTGTAATTTTAACAAAAGAGAAGAAACATGAGAAATTTATTAATTTAATTTTAAAAGAACTTAAAGACCGTTTTTTAAAGCAATACCAAAATGAAATAGAAAAATATAGTGGAAATATGTCCTTATTTAGGAATTTTGAAAATGATGTTGAGGAAATACTTAGTTTATATGGTTATTATGATTATCTAAAATTTAATAGCGTATTTGATTCCGATGAAGAATTTAAATGTTTTCTATTTCTTGAAAAGACTACTGGTGATATTCTATATATTAAATCTAGAGGATATATCGATAGAGACGACTTAAGCTTTCAAGCAATGGTTCTATTAAAATCAGTAAATAGAAATATTTCGGATATTATGAATGAAGAATCTTTAATGACATTAATTGTTACTGAAAAAAATCGATGTCTTCTCTTTAAAGTTACAGAAAAAATTATTGTATTTCAGGAAAGGAAACACGAATTACTAAATCAATTAAATATATCTATGATATCTCCCCAGAAAATAAAAAAACTCATTAAGAAACCAAGTAATTTAACATCAAATATTAACGAGATTTTTATCTTTTTTAATAAATCGGGAATAATTCAAATTTCTAACGATATTCTTTATCAATTAAAGGATGATTTAATACCTCCTGATTGCATAACATTAATTAACACATCCAAAAATGTTACAGAGCAAATTTTTAAAGAGAAATTATTTGCAACATTTTTATTCTCCAATAAATTTCTGTATACCGCTTTTCCAATAAATGGATATTTTACATTTATGCAGATTGCTAGTTTAGAAACAGGGGGATTAGGATCTATATTATCAAAAATTTATTATTCGGAACTATCAGAAGAGGAGCAGACTCAGTTTACTTCAATAATGAAAAAAGTAAATGACTTTCGAAATTTTTTCGTTTAAAAAAAAGGAAAAAAATATTTCAATCTTTTATTTTTAAAGTTGTTTTTGCACCGATTTCATTAAATTCCGAAGGTTCAATTTCTAAATCTTTATTAGTAATTTTATTTACAATAGTCGCTGCAATGATAGCCCATGGGCAAATTGCATTTTCTAATTCTTCTGGTTTCATAGAACTTCTCACAATTGCAGTAGAACAATTTACAGATTCGACTTCAAATATTTTATCGGATTTCCATTTGACCTTAATCTTTTCAGCCATATTTATTTTAGCAGCTCTCTTCATAAATATATCCATAGCTTCGTTTAAGTTCATTGATTCCAATTCCCTAATTTCAAATCCCATAAAATGCATCATAGTTTCTAGAAATTGATATGTTTTAGGAACCACATATTTAAATAATGCAGGTTCTCCAAGTAGATCTCTTGCAGCACGTTCGTAACCAAAAGTAATCCCATGTAGAATAAAAGCAATTTGGTGAATATCAAAACGTTTTTGTGCTTTTGCTCCACCTTTATATACTAATACTGTAAGAAAAAGGCATAGACCGACAGGGATTGGCAAAATAGCTGAAATAATAAAGTTCTTAGGTATAATAAAGATTGGTAATTGATGAACTGGAACTGCATAAAAATAATAATTTACCAAGCTGGTCCAATGTGGTAAACTCCAACCAATGAAGCCAACTGGTCCAAGTATTTGCCCATATTTGTAAATAGTATTTTTTCTGAATGCTGCATTAACAAACTTTATTCCAAATAATATATTACCTGAAATCCCTCCAATTATCACGTGAATTCCAGCCGTACTTCCAATATTATAGAACCCTGGATTCAGTATTCCTCCGGGAATCATCATCATTATACACTGAACTGTGATAGCATAAAATAACGTTGTTTCAATACGACCAAATAATTTATGCGCTTTAACGGTTACAATATCACCTTTCATTAAGTTCAAATCTTTTATATTATAAATTCCAATAGATCCATTTGCTATAGCGAAACAGTATCCGATTATAGATTGTAAAACTATAAGTTCTACCCAAAGTGGTGCAGCCATAATAATCTCCATAAAATAGTTGTTATTTTTTTCAAAAAAAAAGCTAATAATCAAATGTAAACAAGTTGTTATTAACTTTAAAAAGAATAGAAAATTTGAATTTAAAGATTATTTGTTCATTAATCTAAACAATTTTATTAATTTTAGTTCATAATTTGAAATTTCCTAGCTTTAAAATAAAAAAAAGATAAGATTATTGTCTTTCTAAGCTTAAGGTCTCTTGATTAAATATATTATAATAAAGAATTTAAAAAAATAGAAAAGGATGAGAAATAATTAGACTTTATCCACCGCCCATAGGGGGGAATATAACTATTAAATCATTTGGTTTTAATTTTTCCTCCTTATCTGAAGCATGAGTACCATTTATTAATATTATACGAGCTTGATTCTCTGGAATACCTAATCGATCAATCAATTCTGAAATTATTCCCTTTTCAAGATTTACTGTGAAACTTTCCCCTATATCTGTTCCAGCTGGAGCAAATTTACGAAGTGTTGCATAAAGTTTCACGGATACTTGCATAGGCTAATCAACTAATAATAATCAATCTTCATATCACGTTGAGTATAACCATGTCCTTTTAAGTGTTGACCACCACAAAGAAGTACCATATTAAAAGGAAATAAGGCAACTCTATCTCCGTCGTGAAGTACAGTAGTTTGCTTTGCTAAAGTCCCATTTATAAAACAATCACCAAGATCTGTTGCTTTTAATCCAATTCGTTCTATAAACTGTTTGAATGTTTCATCCTCTTTATATTCATAATTTAATATGGTATCGTCACTACATTTACTCCCCGGAACTAAAGCCCTAAGTTTACCATAGAGATGTGTTTCAATCATTTCTATAATACCATTTATTATAATAATATAAACCTTGTTAGGTAAAAAAAAGATTGAAGGTTCTAAACATATGTTTAGAACTAAAAATCCTTGAAAACTTTATCTAATTCTTCATTAGGAACATCAAAGGTGACATTGTGTGGTGGTATAGGCTCTTTATAGAAGAATTCAGGAAGTCTATCATCTTTTTTTGTAAATCCTGCTCGGCGATTAAAGTCATACTCTTTTTTCAAAATATTCATTCCATATTCAGTAACATCGATCTCTTTACCAAGAAAACCATTTACAGTATCCGTCATGCCCCCAAAACCTTCATCCATATCAAGGATGCAAAAAGCTATAAATAAACAATAACCAGTTGAATCTATATATGCTGTAGTAGCTTGAAAAGCACGAGATAAATCAGATTTTTCGAGTTTACGAGGATCTTCTCTTTCTCCTTTTATACCGAGTATTTCTGCAGCTATTGTATAACCAGCGGTATGATCTCCACCCATTGGTGATGTTGCATATGTTACCCCTATTCCACTAATAGCTCGTGGATCATAAGCCGGGAAGGATTGACCTTTAACTACTGGTATTCTTGTCACGCCTAAAGCTTGACCAGCCGTAAGTGCACCGGAACAAACAAGTCTACCAAGAGCTGAATTTTCATCATAAACTTGCTTTAATGCTTCGATAGCACCTTTACCATCTCCAAATTTAAGAAGTCCACCTTGCATAAGCATAGCGAGTGTATTGCCAGTTTCAATTGTATCAAGACCAAGATCATTACACAATCTATTGAGCTCCGCTACATCATGTAGTACACCAATACCTAGATTACTTCCTAAAGCCCATGCTGATTCATATTCCAAAGGTGAAACTTGTGCTTTCCCCGTTTTTTCATATGGAACTACATTAGAGCAAGCCATTACACAGCCGGGATGACACGGATGACCGTAAATACCTTCTGATTTTTCACCAAAATTTTCAAGAGTTTTATCAACAAGTTCATGAACAGCTTCACCTGAAATTTTGGCAGCATGTTCAAATCGCCCTTCTTTAAATCCCTTTGTCGGTAAAGCTCCTGCTTCGTTTATTATATTTTGTAAGATGTTAGTACCAAAATTTTTTAAACCGCCAAATGGATTTCCTTCGGCATCTTTGAGTCGTCCAGTTACAGGGTGTTCATTCAGAGCATCTCGAAGTTTTTTTCTTCCATTGTCGAATTTTTCTTTATCCTTAGGTTCTGGTCTTGTGCCCCCAGTATCATCGGAGATAATAGCTACGATTCTTTTTGAGCCAAGAACAGCTCCAAGTCCACCTCTTCCTGCATATCTTCCAGGGTCAGTATTCTCAATATTATTACCAAAAACGCCCGCTCCTTTAGATAGCCGTTGACCTGCCATACCACAACCAATTATACCAGGTTTTGAAGGATAATCTTTCCAGATCTTAGTTAAAAGATCATAAAGACCTATACCAGCATAATCATTTGTTTTAATAATTTCACACTTATCTTTCCGTAATAAAATACTATACCAATCTTTAGTGCCAGCAGAGGGAATTCCCTCAATAATAATGCCCCTAATATTGATAAAAGCCAATTTAGTTGCCGTTAGGCCACCTGCATTGGCTTCTTTTATCCCACCTGTAAGGGGTGACTTCCCTCCCACACTTAATCTTCCAGATGATGGTGCAAAGGTACCCGCTAAAAGTCCTGGAGATACCACGAATTTATTGAACTCTCTTAATGGATGGCATGTAGGATCTACTTCTTCAGCAACAATAGTTGATGTAAAAGCACGACCTGCAAGAGATTCATATTTTGATGGCAGTTCTTCCCATTTATGTGAAAGATCACTCATATTTATACGTAAAATTTTACTAATTGTTTTTACCTCCTACATTATTTGTAATATTATTAAAAATTTTAAAATTAATAATTAAAAAAAAATCAATTAATATATTATATATTATAATTCTTTTATTCTTTATAATTTTTTAATTCAAAAGAAAATTCTTTTTAAACATTTTATACTGATAAAATATAATTTTTAATTATTGATGAAGACTAAAATGTCCGATATTGACGATATATTGTTCAATTTTTCATTTAACGAACCAAATTAATGATATCATTTGATTCAAATAAATTAGCTTTCTATTAAAATCTACAGATTTATAAATAACCCTTGATTATCAATATACTAAATTTATGAATTACGAAATTGAAAGATTTAAGGAGTTGGATCAAATGTTGCTAGGTGCAGCACTACAAGAGTTAAAAATCATGCAAAGCAAACTCAATCGATTAAATAGATTAAGATATGATACATTTAATGTATTAGAGAATAAAACCATTGATGTCGTATTTGATAAAGTAAACAAGGAGATTAATGATCTCATTGATGAAATAAGAGACATTAAAGTGAGGATAAATAGAACGAATACAAACATTAAGCTTCAAGTTGATGGTAAGGAAATTTCATTAATGGAATTAATATTGATGATCGGAGATTTACGGTCGGAATTATCACAATATGAAACATTAAAACCTAAAGGTCCTGTATATCTTGGTGGTCAAGCTGTAGAATACATCCCACAAATAAAACAAGATGAAATTGCTAAATTAATTGCCCAAATGGAAAAAAAGAAAGCAGACCTCGATAAAATTCTTCAATCTAGAAATTGGGAAACTGAATTATTGGAAAAATAAGCAGATTTGGCTTATAAGCAAGTTATTATGAGTAATGAAGATTAAACCGTGGATCTTGGAATTGAAAGGCACACCCGGAACCCTTGTTAGGTCAACCGGTTCGAGTCCGGTACACTGAGGCTGTTGGGATGCTTTAAAGATTAAAAATTAATTGATAAAAAGCTTAATGATCATGATTAAGGCTCACTTGTTCGCTTTTCCATTTCAGGACTATGGGCGAGCCCAACGGGATCAAATTCATCACGCTAAATTTGTATATTTTAAAATCGAAGAAATCTGAAATTTTATTGGAATTTGATTCAATTTATTTGGTTTTGTGTTAGATTGAGCTGAATTAATCTAACCTATTTTATTTTTATTATAAATCTTTATTTCCACTGATATATTTCAAATTAAGAATAATGGTATCTCTCTTCATCTAATTTAACTGAAATTTCAAAAAAATTTCATTTAATTCTTGCCAAAATCAAAATTTTTAAATTAAATAAAAATTTTACATTTGAATGAGGGTTGTTAATGAATAAAAGGTCGAAATATATAACGTTGGGGATAATAGCAATAATTAGTGTTTCAACAGTAAGTATTATTAGTATATCAGTTCAAAATTATCCAGAGATAAAAGATAGTGATATTTTAAAACTTTTGGCAATGCAATTTTGTGTAGATCTTGCAAAATCAGATTATATAGTTTTTATCAATTCAAATACTGCTTGGAGTGGAAGTTGCACTATAGAAGGATTTTCTGGAAGCGGAACTGGGAGTCGAAACTTTAAAGGTGATGCATTAACATGTGATTTATCTTTTACAATGACAGCTGCTGGTTATTTGGATGTGTGGGCTCTTGTTAATGACAAACCTGTTGAGTTTGGGACAACTTCTACCATAGGGAGAGCGATTTCGGGACATGTAAATAGCCCCAGATTGTTCAATTTATTACTACCGTTTATTTTATTTCCAGAATTGTTTGATGATTCTATTACTCGTAAACAAAATAGGTTTATTTTAATTGGAATTATTGTTGGTATCGTTTTAATCTTTGCCATCTTAATAATTACTTTTAAAGTAAAACAAACTTTTAAATCACATTCACCAGTATATACTAATTATAGAAGTTATCAATTTAAAAGGAAGAAAAAATATAAATCAAGACCTAAAATTTCGATCTGTCCTGCTTGTAAAGCACCATTACCAAAAAAACCACCATGTCAATGTGAATATTGTGGCAGGATGCTTAGAACTTGAAAGTTATTGGCATCAAAAAGTATTTTTTACTTATAATTTAATTTTAATTTTTTTTCAAAAAATTGATTTATTCAAAAATTAGTTATATTAATAAAAATCAATAAGAAATAATACATTTTGGTAACTTCGCTTGAATTTCTTGAATTTTTTGATTAGGAATCGAGTTTATCTTAATATTTAATTTTTTTAAAGTTTTTAATTCACCTAATTCGTCGGGAAGGGTATTTAATTTGTTTTCATAGAAACTAAGATCTTCTAATTTCTTACATTTTAAAATTGATTTTGGAATATAGTCAAGAGAACATTGAGAAAAATCTAATAATCGCAAGTCCTGAAATTTGCTGAATTCGATATTTTGGATATCATAATTTCGCAAATAGCAACCATAGAGAAATATAGCTTGTAAATTTGGAAATTGTGGTAAATGACTTAACAATGAATAAAGGTAATCATATTGACCAGAAACACCTAAATCACCCATATTTACAATATATACTTCCTCTGGATTATCTAATTCTTGGTCCAACGCTAGATACTCTATAGCATTGGGAACAGAGCATATAATATGTTCATAAATCCGATCAACTTCTTTGAAAAATGCCTTCTGACCAGATTTTACAATTTTATCCATAAATTTTGCTATCTCTTTAATTACAGGTTTTAATGTTTCTCTTTGCTTCTCATCCTTATAATTCAACTCTATAGGTAATATTCCTCTACGAAATCCAATCATACTTCTTTCGATTTTTTTAATTAAAACTTCAAATTTATCAAAATCTATGGAGGGATCTACTTTTTTAAGAGCAGGTTTATGGTTAAAACTTCCCTTTGCACATAAAAACGTAGAAATTGTGTGGAGACTTCCCAAAATTATTTGGTCCTCTTTATTTTCATAAGAAATATCAATATTTTTTGTAGGCATAAAACAACCATTAGTAGTTTTTTAATTAATACGAAATAAGAATTAATACTTTTAATTTTTTTATCTAAATCAATTTTATTAATTGAGAAAATTTCAAGATTTGCCAGAATAATAACATCAAAATATGTGGATTTTCTATTTAAAAAAGAGGTTTTTGATTTGGAAGATCATGATAATGCTGAGATCATAGATTATATGAACATTGCATTGAAAAAGTTAAAGATGTGGGTGGATAAGAAGAAATTTACCACGAAATCGGAGCGTTTTGAGGGTCGGACTCCAGTGGGTGCAGTTACAGCACCAATTAAGGGTTTTGAGAACATTTACGTGGCTATTTCTAGAGAAAATGAAGATTATCTTCCACAATTAGAACAGTATATCTTGGTATACGAAGAAGGAGGGAATGAGATTCTTTCTGGTATAGTAGAGGATTATATCATGACCAAATCGGATTATAAGGAAGGGACTGCACTACTCAAAGTACGCCTTCTGAACTCGCATGGGGTTTCGCTCCGAGATTTCCGTCGTATTAAAATCCTTCCGACACCTGGATCACCAGTATTTCAAGCATTAACAGAAGAAATTCTTGAAATTAATGGGCTACCCACACCATCTGAGGGTATTTCACTTGGAATAATATGTGATAAAGACGACATTATGAGAATCCAAGATATTCCAGTTAAATATATACTCAATAGATCTTTTATCTCAAAACACCTTGCTATTGGGGGTATGACAGGGCAAGGAAAGAGCATTTTATTAAAAAATATTATTCTAGAACTCATAAAGGAGGATACTAATCTAATAGTAATCGATACTCAAGGTGATCTCTGTCAAATAATGAAAGCGATGCCGGAAGAATACAGCGATCCCAGCACAAAACTCCTTTTACAAGATTTAAATTTAAAATTTGAGGGTTTAGATGATATTCTCATGATTCGGGACATGAGTTTTTACAAGCCCTTTTTTATTAATGTTGAAGGTTTTTTAAAGATTTTTCCGTGGGAAGATTATGGTAAAGATTCGAAAAATATCAAAACAGGCGAAGAGCTCTGCATTTATTTACCAAATCTCACGAATAAAGCTCAAGACGTTCTTAAGAATCTTTTTAAAGTCTATATGGAAATAAATAGCGAATTCAACTTCGAAAATTTTTACAAGTGGATCAAGGAAAGTAATGAAGAGGATAAGAATCAAGTTATTTGGACTTTCAATTCAAATAGTTCATACGAAATAAAATCAAGCAAGCCCACGGCACAAAATCTAATTAGAGAATTATCAAATTTTCAAGCAGCTCAAATATTCGACATGGTGAGCGAACCAAATATTAGAGAGATTTTAAACAAAAAGATTGTGTTTTTCTACTTGCCTCGAATACGGGGATATGAACAATTGCGAACAATTTTATTGTTCTCCTTAATCTCAAAAATCATACATTATAAGACACAAGCTGCAAATAAGGATAAGCTTGAAGATTTTTTAAAAAAGCAGAGTGTAGTAATCATAGATGAAGCTCATGAATTAATTCCATATAAATATGGGGCAAGCGGGTATTTGAACATTTTTGGAAAATATATTAATGAAGAATTTACAATTTTAGCAACAGAAGGACGCAAATACATGGTTTCATTGATATCTGCATCTCAAAGTCTCAGAAAATTAAATCCCAACGTGGTCGAACAATCAAACTCGTTAGTTTTATTTCGAGGGTCTAAAGCAGATATTGACACGGTCAGTATACCTACAACGCTAAAAAAAGATCTTTTTACATTGAAGGTAGGAAACGCAATAGTTTATTGTCCTGGAAATTTACCCACCAGAAATTCTTGTGAAATTCGCATTTATCCACCCCGTTTCCTGCATGTAAATCCATTAAAAGCAACAACTCTTTTTCTTCAAAATAAAATCAAAAAATATAAATTCTAGAATTAGACCAGAAATAGTTCAATCAAGAAAAACTCAATAAGAAATAACACATTTTGGTAACTTCGCTTAAATTTCTTGAAATCTTAGATAGGAATCAAATTTTTTTTAATATTTGAAAGAAGTATTTAAAGGGAATTGAAAAATGTATCCATATCATAAATAGAATTAAAGTGATTTAAAATGGTAAAATTCGACATTTTAATGGATTTAAATGAATGGAAGGCAGCTAATGAAAAACAACAAGATGAAATTATTAATCAACTGCTCTCTAAACTTGAAAAAGAATTTGAATTATCTTATGTAAAATCATTTGGGAAGAAGAGTAACGCCATACGCATTGCCACATTTAAACAGAAAGCAACTGGATTTTTATTTAATTTGATTCCGGGTGGGAAATTTCAAATGGGTTTTTCAGAAAGTGAAGAGCAGGCGTTACGCCAAATCGAACCTAAAGATAGTGGTTTAGGCGGCGCTAGTTTCACATTGACGGATGAAGATGGTGAGGAAATTGAATCAGGAACCATTGAACCAAATATTGAGGAAGAATTCATTGAAGAGTACTTGGATAATGTGGAGTCGATGCGACCCGTCCACGAAGTCAAATTGGAACCATTTTTGATTTCTAAATTTCCGATATTGCTTGATGAGGTAAGAAAGTTAATCAAGATAGATGAAGAAGGCAATAGACTGGAAACAGATCAAGCTGCGTTATTCTTGGACGAAATTGATGAGTTACTTAAAAAAACTGGATGTGATTTGCCATCCGAAGCTCAATGGGAATATTCATATAGAGCAGGAACAAAATCGATATTCTACTGGGGGAATACAATACCTGATGGGAGCGAATGGATTGGAACATATGATGACGATGAAGAAAATGACAAATATAGCAATGGATTTGGTCTTGTAGACATGGGAGCATTTGCGGAAGTTTGTACTGATAATTGGCACCCTAATTACGAAAACGCTCCTAGTGATGGATCAAGTTGGTCGGGTGATAGTGAAAACCGAATCGTTAGAGGTGGAGCCGCAAATATTTATCCTTGGCAAGATTGTGGTGAATGGCTCTTAATGATATCTGCAAATCGTGCTACTGATGTAGAATGTGAATATGGATGTAATATTCGCTTGGTTAAAAATCTTAAAGATATTATTTATACATCATAAAATGTGAATAAATTGAAAATAAATCCTCAATCTATTACTTTTATCGATCACCATATTCTAACCACTGGAGAAATAATAGATGGAAATTATCCATGTGCTCTAATTGATTTTCCAACTTATAAGTTAGATAAAGATTCAAGAATTCTTCAGGGACAAATGGATTTTAAAATTAATAAGAACTTGATAGCAATTTATGGTGATGGTAGAAGTTTCTCTGGTGATGTTGGTGCGGGAATTTCAACAAGATTGTTTGGTATTTATAAATTACCATTTACGAGTCAAGGTTATGATACTCCTCAATT
This sequence comes from Candidatus Helarchaeota archaeon, assembly GCA_019058315.1. Lineage (GTDB taxonomy): Archaea > Asgardarchaeota > Lokiarchaeia > Helarchaeales > RDOG01 > JABXJV01. The sequence goes on along the minus strand of JAHPZH010000002.1, from coordinate 693,069 downwards.
AACAGTTTTAAATATTTATGAAAATGGTGGAATTGAAATAGAATACCGAAATGAACATTTAACTCTACAAAGCGGTGAAAAATGGGAGAAAAAAATCACAGAATTTGATAATTTTGAGCAAAACGAATATAAAGGAACAATTAAACTTATCCTAACAGATATAATTTTCAATTATGGTGTATTAGATAAATCCAATATAAATAAATGGTAAGTAAATTACCCCACCTCATTTTTGGTGTGTATATTTCACTAATTTTTCGCTAATTTTTTCTTCCATTCTGCATATTTAACCATATTTATAACTGGTTTTATCGAATCTTCCAATACAAAAACTGGTAACCCATTATCTTGGCAAAATTTAATGATGAAGTCATCATTTCTTCTAAAAACTGATGATCCTATTATTGGTTTGTTATATTTTTTACCAAGATTAATCAAACCCTTTAATTCTTTTGAGACAACTGATTTAAACATATCTGCCATTTCTTCATTATATTTCATGAAAGATAAATCGATAGGAGATCCTTCTATAATTTTGCTAAAAAAACCCATCCCAAATATACCATATAAGACTATCCCATCAATCTCTGGAGATTTTAACAGGAGTTTGGGAACTTTTTTGAATAAATTTCCCCAATCTCTATCAAAAGTAATGTCAATGGGATTGGATACTCCTGCAGTTTCAGGTAGGGTATTTCGGAGTTTCTCTTGCAGTTCTTCGGATAATTTTGGAACTTTTACGTTATTTTTTTCTAATAAATCAGCAAAAACAGTTCCAGGACCACCACCAACTGTGATAACACCAAATCTATTACCTTTGGGAATTGGTTGATTTGAAAGACACATGAGACTATTTAGCAGTTCAAGTCCTGTTTCTACTTGAATTATACCTGTTTGTTTTAAGATTGAACTTATAATATTTGATTGCCCGGCTATTGCACCAGTATGGGCAAGTGCAGAGCGAGAACCAGCTTCAGTGGAACCTATAATCAAGGCTAATACCGGTTTTTTAGGAGTAGTTTTGCTTGCAGCTTCAAAAAATTCCTTTCCTCTTCTAATTCCTTCTATATAAAGGCCGATAACTTTAGTTTCTTCATCACTTCTACAATAGTCTAAAAAGTCCACGATATCAAGACATGTCTCGTTTCCAAGACTAATGATTTTAGAAAATTTTAAATCTTGGTTGCTTATTAACGTATGACAGGCATACGTTCCACTTTGTGAAATCAAAGCCACATGACCGGGTTCTGGATATATTGGTATTGGTGTCATGTTTATTTTTGAAGCGGGGATGATTTCTCCAATGCAATTAACTCCAACAACATTAATATTAAATTTTTTTGCAATATTACGAATTTTTTCCTCTTCTTCATAATTGCCAATTTCTTTAAATCCTGCTGATACTATAATAATCGACCCAACTCCCGCCTCTCCGCATTCTTGTATCTTTTCCACAACGATTTTTGTAGGCAAAACCATTAAGCACAAATCTACTTGAGTGGGAACTTCTTTTATTGATTTATATACTTTCAATCCCGCAATTTTTTCTTGTTTTGGATGGATTGGAATTATATCACCTTCATAACCCCCCGATATCAAATTAAGAAGATGCATAGTTCCAAAAGTTTGAATATTATTAGAAGCTCCCATTATTGCGATATTTTTTGGTTTGAATAGAGAGTTATAATCATGATTTATCAATTAAATACTTCCACAAATTATTTCAGTATTTTAACATTTACTTTTAAAAATCCATACCTCAAAAGTCTTTTAAATATTCTCCGTTGAGTGAATTAATTACATTTTAAAAGGTGAGATAGATTCAAATTCCGAAACATTCTTTTGCATCCTTTTAATCTTTTTGATTCGAGATATATTTTAAAGCCTTTTTAATAAACCATTATCTTGATAACATAAATTCCGAAAAGAAATGTTTTTATTTTCAAAGTCAAGATGAGTTGATAAATTTGAAAAAAAAAACCTTTTTAACAATTTTTTTTACCAGTTTCCTTATTTTGGCATTATTACCGTTAATAAACTTGAACATTATGCAATCCAAAGTTGTCTCAATGAATACAATACCATCTCCACAAAAAAATATAGATTTGCAGCCATCAGGTTTATGGCCCAATAATGGTACTTTGCTTTGTAATGCTCCTAATGAACAAGGCGATGTATACGGTGTAGCACAAATGTGTAGCGATGGATCTGGAGGTGCAATTATTGTATGGTCTGATGAAAGAAATAAAGGTTCAACATTTAGTGACATCTACACACAAAGAATCGATGAAGACGGCAGAATGTTATGGAGTTTAAATGGCATAAATATTGCCGATACTGTCAATATTGAGAGTAATCCTCAAATTATTAGTGATGGCTCAGGTGGGGCGGTTATTGTTTGGCAAGTTTATGTTACAGGTAGTTATGACATATACGCACAACGAGTTGATTCAAATGGAATTAAACTCTGGGGCTCTAGTGTCGCTGTATCTACTGCATCTAGTTCTCAAATGTATCCTAGACTTTGTACGGATGGTAATGGAGGTGCGATTATAACTTGGGAAGATGCAAGAAATCCGCCCTTAAATGCAAATGATGTCTATGTGCAATGGATAAATGGAACGGGTGATGCACAATGGATTTTGGATGGCATTGCCATTTGTACTGCGACTTATGGAGGGCATCATAGGTATCCCAAAATCTGTAGTGATGAAAATGGTGGAGCAATAATCGCGTGGGAGGACAATAGAACTTATCCTACAAATTATAACATTTATGCACAAAAAATAAATTCAAGTGGGTTGACTGAATGGCTCGTTAATGGTACCGTTATATGTAGTGCAGGTGGATCTCAAACTGGAGTGGAAATCACTAGTGATGGTGCAGGAGGAGCAGTTATTAGTTGGATGGATTCAAGAACGGGTACGAGAGTGTACACACAGCGTATAAATTCAAATGGTGTGACTCAATGGACAAATAACGGAATACAATTGTCCCCCTACTTGTGTTGGGATGTCCACATGTGTAGTGATGGTGCAGGTGGGGCTATAATGGCATGGCGTGATGATAGATCTGGTGGTTTGGGAGACATTATTGCACAGCACGTAGATACAAATGGAAATTTAAAATGGGGTGTAAATGCAACAGTGGTATGCGCGATGAATGATAATCAATATGTTACTGCAATCAGTGGTGATGGAAATGGGGGTGCTGTTATTGTATGGAGCGATATGAGAACTGGAAACTATTCGAATTTTGATGTGTATGCACAACAAGTAAATTCTAAAGGAATTGGAAAATGGAAGACTAATGGAGCCCCTATATGCACAGAAACTAGCAATCAAAAAGATGCTACTGTATGCATAACCACAACTGGAGTTGCTCTATTCTGTTGGACTGATAATAGAACCTTTGCAACAACCGATTGGGACCTTTATATATACGGAAAAAGTGTAATTGTCGAAAATGAAATAGATTTCACCCCCATTTTAATTGCAGTAGGATTATCACAACCTAGTTTATTTGAAAAAATTCTTAATTTACTCTTAAGTCCAATGGTTTTGGGTGGCATTGCAATAGTTGAATTCTTAATAATTCTAATTTTTGTGTTTACAAGGAAAAAGCAATAATCTTCTTTTTTTTTTGTGGTGAGATAATCTGTAGCTGCACTATGTCTTTCTAAATTTTTTAGAACAATATAAATATTAGTTTAATGTAATATGGTTACTTTATTTGCTATTACTAAGGAGGAAAAAAAAATACCTCATTATTGGTCAATAAACATACTTATTGGTTTTATAGCACTGATTCCTGTTGTAATTGCGTTTATAGTAACGTTACGGCAATTTTTAAAAGAGAAATATCAACATGCCCTTTTTTTAACTTTGGCTCATGCTGTTGTTGTGACTTGGATCTTATGTCAATTATTTAGTCTTATTTTAAGATCAGAATTTCTGTTTCTACTTGTATTTCTTCTCTTTATTCCTTTAGCATTTTTAATAATTTTGCTTATAGACTCTTTAACCAGAGATTCAGTTGATTTTAAGAAATTTGGGACATGGACAGCGCTTTCAACTTCATTATTTATTATTTCGTTAGATCCAGATTCACTTTATATGAATTCTTTCCCTGAGCTGGATTGGCTCCCCATGTGGAGTACAAGTATATATTTTTTAATTATATTTTTTTGCCTTTTCCAACTTACATGTGGCTCATACTTTTATTACTCCTTGCTAATTCATAGAAATGCTCCTAAAAATTTTAAATTTTTCTCATATCTTAATTTAATTGCTGGATTTCTTTTTGTAGTTGTAGTTCCTATTTCCCTTTTCTTAATTAATATTATTGGAATTAGTACATTGAATTTAATCCCCACTGGAATCGCTTTCTTACTTGTTGCAATTGCATTCGCATCCCAACCTAAACTTGCGTTTATTCTTCCATTTAAAGCCTTAAGACTAGCAGTTATAGAAACTAATAGTGGAATTTCATTATTTACACACGTTTGGAGTAAAATGGATGATTTGATTGATGATCAACTTTTTTCAGGAATGTTACAAGGTATTTCCCAGATCCTAAATGAAGCCTTAAAGAAAGGCGAGATACGCGATATAAATCTAGAAAAAGCTACCCTTATGATTAAAAGAAGTGATAAATATTCAGTCGCATGTGTGTTAGTTGCTACTAAATCTAGCCGTACTCTTAGACATGCTCTTAATTCTTTTGCTGAAAGATTTTTTACGAAATATTCACCTTATTTTTCCAAACCTTATAACATGGATAATTTTAATTCTGCTTCCGAGCTAGTAGAAGAACGATTTTCATTTATTCCTGAATATGATTAATACATTAAGTTAAGTAGCAATTTAGAAATTCAATTTAGATTTTGAAATGATCATAAAATTCATCTTATTCAATGTAATATAATTCATCTTATATTACATTGAGATTTAATGAAATATTTTGTTGAATTTTGTTCTATAATTAAATATTAAAAAATTAAAAAAAAGAAGAAATAGGTTTGAAAATTATTCTCTCTTTTTAAGTACCAAAAATATTATGACTGCAGCCGCACTGATTCCAATAATTAAACCAATAATTAAAAATATGATTATTAATTGATCTCCAGGTTGTTGCATCCCTAAAAGCAGAAGTAGTGGATTTGGTTGACTTGGTTGACGTGGTCCAAATAAATAAACATAATGATCAGATATTGTTGTTGCAACGAAATATTGACCATCCGCCGAAATCGCTACATTAGTAACGGAATATCCAGTTGTGTAGTTCCACATAAACCCATTCCTGTTGAACAGAGTAATATTGTGATTAATGTCTCCAGCGACTACAAATTGACCATCTGCTGAGATTGCCACATCACGAACATCATTTCCAGTATCATATTCCCATATCTTCGTGCCATTTTGCCAGAACAATGTAACGTTGTTATCATTACCTCCAGCAACTATATACTGACCGTCTTGTGAAATTCCAACTGAGCTTATCCAATCTCCTGCTGTATAATTCCACACATAACCAGTACTATTAAATAAAGTAAGATTATTACTAGACCGTTGTCCAGAGACGATATAAGAATCAACAGCAGATATTGCCACTGATGAAACTTGTCCGGTTCCTGGATTATGCTCCCAGATTATCGTACCATTTTTTGAGAAATAAGTTACATTACCATCACTGTCTCCAGCAACTATCAATTCTCCACTTTCCGAGATATCGACGGAATTGACTACTCCTCCTGTATCATAGCTCCACATAAAATTGATTTTATTTGGGTTTGGGTTGGATCTGTTTAATAAATTTATATTCCCACTTTGTTCTCCAGCAACGAAATATAAACCGTTTTGTGATATCGCAACTGCCCTAACAGCAGTTCCTAGAGTGAAATTATCTAAAAATCCAGCTTGATTAAACAAAGTAAGATTTTTTTGATCATCTCCAGAAACTATATATTGTCCATCTGCAGAAATGGCAACATCGTAGTAAGAAACATAAGATCCCATATCGTAGAACCATCGACGACTATTCCTGTCAAACAATGTAACATTGCAAAAATCCTGCTCTACTGATACAAAATATCTCCCATCTGCCGAAATATCTATACCATTTGGGGTAAAGTCCAATTTCCATTTACCTAGTAGAGAAGGGGTTGAGGAACTTATTAGATTACTATTTAGATCTGGTTTATAAAAAGTTAAATTGTTAAATAACTGATGTTGACTCGATAATGCCACAGAACTTGCTATAAACACCGCAGAAATTAAGATTATTTGAGAGAACACTAACATTATGATTATGTTTTTTTTCATGATTCTCCCTCAATTTTGGCAGTATTATATATTTAGCAATTAGTTAAAGAATTTTTTTATTAAAATTTTTTTTTCAATAAATTTAATTCATAGCTTAATCAATAGATTTAATTCATAGCTTAATATATATCTAAAAAAATATCATACATTATATTGCATTCATATGAACCTATGAAAAGTATAATGTATTAGGAATTTAAAATGAAACTTCATTATATATTTGAGGAAGTAATTCGTGAAGTTCTTAACATTCATTCTAGACCATTGACAACTAAAGATATGCTTAAATTAACTGAATTGAAAGCTTTGGATAAATTTATTGAGGATATATCTGGGTTAGAGCATGCAATTAATTTAAAAGAATTAAATTTAGCTAGGAACCGAATCAATGATCTCCAACCCATCTCGAATTTAACAAAATTAATCAAGCTTGACCTTCATTTCTGTGACATTACGGTTATTTCACCATTAAAAAACCTAACTGCCCTTGAGTGGCTTGATTTACATGATAATTCTATTTTCAACATAGAGGGACTTTCAAACCTAATTAATCTTAAGACATTATATTTACATCAAAACATTATTACAAACCTCATCCCACTTACTAACCTTAAAAAGCTTGAGAAGCTAACCCTTGGAGATTATACCGATAATCCCGTAGGCACATTAACTGCTGAACAATACGGAAATCCTTCTTGGGAAGAAATCGAAGATATTAGTCCACTTGCAGAATTAGAAAACCTAAAATGCCTATCAATTACAGATCATGGTATTAAAGATATCAAACCCCTTACTGAATTAAATAATTTGGAAGAATTACATCTTGGCGGATATAGAAATCGAAAAACTATTCAAGATATAACTCCACTAGAAGGGTTATTCAAATTAAGAGAATTAAACCTTGAAAATAACAAAATACAGGATTTACAACCACTTATAGATAATCCCAGTCTTGGAACAGGTGCAAAAATTTATCTTAAAGGAAATCCACTCAGCGAAGAGACAATAAATTCGCAAATTCCTAAATTAAAAAATAGGGGGGTTAATGTTTTTTTTGGATAGTAATATAACCTAATTATCCTTAGAAAATCAATATTTGACTCTAATTCAATTCAAAATTTTTTGATTATTGAGCATTGAGAGTGAAATTAAATTAGAAAAATAGAAATTATAATTTTAAAATTACTTCTTTAGGGAAGAAATCTTCATACTTAATATTGACTTCTTTGGGTTTTATATCATTTCCTTTATAGTCTTTTATGAATAATCGAGCTTTTTGGATTGAAATTTCAATATTTTGTTTATTATTAGCATCAACACATATTTTTAAATCAGGAATGTCCATTTTATAGCTCTCATCTTTATTAGGCATAACCCTGATGGTCCATTTAATTAAATTATCCATTAAATCAACAAAAGGAAGAACTTCGACCTTATATGGATTTTCATATTTTTCCAGACCCATTAAATCAGCTTCTTTGAAAATTATATCATCATAATCAATTAATTTCCTTTTTATAAATCTTTATAAATTAGAATTTTTAATGTAGCGTAATTTGTCTTTTACTTAATTTATAGATAGTAATTGACAAATTATTAGGAGATTGATATAATGAAAAATAAAAAGAAAATAATCGTTATTTCTATATGTTTTTTCTTAGTACTACAATTATCAAGCTATACTTTATTAGAAATTCCAGTAACTCCGATATCTTCTCAGTTATCAATGGATCTTTCGACAGCAGGTGAAGAAATTATATGGAGTAATCTTATACCGCACACAGTGAGAACTCATGGTCTTTATATATTTACTGATGTAAATGGTGATGGAATAAACGAATTGTTAGTACATACACTCCAACATATTTGGTGTCTTGATGGTGCAACGGGAGAGGCAATTTGGTATGAGGAGCCAGAACGTGAACCTGAATTTATACTTATTCTAGATGATGTCGATGGAGATGGGATTTCAGATGTCTTATATACAATAAGAGGATATGGTGGTTTCAAAGTTTTAAGTGGTAATGGAACTATGAGTAGCTATGTAGAACATGAAAGTGGCGGACCAGTATTATGGGAAGGATATGTATATGAGGATGTTATAGATATGGCAGCAATTGAAGATGTTAATGGTAATGGGACTGGTGACTTTTTATTAGCAGGTATCGATGAAAATCTCCGTTGTGGAATTAAATGCATTGAAGGATCTGGTCAAACTGTTATTTGGGAGAATAATAATTTTTCAAGAAGAATCAAATCCTTACTAGTTCATACAGATCATGATGGTGATAATATTGATGATGTTTTAGTTGGCACTACTTCTTATATAGCACTATTAAGAGGGAAGAATGGAACTGTAATTTGGAATATTACAGCAGGAGATGGTGGACATCTACGACCTTTTGGAGAAATAAATGGCGATTCATATCCTGAATTTATTGGAGGATATTCCACAATAATCCGTAATGGATCTAATGGTGCCATGTTAATTAATCATTCATCAATTTACGCCCCCACTGTTCTTACTGATCTAACTTCCGATGGGATAGCTGAATTTGCGGTTCTAGGTGCCGAACCAGATTTTCTCAGTATTATAGATGGAAATACGGGTATTGAACTTTGGAATAGGACAACTCCAATTTCCTTTCATATGCAGTCTTATATACAAGATCTTAATGGGGATGGTATCCCAGAAGTACTTTGTGGAACTTGTCGTCAAGATAACAGGATGTATTGTCTTTCAGGTAATAATGGTTCAGTCATTTGGACGCTCAAAGTTTATTATACATATGACTGTCCTCCTAGTTGGAGGGAATCAACGTGTGAATGGCTTATAAATCTTGGAGATGTTACTGGTAATGGTTACGAGGACGTAGTAACTGCTGGATTTAATGATTTAGTCTGTATAGAAGGAAATAGTCAAGGGAATTTCACATATTATTTAAAAGGATATGAATGTGAACCAATACCTTCATGGATATACATTATAATGACCTTGTTATTGCTTATGGCTCTCTGAACCTCGATATAAAGTCTTTATATTATAATATTTTTTTTTTAATCTTCATATTATTATTTTTTTAAATGAATTCAGAAAATAAATCAAAAATTTTATAAATAATGCTAAAAAGCGAGATAACAGACAAATTTTAGAAATTAAAAATCAGTTTACTAACTCAATTCAATTTAACTAGTCAAATTTTCTTTACCTAACCCTTGGAGAATATACCGATAACCCCATAGGCACATTAACTGCTGAATAATACGGAAATCCTGCTTGGGAAGAAATCGAAGATATTGATCCAATTGCAGAATTAGAAAACCTAAAATACCTATCAATTACAGATCATGGTATTAAAGATATTGAACCCCTTGCTGAATTAAATAATTTAGAAGAATTATATCTTGGTGGATATAGAAATCGAAAAACTATTCAAGATATAACTCCACTAGAAGGGTTACTCAAAATAAGAGTATTAAACCTTGAAAATAACAAAATACAGGATTTACAACCACTTATAGATAATCTTGGTCTTGGAACAGGCACAAAAATTTATCTTAAAGGAAATCCACTCATCGAAGAGACAATAAATTCGCAAATTCCTAAATTAAAAAATAGGGGGATTATTTTTTTTTTGGTAAGTAATATAACCTAATTTTCTGAATTGAAAATTTGGAAGTTTAAATTCAAATTAATAGAATCGGAAGGAAAGTCCTGGGAGGCCTTTTTTTGAATGATATGGATTATTATGAAATCTTAGCAAAAAAATAGATGCGGGCATCAATAGTATATCTCCAATAAAATATAAAGATTGAGTGTTAAAATTTCAAAATTGCTTCTTTAGGAAAAAAATCCTCATTTCTAATATCTACTTCTTTGGGTTTTATGTCATTTCCTTTGTCGTCTTTAATAAATAAACGAGCCTTTTGAATTGAAATTTCAATATTTTGTTTATTATTAGCATCTATACATATTTTTAGATCGGGAATGTCCATTTTATAGCTTTCATCTTTGTTAGGCATAATCCTTACTGTCCATTTAATTAAAGTATCCATTAAATCAACAAAGGAAAAGACTTCTACCTTATATGGATTTTCATATTCTTCTAGATCCATTAATTCAACCTCTTTTAATAATAGATTATCATTATCAATTAATTTCCTTTTTATAAATCTTTATAAATTAATATTTTTAATGTAATATAATTTGTCTTTTACACAATTTATAGTAAGTATTTGACAAATAATTAGGAGAATTGAAATAATGAAAAATAAAAAGAAAATGATTATATTGTCTATTTGTGTTTTCTTAGTATTTCAATTATCAAGCTATACTTTACTAGAAATTCCAGTGACTCCAACATCTTCTCAGTTATCAATGGATCTTTCTTCATCTAGCGAGGGACTTATATGGAGTAAACTTCTTACGAAAGCAATGAGAATTCATGGTATTTTTAATTTTACTGATATTAATAGTGATGGAATAGGCGAATTGATAGTAAAAACACTCCAACATATTTATTGTCTTGATGGTGCAACGGGGGAAGTAATTTGGTATGAGGAACCAGAGCATGAAAGTGAATTCATACTTTTTCTAGATGATGTTAATGGGGATGGAATTTCGGATGTTTTGTATAATCTAAAAGGCGATGGTAATTTCAAAGTTTTAACTGGTAATGGGAGTTTGATGATGACACCGACTTCCGGTAAATTAATAATATGGGAAGGATACATATATGACGATATTATAGATATGGCTACAATGGAAGATGTTAATACTAATGGGACTGGTGACTTTTTAATAGCAGGATTCGATGATAATGGCAGTTGTGGAGTTAAGTGTATAGATGGATCAAGCCAATCTGTGATTTGGGAGAATAACGATTTTTCAAAAAGAATTCTATCTTTGCTAGTTCATACAGATCACGATGGTGATAATATTGATGATGTTTTAGTTGGCACTGATTATAATATAGCACTATTAAGAGGGAAGAACGGAACTGTAATTTGGAATATTACAGCAGATGGTAATGGATATCTACAACGTTTTGGAGAAATAAATGGCGATGAATACCCTGAATTTATTGGGGGATGGGCTACAAAGGTTCGTAACGGATCTAATGGTGCAGTGTTAATTGATCATTCAACAATTTACGGTCAAGTTGTTCTTACAGATCTAAATTCTGATAGTATACCTGAATTTGGGGATACTTCTAACCAAACTGTTCTTAAAATTTTAGATGGAAATACGAGTTTTGAACTCTGGAATAGGACAACTCCGCATTCCTTTCATATGCAGACATGGATTAATGATGTTAATGGTGATGGTATCCCAGAAGTTGTTGTTGGAACCTCTATAAATGATAGCACGACGTATTGTCTTTCAGGAAATAATGGTTCTGTCATTTGGACGCTTCATGGTTATTATACCGCCTTCTGTCCACCTGAATGGAGAGAATCACCAGCAGAATGGCCTATAAATTTTGGAGATGCTAATAGTAATGGTTACGATGACGTGGTAATTTATGGGTATAATGATTTAGTCTGTATGGAAGGAAACAGCAGAGGAAATTTCACGTTTTATTTAAAAGGATATGAATGTGAACCAATTCCTTCATGGATATACATTATAATAAGCTTGTTATTGCTTATGGCTCTCTGAACCTCGATATAAAGTCTTTCATTACATGAATTTTTTTATTTTTTTAAAGAATTAATCAAACATCATAAAATTCTTAAAAATCCCATTAAATCTACGGAGAATTTATAAAATACAAATAGAAAGAAAATAATCCTTTTTTCTATATGTTTTATCTTAGTACTACAATTATCAAGCTATACTAAAAATTCCAGTAACTCCGGAATCTTCTCATTTTTCATTCCATCTATATAATTTTGTAACATTACCAAAATTTTATAAATGATCCTCAAAGAAAGGGAGAATGGACAAATTTTAGAAAGTAAAAATCAATTTACTAACTTTATTCAATTGGACTAGTCAAATTTTATTTACTTAACACCTTAAATTTTCCCTTTCTTTTGAATTTTTTGATGGATGAAACTATAAAAAAATTATCAAACCTAGTTGACAAATTAGAAAAAGAAAATAAATTGAAAAAGAAAGATAGCAAACTGATTGATCTCAATAAATATTTGGGTGAATAAAATGGAGGATTTAAGAAGAGATAAACTCGCAATAAATCGTGTAAAGATAAATTTAACTATAAATAATTTTCGGGAAGAGACCGACTTTTTAATATTATTAAATCGGCCTAAAAGAAAGAAACCCCAAAATTCAGAATCATTTTGATTTAATATTATAGATTGGAATCTTAAATTTAAACTTGATTAAATCGGTTATCTAGAAACTCAAATTTTGATCTATTAAGTCCTAGTGATCTAGTGATATATGTTTTACCATTTTATTTTATTTAATAAAGAAAAATGCGACTTTAAACTTAATAAAAGAAAATAATAAAAGAAATCAAAGCATTTTAACTCATAAATATTGCTTTTAATGCATTTATTAATAATTTTAATTTATTGAGTAAGCGACATCTATTTAATATAAATCAACAACTTTTTAAGAAATGTTTCTTTAAATTTCATACAATTATTAAAAATTCTTTTATAATTAATTTGGAATTTAGGTCTAAAATGTTTTAATGAACCATAGATTTGTTTAGAGGATAATGTTTCTGATTTGATGGCTTAGTAATATCTTAAATTAGCGGGGAATTACTTATATGAATATTGAATTAAAAAATTTGAAAGAAAAATTAGGAGAATCAGAAGAGAAGTTTAAAATAATTAGCAGCAAAATTCCCGTAGGAATTTTTATTATTCAAGATAATGTAGTCAAATATGCAAATAACCCAATAGCAAAATTACTGGGATATTCGGTAAAAGAAATTCTTAAATGGTCGAAAAATGAATTTTATAAAATATTTCTTCCTCAAGATAAACCGGTTATTATAGAAAGGTCAAAAAAAATAATGCGTACAGGGAGGGATTTTATTAAATATTATATTGAACAAATTATTACTAAATCTGGAAAAATAAAATGGGTTGAAATATACACTAATTTTGTCATTTATAATAGAAAAAAAGCTCTTTTAGTCATATTTATAGAGTTAACTAAAAAGAAAAGAGCAGAATTAAGGTTAGTTAAAAGTGGAAAAAAGCTTCAAGAACGAATTAAAAAGTTAAATGCGATATTTAAAGTTTCTAATATCCTTGATAAACCCAATATTTCATTAGATGAACTAATTTACAAAATTCTTGGTGTAATCCCATCAGGTTTTCAATATCCAAAATTAATTTCTACGAGAATTATATATAGAGATAAAGAATATAAATTAATAATATTCAAAGAAACAGGATGGAAAATAACATCTAAAATAGAAATAGCAGACCAATTAATGATTCTTGAAGTTTTTTATTTAGAGGATAGACCATTTCTTGAAGAAGAACAGAAATTATTAAAAGATATTGGAAAACGATTGAAGTTTAGAATCGAACAAAATATTGCAGAAGAAAAGTTAAAAAGATCTGAAGAAAAATACAGAGAAACCTTAGATTTACTCCCAAGTATAGTTTTTGAAATTGATCAAAATTTAAATTTTGTTTATATAAATAAAAGCGGATTCGAAAAATTTGGTTATTCGAATGAAGAGTTTAAGGATGGATTAAATTTTTCAAAATTCTTATCCATTAAGGATAGAACTAGAGCTTTGACATATATTAATTCTAGTTTTAAAAGAAAAAATTTAACCTCAAAAGAGTACTTAATGGAAAAAAAGGGTGGGTCAAAATTTTGGGCTAGGATTCATATTCGACGAATTTATAAAGGCGGTGAACTTATTGGATTAGGAGGGGTAATAATTGATATTACATCTCAGAAACGGGCTCAAGAAAAAAGAAATAGGCAAATTCAAATGGTTAATAGAAAAATGAAAGAGTTATTTTCATCATTAAAGATAGAAATCAAACCTTCAATTTCGAATCAAGAAAAGAGTAGTTTAATATTATTTTTAATGGATTGGCATGATAAAATGGGTCCATATTTGAAAGATTATTTTCCAAAAGAACACAAATTCCCTTTTCCTATTAATGATATAGGATTTCAATTATACAATGCAATTAGTTCTATTTATGGTCAAGCCTATATTACTGAGGCTCAGGGAATTTTACTAAATATAGAAAATATCAAAATGGATGGTTACATTTTCTTTGATGCTTTACCCGATCCGAACTTTAGAGGGAAAGAACGTCCGTATATGTTAGGAATTATAGCTCCAAAAATAAATTATATTGATTCGTTAAAGTTCAGGGATGTATTACATGAAATATCTCAAAAAATAAAAAATAACGAAAATTGGGAGAATGAGTATTATTGGAAGAAAATTTTAGCAGTATTATCTTCTTAAATATCCACTTTTTAATTCAATAAAAATTTTGTTTCTTAAAATTATCTAAATATATGTAGCATATTGTAATTGATTTAAAGTAATAGAGGCTGGGTAAAAATAAATTAGGAGTCAATACATATTATTACATATATTTATATTGAATCCTCCTAAATAATACACAAAAAATCACTATTATAAATAGAATAAACTAATCCAGTAAAAGAATACTTCTTTTAGATTAGTTAAGGTAAAAATAAAATAATTTTGGGGTTATATTGTGCCTAAATGGTTTCGTCGTAAAGAAAAGGATATAGATATAGCTGATGCTATTAAATCTGGACCCTATATTCCACCACCTTCGAGGGAGAATGAGGTTCAAACAGTAGATGTTCCACCTGAATTCGAACCATTATTTTCCAAAGCTGAGGAAAATGTAGCAAAATTTTTTGATAATATAGAATGGGATCCTACAAAGGGAACTATTCATATTGGAGGGCATAGATACTTACTAATAAGTGCTGAATCATTTCAAAACATTCCCTTTGCTTTAAGCCAAGATTTAAAAATTCCTGTTGAAAGGGTTAACACACTTTATTATCGATTAGCAAAATTTGTTGGACAAAGCGATGCAAGACGATTTATTTATGCTATTGGTTTAACAGATCCGATAGCAAAACTCTCAGCTGGTCCCGTCCATTTTGCTTTCACAGGTAATGCGCGTGTTTCTTTTCTTCCATCTAATCCTGAACCAAATGAGAATTATTTACTTCGTTATGATCATCCTCAAAGTTTCGAAGCAGATGTTTATATACGAAAAAATGGGGCAACATCAAAAACACCGATTTGTTTATGGAATTGTGGTTATAGTGCAGGATGGTGTAGTGTATCTTTTGGATTGGAGCTAGATTCCCAAGAAATTAAATGTAGAGCAATGAACCATAAACATTGTCGTTTTGTTATGGCCCCTCCAAATAAATTAGAGGAACGGATAAAGGAAACAATTGAAGAAGGATTCTAAGTTGGACGAAGATCCAGAGGAAAAAAAATCTCAAAAACGTGATAATTCTAAAGATATTTCAGAAATTATAGATTTAATTGCGGAAAAATCACCAAAAACATTAATTAAAACTCCAGAAACTAAACCAACAGAACCTACTAAAAAAGAAACAGACACTTCCTTAATTAAAATTGCAAGGGCATATGATTACGTTGGAGGAGCTATTCGTTTTAAAATAGCAGTTCAAAATATTTCAAATACTGTTTTGACAGATATAAGTGTCACATTAATTCCAGCTGAACAGTACGAAATTTTAGAAAGAATCAAGGATATTGCTATATTAAAACCTAATGAATCGAGAGGAGTTGATTTTGAACTAATTCCTTCAACATGTGGAAAGTCAAAACTTTTTGGTTCCTGCACTTTTATAGATCCCTTCGGAAATCCCCATTCTTTAGCTATTCCACCAAAAGAAATTTGGATTAAATGTCCTCTTGTAGAACCTAGAAATTCAACAATCTCTGAAATTGAATCTCTTAAAAAGGATCTAAAAAAAGGGACTGCTAAAATTCCTTTCACTATTGATGAAAACTCTGCATTTGATTTAATGATTGGTCAAATTTCAGCCTTAGATTTGTCCGAAGTAGTTATCGGGGAATTAATGGGATTATATTCAGGAATTGCAAAGGTTACAAATGATTTAATGATTATCGAATCAAAAGTTGACAATAAAAATGCATATTTGACTGTTTGGACGAAAGATCTTAAACAAGCTACTGGATTTTTAGCATATTTAAAAAATCTAATAAATATAGCATTTGAAACTGCCTTAAAAATTGAAGGAAAAATTGAAAAAATTAGTCAAAAAATTCTTGATTCAAACGAAATTATCCAAAGAATTAATACATTATTTAACTATTGCGAAGAACAATGGACAATTGGTGAAATCTTAATTCTAGTTAAGGAAATTAAATCTAAAATAGAGAAAGCTTTTGCCGAATCTTCTATAATCGAAAAATCAAACGAATTAATTAAAGATCTAGAAAAAATATATCAAGAGGAAATGATCATTCCAGAAAAAGAAAGCATTGAACTTGAATTTAAGATATTGAACTGGTTATCTGAATTGAACCAAATTGCTTGTAATAATTTAATAACTTACGAACAAGCTTTTCCAGAACAAAAAACTCAAATAAAACAATGTAATGAACTTATAGAAGAAAAATATCAATTGATTGAAAATTGTGAAAAAAGATACAATAAAAAAATTCTAGAATATTTAATGATTATTGAAAAAGAATCTGGTTTATCTTTATTTGAACATAATTTTAAAGAAAAAGCCCTAAATCCTAATCTGATAAGTGGTTTGTTGACAGGAATTCAAAGTTTTGGTTCAGAATTAGCTCATGAAGAAACTTCGATGACGAAATTAGCATATAAGAACTTTGAAATTGTAATTGAAGAAAGAGATAAAGTTAGAGGTGCTTTAATATTAAAAGGCAGTCCAACTGAAAGTATTTCAAAGACTTTGAAATTATTTACTTTAAAATTTGAATTAAAATTTAAAAGTGAGTTAGATTCTTGGAAAGGAAACGTAAAAATCTTTGAAACAGCGGGTGAGTTGATAAAAGAAGTTTTTGAGTAGTCCTTTAGCTCTTAATCTAATGAATTTCTATTCTTTAAGTTAAATCATTTATCTTTCTATCTAACTCCTCTATATGTTTCTCGATTTCTTGATAATCCGCTAGTTTTAAACCACGGCTGTTAATTTTTGATTGTAATATTTCTAGTTTTTTAACTAGTATTTTTACTTTCTTACTACAATATTCAACTAATTCAAATGGTCTTTGGCGACTTATTTTTTCTTCCTCTTTAAATAAGGGGTTTTCATCCAACCTTAAAATTTTTAGTTGTGAGAGATTTCCGAGACCAGTAATTCTTTTTATTTTATTATTATGAAGAAATAAAGTCTCCAAGTTTGTCAGATTATGTAAACCTTCTATTTTTGTGATTAGATTATGATTAAGATCTAATGATTTTAATTTAGATAGTTTTTCTAATCCCTCTATCTTCGTTATTCTATTTCCATAAAGATTTAATTCTTGTAAATTGGTGAGGTTATTTAAACCATCTAATTTATAAATATAATTATAACTAATATCTAATCGTTCTAATTGAGAATTATTCTCTAATCCTTCAATTTTTGATATTTGATTATCAGTCAAATTCAGTTTTTCTAATTTAGTAAGTTTTTCTAGCCCCTCTATTTTCATAATTTGGTTTAAATAAAGATCTAAGTCCTTTAATTGTAAAAGGTGCTCTAACCGCTCTATTTTTGTAATTTGATTCATCCCAAGAGATAAATCTTCCAATTGTGAAAGATTTTCTAATCCCTCAATTTTTTTTACTTGATTGCCAAAAAGGTATAAAGATTTTAATTCGGTGAGATTTTCTAATCCTTCTATCTTATTTATCTGATTATCACTAAGATTTAACAGTTTTAAGTGAATAAGTTCTTCTAATCCCTCTATTTTAGGGATTTCTTTATTGCCATTTAGCCATAATTCTTTTAAATGAGGAAATTCTTCAATAAGCACGGGAATTTCATTTACTCCTACACTTTCTAATTTTATTACGCTTATATAACCCTTATTATCGACTGAATATTGTGAATCATAGAAGATATAATTTTGTTTTAGCTCCTCTATTGCTCGTTTTTCTTTTTTACTTTTAATTTTATTCATAAGGGTTTCCAAATAATATTATTCAATATCACTACTAAATAGAAATTAAGGAGCTATCTTAATAATACTGAATTGTTTAGATAATTTTTATCTTTTTTTATGTTGTAAATAATAGAGAATTTGAAAATTTTTTCTCATTGCAGCATTTCCTTCAGGATTTGGAAGTTTTGCAATGATTTTATAATTCTTATTAAGATAATTCTCAAAATTTTCAGTAAGAATTGCTATTTTTTCTTTAGATACCCTTCCTGAAATTAGGAGTGAACCAGTCTTAATTATATTCATGATTGTTTTGGTTATGATCAAGCGATATTAAATGATGTAATATCCCTATATTACAATTTAACATTAAAGTATGTTTAATTTTAGTTATTTTAATCGAATTTTAAAAAAATAGAGAAAAAAAGTGAAAAAGATTTAATCTATCATTTCATTTAAGACTTCTAATAGATCCAAAACTTTACCTTTATATTTACCACCAACGGATGCACCTTCAGGACTTCCATCCTTACCTTCACGTGCAGCTTGACCCATGTTTAATTCGCAGAATGGACACATGGTCATAACGATTCCTGCACCCGTCGCATCGGCTTCTTCAAGTCTTTCGTTTGCACAATCCCAAGCAAAGTCGGGATAACCAGCTTTAACACCTCCACCAGCACCACAGCATAGAGAATTTTCGCCAATTCTATACATTTCCTTAAGTTCAAGTCCTGGAATTGCTCGCATAATTGCACGGGGCATTTCTATCCAACGTTGTCTTTCGAATATTGAGGGTACATAAACTTTCCACATGTTATCATTACCTTCACCAGTTGTTTGTTCAATTGCTTCATCTTTTAATGAGTGACACATGTGTCTTATTGTATGGCATGGATCATGCCAAGTAACTGGACCTTTATCCCATTTTTTTGTAATTATTATTTTATTTTCGGTTAATTCTGGTGGGAATTTTTCCCCATTTTTTGAGTATTTAGGACAAAAATCGTTTCCACAGTGTTCAGAACCTAGATCATTATATTTACCACAAGCAGGACAGTGAATAGTCAGGTAATCGGCTAAAAATTCAACCACATGTAGAGCTTGATACTTGGGTGGCTGTTCTCCAAATTTTGGATAATCAATTTTAAAAGTTCGGTGGCATCCTGCACAACTGAATAAAACTTTTTCAAATTTATTGAAATTCTTAATATTTTCATTAGCTACTTTTTTTGCAACATCCCATTGTCCAGTTCTAAATACTACACTGCCACAACATACTTCATCAGTTAATATAGTATATTTTGGAATTATTCCCTTTTTAACTAATTTATTAAGAAGTTCGACAGTTGCGTTAGCCATGGCTTTCATTCTGTATGATGCAGTACATCCTACATAATAAGCAATTTTTGCATCAGGATCATCAATCACAGCCTTATCAGGAACCCAATCTGTACGTTGAGAATGTTCTTCATTATAAGGATTATTTTTTGCATCTATTAATTTTCTTAAACCCGAATGTTTTGGGAGCATTTCAACTCCAGCCTCATATAAACAAGCCCTAAGAGCTTCGTTTATATCGACTGTAGGAAGATTATTTTCGCATTGCATACTACAATTACCACAAGTTGGACATCTAAAAAGAATCTCATACATCTGTTGTTTTGTTTTTTCATCTTCAAGGTCCAAGTCTCCTTCTAAAACTGCCCTAGCCATCCACATTCTTCCAGCATTCCAAAATCCTTCCCATCCAAAATGATGACCTGCGGGACATCCATCAAGCATACCTTCATATAGTACTCCTTTGTGTTCACCTATTCCTTTTCTGTCAGGTTCTCCACTATACGAAAAGCGGCAAGCTCTGCAATGGATGCAACGATAAAGTTCTGCTTTTAATTCTTCTAATCTTTTCTTTCCGCCTACTTTTTCTTTAATCTCAGTCAAGTTTAAGCCTCCTGTTTTTTGGATTTTCTAAATCCAACAATATGTTGAGGAATATCTTCAGGTTTTTCAACGCCAGCTAGAAATGCAAGCCTGCCAGGGTGCATTATCATGTTTGGATCAATAATTTTTTTAATTTGTCTTAATAATTTGAATTCTGTTGGAGCTTTTGCATATGATTTTGGTGCATGTATCGTTGGATTTGGTCTATAATTGACAAAACCCCGTTTTAATGCCCAATCTGTGAATTCATCTTCACAAGCTTCAAACCGTTCATAATCTTCTATTTTTCGTGTATCAAAACAGAATATAGGCATTATAATACATTCTCTGCAGTGATCTATACTAGCAAACCACATGACAGGTGGGAATTTGTGTTTTTCCATTGTTGCACAGTATTTTTCCATACATTCAGCAGCGTCAGCCCAAGGGGTATACCACGTTACGAATATAAAACCTTGCTCCCATTGACCATATGGAATTGCTATTTTATTCGGTTTTTTAAGACGACTAGCGATTTGTATGGGATGTAATTTTTGTTCCGAAATTTTTCCTTTAGCCTTCTTAGTATATTGTTCCAATACGATTTCATCTAATTTTTTAGTGACAAAATCTAATTCTTCTTGCGAATGAGCCCAAACTTCAAGATTTAATTGATATTCAAAGAATCCAAGAGTTTTCCAATAGTCATAAGTATATGGAATTTTTTCTTTTTGGTATCTTGTAGGTACAAGCCACCAATTTCCACCTTGAACCATTACTAAATGATCCGAAATTCCACACTCATATTTAGAAGCCGCTAATGTTGCTTCTTGTGCATCATACCAATTATCAAAACCATAAACTTTCACAGTTTTAAAATGACAATGAGGTACTATTTTTAAAGCAGCTTTTGTAACTACGCCCATTGCACCTTGGGAACCAAAGAATAATGAATGAAGATCAGGACCAAGGCCATATTTATAGTATGGCATAGCGTGACCATCTTTCTTTTCACCTTGTTTATCTTCATCAACTCCACCAAGACCCCATGAGCCAGTTCTTATGATATCACCTGTTGGTAACACTATTTCCATTCCCATCACCATATCTGCTTGAGGACCAAAACGGCTTGTAACTAAAGAAAAACCTCTTTCTATAGCATCGCCCATTATCGTCGCTGCAGGTGGCGCACCATCAGCGATTGGAGGAGCCCAATCAGGGTAATATTTTTTAAAATAAGCCCATACTTCTCCAGCTCGAACACCGGGTTCTACAATTACATATCTTGCGTCAGTGTTTACTTCAATAATCTTATTCATTCTTGAACATTCGAGTAATACTCCACCATTTTCTAATAAAGGCAAAGCAAAACCACCAGATAATCCCCCAGCCATAGGAGTTACAGGGATTTTGTTTTCTGAGCATAACATTAGGATGTCATGAATTTCTTCCTTATTTGCAGGTCTTACCACACAATCGGGAGGACCAGCGCGGATTCCCATAATACCGCGAGACATATAGCTATACATCATTGGTTTATTGTCCCACATTACAAATTCTTCACCGACAATTGCCTTCAATTTTTCAACTATTTCAGCATTAATTTCATTATAATCGGGTACTTTACTCATTTCTTTACACCTTTGATAGGATTCTATTTCTAACTAACGGATTATAATGATGAATAAAAATTTTTTTATCTAATACCTAATATAAAATTCACATATAAGATTATCAACGCATAGTCCTTTCATAGATTTATAAGAAATACTATAAGCAAATTTTTCGTTATACTTATCTTAAAGCAAAATTATCTTTAAATTCTTATTAATTCATATAGGCGGGTTATTCTATTACATTTTCTATAAAAAAGAAGCGATCCAAATGTTTTTATTAATTTGATAGTTTAGATTTTAATGAGACTTTTAAACAAGGAATGAGTTTTAAATGAGTTTGGACGAGATTCCTAATCAAATTAAAGTTTCTTTGGGTCGTCGGGGATTTGATCCGATTAATCCAAAACAGTGTTCAAAATGTGGTAATCCTAATCAATCAAGATTGAAATTACTTGAAAAAATCGAGCAAGATAAAGTTACACATGAAAAAGGAGAAAAACGCACTATAGATTACAAAATTCAATGTTTAAATTGTCAAAATATTTTTTATATCCGTCTCCAGCATTTAATTCATTATCAAGACGATGAAGAAAAACGTGTAACTACAAAAGTAAATATTTTAGACGAAAATAAAAACGATTTAGGCTGGCTTGGGAACTATTAGGAATGATTAATTTTATATATTATAAAAATAGATTCTAAATTCTTTTAATTTCTCTTTTATGAATTTGTTGCCCTGTTATAATGAAATTTTGTTCTTTACAAAATTCTAAAAAGAGATTAATAGAATTAGAAAATGTATACGTTGCATCTAATATAAGGATTAATTCATTTTCGTTTTCGATTCTGGCGATTTTAAATTTCGCAAGTTGCCTTTCTGTTTCATCCAGATCTTTGTCTATACCTACAAGATGGAGATAAATAATATTTTTTGGTCCTCGAATTGTTTCAAATTCATATGAAAATTCTTTACTTCTTTTATCTCCCGGTTTTTTACAAGGGGGATTATCCAATAATTTCTTATAATATCCTAGGACCCACGGCGGTCCCCCGTAACTTACTAAATATTTACGATGAACAATAGTCATTTTCCTCAAGAAAAAATACGAAATCTAATATTAAAATCTAATTAATTTAATAAATTTTTTAGAATCAAATAAATAAATCATAATTGGTGAAGGGTTCAAAGGAGAATTTCTACTAAATTTTCAAAGCAAGTATAAAATATTTAATGGAATGAATTCCAGACTTCGCCAATAATATTTAAAATATTTTCTAGAATCAATTTTACAAAGAATTTAGAATGCCCTTCCAAATTTCTTTTTAAGAATAATTTTTCAGCCCGTTTTCTATACTGAAAATATTGGGACTGTGTTTTTTTAGGTAATTCCTTACTATTTTTTTGTATCACGAATTCTGATGCTTCTAAAAGTAAATTTATCCATGATTTATCGACTTTTGATAAATCCAGTTCTTCATAGGAGGCAATATATTTTATAAAAATTTCTTTAATGGTGATATATGTAATTTCTAACCCAGGGAGTCTAGAAACCACAGAGGATATTTTTTCAAATTGAGAACTTGTTGGAGCTTTATCAAATTTAATTGAAAATTCTTCATCTCCTCTCAAATAAGATGATAAGATTAATAATGGAAGAACTTTGAAATCAATATCATTTGCTGTAATATGATAAAACGGAACTGCTTCATCATCTGTAGGTTTATTCAAATAATCATCTAAACTTCTTGACATGACACTCACATTGAACCCTTCTAAAAGTAGTAAAAGTTACTATTACCTATTAAAGAAAAAGTGCTTTTATGTGATTTTAACATAAAATTTTTATGTTGTTTATGTAAAATATGTTAAAAATTCAGAAAATATAATTTTATCAAAAAAAGAGGAAGTTTTAGGTCTTAAATAACCATAAAATAGTTGTGATAGAATTATAATTTTAATCTTTAAGTTAAAATCAAGATTAGATTAATTTTTTAATACTTTACACTAAAAATAAATATGAATAGCGAATTTAGATTTCATATTACTAAATAATGATTAAATTAAAATTTCCTATTAAAATGATGTTTAGATAAAATTATATAGTTCTGATAAAATTGCCAGAAGATCCAAATTTATTTTTATTTGTAATAGCATATTTTACAGAAGTTGAGAAATTAAAAGAATTTTCTGCTGGATCCCTAATCTCTCTTCTAATTATTATGTTATGCGCCTTGATTATTCCAATAATAACATCCCGAATTAAAACTATTCAAATACCAGTTGTAGTAGGCGAGATTCTTATCGGAATTCTTTTAGGAAAGAGTGGATTTAATATAATAAGTCCTAGTTTATGGTTAGAATTTCTTTCTTTTTTTGGATTTGCATTTTTAATGTTCTCTAGTGGATTGGAGATAGATTTTGAGCATTTAATTCATCCTGACATAAAAGATGAAGTTAAAAAACATAAAGAAAGACATAAAGATGATTTAGATCATCATTGGTGGCATATGAGAGGTATAACCTATGATGAATTAGATCTAGATCATAAACCCCTTCTTTTAGGTGTGATCATTTTCGGTTTTGTAATAGCTTTATGTTTTCTATTCACATTTATATTAGAAGTATTAGCTAGTGAAATGCAAAATAATTTATTTAATCTAATATTAATTTTTGATCCACCAAAACCATTAGGGCTTATTAATGCTCATTATTTTGATCTTTTTTATCTTGCATTAGTTCTTACAACTACTTCAGTAGGTGTTGTATTTCCAACTTTATCTGAATTAGGTCTTGCTGAATCTGATTATGGTTTGAGAATTATTATTTCCGCAATTATTGCAGATTTTGCGTCAATGATGCTTATTACTACATTTATTATAATTCACACCACGGGGATTGCACTCGAGTTACTCTTATTACCCATGATATTCATTATTGCATTTACAGCATTTCAAATTATGAAAATTCTAAAAAAATCTCCTAAATGGCATTCTAGACTTGCTGTAATGAATACTGAAACATATGAACTGAAAATTACTGGGGCAATTTTTCTACTCTTAATATTTGTTGTATTATCTGAGTTATTAGGTGTAGAAATGATTTTGGGAGCATTTCTTGCTGGAATGATAATATCACTTATTAGTCCCCATGAAAAATCACGAGAATTACATTCAAAATTACATGCAATAGGTTATGGTTTTACCATCCCTATATTTTTTATTACAGTAGGTGCAAAATTTGAAGTAAATGAATTATTTTCATCAAATGAATCAATTTTTCTATTAATTATGATAATTTCTGTAGCATTCTTAGTAAAAATAATTCCAAATGTAATTTATCACTCTCGCTATCAAACAGTAAAAGATGGTATAGGTTCTGGAATATTACAATCTTCGCGGTTAACTTTACTTATTGCTGCAGCCAGTATCGGTGTAGAATACTACTTAATTGCACCCGTATTACAAGAAATTTTGATTTTTACTGCAATTTTAACTGCCTTTATAAGTCCTATTAGTTTTTCGAGTTTCATTAAAAGAAAAAGTGTATTGGATAGAGAAGAACTTACAAAAAGGATTGGATCTTCGAAAAAACCCTCTGAAGAAAATTAAGGTTTATTCCTAAAATAAGACTTTAAAAAAATGAATTATTAAAAATTAAAAAATTATCTAGATTTCTTAATAGCCTTCATTGTTCTGGGATAGATTTCTTCAGCTGATCTTCCAGGTTCATAACCAAAAGCTTGTTTGACATAATCAGTTAAAACATCATAGAAGAATGCACTTTGAATTTTTGCTGGACATGCAACTGTGCATTTTCCGCATCCTATGCATATATCACCCATATGAGCCATTTTAGTTAGTAAATAAAGTCTTCCATCAAAACCGGCTTCCTTTTCCTTTCTTCTTCGCATCACATCACATGTAGGACAATAACAGACAGGACACGCATTAATACATTGCCCACAAACTCGACAGGGTTCTATAAATTCTTTAGCTATTTTAGCAAATTTTTCTTCATCAGATAAATTCTGAAAATCAGCAATAGATTTTTCCCTATATTCAGTGGCTTGAGCAACTATTTTTTCCATTAATTCCTTCCTTTTTTTAACAGCAGCAGTAGTTTTGTCTAATTGAATTTTTTTGGAAGACACAGCTTTTTCCAATATCTCTTTACCTTTTTCAGAAATGATCGTTAGGGTTATAACTTTTTTAGTACCATCGAGATAAAAATCTACTTGTATATCGCAAATACTTCCTTCTCTTTTATGACATCTGCTACAATTATCCCATCGTTTAATAGAATCAGAAAATTTAATCTCTTGTATTTTCCCAGCTATTAGTATTTTTATAGAATTAATTCCTAATTCCTCTGCCTCAACATTTTCAGGATCTAACTTTAAATTTTCAATACCTTTTTGAACATCGGCTGCAGAAATTGAACCAGTGCAATTAGTACAGATAATAAAAAGATTATCAAGTTTTAATTGATTAAATTTAGAGAGTTCAATAAATGCTCGGGTGTCACATGGACGTGCAATAAGTGCAATTTTCTTATTACGAGGATTCATTTTCGTATGAACAAACTTTGATGATGAATTTATTCTAGCATAATTATAAGCAAGATATTGGGAAAGAGGAAGAAGAGTTAATTCTTTTGGATTTTCAATAGCTTTAGGTGATAGATCATATCTTTTTTTCTTAATATCAAATCCTAAAACAGAATCGACAACTTTTTCTTCTAATAGCATCTGAAATAGTTTGATCAGAGCTGACTCATCAGGTCTTACCGTATAGGTTTCTCCAATTTCCATTAAAATTCCTCTTTTAAATAAATATTGAATTTCTGCCTAAACTCTTTGCAAGAGTAGTCACTTTGCAGCTCAACTTTTACTGCAAAGATCAATCTTTATAGGCAGTATAATTAAGCAATTTTTTTTGCTTTAGCAGTTTTAAGTGGGTTTGGTCCAATTTTTTGGATATTTTCTGTAACTTCACTAGCAAAATCAGCGAATTTTGCTCCTTCTGCTGAACTCATATTATTCATTTCGACTCTGTCTTCGTTAAGTCCAAGTGTCTTACATAATAATTTTAAATATTCCACTTGGCGTCTTGCTAATAGATTTCCGGTTTCGTAATCGCAATCGCCTTCTAATCAGCCGACTACGATAGCTCCATCAGCGCCTTTACAGAATGATCGAATTATATATTCTGGGTCTACTCTAGCAGTGCAAGGAACTAAAATTGTTCGCAAGCTTGCAGGATACTGACGACGAATTGTTCCAGCCATATCACATGCGCCATAGCCTCATTTCCAGCATAAGAATGCTGCAATTTTGGGTAAAAATCCTTCGCTCATTTTTATACCTCTTAAATAATCTGTAATATTCCTTCTATCATTGCTTCATATTGAATATTTCTAAAGTATCGCAAAGTCATGGCATTATTTTTGCAGACTGTAGAACATGCACCACATCCTTGGCATGCTATTTCGTCAACGATGACTTTATCATTTTCGATTGTTACTGCATTATAAGGACAAATTTCAACACAATTCCCACATAGGCTACAAACTTCATGGTTACATTGTGCTCGAATAAGTTCTATTTCGTATTTTCCTTGAACGAGCAAAGTTGCCGCTGCTGAAGCAGCTCCTTTTCCTTGATTTACAGTCATATCTACTGGTTTAGGCGCTTGAGCAAAACCTGCAATAAAAACACCGGGCACTTTAGTCCTAATTGGATCAAGTCTATTATGAAACTCCCTTAAAAATCCGTCAGGGGTTCTTTCAAGTTTCATTAAATCTGCAATTTGATCCACCCCTTTGGATGGATAAGGTACCGCAGAAAGAACGACCATATCTGCTTCATATTCAAGATTTTGGCCCGTTCCTTCATCCTCTAAGTAACAAATGAGGTTCTTTGTAACTGGATCCTCTTCAATATCTCCAACCATACCTTTAATAAAGATTATTCCTTTTTCTCGAGCACGACGGTAATACTCTTCATAATTTTTACCAGGTGTTCTAATATCTCGATAAGAGACTATAACTTCAGTATCTGGGTATTCACTTAGTATTAATTGAGCATTTTTTATGGTCACTAAGCAGCATACACCTGGACAATAGGTATGTTCACCTTCTTTTTCAGATCTTGCTCCGACACAGTTGATCATTAATACTTTTTTAGGGACTTTATTATCAGAAACTCGTAACAAATGTCCTTCTGTGGGTCCACTGGCGGAAAGAATTCTTTCCAGTTGAATTTGGTTAATTACATTCCAATATTTTCCGTATCCATATCTATCAGATTCAAACATGTCCCAGCCAGGGCACACAATGATTGTTCCGACATCCAATTCAACTTCTTCAGGTTCTTGGGCGAAATCAATTGCATGAACTTCACACGAGTTTACACATGCATAACATCGAACACAGTTTTCTTCTTCAATTGTATATACTGCTGGAACAGCTTGTGGAAATAGAATGTCGATAGCTTTTTTTGGTGAGAATCCAAAGTTAAATTCGTTTGGTATATATATAGGACAGACATCTACACAAGCACCGCATGAATTGCAAACATCGGGTAAGACATATCGAGGTTTCTTAGTCACATGGACCTTGAAATTACCTACAAAGCCATCAACTTTAGTCACTTCTGAATATGCCATTACTTCAATATTTGAATTGCGATTAACTTCAAGCATTAATGGTCCCAAGATTCAAATACAACATTCATCAGTAGGGAAGATTCTATCTAATTTTGCCATATTTCCCCCTAGTGAGGGCGTTTTTTCAATTAAGTAAACTTTAAAGCCTTTATCAGCCAATTCTAAAGCTGCTGTCATCCCTGCAATACCGCCACCGATAATAGCACATTTAGGTATAACGTCTACCACTTTTCGTGGGACTGCTTCAAGTAGTTGTGCTCTTCCGACAGCTCCTCGTATAATGTCTTTTGCTTGATCTAATGATTTTTCTTTATCTTCCGCATGGACAAATGATACTTGTTCTCTTAAATTTGAGAATTCAAGCATTCTTGAAGGAAGATTAGCTTCCTCTAAAACTGCATGGAACACTGGTTGGTGAGTTAATGGAGTGCAAGCAGCTACTATAACACGGTTTAAGTCATGTTCTTCAATACATTCTTTAATAAATTCTGCGCCAGGTTCTGAACATAGTGCTATGTTTTGATCTGAGCATTTAACACAAGGTAAATCGCTTGAATATTCGACCAAACCTTCTACGTCAACTACGCTAGCAATATTCTTGCCTCAACGACAAATAAAAACTCCAATGCGTGGTTCTTCACTCATTTTTATCTAAATCCTGTTATTCAACTCCTATTGAGCTTTTATTCAAGAAACATAAAGTTATTTTTTATTTAAACCTAATCTATTTAGTGAATTTACATTATCAGATGATCAATTTAAATTTTATTTGAAGATAAAACTATAATTCGTATGAATAGAAATGAAATTATAATAGATTTCTGGTAAAGATACTATAAATTTGCATTATTAACGTTTAATTTATTTTTCTTTATCGATTATTAATCATTATTATTAATTTTAGGTCCCAATTAGAAAATCTTTTACCTAATTTAAAATTTGAATAGCAAATTGGCTAGGAAAAATTAAATAACCATTCAAATCTATGAACTATTACAATTACCGTAAATGAATTTTTTAATTTTAAATAAAAAATGAAAATTCTTTATAATTTCGGTAAAAAATATAGTTAGATTAGTAAATATATTAAAAAGGTGAGATGGAAATTGACTAAAAAAGTAGGTATAAACGGTTTTGGAAGAATTGGAAAATTATTTTTCAGAGCTGCACTAATACAAAATGCCGATATAGATTTTGTCGGAATAAATGATTTAACAGACACTAAGACACTTGCACATTTGCTACAATATGATTCAACTTTTGGTAAACTTCCATTCGATGTTAAACACGATGCAAACTCATTAACTGTTAAAGGAGATAATATCCCAGTAACTGCTATTAGGGATCCGGCTGAACTTCCTTGGGCTGAAAGAGGAGCAGAAATCGTTCTAGAAAGTACAGGAAGATTTAGAAATCGAGTCGATGCAGCAAAACACTTAACTGCAGGAGCTAAAAAAGTCATTATTAGCGCACCTAGTCCTGATCCGGACGTTACAGTGGTAATGGGAGTGAATGACAATGTAATTAAACCAGAACATACAATTATATCTAACGCTTCATGCACTACAAACAGTCTAGCACCTCCTTGTAAAGTACTTCACGAAAAATTTGGCATTGAAAAAGGAATTATGACCACTATCCATTCTTATACAAATGATCAGAGAATTTTGGACTTTATTCATAAAGATTTAAGAAGAGCAAGAGCCGCAGCGGTGAATATAATTCCTACAACAACAGGAGCTGCAAAAGCGATAGGAATCGTTATTCCAGAACTCGATGGTAAATTAAATGGTATTTCAATGAGAGTACCCACTCCTGATGGTAGCGTAACAGATTTGACAGTAATTTTGAATAAATCTACTTCCGCAGATGAAGTTAATGCCGCTATGAAAGAAGCAGCCGATACGAATCTAAAAGGGATTTTGAAATACACAGAAGAACCAATAGTCCTTCAAGATATAGTAGGTGATCCACACTCAGCTATATTTGATGCTGGCATGACAATGGTCATTGGAGGTACAATGGTTAAAATACTGTCTTGGTATGATAATGAGTGGGGTTTCAGTAATCGTTTAGTAGACCTTATAATGAAAAAATTGTAAATTTTCCCTCTTTTTTTCTATTATTTTTTCTATTTTTAAGCAGATTTAATTAAATTTCTTAAAGACCAATTTAACGATATGTTTTATAATTTAAAATTTCCCAATCACATAATTTTAAATTAATTGGTTTTTATGATAATGATTAGTTTGAAATGTTGGGGTTAATCTCTTGAGTAAAAAAGATGAAATAATACGTATTTTAGAGAAAAAAAGAAAAGCTTTATATAAAATTTTTCGTTGGGGCTATGGTTGGAGAAGTTATAGAGAAGCTGATGCAGAATTACAAAGGTTAGGTATTATAGAACAATATAAGAAGCGTTTCAACTCAGATATCCCCGAAAAAAAAATATATTCTAAAGTTCATATGGATAAGGATTTAGTGATTGCTTCTGAAGAAATAATATGCCCTAATTGTGGTCAGAATAACTCAAGTTATAGAGTTAGGTGTACATCTTGTGGAAATGAGTTACCAAAATGCATTATTTGCAAGAGACGAGTAAGTGGGGAAAATCTTGTATTTTGTCCTTTCTGTAGTGCACCTTATCATTTAGGAGAATTTCTTGAATGGTTAAAAACTAAAGCAAATTGTCCGAATTGTAAGAAAGAACTCGATTTATGGGAATTTCAAAACATTTTAAAAAACCAAGATCAAATTGAGGAGAATTCCTCAAATGAATGTCCTAGATGCAATTTTATGATGCCTAATGACTCTAAATTTTGTATCAATTGTGGATTGCAAATAAAAGATTAGAATTAATCATTTCTTAATAGTGGGAATGTTAAATGAAAGAAAATTTGGGAGATAAATTTAAAAAATGTCCTAAATGTAAGAAGTACTATCCTAAATCTTCTAAATATTGCGTACATTGCGAACGTAATAAAATTGTCTATCAAATGGAAAAAGATCTAAAGGAAAAACCACCCTTTGGAATCCAATATAAATCTGATTTTAAAGCCATGCGAATGTCAACAAAGCAGGGTATTAAGTCAAATTTAAGAAGACCTATTTATAAGACTCGTCCTTCCCTTGAATTCATGTTTGATCAAAAAATTAACCCTAAAACTCATAAAAAGGTTCATTTAGATAAGGATTTTAAGGATAATGATTACATAGATTTAGAAAAAGTTAAAAAATGTTCAAATTGTAAGAGGTATATCTCAAAAAATTCAGAATTTTGTATATATTGTACTCAAACAAAATCAAAAAACAAGAGCAAATTTAAGAAAGAAAGTTTTAAAATGGTTTAAATTGAATGAAAAATTAGGAATCTTTTTATCCATATTCCTTATGGTTTGTATAGGTTTATTTCTAATTTTTATAGCAATTCACTCTTTCAGATCTAATGTTTTTTACCTATTAATTGTTTCGTTAATTTTTTCTTCAATAGTTTATGCTTATCTAATAATTCATATTCATATCTATCTAGACACCTTTAGAAGAAACCGGTTAATTAAAGATCAAGATGTGAAAATTAAAAAGATCGAAAAAGAGATCTTGAAAAACCCACCATTACGAATCAAAACTTCTATAGGGTATATTGATGGAGTACCTATTTATTCTTATATTCCACCTAAAGAATTTCTATTAACTCGTGAGGTAAATCCTAAAATATTTAAAGACGTTCATTTAGATAAATCCATTAAGGACGATTTATATATTGATCTAAACAAATTTAAAAAATGTTCTAAATGTAAGAGATATATTTCAATAGATTCGAGATTTTGTGTGCATTGTGGTAATAAATTATGAAATAAAAAAATTGAATTGAGTGATATTTAACTTCTTTTTGCTGCTTCTTTAAGAGCTTCAATAACCGGTAATTTTTTACCTGTGAGATAGGCCAGCATTGCACCGCCACCCGTACTAATAAAATCCACTGGTAATTTTAGGTCTTGACAAAGTCCACCCATTTCACCGCCACCAACGACAGTAAAAGCTTTTTCATTGGCTGCCATCGCTTTCAAAATAGCTTTTGACCCATAATCAAATGGTGGTATTTCAAAAACACCTGCAGGACCATTTGAAACAATAGTTCCAGCTTCTTTTAAAATATTTGCATAAGTTTCAGCAGTTTTTTTTCCTATATCATTAGAAGGATAATCAGGATTATTTTTTAATTCGCTAGCAGGGATATCTTTTCTTTCTTTCTTTATATTTAAAGCGAGATCTGTTGGCAAGACTATGTAATCTTTATATTTATTCATAATATCTTTTGCAGTTGGTAAATATTCTTCAAAATTTTTAATAGGTTTTTTATTTATTGCTCCAATTTCAATTCCTGCTCCTTGTAGCAAAATGTTTTGTAGTAATCCACAAACTAATATCTTATCAGCTTTTTTACTATCTAAAAGATTTTTTACAACTTTAAATTTAGTTTCAACTTTTGCGCCACCTATAGCATAATAAACTGGTCTTTGTGGATTTTCTGTAATTTTAGCCATAATATCCAGCTCTCCTTCGAATACTTTTCCCATACATGAAGGAAGAACTTCAGTAAATCCAACAAGGGAAGTCTGTCCTCGATGTGCTGCACCCCATGCATCACAAACAAATAAATCGAATAGTGGTGCAAGAGTCTGAACGAAATGTGTTTTGGCTAGCTCTTCAGGAGTTCCTTTCATAGTTTCTTCAGCCATAAAACGGACATTTTCTAATAATAAGACTTCTCCAGGTGTTAAACTTTTAATAGCATTCACTGCAGAGGATCCATGAACGCAATCCACAAATTTAACGCGATCTCCATATAATTTTTTCATAGCTTCAGAATGGGGTTTCAAAGAAGTGAAATCCTTCTTACCTTCTCTTCCTTGGTGAGCTATAATCACCACAGCTGCTTCTTTCAAAGCTTCTAACGTAGGTTTTAATTCCTCAATCCGTAATGTATTCATTAGAATATTATCTTTTCTATTTATTGAGCTATTAATATCAACTCTGACTAACACCTTTTTTCCTTTTACGTCAAAGTCATCAATTGTCTTTATATTGTATTTCAAACATCATTACCTCCTTTAAAAATACACATGTTTTGTATAATATTGCTTGAATTATAAAAAGATTTTTAATAATAATTATTGAAAATTCTAAAAAATGAAGTATATATTAAGAGAGCATTTATCCTTTTTCTCTCATTAATTCTTTAACCCTTAAATCGGATTTTCTCGCCGCTAGACTTCCAAGATTTTTTGCTTTTGCTTCTACAGAAATTAATTTTTTAATAATTTCTGAAAATGGGTTTGAAAATTCTCCTTCTTCTTTTTCTGTATCATAAAGTATTCTAGTTCTAACCAGTTTTATAGCGTCTTCCACTGGACAAACACGCTCACAGGCAAAACAATAGATGCAATTATCCCTATTGAGCTTGACTTTTCGATCCTTTTTAAGGGAAGTGAATTCAATGACTTCCATCGGGCATTCATCAATGCATAATTTGCAGTCTTCGGGACATTTGGATGCATCAATAACAATTTTACCTTGTAAAATTTTATCAACCGGTTCTCCAGTCTTACTCTTAAGTTTTATGGGCTTTAATTCAGGCAAAGCACCATTTTCACACAAGATTAATTTATGTTCCTCATTAATGAGTAATTCATTTGCGCCAGTTGGACAGATATAATCACAAATACCGCAAAAAAAACAAGTTTCTGGATCAGTCTCAACCGGTCCTGGTAAATTGGGATCGTCTGGTTCTGCTAAAAATCTTGATTCTTTTGGACAAGTAGGAATACATAAGCCGCACTTAATACATTTTTTTGGATAATACATTAATTCATTTTTATGAACTAGCATTCTTTGAACGACACGGACTTTATCATCTGAAATTTTTTCTCGTTTCTTAAAGGGTATCATAATTGAATCCTTCATATTAATTGTATTAAAAAGATACCGAATAGACATACAATTATGGCATATTTAAATTATATTATTTTCTAAATTGATAGAAATATAATCATATAAGAAGGGATTATTGGTTCTAAGTGTCGAATTAAGATAAAATAAAGATAATAATTTAATAAATTCTACCATAAGTTAGGAAAATCATTTCCCCTTAAATTTTGGTTTTCTTTTTTCTAGAAATGCCATCGCAGCCTCTCTATGATCCCTCGTAGTATATAATTTCGTTTGATATTGAAGTTCTTTTAAAAGCATTGTATCATATACCTTTTTAAACCCTTCATGAATTATCTTCTTTGACATTGCTAAAGCAAGAGGAGGACCCTCAGCTAATTTATTTGCTAATTTCATTGTTTCAGACATCAACTGATTTGCTGGAAATACTTTATTCACCAACCCAATTCGTAATGCCTCATTAGCATCAATTCTATCACCAGTAAAAATCAATTCTTTGGCCTTATGAATTCCAACTAACATGGGTAATAGGAGACTTCCATTCATATCGGGAATTACAGCCATTCTAATAAAAAATTCTCCGAAAGTAGCATCTTCAGATGCATAAATAATATCACAGTTTAGGAGTACATTCATTCCAAAACCTACCGCTACTCCATTCACTGCTGCAATAATAGGTTTAGGAACATCCAATAGATCATACGGTGTAATAATGGTTTCAGGTGTTACTCCTTCTTCGGTCATTTTTTTAAAATCCCTCAATGTTACACCCCCAGAAAAGTCCGAAACATCAGCTCCAGAACAAAAACCTCGTCCAGCACCAGTAAGAACAATAGATCTGATTTCTTTATCTTCTTTGGCTTCTTTAAAAGCATATTTTATATCTTTATTCATCTGAGAATTCAAAGCATTTAATTTTTTAGGACGGTTTAAAGTTATGACAGCTACAGCATTCTTTTTTTCATAAAGAACAGTCTTAAATTCAGGACACATAAACATATTCACCTCAAAAGATACTTTCAAGATTTGGAAATAATTATTTACGTTTATAATAAACTCATTTTTTTGATTTTTTAATCTATATATAAAAAGAAAATATCCACCACAATATCCGCATATTACTTGGTTTTTTCAAACAAAAAACAAAGGTAAGTATTGTGGTGATTTCTTTTTGAAAGAGAACAATGGGTCTTTGTTTGCAGTTGGACTTTATTTAATAATTATTGGATTCATCGATAATAATTATCACCACAAATTTAATTATGTTGAAAAGCTTTTTTTCGGGTATTCTATTGGAGGGGAACCAGTTAAAGCAACCTGTTATAATTTGATGATTCCACTACAAAATAACAAGCCCGCTGAAATAATCAAAGACTATGATGTTATTCGGAATCAAAAAGAAGTCATAAAGCCTAAATTTTTAGACAATAGGGTCGATGAAAGGCTTAAACTTACTGATTACCTTGATTCAGAGATTTTGATCAAAAAATACCTATTGAGTTTCCAACCGAGACTCATAGGGTCAAAAGCGTTTAGAAAACTAAACGCTTTTCGAGGAAGAAATTCGAACCAAATTAAGGGTAAAAAAAGTATCCCCTTAGTCGTTATGCCAAATCGCAAACCTAAATTTTTTATAGATGTTTAACCCTCAAACGTTCCTCTACAGGAGTTCTAGACCGAGATCGAAGTTTCAAATGAAAGAATAAACCTATATCTTAACTTGGTAATTATAAGGTTAAAAATAATAAATAAGGCAACGAGGTGTTTAATTGTCAATAAGCGATTTTTTCAAAAAAATGAATGAGATATTAAATAATTCTTCAGAATATTCTTCTGAAATTTTAAAATTTCTTAAAGAATTTTATGGCTTAACTCCTAAGATTTATGAAATAATGGCAAATTATAATGATGAGATGATTCTTACTCAGTTTATGAAAAATCAAAGTGTTATTAAAGAAAATAAATCCAGATTGAAATTAAAAATTAAAGAACTCATTGCGCTATCAGCAGCAGTTGCTCTTGGATGTAAATATTGTCAAGAAGTTCACATGAAAACAGCACTTCAAGCTGGTGCAACAAAAGATCAAATATTTGAAACCATTTTAATTAGTTCAATGATAGCAGAATCAAGTAAAATGGCTATTGGTTTAAGGGAATTAGAAAAATTAAAATAATTTTAATCAAAATTCGAAAATTAATATTTAAAGAACTAATAAATATAAAAGAGATAAATAGAAATTATCTTAACTTATCGAGTAATGAATAAATAAAATGTTAAATTATGACAGCAAGGAAAGAAAGGGATGAAATAAAGGACAAATATCTAACATCAATCTTTTTAAAAAGGAATCCAATAACGAAGAAAAGTTATGAGTTAAATTCAAAAAGTTATTTCTTAAATTATGGTCCTTATATTCCAAAGAGCAGAGATATTAGAATATTGGATATCGGTTGTGGTATGGGGCATTTTCTATATGCATTAACAATTAATGGATATCATAATTTTATTGGTATTGACATTTCTAGCCAAATGATTAACTTTATAAAAAAATTAAATAAACCAGACTTAAACTATGTCTTTAAAATAATATCAAAAAAAGTCGAACAAGCTGACGCTTTTGAATTTTTGGAAAATTATGAAGGTAAATTTGATTTAATTGTTGCAAATGATGTTATAGAACATATTGAAAAAAGAAGAGTGCTAGATCTTTTTAAATTAGTTAAGGATAATCTTAAAGATAATGGAATTTTTATTGCCAAAACAGCTAACATGGCAAATTTAGTATCAAATATGTTATTATATGACGATTTTACGCATGAATATGGTTTTACAAATTTGAGTTTGGGACAAGTTTTTTTATTAACAGGTTTTAAAAATGTAAGGATAAAACAGTTTATTGCAAAAAAACCGAGATTAATCACCAAGTTCATACGTAGAATAACCTTAAAATTCCTATCAGAATTATTCGGAGTCAAAGAAATTAAAAACTGGTCCCCACTTATTTTTGGGATTGGTGTAAAAAATTTTAAATAGACTTTAAATTAAAACTTTCTATGTAGGGATAAACTCCTAATTTGTACAAACAATTTAAATAAGATATTAAATTATAAAGGAGGTCAAATTAATGACTATGATGGAAGAAAGAAAATGTGAAACATGTCAAAAGGTTTCAATCCATGAACATATGTGTAGAGTTCATGAAACTGGGGCTACTTTTGATTGCGAATACTGTGGTGCTAAAAAAGTAAAATACGGTCATCTTTGCAAAGGGAAGATTGAAGCTTTAAAATTTTATTGTGAGTTCTGTGGAAGGGTCAGTGTCGAAAAAGACTATGTTTGCGAACCTACTGAAATTCCAGCAGAAACAAAGAATGCATGGAAAAATGCAGAATATAAAGGTGATCTAGCGATCACATGTGACTCCTGCGGTCAACCTGTAGTAATGCCTGGACATCCATGCGATATTAAGGTAAAAAAATTTAAGGATAAATATTGCGGAAAAACTATAGATACAACAAAACCAGGATCTTCGGGAAAGCACATGTGTAAAGCAAAATATGAGAAAGCAAAATATTTCTGTAGAGAATGTGGTCGCTTATCTGTAGAACCTTGGGAAATTTGTGCACCAGTTAAATTAAAATAATTTTTTCTAATTTTTTTTATGATTCCTCAAAATGAGGAATAACTTCTTCTGCAAATAACTTTATTGAATCCCAGTAGTCTTCTCCCCAAAATTGAAGACATAGGTTTTCACAACCTGCTTTTTGCCACTGTTCAACTTGTTCAATTATATCTTCAGGTGATCCTGCCATAACTGTCTGCAGTCTTACGTCTTGGGGGATTTGTTGTGCGAAACTCATGGCTTTAGGAACATGTGATTTTTGTTTTCTTAATGGTATTTTGAAATGTTCTATAAAATCTAATTTTTTGGGTATTTCTAAATTATATTCTTTAAATATTTCTGGTCTTAAACATTGTACACAAGCAATTACATCCATAAATTGACGAGCTCTTTCAGGATCTTTTTTAGAAATATAGGTGTATGCATTATAAGACGTTTCTATTTCTCTTCCCTCAGATTTTACAACTTCTAATTGTTTTTTATATAATTTTGGAGTACACCCTATTGGTATCCAACCATCGGCATATTTTGCCGTAATTTTTAAAGTCCTTGGACTACCTGCAGCCATCCATATTTTAGGAGGACTGTCTACAGGCATTTGAAGAAAAACTTTATTTAATTTAAAGAATTTTCCTTCAAAACTAACTTTATTTCTAGGAGATGAGCCCCACAACAATTTCAGATATTGTATAGCTTCTTCTAAATGAGATACAGATTTGTCCCATTTGACACCAAAATCTGATAAATTTGCAGCTTCTCCTGCACCTAACCCTAATATAAATCGCCCATTCGAGAGCCTTTGTAAATGTAAGGAATTTAAAGCAATTTGTGCAGGATGAGTTCTAAAAACATCAGTAACCATTACACCTATATTTGTTGTTTTTGTTATATTTGCAAGTTCACTAGCCATTATCCAAGAAGAAAAAACTTCTGCCTCATTAGGATACCAATTTATATGACATTGAACAGAAGTCATATAGTAACATCCTAATTTATCAACAAGTTCTGCAGATTTTAATACTTCTTTCCTACCAAATCCCATATTAGTAAAATTTGTAGCATGCTGAACCGAAAATCTCATAATATCACTTTATTTTTTAAATTTTTATCTTGATGTTATTGTTATGATTTAGATTCAATAAGATTTTCTTTCAATTCGAACAAGAATCTTAAAACCTTTATTCCTTTCATACTTATTGTATATTTCCCTTTAGGTTTCTCTTGAGTAATATATTCCGCTTGGATCAAATTATTTAAGTGGAACTGTAAATGACCACCCTTTATACCAAGTTCGCGTTCTAATTCGGCGAAATTTTTTCCAGATATTCCAAGAGTTTTTAAAATTTGTAGTCTTGTTACATTAGATAATGGGGTTAATAAATTACATATTTCTTCTTCCTTAAAATTTTTAAATTCTGGTAATTTTTTATGGTAATTATAATCTTTATGATATTTTAAAGTACTTTCCCTAGAATTTTCTATCAAATTATCCATTGTTTTATATACATTAACAACATTTTCCATACATTCTGTATCGCATATTTTTTGTTCTAAATATTGGTTTGCAGATTTAAGATATTTTTTTATTTTTTTTGAAGCTGGTTGAGTTCCTTGGTTCATATATGTATGAAGTACCTTCGAAACTGCCTTTTCAACATGTTCTGCACACCATTCCTTCATATTACAACTTGAAACTCTGTACTTTAAAAATTTACTAACTTTTTTATCGATTTTAGGCATAGAATCGGTTAAATATTCTCTCATATTCTCTTTTTGTGCCACGATCTCAAGTGATGTACTCGTATATAATATTAAATCTTTTAAAAACATGATATTATTATTTATTTCTTCCAATTTTTCATCAAAATTTATATTTGACTTTTCTTTCATGTTTTTCATCCTTCTAAATTACATTACTATATTAAATTATACTACTATATAAAAGTATAGTAATTCCAATAGATTTATATATTTCATTTGAAGTTATAAAATCAGTCTAATAAAACAGGACTTAGACCTAAAATGAGGTTATCAAGGTGAAGACGAAAGAGATATTTAATCTAATTAAATTTAATGAAGAATTCTTAGAAGCTTGGACAGGTAATCAACCTGAAAAATTAATATCATATTATACAAAAGATGCTTATTATCAAGATCCTGCCATTCCAATGGGTTTAAAGGGTCACAATCAAATTTTCCCTTATTTCAAAAAGTTATTAGCATATAACCCAGATTGGATATGGAAAATTGTAGAGACATATCCCACTCCAAAAGGATGTGTTGTAAAGTGGAAAGCTACAATCCCTATTGGTTCCAAAGTAATAGTTGAATATGGGATGGATATTGTTGAATATAAAGATGGAAAAATTTCAAGGAATGAGGTATATTTCGATCGCACTAATCTCGTAGAAACTACTAAATTATATATAAAAAAAATTGGTAAGGATAAAAAAAATAAGTAAATTGGAGGTTTATTATGTCAATTGATAATAATCTTTTAGCACCTTGTGGTTTATATTGTGGAGTTTGTGCAACTCGTTATGCATATAAAAACAATGATGACAGATTAAAACAAAAATTAGCAAAATTTTATTCCCTTAAACCTGAGGATATAAAGTGTGAGGGATGTTTATCGGATTTTAGAAGTCCATTTTGTGATGCGTGTAGTATTAGACGTTGTGCTAAGAAGAAAAACATATCAGGATGCCATGAATGTGAAGAATTCCCTTGCAGACGTATTAATAAATTCCCTTTCAAAATTGCTAAAGAATTTATGTTAAAGTCCATACCAGCTAGAAAAGAGAGATCCGATGAAGAATGGGTTAAATGGGAAGAATCAAATTGGACTTGTAGTACATGTAACGAAATTGGATTTAGAGGAGCTAATAGATGTCCTAAATGCAAAAGTGAAATGACTCAACCAATATAATCCTTCTATTTTTTAAAAATTTAAAGAAATTATGAAATATAAGAGTCTATTTCTTGTTGTATTACTTAATTTAATTAAGATACATCGTTCTTAGCCAAAAAGAAAAAGTTTATCATGGTCAAAAATCCAGAAATACCTAGAGGTAGTAAACTTACATATTTTACAACTATTTCTAAAGCTCCAATAGCATTATTTGCAGAGCTTAACATTTCTTCTGCATTTTGTATTAGTAGACCTACTAAAATAATTTTTTCAAAGGAAGGGTCGAAAATTAGTATTAAAATTAGAAATTGTTCTAATGCTAGATCAAGAATTTTAAGGTCAAATTGGTTTATATAATTTACAATTAAAATATTAACAAATACTGCAAACATAATACCAAAAATTAAAGATAATAAACCTGAAATCAAATTCAACTTTTCTCTTCCCAAGTCCTCTCTCTTTAATAGAAATAAGATTCCATTTGTTATAAAGAATGCTGAGAAAATATCATAGCAAATTCCTGCTATAATTAAATAAACAGTACCTCGTTCATAAGTCTCAATGCTTATGAAAATGGGCATAATGATTGTATGGAATACTATAAGAAAAATACCTGCAATTAGGGAAATATAAAAGATTATTAACCCGAGTTTTAATTCTGCTTCTCTATATATCTCCCGAAATCCGAATCCCATTAAAATTATACCTATACCTATAAAAATAAAGTAACCAATTTGACTATAATCATATATATCTGCTGGAATTGTAAAAGCACCAGAAGCACTTACTATAATTGTTAATATTGAAAAAAGAAATGCCGCTAAACATGCAAATAAACAATTTCTATTCATTTTTAAACCTCGAGTTAAAGATATAAGATAAGTAATTAATATGAAAATCCATAATTTTTAAAATATTCTAATAAAAATCTACTAAAAAAATTTAACCTTAATAATAGATAATGAATTTAGCCAGTTTTCTCATTAATTAAAAAAAAATTTCAAACTATTAATGGGTTGAAATAAAATGGTAAGTTTTACCCCTAAAGAAATGGAATTTTATGGACGATTTTTGAAGGATGTCAATGAGTTAAACCAAAATCCAAATCGAAGTATTGGCACTTGTATTGAAGAATTAGCTAGTAAAAGTCCGAAACACATTGGTTTACATTTTCAAGATGCCTCCTGGACTTGGCAAGCTTTTAATGAAGAAAGCAATAGAATTGCTAATTATTTTCTTAAATCAGGATTAAACCCAGATGAAACAATTGCATTAATGGCAAGTAATTCACCTGAATATCTCTTCCTTGTCAGTGGAATCAATAAAATACAAGGAATCAGTGGACTAATCAATTTTCATCAAAAAAGACAAGCTTTGATCCATTCATTTAACGTGGTAAATCCAAAATTAATCATCGTTGATGGAGAAAGTTTACCATCTTTTCTCGAGATCGTAGAATCCCTTCCTTTTAAAAATGATCAAATCTTTGTGGTAAATAATAATAATGATATTCCTCACGATTTCATGGACTTACCAATCGAACTTAAATCCGCATCAACAGCTAATCCTGAAACCACTTTTAATTCGAATTTGCAGCAAACTGCATATTACATCTTCACCTCTGGTACCACGGGACTTCCAAAGGCGATTATAATGAAACAACAAAAAATGTTTACTCAAGCTTTATATGT
Source organism: Candidatus Helarchaeota archaeon (assembly GCA_019058315.1). GTDB lineage: Archaea > Asgardarchaeota > Lokiarchaeia > Helarchaeales > RDOG01 > JABXJV01. The sequence continues at coordinate 650,236 of JAHPZH010000002.1, read as the reverse complement.
TGGTAAAACAATAGCACAGTTGACCCATAATGATGTTATTTACATTGTAACTCCTTTATATCACACCCTAGCTGGTGCACAAACTTGGATTGCCTCGATTCTTTCAGGGGCAAAAACGGTACTTAAAAAACGATTTTCTGCCTCGGAATTTTGGAAAGATATTCAGAAATACAAGGTGACATTTACTAATTATGTTGGAGTAATTCCTGGTTATCTTCTTAATCAACCACCATCTGAGTATGAAAAGCACAGCACACTAAGATATATGGTTGGAATGGGGCTTAAAAAAGAAATTTGGGAACAGTTTAAATCCCGTTTTAAAGTTGAACATATTATTGAATATTACGGGTCTTCTGAAGGACATCGAGGTTTTATTAACGTAGATGAAGTTCCTGGAATGGTTGGGCGTAATATTAGTCCAGGGGTCATTCTAGCGAAAATCGATCCAGAAACAAGCGAATTTTATAAAAATGAACAAGGGTTTCACGTGCAATGCAAACCTGGGGATGTGGGAATGGTATTAGTTAAAGTAAGCAAGGGTGGCCTTTTTTCGGGTTATAGAGACGAAGAAAAGACCAGAAAGAAATTAATGCACGATGTTTTTAAACCAAATGATGTTTATTTCAACAGTGGTGATACAGTACAACTTCATGAGGATAGTTGGTTGTCTTTTTACGATAGAACTGGTGATACGTTTCGATGGAAAGGAGAAAATGTTTCGACGTTAGAAGTAGAATCCATTTTAAATTCACATCCTCCTATAGTAACGTCTTGTGTATATGGTGTTGCTATTCCTAACATGTCTGGAAAGGCGGGTATGGCTGCAATAAAACTTGATCCGACAATTAAATTTGAAATAGATCGTTTTTCTAGATATGTCGATGAATCATTACCAAGATATTCTATTCCAATTTTCATTCGTATTTGTGATGAACTTGAACTCACTGGTTCTTTAAAAATAAAAAAATTCAATTTTAAAAAGGAAGGATATAACCTTGAAACTCTTCAAGATCCATTATTTTTCTGGGATTCGAGAATAAAAAAATACATTCCATTCAACAACTCGATATTTCAGGAAATATTAGACGGAAAATTAAAATTGTAATATCTAAAAAAAGAAAGGGCTTTATTCTTGTATTAAATACTTAAATTAATTTCTCAAATTTAATAGTAAACTATATGATGAGAATTTTAAATTAAATTATTTTAAAAATTAATTTCTTAAAAAAATAAAAAATAAATAATAAAAATTAGCTAGTTTTTTCTTCAGTATAAGCCTTCAATAGTTTTTCTACTGCACCCTTACTGACTTTGTCTGCATAAGCGTCCAGTGTAGTATGCTCTAATGCTTCTTTAGGGCAATATTTGACACATTGAGGTCCATCGTCTTCATCTACGCATTGATCGCAGATTATCACTTTCTCATTCTTTAGATGGATTTTGATAGCTCCGAAAGGACACGCCTTAACGCAAAATCCACAGCCATCGCATTTGTTTTCATCGATCCTGATTATTCCTGTTTTTTCATCTTGAGTCAGTGCTTTTTCGGGACATGCTCCGACGCAAGGTGGATCTTTGCAGAATTGACAAGTAATAGCGAAATTTACAATAGGTTCAATTCTAATTCTTCGGATATTCGAGTGATAAGGTTGAAACACCCCTTCTTTAGTTAGCGAACAAATAAATTCACAGATTTCGCAACCAGTACATATTTCGGGATCACAAATAATAGTTTTTCTGTCTCTTTTAAACAATTAACTCACATCCAACTTAACATAATCTAATCCTAATTCTTTTAATTTCTCAGGTTTTGGTATTCCTTCCTTGGTCCAACCTCTAGATTCGTAATATTCATCAAGCATAGCATCATAACCTTTCCTATCAATTATTGCACCTTTAGTAGGCCCAGTTTGTAATTTTTCTTTGAAACATCTTTCAGGAGGATAATCATCTTTTCTTCTAGCTCCTTCTCTGAGGTTGAAACATTTAGATAAATTTACAATACGCTCTCCTGCTAAGTTTAGTTTAGCAGCATCCATTGGAATTCCAGTGATCATTTGGTAACATTCTGCGATTTCATCATCTCCGGTATATACGCCTCGTGTAAATTTACAGATAATTAAAGAATCGATGATTGCATACATGTTTTCCACAGGAATAATAAGTTTTTTACTGCGACCAACTTCTTCCTTTAGTCTATCAACCTTTCCTTTAACGTCGGGAGAATAAGCTCCATTACGTAAATGGCAGCCGCCACGAATAGATACACAAAAACCTAACGCAGCAGTTTTTAGGCCACGGATTGAATAACCTGGTAGTTCAAGCCCTTTGTTTTGCATTGCAAAATCCAGAGAATCTTTTCCAATTTTTAGTGCTGCTGCTTTACTTCCGTCTGCCCAAATATCACCAGCTTTAGTTTCTCTATTGCACATATTTTCTACAAATTTGGTTAATGCTTCATGATTTCCAAAACGTAAATCAAGTCCACCTGTGTCTTCTTTTGTTATATAACCCTTTTCAAAACATTCCATCGCATGCGCCACGGTAACTCCGCCACTCATAGTATCCATTCCCAAGCGATCACAAAGTTCAATCGCTTTTACAACCGCGGGGAAATAACCTACTCCAGTACATGAACCTAACGCGAAAATAGATTCAAAATCCACACTAGAGAGAGAATTTTGATATGGACCTTGATCATTTACTAAACAAAGATGATCGCAAGCTATTGGACATTTAGAACAAGCTGCTTTTTGAACAACCCATTTTTCTGCCATTGTTTCTCCACTAATTGCTTCCGCATCTTCAAATTGACCGTTTTGAAAGTTTCTAGTTGGTAACACACCCAAATTTTGAAAAACCATTGTATTTATTGGAGTTCCTAAATCCCGATATTTAATGGTTGCCGGACCTACTGCACGTTTCAATAGATCAACATATTTCACCATGGCTGTTTCTTTATCCTTTACTGACACATCTTTAGATCCTCGAAAAGCGACTGCTTTCAAATTTTTCGATCCCATAACTGCGCCCATACCTGTTCTGCCCGCTTGTCTGTTTCGATCATTAGTAATACACGCAATTTTACTTAATTTTTCACCCGCCACACCTATTGAAGCTACACCAAGTCTCGAATCGCCTTGTTCTTCACGAATTATATCTTCCGTTTCCCAACTATCTTTTTGACCCCATAGATGGGATGCGTCCACTAAATCAACGATATCATCATCAACAAAGATATACACAGGTTTTTCTGCTTTACCATAGATTACCATCATGTCATAACCAGCCCTTCGAAACTGTTGGCCCACACTTCCTGATGATATTGCCATACCAAAAACATTAGTTAATGGGGATTTAGCAAATACACCATATTTAGATGCTGTAGGCAGTAAAGAAGCTTGTGCAGGACCCGTAGCATAAATTAAAATATTATCGGGGGATAAAGGATCGATGCCTGCCTTAAGTTCATCCCAAAGTACTTTTGCACCAAAACCATAACCTCCAATGTATGATTCACAAAATTCTTCCGTTAAAGTTTCTGTTCTAATACTTCCATCCGTGAGATTAACGTTTACTCTTTTTCCGGCATAGCCGAACATAATAAATCATCTCGGAATTTTTCTTATTTCTTCTATTTTTTATATTTAAATTAGTCTTTTATTAAAAATAAACTACTGAAAAGACGATGATTAATGAAATATTTAAGAATTGTTAAATTAGTTACAATTATTTTTATCCTAATTATTTATTTTTAAGCGACATGTATCTTCGTTCCGAACGTCATAAAACCAGAATGTCCAACCATTCGATTAAAAGGTCTAACTTTATTAGGGGCAATCTGCCATTCCCGAATTAAACATTCCATCGTGTGAATGTCCACAAAATTGTTCTCAATCATGGAATTGACTGTTTTTTGAACTTGATCGATGGTAGGTGAATAACTTAATAGCACTCCACTACTTTTTAAGGCTTTATAAGCGATTGGTATAATTAACCAAGGAGTTGCTAAGTCTAATATGATATTATCGACATTAGTTTCATCAAATCCATTTAATGCATCACGATGTTTGATTTCGACAAATTCGCTAAGTCCTGCTCGATCTAGATTTTTTTTAGCGACAGATATATAATCTTCCTTTATTTCATATGAATAAATTTTTCCATTAGGTCTAATAATATTTGCTAGAGCAATAGTAAGGGCTCCACTACCTAACCCTGTTTCTATAATTCTACTTCCTGGGTGAATTCCAGAAAATAATGTGATAATAGCAGCATCTTTAGGATAAATTATTTGTGTTGATCTCTTTGATTTAAAGATGTAATCATAAATTAGAGGCTCTAATACATAGAATTTCTTTCCAATTGAACTTTCTAATATAAAACCATAATCTTTTCCAATAATTTCATCAAATTTGATAATCCCTTTATGTGTTTGAAATTCCTTTCCACTTTGGACTTTTACTAACCAACGGTTTAATCGTTCAGAAATTAAAATTATATTATCTCCTTCTTTAATCACTCATTACCCTCCATTTTTTTTCTTAAACTGCAAAATGCACAAATATCTCTTATAGTTGGACCTCCACATACTTTACAATAGCATAATTCCTGTTGTATTTCAGTATTATAATCCTTTAATGCCTTTTTATAGATTTTTATATAATTTCTTAATAGTAGATATCTAGACCCAGGTTGCATTTCTTCTAATTTATTTGTAACTTGTTTATAGGAAGATACTGTTGCTTTAACATCATAAGGACAAGTTATTTCAATAAAAGGAATGTTATTAAAATGAGAATAAAGTGTGGTCTCAAGCTCTGAGATCTCATATAACGGTTTAATACGGGCAACCATTGAAACATCATCTGAAGGAAGAAAAGGACCCCCTCTTATCAATTGTTCAAAATTACCGTTAACCAAGTTTGATAATAATACACTGACTTCGTCATCCATAACATGACCAGTTGCTAAAACATCAGCTTTATATTTTCTTGCAAATACATTTAAAACATATCTTTTAACTAAACCGCAAATACCACATATAGGACGTCTAATTTTTTTGCTTTTTTTTGCATTATCAATCGTAAAATTATATTCCTCTTTTATGTTAATAACATGTACAGGAACTTCTAGCTCATCACATAGTATTCTTACAAATTTAGCTGATTCTTGAGAATAATCATTAATTCCCAAATCGATATGGATTCCGATAAGTTTGTTAGAATCAACATAAATTTGTTTTAAAATATGAAGAAGTGCTTGACTATCTTTTCCCCCACTTAATGCAACGGCAATAGTATCTTCCTTTCGGACCATTTGGTATCTCTTTATAGTTCGTTTAACCCTTTTTTGAATATATTCAATAAAATGAGGCTTACACAGTTTTAAACCACAATAGTCCAGTTTTATATTGGCTGATTCTCCACAAATCTTACATTTCATTTTCAAAAAAACTCAAAATGTTGAAATTTAATTTAAATAAACTAATTTATATAGACTTATATTAAACATTTCTAATTGACTGGATCTGAATTAAATGGATAAAATTACGGGTGTAATTCTCTCTGGTGGACTTGCAAAAAGATTTCAAACAAAAGATAAACCTTGGATTGATAAAGCCATTATAGAAATAGAAGGAAAGCCAATATTAATTCGATTAATTGAAATTTTAGAAGAAATTACAGATGAGATATTAATTATCGTCAATAATGAAGAAAGAAAACAAATATATTTAGAATTACTAAAAAAATTTGATATTAAATTAGCTAAAATCTATATAGATGAAAAAAATAATTGTAACGGGGCATTATTAGGAATATTAACAGGGATGAAACAAGTAAAAACAAATCATTGTTTGGTTTTACCTTGTGATTTACCTTATATTAAAGTTCAGACATTAAAACTACTCTTTGAAGATTTATCCAAAAGTGGAATCACATTATATGCACATACATCTGGTCTAATAGAACCATTACCAGCATGTTTATCAGTTAAACATTGCTTAGAAGTCACTAAACTAATATGCAAATTGGGAAAAAGACGAATTGACGATATTTTTAGAGGTTATACCGAATTAGTTTTAGTTGTTTCTTGGAGAGTTCAAAGTTTTGATCCAGAATTTAAGAGTTTTACAAATTTGAATTCCCCTAATGATTTGAAAGAAAGTAAAGTTCCCCCAGTTGCTGTAGGTACCATAGCTAATAGTTATCCATTTCGTACTGAGGAAAAAATAAATGATTATATAGATGAAATTAATAAAAATATAGACAAATTTAAACCAGATAATTTAGAACCTCTTTTAAAAATAATTTCTGAATTAATAGAAAAAAATCTATTTTATTGGGTTGCTTCACTTTATGAATTTTTAGGGAGATATAAACGAAAATTTTTCAATAAAGCTGCGGAATATTATTTAAAAGAATCAAACTTTTATTATGGAAAAGGAATGATTTTCCTTGCAAGACATGCTGAATTAGATCAGAAATGGTGTCTAAAACAATAAAATAAAGATATATAATAAATCTCACATTCCTTAGACCAACATTAATTTCTTTATTATAATCTTGTTGATTCTAACCTTAATTCTTTCTATTATTGATATAATTTTATTATATTACGTTATAATCCAAAATTTCTTAAAATTAAGATGTGTTGCTAAATCAGAAAAGAAAGTCATATTATAGTGATTATAAAATGGTCGAATTTGGGAAGTTAAATAAAGCCTTAAAGCTTCCTACTAATCCAAAAGAGTTGTTAGAAGGTCTGCCTTTTAATATTGGTGAGCAATGGTCAGGAAAAACAATTCGGAATAAAGATATGTACGTGGAATTTGGGGGTCCTAGAGTAAAAGCAGCTGCTGAGTTAATTGAATTTAATGAAGAAGATAAAAATCTAGAAGATGGAAAAATCGAACTTTGGGGTCCGGATATTGATGAGATTGACGAGGGAGCTTCGTATAGTTTTATCGAAACAATTATGTTATCAGGTTTAAATTTAGATAAAATTACACCAGCCATATTAGAAGGAATAATTTCCCATTTTCATGACTTTATAGAGGGAGTAATGCATTTAAATATGCGTAATTTAATTTGGATAAGAATCCATAAAAGCATAGCAAAAAAAGGAATAAGGATTGAACACCTGGCTCGTGCATTGATGGGTCAATTAAAAGCCAATTTCCCTCAAATAGAAAAAATTGAAATAAAATTTTTGATTGATTCTGCACAGAATCCAAATAAAACTCTCAGGATATTAAAAGATGATTGTTTTTATATTTGGGAACAAAGAAATATAGAAGCTTTAGAATTAAATGATGATGAAGTCGATAAGTTTTATGGTTGTACGGGTTGTAAATATTATTGTCCCAATCATGCTTGTATTATCACACCAAATAATTATGGTACATGTGGAGTGATTAATTGGAAGGATGCAGATATTTCATATAAGCTTAGCCCAAAACAATATTTTTTTGAAATACCTAAGGGTGATATACTGAATAATCTTTACGGAAGCTACTCAGGTATCAACCAAAAGATATCTAAATTCACCAGTAAAACTGTTGAAAGAATTAATTTATATTCTGCAATTAAGGATCCCCAAACTAGTTGTAGATATTTTGAAGCACTAATATTTCAGATTCCTGAAGTTGATGCACTTGGTATTGCAGATTATTATTATAAAGGAGAAACTCCTCTTGAAATCAATTTTTCAACTGTAAATAAAATCTATAATAGAACTAATCAATCTCCAGGATATAGAGGAATCGCACTAACCACTTTTAGGGATAAAAAATTTATGCAAGGGGACGGTGGTTGGAAACGAATAGTTTGGATGAATAAGAATTTAAAAGAGAGAATTGCAAAATGGATACCAGATGAACTTAAAGATAAAATAGCCACAGAAGAAAATGCTTTATCTGCTAAAAAATTAATAGAATTTATTGATACGCAAGATCATCCTTTGAAAAAAGAGTATTGGAATGGAACAACTTGGAATTTAAAATAAGAATGTTCCATAATGATAAAAATAGTTCTTATAAATAAATGATTTAAAAAATAGAGAGAAAATTGATAATTTATTATTACTCATTATAATTGTTTAATTTCTTCTTCGGCCCAAGGTGTTATAGCGTTACCAGTAATTAATTTACTAAATTCAGCATCTACATCTCCAGTCGGCTTTAATTTTATTAGCCAACCTTCTCCATAAGGGTCTTCATTGAGTTCTTTCACCTTTCTTCCAGACACATTAGGATTTTCTTCAACGATTTCTCCTGTTACAGGGGCAGTTAACGGAATTACACCTTTCCCTGCTTCTGCAGTTCCGAAATTTTTCCCAGCGTTGATGTTTTTACCAATTTTTTTAACTCTTACAAAAATAATTTTTCCTGCTAAAGCAACACCTATTGAATCTACGCCCACGCGTATCAAATCACCATCCTTGGTTGCCCAAGTATGTTTCTCGTGGTAGTATAGGTCGTCTGGTAAATCATAATCTCCGACTTTAACCAAATTGAAACCTCCAGATTGAGATTTTACTTATTTTTAATAATTTCCAAGAATGATAAAATATAATAAATATTTTTGGTTTAAGTTTAAAAGAATTGTGAAATGTAATCTTGATAAAGTGGAAGTGTAAACTTGGTTAATGTTCAAGGATATAATCTCCCGGATGATTTATATTATTCAGATAAGGATTTATGGGCAAAAATAGAAAACGGAACCGCTATAATTGGGATAACAGATTTTGCCCAAGCAATGTTAGAAAAATTAACCTTTTTAGATGTTATTTTAAGGGAAGATGAGGAGGTTAAATTCAACAGACCTTTCGGTTCCCTTCAAGCAGGTAAAGGTTGGATTACTTTATATTCACCACTTTCGGGGATTATCGTTGAAGTCAACGAAAAACCGGAAGATAATGTAAAATTATTAAATTCTGACTGTTATGGGAAAGGATGGATTATAAAGATAAATCCCGCTAAACTTGAAGAAGAATTACCTAGATTATTTAAAGGGGGTTCTCCTGAGTTTATCAAGTGGCAAGAAGGAGAAATAGAGAGAGTAAAAAAAATTAATGAAGAATTGAAGAAAAAATAGTTTAAAAGTTAAATTCTTTCTAATAAACTTTTTAATTTTACACGATGAAACTTTAGTCCTAGATCGTCTGGTTTCTCACCGAATGCTAATGCTAAAAATTCAGTAAAGTATAAGGTTGGGATTTTATAATCGGTATTAAATGCTTTATTTACTTTTCCTTGATTCATTTCAAATTGAGTAAAACATGCTGGACATACAACTACTAAAACATCAGCACCTACGCGGTCAATTTGTTTAAGTTTACTTTCTAACATCGCAGTTTGAGCTTCTTCACTGTAACCTGAAATTCCACTGCCACAGCATTGATATTTTTTCAGGTATTCAAGACTATTTGCACCTGTTGCTTCAACTATTCTATCTAAGGATTCTGGTCTAAGAGGATCATCAAACTGTAAAATATAGTTTGGTCTTCCATAATGGCACCCATAGAAAGTTGCCACCTTTAGTCCATCCATTTTTTTGGTAACTGCTTTCTGTATTGCCTCAGTTCCAATTTTATTATATAAAATTTCAAGTAGATGATAAACATTAATTGTTCCTTTGAATTGTTTTCCAATTTTTGATAAAATTTCGTTTACTTCTTTTAAATGGTGTCCATCGTTCTTTAATTCAGTATTTACAGTTTTTAATGTCTCAAAACATCCATTGCAAAAAGTTAAAATATCCTTATTTGTCTCTTCTGCAACACATAGATTTCTTGCAGCTAGTGCCATCCATGTTTTTTGATCGATGCACTGGAATCCGGTAGGATCAGGGCAACACCCAAATTCGGGAATATCAGCCACTTTAATACCTAACTTATCCATAACTTTTCTACTTGCCGCTTCTATATAGGGGAAACGATTTGCAATTACACATCCCACATAAATTGCATATTCACTCATTTTTAGCCCTCCTTTTTCTCGGGTTTGCCGACTAAATCAAAAAATCCCGTAGCTTCACAAATTTTTTTGAAGTCTTCCACATTTGGAGTTGTTATATTTTCACTAAGTTTAAGTTGAGTTCTACGCCTTGCAATTGCAGGACTATTTGGTATATTCAACCCGAGTGTTGCTACGTTTTGACCCTCGAGTTTAAAACCTTCTGGCAAATTTCCCTTTTTTGATGCAAGATTTTTTAATTGGAACATAATTTCTGAAACAAGTACTGCCTGAGGACAAACTTCTAGACATGAATGACATGTTGTACACTGCCAAATCATGTCCCCTTCGATAATCTTATCTTTAAACCCAAGTAATGAGTTTTCAATTATTTGACGTGGGTTAAAAATCTTAGTATATCTCAATGCGGGACAAATTCCAGAACAAGTTCCGCACTGATAGCAAAAATTAATTGTTTTTCCAATTTCACTTTTTGATAATTCTTTTCTGAATGCTGAGGATATTGACAATTTTCTAACCACATTCTTAAATTATTTATTATACAATCAGTTAAACAATTATGATTTGATTAAAAAATATTTTTATTACTTTTAAAGCTATTAATTTTAATTCTCAATAATAATTCTAAAGATAATTATGCTTATAAAAAGTCATTTTAGATTTTTTGTTTAATTGGAAAAAAGAAATTTAATTTAACTAATTTTTTTCTTTCCTCGTTTATACAATTCTTCTGCTCTTTCCGAAAATCTTTTGGCTTTATCTAAATCTCCTAATTTTGAAGATGTTTTCGCAGCTCTTTGATACAATTCTGCTGCATAATTAAAGTTTTTCTTTCTAATGGCTTCTCTTGCAGAATTTAGAATCTCTGATAGTCGAACTTCGAGGTTTTTGATTTCTAATTTATCTAATTTTTCTTTTTTGCCTTCTAATCTTTCCTTTGAAACTGGTTTTACTTTTTTAATTTTCTTTGAAGGTTTTTTCTTAAGTTTTTCTTTCTTCAATCTTTCTTTTATTACCTTTTCTTCTTCAAGTTCCGTGATTTCTTTTTCTTCTACCATTTTCTTAATAATAGCTTTAACTCTACTTGCTGGAACTACAACATGCTCTCTTCTATAAAACCTATATACTAATATTGTACCTAATACTACAGTTACAATAAGACCCGCTATAATTAGATATTCCCATTGGAATGGGGGAGGAGGGGGGAGAAATGGGGGGAACTGACATGAAATTCTATAAGTAGCTTCTGCAACATCGCCATCAGTATCATTTAAAAAGATATATAAAGTCCATGTACCTTTAAAGCTTAGTTGTGAATATTCACTTTTAGAAATTTGTAAGCTAAAAGTCTTGTTATTACTTCCAGGAGGAAACCAAATAAATCGCTTTAAAAATTTCCCCGAAGAGTCATTTAATTGAATATAAGCTGTATCTAGTTCTTCATTATCAGATAAATTGCCCTCTATATAGATGCTTTCTCCGTCATATAAATCTAAATCATGAGGAGAAAATTTATTAATCGTTAGAATAGGAAGGTTGTTCAATATTTCGAAATACTTCTTATCAGTTATATTAAATGCACCAGTTTCATCAATTACAATAACTTCATATGACCAATTACCAGGTGCAAAGGTAGTAAGAGGATTTGTTGTATATACAGGTATTACCGAACAATTCCATTGATTTGTATTATTATCATAATTCATTGGATATTGTTTTGGATTAACTACCTCTCCTACACGAGATAAATTAACTATTAAAGTTAGATTGCTAATACGATCAAAAATATCAATATCAGTTGCATTACCATAGAATAAAATAGGATCCCCTCTATACGTAGAATTAACTGATATATTTGAAGTGATCCAATTAGGAATGTGATTCTTAACCGTGATATTTTTACTTGCATTCATTATTTCACTTATATTCCAAACTCTATACTCATTTTCTTTATCAGTTAAATTGAAATAAATATACCAAGGGCCACTAGCATTTTCTGGGCTAAATACCCAATTAAAATTCCAAATTTCCCTTATTTTATCGTAAATCATCGTACGGTTAATCCAATTTTCACCATAAAGAGGATTATACATCTGAATTTCTGCTGAAATTCCTGTTTTAGTCACCGGATAAGTTATATTAAACTCAATATAATCAATACTTGCGTTAGTAGTAGTGTTTGTTTCCAAGTAGAAAAAGATCTCTATACGATTATCTGACTGGTTAATAAAATCTGAAAGGTTATTTGTTGAAATATAACAAATACCTATTGTTTTATTAGTAGAATTAAATATATTTTGAAGTGATTGTGAAGTCCAATTATAGATCTGCCAACCTGCAAAGGTGAGATTCTCAGTATTATTTAAATATGCTCTTAATTTAATTTCAACTTCAGTAATATTATCGTATTCTATTGCAGCATTTGATAGATTTATTGAATACGGCATACGTATAATTCCAGAAGAGTCATTGACTATCACATGTGAAAAATTATCATCAAAATATGTAGCTTGATAATCATTCTCAAAATAACTCCCATTTACACTAATATTTGTAAGTGTATTATTTCCTTCGCAATTCAATATAATAGAATCGTTTTCTTTATATCTTGAAAAACTTTCATCTAAATAACCATCTGTGTCAGAAAAATTAGCAGTTATATATAAACTCTCATTAACCCGAAATAGAGTATTTGTGTTGTTTGTAAATGAGATGAATTCAGCAGGCCAATTCGTCACTTCGGGATCTTTTACAGTGAAATTAACTTGTTCAAAGCTGGATGCATCTTCACTATCTATACTGGTAACAAAGAATTCGTATTCACCAATAGGATCATCATCTGTAAATACATATGAAGTATTCCATTGAGAATAACCATAAATCCATTGATAACCACTCGCAATATAATCTCCAGTTGATTTACTTAACTCCATTGTAAGATTCTTTACCCAAATTCCACTAGACTTATGTATTAGATGTAGAGTTACATTCCACTCATTTTGATCATTAATAAAGGTTGTTGTATTATCATGATCAGTATCTTGTATAACTACAGAAGCATTAAGAGTTTGATTTATCCTGCCAATTGTATAACTTTGATCAAAATACATTTCCTCAACTGAACCGTTTTGATAACGGTCTATAGAAAAGAAGTGGGTTGGACCAGAATGGTCTATTGTAGGTGGATTAGAAAATAGAGTGATAATATTTTGAAATTCTACAGAATCAGTTTGATCATAGATTTTCCATTTGAATGTCATATTATCCGGAAAAACAACTGCTTTAATATAAAATTGGCCCTCGACTCCTATATTATATAGATGACCACCTCTAATATCACTAGCAGTAAAAGAGTCTCCAAATAAAAAATCCGAAGGAACATCACTTTCAGTTAGTATTGTTAAATTATCTATTGAATTATCGATATCAGTTATATTTGCAAATAAATACGAGTTAAATATTGAATCACTTTGATATACTTCTGTTGATTTTATTCCCTTACGAGTTGATATATTATAAAATCTTTGAGCAATTGGTTTATAATTGCCTGGTAAAAGTAATAAGGATGTTGAATTAATAAGATATGATTCTGGATCGCCAAATATTATAAATTGATGGTAATCTTCTGAATTATTTGGAAATGGTGGAGATTCAACAATATTTCCCTTCCAACCTTTTGAGTACAAGTGACTCGTTTTATTAAAGGCATTTATTAGAGCTATACTGATTGTCTTATTCCTCAATAATTCTTGAAAATAATTATAAAACAAATATTCAGAATAACCTAACATATTATCTCGTAAATCAGCAACTACAACGGAAGCCCCATGACTTAATAAGAGATTTGGCATTTGGGTAGAACCTAAGAAATCATTATTTAAAATTATATGAGATAAATTAAGGCTTTCATTTATTAATACAGTAAATAATTCACTACCACCTATCCAATCTTCGAGTACACCACTTGGATCCACTGGATTTTCGGCTCCTATTGGATCCTCTGGAGATTGACCTGTATTAAAACCTCTCCAATAATCATCTGTCATTAATTTTATAGATCCATTATCATTAAATGGAATTCCAGAATAATTACCAATCCCACAAAAATACCAAAGGGCTACATTACTTTTAAGGAAATCAGTAATGTTAGAAAAAGAAGTTGAATAATTGACAATGTAAGCATAATTTGAGAAATTATTTGGAATAACCTCGGAAAAATTATAATTTTGACCTCCAAATGTGAAATTATGCCAATATGAAATGCTAGAAGATAAAACCCTTTGTCTCGCAAATGGAGACCACATACTTATATTAAATTGAACTTGATCAACAGAAGCATTAATTGATGGTCCTGTGGTATTTACATACATAAAAAGCTCGATTCGTCTTCCATCAGCTTGAGAACTTATAAAATGAGATTTATTATCTTCTGTTATATAAAAAAATCCGTCCATATAATCTGTTGAATTAAAAATGGAGGTACTAAGAGTAGTAAAATTAGAAGCAGTCCAATTCCAAATCTTTAATCCTGCAAATTGAATATTAGAGTCATTATAACCGATTCTTGCGCGATATTTAATATTGATTTTCGTTATATTTTCAAAAACTAAACCATAATCATTTAAACGTATAGAAGATGGTCGCAATATTTCACCTAATACACTATTAAAACAAAAATGGGATTTATTATCATTTGCATCTTTCACCAATACATCAGAAAAAATACCCCAATTTCCCTTTGCATTACCTTCAGGATTTATCGAATCGAATCGGTCAGCCCAATAACCCGTTCTTTCATAAGGTTGGTAAAGTGCATCTTCGTTAGGTGTATATTTCTTATAGTTTGTGGCTCTATATAATATGGAACGACATATATATGTTGTATCGTCAATTTCATTTTCTCCAGGAAATCTGCCAGAAAATGATTCTCCAATTATTGCCCTTTCAAAGATTGGATATAAGTCTGTTAATTGAGACACAGTTATAACCGTTCGGTTGATACCTCCAGGATCTAAAACATTTAAAAAATTATGAAAGGCGTCTGAAAGATCTGTCATATCTTCATAAATTGGTCCTGGACCTGTTAATGGGGCCTGAAAATAACTATATTCCATCAATTTATAATTACTTAGAGCTTTTGAGTAGAAATTAAAAGTTTCATTAAAAATCGGTAGAACTATTCCACCATGATAAGCGGATAACAAACTTGCGGGGGCAAAATAGCCGTCTTTAAGAGTAGTTAATATAAAATCGTTTTGTAAGCTAAAATTTTGAATATACTCACGAATTATTGAAATGTTTTCCAGACTTAGTGTAGAAATACCTAACTCAGTAATTAAGGTCTCATTAATTGTATTACCAGGTTCAACTACAATCACTTCAGAAAGTGATAAACTTGATAAAATTTCTCGCGTATAGGATGATAGACTATTGCCATCCGTGAAAAATATAGGAGCATGCATAAGAGAAGCAATGACTGCCCCATTAGAAGCAGATTCTACGCATCTAGTCTTATAATTCGAATGATTTAAAAAATTAATTTTTAATGTAAAAGGAATAGATGATTGATTCTCATTTGCGGTGACGATAACAGTCCAATTACCCATTGAGGGATATTCGATTGATATTGATTCATTCGTTTCACCACTTTCATACAAGTAACCATTGCGATCTGAGCTTTCTACTAATTGTCCATCTGGATTTAATAACCATAAGTCGATATCTTTTTGGGGGTCTGTCCAATTTATATCAATTTTTAATTTTGTATTTGAATAATTAACTTTTATAGGTTGATAAAAGCCAGTAAAATTGGAAAATGTAATGTTATATACTACATCAGAAGAAATTTGAGAAGTATTATAAACACGGATAGCCCAATCAGATAGATTTGCTGGATATGTAACGTTAGGAAAGAAGATTAAATTACTATTTGTTGAATTATCAGTGTCAAAAACCCATTTATTTGAAGTAGAATAATTTCCAATTAGATCTAATGCAAGTTTATTATTTGTATCATTAATGTATGCAAATATCGCACCACCATCAAAAGTTAGAGCACTTGGAATAAAAATATCTTCTAAATTAATATTGGTAATGTTATCTATCAAAGAGTAATAAGTATTTGGATTGATATTATCACTAATTGAATAATTATAAATTGATTCTGGCTCGTTAAAAGTATCATCACCTAATACTAGAACAGCTTTCGATGATTTATACCAGAAATAATCACTTATTTGTGCGGATAAATCAAAAATATTACTTCCCGTAAAATTGATCGGTGCACCAGCTTCGCCTTGTGTTCCAAAAATCTCCGTAATTTTATTTCGAGTCGCACTTGAAACATCACCAACGTATATTACTCTCTTTAATCCACCAAATATGTCATTATATTGTTTCCATTCTTTTAAAAATTCCAATGTATTCTCATGATCTATAACATTATCATATATTATTGGAGAAATTTTACGAATTCCACTATCATTAAAAATTACATTAGGAATTGCAGATAGATATGCAAAATCATCCATATTCGAATTTTCATCATAGTGTACAACAGTTAAAATCTGAAGAGGTGCATAATTGGGATCAAATTCCCAGTTATATTCACTAAAGAAATTATCATAATAAGGAGAAGGAACTGAACTACTTTCAATTGGAATTGATATATTAATATTAGGATTTAAAAAGTTTGGATAATCTTCATTGGTTGAAAATAAAGCGGATAAAATTAAGAACTGGCATGAAATCTGTGAGAGTAAAAAAAAAATTACTAATTTCTTTCGGATTTTCATTTTCCTATTCCATGTTAATATTAATATTTAATTTATTCTTTGTGTTACAAATCTTTACTATCTAAGTTAATTAAATAATTTTGTGATTAGGATAGAAATTTTAAAAAAATCAAAAAAAAAAGGAATGAGTTAAAGAAAATTTTTTTAAGTTTGGATATAAACTTCTCTATATTCTTCTCTTCCAAACGGACCAAAAGTCGTTGCTTTGATATATCTTTCAGTAATAGATTCAAAAGTACCTCTAGGTTTGTCCCAGACACAAGAGAAATAGAATCTCTCAAACGGATTACTTGTTGCGTAATTTTCTCTCCAATCTTTTAGAAACAGTGCAGAAACTCTGAAAGTTAAATGATATTCAATAGAATATTCGTATGTTGTAGGATCTAAATCGATTTTGGTTCCTAATCGATATATATGTGGATATGGATATGTTGCGTTTAATATGCGCGGATCTATTATCACTTTTGGTGGAAATGTTCCCATTCTCCTTTGAACATCAGGATTATTGCTTATAACTATTAGTCTGCCTAGCTTTGGTTCAATATAACCTCTACTGTTAGGTAAGGTCAAATTGAGGTAATAATTGCGTAATGCGTTATCAGGTGTTACGTTTACTGTAATTAAAAATTCTGATTCCACATTGAGAATACTCGAGTTCGTCGTAACATATGGTAGATTAGCTGATTGTAATGGTTGCCAAAGGTATCCATATGTGCGATTATGATCTACATATAAAGTATCCCCACGACCACCTGTTACATCCTCATTAACAATGGAATCTTCCATATCAAGTCGGATATATACTTTTGGCGTAAGAATAGAGTTATTCACATATGGAAATAGATTAGAACCGTCTTCCATTCTAACTGTTTTATAAGAAACTGTGAAATTGGGATAGAAAGTCGGTGAAATAGAGTCGTCAATTTCTTGAGGATCCCACATAGTAGCGATAACTTTGAATCCCGAAATTAGCCCTTCTGGAAGTTCAAAGTTATTCATACCCCATTCATCGAGAAAATCATAAGTCCTAATTTCTAACAGTAAAGTGACAGGCAATGGATTATTTACTTGATCGGCTAATGGTGGATCTGTATCATTCCATCCTAAATTAGCCCAACCTTGTGCACCTGTGATAAAATCATCTTGAACATATACTTCGAACATTAAATATTCCCAAGTTTCAGAAGTGTCTTGTCCACGACTTGTTAGGTATAAATGATGTGTATGTCCAGGGGACCAAGGATCTGAGTAAGTTCCACCAACTGAAGTTTGTGAGTATATTGAACCACTATAGACACCACCACCACCGTATCCAGGAGTTGTTATAGTCTTCCAACCCCGATTTGGATCAGCAGGACCAGTGCCACCGTAGAATGCTGATAAATTAGTAATACTAATTCCGCTTGCCGTAGTATCATCTAGATTTGTTACATTCCAAAAGATTTCCGAAATAAAAGCATCTGAAGGAATTGGGAATACATAGGTAAAGTAAGCATGGTGAGCACCAGTATCACGATGATGATATGGACCATTCCAAATTAAATCATAACCTGCAGTTGATGAATTCATACCAGAATTTGTGTAACCTAAGACAGTCGGATTTCCGCCCAGTTCACGATTAATAGTGTATGTTGTTCCCGGAAATACTGATTTACCATTATATGAATAGATTAGAGATTGTTTCTTTGAACCATAGCCATCTCCTTCAGGCACATAATAATCATAATACCAAAGTTCAAGGTTAGTGAGTGTTTTAAGTCTATTAGCGCCTGTTACATTTGTGAGAAATAGATCTAAATCACATATTCTATATAAATTAGTGTATTGTTGACCACCATAAGTAGTTTCATCATATACTAATGTCACACCTCTAGATGCGTTTGCACTTGCTTGTAGTTGACCAAATACTGTCCAACTTAAAGTCTCAGGCTGTGTAGGAGACGTATCGGGATATATCATACTTAAACGGTTACTACCAGTTAAGTTCTCGACCCATCCACCATAACTTCCCATATACTGATTTTCTCTTATGTCCCAGTTTAATAGATAGATTGGATTATCTTGATCTTCATCTTCGATATCATAATAGTATATTTGTGCTTTAGTTAAAGAGTCATCAATCCAAGTACCAGAATTTACTTGAATTCCAGTAATAAGCTTGGGCGAAACTGGATAAACTATATTCGAGCCATCAGGGGTCACTTCTTCAGAGAATGTATATTTAGTTTGTCCACCAAGTCCGTCGACATCCCAAGTATCATTCTGAATTATATTACTATCAGCCCAAAGATCTATATCATATCCTAGTGCATGTGATACATTTATAGTATCTATAGTACCATTTGGCATAAAGAATATCTTTTGAACATCTGACATTGTATTATTATCAATTTCGACTCTAGCAAAGATTTCAGATAAACCATCATTATCTATATCAGTGACGTATGAGTCGAAAGGTGTTGCAGTTTGTATAACAATATTTGGAACTTTACCATCACTTCTTGGTGTGACCCAACGTGCCTTTTGAATTTCTTGATGACCACCTAAAGTCAATTGAGTTGAGATTGTTGTTACATTCCACCAGTAATAGAATAAGTTAGGTAAATCAATTGGTTCGACATGGACATAGACATAAGGATCAACCCAACCAAAATTATCTTCTCCAATATTACCATAGAAAGTGACATGACCAGTAGCGTTAGTATGTGTAAGATCAAAATCGGATACATTATGGATATACAACTTTGCGTTCGGTGGAATATCGGGTAATAGTGACTCATTGTACCAGCCAGATAATGGAGAGTCGTACATTGTAACATTGAAGTAATATGTATTTATAGATGGGTCGTCTGGATCTGCCCAATAATAGACTTGACCCCATGAGACGTCAACGCCTGCAATTTCAGCCGGATTTGGACTACTTGATGCATTTAATGCTTGAAAAGTAACCTCATATGGTCCATTAAAGGTTGATAGCTCAATATATGGGAATGGTGACGCAAAATCAAGTGGTAATTCGATTGGAAAATCGCCACCACCATTGCCACTTTCTTCATTACCAAGAGCTTCTCCTATTTCGGTTAAATTGAAGGTAATTTCAAGATCGTCTAATTGAATATCAATGAACTTCCAACCCATAAATGTTAAATTCAACATAGTATTTTGAATTGAGAGGTCTAAGGCAAGGTTTCTTATTTTACTTGTATCTTCGAAAATTATGTCCACTAAACCGCTATCGTGTAATAAGTCGTTTAAGCCGTCTAACAATTCTTCCGTACCGCCTTCACCACCAACACCACCTGTTCCAAAAATATCAGCTACACGTGGCATTAAATAGGATAATGCTCCTCTTGCAGCTTTTGCAGGATTAATATCTAAAATCTCAGGAAAGTCACTTAATCCTTCAAGGATTAACTCTGCTGCTCTAGTTCGGTTTTGGGCCATATCTAGTAGGTAATTTGGGCTGTTTGGATCATGATTTAGTGCCCAATCAGTCCTATTTATTATAGCAGGAACTCTTCTATAATAATCTTCCATTGATTTGATAAAATTTACTATTGTTTCAGTACCAAGCATGTCTGTTAGCATATCTGTTGATCCAGCAGCAGAAGAACTTAAATCTTCAATAAGTGTTGGTAGGATATTCAATATGTGATCAATTGTAAAACCTTTATCAGCTAACCATTCTAAAGCTCCCTTTAAGTTAGGTGTTGAATAAGGTGCGAGGTATTTCGTCATATATGACTCATATTTAGGTATTCCTCCAGTATCATTCAATTTGAAAACATCCGATGCTCCATCCCAGATCCATTGAAGCAAACCAAATGGATTTAAATCTACGTCATAAAGATCTCCATAATATTCAATATTATTCCAGACCTTAACAGTTCCATTTCCATAATCAGTCCATACCGGATTTCCATATGAAGTAAAGGCTGTTGCTGCTCCATTCATGGTAACCAGACCATCAACTCCTAATGATACATTATCTTCATATGCAAAACCTTTGTTATCAATATAATCCCAGTGTGGTTCAAACCATCTATAAGTCCTATTATATTCCGATTTATGCCAATAATCAGAACCAAGATTAGCTGTAGCAACTTGAGCTACATCAGTCATCATACCAGGAATATCGAAGAAATCTATTGCACCACTTAAATGTGGTGTAACACCTAAACTTAATAAAGTCCAGAAAGGTAGACAGTTTAAGTAGTCATAAGGTGTGTTATCTACACTATGCGCAGTTGTATTTTTCTCCCAATATCCGAATCTATAATCTGTTTGATCCAAAGCAAAAGCAAAGCTAGCCCAGATGTCGGGATAACCATAACTATCAGTATCTTGTATTGAAGTATGGACTGGAGCTGTACCAAAATTATTATTTGCTTCACCAGATGCATAGACCGGATGTGCCGGATTTGAGGCCCATCCATAATATAATGGTGCATATGTAGCCCAATCACCCATATCAATGTCAACTAATGGAACTTGTTCATAAGGGAAATCGGCTCTATCAGGATGTGCTGGGGCATTTTCACCCCAATAATAAGTTGTTCCACCCACAGTCCATTGATAATAACCTGATCCAGTATTACCATTAGGATTAGCCCAGTCATCTGGGTCAACATTTGGCCAAGGATCGCTTGCACTTGGAGTAGTATTGATATAAGCATATGGAGTATCGTACCAATAATGTTGAACTCCATCGGGAGTGCCATCTGGTGTATTCAGCCAATATCCTTGACCAGGATATCCAAGGGGAGTATATTGATCAAGAATCAGTGGATATCGATAAATATCAGCTTGCAAATAGGTACCAGGACCACGATGAGGATTAAGTTGGTTATAACTTGGTAAGAAGAAACGATACCAAGGATATTCATCCGGAACCTCATCACCATCACCGAAGTAAGGTCTTTGTGTTACGTTGCCATATCCATTTGCTTGATAATCGTAATCCCAATATAATGTATATTTTGCGGGATTTTCTTCCTCGAGACCAGTTACATTATTTACAATATCCCAAACCATATAGCTTGGATCTAAGTAAAACCTTGAACCCTTCATAAAATCGGGATCTAGTAAGAATGACATAGTATGCATAAGATCAGTATCAGCTGTAAATAGTGCATCTACAAATAAGTCCAAATTGTTAAAGATTTTATCCAAATAATCCATGTTACTAGTTGTTCCACCACCGCCTCCGCCACCAGCTAGATCTCCAAACATATCATATATCCATTGGTTTGGATTTGGATAAAGATGTGTTAAGAATCCATATGGTGACATACCTGCGGTTTCCAATTCTTTTACCATTGAAGCAGGATTTCCTTCCATTCGTAATCGAACCGCTAAATCAATAGGTAAGGTCATTTCGATATCTATAACAATGTCACCAAAAATTATGCCAAAACGTAAGATTTCAGTTCTAGGAATATCGATTTCATCAATATCGAGATCAATTGAGATAGGTAAATTGGAAATTACTTTTGAGAGCACACTTCTCGGATAATCATCACCTGTATCTGAAGAATAATTTTTTAAAGGACTTCCATATTGAGGACCACCTGGATCCCAACCCATGGGAACCCAACCCCAGTTATCACAAGAAGTCGTTAAACCAGTCGTCTTTTGTCTCCAAGGTCCAGTTCGTTGAGAATCACTTGTTGAACTTGTGTCATACCCAGTTTGGTAGAAATAAGGATTCCCATAACTTTGATTTTCATTAAGGCTTAATTGAATATTAAAAAGATCTATCTGACCACCACCTATAGGAAAGTCAGGGAGGATTTCCATTATACCAGTTGCAAGGAGTTTTTCTAGATTAACTAATCTTCCCATCAAAGCAGCTACATTAATTGGAATTGTGATCATTCCCCAAATATCTACATAAACCATCATATCCCAGTCGCCATCCCAAGTGCTCCAGATTCCCATTTCTCTGAGAATAGACATCCATTCACCTGGAGGAACAAGCATTCCCAAAATGGGCAGTAATGCATTTATTCCAGAGAACATATCATCACCTCCAGTGCTGCCTAGTTGAGTCAGATCTAAAATTCCCAGATCTGCTAACAACTGATAGATATCTTCAGCTGTAAAACCAGCTAACATAAGGGCCAAAGCCTCTGTTGATACTACTCGTAAATTATCGTATGGTGGAGTATCTGCAATATAATTTCCTTCACCAACTTGTTGAATTTCCAGTCCTTTTCCCGTATTATAGAGATTTTCTAATGCCATTCTTGCTTCTTCAAGAGTTATTGTCTGATTGCTAAATGGATCATAGTCTTGTATACTTTCTGGTGCTTGTAACATAGCGAAAAGATTAATGCCCTTATTTTCCCATGGTTGCGTAATTCCATCTGGAATATCAACTCCAAAAAGAAGTCCTTCTATAAGTCCAGCTGCATTTCGTAATAATTTATCCCAATCAAATTCTTCTCCTCCTTCCATTTCTGAAAATAGACTTTCAATTAAAGGCATGACTGTATATTCTGAGAGCATTGAACTTCTATTCAGATAGTCTACAAATGGCAATGGGTTATTAATAGCGACATATGCAAGCTCCATAGGATCTATAATATTTAATAACGCTTTTAGGTTATCGAAAAGAACAAACCAGCTTTCATCATCAATTCCAGTTGCTATATCTGCGGTTTCTGTTCCTGTAGAGCTCAGTGCAACATCAAGTAATTCAAAAAGCTTTACACCATTTTCATATGACATATTTTCAATTAAATAGTCAATTAGACCTGGAAGAATGTCATCAAAATTTATGTTTGTTGCTTGTAGTAACTCTGGAAGCATTGTAAACAAGTCTTCACTATCTTCTCCACCTGTAGCACCACTCATTAAATCATCGGCTCCAAGCAAATTTAAGGCACCATCTACTAAAGCTGTTAAATTTAATGCAGAATATGTTTCGTTAAGAAAACCTTGATCAATCATAAAATCAAATAAGTCATTAGCTGGTCCATCTTGATATAAAATTTTTAGAAATTGGTTTAAATCGAATAATAAGAGGTCTGCAAGAGTTCCCGTATTACCAGCACCACTACCTTTACCAGTTTGTACTCCCCAATCATCTAATGATTTATTGAGGTATGATATTAAACTTGGATTAATACCAATGGAATTAAGCAGACTTGAGGCACCATCACCGAATTGTGGAAAAATTTCTTTAATATTAAGTCTTAAGTCATCTAATTTAATCTCAAATGGCACCTTTGCTAATGGTAACCCTCTTTGAGCATCAATTGTGTCATTTCCAGTAGGCATCGTACCAATCGGATAACCTGTAGCTTGATCATTTAAATTAGCAAGAACTTGACTATAATAACCAACTTGGGGTGTTCCATATGCACCTATTAAATAACGGCTATTAAAGTGATACGCTATACCCATACCATTCCTGTAACTTCCAATTTCAGATAAAATTTTTGCAAATGTATCTTTTAAGGTTTCTGTTTC
The DNA here is from genome assembly GCA_019058315.1 of Candidatus Helarchaeota archaeon. Classification (GTDB taxonomy): domain Archaea; phylum Asgardarchaeota; class Lokiarchaeia; order Helarchaeales; family RDOG01; genus JABXJV01. Next base: position 625,987 of record JAHPZH010000002.1, on the reverse strand, counting down.
TATTGTTAAATTAAATAGTAAATGATCTTGGTACCATTGTTTTTGGGCTTCTTCTAGGGTTTTTGCATTTCTAAACATGACGTTATCAATATATATTGGTCCATAGGAATCATTCATCATTAAGGTAAGGTTTGTTGGGATAAAATTATTAATAAAAGAGCCGTCGTCTACTACCGTTCCTAAATTATAATCGATGAATAGTTCATAATTTAGTGGTAGTAGATAATCAGAACCATCTAAATATAAATCAACTCGATTATAAGTAGGATTCCATCTATATTGATATCCAGTACTTGGTGATGTTGTATACGTAAAGACTGGACGATCAATTGTATGAAAGCTTATAGTCACAGTAGCATTGTCTGCTGGGGGATTATATAGAAATCTAAGAACTGTATTGCCAGTTATTGCATCATAATTATCTTCCTCTACATAGAATGTAGTGTTAATTTTGAATCCAATAGGCGGATTATAAAGTACTCCTGCATTATAAAGGAAAATCTGTTGTGAACTTCTCGTATATTCATATCCAGCAGAAGGAACACCAGCTGTATGTGTAAAGACTTGTTTTTGAGTAGAATTTGTAGCGTTATACATTAATACTTCTACTATTGCATCAGTTGCTCCAGTTGTATTTGCTATATTAGCAAATGTAAAGTCTGATGTTGTGCCATCTCCATCAAATGATTCATTTATCATTACATAATAGATGTTATCTAAAGTCTGATTGACAGCAAAATTGTTCTTAACATCATTACCATCAAATGAAACTTCAGCATCTTGTTCATTAATTGCGTAAATTGTGATGATATCTCCAGATGTTATAATATTTGGAAGCCAGAATTGAGATTCTGCCCCTGTTCCAGTGTGAGTTTCATTTACAATACCAGCGATTGTAACATCAAATGTCCCAATTGGATCAGAATTTGTTGTTACAAAGATTCTATACCAAGAATCTGTATTATTATTAATCCTTGCACTCTGTAATCCATTTACTTTTATATTACCAAGACTATCAATTGTTAAGTTCATAATAGGTGATGAACTATTATGTAGGAGTGCGGTGAATTCTCCTTGAGTTGTATTAATTTTAACATCAAAATAAAATCCGGATATACCTAATTGTTGTGAAAAGCTGTTTTCAATATGACAATCTGCTGAACCATCAGAATTATATATCAGCCCTCTGGAGCCTAACTTTCCAGAGAATAAATCTAGTGTTATATCTGAACCAGATTCATTGTAAATTGTCCATCGAGAAGTTGTTTGCCACGCGTTATCATCAGTATAACTTTCGAAATCCTCATTAATTACTACATCAGGCTTATTATAGGGAAAAGTTTGATTTAAATATCCCCATTCTCCAGGTTTTGACTGATTGAAAATTTGGATTGGACCACCTTGCAAACTTAGAAATTGTTCTGCCTCTTCGGGGGTATCAGGGAAGTATATTCCGTAAGGGAAGAATAAATCCAAACCGAGTGTTGAGTTTACTTGCATGATTTTATTGTAAACATCCATAGCAAGCCCATTAAATAGTATATTATTCAAACTGAAATACCCAAATATCATATCAAATATACTTGAGGTACTTGTACCGCCATTCTGAAGGGCACTAAGACCCGAGGCTCCAACACTGGACGAACTTCCACCCAAAAGACTTGAGGTATCTTGTTCTAATTCTAATTTAATAGTTAAACTAAGTGGCATTTCACCTAGTTTCACCTTTATATTTCCCACAATTCCTAATGAAACGTTTCCATAATCTATTAGTTGTGGAATAAAAGTATTAATTGCATCTCCTGATGTAAAATTTGCATTTGGTCTGGCGTCTCCTGTAATTTTAATGTCTGCACTTAGAAGAAGTGGTACGGAAGAGCCTCTACTCTCTAGAGACATTGACTGACTTCGATTGAACCCAATTGCTCCTATAATACGGTTCCTCCAATTAGGCTGATTCATTCTCTCAGCGAGGCTACCAGGAACATATAATAGAAGTTGTTGCTCAGCAGTTCCCCAAACAGTATTTTCAATTTCTGTTTTTGGTGTATATCTGGTCTCACCAAATATGTTTTCTGAATCCCAATAACTTAAATCACCATAATTTAGAAGACCAGTAGTTTGATTTTGACCTTCTTGTACATTCCAAGGGGAGGATGGTATTTCGACAGACCCTCCGCCAATAGACAATTTGTCTGTCAATCTTAAAAATGCAGTAGCTGATATTGTTCCGTTTTCAAGAAGCGGCTCTGTGAAATTTTCTCCTTCATCTTTTAATCCATTTAGAATAGTATCATTCCAGTCACGATAAAAATTTCTGTTTTGATCATCATAATTCCTTATATCCGCTAAATGGAAAAAGTCCAAATCATCTGTTTCAGGAACCATATCTAAGAAAAATGTAGAGAGCAAATCAGTTAAACCTGCACCTTCTTCATCAGAAGTAGGCATTGCGAATTCTGGGATTTCAAGGGATATAGGAACAGGAACTCCCATAAAGAAAACATTTCCACTTGCAAAAAGTCTTTGTGAAGGGATTTTTTCTTCTCTAATTATAGTACTAATCATTTGGGATAATGCGTTCTCATCTTGACCATTAGTATACATTGTTATCAATACATTAACAAGACCAGGTGTTCCTACTGGGATATTGACTTCATTTGGTATTATTATGTTCATTGTACGAACCCATGAATAGCTTAAAGGATCATAAATAGGCTCCTTTAAACTACCAAAATTAGGATCAGCTTTAAATTGCTGAATGATTTGCTTTTCACTGTCATATGGACGACCTGCCCTGTAGTATAAATCCAGATCTAGCGCAGGAATTTTCATTGGATAGAAATTATAAGGTTGGTTCACGATATAAGTCGTAATTAAAAGAGTAGTTTGAGTAGCACTTGTTGCTAGAACGTTTATTGATACAATATTATTAATAATATCTTCGATATTTAAATCCCCTGAAAGGGGGTTATAGTAATCAGTAACTAAACCGGATAATTGGACCAATGGTAACATTTGTTGTTCAATTATAGTTGGTGCAGCACCAGCTGCAGCGAAAAGTCCAATAATTACAATAGTTCTAAGCCAATTTTTGCGAATAAAACTTGCCATCTTAAAATCTCCGTATATTAGTAAAAACTAGTTTATTTATTGATAGATTTTAATAGATTTTTTTTATTTTTTATTAATTTTATTATAAAATATAAAGAATTCGATAGAAACGCACTTATTATTAAAAATGTAAAGGCGTAATTATCGACTCTTATTACAAATTGCTTATTTTTGATTATATATTTCTACTTCATGACGGGATATGTTGACATGTTACCATATTCAGATAATATTTTAAAATTCGAATTATACAAAAATATTGATTTTTAAAGATTATTTTTACAAAAAAAAGGTATAAAGAAAAGTTTAACAAAGATTATTAGATTTTTTATTTATCAAAATTTAACAAAGAGGGAAAAAAATGTCTGAAGAAATAAATTTAAAAGTTGTTTTTATCGGAAATCCAGGGGTTGGGAAAAGAACTATTATTAATTTATTGTTAGAATTAAAGAGTTTGCCAATTATGGCTAAGAACATCCCTGAAAGTGTTATGAAAAAAGGTCAATTAGCTACTGCGACCGATATCTATAACGCATTATTAGTATCTACAACACCTGAATTAATTTCTTCAGGTAAGCATACATCATTCGTTCAAAATGCAAATTTAATTGTATTTGTAGTTACTAAATTTCGCAATATGCTTGCATGCAAACAACTAATTAATAAATTATCTGAACTATCCCCAGATGCTGAATTCTGCGTAATTGCGAATAAACAAGATTTAGAAGAATCTCTGGACCCCACAGCAGCAATGAAATTTTTTGACCTCCCAACTATTGGAATAAGTGCAATAATGCCTGAACATAGAGAAGCACTTGTTGGTTTTTTAAATGAATTTATAAAATAGATTCAATTATTGAATCAGTTAATTACTACTTTTTTTCTCCAATTATTACTTGATTAATTAAAATATGATATCCTCTAAAAGAAATTTTGGATAAAATTTTATCAATAATAGAAGAAATAGCCGAAAAACCAGAACTATAAGAAATCTTTAATTTTAATTTTTTAAATATATTCTTTAGACTTGATAGTTTTTGAAAGTTGTTAAATCTACCCTCTTTATATTTTAATTTTAATTTTGCTAATAATTTATATAATGGTTGATATAAGGGATTTGGGGTTGTTAATAATATTCGAGAACCTTTAATTCCAACTCGTTTAATTTCTTTGATAGTTTTATATGGATCAGGAACGTGTTCGATTAAAGCGGTTCCAATTATGAAATTAAAAATTTCATTTCTTAAAGGCAAAAAATCGGAGTCAGCATTAATAAAATTAAGATTTTGTTTTTTTTTCGATTTATTAAAAAATATTCGAGCATATTTCAAACAATCAGAAGAAATTTCAATACCAACAGAATAAATATTTAAAGGGGAGTTATTATTTAGTTTATATAACATCTCACCATCAGCAGTTCCAATATCTAATAGAATTATTTGTTTATTTTGGGATAAAAATTGCTTTACCATTTTATAACGTAATTTAAATGCCACCCTATTTTTATTTAGAAACCACCCTTTCCCAAACTGTTTTTTAATAGCAGTTTTCCATCTTTTTTGGACTATATCTAGTACCAAATAGAAATCACCGAAATCGACATTTAATTTAATGGGTATATTGAAAATTATTATATTATTTCTTAAATGTGAATATTTAGCTTTAGTTTTGATAAATCATGATGTTCCTTTAAAAAAAGAAAGAAAAATATATCTAAATTTTGAAATAATATAATCACGTAAAATTTGATTAAATTCAATTGGTGTTAAAATTACGAATTAGGGAATCCAATTTTTTGGCTAAACTATTTTTTTTTATTCTAGGTTCGATGACTTTATTCTTATTATTAATGCCAATTAATTTCTATCATCTTTCTAATTCATATAATAAAAATCTCTTTCTTGGGTTTAATAAACTCCCAAATCAAAAAAATAAAATTTATTCATTAGATTTAAATCAAACATCGAATTTTTCAGATGTAAATATTGTTTTTGACACCTCACACCATCAAGTTTGGTCCGTTTGGGATACAGGGTTTATTGGATATTCAGATCTTACAATATTGTTAATGAATAATGATTTTAGAATCAGTGCAAGCACAAATTACTTAAACGAAACAATCCCATCATTGAGAGAAGATGATATTCTTGTTTTGAATGTAGCTAAATATCAGACATATACTGACCAAGAAGTAACATTAATAATGCAGTTTGTAGAGCAAGGAGGTGGTGTTTTAGTTATTGGTGAACATGATAATGAATGGGGATTAGCTACTTTTCAAAATAAATTATTAGTAAATTTTAATATGTCAATTAATAATGACAGTGTCACTGATTCCTATTATTATAAAACTCCTAATTGGATAAATTTCAATTCTTCATATTTTGATATAGATAATGTAACCTTCTTTGCAGCAGCTTCTTTAACTATGGGAGAGGGCGTAATTCCAATAGCTTATGCATCTAATTATTCAAGTCCAATCCCTAATGCAACAGTAGGTGCGAAATATGAATATGGGGAGGGAAGAGTGGTTTGTGTAACAGATAGTGAATTTATTTGGAATGGAGATGATGGAGTTGGAAAAGATAGAGGATTTGGAATAAAAATAGGAAATAATTCTAAATTTGCATTAAAAATTTTTGAATATTTAGCCAATAAATCATATAATTCTAATTCAATCAAGGTTATACCACAATATAATTTATTTACTGCTGATTATTTTTTATTAAACTTAACAACCAATGGAATTTATAATATTTCTACTGAAATTTTAGGTGGTTCAGTAAATCCTACTCAACGAATAAATGCGGGAAGTTGGACAAGCTGGAATATAACTGTAAATACTGATGGATTCATAAAATTTATAGTGAATAATTCAGTTGAATTTAAAATTTCTACTGTATATTTTTTAAAACCGATATGTCCAATAAGAAATGTATTAATATCAGAAGTTAATTTTAGCAGAAGAACAGAGCCAATTCTAAGCGGATTATATAATTTTTCAAAATATCTTCGAAATAATAATTTTTCAGTCTTTGCTTCCGAATTTGAGCTTAATACTTCAAATTTTGATGCTGTTTGTATAGCAAATCCGTTACAAAATTATTCAAACAATCAAATTACAAATATATTAGCCTCAAATAGATTATTGGTCCTGGGAGAAAGTTATACAACAATCTCGACTAAAAATATTTTTAATTTAATCCTAGATGCATTTGGATTTAACCCAATCTGGAATCCAATTAATTCTGTTTTAAAAAATTATGATCTTAATTTAACCCATCACTTAATCTGCGATAACACTTTTAATTACAGAAATAATTTGATATATCCTCAAATACAAGGTATTATTCCTGGTTTAGAATTTACAGCTTTTCAAAGTTCTGTAGTAGATTCAACTAATCCAGTTTTAAAAATATTTGCCCAAGGTAAAAGTACATCATGGGGAGAAGGAAATTCCTCTTTAGGTTATAGTAACGATGCCCCTCTTCAATATACTAAAGGAGATATTATTCCAACTCCATTAATTATTTATAATTCCAGTATAATGGTAATTGGGGATACTGATATTATTACAAATGAAAGAGATTTTTCACCTTTATTTCTATTTTTAGAATGTTGGTTGAAAAATGGTAATCCATATGTTGATGTTAATCTCACCCCTTCTAAAAATAATATTACAGCAGATGGAATAAGCACAACAAATATCATTTCAGGAAAATTATACAATAAAAATGGAGTTGAATTAGAAAATGGAACATTAATTACAGTATCGACAGATTTGGGAAATATCATTACTTCTGATGAAGATTTTGCGACATCTGGAGTTCAAATCTCAATAAAAAATGGAACTATAAATTTTACTCTTCAATCAATTCCAATTATTGGAATTGCAAATATCTCTGTATATAATCTTTCATTTCCGGTAATTGGACAAACACAAATTGAGTTTATTGATGAAAATCCTCCGATTTCTAATCACCCTGATGATGTAAATACAGATTTATATTATAATGCTTACATAAATTGGACTTTATGGGATGATCTGGGAACAGGATTTTATCGGGTATTAGTTAACGGAACTCCAGATAGTTCATGGGATGTTTGGTTCAATAACACATCTATTAATTACGAAGTTAATAAAAGTACAGCAGGTTTTTTTAATTATACAATAGAATTTAATGACTCATTTGGGAATTATGGAGAACCTGATCTTGTATGGGTAAATATAATTCCAGATTTACCTCCTCAAAGTACGCATCCTCCAGATATCATTACTAATACAACAGGAACTGAACAAATAGAATGGATTCTTTGGGATGATTTTATACCAGGATTTTATCGGGTTTTAATAAATGGGAGTCCAGACTGTTCTTGGACTATCTGGACAAATAATACACCAATTTATTACGATATTAATAGAACTCAATTCGGTATATATAATTATTCTATTGAATTTAACGATTCATATGGAAACAAAGGTTTAACAGATTTTATTATAGTTGAAATTCTTCCAGATTTTCCTCCAACAATTAATAATCCATTAGATATTATTACAAATTCTTCAGGAGATGAAGTAATTAATTGGATTCTTTGGGATGATTATGGTGAAGGATTTTTTCAAGTATTAATAAATGGAACTCCTCACAATAATTGGACTAGATGGTACAATAATACACCATTAAATTATAATATTGATCGAAATTTTTCGGGAATTTATAATTATACTATTATCTATAATGATTCATTCAATAATTTTGGCTTCCCAGACACAGTAATTATCACTATTGACTTTGAACCAAAGTCAAATAGCCCTTTGAATATAACAGCTAATGTAAAAGGAAGTGAACAGATACAATGGATTCTTTGGGATGATTATGGAACGGGATTTTATCAGGTTTTATTGAATGGAACTCCAAATTGTTCATGGGCAACTTGGAATAATTACACATCAATATATTATAATATATCAACAAATAAGTCAGGAATTTATAATTACACAATATTATTTAACGATTCTCATGGTAATTGGGGGAGTGATACGGTCTTTCTTCTTGTTAATTTTCCACCTACAGCCACTCAACTAGATAATATTACAAGTTATATTTATGGGCCAGAACTGATACACTTAGTAATAAGAGATGACCTTGGAGCTGGGCAATATAGAGTCTGGATTAATGGAACTCCGAGCATATGGTATACTTGGGTAAATAATACAGATTTAAACCTTGAAATTAATAGAACTGAGGTTGGATACTTTAATTTTACTTTTGAATATTACGATAGTTATGGATTAAGAGGAAACTCAACAACTTTGTTTGTACTTTTATGGGAACTCATACCTACTTCAAACCATCCTAATAATATGGTAACTATCAGAACTGAAACTTCATTCATACATTGGAGATTATTTGATGATTTTGATGAAGGTTTATATTGTGTTTACATAAATGGTAAACCTTCTGAATGGATTCCATGGACGAATAATACAGACCTAAACGTTCCAATAAACACAGATTATTTTGGTGATTTCAATTATACAATTGTTTTTTATGATAGTAATGGAAATTATGGTGTTCCAGATACTGTGATTATTCATATCAAACCAAATATCATTGATTTGTATTTAATGGCTAGTTCAAGTCAAAAAAGTAATTTAGAATATCTTCTTATCTATATTATTGTCATTGGTGGTATTTCGGTAGGTTTGAGTTTATATTTAATCAAGCTGATTAAAAAAGAACCAAAAAAAGAAGCTACTGAAGTCAAGAAAATCCATGATGAAATGAGGAAAATAGAGAAAAATCAAGAGAAAAACGAAAAATAAATATTATCTTTTTAAGAAACTTAAGCAATAATAAATTAAAATTATAATATTATTATGAAAGAACAAAGATGTATGATTTTTCAATTATTATTCCTGCTTATAACGAAGAATATTCCATTAGAAAGGTATTATTAGACATAAAGAATATATTTCATGACTATTTAGAAAACCAACTTGCAGAAATTCTAGTTATTGATGATGGATCTACAGATAATACTCCAAATATTGTTAAGAATATGAATTTTCGAATTATTAAGCATAATCATAAATTAGGATATGGAGCAGCCTTAAAAACTGGATTAAAGAATGCAAAAGCAGAAATAATCGGAATAATTGATGCAGATGGAACATATCCGCCTGTAGTTCTATATGAACTATTTAAAAAGATTAAGAATCATGATTTAATCATCGGAGTACGGACCGGAAATACGCCTTTAGTAAGGACCTTTGGAAATCGATTTCTTTCATTATTAGCTTCCTTAATATTGAATAAAAAAATTAAAGATCTCAATTCTGGAATTAGAGTTTTTAAAAAGAGCAGTTTTTTATCCCTAAATTACAAAAAATGGACCAATAGTTTTTCATTTACTACAACAATGACTCTTTTAGCTAATAAAAATAATTTGAGGATATTGGAAATTCCTTTTATGCCAAGTAGAAGAAAAGGAACATCTAAATTGAGTACTGTTAATGTCGGACTAAAAATTCTAAAAATGTTAATTTTATGTTTATTAAATAAAAATATTTATTAAAATTTGACAGAATTTTTAGATTTGTTTATGGCAAAAAATGACTTAAAAAAATAACATCTTCAAATGGAGGTCTAAAAGTTAAAAATAACTTTAATTAATCCCATTTTTCAAAAAGAAATTTATTCACCCTTACCCAAAATTATTGAAAGATCTAGAGGGAAATTTCCTCCATTAGGATTAGCTTATATAGCTAGTGTTTTAGAAAAGAATGGTTTTAAGGCATATATAATAGATCAAGATGTATTTCAATTTTCCGATAAAGAAATGAAAGATATTTTAAAACGTCAAAAACCAGATACAGTTGGAATTACTTGTACTTCATTTACTTTTCTTCAAGCTAGAAGACTCGCAGAATTAGTAAAAAAAATTCTTCCAGATGTTAAAATTATAGTTGGAGGACCTCATATTAGTATTTATCCACAAGAAGTTTTAAAAAATGATTGTTTTGATATAGGAGTAATAGGAGAGGGAGAAATTACTACCTTGGAAACTCTTCAAGCACTAGAACAAAATTCAGATTTGAAAAATATCCAAGGTATTGTTTATAAAGAAAATAATAATATTATATTAAATGAATTACGTCCTTTCATAAAAAATTTAGATGATATACCGTTTCCAGCGGTTCATTTTTTACCTATTAATAAATATTTTGATGCTTTTTCTAAAAATAAACCTTTTTTTACTATGATTACAAGCAGAGGCTGTCCATTCAATTGTAATTTTTGTTTAAGATCTACAGGAATTCATTTTGGAAAAGAGTATAGGATGAGAAGTCCTGAAAATGTTATTGAAGAAATAGAATTTTTAATTGATAAATACAAAATTCGTGAAATTTTTTTTTATGATGACACATTTACAGTTAATCAAAAAAGAATATATGAAATATGTAAGCAAATTATTAAAAATAAATTAAAATTTTATTGGAGCTGCAGGACAAGAGTAGATTTAGTAACTCCAAATTTATTAAAAATCATGAAATTGGCAGGTTGTCAGAGAATACATTATGGAATAGAATCTGGTGATCAAAACATATTAAATTGCTTGGGAAAAGAAATCACTATAAATCAAATTAAAAATGCAATGAATTGGACAAAAAAAGTAAGTATAAAGACATTAGCTTACTTTATGTTGGGTTCACCTAAAGAAAATTTAAATTCCATAAATAGAACAATCCAATTTGCTAAAAATTTAGAACCGGACTATGTAGGATTTTATATAACAACTTTATTCCCGGGTACGAAAATGTACCAAGAAGCACTAAATAGTGGTATTTTGAAAACTGATGTTTGGAAAGAATTTACATTAGGACATTTAGATCATCAACCCAATCCAATTTATGAAAATAAAGAAATTACTAGGAATATTTTACAAAAATTAATAAAAAATTCATATCTTAGATTCTATTTGAGATTAAAATATATATTAAAAAGCATAAAATCGATAAAATCATTCAAAGAATTAATAACAAATTTAAATAATTTTATGATTTTGTTAAAAATTTAAATTAGGGACTATAATTGAATGATTATTGGGAAAGATTTGAATTATTAAGTCGAAGGGCACCCAATCATCCATGTGTCTACAATTTTGTATTTTCAAAACTTTTTTTAATTAGAAAAAAATTAGATTTAAATTCTATTCAAAATGGATTAGAAATAGGTTGTGGAAATGGTTCTTTCACAATTCAATTGAAAAATATAATTTCAAATATAGTTGGAATTGATTTAAGTTCAATTATGCTAAATTTATGTAGAAAAAACAGTAATTTAGATTTAATTCGAAGTTCGGTCCTAAAATTACCATTTAGAGATAATTCTTTTGACTTAATTTTTTCAGCCAATGTTTTACATCATCTCAAAAATCCAAGTAGAGGGTTAAAAGAAGTAAGTCGTGTAACTAAAAAATATTATATTTTAATAGAACCCAACAGAAACAATTTATTAATGGCAATCTTTGCACTTTTCAATAAAAATGAGCAAGGGCTAATTAGACTTTCATTAAAAAATCTTAAGAATCTTCTTTTAATGTATAAATTTCAAATTATTGATTCATTTTCAACTGGTTTTATTGCTCCAAATAGACTTCCTACATTCTTAAAAAGAATTTTTAGAGCTCCAGATTTGAAAAAAATGAGATTTGGTTTGTATAACGTAATTTTAAGTAAGAAAATCAATTATTAACTTTTTAATGCGGGAGTTCCTAATAAACCTTTAAGTAATTTGAATAATAAAATGAAATTTTTCTTTAACTCATAAAGATTGTCAATTTTGGATATTCGTTTTTTAATATAATGTGGAGTAAAATAAAATTCCCAGAATGCTCGTTTATAGGTCTTAAGAATTTCAGCTCTTTTTCTTCCAAATGGAATGTATATAGGATTAAATTTGTCAAAATCTGTCCAATTAAAATTTTTTATTTCTCCTTTTTCCTTTGCAATCTCAAATAGTTCGGTTCCGGGATAAGGGCTATATATGTAAATATTTGCATAGTCAGGATCAAGTTCTTTTAGAAATTTAATGGTATTTTGTGCCATTGCGATGGATTCGCCAGGCAGACCAAACATGATATATGCACGAGTGTCAATTTTAACCCTATTAGTTAATTGAAAAGCCTTCCGGATTTGATCTATTGTGATATCCTTCTTCATCAAATCAAGTATTTCTTGATTACCAGATTCAATACCATATCCTATTTGATGACATCCACTAGCTTTCATCTTTATTAATAACTCTTTATCAACACAGTCGACCCTAGTCAAGCAACTCCAAGCAATATCTATTTTATTTTTAATCAATAAATTACAAATTTTTATAACTCTCTTTTTATTTATAGTGAAAGTGTCATCAGCAAATATGATATCATGAAATCCAAATTTTTCCTTTAAATGGATAATTTCTTCAATAACTTTTTCTGCGCTACGTTCTCGAATAGTCTTTCCCCATATAGCTTTCGAACAAAATCCACATCGAAATGGGCAACCTCTAGAGAAAATTGCATGACTTGCTGGAGGTCTTTTTACTATCCTCTCACTGGGTTTATATAATTTCATCGGGAGTAAATGCCGTGCAGGAAGAGGTAATTCATCGATATTTTTGATATATGGTCTTTGTTCATTAATTTTAATGTGACTATTCTCCCTGTATCCAATACCCTTAATTTCTGAAAAAATTGTTTTATTTTTTTCTATTGAATCTAATAACTCTGAAGTAGTAATTTCTCCTTCCCCAATAACTAAATAATCTACGAATGGATTTTGTTTTAATGTCTCAGAAGCAAAAATAGTTACATGAGGACCACCCATTATGATTGGGATATCCGGAAAGTGATATTTTAAATATTTTGCAGCTTTTCTGCTCTGAAAATAAATAGAAGTGGAAGCAGTAATTCCAATTGCCTTTGGATTATCTTTATTTATAATTTTTTTTAATTGGGATAAATGAATTTGAGATACTTCACAATCATATATATTTACTTTAAACCCATCTTCCTCCAGCTTCGCTGCAATCATAGCTAGACCTAGAGGAGGAAACATAGGAGTTTCATAAAATGGATTATAACTCTCACTTTTTTGAATTGGTGGAAAAATTAAAGTTAAATCCAATTTCTATTCTCCTCTACTTCTATCAACTAAACGTCTCATTAATTGAAATGCAATATTCTTTGCCCACCTAAAAAACGCTTTCGGGTATTTAACAATTGTTTTTATGAAATCAATTCGAATAAAAAATTTTTGAAATGCTCTCTTATGCAATTTTTTCAGCACTTTGGGTTTTAAATTTGATAAAAGTGGAGTTGTTGCATATTCCATATAAAGTAGGTCTTTTGAAATAATTTTATCTTTTGCCCAATCATAAAATATATCAGAGCCAGGAAGAGGCTGTGCAAGAAAAAAACTAGCATAATCAAAATTGTTATTTAAAGCAAATTCAATTGTATCATAGATGGTCTCTATAGTTTCCCCAGGTAATCCGATCATAAAAAACCCTCTTGTAATTATGTCAAATTTCTTTATAATTTTTAGAATCTTACGAACTTTATTCAAATTAGATTGTTTTTTGACTTTATCTAATATTTTTTGATTGCCTGATTCAACAGCCAGTGCCATTTGATAAACACCAGCTTCTCGAAGCTTATAAAGAATTTTTGGCGTTAATGAATCAATCCTTATTCCATTAGGACATTTTATAGTTAAATTTATTTTTCTTTTGATTATTTCATCACAAACTCCTATTACGTGATCTTTTATTAGAGTGAAATTATCATCCCAAATATGAATTTCTTTTATTCCATAATTTTTTATTAAAAATTCAATTTCATCTACAACATTTTTCGGACTTCGTAACCTAATTTTTCGTTTCCAAAGATTTTTAGAAGCACAATAAGTACAATTAAAAGGACAACCGCGGCTAGTCATTATAGGAGCATAGGGGAATCTTATATACTCATGCCCATGAGGATCTTTGGGATATTTCTGAGGTGGCATAAGATGCCATGCGGGAAAAGGTATAGAATCGAGATTTTCTATTAAATTTCTCTCCTCATTCATTTTTACTTTTCCATTTTCCCAATAGACCAAACCGTTTATTTTAGAAATGTCTACTTTATTCTCGATATATTCCACTAATTCAGTAAGAGTAAGTTCTCCCTCACCTACAATTACATAATCAGCTTTACATTCCTTTAAACTCAGCTCTGGTAAAGCCGAAGCGTGTATACCCCCTAAAACTAATGGGATATCTTTAACTTGATTATCACTTTTAATTAAATTAGAAAGTTTTACCATATTATTATAATGAGAAGATAAACTAGTCATTCCAATTAAGTCAGGATTTATTCTTTTAATAAAATTCAGTATGTCATTATAATTTATTCTCAATACTTGACAATCAAGTAAAATTACTTTATGACCCTTACTTTCGAGCATAGAAGCTAAATATCCAAGACCTAAAGGAGGATTTGGCTGTAAGAATTTTTTAAATTTTGGCCTTATGAGAAGAATTTTACTCATTAGTTTTTCCTTTCAGTATTTATTAATTCAAAGATTTTACCTTCATTTCTTATAATGAAACTTTTATAATAAAAATTTTTAAATTCAATTTTAAATGATTAATAAACTTTTGACTCCTCTAGATTAGAATTAGAATAGATTGTAATATGAAAATAACATTTAATACTTTTTAATTGGATTTTTTTTCGATTTTTTGATTATAATATCTATTTATCAATAAAATAGCACACGCAAGACTTAATATTAGAATATATAATATTATGAAAATCTCAAAGGTTATTAATGGGAGCATTGGTTGTCTATCACTTAATATTAAAAATGGAAAAGAAACTTTTAATTTTGTATTTGTTGTGAAATTATTGTAAGTAGCTTCAAAAGTATATGGAAATAAAGTAGGCACATGGGGAATAAACTGATATACTTTTCTAGTTTCATTTGATAATGTTATATGCTCGTAAATAAGAAAATATCGAATTGAAATATTGACTTTTAAATAGATTGTTGAACGTACAAAAGCCTTTAATTCAATCCCTCTATTTGGAACTGGTTTGTTAGATGTGGTATTTTTTAATGAAACATCTAGAGTCAAAAATGAATCCCATTTTAAAATTCGACTATTTATTGAAACTGTTAATTTAAGATCTTCTTGACTATCTGATTTGGAATATGATGATAAAGGATATAGTAAAGTCGTAACTTCTGAGGTTTTATGAATAGGAATATAAAGACTTGTTATAATAATCCAAGCGATAATTAAAACCTGTCTTTTTTTCATATATGCCATCTTCAAATTATATATATTTCAAAATTTAGTGATTCCCATATGCAAGTTCCATGTTCTCTTATATAATGTTCATTAGCATCACCTTTATTAGAGTAAGTAAAAGATTCCCACATATAGTTAGGTTGTTTATAGAAAATAAATAATGAATTGGTTCGGTTATCCCAGTCAGAAACTAAACTTGTAATGCCTCTTTGATAAAAATAATAAATATAACTAAACTTCGGATGGTTATCATCAACATAAATGAAAAAATATCTGAAGTTTCTAATAATCTCCATAACTTCATCATACCCATTTCTCATTATCCATAAATAACCAATTGTAGAATATTCAGTATTAGTTCTAAATGATTCTCTGAGGTCATCTATATCATTAGAAAAGAAAAAGTGAGGATAGGCAATAGTGTTCCATGAATATATGAATGAAAAGCTGAAAAAAAACATTAAAATTGAACAAATTACAAAATGTTGATATTTTACATTATGTTTTCTATAATTCTTTTTTAAATTCTTATATCTAAATACTGTGGGAAATCTGAACTTCGTAGTTCTTCTCTCAATTTTCTTAATTATAGGTTTAAATCTTGCCGAAAAAATTGGATAAGAAATATTAAAGAATTTGTTTAATTTATGAAATACCTTATCTAAGTTAACGATTCTACAACTAATAATTATGATTGGGATAATAATGGGGCTTAAACTAATAATTTGAAACCATCTACTAGTGAAAATCAAATATAAAAGGATTAGAAAAATAAAATTAATTAAATTGAAAAGTAGAATTTTTCCTTTGTCTAGAAAAGACAGGATAACACAAAATATAATGTAAGGTATTAATATTATACCAATAACATTTACAATTTGTAAATTTAATACAGAAGAATAGGCAAACAATCCTGCAGGCATTAAACCAACAGGTAATTCTGCTTCACCTATAGCCTCGCTAAGGGGATCTTTTAATCCAAATATTCGACTTAGAAACGTATCAGCATAGCCGTAATGATAATGTATAGCAATATTAGAAATTAGAATAGGTAAATAAAGAACCATAGCAAAAACTGCAACTTGACTAAAATTAATTAAAAGTTTCTTAATTTGTTTCTTATCAAATTTAAAATTTTTTATGATTAGATATAATATAATCGTAGGAATAATGATAACTGCAGTAAATTTCGTTAATAGACTAATACCCAAAAAAAAACCAGTTAATTTCCAATTTTCTCTATACATAAAATCCAATGTAATTATTAAAAATAAAATTAACAATATTTCTTGGTATCCAACTCTGCTCACAACTATGGCATATGTATTTAGAGAATAGAATAATGCCCCTACATATCCTGCATACTTTCCATAAATTTTGTTCAATAGAGAAAAAATCGAAAAAATTGAAATAGAACCTATGAAAGCAAAATAAAATTTCCCCATCCAGTCTAACATGGCTAACCAATCAATAGGGTTTAATATATTCATTATAAAATTGGTCCCAACAAAGGTTAATGGGGGATGATGCCCGCTTAAAAACGTTAAAGGTGGGGGAGGAAGTCCTGTTATTTGGAATGGGTCTACGAGAGGGTAACTAGTGGCGACGAAGTAAGTTTCATCTGTACTAAAATCCGGGCAATTTAAAAAAGCGAACCGTAAAAATGTACCAAGTACTAATATAAATAGTAGAAATTTGTATTTCAAAAAAAAATCCTTGATATTTGAGAGTGAAATATAAGAATTTGGATAATTTTTACGTTTAAAATAGAATAAAAGTATTAGACTAGAACTTACAAAATAAATGCCAATTAAAAGAACTTGAAAGTCAAATGTTGGAGTTACATTAAGTGAATAAGCCGACATATAAAGAATATAATAAGATAATAACAAAATCAGATGGGAAATTCCGAGACTTAATGAAATTCTCTCAAAGATGTTTAAATTCTTAAAAAAAAGAGAAATAGGATATCCCAAGAAAAAAAAGAAAAAGAATATTGAAATAATTCTTAAAGGCCAGAAATCTGAAATTAATAATATAAAAATTGAAGTAAGACAATAAATAATAGAAAAAATTATCAAGTTATCTGAATATTTTTCTTTAATTTTTTCTTTCATTAATCATTTACCTCAATATCATTAGAAATTTATATTAATTAATTATAAATTAAAAGTTGTGGAACAAAAAGGATTTCAGCTCAAGAACATGTTTTTAAAATAATTTAAAATATATTTAATTTGTCTACTTGAATGTATCTTTGACATCAATGAAATAATTTTAGCTGGTCTGAAATAGAATTCTTTATAAGCTTTTTTATGACTTTTAATTACATCCTCCTTTTTTAGATTCCAAATTTCAAAGTAAGGTCCTTCGTATTGAGTGTTCATTCCTCTAAGAAACTTTACTTTAGATGGAAATGTAAATCTACCATATTTTTCTATTAAATTAAACATTTTCGTCCCCGGAAAAGGAATCCCTAAGTTAAAAATAGCCAAATCCAAATCGCTATTTTTGGCAAATTTTATTGTATCCTTTATAGTTTTTAGGTTATCATAAGGTAAGCCAATAATGAAATACCCAGCAACTATAATATTTTTTTGCTTTATAATCTTTATACTTTTTGTAATTTGTTCAAGTTTGATTTCTTTTCCAATTTTATTTAATACCTGCTGATTTCCTGATTCGATTCCTATTGCAATGAACCAACAACCAGCACTATATAATTTATTAACCAATTTTTTTGAAATTGTATCTACACGGATTCCATTACTTAATGTCATTTTTATCTTCAATTTGGATTTAATTATTAAATCGCACAGTTTAATTGTTCTTTTGGCATCAAATGTAAAATGATCATCGGCAATCCCAAATTCTTTAACCTTATACTTCTTTATACAGTGTTTAATTTCATCAACTATATTCTCAGGGCTTCTATATCTAACTTTATACCCATGAATACATTTAGTACAGTAAATACATTTGTAAGGACAGCCACGTGTTGTTAAAATTGGCAAAGGCCTATTAGTTAAAGTAAAATATTTATATTTTTTTAAATTTGGAAAAAAATGCCATGCTGGAAATGGTAATTCATCTAAATTCTCAATGAACCCTCTATCTTGAGTTCTAATAATCTTATTATTTTTCCTAAATGCTATTCCTTTTACAGTTTCGACTGATTCATTATTTTTAATTTTTTGTAGTAATTCGAGAGTAGTATATTCACCCTCTCCTAAAACTATATAATCAATAAAATTGTATTTTAATAGATACTTATAAGTGCTTGTTGCCTGAGGTCCCCCTAATAAAATTATTGTGTTTGGTAATATTTCTTTTATTATTTTAGCTGTTAATAATGAATGATAGATAATATCAACATTTGTTGTTATTCCAACTACATCAGGCTTTATTTCATTAATAATTTTTTTTAAATCATCAAATCCAAGATTTTCTGCATAACAATCAATTATATTTATTTTAAAATTATTTTTTTCTAATATAGCAGCTAAATATGCCAAGCCTAATGGTGGAGTAACTGCGTCAAGTTTTTTTTTTCTACCTATGTTACGATTTGGAAAAACTAAAGATATTTTCACTTATGAAGCTCCAAATTCCTATTATCATTTTAATATTTGAACTTAAATTCGATACTTTAAATAAAATTGCTATATCCAGATCTTCTTAAAAATACATTAATTTTAGCTTTGAAAATAAGATATTTATAAATTCAGAATTATAAAATAAATTGGTTTTAATGAAAAATAAAAAGAAAAAAATAATTATCGGAATAGGATTAAACCTAATTCTGTTTATTAACTTATTTATATTAATATATTCCCTATCAATCCCTTTAAAATCCCATATTTTTATCGATACCGGCCAGAAACCCATAGCTAAAAATTTGGATTCTACTGTGGTGAATTCTTCTATATTTGAAAATTTAAATTTTACATTGGAGAATTTATGGTCAACCGCAGAGGAGGCATTTTTTACTTTTCAGAACGAGGATGGTTCGTTTGAAGAAGAGGGAAGAAGATTTCACACTTCATACTGTGCTTGGAGCTATTTCACAATGTTAGAAATTTCTCAATTGACTAATAATTTTAGCTATTATTATAATTACTCTATCCCTAATTTAGAATATATTTTAACACACCTTTTCAATAAATCAAATTATGGAGTTTATCATTGGTGTTTCGAGAATGGTTCACTTCCTTCAACTCTAAAAATTAGCGATTTTAATTCTTCAACAGAACAAATATCTTTTTATCAAGCATATACAATATTAGCACTATTAGATGCTTACAATTTGACAAATAACGCTTCATATTTAAATAATTATGCTATTCCTATGTTAAATTTTCTAATAACTACTTTATGGGATGCTGATAATAATAGTTTTTATAGAACATATTATTACAATGGTCAAATTGATACTGAAAAGGAATCATGGTATCAACAATGGCCAATAATTGCTTTACTCGAAGCTTATAAGACAACTGGTAATATTACCTATGCACAGTATGCTAATAAAAGTTTAAATTTTTTATTAACCTATTTGTATGATGATTTATATGGAGGTTTTTACCACTATAGTCTAAAGAACGGTAGTATTCCAGTACCTAAAGGTTATACAAAATATCTAACTCACCAAGGGGGTGGGATATCTGCAATTACAAAAGCAGTGACTATTCTTAATAATTTTAGTTTAATTGATGATTACCTTGTTCCCACTTTAGATTTTATTATTAGATACTTATGGAATAGTAATTACAAACAATTTGTAGGAAACACTTCTAGAAATGGCGTTGGACAATATTTTATAGTTAGACCTTCCGATATTTCTATTTTTCTTAAATCTATTCTGGAGATACCAGAAAACTTTAATTTAAGCTCATATAGCAATTATATATTAAATTCGGTTAGTCACATCATAAAAAATATGAAAATTGATAATTATTTTTGTAGAAGATTTAATCTAATATTTGGTGTAAATGACTCTAGAAAATATGCAATTGAACAATTTATTCCTCTAATAGTTTTATGTAGGATCTACAATCATTCTAATTATTATTCATCATTTACAAATATTTTTATATGGAACGAAGAAGATCCGCTATTATTTTATAAAAAAACTTTCATTATTGGTTCTATTGCTACCATAATAGTATTCAATTTACTATTTTTATATAAATTGGAAATACATAAAGACGAAGCAAAATATAGGGAAAAAAAAGCAGAGTTCTCAAGAAAAAGGATATAGACATGAAATTAATTGTTTAAATTAAAATTGGATAATAGAAATCAAGAAATTCTAGCCATATTAACTATTTTTTTGCTCTATTCTTTCAATAGGCATTTTTTGAACTTTTCAAAAGACATTTATATACATATTAAAAATGAACATTTTAAGGTATTCAGTTGATATACCGTATTATTAACAAAAAATTAAGGGATATCAATGAAAATTTTTACAAAAAGAAAAATTTTAACATCAACTTTAATAACAATGACTTTGGTATTTTCTTTTGCTACATTTTTACCATCCTATCTTTTTGCTAATGATAATCTACCAATTTTTCCAAATAGTTCATTTTACAAATATAATAATCCAGGTACGATAACCAATCCTATTAATGATAATGAACTTAATTTAGTTACACTTTCCGAAGAATATGGCCCACCTGCTTATACAGGTATTGGAGATACTTATACTGTTACTGAAACATTTAATGAGGTCATTGAATATGCTACAAGCGCATCAAATTTACGATACAATAATCCTGTCGCTATTCCTATAGATGGGGGTACTCCCTCACAAGATGCTAATAAGGTTTTTGGAACTGTAATTTCTCTTATAGAAGACCATCCAAATGCATTTAACAACCCGTTTACTAGTGATACTGAGAATTGGACTGCTTATGAATCAGGACCAGCAGCTGATCTAAGTAGAATGAGTGAAACTTGGACATCAGGGAGTGTCAGAATAGCTATGGATGGAATAAAAGATTCTGGATCAGTTACTTTAGATGATGATGATGGATTCGATGCAGATATGGATCAAACGGACGACTGGACTTTTACAGAATCGAGTACAAGTGATACTGGTGACCATAGTACAGGTTCTCGCAGTTATGGCTATTCAACGTATGGTGGTGAATCCACTTATTGGTTTGAACTTGAAGAAGATGGATATACAACTCTAGAGAACCATGATATCTGGTGTAATTACGATACTGTTCAACATGCAGATAGTGACACTCATTATTTCTATATAACATCACCTAATTTTCAACATGGTTATAATACAGGTCTAGGTGGAGGATATGAGATAACAGGGGCAACTTTAAGTGTACGTTCGATCGTAAACAGCGAAGTTCGTTATACAGCTAGTACTAATGATGCTAATTTGTACGTATATTTAAGTACCAATGGCGGTTCTTCTTATTCATCCCATGAAGTATGGACTGAAGGTGATACATCAAGTTATAATATTGAGAATTGGGATGTAACATCACTTCTACAATCAACAACCTACAATACTAATCTTAGGATTCAATTCCGATTCTATGCATATTTATATGCAGATAATTCAAATGATGACCAAGACATTGACTGTAATATCGATTATGTTTATTTAACCATCAATTATAACCAAGCACGTCAATTCTCTTCTGGCAGCGAAGCGGGATTTCAAAGTGATACTTATCAATATCTTAAAAATACAATAGATGGGAACTTTACATTTTCTTATAGATTACCAGCTCTTTGGGATGATACTACGGGCAATACTGCAGCTTGTGATCATGCAGAGGCTGTTCTTTATATGTCTTCAACAGCTTCTAGTCCATCTGGTGCAGATGTTTGGACTCACTCATTAGATGATGATGGTCTATTCGTCAAAGATAATGCTTGGCATGCAATTACGGATGCTATAATACCTCTTGAGATACCCCTGGGTACATTTGGAGCTGTTTCTTCCTTTTACTTCAGATTAACAATTCGCTGGACAGATAACTGGGGACCGCTTACTGACTCAAATTTAAACTTCGATTTTGATAATCTTAAGTTTGATTTTACTGCCTCTGTCCGACCAGATGAGGTTGGGCTATATCTACGTGAAACAGTTCAAGGTGATATTGCAGTAACGAATACAGGTTTTGGTACTGGAACTTTTGACTCGGGAGCAGCATGGTCTTGGACGGGAACATATAATGGTGGTACAACACCTTCATTCCAATGGGTTATTACCGATCCTTACTGCAGAGGAAGTACAAATATAATTATCGGGTATGGTGATATATATATGGCGGAATCAAATACTACCCTTGCAACTACAAGCTTCTCATGTGCAGTAAATGCAACAAATGATTGGTATTTAACATGGAATTCATCTCAAAAAAGAATGGAAAATAGAACTAGTTCGGAACAAATGGATATAACTGGAGTTCCTAATGATTGGGGTGCCGCTTATACCAATATCAATCCAATAACAAATGCTACAGAAACTGCATCGAGACCAGCTGTTGGTACTTTGAGGGTTACTGGGTCAACTTCAAATACACTTTATACATTTACTGCATCTTCACCCAATAAATTGAATGATACAATTTCAAGTATCCGCATTCAAGAGGATACTGGTGGCTGGACCAATCGTTCAATCGTTTATCCTACTAACAACACAAGGTTGCGAGTAAAGGCATTTGATGATAACGGATATTTGAATATGACAATAATGAATGCTTCGAGGACGGGACCAGATTTTACAGGAAATTTTGGTATTGAGCATAATCAAAAATTTGATGTTGGAACTTCAGTGACATATTCTACACCTTGGGTAATTCCTCTTGATTCAATACCAGGAAAATGGATTTATGTACTATGGTGGAATAATTCCCTCACACCTGGGCAAATTACTGAAGTTGGACATGTTACTATAGTTATGGATGTACGAAGAAGAACTACTACTACGGAAGTAATGTTTAGCCAAGTAGACTCTGGTTTGGTTGGTAATGGCTCAGATCTTAATAAACCTGCAAATATAACATTGGACGGAGACCCTTTGTATATAAATATCACTTGGACTGATGATCATTGGGGTACACCTGTTAATTATTATGAAACAGCGAATATTACAATCGACGCAGATTATCCTACATATGACGATAAACCACCATATACTACAAATGAATTTGAAATGTCAAGAGATGGGAGTAATTTTTATTATAAGATTGGTTTTTCAGATTACTTTGGCTGGTGTTATACAGGTTCTCATAATTTTACTATTGAATTATTTAGCGAATCTACAGAAATAGACGGTGAACTTGACTCTAGAAAAATAAATGGTAGTTTTTTCGTTATGGTGGATATTAGAATAGAACCGACATTTCCTAATCCTTTACCTGTTATTGATGAATATGATCAAGGAGATCCTCTTAATCTATTAGTGTATATATACGATGAATCTCATAATAAACTCATAGATAATAATAGCTTTGGCAGCGAATATTATGGGTTAGTTACAGTTAATTGGTCTCTTGTACTTGGAAATGCCACTATAAAAAATTTAATTAGAACTCTTTGGGCACAAAATGAAACTAGTGGTCTGTTATCTCAAAAAGTACCAGGTACTTTTGATGCTGTTATTGATATAGATTCCGCTTGTGAAGCTACTGATGAAGGATCTTCTAATTGGTGGGAGCAGTATTACTATTTAAACTTCTCTGTTACTATTGCTAGGAATGATTCATTAGATTGGGAATTCGAACAAGTATATCTCATGAATGAAAGTACAACCAGTGACGAAAGAATGGTTGGTACTCCATATGAGAAGCTCAAATGGGTTAAATTTTCGGTAGAAGAAGCAGAATATAAATTTGTTGTAAGTTCTGACGTTACATGGGCTGAAGATCCAATACAACAAACCGATATCGATGTATATTGGTATGATTGGGATAATGATAACATAACAATATATGTCCGATACTATGGTTTAGAAGATGATATTAGTAGACCATTTTCTGGATTAAATTCACACGTTGGATTTGTTAATTCTACGTATTATAACGATAGTATTGCTTTGCGAGAAGGTAATGTCTCATATTTAAGAGAAAATCTTAAACGAGTAAATGCTGGAGATGTATCTATTAGATCAGAAGCAGAGGGAACTGCTTGGAACAAAGACTGGATAGAAGCTATTCCATACAGATGGACAGGTGATACTGGTGGTCACTATAGTTTGGTGCCAGAGATTAACACGACTGATGGATATTACACAGGTAATTTAATTCCTTGGGATATAAACAATAATCTTACATGGGGATGGTACTATCAAAATTTTACAGTCCACAAAGCACTCGCTCGCCAATATACATTGTATATAACATGTCAGAAATTAGATAAAGTCTGGTACAATGAAACTATGATAGGCGGAGCAAACCCTCCATATAAATTTGGTAAAGTAGTTAAAACACTAGATATAGATGTTAATGATAATCCTGTAGTTCTCATTCAAAGGAATAACCATTTAATCCATGATACGACTGATCTTAAATATTATTGGAATGATATTCTAACGTTAAATTTAACAGCATGGGATGCTTTAAATAATGGGACAGTCACTGCTGACCACCCTGATGGATCGTGGGAAGTAGAAGGGTTTGATCTTGAGTTCGATTTAATAGATATGGCTAGTCCATTAACTCCAATCAATGCAAGTATAAATATACCTGAGATCAATGGAAAATATGTTGCAGCATATTCCACATATTCTTTAGAAGCCCAAGAAGAAGCTCCTGGAAAAGAATTTAAATTTAAAATCATAGGAGATTTACAGAATTATACTATTGATGATGATGGGACACCTCCAATTATACCACAGAAGGAAATTACATTCTTCTTGAATTCCCGACCAACTTCATTAGACGGAGTAGATATTGGTGGTGTAATGGAAAAGACCGAAGACTTGGGAGATATTTTGGCTATTTATGAGAATTTAACATTAGATGCATCTGGATATAAAGCCAGCCCTTACTTGATTCCTAAAAATCGAATATTTACAATGAGTTTTTTTTACAATGATACTTGTACACGAAATGGAGGGCCAATTAATGATGCATATGCGTGGATCAACATAACAGAAGGTGCAATACCCGCTTTACCTGGTATATATTGGGAGGATAATTTAGCAGATAATAATGATGGTATTTATAATTTTACTATAGATACTACAGGTCTAAAAATAAACACGGAATATCGAGTAACACTCTCGGCTAAAAAAGTAGTTACTTCAGAAACTAATTACCAACAATATAAAATTAGTCCTGCAGAGAGATTTTTTAATATAAAAGTTTTACCAATACCTGTTGTTATGGAAGAAGCAATGTATCCTGTTGCAACGCAAGGAGAACTGTTATTTATCGTTTTAAAAGTTACTGATCCTACAGCCACTGGAAATTCTCCTAAAAATTTGAGAGGAGCAAATATTGAATATGAGATAAAGGGTCCTGGAATTAATCCCTTGATTCCGGTTTTAGGTTTTATGGTAGACATGGGAAATGGATTGTATATTACATCATTAGACACATGGGACTCATTTTTTGACCCAAAAGAGCCAGGTATGTATATATTTGAGGCCAGATTGAAAGGTTTTTCGAACTCCTTTGATCCCAATGATGACTATGGTAATTATAATGATTATGATACTGCGGCAATGCTTACGACAAATCAAAGGTCACTAATCATTAATATTAATTCCGCTGGCCCTTTTGGACCTTTAACGGGTGCAATGATATTAGGTGTAATAGGTACAGTTGCGGTTGTTGGAGCATATTCCACTTATTATACAATCAGGATTTTAAGAGTTCCATATCCACTACGAATGATAGAAGATACCGATAAGAAAATTAAAAGAAGGCGAAAAACACACGCTGGAATTATGAAATCACGGGAGCAACAGATAACCGAGGAAGCAGAAGTAAAATTATCAATATTTGGTGTGAAATTAGAACCTATTTCTCCCAAGAAATTACCCCCACCAATCACAAAAGTCATAAAGAAGGAAGAACTAGAAAAAGAATTATCCCCACTTACTGAAGAACAAATTAAAGCAGACTTAGAAAAAATAACAGATCTTACCTCTGAAGAAAAACGCTTATTCTTGAAAGAAATAAAAGATCTCTCTCCATCTGATCAGAGAGAATTTATAGCAGGATTAAAAGGAGAAACTAAGGAAGAAGAAACTAAAAAAGAGTAACAACCTCATTCCTTTATTTTTTTATTTTTTAATCTATGAAATATATATTTATAGGAGAATCAACTATAAGTTCAATTAATTCAGGTGATTTTTTTGTCTAAATCTAAAGAAGATCTTATGAAAATAGAAAAAAAAATTGAAGAAGAGAAACAAAAAGAATTAGCCAAAATACAATTAAGAGAAACACGAGAAATCGCAATGAGAGGGTTCTCACGATATGGTATTCGTGATGTTTTTGAAAATAAGATAGTTCAAACATTATTATTAGCATTAGCTACTTTTTTAGGACTATTTTTTGGATCTGGTTTATTAATGTTTTATTCTCGTAACCTTAATTTAATATCTTTAATGTTTTCTTTTACATCAATTGATGGAATTCCTAATTTTACATGGTGGATAAGTATCGTCTGTATAATAAGTGCAGAAATATTAGTACCACATTTTTATAAAAGATTAGCAAGTGATGTAGTTGAAGCAGAGTTAATCGAAACGACTAAACAAATTCGGTTATCTATTATGGGAGTTGCTTTGATTTTCTTCGGAATTTTGTTTATAGTTTTAGGATTAATTGCATTTTAAAGTCAAAAATTCAAGTTTTTCAAATGAATAGAAAATTCTAATAGTAATGTAAACATCTTAAATTTCTTTAAAGATTTTTTATAAATTAATTTTTGATTCTAATTTAAATTTGGTTATATCTCATTTATTTTATTGAAAAAAAAATATAAAAAATAAAATTAAATAAAACTTCTTATTTTTGTTAGAAAATATTTTAATAAATTAAAAAGAGATATTTTATAATCCATTTTTAAATCACTTAAAATTAAAGCAAACGGTGGGACAAACTAAAATGAAAAGAATAGTAATATCTTTGCCCTTATTAACTATGTTAATCACTTCTTTATTATTGTGTTTTCCAGTTCAACGTATACAAGCGATTGGACCTAACTTAACAGAAGGTTCTGATGGGTTTACAATTGCTGTAAATGATACATGGACTATGGCAATTAGAACTTTGGTTTCCTCTGGTGATAAAATAGAAACAACTATTACTACAATGAACAATTCTATTGATAGTGGTACTTGTAATCTAACGTCTGGTTGGATAGCAGATATGATATGGGCTACAGGGCGTTATTATAATAGTACATCACAAAGTTGGACAAGTTATAGTGAATCATTAATTGCTGCATATAACTCAACAACCCCAATTACAGCTTATAATGTAGGTGGTATGTATAATTATACAGGGCAATATTATTCTTGGGGTTTAAATATTATCCCTCAAAATTATACAACAGCTAATCATACTATTGTTAATTTAACTTATTCAGCAATGGCAGTCTTAGTATCCTTTGGTTTTACTTTTAGCTATACGGCTCCAACACCCCCAAGTATTTCTGGAACATGGGATATAACGGTAGGAAATGCTAGTACTCCTGGGAGTTCGAGGATTACTTACAGTTATAACAGCAAAGGAGTACTAATCCTTTCTCGACAGTATTTGGTTATAACAAGTGGTTGGATACTTGTGATGGAACAGAAGCTTATAGGAGAAGACGGAAGAATTCCAATAGAATTATTATTACTGACAATGGGACCTAATATTGGTGGAGGCGTAGGTTTAGGGACTTCTGGAGTATTTATAATAATAGGTATTTCTTTATTAGTTGTTGGGGCTATTATCATAACTGCTGTTGTGAAGTCAAGACACTAAAAATTATTGAATTCTCTTTTTTTTTCCAATTTTAAAAATTTGAAAGGATTTTTTATTAAATATGCTTATAATGAAATTTTATAAAACATAATTTAATTAAATAAGGTTTTAAATTTATAAAAATGTGATAAATGTTGAGTTCTTCCTTTTCTGATTCTAAAAAATTTTATTTGATTGATGGTAGCTATGGAGAGGGAGGAGGTTCGATATTACGTTTATCTGCAGCATTTTCTGTTTTGACTAAATCGCCTATAAGGATTTATAACATTAGAAAAAATCGACCCAAACCGGGATTACGTACACAACATTTAGTAGGATTAAAAAGTCTAGCTGAATTAAGTCAAGGAAAATTATCAGATGCAAAAGTAGGTACTACCGAAATCTTTTTTGAACCCAATGAAATAAAAAATGGACCTTTAAATGTCAAAATTGCAACAGCAGGTAGCATTGGGCTTCTTTTACAAGCAATTCAAATTGCATGTATAAAAAGTAAATCTGAAATCCAATTAAATATTGATGGTGGTGCAACTTTTGGCAAATGGGCTCCTACAATTTTATACATCCAAAATGTCACCTTAAAAATATTAGAAAAAATGGGTTACAAAGCTGAAATCGACATAATTAAAGATGGTTTTTATCCAAAAGGAGGAGCTAAAGCCAGAATAAGAATTAAAACGGTAAAAAAACTAAAACCAATTCATTTGATTGAACTAGGTGACATCGAAGAGATTAATGGTATTTCTATTGCGTCATATCTTTTAAAAAAACAAAATGTAGCCGAAAGACAAGCTAAGGCTGTAAAAAGAAAAATAAGGAATAAATTAAACCAATCTTGTTTTATTAAAACGAAATATGTTGATACATTATCTCCAGGTTCTGGAATATCCATTTGGTTAAAGACCAATTCAGGAGTTATTTTAGGTTCAGATAATGTAGGAGAACGAGGAGTTCGTGCTGAAGTTATTGGCCAAAAATGTGCAGATTTTTTAATAAATACATATCAAAGCAAGGCTACTTGTGATACTTTTCTTTCGGATCAGTTATTGCCATATATGGCTATGGCAGATGATGGAAAATCAGAATTTCTAACATCTAAATTTACTAATCATGCAAAAACTAATATTTGGCTTTTAGAACAGTTTATTAATAAAAAATTTCAATCTGAAAAATTGAATAATTTAATAAAAATCTCTTGTTGTACCCAAATTTAATATTAAGTGAATAAAATGGGGCTTGATTTTAGCAAACTAACAGAATTTCAAAAGAAAGTATATAAAATTACACAAAAAATCCCAAAAGGGAAAGTTGCAACGTATGGTTTGATTGCAGAAGTAATTGGAAATCAGTCATACAGAGCTGTGGGTAATGCTTTGAATAAAAATCCATATCCTATAAAAGTACCATGTCACAGAGTTGTTAGAAGTGATGGAAAAATTGGTGGTTTTGCCTCGGGACCAGAAAATAAGGAAAAATTATTAAGAAACGAAAATGTTGAAATTAATAATGGTAAAATTAATTTAAACAAATATTTAGTTTCTAAAGTTATATTATTGAAATAACCCCTTAATTAACAGGATAATTGTCAAAATGGTAAAACGAGGAGTATTTATTGGAAGATTTCAGCCTATTCATAAAGGTCACATTAAAGCAATAAAAGAAATTCTAAAACAAGTCGATGAACTTATAATTGTTATAGGCAGTGCGCAGTGTAGTCATTCTTTTAGTAATCCATTTACGGCAGGAGAGCGGATTACTTTTGTTAAAAAAGCCCTAGATGAAAATAATATTGATCCAAATAGATATTATCTCATTCCAGTTCCAGATACTAATGATAATCGAATATGGGTTGCTCATTTAGTATCTTTAACTCCTTCTTTTCAAATTGTTTTTTCAAATAATCCTCTAGTAAGGAGATTACTTACTGAAAGTGGTTTTAAAATAGGAGAAGTAAAACTTTTTGAGAGAAAAAAATACACTGCTACATTAATACGGACAGCAATAATAGAAGGAAAACCTTGGGAGGAATCAGTACCTTCATCTGTTGCCGAATTTATTAAGGATATTGGGGGAGTAGAAAGAATTAAAGCGATAGGCGAGACAAAGCTCAAACTTTAAATACTCTAACTCTAATTTTATCATTAATTTCGGCATTTAATAAATTTGCTGCGCTTTTTTGGTTAGCTGATATTTCTAGATTACCACTAGATCCAATTATTCCAAGTAATTCTCCTTTTTTTACTTCATTATAGGAGTTGCATAGTATAATATTCTCTAACTTTGCTTTTATTTCTATTTCCATTTTGGTTTTATGAGAAATATTTAATTTCTTAAGCAAATCAGAATTAATATTCGTGACTATGTTTCCAAATCCATCAGTATATAACACTTCACCAAAAATTTCATTACTAATCATAGCAGCTTTTGTGAGAGACAATTTAATCATCTCATTCCTATCAGAACCGATTTTATTTAATGGAATATGATTTGCTACATGTGCAGCAACTGGTGCAAAAATATCTCGCCCATGGAACGTATTAGAAACAGGTTTAAGAAATAAATCTTCATTGGTTATTTCTATAATTCGTTTAATCCCGTCTTTTTCCGCTGCTAATGAAAGAACTCCATTATCGGGACCGATAAAAAAATAATTTTCTGTTGATATTATCAGAGATTTTCGAGAACTCCCCACACCTGGATCAACTACAACTAAGTGAATTGTATTTGGCTCAAAATATTTTGCAGTAAAAGCCAATTTAAAAGCCGCTTCACGAATATTAAATTTCCCTATTTGGTGGGAAATATCAACAATTTCGGCAGTAGGACAGATTGTTAGTATTACACCTTTCATAACAGATACATAAGGATCTTGAAGACCAAAATCTGTTAATAGTGTTATAATTCGCCGTTTCATCCAAGTTCTCAACTTTTAAATTAGATTTGGATTTAATTACAATATTCAAAATCAAACCATAAAATATATTTTAACTAATTTGAATGGAATGAAAGAAGATTTATAAAATTCTTTTTATTATATAATCCATTTAAAATACCTAAATAATGGAGAATATCAGATGAAACATGACAATCCACCTTTATTAATGATACCTGGTCCAGTATTTATGCATCCGAGAATATATGAGGCTTTTTCTAGACCTCTAATTGGACATAGAACTCCGGAATTCGAGGAGTTTTTTGAAGAAACAATAAATATGTTTAAAAAACTAATCCAAACTAAAAACGAGGTATTTCTACTTACTGGCTCTTCAACTTCAGCTATGGATTCAGCTATTGCTAACGTTGTTTCACCAGGAGATAAAGTATTAAATGTAGTTCAAGGTAAATTTTCAGAACGATGGTTGGAATTAACAAAAGCTTATGGAGGAGAATCAATAGTTCTAAATATTGAATGGGGAAAAGCTGTAAGAGGAGAAGATATTGCGAGGAGTCTAGAAAAAAATAAGGATATAAAATTTATAACCATATGCCATAATGAAACCTCTACTGGAATTTTAAATCCAGCAGAAGAAATCGGAAAAGTGGCAAGAGAATATGATAAAATACTAATTGTTGATGGAGTAACTTCTGTTGGTGGAGATTATGTTTATCCAGACAAATGGAATTTTGATATTTTAGCTGGAGGAAGTCAAAAATGTGTGGGTATCCCTCCAGGTTTGGGTATGATTATGGTTGGACCAAGAGCATGGGAAATTATTGAATCTAGGAAATTTATTCCGTCATATTATTTAAATCTCTTAAAATATAGGGAAGATCATATGCCATTTACTCCTTCTATCCCGCATATTTATGCATTACACGAATCTCTCTTGATGATTGAAGAGGAAGGATTTGAAAATCGAGTTAAACGGCACAGAATCATGGGTAAAGCAACAAGAGAAGGAATTAAAGCTATAGGGTTAGATTTATTTGCAGATGAAAAATTTGCTTCAAATACAGTAACAGCTGTCAGCTATCCTAATAGCATAAAAGATGAAGAATTTCGAAAAGCCATTCAAGATAAGGGAGTATTAATCGCTGGTGGTCAAGGTAAAATAAAGGGTAAGATATTTAGGATCGCCCATATGAATGTTGTTACGGAAAGGGAAATATTAGTAACTTTATCTCTAATTGAGTTAGCTTTAAGCCAATTAGGATTTTTGAAAAATCTTGGAAAAGGAGTCAAAGCAGCAGATGAAATATTTTTCAAAAATAAAAAATAAATTTATTATATTTAAGAAATAAAATTATATTTGACATAATTTTTTGAGGAATTACTATTGAAATCGGGTCTACTCAGTCTATTAGCTTGTCCTATTTGTAAATTTTTTCCATTACAATTAAAAATTTTTAAATGGGAGACAGATAGCGATAAATTCAAACATTTAGAAAGTATAATTGAAGAAAAAAAAATTGAGGACCTAAAAAAAGATATACAAATTAAAGTTTTAAAAATTGAGAACGAAATTAAAGTGAAAGACTACATTTCACGGTCAGAAAAACCTCTATCCGATTATATTAAGGAACTTGATAAAATTTATGACGATATTTTATCCATTGAAGATAAGTCAAATACAAAATCGAGTAAAATTTTAGATTTAATTAAAAATGATTTGTTCAATAAAATTATTGAGTATAAAAATAATAGTGGAATAGAAAAACAGCCTAATATTTTCGAGAAACTTAAATTTAATATTTATTTATTAAATTGGTTCTTATTTTTTGCAGAAATTGAAGAAGGAATTATGACTTGTAGAAAATGTAATAGATGGTATCCGATTATTGAAACAATTCCTCAAATGCTCCCTGATGAAATACGAAAAGTAAAGCATGAAAAAGAATTTCTTCAAAAATGGAAGGATAAGATTGAAGAAGACGTTTTATTAAAGGCAGAACCATTCAATTTAGAAAATTATTTAATATGCCCTAAATGTGGTCATGGCTTTGAAACACTCGAAGTTAAGGATATAATATGTCCAAATTGTAATTTGGTTTTTAATCGCTAATTTTAAAGTAAAATTTGTATTTCAAAATTCCTTATATTCAAAAAAATTATTTTGAATATATTTAATATTTAAAAATTTATTAAATAATGTTGAAAGATTTTGAAAAATTACAACGTATCCAATTAGTCTAGATAAATTTGAGTTGCTTTTACCATAATTCGGAAATAAAAGATTGTATTGATTTCTAGATTTAAAATTATTTTTTATAAGAGCAAGATTACATGCAATTGGGTTTTTACTTGATCTTCTCTGAATATCGTAATGGTATTCGGGTTTATTAGGAACCTCAAAATCATGAATAACATAAATTGCTTTATTCACTTTTGAAGAAATTACTTTTACCTCGATTTGAAGTGGTGTAAAATCATACCAATGAGCATCGAGAAATAACAATGGAACATCTGATATTTTTTTATTTTTAATCAATTCTAATAAAAAAGATTTAGAATTTTTATTTTCAATATAAACATTTTTATATTTTTTAAGCCCCTCCTTTGCTATTTTATAGAAATTTCTATTTATTTCACATGTAAATATTTGTAAATTTGGATGTAAAATTGCCATTACTGATGAAGTTCCCCCTAAGTGAGTTCCAGTTTCGATAAAAGATGAAATATTAAAAAATTTTATTATTCTATCGATTAAATAGCTTAATTTGACATCTCCTTGAAATCTTTTAGGTTTACTTTCACCGATACTTGATAAACTATGAACACTTAATTCATTATCAAGTACCGCCAATGCCTTTTTTGTGAACGATTTGCTTTTTAAAAGGTCTTTCATTCGGGTTAAAATTCTGTTTTTATTATAAGTTTCAATTAAAATATATATTATTTTTTTTATTGAACTAGATTTTAATGAATAAAGTTTTAATTTAGTAAAAGGATTAGATAGTACCCATTCAAATTTTTTTAATTTACTCTTTAAACGGTTCATTATAATTTGTTTATATGCGGACCTTTAAAATTTTTTGTAAATTTTAAAGCTAAAGATTTTTTTTCACATCTTATTGATAAATTAAAAAAAATAAATGAAAATAATTAATTGGTAGCCCGGCCCAGATTTTCGAACTGAATATTTTTCAGCTTTTCGAACTGGGGTCGCAGGGTTTCTCCAGATCTAATGTTCACTAAATCTACCAAAGCCCTATATGCTTGGCCGCTACACCACCGGGCTAGTTCTTGGTATTTTTATATTTTTCATAAATTAAATATTCTTTATAAATTGAACGGTTTTTTAAATATTGAATAAAAAATTAAACAAATAAATTAATCTTCAGAAATAACTTCGATACATTCTTCTGGACATTGAACTTCGCATGCTTTACAATCGAGACATTCATTAATAGCAACAATTTTTGTTTTTCCTTTGTCTTCATCTATTTTATATACATTTACAGGGCAAGTTTCGACGCAAGTTCCGCAACCTGTGCATTTATCATAGTTAATTACTAACTTTACCAAAATCATCGATTCCAAATCAATTGATCAAATTATTTTATAATTATATCTTCCTTTATAAGTTACTTATGAAGAAAGTAAAAATTGATCCTTTCCAATTAGCGAACATAACTGTTAGTAAAACTGCGCTTCTAGTCACACAATCTAAAGAAGGAAAAACTAATATGATGGCTTTGGATTGGAAAACCATTGGTAATTTATGGGGAGATCCTGTTTGTGTAATTGCAGTAGCTCCGAGTCGCTATTCTTTTTCATTATTAGGAGAAGTCAAGGAATTTTCATTGAATGTTCCATCACCAAAAATTCGATCAGCTGTATCCATTGCTGGTTCTTATTCTGGTAGAACTACAGATAAAATTGAAATGGCGGGTTTAACTTTAGAACCAGCAAAAATCATAGATGTTCCCATAATAGCTGAAGCAATGATAAATTACGAGTGTAAAATTATTCATGAAGCAGAATCAGGGTCTATTTGTTCCCATCGTCTTTATTTCGGAGAAATTCTAGAAGCATATGCGGATGAATCACTTCTCAAATAATTTTTTCTTTTATCAACTAAATAAACTAATAATTTCATGTTTCAAAAATCTTAAATTTTAAAGTCAAGATAACCTAAAATACTTATTTATTCTCAAATTGGATGATTAATATGAAAAATTCCATTGAAAAGGGAAAAAATGTCATAATTCATAAAAATGTGAAATTAAATGATAAATCCATTATTGGAAATAATGTGGAATTGGGGATTAATGATAAAGGATTAAAAATTGGGGAAAAATTATTGATAAGAAGCGGTTCTAAAATTTATGGGGAGGTAAAAATTGGAAAAAATTTCAAAACTGGCCATAATGTAATGATTAGAGAGAAGACAAATATTGGAGATAATGTTTTAATTGGCACCAATAGCATTGTAGATGGAAATTGTATCATAGGAAATAATGTTAATATTCAAAGTGGAGTTTATATTACATGGGGAGTAAAAATTGAAATCGGGGTATTTATTGGACCATGTGTAATTACTACAAATGATAAATATCCCCCAGTTACAGATAAAAATCTTTTAAAAGGTCCTATTTTTAGAAAAAATTGCGCAATTGGTGCAGGATCTATTATATTACCAGGGATTGAGATTGGAGAACACTCACTTATTGGTGCTGGTTCAATTGTGACGAAAAATATTCCCAAAAATGTAGTAGCTTATGGAAATCCGTGTAGAGTTATTAGGAACAGAGATTAAAGTCGTCCTATTTCGTAATAAGATAGAACTTTAGAAAATTTCTCATGATCATAAATTTTTCTACTATCAATAATGAGGGGATTTTTCATATGTTTTAGAAAAAACTCTGGTTTTAAAGGTTTAAATTCATCCCATTCGGTTACGATAATGCATGCATCAGCTCCTTCAATGCATTCTTCAATAGAATTTGTAAAGTGTACTGTATTACCTAAGATTTTTCGTGCTTCTTCCATTGCTTTAGGATCATAAACAGTTATTTCTGCATTTTTTTCTTGTTTAAGAATATTAATTATCCTAAGCGAACATGCTTCACGCATATCAGAAGTTTCAGGCTTAAATGCTAACCCTAATATAGAGATTTTTTTATTGCTTAAATCCGGAAGGGCGTTTTTTAAGATATCTACAGTAATTTGAGCTTGATTTTCATTTACTTCTAAAACAGATGATAATAATAAAGGAGAATATCCTCTACCTTTCGCAAAAGCAATTATAGCTTTTACATCTTTAGGATAACACGAGCCCCCAAATCCACAACCTGCTCTAAGAAATTTTTCACTTATTCTTTCATCCATTCCTATACCTTTTGCAATATCAGTTACATCTACATTTTCAATTAGCCTACAAATATTTGCTATCTCATTGATGAATGATATTTTTGTGCTCAAAAATGCGTTATTTATATATTTAATCATTTCAGCAGTGGAGATATTTTTAACAGCAAAGATTGGATTATCAAAAATTTTAAAGAAATCATATAAAATTTTTGATGTTTTATCATCATATGCTCCAAATATTGTACGGTCAGGATGAAGAAAATCGTTTAATGCATTCCCTTCTTTTAAAAATTCCGGAGACATTGCAATGGAAAAATCTCTTCCAACTTTTTTTCCAGAATATTTTTCTAATAAAGGTAATACTACTGTTTGTGTTGTACCGGGTGGAACAGTACTTTTGGTAATAATTATTGGATTCTTATTCATTTTCTGTAATATTTTACCTATTTCAATTGCCGCACTTTCAATTTGATTTAAGTCACTAGCACCAGTTTCTTTTGGAGGAGTGCCTACACAAATAAAAATAACTTCACAAATTAAAAGATCATTAATATTAACACTGGCTTTGAATTTCTGTTTCTCTATCATTTTTTTAAGCAATTCTGCCAAACCTGGTTCATAAAAAGTAACTTCACCCGAATTAATTCTTTCAACATTTGTTTTATTTATATCAATACCTATCACATTGTATCCTTTAAAAGCGAAGCCAACTCCAGTTGTTAATCCGACATACCCTAAACCGACAATTCCAATATTTTTTATTTCCATTTTTAAATCTCCGGTTTGAGTAAAACTTTAAAATTCAAATATCTACATTTCTTACGAAATTATTGATAAAATTTTATTTATTTCAATTTCTTATTAGATTTTTAAGTTTTCTTAATTCAATACACATACCAAAAAAAAAAATAGAATACTTTACAAATAAAAAATAATCAAACATTGGGTTAAGTTTAATGTTACAAAGATTAAATAGAATTTATAGAAAAACAATTGGAATCTCAGAAAAAGAATTTAAGCTTAAATTACGGTTTCCAATCTATTTCTTCACTAGAACACTTATAAAACCTTTTGTATCAATAATTCCATTTGTAATTCTATATGCAGGTATATTTTTTACCCAGAACCCCAATATATTTTCATTAATAAACATATATTTAGCATATCAATATGAGCCAAATAGCGTAATTTACTATTACTATTTATATGAATTTATTGAAGCAAATTTCCTTTCATCTTTTAATCAGTCAAATTATTTATCTTGGTTATTAATAGGTAATGTTGTTTTTGTTTTTTCAAGAAATGGATTTAACGCATTTATAGAGCGATTTCAATTAGAAAAATTTTGGAACACAATTCAAGGAATTATCTTAGCACCGGTTAATCGATATATATTGTTATTTGGCTTTATTCTTATAACATTATTTGAATCTCTGTTATTTTTTATTTTATTAATAATTATTAGTTACCTGATTGTTCCTGTTTCATTTATTCAGATAATTTTTGTATTTTTAATAGCATGTTTAATGATTATTGCATCAGCAGGGATAGGATTGATGAAGGGGGCTGTTTTTATTTCAACTGAAAGTTATCGTGCAATATTTGAACTTATACAATTTATTATACTATTTTTGAGTTGTTATAGTATACCCTTTGAATTTTTCCCAGATTTCCTACAACCTATAATATTTTTGAATCCATTCTATCATGGAGTTAGCTTAGCTCAAAATGTGTATTTTGGAATTTATAGTCCAAATATCATTTTTTCAATTGTATATATAGTTATTTTTTCAATAGTCATGGTTTTTCTTGGCGTATTCTTATTTAATAATATTTGGAAAAAATACGGAATTCATGGATATTAGAACTATGTCAAATGTATTTATTGATGTTAGAAACATAACAAAATATTATAAAATAAAGAAGGACAAAGGGTCTATTAGAAATCTTATATTGCCAGTATATCAAGATTTTTTGGCTGTTAAAAATGTAAGTTTTGAAGTTATGAGAAATGAAATTTTTGGTATATTAGGACCAAATGGAGCAGGTAAGACAACCATAGTAAAAATTCTTTGTGGTTTATTAGAACCTACATCGGGTTCAATTATAATAGATAATAAAGATGTAAGTAAAAATTTTTTCAAAATTCAATCAATGACAGGAACTATGTTTGGTAATACAATGATCTATTATCGATTAACTGGGTATGATAATTTAAAATATTATTGCAAGATTTATAATATTCTTAATTATAACGAACGAATTAACGAACTTTTAGATTTGGTTGATTTAACTAATTGGAAAAATCAATATGTAGAGAATTATTCATTAGGAATGAAATCAAAATTAGCACTAGCAAGGGCACTTATTCACGACCCAGAAATCCTTA
The DNA here is from genome assembly GCA_019058315.1 of Candidatus Helarchaeota archaeon. Classification (GTDB taxonomy): domain Archaea; phylum Asgardarchaeota; class Lokiarchaeia; order Helarchaeales; family RDOG01; genus JABXJV01. Next base: position 586,912 of record JAHPZH010000002.1, on the reverse strand, counting down.
TTCTAGATGAACCGACTTTGGGATTAGATCCAGAGAATTCTAGGTTTATCAGAATATTATTAAAAGAAATGGAGAAAACGATTATCATTACAACTCATAATATGGAAGTTGCCAATGATGTTTGTTCACGAATAGCATTATTAAAACAAGGAAATATTATTGCAATTGATACTCCTGAAAAACTTAGACATAGTGTGTTATCTAGTTTTATTTATCAAATTGAAACTAAGGATATAGCTAAACTAACTAATGAATTAAACAATTTAGAATTTATTGAACATATTAAACAGATAGCTGAAAATCGGATTGAAGTTCAATTCCATTTCGAAGAAAATCTACCAACACTAATGGATGTAATCTCAAAATATAAAATCTCTGAATTTAAATCAATTACCCCAAGCTTAGAAGATGCATTTTTAAAATTTACAATTGAAAAATGATTAATTATTAAAAAAGAAATTTACATCCAATTCAAAGTAAAAATATTCCATAGATGTTTTAAGATATAATAAGTGGACAACCAACACATTGATAAATAGTTTTATTTGGTAAATTTTCAGAATTAAAAGTTTTTCTTCCATCAACAATAATTAGTGGACTCTTAGTTAATTTTTGAATATTTTGGAGATTAATATTACTAATTAATTTATGTTTAGTTACTATAACCAAACAATCCGCATCTTTTACAGCATTTTCTAGTGAACTATTAACCTTAATATCTAAAATATTTTGATTTTTAAAATAAGGATCAAATAGTCTTATTTTAGCTTCGAGATGTTTTAATTTATTTATAATGGAAATTGCGGGAGATAATTGTATATCCTTTATATCAGGTTTATAAGATAAGCCTAGTATACATATATTTGAGTTTTTAATAGATTTCTTTGCAATCTCTAGGCTCTTACCTATCAATTGAACAATATGTTCTGGCATTTGTTCATTAATTTCTCTAGCCATAAGAATCAAATTTAATTCGTACCCAACTTTTTTAGCCTCATCAATTAAATAATAGGGGTTAACAGGAAGACAAGAGCCACCTACTCCAGGACCTGGATAATGTGGAATAAAATTCCATTTGGTCGATGAGGCTTTAATAACATCAAAAATATTTATTTCAAGTTTTTCATAAAGAATTGCCAATTCATTCATCAATGCTATATTTATGTCTCTAAAAATATTTTCTGTTAATTTTACTGCATTAGCAGTTTTTGGATTGGTCGTTTTGATAATTTCAGAATCAATAACCGAAGAATATATTGCACTAGCAATATTTGTGCATTTTTGAGTAATTCCACCAATTATTCTGGGAGTATTTTTAAAAGTTTTTATAATATTTCCAGGATTAGCTCTTTCTGGACAGCTTGCAATAAAAAAATCTTTACCACACTTCAGTTTTGACCCTCTTTCTAGTACAGGAATCATATAATTTTCGACCATACCTGGTGAGATTGTACTTTCTATGATGATTATTTGATTTGGAATTATGATCCCAGAAAGATCTTCGATAACTTTTTTAATAATTGAATAATTTGCTGAATGATTTTTATTAATTGAGGTAGGAACACATATAATAATAACTTGGGAATTTTTTATTGTAAATTTTAAATCCAAACTTATTTTTAATTTCCCATTTTTAATATTTTTTTTAATTAATTCGTCTAAACTTGGTTCATCTAATTCATTTTTACCATCTTTTAATAATTCTATTAATTTTGGGTCTATATCAACACCAATAACATTTGCTCCACTTTCAGCAAAAAGAACTGCAGTCGGCAGACCAATTCTACCTAAACCGATAACTGAAATAGTAATTTGTCCATTTTTTATAGCTTTTTTTACTTGATCCTCGGAAAATTCCATTAAATTCAATTTAAATCACCTGTCTTGACCATATCAATTAATTAATGATTTAATATTTTTTGATAGAAAATCGATAATATAATAATATGAGAGAATTATGAACACAATTTTAATTAAAATAAAAATTTTTTAATATTTTAAATCAAAAATTTCCTTTATTCCACTTTGGATAGTAAACATGGGTTTAAAATTAATCAATTCTTCAATCTTACTAATATTAATTTTAAAATTATCAGTTAAGGTTTCATTATTTCGAGGATTTTTAATCAGATTTATTTTTGTTTTATAACCTCGTTTTTGTGCTTCATTGAAAATAATTTCAGCAATATCATTCATTTGTGTACTTTTTCCGCTTGCAAGTGTCATAGTTAAAGCCTCATTTTTAAACTCATTAATTTTATTAATAACATCTATATAAGCTCTAACGGTGTCTTCTAAATGTAGGAAATCTCTTGCTTGAGTTCCTGGACTGTAAACTGTTAGAGGTTTGCCATTTTTTGCCAATCCAATGAATTTATTTATAACAGTATTTTTCAAAATTAATTTTCCATCGATTATATGGTGTCCATATATATTACTCGTCATAAACATAATAGCAGGGAAACTATTTTGGGCATAGAGATTAATATTTTGCTCAGCAATATATTTAGTATAACCATAGATATTTTTTGGTTTTCTAGGATGTTTTTCATCTATTGGAAATTTAACTGGATCCCCTAACATCGCCATACTCGTTGGAAAAATTAAAGGTATTTGATTCTGTCTACAAATCCAAGCTAAATTTATGGTTGCCAGAGTATTTACATCATGAGCTAATAAAGGATTTTTTTTACAAGTATCTACTCCACTAATGGCAGCAAGATGCACTATTAAGTCTAATTTAGAAGCTATAGACTCAATTTTTTTATGGTCTCTTATATCCAGATTATATAGATCTATACCATCTATTTTACTTATTTGTGCAGCATATCCATTGTCTATTCCCGTAATTTCGTGTTTATCCCTTGTTAATATAGCCAATCTTGAACCTATATATCCCAATATACCCGTTATTAAAATTTTCATAATATTTCCTTATATTTTTTTTTAATTGATTTTAAATTTCATCTAAAAATGCTATAAATGAAATTCTTTAATTAAAAAACATATATATATTTTCTATTAATTTTTTAAATCAACTAATTCGTTTGAGTAAGAAAATTGAAAAATAAAAAGAGAGTCATTATAATTGGGATTGATGGAGTTCCCTATGATTTATTGGAGGATCTTTCAAATAGAGACATAATGCCAAATTTTAAAAAATTGAAGGATGAGGGAATTTTTAAAAAAATGTATTCCTCATTACCTGAGGAATCGTCTGTTTCTTGGAGTTCCATAATTACAGGAAAAAATCCAGGTGAACATAGTATTTTTGGATTTACAAATATAATTGAGGGAACATATACACTTTCTTTTACAAATATTTTAAAATTAAAAGCTCAACCATTTTGGCAAAAAGATGAACAGAAGAAATATGTCATTTTAAATGTTCCAATGACATACCCTGCTCAAAAACTTAATGGATTTTTAGTTTCTGGATTTGTTTCACCAGATTTAGAAAAATCTGTATATCCTGCTTCATACATTACTAAACTTAAAAATTTAAATTATCAAGTCGATGTAGATTCAAGCACAGCACATAAATCTCTCTCTTTATTTTTTAAGTATTTATTCAAAACCCTCGAAAATCGTATTAAACTATATAGATTTCTTTGGAAAGAAATTGAATGGGACTATTTTATGTTAGTATTTACAGGAAGTGATAGATTAGAACACTTCCTATGGACTGCTTATGAAAACAAAGAACATGAATTTCATGCAAAGTTTTTGGAATTTTTTATAAGAATTGATTCTGTAATTGGAGAAATAAAAGAGCAATTGAATAAAAATGATATTTTGATCATGATATCAGACCATGGTATGGAAAATACAAAATTAAATGTAAATTTAAACACTCATCTAGTTCAAGAAGGATTTTTAAAACTAGGAAATGAACCTAAAAAAAAGTTTAACAACATCAAAGAAGGAACTCGAGCATTTTGTTTATTTCCTTCCAGAATTTATCTTAATAAAGAAGGAAAATATCCAAAAGGATGTGTAACACCTAGTGAAGCAGAAGATTTAATTAAAGATATTATTAGTTCATTTAAAAGATTGAAATATAGTCAGGATAAAGTTATTAACAGAATATTTACAAATCATGAAATATACAAAGGTCCCTATTTGAAAAATGCACCTGATCTAGTTTTATTATCGAATAAGGGATATAATTTAAGAGGAAATCTTCATAGAGAGGAGATTTTTGAAAGTGATATTTATACTGGAAAACATTCTTACGATAATGCATTTTTATTAATTAAAGGAAAAAATAATATAGAGTCTGTACCGAAGAATCCTTCTGTGGAAGATGTGGTTCCTATTATGAATAGATTATATGGCGTATAAAAATTGAAAGCAAAAAATGCAAATAAAACTTGTTGGAATTGTCCAGCAGCAATATTTAAAGGTCATGTGGATTTTAGAGCATGTGGTCAATCCATTGAACCAAAATTTGTAGATGGCGAACAGAGTATAATGATCGAATGTGAACGTAGACCTGATTTGGGTCTCTATGAACCTTCGATTACATTAGAACAATGTACAGAGTGGCAACTGACAGAATATGGATATATGTTAAAAAATATGCGAATTATGATCCTTGGAATTGATGGATATTTAGGATGGACATTGGCACTTAAATTAGGTAGTTTGGGTTGTAAAATCAGCGGTATTGATAACTTTTTTAGAAGAAATTGTGTTGATGAAAAGGATTCTCATAGTGTAATCCCAATTAATAATATTCATGAAAGAATTAAGGCAGCAAAGGAAATATTAGGTATAGAAATAAAATTTAAAGAGATTGATATTTTAGATAGAAAAGAATTAAGAAATTTTTTAGATGAAGTTAAACCAGAGGCTATAGTTCATTATGCAGAATGTCCTAGCGCCCCTTATAGTATGGTAGATTGTGATCATGCAATAAAAGTTCAAACAAATAATGTAATAGGAACCCTCGGATTATTATTTTTAATGAAAGAAATTGTACCAGAAACTAGCTTAATAAAATTGGGCACATTAGGCGAATATGGTAGCCCATTAACTGGAAGAGCTCTTTTTGAAGGAATCTTTCCTGGAGAAGCAGTTCTAAATTGGAATAATACAGAATGGAGTTTGGGAGGAGAATTAACCCCAAGAGATCCTGTGAGTTTTTACCATGTGAGTAAAGTTCAAGATACATTTAATATTTATGAAGCTTGTAAATATTGGTGGCTTCGATCTTATGATGTTATGCAAGGAGTAATTTATGGAGTTCATACAGAACAAGTGGCTGCTGATGAAAAACTCAGAACCAGGCTTGATATAGACGAATGGTTTGGAACAGTAGTCAATCGATTTGTAGCCCAAGCGGTAATGGGATTTCCTCTGACTATATACGGCAAAGGTGAACAAATTAGAGGTTTTATAGCTCTTGAAGATGCTATGGAGTGTATGACAAGATTGATAATCTCTCCTCCGGAACCGGGTCAATATGATGTAGTAAATCAAGTTTCCGGACTTTATAAAATAAGAGAATTAGCAGAAACTGTTGCGAAGGTAGGAAAGGAAAAATTTGGAATAGATGTAAAAATTCAAAGAGTAGAAAACCCTAGAGTAGAAGCTGAAAAGCACCCTTTTAATGTCGTATCTCAAAAATTACCTAATACATTTGGATTCAAACCTAAAGTAAGTTTAGAAAAGGAAATAACAAGAATGTTTCAATTATTAACTCAAGAACCAATTAGGAAAAAAATTGAAGAAAAGGCACATTTAATTTTACCTGAAACGTGGTGGAGTGGAGATAAGAAACAAGTAGAGACTTTAGAAGTTTATAAGCCAGGAACTAAAGAACTAAAAGGTTATGAACCAAAACTTATCACAGAAGAACGTAATGAATGAACTTTAAAATGATATTTTTATAGAATAATTAAAAAATTTGTTGAAATTTAGTATAAAAGCATGTTAATGATTACTTATGGAATTTACAACTAAAAACTTTAAAAGAGAGGTCATAGAATCAGATATACCAGTGTTTGTTGACTTTTGGGCCTCATGGTGTCCTCCATGTAAAATGATTGAACCTGCTATAAAAAAATTAGAAATTGAATATCAGGGAAAAGTGAAAATTGGAAAAATTAATGTTGATAGAAATCCAGCTATTGCTTCAAAATATAATATAGAAGGAGTTCCCACTTATATAATTTTTAAAAATGGCAAAATAATTAAGAAAGAAATTGCGGCTAAATCCATAAATGAATTACGGGAATTTATTGAATCAATTAAAATATCTTAAAATTTATAAGATATTCCACATAATTTCAAATATTTTTAAATCTTATTAACTATTTAGGGTATTCTCTTTGCAAAAAGAAGTAAGCGTTTTAATTCCAGCACATAACGAAGAAAAAACCTTAAATATTTGTTTAAAAAGCGTCATTAATCAAGTTGGCATTAAAGAAGTAATTCTTGTAGCAGATAGGTGTACTGATAGAACAATAAATATTGCAAAAAAAAATAATATTCGAGTTCTTGAGAAGAATTTTAAAAAATGGTCAAATCCTAGAGCTGAAGTCATTAATTTTGGAATCGATGAATTAAATGGATTATATACTTTTCTATGTGATGCGGATCTTTATCTGACTAATAATTTCATGAAAAATATGATAAAAAGTATTAAGAATCCTAAAATAGGAGTTGTAAGTGGAACCTGTATTACTAAAGGAATTTTTGGAATTCCAAATTATCAGACCTTTTTAGGAGGTTGTAGATTAATTAGAACTCAATTATTGAAAGAGGTTAGATGTAAGGATTTGATTGGTTTTGATACATATCAAGATTTGTTAATTGAAAAAAAAGGTTTTGAAGTAATTGCTAATAAAAAAGCAATTGCATATGAGATGCGACCTTTTAGATCTCGTAAATATATTAATCAAGGAATTAGAAAGGGTTGGGCTAGATATCAATTATGTTTTCCTTTCGGTTTTACAATTTTACATCTTCTTTTTAAACTGATAAGAAATCCATTTACATTACCAGAAATTATTTCTACTTTGATTGGTTATATAGAAGCTCGAATTATTAAATTGCCTAGATTTAAAGAGACCAAAAAGATTATTGCTCGGAGACAAATAGATAGAATTCGTAATTTTATTTCTAAGAGGATTTTATAAGATCATATCTTTTATTATGAAGAAAATTTAAATAGTTTTATTAATTTAATAGCAAAATGTTTCCAACTAATATTATTTAAAATAAATTCTCTATTATTTCTTCCAATTTGTGTTAGATCGTTTCTGTTTTCGTAAAATTGTTTCATTCCACTAACTAATTGTTCTAAATCTCTTGAATCAATTAGAATATTACCATTCTTTGATTTTCCAATTAACCTAGGAACATCACCTACCTTGGTAGAAATTACAGGAATGGCAGAAGCCATAGCTTCTAGGACGACATTAGGAAGTCCTTCACTTAATGTTGGTAATACAAAACTATTAGATATAGCATAAAAAATTGGAATCTTATCATGAGATTGTTTACCTAAAAATTTTACTTCGAAAATTTCATTTTTTATAGCAAATTCTTTTAGTTCTTTCTCCAGCGGTCCATAACCAACAATTAAGAGTTTTATTTTAGGAAATTCTACTTTTAATTCTTTCATTGCACGTAAAAGGTAAAATAAACCTTTATTTGGTACTAATCTTCCAATAAATAAGTAAATAAAATCGTCAGATTTTAATTTAAGGTTTGTTTTTAAGAGGGATTTTTCCTTATCTGAATATTTTTTTGAATTAAATTTTTCTAGATTCACTCCATGCCATATTACATGCAATTTATCGTTATTAATAGATCTTCTTAATAATAATTTTTTTGATAAATGATTATTACAAATTACTGCTTTTGCTTTTTTTAGAGTAAAATCTTCTAGCGCATCATATGATCTATTTAAATACAAACGAATGAGTTTTTTTAAGAAAGAAAATTTTTTAAGATCTAATTCTCTTTCATATGAAACATTTCCCCTATAATCTACAAAATATGGAATTTTAGTCAATTTGCATATAAAATAACTTAAAATTTGAGGAAAAATATCATTAAGAACAAAAATTACATTAATTTTATTTGACTTTATTATTTTTAAGGATTTAAATAACATTTTTATTGTAAAAAAAAGATTTTTCATTGTTTTAAATCTTGGTTTTTTTATTGAATGAATAATAATATTTTTTGGGACTTTAACCCCTTTGGGGATGTATCCGCCACCAATTATATGTATTTTAGCAGATTTTGAGAGATACATAAGTCCATCATATAAATTAGAATATTTAAATAGATTTAAATTGTAAGTGAAAAATATTATACTCATTCCATTCACTAATTCATAAGTTTAAATTTTTATATATTACTAGACAATTTATAATGATATTAAAAAATACCAATCTCATTAAATATTGTTTTAAATCTTTTTTCATAAGTATGTTCCTTAATTGATCTCTCATATCCTCTTTTAGCAACATCTTCTCTTTCTTCTTCATGTTTGAGAAAATAATTTATTTTATTAATTAAGTCATTTAAATTTTCATAACAGATAATTTCTTCACCTATATCATAATATTCAGTTAATTCAGGTATATATTTTGTGAGTATTAATCCCCCACACATCGGGATTTCAAAATTTCTACCTTTAATCTGTAAAATTTTTTCATTTGCTGAAGATTCTGCCAAATTTAAATTGATTTTTGATATATTATATAATCTAACTAATTTTGAAAATGATATAAACTTCGATTCATTTTCTTTTTGAGGTTTAAAAAACGAAGTAACTTGAAATTTATTTAAGATTTGTTCAAAAAATGATAGCTCTCTTAAGGTATTTATTTTAAAAATACCTTTAATTTTTTTATTTATTTTTTTTCTTACTGGAAGTTCAGTCCATCCCTTTCCAAAGACCTTAATATTTATTCTATTATTCTTAATTGTATTAATAATATGTGGACGTATTCCATATTTATAGCCAATAAACGAAACATCGTAAATTTTTTCAAGATCAAGATTTTTATAATAACGTGGATTGGCTGCCCATTGAGTTTTAATAACATTACCAAATCCATCTCTTTTGTAATGTTCAAAAGCTGTTTTTGAAGTTGTTAAACAGTAATCAAAGAAAGGTGCCATATATTTTGAATAAATATTATACCGCCAGTGATCATCTGCAAACCAAGCAAGACTAATTGATTTCGCTTTAATTTTTTTGAATGTATTTTTTGAGATTTCGTATTTATTTAAGAATGTAAAAATTACATCTGGTTTATTGGTGTTTACTAATTCTATTAAAATTTCATCAGTTTTTTTTTTCCCAAACTTAATATTATGCTCAGTTGAATTAAATTTAATTGTTTCGAATCCCAAATCCTTGAAAGTCTCGTAAAAATTTTTATCTATTTCGTATCCAGTTGTAGTTACTGTATTAAAAAGTAATTTCATTTTTCTAATCTTCTTAATGGGCTATTTATATTTAATTTTTGTGATTTATTGTTCTTTACTTTATTAGAAATGAATCAAAATTTCTCATTTTAAAAAATTAGTATTTCTTAAATATAGAACGGTAATTTCTCACACAAATTGAAATAAGACTTGGTTTTGGATGATAGTATTTTTTTACAATTTTAAAACTTTTAATTTTTCTCTTTACTTTATTATGATTTAGAATTATTGTTCCTAAATTAGATAATATCCAGAAAATCGCTTTTATATAACCTTTAATGTAACCTAAATTTTTCTTAATTAATGCTCCCATTAATTGAATTGATTTGAAAAGAAATATTCTTAAGGAAAAGATTATACCAAATCTCCATTCAAAATTTTTAAGAAATAAATAAATATGTCTTGATAATTGATAATAGGTTAATTTTTCAATATTTTTACGGGCTCTAAAGTGTTCTCCTTTAGGTTTTCTAGTATGATCTACTATTGTGTTCATTTCTCCTGAAATTTTTGCACCAAATAATCTAGCTCTAATCCCTAATTCCATGTCCGCACCCCCATACGCCATTATTGGATCCAATCCGCCCATTTTTCTTAACGTTCTTGTATTAAAAAATGCATTAACTGTACTTATAAAAAGAGGATCATTTTTGCGATAGCAAGGTTGAATTATTCCATTTGAACCTACATCAGCACCAAGAATTGGTCCTTCTTTAGGATTTGTAATATTTAATCCACCAGATGCGTCTAATTTATTTTTTTCCATATGATTATATATGTTTTTCAACCAATTTTTAGGAACTGTTGCATCTGAATCCAAAACACACATATATTTACCTTTTACAACACGAAATGAAGTCATTCTATTTCCCATTGCCCCCAAATTTTTATTATTACGAAAATATTTAATTATTGGTAATTGATCAGGAAATTTTTCAGATTTTTTTACCAAATTTGACATAAATTCAAATGTGGAATCGGTGCTCCCACCATCACCGACTAAGATTTCGTAATGATTTTTAGGGAAATCGACTTCTAATATAGAATTTATACAACTTTTTAATTCCTCAACACGATTATAAGTTGAAATCAAAATGGAGATTTTAATTTTATTTGATTGTTGATGATCCATAAATAGCAATTAGAATGAAAAATATAATAATTTTGAGATTTAATAGTATAGATAATTTCGAATATTTTTTATTCTTAACTAAGGTTAGTATTAAGTTATGTGTGGAATAAATGGATTTAATTGGGACGATAGAAATTTAATAAAAAAAAGTACAGATCTTTTAAATCATAGAGGACCTGACCAAGATGGATTTTATAATGATGAAAATATTACTCTAGGCCATAAGAGATTAAGTATAATTGATTTAAGTGAAAAAGGTCGTCAACCAATGCATAATGAAGATGAAACTGTATGGGTTATTTTTAATGGAGAAATATATAATTTTTCATCTTTAAGAACTAAATTAGAAAAATTAGGGCATAAATTTTATTCAAATACTGATACTGAAGTGATAATACATTCATATGAACAAGATTTTATAGATTGTCTAAAAGAATTCAATGGACAATTCAGTTTTTGTATTTATGATAAAAAGAAGGGTATTTTATTTTTAGCTCGAGATAGATTTGGAATAAAACCGCTTTATTATTATTTTAAAGACAAAAAATTTATTTTTAGTTCAGAAATTAAATCGATTTTAGAAGCAGGAATAAAAAGAGAACTTAATCTCGCCGGTTTTAGGGATTATATAACTTTTAGATACATTATTGGGAATCATAGTATTTTTAAAAATATTTATAAAATAAAACCTGGACATTATTTAATTTATGACTTGAAAAATGGGAAAATAACACAGTATTCAAAATATTGGGACACAGATTTTTCGAAGAAATACTTTCTAGATGAAAATGAATATTGTAAGATTATTCTAAAATTGTTTGAGGAGAGTATATCGAGAAGATTGATTGCTGACGTTCCTGTTGGAGCTTTTTTGTCTGGTGGAGTAGACAGCTCTTCTGTTGTAGCAATTATTTCAAAATTCAAGGAGGATTTAGACACTTTTTCAATAAAATTTGATTATCAAGAATTTGATGAGAGTAAGTATGCTAAAATGGTTTCAGATATATTTGGAACTAATCATTATGAAATTCAATTTTCAGCAAAAGATGTAAGAAAACTAATTCGTGAAATTATCTATTATTATGATGAACCTTTTTCAGATCCAGCAATGATTCCTACTTATCTTGTTAGCAAAGTCGCCAGGGAGCATGTTAAAGTTTCGTTAACTGGGGAGGGAGGGGATGAATTATTTGGGGGATATAGTACCTATCTTGATTACAAAAAATTAAATATTTTCAATTTATTACCCAATTTTTTAAAAAAATATGGAATTACTCCCATAGTTAATCTAACTTCTAAAGTTATAAATAAAAAGGGTTTTAACTTGATTAAAAAAGCTAGTTATAAAGATTATGAAATTTTTGGACAAATGACAGCACCAATAAAGGAACAAACTCAGTTTTCTAATTTGAATCTTAAAATTGATTATAAAGATTTTAAACCTTATTTCAAATATAATCATTATTTAGATAATCTTCAAGAAGCTGATCTTCACATTTATCTTCCATATAATAATCTAACTAAAGTAGATAGAGCATCCATGGCAGTTAGTTTAGAAGCAAGAGTACCCTTTCTTGATCATAAATTAACTGAATTTGTCTGTAAGATTCCTGCACGATTTAGGATTAATAATTACATTACGAAATATATATTAAAAAAAGCTTTTTCAAACATATTACCACATGAAATTCTTTATAGAAAGAAACATGGTTTTGGTGTACCTCTTAAATATTATTTTAAAAAAGAACTGAAAGATTTATTGATTGAACATGTTTTAGAAAATAAATCTCATAATTTATTTAATAAGAATTATATAAAACGAATCATAGAAAAAAGTGAGAATTTTTACAATATTCTTTGGATGCTATTAATTTTTAATTTGTGGTATGAAAAATGGTTTTTAAACTAAAATGATATGGGTTTTTATCTTTTCCATAAGGGAATAAAATGAATATTTTAATGTATTTAATGAATTTCATAATTAAGGAATAAATTTGTAATTTTTTTTAATGATTAACCAATTTTGATATTGGAAATTTTCATATTTTTGATTATATCGTTTTACAAACTTAAGACGGTGAGGAAGAATTTTGAAGAAATTATATTCCATTCCTTTGAAAAAATCAAAAAAATCTTTCAGAAATATTCGTGCATCAATTGCACATCCTCCATGCTCAAATTGAATCATTTTAATCTTGCTATTTTCAAATAGACTTTTTCCCCCCTTAAAAACTTCAAGTTCATGCCCCTCAACATCAACTTTTAAAAAATCTATTTCTGTAATATTTCTCTTGCTACAGTAATTTTCTAATGTATCAAGATGAATTTTCTCTTGTCTTTCTTGTGGTTGTATTCCCCAACCATCTTGCAACCCATTCCTTTGGTATAATGAATTGAGTGCTGACCCATTCTCGAATATGTAGAGATTTTGCTCACCTGTAATCGAACTTAGACCAAAATTATTACATACTACATTAGGAGGAAATTTATTATGAATTAGCCTTTTAAATGTATAAGGGCTTGGTTCAAAGCAATGGATGTTTAAATTTTTATTTATCTTTAGGGCAAGGGTTGTCCAGTGACCAAAATGTGCTCCAATATCAAATATCATACTAATTTGTCTAAAGTTATTCTTTATAAAGCGTAATTCTCCATTTGTGTTTATATTATGGTTGTTATTACCATTATAAGAGTCTACAAACTGACTAAACAATTTATAAAAAAACCTATTCTTAGGTATTAATGAAATAGCTCGGTTTAATAAAGGCATTTTGATAACTTCCTTAAAAAAAATTAAACAGATTCATTTAATGATACAAGATCCGAACTTCAAACAGTCTTGAAGCCATAGATAAAATTTATTTCATATATATTTTAATTGTTTTTATAATTTTTTACTAATCGCTTTAATAAAATCTAAATATTGAACACTTTATTCCTTTTTAAACCAAAATAAACCACATCCATAATTACAGGAATCTAAGATTTTTCTATCAATATTTCTTATAAAATTACCATTATCATCAATACCTGAAAGTTCAATAACTGATAAACTAGAAAAATAATTAATAATTTGCTTGGTCGAGTGAATTCGATGTCCATTAAAACATAATCTCGGTTTACCTATTGGTAATGAAAAATAAAGATTTCCTTTGGGTGCGAGAATCCGTGATAACTCCTTAGCGGCTTTCTTTGTACCTAAAGGATCAAGCGGATCACCATATCTTCCTAATCCAATGTGTTCTGCAACATGTAAACAAGATATAGATGGTATTGAATTTTTTTTATAGGGCATTGCAAGTATACTTCCTCTTTTAGATTCGAAATTCTCTAAATTAGCTAATAATGGACGAATATCGATAAAGGTTACCTTAGTGATTACTGTTAAAAAACCAATAAAGTCAATCCTTGAACCCACATCAATATGATGAGCACACTTTGATTCAAAAATTCTTTTAAATGCCCAAATATCTTGATAGAAATAATGAATATCAAAGCTAGTCGTCATGGTTTTATCGTGTATCTGAGGAAAAGTATCAAGAATTCTAATTGGTTCAGCTCCTTCCATCCTTGAATATTTTTTCCAATCTCTTAAGTACCTCAAATAATTTGGAAATGCATATTTCAATCTATGAATATCTATAATTTGAGATAGCCAACGTTTCATAAATTTCTTGAACCTTTTCATATAAGCACCTATTATATCATAAATGAATTTAATGGAATTTTTATATTTAATAAAATTTCATTATAAATTTTCAATTCCTATTTTTTAAATTTATAATTCTGTGATGTAAGTAAGAACCAGATTGTAAACAAATTAATTCAAAATATAAATAAGAAAGTTATCAAAATAAAGGATCATGGTAACTTATCTATGGTTAAATAGTGATCAAATCACAAAAAAACCATTACCTGAATTTACTGAAAATTTTAGTAAATTTCCATCTGAACTTTACTTAAAATGCAGTTACGAAGAGCAGTGGAATCCTTTTTTAAAAGTTACAAAAGGTGATAATCTTATTGTTAGAATTGGTTCCCTAGGATTCTCAAATAATTTAATAAAAAGAATTATAGAATCTAAGTTTAATCAAAAAATACTTTTAATAGGTGAAGCTCCTTGGAGGAAAGGTATAAAAAGAATTTATAATAATTTAAATTTTTTTCTTAAAATTTTTAATAAAATTTATACTTATATTAAGCCCCTGACGAATAATAGAAATATATTCTTTCTAGGAAATATATCCGCAATTTCAGAACACAATAATAAAGCTCTAAATCTTGAATTAATAAATTTTAATGAAAAAATTGATAAAATAGCAGTAATTCTCTCAGAACATTCTCGCTGGGATCTATTTAATCCAAATAATTTAATTTCATCCTTTAATAATTTGCAGAAATTTGGTTCTCTAGCAATGCAAATAATTGGACATCCCAATGCAAAATTTAAAGTTGCTGGACTAAAATTTAATAAATTATATGGGATTAGAAGCAAAATAGTAAGATACTTTGATAAATTAAATATTATAGATATTTATGGGAGATCAGGATGGAAAGGTACAAAGAATTATAATGGTCTCATAAATGATATTTGGGGAACTCTATTCAAGTATAGATGGTGTTTGTGTATTGAAAATAGGAATATAAATAACTATTTTTCAGAGAAGATATTTAATGCAATATTATCTGGTTGTGTACCTATAGTACTTGGGGGTCCCTACCCTAGTGATTATCTACCTAAAGGGAGTTATGTTGATTTACGAAATTTAAATTATAAATCTATACCAGATTACATAAATAATGAAGATAATTATCTCAGACATTTAAGCATAATTAAGAAAAAATATAATGTTATTCTTAAAAATATCCATAGACATTATAAATATACAAAAATTATAAATTCAAATGAAGATTTAATATATTCAGAGTAATTCTTGAATAATTATTGTTTAATTCTCTTAAATGCATAACCTTAACAGTCTTAATAAAAATTACTTAATTTATTCGTTTTTAAATTCAAAAAAGTTCTTTTTAACTAATTTATTATTAATAAAATTGTTAAATAATTCCCTAAGATTTTGAAATATTATGATATATCCTGTTAATTTTAATACTTTTGCTTCTTTTTTATTATATTTAGGATATAAAAGGGAATAATGATTTTTACTGTTTAATTCATTTTTAATCAAAGATAAATTACAGTGAATTTTTTTTGTATCTGAACTTAAGTAAACATAATAATTAAATTCAGGATTATTTGGAACTTCGAAATCGTGAATTACTATAATAGTTTTATTTAATTCATTTGAAATTTCCTTTATTTCACTTTGAAGTGGCCAAAAATCATACCAATGCGCGTCAAGATAAATTAAAGGAAATTTAAATATAGTTTGATAATTTTTTTTATATTTAAATAATTTTTTCAGAAATTTTTCTGAACTAATATTTTCTATTCTTACATTTTTATGCCTTTTTAGAACTCGAATTGCGATATTATAGATTTTTTTTTCCACTTCACAAGTTAGAATAGGTAACTTTGAATATTGTTGTGCCATAATTAATGAAGTTGCCCCTAAAAAAGTTCCAGTCTCTATTAAGGAAGATATATTAAAATAGGTAATTATTTCATCAATCAGTGATGCTAGAATTGAATCTCCGTTGAACCTTGTCATATTATTTGTATTTATGCTATATAAGCCATGACCACGTAAGAAATATTTTATTTCACTAATTAACTTCTCCAATTTTGGTGATTTTTTCTTAAAATATCTAACTAACTGTAGAATTTTTGATTTTAAAATTTTTGAAATATTATATTTCAATTTTTTGACTAGACTCTTTAAAAAATTCATTTAATTTATTTCATATTAAAAGAATTAAAAAATCTTTGTCCCTTCTTAACAAGAAGATATTATTTTATTATAAATTATTAGAGGAAATTTTGTATTCTTCATTTTATTTATAAATCAAAATTGAGAATGAAGATGAATTACAATAGAATTCAAGTCACATATTAAAATTTCATTACTCACGATTACATATTTATATAATTACTTAATAAATTTTATATTTTATCTAATTAAATAGATTTAAATATTAAAAATTATGTGAACATACTAGAGCTTTGAATTAGAACAATGCAGGAGATAATAAGTTAAGAATTTATTTTATTTTAATCATTTTTATTTACTGTTTTTTTTGCATAAAATTGCCCCCTCTTGATTTAAATTGAATTTTTTATTCTTTTTACTTAAATTAAGTAATTCTATAAATTTAAAAAATACTAATTAAAATCGAAAATAAAAATGGAGAATGTAAAATGGGAAACCTTAAAAAGAATAAAGGCATTACCTTCTTAATTATAGGTGCAATAATCCTTAACACAGCTATATTTTGCAGTTTTTTATTAAGCAATAATTTACCAATATTTCCTTATGCTAAAGATCCTAAGATAACTAACAATTCAATTATGGATATAAAAGCAGCTACCGACTTCGAATATTTTAGACAATTTAAAGTTACTGAAAATACGGGAAAAAATCAAACAGATGTTATAATAGATCCTGTAACTTTCTCTGAAGAAGGAAAATACTGTTATAAAGATTCTTTACGTGTATATAAATCGCCTTATAATCCTGGAGACGAGCTGATTTCACAAGTTTATAACCTTGTACCCAATGCGTATGAAACATTTTCCACATCACCTGATTTCGGAGATCCGAGTGGTTGGACAGTAACTGAACCTCTAAATACTTCAATTAGGGTTTTACCACGTTTTAATGGTTATAAAAAAGTAGTTGAAATGTTTGACAATTCAAGTAGTGATATGGTTGATATGAAAAATGGTTTTTCAAATCAAGTTTCTGGGACAGCCTATGTAACACTCATGACAACTACAGAAAACACAACCTTTGAATTTTCAATAAATGGTGCATCAGGATATGGAGTTAGTTTATATTTTAATCAAACAGGAACTATTTGCTATGCTAGTGGAGGAGCAACATTTGATAGTGGAATTTATTATGAGACTAATAAATGGTACACCTTTAAAATCGACTTTGATTGTTCAGTAAATGAATATTCAGTATGGTATTGGGATGAAACCTCTTTCAGCTGGGTTTCTATAGCATTGGATGTTAATTTATATGTTTATAGTGCTACTTTATACCAAACTTGGATTCATAGCTCACTAATAAAACAAGCCTTATATATAGCAGCTCTTGATTATTCATGGTCAAGTGGATACGAAGAAGATAGAATATTATATGTGTCTTCTGCTAATATTGCATTTATAGATAATTTAACTGCCTCAGAAACTAAAGATTATCGCGTATATTATAATAGCACCCCGACAAATCCAGCAGGATATACTAATATCGCAAGGACAAATTATACAGTGAATTTCACGGATGGTGGATCTGTTATGATGTATGTTGATGACCTTGAACTAATTCGCCAATTTGATAAAAATGGGGATGAGCGCATGTCTGGAGATTCTTTTTATAAAAATACTGTTACCCATGAATATGATGGAGGTGGTGGTTCCGTAGCGGCTGCTCCAATTATATCTGATGGTCCTATCTTTATCGAAGCCTGGCACGTTGATACCGCAAGCGAATGGAGTTTTTATAGATATTATGCAAATTCTTATATCTATAAATATCATAATTATTCAGGTGTGGGTGTTTATGCTTGGGCTGTTTTTGGTTCAGGTAGTGGTATAGCGACTTTCGATTTTGAAGGAACTTATTTTCATCAAACTGGTAGCTGGCAATATGAAGAATTTGATTATACAGGTGGATCTTGGCAAAGTAATCTCAATGTAGTAGATGCGGGTAAAATGTTTCAAGAAGAAACTGGAGACCCAAATATTTTAATTACATTATGGGATATGACACCGGATCCTTACTTGGATGATATAATGATAAGAGAAGCCGACTTTCCAGAACCTGCAAGTGTTGGTGTAACCATCGGAATAAATTCTACATATGAACCTGCAGTTACTCATAGCATGGGGGCGTGGCAGTTCTATAAAGATGCGGGGTCGACAAATATTAACGATAAACAAGATTTCGTTGATAATTTACATAATTCATTAATTGAAAATCCACCTACCATTGGAACATTAGACTCCAGAAATGGTACTTTAATACTTTTTAAAGAATTCCAAGTTACTGAAAATACAGGTGTAAATCAAACAGATGTTATCATAGATCCTGTAATTTTCACTGAAGAAGGAAAGTACTGCTATAAAGACTCTCTACGTATATATGAATCGCCCTATAGTCCTGGAGACGAGCTGATTTCACAAGTCTATAATATAGTACCTAATGCGAATGAGACATTTTCTAATTCATCTGATTTCGGAGATCCGAGCGGTTGGACGATTACAGAAAGATCAAATACACAAATTCAGGTTTTACCACGCTTTATGGGATATAAAAATGTCGTAGAGTGTATTGACAATAGTACTACTGGAGATTTTTGTGAGATGGAAAAGGACTTTACTGCACAAGTAAGTGGAACATATTATATTACTGCTATGGCTACAATAGATACATATCATGCTATTGCATTAGTCGGATCCGGTGGATATGCTGTATGTTTTGGTTTTTATAATACTGGAAACTTTTATTATAGTGATGGTGCAGCTCAGGATACTGGAATTGCATACGAAACCAACAAGTGGTATACTTTTAAATGCACATTTGATTGTGGTACTGATAAATATAATGTTTGGTATTGGGACGAGAATAGTCTGAATTGGTCTGTGATTGGGGTAAATATTGATTTTGTTATTCCACAAACTTCTGTATATAGGGAATATCTTCATACAAGTGGTAATTTTAAAGCAGGTATCTATGTAGCTGCTACAGATAATTCATGGTCAAGTGGATATGAAGAAGATGAAATTTTATATGTGTCTTCTGCAAATATTGCATTCATAGATAGTTTAAGTGCATCAGAAACTAAATCATATAGAGTTTATTATAATAGTACTCCAACAAATCCTGCAGGTTATACGGATATTTCAAGGACAGGTTACACGGTAAATTTTATGGATGGTGGTTCAGCAATAATGAATATTGATAATATGGCAGTTCTTCGCCAGTTCGATACTGATGGAAACGAACATCTTGGTGGAGGAACCCGTTATCAAATGGGACATGTAGCTTGTAATCCTTTCGGCAATTTATATGCTACTCCAATAATCAATGATGGTCCAATTTTTATTGAAGCATGGCAAATTGCGGATGACAATTATTGGACGTACTTTAGATTTTACGAAAATTCTTATATTTACAGATATCAAAATTATCCTGGTTCAGGGACTTGTTGGTTTAGAGGAGGTTTTCAGGCCGAAGATAAAATTATTGACTTTGATGCACAGTATTACTATACAAGTGGGGCTTGGTCAAGTGAAACTTTTGATTATACTGGCATTAGTTGGCAAGATCATTATATAGTGTTAGACGAGGGAAAAATGTTTACAGAAGATACTGGTGATTCCGATACTTTAATTACTTTATGGGATATGACTCCGGATCCGTATTTAAATGACATGCGGATTAGAGAATGTGAATTTCCTAGTAACCCTCTTGCTTCTATTTCTATTGCTATCGGAGTAGAGAGTGGTAACACTGCGATTACCAACAGTTTCGGGTTCTGGCAATTCTATAAAGATGTAGGTTCGACAAATGTTAATGATAAACAAGATTTTGTTGACGATTTATATGATACCCTTATAGCAAATCCACCTACTATTAATCCTTTAGGCCCTAGATGCGTCTTTAATGATACTGAAGTACCAAATATCCTCGAGGTTTTACAAGATCCAACTTCACCTGGCAATTTGGATATCGTCAATATAACAGTACACATTACCGATAACGTTAGTGTTCATAAAGTAATGATTAATACGAATCATTCTGGAAGTTTCGTAAATTACTCAATGAATTTTATATCTGGTAAGGTTGAAAATGGTTATTGGAAATATCAAATTCCTCAAGTTGCTGCTGGTTCAATAATCAATTATTCCATTTGGGTAAATGATACAAGTAGCAATTCGAATAATACAAATTCTTACCAATATCTTGTTGTGGATAACGAAGATCCTAATATAGGTATAGTTTCTAGGGATCCTAATAGTCCTAGTGACTTAGATTTAGTAAATATTACTGTCCATGTTACTGATAATGTAGAAGTAGACACAGTTTTAATCAATTCTAACCACAGCGGAACCCCAACAAATTATGAAATGGATTTTCTTTCAGGAACTACTCAAGATGGTTATTGGAACTTTACTATCCCCGCATATCCCATTGGAACTTCAATCATTTATTCAATTTGGGTGAATGATACAAACACTAATTCAGACACCGTTGGACCATATCAATATATAATTGGTGACAACGAAGTCCCTGATATAATTTCAGTTTCAAGAGACCCATTAAGCCCTGGTAATTTGAATTCCGTTAATATTACTGTCCACATCACGGATAATGAAGCAGTTGATACGGTTTTAATCAATTCAAATCACACCGGAATCCCATTAGATCACGAAATGGATTTTCTATCAGGCACATTTCAAGATGGTTATTGGAATTATACTATTCCTCAAGGTGCGGCTGGAACAACAATCAATTATTCCATCTGGGTTAATGATACTTCTGATAATCCAAATACTTCAATATCTTACCAATATCTTATAACAGATAATGAAGATCCAAATATTGTTGGTGTTTCACAAGACCCATTGATTCCAGATAATTTTGACACAGTGAATATTACTGTACATATAACTGATAATGTAGGAATTAACTCAGTTATAATCAATACAAATTACACTGGTAGTTCTCAAGATTATTCAATGAATTTCCTCTCAGGCACTGCTCAAGATAGTTATTGGGACTATATAATTCCTCAAGGTTCTGTTGGTACAACAATTACTTATTCCATCTGGACAAATGATTCTAATGATAATTCGGATAGTGTTAGTGGCTACCAATATCAAATAATCTTGGATGACGCACCTTCTATAATAGATGTTAGCATTGATAATAATAAACCACGACCTCTCGACATCATTAATATAACTGCACATGTAACAGACGATCAAGGAATCTCGCATGTATTTCTATATACAAATCTCTACGGTTCATTCCAATATATTGAAATGAATTTTATTTCTGGAAGCACCACAGATGGTTATTGGAGCTTTGTTTCATATGTTCCTTTGAATGCCAGTAAAAAAACAATTAATTACTCAGTTTGGGTAAATGATACAAGTGGACAAATTGACATATCAGCAACTTATCAATTTAAAGTGAAAAAAAATCCAAACCCTATCATCTTCATACCACCAGGAGAAGACATTACGATAATAATCATAATTATTATCGGTAGTATTGCAGCAAGTGCAACGGTCACAGCAACATTACTAGTTAAGAGAAGATCCACAAGAGTAAAAACCAAGAGGGTCATGAAAACAAAAGTCAAAAAGAAAGTCGGTATAGGTGCAGAAGAGATACGGAAAGTATTAAGAGAATCTGACGAATCATTGAAACTTAGAAAAGTATCCTATGAAGAGCTAAAATCAATGATAACTAGCCCAATCTCAAGTATTTCAGAAGAAGTATATATAAGAGTTCAAAACCTAAAAAGTCTTACAGAGCAAGAAAAGCAATTATTACTGAGAGATTTAGTTACTTTGGAAGAAGATGAAATAGAAGAATGGTTAACTGAACTAGAAGAACTAGAAAAATAATATTTTTTTTCTTTTTTTATTTTTTAATATGGGGGATAAATTTGCTATTAAATCATCCTAAATTAAATAAAAATGTAAATTATGATATTATATCATATGATAACAATTACCGAAATAATTATTAACAATTATTAATTATTATTAATCCATAAAATCAAAAATAATGATATGACCCGAAACGATAAGGGGGTTTTCTATATATCGAAGTTAAAGGGTTTAGGCAAGCTAGAAAAAAAAATTTTGGAAATTGCTTCACAACTTAGAAGTAGGAAGAAATTCTTCAATTTTGATGATATTTATAAATTATGTACTTCCAAACTTAGTAATTCAGAAGATGAAATTACAAGTTCATTAAATTATATGTATCAAAAGGGTTACTTAATTGAAGGTTCAAGTGTAACTAAAGCTAATGTGTTAGAAAGCGAGAAAAGAGCTCGAATTTACGATTATATAAAGAATAATCCTGGTTCTCATGTTAGAGAAATTCAGAGAGCCTTTGATTTAGGATCGTATATGGCCTTTAGACATCTTAAATTCCTTGAAAAATTTGGATATCTTAGAAGCAAGAAATTTATGAATAAAAAGGCATACTTTTTATTCGAATTTGATGAGACTCAAGATGATAAAGTATTAGTTTTAAAGAAAGAAAGAACAAAATTAATTTTTGATCATATAATTCGTTATGAAAAAATCAGGTTATCCGACCTTGAAAGATATTTAAGTTTAAGTCATGGTCAAATCCAGCCACATTTAAAGAAATTATTAGAATACAATTTAATAGATTCCACAGTAGAAAATAAAATCATTTATTACTCTCCAAAAATATCTGTACCTACAGAAATGGTTGCAGTTAAACGAGAATTTGATTATCTTGGTGGTAATATTAGATTCAAAGTAGCGGTACAAAACAATACAGACATGAGTATAAATAATATTTTAGTAACGTTAAACCCATCAGATCAATTTTTTTGGGATGAATCTGTTCAAAAAATTACAAATTTACCTCCACACAATTCAAGAGGGGTAGATTTCACATTAATTCCAAATACTTGTGGAAAATCAACCGTTTTTGGGGCAGTTTCATACCAAGATGCATATGGAAATGCCCATACATTAACAATAAATCCGAAAGAGATAGCGATAAAGTGTCCCTTGGTAATTCCACAGTCAATGTCCGAGTATGAGATAAATGAATGGATTAGTAAGCTAAAAAAATCTACTACAAAAATAGATTATGGAGATATTTCCAAAAAACAAGCATTAAATATTGCTCTTAGCCAAATTGAGGCATTGGATCTGTCCAAAGTTAAAGAAGACAAAAATAATTTATCGACACTTTATTCTGGTAAAGTAAAAGTTACAGGACAACAAATTGTAGTGAATGTCAGATTGGATCAACCTAATATAATTATTGAAGTTTGGGCTAATGATTTAACTCAAACAACTGGATTATTGGCTTATATACGAAATTTAATAACGATATCATTACAACATTCTTTAAAAACCTTAGAAAAATCTGAGGAAGTGGCTACAAAGATAACAGAAATATTTAATTGTAGTAATGAATTAAAGGAATGTTTTAATATTTGTTGTAATGAGGAAAAAATCAAAAAAATAACTTTATCATTATCAAAAATTAAAAATGGTTTGAAAAAATATTATCCTGATTTTAGAATTTTGGAATCCATGAACAAATGGATTTTAAAATTTCAAGGAATGTATGAGGAAGAAAGCTGCATTGATGATGATACAGCGATAGAATTAGAATATGAATTAATTCAATGGGTAAAAGAACTGCGGGAGCTAGCAACTCATGATATTTCATCATTTAAAGATACATATGAAGATTTTGATAAATATACGGAAGATTTTAAAATAGGAACAGAAAATATCGATAAAAACTTAGCTTTAATAGAAAGAATATATGCGCTTTCAATTCTTAATTATGTTATCGTAGTACATAAGAATAATGGCCTAGCTATTTATCAAGACCAATTAGGTGCAATTAAATTAGATGCTGATTTAATAAGTGGATTCATCACAGCAATACAAAGTTTTGGTACTGAAATTTCTAAAAAAGAAACACCTGTAACAGGTCTAAAATATAAAAATTATAATATAGAAGTTGAAACAGGGGATTATATTCAAGCACTTCTCCTAATTAATGGTAAAACAAATGAATATTTAGTTCGATCTTTATTCAATTTTGTAAAAGAATTTGAAAGACAATATGAGGATAGACTCGAATCATTTGCAGGAAATATTTCGCAATTTCAAAATACTAAAGATATTTTTAATAAAGTATTTAATCTTGATAAAAAAAATTGAAATATTATTAATTTTTATTTTTTTTTAATTATTCTATTTCTTTTTGATAAACTGGGTCTGTTTTTAAATTGTAATATCCCAGCTTTAAAAAAATAAAACCATAAAGATTCATTTTTCATTTCGTACTTATTATAAAGATCTTAATTCTAAACTTTTTAATAGAAAAATACCAAAAAGAATTTGTCAACAATGAAATGATTTTAAAGAGAATAAACAATTTACTTACTATATAAAAAGTTTAAATTAGGGCATATTTTTCAATAACATGAGGAAATAACACTATGTATTATACATTAGAAAACCTTCTCATTCTCTCGCTAATAATTATCGCCCTTTTCTTATTTGGTTTCTTTATTACCTATAAGTTAATGCCAAAAGTAATTCAAAAACTTGATGAACGTGGAATTTATGGTTTTGATGTCCATAAACAATCAAGACCGAGAGTTCCAGAAATGGGAGGTCTTGGATTTTTTGGATTTGCTTTAATAATTCTAATATCAGCATTAGTTGCTAGCTTTTTTTTCTTCCAAGAGGAATTTATGAAAATATTTGCTACGATTGGAGTATTATTTATGGCATTTTTAATAGGTTTATTTGATGATCTAAAAAAGAGAAAAGGAAAAGGACTTGGAGCTAAAACAAAACCAATTTTATGTTTATCAATAGGATTACCTATTTGGGTGTTTGGAGTCTATGGTTCATCTCTACCATTACCCTTTTTAGGAAACACAAGATTAGGTTATGTCTATCCATTATTAATATTTCTTATTGCTACAGTATGTGCTAATACCTTCAATATGATTGATGTATATAATGGGGCAATGCCTGGAATTAGTATAATATCTTTTATAGTTATATTGTGTGCCTCATTTATTTTCTTATCATTTAGTGGTGTATTTTTATCTACGATATTCTTAGGAATATTAATTGCTTATTTCCAATACAATAAATATCCAGCCAAAGTTTTTTCAGGTGATGTTGGTTCGTTAACTATTGGTGCAGCCTTTGCTGCCACCATTATAATCTCAAAGACTGAATTAATAGGAGTAATCGTATGTATACCAATCATAATGAATTCATTTCAAACCCTAAGAAGTTTTGGAGGTTTTAAAGAACATTCAGAAGTTAAAATAAAGCCTACAGTTTTATTATCAGACGGTAAATTGGATGTATCAATGAAAAAAAATGTTCCAATTACATTAGCAGGATTAGTTCTTATAAAAGATCCCTTAACAGAACAAGAAATTGTAAAAATATTTCATTTACTTACAATATATTCGGGGATTTTGGCTCTTATAACTTCATTTCTTACATATATTGTCCTTTAAATTGGTGAATTAAATGGAATCAAAAAAATATAATGAATTACTTGTTTTGATAATAGCAATATGGTTTGTAATTATAGGAGGTTTTTTATTCATTGATTTATTTATTGTACCGATTGATTTAACGCTTCCAGTTGGAATAGGTGGCTTTATTAACGATTTTTTAAAAGTCTTTATAAGTGTAATTTTAGTTCTTGCGTTTCTTTATCTTTGGGATAGATTAGCCACATTTTATTATGAATCTAATAGAAAAAAGCGAGTAAAAAATCGAAATAAACAAAATAAATCGTGATTTCATGACTTTACTTTGGTTTGATATAATGACACCTAAAGAGGTGTGGCTTTTAGGTTCTATCCAGAAATATTTGAAGAATAAAGGTTTTGATGTTATCATAACTGCACGAAATTATGATAAAAATATTGAATTACTTCAATTAAGAGAGATAGATTTCGTTCCAATAGGTGAACACGGAGGCGGAACTCTCGAGGGAAAATTAAAAGCTAGTACAAAAAGAATATTGGAATTAACAGATTTTATATTGTCTCTATCTTCAATACCAGATGTTTGCATTTCCTTATGTTCGGTAGAAGCTTCAAGAGTAGCTTTTGGTCTTGGAATTCCGCATATCTGCTTCGATGATGCACCCCATGCAACTGCAGTTAACAAGTTAGTAATTCCACTATCAAAATTCATTATTACACCTTCTTGTGTTCCTAAAGATAAATTTTTAAAGTTTGGGGTAGAAGCAGAAAATATAATTCAATTCAACGGTATTGATGAAATAGCATGGATAACAGATTTAGAACAAGATGAATCAATTTTAAAAACTCTTAATTTGGAAAAAGATAAAAAAATAATTATATTAAGACCAAGGGAAACTCATGCGGCATATTTATTGAGTGAGACAAAAAACCAAACCCTCTCCTCTAGAATTATTGAATTTATTCTTGAAAAATTTGAACATTCACAAATTATAGTCTTTACAAGATATCCAATTCAATTTGAATTATTAAATGAAAAATTTAAAGAACAAATAATTATTCCAACTAAAGCGATTGATGGTCCTAACCTAATATCTTTTGCAGATCTTGTTATTAGTGGTGGTGCAACGATGGAAAGGGAAGCAGCATTATTAGGAATTCCGGCAATTTCTTATTTTCCTCTGACTCTTGACATTGAAATATTTCTAAAAGAAAGAGACTTCCCCATTTGGCATTTAAAAAATTTTAATGATATGTTTGAATTAATCCAAAATATATTAAATAATCCTAAAAAATATAAAAAAAATACTAGAAATTTATTAAAAAATTTAGAAAATCCAAAAATAATTCTGGAAAATCTAATTAAACGTATGGAAATTAACCCATAAGTTCTCTAAGTTCTTGTATAAGTTTTTCTTTATCTTTTTTGGATTTTTGGAGAGCTTTTTCTTCTTCCTTTTTCAATTTTCTATAAGTAGTAGTACTAATTCTTCGACTAACCCTATATCTTCTTTCTATTGCTTCTAAAGCTTCTCTAGCCATGTCATAATCTGCTTCTCGAAGCTCTAGTTCCTCAATAATTTTTTCATAACGCCCTCCTGCTTCGGAAATTTCATCCGAAAATTTCTTTAATTCTTTATTTAAATCAGATAGTTTCCTCTCGATTGTTTTCAGTTGATTACGGTATTCACGTTTTTTAATTTTTCTTCTCGCCATGTTTTCTTCAAGATTTTCTATTTCAATATACAAAGCATTCTTTTCCGAATATAAAGTAATAAATTCTCTAATTATATGAGATGGAACTTCTGTAGGTCGTAACCGTAATTCTTTTTTTCGAGGTAATTCTCGTTTCAATATTATAAAAGAGATTAGTGGAATAGAAATTAACCCTGCTATTAGTAGGGGTCTAAAGAAATCAAATGGAAGAGTTTCTAATATAACATAATCAAATATGAATACTTTATAGTGGTTTTGAGTAGAATTAATTGTTAAATAGTTTAGATATATATCACCATTTAAAGTTAAGACAGAAGTTGCAGTGGGAACATGAGACAAGATAGAACAACCAGGTGGTAATTTAAAACTAGTTAAGAAGCGATCTGTTTTCCAGGGTAATCTTTCAGGTTCGAATTGATAAAAAAATCTTCCTATAGAACCTGATTCAAAATGGTGCAATTCTAGTGGTCTTCTGTATTCAACCCAAAAGTATGCGACTTGTCCTTTATCTAGAGAATACCGTGAGATATCCCAATTTATGGTCATATTTATTGCCATATTTTGAGGTTCTGGAATTGGAGTCACTATAAGATCAGTAAAAAAGTCAAATACCTTATATTCCATTATATCAATAGGAAGTAAGATACTAAATGTTGATACTTTATTATTATAAACTAAATTTCTTAACTGATAATATTCTCGGACGTAAATATATCCCCATCTATCTATCTCAATTACTCGGTTAAATATTTCGCATTCAAGTATTGGATTTGTTACTGTTAGTGTTCCTGTTTTTGTTTGAAAATCCCATGATGGTAAATCATTAGCTATATCTGGTGCATTATTATCAGCATAAAATGTTGATTCTACTGATAAAGAAGTGTAAGGAGAAGAAGGATATTTATAAAACCTGTATGAATATATTGGATCACTACCAGAAAAGCTTGTTGGGGTTTTAAAGTTAACAACATCAGAACATATCATTGATACCGTAAAATTAAATATTTCATAAGGTTTTATTGGATCATCTAAATATATATTCCATTTAGAGAATCCGCTTCCATCATATGGCAACTCAACTATTCGCAATTTTCCAATATTTTCTCCAGAAGCGGAAATATCATATAATTGTCCCCTAAAATTATATGGAAGTCCGACTTGAATAAAGTCCTTTGAATTAGTTTTATTATTTTTCACAACAAAATAATCGTTGATATGTACTAGACTTTGCTTAAAATAAACCGTTCTTATTACTTCCAAATTTATAAGAGCATCCGGCGGTTCATAGGGTAATGGTTCATCTGTTGTTTTCATATCCTCAGAATCTAAATTAGAAGATATTCCAAAATTCATTAATGGCTGATATGGGTTCTTAATACAACTTGCAACGAATAGCAAAGAAAAAAACCCTAAAAATAAACAAATTAGTATTATTTTTTTTCTCATTTTTCGATTAGGATCCTAATTCATTCTAAATCTTTAATTAATATTCAATAAATTATAATACATTATAAGAAATTTTGGTGCAAATTATTTTTATTTTTTATTAAATAGAAATTGACCTTGAATAAATATAGAAAATTTAAAAATGTTTTGGTGAAAAAATCGTCTATTAGTTAGATAAAACCCTAATAAAGGGATCTTAAAAAATAAAAAATTAATAAAATCAATACATATCGAAGATATTTATTGGAACTGGTTTAGATTTATTTTTTTCATCAGAATCATCATTGTTACATCTTGTATTTTCTACATTTCTCAAATTTGAATTAATTTGTATTGGATTTTGGTCTATTCTTAAATTTTGACTAATTGGTCTCGATATTGGATTATAAGGTAAATCATTATTAATTTGTCTTTGGATCTGGTCAATTCTTTTTCTTATTGAAAATAATTCAGATTGTAAATGACGAAATTGTTTTAAATATTCTTCAGAAGAGATGATCCCTTGATTAAATTTATCTTCTAGATTTTGAAGAGTATTACTTAATGAAAACTCTTCCCCTTGAATTTTATGCAAAAATAATACAATATTATTGCTAGGATTTTCGTTATTATCATTTCTTTCAAAGTTATTAAATTGAACACTTGGTGATGTAATACTAATTTGATTTGGGTTTGTTATTTGGTAACTAGTTGGTGTTAAACTTAATAAAGAAGTAATGATTAATTCAATTTTTTGTTTTAAATCCAATAAATTCAAATCTATAGGTTCTAGAATTTCTGTCGGTATTTCACCTTCTACACGATATTTCTCAAAATTAATGGAAATAGTGAAATAATTCTTTATAGCTCGCATCACTTTTTTAGGTGCAGCAAATTTAATATTACCCTCTTCTAATGAAAATTTCAATTTTTTAAATACTCTTCCAACTAATTCAACCTTTTCAAATCCTTCTAAGAAGAAATCAAACAGATGTATGTATTTTCTGAAGATTAATCCTTTCCTTCGAAGAAAAATCATACGACGATCAGTCAAAAATAAATTACCTTTACTTCTTTTCAAATCTTGAAACGAACATTTTTTAAATTTGACATTTTTAAATGCGCATATAGGTAATTCTCCTGGTAATATTTCTAATAGTCCTTCAAATTTATCATATATATTTTTATAATAAGACACAGCTTTAATTTTTTTCGTAGCGATTATTAAAAACTTATTCGAAGTCTCAATTAATTCGTCAATAAATCTTCTAAAATCATCCATGGTCTCTTTAATTTGATTTAGAGATGCCTCAAGCAAGAAAAATTTATCAGGAGTCCATTTCGATGGATCTAAAAAT
The DNA here is from genome assembly GCA_019058315.1 of Candidatus Helarchaeota archaeon. Lineage (GTDB taxonomy): Archaea > Asgardarchaeota > Lokiarchaeia > Helarchaeales > RDOG01 > JABXJV01. The sequence continues at coordinate 556,423 of JAHPZH010000002.1, read as the reverse complement.
TTCTGTAGAGGTAATTTGAGAATTTTATAATCTTGTTCAACCCTAAACATAATTTGTTTTTTTGTAAGTGGAATAGATCTGATCAATTTTAAGATAAATGATTCAATTTTAGGGTCATGGAAAAACCCGCTTGTTCTGAGTTCAATTAATTTATTTCTAACACGGCTTAATTTTGTCAGAAAAGTGTATAATTCTTTGTAACCATCTCTGAACCTAAAAATTAGTTTACGTGATGACTCAATTAAATTACGTTTTTTCTCAGCAATAGTTGAAATATTACTTTGATTACAACCTGGACATAGTCTAACCCTTTTTTGACCAATAACAAATTTGTTGGATCTGCATTTATGACATTTATATTTTTGTTCGGACATTAGATCATTATTTTGGATTTTTGCAATAGTAATTCCGCAATATGCGCAGAATACCAGATTGTTTAATTCTTCCTTTTTACACTTACTGCAAAAAACCACATTACATTTATTACAATAATAAATTGGATTTAAACTTCCACAGAAATTGCAGGTTATTGCTGATTCATTATTTAACAAATAGGCACCTCATGAAGCGTACTTATTAAATAAGAGTGGTTAAGTATTCATTATAAAAATGAGTAATACCCATGTGTTATTGTAGGATACTGGTAGATTATTATATTGCAAAGGTAAGGATTGGGTTCTTCTCTAAGCTTTTTCTTGATTATTTTTATTAAATTAGCAGTCAAATATAAAAATTTTAGAATGTTAAACCTTATTTAATATATTTTTTCTTATAAGTAACTTGCTTTCCCATATTAACTAACATTTTCTTAATTTCTTTAATAGGAATATCAATTCTATTTGATATTTCTAAAAGAGATAATTCCCCATTACAAGTATTTTCCAAGCTATAACATAAAACCAGGTTTTGATTTTGAAAATTCTTTAAAAAATTATCATCCAATTTTATTATTTGTGGATATAATTCCACTTTCTCTAAATAGCCTTGTGAGAAATAAAATGAAATTATTCGTTTAATATCACTAATTGATAGATTTTGAAATTCTTCCGAGATTTCATGCACAGTTTTAAATCCATCTATGGTTTTAAGTACCTCAAATTCTATAGATCTTTTTTCAGAACTTGTTATTTCTTCCTTTTCATGAGTAAAAACTTTAGTTCTTATAAGATGAAATAGATTAATTTTTGGCTCATAAATATCTTCGTCATAAACCTTTTCACTTAATGTTATCTTTTCATTCCATAATAGAGTTGAAATTAGTTTTTTTATTTCATCAATTTCTTTTCCCATTTTTAATGAAATTTCTTTTATATCATTTTTACCATCAATAAATTTAATTAGCTCAAATTCATTTTTATTAAAATCAATTCTTTTTCTATAATCCTTTTGTAATTTTGGAATTTGAAATGAGAAAATGCCCATTTTTCCATAAATTCTTTCAACTTCATCTTTAAAAGGATCAAATATTGAAATATCACCTTCAAATTTCATAAATTTATCTTCATATTTCAAATGAAATTCGTTCATAATTTCTTCAAGAAAATTTTTCATATCCTCATCTATATCCTTCTTCCCAACAATTAAAGCACCAATCAATGGATGCTTATATGAAATCATAATTTCAAAATTTTCATTTATTGGTATAGAAGATAATCGCCCATATTCTTCAGAATAACCAAATTGTTTATTTAATTCTCTAGAAAATGTAGAAATTGCACTAATAAATCCAGTAATAAGAAATTCTTCGAATTCTCTCATGTATCCTTTTAGATTATAAGAAAATAAACATAAACCTGAAGCTTTAAGAATATACAAAAAATAAGGCTTATTCAATTTCCTTTCCTACATCAATCAGAACCTTTTATTTTCCTTTTTTCAACAATTTTTTCTCCTAAGTAATAAAAAAGATCATTAACATTTCGTCCAGTTTTTGCTGAAGTTTCATAAAAATAGACTCCTAAATCTTTTGCTTTCTTATCTCCTTTCTCTTTAGAAATAACTCTTTCGTCTTCTAAATCAATTTTGTTTCCAACTAATACAAAAATGCTATTTTTTGTATCGTATTGTTGTATTTCCTCTATCCAATCATTGACTCTATCAAAACTTTCTTTATCTGTTGTGTCATAAATAACAAAAAATCCTTCAGTATTAGGATAATACGACCTTCTAAGTTTTTTAAAGGATGCTTGTCCCGATATATCCCATGCTGTAAAGATAAGATGGACATTGGGATTATATTCATAGGAATGTTTTATTACATCAACACCTAAAGTTGGTTTATATACTGATTCGAATCGACCCTTTGCGAATTTGACTACTAAAGAAGTTTTACCTACTCTAGGTTCTCCTACTATAACAACTTTAAAAACACACTTTTTTATTGGTTTAGGCTCTTCTTTTTCAACTGCAACAGGTTTTTCGTGAATTTTTTCAAGTTTTAGTGAGGTTGGTTCACCATTCAATATTTTAGCAATTTTTTCTGCCACAATTTGGGCGTATTTTATAATTGTATCTGTTCCAGCATCTTTATCTACAACAGTTAGCAATAGATGTTCAGGACCTGCTTCATTAAAAATGAATTTTTGCTTTTCCATCTCTAATGTCAAATTTTTAAAATAACCGGAATCAGATTCTTGTTTTATTCTTTCTGAAAGTGTTTGCATATGTGCAGTCAATGCACTCATTACTAAGTCTTCTAAATCTGACTTTAAAGTAGAAGCAAATACTAGCCCATCATTGTCTACAACGACAGTTGCTTTTATATCATCAATTATATTAAGATAATTCTCGAGCAACTTATTTATTTCGTCGGGTCTTATTAAATCGGGCAGCGGGAATCCCTCTATATATTCACTTCTAATAATTAATAAAGAATTTTTGAGGAACTTTATTTTTCTTACTCTGAACTAAAATTTAACGTTAAAACTATATATTAGTATTGATAAGATATTATAACATTTATAAATAATTTAATTGCTGATTAAAAATTCAAATATGGGGAAACTCTTCCCAAATTACATTAAATATGTGGGTATTATCAAAATTTATTAAGGAAGGAAATAAATGCCAACAAAAAGATTAAAATCATTTTTTTTAACACTCATGTTTCTCTCAATAATGATTTTTACTAATTTAAATACCTATAATTTATCTAATGATGACAATTTGTACTCTCAATTTATCAATAGATCCGAATCTAATATTGAGTTCCCAATTATTTCTATTCAATCCAATTCAGCGGAATATTCGGGAGTTGGAATTCATCAAAATGTGACGGAGTTTGGACGAGGAATTTTCCAAGAAAATGGGCTTAATTTATCAAAATCTGGAAATGCATCTATAATTGTTCCTGAGAATTGGGAAGCAAATAAAATTCGATTTAACATCACAGATATTTATGAATATGATAGGTTATGGATAAATGATACTTTTGATTTTGGATATGATAGCACCTCTTGGACTAATTATACTACGAGTTCAGACCCAGAATTAGCGGAATTTGGCTGGTTAGATGAGCCTCTTGATTCAAACGACTCCATATATCTTAAATTTATCGCAAATGCCTCAAATAACTGGCAAAATACAGATTCTTATTGGAATTATACTTTTAATTTTGATAGAAATGAAATTCCATTTGAAGATTGGATTATTGATTTTAATTATAGATTAATAACAAATGATACTGATTGGATCGTTAATAGAGACGCACCAGGAGGTACCTCCCTTTATTGTAGTATAGGTTTAAATGGAGTAGAAACAGCATTCAAATTGGTTTCTCTAAGAAACGATATAGAAAATGATACTTGGTATTCAGATATAATAGTTCCATTTAATCCAGAACTTTATGGTTTTAATCCACCAGGAAATATAAGTGTTCGATTTGGTGTTGCATTTGGTAATGGTTTATTTAGTCCAGCTGCAAATATATCGATTTATTTTGATAATATTACCTTAAAAATGTCAAGTATTCCAAAACCATCTCAAATTGCGCTTAACTTAACCGATAATGAACATGGAACAACAGTAGAAATTTCAGACTTAGGTGATCCTGGTACAGGTTCTTCTTCTTTTAATGATACTTGGCTGGGAACTGCAGGAGGTTCTGAGTATAACTTTTCTTTTTCATCAAATTCATCAGGTTTGGTTTATATTGATACTGATATCTTCATTAATGCTACATCTTCTACTTTTACAACCACAGATCTTGGATTACAAGGAAGTAAATTTAAAGTAGGAAATGAAACAAGAGCGGAATGGACAATGTATTTTGGGGTTTCTATACCAGGAACTTATGAAATAGATTATTATTTTAATGTTTCGAAGCCTGTGAATTGGAATATAACTCAAGTGATTGATCCTTACGGTAATGACAAAATTAATGATGTTTTACCGACTTCAGGTCCCGGAAATTCTACTTTAATTATCCCAAATAGTATTGCCATTAACGGTAGATGGAAATTTATAGCCGAGGCTCCTAATTATGTGTTAAACGCGACAATTTGGAAATGGGCTATTTCCACATGGGAAAAAAATACTAGCTTTGAAATTTCCGATACTATGAAAATTAATGCAACAATAAATGATCAATTAATTCCTGATCTAACCCAAACAAACGCTTCATTGCTTGTTTTTTATCCAAACGGCACTACATGGAAACAAGTATCTCAAAATAAATCACCCGATTCTTCTGGATATGTTGAGTTTGATACCTTTACTTTAGGAGCTAAAAATGCAAGTGCAGGCAAATATACAGTTAATATTCGATGGAATGGTGGAAATGCATCCCAAGTCGGCTTAATCGTTTTAAATTTTGATGTAACTCACGATACAACTTTAGATCGGGCTGAGGATCAAGATGCTTTAGTTACTCCTATTTTTACTGGGGATACAGTGCTTATTAAAGTAAATTATACAGATATAAATGAAGAAGAGGGTATTATTGGGGCAACTGTGAATTATACAATTGATAATGCGACAGAAATAAAAGGTTCTATGCAATATTACGGTGGTGGGATCTATATTGAAGAAATTGATACCGCTGGTTGGCAATATGGGTTATATAATGTATCGGTTTCCGCAAATAAGACATATTATAAATCCCAATATAAACAAGATTTAATTCAGCTTGAAGTTACACAAACTACGAATCTAACATCTCCACAAATCGGTGGACTATTCGTTCCTTGGGGAACAAATGTGACCATAGACGTCAACTATAATGATTCCTTAAATCAAGGCATCACTAATGCAACTATAAAATGTGATTGGGACTTAGGTTATTATACTATTCAAGAAATTGGTTCAGGTCATTATCAAATAATTTTAAATACATCTATAAAACCGATAGGAATTTATCCAATAAAAATAAATGCAAGTAAAACTGGGCATGTCAATCAAGAAATTTATATATCTATTAATATCCGCAATATCTACACAAATCTCACTTTCATTCAACCCAGTCCAGTAGGAATAGATAGAAATGTTACTGTTCAAATAAAGTATGGAGATATAGATAACGGCACATTAATTTCAGGTGCAAACATCACTGTCAGCTCTGATCTTGGTGCTCAATATTGGTCTTTAAATAATTTCTCCTATCAAGAGATTTCCCTAGGAACTTATAACCTCACGTTTAACACCTCGGTTTTTGGTGGTGGAGGGACTTATGTGATCTATGTCACAGCAAATAAATCAAATTATGCGAACGCTACAACCCCTATTAGTATCTTTGTTAGCGATAGGAGTACGACTCTCACTTCTCCTCAGATAGGTGGGCTGTTCGTTCCTTGGGGAAAAAATATTACCATAGATGTTAATTATAATGAATCACTTGGCTTAGGGATTTCTAATGCAACGGTAAAATGTGATTGGGACGCAGGCTACTACATCATTCAAGAGATGGGCTCAGGGCAATATAGAATAATTTTAAATACAACAGTAAAGACGATTGGAACCTACACGTTAAAAATTAATGCAAGTAAGTTGAAATATATAGGTCAAGAAATTTTCATATCAATAAATATCCGCAATATATATACAAATATCACATATGTTCAGCCCAGCCCTATAGGAATAGATAGAAACGTTACTATTCAACTTACATATGGAGATATTGATAACGGCACGTTAATTTCAGGTGCAAACATCACTGTCAGCTCTGATTTTGATGCCCAATATTGGCCTCTAAATAATTTCTCCTATCAAGAGATTTCCCCAGGAACTTATAACCTCACGTTTAATACCTCGGTTTTTGGTGGTGGAGGGACTTATGTGATTTATGTCACAGCAAATAAATCAAATTATGCGAACGCTACAACCCCTATTAGTATCTTTGTTGGCGATAGAACTTCAACGCTCACCTCTCCTCAGATAGGGGGTCTATTCGTTCCTTCGGGAAGAAATGTAACTATAGATGTTTATTATAATGAATCACTTGGACCAGGGATTTCGAATGCAACTGTAAAATGTAATTGGAACTCGGGTTATTATACCATTCAAGAAGTGGGTTTTGGTCAATATAATATAACTTTAAATACAACAATAAAAACGATTGGGACTTATACGTTAAAAATTAATGCAAGTAAGGCAAAATATGAAACAAAGGAAATTTTTATTTCAATAAATATCCGTAATATATATACAAATTTAACTTACATTCAACCCAGTCCCGTTGGAATAGATAGAAATATTACTATTCAACTTGAATATGGAGATATAGATAATGGTACATTAATATCAAATGCAAATATTACGGTTAGCTTTGAACTGGGTGCTCAATATTGGCCTTTAAATAATTATTCTTACTTTGAGATTTCTCCATCTGGAACTTATAATCTTACCTTTAATACTTCCATTTTTGGAGGTGGAGGAACATATGTGATCTATGTAACCGCATATAAAGCAAATTATGCTAATGCTACAAATCCCATTAGTATTTTTGTTGTCGATAGAAGTACAACGCTCACATCCCCTCAAGTAGGTGGAGTATTTGTTCCTTGGGGAAGAAATGAAACTATAGAAATATTTTATAATGAAACTTCAACACAAGGGATTTCAAATGCTACTATTCAATGTAATTGGGACTTGGGTTATTATACAATTCAAGAGGTGGGATCAGGAAAATATACAATAACTTTAAATTCGACATCAAAAACAATTGGAACCTACACTTTGAAAATTAATGCAAGTAAGTCGAAATATGAAACAAGAGAAATTTACATATCAATAAATATTCACAATATATTTACAAATCTCAGTTATATTCAACCAGATCCTGTTGAATTTAGATCTAATATTTCAATTCTAATTTCATATGGTGATACTGATAATAATACATTAATTTCTGATGCAAATCTATCTGTTAGCTTCGAGTTTGGAGCACAATACTGGTCTTTAAGTAATTATTCTTACTTTGAGATTTCTTCATCTGGAATTTATAATCTTACCTTTAATACTTCGATCTTTGGTCGAGTAGGAACATTTTTGATTTATATTACCGCAAATAAGTCAAATTATGCAAATGCTTCAATCCCTATTAGTATATTTATTGAACTTATAGATGCAACTCTTATATTAGAAGATCTTGATGACACTTATTTAAAACAAAATATTACATTGAAATTATATTATAATGATTCAAGTGGCAAACCAATTGAAAACGCAAATATTACCTATAGTGAGGATTCATTAGGTGCTGGTGGTTTTAATTATAATAGCTCTGGTTTCTACTATTTAAATTTAAATACAAGTAATCTTGGTATTGGTGTTTATTATATATTTGTTAAAGCTAACGGTTCTAATTTAGGTTATAAAATAAAAACTGATACATTTTTATTAAAAATTTTTAACATACCAACCATTCTGACAGCTGAATATAATATATTAAATGTTACACCTGGAAGTAGTTTCACGATTAGAGTTACTTTTGAGGTTGATAATTCTTCAACGGGTTGGATAGAGTTCATAAAGAACGCCACAGTAACATACTATTGGGTAAGAGGAGAAGGAAATTTAACCGATAATCTAGATGGGACATATGAATTTACAATGGATGCCCCTATGACAACAAAAACATATGATATTACTATTTCAGCATTCAAAGAAAATTATACAGCTTTAAATATAATAATTTATCTTGTTGTTCAACTTCCACCACAAGAACCTGGAAAAGAACAGCCACCACTATTTTTCCCACCAGAAGATATTAGGCCATTATTAGCAATGATAATAATTCCTATGGTAGGCGCAATTGCAGGATTATCGGTATATATGGCTTGGTATAGACATTTTAGATATCCGGTGATTGTAAGGAGAATGCGAAAGGCAATTAAGAATATTAAAAAGAAAAAGACCGTTAAACCATTTGAAGTTGGCTCCAGAACAGATCTAATTTCTGGGTTAGTCGAAAAAGATTTTGAAAAATTCCAGAATGAAATTTTAATACCTTTAACTGGTAAGAAAAAAGGTTTTGGAAAAATGGAAAAAAAAGCAGGTAAAAAGAAATAAATTAATTAAATTAAGGAAGTGATTAAAATCCCTAAAGGAATAGCAGTTATAAAATGGGACGATAAAGAAGGAGTTATATTAGATTCAAAATATCCCGAAGATCTTAAAATTGAACAAGATGAAATTATGAGAATCTATACATCACATGCAATGGGAGAAGGAAGACCAGGATTATTATCCATTAAATTATCAGGTGCAGATAATGTTTTGAGTTATTTTACAGGAATTGATGTCCAAACTCAATATGCAATTGCTATTTTATTAGATATTGATGAAGATACAAATTGGTTTGAAGATCCACTATTAGAATCAGTGAATAATATTATTTCAAATGTTGGAACAGAGAAATTTAAAGATATTTTGTCAAAAACTTTCTTGTATATAGTTAAATCCAGTAAATTAACTCAGGAACAAATTTATGCATTTATTCTAAAAGATTATAAATTGAATAAGCTTTTTGAAATCCTTAAAGAAGGGCCATTAACAATAATGGATCTAAAAGATAGACTAGAAAAAGAACTTGGAGAGACCATTTCCAATATGGATAGTTTATTATCCCATTTGATAAGAGGCAATTTAATTATTAGAGATTTTATTAAGAAAGGAAGAGTTGAAAATGTCTTCTTAATTCGCGATTTTTATGGGACTCGGTTTCCGCCATATGATATTATCTCAAAAGTTCAGTCAAAAAAATTTTCCTCTGTTATGGCTAATGATTACATTCAATATCTTATAGAATATTTTAAAGCATATACACCTTCCTCAAGAGACATCGAAAGGTTAGCTGAAATTATTACAAATCCTATATATTATGATTTAATTTCAATACTACGAAAACAACCAATACTCACTGAAGAAATTTCAAAGCATTCAGATTTTGATAAAGAAGAAATTGAAGATGTATACCAAAATTTATTGAGAATGAACATTTTTGCTGAGTTTAAAGACCATAAATTAAAAAAATGGACATTATTAACAAGTGATATTAAGTTCCAAACCTTTTTTCCAAGTTATTTACTTGAAAATATCAGAAATTTACTTAGACTTCGAAAATTAGATAGACCTCTTGCTGTAAAGCACTTTGAACTATTGGAAAAAAATTATAGCTAAGTTCAATAAGACTTATTCTGAAATCGAGAACTTTAAATTGGGATAGGCTTCACTGCCATTGTTTTTTTCCAATTAGCCAAGCATTTTCGAGAGGATTTAGAAACATACGGACATGATCTATTAAAATAGAAGCCATTCCAGCAACTTCTTTCTCAGAGGCTACTCCTATAACGATTTCCTCTCCATCTTTTACTGCTCCCCAAAGATCTTTTTTAATATAGTTTCTTAACTCAATATTTGAAAATTTTTGGAGTTGGTTCAATATATCTTTACATGTAGGTTTGTCCAAATTTATTTTTGCAGCTATTCGGACATTTATATGTGATGATAAATTCTTAAGAGAAGTCACATCAATGTCCTCTAAATTTGGTGCTACAATTAGAATTCTTGCTTTTGTATGATTTATTAATTCATTTATTTGAGCGATCATTCCTTCCCTGCCACGAACAAACCAAATATCTTCAAATTTAAAGACAGCTTTTTCTTTAGCAATTTGCCAAAAATCTTTCATAGTCTTCTCTGAAAGTTCAATTCTTTGCTCAATTGACTTTAATACTTCTTGAAGGGAGTTAATTATATTTTCTCTAAAAATATTCTCTAAATTTGTAAAAATATCTAAAATATCACTTGATGATGTACTTAATTGTTTATCAAGATTATTAAGAGTGTGAATTAAATTTTCGCGGATATTTTTGCCAAGACTTTCTGTTAGCCAAACTTTAAGATCGTCGGTAATGCTTTGAGTTGAGCCATCAATCTTTTTTTCTGCTTCTTGCATATTTTCTTGTAATTTGTTAATAATTCCCTTTCTAAATAGTTCTTCAAGAGTTATAAGTTGAGTTTTAACAGCATTTGATATGCTTTTCATTTGACTATCTATATTATTAACATTATTTTCTACACCTTGGACAATTTTTTCACTAAATAATGATTTTAAATTATCAATTTCTGTTAACATATTTCCTGAAATATTTTCAGTTTGTTCTTCAATTCTTGAAAAAGTTGAAGCAGTTACTTTAATAACATCATCTTGAAAACTTTCACGAATGGAATTAAATTCTTTGATTACAATATCCTGAACAAAATTTTCTATAAATTGCTTAAAGGCCTTCATTTTGAATCGAGTTTCAAATTCCTGAGATATTTTTGATTTTAAACCTTGAACTTGGTCTTCAAATTTTTTAAATTCCTTTCGTAGAAGATCAGGTGTCATTTCACTAGTATTAACGATAAATTGAGAAAAGCTCATGAAACTATCCATTAATCTACCAAATTGTCCCATAAAATTACCAAATTGAATCTGCAAATCTTGCATAAATTTCATTTTTATTTCATTCATAAAATTTTCAAATTCTGTAAATTGTTTCAGTATTTGTGTATCTGACTTTTCTTCAAAATCGCCAAATTGTTCTTCTAACGATTTTGTCATATCGGATTCGGTTTGATGAATAAAAGAACGAATTTTCTCTAAATGTGTAAATTCACTAATTTGATCTTCAAATTTCTTTAATTGATCATTTATAGATTTAGGTACACTATCTCTAACTTCATTTAGAGAGTTTTGAAAATCTTTTAATTGTTTAATTTTATCAATACTATCCTGTACTTTCTTTAATTGAATGCCTAATGAACTTGATGAACCTGATTGAAGATTTCTAACGAAATCCTGAAAATCATTTAACTGTTGTAATAGCACCATATATGGGGGAAGTGCTTCATATCTAGGAACAATAGAAGGAATACTTCTAACTAGACCCTTCTCGAGCAATACATCGATAATTTTCTGGACCTCTTCAGTCGATAATCCAGTTAAAATGTTAATTTCCCCTATAGCAACGGGACCTCTCCCAGTTAAGTTGAAATACGTATTAATACTATTCGCATCTAAACCATATGATTTTAAAGTCTCTTCTGAAGTTAATTTTAATGAATTTTCTTTCGATTCCTCCTTCATTTAAACACCAATGTAAGATAATTCGTCAAATATAGAATGATATTTTTCATTAATTAAAAAAATTTTGAAATTAATTCTGAATTATAAAAGATTTGATAATTAATTCGGGGTTATTTAAAAAATTTTATTTATCATTCCTCTAAATATCTCATAATCTTTTGTTATTAAAATAGTTTTCTACATTGATATTTTCATATAAAAATTTCCAATCTTGTTGATTTAATTTATTATTATCATTTAAATATGAGAATAATATTCAAGCTTTAATTATATATGGTCTTATATATCTTTTCTCCCAAATTTGAATTAAAAAGATGAATAGGCTTATTTGAAAGGAATAGAAATAAAAATATTTAAGTAGATTTTTTTTTTAATATCAAGCTTTTTTTTCGAAATTCACAAAAATATTTATCAATTTTTAAGATTCTCTAATGGTCTATTTAAAATTTACAATGTTTTTATTAAATATTTAAGAATTTCACAATATTTTTTGTATTTATTTCTAATTTTCCCACAATAGTTTTTTAAATGAAACGGGTATTATGTGAAATTAGTAACCTTAATTATCATAAAATCCTAAATATGACATAAATGGCTCCGATTTTTATTCATTAGAAGGGACAATTTGAAATGATTAACAATATATGGATTATTAAAAATAGCGGGGAAAATTTATTCCATAAAAATTTTGGAAACTCTACTATTCAAATGGGAGAAGATTTAATTTCTGGATTTTTTATTGCACTTGATACGTTTGCTAAAGAAAGTGGAAAGGGTGAAATTGACAGTATTTCTTTAAAGGATGCAAAATTTATTTACATGAACTTTGGAGAAATTTTGATCGTGGCTGGTTGTGAACGATCGGATGAAATTAGTCAAATGAGAGAATATATGAGTGCAGTTGGTAATAAATTTCTTAAAATTTTTGGAAATCTTGAAAACTGGGATTTAGATATCGATAGATTTCAACCATTTTCAGGTATATTAGATATGGAGTTCAAATACGAAGACTGGATAAAATATCAAACACCTGAACTATCAAAAAAAGAGATAAAAGAAAAAATAAAACCTAGAAAGAAATTTCTTTATAAAACTGTAATTGTTGGAAGTTCAGGAGTAGGAAAGACCTCCTTATTAAATAGATTTGTTGAAGATAGATTTGAATCGAATTATAAACCTACTTTAGGTGTCGACATAAAAAGATATACTTTTGAATATAATTCTCATACTAACTTTTCATTTACTGCTTGGGATGTTTCAGGACAAAATTCTTTTAAAAGCCTTCGTAAGGTTTATTATCCAAATACTCAATCCTTCTTAATTTTATTCGATCTTTCGGATAGAGATTCATTTCGAAAAGTTGACTACTGGTTAGATGAGATACATCAATATGGGAATAAAAATGGTGTATTTTTACTAGTTGGAAATAAAAAAGATTTACAAACCGAAAGAAATATTTCTCCAGAAGAAGGAAAACAAAAGGCTGATGAATTAGGTTTTGAATATTTTGAAACTTCCGCAAAAACAGGGGATAATGTAACAAATTTGTTTAGACACGTGGGACAAAAATTAATTGAAAGAAGAACGTTACAAAATTAACTAAAAATAGCTTAATAACGAACCTCTTGTGGGTAATTTAATCATAGTTACTGCTCTTCTAAGTGGAAATGCTACATTATAAATAGGAATCGAACCCAAATAAGCAAATTTCCTTCCAATATGAGAATGACCATGAATAACAATATCAGGGGGATATTTTTTTAAAATAGGTTCAAATCGTTTAGATCCAATAGAAGGAAATGCAGATTTTTTCTCACCACTTAAAGTCAAGAAAGTAGGAGCATAATGTGAGAGAAATATTTTAAAATCAGTCTTTAAATTTTTTAAAAGCTCTTCTATTTTAAAAATTCTATCAGTGTAAGTTTTAGAAATATCAGGGATATTCTTTGCTTGCCAAAACGTAGGTCGATCTAATGACCCCTTTGTTCCGACAATACCGACACTTTTATTTTTTATCTTTAATAATTTTGTTTGATCTTTTAAAAAAGTAATTTTATCAGCAGCTAATTCAAGGATCTTGTCATAAAGCGTATCATATTCTTCATTACCAAAGACAGAATAGATATTTGTTATTTCATATTTATCTAAAATGCCTATTAATTTATATATTTCTTCATATTTTCCCTTTAGAATTAAATCCCCTGCAAATAAAAAGAGATCAATTTGTATTTTGATTTTTTTAAGAGAATTTTCGAATTCTTCTATATATTTTGGAGAATGAATATCAGCACAAGCAGCTATTTGTATCATTTTATTTTAATGATTTTCATTAGTAATTATCTTTCTCGCTTACCTTGGATGAAATCCTCGACCCAGAGATAAGCTTCACTATCCGGAACTTGAATTGGGGGATGTTTAAATGAATATGATGAAATTCCCAATAAAGCTCCTCCAATTTTTCTGTCAAGCGCCAGTTTTACGGCTCTAACGGCATCAATAACAACACCAGCAGAGTTAGGCGAATCCTCAACTGATAATTTTACATTTAGAGTTATAGGTTGGTCTCCAAATTTTCTTCCCTTCATATGAATATAACATATTTTTTTATCTCCAAGAAATTCAACATAATCCGAAGGGCCAATTCTCACTGGAACTTCATAAGGAACTAGACTAGTAACTGCTTTAGTTTTACTTATACGTTTTGATATAAGCCTAGCTTCTTCGGTCATGTTTAAAAAATCAGTATTGCCGCCAATGTTCAGTTGATAAGTCTCTTCTAATTTAACACCACGCTTTACAAGTAGGTCAGCTAAAGTTCTATGAACTATGGTAGCCCCCACTTGAGATTTAATATCATCACCAGCTACAGGTATTCCAGCATCTTCAAATTTCTTACTCCAAGTCGCATCTGATGCGATAAATTCTGGAATACAATTTACATAAGCAATTCCTGCATCTAATGCTGCCTGGGCATATGTTTTTGCCCCCTCATGACTACCTACTGGTAAATAATTTACTAACATATCAGCCTTTGCAGCATGAAGTGCTTCCACAAGATCAACAGGTTCGGTTTCTTTAGGATCATAGCAATGAAAAGGTTCGATCATATGGGATGCTACACCATCACTAATGGGTCCTGGTAAAACTGTAACTCCTTGTTTAGGAACTTCAAAAAATCTAGCAGTACAATTAGGGTCTGCATTTATTGCTTCACTCAAATCTTGTCCAATTTTCAATTTATTTACTTCAAATGCTGCAACAAATTTAATACTGTTTACATGATATCCACCAAAATTTACATGCATTAATCCGGGAATCTCTTTATCTTCGGGTGCATTCTGATAATAATAAACACCTTGAATTAAACTAGCTGCACAATTACCAAGACCACTTATGGCAACTCGAATTTCTTTCGCCATTTTAATTTCGCCTAAATTTTCTTATTATAATAAACAACATATTTAACTCAAAAAAATAAAAATCTATCTTAAAAATTTAACTTTTCAATAGTATGAAGAAATTTCAGCAATTAAATGAACAAATAATTTGATATAAAGTCTTATTTAATTAAAAATTACCTCTCAATAAATGAAAAACAATAAATACAATAGCAAACATTTTCTTTATAATGTACAAAACTATTATGAAAAAAGGAACTAATTTAGTTCTTAATTTAGATATCCGCCGAGGAGAATTTCTTCCAAATGAATTTCCTTTTCCTTCGGGAGAAAGCCGAGAATCTTTTACGAAAAAAGTAATTGATGCTACTTCTGAATATTTTTCTATAATTAAAATTAATTATCAATTTATAGCTGATTTTGCTGAAGAAACAATAAAAAAACTAGTAAGATATATAAAAGAAAAAGATTGTATTCCTTGGGTTGACTATAAACTTGGAGATATAGGGTCATCTAATAAACATGCACTATATAACCTTAATAAAATGGGTTTCGAAGGCATAACAATCCATCAAATAATAGGATATGAAGAAGGAGTTAAAAATATTTTAGATGATGCTAAAAAATATAAAATGACTGTAATTTCCCTAGCTTTTATGTCTCATAAGGGAGCAGACGATTATTTTAATATTGAATTATTTGATGGGAGGAAATTATATCAAAAAATTATTGAAGATGGTATTAGTTGGGGAATTGATGGATTCGTCATTGGTGCCACAGTAAAAAATAAAATAATGAAAGATATTTTAGAGAAATTTCCAAAAAACAAAAAATATTTTATTCTTTTACCAGGTTTTGGAGCACAAAGAGGCAATTATCCGGTTTTAAAACTATTTAATGCATATAAGAATATTATTCCTCTCCCAGCTAATGGAAGGGAGATAATTTATGCTTGGTTAAATTCTAAAGAATCATTCCCAAATGCTTGTAGTTCAACAGCAAAAAGATTTAAAGAAAATGTTCAAAAGCATTACAAATTATAAGTAAAATAAATTTATATGCAAATTTTAGATTAATACGTTGAAAAACTTATGATAATAGCAAAATTCAAAAAAGGAGATTAATATGCCAGAATGGAAAGGAATTGATCTTGCACGTCTTTCTGTTGTTATAATTTTTATACTTACACCAGTTTATTTCTTCCTTTTAATGGGTCTAATAAATCAAGATCCATTCAATCCTTTTACTTATTATATAATTGAGTATTATTTCGGTAAAGATGTTGAAACTATTATTCGAACCATTATAACACCTATTTTTTTCATTATAGTATGGTGGATGTTTATACTAGCTTATAAAAATAAATTTGCCAACTCCTTTTCAGAAATTAGACAAACTACAAGTGTTATTCCTATCCGTTGGATGATATTTTATGGATTTAATGGAATTTTCACGATATTAACGTTCATTGTCCCATATATTACACCATTTTTCGTTATTATCGCATTTGCAAGTTTTGCGTGGGCTATTATTAGAAATTCTGAGTTTGCTTGGGATCGAGGTAAAGCATTCTTAGCATTTTATTCATTAATTATTTTTGGATTATTCCTAGCAATGCCAATTCTAATTCTTTTTGAATTTGTCACAAAATATGTTATAATTTTTAATCAAATTATGGAAATTTGGAATAATTTCCTTCCATTTTTTTATGAATTTTCTATAATCATTGCAAACGCTTTAGCTATTGGTTCCCTTTTTTGGATGATATATGCTGGTGCGGCAG
Organism: Candidatus Helarchaeota archaeon; assembly: GCA_019058315.1. Taxonomy (GTDB): domain Archaea; phylum Asgardarchaeota; class Lokiarchaeia; order Helarchaeales; family RDOG01; genus JABXJV01. Next base: position 539,673 of record JAHPZH010000002.1, on the reverse strand, counting down.
AATTCGAAAAAGAATCTTTTAGTGGGATGGCAATGACTGAAGTTCCCGAAAATGAAATTAAAGTTTTAGAATTAATTCTATTTGTAGCTTTTTTAACTATTTGGATTTATTCCTTACCTCCTGCTGCAACCACTTTAAAATTAATCATGACAATTATAAATTGGACTTGTTTAATAATTGGGACTTTGGTCATGTTTATTTGCTTCTTCAAAGGTCTTGGACGTGGTGATGATAAAAGACCTTTTTTTGGATATTTTGTAATGATTCTATTTTTAGGATTAGAAGCATTTCGAATGTATCCAACATTAATTGGAGGTTTAAAAACTACTCCTATTGATCTTATGACAATAATAATGTTAGCAACAGGAATTATTTTTCTATTCGTGTTCTTAGTTGCCTTTGTTCGTGCCCCTGATGAAGATATAGATTAATCTTTTCTAATCGTTTTGTACCAAACATCTTTTAAGATTTTACATTAACTTGAAAATAGGAAATATTATTAATTGTTTAATTAATAAAAACTGTAAAAACAAGTTCAATATTATCAATCGAAAAAATTTTTACTCCCGGAATGATTAAAGTGACTAAAATATCATCAAAAGCATTCTTTTTAGTATTAATTATATTCGGGGGTATTTTTATAAGTAATACACTTCAATTAAATAACTTTAATCTGTTTTCTGGGCTAAATTTAAATCAGAACAGGGAACATTCTCCCATTGATGATATTAAAATTTTAGATGCTACACCACCTAATATTTCAAATTGGAAATTTAATAATAATCCCTTTAACCTTTCTGATCCACTATTTTGTGTTGTTAATGAATCAGCTAATGTTACCGTGACAGTTACTGATGACACTAGAGTTAAAAATGTCACTCTTTGGTATGATACAGAATTAAATTTTCATGCTGGACCCGAATATATCATAATGGTTCCAGAACAACTTAATAAGACCCTACATGCTGAAGAAAACAATACGATTAATAATATTACATTAAATGCTACGAATTTCATCAATGATGTGAATGCAACTAACACAACTAATGATGGAGTTTATCATAGCTATGCAAACGGGACCAGTGGGATACTAATGGCATATTCCTTGAATTTAAGTAAATATAATACATCCATATTCACATATGCTTATTTTGTCAATATCAGCATACGAGCATACATTAGCAATACAACGGGAGTAACTTGGGCAGGATGGCAAATCTGGAATAATAATACAAAACAGTTAGATGACATAGATGGGACAATTTTAAATACAACAACAAATGCAACTGATTATATTATTCTTTATGGTGATAATTTATCCACTTATATTGATGAAACTAATGATTCACGAATTGAAATATTTCTCAATATAACTTCAACAAATCCAGTTAATATATCTGTAGATTATATCGGATTTGAAGTAGCCTTTGGTTCTGATAATTATACTGCTAATTTTCCAATATTTCCATGGCAACGTATTGCTTGGGATGGTTCAAAGTGGACGTATAAAAGTGATAATGTAGAATTCTGGTTTGAAAGTTATGATATAAGTGGTAAAAATACAAATACAAGTTTAAATAAGTCCTCATTTTCGATAATCGATGTAACGCCCCCTCAATATAATACTTCAATATCAAATGGAAGTTATGTTGGTGGAATGGCGAGGATAGAAATAAACGCATTAGATTTTGGAAGTGGAATATCTAATATAACCATGATAATTGATAATAATGCAACTGATGCAGTGAAATGGGACGATATAGGTGATTTAAAAGCTATAGATCCTTTCTTACAAAATATATCTGTATATCATGATTGGAATGTTACAGCATTTGAGAATTATAACGGAACAGAGACACAAAATAACACTCATAATATTAGTTTAATAATTTTAAATAGAGAGGGTCTAAATCAAACCATCTTAATTAATCCCATATATATTGATAATGAGGATCCATTCGGTGCATATCTTAATTTGCGGACAAATAATACTCTTGAACTCAACGCGACATGTTTAGAAAATGCCACAATAACTGGAACTATTTTAAATGCTACCGATTTTCGTAATTCTTTTTCTGCGACTTATTTCTTAGATAACTATTCTCACAGTTATTCAAATGAAAGTGCAGGAATATTAATGGCTTACGCAGTAGAATTAAGCGATTATAATCTAAGTATTGTAGATAATGTTTATTCTGTAAATATTAGTGTTGTAGCAAATATTAGCTATGCAAATTCCAGTATCAAATTTGCAGGGTTACAAATTTGGAATTGGACAGCAAACTCTATTCAAACTATAAATAATTCAGTATTTAATAGTACATCTCCAGTTTCAACATGGTTTAATATTACAAGAAATGAAATCTCAAGCCTAATTGATGAAAATAATAATTCCCGCATTGAATTTTTCGTTAAAGTGAATAGTTCTAATCCAATTAATATAAGTGTTGATTTTATTAGCTATAAGGTTAAATATTATGAAACATTGGATGTGTATTCAGATCATCTTGAAAATAAAAGTTTAGTAATGCGATTTGGAGGTTTTGATCAGTTTAACTTTACAATAAATAAATATTTTCTCTATGCTAATTCTAAAAGAATCTTTATGTGGAATGTTACAGCAGATGGAACTAAGGCAAATGCATCTATAGGTACCGAGAATTACATTAATTTCAATAGTTCGGAACTTCCAAATGGGGATGTTACATTACAATTAACCGTTTTTGATAAAGCAGGAAATTCAAATTCAACCACTTTTAACACAAGAATTGATAATGTAAAACCAGAAATTAATTTTACTTCATATGAAAATAATAGCGTATTTTCATCGAGTGGAAGTTGGAATTTTATCATTCCTATAACCTTTTTTGCATTAGATAATATTACATCTATTGAAAAAGTCGAGTTGTACATTAATGAGACTATAGGCGAAGTCCTTCCGGGGCAAGAAGGGCAGGTTATTGAATATGATGCATTTGGAAATGTAATCTATGTTCAGCAGAATGCGACATGGTATGAAGATGGAACTTTTACATATTATTGGAATGCTTCAACATATCAATTGGGTTCAAGGCATAATTTGACCTTAATAGCATACGATATAATGGGGAATTCGGCTAATTATACAATATTTATAAATAAAACCTATTTTGAAGCAAACCTAAAGATAGAACTAATAGGTTTAAGTGCTCTTCCATATGTTCAAAGTTTCCTATATTTAAGTTTTGAAGTAACAAATACTGGAAATTGTACTCTTTTTAATTTTGATTCAAACCTCCACTTTTATTTTCTGGATAAACCATTATTAGGTTTAGAGATAGGTTGGTTTTCAATAATTCAGATAGGAGATGTCGGTAAAAAAACATGGCTTGCTCCAAATGAAAGTATGACCATAGAATTTTTAATATATGGTTATGATTATTATTCTTTAGGTCCATTCCCTGGATACTTTGATGTTTATTTAAATATTTCAGCAAAATCGATAGAAACATATTTACTTATAGCAGATAAATACCGATTTGCTGAACATGAATTGATTTTATCCTATAATGCTCCATATTCTACTCAATATGAGGATTATCTTCCATATATAATCGTCTTTGTATCAGCTTTTGGAGCAGGTATACTTTTACATATTCTAATAAGGAGAATACAAATACGTTCTATGAAAATGAGGCAAATAATGGAAGAAAAGATAAGTAAAACGAAGAAAAAATAGAGATATTTCAAAGTATTATTTAATTTAAAACCATTTATCGAGACTTTTTTGCTTCTTTTTTTCTTTTACCTTTTTTAAACGTTTTATCGCAGTGTTGACTCGAGATTCACTAAAACTGTGCTCATCAACTAGTAGGTTTAATATATTTTGGTCATCATAATCTTTAAACTTAATAATATAATCATCTGTCACATCTGGATTTAGAAAAATTTCGCGAATTTCTTCATAAGGAAAATCTATTTTAATTTTTCCTTGTTTTATTACCCCTTCAATATTTTTATAATCGAGAATATTTTTAAGAGCTTTCTTTGGACCAATTCCACTTATTCCTTCATTAAAATCCGTACCAATCAATAATCCGATATCAATTAATTGTTCACGAGTTATTGAAAGGGCATTCAAAGCATCTTTTAGATTTATTTCTTCAATATTTATTTCTATAGTTCTATCAGTACCAGGTATTTTTCTTCTTCCAGTTATTGTAAGATTTCTTATTAATTGCGGAGTTCCAAACAACAATGAATCCCAATCTTGAGATGCGGAAGCCCACACATCCCCTTTTGATGCAATATATGCAGCTTGTGATTCACCTTCTGAAACAGCTTGAACATAGGGAATTCCCATAGCATCTAACAATTTTTTACTTTCTGAAATCATATCTCTAGTTAAGAATAAAGCAGCTTGGGCATATTTTCTAGCCGCTACAAGATCTCCTCTTTCTATTGCAGATTTCCATTCTTTTTTTGCTTCTTCCCTTTTTTCTCTTCTAACTTCTAGAACTTGCATCTTTAGAGTTGTAGGTTTACCATCATAAACATAGACTGGTTCGACAGAATTTTCTAATAAATTAATTGTCCTAAAAAAGAGACCAGATAAATGTGAAGTAATCCTCTCTTGGGAATCTTTAAGAGGAGTTCCATCCGGTTGACGTATTCTAGCCAAAAATTGATATAAAATATTATTTGAATCAATCGCTATTCTTTTCTTATGCAAGTCTTTCATTTGAATATGCTTTATTTCAATTATTTTCCCAAGATTTGTAATTCCCATATAACTAAATTTGATATTACTGATATAAAAATTAAATTATCTAATCGGAAAATGAAAATAATTAAAGAATATAATATTTAAAAAAAAAGATTCAAGCTTCAATGGATATAATTTTAAATAATTGATTGATATTTCCAAGACATTCACAAATTGGACAATAGAAATAATTTTCTAATTGTTCCAAACTTGCATGAAATTCATTTCCACATTTTTTACATTCAATTTTAACTAAGAAATTAAACACCTACTCATATTCTCTAATATAATAATTGGAGTAATAGAATTTAGACTTTTAGACCAACAAAAATAGTTATTTATGTAAATTTTTTTATGTAAAATTCGAGTTTTTTAGAAATTTGTGTTAATCACTATTACTGTCATTCATAAAGAGATGTAATATTTTTAGATAAAAATTAAGCTGTAGCTATCTTTTTGATTTTTTATATGAAAATCTTTTCAAACTCGTTCCACAATTGGGGCAAATTTTTGTTTTTGGAATATTATTAAATGATTTTTTGCAACCTGGACAATAAATCTTCCATTTTATTAAATCTTGTATTTCTTTTTCGAGTATTGGCTTAAATTTAATATTTAATTTTCCGGCAATATTCTGCATTGCATAATCATCAGTAATAAGAGTAGGAATAAGTCCCTCTTTTCTTTCCATTTCTAATGCAAGAGCCAATATCTTTACATCTACATCTGAAAGTACGAAACTATCCCCAGATTTTTCACTAATGGACTTAACTTCATCGATAAATTGAGATGATGGTGAATTTAACTTGAGTTTTCCAGTTTCTACTGAAATTTCTATTAAAGATTTAACCATTGGAGTTTTTACTTCATCAAAAACTTCAGGAATAGTATGCTGTTTAATAGTAATAATATTAGGATTGTATCCTCCTAAAAAAGCAGATGTATCTAAAATTAGAATTTTCTTTTCTTTTTTATCCAAAATTTCATTTTCATATTCGCTAAGGGTTTTAAGTGTTTTTATAATATTCTCTTTACTTCTTACTAATTTTCCATATTTCATTTTTACTAAAATTCTTCTAATTAAAAAGAAATTTAATCTTAGAATCTCGTTATCAGAAAGATCACGACCAAACAATTTTTTCATTAATTTATAATCGAACAGATTTATGTCTTTATTATAGATATAGAGTTCAGCTAATAAAATACCAAAATCCTTAAACGGGTCCCCAATACATGTTCCTTCTAAATCAATCATTCCGATTCTGTTGTTATGAAAAATAAAATGTTCTGGGCGAGCATCTCCATGAATTAACCCAAAATCAATTCGTAAGTTTGAATAACTTTTTATTATTCTTATTAATCTTGTGTTATCACCCAATATTAGATCTTTGACATATTTTAATCCTCGTTTAACTTCAGTTTCTTGATATTTTTGAATAGGACTGCTTGATTTGATATTTTCTTTGTGAAAATTATGTAATAAATTTAGAACTGAAATTAATTTATCCATACTATAACTTTTTTTTAAACTGTTACCTGTAATTGGATAATAGAAAATAATACCATTTTCTTGTGTTAAATCTCCAAATGACCAACCGAGAGAAATAGGAGTCTCTATTGGTATATAATAAATTGGTTCTGGAACGTAATATCCTTTATTATATAAAGAGTTTAATGAGTTCCATTCATATCTACTCCAACCTCGCCTACTGACTTTTGCATATATTATATTATTTGTATTGTTGATTTGAAAAACTTGGTTAATTTTGTCATCTATTAAAGTTATTTGGAATTTTTTACCTATTTTATTATAAATTTTTTCATTTTTAATGATTAATTTTATCAATTCATCTTTTTCCATCGCGAGAATACCTTTTTCGTGCTGGCGTAGCGTCAAATTTTTTTTTTTAATTGTCTTAAAATTATTACTTTATTTAAAATAAAAAACATTTTAAAAAGTGTAGGGAATATTAATAAAATAAAGTTAAAAGAAGGATTACAATGTCTAAAAAACAACAATCAGCAGGGTCATTAAAAGCAAATCGATTTGTATTAATCAATGATGAACCTTGCAGAATAATTTCAGTTGATGTTTCAAAATCAGGTAAACATGGTCACGCAAAAGTTCGAGTAGTATGTGTAGGTTTATTTGATCGTAATAAAAGGAGCCTTACTTTTCCATCTCATTCAAATGTTGAGGTTCCACTGATAGATAAAAGTACCGGTATAATTACATCAATAACACCCGATACTGTTCAACTTATGGATAATAGCACATATGAAACGTTTGAAGTGGATATGCCAACTGATGAGGAAATCAAAAGTAAACTTGTCGAAGGAGCTACTGCCGAGTATTGGACAATTCTCAATAAAAAGAAAATTATGAATGTAAAAGGCTCTTAATCTTCTATTTTTATTCACACATCTTATTATTATCTTTTCTACTGATTTATTTGATTCAATACATTTAATAAGTTATATTTGAAATCATTATATGAGAGAAATGAATGACGACTTGGAGCAACCTGATTTGTGATGGTATCTTTATGAGTTCTGACAATTTCTCTCACCCTTTTTATAAAATTTATATCTTATTTTGATATTTCTTTTACTTTTTATGGTGTTAATAATTGAGAGTAGGCGTAATTGAACCAGATCGCTGCAGACCCGAGAAATGTGCTCCTCCGACTCAAAAAGTCCCTTGTATACGTTTTTGTCCTGTAGTTCGTTCTGGGGCAGAAGCAATCATTTTGGATGAGGATATTAATAAGGCGAGAATTATTGAAAATGTTTGTACTGGCTGTGGTATATGTGTTAAAAAATGTCCATTTCACGCAATTACTATTGCAAATATAGCAGAGGAATTAAAGAGTGATTTTGTTCATAGATTTGATTTAGGAGGTTTTGTACTTTTCCGCCTTCCAATTGTTAAAGCTGGAAAAATAATTGGGTTAATAGGACCTAATGGTTCTGGCAAAACTACGGCCATAAAAATTCTAGCAGGAGAAATCAAGCCAAATTTAGGGCATCCAGAAGAACCGCCAGAATGGAATGAAATTATTCGTAATTTTCGGGGTTCAGAACTTCAAAATTATTTTAAAGATATTTCAGAAAATCAAGTAAAATTAGTACATAAACCCCAATATGTAACCAAGATACCAGAAATTACAAAAGGTGTTGTATCAGAGCTTTTAGAGAAGGTGAATGAGCGAGGAGTAATTAATGAATTAAAAGAATCCTTAAATTTGAAAGAATTTTGGAATAGAAACTTAAATATTTTGTCAGGAGGAGAATTGCAAAGAACTGCAATAGCAGCAGTTATTGCACGAGATGCAGATGTATACTTTTTTGATGAACCATCCAGTTATTTAGATGTCAAAGAGCGGTTAGAAGTTACTAAAGTCCTCCATCAATTAGCAACATTGGGAAAGACGGTAATTATTGTAGAACATGATTTAATAATTTGCGATTATCTTAGCGATTATGTCCATATCCTATATGGGCAACCAGCAGTTTATGGAATTGTTTCCCATATTCATGGTGTTAGAGAGGGTATAAACCTTTATTTGGATGGCTTTTTGCCAGATGAAAATATTCGATTTCGAACAGAACCTATAAGATTTCATTTAAATCCACTAGGTTCAGGAGGATGGGAAAGTACAGAAGTGATAACAAGTTATAATAAAATGGAAAAGCAACTGGGAGATTTTTATCTTAAGATTAATGAAGGAGTTATTCACAAAGGAGAAATTATAGGGATAGTTGGTAAAAATGGATTGGGAAAATCTACATTTATTAAATTGTTGGGTGGTGAATTACCCCCTGATGTAGGTGAACCATTAGAAAAAGAACTTAAAATAGCATTAAAACCACAATATTTGAATATTGAATTTGATGGCACAGTTGAAATGCTTCTAAGAGAATCAGCTGGTAAAAATTTTGATACCGCAATTTACAAATCTCAAATTCTAAAACCATTTAATTTATCTGAATTAGAAGAAAGATATATTACAGAATTATCAGGAGGAGAACTTCAAAAACTTGCAATTGCTAATACTCTTTCTAAAGAAGCCGATGTTTATCTATTTGATGAACCTTCAGCTTACCTTGATAGCTATGCACGTTTAACAATTACAAAAACAATAAAAAGGTTTATAGAAAATAAAAAAGCAGCCGCCTTTATAGTTGAACATGATATTTTGGCTGTTGATTTTTTAAGTGATTCATTAATTGTATTTTCAGGAGAATCGGGAAAGAAAGGTTTTTCCACTCCCCCAATCGATCTAAAAAGTGGGATGAACCTATTTTTAAAAAATGTTAATATTACTTTTCGTCGAGACCCACGTACAGGTAGACCAAGAGTAAACAAATTAAATTCTGAGTTAGATAGAAAACAGAAAAAAACCGGAGATTATTATTACATCTCTTTGAAATCAAACGATTAATTTTAGCTTATTTAACCATTTTTTCAGGTAATAATTTAAAAATTATATATTTATCAAAGGGAAATTTGATTAAAAATACAACTGCTACAGCAGACCCTGCGGATAACAGAGTAACCCAAAGAGGATCCGAAATCAGACTTTCAACAATGGGAGTACAAATATAAATTTGAATAACTAAGTTCAATAAATAAAAAATGACTGCTGTCATCATATATACTAAATAATGTTTTCGAATATCAACCTCATCCTTTCTTTGGCTTTTAAAAGTTATAAAGCAATCTAAAAAGAATTTAATTGTGTAACCTATAGCTAATGCAATTATTGCACCTAAAACATAATCTAATAGTAGAATATTAGTAAAAAGGACTTGTCCGCCCAAATTAATGATAGTTGTAATAACAGCAAAGAGTGAATAAATTATAAATTGACTGAAAATCTCAGTTTTAGTTTCTTTGTCCGGATTGCTATTCATTTTTGTTTCAATTCCTATTAAATTTAAATAACAATTTAATCTTTATACCTTTATATTCGGAATGAAAATAAGATATAAAAAATAGCGGGCTTTATTTTTTAAATTTAAATTTTTATAATAAGAAGAAAAAAAGAGCGATGAAAAACAATAAAAGTTTAAATTATTGTCTTCGTATATTTAATTAGGAAGTTAATTTAGGTAATTGGAAAAACGATTTCGGTAATCTAGTAAATAATTCCAAATATCAAAAATATTCAAGATTCATTATTTCTTTGATAATCGGGGATTCATTAATTTCACTTATTTACAAAGCGCTTAATTTTTTAAAGATTCAAAAGTTGCAAAGAAATAGAAAGTTCATGTGAATCTATGGTCTAAATTCTTTAAAACATTAAAAAAACAAAGACCATTCAATTATTTCTCTTAAGCGCAAAATTACAAAAAATATCATGGTTCATTTTATAATTTCCCTTGGTAATATCCAGCCTATAAAATTAACTTCCCTTTTTTTTATAGACTACTTTTGATAAAAAATTTAAAATTATTAACCAATTATTTAAAAAAAAGGGGGAGAATTGATGAAAAATAAAAAAAATAGAAATTTTATGACTTTTCTTAAGTTTCCTCACTTATGATTTTTAATAATTCTTTATAACGGTTTCTTAAGGTAACTTCAGTGATTTCTGCTACTTTGGAAACTTCACTTTGTGATTTTCTATTATTCATTTCTAACGAAGCCAAATAAATAGCCGCAGCAGCAATACCTTTTGGATCTTTACCGGTAAGGTTACGGTTCTTTTTAGCAATTTGAATAATTTCTGAAGCTCTATTTTCAATTTCTTTTGAAATTTTGAGACTACTTGCCATTTTTGCAAGTAATTCTTTTGCTTTTAAATTTGGAACTTTAATTTTCAAATTTTGAAGGATTATCTTATAACATCTTCGAATTGTTTTTTTATTTTCAGTAGAAAGACCACAAACTTCAGTTAGAGTTCTTGGGATTTTGTGTTCTCTACAGGCGATATATACACATGCACAAACCATTGATTTAATGCTTCTTCCTTTTAAAAGGTTTTTTTTGTAGACTTTACGGTATAAAGTAGCAGCTCTATTTGAAACCCTGGCAGGAAGCTCTAAATGAGAGCATATTCGTCTTATTTCATTTGTAGCAATTGATAAATTTCGATGATGCCAGTCCATTCGAGTATTCCATTTTCGAATACGGTTGAATTTTTGAATTTCTTTTGAACTAGCACCTTCTGGATTATTTTTATCAATACAAGTTGAAAGCCCAAGATCTGGAAGAATATTTGATAGAGGGGATCCTGTATGTTCTCTTTCCTTCCTCTCCTCTGGGGAAAATGCTCTTCTAGTTTTGAACTCTATCATATGTTCTGAAATTACCAAACCACAATTACTACATATAAGTTCGGCTTGAATATAATCTCTAATAATTTCCTCGCACCCACATTCCGGACACTTAGTTAGAGATTGGTCTACTATCTTATTTTTATTTTCTTTTGTTTCTGAATCTATATTGGAGTTAACACTCATACGATATTTTTCAGAAGCAAAGGATTTAAGCCAATCGCATTTGTTATTAATACTCTCAATGTGGACATATTTTTTTTTATGTTTTTATTTATAAGTAATAAAATTTAAAATTTTGAACTAAATCCTTTTGATATCTTCTATAACCTTTTTCATAATTTTTCGTTATTTAAATGAATATTCCCTATAATTTATCCATATATTATCCTAATATTTTCTAGATTTTACTCGTTTTTTAATGATTTCAATATGATCTCCAAATTAAAGATAGTAGATGGAGATCTAATTGAGTCTATTTAAAAAAATTGCGAAAGCAAATAAAGAGAATCAAAAACATTTTAAATTAAATGATCTTACTTTCACAGTGGAATCGAAAGCGAATTCTGGCTTTTCTTTAGATGATATTTGTTCTTTTCAAAATGCAATTTTTGACGTTCATGAATTAGCAAGAAATAGATATAAAAAGACAAAATCTGAGGATGACTTATCAATTGCTATTGATGCTCTCATAGCGATTCAAGAAATTAAAAAAACACCTGTATAATCTTAAGTAAAAATTAGTTACATCCAAATAATTAATAAGCTTATCATCGAAAAAAGCAAGAAAGCTAAAAGAATCCACTTCATTTTACCAAATAATAGTGGATTTTGCAATCGTCTCATATTTTCATACTCGGCCATGGTTTCAGGATCAGTAATTTGGCTCAAAGTATTTAATAAATTTTTCAAAGATATACCACCTTGTGGCAGTTTTGATTCTTGAGTTTTTGCATCCTGTAAATTATAAGGCTTTATGCTGAACCCGATATCTTCTAATTCTTTAAACATCTTTCCTGTATAACCGCTTGGAACCGAGATATTTTCGTTTATGGGTTCAATAATTGATTTCTTAGTCTTTTTTCCTTTATTGCGGTTGATGTATTCATCAATTTTTTCTTCAATTGAAATTTGAATCACCTACTAATAGTATTAAACAATAAGATGCTTAAAAGTTTTATTTGAACGTGTCTCAATCGTTAGATTTTTAGCAATTATTAATATTAAAAAGTTGAAATTTTAATTAACTACTACTGCCTTTATAGATTAAATTTATATTGAAAATTCATGGCGACATTTTGGACAAATAATATCTTGGGTTTCAATAGATTCAAAGTAATGTTTACATTTCGGACAAGTTACATACATATCTCTATCTAAATTTACTGATTTTATTTTTTGAGCAGTACCAAATTTAATCTTATAAGAGGAAGGTATGCTCTTTTTAGGTTCTTCTATTTCATAGCTTGGTGTAGTTGTTTTAACTTTGTATTCAAATTTTATAGTGTCTTTTTGGGAGCTCTTTACCTCTGGAGTGGTTAATTCGGTATCTAATTCTTCTAAAACTGTATCGGCTAACTCATCTAAAGTTAATTCGGGAGTTGATTCCTTTTTAAGTGGGATTTCAGATTTTTTATCGATAGATACTGGTTTTATTTGTTTAATGGATTCCAACGCAGTTTCTACACGGGTTTTGGGTTGAATTTTAATTGGTCTTGGTTTAAATTTCTTAGGGGGCCGAACAATTACTGGAACAACTTTTGTTTTTTTAGGAGTTCCATCCAAATTATCTTTCATTTTAGATTTTGGAGTTTCATCTTCTGAGTCTATTAATGAATCGACCATAGATAGTAAATCATCATCTTTGTCAGAATTCTTTTCTTCATCTTCAGACATACAAAAATATATTAGATAAACATATATTTAAGATTGCTCTAACTCTTCTGACCCCAATCTAAAATAATATTTATATCTCTGTTTAATAAATTTTATTAAAACACTTTCATGTGAATATTTACCATACCAAATATTTGTAAGACTTCCGTCTTCTTTTGCAACGGCTAACTGTTCATCAACCTTATCTTCAATTTCCAGCTCTGTTATTTTAATTATTTCATCATCTTCTTTTTCATATTTTTTATTTTTCATAATAGAAAGTGGGCACCCTAAACCATCATAATGATAACATATTACACTATAACCAGACTGCATGAAAATTTCATCCAAAAAATTAATCATATCACCTACATACTGGTTTGTCCTTGAATCCCAATGAATTCTTAAAGAAGATATAAGCCGATCTTCATCTTTTTCTTTAATTTTAATTTTCATTTCTATCAAAAATTAGATTAAAATTTTAATTAAAATCTTTAAAATAAGTATAAAATATTATCGGACCAATCCTAAAATAAAAAGTAGAGGGGATTGAGTATTATAATTTTTAAATTTATTACTAATATTTATTTTCTTCTGCCATATCTTTCAAAGTTTTTAATTTTTTCCATAGATTATCGTATTTTTCGCCTGCAAATTGTTTTATGTAATCTTCTTTAGTTTCAATTGATTCTTTTGGTGGGCTTGGTCCACTATCTTCAATTTTTTCGCTTGATATGCCAAAAAGTATATCTTTCACACTTTTTGATGCAGTTTTCATGTTTTGAATAATAATCCCCATGTCTTCTCTTTTTTTAGAAACACAAGCAATATATCCCAAGGTTTCGATTGGAAATACTATCATATAGGCAGGCCCTAGTTGAGTCTCAGTCATCATTATAAGATATGAAATATTTTTTCCAAGAAGTGATTTTTCAAGTTCCTTTCGTGTTGCCTCTGCACCTTCTAATGTAAATAGAGTAGTTGCTGAGATAATTTCATCATTAACATCTAGCGGTAGCTTGCTGGCAAACGAGAGCCCCTCCCAATCGGCAATATATGTAGCCAGTATACTATCACATACATCCATTAAATCATCAATGATATCGTTTAATAATTCCTCTTTCCCCTTTTTATTCTCCTGATTTCTTATTATAGTGTTAGTCATTCTTTTTAACGCCCCGTTTTCTGATTTATTAGTTTTATTTTATTTTTTTTCGGTCTTTTTGAGTTATCACTCCAGTACTAAATTACAACTCAATAATACTTGATTATGAAATTCGTAATAAATATTGTCATTAAGTCAAAAATTTTCAATGCATATTAATAAATTTCGAGAATTTTGTAATAATGTCTCAATAATATAATAAATTTTAAAAAGCATAAAAAACCATTTTTTAAAGAATTTAACCAAAATTGAAAATATATTAAGAAATGCTAAATAAATCTATTATTTTTATCAAGATTCTTTTAATATATGATATCTAGAACTAATTTTATTTTTATTTTCTATATTTATTATAAATAAAGACTCCAATATGAGAAAAAGAGGTTTATTTCCTTCTTAATTAATTTAAAAATTTTGTCAACTTTGAAAATTTATTTTAGAAATAAAAAGAATAAGATTGATAAATCCTAAAAAAAAATATAATTAGGAAATAAATAAAAGGCGCTTATTACGCTGGTTTTTTTATGCGAGAAAAATGGAAGAAAAAAAGAAAAAGAAAAATGCGTTCAAAAAGGAGAAAACAACGCAAATAAGCTCCCTATAATTTTTTAAATATATGAAATGAAATACTTTTTTTATGCAATAACCAATCAAAAATATTGACATGACATATTTCCTTCAATTTTTTGATGTTTTGGAAAAAAATCTCGTTGGATATATTTTTAAAATTAGATTAAGCATATTATTATGAAATTTTAAAATTGGTTTATAGTGGATTGATTTGGAAAAAGAATCTGAATTAAAAAGAAAGCCTTGTATCATGTTTATTGGTGATATTGAAAAAATTACTAATAAATTTTTAAAAAAAGGATTTGTTCAAGAGACTTACTTTTTAAGGGGAGCAGTTAGAAGTTTCACCTATAGTTTAGGTCTTAAAACGCGGTTACATGTTAGAATTTTTGAAGAAGAAGGCAAATTTGCTTGTTATGGACATACGGAACCCAAGCCATTATCTGATCCTTTATTTCACTTAAAGGGTGCTATCGCAGGAAGTGTACCGACACAAAGAGCTTTAAATGTAATATTAGGGGTTTCTAAGATAGCTTCTAATATTTTAGAGAAAGTTAAACCAAAGAAAGAAGGAGAAGAATTAACTCCACAAGAACAAACCACAAAAGAAAATATTGAGACCTTTCAACAAGTTAGCAATTCTATTCCGTATTTTCCAGAAGAAAAGGCTGAATTAGCAGATTATGAAGAAGGATGCAAAGTTCTAAGAAATCTTTTTTCTGAATATGTCAAAAAATAGAGATTTTAAGTGGTCATAAAATCTAAATATGATGTTTAAAAAATTCAACAAATATTTTAAAACATTCTGTTAATAGTTTCTTATTCACATTTGAAGGTTTATCATTTTTTGAGTGGATATATCTACTTTTTGAATATATCCAATTTGCTTTATAACCATTTAATAACCAAACAGCAAAATCCGAACCAGGATAAAAAAATTTGATCCTTTTCAAACGTATTTTTTTAGCATTTGCTATCTTTTTTATTTCTTGATTAAAATCATTATCTGTTTTAATTTTTTTAATAGGATTTATTGATTTTACATAACAAAGCGGTGGCACTTCACCAATCATATCAATAGAAATAATTTGCGTTTCCTTATCAAATGAATTTTTATTTTTATAATAATGATAACTAGAACCATAGAACCCAACTTCTTCAGAACTAAATATAATAAAAGTTATTTTTAATCTAGGATTTATCTCCTTTACAATATTAGATAGCTCTAAAATAATTGAAATCCCTGTCGCATCATCTATTGAGCCATGTGAAACATTCGTGCGAAATCCACGGACAATTAACAAAAAATCAAGAAAAATTATTGCTAGAAGGCATAATATTAGAAAAATATACCAATTGGAGGTAAATAATTCCAAATTAAAAAATTTTAAGACAAATTCTACTATATACAAGACAATATACCCAAGATATGAAAGAAATCCGATTATTATTATTGGAAAAAAAGCTTTCATCGGTAATTTTAAAGAAATTGTGTCATAATGGGATGTAATATATAAGTGCTTTGTATAATTAGGGTGACTATATTCTGCAATAATATTTTCACATTCATGATATGATTTATCGTTCATTTTTTTTGAAATATCCATTTTTTCTAACTTTGAAAATCGCTTTGAATGACCTTTTATCATTCTTTTGAAAATAATATCAATCCTGACAAATAGAATTATGATAAGAATAGGCACTGTTATTGTAAAAATTGAAATAATGATATTATCTAAATACGCTAAATTAATCAAACTAAGAATTAAATAACTTGTAAATATAATTAAAAAGAGGACAGAACGAATAGGTGATGATGAAAAATAACCAAATTTTTCATGCGTTGGTTCATATCCATATCTTGAGAAAATTGAGCTTATATAACTTGCTGCTTTTTTTTCTCCTTCTGACCCCGATTTCCTAGGATAGTCCATGTTTGTAATGTGTTCAAATAACTTAGTTGTGATGTTGTTATCATCCAATTAATAGACCTCTTCTAATAACCTAGAGTTATTCTTGTATTTATAAACTCAAATAATTTTTTTAATTTTTAAATAAGATTCATTTGTGAAAAAATAATGGTATCTGATATTCCTTTATTAAATAGAAAATTTCTTTCAAATTATCAACCAGAAATTGAAATACAATTACCAGAGAGCAAAAAATTCGAATTACCAGAAAAAGTAATTCAATTTGGAGAGGGGGTTTTTATCCGAGCTTTTTTTAATTATTTTCTTGAAATTGCCAACTCAAGAAACATTTTTAATGGCAGAGCAATTGTTATTCAACCAGTTCATGTTGAAAAAGCAAAAATATTAAATGATCAAGATTGTTTATTTACATTATGCTCAAGGGGGCTAAAAAACGGTCAAAAACAAGAAAATTATTCCATAATATCTTCAATTAGCAAGGCTTATGCTGCTAAACTTGATTGGATTGATATATTAAAATTTTCAAAGAGTCCAGAATTAGAAATTATTACTTCAAATACGACCGAAGCAGGCATTTCTTATAATTCAGAAGATAATATGGACTTAAATCCTCCAATATCTTATCCTGGAAAATTAACATCATTTTTATACAACAGGTATGAAAATTTTGACTCCTCAACTGATGCTGGTCTTATAATTCTTCCCTTAGAATTAGTAGAAAATAATGGTGATGCTTTAAAGAAGATTGTTAAAAAACTCATAAAAAATTGGAATCTGGAAAATAAATTTATGAATTGGCTAGAAAAAGCTAATATTTTTTGCAATACACTAGTTGATCGGATTGTTACTGGTTATCCAAGGGATGAAATGGAGCAATTTCGGAAAATTTTGAAATATGAGGATAAAATGCTAAATACTGCAGAATTATATCATATATGGGTTATTGAGGGGGGAGAAAATGTTCGAAAAAAGATTCCTTTAGATGAAGCAGATCTTAATGTCTTATTTGTTCCCGATTTAACCCCTTATTATTTAAAAAAAGTTAGGATTTTAAACGGAGCACATACCTCAATGGTCCATTTATCCTATTTAATGGGAAATAATTTAGTTAAAGAATCGATAGAACAACCATTAGTAAATAAATTTTTAAGGAATTTTTTATTTGATGAAGTTATCCCAAGCATGGAAATATCTAAAGGAGAATTAATTAATTATACAAATATCATTTTAGAGAGATTTGAAAATCCCTATATTGAACATCGTCTAATAAACATAACACTCAATTCTAATTCAAAAATTAGATATAGAATTCTCCCTACCCTAATTGAATTTTATGAGAAATTTAAAAAAATTCCAAAATTAATCCCTTTAAGTTTTGCATCCTTTCTATATTTTATGAAAATAAACAAAGAATCAGAGGGCAAATTTTATGGGATAAGAGATAAAGAACATTATGAA
The DNA here is from genome assembly GCA_019058315.1 of Candidatus Helarchaeota archaeon. Lineage (GTDB taxonomy): Archaea > Asgardarchaeota > Lokiarchaeia > Helarchaeales > RDOG01 > JABXJV01. Next base: position 521,645 of record JAHPZH010000002.1, on the reverse strand, counting down.
ATAAAAGATGATGAAGAAGTAATAAGATATTATAATTCTGAATGGCAAAATGTAGATAGTAAAAAACCAGAGACCATTGAGAAATTTGTTACTAAAATTTGTAAAAATAAGGATTTTTGGCAAGTAGATCTAACAACATTAGGAAATTTTAAAGACCTTGTTATTGAAAATTTGTTATACATATTAAATAATAATGTTTATTTTGCTTTAAAGAAAATTCTTGGAAGCAATAACTTTTCAAATGAATAATAAACTTAATAGGAGTTAAAAATGGAAAAAAAAATTAAGTTTGGCTTCGTTCTTCCAATGCACAATACAGATTTAATAATGAAATTATCAATAAAAGCAAGTGAAGTCGGATTTGATTCAATCTGGATGGCAGATCACTTAATGGGTGTTGGGGCTCCGGATTGTTTAGATCCATGGTGTACGTTATCAGTTTTAGGGACGAATGAAAAAATAACCACACGTTTAGGGACAAGTGTTACCGATCCTCATCGTAGACATCCTGCGTGCCTGGCTCAAACAATTGCTACAATTGATGCATTTTCAAAAGGAAAGATCATTTTAGGAATAGGAGCTGGCGAAGCAATGAATTTAAATGCATATGGGATAAATTGGAAAAAACCAGTATCTAAATTAAAGGAATTTATTGAAGTTATACGATTATTATGGAAAGGAAGACCAATTACATATGAAGGGGAATTTTTTAATCTGAATAAAGCTATGATTCGTCCAAAACCAATTCAGAAAAATCCTCCAATTTGGATCGCTGGCAATAAACCAAGGACTTTAAAGCTTACTGGTGAATTAGCTGATGGATGGATTCCATTTAGATTATCTCCCAAATTATTTTCTGAAGATAGAAAAATAATCGAGGAAAGTGCAAAGAAAAATGGTCGAGACCCTAAAAAAATAGAGTATAGTTACTTTTTTTATGTTGGAATTGGAAAAAACAAAGAAGATGCCTTGAAAAAAATTGAAATCCCTGCAAAAATATTATTAATGATGTCTCCAGAAAGGATTGAAAGACTTGGATATGAGATTCCGACTTCAGAATTTTCACATTCCCGATTTGTGCCATCAGCAGAAAAATATGGTAAAATCATTGAACAAATAAAGAAAATTCCTAATGAGATCCTTGAAAAATGTTTTGCATTTGGCTCTGCTGACGATATTATTGATAAAATAGAAGAATACATTAAGATTGGTAATTGTCGATATTTCATTTTATGTCCTTACATAATGCCTGACGCAAAATTGTTCTTAGACGAAGTTTCAGAAAAGATTTTACCCCATTTCAATTGATCAGGTAATTAATTTGGATAAAAAGGTTAAATTTGGATATGTTCTGCCCCTTCATAATCCAAATACAGTTATAAAATTATCAATAGAGGCTGATGGAGCAGGTTTTGACTCAATTTGGATGCCCGACCACTTAATGGGTATTGGAGTGCCAGATTCATTGGACCCTTGGTGTATTCTATCCATTTTAGGAACAAAAAAAAACATTTCAACCAAATTAGGAACATGCGTAACCAATCCCCATATCAGGCATCCTGCATCTCTTGCGCAAACAATTGTGACTCTTGATTCTTTTACTAAAGGAAGAATAATTCTAGGTTTAGGTGCAGGTGCTGCAATGAATTTAAATCCATATGGGATCGATTGGAAAAACCCTATATCCAAATTAAGAGAATTTATAGAAATTATTAAGTTATTATGGAAAGGAAGACCTGTAACTTATCATGGGCAATTTTATAATCTAAATAAGGCGATGATTCGTCCAAAACCAATCCAAAAATATCCACCAATATGGCTTGCCGCTAATAATATGAGAACTTTACAACTTACTGGAGAACTTGCTGATGGTTGGATTCCTGTACGATTATCACCAGAATTATATTCAAAAAATAAAAAAATAATCGAGGAAATTATGAAAAAAAATGGTCGTAAATTAGACGAAATGATTTATAGTAATTTTCTTTTCCTTGGTCTAGGAAAAAATAGAGACGAAGTATTTGAAAAAATTAAAATGCCGGCGAAAATTATATTATCCTATTCTCCTGAGCAAACTAAGCGGTTAGGATTTGAAATTACATCTGATTTTTCTCCTTCTGAATTTATTCCTACACCGAAAAATTATCAGAAATTACTTGAGACAGCAAAGAAGATCCCAAATGAAATTCTTGAAAAATGCTTTGCTTTTGGATCAGCAGAGGATATTATCGAAAAAATTGAAGAATTTGTTAAAGTTGGAAATACTCATTTTATCTTAAGCCCAGAATTAATGCCAGGGGCTAGAACGTTTATTACTGATTTTTCAGAAAAAGTGTTACCCTATTTTAAATAATCTAATCTTTTATCCAAGTATGATTTGGATCATCATTTGGTTTTAAAGTTCTTGTTTCTCCTGCTAACACCCATAAATAATATAATTTATAACCTGGTGCTGCTACTACAGGATGATAACCTTTCGGGATAATTACAAGGTCGTTATTTTCAATGGTATAAGTCTCATCAAGCGATCTATCGGGATTATAAAGTCTTTGAAATCCAAATCCCTGTTCGGGTTTGATCTTAAAAAAATATATTTCTTCCATTTTAACTTCATTTTCAGAAGTTTCATCATGTTTATGAGGAGGATATGAACTCCAATTACCAGAAGGATTTATTGTTTCTCCAACTACAAGTTTTTGTGCATTTACGTTATCTCGGACTATATCATAAACATTTCGTTGCCAATTATCTTTTCCTACTATGTTGAGTTTGACTTCAGAAGGAATAATTAATTTTGGTTCCCCTTTAAATGAAGTATGGGCTTTGCAAACCGCGATTTCCACTTTCTCTATAGCTTCGACTGTAAAATCAGAATTTGGAGGAATGTATACAGCATATGCTTTTCCTCCAAATACATCATCTCTTTCCCCTATCGAATCCCATTTATTCCCGTCTACTCTTACGGAACATTTTCCGCTTAAAATAACCAATACTGTTTCGAAATCTAGACTTTTTTCAGAATACGAAGACTTTTTGAGGTTTAATATTCCAAATTGAATATTTTTCAAGAATTTATTCTTCTTATCTATAAGGGAAATGAATCCATTTTTAGGAACATATTTAATTTTATAACTCATAAAACACAACCTACAATGAAAAATAATATATAGAATTATTATTAGTTTCTTTTTTAATGCATAGAAATAATGAAAAAAGCAAAATTTACAAAATAATTTGTGAACTAAAAAATTGGTTGTTAAATTCTGGAATCCAGAGCATGGATGACGATTTTACTAAGGGTTCTATGAGAATTTATTACAATTTTAAAACAGATTCTTATGCCTTTGCATATTCCGAGCTTACTGGGTATGCTATCACTAGTTTTCTGTATATAAATGAATTTGAACCTGATCCACTGTTAATTGAACGTGCGAAACTAGCTGCAGATTATATAATTAATCTAGCAGAAAAAAACATCTATGGGGCAATTGATGATAGATTTTTCTATGATAGTAAAACAATGCGACCATGGTTATTTTCATTTGATAACGGGATATGTCTCAATGGTCTAGTAAACCTTTATAGATATACAAATGAGAAAAAATATCTCGAAATTGCTGAAAAAATTGCGAATTGGCTAATTAATAATATGCAAAAGCCTGATGGGTCTTTCCATGCCGCATATGATTATGAAAAAGGGAAAATAATAGAAGATATTTCTGCTTGGTCCTTACATAGCGAACCACACCATGCGAAAATTGCGATTGGTCTATTGAATTTATATGAAATCACTAAAAACAGTTTATTAAAGGAGAAAGCACTAAAAATCTGCGATTGGGCATTAAAAAAACAACAAAATAATGGACGATTTCCTACATTTCAAAAAATAGAAAATACGCAAGTTCATGCTCACCTTTATGCAGCGGAAGCCTTATTATATACAGGTTTAAAATACCAGAATAAACAATATTTAAAAAGCTCGCAAAAAGCTACTGAATGGATACTTTCTCTTCAATTCCAAAATGGTGCCTTTCCACGTCAGTTTATAGATGGAAAAGTAATCCCTGAAGAAAGTATATATGAACTTATACAAACACTTCGTCTATGGTTATTGCATGATCTTTTTACTGGTTATAAATTTGAAAATGGAGATTTAAATAGAGCAATTAAAAGATTATTGCAATATCAGTGCAGAAAAGGAAATCCAAAAATGAAAAATGGTCTATATTTTCAGATGAAAGAAAATGAAATAACTTTACCTCATATTAATGGGGGTGCACCATTAGCTGCAATCCAAGTATTAATAATATATTATCAAAAATTATTCAATAAATTCAATTTTGATTTAAATTTATTTATTTAAGATTTAATTAGAAGTATTTCCACGCAATTGAAGTTCCTATTTTTCCTGATAAAGCAGAAATAACTGGATTATCAATTAATCCAGAAGCAATTATAATTTCTTTTAATCCTTTATTCAAAGCTTCTTTTGCTGCAAAAAGTTTTTTCCTCATCCCACCTTCGATTTTTTGCATTAAGTTATCAATTTCTTCCCTTCCTACCGTTTTTACGACTTCATTATCTAATATAATACCTTTCACATCTGTCAATAGTATTAATTTATCTGCCTTAAATGCACTTCCGATATTTAGAGCGGATCTATCTCCATCTACATTTAATGGTTCATTATTTTCACTAATAGCTAGTGCAGAAATTACTGGAACATATCCATTTTCCAATAGTAGTTGTAGTAATTTAATATCGACTTTTTCGATTTTACCACTGCAATCACCATGAAGTATTCTTTTCTTCCCTGTTTTTTCATCAATTGTCATTAATTTATCTTTTTTCTTTGCTTGTACTGTTGCTCCATCTATTCCGGAGAGCCCTACTGCAGAAACGCCCCGACTTTGTAGTAATGCGACTAGATCTTTGTTAATTTTTCCACCCATGACCATTTCAGCAACATTTAAGGTCTCATTATCGGTAAATCGACTTGTCATTCCAGATGGAGATTTAACCATAATTGGAGTTTTCCCCAATCTTTCTAATAAATTATTGATTTGAGGACCTCCTCCATGAACGAGAATTATTTTATTATCTTTATGTAAGGTTGCTATATCGTCTAAAACTTTTGAAACTTCGTTCTCTTGAGAAATTAATTTTCCTCCAATTTTAACAACGATTACATTCACTTATCTCATCTTTTAAATTACATAAAATAGAAAAAATTATTTCTTATATTTTTGAATTAAATAATCAATTATTTTACCAGCGATATTTCTACCTGTTGAAAGACTAATGGCTTTAAAACCTGGACCATGATTAATTTCTTGTACCATTAATTCATTTTTTTCATTTTCCATTAAATCTATCCCTAAAATCTCACCTTTTACCACTTTTGCTGCTTTTAGGGATAATTCCTCAATTTCCGGTGTAATTTTGCAAGTTTCGGCTTTTGCACCTCGAGTTGCAGCACTTCGCCAATCTCCAGGTATAGGATATCGGTTCATAGCTTCTACTACCTCATCCCCTACGACAAATGATCTAATATCTCTTGCAACAGATTTTCGATTCAAATATTTTTGTCTATCCCTAGGGGGCATTTTTACATATTCTTGTATATAGAAAATTTTTTGGTAAAGTTGTCCAAGAGTTTCTCGATCCTCTAATACTGCTATTGCAGTCTCTGGCTCCTTTAGTAATGCAACTAATCGACCCCAACTTCCAATTACTGGTTTTATAATAGCGGGATATCCGACCTCTTCTAAAGCTTCTAAGGCACTCTCTTTGGTAAATGCACAATATGTTTTAGGCACGGGAATGCCCGCTTTAATTAGTTCTAGAGAAGTTATTAGTTTATCACCACAAATTCTTGTCGTTGTATATGAGTTAACGACAGAATTGCCTTGATTTTCCAGAATAGCAGTAGAATATAAACCTCTTAAATAACTTAACGATCTTTGTAAAAATACATCAGATTCAAACTTCTTTTTTTCTAAATCAAAGAATATATTTCGATTATCTAGTGTTTCAACATTTACTCCTTTTCGTTTACCTTCAGTAATTAATTGTTTTTCTTCCCAACTAATTCGATTGAATATAATAGTGATGAGCATTTGTATTCCTGTTTAATTAATTTAGTTATTCTCCCCTCTACTCTCCCCAATCCTCTTCTTCGACGTCAGCTAACTGTAATTTAACTTCTTTATCTCCAATTTCAATAATTTCTAAATCTACTCCACAATCTTCGCAAGTTAAGACTTCGCCCATAATTACGCCTTCATCAACTTCAAATTCGAAATAACATTCTGGACAGATTGCTTTCTTACTCAATTCTACCGCCTACTCTTTTGTTTTTTTATTTGATATTAAAGTTTGAACAAGTTTTTCTAATGACTCATAACTTTTTTTAATATTATTTTTCCTATCTAAATTTTTTTCAGTAATTTCTTTTATTATATTTTTTCTATCTTTATACATTCGTAAGACTTCTTTCTTGGAGGGGCCTCCAATGTGTTCTCTTCTTTGAACCGTTTTCCATGGATTGATAGCTTTTTGGATATCATCATCAGTAATTTCAATTTCTTTATTAATACTATTTTTAATTGTTTCTTCAATCATAGTAGCTTTGAGGTTATTAAGGTCTAAATCCTTAGAAATTAGTACACCAACTAATTTGCCAACAATTTTATGAGCTGTTCTAAATGAAATATTCCCTTTTTTCATCAGCAAATCTATTAATTCTGTAGCAGTTATAAAGTTACTATTTGCTAGGGATAACATCCGATCTTTATTAATTTTAACAGTCTTAATCATTCCTGAAACTATTTTTACAGATCCTTTTATAATATCAATAGAATACATTAAGGGTCCTTTTGTTTCTTGAAAATCTCGATTATAACCAGAAGGTAAACCTTGTAAAATTCCAAGATTCTGTGATAAATATCCAATAATTTTATTAGCTTTAGCTCTTACCAACTCTGCAGCATCTGGATTCTTTTTTTGTGGCATAATTGAGCTTCCAGTAGTAAAAGCATCATCTAATTCAATTAAATTGAATTCTTTGCTTGACCAAAGTATCAGATCAGTACTTATTTTGCCTAAATGAGTCATTATTATACTGAAAATTGCGAGTAATTCAGATGTAAATTCACCCCTTGAAGATATCACATCCAAGGCATTCTCTTGTATTCCATCAAAATTGAGAAGATCCATAGTTATGCTTCTATCTATTGACCAACTAACTCCTGCAATTGCGCCCGCTCCTAAAGGATTTGTATTTATCCTCTTGAAGATCTCATTTAACCTTGTTAGATCTCTAATAAATGCATCAACATGTGCCATACACCAAAATGCAAATGTTATTGGCTGAGCTGGTTGGAAATGAGTATATGCGGGCATGACAGTTTCGCTGTTTTTTTCTACTTTTTCCATGAATACATTAATTAACTCTAAAATGAGATCAAAGATTTCACAAATTTCATCCCTAATATATAATCTTAAATCTAAAAGAACTTGATCGTTTCTAGATCGAGCTAGATGCATCATTCCTCCAGTCTCTTCTCCAATTTTATCAATTACAAACTTTTCTACATTCATATGGACGTCTTCATAGTCAATCTTTAATGCAAATTTTCCCGCTTCCCATAAGTTCTTTAATTCGTCTAACGTAGATAAAATTTTATTTAGTGTTGCAGTTTCTAAAATTCCTACCCGATTTAACATTATATTATGAACTTCTGTTCCTATAATATCGTAGATGATTAATTTTTTATCTAATGTAATATCCTCAGCAGCAGTATACTCTTCTACTAGCTTATCAGTCTCTTTTGAGAATCTACCAGACCACGGTTTCATGATTTTCACCGATTTAATTGTTCAAACAGAATTAGTCAAATTCAAATAAAATTTTTTATAGTTTGTGTTTTACTATCCCAAATTTCTGGAATATCTTGTTCATTCCAAAACATTTAGATTTAGAAAGTTTTATTTGAATTTTTTCGTAGACTTTTATTAAAGTAATTAAAACTTCATAATTTATTAATGAAAATAAAGTGAAATTTGATGATTAAATGTCCAAAATGTGGCGTAGAGGAATTAGAGAAGCTTGGAGAGGATTGGTGTAATGATTGTAAAAATAACAACGAAAAATTCGTCTGTATGAATTGTCTGACAACTTTTTTAACTTGTGGGCATCTTATAAAAGAAAAAAGGCAATGTAGCGCGACAAAAAGTCGTTAATTTATATTTTAGAAAATTTTCTTTATTTTTATGATTTAAAAAAGTTTGAATCAAAGCATTTTAAATAGTGGACTATTAGGTTTCATCTCACATAACATGAAAGCCTATATCATGCAAGATGCTTGGTCAAAAGTCTTCAAGAACCTGATAAAGTGAATAAGAATTTATTATAATGATATACTTCATGAATAAATTGATTAAATATTTAATTATATAAAAAAAAATAGAGGATGGAGAATTAACTGCCTCATAATTCTTCCTTTTTGATGGAATCTTTCAAGCCTGTTTTTGAAAGCTGTTTCTTGCTAATTTTTTCTGATAATTCCTTGATGGTTCTCTTATTACTTGCGTTGGATCTTACTGCGATAATCGCCATGGCAAACGCTACTCCAATGACTGCTAAAATTCCCAAACCGATTGGAGACAACAAGAAATCCATTACATTCATGGTGCTCATGAGTGGTACAAATGGAATATTACCTTCTCCCATATCTGAACCCGGATTGTTCGGATCAGTACCAAATACAAATATTTCATCGTAGTCACTAACCCCATCTCCATCTGTATCATTACTACATGGGTTGGTATTATAAATCTGTAATTCACTGGAGTCATTCAACCCATCATTATCTGTATCACTGTTATTAGGGTCTGTTGGATAAATAAATAATTCTTCATAATCATTTAACCCATCATCATCCGTATCATACTTCGTGATATTTGTTGGAAAAATAAAAACTTCATTGTAATCATTTACACCATCATAATCAGTATCTACGTTAGAACCATTACTGTGATATATTACTACTTCATTATAATCATCTATCAAATCATTATCAGTATCAGAATCTGATGCATTAGTTTGATACATTATGATTTCATCGTAGTCGGTCAAACCTTCTCCATCCGTATCTGGATTTGTCGCGTTTGTATAATAAACCATGATCTCAATATAATCATTTAAGCCCTCTCCATCCGTGTCATTATTAGTTGCATTCGTCTGATACACCATAATCTCATCATAATCGTTCAACCCATCAAAATCCGTGTCATTATTAGTTGCATTCGTCCGATACACCATAATCTCATCACCATCATTCAACCCATCAAAATCCGTGTCATTATTAGTTACATTCGTCTGATACACCATAATCTCATCACCATCATTCAACCCATCATCATCCATGTCTCCATCTGATGGATCTGTATTGTATTCCCAGACTTCTTGAATGAAAGTTAGGCCATCTGAATCTAAATCATCTCTCCCACATTGTCTGATTTTGATACACCGCAAATATACATTATTGGCAATATATGCCATATCTCCCGATACTACCACACCATGTACATTTCCTGAGGTAGAACAAGAGCCGATTTCAGAGGGGGTGGTCGGGTCACTTATATTTATACACCGAAAGGTTCCATTAGCGGCAATATATGCCACATCTCCCGATACTGCCACGTCATATGTATAATCGGAGGTAGAATAAGAGCCGATTTCAGAGGGGGTGGTCGGGTCGCTAATATTTACACACCGCAAGCCTCCAATCGAAGGTGCAACGTATGCAACATCTCCCGATACTGCCACGCTTGTTATTGGGTATGAATAAGAGCCGATTTCAGAGGGGTTAGTCGGGTCACTTATATTTACACACACTAAGCCCTCAGAACCAGCGGCAATATACGCAACATCTCCCGATACTGCCACGTCAAATGTATAATCGGAGGTAGAATAAGAGCCGATTTCAGAGGGGTTAGTCGGGTCGCTAATATCAAAACACCGCAAGTCTGGTTCATCAGTGGCAATATACGCAACATCCCCCGATACTGCTACGCCATATGAATTTCCCCCGATAAAAAAAGAGCAGATTAAAGAGGGGCTGGTCGGGTCGCTTATATTTACACACACAAAAATTCCAGTATAAGTGGCAATATACGCAACATCTCCCGAAACTACCACGCCACGTGGCTCTCCAAAAAAATAATAGGAGCCGATTTCAGAGGGGTTAGTCGGGTCGCTTATATTTACACACCGCAAGTATCCATCATTAGAAGCGCCAGCAACGGCAACATATGCCACATCTCCCGAAACTGCCACGCTAAATGCTTCTATGCCTAAAGTTAGACAATTGCCGATTTCATAGGGGGTGATAGGTTCACTTATTTTAATACACCGCAAGCCTTGGTGCCTGTCAGCAACGTATGCCACGCTTCCCGATACTTCTACATCCCACTCTTGTCCAGGGGTTAGATAGGAATCTATTAGGAGGGGATTAGTCGGATTACTTATATTAACAACTTGCAAGCCAAAGATACTACCCGCAACATATGCCAGGTCTCCGGATACTGCCACCCCTAGTGCGCGAGTTGGACTCCCCCAACTGTTATTGAAACCTAACAGGGAGGGGTTGGCTGGGTCAGTAATATTAATAGAGACCAAACCTTGAATGCTATCAGCAATATATGCTACATCTCCAGAGACTGCCAACCTCCGTGCTATTCCTGTCGTATTGTAAGTACCTATTTCAGAGGGACTCGTCGGATCAGTAATATTTATACATCGTAACCCTTGGGAATAAGCAGCAACATATGCCACGTCTCCAGAAACTGCTACACTCCATGCGTTTACGGAGATGCAGGAGCCTATTAGAAAGGGATTGGTCGGGTCGGAAATATTCACACATCGTAACGCACCCCAATCTGCAAGATATGCCACATCACCTGAGACTGCCACTCCATATGTCACCCCTGGGTTATCATAAAAACCAATCTCAGAAGGGTTGGTAGGGTCGCTTATATCAATGCAGCTTAAGTTATAACCATCAGCAACGTATGCAACATCTCCCGAGATTGCAACATCCCATGCACCACCTGAGGTATTATAAAAACCAATTTCAGAGGGATTTGTTGGATCGGTTATATTAATACACCGCAAGCCTTGAGTATCGTCAGCAACATATGCCACATCTCCCGAGACTGCTACTGCCCGTGCATATCCCGTTGTATTATAAAAGCCGAGCTCTGCCTCTTCTATTTCGAGTAAAACATCAGTCGGATTATCTATTTCAGTTAGGCTATTTTTATTACCATAAATATTCGGAATTACTATATTATTCGTTATGAAACAAGAAAAAACCAATATTGAAATAATACATACTAATACTCTTGAGTATTTACCTAATTTACATTTCAATAGATCACTCCCTTCGTCATTTTTAATAAATTGAAAAATACTTTATAATTGGAAAATAAACTGAAGTTCTTTTTAAAAATTTCGACATATGAAATGAGAAATGAGATTATGCTCTATAAATAAAATTCATATAGATGATAGAATTCATGCTATTGAGTGAAAATATTAAATTATTGGTTTTAAAATTTTAGATTATCGAATAAAAGGGTTGAGAATCTTGCTAAATTACCCAAAATACAAGAATTTTTAAAAACAAGATAAATAAGTGTAAATTCTTCAATGTATTCTATAAATTGTTAATTTTCTGATTTCATAATTTGAAAAAATGTTTTTTGGATGTGTTCAGAAAAATAACAACGTTTAAATATTTAATAGTGATAATTAGCGATAATCGGTGGACTGAGAATTGGACTGGAATTTACTTTTATAAGGAAGAAAAATTTCAGAAGAGAGGACTTTATCTACGATAAAAGCAATTTTATTAGTTTTTTTACATCTTTTTTTATTTTTAATGTTATTTTTAATGCTACTAACCAAGATTATATTCAATCACATAATTCTTTTTTCTGGTCTTGGTCCTGGCATTACTAAATGCGCTATTTGAAATTGGTTTTATTAATAATTAAAATTTTGAGGTGATTATTATGACTTCTGATATGAAATTTATCTTAAATTTGTTAGCAAATGGTAAAGATTTAGAAACAGACTTGGCTGAACAAGCCATGGAATTAATTATGTCTGGAAAAGCTACTCCAGCACAAATTGGAGCCTTTTTAGTATTATTAAGACAAAAAGGCGAAAATTTTAGTGAAATTGCTGCATTTGCCAAAATAATGAGAAAGTTTTGCAGTAAAATTAATCCAAAATATGATAAAGTTTTAGTAGACACATGCGGAACTGGTGGAGATGAAATCAAGACATTTAATATTAGTACTATCGCGGCATTTATTGTTGCAGGTGCGGGTATTAATATAGCTAAACATGGTAATCGTTCTGTTACAAGCAAGTGTGGGAGCGCTGATCTCCTTGAGGGATTTGGGGTTAATATTAATGCAGAACCTAAAATAGTTGAAAAATGTATTGAAAATGGAATAGGCTTTATGTTTGCACCAATATTTCATCCAGCTATGAAATATGCAATTGGTCCTAGAAGAGAAATTGGATTGAGAACCGTGTTTAATATTTTAGGACCTTTAACTAATCCTGCAAATGCTAATTCACAACTTCTAGGAGTTTTTGATCCGAATATAACAGAAAAAATGGCAAATGCTTTAAAAACATTAGGTACTGATACGGCATATATTGTTCATGGCGAGCCAGGTTTGGATGAAATTTCGACTTTGGGTAAAACGAAGATCTCCGAATTAAATAATAATAAGGTTAACACGTTTTATATCTCTCCAAAGGATTTTTCAATTCCAAAAGCTGAACCTAAGGATATTCAAGGAGGATTATTGGATGAAAATTTGAAAATTGCAATAAAAATTCTAAGTGGAGACAGTTCAAAAAAGACAGATATTGTATTATTGAATTCAGCTGCTGGAATAGTGGTAGGACAGAAAGCAAAAACCATAAATGAAGGACTAGATGTAGCTAAGGAGAGTATTTCTAGTGGAAATGCATATAAAAAACTTAAAGAACTTATTAAAAATTCCGGAGGATCTTTAGAAAAAATAGAAAAAATGGAGGAACAATTTCTGTGAATATATTGGATAAAATATTAAAAAACCGGAAAATTACTTTAAGCTCCTTTCTAAAAAATTATAAAATTCCGGAGCAAATTAATACCAAACGGATTAGTTTAATTGAAAGGATAAAAAATAGTAAAAAAAATCCAATAATATCAGAAATTAAATTTGCTTCTCCCTCAAAAGGAAGTATTTCTTCTTTTAGAAATGTAGGAGATTTGGCAAAAAAAATGGAGCTTGGAGGCGTAGTGGGAATAAGTGTATTGACTGAACCAAATTATTTTAATGGTAGTTTTGAGATTTTAGAACGTGTTAGAGAGAGTATATCATTACCGATTCTGTTAAAAGATTTCATTTTTCACAAAAAACAAATTTATCATGGCATGGAATTAGGAGCGAACGTAATTCTTCTCATTGTGAAAATGTTATCAAACGAACTTCTTCAAGAATTGTATAACCTCGCTATTTCGCTTAACTTAGAAGTATTAATGGAAATTCATGATACTGAGGATCTTAATAGAATTCAAGGAATAGAGCCTAAAATTATTGGAATAAATAACCGAAATTTAGAAACTCTAAAGGTTAATTTAAAAACTACACTGGATATGATACCACGAATTCGTAATAGGTTTCCGAATAGCATAATAATCAGCGAAAGCGGAATTTATACAAATCAAGACATAAAAAATTTGCTAAAAGCAGGAGCAAATGCATTTTTGATAGGATCTTCTATAATGGAAGCCCCAGATATTCAATTAAAATTAAAAGAATTATTGGAGCCAAGTTAAAATGGTTAGAGTTAAAATTTGCGGTATAAAAAACGAAACTGATTTGAAATTAGCAATAAATGAAGGTTATCACGCTATAGGATCTGTGATTAATGTTGAAAAATCACCAAGAAATATTTCACAACAAAAAGCAGATGAATTATTTAGTAAGATCCCTCCATTTATTACAAGTGTAGCTGTCATAGTTCCTAATTCAATTGATGACATTTTGTTAATTGAAAAACAAGTTCATCCTGATGCAATTCAAATTCACGGTTTTTTTGAAGAAATTTTCTATAAAGAAACTAAAAATAGAGTCACAACAAAAATAATTAATGGTTTGCCAGTAAATAAGCAAAATGAGTCACAAATTTTAGATAAAAAACCATTAAATGCAGCAAAAATTCTTCAAAAATACTCAGACGCAATTTTAATTGATAAGTATATCCCAAATAAGTTAGGGGGAACAGGTTCAACTATAGATTGGAACCTTGCAAGAAAAGTAAGGGATAATATAGACATTCCACTTATTTTAGCTGGAGGTTTGAATGAAAATAATATTGTTGAAGCTATAAATATTGTAAACCCTTACGCTGTAGATATTTCAAGTGGAGTGGAACAATCTCCGGGTATTAAAGACCCTAATAAAATAATTAATTTTATCCATAAAATTAAGGAGGCAAATTTATGAATCTTGAATATTATAACAAATATCCAGATGAACATGGAAAGTTTGGCAAATTTGGAGGAATGTTTACACCGGAAGTATTAATGCCAGCTGCAGAAGAGTTGGAAAAAGCATTTAACTCGCTTTTCTACACTGATAAATTTCAAAAGGAACTAAATTTATTATTAAAAGATTATGCGGGACGCCCTACTCCCTTATATTATGCCAAACGACTGAGTGAAAAATTAAAATGTAAAATATATTTAAAAAGAGAAGATTTGCTCCACGGTGGAGCTCATAAAATCAATAATACTCTCGGTCAAGCCCTTTTAGCTAAAAAAATGGGAAAGAAAAGACTAATTGCTGAAACTGGTGCTGGTCAACACGGGTTTGCAACTGCAATTGTAGGTGCATTTTTTGGATTTCCGACAGAGATTTACATGGGAGCTGAAGATGTAGAACGACAGAAATATAATGTATTAAGAATGAAACTACTGGGAGCCAAAATTAGAACTGTTACAAGCGGCAGTCAGACATTAAAAGATGCTATCAATGAAGCTTTGCGAGATTGGATTACAAATGTTCAAACTACATATTATTTAATTGGTTCAGTAGTAGGTTTTCATCCATATCCATTAATTGTAAGAGAATTTCAAAGAATAATTGGTAAAGAAATAAAAAAACAAATATTAGAAAAAGAAAATAAATTACCTAATGCAATTTTTGCTTGTATTGGGGGTGGAAGTAATGCTATTGGAGCTTTTTATGATTTCATTGAAGATCAATCAGTCGATCTATATGGCGTCGAAGCTGAAGGAAAGAAAAATGATCCCAATATGACTGGTGCAAGTTTAAATTTGGGAACTAATGGAGTTTTTCATGGTGCTCATATAAAGGTCTTGCAAGATAAATATGGCCAAATAAAAACTAGCTATAGTGTTAGTGCAGGTTTAGATTATCCGGGTGTTGGCCCTGAACATTGTTTTTTAAAGGAGATTAAACGACTTAAAACTGGCATGGCAACTGATGAAGAAGCACTTTCAGCATTTAATCTATTATCCAAAACTGAAGGAATTATCCCTGCTTTAGAACCTGCCCACGCATTAGCTTATCTAGTTAAAATTGCAGATAAATTTGATAAAAACGATATTGTTGTACTAAATCTTTCAGGACATGGGGGAAAAGATTTAGGTATTGTACAACAATTTATGGGAGATCTGTAAATGAATTCTATTGATAAAGTTTTTAGAGATTTAAACGAAAAGGGCGAAGGAGTTTTTATACCTTTTATAACATTGGGCGATCCTAACCTAGATTATTCATTAAAGCTCGTGAAAATTCTAGAAGAAAACGGGGCAGATATAATAGAGTTAGGCATACCTTTTTCAGATCCAATAGCTGATGGTCCAACAATTCAGGCTTCGTCTCAGAGAGCTTTAAATTATGGTATGAATACTGATATTGCCTTCGAATTAGTTGAAAAAATACGAAAATTCACAAATATCCCACTAGTATTTTTAACCTACTATAATTTGGTACTCCAAAGAGGTTTGTCGAAATTCTTCAGTGATGCTAAAAAATCAGGGATACAAGGTATAGTTATCCCAGACTTACCTATTGAAGAAGCAGCTCCAGCATTAGATTTTGCTAAAAAAAATGATGTCCACATTATTTTTATGGTAACACCAACTACAAATGAAGCTCGTTTTCATAAAATTTTAGAAGTTGCTGGAGGATTCATATATTTTATGGCAGTTCTAGGAACAACTGGTGCTCGAAAAAACTTAGAAAAAATAACTGCAGAGAGTTTATTACACCTTCTTCCCATCACGAATCTTCCTATAGCAGTTGGTTTTGGAATTAGTAAGGCTGAACATATAAGAGAATTATTAAAAATAGGAGCGCATGGAATGATTGTAGGCTCCGCCATTATAAAAATATTAGAAAATAATCTAAATGATTTAGATAATGCTTTAGAGAAAATAGGCAAATATATTAAAGAATTAAAAAAAGCTACAAAAAAGGAGGGACTTTAAAATGGAATTTAATTTTCATATTGAAACTCTTGGAACGTTTTCAGATATATACTCACTTTTTAAGCACTTAAACTATGATTTAGAGTTAAAACAAAGTTTTTTCCTAGAATCAGTTCAAGAAGAGAGTAAAGAATTGCTTTTTAGTTTCATATGTCTTGAACCTGATTATATTCTTGAAATAAAAAATAACAAATACAAATTTAAAGAATTGAAGACGGAAAAAGGCGAAACTATAAAAGCCTTTTTAGAATCTAGTGAGAATTTGGACAAATCTAAACATTATGATAACTTCACTGATAAAGTCGTTTATAATGTTAAAGCTTTAGATTTATTAGAAACACTTACACCTTTAGAAGAGCATGGATTTTATGAAATATTTCCAAGAAATGTATTTTATGGAGGTTATCTTGGTTATATAGGTTATGATATTGTAAATGAGTGGGTAGGTTATACCAAAAAATCTAAATTTCCAGATGTCATGGTCGGAATGCATACAAAGGTCTTAATTTTTAATCATAAAACAAATAAACTCTATTTTATTGAAAATGCCTTAAAAAATGGATATAAGCCCCCTGAGAGACTTATTCGAAGTTTGAAAAAATATAAACCTTCAAAGCCTATCAATTATCCAAAAGTCTCAATGAATGGCACATCTAACATAGTATCAAATGTTAGCGAAATTGAATATTTTAAAATGATTGAAAAAATTAAAGATTATATTTATTCAGGAGATATAATTCAATCAGTTCTTTCTAGAAAACTGAGAGTAAAGTCAGAAACCCATGATATGGATATTTATGGTGCCTTGAGACAAATAAATCCCAGCCCATATATGTATTACCTGAACTTTGGTAAAATTAGAATTATAGGCAGCTCCCCAGAAGCACTCGTTACAATAGATAATGATAAGATTTCTACTGTTCCAATAGCAGGCACAAGAAAAAGAGGAAATACTCCAGAAGAAGATAAAGCCTTAGAACTAGAGTTATTAAACGATATTAAGGAGAGAGCGGAGCATGTTATGCTTGTTGATTTAGCTAGAAACGATCTTGCCAAAGTATCAAAGCCAGGTACAGTTGAACCCATAGATTTTATGAAAATTAAAAGATTCAGAAATGTAATGCATATCATTACAACACTAAATAGCATAAAAAGAGATAAAATTTCCAGTTTTGAAATTCTAAAAAGCATGTTCCCTGCGGGAACGGTGAGTGGTGCTCCAAAATTACGAGCCATGGAAATTATAAACGAATTAGAAAAAGAACCCCGAGGACCTTATGCAGGTGTAGTAGGTTATTGTTCTCTTAATGGAGATTGTGATTGGGCAATAACCATTAGGACTTTATATTTAAATGAGACAGAAATAACAGCTCAAGCAGGCGGAGGAATAGTCAAGCATTCCCAACCAGTTAATGAGTGGTTTGAGACTGAAAATAAATTAAAATCTATTCTACAAGCAGTAAAAATGGCGGAGGAAGTCAAACATGAATAAGGTTCTTTTTATAAACAATAACGATTCATTTGTATATATTATTGTAGACTATTTCTTACAAAATGATTGTAATGTTGTTGTAGTAAATAATGAAATTACAATTGAAGAACTCGAAGAATTTAATCCCGATAGAATTGTAATCAGTCCAGGACCAGGACATCCTAGAACAGATACAGGAAATGTCATCCCCATTATAGAAAAATTCTATAAAAAAATTCCAATATTTGGTGTATGTCTTGGGTTACAAGTCATTGTCGAGGCAATGGGAGGTATAGTAGATAGAGCCAGAGTTGGTCCAATTCATGGTGAACTGGCAAAGATCTATCATGATGGTAAGACAATTTTTAAGGAATTACCGAAACCATTTGAAGCTACGCGATATCATAGTTTAGCTGCTTGGGAAGAATCCCTCCCTGATTCGTTAGAGATTTCAGCCAAGGCAGAAGACGGCACAATTATGGGAGTACGACATAAAAAATATAAAATGGAAGGTGTTCAGTTTCATCCCGAATCAATCCTAACAATTCCACATGGAATGAAAATAATTCAAAATTTTTTAAATTTATAAGGCTAAATATAATTAGAAATGAAATCTATAATTAGTGCTTCAAGAAGAACTGATATTCCGGCATTTTATCTTGATTGGTTCTTGGAAAAGATACATCAAGGTTATGTGATGGTTAAGAATCCTTTTTATCCTACTCAAAAATATAAAGTTTCATTAAAAAAATCAGATGTCCATTCAATCGTTTTTTGGAGTAAGGATTTCGGAAAGTTTTTGAAAAATTCTTCTGAATTTGATGATTATAACCTCTTTTTTATATTTACTATTAATAATTGTAAGCGTTGGGAACCTAATGTAATTAGTTTAGATAAAAGACTAGATCAATTAAATCAACTTGTTGCAGAATATGGACCTGAATATATAGAATATAGATTTGATCCAATAGTATTTTGGCGTGAAAGCGGGGAAAATGAATTAAAGAATAATTTAAACAGTTTTGAGACTATTATAAAACATGTGGGAGATCTTGGTATAAATAATTGTGTGTTTAGTTTTGCAAATTGGTATAAAAAAAGTATAAATCGCTCGAAGAAATTTGGACTTGAATATTATGATCCTACCCTAAAAGAAAAAATAAAAATTATTGAGCCTATGGCGCAACTTTGCAAAAATTTGGGTATTCGAATGTATTCTTGCTGTAATCCTGATTTAGCTAAAATCCCTAATATATATTCAGCACATTGTATAGATGGAAATTATCTTAGTAAACTTTTCAAAGAGAAATGCTCAACAGCGAAAACCCCAACACGTGAAGGTTGTGGTTGTACAAAAAGTAGGGATATTGGAAATTATAATGAACAAATTTGTAAACATGCCTGTATTTACTGTTATGCTCATCCTCTAGTTTAAATGAGATTGTTAAACAGTACAACTAAAATTAAGAGGAATATCGATATGAAAATTAAGATGTTTTTGTCTGATCATATATATAAATGCCTCAATTTGATCTTCATCTGGTATTCCTAATACATTAAGCTTTAGAGACCCAAAACGTCTTGAAGTATATATGTCTTGTAATAATTTGTTCTTAAATTGGAAAGATAGACTCCCTGAGGATAAAATATCTTCACTTGTAAAGCTTTGATTTGAATTTACAGTAATATTAAAATCTAAATACATTGAATTAAATGCACTAACCCTACCTTTCCTTGATTTAAAAGAATAATATCCAGGTCTTCCACTTAGTCCCCCAATAAAAACTTCTGCATCTTTAAATGTTAAATTTTTATTATCTTTAAATACCATATTCATTTCAGTTATTCCGAGGCTATTATAATATCCAGCAGTTATATTGATTACAACATGGATCTCAACATCAGTAGATACTTTTAGTTCTCTATTTGAGGGGTCTACAGTGATTATAGGATTGAAAAAGTAATATTCTTGTTCTGAAGTTAAAGTTTCCAAATCGGTTCCATTTAAAATATAATTCCATTCTAATACGGAAGGATAAACTACCCCACCAGCTCTTCTTAAGACATAAAACACATTAGGTACATTGTGGATGAATCCAACCGCAAATTCAACATAACAATCAGGATCTTCATGGTGATCATGGGGATGAACGTCATATGGAATTGCTATGGCTGAATGAAAAGTGCTTTTTAACTGAGCTTTGTATAAATTAGAATCATATGGATAACTATCGGATAGTTCCATATTCATAAATTCAGGGGTACCTGCAAATGCAATTGTACTTTTAATATGTGTGAAATTTAATTCATTTCCGTCCAACCAGGTTCCATATACATAGTCACCTTCTGTTAGAAATGAATATTGAGGTTTTTTTTCGGTTTCAAAATATTGATAGACAAAAAAAATGACAATTGGAGTAATAATAATTGCTAAAATGATAATTATTTTAGCTGCTGTTACCTTAGATAGGCCAGATCTTGTTTTGCCTTTTTCGGTTTTGTGGAAAGATTTCTTTAATTCCTTTTTCTTCCTTTCTCTTTCCTTTTCTTCTTCTTTTCTAATTTTTCGTCTTTCCAATCTGAGCCTCCTAAAAGAAAACTAGATAATCAATACAATTCCAATTTTGTATATATATTAATGATATGTAAAATTTATAGCAAAAAAATTGTATTTTTATATTAAAAAGTCTTTAGCATTAAAAGCGTGTAACTTCGATACCTCTTCGTTTATGAATTATATAACTTTCTTCGTCACCAGATATTACTCTTAACCTATCAAGTAATTCATATTTATGTAAGAACCTTTTAATATATACTTTTAAAGTTCTTTTAGAAAGATCATGATCTTTCGATAAACCTATTAAAACAAAATTTTTATCTCGGGATATTACAACATTAGAACCTAATTTTTCTTCTAAAAAACTAATTAACTCATCTATTAGTGTTTCATCTACCCAGATAAGATGTTCACTTAAGATTTTATATTTGACTTCTATTTCATTAGACATTTCTATCAATTTCTTTATTTATTCATGGATTTTGATCAACATCGATTCCAATAAGGTGTATTGGAATTTTATGTTGCTCTTTGGTTTCTAATACCTTGATATTTTCATATTCTTTATTATATAAATAAGCTTTAAATTTTGATGGTACGAATTCATTTTCTAATATGAGATCCTTAATATCATTAATAATAATTTGATTTACATTTCGAATACTTTCTATAGAATCTTTTATTTGTTCTTTTAATATAGGGCTTTTTTCATCTCGAAATTTCATTCTTTTATTGATTACCATTCTTGAAACTATTGAATTGGTTATACAAAGAAAGAGGAAAGGTATAAAGAGAATATACATCATAAACTCTTGTGTTATAGAAAATAACTGAGGAAAAAGATAAATAATAAATGTAAATCCAATAACTATAGCATAAATGGGAATTGAATAAATTAAGGTTTCTTTTTGTAGTGATCTTTTAATTCCATTTTTTTTTGCAAATTCTTCAGAAAATGTATATATATTTTCAAATTCTTTCTTATTGTCCCTCCAAACATCTCTTAACTCAGATTCAGAGTTTTCAATAAAATTTTCCATATCCTTTTGAAAATATTTAACTGTTTTATTGTAAATATATAGAAGGGAGTCTTCTATAATGTTATCTAGAAATTGTAATATTTGTAATTCATTTAATATTTTAATTTCTAAAGGTGAAATTTTTGCTTCAGGCTTAATTTCTTCTTCTTCTTTTTCTTCTTCTTGTTCTTCTTCTTTTTTTTCTGTATTGCTCAAAATTTTCACTTTATCTTTTAAATTGAGTTTTTTATGGAAATTATATTAATCAAAGTTTTTGAAAGAATATTAATTTTATTTAATTTTTCTATTATTATTGAAAATTCTATTTAAAACTTCAACTTAAATTAAACTTTTTTACTATAAGCTTTGATTATATCGATTTTTGTTAAAATTCCTTTGATACCTTCTTCATTTGTGAGTAAAATCGCATCATGTTGTAATAACATCTTCTTTGCTTCTTCGATGGTTGTAGTTATCGGCATTTCTGGTATTTTTGGCTCCATTATTGATTCTATTTTATTATTTAAGATTTCTTGACCATTTTGGAGAAGTTTATTAATGATAGTTTTTTCTTTTATCGAACCTATAGTTTTATCTTGTTCATTAATTACTGGCATTTGAGAAATCCCCTTATCAGACATAATTTTTGCAGCTTCATTAACGGTTTTATCTCCACGAATGAGCGTTACATTTTTTGTAGAATAACTAATTGCCACGACCTCATCCTCTATTAGAGTCATTTCTATTGCTGTTAAAATTTTTTTTATTGTAGATAGACGAGCATCAACACTTCCAGTTTCAATTCTAGATAAAAGAATAATTTTTTTCTTTTATTTTCTAGCGATAAGTGATTGACTTACACCTGCTTTTTTGGCTAATTCAGTCTGTGTTAATCTTGCCTTTATTCTTAGAGCTCTAATTTCAGTTCCATCAGGAATTCTAAACAATAAATAACCTCCAAAATTTTTACATTTTAAATAAAATATTACATTAACTATTGTAATTTTGGTAAATAGAATTATATAAAAATTTGATTAATAGATGAAAGAATAACATGAGTTTTAAAATAGTTCTTGATGAAAGCCACAATAATAATTTGGATTATTTAAATTCAGAAGGTTTCCAAGTAGTTCTAAATCGTTTAGGTGGAGTTATTTTTAGATTAATCCAGCCGCCAATTACTTTAGAAAAAATTTCGGAAGAAGATCTAGTTATTTTAGGTTGTCCAACTACAGCTTATTCCTATTCGGAAATAATGGCATTAGAAAAATTTGTTGAAAGAGGAAAAGGGTTAGTATTAATTAGTGGAAATGGTGGAGATCTCTTCTATAATACAAATCTTAGTGAAATTGGGAGAAGATTTGAATTTGAATTTAATAATGACCAAGTAGAAGATGAAAAGGATAATATGGGACTTTCAGCTGTAGTTAAGATTTCGAAATTTGAAACAATTCATTTTTCTGAAAATTTTAAATATATTATTTATTCTGGATGCTCTATTAATATACTTGATAAATCCTGTAATGTAATTGCAAAATCTAATCCGAAATCTAGTCCACCTAACACTCCAATAGCAGTTTTTTCTCCAAATAATAGGGTGTTTGGGATAGGAGGTTTTAATATTTTTATTGATCACCCTGAATTTGGAATTGATAGAACAGAGAATCTGCAGTTTATCCTAACTATATTTGATTATTTAAAAAATCAAATTGAATTTGAAAGAGATGAAACCCCGAAAATATTGGTGGAAAAACCTACTACTAAAGAACCTGAATTAGAAGTTGGAGATAAATCGGATTTAGAATTAATAGATGAATCATCCATTTTAGATCAACTTAAAACGAAAGAACTTGAAGGGATTGAAGAACATCTAGAATTTGAAATTGAAAGCATTTCACCAAAACAAGCAAATAAAAAATTTGAAGAATTTACATTTTTTTATATCAAAAAATTAGAAAAGATTTCAGATACAATCGATGAATTTTGGCTTTTTATTAAAAAATCTCTTGGTCTGAAGAATAAAAAAATTAAGAGAGAAGTATTACACAAAGTTCTTCATTCAAAATACCAAACTTTTTTAGAAAAAATCGGTTATTTGGCTTCAGAAATTGACGTCCTATACTCCGTTTTCAGTTATACATTTTCTCAAGATGATTTCGATTCTGATAATGCATTAATAAATTGGTTTGAGAATGAAGCATCTTGTCGTGAAAAACTCGATATGATTAGAAATAACCTATTGGCACTGTTAGATTCAGTGGAATAATTAATTATTTGTTTCAGGGAGAATAATGAAAGCAAATGATTGGTTTTATGAAGGAAATCAAAATATGCTTTCTAAAAATTATAAGAGAGCCATTCTTTGTTTTAATAAGTCTTTAAAAATTGACTCTAAAAAAGCAACTCCATGGTATAATTTAGGTATTGCCTACCTTCATATTAATCTCGATCCCTTTTACTCACATATTTTCTTTATAATCAATTTTTTTTCATTAAAACCAAATATTTTTTATTTAGAAGACAAAATAAGTGGTTGTTTTAAAAAAGCAATTTCAATTAACCCTGAATTTTTAGATGCTTGGTATAATTTGGGATATTATTATTATGAATTAGAAGATTATATAAAAGCTATTGGTTGTTTTAAAGAAATTCTGAAAAGAGATCCGGAGAATCTAAATACTCTATATTATTTGGGAATGTCTTATCATGAATTAAAAGATTATAAATTAGAATTAAAATATCTAAAGGATATAATGACATTAAATTATAAAAAAAGCAATTTACCGATTAAAAAAATTAGAAAAAGGATTAAAAGATTAAAAAAGTAATAATTTAATTTCATATTCTTGAATAAGACCTCGACAAAAAATAAAAATTTATTAATTAGAGGGTTGAGATAATTAAGAAAAAGGTGTTCTAATTTGTCTGTAGAAACAATTTTGAAGGATATAAAAAAAGATGTTAAAATTTTTGGTTCAATTTTAGCCAATTCATCTGGAATCCCCATCGCGGCGGATCTTCCTCAAGGTATTGATAAAGATAAAATTGCGATGATTTTTGCTACTGTTCTTCTGACTAGTGAAAAAGGTTTAGAAGATAATAAATTTGGAAATCTAGATCGAATTTCTATAAGAGGTGATAATGGGGAATTGTTCTTATTCAGAGTAAGAGAAGACCTTATTTTATGCATCCTCGCCCCAAAAAATACAAGTTATGGGATTTTAATATTAAGTGTGAAGAACCTCATTAATAGATTAAGCACTGTTAAAATCGAACAATAAATAAAAAAAAGATAATATTTACTTAAGTTAATCCAGGGAAATAATATCGAGCACCTGTATCAGGTTTGACAATTTTTTTAACTAAATTATTTTGTTCCATGTATTCGAGGATTCTCGTAGCTCTTTCAGTGGAATAATTTAATCTTATTGTGAGTTCTTCGATATTTGTCCAATTTTTCCCTTTTCCGTAACTTTTTACAAGATGCAAAATATCTTGTGAATCTGAGAGATAATGGTCTTTTGTCAATTCGGCTGAAATTTCCTCCAATTTATTATCAAATATATTGAAGAATCTTTCAGCTACAGATAAATCATTTGATTTAATTATTAAATCTACTTTCCCAGTATCATCTATAGTATTTCCATCTATGCTTATTAGAACGGAAAAATGGACTTGTTTCTTTTTATCCAAGTAAGCATAAACTAAATCCCCAGAATATGTATCTGACTCTGAAATAATATTTTCCTTTACTTTAGTAAATGAAAGTTCATTTTCAATAACAGCTTTACTTTTTTTCAAAAATGTCTCGGGATTCCCAGCAAAAATTATTGGTTCTTCAGTGGCTCTTTGAAATCTTGCTTTTGTAATTTGGACCTCCAGTGAATCTTCTGCTGTAACTTCAGCATGTTTAAATTTGGGAACTTTATCTCCGACTTTAGTTTTATCAAGATGTTCTGAAACCATTTCATCCACTGGAAATAGAAGATGAGGAATTTGAAGTTCATTTTCCCACATAGGAAAAACTGATTTTAATATTTCATCAGAAACTTTAAAAGCCTTTTTAGCTTGAGCAATTGACATTCCTTTGCTAATAACTTGACTTAAAGTGGGAATTTTGTTATTTTTTTGGGCCATATTTATAATTGTTTTAGAAAATTTATCAATTCTTGTAATTTCCTCTGGTTTTATGGTAAAATCATTTGTGGGTATGTTAATATACTCGAATGCTAGTCTTAATTCATTAAGATTTATTTTTAAATCAAAATATATATCAGTTACCATTGGTTGCCAAATTTCAACATTGTTTTTTTCTTGTCTCCTTCTTCTTTCAACATAATTTAAAATTTTTTTACCATCTCGTTCAAGATCTCTTTGTTCTTCGTTACTAATCGTATCTAAATTTAATTTAATTGGTCCAAAAAGATATTGTAAGACTTGTTTTTCATAACCTAGTGGAATTCCAATTATATTACTAACTAAATCAAGATGCGAAGGCATAGAGCCATTATCTTTGAAAAATTGAAGTATTTTTTTACTATATTTATCTTTTAAATCCATCTCAGTTTCTTTTATTTCCTCAATGACATCCATGGGTTCAGTAAATTTACCTGATTCTAATTGTCCAAGAATGATATCATATGCTTTATCAGCTGCTACAAAATAATTTATTATACTTATTCCATCTCTTTTATCTGAAATTTCGAACTTATTTGAAAATCCTATTAACTCAAATTTCCAAATTTGGTCATTATTTCTATTAATCCCAAAATATATCTGTCCGGGGATAGTATATTTTGAATATTTCTTTGGGAATTTTAAGGAAATCGTTTCCATTAATGTTGTTTTATAGAGCCTGGTGGGTTTTATGACTTTAAATTTATCAAATATTTCTAAATCATTATAATTTAAAATAAAAACATCTTCATTTTCTGTAAAAAACGCCTTTAAATCTTCATGACAAAAAATATCCCGATAAGTACCTATTTTTATAGGTAGATTTAATGTAGAAATTGTAATATTGATAATTGCATTTTTTCCTAGTAATAATGCATCTTTTTTAATATCTAACCTTTCAAGTAGGGGTTTATATATCGCGATATGTAAGGGAGATGGCAAATTACAGTGAAATTCTTCTTGTTTTTCGGTTGATAGAAGTTTTACATTAAACTTAAAAAATACATCCTTCATTTTAACACCGAAATTTTAATCAAATCAAGTATCTATAAGCCTATAAATAATTGTAATTCCAGCTAAATAAATTTCATTATTGTGGTAAATTGTTTTCAATTTCTAAATATTATAAACAGAATAAAATTCATTATATGCTTGGGTTCAAGCTAATTTTTTAAAATTTGTTCAATAATATCTATTACTTTATCTATCTCCCTTTTTTCAAGTATTAAGGGTGGGAGTAATCTAATCGTAGTTTTTCCAGAAGTTAAAAACAGCACTCCCTTTTTTACTGCATCTAATATATATTTTTTAACCTTCAATCTCAATTCTATAGCTATCATTAAACCCATCCCTCTAATATCTCTAATTAATCTATTTCCCCCTAATTGGGTCTGTAATTGATCTAGAAAATATTTCCCATTTTCTTCTGCTTTTTTTGGTAAATTTTCTCCAATGATTATATCAATAGATGCTAAAGCAGCAGCAGAGGCAAGGGGATTGCCCCCGAAAGTGGAATAATGTTCACCTGTTTTAACTGAATCAAATATTTCTGGTTTTGCTATCGTTACTCCCATTGGAATGCCGCCTGATACTGCTTTTGCAAGACATAATATATCGGGAACAACATTCCAATGACCATAACACGCAAACAATTTTCCAGTTCTTCCAAAACCAGTTTGTACCTCATCTATTATTAAAACAACATTTTTCTCATTACATACTTCTCGAAGCTCTTTCAGAAAATCCTTTGGTGGAATAATGACACCCGCTTCCCCTTGGATAGGTTCTAGAATAATTGCAGCGGTCTCTTTAGAGATATTGTTTTTAATAGCCTCTATATCACCAAAAGGAACATGCTTGAACTTGGGAACTAATGGTTCAAATGGTTTTTTATATTTTGGATTCCAAGTAGCGGATAAAGCACCAGACGTTCTCCCGTGAAATGCGTGTTTCATTGCGATAATTTCTGGCTTTCCAGTATGCCTTTTAGCTAATTTGATAGCGCATTCGACAGATTCTGCTCCCGAATTTGATAAAAACGATTTTGAGAGTGGGTCTGGGGTAATCTCTGCTAATTTTTTATATAAATTTGCTCGCATGTCATTATATAATAAAGTCGGACAAACAATTAATTTTTCGGCTTGCTTCTTTATGGCCTCGACTAGTTTTGGATGGCTATGACCAATAATTGCAACCCCATTTCCTCCAATACAATCTATATATTTATTCCCATCTTTATCATAAAGGAAAACACCCTTTCCCTTAATAATTTCAATTGGTCTTTTAGAAACCCATCCGCTATAAATTTCTTCTGGATTAATTAACTCAGTTGACATACAAATTCAATCCCATAGATAATTATTTGATAAAAGTCTCTTATGTATTTTATTAATAGGATAAAAAGAGTCTGTTAGAAATAAAATAGATTTACAATTTTTTGTATTTATAATACAATACGAAATACGGAATAAGGCATAGTATATCAAATACAATTAAAATATAAAGGACAACTAAAAGTTCCTCTAAAGGGGGAGATGACATTGGGTATAAATGTTGATAAACAAATGAAAATAAATGCACACAATTAATAGCCAAAAGAAAAACCAAAGCAATTTTAATTTTATGTAAATCTTCTTCATAACCAAGTTTTATTTTTTCAGGATCTTCTTTCTTTATAGGCTTTTTTACTTTTTCAGCTGACATTTTAACCACATAATTTGGTTTTTCAAAGATATTAAAATATTTCAATTAGATATTAAAAAGTTTTTTTAAATGATTTTTAATAGGTTTAATATTCTTTATTTGTAAATTTAAATTTATTCTTTAAATAGGATGAAATCCCGGAAATTCTAGACCCTTCGTCTCTTCAAAACCGTTGATAATATTGAAACTTTGGACTGCTAACCCCGCAGCGCCTTTAACCAGATTATCCAATGCAGATATCGCAACTAATCGAGAAATATCTTGGTCTAACATGAACCCAATGTCACAATAATTTGAACCAATAAGTACTTTGGGATCTGGTAGACGATAAATACCTTTTTTTTGCTTTATTAAACGAATAAAGGGCTCATTTTTATAAAAATCTCTGTATAGTTTCCATATATCTTTATCCTCGAGTGGCTTTAATAAATAAACATGGTTTGTAGTTGATAAACCTCTCACAATATTTACAGCGTGTGCCGAAAAACCCACTGTAATTTTTTTATTTGCAATTAGACTTAATTCTTGATTTATTTCTGCCGTATGTCTATGTCCGACCGCCTTATATGGTCTTATCACACCATATCGTTCCGGATGATGAGAGGCTAAAGTAAATTTTTTTCCTCCACCTGAAGATCCCATCATCGCATCACATATAATATGTTCTGTATTAATGATTCCAGCTTTGACAAGGGGAGCTAGGGCTAAAACAGAACTTGTAGCCATACATCCACAACAAGCAATAATTTCAGCTTTTTTGATTTCATCTCTATGTAATTCAGGTAAACCATAAGCTGCCTTTTTAAATAATTCCGGACAAGTATGTTCTCCATAATATTTTTCATAATCTTCTAGAGATTTTAACCTAAAATCTGCACTTAGATCAATAACTTTAACTCCTGTTTCTAATAATCCAGGGACTATATGCATAGCAGATTTATGTGGAACTGCTAGAAATATGAAGTCACAATTTCCGGCTTTACTCAACTCAAGGTTTTCAAATTTTATTTTTGAAAATTTACGAAAATTTGGATGTAAATCACTGACCAATTTTCCTTGATATTGCCTTGAAGTAACCATTTCGATTTCTACTTCAGGATGTGAGAATAGAAGGTTTAATAGTGCTCCTCCAGTATATCCTGATGCACCAACTACTCCAACTTTCATTATTTCACTAATCCTTTATTTTTTTTATTTCAAAATATTATAGAATAAATTGCATCAAATCTAATAGATTAAATTATTTTACAATTTAGAACAAAAATTTATGATTTTATTATTTTTTCATAGATTGGGTCAAATAAAAAAATAAAGAGGTTATTTAATTTTAATAGCTGCTTTGAAACCTTCGGCAATTGCATCAAGAGCTTTTCGTGGATTTTTTGCGTCACCAATTAGTTTTACTTCTTTGACTTTATCTTTTATTTCCTCATACAATTTTTTATTAGATCTTACTCCAGCCGCTATAATGCAGGTATCAAAATCTAATTCTTTTTCTTCGCCCTTTATGTTAAAAACAACACTGTGCTCTTTTATCTCTTTGACTTCTGCAAGTGTTATACTTTTTATTCCATGATAAACTAAGTCACCGATTACAGTCCATCTGGAAGTTTTTCCAATATTCTCTCCAATTTTTTTCTTCATTTCAAGAATAGTCACATTTTTTCCATAGCGATATTGCCTAATTGCTTCTTCAATATCTAGAACTTTATGTTGAATTAAATGCATGGCTATTTCGGAAGAAATTGCTGAAGATTTTGCTACATGCAGTGCCGTTTCTGATCCAACTGCTCCACCACCAATAATAACAACATTATCCCCAACATCAACTTTATCCAAAAGTACATCCTTTGCCATAACGACATTGGGACCATCTATCCCTGGAATCTGAGGAATTATTGGGATATTACCCGAGGCAACAATTACAGCATCAGGTTTTAGTTTTAGAATCATTTCAGAAGTAATTTCAGTATTAAGTTTAATATCAACCTTATTTTTAATTAATTGTCTTATCAGATAATCGATAACTTTTCCAAAATCTTCGCGACCAATAGGAACACTTGCTAAATAAAGATCTCCTCCAAGGAAACCAGCTTTTTCATATAATGTAACATTATGTCCACGTTGTTTTAGAATTAATGCAGCTTCCATGCCCCCAGGTCCTCCACCAATAACAATCACACTTTTAGGTGAGTCAGTAGGAATAATTTTAAGTTTTTCTTCCTTCCCAGCTTGTGGATTTTGTAAACAAGTAACTGGCTGTGCAAGGAAAACAGCATCGAAGCAACCTTGATTACACCCAATACACCAACGTATATCCTCCCATCTGCCTTCTTTTAACTTATTTCCAATTTCTGGATCACAAATAAGAGGACGTCCCCAACCAACGCAATCGATATGTCCAGCAGCAATTAAATTTTCGGCTAAAATTGCATCATGGACGCGATGTGCTAGAATTACTGGAATTTTAGCGGCTCTTCTAATATTACCAGCCATTCTTGCAGAGTATCCCATTGGAACATTTATAGTTAATTGTGGAACCCTAGCTTCGTGAAATCCTCCAGCAACGTGCAACATATCCGCACCAGCCTTTGCAAATATAGGAACAATTTGTACCATTTCAGCATTGGTAGTTGAATCAGGTATTAGATCATCTGGTGGTAATCGATATATTATTGGGTAATCGCCAACCGCCTTTCGCATCTTATGAAGCAATTCAACTGAAAAAGTGGTTCTTTGTTCCAAATCGCCTCCATATTTATCCTTACGCCTATTTGTAAATTTAGAAACAAATTGACTAGGTAAATAACCAGTATTACCACAAATTTCAACTGTATCAAAACCTGCTTTTTTTGCCCTAACTGCAGCAGAAGCATATTCATCTTGTACAAATTCAATTTGTTCAATAGTTAATTCTTTTGGTGTTTGTCGCATTCCCATACCAGAAGGAACTGGTGAGGGAGCGTATGTTTCACCAAAATAACCATATCTACCACAATGAAGTAATTGAACCCCTGCTTTTCCTCCATTTTTATGGATTGTATCGGTGAATTCTTTCCATTCTGGAATTACATCATCGTTCATCAGATTTACCATATTAGGAGCATTTCCACCAGTCGTTGAGAATTGTGCACCTCCGATAATTACCAGACCTGTTCCTCCTTTCGCTCTGGCTGCATAAAAGGCTGTAAATTTCGGTGTATTTTGGCCTTGACTTCCGCAATAATTCATATGCATAGGAGCCATAATAATTCTATTTTTTATTTCAAGAGAGCGAACC
This sequence comes from Candidatus Helarchaeota archaeon, assembly GCA_019058315.1. Classification (GTDB taxonomy): domain Archaea; phylum Asgardarchaeota; class Lokiarchaeia; order Helarchaeales; family RDOG01; genus JABXJV01. Next base: position 489,844 of record JAHPZH010000002.1, on the reverse strand, counting down.
TTCAAAGGAGATAATAATCTTCTAAATGTCGGTTTCTTCTTATAATCTTGAATAGTTACAGTCATATTATTTTCCTCGATTATTCTATTAAATTTTAATTAATTTAATTATAGGTTATTTGAGTTAGTTTTAAAAAATAATTATAAAAATTAAATCCAATTTGTAATTGATTAAATAGTTTTAAAATGAGGAAAAAAAACAAATAAATTTATTATTTAACTCACAATTTAATAATTACACCTTAATAAATAATAAAGTAGATTAAAATGGTGAAAAACAAACGTAAATCAGAAGAGTTGTCAATCGCTGAAGCTGCAAGACGAATTATTCAAAGTAAGCCGTCTTTGATTGATGGTATCAAGCAAGGCGTTATTAATTTTTCCGCTCTAGCTGAATCAATCAATCCAGAAGTTACTAAATTAATAGGTAGAAAAGAAAAAAAGATACAAATTGATGCTATTAAAATGGCATTAATGAGATATTCCGACGAAATTAAAGAGAAATGGAAAATTTTGGAAGAAGATATAGTTGAGGTCATAGCTGAAAGTAAATTAGAATTAAAAAATGAATTGACAGTTATAAATTTTCGCCAATCTGTATTTTTTGAGGGAATAAGCCTTACCGAACTTATGGAAGGAACTGATTTTTTTCAATTAATTCAAGGAACTAATTCATTTACTCTCGTAGTAGATGCAAGAGCAAAAGATAGAATAGTTGAAAAACTGACTAAAAAGAATATTTTACTTATAAAAGGAGATCAATCAGCTCTTATAGTTGTTAGCCCCCTAAAAATAATTGAAGTCCCAGGAATTGTAGCATATCTTACAGACTTATTCGCTCGTAATTCTATTAATATAACGCAATTTATGTCTTGTCATACGGATACAATTTTTGTGGTTTCCAGAGAAGATTCCCTCAAGGCTTATAAAACATTAGAAGATCGAATACTCTTATTACGTTCAAATTTAGAGATAAGAGACAAGGTAGTAAATTCAAATTAGCATTAACTTTACTATTTTGACAATTATAAATCCCCAAATTATCATTTTTTAATAATATAAAGAGTTTCTTTTTCTTTATATTATCCTATTTCTTGTTCTTATTATAACATAATTTTAATATTTTTTCTCAAAATAAGCAAATAAAAAAAGGTGAAATCTATGCCAAAATTTAGAGCGTATATATTACTTCGTCTAGAAAATGTTGGATCAGAGTGGGACGTCTGTGAAAGGATTAAAAAAATTTTTTCACGTGATAGAGTTACTTACGCGTGTCCAGTCTATGGAGCATGGGATGTAGTAGTTGAGGTAACATTTGATGAGCTAAATCAGTTAGATGAGGTAGTTACTAAAATTAGAGAAGATTCAGTATTAAAAGAAGTCACAGATGAAACTACAACGATGGTAGCGGCGCGTAATACTTATCCTTGGTAAGCCTCTATCTCTATTTTATTTAACTTTTATAATTTTTTAAATTTTTATTAGATATTTTGTTTTATAATTTTTTGAAGGTGGTCAAATTATTCAAAGCAAATTTTCAACCAGAAAAAGAAGAATTAAAAGGAAAAACAGTAGTTCTCCTCTATAGTGGAGGGTTAGATACATCTGTCATGTTAAAATGGATTCAAGAGAAATATGAATGTTCATTGATCTCATTAACTCTTGATATTGGTCAGAGGGGAAAGGATTTCAAAAAGATTGAAGAGAAAGCTAAAAAATTAGGTGTGAAAAAGCACTTTACTATAGATGCCAAGCAAGAATTTATTGATAATTATGTTTTTCCAGCGCTTAAAGCTAATGCATTATATGAGGGAACTTATCCTTTACATTCCGCATTATCCCGGCCATTATTAGCAAAGTGGGCTATAAAAATCGCCAAAAAGGAAGGAGCTGCTGCGATAGCTCATGGATGTACAGGTAAAGGGAATGATCAAGTAAGGATCACTGTCACCGCATATACTATTAATCCTGACATAAAGATTATTCAACCTGTTGTCGAATGGGGATTCAACAGAGAAGATGAAGTTGAATATGCAAAAAAACATTCCATCCCTATACCGAGCCAATCTAAATATTCTATTGATGAAAATCTATGGGGACGCAGTATTGAATGTTCAGATTTGGAATATCCCGAAATGGAGCCAAATGAAGATGCTTTTGAATGGACAGTCAATCCAAAAAATGCACCAGATAAAGTTGAATATATAACTATCGAATTTCAAAAAGGTATTCCTGTGGCAATTAATGGTGAACATATGGACAGTATAAAATTAATTCAAAAATTGAATGACATCGGTGGAAAAAACAGTATTGGGCGCTTAGATCATTTAGAAGATCGTATAGTTGGTATTAAATCTCGTGAAATTTATGAGAATCCTGCTGCAGTTCTTCTAATTAGTGCTCATAAAGATTTAGAAAAATCTGTATGTACAACACAAGAATTTGCATTTAAATCTCTGGTGGATGAAAAATGGGCTAATCTAGTATATTCTGCACTTTGGGTTGACCCACTTAAAGAAGATCTCGATGTATTTATAAATAACGTAAATGAACGAGTAAACGGTGAAGTTCGACTTAAGTTGTATAAAGGAACTGCACAAATTGTAGGGAGAAAATCTGATTGGGCACTCTATGATTATAATCTCGCAACTTATGAAAAAATTTCAAAATTCAATGAAAAGGCAAGTGCAGGGTTTATGGAGTTATATGGTCTACAAGCAAAGTTAGCTCATATGATAAAGAAAAAAAATGAAGACCTAGAATAATTTTTTTTTAATTTCAGCCTATTCCAAAAAATCGACGTACAAAATTTATTCCTTCCCACACCGTAGATTCAATATCATCTCTTGCTCTATCAATAAAGTCCATAATTCCAGTGATGAGCGTTTCACGTATTATATCCGCAGATTGGGTGAGGAATTGCATGCGCTCTTCACGATCAATTAAAGTCAAGAATTCCCAGAAAGCCGCTTGTGTTGGAATATTATTTGCATACCATTCTTTAAGCTTATTAGACCCAAAATATAGAAGAATATTTACAATAATAATTCCAAAAGCTATGATAGATATGATTGTGTTAAGGTCTTGCCAATTAAATGGCAAATTTACTAAAGGATAGTCCAGAAATGGATTTGGTAATAATATATCTCGATTAATAAAGAAATGCACAATTAAAAAATGAAATGATAAACAAAACCCTAAAAATATTATCATTTTTCCATCTTGTGCTGAAACTACTTTTTTCTGCTTTGATTTTTCAGCTTTGATAGCCTTCGGTATATCTATTTGTGTCTCATCTTCATTTTCAATATTTATAATTATAATATCTCTAGCTGTGGTATCCTCACGCGAATTTTTTTTGATTCTTGTATCTTTTATCCTGTCTATTAATCCAACTTTTTTCAATCTTTCTTCATATTCAGATCGGGTTGATGTGATAGCTTGAGTCAAGGATAAAATTGTAAATACAATTAAAGCAAAATTAAATAATGGAAAAATACCCTCATTTTCTAAAAAACTAACTAGAATCATGGGTATTAGAGAAAAACCATAAAAAAAAGTTAGTGATTGGACAAAAAAATCATGTGAAAAATATTTATCATAAAATGATTTTTTATAGACAATTAACATCAATAATAGGTTAGCTACCCCATTAAAAATAGCTAGAAATAAAAAGTTATAATTAGATGTCTCAAATGGTTTAGGAGTTAGAAATAGATATAAAAGATAAGCAGAGAAGCCAATTCCTAATCCTGTGAAACGGATCATTGAGTAGAAAGCAGTAGTTCTTTTCCCTTTTCCCCCAACCACAAGCCTTCCAATCCATGAAGTGTTAAAATTTCTAATAACAATCAAGAAACTTATACTTATCATTCCCATATTTATTACAATAAATAGATTTAGGACGTCCTTCCAGTAATTATAAAAATAAATTTGGAAAAGGAGAAAGAATATAATATTAAAAATTAAGATAGAAATTAATCTCGAAATATTATTTTTTATCCAAAATGCCAAAATCCCAGAAATTATAAATGCAAATATTGTACTAATTTCAAATATCACGATGTTTTTTAACATTGAGGGATTTTGAGTGGGTAATATAATATTAGCAATTAGAGAAATAGTGATAGATATTATTAAAATGCAAGTATATGCAAAATACTTTTTTGAAAAAAGTGTAAATATACCATTTATAAAATTTCGGCGCACATATCTGTCCGTTACTCTATCCGCATATGTAGGACGTTCCATTTTAAACCAAACCTTAATATTATTTAAAATTGTTTTTGTAGAAGTCTACATTATTCTGTAGATTTCTACTATTTAAATATTTAGTTTTTTCTACTTTTAACTTTTTTTAATTTAGAGAGAATTATAACAGTTTAATATAAAAGAATTTGGATTTTAAAGAAAATGATTAGATTTGACGCATTTTTAGCAATATAATAAGAAATAACTATAAAATAATATAAAAAAATTAATCATTTTGATTAGAAAATATAGTTATATGAATTTAAAAAGATTTAAAATTAATTCAGATTGAATAAGATTATTTGATAATTTTATATAATGCAATTAAAATAGGAGCAAAAGCTAAAAATGGATTTAAATCTTAAAGGAAAAACTGCGATCGTGACTGGTGGTGCAAGCGGTATTGGAAAACAAGCGTGTTTAGATTTTTCCGAGGAAGGTGCAAATGTTGTAATTGTAGATATTAATGAAATTGGAGCTAAAGAAGTCGAAGATTTAATAAAGAAAAAGGGTAGAAATGCAATTGCAGTCAAATGTGATGTTACAAAGACAGAGGAAGTAAATAACTGCGTACAAATATGTATGGATAAATTTGGAAGAGTAGATATTTTAATTTGCAATGCTGGAATTCTTCGCGATAATCTGATTCACAAAATGCCAGAAGACGATTATGATTTAGTATTAGACGTTAATTTAAAAGGTTATTGGCGGTTCTGTAAAGCTGTTACACCAATTATGAAGAAGCAAAAATATGGAAAAATAGTTATGATAGCAAGTATGGCATATAGAGGAAATAGAGGACAATCTAATTATGCTACCGCAAAGGCTGGAGTTGTTGGTTTATGTAAAACGATAGCTCAAGAATTAGGCTACTTAGGTATTACTTGTAATACTATTGCACCAGGACTTGTCCATACTGCTTTAACTGATTATTTCGTTAAGGACGACAAATTAAGAGGCAATATCGAAAAGGCATTAATTTTACAAAGGCAACCTGAAGTAGGTCCAAAATTGGGAACAACTCAGGATATTTCGCGTGCTATATTATTTTTTTCCTCTGATGTAAGTAGCTATATAACAGGCGAAGTTTTACAAGTCGCTGCAGGCAGAAAAATGTAAAAGCTACCCATTTAACTTTTTTTAAATCAGAATCAATTTGCTACTATATTTAGAATTTTTGATTTAATTTCTTTTACAGCTTGCATTGGTTTTGAATCTGGAATATAATCGATTGGAGCAATACCTTTTAAATCTGCCTCAACTAGTTTTCTATCCAGCGGCATGATACCAAGTAACTCCAAACCCATTTCTGAAGAAGCCTCTTTAACAAACTTTTCTTCTTCAGCTCCTCCTATTTTATTTGCAACAACATAGATTTTTTTTACTCCTAAATCATTACCTAATTTCTGAATTTTTTTAGCTAATTGAAAAGATCTAGAACCAGGTTCTACAACAATAAGCATAATATCGACATTTTGAGCAACTCCTCTTCCTAAATGCTCAATTCCAGCCTCCATATCAATAACTACAACATCATTAGGGTTTAATACGAGATGGAAAAGTAAAGCTCGAATAAATGCATTACTTGGACATAAACAACCAGTTCCTGCTTTATCAATTGTTCCGATCTTAATTAATTTTAATCCATCTGGTCCTGTAATACTAAATTTTTCTGGTATATCGGAAACTTTTGGATTCACCTTAAAAACTCCACCCGGTTTACCAGCTCTTTCCTCTATAAGTTTGCTTTGCTCACTAATAGCTTCAATTTTTTCAAATTCCTCTTTTGATATTCCTAATGCAGAAAAGAGATTTAATGCAGGATCTGTATCGATGGCAAGAACATTATATTTTTTATCTTTAGCAAATAGACGGGCTAATGTGCCAGCTAAAGTAGTTTTACCAACACCACCTTTACCCGCTACGCTGATCTTGATTCCCATAAAAACATCTCAATTTAACTTAAATTTTCGAAATATTAATTATTAATCTTTTTAGCTTTATTCTCCAAATAAGAATGAGAATTTCATAATATTAGAGAATAAAATTTTATTAATGGTTTTGTTTGAAATTCACATTTAACAATTTAGTTTAAACCTATTATCGATACATATTTTTATAAAAAAAATTGATGATATAATACTAGTATTGATTAATAACTTAATTGGGTTAATGGAAATGTCAGCTGATATATATATTAAATTAAGAGAATTTATGGATTCTTTTCCAATAGGATTCCCTAAGACATCCTCAGGGGTTGAGATTAAGATCCTTAAGAGACTTTTCACTGAAGATGAAGCAAAGATTGTGGTTCACTTAACTCCAATTCCAGATACTACTAAAAAGCTGGTAAGAAAAATCTCAAGAAAAATAAATTTGGACAAAGAAGTGATAGAGGAAAAACTCGAATCAATGTCGAAAAAGGGACTTATATTTAGGGTCAAGCGAGAGGGTAAGACTTATTATAATGCAGCACCTTTTATGATTGGTTTATACGAATATTCAGTATTAAAAATTGACAAAGAGCTTGCAGAACTTTATAAACAGTATTATGAGGAGGCAAGTCTAAAAGAAATTGGAGCAAGCAACGTTCCAGGATTTAAGGTTCTCCCTGTTGATGAAACGATAGAGTCAGGAACTGTACTTTTTCCTTTTCATAAATTAAAGGAAAGCATTAAAGAAGCTAGAAAAATTGCGGTTACAGATTGTGTTTGCCGTAAGGAGACTAAATTGACGGGTGATGGATGTGATTATCCCATGGAAACTTGTCTCTCGTTTGGGGCGGCAGCAGAATATTATATAGAAAACGGATGGGGCAGGGAAATCAGTCCAAAAGAGGCAATAAAGATAATAGAAGATGCCGATAAAGCGGGATTGGTTCATGCTGGAGTTAACTCAAAGCACTTATCTAATATTTGTAATTGCTGCCCTTGTTGTTGTGTATTAATGAAAGGGATAACAAAAAAGGGTCAAGATAAACACAAATTTTTTAATGCTTTGTTCGAATCAGTCATCGACCAAGAAAAATGTATTGGTTGTGGTTTATGTGCTGATAAATGTCCGGTGGGTGCAATATCATTAGAAGAAAAGGCAGTTGTAGATAGGGACAAATGTCTTGGATGTGGATTATGTGCAGGTGAATGTTCTGAAGAGGCAATAACCTTACAATTGAGACCAGACCGAGAGGAACCATTCGAGAGAGTGATTGAGTTAGGTTTTGCAATTATGCAAGGTAAAAAGAAAGCTTCAAATTAATTATAACTTTTAAATAGTCATCAAAATGAAAGAAAATTCACACTCAATTAATATAATTATTTTTTTAATATTTTATCAAGTCTAAATGAAAGTTCATCAGAAATGGGTCCTAGCGCAGAATTTTCATCTACAATAAAACCGTAAAGAAACGGACTTTTGGTAATTTCGCATAATATGGCGGGAGTTCCTTGTTTATCTAGGGTCATAGTCCATCTTGTTCCTTCAACACCTACGATTTCCTCCTCATGAGTTTGAATCTTTGTTAAAAGAAATTCAATCTCATCCTTTTTAAGCCCTTTCGAATTATAATAGAGCAAATCGCCATCTTCTGTTCGTAAAAAAATACTCCTAACGTCATACTCAATAATGAATCTATCTCCTAACTCCTCTAACTCCATAAGTTTTTGCATAATTAGATCTTTTTCTTTATTATTCATGAAGATTTTTCTAATTTCTGAAGCATCTTTTTCTTCAATTTCATCCATTTCAGATGTTGAAGTATTATACTTCTTTAAAATGTTTTCATATATATAATTGATTTTAATTTTGAGTTGATTTCTGAAATGAAAGCTATCTAGAAAGAGTATGATATCAAAATCTCCAATTTCTTCAAACAGAATTTCAAAATTTGCTCTGTCGGTCTTTTCAACTGGTTTAAAGAGTATTTTTTGTGCTTCCCAGTTAAATTGCGTTGCAAAATTTGTTAGTGCATTAAGAAAACCAGCAACAAGTACTGTAGAACCAGTTATTGGGCTCATTTGCTCAGTCCAGAAATCACGATATAAGGGAATTCCGCCCTTACTCATGACCAAAATACCAAGGATCATGTTTTATTTGCACCAACAAGTTTTAAGTAATTATTATAGGCGCCAGATTGGTAATTTCGGAAAAATTCTATTAAAATTTTGAAAATCTAATTTTAAATATAAACTCTTATTTCATAAATCATGCATACTATTTAAATTGAATTTAGTAATCTCAATTCAAAATTTTGAAATTTAAAGAATTCGCAATAAAAAATCAAACAAATTTTTTAATTATCTGAAATATTTCATGGGCACCATTAATTGGAATTTTATTATTTATAGATTTTTTATTTAATTCATGGGTTAAATCGACCAAATTTTCGAATTCTCCGTTTAATAATGCCCTTGGTGTATAATATTTTCCTTTTCCAAACATATCTATACCTTTTGCGAGTCCAATATCTTCAAGAAAATCTTTCCTTGTAGTATAGATGAGAGGTTTTTCATACGCTACACATTCGCTGACTGTTCCATAACCCACTTTTCCAATAACCAGATCACTTGCAGCTAAATAATCTTGGGATTCTTGGTCATTCTCGGGAATGAATCTAAAATATTTTCTTCTAGGAATATATGGTTTTAAAAAAATTGAAAAAATAATCTTCACTTCAGTATGATTGCTATACAAATTATCAAATTTTTGAATTAATTCATCAGTAGTAAATGTATAATCAGTTAATCCATAAAATATTAATAAATCATCTTTTTCTAAATCGATAACATCCCTAATTTCGGATTTATCCTTGGTCAATTCCCTAACAACAAGAGAAACTTCTAATTTCTTCTTGAAATAATTCATATCAGAAGAAAATGGAAGTTGTAATAATAGATTTGCTTTTTCATAAGATTCTCTCAATATTTCCAAATTATCGACTAAAGTGTGTGATTCCTTCTTATTAATTATATGTTTGAATATAGAATACCAATTAAAATTGGAAATTGCAATCGAAGGAATTTTTAATTTTTCAGCTACATCAAATGGGAAGGGACAAATATCGCTAATTATAAGATCTATATTATTTTTTTCACAGAATTCGGTTTCTTTTTTAATATATTCTTTTTGTTTTCTAATTCCATCCTTAAATATATTGATACTTTTATCTACATCCACATGTAGTAATTCTTTGTAACGAACTCCAAAAAGAGTGTCAGACTCATGGAATTTTGTAGAATTTGATTGAAAACATCCATTTAAGTAATTTTGAGACAATTTACTGCAAATATAAATTTGTAAATCTGGATCTTTTATTAGTTCACGAACAATAGCTATACTTCTTGTAGCATGTCCAAGACCGTGAGTTGTTATATAATATGCAATATTTTTCAATATTAATCATTCACAAAAAGAGCAAAAGAAATTAATACGATTCAAATTTTTATTAATATAATTTTGCAGGCATTTCTTTAACTTTTTCGTTTAATTCTTGGACCATTTTGTCCATTTTATCTAAAAATTGTTGTGAATTAGAATTAAACTTTTTTAGGACTTCACTATTAGATTCGAAGAATTTTAACTGTTTAATAAGATCGTTAATATCAACCTCATCAAGGAGTTCTAAGAATTTTTTAATGAACGTTAATTGTTGTAAGTAGGCAGTATATGCTTGTGACATAAATATTTTAAAACACATTAAATCCTCACAATTATTTGCGACATTTAGACAACCGATAAAATGTTGGTGGAGTATATTAGAATTAACTCTTAGTTCAAGCATTTTAAGCGCAGTTTGGAAGAAATTGTTCATATCTTCCTCGCTTTTTCTCATTTCATCCTCTTTATCTTTTAGATTGTTAATAATATTCTCAAGATTATAATTAGATGGATCTAGATCAACAAGTGGAAGGTCTTTGATGAGATTTGTGTAATTATCTACCAATGTTTTCAGTTCATTTCTCATTTTGTCTAGGTCTTTATCGGTTTCCGCCATTTTGACTTAACGCCTACCCCGTTAATCATTTCATGCCATTATTATACATAATTTGTTATTTTGTATTTCTTTTGAAATTTAATATGATTGCTTTATATATTAAGTTTTAGTTATTTAGGAAAAAAGATCTTTTTGAATATTTTGATAAGGGTTGTGGATCTAATTATTTTACTTTTAGACCAGAATCGACTTCTTTATCAGTTGTTAAAAGTATTGGTTTACCATTTAAATCTGCAGCTAATAGCATTCCCTTGGATTCAATTCCACGTATCTTTTTGGGTTCAAGATTTGTAATGACAATAATTATTTTGTCTTTTAGATCTTCTGGATTATATTCTTTACCTATTCCCGCAACAATATTTTGTTCTCTCTCTCCTATTTGAATCTTTAGTGAAATCAATTGTTTTGAATTTGAAACTTTTTTTGCTTCTTTAATCTTTGCTGTTCGTATATCTAATTTTTTAAATTCTTCAAGAGTTACTTGTTTTGAAATTTGCGATTTTTCAATTGTTTCTGAATTTTTTCTACTCTTCATGGATTCAAGTTTTGTATTTAATTCTTTCTCTTTGATTTTATGGAAAAGAGGTATTGGTTTATCTATTGTATGTCTTGACGAAATCAATAATTTGGATGCTTCATCCCATTGTATTTTTGAAATATTACCTTTAATTCCCAACAAATCCCATATTTTTTGGCTAGAATTCGGAATAAATGGAGAAAGTAAAATTGCTAGGGAGCGAACTAATTGAATACATAGGTTCAATGTAGTACCTGTAGTAATTTTATCTTTTTTGATTTGATGCCATGGCTCTTTTATACTTAAATAATTATTACCTTTTCTAGCTAATCCGATAACCTCTTTAAGAGCAGCTTTGAATTTAAAAGATTCAATTAAGTTCGCTACTTTTTGCGGCGTTTCTTTAATTGCTTGAATTAATTCATTGTCATTTTCATCTAATTGATTTCTATCCGGAACTTTCCCCTGAAAATAATTCAATATAAAGGTTAATGTTCGGTGTATGAAATTTCCAAGCACATCATTTAAATCCGAGTTAACATAAGTTGCCAATTCACTTAATGAAAAACTTACATCTTTCAGCTCCGGTCTTGCTGCAATAAGGCTATATCGCCAATAGTCTGCTGGAGCTAATTCTAAGGCTTCATCCATCCAAATGCCGATATTATGAGATTTGCTAAACTTTTGACCATCATAAAGAAGGAATTCAGTCGATGAAACGTTATAAGGAAAGACATAATCTAATTCAGTTGCCATTAAAAGTGCGGGAAATATAAGTAAGTGGAATGGAATATTGTCTTTACCGATGAAATAAACGGTTTTTGTATTTCTATCAAACCAGAATTTCTTCCAATAATCTGGTCTGTTATTTTCCTCTGTCCATTGCTTTGTAGCACTAATATAACCTAGAACAGCTTCAAACCAAACATATATAGATTTACCCTCTGAACCTGGAAATGGTGCTGGTATTCCCCATTTTAAATCGCGTGTGATGGAACGGGGTTTTAATCCTTCTTTTAAAATTCCAAGGCACCAATTCCGTGCATTGTCAGGGATAACTGGGTGTGTTTCAATAAAATCCTTCAAAGGTTCCTCAAATTTTTTAAAGTCAAAATACCAATGTTTGGTTTTTTTAATTATAGGTGTTGTTATTTTACAAATATTACAATATGGTTTTATTAAATCGGTTGGTTCTAACAAGCGATCACATGATTCGCATTGATCTCCGCGAGCATTCTCGCCACAATGGGGACAAATACCCTCCACAAACCGATCAGGGAGGAATATTTCATCTTTTGGGCAGTAAAGCATTTCAATTTCTTGAGTAAAAGTGTATCCATTATCATATATAAGGCGATAAAAATCTTGAACAAATTTTATGTGTACAGGATTGTGAGTTCGAGTATAATTATCAAAGGAAATGGCCCATTTCTTATATAGATCACTAATAGCTTTGTGAATTCTATTTGTGAGTTCAATCGGTTCAAGCCCTTGTTTAATTGCCTCAACGGTATTTGGAGTTCCATGTTCATCACTACCAGAGACCATTACCACTTCAGCTCCTTTAGAACGTAAATATCTAGCAAATACATCAGCTGATAACGTAGATCCGATAAGATTGCCTAAGTGAGGAATTCCATAGGCGTAAGGCCATGCAGAAGTTACAATCCATTTTTCTTTGCTCATGACATCACCTTCGTTAAATATGATTATTTTTTATTATTATAATTTTTGAAATGAAGTATAAAAAATTGAGATTTAAAATCTTGGTAGGATAAATGTAATGAGAATTGGCTTAATTATAAGAAAAAAATATCTAATCTTATATTTATATCCTAAACCTCAAGTTCTTTTTAATATTTTAACAAAGATCACTTAAAAAGTTTACAATAATAAAAAAACTCAGTAATAATATTGAGTAAAAAGAATAAATTGGAACCTGAAAAATAGACTTTTATCATTTTACTTTGCGAATTTTCTTTTTACTCCCATATTTTCAATTATTTTATTTATATTAGTTATCATTGGCAGCGTTTGAATTTTTTTTATAGAAGTTTTAAAGAATAATTATGATAAAGTTTGTTAAAACTATATACCCAGATATTACATCTGTATTATTAACGTATTACGATTGTAATACCTAGATATTGTTAACAAATAAATAGTCTCCAATAGAAATATAGTCATACTAATCAAAAAAGTGTTTAAGTAAATGGAGTTTTGAAAAAAATGAAAAAAAATGTTCCAGTCGAAAACATGGTGTGTGGTAGTCAAAATAATGATTTTATTACAAATTTGAGAGTGTTAAATGATATTGATAGAAATGATTTAAATGACCCAATTTGCATTCTAGGTGCGCCAGGAGTTGCAGATATAGGTAAGATTGCCTTGGATCATTTAATAAAAGCTTTTAAAGCAGAGAAAATCATAGATATTACTTTTTCTGATTATCCTGCAGGTGCAATTATAAATGATTCATTACTTTATGCCCCTACAGCCGAAATCTATTTTTATAAAGATCCACTAAATAAGCAGGATATATTTTTAGTCACTGCAGACGCTCAGCCCATGAGTCCAAGAGGAATTTATACAATATCTGAATTTATAGCTAAGTTAATGGCAAATTATAATGTAAATCTTATCTTAACGTTAGGAGGCTATCCAATTGAGAGACCAAACAAAGAAACCTTTGTTTATGTAACAGCGACATCTAAAGAGTTGCTAGACAAATTCGCAAAAAATGAATGGATTCAAAAAATAAATAAAGGAGTAGTAATTGGTGTAAATGGACTCGTACCTACTTTAGCAAAAAGGAATTTTGAAATTGACGGAGTGGTTTTACTAGCTGAAACTAATGGTTATGCAGCTATGAATGGGGACTCATACGATTTAAAAGCATCTTTAAGATTGATTGAAGTTTTAAATGAGGAACTATCTCTTACGATGGATGCAGAATTTACTCATGAACAAATAATGGGAATGGAAGTAAAATTAAATAACGAAAAAGAAACAATCAAAAAAGAATTGGGTCTTAATTCAAGCTCTGAACAAGCTAACTTTGGATATATTTGTTAATTTCTGAATTATTCACCTAATTTTTATATTTTTATAGTAATCTGATTACATTACTAAATATAAAAAAGGTATTTTTTTTACATAATCTAGTTAAATAAAATGAATTAATACTAATTTTTTCAAATACGCAAGTGCACTGTGTCAAAATCGGACTGAATTTAATGGTCGAGATGAAATTCTTAGGTGGTTGCAGGACTATAGGCGGTTCTGCTATTTCAATTAGTTCTGATAATAAAAATATATTATTAGATTATGGAATGATGATGGGAAAACCTCCTAAATTTCCCTCTATTGTCAGCCCAAAAGATTTAAATTTTATTGTCTTATCACATTGTCATGCAGATCATTCATGTGGTTTACCTCTTCTATATAGTGGTACTGCGACTCCGAAATTACTTACAACACCACCCACCATTGATCTGGCACGTTTAATTATTTTTGATACGATTAAAATCTCTAAATATTTCCTGCCCTATGAAAAGCAGGAAGTAATTCAGATGATAAAAAACACGCAGACCTTTGGATATAATAAAGTGAAAATTAAAAATGGAATTTCTTTAACATTCTATAACGCAGGGCATATTCCTGGTAGTATAATTACTTTATTAGAAATTGATGGAAAGAGGATTCTATATACTGGCGACTTTAATTTATCACAGACTAGATTAGTTAATAATGCACATATAGATTTTCCTAATCTGGATTATGTAATAATTGAGAGTACCTACGCTTTAGAGGAGCATCCAGATCGTTTACAAACTGAGAAAGATTTTTTCCAAGATGTAAAGCAAATAGTCGAAAATGATGGCATAGTTTTAGTTCCGGCATTTGGTGTGAGTAGATCTCAAGAAATTTTACTAGTTTTAACGAAATATAACATTAAATATCCAATTCATCTTGATGGAATGGCACGAACAGCAAGTTTAATTATTAGGGATCACCCAGCTTTTATGAAAGATTTTGATTTTTATAAATCTGCGTTGAAAAAGGGGAAACTTATATCATTTCACCGAAAAAAGAGGAAGGAAAGATTAGCTGCTATGTCTAAACCCGGAGTTATTATTGCTCCTAGTGGTATGTTACAAGGTGGAACTGCTGTAATGTATCTAGAATCTCTTGCTAATAATGAAAATAATGGGATTTTTCTTGTAAGTTATCAAGTTCCTGAAAGTCCAGGACGTTTATTATTGGATAATGGGTATTTTGTATCTAAAGAGGACCATGAAAAGATTATGGTGGATGCGAAATTAAATAATTATAACTTTTCATCCCATGCGGATAAAAATCAATTATGGAAATTCGTAGAAAATCTAGATTTAAACCCAGACGCAAAAATCTTTTGTATACATGGTGAAGAAAACGCATGTACGGAATTTACTAAGAAAATTAATGAAGAACTTGAAATAGAAGCATATGCTCCAAAAACAGATGAAATATATTAAAGAAATTTAAATTTGGTAGATATTTTTGACCTCCGAATTAGTCCTTCACATAAAAAAATCTACCATAATACCTATAATAATTACAATCATAGTTGGTGCCGCTCTAACATTAATTGCTATTATCTCTGGCGAAATATATCAAGAGGCAGTAATTTTTCCAGAGGCGATAGGTGGAGCAACTTTTGGTCTTTTCAATGCTTTGTTTTATTTAGGCTTCGGAATTGTTGGAGGATTTCTTATCTTTTTAATTATAAAATACGGAAAAATGAAATTATTAAGAGCAATTTTATTTACCAGTTTCCTTGTCCTTACAACTATGATCATGATTTTTTATGGCTACTTCTTAATGGTCATTTTTAATATTTATAATTCTGATATTCCGGTTACAATTGTATCAATTGTATTGGGAATTATAATTACCTACCAATTATTTTCTGAAACTGCTTCAGAAAGGAGAAAAAATGCATCTCTTTTAATTATAGGTGGGGGGTTAGGTTCATTTCTAGGTATTTGGTTACCCTCATGGACAACATTTTTAATGTTAGCCTTATTCTCAATTTGGGATATTTATGCTGTAAAAAAAGGACCAATAAAGCAAATTGTGGAACTTAATCAAGAAGAAGATGATAATTATATTAAACAACTCTCCTTTGGTTCAGAAGAATGGGAAATTGGCTTAGGAGACTTAGTTTTTTATACTATGCTCACATCTCATATATTATATAATTGTAGGGTTCCATATACTTATTTTAGTTTTCTAATGACTTATGGTCTCATAATCTCATTAATACCTTTTTTTGTGAGTATAATAGGAGTGTTAATTGGAGTTAAAATAACATTTAAATTATTACAAAAAAGAAAAATGCTTCCTGGATTACCAATTTCTATCGGGTTAGGAATTTCTTCTTTTTTATTATCCTTATTAATAATTATTTTATTTTTTAAACCCACAACGATTTTAATTTATCCACTTATACAAATCTAATTTTTAAAATTACATTTCAATAATTTGACATTTTATCTTTTTTATTACTTCTTCTGCTTCATTAGGTTCGATTTTTAATACATATAAAGTATTTTTAGTTCTCAATTTAATTTTTACAGCGTCTCTTTTTCTTTTAATCCTACATTCTGTCGCACTTTTTGAAAGTTCTATAAAATCTTTGATATCTTGAATAGTTTTTGGCATATTCTTTATACACAACCTTTAATTACTATAGCATTCTTAATTTGTCTACTTGGTAATAATAAAATTAAATATTTCTACTTATTTTTTAAAATAATAGAATTAAAAAGAAATTTATAAAAATAATCAATTAAGGGCTTGTGGTCTAGCACTAGTAAAATTACTTGTGGAAAAGGGTTATGACGCTGCCCTCACGTGGCAGAGGTTCCTGGGTTCAATTCCCAGCAAGCCCATCATATCAAGTTTTAGATTTTAATATTTAATACATTATTTCTAATTATTTTACCATAATTTTATGCTTATCTTGAATAAGAACCTATTTAACTTTCTAATCATCAAGAAATCTTAAAAAGTGCGCGTATTTCGATTTTTTTATATAAACGTATAAATTAAAAAAATTAAAAATTAATTTGGTTGAAATTAAGATTTATTTGCTAGGAATCAAATAATATCAATAAATATAAATTATTTTAGCGTAAGTCTTCATATAATTATCAAAGAGGGAACAAATAAAAAATGGATGACATTGCGAACGAAATAATCGAGTATATGAATAAAATTTTATCAAAAGCCACTTATTTAGGAATATTTGGTGAAAATGATAAAGTTTACTACATGCAAGGAGCTTTAAAAAAATATCTTCCATTTCTTCAATCATATATCGAAGAAAATTTTAGTCTTTTGGGTATTGGGGACCATAGCATACCCCTTTCTGGTGTAAACCTTGTTTTTTTTAAAACATCAGAACATTCCATAGTTGTATTACATACAAGAGAAGGACCAGTGGGTCAATTATTGGCATTCAAAAGTAGAATGTTTAGATTTGCTGATAGGATAGAAGATGAAATAATTCAAGCTACTCCAGTTAAGAAAGAAGCTGAATCTAGAAAAACAATTACAGTGAGCGCTGAAAGAATTCCAGTACTGACAGTTTCTATTGATAAGAAGAAATTTCCTATGGATGAAGCATCGATTTTACATAAGATTGATAGTAAGAAGACCATTACAGAGATTTGTGAAGAAACAAAGATACCTAGATTGAAAGTAAATGAAATACTAAAAAAATATCAAAAGAAAGGTTGGGTTAGATTAAAACGTGTAATTGGCGGTAAAGAAGGTGAACCTGGCGAAAAACCTGCAATAAAGATACCCAAAGAAGTGAAGTTAGTAAGTAAACCAAAGCCACCCCCTCCAGTAGTAAGAAAGACCACACCGCCGATAGAATTAAAAAAGCCAGCTGTACCCTTTGTGGCAAAACCTTCAGCACCGAAACCTGTGAGTGAAATAAATGAAATACCAGAATTTCAACCCCAAAGTGCAGATGTTCCAATAGCTGATGAAGATATTATTTATCACTTTCCCATCTTATTAGTTGATGAACCTAAAGTAAAAATGTCAAAAAATGAACAAAAAATTTTGAAAATGTGTGATGGGAGAAACACCATAGAAGATATCTGTAATATATTTTCCATTGATAAGGTAGAACTAATGAGTATTTTACGTAAGTTTCAGAAAAAAGGTATTCTTAAGCTGACAAGAGTAATTCCAAGTGAAATGGAAGAAACAAAAGCTAAAATTTTAGATGAAAAAGTTGCTTCATTAGACGAATATGATAAAAAATTAGTTGGAAAATTAGACCAATTAATTAATAAAGTAGAGAAGAAAATAGAATTGAGGATAGAGGATGAAGAACCAGAAAAACTTGTTGAAGAAGCCGTTAAAAAACAACCTACTCCTGAAGAACCTATAATAGCCGAAGAAGAGTTTGAAGAAACATTAACTGATTTGGAAAAACTTTTAGAAACGGCTGAAGAAAGTTCTGATTCTTCAGAAATTCAAAGTTTCGATGAAGCACTTACAGAATTAACTGATTTACTTGATGATTCAAGTTCAAAAGAAAAAACTTTGGAGCCCATAAGCTTAGAAAAACCCTTAGATGAGAAAGAAAAAAATACGACTAGTAAAAATCAAACTACTACTGAATCGAAAGTTATTTCCCCTACTGAAATCGACACAGAAAAAGTTCCAGAAATTAAAGGAGCTAAAGTAATTTGTAAACATTGTCAGACAGCTCTACCTTCCACAAAAAAAATCTGTCCACAATGTGGTAATCCTGTTAGAATTTGTCCCCATTGTTCGGCACCAATTTCTATTCATACAAGAATTTGCCCTGAGTGTAGTGGCATAGTCCCTTAAATAATTTTAGGCTTATTTTCTTTGACTTATTAGAATAATTTTTATTGAAAGGAAATATTATTAGTTGTATAAAATATTATGTAAAAAACAAAATAGAATTGATTAACTTATGCCAATCACGGATCCTATTAAAAAAGCAATTGCTGTCAAGTCACTTTTATTTTATAAAATATGCCGGAAGTGCGGAGCCACTAATTCTCAAGCCGCAATAAGATGTAGACGTTGCCATACAAAAAATTTGCGCTGGAAAAAAAGAGACATTACGAAATAATTACTTTAAAATAAATTAACACTACTTATTAAAATGTCTTTAAAAATTGAGCAATTTCTACAAGCAAATCGTATTAGTTTCAATAAAAAAGACTTAATTTTTCAGGTATATATTACAAATAAGGAAGAAATTATAAGAATATTACTCTTCGCGAATTCAGAGCATATTCCAGTTTATTATAATTATTCTGTTAAATTAAAAATTAAACCTAAATCAGGAGATACCCCTTATATTTTTCTAATTTTTAATAATTTTAGTGAAATTTGTGAAATTAATGTAGCAAATCGATATGCTATTGTGGAGCCAAGAGTAAAAGCTAAAAATTTAAACCAAATTTTAAGCAAGGAAAATTTTACTTTTCTTCCATTTAAAGAAGATAACTCAGAGCTCAATATAGGCCAGATGATCTTTAATAATATTATAGGAAAAAATCAAAATAAAACAGCTGATTACGTTTTAGGTTTAGAAGTAATATTACCAACTGGTGAATTAATTCATACAGGTTCTAAAACTTTAAAATCCGTATCTGGGTATGACGTAACTTCACTTTATATCGGTTCACAAGGAGTTTTTGGAATTATAATTAAAGCAATACTACGCCTTGATCCAATTATTCGCCCAACAGATAATAGAAAGGGAGAATTTAGCTCAATTAATGTTCAATCAGGATTTAATGATGAAGAATTAAAATTGTTACGAAAATTAAAAAGTGTTATAGATCCTAAAAATATTTTAAATTTGAATCATTTAATTTGAAAATCCTAAAATTTTTTATTTTTTAAAAGATATTCTGCGACTTCTCTTACCCATCTTCCAGATTTTTCATGCTCAGCAATTTTTTCTAAATATTGTTTTAAGGAAAGATCTCCACCGTATGCTTCATTCCAATTATCATAATTTGCATCAACATTTTTCTTTGCTAGTTCGTGGTATTCACAAAACTCACCAGATTCGATTCTTTTTTCGCAAATTTTGCATTTTGGCACTTCGTTTTCTGCCATTTTAATTTCACAATAGACATTAAATCGATTTAAAATATTAAATAATCCTTATAATAAAGGAAATTTAATGATATTGATATATTTTTTATTATTCACTTTTAAAGAATTTATCAATTTTTGTTTGCTTTGAAGAGATTTTTGATTTTTTTTCTTCAATATCAACCGAATTTTTTTGCAGTTCTTTAAGTGTTCTTTTCATTCTTTTTTCTTTAGAAATAGATGCCCAATAATAGCCTTCATCTCTTGTTCCCTTAGCTATTAACATTATGACTTTTCCAGGAGATTTTCTACCTGTTCTCCCTCTCCTTTGAATTGTACGAATGCTACTGGGAACAGCATCATAAAAGACAACAAGGTCGCATTCAGAAATATCCAACCCTTCTTCTGCGACGGATGTTGCAACTAAGACGTTATATTCACCATCTCGAAATTTTTGAAGTATACTTATTTGTTCCTTTTGACTGAGACCTTTATCTCCACGTTTACTTTGTTGGCCAATAAATTTGATTGGATAAATTTTATCTATAGTTGTTAAGACTTCAACTACTTTCTGTGCAGATACTCGATAATGAATAAAAACTATAATTCTTGATTTTTCATTTTCATGAAGCTGTTCATTCAATGTTTGTTTTAAAGTTTCAATTTTTGGGTGATCTATATTCTTTGAGATAAGATCTTGCATCATTTTTTCTAATTTTTCCATTTCTTCATCATTAACAATTACTAAATCAGATTTTTTTCTTCCAGCTTTCATTTTTTTAAAGTATTCATTTAATGAAGTTAGACCTTGGGTTTCTAATAGTTCTAACATATGTGACAGCTTAACTGCAACAGCAATATTTTTCACAGATTCAAAAATTTCTGTATTTTTTTCCCCAGATTTTATTTTTGCTTGAATTTTGCTTTGAACTGCCAATAGATCTTTTTTATTAATTTCCTTTAAATTAAAAGTCTTGACGAAATGATATTTTTTTAATTCTTTTAAATAATATTTGAGTTTTTTTTCAATCAATAATTTTATCTGCTTAAATTCTTTAGGCAACTCTATAAATTTTCTCTCAATCTTGATATCTTGGATATATGGTGCAACATCATTGCTTTTCTCATCCCGAATTTCAATATTTTTAATAAATAAGTTTTCTCTTACTTCATTGATTTTTTCTTCATTCCCAGGAGAAGCAGTTAAGGCAGTAATTAATGGATTATCTGCTTCTTCCATATATTTCTTTGCTAAAAATGTATATGCATAATTGCCAATTGCTCTATGAGCTTCATCAAAAATCATTAAAGATATGGAAGATAAACTTACTCTATTATCGATTAGGTCATTTTCTAAAGTCTGAGGAGTAATAAAGATAATTCTTGATTTTTTCCATAATTTATTACGTTTTTCAGGAGTATCACTTCCTGTTAATGTAGTGAGAAGTGATTCTTCTAATGTTAAGACATTTTTATAAGTTTGATAATGCTGTTCTACTAATGGTTTAGTAGGAGCTAGAAATACTATCTTTGAATTTGGAAATTTTTTCAATCGATAAGTAGAAATTAAGACTGCTATTATTGTTTTACCAAGACCTGTAGGTAAAATAATTAAACTATTTTTATTTGCACATGAAGCTAATAATGTCTCTTGATAAATTCTTCTTTGTATTTTTTTTTCTTTGATAAGCGAATGTTTAACGTATTTTTCCATCAAAACCCCTAATCTAGAATATTAAAAAAACCATAATAAATTGCCATAATATTATATTTAGAAATTAAGTTATTTCATTTTAAAATATCATGGGCTTTAAAAAAAGTAAGATAAATATAAATTTCTATGGGGTTCCTAAAAAAAAGAGGATGTTAGTTTAAATAAAATCAACTTTTTTTAAACTCGAAGACAATTTTTCGTTAATACTATTTATTGTTTTTGTGATTTGGGTTCTTTTATGTTTATATGCTTTTATAATTTCTTGAATTTCATTCTTTATACTCTCTTGCATATCTTTTTTTATGTCTAAGGTTGATTTAGCTAAATTCTTTGTTGATACTGTTATTGCTTCTAATATTTTTTGTTCATCATTTATTTCGATTAAAACTTGATCAACTTCAACGATTTTGAGTTCAATTCCTCCTATGCTTTCTATAATAAAAAGCAAGTCATTTTCTTTTTCTAGAAAATCAAAGACTTGATCTTCAATTTTTCTAACAATTTTAGCTTTACCATCTTGATTTTCCGCTAAAAGTTTTTCAATTTGTCCAAATAATTCATTAGCTGAATTATTTTGGTTTATATTTAATTCATTAAGTTGTTTAATCCATTTTTGTATATCTGTTGTTAATTTTTCACTTTTACGTTTAAAAACACCCATTTAAATCACCATATATTACATTTTAAAAGTAGTAACGGCTTAATTTTTTGTTTAAATTTGTGCAAATTAATAAAAAAACAGAATCCATCTATTTACACTTATTTTAAGTTTTTAATTAAAAACTCTAATTATTATAATTAATTCGCAATATGTAAATCTTTTTTACAATTTTGGTATAATTTTTTTGGATTTATTGACTCTATTTTTACTATCATTGGTTTAAATCACAAATCATTCCGAAATCGTTTTTTTTTAAAATAATCTAACTAAATTAACAATTCTAGGAAAATTTTTAAATAAAAATAATTAATCGTTCGTTGATAAACTTTAAGTTTATTTTAGAAATTATTATTATTAGAAACTAGTTTCAAGAATTTTAATATTTTGGGATTAATTTATGCGAAAAATACCCATCTGTAAAATTTGCGCAAAAACCGGAGTTCTATGTGCAAATTGTAACGAAAAATTGGAATACGGAGAAATAACTCAGCTTGATATTGATATTTCCAATGCATTAATGGAGCTAGAAAACGATTTTAAAGGACTATCTGACATTAATTTTTTTAAAGCATATGATATTGGTCATTTAATAGTATTGGAAGTTGGGAAGGGAGATATAGCAGCGCTAATAGGACCTAGAGGTAAAGTAATCAAAACCCTACAAGACAAATTCAAAAAGACATTTAGAGTTATTGAAAAGACGACTAATGTAAAAAAAATCCTCGAAGACCTAATAGCACCAGCACGAGCTATCGGTATTAATAGAATTTTTCTCCCAACTGGAGAAGTGGAAAGTAAAGCAAGAATATATAAGTCAGATCAAAGAAAAATGCCGGCTCCACCTGAAGTTCTTGAAGATCTTATTTCAAATCTAATAAATGAGCGAATACGTATTACTTTTGAATAATTTAAAGTAATTTTAATTCATCTAACTTAATTTTTTTAGCTTCTTTTTCTAGAATTGGTCCAATTCCTAAAGCTGTTAATGTATTTGGAGGTAGTTGTGTCAATCCCCTATCATGTATCAATTCTGCAGGTAAATTAACTTTTTTTGCCTCATTAAAATAATACAATAATTCATCTTCTGAATTTACTTTTAAAACTACTTTCTTTTGACCTTCTAATAACCATTTTTTCCAAATGTGTTTATTTTTTAAACGAACAATCTCTTGAGTCGCCACAGCGGCATGAGCAGCTTGTGCCGCAATTTTTCCTTTTGTCATTTTTAAGTCTGTTCTAATTAAAATAATTTGTTTAATCTCATTATCTTCTAATTTTTTAGCTTTAGAATCTCTTATTTTCATTGATTTTTTTTCCTAAAAATAAATTCACAATGTCTAGATTTAATTTGATGAAATAAAATTTGTCTTATATTCTAAATAAAAAAATCTAAATCATAATTAATAAGAATAATTAATTAACTTGGATATTCTAAAATTTATGGAGAATCTCTTACTTGATGCGTCCAATCAACTTAAAATCCTTGGGTTTAAGTTATTATTCAACGAAGCTCCCAGGTATCGGTGGTAAAATTCGCCAAACCCTAAAAGATTTTATTGTTGAGGAAATTTCGCTTGATAATGAAATCTCATATTGTTTTAAAGAGAATTCAGAAATTAAATTAAACGAACCCACCCGATACCTTAGATTAAGTTTAGAAAAGCATGGTGTAGAGACCTTAAGAGCAATACAAATATTAGCTAGTTCATTAAAAATCTCTATATCCAGGATAGGATTCGCGGGGATGAAAGATAAGGAAGCTATTACCTCACAATTTATCAGTATTAAAGATACAGACTTGAATATTATTAAAAATATAGAACTTGGAAATATCTACCTACGTAATTATAATTATATAAAATCGGCATTAAATATTGGTAACTTATTTGGAAATCACTTTAGAATAGTTATAAGAGATTTAGAATTAAGCACTGAAAAAATAGAGGAGGTTATAAATTCTATTAGAAATGAAATCAGCAGTGGTTTAATTAATTATTTTGGTCAGCAAAGATTTGGAAAAATTCGACCTATATCACATTTAGTTGGTAAAGCTCTTTTAAAAGGTAATTATGAAGATGCTGTTAAAATATATTTAACTAAAGTGTATCCAGATGAAAGAATTGATGCAAGTAATGCTAGAATAGAATTAAAAGAGAATTGGGATTTTGAAAAAGCTATAAATAATTTTCCAAAGCGTTTGCTTTATGAGATAATGATGATTAAATCTTTGACTAAATTTCCAAATGATTATAGAAAAGCATTTGAGGCACTTCCAAATAGGCTACAAAGTATGTTAATCTATGCTTATCAATCCTATATTTTTAATAAAATATTAAGTAAAAGAAAAGAAAAAAAAATTGCTTTTAGCGATTTAAGGATAAATGATTTTGTGTTAATTTTAGATAATCAAGGATTACCAACTCGAGCAGTTGTATCTACTTCCGAAAAGAATCTTACTCATCTAGAGCATTTGATAGAAATAAATAAAGCTGTAATAGCAGCTCCACTTATAGGATCTCAAACAGAAATAAAAGAAGATTATATCAGAGAATTATTAAAAGAAGAAGAAATAGAATTGAAAGATTTTAATTCCAAAATCCTTCATTTAAATCGTAAAGGAGGATTTCGACCAATATTATTTTCTCCTTTAAATTTTAAAATAAAAAAAATCGATTTAGATGAACTTAATCAATCTAAAAACAAGATCAAAATAGATTTTACTTTAAAACGAGGTTCTTATGCCACAGTATTATTAGATGAGATTATTAAAAATAAAAAATTAGAGAGTTAAAAGTAATTAGCCTTCTGTTTTTTTCCTCAGATCTTCCTTTTTCTTTTCATATTCTTCTTTTCTTTTCTTTTCTTCGTCTTTTTTCCGTTCTTCTTTCTTCTTCTTTTCTTTATCTTTTCTCAACAGTTCTTTCGATTTTGCAGTGAATTGTGCTGCTAATTTTTTTTGTCCAAGATCGACTGATCGGTCAGCTGCTTCTCTATAAAGGTGATATGCTCTCTCCCAATCCGCAGCTTCTTCTGCGTCATCTGCTTTCATTAAAATTTCTTTTCTTTCTTCCTCTAATTTGGCCCTTCGTGCTGCAAGTTCCTTTCTTTTCTTTTCTTCTTCCATTTTTAAGACAGCTTCAACTGCAGTCTCATGAATTTGTCGAGCTTTCGAATAATATTCAGTTGCCTTGTCTTCTTCTTTTAATTTCATGGATAGATCTGCTGCCCTCTCATAAAATTTAATTGCTTGGATTGGTTTACCAGTACGTTCAAAATTATCTGCCTTTGCTAAATGTTTCATCCGATTTCTTCTGAATTTTGCAATCGGTAGAGGTCTTGCTGAAAGCATATATAAGCCACCTATAGCGATCAAGGTGATGAACGATAGGTATGGAAGCCATAAATACCAAGTTGACCAACCAATTGTAATTTCAACACCATGGAACATATCTGGATCCAATAAAAACATTTCAGATGGAACACCTCCCCCTGCAATCACTAGTAGAGAAAGCCTAAAGGAATCATTAGCACTATATTGAGCTAATGTTAGAAAGGAAAAAAATAAAACACAGCCTATAGTGCAATTTATCATAATTAATATTAGAATAATACCAGATAAACTAACTCCAGCTTTTCTACGAACCAAAGAGAAAATTACACTAATTATTGCAGGAACAAAAACATACCATGATACAGCATTTGCTCTTTGTAGATTTGCGCTCACAGCTTGAAGAGCGAATTGATTCATCATTATTAGAATATCGTTCATTGTGCCGGGATATCTAATATAAAACATAGGACCTCCAATGATAAAGACCAATGCAAATATTATAGCACCTATGGAACCTATAAGTCCAATCCATGCACCCCTTACCTCATTAAAGTTCTTTTTTGCTTCAGACATAATTTCACCGGATTATAAAATATTAAACATGAATAATAAGTAAAACAATTTTCTTTAATATCAATGGTTTATATAAATTTTTATGAATGTTAGAATTATTCCTCAGAATCTAGTAAATTTTATTTTAAAGTGAGATAACTTGTTGTGGAGTGAAAAATATAGACCTTTAATGTTAGATAATTTAATTATTGAACAAAGAAATATTGATGAATTAAAGTCCTTAGTAAAGCAAAGAAATGTTCCCCACTTAATGTTTATAGGACCACCTGGAAGCGGTAAAATGTCCACCGCTTTATGTTTTATTAGAGATTTGTACGGAAGGACGTATAAGTCATATTATGAAGAAATTGATACTCAAGATTCTGCCCTATTTTATGAAAATTTCAAAAATAGGTGGTTTGAATTAGCTAAATATGAAAAAAAAAGGAGAGGAAAAAGTGGAAGTCCTAATAGGGTACAAATTTTACAAACTATTATTCGAAATTTTCCAAAATTCAGAAGTTTTGGAAAAATTGGGTATCGCATCTTAATAATAAATAATTCTCATCTATTATCTATAAATACACAACAAGCTTTACGAAGAATGATGGAAAAATCTACTAAAACCTTTAGATTAATCCTTTTAGCTAGGAATATGTCAAATATCATTGATCCAATTCAATCTCGCTGCGTCAAGCTCAATTTCCCTATATTAGAGGATAAAAAAGTTCTTCAAGTTCTTCGTTATGTTGGCGAGAAAGAAAAACTTAAGATTTCTAATGATGCCTTTAAGGTAATTTTATATTATACGGAGAATGATCTGACTAAATGTATTAATCTTCTTCAAACTTGTTCCTCATTTAATTCATCAATTGATGGAGATCTTGTTTATGATGTAATAGATATGATTTCTCCAAATAAATTATTAAATCAAATAATAGATGGTATAATTAATCAAGATTTTAATGTTGTAAGAAACAAAGTTCGGGATTTATTTTTAAAATTTGGATATATGGGTAGAGAAATTTTAACTTTATTATATGAAAAATTACTATTTTTGCCAATCCCTGAAGTTTTAAAGATTCAGATTTCACAAAAAATTGGCGAAATTGATTTTAGAATTGTAGAAGGAGCTAATGAAGAAATACAAATCAGTTATTTTTTGGCTTATCTTTATTCTTTACATAACCAATTGAAGAGTTAAATAGTATGGAAGAAAATGAGATTTGGACTGATAAATACGCACCAAAAACTACTAAAGAAATAGTAGGCAATCCAACTGCCTTAAATAAATTGATAGATTTCATTAAAAATTGGAGTTCTAAAAATAAAATTAAAGGAGTTCTTTTAGCAGGTCCTCCAGGGGTTGGAATAACGTTATCTGCACACGTCATTGGTTCTGCTGGCTATGATTTAATTGAAATAAATGCTAGTGATATTCGTAATAAAGATGCAATTAATCATATAGTGGGTTCAGCATCTTTGGAAGGATCTATCCTATCTTCTAAAGGTCGAATTATATTAGTAGATGAAATTGATGGGATTTCAGGAGTGCAAGATAGAGGCGGTGTAGGTGCGGTAAAAGAAATTCTATCTAAAACTAAACATCCAGTTATTATGACCGCTAATGATGCTTATAATCGGAAAATAAGCCAAATTAGAAATTCGGATGTAGTACAAGTCATTAGATTCAACAGAATTAATGTAAATTCCATAAAAAAAGTACTCCAAAATATTTGTAATCAAGAGAGCATTAGCGCTGAGGAGGAAGTTTTAGATAGTATTGCAGGAAGCGCTAATGGGGATTTACGAGCAGCTATACTTGACCTTCAAGCGGTTGCTCAAGGTAAACAAAATTTGAAAATGACCGATTTAGAAGCGTTTAAATTTTATAGAAATAGAGAAAAAGCCATATTTGATTCTTTACAAACTATTTTTAGTGAAACTGACAGAAATAAAATCCGAGAAGCAGTTGATCAAGCGAATTTGGATTGGGGATTATTCTTACAATGGATAAATGAATGTATTCCGGACCATATGAAGGATAATCAAGAATTATTAGATTCATTTGATTATCTATCACGCGCAGATATATATTATGGGAGAATAAGAAGAAAAGCAGAAAAAGCGGGATGGGCCTTATTACCATATCTCATTGAACTAATGTCTCTGGGAGTTTCGTTTTCTAGAACGAAAACTCCATATAGATACGTGAAATATTTTCAAAAAGCTCCACGCTTTTTTTTCCAAAATGTAGGTAAATTTAATAGAGGTACATTAGCTAATATAGGAATGAAAATCAGAGCCAAGTGTCATGTGTCGGTTGAAAGGGCAATTAATGATTTTCTCCCTTATTTACATATAATTTTTGAAAATGAAAGGAAAAAAAGGAAGGAATTTGCAGAATGGTTCGATTTTGAGAAGAAAGAAGAGCAATTCATAAAAAAATTCTCATCATAATCCTAATTATAATATTTTTACAATAAAGTTTGGTAAGAAAATGAAAATTAGATGTCCAGGATGCAAACGTATTAATCACGTTCATCACAACGCAGTAAAATTTACGTGTAATTATTGCGATAGACTAATTAAAATAGTTAGAAAGAAAAAAAAATAGAAATTTAGATTTATAACAACAAATAAAATTAGAAAAAAAAGGAGATTTAAAATTGGAGTTTTTACCCTGGAGCATTAACGACGAGCCAAATAAGCGAAAGCTAATATACAAAGGTAAAATATCCGGAACAGTACTTTCAGATTATCTTTTTGGATACGGAACAGATTTTTTATTTGAACCAGAGTTTTTAATTGAAGGTGTTCCTAATAGACTATTTGCCGCGATTCGTCCTCCAACTGAAGAGTGCAGGTGTGCGCTTATAAGAGTTGGGGACAAAGTCACTATGGAAGGCGTTATATCAGATGGCAACCTATATTATTGGGATGTTAATTGGTGTGTTATGAATGCACAGACCATGTATAATGAAACTATTAAGTCTGGGATTGGAATAAGAATAAATAAATCAAAGAAAACATATTACAAAGGAGAAATTAATGGAAAAGTAACCTCAATAATGAGAAATAGAGGTTCAAGACCTTATTCTAAAGAGACTATAATCTGGAGCTATTTAAGCATAGGTTTAAGATTAGATGAAGAAATACTAGGACTACCAGAAGAATTAACAGTTCATCTTGAGATAGATTCTATACCTTATTTCTTATATATAAATATAGGAGATGAACTCACAGTTGAGGGGGAAATTTATGGTATAAATATGAAAGAGATAGATGGAGAAATAATTGAAATGCAAGCTCAACACTATCTAAATAAAACATTAGATATTGGAATTTGAAATATTTATTTTCAATTTGATAGTATTTTAATAATAGAGGTTATCTCAATTCAGTATTATTTAAAGACAAGTTAGCACTTCACATCCATCGCTAGTTACAACAATTGTTTTTTCTGCTTGAGCTACAATCCCTTTTCGAGCTTCAATTAACACAGGAAAGTCATGGATAATTCCAATTGAAGTTAGACGTTTGATGATATCTGATGTATGATATTTTTCAGGTAACCATCTGAGACAGAATGGAAGTCTATTAAATTTTCTTCTTATTTCATCAGCGGGTTGAGCTAGAAATTTAACTAGGTTTTTTTTCCTTTTTATAAATTGAAATATATATGCTTCTTTACCCGATTTTACTCTACCTGCAGCTGCTTTGCTAGCTACGAATGGTTCTAAAGCATAAACTTCATTAATTTTAAAATGTCCTTCTTCACCTGACTTTACGCTGGGAATGGATTGACCAGCATGTAGATTATATTGTTTTAATTGATGACCTGATAAATTACTTATGGGTTTTAAATCGTAACTCTTAATTTTTTTTTCTACCATTTCACCTATTAAATCCACTTTAACACCTGGTTTAATGTGTTTAATGGCAGTGGCTAAACCTTCCTCTGCTGCTTCTATATATTCATTATATTTTTCTTCTCCCAAATTTATAGTAATTGCCATATCATTGATAAAACCATTAATATGGGAGCCTGCGTCTAGTTTTACTACTGAATTATCTGGAATTATTGATTTATCATTTGGGGGGCTTGTATAATGTGCCCCGATCTCGTTTATATCCACATTCGCGGGAAAAGAAAGTTTAGCTCCTAATTTTTCGATTTCGCCCTCAACAAATTCACAAATTTCAATAATTGGAATTCCAGGTTTTATTATATCTTTGGTTTTGTAAATTGCTTTTGCAAGAATATTCCCAGCTTTATAATATTCCTCTGGGATCATAAATAACACATTTTGGTTTTATAAATCAGTTAAACTCATCATAACTGTCTCTGCACGTTGAACTCCATTTATATTTCCTAAAATTTCTTCGATCTTATCCGTTATTCCATCTTCATTAGGACAAAATAGTCTAAAATTTAAACTCTCAAGTCCAAATGCAATATAATCTGTTTTGAAAGATCCTTTTTGTAACTCGAATCCTTCTGGTAATGCATCTGCTATTTGCTTTTTTAAATTTTCAAAATCTACTTCTGTAGATTCGGGAAGGACCTTCATAATGGCTAATATCCTTTTTGCCAAAGTGCTTCATCTCGTTTATTGATTTTATTTTTCACCTTTAATTCTAATTAACATTTTCTAAAAATAATATACTAATTATTAAATTAAAAAGAGTTAAATAATTTAAGGACCTATAAAATCGCATTTTGCACAGCGATAACTTCTACTAAACTTGCGACAGCGTTCACATCTCCAAATTTCATATTCTCCACAGTTAGGACAAGTAAATTTAACAGCTTTATTGGTAGATTCGATAATTCTGCCGCAACCACTACAGTTTAACTTTATTTTTTGCATATTTAATATCAGTCCTAAATACTTAATTTGAAAAAAGTAAAAAATCTTAATAAGTTTTCGATTTTTTTTGTGTATTTATTACAACTAAAAATTTAAAGTTAAGGGAAAATTAGAGCATAAATGAATGAAATTAAAAGTTTGAAAATTCTTGGTGAAAATAAGACTTTTTTTAGAATATTAGATTGAATATCCATGTCACCTATTTCTTCTACCAATTCTGGGATATTATTTTTTGATATTGCTTCAAAACCTTTATCCAATATTTTGTCCGGAACATTATTTATTAATAATCGTAATATTTTTTGATACTGAAATTCTCTTCCGAATTTATCTCTCCATAATTTATCATATTTCACTAAAAAATTTTCAGAGGTATCATTTTTATCGATTGCTTCTGATGCAACCTCACCAGCTATTTTAGCACACAAACCACCTAGAACTACACCTCCCCCTGTTGTGGGTTTTACATGACCAACAGCATCTCCTATTCCTAGAAATTGATTCGAGTAAGTTTTTTTAATTGGACCACCAATGAGAATAGATCCGGCTGAAATTTTATCAATTTTACCCCTTTGCAATTTTTTTGAAGCTATTGGATGTCGTTTAATGAAATATTTAAGATAATCTATCGGTCTTCCATAATTTGTTGCAGCTGCAACCCTTGCAGTTTCTTCAGATGTTGGAATAATATATGCAAAAAAACCAGGAGAAATTCTTCTGCCAAAAAACATTTCAACAAAATCTTTTATTATATCCACATTGCTCATTTCATATTGGACAGCGGGTATAATATATGATCTTTTAACTTTTGGTAACCCAACTTGACGAATAAACTTTGCTTGAACCCCCTCCCCATCGATTATGATTTTAGAATATTTTTCGATAATTTTTCCATCTTTTTTTACTTTAATTCCGAGAACGTTATTATTTTTTCCTTTTATTAATTCTAAAACTCGTGCTTTTATGTGTATTTTTCCATCCAAATTTTCAGCATTGCGAATTAAAAATTTATCTAATAAACTTCTATCTATTACCAAAGCTTGCGTTGATTTTCTTTTAATAACTACTTTTTTATTATTTGGTGAATAGATAATCGATCCTCTAACCTTATTTTGTATACAATTCTTTGGAACTTTAATTTTTAACCGTTTAAAACCAGAATGGCTTATTAGACCTGCACATTGAATCGGGATTCCGATTTTTGAATGTTCTTCAAAAATCTCAACTTCTTTCTTTCTTTTTAAAGCCTCAATTGCCGCAAAGGCGCTTGAAGGACCCCCACCTATAATTGCTATATCAGTACCATTTGAATTTTTCAGTTTTCTTTCCATCCATTTTTTTAAAAAATATGATTTTCAATAAAGAATTAACATTATTAAAAATTAAGAATTATATTATTAGATTAGAATTCAAATTTCTAGTTTTATTGTAGATATTTAGAAGGTTGAAAAACTTTGGAAGATAACGAAATACAAGTTAGAGTCGCAGAAGCGAAACAGCGAGATGTTGGACGTTCAATTGTAAGAGTAGATAATGATATTATGAATAAACTAAATGTTCAGACTGGAGATATATTAGCTATAAAAGGGAAACGTGTTACTGCGGCTATAGCATGGCCTGCATATCCAGAAGATCAGAATAGAAGTATAATTAGAATGGATGGAAGATTAAGAAAGAATGCAGGCATTAGTTTAAGTGAACTTGTCGTAATTTATAAAGCAGAAGAAAAAATTGCCAATCGTGTTATAATTTCTCCAACAGATATTAATGTTCAGTCAGATTCTTATCTAGAGACCTTTATAAAGAGAAAATTGCTAAATTATCCTGTTACAAAGGGTGATATTTTATTTGTTCCGATTGGAATTTCTAAAAAAGTGCCTTTTAAAATTATTATGACACGCCCACAAGGTGTTGTAGTAATAAAACCGGGTACTGAGTTGAAAGTTAGCAAAGTTATTGAGGAAGAACTTAAAGGGGTATCTGTTGTAACTTACGAGGATGTGGGTGGACTTAACGAAGAAATTAAGAAAATTCGTGAAATGGTTGAACTACCATTGAAGCATCCCGAGCTATTTAGAAGACTAGGGATCACTCCACCTAAAGGTGTTTTATTACGAGGTCCACCAGGTTGTGGTAAAACTTTATTAATTAGGGCTGTAGCCAACGAATCTGATTCTCATTTTATACCGATAAATGGTCCAGAAGTTATGTCTAAGTTTTATGGTGAATCAGAAAAAAAACTTAGAAGCATTTTTGAGGATGCTGAAAAGAATGCTCCGAGTATAATTTTTATAGATGAATTAGATGCAATTGCTCCAAAACGCGAAGAAGTTACGGGAGAAGTTGAACGTAGAGTTGTAGCACAATTACTCGCGTTGATGGATGGACTGCATGCAAGAGGTAGAGTATGTGTTATTGGGGCTACAAATAGACCTAATGCATTAGATCCCGCTTTGAGAAGACCGGGTAGATTCGATAGAGAAATTGAAATTGGTGTTCCGAATAAAGAAGGACGATTAGAAATTTTACAAATTCATACTCGTGGAATGCCACTGGCGGAAGATATTGATAAGAAAGAATTCGCAAGCATAACCCATGGCTTTGTTGGTGCAGATTTAGCTGCATTATGTAGAGAAGCTGCAATGAATGCTCTAAGACGATATTTACCACAACTTAATCTAGATGAAGAAGAAATTCCAAATGAAATTCTAGGTTCATTAGTTGTTAATTCAAATGATTTTTTCAGTGCTTTAAAAGAAATTCAACCTTCTGCTATTAGAGAAGTATTAATAGAAACACCGAATGTAAGTTGGTCAGATATTGGTGGATTGGATGAAGTTAAGCAAGAATTAAGAGAGGCTGTTGAATTACCCTTAAAAACTCCTGAAGCATTTATTACTATAGGAATTGACCCTCCAAAAGGTATTCTATTATTTGGTCCTCCAGGGTGTGGTAAGACATTATTAGCAAAAGCCGTCGCAAAAGAAAGTGAATCAAATTTCTTGAGTATAAAAGGACCAGAGATACTTTCAAAATGGGTAGGAGAATCAGAGAAAGCAATACGTGAAGTCTTTCGAAAAGCTAGAACGGCAGCTCCCGCAATCATCTTTTTTGATGAAATAGATGCAATTACTCCAAGAAGAGGGTTCGATATCGGAGATTCACATGTAACATCTAGAGTTATTAGTCAAATATTAACAGAAGTTGATGGATTAGAATCTTTAAAAGACGTTGTAGTAATTGCTGCAACTAATAGACCAGATTTAGTTGACCCTGCACTTATAAGACATGGTCGTATTGATCGAGTTATATTAGTTAAACCACCAGATGCCAATGCACGCCGAGAAATCTTTAAAATATATTTAAAACCGATGCCAATCGATGAATCAGTAGATATTGAAGAACTAGTGAAATTGACAGAACATTTTGCAGGCAGTGATATCCAAGGTTGCTGTCAAGAAGCTGGTTTATTAGCCCTAAGAGAAGATATTAATGCAAAAAAAGTATCTATTAGGCATTTCAAAGAGGCTATTAAAAAAATACGCCCATCCTGTCCTCCAGAAATGTTGAACCAATATGAAGTTTGGGATTCTAAATCCAAACAGACAAAGTTTTCTACTGGCTCAGAAAGGTATGGTTAATAGCAACTTTTTTATTCTCATATTAATTTTCATTCATGAAGATTCTATTTTTTAATAATTAATCTTTTTACTTCTATTTAATTAGAAAATAAGAGAAATCTTCTTGATTCTAATCTAGGATTGGGGCGTTTAATTCAGCTACCCTAAGGATCAAAGTGAATTGGCTGAATTGGGCGTATCAATTTTTCTATAAATGGTGAACATAATGAAAGAAATTCGTTGGAGAAATATTCCACTAAAAAACCTTATACTCGAAATTGTTTTTAAAAATAAAGGAATGATGACTGACACTGACCTCTATACTCGATTAATTAAGGAATATAAGAATTTATCTCATTCCGACTTCACTAAATGTATAATGGCACTTGAAATCGATGGATTACTCAACGTAACAAAAATAACGAAAACGAAAAATAAGGTCGAAATTATAAATTCTGAGCTTATGGCAATGCTAAAAAAATAAAATTTTCACAAGATTTTAAAATTTGAAAAAAGAAATTCTTAAAATTTTCTTATTATTTTTAAAAAAATCACAAGAAAAATAATTAAGATTGAAAAGTATTTAATAAATAAGAGAGATTACTATCTTGGTTATATAACATTTAAATAATAAGTAAAATTAGCATTAATATCAAATATAATTTAAATAAAAATTAGAATTGACAGTTTCAAATTAGATAAAAACTGGTGTGGAAAAAGTGGCTGCAGAATATGAAAGCGCAGTGAAAAGGTTACTCGCAGCTAATAATACTGTTACTGCAGTTACGATTGTCGACGGTGCTGGTGGTGTATTATACCAAACTAATAATTGGGACATCACATCGGATATTATCACTATTTTGAGTTCTTGGCGACAACAACAGCCCAGTATAGTTGTACAAGGAATAAAATATTCAACATTACAATGTACTCAGGAGAGATTAGTAGCCACTAATATAATGGGACAAGGTCATATAGTTTGTGCAAATTTTAAGGATCAATATATAACTATTGCATATGTTACACCTGATGGAGGAGCTGGAGTTGCTTATATGGATGTAGCTCGTGCAAATGATTCAATTGGAACTGGAGCTGCACCTGTTGAAGCATATCAGCCCGCTGCTCCAGTAGCTACACAACCAGAGGTTGCACAGACATATGAACAACAATATACCCAACCCGCTGAAACTTATGAAACTACTTATCAAGTAGAACAGACGTCACAACCAGTACCCTCATCTTCTTGGGCCTCAACATCCCAAGATACAGATATGAAGAATTTATTATGGGAATTAGATGAGTTTTCAAAATTTGTCAGTAGAGGGGAATTTGGTCAGTTTCTTCAAAATATATTACGTGAAGGCGATCAAGTAAAATGTTGGGAGCTACTAAAAGTCATTCGTTCTTTAAAGTCTTTTATGGAAAGAAACCCATAATTCTCAACTTAAATTAAATAAATTTTTCCTAATTTTTTATTGGTGATTAAGGTAATTAGTCCATGTATTAAAGAAGCACTTCTTTTTAGGAGAGATAATGAAAAATTACAATGTCTTACATGCGAACACAGATGTTTGTTAAAAATTGGTCAATTTGGTCGCTGTAAAACACGTAAAAATATTGATAATATTTTATTTACAGTTATTTATGGTGATATTTCATCAATCTCATTGAATCCTATTGAAAAAAAACCTTTTTTTCATTTTTTTCCCAATTCTTATGCACTCACCATAGGAAGCTATTCATGTAACTTCAATTGTCCTTGGTGTCAAAATTATGATATCTCAAAAAGAGAACCAATCCCAGATGCATGTAATTATATTTCACCAGAAAAATTAGTAAAATTGGCTTTGGAGCGTAAAGCTCAAGGTCTAAGTTATAGTTTTAATGAACCCACATTATTATTAGAGCATTCTTTAGAGGCATTTCGGATAGCAAAGAAACATGGATTATATAATAATTATGTAACTAATGGATATATGACTCTAGAAGCTTTAAAGTTACTAATTGAAAGTGGATTAGATGCTATGAATATTGATATAAAGGGAAATGCACAAGCTGTAAAGAAATATTGTGGAGCTGATATTGAAAAAGTCTATCGAAATGCTAAATTTGCCAAAGAAAAAGGTGTTCATATAGAAATAACTACTCTTGTGATACCCGAAGTTAATGATTCCGAGGATATTTTTGAAGAAATTGCTTCTAGGATAAAATTGGAGTTAGGTGAAGAAACTCCTTGGCATGTTACGAGATATTATCCTCAATATAAATTTTCAAACCCTCCAACTCCTATAAAAACTCTGGAAAAAGCGAGAAAAATAGGTTTTGATAAAGGACTTTTATATACTTATCTAGGAAATGTTCCAGGACATTCTGGAGAAAATACTTATTGCCCAAACTGTAAAGAATTATTATTAGAACGGTTTATCTTTGATGTAACAAAAAATAAGTTAACAAAAGATAATAAATGTCCCGTTTGTGGGTATAAAATTGCATTAATAAATTAATTTTTTAATATTAGAATCAGTTTTTTTACTTCAAATTCTATATTATTAAATTAATGATAATAGAGAGTGGTCATTTTGAAAAAAGAGGCTTTAATGTGGGATAAACGGGCAAATGAAGTTATTCGTTGTTATTTATGCCCAAATTATTGTGTACTAAAGCCTAATGAGATGGGAAAATGTGGAGCACGTAAAAATATAGGAGGAACATTGTTTTCATTAGTGTATGGAGGATTATCAGCAGCTACTCCTGATCCGATTGAAAAAAAACCATTATTCCATTTTTGGCCAGGTTCATGGGCATACTCTATTTCTAGTGCAGGTTGTACTTTATCATGCTTGAACTGCCAAAATTACGATATTTCTCAGATAGATGCCGAAAGAATGCAACTTAGGGAATTCACGGCAGAAGAAATAGTAGAAGCAGCTAAGAAAAGCAATTGTAAATCAATTGCATATACCTATAATGAACCTATAACTTTTTATGAATTTATTTTAGATTGTGGTAAATTAGCACATGATGAAGGTTTATTAAATGTTTTAGTGACAAATGGATATATAACACTTAAAGCATTAGAACCATTAGCTTCGGTGCTTGATGCTGCAAATGTTGATATTAAAGCAATAACTGATAAGTTTTATAAAGAGATTTGTGGTGTTCCGAAGGTTAAACCAATTTTGGACGCAACAAAATATATGAAGGAAAATGGAGTATTCATTGAATGCACTAATTTAATTATTCCAGGATATAACGATTCACCCGATGAAATACGCGAATTATCAGATTGGGTCCTTAAAGAATTGGGACCAGATACTCCGTTGCATTTTAGTCGTTTTTATCCAATGTTTCAACTTTCAAATGTTCCTCCAACTCCTGTAGAAACTGTTATCAAAGCTCGTAAAATTGCCATGGATTTAGGACTTCATTATGTATATTGCGGTAATATACGTGGGATTGAAGGAGAAAATACTTATTGTCCAAATTGTGGTAATAAAACAATTGGACGAATTGGTTTTTCAATAGATAAGTGGAATATTAAAGAAAAAAATCAATGCAGTAAATGTGGTCACTCAATAAATATTATAGGGGAATTTCATCCTTCTTAAATTTAGATATTTCGTAATTTAGAAAAATTATATGTTATGTAAACCCATAAATCGCAAAAATTCGTCAAATCCATTGTCTTTATATTTATCATTCCAAATTTTTGCTTTTTCTTTATATTTTCCAACTTCCTGCCATGATTTTCTAATTACACTTCTAACTGAATCTTTCTTCTGTGCTTCCCATTTTTCTGGACATAATATTTTTTCTAAATGCCCGAGATTACCTTCGCCATCCATTGAAAATGGATATGTAGCACATACCATCGGTTTAAATTTATGAACTTGACATAATCCGGTCTTCATATCAAAGAAATGGCAAGGCCATTTATTTTGTTCCGTTAATTCTTCTGAGTATTTAATCCCAAGAACTGATTCATAACCATTAATAATTACTAATGGATAATACCCACTTTTTTCAACTTTTCCTTCGTAAAAAGTTAAATATTCAAGTGGAGAAGCATCTAAATTTTTTGAAAGTCGAATAGCATCTTCAGATGTAATCAAAACTACATAAGACCAACAACAATGACCGTCGCATTTAGTGCTACAAAAATCTTCTTCCGTATTAATCGCCTTCTTATTTAATCTCTAATCTTTTTTTTGTTCGACCTTCAACCCAAAACCGAGTTTTAATCGTTTTTAATTTTTCATTAATTTTTGATAATTTATGTTTGACTCTGTTTTCAATTTCTGGTTTTAAGGGAGGAATTTCTTTTACTTTTGATATTTTAATTTTTATTTCTTCAATAGTGATTGGAATTTCCCGAATTGAGACGGCTGGAAATTGCTTTCCTGAAATTTGTTCTATTGCCTTCAACCAAGAAGAAGTCCAAGGTCCAGTTTCATCTCCAGTATATTTAATATTTTCTCGTTCTACTTTTATTAACTTTTCAGGACATGAGAGCTCACATGCTCCGCAATATATGCAATATTCTTCTTTATGAATAATTTTTTCTTTTGAAGATTTAGGAGAATAAAGTGCTCTAGTAGGACAAATTTGATAACATGCAACACATCCTACAGGATCACATTTTTCCATATTTGTAAGCTCTAATTTTCCTTCAATAGCTTTTTGAACTTTAATTGCTTCGGTAGGGCAATGTATTTGGCACCAACCACAAGAAATACATTCCTTTTCATTAATTTTCACTTCTGCCTTTAATTCGGGCTCTAAAATTTTTCTATTAACATCTGAAAAACATTCAATTTTAAAAACATCAACTGGACAGACTTTTTCATGTGCACAAAGTCCGCAAAAATCACATTTATCCAAATTAACACGTAGGTTCTTTCCAGGTTTTGGGTATTCAGCAGTAGGTTCTACTTCGTCTATCTCGATGGCATCACAAAGAAGAACACAGTTCATGCAATAAATACAATTTTTTTCATTAATTTCTATTTTACCCTCCACTTTTGGAGGTTCTCCTGGATAAATCACCAATTCTTCCTTTTTAGGAACTTTTAAATCAATTTCAATAGCATCACGCGGACATAATAGCTCACAAAGTTTACATGGTAAGCATTTTTTTTCTTCAAACTCTATTTTTTTATCCAATTTTAAGCGATCTAACATGTCTAGAACTGATGTATTATTAAAAGTGAACTGAATTGCATTAACTGGACAAAGAGCTGCGCATAAACCACAGTATATACATTTTTCGTGGTCAAAAACGCAGTAAGGCGCTTCAAGGTTTCCTGTTGCGATTTCAGGAATTGGCATTAATTCAATAGCTTCTGTGGGACAAATAATTGGGCATATACCGCATCCAACACATTTTTCATTATCAAAAATTAGGATTTTTTCAGATTCCTCTGCTTTCCATCTTAAAATTTGTTTATTTTCATCAGGAATGTCTAGTTCAACAGTAATTTCGCTCATTTAGACTTCCTCCAATCATTTTTTAGTGTCCCTTTCAATATCAATTTTAATTAGTTCGGACCCTAATGGACCTAATTTTTCTAATTCATTAACGAAATTTTCAATAATTTCCTTAAATTTGATACCTTCTGAAGCCGAGGCACTTTCTATACGTAATCTTTTACTATTAATTCCCATCTGTTCTAAAATATCTTTTAAAATTTTGGTTCTTTGTAATGCTTTAGAAAAACCTGTGCGATAATGACAATCGTGTTCATAACAACCTGCAATTAAAACTCCATCGGCACCATTTAAAAAGGCTTCAATTACATAAGAAGGACTGACATTTCCTGCACACATAACTCGAATTGGTCTAACATTTGTAGGATATTCAATTTTACTAGTGCCTGCTAAATCTGCAGCACCATACGCACACCAATTACATAGAAATCCAATTATATAGGGATAGTCTGTTTTTTCTAGAGCTCTAATTTGTGCTAAAATTTGCTGTTCCGTAAAATTAGGGATTGATAATGCTCCTTCAGGACAAGATGCGGCACAAGCACCGCATCCAATACATCCTGCTTCATTTATTTTTATTTTATCATCTTTAAACTCAATAGCTTTTGAATCACATACCCAAACGCATAATTTACAATTTGTACACTTTTCATAATCAATTCTTGGTGCAATTGGGTCTATCATTATCTCTCCTTTTTGAATTATGGATGCTGCTTTTAATGCAGCTGCATTTGCATGAGCTATAGTGTCTTGGATATCTTTTGGAGATTGTGCAGTTCCTGCTAAGAAAATTCCAGGAAATATAGATTCTTCAGAACGTAATTTTAAATGGCTTTCTTGAAAAAAACCATCTTCGGTAGTAGATATATTTAAAATTTTAGTAAGTTTATCAGCATTATTAGAAGGCCCCATACCAACTGCAAGAACTACTAAATCCACATCTATTTCAACTTGTCTACCCATTAAAGCGTCTTCGGTTTTTATAATCAAGTTCTTTGTAATCGGATCTTCTACCACCTTACTAGGTCTACCTTTTATGTACCGTATATTTTCCTCTAACGATCGTTTGTAAAATTCTTCATAGCCTTTCCCTTGACTTCTTATATCTACATAAAGAATATAGATTTCTGCATCCTGGATTTTTTCCTTAATCTGAATAGCTTGCTTTATTGAATACATACAACATACTCTTGAGCAATAAGGTCGACCAATAGTCTCATCCCTACTACCAACGCATTGAATAAATGCCACTTTTTTAATAGATTTTCCATCTGAGGGACGAATTAATTTTCCTTGAGTAGGTCCAAAGGGAGTTAAAATTCGCTCCATTTCTAATCCGGTGATCACATTAGGATATTGAGAATATCCATATTCAGATGAAAGGGAAGCATCATAAACCTCAAATCCAGAAGCAACTATTATAGTACCGACTTTAATTTTAATTTTTTCTGGTTTTTGAGTGAAATCAATTGCATCCCTTTTACAAAATGTTTCACAATTTTTACAACCGATACAATAAGCTTGATCTATTGTTGCCATTAAAGGCACTGCTTGGGGAAATGGGATATAAATAGCTTTATGAGAACCAAATTTATTAAAACGGTCAGGGACATCAATTGGACAATTACTGCTACAATCTTCTATACATCCAGAGGTGCATTTTGTTGGATCTACAAATCTAGGTTTTTTTAATATAGTAATTTCAAAATTTCCAATATAACCTTTAACTTCCTCCACTTCAGAATAATCCAAAATCTCAATATTCGGATTTAAAGACGCCTCGACCATTAAAGGAGCTAAAATACAAATTGAGCAATCTAATGTAGGAAATGTTTTATCATACATAGCCATATGTCCACCTATACTGGGACTTTTTTCGACAAGAAAGACTTTAATACCTAGATTTGCAAGATTTAAAGCTGCACTAATTCCAGCAATTCCCCCTCCAATAATTAATGCTTGCTTTTCAACAGATATTTTTATTTTTGACAAGGCTTCAAGTTTTTTTACTTTTTCAATTGCCATTTTTATTAAGTCAATTGCTTTTAAAGTCGCAAATTCTGGCTGAGATCTATGAACCCATGAATCTTGTTCACGAATATTAGCTATATCCAATAGAAAAGGATTAATATTTACCTCGCTTAACATATTTCGGAATAAATTTTCATGCATCTTTGGTGAACAAGCAGCAATTACAATATGATCTAGCTTATGTTCCTCGATAGCTTTTCGTAAATCCAAGAGTCCTGATTCGCTACAAGAATAAGGATTGTCAAAAACATAAATATCCTTTTTATCTTTTAATACTTCTTTGATTTTTTCAATGTCTATTACGCCACCAATGTTAGCTCCGCAATGGCAGATAAATACTCCAATTTTCATTCTTTTTCACTTAACTTATTATAAATCTAATTTTTTTAAAAATGGACTTATATCTATATGATTTAAATCCAATGCTAATTCTTTAAACGGGTCCAAACCCATACATAAGCCTATTAATTGTGTTAAATGAATAACAGGAATGTGATATTCAATATCTTTTTCAATTTCAATTTGAATTTGTGCAGCATCTAAAACAGACATACAATTAGGACAAATTGTCAGTATAAGATCTGGTTTTACATAATCGATGCTTTTTAATTTTTTAAATGAGATTTCTAAAGATAAATTTGGATGAATTATTTTTTGGATATATCCCATACCACAGCATAAAGTTTTTTCTGTATATTGTGCCGCGATACCCCCTAAACGTTCTACTATTTCATCGAGGATAGTTGGATTTTCAGGATTATCTAAAGCAATATCCTTATGAGTCTTTAACCAGTGACATCCTGTAAATGTTGCTATTTTAGTTTTATTTAAATCTAATTTGAGGTTTTTTTTAATTTCATCTAAATTTTTATAGATAAATTCGGTGACATGAAAAATTTCAACAGAATTCTTAAATGAAAGATTTAAATTCTTGAAAATTTCATCGACTTTTGATTTATTTTCTGGATCTTCGAAAAATTCTTTTGCCTTTTGAAGTGAAGAAAAACATTCATTACAATTCACTAAAATTAGGTCTGAAAATTTCTCTATTACACTAAAATTCTGTGCCGCTATTGCTGCAGTTGATAACTCCGGCTCGAAATTA
Organism: Candidatus Helarchaeota archaeon; assembly: GCA_019058315.1. GTDB lineage: Archaea > Asgardarchaeota > Lokiarchaeia > Helarchaeales > RDOG01 > JABXJV01. The sequence continues at coordinate 446,563 of JAHPZH010000002.1, read as the reverse complement.
GAAAATACACCACCACAACAAATTTGATCGTCTGATTCATAATATTCAATATTTAAAACATCAAGGATTCTTTTAAATGCGGTTTCTATGGCAGGATAAAATTCATTCACCATACAACTGCGAAATAGGAAAAATGGACCATTTTTAGGAATTTTTTCGAATCTTTCAGAATTTATCATAGCATAAACCTAATAATTTGTTTTTCTAGCTTTAGTTGACTTTACTTTCTTATCTATATTCTTTATAGTATTTATAAAGCCAGTTGATTCACATATTTGATTTAATTTTTTGAGTGCTTGCTCAGTAATTATCCGTTTTTTGGGTATTCCTAATTTCTCCCTAACTTTTTTAATTGTAACATTTTCAAAAACAGTTCCAGTTTTTAAAAAATACTCCCCCATTGGTTTAATATCTTGAATCAAATCATAACCATATCCTTCTTCTAACGCTTTTTCTCTTAAAAGATGGATTAAATTGGGTATTTTTAATCCAGCTGGACATAAAACTTCACAAGTGTAGCATAAAAAGCATTCCCAAATCTCTTCACTTGATAATAATAAATCTGACCGTCCATATAACATATCACGAATTAATTTACGAACATTATAAGTAGATGACACTGTAGAAGCGGGACAATCGCCAACACACTTACCACAAGTGATACATTTTTCAAACTTTGATAATAAATTCGATTCTTCTAAAACATTTTTTAATTTAGAAGACCAATCAGAAGAAATTTCGTTGGATTTTGACATTTAAAAATCCTCTAATTATATAAGAATTTGATTTTATATCTAAAACATTAACAAAATGAAGATTTATAGATTTCACTTCTCATTATTAATTGGTGGTTTTTTTGAATACAGAAATTATAAATATAGTATTTTTGCTATGGGACAAAAATTATGAAGTTAATAATATCAAAATCCTTATTGATCCTAGTTTAAGCGGAAATTATATTGATGAAAAATTTTTAAAAGAAAGAATAGATGTTATTCCAACATCTTATTGTATTGATAATTCACCACATGAAATTCCAGTTGAATTTTCAATCCCTAATAAAGTAGATCCGCATTCATTTTATATTTACATAATGCCTGAAAATGATTTTCCTGAAAAATTTCGAGAGAATGGAATAATACTTGTTTTAGGTCATCCATGGGTGGAAATGACTCAATATCCAGTCAAATAAAATCAAATTTTTAGAAAAATAGATTCTTAATTACAGATAATATAAATTCTAAATTTAAATTGTTAAAGGTAATAGTTTAATAACTTGAAATTTTTTCATTTTATCAAATTCGAATTGGTAAATGAATTTAGTCTTTTTCCCAGAAGGAAGAGATGTCATACTAATTAATTTACAGAAGCCTAAAGTAGCCCATTTATTTAAGACTTTTTTTACCAACGTATGATATTTACGATATTTATTCCGACCTTCATGTAGATTCTTTAAGAGGGCTTTGGCTAAAGAAGAACTTGGAAAAATATTGCTATTCCATCTTCTATTAACATCGGTTACATAATCATAGAGTTCTTCTTCAATAATTTTTTGGACATAGTCCCTTTTTTGTGGAGAATAGCTTGTAATATCCATAAAATAACCTTAAAATGAATTTTTAAGCTTAATCACTAAATTTAGATTAATATACTTACTAAAATTGAATCAAAAAAAGCCTTCGGAATAGGTATATAAAACATGATTTGTTAACATATCAAAATATATTAACAAAATTTTTTCCCTTTTATAGGGAATAACAGAAACAAGATTTCAATTAGTAGAAAAATAAATACATTTGAAGAAATAATATTTATTAAATGTCGATAAAAAATAGAGAAAATTTATTGGAAGTACAGAATCCTAAAATTAGAGAAATGCGTAAGATAATGTTAAATATATTAGAAATTGCTTTTCAGTCAATTGAAATTTCAAATTTACTAACAAAATCATTTATTTTTGACAAGATTCCAAAATTTGACGATTATAACAATATATACATACTTGGATTTGGTAAAGCAAGTGGAGGTATGGCTGAACAAATTGAAAAAACTTTGGGTTCTAGTAATATTACAGATGGGATCGTAATTGTACCAAGGAATATAAAACGAACTATTAATGTCGAAAAAATAAAAATTCTAGAGGCAGAGCATCCTATACCAGGTAAAACAAATATTCAAGCAGCAAATCATCTGCTAGATTTAATAAAAATAATTCCTAAAAAAAATAGCTTAATTTTTATATTAATAAGTGGAGGTGGAAGTGCTTTACTTACTTTTCCCTATGAAGGGATTAATTTAGATGATATTCAAGATTTAACAAAAATACTTTTAAATTCTGGGGCAGATATTAAAGAGATAAATATTGTCAGGAAACATATTGACAAATTTAAAGGAGGCAATTTAGTAAAACAATTATATCCTGCAAAAATAATTTCCTTTTTAATTTCAGATGTCGGAAAATACCCTCCAGAATTCATAGCCTCTGGTCCTACATACCCGGATCAAAGTACCTATCAGAATGCTATAGAAATTTTAGAGAAATATAGAATATTTGAAGAGACTCCTCCCTCAATTAGAAAGCATTTTAAAAAAGGCTTAGAGGGTGTAATTCCAGAAAATCCCAAAAAAAATGACCCTTGTTTTTCTAAAACAGAAAATTTTGTCGTGGGAAGTTTAAAAACCGCATGTAAAGCAGTTTTTAACTTCGCAAATAAACGAGATATCACTCCATTTCTTTTTTCTAAATTCGTTGAAGGAGAAGCAAGAGAGATGGGTAAAAAATTAATCGATTTGGCTAATGAAATCTATGTTAAAATTCCAAAATTCGGAAAACCGCTCCTATTTATTGCGGGGGGTGAAACAACTGTTCAAATAAAGGGGCTTGGTAAAGGCGGTAGATGTCAAGAGTTAATTTTGGGTGCAACGAAAAAATTGGAAAATTTTAAACATGCTGTTATGTTAGCCATTGGAACAGATGGAATAGATGGGAATAGTGATGCGGCTGGTGCTATTATTGACAATAACAGTTACTCTGTAGCAAAAAATTTGGGACTGAAAGTTGAAAATTATCTTAACAATAACGATTCATATACATTTTTCAAAGAATTAGGGCATAACCTTATATTTACTGGACCTACTGGAACGAATGTTAGTGATTTAGTCTTATTACTACTGAATTGATATTTCTGAAGTTATATGTTTATATTTTTAATATAAATGAGATTTTACATTTTAGAAGAACAAATTAGTTATAGGAGAATTAGAAAAATTGAACGATCAAGAAGATGAAGAATTAAGAAAGCTTCGCTTAAAAAAAATGGAACAACTTAAACATCGCATTCAAAATCCTCAGCAAGAATCTGCTAAAGGTATTGTGGAACTTAATTCAAGTAATTTTTATGAAGTAATTAGTAAGGCAAACTTAAGCATTGTTGATTTATGGGCAGATTGGTGTATGCCTTGTAAGATGATGGCCCCTATTTTTGAAAAATTAGCTAATTCCCCCGAATATAGTAATAAAATCTTATTCTGTTCACTTAATGCAGATTTAAATCAACAAATTTTAATAAAATTTGGAGTTATGGGAATTCCTACCTTTTTAATATTTTCTAAAGGTAATTTAATTGATAAGGTAATTGGAGCTGTAGGTGAACCCGCTTTAAAAAACGTTTTAAATAATATTTTAAAAAAATTCCAATCAAAATAAGCATTATTATTCAGAAAAGGACAAAATAGATTTGGAGAAAAAATTTCGAGATTATAAGTTTATTGATAAGATGAGCTACGTGACCAGTAAAAAAACAGAAAAATGCATTTTTTGTAATCCTTTAGACCTAGTACTTTTTGAAACAGACGATATTATAATAATTTTAAATAAATATCCATACAATCCAGCTCATTTATTAATAGCTCCAAAAAAACACATTGAAAAATTTGAGGATTTAGCAGATAAAGATTTACTTATTATTATGAAAACCATTCAAAAATCCGTAAAATTGTTGGAAAAAGTTTATTCTCCTGTTGGTTTTAATATTGGTTTAAATCAAGGGAAAGCTGCTGGTGCAAGTATTATAAATCATTTACATTTTCATTTAGTACCTCGATATGAAAATGAATTAGGATTTATGGATATAACCTCCGGAACTCGAATGATTGTAGAGAAATTAGAAGATACACTCAAGAAATTAAAGACAAACGTTAATATTTTAAAATAATATTTAAGATTTAACTTTCTTTTTCTTTTATTAAATCTAATTCATTTAATTGTTCCTTTAATTTCTTAATTCCCTCTTTGATTATATCTTCATTTTTTGCGCCAGCAATGACAATTCTTCCCGAACTAAAAATTAAAAAAGCGGTTTTAGGTTCAGTCATTCGAAATATTAGACCGGGAAACACCTCTGGTTCATAAATAGCTCTTTTTAGAAGAATAGAAGCTAGATCAAGATTAATTTCGGATCCTAAATCACCACTTGCTACGACATTTTGAATTTTTATCTTTGGTTCTGATTTTATTATTATACCAGCATTTTTTATTTTCTCAAGTACACCTTTTGTAACTTCCTGAATGTCTTTTTCTCGAGATAGACCTGTAACTACCATTTTACCAGTGTGAAACATTAAGATACATGCTTTAGGCTTGATAATTCTCATAATTAATCCGGGAAAGCGTTCAGGGTTCCATTCAATATCTTTATATTTTCTTGCAACTCTATACAAATCAATCTCATCATCTAATGTAACCGAAGCCACTACATTTACGATTTTATAACTATCTTTAACCATTAATACCTCTCCGGTTGCCCTCGATTGATTTATATAAATAAATTGTTTAACACCTTTAAATAGTTTATATTATTAAGTATGGGTAAGATTAATTTAAACCAAATCTGAACTAATTGGTAATTAATAATTTGATGATTTAATCTCATTTTAAAAATTGGTGAGAAAATGAGTAAAGAAGATATGATAAAGGTTATTGATGAGACTACGGAACCGGGAAAGAGTTCTGTCATAATTTATACGAAAGATTATATCTATTGCTTAGTTTCAAAAGAACCGGGCACTTGGAAAGAAGCAGTTTTCGAATTTCCAGGTTCTTTTTCTGTTAAAGATATTCCATCGGATAAAGCTTTATTATTATTGATTGAAGAACTGACAAAAGGTTTACCAGGATATTTTGAAAATATTCCAATAGTTAAGGATCCTGGCGAAATAAACAAAATAAAAGATATGATTAACAAGGGAAGCCCATAATTTTAATTTTTTATCTCTTTCTCTTTCTTAATAGCTGTTTAATCTGCAGAAAATGTCGGAACATGAAAAATTTCTAGAAATAATCAGAAATGGAGCACAATTGCTTCAAGTAGAATTAAAAAAAGGTTCAAATTTTTATTGTGTAGCACATCTAGATGCAGATGGTGTAACAGGAGCAGCTGTTTTAACTAAAGTTATTAGATCTCATAACGGACAAATTAATTATAGATTTACACATTCTTTAAGAAATGATATTATTGATTCTATTGCTGAAAACCAAAATAACTTTGATTTTCTTATTTTTTGTGATTGTGGTTCCACAATTTTGGATTTTATTCTAACTAAATTTCCAAATAAATGTATTTTGGTAATAGATCATCATAAAACAGCTCAAAAAATTCCTTCAAATGAAAAAGTTGCACATATTAATCCTTGGCTTGCAGGTATTGATGGCACTCAATCTATTTCAGCAGGAGGTTTGGCATATCTTGTAGCAAATCAAGTTGAAAAACATGTTGAGATGTCACCACTTGCAGTAGTTGCAGCAATTGCTGAATGGCAGGATTCAAAAGGAGACTTAATAGGTTATAATGATGAAATATGCAGGGAAGCAGAAGCACAGAAATATATAAAAAGGGAAGAAGACATACGTTTACTAGGAAGACAGACCTATTCTATGTTGAATTTACTTTTCATTTCATTTCCGGTCCTTCCATCATTAACTGCTGATTTAAATGCATGTAAAAACTTTTTATCAAGTCTAAATATAGATAAGAAACAAAGATGGATAGATTTAGATGAGGATAAAAAAGGCCAATTTTGGGAAGCTCTAAAATCTAGATTGAAAGGAAAACTTCCAGAAAATGTAATCGCTAGTTTATATGGTAAGGTTTATACATTATTAAAAGAACAGGAGGGTACAATGAAAAGAGATGCCAGAGAATTTGGTTTCCTAATCAATGCTTGTGGTAGAAGGGGGCAGGCGAAAATTGGGCTTGAAGTATGCTTGAAAAGTGATTATGACACATATAGACGTGCTGTTGAACTATTTGAAGACGATACAAATAAATTATTTATAGGAATAAAGGATGTTACTGACTCAATAAATGAAAAACAAAATGTAATATATTCAATTTCTGACAAAATTGAGCCTAATTTAATTGGTACTGTTTGTTCTATGGTTCTATCAAGTAGAGTTTCAGATCCGAATAAAATTTTGATTTGTTTAGCCCAAACTGAAGATAAAATCAAATTTTCTGCACGTTGTCACTCACCTCTTGTAAAAAAAGGTATTAATCTAGGAGATGCATTAAAAAAAGCAGCGAATATTGTCGGTGGTTTTGGAGGAGGTCATACTAATTCTGGTGGCGGTTATATTAAAATGGCGAAATTTGAAGATTTCCTAGCAGAATTAGATAATATTATTGGTTTACAATTAAAAAAATAACGAATTTTTTAATATTTGTAGAGATCCTTCTTATTTATAAAGATTTAAATTTGATTATTTTTAATATTGATACAATAAAGAGGATGTGGTTAAGTCTATGCCATACTGTGAAAATTGCGGAGAAGAAATTTCAGAAATACAATATACTAATTTCGGTGGTCTATGCCCCGAATGTAAAAGAATGGAAGACGCTAGACCGAATTATTATCATGGGTTGCGAATAGAGGGCGAAGAAAGACATAGTGAACGTTATACCAGTAGTCCACTTGACTTTCTAAACTTCCTGCTAAGATTCCCTATTATTATAACGGGTATTTTATTAATCGGACTTGGATTTGGGCTTTATTCAAATTATATTTTTTACCTAAACTGGGAAGCAAATTTTTTCTATTCCAATATTGCTCTTATACCTTTGACATTTATTGTAGGTCCAATTCTGATAGCGATAGGTATTTATGCGAATATTAAGCATTATTCAGAAAATAAGTAAGAAAGAAAAAAATGATAAGAAATTAAAAAAAATCTTAAATATTTATATATTTCAGGATTTGAAATGCTTTATCAACAACATCAATAGCAGAATGTCCAAAAATTCGAATCATTGCTTCTTTCCCTAATGCACCTTCATCAGCAATTAGATCTGGGATTTTACCCTTATTTATTTTTATAGCTTCTTCAATAATCCAACTCATACTTTTACCCTCAATTTTAGATTTTTCTTTAGGTTCTTTAGTTCGGTCAATTTTTATTACAGATAATTTAGCTTTTTGACAAGCATGAAATATTTCGGGAGAAAATCTTATATTCATTGCCGCAATGACAGTAGGATCGAATTTTTGAGCGCTTAATATCAACCTAGGGACGTGATGAATTCCTCCAAAATGAATTTTACCTGATGACCTAGGAAAGCTATTTATTATAGTAATTCTTCCCTCAGTAGTTGCAATATCATCAGTAGATTGGACATTTGGAAAGGTCATAGCTATATTTGATCGGACTTCAGGTATTAATTGAGAAAATCTTTTTTCGCCTTCAATTATATTAATAGCTAATTTTAAATTCTCGAGTATATGGAATCGTTTAGCAGTAAGTTCTAGTTTTGCAAGAGGATTAACCGGGTATATCCCACTTTTTGTTATTATTGGATATTGAACAGCTAAATCTATGAAATCTTCAGCTTTAACCACCGCATCATTTAATGGATTATTTAAAGTCAGATATGCAGTAATTGCTGCTGATAAAGTGCAACCTGTACCATGAAGTTGATAGTTTAGTTTATTTTTTTCAAAACTCGTAAATTGTTCGTTATAATATAAGATATCAACGATTTGTTTACTATTTAAATGACCTCCCTTTATTAAAACAGCTTCAGGGCCGAGTTTTTTAATATTTTTCGCAGCCTCTTTCATATCTTCAACATTTTGAACTGAATTTCCAGTTATTTTCCCTGCTTCTATGATATTTGGAGTTATAACAAAAGTTTTTGGAAATAAAGACTTGATTAAAGTATTTACAGCATCCTCTTTTAATAGTCTTGTACCAGAACTGGCTAAAATTATTGGATCAAGAATTAATTTGAATTTAAATTCTTCAATTTTATTTGAAATTAACTCAATTATTTCTTTATTATAAAGCATTCCCGTTTTAGCAAATTTTATTTCAAAATCAGTTAATACCGCAATTAATTGTTGTTCGATAATTTTTAGTGGTAATTCTAGAATTTCATATATTTTTTTCGTGTTTTGAGCCGTGATGGCAGTGATTACGGATGTTCCATGGATTCCTAATGCAGAAAAAGTTTTTAAGTCTGCTTGAATTCCTGCACCGCCGCCGCTATCTGAACCAGCGATTGTTAAAGCTGCTTTAGTAAGATGAGACATTATTTAACTCTCCAAATTGTTTTAATTCATAAATTTATAAGGTTATTTGATAAGATGTTATTCTATTATCTTATGATTAATTATGAAGTTAAAACAATATTAATGAATTTAAATAATAATTGCTACAATTGATAAATAATAAAATCTTGAGGTTTAAGATTAAATGAGCAAAAAATTAGATTATAGAAAGGGAGCAAGAGTTATTGTGGAGACTTGTATGGGAATTAAGCCAGATGAAAAGGTATTAATTATTACCTCAAGGGGTTTTGCTAGAAGTGCAAAACTTTTAGCTGAGGAGGCAGAGGATTTAAATGCAAATGTAACAATGGTCAAATTAAATGAAAAGGAAATGCAGATAGAACCTCCAGAAGAAGTAGCTAAAAAAATGCTTGAATCGGATGTTATTTTGGGAGTTCTTTCTCATAGCACAATACAATTATTTCTTCATATGAATGCAAGACGTGCAGCTACCGATGTTGGAGCAAGAGTAGGAGGCGTACCTTATATTAAACCAAACATTTCGCATGAAGATATTTATGAAATCACTGAATTAACAGAAAAGTTAGCAGATATTTTAACAAATGGAAATGAAGCAAGAATTACTACAAAAAAAGGTACTGATGTTTCATTATCTATGAAGGGTAGAATTTCTGCTCCTTTAAGAGTTAGACATGTTGTTCCTGGAGCTTGGGGTGCGGTTCCAGAATATTCAGAAGCAGCTATAGCCCCTGTAGAAGGTACAGCACAAGGCATATGGTTAATTGATGTTTTTTTTGAAAAAGTAGGGGCTATTAAAACTCCTGTAGAAATATTAATAGAAAATGGACGTGCAGTAAAAATTGAAGGGGCTGAAGAAGCGGCTAAGATACAAGCTATTATAGAAGCAGCAGATGAGAATGGAAATAATATTGCAGAATTAGGAATTGGAACAAATCACACTCTAAAGCATACAACAGGGACCATAGGTGATAAAATGATGAAAGGAACTGCTCATCTTGCTATAGGTAAAAATATTAATATCGGGGGTCAAACATATAGTAATATCCATCATGATGGAGTTATGAATATGGTTACAATCGAAATTGATGGTAAATTAATACAAAAAGAAGGTAAATTTCTCATCTAAGTCATTTAAATTGTCTAAATCTACAAATTTTATATTTATTTTCCATAAGTGAATATATTTTTAATTTAAAAATTATTATTAGATTTAAAAATATTGGAGAAAAAAAATGTATAATCTACTTGAAACCAACCTTGGAGATAATGAATTAAGGGAAAAAAAGAGAATTTTACTTACTGGAACTTGTTTAATACTGAGATATCCCGAAATTCTAAAAGATTTCATGAAAAAATTTAATTCACCAGCTCATAAGCACATTTGTTTAGAAACTTACCATATGGATCAAGTAGGATATAAATTAACTTTAATGATCCGTTATTCCAGCATAGAAGAATTAACGATACTTACCATTGATGGCTCTCCGCATTGCCTCCAATTACACTATCTAGCAGAAGACCAACGTAAATTCTATCCCAATCTTAAAATTAATCATTTCGTTATTGAGAAAGGTACGGTTCACGAAATTGAATCTAAAGCTGTAAAAATCTCCAGACATCTTCATAAGGTTCAAAAATTAATAAGTCCTTAAAATAGATTGTTCATTCATGGTTTATTTAATTGAGAACGCAAAGTGTTAAATATTTATAAAAAATAAAAAAAGGCTGAAGATGTTTAAATGTTATTTTATAAAGGAAAATTAGTAACCATTCATATTCTTGAAGCATTATACGAAAAAAATACGTCGGACCACTTTTTTGCTAGATTTACCATTAAAAATACGGCAAAGAATGCTATTGGCGTTGATTTAAGTGACTATTGGACTGTTATTTTCCCAAATCAGTGGGGAGTTTATCAAACAAATTACAGACCAGTCATTAACGAACGACACATAATTCCTAAAGAAGTGGATGCAATAAAAAGTGAAATCATTCAAGATTATAAAAATAAAAAGTTACTAATGATTCAACCACAAGATGAGGTTGTTTATTATAGAGAATTTAATGCAAGTGGGAGAGAAGATATCAAGATTAAAAAGGGCGAATATTTCATTCTAAGCTTCGATGGACAATTATTCATCACTGATGGGAACAGTGTTGAGGGAGTCTATTGTGATGGTAGAGTTGAAATAAAGGATTTGGTACTTAATTTCCCCATCAATTGGAAAAAAATTCTGGCAGATGGGATTGTGATACTTGACAAAAATGAAAAAATCAAATAAATCTTGAAATTAAATAATTAACAATAGAGATTTAAATGATTATAGTTCTAGTAATAGTTATTAATTTGAGGGTTTATTATGCCACAGCCTCTCACCTATCTTACAAAAAAATTTGCGGTTACTAATTCAGCTTCAAAATGTGCCGAAATTATCACACAAACCCTTTCTGTTTTTTTAAAAAAGAAATTAGAATATAAAAAAACTGAGAATGGTTTTCACATTAAAGCTCGTAAAGGGCTTATATACGATCCTGAATTATTTGAATTCAATATTTTCCCAAAGGCGGGTCTTAAAGAATTTACAGTTATTGAGGTTTCAAATGGAATCATTCCTCGGGGTTTTGGATCTAAAGCAGCAAAAATCACAGAGGAAACTTTACAAAAAGGTCTAGATGAAATATTAGAAGTTATAACAGTTGATTTAAATCTTATTGGTATTGATGAAGAAAATATTTGTCTTAAATGTGGGAAAGTGAATTTTCCAATGGTAGGATTTTGTGTAGAGTGTGGTGCAGAATTAGAATCTCCTATTAAAGATATTGCTTTAAAAGAAATTCCCTCAATTATAGATAAAGTTGGTATTGTAACCGAAGAAGATTCTTTAACGGATAAACAAACAAATATCCCAGAGCTAATGGATACAATTACAAATATAATAGATGGAAAAATAGATCCCATAACATTAAAGGAGAAAGAGGAGAAAGTCTCATCTTGGGATCTAGGTCGATGTAAATATTGTAATTGGACTATTGATGAAAAAGCATACACTTTTCATAGAAAAGGTTATGATGTGAACTGTGGAAATTGTGATAAGGTCCTCGATTAATCGATTCTTAGGTTTTTAAAGGTCTAAATTATAAAATTTAATTGCATTCTTTGTAGTTATTTCTGAAATTTCTTCTACAGTAACTTTTTTAATCTCAGCAATTTTTTCTGCAGAGTACTTTACGTTCATAGGCTCATTACGACTTTTTTTAAAAGGGGATAAGAAAGGGGAATCGGTTTCAAGCAACATATATTCTAGAGGGCATACCTTTGCGATATTTTGATGAACTCCGCGGTTTGTAACGGATGTTGGGACTGATATATACCATCCATTTTTAATTACTCTTTTTACTTCAATTACTTTTCCACTAAAACAATGCATCAATACTTTTGAAGCTGAATTATTCTCTAATATATTAATTGCGTCAGAGTGAGCATTTCGGGCATGTATAACTATTGGTAATTCTAATTCTATTGAAAGATTTATAAATTCAACAAATGCTTTTTTTTGGCCATCTCTTTTCTTAGGATCTTTTATCCAATAATAGTCAAGACCAACTTCTCCTATAGCTTTAATCTTATTTGCATTTTCTTGAATTAATTTTATTGTCCTTTTTACTGAATTAATATTAACTTGAGGAGGATGTAACCCCAAGGAAATAAACACATAGTTTTTAAATTTTTCAGCATAATTTAAAGTTTTTTCAAAATTTTCGAAAAAAGAAGAGGTTATAATAGCAATTAAACCATTTTCCTTTGCTCTTTGTATAACATCATCTATATCCTTATTAAAGGACTTCCAATCTAGGTGACAATGACTATCAATTAACAATTAGAATCCCAATTTATTTATATTCATCTCACTTCAAATAATTGAGCGGATTTTTTGTTTTAATAATGATTATAAAAATACTACTAATAATTTAAAGGATTTTAAAAAAAGGATTATTATTTTAAACTAACTAATAATTTATTGAAAATACATTTTATGAATTCATTTGTGAAACTCAGTGACTAATCAATTTCTTCTTGGTCTCATTGGAATCCCAAGTGCTGGAAAAACAACATTTGCTAGAAAATTAGCAAAAATTTTTGAAGAAAATGGCCATCCTACGGTAGTTATTGGTTCAGATGATATCAGAAACATGATACCCGGTTATAATGAAAATTTTGATCCAGATCGGGAACCTATTATTAGAAAAATAACTTTAAATATTATCAAAGACTGTCTTACACTTGGTTTTAATGTTATCAACGACGATTTGAATTATTATAAATCAATGCGGCATAATCTATTTGAAATAACAAATACCTTTGATACCCATTTTCTATCAATTTTCATTAAGATACCATTGGAGAAGGCTATTGAGTGGAATGAAAAAAGGGGTCTACCAATTCCAAATTCTGTTATTGAAGATGTATATAAGAAATTGGATGAACCTGGAGATTACTCTTGGGATATCCCTGTGATTACTTTAGAGACAACTGATTTAAAAGATTCAAAAATGGTTAATTCGGTCTATTCGAAAATTATCTCTAGAATCAAAAAACCGATTAAAAATGAACCACTCATAACGAAATCTAAACCTGGAAAATCAGAATCATTGGATAATCTTACTAGAAAATTAATTAATAGGACTGTCAGCAAAGAATTACATAAGAAATTCCATAAGCAATTAAGTTTAATGCGTAAGCAGTTTTTAATGGAAGTAAAAATAGAAGATTATAATATTGAGGAAGTAAAGGAAAAATTTTCCAAAAAAATTTTAGATTTTATTAAAGATCATCAAAAGGAAGTATAGATTCCTCACCCTCTCCTGACCCCACAACTACTCGATGGTATATTTCACCTGTTATAATATTTTTAACCCTTTCTAACATACCAGAGACTTTAGCAATTTGATCTTTTTGAACTACATCTCGAAATTCCCCAATCATAGAAACCAATTCAATCGGTTCTTGATTTTTTTCTAATTTAGAACCTATATTTTCTGCCCTGAAATCCTTAAATCTATATAAAGCAGGTCTAAACATTGCCAGTGAACTATCAATAATTTGACACTGAAATTGAATTGGTTTAATAGCCTTATATTCGAATATTTCGTAATTATTTCTTATTTCCAAAATTTTTCTAATTGCGTTAAAGACAAATTTTTGATTTTCAAAAATTCCTTTATTTTTTCGAATTTTATCCGTGGGAATTTCAAAGAGATATTGGATTCTTTTCTCTTCTTCTAATTTCTTTACACACTTTTTTAATTCTTTAAAATTATTTGCACCATATACAGCAATATCAATATCACTGGTTTCAGTATGCATCGAAGTTAGAAGAGACCCATGTATTCCAAAGTCTGTCAGAGGAATTTTCGAATAATCTGAAAGAATATTAATAAGTTTTATTGCTTTTTTTTGTAGAAAATCTTTCTTTTCAAGCTCAATCAAACGATTTAAACCACTTTTTGGAACAAATACCTCCTTAATTTTATCATGAGGAATGGCAAATACAGTTTTATCCCAATTTTTAGAATAATAGAGATATTCTGAAAAATGAGTCTCAAATGCAGTCTCTATTGATTTAAAAATCTTTGGAGAATAAAGTTTTTTAGGTCTTACGTATTTTCTACCTAAAAATTGCCATTTATGAGGAATCCAATCCAAATTAAAATAATTTTTAGCCATAACTGGGATATATTTTAAATAAGAAATTACTCTCTTTTTAGGATGATCGTATCCCATAGTGTAAAATATGAAAAAATCATCAGTTAATATAATATCTCCATCTCTTGGATACTCCCAATCTAATTTTTTCATAATAAATGTTCCTTAAAATTTATATTCATCTTAAAAATTAGAACTTTTCATATAAATTTGTTAATATTAATCTTTAACATTTTGTTTGTGCTACTATGAAATTTCGGGACAGAGATTTTCTACTAACGGATGAAAAGATAATATTTAGGGTTTATGGTTATTGTCATCCAGATAATGCATCAATTTGTGATGTAGAATATGCGCCAAGTGATATTTACCAATCCGATGATAGAAGAGCAATTCGGGGAAAAAATGAATATTTTAAATTCTATTTTGATGGTGGACTAAAATTCATTCAAAGAAATTATCCCCAATATCAGGTTTTTTACCACCCTTTAAACACGAAGCTAGTAGGATTAACTTATAATCAAGCCTATGAAGTTCGGAAACCGGAAGAAAAACTTCAAAAGATTTTAGCAAGTTCTCCAAAGGATATTTTGATTTCTAAAACTCAAGAGTTGATCGATATTATAACACAACATTCAAAACTTAAATCTAAAGATTTTGGAGTTTTTGGGTCAATATTGCATGATTTTTATCATATTAATTTTAGCGATATTGACTTAATCATATATGGGAGAAAAGAGCTTGAAATATTAAGGCAAGTTCTTCGGGAATTCTATCAAAAAAATTATTTTAAACTAAAAAATGAATTCAGTCCTCCAAATAATGCTGTTTATCAAAAAAATTGGCGTTATACCAATTATACATTAGAAGATTATATACAAGATAATGCAAAAAAACAGATTTATGCAATTATAGATTCAAATGATACAAGTAGATCAATAAAAATTGAATTTGAACCTGTTAAGAAATGGAATGAAATAAAAAACGAATATAATGAAATTAAAAAAATTAGACCTAAAGGGTGGATAAAGGCAAAAGCTATTGTTACAGATTCCAAAGATGCTTTCTTTATGCAATCTACATATGATATAGAAGTTGAAGAGATTATACAAGGACCAAAAATAGATAATATAAGACGGATAATAAATTATTTAGAAGAATTTCGAGGTCAAGCGCAAAATAATGAAAAAATATTAGTCGAAGGTCATTTAGAAAAGGTTATTACGAAAAAAGAAGATTTTTATCAGATTACATTATCATACGCTTCTCGATATCATGAACAAAATTTAAAACGAATAAAATAATTAAATTTTAACCTGATTTTTTAAATTCTTCAAGTTCTTTAGTCATTTTAAAAAGTTCTAACTTAGAATCTCTATCATCAGGAGGAGAATCTAATAATTCTTGTAAAAAAGTCTCCAATTCGGCATCTGATAAGTGTGGAATTTCCTTAATTATTAAAGCTCTTAATTCTGATTCTTCAGATTTACTTTCTTCTGGAGGGGATACTTCTTTATCTTCAGTTATTTCTTCAGTAGAAATTTCTTTAACCACTTCTTTATCAGTAGCCTCTTCGGTTAATTTTTCTTCTTTTTTTATTTCAGATTTAATTTCTTTCGTCACGTTAGTACTTTTTAGCCCTTTGCTAGCTCTAATTTCTTCGATTTTTTCGGTTCTTTTTTCTGGAGCTGTTAACATTAAATCATCTACACAATCTAAAATTTCTTCAGCAGATAGTATATTTGGACATGCACATGCTAATTCTGAGCTAATTAATATAATCTCGGCTCGAGTTTTTTCTAATTCTTCAACTCTTATTTTTAATTTTTGGTTATACTCATCTTCAATAGATGTTATTTTAGATTGTAGTGTTTTTGTTGATTCATCACTTAAAAGTAAGTTATCTACCTTCTCTTCAAGTTCTCCGATTTTTTTATCGCGGGTTTCCAGCATCATCTTTAAACCTTTAATATCATCCTCACGTTTTTTAAGTAGATCATTTTTATCAGCTATAATCTCTTGAAATTTATCCCTTTCGATTTCAGTATCTTTTTTAGAATCAAGTAATTGTTTCATAGAAATTGTTTCTTTTTGTCTTTCGATATTTTTTAATTCTTCGACAAATTCTTCTTTAAAAGAAACAAATTCATTCTCTAGCTTATTAATTTCAGCGACTCGGTTTTGAATTATTTTATCTTTTTGCTCTAATTCCTTTTTTACATCTTCTTTAGTCTTTTCAACATTTTTTCGTAACTCCGAAATTTTAGAATTTTTTTCTATGAGCTCTGATTGTAACGATTTTATTTTTGAAATGGCTTGTCTCATAACATCTAATTGCTTTTGATCTGCTTTTGGGATTGTTTTTTTCTTTAAAACATCCAATTTATTCTTAATGTTTTTTAAAATTTCATCTCTTTTTTTGAGTTTTAATTTTAAATCCATAATGTCCGTATTTTCCGTTATATCTTTTGGAGAAATGTCAATACCTTCTGACTTGTTCTCCAGTTCGAGGAGTTTTTTCTGTAGCACAGCAAGTTTCTTTTGTGTTTGATAGTTGATTTTTTCTAGTTCCATAATATGTTCGTCTTTTTCTGCTAGCTCATTTTTTAACTCTAACATCTTTTCATTCAATTTGGGTCATCCAAGTGCAGACTAAAATATAGTGTATATTATTTGAGTTCCAGTTATTATAACTTTATATCAAAAAGATGTTGAACAAAAAAAATAAAATTATATAAAAATTGGACTATTTTTTAAATTTCTTAATGGTTCTGGAAGAGGTAGGAAGGTTTCAATTGTAATTTCTTTCTTTAGAAGATCGATAAATTTATTTACAGTTAATTCTAAGATTTTACCCCTCTCTTTTCGAACTCTAATAGCTAATTTATTACTCTTTACTTCTTTTTCACCTATAACAATAATATAAGGTATCCATTCTTGCCCTGCATTTCGAATTTTTTTGCCAACAGAATCGGATCTATCATCTAGATCAGCGCGAATTTGATTTTTTTCCAATTTTTTAACTATTTGCTCAGAATACTTTATAAATTCGTCTTTGACAGGGATTACTCTCACTTGAGTAGGTGATAACCATAGTGGAAACATTGGGACATCTTCAGCTTCAATATTTTTCGCTGCTTTTTCTAGAATAGCGTAAACTACCCTCTCGAGGGCTCCACTTGGACTGCAATGTAATATTGTTGGATGAACTTTATCTCCATTCTCGTTAGTATATTGGATACCATATTGTCTTGCCATATCAACGTCAATTTGAATTGTAGGAAGTGCGGCTGCCTTTTCAGTAAAATCAACAAAGTTGAATTCAAATTTCATAATCCAATAAGCATCTCTTTTAGGAAATAGCTCAACAAGAGCAGGTTTATTAACTTTTTTAATGAGAGATAATATCCAATCTTTATGTACATCCCAAAATTCTTTTACCACTCTAAAACCGACTTCATAATCAACTTCAAGATCATTCATGAAGTTGATACATATTTGATACTGTCTTTCGAATTCTTTTACAGCTTGTTCAACATTTTTACAGAGGGTATGAAGATCTGGCATTGTAAATGCCCGAAGGCGACGTAAACCTACAACTTCACCGCTTTGTTCATGTCTAAAACTGTATTTAGTTAACTCATACATACGCATTGGTAGATTTCGATAACTTATGTTTAAATCAGATAACATAAAAAATAAGCCAAAATCAGATGCAAAACGTAGAAATAGTGTTTTATCTCCGCTTTTCACTAAATATTGTCGCTCCGCCCATTTTTTTAAATGTTGTTGAATTATAGGGTGTTTAGTAGTGAACATTACAGGGGTTTCAACTTGCATTGCCCCGAGATCTTGCATTTTTTTAGATAAATACTCAATAAGTATATTACGTATTAATTCACCACGTGGATACCATCTCATATGACCCGGATCTGCTCTAGATTCATAATCTACTAATTCTAATTTCTTCATTAATTTCGTATGAGGTGGTTGAACAGTTACTTCTCTTGAACCTGATACTTCATAATTCATGAACCTTTGAAGATCCTCATAGCCTTTATAATTAAATTTTTTATGGGGAACTAAATTTCCACTTAAATCAAGAACATGAAATGTGGATTTTTCGACTTTGACTACTTTTTCCTTTCTTTTTTCAACATATTCATCCACATTGATGCTTCTTAAGCTCTCTGCTCGACTATGACCAATATTATTTATTTTAAAAGATTTATACCAACCAAATGGAATTCTATAAACATCAAATCCTTCTTTTTTCAGTAGGTTTTCCAAATCATGCAAAATTTTTATTGCAGTTTTACTATCAGCTAAAGAAGTTGAAAGATGCGCATAAGGGTAGAGTATAATTTTCTTTTCTCCTATATCTTTTGCTAACTGCCCTATCGCATCAGATGCCATAATTCCTGCTGCTTTTACATTAGATTCATCTTTTTTTTCTATAGTAGTAAATGCAACTAGCACTTTATTATCAATTTTCATAACTTTTTCTTCTTCTTTGATATCCTCAGCTAAGGCAGTTGCCTTTTCGCGTGTATTAAAAGAAAAACCATCTGAATGGATAGATAAAATTTTCAAATCAATCACTTACTTATCGAATTTTTTTTTCTGTAAAAATTAATATTACATACAATATTGAAATTAAATAGTCAAATGAAATAAGATTGAAAAAAGTTTTTTATTTTTGTGATTCTTAAATAATTATATAATTGTAAAAAAATGACGATTATAAAATAATTTTTACCCAGTTTATGAAATTAAAAATAGAAGGGTGAGAAGGATTTCAAAAAAAATGGAAAAAGTCTATAAAATAGTGATGCTTGGCGATGAGGCAGTTGGAAAGACTTCAATAATTGTTCAACATGTAGAAAAACGATTCGAAGAAAGCTATAAAATGACTATTGGGACAGATATTTCAGCTAAATTAATGGAGATTGGTGGTCAAAATATTTATTTATTAATTTGGGACATCGGAGGTCAGAAAAAATATAAAATTCTTCGGGACTCATATTTAAGAGGCGCATTTGGTGCAATCATAGTTTACGATGTTACAAATAAAAATACCTATAATCACATAATTGATTGGTATGATGAAGCTATCCAATATTGCGGTAAAATACCAACGATTCTTGTTGGCAATAAAATAGATTTAACGAATAAAGTCATTTCAAAAGAAGACGGGATTAAAATGGCAAAAGAAATAAATGCAGAATTTTATGAAACTTCTGCTAAAACCGGTGAAAGTGTAAATAATGTTTTCGCAACATTGGTAGACAAAATAATAGAAAAATAATTAAAAAGTAAACACATTTCTAAATATTTCTTTTAATCCTTCTGAATAAATTTGTTTTTTACTTAATTTTACATTATATAGTTTTCGATATATCTATTCAAGCACGGTATAGGAAATATATATATAAGAAATATATTTCAATTTAAAGCATTTTAATTACTTTAAATCATAAACGTGGTGTAAATCTGAATAATATAATATTGGTTTCAGCAATTTTATCAATATTTTTCTATATTTTGGCACAATTTAGGGCTTCAATAGAGTATTTAAGAAATAAATCAGAAACTAATTTATTAATTGTAATTCTTTTTTTGAGTTTTGGTCTGGGAGTAATTTATGACTGTTCTAGAGTCATAATTTTTGCCACATTTGGAACTTTTAATGAAAATATAGATACTAATGGATTTGGTATGAAAGTTTTTTTAATCCTTTTGGCTTTTTCAATTATAATTCGAATTATTATTAAGTATAGTGAAATTAGCGGTCATAAAACAGAAAAAGATCTACAAATTAGGATTTTTTACGTATTAGCGATGATATTATTTTCAGTATTAAATATATTTACATTTTATCCAACTATATTTTATGAAGAATCTGGATTTTTTGTTTATAATGTCAATTTTATTCTAGGTCTACATATTTATGGGATTTATATTGCTCTTTTTATATTTATTATGAGAAGAAGCAAAATAATTCTAAATGAAATAAAGAATGAAGAAGTTAAAAAGCATGTAGTAATTCCACTTATTTCTATAGGAACTCTTACATTTGAGCGATCTTTTAGTATAGGTTATTTATCTCCAATTATTGAATCATATTATATAATTATTATAGATTACTTACTTTTAACACTAATTTTATTTTTCTTATGTTTGTTTATATTTAAATATCCAGATACTATGGAAGTAATAAGCACATATTTTTCCATAAAATCCGTTTATTTAGTTAGATCTAATGGTAGCTTAATCTATGAATTTGATTTTCAGAAAGAAATTCCAAAATATCCGTTCTCCCCAAAACGATTGATCTTAGCAGGTTTTGTATATGCTGTAAGTCAAGGTTTTAAAACCGTTTTAGAATTTGATTCGGAAATAGATACAATAAATTTTGGTAAAGAAACCTTACTATTTAAACACGGAAAATATCTCTTTGGAGTTTTATATATAACAGAAACTTCTCCAAGTATAGTAAAAAAGTTGACAAGATTTATAAGACAATTCGAGGATTATTATGATAAAGAACTTAAAGAGTGGAAGGGGAGTCTCTCTTTTTTAGAGCATGATAAAATTAAAAATTGGATTTATAAATGTTTTAGATAATAGTATTTTATGGTTTTTTGAAAACCTTCGAACTTAGTTTTACTAGATTTTCAGATAAGATATGAAATTCTTAATAAGAAACCATCGTAATATTTTTTAGTTCGATATTTTATTATGATAAAATAATGGTAATTAGATTTTGAATTTTTTATTAGGTGTTCTTAAATGGGTTTAATAAAATTAAAAGAAATTACGGATTTTTCTAATGAATATACTCCCCGTGAAATTGATGACATAACTTTTTTTGAAAAATTAAGAGAACAAATCATTCTATCTCAAAAAAATAAATTTTATCTTGATTTGTGTCAGAAAAATGATTATACAGTTCCTGAAATTATCAATGATGATAATCTTCAATTTGTTCCTTATTTTTACACTAATAATTATAAAATTTCCAAGAAATTATTTCCTAATTTAATAAAAGCTTCTCAAAAAGATATTATTATATGGAGCAGTTCTTCTAGCACTACTGGGGATCCCTCACTGGTAGGTAGGACTTATGAAGACCTTGAAATCATTCAATATAATGCGTTGAAATGTTTTGAGGAATTTTTATTTCGAGATAAATTTAGGAATACAGGAATGTGCTTTAATTTTGCTCCCAATAGAAATCTTTATGGATCCTTAGCAAGACGAATAGCATTAAAGAAAATGAAGCAATTAAAAGTATATTCTCATCAACGTAAATTAATAAAAAAATATGAGCAACAAATTCGTTTTTTTACAAGCCTCATGAATAAGCCATGGGAGACGATTCCTACTCGTTCTTATTATTTAATTAAATTTAAGATTTTAAAAACGATTTGGGCAATAATTTCAACTTTTGGTGTTCGTGCTGGATTGGTTTTAGATTCAAAGTTTATGATTAAGCAGATAGAAAAATTTAAACATGAAAGTATTCTGTTTGGTGGAAGTCCACTCTTAATGAATAATGTTCTAGTAAATAAAATGATTAAAGAAAACATTAAAATAGATTTGAGTGAAACTGGATATGTTGGATCTGGTGGGGGAGGATGGGATGGAGTAAAGGGGCAGGCGAAAATGGAAAAGGTAGATAAAGTTGATTTTATTGAACATTTTAAGGAAGTTTTCAATATGGATTCATATAGATTAAATGATATTTACGCGTTTACTGAATCTCCTGTATTATATGGTGGGCATTGGTCCAAGAAATATCAAGATTATCTACATCATTGTCCCAATTATGCTAGAATAATTATTAGAGATATAGAGACTTTGGAACCAGTAAAAGAAGGTGGAAGAGGTGTTTTAGAAGCCATCACACCATTTGGTGTAAATGGTTCTATTAATATGGCCATAGTTGTGGATGATATAGTAGAATTAATATCAAAGAATAAATGTCCTGAATGTGGATATGAAGGTGCAACATTTCGAGTTATTGGAAGAACAAAGGAAGCACCTGGTCATAGTTGCTCATCGATAATTGATTGGTTTTAATAAAATTTAAGAATATCTGACTCATGTTATAAAATTGGGATTATTTTATTGAATACAATTCTAATCTATCCTCGTCTTGAATTTGCGAAAGTTCAGACACCTATGCTACCTTTTTCAATTTTATTTATTGCAGATTACTTAGTTAATCATAACATTGATGTAAAAATTTTTGATTTAAGATATGATGATATTAATCAAGTATTAGAAAAAATTTCAGATAATGAGCCAAAATATATTGGCATTTCTGTTATGACTGGTCCACAGATTTATAATGCCTTAATTATTTCCAAATTAATTAAACAAGAATTTAAAGAAATAAAAATTGTTTGGGGAGGTATTCATCCTACAATTTTACCTACTCAGACTCTTCAAAATAGATTAATAGATATTATTATTAGAGGAGAGGGGGAGAAACCTTACTTTGAGTTAGTTTCTGGTAAAAATTTAGGTCATATTGATGGCCTCTCCTTTAAGAGTGGTGGAAAAATAGTTCATAATCCGAATAATGAGTTACTAGGAAGTTCTGAATTAAATCAATTGAGTATTCCTTGGGATTTAGTAGAACCAGGACGTTATATTGAGAATGGAAATTTTAATATGATAACTAGTCGTGGTTGTCCATATAGATGTGCATTCTGTTATAATGCATTATTAAATAATATTTGGAGGGGGTGGACTGCGGAAAAATGTATGCAGGAACTTGAAAAGGCATTAGATTTTGGTGCAAGAAAAATTTTCTTCTATGATGATTATTTTTTTGCGGATATGAAACGAATTAAACCTCTTTTTACATTTTTTAAAGATCAAGATATAATATGGAAAGCTGAATTACGTGTAGATCGATTAGATTATAAACTTGCAAAGGAAGCAAAAGAACATGGCTGTAGTCAGATGTATTTTGGTGCAGAATCCGGCTCTCAACGAATTCTTAATGTTCTAAACAAAAAAATTTCAATAAAGGACATAATAAGAAGTGCTAAAATTACTAAAAAATTAGATATTATTGCAGATTATAGTTGGATGATAGGTGTTCCTGACGAAACCGAAAAAGATCTAAATATGACAATTAATTTAATAAAAAAAGTGAAAAAAATTAACCCAGACTCCGAATTTTCCATAAAAATACTATTTCCTTATCCAAAAACAACGATTTATGAAAAAGCTATAGATATGGGGTTTAAACCACCTTCTAATCTTTTAGGATGGTCAAAGATTCGAAGAGAACAAGCTCAAGATTATTTAAAAAATAAAGATCGTTTAGAAATGATAGCAATTACGAGTGCTGTTGTAGGAAGGAAGGTATTTGAACAATTGAATTTTCCACCTATTAAAATACTTAAATTTATAGCAAATTTAAGATGGAATAGGGAAATGTTTGGTTTTGGATTTGAAAATAAATTTTTTAAGCTTTTTAGAAATTTGATTGAAAATAGGATGAATAAGGAAAGGACTGTTAAATATGACCCATTTCTACATAAATTTATTTCAATAGAAGAAAATTAGATATTGATTCATCAAAATCAAATAACATAGAGGGATATTTGAATCATTTTTTAAATTTAAATTGATATAAAAGTTACTTATTGGGTGTTTCATTTAATTAAATTTCATTCATAAAATTTATAACATTTCTTTCAATAATCGGAATTTGAATTTCCTAGCAATAAAAAATTTAATTAAATCTTCAAATTTTTCTAAAAATGATTCACCTGTACTCAACCATCTGTCAGGTCTTAAAAACAAGTCAGAAATAGAATTATTTTGAATATATAATCTCTTCATATCTATTGATTCCCATGGATGAAAGTAGAAGACAGATATTTCATCTTTATTATGATATTGTTTTGTTATGAAATACTTATATCCGAACGGAAATCGAAAATAAATATTTAAACTTGATACTTTAAAGATTTTTAAGCCAAAAATTGAATCCAAATTTGAATCTGGTTTCCCAGATGCATCATAAACAAAGTTTAATTCTTTCAATGTTTTGTATAATTTGATATTAGTATATAAGTTTGGAGCTCTAAATCCTAGGACTTGCTTTCCAGTAATTTCTTCAAGTAAAACTTTTGATTTCTTTAGTCCTTTTTTTTCTGCATCTCCTATTTTCTTATATTTTTTATGAACATGCCCATGACTACCAATTTCATTGCTTTGACTCAACTTTTTAATTATTTTTGGATACATTTGTGCAATATTTGAAGTTACAAAAAATGTAGATTTAATAGAATATTTTTTAAGGATATTAAGGATCTTTTTTAAACCAATTAAAATTCCATAAGTTGAGGGTAAATTAGCATCTTTTTCTAAATCAAATGTTAAAGCAATATTCAAAAATTAACCTCAATTATTGATATGAGGAAAATATTTTAATAATATTTCTAATTATCGCCTATAATATTGTAAATTAATACTTCGAATTTTTTCATTTAGCTCACGTTTCGCATATCTTGTTTTCTCATTAAGTAACTTTCGTTTTTCCCTATAATTAGTATTAGATATAGTACTTGCTATATTTTTATAGGTATCAATGAGTATGTCATAATATTCAATTTGACAACGAAATTTTTCTATTTTAACTTCTAGTTGCCTTACATAACGCGGATTTCTATATTGTATCCTTTCCTGCTTTAAGGAATATGACTCGATTTTTCTTTGAATGGATTCTTTTTTTCGTTCAAGTTCTTGAATTTTAGAATTGATTGGCATGACATTAAAGCCAAATTGGTTAATTCTAGGGCTTGCTAATCTTTCTGGTTTAAATGAAATGGGTTCTCTAGTTGCATTTCTAAGTGAAAGGTTTAGATCGTTCTTTGCTATTATTAATTGTCTATCTTTATTATCCATCATTTCATTATAGTTTTCTAAAGTGATATTCTCCGCTAAATTCAGAATATTTTCTCTTTCATTTTTGTAAAAATCGATTTTACTTTGTATTTTTCTCTTTTTCAATTCTAGACTTCGATATGCATAATAATTATGTTGCTTATAATAATCTTGCCTTCTAGATAAGTAATTAATTTTGTTTTGTAATTTTGATATTGTTTTTTTATACTTATCTGCTTTAGAATATAATTCTGCAATTTGTATAGGAAGTTCCCGAGGATCTTCAAGTGTATTGACTTTTGATCGACTTGATAATAGCCAAGCCAATAAGAAAGTCCCCAGCATTGCATACGATGCTACCATCTGAAATATCATAAAATATCCCGGGTTTGCAATTGAATATAGCTGATATGTAGTAGACGGCATATATATTAGAAGATAAAAATCCCAAGTTGAATGTGCAATAATGGGTCCAATAATATTTTTTGTATTTTCTCGAATAAATCCAAATAATAAACCTAATATTATTAATGATTGAACTGTTGAGGGAATAGAGGCTAAATAAGAATAATTTCTAGATACAATAGGAAGGAGTAAATATTTTGGAACATGCAATACAGCGAATAATATTCCAGTAATTAATATTGCAATCATTTTTCTTGAACTTTTTCTTGCTTTACTTTCAATATACCCTCTGAAAAAGAATTCTTCAACTATTCCAATAAAGATAGTTAAAAATCCAATTGTTAAAATTGTTAAGAAATCTTCAATTATTGGACCTATCCAAAATAATAATGCAACGATAACAAACCCAGAAGAAACAAAAATTCCTATTAAAATTGAATTAAGTAAATTCTCAGTTGATATTCCAAGTTCTCTTATCGTTGTGTGCTTATCAAAACTTATTAAGATAAGAAATGAAATCAATAAGCAACCATAGAGACCAATTTGAATAAATAAACGTGTATAATAATTTAAATTATTAAAAAATAGAACATCGATAATCAAAAAAGTAATTATAGCAGCCATTAAATAGCTATAAACTACAACAATTAAGAATTTGTTTGTTTTTCTCATTTCAGAGGTGTCTGGGAGTGCTCTAACCGTTTCTAATTCTTCAAGGGGTCTTGTTTCTGGTTCAATCTTCCTTTCAGCAATTGGCTTTTTTATTATTCTCTCCTTAGCGATAACAGGCTTTTCTATTTTTTGTTTCTTCTCAAGACTTGCATCTATACATTGTTGAATAGTATAATTATCAGGATATGTTCTTTGTGCTTTTTTAGCGAGATTTAAAGCCTCATCAATCTTATCCAATGCGTATAAAGACCAAATTTTATGCTCTATTGCTGTGATTTCATTTGGATTTATCTCAAGAATTTTATCACAACATTTTATTACGTTTTCCCATTGATATAACTCCCTATATACCTTCATTTTACCAATTATAGCATCAAAAAATCTAGGTTCCTCAGTGATAACTTCATCAAACGTAGATAAGGCTTGATCATATTTTTGCTGCTCTAAAAGTTTATTCCCTTTAAGTACTAATTCTTTTATTCGTTTTATTCTGTCAGATATTCTAATGTCATCACTCATGTAATTCCCTACCAATACTACAAAGCAAAAGTTTTTAAATTTAGGGAATAATTTTTTTCCTATATTTTAAATTTATCAAAAAATTGCTAATAATAATTGAATGGATAAGACATAGGAGCAAAATACATTGATAGATTTTATTTTTTATTATGGTATTTCCTTAATCATAATTACAGCTGTATTTTTAGTCTATACATTTTTAAAACGTGAGAAAGTCGGTAATATCTTGCCTTTTAGGGAATATATGATAAAATGGCTAAATTCCCATGGGCAACCCGATAAAACTCCCGAAGAATGTCCTGGCCCTCTTGTTCCATATTCGAATTTAGTATATAATTTTTCGAAAGGTTTCGCTAAATTTGGCTTTACACCAAATAAAATGACTATTTTTAACTTCTTACTTGGATTTTATTCGATTTTCTTTTTTGGGTTAGGTGGAGCTTATATTTATTTTGCAGCACTTTCTATAATGTTTTCGGGCATTTTAGACAGTGTTGATGGTTGTATTGCCGGAATTCAAGAGAAAGAAACTATGTTTGGTGCATATTTCGATGCATTGATAGATAAATTTGGAGATATTGTTTGGATGATAGGACCTATTCTATATCTCTTGACATATGCCGAAATACATGGACCTTTATATTCAAGCATATTTGGACCTCTTGGATATCTTGTACATTATTTTGATTTCTTTGGAAATGCCTATCTTGACCTCTTTGTAATAATTGGTTTATTAACAATCGCTACAACTCTCATTCAAGAATATTGTAGAGCAAGACAACAGGGGTTGGGTCTTGAAGAAACTCCAATGACAATAGGCGAAAGACCTTGGCGTGTATTTGTCATGGCCTTATTAATTGGAATATTAGGTGGTGCTTTTATCTCACTTTATAGTCCAGTGTTTCAAGAAGGGCAATTGTTCATAAATAATATGTTTTATGCAAACTGGTTAATTCCTCTAATGTTCATAATATTATTTGGCTTTTCCATAATTTCTATAATTCATCTAACTATATATGGTAAGAAACATCTTGATAAGGTTGAATAGCTTCTCTCTCTTCAATCCTTTTTTTAAAGAATTTTAAAAATATTATAATAAAGATATAATTCGAAATTTTTAAATAAGTGTTGAATGATAATAAACTGAAATATAATCTACGGAGAAATCAATTGAAATTTATTAACTACTCAAAATTATTTGTATTGAGTTTTATTTTACTAATAGTTGGGACTTGTTCTATTCCACTTTTCCAAATTTTAATAAATTCATTACATACAATCTTTTTTGTAATAAATTTCTATTTCTTCTATCAGTTACAATTCAACTTACATATTCGCTTAATCGAAGAAATAATTCCATCTTTGATATTATTTTGGTTATTGGTTGAATTGATTATACAACCTGGAATAGTTAAACTTCAATTTTCAAAAAAATTTAGAATTTTTATTTATACTAAAATTTTTAAAAAAGAGATTGGTTTTATAACATTTAATAAAAAAGAACGCTCTAGTAAAGATTTTATATTAGAGAGAAAAAGAGATAAGAGCCCTCAAAAATTATTTAAAATAACTGAAAATCAGCAGATTTCTCATGTAAATCGATTACATTTTATTTATTTATATCATATTCAGTATTTTTTCTATTATGTAAGACTAGTATTTAATAAATTTAAATCGGTACTTTCAGCTTTTTCAAATTTTCTTAACTACTATTTTTTTAAACTAAATCCTTTTGGGAGGGGAAATTTGTGAGAAAATCTTTATTTTTTATCTATTTTTCAATATTTTTCAATAAAATAAAACGAGGTGCTAAATCCTATGACAAAAATTAGATATCTTTTCTATTCTATAATAGTAATTTTTATTTTTGCAATCTATCATATAATCTTTCCTAGGGAATATTCTTACCTTATGAGAGTGGTAGATTATATATTTAATAATTTAAATCAAAACTTATTAAATAATAGTTTATCTAGTATGTTTTATCGAAATTTACATCCACTGGATATATTAGGGATATTCGCATATCTTGGGCTTTTAGTTTTATTTATCTTTTATCCGCTATTATTTGGTATTTTCTTTTTTGCCGGTTTTGGTGGTTATAAAAAATACGACAAGAGTTTTGAGCCTGGTTTAAGTGTTATTATACCATCTTTGAATGAAGCAGATGGCTTAAAAAGTACATTAGATACAATTTTAAAATCTGATTATCCGAAAGAGAAAATGGAAATTTTAGCAGTGATTAGTGGATCAACGGATAATAGCGAGGAAATTTGTAAACAATATATCAATCAGGAACATCCGATTAGAATTCTTAATAAAAGCCTGAAAAAGAAAGGCAAACCACCAGCTTTAAATTATGCTGTCTCTGAAGCTAAAAATGAGATATTAGTGTTCTATGATTCAGGAGCAAAATTGCTTCCAGATACATTGCATAATCTGATTGCTCCTTTAAGAAATAAAAAGAACAGAGCCGTTGTTGGACCACTTAAAGTAGAAAATTGGAATAAAAATACTCTAACGAGGGGTACTGCATTAGAGAATGCGACTTATAATGGTCCTGGGCTATTTCATGAAACTTTCCAGAGATTGGGAAGGACTATTTGGTTATATGGGAGGAATTGGGCAATATCCAAAAAAGATCTCGAAGAAGTTGGAAATTTTGATGAAGATGCTTTAGCAGAAGATTTATTAATATCAGTCCAACTTGCAGTTAAAAATAAGAAAATAGTTTTTGCACCAAATGCAGTTATTTATTCAAAAGAACCTGAAAAGTCTCAAAATTTCAAAAAACAACGCAATCGCTGGATATTTGGTTACAGAAGAGATGCAGGAAAACTTATGCAATCCAGTACAAAAGCATTAAGAACGGTGATTACTAGAAATTTTGCGATGCTACATTTTGCCCATTTTCCACTTTTCACTGTCGGTTCAATAATTTTTACTTTAATATTCGTTTTAATTCAAGATTATTATCTTGTCCTTGTTAGCTTGACCATGTTCATATTTTTATTTGGTCACATAGTAAATGGAGTGAGGAAGTATGGAGATAAACATTATTCAAACTTACTTTACTTCCCTTGGCATATTAGAAATGTTGGTTATATGTTCGTTTCACAATTCAGATTGCCAGAAACATTAGAATGGGAAAAAACAGGTGAATAAAATCATATTTTTTAAATTATGGAGGAATTTTTTCTGAGCACGGACCAAATCTCCTTAACTGTTATAATTCCAACTTATAATGAAGAGAATAATATAAAAAGAACAATATTTTCAGTTAAAAATCAAAAAACTAATTTAATTTATGAAATCTTGGTATGTGATGGAGGAAGTAACGATAGAACTGTAGAAATTGCACAAAAATATGTACAAGTATTAGAATCACCAAAAAAGGGAAAAGTTCCTCAAATCAATTATGCCGTAAAACAATCTAATGGGAAAATTTTAATTTTTCTTGATGCGGACACCCAACTTCCAGAAAATTATTTTGAAATAATATATAAAAAATTCCAAAAGAATAAAAATTTACTAGCATGCAGTGCTCCTCATATTTATAAAAGTGATTATTTAATTTCTGCAGGTACAATCTTCATATCACTTATTTTAATATTGGCATCTTCATTATTATTCGGGATACTGATTTTTTGTCAATTAATGTTTTATTATTTTATTCGAAATAAAAAAGTTTTTCCAATCACAAAATATTTTTCGTTATCTCAATTGTTAGTTTTATACTACGTGACTAGATCTTTTTTCGGGTTTATAGAATTTAGTGGATCTAATATGTGCGTAAGAAGAGATATTTTTAAAAAAATTGGAGGATTAAAACCTGTTCCAAATTCAAAAGGAATTGACTCTATATTCAGTTCAGCATTAAGAAAATATTGCAGATATAACGGAGGAAAAATCAATATGACAAATACTTTGGCAGTTATTACAGATCCACGATTTATATCAAGAAAAAGAATCTTAAATAGACTACAACAACATAAAAATGTTGCTAAATATTATGAAAAAATTGCTAATATAAAAAACAAGATACAGAGATAAAATTTATAGAAAAAAATTAGATAATTTAACTTAAAACATAACCTTTATAATACACGATCAATTTTATTAATGCTAGGTGACTTTAATGAGGGTTTGCGAAATTAGCGACCAAAACAAAAATAAAAAAAATTAAAAATGAAAACAGCTACTTTTTTAGACTAAGTCATCTTTCATCATTAATTCAATTGAAATTTGAGGAGATGTTAGTGTAAATGCCAATAAAAGAACTGCCAAAAAAAATTGTATTTAAAGAGATGGAAGATAAAATTCTAAAATTCTGGGAAAAGAATAAAATCTTCGAAAAAATTTGGAAAAAGAATTTGGAACAAAATGATCCTGAATGGAAATTTATTGACGGTCCTCCCTATACAACAGGAGCAATTCACTTAGGTACTGCTTGGAATAAGGTCTTGAAAGATTATGTACTCCGCTATAAAAGCATGACAGGTCATTATGTAAAAGTAAATCCAGGATATGATATGCACGGATTACCTATTGAAGTTTTAATGGAAAAAGAATTAGAAATATCTAATAAAAAGGAAATAGAAGCATTTGGTCTAGAAAATTTTATTAAAAAATGTCGTGAATTTGCAGAAACAAATTTATGGAAAATGAATGAACAGTTTAAAAGGCTGGCGTGCTTTTATGATTGGGAACATCCTTACGAAACAGTCTTTAATAGCTATATAGAAGGAATATGGTGGGCTATTCGAAAGGCATGGGATAATGGATACTTGTATAAAGGTGCTCGACCGTTAAATACATGCCCTAGATGTGAAACGGCGCTTGCTAAACATGAATTTGAATATTATAATATTGAAGATATCTCCTTATTTCTAAAATTTAAGGTGAAAGATAAAAAAAATGAGTATTTACTAATATTTACAACAACGCCTTGGACACTTCCTGCTAATTTAGCAGTTATGGTGAATCCTACATATAACTACATTCGAGCGAAAGTTGGTAATGAAGTCTGGATAATTTCTAAAGCATTGTCTACAGCAGTAATTCAAGGATTATTGGGCAAAGATTTTAAAATAATTGAAGAATTTTTAGGAGAAAAATTAGAAGGATTAAAATACATTCCTCCATTAGCTGAAGAAGTTCCTAAAAATTTAGAATATGAAAAAGGAAATCCAAATGTTCATACAGTTATTTTATCTGAAGAATATGTTACTGTAGATAAAGGAGGCACTGGATTAGTTCATTCTGCTCCTGGGCATGGACAAGAGGATTACATAGTTGGTTTAAAATACAAAGTGCCAGCTTTTTCACCTCTTGATTCTGCAGGGAACTTTACCGAAGAAGGAGGAAAATACAAAGGACTCTATGTTAAAGATGCAAACAAAAAAATATTGGATGATTTGAAGAAAAAAGGAACATTGTTAAATCTAGGTACATTAAAACATGAGTATGCTCACTGCTGGAGGTGTAAAACACCACTCATCTATCGAAATATTGAACAGTGGTTCTTTAAAATGAGTGTACTGCATGAACTCATGATAAGTGAAAATAAAAAAGTCTATTGGCAACCTCAATGGGCAGGTGGTTGGTTTCACAACTGGATTTCGAATCTTTGGGACTGGTGTATTTCCCGTCAAAGATATTGGGGAACTCCGCTGCCAATTTGGGAATGTGATAAATGTGACGATGTTACAATTATAGGGTCAGTAGATGAACTGAAGAAGCTTTCTAATAAAGTTCCTGAAGATCTCCACAGACCTTGGATAGACGAAGTTACTTGGAAATGCAAATGCGGTGGAACTAAAAAACGAATTCCAGATGTATTGGATGTTTGGTTAGATTCAGGATCCGGTATGTGGTCTACAAATATGGTTGTTTATGGAAAAAATGACTTTGATAACTGGAAAAAAGCAGATTTCATATTAGAAGGAAAGGACCAAATTCGTGGTTGGTTTAATACTTTGATGTCTTCGAGTATTGTATCGTCAGAAACTCGTCCTTACGAGGCAGTATATATGCATGGATTTACAATGGATGAAGAAGGACGACCTATGAGTAAATCTATAGGAAATGTCGTAGCACCAGAAGAAGTAATAGAAAAGTATGGCTCAGAAGCTTTCAGATTCTATTCCGTTAAATCAACAGCACCCGGAGAAGATATGAAATTCGTATGGACTGAATTAAAAGATGCTCATCGTATGCTAAATGTTATATATAATGTCTATGTTTATGCTACTACGTTTCTAAAAATTGCAGACTTTGATCCAACAAAACATAATCTTAGTAAAATGAAACTTCAAATTGAAGATACTTGGCTTCTTTCAAGATTAAATTCTTTAATCAAAAACGTGACAGAAGAGTTTGAAACGTATAATTTACCAAAAATTCCGAAATTATTACAGGATTTTTATATGAGCGACCTTAGTCATTGGTACGTGAGAATAATCAGAGATCGTATAAATAATCAAGATTCTGCAGCTATGGCAACGTTATATGAAGTCCTCCGTACTCTTATCGTACTTAGTACACCCGCCATACCATTTTTATCTGAAGAACTCTACCAACATTTAGTTCGACCTGCTGAAACTAAAACTCCAGAAAGCATCCAATTACTTAAATGGCCAAAAACAAATACCAAACTTATTAAACCTGAATTGGAAGAATCAATGGAACTGGTTAAACATATTGTGGAATCTCTTTTATCCATTCGCCAAGAAGAAGGAATAAAACTACGTTATCCTTTGCTTAAGGCAATAATTGTTCCCAAGGAAAAAATGAATAAAATTGATAACTTATTAGATATAATAAATAATCAAGCGAATGTAAAAACTACAGAGGTTGTAAAATCAGCCCCGAAAAAGAAGACAATAAAATTCAAAGAACGACCTAAGTGCTCAGTTGGACTCGAAACTGAAGTAAAAGATGAACTAAAAGCAGAACATATGGTCAGGGAGCTAACAAGACATATTCAGCAAAATCGGAAGAAAAACAAATTCCATGTGAAGGAAACTATAGAATTAATAGTGGTTTGTAATGATAAAGACGTTTTAGATAAATTAACAACGTTTCAGGATATGATAACTTCAATTACAAGAGCTCAAACAATTCAAATAGTAAAATCAGCTCCAGATAAAGTCAAAAAAGGTTTCGTTTCGGGTAAATTGTCAATAGAAAACGTGGATATTCAATTCTATTTCAAAAAATCGGAAAAATAAAAAAAGATAAAAGTCATTAATTATTTGCAATAATATCAATGGATACCTACAATTAATGGGACCGTGACTCAGCTTGGTTAGAGTCTAAAACTTCCCAAAAAGAGTGCTGGCCTTATAAGATTTACAATTGTATTTCAGAGCTTGACCACTCTCTTTACAATTCTCCTCGGAGAAAGCCAGAAATGAGAGAATAAACGTCTCTCATGGGTAAAGTCCCGGGATCGAAGCCCGGCGGTCCCACTCTTTTTCTATTTATTACGATTATCTTGAAAAATAGTTAACTTTTCTGAAATCTTTTTTAATAACAAGTTTTTAGAAATACCTTGGTTTACACCTTCTTCATATTCGGTTACTATAGACTCCAGTTTTTTTTCTAAATTCGGTATATTTTTTAAAATTAGTCCCTTATCCTTTTGCATACAAGAAATTAGAATAAAAATATCTAAAATATCAGATTTATTTTTTCCAATTAAATATTTTCCCTTTTCTTTTGTTACTCCTCTAGTAAATCCTATTTTATCACGAAAAGTTTCATAATATTCAGATAAAATTTCAAAATCTCCTTTATAATTTTCAGGAATTGGATTTGTGTGAATTCCTACTGCAATTAACATTTGTCTTATTTCTTCAGCTAAACCAGGATGTAGACAAGTAACTGACAATTTTTTATCTGTTCTTCCATCTTTTCGAATGCTTAAACCAACACTACCTTCATTATCAAAAATTATTCTGAGAATATCTGTAACAGATACTTTATCCATTATATTTCGGTAAGTTGCAGGTGCGAAATATTTCTCTTTATATCCCATTTGTTTGTCTTTCACCTTCCATTTTACACAAAGTTCTTTTTTATATTCATTTTCACATTCTGAAAGGTTTTTATAGGGTTTTGTCTTGTAGGATGGTGAAATTTCAAATAATAACTCAGCTAGTTCATTAGAAGGAACTTTGACTTGATAACTAATTCCTGTTGGGACCTTATGTTTTGTAAAATTGAAATGCGCATTAGGTATAAATTCTTTTAGTATATCCATGAATTTTTCAATAAGAATAATAGATTTATTAGTGAAATCTAATTTGTAGTTGTTGCCATCCTTGTATAGACTCCCATCAGTTAATAAATAAGTTGCTAAAAGTCTCAGTTTTTCTTGTTTCTCTATATTTTCTGATAAATATTCTTTATTTAGTTTATATGAAATGGATTTTTTTCTCGTTAAAAAATCAGGATCATCCTTCAATTTAATATCTTTAAAGTAAATTTGTAAGTTTTTCTTTACATCACTAGCTAATATTTGCTTCATAAATAGCTTATTTTGATGTTCATATTTTTCTAAATCAACCATAGTATTTAATTCATTTAATTCATTAAATAGAAAAGTTTTTTTATATTCAGTCATTTTTTCTATCCAAATAGGGTCACTAATTTGAATTTTAAATTTATTTATACAATTATTTTTCAATTTATTAGGATTTTTAACATTCAATTGGTCTATTATAGATAGACAACTAGTTTCATAATCTTCTTGCTTTAGATTTTCGAATTCTTCATTAATTCTGTTTTTGTCTAGGATTGAGTTCAATTTATTGATACATGCATCATATTCTCTTTTCTTTTCTTCCCCAACCAAATTTCTGGTTATTCTGATACAAGTCTTTTCAATTTGTTCTCTTTTTAATTCGGTTTCCCATTTTACTTTACTCATTTATACCTATCTCACTTTTATTAGGCTTTGGTCAATGAATAAATTAATGAAATTTACTTATTATACACTATAGATTCTAGACTCTATTTCATTCAGTATCTTTTACATTATTTTCGTATAAATTCTTATAGATATAATAAATAGAAATAGTGAATGGCAGAGCGTATAAATATTATTATTCTAAAGAAATAAAAAAGTCTAAAAACTATAAAATTACATAATAATTTAACTTATCTTAAAAATCTGTTATATTATTTTTATTTCTCGTTTGATTTTTTAGAAGTCGAAAATTTACTACTTTTTTTAAGTTCTTTAACAGTATTATTGAGTTTAATTACGACTGCTACCAATATTAGAAACATCGCCCCAACGCCAGCTATAATTCCAAGACCCAATGGCGATAATAAGAAGTTGGAAATATCTCCACTGCCTTGTGGTGCGATTATAATTGGCTCATCTTTAGAGGGAATATACTCGGTTATTGTTACAATAACTGAGTCTGAAATGCCGAATTGATGATAAAAATCATAATATTCAATTGTATAATTGAATATTCCTTCTACACTTCGATTAATAGGGACTTTTAAATTTGTATTATTCGTCCATACAGTCCAATTTACCCATAAATAATAACTTTTGTTGATAATATCATACACGGAAACCCGATATTTTCCTATGCCAGATTCATCCCAAATTACCCAATCAATAGTATCTGAACCCATGGTTAACATAAAAATATCAGACGGGTTGCTTGAAGAAGGTTTTTCAGTTAATATTGTGTACATTATTTCATAATCAGTTCCCCACTCACCGTCCGTGTCATCGTGCCAAACCACGTGTAAATTACCGGTGCCGTCCACTGCGATACTTGGTCCGCCGCTAAAATCATTATTCCACCCGTAAAGGTCTGAAATCACGGTGGCATCGGACCAACCCGCTGCAGTGTAGTTTGCATACATTATTTCATCATCAGTTCCCCACGCACCACTGGTTAAGTCTTGCCAGACCACGTACACGTTTCCGCTACCGTCCGCGGCGACACTTGGCCTATAACTTTCACCATTGTTCCACCCGTAGAGGTCGGAAATCGCAATAGGGTTGGACCAACCAGAAGCGGTGTATTTTGTGTAAAATATTTCTATATCAGTTCCCCACGCACCGTCCGTGTCATCTTCCCAGACCACGTGTACGTTTCCGCTACCGTCCGCGGCGACGCTTGGCCTATAACTTTCACCATTGTTCCACCCGTAAAGGTCCGAAATCGCGGTCGCGTTGGACCAGCCAGAAGCGGTGTAGTTTGTGTAAAATATTTCAGGGTCGCTTCCACCACCACCCCACCCACCGGCCGTGTAATCGTTCCAGACCACATGTACATTGCCGCTACCGTCCACGGTGACGCTTGGCCAATAACTTTCACCATTGTTCCACCCGTAAAGGTCCGAAATCGCGGTGGCGTTGGACCAGCCAGAAGCGGTGTAGTTTGTGTACATTATTTCAAGATCAGTTCCCCACTCACCATTAGTAGCATCGTGCCAAACCACGTGTACATTACCGTTACCGTCCACGGCGACGCTTGGATCATAACTATCACCATTGTTCCACCCGTAAAGGTCGGAAATAGCGGTGGCGTTGGACCAACCCGACCCAGTGTAATTGGCATACATTATTTCTTGATCAGTTCCCCACTCACCATTGGTGTCATCATACCAGACCACATGCACATTTCCGTCACCATCCACGGCGACGCTTGGATCATAACTATCACCATTGTTCCACCCGTAAAGGTCCGAAATCGCGGTGGCGTTGGACCAGCCAGAAGCGGTATAGTTTACGTAAAATATTTCTATATCAGATCCCCACTCACCGTCCGTCCAATCTTGCCAGACCACGTGCAGGTTGCCGCTACTGTCCACAGCGACGCTTGGATATACACTACCATCATCGTTCCACCCGTAAACATCTGAAATCGCAGTCGCATTGGACCAGCTTGCAGTAGTATTTAAGGTAAAGCTTTTATCGTTGACTGAAGACAAGGAAATAGCAGTAATATCAAATTTAGAAGTGTTAATAACAAGGTATAATGTCAAAATAAGAAAAATCTGTGTAACTAATATAATTTTTTTTTTGGTTCTCATAATATCCCTTCTTAAAATTAAAAAAAAGGAGATATTAATTCATTCTTTTTCTTACATATAAATTTTAATAAGGTAAGGGGAATATAAACACTTCTTGATATAAAACAAAAAGGTGTAATTTTATATGATTTCTCTGCAGAATTCAAAAAGTAAACTGAATTTATTCCCCATATTATTTGAAACGCAATTTAAAGGAAATTTAGTTTATTTGGGATAGAAACATAACGATTTTTAAACCATCCCAAGAGTTAATTTCACAAACAT
The DNA here is from genome assembly GCA_019058315.1 of Candidatus Helarchaeota archaeon. GTDB lineage: Archaea > Asgardarchaeota > Lokiarchaeia > Helarchaeales > RDOG01 > JABXJV01. Next base: position 408,432 of record JAHPZH010000002.1, on the reverse strand, counting down.
TTACTAATAAATCATAAATTTTTTTATCTCAAAGTGAAGATAGTCGAAAGAATATGTCGGTGGAATATGAAGGAAATACTTACCCTGTTGAAATTTTAAGTAATGGGTTAAAAATTCTAGATCTTTCTGATTTACAAATCCAAGATATTACAGAAATTAAAAATTTAGAAAATCTAACAGAACTCCAAGTATTAGATCTTTCAATAAATGAAATTTCAGAAATCGAGAATCTAGAAAACCTAAGAAAACTAAAAAAATTAGAGCTTAGTGGAAATCAGATTACAGAAATCAAGAATTTAGAAAATTTAACACAGTTAGAAGTTTTATATCTTGGTAATAATCAAATTTCGAGAATAAAAAATCTGGATAATCTACCACAACTCCAAATATTAATGCTCAATACTAATCAGATTTCAGAAATAGGTAATTTAGATAATCTAAAAAAATTAGAAGAATTATGGCTTCAAGAAAATCAAATTTCAGAGATTAAAAATTTAGATAATCTTATACAACTCCAAAGGTTAGATCTTGACAAAAATCAAATTTCAGAAATTAAGAATTTAGACAATTTAACACGATTACAATTTTTAGAATTGGGACATAATCAAATTTCAGAAATTAAGAATTTAGATACTTTAACACAACTACAAAATTTAGAATTAGGACATAATCAAATTTCAGAAATTAAGAATTTAGATAATTTAACAAGACTGCAATTTTTAGAATTAGGACATAATCAAATCTCAGAAATAAAGAATTTAAACAATTTAACACGACTGCAAAATTTAGAATTAGGACATAATCAAATTTCGGAAATGAAGAATTTAGCTAATTTGACTAAATTAGAAAGATTATCTCTTGAGTTCAATCAAATCTCAGAAATTAAGAATTTAGATAATCTAACAGAACTTTATATATTAAATCTAAATGAAAATCAGATTTTAGAAATTAAGAATTTAGTAAATCTAACAAAACTTCAAACCTTATTTCTAACTTCATCTTATTTATTAGATAATGATAAAAAAATATATGAAGAAGGAGTAAAAGCAGTAATCGAGCATTGTAATAATCTTAAAGTAGCTGAACTCGTTGAAAAATTAGAGTCAATAAAAACACAAATGAATATGCCAGGAATTAAATTAGAAGATTTAGAGAAATTAAAAGCGAAAGTTCAGGAAATAAATGACAAAATAAAATCCCTTGAAATGTAATTTCAAGATCAAAGTGAAAATTGGTTAAAATATGTCAATTAATATGTCTGTGCGATATAAAGGAAAAAATTTTCAGGTTAAAAAAATAAATGGATTAAAAACTCTGAAACTTATTGATCTACAAATCCAAAATATTACCAAAATCAAAAATCTAGAGAATCTGAAACAACTTCAAGTATTAGATCTAAGTAGAAATGACATCTCAGAAATTGAGAATCTGGAACATCTAACGCAACTCCAAGTATTAGATCTTTCAATAAATGAAATTTCGAAAATCAAAAATTTAGAACAACTGATGCAACTTCAACAACTTAATCTTGGTTTAAATAAAATTTCAGAAATCGAGAATTTAGACAAACTTACACAACTAAAAGTTTTAGATCTTGGTGTAAATAAAATTTTTGAAATCAAAAATCTCGAAAATCTTACTCAACTTCAGAAATTAGATCTATGTGAAAACCAAATTAATGAAATCAAGAATCTGGGACATTTAACCAAACTTCATCGATTAGACCTTGGTCTAAATCAAATTACAGAAATCGTGAATCTCGAAAATCTAACAGAATTAGAAGAATTAATACTTCAAGATAATAAAATTACAGAAATAAAGAATTTAGAAAAGTTATCAAAATTAAAAGAATTATGGCTTCAAATTAATAAAATTACAGAAATTAAGAATGTTGAAAATTTAATACAACTTCAAGTTTTAAATCTTGATTCAAATAAAATTACAGAAATTAAGAATGTTGAAAATTTAACCCAACTTCAAGTTTTAAGTATTGATTCAAATAAAATTACAGAAATTAAGAATTTAGATAATTTAAAACAATTAAAAGAATTAAAAATTGAAGCAAATCAAATTAAAAAAATCAAAAATTTAGAAAATCTTACACAACTCCAGTTATTAGCTCTTGGAATTAATCAAATTTCAGAAATCGAGAATTTGCAAAACCAAAATAAATTAAAAACTATATATCTTGACTCTAATCAAATTTCAGAAATCAAGAATTTAGAACATCTGACACAACTTGAAGAATTATTTCTTGGTCGTAACCAAATTAAAGAAATTAAGAATTTAGAAAATTTGACACAATTAAAAAAATTAATACTAGAAGTAAATCAAATTACGGAAATTAAGAATTTAGATAATCTGACTAAATTAAAAAAATTAAATCTTCAGAATAATCAAATTACAGAAATTAAGAATCTAGAAAATTTAACGAAATTAAAAGAATTATATCTCGTAATGAATAAAATTTTAGAAATAAATAATTTCGAAAACCTGAGAAAATTAACAATTCTAAATCTTGATGCAGGTCATATATTTTCAAATAACGTTTGGACATACAGAAGTGAACCAGAATTAGTAATTGCGAATTGGAAGAAGCTGAAAACAAAAAACCTTCTTGAAGAATTAGAGCTAATAAAAAAACGAATAAATAGTGTTAGATTTAATTTAAGAGATTTACAAACATTAAAGAATAGAGTAGACGAAATAAATGAAAAAATAAAAGAGTTTAATCCATAATGATGAATTCCAAAACTCAAAACTTACTTATTATTAGGTCCTGCTAATCTTTTCAACTCTTCAAATTTAGTAGGTAGTCTCCATCCACTTATCTCCATTCGATAATTACCAAAAGGTTGTCCACCGTATGTCCAAGCACGAGGACTATTCGCAATTGCTCGTATTACTAATTTTTGGTTTTCATTTAATTCTTCCGTTGTCCAAAGATCTCCCTTTGGTGGTTCTGGAAACACTATCCATAACATAGTCTGCGTTATTGTAAGTGCAGGAATACCATCTAAATATTGTAATGCATCACATAATGGAGGTAGAATTTTTTCTGGGTCTTTTCTTCCAAAACTTTTCAATATTTTGGATATGTAACCTACCATATCTCCATCATTCCAAGGAAATTCAGAAGCTGCTCCCTTTCCGCCAGAGGTATAGACCCCTAAATTAATAGTTTCTCCATCCTCCTTTTCAACTGAGGCAGTTACCTTATGTGTATCGCCGGGAGGACTATCCTTTTTCGCCAACTCAATTAATGTATCGCCTAAACTTTTTAACACGCTTGTTTCTGTACCCTCTTTAAGGACATTTATAAGTGCAATCGCTGCTGAAGTCTTAACAAGGGTAGGATTATCCTCTGCTAAATATTCTTTAAATAAATCAACATCTGAAACATCATTAAGATATGAGTCTAGCAATGAAAGAGATAAAATGGCATTTGCTATATTCTTTTCGGATTTCTCTTTATCTAATACTTTACGAACCTTTGGTATACTACTTTTAGCGTCTTCACGGAACCAAGCAACAGTAAAAGTGGCCCATAATCGTTCATCGTCATTTTCACTATCAAGAAAACTATAAAAATCAGATACTTGTTTTTGTACTGCCTTATAAACTTCAACAAAATCCCCTAAGTTAGTCATCCACATTTCATCGTCAAAGGTTAACCTCTCTTTTTCTGCCCTTTCAACCCAATAATTATATTCATCTATCCACCCTTGCACATTTGGACCGAATGGTAAAAAAGAGTCGGGATATCCTAGGGCTAAATTCACCAAAAATTCAATTAGTTTTACTTTATCGCCAGCTCCAGGTTCTTTTAATATCTCAAATATGAACGGAACTGCATAAGCTGATGCCTCATATCGAGTACCTTGGTGAAGAATATTTCCATTTAGATCCCATAAAGCTTGATCTCGAACTTTTTGATCATTTGAAGCCAAATTTCGAATTTGTTCAGGAACATCGGATGCTTCACCATACGCGTGCTCTAAAGTGTCCCATTCAACGTCGTCTAATCCTTCAAGCAAAAATATCACTCTAAAATTGATTGAAATTATAGATTGAAATTTAAGTTAAAAATATTACTAAAAAGAAATTTTGGTTTAAAATGCAGAAAAGTTTTAACTCTATAGAATTAGAAAGAAAAAAAAAAGGAAATGATTAAGGTTTATAAGCTCTGAAGGGCGATTTTTACGTCTTCTTTTGAGACTGTTTTTCTTTTAGCATGTTTAGTAAGTTCTAGTGCTTTCTTTGTGATTGTGACTGCAGTATCTTGGAGATAATCCATTAATGCTGCGATTGCATCAGCACTTACAATGCTTGCATCTGCTTCTACTTTCATTAATCGCCTAAGAGCGGTTTTCGTTATAACTTTGGCTTTCTTTGCCATATTTTTTCCCTCAAATTTATTTTTTTTTAATCGATTTTTTTTTAATTTTAATTTTTTTTCGAAATGGTATTTCGAAATATTAGTTCAATTATGAAACTTTCAACCAAAACTCCTATATAAAGCATTCGATTTCAATATCAAATTCTCATATTCGACAAATTTCTCATAACTTTTTTCTAGATCAGATGATTTTTGTCATATCGATTGTTTAAGCTATCTCGTTTCTAAAGGCTTATTTTTTGATTTTATGAGATATAGATCCTTAAAATCTTGAGAAAAAGCTTTTTACACCTTTGTTTTTGAATTTGGTAAAAACCTTAGGAGATAGCAAAGGTAGAACATAATTTCATAAGGCGCCAATTTTTTATGATGAATTTCAAAATACACCGAAGATCTGATTATAGTTTTTCATCGCTAGAAGTTTCAAAAATTTAAATTTTATCGGTAAAATCAGTTTTTTTGCAGAATAATTTAAATTAAAATTCCATAACTTATAGACTCGTCAGATGATATAATGATATTAAAGCATAGAATGTATTTGAAAGGGACGATTTTGCATTTGGTTTGTTTCCAAAACCACCATCATCATTTTGACAAGAAATTATCCATTCAATTGCTTTTTCTTTGTTAATTCTTGTCAGCTTTCTTATAATAGTTAATCCTATAATAGCTTGGAATGTATAAAGCATATCGGATTTATATATTAAATCTATTTTTTTCTTACGAAATCCTCCCGTCTTGTTTTGACAACGTAATAAACGACTAGTTGAAACCTTGATATTCAATCTATCTATTACTTCTTCTGGACTTATTAGCAGATATAAGGATAGAAGCTGGCTTGTTGTCAATGTGACTTCAGGGTTTTTAAAGGTTTGTCTATTAATTAAATAACTTACCGTTAAATTTGGGTCTATTCTATCAAGACCCTTTAAAAGATTCAATATTAATAAAGCCTGAAATGTGTAATATTCGTTAGAAACAACACTTTCATCACTATGAAATCCTCCATCGAAATTATAGTGGGAAAGAACCCAATTAATTATTTTAGGTTGGTGAAGTTTTAAACGAGGTAAATATCCAATCAGGTTTATTGCGATTATACTATAATAAGTGCTTTCTAAGTTTGATGGATATAAATCACTTTTCGAAGTTGTAATAGCAAATCCAAAATCAGAATTTTGACAACCTCTTAAAAATGAATATATATCGATTCTTTTTACCATATCTATTTTTTTTAATAAATCTAGACAAATTAACCCTTTAGCTGTTGAGCTTACATACGGCTCTTTTTCCGTCTTATAATCTCCAAATCCCCCCTCCACTTTGTGATAGCAACTCATTATAAAGTCAATTACAGCTGTATCTAAATCACTATATTCAAGTTCATTAGGAAATGATGACCAATATGGATGCCAATTAGGTAAACTTTCCATTATCCTCTCCTTTTTATTTAATATTATGTAAAAATTATTTTTATATTCCTAGTGAATCAAATTCTTTATCGAATCGTCCACGTTCTATTAAATACCCTTTAATTTCATTAATCTCCTGAATTGCTAACTGTGTATCCATAGCCATTTCTAAAAAGGCATCATCCTTAGTTTCCTCATACGTTCGTTGCATCATACCATAATTTTCGTATAATGTAGCTAAGAAACTTTCTATATCCTCGACTGTCATGTGTCCTTCAACCGGAGCCTTTCCAAATTCTTCCAATTCTTCACTTTTAATTACAAGACCTTTCATAACTTCTTGAAATCTTGCAACTCTTTGTGATAATATTTCCCCTTGAACTGTTATTTGTTTTGAAATTTTTTCAAATATATTTTCATTATTTTCAAGTTTTTTACTTATTTTAGCTATTTCTGATTGTGTTTTTTCTGTAATATCCATTTCTTTTTCTTTATTCTCCCTTTTTATTTTTATATTTTGGAAAATTGATTTAGTCCTACTTAAACCCTTCATAATTTTCAATTGGAGCTTGTCTAAACCAGCCATCTTAGCTCCTACGTCTTTGGAAACTTTTTTCTTTATTCGACGACTCATTTTATTTTCCTTTTTTAATCACATATATCCCATTTATTTCAAAATATAAATAGCAATTTTATCCATAAATAATTTATTAGATTTTAAAAAATCCTATGGAGGTGTATATGTTACCAAAAACCAATTTTTAAGGGTACTATACGTGGAACAGTAACTGAAAGGAAAGTTAAATATTCTGCCTCTCATGGTGTAATAATTAGTTTTATCTTAAAATTGGATGAAAGAATTCACGGCGTTCCTAATGAAATTCCAGTAGTTGCTTGGGGGCGTGGCAGTTCTATCTTTAGTACTGATATACAAGCAGGAGATAAGCTCATTATTAATGGAGAAATTAAAAAAATTTCTTTAAGAATTTGGCAAAAAGATGTCTTTCTAATAGAATCTAAACATATTTTTAATGAAACTACAAATTATGGGTTTTAAAAAAATATAGAAATTAAAAAAAGAGTTTTATTAAGGATTGTATTGAGACTTCACTTTTTCCCAAACTTCTTTAGTTAAACCTTCTTCACCTTTAGGCTTTAATTCTATAGCTTTCTGAAATGCTTCATAACTTTCTTTAATTTTTCCAATTCCATATAAGCCACAAGCTAAAGTATCCCAGGTAGAACTTCGTGTAGGATCGAGATCAATTGATTTTTTAGCATATTCTACACATGTTTCAGCGTCTTTAATTAGCCAGAATCCCCAAGCGACACTATTTAGGGAGGAGGCATTATTATAATTTAACTCATTTAATTTGCTAATAAGATATTCGTAATTCTTAACTTCTTTTTGTATTTTTTCGATTTTTGCTTCAATCTTTTCAAGGATTTCTTCTTGATCTTCTAATTTTTTAATATACTTCTCACGAAGTTGACGTTCGCCATGGCTTATTTTAAGAACTTTAATATTTTCACGAAGACGATTTTGATCCGTTGAAATGTTGTTTTTATCATTCTGTAAAGATTGAATTTCAGCTCTTAAATCGCTTAGTTTGGTGGTTGCTCTCCAGATTTTCATTAAAAATTCTTTTTGTTCGTCATTGATTAATTTTAATTCATACCAAGCTTCAATATCATATTTTGAAACATTTGAATAGTATCTGTATTCAATTTCAACATTTCTAGTCTTTATAAGAAGCTTCTCTGAAGTATTGGGAGCTAATGTCTGTTTATATCGATAGAAATTTTTCGACTCTTCAAATGGATCTTTGGTTTCAAATAAGTCCCATTTTTTAATCTTTGGATGTTCTATGACGATTTCTTTTTGCTCATCAGTTTTATTTTTTATAGTATATTCGACTTTTTTTATTCTGTATCGGTATCCTTGAAGATTACGTGCAATTCTAATTTGATGAAAATCTAATGAGTCTTCTTCAGTCTTTGTGGTAACGAGAACACCAAGATCTACAGCATAACCGATCCTTCGCTTTTCTTCCTTTTTTAGAAATGGTAACATTCCCTCTCCTGAGAAAGTTCCTGCTTCATAGATTGATATAGGACCCTCTTCTAAAGTCAAATTAGTGTTATTTGTCAATTCTACTGTTAGCATTGGATTATCCTTACGGACTTTTTCATTATAAACTGACATTCTATTTGCTTTTATTTCAGATTGTAATATTGGGACTAATGACGATTCATTTCGTTTTACAGTTATAGGAACTGTTATCTCGTACTCGAAGAAGTCTCCACCTTCAGATCCTGCAGCAGCAACTTTTGTTGATTCTAAAACTCTCTGCATTCTTTCTCTTTCATCTCTCAAGTTAGCTGTAGACCCGGACGTAACCCGTGGGATCTTCGTGACTGCCCCTAATTCCATTGGAGCACCATCAAGAGTTTGATCAGATCCAGATATATCCTCCTCATAAGTAGTCGGAGTGATATCATAACTTTCCCTACGTGCAACAAAAGGACGTTTTATCCAATTTGGGGAATAAAGATCGTATATAAATGATACTGGTAATCCAGATATTAGTGATAAATTAATACTATTCCAATCTTCATCTGTTGGGTTATCGATTAAACCAAAACCCTGAATGATGGTTTCTCCACCTGGAAATACTAAAAGTCTGTAGCTGGCCTTCCATGAAGGGACTTCATGCAGGTAAGATATTGAAACTTCGGATTCATTAGGGGAATCTGGTTTTTGTTCTAGAAAAATTGTCATCGTTTTAGCATCACGTTTCTTTGAACTATAGATTGTTTCTAGGAAATATTGTAATTCTTTGTTCATTTTTTCATCAGTTAAATAAAATGTTGCATCAGGACCAGTCATATCTGCTACTTTGATATTTTTTATATCCCCACTTTCATCAGCTAAAACTAAAAAAGGTTCTTGGATTTTTTCTTTTGTTCCTTCTACCCCAACTTCATAACTTTGAATTCCAAGAACAATCCCTTTAATAACTTCACTTCCAATCTTGATTTCAATTTGAGAGCCTACGGTCTGTTTTAGTAAGGAAATAAAAGAATTTTCATTCGGTACCTTAATAAGAGCATCTTCTAGTGCTCTTGCCAGATCTATGTCGTGTCCTTCATAAGAAACTCCAGTGACTAAGCTGGATTTGCCCGAGACCGAAAGAGATGCTAGAACATCATTCATAAGCTTCTTCTTGAAAGATAGAATTATCTTATTTGATTTATTAAAATCGATTTTTCCTATACGCTCAAAGTAGCCAATTCCAGTTTTATATAAAATTGCTTTTGTTATTTCTAACATTTAATTACACTTCCACAGGTCGTTTTCGAATTTCTTCATTAATTTTTAGTTCCAAATCCTCACTTTTTTTAGTTAATTCTTTAATTTCTGCCTCAATATTTTCTAATTGAACCTCTTGCTCGTCTAATTTTGTAATATATTTGTTTCTAAGCCGTTCTTCACTCCTACTTGTTCCAATACTTCGTAAGTTCTGCCTTAATCTATTTTGATCATTAATGATACTATTTTTCTTGTTCTGCAAATCGTTGATCTGGTTATCAACTTCTCTTTTTTCATTATTCAATTCCCAAATTTTTAAAAGAAACTCATATTCAGCATCAGTAATTAATTTTTGTTTATACCATAGATCAATGTCTGATTTTGAAACATTCTGGAAATAATATGTCGATTTGTCAACTCTTCTGCTTTTAACCAACAGTTTTGCTTGTGTTTTGGGATCTACTTTAACTTTATATCGATAAAAATTCTTACTCTCTTCAAAAGGCTTATTATCATCTGTATCATAGAGCTCATAGCCATATTCCTTGGGAAATTCAATTATTACTTCACGACCCTCTTCAGATTTGTTCTTAACAGTATATTTACATTGCTTTTTATAATAATTAAAACTATACAAGTAATCTTCTCCAAGCTGAATCTTATGAATATCTACATACTTTTCTTTCCATTTAGTTTCAACTGTAATCCCTAAATCGACCGAGTATGGGATTCGTCTTTTTTCTCCTTGTCTAATGAAAGGTAACATCGCCTCACCTACAAAGGTGGACATTTCGTATACCGTAACTGGTCCTTCCTCTAGAGTAAGTCCGGAATCATTCTCAATTTCGCAACATAACATTGGATTATCAGCTCTAACCGATTCATTATATACACTCATTTTATTACCCGTAATCTTAGCTTGCAATATCGGCACTAATGAACTTTGGTTTCGTTTAACAGTGACTGGAACCATTATTTTATATTCGAAGAAATCCCCAGCTTCCTCTCCCTTGGCTTCTACTTTTGTAGAATCTAGTCGGGCTTCTGCATTAGCTCTATCTTTTGCTCCATATACGCTTTTTTGCTTGGCTAGAGCTCTAAATGCTCCTGCTCCTCCGAATTGGGCTGGTGCAGGAGTTGTTGTGGCTGTTGTAGGCATAGCCATTTCTTCTGACTTTTTTGCCATATCCATTAAATTGTCCATTTCTTCTTCGTATTCGGTTACTTCAATATCATATTTTTCTCGTCTAGCAACTGTTGGGCGTTGAATCCAATTAGGTGTGTATAGATCATAGATAAAACTTATAGGCAATCCAGCTACAAGGCTTAATTCTATATTTTCCCAGTCTTCATCTAATGTATTATCGATTAGAGCCCAACCTTGAATAAAATTGTCCTCTTCTATAAAAGTTAATCGGTACGAAACTTTCCAGCTTGGCATCTCGTGTAAATAAGTGACTGTAACTTCATCTTCTCCTTCCCCTTCGAAGAATATCGTTAAAGATTTCATATCTTTCTTTCTACTTGTATACATCTTCTCTATAAAGAATTTTAACTCCTTATTCATCTTTTCATCGCTAACTGATAATTTGGAATTAGGACCAGTTAGATCAGAAATTTTAAGATTTTTTACAGTTCCACCTTTTTCACTTAATACCAGATAAGGTTCATTAATGATTGCTTTATCAAGACCTTTTTTCATTCTCTGTATACCAAGTATTACTCCTTCAATTATTTCTCCAGCAATTGTTAATGTTATATTGCTACCTACTAATTGTTTTAATAAATTTAGAAAAGAATCTTCGGGAGGTATTTTGATAAGAGCATCTTCTAATGCCCTTTCAAGATCGATTTCAGAACCTTCATAACTAATTCCAGTAACTAGACTGTTTTTTGTCGCAATTGATAAAGTGGCTAATAAATCGTTCATAACCTTTCTCTTAAAGCTCAAATCAATAGTTTTCTTTTTTAAATCAACTTTTCCTTGTCTTTCGAAACATCCGATTCCTGTTTTAAACAATATTACTTTATTTATTGGTAACATGGAATATTCCTCTACTAATAAATTAATAAAAGTAAAAGTTAATCGTTTAAATACTTTTATTTTTGAGAAAATTTAGTTCTGAATAATTTTAATTCAGTTGGAATACCAAGTTTTTTAATTAACACATAAATTTTTAATTGATTATTTTTTTATAATAAAAATTTAGGATTGAGTATTTAGGTTATAAAATGATTGAAAAAATAAATCAAATCAAAGAACTTCGAGAAAAAACAACAATGGAAGAATTAATGGAGAAATTTAAATTAAATGATAACGATTTTGAAATTAATAATGAAGGTAATATAGTTAAACTTGTATTATTAAATAAAAATTTGAAAAAAATTCCAATATTACTTTCAGATTTTACCCAATTACAATCCTTAGATCTTGGACATAATCAGATTACAAAAATAGAAGGCTTAAATAGATTAAACCAATTACAGGAATTATTCATTAAAGACAATCATATTAAGAAAATTGAAGGATTAGAGGGACTTTTTCAATTAAAAATATTAGACTTATCCATTAATATGATAACAAAGATAAAAGGGTTGTCGGGAATTTCCCAGTTACAAGAATTAAATCTTATTCGTAACCAAATTTCAAAAATAGAGGGGTTAGAAAGTCTTATTAACTTAAGAAAATTAAACTTTAATTCAAATAAAATTTCAAAAATAGAAGGTTTAGAAAGGCTCTCTCGATTACAAGAATTAATCTTTTATAATAATCAAATCACAAAAATTGAAGGTTTAGAAAATCTTACACAATTGAGAATGTTAATGCTTACTGAAAATAAAATCACAGAAATTATGGGGTTAGAAAATTCTTCTCAATTGCAATCATTATATCTAGGAGAAAATGAGATATCTAAAATCCAAAGATTGGAAGTTCTTACACATTTAAAAGAATTGAGCCTTGATCATAATAAAATTACAAAGATAGAAGGCTTGGAAAAGCTTTCTGAATTAGAATATTTAAATCTTTCAGAGAATGATATTGAAAAAATTGAAAATTTGGAGAATCTTATACAATTAAATAGATTATATTTGAGTGCAAATCAAGTTATAAAGATAGAGAATTTAAATAAACTTATTAAATTACAAGATTTGGGGCTTTCTAATAACAAAATTTCAAAGATAGAGGGGTTAGAATATCTGATAGAGTTACAAGAATTAAGTATTAATAATAATCAAATTAATAAAATAGAGGGTATTCATCAACTTTCACAATTAAGAGAATTGTCCCTTGATTCAAATGAAATTACAAAAATAGAGATGTTAGAAAGTCTTTCCCTATTACAGAATTTGGATCTATTTAGTAATCAAATTGCCGAAATAGAAGGATTAGATAGTCTTTTTCAATTAAAAGAATTAGACCTTTCTCATAATGAAATTGAAAGAATTAAGGGATTACAAAATCTTAAAAATTTAAATTATTTAGATTTGAGTAATAATCAAATTACAAAATTAGAGGGATTGGAAAATTTATACCAATTGGAAGATTTAAAACTTGGTTCTAACAATATTACAAAAATAGAGGGATTAGAAAAGCTTGCTGAATTACAATTCTTAAGTCTTTATGACAATCAAATCAATAAAATAGAAGGCTTAAAAGAACTTCTTAAATTAAAAAAAGTATATCTTTATGATAACCCATTAAGTGAGGAAGAATATGAAAAAACTGAAGAAAGATTAAAAAAAATAATCCAAATCTACTAGAACTTATTCTTTAATCAATATTCGACCAGCCAGATGATATATTCTTGACTACGATTAGGACCAGCAGAAGATGTAGTTATAATATAGCGACCATTTGGAGAGACCATAACTGAAGTTATCCAATCATCATGCCCTTCAAGTGTTTTTAATAATTTACCTGTGAGTAATTCCCAAACTTTAACAGTCTTATCAATTGATCCACTAAATAGATAACGCCCATCGGGTGATATTGCGATTGAACTCACACCAGCAGTATGTTCTTTAAGTGTATGTAATAATTTACCAGTGGTTAATTCCCAAATTTTAATGGTTTTATCTCTAGATCCCGATATTACATAATTTCCAAAAGTATTTAATGTGTCAATATAACTCTTATGTCCTTTAATATTATGTTTGAGATTTCCTGATTCTAGCTCCCAAACATTGAGGTTATTATAGTCAGCTACAGTTATCAAATATCCTCCATCAGAAGAGAATAAACTCGAACCAAAATCATGGTTCTTTTTTAAAGTGTGAACTAATCTACCTGTATTAAATTCCCAAATTTTCATGGTTTTATCTTCGGATGTAGTCATAATATAGCGATTATCAAGAGAGACATTTATCTTCTTTATGGGATATCTATGTCCTCCAATTTTAAACAGTTGTTTTCCAGACCGTATCTCTAGAACCTTAATAGTATTACCCTCAGATTGTGTTATTACATAACGACCATCAGGTGAGATTTCAATAAGATTACCCCACAAATTTTGAGAACATCCTTGAGACCATATTAGATTATGAGTCCATGCACTACTTGAATCCAACTCCCAGACTTCTGACCCACTTAAAATATAGAAAATGTTAGAAGAAACTGCAATTGATTTTACTCTATTTTCATATTTAAACGAGCAAACAAGTTTTCCAGTTTCTAACTCCCTAACATTAATAAAATCACTCTGAGGAGAATACGGGCTGAGAACATTAAGAAAATAACGGTTATTGTGAGAAAATACTATTGAGAAAATGGTGTGCTCTTTTAAAGTGACCTTTTTATTAAATTTTATTTCTATCATGATTTTTAACGCGCATGAGTAGCCCGTTGTATAAATATAACTAGGTCTTTTTTAAAAATTTTAGCATTTATTTTATCAATTAGTATAAATAAAATCGAGCATTTAATTTTTTGATGAAGCAACCTATTCAACTAGAAGATCGTGATTTAATAGTCCGAATATCTTATTTCAAAGGACTTAGTTGTTTAAGAGCAGGAGATAATGCAGACGCCATTGAAAGTTTTAGAAAGGCTGTAGAGTCTGACTCTGACTTTATAGAAGCTTGGGTTGAATTAGCGATATGTTATTCAAATATTGGAGATATTGAAAATGCCATCTTATGCAATGAAAACGTGGTTTTACTTGATCCAGAAGATAAAGAAGCTTGGAATTTCCTAGGTAACTCTTATATGATAATCAAAGAATATGAAAAAGCCATTAAATGTTTCAAACAAGTTTTTAAATTAGATCCAACCTTTAATGAAGTTCTAAACTCTTTAGCCGATGCTTACATTAAATTAGAAAATCACCAAAAAGCAATAGAATATAACGAAATGGCCCTTGAAAAGAACAAAAAAAATAAAAAAGCTTTAAATAATTTAGCATCTATTTACGGGAGATTAGGAGATCATAAAAAATCAATTGCTTATAGTGAAAAAGTCATTAATATGGATCCATTAAATGAAAGAGCATATTTTAACCTTGGGATTGCTAATATGAATACTGGAAACGAAAAAATAGCTTTGGATTTTTTTAAAAAAGTTATTAAAATCGAACCTAGTAATAAAACTGCTTTAAAAATTGTTAAATCATTGGAAGAAAAAATTCCAAAAGAACATATCCAGGAATTACCTAATCATGAAGATCAAGCAAGAATTAAAAAAATTTATGAGAAAATATCTAGAGATAAACTTGAACAAGTAGTTGAAAAAAAAGTTGAAGGAATGGTTGAAGATAAGGTTGAGGAAAAGGTTGAAAAAGTACTAACCAAAGAAGATCAAGAAAAAAATATTACAAGATTATACAAAATGGGAAATATGTTTCTAAATTCTCGTGATTATCAAAAAGCTATAGATTTTTTCAAACAAATTATAGTTAGTTCTCCTGAATATAAGGATGTTTGGAATAGAATGGCAATTGCATATGAAAGATTGGGAGACTATCAAAGTATGGTTGAATGCTCAGAAAGATTACTTAGTATTAAGGCAAATAAGTAAAAATAAAAAAATTAGGGGTTATATTCAGCTTTAACTTTTTCATAGATTTCCTTTGTTATATCTTCTTCACCCTTGGGGCTTAACTCTATTGCCTTTAAGAATGCTTCATAAGATTCTTTAATTTTTCCAATCCTATACAACCCACAGCCCAATGTATCCCAAATAAAACCCTTCTCATCATCAAGAGCTATTGCTTTCCTTGCATATTCCACTACGACCTCACTTTCTCCGACTAGGTAGAAACCCCATGCTACATTATTCAGAGATGTTCCATTTTCATAATCCAATTCATTTAATTTATTTATCAGATACTCGAGATTTTCTTTTTCTTTATTTAGTTTCTCTATTTCCACATCAATTCTTTCAAGAATTTCTTCTTGGGATTCTAATTTTTTGACATATTTTTCTCTAAGTTGACGTTCACCATGAGATGGTCCTAAAACCTTAATATTTTGACGTAAACGGTTTTGATCCGTTGAAATATTGTTTTTTTCATCAGTTTTACTATCAATTTCATCATTGACATCTTGTAACTTCGTTGTTACCTTCCATATTTTCATTAGGAAATCCTTTTCTTGATCATTTATCAATTTTAAATTATACCATTCCTCAATTTGGTATTTAGAAACTCCAGAATAATATGTATAAGTACTTTCAACAATACGCGTTTTAACAAGGAGTTTTTCTGATGCCTTTGGAGCAACTGAAACTTTATATCTGTAAAAATTTTTGGATTCTTCGAATGGATCAGCAGTCTCATATAGTTTATAATCAGTCTCTTTCGGATGTTCTATTACAACTTCTTTCGGATCATCGGATTTATTTCGAATTATATATTCTACCTTCTTTATCCTGTACCTAAATGCTCGAATGTTATTCTCAATTTTGATATCATGGAAATTTAATGAATCTTCTTTTGTTGTTTTATTAACCAGTACTCCAAGATCTACTGCATATCCGATTCTTCTTTTTTCATCTTTCTTTAGAAAAGGAAGCATCGCTTCACCAGCATAATTGTCCAGTTCGAATACAGATATTGGACCTTCTTCCAAAGTAAGTCCAGTGTCATTGGTGAGCTCAATGGTTAACATCGGATTATCTTTCCTTACATTTTCATTATAGACCGACATTCTATTTGATTTTATATTAGACTGTAAAATAGGAACCAATGAGCTTTGGTTTCGTTTTACTGTTATGGGGACTGTAATTTCGTATTGAAAAAAATCTCCACCTTCTGTTCCAGCAGCACTTACTTTTGTAGATTGAATCATGTGTTTCATTCTCTGTTCACCTGTTTTTTCTGCTGGTATACCCCGATGAGCGTCCAGTTTTGGTATCATAACATCACCCAATACACCCGTCCCTTTAAGATCAAAATAACCCTCTTCTGTTGTCGATTCTTCATAAGTTGTTGGAGTTATATCATATTGTGTTCTCCGCTGAACTCTTGGACGTTGAATCCAATTTGGGGAGTAAAGGTCATATATAAATGATATTGGAAGACCAGATATTAGTGATAGATTAATTTCATTCCAATCTTCGTCAGTGGGATTATCAATCAAACCAAAGCCTTGGATTACGGTTTCCGTAGGAAATAGAAGAAGGCGATAGCTAGCTTTCCAGGAAGGTACCTCATGAAGGTAAGAAATCGAAACCTCTGAATCCATAGTTGTTGAATCTGGTTTTTTTTCAAGAAAAATGGTCATGCTTTTTGCATCACGTTTCTTCGATGTATAAATAGTCTCCAAAAAGTATTGCAGTTCTTTGTTCATCTTTTCATCACTCACCGAAAATCGGGCATCAGGTCCTGTCATGTCAGCTATTTTAATATTTTTAATATCTCCAGTATCATCTGATAGAACTAGGAACGGTTCCATAATTTTTTCTTCAGTTCCTTCGACTCCTCGTTCGAATTTTTGAATTCCTAAAACTATACCGGATATTTTTTCAGAACCCAATATAATTTCAATATGACTGCCGATTAATTGTTTTAAAAGAACGATAAATGAATCAAATTCAGGCACTTTGATTAGACAATCTTCAAGAGCTCTATCCAAATCAATATCGTGACCCTCATAGGAAACCCCAGAAACTAACGCATCTTTACCTGCCACCGAGAGCGAAGCAAGAACGTCATTCATAAGTTTTTTCTTGAATGATAAGACAATTTTATTCGTCTTACTTAAATCAATTTTACCAGATCTTTCGAAATATCCAACGCCCGTCTTATATAATATCGCACTTTTAATGGTTAACATTTTAATCCTCCACTACAGGGCGTTTTCGAATTTCATCATTAATTTTTTGTTCTAATTCTTCACTTTTCTTTGTTAATTCTTTGATTTCAGCCTCAATCTTTTCTAATTCATTCTCTTGTTCATCCATTTTTGTAATATATTTGTTTCTAAGTCGTTCTTCACTCCTACTTGTTCCGATGCTTTTTAGGTTTTGTCTCAACCGATTTTGGTCATTAATAATACTGTTTTTCTTATTTTCTAATTCATTAATCTTGTTATCGACTTCATTTTTTTCTGTATTAAGTTTCCATATTTTTAGTAGAAAATCCCTATCTTCTTCATTTATTAATTTCTGTTTATACCAAAGATCGATTTCTGACTTTGAAACATTGCTAAAGTACCAACTAGAGCGATCAACTCGCCTAATTTTAATCAAAAGCTTAGCTTGTGTTTTTGGATCTACCTTGACCATATAACGGTAAAAATTCTTAGACTCTTCAAATGGTTTTTCTGTTTCATAGAGTTCGAATCTATCTTCTTTGGGATGTTCGACGATGACTTCTCTAGCTTCTTCAGATTTATTCTTAACGAGATATTCGCACTTTTTTAGATAGTATTGGAACGAGTAGAGGTAATCTTTTCCAAGTTTAATTTGATGTATATCGACTGATTTTTCTTTCCTTTTTGTATTTACTGTTATCCCTAGATCCACAGAGTAAGGAATTCTTCTTTTCTCTCCTTGTTTAACGAAGGGCAGCATTGCTTCGCCTATGAATGTAGATGCATCATATACCGTGATTGGTCCTTCCTCCAAGGTAAGTCCTGAATCATTCTCAATTTCGCAACATAACATTGGATTATCGGCTCTAACTGATTCATTATAAACGCTCATCTTTTTACCCGTTATCTTTGATTGTAAGATTGGAACAAGGCTAGATTGATTTCGCTTTACAGTAACTGGAACCATTATCTTGTATTCAAAAAAATCTCCAGCTTCTTCTCCTTTTGCCTCCACCTTTGTAGATTCTAGCCTATCTAATGCATCAGACTTATCAGATGCCGTAGCTACCATCTTTTCTTTTGCAGTTACTTTAAACTTACTTCTCCTTTTCCCAGCCATTGCTTTCATTGGTCGTGGAGCAGCTGGTTGAGCCATTGGCCTCTTTGCTTCTTCTTTCATTTCGCGTAATTCTTCAAGTTCACCCTCAAATTCAGTTACTTGGATGTCATATTTATCCTTACGAGCTACAGTAGGTCTTAGAATCCAGTTAGGTGTATAGAGGTCGTAAATAAATGAAATAGGTAAACCTGCAATTAAACTGAGTTCAATATTTTCCCAATCTTCATCTAATGTATTGTCTATTAGCGCCCATCCTTGTAAGAAATTATCTTCATCGATAAATGTTAGACGATAAGATACTTTCCAGCTGGGCATCTCATGAAGATAAGATACGGTAACATCATCTTTTCCTTCACCCTCAAAGAAGATTGTAACGGGTTTCATGTCCTTTTTTTTGCTTGTATACATTTTTTCGATAAAGAATTGAAGTTCTTTGTTCATTTTATCATCACTAACTGATAATTGGGCACTTGGTCCAGTAAGATCAGAAATTTTAATATTCCTAATCGAACCACTAATATCACGTAGAACAAGATACGGTTCATTGATGATTGCTTTTTCAATTCCTTTTTTCAATTCTTGCACACCAAGAACAATTCCAGTTATAACTTCTCCAACAATTTTTAAGGTGACAGTGCTTCCCACCAGCTGTTTTAAAAGAGTTATAAAACTGTTTTCATTGGGGATCTTAATCAAAGCGTCTTCGAGAGCTCTTTGAAGATCAGTTTCTGCACCTTCATAACTTATTCCAGTAACTAAACTGTTTCCCGTCGCAATGGTAAGTGTGGCTAATATATCATTCATAACTTTTCGTTTGAAACTTAAATTTATTGATTTCTTTGCTAGATCTATTTTATCTTTTCTTTCGAAATAACCGATTCCCGTCTTAAACAAGACGACTTTATTAATTGGTAACAATTGTTGATTCCTCCGATTATTAATTTAAAGATAAAATCGTATTCATAATTTAAATATTTTTAGTTCTTATCGAAATAGTCCAGAAATTCAAAATTTCTAAAAGAATATAACTCACAACAATTTCATGATTTTGATAAGCCTTAAAAATAAATATTCTTCTATAAACTAAATCATTATTTTTGGACTTAATAGTCTAAAGGAAAACCTAATTTAAATCTTTATAGAATTCGAGGAAAAATTATGAACAAAAATAAAATTAGTATTTTGACGCTTGCCCAAATGCTAGTTATTCTAGCAATTGTTCCTATCATTTACACAAATACAACAAACCAGTCATCATCTTGGAGCTACGTAACAATATCTAACAATGCACTAAAAGATGAGCCTAAATTAAAAATGTCTACATCAGGATGGACCACAACAGAAGTGATCTCCACGGAGAGCTTGCATGCGGTTGGTGGTAAAGATGTGTCGATCGCAGTGGACGGTGCCGGGAACGTACATGTAGTATGGGAGGATTATACAAATATTGGGGGTGCGGGAACGGATTTGGATATATTTTACAAGTTTTGGAATGCCAATTCAGGTATATGGAGCGGTAGAGTTAATGCGACTGATATAGTCTCCACAGAGAGCACGGGACCTTCTGATAGTCCATCGATTGCTGTGGACAGTTCCGGGAATGTACATGTAGTATGGTTTGATAATACGAATTATACTAGTGCGGGAACGGATTTTGATATATTTTACAAGGTATGGAACGCCACTACGAGCACTTGGAAAACGACAACTGTGGTCTCCACGGAAAGTACAGGTAGTGCTTACGGACCAAAAATCGTAGCAGATGGTTTTGGGAATGTGCACGTAGTATGGTATGATGATGCGAATTACGGGGGCTCAGGAACAGATTATGATATATTCTACAAGTTCTGGAACGCCACAACAAACTTATGGAACGGTACTATTACTGCGACTGATGTAGTTTCCACAGAGAGTTTGAATAATTCTATACTTCCATCACTTGCAGTGGACGGTTCTGGGAATGTTCACGTGGTATGGCATGATCAAACGAATTATACCGGAGTAGGAACGGATTATGATATATTTTATAAGTTCTGGAATGCTACATCAAGCACCTGGAGCACAACTAGTGTGGTTTCCACTGAGAGCACACTAGATTCTAGCCAACCTTCGATCGCGGTAGACCTTTTAGGGAATATACATGTGGTTTGGAATGATTTTACGGACTATGGAGGCGCAGGTGCAGGAGAGAATGATATATTTTACAAGTTCTGGAACGCCTCGACAGGCATATGGAACGGTACTATCAATGCAACCGACGTGGTCTCCACAGAGAGTACATCGCTTTCTTATGAGCCATCAATCGCAGTGGACGGATCCGGGAGTGTACACGTGGCATGGTATGATTGGTCACCCTATGATGGTGCGGGGCCGTATTTTGATATATTTTACAAATTCTGGGACCCCATCTCAGGGAATTGGAATGGCTATGTTAACGCGACAGATGTAATCTCCACGGAGAGCACAAACCATTCTTATAGTCCATCAATTGCGGTGGATGGATCTGGGAAAGTACACGTGGCATGGGATGAATATTCTGATTATGGGGGTTCCGGAGTAGGTAATGATATATTTTATAAATATTTTCAACCCCGTACAGTATCTCCTTCTAATCGGCTGGAACTTCTAATTCTGATTATGGGAGCACAAGAACCCGATACAATTATAATTTTTGTGATAATTGGAATCGGTGCCGCTGTTGCAACAATTATATTCATATTGATAGTAAAAAAGAGTGAATGATCTAGACTAATTTACCATTTTTCTTTTTTTTTCATTTTCATAGTACTAGTGAAAAAAGGAGGTAAAATCTAAAAACGACTATTTTATTATTTTTTATTATTCAAATTATTAAGCTTTTCTTCAATATCATCAATAATTTGATGCATCCCCTTAACAATCTCTGTATACTCTTCCAAATTATCATAATACATAATAGCTTCCTGATAAGCATTCAGAGCAATTTTAAGATTTGGTTCAATATCTTGAATATCGCTTAAAAAATAATGTGCTTGACCAAGATTTAATTGAAGTTTTGCATAAAAACTTGGATTATTATCCGAATTTATTAAGTTTAACGCGACTTTAAACGATTTTATAGCTTTTATTAGATTTTTCTTTCTATTTTCGTGTTTGGAAAGAGCAGCAAGTGCAAAACCAATATGTGCATGAAAAATTTCAGTGGAAACTCCTTTAAGATTAGTCCCTTTTCTAAAAGTATTTATTGCATTTTTTAAATTTTTTTTAGTATTTTGAGATTTTGAGAGTGAAATATATTTAAATCCTAATTCTCTTAATACATCACCGTATTTAATGGGATTTTCCTTAGCTTTAATTGTTTTCAAGGACTCTTTAAGGTCTTTAATTTGTTGGACAACATCAAAAGTGTTGAATATAATTTTTGCCACCATCAATTCTTAATATGATTTTATTTTAAATTCCATATATTAGGATTTTTTTATGAATGTAAAAGACATAAAGAATAAGGAACATAAAAAAATCAATTTATGATTAAAGATAGAATAACAAATTACTTCGGGTTTTAATAATGAAGTATAAATTGCGAAAATTAAGCAAATATCAATTTATAAGAGCCATCCAAAGTTTTGAGAGGGACGGAAATCTCATTAAAATTATATGTGATAATGCAAAGATCCAGATATCTTTTCTAAATGAACAAATGATTCGAGTTCGCATAACAAATAAAGAATTTGGAAAAGATTACTCCTATGCAGTTATCAAAAATAACTGGCCTGAAGTTCAGCTTACAATTTCTGAAGAAGAAGATCAGATTATTATTATAACATCGCAACTACAGCTTCGTATTAGAAAGAAGCTTTTTCATTTGACGATACATGATAGTGAAGGAAATATCATAAATCAAGATGCGGGATTTGGAGGACATGCATGGCATGATAAAGAGGTAATTTGTTTTAAGCAAATGCTTCCAAATGAGCATTATTACGGTTTTGGGGAGAAATCAAGAAAATTGGATAAGAGAAAAAATGATTTCGTGAACTGGAATGTAGATGCTATGATGTATAACCACAAAACTGATCCTTTATATGTATCAATACCTTTTTTTATCGGTTTAAATGAGGGTCGGGCATACGGAATATTTTTTGATAACTCTTTCAAGTCTTTCTTTAATATGGGTAAAAAACTCAAAGATATATATTATTTTGGAGCTGTAGAGGGAGAATTAAATTACTATTTCATTTATGGACCTGCAATTAAAGAAGTTATTAATCTATACACAGCTTTAACAGGAAGACCCTATTTTCCACCGAAGTGGGCTTTAGGGTATCAGCAATGTAAATGGAGTTATAAAACAGAAAAAGAAGTTCGGGATGTGGCAAATGAGCTACGAAAGCGTAAAATCCCATGTGATATGATAGTTTTAGACATAGATTATATGGATGGATTTCGTGTTTTTACATGGAATAAAAAAAGATTTCCAGATCCGAAGAAATTAATGGCAGATATGCGTGATAAAGGTTTTAAAATCTATTTAATCGTAGATCCGGGTATTAAGGTTGATAAGAATTACAAATTCTATAA
Organism: Candidatus Helarchaeota archaeon; assembly: GCA_019058315.1. Classification (GTDB taxonomy): domain Archaea; phylum Asgardarchaeota; class Lokiarchaeia; order Helarchaeales; family RDOG01; genus JABXJV01. The sequence goes on along the minus strand of JAHPZH010000002.1, from coordinate 385,378 downwards.
TAAAATAATGGAACAAGAATTATATTGTAAACGAAAAAATGGTAAACCTTTCTATGGTTGGGTTTGGCCGGGAAAATGTGTTTTTCCTGATTTTACGAGGGAAACTGTAAGGGAATGGTGGGGAAATAATTTAAAAGCATATTTAGATGAGGGGATTGCTGGTATTTGGAATGATATGAACGAACCATCTATTGAATCGGGGAATGTTATTAATACATTATTTCGAAAAGTTTCAACAGCAGATGTTTTACATTATGATAATGCATTAAATTCGAGGCATGCAAAAATACATAATGTTTATGCTTTATTTATGTGTCAAGCTACTCAAGATGGGCTTTTAAAATTACAGCCTAATAAGAGACCATTTATAATTACACGAGCTGGTTATGCCGGAATTCAACGATATACGGCGATTTGGTCCGGAGATAATACAAGTTCGTGGTTACATTTAAAATTAAGTGTTTCAATGCTCTTAAACATGGGATTGAGTGGAATACATTTTTGTGGAGCGGATATAGGCGGTTTTGCAGCTAGTCTTATGCATCCCAGAAAAATATTTTTCAAACTTGACCCAACTTTATACGCTAGGTGGATTCAACTGGGGGTTTTCTATACTTTTAGTAGAACTCACACTATGACAGGAACAAGACCTCAAGAACCTTGGCAATTTGGTAAAAAAGTAGAAGAAATTAGCCGAAATTACATTAAACTTCGATATAGATTGATGCCTTATATATATACACTTTTTCATGAAGCCCATACACAAGGACTTCCGATTATGAGACCTCTTATATTAGAATATCAAGATGATAAGCGTTGTGTGACCTTAGATGATGAATTCCTTTTTGGAAGTCAGTTGTTAGTTGTTCCAATTACTAAAAAGCGTATCAAAAAGCAGAAAGTATATTTACCAGCTGGTAAGTGGATAGATTATTGGAATAAGAAAGAATATCAAGGTCCCAAAGAGATAGAGATAGACATTACAATTGAAAATATCCCAATTTTTGTCAAAGGCGACTCAATTATCCCCTTGCAGCCAGATATGCAGTATATTGGTGAAAAACCTATCAATCCACTAATTTTAGATGTTTATCCAAGTGGATTTTCGGAATATACTCTTTATGAAGATGATGGAGATACTTTGAATTATCAAAAAGGGGAATATTGTGAGACAAAATATGAATGTATTCTTGAAGATAGTAATATAATTTTTAAAATTGGGCTACCAAAGGGTTCTTTTCACCCCGAAAAGCGAGATTATGAGATTCGATTTAATTGTTTGGATGAAATACCAAAAAAAATTGTTTTAAATGGGATAGAATTAACTTTAGAAAGTGATAAGTTAAATTTTGATAAAAATAATAAGATTTTAACAATCAAATTTCCAGATGAAAAGAAAGCAACCAAAATTGAACTAGCCTTATAGATTTATTTTTAAAATTTTTTTATGCTTGCTACTAAGGTTTTTGCCATATTAGTAAGATTTTTTAACCCCTTTGCCGCAATCATTAGATTTTATACATTAGAGTCGATTATAATCTAGTGTAAAAAAATGATGTCCTTGAAAAATCATCAAAAATCGGTTTTTGTCTTTATGACTTTGATAGGAGGAATGATAGGACTAGTTTTTTATAATTTCTGTCAATTAAGCATGACCCCATCATACTTAGTTCCACCAAATGCACTTAATGTGATGTTTGTTTTGGTTTTTTTCACGATAATCCTTATTTTAATGGCGGTAATATACTATATGCCAAGAGATCATGAATCTTAATTTTTTTTTATTTTTTTAACAAAAATAAAAGAGATTATTCGCCCTCAATTCTTTTTTGATGAGTCTCCTTTCCTATTGGACATGCAGCCATACATGCAATACATTGGGGAAAGTCGCCCAATCTAGAAGCCCAATTTTCAAAAGTGCGAATTTGTGGGTATTTTTCCTCATATTTGGGAAGAACAATATTTGCGCTTGGTTTTGCATCTATCCAGTCTTCGGGTGGTTCCTCAACTTTTGTTAACCGATAAAATCCAAGAGTAGCCCATAGACACCGATTTAAATTGAAGTTAAATGGTGGATAATTATTCGAAGTTAAGGCTCTAGTTGGACATGCTTCTATACATTTATTACATTTTGTACAAACTTTATCAACTAATTTAGGTCCATCTGGTTGTAGGGGTGCATCAGTAAGTATACAACATAAATTGACTCTTGGACCCCATTCAGGTGTAAGAAATAGGTTCGCAAGACCAATTTCACCTAAACCAGCGAGTTGTGCCACATATTTATGAGATATAGTTCCTACCCAAATATTCCTACTTTCTTCTCGAGGAATATCTGGTGCAATTGGAATAGAATCATATCCTAATTTTTCTAAAAATCGAGAGAGTTTATAACCTATTCTTACAAGTTCCATATTCATTGCTTGTTGCACGGCAACAAAGTTTGCGTGGATTAATTCATCAGAATGTTTACATTCGATGGCACTATCGGGGATTTTTGAAGCTAAAACAATTATTGACCGCGCATTAGGGAGAATATCCCTTGGATTTGCATGACCTTGTGATGATCCTACCGCTTTATCAGCATCTGCAATTCCTACTTTGTCTGCACCTGCTTTCAGGCATAATTCTTTTATTTTTTCTGTTAATTCAACATCAATTTCTTCTGTCATAAATTTTCAATCCTTTTTATTAAAAATCATTTACTAATTCTGGTCTAAAACCTGCTAATAATCTACCTTTTGCAATTCTATTAATTACTGTTAAAATTTCAGTACGTGATTTATACATCGAAGCATCCCATCTATAAGTCACGTCAAACTCAACTAATTCATCTTCGTTGAAAGGTCTTCCTACCGGGATAGGTTTATCTAACATCTTTGCATGCATATCTTTAATATAAACAACTTCATTAACGTCTTTATCCAATACATATCGACGTCGAGCGTCAAACATTAATCCATCAGTATCTAATCTCAATGAACTACCATGAACAGTAATTCCTCTAAGAGCTGTTCTAGCTGGATCGAAAAGTTCTGTTTCAATTAGTATTTTTGTGGCTGCCTCTAGATCACGTTCCCTCATTTCTAAAATTTCACGTCCCGAGTAAATAACGGTATCCACACCTCGTAGACGATTGAAATAATACCTTGCTCTTAACCAAGGGGCAAAAGGAGGTCTCCAAAAACTATCAGTGAATTGGACAAAGCGGACACGATCACCTGCACGTGCTCCTGGGGTAGGTTTTACAAGCATTTTAATAGGATCATATTCTTGGATTAATTCGTCTAGAGGGGGATGAATACTACGATATAAACTGCCCGGTAGACGATGTCCGAGTAATTTAACCACATCATCATCTGGAATACTTCGTAATTTCAATAACTTTTTATTTTTATTTAATAATTTTCGCCTTCTTTCCGATACCGGACCTTGTCCTGGGTAAAATTGAGGTTCATATTTACCCTCTATAACTTCAACTTTTTTCTCTACTTCTTTTCTTTCTACTTTCTTTTTCTTTCTCTTGAATTTTTCAATATCTGCAACTGCAAAAACATCTTCTTCCATAATTTTCACCTTAAAATTTATTTTTTATCTCCTTTGCAGCCTCAGTGGTCTTAACAACAACATCAGTGAGCAGTGGTATTTCTTTTCGAAGCGTAAAATAATTTCCAGAAGTCAATTTTGGAGTAAAGATTTGGGTTCCTGCATCTAGACACATCGCTGCAGCAACACATGGTGTAAAAAAGCCACTAGTATGGCGAGTTATAACATGGTCCATCGTAAAAGCCCCAGGTCCAGCCCCACCATAAATTGAATGTGTATAAAATGTAAAACCGAGTGCAGTCCCAAAAATCCTTCCAGCATCTGGATCTGGAAGACCCCCAGTTTCAAATGAAAGAATATCACTAAAACTAGACATTACTGCGCCACAACCTTGTGCAGCACGAGATGCACCTACATTTACACAAACAGCAGCTAACAACCCAGCACATGAATATGCATTCCAAAGCGGATAATCTTTAGTTGAATAAATTTTATATCCAGAAGGTTGAGTGTGTGGGAATTTATCTCCTTTAGGATATATAACCCCATCATTTAAAGATCTTTCAATTAGACCATGTACAACATCACTAACTGTCCCATCAGTACCGTATTCTTTAATTAAATCTAACACTAAGTTATTTCCATTAAATCCTTGATATGCGGTTGTCAATAAATTATAGCGCTCATACCACCCTATAGCATTTCCCATCTCTGTTTGTCCTGCTTGTTCTAATAAAGTTGCTAATGCTACTGCATCGAAAGTCCGAAAATTGGACAAAGCAACTATATGGTTTATCATGAGACCACGGAACAGAGTTCCTATGCCTTCTTCCAATTGAGGAGGTTTACAAAAAGCAAAAATAGGACATGAAGATCCAAATTCTCTGGTTTGTGGAAAACGACCAAAAATTGCCGTTTTTACTATATTACAACCATCAATATCATTCATTGGGTTTAAATCAAGAAGATCAATAAGAGATTGAGCGAGTGCAGTCCCAGTTATTGTATAAAGTGGGGCAATGGAAGCTGCAATATCTATTCTTCTTTGTGGTAAGGATACTCTTAGCATTTTACCACCCGCTATCAGATCTACATTCGAACCATCATCCTTACCATTAAATCCTTCGTCCATAGAAATGATTTTATTCATTTTTTCCGCAATTTCAGGCCCCATATCAACAAGCTTCCATTTCCGTTCAAATTGAGGCATCTGTATTTCGTCCTGACGTAAGGTTGTCATTTCACCAAAACGACCTTTACGTATATTTTGTTCTAATTTTTCTAGTGAAATAAATGCGGTTCTCTTGATCATATTATAAACTTTTACCATATACGGATTATATAAGGGAGAGAATGCTTTTATGGGTAAATCTTCTCCTATGCATTCACCCTCATCATTATAAACGTCAACTTTATCTTTAATCATATTAAACTCTCCTATGGGTGACCTATTGGCCAAGCTTTAGGTCTCTCAACTAATTCTTTTCCATTTGCTACATCGACTAAATCTTTCAAATCAAAACCAGTTGTTGTATTACCGATTAACCAGCCTTCTCCAAAAAATAATGGTTTCATTATATCTAATTCTCCATCTAATACTCTTAACAAGTCGTAATATTTAATATGGATTAAGAGGTCGGGTTCTACTGTTGGAGCTCCGTCTGCTACATCGACTGGACTTATAATTATTCGTGAGTACTCATTTCCTCGAATCGGGTGTTCAGCTTCAATGGTAATTACACGAGGTAAAAACCGTCCCGATAATTCCACACACTTAGCACAAGGAACAACTTTATTTATAATAAAACTCTGAACCATTTCATAACATGTGGGTTCTCGGTCTTCTTCTGGAGGAAAAATCCATTCGAGTTCTTCCCACCATTTTCCTGAAGGTTCTTTATACTCATATTCCAGTTCTGAATCTAAATCTTTCATTTTATTTCTCTACCTCTTTAAAATATTCTATGATCTCCGCGGGTTCTCCAACTTTTAAAACGTGACCATCTTTCATTAATGCTGCTCTATCACAAGCAGCTAAGACAAAATCAATATCATGACTTATTATGACATATGTTTGATTAAGGTCATCACGGGATTTTTTTATTGAACGTACTATTTCCATCCGAGTTAATGGGTCTGCAGTTCCAGTTGCCTCATCAAAAAACAAAATTTTCGGTTCTTTTATTAAAATTCGAGAAATGGCAACTCGGTGTCGTTCTCCTTCACTAATTTGTTCTGGAAATTTATAGAGAATATTTTCAATTTCATCATTTGTGAAATTTACTGCCTTTAATGAGTCATAAGCTTTTTTGGTTTTCATTTCCTCTGGAATCGGATATTCTATTGCCCCAGTTAGATTTTGTAGAACTATCAAATGAGGATAGAGAGCATATTCTTGGTGAAGAATGTCCATATAATTTGTAGCTCTACCACGTTCATATGGACCTGGGATGCTCATATCGACCCATTCATCCCCTATATTGACCCAGATTTTTCCCATTGTAATATCTTTCAAACCACACATCATTAGGGACAGAGTTGTTTTTCCAGAACCTGAAAGACCAACAAGCCCAAAAATCTCATTTTCATAAATATCAAGAGAGACACCATCTACAGCTCTAATAATTCCCCTATCAAATGTGTAATAATGTTTAATACAATTCTCAACTTTCATAATTTTATTTTTAAACTCTCTTTTTGTCCTCTCTACTTTTTCTACTTGACTTAAAAACTTCTTAGCCACTTCAGAAGAATCAGCATGCATCGTAATTTTTCCATCCTCTAATAATATTGCTTCTGATGTTAATTCTTCAACGGCAAGTGGCCAATGTGAAGTCACAATAAGCGTAAGTTTATCCTTATTAACAGCCGTCTTCATTGTTTTATGGATTTTTTTACTTGTTATTACATCAAGTGTTCCAGTGGGTTCATCTGCAAGGAAAAGAAGTGGATTTTTCGCCAGACTCATAGCGAAAACTACACGTTGTTTTTCTCCTCCTGATAAGTCACGGGCAATATGCATTGAACGGTGTGTTAAATTAACTTTTGATAGTAATAATGCTGCTTTACCCTCTCTTCGTCTTTCAGGAACGCCTGCTTTTTCTAGAGCCTCAGTTAGATTTGCTAATACGGGTAGTTCTCCGTAAAGTGCGAACGTACGTTGCAACATAATTGATATTCGATTATAAAGTGCGCGAAAAAGGGGAGAGTTAGTTTCTGCCTCTTTCCAAAAATCGAATTCTTTCAATTCCAAAGTTGAGTTGCAATTTGGGCAACTTGAATTTGCTAATGAGGGGTAATCGATATAAAGACAATCATCATTAGGACATGCAGAAATCCTATATATGACTGTTCCTTTCGTCGGTTTATATTCTGGAGTGCCACGAAGTGCATGCATTAAAGCACTTTTTCCAGATCCTGACTTACCCAAAATACCAAATGAGGCTCCTTCTTTAATTGTAAAGCTTATATCAATATAAGCAGGGGAGCCTCTTTCAAACTCTTTAAATAGGTTTTTAACAACAATAAAATCTTCCATTTTTTATCATCTTTTTTTTAAATCACATTTCTAGGTTATTTCTATGCTAAATAAATTAAAATGATTAAATAAACTTTGAAATTATGTTGGAATAATTAGATCTCGTTCACCTGCGGGTTTGAATTCTCTCAAACACGCTTTAGCAATTGCTAGCCTTGGTTCTGCGAAATCAAATATTAAATGAGGATCTGCAAATGCGGCTTTGACTATAGGAGAAGTTGACCAAGGTTGACCCCTATGAAGAGCAGTTCCTGCCGCAGCGCCAATATATCCGCTAGCATGACCAGCAGTAAAGCTTGCAACAGGATAATTCATGCCTCTAAGTTCTGGAAAGACTCCTTCCTCTATTCTGGGACTACAAAGATAAGCGATACCCACGTGATCTTGGACTTCTTGACCTGCCCAACCCGTTCTTAACCAACCTTCCTTCATTAACAAACCTATTGAATAATGCATAGCCATACAGCCTAAAGTTGAAGAGCCTGTTAATAAAGAAGCTACAGTCGCTGAAAGGTTCCCAATTACTGATATTCTATGTGCACCACCCCAATGATATTCGGTCAATGATGGATATTTTTCATAGGTCTCCATGCAATATTGTATAATAAGATCAATAACCCAACGGACTGTATCCCAATTTGGTTTGACTTTAAGCACCTTGCCATATTTTGCAAGAATTTCCGTAGTTTGGTCAGTGAATTCTTCTAATACATTACCACAATATCCTGCGCTTGCAACTGTGGTGGCAAATCCAATACCTCCAGACATATAAAAACTTAACCAATATTGTTCAGTCAAAACTGCCCCAATAGCACCAAGGCCTTTTGTTAATGCACCTATATATTCTCTTGCCACATCAACGCCATCTTCATGTATGACCCTTAGGAACGGTTTTGCTGGAAGTCGAGAATCTGATTGCATAAAGTCATTCATATAGCCAAATGGTATTCCACCTATTTCATTTTGACTCCTTGCTCTCGCAAACCACGTTCTTTCACCCATCTGGACAAGCTGTGCACTTTTTGCAGCATAAGCTAAATCTGAGATAATGCTTTCTCCTGTTAATCGGTAACTTGCAACAAATGCCATAGTAGATTGCATTGCAGCCCATCGATATACAACTCCACCATCTGCCATCCGAACCGCTATGGTTGGAACTCGGGCAAGTAAAAACATTGTGCTACCAATTGCTCTTTTTAATTGTTCAACCCGACTTGGATGGAATAAATTATCAATATCTAATAAAAATCTCTTGTCGAGCATGTCCCGTATTTCATCATCTCCTGTGATTACCTTCGCATATCCATCAAATGTTAATCCAGGATTTATTTCAGCCATATGCTCTTGGGCTACAGCACCTCCTGCCATGGTGTGCTGAATAGTTTCTAAGTAAAGATTTACAGTTTCAGGTGTAATCTCCTTTCCTGCTCTAACTTGGAGAACACGATGTGGAATATCAAGATTGATAATTACGGTTCTTTTAATATCATCTACCATCTGTTGGATGGCAGCGTTATTAACATGATGAACATCATCAAAATCAACAAAAGTATCTGTACCAGATATTAGATATGGCTCTAACGCTCTTTGTCCAAGTGGAATTCCGACTGCACGATTATACATGGGAATTCCTCTCTCTTTGGCAATTTTTTTAGCAGCTTTCATGAATTCTACTTTTCTTTTATTTTGTTTAAATCCACCTCTGCGATACATAGAGTTGTCTCTAGGAGCTAATGGATTTACGCCAAAGACCTTTTGCATTGTCTTATAAACAACACGTTCCTGTTCAACTGGAAGAAATTTTTTTGCTATTGAGAAAAGATCATAGCCATAATCTATCTCTCGAATTGTTTTCTCAGATTTTTTTCCTTCTTTTGACATACAATCGCCTTAAAATTATTTAAATTAGATAAATTGCTCTAACTTCATTATTTTTTAACAATAATAAATGAAAATTCCGACTATTAAACTAAATCTTGGTTAATCTTTAGACGATTTTTTTTTCAAAAATGTTTATGTCAAATATAGACATAATAAAAATAAATGATAAAAAACTAGGACAAGAGAAAATAGCTATTATTTTATTAAATTTTTTAATAAATAGATAAGTAAATAAAAAGATCTTTTTCCTAATAAAGAAATACTAAGTCCTCTTCCAAGGAATTAAATAATTAAAAGAAAAAATATTGGTTGTTAAAATATAGAATTAATTAAATTGGTCTCACGTCTTTACCGACGCCTATATTGACTACATGTTCCTTCCCATAAAATGGTTCCGACGGAGTTTCATGTGAAATATCGGTATAAATTCCGCTGAATGCTTCATCATCTGTTAGGCCCCATTCGTAAGGCATTATTCTTGTTCCTTCGGGGTATACAAATCCGAACTCTTCATTTTTATATGTTTTTTTATCTTTTAATTTAGGTACATGGCAACCTAAAGACTGTCTAGGAGTTGGCACACCTTCTTCCTTCATTTTCCTAAAGCTCCATTCTAATGCTTCTGGTGAGATGAATTTCATAAATTCATAGTGTTCAGGTTCATATGCATGAATAAATAAGCGATTATGACTTAGCAAACCTTCAATTCTTATCATGAACTCTGGACGTCCCATTGATAGTAGCATCTTCAATATCGGAGGGTAAGGGATGTATCCAAAGTACATATCGGGCATACCATATTCCTTTTTAGCGTTTACACCATCCCAAAGTTGTCCGAGTACATTGTAACTTGATGACTCCATGAACATGTTGGTTGATCCACCAGCCCAATTCATTGCCATGGAATATGCAGAATCGGACCATTGTGGACTTCGTTCATTTCTAACATCTCTTAAAATATCCAATATACGAAGCCCACTTTTGAAAAAGTCCTTTGTTTTTGAAGGAATCTCTGCAAGTCTAAAACCAAGCTTCATATGTCTTCTATCAAAGACTTCGTCACCACTTTTAATGAACCAATAATCTACTGGAATTCCATCCTCCATGTGTGCATTTATTAAGAGTTCCAAATTATAATTCATATCATTCATGACAATAAATGTAATGTCAGTCGAATTTCCATAGATAAGTTTAGTACTGCCCATTTGTAGATCAGTTCGTACATATAACACAGGGGGAAAGAAGAATGTTGTAAATACATTCTCAGGTGTTGGTATTGATCCGTCTATAACCTTTTTAGCTGTCGTTACTGCCCTTTGAAATTTATCACTTAAAAAATCTGGGACTTTCTCGAAAAATTGAGTGCCTTTATCTGTAAATTCTTCATAGAAATAATCCCAACCTAGTTCCTGAAATAATGAATATAAATTTTCTGCCAAGGGAACGAAACGTTTCGTCACAACGTCATCTGGTATCTCTCCATAAGTATGAGTCAATTATACTATCTCCTTTTTATTTTTTTTATGTATTCTAATTAAAATTTATATTTTTTATGTGAGTGGCTTTCGATTTTTTATTTTGATTAAATAGTGTTTTTTTGAATTTAATAAAACTTATTATTTAAACTCTATATAAAAAATATATTTTTTCATCCTAAGAATTTTATTATCATTATAATTTCTATTAATAAATTTTACATTCTGTGATATATGCTAGAAGGATTATTACAGAATAATACCTGAAAAAAATTAAGTCTCTTCATCCTTTTTTATAATTTTTGTATTTAATCCATGACCAATGGAAATTAAATTATCTCTTGTAAAGGGTGGTTCAGTTTGCCAAGTTATATCTGTTAAAAAACCTCCCATAGCTTCTTTAAGAGATAAACCGAAATCTTCATAGTGAATACGAGGTCCTTCTGGTAATTTATAACCAAATCGCCAATTTTTATAATCTGAGAATTCATGGGCAATAGTTTGAGCGGGAGTAGGAACACCTTCTTCCCAATCTTTTTCAAGTACTTCTTTTACTGGTAAAATATCAAAGAGTTTCTTGTTCAATACGTATTGACAATAGAGTTGTTTGTCAATTAGAAGACCTGAAATCCGTTTTATCCAGAGATCTCTTTTTAAACGGGTAAGCTGAAGGAAAATTGGTGGCCATGGCTCATAAAATTGGATAGTGTCTTTTAAAATGTCAGTTTTACATTCCTCATTCAATTTATAACTGTTAATTCCCTCCCACATGAAGCTGTATTCATCGAAATTACTTACAAAAACACCATTATTTGGACCTGCTGACATTAAAAATAAACATACATTGTATGCAGATTGAGCATGATTAGGATCTTGAATATTTCTTACATCTAATAAAATATCACGGATTTTACCTGCTGCTTCATGAAAGTCGGGTATTTCTTTTGGCAAATCTTTAAGTTTAGTTCCCAGTTTCATATGCCGTTTATCGAGAAATTCATCACCAGGTTTCATATACCAATAGTTTGTTGCAAGCCCATTTTCGAAATGAAAGTTTATTCCAAAAAGAACTTCTTTATCGAAGTCTGAGACACCCATGAAGGTTATATCAGCCGAGTTTCCATACACAAGCCTGATCGCACCCTGTATTAAATCTGCCCTGACAACTAGAACTGGTGGTAAAATCCAATAACATATTGTTTTCTTAGGATCTTTCAATTTACCTTCTGAGTAAGCTTTAGAGACCTCAATTGCTTCCTCCATCCGCAAAACTAGTTCATCAAGGCATGCTTCTGCAAAATCGGCATAGATACTATCAAAGTAATGCCAATCCATATACTTAAAAAATTTCCAAACTTGTGTACATAAAGGTAGATAAGGTTTGGAAAATACACTATCTGGGATTGTATTATAAATTTCTTTATCACCAGCGGCTAGTATACTTTTTATATCAACACCTTCCAATTCCTTAAGTCTTCTTTCTTTTATTTCTTTTACCTTTTCATGCCAAGCCAATAAAAACACCTTAAATATTGATTTTGAATAATTTAGAATTTTAAAATATTAGTAAATTTTAGATATAACTCAAATTATTAACAATTCTTGAATTATTTCTAAATTTTTAAAAATTTATGTCAAATTAAGATATAAAACACAATAATCTAAAAAATAGGAAACAGAAAAATAAGATTCCAGATAAATTTGTTTTTACTGAACAAGAAATATTAGAAAAATTAGAAAAAAAATAATAATTTTATTTTTTAATCATTTCTAGGAATGCTTCTATTCGGGTCTTTAATTGTCCCTCATCTTCGCTTGAGTAATCGGTTTCAATTGAGATTGTTGGGATTCCTATTTCTTTTAATTTTTTTTCAATGGCGATTGATTCGATTATATAAGGCTGACAGAATGATAATGAATATAGAACTACACCATCGGCTTTGTATTCTTTTACAAGTCTTTTTATATCCTCAGTTCTTGCTTCATTAGGAGTGAAACAAGCACAATTAATATTTAAATACCTCTCAGCCAAATTTCCGATCAATCCTTCTAACGTTTTTCCAGTAATTTCCAGTTTAGCGTCAAAATATCTTGTTCCAGTGCAAGTTTCTTCGCAAACCACAATAGCCCCACTAGTTTCTATTATTTGATGTAATTTCCAGTTTGGTATCGCCATAGGAGTTCCAGAAATCAAAATTCTTTTAGTACTTTTTTTAACTACACCAACCCCATCTCTTATTCTCTTTTCCAATTCATCTGCAAGCTTCCCAACCATTTGAATTTCTCTATCGGGATCATCATAGAACGCAACTTGTGATACTAAAAGGGCGTCTTTTCCAGATATAGGAGGAGGATCGGCTTTTCTTGCTTGATAAACTCTTCTAATTTGATTTCTTTTATTTTCTATTTTTTCCATTGCCGCTTTTAGATTCTCAAACGTAAGTTTATTACTAGTCAGATTTTCCAACTTTTTAACTAATGCTTTTAGTTCTGCAATCCAATGCTCTCTTGCTTGTGGTCGGTCTTTGCATTGGGGAATTTCCACAACATATAACTCACAAGGGAAATATTTTTCCATAACTTCCCAAGCTTTTTTCTTTCCATCACATGTTGTTTCTCCAACCAATAAGTTTAGAGAATTGAAATAGGGACAAATATTTCCTAGAGCAAAACCTAAGGCAGATTTTATTAATGGACAAAGGTTTGGTGGAACTATTCCTTCTGCAGCATAATTAGAGAAATTCGTTCCCCCACAAAGCCCTACCGAAATTGCATTAACTGCAAATATTAATTCATCTGGAACATAAAGGCAAAATGTACCTAGAATTTTTTGACCTTTTTCTTTTGCTTCTTTTAATTCTTTGATTCTAATTCCATGTATATCTCCGACAACAAAGTCCCAGAAACTCATGTCGGGACGATTTTTTTGAGTCTCGATATAAATTTTTTTGTAAATATCAGGCAATATTGCTAATAATTGATCATGTTTTTCAAGATCAAGACCTAAATTTTTCCACATAGGATAATGATCTACCTTTTCTGTCATTTAGTTCACATCTTTTAATTTTTAAACCTTTTTTTAATAAACAAAAAAAAAAGCGAATAAAAAGATATCAGAAAATTCGATGATAGACATTAGCAAAACTAATAATGAATCAAGAATATCTAAGTCATGTATAAGAAAATAATTTAGAAAATTTGATATATTCTGCTGCTTAGTAGGGTTACTCTTTTTTTAATCCAAGTTTTTCTCTGAACCAATCAGGCATAGCAAAGATAAAATAAAACACTATAGGATATGCCAAGATAAAGAACCGGAAAATAACTTCTAATATAAAGATATAAATAAGCCCTATCTCATTTATTACACCCAGAGCTATACAAAGAAGTCCTATTACAAAGAAAATTGCCAAATTACTTTTTGCTCTATCTTCATTTCTTATTTTTATTGAATAATAGGAAAAAACCAAAGGAGGAAGTAATGAAACAGGTATAAAAGTGCAATAAATTACCAATAAAACTATTAAGCTGAATCGATCTTCAAAATCAATTGGATCAGTGTATACTAATGGCGGTTCTATATAAATAGCATAATTCAGAACTAATATACAAAGAAATGATATTGCTATAATAATTGAAGTTAATACATTAACCCTTTTTGGAAATGTGGAACGTAAAGCAAATATATTATAAAAGATCATTCCTGAAATAGCTATGCCCCAGCTTATTCCAACAAATATTCTTCCAATTTCAGGCCACCCGAACGTTGCATAACATAATTTTGCAGTTGTTATGCTAATACCGGAAATTAACATAATTACTCCGGCAACGTAGAAGATTAATGAATTGGTACTATTCGTTCTTTTATATTCTTTCCATATAATATGTAGAACATAAATCCCAAATATCATTGCAGACAATAATATTAGCAATTGGAAAAGATTCAACGGATCTGTAAAAATTGAAAAGCCAGTTATTTTATTCAGCGTGAAAAAAACCCCATATTCGAAATTGATTTGCATAATTTTCGCCCTAGATTATTATTATTATTGGTATATTATATATTTTATTCATCTGAAAAACAATAGAAAAATGATTTATTTTATAAATTTTTTAAGAAGAAGATTGATTCGAATGTTAATTATACGCAAAATAGTCCTATTTAAAACTGGAATTGGGTATGTTGAGAAAAGAGGTTCTTTAGATTTAACTCAAAATAAGTTGGTGACTTTTTCGCTTGAATAATCAGTCTCGACTTCTTTTATTTAATATATTCCATTAGTAATATTACTTGAATATGAGTAATTTTTTGTTTAATTTTCTTTTTTCTTTTAGAGAGAGGATTGTATCTCTTTAGAAGATAGATAATTGAATTTTGTATGATTATAATAAAGGAAAAGACAATGTATTCTTGCCAAGGAAGTTCGATATTCTTATCATTATTGACTCCTTGCAATAGTTTCATTTCCGCAAGAGATGTTAAACGATCGAGATCAATCTTTGCCATTCGAATTGCGCTTTCACTGATTACTCCTAGAATCCATGGCCAATCTTGGTTTATAGGGCTACTATAATAGGAAATATAGGCTTGATCACCCCTTATAACAACTCCTGCATATGAAGTATCACCTGCACTAGGTAAATCTGCTAAGTGAACGAGTCCAATTTCTGAAACAAGGAATAACGACGTTCTTTTTCGATTAAAAAAGCTTCCTTGTTGATGAAATACTGGATCATTTTGAGTCTCATATCTCCCAACCGCAAAAATTTTACCTGCATATTCGAAGAGGCAAGGACCATCTAAACGTGTAAGTTGGGATTTTATGTAAGTCCAACTTTTATAAGGATGTTTTGAAACGGCAATGACAGTTGATCCTCTATTGTCTCCAAACAAAAATTCTGATTCACCTTCTAAACGTCCAGTTGAGAGCATTCTACCATCTGGAAAAAATTCTATATCAGTCTCATCATTTCTTTCACCATAATATATTGGTGAGACAAAGTCCCAATGCATACCATCGGTAGAATTCAATAAAATTGAAGCTCCATGTCCCCGCCAATAAGCTGGGACGTACCAGGTGTTATTATCTCTGGTTTTAGGCCTCCAGAATAACCATCCGTATGGCTCAATAAATTTGAAATCTTTCCACGATTGCCCATCTTCAGTATATGTATAAACAGTGGTTTCAGGTGACGCGATAAACTCTCCGAAATTAACGAGAGCATACATATAGAGTCTTGAACCGATAACAGCGAACTTTGGATCTCTAATATCTTCTTGATAATAAATGATTTTAACTAAATCCCAGCTTATCGCATCAGAAGAACGCCAAATTATCAATTTACTTTGCTTACTTGTAAGATGATAAGGAGAATTTTGGTGAACTAGGTAAAATGAACCATTCCAATATATCATATCAGTATTGGAGTTATGTGAATGGCCTTCTATTTTCAACCCCATTGCTACCCAATATTCCGTGCTGAGAGTATAATTTACTTCAGAAGTATTTGGTCTTATGACCCAATAAATTATCATACCCAATAACATGGAAAAAAGAAGAATGAGAAAAACACCAAACCACTTAAAAAACTTTCCAATTTTTTTTAGAATCTTTTTTAATATGGTTTGTTTTTTTTGAAACATATTTCAATCTTCTCGGTAAATGAAATTCAAAATATCTTTTAATTAGATTTATTATCAGCCAATATTATTATTATTCCTCGTTGTTTCTTCAATATATTAATGTTAACATATCCAGAATTTGTTAAAAGTGTTTTTATTTGTTCTTCTGTGTAAGCCATTTCCATTACTTCACCCGTAGCCATAAAACTTAAAACATCTACAAGAGCATGTTTAGTCCATTCAATATCTATAATTAAAATGCCTCCATCTGGTTTCAATGCTAATTTAACATCTTTTAAAACTTTTAGGTGGTTTCGAGCAGGATTACTATAAAAATCTTGAAAAGTAAATGAAAATGGTAGAAATAATACGATATAATCATAAAGTTTAGATTTTGGATTCTCAAGGTTAAAATCGTATACTTTCTTAAATTCAATATTTGAAGGAACTTTTCCAGCCGCCATGGTTTTAAATACATTTTCTGGATTAATGAAATTTAAAAAATCAAGCACTAGAGCTTTGGCTCGAAATATTTCATTGAGATACATATTCTGTAATTCTATAAATGGTTCAATATAGAGCTCAGGATGCCTTATATCAATATTAAAAGTAGTCTGGACATAATCGAATCCTTTTTTTGTTAATTTATAATTAGTGCGTGGGTTGGCTCCACGTATTTGATCTTCAGTTTTATATGATTCTATAAATTCTTTTTTTTCCAATTGTTTTAAGGCAGGGTATAACGTCCCTGTACTTGGTCTCCACCCTTTTTGTTCGAATATATTTAAAATTTCATACCCATACATGGGTCTATATCTTAATAATCTTAGGATTTGTAGTTGAAAATTATTGACTGGTGCTCTTTTGTGCTTTTTTTTAAACATAATTAACACTCATTAGTATCTTATATTATTAATATCGAATTTCGACATTTTAATTTTTATCTATATTTTCTAAGGATAACTTAACAATAATCAAAATCTGTTTTTTTCAGAAATAAAAGAAAAATACAATAAAAAAATGGATTGTGTATAAATTTGGCAAGTTTAGTTGATAATTTAGTAAAAATTGTCGGAGATCAACATGTTTCAGACGAAGAAGCAGTGTTAATACCTTATAGCAGAGATCAGCATTGGCCTTTTGTAGTACCAAAGCGTCCTGCGGTCATAGTACGTCCAATTTCAACAGAAGAAATTCAAGAAATAGTAAAATTCGCTAATCAAAATAAGATTCCTGTAGTTCCTTTAAGTCGCGGTGTAAACGTAAGAGGATTATGTACACCAGCTAAAGATGGAAGTATTTTGCTTGATATGAGAAGAATGAACAAGATTCTTGAAATAAATCATGATATGATGACAGCCACCATTCAGCCAGGAGTGACTCATGGACAAGTGGCTATCGCAGTTCGGAAATATGGTATGCGTCCATGTATTCCCGGTGCTCCTGCAACAGGCTCATTGCTTGCAAACTACTTATTAAGAGGTGTCTATCATACAAATGCTGGAGATGGTATTGATCACGTCTGTTCTGCTGAGTTCGTCCTTCCAGATGGCAGAATTTTGAAGACAGGTGCCGTAGCTTTTCCTAATGCACCACCTCACTTTAGATTCACATGTAGCCCAGATTTTGTAGGACTCTTTCAAAGTATGCCTGGTAGTATGGCAATATGCACTGAAATGACTGTTAAACTCTACCCACTCCCTGAAGCAGAAGCCTTTATAGGTATTGGTTTTAATTCAATCGAAGAAGCTATCAAACCCGTCCCACAACTCATGTGGAATAAAATACCAGCACTTTTGTGGATTTTACCACAATATACCATAATTAAATTGTTTGCAAGATCAAGAAAAGACCTAGAGTCGATGCGTGGATCATTTCCAGAATGGACAATTCCAATTGTAATTGAAGGGCATCAAAAAATCGTTGATGCCAAAAAAGAATTAGCACTTGAGATTATAAATAAAACATCATCGCCTTTAAACAAGGCAAATGCCATTCCCCTTCCAGAAGAACAAGCAAGGGAATTTAAATATCCTCGTAACATCTTTGGGTTCTTAAGAGAGGGTTCTTATCATGCTTTAGCTTTCTTAGGTCCTTTATATCAATATCCCAAATATGTACCTATGATGAAAGAACTTGGAGTGAAAGCAGGATACGAAGCAAAAAATGTCGATTTATTAAATGCCCCTATTGCGGGTTTTTGGGGTCAAGCTTGCTACTATGAGGCAGAAGTCCCTTATACTAGCGCAGACCCGAAATCTGTTGAAATGGTCAAGAATTTCCATTACGCCGTTTTGAAAAAATTAATTACTAAGGAATATCATATCTATGGCTGGTTCAGACCGTTCTTAAATCCTATGAAATTGATAATCAACGAATTAGGAACTTACGGTGAAATTTGGCACAAGATCATGAAGTTAATTGATCCAAATGAAATAATGAACCCAGGAAAAGTATTTCCAGAGGAAAAGGAGTTGACTTGGTAAAATGACAATAAAAGTTAAAAAATTAGATGAATATAGAGATGATGTTATAACATGCGGTCATTGTATGGGCTGTAACCAATTTAATTACTGGACACTAGATGAATGGCTAGAATGTTGCCCAAGCGGTAAAAAATTTGGTTTTATCTCATATTATGCAGTTGGACGTATGGAAATTGCGAGAGCTATCATCGAGGGTGAAATAAAAGAACCATCAGAAGCATTAAAAGAGCTTGTTTGGGCTTGCACCACTTGCGGTGCATGTGCACTTACTTGTAAAGAATTCAAAGGTATGGATAATGTTGCTATAATTGAAGCATTAAGGACTAAGCTAGCAGAAATGGAATGGGGACCTATGCCCCAACATCTAGGTTTTGCAAAGAGTACTGCTGAAAATAATAACCCTTATGGAGACCCACATGGACAACGATTTGATTGGCTATCAAAAGATGTAAAAATTGACCCAAATGCAGAACTTGCATATTTTGTGGGATGTACATCGGCTTATAGAGAAAAAGAGCTTGCAAAAGATACTGTAGAAATTTTAAATAAAACAAATACTCCCTTTCGTATCCTTGGTTCTGAAGAAATTTGTTGTGGAAGTCCGTTATTACGAACTGGTATGCAAAAGCAAGCAATGGAATTAGCAAAAAAGAATATGGAAGCTATAAAAAAAGCAGGTATAAAAAAGCTTATTTTTTCTTGTGCAGGTTGTTATCGAACTATTTTAGTTGACTATCCTGAGTTATTGGGAGAGAAATTAGATATTGAATTGATACATATAACACAGTTTCTAGACAGACTGATTAAAGATGGAAAGATAAAACTTAAGGAATTAAATAAGACGGTTACTTACCACGACCCTTGTCATATCGGTAGAGGTATAATGTCCGATTCAAGGCCGAGGCGTAGAGGTCTTTATAAACAGCCTAGAAGGATTTTAAAAGCCATTCCTGGACTGAAGCTTGTTGAAATGGTAAGAAATCAGGAAAATGCTTGGTGCTGCGGTGCTGGTGGTGGTGTGAAGGCTGCATTTAAAGATATGGCTTTAGAAACTGCAATCGACCGAATAAAAGAAGCTGAAGACACTGGTGCGGAAATTTTAGTTTCATCATGTCCATTCTGTCAACGTAATCTAATGGATGCAATTAAAGAAAGCGGATCAAAATTAGTATTTAAGGACATTGTAGAATTAGTTAATGAACTTATAATATAATTTTCTTTTTTTTTCTTATTTTTGAATTTTAAGCTTAAGAACACACTTACAATTCCTATTTTTCAGATATTTTTTGAATAACTAAATAGTTGCAAATTGAAATTATTTCACAAGTCTAATTTATATTTTGAAATAATTTTATGTTTATAGTAAGAGCTGGAGATTTAAAGTTGGTTTTATTCTATAGCAAGCATAAATATGTCGATGTCATTGAACAAGATGGAAAGAATCTTAAAATTCGTGCTACTCTTGAAGATTATTTTTTTGATGGAGAATTGGAATTAGAGGTTAAAGTTCCGCAAATGGAAATTTTATCTATAAAAGGCAATATAAAGAGAACTTATTTCGAGGGATGTCAAGGGGCTCTTTCTAAACTTGAAAAATTAGTGGGATTACGAATTGGACCTGGAATCATTAAAATTGCCTATAGTGTCCTTGGAAAGACTAAAGGTTGTGATTATTTAGCAAGTTTAGCAGTCGAATGTTGTGAAGCGGCTATTTTAGGGCTTACTGTTGGTCCATTATACAACGCTGTTCCACAAATAAAGAAAATGAAAGACGTAACTACAAAAAAGCTGATAAGAATGATGCCAAATTTAAAAAATA
Source organism: Candidatus Helarchaeota archaeon (assembly GCA_019058315.1). Taxonomy (GTDB): domain Archaea; phylum Asgardarchaeota; class Lokiarchaeia; order Helarchaeales; family RDOG01; genus JABXJV01. Next base: position 365,010 of record JAHPZH010000002.1, on the reverse strand, counting down.
CTTGTATAGCATTCATGGAAGAAAAAAAATAACGGAGATAGTCATATGTTAAATTTTTGTCGTAATAAATTTGTGGGCTATGAAAAAATCAACGATGAGGAATATCTCATCAGTGGTGTTCTAGAGGATAATCTTTATGCACATGAAGTTGAAATGCATGTTAAATTACCAGAATTTGAGATTACTTCCATAGAGGGTAAAATGAAAAGATATACAACCCCTTTATGTCCCAAAGCCACTGAAAAATTAGATTTAGCATTGGGATTAAAAATTGAACCAGGATTTTCAAGCAAAATAAGAAGAATGATAGGTAGACCCGGCTGTCGCCATTATGCTAACATAATTAATGAATGTTGTGACTCATTAATACCAGCTCTAATTACATTAAATTGGCGAGAAGCCATTGAGAAAAATCCAAACCTCTCCCAGGAAGAATTTTTAAAGGGTTTGGTTGAAAAATATCCACAAATTAAGAACTTTTGTAAGGAATTTAACGAATTTGATTATTGATCTGCATATTCATACAAAACCCATTTCCCCTTGTTCAAATATAAGCCCAGAACAAGCCATCAATGAAGCTAAAAAAATTGGATTAGATGGTATAGTCTTCACCGAACATAATAAAATAAGATCCAAAGAGGAAATAAGTGAACTGCAAAAAAAACATGATTTATTAATTTTACAGGGAAATGAGTTTACAACTTTACAAGGCGATGTTTTGGTATATGGCTCTAATAATAATACGGATGACATAATTTCTGTTCAAGAATTAAGGGAATTTGTGGGAAATGATGGGGTTTTTGTTGCAGCAGCACATCCATTTAGAGAATTTTTAGTTGTTGGAATTGGAGCTTTAAAACTATCTATTGAAGATGGTGCAAATAGACCTATATTCAAATTTATGGATGGAATTGAAATAAATAATGGACGTGTTTCAGATCAAGCCAATAAATTTGCATTTAAAGTTAATAAAAAACTGCAACTGATAGGAATTGGAGGATCTGATGCCCACGAATTATATGAAATTGGAAAAGTTGTGACCGAATTCCAAAATGAAATAAAAAATGAAAATGATCTTGTTAAAGAATTACATGCAAGTAATTTTGAAGTAAAGAAATTTAGAAAATGAGGAAATATTATGCCAAATTGGACAAAATTAACGAAAAGAATTGAACGATTATTACGCTTAAAAGATTTTCCTGTAGCTTTTAAACTTCTAGAAAATAAAGAGGGTTTAACTAAAAATCCTTGGGTACGTATTTCAAAGACTAAACAGACTCTTTGTCAATTTATTACTAAAGTTCGCACACATGATTGGACTGTGGGGATTACAGAGGAAAATTTAGCTACTCCAATATGTGCTTATATGCTTGGTTTTATTGAAAAGCCGCAAATGGTTAAGACTGGAACATATCGGGCAATCAAGTGGTTTAAGACAATTGAAGAATCAAAGAAATTTGAAGAAACCTTCCCAACTTTACCTTTCGGTAAATATAATGCTCTTATTATGGCTCCTTTAGTATATAATCCATTTGATCCGGATATTATTCTAATATATGCAAATCCAGCTCAAATGATTGTATTAATTAACGCTTTACAATATGAGGATTACAAAGTTATGGAAATGTTTTGTGTTGGAGAATCGAGTTGTGCTGATGTTATAGCTAGATGTTTTATAAATAAGAAACCACAAATATCAATTCCATGTTATGGAGAAAGACGGTATGGTGGCCTTCAAGATGATGAATTGGCTATAGCGATTCCTGCTGATATGTATGAAAAAGCTGTAAATGGTCTAGAGGAACTTTATAAAAAGGGAATAAGATACCCTATACCCTTTTATGGAGCAGAAATAGACCCTACCCCTGGTCTATTTGATGCTTATGGTGGTAAAAGTCACGCAAAAAAAGTTAAAAAGAAAATGGAACGTGAAAAAAAGGTGGATTCTTAAAATTAGGATTTCATCCATAATTTTTGTATTATTTTTTCTTGATTGTATTTTAGCATTAATTTAAACCAAAGCTAAAAAGGAAGTATTTTAAATGGCAAAAAAGACATTTGCTGATTTAATAAAAGAAGTTCATGAAAAAGGACTGTGTGGACGATGTGGAGGCTGCGTAAGTTTTTGTTCTGCAGGAGATTTTGGCGTTATTGAAATGTCTCCTGACGGACCTCCAGTTTACATAAATAAAGATAAATGTTTAGAATGTGGAATTTGCTATCTTATTTGTCCTCAAATTATAGCTTTTAAGGACGAATTAAAAGCTAAATATAAGTTTGATTATCCTCTAGGATATTATAAAAGAATTACCCAAGCTCAAACTACAGATGAAAATATACTAAGAATTGCAACTGATGGTGGAGTTGTAACATCTCTGTTGATTTATTTATTAGATAAAGGATTAATAGATGGTGCAATTCTATCTAAAAAGATTGGTCCATTTTCAAGAGAAGCTATAATTGCAACCACTAAAGAAGATATTCTTGAATCTGCAGGTTCAACGTATGATGTTTCTCACAGTATCTATGAGACAAGTAAATATTCTACTTATACCCCTACAATAACATCTTTAAAGAAAAGTGAAGAAAAGGAATTTAAGAAATTGGCGGTAGTTGGGACTCCTTGCCAAATTACTACAATTAGAAAAATGCAAGAACTTGGAGTTGTTCCCTCAAATAATATAAGTTATGTATTTGGTCTATTTTGTACTGAAAATTTTTCTTTTGATAAATTTCTTAAGGAAAAACTAGAAAATCAATTAAAAATCAAGCTTAAAGATATTAAGAAAATTAATATCAAAGAAAATTTGATAATCGACTTAATAAATGGTAAAAGAATAAATATTAAATTTGAACAATTAGAAGATTATATGCGCCCTGCATGTCATGCCTGCAAAGACTACTCAAATCATTTTTCTGATTTATCTTTTGGAGGACTTGGTGCACCTGATGGATTTACAACAGTAGTAATAAGAAGACCAAACGGGGAAGAAATTTTTAATGGAGCCGTTCGTCAAGGGTATATAAAGGAAAAATCCCTTAAAAAAGATGAGAAACAAGATATAATTTCCAAAATTTCAAAATATTCAAATTGGAAAGCAGAAAGAGCAGCTAGATTTCTTGAAAATCTTGAAAAAAATTAATGAAATTTTTTTTATTATTCTCTAATTTATTTTACAATATCCATTATATTTACTATTACTGTTTTTTAATATTTTACGGACATTTTTTACATGTTCTTCAGTTATAGTTTTCTCACCATTTCTTTCAGCAAGTTCTCCTGCTTTTTGTAATAAACATAATGCATATCTAGCATCTCCCCCCGCTTCTGCTGAAAAAACAGCGATTAAATTTAATACTCTTTCAGATACAACACCAGGACAAAATCCTAAAATGACTCTTTCACTCAAAATGTATCGCATTTCGTTTGCATTATATGGCTGAAATTCACACAAATAAATACTTATATTTGATAAAAACTCTGCAGATAAATGATTTTTAAAATTCAAATCTTTAGATATTCCAATAATACATAATTTTGTATTTTTTAACTGATTGCTCAGACTTATTAATAGATTAGCAATATTTTTTGCATTTTTGGAACTATTACCAAAGATTCTATCAATTTCATCTAAGACTAATATTATAAATCGATTTTTCGTATCAATTTCTTTTTTAAATCTTTGAAATAATTTATTAAAATTAAGTCTAGAAGGGATCGGTAATCCAATTTGGCTAATTAAGTTGACGAGTATTCGATATTTAGTGGTCGTCAGACGACAATTAATTAAAGAAGTAAATATGTCATTACAGCCAATCTCCTCACATTTTTTAGAGATTTTGTTTAATAAGGACATTATTAAAGAAGTCTTTCCAGTTCCTGCATCTCCGTAACATAAAATGAATGAATTTTTATTTTTATATCCTGTTAATAACGCTTCAAAAATAGATTTATATTGCTTTTCTCTATGATAGAGTTTATAAGGAACATAACCATGACTTAATGCTTCTCTATCTTTAAAAATGCTATCTTTATTTTGTAAAAATTTGCTAAAAACTTCGTCTAGTGATTCAAATGCTCTTGAGGTCATATTTTTTTATCCGCCTCTCGTAAAAACATATTTTCCAGTTGAAATTGATATTTATAGCTATTTTTCGTATAAATGAAATTTCACTTTTACTGATGACTGTTAAATTTATAAATGTATGGGATGAAGAAAGCAATTTCTTGATATTTATAAAAGGAAAATAATAGAAATCATATTTTATTTTATAATAGAATTATTATAAAATGCCAATAAGCTGAATACCTTATAAATTTTAATTTTATCAATAAAAAAAATCTCGATTATTAAAATAAATTTTTTGAATAAATTAATTTCAATAAATTTTTAGATTTTTACGAAAGTGGAAAAAGACTATTATTAAATTAACTGAATTCTTAATCAATAAATTTTATTTTTATAAATTTTTTAATAAGAAGAGATGAAATAAAAATATAAATAGGGAAATTTTCATGACAGAACTTAATAAAAACCAGCAAGATTTATCTACTAATTTTCCAGAGCGGAAAAAATTATTCCAAATGGGTATTTAAGAATATATAATAAAAGAAATTAAAGGATTTTTAGGGCAGAATTTATGTAGAAAGGAGATTTGAAATCTGCTCCCAATATTTTTCTATATTCCATTGTCGACACTCTTTAATTTCTATTGATATTTCTTGAAGAACTTCTTTTATCTTTAATGATTCAAAGTAAGAGATCTGTGAAGTTATTACTCCTAACATGAATGGTTGTTCAAATCCTCTTATTTCTAAATTAGGAATTGCATTAAAATAAATATACCCTTGCTTTTGTATATTTTTAATATCTATCAGAATACCTTCTGCTTCTTGGATTTCACTTTGTCCGTAAATAGACGACACACTATTAAATAATTGAAATCCTACCTTTGCGAGGGGTACAGGTAGTTGTATTTGATGTGGATAGGAAATTTTCAATTCAGGTCCCACTTTATCATCCCAGATTACTAATAATAAAATAATTGATTTTTTTTCCTTTTCATCTATTGAAGGAATAAAGTCTAATTTCAAAGCAGAATAATATTCTTCAATTTTTTTATTAATTGATTTAACTTTTTCACTCTTAGCTAATTTTCCAGAAATACTGGCAAGTAAATCCTCTTCTTTAAAGGGTTTCTTGATATAGTCATCCACACCTAACATTTTACCAAAACGAACCTCATCAGGAGAGGTTTTAGCCGTTAAGAAAATAAAAGGAATTGAATTCCATAGGGGGTTTTTAGAAACCTCTTCGAAAAAATCATAGCCATTCATTCTAGGCATCATTATATCACTTAAGATGAGATTAGGTGGTTTTTCAAGTTTTGAAAGATTTTCTAACGCTTCCACTCCATCTCTTGCTGTAGTTACATTAAATTCGTTAAATTCTAAAGTAATTTTCAAATTTAACAAAATATCTTCCTTGTCTTCAACGACCAATATCATAGGTTTCATCTATATTCCTCTATTTTTCTCAATTTTTTATAATTATCATTTATATTATATTATAATTTAGACTTTTTCGGATAATATTTAAGGTATTCTGGGAAGGAAAACAGAAAATGTTGATCCTTTCCCATACTCACTATCAACGAATATTTCTCCTTGGTGATTACGGGCTAAATCTCTGGCTATTGATAGCCCCAATCCTGTACCGCTTATCTCTCTTATTTCGTCAGATCTAAAAAACCTTTGAAAAAGGTGGGAAATTTCATCTTTATGAATACCTCTTCCATTATCAATAACTTGTATTAAGACACCCTCTTTTTTTAATTGGTTATATTTACCTAAATAATTATCAATTGTTTTAACCACTATTTTACTTCCTTTGGGTGAATATTTTATTGCATTATCGACTAGATTTCTGAATATTTGACCAATTCTTTTTTGGTCTCCAAATAATAAAATATCATTATCAGCCTCAAGAGTTATTTCGATTTCTTTTTCCCTTCTTTTAGGTTCTAATACGTACAAAACCTCATTTAGAAGATCTTTAAGATTATATTTCTTCCATTCAAGCTTAATTCTCTTTTCATCAATTCTGGAAACCAATAATAGGTCTTCAATCATCTGTGCCAGTAGATCTGCATTAAGATCTAATATGTTCATTAATTTATTTCGCGTATCAACTTGCATTCGATCTCCATATTTCTTTATATTATTCAATGATTGAATAATTGCTGAGATAGGTGTACGTAATTCATGGGAAACAGTTGAAACAAATTGTTTTCTTTGATTATCAAATTCAACAAATGGAGTAACATCATTAAGTTCAATTATAAAACCGAATGGTTTTTTCGTTCGAGATTCTAGCGGGGCCGAATATAATTTTAAATATAACCCCTTATATGGTTCAATAGTTATCGGTTCCGGATCTTTTGAAGTGATTAGCTTTCTTATAGTATCAAACAATTGAATACTTGGAGTTTCATTAATATTAAAGTCTTGATGTATCTTTTCTTGTAAAATTTTTTGGTAATATCTTCTAAAGATCCTATTAGATAAATATAAAGATCCATCTGACTCCAATACCAGTATTCCATTTGGAACAGTCTCAATAATAGTTTCAATTCTTTGTTTTTCTTTAGATAACTCACTTGTTCGTTCTTTAACCTTTACCTCTAGCTCTTTACTATGTTTTTCTAGTTGTCTTCTTTTTAAATAAACACTTAGTATAATTACAAATGACGCTATGACTATAATTGTTATAATTACGTAATATAACCAAACTGGAGGTTGAACAGGGAATAACATTGCTATTTTTCCGTAGTAATCAGCATCTTTTGCTATTGAGGCTGCCTGTTCATAGTTATATTCTGAGCTGTACTTTTCTTTAGCATGATTAAATAAATTTATTGAAACAATAAGAAAATCTAGCCCTTGATCAGATAATGGCATCATAAAAGCTAAGTTTATAGTGTCTTTTGCTAATTCTATTGCTTTTTGTGCTTCCTGCTGAGGTTTTATTACCCATAGATTAAGGTAATATTCAAGAACTTCCTCATCATCATAATTGTTCTTTAACTCACCATGGTATCCTATAATATTCGTACATATATCAGTTACTGTATCATATCGGGCTTCTTCAATATCTTGCCTATAATTTGGTTCAGCTTCTGTAATATTAGCCAAATCATTCATACTATGCATTCCAGGTGGCAATGTAATGTCAGATCTTAACACACCTTCATAACGACAGTCAATCCATGCTTCTTGTCCTTCTTTACTAAGCATCCAATCCACCCAAAATTGAGCGTTTTGTTCATTTTTCGCTCCACTCAATATGCCAGTATGCAAAATTCGGAAATATGAACCCTCATCTGGCCATACCCAACCAACAGAGTAATTTTGAACAGTATATTCCCACCAGTAGGAGTCTTTAGTCAAAACTGCAGCATAATCTCCAGCAGCAGTTAAACTATTTGCAGTTCCAGTTGTGTCAGTGAAATCGTCTATTAATGAAGCCAAATGAAGGGTTATATTCCATCCTTGAATCCAACCATAGTGAAAAAGTATTAATTGTATATTAGTATGGGCAATTGTGCCTAAAACAGGAGAGCCCATAATAATGAAATCCTTATAACTATGGTTAAACGCTAAGTCCCTATATCCCGTAGGATATGATAGATTATTATTTTGAAGAGTATCATTATTCACCATAATTCCTAAGGCATTATAACTAAATCCGGTGAAATACCCATCAGGATTTTTTCCAGGAATTGTTTCAAGATAAGTATCATTAATAAATATTGCGTTTGGGCTCTGATAAGGATCTAGATAACCCCCCAACCTAAGACGATCCATATCGTTATATCCCATACTTGCAATAACATCCTCATTAGGATTCCCTCCTTGTTCTTCAACATATTCAATACATTCAACTCCTCCCTTACGAACATGTGTGACATCAATTGGTTTATTTGTCTCGTTATAATACCAAATTTTAAACTTATCTACATAAGGGTCTACATATTTTGAAGGTGTTGGCATTAAAATTACAAGTTGTTCTACTTCCTCGACCATTAAATTGCTGTATGGACCAATGCTTGCCGGAAAAGATCCATCCGAACAATTGAAGTAATAAGAATAATTACCAACTACGTTTAATGTTGTATTATATAAGTACAAACAACCATCGGAATAATTGCTATCATATATATCTTGTTGGGTCATAGAATAGGATGTTCCATTGATTGTCACATTCATATAATTAGGAGCATTATTATCTGTATCGGTGTAGTTCACCGTAAATGCGAAATATGTCACCCCATTCCAACCTGTAACTGGATCTACCTGCCCATTAATTAATGTAGGAGAATTGGAATTAATTCCCACAATATTTATCCCAAAATAAGTGCTTGTTGAATTATAAAGAGCTCCATCAGAGCATTCATATGAATAATTATAAGTTCCTGGTTGTAAATAAATAAGATATCGATATAAACAACCATCTATGTAGTATTCATCCGATGAGTTTTGTTTTTCCATTGGATAAGAAGTTCCATTAATTAGCACGTTCACATATTCGGGAACATCATTATTTTTATCTGTATAATTAACAGTGAAATTTAAAAGACTGGTTTGATTGTAAATTAATGGTGCGATAAATCCTGGAGTCAATTCTGGTGGATAGTTTGGTATATAAGAGAACTCAACATTTGTATTTACAAAATCATAAGTATAATTTTGTGACGTTCCATTGTAATAAAAAGTCCCATTTAGAAGAATTCCTGTGCTCTTCTCATACCAAGCTATTCCGCCTGGAGTAGTCAGATCTTCCAACACCAAGACCTCTATGGGACCAAATCCCGAAAGTTGATATTCAAATTCGTCTGAAACATTAAATGTATGGTCACCTTCACTATTAACAGCAATTAAGACCGAATCTCCAAGTGAAATATTTGTAAAAATCCATGCTGGAGTGTGATTATTATTACCAAACCAACTTGTGGTGTTTTCTATGATTCTATTTCGAACATCTACATCCCATGTTTCTCCCCAATAAGTCCAAGTCGCGTTAAAACTATGTCCTGAGTTAAATGAATAAACAAAACTCGAAGGACCACTTCCACCAGTAGAATTTGTAAAGGTATGATTTATGTACATACTCTCAAATAAGGAGCAATTTTCTACGGTTGGACCAACTTGCGTTCCAAGACTTGCTGGAAAAATACCATCTGAACAAGTAAAATGATAAGTATAAGACCCGGTTTCATTTAATAATATAATAGATTCATATATACAACCGTCCGTATAATTACTATCAAATCCATCTTGCTTATTCATGATATGAGATGTCCCATTTATTGTCACATTTACATAATCAGGTGTATTATTATCAGCATCAGTATAATTAACCGAAAAAGTAAACCTTGTGGCCTTTTTGTACCCTATCGTCGGATAAACCTGTCCATTAGTCAATGTAGGAGGATTTTCATTAGCTATTGCCACAGTTGGTTCAGTATAAGAACTTGAAGAGTAGATATATGATAAATTGCTAGATTCATGCGAAAATATAAATTGCATACTCGAACTTAATAAAAAAAGTAAAGTTAATAACGTGAATGCTTTTGTTAATTTATTCCCTATCATATTCATTACCTACTTAATGAAAACTCATATCATATTTACATGCATTATTATTAAATAAAATTTGTATTTTTGTTAATTGAGAATAATTTTTAATTGGAAAAGATAAAAATAATTCAAATTGAAATATTCTATATTGAAAAGAATTTTGATTATTTAATATAATAAAACAATGTTAAGGTAAGCTAAACATGAAGAGAATAATGTTGGACTCTCCTGGGAAGCGTATTTTAGTACTGGGAGATGAAGCTATCGTTCGAGGTGCACTTGAGGCGGGATGTAATTATGTTACAACTTATCCTGGTGCTCCTGCCTCTGAAGTTGCAGATGCCTATGCTGAAGTAGTTAAAGAGATACCAGAAATTTATTTCGAATATTCAACAAATGAAGCTATGGCTGCTGGAAGTGCATTTGGTGGTGCTTGGAGTGGAGCAAATGCACTTGTTTGCTTTAAAATGTTAGGGTTAAATGTCGCAGCAGATTATATGCAATGCGCCACTTATGGAGGAACAAAACCTGGTGCACTTGTCATCGCTCATGCTGGTGATCCAGGGCTTATAAGCTCTACTAACGAGGCAGATAACAGAGATGTTTTTAGACATATGGGAATTCCCATTTTTGAACCATCATCTATTCAAGAATTGAAAGATTTTACTAAAGAAGCTTTTCCAGTTTCAAAGAAAAATGATATCCCCATTACAATTAATTTTAATACCCGAATTGCTCATTCCATGGGTGACATAGAACTAGGTCCTCTTGGAGTTATTGAAGGAAAAGGTAAATTCAAACCTGATAAGACTAGATTTCTATTAGGGGCGATGATCGGCCTCCAAAATCACAAGCGGCTTTTTAAAAGACACAAAAAAATCAAAAAATATGCTGCTAAATCGCCTTTTAATAAAATAATACCTGGAGACTCTAAAATTGGCGTAATTGCTGGCGGAATGTCTTTTGGATATGCTTTGGAAGCTTTAAATGCTTGTGATTTAAATGACGTTCCTATATTTCGTCCAGGAATCCAATTTCCTCTAGATGAAGAACAAGTATTAAATTTTTGTAACGATTTAGAAACAGTAATAGTACTTGAAGAGATGGAACCATTTTTAGAAAATTACATTAAACAAATAGCCTTTGATGGAGGTTTGAAATTTAAAGTCTTTGGAAAAGACGTTTTTCCTCGTGTTGATGAATTTTCACCAGACATTGTTATTAAAGGCATAATGAAAGCGGTAGAAGGTGTGAAATCGAGATATGATATTGATTCTATTTCAAAAATGCACGGAAAAGTAAGAGGATCTCTCGTCACAAGATTACCAACTTTTTGTGCAGGCTGTCCTCATCGTGCCACTGCTTATGCTTTAAGAAAAGCAACCGAAGGTAAAGATGTAATAATTGGAGCAGATATTGGGTGTAATGCACTTGTCACAACATATGGTATGGGAGAGTGGATGGTTTGCATGAGTTCAGGACTAGGAATTGGACAAGGAATTGCTCATAGAGATGATAGACCCGTTTTTACATTTATGGGAGATTCTACATTTTTCCATACCGGAATGCAAGCATTACTAAATGCAGTATACACACAAGCAAATATAACTTTAATAATTATGGATAATAGATGGACTTCAATGACTGGACATCAGCCACTCCCACATTCGGGGGTTAATTCTTTAGGAGAACCTTTTGATCCAATAAAAATTGCAGATATTTGTCGAGCATTTGGAGTTAAATTTATTCGAGTAGTAGATGCCTATAACATTAAGACTCTTGAAAGGGTTTATCGTCAAACCTTTAATGTAAAAGGACCAAAAGTCATAATTTCTTCTAGAGAATGTAATATTCAAGTCGATAGAAGAGAAAAGAGAGAAGCCGCTAGGGGCATTATAAAACCATTACAAAGTTATTATCGAATCATTCCTGAACGATGCCAACAATGCGACGAATGTCTATTAATCTTTGGTTGTGTTGCGATTAGGGTTGGATTTGACGAAAATGGTGAGAAATACTATTACATTGAGGATGCCAAGTGTACAAATTGTGGAGTCTGTAAAGATGTATGTCCAAATTCAGCAATTGTTGAGGCGGATATATTAATTCATTAAAGAGGTAGATTTGAATTGAAGAAATTTAATATATTTTGTTGTGGTGTGGGAGGTCAAGGTATAGTAACTCTTGGGCAAATTCTAAAAATGGCAGCAATTGATGCAGATATTCGGGTGATTGGTACAGAGATGCGGGGAGCGACCCAGAGAGAAGGATCAGTAACAGCTACTGTCAGATATGGAGTACCCGAACAAAGTGATAAAGATATAAGTGCATCGAGCGAAAGAGATGCATTATATGCTGTAAGACTTTTGAGCGGTTCAGCAGATGTCTTAATTGCATCTGAACCTTTAGAAGGGATTCGATATTTAAATTATGCAGGGCCTGAAACCACAATTGTTGTGAACGAATATCCCATGCCTTTAAAAGAACATTTTTCTGGAGATTTACACTATCCTACAAAAGAAGAATATATTGAGAGTATGAAACAATTTTCTCCAAAAGTTTTCACGTATAATGCAAATATGAAATCAAAGGAATTATTTGGAACCTTTTTACAGATGAACATCGTATTATTAGGTTTTAGCATCGGTTGTGTTCCTAACTTTCCAATTTCTATTGAAATCATGAAAAAAACTTTAGAAAAACAATGGCCAAGAGCAGTTGAAACTAATATAAAAGCTTTAATGACAGGTTATGAAGCTGGTAAGAAAGCACTTTCTTAATTTATATAATTTTTTTATTATTTTAATATTCTTACCTTCTATTTTTCTTTAAAATCTTATTTAATATTGCTTAAATTATTCCATTTATCCTACACATTCATTTTAGGTAAAAAATAATCAAACATATTTTTATTGAAATTTTCTCTTTGGGGTTTTAAGAACATATAAGATCATCATAAAAAGTGAGTAAGAAAAGGATGAAAGATAAGTTCGACATGATTGGGAAGAAAATTCCAGAAATTAATCTACCAAGTTCAAGAGAAGAAACAATCAATATCAATCAATTCTATGGAAAGAAAAATGTAATTGTAATAATGCTTCGAGGTATTATGTGACCATATTGTAGAGCACATATTAGGAGATTAGCAAGAGATATTGAGAAATTTGAAGAGTTGAATACTGTTTTATATCCAATCACTCCGGATAGAGAGAAAAATGCTAAAAAACTTGAAACTAAATATGCCCAAAATAAATTTGCAATATATTATGATCCAAAAAAAACAGTTCTAAAAATGTTAAAGCAAGAAGTCAATTGGACAAAGTTAGGAAGAATGCCAGCATTATTAATATTAGATAAAGAAGGAATAATTCAGTATGCCTATTATGGTAATTCAATGAAAGACATTCCTAAAAATATAAAATTATTCGAAGAGCTTGAAAAACTTCAAAATTAAAGATTTGGTATGGAATAAAATAAAAAAGGAAAATTTTATTCTTTAAACTTAGCCAAAGTTCACCAAATCAAAAAATTTTCATATTTTTTTTACTAAAAAACAAATTTAAATTTCAATTAAAGCTTTTGGTATTGATAAAGTAATTGAAATCATTAGAGACTAAGATGTTTATTTGGAATTTTCTTATGACTGGACTTACAAATTTATATTTGATATTGTCACATTTTCAAAAACTTCTTCTTCAGGAGCGTTAAAAACTTCATCTTCGTTCTTAAATTCTCTTGCTAGTAATTCTAATATAGCTTTATTATTAATTGTCCATAAAATTAATTTTGGTTTAAGTGGTGGTTCATATATTTCATGAAAAACTAATTTTTCCCTAATTAGTTTACAACCAGTCATTACTTCAACAGCTTCACCAAAACACTTTACTCCCCACACTTCTGCCTTCTCAATTTTACTCCTATCGACCCCTAACGCTTTCATCCCAACAACGGAAGCCCTAATACCAAGTGCAAGTCCGATATTGATAAAATTTCTGTGAAGTTTTATTGCAATTTCAATCCATTCTTTTATTGCTTCTTCCTCGTACCATTTTGACAATTATAATCACAATAAATTAAGTAATTTTTTTTTAATATTTAATATCTTTAATCAACTGGTTTTTTAGGAGTAATTTTGGGGTGTTTATTAATTTTTTCCCAGTCTTTTTTGAATAAACTGTTATAGATCTCCTCACGACTCCTTATTTCAGTAATGGATATTGGTCTTATATCTTTTTCAATCTTTTTAATGCTATCATGAATTTTTCTAATAGCTTTTGGCTTAGATAATCTTTTTATAAAAATATATAACAAAATACAAACACAAACTATTATAGATATAATTAAAATTGCGTAAAATATTGGAGCATCTATTCCCAATATTTTTTCCCATGTTATATCAAGTATTACAGTTGAACTTTCTATATTATAGTCATTGACGGATGATGAGTCTAAAATAAAAATATTAGAGCCTATTTCAAATAATGAAGTAGGAATAGGAAACATATATAACCCATCTTTTAAAGAAATCAATTCACCTGAAAAATAGCCCATAATCCATTTAAGAGGAAAATCCTCCAAATTTGTTCCATTTATAGAATCCTCTAAGAAAAATAGAATAGGGAATATGGTCCCTCTTTCGATTTTAAGGGTTGTACCTGTTAGAGTTAATAACTTAGTGGATCTACGGTTGATCGACAATTTAACAATTAAAGTCGGTTTTGTATAATTAGTAATTTTAATATAAACATCAATAATATAATCTCCAATTTCTCTTGATGAAGTATTAAAATCTAGAATGTAAATCCCACTGCTACTATTTATTAAAGTCCCATTGTATATAACAGATGGATCATTTTTTTTATACCACGTAAAATTTGCATCTGCACCATCAATGGTCTTATTATTTATTGCATCAGTATAATTGAAAGTGATATTGCAGCTTTCAAATCTATATAAATCGATCTCATAAAGACTGACTAAACTTCCGTTTATAAGAGTCGCATTATCAGCATTATAGATTAATTTTACTTCTTTTGACTTATCTATACCATTATAAGCATATTGCTTCTGAAAATTCTCCAAAGTGCAAGTATTAGATGAGTTTTGAATTGAAAAAATCATAAAAATGATTAAAAGATTTGCGATGAATAATATTTTGGTTTTTCTTCTCAATTTAAACGTCCTCTCATTATTCATTTTCTCCTTCCATTTCTTTCCTTTTCTCTTCTTCTTTAATACGTTCCATTTCATCATCATATGTATTTATTAAAAGTTCCAAATTATCCAATACAACGGAATTAGGAACAGATTTCTCATTATAACTTTTTAATATTATTTTCAGTAAATATTCTGGAAAGAATTTTTTTATACGAATATCAGTTATTAAGAAATGATATTCACGACCCTTTTCATCCTTTATTATATCTGAAATTTTGTTTGATTGAAATTTCTGTAGAGTTAAATCCAAATCTTTTATTTTATTTCCTACACTTGAAAACCCTTTCTTAGTTGCTGGAGATAATCTTAATAATTTTAAAGTATTGTAACAATCTAAATCACTAATTATTTCTGCTATTATTTCTGCATCTTCTGATGTAGGTGAATAATTTTGAAAAAAATCCTTTACTTTAGAAAAAAATTCCGAAGCTATTGATTCAGGTATCTTTTTTTTATCAACTAATTCAACTATTTCTGACGGTGGTAAACGGGTTATAAAAAAATCCCCTGTACAAAATACATATTCATCTGATATGTCTTTAATACCCGATTTTTTTACTAAATCAAGTTTCATTAAGGAATCAAGAATAGGATCTATATTGAGCCCTTTTATTTGTAATTCTTCTTTTAACCAATCTAATAAATCTTTTTTTGAAATAAATGCATTTACAATTAATTTTTGCATAATTAAACGTTTAATTTCATTATTATAAGCAATTGCTAATTTTTGTTCTTCATCAAAAGTTGGATATAATGAAATTTCTTCGTAAATTCCTGGAAGAACTTCTTCAAATTTATCAGTTGAGATGTTCTTCATTATTTTATTACTATAATATGAGAGTGCATTTTCAAAAATTACAGAATCATCCTCATCGGTCAAATATAAATTAATAAAATGATTAAATTCCGGACCTGTATAAAGAGATGCAAATTTAGATTTACCAATAATTATGGTTGAAAAACTATAACCTTCTTTAATTTCATGAGATAATTTTATTATATTAAGAATTTTATCTGATATTATTAAATCTTCGGGATATTTAGCTTCAACTTTTGTAATATCTTGAGCACCATTACTAAATATAAAAATTCCTTTGGGCATTTTATGGATCTTCCATTTATTTTTAAAAATTTAGTAAAAAATATAATATTAATTCAATATTATTACAAAATTTTAATTTTTATTCAATTTTAATATTGATATCAATTGAATTAATTTTTTCATCTGGTCTTTGTAAGGTCTCAACAATACCCGATATTACATTTCTAAACACATCTTCTACAAATGGGTTAATTAGGAGTAATTTTTTATTAACAAATAATTTTATATTTCTAATTTGAAGAACACATTTAGATCTATCTTCTTTTTCCATTAGTAAAGCTTTGTAGAATGCCTTGCATGAATCATAGCCACATTTTTGACAATTTAATGAAGTCATAGGTGGAAGAGCTCTTTTCTCAACAAAAGATGGGATATTCTCATCCTTGATAAATAAATTATGTTTGGATAGATCTATTAGATGACTGGTTATTCCTATAGTAAATTCGTCTAAAAGGCTTTTTAGGTCTGATTCCTCCTTAATAATTGCCATTCTAGGCACTCCAGTTAAATTTCTAAATCCTTCTAGGATTAAATAATCAACTTTATTCTCAATATTTCTTAAAGTTGAACTTGTGCCTTCTTTTTCAATATTTATTATACCATTTGCATCTGGAGAAACATATGAAATGATTTTAGCTCCATTTTCATAAAATTTTGTTGTATCCTTGTCTGGAATATCAATGCCAAATCCTGAATGATGGATATATTTACATACTCCTACTTTATATCCTTTTTTAACTAGATGTTTAATTATTTTCTCAATTACAAAAGTTTTTCCAGAATCTGAATAACCTACAATTGAAAAATATTTCGTTAACATGATAGATCATTTCACCTTATCATATTTTTAATTTTTACATTTAGAGTAAAGAATTTAAACTGATATGTATAATTATTCATATCGGTTTAAAAAATCTTATTCGCATTCATTTTTGGATTTGATAAAAATTGGAAGAAAGTCGAATTAATGAAAAGAGCCAAATTAATGAAAAAGACAGAATTAATGAACAAAATGGAAATAATGAAGAAAAAATTGATAAAAAAATAAAGAAAAAGAAATCAAAATTTGAAATTAAAGATTTTATCATTATCCCTCTAATGGCAGCTTTGGGAATAGGCTCAAAACAATTAATTCTACCTGCTTTATCCTTTATATTACGACCTGTAAATATACCAGGAGGTTCGGTTGCAGGTGGATTATATATGATGTGGTTAATATTAGCAAGGGAATTAACTAAAAAAAATGGAGCAGCAACTATCGCAGCAGTTATTCAAACATTTATGATTTTATTGATGCCATTCGGATCTCATGGAATTTTTTCATTCCTAACATATTCAGCCCCAGGAATAGCAGTTGATATAGTTGCATTTATTATGCATAAATTAGGCGAAGGAAATTACATTGGCTACTATTTTGAGGGGGCAGCGGCAAATGTTGTTGGCACTTATTTAGTAAATATTGTTATTTTAGATCTTCCAATGATTCTTTTAATAATTGTTATTATTATTGCATTTATATCAGGAGGTTTAGGAGGGTTAATCGCTCGAGGAATAGTTATTGAATATGATAAACTATCCCAAGTTCAAATATTAACATTAGATAAAGATGATAAATGGTATGACTTACATCTAGATAGTGAGGAAGAAATTAAAGAAAATCTATTATAAAGTTCGCGAGTTATCGCTATGAACGAGAACAAAATGTTAGAATTTGCAAGATATTTTCATGATGGAGTAATAAGTGCTCCTTATGCTCTTGGAATTAAATTAACTTTAGCAGCATTAGATAAACTTGGTATTAAAAATCCAAAAATTAAGGATTTATTTGTTATATCAGAAACAAGACATTGTTTTATGGACGGTATTCAAGTAGTCTCAAAAGCTACATATGGCTGTGGAGATTTAATAATAAAGAATTATGGTAAATTAGCTCTAACAATGCTAGATAAAAAAACAGGAAATGCAGTTAGGGTTACAGTAAAATCGAATTTTCAAGAAAGAATGACTGAAATATCCAATAAAATCAGAGAATTATTTGAAATAAATGATAGAAAAAAGATTTTGGAAATAACTAAAAATTTTGGAAAAGAAATTTTAGATATGAAGATGCAGGAGATTTGTATTGTTAAAAAGGTAAAAATTACGGATAATTCATTAATTGAAAATGCATCAATTAAGCATAATGAATTTTTATGTGAAAATTGTGGCGAAAGTATATTAGATTACGCAGTTGAGGAGATAGATGGGAAGAAGTTATGCCCTGTTTGTGCTAAAACAGATAAATATTACGAAATATTGGAATAGGAGGTGAAAATGAATGGATAAGAATATTGGAATAAGTTTTATCTTGGGTTTTGTTGTTGCAACAGGAATAATAGTTCCAACTTTTTATTTTCTGAATATACAAAGTCGAGTTGATACTGGACCAATTGTCATTGCTCTTGCAATGATGCAAGAAACACCTTCACCACCGTTAATTAATATTAAAGTTAATGGTTCAGCAGTTCCGGTTGAGTTTAATTTGACTTTAGAAGATTTCGAACAACACTCATATCTTGCTAGATATATTGTTGTCATGGAAAAAAGGTGGGGTGGAGCTGCAGATCTGCTGAATTATACAGAATTTTGGGTTGGAATTCCTTTTACTCACTTGATCTACGATATTGCTAATGTAACTTCTTATACAAACATTACATTAATTCCATCAGACAATCCCATTTGGGCTAAGACATATAATCAAACAGATATCGATAATGCCACCTTTGCAGATGATATTATGTTAGCATATAAAAGGGATGGTCATTATCTAACAAGTCAAGAAATTGTAAGATCAGTGTTTACTAAGGAATTCAGCCTTGCAGTTTTTGGTACTAACTTTAATGGTTTTAACACTGTAAGACTGGTAGAAACTATTGAAATAACTTAATTTTTTATTTTTTTTAAATTTTTTTAATTAATGAGAAGAAGAAAATTGAAAAATTCAATTAAAATATCAATAATTTCAATAATAATAGGAATTGGAATAGTTATACCAATTGGGTACATATTAGTAAATCCAAATAATCAACCATATGAATTATTACTTATAACTTTGAAGCAAAATTCAGGTACTTATGAGAATATACCAGATTTCCCTTTAACAGTAAATGGATCTGCAGTAGATATTCTAAAATTGAATTACTCAGATTTTGTTACATGGTCAAATTTAACTAGATATGTTAATATAACACGAAAAGAGGGAAGTGTTTTAGTTAGTGATATTGTCAATTATACGGGAATTCCATTTAGACGTTTAATTTATGATATAATGAATGTAAGTTCATATTCTAGCGTAAATATCATAGCCTCTGATGGATATTCTATGACTTTTCAACAAACTGACATTGATAATCCAGTATTTTGGGATGATCTTTTCTTAGCATATAAAAGAGAGGGGCAAAATTTAACTGATTATTATAAACCCGTATATAATGTTGTTACCCAGAATTATACTATTACAAAATATGGGAATTTGGGTCAATTTAATGGCATATGGTGTGTAAGGCATGTTATAGCTTTTCAAATAAATTCTTAAATTAAACGATAAAGGCAAGATAGAATTGAAGAGAGATGTAAAAATTTTTTTAATAATTAATATTGTTCTAATTTTAATTTTGGTTCCTTCATTAATCTATTATTTTTATTATTATCAATATCAAAAAAATCAAACCCAGAGCACACAACGTAATTTATTATTATTACCTTTTTTATGGACGGTTAAAATTGGAGGATCTGCAGTTAATAGTTCTAGAACTTTTACAATTCAAGAATTCGATCGTCATTCGAATGTAACAAAAGCCTTTGTTTATAAGACAAGTACAGGTGAATCGACACATGCTTATAAGGGCTTTTCTTTGAAACATTTAGTCTATGATATAATGAACGTGTCAACATATTCTGAAGTTTCAATAAAAGCACAAGATGGTTGGGCAATAAGTTATCCAAAAGCTGATATTGATACTTGGAACGAAGAAATTCTATTAGTCTATTTAGAAGATGGTCTGCCAATATTAAAAAAAGAGTTAGGTGGAGAAGGACCAGTTCGGACTATTACAAGTCAAGCATATTGTATATTTAAATTTGGAGATGATTATAACGGCAGACTTTGTGCAAAGTATGTAATTAGTGTTGAAATTAATATATAAAACAGTTTTTTTCGATTACCATGGTATATAAAATAATAAAATTAAAAAATGTCAATTTTAGATATGCAACATCACCAATTTTGAATTTAGTAAATATTAATCTTGAAATTAATGAAGGGGAATTTATTGGAGTTATGGGAGAATCTGGTTCTGGAAAATCTACATTAATATATTTATTAAATGGATTAGTTCCTCATTTTTTTAAAGGAGATTTCGAGGGATCAGTAGAAGTTCTTAGTAATAATACACTTGATTATGAAATTCAAGATTTTGCAGACAAAGTAGGATTTCTCTTTCAAAATCCAGACTTCCAAATCTTTTCTCCTGATGTAGAAAGTGAGATTGTTTTTGGGTTGGAAAATTTAGCTATTCCTAAAAAAGAAATGTCTACAAGGTTAAATATAATTCTAGAAGAAATTGGCATTACTGAATTAATTAATAGAGATACTACAGCACTATCAGGTGGGCAAAAACAATTAGTATCTTTAGCTTCCATATTAATAATGAAACCACAAATATTAGTTTTAGATGAACCTACTTCATATCTTGATCCTATTTATTCAAACCGGATTTTCAATATCTTAAAAAAAATTCATCAATCAGGAACTACAATAATTTTAGTCTCACATAATGCAGAAATTTTAGGCGAATTAGCAGAACGTATCATCGTTTTAGATAAAGGACAAATCATCGGTAACGATAAACCAAATATGATTTTTTCAAATATTGAATTTTTAAATAAATATAAATTAATCCCTCCACCTATAACGAAATTATTTTTAGATTTGAAGAAAAGAATTGATTTTGATTTTGAGATTCCAGTAAAATTTTCTGATGGAATCAGTATTTTAAGTGATATTATATGTCGATAATAAAAATTGAAAATATTAATTTTAAATATCGTGGTAAAATTCCCGCAATTCAGGATTTAAATTTAGATATTGAAAAAAATGAAGTTATTGGGTTAATTGGTCCAAATGGAGCAGGAAAGTCAACTTTAGCAAAAATAATTGCAGGATTTATCAAACCTAATTCCGGTAAAATGCTATTAAATGAAATAGATTATAAAAAATTATCCATTTTTAATATTTCTGAACAAGTTGGTTATTTATTTCAGAACCCAGATGTAATGCTTTGCACTAGTAGTATTTATGATGAGGTTTCTATTGGTTTAAAACGAAAAAAAGTGTCTTTAGAAAACCTTGAACGAATTACAAAGAATATTTTAAGATTTTTAGGGTTATATACAATTCAAAAGTTTCATCCAAGAAGATTAAGCCAAGGAGAAAAAAAAAGAGTAAATTTAGGTTTTATTTTAGCTAGCAGACCAAAGGTCATAATATTAGATGAACCATTTGCTGGTTTAGATTACAATAGAAAAGAAAATTTATTATCATTTCTAATCAAATTAAAAAAAGACCACATTTTAATTTTGATCTCACATGATATTGACTCAATTCTTAATTTTTGTAATAGAATAATAATATTAGATAAAGGAAGAAAAATTTTTGATGATTCTATAACTAAATTGAGAGAAGATCCTAAGAGACTTCTTGAAGTGGGTTTGAGATTACCATTCATGCTAAAATTATTTGACCAACTTAAAAAATTCAAAAATTTTCCATCTTTAACTAATTATGAAAATTTAATTGATTATTTAGAGGAAAAACTCAAAAATGCAAACTAATTCAGAAAAAAGTACGGATCCACGAGTTAAGTTCATTATTTTACTTTGTGTTTCGACAATTTCTGTTTTAGTACAGAATCTTATTATCTTATTTGTAATTTTTATTTCTGAATTTCTTTTTTTCATCTTTTTAAAATCCAAAAAATTCAGCCCATTTATGTATTTAAGAAAGCTTATTTCAATGATTATTCCAATTATTTTTTTTCAAACTATATTATATTATAATCCTCTTTTCCCGATTTACATAATACCCCAAAATATCCCGATTTTTGGAGGTTGGATACTTCTAAGTTGGGATGGTATTTTTTATGGTCTTTTGATTAGTTTTAGATTTATGATTCTCATTTTTGCAGGTTCTATATTTGCTATGACTACTAATCGTAAGGATTTTCTTTTAGCATTAACAAAAATGAAAATTCCGTATGTAATTTCTTTTATGGTTAGTCTTGCGCTTTATTTTTTACCACTGATTCTAATGGAAAGTGATGAAATTCAAATGGCTATGGAGGCAAAGGGAATTAGTATTACACATGGTGGTATCAGAACCAGATTATCAAATTTGAAAGTTTTATTAACTACTATATTATTTAATTTCATCTTAAATACTAATAATATGGCGATGGCCCTTCAAGCAAGAGGATTTCGTATTAAAGGCGAAAGAACCTATTTTCATGAAATCTCAATCTCTATTTTAGATGTGCTGGTTCTAATTTTAACTATATTATTTAGTATTTCCGTGTTTTTCGTGATGTGTTGCCCATATATACGAGATTATAATTTTTGGGGCTATGGTATTTCAATCTTTGATTATTGGCTTTTTAAACTTAATGGAAGTTGTCAATTAGAAATATTTTTTATAAAAATAATTTGAAATGGAGTTTTATTTATGTCTGAAATTTTAAAAAATGAAATTAATTTAATATCGAAGATTTTTAAGGAAAATGAACCACCAAATGTTGTTGCGGTAGGAAAAACCGGTCATTTTGTTACAGTTTTACTAGAAACTGGAAATAGTGGAGCTTGTTTTATAGATCCAGAAATGGAAGGTGATATTAAAGTCCCACATAATAAAAACGAAATATTAAATGCAATAAAAGCAGCAAACATGGCACTAAACGCAGAACGTTCTTTAGGGATAGCTCTAATCAACGCGTATTCATTGTGGTGGTTTGATAAAACTGATTTCTGGAAAAATAAACAAATTTATTTTGGAGAAGAATACGACCCAATGGCGATAATTAAGCCAAAAGATAAGGATATTGTAGCGCAAGTCGGATATATTACACCATATATAAAATATTGGGTTGAAAATGCAGGAAAAGTTATTGTATTAGAAAAGAATTTAAAAGATGACTATGATAAAAGGATAACAATAGCGGAGTCAATTAAGGATCTGGCAGAAGCGGATATTCTTATTGCAACTGGGGCTAGTCTATTATATCATTCAACAGAAGAGTTGTTAGATACTTGTAAAAATGCAAAATTGCGAGGTATTATTGGTCCTTCTTGTACTATGTTTCCAGATCCATTTTTTAAAGCTGGTGCAGATTTTGTTGGTGGAGCAAAACCTAAAGATCCTCCTCAATCTTTTCTTGCTCATTTATTAGAAGGGAGACCTATAAATTGGTTTCAGAGAATTTATGAAAAAATAATTTTTTTTAGAACTGGACTCTCCCCTGATATAATTAATTTATAAACTATTTTTTCTCAATAAAATTGGAAAAATTGACCCAATGAATTTATTAAAATCGTTTTAGAGGAGATTTTATCAAGTAAGAACCACATTTAGGACATTTTTTGGATCTACAAGGAATTCCTCTTGCTTCTAAAACTCTTTCCCCGCACATTGGGCAAATACATTCTTTAGGTCCACCAGGTAATGGTCTAAGCATTAAAATACTTCCATTATAATAAAGAAAAAAAGGAAATAAAAAATTTATTTTAAATTAAAAAATGCGTTATTCTTCACCTCTAATCGCTTTAAAGCTAGCCCTATAATCTTTCTTCAAGATTTTTCTAGTGGATGTCTTTTTTAGCATTTTTTTCGAATTCCACAATTCGTGGACATCTATACTCAATTAAATTTACTAAATCTTTTATTTTTATTTAAGCATTATAGTAAGAGCTAGGAATTAGGTATTTATTGCCTCAAAAGAAAAAAATAAAAAAATATAAAATAAAGGTAAATTAGGTGGAGATATTTGCCATATTGCAGAAAATGTGGAAAGGAAATTTCAGAACGTCAAAATGAGCATTTTAATGGATTTTGCGAGAATTGTCAAGAAGATCTTCCTGAGAGGGATTATATTAAAGAAATAGATAACATGAAGATTGAAGTTTTAAGAGATTTTCTTTTACCAGCGTGTCCTCTTATAGGTTTTGCTATATGTATGATGGGGTTTACTGTAACTTTTGTAGCAGCTGTTCGTGATTTAGCTGAGATGGGAGTTCTTTTATTAATTTTAGGAGTTTTAATAATCGTCATAGGTCTAATTTTTAGGATATTCAGAAAACCAACATCTAAACCACATTTAAGATTAATGAGAATGGATATGAAGAGACAAACAAAGGTAAATGGGGTCATGTTGATAATTCTTGGGATTGGATTTTTTGTAGCAATATTCGTAATACCTCATCGTTCTGACGAATCTTTAAAATTTGGCGCAGTTATTTATTGGATGATGACTGGAGCTTCAAGAGAAATATTTTATTTTGTGGTTATTGCTTCATTACTAATGGAGTCTGGTCCTAACATAGAGACCGGATTGATAATTATGGGAACAATAACATTAAGTCTTGGAATAAGCTATTTAATTATTAATAAATTTGAAAATCCATAATAAAAAAAAGAAACTTTTTAAAAGAAAAATAATAAAAAGAAAAAGAAGTTGTTAATCTCCTCTAATTTCCTTGAAGCTTGCTCGATAATCCTTCTTCAAGATTTTTCCAGTTGAAGTTTTCTTTAACATTTTTTCGAATTCCACTATCCTGGGACATTTATAATCTGCTAAGTTCTCCTTACAATAATCCATAACTTCTTGTTCTGTCATTTCCTCATCCTTTTTAAGAACAATAATAGCCCGAACTGTTTCACCCATCTTTTCGTGTGGTGCTCCAACAACGGTAGCTTCATGAATTTTTGGATGCTTAAAGAGAACTTCCTCAACATCCCTCGGAATTACATTTCTTCCACCGACGATTATGAGATCTTTCTTACGGTCAACAATGTAATAATAACCATCATCATCTATAATACCAATATCTCCAGTATAATACCAGATTCCTTCTTCTCCTTTCACTGGTTTTAATACTTCTTTTGTTTTTTTAGGCATATTTAAGTAGCCAAGCATCACTCCAGGATTTTGTACTGCCATTTCACCACGTTCTCCTTTCGGAACTGGTTTTCCATCATCATCAACTATTAAAATTTTGCAATCAGGGAATGGTTTTCCAATTGAACCATATTTAATTTTGTCTGGCTCATCCCACGGGTTTACAGTACCATAAACTGCGTCTTCCGTTGTGCCCCAACCTTCTACTATTGGTATTTGTCTACCATTTGTATCAATAAATATTTTTTCCATTCTCTTAATAAGTCCCATTGGTAAAGGTGCAGCACCACTTAAAACAAATTTTAAATTGGGACTAAACTTCCCAACAAATTCATTAATATTCTCCTGCGCCAATATTATGGCATACATTGCTGGAACTGCGTAAAAAGTTGATGTTCGAGGATGACAAAGCTCTTTAAGCGCATCTTGAACAAGAAATCCAGGAAGCATATTTAACATGGAACCAATATTAAGACTGGCATTCATAACAGATAATCCAAAGATATGATACATTGGTAAGACAAGAACAGCAGAATCTTCAGGACTTCCTTTTGTAGCCAAGCGTTGCCCTATGGCAGCATATACATAATTCTTATGGCTATGAATTGTTCCCTTAGGCTTTCCAGTAGTTCCACTAGTGAAATTAATTGTTGCCCAATCATCAAGACCAATGTCACCAGGAGAAATATAATCCTTTGTCCCCGTTGCAATGAAATCTTTCCAATTTATTGTTTCTTCTATTTCTTTATCTCCAACGATTATTACATGTTCTAATTGCTTATCTTGTTTTCTTGTTTTCTTCACCGTTCTTTTACCGTCATCAGAAATAATTAACACTTTACATTCTGCTTCTGTACAATTAGATGCTATTTCATCAGGTTTCAGCATTCTAATCATTGGAGCAAGGACAGCCCCAATTCTTAATGCTCCATAGAAGGAATAAATATATTCTGGAACATTAGCCAAGACTACCGCAACTTTATCTCCTTTTTTAACACCTAGTTTTTTCAAAGCACTAGCGACCTGCATTACAGTTTCTGAGAAAGCCTTGTATGTAATTTCTTCTCCTCCAAAACGAATTGCAATATTATTAGGATATTGTGAAACTGCTTTATCGATTGCTTCATTTACATTTTTAAGGTCAGTTTTAATTTGTAGTGTTTGTGCCAATAAATCACGTCCAATATAATTAGTTTTTTTATATTAGGTTCATGACGTAAATAAACTTAATTTAACAAAATTATGTAATTTTTTAGTCAAGGTTTATTATTGAAATGAATAATTTTGAGTAGTTCAAATGACAATAATTGATGAATTAGCTGAAGCAGTAATTGAAGGCGATGATGAGAAAGCCGTTCAATTAGCACAAAAGGTTATAGAACAAAAAATAGACATTAAAGATGCTATTATAAATGGTCTGAATCTAGGGATGAAAAAAGTCAGTGAAAAATACGAAAAAAAAGAATATTTCCTACCTGAAATTGTAGTAAGCAGTGATGCGTTCTATTCGGCATTCCAAGTACTCCAACCACATTTAAAAGGCATGGAAACTAAAGCAACGGTCGTTATAGGTGTTATTAGAGGCGATGTTCATGATATAGGAAAAAATATCGTGAAATGCTTTATAGAAGCAGCAGGTTTTAAAGTAATTGATTTGGGAAGAAATGTTCCAGCTGAAAAATTTATAGAAAGCATTAAAAATAACAATGCAGATATAGTTGCCCTTTCAACTATGATGACTTCAACGTTAAATAGTATGAGTGATCTTGTAAAATTGATCAAAAAAGAGGGGCTACGTGACCAAGTAAAAATTATATTAGGGGGTGCTGCTCCTGATGACAAATTTGCTGCTCAAATAGGAGCAGATTGGTATGCAGCTGATGCAAAT
This sequence comes from Candidatus Helarchaeota archaeon, assembly GCA_019058315.1. GTDB lineage: Archaea > Asgardarchaeota > Lokiarchaeia > Helarchaeales > RDOG01 > JABXJV01. The sequence continues at coordinate 337,960 of JAHPZH010000002.1, read as the reverse complement.
GCAGCAGTTGAAACTCTCAATCGTCATATTTTGGAGGTAAAAACGAAATGATGGAAATCCTCCAGCTTTCACAAGATCTTGCAGATGGATTGCTAGCAAAAGAAGGAGCTTATGTGCCTAGTGTTCCAATAGTTTTGGGTTATTCTGTGAATGAATTTTACAAAAAGAGTGGAATAAAAGCTCCTGAAATTATGCGAGATGGTAAAAAGATAGCCCAAGCACAATTATTCATAGCTAAAAAGTTAGGGATAAAATTTTTGATAAGCTGTCTAGATTTGAATGTAATTGGTGAAGCATATGGAACTGAATTAAGTTATCCAATAGATTCCGTTCCAATGCTTGAGAAAGGTATTACTGATATTGAAAAATTGGAAAATCTGGAAGTTTTAGATCCCTATAAAGAAGGAAGAATGCCTATTAATTTAGAAGCAGCAAACATCTGTTCTAAAAAATTTGATGAGGAAAAAATTTTTGCATTTGGTGGTTCAGAAGGACCCTTTACAGCTGCTGGAGCCGTCATGGGAGCTGAGAATTTAATGAGAAATATAATAAGGAATCCAGAATTAGTCCATAAGGTCATTGATATTTGTACAGATACAATTATTGAATATTATAAAGCATTGATAGAACAAGGATTACCTAATATATTCGGAATTACTGAACCAACTGCTTCGGTATCTTGTATTTCACCTGAACATTTTAAAGAATTTGTGGTTCCTTATATAAAAAAAATCGTAAGGAAAGTCAATATTCCTGCCTGGTTACTCCACGTCTGTGGTGAGTCTGAAGAAATTGTAGACCAAATCGTAAAATTACCGAGATTATTTATCTTCAGCTGTGACCGTGTAGATCTTAAAAAAATAAAGGAAGCGATTGGAAAGAAATTTATTATCACATTAGGAAATGTACCCACCCAATTATTGATGAGGGGAACTCCTAAAGAAGTAGAACTTGAAGCAAAACATTGTATAGAGCAAGCTGCAAGAGATGGAAAGTATATTTTAAGTTCGGGTTGTGATATAGGGGTAGGAACCCCAGTTGAGAATATTCAAGCATTAATCAACGCCCCAAAAAAATACGGTAAATATCCAATTGATTAAATTTGTTCAAAAGAAAATCTAATGTTGATTAGAAAAATGACTAAAAAGTCAGATTAATTAATTTCTTTTATTTTATTTTATACAAATAAAACATATTTTTGAGGAACTTAAATGTCTGATCATACGGATTCCTATCGAAAAATGATCTATGAGGCTCCTTACGAGATTTGTATTGAGAGGGCAAAATATTATACAGAATCTTATAAGGAAACAGAAGGCCAACATCCTGCAATTCGTGCTGCTAGAGCACTTAAAAAAACTCTAGAAAATATGACAATTTATATATTAGAGCATGAACAAATTGTTGGAAATAGGTCTAGTAAACTAGTAGGGGCATTTATTCCCGTTGAAAGAGGGGATTTGAATATGGTTATTAAGGCAGATCTAAAAAGACTTAAAAAACGAAAATTTCAGCCTTATAAGATAGAAAAATCCGATGAAAAGTTATTAAAAAAAGAGATTCTGCCTTATTGGAAAGGTAAGACAATTAGAGAAATGAAAGTAAAATATTGGAAAGAAAATGGCTTATTTTGGAGGGGTAATTGGGATTTAGAAAGTTGGAAAAAGCGTTTTAAGCAATTTGGAAATGAATGGATAGAACAATTTTATGATAGATTAGTTAGAGGAGCTGGAGCTCCAACTCTTAAGGAAATCCTAGAGAAACAAAATAAAGATTATTCACAACTCGAAGAAACCTTATTGCCTACTCTTTCAGCACTAGAAAATGTAATTTCTAGAGGGTTTGACGCGTTGATGGCGAATAACCCAAACTTTGTTAATAACGTATTTGATGTTCAAGGCCATTTAATTTTAGGGCATAAAAATATTTTAAAATGGGGTTATGAGGGTATAAAAAAACTTGCAACTGAGAAATTGAATGAAGTTAATAAAGAATTATCTAATTCAATTGAAATTCATGACGGAAACTTATCAGGTTCAAGAGATATCAATCATATCATTCAAAAATATTCAGATCCGACCAATTATTTTCAAGATAGATTTTCCAAAAATGGTTTTACCATTGATAACAAGGCTTTTTTAGAAGCTGCTATAATAAGTTGCGATTCAAGTATTAGATTTATAAAACGATTTGCCAAATTAGCAAAAGAAAAAGCAATTAAAGAAGATAATCCAAAAAGAGCTGCTGAACTTGAACAAATATCAGAAAATTGTAGTTGGATTTCAGCCAATAAACCTCGGAATTTTAGAGAAGCTATACAATTAGTTTGGTTTAATCACGTTATCGCAACAATTTCTCATGGTTTGGCTGGAGTGTTAGCAGTTGGTAGAGCGGATCAATATCTTTATCCCTTTTTTAAGTCTGATATAGAAAAAGGCGTAATTACTCCTAATGAAGTGACTGAGCTTTTAGAAGATTTACTAATTAAATTAAGTTACAATCTTTTAATGATACCCACCTACGGTAAGGACACAGCCTCTGAACTGGGTGCAGATAATGCGGCAATTACTGTTGGTGGTGTAGATAAAGATGGAAATGATGCAGTTAATGAATTGTCTTTTTTATTTATGGATGCCATACAAAATATTAAATCAATGACAAATTCCTTTTCTATTCGTATTGCACCTGAAAAAAATCCTAAAAAATGGGTTGAAAGGACTATCGAAATTTTTTCCAAAACTAGTGGACCTGCTGTATATAATGATGACATTGTAATACCAGCTATCCAAAAAACTGGAGTTTTATTAGAAGATGCGAGAGATTATGGAATTATTGGATGTGTTGAACCATCATCTCAAGGAAATACATTTAGTTGTACAAGTGGAAACGATATTTCACTGGTTGGTTTACTTGAGATGGTTTTGACTAATGGAATGATAAAACTCATGGGAAAACCATATGGTGTAAACACTGGTGACCCAAATAAGTTCAAATCCTACGATGAAGTATGGGATGCATATGTAAGACAATTAAAACATATGATCAATCATATTGCCAAATGTGTAAATGTTAAAAACGTATTATATGCTGAATATTATCCTAATCCATTCATTTCGATGACCCTAGACGGATGTATAGAAAATGCACTTGATATGACCCAAGGAGGAGCAAAATATGATTTCGATTCAATTTCTGGTCGAGGGTTGGCAACTGCGGCAAATTCTCTTTGTGCATTAAAAAAATTAGTATTTGAAGATAAAGAACTCACTTTGGAAGAATTCATTAAAATCATAAACAGTAATTTCAAAGGGGAAGAACTATTCCAAATTAAACTAAAAAATAAATTGCCTAAATTTGGAAATGACAATGATTATGTAGATTCTATAGCTAAGGATATTGTAAATATATTTTGTGATGAAGTAATGAGCCATCCTTGTATAAGGAATTCTGGAATATTTCGGCCAGGATTCTTTTCCTATGGTATGTATATTGTTGATGGTTACTTCTTGGGAGCTACTCCAGATGGTCGAAACGCAGGTGTGCCAGTTTCTAATTCACTCTCTCCATCAAATAATACAGAAAGAAACGGTCCGACAGCAGTATTCAAGAGTTTAGCAAAGATTGATACCACTAAAATAAGTAATGGTTTAGCTTTGAATATGAGATTATTACCCTCATTAATACAAAATCCAGAAGATAGAGAAAAATTTGCAGATCTTTTATTGACTTATCTAAAGATTGGTGGACAACAAGTTCAATTTAATGTTGTAAATCAAGAAGATTTAATTGATGCACAAAAGCATCCCGAAAACCATCGAGACTTAGTTGTAAGAGTGTCTGGTTATAATGCTTACTTCATTGACCTAGGAAAACCAGTACAAGACGATATTATAGATAGATATCAGTTCGAAAGCTTCTAATATCTTTTAATATGCGCTATTTATAGTCTAGGTCTATTATTTTCTACCAGTCCTATTTATACTCCATCTTTTCTATATTAAAAATTAGGAAATATGAAATGAAAATATTATTTAAAGGGATTATTCAAGGATTATAAATACTTAAATGAAGAACTGGATAATTTAAACGAGAAATTCAAATTTGTTTAGAAAAAGGTAAAGGAAAATAAGATGAGTGAAAAGACCTTAATATATAAAATAACTTTGGTCGGAGAGCCTCAAGTAGGAATGAGTAACCTCCTTAATAGATATATTTACGGAAATTTTGACCCTCCCCCTACACGACTAGCGATAAAAATGTATGATAAGAGGGTTAAAATTCCAGGAACAAATGATGAGGCTCGATTTTTTTTCTGGGAAATAGTTTATAGAGCATTTTTAGGGATAAACGGGTGGTATAACAAGATCCATTTCAAGGGCACGAGTGGAGTCATGCTAATTTTTGATACTACAAGAAGGAAAACATTTGATGACCTCGCTTATTTACACGATGAAATCAAAAAGCAGGTCAAAAAGGTTGTTCCTGGGATTTTAGTTGGGACTAAAATAGATCTCGTGGACCAGAGAGTGGTATCAACCAAAGAAGGGCAAGAATATGCAGATAAAATTAAATATGCATACATTGAAACTTCAGCAAAAACAAAACATAACGTTACGGAAACTTTTAATTCTATGATTTGGGAAGTCCTATTTCCTGGAAAAGCCAAGATCGATGAACTTGTTAATAAGATAAAGAGAATAGAGAAATTACTTAATCAAAATGGATTAAAATTGGCAGATTATCAATATCTTAAAGAAAAATTAAATAAATTATATGAAGTTTTAGAAAATACTTAGCTTTTACAAAGTTGTTATAATGTAAGCAGTTCTTAATTGGGAGTATTCTGCAAGACTTTAGGTAAATTTAATATTGGATTTTTATAATCGTCTAATAAATTTATTTTAGATCTGAAAATAATGAAATTGGATATAAACGAATTCGCAGATAGAATTTATGAGTACAGTAGGAGTAATATAATTTCAGTCCTCCTTCGTCATTCTATTCGTGAAAATATAATTAATAGAGACTCACTACGAAATGCCCAGCTAACACCCGAAGGAGAAAAATTAGCTTATGAATTTGGAAAACTACTTCCAAAGGATAGATTAATCCGTATATTTCATAGTCCAATATCTAGATGTAAGGATACAGCAGAATTAATATATCAAGGGATTCGAGATAGTCATGGTTCTGGATTAATGATTGGTGAAAGGGATTTCTTAGGGGGCACATATATCCTAAAAGGTCACTTAATTTTTGATCTTTTTACTGATCATGGAGTTTCGGGATTTGTTGAAAAGTGGTTTAGAGGAGGATTTGATAAGACTATATTACATCCTCCAAAAAGGGCAAGGAATGATATGATAAATTCGTTAATTCAATGTAACCAAAATAATTCAAAAGAGATCGATTTACATGTTTCTCACGATTTGAATATTATTCTTTTCAAAGCAGTGTTATTTGATGTATTCTCTGAAGACTTTAAATGGCCTGAATTTATGGAAGGTGTAATATTCAAAAAAAAAGATAAAGATTTAATATTATGTGTAAAAGATAAGGAAAAAATAATTCATAATTTGGCGAGAAAAATAATTTAATATTTTCAAAGTTTTTAAATATCTTTGAAACATTTAAAAACAGTAATTATCATTCTCTTATTGAATTCATTCTTTGGATTTTAAAAAGTCCAATGCTCGTTTTATTATTAAAAAATAAAATGATATCAAAAGAGAAAAAGTGATTCCCAAAGGACTAATTACAGAAGTGATTGTGCTTAGAAATCATCATAATCTTTGAAGGTAGAGACAATGAAAGTAGAAAGATCGAAAAGATATAAATCGACAATCTCTAGACAAATATATCAAGCAGTGATAAAAAAGTCTAAAGAGATAAAAGTAGATAAGAAATAATTCCTAAAAAATAATATAAAAGGGAATAAAACATTTCTCGAATTATTATGTTAATTTATTGATAATTAAAATAAATTAATTTCTTTTTTTTATTTAAGAAATTCAGTATAATTTCCTATTCCAATGTAGACTATTCTATCAAATGTAATTTTGCCTGTATCTTTATCAATTATTGAATTTAACATTTCCATCAAGGGAAATTATTCCTAAATGATGGTTTATAAACTTAAAAATACAGACCTTTATTAAAAAAAACTTAATTAATTTGGTATCTTTTTTGTTATTATTGAAAAAATTATTGAAAATTAAGAAATAAGGAAGAATTAATTTGTTTGGTTATCAAGGTCAGATTCTTAAAGTTGATTTAGCATCTCAAAAGATTTCAACTGATTCATTAAATCTAGAATGGGCTAAAGAATATTTAGGTGGGTCTGGTTATGCCTCTCGATTACTTTATGACATGATTAACAAAGATACTGATCCTTTAGGTCCTGAAAATCCGCTCTTATTCATGGTAGGTCCCTTAACGGGTACCCCAGCACCTACAAGTGGAAGATATGTCGTTTGTGCAAAATCACCGTTAACGGGAATTTGGGGTGAGTCTACATCTTCTGGAGTTTGGGGTGCAGAACTTAAACACGCAGGATATGACGGGATATTATTTACTGGAAAAGCTGAAAAACCTGTTTATTTAGTAATATCCGGTCCTGACACAGAATTACGTCCTGCAAAAAAAATTTGGAAAAAAAATACAGAACAGACACTTCAGCAAGTCCGAAAAGAATTAGAGGATAATCGATTTAGAGTCGCCTCTATTGGGCTTGGCGGAGTCAATCAAGTTAGATTTGCTGCTATAATGAATGATAACATTCGAGCTGCTGGAAGAACTGGTATGGGGGCAGTTATGGGTAGTAAAAATCTAAAGGCTATTGCTATTAAAGCAAGAGGAAAAGTTGAATTGGCTGATTCTCTAGAATTTTTAAAAGTTTGTAATGAAGCTAATGAACATCAAATGAAGAAATTTACTTCTAAGATGTTCAAAGAATTGGGAACTGCTGGATATCTAGATACAGGTTATGCATTCGGTGATTTAGTGTCAAAATATTATTCACAAGGGGAATGGGACGGAGCCCAAAAAATTAGTGGTAGCGAACAACATGACAGATATGTAATAAAACATGATGCATGTTTTAGCTGTGCAATTCGTTGTAGGAAACTTATTGAAGTTAAAGAGGGCAAATTTAAAACACCTGTTCATGAATGTGCAGAATATGAGACTCTAGGCACCTTTGGAGCACTTACTTTAAATGATAATCTCGAATCAATATTAAAAAGTAATGAATTATGTAATCTCCATGGAATAGATACAATCACAGGGGGTTCAACTATTGCATTTGCCATGTATATGTATGAAAAAGAATATATAACAAAAGTCGAAACAGAAGGTCTGGAGATTAAATGGGGAGATGCAGATATGATAGTTCAATTAGTAGACTTAATTGCTAAAAGAAAAGGATTTGGAAATATATTGGCAGAGGGAACATTGAGAGCTGGAGAAAAGTTCAAAGTTCCTCGTGATGAAATGGCTGTAATAAAAGGATTGGAAATTCCTATGCATGATCCAAGAGCATTTTTTGGAATGGGTATAGGCTATGCCACTGCGACCCGCGGTGCTTGCCATATGGCACAAGATGATTATGAAGTTTGTTATGGAAATGCAGCACCTGAATTTGGAGTGCCATTCCATGAAAGATTTGATGATAATAAAATTGGTGAAATTATAGCAAATGAACAAGATTTCCGTACAATATATAGCTCATTAATATTCTGCAACTTTGCCCATCCAACAGGAGAACATATTTCTAAACTGCTCAAATATGGAACAGGTATTGATTTTCCAATTGAGACTTTGAGATTAATTGGTAAACGCAGCTTCAATTTAAAACGTGCTTTTAATAATAAAATGGGAATCACAAATGAAGATGATTATCTACCTAAAATGTTCCTAACACCTCTAGAAGGAGGAACTGAAGGAAATGTTCCAGATTTTCCGAGACATCTAAAAGAATATTACCAATATCGCAAATGGGATGAAGCAACAGGGAGACCAACAAAGGAATTATTGAAAGAATTAAATTTAGAATTTGTAATAAAGGATATTTGGGGAGGATAAAAATGGCAGAAAAGAATATAATTTGGGCGGATCCCGAAAAGTGTACAGATTGCAAACTTTGTATGTTAGCATGTAGTATAGTAAATTCAGGGGACGTAAATATGATAAATTCTAGGATTGAAGTTATTGACTTTAGCTGGAAATATAATTATCCAGTTTTTTGTATGCAGTGTGAAGACTGCTTACCGATTTCTGCTTGTCCTGTTGAAGCAATATCTCGAGATCCAAAAACTCATATTATAAAAATAGATTACAATAAATGTTTTCACTGCCGTACATGCGTGAAAGTTTGTCCTTTTGGTGCTATTGGAGTAGGTGACCAAGGTTATATCCATAAATGTGAGATGTGTACTGATATAGGTTATAAAGAACCTCAGTGTGTAAAAGTGTGTCCTCATGAAGCATTAAAGGTGGTCTCACCAGATGAAGAAGCATACCAGAAAAAGAAGAAATTTGTAGGCGAGTTTGCTGTACTAGCTTATGAAAAATAAAACTTTTTCAATCTCTTTTCATTTTTCTAATTCTAATTTTTTTAAATCGAATGATTTGTCTTTTTAAAGAAACTTTTTATTGTTAAAAAATAAAAAGAAATTAAACTAATAGATGGTGATAGTAATGAAATATATGACGCCCGAGTGGGCTAACGCCTTTTGTGCTGCTTTAAATAATAATCCAGAATATGCAAAGGTGTCTTCAACATGGGAAGGCGATTTTCTATTTATATGCGACATGGGTGACGATAAATTTTTTATGTATATTGATCTTTGGCACGGAAATTGCCGTGGAGTAGAAGAAGCAGATGAAAATAAAGAAGCTGAATTTAAAATTGAAGGTACATATGAGACTTATGTAAAAATAGCCAAAAAAGAACTAGATCCCATTAGAGCATTGATGGAAGGCGAATTAATGCTTGATGGTGACATGTCAAAGATTATGAGAGCAACTAAAGCTGCTTTAGAATTAGTAAATACGATAACTTTAGTCGAAGGCGTAGAATTTTAAATATATATTTATTTTTTTCTTTTTGAGATGATAATATGTGGTTTTATTCTTCACCTAGGAAAATTGTTTTTGGACCAAATTCCTTAAAATATTTAGGACAAATTAAACCGAAAAAAGTCTTAATAGTTACAGATCAAGTCTGTCAGGAACTCGGATTTATAGATTTAGTCGTAAAGAATTTAAGATCAAAGCCTGAGATTCAAATATTCAATAAAATTATGCCTGATCCCACTATGAAAGTTGTAGAGGAAGGTGGGAAAATATGCCAAGAATTTGAACCTGATTTGATAATTGGGCTAGGTGGCGGCAGTGTTATGGATGCTGGGAAGGGTATTTGGTTTTTGTACGAATTTCCCGACAAAGATATAAGAAATATTAGTTTTACAGCAAAATTAAATATGAAAAAAGCAGAATATATTTGTATTCCTACTACAAGTGGAACTGGTTCTGATGTTACATGGGCTGTTGTTTATACAGATACCAATGCGGATGGTGTAAAAACTGCATATGGTTCTAGAGACCTAGTACCTATAGTAGCACTTTTAGATCCAGTCTTTCCAAAAAATATGCCTCAAAGACTCACTATGGGAACTGGTCTAGATGTATTAACCCATGCAGTTGAGGCTTATATTTCGAGTTTTAAAAATGAAATTTCAGATGGACACTGTCTGAATGCGATTCGATTAATTTTTGAGAATTTAGAACAAGCTGTGAAAAATGGGGACGATATGAAAGCTCGAAATAAAGTTCATATTGCAGCCACAGTTGCGGGATTAGGATTTGGAAATTCTCAAGCAGGGATTGGGCATTCAATAGGGCATGCGTGTGGAGCGGTCTTTCATAAACCTCATGGACAATGTGTTGGCTTAGCACTTCGCTACATAATTCAATTTAATGCAAATAGGGAACCTGATGCTAAAAAATGGTTGGCAGAAATTGCACAACGAGCTCTGGATATTTGGGAACCAGATGATGACAAAGCATATAGAGGATTGCTTAATGCTATTAAAGATTTATATCAACGAATTGGAGCTCCTATGACATTTAAAGATTTGGGAATTAGTGAACAAGATTTTAAAGCTAATTTTGATAAATTTGTAAAATTTGCAGATGATGATCCATGTAGTACTACCAATAAACCAATACCTGAAACAGAAGACTTGGCTAAAATAATTCAATACATGTGGGATGGTAAAGACATAGATTTTTAATCTTTTTTATTTTTATTTTTAATCGTATTCGAAGTGGACTAATTTTTTATCTTAATTCATGAGAAAATTTATATTAATTTTTTAAATAATGTTGTCAAGATTAACAAATTTATTTATGAGAGTGGTTTTTTGATAATAACAGAGCAAAAACCCGTTCAAGAGATTGAAGAGAACGTAAAAAAATATAAGAATGTGTTTGTTATAGGTTGCGGTGACTGTTGTGCCGTTTGTAAAACTGGAGGAACTGAAGAAGTTAAAGCTCTTATTGAAAAATTTAAGGAAGATGGGATTAATATAGATAAATCAATAGTAATCCAAGCCCCTTGCGACCAGAGAGTATCAAAAAGAGATTTACAGAGAGTTAAGGAAGATATTGATGCTGCAGACGCATTATTAGTAATGACTTGTGGACTTGGAGCTCAAAGTATAGCCAGATTAACCGGAAAGAAAGTCATCCCGGGAAATAACACAAAATTTATGGGAATTGTATACGGAATGGGCACTACAGAGGAAGTTTGTATAGGTTGTGAAGAATGTGTGCTTTTAGAAACTGGTACGTGCCCAGTTGTCCTAAGAAAAACTTGCAAGGATTGTGGACGTATAAATCAGTATGATGCAAAGGCATGTGATCAATGTAAATCAGAGAATCTTGAGATAACAAACGAACCTCGGAAATTTGTATTCCGAACATAACTTTAGATTCTTTTTTCTTATATAATATTTCTTTAATAAACTTCACTTTAAATTAGAATTAGTTTTCTCTTTTTTCAAAGAAATTTTGAATTATTTTTTCTATTGTTGAAAATGGGGTATATGGCTCAATTACTGATGTTTTTTTAGTGCTCCAAAAGGGCAGTTTATTAAGATTTGATCTATATCTATAATCTAATAAAAAACCCATTGCATAATCATCTTTATGTCTCCATGCCCTTCCTATTGCTTGATTAACAGCATTAAAAGTCTCGTCGTAATACCAATTACTTCCCATTCCCTTCTTTTTTCTTTCATAATATTCTCTTTGAGCTTGTAATTTAGGATCTTGTATATTGGGATAAGGAATTCCAACTATTATAACTGCTCGCCCTATTTCATCAGGAAAATTTTGACCTTCGCTAAGTTTCCCTCGGATTACAGCAAAGAGAGCAGCTCTTTTTTTTGTAGCTGCCTCATTATATAATTCTAGTATATTAGAACCACTACCTTTTGATTCAATAAAAATCTCAGCTTCTAAATCATTTAAGATTTCTTTCTTATTCCATAACCCTAGCATATTATCCATAAGAAAATATGATGGAAAAAAGACTACAGATCCATTAGGGACATTATTGATAATTTTGACAACAGTTTTTCCATAATCTATTATTATATCTTGGTTACTTCTCTCTCTATATGATGTTGTGAGGGTGTTTCCTTTTAGACCTTTAGTTAGCACCAAAATTTGTATATTTTCTTCGGGAAATATTGCAGGATAGCTTTTAATAAAAGATGCTTCAACACCTAACCTTTGAGCAATTCTCTCTTGAGGAGATAGAGTGCCACTTGTTAAAATAATTGCTTTGGGTGTCCTGGCTCTTATTTGATCAAAAGCAACTTGAGAGTCAAGACAAAACCAAGCAATGGTTGGATTATTTTTACCTCTAATACTCCAAATACCTCTATAGGATTCCTCGGCAGAATATACAAAATTATAAAGAAACCTGTATACCCAAACAATCTTTAAATTTTCTAATAGAATAAATTTTTTACGTATTTTTTTTAATTCGCTCCAGCAATTCTGTATTATCTGCCAATCGTTTAAAAAATCCCTTAAATGTTCAAGATAAACCCCAAATTTATCTAGCTCTGTAAGAAATTGGGAACTTGATAAAAGCTCTCCATCTTTAAATTCTGTATGTTTAAAAAACATAAGAAGATTAACTAATAAATCTTGTAATTCTGAAGCCCATGAACTTTCTATTTCATTTATTTCGTCTAATGCTTGATTTACTGTGGATTGGGATAAGGTAAAAGAAACTCCATCTTTGCAAATTTGTTCGATATTGTGTGCCTCGTCCAAAACCATAATTTGATCTTGATAAAAATTATCAAAAAATAAGTACTTATAAGACCCCACAACTACATCAAACGATTGAGCTAAAAGACGGGATAAAAAATATGGGCAGATTTTGTGTTTTAGGCCAAATTTTTTAAGACTTTCTATATCTGATACTAAAGGTACATCATCAGGAATTGAGGAAGGAATATTTATTTTACCGAATTTTGAATCACAATATAAGTTTCTTCCCAAAAACAGCTCTTCATTTTCATTAAGCGTGTTTTCTGCCTTTGAGTAAAATTCTTCAAAAAAATCTTTGTTATTTCTAGTATATTTAATCCTAGAATAACAAATTTCAGCTATTATCCTATAATCTCTTATTTTCTTCAGATCATTATCAAGGCATAATTGATTTCGAGACCCTCTTACAACGCAGGAAAAAGAATTTCCTGATTTTTTATTAATTCTGTCCAATTCCTGAGCTACTTGTTTCATTTGAGCATGAGTTCTAGAATAATAATAAGTTTGATAAGGAAAACCGCTTAATGCAGCTGTTAGCAAAGCACTTGTTTTTCCAAATCCGGATGGTGCTTCTAATAAACCAATTTTGTTGTTCTTAATAATTGAAAATACATCTTTCATATATTCAGTTTGTGGAGGATAAGGGTCATAAGGAAAAATAGATTTAAGCAGTTCTAGTTGACCCTTTGTAAATGCCATTAAAAATACCTTCGATATATTCTCAATCATACAAAAAATAAACTATTAATTAAATATTCAAAATTAGATTTTTATTTAACCATTCTACCCGACAAAAAAAGTAAAATTTTCCTTATTTTCTTTTAATTAAATGAATACGTTTAATTAATTATTAGTTATCAAATTTATACCTTAAAATTGCTCCTATGCCCTTAAATGCACTCCAAAATTGTGCACCTTCTTCTGAATCTGTTGAAAAAACTTCAACATCTGCTCCGGATACTCTTGCTAGTTCTCCTAATTCTTCAACTAGGTCTATAGTATCTTCAAAATACATATTAGAGCTGTTACATTTTTCACAAGTCATGTTTGAAACCATTTTCTCGTAAGCCTCTAGGTCCTCATTTTTAATCGTTTTTTCTTCTATATTTCCACAATTGCTACATTTAACTGAAACACGAACAATGTCCACTTTATCCGAAAGTAAAAGAATATCAACAGCACCCATTTGTAAAGCTCTTCTTACTTCTTTTTCTCCATAAGTAACAAGTCCTGTATCTCTTGCCAAATGGCTTAGAAATTTTTGGATAATTTGTTTTTCTTTTATTAATTGAACATTATGGAGTAGATCTTGCGATTTTCTTATTAAATCATTTATTCCCTGCTCATCCGAATAGCCTATATCGATAATACCTATAATTTTTTCTTTCAGCCGATAATCTAAATAATCACCATTGGCAAAATACTCTTTAGTTGGACCTCCTCCACCAATAATTATTCCTTGTATGGGAAGATCTAAAAATTGGTTATTAATATGTTCTCCTGCACGAACATAGAACTCATGAGCAGCTTGCTCAATAAGTCGTTCGTAACGTCGTTGGGATTGACCTCCAGCATGATGTTTGCTGGGGATATTTGCACCCATATTTTCTATAATATTTTTTTTGTTTCCTGAAAGTGTAGCTAAAGTAAGTCCAGATCTATCAATTACAATTAAACCATAGACATCTTTCTCAATTAGCATATCTTCAAGAGGTTCGATATAAAATTCTGAAGCGCAATAATATTGCCTTGTTTCTATTTTTTCAGGTGGAATAACAGTGTACATTTCCATTTTTTCAGAGCCAGGTCCATTTTGAGGAATAGCTCCACTAAATAAAGCTAATCCAGTTGGTGGTACTTCTCTTCCGTATTTTATTAGAACTTGAATAAGCTTCGTTATCGAATCAAGGACAACCTTACGAGTCGTTTTAGATTTAATATTTGCAGCTTGTCCTTGTTCTTGTTTCAAATAATTGGTAGTATCACTAATTGGCTTATCAGCTGGTATATATAAAGATGTAAGTTCCGTATGATAGCCTTTTTTAGACTTCAATATTTTTAACATTCTTCTTAATTTATACCTTTCAAAAGAACCTTTTGGTGTAAGATCACTCAATAATAAAACCTTATAATTAGTTATTAATAAAATAAAAATTAGCAGGACGACCTCTCGGAATTTCGTCAATTATCTGAATTTGAATTCAAAGCGATCATCACCTTATTAAATCATACATACTTTAAAAAGTTTAAGTGAAGAAATCAAGAATATTTTAAAAATAAAATAGATGATTTGGTTCAAAATGGAAGAAAAAGATCTTGAAATTAAAAAGTACCTTGAGCAAATGGATAGACTTTTTGAAGAAATCTCTGATGCATTAAATACTTTTGATATAGAACATTTTTCAAAATTAGTTGCAAGCTATAATCGAGAATTAAATTCACTATTATCTAGTTATCATAAAAATAAAGAATTACAAAAGAAATTAAAACCCTATGTTATATTTTATCGTCAATTCTTTCAAGAATTAATGGTAATGGTAACTACAGACGATGTCTCGGAAGAACAATTTGAAAGAACTAAAAAAATTATTGAACAAAAAAATGATTTAATAGAAAATTACTACACAGCCCAAGCCGAAAAAGAAGTTGAAACAATTGGAAAAGTCAAAGAAAATTTGGAAAAATGTTTGAAAAAACGGCTACAACAACAAAGAAATTCAAATTATTATACATAATCTAATTTTTAATTGCTATATTGAATTTAGAAAAACAAATGGAAATATAATTTTCGAAATATTTATTGATGATGAAATTTTATTGATAACAAAAATATTTATTGAATCAAAAGACTGAAATAAAGGTATTAATTTAAAATTCAGTACGTTTTAAAATCAGAAATTCCTAAAAAATAAAAAATTAAGTAATTTTCATAAAAAAAACTATGAAATATATGAGGCGAGCCTTTGTCAATTAAATGGTATGAAATACAATCCAAACCCGATAAAGATCATAAAGTGCCAGGAAAATTTCTCTTAGATCAACGCAAAAAAATTGAAGAACAAACAAAAACAATAGAATCACTTGAAGGCGAATTAAAGAAAATGATTGAACAACTAGCTAAAGCAAAATCTACATTAGAAGATACGATTACGTCATATAATGATGAAAAAGAAGATTTAAAAGCTCAAATTGGAAATAAAGAGAATAAATTACAAGAATTATCTCAACAAATAGTTCAGCTAGAAAATAAAATAGCCGAAAATGAATCAAAAGTCGCAAATTTCGATTCTCAAATAGAGGCTGTAAATAATGAAAAAGCTGAGTTAAGCTTACAAGTTGAGGTAAAAAATTCTGAAATAAGCGATATCGAAACTCAATTGAACGATACTAAAGAAAAAATCGGAGAATTGGAAAAAAAATTAAACGAAAAAGACCTTGAAATGGAAAATATTGCAAGAGATAAAAACGAAATTGGTCAGAAAGTAAATGAATTGGAAAATCAAATTGAGATTTTAAAAACTGAGAAAGAAGAAGCTGCTGCAAACGCTGTAGAGGCCAAAATTAACGAGATAGAACAATTAAAAAACGAAATTAACCAAATCAAGGGAAATCATGCTAATGAAATTACCCAACTTAAAGATTCTCATCAAAATGAAATCTCTAAAATAAAAGAAGAATATGACTCAAAAGTTAAAGATTTAAAATCTACACATGAGGAAAAAATTGCAGAATTAGATCAAACAATCGAGGATATGACTCCTAAAGAACATGTCGCTGTAACCGATAAAGCAACAGAAGTAGCGAGCTTTGTGAAAAAAGATGCAGGCAAAATTCCTAAAATATATCTAATATACGAGGGAAAAGATTTTGTTAGACAAGATAAGGTCCCACAAGCAGGAATAGTGTTAACAATTGACGCGCAAGAAAGCAAATGGCTACTGACCTGGGATGAAACATCAACTTTTATAGATCGAAAGAGTGCTGAACGAATTGCACGTAGTATAGCTAAGTCTGGTTTTGCTGTTGAAAATGCTAGATTCGGTGCGGGTTTTGAGCTTGAAATCCGCGGCGAAAAGAAAATACCAGATAGACTTCTCCATGCTCAACATGAATATTAATCTAAATTTTTCTTTATCTTTTTTATTATAAGCTTTTTTAAAATATACTAGCTTTTTTTATAGATTATAACAAGTTATGATCTAGCATTTTAAAGAATATAGATTTTTAATTAATTATTTCCTTTAAACAAAGATGATGAACAGCTCTATCTATCTAAATATCTTAAATATCAAATCTTCAACTATTTTAGAATCAAAAATATCAATACGTCCATCCCAATTCTCAAGTTGAACATTAAATTTATCTTCAAAAATCTCAATAAATTTATTCAATTTTACAGAAATAATGGGTGTATAATCCGTAATAAATAATAATCCAATTACATATTTCCCATGTTTAAATAATAAGTTAAGATCCCCAAAGTTTATAGAATTAACATCTCTTCCTAATTTCAAAACTTCTGGTAATCCTCTTGCTAAACCATAGATAAATCCTCCTACTAAAATTTTTTTGGATGCCAGTGGACTTAAATAAAACTCCTTTTGTAAATCGAATTCATATAATAATAGCCCATTATTATTAATTAAATAGATTGATTTTACACTAAAATAGGCACTGAGGGATTCTAAATAATCTGGGTATCTAATTGTAAAAAAGAAGGCAAATGCAACAATTAAAGTTAACAAAAATATCCCTATTATGAATATTTCAGGAGTGTTCCCGAAAACAAAGTAAATACCAATATTTGCAAATCTCTCAATTAAGAGAGAGACATAGATTAATGCAAAAAGTATCATTCGAATTAATAACTTTTCATTTCTGACCCCTTTTAAAAAAATAATAGTCTGATTTGATGTAAAAATAGCAAAAATAAATGCAAATATAAAGATAATAAGATATAAATTGAAGTTAATTTGATAAGTATAAAACCCCATTTCATTAGTCTCGGTTTTAGAGAGAGTAAATAAATTTAAAATGGAAATGAAACAAGATAACACAATATAAAAACTTATCATAATCCTTAAAAGTAATTTATTTTTTATTTTATGACCACTTTGTTCACCCATAATAACCGCAATCTGAACTGCCATAATTATACTTAAAAAAATAGTGATGGTTTTTACAATATAATTAAATTTATCAATGAATTCGGGAACAAACCCAATAATACTGATCGTTATAACCCTATAACAGTCAAAAATAATTCCATATCCTAACAATGAAATAAAAATCATTATAAATTGATTAAGCTGGGTTGAATGCTTTATATTTTCTACTATTGAGATGAGAAAGGTTGAACTATAAAATATCAATACAAGAAAAACCAAACCTACAATCAATATGTTCAAAATTTATCATCCACTATATTTTACTATTCCCTTAAAAATAAAAATACTATTTTGTGTATTTTAATAGTCCTTCTATTTTTCGTTTATCTTTTCGGGATGTGTCATAAAATACGCTAAAGAACCCCCAAAATAGCCAATTGGGTTGGAATAATCAAGATCTGGTCCGGTATATGAATATATTTCGCCATTTCCAAATCCCTTTGCTTTTAATCTATCACTAATTTCTAATAATAAATAACACCGCCCGACGTTGATATTTAAGGAAGGAGCTTCTTCATCAAAGATAGCTACAGAATAATACTCTTTACCGTTATATTCGACAATACCTGCTAAAGGTCCATCCCAATAATCATCTACTCTAGTGAATTTGATGTCTTTTGTATTTATCCGTTTTAATTTATCTAATTTATGTAACCATTGTCTTGCTTCGGTATTTTCTGGTGAAACTAACCAAAAAACTTCTTCTTCTTCTTCATTATCGTCTGTATCTTTCATTAAATCAATTTCCAACTATTCATTATATAAATTTTTATGTTCTCATTTTTTCTTGCCAATAATACCTAAATGACCAGCTGTACCAATTATTGAGGGTTCATTACAAAATTTTAACTCTAATTCTTTAATAATTTTGAAATTTTTTTCATTAGAAAGAATTTTTTCTAGTTTTTCTTTTACAATTTTATTAATAAAGCTTAATAATCCAAAAACCTCTATTACTTGGAGATTATATTTCTCAAACAAGTTTTTGAGCTCCTCTACCTTGAAATCATGTTCAATGAAATCAAATTGGTTTTGTATTTTACTTGATTTTTCTAAATTTTCAAGCTCTTTATAATTCATATCTGTTATCAGTTTAAACATCCTACCAAAGAAAGAATCACCCGTAATAAAAACAAATGACCCCGATTTTGCAACTCTTGCTAATTCTTTAATAGCATCTTCTTCTTTCTGACAATATGAAACAGGATCTCCTAACGAAACTACAAAATCAAAATGATTAGATTTTAGATCATTCATATTTATAATATCTTGATTTAAAATTGTAATTTTTTCTTCCAATCCTAATTTCTTGATTTTCTTTTTAGCCTCCTCAAGCATTCCAGATGAAATATCAGTTAAAACAACTTCATGTCCCTTTTTTGCGCATTCTATAGAGAAATTTCCTGTGCCACCTCCTGCATCTAAAATTAGAGATTTTTGTTTTGGAAGATATTTGTTAAGTTTTGATGACTCAACTGCTGTATGGATATCCCAATATTTGTCTTGAAACATAACATCATAATCTTTTGAAATTTTTGAGTGATATTGAGCAGATTTGGACTCTTTCATATCTTTATCATCTTTTTAATCATCAATTTCTTAATAATTTACAATGTTTATAAATAAAGTTCCAGATTTTTCTTTTATTTTAAAATTAATTCTGATATTTTATAGTATTCGATTTGTTTTTAGTTATATAAGAAGATTTAAAATTTTACCTTTGGACGTATATATAAGTAAACTTTTTAAACATTTTATCACAATATGTGATTAAAAGATTTTCAAAATACGACAAAAACTAGATTTATCAAGAATTAGGGATAAAACCCATAAAATTCTAGTATAAAACAAAAATCTGATATATTTTTAATAATAAACAAAAATCAAAGGTGAAAATATATGGCTTATTTAAGTGGAGCGCCAGTTCTTATCCTAAAAGAAGGAACTGAGCAAAGAAAAGGCAAGGATGCCTTAAAAAATAATATTACGGCATCCAAAATAATTGCTGAGACTGTGCGAACGACTCTTGGACCTAGAGGTATGGATAAAATGCTTGTGGACAGCCTTGGCGATGTTACGATTACAAACGACGGTGCTACAATACTTGATGAAATAGACGTACAACATCCAGCTGCAAAAATGCTTGTCGAAGTAGCTAAAACACAAGATGATGAAGTTGGAGATGGAACCACAACGGCAGTAGTTCTTGCTGGAGAATTACTTAAAAGAGCGGAAAAATTAATTAATCAAAAAATTCATCCCACAACTTTAGTTTCAGGATTGAAGAAAGGGGCTGATAAAGCTCGTGAAATTCTAAAAAATATTGCAACTCAAGTTGATATTGAAGGCTCAGAAATTACTAAAGCTACTATTACAAGTATGAACTCCAAAAACGTCTCTGGTGTAAGAGGTACATTTGCAGAAATTGCAGTTAGTGCTACTAAAAAAGTTAGGGAAACTCGTGAGGGCAAGCCTTACGTAGATATTGAACAAATTCAAATCATCAAAAAGAAAGGTAAAAGCTTATTAGATACCGAATTAATTGATGGTATTATAATTGACAAGGAAATTGTTCATGCAGGTATGCCAAAACAAGTCCATGATGCAAAAGTTGCACTACTTAATGTTGCATTAGAAATTAAAAAGACAGAATTTGATTCTGAAATTAGAATTAGTGATCCAACGCAAGTTCAAGCATTTCTTGATGAAGAGGAAAAATTATTACGTAGTATGGTAGATAAAGTAAAGAATTCGGGTGCTAATTTTATTGCATGCCAAAAGGGAATTGATGATGTGGCTCAGCACTTCCTTTCCAAGGCTGGTGTAGCCGCAGTTCGAAGAGTGAAGAAATCTGACATGGAAAAAATTTCCAGAAGCACTGGTGCTAAAGTAATAATGAACCTTGATGACCTAACTCCTACAGATCTTGGAACTGCTGGATTAATCGAAGAGAAAAAAATTGGTGATGATAAAATGATCTTTGTAACTGGTACTAAAGATTTAAAATCAGTTAGTATCTTAATTCGTGGCGGCGTTGAACACGTTGTAGATGAGGCGGATAGATCCATGCATGATGCTCTTTGTGTGGCAGCTGATATAATCAAAGACAATTATGTCGTTGCTGGCGGTGGTGCAATTGAAGTTGAGCTCGCAAAACAATTGAAAGGATATGCAAAATCAATTGGTGGTAGAGAACAATTTGCTATCGATTCTCTAGCTGAGACACTGGAGATTGTCCCAAAAACTCTAGCTGAAAATGCAGGGTTAGATCCTATCGATATTTTAGCAGAATTACGAGCTAAACATGAATCAGATGGGAAGAATTATGGAATTAACGTAATTTCGGGAAAAGTTGAAGACATGTTTCAGGCAGGAGTATTAGAACCTATGGTAGTAAAGTTACAAGCAATTAAATCAGCAGTGGAAGCAGTAAATATGATTTTAAGAATTGATGATGTTATTGCTGCAAAAGCATCCGCAGGACCCCCAATGCCTCCAGGTGGAATGCCTCCAGGTATGGGTGGCATGGGTGGTATGGGTATGCCACCAGGAATGATGTAATAAGAGGTGAAATGATATGTGTGCACAATTAAGTGGAACCCCAGTTTTGATTCTAAAAGAAGGAGCAGAACGAACTAGAGGTAGTGATGCTCAAAATACGAATATTATGGCTGCAAAAGTTATAGCAGAAAATGTTAGAACTTCTCTTGGTCCAAAAGGTCTTGACAAAATGCTTGTTGATTCTTTTGGTGATGTAACTATCACAAATGATGGTGCGACAATATTAAAAGAAATTGACGTACAACAACCAGCAGCAAAAATGATGGTAGAGATTGCAAAAACACAAGACGATGAAGTAGGAGACGGTACTACAACAGCTGTAATTTTAGCAGGAGAATTTTTGAAGAGTGCTGAAAATTTATTAGAACAAAAAATTCATCCAGCAATTATAATTGAAGGATATAGGCTAGCTTCAGAGAAGGCAATTGAAATATTAGATAATATCGCAATTCCAATTAGTGTCGACGATGAAGCAATGCTAAAAAATATTGCAAATACATCAATGATAAGCAAAGTCATTGGGACATCTAGTGATCTTATGTCTGATATTGCTGTAAAAGGAATTAAAGCTATTGTAGAAAAACGTGATGATAAATTAATTGCAGATCTAGATAATATTAGTATCCAAAAGAAGGAAGGAGGCAGCATAGACGACTCTAAAATAATTAGCGGTCTTATTCTAGATAAAGAAGTAGTTCATCCGGGTATGTCAAAGACAGTAAGCGATGCTAAAGTTGCACTTTTAGAAACTGCATTAGAAATTGAAAAAACGGAATTCGATGCAAAAATTAATATAACAGAAGTAACACAGATGCAAGCTTTCTTAAATCAAGAGGAGCAAATGCTAAGAAAGATGGTAGACAAGATAAAAGCAAGTGGAGCAAACGTTGTCCTATGTCAAAAAGGCATAGATGACATGGTCCAACATTTCTTATCGAAGGCTGGTATTACAGCTGCTCGAAGAATTAAGAAAAGTGATATGGAAAAATTAGCTAAAGCTACAGGTGGATCAGTAATAACAAATATTGATGATTTAACTGAAGGTGATCTCGGTAAAGCTGGTCTTGTTGAACAACGAAAAATCGGAAATGACGAAATGATATTTGTTGAAAAATGTACAAATCCTCATGCGATCAGTATCCTTATTAGAGGAGGAACTAAAATGATAGTAGATGAGGCGGACCGTGCCCTACATGATGCGTTATGTGTTGTGAGAAATGCAGTCCAAGAACCCAAAGTTGTTGTTGGAGGTGGTGCCTCAGAAATTGAGGTCGCAAAGCAACTTCAAGACTACGCTAATAAATTCTCAGGACGTGTCCAAATGGCCATCAAAACCTTTGCTGATGCAATGGAGATAATTCCTATAACATTAGCTGAAAATGGTGGTTTAGAAACTATGGACATTTTGGTTGAACTGAGAGCTGCGCATAAGGAAGGAAAAATTAATTTCGGTGTAGATGTTCTCGAAGGAAAAGTCGGAAATATGGCAGAGAAGAACGTATATGAAGGCGTTGTGGTCAAGAAACAAGCTATTAAATCCGCTTCAGAAAGCGCCCAATTGATTCTTAGGATTGATGACGTAATTGCATCATCCAAATCTGCAGGCGGACCTCCCGGTATGCCTCCAGGTGGTATGCCAGGTGGCGGCGACGAGGATTAATACAATCCCACAACTTTTTATCTTTTTTTTTAGTATATAAATAAGAGCTTATTTAAAATTTAGTTTATAACTCTCTGAAAAATTATAGGGAGTTTTTTTAATGTTTGATGATGAGGAAGATAAATATAAGAAGAAAAAAAAACGTAAAAGGTCATTTGATGATATATTTGACCAAATTAGAGATATGATGGAGGATGTTGTTTCAGATCATAGTATTTTTGATGAAATACTTGATGAAAAAAATTTTCCAAAATTTAAAACTCCTTCTGGTGATGAAATTTTTCGACCATTAATTATGGGATGGTCAGTCCATATCGGACCGGATGGTAAACCTGTTATTAGAAAATTTGGTCATTCTCCAAAAAAACAAGAAAAAGAAGAAACTGTTGAGGAGAATAGAGAACCCATTATTGACATTTTAAATCAAGACAATGAGATTGTAATTATTGCAGAAACTCCTGGTGTACAAAAAGAAGATATAAAATTAAAATCCACTGAGACCGAAATTACTATAAAAGCAGGAACAAAATTTAAAAAAACAATTTCATTACCCGAAATAATCATTCCAAGTGAATCTAAAGCTAATTATAATAATGGCTTATTAGAGATTCGACTTCTAAAAAAGAAAATCGGTAAAGCCGATGAAACAACAATCAATATTGAATGATTCTTTTCAATATAGTGGAGGAGTAATATGGATAAAGAAAAAGATTCGAAATCTAGTGGAAATAACTCTGATTCAACAAATGATCAGGATTTTGTTGATTTAGAGGTTGAAGAAAATAATAAAGAAGATAAAATTATAGAAATTTCAGAATCTGAATATTTAAAATTAAAAGAAGAAATCAAAAAATACAAAGAATTAGCAGATGAAAATTTAAATAAATTAAAACGTGCACAAGCTGATTTTGATAATTATAAAAAGATTTTAGATAAACAAAAGATAGAATATTTAAATTATGCTGAAAAGGGAATATTATTAAAAATATTAGATATAATTGATGAATATGAAATAGCTTTAAATGCTCTAAAAAAACAATTTGGGGAAGGGAAAAAAATTGAAGGTATTGAGATTATTTATAATAAATTTATTGAAATGTTACAAAAGGAAGGAGTAAAACCTATCAAAAGTGTAGGTGAATCTTTTGATCCTTTTATCCATGAATGTTTATTAAATGAAATTACAGATGAATGTCCAGAAGATACTGTTTTGGAAGAAATTAAAAAAGGTTATTATTTTAAAGATAAAGTTTTACGTCCGGCATTAGTTAAAATTGCCAAAAATAAAGAAAGGAAGTGATAAAATGCCAAAAAAGAAAAAAGTCATAGGTATTGATTTGGGTACAAGCAATTCAGCTGCAGCAGCATTTATAGGAGGTCGTTCTACAATTATACCTAGTGCTGAAGGAACAAGTCTAGGAGGAAAGATGTTTCCATCTGTCGTTGCATTTTTAAAAGATGGAAGCCGCTTAATTGGAGAACCTGCGAGAAGACAAATGGTTTCAAATCCTGATAGAACTATAACTGCAATCAAGAGGAAAATGGGAACAGATTATAAAATAAAAATTGACGATAAAGAGTTTACACCTCAAGACATTTCAGCAATGATTTTACAAAAAATAAAACGAGATGCTGAAGCATTTCTTGATGCGGAAGTTGAAGAAGCTATTATTACCGTTCCTGCATTTTTTAACGATAATCAAAGACAAGCAACTAAAGATGCTGGAAGAATTGCAGGGTTAGAAGTAAAACGATTAATTAATGAACCTACAGCTGCATGTTTAGCTTTTGGTATTGATAAAGAGAAACAAGAATTGAAAATTTGTGTTCTAGATTTTGGTGGAGGTACATTTGATGTCACAATAATGGATATGGGAGACGGTGTATTTAAAGTAGAAGCTACAAGTGGTGATACTGCATTAGGCGGAACGGATATGGACAAATTGCTCGTTGATTGGATAGTTGCAGAATTTCAAAAAGAACAAGGATTAGACTTAAGAGGAGATTCTATGGCTATGATGAGAGTTAGGGAAGCTGCAGAAAAAGCAAAAATTGAATTATCTACTACAATGCAAACCAATATAAACTTACCCTACATAACAGCTGATAGTGCTGGTCCAAAACATTTAAGTTTAAATTTAACTAGAGCAAAATTGGAAGAAATTATTGATCCTGTTCTGAGAAGGTTAGACCAACCAATTAGACGTGCATTAGAAGATGCACAAATGGGACCATCACAAATAGATAAAATAATTCTTGTTGGTGGACCTACACGTATGCCTTGTGTGAGGGAAAAATTTAAAGAGATTTTTGGTAGAGAGCCCGAAAGAGGAATAGATCCAATGGAGTGTGTTGCGATGGGAGCTGCTATTCAAGCAGCTGTGATGGAAGGAGAAACAAAGGAATTATTACTATTAGACGTTACTCCATTAACTTTAGGAGTTGAGACGCTAGGTGGAGTATCTACACCCTTAATAGAGCGAAATACAACAATTCCAACTAAAAAGAGTCAAATATTTTCTACCGCTGCTGATAATCAACCTGCTGTCGAAATCAATGTTTTACAAGGAGAGCGTAAAATGGCAGCCGATAATTTATCATTAGGTAAATTTCATCTTATTGGGATTCCTCCTGCCCCAAGAGGAATACCACAAATTGAAGTGACTTTTGATATTGACGCCAATGGTATTTTAAACGTCTCTGCAAAAGATTTAGGAACTGGAAAAAGCCAACAAATAACAATTACAGCCACTACAAAATTATCTGAAGAGGAAATTAAGAAGAAAGTACAAGAAGCCGAAAAATTTGCAGATCAAGATCAAAAAATAAAAGAAAAAATAGAGATTAAAAATCAAGCTGATTCCATGGCTTATAACACCGAGAAACTTTTGAAAGAAAATAAAGATAAAATTCCAGAAGATCTCCAGAAAAAAATTGAAAAAGGAATTGAAGAATTAAAGGAAGCTCTCAAAACAGATGATTCTAAAAAAATGAAATCTAAAATGGATGAATTGGAAAAGTCATTGCATGAAATGTCAACAATAATATATCAAGCTGCGTCACAACAACAAGCAGCACAACAGGCTTACCAACAAACGGGTCCACAACCCGGTCAGCAGACACCTCCAAAGACTGAAAAAACAGAAGACGAAGCAAACGTTGTTGATGCAGATTATGTTATCGAAGACGAAGATGAAGAAAAAAAATAATCTACTCTTTTTTTAATAAATAAAATGGTAATTTATTTATGTCAAGCGATATTTATGGAAAAGATTTGTATAAAATATTAGGTGTTGATGAAAATGCAACACAAGATGAAATAAAAAAAGCATACAGACAATTAGCTCGGAAATACCATCCAGATATAAATAAAAGTAAAGATGCAGAAGAAAAGTTTAAGGAAATTAATTTAGCTTATGAAATTCTTGGAGATGAACAAAAGCGGAGACGTTACGATCGGGGTGGTCTTGGAGGATTTGGAGATATAATTAGTGAGATATTTGGGAGGGGTTTTGGTGGATTTGGAGATATATTTGGTGATTTTGGATTCGGGGATGTATTTGGAAGACGTAGAAATTACGCAAGACCTTCTCGTCCAGAGCCTCAACGAGGAGAAAGTATAAGATATGATTTAGAAATAACACTTGATGAAGCATTTTCTGGAACAAAAAAGAAACTTGAGATTCCAAGAAAGGAAGCTTGTACAGTTTGTGGAGGTTCTGGTTCAAAAGCTGGTACTAAAACAATAAATTGTCCTGAGTGTAATGGAACAGGTCAAAAAAGAATTGTAAGAAAAATTGCTTTTGGTCAAATGGTTAATATTGTTACATGTAATAAATGTCATGGATCTGGTGAGGTTGTAAAAGATCCATGTAAGACTTGTAAAGGAACAGGACTAGTTGAAAAAATTAAACATATTACGGTGAACATCCCTAAGGGTGCATATACTGGCTTAAAATTGAAGATGACTGGAGAGGGAAATGCCGGTCTTAGGGGTGCAAATCCAGGACATCTCTATATCATAGTATATGTGAAAGAACATGATCTTTTCATCAGAGATGGTTATAATATAGCTATAAAAATGCCATTAACATATTCTCAAATGGTTTTAGGAGATGAAATTACCGTCCCTACTTTGGATGGAGAAACTAAATTAAAAATACCAAAAGGAACAGAATATGGTAAAATTTTTAAAATAAAAGGAAAAGGTATGCCTAAAATTAGTATAACAATAGGGAATGACTATATTGAGGAGAACGCGAGGGGAGATCAGTTCGTACAGGTCTATATCGTCATTCCTGGCAATATTAATAAAGATCAAAAAGAGGCTTTGAAAAAATTAAAAGAATTAGGGCTTTAATAACCTCAAAATTTTATATTTTCAAACAAAACAACTTATTTTATTGTTTCAATCAGTTATTTTTATATTATTTCTCTTATTATATTCTATAAGAAATAAAAATATTTAAAAAAATGGAATATAAAAGAATAATAATCAAGCTAGTGAAACAAAGATTACGTTAATAATTAAAGAATAAAGTCGCAGGGATAGCCAAGCTGGTCAACTAGCTTTAGTCAAGGAAGACTAAAGGCGCTGGACTCAAGATCAAAAAATAAGTTATCCAGTCTCGAAGGAGTTCGAGGGTTCGAATCCCCCTCCCTGCACCATTGATTCTCCTTATTTTTAGGGGCAGTTAATTATGAAACAGCTTATATCCCATATTAAATCACAAGAAATAAAAACAATTTTATTAATCTCACACCCAAACGCAGATCCAGATGCATTATGCGGTTTATATGCATTAAAATTAATATTAAGTAGGATTAATTCCGATCTTGAAATTGAATTTTTCGCTGAGGGATTGAGCTCTCTATCTGAGCAAATTGCCACCGAATTAAATATTGAAATATCAACTAAAATACAAAATTATACCCCCGATTTAGTTATTTTATTTGATGTCAATAATCTTAATCATATAGGTAGCATTTCTGAAAAAATTAAACTCGATTTAAAATCAATTATAATAATAGACCATCACGCACCTCCACCTAATATTGAAGATTTTTCTCCATTATCTGTTGTCGATGATAGTGCAGTTTCTGCCACAGAAATTATTTTTCATCAATTTGATCAATTAGATATTCAATTAACCCCAGAAGAGGCACTTCTTATTTTATTAGGTATGTTATATGATTCGAGACATTTTATATTAGGTAGTTTAAAGAGCTTCTCAATTGTTCCTAAATTAATAGAAAGTGGGGCTGATTATTCTCGAGCAATATCTATGTTAAAGATCCCCATGAAAAGACCTGAAAAAATTGCTCGAATCAAAGCAGCTCAGCGATTAGAAATACTTGAAATCAAAGATTGGATAATATTGACATCACATGTTAGTTCGTATGAAGCTAGTGCTTGTCGTGCTTTATTAAATTTAGGTGCTGATGTTGTAATAGTAACCGCAGAGAAAAAAAATGAAGTTAGAATAAGTGCAAGGAGTACCACTGAATTTTACGAACAAACTAGAATTCATTTAGGAAAAAATATAATGGAAAAAATAGGTTTAATTATAAATGGAGTTGGTGGAGGACATTCTACAGCAGCTGGTTGTAATGGTACTCAAAATGCAAAAGAAGCCAATGAACAAATAATCAAGATTTTAAATAATCTACTTTCGAACCTTAATAATAACAATCAATAATGATTTTTATGACTAAAGATAAATTTGAGAGCGAAATTAGAATAATATTTGAAGATGTCAATCCATTTAAGAAAATTTTAAATTCATTCAATGCTAAAATCATTAAAAGTTACTCTTTTAAAGACCATTGCTATAAACCTAAAGGAATTGATTGGGATTTAGAAAAGAAGATAATGAGAATCAGAGAATGGGAAGAAAAATCCCAATTATTATTCACAAGAATGAAAATTATTAAATTCAAAGATATTTCATTTAAGCAATCCTTTTTTCCAGAAGGAAAATTAGTTCTCTATGAAGGAACTTTGCAAGAAGCTCAAACACTACTAAAAGATTGGAATTTTGAATTGTGGTTTTTAATTGAAAAAGAAGAAGGATATTTATATAAGATTATAAAACCATTTGAATTAACAATTGCCTTGGAAAAAATAAAAAATCTAGGATATACAGCCGAAATTGAACTTTGGGGTGAAAATACTAAAGATATTTACATGAAATTTCAAAAAAGTATTTCATTATTAAAATTAAATCCCAAAACTATCACTTATAAACCACTCCCTAAAATAGTTTATGAACATTTATCCAAATAATTGGAAAATTATTCGGTTCGTTCAAGTTTTTCTTGGATAGCTCGCTTAATAAAACTTGGGACGTAGGAGTATCCCTCTTCCTCATGGTTTTCAATGTACTGTTTAATGCTGTCAGTTAAAGAAGTCGATAGTTTTGCTATTAAAGTGTTTTCTTCTTGAGAAAAGCTAGCTGGTATATCTCGTGATTCTTTAAGTTTTTCTTGAATCGCTTGCTTGGCTAATTCCGAGATGGAAGAGCATCTTTCTTCCTTGTAGTGTGCGATATATTGGTCAATGCGTTCTATTAAGGGTATTGGGAGAGTTACTTTATAATTGAAAAATGTCTGATTACCATCAACATAAGCGTGAAACATCAAGTGTTCCAGGATTCTTTGGGCATCTTTACTCAATGGATTATCTATGGTTGCTATTTTTTTTAGGTTAAACAGTTTTAATAAGGAATCAGGAAGCGTCTTCAGTAAGTTCTCTTCTAAATTTAATTCTTTTAGTGAGTTTAGGTTACCAATCGATCCTGGGAGCATCCTTAATTTGTTATAACTTAAATCTAATATCTGGAGTACCCCTAGGTTACCTATCGACTCCGGGAGCGTCCTTAACTTGTTCCCTCTCAACTGTAATTCTTGGAGTGATTTTAGGTTTCCAAACGAATCTGGGAGTGCCCTTAATTTGTTATAACTTAAATTTAGTTTTCGGAGCGATTTCAGGTTCCCAAACGACTCTGGGAGTGTGTTTAAGTTATTATCTGACAGAGCCAGCTTTTCAAGCAATCCCAGTTTCCCAAACGACTCTGGAAGTGTGTTTAATCGATAATTCATGAATTTCGATACCCTGACGTGATATAAACTTAATTCTCGGAGTGAAGTGAGGTTACCAATCGATTCAGGGAATTTAGTTATCGGGTTATCATCTAACTTTAATACTTGGAGTGATTCCAAATTACCAATTGACTCGGGGAGATCCCACAATTCGTTATCAACTACTTCCAATTCTTTAAGCCACTTCAGCTTACCTATCGACTCTGGAAGTTCATTTATTGTTATTTCTTGTTCAAAATCTGCCTCTGTCGAAATCCATAATCGCGTGATATGCTCATTTTCAGTTTCAAATGAAATTAAACTAATTTCATCTAGAAATAGTTTTTCTAAATCCTTTAAAGCCTTTCGTTCACCCTGTGAAATTCTTTGTCCTTGATCGGGGGTCGTGAAAATCATACCTCCATGTTAGATCGATCCCTAAATATCTAACGATTTTTAAACATCTGTAATCCATTATTTGGAGAATTATTACATAAAATTATCTTAATTTTAGAAAATTTTGTGTTAAATCCAATAAAAATTCATTAATATTTTCTATAGGAATTGTAGCACCACAAGCAAGCGCATGACCTCCTCCATAACCATTATATTTTTTAGCTAATCCGGACACTATTTCATTGATTGGCTTCCTAGACCGAATACTTACTCTTATATTTGTATAAGCTTGAAGATTTCGTCGAAATAAATTTTTCATAAAATCTTTAAAGCGAATTGAAATATTTGCTTGACCATCCCCAACCGCAATTGCAAAATCGGTATTTGGTTGCTCAATTAAATAACTTGCCGCAATACCTATATAACTAGTATAAGCATGAATTATTCTAACATTTTTTATAACTTCTTGCTTATTTAATGTCTCTTTTTTTATTTTTTCTAAAATAAAACGCCGATTGGTAGCATTTTCAAATAATTTTTTAGTAAAACCGACACCATTTTTATCTCGTTCATAGAATAGATTGCTAAGGAATTCTCTACCATTTTGTAATCCTGACATGATACATGCATAAACATCAAATAAAGTTTCAGTTCGCATTCTGGTCATTCTTTTCTCGACTAAGGGAGTTATTATTCGATCATCATTAGCTCCAAGGCATAAGAGAAAATCTGCCTTCTGCTTTTTATTTTCATTTATTTTTTCAATATACCTCTCATAAACTAATTGAGTGCAGCAAATATTTGTGTTTCGAATTACATTTATCCCTGCTGCTTTCAATTGGGCATCATATGGAAATCTATGGTGATCTATTAGGTTAATCTTGAATCCTTTAACCGCTAAATCAGTTAATCTTTTTAGATATAAATTACTATTATCTGCATTAATGTCTACTAAATATATTTCCTTTGGTTTGTCATTTACTGCTAATTTTTTTAAAAATTTATTTATATAACCAACAGTTGCATAGTGTAAATCTTTTAGTTTATCTAATTCTGCTAAAATAAGAATTCCAGCTGCGCAGAATCCATCGAAATCTTTATGCGCAATGATCAAAATATTACTCCTTGATATCTACTTATGTTTCACCGAATTTAATTAAATTTCTAATCTTTTAAATCTTTCAATATAATGTATAATTTGTGATTAAATTGGATTATATCTACTTCAATTGGTCTAAAATCTATTTTCAATGTCTTGAACTAGCAAAAAAAATTAAGAAAGAAGACTTTTTTCCTGATTTAATATTAGGTCTAGCAAGGGGAGGACTTATAATTTCAAGATTACTTTCTGATTTTCTTAAAGTTAAAGAGATTGATACATTACAATTAGAATATTATAAAACGATAAATCAAAAGAAATCATCACCTAGACTTATAAACGACTTTTCTTGTAATATAAAAAATCGCAAAATTCTTATTTGTGATGATTTGGTGGATACTGGGGAAACTATGGATTTTATATCTAATTATATTAGAAGCAGAGGTTGTGATGTTATGAAAACTGCTACACTACATAAAAAACCTCATTCTAAATTCACCCCTGATTTTTATATTCAAGAAGTAGATGCTTGGATAATTTATCCTTGGGAAATTAACGAGACTATTTATGCATTACAAAAATCAAAAAAAGATATATCAAATATTAAAAATCAACTATCTAAACTCGAAGTTGAAAAAGAAATCATTGATAAATTACTGGATTTTATGTAGAAAGTTAGAGTGTTAGAAAAAATGTTCAAAGAACTAAAAGATGAAGAATTTTCTTATAAATGGGTTTATATAACCGGATTTTCAAATATCAAGATTAGTTATAGAGAAATAGAAGATGAAATTGGTAAAATTCAAAATAATCACAAAGTTATTATTCAATTTTTTAATTCCAAGTTAATTGCGAGCTGGCAACATTTATTTTTTAGTGTTATTCATTCTTTAAAAGCGTTTAAACAAGGAATGAATATCTCTAATAAATTAGAACTTGAAATTTTATTATATACTTCTGCGCAACATCAAATAAAAGTTGCAATTGAAAGATTTGGTGTAAATGAGGAAATAAAGAATATTGCTATGATTATTTTGGGAAATTCTAAGGAGGAAATTGAAAATTCAAAATTAAATATATCAGAATTGATAAATGGGACTGAAAATGAATCAGTTCTAAATATTGATGGAAAAAAATACGAATCCATATGTAATAATTTTAATATCACCCAATTAGAAATTGAAACAACTTCAGTTTCTAGTAAGCAGGATGATAAAATGGAGGCTCTGAAAGATATTATATTGAATCGAATTGCATTTTTAGTATTTGAAAAATGAGATTATTTTTGGGATTGAGCAATTATTTTAGGAATTGATATAATATCTTCTGGTTCTATAATAGATAATCCGGTATAGTCGCCCAAGATTTGAACCATTATGATTTTATCTGGATTTGTTAAATCAACTTTTCTATCTACATATTCTGCCAATGCCTTTATAATTTCATCTCTATCTAAATCAGTCATTCTTTTCTCTACATTGATTTTAAACGTTTGAGAATTTAAGATACTCCCAACCTTTTTTTTAATCCATTCAATCATTTTATCAATATCTGAAGGAACTATATCTTCAATAGGCTGAATTTTTAACACCAATTTAAAGGAATAAGGATCATCCATAGCAAGTTCTCTTAATTTTTTTATAGCATTAAATGGATCCAAAGTTGTTTTTGCGTATAAAAGGCCTGGAAACTTGGATTTTCTACATTTAGCCTCTTCATCCCCTATAAAGGAGAAAAAATACCACATTTCTGCACAAGCGTCCCGTTCACGCAATCTTGGACAAGAAATTAAAAAATTAAATTTTTTTATCATTTCATTTCTATTCTTTAGTACTGGCTAAAAAAATAAATGATCTTTATTAAATCATATGTTGAAGAATTTTGAATGATAAGATAATTAGTCTCGATCCAAATAAATTAGACCTAAAAGTCTTAAATAAAGCAGCTGAATTTATCAAACAAGGAAAATTAGTGGTCTATCCTACCGATACTGTATATGGGCTAGGAACAGATCCCATGAATGTAACGGCTGTTAATAATCTTCTAATAATTAAAAGGAGAGATGAAAAAAAAGGATTACCAATATTAGCATCTTCTTTAAATGCAATCAAACGTATTGCAAAGGTTAATATGCAAGTTGAGGTCTTGGCAAATACGTACTGGCCCGGTCCATTAACCATTATTATTCCCAAATTAGACAGTCTACCATCAATT
Source organism: Candidatus Helarchaeota archaeon (assembly GCA_019058315.1). Lineage (GTDB taxonomy): Archaea > Asgardarchaeota > Lokiarchaeia > Helarchaeales > RDOG01 > JABXJV01. The sequence goes on along the minus strand of JAHPZH010000002.1, from coordinate 304,431 downwards.
GTTACCGGAGGGCGGCCTAATGTTGCTGTTAGAATACCTCAAAATAAGATTGCTTTGCTTCTTACGCATTTAAGCAATGGTCTAATGATTGGAACAAGTGCAAATATATCAAATCAGAAAAGCCCCACCAATGCTGAAGAAGCGACCCGCCAAATTGGTGAGTTAGTAGATTTAATCTTAGATGGTGGACCTTCAAAATTGGGAGTATCTTCAACAGTTGTAGACTTAACAAAAAGACCTCCAAAAGTAATTCGTAAAGGACCCATTAAAATTTCATTTTAGGAGATTTTTATTGAAAGTTGTTATTTTGGCAGCAGGATTAGGGAGTGGAATGAAATCCCTTTCAGATATGACGCCAAAATCTTTAATACCAATTGCAAATCGACCAATAATTGAACATCTAATTCTTAATTTTCAGAAAGCTAATGTTTCTGAGATTATTATATTAGTTGGTCATTTGAAAGATCAAATAATTGAATTTTTAAAAACAATAAATTTACCATCTATGGATATAAAGATAGTCCAGGCTAAAAATTATGAAAAAGGACCGATTTATACATTTTATTCTGCTAAGAACCAAGATATTGAAGAAGATTTCATTTTATGCCCATCCGATTTATTCGTAAGTCCAAAAATAATTTCATCTTTAACACAATATCATAAGAAAGGGTCTATTTCTATAGCTATTGACTCTTCTAAACAACACAAACAGGGCACTAAGGTATTTACTTATTCTCAATCGCGCCTTAATTCACAGCATAAATTCGTTAAGTATGGAAAAGTATCTGGTTTTAATAATCGCGTTTTGAATAAATCGGACGCTTTTGGGGTTGCTATCCCTTTAACTATTTGTTCTCCTGATATCTTTGATTATGTTGAAGATGCGATAGCACAAAATGCGGAAAATGTTACCTCCGCTTTAAATATTTATATTAAAAATTTAAAACCACTAAATTATTTTGACTTTCCTAATGATTATTGGTTTGATATGGATAATTTAAATGATCTCTTGGTTGTAAATCAGTTTGCATTAAAAAATAATATCACACCAATTAACCATATCAGCCCTTTAAGAGAAGGAAAAATAAAGGATATGAAATTGCCTGGAATAAATTTATTTCATCCAACAACTGAAATCATACCCCCTATAATAATTGGGAAGAATTGTTATTCGAAAATTAAATCTAAAATAGGTCCATATGTTTCAATATATGATAATTGTGGATTAGAAGCAAATTCAGAAATTAAAAATTCAATTGTATTTGGAAACTCACAAGTTTTAGAAGATTCTAAAATAAAAAATACAATTATTTATAAAAACAATATAATTGATGTAAATTTGAGTTAATCTTAGTTAAATTATTTGAGTGAATTTATTGCCCTCAAAATTTCGGATAAGGAAATTATTCAAAGGAAAATTAGTTAATTTTATAGCTGAAAAATTCGCTACTGTTAATGTTAAACCTAACCATGTTACATTAATTGGACCAATATTTGCAATAATAGCTGTAATATTATTTTATTTTGCAGGAACGATAATAGGTTCGATTTTATTTGGTATTATAATCTTCTTTATTATGTTATTTGATGGGGTGGATGGAGCCTTAGCACGATTAACAGGAAGTCAATCAAATTTTGGAGGATTCTTCGATTCAACTATGGATCGTTACACAGATTTTATTTTGATTTTTGGTTTCATCGTTTTTTATGAACCCGATCTTATATCAGATGCTAATTACAATTACTATTTACCTCTCTATATATGGGTAATTATCACAATAATAGGAATTTTACTTACAAGCTATTCTAGATCATTAGCTGAAAAATTTGGAATGGAAGATACAGATATTGGTCTTTTAGGCAGATCAGAAAGATTACTAGTGCTAACTATTTCTTCATTGATATTATTACCAATTTTTGGGCTAATTTTTTTAGCAATATTTTCAAATTTAACTGCATTATTTCGAATTATTTCTTATGGAATAAAAATCAATAAAAAAGAACGAAATTTTAGTCTAGAGAGATGACAAAAATTATCATACTTTATAAAAATCTCATAAATAGTATAAAATATGTCATATTATATCGACAGAAATAAAAAATAAGATCATTTTATTGATATAAAAAAATAATTATATACTATGAAAGTTATACAAAATTAAAAAGTCCCTTTATTATGGTTGTAAATAAAAATTGAAGAAAGAGGGAGCTCAATTAGGAAATCCAAAATTATAAATATTTATGGTGGAATTAAATGAGAACTTTGGGATTTAAATGTGTTACAATTGGAGAACCAGCAGTAGGAAAAACAAGTTTAGTTCGACGTTTTACTACTGGAAAATTTAGTGAGTCTTATTTAAAAACTATTGGTGCAGACTTCACTATTAAATATTTAGACTATCCAGATAAGAATATTAGAGTTTTACTACAAATTTGGGATATTGCAGGGGATATAAAATTCAAATGGATACGTCCAGACTACTACTCTGAAGCTCAAGGAGCAATTCTGGTTTATGATATTACCCGAAAGGAGACTTTTAATGAATTAGATGACTGGCTTGAAAATCTTCGGACTTATTGTGGCGATGTTCCAGTTGTTTTATTAGGTAATAAATCGGATTTGGCAGATAAAGAACGGAAAGTTACAAAAGATATGGGCAAAGAATATGGTGAAAAGAAAAAACTCCCCTTTTTTGAAACTTCAGCTAGCTCAGGAGAAAACGTAGAAGAAGCATTTAGACTCCTTACAGATAAGATTTTAGAAAAATAATTAAAATACGCTATTTATTCAATTAACCAAGTTAACTTCTCATTTTCGTCCAGATAAATGCATCTTAGGCCATATTCATAAGCAAGGCTAAGTAATGCTAATGAACAAACTCTAGATCCTGAAGAGACATCAATTATAACTTCATTGTTCATTATCTCAGGATCTAACATTTCTAGTTTGATAAAATCGCGTAATTCGGCCGGATTTTTATATATTTCTTCTTTTGCATATAAAAGTTTTACATCAGGGAATAAACCAGCAATTTTTCTCCTTAGGGTTTCCGGTCCGATGAAAAAGTATTTTTCTGGCGGGGTCATTGACTTTTCAACACGTAAACGACTCCGGAGGCTTCGAATAACAGTAATATCATCATCTATTCCTCCAATTATCGTAATAGGTACAATCTTGTGGAAAAATCTTCGAATACTTTGAATTTTACTTGGGTGGATTTCAGAATATTTAAGTTTCCATTCTTTTGTCCGAGATATAATTTCACAGTTTTCGAGGTGTTGGAGATTAAAATATAAAAGAGTGTCAGAAACACCATCGATTCGTCTATCGAAACTGTCTGCAAGAGCCCATCTTATTTCGCTCCCTGTTTTTCGCCCATCTAATAAGCAATTTAGAATAATCCGCCGGGCTTCGACTCCAGCAATGATTTTCTCTATATCCACACGTTCCATATCTATATCCCATATTTTTTCTAAATTTTTTAGGTGTGTATTGCAAACAGTTTTTAATCAATTATAGTAGTTCTATCATTATTATTTATTTCATCGTTTATAATATTTTTATCGAATAAAGTCAATATCTATAATTGATTATGATTTTAAGGAAATTCCATATTTAATATAATTTGTAATTAGGTATTATTAATTCAGTATAAAAACCAATAAATTTAATGAATCATACGAATATATGATTTAAGAAAAAAGATATTTTTATTCTAAATTAAAATGTAGGAATTATATTTTATAATTTGTTAATATTTCTAATATAAATGATCAAAAAGTATAAAATGTACTATTTATCATAAAATATTGAAAATAAAATAACCCATAGAGGGAATTTTATTGCCGATTTGTTCAAGTTGTGGAAAAAATATAAAAAACCCTCGACATAATTATAAATGTGCTGTTTGTGGAGGGTTTATGTGCTCAAAGTGCTTCTTCATAGAAGGGGATTTTTGTTCCCCTCAATGTAGACAAGGTATTCCTAAAACACAAGTGACGGAACCAATACCCCCCGCTATTACTCAAAAAGAAACAGCTACTTATCCTCAACCTCCTGTTCAGCAACCTGTTGTTGAGCAACCCCCCATAGAGGAACAAAAAACTTATGATTATCCAACAACTCAACCTCCAGAAACGTATGTGGAACAAGAAGAATATTATAGACCCACTTATGAAACTGTTGAAGAACAAATGCCAGAAACCATCCAACCTTCACCCAAATATGGTCAAACTCCCTCTGAAGAAACCCTCTATCAAGGAACATATAAACAAGTAGAAGGTCAAATAAGTTATCAAAACCAAATAGAACAACCAGAAATAACAAAACAACCTATACCTGAAACATACATACCAACTTATGAACAAGTAGAAAAACAAATCGACTATCAAATTCCCACAGAACAACCAAAACAAAAAATAGAAGAAACTACTAGTCCAACTTTCCTTCAATATGAAGAGGAAATAGAATCAAAATTAAAAGCTCAACAGACTCCAGTTACCTATCCTCAAGATGAGGTTAAACAATTTGGTACTAAAGAATCTCTATTACAGCCTGGAGTCACTCCTGTTGTTCACAAAAAAGAACTATTAGAGGATACAGAAGGTACATATAAACGAATAGAAACAGTGCAATCTGACCTATTACCAACCCAAGAAACTCCTGCTATGAAGAAACAACTTCTGGATGATACAGGACCGACTTTTAAACAAATAGATGCGACGATGGCTGAACAATGGAAACAAGATGAAACAGTAATTACTGATAAAACACAAACAATTAAGGGAAAAATTAAGGTTCCAACTGGTTTAACTTTTAAAACAATTGATGCTCAACGTAAGGATATTCTTGATGCAGCAGCGGGAAAAGGTGTTCCAAAGAAAAAGTTGGAAATTGAAGATACAGCTAGATTTGTTGCCAAGGATTGGAAACCTGTTCCAAAAAAGGAAAAAGTAGAAATTACAGATGATTATAAGAAAGAGATAAAAGATTTTATGCCTTATAAAAAAGTAGAGAGAGAAGCGATTTCAGAGGATTATAAGGCGGAAATAAAGGATTTTATTCCAGAAGAATATAAAGATTATAAAAGAAAGCTTGAATTATCTGAAGATTACAAAGAGGAAATTAAAGATTTCATCCCCAAAGAGTATAAAGATTATAAAAGAAAACTAGAATTAAAAGACGATGCTCGCTATAAAGCTAAAGATTATGTTCCAGAGGAGTTAAAGTATAAGAGACAACTGGAAATATCTGAGGATTATAAGGAAGAGATTAAAGACTATATTCCTGAAGAATATAAAGATTATAAGAGGAAACTAGAACTATCTGAGGATTATAAGGAAGAGATTACTGACTACATTCCTGAAGAATATAAGGATTATAAAAAGAAACTTGAATTAACGGATGATGCACGTTATCAAGCTAAGAATTATGTCCCGGAGGAGTTAAAATACAAAAGAAAGCTAGAACTATCGGAGGATTATAAGGAAGAAATTACTGACTATATTCCTGAAGAATATAAAGATTATAAAAGAAAGCTTGAATTAACGGATGATGCTCGCTATAAGGCTGAAGATTATGTCCCGGAGGAGCTAAAATACAAAAGAAAGCTAGAACTATCGGAGGATTATAAGGAAGAAATTACTGACTATATTCCTGAAGAATATAAAGATTATAAAAGAAAACTTGAATTAACGGACGATGCTCGCTATAAGGCTGAAGATTACGTCCCGGAGGAGTTAAAATATAAGAAAAAACTTGAATTGAAGGACGATGCCCGCTATAAGGCTGAAGATTATATTCCAGAGGAGTTAAAATATAAGAGAAAATTAGAATTAACTGATGATTATAAGGATGAAATAAAAGATTACATCCCTGAAGAGTATAAAGATTATAAGAGAAAGCTTGAATTAAAGGATGATGCTCGCTATAAGGCTATGGATTACATTCCAGAGGAATTAAAAGGAAAAAGAAAGCTAGAATTGAAGGATGATGCAAGAGAGAAAGCTAAAGACTATATCCCGGAAGAGTTAAAAGGTAAGAGAAAGCTTGAATTAAAGGACACTGCAAGATATGCAGCAGAAGATTATAAACCATTTAAAAAAGTAGAAAGAAAATATAAAAAAGTTAAAGAACCTTCATTTAAGGATTTGGATTCGGAACGTCAAAAAGATTGGGAGGAATCTGGTGTAGTTGGTGAAGTTAAGAAAGAAAAAACTAAGTCCTATTTTGACGAATTACAAGAGAAAGCTGCAAAAGATAAAGCAAGTTATGTGACATACATGGACGAGACCGGTGAGACCCGAACTTATAAACTTAAACACGAAGAACAAAAAGAGGGATTATTAGCATCAAGACCTTATGAAGGACGTAAAAAAGAGGCGGAATTAGAAGAATATAAGAAGGAAAGATTGCAAAGAATCGAATTATATGAATTTCTGATGCTTTTAGGAGATGTTGTGTTTCGTCCTGTATTGTCTGAAGATCAATTAATAATAAAAGAGAAGGAAGAAGAATTAAAAAAAGCCAAAGCAGCTCCTACATTTTTGAAAATAGATCGAGATTTATCAGAAGAAGATTTAAAGAAACTAAAAAAAGTTGAAAAGCAGATTGAAGAGGAAGAGAAAAAAAAGAAGAAAGGACCTCAACTTCTATAATATTAATTATAAATAAATCTTATTTTTTAAAGAATTTTTATTAAAATTAAAAAAAGAAAAAAAGAGTTTTTTAAATTTTGAATTAAAAACATCTGTGTATTACAGATGGACCAATTTCTTTATATTCTTTACGAGTTACCCACATCTTCTGGAAGGTTCTTAACGAGGATAGAATCGATCCACCAATCCAGACCGAATACATTCGCTCAGGAGGTGCGATAATTTTAACCTCTACGTTTTCAGGGATCATTTCGCTTATTTCTCTTGTTAAGCGTTCTTTAAGACCTGGAAACATAGTTGAACCGCCAGATAGGACGATATTGGAATATAGGTCTCGGCGTAAATCGATATCGCATTTAGAAACTGCTTCGACGATAACTTCATCCATAGGAGGACTTTCTTTTCCTACTGCGCTAGGATTGAAGACTACTTCAGGTGCAAGGAATCTTTCTACTCCCACAGTTAGAGTTTCACCATCAGGAAGCATGTAAGATTTTTCCATTCCAGAAACTTTTTCTGCTAATTTTAGCTCTTTTTCAGGATCTAATGCTACGTAACAAAGTTTTTCTTTAATATCTCTAACAATTTCTTTCTCAGCAGAAGTTGTTAAAGAATAACCTCTTTGGCGCAAGAGTCTCATTAAATATTCGGTGATATCACGTCCTGCAAGGTCCAATCTTGAGATAGCATGTGTAAGAGCAAATCCTTCATAAATAGGGACAACGTGCGTTACACCAGTACCGGAATCGCATACAAGTCCTGTAGTACGACCGGAGGCATATAATGATAAAACTGCTTGCATTGCTACATAGATGGCAGGAGTGTTAAAAGTCTCAAACATGATTTCACACATTTTTTCTCTATTGGGTCTAGGATTCAAGGGAGGCTCTGTTAAAAGAACTGGATGCTCTGCAGGGTCAATTCTCAAATCAGTGTAGAAAGTATAATGCCAAATTTTTTCCATAGCACCCCAATCTTCTACTATACCATGGCCAATAGGATAATTTAGTCTTAAAACACCACGGAGTTGTAATGCTTCTTCCCCAATATAGTATTCACGTGTGTAATGCTCTACATCGGTCATAATTGATGTATATTTGGGATATCCAATAAGCGTTGGGAAAACAGATCTTGGTTGGTCTTCACCGGCATAACCATTTTTGGTAATACCTGTTCCGTTGTCAACTACTACCGGTTTACCTAATATTTCTTCTTCCATATAATTTCACCAATTTTTTTTCAAATTTTTGTAGCAAATATTTTAGATTATAGAACCTTTCGGTTTTCTTCTATAATCCAAGTTTTAACCCAAATTATTATAAATTTGGAATTTGTTATGCAATATTCACTTATAGTAGTTAAATTTCCCCTACTATTTAAAAATTTTTCATTATCATCTACAAAGATCGTATAGATGAGAAGATTTTTTAGAGATGAATATGTTAAAATGAAGTTAACAAGTATTATATTAAAAATTTAATTAGATAGAGAATAAAATAGAGATTTTTTAGATAAACTAATTCTTTAAGACGAATAGAAATTCGAAATTTTTTTCAAATATTATTATAGATTTCTCAAAAAAAAATGTAAATATCTTATTTCTTATAATAAAATACTCTAAAAATTGTAAATCTCATGATAAATTATTTCATTTGTGTAATTTCATATTTGGATTTTATATTACGGTTTAAGAATTTGAATTATAATAAATTGAAAATTTATTAGATACATAACAATTTTCTTGGTTTAAGCAATAAAATAAACAAAATTTATAATTATTTTTTTTGTTGAATTACATTACTTATCTTTTAGGGTGGTATTACTTTGAATAATGAACAGACTGCCTTTTTAAAAAAGCTAGTGGAAATTTACAGTCCATCTGGAAAAGAAGAAAAAATTGCAGATTTTTTGAAAAAAGAAATGAAAAAATTAGGTTTTAAAGTTTGGAATGATCCAGTGGGAAATGTAATAGGCGAAATAGGTTCTGATAAGCCTGTAATTTTATTTTCTTCACATATGGATACCGTTCCCGGCGAAATTCCAGTTAAAATAGAAGGTGAAAAACTTTATGGTAGAGGTAGCGTTGATGCAAAAGGTTCTATTGCTGCCATGATATTAGCGATTTCAAATTTTGTAAAGAAAAACATTAAAGGGAAGATCATATTTGCTGGTCTTGTAGAAGAAGAAATTAGCTTGAAAGGAGTAGAACAGCTAATTAAAAATCAATTTAATGTGGATTATGCAATTTTTGGAGAACCTGGGGGAGATGATAGAATTGGTGCTGCCTATAAAGGTCGGTTGGGATTAAAGTTTACAATAAAATCTAAAAAAGGTCAGGGACATGTAGCTAGTTCTTGGCTTTATATTAATGCAATAGAGGAAGCATCTATATTATGGACTAAATTGAAAAACTATTTTGAACAAAAATATAAGGGAAAATCTCCATTTTTCTCAGTAATACCTAATTTAACCATAATTCAAGGTGGAACTGCTGTAAATGTTGTACCTGAAAGTTGCTCAATAAATATTGATATTAGATTTCCACCCGGAGTTTCCTCTGAATTATTGATTAAGGAAATAGATCTAAAATTAGAAGAATTCACGAAAAAAAAAGAAATCGAAATTTCATATGAAATACTAAATCGAATTGAGGGATACAGAACCGATAAGAAATCTAAAATTGTTCAAGCTACAATTAATGCCATTACTGAGGTTTTAAATAAAAAATCTAAAGTTCTTCGAAAAACTGGTACTTGCTTTATGAATATTATTGGACAAAAGATGCAAATTCCGATTATTAGCTACGGTCCCGGAGATCCTCAAGCTGAACATACTGATAATGAATATATAGAAATTCAAGAATTTCTAAATTCAATAAAAGTTTATAAGAAAATAATCGAACTGCTCCTAGAGGTTAAGAAATAAATTTAATTATCCAATTTCGCTTAATAGTGCTTTCTGTAGATGTAATCGATTTTCTGCTTGATCATAAACCACAGAATGAGGACCATCAATTACGGCATCCTCAACCACCACATTTCTTAAAACAGGAAGGCAATGCATAAAAATAGAATTTTTATCTGCTCTTTTCATAATTTCTTCATTGCATATCCATTTTCCCCTATATGGTTGTCTAAGTTTTTTTTCCTCTTTATTATTACCATAATATTGTAGGGCACCCCAAGATTTTACATATACAATTTCCGTATCTTTGTATCCTTCTTCCATTGTGTTTACAATTCTAAATGATCCTCCATTATCTTTTGCGTTTTGTTCTGCTGTTTTTAAAATATATGGCTGTAGCTCGAATCCTTTTGGATGACATAGTGTTACATCAAGACCGAAACGAGTAGAGTTCAAAACTATGGAATTAGGTACACTTACAGGGAGAGGTTTTGGATGATATGCCCAGCTAATAACAATTTTTTTATTCTTTAAGCTGCCTAGTTTTTCTTTTATAGTCATGATATCTGTAAGTGCTTGACAAGGATGAAATAAATCATCCTCCATATTAATAATAGGTATTTCTGACCATTCAGCGAATTCTCTCATAATTTTATTAATTGTTCCATAATTTCCTTTTGAAATATCAGGAAACATACGAATTGCTATTATATTTGCATAACGAGAAAAGACTTTAGCAGTATCTTTGACAGATTCGGAATTTTTTCCTAACCAAATATCATTTCCACTCATAAAAATTGCATGACCTCCTAATTGAGTCATAGCAACTTCAAATGAGGTACGTGTTCGAGTTGATGGGTTGAAAAAAAGCATGATTAGAGTTTTATTTTTTAAAATTTCGCTGTATTTTGAGGGATCCTTTGCATTTTTTAGTTCGAACGCTTTTTCTATTAACAACTCAAGATTTTCTTTTTCCAACTCTTGTGTTGTAATAAAGTCGGAACCGCTAATAACTTGTTTCGATGGCTTCATTTTTCTCAAAACACGTAGTGTAAAAATCAAAATATGGAATAAATTGCTTTAAAATTTTCCTTTAATCATAAGTTAACAAAAATATCATAATTTATTTTAGAATACAAGGAGTTATAACAAATATCAAGGTATTTTTAGAACAATATATTAGAAATTTGTGGGAGATAAAATTTTGAAAAATACAGCGGTTATTGGTGTAGGCTGGTTTGGACAAGCTCATTGCCGAGTTTATAACGAAATATCTAATTTAAAAGCAATTTGTGATTCCAATGAGATAACTAGGCGTAATATTGCAGAAAAATATGGAGTGAATTCGTATCCAACCCATATAGATATGTTAGAAAATGAAGAAATAGATGCAGTCAGTATCGTCCTACCCCCAGAATACATACCTATTGTTGCAGAAGACCTAGCGAAACATAATATTGACCTTCTTTTAGAGAAACCGATGGGGATCGATTTAAATTCAGTAAAAAAACTATTGAAATTTGAAAATCAAATCAGGATGACATGTGGTTTCATAGAACTATTTAATCCAGTTGTTGATCGCCTAAAAGACCAAATTAAAGAAATTGATGATATATTAATGATTAGTTCAAGACGAATTGGACGATTTCCTCATAGACATTGGAATCATGGAGTAATTCTAGATTTAGGCATCCATGAAATATATATCCATAAGATCCTTTTAGGGGAAATTGAAAAAGTTGAAAGTATGCTTGGGTATTTTCATAAAGGGGAATTAAAAAATTATGAAGATGCTGCGTTTATTCTTTTAAAATTTAAAAATGGAACCAACAGTCTAATTGAGGTTAATTGGTTAACACCTACAAAATATCGTAAAATGACTATATATGGAAAGACAGGAGTTCTCGAAGTAGATTATAATTCACAAGAGCTAAAATTAGTTAAAGAGACTTTAGAACCTAACGAACGCTCTTATAGAATGGAAACACATTCTCAACCTTATGTTTTTGAAGAGCCTTTGAAAAGAGAACTACATTCATTCCTATACGATGAAAAAAATCCAGTACCGTTGAAATTTGGAGTAGAGTGTCTGGAAATTGCTATAAAAGCTTTAGAACAAGATACAATAGATTAAATATAAAATTCCTAATTAATGGAGCAGCTTAAGTGCGTATTTTAATTCACCCTATGGCATTTTATAAAATAATTGAACATTCAAGCAAAGATCTACATAAAGAAGTCGCAGGCTATTTGATTGGTAAGATAAAAAGAGGAATAATTAAGATTATTGATACTGCCACGACTCAACAAAAAGCTACCTCTACTCATGTAAAAATGAATGATTTGGAAATAATAAAAGTAACAGAACTATTAGAAAAAAGGATGAGTAAGCAAATTATTTTAGGATGGTATCACTCTCACCCAAAGATGGGGGCTCATTTCTTTTCCCATACTGATATAAACACTCAAACTAGATATCAAAAATTTTTACCACAAGCAATTGGGTTAGTTATTGATCCATATAAATTCACGATTTCATCAAAATATGAGGACATTGACTGTCATATCTATCATATTAAAGAGAAAAAACTTCAAAATATAAAATATCCAATTAAATTAAAGTTGAAAAATGGATTAAAGAGAATATATCACCATTTAAAAATAATATCTCAAAGTATGAAATCTTTTTTTAATGATTTTGAGAATTTTATTGAAAAAGAATTAGATGGAAATATTATTCCAAATTATTATGGAACAAATTATCGAATAAATTATCAACTGAACCCAAAAAAGATATGGGCACATATTTTCACAGAATCTTATGGCAGATTTCGAAGAAATGACTTTTTAATTAAAGGATATTTTAAAGAAAAATGTAGAAAAATTGAGAAAAGATTTCAAAATATTGGCTATGAAGCGAATGTCTCAAAAGATCCTTATACTAATTATTATTTCGCGGTTTTGAATATTCAAAAAGTAGACTTTTCACAAGAATTATCAGAATTATTAAAAGAATTGTTTGTAAATTATTTTTACCCACAAAAAATTCATTTCAAATAAAGGAAGTGCGATGAATTTGTCATTTAAAGTCACACCTTGGGAAGTTTCTGGTGAAGTAGATTATAATCAATTAATTGAAGACTTTGGGACTAAAAAAATTACGCCAGATTTGATATTTAGAATAAAAGAAATCACCGGAGACCTTCATCCTCTTTTAAAAAGGCAGATTTTTTTCTCTCATAGAGATGTTGATTGGCTTTTAGACCAATATGAAAAAGATCCAAATTTCTTTTTATATACAGGTAGAGGTCCTTCTGGAGATACTCATTTAGGACATTTAATGCCTTGGATTTTCACGAAATGGTTACAGGATAAATTCGATGTCCCTTTATGGTTCCAAATGACGGACGATGAAAAATTTTATTTTAAAAGAAATATTGAGTTAAAAGAATCAAACTTCTATGCACATGAAAATGCACTTGATGTTATCGCTTTAGGCTTTGACGAAAAAAAGACTCATATATTTTCTAATATTGAAATTGCTAGTCATCTCTATCCAGTTGCTGCTTTATTTGCTAAAAAAATTACTTTTTCAACTGCGAAAGCAGTATTTGATTTTAAGCATCAAAATAATTTGGGAGAAATATTTTATACTTCAATGCAAGCAGTCCCTGCAGTTTTACCATCGATTTTGGTGAAAAAAAACATTCCATGTTTAATTCCTCACGCTATTGATCAAGATCCTCATTTTAGAGTAACTCGCGACGTTGCACCAAAGTTAGGATATTTAAAACCATCTTCTATTCACTGTATATTTTTACCAGGATTAGGTAAAAAAACTGAAAAAATGAGTGCCTCGATCAAAGAAAGCGCCATTTACACAACTGATTCCTCAGAAGATGTAAAGAAGAAAATAAGCGGAGCTTTTACGGGTGGGCGTGCAACAGTAAAAGAACAAAGAGAAAAAGGCGGAAATCCCGACATTTGCTCAGTACATAAATATTATTACTGCTTATTTATGTGGGATGAAAAAGAATACAAGCAGAATTACGAAGATTGTAAAGCTGGAAGAATTATTTGCGGAGATTGTAAAAAAGATTTAATAAATCGAATTAATCAATTTCTGCAAAATCACCAAAAAAAGCGTGAAGAAGCAAGACGGAAATTAGAAAAATTTTGGGTTACATCTGATAAATTAGAGGATATTTCTTATATTTGGAAAAAATAAACCAAACCATCTCCTTTTATGAGTTAATTAACTAGAAAAATGATTTTGAAACTAAGGAAAACAAAACTTTTTACTACTTATAGTATAATTGTTAAATACTTCATAAGATAATATTTGTTATTTAAAATTGAAAAATAATCAATAGAAATTATTAGGTTAATATAAAATGAAGATAGTTGTGCTCGGACCATTTCATGCAGGTAAATCTACTTTTGTTAAACAATTTTGTGGTGAAAACGCAATGAGCTTAGATAAAATGGGAAGGGATGGTCTGGCTACAACGGTCGCAATGGATTTTGGTGTAAAAGATTTCGAAGATATTAAACTTTTCGTTTTTGGAACACCCGGTATGTCACATTTTTCTACCATTCGTGAAATTTTATCTAATGGAGCAGACGGAATAGTTTTTATTATAGATGCTGCTGATTCTTCTAAAGATAAAGAAGTTGGAGAAATTTGGGCTGAAGCTAGAAAATACGTACCAAAAGTTCCAATAGTTGTGCTTGCGAATAAGCAAGATCTTCCAAGTTCACGATCCACTGCTGAATTAAAAAAAACCTTTGAGTTTTTAAAAAATTGTAAAATTATAGAAACTAGTACCAAAACTAAAGAACATTTAGACCAGGCAATGCATGAATTATTAAAGAGAAGCTTAGATAAAATATTACCTATGATTTCTAAATTAAATAATTATCATGGGCAGATGAAATCTTTTGATAAATTAGCAAAAGATTTAGGAGTAACGAAAGTAGATCTTAAAAAATATTTGCGATTTCTCGAGGTACGTGAATTAGTTCACGTTGATTATTTTTTAGAAATGTTATGGCTTTCTCCGACGATTAAACAGATTGTAGATAAACTTAAGCAATAATTTTTTATTTTTTATCTTTGTTTTTTTTATTATAAGAGGACTCCATATGATAGAATTTGAAAAAATTAAAATTCCTAAAACTGGGCAGAAAGTAGAAATCAAAGATGATAAAATAATTGTTCCAGATAATCCTATTATCCCTTTTATTGAGGGAGATGGAATAGGTCCCGATATTATGAAAGTTACAAGGAAGGTCATTGACGCAGCTGTTGAAAAAGCATATAAGGGGAAAAAAAAGATTATTTGGTTTGAGATTTTTGCTGGGGAGAAAGCTCAAAAAATATATGGGACTGTCTTACCAGAAGATACATTCGAGGCTATAGAAAATTATTTAATCGTAATCAAGGGACCCCTAACAACTCCAGTTGGAGGCGGTTATCGTAGCTTAAATGTTACTCTTAGACAAAAATTTGATTTATATTCATGCATCCGACCTGTGAGGTATTTCAATGGGGTACCTAGCCCTGTAAAACACCCTGAACAAATGAATGTAGTAATTTTCAGGGAGAATACAGAGGATGTTTATGCAGGTATTGAATGGAAGGAAGGAACCGTGGAGGCCAAAAAAATCATTGATTTTATAAAAAATACCTATAAAATCGACATCGCCAGCGATTCTGGTATTGGAATTAAACCAATTAGCATAAAAAGAACCGAAAGGCTTGTTAGAGCAGCAATAAAATATGCAATTAATAAAAAATTAAATCGAGTAACCCTTGTTCATAAGGGAAATATTATGAAATTTACTGAAGGTTCTTTTAGAGATTGGGGATATAATTTGGCTCACAGAGAATTCAAAGATCAAATAATAACTGAAGATGATCTCTGGGAGATATATAATGGAAATATTCCCGAAGGAAAGATACTTATTAATGATAGAATAGCAGATAGTATGTTTCAGCAGATATTAACTAGAACAAATGAATATCAAGTTATTGCAACTCCTAATTTAAATGGTGATTACCTTTCAGATGCGGCGGCTGCCCAAATTGGAGGTTTGGGAATGGCTCCTGGTGCCAATATCGGAGATTTTATTGGTTTGTTCGAAGCTACACATGGTTCAGCACCTAAATACACAGGACAAGACAAGGTTAACCCTTCTAGTCTTATTTTATCTGGTGTGATGATGTTAGATTATATGGGTTGGGATAAAGCTGGTGTTATTATTACTAATGCAATCCAGAAGACTATAAAGCAAAAAAAAGTAACATATGATTTAGCAAGATTAATGGAAAATATAAAGCCAATTAAATGTTCAGAGTATGGTAATGAAATTATTAAGAATATGTAATATTAGAACTTCTAATTTAAATAGTGTTTAAATATGAATTCAGAGAAAGAACGATTTTTAGTGTTTCTAAAACCAGATGCTTATTTAAGAAAATATGTTGGAGCAAAAATCTTAGATATTATACACAGAAATAAGGATTATAAGATTTTAGCTTTTAAAGAAGTTACAATGACCGATAAACATGCTAAAAGACATTATCAAGAACATGAAGGCAAGGATTTTTTTCCTTGGTTACTCAAATTTATCAAACTCGGTCCCGTTCTAGCAATGATAGTGGAAGGTAATATTCAGAAATTTAGAGATTGGATAGGAGCTACAAAGTGTCAAGAAGCCGATTCTCAGAGTATTCGTGGGGATTTAGGAATTTATGGAGGAGTTAACTTAGTACATGCATCAGATAGTGCTAAAACTGCAAAAAGAGAATTAAAAATATGGAACGAAGAAATCGGTTTAACGATTGATAAAAATGTGGAAAGCGCAATAAAAGATTATGTTTCTAAATGGTCTTTAAATGATAATAATTATTCTAAAAAACTGCAAAAATGGTGTTCCGAGCTAGTCAACTCTAAAAAAACAGAAGATGTAATTCGAAAAAAAATAATTGAATTACTAAAAGAAGAATGTTACACATCTGATGAAGAAAAAGTAAAAATATTTACTGATGTAATTATAGACGCTTGTAAATTATAAAATATCGGTCTATTTCTAAATTTTTCTATAAAATTTTGTCCATTTCAGTTTTCTTGGATTTCTACGTAATTTTAAATGATTCTTACGACATTTGTTTGTACAATAGAAATTTACACTACCATCTAACTTTATGTACATTGTTCCTGTACCAGGTTCAATATCATTACCACAGAAAACGCATTGTCTTATTCTTACCATTTTTTATCCTCTAAATATTTTTATGGCGCTTTTATTTTTCTAGCTTCTCGTTCAGTTTCTCTCATCATTAATACATCGCCTATTCGAAGTGGTCCTTTTACATTTCTTGTTAATATTCTACCCTTATCTCGACCTGTTAAAACTCTTACTTTTACTTGTAAAATTTCACCAGTCATCCCAGTTCTACCAATAAGTTGTATTATTTCACCGGGAATTGCTTCATCTATTTCTTCGCTCATAATTTATATAATCTCCTCTTATTACTTCAAACCTAGTGTATTAAGTTTATCCTTAATACTTGCAATCATTTTTTCTGCTTCACCTGGTTGAGTAATAGCTGCTGCTGCTGCAGGAACCTCTATTCCTATTGCTCTACCTAATTGTCTCTTACCTGGAACATATAAATATGGGACTTTTTTCTCGTTACAAAGAAGAGGTAGATGCATAACAACTTCTGCAGGTTCTACATCGCTTGCAATTACCACTAATTTTGCAATTCCTCTTTCAATTGCTTTTGTAGCTTCATTCGTTCCTTTTTTAACTTTTCCAGTGTCTCTTGCCATTTCTAAAGCTTTTAAAGCTTCATCTTGCAGTTCTTTGGGGGTTTCAAAACGTATAAATTTTGACATATTTCTTACCTTTATCTGGCATAAAGCCTTCATCTTTAGTAATTAAATAATAACTTTTCATTTTTCTTTTTAATACTTATTTTATTAATAAAATTTTTTATTTTAAATCTTCCACTTTTACACCATCTTGAGAAAATTCAGTTAATATGGGAACTCCACCAATTTTTTTTAAGGCCTCTACAATATTTTTTTGTTTACTAGATGGTGAAATAGCTATAATACAGCCTCCTCCCCCAGCTCCAGTTAGTTTTGCACCATAAGCTCCGTTTTCTTTTGCAATATTAATAAATTTGGAGAGAATGGCTGTTGATACACCCAAAGCCTCCAATAATCCTTGATTTAAATTAAAGATTTCACCTAATTCAACGAGATCACCTTTTTTCAATGATTCGAGTGCTTTTATCGACAATAAATTAATTGCATCAAAGATTTTCTCTGTGATATTAGGGAATTTATTATGTAATTTAGCAACTTTTTCTACCAAAACTCCAGTATTTCTAGGTATTTCCGAATTACAAATTATTAATGAAAAATTTTTGGGAAGCTCAATTTTTTTAATTTGTTCTTTCTTTGAATATTGAATACACCCGCCGTGAGTACATATAAAATTGTCAATCCCAGATGGTCTAGTATGGACAATTTTTTCTACTTCAAATGCAATCTGAGAAATTTCATCATTAGTAAGATTTAGTTCAAAAACACTCTCTATTGCTTTAACTGTTGCTACAGATACAGCAGCAGAAGAACCCAATCCAGCGCTAGAAGGTATTGCCGACCGAATTTTTAATTTCATTCCTTTATTTAATTTAAATTTATTTATCATGATTTGACAGCAATTTACTATTGGTTTTAAAGGAAGGAATTTTTTATCCAACATGGTCTCTTTAATAAATGGAAATTTTTTCTGGAGTTGAAAGTCTATTGCCTCAATATCAATTATTTTATCAGAAATAATTTCTATAGAGCTAAATGCACGTAAATTTAAAGCAGTGACAATAGCTTTTGTTCCATATACTACAGCATGCTCTCCAACAAGAATACATTTTCCCGGTGCTGATGCAGTGCAAGATATCAATGTTTAACCCCTCTTAACTAATAGATTAATAAAAAAGATTTTTAGTTAACCTTTTTGACTAAATTCGCTTATAGGTTTAAGTAAGGGAACATGAGAAATCAGCATTCTTCGACAACAATAACGTTTAAGTCCGATATCATCCAGAATTTTGTTCGTATTTTTTTCTCCTTCTTGTTGAATCCTTTGTGTAAATATTTCCCATTTATCTGCGATTAATTTGCCACAAGTAAAACATCTAACGGGTATTATCACAATTTATCACCTACGGTCTAAACATAATTAAAGGGAGTATAATAATTATCTATAGCTTTTTTGTCTTTTCGCTCTAGCACTTCTACCCCCAAATTTCTTTGGTTCGGTTCTTCTCGAATCACCTGATAGTAAGGTCCGATCATACTGAATGAATTTTTTCCTTATCTTCTCAGAATTCGTCCATTTATATAAACCACGTGCAATTGCAATTCTAACAGCTTCAGATTGCCCTACAAATCCTCCTCCTTCAACAAATACCTTAATGTCCAATTTTTCAATAACTTTTTCCCCAGCGATGATAAGAGGTTCCATAATAATTAATTTTGCAAATTCAGGCTCGTAAATTTCAAGAGGTTTTTTATTTATTCGAATCTTACCTTTTCCATCACGTATTGTGGCCCTTGCAATAGCTGTTTTTCTCTTACCTGAGGATAATACTACTTTTACCATTAATAAACCTCAAATCCTCTTTTCTAATGGTGTCCAACCAATTTCTTGAGCTAACTCACCTAATTTCATATAATTTCCTCTTATATGATTCAAATTAATGTCTTCAAATGTTGAGATTGTCTTATTTTCTAATTCAGAAGGGATTCCTATAAAGACCTTTAATCGCTTATATGCCACCTTTCCTCTTTCTTTCTTCCAAGGAAGCATACCACGAACTGTTCGCTTTAATAAAAGGTCGGGTCGCCTGGGATGAAGTGGTCCACGCCAAGGTGCTGTTGCAGTCCTTTTTTTTAACCAACTTTTATATCTTTCAATAATTTCTTTTTTCCTCCCAGATATTATTGCTTTTTCAGCATTTACAATCTGGATATATTCCCCTAATAATAATCTTTTTGCAACAATACTTGCTAGTCTACCTAATATAAGTCCATCAGCATCAATTATAGTAGCTTTCAAAATCTATAATACTCCTTTTTATACAATTATTTTTACATTTTTTCCTTCTGGATTTCGTTCTATTAATTGTTGAATAGAAATACATTCACCTTTAACTTTCTTTACTTTTTCTTCACAATCATTAGAATAAGCATAAGCAGCTAAAATGATTTTCTTATCTAAGTTTCCTGTAGCAAGAACCTTACCTGGGACTACAATTGTTTCATTTGGTTTTACCAATCTATTTATTCTACCCAAATTTACTACAATGTGATCTTTTCTTCTTTTTGATAGATTTTTTGCAACTGTTCTCCAAATTCTTCTTTTTGTGCTCCACAATTTCTTTAATAAATCTTGTTTATCTGGATTTGGAGTTTTAAATATATCTACTTTAGGCAATCATATCACTTGTTATAAACTTTCTAAATCTTCTAATTTTTCTAATAATTCTTTTCCTTTATTTTTTAAAATTGTTGCTGCTTCTATTACTATTCTTTCAGGTGGTAAAGCACCAGTACTCTCAACTTTAAATATACAGTTCTTTTTATTCCAACTAATCTTTATAGCGTCTTCTTCACAGACATTCTCACATATCTTACATAGAGAACAATCTAAAATATTTTCTATGAAGATTCTATCATTTTCTATTTTAATTAAATTGTGAGGACATTCTTTAGCACATGTTCCACAACCTGTACATTTCTCATAGTCAATATTTATTATTGGTAAATATGAAAATGAACAAGTTCCCACAGCTTGCCACTTCGCATGGTCCATTCCTAGTCCTAATTTAGCATATGCTTCAAGTACTATTTTTTGTCCTTTTTCTAATTTTACAATTGGAATCTTTTCAGACGAAGGAACTGATTCAGGATCTTGAGATTCCAAGTCTCCAGAATATACCGTTGCCCCTTCACTTTCAATCGCTTCTTTCCTTAAAGTAAAAGCCACTTGGCATTGGGGGCAGCCCGTTCCTCCACATGAACATTCATTTGGTAATATAAATGATTCTAAATCAGTCTTTATTGGTATTAATCCTAATCTTTTAGCTATAATTTCATCATATAAGGGGCTAGAATTTTCAACAATCCAAACATCTTCTATAGCTAAAGTAGGAACTTCGGCTAACATAATACGGCGTAAGGCGTTTACAAAGCTGGGATCAAAGTCTTCTATTATAAATTTAATACTTTCATGATTTTTTTCAATAATTTTAATATCCAAACATTACACCAAAATTAGAAATTTTAATAATAATTATACTCTTCTACCTCGCCGTCCACCAGGGCGTCGAGTCCCATCATGTGGAATAGGGGTTACCTCCTCAATCCTACCTATACGTAAACCCGCTCTTGCTAAGGCACGAATTGCGGCTTGTGCTCCCGGTCCTGGAGTTTTTGGTCCATGTCCACCAGGGGCTCTAACTTTGATATGAATTGCGGTTATTCCTTTTTCTTGAGCTTCTGCTGCGGCACGGGCAGCGGCTTGCATTGCAGCATAGGGACTACTCTCATCCCTATCCGCACGCACGATCATTCCACCTGAGTATCGCGCTATTGTTTCAGAGCCACTTAAATCAGTGATATGAACAATTGTATTGTTATAAGAGCTATAGATGTGTGCCATGCCCCATTTTATTTCTTTTTCTTTACTCACTTTAATTTAAACCTCAAGTAACATTCTATTTTATATATTTCTCATAGGATGATCTGGATTGCTGTAAGGAGAGTTTTGCGAGTAATTTATATTATTCTCTTCATTTCTTTTTACCAAATGCCCTGGCGAAGTGACCCGTTGCCCACCAATTGCTATGTGACCATGTGTAATGAGCTGACGAGCATGATATATGGTAACTGCTAGACCAAGGTTAAATACCATAGTCTGTAATCTCCTTTCAAGAATATCTTCAATTGTTAATCGTAATATATCTTCAACATTTGCAGTTTCTGGTAGAAGTCCAATTTTATTTAGCCGGTTATTGAGCTCTTTCATAACCAAATCTCTTTCTTCTCCAGAAAGTGAAAGTAGTTTTCTTGCACGTCCTCTAAAATTTGACATCATTGATTGAAGTCGCCATATTTCTTTCTTATTTCTTAGACCATATTTCCCAATAATATTTAATTCCTTTTCCAATCGTTCTTTTTGCCATTTGTTTCTAGGTTTAGAGTATTTTTTTCGATGTTTTTTAGGATCTCCCATAAATTTCCACCTTTTATTTCTTTTTCTGTTTCATTAGTTTTTTGCGGTGTACTCCTACAACCCCACCTCTTCTTCCTGTAGTACGTGTTCTTTGTCCTCTTAATTTTAGTCCAAGTTGGTGTCGGATTCCTTTATAACTTCTAGTTCTTTTCAGTCTATCGATATCGCTTTTATTTACTAAGATCAAGTCAGATCCAATAATATGGTGATCTCCTCCTTTGATTACATCTTTTTGCCTATTCAATAACCAAGAAGGAATTCCATTATCTTGTGGGTGGAGTACTATCTCTTCTATTTTACTTATTTCTTTATCGGTTAAAGTGCCAAGACGAACATTTGGAGATAAATTTGCCTTTTTAATAACCACACTAGCAAATCGTTGGTTTATACCACGAATTTTAATAATACTATATTTTAATGGTTTTGTACCATCTAAATCTGTTCCAAATAGACGAATAATATGACGAAATTCCGATGACATAAAAATTTCCTTTTATTTATTTAATATACTTATTAGATATGAAATTTTTTCTTATATTCTAATTTAATTTTTTTCTTATTTCTTTATCAGTGTAATATATGAAGATGAGGGATAATTTAAAACTCTTATCTATCAAATTCATCTTGCTGGTTATTCTTAAGATCTACCTTTTTTCTAATGTAGTCATTATTAAATAATTTTATTAATATTTCTTAATATTTTAACTATATTCAATAGTAAAAATTTAGTACTTACTTATTTATTAAAGGATGATTCAAATTCATGTTTATAAATATTAGTCTGGATTATCTCAAGGAACTAATCCGAACTAAAGCATTTATTTTTGGTTTAATTATTCGAATTATATCAATCTTTGTTCTTTTAGGTCTTGTGAATTTACTAAATGATTTAAATGATATGAATGAAATCGTTTATGAAGGTTTGATTTATCTTAGTCGAGGAATCAATCCATATGGACAGTGGTATTTTTTAAAGATTTTCAATTATGGTTATTTCGAAGGCCACAATCAAACCTATTTTGGTTATGGTCCATTTATGTTTATTTTATATTTACCGACTCTATTATGGCCTTCTAAATTTGCCTCAATTGGCGCAATGGATTTTATGCCAGCTTTTGTGATAATGAACAATGTGTTTGATTTTCTTACTTTTTATCATCTGTACAAATATGAGACCTTTAAAAAAGTTTCATGGATTTATTGGGTAAATCCAATTATGGTATTAGTTGGAGCTTTCAGTTTTTTTAATTCAATTTTTTTCTTAATGGCATTAGGATTTATAAATCTTGAAAATCCTAAATTATCTTCATTTTATTTTGCCCTAGCTTCAATATCATATCAATATATCTTGATTTTCATAAGTTTTGTTTTTATTTATCACAGAAAAGAATTGAAGAAATTTATTATTAGCCTCTTACCTGCTTTACTCGTTTTAGGAGTTTTTTTTATGATGGGACCAAAAGTTTTTATTAATGATGTTCTTTTAATGCAATTTGGACGCCAATATATACCTTGGACGAGTATTTGGGCTAGAGATGTCCCAATTGCTTACGCTTGTTCATTACCTGCTTTGATATTTAATATGACTGGAAGTGGGTTAAATTTACCCGCGTATCAGGTATTTTACATTTTAAATAGCTTATCTTCTGAATCTCTTCCCTTTATATGGTTACTCTATCCTTTTAATTTTCAATTTGATTTTGGAATGCAAATTAGTACATATTTAACAGTCCTAGCAATAGTTACCTTTTGTATATTGTTACTTCATAATTTTAAGAGTAATGATAGAGACCGAACGTTTGATTACATGATTATTACTTATTGTGCTCTAATTTTTGCTAACCAGACAGGTTTATACCATTATTGGTTTATTTTATTAATTCCATTATTATTTTACTACAAAAAAGAAGATTTTTATAAAGAAATTGAAGCTAATTAGTATTTATTTTCAAATTTTTTTTATATAATAATCTGAAAACTAGATAAGTTATCATATGGTATTAATATAAGAAGAAATTTCTTCATCTTTATATTTCTCTACTTCTTTCCATTTATATGTTGGTTTTGTAAATATACTAATGAACCAAATCCATTGTATTATAAATATCCAAAATCCATAAAGGAGAATCGCTTTCCAACTATGCTTATAATTTCCTAACAATAATTTAGATTTAGTGAATTGTAATAAAGTCAAATATTTCATGAGAGTAGTGATAAAAATCAAGATAAACCCTATATGACCTAAATGAATAGGTATTATCTCAAAAATTGCTAGAATTATTAGAATTAGTGAATACATCTCGATTGCTAAAGGAACTCCATATATATTTACTGCTCCGATATGATAGGTATAGTGAAAGCGACATTGCCAACCACCACGAAACCATCTAAGACGTTGTTTAATTGGCTGTGGGTGAGGTCTAGTTACTACTTTAACTCTTTGATTAAATAGAAATGCGGTTTTAAAGCCAGCTTTTGCAAATTTCCAAGTAAGAGCAATATCTTGTAAGTGAATATGTTCAACACCTTCATAGCCCCCAATTTGTTCGAATGATTTTTTTCTGAAACACATACTTCCACCCCATGAGGCGCCACCTACTCCCACTGACTGCCTCGCTCTGTCAAGTGCTCCAAAAAATTCAAATAAAAATCCACTAAACTCGAGTCTTTGAAGATTTGCACTTAAACTATCACCAATAATAATACCATGACTTCCCACTATTCCTACTTCATCGGGATTATGAGGAGTTAAAGGATATACTATTAGTTTTAGCCATTCTTGTGAGGGTATACAATCAGCTTCAGTAACAGCAATAACTTCGTTTTTTGCTGCTTTTACACCAATAGTAATTGAATAAGAGATACCATTAATATGCGGAGGGGGTGGAGGAGGTCTAATTAATTTGATTTTTCCTTCGGGGTATCTCTTAGCTATATTAGTAATAATTTCAGGGGTATTATCGGTGGATTCATCAACAACGAGTATTTCAAATTTATTTTCAGGATAATCTTGATTAAGAATAGCATTTAAACAATTTTCAATATCTTTTTCTTCATTTTTGGAAGCTATAATTACAGAAATAGCGGGGTTAAAACCTTCACCATATAAGAATTCATTCCATTGAACTCTATGGTAAATTCCGTAATAAATAGCAATATGATATATTATATACCATACACTAACAACTATAACCGCAATAGTTACATTGTCTAATAAAGTTAAAGCCATTTTACATTGCCCGAAGTTAAATCAAATGAACTACTGATAAAAATCTTGTTTAAAGGTATTAATCAATTTTATGATTTAGGATGAATTGAAGAAATAAAAGATTAAAAGGTTTTATTTAATTTTTAATGTCTTTCCATATACATTAATCTTGGATTTTTCTCGAAGTACTCAATACTATCCTTTATTGATTGAGTAATAGGTAACTGAGGATGATATCCATATTCTTTTTTTGCTTTAGAATAGTCACATATTAATACTTCAACATCTGCTTTACGAAATCGACTTTCATCTATAATAAGATCATATTTTTCCAAATTAGCTACTTTTGCGGATAAAACAACTAAATCTCCTATTGATATACCCGCCCCATGGCCCAAATTTACAATATCTCCATTTTTACCTTTTTCTACACTTAATAAATATCCTTGTAGAATATCTCGGACATCAGTGAAATCTCTAACTGGTGCAGGATTACCAATAATTATCTCTTTATTATCAGAATTTTTAGCACGGGCGATTTGTCTTGTGACTACTGAAGTAACAAACTGTAATCCACGCCGGGCACCTGTATGATTGAAACCCCGAGTAATTCTGACTGGAATTTTATAATTTTCGAAATGTGTAATACAAATATGTTCACAAGCTTGTTTTGAGGCAGCGTAAGGAGATAATGGGCGGTTAGGATTAGTCTCTTTTATTGGTAACTCGTCTATATACACCCTACCGTATTGTTCAGATGAGCATGCCATCTGTACTGCATTAATATTAACACCATCAAGAATTCTGACAGCCTCGAGTACATTAGAAGTCCCAATTACATTAGTTTCGTAAGTTTCTATAGGATTTCTTATTGATGTTGGTACAAAACTCTGTGCACCTAGATGAAAAACATATTCTGGTTCAAATTTTCTAAAAGCCCCAATGATTGGATCTAAATATTTTAAATCTCCCTCAAAGGTGGTTATTTCTTTCATAACATGTTTTATATTGGGGTATTCTGGAACACTATGCCTCCGAATTAATCCTCCTACATTAGCACCAAATTCTAATAATTTATCAGTTAAGTGACTCCCTACAAAGCCACTTATTCCAGTTATAAAAACCCTACTATCTTTCCAAAAATCTGGTTTAGTTAGATTTTTAAATTTAATTCCTTCAAATTTTTTTAGATATGGTTCCATATTGTTAGGATCGATTAAATATCCTTCTTTTCGTAATTTCTTTTTAATTTCTTCGAGTCTATTTGGCATTTAGATAACGACCAAGTTAAATATATTTCCACAAATACGTCTTATTTTTAAAAACTTTACGAGTCAAATTAATCTTTTAACTTTTATTTTTTTGAAGTAAATAATCAATTTATATATTTTTATAAAACAACCAAATACATTTTTTAAGATTAAATAGGTTTTTCATTAAGGTAAAAAAAATGAAATACTCTCATGTTCTTGTTACTGGAGGCGCAGGATTTATTGGTTCACATCTAGTTGATGCCTTGGTCAAAAATGGAGTTACAGTTAGAGTCATAGATGATTTATCCTCTGGTTTTAAAAAAAATTTGGATAGTTTAGATAAAATTGAATTTATAGAAGAAGATATATCAAAATTAGAAGTAGTCCAAAATGTTGTTTCTGATATTGATATTATTTTTCATATAGCTGCAAATGCAAATGTTCCCTTGAGTGTAGAAAATCCAACTCTTGATTACATGTCAAATGTGAAAGGTACATTTAATTTACTCAAGACTTGTGTAGATTCTGAAGTAAAAAAGGTAGTATTTGCTTCAAGTGCAGCTATTTTTGGAGAACCTAAATATTTACCAATTGATGAAGCGCATTCAACAAACCCGATATCACCATATGGTGCCTCTAAATTAGCAGGAGAGTTATATGGGTTTGCATTTCAAGAAACTTATGGAATTAAATTTACATCATTACGAATTTTCAATGCAATAGGTCCACGTCAGCCAAGATATGTAATTTATGATTTTTTGAATAAATTGAAAAATGATAATTCGAAGCTAGAAATTTTAGGAACTGGAAAAAATATTCGAGATTTTATTTATGTGGGTGATTTGGTAAAAATTTTTATGGATTGTGCTGAAAAAGCAATTTCTGATGGAAAAGCATATAATTTGGGAACTGGTGTAGGAATCTCTATAACAGAGCTCGCTACAAAGATTTTGAAAGAATTAAACTTAAAAAATACTAAATTAACCTACACGGGTTTCAGTTGGAAAGGGGACATTTTGAAATTAATCTCAAATCCAAATAAATTAAACAAAGATCTTAATATAAAAAGTTTCACTCCATTATCTGATGCTCTTTCCGATGAAATTGAATGGTTTCAACAAAAAATTGGAAAAATCTAAAAATAATAAATTTCAATATCGCAAGTTAAAACTTTTATAGACATTTTAAAAAAATTAATAACTAGTTTAAAATATATTAAAACAAAAAATTCTTTTAGTAACAGATATAACAATTTTTCAATCTATTTGAGATCACTAATATTCGGGAGTTTAACTTTGAGTATAACCCAAAGTGTAAGGAAGGTAGTTTTTTCAGCTTTATTAACCGCCCTAACAGACATAATGGGAGAAGATGGCAAAAAAAGTATCCTCCGATTTGCGGGTTTATCTCGATACATTAACGAAGAGGTTCAACCGAGCCTTAGTGAGTCGATCTCGTTTGAAGATTTTAGCGCACTTTTAAAATCTATGAACTCTCTTCTTGGTCATGGAACTCATGCTATACTTTATGAATCCGGAAGAAAATTCGCACTCTATTTATCCCCATTTGGTATTTCTCTAGAAGATATTATCAAAAAGTTAGAGGAGTGGATAGGTGGCGAATGGTCATTCTATAAAGATCCAAATGATCCTGATATAATCCATATTAAAATTAAGAATAACCCAATTAGCAAAGATATTACAGCAAATAACCCCGTATGCCATATTATTAGTGGTACTCTCGCGAGGTTTAAAGAAGAGGCGACAGGTGAAAAATTTCATGTCAAAGAAATTAAATGTATCGCTATGGGGGATGAAGCTTGTGAATTTATCATTAAACCTGAGAAAGCCACTAAAATTAAAGAGAAAATAGGTTGATTATTTACTTAGAAAGAGAGATATTCTATTATGTCAAGAAAATTTGTGTTCAAAGTTATTGTGATTGGCGATCCAGCTGTGGGGAAAACATCGCTAATAAAAAGGTTTTCAGAACATAAGTTTGAAACAGAATATAAACCAACTTTGGGTGCAAATATTCTAATTAAAGAAGTTGAAATTGGAAATATTCAAATTAAGTTACTATTATATGATATTGCTGGACAAATGAAATGGTCAGAAGTTCGTCAGCTCTATTATAAGGGTGCACAGGGCGCTCTTATGGTTTATGATGTTACAAGACCTACAACGTTTAATTCAATTTCTAGATGGCATGAAGAATTATTAAAAAACGCTAGTTCTGTTCCTAAAATTTTACTTGCAAATAAAGTAGATTTAAAGGATAAAAGAAAAATTGATAGTAATCAAGGGGCAGATTTAGCCTCAGAAATGAATTGTCCTTTTTTCGAGACTAGTGCTTTAAATGGAATAAAAGTTGTTGAAGCATTTACTGATCTTGCAGCTACATTGCTTAATAAACAATAATAATTCAAATTTAAATTAATTTTTGCTTGAAAAATGTATCCATTTGGAGAATATTATATCATTTTATTGATTATATTGGCGCCGGGAGAGGGATTTGAACCCTCGCGCTCCGTAGAGCACGGACTTTCTTAAAAAACTCAAGGCCCGCGCCGTAAACCACTTGGCTATCCCGGCTAGTTTTATTTAATAGATATAAAAAATAAATCTCTATTTATATTACCTATAGATTTGTCCAAATTCAATGAAAAGAGTCTACCAAAATATAATAATCTGTCGAATAAAAATATCGAAGATGATTCGTTTAATTTGAACAAAGAAAAAAATTTCTCAAGTTAAAAATAGGTCAATAAACATCTTATCTAGTTTTAAATTTGAAATTCTCTTCCAATCAGAACGTATATAAGGAAATATAAGAGTTCTTATTATTTCAGGCATTTTATCTTTAAATATTTCTCGTAAAATATCTATATAATACTGTAGCATAGAAATTAAACTTGTTCTAAGCTCTTCTTCATTAATATCTTGTTGAAAGACATTTATTGTTAAGATATCCCATCCGCTATCTGAATAAACAGCATTTTGAAAAGATTTTGGTAACACCTCTTTTAAATGTATCATCTTTTCATCAAGTTGTTCCCTACCTTTTTTTATTGTATGGATTATTTTAGATAAGCTATTAAATATATGTTGATATACCTCTAAAATATCCATCATTTCTGCCGCATCGGTAACTTTCTCAAGTTTTTTCCAATGATCTTTTAATTCATCTACTTTATCAGAAAATACTTCGAATTTAGTAATATTTCCATCCCATTTTTCACTAAATTCATCATCCTTACATTCTGGAAATTTGTCTGTAAAATTTATCCTAATTACATTTACTTGAGACCGAAGATTGGAAGTTTTGTCAGTTTTATCTGCTGCTGCGATATATAATAGATTATCTTTATCGATATAGACCCATTTTAAACCCCCCATTTCAACACTTTCGATGCCTTGCTGTTTTGTAGATACCTCCTCTGAGAATCGGTAAAGTGCACTTAAAAAGCTTGTCAAAAGGTCTGGATCTGTCGAAACACTAGCATAACTTTTATTAAACATGCATCTTCCTGATTTTTTTTCAACAATCCAAAACTCTTGAAGAATCTTGTCCACTCTCTTTCTAGACTTTTAGTAATAATTAGTAATAGAATGAATATTAAATAATTTTAATTTAACAAATTGAATTATCCTTATAACAATATTTAAAAAAGATTTATTTTAAATTGATTTTTTAATGCAAAACAATAATATTATAATAGATTAATTTCGAACTGACTTAAGATGGGAAGTTTTAAGTTTCTTGAGCATATAAGCGATGTTTATATTGAAGTTCAAGCCAGAAATTTGACCGAAGCCTTTGAAGAGGCGGGTAAAGCAGTATTTGAGACGATGACTAATATTCAAAAAATAGAGCCAATTATTAAACATGAAATTAGATTAGAGGCTGAAGATACAGAAGCTTTACTTTTTGATTGGCTTGGAGAATTAATTTATATTTTTGATTCAAAAAATCTTATTTTTTCTAAAATTAAAATACTAAAATTAGAATCGATAAATGGGAAAATTGAATTATTTGGGGAATTATGGGGTGAAGAATTTGATCCCCAAAAGCATGAATCAAAAACAGAAATAAAAGCACCAACTTATAGCTTAATGGAAATTAAAATATTATCTGATAATGTAATTTTAAGGTTTGTATTGGATATCTAGAGAATTTATTAGTAAATTAGACTTAAAAACAAAATTCTTAAATAAACTAATTCAATTTTATAAATTGAAATAATGTAGTAATTAAAGCTATTTAATTTTCAAATGTAACATATCCTAGTTTTTAGAATTCTATTAATTATGATTGTTTGAAAATTATAGTTTCATAATATATTTGAGGTAAAATAATATGTCAAAGATAGACAGTTCAAACATTCCGATCAAAAAATTGGAGGAATATGTATATGAAATTTCCCCAAAATTTAAGCAGGGAATGAAAGTTCCTGCAAGAGTTTATTGTAATGAGCAATTGCTGGAAGCTATGAAAAGGGATCGAACACTCCAGCAAGCGTCTAATATTACTTTTCTACCTGGCATTACAAAGTTTTCCGCTATTCTTCCTGATGCACATCAAGGTTATGGTTTTCCTATAGGCGGAGTTGCAGCTGTAGATGTGGAGGAAGGAGTAGTTTCTCCAGGTGGAGTTGGATATGATATAAATTGTGGAGTACGATTAGTTAGAACTAATCTTTTTCAAAAGGATATTAAAAGATTAAAGGAATTAATAGATTCACTTTTTAGAAACGTTCCCTCTGGATTGGGATCCAAAGGAAAAATTCGTTTAACTAGAAATGAATTGGATCAAGCTGCAGAAAATGGTATGGAATGGGCTGTAGAAAATGGTTATGGATGGCCTGAAGATTTAAAACATGCCGAAGAAGGAGGTAAATTGGCCGGAGCTGATGCACATACTATTTCAGATAGAGCAAAAGAAAGAGGTATTCCCCAATTAGGTAGTTTAGGATCTGGAAATCATTTTTTAGAGATTCAAAAAGTTGATAAAATATATGATGAAGCACTAGCAAAAAGATTGAAAATAATTGAACCAGGACAAATTCTAGTCATGATACATACTGGAAGTCGAGGTTTTGGACATCAAATATGCACAGATTATTTGAGGGAAATGGAGCGAGCAATGCATAAATATAATATAAAATTACCAGACAGAGAATTAGCTTGTGCACCAGTTTCTAGTGCAGAGGGTCAACGATATTTAAAAGCAATGGCTTGTGCTGCAAATTTTGCTTGGGCAAATAGACAGATGATTATGCATTGGGTCAGGAACAGCTTTGAAAGAATATTTAATACATCTGCTGAAGATTTAGATTTAAATCTTATATACGATGTAGCACATAATATTGCCAAAATAGAAGAACATGAAATTAATGGTGAAAAGAAAACATTTTGTGTTCATCGTAAAGGTGCAACACGAGCATTTCCTCCTTTTCATCCAGCATTAAGTGTCGCATATAAGGAGATAGGGCAACCTGTACTACTTCCTGGAAGTATGGGAACAGCATCTTATTTATTACTTGGCGGAAAAAGATCTATGGAACTATCCTTTGGATCAACAGCACATGGTGCAGGTAGAGTTTTATCACGTTCTGCTGCTAAGCGAAAATTTTGGGGAGAGACTATAAAAAAAGAACTTCAAAAAAGAGGAACATATGTAAAAGCTGCATCTATGAAAATTATAAGCGAAGAAGCTCCAAAAGCTTATAAAGATATTGATTTAGTCGCTAAAGTCAGTGATAAACTAGAAATAGCAAAAAAATTAGTTAGAATGGTACCGATTGGAGTTACTAAGGGATAAGAAGAATAAAAATTTATTTTTTCTTTTTTAAAATATCAGACTCAAGAAAAAACATATTTGAGAGTAATATAAAACAACAAACACAATACTTCCCCAACATATAAAATTATATAGTGTCTGTCTGTCGAAAAAGACTTTTTGAAATTTTCTAGGAATAGCTGTTTTAGAATACACAAGATACATATATCTCATAATAAAGAAAAATGCAAATGGCAACGTAATTGATAGCCATCCTACCCCAAAATAAGTTTCTTTTTGGATTGTGTATAAAAGGTATACAAGCAGAAAGCTTGTGCCGCTTATCACAATATAATTTTCAATTAAAGTTGGAGAATAATATTCATATATTGCTTTATGTTTTTGAGCATCCTCTTGTAGGAGATCTAAGTCTGCTTTTCTTTTACAAAGAGAAATAAACAAAGCGGCTAAGAATATTATTATAATTAACCATGCAGAGATATTTATTAATGCTAAAAAGCAACCGGTAATCGCACGCCAAACATAATTGACAGATATAGTTATCACATCTGCAAATGCGATTTTTTTCAATTTAAGGTTATAAAGAAGACCTGTTAAGAAGACTAATATAACCATAACCCCTGACCAAGGAAATCCAAAAATTATATCAGGGAATATTAGATATCCGAAAACTGGATGGTCGAACAAAAAATAGGGATTAAAATAAAATGCGGAACCGATACTTCCAATTAGAAGTATGACGCATAGAATTTTCGCTGACCTAACAGAAACAGCACCCGAGGGAAGTGGCCTTTCTTTTTTATCTTCATGTATTTTATCCTTTTCCATATCAATAATGTCATTAATTATGTAGTTAGCTGCTGAAACACCACATAAACAAAAAAATCCAATAATTAGAGTTATGTATAAATTTATATTAAATAACGACTCATAAGGAGTGACTCTGAAAATTAAGGGACCAAATAATTGAAAATTTAAAAGTTTCCATAAAACATCTAAATTTAGAAAGTTTAAACCAAAAATAGGTCCCAAAAAAATTAGAGCATTCTTATATTGTTGTTGCGGTCTTAGTAGCTTAATGTAATCTTTAAGATTAGACATCTGGTTTCCTCATAGTTATTGTGAATCTTCAAAAATTTCTGAAAATTCCTTTTACTTATTTCAAATAAGAACATAAATATAATTTTGATCTTATAAAATTCTTCTTTTTGTCACCATTTTATATTTATGATAATGTTTAGATATTATCCAGATAGGGAAAAATAATTTAAAATATTATGAAATATAAGAAAATAATCCAAACATCATTATTTCTTATTAGTGTTATGGACGGAAATCACTAATGTCGAAAAAAATTGAGATTCAACTGCATGATATCCTAAAGAAGATGCTTGAGACTACTGCTATAAAATCTGCGGTAATAATTGATAAAAATGGACTCCCAATAACTTCATTTGATAAAGAAACAAATAAACCCCTAGATAATGAGACTGAAATTGTGGCTGCTGGGTTAGGAGCCAGTATCCTTGCTTTAGCCACAAGATCTACAGATATTTATGAACATGGAACTTTATCCAAAATGTTAATCGATTCTGAAAATGGACAAATGATTGTCAAAAGTGCAGGAGACAGTGCACTGATTTTAGTAAATTTGCCAGCTGGTGCATCCTTAGGAATTACTCTCTTAGCCTTAAATCAAGCAGCTGCAGAGATCGCTAAATTACCTTTAAGTCCAAAACAACCAATGAAAAAAGATGTAGATTTTTCAGATTTAAAAATTCCTACGATGTGAGCAAAATGAATTCGCGTACAATCATTCAAAATTTTATGGAATTAAGTAAAAAGACCGGATTAGATCCTGAAATTAAAGGCAAAATTGATGGTTTTTTAAAGAGATTTCCGAGAAAAGATCTCCGAAAAAAAACAACTAAATTACGATTATGGAACTTTCTTGAAGAATTAAGGGGATATGATATAATTCAAGACCCAATAGATGGTATAATGGCAGACTTAGCGGAAAAGTGGGGAAAAACATTAGGAAAAGCATTAAGAGAGCAAAAAATTTCGTAATTAATAGTTTTTTAAAACATATATAGATTTTTAGGATTATTAATTCCATGAATTCTTTTAAAATTTTAGATTTAATCTTCACATTAGAGGAGGAGATTGAGAAAAATAAATTAAAGAACCTGGAATTGAAAAGTGATTTCAATTCAGGAAAAATTAATTTATCTCAATATACAGCTAAAATAGAAGAAATAGAAAATAGAAATAAAGAAATATCAAATCAAATTACTTCGATAGAAAATGATTTGTCAGAACAGCAAAAAATTCTAAAAAAGGAGATAGAATCAGTTATTGATAATTTTCAAGTTGAATTAAATCCTGAAAATGTTACTGATATCAAAGTGGATTTTTATTCTTCAATTGGTTTTTATTATCCAGTAGGACTTAAATGCCAAGATTATCCAAAACGAATTGAAATTTCATTTCCTCAAGAACTGATAGAGCTCCTCGGACCACCAGATTCAATTGCCTTAATTAAGAATTTTCCTCAACAACCTCCAGCTCATCTAGTTGAAATTCTTCGAACAATTGAAGAAGAAATTATGGGAAAATCAAGATTAGATGAAGAAGTTCAAAGTCTTTATCAGGAGTTTGATGTTGAACAACCCACAGAATTATCAACCAAATTAAAAATTCATATTTATAGTTTGGATGCTGAACAATTTGACCTTGAAGTTGACTTGAAAGAGTTTCCCCAACTCCCAAAAATTATTCCTTCACAAAAAATGGAAAAATTCATTTTTTTAGATAGTTTAAAATCAATAAGATCTTGGAATCCAAGTAGCAGTCATGTAGTTCATATACTAAGAGAAATTTCAGCAATTTTAGATAGGAAATTAAGAATAAATTTAGAGTTAAAACTTTTAAAACAAAAAGATTTGGATGCAATTTTTGATTCAGTTAATAATATGATACATGTTTCTCTTACAGAATCTAAAACAAATCCTAAAAAATACAAATTCGATATCCAAATTCCAAATAACTACCCTTCTTCCCCCCCAGCCATAAACCTAGTAACTTTACCCCAAGATCAACAACTTTCAGAAAAATTTCAGACTGCAATTAATGATTTCATTATAGAATGGTTTCCTGCCTCTAATTTAGCTGAATTTTTTAATAAATTAAGAGATAGTATGGCAGATACCTCTCAATTTGTATGCAGTATTTGTAAGAATTTAGTCTGTCCTTATTGTCAAAAAAATGTATCAGGAACAATTCCCGGAGTTCAAGGGGAATTTGAATGTCAAATAAGGTGCACACATTGTAAAAGAATTTTTCATAAATGTTGTTGGAAAGAATATGTAAAGCACTCTCAGAAATGTCCAATATGTCAGGAACATATTAGTATTTGGTGATTACTTTATATTAAATGACTTATAGATTCGTTTTTATTAACTTCGAATAGCCACTTCTCGTGCATTATTCCTTTCAAGTATTATTCTTGAAAATAAATTCATTCCTTTAATTCTTT
The DNA here is from genome assembly GCA_019058315.1 of Candidatus Helarchaeota archaeon. GTDB lineage: Archaea > Asgardarchaeota > Lokiarchaeia > Helarchaeales > RDOG01 > JABXJV01. The sequence goes on along the minus strand of JAHPZH010000002.1, from coordinate 268,751 downwards.
TCATTAAATTTGTTAAAATGATTATGATTTGTGGACCTATTTGCTAATTATTTTATATTATTATTTATAACATAAATTACACAAAATTTTTTAATACAACAAATTTTGAAAGTGGGGTTTTAAAAATCCGAGAAAAACAGCTATTTAAAGGAGTATTATCTGGAACAGTTACTTCAGATTTGGTAATTATTGATCCTTATGCTTATAGTTTTACTATTAGATTAAATGAAGAGATTGAAGGGCTTCCAAAGGAATTTTTTGTTAAATATTCATCAAATTTTGATAGGAATGCAGGTCGTGTCAAACCATTTCTCTTAAGAAAAGGAGATATTGTAACAATTGGAGGTACATTAAACCAGTACTTCAGGGGTAAAGAACAAATCGAAAATATATTTATGAAAGCTAATTATATTTATAATCGAACACTTAAAAATGGATTAGGTTTAAAAATTAAGAAAAAAGAAGTTTTTAAGGGTAAACTTTCAGGAACTGCAACTTCAGATCTAAAATATATTGGTATGCGTAAAGTTAACTTTGTATTTAGCATTAAATTAGATCTAGAAATTGAAGGAATTCCAAATATATTTTTGGTGTTTACACCACATATTTCATATCTATTCATAAAAAACGGAGATAAATTATTAATTGAAGGTACATTGTTCCGGGGTACCATGGGAAAAACTGACTTATATATAATGGAAATGGAAGCGAAACATGTATATAATATAACTCTTAAATCCGGAATTTGAATCTAATAACAAAATAGAATTGTATAAAGGAGTTTTCTCAGGAATTATGGTGTCTAATTTCCTATTTTTCAGGAATACATAAGTATTTGGTAATTATTTTATTGCTGTTTTAATTACTTCTAAAAAATCTTCCGTAATAACTTCGGGCATTTCCCAATCTTCGCGATTAAATATCTCTTTTATCTTGTTTTCGATAGATTTGTGATCTTTATAATTCAGTCCCTTTAAAGATCTCTCTAATTCAAATAAGTATGCAGTAGGTTTACAATAAAAATCTCCTGAAAACATTACATCTTCTATGATTTCTTGGTTAGTAATTATATGGGCAACCAGTAATTTTCGTGATTTGTATCTTCCAAAGTTAACCTTCCACTCATTGGGAATATTTACAAATTTTTTCTTACTAGAAAATTCAAATAGGAAGTCTTCTCCATGTTTGCGTTCATCACGTGTAATAGATTTTTCAATTTTTCGAATATCTTTTTCTGTCCGTTCATGTATTTCAAAATCAAAATTTAGCACTTTCTTAAAAGAATTGTAGAATGCATCTTTAACTTCTTCAAATGTTGGACAATAACCGGTTTCTCTTTCAATGCTTGTTATTCCTCCCTTTAAATAATCTGCAATTTGAGTAAAATTTTTATCTTTAATTTTTTCTGGAGGAATATTTGCACAGTCTATAAATTTATCGATATCCATCTCTCCAATTGAAAGAATACAATTACAAATTAAAAGATTTCCGAAATTTACAAACCCAAATCCTGTGATTTTCCGTTCATTACTTCCTTTTCCGATTTTAATATCTCCAATATGTTTATACCAAGGATCCTTTACTCCAAGAATTTCATATGCATTTTTTATAACAGCACCCACTTTATGAAATGCAGAATCCATGTCAGGAAAGGTATTATTAACAATTTCTTTATTTTGGTCGGCAACCATTGCCATAGCCATGCTAGATCGGTCCACAAAGATAGTACCTCCACCAACACCGGACCTACGCCCTACTAAGATGCCTGCAGCTTTGCATTTATCATAATGAATTTCGGTATCCAGATCTTGAAAATAACCTAGACTTATTGCATGTCCTTTAAACCCTTCAATCGCAATTAAACCAGGTGAGTCAGGATTTTTTCCTAAAGTGCTTGTCATATTTCCTACAAGTGCATTTATATGTGCCAAATATTTTACAGGTTCGTCTTTATTAGCTTCAAATAACCATTTTTCACTCATTTTTTATCCCTTTACAGTAATCTTGAATATAACTTACTTTTTTATACATATACATAAAATTTCCTATAAAATAATACTTTTATATCAAAACTTAGTTCCTTTAATAATTATCAATTATTTGTGATAATTAATTAAAAGAACTTATATATGGGGTTTTGAAAATCGGGAAAAAAGAATTATTTAAAGGAGTTTTATCTGGAACTGCTACTTTAGATTCGAAATCAGGAGCTTTTATAAGTTATGGTTTTACCATTAAATTAAATGAAGAGTTTGAAGGACTTCCAAAGGAATTTATAGTTTCTTTTCACTCAAGACAATCACTATTTAATTATCCTAAAAGTCCATTTTTCGTAAGAAAAGGAGATATTGTAACAATAGGAGGTACATTATTGAAATATTTAGAGCCTAGAGAAAGACTTGAAAGAATAAGAATGAAGGCTAATTATGTTTATAATACAACACTTAAACATGGAAAAGGTTTAAAAATAAAAAGAAAAGAGGTCTTTAAAGGTAAGCTCTCAGGAACTGCAACTTCAGATGTAAAACTTTATATATCCGCACAACCTCCTTTAGTATTTAGCATTAAATTAGATCAAGAAATTGAAGGTATTCCAAATGAATTCTTGGTTTGTTCACAAATACATACCAATATATTCATAAGAAACGGAGATAAATTATTGATTGAGGGCAAGTTATTCCAAGGTATTATGGGAAAAAATGAATTTAGCATTACAGAAATGCATGTTGATCACATTTATAATACAAATCTTAAATACGGATTTTGAATCTTATGGCAAAAATGGAGGTTGAATTTAATGGGAAAAATAGAATTATTTAAAGGAGTTTTATCTGCAACTGTTACTTCAGATTCGTTTATGATGAGGGATGGTTATAATTTTAGTATTAAATTAAATGAAGAGATTGAAGGTCTTCCAAAGGAATTTTTAGTTAGAAGTAAAATTAGTCACCATTTCTTATTCTTAAGAAAAGGAGATAATGTAAAAATTGGAGGGAAAATATTCCAATCTTTCGAGGGTAAAGAACAACTCGAACATATATTTATGAAAACTGATAATGTTTATAATACTTCACTTAAACATGGAGCAGGTTTAAAAATTAAGAGAAAAGAGGTATTTAACGGTAGTCTCTCAGGAACTGCAACTTCAGATCTACTCACCTTTTCTCAGTATATTTGGTTATTTAGCATTAAATTAGATAAAGAAATTGAAGGAATTCCAAATGAATTTGTGGTTTCTTCGTCTAACCTAATCATCATACGCAGAGGAGATAAAATACTAATTGAAGGCATTTTGTTCCATGGTACTATGGGAAAAAATGAATATACTTATACAGAAATGAAAGCTTTGAATGTTTATAATAGAGATCTTATATGCGGAGGTTGAATCTAATGAAAAAAATTGAATTATTTAAAGGAATGTTATCGGGAACAGTTACTTTATATCATGGCGGTATTAATTTTGCTTTTAAATTAAATGAGGAGATTGAAGGGATTCCAAAGGAATTTTTAGTTGAAATTTACCACAAAAGACTTCGTACCAAACCCAAAGGAACACCTATCTATAAGTATATCAGGGGAACTGTGTTAAGAAGAGAAGATATAGTATTAATTGGAGGTTATTTATATCAATATTTCTTGGGTAAAGAGCAAATCGAAAACATAAAAATGAAAGCTAATTATGTTTATAATAAAACACTTAAACATGGAGCAGGTTTAAAAATTAAGAAGAAGGAGGTTTTTAACGGTATTCTCTCAGGAACTGCAACTTCAGACATAATCTATTCTTTTTTGGAACGTCAGTTTAGCATTAAATTAGATATGAAAATTGAAGGCATTCCAAATGAATTTATGGTTTATTCACATGATGTTTATGGTTTAATCATAAAAAAGGGAGATAAAGTGTTAATTGAAGGTAAATTGTACCAAGGCAGAATGGAAAACGACGAATTTCATATAAATGAAATGGAAGCTCATCATATTTATAATAAAACTCTTAAATGCGGAAGTTGAATCTAATGGGAAAAGTGGAGTTATTTAAAGGAGTTCTCTCGGGAACTACGACTTCGAATTTGATATATGGACGTTCTCAAGCAGGTGGTCATTATGAATTTAGTCTTAAATTAGATAAAGAAATTGAAGGCATTCCAGACGAATTCTTAGTTTATACTTATACACGTACAGGTCAAATAATCATACGAAAGGGAGATAGAGTAATAATTGATGGTAAATTAATTAAAAAAACAATAGGAAAAGAAGAGCTTGAAATTATAGAAATGCATGCTAATCATATTTATAATTCAACTCTTAAATGTGGATTTTAAAGATAATAGAGATTTTAAAGCGTTTATATTCATTTATTCACTTTTAAAAAATAAGGGAATTTCTATATCACATATTGCACATTGAGAATCAAGATAGACTATTAGATAATGATCTTTGTGTTGAACAACACTCGGTATCGGAAAACTTTTAGAATTAGCAATTACTGAATCATCAACAATAAAATTTAGTTGTTCTTTGCATTTTGGGCAAACAATTATTTTTTGTGGCAAAATATACCCCTCATAAGTCTATTCGCCTTGCTTCTTCTTTGTATTCAACAACTTCAGTTGCTTCTTTATTTAAACATAAATTTGATATTTTTTGAAAGATATTATCAACATTCCAGCTTGTTTTAGCTGAGCTTTCATAATAAGCAATTCCATTATTTTCAGCATATGCCTTAGCTTCATCAGCAGAAACAAAACGTGAATCAATCAAATCTGATTTATTGCCTATTAGAATCAAAGGTACTGATCCAGCTGCTTTTTGTAATATTTGTAACCATTCACCTAATTTTATGAATGTTCTTTTTTTTGTTAGATCAAAAACAAGGAGTGCTCCTTTTGCACCTTTCATAAAATTCTCCATTACAAACTGAAAACGATGTTCTCCCGCTAAATCCCAAATTGAAAGAATTAAGGGACTTCCATCCTCACAACGAAGATATTTTACATAAAAATCGCTGCCAATTGTAGTTTTATATCCTTCTAGGAAAGTCCCCTCGCAATATCTCCTAACTAAACTGGTTTTTCCTACTCCAGCTTCTCCCAATACTACAATTTTAAAAACTTTTTTTTTCTTTGTTTGCATTTTCAATTATCAATTTTGGGCTAAAATCTAAAAAAGTCTTGTGTATTTAGCACTATTATTATATTTTTATGAATATAAAATGGCAAAATGAAGAGTCAAACATTTGAATTTTTAACATATAAATGTAAAAGATTTTAAAATTGTTTATTAAAATGTAATTAGGTAATGAAAAAAATATAGAAATAAAAAAAAGATAAAGTTAGAGTTGATAGATTCTAGTTTAGCCGCCACCCATTTCGACACCGAGCTCTTCGCCAACAATTTCTAAGATTGAACGGAGAGCCATAGCTTTGGCCATTTCGCCGACGATTTTAATATCGCCAGCCATATAGGCACTTGCGGTATCTACTTCACCAGTGAGTAAGCCTGCAGCGACATCTTCATTCATTTGGATTGTGACTGTAGGATCAGAGTGTTTACCTTCACCTGCAGTAAGTTTTCCGTCTTTAATTTCCATATAACCTGCAATAATGCCAGGTACTTCCATCATGATTACAACATCGTCTTGATCTTCTAGTTCATCTTGAAGATCTTCATTTGAGGCTGCTACTTCTTCGACTGCTTTCATGAATAATGGTAGATCTTTGAGATCGTAAGCTTTGCTTTCAATTTTCTTTTTAATTTCATCAACTGCTCCCATTTTAATCACATTTGGGTTTATTGTTAAATTTTTTTAATTTTTCTCTTTCTGGTTTATTAGAAAAGAGAAACTCTTAATAGAGTTATGATAAACCTTAATTACTTTTAGATTTAAAAAATTTCCGATAAAAATTGTGTTTTATATGTTACATAGTTCAAAATATTATATGAATTTCAAATATAAACTATTTTAATTATGGAGGAGACACACGAGTTTTTTTATAAATCTTTTTAAAAATGCATAAATTTCAAATTATTCCATTATATTTCATTATCAACGAAAAAAAATTTAAAAAATTGAAAAATAATTCTCATTTGTTCATTAAAGAATTAAATTAGAATAGGATATTCATTTTAAAAGATTCATTTTAATAGATCTTTGAAACAATTATTAGTAAAAAGTTATGAAGGAGTTTTTTCAATTGATACAGAAGTTAGATGGCACATGGAAAGTAATAAAGGATGAGAATAATCAGGGTGAAGTCCAAAAATTTTTTAACACTGAGTATGATGATAGTACATGGGATAAAATTAAAGTACCAGGACATTGGCAAGCAAATGAAAAATATATTACAGATTTAAGTAAAGATGGGATATATAATGATTATGGAGGACCTATTGTTTGGTATAGAACAAATTTTATTCCTCCGAGCGAATTTAAAAATAAAATTATAAGGTTGAGATTTAATGGAGTCTTCTATCTGACTTCTGTTTGGTTAAATGGAGAGAAATTGGGGGAAAATGAAGGATATTTCTTTCCCTTCGAATTTGATATTTCAGATAAAATAGATTTTGAAAAAGAAAACAGTATTGCTGTAAAGGTGACTTGTGAAGACGAAAAAAATATGTGGAATAAAAAACAAATAACGGGTGTTTTAAGCCATTGGGACGCCAGCGATCCGGTTACAAATCCAGGTGGAATTTGGAAAAGTGTAGAATTAATAAGCACCGATCAAGCTTATTTCAAAAATATCAAAATTATCCCAAAAATTCTTTCAGAAAAGAAGGCTAAAATTAAAGTAATCTATATAATTGAATCAAAAAAAGACCTTGAAATTAACCTTAAAATAAAAGTAAGTCCAAAAAATTTTGAAGGTAAGAATATTAATTTAGATCTTACCAAAAAACTCGTAATTGGGACAAATACAATCTATGAGGAAATAGAAATAGATGATGCTAAGTTGTGGTGGACATGGGATCATGGAGCGCAGAATCTTTATACTTTAAAATCCCAGATTTTAATTCAAAATGGAGAATCTGAATCTTTAGAAAATACTTTTGGAATTCGAGAAATTTACATGACTACAAAGCAGAAGGGTTGGAAGATATTCTTAAACGGACGTAGAATTTTTATAAGAGGGAATAACTATGCGCCATGTGATATGCGTTTGGCATACTGTACTCCCAAGGATTATAAAAAAGACATCCAATTAATTAAGGATTGTAATATGAATATGATTCGAGTCCACGCACATCTTGATAATGAACCTCTTTTTCATAATGCCTGCGATGAATTGGGAGTTCTTGTTTGGCAAGATTTACCTTTTCAATGGGGATATTCTAAAAAAATATTGGAACCTGCAAAAAAACAAGCTAAAAAAGCTGTTGAATTACTTCAAAATCACCCCTCACAAGCAATTTATTGTACACATAATGAACCTTTTGAACTTTTAGGAAAATTAAAAATTCCCCTTTTTTTAATAGGGCTAATTTTCTTACTTTTTGGTGTAAATTTAATTATTACCCTATTTCCTGGGTCATCAGTTTTTAATATAAGCACATGGCAATTTTCAACAACAACACGTGAATTTTTAGATTTGGGTCGTGATATCTTTAAAGATATTCCATTTATTACAAAACCTGTTTTATTAGGCATTGCTATAGCCCTTCTTCTTCAAATGCCACCATTAAATTTCGTAAATGAAAAAGAAGCTATAGGCGTTTTCCTTATATTTTCCATTCCAACAATTTTAGATTTCTTTTTACCCGAAATGACGTTAATTCCTGGAGTATTAGAAACAAATCCATTATTTCACACAGATACTATATTAACGATGGGTAATCTAATTGAATTCTTACTATTTTGTGTTTTAACATTGCCAGTTAATGCACTTCCGTGGAATATTGTTAGAAATTTTAATAAGGACAAATTAGATTCAGAAATGGTTAAAGTCCTTGAAATGGAGCTCGAACCTGAAAAAAATCATAACGGAATAATTGTAAAAAATTCGGGTATAGCAGGTCTAATACGAGGAGGCACTGACCTTCATAGTTATTGTGGATATTATTGGCCAACAGCTCCTAGATATAGAGCAGCTTATAAATTCTTAACTAGTAGAAGAAAAGTTCGATTCGTAACGGAATTTGGTGCACAAGCATTTCCAAATTTGGAAAGTTTACAAAAATTTCCATGTTTTAAGGATAATCCAGAGGACTTATTCCCCTTAAATACAGCGATTTTAATAAAATATCATCGATATCAACAAATGTTTGTCAGAAACTATGCTAAAGAAGAAAATTTTAAAACTTTAGAGGAATTTATACAAGCGACTCAAGATTATCAAGCTGAGATAGCAAAATTTCACATAGAACTATTTAGATTTTTGAAATATGATCATTGTGGAGGTGTAATACATTTTCTATTCAACGATTGTTTCCCTGGAATCACATGGAGTATCGTCGACTATTGGCGTGAACCTAAAAAGGCTTATTATGTAGTTAAAAATTGCTTTGAACCAGTATATCCGTTTATAATGAAATGGCCAAATAAAAATTATACTCAAGGAAAACGATTTAAAACTGAATTGTATGTGACAAACGACTTACACCAAGAATTTAATGATATTAAATTAACAGTTGATATTTCACCAAGTTCTGGTAAAGCTATCTTTCAGAATGAATATAATATTAATATAGATAAGGATTCATTGATCAAAATTGGAGAAATAAACGTATTATTACCTAAAGGAAGAAGTGGTCGTTATAAATTAAATTTAAAACTTCATCTGCCTGATAAAATCGTTTATAATGAATATGAGATAATAATCAAACCTTCCTTTTTTTCAATTAATCTTCCTATTTAGATATGAAATTAATTGAAAAAATAAAATAATTTGATACAAAAAATAAAAGAAATTTGAATTTTTAAAAAAATAGAAAACGCAATCATATTTAGTTTGATTGAATATCGGGTGTATATTGAACCATTTTATCTGCTTGTTCTAGTTCGTTTTCAATTCTTTCTCTATGGACTGCGTTCATTGCACAGAATGGAACTTGCCTTACTTGGTTTGTGGTAGGATCTATATAGCCGTAATGAACTAAGCATCGACTTACACGCTCGAGATCGAAATTATATAAATCTTGAAAATGCATTAAACCTACAAGCAGAACATTTCCATTTATAAGCCAATTTGAACTGGATTCCCAAGATGTATTTAAGACAGTATCGGCAAAATTTCTAACAACTGAAATTGGGTCTGAAAAATTATTAAGAAGTGCTTGTGGAGATCTCATCGTTAATGCAAGTTCTCCAAAAATTCTTGCTTTTAAAATATCTTTTCTAGCTCTGTCAAAAAATCTACCAAAAAGTCCTGTTTTTCCTTCTTGTTCCCATTTTTTCTCTCTTTCTACTCTATTATACCATTTATCACAAATCTTTAGAAATCTATCCGCATCAACAAAATCTTCGATCCCGGTAAGTTGTTTTGTCTTAGGATCTACAAACATGAAGTTGGCAAAACCACAATCCGCATTACATGTAAATTCCACAGGAGGTTCATTATTTAAGAAAGCAATTATTTTTGCGAATTTTGAAATAGTGGGTAGAGGATATGTTTTTCCAACTTTTCCTTTTGTATATGCTTGTAATTCTTTTGCTAAATGGGAAGAGGTGATTCTCATTTCATGAAGTTTTTCTTTATCAAATCTTCCACACATAGCCATTGGTTGATACATTAGGGTAGAAACTACATCAATATTATCTATAGCAAACTGTAGAATGTTATTAATTTCATGGTCATTAACACCTTTGGCAACGGTAGGAACTAAAATCATATTAGGAAAATTTAGCTCTCTAGCATTTTCAATTACTTTTAATTTTTTATCTAAAATATCAGCGCCTCTTGTTTTTATGTAAGTTTCACGTTCAATTCCATCAAATTGTAAATAAATACAAGTTCGAGTTCTATTATTATTAGTAGAATTTGGCAATCCGGCGTCAATTAATTCTTGGAAGTAATCAATGTTAGCTAAACGTATCCCATTTGTAGCAATTTGTAATTGTTGATATCCCATTTTTACACATTCGGTTAATAACTCCGGGAGATCATTTCGTACAGTTGGTTCTCCACCTGCATACATTGCAACAATTGGTGGCTGAGGTTTAATATTTCTAAAATGTTTATAAATTCGAATTAGTTCTTCGAACGATGGTTCATAATTTAATCCACGGCTTTCAGCATTAGCAAAGCAAATTGGACATTTTAAATTACAACGATAAGTAATATCACAAATAGCAATAGCTGGAGAGGATTTATGTTCGGGACATGATCCACAATCATAAGGGCATCCTTTTTTAGTCGATACACAAGGGTCTTTTGGTTTTTGACCGTCAATCATGAAGTTTTGACTCCATCGAAAATGAGTAGGATTAATTGATAAAATATCTGAAAAATCTCCATGTTCAGAGCATTTTTTATTCATTAGAACTTTCCCATTTTCTTCTATAATATTTGCGTCAATCACTTTTTTACATTCTGGGCATAAACTTTTTGTTTTTTTGATTATTGAACCAGTTACCATGATAATTTCTCACCTTTAAAATTCAAGAAAATATTGCAAATTTGCAAACTTTTTTATTTTATTTTAATATAGAAGTCATTAAAATGACTAATAAAGGTTATTTAATTATCATAAAACATTTTATTAATTTCGCTAAAATTAGGAGACATTAAAGGTATAATACAAAAAAATAATTGTATTTTACGAAATGATGAAAAATATTTAATATTATTTTTTAAGGATTTCTAATCCCCTCTGATAACCAAGATTTAGTGCATCTATATTTAGATCAGCTTGTTTGACTTGCTCTCTCAAAACATTTTCAATCAATTTTTTTTCTAATGGTATTTTTCCTGAAGCAAGAGCAGCTCCAAGTAAAATATTATTTCCAAATAAAGCATCTCCCATTTCTTCTATTGCGATTTTAGTTGCATCAATAATTAAAAAATCATCTGATCCAGAGGTATCTTTTAAAGTATTAATTATTGTTTCAAACGCTGGATAAGTATTTCGTTCAGAAATGACACTGGGAGGAGGCATGGTATAAGTATTTACTATAAATGTTGTTTTTTGAGAAAAAAACTTCGCGTCTCTTAATAATTCAACTGGTTCAATCCCTATAGCCATATCAGAACCACCAATGGGGATTGTAGGAGAAGTTAGAAAATATTCATCAATAATTTCATTTGGATCTAGAATAAGAAATCGAACATGAACATCCACAGAACCTTCTCTTTGAGCTAATCCGTGTTTTTCTGCACCAATTAATTTTCCAACTTTAGGATCTTTCAATGCCGCGTATTCTAATATTGTTTTTAATGTTATAACTCCAGTTCCACCTATTCCGACAATTAATGCATTCCAAATCTTCATTTTATACCCTCACCTCAGGATCTTGTGGATTTATTGTAGTAATTCTTATTGCGGAATTTGGGCAAATTTGATGACACACTCCACAACGATTACACCTTGCCTCATCAATCTCTACACATTCAATTCCATCTTTATTTACTATACTTAAAGCGGTACAACAGAGTATTTGAGTGCATTCTTTGCAAAGTACACATCTTTCAGGAATAACTTGATAAATAACTTTAGAAAAGGGTTTATCTTGTCTCATCCACTTGTACTTCTCAGATTTCAACCTTCTTCCATATTTCAGACCACATTCTCTTCGGGATATAAGAGCCTTTACTCCTTTATGTTTCATGGCTTTACGGATAGCCATTTCTGCAGATTTTGGTTTATAAGGATCAATAACTCTGACGTATTGCACTCCACAAGCCTTCAAAATATCTTTTAGATTAAATGTAATTGGATCTTGTAATATATTAGCAGCTCTCAGATGTGTTGGTGTATTGGGATTTTCATGTCCTCCAGTCATAGCAGTCCAAGAATTATCAAAAATGATTAATGTTACATTAGCTCCATTATAAACGGCTGAAATTAAAATTGGTAGTCCAGTATGATAGAAAGTGGAATCTCCAACAAAAGCAATAATATCTTGATCCGTTTTAACAGCAGCACCTACTGCCGCTCCCAATCCTCCAGACATACATATAACCCAATCAGTTAGTTCATGTGGCGGAAAAAAACTCATCACATAACAACCAATATCGCCTGCAATTATTGTCTTTTTCTTATCAACTGCTTTTTCAATAGCATAAAGTAGAGATCTTTCGGGACATCCAGCACAAAAAGTAGGAGGTCTTGGCGGAATTAGATGCTGATATTTATTCACTTTTTCTAAAATTGCATCATATGTTGTAATCGACTTATTAATTTCTTTACCCAAAATTTGAACAACATCAGAAGTACTCAATTCTCCCCATTTTCTTACAATTTCATGACCCTTAATTGGAATTGTAATACCATTTTCTTGGGCAATTCTTTTAATTTCTACTTCAACAAAAGGTTCTAATTCTTCTAATATGATAATTTTATCTAAATTTTCTGCAAATTTTAGAAAGATCTCTTCATTAATAGGATTGATAACCCCATATTTAAGAACAGGTGTATCTTTAATATCAAGAATACGTAAGGCTTCCATAGTATATCCAAATGGAACACCAGCTGTTAATATACCTAACTTAGAATCTCCTGGTATAATTTTATCAAATTTTTTAGAATATGGACTTTTTTTGAATTTTTCAATCCGTTCATACAATCGAAGATGATTATTAACGCAATGGGGAGGGAGGGAACAATATTTTGGAATATTTTTCTCAAAAAAACCCTTCTTATCTTGAAATTGAGGTAGAGGATTTTTTAATATTACATCTTGACGAGTATGGGCAACTCTACTTGTAACCCGGAAAAATCCAATTAGATCAAATTCTTTAGAGATTTTATATAACTCTGGAATCCATTCCAGACAATCTCGCACATCACTTGGTTCCATATGAACTAAATGAAACATCCAGCTATAAAATCGTTCATTTTGTTCACAATGACTTCCTAGGGATGCAGGGTCTCCACCTGCAATAATCACTATGCCGCCTTCTCCATACGAAGAAGTTGGTCCATTCAAAGCAATTACACATAGAGAATCAGCTAATACATTTATTCCAACATGTTTAGCAGGGACCAATGAAGGAATACCACTCCAACTAGCACCAGCTGCAGCCTGAATTGATGCTGCTTCATTAGCGGCCCATTGAAAATAAAAACCTGGAAGGGATTTAGATTGTAATAATTCAGTACACATAGTTCCTATATCTGAAAGTGGTGTTCCGGGATATTGGGATACAAATTGAACACCCGCTTCTAATGCTCCTCGTATTATGGCTTGATTTCCGAGCATAACAATTCTTTCGTTTAATTTATTGGTTAAAATTGGATTTTCTTGAATTTAAATCACCTATTATTAAATAATTAATTTGTTTGCTAATGTAACAATTCTAACGATTCTAGATTTACTCCAATCAAATAAGAAATAGTAAATATTTTAATATTTTTAAAAATTTATGATCCTTATTCTAATTTCAAAATTACTGTAATAATCCGATCTTTGAAGGCTATAACTTAAAATTCAATGCTTCCTTTTCAAAAATGAGCATACTTTAATTTAGATAAAATTATTTTTATAAATAAAAAAAAATAATACCAAATAGAATTAATGTATATTAATAAGAATTTATATTAAAATAGTAAAAAAATAAGGTTTTAAGAATAAAGTAATTATTCTGAATATAAATTTTTCATATAAGTTAAGCTAATAATCGGAATTAAAGTTTTGAGGCTTCTAAATGAGTGAATATGATTATCTATTCAAAGTCATTGTAGTAGGAGACGGTGCAGTGGGGAAAACGGCCATCACCATCAGATTTGCTGAAGGAAGGTTCGAAGAGCACTATAAAATGACAATTGGCGTTGATTTCGCCATAAAATTGATTCAAATCGAAGGATATAAGGTAAAACTCCAAGTTTGGGATACTGGAGGGCAAGAAAGATTCTCATATATCCGTCCCTTGTATTATAAGGGAGCGATGGCAGCACTTGCAATCTTCGATCTTACTAATCGTGAGAGTTACGACAATCTCCCGAAATGGTTTCAAGAAGTCGCAGATAATTGTGGTGCGATCCCATTAATGTTAATTGGTAACAAATCAGATTTACCTGACCGTGCAGTTGAAAGTAGTGAAGCACAAGGACTTGCTCAACAAATGGGAATTACTTATTTTGAAGCTTCTGCTAAAAGTGGTCAAAATATCAATTCATTATTTCATCAATTAGGTACACTTTTACTTCAAGCAAAAGTTCCAGCAATTGCAGCAGCACCTGCTCCAGCAGAGGTAGAAACACCTACAACCCCTATTGCTCCAACATTCACACCACCACCTACCGTGCCTACAATTTCGCCACCACCTACAGTGCCTACTATATCTGCTACCCCAGAACCACCAACCTTTAAACCTCCAACAGTTCCAACAATTCCTGCAACAACCACCCCAAGTCTCGATGGCTCTCCAAGTTTAGATGAAGCATTAAAAATATTAGAGGGTACAGAAGAACCTACCCCAGAACCTACAGATCTTAGTACTTTACCACCGCAGCCTGTTGATATAACTCCTCCTATGCCAAAGCCTATCGAGATGACTCCCCCTACGCCAAAGCCTATCGAAATGACTCCCCCTACGCCAAAGCCTATCGAAATGACTCCTCCTATGGCAAAGCCTATTGATATCTCTCCACCAACTCTCAAACCGATAGATATTTCACCTCCCAGTCCAGAACCTATAGATTTAACTCCCCCCCAGATTAAGCCAATTGATGTTACACCGACAATAGAGAGTCCGCCACCTATTGACACAACACCTCCCAGCCCAGAACCTGCTCCTTTAGATACGAAACCTCCTGTTCCAGAAACTCCGTCTAGTTTTATTCCTTTTAGTACTGCTTCATCAACTTCCAGTGCATCGTCTGAACCAACAACAGCTAGTCCTGTATTTGTTCCATTCACTTTAGGTGAGCCAACTTCTACCCCTAGACCTTCAACTCCATCTACTTCATCAGGTTCTACTGGTGGTTCTTGGATTGATTTCATGAAAAGTGCACCAAAAATAGAGGAAAAAAAGGTGAGTTTTACTCCTTTTGTAACAACAATAGAAGAGACTGAAGAAATTATACTAGAGGTTGTTCCTAAAGAAAAAGAAGAGAAAAAAGTAAAAGAAGTTATATGTCCTGGCTGCGGTAGAAAAATTAGCACTGCTTGGAAATTTTGCACTTATTGTGGTTCCAATCTAGACTAGTCCAATTAATAATTATTCCTGCTTTTTCATTTAATTTATTTTTGATCTCTTTCTTAATAAGGTTAATTTGAGGATAGATTATTGGATATTGAAAAAACTATATGGATTATAGGTTTAGAAAATGCTTTAAAGCATTCAGGAAAAACTAACTTAAAATTTGTTATAAAGGGATTTTTATCTGAATATCAAGATTATAAAAAAAAGGTAGGAGAGATAAAACCATTAATTGAGGGAATTGTAGCACAAATTAATAAACTTTCAATAGATCAGCAAAAGAAAAAGTTAAATGCACTTTCCCCAATAGAACTCAGAAAAGATTCTCAAATTGAGGAAAAAAGAGAGCTACCACCGCTTGAAAATATCGAAAAAGATAAACAAGTTACTCTAAGACTGGCACCATATCCCAGCGGACCATTACACATCGGTAACGCTCGAATGGTTATTTTAAATGATACTTATAAAAAAAGATATAATGGAAAATTATTTCTTGTCTATGATGATACAATTGGTTCTGAAACAAAAATTATCATTCCTGAGGCTTATGATCTAATAAAGGAGAACCTTGACTGGTTAGGAGTAAAGATAGATAAGGTTTTTTATAAATCAGACCGAATATCTAATTTTTATAATTATTGTAAGAAATTACTTGAAATGCATGAAGCATACGTTTGTACATGCGATGCAGATCTTTGGAGAACTAAATATGGAAGAAAAAGGCAGAAAATTGGTAAACCGTGTCCGCATAGAAACCAAAGCATAGAACAAAATCTCGAACACTGGGAAAAAATGCTTGATGGTACTTATTTAGAGAAACAAGCTGTTGTTCGCCTTAAAACAGGAATGGAACTCAAAAATCCTGCACTTCGTGATCATGTTATTATGCGAATTGCAGAAAGAGAGCATCCAAGAGTTGGAACAAAATTTAGGGTATGGCCTTTGTTAGAATTTTCTTGGGGAATAGATGACCATTTACTCGGTATCACACACATTCTTCGAGGAAAAGATCTCATTAAAGAAGATATCATAGAATCTCATATCTGGAAACTTTTTAATTGGCCAAAAATTCAGTTCATTCATTATGGACTAATCGCTTTCCAAAAAATGAAATTGAGTAAAACTTATTCCAGACAACAAATAGAGAGTGGAGTATATATTGGTTGGAATGATCCAAGAACTTGGAGTTTAAATTCTCTTGCTAAACGCGGTATTCTTCCAGAAAGCCTTAGGGAAGCAATTCTGGATTTGGGCATGAGTTTAGCAGATATTCAGTATAGCCCTGATATATTATATTCATTTAATAAGAAAATAATCGATAAACCATCTAGCAGATATTTCTTTGTAGATGACCCAATTGAATTAGTAATAAAGGAAGTTCCCGATGCTAAAATAGTCGCTAAACCATTAATTCAACCAGATTTTCCAGATCGTGGCACTAGAAAAATAGAAGTGCAAAAAGAAAATGGTAATATAAATCTATTAATTTCTAAAAGAGATCTATCTAAATTAAAAGAAGGAATGTTAATTCGACTCAAAGATTTATTCAATATAGAAATATTAAATATTAAATTTCCTATTCAAGCGAAATATCATAGTAAAGAGATGGAAATAGCAAGAAATAAGAAATTTAAGATTTTACATTGGGTACCCACTAAAAAAAATGTGCCAATATCGATTATTCTTGATGATGGACAAACAGCTGAAGGGTTTGGAGAACCTTTTTGTGAAAATATTAAGATTGGAGAAATTTTACAATTCGAGCGATTTGGATTTGTAAAAATAGATAAAATAACCCCTCAAATTCACGGTTTTTTTACCCATCGTTAAATTTTATAAGGTTTAGAATTTAATAATCTGGTTTAAATAAGAATTATAGTATCAAATTAGACTTTTAATTCAATATATAGAAAAAAATTAAAATTGAATTAGATTAAACTAGAATTTTATAAAAGTTCTGTCTTAGGTCCTCAAAATTAGGTGCCTTTTTAATTAAATTCAACTCTAAAAGTTTCTTTAGGGCATATCTTAATGTTCTGGGGGCATAAGAAGTTTGAGCTGATATTTCCTTGGGTGTTTGAGGCCCGTTTTGTTTTAAAATATAATATATTTCCTGTATACTAGGAGATAATTTTAGTATCTCCAATTGCATATTTTGTTCTGTTACTAATTTTCCTTTTTGAGTAACTATTTGAGCCATATTTTTTTTACTCCAAATTTAATTGGAATATACACCACTTTGTACTAGATTAAAATACAAATCATAAAAGAAATTTGCACTAATTAAATTGAGATTTGAGATTGATCAAGTTTTGATCATATCAA
Source organism: Candidatus Helarchaeota archaeon (assembly GCA_019058315.1). GTDB lineage: Archaea > Asgardarchaeota > Lokiarchaeia > Helarchaeales > RDOG01 > JABXJV01. The sequence goes on along the minus strand of JAHPZH010000002.1, from coordinate 251,127 downwards.
CATAAAAAACATAAAAATTTCATTCTTCGTGCGCGTTAAATAAAAGAAGAGATAATTTGTATTTTGAACAAAATTAGGGGGTACCATCTTTGATTTTTAGTTTAATATCAAAAGGTATTCCTTGTTTAACGGACTGCGTGACAACACAATATTTAGCAAAATGTTCATAACACTCATTGATATTATCGATATTATCTTGGGTTGCTGGGTCGGGGGTAATGCGGAAATCTACATGTAGTGCGGTTACACGTAGCATTCTATTAGGTGGAACGTGATGAATTTCTGCAGCAGCGTCGACTTGTAATTCGCTAAATGTAGCCTTAAATCTCTTAAGACAATAGACTAGACTTGTCCCCATACAACCTCCGATTCCCACACATAGGAATTCTAAGCTGCTAGGTCCTCTATCATCTCCATGAAATTGTTTTGGTTCATCCACTGTTATTTTATCAAAATCTTTAACTAATGCTTCAAAACCCAAATTATTAGTCCATTTTAAAGTTGCTTTTGTTGGCATTTTCATCCCTTTTTTATATAATTAGCTTAAATCCAGACTAATATATTAATTAATGTGTAATTCGTGTGATAGACAGTTTAAAAAAATCAAAACCATCTTTTTTTAATAACTCATTATTTTTATCTGCGCTTATCTTAAATTATCTCGTATGACATATCAATAGGAAGCGCTTTAATAATGCTCATTGATACAACACAATATTTTTTATAAGCTCTAAATGCAATATCGATATTTTCCAAATTTTCTTCGCTCTTATTTTTAGGTTTAATTTTAAATTTGACGAATGCTTTTGTAATTCTCAAAATTCCTTCTTGTTTATTGAGATTTCCTTTTCTATCAATGTGATGTTGTTCACAGGAGACATTTACTTTGAGATTATCTATTAACGCATTGTATTTTTGAATTGAATAAGCAAATGAAACACCTTGACAGCTTCCAATTGCCGCCATTAAATATTCTACAGATGAAGGACCGCGATTATCCCCATAAAATTCGACTGGTTCATCAGTTAGCATTTCAGGGAAACCTTCTATATGAATTTTAAAACCAATATTATCAATCCATTCCAGATTTGCTTCTGCGGGCATTATTATGAGCTCCATTACGAGATAAATTAAAACAATTCAAGTTACCAAATGAAACTTATTTTTTATATTTTTTTTTCCTATTTTTATTTCAACTGTTATTATTTAGTTAAAATGCATAAATAGAAATTTTTTAATGTAAAAACAAAATCAAATAGAAATTTTTAAGATTAAGTGAATTCATTTCAATTAAGTATATTCGAGTTGGTAAAATTGTCTTCATTATTAAAAAAATTATTAGAAATTAACGCAGCATCTGGCTTTGAAAATGAAATGAGGGAATTTCTGAAGGAAAGACTACGTCCAGTAGTAGATGAAATTTCTACCGATTCATTAGGCACACTTATTTGTTCAAAATACGGTCCAAATAAAAAACCAAAAGTAATGATCGCAGCTCATATGGACGAAATTGGGATGCTAATAAAATTTATTGATGAAAATGGATTTCTCTATTTTGCACCCTTAGGAGGCATTCATACCCAAGCAATAGTAAACCAAAGTGTAATAATCCAAACCGAAAAAGGACCTATTCCAGGAATTTTAGGAACTAAATCTATTCATCAACAGTCAGAAAAAGAAAGAAAACAACCTTTGGAAATGGATTCTATTTTTATTGATGTAGGAGCTACAAACCGTGAAGATGTTGAGAATCTTGGAATTAGTATTGGAAACCCTGTAATTTGGCAAAGTCCTTTAAAAGAGCTTGCAAACAATAGAGTAAGTGGAAAAGCCTTTGATAATCGCATTGGTATTTATATTTTAATAAACGTATTGGAACAAGCGCAATTCGATGGTGACTTAATTGGCGCTTTTACTGTAATGGAAGAGATTGGATTAAGAGGAGCTAAAACTTCTGCTTTTTCAATAGAACCAGATGTCGGTCTTGCTTTAGATGTTGCCGCAGCTGGTGATTATCCCTCTATAAAACATTCAAATATTAAAATGGGAGCTGGACCAACAATTACAATAGCTAGTGGGCGCCGAGCGAGTCTTGGAGGTGGATTTGTTGTACACCCTAAAGTATTTCGTTTATTGGTAGATGTAGCTAAAAAAAATGATATTCCTTATCAATTAGAAATATTTCAAGGAGGTACCACAGATGTCACAAGTATAGCTCTTTCTAGAGGCGGAATCCCTTGTGGTAGCATCGGCATTCCCGCAAGATACCTCCACACTCCAGTTGAATTACTATCAATGAAAGATGTTGAAAATGCGATAAAATTAATCTTATTCGCTTTAAAAAAGATACATACCATCTTTTAAATGTGTTAAAATTTGATAACTGAAAAATTAATTAAAATTGCAAAACAAAATCCAGCTAAAATAGCAATTGGAGTGGGGGAAAACCCTAAATACATCAAAAGAACTATTCATGTCGCTGAAAAGGCAATTGAAAATAAACTCGCTAATATAATATTAATAGGGAAGAAAGCACCTATAGATTGCAAATTGGAATTTCTTAGTACAGATTCTCCAGAAAAGAGTATAATTAACTTATCAAATCAAAATAAAGTAGATGGAATTGTTCGAGGGAGCTTAAGTTCCTCTAAATTCTTAGTTAATTTAAAAAAATCTTTTAAGAAAGATGTTTTTTATCGGTTAGCATTACTAGAAACGGCAAAAACTTCACATCAGTTTCTTTTTTCACCAGTCGGAATTGATGAATGTAAAAATGCAGATGAAAAGCTGTTTTTTGTAAAGGAAGGTTCACTCCTATTAAAAAAATTGAAAATTCAACCGAAAATTGCAGTGCTTTCTGGAGGAAGGGAAGAAGATAAAAAAAGAGGTTCTAGAATTGCAAAGACTATTGATGAGGCAAATCAAGTTGTAGAAAGAGCCAATGACCTAGGAATTTCCAACGTTAAAAATTACAATATACTAATAGAAGATGCCATTGAAGAAAAAGCAAATCTAATAATTGCACCTGAAGGAATTGCTGGAAATTTAATTTATAGAACTCTCGTTCATTTAGGAGCGGGAAAAAGCCATGGAGCGGTTTATTTAAGTTTAAATAGACCTGTTATTGATACATCTAGGGTTGGACCAGAATTTGAGTACTTTAGTGCGATTGCATTTGCAAGTACAATAAGTTTTTTTCAAAAAAAATAAGGAAATCATTAAATAACTTTATAAATTTTACGAATAGCTTTTCTAAGAAGACCATGGCCAACTTTATAATTTAATTTGGTGTAATTTAGAGTTTGTTGCCATGATCGAGCTTGAAGACAACGCATAATTATTAATTCTTTTTGTTTTGGAGATAATTTGACTTTATCTCTCTCGAAATTGAGAAAATAATATTTAAGGACTTGGTTAATAACATCTGAAGTATTGGAATAATCTAAAATCCCACCAAAATAAGCATCTAATCGAGCTTTTTGATTTTCAGTAAGAGTTATTTCAAAAATAACTGGATCCTCAAATTTTTGGGTTGATTCCAAAAGATTGAACGCTAAATTAGGAGGGAGATTATAGTATATCGTACGAAACCATTCGAAAATTTTAAATTTAAATTCTTGACATAATAAATTAACAATTTTTTCTGATTCAGCTGAAAGCGGTTTTATCATAACTATAGAATACTCTCCTGTTGAAGGAGTCATTCTAGAAGATAAATGTATTGATTTATAACCATTTGTCTCCCAAAATCTAAGTAACTCAGGAGTTAACCCAAAACTGGTTCCGACCCAATCATATTCTAGATCTTTATAATTTTTTTCAATTTGTGTTAACATTTCTGAACCTAAACCTTTTTGGAATAAATCTGGATGAGTAGCAATCCTAACAATTCTTACTCCTTTTAATTTTGCAAAATCTCCTATCCGATAGTGTGTAATACAGATCCATGGTAAAATATTTCCCGGAGTTTGGTTTCCCTTCAACATTTCTTGAATAATTGAATCTGATAGATTACCTTCTTTTGCGATCTGGACAACATTAACAATATGTTTTTGATTTTTCGTCAAAATAGCCCAAGCTTCGTGATGAGGCGAATCTGAAAGAATAACAATATCATCTGGTTGATTTCGATAATGGGCAAAAACGAAGATTCCCGCAAAATCCGAAAAAAAATCTTGTTCTTCACCTAAAAAGCATTTATCCAAGTCGATTTTTTTAACTATGATATTTGAATTAGTAACATCTGCTATATCTTCGCTATTTAGGTTAGCAGGTTGGGCATTCAAAAAAAGAGTGTCAAATAACCACTGTTCAATTGGATCATTTAAAGAATAACGAATAGGAACATTCAATCCAACTTGGCTTATTTTTAAATCTTTCTTTTGGTTAATTTCTTTTCTAAATAATAAGGAAAATCCTCTTCCAGCCCCTTCATAACCATGAAGAGTGGATGAAAAGATTATATTACGAGAAGATTCCAAGATCTCGAATAAAATGGGTATGGGAATACTTGCACACTCATCTATAATGGTCAAATATGACTTTTGATTGACAACTTCCAATAGATCTTTGTATTGAATCGTGATTGTATCGGTAATGATGGATTTTTTTCTAATGTTAATTTTATAATTTAAGTTCTTGAGGGCTTTTTCCGCAAATTGAAAAAAAATCTCCACATTTTCTACATTAGGAGCAGTTATAAGAATTTTTACATGAGAGAAATTTAATTTTTCAACTAATATATGAGAAATTGCGACAGCTCCGATACCTAGAATTGCAGATTTTCCCCTTCCTCTATCGGATGTTAAGATAAGAACCCTTTTTTTCCTATCTTTTTGAAGAATAAATTCTAAGGAATTTAGAAACGAACGTTGATCATCTGTTGCCACTAGATCATAAAATAATTTTTTAAACGGAGCAGTTTTTTGGATTACTTTTGTTTTTGGATGGGGATTTTGGCTACTGTATGAGCCTTCTAGAATCTTATGATTTAAAGAGTCGAAAATAATAATTCCTTTATATTTTTTCAAGCTATCGATAAAGAATGGAGTAAAACGAAAGTTAATATCATCAATGGAGAATGGGGGGGTTATTAAAGTTTTGTGGAAAATTGTAATATTTTTTATCCAAGCTTCGAAATTCGGTGTTAGAACAAAAATTATACCTCCACCTCTTACAGTCTCAATTAATATTCCCAAATCATTTGGTTTCAATTGATTCGTTAAATCCAAGACCAAAATGTCAAAAGTCTGTCCCAATATTTCATTTAATTGAGAAAATTTAATATCAGTTACTTGAAAAATTGTGGGATCTAGATTTAAGCGAATATTTTCAAAAGTTGAAATATTCTGAGATGAGGCAAATAGGACTTTAAGAGATAACGCAGGTCGTAATATGATATAAAGTGTAAAAAAATTCGGGATTATATCATAAATATTTCCTTCAGGTAAAATAAACATCCGCCGATGGTTCTTTTGAATAGCCTCTTGTACTTCTTCTTCAAATTTTTGGAAACAATCTTCAAAAAATATATTATCTTCCATAAAAGAAATTAATCCCCTTATTATAATTTTATTAATTGACGGTTCTTAAGATATTTCGAGGTAGGGTTTTATTCAATCTTCCCTCTTTTTATAAACATTATTTGATATTCTATAAATTTTTTTTGATTTATAAAGTTGATTTAATATATTTCTTGCGTCTCTCTTATCTTTAAATTCTCTTCTATCTAAACCTAATAGCTCCATAAATTGGTATAGTGAAAAAGTTCCTTTGAGACTATCTTTGACTTTAGTCCACATTTTTTTTCAGCTCTTTAGTATGAATAAAAACTGTAGTATATATAAATTTTCATCTTTAAGAATCGGAAAAATTAGCTTCTGTGCTTGATAATTCATTTATATTTGCACCCATTAGCTATTTATAATCATCTCTTGCAGGATTGAATATATCAATTACTATACAATCTTCAATAACTTTTGCGCCATGTTCTATATTTGATGGAGCTAAATAACTATCCCCTGATTTTAAAATATATTTCTTGTTATAGATTTGAAATTCGAGCTTTCCTTTGACTATATAACCCATTTGAGTATGCGGATGGGAGTGCATTGGGAGCTCTGCATCCTTTCTCAAATCAAAATACACCATCATTACATCATTTGTAAAAACCAGAGTATGCCGAAATATTCCAGGTACCATTTCAACTGGTTTAACATCATTAAAATTAATTATTTTCATATCAGTCATATTAAACACGTATTAATCTTTTTTATTATTCAATGTTTCTTCAATTGCTTTCTCAAATGCTTTCATAGTAATTTTTCCAGCTTTATGAATTTTTCCCTCCCCTCCGATAATATCATATCCTCTTGACGCTCGGCAATAATATTGTGTAAGTAATGCTGCTTTTCTAGGAGCTTCTTTGATCGATTCTCCTATAATCTCCTTTGCAACATACCACGTTGCACCACATGGAGCCCCCCGAATTACTTCAACTTTACTAATTTTTCCGTCTTTAGTTTCTATTTTAAATTCTGGTTGTCCTAATTCAGAACAAAATAGTGAAATAATTTCATTATCTTGTACTGGTTTTAAAGCACATGTAACTTCAGGACCAAAAATATTAACTTCGTCTCCTGCAATTTCAAAAAGTTGTCTTCTAGCCCCCAATTGACTAAAGGATGGGTCTTCTCCAGGCATAATCACTACTTTAATACCGTTATTTTTTGCTTTTTCTACTATATATTGTGATAAATCTGCATGTAGAGAATAAGAAATAATTAAATCAATATTTTTGAATATTTCATCAGGAATATAGGTTTCTGGTTCCTCAATAATATCTGGTAGCTCTTTAGGTATTTTAAAAATTTTGGATATTTGTAATTTTTTCCCATATTTATTAATTGTTTCTTCTACCCTTTCTCCATACATTCCACGTTGAAATAAAAGAATTCGAATTTTAGGAAAATCCAATTTTTACTCCTTTAGAAAATTTTTCAAAGTATTTGCAACTGTTAGAGTAAAATTAGTTAATAATTCATTTATTTTATCAAAATTTTTAGGATTCTCTGAATAAATTATTAGGTAAAATCTCTTCATACCCCCCTCTTTTACGTCCTTATCCTCGAGTTCAAAAGTTCTAAAAAAAGACCACCCTTTCATTTTTATTTCAATAGATTCTGGTATCCCATGATTATATTCTATTAGTTTTTGAGACATTTGGGCCATATTTGTACCAATAATTTCGATAATTTCTTGGGCTTCAGACTTTTTATCATAGAGATCTGATAAAATAAGAGCATTTTCACTAAGAAGACAGACACCATTTGCATTAGTTTTGTTCATAAAATCAGCAAAGATAGTTTCGGTTACTTTTTTAAAATCTTTAATGATTTTCAATAACCCTGAAGAAAAAGCTCGAGCCAAACTTGAATAATCGTAAATAGTTGTTTGAAAAAATTCCAATTCCCGTCCGTTACTTTTAGATTTAAATAATCTTTCTGCGATTTGAATATTATCATGAATATAAGATTCGGGATCTGTCATAAGGTCGGGATCAAGCTTATGAAAACAGATAATTATATTAGGTTTAACATCATTAGTTTCAAATTCATCAAGTAATTTTTCAAAAAATTCCCCATTTTCTGCAAATCTTCTTCTATCTTGAATGTCAATAACGAAGAATAGTAAGTCAGTTCCAATATAATTTTCTGGTTTTTTAAAAAACTCCTCTCTATATATCTTTTGTCCTCCAAAATCGAGGAGATTGATTTCAAAACCGAGTATTTTATATTCGTACTTATAAAGTCCTTTAGTTGGTCTTAAAGAATGTAAATGACTATATTTATTCTCCAATGAAAGTAGAAATGAAGTCTTCCCGGCATTATCAAGACCTAAAAACAGAATCTTAAACCATTTTTGGCTCAATCATATCACACATTCTTTTTTTTGATTATATTAATAATCCCCCATATCATAAAAATCCTTGTATAAATTATTGGTTTGGAATATTTCATAAATTTTTTTCGATATTTCGAAGATTTTTGAATATTTTTTATGATTTATATTATTAGGTTTTTTGGTTGCGCTAATTTTAACTACTTTTTTTGCGATTTCGTCATAGTTCTTATAAATTTTAGTCCCCTTTAAAATTAACATCGCGGCTCCTAGTGCAGTTGCTTCTTCAGTCTTGCTATGTAATACAGGAATCCCGTAAACATCGGCTTGTATTTCATTAAATGTATTGCTCCTAGTCATTCCTCCAGTTAACCGGATCTCATTTACCTGAATATTTAATTGTCTCATAACATCAATATTTTTTCTAATTTCAAAGCATATACTTTCCATAATGGCTCTTATTAGATCATTTCTAGTATGTCCAAGGGCAAGCCCTGCAATAATACCACGGCTATAAGGATTCCAATATGGTGCCCCAGCTCCTGCAAAATGAGGTATTAAAATGATTCCATTAGAACCTACGGGAGACTTTATAGCTTCTTCATTTAGAAGTTCATAAGGATCTTTATTTTGTCGTTTAGCAAGGTCTTTTTCATATTGACTGAATTGATCACGAAACCATCTATAAACCGAACCAGTAGTGAATATGCTGGCTTCCATAACCCATGTATTAGGGACTGCATGACAGCTACAAAGAACTCTTTTTTGAGGATCACGTAGTGGTTGATTTAAAAAGGCTAATATAAACGTCCCTGTTCCAGTTGTACAAGATATTTGTCCAGATTTAATAACACCTAAACCTAATGCACCTAATTGTTGATCTCCCCCACCGCTTATTATTGGAGTTCCTTCTATGAATCCCGTTTGTTTAGCAGCGATTTTTGTGATTTCGCCAATGATCTCCCCAGAAGGATACGTTTGGGGCATCTTTTCAATAGGTATCTCTAATTTATCACAAATTTTTTTGCTCCATTCGTGCTTTTCAATATCAAATAACATAGTCCTAGAGGCATTTGACCAATCAGTCACAAATTTTCCGCTTAATTTCATTTCAATATAATCATGGACAAGAAGGAATTTGGAGGTCTTTGAAAAGATATCTGGTTGTTGATTTTTTATATGAATAATCTTGGATGATGAAAAATATGGGTCTATTGTTAATCCAGTAATCCTATATATTTCATCTTCCCCTATAACTTCTCGAATAATATTACACTCAGGTATAGTTCGACGATCTTGCCAAACCAAAGCTTTTCTTAAAGGATTTCCGGCTTCATCTACTGGAACAATTGTCTCTCTTTGGTTTGTAACGCTTATTCCAACAATATCAGAGGTATTGATTTTTTTTAGCACCTTATTTGATGTGTTACAAACCGCTTGCCACCAATCATTTGCATCTTGTTCTACCCAAGCAGGTTTTGGAAAATAACTTTTGTATTCTTGATAAGCTCTATCAATTTCGTTTCCATTACTATCAAAAATCATTGTTCTTAAACCAGTTGTTCCAGCATCAATAACACATACGAGATCTTGAGCCATTTTTGTTTATTCCTTAAATTATAAATTAAAATTAGATTTTCAAATTAGTATTTCACAAAATAAAATTCAAATATTCTATTATTTTGCTTTTTTACTAAGTTGGGTATAATAGTTAATAAAATTTAGAAATAAAATTTTAATTAAAAGAAAAGTAAGTTAAGGTCGGCAGTTTGCATAAACTGTGTCAATTTTTTTCTAATATTTACAAAAAAATTTCATCCATCGACCTTTCTAACAGCCACCGCCTTTTTTAACTTCATCTACTTTCCAAAAAGTATTCTCGATTAAGACCGGTGCGTTTGGAATGAATAATTCGCTGAAGTGATAGAATTTTTTGGCATCAATTATCGTAGGATCAACAAGGTAATTCAGAGCTAAATCTTGAGTAAAAATTGGAACTTCTTGGTAATCACCTTGACGTGTGAATTTTTCCTCTTCTTTTTCAAGATCTTCTTGGGACACAACGTCAATTGTTAATTTAAGATATGCTGGAACGGTATCCGAACCTCCTGTACCTCATATGGCAGAAGTTGTACCTTTAAAATAGATTGAAACCACTGGGTGTTCTGTTAAATTCTTTTGTATCAAACCAGATGACATTTCCGAAATAGCTTCACCTGCTAAAGATGTTACTTGGAAATCCATAATATTCACCAGTAATTATCCATATTTTAATGATTTTTTTTATCTTGGATTATAATACTTCTACAAATAAATAAAATGATCTAAAAATGTAATATGAATATAGTTTTACCAAATTAAGATATTTTTTAATAAAAAAGTTAGAAATTGGATTTTGGATTATTTTTTCTTTAAAAAATAAAACTAGAATGAAGAACAGAGTTTTACATTTTCTTTTAATTATGTATATATTTTACATCCAATCTCATTTACAAATCCTTTAATATGAAGAATAAATAATTATAATGTTTTACCGTTAAATTAGATTTGAATTTAATGAGATATTATTTAAAATAGGTAATTAATTTGAAATGGGATGTAATTGTAATAGGTGCTGGCGTGATTGGTTGCACAATAGCCAGAAACATTTCGAAATATTCTTTAAATACATTAGTGCTAGAAAAATCGTCGGATGTTTGTTCTGGGACAAGTAAGGGCAATTCGGGAATAGTCCATGCTGGTTATGCTGCAGAACCTGGAACTTTTAAAGCAAAATTTAATACAATTAGCAACCCATTATTTGATCAAGTTTGCAAAGATCTTAATGTAGAATTTAGAAGATGTGGGACCTTTGTGGTCTCAACAATAGATTCGGGCATAAATCAGTTAGAAGAATTACGAATAAGAGGAGAAAAAAATGGAATAAAAACTGAATTAATTTTAGATAAAAAGAAGATTAAAGAAATGGAACCAAATCTAACAGATGATGCAAATGGGGTGTTATATGCGTCAACTGGCGGAATAGTTTCCCCATATGGTTTAACAATTGCTTTAGCTGAAAATGCAAATATGAATGGTGTAGAATTTAGATTTAATTCAGAAGTAGAAAATATAGAAGTCAAAGAATCTAGTAAAAAAGTAATGACAAAGGAGGGAGAATTTCATACTAATTATATTATTAATGTAGCAGGAGTATATGCGGATAAAATTTCTAAAATGGTTGGATTAGATTATTTTAAAATTACTCCAAGAAGGGGAGAATATGTTCTATTTGATAAGGAAACATTAAAACTTAATCGTCCTCTCTTTCCTTTACCCACAAAAAAAAGTAAAGGAATTTTAGCTGCTCCAACTTTACATAAACATGTGTTTTTTGGACCTAATGCAGTTGATTTAGATGATAAAGCAGATACATCAACCACCACAGAAGGTATAGAAGAAATTATAGCTGGGGGTCTAAAACTTCTTCCTAATATTAATTTAAGAAAAATTATCACAAATTTTGCTGGTTTAAGGGCTGTTTCTGATACAAATGATTTTATTATTGAAGAAACTAAAATAAAAGGGTTCATAAACGTAGCAGGAATACAATCTCCAGGATTAACTGCTTCTTTAGGAATTGCTGATTATGTAATTGATATTTTGAGAGATTCTGGCTTAGAATTATTAGAAAAAGAATCTTTTAATCCGCGTAGAGAAAGACCCATAAGCCTTACTAATTTTCCAAATGAAAAGAAGCATGAATTTATAATGAAAGATCAAAATTACGGTAATATAGTTTGTAGATGTGAGCATGTTTCTGAAGCTGAGGTAATAGATGCAATTAAAAGACCAGTTGGTGCAACAACTCTGGATGGGATAAAATTTAGGACTCGTTGTGGGATGGGGCGTTGTCAAGCAGGTTTCTGTACTGCTCGAACAGTGAAGATCCTCTCCAAAGAATTGGATATTCCTATAGAAAAAGTATCAAAGATGGGACCGGGGTCGGAATTATTCGTAAGTAAAACTAAGTTTAAATCGGTATGGGAGGATAAAAAATGATTGAAATTGATGTAGACCTTGCAATTATAGGTGGTGGCCCCGCAGGGTTGGCTGCTGCAGTTACTGCAAAAGAAGCAGGAGTAAATCCACTAATTATTGAAAGAGATTTTGAATTAGGAGGTATTTTACCTCAATGTATTCATAATGGATTCGGATTGCATGTATTTAAAGAAGAATTAACTGGTCCAGAGTATGCTCAGCGATATATCAATCAGATCCATGAATTGGATATTCCAGTAAAATTAAACACTATGGTCATTGATATTACCAAAGATAAACATATAATCGCTCTTAATAAAGATGAAGGAGTTCTTAAAATAATTCCTAAGGCAATTATACTGGCCATGGGCTGTCGTGAAAGAACTCGAGGAGCAATTCGAATCCCAGGCTACCGTCCTTCTGGTGTTTATACAGCGGGCTTAGCTCAGCGTTTTGTAAATATTGAAGGATATATGCCAGGAAAAGAAATTGTTATTCTAGGATCAGGAGACATAGGCTTAATTATGGCACGTAGACTTACTTTAGAAGGTGCCAAAGTTAAGGCAGTTGTTGAAATTATGCCTTATACAAATGGTTTAGTAAGAAATAGAGTTCAATGCTTAGAAGATTTTGATATTCCATTATTATTAGAACATACAGTTACAAAAATTCACGGTGAAAATAGAGTTGAAGCTGTTACTATTGCCCAGGTCGATGAGCATTGGAAACCTATTCCAGGTACTGAAGAAATTATTGAATGTGATACATTATTATTATCTGTAGGACTCATCCCAGAAAATGAATTATCAAATAAAATTGGAGTTGCATTGGATCCTGTAACTGGAGGAGCTATTGTTGATGAAAATCTCGAAACTTCAATAGAGGGAATATTTTCTTGTGGTAATGTGCTTCAAGTTCATGATTTGGTTGATAATGTCACACAAGAGGCTATTAATGCTGGAAATAATGCTGCTAAATATATTAAACAAAAACTGAAAGAGAAAAAGGAATTAGTTAAGACCAAAGCTGGACGTAATATCGGTTATATTGTTCCTCAACACATAAATAGAAAATCATTATCTCAACCACTTATTTTCTTTATGCGAGTAAAAAAACCAGAAAATGATGTTTTAATAAGTTTAAAAGCAAATGGTACAATCTTGAAAGAACTTAAAAAGAAATTTGTCCGCCCTAGTGAGATGATAGAATTAAAGACAAGAACATTGGAAATTGGTCCAGATATAAATGAAATAATATTTGAAATTAGTCCAGGAGGAGACAATTAAATGGTTAAAAATAAAAAGACACTAACTTGTATTGTCTGTCCTCAGGGCTGTCCAATAGACGTTTGGGAAGATGAAGGCGAAATTAAAGTCTCTGGAAATACATGTAAAAGAGGGTATGAATACGCCTTAGAAGAATTTAAAGCACCCAAACGTATATTAACAACAACTATTCGAGTTAAAAATGGAATTTTACCAGTTATTCCAGTGCGTTCAGATATTCCTATACCAAAGGAAAAATTATTTGACTCAATGAAAATCATAAATAAAACTATAGCAGAAGCTCCAATAAAAATGGGAGATATTTTAATCAACGATATACTAAATTTAGATATTAATATAATATCTTCTCGAGACCTTGAGAAAATATAACTTTTTAGCTAAAAAAAAATATTTTCTTTACTTAAGAGATTTTATTCTAAGAGTCTCCCACAATAAGAACATTTACAAGGAGGTTGAGTTTCTAAAGGAGCACCACAATCAGGGCATTTTAATGAAGAAGACACCCTAGTCTTTGATTCTGATGGATATCCCAGTGCTTCACTCATTGCTTTACCAAAAATTTTTACCTCTTCTGAAACCTGCTCAAAAGCTTTTTGATACCTGTATTCTAGTGGAAATTTTTTAACTTCCTTTGAAGCTTGTCCGAATAAATAGGCTCCATATATTAGTAAAATAGAACTCATGGTAAGAACTAAGATTCCAAAAAAAAGAACTTCGGAAATACCCTGTTGAAAACGATTAGGAATTTGTTGAGTACTAATTATTATAAGGAATATTCCTGGGAAAAATGACATTAAACCACCTTGTAACATCCGAACTCCAATGTTCTCTTTGGAAATTATTTTATCATATTCATCTTTTTCGTTTTTTGTATTCATTCAATCACTTATTGCGTTAAATGGATTTTATGCAGATATAAAAGATCAAATTTACCCTTCCTAGATAATATTATCTTGAAAAGATGACTATAAAAGGTTATTTTAAAACATTGAAATTAATTATAACAACAAATAATTTAAAAATTTTTCAATTTTTCACTTAATTTTTGGAACTTGTTTTTTAAAATACCATAAAATTCATCTAGTTCCTTTAATTCATTAATTTTTAGCAATTCCTTCTTTTTTTCTTTACTAAATGAATCGATTGAAGATAATATAGAATCTAACTCATTATTAAGGGATTGAATGTCTTCAATATATTTTTCAATAGTTAATTTTTTTATATATTCTTCTTTTAAATGCGAACTTAAAGTACTCTCAAATATATCCCTTATTTTATCTTGTTTAAATTTATTTTCCAATAGGAGACCGATGGCATGCTTTAAATACATTTGGAATAGTTCTTCCAATATTCCTTTGAATTCTTCTGGTTTATAGTCCCGATAAACTACCAAACTGGAAAACCACTCCCCCATCTTGGTTAATTTGTAAAATAATCTTCTATAACCCCCAACAGTGGTTGAATTTTCCTCTAGAATATTTAAATCAACCAAATCTCTTAGATAATTAATAATTGTTTTGTTTGAAAATGTCAATTTTTTTATTAAATCTTTTTGAAACTCAACTCCTGAAGCAATATTAATAATTAGTGATTGAGCTATATCTGACCCAAAAATGGTTGATAGGATTTTTTTTTGAGATTTAGGATCATTTGGAAGTAAAATTAAATAAGGATACAGATTTTCCTCCATTTTATTCATCTCACAATTTACCTATTCTTCAATTTTTTCAATATACATCAAAGGGAAATCTAATTCATCTATGTATTTCATTCCAGAATGAACTCTAACATTACCATATTTTGAAATTACTTCGAGAATCAAATTCTCCCCCCTTAATTCTGAATAATCGTAGATATGTTCTCCAGATTTTAATCTAGAGGGGATTATTTTAGCAGTAATTTTTTCTATGTAAGGTTGACAGGACATTGATAACTCGATTGATTTTTCTAATGATTCTATAGTTTTGGGATCATTCTTAATAGGAGTTCCTATAAATTGGTGAAATATTGCTCCTAAAGTAATTGCACCCTCAAAAATAGCTCTATCTCTATCTGTAACATTATTAGAAAAATATTTTTTAGCTTCTTGTTCAAATTTATTCAATTTAATAACCTCTCATTAAGATAATTATAATTAAGAAGATTCACATAAAAAATTGGAGTGGTTTTGATGTCAAAAAAAGAAGCTCTATTTGGGAATTTTCAAGTGAAAATGGATTGTTTATATGAAGCAATTGTAACCACATGTAATGTGAATTTAGCTCTTGAAAAAATTACATATAATGCAGCTCCAATGGGAGTAATTTTTCCAGATTCCAAACATATTATTATAAGACCTTATTTAACTACTAATACTTATAAAAATATACAGTCTCATAGATGTGCAGGTATTAATTTTACCAATAATATAAAATTATTTTATAATTCAGCTATAAAAAAGTCAAAAATTTCCCAAAATAATTTCTTAACCTCTAAAAAGAAAAAAATTCCCCTTTTAAAAGATTCAATCACTCGTTTTGTGGTGAGAATGGAGAAAATGGAAATTAATGAATCTAAAAATAGAGCCAAAATTCTTTGTAAGATAGATGAATTTGAAAATATTGAATCTAATATTGAACCATATAATCGTGGCTATTTTGCAGTATTGGAATCAATAATTCATTTTACTAGAATTAATATTTTAATGGAACAAAACCCAGAAAAAGGGAAGATATTAATAGATAATATATTAGAATATAATAGCTTCATAAAGCGAGTTTATCCAAACTCAGATTTTGAAGAAATTATGAACGAAATAGTTTTGAACTTAAGTAAAATGACTAGGTTGAAAATAAAATGAATAAAAAACACCAAAGACTATTAAAATATACTTACCAATTTATGGAAACGAGTATCAAGGCATCAAAAGGCAAGACTATAGATTTGATTATTGAACATAAATTGCAGAATGTGACGCCTGAGATGATTGACTGGTGGTGGGACCATATTGACACTACAGAGCGCTATAATTTATGGCATCCCAAGGATCACAAGTTATTTCAATGGGAAGTTTCTCCAAACAAAGGGCATGTCGGTGCTATTCACCTCGTTCTGGAGAATATTGGGGAAATTCCTACCATGTTGCGTATTCGTTGGGAAGATCCAAGTTTAGTGCCCATCCCTACAACTTACAGCCATGTCCTAGTGGGTAGTATCCTTGACCAACATGACGTATCTATTAACTGGATCGTTCATGAATATGAGGCAATAGAAAAAGGAACACAAATGCGCTCAATATTTAGGTTGCCGGAGAAGACTCCTCAACAGTTTATCACAGGCCTTCGCAAACATAATCAAGAGGAAATGGAACAATTCTCCATATTCCTTCCGAAATTGTATAAAGAGGTTTAATGGTGTTGAATTAGCGCAATTCGGACTCCATTTGGATCTTCTAAGAAGGCAAGGGTTCCAACGGTTATTGGTGTGGGTTCCATGGTGATTTTGGCACCTTTAGATTTGAGCTCTTTCACTGTGGTGTTTATGTCTTCAACATCCATTCCCACCGAATACAGGCCAGTTTTATATTCTGTATTTTTTATAAGCTCTATCATAGCATCCCCTCCCCCTTTTAATAATGTGATTGTTACTCCAGGTAGGGGATTGTGTTGGCTATCTATTTCAAGTCCCATAACTTCTGTGTAAAATTTAATTGACTCTTCCATATCCTCAACTATTATGGTAGCGTATTTAACTTTCATTTTTTATCACCACTAGATAATACTTCCCTTCTTAAATAAATTTAATTCCTTCGTTAGTTTTGTCTTTTTTGTTTTTTATAAATTATTTTCTCTTTTTATCGATTAAATTTGGCAGAATGTAAAAAGGAAAACTATAAATCTTATTCTTACGTTCTTTTATTCGAAATAAGTGTAAAATAATTCATATTTATGTAGTTGGTTACACAAATAAACTTGAGATTGATCTTTTTGGCTGATCTTGAAGGACTGGCGAGAAAACTTCTAAAAAAAAACATTTCACGGGAAAATATATTGAGCACACTGATTAAAGAATATTTATTTTATAAAAATATACCCAATGAAACTGCTAAAAACCTAGCTGATGCTGTTTTAAGAGAAGTAGAAAATAGCAGTAAAACTGCTAATGATCCGATAGTAAAAGATATTCTAAAAATTCCAAATTCAGGAGTTACAATGGGAGAACAAGGAGTGGGATGCAGAGGTTGGGGTGATTTTTTTGTTCATAAGCTAATTGCTGATGTTGCCAAGACTTCTAATGACCCAATATTATCCCCCCAATCATTGGATGATGCAGGTGCTGTTGTATACCATGCAAAAAAGGAAGAATATAATGGAAAGATGTTTATAGTAACAAAAAGTGAAGGTATGCATTCCAGACTCAGTGATTTTCCATTTATTGCGGGATTTCATGTTACAAGAGCTGCTTTAAGAGACCTTTATGTAAAAGGAGCCCAACCCATTTCTATCATGGTCGATCTACATTTAGCTGATGACGCGGATATTGGAAAATTATTTGATTTTATGGGTGGAGTTTCTGCGGTTGCAGAATTGTCAGGTGTTCCAATTACTGCAGGTTCCACATTAAGAATTGGAGGGGACCTTGTAATTGGTACACGAATAACAGGAGGTATTGCAGCAGTAGGATTAGCCGAAAAATTATTGGTTAGGAGAAATATTCAAAGTGGAGACGTTGTTTTAATGTCAGAGGGAGCAGGTGGGGGAACAATTGCAACTACAGCTATATATAGCGGAATGCATGATGTTTTGAAAGAGACTTTAAACATTAAATTTCTCATCGCATGTGAGGCATTAATAAATAATAATTTACTTAAAGATATTCATTGTTGCTGTGATGTTACCAATGGGGGATTACGTGGGGATTTACATGAAATTGCATATGAGGCAAAAGTTGGAATTAGAGTCATTGAGAAGAAGGTTCAAAAATTAGTTAATGATAAAGTCTTTCAAATGTTGAATAAAGTTAATGTTGACTATTTGGGAGTATCTCTAGACGCATTATTGATATTTTGCCCTTCTGATAAAGCGGATAGAATATGTTCTACTATTAGGGATGTAGGGATAGAAATAGAAGAAATTGGTTCGGTTAATAATCAAGATGGGAAAATAGTATTAGAAAGCGCTACTGGCGAAGAAAAATTAATTCCTAAATTTAGGGAAAGTGCATATACAAAAATTAAACAAGTAGTAGGCGAGGAGATAGACGAAACTACGAGGAAAAGATTTGAAGAAAAAATAGAAGATTCTGTTGCTAATGCTATTAAAAAAAGAGAAAGAATAATTAATTGGATAAAAAAAAGAGCTGATAAATTTGAAAATTAGAATAATAACTCCCAGTAGATTGCATTTTGCATTAATCGATTTAAGTGGAGATTTAGGAAGGGTAGATGGGGGAGTAGGGGTCGCTCTAAACTACCCGAAAATAGTCTTAGAAGCTAGCTCCTTACCGAATAATGATATTATTGTTAATAATGGATACAATAGTGAATTAATTTATGATATTGCTAAAAATGTTTTCAAACATTTAGAAATAGATGGTGGAATTGAATTTAATTTAACATCATCTATTCCAAGACATGTAGGATTAGGGTCAAAAACGCAAATGTCTCTCGCTGTTGCATTTGCTGTAAATTATTTATTTAATAAAAGAAAAACTGTATATGAATTAGCTAAAATTGTTAAAAGAGGGGGAACTTCCGGTATAGGGGTCAATGTATTCCAAAAGGGCGGATTTATTCTTGATGCAGGACATACTTTTGGAAAAAATAAGCAAAAAAATTCCTTTTTACCTTCTAGAGCATCTAATGCACCTCCTCCACCAGTTTTACTTCATTACACAGTCCCTGAAAACTGGCAATTTGTTATCGCCCTCCCAAACATCTATGATGAGATTGAGGGTTTAAAAGAAATTAATGTGTTTCAAAATACATGCCCTATATCTAAAGAAGAAGTAGGGACCGTTTCCAGGTTAATTCTAATGGTGTTACTGCCAGGGCTTCGTGAAGAAGATATAGAAGTATTTGGAAGAGGTCTATCTGAATTACAGAATGTAGGTTTTAAAAAACAAGAAGTTGATATACAACCCACAATAATTAAAGATTTAATTCAATTTATGGCTGATAATGGCGCATATGGAAGTGGAATTAGCTCTTTTGGATGCACAACTTACGGCTTAGTAGAAGGGGTAGAAAATGCAAAGAAATTAGAACATAAAACGGAAGAATTTTTGAATAAAAATGGAGGAGGAAAAGTTTTTATAACTAATGTTAATAATCAAGGCATGAAATTTGAAGTTCTCACTTAATTTTTATTATATGGGATAATATATATGGTAAAAGTAGTTGGAATTGATCCTGGTACTAAATCTTATGGAATAATTGGATTAGAAGATGGAAAAGTTATATTAGACACATTAATTCCTACAAAAAATGTTGTTAATCAGCCGGAATTAGTAATTGATACTTTGAAATCTATGGAGGATATTGATCTTTTAGTCGCCCCATCTGGTATGGGTGTACCAATGGTCAAGATCGAAGATCTAAATGATAAATATTTATTTGAAATGACTTTGGAGAAAAAAATAGAGGGGAAAATAACTGCGATAAGTAAAGTTGCGAAATTATTGAAAGAATCAGGTTATAAAGGGTTTTTTATTCCGGGAGTAAAGCATTTACCGACAGTCCCTGACTATAGAAAAGTGAATAAAATTGATTTAGGTACAGCTGATAAAGTTTGTAGTGCAATTTTGGGGATTTATGACCAATCTCGAAAATTATCAATTCCATATAAGGAAACCTCCTTTATACTAATTGAAATGGGTTCTGGATTTAATGCAATTTTAGGTATTGAAAATGGACAAATAATAGATGGAATTGGCGGAACTTTAGGTGGGATCGGATTTTTATCATGTGGTGCTTTGGACGGTGAGTTAGCATATCTTATTGGAGAATTTAAAAAACGATTTCTATATCAGGGGGGAGCAGCATATGTAGCAGGCTATAGAGATTTAAGTTTTGAGGAATTTAAGATACTTTCTAAGCAAGATGATATATTTGAAATGGCATATAAAGCTTTTATTGATGGGATTATAAAAAACGTCGCAGCATTAAATTATTCTGTAGAAAAACCTCTCGAAATTTTATTATCTGGAAAACTCTCACAATTTGATGATATTAAAAATAAACTTTCCTCTAAAATTAGTAAAATAGCCCCAATTCGTAGAATTCAGGGGTTAGACAATGTAAAAATTGCAAAAGAAGCTGCACAAGGAGCTGCAATAATTGCAGATGGACTTATTGGAGGGCAATTTAAGGAATTATTAGAAGTTTCCCGATTAAAGGAAGCCAAAGGTTCAAATTTAGACCATATTTATTTTAAAGATATAGACGAAATAAAAAAAGAATACTGTAGAGATTAACTTCTGCCCTAGTCATTGTAGGGATTTAAAAATGAAGAAAATTCTTATTGTAACAGGAAAACTAGCCTTTGATTCTATACAAGAATTGACAAGCGATATAAGGGATAAAATTGAGATTTTAAAATTACCCATATCAATCGCTGCCTTTATTTCCCCAAAAAATCTTTTAAAATCTCTTAAAAATATAGATCTTTCAAAATATGAATATGTTTTATGTCCTGGTTTGATGCGAGGTAATTTATCAGAGCTAGAATCAGAATTAGGAATCAAAGTATATAAAGGTCCTAGGTATGCTTATGATATACCTGCAACAATAAAATCACCCGAAAAACTTTCTACAAAAAAACCAGCGGATATTATTTTTCTTGAAAACGAAATTAAAGAATTAGAAGGAATTACACAAAATAGAATTGATGATACATCATTTTTAATCGGAAAATCAGATAAGGCTGTATACGTAGGCATAAATTCCTATCCAATAATTATCGCAGAAATCGTTAATGCCCCAAAGTTAAGTATTGAAAAAAATCTTGAAAAAGCAAAATATTATGTTTCACAAGGAGCAGATATCATAGATATTGGAGCAATTGTTGGAGAAGATAATTCAAAACAACTAAATATAATTATTGAAGCTTTAAGAAATGACCCAATTTTAAACAAAATTCCAATAAGTATTGATAGTTTAAATCCTACAGAAATTGAATCTAGTGTTGAAGCAGGAGCAGATTTAATTTTAAGTCTTGACAAAGGAAATATGAAAGAACTTTCAAATTTAAACAAAGATCTTGGAGTAGTTGTTCTTCCAACAAATATTAAAGAAGGTTTTATGCCACATGAAATCGATGAACGCATAAAACACTTAAATAACAATATAAAAACCGCAGAAAACTTAGGTTTTCATAAAATCATTGCTGATCCTTTATTAGAAGCTCCAATAAACCCAGGTCTATTTAATTCTCTTGAAGCTTATAATTTATTCAGAAAATCAAATGCTATTACACCCCTTATGTTTGGAATCGGAAATGTAATTGAGTTAATTGATGCTGATGGTGTAGGAATTAATGCAATTTTTGCTTGTCTGGCATTTGAATTGAAAGTTACTGCATTTTTAACAACTGAATATAGTACTAAGACCCGAGGGACCGTGAATGAATTATCAAATTCTCTAAAAATGGCGTTTTTAGCAAATAAACGTAATATGGTTCCCAAAGATTTACCAATTGCAGTTTTAAAATCTAAAAGTAAAAACGAATTTATACCGCAAATTTCATTAGATAATATAAAAATAATCGAAGTTGGAAAGAAAAATCAAGATTTTTACCCCGATACAAAGGGTTTTTTCAGAATTTGGGTTAATCATGATAAAGGTAAAATATTTGTTGTTCATTATCGAAAAGCAGGATTAATCAATATTGCCTTTTCTGGAACTTCTGCGGAATATCTTGGAAAGGAATTTTTAGCAAAAAAATTAATTACTTCACAAAATCATGCTTTATATCTCGGAAGAGAATTAGAGAAAGCTGAAATTTGTTTAAAATTAGGAAAAAGTTACATGCAAGATATGAAATTTGGTGAGTATTAATGACATTACCAGATATACAAAATACGAAATCAGATTTTAAATTCAGTCTTAATAGAGTTGGCATTAAAGAAATCATAAAAAAAGTTAGACTTGTAAAAGGTTCGGAAGTTACTGAGTTTCCCGCTAAATTTTCTGCATATGTAGATCTTCCAAGAGAATTGAAAGGAATACATATGTCACGGAATCCTCAGACACTTCAGGATGTCATAAATGAGCTAGATTTTAAACCTAGTTCTCATATAGAGGATTTTATGAGCAAGATGTCTACTCATTTATTAAGTAAACATGAGTACGCAACTATTGCGGAAGTTGATTGTGAAGGAATAATAGTTATTGAAGTACCTAATGAGAGAACTGGTAAGCAACAAAAAGCACATCCAATCAAAGTTAAGGCAATTTCAAAAAAGGAAAACAATCAAGTTAAAACACGAGTTTTTTTAAAAATTTCAGCTTTCGGCATAAACGCATGTCCATGCGCTAAAGATTTAATGATTGATTATGCAAATGAAATTATTTCAGAACGGAAGGAAAAATTTGATTTAGACGAAAAAAATATAAAAAATATTCTAGATATAATGCCTATCGCTACGCATAGCCAAAGAAGTAAGGGTTCATTAACGATTGAAATTCCAGAAAATTTTAATATAGATCTTTTAAAACTAATCGATATAATAGAAAGCAGCATGTCAGCTAAAGTGCAAGATGTACTTAAAAGAGTAGATGAAGCGAAGTTGGTACGATTAGCACATTTAAATCCAAAATTCGTTGAAGATAGCTGTCGAGAGATGGCAAACAAAGTAGTTGAAGCCTTTCCTAATTTTCCGGATGATTGTGAAGTAATTTTAGAAATAGAAGCTCTAGAAAGTATCCATCAACACAATGCTTATGCTCAGAAGCACGCTACTTTTAAAATTTTGAGAGAAGAAATTAAAAAAAGTTAAATCCCAAGTGATATATATTGCCAATCCATGCGAGAGAAGGCGACTTTATTCAGACTTTGGAAGGTTTAATTTTTGATGTAAAAGGGTTAGTTCATCCTCAAAATAATGTAATAGCTTTTTTAAGATATATACCAGATCCTACAGGAAAGCGAAGATTAGATGGGGTACGTTATAGAAAGATTTATTCGCTTAAAAAAAGGTTTAATTATTTAAAAAGCAACCATCCTCATTATATATACACTGATTCTGTAATAAACGACTCAATACAAGCAGTTCCTCATGATAAAATAAAAAAGATTTATTATCCACATGACTATATTGATAAATTATTTAATAAAAGAAAAAGCCCATTAGAAAAAATAATACTCAAATTTATAAAATATATCATCAAATACTGTAAAATTTTAATGATAGACTTGGGAGTAACAGGATCCCACATGGTGGGACTAAATACACCTCAATCTGATATAGATTTAATCGTCTATGGGGAAAATAATTGTTATAAACTTTATAATAATATGTATAGACTTTTTGATGATGAAAGCATTCCAATAGAAAGATATGATTTAGAAGATCTGAAGAAATTATATGAATTTAGGGGAAAAGATACTAAAATCGACTTTGAAAATTTCGTTCAATTTGAAAAAAGAAAGAACTTACAAGGAAAATTTAATAATATTGATTTCTATATTCGATGCATCAAAGCTTGGGACGAAATTAAAGAAAAATACGGATATTTTACCTATAAACCAATTGGAAATGCTTTAGTTCAAGGATATATTACCAATGATAAAGAGTCCATTTTCACTCCATGTCGTTATAAAATAGAGGATGTTAAATTTCTACAAGGAACAGAAGTTGATAATTTAAATGAAATTTTTTCTTATCGAGGTAGATGTTGCGAAGCCAAAAAAGAGGAACCAATATTAGCAAGGGGAAAAATAGAGTTGGTTAAAGGCGAGAATGGGGAAGAATATCATCGTTTGATAGTCGGTGGGGAGAAAGGTGACTTTTTATACTCATAATTTCTATTTTTAATATGATCAAGAATGAATAATACTATTAAAAATCCCAAAGATCATGATTTTATACGCACAGAAGAGAATTACTTATTTTGTGTTATTGGTTATATACATCCAGAAAATCGAATAATAAGCTACCTAAAATACGTTCCAAATATTACTGGAAAATGGAAATTAAATTTACCAGAATCAGAGGGAGATGGAAAAAAAAGAATAATACCTTTAATGCGAGTTCTAAATCATTATTCAGCTGAACAAGTTTTAAAATCTTATGATATTTTGCTTTATGATTATCTGAAATATGTTTATGATTGTCCTATTTCAAAAATTAAAATTACAGCTGTTCCTCATAATGCTATAAAAGAATATTATCAGCCACAAGAAAAAATAAAATCATTAATTAATCTTTATAATAAAAACAATTTGGATAAGCTACAAATAAAAACAATTAAATTTATAGATTTTTTATCGGAAAACTCACAAATTAAAACTTCAAATTTTGGAGTAACTGGTTCAATTTTAACCAATACACATAATATTACTTTTTCAGATATTGATCTTACGGTACATGGAAGAATGAATAGTCAAGTAATTGAAAATGTTGTATTAGAATTATTTGAGGGGAATAATAACGAAATTTCAAGATTAAATCCTAAGGAAGCTGAGGATTGGCGAAATAATAAGATGAAATATTTCAATTTTACTAAAACCGAAGCAAATCTATTATATGAAAGAAAATGGAATATGGGTAATTTTAGAGGAACAAGATTTTCTATACATCCAATACGGACTGACGAAGAGATTTTAGAAAAATATGGTGATTTAGAGTTTAATCCTAAAGGCATAGTTGAAATTGAAGGTATTGTAACCCAGGATGCAAATTCCATGTTTCTTCCTTGTAAATATGATATTTCAGATGTTAAAATTCTTAAGGGGCCAAGAGTCGATGATATCATTCAAATCTGTTCATATGAAGGATTATATTGCTCTATGGTCAGAAAAGGAGAATCCTTCAGAGCAAGAGGAAAATTAGAAGAAGTAATTGATAATAAAAATAATAGAACTTATCATAGATTACTTATTGGCTCGTACTTAGCAAAATCGCGAGATTATTTACTCCCGATTTTCAACTAAAGATTAAAATTATAAAAATCGAAATAATAATTAGGTGAGTTTTTTGTGCGAATTTAAAGTAAAACTGAATGCTGAGAATAGTGTAAAAGACGTTTGTAATGAGGTATTATACGCAAAAATTGATGAAAATATTATCTTAAGAGATATTCTTGGAACCACAAATACAGTTGAAAGTGCAATTATAACTGAAGTTAGTGTTCCTTCTGCTAAAATGACGTTATTATATTCACCAATATTAAAAAGTATATTGAAATTATTACAACTTCAAAATAAATGTTATGAAGAAGGTAAATTTGATAATAAAATAATAGAAATTTGGGATCAAGTTAAAAAAGAAGGAGACAGCTTTATAAACTCGTTAAAAAATAAACTTGGGTAAATTAAAGAGTGAATAATTAATGGAAGCTCTATTATATTGCGATTTTAAAGCAATTGAAGATTATGCAAAGGAGTTTGAAGGTTTAAACGATATTTGTATGCAAATATTTGATAGACCTGAAACCTTAAAATCTAACTTAGGACAATTACAAAAGAACAGGATATTAGGCATTTTTCTTTGGTTAAAAAATACTAATAAGAGTAGAGTCACTACCCAAAAAATAGAGGCAGAATATGAAAAATTCTTTAAACCTATTTCACGAAGTTCGATCAGTAATTATTTAAATCAATTGATTAAAGAAAATGTATTGAAAAAGCAAAAAGTAGGGAAAACTGTATTTTATGAAATAGCCCATGAGATACCAACAATTTTAGATTCTGACCCTTTTTGGTTTGTGAAAAATTTCTGTATTTATCCTGTTTATATCTGTCGAACATCATATTTTGCCCGTAAATTAAGAATAGAGAAAAATAAAGAAGTCGCGTATGTTTATAAACTCATTAATTATAATTTGGTTAGAAATAGAATAAAAAAATGCTTAGTTTGTCCATTTGGTATTAAAAAACAATACAAAACAGTTTTAGAAAAATTAGAAAAGCAGTATATAACTCTAAAAAATTTACTTCCAAAACAATTAGTCGAAAATATTGAAGGAAATTTCGGGGAATTAAAGATTTTTAATGGTATCTCCTTATTCCCAAGTTGGCTTGAAGTTAAAGGAAAAATAGAGAATCTGGCCAAAGACAATAAAAAAGAATTAAATAACCAAATAGACACAATTGTAAAAGAATGGGAAATAAGTAAAGAAGAATCCTGAATTTTATCTTATACCTTTATATTTAAATTTTTTAGGCAATCCTTTCCCAGGAATTCCACCTTTTGGCATTCCCATAAGTCCAGGCGGAATTCCACCTCCCTTTCTAAATTTTCTTTGTTTTCCAAATGTTTTAAACATCCGTTTCATCATATCAAATTGTTCTAGTAATTGCTTTACATCTCCCTCAGCTTTACCTGAACCCCTCGCGATTCGAATTAGTCTTGAGCGATTTATTTTTTTCGGCTTTTCCAGTTCGTATTCGGTCATGGAATCTAGTATATATTTCCAGACGTCTATATTTTTCATTGCCATATCTTTCATTTCTGGTGGTATTTGTGGACCCATTCCAAATGCATCTAATATTTTTTGACTGAAGCTAGTCTTACTTATACTTTTTAATTGTTCATACATATCCTTCAATGTAAATTTTCCTGAGAGAAATTTTTGTTGTGCATCTTTTTGAGGTGCAATTTCTGCTGCTTTGATCTGTTCTAGTAGAGATTTTATATCAGGAACTCCTAATAACCTTCCGACAAAAGTTTTTGGGTCAAATTTTTCGAGATCTTCACTTTTTTCTCCCGTTCCAATAAATTTTATTGGTGCACCGGTTGCTGTGACTGCTGATAAAGCACCTCCTCCTTTAGCTGAACCATCCAATTTAGTTACTAGGATTGATCCAATATCAGTCACTTTATTAAAAGCATAAGCTTGAGCAGCGCTTTGTTGTCCTAGTGTTCCATCAATAACTAATATAATTTCTGTAGGGTTAATTTTGGATGCGATTTGTTTCATTTCATTCATTAAACCTTTTTCTTCTTTATGTCTGCCAGCGGTGTCAACTAAAATAATTTCTTTTTTATCTTTAATAAAATGATTAACCCCATTCATGGCTATTTTAATACTATTTTTATTGTCTTTTTCGCCATAAAATGAAATTTGATTTTGTTCGGCTAATTGGTTTAATTGGTCATAAGCTCCTGGTCTCCATGTATCCGCACATACAATACCTACTTTCCTTCCTCTTTTTTGGAGATATCTAGCTAATTTCCCAGTACTTGTAGTTTTACCGGAGCCTTGAATGCCCACCATGAGTATAATATTAGTTTTATTGGGAATAATTTTTAAACTAAAAGCAGTTTTACCAAGAAAATTCGTTAATTCGTCATAAACAATTTTGATTATATATTTCTCAATTGTTAGTCCTGGTGGAGGTTTTACCTTAAAAGCTTGTTCTTCAATTCGATTTGTAAGTTCTAACACGAGTTCTACGTTCACATCAGCCTCGAATAAGGCTCTTTGGATGTCTCTATTTAATTCTTCGATTGCTTTTTTATCTGCCCTTCTTTTAAATTTATTTAGGGCATTTCGTAATTTTCTTGATAATTCATCCAACATAATTAAAACGCTCAATTAATGTTACTTGATGTTAATTTATAATATACATTCCAAAAGAAAATACACATGTTTAATTCTTTTTAATTTTGCAGAATTTTGCGCGTTAAAAAAATTAACAAGAATTAAATTTGATTTTTTAAATTTAATTTAAATTTGTTAAAAATAAAAAGATATAAGATACATAAAATAATATTTTTAAATCAGAAAGAATAATAATCTACCATTCTTATCATTAAAAAAAAGTATGGTTAGGTGGTTGCTTTGTCAGATATGCAAGAAATAGAAAAAAAGATATCTATTATTTTACGAAGAGTAGCTAATGAGGTTCAATTACACACTTTAGCTTTAGTCACAAAGGAGGGGAGAAGAATTGCCTATTACTCTCAAATGAATGTTGATGCAGACCTTTTATCAGCTATGGTTGCTTCAATACTCGCAATGGGTGAACAGACAATCAGACAAATGCAACAAGGTGAATTGGGTGAGATTGTAGTTCGGGGTACACAAGGGTATACTATCGTATCATGTGCCGGAGAAGGATTCCTAATGATTGGAGCCGGTCCAGCTACTTCTGATTTAGGAATGACGGTTTCTGTCCTTCGTGATTATTCAAAAATGATTGGTGAAATATTAAAAATTTAACACTTTATTTTTCTAATTCATTTATTTTACAGAAAAAATTAAAGAATTAAGCATCTATCCATATATTTTCGATTTTTCTGAACCATCGCTAATTATTTTTTCGATTATTCTAGAATTTGCCATTTTACACGCCCTTGGAAAGTCAATACCCCTAACATCAAAACCAATTGCGTCCTTAATATCTCCCTTTATACATTCAGTTATGATTTCCTTTATTTCCTCAAAAATATTATAAGATCTTCCTTTGTATGTGACAAATAATTTTGAGGTCCAATCAAATTTACACCCAAATTTAGACTGGCGATAATTTATCATATCTGAAGTTGTTTTAAATTTGCCTCGCAATTCATCTGGAGAGGGTATATTAATACCTTCTCTTAAAAGAAGAGAATGTTGAACTTTTTGACCAAGTAACCAAAAGAATTTGAAATAAATCTTCGGAACAAATGCGGAACGACCTTTTTCTAAATCAGACAAAAATAATCAACAAATTTCTTTAATTACTATAAATAGAAGAATACATTACTTTTAATTCTATTGAATAATAGATTCAGTGTTTACGTCTTGAAAATTCTCTCGACTAATACATTTGCAGGAAGAAATACGGTAGTATCACCTTTCCAAACTGGAAATATATCAATAAAAAATGTCTCAAATTCCTCCAAGAAAATTTCTAACTTATTTCGCAATACAGACAGATTTTCTGTTGTGAGAAGGGCAACCATAACATTTTTCCCATATTCAAGTAAAAAAATTGCTTCTTCTTGTTGTATTGTTTTTAATTTTGTTTTACTTTTTGTAACTTCCTGAATTATCTCCGTTATTGCAACAAGTGTTCCACTTATTAAATTTTCATCCATTATTTTATGTCTGAAATTATAATCAAAAACACATACACCATTTGGCATTAATACATATAAGTATTGAATTTTTTGGGACCAATTGAATAATTCTAGTTGGAATCCAAATGTTACAATAATTCCGCCAGCAATATGAAATAGAGGTGAACCTAAATGAACAAAAGTTTCTATCGATGTTATAAATTCTGTCATCATTATGTGAGTATCTGGTAAAGTCATTATAAGTCCAAATACAAATAGAGAAAAGCCAATTGCACATAAAATGAATGATCTTTTTAGTCTTCCTTCGGATCGAAATCCGAAAAATAGGAAGAAAGAAACAATTGATCCTACAATAATGAAGAATGTGACTGTTAACACTGGTAATAACCATAACATGTTAAAATATAATAAAACAGAAATAATACCCGTGATTATTGAAGTAATCGTTATAAAATAACGTGTATTATACCCTAACTCTCTTAAAATATATTTTTCTATGCTGAAACATACCACAGTTATTACAAAATAAGAGATTATTATATATGATAATCGCATAAGGAGATCAATTCCAGTAATTTGGAAATTTGTAATTACAATATCATAATAACCAAAAAGAGAATATTCATAGGCTATGTAGTAACTTCGAATAAATTCAATCAATCTAGCAGTCCCGTAACCAAATAAAAAAAGACTTATTCCAAAATTAAAAGGTTTAGATTCTATTGGTTCTTTAAAATATTTTTTAACAAAGTAGGCTCCCAATAGATAAAGAATCATAAGGGTAATAACCCAAAGGATTATTTCTAATTCCCATAAATAATCAATCAATCTTATTGGATACAATATCTTTTATACCTCTTAGTAAGACTTATATTCAGAATTATGCTCATTAATAATTTCCTGAAATAAAAGGAGCGGTCAGTAGATTGGTCTCCTATCGAAGAAATGCCGAGTTCTTAGATATCTTATAGTGCCACTTTTACTTCTTATTCCTATAGAATAAGTCCATGCACCATCTGGTAAAAAATCAACACCTTGTAGAAATGGTCCATTTGTTATTCCAGTTGCTACAAATTGAACGGGTCCTTTGGCGATATCTTCTAATGAATAAATTTTATCCATATTTATTCCTAATTCTTCACTTAATTTTTTCTTTTCTTTGAGCTCAGCTTCAATTTCACTTTGTTTAGAAGTCTTATATGCATCTATATCCCATTGGACTTGCATAGCTCCCTTAAGAGCTTTTATACCACATGCTGCAATAATTCCTTCAGGTGGACCTCCGCAACCAAAATAAAAATCAATATCAGTTTCCGGAAAACATGGAGCTAGAGCTGCAACAACATCCCCATCTTGAATTAATTTAACTCTTATATCCATTTCTCGCAATACTTTAATAAATTTTTCATGTCTTTTCCGTTTTAACACCATTGCACATAATTCTTCAGGATCTTTTTTTAAAGCAAGAGCTATTCTATATATATTTTCTTTGAAATCTTGCTTTAGATCAATTGCTTTCGCTGCTGCAGGGCCTACAGCAATTTTTTTCAAATATATTTTATCGGTTGGAACTCTCATCAACTTATCTCTTAATCCTATTCCGATTACACTTATAGCCCCGCTGTCTTCCCAATTTGCTGTCATTTCTGTCCCATCTATCACATCCACAGCGCAGTCCAATTTCATCTTAGCCTCGGGATCTCCATAAATATCACCGTAATTAAATGAATTTACTTTATCTTTTTCTCCTTCGGAACCAACTATTCTTATTTCGATAGGTAATCCTCTAAACACCCTAGACATATTTCCAAATGCATTTTCATCCGCTAATTTCTTCTTTCCCCGACCCCTTTCAATTGCAGCCGCTAAAGCTGCAGCTTCTGTTCCTCTAATTAGATCCAAAACAATATTTCTTTCTTCTATTTTAATCCCTCTGCTATATTATAATTCTTAAATTATCTTTTAAGATGTTTGACCGTATCTTTTGAATTAAAAGCCTTTAAAAACTTTAGCCCCTCTGAATACGCGATAGCCTTTAAAGCTTCTTGAGTATCTTCATCGACCGCATTGATATTATCAAAGTATTGTTTTATTGCATATTTCGAATTTTTACCAAATACTTGAATGAGTTTTTCTTTGGATTGCTTAAAATTGATAACCCAATCCCATATTTTTTTGTATAAATCTGGTTGAAAAACTTTTAGAACATCCCAAGCTATCAGCATCCAATAAGTACCTACGTTTCCTTTAAGTAAAACGTTCCCTTTTGGAAACTCTGTAGCAATCAAACTAATTGGTGTTCCTGTAATTCCATGTTGTGCAATTCTCACCCCAAATTTATCAATTGCCTTAGCAATTTCAATAGTTCTCGGAATATTAATAGAAATTTGTTCAATTGGGTTGCCGGCATCATCAAAAATTTGTCCATGACTAGAACCATTTGCAATTGCTAGCAAATTGGGATGAACATCATTTTCTTTTAATGCGTTAATAAATGTAACAGCTTCATCTACTGTAGTAAGAACAAGACCATGCTCATCTTTTTTTCCAATTTCGCCTACTTCGACTTCGAGACCAAACTCTTTGCCTTTCATATTACTTTTAATAAAATGAGCAATTTCAGTAGTGAATTCAATATTTTTTTCTAATTCTTCTCGAGCATTTTTACCTTCATGATTAAATAGAAATGAAGCATCAATAGCAAAACTGGAATATCCATTTTTAATTTGAGACAGAATTAATTCTTTGACCTCATTTGCATCTTCAGGGACTTTTTTCATTGTTAAATGATCCCCATGAATAATAAACCAAGGCCAATCCGCTCTTTCAGCTGCCTCTTTAACATTTTTTGCAAACATTTCTGGAGTTAATCCCGTATATCCTCCCGACAAATTACATTCCGATTTAGCTAATTCCAAAATAATAACAGAATTCATTTTTTTGGCAGCTTCAAACAATCCATCTAAAATACCAATATTTATTCTTGGATTACATGCTAAAATTATAGAAGATTGATCTTTTAATGCTGAATAAACCTCTGAGCCAGGAATAGCTTCATATTTGGTCAAATTATCACATCTTTTTCTTTTTAATCGTGAGAATGTAAGAATTTATTTATATTTTACATTAGACCTTTAATTATAAAATTCTTTATATTCACCTTGAATAGAATTTTAAATTAAATATTATTTTAAAAAATTACATAGTTTGTGGGAAATTTGAAGACACCAATTATCATTTTGAATTATAAAACATATTCTCAAGCATCTGGGGAAAATGCTTTAAAACTTTCTAAAATTGCAGATAAGATTATGAAAAAGACAAAAGTTAATATAGTCATCGCACCTCAATTTGCTGATATTTATCGTATAAAACGTGAGTTAAAAGTTCCCATATTCTCACAACACATCGATGCTATTTCTCCAGGGTCCCATACGGCACATATTTTGCCTGAAAATGTGAAAGAAGCAGGAGCAGTTGGCACTTTATTAAACCATTCTGAAAGACAACTAGCAAATGATGTAGTAAGAGAATCAATAGAAATTGGAAAAAAATTAGGATTAGAAATCTGTGTCTGCGCTCCGAGTCCAGAAGAGTCGGCAAAACTCGCAAAATTTAAGCCAGATTATGTTGCATTTGAACTACCTGAATTAATTGGTTCAGGAATTTCTATTTCAAAAACAGAACCAAAATTAGTTGAATCAAGCGTTCAAAAAATATTAGAAGCAAATCCTGATGTCATTCCTTTATGCGGAGCGGGAATCTCCTCTGGTGAGGATGTTTATGCGGCTTTAAAATTGGGCACTAAAGGAGTATTAGTAGCATCAGCATTTACTAAAGCTTCAGATCCAGAAAAAAAGCTTAATGAATTAGTTGATGGAGTATTAAGATTCAAATAAACTCTCTATTTCTGTGATAATATTTGAAAGTTAAACCTTATTGCGGATTTTGTTTATTAAATAGAGGTATAAAAGAAGTTGAATTAGCTACTTCAGACATCAATTTACAATTTAAAATAGTATATGAATTAATTAAGATGTTTGAAGAGAAATTTACTGAAAATTGCATCTCAGCTCACCTTGGAACCTATCGAGATCGAATAATCAAACAACTTTCAGGATGTAAGGATCCATACGCTGAACAAAAACGACTTTCGAATAAGATTGCATTAAAATTTTTACCATTTCTCCAAAAAAAATTGAATACCATAAAGGATCCTTATGAACGATTTAGATTTGCTCTTTTAGCATCTATTGTGGGTAATAGCATCGAATTTCATATAGAAGACCAAAAAATAGATTTGGATTCGTTAGAACAACTTCTTGAAGAATCATTTGAAAATGCCGAAAAAAATTTGGCTAAAGACGATATTCAAGATCTATATGATTTACTTAAAAGTGAAAATAAAGTTCTTTATTTAACGGATAATGCTGGTGAAATCGTTCTTGATTATATTCTAATTAATGAATTATACAACTTAGGAAAAGAAGTCATAGTTGCTGTTAAAGAAAAACCTGTGTTAAATGATGCTACAATGGAGGATGCAAAAGCTGCAGGTCTATTGGAATTATCTGTAAATACTAATTCTAAAGTTAAAATTATAACAACTGGGACTGATCATGTTGGAATAATCCTTTCTGAGACTCCAGAAGAATTTCTTGACATTTTCAATACAGCAGATTTGATAATAGCTAAAGGTATGGGATATTATGAATCATTATCTGAAGAACAACTATCAACTTCGATTGCTTATCTTTTTAAAATTAAGTGCAGGTCAATTGCGGAGGAGCTTAATATGGCAATCAATAGTAATGTGGCTAAATTACAATTAACATCATTTTTTTAAGTCACTAATAATAGATTATTTAAAATAAATCCAAATAATAATTACAGAGAGAATTTAATAGGGATTATTATTTTTTAAAGTTAAAATAATTTGATGGATTTTTAATACAAATGCGAAGATTAGAAATCGATATTGAAGAGGAATCAGATAATCGCTTAACCCTAACAAAGGATACAAGGGTGGTTTCTAATAAAACTTATATTTTTTCTTATATTATTAGTTTAATTTGTATATTAATTTGTATAATTACCACAATTGTTATGTTATATTATAAATCACCGGAATATTTATTTTTAATAATACTATTCTTCGCATTTACAATATTTTTATCTACTCTATGGAATACGAATAAAGTAAAGAAATTGATTATTGATAAAGAAAATCAAAAAATAATATACTATAAAAATTATTTAAAGCCTCATAAAGTAAAAGAATATGCCATTAATACTCTTGTAGCTATTAAATTAATAAATTTTAAGGTAAGATGGTATGGTGAAACTTACTACAAAATACTTCTTAGTTTTAAGACTAATAAAATAGAGATTTTTGCTCAATGTAGTAAAGAACAAGCTATTATAATTTGCAATAAATTATTAAAATATCTAAGTGTTCATTTCATAGGGAAGAAGAAATTTGGAGCGAAGAATGTAATTACTAATAAAGATTTTTTTACGCATTTCTTTTATTGCCTTTATTGTGGTGCTAGAATTGAAAAAGAGGATAATTCAGATTATTGTGCTGAATGTGGTGGTAAAATTCAAAATAATATAGAGTTCAAAAAATTAAATATTCTGCAAAGACATGGAATTACCTTGGCATGTCCATTAAATGGGGAATTTAATATAATTAAAAAATTTTTGTTCGAGAAACGTTATATAGGAAATAATAGAATAATTCTTATTGTAAAGTGCATATTACACGATATATTTTTGAAAATTATTTTCCCTAGTCATATATCTCCAGAAGAAATATCTCCAAAATTATATAGAATTATTGCAAATAATATTCTCAAATGCGAAATTTGTGGTCAATCAGCAATATTGAAGGATACAATTAAAAAATCTCAATATTTTTTATTTTGTATAAAATGCTCAAATCATGGTCATCAGCAAAGGATAGTAAGTCTAATTTTTTTTCAAAAAATAAAGAGTTTTTTAGAAATTTAGGAGAAAATATAGATATAAAATAAAATTAATATTCAACTTCTAGTATGTATCAAAATGATTATATTTTAAATATAATAAATTTGGAGGTAGTTTTATATGCCAATAATAGAAGGTTGGGACGTATCTCCTGACAGATTTAAACAATTTGAGAAAATTATGTCAGAATATCCAATAGATGATCCGATAATTACTTCTAGGTGCAAACTTGATAAAGAATATGGTTTATTAGTAGTAAGTGAAAACGGTTTTGCTTGGAGAATAAGGACAGGAGGATCTGGCTTTTATGGTTATATGTCATCTGGGAAGAGTAAATGGATAAGATGGTATGATGTAGCTAATTTAAACCTAAAAAAGAAGGGTCAAGTATTAGTAGAGATAAAAGTTCGAAAAGGAGGAATTTTAAAAGTCGATAAAAAAGGCAATCCTATAACAAAAAAATGGAAACTAACAATAAATCAAAATAAGGGTGAGGATAAATCTCACTGGAAACAAAGAGAAGAAAATTTCTTCGATATACTATCTAAAATATATGAAAGGAATAAAACAGATAAAGATCCTGAAACAAGTGATTCGGTTATGTAAATTTGACGATTTAAGTAGAAAATGTCAAATAAAATTAAAATCTTAATCAACCCAAAGGCTTTAGACTTAAACTGGAATGAATAAGTAGGATGAAGTAGTGATAATTTTAATTTTTTCAGATGATATGATTTATATTTTTTTTGATCTAAAATATTTAACAGATTAAAGGAATAAATTTCCAAATTTATCTTAAAAAAATGAATTAGGGAGATGAAAAAACTGCATGAATCAAAAATATATATTCCAATAACTAATTTAGATCCTAAATTAAGAGTAAAAATTCCATCTGGAGAGAAAGTTCTCTACACTAGTAGATGTGCAGTAGCAAAGAAATCTCGAAGAGAAGGTGGAAAGACATTTGGTGAGTTAGCTATCACTAATAGAGCAATTATTTTTGTAGCAACAAAGATTGGAATGGGTACTAAGGTAGGAGCAATGAAAGGGAATATTAATTATATTCCTATCAGAGAAATAACTGAGATAAAAGGTAAGAAAAATATGGTTACTATTAAGTTTTCAGATCCTGATGATTTATCTGGAAAAAAAGAGATTGGCTATGATATTTGGGTGGAAAGATGTAAATATATTGGAGAAGACCCCGAGGATTTTAAAAAAAGAAAAGACTTATTTGGAGCATTCGTTGAGAATCTTTATTTTGGGGTTTATTAAAATTTATTCACTAAACAAATGAAGTGTATATATTTTGGATGAAACCAATTATCATATCCCTTTAAATCTTTTACAAGAAGGATTACAGGCATTAATTCCACCCGAAGATGATATTCTTTATACCAGCAGATGTACAGTAAGAAAAAAAGGCTTTTCAACAAGTTACCACTCAGGTGCATTTGGACAATTAGCCATTACGAATAAAGCTATTATATTACATGCTAAAAAAATGGGAGTTAGGTCAAATTTTTCAGATTTTGGAGGACATGTAGATTATATTCCGTTTAAAGATATTGTTGTATTTAAAAATAAGAAGAAAAAGATTTACGTGAAATTTTTAATTCCAGATGATCCAAAAAGAAAGAAAAAACGAGGTTATATTATTTCTGTAGAGCGATGTAAAGAAGTAAATGAAGATAAAAAGGAATTTAATAAACGTAAGAAGTTATTTGGAGATTTTATTGAAAATCTGATTTTAAACCTTGTCTGATTTTTTTAAGAATTATTTATAACAAAAATTTTCTATATACCAAATAATATTACGCAAAGTGAAATTTTAATGTCAGAGCCAAAGAAACCCTTACAAAAATGGAAAAGGAAGATACGCCAAGAACAAGCAGAAGCTGTCTCTATTTATCCCCATTATCACTGTTTAGTTTGTGATCAAATGGTAGAAAAAGGTCAAACCTATAAAATTGTACGCAAATCTGATAACAAATCAATTTCATATATGGCTTTTTGTTCAAAGAAATGTTATGAGAAATTTGCTCCAAGCCCGAAAAAGAGGGGGTTATATAAAAGCCCAGCTTTTTACATTTTGATAGCTGCATTAATAGTTATAATATTAATTTCGATCTTTTTCTTCGTTCTTTAGTTTAAACAATTAATAGAAGAAATTGGCGGGTCTGATGGGATATATCCGTTAAAGAATCGTCCATTCTATAACTTTGAACCCATGAACTCCTGCTCCGGAGGCAGGTGCTCTCTTTGGAAATGTAATCCAACCTAAGCCACAGACCCTATTTCAGGTTATTTTAAGTATAAAAATTTTGGATAATTGCTTCCATTTTAAGAAATATTTCTAAAAATAAATATTCTTTTTTAGGATTTGTATTCGTCATTTGTATAACCGCGCTCATAAAGAGCATTATTTAGAGAGAAATTAAAGTTCTTCAGATTGTGTACAACGAAATTACATTATTAAAAAGAGAAAAATGGGCCTGATGGGATATGTTCGTTAAGGAGAATGTTTCTCTTTAACTTTGAACCCATGATTTCTGGCTCCGCAAGCCAGCGCACTATCTATACTATATCTTTTAGTCAAAGGAATATGCCCATACTATGCCACAGGCCCTTAATTAAAGAAATTTCCTGAAATATTAAATAATTGATTTCAATTTTTGCCTTAATTTGTTAATTGATTTCTTTTTATTTAATAAATAATTTAAATAACAAATTTAATATTTTTAAATTC
This sequence comes from Candidatus Helarchaeota archaeon, assembly GCA_019058315.1. Classification (GTDB taxonomy): domain Archaea; phylum Asgardarchaeota; class Lokiarchaeia; order Helarchaeales; family RDOG01; genus JABXJV01. Next base: position 212,979 of record JAHPZH010000002.1, on the reverse strand, counting down.
TGTACATTTTCCGTAATTTGATATTTTATACTCTAAAAATTCTAATTTATTTAGTAAAATACTCAAAAGATTTTTAAATTATTGAAGATAAGTTGAACAAACAAATAAAGTCTACTTTGTAATTTATTTTTAGAAGGAGATGAGAAATGACAGATGTAAATATAGACTGGGACAATCTCGGTTTCGATTTCATGCCAACTAAGGGTATGTTTCTTTCGAAGTGGGAAGAAAAGACTGGTTGGGATGAAGGTAAAGTTGTTCCATTTGGAAATTTTGAAATTTCACCAGCTGCATGTGTATTAAACTATGGACAAGGCATTTTCGAAGGTATGAAAGCGTTAAGGACAAAAGCGAATAAACTTGTGCTTTTTAGACCTTTAGATAATGGAAAAAGACTCAAAGCGGGTTGTGAACGTTTACTAATCCCACCCTATGATCCAAAGAAATTCGTAGATGATGTCAAGAAAGTAGTAAAAATAAATGAAGATTATATTCCACCATATGGAAAAGGAGCGTTATATATTCGACCTGTATTATGGGGAACTGGTCCAATTTTAGGAGTTGCTCCCGCCCCTAGTTATACATTTATAATTTTTGTGGTTCCAGTGGGTCCTTATTATAAAGAAGGATTTAATCCGATTAAATTAGCAATAACAGAATTTCATAGAGCTGCCCCCAAAGGAACTGGTGGTATTAAAACCATTTGTAATTATGCAGGTTCGATGCTTCCAGCAAAAAAAGTTAAAGAAAAAGGGTATAATCAGGAATTATATCTAGATGCAGCAAATGGTAAGTATATTGAAGAAGTTGGAACTGCAAACTTTTTCTGTGTAGTTAATAACGTTTTAATGACACCAAGACTTACTGGATCAATATTACCAGGAAATACAAGAGCTTCAATAATTGATATAGCTAAAAAGAAATTAAAAATGAAAGTTGAAGAACGAGACATTACAATTGACGAAGTATTGAAAGCTTCTGAGGTTTTCTGTTCTGGTACTGCTGCAGTCGTTACTCCAATAGGATCCTTGTTATACAAGGGTAAAGATCATGTATTTAATGATTTTAAAGTAGGGTCAGTAACTCAAAAATTATATGACTTGCTTACAAAAATTCAACTTCAAGAAGAAGAAGATATTTTTGGGTGGGTTGTTGAAGTAGAACCAGATTTAGTTGTAAAAATCCAAACTTGAATCTCTTATTTTTTTATTATATCTATTCAAATTGGCAGATTTTATTGACTACTTATAAATTTTTTCACCGCATTTCATACAATATTGTATTTTATCATTAATTAGATTATTAAATCCGCAATAAAGACAGCATATAGAATCTGTATAAAGTTTTTCTTCATTTAAGTCTATTACTTTTTTCCCTTCAGTTCCTATTATAGGAATTTCTAAATAAGAACTTAATTTTTTATAGATTGGAATAATATTATTTTTACGCATGATTCCAAATAATTTCAGTTCATTTATTGAAAAAATAAGTCTAATCTCATTAATTATTTGTCTATAATCTTTTATTTCAATTACTTTTAGTGTATTAATATCATATATTTCGATTTTTTTTGTTGGATCCAGAGAATTTTTATAGTAAGTAATTTTTTGATTTTTTTTATCGATTGTCAATTTCTGAACTTTATTTATTTCAATTCTTTCAAAAAAATATACAATAAGAAAAAATATAAGAATAGGTAATGGAAAAATAAGAAGAACTAAAAATTGGAGTGCTTCTAAGCTAAAAGAAAATAAAATAATAAATAGAACAGGAATTAATAAAACTATAATGCATTTCATCTCTGTTTTTGATGATTTTTCTGCAGAATTTCGGTTATCTTTGACTAGAATAAGTTCATTATGAGTTTCTTTTTCTATTATGATGTTATAACATTTAAAGCTTTTAAATTTTCTATTTTCTCTATGTGTTGGTTGAGTGATATCGATTTTAGAACCACAACATGAACAATAATCAGATTTCAAAGTAAATATTTCTCCACAATTGGAACAAATAAGTCTCTCTAAAGGTGTACTCCATTCCTCTGTTTTTTTCGGTTTTTCAATATTATAGGAAATTTTTGTAAAAATTATTGTTAAAATAAGATAGATTGACATAAAAATACTACTTAAAATTATGTGAGAACTTGGATATAATAGGTAAAAAAAGCAAAAATAAAAGATTGGATTAATTAAATTAATTAAAATCACAAAAAACTTGAGTTTTTTTAATGAATATTGATCAAATCTTATATTTAACTGTTCTAATATTTCCTTCCTTTTTACATTAGCAAAATAAAATCCATATCCATGAGGAGTTGTAATAAATGCAAATGGAAGTGATAGAATGAAAGAAATTATGTATAGATTTAGTGTTAAATCGTTTTCAAGATTTATCAATAGTTTTAAAATTATAGAAATTAAAAAAATCAATGGACAAATTAGAGAGAAAAAATAACATTTCTTTATTCTATTTAATCCTACATTATATATACATAAGGAACACTCACAAAATTTAAACCCCTCAATACTTTTCTTTTCAATACATTTTTCACAAAAATAAGCACCACAAGTACGACATTGTTCTACAGTCTTAATTTTAGGATGATTTTGACAATTTTCAGTTTTTTGCAAAGGTTTAATATGTTTCTTTATCAAATTATATGCTGTTTCTATATTTTCTACCCAAAGTTCTGAAATTTTTAAGGATTTTGGTTGATTTTTAATAAAAATGTAAATTTCATAATAAGTTCGAGAGTCATATCTTGAACCAATACGCCCTCTATAATACAATTCAATTTCTTTTATAGCATGCCAAGGTATGAATTTGTGTCCTAAAGACCTATATGGAGTCGCAATTTTTATTCCATCATTATATATTATCAAAAATGTACGAATGGATTGAAAGCCCACTAAAAAAAGACTTGTAAACAAAAATAAAGAGCCAATTCCTCCTACTACTTGAAATATTAAATTCGATTTAGGATGGAATACAACTAAAATAAAGAGAAATAGCCCTAATGGAGAGAAACAACAGATACACCAATTATTCTTCTGATCAGAGCCGACTTTACTTTTAAATATTATCGAATCGTTGATTTTTTTTCCCCTTTATAGTTATTAACCATTCTAATATGGTATAAAATTTATCATATTTAAGTTTTTAAACTTGAGGATATAATCTGGGCTGTTGAAGTGGAACCAGATTTAGTTGTAAAAATTCAAACCTGATTTTCTAATTTTTTATTTCCTAAATACTCCTAATTTATCCTAACCTATCTTTTTATTATATTTTTCAAAATTTTAGAACTAATTATCCCTCAGAGTATCACCTCTTCATCATTGGGATAATTAAATCCTGGTATTGATGAATATTAATTAAAAACAGTTAGTATTTCACATCAGTTGGGATCACCTTCATCATTGGGAATTTTAATTCGTATTTTAATAAATCATTCATTCATACATCATAATTTAAAAAGAGTTTTATTTCATTCTATATATAATTAGAGTTTAATTTTTAATTTTAAATAAAAAATGAATAAAGTAAAGAAAAAAATTTCAAAATTTTGGTAGTTTTTTAATTTATCTATTCTAATTTTGTTGTTAAAAAGAGAATTCATTTTATTTTTTAGTAATTTAGTATTAAATTTAAAAAAAATTGAAATATAAAAAGGTTTACAATTTGAATTTATATCATTTCTTTTATTTCATAAACTCTGCTAGTTTATCCATCGCATCTTTTAATGTTGAGATTGGAGCTAAATAAACGATTCTAACATGACTTGGACCATAAACTTTTCCAAAGCCAGAGCCATAAACGAATAATACTTGTTTCTTGTTTAAAAAATCGATCACAAACTCTTTATCGTCCTTCCATCTATTACCAAGGTTTATTTTAGGGAATAGATAAAATGCACCTTCAGGTTTTTTACACTCTATCCCTTCAATTTCATTTAAGCGTTCTAAACAAAAATCTCTATGTTGTTTTAGTTGTTTAACTGTTTCTTTTACATGCCCTTGTGGTCCAGTCAAGGCTGCGATTCCAGCCATTTGTGCAGGTGCGTTTGCACATAATCTAATTCTTGCTAATTTCTTTATATCCTCTTTAAAATCAGTTAATTTATCATTTGGGTCATGGTATATAATAGAACCTAAACGCAAGCCCGTCATTTTATATGTTTTTGAGAATCCTTTAAAGGTAATAACGCTTACATCTTTTGCTAATGAAGCTGTATTTACAAAAGAGCCTTCATATACATACTTTTCATAAATATCATCTGAAATAATGGGGAGATCGTGTTCTCCAGCAATATTAATAATTTCTTTTAATACTTTTTCGTTATATAAAACACCAACTGGATTATTAGGTGATATTATTACAATTGATCTTGTTTTATCTGTAATTTTTTTTCTTAAATCTTCGATATCAGGTTGCCAATTGTTTTCTTCGTCCATTTTATACTCAACAGGTTTCCCTCCATAAAGAAGGCAGTAAGAACTGAAGGGTGGGTAGGAAGGACCTGGAATGATAATTTCATCATTTTGTTCAATCAAACCTGCATAAATAAATTCAATTGCTTCACTCACACCAGCTGTGATTAAGACATCTTCTGGAGAAACATTTAATCCGTATTCTTTATTTTGGCTCTCAGCAATAGCTTTTCTGAGTTCTAAAATACCTAAAGAATCAACATAATAATTAAAATTTTCATTAGCTGCCTTAGTAAAAGCTTTTTTTATATGCTCTGGGGTTTCAAAATATTTTGCAGTATCTCCTATAGATAAATATGTAATTTTTTTCCCTTTTTTCTCCAATTCTTGTGCAACTGCAACTACATCTCGAATTGCATATTCAAATTTCTCTAATCGTTTAGCAACTTTTACCATGACAATTACACCATAAGATTGGTGGTTCGGAAAAAATAGTTTAAAGCAAATTTAAATTTATCTTTTTTCCTTGAGATACAAAGATATATAGAATAATATTTCATTATCACTTAGGGATTGAAAAATTTTAACATTAAATAATGATTGACTTGAAATGTCTACGGAAGAAAATAGTGTTGAATTTGATGAAGAAGTAAATGGTTGGATCGTGAAATATAGATGTCCTAACTGTGGAAGAAAATATAAAGTTACCCTTAAAGAACCTAAAAATAAAAAGGTTCAATGTAATTTTTGTAAATATATAGTTAAACTCACAGTTCGTCAGAATAGTGTAAGTGTTTCATGATTATAAGTTATTTTTCCAAAATTGTTAAATATGTAAATTTAAAAGAGATTTTGTGCATAAAACTTTATAATTAAAGTTAGGTTTAATTAATTGTATAATCTATTTTAAAATATTTTAAAAGAAGTTGAAAAAAATGCCAGATTATAATGCAGGAAAATTAGTCTTAAAAGACCGTATTCAGAGTACTTGGTCAGTAAAAAAAGGATTTCCTCACATGCAGGAAAATGGAGTTATTATGGATGTTACAAACGTTGAACAAGCACAAATTGCTGAAGGAGCAGGTGCAGTTGCAGTCATGTTACTAGATAAACTTCCTTATGATATCAGGAAGTCAGGAGGTATTGCAAGAACTGCTTCATTAAAGTTATATGAGGAGATTAGAGCCCATATTTCTATTCCTATCATGATGAAATGTCGTATTGGTCATATAGGTGAAGCCAGAATACTTGAAGCTGCGGGTGTTGATACCATTGATGAAAGTGAAGTCCTTAATGTAGCAGACTCTGAACATCATATATGGAAACATGATTTCAAGATTCCATTCGTTAATGGTTGTACAGATTTAGGAAGTTCTTTAAGGCGGATAGAAGAAGGTGCTAGCATGCTCCGTTCAAAAGGTGAACCAGGTACTGGTGATGTCAAACATGCGATTATTCATTTTAATAAGATTAAAGAGCAATTAAGACTTGTTACTGCATCAAAGAATAATCCTCAAGAATTAATAAAATATGCCCGAGAATTTAAGGTAAGTTATGATATAGTTAAATTAACTGCTGATTTGGGGAGAATTCCAGTTACAATTTTTGCTGCAGGAGGTATAGCAACTCCTGCAGATGCAGGATTTATGATGAGTCTAGGTTGTGATGGAATTTTCGTGGGATCAGGAATTTTTAAATCAGAAGACCCTCAAACTCGGGCAGAAGCAATAGTATTAGCTACTAGCTTCTGGGACAACCCTGAGATTATAAAAGAAGCACAAAAAATGGTACTCGAAAAGAGAGCTATGGATGGAATTGATTTAGAAATTACCACAGGTGAACGTTGGGAAGTCAGGGGATCTGATATTTAGGCTTTCTGAAAGGTGTTTAAAATGGTTACAATTGGAGTTTTAGCATTACAGGGTGATGTAAGATTTCATGAAGAAATCTTGAAGGATGTTTTTAAAGAAAGTAAAATTGATAATGGAGTGATAAAACGGATTAAATATCCGGATGATCTAGAAGGAATTGATGGGTTGATTATTCCAGGTGGCGAATCAACGGTTATTGGAGTTCTTGCTAAGAAAGTTGGATTACTGGAGGCTTTGAAGAATAAAATTCTTTCTGACTTACCAACATTAGCTACATGTGCTGGACTTGTATTTTTAGCAAAGATGGTATATGATAAAACGGTTGGAAAAGTAAATCAACCAATTTTAGGAATCTTGGATGCTGATATTGAGAGGAATTCTTTTGGAACACAAAGGGAAAGTTTCGAAACCGATTTAAAGCTTTCAATTTTAGGAGACGAACCATATAAATCAGTGTTTATAAGAGCCCCTTTAATAAAAAATGTCGGTCCTAATGTAGAAGTCATAGCAAAGTTTAATGAAGAAATTGTGGCTATAAAACAAGATAATATAATTGGAGTAGCTTTTCATCCTGAACTTAGTGGCGATTTAAGACTACATAAGTTCTTTTTTGATATAGTTGAAGCGCGAGTTAATAGATGATCTAATTTAATTACTGAATAAAATAAACTTGAATTTAAATGACAAAAGATTTCGATTTATATGATATATTAGGCGTAAATTCGAACGCTAGTATTGATGAAATCAAGAATTCTTACCGACGTCTTGCTAGAAAATATCACCCAGATTTAAATCCTAGCAAGGATGCAGAAGAACGAATAAAATTAATCAATATTGCCTATGGAGTTTTAAGTGATCCAGTAAAAAGGCAACAATATGATTTTATGAGAAGATATGGTGTAAACTCAAACAATGTTTATTCAACTAATTATGGCGAAACTGTTGAATTTAAGAGTCTTTCTGAATTCTTTGAGTTCTTATCAAAAATTGATGATGAAGAATTGAATCAACTTCTTGATTCCCTTTTTAGTCAACTTTTTCTTAATTTTATTAGGGGTTTGTGGGAAATGGGTGATAGATTCAGAAAAAGAATTCGTCAAACAATCCAAAATTCAGTTAAGAATTTTGAAAATACCTTAAGAAATTTATTTGATATATTTGGGGGAAGAAGAAGCTAAATTAATTTATAGTAGATTAACTTATTTTTATTCTATTTTTTGAAATTTAGCAATGAAAAATCCTTCAGACTCGTGTAAGTGGGGAAACAATCTCTTACAATTTTCGCAATCCATAAAACCTTTCATTCCAATTTGAGGGAGTGCGGGAATTATTTGAAAATCGGGATATTGTTCTAAAAACTTTTTTACTATTGTCTCATTTTCTTCTATCAAAATTGAGCATGTAGAATAGACTAATGTACCACCATATTTTACATGTGATGCCCCGCTAGCCAATAGTTTCCATTGCAAATTAGTATAATTACTTAAGTATTTAATATTTATTTTCCATCGAGCTAAAGGACGTGAGCCATAAGCACCAGTCCCAGTACATGGTGGATCAACTAAAACACGATCTGCCTTCTTTCTTATAGGAATATTTAGAGAATCAGTTTGAATTAATTCAATATTTTTAATATTTAATAATTTCAATTTTAGTTTTAATTCCATTATCCGTCTGTACGATAGATCTAATGCCAAAATTTTTCCGGTATTTTTCATAAGTTGAGCAATATGGGTCGTTTTTCCCCCAGGAGCCGCACAAATATCAAGAATATATTCATTAGCTTGTGGATCTAACACATGCGTTACAACTGCAGAAGATTTTGTTTGAATATAAAAAAGGCCCTTTTTATAACTTTTAAGTCGTGTCATAGGTTTTTTGGTTTTAGTAACTTTTAGAATTTCTGGAAAATAAGGATCTTGCTCTAATTCTACCTTATTATTTTTTAGAATTCCAATTAATCTGTCTATTCGAATTTTTAAAGTATTTACTCTAATATAAATTGGAGGAACTTTATTATTTTCTTTTAAAAAGGAAATTACAGAATCTCTATCTAATATTTTTTCTAAATATTCGATATACCAGTTTGGATGAAAATATTTAAAACTTAGTCTATTTCTCTCATTTAGATGATCCTCTATATCGTTTAAATCAGTTTTTTCAATATTTTTTAATAATGCATTAACAAATTTTGATTTATTTTTACCAAATTTTTGTTTAGTAATTTCTACAATTTCATTAGTTATTTTTGCTGGAACTATTTCCATAAATTTTAATTCGTATACACCGATTCTCAACAAATTCTTAATTGGTATTTCAATTCGTTTAAATGATTTTTTATCCTTTAAAGAATACTTAATAATTTCATCAATACCATTATATTTTCTTATAATTTCAAACACTAATGCATGAATTCCCCCTCTGATCTTCCAATCTGTTATTTTATATTTCTTAACTATTTGTTTAATAGCTTGACGTTCAGATAAGTTACTTTTTTCAATTAAATCTAAAACTTCACCAGCTACTAATTCCTTATTCACAGCCAAGTGGCATCCTCTGATTAAAATATTTACGTAGAACTATTTTACTTTCAATATGGAGAAGGTTTTATTGGTTTTTATTATGTATTATTATCAAATATTAATTTAACTTTTAAATCATTTACTTATTCAAATAATAGTTTCTTTATTTAAACTATTAAATATATTTGATATTTTTTTTAACTAATTAACCATAGTTTATTTTTCCTTTGGTCTTCAGAAAATTTATATAATTTAAAAAATTAGAAGAATTGGTGCATTTCATGCGAACAAAATCAAAAAACTCATTGAAGGTAGAATTAAAGAGGATGAGGAATAGACAGAATCCTCATGTTATTAATAATCAAGATCATAAAAGAAAAATAAAATTAAGAAAATTATTCTGGCATAAATTTAAGCTGAAAAAGCTTGAATAATTAAATTATTAAAAATTAAATTTACATATTTAATTTCGCAAGAGATTTTATTAATGACGAACTTTTTTGAAGTTATTCAAGTTTTAAGAGAAGTTGCTAATAGTCAAATAAATCCCAATGATTTTGATCAATGCTTAATAACTGGTCCAAGTTATGAAACAAAACAGAAAAGAAGAAAAATAAAAAAAGCTATTTTAACTATAAACCTGAATAAAACAGTATTGATTGAGGCTTTAAAAAATAAGGTAGACTTAATATTACTTTATGATTTCGAAAATCTGGAAAAAATAAATTTAATAGATGAAAATTTGGAAAAATATAAACATATCATAGAAAATAATATACTCGTTTATAAAATTCCAGATAGTTGGACCTATTCGAAGGGAGGATTGAATGAGACTTTAGCTGAAATACTAAAATTAGAGATAGAAGGAGTTTTTCAAATAAGAATAGGGGATACTTTTCAACCTTATGGGAGAATATGTTCACCTTTTAAATCTAAAATAAGATATTCTTTATTATTGAACTTGATTTCAGATAAATTAGGATTAAAAGGATTTCAATACCTTCTCGTAAATGAAACTGATGATATAGTTAAAAGGTCAATTTTGTTGGTAGGAAAAAAAGCTCAACCAAATTGGTTGAAAAGAGCCAAAATGAATGATATCGATTTATTTTTAGGAAATGGTTTAGATTTTTCTCTTGCAAGCTTTGCAGAATCTCTTGAAATAAATTTTATTGATCTGACTTACAATTCTATTTTTATTGGGTTAAGTAGATTATCAAAAGTTTTAGCATTAAAATGTCCTGATGTTGAATTTATTGATATAGAATCTTCTTTACCACTATTTTTTTTCTCTAGGCAACCATCTACCTAATTTCTCAAATACTTCGGAGTATCTTTCAGCCCTATCACGATTTTGTTCTACTTCTTCCATTGATAATTTTCTCAAAGTTGCGGCAGGTGCTCCTTGAATAAAAACCCGCGCTCCAACAACTTGACCAGAAGTGATCATTGTGTTGGGTGCTATTAATACTGTTTCACCAATAGTAGCACCGTCAAAAACTATAGAACCTGTCCCAACTATTGTATAATCACTTATTAGAGAACCATAAATAGCACAACAGCTCTCTATTGTCACGTAATTACCAATGTTTGTTGGAGTATTAGCCATATGGGCATGTATTAAAACACTATCTTGAATATGAGAAAATTCACCTATCTCTACTCTTGCAAAATCTCCTCTAATAATACATCCCGGCCAAACACTAGAGTTCGCTCCTATTTCAACATCACCAATTAAAGTAGCCAAATCACTTACATATGCAGTTTCATGGATTTTAGGTCTCTTACCTTTCAGTTCAATTAGAGGCATTTGAAATCACACTTTTAATGATTATTTTATATCGCATTTTAATTTTTTCTTTTATTAGATTTAAACATTAAAATTAATACTATAAAAGGTTAATTTAATATTAGAGAATTTATAATTTTAGGATTCGAATTCTAGCTCAAATTTGTTTTTAGGAAGTGAAACTTATCGAAAAAAAGGTCGAACTTGTATGTCCAGCTAAAAATATGAAAGCTGTAAAAGCTGCTCTTCCTAATGCAAATTCTATTTATTTTGGTGTTAAAAAATTTAATATGCGAATGAAAAGTGAAAATTTCACTATTGAAGAAATGAAAGACGTTGTTAAGATTTGCCATGAGCACTCTATTAAAGCATATCTTACTTCAAATATTTTAATCTATGAAAATGAGTTGAAAGAATTAGAAGAACTTTTAGATGCTGCAAAAAAAGCAGAAATAGATGCTGTTATTGTCCATGATTTTGCATCCATTCAAGCAGCAATAGAAAGAAATATCCCCTTTCACGTCTCGACCCAATGTAATATAACAAATTCTATTGCTGCTAAGTTTTATGAGTCTTTGGGCGCATCCAAACTAATTCTAGCAAGAGAATGTTCTTTGAAACAAATTAAAGAAATAAAGTCAAAAATAAAAACTGATATCGAGATTTTCGTCCATGGTGCGATGTGTTCAGCAGTATCAGGTCGATGTTATTTATCTCAATATTGCTCTGGAACAGATAAAAAAAGTGCGAATCGAGGACGATGTGAACAGCCATGCCGTAGAGAATGGAGAGTTTATGATGAAGAAGGTCATGAATTTCTCTATGACGGAGTCCGGTTTATGAATTCACGGGATCTATGTATGGTATCTTATATCCCTGAAATAATAGAAGCGGGAGTTGATGCACTAAAAATCGAAGGAAGAATGAGAGATCCTTATTATGTTCATGTGGTTTCATCTATCTATCGGGAAGCAATCGATGCTTATTATAATGGAACATTTTCTAAAAAGAAAGCAAAAGATTGGAGAAAAGAATTAGCGAAGGTTTATAATAGGGGAATGACTACAGGATTTTATTTTCACCGTCCCACCGAAATTGACCATCAACATAAATCAGCAACAAATTTATCACATTTCCGATTAATAGAATTAGGAAGTATTCTAAATTATAATAATGAAACTCATATAGCTTTAATTAAACTTACGAATGGATATCTCAAAGAAAATATGCCAATTATTATTATGGGGGGAAAATATTCTAATACATTTTTTACCCAAAAGGTTAAAAACCTTCAAAAAGATGGTAAAAAAATTTCTAATTCTGGTAATGCTGATATTAAACATCCTATTGAATTGACTATAGAAATGGCAGAACCAACAGAATCAGGAGAATTAGATAGTATTTTTTACTTTACTGATAAAACCTATGAAAGACGTATTCAATTAAGAAAGAAACAAAAAAAATCTAAAAAATATATTCCAAAAAGTGATTATTACAAATTAAAGTAAGTCACGTTTCTTAAAATTTGAAGAATAAAATTAATTATTTGTGATTTTTATTATTAACTGAATTTATCAATCTCTTTAACTCTTTTTCTGGTATTCCTAGGGCGTATAATAAACCAAATATATTTTTATCCGAAATTACACCGTCAGAAAATTGTTTTAGGACATCCTTTGGATTAAATCCTATTCCTAAACCAGAGGCATTAAACATATACCTATCTGTAGCCCCATCACCCACAGCAACAATTTCATTTTTTGAGATATTTTCAACTGTTGCTAACCAAGAGATAATTCTTCCTTTTTCTTCTGCATCGATAATTGGTTCTTCTAATTCACCAGTTAAAATACCATTTTCTATGACTAGTTTATTTGAAAAGGTATAGTCAATGCCTAATTTTTTCTTTAGGGTATTCGTGAATATATTAAATCCTCCACTGATAATAGCAATTTTATAATTTAATATTTTTAAAATCTCGATTAATTCTTCAGCTCCAGGTGTAAGTGTAATTTTTTCAGCTAATTGCTCAACAACAGGTTCTTCTAACCCCTTTAAAAGACTTACCCGTTCTTTTAATGCTTTTTTATAGTCTATTTCTCCATTCATCGCTTTTGAAGTGAGTTCTTTAACCCGATCACCAACACCTGCAACTTTAGCTAATTCATCAATTACTTCTGCTTGTATTAATGTGCTATCCATATCAAAAACTATTAATTTTTTTGATTTTTGATAAATATCCTCTTTTTGAAAGACTCCTGAGACTCCTAATTCTTGCCATAAATCCTGTAAATGTTTTCTGAAATCAATTGGATCTATCTTTAAGTCACTTATATCAATAAGTACTTCCATTACAATTAATTTACCACGAGAAATCATTTTAATGCTTTCAATGTTTGCGTTATATTCTGCCATTAACTTAGATAGTGCAAATACAATTCCTGGTCTGTCCATACCTAAAATTGTTAGGAACATAAGCTCTTTTTCAACTTTTCTTCTCCCCTCTCTGTAGGGTTCTATATTGATAACAAAATCGATTATATTCGCTAATTCGTTATATTTTTTAATCAGATCCTCTTTAGAGATAGACCCTGTACTTAAATCAACAATTAAGAAAATAATAAATAAACCACGCATAATTCGTGCTTCAATATCAACAATATTTATATTATTTTGACCAAGAATGGATGTAATATTTTTTACTAAACCAGGCCGGTCCTTTCCATATGCAGTGATTACCAGCAGCTCTTGATTCTTCGACATTATTTATCATTTGGCAAATATTCTTTCAAGATTATCTATCATTTCTTAAAATAAAGTCTTTGTTCTAAAAATTACAGACCAATTTGTTCCGTCAAAATTCATTTTCAAGAATAAAGTGTTGAAATTAAGAATTTTTTATTTTTCATTTGTTATTATGACAATAACCAAATTAATCTTAAAAAAACATAAAGGTCCTCGTCATCTGTTGTCCACATTACATGCATGAAGATTAGATATTCTATTGTTCCATATTCTGGCATCTCAATTTTTAGCGACATAGCTGCGTATGCTATCCATGGTATGATAATACCGAAAATAATTGCCATAGGTACAACCCCAATAATTCCAATGATTATTAACTTTTTATAAAAGTTCATTCATTCGCCTTCTTTTTAATATCATCTGTATCTAGGGAATTTGGATTTTAGATAAAAAGTTGATATAATCTATAAAATAACTTATTTATATATTTAAAAGGCAGAAATAAAAAATGGTGCTCCGACCGGGATTCGAACCCGGGTCGAAGGGTATCTTTTTACCCTTAGCAAAGTAATCGAAAGCCCTTTATGCTTGGCCGGGATTTGCAAACCGTAGTAACATTTTTTACGGCTTTCTACACCATCGGAGCATATTGGCGCCGTCGGTAGGATTCGAACCTACGACCGTCCGGTTAACAGCCGGATGCTCTACCTAACTAAGCCACGACGGCTAATTATTGTTTGTCTACTATTTACAGACTCTTTAGGTTGAGATTTTACTATTTCGCTATCGAATAATAAAATAGAGCCTTTAGAAATTGAATGATTCCAATTTTATTAATTTTATGGTTTTTGAAATCCAACAATTATTCTACAAATTATAAGTTTTAAATATTAAGAATTTTTTAGATGAATTGCCTTTTTATATTTCTGAAAAAATTAAAATAATCTTGGAAAAAGGGCGATTTACATGTTAGATATTAAAAAAGTTGTACTATTTAAGACTGGAATTGGATACTTTGAGAGAAGAGGTGCCATTGACTTAACTAAAGATAAGTCTGTGACTTTTTCTTTTAGAAAGAAAACAATGAATGATCTTCTGGCAACACTTTCGATTTTGACAGAGAAAGCGAAAATAGCTGGTGTATCCTATGAAGCAAGTGATATCGACACAGCAAAGGCATTAGAGGGATCATTAATTAAAGTTCCACAAATTGATGCGTTTATTACCCTTATAAAGCAATTAATTGGGACCGAAATTAAAATAGAATTCACAAATCATATGGTTGAAGGAAAGATTTTAGGAATTCAAGAATATCTGAGAGAGGGAAAGGAAAAGGCGATACCTGAACCCTATGTCACAATCTGCGAGAAGGGTGGACAGATAAAAAATATTAAATTAATGGATATAACAGGTCCAGACTCAAACTTTACATTACAAGATAAAAAAATGCAAGATGAGTTAGAATTTTTTATTAATACCATCTATTTGGGCAAAAAGAAAGATAATAAAACATTAACGATTTATTTTGATGGGGATTCGCCTAACGAAGAAGTAATGATAATATACCTTCAAGATACTCCAAGCTGGAAATGTAGTTATCGTTTAATAAGCGGAATGTTTGAAGATGATTCTGAATTTTATTTACAAAATTACGCCTTAGTCGATAATGTTCTAGACGAAGATTGGCTAAATGTGGATCTTACTTTAGTGTCTGGGCTTCCTATTTCTTTCGTCTACGATTTGTACACACCAAATTGGATAACTCGATCCTTTAAGAAACCAGAAAAAGAGTATGGTTTATCTGCTGTTGAATTTGAGGAAAGTGAAGCTGAAGTTGGACTTCTTCCAGAAACAGAAGATATGCCAGCAGGTGCAGTTGAAAGAAAACCCTCACGACCTAAAAAAGGTAAAAAATTAGGTTTTGCTGCGGGTCCAGGCGGTCCTCCTGCGGTACCTGCACCACCTCCACCAATGGCACGAGCAACCTCAGCATTAATGTCCGAATTAAAAGCACCAAAGAAAAGAAAAATGAGAGAATTAGGAAAAGAAGAGCCAATAGAACTTGAAATGGACATGGATGAAGAAGAGATACCTGATGATCTACCAAAATTAACTATAGCAGATGCTACTAGTGTTTTTAGAGGTGGACCTACATCTAGTTTAGCTTTTTCATCAGGTACCTCAGCTGATAGCTCGTCTAAAACGGTTTCCGATTTTAAAGTATCTGAAGAGGCTAAATCTTCGGAAGAGTTAGCTTTTAGATATGTTGTGCCAGTACCTGTAACTGTTAAAAGAAATCAATCTGCTTTAATTCCAATACTTCAAAAGAAAATCAAAGGAGAAAAAGTGAGTGTTTACAATGAAAAAGTTCGAGAAATTAACCCGATGCTTTCTGTTAACATTAAAAACACGAGTGGATATTCCTTAGAAAGTGGACCTATTTCATTTTATGGTTTCGAGCCCGAATCATCGGAAGCTATTTTTGAGGGTGAAGCAGTTTTACCATTTTTAAGACCAACTGAGGAAAGAAGAGTTCCGTATTCTGTTGATTTACAGGTAAGAGTTCTAAAGAAAATTGAGGATATTCAAAAAGATACGAGACAATTTATTTTTAAAAATGGCAGTTTTTATAAAATGGTCTATAGTATCAAAAAATTTGTTTATAAAATAATTAATTCTTCAACATTAGATAAAGCTCTTATTATAGAACAGCCAAAAGTCTCAGGTTTTTATCTTTATGATACTGAAGAACCCATTGAAAAAACAGCAAATTATCTTAGATTCAGAGTAGAAATAAAAGCTCGAGAGGTTAAAGAGTTCGTAATTACTTTTAGAAAATTAAATAAAATTGGCACAGGTCTCGATTCGATATCTCCAAATCTAGTAAATAGATTACATTCTCAAGGACTTATTGTAAGCACAGATTTAACATATAATATTACTATGAAGCCGGATACATTAAAACTGAAATGTTGTGAAGTAAAAGAAAAGAAAATCGATGATGTTCAACAAAATGTCATAGAAAATAAATATGAATCCGAAATTGATGGCAAAAAAATTAGCTTATTTAACTACACTTATACTAGAAATTATCCTTTAAAATGTGTTGAAGTAATCAATTCTTTGGATAAAATCATAGAATCAGGTCCCATAACAATATATCAGGATGAGAAATTTTTAAGCGTAGGTATGCTACCGATCTTAGAAAAGAAAGAGAAAACAATCATACCATATTCAATTGACACAAATTGTGAAATTATATTAAACACTGAAACAAAAACCGAAGATACTGGTCTAATTTATTACTTATGGGGACTTTTCCGTTTAAAGGAATTAATATATATCTATGAATATTCTCTCGAGAATAAAGGTGAGGAAAGTAAGGCGATTATCCTCGAACATCCCAAAATTCAGTATGATCTATTTGATTCTTCAAATCCTTATGAAGAACTTCAAGATTTCTATAGATTTTTGATCAATATTGGTCCAAAAGAGAAAAAAACATTCGTATTGAAGTTCAAAGGTCCAATAAGAGATCCATTCTCATTTACACCATTTGCACAAGAAGGAATGAATCAATTTTCTAATATGAAATTAATCAATGACTCAGAACTTTCCTATAAATTGATTAAAGAAACTGAAGGATTCAACTTAGAATGTTACAAAATGAACGATGCAAATATACAAAAATATTTAGATGATCCTAGAGTTGATCTTGTTCCTGGGAGACAGTCGAAAATAGAGAATATTTTCAGAGAACGAGTTAATTGTCAGTTATATCTAGTTTTTAATTTGGATAGAGGTTCAGAGTACCCTATATTAAATTTTGAAATAGAAAACACGTTAGCAAAAACCATAATGTGTGGTCCAGTTACGGTTTGGGACAAAAAGAATTACATTGGTGAATCCATATTACCAACCCTAAAAGAAAATGATAAATATCGAATTCCAGTAGATCAAGATACGAATGTATATGTGATACATAGAAAATCAGAAAAAACCCAGAAAGAACCTCATGAAATTGTCTTTAAAAGATCCGGTATTTATGAAAAATATTACATAATCCAAACAAATGTATACACCATGACAAACCACAATGAATTTTCTCGAGATATTATCATAGAACATGCAAAAGAGTCTAATTATGAAATTGTTCCAGGTGATTATGATTATCGAGAGAAATTTAAGTTTTGGAGTTTTAAGACAAGAATTGCTGAATCAACATTAAATAAAGAATATGAATTTAAGCTAAGAACTAAAACGGAATCTAGCATAATTTATACAGATATAACGAGAATAGTAATAGAGCACTGGATCGAAAGAAACCTTTTAAATAATGAACAGAACGAGTTCCTTTTGGAATTAGTAGGTTTATTAGAAAACAAAAAGGACATCTTAAAAGAAATTTCTGAGTTACAAAAAGAATATGATGATATTGTTCAGGACCAAAAAAGATTAAGGGAAAATTTGAAAAGTTTACACTCTAGCGAACAATCATCAAGAGCAAGATATACTGGAAAGTTAGAGGTTCAAGAAGTAAAAATCGAAGAATTATATCAAAAAATTAAAGAATTAAATTCTAAAATCGAACCTTTAGATAAACAAATTGAAGAATTTATTCTTAATAAGGCTCCAGTTACCGAAGATGATATAGTTTTTGAAATGGATACAGAAATTTCAGGAAAATAATTTATTTTTTTTTATTTTTTTCTTTTACATCCTCGAATACAAATTTGTAATGAAAAAGTGAAACTATATTATAAAGGAAGAAAAGTCCGTTACGGTGATGATCCACTTATTCTTGAAAAGAAACATAAATTCTGAATGTTTTTTTTCTACTTTATTATATTGAAATCATTCTCCTTTTATCCTCAGAAAGGCTCCAATTACCGAAGATGGCTTAATACTTGAAGAGATAAGTCCTGAAGGCGATTCTGAAAAATAATTTTTTCATTTTTTTTTAACTTAATGTTTAAATAATAAAATTCGATAAATCTTTAACTCTAAATTAATAATTTGAATATTTTAAAAAGAATATAAAAGAATTGAGGTGTTTTAAATGAAGAAAAGACCACCAAAAAAAATAAAATTGAAAAAGAAAAAGGTTGCTGGTAGAGTTAGTGGAAGTAAAAAGTAAAATAAAAAATCTTGAACATTTCAAGAATGATAAAGCCTTATAAATAGTGGATTTTCTATTTATCCATATTAATACTTTATAATCTGACACAAAATAATTATTCTTCCTCTAGTTGAAATGGTTTCCAGATTGAGAATTTAGTTTTTTTAATTTTATCTCGCTTTCTACCTAAAAATTTGTAAACTGAAGAATGCTGTGACCCCTTAATTAACATCATAATAGCTTTTTTAGCTGTTTCCAGAGATAATTGCTCACCAATTATCCCAACAGTATGTCCGAATACAGAAATATATGCTTCTGTTAATTCTTCAATCATTCTTCGGGTCTTACCTTTTTCTCCAATTATTCGACCCTTTAAACGTAATAATTTACTTTTTGATTTACCACAAAAAATACTTAAATCTATTACCTCTAACATTATTTCTTCATTTAATAGTGAATACGTTTTTTCTGGACTAAAACCTCTACCAATCGCTGTTACAATATCTTTTGCAGTCCAGATAGAAAGAGGATCAGTTGTTTTAGATGTTGAAGAAATTGTAACATCCCCCTCTTTACTATTAATATCAATTTTAGAATTAGTTTTCCTTTCAATTAATGATTTGGTTTCCCCATTTGGTCCAATTAACACAGCAATGCGATTTTTAGCGATTTTAACAAAAAATTCTTGATTAGCAGACAATAATATGCCTCATTTAAACCTTCGTAATCTCTTTGTATGCTTTTTTTAAAGTAGGAAGTTTAATCCCTTTGAATTGGTTAAAATATTTTAATATATTTTGAATGTCCCTGAGTAGGAATTCTTCAGCATTGGGATGTTCTAGAGTTACCGCTTGAGAAATATCAATAATAACTGGTCCTTTCCACATGAGGATATTATATTCGCTTAAATCTGCATGAACAAGTCTAGCTTTTTGGTATAATCCCTTCATATAGGAATAAATTTTATTAAATACCATTTGTGGTTTCTTAGGTGGTGAATCCTTTAAACGGGGAGCAGAAATGTCCCCTTCGCCAATAAATTCCATAACTAAAATGTTTTTTTTAACGTGAATTGGATTAGGAACTCTCACACCTGCAGAATGTGCCCGTTTTAAATTCTTAAATTCCTTTTCTGCCCATGTATAAACTAGATCATGTGTTTTTTTTCTAACACGTTTAAATCTAGGATCTCCTATGATATATTGTTTCATAAAATTAGCATCGGCTGTTTTGATGCGATAAATTTTAACAGCATATATTTCACCGTCTTCTCCAAAACCTTTGTAAACGTTGGCTTCTTTTCCAGTAGAAATTACTCCACCTAAGTAATCTAATACATGCTTATTTATTAATTCGTATAATATCATTATCGTAGCTGTGTCGAAAGTTCCTTCAATAGCAGATTGATCTTCCGATCGTTTTTCTCTAATCCTTCTTTTATCAATTTTTCTTTCTAATCGTTCTATTTTTTCATCTGTTCCCATAGAAATAATCCTCAATGGATTAACTTAGAATCTAAATAATAAATAGTATAGTAAAATTTAGATTTTTATAATATTGTATGTTTAATTATCCTTTAAATCCCATAATTTTTGGGCAATAATTGTAGATCTATTATCTTTCCACAGATTTAAAAATCGTCTTATATTATCATCTGACTTATAAACATCTGGTTGTATCTTTTTTTTAGCTTTTAGCGCCTTTAAAAATTCTGAATTTAGTTCTTTTTCATATTCTGTTGAAATAATCTGTTTATTTTCTTCTTCCAAAGCTTTTTTAATAACTTTTCCGGCTATTACTCCAGAACTTGCAGCATATGCAATACCTTTCCCACTTAAAGGATCAACAAATCCAGCAGCATCCCCTACAGCTACCAATCCATTATCATTAAACTTATTTTGAAATCCAACAGGGACTAAATGTGCAGCTTTTTTTATTGTTTTACCATCATGAATCACATTCTTGACAATTTTCAAAAAGTTTTGAAATTCTTCCCGAACATTCTTTATTTTGGATAATTCGCATCCCCAGCCAACGCTTATTACTTCTCTCTTTGGGAAAAGCCAAGCATATCCTATATCACAAATATCTTTTTTCCCAAAGTATAAGTGCATACTAGTCTCGCCTAATCTTTTATCAATATTCTTTTCAGATATTTTTATTTCATAGGTTAATGTCTGAGCGATATCATTCTGAGGAAAACTTTTCCACCCAAAAGATTTTAAGATGGTTGAAGGGACACCATCAGCAGCAATTAAAATTCTACTTTGAATTTTTGAATTATAAGTGAATAATGTAAATATTTGATTTTTAGAAGTAGCTTTTATTATTTTACTTCCTTCCAATAAAGTAGCATTAGCATTTACTGCTAAATCAGTCATATATTTATCTAAATCTGACCTCCAAACACAAGCACCCTCACCTTTACGATAGATTTCATCACCTAAATGATGGAGAATGAGGGAATCAAATTTCCTTTCAATAATTTCATTTGGTATTTTCATTTTTTCTACAAATTCTTGGGGGATAGCTCCTCCACAGACCTTATATCTAGGTAATTTATCCTTTTCAATTAATACAGTTTTAAATCCGGCTTTAGCTAATGTCATCGCAGCAGTAGATCCTGCAGGCCCACTACCAACAATTGCTACATCCCAAATTTTACTCATTTTTTACATCCGATCCTTGAATAATAAAGGGAATTAAGTATAAGCTTTCACCTTCTCTAAATCCATTAATTTCTGTTCCTTCATTTATTTTATGTAAATGTGGTTGGTTTTTTATTTCGATTTCAAAGGTTTGAAAGGTTTTTAAATCCATAATTTGAATTACATCTTTATAAATTGCGGTGATAATAAATTTTTCTAATTTTGATCTAGGTAAATATCTTTCACCATTAATTATTTGCTTCGATTTAAATTTTTTTATCTCTTTGGCTTTAAAATCAAAACAATTAACATTATCTCCATGTATTGAGATTACATAGTACAAATTATTCATATATTTAACAATATCATTCGGAAAAAATGGCATTAATCTAACTAAAATATTTAAATCTTGTTTTTTAGCTTTTGATTTTTCTCGATCTACAAATTTAACCGATTCTCTTATTACTGCGCCAAATCTACTTTTCAATTGATTTGCAATAGTTCTAGCAAAATCAATTGAGCTTACTCTGAAAATTAATTCCGTTTTAGATAAAATAGGACTCAAAATATATAGATTTGGATCTTTATAGATATTTGCGCTATCCTTAAATAATTTTATTATTTCTTCAATTTCGGTTTCATTAATATTTCTCTTTTTTGCAATAATTCGAATTTTAGATTTGGAAACCCTTGATTTATAACCTTTACAATTTTCACAGATATCATGTTTAATTTTAGCTGAATGAATTTGGCTCTCATTTACCTCGAAGAGATTACGAACTTTGCCATTATAGTTTACATCAAAATTTATTATATTATATTGTAATAAATCTTGAATTCCAGAAGACTTATCAAGCTTTATTTTAACGGTAATATCAGGATCAATTTTAAAATATGTTTGAGCCTCGTCATTAAGTAATTTATCGACTTTATCATAAAAATTCAATTCATCCGTTTTTACCCAATCTTTTTTTATTTTGATAGCTAAACAAATTTTGCATAAATGAATAATAGGCTGTTTTTTTAAAGTAATCAAGGGATTTTTCTCTTGATAACAATTGAAACAAAGACCTTCAACCAATTCTTCCTTTGAAAAACCCGTTTTACCACAATTTATACAAAATCGTTTATATTTTTTTGTCATTGAGTAACCAAAAAAGAATTTATTTCAAATTTAACTAATTAAACATAAAAAAATAAAAAATTGTTTTATATCTCTCGATCTATACCACGTTTTTTTAACTCTTGTTCTCGAAATGCCCTTCTTAATACTTTTCCGACGGGTGATTTTGGAATAATACCGACAAATTCCACTTCCCTTGGATATTTATAACCTGCCATGTTTTCTTTAGCCCATTCGATAATTTGGTCTTCTGTCACCTTTCCTTTACTTTCTGGTTTTAATTTAACAAAAGCTTTAATTTTTTCTCCTACAATATCATCAGGAATTCCAATCACTGCCGCCTCTAATATATCAGGGTGTTCATATAAGGTATTTTCAATTTCAAAAGGCAAGATCCGATAGCCTTTATACTTTATCATTTCCTTGCTTCGCCCAACGACATAGAAATATCCACTTTCATCCATTTTAACGATATCACCCGTTCTTAACCAAGTTTTATTATCATTTCGTTTTATAAGCACTTTTTCAGTAGCCTTAGGTTTTTTCCAATACCCTTTCATGACTTGAGGTCCGTGAATAATCAATTCTCCAGCTTGGCCAAATTCTTGTTCCTTTTCTGTGTCCTCTGGATCAATAATCAGACAATCAGTATCGATAATAGGAACTCCAATCGAATCTGGTTTATATTCTAACCAATCGGGTTGTAAATGAGTTGCTGGGCTACATTCAGTTAAACCATAGCCTTGTTTAACAATGACTTTCCCCACATCTTTGAAAATTTGTGCAACTTTTTGAGGTAATGCTGCACCTGCAGATGTTATTAATTCTAGACTTGTAATATCATATTTATTAAAATCTGGATAATTTGCAAGAATCTGGTAGTGAGTAGGGACCCCAGAGAACATCGTGACCTTATATTTCTGGATTAATTCCAAAACTGTTTTTGCATCATATTGGAGCATTATATTCGAATATGCTTGATTAACTGTTGCATAAACTAGATAGAGACCAAAGATGTGAGCTAGAGGAAGAACGGCCATGTTTACATATCGTCCATATTTATCCATAATTCCTTCAGCTGGATCCAAGTAAAAGGCGGTTTGAAATGTATTTGCTATAATATTTGAATGAGTTAGCATTACACCTTTGGGTAGTCCCGTAGTGCCACCAGTATACATAAGAGCTAACAAATCTTCTTTGGTATTAATTGTAATTTCTGGTTTTTCTGAAGGAAATTTTAAAAAATATTCATCAAAATTGATAAAATCGCCCTTTTGTTCTTTTTGTTTTTGAACAACAATAACATTTTTAACAGATTTTTCTTTTAATGCACGTTTTAAAGTTGTATATTGATTTTCATGAGTAATTATTGTGTTCACAATTCCACTATCATTCAAAATATGTAATATTTCCTTCTTTTTTAAAAGAGGGTTAATGGGTACCCATACAGCACCAATTTGATTTGCAGCAAACAGTGAAAACATGTATTCAGGACAATTTGAACCATAAAATGCAATACCATCCTGCTTTTGAACCCCGAGCTCTAATAGACCAGTTGATACTTGATCCACATGGTAATTTAATTCATGATATGTATATTTTACTTTATTATCATAATCATATATTGCTAAATTATTAGGATTTTTTTTCGCAGTTCTTTTTAAGATACAATGTGCACCCTTTAAATTTGGATAATTAACTGTTTTTGCTATATCATCAGGTACTTTATCAATCCATGCCCGATAAGGTCTATAATCTCCTAAATTTTGGTAATCAGCTAATTCCTTTGGGTCAAAATTCCAATCATCACAAAAAGTTTTTTCTCCCATTCTAATCGACTCATGAATCATTTATTAGATTTATCTTTTCATATTTTTTTATATTAATTTTTAGCAATTGATTATTGTATAGTTTTCTAAAAATGAAAAAGTGATTAAAAATTGATAATAGATATGCATATGCATCCTTTTTGTAAAGAAGTAAGTTGGAGCGATTTGAATAAAATTGCGGATGTGATGTGGGGAAGTGACCCCAAGAAACACCGATTAATGAGTCCACTTTTAAAAACCATAGCAAATAATACTTCGATCGATGATTATATATCTTTAATGGAGAAATTCGGAATTGACAAAGCAGTCATCGTTTCATTCAATATAACTACAGCTTATGGGGTTTGCTTAGTAACTAATGATGATGTAGCTGATCTTGTAGCCAGATTTCCGAAAAAATTAATTGGGTTTGCATGTATCGATGTTCCAGCACCTGATGCAAATGAACAACTGGAATATGCAATATCATCTCTAGAACTTAAAGGTGTAAAACTTGTGCCACCAGTTCAGAAGTTTGATATATCAGATATGCAATATGATCCGCTATGGCGGCGAATTAAAGATTTTAATATCCCGCTTTGGATTCATACGGGGCATCAAGTTTCAACTGGAGGTTCCATAGCAAAATATGGGCATCCTATGCTCATCGATGAGTTAGCTCTGCGTCATGAGGATATGACAATAATAATGGGACATATGGGCACTCCATGGTTCTGGGATGCTTGGTCTGTGACAGTTAGACATCCTAATGTTTATATTGATATATCAGCACATCCAGATCTTTATCCTTGGTTCCCTTGGGATGCTTTTTCAAAATACGATGCTGAAGAAAAAGTATTATTCGCATCTGATCATCCAATTTGCCATTGGAATAAAATTCTACCTGCTATTGAATCTTTACCTATTTCTAAAAGTTTCAAAAAGAAGATTTTAGGTAAAAATTCTGTTAAACTCTTGGGAATAAAAAATTAAAGATTATAAATTAAAAGAATTTCTGATGGAATTTCCTTAAATAAGGTAATTTAAATTAAACTGAAATATTTTTAAAATCGATTTTATAAATGAGTAAATTTATTTCAACGAATTATTCTTTATCTGCTTCCTCATAATCTTTAAGATTGATCAGAATTCGCTTTAAATAATCTTCGAACTCGTTAATTTCAGTTTTTTGAAAGTCTTTATAGAATATTTCTGTCATTTCATCTGAGACTTGTTTGTATAAATTTTGAAGATTTTTATGCTTTTCAGTGAGTTCTATCAAATATTTGCGTCTATCTTTATCAGTAGGTCTACGGAGCAAATGTCCAGCCTTTTCAAGCCGATCTAGCATGCTTGTTAGAGTAGATTTACCCATTGAGGTTTTTTTCGCTAATTCGTTAATTGATATTTTATCTCTACTCCATAAAACAAATAAAATTCTTCCTTGGGCGGGATTTATATCAATATTAAATTTTTTTAATTTTTTAGCGAAAATTCGACCCCCTAAACGGTGTATCATTCCAATTAGGAAACCACCTGCTGGTAAATCCTTCATTTTTCTCTTCTAAGTTGAAATTGAGATTATTTTTTATCTTTTAAGTCAAATCTATAATTTTCTAATTGATAATAATATTCTAAGAATGCTGGAAAAAGCCGCAATACTGAGTAATCCGGATCATTATAATCAAATTGGTAAATTTTCCACCAATCATGCCATAGAGCTTTTTTCTCTTCCATATCAGTCACGATCTGCATTATTCCTAACAATCTAAACCCTTTATGAGCTTTAGTATCACAAAAATAAACACATGCTTTTGGATTAGCTTTGATCTGAGCTACTTTTCTAGAAGATGTATTAGTTGAAAAATAGATCAAAAAATCTTCTTTATGGTTATTAAATAAATTAATGAGCTTGGGGAATTGTTTTTTATTTCTTAAATTTAACATTGCTCTAGTTGTTGGGAATCCTTCTTCATCTATTGTTGTGAGATAACATGCATTTGCATTTTCCATTATTTTCAAGCATGTATTTTTAATTTTTTTTTCTTTATGATCTTCTATTGTAAATATACTCACCTTTTAACTAATTTATATTATATCGTATAGTATTATATAGTATAGTACTATATGGTATGGTACTATGTAGAACTAACCTTATTTATATATTTCTAAAATAAAGTCACTTTTGCACTGTACTTGAGAATTATTTGGGTTTAAGATGTTTTAGAAATGTAAAAAATGCATCCTAAATTAATTTATTAAAATGAGACAATCTGGGCATGGGGAACACCCGCAATCCAAAGAACACTATCTTTATGAACGAATCCAGCTTTTATAGCGTGTGTTATTATATATTTTCCTACCAAATTCCCAATTGTAGCTCTTTCAAGCTCCTTTATACCTTTTTCTATACTTACTAATTCATTTCCATAAAAATTTGGTTTTATTTCGATTTTTCGATTGCCATCCTTAAAACATTTACCTAATAGGTTTGCATCGCTAATTGCAACGAGTAAATCGTTCTGGATTTTTTTTATTTTCATATATACTTGCATTAGACTCTCCTATGGTGCAGGTATAGAACGTTTAGATCCACAAGCCTCACAAATTAAATATGTAAACCGTCCCTCTTTTAAAATATGAGTATCGGGACGTCTACAATTCGCACATCGAATAAATTTTTCTGTAAATTTTATTAATAAATTATTTAAAGTATCCTTTTGAAACCTACCAATAAATGCAGCAGAACCTTGTTTTACTTTAAAATGACCACGTGTAGCCAATTCGCCTAGTAGATATTTTATGATATATTGAGGTTTTCTTCTTAATTTATCACTGATTTCCTTAAAATTAGTAACTATTGTACTTTTCCCCTCTTGATATATAGTTACACTGGGAATAGTAAATCGAGAGTGTTCAAATACATTTTTTGGGATAGATTTCACAGCTCTTTTCAAAAGCTTTTCATAGTCCATTAAATCCGTTATTACCACCGTTTAATATAATTTAATTTTTTTTTACTATTTTTTACTAATAGTTCATTGATATATTTTTCTTAAAAGTTTCTTTGGTATTTTATAAGTAAAAAACATCTAAAATGCGCAAAGATACTTTCTATTTATTAATTCTAAGATAAATTTAAAGATATATTATTATCAGCATTTATATCCTGCAATTTATTGTTACTAATCCTAAATTCTCCAAATTTTCCTATATTCAAGTATAATTTATTTTGAAATGTAGATACATACCCATTGATGATTAAATAACTTTCTCCTATCTTTACTTTTTCGATATTCTCATTCCAAACTGTAAGGAACACACATCCAGTTTCATCACTTATTAGAGCTTCCATAACTTTATTATTATTTGAAGTTTGACGGATATCCTCCATTTCAATAATTTTTCCAATTAAATTGATTTTTTTACTATTTGGAGTTAAATTCTTAATTTTAATTTTATCTAATCCTTCAAAATCAACATTTTTAGATATTTTCTCATCAGTTGATGAACTAATAGCAGAATTTTCCCCTTGAATTTTTGGAAGGTCTATCAAATTGACGATTTTTTTATTTTTAAATAATTTTATTAGCTTTAATTTCTCCAATTCTCTTAAAAGTTCCCAGTTAGGATCTTTAATCATATGAATAATTTCTGGCATAATAAAAATTTCTTCGTTATACTCACGAACCTTTCCAATAACATCAATATTATCCCCTATATTCAAATCAGGTATTTTGAGTTGATTAATATCAACTCCCCAAGCTTTTATTCTTATAGTTTCAGTACCATCATCAATGACTAGATAGGCATAATCTTTTTTTGTAACATCGATGTTTTCTTCATTTTGATCTTGTTTGAAAATTTTTATATCCATTATAATTCCTAGTATTCTGACACGATTTATATTAAGACCAAATGGCGTAGTTACATAGGATCTATTATCGATTTTAATAAATTTGCCTCTAACTATATCTGAAATTGAGAGTTTATATGCCGTTTCCTTTTTAAATTTTTGTGTAGAGTCTGAAATCATAATTTCTCAACATTTATTTACTTTATTATAAGTTACTCTTTGAATTTTTTATTTTTAATTTAATCGCGCACGAGAAGCGAAATTTTAAAATGCACTGAATTTCTATAATTTGTTGTATTAATTTTAACGTAAAACTTCTGGGAGTTTTAATTTATTATTGCCAACAAAAAAACGCATTCAGTATAAACCTGTTAGTCTTAGAGAACTTCTAACCAAAATGAAAGACGAAACAGAATTAATGATAGACTTAGCTTATTCTGCAGTATTATTCAGAAATAAAGAAATTTCTGAAGAAGTAATGAAATTAGAAGAAGATGTTGATTCTTTGACCTACCTTGTTGGAATGAATACGATGCTTGCAGCTCGGGATGCTGATGACGCTGAGGCTCTAGAACCAATATTAAAAATTGCTAACGCTACTGATCGTATGTCAAATGCAGCTGCTGATATGAGCCAAATTATTAAATATGATAGTCACCCTTATCTTTTTAAAGCTATAAGGGAATCCGAAGAACCTTTGATTCGTGCTATTGTCACTAATCCAAAAGTTAAGAATAAAAAAATAGGTCAATTAAAAATTCGAACAGAAACAGGTTGTGATATAATAGCAATTAGAAGAGGA
Source organism: Candidatus Helarchaeota archaeon (assembly GCA_019058315.1). Classification (GTDB taxonomy): domain Archaea; phylum Asgardarchaeota; class Lokiarchaeia; order Helarchaeales; family RDOG01; genus JABXJV01. The sequence goes on along the minus strand of JAHPZH010000002.1, from coordinate 184,266 downwards.
GATTCATGGATTTTCGACCCTAGTAAAAATACAAAATTAAAATTAAATGATATCGCTATTGCCAGAGGAACTGAAGATGGAAACACCAGACTTTGTGATTTATTGGGAGGAAAGTGTACTAGAGGAGAAATAATTCAGGAAAATAATTTAGATGTGTTTTTTAAAGAAGATTTAGAGAAAATTGAAAATCATATGTTAGAATTAATTAATAAATCAGGATTAATGGTCGATCTGGGTTTTTCTGCGATACTTTTTAATTCAAAAGATATTGCTGAAGATGTTCTCGAAATGGAAGACGAAATAGATAAAAAACATATCGAATTTGAGCAACATATTTTGTCAACTGCGAAAACTGCTCCAGATCCTGAAAAATTACTAGGTTTTTTACAATTTAGTAAATCAATAGAAGAGATTTCTGATTCAGCTGCTGAGATTGCTGAAATTATTTTAAGAGGGTTAAAACCACATCCTGTAGTTGATATTATAATTTCTGAGTCAGATGACATAATTTTGAGAGTTGAGGTAGAAGAAGGATCCGAATTAGCTAATAATAGCTTGTTAGATACTAAATTCAAGGAATCTGGAATGAAAGTGATTGCTGTTAAAAGAAAAGGGGATTGGGTTTATAAAATTAAAAAACAAACAATTATTTTACCTAATGATATTTTGATTATTACTGGACCAAGAGAAGGACAAAGTATCATTTCAAGTTGTGTAGTAAAAAAATAGCCATTTTTTAAATTAAAATAGCAGGAATTAAAATTTTTTTTAATTGCTCATCAATAACAAGTGTTGTGTTAGTATCAATTATATTTATTCCAGAATTATAGAGACTAATAATAAATTCATTAAAATTAGAAATACCTTTTGTTAATACAACCGCTAGAAGACCATAATTTTCTCCTGTCCTATATAAATTAACTATATTTTTTTGTTGAGAAAGAAAATTTTTAGCAATTTCGTCATATTGCGCAGGATCAACCTTGATTCTTAGATAAAATTTTGTAAATTGAAATTTATCTCGATTTAAAGTAGGAATAAAATTTGTAATAATACCATCTTTTACCATTTTATCGATTCTCTTCCAAGTGCCAGGCTGTGAAATTGAAAAATTTTTAGATTTTAATATATTACTGATTTCAGATGTTGTATATGGATTTACAGATTGATTTTTTAAAATTCTAATAATTTCATATCCTATATCATCTAAGCCAGCAATATTTACTTGATTTCGAAAACTTACTCCGTTTTCTTTGTAAGTCTCTAAAACATCAATTAATTGATATTTCTTAAAATATCCCTTTGCCATCAATTTATCTATTTTTCTTAATATCTCATTAAATTCAATATTATTTCTAATTTTAATCTTTAAAATTAGTGAATATTCACCAATAATACCATCCAGACTTTCACATTCAATTTTTTTCAATTCATTTATTAACCATGGTTCATTGGGATTTGTTTTAATTTCAAAGAAAATAGTCCTTTGTGGGAGTAAAAAAGGGTCAGTTATAATTGTATGTCCATTAATATATTCATTATTTTTTAAAAAATTTATTATTGTTAAAACTTTATTTCTAGAAACTTTTAATTTATTAGCTAATTCATTAACAGAAATTCTATAATCTTTTAAAAGTTCTTTAAGAACTTGTTCTTTTAATTTTTGATTAAGTGGTTTCATATTAAAAAACTATTTATTTTGTTATAAATGTGTGATTTATATTAATCTTAAAAAGAAATTTATTACAAATATATTTAAATATTCTTATAAAATTATTATAAAAGAAATAAAAAGTGGTTTTTAAAATGACAACGAAATATGAAGTAAAAGATATTTCCTTAAGCACAGAAGGTAACCTAGCCATTGAGTGGTCAAGTCAAAATATGCCAGTTTTATCAGAAATAAAAAAAGAGTTCGAAACAGCTAAACCTTTGGAAGGAGTGAGAATTGCTGCTTGTTTACATGTTACTAAAGAAACAGCTTGTTTGATGAATACTTTAAAAGCAGGTGGTGCAGAAATTGCTTTATGTGGGTCAAATCCATTGTCAACTCAGGATCATGTAGCTGCAGCTTTGGCTAAATCTGGAATGAGAGTATTTGCTTGGCGGGGTCAAAATAAAGAAGAATATTATTCCTGTATAGACAAAACTTTGGAAATCAAGCCAAATATAACTTTGGATGATGGTGCAGATTTAATTTCGACAATTCATTCAAAAAAAACTGAATTATTGAAAGATATAGTAGCGGGTTGTGAAGAAACAACTACTGGTGTTATTCGTCTAAGAGCTATGGCAAAAGATGGAAAATTAAAATATCCAATTCTTGCAGCAAATGATTCTCAAACAAAACGTAATTTCGATAATGTATATGGCACAGGACAAAGCACAATGGATGGAATCTTAAGGGCTACATCTATATTAATAGCGGGTAAAAAAGTGGTAGTTGCGGGTTATGGATATTGTTCAAAAGGTATTGCTATTAGGGCCAGAGGTTTAGGTGGACATGTAGTTGTTACTGAAGTTGATCCAGTTAAAGCTCTGCAAGCTGCTATGGATGGTTTTTCGGTAATGCCTATGTCAAAAGCATCAGAAGTCGGAGATTTATTTGTTACTTCTACTGGAGACAAAAATGTCATCGATAAAGAACATTTAAAAAAGATGAAAACTGGTGCGATATTGGCTAATTCAGGGCATTTTAATGTTGAAGTTAATATCCCAGCTTTAGAAGCAATGTCTAAGGGAAAAAAAATTATCCGACCTAATGTTGAAGAATATATAACAAAGGATGGTAGAAAAATTTATTTATTAGCTGAAGGAAGATTAGTAAATCTGGCTGCTGCAGAAGGGCATCCTAGCGAAGTAATGGATATGAGTTTTTCAGATCAGGCTCTAGGCGCAAAATATATGTTAGAACATGGAAAAAATCTTAAACCTGATGTTTATGTGCTCCCAAAAGAATTAGATGATAAGGTTGCATATTTAAAGCTAAAATCAATGGGCATCGAAATTGATTATTTAACGCCTGAACAAGAAAAATATATTACTAGTTGGGATGAAGGAACCTAAAACACAGAAAAAATGAATTATTCATTTTTTATACAATTTTTTTTATTTAAATCTTATATTTTATAATCTTAAGGTTAATTTGAAAGCCTAATATCCTTTTTAAGGACTTTTCATAAAAAAAATATTCGTAAAATCCAATAAGGATTCATATGTAACCGTTTTAATTCAAAAATAGAATCTAAATTCTTTAAATTTTAAAAAAAAAAATCATGTCACTTTTTTAAAAATAATGATTTATTTGATTATTTTTTGAATGAAATAATAAAAGTGATTAAACGCGCGTTTATTTAGAAAATAAATAATAGAGATGATAAGGAGTTTAATGAAATTATAAAAAATATAATAAAAAGCAATTAGATTTCATAAAATTTTAAATAAATCTCTTGAAATTTTTATTAATTAAAAAAAATTAATGAAATATATTTCTAATGGAAAAAAAGCTTTGTATTTTTTATATGTAGAGCAAAATTTCAAATTTTTCATAAATTTGTCTGTTGATTAATCTTATAACTCTAACTTCGACAAAAAATAATTTAGAAAAAAGATCCATGTGTCATAACATATATTTTAAAAATATAGTAATTATTTTTATATCTGATTATTATTATAATTATAAAAAAAGTTATATGATAATTTTTGAGGGAATGAAATTGGCAAAAGCTAAAAAACCAGCAAAAAAAGAACCAAAAAAAGAACCAGAAAAAGAACCAGCAAAGGCAAAACCTAAAGCAACTGGTGAACCTAGAATTATTACAAAATCAGCTTTACGACGATTAATGAAGGAGAAAGCTGATGCCGAACTAGTTGCTTCTTCAGCAATTGAGATTTTGATGGAGCATCTGCAAGGTTTAGCAAAGGACTTAACAACTAAAGCACTTAAAATAGTCGAGAATGCAAAAAGAAAGACTATTACTAAAGAAGATTTAATTCTGGCGATAAAGGAATAAATCTTCATCCTTTTTCTCTTATTTTTATTTTTTTTTTGGGTAAATTTCAATTAAATCGATGCTGTACGTCCATTATATTTGAAATAAGTCTCTATATAACATGTATATATTTTGAAATTAACTTTAATTTTGGATAATAATGTCAAGATTTCTTTTAATTAATCCTAGAACAGAGTTAGAGCTATCATCTAGAAAATTTAATAGAGAACCTCCCTCAGGAATTCTTATTCTTTGCTCAGTTTTAAAAAATTTGGGTTATAATGTTGATTTCATTGATTTATCCATTGAAACTGAGGTGCAATTAAAAAAACTTCTTAATAACGATCCAAAAGTTGTTGGAATTACAGCTTTAACAAACACTTTTCCCCTCGCTTTACGAATATTGAAGAAGATTAAAAAAAATAATCCTGAGATTAAGACTGTAATTGGAGGTCCTCATGTTAGTTTCCAAGTAAAAGAAGCATTATCAGAAAAAGAGATAGATTATGTGATAATAGGAGAAGGTGAAAAGAGTCTTCCTTTATTAGTTAAAGAAATATTAAAAAATAATTATGATTCAGATGCACCGGGAGTTGCATATAAAATAAGAAATGATTTTATTATAAATAATCAGTCAAATGAAATAAATTTAGATGAAATTCCCCTTCCTGCAAGAGAAATATTGAAACCAAAATATCAAGTAGCGGATATTATAGTAAATAGAGGTTGTCCTTATCAATGTTCGTTTTGTGTTAGACAAAAATTATTCCAAAATGTTAGAATACGGAATCCTCTATCGATTATTGAAGAAATACATCAAATTATAGACTTAAATTACAAATATTTCAATCTTTATGATAATATTAACATTTCAAGACCTTTTACAAATAAACTTTGTTCTGTAATGATTGAAAACCAAATAAATCTACCTTGGGGATGCGAATTGAGAGTAGATTTATTAAATAAGGAGCTAGCTTTAAATCTAACAAGTGCAGGATGCCTAGCGATAGCTACAGGTATTGAATCCGGAAGTAAAAAAGTGTTACAAACAAATAATAAGAATCAAGACTTGGAGCTGATTAAGAAGGGTATTAATAATGCAAAACAAGCTAAACTTAGTATTCAAGCCTATTTCATAATAGGATTACCAGGAGAAACAAAAGAAACATTTCAAAAAACAAAAGATTTTATAAAATCATTAAATCTTGAACCGGGAATAGATCGAATTAATTTTTTTATAGCAACTCCATATCCAGGTTCAGATCTTCATCAGAATCAAAAGAGCTATGGAATAAAAATCATTGAAAATAATTTTGAATTATGGGATTGTGAACATATTATTTTCGAAACAGAGACTTTATCAAAAGACGAAATTAATGAAATGATTCTATATGGTAAAGAAATTGAAGAAGAATATGCTAAAAGGATATAACTATTCTATTTAAGAAGTGATTTTAATTCTTTTACTAATTCAACCCTAATCTTGCCATGTAATCTATCGGATTTCTCGCAAGCTGCACCTCGAAGCCCAATGATATGAGGTTTAATTTCTTTGAGTTTAGGAAAATGATCTTTCCTTATAGACCCTGCAAGAGCAACAATTATATCATTTTTTAAAGTTTTTTCGACAAATATTTTGATTTGTTCTTCTGACATAAAATCAAATAAGTTCTTTCCATCTTTAATTCCAGTGTCTACCATGGCTACATCTGCTCCTGATTCCGCTGCGATTTCTGGAATTAAGAGTGGTTCGATGGTTCCAAATCGTTTATAGTCGGCATAGCCTGCAACTACGATTTTAACTTGCCCTTTATATTCAGATACTGCTCTAATAATTTGCTTCATAAAAAATATTGCGTCTTTTTTAGTTTTTGGTCCTTTTAAGCCAACTTTAATGTAATCTACATTACAATTAGCCATTCCTAAAGCTGCAAGAGATGCTGTTCCTGGTAGATTAGGAAAGTCACCAAGAGTAGCACTAATTTCAAGTCCATTATATTTTTTAACTAATTTTTGAATTTCGGTTATAACCCATGGAAAATTTGCACCTAAGCTCCCCTCTACTGGGTTTTTAACATCAATAATATCGGCCCCACCATTAATTGCGTTTTGAGCTTCTTCGAGATTAATGGGAGAAACTAAAAGTTTTATCATTATATTCTCATTTTTATTTTCAATTACATATAAATATATTCGAGATTAAATCTAAAATTAAATTTTTCTTCAATTGTTAAGGATAGTATTTATTATTTAAATTAAATTACAGAAGGTATAGTTAAATTGAGTGAAGGAAAAAAATATCAATTAAAGGTTGTAGTTGTTGGGGATCCGGCAGTAGGAAAAACGTCTTTAATCAGAAGATTCGCAGATGATAAATTTGAAGATGAATATAAACATACTATTGGTGCAGATTTTAATGTCAAAGTGATAGAATTCCCCGAAGATAAAAAGAATGCAGTCTTAACAGTTTGGGATATTGGTGGTCAAGAACGTTTTGAAATAATACGAAGATATTATTATGAAGGTAGTCATGCAGGATTTATTGTTTTCGACCTTACAAATAAAGAAGCGTTTCAACACGTTTCAAACTGGTATAAAGATTTACGTGAATATCTTAAAGATATTCCAATCGCTTTATTGGCAAACAAATTGGATTTGAAAGATGGTATTGTTATTTCAGATTCTGATATTGAAACATTAATGAAAGAATTGAAAATTGAATTTTATTTCAAAACTTCAGCAAAAACTGGGAAAAATGTAGATAAAGCTTTTTCAAAACTTGCAAAAATCAAATTAGAAAAACTCATTTAAAATAAATTGGAGGGTATTGATAATGGCAACCGTTTTTGAAAGATTAGAAGAACAGATGAAAAAGCTTGTGGGAGCAGTTGAAGAATTGAGAACTTTGATACAAGGAAACACATCTGCCTTAGAAATCCTGAAAAAAGATGTTAATTCTGGATTTCTTAACTTTAGTGATATGATGGGTAATAAATTAGATGAGTTGCAGGAAATATTTCAGACACAAGTTCCTGGTTCTGGCATAAATACGGGGGCAATAACAGCTAAATTGGATGATATTTCTGAAGGTGTGAAGAACACAGCGAGTAGAATTAAAAATTTTATGGATTCTAAAATAGATTCAATCCGAACTATTACTAAATCTCCGGCCAAAACAGTTCCTTTAGCTAAAGTTATTACGCCCACCCCAAAGCCCTTAAAGCCTCTTGAACCCTCTAAAAAGCCGATAGTTACTCGTGTTGACATTCCTGCTCCTTCAAGACGAGCTCCAATTCCAATAAAAGTTGGTAAAACAGTTCCAGTTGAAGTTCTAGATCTTTTAGACTCATTAAAATCTAAGATTGAAACCCCTGCAGTAAAATTTGCTGACTATATGGAATTTGTAAGGGATGAAATAGTTAGAATCTACAAGTTTCATCCCGCAATCTATGAACTAGGGACGTTTGCACGGAAATTAAAGAAGTATCCACAAAATATGAAAATGGATCCAGATATAATTGCCTTATTATTTGATAAGATAGATGAATGGAAACATAGAATTGGTGGTTTGTAATAGGATATAGGTATAGATATGCAAAAACTTCATTTAGGAATTGATCGTTCAACTTATCAAATAGAATTTAAAAAAATTTGTGAAATTGCAGAAAATATGGGTTTTGATGGTATAGAATTACAACCAGAACATCCTGAGATCTTTAAAATTTACCCAAATAAAGCTGTTTCTTTTATTAATGATATTTTATCAAATTACAGATTTAATATTTCTTTCCATACACCAATTAAAGATTTGAATATTTCAGCCTATAACAAAAAAATAAGACAATTTTCGATAAATCAAATTAAAGAATCAATTGAATTTGCGAGAAATATTGGTGCTAAATATGTAGTAACGCATGGAGGAAAGAATTCTTTTAAAACTGCTTCTTCATTTTCTAGAAAATATGGAAAAATAGCTTTAAATAGTACTATTGATGCCTTAATATCTTTCTATGACATATGTTCTGATAATGGAATCACTCTTTCCATTGAAAATATGTCATATAGCGATTGGAGAATGACATCTAAAATTAAATATCTAGAAAGAATTTTTCAAGAAATACCAGATTTAAAATTAACATTAGATATTGATCACGCAATATTAAGAAGTAAAACATACGTCGGTAAAATTATTGAGGTTTTTAATAACAAATTATTATCTAGTCATATAGGTCTTGTTAAAAATTATACCTCATATATTGAAAAGCTGATAAAATTAACAAATTTTAAATTTTTTGTATTAGAGCCACACTCTTTAACCCATCTCATTAACCCCAATATAATCAACCTTATTGAAATTAATAAAAATGAATTAAAAAAAATAATAAAATAGAAAAAAAAGCCTACATTCCCCCTTTATTTCAAGAGGAAGGGCTTCACCCTTTACTTTTTAACCTTATTACTATGTTTACTGGTATACTAATATAAATAAAAAGGGGTCAATTTTTTGCCAATTTAGATGGGGGTCAATTTTTTGCCAATTTAAGAATATTGAGGATTAATTCTTTGTAATATTACATATATTATAGTATAATTTTAAGCTCACTTATTAAAGAAATATAAAGAATTTTAAATTGTTGAATGTTATCGAACTAAAGTGGAGGCACCCTTTATCCCTGCGTCTTTTAGAGTGCCCACTGTAATTGGAATATCTTTATGAGCAAGCCAGACGGATTCTTTATACGCTTTTAACATTTCAATTTTCATTATATCATAAGCATTACTTATAGAACCTTCTAAAATTACAATATCTGGATTAAAATTAGTAACAAAGGATGCAATTGCAAAACCTAAATGTTTACCTACATTTTCATATGTTCTTTTACAGATTTCATCTGTGATATTAATAAAATCTGGATATTTTTGAATAAATTTCTTATCCTTAGAATCTGATGCGAAATTATTAATTATCCAAGCTTTTTCTTCATATTTAGAATTTTCAATTATTTTAGCTATTTCTGGATTTTTTGAGCTACCAAATAATTTGTAATAAATTGCTATTACACCTTTACCCGCTGTAAAGTCTTCAAAATCTTTTCCAATTCCCGCTTTAAATTCTTCCAAAGTGCTCCCAAAATAAGGGCTTTTATGGTGTTCAAGAGCTAAATAACCTGATCTCGAACTTCCGAAATAAGGTTTTCCTTTAATTAACATACTAGATCCCAACCCTGTACCTGGTGCAATCACTGCTAAATAAGGAATTCCACGTCCTTGGCTAGAATCTTCACCAAAATGATAATAACCAAGCGCTATAGCATCTAAATCATTCCGAACTTCAACATATTTTGTATCAAATTTTTCCATAACCCTATCTTTTAATGGATATTCTCCACATCCAACATTTTGTGGCGAATTTAAAAAACCAGTAAATGGATTCATTGGACTTGGGGCACCTATACCAATTCGTATATCGTCTATATCTAATTTATCAACTACTTCTTTAATACAATCCATTAAATTTTTTTCAAAACCTTTTTGACCTTTATCATGTTCAACGGGCATATGTGATTTATGCATAATTTTTCCATTCTGGTCAACTGTCCCTGCTCTAATGTTTGTACCCCCTATATCTACTCCTATAACAAATTCTGGCTCCATAAATATTACCTCTTAGTTGAAATTAATTATTTGGAAGAAAAACAAAATTATTTTAAATCAGTTACAAATAATAAAATACTATTAATCAAAAAAATATAATAAATTAAAATAATATTATCTTCATTAATTGGTGAGCATTATGGCTGTGAATTGGGTTGACATTGTTATTTTATTTGATTTTTTTAAGGGATATTGGTTAAAATCATTAGCCATTGGTTTTTGGTTTATTGCAGTTGGCTATTATTTTCTATTATTTGCTTATATATTCTTTTATAGATTTTTATTAAAGGAAAGTAAACTTTTTTATTGGCTGATATTTTCTTTTTTCTTTTTATTCCTTGGAATTGGTCGTGTAGCTAATATAATATATGATTTCTATGTTCCGAACTCATTTTACGATCAGTTAGGTGTGGGTATCAATTGGTTTTCTATGGCTTGTCTTGCAGCAATTGCTGGTATTATGTTAATAGATAACGATAAAGTATCTAATTTGGTCGCAACAATAATTGCCGTTCCCCCAGTTATAATAGGATTTATTTATCCATTTATACCTGCAGAAGCTTTAGCTGCTGGAAGCTTTTTATATATACTATTCAATGGCATCGTACTTCCTGCCTATGGGATTTTAGTTATGGCTCTTTTTGTTTATTTGGCATTACAAATTCCAGGGGATATCAGAAAAAAAAGCATATTAAATACTATTGGATTTTTAATTTTATTTATTGGACGAGGAATTTATTCAAAAGGTGCAAAAGCAGTTTTAGGTCTACCAGGTGATTTAGTTAGTATAATTGCATCAAGCTTAGTAATATTATCATTGATAATTTTTGCCTTTTCAACGAGATAAAAAATCTTAAATTCTAAAAATCGACCAATCCTAAGTTCTTTAACTTCTCAAGCACGTGATAGATTTCTTCTTCTGTCTTCCCCATTTTTTCTGCAATATCTTCAATAATTCTTTTTCCATCACATAGATGAGCGACATCATATTCGAATTGATTAATTTCACCCATTCTTAAAATCATTTTGGGCAATTTTTTCTTTAATTTTGGATAGGGAACAGGAATATCTGAAATTTTTCCACTTTCTAAAATTTCATCAATATCTGATTCAAATCCTTTAAACTGTGATATATTTCCATCCCATCCTTCGAGATTATATTTTTCCATAAACTGATTTAAAACCTTTCCAAGGGCTGTCATTGCAACATTTTTATTATCGTGTTTATCAACCCCCGCTGCTATCATTAAATTTTCCCTAAATACTAAAATAACATTGTAAGATTTCATATCTAATACTCTAATGATTCCTTCTCCACCAGTAACTTCTTTACTGAAGTCCCTTAAAGCGGTTAGAAAACCTGATATTAAATCTTCATTAAATTGTATTTCGCCATATCTCCTAGATAAAAGACAAAGACCACTAGCACTTCGAATAACGTAGACATTTTGGATCAAATTTTTCACCCTAATTCTGTTAATAAGCTCTTTATTATTTTCTTATTATAAAGATATTAATTCAATTAAATATTATTAAATTGATAAATAAATTTGGCTAAATGATTTGATATTATATCTTTTTATTTGATAATTATTATAAAACTATTTTTATTTAGGAAAATTTAAATTTTTGACTAATTATCATAATTGTAATTAAAAAATAGGAATATTACAAAATATATTTTGTTTTTTTAACTAAAATTTATAATGGAAGTTGAATTATATGAATAATACAACTCAAAAAATCATTCTAATATGGGCTATTACTTTATTAATACGTATTTTGCTTTGCTTTATATGGCCAAATAGAATATTTCTCGATGAACAAGGTTTCATTAATATTGATATTTTAGGGTATGATTTAATATGGAAATACGCTGGATATGTTCCTAAATTCATCGGATTTACTGTCATTCTCGCACCGATTTATTATACTTTTAATATTTTTGGAGTAAGAATTTTTCTAGCTTTAATTTCTTCTCTTGGAGTATTTACTGTTTATTATTTAATGAAAAACTTCATCAACAACGAAAATATTATTTTAGTTTCTACAATTCTATATAATTTCAATTGTCTTGCTTTATATTACTCTTCTTTTATTGTTACGGAAAATCTTTATTATCCTTTAGCACCTTTAATTTTAGCTTTCTTCTTTAAACATATAAATACAACGCATACTCGAAAAGTATTACTAGAAACTGAAAAATCTGAAAATTTCAAGTATAAATATTTAATTATTGCAGGTTTACTGGGTATAACTCTTAGTATAAGGATAACTTTTGGTTTAATTTATGTATTAGGAGTTATTTTTTTAATTTTTTATTATGAGGGAGAAAAATTTACAGATAAAGATTCTCTGAATTTATTTATAAAAGAATTTATTGTTATTATATTATTTGGGATTATTTCTTTAATTCCAATATTAGTCTATTCCATTATCAATAGTGTAAATCCAATAAGCATCCTTCTTCAAACAATATTTTGGAATATAGGTTTCTTTCAACCTAATTATGGTTCAGCAGGGTATATTTTTTTATATTTAGTGACCATTTTAATTCCAATTTTAATTTATTTACCCTTTATTATTAAAGAAATGTTAGATTTCAAAAAAGAAGTTATTAACATATTTATTTTAGCTTGGATAGTTGTTCAACATGTTTTTTATTTTGGACATCAATATGAAATTGCGCTAATGCGTTGGAATGTTTCTACTTTTATTGGTTATTTTATTCTATTGATTAAAGGTTATGAAAAGACAGACCAGGAATTTCTGTTCCTTGATAGAACTAAATATTTAATTCTCTTCTTAATTTATTCAATAACTTTAGCACTTGTATTAAAAATTGCATATATAGAAGAGTATAATAATATATATTCCTGGGTCCTTATTTTTGGAATTGCTGCGATTTGCGGTGCTTTTGGTGCTTTATTTTATTGGTCACGTAAAAAAGCTTAATTTTATTTAAAAGAAAAAGGAAAAGATTAAGATTTTACAATATTAAACTTGCATACTCCGTCCTTAGGCATTTCTAAATCCTGGGTTACAATGTAATTTGCAATATCATTATCTTTTAAGATTGTTTCTGCCACTTCTAGGCAATAATTTTTACATGGTAATTGCGAAGCCACATCTTTTCCACAAATTTCTATCAACTTTTCAAAAATTGCGCATTGTCCCTTTTTTAATTGGTATCTTAATGCCATACTATTATTTTCCAAGCATTTCAAGTGCTGGTATTCCTCTTGTGGGTTTGTAGCCATGTATAATATCTCGAAAAATCGCTGTATAATATTAGGAAATTTTAAAATTCCTTTCTTTTTAAACATTTCAAGCATTACTTCATAAGTACGGTCAGTGTATTTCGGATCAGTGCTTAGTTCAATTGTTCGTTTTGCAGCTTTATTTCCCCAATTCTTAAATATAGCTGGTTTTTTGTCTGATTTAAAAGCTTCAACTATCTTTGAAGCCTCGAATTCTTGACCAATAATATTGAGCATTTCCTCATTAAGATAATAAGCTTTTCTTCCAAACCGTTCTTGTATTTCTAAATGACTCATATTTAAACCTCCTTAAGCCTTTGCCGTTGCCTCAGGTGCTGGAGTGGGTTCCTTTATTTTTATTTTCAAGGCACCATTAGGACAAACTTCGACACATTTATTACAAGCTACACATTCGGATACATAAAATGGTATTATAACATATACATTCGGTTCATTTGGATCTGTTTCTTTAAATCTCTCCGTTTTCACACAATCAACCCTAAAAACCGCTTGAGGGCATATTTGTAAACATTTCTTACAGGCAAATGGGGTTGGGCATTTTGATTGATTCCATTTAACTTTAACTATTGTCATAAACCTCACCACATATTTTTTAATAATGGAAAATTCATTCTCGGTTGTAATGTTATTGCATTTTCCGGACATACATCTCGACACAACCCACACCCAAAACACTTCTTCATATTAATATAAGCTTTCCCTCGGACCACCTCGTGAGTGATTGCGCCAAAGTGGCAACGTTGCATACATCTTAAACATCCTTTGCACTTTTCCTGGTCCAATACAGCTACAAATTCGCCTTTCAGTAATTGTTTGATATCATAGTCCATACGATTTCGAATAATCATACATATAGGATAATCACACATGCACAGTCCACCGATATAAGGTGTTCCAAATGTCATTAAAGTCGGAACCATTCCACGTTTTTTCCAAACCTTCAACCAATCTCTTGCTTCTTTCTGATCTAGTATATCGATTCCACCTTTATACCGTTCTGGCCATTCTTCCCATTTAAGCATTCCTACTCCAAGTCCCATACACGATCTAGTAAGCTCGTCATCTTTAAATTCAGAAGTGGTCTCTAATGTAGCTCGGTTCGCCCGTCTACATACACAGTCAATTAAAGCGATTGGTGAAGATAATTCTATAATTATTTCAGCATGTTCAAATGGAAGTACTTGACCTCCATGTTGTTTTAATGCCAACCTTTCAGCTGCAGCTTTTAATTCAGGAAATTTTTTCGGATTCAAATTTTTGGTCATGATCGCTTGTGCAACTGCCGCATTAGCTTGTGCTGCTAGTGATGGACCTTCATGACGTTTTTGACGTAGTTTTTTGTATTGATGTCTTGCATAATTCTTTGCATGTTTATACCATATCTTGCCTTCGCCATGCTGGACACAAAATTGACACATTTTTTCTTTTCACCTGTCATATTGATTAATATTTTTTTATCAAAAATGAAAAATATCAAATAATTTGAAATAAATTCAATATTGATTCAAATTCAAATTAAGAATGTGATTTCATAAAAATATTTACCCCAAAAATAATTAGAATTTGTATTCTTTTGTTTTTCAATATAATTAGATAAAAATGAAATAAATAATAAAAAAAGGTATAAATTTAAGTAAAGTTTTTTATTTTTTCTTAATCATAAAGAAACATTCACCGTCAGCTGGCATCATATGAGGCATTGAGAGGTCTACAGCGATTTTAAAATCTTCGAATAAGGTTTTTAATGCTTCTATACAAGCTCCTTTACAAGGAAGGTCCTTTAATTCCTCTGTAGGAAGTTCCGATTCTAAATTTTTATAGATTTTACATTGATCCTTTAAGACTTTAAAACTGAGTTCGAATAAATTTGATGTATGGATATTTACATTACTCATTAAATGAACAGAAAGATAAGCTATTTCGAGAAATCGTTGAGGACTATTTGGAAATAATCCTTGTCCGGTTTTTTCTCCTACTTTCTTTATCATTTCATAAGTATGATCGATATATTCTTCTTTATTCCCTAATTCAAGCGATTTTTTCATCCAATTCTTCCCAAAATCATTAAAAATCGATTTATCTTTTGTTTCGATATATTTTTTTGCTATAGCATCCCCATCAAATTCACTTTCGATTGCAACAAATAGATCTTCTGATAATTTATAATTATACTTCGTTACCATATATATCACCTATGCTGCAGTTTCCTCCTCGGATGATTCTTCTACTGGATATTTTATCTTAACTTTTATTGCTTGTTTGGGGCAAATATCAACACATTTCATACATCCAATACATTTAGATGCCATTGGAGCCATTAACATATATGAACCTGGCTCATTTTCGTCAATTGGGATGAACTTTGCCCCTGTTTTCATTGGATTTGCAATTACCATAAACACTCCTGTAGGACACCTATTAAGACATTTTTGACAAACGAACGGTGTTGGGCATTTTTTTTCTGAAATTTTTATTCTAACTTTTGGAATTTCTTCTATTTCCATCATATTTATCACCATCTATCTTTAAAATGATGAAGGGTGTTTTAAGACTTCAAACTTTTGTCTATCTACTAATTGAATTGCATTTTGGGGACAGGCATTTTCACAGAGTCCACAACCGAAGCATTTCATCAAATCAATATGAGCTTTTTCTTGACGAACATCAGCAGTAATAGCTCCAAATTGGCACCTGGTTATGCATTTGAAACAACCCTTGCATTTGGATGTATCTAGAATTGCAACTCTTTCGCCTTTTAATAACTGCTTAAATCCATAGTCTAATCGCCATCTAATAGACAAGCAATCTGCATAAGAACAATTACACAGTCCACCGATGTATGGAGCACCTTCTCTCATTCCAAAGGTCATTAATGTTTGAACTAATCCCTTCTTATTCCAATCACGAAGCCATTCTTTTGCTTCTTTATCAGAGACGAATTCTGCACCAGCAACATATCGGGCAGGAAATTGTTCCCATCTATACATTCCTATCCCTAGACCTAAACAGGTCATTCGAGATCTATCTTTTTCAATATAACCATATTTTTGACGTCGACAATCACATGCTATAAATGCAATTGGATGTGCTAGATCGATTAAAGTCTCAGCATCTTCCAGGGTTAGTACTTGCCCGCCGTGAGTTTCACGTGTTAACCGATTTGCTTTCTTAATTAATTCTGGATATTTAGCAGGTTTTAAATTTTTGGCTTCCATAGCCTGAAAAGCCAAAGCTGCTACTTGACCTTCTAAACTGCCACCAACTTTTGCTCTTTTTTCTGTTCTTTTCCTGAAATACATTTCTCTAGCGTAACGACTAGCCCATTTAAACCAATATTTACCCGTTCCATGTTTTAAACAGATTTCGCACATAAGAATGCACCATTATTTTTCAGTTTCGAACATAAACTATATTTAAACCTAAAGGAAATGAGAATAATAATATATCTGATTCAATATTACATTTTAATCTAGAGGGATAAATTACAGAAATTTGCAGGAATATGATAAAGATTTTATTTATCTTATTTTCCTCCCAAATCAATTCTTTAATAATATAAATACCTTTAAGTCTTTTTTATTAAGAGTAATTATATGAGGTAGCTATCTTGGAAAATGAAATATATGATATTATAATAATCGGATCCGGGTTAGGTGGACTAGCGGCAGCAACTCTCCTATCTCGTAAAGGTTTCAAAACATTGGTTGTGGAAAGGAAAGGACGTTTAGGTGGGCGTTTTTCCACCGTTGAATATAAAGGCTTTAAGTTACCAACTGGTGCTATTATCATTCCTGACAGCTGGACTATAAAACTTCTTAAGGATTTAAGAATCGATATGTCTTATTTACGTCCAGTTTCACGCGTATATTATAGAATAAATGGTGAGGATTATGAAGTAAATGTTGACATAGGACTGCCAATGGTTCTTGACTTAATTGATAAACTTGAGAAGGAAAAGGAACAGAAAGACGGGAGAAAAATAAAACCAGTAAACTTAAAGAATATTATAAATGGTTATTTGAGGGGAAAAAGAGGGATAAAAAGAGAAGAAATTTTTACTGTCCATGATTGGCTCCTCCAGTTTACTGAAAATGAAAAAGTACATGAAGTAATTGACAATCTATGTGCTGCTTTAATGATGGCTCACTCTTGGGAATTGCCTGTTTTAAAATTTTTCAAATTCAAAGAAATTAAGAAATTTTATGTCTCATCTAAAGGCAATATAAGTGTCGCGAATGAATTGGCTGGAGTGGTTAAGGAAAATGGTGATGTGTGGGCTAATTGTCCTGTAAAGAAGATTGCGATTAAAAATGGAAAGGCTACAGGAGTTGTCGTGGAAAAGGATGGAAAAGAAATTGAGGTAAAAAGCAAAGTTGTTGTAAGTGATACTGGACCCAAGATGACAGTAGATTTGGCAGGTCAAAAAAATTTTGATGATAAATATCTTGAGGATTTGCGTGTTAGACTAAGACCAAGCCCGTCACTTTTAGTTTTTGTTGCTAGCGATAGGCCTTTAGTTTTAGAGGGAATAAATGACGGAATAGAAATTATGATGGGAGGACGAAGAATTAGAACAGTTGTACCTATTAGCAATATTTGTCCTGAACTTGCTCCTAGTGACCAGCATCTCCTTTATTCTTCAGTAGAACCCATTTCTTGTATCCATCCTGTTGATGCAAAATGTGAAATCCAGCAAATAAAGCGAGACTTGAATGAAATGTTTCATGACTTTAAAAAACATGGGCGAATTCTAAAAATTAAAGCATGTTTTAGTGAAAATCAGTGTCCTGAGGGATGGACATGGCTTGGATATGGTTTACCTTTAGAGACACCAATACCCAATTTGTATAACGTAGGGGATGCGTGCGTGGCACTTGGACTTATAGGAACTACAGGATCCGTTGAAAGTGGGTATCGTATGGCAGATATCATAGAAAATAAGTTAAATAATAAAAAATGAGGGAAATTTAATGGATATAAGTGAGTTAAAAATTGGAATAGAGGGAACTTTTGTTCCTCCTTATAAAGCCGGAATTGCTTCTATAAAACAATTTGAATCAGTAGGTTTTGATTCAGTATGGTGGTTCGATCACATAATGAACTGGATACCTGAATCAATCTGGACCCCAGATATCACTAAACTTGCTTCTCTCGTCAAGAGCCCGCATGATCTCTATGATGCAATTATCAATATAGCTATCTCAGCTTGGAACACAAAAAAAATTTATTTGGGAACTGCTGTTACTGAGCCTTTTAGGAGACCTCCAGCCACACTTGCTCATACTTTTTTGACACTTGATCATGCGTCTAGAGGGAGAGTTATTCTAGGAATAGGGGCAGGTATAGCAGCAAATACCCTTCCTTATGGTATTGAATGGAATAAACCAGTCAGTAGATATGAAGAAGCGATTAAAATAATTAGATTACTTTGGGAAAACGATCAAAAAGTTGATTTTAATGGCAAATTTTGGACATTGAAGGATGCTATACTCTCTTTAAAACCATATAAAAAACAAAAATATCCCCCAATCTGGATGGGAGCTCATGGAGAGAGAATGCTTGAAATGACTGGGAAACTGGGAGATGGTTGGCTGCCTGTTATAATAGATACAAATTCTTATAGAGAAAAATTAAAAATTATAAGAGATTCAGCTAAAAAGGCTGGACGTGATCCTAATGAAATAACTCCATCTCTATATGCCATGGCAATTTTGGATGAAGAATCAGAAGAATGTCATGAAATTCTACAAACCCCGTTAATCAAAAATTTCGCTTTCCCAAAAACTGATGAGGATTTCAAGCCTTACGGAACTAATCATCCTTTAGGAGAAAATTTCGTTGGTATGCGTGATTTCGTTCCAACAAGATTTGATCGAGAAACTATATTGAGTGCACTTGATAAAGTCCCGTTAAAAATGCTGGAAGATATTTTCATTTTAGGAACTCCTGATGAAATAATTAGTCAAATAGAAAAATATGCTAAATTGGGCTTAAAACATATAATTCTTTGTAATGTGACTTATTTAGCTAAATTAGAAAAGATGAAAAGTTCTCAGGATTGTATGATTAAGGTTCTAAATTACTTTAAAAATCAACACTAGAGTAATAATGCGGTAGAAAAAGATATATTTTTTCTCTTTTAATTAAGAATTTGGTTCCTTTTCAAAGTAATAATTTTAGTTTTATAATAAAATATGATAAAAATTATATTTTAATATCTCTTAACTCTGCCGCAGTTACTTCTGGAGTTATCGGATTCACAAAAACTCCTCCTCCTTGTTCACAGCCCCCAAGATATTTTATCTTATTTCTAGCTCTATGGATAATATAAAATTCAATATGGAAATGATAATTAGGATATTTCTTATTATCTGAGGGTTGTTGATGGAATATCATCTCATAAGGAAGCGGCATATCAAAAAGCTTATCATATTTTAAAAGAATTTCTTTTAATATTTGTGCTAGATTTTTCCGTTCTGTCTCGTTCATATCTAATAAACTTTGAACATGCCGTTTGGGATAAATATGAACTCCATATGGCCAAGTAGCATAAAAGGGAACAAAACAAATAATATCAGAATTTTCGAGAACAGTTCTGCTTCCATCTTTTATTTCTCTATCAACAATATCGCAAAAGAGACAACGATTTGTTTCTTGAAAATATTCATTACCACTATTTATTTCCTGTTGAATATTAGGTGGGATAAATCCAAAACTGTAAATTTGTCCGTGAGGATGGTCCAAAGAAACACCAATTTCTCGTCCTCTATTCTCAAATATTAGAACATATTTAATAAAATCTTGAGAGCCAATTATTTCATATCGTTCTGCCCAAAAATCAATTAATGTATGAATATGTTCTACTGGTAGTTTTCCAAGAGTGGTATTGTGCTCAGGAGTGTATAAAATTATCTCACATTGTCCTTTTGCGGGTTTTACTTGGAATAGAGATTCATTTTTAGATATTGGATTTGGAGGGTCCATACTTAAAGATGCGAATTTATTTGGTAAAAATTTGACTTTCCAATCAGAAGTTGGAACTTCTGGAGCACCGGGACAAAAAGGACAGAAATCCTCTGGAAGTTGAGGTCTTGCTTGTCGATGTGCAGCTACTATTATCCATTCTTTAAATACTGGGTTCCAGCGTAATTCACCCATTTCTAGCACCTTTATTTTGAATAACTTCAATATTTTTAGAAAATTATTTAAGATTTTTACATTTGATAATTTCTATTTTATCTTTTTTGTAAGTTATTAAATAGAATAATTTAAGAGTAAATTATTTAATTCTAAAGAACAATATTTGCTTAAGATTTTAAATATAAATGAGGATCATTTATTGTCAAGAGATGAAAACCTTATTGGTGGAAGTGTAGCAATAAATCAATTTAGAAATGCTATTTATGAGTTAATATTAGTTTTAAAAAATGAAAGAAATTATAATAATGAGCTGATTTTAACTACTTTAAAAATGATGGGTCGCAATATAGCTGATAATTACTTTAAATTTTGGAACCCTAAAGGTAGGGAACTAGACATTATTTTAAAGGAGATTTATGAATTTATCTTTTATAAGAAAGTAAAGGTTAATCTTCAAACCAATACCCTCCAAGTAACTCAAAAAAATTGTCCATTTTGCAAATATGAAAGATCTGATGTAGGAATTGCAGGTTGTAACATAATTCTAGGTGTAATTGAAAAATATTGCGAAAATAATCAATTAAATAAATTAGATGGGAAGGTAATATCAAGTAAAACATTTGGAGATAAAAAATGTGTTCATGAATACACTTTGAGGGGATCTTAAATGTCTATAGGAACAACTGCAAAATTAATAAAACAATTTAGTCGAAATATTGAAAATTTATTCTTTATGTTACTTTATCGAGAGATAACACTAAAAGTTACACAAGAATTTGAAGATCCTTTCCCAATTTTAAAAAGATTAGGTATCATTGCTGCTGAAACAAGTTGTAAACAGCACAAAACATTATTAAAATTAATCAAACTAAAACCTGGTGACCTAGTTAATACAATAACTTTAATATGGTATGTTGTTTTTGGGCAACAAATCGAATTTGAGCATGAGACTATCGAAAATGATGTAAAAGATACACAAAGTATAATTATTAAGATTAAAAAGTGCCCGCTATGTTCAGGATTAGATAAAGAAAGTTATTTTAATGTTTTACCATTAGATAAATTAAAAAAACATGACGATGGTTATGCATGTATATTATTATCAATGTTAGAAGGTGCCACAAATTATATTATGACGCTACACAAACAACCCTATAAGATTGAAGCAAGTGAAATTGGTTGTCAATTATATGGAGAACCCTTATTTAAGTTAAAGTTCAATATGTATAAAACAGCTTGAGGGTTAGTTGCATTGGATGATGAAAGTAAAAAAAATACAAATGGAATACTTTCAGAGGAAACTAAGGAAGAAATTTATCAAGTAACTAGTAATTTAGTTGAAGAATTAATATCAGAAGCTGTCGAAGGCATTAGATCGGAAATTGACGAATATTTAAGGTTAATTTTTCATCCTGAAGCTGATATTTCAAAATTGGACGATTTTTCGAAAAGTCAAATAAGCTCATTAAAAGAAGTTTTTTCCCTTTTTAAGACTAATTTTAAAGAAGAAATATTATCTGAAATTAGAAAAGAGCTACCTAAAAAAATTACAAAGGTTAAACTCGCCAAACCCCAAACATCTGATAAAAAGAAAAGAAAATACAAGAAAAAGAAGAAAACATAAAATTTTCATCTATATGGGGACAAAAAATATATTTGATGAAATTTAATTCTAAATAAAAATTCTAACCCCTCTTGAAATTAAATAACCCTATTACAATTTCGATTGAAGTTGTAAAATAAAAAGAGTTATAAATAATTAAGATTAAACTAACTTTAATGAAAAATAAACATAAAATACTAATATTAGATTGATAGGGGATCAAAAAAACCTATGAAGAAAGGCGAAAAAAGGTGATATAAAAAAATGGTAAAAGGATTTAACTTTTATGAACCATGCTCTTCAGATCTTTTTGTTGGAAGAGAGCGTGTGATAGAAGAATTTACAAAGTTATTACAAGGCGATATTAAAAAATCGGTATTCATTCATGGAAGACCCGGTATTGGAAAAACTAGTTTAAAACAAATTCTGATAGATAGAGCAAAGAAAGAAGGCTTTTTAGTAATAGATAAGCCTGTTCCATTAATAGAAACTGAGGCATTTTTTGATGAATTAGGACCAGAAATTAAAGATATTTTTAAACCAAAAAAACCTCCAAAAAAGGGTGGAAAAAAGAAACTTGGTAAAAATTGTCCACTCATCAAAAGATCTTATGAAATAAGTGCAGATCCCAAATATTTACCAGAATTTGAAAAAAAATTCATGAAATTTGCAGGGAAAATGGGAAAGGAGATTCCGAAGAAATTTAAAAAAGGAATTGCAGTTTTTATTGATAATGCTGAGAGATTTATTTATCAAGGATACGATTTCGCATTTGATTTATTTAATTTATTTAGTAAAAAGTTTGAAGAAGAAACCCCCAAGCAACCTAGAATTCCAATTATGTTTGTTCTGGTTGGGGAAGAGAGATATGCTCCTAAGATCAAATATTCTGTAAATAATTTTGAAGAAATCGGTCTTCCTAAATTAAATTCTGCACAGTCTGCACAATTGATTACTAAAAGAGAAAACATAGCTGGAATTTCATTAGATGATGAAGTTAAGAATAAAATTTTCGAGAACTCACAAGGAATTCCACAATTTATCATATATAATACAAACACCCTTATTGAAGAAAACCAGGGTCAAGGTGAATTAGGCGTCGATGCTTGGAAAAATAGTGAAGGTTCAATTAAAGATGGATTTGCTCGTGAATTATCTGAACTTTCGGACAATGAAAGGAAGATATTACATGCATTTGCAATGGAACCCGCGAATTTTTCAGATTTGGGAATGTTAGAACGTGCAACCCAAATCGCAAGAGATGAATTAATTAATACTTTAAATGGACTATCACAAAAAGGATATGTGGCAAACGAAGGAGAAACTTACTTCATTAATATGACGTCTTTTTGGGAATTTCTTAGGGATAGTTTTGGAGATATTGCTATAACAGCCCAAGCAAGAACTTTAATTGACATTGCGGCATTTGATGCAGAAAATGGACGAGTTATAGACGAAAACCTTTTTAATGAGTTGGAAAAATTAAGAGCGGATTCTATTTCTGCAGGCTTAGTGAAACCTGTGGAATCAATCGCTAGAGGTTACGAGAGAATTGCTAATTCTTCCCTGAATTATGACTATTATGCAGAGGCTTTTAAATTTTATGTTCTTTCAAGTGATTCTTTTTTAAAAGTCAATGAAATAGAAAAGGCTGCCTCTCTATTCAATGAAGCAGCAATGAACTATAAAGAAAAAGGTAAAGGAGATTATTCTAGAAATTTATTAATAAAAGCTGTCGAAATTTACGAACGACTTGGCGATACAGAAACGGTCAATGAATTAAATTTTGAAATAGCTGAAAATAGTGCAAATAAAGCTAAACAAAGTTTAGGCGAGGGAGACATGCCATTGGCTAGAGCAAATTACACTCGTGCTGAACGGACATATACCTCATTAGGAGAAGAACAGAAAGCAATTGATTTACTCAATGAAGCTGCAGATGCATTCTTTGAAAAAGGTGAATATTATTATGCTTGGCAATTTTATTCGCGTTTGATCAATATATTTCTTGAAAAAGATCAAGCGAGTGAAGCTTCAAGTATTTATAATGCATCTTTGAAAAAATTTCAAACAGCCAAACAAAATAAATTCCAAGAAAAATTAACAGATACATTTGCAATTAAATTAGGATAATAGGTGACGATAATGTCGATAGATGAAAAACCAAATATGGTAAAGATAATTGAAGACAGTTTAGGTTTATCAGAGGATGAAGCACGTGCATTTATTGGGTTATATGCACGCGGATATGTTACTTCTAGTAGGATTGCTGGTCTTGCAAATATTTCTTTAGAAGATGCAGAAAAAACATTAAAAAGATTTATAGAAAAGGGTATTGCTATTGAAGTCTCTGAGGTAGTAAAAGGCCTTCCTAGATATATGCCAGTAGTACCTTGGAGTGCATTTACAGGTTACCTTGACACATTTCAAAATACGATAGCGACTTACCGAACTGATTTAGATAAAAATATTAAAGGTCATATAGAAACTTTGAAAAAAGAAGTTCTACAATTAAAAGAAGATGTTGCCTCAGCTGTAAATACTCAAATTGGTAAATTTAATGAAGAAACAATTAAAACCAACGATGCTGTTTCGAAAACAATAGCTGATCATATAACTTCCTTACAAGAAGAAGTTGCAAAGAAAAAGGAAGAGATTACTGCTTCATATAATCAAAAAATTAAAGGACATCATGATTCAGTCGATGAATATGAAAACACTCTTGCAAATACACTTGATACAAGATTTGACGTTCTAACCGAAGAAGTAAAAACAATTCATAATAATGCTGCTGCAAATCATAGAACGGCACTAGATGAGCTGAATAATAATGTTAATAAGACATTTGACGATTATGTTTCAGGAGTTAAAGACATTACAAACAAATTTCAAAATGTTACTTACACAGACTATGATAATTGGCTAAAAGATTTAGGAACAAATTTAAAAGACACTTGTGTTAAAGAAATTGATGGAGTTAAGGAAAAAGATTCAGAATTAAAAGGAGAAATAAAGGATTCTCAAGAAAAGAATTTTGATTGGTTTAAGGATAGGGCTGCCGTGATGAGAGAACGTGCAGCAAATACATTTGGCGACGAAATTATTAACCAAGAAGATACCTTCAGTCAATTTAAAGATAATATTACTGGAATCACTGGTGATTTAATTAAAAGATTCCGTGAAATGCTTGATGACATAAGGAATAATTTTTCGGGTAAAGTTGTCTCACAAGTTGAGGAATTGAAAACTACAACCGAATTAGAACAAATTTTAACAAATAATGTTGATGAACGGCTTGGAAATATGAAATCAGAAGTTTCGAATTTACAAAATGAATTCAATTCAGGTATAGATGAAAAAATTTCAGATTTACAGAAAAGTTTATCAGATCTAGAAAAAGCAACTGGTTCTGAAACATCTAAATTAATTGACGAATTAAAAAACCAGACAAAGGATTATGTGAAAAATAAGCAAAAGAATTTATCTCAAAACATAAAAGATATTACATCTGAAATAGAGGAATGGGAAAAAGATTACGTAGATACAGGACAAAAATGGATTAAAGGAATAACTGACTCTGCAAATACGTTCAAATCAAGATTAGGAGAAGAAGCAGTTTCTTTAAAAGATAAAATCACTAATTCAGTGTCAGAAATTAAAGATTTCAAGGATTCTCTAAAATTAAAGGATATCACAAAGTCTCAAAAAGATAAATTGAATGAAATTGATTCTACAATTGAAAATGAAATGAAAGACTATCAGAAAGACGTAATTGATGCTTTGGAAAACTGGTTTAATACTTTTAAAGATACATTAGCAAACACAATAAATCAATATAATGGTGAGATACAAACAAAGAATGATACTTTAAAACAGAGTTTAGAAGCATCATTAAGTACAAATATTGACTGGTTTAATCAAAATGCATCCGTATTTGGTCAAGGTATTGCAGATAAAATTGCTGAGCGGACTGAGGCACTTGAGGCTGATTTTTATCAGTTAAAAGATAATATTAAGGATGGTACTGATTCATTAGTAGTCAGATTTAAGGATATTTTGGATGAAGTACGTGAAAGATTTCTAGAAAAAATTAATGAACAAATAATCAGATTACGAAGTGATACAGCCAATTTGGAAAAGACTCTTTCAGAAACATTAGACGAACGGATAGATACTTATAGAAATGAAATAGATACTATGCGGGAAGATTTCTATAAAGGATTAGATGAAAGAATTGCTAATTTGGAGAACCAATCACATGCAATTCGAGAAAGTTCTGTTACAAATCTATCTGATTTATTATCATCCCATAAATCTAAGATAGAAAATAATAAACAGGATAAATTCAAGAATATAGACGAAATTACTGCTAATATGAAAAATGACAACCAAAATTTTGTATCAAATGATAATGATAGAGTCGACACTATGGCAAAAGATGTTCAAGCAAAAGTTTCTGAAACGGTTTCCAATACGTTTGCCGGTGTTAAATCGGATGTTCATAAAATCGATGAAAATTACTTGAAGCAAATTGATGATCTTACAAAAGCTACGGGAGAAGAAAACAATGAGATAATTACAAGACATGCTAATGAATTTCAAGCAGATGCTACAACTATGGAAACGCAATTATTAGAATTAGATACCAATCATCAATCTGAGTTTGAACTTAATGCGAACACTTTAAATGATAAACTGGCTGCGAAACTTGAAGAAACTGACTCAACAATTACTAACCGATTGGTTACAGCAAATGATTCTTCGGCTACTACATTTAGAGAAGCTGAAGATCGGGCATTAGAAAGTGCAAAAATATTAAGAGCTGTTTGGAGCGAGACTATTGATATTCTTGCTAAGGAAAGCGAATTAACATGGGTTGTAGTGACTGAAGAAGCAATAAAACAATATATGAGCGATATGGTTGCTAGAACGAAAAGTACTATTACAGTTGTAGCTCCAGATTTCAGAGATCTGCCGATAAATGCGATAAAGGCGATAAGGAGAGCACTTCGTGTTAAAACAGCTTCTAGAATTCTTGCAGATGCTCGTACAGACGTAGCATCTCTGTTAGAACAAGGTAACGTAGAAGTTAGACAACGTCCAGAGATGGATCTTTTTGCTGCTGCAAGAGATGCAGAAGAAGTATTAATTGCTCCATATACACCTGGAAGTCCTAAAACTCAAGTTGCTATTATAAGTCAACAACCAGGAATAGTAAATATCCTTCATGAAATAATTGGGCCCTTAATAATCGCACGCAGTCAAAAAATATCTAGAGTTTAAAATCTATCTAAACTTATTTTTTTTAATTTTAAGGCATAATATACTTATTTTTTAAAATTAATTTGATTTTGTTATATCCTGTTCATATTTGCCCTTCATTTTTTCCTTATAACGTCTACGAAATCGTATATAGAAATAAAAACTAATAGAAGTAACCACAAAAAATATTATACCAAGAATCAACATTTCAAAGGTACTTATTTCTGTGCTAACACTTGCCATTTCGGTAGCTAACCAATAAACCAATGGTTTTGAAATGAAGTAATAAATTGTAGCGACTGATATTCCAAAGATTCCTCCAAAAATAACATCTAAAGGATAGTGGGCCCCTAAATACAACCTACTTATTCCTACAATACAAGAAAAAATATAGAGTAGAATAGTTAATTCAGATAATCCCCAAACCAATAATGTCACTGCAAAGAATGCTCTATGAGTATGTGCAGAAGGAAAAGAGGGTGTAAGTTCATAACTGCGGACTTTAAAATTATTTTCTGATAAATCAATAGTTTTAAAAGGTCTTTTTCTTTTAAACATGTATTGTAATATGTTTGAGGAAAGTGCGTCAATCCCTAAACCAATAATTATAAGTGAAGCTATAATATAAGGCTCTAGTCCCCAACCAAATCTTAAAAGAATACTTGGGGTATTTAACCCGAGTAAACCAAAATATCCAACGACTATATACCAAAAAAATAAATGTCCGAAATATCCCATAAGTCGAAAAATAATTTCTACATATTTTGATTCAATAGAATTTATTTTAAATAAAATCTTTAACTCAAATTCTTTAGGTTTATCAAACATTATGAACACATATTTCTTTCTTAATCATAAATAGTCTTCTTAATGAGTAATTAGCATAATAAAATCCAAAACAATTAAGATTTATTTAAAATAAAAAAGTAATTTAATTGAATTCTTGTAGAAATGCACTTTTTATAATACTTTTAAAATTTTATCAACTGCTTGTTTCATAGCAATTCCAATTAAGTTTGCGGAGGAATGCTTATCAAGAATTGCAATAAGAAAAGCTTTATCTTTGGCAGGCATTGTCATAATATTTCCTTCAGAACAATTTATAATTGTTTGAATGTATTCTCCTGTTAAGTATCTCGAGGTAGCATTACTTGACGTTAAAATAGTTGAGAGAAGAAGTGAATAATTATCTATATCAATTTTTTTTTGGACACTATGAACTAGTATATTACCGCTATAATCCATTATTAAACTTCCTTTAGATTTCGCGGTTTTATCAAAATCTTTTAGGATTAATTCTAGTTCTGCTTTTTTAGGAATTTCTTCATCAAATTTATTTCTTTTCATAATTAAAAATTCACAAAAACGATCCGCTCTTGAAATACAACTTTTTTCAACAACCTTTACCTTTTCTTTAAAATAATGCTCTCCTGCACCTTCTAAAATCCCTGCGAAATAATAACAAGAAGGAGAATTATTTTCGTAAGCCTCTGGAGAATTATGTAACTCAACTGATATATTTTCATCTGTAAAGTTTAAATGCCAAAATTTCCCATAACCGGCTTTATTTAACATTGTAAGAAAATATTCTAAACCAATTTTTTCGTCTAAAATTCTATCAGATATCCGTTTTGACATCTCAAGACCAAGATCGTACCCAAATTTTTTTATAATAGCGTTAGCATTTTTTAATCCTAATTTTTTTAAACTATTATAAAATCCACTAAATTGTTCATTAACCATAATAATTAATCGATGATCAAACGCCTTTATAGTTCCTTCAAAGAATCTTGATTCCTTAAAACTAGCACGCTTCACTTTTTCTAATCTTTCTTTTTCAGATGACATTTGATTTCACTTTCCTAAATAGATTTGAATAATTTAATCAAAAGTTATTTTATAATGTAGGTTATTAATTATAGTTATTTTCATATTTAATTGCAATTAAAAAAATATTCTTCTTGAAATTTTATTTTTTAGCGAATAAACAAATCAGGGATAAATTTGAGCTTAGAACAAACAATTAAAGAGAAACAGAAAATGATTCTTGAACAGCAAAAAACAATATTGCATCAAAATGGTGTAATAGAGAAACAACAAGAACTTATTATTGAACAAAAAAATCAAATTAATGATTTAAAAAGAGATCTTGAAGCTAGGGGTATAGAAAAAACCATTAAAGGATCAGGAACTGAAACAAATCTTTCTAATGAAGCTCAATTAAAACAGATTGAAGAGTTAGAAAAAAAATTGAAAAATCAAGAGATTGAGCACGAGAAGGAAATGAAACAAGTTATTAAAGATAAATTTTTAGCAATTCAAAAACTGCAAAGACAAATTGAAAAGGCAGGCATGAAAGACTGGGAACAAATTGTTAATGAAAAAGAGAAAATTATTAAGGAACAAGAGCAAAAATTAAATGCAGTACGTGTTCATGTCGAAAAATTAAAAGAGGAATGGGCTGAAAAAGAAATTTATATAGAAAAATTAGAAAAAGAATCTAGTAAATTAAAAGAATTGGAAAAATCACAAGAATATATTTTAGAAACGGAAGGCAGATTAAAAAAAATGGAAGAGGTCTGGAAACAAAAAATAAAGGAAAAAGATAATAGAATTAAAGAATTAGAAAAAATGCTAGATCAAAAATAAGATTTTTAAAACTCTCAATTCATCCTTTAAAAATTATTCTATCAATAACAAAAATATATTATATGATGGTTTTTATATTTTAATTGAAAATAAATTATCTAAAAAAAGGTTAATAAAAATATATTAGTAAAGTCTAAAGCTAATTAATAAAAGTTGGTTTTGAACTTGAGTAAGGAATTTGCAGACTTCATGGATAAATTAAGAGAAGAACCATTAGAAGAACAAATAAATGAAATTTCAGATATACTCACAAAAGTTATGGCTATTGTAGTTTCTGCAATAGATGATATAAACCAAAAAATCGCAAATATTGAATATAACTTTACAAATTTACAAGGTGCTCAGACACGAATTGTTCAAGAAATTCAACAAATAAAAGCTACAGGAGTGACTCCAAGCGGTAAACCAATAGTTTCCCCTGCCCCGGGTCCTCAAGCTCCTATAATTAAACCAGCAGCTCCGAAACCAGCACCAAGACCTTTAAGTCCGATGAGCGCACGATCAGCTATAAATTCCGAATTAAAAGCATTGTTTAGTAGAAGAAAGAAGGATTAAATATCATTTAATAACAATAAATTTATTTTATCTACTTTTAAAATTGCATAAAGTTTGTTAGGAACTTTATTCTTATGGATATTAATCTATTTTCCTAAGATTGGTGTTATTTTTTCGACACATTCCGCCATAGCTTGATATGCGAGACCCAAACTTCCATTTTCTGTTAATATTCCGATTAAAATTGCCTTACCTTTTATATTGAATAATATGGCTCGTGTATTATTATAACCTTCAAGAATTATGTTATTAATTCCATCTTTGAATAGCTTTTCAGAGACAAACTCAAGTGTTCGTATCAAACTGATAGACCACTTTGTAAAATATTCTTTGTCTATTTCAGTTTTTGAAATTCTTAAACTTTTAGGTACATAAACCGCATCTTCATGTATACTTATAATTTTCCCATCAAAACCTACTAGCATACTTACCCTAATACCTGATTTCGCTCTTAATTGCTTCAAGATGCCCAAAATTTGATTTTTCACGTTAATTTCCTCTTGATTTTTCCTTAAATTGACGAGCCTAAGATCTATTTCATCATTTATAATTTCATTACAAATTTTTTTTACTTACTCAAAAATATTTAATAATTCGATTTTATATATGTTGTATAGATTTAGCTTCGTTTATTATTATTTGAGTGCTTTGCCATATTTCTTCCCTCAAAAATATTCAGATAATATCTAACTGAATGAAGCTAAATCCACCCTTTTTTTTACTTTAAAATATTGTATTTGTGAATAATTTATTATGAATTTACAATGATAAAATGTAAAGATTACAAACCTCTTAAAAATTGTATTTTTTTATTAAGAATATCATCATGAAATTCATGACAAATTGTAAAAATCTTAAAAAAACAGAGATGATTATTTATCATAATAATTTTCAAATTTACAAATATCAAAAAAATACTTAGATGATTATTTATGGAAGTTTTTGATATCCAAGATACTGGTGATTATGAGCTAGTAACTGAGGGGAATACCTTAAAAGAAGCGTTAAAGGAAGAAAATGTTTATATTATATTGAGCCATGACTGGAAAATATGCTGGATCTGGATAGGGAATAAATGTAGTAATGTGAGAAAGAAGTTCGCAGGAGCTAGAAGCTCACGCAGTATTTTAAGCGATCGACAATTAGCATATAGCGTCAAGACTGTCGATTCTGGTGATGAACCAAAAAATTTCAAAGAGATTTTGTCTGAGCCTATTAGAAAAACATATAGACCTGATGCACCTACCTTAGAGCATATCAAGATTCAACAAAAAGTTTTACAAAATAAAGATATTCCCGCAGATTGCAAGAGAGAGGCAGTAATAATTAATGACAGATTTTATGTTTCAGTTGAAGTTAAAGTTATGGATACAAAAACTCATAAATTCGAACCATCCGAATTTTTACCAGAAGGGGTAATATTTCTTCCTGAAAATTATGTTTCTAGGTTATTTGTAAAACATGGTAAAGTTGAAGCAGTTGAATTTTTAACTAAGAATCAACATCTAAAAGCTGTTGAAGGAAAAGTAGTTGAAGATAAAAAAGAAAAGAAGCTTGAAAAAGTCAAAAAAAGACAGGAAAAAATCCAAGAAACGCCTAAAACAATCGAAAAAAAAGCAAAGGATTCAAGTGATGATTTTAAACAAAAATATAATGTGACAAAAATAATTCCAAAAACTCAAAAAACAAAAAAAAAACGAGTCAAGCTGAAAAAAAGTATTTCTAAAGGAAAGAAAAGTAAAACCAAACGAAAAAGAAAAACTAAAATTAGAAAAACAAAGAAATAAGACAATTTTACTAAGAATTATTTTTAAAAAAATATAAATTATCGTTTAAAAAAATTAGAAAAACTTTAAAATTTCTTTTATACATTTATCTTTTAATTTCTTTTAAATTAAAAAAAACTAATAAAATGAGGTTTAAATATGGTTGGAATAGTTGGATACGGTGTTTATCTTCCGTATTACAGAATAAAATTTGTTGATATTGCGAAAGCTTGGAATTTAGATATCAAAGTTCCAGGAGAAAAAACAGTACCTTCCCATGATGAAACTACGCTAAGTTTGGGTTATAATGCTACTATGAACGCTATGAATCATGCAAATATAAATCCAGAAGAAATTGGTGCAGTGTTTTTTTGTTCAATTTCTGGAATGATCGAATCATCCTTAGCTCAGGACATAGCTATAGGAATTGACACCAAAGCAGACATTACGATTGGTGATTTAAATGGTTCTCCTAGATCAGTAACCTCTGCAATAATTTTATGCATGGATGCAATAAAATCTGGACGAATTAAAAATGGATTAATTGTTGGATCAGATATTCTTGTTGGAGGTCCAGGATCTCCCATTACTTCAGCTGGATCCGAATACATATCTGCTGCAGGAGCTGGTGCCCTGATTATAGGTGAAAATGATACCATAGCAGATATTGAAGGTGTAGCCTCGATTAATTCTTCGGTTAAGTCTAGATGGCGAAGCCTCCAAGATCGTTATCCACGATTAGGAGATGGTCGTTTCATTAGAGATTATGGTTATATTGCTAATATCAGTAAAATTGGACTAAAATTAATGGAACAAATGAATCGAAAGGACTATACACATATATTATTACAGCAACCTCATGCCCAATGGGTTCAAAGGACCTTAGGGAAGCTTGGAGTCCCAAAACAAGATTTAATGAAAAAATTAATGGCTCCAGGTTCTATTATCGGAAAATTTGGGGACATAGGTTGTGGATGTATACCTGTTGGTTTGGCGGATATTCTCGATCAAGCAGGAGCAAATGATACTATATTAACGATATCATATGGTTCTGGAGGAAGCGATGCTTTAAGTATAAAGGTAACTGATAAAATCGATTCTAAACGCGATAAAATTACACCTGTAAAATCCTTTTCCAAAAAGAAAGAATATGTTAATTATAGTACACATTTAAAATATAATGGAGTAATAGAAAAATATGAATAATAATAGGAGATATGATGTAAATGAGTACACCTCCTCTTTGGCGTGAAACCAACATAAATCTGAAACTAGAAGGCAAAAAGTGTAAATCATGTGGATATGTTTCTTATCCAGAATACCACAAAATTTGTGTAAAATGTGGAACAGTAGACCAATGGGAAACTGTTAAATTAGCGAAAACTGGTTCCGTAATGACTTACATAATTCAACATTATTTACCTGCAGCATTTGAAACTCCGCTTCCTTTAGCAATAGTTGATTTAGACCCACCAGGAGGCAGAGTGTATGGTATGCTTACTGAAACAAAACCGGAAGAAATGAAAGTAGGGCTTCGAGTAGAGGTAGATTTTCGTGAAATATATTATGATAGAGGTCTTGGAATTCATTCTATTAAATTTAAACCAATAAGGGAGTGATAAAATGAAAGGAAAAGTAGCTGTTATTGGTGCTGGAATGATTAAATTTGGCGAACTATTTGAAAAAAGTTTTGATGATATGATTGAAGAAGCGTATTTGAATTGTTTGAAATCTGTCGATAATGGAATTGACCCAAAAGAAATTGAAGCAGGATGGTTAGGATCTGCAAGAGGAATGTCGGGAGCCGCCTTGAGTATGCCCACCTCCTTATGGGACATAGGAATATCTCGAAATGAAAATGGATGCGCTACTGGAAGCGATGCTTTTAGAAATGCTTGTTTTGCAGTTGCATCGGGTGTAATTGATGTCGCATTGGTATGCGGAGTTGAAAAAATGAGAGATGCATCAGGTGGACTTATTGCAATAGCCGCTATGGCAGATATTTGGAGAGCAAGAGCTCGAACTATGCCAGCATTTTTCGCCTTACGAGGTACAAGGCACATGCATCTTTATGGTTCAACACGAGAGCATTTAGCAATGGTTAGTGTAAAAAACCATCATAATGGT
Organism: Candidatus Helarchaeota archaeon; assembly: GCA_019058315.1. Taxonomy (GTDB): domain Archaea; phylum Asgardarchaeota; class Lokiarchaeia; order Helarchaeales; family RDOG01; genus JABXJV01. The sequence continues at coordinate 150,236 of JAHPZH010000002.1, read as the reverse complement.
TCTCTCTATCCATATGCACATTACAGATTTGAAACAACAATCGATAAAGTTTTAAAAGCCCCAATCGTATCTTGGCCTTTAGGATTGTATGATTGCTGTCCAGTAACCGATGGTGCATGTTGTGTCCTAATTACTAGTGCAGAAAAAGCAAAAAAATATACTGACACACCTGTTTACGTAGCAGGTTCGGGTTTGAGCGTCGATAGTTGGATGCGTCATAATGATGAAAATTTGTCGGGCTTTCCTGCAAGTGTAATTGCCGGAAAACAAGCTTATAAAATGGCAGGTTTAGAACCCAAAGACATTAAAGTAGCAGAAATCCATGATTGTTTTACTATAACCGAGATATTAGACTACGAAGATCTTGGTTTTGCAAAGAAAGGTGAAGGTCATTTACTTTTAGAAGAAGGTATAGTTGAATTAAGTGGATCCTTACCTATGAATCCAAGCGGAGGGTTGATTGCTAAAGGACATCCAATTGGCGCTTCAGGAGTTGCTCAAATAGCTGAAATTTACGAACAATTACGAGGGACTGCGGGTAAAGTTCAAATTTCAGACGTAGATGTAGGATTACAACATAATATCGGGCTTGGTAGAGGAGCAACTGGTTCCGTTTCTTGTGTGCATATTCTAAAACGCTAAATTTTTTTTTATTTTTTTTCAAATTTTTTTTAAATTCAATCGAAATCAGAATAATTAAAGGAGTTGTACATAAACAAGGACAATATAAAAAGATAAAAATACTCATTAATGATTTGATTTCATAATTATGGTGAAACTAGTGTCAAAGGTTATCATTTTAGATATTAATTTAGAGTATATCAAAGTTGGTTTTTCAGGGGAAGAAAAACCCAGGCTAATTATGCCAAATATAGTTGGAATCCCATCACAGAGCCATTTAGATGAAGTAATGAAGCAGCTTTATTTTAAAGACGTTAAATTGACTAAAGAAATTTATTTTGGGAAAGAAGCAATTGATAATCGTTTTAATTTAAAATTAATTCGACCTATTGATTTAGATTATAATATTAATAGAGAATTATTGTCAAAACTTTTGGCAAATATTATTTTTAATTTATTAGATATTAAGGGACGGCAGTATTATGTCGTTACTCACCCCTTATTTGTACCAAATCAATTCATCCAAGACTTAGCAAAAATTATTTTTGAAACATTTAATCCATCAGGTTTAATTCTATTAAGTGAACCTTATTCAACTTATTTAGCGACAAACCGAGAGACGGGATTAATTGTTTATCTCGATACAACTACCCAAGTTTTACCCGTGTGGAAAGGAACTATTCTTGAACAGCAAGCAAATATCTATGATATCTCGTTGTTAGATTTAAAAGAAAGCCTTGATGTGCTAGTTTCATCAAGAAATGGAGTTGTATTATCTGATTATGCTTTAGAACAAATCTCAAGATATTGTCTTGTAGCATCCAGCCGTGATGAATTTGAAAATCTGACAAAAGGAAATCTTGACCACATTTCGAAATTAGAAAGAGAATTTCACTTTAATGAAAAAAGAGTATTAATAGATCTTGAACGATACGCCGTCACAGAAATGTTTTTTAACCCTGTCCTCATTGGAAAGGACATTCTTCCTCTCCCAGAATTTCTAAGTTCCATTTTGGAGAATTTTGATAGGAATATTAGAAGAGACTTTTATCTTTCTATCATTTTAGGAGGCAGAGCTTGTTTTCAAGGAATGGATGAGAGAATACTTAACGTTTTAAGAAACTCAATAAACATTGAAATTAATGTTAAACGTTTTCATCCAGATTATTCAAATATTATCGAATGGAGCGGTGCATCTAAATTAAGTGCTCATCCCGATTTTATTAATTTCATGGTTAGTCCCACTGAATTTTTTGAAGAGGGACTTCAAGTTATGGATAGAATTAGATTTGAAAAACATAATGTTAATTTAAATTTAAAAGAAATTAAACTTCTTCCCGTTTTTAAGACTATTAGGTTAGAAGAATCCCCAGATTCTGTAAATAAGCTAATTCAATTTTTAAAACAATATGTTACTGTCGATTTAAAGATATTATCAGAAATATTTAGTGTAGATAAAGAGGAAATGAAAAAAACGCTGGTATCATTAATAAATAAGGATCAGTTAAAGGGGGAATTGCTTGAAAATGATCAATTTAAATACTGGATTACTAATAATCCTCAAGAAATTGAAAAATTAAAAAAATCACTCAAAATCACGGTCCAACAATCATCTGAAGTACTTCATAAGCATTTCATTCAGCGTCTAAATAATCTCAAGGAAATAAAGAATTTAAAAACTTTTAGGGCAAGAGCTGACGAATTTAGTAAGAAATTATCTTCTTCTAATGAGAAAATGAATTTATTAATAAAAAAATCTCCAATACCTATATCTTCTGATGAAACAAGGGAATATCTTAAATATTGGCATAATCTATATCGCGATATTCAAATTAAATTTAAAAAAGCTACTCCTTTTTAAGATATTATATTTACATTGATGTTTATTTAAAAGGAATAAAATGCTAACATTATTAACAAATAATTGAATGAGCTAAGGGTTGATCAATTGAGCGAAGAAGAATTAAATGAAACAAATGAAGAAGACGAAAAAGTGGAGATTCAGCGTGTTAAAGAAGAGAGGGAAAAGATTAAACAGATGGGGCTTGAGGAAAAGTCCAAGGAGTCATTCTCTCATTTAAGTAATGTCAATGCAGAAAAAGAACGCGAACATCATAAGAAACTACGTGAAAAGAAGTTTGTTGGTTTTGGAACCTAATATTTCATAATTTTAATAACGCTTTTTTCTCTAAATTCAAGAATTTTTGGATTATTTTTTCCTGCATTTTCTTTAAATTTGTTTCTAGCATTTCGTAAAACGTCTCATCATGGATTTCTTTGTCAGTCTCATGTGTAATTTCATGAGCTATAAGCGGAGTTAGGAGCATTTTTACCAAAGTCGGATATTTTGTAATTTTTTTAGCTAAATTTAATATTTTACCCTCTCTTTGTATCCAAATTTGACCGGGAATATGTTCAGCTTCATCTATTAAGTCACCTTTTATAATGAACACTTTAATTTTACCCTTCTCTCCAGAGAATTCATCAACCATTTCTCTTGTCATATTTAATATTTTTTTTTCTAACGAAGATAGATCATCTTCTGGAACAATATACCGTTTCCCTAAACCTGCAAATTTACTTGCAACTGGACTTTCTACACTTAATAGAGTGATATTTCGTTGTTGATCTATAATGAGCTGTAACATCTCAAATTCTTTTTCTGAAAAATCTGTTATAACAATAAATCCTCGTTTACGCAATCTATCTGCTACCAAGTTTCTTTTTTTTGTGTGAAATAGCATTTTAGTGGTAATAGCATTTAAAATATCATTCATTGAATATTTTTCTCTTTCCCCAACAATATTATAAAGTGGAACTTTTAAAATATAGCTAGGATCTTTCTTTAAAATACCATAATTTAATAATGCTTGATAATCATCTTTTTGTGGATTCTCAGAAAGCTTCTTCATTACTTTATCACATTGTTCTGATAATACTCTAATAAAAAAATGATAATTTTCATCTTGGACAAGAGCATCACGGCTAGGAACGACCTTTAATTGATCATAATTTATATATCCACAGACTGAATCAACGGGAGAAATTAAATTTAATACTTTAATTCGATATACAAATGCTTGAATCATATTATTCGCGGTTTGATACGCAAGACAACCACTAATTCTCTTATTTGGGTCATTTTTATCAAATTCATTAAAATCAACAATAGCTTTATTATTTAATTCTTCCTTTACAGCGTCTAAAAAAGTTTTATTTATCGAATGACCGTTTATCACCAATGGGATTTCAAAAAATTGGCAAGTTTGAATTAAATATTTATGTATTTCGTCTATGTTAAACGTAATTTGATTAGGAATTACTACTAAATTGGTACCATGACCATGCTCAATTAATAAAGTATAATCAAGAAATTTATTTGGAATCTCCTTTAACGCCAATTCTTCACAAACAAACCAATTATCTTTAGGATAGACTTTTAAATATACTTTTTTTTCTCCTGGTCTTTGAGTTATTACATAAATTTCCTTAGATTCTTTAAAAATGGCAAAAAAACCCCTTCCAAATATACCTGCTCTTTCTTTTTCTTTTTTATCTGTTCCATATAACCTTAACAAATACTCATCTATTTCTTTACTCGCTAGACCTATCCCATTGTCTTTAATAACAATATGACGGGGAAATAATGATACTGAAATAAATCCACTAAATTTTTTATCCTTATGTTTGTTTATATCTTCATAATCTTTAATTGCATCGCTTGCATTTTGTAATAATTCTCGGAAGCCTGCATGGTAGTCGCCATATTTATAAATTACTTCTTCAGAAAGAGATTCTAGGTCGATTGTAATTTCTCTTAACTTTCCCATTTTTTTCAAACCTAATTTTCATATTTAATAATCTAAAAATTTACAATTTATGATCAATCGAATCAATGTCTTCATTTAGTAAACTATGACTTTTAGATTTTTCTTTTTATACATAAACATTTATATTTAATTTTCTAACATTAAAGAGATCGAACGCATACTTCAAAATTTTTAAAAATAATAGTACATAAATTATACTAAAAAAATAGTTTAAGATTGAAATTCCTTTATGAGTTGGAATAAGATGCCCCAAAAATTGCCTGATGGTTCATTGGTATTTAAAATGGTATATTTTGGACCAGAATTAGCAGGTAAAGGGACATCCATTAGATGGATACATGATAAGGAGAAGGGAATCCAAACTGGAAAATTAACTCAAGTTAGAGCTGGTCGTGATGCGTCATTTTTCGATCGAATGATGGCAAAAATTGGTAAATCAAATGTTTCTTTTCAAGTGTGGAGTGTAGTCGGAAAAAAAAGTTTTGAGTCACTCCAAAAGGCTATTTTAGGGGGTGTTGATGGAATAATTTTCGTCTGGGACGCCTCAAAAGAAGCTTGGAAGGATAATCTAGCTGCAATTAATTTATTAATTGAAATTCTTAAAAGAAAATTATTAGATTTACCTATGATCTGTATGTTCAATAAAATTGATCTTGCTCGTGGTAAAAGAGTAACTAGAAAAGATGCGGAAGAAATATTTAAAAAAGCAAAATTAAGAAATGTAGATTTTATAGAAACGGTAGCAATTGACGGAAAGAATGTAAAGAATGCATTTACTTTATGTGCAAAAAAAATTCTGTCTTGTTATATTAAAAAATAAATTAAAAAATGATTTTTTTAAGTTTGAAATTCGACTTCTCTTTTTTTTAGATTATTCTGGTAAAAAATTCACTTCTTTTCCACATATTGGGCAAGTTTTCATCCCAGGTTTGTATAATACATAACCACCACATGCAGGGCACATTAATTCAACGGAATCTTCTTTTATCTCGCTAAACATTGCTTGAGCTTTTAGTAGATCGGGATCAACTTTTTTCTCTTCTTCAATTTTCTCCTTGTTTTTTTTCTCAATTTTTTCTCTTGGTTCTGGTCGTTCACCAGTTTCAGCATATTCTATTTCTTGCAAGGCATTTCGTATATAATCAGTCACTTTTTCAATTTGATCTTTTGGTAACTTTTTAAAATAGACCCTAGCTTTTTGTGATCTCCAACGGCCTTTTTTGAAAACACATAATACTGAAAACTTATCTTTTTGAACTTTCCCTAATTCACTTATATCATCATAAAAAATACTTAAACCATCAAATTTTTGTCTTGGATCCTTTGATTTTCTAACTTCCCCAATAAAGATTAATCGAGTATTTGTAACGTATAGATCCCCCATTTTTAAATCCCCAATTTCCATAAGACCTTTAGAAGCAGCACTGCCTGAGATATGCACTTCGGGAACACTATGTTGAATGGTTTCTCCTTCTAATACAAAAGGACGCCCTTGCTTATCCCAAAATCGATCTGACATTTTTAAATTCGCCCATCTTTTGATATTAATTATTTTTAATTTAAATTTTGAATATATTTTTGATACTTATTTTCAAATCTATCAATATTAATTTAAAATCGTTTCATTTAAAATTAAATTAATACTAATTTAAAATAATTTCATTTGAGGAACAAATATTTATCTAAAAAGAGTGTTAAAGAGGTTTATTTTTTTGACGTTTGATACCATAATTGTTGGTGGTGGAATAGCAGGATTACTCACTGGAGCGATTTTAGCAAAAAATGGACAAAAAATTTTACTTTTAGAAAAAACTTCCATGCTAGGTGGCAGATCTAATTCAATTGAATACAAAAAAGGTTATATTGTCGACTTTGGGATTCATTTAATAAGATATTCAACAAAAAGTTCAATGTATAAGATATTTAAGAAACAACTTGGCGAAAAATTAGATATAATTAATTGTGGCGATATTAAATTATTCCAAGATGGCGCATTTCATGATTTTCCACTCTCTATGCGTGGTCTAGCTTCGACCGATATCTTTAATGATGAAGAGAAGAAGACATTTGGACCGGTTTTAGTGGATATTTTAAAATTAAAAGTTGATGATTACTTAGATATATCTGTACCTGATTATATTAAAGAGCTTGAAGATAAACATGGTAAATTATCAGAACCTATTAAGGATTTTCTTGTCGTAGTAGCAAATCTAATGTGTGTATCAACAAAAACTGAAATGTTGTCATCAGGAGAATTTGTTGATGGTATTAAAACTGGATCAAAAGCACCATCAGGAACTTGTTATCCTCGTGGAGGTTGGAAATCAATAATTGAAAAATTAACTTCAATTATTAAAGAGCATGGAGAAATAAGAACGAAATCAAAGGTTGATAGTGTGAAGATTGATAATAAATCAATTGTGGGTGTAAATCTAGGTGGAGAATTTATAGAAGCAAATACTGTTATATTGGCAATACCTTCTAAATCAATATTTGATCTAATTTCTGAATCGAATTTTTCACCAGATTTTATTAAAATGGCTAAAAACATTATACCTACCGTTGGTGTGTTCATGGATTTTGGGCTTAAAGAAAAAATATCGGATCATGATGGAACTATCTTAACAAAAGATCCTTTTACTATGTCTTTCTTTGCATCAAATCTGGACGAAAGTATTGTGCCAGAAGGAGAACAAATTTATACAATTTTCCAACCAACTGAATTAGATGTTATCTCCGATAAAGATAAAATTAAACAAGTAAAAGATAATCTTATGAATATTTTAAACGAAATGTATCATGATTTTTCTAATAAAATTATTTGGCATAGAACTAGTGCAGGAATTGTTGATGGGGCAGTACCATTTATTACTCAACATCGTAATTTACGCCCTAAAGTGAAAAGTGAAATTGAGGGGCTTTATTTTGCAGGTGATTCTTATGGTGTTCCAGGCACTGGAGGTGAAATAGCCCATACATCAGCATTAGCTTGCACAAAAGCCGTTTTGGAAGATAGGACAAAGTTAGAGCTTTTAACTTAACTATTTTTTATTCATTGATACGAAATGCCAATTAAATACCGAATTTTCCAAGATGGTGATGAATCAGGAATTGATAAACTATTCCATAGTGCTTTTTGTAAAACAAGATTCTGTCAACCTAGGACATTAGAATTTTGGGATTGGAAATATAAAAAAAGACCTCCAAGGTTTATTCCTGAAGGAATTATGATTGCAGAAAAGAATGGTATAATAGTTGGAAGCGTTATTGTTACTTTTCATAAAATGAGATTTGGGGATCAAGAATTTTTGTTTGGAGGAATTGATGATGTGGCTACATGTCCAATTTTAGAAAAAAGAGGAATTGCTAGAAATCTAATGGAACGTGCAATAGAGTTTACTAAGAATTATGGTGCAGATGGTTCAGTCCTTATGGCAGATCCAGGAGGGCATGCAAGGAAACTTTACAAAAGACTTGGCTATATTTATAAAATATATTATTCTCTTTTTATGAAAATTATCAATCCTCTGAAATTTAGAAAGGAAATTTTTCCCCTATTCCCCTTTTTCCCATTATTCTATTTATTGAAATTAAAAGCAAAAAGAAGAAAAAGAGCGAAAAATATACAATTTGAAATTCAAAAAGGAGAACAATTGGAATTTATTAAAAAAATAAATGAGCATAATAAAAATTTCATTGGTGGCAATGTATACGATAAAAATTACTGGCATTGGTTTAAAGTAAATAGACCTAAAAGGGATAAGAGTATAAATTTAGCAATAAAAAGAGGTCGACAGTTGATTGGTGGAGGATCTATCTTAAAATCCTATACTTTAATATTAAAATATTATCTAAGTTCATATGTTCTTGCAGACTTCTTTATTGACCTAGAGTCTAGAATATATGATATTGGATATTCCCTTCTCAATAAATTAGAAGCTATAGCTGCTATGGAATCTCCAGTTATGATGGCTTTTGTACATGATAACCATTTTCATCTTACGAGGCTTTTAAAGGAAAATGGGTATTTTTCAATTAAAAAAGCGGATCTTGAAATGATTCTTCCAATTTCCAAAGATTTTATCCAAATTTATGAGTCTTTGAAAGAAGTAAAAAAAGCTTGGCTTCCACCCCTAGAACAAGCGGGGTTTTAAGGAAAAAAATAGTGAGATATTTAATGGTTTAATTTCTATCCAGATAAAATATCATTTATTCAAATTAATAAAATCAATTACTTCGCAATATTTTAAAAGGAAAAATAAAAAAGTAGTTTAAACAATTAAATTTTTATTATCCCCTTTCTAAATGAATTACGCAATCTACAAAACAAAAGGTGAAATTTGTGTGCCCCAGTCGAGGTTCTGATGGTAAGTTAGTATTCAAAATTGTGTACTGGGGAGCATCTTTATCGGGAAAAACAACAGCCGTAAAGTGGATGTTCGAGAAAGAGGGGATGGCTAAGGGTAAGATGCAGTCAATAGTGGATCCCACTGGGCGAACCCTATTCTTTGATCGTATGACTGCGGGTGTTGGAGGCGTTTCTCTACAAGTCTATACAGTTGCTGGTCAAAAACGCCATAAATTTCAGCGTAAAACGATTCTAAATGGCGTAGACGCGGTAATCTTCGTATGGGACGCACAAGAGGACCAAACGGAAGAAAATCTTTGGAGTCTCGATGAATTGATTGGTCATTTAAGTGGAGCTCTAGGAAAGAAGATCCCTTTTTTGGTCCAACTGAATAAAGTTGATCTACCTAACTTGATTTCAAAAACAAAAGTTGAAGAATATTTAAAGGAAAAAGGACTAGGAACTATAGTTAATCCTCACGGAATAGAAATGTCGACCCAGATCTACGATACGATTGCAATTCAGGGTAAAAATATCAAAAGATCATTTCAACAGGTAGCTCGGGACGCTGTTTTGAAATATTATTTGAGTCTAAAAAAACCCTAATAGAATATTTGTTAACGCCCTAATTCTTTTTTACGCCAAGTTTTATATAAAGCCTTGTTCAATTTTTTTCCTATATCTTCTCCTAATACTTTACCTAATTCTAAGATTTCACCCTCGAGCAATTTCTCGTACTCTTCAATTTTTGGTTCATGACCAAGTCTCTTTTTTAAAATTGGACTCGCAGTTTGTAAAACAAAATTTGTAGCTGAACTAAAATCGACTTTTTTTAATTTATCTACAGAAAAGGAATAAAATTTAGCCAAAGTATCTATTAATGAAGCTTTTTTTGGTATACATGGACCATGTATATCACATTTTTCTAAATTTACATTTTCACCGCATTCAGGACAAATTTCCTGCCCTCTTTTAACTTGAGTATGTAACAATATAATTTTAGATAACTTATTGGAATCTTCTTCTTTCCAATAGAGTTGACTGGGTTGAATTTTCCCGATTCTCATTAGAGACATATTAATCCGCTTTTCCAACCAGCCATAAGTATCAGCATCCTTAAATACTTGTTTTGTCTCAGCAGTTTTCATTACTTCTTCCTTTGCTTTTCTTTTTTTAGATTCTAAACGCTTTGTTTGTAAACCCTTTTCTATCCTGATACACATATCATAAGCAGTCGCATATGAGATAGGAGGGATATTATCAAAGGATAGTGAGAGAGGTTTTATATCTTCATATACTGGACTATTTGTTTTTTTCAATTCTTCTAGTGCCTTTTTAATAGTTTTATCAGATAATCTTGCCCATATAAATCCATTAATAAAAAATGGGTCTTTATTTTCTACTAGATCTACGATCTCTTTTTGTCTATCCATTATCTTATTAATTATTAGATCTTCAACTTTAACCTTAATCCAGTTTTCTGAACTCTTTAAATCAAAAATTCTGTTGATTGCGATTAGAAATATTTCTTTATCCCTCTTGATTTTTTGATATTGTTCGACTATTCGTGAAATCGAGCGTAAAAAGTTAGTTATTAAGGTATAAAAGATTTCACGGGAAATTTCTTTTAAAATATTATCCATTTTTAATGATAATCTTATTTGTTCAATATCTCTAATCTCTGAATCCTTAAAAATCTGTTTTAACAATTTATCTTTTTCAATTAATGATTTTAGAGTTTCTGGGGAAATATTAACTCTTTTACAAACTTCATTGAGGAGTTTTCCAAATATAGGGGTTTTTCCAGAAAATAGATCTTCCAGTGTCATTTCATAAAGTGTTTCTGGAACTCTTTCTTCAACTTTTAAGCTCTCCAAAGTTTTTTGTGCTTGAACTAATGGTCCTCTATCACCTAAACGGAATAGATCAGAATCACTTATTAATTTCGATTCTAATTTCTCTTCTATTTCTCCTATTTCTAAAGTTAAGGCTTGACAGAAATTTGTAACATTTTTTATTTCATGAACTTCCAAGAATCTCATAACTTCATCTAATGATATTTGCAATAAATTTGACATAAAATCCAAAAACGAATTCGAACCTTTTGAAGCTTGCTTGTGTAGTTCTATATTTAGTAAATTTATTATCGAAGATTCTATTTCTTCATAAAAATGATCATTTTTACAAGAATCTTTTATTATTTCAATTATTTTTAATTTTAATATTCCACTCTCAAGGTGGGAATTAAGAGCTTTTTCTGAAAAAGGGATCTTATCAATAAGAAATTTAATTATATCCGATTCTAATCTTTTTAAAATAACACTTTGCATTTCTAATTGTTTTGGAACCATAATTTCCCATTTATCATTAATTATTTTTTTTATTCTATTAAAAACGGCTAATTCTATAAATTCATCTTCATATTCCCTTTTCATTTCTTTTTCAATTTCAATTTGAGTAGGTTTAAATTCTGCGGCATTTTGGAGAATTTCTTTTCTTGTTGTTTCTGAAATACCTAAAATTTTTCCTAGATAATCATAAAAACATTGATTTGGATAATTTCTAAAAAGGGATATTAACTGAGACCGTAAGAATTTCAAGTTTTGAGTAAAAATTACATCCTTATCTATTTTTTCTTTTCTTTGATTAATAGCATTCTTTATAATCTCTTGTTCTAGTAACACTTCTTTTTCAAAAATTTCAATTTCTTTTAAGAAAAAATCACTGGAAAAGTCTTTTAACTCAGAAAATAAGGTTTTTTTCTGGCTTAATTCGAATTCTTTCTCAGTTTCAGTAGATAATTGAGTTTGGGAGGTGATTTTATCTATTCTTAAACCTACATAATGAAATAATTGAATTGTGACAGAACCTAAGAGAAAATCTAAAAATTTACTCTTCTTTCCAGTGATTTCAATAATTTTTTTCCTGTCTATTTCTCTTCTTAATCTTTGGCATAATGTTTCAGAAGTAATAAATAATTTAGCTCCTTCAGCAGCGGTCTCACGCCTTCTAACTCCAGATATCACATTATTACCTCATTTGTTTTTAATTATTTAAAAAATAGAATAATCAAAAATATAAGTTTAAACATTTATTATTATTTTATTACCTTTAAATTTAAAATCATTAATATACTAATATTAAATGGCTAAATTTTAAAAATGGGGTAAATTTCATTGGCAAGTCAAAATATTGGACCAGCAAAGGAATCTCTTTCCATTACTCCTTGTATAATTTATGAAAAGAATTCTATTCCATTCCCATTTGATCTTGAACTAGCATCAAAATTTGCTTTAATTGAATATTCACGAAAAAAAAGTGAATTTTTAAAATCAAAATATATCTTTTTTTCGAAAGCTTTATGGCCAATCACTTTAATTCAAGCCGATGCTCAAAATTACATAGCAATTGATAATTTGGATTATTTTTCGTTCAGTTTTAAAATAAGTAGTTCACCAAATAGAGCTAAAATCGGAAGATTATTAAGAGACGCAAGTCCTGATAGAAATAGATTACCTGACGTTTTAGATGAAGTCTTAGCTACAGTTGAAGAAAAGGGTCAAGAGGAGATTCAAATAAAGGGAATGATAGACCCTGATGTTTTAAGAGGATTAACTACTTTAATAAAACTTACAGATACTCAGCCATCGACTTATATGGCGAAATTAGAGGAAGCCTTTACCACTGATAACGTGATTGATATTGCAGAATCTTTCAAGAGTGCAATAAAAAAAGTTGATGATAATATTACGAGCTGGAAGCAGATTCAAGGCTTAGTATCGTCAACTACAGATGATTGGATAATTGAAATAAATAGAGAATATACTGAAAAAGAAAAAAGAACTAAATATACTTTAAGCAAACTTGATTCAGAATTACAGAATATAAAAGGAGATTATGAAGTTAAAAAATCTAATGAATATTATGAATTACAGGAATGGAAAGAAAAACGGAATAATGCAATTTCAAAAAATATTTTTGAAAAATTTATGTTAATTATACAAAATCTTGAAAAAATTTTAAAAGATTCACAAGTAATTAAAACTTCTTTTGCTGAAGAAAAGGATCCTGAAGAAATCTTATCTTTAGCGTTGAAATTAATAAAAAACTTGGATAAGGATATTCCAAATTTTAAGGAGCTAATAACTAAAACTAAAATTGAAATAGAAAATAGTCAAAAAGATATAGATGCACTTGCTTCAGAAATCAGAACCCAAGAATCCGATATTGAAAATAAATTTCAAAAGTTAGTTGAAGAAGGGGATAAAAAAATTCCTAAAATTAAAGAACAAAGAGAGAAAGAATTATCTCAACTTACACAAATTAAGGAAAGAATTGATAATAAAGCTCAAATACTTCTTGAAAAAATCGATAAAATTATAAAAGTCTGTGAAAATGAAAAGAGTTATTTAGGATCTTGGTCGGTTTCAGGAAATTCCCTTGGAATAGTTATGCCAATTAATAAAGTTTGGATTCCTTTATATATTTCAGAGATTGAAACAATCGATGGTGATGAAAAAATTATCGTTTCTCCACCATCCCTCCTCCCAAACCAATTTAATACATCAGAAAGATGGGTTCCCTTTGATTTTTTACACAGTTCATTTAAAGTCATGTTACAAGAACGATTAGAAAACGCTTTAGAAATAAATTTGGAACTAAGAAGTAATTTTGAATTTAATTGTTCAAAAGAAAATCTTTTTTCTAATCCTGATATTGATAGAAAGATTTCTAGAGGTTTTAATGAGTTATTAAGAAAAAATTTAATAGATGAAATCCATATAAATGAAATTCGAAAAAACTGGTCCGATTCTCTTTCAAAATAAGGGAGAGATTTATATGAATGATGAAATTATAGAAAAAAAAATTGATGCTCAAGTTAGTATAGAAGAACAAGAACAAATAATACTTACTATGGAAAAAGAACTACTAGAAAATCTTAAGGAAAAAGAAGAAACTTGCGAAAATCTTGAAAAAAGATTAGTCGAAAATCAACAAATGCAAGAAAAATTAATTGCTGATTTAAAAAAGGAACATGAATTAAAGATACAACAATTAGAAAAAAATTATTTAGAAAAAGAGCAAGATATGCAGAAAACATTTGAAGAACTTAAGAGTGAATTTGGCGGGGTTCAGGAAAAAATCCAAAATTATGAAGAACAAAATTCACGTCAAGTTAAAGTTATTAAAAATTTAAAAGAAAATATCGAAAAACAAAACAAAGAGATTGAAGATAAAGAAAAAAAATTAGAAACAGCATTACAAGCTGATGAGAAACTAGTTTCTAAGATTGAAGATTTAAAAAATGATACTAAAGAAAAAACAAAGGAAATTACTGGGAAACAAGAAAAAATAAATGAATTAAAGAAAACGATATCTGATCTTGAGAATGATTTTGAAAAATTAAATGTGGAGTATCAAAATATTAAAGAACAAAAAACGGGCTTGATTCAAGGGAAAGAGAATATTATTAGTATAATGAATAATATGTTAGATAATGTAAAAATTAGATTATTAATATGTACACCTACAATTGAAGATATTGAACAAATTGAACTACAAAATCTTAATAAAAAAATCAATATTCGGATTGCTACATTTATAGATCTTAATATTGAAAACCATAAAGAGATTATGGATACATTTTCTGGATTTCCAAATATAACTTTTCGAAATTTTGATAAACAAGATAGATGGGGGCTAGAACATGATAGAGAAGAAATTATCTTGGCTGCTCATTCTGATAAAACACCAGGACCTATGGGTATGATGTCAAACAATCCAAAACATATTGAATTTTTCTCAACTCTGTTAAGTGAAGCTTGGATTTCTGGGAAACCCTTATAATTAATATTTATACTTGATTTAAAAAAACACCAAAAAAAATAACAAAATAATAAATAATATGAAAAATTTAATAAATTGTTGAATTAAAATTGTATTTTTTTGCCAAGACTATTTAATAAATTAATTAAAATTTGTATAAAATAAATTTAGTGAATCAAGATGGCGACACCGGATTCAGGTGCATTGATGAAAGTATTGGCAGGTATTCTAGAAGATGCTGTAAGAGCACTGCAGCGAATAGAGAAAAAGATAGGAGATCAAAGCAAGTTATTTAATGAATTTACAGAGAAAATAGGAAAAATTGAATCAATAGTAAATACTAGCCTTTCAACTATTGCACAAAAAGAAATCCCATCTTTAGAAAAGAATATTTCTCAAAAAATTGACGATTTAGGGATTCAGAGTCTTGATCAAATAGATCAGACTCTAGATCATACAATTATGAAGCTTCAAAAAAGTATACAACTTTTATCAATCCAAAATTTAGTAAGTAGGATCGAGAATTTAACTAATGTGCGAAGCGTACCGACTCCAATGACAGTGAAGGAGTCTCAAAAGAAAGAACCAAAAGAAGCAAAACCTGTTGTTGGAATAAAACCTCCTCCTGCAAAAGTTGAAGCTCAACTTTCACCTCCTCCAACAAAAACAGCTAAAAAAGAAAAGAAAGAGAAAGAAGAAGAATCTGAGGAAGGATTAATTAAGCCATCTACATTTTTTGGAAGTTAATTTGATACTTAGGTGTATAATATTTGGCTACATCAGAAGGTAAAGTTTCAGATACTGCAGTTCAAATAAAAAAAATGTTTGAAGAAATTTCTACAAAATTAATTCAAACAAATAATAACATTAATAACCTTTCCAAAACTCTTGTAAATGTGAAAAATGGCATAGCATCAGCGATAGCTAGTTTAAATGTCAATGTTGATCGATTAACCAGAACCTTTGAAACAGTTTTTAAATTATCTGAAATTGAGGAAGCTAAACAAAACCTTTTAACTTTAACTGCTACTATAAAACAAGAATTAGATAAAAAAAATGTTTCGGATATGGTTTCTGAACTAATAAGAGCTTTATTAAAAGTTTCTAAACAAACCTCTATGGAGTAAAGATAAATTTGTCTGATAGAAGCCTTTTACCATTCGTAGCTTCATCTTTAAATGATGTTTATAGCAAACTTGATGAACTTTCAAACCAATTAAAACTGTTTGGAAATGAATTCACTAAGTTTTTAGGAGAATTAAATCAACAAATTAGTGAAGCGATTGGTAAAATTCGGGTTATGCACAATACTCTGGAAAAAGTTCAAATTTCAAACGAATTCAAATCAACCACAAAATTATTCAATCAAACTTTGGACCAGATCAATGAAGGAATATGGTATGTTGACTTTTTACTAGCTTTAAAACGGATCTTGAATGTTGTGCAACAATTTGAGTCTTGATACTATTTTTTTGGTGAATAAATGCAGTTTGACTGTATTTTAACCTCTTTACCGGCATATACAACCCAAATTCCATCTCTTGGAATAGTAAGTCTTATAACTTTTTTAAAAAATAAAGGATTTAATGTTTCAGGCTTTGATTTTAGTCTAGATTTCTATAAAAAAAAATTTCTCAGGATTTTCATATCAAAAACTATTATGATTTTAAAATCCCCGAATTTGCAATTTGGGGGGCTGCAAATTGGTTAATATGGGGTCATATTTTTTTTAACTATGAAAAAATTGGAGAAAATCTAATCCAGTCTTTATGTTCTGTATGTTCTAAATTATACAAACCTTTCTTTTATCAATTTTTAAAACATAAAAAAGTTACAGAAAAGATTTTAGAGACGTATATTAAGAAATTAATTAAATCTGAATCAAGAATTTATGGATTTTCAGTAACTACTGGAAATGCAATCAGTTCAATTTATGCTGCTCAGAGAATAAAAGAGGAAAAACCAGACTCATTAATTATATTTGGTGGACCTGAGGCTTTTTTAAATTATAGAGCGAACCTTTATTTACAATTACCATTTATAGACTTAGTAGTATATCATCCAGAGGGTGAAATTCCATTATTAAAAATATTATCTAAAATTAAAGATAAAATTAGTATTTATAACTCCCCAGGTATCGGATTTAAAAAAAATAATAAAATACATTTTACTAAACCACCTAATAAACTGAATTTAAATGATTTACCTATTCCTAGATATGATTTTTTAGAAGATCTAAAACTTGAAAATTTTAAAACTTTAGATATTCTTACAGCAAAAGGTTGTCCAAATAAGTGTGTTTTTTGTAATGAAAATTCAATTTGGGGTGATTTCAGAAGAAAAAACCCTCAAATTATATTTGAAGAGATAAAATATTATACAAGTAATTATGGTATTCATAATTTTGAAATTGTTGATAATGCATTTAACTTATCTAATGGTTTTAGAAAAGCTCTCGATTTGTTATATAATTCAAATATAGAAATTAAATGGGGGGGCAATTGTGAAATATCAAATATTAATGAAAAACAAATCTTAAATTATATTAAAAGGGGTTTGAGTCATTGTTTTTTTGGATTAGAATCAGCTAGCCCCAAAATTCTGGATATTATTGGTAAAAAAATAAATATTAATAATTTTTCCAAATTGCTAAAAATATTATCAAATGCAAACGTTAGGACCTATTTATATATAATGACAGGTTTCCCAAACGAAAATGAAGATGATTTTGAAAAAACAATTAATTTTTTAAAAGAAAATGTGGAATATATCGAAAATATAATAGTTAGTGTATTTAGTTTAATGAAATCATCACCAATTTTTAACTTTAATTTAATTAAACCTATAGCTTTAGGCCCACCCGAATTAAATGCTTGGACATATGAAACTTTTGATGGAGTTTCTCACAAAGATAGAATGAAAAGATTATTATTCATTAAAAAAATGTGGAAAGACATTAATCCTTAAAAAATTATTAATATATTAGAAAAAAAACAAGATTATAAAAGGTATTATTATAAAAAATATAATAAATGGTCTATAATTAAGAGGCGATACAATGGATCAATTAGGTGTAGAAATAATAAGGCTTTTAAAAGCATTAGTTAGCAGCGTAAACGATTTATCTCAAATGGTTAAACAAAATAATGATTTGTTAATACAAAATCAGAATTTAATTCATCAAGCCATAGAGAAAGCTGGTTCTGGAAATTTAGGTAATGTTACTGAAACAATAAAAGATTCGGTAGAAAGTCTGCAGAAGGGAGTACAAATTTTAGAATTACATCGCGTACTTCAAGATGTTAGACAAATGATGGGTATGGTATCTACAAGCACAGTAAAATCAGCTCCAAAAAGCCAAACACAATCTGCTCAACCTAGTAAATCAAGCTCATTGCCACCCCCTCCTCAAGTTGGAACTCCCACTGAACCTGCACCATCATCTGGTAAAGATGAAGATGATAGTCTTTTAAAACCCTCAGACCTTTTCGGATAAAAATTCAATAACGGCCAAACAGTTTCTTCTTTTTCTTCATTTCTTCCATGCGATCTTCATGGGTTTTTAATTTTCTTCCGCCTTTAAATTTTGGACTTTTTGCAAACACATCAACTTTTCCCTCAGGTTGGGCCTCTGGTTTAGTCGGAGGCGGTGCTATTGATGGTACTGGTGCTGACAGAGGCGCTGCAGCTTGCACTCTTGGAGTAATTGGTTGAACTTGTTGAACAACTGGAACTTGAACTCTGATAATATTAGGGTTTCCTTTTAAGAGATCAACTAATACGTGTAGATTTGATACAGTACAAGACATTTGAATATCCCAGTATTTATCGAAAATTTTATTTGAAATTCTGTCAAGTCTGGATAATATTGTCCCCATTTCACTTCCTTCATAAGTTTTGTTACTTTCATCTTGAATTTCTTTTATTTTTGCAAGAAAGGCATTCATTGAATCTGAAAATGCTTCTAATGTTAGATCTCGATTCATTCGAGTCTCTTCAAGAATTTCATCAACATCTTTTGAAAGCTTATTTATACTATCTTCAAAATTCTTAGTTATATTACCAATTATTTCATTAAGTTTATTAAAAGAATCAGAAAGATTTCCCACTTTTTCATAAATGTCATTTACAACAGTTGTTATAAATGGTAAAACTTTATCCGCACTATTGCTCATTAAATTTGCCTCATATTTTATTCTTTTTTGGATTCTATATAATTTTTAATTTCTGATAATTTATTTTTTAAATCCATTGGATCGAAATCTGCTCCCCCTAATGTATCTAGAAGTCCACTTAACGAATCACTTATCTTTAACATCTGCTCCATTCCTACGCCTTTTCTAATTTTGTCAATTTGTGTATTTATTGAAATTAATTGACTTTTTGATACCTCAAAATCTTCTTGACTCTTTGTAGATACAATATCTGCATAACTTCCAATTTTATTACTCAATTCACTTAATATTGAATTTGTATTTTCTCCAAGTTTATTAATGGCTTCCACTAAGCCTCCTAAACCTTTAGTAAAACTATCTAATTTCTGAGATATTTCGTTTAAACGATCAACTAATTCCTTTGTCAATTGTGCCATTCTTTCAACCTATTTTATAATTTATGAAAATTAATTAGAATTATTACCAATTATTAATTAAAATGTTGTAAATCTTAAGATAAAATATTTGCTATGTCTTAAAATATAAATTTAAATAAAATTAGTTACTTAACTTTTTATAGAATAATATTTCGACTAGCTACTAAAATTCTGAAGGTTCTGATAATTTGGAAATAAAATGTTCATTTTGTAAGAAAACTATCAGTATTGAAGATAACTATTGTCCTTATTGTGGATTTAAAATAAAGGAGGAAGAAGAGAAGCCCATTAAGATATCAGAGGAGAAAGTTACCCAACCCCAACCAGAAACTAAACAAGCCCCTGTTCCTTTAAAACCTGAACAAGAAAAAAAACCAAAAGAAATAAAACCCGAAGTAGCCCCCAAAGAAGAAAAAAAACCAGAAAAAATCCCCGAGGAAATAATTGAACAATATTATATCCGTGTCAAAATTAAACAATATGATAAGAAGTTAAAAGAACATAAAGAAAAAATTGATTCGTTTCTTTCAGAATTAAATGAACAAGAATTAGAGGAAATCAAAGATGAAATCCCCAAATTGAAAGAAGCTATTGATAAATTAAAACAAAAACGTAAGGAATTATTGGCTGATAAAAAACCATTACCACAAGAAGACTTGTTAGAAAAGAGGAAAAGACTAAGAAAGCAGATCTCTAATTTAAAGAACCAATTTCATTTAAAGGAAATTGAGCCCCATGTATATGAGAAATTAAAAAAGGAATATGATGATAAATTAAAAAAACTCAATGACAAACTTCAAGATAAATATTATTTTGAAGAAAATTGGCAAAAATTATTAACGAGAGATATTGAGAAACAAGAAGAGCAACTAAGGATTTTAGAAGGGAGATTGAAAGTAGGTGAATTAACAAAGAAGAGTTATGAGAATAAAAAAAATGAGATTAATAAAAAAATCGAAAAATTATCCTTACTTTTAGAAGAATTAAAGTTATAAATAAATATAATAAATGGATTTTAGAAACTTATTTCATATACTCAATAATTTTAACAAAATAAAATTTTTAATAAATCAATTTTGAACAAAGATTTTAATCTAAAAAAGTTTTTATATAATTGAAGTGATTGAAAAAAATATAGGCAATGAAAAGGAGCAAAATAATGGTGCCTAACAGTAAAGGCCAAGATATAAAATACTGTACTCCTAGTTGTAAATTCTTAAGATGTCAACAAAAAGCTTTAGGGCGCAGATTCAGAAAAGGGTCTGATTTAGTTGTAGCTTGTAACTTTGCCCCTGGAGAAATTTGTGAAGGTTATAAGTGTAAATACTCTTTTTGTGTAAAATATAAAATGGCTACAAATGGAAGATGTATGCTTAGTTCTTTTCAGCAGAAAAAGATTAAAGAAGAAGAAGAAGAACTTGATAAAGATTTAAAAGTAAAACCCATAAAATCATTAAAATTTAAGAATAAGATTTTGAAAAAAATGCAGGACTACGATGATTTTTAAGTTTAAAACCCTCCAGACCTGCATGGGGTCATCATCTTTAATCTTCAGGTGTCCAAGTCTCATCATTGGGTTTTATACTATAATAAAAATATTAAAATGCAAAATATAAAAAATTATCATAATGATTCTTTTAAAAAATAAAAAATTAGGCGTAATGACTTGAGAAAAATTATTATTTCGCTGAGTCTTCTACTTATAGCTCTCTGCTTAATAGCATTCGGATATACTCTAGACCAAGATTTGGAATACGAAGTATTAGTATTCTTTTTAAAATGGCCGAGATCTATTACTTTTCGTTAATTTTTTGTTTTTATTTTTTATATTGGAAGGAATATAAGTGGTAAAAAAAGAAATTGGATCATTTTGGAGAAAAAATAAATTTAGATTTATTAGGCTTGCCTCTCAAATCTTTTTCTTTATTTTATTAAATATTGGATTATTTACTGGCACATATGGGATATTTCTGTTTTCTTCCGTTAGTGGTATCGTGCTTCCTATCGAACAAAGTTTTTCTGGACCTTTCTCAAACATTTCAGCTTCTTATAATATGCTAGAATATTATATTGCTAATGCAATTATTCCATATCTTATTTTAGGATTACTTATTTTAATTGGCTTCATCTTTGGAAGATCTACTTGTTCATGGGTTTGTCCTTTTGGATTTATTCAAGAAATGATAGGTTATTTTCCTCAAAATAAAATAAAACCAGTACAAGATACTGAGGATTTATTATCTAACATTCCATACGTAATAATTCTAATCTCTTTGGGTCTCTGTGTATTAGTTGGATTCAATCGATTATCATCTCCTCAAGCTTCACCACTTGGACCATTTAGTGAAGGTACTTATACTCAACTGGATCCTTATGTCACCTTAATCTCGGTTATTCCATGGAGAATTATAAATGGATCCTTTCCTGTTTATGAAGGAGATATAGTGGCATATTTCGCAAATGATGCTTTCTTATGGATACAAATCTTTTTTCTATTAATAATTTTAATGATGAATATATGGATTCCTCTAGTTTTTTGCCGATATATATGTCCTACGGGTATTATTTTAGGACATTTTAATGAATATTCTTGGTTTGGTTTGAGAAGAGACCCGATTAGATGTTTAAAAGAAGATTGTAAAATCTGTGTAGAAGTTTGTCCTATGAATATTCCTATTTTAAAATTACCCTACGATAAAATTCAACATAGAAAATGTACTTATTGTCTGAAATGTGTCGAGAGATGTCCTGAGAATGCTTTGAGACTTTCTATTATTTAACGACTTTTACCCGATAAATTAATTTTTCTAAAGTCAAAAAGTTCACTACTGGTATTATCATCTTCAACAATTAACTTTTTTGAATTATCTACTATGCCAATTTCCTTTGTTATTATTGAAGTATCAGAATATAATTTTTTAATTTTCTCTACATTTTCCTTCTTGGCTGTAAATATTACCCCATATCCAGGATATGCTTTTAACCATGTTTCAAAATCTATATTGTTTGGTGTTGGAATGTTTAAAATATTCACACGTCCTCCTTTATCGCTAGCATCTAATAGCATTCCTAAAGTTCCTAAAATTCCTGGATTCGATATGTCTTTACCTGCTGATGCTAAACTTTTATGAGTAATATCCCGCCATACTTGATAGATCTTGTTAATTTGAGAAGGTGTCTTATGCTGAGTTGTGTTAAAAGCATATTTGAATTTCGTATTAAAACTACCATCCATATCAATTCCCATTAAAATACTATCTCCAACCTTGGCAGAATCAGAAAATAAAACAGCGGTTTTTTTAACTTTACCCAAAATAGCAACAGATAATGAATTATTATTAGCTTTTGGATGATAATGTCCTCCTACCATTGGAACTGAGAATTTTTTACATCCCTCTACAATACCATCCATTATTTCTTTGGTATATGAATCATCAGTAGTAGATATGATGTTTAATAAAGCTAATGGTGTTCCCCCTTTAACTACAATATCATTAACATTTACTAAAATCGAAAAATATCCAGCTAACCATGGATCAGCTTCAACCAATTTATTCCACATACCGTCCAATGCTAATAGGAAATAATCATTATCATAATTTGGCACTTCAAAAACGGCTGCATCTTCACCAAATGATTTTATTACGTTCACATTTCCCAAGTTTAATGTTTCTTCTAATGGTTTAATTGATATAGCTATGCCTTCTTTTCTTTTAACACCATCAAAATTTCTAATAGATTCTGTTATTGCTTCAAGATTCAATTTAAATTACACCAAAAATGAGAATTGGCGGCGGACTGGCGGAATCGAACCGCATACTCTCTCGAGTATCCCGGATCTGAAGTCCGGACCGCAGGACCACCTACGGCACAGTCTGCCACAAAATTACTATTATTGCTCATATAAAGGACTTGATTTTTATTATAAATTATTTTTTAGAAATAATTCTAAACTAATTTGGTTTTATTTGTTGGAGTGCTTTTTCTAACTTCTCATTAATTTGTATAATATCGGATTTTTTTACACCAATTGCTGCATTCAGCACTAAATAAGGACAATTATATTCGTTTGTACATGATCCCCAATCCTTAGAGGATGGAGCTCTTGGGCCGGTGGCTCTAAGAGAATATAACGCCGCTCCTACTTTTTGAGGATCCCTTTTAGTCATTGATATTGCGATAGCTACAGGATTTTCGACATTTAATACTCTTTCGCCATATTTCTCTATTGTTTTGAGAAGTAGTTCCTTTAATAATTTAAAATTTTTTTCTTGTTCATCACGTAATCTTTCATATCCTTTCACTCCAAGCGTTAAGATTGCAGCTAAAAATTGAACGACTGGTGCTGCAGTTCCTCTACCAGCATATGATTGGTTAATTTTTTCTAAAAATTCTTTATTAGGGGAGGCAACTATTGCTCCTCCTATGGGAGCCAGGAAGTTTTTATCTACGCTTTGGATAAATGCATCAACACGACCAGCATCGATTGCGCCTTGGATTTTTTTCATTAAAATTCTACTCTGAACACCATATGCATTATTGATTATATGTGGAATTTGATGTTCTTCTGCTATTTTCGCAATGGCTTTGATATCATCAGCTTCTCGAGGTGGAAAGAATGTGGTTGTTGATAGGATAGCTGCTGTTTCTTTATCTATCGCTTTTTCTATAATTTCAGGTGGTATACGCACAGCGTCTCCATAAATTTGTCCTTCTATTATAACAGGAGTCAGACCAACTAATCTAATAGCTTTTAAAGGTGATTTATGATCTAATCTTGGAAAAATTACTTTTTTACATTTTGTGATATCTCTTGCCACCGCTAATGCTAAAGCAATTGACATACCAGTAGCTAATGGAAAGACTATAGCCCCTTTTGCATTTGGAACACCAAACTTTTTTATTGCATATAATGCTAATCTATTTGCTAGATTATACATGATTGATCCACCAGGTGCTTTTGGTTGGGAAGTTGCAATAACCCCACTTCTACCAATTCCATGGCAAAATCCTTGAGCTAATTCCGCGATATATGGAGATGCCATCCTTGCTTCTCTTTCACCAACTCGGGCGGCGATTGGATCTTTATCAGTATCCATCAGTGAAAGTAATTTTAAAAAAAGTTTAATTGACTCCTTATTCCAACCTTCTTCAGGAATACTTCTCTGTTCCAATAAAATTCTTATTGGTTTCAAATAAGTCTCTAATACTGTAATACCACGATCTAACATATGATCTGGAATGATATTACGAAAATATTTATCTAAATCTTTCATATTTTAACCTTTTTATATTTTTTTAAATAAACTATAATATTTTCATCTGGTTTTTCTTTAAATTTGGCTATGACTCCGCCCTTTGTTCCAAAAGGCGAAAGAATCTTTCCTTTTTTTCCATTTTCAGTATAAATTTCTTTATTTAACAGTTTTTCCGCTCCAAATTTGCTTTTAGATAAACCATCTATAACGTATCTTACTACTAAATCATTTTGATTTTTGATTGATCTTAAGGTACCTTTACGACTCGATTCCTTATATAATTCAATATCAGATGGTTCTGAATTCTCTATTATTCCATTCCCAACAATTCTTAAAGTGGTTGGAGGAAGTTCCAGTCGAGAAATTAAACATTGTTCCCCTATTTCTGTAGTGACATGTTTATCTAATTGTAAGTACGCATAAAATTCTTCATTTGAGCTTATTTTTTCTAATAATATGTTTTTAGAATTTTCAATTTTAAATGGATAAATAATAGCAGAAACAGTCGGCATACCAACAGTTATATGAACTCTAATCCCAGACTTAATGACTTTTTTAAAAAGAGAGTTAACTTTACCCTTAATAATTAAATTTTTAGATATTTTAAGGCTGTCTGGAGAACAAGCATAATATCCACGTTCAATTTTATGATAATCCAATCTCGAAATTGCTAATGCCACGCGATCGCCTGCTTTAGCAGATTGAACAGGTTCTTTAAAAATTTGTATACCCTTTATTTTTATAGGAATTTTTAGAGGCATAATCTCAATTTTATCGCCTATAGTAATTTTTCCACGATGGATAGTTCCAGTTATAACAGTTCCTGTTCCTTTTATTGGGAAAGCATGATCAATCGGCATTTTAAAAGGTCCATCAGTTTGCCGTTTGGGAGAAGATAGAATAGAATACAAAGCTTTTTTTAATTCTTCAATCCCAATATCTTTTTCAGCGGATATCGGAATTATGGGAGCATTTGGAAAAGATGTTTCCTTTAATAAATTTTTTATTTCATCAATTCTTTTTTGAATTATGTCATTTTTAACCAAATCAATTTTATTGAGAGCGATTATTACATTGTGAATCTTAAAACTATCCAATATCACAATATGTTCTCCGGTTTGAATCATCGGACCTTCATCAACCGCTATCACAAGAATCGCGGCATCAGATATAGACGATGCAGCTACAACATTCCTTATTAAATCTGCATGACCGGGTGCATCGACAAGGGTTATTAAATATTCTTTAAGTTCAAATGCAGTAAAGCCTATATCGATCGATATACCGCGCTCTTGTTCCTCGGGATGTTTGTCTAAACCGGCTGTTGATATTTTTTCACTTAATTTTTCTGCCAATTTTGTTTTACCATGGTCAATATGACCTAATAGCACTACATTTATGATTTTTTTAGAAACATTCATTGATTATCAATTCTCTAAATATTGGAGATAGATTATTAAGATTTATAAAGACTTGATAATTTATTATCTTAAATTGAATCTTAAAAAAAAGATACAATAGAGAATTTTGACTCTTAAATGTAATAACTAACTTTTTTGTTAACCAAATTACATTTTGAATCTCAACAAATAGGTAGACTATGCTCTAATTAAATTTGAAAAGTGAATAAATTGGTAAAAGTAAAGAATGCAGATGAAATTCAAAAAATGATTAAAGAACATCCGCTAGAAGAACGGAGAATCTTCTCCATCGTAGCACATATTGATCATGGCAAAAGCACAGCTTGTGATTATTTAATGGGAAGAGCTGGGCTTATGTCCGCAGAATATGAAGGAGAAAAGAGATTAACAGACTATGATGAAGAAGAACAAGCAAGAGGCATTACAATATTTACAAGTGTTGTTCTTCTAAATTATGATTATGACGGAAAGACATATTTGTTGGAAATAAATGATACTCCAGGTCATATTAGTTTTACTGGGGAAGTTTCCCGGGCGCTTCGAGGTTCTGATGGAGCCGTTATCTTGGTTGATGCGCTGGAAGGTATTATGACTCAAACAATAACAAATATTGGTCTTTCAGTAGGAAATGAATGGTGTAAACCTGTCCTATTCATTAATAAAGTTGATCGTCTAATAAGAGAATTAAAACTTCCACCTGATGAAATCACAAAGAAATTTGAATCAATTATTGCAGAAGTAAATTCTCATATAGAACAAGTGTCTCCAGAACCATTTAAAGGAAAGTGGAATTTGAATCCAGCCGAGGGACAAGTAGTTTTTGGTTCAGCTAAAGATGGATGGGCTTTTACTATCCCAATGTTACAAAAAAAGAATTTAAATGCCAAAATTGTTATGGATAAATATAGAGAATCAATAGAAAAAAATGATAAAGAACCAATTAGATGGTTAAAGGAGAATTTACCTTTAGATGAGGCATTATTAGAAGTTATTATAAACCATTTACCTAGTCCCATAGAGGCACAAAAATATCGAATGATTAAAATCTGGAGCGGAGATCTTAAGAATGCACTTTCTGTAAAAGATGCTGATGACGCATCAGAATTTAAAGATGATCTGGAAAAATGGTTAGGTTGGGCTTTAATAAATATAAGAAAAGATGGTCCACTACTTGGAATGATTACTAAGCTTTTTATTCATCCAAAAACAAAACGAGCAACTTTAATTGGTAGGATTTGGAGTGGTACTTTACGTACTGGAGATACCATATTTTTGAAGAATGCTAAAAAATCTATCAGAGTTAGAAGGCTTGGAGTACAAGAAATAGATACAATTTTACCTGTTGATGAAATTCCAGCCGGAAATTTATTTGCAATGGAATTACCCGAAATTCATCCAGCGGGTGAAACTTTTATTTCAGAAGAAAATAAAGATGATGACTTACCTGGATTTGAAGAGATAATTTACGCCTCAGATGCAGTCGTAAGTCAAAGTATTAAACCAGAAAAACCTGAAGACTTGGCTAAATTAGGTGATGTTGTATCAAAATGGGTTCTCGCTGATCCAACAGCTACTTTTAAAAAAGACCAAGAAAGTGGTGAATACATTCTAAGTGGCATTGACCCTCTTCAGCTTGAAATTATAACCGAGCGAATTCAAGATGAGATTCCTATAAAAATTTCAACTCCCATTACAGTTTATTATGAGACACCATTAATGGCTGGAGTAGAAATTAAAACAAAATGCACTGAAGGGCATAATAAACTTGTTCTATATATTGAACCGTTGAATCAAGAGACTATGAAAATAATTCGTCAAGGTAAAATTTCTGAATATCAAGATGCTAAGGAAAGGGCAAAGATCTTAAGAGAAGAAGCTGGTTGGGATAGAAAGGAAGCACGTAGAATCTGGGCAATTGAAGGAAATAATATGTTAGTCAACGGTTCTACTGGTGTTCAAAGATTAGATCGAATTAAATCTTATATAATCTCTACATTTCGAGATTTTTGCTTTAGATCGAACCTTGCTAACGAACCCGGTTATGGTATTAGAGCAGTTGTAACAGATGCAACTGTTCACGAGGATCCTACACATACTAGGTTTGGACAGATAATGGTTATGACTATTTCAGCGTTAGGAATTTCATTTCTTACATCAAATCCCAGTTTATTCGAACCAATTTTAAGAATTGATATAAAAGTCCCAGTTGATTTTATGGGAGCGGTTATGACAATCTTAACACAACATAGGGGCAAAGTGGTAGATACTAAACAAGTAGCAAATACTGCCGAGATTCAAGCAGAATTACCGGCTTCAGAAGCGGTAGGACAAAGAGAGGGTGTGGGAATAGCAGATGAAATTAGATCAGCTACTCAAGGAAGAGCAATCTTTGGTTATCAATTCGAGCGATTTCAAATGTTACCAAAGAATTTACAATATGAAAAAATATTAGAGATTCGTAAACGTAAAAAAGATGAAGGTAAAGAACTATCCGAAGATATACCTACACCAATAACTTATAAAGCTCGAATGTATCCTGACTGGCAATCTTGGGTTCCAAATATTAAAACATTTTTAGAAGAGAGAAGCAAAGAGCTCGTTATAAAAGAGATTCTTGAAAAAATGGAGAATTAATTAGAAAAATTTTAACAAAAACTTTTATTTTTTTATTTCAAATTTATTAGAATATTATTAATTTCTTATGAGGGATTTGCAGTGACAACATTTAAAATGCCAAAAAACTTTGATTTTTCTAAAATCGAGGCTAAATGGATTAAAAAATGGAAAAAAGATAAAATCTATAAATTTGATATTACATTGAATAAGCCAATTTATTCTATAGACACACCTCCTCCATTTACTTCAGGAACTTTACATATGGGGCATATATTAGGTCATTCTTGGATTGATATTCCTGCACGATTTAAACGGATGACAGGTTATAACGTCTATTTTCCACAAGGGTTTGACTGCCATGGACTCCCTACAGAATTGAAGGTAGAAAAAGAATATAAAGTAGCAAAGGATGATCGAGAATTATTTTTACAAAAATGCATTGAATGGACGGACGAAGCAATTTCACAGATGATGAGGCAATTTGATGCATTGGGATATTCCGCAGATTGGGATGAGACTTATAGGACCATGGAAAAAAGCTACTTAAAGCTAGTTCAATCTTCATTACTTTATTTTTATGAAAAAGGATGGTTGTACAGAAAGAAATTCCCTATTCATTATTGCACACATTGTAGGACAGCTTTAGCAAAACAAGAAGTGGGTTATATCGATGAACCAGGTCATCTTTGGTATATGAAAATGCCTATAACGGATGGTAGTGGGTTTATTACAATAGCAACAACAAGACCTGAAATGTTGCCTGCTTGTGTAGCAGTTTTTATTCATCCAGATGACTCTCGTTATTATAATTTATCAGGAAAAAAAGTAAAATTACCAATTTTTGAGCGTGAAGTCGAAATAATTCAAGATTCTGAAGTAGACATGGAATTTGGAACTGGAATTGTTTATCTTTGTACATTTGGTGATGAAACTGATATTCGATGGCAAGTAGAATATAACTTACCTTCAATTCAAGTCATTGATGAATATGGTCGTATGACAGATGAAGCGGGAAAATACAAGGGTATGAATATTGAGGAAGCCCGAGAAAAAATGGTAAAAGATTTAGAAGATCTTGGACTAATAGAAAAAGTAGAAGACCTCCCTCATCGTGTAATTGTTCATACAGAGAGAAGTTCATGTTTCAAACCAATCGAATATCTACCAATTGATCAATATTTTATAAAAGTAAAACCTTTTAAGGAAGAGATTATAAAAGCAGCAAAAAAAATGAATTGGTATCCATCAAACATGATTAAAAGACTAATAGATTGGACAGAATCACTCGATTGGGATTGGGTTATTTCACGACAAAGAGTATTTGGAACTCCAATCCCTTTTTGGTATTGTGGTAAATGTAATCATATCATCCCTGCTGAAAAAAGCAGTTTACCTATTGACACTAATCAAGTTCCGCCACCAGTTGATAAATGTCCTAAGTGTGGTGGACAAATCAAACCTACTAAAGATGTCTGTGACTGCTGGATTGATAGTAGCGTTACCCCATTAGCAATTTCTAAATGGGGAAGAAATGATGAATATTTTAAAAAGACATATCCTAGCACAATGCGTCCGCAAGGATATGAAATTATTAGGACATGGGCATTTTACACAATATTTAGATGTTTAAAATTAACAAATAAACCATGCTTCAAAGATTTACTGATAAACGGTATGGTTGCTGGTACAGATGGTCGAAAAATGAGCAAGAGTTATGGTAATGTAGTTGCTCCTGAAGAACCATTGGAAAAATATGGCGCTGATGCGCTAAGACAATGGGCAGCAATAGGAACTTTAGGAGATGATTATCCCTATACAACTAAGGAATTAGAATATAGTTTTAGATTTTTGAGAAAATTATGGAATGCTTGCCGTTTTTCTTCTCCTAATTTAATAGAATTTAAGTTTAAAGAAGTCAAACCAAAGGATTTGAAATTAACCCCTATAGATACATGGATTTTACATGAATTTAATAATGTTATTAAAAATAGTAAAGAAAATCTAGAAGTCTATAACTTCCATAATGCTTTAACTGCATTCAGACAATTTTTCTGGCATGATTTCTGTGATGATTATCTCGAAGCTGTTAAATCCAGGATTTACAATAAAATCAATGATTCAGATTTGAAAACTGCTCAATATGTCCTTTATTTTATCATTTTTAATTCCCTTAAGATATTTGCACCATTTGCGCCATTTATTACAGAAGAAATTTATAATTTAATATTTGCCAAAAATGAAGATATACCAAGTATACATTTATCATCTTGGCCAAAACCTATTAAAATCATCGATAAAGAACTCGTTACTAAAGGTGAACTCGCAATAAAGATCATTAAGAAGCTACGAGATGCAAAATCTAAAAGGAGATTACCCCTTTCAAAACCAATTTCAACTGTTTACTTAAAATTTGCCGATGATATACCCAAAGATCTTGAATCTCAAGCTTCCATTATTTCAAATACAATAAAAATATCCAGATTAGAATTTGTAAAAGAAATTCCAGAGAAAAATGTAGATGAAACTTTTGAACTAGAGAAACCTAATATAACAGTTGGGTGGAAAATATAAGAAAATAAATTGTTAAAGTTGAATTTGCATAGGGCCGGTAGATCAGTTGGTATGATCGCCACATTCGCAATGTGGAGATTGAAAATATAATTATTTTCAACCACAAGTCCCGGGTTCGAGTCCCGGCCGGTCCACCATATAAAATAATGAACCTAATACCTAAAAATTTTTTATTTTTTTAGGAAGTTACGAGTATTCTGAATATTATGAAAAAAGTAATATTTAAAAAAAATCAACAGTTTAAATACTATGAATCTGTGATTTGAGATTCAGCAAAAAGAATTTAAAAAATTATAGATTTTGTGACTTAGGAAGATATAAGAAAGGTCTAGACATAATTGGGACCGTGGCTTAGCTTGTGGAGTCAGATCGGCTACACCTAGAATGGTTAAAGCGCTCGGCTGATAATTTGATTAAAGATATTTTAGAAACCGAGAGATCCCGGGACCGAAGCCCGGCGGTCCCACCATTTAAACCTTTAAATATTATTATTTCTGTTAGTATTTGATGAAAGATATTGTACGAAAAACAGCTTAAAGATCTAAAACTCAAAAAAAAAGACGTCATAGATAATTTTGAAATATTAGATCGAAATTTAAAGCGAGGGGCTATTAGCGCTGCTGAATATTTTCAAGAATTTGACGAACAAAAAGCTCTTTTAGCAAAAATCAACAAAAAAATTAAAGAACTGGAGCTTAGAAAGGAACAAGGTTTAGAACCAATAGAAGTTAAAGGTCAAATTACTGGATTTGATGATATTATTGAAGAATGGGGTGTGGAAAAGAAAACTTCTATAAAAGATAAAATTAAATCATATATTCCTAAAGGTTTAAAACTTAAATCAGAGACAGACTCTTCAATAACGGAAGAAGATAAGGATATTAAAAAAGTTCTTGAAAAAACACCATCTTTTGATACATTGACTTTAAGAAAATTCAAATTTTTTCATGAAAAGAAAATTGAAGTACAAGAGCATCCTAATTTCTTACATCTTACACTTCGTAGTTTCCTAGAAGATTTAGGATATAAGACTATCAAGATGAAAAAGCCTTTAGCTGAAACAATTGAAGTTGATCAAGAAAAGTCCAGAATTAGCGAGTATAATGGATATTTAGTTGGATTAAAAAATAGTAGATCGACCGATTCATCTGAAACTTTATCTATTTTCATCTTACATGAGGGAATTTGCTCGATTTTTTTTGATGGAAAACAATTAATTACTCAAACAAAGACACAAATTAGTATGGCGGGGAATGCAAATAATCTTGATGATGGTGAATTAGAAAAGGATATAAATGCCTTTAATGAGAAATTGAATTCATTTTCATAATCTGATTAAAAAATAGGTTTCTTTTTCGGTGCATAATATAATAGTTTTCCATGTTTCATTAAATTATCCCATTCAATTATAGCTTGGTTTTTATAATGTTGATCTAGAATTTCATAAATTTTTTGAGTTAATTTTCGTGTATATTTTTTCCTTTTTTCAAATATTTTTCTCATTTGTTTTATTAAACTATCATAGATAATCTTCTGAAGAGAATCAGTCTCATCAAAATCTACAAGACATTCCTTTTGGTAAAATTTGGAAAAGAAAGTATACATTTCCTTATTTCCAACGTCTACATTTTTAATTTGTTCTTGAAGCCAAACAAAATATTTTCGCCCTATGTGGATAAAATCTAATAGAGGATCATTTTTTATTCCCCAAAATTTATTTCGAAATCCCTCTAACTCTATCCCGGCTTTATCTATTTCAATGTCATGATAAATTACAATTTTATCAGCTAAAAGCAGTTTAGACCAAGTTTGTATTAAATCATAGAAAGTGAGTTTCACCACGATTGAGGGATGTACATCTTCTTCCTCATCTTCTAGTGCAATTGAGAATTCTTCAGGCATAACTATAACTAATGTCTCAATTTTATCTATGCTTTCAAATATATCGAAGGTGTATGTCAAATCTCCAGTGAATTCATCAATAGTTGGTATAAAAAATATAGTTAAAATTAATTTCGAGATTAAATCACATCCCCATATTGAATTTTTTCAATAATTCGTTAGTTTCATTCCAAGTTCTTTCAAAATATTTAGATTTTTTGGTCTTAATTGAATTTTCTATCATTTCTTTAAGCTCATTTCTATCATGACAAGATTTTATTTTATTAATCTCATTCCTCCATATCTCAATATTATGTAATACTCGAAAATGTCTATCAGTATTAAATAATCTAATTATTTCTTTTTCGCTGTATTCTTTGCACACATCACATTCACATTTCCATGTTTTTAGAGAGCTAGCTTTAAATCCTTTACCATTTTTGTCATATATAGTTCCCCTTGCTAGAGCACTTGTAATTGGAGTGCTTCCATCAAGACTTGATGCACCTAAATAGGCTAAAATCGGCATTAAATATAAACTACCAGTTCCAGAAAGATGAAAAGGGTTATCACCTATTATATTCCTTGCACCAATTGTAATTTCCATTATTTTTTTTAGTCCTTCTTTACGATATTTTGGACTTCTTAAAAATTCAGCTATACCTCTACAATAAGCTTCATGACCCGCATCCATAGCTTTTTTAAACCAACTCATACTTTCTTGATATGTTGTGACTTCCAAGGAACAATATATTTTGGTTTTTATATTTTTGTTCTTTAAAACCCAGTTTGCATTCTCTAAACAAGAATTTATTGCTCGCTCTCTAGTTTTCTTTGGCATATTCCAATAATCTGGGCGTTTTAAACTCGCAGGAACATTCATCGACATAAATCCTATAGTTTTATTTTTGATAAACATTTTTTCTTGATTTTCTAGCACTTTTTCTTTAGTTCTTTTCTTTACGTCAATCCCCCACCAGTTCCCGGAGTGAATAAATTGTTTTCCTTGGTATTTCTTTAAAAATTCGACTTTTTTCGGTGAATAATTCTCATAACCTATTACTATTGGCATTACATCGTTAATTTTTATATAATGGGTCATAAAAAAGTCAAAATCCATAATGATCTATTTACCCATCTAATTAGATTAATTTTCTTGAAAGTCATAGATACAGATTTTGATCAGATTATGGATGACTTTTTTAGATATAAACAACCTAAAAGTGTTATTTTAAAGGAAGAGATAATCTCTAAAGGTTGTGCTATGTCAACTGAATTTATATAGAAAGTAAGCAATGGGAGTTGCATTCAAGATCGATTAATTTTGATCTAATAATTCCATATTCTACTAATAAAATTATTCTATTATAGATGGCACTATAATAATAGGAAGCCAGATATGGTTATCGGGATGAAATCGTCTATTTAGCTTTAAATGAACAAAATAATTTCTTTTTATTAGCATTCCCAATACAGAATAAGGTATATTCATTGGAATTTCATAGGATAAGTTGAATAGATTTTCGCCTATTTTCAGGTTTTTTTTACTAATTTTCCAACCTTTGATTATACTTGGAAATGTATCAGTGTAGCCTCTTGCAGTTTTAGTAGATATCGATTCTATAGAAATTCTAATATCATTTATTTTTGGTTCTCTATTAACTAGAACATTGAGTTCTATATCAACTGTATCTCCTTCATTAAATATTTCTTTTTTGCATGTTAATGTACACTCTGGAATATAACTATCTGCTCTCATAAGATCAGTTAGTGGTCCTTGTTCTATTTTTTCAAGGGAATTTGGTATTACAAGAAATCCTAATTTCTTATGTATATCTGAGGTCATAGCTCTATCAATTTTAACATCTATTAAATATTGAATTACTGAATTATGGAGTTTAAATGATGGTGGAGCATTTTCTGGAATTTCAAATTCGTAATTGAAGCTATAACTACCATCAAGAATTATAGAATTCGCACCAGGTTTTGGTTCCATAAAAACATCTTCAATATTGAAATGATAATATGTTTCAGAATAGGTGTGACTATTTTTCCCGCCACCTCTTGTTACGGATGTATGTTCCATACCTACATAAATGGCACTTAATTTTCTTGCTTTAATTCTTTTCTTCGTTTTAACAATAATTTCTCCTCTTAAAATTTCACCAGGTAAATATGCCCCTTCGATTAAGTTTTCAGAATTATCAGGAATTATGTGAATTGGCAAATTAACACCCTCTGTTATTTTTATTTTATATAATGTTATTAATTTTGTTCTCTTTTATAATTCTTTTATTGTTGGCAAATAATACTTTTTAGATCGAAATGCCTTTTTTATAAATGTTTGATAATGATTAATGATTAGATAAGGCATCTTATATTCTTTAATACAATCTTGAAATTGTTTTATGTGATCTTTCAATTCAAGTATAATAGTTTTAAATAGGACTTTTCTTTATTTCTAAATTTATCAAAAATTTCATTAAATTTTTGAATATCTTCTATTTATCTTTACCTTACCATGTCTTAAAAAGATAAGAGTATCGTTCATAATAATCAATTAAAGTTAAAATGTTTATTAAATACTTTCTTTTTATCGCTTGTGTTTGAAAAATTTATAATTTCACTTATACTTTTTTGTAATTACAAACAACTAACCATATGGATTTTTAACTAAAACTTCAAATGGCATCTGTTCTTTTAGAATGCTAATAGATATTCCATAATCTCTTGCTTGGTTAAGTTTATCTTGCTCATCAGATGAGAATTCAAACACCTTATTTCTATAAATCACTACCATAACACCATCTTTGCAGATATGGAGATACCAGCCATCTTTGATTGAGCCAAGAGCCTTTTTTACAAATCCATCTTTCTTTTCAAGATTTAGTTCAATGTAATGGAATGTCATTGTGCCTTTTTCAGCTTCTTTTTCCAATGTTGATTTTTTAGACTTAACAATTTTGACCCTGTCAAGAATAGATTTGTCATCCAGACTTTCTTCAATTATCACACCTTTCCACTTATTATCCATAATCATAAATTAAAGTTAAAAAGTTATTAAATTTTTCTTTAATAATGCTTTCACCTTACTCTATATAATTCAGAAAATTTCTGAATATCATCATTATATTAGAGAGCATTATCAAACATTACTAAAATTTTAGCATCATTATCAGAAATTATTAAACCTATTATCAAATATTATTAAAAAACACACGAAATACATTCTATTTATTTAATTTTTAAAAGAAGGGAAGTGGTAGCGCGAGGTGGATTTTCGCCTCGGTGTCCAATAGTGTCCGCCAAGGATTCGAACCACCGATCTCAGGGTTTCTCAATTTTTAGAAATAAATCTTACGATTTATGAGCCCTGCGGGATATCAAGTCTCCAAATTTTCACCAAAGGGCTTATCAGGAGATCTCCTGACTACCCTATCGCGCTAAATCTTTTTTTTTCCAATAAAAAACAACAAGACTCTACCAATTAATTAGATAATCTTTGCTTTTAAAAATAATCTATATGAAAAAATTCTATTTAAGGGATGTATTCTTCTTGAATTGAAATTATCTCAGCACTGTTTTTAGCTTTCGAATAATCTTCAAGTGGTTCTTCATTTAAAATTAAGAAATTATTACCCCATTTAAAACAAGATAAAATTTCATGAGCAAAATCCTTATATCCTAGAATATATAATGCTGCAGCAAGAGCTTCTGCAGTGCTTAACTTAGATGGTATTCCATAATTGATTGGATTTGCAGCCACTAGGTATGGAAGGCATCTTCTATTTAATTTTGCTTTTATTGATTTTGTTATGGTTTCATCATACTTATTCCATGAACAATCTATTGCTAACAGCCCATTCATTACAAAATCATGATCTTCTTTGGAAATTGAACGCATTGCCAAAGGATCTAATATTATAGCACCTGTTGGCACTTGATTAATTTTTAGAAACTTCACATATTCCTTATTCTTCAATTTTTGAGCTGTACATTTATGTTTATCACATTGTTGAGCATCATATACAAATAAACGGACTGGAGCAGCCCTCCATTTCTTTGAAGCATATTTTCTTCTTTTCATTTTCTGTCAATTATTTGAAATAACGAAAAAATTTAGATTTCACAATTACAATGTAAAGATTAAATAAAATATTTTTATGTTATGAAGACAATTATTATATGTGGTCGTGAGAGAAAGGATGGTCGCCGGACATTTATTTGTCTGAGGAAAGTCCTTCTCCTTCCAGGTAGCAGTGTGGGTAAACCACCGGAGGAGACTCCGCCACTGAGAACAGAAATGACACGCCCATAAATCATATGATGATGATGCGGCTGAGGACCTTTGGTCCGAGAAGATTTTGGCAACAAAATTGAGTTAATCCGTTGAAAAGATTTGTGGAACCGTTGAAACAGCTCAAGACTGTGGGAGCAAGTCCAAGTAGGCTGGGGATGAGCACCTGTGACGAACCCAGCGGGTAGGACGCGTAGCCGAATACCATCAAAGGAAACGCATGGAAACATGCTTCCTGTAACAGAAAAGGGCTTACTCTTCCCACACGACCACACCCTTTTTAAAAAACGCCAATAAAAATAATTTAAATTTTTTAATTCGAATATCTGGATTTAAATTGATAATATCTGTACATATTCATTAATATTTTTGGCGCTCTATCCATGAAGGTTACAGCAATAATCCCATTATCAGTGAAAAATTTCTTTTGGCGTTCAATACCTATTTTTTCGCCAAGGACACCCATCACAGCTGGTTTTTGATACTTTTCTTGATATTTTAAAATTAAATTTTTAACAAGCATACTATACTTATTTTCATGGCTATCCGGGTGTGTATCTCCCCAAACGGTCATTAAAACACAATCTACATTTTCATCATTCATTAAAGCTTCGAGGCAAGTGGTAAAAGTCCTTTGAGTGCCAGATTTAATGGTTGCAGGGTATGTATCAATAGGATTACCACCCCACCTTCGATCTGGAACCACTTCGTGTATTTTTGCATTAGTTTCATCAGAAAATTTGGCCAATTGCAAGCCATGACGGACACACTGATCAGAAGTTAGAACCCCAACCGCCCCAGAATAAGTAATAATTGCAACCCTATTCCCTTTTACTGGACCATTATAAATCGCAAACGCATTAGCTGTGTCTATAAACTCATCAAGACTTTCAACTCTAACCATGCCAGCTTGCCTAACAAGTCCATCAAAAACTCGGTCATCTACTGCTAGAGAAGATGTATGGGATCTTGCCGCCCTAGCTCCTTCTGGAGTCCGTCCGCCCTTCAATAGAACAATTGGACCTTTTTTTATAGCAAAATTTCTTGCCGATTTTTTGAGTCTTTCCACAGAACTAATTCCCTCCATGTATAAAGCAATTACTCTCGTTTGTTTATCCTCTGCTAAATAATCAATGATATCAGAATCATCAACATCAATTTTATTTCCTAAACTAATGATCTTGCTCAATTTAGAATCATGAGATGCAAAATACCGAACCATCCCACCAGCAAATATGCCGCTTTGGGCTATAAAAGCTAGTTTACCATCTTGTTGAAGCCCTCCTAAGTTCACATATGTTGAAGTGAAATTAGGAAGGTTAACTACTCCCATTGTTCCAGGTCCTACAATGCGAATAGAGCTGGATTTGGCAATTTTTTTCAATTCTTGTTGAAAATTTTTCCCTTCATCAGTCCCGGTCTCGGCAAACCCCTCAGTAATTATAATCACCGATTTTACTCCTTTTTCAACACAATCCTGAACCGCTTGTACTACTATATTGGTTGGCAATATGATTATTGCGTTATCCACATCCCCCTCAATTTCTTTGAGGTGTTTATAGACTTTAAATCCAAGAATCTCATCTGCTTTAGGGTTTATAGGGTAAACTTTTCCAGTAAAACTAATATCTTTGATATTTTTTAAAACATGATATCCATTTCGTGTTTCTTGCCTTGAAGCTCCAATAATTGCAACACTCTTTGGATTGAAAATCGAATCTATATCAGCTCGTGGCACGATTACTCAACTGAAAGCATTTTATTCTTTTATAAGAAATCAAAAAGGGTTTTTTAAAATTTCTTCAATTATAATATCAAAGTAATTTTAATTTTACAAAGTTTATCGGAGATAATTTGAATGAGTTTAAAGGGAAAAGAAATAATAGTTTTGGCTGAAAATGATTATGAAGATCTTGAACTTTGGTATCCTTTATTAAGAATGCGCGAAGAAGGAGCTAAAGTTACTATTGTTGGGTCCGGTACTAGCAATGATTATCAAAGTAAACATGGATATCCAGTTACTGTCGATTTACCAGCAAGTAAAGTAGATATTGATAAATACTCCGCAGTTATTGTTCCAGGTGGATGGGCACCTGATAAATTACGAAGATATCCATCCGTTGTAAAATTGGTAAAAACTGCATTTGATAAAAATAAAATTATTGCTGCAATTTGTCATGGAGCATCATTACTCGTTTCTGCAAAAATTTTAGAAGGTAAGACTGCAACATGTTACTTTGCTATTAAAGATGATGTTATTTATGCGGGTGCTAATTATGTAGATAAAGAAGTAGTTAGAGATGGCAATATAATAACCTCTCGGAAGCCCGATGATTTACCCGCATTCTGTAGAGAAATAATCTCAGCTCTAAAATAAATATAGAAAATTTTAATTATCCTTTCAACCTATTATATTATTTTTTTGTTTTTTTGGTTTTCTTTGTTGAAGTTTTTGTTTTTTTCTTTACTTTAATTTTAGATTTTCTTTTAGTTTTACTCTTAACCTTTACTTTTTTCTTTTTCTTTTCTCGTTTTTTTATTATTTTTGGGCATAGACTTTCTACGATACAATTTTTACATTTTGGATTTATTGCATTACATGTATCCCTACCAAGTTCAATAAGTAGAAGATGGGATTCTTTATAAACTGTAATATCCGTTTCAATAAGTTTTTCTAAACTTTCTCTAATTTTTTCGTATTTTGCATCTTGTTCCGCAAAACCTAGCCTTTTTGAAACTCGGGTAATGTGTGTATCAATAGGAATAGTTGGATGATTACAATAAAACAATAACATTATGTCTGCTGTCTTATATCCAATACCTTTTAATTCAATTAATTTTTTTCTAGCTTCTTTAAATGGAAGAGTTAATAATTTATCGATATCTCCATCAAATTTGTCCATAATATATTTTGAGATCTCGTGAATTCTAACAGATTTTACTCTATACAATCCTGCTACTTTTATTGCATCCTCAATTTTTTTTAAGTCCGAATTAGCTAATTTTTCAGGTGTTAAATCTTCAAATTCTTCTTTCATGCGTTGAAAAGCTCTATCTCTATTTTTATCATTAGTATTTTGAGATAAGATAGTACGAATAAACATTTCAAATGGATTATCCTTAAAATGGATATCTACTGTATATTTTTCTTTAAGAAGTTTTATTATTTCGTCCATTCTCTGTTTTTCATTATTTATATTCGTCCACTTCCGATTTATCTTTCAATATTCGATAATTGGGTTTAAAAAATTCATGATTTATTCCTAAAATGGATCTAGTCGCGAATAGAATCATGTAAATATGATTAGGATGTATAATTGAAAGTTATTTATTAGTTTTGGGTGAGCCCTTCCTCTTGAAAAGTAAAAGGGGAATGTAGGGAGGAGGGGGTTAAAAAGTAGACTTCCAAGAGAAGGGCTCATTTTAGGTCTATGTCTTCTTAACCCTTCGACATTTCTAACCTCGACATACATTATTAACTTAAAAATATTTATATTATCAACTTTTAATAATCTTTTCGGTTAAATGCTTTTGACTTTAATATTTGATAAAAAGTTTCTACTATAATACTTAATAATCTAGATTTTCCATAAATCCTAAGTTTTATCTTTGTATTTTTAAGGTTAAAAATCTAAAATAATTTTAAAATTGTAAATTTAAAGACCTAATGGTTACTTTTTAATAATAATTTAATAAAATCAATTTCTAAAATATCCTAATTATTCAAATTCAAATCTTTAAAAATATCTATTTTTATTTTTTTTAAGTTAAATTTTATCAATTCTATGTAAAATAATATGGTTCAAGATTTTTTATTTTTATCAAATTGAAATTTTAATGAACTTGTTAATTCTTTTATTTATCATTGAATAGAATTTTATTATTAATGCAAATTTGGTTTGTTTATAAAATAGGCAAATTTTAAATAAAAAGAAAATATGAAAAATAGTGGTAAAATTTGAATGATACCATTTTTGGTTGACTAAGGAAATTATTAATTTAATTTATATCGCCTCTGAGTTTAAGAAACCGTTGTCTCATGCGATAAGTATCTATTAATACGAGATATAGTTGACTTTATCTCGGTTTAAATGCATTGGATTGCAATTTGTGTGGCTGTGCTGTGGTAATGCCCACATACCTAGTACATTTTGAGCCGACGCGGCCGGGATGGATGTACGATGATGGGAAGAACGCCAGCCAGTGCGGATTATATCATAGAACATCTTACTTTCATTTGCTGGGCGAAATACAATTTCGAGCCAGAAATTGGCAGGGAAAATACTTGTCGAGTGTAATCGATATAGGGTAATTACGAGTAGAGCCCGATACGCCGACCCCATTTGGTGGATGACTTGGCTTGGCCGCCGATGAAGGTCGTGGCAAGCTGCGATAAGCCCCGGGTAGGTGCAAGCAACCATTGATCCGGGGATTACCGAATGGGACTTCCTAATACAGGCTAATAACGTGTATTGTTCCTTTATAGGAACGGGAACGCGGGGAAGTGAAACATCTCAGTACCCGCAGGAAAAGAAATCAATAGAGATTCCCTTAGTAAAGGCGATCGAAAAGGGATTAGGGCAAACTGAACCCATTAGGGATGACCTAATGGGGATGTGGTGTTGTGGACCTGGCTGCCATCTAACCAACGAAGCCGAATTCGTCTGAAAAGTCGAGCCATAGAGAGTGACGGCCTCGTAGGCGTAAATTGGAAGGTGACGAGCTGGGATTCCTGAGTAGCGTGAGTTGGATATCTCGCGTGAATGGGAGACTATAACTTCCAACCCTAAATACGTGCCAAGACCGATAGTGCACTAGTAGTGTGAACGAAAGTTGAAAAGGACCTCGGAAGAGGAGCGAAAAGAGCCTGAAACCAAATGGGCACAAATGGCTATGGTCCGAAAG
Source organism: Candidatus Helarchaeota archaeon (assembly GCA_019058315.1). Lineage (GTDB taxonomy): Archaea > Asgardarchaeota > Lokiarchaeia > Helarchaeales > RDOG01 > JABXJV01. The sequence continues at coordinate 108,071 of JAHPZH010000002.1, read as the reverse complement.
GTTGGATACTCCCCGAAGGAACATGGAGTGATCCATTTATACAAGGGGAGTGGACTAGGATTATAGCATCCGTCTCGAAACACGGGCCGGGGAGTTTATGATTATGGCGAGCTCAAGGAGTTTAACTCTTAAAGCGCAGGGAAACCGATTAGCTCGCAACTAGGAGAGCTTAATTAGAAGAAAAGACTCCAGACTTGTGCTTTGCACTGAGCTCCTAGAGCAGTTTGTTGTTAAAGTACTCTAATTAGGTGCCTATCCAGGAGCAAGGTCTGAAAAGGCCTGAATAGTCATAGTTATAAAACCCGAAGCCAGGCGATCTACCCCTGGGCAAGGTGAAACCAAGTGAAAGCTTGGTGGAGGCCTGAATGAGAACTGACGTGCAATTCGTCTTAATGACCTGGGGGTAGGGGCGAAAGACTAATCTAGCCTGGGAATAGCTGGTTCCTTCCGAAGTAGATCGAAGTCTAGTCTAGCTGGAGGTTGGTGGTGAGGTAAAGCACTAATTGGCTGGTGTCGGGAGAGAAATCTCCTGCCCACCTTTTAAACTCTGAATTTGCCACCGCCGTAGAAGGCTGGAATGGGGTGTGCGGGGGTAAGCCCCGTGACCGAGAGGGGAACAACCCAGACAAAGGTTAAGGTCCCTAAATGTTGGCTAAGTGTTAAACTAAAGGGCGTCTGTTGCCCCAGACAGCGGGAAGGTAGGCACAGAAGCAGCCATCCTTTAAAGAGTGCGTAACAGCTCACCCGTCGAGGTAATGGGCCCCGAAAATGGACGGGACTAAAGCCAACTACCGATACCTTTGGGCACGGTGAATGCCGTGATCCGGTAGGAAGGCGTACCGGTTGGGCAGAAGCAGGGTCGTGAGGTCCTGTGAACCGTCCGGTATCGCAGATCCCGGTAGTAGTAACAGCTTAGTCAGGTGAGAATCCTGACCGCCGAAAGGGCAAGGGTTCCTTAGCAATGCGTCGTCAGCTAAGGGTTAGCCGGTCCTAAGTTTACCCTCAATTAGGCGTAATCGAAAGGGAAACAGGTTTATATTCCTGTGCTACGGAGGTACGTGTGGCGACACAAGCGTTATTTTTAACCCTTCATGGTACATCAAACAGAGTTTTCGCTCTGTCTAAGTGTATAAATCTGTGGAGTACCGTAATGGTGAGAAACAGATGAAAGCACCAATGGCCGTGCGTTGGAGTACGGTTTGGTTTATCCGTGGAGGCCGTGAAAAAGAAATAGCGAAGGATCCTCCGTATCCGTACCCAGAACCAACACAGGTGCCCCTAGGTGAGAAGCCTCAGGCGTGTCGGGTACACTCCAGGCAAGGGAATTCGGCAAATTGGTCCCGTACCCTCGGTATAAGGGATGCTGGCAGTTCTGGGCTGAAACTCGGAACAGCCAGTCGCAGTGACTAGGGGGACCCGACTGTTTAATAAAAACATAGCAAACCGCAAGAACGTAAGTTTGTGTACGGTTTGTGAATCCTGGCCAGTGGCAGTCAGTTAATGCCGGGTCCAACCGGAGTAAGCTCTGCTAAACGCCGGGAGTAACTATAACTCTCTTAAGGTAGCCAAATGCCTTGCCGGATAAGTACCGGCGTGCATGAACGGATCAACGTGGTCCCCACTGTCCCTGCCTGGTACCCGGTGAACCTACAAGCCAGCGAACAGTCTGGCATCGCCCAGTGGGGAGAGAAGACCCCGTGGAGTTTCACTGCAGCCTGCAGTTGTGATTCGGTCATGGATGCAGAGAATAGACAGGAGCGTCGATGCGTCGCTTCCGGGTGGCGCGGAGCAACCGTGGAATACTGTCCTTTCATGGTTGTGTCACTGACCCGAGTCATGTATTCAGGAACACCTGTAGGTGGGCAGTTTGGCTGGGGCGGCACCTCTTTGAAAACCTATCAAAGAGGCCCAATAGTTGGCTCAGGAGGGACAGAAACCCTCCGTAGAGTGCAAGAGCATAAGCCAGCTTGATGGGATTCTGACCAATAAAGAATCCCGGGACGAAAGTCTGGTCTAGCGATCCATCGAATCCCCATTATAGGGGGTCGGTGGCGACAAAAAAATTACCCCGGGGATAACAGAGTCGTCGCGGGCAAGAGCCCAAATCGACCCCGCGGCTTGCTTCCTCGATGTCGGCTCTTCCTACCCTGGTTGTGAAGCAGCGGCCAAGGGTGGGGCTGTACGCCCATTAAAAGGGAACGTGAGCTGGGTTTAGACCGTCGTGAGACAGGTTGGATTCTACCTACTGGGTGTGTTGGTCAGCTGAGAGTAAGTGAGTCTCAGTACGAGAGGAACAGACTGACGTCGCCTCTAGTCTACCAGTTATCCGAAAGGGTATCGCTGGGCAGCCACGCGGCAACCGATAAGAGCTGAAAGCATCTAAGCTCGAAGCGGAACTTGAAAAGAGCTGACCAATCTCTAACGAAGACGTATGTCGTCCGGGGCTGGCGACAGCAACGGATGTTAGGGACGAGAGCTCCTGTAGAAGACAGGTTTAATGGAGCAGGTGTGTAAGCACCAAGCCTCCGGGCGAGGTGTTCAGCATGCTGCCCCCAAACGCTCAAGCGTGCCGAGGCTCGAAAGTAACCTAGACAGCAAATGAGGAGAAGAGTGAGACGTTGTATGATATAATTTGATTTTTATTTTTTTAGCAATCCAATAGTTAAAATTGATTTTTCAGATGATTTAACCGAAATTTTTCTAATTTTTTTTTCAGATACTTAAATATTTAATTCAGAAATTCTAATAGTATATAATCTTAAATGAAATTTGATCTATCAAATTTTATAACAATAATTGATTGGATATTTAATAGTAGGAGGCTATTTAAATAAAAGGAGGCTAATCAAAACGAAATGTGGTCTGAAATTAAAAATTAAGATTAGTATAGTATTAGTTCTCAGTTTAATAACATGTAGTTGCATGCAATTAATAAATACGAATCATTTTGCTGTATTAAATGCCAATTTAGCTAACCTTAATGATTTTTATATTCATCAATCTCAAATGGACGGAGAAAAAATAGGTTGTATAATGACTCATGGTGAATCAAATTTGTATTTGCAATATAGCTATATACTTAACCAAGCAAAATTTTTTGGTGCAACAGTAGAGGACATTACGGCAACAATTACCACAGAATCATTGAGTACTTATACTATAGTTGTTATTGGAGACGGGGGCTCTAGTTGGAGTGCTAGTGAATTAACAGCACTTGATAATTGGGTTAGAAGTGGTAGATCCATATATATATTAGGAGATAATAAAGATGCTTCTCAAGTTTCCGTATCAAATAAATTTAATGTATTCTATGGCCCTCCACCAAGTGGTTGGTCAGGTATTGATTGGGATTCCCCACTCATGGTTGATGTCACCCATACCAGTTGGGTTTATCCATCATTATCTACAATAGATCTTTCAAGTTCAACTAATGAACTTACAGTTGTAATTTCAAATAGTGGAAATGGTGAAGTAGTCTATTTACAAAAAGGAAAAGGAAGATTATTATGGAATGTTTTTGGGGAAGGAATGATTGGTGATTCGCAAGTATATTCTGGTCATAATCGCCAGTTTTCTGAAAATTGTTGGATTTGGCTAGCAAATAATCAGGTATCCCCATTTCGTATAGATATATTAATTAGTATTATAGCATTAAACCCTTCACTAATTAGTCCTAGGGGTTTATCACTAACAATAGTATCATTAATTATTGCTTCTGTACTTGTTGGTATTTTAATAATTGCGATTCTAATAATTTCTCTTAAAACTCCAGATATAAAACCAAAACCAAAGCCAAAAGGTAAAAGAGTTTTAAGAAAACGAAAGATGTGGAATTGCCCTTATTGTCATGCCCCAGTTACTTTGCATCAAGTTGAAAAGTTAAAAAAGGGAGAATCTGTCAATTGTGAATATTGCAGAAATATTATTCGTTAAGTTTAACTCGCTTCGATTTATACTAACCTAGAAAGCAAATGAGGAGATAATTGAGTCATATCAAATTTTTATTTAAAAACCCATAATTTAATTAATGATCTAATCTAAAAAGGTGGAATCAATGCCTTTAGCTCAAATTTATGTATGGAAAGGTTTTTCAGAAGAAAATATAAAAAAAGTGATTGCGGGAATAACTGATGTCTTTGTAAATCTTGGCATTCCTAAATATGCTGTAGAAGTTATTATTAACGAAATACCAAAAGCACACTGGGGAATTGAAGGAAAACCTGCAACAGAAGCACGTCCAGATGCTAAACCTCCGAAATAAAATCTATTCTTATTTTTTTTTATATCTCTTTTCTGAGGAATTTAATTGGGAAAGCAAAAGTATTAAAATTATGAGCTTATGAATTACTATAGATATTTTAAAAATAATTTATTTACGTGATTAAAATGTTAATAGCAGTATCGATTTATCTTTTGAAATTACCAGGCATTGTCGCCGGATTTTATCACGAAATTCTGTGACAATGATGATAAAATCTTACTGCTGATTAGCATTTGATGATATGGGCGGAATCTGAGTCCAAAAATAATTTATATTTTTTATTTTCTTTTTTTTAAACAATCTAATTTTCAAAAAAAAATTTGTAATCCAACTCTCACATCTACTAGATTAATATCTATTCCATTTTTCGAATTTTTCTAAAGAATATGTAAATCCTATAATTTAAAAATGAAAAAGTTAGGAATTAAAATATGGCAGAAGAAATTCAAAAAGATCAATTTTATTCCGAGTTAATTAAGATTGTTAACGATTATGAACGAACTCGAGACCAAAACATAGAGAATAAGAACGTAAGTATAATTAATTTTGCGGGAATTTTTTTAACTGCTGCCACATTTATCGTTAGTTTTTTTTTAAATCGATATGAGATCAGTGAAATTTTATTTTTTTCGATTATAATTAATCTATTTTGTTTTCTTATCCCTATAATTATTGGTTTGTATTCAATTGGTTTAAAACAATACGAATCATATAATGTTGAGAAATTTATATTAACAGATAAAGATAGTATTGCAAACAAGATAAGAGATTTTAATGAAATTGGCTTATCAATATTAAAAAAATTCGAAATAAACATAAACGCTAAAATTAGAATTTTCAGGATAAATTATAGACTAATTTTTTGTTGTATAATCTCTTTTGTTATTCAAGTATTTTTAGTATTATTAGTGAGTTCTCCTATTTTGGATCCTACTTTAATTTATTTAATTTTAGCTATACTAGCTATACACTAGGAAATAAAGATGAAATTTGAAGAATCCCAAGTTTTAATATCCAATTTTTTTTGTTTCGTTTAATACGTGCTCAGCTATCATAATCACGGAATCTATATTCCAAAATGAACTATGAGATTTTCTTATTTTTCCACTAACTTGTACTATATCGTTTTTTTCTATACCTAAACTTAAAAGTTCATAATAGTGTCTAGATGAAGAGAAACTTACTGCAATTTCTTCGGGTATACCTTCAATTACATCATTTAATCTCATTCTAAAAATTAAATTCACACCAGGATGTCCTATTAATTGTGTAACAGATGAAACTACAATTCCATTTAATATCCCTTTAAAGATTATATCAGCTAATTTTTTCAACTCCTATTAGATTAGTACATTCCAATTAAAACAATTAAATATTAAATTATACTTATATTTTCTAATCATATTCAGGAACGAATGGAAAATATTCTGCGACCAATTTAGTAGCAGGAGAAAATTGCTCCATTTCATTTGGGTTTGCAAAATTAGGTGCAAAATCCTTGAAGAACCGTTCGGCGAACGAGTTCAGTGCTTGACGGAGAGATTTTGAAGATTTTGTTGAAACTAGTATACAAGCTATTGGATATTTTCTACTTCTCCTTACAATTAGAATAGCCTCATCCAAAGAAATTTCATTAATATTTCCTGCTTTAACGGATTCATTTAAAATTTGAGTTATCGCATGAATTATTCCAGAAAATAGTCCTTCATCCATTTCCTCTTTTTTAACCCATTTATAAGAAAAAATTGGAATACCACCAGTAGTTTCAACAATAGTTAGGCTTGAAGCTTTGAAAGGTAGAACATAAGATAGTTTTGGTTGAGCAGCAAATACAATTGCTACTATTAATTGCCCAAAACCAACAAGAAGAAATGATATACCAGGAAATATTTTATCAAAACCAAGCCCTAAACTGATCGAGGCTAAAACTACACCTATTAAATTTCCAATAAATGCAATAAAAATATGAAATCTTAGATTTTTAGGAGCCTTTCTAACCAGCATCACAGAAAAATAGAATAAAATACATGTTCCTATCATTAACAGAAAAAAGAAGCTTAAAAATGCCAGTTCGCTAACATCAAGAAAATCCTCACCATATCCCGAAGTAACAAATATCATCGAATTAGATGAAAAAATTGATACTAAAAAAACACCTGAGACAAAAGTGAGAACAACAAATTTTCTTATATCAAAGGATTCACGTGAAATCGAGTCTACAAATAGAATCGCACAATATTCTGCTACAACTAATAAGCTGAATGCTGTTTGTAATGAAGAACTTAATTTAATTTGAAAGGAATATGCCGTGAATAATAAAAACAACGCCCAAAATAAATAGCCCACCCCTTGAAAGATAATAAAGCGTTCATTTGTCTTAAAAAATTGGTAAAAACTTATTAAACTCCCAATAAATACTGGAACTACGGAAATGTATCCAAGAAATATCATCAATAGAGGGATTGGACCAAAATACATCCTAACACCAATAAATTCAGTAAGTCTTTTAATTTTTCATAAATGATGCTTCATATTTTTTATTTTTCCCACAATTGAATCATAAGATTAAAAATATAATTATTTTCACTTTTTTCTACTAGTGTAGCATACCAATTAATGTGTTCTTCAAGACCTAATTCATAGCCATATTCTTCCTTGGTTTCGCCTATATATTCATATTCACTATTTTTAACCCAATCCCACAACATAGGCCAAGCTAATCCCATTTGCTCAAATCCCTCACATCTAACTACTGCATAAAGCCCTCCTGGTATCAAACGAACTATTATATTACTCTCAAACTTAATATCCGGAGTAATGGTTACATAAAAACCATAACCATGGGGTTCTGGATTTTCTGTTGGGTAAATATTCTTTCCAAAAATCCTTGTTTCTTTATATTTCTTAAGTAGTCCCTTTTTTTCTGCCCAAACATATGCCTTCTTCCAAGAATCTTCTTCAGGAGCTTTAGAAAATTCATAAAAGAATGCAGCACGCATAGTATTACTCTTTTCAAGCTTAATATTAATTTTATCACTCATAAAAATTCACCTTTTTGAATAATATGAGTTATATAATTTATTTACTTTTTAATAAAATATGGAAAAATGTATTTTTTGTAGCACTAAAACATCCTTTATTTTTGAAGGAGATGGGGAATATCACGGAAAATATATATGTCCTAAATGTCAGAAAGAAAAATTTGGGACTAAATTTGGTACTGGGTGTGCTACTGATGATTGTTCAATTAAAATAAAAAGACCAAAAACTTAAATCGATATTATTATTTAATTTTTTTTCGAATAAGATTAAAAAAATCTTTTAGATCAATATTTCCTCCACTAATTATAACCCCAATTTTCTTATTTTCAACAGGAATTTGTTTTGACAGAACTCCCGCAAGGGAACATGCTCCAGATGGTTCTACAACAAGTTTCATCCGTTCCCATAGAAACTGCATTGCATTTACAATTTCTTCTTCAGATACAGTAATTATCTTATCAACGTTCTCTTGTATGATTTTAAACGTTCTTTCACTTAGATTTGTTAATAATCCATCTGCAATAGAATTTATTGTGATATTTTTTTCGATTTTTCCAGATATGAGAGATCTATATGCATCATCAACATTTTTAGGTTCAACGGCATATACTTCAATTTCAGGGTTATCTCCTTTAACAGCTAATAATGTTCCACTTAGTAACCCTCCACCACCAACAGGTGCAAATACCATATCTAAATTTCCAACTTTATTCAAAAGCTCATATGCTGCTGTTCCCGCCCCTGCAATTATATCATCGTTATCGTATGGATGAATTAATGTATATCCATATTTTTTTATCAATTCTTCCGTTTTTTTATGTCTAGCGTCAATAGTATTTTCGCACATAACAACTTCCGCACCATACGTATCTCTGGTGGCCTCAACTTTCACCTTGGGAGAAGTGATAGGCATTACAATTGTCGCTTTAATTCCTAGTAATTTTGCAGATAAAGCAACAGCTTGAGCATGATTTCCACTAGAATGAGCAATAACTCCATTTGCTTTTTGCTCATCATTTAATTTTGAAATTGTATTGTACGCCCCACGCATTTTGAAAGCCCCGATCCTTTGAAAGTTCTCACATTTCAAATATACTTCCGCATTAGTCAATTTATCCAACGTTCTTGAGGTCATAACAGGTGTTTCATTTACCACATCTCGAATTCTTTTGTACGCTTTTAAAACATCGAAATAATCTACCATTTCTATTATCTCTATTTCCTTTTCTAGCTAACATTAATCCAGAAATATATTTAAGTTTCTACGTTCTAATCAAAACTATGCCTCCAAAAATCTATATAGCAAGTCCTTTGGGCTTTTCAGAAGCGGGAAGATTCTTCTATTATCAAGAATTTCTACCTGAATTGAGGGATATAGGATGTGAAATAATGGATCCCTGGGAACATTCCCCTAAAGACAAAATAGAAGAACTTAAAAATAAAGAAAATAGCTTAAAAGTAAGTGTAGCCAAAAAGACATGGCAGTCAATTAATTTTGAAATAGGTATGAATAATGTAAATTTTCTTAATGAAGCCGATGGTTTAATAGCTGTTCTAGATGGTTCAGATGTAGATAGTGGTACTGCTGCAGAAATTGGTTATTTTTGTGGTAAACATAATAATCGAAGACCTATACTAGGATATCGAGGTGATTTTAGATTAAGTCCAGAAAATATTGGCGGAATCATTAATATTCAAGTGGAACAGTTTATTTATTTAACAAAGGGAACAATTGTAGCGAGTATTAAGGATCTTAAACAAGAGTTAAAGAAAAGGTTTTCCAAATAGCTTAAAATTATTTCATTCCTTTGTTTGTTTTAAAAATATTAATAACACTTTGTAAGATTTCAGCCCTAGTTCCAGAAACTCTCCCCTCTTTCTCTTCAGAAAATATTTTCATATCTTCTTTTGGAAATAAATTTGCTATTTTATACACTGTAATTTCTCCACTAATTGAGTCTAATAAACGCATTATCAACTCCTCTTTAGTTCCTACAGTTTTCAACTTATTATGTTCACAAATCATTACTACTGCATCCTTGATTATAAAAAAATCTAAAAATTCTTGCCAAAATTCATAGGAATGACTCAATTAATTACATCCTTAAAATATTCAAATCTAAATGTCTTATTTTAATAGGGAACATCAGTTTTTAAAAATTCAATTATTTTTTGATTTAATTTCTCAATATCTGATTTTAATTCTTCTTTATTCATATTTTGAACAGAACCAGCAAATGAAAAGTGAATATTTCCTTTCACAAAAGGGGGTTCGAAATCTTTACTATAGTAACATATGCCTTCTTCTTTTACATAGATGTTTGTAGCCCCTTTAAGTTTTATTCCTTTACATTCAATAATGGCACTTAAATAACCTGAATAATTGAAAATTTTAATCTTTCCACCTTCTATATCAAATTCTAGTGGTAATGGAACCGCTTCATCTTCTATAATGTAATCTATTGATTCTAAGTAATGTCTAATTTGAAAATGCAAGAAATTTGGATGCTGATTTAAAGCTTCATTAATTCGATGAAAAAATAGAAAATCATCATCTAATATAGGGATCCTTCCATGAATGAGAGTCCAATCATCTTTATAATCTTCAATATTAAGGATTGCATCAAACCCACTTTTTAATCCCTTCATTTTCTTTTTTACAGATTCTCTTACACCGGTGAGCATTTTTCGTTGTGTTTTACGATCCAGCATAGCTAATGCTTTTTCTTCTTCTATTACCTTTCTTTCTTCTTCATCTTGAAGTTGTTTTTCCATTTTTTTCTCGTATTTTTCTTCTTCTTCCATATCAATCATGGGATTATGACAATATCTACACTGTCTTGTGTCGTGATCTTCTCTAAATAAGTATTTCTTCTTCTTGACGCATTTAAAATGAAATCCTTTATCGCAATGTTCACAGATATAATGTTTTTTATCTTGTATCGGTCCATTGCAAATATCACATATAATCATCTAATTCATCTGCCTTTCTTTATCATTCTCTTTGAAATATTATTAATGTTAATTATTTGATAATTGTATTTTAATCCCAAAAACCTTCATGTTTAAATTGTAAAGACATTTGTCCACAGCTTGGACATTTGTATTCTGCTTGAGGAAGTTTAAAATCACCTTCTATATCCATTCCCCATGAAATAGCTGGTCCTGCTGCCTTGTTTGGTTTCTGAAGAGAAGATTCATTATAGAATATTGCATTTCCTCCACAATCAGGGCAAATTACTGGCATTTGTGCATAGTTAAGTATGATAATTTTTTTACATTTTTCACATAATGCGGGTGCAAAACATATCGAGGTAGCTACATCCTTCCCACAATCAGGACAAGGTATTACCTTTTTCTCAATAGCTTGTTCTGCTTCTATCCTAAAACTATTTTTGCAATATATACATAATGCCATTGGAACCTTGCCTCTATCCACGAATATTTCTTGCTCGAAGCCGCAATTACATTTAGCTTCTATAATTTTTCCCATATTAAACACTAATTAATTCTTAATTTGTAATTTAATTACTACAAAATTGCATGATTCTTTTATATGTTATTCTAATATTACTCAATTTTTTAATAGTCTTGGTGGAGAGTTGTTAAAAAAAATGAATGAAATTGAAGAAAGAACCATTAATTTTTAAAGTTGATAATATAACTTTGATTCCTAAAGTAGAAAGGAATAAATTAATGTTATATAAAAAAGAAGATCTTGCTTTTGAAAATCCTAAAGTTATTATTGAATTTGAGGATGTTTTTGAACTAATCAAATTTATGAAGAAAATATGTTTTGAATCTAATTTAGCTTATTATCTTACTGATGTTGAAATACAAAATGAAATATCAATTTTATAGCAATTTTTTATTGAGATTTAATGTTAAAAAAAATTAGCGATAAACCCCATATTTCCTACCAGTTTCGACCATAATTTCATAATTTTTAATCGGCACCCCATAATGAATTGTATTAGAGCTACTTAACATGTATCCTCCACCTTCAGCAGCGGCATTTATACACCTTTTTACCTCATCAATAATTCTTTGTTTTGGTCCATAAACTAACGCTATTCCACAGTCTACATTTCCACATATACAGATTTTATCCCCCCAATTTTCTTTAGCCTCCTTGAGATCCCACATTGGTGGTTCAAATGGGTGAATAGCATCGATTCCTGCTTTTATCCAACCATCTATTATCATATGGGTATCGCCATCAGAATGAAGTAATGTTTTTCCACCCCTTTTATGTATAGCGTTACAAATTTTCTTATATCCTGGAAAAATCCATTTTTCAAAAAGTTTTGGACTTATCATTGGCCCACTCTTATAACATGAATCATCCGCAAAGGCAATACATTCTGTTCCATTTTCTATACAATATTTACTGAGTTCTGTGAGATATTTGGTTTGAAGTGCAAATAATTTCCTTAAAAATGATGGCTTGTCATAAATATAGTAACAAAATCTCTCATAGCCAACTCCTTCAACAATCGGTTGGAACATTCCCCCAGGCATAGCCATAAGCATAATTTTGTTATCCTTATTTAATTCTAAACCCTCATGATAAAGCTCTAAACGGCTCGGTTCAAGAGGTTTTGGAAATCCCCATTCATCTAATAATTCTGGAGTCATTATTCCGCCTTTATACCACGTTAAGGTATCCTTATTAATTGCACCCATTCTCCCGTATTCATCAACGTAATAATCAAATCTACTTGAGAGTTTAAAATTAGATGCAAATAAAATTCCAATCATTAAAGTAGTTGCATCAATTCCAAAATGCCGAGCAGCTTTTACTAATGTAAGTGTAGCAAATTTTCCTCCTTTCATCCCTATTTTTCTTATAAGTGTATTAGTTATCCTTTTTCCAGCTGCTTTACCTAGAAATCGAATGAGAGTATTATTAAATTTATTTTGCATTAATTTTTGTATACCTGGAATGAAATTGTAAAGAGTTTTTAGATTATTTTGAGAATTATCTATTGCTAACTCAAATAGAGGAACTTGATCGGGTTGATCTCCATCCAGTGCAGTTAATACACGATCACGGGAATCCATTTTTACAATTTATCCATTAAATATTTTTAAATTATTAATCAAATGATTGTATATAATTGATTAAAATAGTTTTAAAATATTAAACATGTTGAATTTAATGAATAAAATGAATGTTATGAATTCTATCAACGAATTTTTTGATAAATTATATGAAAAAATTCCCGATGAATAAAAATGGGATCTGCACTTTACAGGATTAGAATTGATAAGATTGATCAAACAGTGGTAAAATGTACAATTTTTGTTATTCATCCTGATGTAGATTATATTCCGAATACGAAAACATTTGCTATGAGTATCATCGTAGAGTGCTGGAGAAATATGTTAGAAAATTATTTTTTTCCTCGCGAAAGTAATTTACCAATTTCAAAAAACGAAGCTAGAGAACTTGCTAAAAATACTAAATCTTATGGAACTCTTAAATTTATGGAGAAACTATCTATGGGTTATATAAAATATATAACCAAAGAGGAATATGAACAGATTGATTTAGAAAATTATACATATAAAGGACTTAAAGTCGCTGGATATGGAACTGAAGGTGTTGGAGAAAACAAGAAATATCATATTATCATGGAAGAAAATGATGAAGAATTTAAAAAAGAAGTCAATAAATATATAAAATCAACGAAAATAATTAATGAAAAGAATTTTCCCTGGAGAGAATGGCCTAAAGATTTACCAGAAGAGGAAAAGGATAAATTTTACGATGAATACTATGCATTGGAGAACGTCCCCCAAGCGGAATTTATTTTTAAGGTAATCAATCCAGAATTGATAAGTTTTTTAATTCCTCAAACTGAGTGGGAAACTGCTATATGGCAATGATTTTTGTACAATCAAAATAGGATTTGAAAAATGAGTAATAAAAAAAATAAGATCTTGTTATATCTTGGTGGGAGATATTCGTCGTTTAAAACCATTTATAAACGTTTTAAAGAGATTTTACCAAATTGTTTAATAGGTATGTATGATAATACAGATATTTTTAGCGGAAAAGATTTTTTCTCCTATGATACAACAATTTTTTTCAGTCAAATGGGAGAATTAACCGAAACACAAGAAAAAAACATTCTAGATTTTGTTAGAATTGGGAAAGGGTTTATTGGATTACATGGTGCATCTGCTTCATTTAAAGAGCATCCTAAATATTTTGAAATGCTAGGTGGGCGATTTATTAGCCATAAAGGAATACAAACTTTCGATATTAAAATTCTGGATAGAAATCATCAAATTATTAAAGGATTGGATGATTTTTCCTTTAAAGATGAACCCTATCGACATGATTTTTCTATGGGTAATGATATTCATGTCTTAGCTGAAGCAGATTATCATGATCCTGATGATCCTAAACCTGAACCATTAATGTGGATCAAAAATTATGGAAAAGGTAGAGTTTTTTTTTGTTCGTTAGGACATGGGGTGCTATCCCTAAAAAAAGAAGTTTTCAGATCAATTATACAAAGAGCTGTAGAATGGGTTTTAGAGGGGCAAAAATAAGATAGGGTGAGTAATTGGGAGAAAAAGAATTGATAAAAGTAGGTGTTATTGGTTGCGGGATGTTTTCAAACCTTTTTAAGTATATGGGAAGAAAAGTTGAAAATCTAAAGATTGTTGCGGCTACAGATGTCGATTTAAAAAAAGCTAAATCAATTGGGGGAAAAAGCCATGCTTATACAGATATCGATCAGATGTATAATAAAGAAGAAATTGATACGGTCTATATTGCCACTCCCCATCATCTCCATATGCCCCAGATTAAGCAAGCTTTTAAAGCAGAAAAACATATTTTATGCGAAAAACCTGTCGCTTGTTCAGTAGAGGATGCTCGTATAATAAACAAATTAGATAAAAAATATCGCAATTTAAAACTTGGTTTTAATTATAATTATCGCTATGACCCTGTTTGTCATGAATTAGCTTCTGCCGTTCAAAATGGGCATTTGGGTAAAATTTACTATACAAATTGTAATATTTTTTTCAGTCGAGATGAGGCTTATTTTAAACAAGGGATGTGGAGAACAAAATGGGATACTTCTGGGGGTGGAACCCTATTAATTCATGGTTCTCACATCATTGATATAATGATATGGGCATTAGGCGAGCCAATTTCAATTATGGGAAAAATAGATACATTAAAATTTCCGGATTTAATCGAAGTTGAAGATGTTGGCTTCGGAATTGTAGAATTTGAAAACAAAGTTCATGCACAAATCAATTGTGCTTCCTTGATTACTCCTCCAATAAGTGTTTTACAAGACAAAGTGGAATTAAAAATATTTGGTGAGAAGGGACATTGCTTTTATAATGGTCCATGGCCTAGTTCCTTGAAATGGAAGGGTGTAGAAAATTACTCTCTTGAGATGGACCCACAAAAAAAAGAACTACCACATTTAGTAAATTCAATTAAAGCATTTACAGAGTGGATATTACATGATAAACCTTATTTAAACACCATAGAAGAAAGTTCTAAAGTGTTGAGATTGATTAAGGCACTATATAAATCATCAGAAACCGAAAAAAAAGAATCAATTGAAAAATTATAAAACCTTATTCGAGTTAAACTGGATTATTCTCTTATTTGGTTCAAGAAGGCTTTTTTTGGACTATTCCAAAATAAACTTGATTAGTAACCTCTATTGACTCCTCTATTTTTCCATATTTCGCTTTAATTTCATTTCTTAAATTTCTTATTACCTTGACGTGTATATCTTCAGGAGGAAAAGTAGAAAATGAATATGCTCTTTTTTCTAAATAATCAATTGCTTCATTAAGTTGAATGTGTGATTTCCATTTCCATTTATCTTTTATCCATTCGGTTTGATATCCTAAATTTTCTAAATAAGTTACTACTTCCTTTGTACTTTTAACTCCAATATTTTTAATAGAAAAACCAAATTTTTCCGATAATTGCTTATATCTTTCGTTTAAAAATGGTACTTCTTCCCCATAACCAGTATGCATTAAAATTATTGGCCCATCTACTACTCTTATAATTTCATTGACTGCTTTTTTCCATTCTTTAATAAAATAAAAAAGATAAACAATTATAGCCAAATTAAATTCATTTGTATTATAAGGGATTTTTGTTGCATCAGCCTTTTTATAAACAAAATTTATATTTTTGATCTGATCTAGTCGTTTCTGTAATATTTTTAACATTTCGGTTGAAATATCAATACCATATATATTATATCCCCTTAGAGCTAATGGAATTGAAATTCTACCAGTCCCTATTCCTGGTTCAAACAATTTCTTATAAATATTTGGAGGAAACCGTTTTACAATATAATCAATTGCTTTATTAAAACAATTTTGATTAAAAATTCTTGTTTCATCATAGTATTTAGACATTTTATCATAATTTAATGATTCCATAATTCCCCATTCATATCAGCATTTGAATAAATATTTTCCATCTTTTTCAATTCGTTTCACTTTATCTTGGTTTTCTAAAAACGTTAGATGAGCTACAACCTCACTCAGTGCAAGGAATGAGTTAATTGGATCCAAATCAGATCCAAAGTGAATTCGAGAAATTTTAACAGGACTCATTGGATTATTTTTAATTATACTTGAAATTTCCTTTAGTCTATTATTATGATGTTCTTTAATTGCTAAGATACGTTCATGGGGATGATAAATGATTTCTTGGTGCGCAGGGAAAATTATTTTTGGATTCAATTTATCAATTCTATCTAGAGATTTTAAGTAATGCTCTAATATATTTTCAAAATTATAATTTTCATCAAGTAATGGATTAACAACAAATAACCCAATGTGTGGTGTAATTCCAGAAAGAATATGATCCCCCGAAAAAAGATGTTTATTAGTATAATCAAAAACGCATATATGCCCTAAAGAGTGACCTGGGGTCCAAATTATTTTTAATTTACTTTTTCCGAAAGAAATCTCATCTCCATCGTGTAATAATTTATCTGGTTCATGGTATTTTCTTAAATTTGGCCACATCTTAAACCAACGAACCATCTTTCTTCCATTTATTTCACTAAGACCAAAACTTTTCATTTTTTTAATGAGTTCATTCGTCTCGGATTCAATATCTTTGGTCTTTCTAACATCATTTTCCCATTTTAATATGTTATTAGTAATTTCATTCATTAATATTTGCATATTGGGATTTTTGCGTTTAAATTTTTTAAGAAGTCCAATGTGATCTACATGATGATGTGAAACAATGCAATAATCAATTTCCTTTATTGAAATGCCTGTCTCTTGAAGTAATGAAAAAAAAGATTTGCTCCATTCGCCAAAATCTAAACCTGCATCAAATAGGATGTTTTTATTATCGAGTTGAAATAGATATACACAAACAAATTTAACATCATAAGGAACTTCGATTTTGAATCGATATACACCCTCAATATTACTAAGTTCAGATTTAAAATCCTTCAAATTTTAGGCCCAAATCATTCTATTCAAATTACATAAATTTATAAATCTGTATTAAACAACAAAAATAAGAAAAGTTTTCCTTTAAGTTTTTCGAGAAAACAATCAGTAGCTAGAAAAACTAAAAAATAAGGATCGAAATTTTCGATATTAGGAACATTAAGAAAAATTAGAGGTGTTTTTTTGAGTAAAATATATAGACAAGGTGATGTTTTAGTTAAAAAGATTGAAAAACTTCCAAAAAAAGTAAAAAAATTAGAAACAGATATTATTGTTATGGGTGAAGCAACAGGACATGCACATCGAATACAAAATGGTTCAATTTACAGTTGGGGTAGTCAAATGTATTTAGAAGTATATAGTGGTGGAGCATTAGTTCACGAAGAACACGCACCTATTGAATTAGAACCTGGAATTTATGAAGTTACAAGACAGAGAGAGTTTGATCCAATAACAAAGAGAGATCCTTGGGTAACTGATTAATGCATCAAAAGACTAAAGAAATCTTAAAGGATTTTTTGAATAAAGAACATTTAATACCTTCAAGATTGTGGCGTGGAATACTTTGGCTTCAAGATGATAGGAAATTAGGCATAACAAGGGACAGTCGTTTCTTTTGGATTGATAAAAACGGGAAACATGAAGGTAATTTACAAAATTTTTTCCGAAAAAACAAGGGACGTTGGAAAGAATATCAAATCTTAGAGAGACTTAAAGATTATCAGTTATTTTTTAAGCTCGACACAATAACCGCACGTGAAATATTAAATTGTAAAAATATTGAAATTAGAAGCCTTTTAATGAGACGTTTTGGTATTGATAGATTGTTTCGTGAATTAGGAGGTTTTGTTGAACATCAAGATGGAAGCTCCCAATTAATTGTAGTTGATTTAGGTAAAAGTATGACACCTATGAAATTAGTAAAGGTCGAAGATGCAACAACAAAGGAAATTTATGTTTTAGCAGTGCCTCATACAGTCCATACTTGTAAAGAAGCAATAGCTTGGACATTTGGTTTGACAAAAGAAGATTATAAACCAATAAAAGAAACTTAATTTTCTTCTTCTAACTCAATTCGAGTTTTTATAAATGAAATCATCTCAAATTCATTTTACCTAACTCTTTTTAAAATAGAAAATTTATTCATTTATTTATGAGAATTTTTGATCTTGTTTGGAATTATCATAGTTCCCCAAAAATAGAAATTAATAATTTCGGAGATTGGAAAGAAGAAAGGGAAAGGAATTGGAAACGTCTTTTGAAAAAAGTCGTTTCAAGTTTAAGATAAAGAATAAAAATTATCATTTACATATTGAGCTTTTCCTATAAATTCTAAATCAAAGGCATTACACATAAACATTAATAATATAATATTTCTTTTTGATTTAGTATTATTAAATAAAATCTTGGATAATTATGGAAATTAATAAACAGAGTCTAATTAATCGATTAAGAGCAGTTTTTTCATCCGTAAAACAGCCAAAAACAGCTTCTGATGGATGTCCCCGAAAGATATGTAGAGAGATTGAGAGGAGATTTGGAAATAAGACTCGAGAAAAACTAAATAAAGATGATATTTTATTTATGTCCGCAGAATTTACGTTATTAAATGAAAATGCATTTCACTACTTTTTACCAGTAATTTTAGAAGCTGCCCTCGAAGATATAGATTCTGTCAGTTTTGATCTTTTAGTTCAGAATTTATTCCATTATCCAGGCGAACGTGATTTCAAAAAATATCGAGATAAAAGGTTAAAGATATTATCCACAGCACAAGCAGATGTCATATTAGACATTATAAATTGGTGGATAAAAAATGAAGATATTGGTGAATCCTGGCGTGGAGATTTAGTTAAATCGCTTCCTTTTTGGCGTAAACGTGCTAAAAGATGAAATTAAAGGAATTTTTAATAAAAAAATCATGTCAAGGCTTGTTTGCGAGGCAGTCTACTTTGAAGATTTAATAATTCATGAGTTAACTTATTGAGTAATTTAAATCTTAGCTCTTTAGAGTTTTCATAAAACCATAAATTATTAATTTCGAGAGGATCATTCTTAAGATCTATAATTTCACCAAAATGTTCATAGCCATAACTGATACTAATTCTATGTGTTTCTGTAATCATTGTTCGTAGTCTTACATTGGCTTGTCTTTCTTTTTTCATCATTGGCAATTCTTCATCCTCTTCAATAATAACATGATCTCGTACCTTAACTTTCGGATCCTTTAAAACTGGTGTTAAATCATATCCTAGCATCTCAGGTGGATATAATTTTTTATCGATATTTAATAAAGATAATATTGTAGTTGGTAAATCAATAGTAGAGGCAAGCGAATCCGTGATCGTCCCTTCTTTAGTAAATCCGGGTATTTTCCAAATTAATGGAATATTTAGAACTCCTTTATAAGGAGCTGGACCTTTTAATAAGAGTTTGTAATCTCCGCCTAAATCTCCATGGTCGCTCGTAAATATTACCATAGTATTATTTTCGAGTCCTAGTGTTTTTAATGCTTCTAAGATTTGACCAACTCCGTGGTCAATCATTGTAATGGCACTATAAGTATACGCCAAGAATTTGCGTATTTCTTCTTCAGTACTTTTTCGTAAAACCATGGCTGCGATGATTGGATTTCTTAAAGCGGGTCCTATTAATTCATGATCCTCTAGTGATTCAATGTAAGCAGGAGGTAGGTTTATCTCTTCCGGCTTATACATGTCTCTATATGGTGCAGGAGGACAAACAGGATGATGAGGATCTGGATAAGAACAATGCATGAAGAATGGTTTACCTTCATATTTTCCTTCAGAAAATCTTTTAAGAAATGCAATTGTTCTTTCCGTTACATAAGTGGTTTGATAAAGATCCTTTGTGAGGGGAGTGTCATAATAAATCTTCTCAAAAGCTCTAGCAGATCTTGCTTTTAAATCCTCAAGAATGCCCGTGCCTTTAGTTTTTTCTTCAAGCCAATCCAAATAATGTCCACTAACAGCATCTCCATGACCGATTACAATTTCTACTTCATCCAATCCATAATATGGTATTGGAATCTTTGGACGCTTATTTTTAGGCTTAAAAAGCCAATCAGTTGAACATTCAACTGATTTATATTTTCTAGAGTATCCGGGAGCAGACCAATTCAAGTGAATCTTACCCATTGATGCCGTGTGATATCCTGCATCATGCAAAGTCTGGGTAATTGTAGGAATTTTAGTATTTAGATTAATACCATTACATCTAACTCCATGGAGACTAGGGTACAGTCCTGTAAAGAATGTTGCCCTATTAGGCATGCACATCGGGTTTGAACAATAAAAACGTGTGAATCTTAGCCCATCTTTTGCAAGTTTATCAAGATTAGGCGTCTTAATAACAGGATTTCCAGCACATTCTAAATGATCGGCACGTAATTGGTCGGTTATTATAAAAAGAACGTTTTTTTTTTCACTAATTTTAATCAACTGCTTTTTTAGGGTATCTAATTATTTTTTTTTAATATTTATTTATGTTAGTCGTACAACATAATAAAAATTAGGGCTTATAAAATGGCTATTTGGAGTCTTTAACAAAAAAATTCTTGCGTAACCTAAATGATCAGCTATAAAAATTATGTAAGAGCTTGTTTTTTTGGTAATCTACTTTGTATATTCAATAATTCATGGGTGAATTTATTGAGCAATTTAAATCTAAGCTCTTTAGAATTATCATCAAACCATAGATTATTCATTTCAACCAGATCATTTTTGAGGTTGATAATCTCGCCCCATTGTTCGTATCCTTGTCGGATTGTAATCCTGTGGGTTTCTGTAATCATTGTTCGCAATCTAACATTAGTATCGATAGCTTTTTTCATCTTAGGAAGCTCTTCATCCTCTTCTATTATAACATGGTCTTGTACTTTTGTTTTAGGATCTTTTAAAATTGGTGTTAAATCAACTCCTTGCATTTCGGGTGGATAAAGTTCCTTATCGATATTTAATAAGGACAATATTGTGGTTGGTATATCGATCGTACTAGCAAGCGAGTCTGTAACTGTCCCTTTTTTTGTAATTCCTGGTACTTTCCATAGTGAAGGAACAGTTAAAAGTCCTCTGTAATGAGCGGGTCCTTTCAGTAGAAGCTTGTAATCGCCACCTAAATCTCCATGATCGCTTGTAAAAATTATTAAAGTATTTTTTTCGAGTCCTAGTGATTTCAAAGATGCCAAGATCTGACCTATGCCATGGTCAATACAACTAATCGAACCATAGGTATACGCTAAAAATTTGCGTATTTCTTCTTCGGTGCTTACTCGTAAAACCATTCTTGCTATGACAGGATTCTGAAGTGCTGCCCCAAGCATTTCATGATCCTCTAATGATTCAACAAATGCAGGAGATAGGTTTATTTCTTCTGGTTTATACATGTCTCTGTATGGTAGAGGAGGACAGACAGGATGGTGGGGATCTGGATAAGAGCAATGTAAAAAAAATGGCTTTTCTTTATAATCTCCTTGTGAGAACCGTTCAAGAAATGCGATAGTTCTTTCTGTTACATAATTTGTTTGATATAAATCTGCTGGAAGAGGAGTATCATAATATAATTCCTCCAAAAATCTGATATTTCTTTGTTTTAATGAATCAAACATACCTGGAGCTTTTTTTTCAAGCCAGTCTATATAATGTCCACCCATAGTATCACCATGTCCAATTGTGATTTCCACTTCATCCAATCCATAATATGGTATCGGAATTTGTAGAACCTTTTCCCTCGGTTTATAAAGCCAATCAAACCAAGCTTCATACGATTTAAATTTTCGGGAGTATCCTTGGGCTAGCCAATTTAAGTGAATCTTACCCATTGATGCCGTATGGTATCCCGCATTATGTAAAGTTTGAGTAATTGTAGGTATTTCAGGATCTAAGTTGATTCCATTGCACCTAACACCATGGAGACTTGGGTAAAGTCCCGTAAAAAACGTTGCTCTATTAGGCATACACACGGGGTTTGAACAATAAAAGCGTGAAAATCTCACCCCATCTTTTGCAAGTGCATCAAGATTGGGTGTCTTAATCATAGGATTTCCAGCACATCCTAAATGATCAGCTCGCATCTGGTCAGTTATAAAAAATAGAACGTTTAACTTTTCGCTAATTTTAATCAACCTTTATATCCTATTTACAATTAATTTTATTCTTTAATAGTAATTTCAATTTGTTAATTAAATTAAAATGATTAGATAATCTGTTTAAATTTTTCTTGTATATACAAAATGGACGTAATGCAAAAAAAAATGGACGTAATGCAAAGAAAAATGGACGTAGAGCGAAAAAGATTGGACGTATTTCATTTAAATATTCCAACAACTGTTGAACTAATATCTTGATATGCATGTAGTTTAGAAAAATAATAACAAGGGAAAAATATGAAAAATAAAAATAATCGTATAAATTTTTACATCCTTATTCTAATTCTATTGATTCCAGTTATTTTTATACTTTTATATGTGCCAAATAACCCTATTAATGTAAACCTTCCATTGAATAAAAGGCATGAAAATTTTAATGTCGGTATTTCTAATTGGTCTGGTTGGCCTAATGTAACAATAATTCCAGAATATATAGGTGAAAGTTTTAGTATCGCAACAGATAATGATGAAAATATTCATATAGTTTGGCGGAAGGATACTGGTTATCCTGACTATGATTTTGACATTTTTTATCTTTGTTATAATGATTCAGGTTGGTCTGATCCAATCATGGTATCAGATAATTATGGATGGAACGATGGCGATAGCTGGAATCCTAGCATCACCACAGATAATAATGGAAATATACATGTGGTCTGGTCTGATGAAACTGTTGGTGAATGGGGTGGTGGTATTTCCGATAGAGAAATAATGTACGCTAACTATTCCGGTTCGGGCTGGTCAAATGCAACTGTGATTTCTGATGATAGTACTGGTTGGAATGATGGTAATAGTTTTGGTCCTAGCATCGCCACGGACAAGAATGGAGATATACACGTAGTCTGGCGGGATTGTACGTTTGGTGAGTGGGGAACAGATAATGAAATAATGTATGCAAATTATAGTGCTGGAGTTTGGTCCAATGCAACTGTGATTTCTGATGATAGTACTGGCTGGAATGATGGTAATAGTTTTAGTCCTAGCATCACCACGGACGAGAATGGAAATATACATGTGGTTTGGCGGGATGATACAAATGGAGAATGGGGAACAGATGAAGAAATAATGTATACTAATTGTACCACCGCGGGTTGGTCTAATGCTACAGTTATTTCAGACGTTTTTGGATGGAACGATGGTGACAGTTTGAATCCTTGCATCGCCACAGATCTTAATGGTTATGTACATGTTGCTTGGCAAGATTACACAGTCGGTGAGTGGACCAATAGTATATATGATACAGAGATAATGTATGCAAATTACACTGCGACAGGTTGGTCTAATGCAACTGTCATTTCAGATGATTATACAGGTTGGAATAAAAATTACAGTTGGCGACCCAGTATTGCCGTGGATAATAATGGAATAGTGCATGTAATTTGGGAAGATTGGCAGTATGGTATTGGAAGCCCTGAATTTCCAGATTCAGAAATAATGTATACAAATTATACCGCAGCGGGCTGGTCCAATGCAACCATAATTTCGGATGATTATACTGGATGGAATGATGGTGCTAGTTGGAATCCTAGCATCGCCATGGATAATAATTCAGTATTACATGTGATCTGGCAAGATGAAACAGATGGAGAATGGGGAACATCTGAAGTATCAATGTATTCAGTTAACAATGATATTTATAATCCAAATTTATTGTCTGTTTCAAGATATCCGATGGTCCCCAATAATTTGAATACCGTTAATATTACTGTACATAGTGCTGACAACTTAAAAATAGATACTGTAATAATCAATTCAAATCACACAGGAACTTCAGCAGATTATGTGATGGATTTTGTTTCAGGATATAAAAATGATGGATATTGGGATTACATAATTCCTACTCTTCCAGCAGGAGCTACTATTACATATACTATATGGGTTAATGATTCATCTAATAACTCTGATATAAATGGACCATATCAATATACAGTGATAGATGGTGAGAGTCCCGATATAGTTTCTGTTTCCAGAGAACCGATTAATCCCAACAATCTAGACTCAGTAAATATTACTGTTCATATTACAGAAAATGTTGGTATTGGTGTAGTATTATTAACTTCAAACCACTCTGGCATCCCTTATAATTATTCTATGAATCACCTATCGGGGACTCTTCAGGATGGGTATTGGAATTACACAATACCAGCAGTTCCTACGGGAACTATAATTTCTTATTCGATTTGGGCAAATGATACATCCAATATTCCTAATACCGAAGGTCCATATCAATATACTGTGGGAGACAGTGAAGGTCCTAATATAGTCTCTGTCTTAAGAGAGCCAACTAACCCTAATAATTTAGATTCAGTAAATATTACTGCTCATATAACCGATAATATTGGTGTTCATGTAGTATTTCTAACCTCAAACCACTCTGGTACCCCTTATAATTATTCTATGAATCACCTATCAGGGACTCTTCAAGATGGATATTGGAACTACACAATTCCACCAGTTGCTGTGGGAACTTCGGTCTCTTATTCGATCTGGGGAAATGATACATATGGTAACTATGATACCAATGGATCATATCAATATATCATAGTTGATGGTGAAAGTCCAGATATAATTTCTGTCTCAAGAGACCCAACTAACCCTAACAATTTAAACTTAGTAAATATAACAGCCCATATAACTGATAATATCGGTATCCATGTAGTATTTCTTACTTCAAACCACTCTGGCACTCCTTATAATTATTCTATGAATCACTTATCCGGGACTCTACAAAATGGGTATTGGAACTATACAATTCCAGCGTTATCTGTGGGAACTACGATATCTTATTCAGTCTGGGTAAACGACACCTCAAATATTCCGAATATTGATGGACCATATCAATATAACGTGAGGGACGGCGAGAATCCTAATATCATCTCGGTTTCTAGAGTTCCTATGCAACCAACAAATCAGGATAATGTAACTATTTATGTTCATATTCAAGATAATGTGGGAGTAGAAACGGTTTTAATCAATATTAACCACACTGGAACATATCAATACATTGAAATGACCTTTTTTAATGGCACACTTCAAAATGGATATTGGAGTTATACTGTACCTAGATATGGTAAGGGAATAACAATTAATTACTCCATTTGGACGAATGATTCTAACAATAATAATGTCAGCTCAACAATTTATGGTTATGTAATTATAGAAACAGAGGAGCCTATCGAACCTTCAATAATTATAGTATTAGCATTTTCTTCAGAAGACAATATTATTATTTTTCTATCTTCACCTATGAGTATTATAATAATTATAGGTGCAATAGCAGCGGTATCTACCATTTCAATTGTTGTAAAATTTAGAAAAGAACCTGAAGAATTAGGTTTAACCGATAAAAATTTAAATACTAAGCTTAAGAAGCTCGCTAAAATAAAAAATCCTTTAGATACTATAAAAGATGAAAGAATTAAAAATTATTTCAAACGAGAGTTTAATATCTTGTCAATTGATGAGATAAATACAATTATAAAAATTGATATTCCAAAATCTGAAAAAATAGAGTTATTAAAGGAATTAGCCAGCTTATCAACGAATAAAAGAAACGAATTTATAGAAATGCTCAAAAGGATAAAAGATAATGAGTGAATAAATAAATCCTCAATTTACTCTATCTGCTCCAATTTCCACTAAATATAGAGATTTGAATTATGATGTTCCTACTACATAATAATAAAAATAGTCAATCAGTGAAAAATTTTAAAATATTTAATAAATTCGACATTTCCAAAAAAGAGGGTTGACAATGACATTAAAACTTACACGAATTGAGAAATTAATCTTAGAAATTGCAAAAAATTTAATTAAAGAAAAGCCATTAAACATAGAAGATTTATTTTCAACCTCAATTAGCGAATTAATATATCCTAAGAATGAAATTAGCCAAGCAATTTATAATCTTATCTTAAAAAATTATATTATTGAAGGAACTAAGATTACAAAAGAAACAATTTTTGAAAATGATAGACGATATCGAATATTTCAACATATTTGTCAAAACCCTGGTTCTCATTTAAGAGCAATTCGTAGAAACTTAAATGTTTCACCTCGTTTAGCTGCTTGGCATTTAAAAATGTTAGAAGATTTTAATTTCATTAAAAAAAGTAGATTTATGAATAAAGTTGTCTATTTTAGTTCCAATATAAATTTAAACGATTTTAATAGGATTATTACCCTTAAAACTCCTGAAATCTTTAAAATTTTGGAATACATATTACTAAATCCTGGTATCATTTTCATAGAATTAATAAAAAAGACGGGGTTAAGTTCAAAGAAATTAAAGTATTATATTCAGAGATTTCATGAATTAAATCTAATAAATAAAGATACAAACACTGGACAAATCAAGTATTTCACTAATTTAAATGATTTATTGCCAATATTAAGGACTTTAAAAGTTTCTGAACAAAAATTAAAAAAATATGAAGAGATTAGCAGAAGTTATCAAAATAAATTAGAATTCAAACCAACATATATTGAAACTTGACCTTTTCAATAGAATTGAAAATATCAAAATTTTTAATAAATTATATAAATAATATTATTCGTTTTAAATTTACCATTTAATAAAACTAATTATATTTAATATTATTAATTATAAAGAGTAGATATTATGGGAACATGGTCTGTAGGCAATTTTGATAATGATGGTGCTCTTGATTATTTAGGAGATATTATTAACCAAATAACAAAAAATATTGAAGATATATTTAAATCTGGAGATGCTGCAGATCTTGAACAATGCGGAGAATCAGAATTAATGCCAGGTGTTGAAATAATTTCAATATTGTCTGAGAAATGTAATGCTGTTCCACCCAAGGAAGACACTGTGAATCGATGGAAGAGAGATTATCTTAAAATTTATGATTCTCAAATTGATAGTCTTGGTCCAGACAAAAAATTTAAAATTGGCAGACGAAAAGTCATTGAGGATACATTTAACAAACTACTAGAATTATCTAAAGATTTTTGGTAATATTTAATTAGTTTAATAAAAAAAATCTACAAAAATAACCTAATTAATTTAAAAAAGTGATAAAATTGTCGAAAACCGCTTTAGAAAAGAGATATAGGACTGATACTTTTCATTCGAAATGTTTAGAGGGAAATCCCCTTAATAGCCCGGTAGAACGTGATATTCGTATTTATTTCCCTCCCGGATATTATGAAAATGAAGAAAAAAGATATCCCGTAATTTATTATTTACATGGTTATGCTGGAAATAACACTAGTTGGACTGTAACCTCACTTGAGGACAAATCACGGGCCATCCCTTTAGATTTAATTCCTAAACGGCTTCGGAAAGAACTTGATTTGGATCGAATGCCAACCTATGAGAACATTGATAATCTGATTGAAAATGGAGAATTAGCACCTTTTATATTTGTTCAACCAGATGGGAGTCTTCACACGCCACATAAAGATGGACTTAGGGATCTCAAAGGAGATTTTGTTATGAAAGGAAGTTTTTATGTTAATTCCCCCCACAGCGGGAATTATATGGATTATATTATCCAAGACGTTATAAATTACATAGATAATAATTACCGTACTATTCCTGACAAGCAACATAGGGTTTTAATGGGTGGATCTATGGGAGGCTTTGGAGCACTATATGTAGCCGTTTATAATCCCGAAAAATTCATCTCGGTAGCTTCTTTAAGTCCAGGTAATTTGGGGAATTTTGATTTATTAAGTTGGAAACTTAGAGTCCCAATTGTTGAAAGAATATTTAACAAAAAGGTAGCAGAAATGTTCGGAGATAGGACTTGGGCAGATATTCTAGATACTGTTGACTTAATATTTTCTAAGGATAAACCTCTACTTCCAACGATTAAGAGAGATGAAAACGGAAAAATAGTGGATATGAATCAAGAGGCACTAAATAATTGGCAGAAATATGATCTCAATTATGTGATTAAAAATAATCCAGAAGCTTTGAAACAACTACACCTATTCCTTTCTTGTGAAAAAACAGATGAATTTGGATTGAGCGCTGGATCAGAAACTATACATAAGACCTTAAAAAGTCTAGGAATTGATCATACATTTGATTTTTTCTCTGACCCAAAAGCAGCTTTAAGCCCACATATGTTTGGAATTGGATACAAAATCATTCCTGCTATAAGATTTTGTCTTCAATTTATTGACTGAAACGTATTTTTTCTTAATCTAAAAATCGGAGAATTAGTTTAAATAGAATTAGAACTCAACCTTTGTTGTATTTCTTTTATATTATTTTTTATCTTTTGATGATATTGAGGATATTTATCAGCTTTTAGAGTAGGAAAGGCTATGGTATATACTCGGAGTGCATTAGAAAGATTTTTTCTTGTTTCTTCTAATTCACAAAGAGAATAGTATGCGTTTCCAAGGTTCATTTGAGTCATTGCAAATTCAATTGGAAAATTTCGAACATTAAATATTTCTAGGGCTTGCTTATAGGCGTTTATAGCATTTTTTAAGTTTTTTGCTTTATCTCCAACTCGGAAAAACCCAGACAATCCCTCTTCTAGATATTTTTCATCAGAACTTGAATTTGCAAGTGTAAAGTAGGAATCTCCTAAATCCTTTAAAACCTCAGCAAATTCTACAGGATTTTTTTTACTATTTATTTTTTTCAATTTTTTTTCATATTTTTGAATTACTTTATTTAGCTCATCTTCTGTTGGTTTAACCTTACTTTCAGTATCTCTGATTTCTTCATATGCTTTTATTATGTAAGTCTTATGTTGCATTGAAGCTTGATTTTTGAAATCTTGATATAATGAAGGCTTTAATATTAATGCTTTTTTATATTCCCTAATTCCCTCATCGATACTTTCTTTACTTATAAGCACATTTCCTAAATTAAAATGCGCTTCTGCATATTCTGGTTTTGATCTTAGTACTTTTTTATATTCTTCTATTGCATCTTCAAGCTCTCCATTAATGTAAAAAAGAAAACCAAGAAGATCATGGGCATCTAAATATTCGGGAGCTATTTTTAAAGCTTCTTTACACTCATTAATTGCATCTTTAATCATACCAGTTTTATAAAATGCTATTGCTAATTGATAATGAGTCAAATATTCATTAGGTGCTATTCGCACAGCTTCTTTAAATGCTTGAAACCCCTCTTCATAAAGCTCTACTTCTAGAAGAGCAACTCCGAGGTTTAAAAAAGCATTTATAAAAATTGGATTTAGTTGTATAGCCTGTCTAAACTCCATGATAGCTCTATTATATTGTCCCATATCCGAAAAAGTTAGTCCAAGATTATTATATGCCTCAAAATTATCAGGCTCGAGTCTTATAGCCTCGTTATTCTCTTTAATCGCTTCATTAAATAATCCTTTTTTCCTTAAAGCATCACCTAAATATGCGTGAATTGATGAAGAATTTGGATTTATCTTTAGGGCATCATCAAATGCTTTTATAGCATCATCAAATTTTCCATCCTTTAAAAAATTCATTCCTGAGAGTAAATATTGCTCCTCAGTGTTATTTGATGTTTCAGTGGAATCCATTTGAATTCAGAGGAGTATAATTAAGCATAATTTATAAATTTAATTTGTTTCTTTAATTCGAAAATCATAATTTTTTTGCTTTTAGAACCCAATGGGCGGGTAATGGCTTAAATGTTACCTTTATTTTTATTCCTTTAAACCCAGCTTCTTCCGCATATTTTTTTATAGCACCTACACTTTCAACATATTCATCTCTGAATGTACCGATGAGTCCAACGCTAGTTTTTGTCAATCCCAAAGTCATATCCATTCTTTCTTTTGGAAAACCGATTTTTTCAAGGTGTCTTTTTAATAAATCCATATCTATAAAAATACTTCTCCATTCTTCATTTTCGTACATTGCATCATTAATTACAATTCTACCACCAATTTTCAATACTCTCCACATCTCTTTGAAAGCGTTTAGCTTTTCTTGTGGTTTTACATGGTGGAGAGCTGCACTTGATACAATAATATCTACACTCTCGTTTGTAAGTGGTATATTGGTAAAACTGCCAACCTTAAATTTGATATTATTTACACCTATTTCTTTTGCTTTTTTCTTTGCTATCTTAAGCATAGATTCGGATATGTCAATACCAATTACCTCATCTTCATTTCCCACTCGTTTTGCAAATTCAAGAGCTATTATACCAGTACCAGTGCCTATATCAAGAATCTTACAACCTTTAATTTTTCCACAAGAGTATATGAGGACCATAGCTTCCATTTTAGAAAAATCTTCCCTTTCATCATCATATTCTTCAGCTATCGAATCGAAATGTTCTTTAAATTTGTCCGACATTTAATATTCCCTCATGATTTTATACAACAGTAACATTATATTCCTTAATCAGATTTTTTTCTTCTTTCATTACACCAAGAGCGAGAAATAAAGTTTCCCCAATTTGGATATCATATCTCATAGCATTTTTATTTATATTTATATTTGAAATTTTAAATCCGCCTCTGGCTAGAGCTCTCTTAAAAAATGCTTCAATTTTATTTCTACCTTTTAAATTAATGGGTCTTTGTCCAAATTTACTAGGTCCATTATCATTAAAAATTGCATCTTCTGTGAAAATCGAAGCAAGCTTTTCAGCATCTCCATTTTTTAAGCAATCAGTATAGGTTTGTAATAAATTCATAAAGCGTGCCTCTAAATATCATTTCGGAAAACCATCAATCCAAGAATCCAGTTGGACTCCTAAAGAATTTAGAGCCATACTTATCAGATTATATTGACCAACTGTGAAAATAAGATCCATTATTTGGTGGGTATTGTAACGTTCTGCAATTTCATTCCAAGTAGAGTCAGTTATGAATGCATCCGCATGGAGTTCATCCACCGCACGAAGCAAAGCAGCTTCAAATGGCTCCCATCCCTTAGCATCAGGACCTTCCATTATCATTTTGATTTCTTCATCGCTGAGACCACAACTTTTTCCGATTTTAGCATGCTGTCCAAATTCATATTCGCTGTAGCAAAGCCATCCAATTCGAAGCATTAGCATTTCTCGGTCTCGTCGAGGAAGAGACGATTTAAGGGTGATGTGACGTCCAAACACTAAAAATCGTTTAAGTAATTTTGGGTGATTTGCCAGAGTTGTGAAAATATTAGGAACCTGCCCTCTAGGACCTTGTTGCAAATTCTTTAATTGTGATATCACATCCTCGTTCCATTTTGATTTGTCTAATGGATGGATCCGCGGTTTGGAAAGTCGAATTGGTTTAATTGACTTCTTTTTGCTTGAATAATCTTCAATTTTTTTATTCATCGTTTATTTCACTTAACAATTTGACTTGAATGAATTTAGGAAAACTATAATCAAATGGCTGGATAAATTTTTTTTATGTTTATTAATTTAATACTTCAAGGATTGAAAAAAATTGAGTAATAAAAGAACATTCGGATATTGGGTAATTATTATCCTATTCTTAATCTGGGGATTATATTCCTTATATGTTGGAATATTTTCTTTTATCGAACCATTTAGAGTAATAAATCTTGGTATACAATTGGGTTGGGCGGGATTTTTTGATACTAATGTAATAACTGGTCAACCTTTGTTGGAAATGTTACCGATTATCGGATTAATATCTTTATTTTTAGGAATCTTATTAGTAGTGACTGTTTTTGGTCTTATTACATTTAAGGAATGGGGTTGGGTTATATCAGCAATAATATCTCTTATTTTGATGATTTTCATTATTGGAATTATATTACTTTGGATTTTAGATGGAGAAGACACTAAAAACTCTTTTTTTAAATCCTAATAAATTATGAATTTATTCTTTTTCTTTCAGTACCTTTGATTTAACATTATTTTATAATAAGACCTTGGAATAGTTTATTCTAGTTTTCAAATGTTAAAAAAATGTCCAATAACTCATAATAAGAATTATTTTAATAATTTTAATTAGTATCTTTCAAAAAATCTCACTTCTGAATCTTAAATTAAAATTAATTATTATGAGTAGGATGGATTAGTTCTTGGAAAAAAAATCTGGTTTAGGGAAATTTACATTAAATATTTTTTTGATTTTAGTAGTTATTTCAATTAGTTGGATTTTGTTTATCTTTTTTATTCTTTAAAAGACCTATTTTATGCTTCAGATTTTTCTTTTAGCTTTTTTCTTATTTTTTTCAAATTTTCATAAGCTATTTGATATTTTCCTTGCATAAAATCGTGTAAAGTGTCTTGATATGATCTATCAATAACTGTTGAATATTTAGATTTTGAACTACTTAACCTTAGAAATACTTCAGTTGTGGTTAATTTACATTCTGACCAAATCTGTTCAAAATTATCTGGTAATCTTGGTATTCTTTCGTCTATTGGAAGTAATGGTGGGAATTTTTTATGTGGCTCATTTTGATACCAATAAGCCACACTGGAATAATCATTTTCAAAATTATTAGCATGACCATGTTCAATTGTCCATCTAATTCTTTTTTTAAACCTTATAGGATCATGAATATACCATCGATACATGCCATTATTTCCTGAATAATCAAAGTTTTCAATGAGATGGAATCCTGTATATGGACCCGAATATTCATGTTTTGGGCTTGCACCGCCTCCAAAAATCTCTTCGGTACCTGTTCCGTGAATAGAAGGAGGCCATGTATCATTATCAATAAAAATCATATCATCACCTTCTCCATACCAACTTCCAGCTATATTATCTATATTCAGCAGTAATCCTGCTAGCTGTCCGTTTCCCTCAGTATCTAAAATTACGTAATTATCTTCACCTGTTAAATTTTTTCCGCTCCATAGTTGAACATTTTTCTTTTTTACTGGAATTCTTTCTGAAATTTTTGTAAGTTTTTCTTTATTCCAAAAGGCGTGAAAATAACCTGTATCCTTAGGTAACGGTTCATTTAATTTATCATAATCTATATGATACCAAAAAGCGGAGATAATACCACCTAATGTTGATGGTCCTTGATTTTCTAATTCAATTTTAGCATGTTTAGAAAATGGCATTGGAAAATACATATTAAAACCATAACTCCCTAAGGCTCCTCTATTAATAGTAATGATTAATGAATTAATCAGACGTACCTTACAATTACTTACTCCAAAGAAATCCCCTAAAGGTACTTCAACACTAGGATTTTCTTCGTGATCCCAATACATTCTTATTATTCCGTACCTAAAATCAAGAGGATTTTGAAGAATTGTAGTAAAATAAATGTGTTTAATAATTCCAGGACCTTGTATTTCGGCTAAAGTCGCAGTCTTTTTGCTCTCAACATGAATAAAATCATTATTCCTTCCTTTTTTATCCCAACTGGAAATACGATGGTTAGATCTATTTGTTAACTTAAAAAGATTCGAAAAAGAATTTAAATACATATTAATCACTCAAAGAAATTAAACCTAAAAAGATTTAAATAAGATAATAATTAAAAATACTGATTTTTAACTAGAACTGTGTCCTATTGGATATTTTCCATATTTTTCTAATGTTTCTTTCATCGCTAGAAAATTTTCTAGTTTAACCGCAGGATTAATAGAATGACCCGAACTTAAAATAAATCCTCCTCCAGGAGCGACTTCTCTAATTAATTCTTCTGTATAATTTTTTATAAATTTAGGATCTTTATCTGAAAGATCTTGGGGAGATACGTTACCAACAAAAGTCATTTCTTTTCCAATTTTTTCTTTCAATTTAAAAATACTATATTCAGAATTTGCTGTTGTTGGTTCAATAGGATGGAGGGCATCAACCCCTGCTTTAATAATATCGTCTAAAATAGTATAAATATCCCCACAGCTATGTAAAATTACTTTTATTCCACCTTTATGAGCTGTTTTACAAATTTGTTCTAACCAAGGGAAAACATATTTTCTATAATTTCTAGGACTCATAAATAATCCTTTTTTATAGCCATAATCGTCAAAGATTAAACATGCTCCAGTTTCCCCCCATTCAATAATTCTTTTTGTTAATTCAACCGCAAATTTGCCCATATCATCAAAAATTTTTTTAACAATCTTAGGTTTAGCTAATAATCTACTAAAATTTTCTATCCCAAATGCTTCCCATGTTGCTTCCATCATTCCAGCATAAGCGGGAATTATGTATATATCACCATTTGCTTTTTTTTCTAATTCTTTTGCAACTTCAAAAGAGTATTTCCTAAGAGGGAGATCAGGATCTAAGGGAGGAAATGCTTCATAATCATCAAAATCTTTAAGTACACCACCTCTATAATAAAAAAAATCCATACCATCACTAGTTTTTATAACATCAAATTTTCTAGCATATTCATCTACGAAACCACTTTCTTCGTATTCAAGATGGTATAAGGCTATAGGCACAATAGCAGCGTCTATGCCGATATCTTTATATAATTTAACAACTGGTTTCATTGCCATTTTTTGAGTTGCTTTACTATAAACTAATTTCTTTATATTTTCATTTAATACTTTTTTATCGCCTTTAAATGAGCTAAAAAGATCTTTAAGTACTTTTCCAAAACCTTGTAGTTCATATCTGGAGCCATAATGCTCCACAATTTTTAAATTATCAATTCCTAATTCAAACCAAGGGACACGATCAGGTTCTTCGTGATTAATTGCTTTTAATATCCGTTCTTGAGCATTCATATTTATTATCTCATTTTTTATGATATTTTTAATAATATTATTTAATTATTAATTAAGCTAACCAATCAATAATTCCTTGTTCGTTATATTTTCCCCATTTGTCCATAGCTTTCCTAAAAGCTTTTATATTTTCTTTTGGAGTTTGCATTGCTCTATTATCATTATACATAGAAAACGCCAAACCCCCATAGTTATTTCCAATTTCTTTTACAAAATATTTTACTTCTTTTTCCACATCTTCAGGTGTACCTTGGGTAAAAGTTGTTTGCAGATCAGAACTTAACCAAAAAGCCATTTTATGCTGTTCAGCGTATATTTTATAATTTTCAACACCTGTAACATTGGGCTGATCAAATTCCATTACATCTATTCCAAGATCTAGAAAAATAGGAAATAATTCTTTTACTTGTCCACAACAATGTAAAACAAAATCCAAACCAAGATCGTGAGTTAAATCAATTATTTTTTTGTAAGGCTCATAATAAAATTTTTTAAAAAGTCTTGGAGATATAATCGGACTTTGTTGAGACCCGAGATCATCAAGAACAAAAATAGCATCGAGCTCTGGACAAACCTCTTTAATAAGTGGTATTTGATCATAAAAAAAATCAGTAACGTATTTTATTAATTTATGAACTTGTTTTGGATTTCTTACAAAATCAACCATAATATTTGTAAATCCTCTAAGAAATGATGATTTATTATGTATGAAACATAGCATTGGACATCCTAAGATATAATTATCTTTATTCAAGCTTTGCGTAAGTTTATTCCAGTATCTAAATCTATTTCTATCAGTAGCATCAGGAGGTTGATACTCATCAAGATTATCCCATGAATCTTGAAATGGACCTCTAAAAGGATGGCCCATGCTTTTATCTCTACTTGCAGCTCCACTTTTCCAAATAATACCCCATTCATCAATTGTTAGTAATTCGTTATTTATTTCATGATTCCACCAATCTTCTGGTAATCCTAATTTTATTCGGTTTTCGTCATTCCATTTATAAATCATTGTACGATATTGTTTATCACCATAAAGAGCAGGACCTCCAAATATATGAGGAGGATAATTGGTGGGTTGAAAACTTAAAGGTTCATAAGTATATAATATGAACATATCAGTCCTTGGATCAAGTATTATATGTTTTGGGATCTTGTCAGGTTTATCAAAATGAAATGCTTTTATTACTCTTTCTTTACAATTCATAATAAATACACCAGAATTATTATTTTTAAATAAAGAAATTTATTTAATAATTTTTTCATTTATTAACTATCGTAAAACTTACTTTCTCTTTATAATTTTCCATTAGGTTAATCAAAAAGGATTATACTGAGTTTAAGTTGTTAATTTTTAATCGGGAATAAATCCTATTGGATAATTTCTATATTTTTCAAATATTTCTTTCATTGCTAGAAAATTTTCTAATTTAACTGCAGGATTAATACTGTGTCCAGAACTTAATATAAAACCTCCTCCAGGAGCAACATCTCTAATTAATTCTTTTGTATAATTTTTTATAAAATCCGGATCTTTATCTGAAAGATCTTGAGGAGATACATTACCAACAAAAGTTATATCTTTACCAATTTTCTCTTTCAGTTTAAAAATACTATATTCCGGATTTGCTGTTGTTGGTTCAATTGGATGGAGGGCGTCCACACCTGATTTAATGAGATCATCTAAGATGGCAGAAATATCTCCACAACTATGTAAAATTACTTTTAATCCGCCTTTATGAGCTGTTTTACAAATCTGTTCTAACCAAGGAAAAACGTATTTTCTATAATTCCTTGGACTCATAAATAATCCTTTTTTATAACCATAATCGTCAAAAACTAAAATTGGTCCAGTTTCTCCCCATTCAACAATCCTTTTTGTTAATTCAACCGCAAACTTGCCCATATCATCAAAAATTTTTTTAATCATCTTTGGTTTGGCTAATAACCTACTAAAATTTTCTATTCCAAATGCTTCCCATGTCGCTTCCATTATACCTGTGAAAGCGGGAAATATACATATATTTCCATTAGATTGTTTTTCTAACTTTTTTGCTACTTCAAAAGAGTCTTTCCTCAAAGGTAGATCAGGATTTAAGCGAGGAAATGCTTCATAATCGTCAATATCTTTAAGTGCACCCCCTCTATAATAAAAAATATCCATACCATCACTAGTTTTTATAACATCAAATTTTCTAGCATATTCATCTACGAAACTAGCCTCATTATATTCAAGGGGGTATAAGGCTAGAGGCACAACAGCTGCGTCAATTCCTATACTTTTATATAATTTAACAATCGGTTTCATAAACGTTTTTAGAGCTGCTTTACTATAAACTATTTTGTTAAAATTTTCAGAAAATTGTTTTTTATCACCTTTAAATGAGCTGTACAGATCTTTAAGTACTTTTCCAAAACCTTGAAGTTCGTATCTGGCACCATAATGCTCAATAATTTTTAAATTATCAATTCCTAATTCAAACCAAGGGACACGATCGGGTTCTTCGTGATTAATTGCCTTTAATATCCGTTCTTGTGCATTCAAACTTATTATCGCCTTTTTATAGTAATTTTAACAATTATTTAAGTAATTAAGCTAACCAATCAATAATTCCTTTTTCGTTATATTTTCCCCATTTGTCCATAGCTTTCCTAAAAGCTTTTATATTTTCTTTTGGAGTTTTCATTGCTCTATTATCGTTATACATAGAAAAAATTAACCCCCCATAGTTATTTCCAATTTCTTTTACAAAATATTTTACTTCTTCTTCCACATCTTCAGGTGTACCTTGGGTAAAAGTTGTCTGTAAATCAGAACTTAACCAAAAAGCCATTTTATGCTGTTCAGCATATATTTTATAATTTTCAACACCAGTTAAATTGGGTTGATCAAATTGCATTACATCTATTCCGAGATCTAGAAAAATAGGAAATAATTCTTTTACTTGTCCGCAACAGTGTAAAAGAAAATCTAAACCAAGATCATGAGTTAAATCAATTATTTTTTTGTAAGGCTCATAATAAAATTTTTTGAAAAGCCTTGGAGATACAAATGGGCTTTTTTGAGTCCCAAGATCATCAAGAACAAAAATAGCATCGAGCTCTGGACAAACTTCTTTAATAAGGGGGATTTGATCATAAAAAAAATCGGTAACATAGCTTATTAATTTATGAACTTGTTTTGGATTTCTTACAAAATCAACCATAATATTGGTAAATCCTCTGAGAAACGATGATTTATCATATAAAAAAGCTTGAGCAGGACATCCCATGATATATTGATCTTTACTAAAGTCCTGTGTAAGTTTATTCCAGAATCTAAATCTATTTCTATCAGTAGCATCAGGAGGTTGATAATCATCAAGATTATCCCATGAATCTTGAAATGGACCTCTAAAAGGATGGCCCATGCTTTTATCTCTACTTGCAGCTCCACTTTTCCAAATAATACCCCATTCATCAATTGTTAGTAATTCGTTATTTATTTCATGATTCCACCAATCTTTTGGTAAACCTAATTTTATTCGGTTTTCGTCATTCCATTTATAAATCATTGTACGATATATTGAATCACCATAAACAGCAGGACCTCCAAATATATGAGGGGGATAATTGGTGGGTTGAAAACTTAAAGGTTCATATGTACTAAATAGAAACATATCAGTTTTTGGATCCATCATTATATGTCTTGGAACCTTATCAGGCTTATCAAAGTGAATCGCTTTTATTACTCTTTCTTTACACTTCATAATAAATACACTAGTATTTTATTTTTTGAATAAATAAGCTATATAATAATTTTATGATTTTTCAATTATTACTATCTATTTTTTTTTATTTTCCAGTAGGTTCAGCAGAAAGCATTGGACTTATTTTCGCAGATTCTCATATGCAATTTAAGATCTTCCATACATAAAATCATTTACTACGTCTTGATATAATATGTCTAAATCTTCTGAATATTTATATTCTGAATTTGCTTCCTTTTTTGTCCGAACTGGAAATACAAAGGCTATTTTTATTAATTAATGAATAATGGTTTGATAATGAATTTAAATTCATGAGAATCACTTTTAAACATATTCATCATAAATAGAATGAATCGATAGATTAATTTATAAAAAATTAATTAAAAAACATACATTATTTTATAGATAAAACATTTTAAAATGAAGATGGTAAAAGTGACTTTGAAAGAAGTAAAAGATACATTAATCGATTTAGATATTGACGAAATTCCTAATGTAGTCAAATCCGAATTAGAAGCTGGAACCGATCCCAAAAATGTTATGAAAGCTCTTACCGACGGATTAGATGAAGTCGGAAAACTATATGAGAAAAATGAATATTTTTTAACAGATCTTGTATTAGCAGGCGAAACGATGAAAGAAGCTATTAAAGTAATAGAACCATATCTAAAATCGGATGTTAAAGGAACAGAGCAAACTGTGGTTATTGCGACTGTTAGGGGTGATAATCATGATATTGGTAAAAATATTCTCATTAGTATGTTAATGTCAAGTGGCTTCAATATAATTGATTTGGGAATGGATTGTCCTCCGGATAAAATTGTTAAAACGGTAAAAGAATCAGGTGCTAAAGTACTTGCTTTAAGTGCACTTCTCACTATGACAGTCGAAGAAATTTCGGTTGTTGATAAGGCTCTAAAAGATGAAGGTCTTAGAGATCAAGTTAAAATCATTGTTGGCGGTGCTCCATTAAATATGGAACTTGCAAAAAAAATGGGAGCAGACGATTTTGCTGATGATGCAGTTGAAGGAGTTAAACATATAAAGAATTTAATGGAGAAATCCATGCCTAAAATAAAAGTTTCTTAATCAGGAATAAATCCAATTGGATAATTTCCGTATTTTTTCTTAATATTTTGCATAGCAAGAAATCGATCTACTGTAACGGCTGGGTTTATACTATGTCCTGAACTGAATATATATCCTCCACCAGGTGCTAATTCACGAATTAATTTTTTCGCATATGCTTCAATTTCAGAAATTTCCCCCATAGTTAACATAATTGGGCTTAGATTTCCAGCAAATGTTATTTTTTCTCCATATGTTTTATGTAATTTAAAAATATCATATTCGGGATTAGCTGTAGTAGATTCTATTGGGTTTAAAATGTCTACACCGCACTTAACGATATCTTCGAATATTTTCATTAGATCTCCATCGGAATGTAGTAAAATTTTACAATCCCTCTTGTGTGCGGCATCGCAAATTTGTTTCAGCCATGGAAAGACGTAAGTTCTGTAATTCTTTGGGGACATGAACAAACCATTTTTATACCCATAATCATCCCATAAAAGAACAATTTTTGCATCCTTTTCTGCTAAAATCTTGACTAATTCAAGAGTGAATTTTCCACGATCGTCAAAAATCTTTTTTGCTTGTTTTTTTCTTGCTAATAACCTTGAAAATAACTCTAATCCGAAACTTTCCCATGAAACTTCCATTAAACACCCCGTTGATGGAATTGAGAAAATTTCATTATTTAATTTCTCTTGCATTTCTCTTCCTGCTAAAAAACCACTAATTCTTGCTTCCCAGTGCGGATCAGGTGGTTCCCAACTTTCATAATCCTCAAAACTTTTAAAATATCCTCCAACATACCCTAAAATTGGTGTTCCATCTTTATAATATTCAGTTTTCATAATTCTGCCGTATTCATCAATCATTTTTCCACTTTTCAAAAACATTCTAGGGAACAGACTAGCTATACTTGGTACAAGGTCAATGCCAGCTTTCTGATACAATTTATACAAGTTTTTGAGCTGCGATTTGATTACGGATTTATCTTTAGCAATTTTTTTAACAACATCTGGAGGTACCGAAATTTCATCACTATCATCACTAGGTGGTGGTGTCCTTCCTTTTCCAACAGAAATCCCATAATGTTTCATAATTGCATTATTAGTAAAAGCCGACTCGAATGCAGGCACTCGGTCTGGTTCTTCATGATTTATTGCAGCTAAAACTCTTTCTGGTGCATCCATTTCTCTTTAGAACCTTAAATTATTAAGAATTTATTTTCAAAAAAAAAAGAGATAATATGATTTTCAAATATTGAATGTTACGTTTTCCCAAGCTGCACGCTCAGCATCAAAAAGCGCATTAACCACTTCAAACTTTTTGCCCATTAACATTGTCGCTCTTTTTTCGGCATCATATGATGGCCATTTTGGAATACCATCATGATTTGGATTCCCATTCTTAGCAAAGGATATCCAAGTAGCCATAGTCTTTTCCTTTAGGGTATCAGCTGCCGGACCCTTACCTACTAATTGATCTATCATTGGAGCATTAAGAGTTCCAAAAACGAAAGGAATTTCTACCGCATGAGGGGCACCAAATTGACCATTGAAAGCTGGTGATTGCCATGTGAATATGTAATTGTATGTATTAGACTGGTGGGTGTGATGTGCTTCAGAGATACGAATTGCAGGAATACGAAATACAAAATCAGTTCCAATAACCTCCATTATATCTAGAGGGGTACGTAAATCTTTTCGATTTTCCTTATATAAATTAATTAATTCATTAGCTTTCTTTTCATCTTGACCTAAAAGATTTGCTATAGAATTTATATTTTTCCGCATCCCTTCAGCGTCCATCTTATTCATTCTGGGATCCAAACGAGTAAAAAGCGTTAATTCCGTTTCATTACTTCCAATAATTAAATCAGCATTATTTGCAGAACCAGAGCGTAATGCCTCTAAAGGGTGTTTGGGTAATGTCTTTTTATCAATTCTAGGGGAAAATGGAAGAAGATCTGTAATAACACCACGATTAGTTATTTTATTTTGTGCCCTTATAATTTTTTTTGCAGGTACTTTCTGCAATGCATCAATATCGCCTGCTTCAATATCTAACAATGACATTAATTGTTCTGAACTTTTCTTACCTGCTGATGCATTATAAACCATCGGTGCACTTTGTGCAATTACATGTTGGAAAAGATCTTTGGCAGCTGGCATTGCAAGTAAAGTTACTACCGCTTCACCTCCTGCAGACTCACCAAAAATGGTAATATTATTAGGATCTCCGCCAAATTTTGCTATATTTTCCTTAACCCACTTTAGTGCTTGGATCTGGTCAAGCTGTCCTACATTTGCGGTAACATCTGGAATATATAGATAACCGAAGGCACCTAATCTATAATTTATAGTAACTATCACCGTATTGCCCCGTTGAGCTAAGTATGACCCATCATAGACTTGAACTGCTGCTCCACCATTAATGAAACCTCCTCCATGTATCCAAAACATAACTGGACGATCTTTATCATCGGTTTCAGGTGTCCAAATATTAAGTGTTAAACAATCAGGTTCGCTTTGTGGGCTAGCTTTGCCTAGAAACATCTCTAGGGCAGAAGCTCCTTGTAGCGGAAAGGGACCATATGTGGTAGCATCCAGCACGTCATTCCACGGTTCTACCGGTTGGGGAGGGGAGAATCGCAGTTCATCTATCGGTGGGGAGGCATAAGGGATTCCCTTGAATATTTGTAACCCATTATCTGTATAACCTTGGATTTTTCCAGAATTCGTTTCAACAATTGCCGATTTAGATTTTGCAATAGTTTTCATATATTTAACCTCTCATTTAGATTTGATTTATTAAGTTATAATTTCTATAAATTAAAAAATATCGTCCCAAGCGGAACGTTCTTTATCGCGATATCCATTGACTACTTTAAACTCTTTATCAATTATCATTGTTGCTCTCTTATCCTGATCATATACAGGCCATTTTGGGATATTTTTATGATTTGGATCTCCTGATTTAGCGAAATTTAACCATGCATCCATCGTTCTTTCACACAGAGTTTTAGCATCAGCTCCCTTTCCAAAGAATATATCCATTTTAGGAAGATCTATAGTTCCCAAAACAAAAGCGATTTCTACAGCATGGCAAGAACCGAATCTACCATTTAATGCAGGAGAAGGCCAATTAAACAAATAATTATAAACTTTTTCTTGGTGTTTACTATATATTTCAAGCATACGAATTGTTGGAATGCGAAATGTAAAATCTGTACCGATAGCAGCCAATATTTCAGAAGGTTTTATAGATAATTTACCCTTTCTAGC
The DNA here is from genome assembly GCA_019058315.1 of Candidatus Helarchaeota archaeon. Classification (GTDB taxonomy): domain Archaea; phylum Asgardarchaeota; class Lokiarchaeia; order Helarchaeales; family RDOG01; genus JABXJV01. The sequence continues at coordinate 65,398 of JAHPZH010000002.1, read as the reverse complement.
TTCTTTGTAAGTCTCTAATAAATGTTTTACTTTGGTACCGTTTTCTCCAAACATATCCATTATATTCTTTATAAATTTATAGAGCCCTTTTTCATCCATGTTGCTTAAATTCGGATCTAATGCACTAAATAATTTAATTTCATCCGCATTTGTACCTATTAATAACTCGTAGTCCTTTGCAGAACCTTCACTTACTGCCTCTAAGGGATGTTTCGGTAAAGTTTCCTTATCAATTCTAGGGGAAAATGGAAGAAATTCGGCAAGATTCGGTGACATAGTAATTTTGTTTTGGGCCTTTATAATTTCTTTCACAGGTAATTTACGCAATTTTTCTATATCATCCGCTTCAAGACCAAGTTCTGACATTAGGCGGTCTGTGCTCTTTTTAGCTAATTCTGGATTGTAAATTAAAGGATGAGCAGCCCCACTTTGAGCAATAACACGATTAAAAAGTCCTTTAGCAGCAGGCATGGCAATTAGGGTACTCACGGACATAGCACCAGCAGATTCTCCAAAAATGGTGATATTATTTGGATCACCACCAAATGATTCAATATTTTTATTAACCCATTCAAGAGCAGCTATCTGATCGAGCATTCCTATATTAGCAGTTACGCCCGGAATATATGAATATCCCAAAACACCAAGCCGATAATTTATATTTACAACTACTACGTTACCTCGGCGAGCTAGACTTGAACCACGATAGAGCGGGAGTGGACCTCCTCCATTCATAAAACCTCCACCATGTATCCAAAACATCACTGGTCGATTAGCATCGTCAGTTTTTGGTGTCCAAATATTAAGTGTTAAACAATCCTCTTCACTTTGAGGTTTTGGTTTTCCTAGAAACATATCAAGAACACTAGGGCTTTGTATGACGTATGGACCGAACGTTGTACAATCTAATACATCACTCCATACTTCTCTTGGAGCAGGTGGACTGAAACGCAGTTCTCCTACGGGTGAAGCAGCATAAGGTATTCCTTTAAATATTTGTAGGCCTTCATGGCTGTAGCCCTGGATTTTTCCTAATTCAGTTTCAACTATATTTTTTTCAGTTTTAGTTATGGTTGTCATTTTTAACCTCTTATTTTTATTTAGTTTCTAAATCTTTTTTGAAGAATTTATAAAGTTATATCATCCCAACCCTTACGCTCTTTTTCAAAAATATTGTTAACAACTTTGATTTCTTTACCAATGACCATAGTAGATCTCTTTTTTTCATCATATGGGGGCCATTCTGGGATATTATCATTGTTTGGATTTCCAGTTCGAGCAAATGCAATCCAAGCATCCATCATCTTTTCGCTGATAGCTTCAACAGCAGCATCTTTACCCACAAATTCGTCAATTTTTGGAAGCTTATGGGTGCCAAATACAAAAGGTATTTCAATTGCATGACAACAGCCCAAAACACCTTTTAACGCCGGTGAAGGCCATTTAAATAAATAATTATAGGTATTTTTATTATTCTTATTGTGTGATTCAGCTATACGAAGTGCAGGAATACGAAAGGTATAATCAGTTCCAATAGCAGCAAATAATTCATCGGGGTCTGTTGAAGATACACCTTTTCTAGCTTCTTGATATACCTTAATTAATTGTTTGGTTTTGCTTTCATCAAATCCCATTCCTTGTATGAATTCATATAATTTATCTAAATCCATATTTCTAACGCTAGGGTCAATGGCTACGAAAAGTTTCATCTCATGTTCATTCGTTCCTATTAATAAATCTACTTTGCTCGCAGATCCATCTCGTATCGCTTCTACTGGATGTTTTGGTAGTGTTTTAGGATCAATTCTTGGAGAAAATGCGAGAATATCTGAAAATCCTGGTCTTAGAGTAATTCTATCTTGAACTTTCATGATTTTTTTCGCAGGAACTTTGCGTAATGCGTCAATATCACCGGGTTCGACTTTTAACTTCTTCATTAAATACTCTGAACTTTTCTTACCAGCTGTTGGATCAAAACCGAATACTCCACTTTGTGGAATAGCGTGATGAAAAAGCCCCTTTGCAGCTGGCATAGCAAGCAAGCAGTAAACTGATGCTCCACCTGCAGATTCACCGAAAATAGTGACATTTTTAGGGTCACCTCCGAAACCCTCAATGTTATCTTTAACCCATTTCAAGGCCGCAATTTGATCCTGCATTCCCATATTGACAGTTAAGTCAGGAATATAGAGAAAACCTAAAGCTCCAAGGCGATAATTTATTGTTACAACTACAATATTACCACGACGGGCTAAAGCTGAGCCCTCATATATTGGATCAGCTCCACTTCCCATTGTAAAGGCACCACCATGAATCCAAACCATTACAGGTTTTTTTCCATCTGTATCTGGTGTCCAGATATTAAGGTTTAAACAATCTTCACTTTCTTTATATGGAATTTTCCCAAAAAGTATTTCAAGTGCGTTAAAGCCTTGCATAGCATAATTTCCATACTCAGTAGCATCAAACACATCTTTCCAAGGTTCTCTCGGTTCGGGAGGACAAAAACGCAATTCTTCTATAGGCGGAGCGGCATAAGGAATGCCTTTAAATATTTGTACTCCATTTTCTGAATAACCTTGAACCTTTCCAGATTTAGTTTCAACAATATTTGATTTAGTTTTAGTAATTGTCGTCATTTATATAAACCCTCATTTATTTTTTGTTCTTTAATCTTGTATTTTATTTTTTATGATAATAAATGTAATTAGAATTGGATTTTTAAATATCGCCAATATATGTTTTCCCATCAATCCAAGCCCATTCGGTATCCAGCATAAAACGAACAGGCCAAAGTTCTCTAAAATTCCAATCTGTAAAATTTTTTATGGCATCAAAGAAGGCTTGAGCGTTTTTAGAATTTGGTTCCTCTAATAATTTATCTATTAAAGCCATTAGATTTTCTGGTTTTTTAGGAGCTTTTCTCAATTCAATCATAAACAATTTATGGTATGGGTATAGAATTTCATTATAAGCAAGTATTAATCTTCCACCATACAATATCAGATCAGCTACTGCATGAGTCAATAGATACATGTCATTTCTTTTTTCTGCCTCTTCTAAATACCATTTTGCACATTCAAATTGTGTATAAAAGGTTTTAATTTTCTCAGATTGTTCATCTTTTTGATAAACTGGTATTTTTTTTACAATTTCTTCAAGTTCAAGTATTTTAGAAAAGGCAATAAATGCACCATTAAGAGCATCACGAGCGGGCTCTGGTCCTCTTTCAGCAAGCATCTTTATAAATTGCAGATTAACAATTTTCCCATCAAAATATCCATTAGGATATTTACAAAATCTAGTTGAAAAATAGATAAGTTTATTTTTTTCTTTTCTTCGTTCAAATTCTTCATCAGTAACTACGAGGATGATATCAATATCAGAATTTTCTTTTTCAACTCCTTTAGCGACTGAACCAGTAATAATTAGAGCTAAGAATTCATCTTTTTTCTTTAAATGTTCAGTCAATTTCTCTATTGCTTTTTTATGATGTGGTCTCAATTACTTTATCTCCTTTAAAAATGTCTTTCTTCTTATTCTCTGGTTTGATATTAGAAATATTTAGATTTACAGTTATTAAAAAGAATAATATCTGAAGAATAACACTAATCTATTTACTTAAAAAAAAGAATTAATATTAAGGGATTATAAGATTTCCTAAAATTTCATCAAAACTTGTATTGCCAATTTTATTTTCCTTTGGTGGGATCACATTATCTATCTTTTCCATTGTGATTGAATTCTTTGCACAATTAGCAGCACAGATCCCACAACCGATACAAATATCAATATTTATTATCATTTTTTCATCAGGTGCACCTTTTTCCCCTTCATGAGTAATTGCACTCATTGGACACTTCCTTAAACATGTCTGACATAATACACATATTTCGCGGTCAATCTTAGGTCGAAAATTGCTTGGTCTTACGTTTTGTATCTGAAATTCCTTCAACGGCATAAGAGCTCCACAATGGCAACCACAACAATTGCAAATAAATGAATGATCCGAAGAATCATTCGGGGCGTTGTGAACAAGCCCTCTTTTCTCAGTTTCTTTAATATATTCGATGGCTTCTTCCTTAGTCAATGCTCTTCCAAAACCAAGAGCGACAACTCCTTGTGCAGACATTCCGGTGAGAAAACAACCCATTTCAGAAGGGGCAACTTCACAAGGTTCATCATTTAATTCGGCTATTAAACGACATTGGCATGGTATTACTGCAAAATGTTCATTTTTATTAATCATTTCTTCAACTAATTCAAAGGGAAGAACACGTGATTCTGTATTGACTTTTTTGTCAATTTCAATCAATTTTTCTTTTGCTTCATATGGAAGTATAGGACTAAAAAGTTGATAATCTCTCTCGGTTGTTTCAGTAGTCGGGTTTGTAAAGAAAAATCTATATAATTTAGCCGCTTTTTTTAGATTTTCTTCGGTATCTTGTTGTGCAATATAATAAGCTTCGAACACACCAGGTAGAAGTGGTGCTAAACCGTATTTAGGGCCAATTTTTGCAACAGTTCTTTTATTTACTACCTTTTTTAATATTTTTTTCACTTCGTCTTTTGGCATTCCTGACTTTTCAACCAGTTCGTTTAAAGAAATAACTTCTCCTGCATTTGGGAAATGGGAGAGAAGTTTTATATCATTTTTATCCCAAAAAACTTTCATTAATTCATAAAAATTTTCATGTTTAGGATGTTTTATATGTCCAATATCCAGTTTCTGTCTAACAATTTCATAATAATCAGATTCAGACATAATTAATCACTTTTATTTTTCAATTTTTTAAAATTTTAATCAATTATCTTAATTAAATAACAAATATTTTTTAAACATTAAAATAATCGTAATTTTTTATTAGTTAAAAAAATAGAAAGAAAAGTGTTTAAACTTGTTTTCTTATGGGGATACCAGATTTAGAATATGTAAATTTACCTTTTTCTAGAGCAATTGTTCCATTTATTAATACATATTCTATGCCTTCAGATAATATGGTTGGGTTCTTATACGTTGCTTTATCTATAACTCGATCTTTATCAAATATAGTAATATCTGCCCAAAATCCTTCTCGTAAAAGTCCGCGATCTTTTAATCCAAGCTTCTGAGCAGGGAAAGAAGTCATTTTACGAATTGCTTCTTGTAATGTCAATAATTTTTCTTCCCGTACATATTTGCCTAACACTTGAGTGAAAGTCCCAAAACAGTACGGATTAGGAAATCGTTGTTCTTTATCTTGCAAAGGAAACACCATTCCATCTGAACCATACATTCCAAGGGGGTGAGTAAGTGTCACTCGATTATCTTCCTCAGTCATGGATAAAAATACACCAGAAGCTTTCATTCCATGGTTTATAAGGGCATCAATAATTGCTTCCCTAGGATCATAATTTTGTTCTTGGGCTATTTCATACGCAGATTTTCCATGGAATCTTGGGTCTCCTGGTGTACTAATAATTACCTTATTCCAATCTTCTGGCTTTTTTATCTTTAAGAAGCTCGATCCCAACTGCCCCATTTCTAATAATACTTGTTTTCTAAATTCTTCATCAGTCTTTGTTTTCTTAAACCTTTCACGGGCACCATCAGGATCTAATTCACCTTTACCCATATATATCCATGGTGGAGCCATTGCATAAAGAAAGGTCGAATTTGAAGCTTGAGGGAACACATCGAATGTTATATCGAGACCTCTGAGCCGAGCTTGCTCTACTTTTTTAACTGCTTTACGAATATTACCTCGATAAAATCCAAAAGGTTTATAATGGGAAATTTCAACTTTACAATTTGCCTCTTCCCCTATTTTAATTGTCTCCCTCGTAGCACCCAATAATCCTCCAAATAAACCCCTAAAATGAGTTGAGTAAAGCCCATTATATTTTGCAACTACCTTACATAGCTCAATTATCTCATCAGTTTTTGCAAAAGATCCCGGAGGATAATCTAAACCCGTGCTCATTCCAAATGATCCCAGTTTTAATTCAGATACTAATAGATTTTTCATATTTCTTAATTCAGAATCACTTGGAGCTCGAGTTTCCAGTCCTAAAACGCTTAATCGAATTGTTGAATGACCTGTTAAGGGAACTGCATTAATAGCAATACCTATTTCTTGAAATTCGTCGAGATATTGATCAAGTCTCTCAAACCTGAGCTCACCCCTAACACCAGTTAGAGCGCTAAGTCTTTCTTCTAATTTAAACTCTTTTACTTTTTTTATATCAGCTGGAGTTAAAGAAAACCCACAATTACCTATTACATGGGTTGTAACTCCTTGTGTTAAAACATTTTCTCCATTTGAGACCATGAGAGATGCATCAGAGTGTGTGTGAATATCAATGAATCCCGGACATACAATTAATCCTTTTGCATCGATTATTTTATCAGCATGTTCTGATATTTCGGTTGAAATTTGGCTAATTTTTTGGTTTTCAATTAAAATATCTGCCTTAAACCATGGATTCCCCGTTCCATCAATAATATGACCATTTTTTATTAATAGATTCTCCAATTAAATACACTTTCCTTAAACTTTTTTTTGGGATAGTTTTAATCTGTTTGGTTTTTTTTTAAGGTGTAAGCAATAATTTATATTCAATGAAATGTTGTTTTATTATCCTATAATTAAAAAATTGCGAAATAATCTTATATTTTAGATTAAAGTTTGCGAAAGTATTATTATAAATTAATGGTAAGATAAATTTAATATAGACATTTAAACTAAGTCTATTCAGTTTTTAAGTCTTTTAATTAACACAATAGAGTTAATTGGGACGGTTAACTGCCTTGAGTCAAGATAAATACGATTATCTCTTAAAATGTATAGTGGTCGGAGACGGAGGTGTAGGGAAAACAGCATTATCCGTACGCTTTACAGAAGGAAAGTTTAAGGATGATTATAAAATGACAATTGGGGTGGATTTCAGCGTAAAAATGATGCATATAGACAATACTTCCATAAAACTTCAGATCTGGGATACTGGAGGGCAAGAACAATTCAGTTATGTTCGTCCACTTTATTATAAAGGCAGTGTTTGTGGTCTTATTGTTTTTGATAAGACAAACCGTCAAACTTTTACTGGTATTGGAAAATGGTTCAAAGAAGTCTACGATAATCGCGGAACAATTCCATTGATTCTTGTTGGAAACAAGGTTGACCTACCAGATATTCAAGTTACGGCAGAAGAGGGCAGAGAACTCGCTAAAAAATATAATACTTTCTATTTTGAATCGAGCGCAAAATCGGGAAAAATGGTAAATAATATCTTTGAAAACCTTGTTCGTATGGTATTAGACCCAAATTACGTTAATTCTATCAAGGAAACTGAAGTTGAAGTTGCACAACCTCAGACAAATAATGAAGATGCATATAAAAAGTATAACACTTTAGCAAATCAAGCTACCGCATTTTTCCAAGCAGATAACAAAAAAGAAGCATTAGATTGTCTTAAACAAGCACTAGATTATGCTAAAAAAGCCAATTTTCAAGATGGAGCTCGTTGGTGCGAAGATCAAATTGCATATATATCCAAACAACTACATGTAACTGCGCCATCTGAAGTACAGGGTTTTGTATTCTTATGTCAAACTTGTAATAAATATTACACCATAGCTACCGATGGAAACTATATGTGTCCTAAATGTTCAACAACTTTGATTAGATTAACTTAAATTTAAAAATTTAAATTGTTTTTTACTGCTTTTTATTTTATAACCAATAAATTACTATTTTTTGTCTTTCTTTAATATTATATTCAATAATTGAGAGAAATTATCAATTATGTATTTTGGAGATGCAGATTTTAATTTTTCAATTCCATGATAACCGTAAGTTACTGCACATGTGTCACATTCAGCTCTATTTCCCATTTCAATATCAAAAACGGTATCTCCTACGACTAAAGTTTTTTCACTAGTAGATTTTAATTTTTTAATTATAAGATTAACAGCATCTGGAGCAGGTTTTTTATTATCAACATCTTGTTCTCCTACTATAAATAAAAATAAATCAGTTATACCTAAATGATTTAAAAGTTTAGTTAAAACTTTTTTTCCTCTATTTGAAGCAATTGCTAATTTAATGCCAATTTTAAATAATCTTATCAATGTGCTTTTAACATTAGGAAATAAATGTATCTTATTAAATGAAATTCTATTATATAATAACCGATATTCTCTAATTGCATTATCTACTTGTTTATCGTTTAATCTTGCTAATTCTTTAAAAGTCGTTTTTAATGGAAGCCCTATCAAATTTTGAACTTTGGTTTCATTAAATGATGAGATTCCAAATTTATTTAATGTTTCTTTGACTGTATATACAATACTATCTCTTGTATCAACAATAGTGCCATCAAAATCTAAAATAATTGTTTCATATTTCATTAAATTCTATCCTTTTTTACATCATTCAATTTTCTTTTATTACCAAAATAGTTACAGGTATAATTAAAAAACTCAGTTTAAAAAAGAAAGATATTGGAAAATAATTTTAAATTCGAAATCAATTTTAATTATTGGACAATGAAGATTTTTGCTTCTGATTATTAAGATGAAGATAAGGCATTTGTCTGAGTCCACCTATTAATAAAAATTTTTAGTCTAATTTGTTAAAGATCCCTTTAATTTCTTTGTTAATTAAAAAATATATTCAGAATTAGCCAAAATAATAAAAAAAGGTTTTTATTCGATAAACAACTTTACTTTTATTAGATAAATTAATGAAAAAAAAATTTTATCAAAATTTCTATAATGATGTATAAATTATGGAGTTATACCGATGGGTAAAAAAGCTGCGGGCATATTTGGTGGTATTTTAGTTCTATTATGTGCTTCTGGATTTTTTGCTCTTCAATGGTTCGTTATTATGCCTGCTAATCAAAATTATGCCTCTGCAAACGGAACTCTTTCATTATGGTATTTGGATACGCAATTAAATATAACTCAAAGCTCGGAAACTCTGTTACCATGGGGTGAAGTTATCCTCGAACCAGGTAATGTTACCCTAGGAGATTTTCTTTTAATAGATGCTATTTTGAAAACCGCTCCTGTTGTAAATGTCAATTTTTGGGGAGTATTATCTCTTCCAATAATGATTTGTGTATTTATCTTAGTGGGCATGGGCGCATTTGGTGGAATTCTGGCAATTGCTGGCGCTGGAGAAGATTAATTCTCTATCCTCAATTTTCCAAATTTTTTTTTTAAAATTCTCTATAAAATTTTAGTGAATTGAAATAACATTTATATTAATTATTTAACGTAATTATTTTTATATTTAAAAAAAAAATTAAATAATATTGGATAAAATAGGAGGATACTATAATGGCTAAGTCTGCTGGTATTGTTGGAGGTATATTTACTCTTTTAGGAGCGGCAGGAGTTATTTCACTTTGGATGTTTATACTCGGACCACATACAACAGTATTATATGATTTTGGTTTTATAGCAAACCTTGGTTTTCAGTTATTAGTTGGTATACCCGCCGTAACTAAAGAAATAATTATAAATCCAATAACTGATCCCGAAGTATATCAATTTATTAGTCAAATGTATACAGAATTCCTATGGCTTACTGCATTAGAGGCAATTACTTCTCCGAAATTTTTAGGTATTGATGCAATGTACTTAATGTACGGTGCTGTTGGTCTTTTGGTCGTTGGAGGCATTTTGGCTTTTGTTGCTGCTGCTGAAGAATAAATCTATTTCTTATTTTTTTTTATTTGTTATTTAAAAATTAAAAAGAAGTTTATTTTTTGTAAAGTTGGGTAACAATTTTGACTAAGTTCTGAAAAAGCTGTATTATCCCTTTTTCAATATATGGATTTTTTATTTTATCAGCCAATATAATCATCTTCAGAAAAGATTTTATTAAATTCTAATGATATAGAGTTTTATTTAAGTTGTTATTTAATAGAGAGAAATTATATTTGTGTAAAATTGCAAATATGCAAATATTTCAGCAAAAATATTGCAAATATGCAATTATTTTCTTAAATCTTAATTTATAAATAATAGTTTTTAAGTAATGAGAGAGATAAATTCTTATGGATATAAACAAAAATATCGACGTTTTTTTTAATAAAATAGATTGTCCAATTTGTAAATCACAAATCCAAACCCATTATAAAACCCAAGATATTCCATATTTTGGTGAGGTTATTATTTTAACTCTAATTTGTCAAAATTGTGGTTATAAAAAAAATGACTTGTTTAGCGTTTATGAAAAGGAACCAAAGAAATATATTTTAAAGGTTAATGAGGAAAAGGATTTAAAAATTAAGGTAGTTAGGAGTGGAGCATGTACGATAAAAATTCCTGAATTCGGTACAGTTATTGAACCAGGTGTGGAATCAGAAGGATATATAACGAATATTGAAGGTATACTATTACGAATAAATGATATATTATTAGGACTAGAAAAAAATCCGCAAGATGATGAGACTTTAAGTAAAATAGAGGAATTAAAAAGGGAATTAGAAAAAGCTAAAGATGGGAAATTAGCTTTTACTTTGATTTTGGAAGATCCTACAGGGAATAGTGCGATAATTCTAGAAGATACTTCAAAGTTAAAAATAGAAAAGCTATAAAAGATTAATAAAATTTATATTTGACATTCAAGGAAAGTTTCCCAAATTTTTTCTCCTACGGAAACAATTTTTTTGATATCGATTAACCCATCTACCCAAATTTGAGGAATATTATCAATTCCATTCCATGTTCCACTAAACGCTCCACAAATAGCTCCCACCGTATCCGTATCTCCGCCACCAGTAACAGCTTCTAAAACTGATTTTTTAAAATCATCAGGAGTTTTGAGAAAACAAAACAATGCAGATAAAACAGTTGACATAGCATAAGGATGAATAATACCAATTCCGACCATTCTTTGATCAAAAAATGGAGGTTGAACACCTATTAGGCCTAATTCCATTAAAGCTTCCTTATATGGTAGTTCTAAATAATCTTTTAATTTTAATAAATTTTTATGAAATTCTTTATATTCGTCCTGATTAATCGAATCAGCTACAGTATTAATCATATCATCTATATCAAGAACATCATTGCTTACTAAATAAGCCACAGCCCTAGCCACAACAATACCTGAGCAAATAGCTGCCCAATGGCGATGAGTTATAAGGCTAGATTCTTTTGCGGCTTTAATTAGCATTTCAATATCATTATGATAAAATAATCCTATTGGGGAGACCCTCATCGCACAACCATTTGCCCCAGAATCAGAACCTGATTCAGACCAATGAACTCCATTTTTTAATCCATAAATAGATGTTAAGCATCCCCTTCCAGGTCCAATTGGAGGCTCATCTAACCATTCAATAAATCTTTTTGATAAAACATCCGGATCATACCCCTTCGCACGAATTAACGATTCAGCAATCGCAATAGTTAATTGAGTATCATCAGTATATCTTCCAAGATAAAGTTTAGGTATATTGACATTGTAATTTTCAAGATATATTCTAGTACATCCTTCTACAGGCTCTCCCAAGGCATCTCCTACTCCAGTACCAACTATACAACCTATAAATTTTTTCTTTTTCTCTAACAATTCAATCTCCTTTTAATAACAATAAGTAGAACAATATTCAACAGTTAATAGATATGAAAATAAATAAAAGAATTCAAAAAATAAAGAATCTTTAACAATATCTTACTCTGGAGGAGCTTCGGGTGGCTCATAATCTTCAGGGAGGACATTTGGGAGAACCATAAGATTACAATGGGGACAATAATCCGAATAACCATATTTGAGGAATTCAGTTCTGTCTAATAATATATTTCTACCACAATTTGGGCATTCAATTTGAATTCCAATAATTTGTCTTTCATCGGGAATCTCTAAAGCTTTTTGTTCCTCAACTCTGTTAGCAATTTCTTCTTCCTTAATTTCCTTTAGTATAGAACTCATTTTTAATAAATCTTCAGAAACATCTTCTCCTACGAGTTCTTCTGTTACTATATCAGATTCTTTATCTAAAGTTGATGGTTTTTGTGGTGTTGTAATTTGAGCTGGTTTAATTTTTTGAGTAGCTGGAAATATAGGTTTAACTTTTTTAGGACCAAGAGATATAGGTCTAGAGGAGATAGGTTTTGGTGCTGTGACTTTTGGTTTCAAAATATCTAATAATTCCTTAACTGCCTCCTTTTCTTCCTTTAATTCATCAGGGACCTTAATAGATGTGTCAGATGAAATGACTTTGAAAGGCATCTTTTCTTTATCTTCTTTTTCTTCTTCAGACAAATTCTGCCAACCCATTATTATTAATAAGTATTAAATAAAAATTACTTAAATAATTTTAGCAAAATGGAACTTTAGTTCTTAAATTACATATTTTAAACCAATTATTTGATGACTTCTAAAGATGATAAATTTAGAACAATATAATTTTATCTTACCGGAAAAATATATTGCACAAACACCATTAGAACAAAGGGATACCTCTAAACTTTTAATCCTAAAAGGAAAAAAAATTCAACATAAATTATTCCATGAAATTATTCATGAAATGAATGAAGGAGATATTCTTATTTTAAATGATTCCAAAGTAATTGCAGCAAGATTTAATGGGATAAAAGAAACAGGTGGAATGGTTAGCTTATTATTCTTAAAAGAAATTGAACCTTTTAAGTGGCAATGTTTAATAAAAGGAAAAAAACTTCGACCAAAAATAAAAATAATTGTTGAAAATGGACTGTTTGAAGTTGAAATCTTAAAGCAAATTAGAGAAGGAATCTTTCTTACTCAGATTTTCAGTAAAGTTTCCATGAAAGATTTAATTAACAACTTTGGGAAAATTCCTATCCCTAATTATATAAAAAAACTTGATAAAAAATTTAATTATAATAAATATCAGACTGTCTTTGCAAAATATGAGGGGTCTATTGCTGCGCCTACAGCCGGTTTACATTTCACTAATAAATTACTCTCGAAAATATCCAAAAAAGGTGTTAAGGTTGAATATATAACACTTCATGTGGGTGTGGGCTTAATTCTAAAAATACATGTTAATAATCCTAAAGATTATCCAATGGAACCAGAATATCTTGAAATTGAAAGAGATGTTGCGGATTCAATTAATAATGCAAGAGAGGCTGGAAATAGAATTATTGCTGTTGGCACAACTACTTTAAAATCTTTAGAAGCTGCGAGTAATAATAAAGGAAAAATTGAACAAATAAAAGGTTATAGTGACTTATTTATTTTTCCCGGGTATAATTTTAAGTTCAAACCAGACGGCTTCCTAACAAATTTTCATTTACCAAAATCGCCACCACTACTAATGGCTGCAGCTTATGTAGGAACTAGTGAATTATTGAATGCTTATCAAGTGGCAATTAAGAATAAATATCGTTTTTATAGTTTTGGAGATGCAATGTTCATTACTTCCTAATCGAGAATTTGCACCCACAATAATTTTGACGGTAAAGTTTATGTTTTTTACTTAAATCTACGCTCTTTTTAAAACCATCTTTCTTTTTAAAATTAGATTCATAATATTCAATTCCATATTTTTTCCCTATGGCCATCCCAATTGAATTTACGCGCTCAGCATTCTTTTGGGGGCCTGTAGTTAAAGTGGTAGCAAAAATATTAAAACCATTAGCCTTTGCATATGTTGCAGTCCTTTCTAATCGAAACTTAATACAAATATCGCATCTTTTACCATGTTCTGGTTCATTTTCATATCCTTTAACTTGATTGAGCCAATCTTGAGGATTATAGCGATCCTTATTAAATTTAGTTTTAAAAATGTCAGCCACTTTCATAGCTGTATTTAATCTTTTTTCATATTCTTCCTTTGGATAAATATTAGAATTGGAAAAAAAAAGAACAACGTCATATTTTGGTTTTGTTCGCTCTATAGCAATTATTGAACAGGGTCCGCAGCAAACGTGTAATAGCAACCTTTTCATATTCATTCCTAATTATATTTCAAAAAGAATATTAATATTAGAAATTATGGTTTATTATGAATTCATCTTTTAAACATAATTTGAACATAATTTTAATTATTATTATTTTAGGAATTATTTTCCCGTTATTTATGATTATCGCAATGACCTTATACGTTTATCCAAATAATGATAGCATAATATCATTCATTATTAAATACAGATTCTTATTGGGATTGTAAATTTGTTGTAATATTAATTTTTATTCAATTTGGAAGTTGAAATTTAATTGCCTAGTAAAGTAGTATCCGATATTGACTCCATTATGCATTCAAAATCTGTAGCATTTTTTGGAGTAAGTGCAAGAAGTGGAAAATTAGGGAATTTATTATTACAAGCTTTTAAAGATATTGGATTTGAAGGAGATTTATATCCAATAAATCCTCATTCTGAAGAAATTTTGGGATTGAAAGCTTATAAATCAATGAAAGAAATAGCTTCACCTATAGATTTAGTAATTATTTCCCTTCATCCAAGTAAAGTTCCGCAAATAGTTAAAGAATGTGTTGAAAGAGGAGTTAAAGGAATAATTGTTTTTAGTGCTGGATTTCGAGAAAAAAATTCTGAGGGGAAGAAATTAGAGCAAGAAATTTTAGAATTAATTAAAAATACAAATACACGAATTATTGGTCCTAATTGTATGGGAATATATAGTCCATCGACAAAATTATCATTTTTTCCAAATTTATCTCCAGAAATTGGAGAGGTTGGATTTATTAGCCAAAGTGGATCAATTGCAAACATATTAACTCTAATTGGAACTATAAATGGTATTGGTTTTAGTAAAATAGTGAGCTATGGAAATGCCGCTGATTTAAATTTTAACGATTTCTTAGAATATTTAGGAAATGATCCAGAAACTAAAATAATTTGTAGTTATATTGAGGGAATAGAAGATGGTGAGCGATTTCTTAATCTTTCTAAACAGATCTCGATGAAAAAACCGATATTGATGTGGAAAGTAGGTGAAACAAGAGGTGGAGCTAGGGCTGCAAAATCTCATACCGGTTCTATATGTGGTTCTAAAGATATTTGGAAAGGAATTTATGAACAAACGGGAATTATAAAAATCGAAAATTTTCCAGATCTTTTAGGTCATATATTTGCATTTATAAACCCACACCTTCCAAATGGTAATAATATAGCAATTTTATCAGGACCAGGTGGTCCAGCAGTATCTGCAGCCGATGCTTGTGAGAAAGCAGGGCTTGAACTAGCATCATTATCTGATGAAACTAAAAATAAGATTGCAAAACTTCTACCCGAATTTGGAACAAGTGTTCAAAATCCTATCGATTTGAGTCTTCAGATCGCTTTTGATCAGTCTCTTCACGATAAAACAGTTGAAATTATTGGACAAGATGAAAATGTCGATTTAATTCTATTATTTGTAGGCACTTTGAATAAAGCACTAATTCGAGGACTTATAAAAATTCAGAATAAAATAAAAAAACCAATCACTATAGTTCAGGCAGTAAGCTCTGGTGCAGTAGCGGGTTTTGGTTCTTTAAAAGATCTCCATAATCCAATTAAGCCAAAAAAAATTCCCCAATTCATGAAACAACTTTTTAATGCAGGAATTTCTGTTCATTCAAGTGAACAAGAAGCTGCAAAAGTTTTAATGGATTTAGTTAACTACAGTAATTTTCTAAAAAAATCAAAATAATTTTTGAGGTGAAATGAATTAAAAAAATTTATTGGAATAAATTTAAGACAATATCCCTAGGATTTTTAATAATAGGTATTATTTTAACAGTTTTTGGATTATTGAGTTCTTTTAAGACTCTAGATGAGTTAAAAATTATAATTTTATTATTTTGGCAAATATTTCAATTCCCACTTCCTTTTCTTGGTAGTCTATTTGATTTCGTAGATATATACTTTTTAATATTAGGATATTTATCATTATTTTTCTCCATTTTAACGATAATTTATGGCTTAAAAATCAAAATTTCTAATAATTGGAGATATTCTTCATTTATATTGGGTCAAATTTTTGGTTTTACTTTATTTTTTCTTTACATTTCTAAAATATATGTTCCAGAAAAATATAGTGGGCCAAATTTAATCCTTCTAATTCTTGATATTTTTCCTGTGAGTATAATCTTAATTATTATTGGATCATTAAGTCTAATTTGGGGAATGAAGGAGGAATGGGATAGACTTTGGAAAATTATGTCAATTAATTTATCTATAATAATCAGTACAATTACTCTTCTTTTTGGATTCATAATTTATGAATCTTCTTATTCAAGAACAGCTCTATTCGGGGGTCCTTCCACTCCAGATATATTTTTAGGCATTTTTTTTATAGTTTCTGGAATTTTAGTAAATTTAGGAATAATACTGATTCTAACTATAAATTTGGGATTTAAATTGAGAAATCCAAATATAATCTTATTATTTGCATCAATTATGGGGGTACTTTTATTTTCAATATTCGGAACGGTAACTTTTGTTCTTGATTTTGTTTTAATAAATGCAATTAATTTACTGTATACTCCAGAATCACCAACATATATTATTATTAGTTTAATCTTCTCTGGAATGTATTCCTTCTTTTTAATATTTATTAATGAAAAAGTCTTTGAAATACAATATATAATCAAACCTTTAAACAATGATGACCCTCTTAAGAAATTGAATGAAATTTCAAAAGATGAATTAGAAATCTTAGAAGATATTGATATATTTACTGTCGGTGATTTAGCAAGTGAAGAAGATCAAGAAGAAATCTCAAAAATAACGAAAATTGGATTAGATAGAATAATATTACTGATAGATTTAGCGAAAAAAAGTCTTTTAAAGAAAAAAAAGAAATAATTTTTTAAAATCACATACAATTTTACTGATTTTAATATATTCTTTGAACATTTTAAAGAAATTTCTAATAATATTAATTTTTTTTAAATTTTCTAATTCTTCTTTACATATAAATTATCATAACCCATTTCTATGAGAAAAAAATGATAAAATCTTATCACTTTTTAAAATTTTTTTTCCTTAAATTTTAATTTCTTTTCTTAATCCAATTTCATTTTTGATTAAAGATAATCGACAAAATTGGTAATAACTGAAAAAATTTAAATAAGGTATTAGTTAAAAATTAAGAATAATTATAAATCATTTTAATAAGGAATTTTTAAATTAAAATTTTCAAAAAATGGTATGTTAAATAAAAATTGAGGGATTCTTATGGAAGAAAAGAAAAGTTTAATTTACTGGACACGTGTAAAACCTCTATTTAAAGGAATTTATGAAGGCGCTGAAACCAAATTAAATGTAGCTGGTGCAGCAGTAGATCCAATAATCGGTTATTTAGAAGAACGAATAATGGAAGCTTTAGATGAAATAATTAAAGCTATGCCTCGAAAATCTAAAGGCGAGCACGAAGGAGAATTAATTCGAAAGACAATCAAGGCTGGAGATGTCAGAAAAGCCAAAACTGCCCATACTAAATTAGTAAAAACAGCAGAAAAAGCCATGGCCCCAAAACCAGTTCCAAAGAAAAAACCAAAGAAGAAGAAGAAATAAACCAATTTTTTTTATTTTTTACTATTTTTCTTTCTTTTTATTTACGTTTAATTAATCTATTACAATTAATTGTCTTTAAATTTTAAAATCATCTTTATTAAAAATTGATATAAGTTGATATCCCTCATTTTCTATATTTTCTCTTCCCCCTTGCAATCTATCCACAATTACAATAATTTTCTTTATTTTACCTGCATTTTTACTAATATTTTCAAGTATTTTACAAGCTCTAATTACAGAATTTCCAGAAGTTATAACATCTTCAACCATTAAGACTGTATCCTTTGGAAAGAAAAAACCTTCAATCGCTTTTTGGGTACCATGATTTTTAACTGCCTTTTTTACATAGAAACCTCGTTCAATATTTGTATGTTCAACTACAGCATCTATGATAGGAATCGCTCCCGATTCCATTCCACCTACAGAATCAAATTTCTCATCTTTTATAATTTCTTCTATACATTTACCAATTAATTCCTTACCAATTTTAAGCATAGAAACCTTTTTTATGTCAAAGTAGAAAGTACTTTCTATTTTAGAGGCTAAAGTAAAATCACCTTCCCTTAGCAACCCTTTATCATTAATTAATTCCCATAATTGCTTTTTATTATCTGAATACTGATTTATTTTCATATTAACCATTTCAAAATTCACTTTTTATTATATCATAATTGACTAACCTTAAATTTTACTATACTAATTAATGTACTTACCATCTATTAATTATCATTCAGAGGTAAAATAAAATGGCTGAAAGTCAAGATAAAGCAATAATAGAAGAACTCAAAGATGTAATTGATGGAAAATATTATTCTTATGCATTAGATCTATTTTCACAATTAAAAGATCAGGAATCGGAAAAGAACTTAATGATCAAAAAGGATATCTATGAAGGATTCTTTGAAGAGACCAAAAATTTTATTGATGAAAGAATAAAACTTTTAAAAGAATATGTGAAAAAGAAAAATTTTCGGCTTTTAAAACTAGAGTTAGAGTTACTTCATAAGAATCTAGAATTTCTGAAAAGTATTATTTATGAAATACCTCCCGAAAAAATAAGCCGTAAATTCAGACTTGATATTAATCCTTTTAAAAAGCTTCAGGACAAATACAATAAGTACGAATCATCTGTAAAAGAAAAATTAGAAGATTATAGAGAAAATTATGAAAGAATAGTTGAAGAAACTAAGCAGAAACTCGAATCCGAACAAAAAAAGAGAAAGATTGGGACATTATACCGGAAAATTAGACAAAAAATACAAGAAAGGAGGGATAAAGGAGAGGAAGTAGAAATTGATATAAGTAAACCCAAAGTGGAACTTCTATTGGAAATGCATAAACCAGAAGATGATGAAAAATATATTGAATATCTTCCTTTTTTAGGTATAACATCGGTACGTCTCCGGATTTTAGTAAATCAACCTGTTAAAAAGCTCATTATAAGACCGAAAATATTCACTAAAAATTATGCTGAAAATATCGAATGGAGTAATTATATTTGTGGAATAAACAATGAAAACGCGGACCATGATATAACTAAAGGATTCATTGCATTATTTGGAGGAGGAAAAACAGAAGGATTCGTAATGTTTAATCCTCCAGCGGAATCTTATGCATTTTTCTTTCTTAGACACCATGATAAAAAATTAAAACAAGAACTCGATTTTTCAATAACATTTGAAGCAATTGAGGAAATTTCTGAAAATGAACAATCATTAGTTTCTTCAATTACTATTCAATTAAAATATCCCGAAGTTATTCGACCAAAAACTGAAAAAGAAATCCCTGATTATAAAGATCCTCTCTGTCCAGTTCATGCTATTTATAAATACGAATATAAAAAGAAGATTGTTCGTAAAGAAAAATTCAGGAAAATCACGTTTAAAGGTAATATGATTCCAGAATATTATCCAAGATGGTGGCCTCCTCAAAAGATTAAATATCAGAAAGTTAAAAATCCAGAAAAGATTTCAAACTTGGTTGTCAGAACCACTCCTCTGGGTTTTACGCGAGTTTTTTATAAATTTGGTGATAAATTAAAAGAAATTGCTACACTACGGGGTCGTTTAACACCTACTGTTTTCCATGATCCTCTAATAATGACTACTGTAGAACTATTTCGATTCTATAGTGATGAATTTGTAGTTTTAAGGATTTACTTATGGTGGATAGACCAAAGAATGAATGAGAAGAGATTTCGTTTGAGGCACGAAATGCCTGATTTTGAGAGAATAGATTTACTTATTGATTTGCGTAATCCATATAAGGATGTTCAAATGATTCCTCTTATAGCTACTGATGTTCACTGGAAAGAGTTTTGGTTGGATACAAGAGAGGTAAAGGGAACTGTCAAAGTTAGATTTACACCAATTGGAGTGGATATGATTAATTGGAAACAACTTGTAGCTTTCTTTTCTCATCATGTTGGAATTATCTATCATCCACTTCCGAAAGTCATATATGAATTATTTTCATGGATAGGGGACTCAAAACCATTCTTTTGTGTTAAATGTGGAACTCGAACAAAAATGCCATCAAATATTCCTAAATTAAGGGATCTAATTGAGGATTTAAGTGAAGAAGCATCAAGTGAAAGAAACAGAAGAATCATTGAAGAAATGTCAGATATAATATGTCCTTTGTGTGAAAAAATGATTACCAAAGAAGAGAAATTGCAATACATGTTCCTTTTTGAAGACACATCCAAATTTAAAAAGAATCTAAAGGAAGATATATTAGATGATGCCCTTGCAGAAGAATCTGACGAAGAAGCCGTTGAAGGTGGAGGACAACCGCTTTCTCTAAAAAGACAAAATTGCCATGTGCCTACTCCAGAAGATGGGACTACTTCAGTTGATTGGTGTTCTTCGACTGTTATTAAGCCATTAGCACTACAACGTATAACTCGTGTTGTAGAGTATGAGAAAGGGCTTGATAAGACTAATGTTGTTAGTGTAACTGACCTAGAAGGGCTAAACCAAAAAATAGCACTATATTTAGCAAGAATTGGAATCATTAAATTAAAAGACTTAATCAAATCAAATACTGAGGATATTCTAAAAAGAATCGAACTAACAGAATTCAACGAAAAAGAAACAAGATATCTGAAGGAAAATTTACCACGATGGCGAAAAATGGCGGAATTATACCAGATTGAAGGTATTGGAAGGCAATATAGTGAATTATTAGTCGAAATTGGTGAAGACTTGAATTCTCTTAAAAAATATGATGAAGAACCCATAAAATTAATTGATAAAATTGAAACATATAATGCGATTCAAAATGATTTGAGGCGAATACCCAGCTCAGAAGAAGTAGTAAATTGGATCGAGCAAGCTAAAACAATGTAATCCTTTTTTCCTTATTATAAAAAAAAGTAAATTAGATGAATAATTCTAGTTTATTTCATCACATTTGTTCTGTGGCATTGGCAACAATAGCCGGGTTTCGATGAGCTAGTTTCACTTCTGCATCTGTCGCACTGGGTGTGACCGCAATATGAACATTTTGCCATAAAATCAACTCTTTTTTTTATAATTTTCCCAATTACATAGGTTAGTATTATTTCTTTTTAGCATTACTTATAAAAGTTTATATATTTATAGAAATTATTCATTTAATTTCTTAATAGAGATTATAGTCGGATTTAATTAATTAATTTAAAGAAGAAATGAAAATGTTAAGTAAAGATAAAAATTCAAAAATTTATCAATTATTAGATTCGACATGGCCAAAATTTCGTGCTAATTTACAAAATTCTGGACATAGCATATCTGGAGAAATACCAAAAACTATTTCAGATGTCATTAGGGTCTCAATCGGAAAAATTATTCAAGAACCAGTAATTGGTTCTAATCAAAATACTTATGTTATCAATGAAGAGAATAAACTTTTTATTATTGATTTAAATGGAAAAATTATTGAGGAATTGGAGGTTCCCAAGCATCCTCAATGTCCAATCTTTCTTTCTGATGGTACATTTTACCTTACCTCCCTCGCTAAAGTTCAACATTATAGTTCTAATGGTGAGATTTTATGGGAAGATTTTATAGATGGAGTTCCTACAAGCGTAACAATAAATTCCAAAGGTATTATTTATTTTGCAGCTCATAGTTTTGATTGGGCTGGTTTGTATGCATATACTGCTAAAGGAGAAAGAGTTTTTGATATAGCTTTAATGAAACCTTTCAATATTGGAGCTCATGGATTAGGTGCAGGCTTTTCTGCCCCTATTTTAAGCCATGATGAGTCAATTTTCTTAGCATTTAGGTTTTTTAGTACCTATATTTGGGATCCTGAAGAAGGACCAGAACCTGAACACCATTACAACTGTTATTGTGTAAATCCTGATGGGAAAAAAATATGGACATTTAAATCAAGTCAGCTTTCCCTTTGGAGACCATATTTTCCAATAATCACCGATAAGAAATTGGTACTAGCTACATTTTGTAGCCAAATTTTACCAATAAAAGAAGGTAACAAAATTCCTAAGTGGACATTAAATTATTTTGAGGAACTTGAGGACTCATATTATAAAATTTTGGGAAAAGAAATTGAATCAAGAAAAATTTCTTTTTTCAATTTTGCAGGTTATCCAAGCTACAATACAGAATCAAAGATTTTCTATTGTCGATTAGATGGTTTTTCTAGCGTTTCAAGCACAAAACCAAATACATACCCTCCTCCAATAGATACCGGAAGCATATATATAATTTTTAGTGATTTAGACCTTAAAAATAAGATGAAGTATAGAACACCATTAAGATTAACAACAGATCTAGCGATAGACAAAGTAGGAAATCTATGTGGAGGAGGAATGAATGGAATTCTTATATTATCACCTACTTGTGATTTAATTCATTCATTCGAACTTCCTTCTCGAATAAATTATTGTATAATCGGTCCTAAAAAAACCATAATTTGTTCGGATGATTCTGAAAATCTTTATATTCTTAAGTAAATCTTAAAAAATTAATATTTTAAATTTAAAATTCTGTTGGAATATTTGCTATGATTTGACTCAATTTTTCAATTAATTTTGGGATATTGATATCTTGCGGAAATTTACCTTCTACTTTAAGTTTTCCTTTCAATACAAAATCTAAAAAATTCAATTTTCCTGAATGGAATTGTTTCCAATCTTCATATTTTGCTGTTAATTTATAAGTAGGATTTTTAACATTTTCCATTTTCATTTCTGTAACTATCCCGTCTTTATATCCAGAAGTAAAATAAATATTTTCATTACTATTAGGAACATCTGTTACTACATGTTGAAAAATTGCTGTTAGATTTTTAGCTGCCTCCCTAATTTCTGGATCTGCGTTAATAGCATTCATACCAGCTTCTAACCACTCCTTTGTCAAATATTTAACCATTCTTTTTACCTCAATTTTCTAATGGATAGATTTCATATTTAAAATAAATTTAAGAAATTGGTAGTTGTAAATAATTAATCAATAATAATAATGGTGAAATTATAAATTGAATTCAAAAAATATTTTAATAACCGGTGCGGGTTCTGGTTTTGGAAGAGCAATGGCAATAAGGCTGGCTAAAGAAGGTAATAATTTAATATTAAATGATCTTAATAGCGAAGGCTTAAAAGAAACCAATAATTTGCTGAATTCATATAATATCGAAACATTATTACAAGTAGGAGATATTTCAGACTCTAAATTTGTTCAATCAATGATATCAGATACTTTTTACAAATTCAAGCTACTTCATGTTTTAATTAATAACGCGGGAATAGGCGGAGATCCAACAAATATAATTGATCTACCCGATGCAGTAATGGAAAGAATTATGAATGTAAATTTTAAGGGTCCTTGGTTAGTTACAAAATATGCAGCAAAAAAAATGAAAACACAAAGAGAACTAAAACCAATAAGAGGAAAAATAATTAATATCGCTTCAATTGCTGGCAAAGACCCAACTCCTCTAATTGGGATGTATAGTTGTAGTAAAGCAGCAGTAATCGCTTTAACAAAAGTATTGGCTAAAGAATTAGCCCCAAGAATTACTGTCAACGCTGTTTGTCCTGGCTTTCATGTGACAGGAATTTATAAAAATGATCCTAACTTAATTAAGGAATTTCTAGATATATCAAATAAAAAGATATTATTAAAAAGAATAGGAACCGCTGAAGATATTACAGGTTTGGTTTCTTTTTTGGTTTCTGAAGATTCCAATTATATGACAGGACAAATAATTAACATAGATGGTGGAGTAGTTTTTCATTAATTAAAAATTATATTTTATTATGAACTCTTCTATATCCTTAAATTGCACTTGAGAAATAAGACGAGTCTTAATAGAGAATTTTGGAAATTCTGATACGATAGTAGCGGGATCTTCAGTTTCAATAAAAATATATCCATGTAACGTCGCTGGAATTAAGACCGCAATTATGCTATCTCTCAATCTGCTTTCCATTATGTTATCCAAAACTGCATTTTCTCTACCCTTTACTGTTTTGATAACAAAAAATCGTGGTTTATCTTCACTCATACTTTTTTCACCATCTTATTTCCTATCATTTTTTTTTAAATTGAAACACCCCTTGATTTTAGATATTCAGCAAACTCTTTAGCTTTTTCTTTAACATCTTTAATTCCCGTATCAATCATATCTTCGATTAAATATTGAACACGATTTATAACTTTGCTATTAGATGAAAACATATCATCTGGTAGAATTTTGAATTGTGTTATTATTATATCAATAATTAAAGGGAATAATTCAGGTTCAGCATCAATACTTCTCTCTCCTGCATTATAAATGGACTGTAAGAGATGCAACCATCGCTCTAATGCCTCATCATCTGGTTTATGAACAAGTGAACGTACAAATGCAAATTGGATTTCGGCTAAAAATTTCTCTTTATTTCCACCATGAGTTTCATAAAAAGCTTGTTCAAAACGAGATTTGTGTGTTTTAAGATAGTATTCTGACATTTCTTCTGGTGAGAGATTTTCAGGAGGTTCCATGGGTGTTTCTTTATTCAGAGATATCGGAAAATTATTTTTTTTAATGTGAGATACTAATTTTAACCATTCAGTTGACATCTTTGCATTACGTTGCATGACCGGAATAAGAGCTCGATTCATAGCTCCACTTAAAGCCATGTTGGAAAACTGCTCCTCATTTTCAGAAGTATCATCTTTAAATTCATCGTTTTCGTAATCATAAACTTTTACAACTACACTGGAAGGTTCTAAATAGCACCAGAACCCCTTATGCATCTTTCCACCCACATCAACGCTAACATAATGAATTCCTGGTGAAACTTCTGCAAAGCCACGAAAACCTCCCTTAATTTCATAAATAGATAAATCTAATTGAGCTTGTTCTTTTGGAATGTCTCGTAAAATTATGTAACCAAACATATTTCATGCCTCTTTTACATCATTTGATATAAATTTAACCTAAATTCTATAAAATAAATCTTATTAGTAATCAAAAAACTTAATATTTAAAACATTATAACATTGCAATATAATTGAAATATTGTAAAGAATGTCAAAATTGTTATGCTAATCTATTTTAATGATATAAATAAAATGAACCATAAAAATAATGGGAGAAAAGAAAGAAATGGTTATTGTTGGTGATGGACGTTACGAAATTCCTGATGATTTAGCCTATACAATTCAACACGTTTATATTAATCCAGAAAATGGCAAAATTGGGTTAAATGAGTTAGGAATTGATTTTATTGGAAACGCAAGAGATATTGATTTTATTAAAAAAGATCGAGTTGAAAAAGGAAAACCTTTTGCTGCAATTGAGTCAGAACATGGAATGGTGACATTCAATAGCCCTGTAACAGGAGATATCAAGGATTTAAATTTAGACGCTTTAAAATATTTGAGTGAAAATACCTATGAAAAAGGATATTTTTTAATAATACAACCATCAAATTTAGAAAAAGATTTAAATGACCTTATAAAAGGTGATAAAATCAAAGAATGGGCAGAAAGAGAAGCGATGATAGTTGCCCGAAGTGTATTCAATTTCAAGATTATTGAAACAGGGGATTCGGGTGTTGGAAAAACAGCTATTAAAGTTAGATTTACTGACGATTATTTTAAAAAGGATTTAAAAAGTACACTTGGCGTAGATTTTGGTGTAAAGGAACTTCAATTTCACTATTATAGAACTGAACCTATGCCAGGTGTTGAAAAAATTACAGCAAAAATGAATGTATGGGATACTGGAGGGCAGGAGAAATATGGAACTTTGCGAAAAATGTATTATCAAGAAGCCTCAGGATGTCTTGTGGTTTATGATGTTACAGATCCTAAAAGTTTCGAACATATTCCTAAATGGATAAATGAACTTTATGAGAATCTCGGTGAAATTCCAGTTCTACTTGTTGGTAATAAAATTGATCTTGAACGTAAAGTCTCACAAGAAATAGCAGAAAACTTTTCAAAAGAAAAAGGTTATCTTTATATAGAAACGTCAGCAAAGACTGGGGAGAATGTTGAAAAAGCTTTTAAAGAATTAGCAAGAATAATATACAAATCTAAAGAAAAAAAGCATAAATATCCTAAATAATAGGTAAATCATATATGAATCTTTATTTAATCATTTTTTAACGTTATTTTTTCCTTTAGATAGATCTTTCTTTAAATCTTCTAACCCCTTCTCGAAGAAATCTTCAAATTCTTTTTCTGATAAATGATTGTTATAACTCATCATTATTTTTATTGTAATGCGCATTATATAAAAATTTTTGATGAAAGAGGTAAAATTGATTTTACTTATGTTATATACTAAGAAAATTTACGATTATAAAACAATATTCTAAAAAACTGAAAAAATTGTTAACAATTAGGTAATTCTTATGTTACATTTGACTGATTTGTTTAAAGATATAGAAACAGAATTAGGGATAATGAAGGATATTAATAATTTTAAAGCTGTTAGGGATCTAATCAGTCATTGGATAAATACACGATCTTTTATTAAGAAAAATAGGCGTAAAGGTAAAAAAATTGTAGGTATATGTTTACCTCCTTGTGATTTAATCTATGCTTTTCAAAATACATTACCGATTTTTCCACTTAGATTACATTTGGGAACCTTTGATGCTTTGAGTAATGCTGATATTAGTCTTAAAAATGCAGTCAATGAAGGGGAAGCATTTGGATGTGAGACTGATCAATGTGTTCAGATAAGGACTATTTACGGTTGTATATTACTTACAAAGGATCTAATGGATTTTTGGATTGGACCCCAAACATGTGATAAACAAACCAAAATTTGGGAAATAATTAACGAAAATTTTCTTCCAGTCCAGCTTGTTGATGCACCTCATAAAACTAGAGAACATGATTTTGAAAAAATGAGGGATGAATTTGACTTATTATTTGAAAGACTCGTAAATTTGACCGGATTTCGCCCATCTGATGATGATTTAAGAGATTCTGTTTTAATGTCAAATGAAATTAGAAGCAAATGGTGGAAAGTCTATGAATTGCTAAAAAATAAAGTTATTCCAATTCATGCTAGCACAATTATAAATATTTTAAATTATGGAATATTTGATTGGTTTTCCGACCCTCAATTCTTAAAACGGTTATTAAATGACCTTTATGATGAGATGGCTGAAAAAATAGATAGAGGAGATAGTATTGTTGATGATAAAGCTCCTAGAATTTTAATCGCAGGAAATGGAACCATGGAACCTCAATTACCAGACATAGTTGAAACTTTGGGGGGTATAATTATAGCTGTAACAATGAGGTATGAATGGGTATATCCACAAGTAGATCTTAATATCCGAGGTGATATTAGAAATAATATTGCTAAGCATCAATTAGAAATTTATCATAGTTGGAGAACACAGCCCAGATTACGTTTTGCTAAAAAGCTTATTAAAGATTTTAAAATAGATGGGGTAATTTACAATTCATGTTGGGGTTGTAGACGATTCTCACCTGCTGCAAGATTATATAAGGATGAGCTTCAGGAAGAATTAGGAATTCCCGTGCTTTTAAATGATTTTTATATGTTTGGAGAGCATTTAGACCAATTAAAGACTCGAGTTGGAGCATTTATTGAATTGTTAACGGGGTAAATAAAATTTGCCTATAATTGAAAAGCCATCATTAAATGAATATGTTGGAAAAATCCGAACCTTGAAAAAGGAAGGAATTAAAATTATAGGCTTTACATGCTCATTTGTCCCTGAGGAAATCATATATGCCTCAAAAGCATTTCCTTTAAGATTAAATTTAGGGGGGGTTGAAGATATGGTTTTAAAAGGTGGAGAATATATGTCGGTCGGGACTTGTCCCTATGCCCGATCAACATTGGGATTTTTATTGGATAATCACCCACTTTATTCGCAATGTGATTTGTTGATAACCGGAAATTATTGTAACGGCATGGAGTCAATTCAAGATTATTCAAAATATCTAAAAATTCCAGTTATTAATTTAGACACTCCCAGAAAAACAGATGCTCCATCAATGAAATATTTCTATAAAGAAATTTTACTTTTTAAGAAAAATATTGAAATTTTTACTGGTTCAAAAATATCAAATGATGATATTTTAAATTCGATAAGATTGTATAATGAGTTGAGGACGGAGTTAAAAAAAATAAACGAGTTAAGAATGAATAATAATCCACCAATTTCTGGAACTGAGAGTCAATATCTGATCCAAGAGACTTTTCTTAATGAAAAACAAGAGATGCTTCAAAAGTTACGTCAGATTTTTCCTCAATTAGTAAATAAAAGACGAAATTTAAATGGTAAAAGAGTCATTATTTCTGGAAGTAATATTGCATTTGGGGATCATATAGTAGAATTTATTGAAAGTTTAGATGGTTTAGTTGTTGGAGATGATATTTGCAGTGGAATGAGATATTATTGGGATAATGTCGTAATGAATAGCGATCCAATTCAATCCCTAACTGAAAGATATTTAACCAAAATACCTTGTGCAAGAATGTATCCAGATTCATCAAGATTTGAGTTTATTAAAGGTATTTACGAAGCTTATAATGCTCTAGGTATTATTAATTACAACTTGAAATTTTGTGATCCTTATCAACTGAAAAATTATCCATTTAAAGAGTATTTTCAAGAAAAATTAGAATTCCCCGTTCTAACCGTTGTTAGAGAATATGCCCAAAGCGATTTAGAACAAATTAGAACAAGAATAGAAGCATTTTTAGAAACTATATAACATATTAATTTGTTAAAATTTAATTTTACGGAAATAATATGACAGAAAATAAAAAAGTCAAATTACCTAAAAATCTTGCAATCCAACTTACGGAGACTTGTAATCTTCGTTGTAAAATGTGTTATTTTTGGGGTGAAAAAGGTTGTTATTCTAATCCCGAATCTAATAAAAAACCATTAATTCTAGAATTTGATTTAATTAAACAAGTTGTTCACGATTTAGCCCCAGCCAAACCCTCTTATAGTTTTTTTGGTGGTGAACCTCTTATGCATCCCCATTTGGAAGAAATAATTCGAGAAATGAAGGATGCAGGATCATTTTTAGATACTCCAACAAATGGTACACTCTTGAAAAAACACGCAGCTATGCTTGTTCAAACTGGATTCGATTCTATAAGAGTTTCCATTGACGGTCCTCGTGAAGTAAATGACTCGCAACGTGGGAATGGTAGCTATAGTAAGGCTATTGAAGGTATTGAAGCCCTTCAGCAAGAAAAACAAGATTCTGGAAAACAAAGTCCCTTAATTAGCATCATTTATACAGTGACTCCTGAAAATTACCGATATATAGAGCAATTTTTCCTTAAAGATCTTGATCTTTCAGCTATCAATTGGATAACAATTCAGATGGAGAATTTTATTACTAAAAAGATGGGAATTGCTTATGCAGAGATGCTTAGATCCGAATTAGGGATTACAAGCGAAGAATATTGGCGAGGATTTGTTCGTTCTCCTGAATATTTTAATAAAATGGACACAAAAGAGCTAGCTCGGCAAGCAAATAAAGTAAATAAACAATTAAAAAAACTCGGAAAATTTACATTATTTTTACCACCCACCTTCTCTCCTGAAAATCTTAAAGCTTATCTCGGGGCTAATTGGGACGAAATGACCGATAAATACCGTTCTTGCCCAGTTCCTTGGGTAGGACTCGATATTACAGCCTCAGGAGATTTGGCTCCATGTCATATTTTTTATGATTTGGTGATGGGTAATTTACACGAGCATAGTTTCGAAGAGATTTGGAACGGGGAAAAATATCGAATATTCCGTTCTTATATGAATCAACACAAATTAATGTCTATCTGCCCAGGTTGCTGTATACTATATCTAGCAGGTAAAAGAATGAAAAAACATAAAAAGATAATAGAATAATATATCTTTTTTGATTTTAACCATTGTTTCTAATCTAGAATCTGGTAATTACAAAAAAAATCATTCGGATTTTTTCAACGTTATTTGTTCATAACTAGATTCGACATTTGGATATCGAAATATATCAACCTGAATTTTCACCTCTCCTCCTTCTGTAATTTCGATAATCTTACGTCCTTCATGGAGAAGATTGTGAATATAATAACTGGTTTTGATTTCTGCCCATTTATCCAATTCTTCAGAGTGGGAGACTTTTTTAGGTGCGGATTTTGCGAACCCGACCCAATCATACCATCTTTCTGTCGATTCAAAATCCCCACCAGACCTATCCGTTGAAGGATCCCAGCGCACCCCGCCATATATGACCTGAGATTTGATCCACAACCATTGACCTACAGACTTTATGGTAATCTTACCAGCGGGGGGATAAAACTCTGCTCTTTCATAAGACGTTTTTTTCCAACTATTATCTACTTCCGTTTTCAACTGACCTATTAAGAATTTATTCAGATTCTTTGCATCGATCTTCGATGGTTCGACTTGTTCTTGCTGATATTCTATGATTGTTTGAAGAGGATCCTCAGAATCGATAAAATCAATATCACAAATCATCCCATTTTGGTCTATTATAGTGAACTCAAATATCATTGTAAACCCAATCTTACGTAGTTGCCAATTAAGAAATTCTATTATTAGTGGTTCGATTGCCTTTACGGGTGATTCTATTATAGCATTGATAGTTGGAGGACTTCCCTCCAAATCAACTGAAAAGCCATGGAATCTGGAATCTATTTCCACTCGATACCCAAAAAATTTAGGGAATAACGTTTGGAACTCCTTTCCGAGACGTTCATATTCACCTGAGAAGGTGAAATCCTTATAATCAATTAGAGCCTTATCTGGATTATTAATAATGATATTCGCATCAGCAATTAAGGCAATCTTAAATTGGACCAATAATACATTGGTCTCAGGTTCAATTAAAGAAGGTTTTAATTCCTCATCGTTGATTTGATTAAAAAGATTCATTATTATTTTGATCTGTCCTATCCACTTTTTGGTGTTTAAACTATCCTCTTCAGCTTTCTCTGTGTCTTCTCTAAGAACCTCCAATTTGTTTTGTATCGATTTTAATGCATTAAGATTCATTTGACTGCTTTTTTTACCAGCAACTGTTAATTTTGTTAAATCTGCAGTCATTTTTTTCAAAAGTATTTTTAATTCATTTAATGCTTCACGTCTAACCTGTTTCGCTTCATCCGAACTAATTAATTCCGCATTAACTATATAAGGTAGGTTTTTTTCATGCATATTAAATGACATCCTATCTAATTGAAATAAATCTGAGGTATCTAATAGGAAGTAAATAATTTCTCTAAACAAATTAGTAATTTAAATAGTCTTTGCTGAATAAAAAGATGATTCTTGACAAATTCTTTCAAACTTGTAGTCTAAATAGAATTACTAAAGAAATTAAAAAAATTGACGATTAACAACAGATCTAGCGATAAAGCGATTTAGACCAAATTCGGACAAAAATAGAAATATTTTTAGAACATATATAATTATATAACCTTAAAATATTCATATTTACATAATTTTGAAAATTTATAGAAGGTTTAGAAATAAATCATGAGTATAGAAATAATAATAAAGGAGACAATCGAAGTCCTAAAAAATTATAAAGATGAGGGCTCGAAAATCGTTGGTGTTGTTCAACATGGAATTTTCCCCGATGAATTGGTGTTAGCTGCAGGTGCAATTCCATTAAGACTTATTTTAGGAGGAGAAGATGAACAAGAGATTGGAGATCAATATTTATCAGCTACAACTTGTCCATTTGGTCGAGCAACTCTTGGTTTTTTAGAGAAACAACATCCACTTTATTCATTAATAGATACAATGATTGTTGGAACATTCTGTAATGGAGTTCAGAATGTTTCGAACTATTTAGAATATTTTAAAATACCTTCTATGCCAATAATTATCCCACATCGTAGTACCGGTTTAGTTTTTGATTATTACTTGAATGAATTACATAAACTAACAAATTATCTTGAAAAATTAACAGGAAATAAAATTACTACCAAAAATCTTTTAGTCGCAATCAAAGAATATAATCAACTTCGCTCACTTTTTAGAGAAATAAATGATTTTCGCAAGAAGCCCAATCCTCCAGTTTGTGGACAAACTATTCACAAATTAGTCTGTCAAGCTCTATTATTAGGTCCTAAATTTATGATACCAAAATTACAAGATTTTTTACAGCAAATAAGGAAAAACCCTCCAAATCATTCGGGAACCCGAATTTTTTTAACAGGGAGCGTAATAACTCTTGGAGATCCTCTAATAGAGACTATTGAAGAACTTTGTGGGGGTTTGGTAGTAGCAGATGATCTCTGCTTTTCTTCGGATTATTTTCTTGAAGATGTGAATATAACAGATTCAGATCCATTTAGAGCCCTCGCTACACGATATCTTTGTAGAAATCTATGTGGTCGAATGATTCCTGACTCCCGAATTCCGATAATTCTAGAGTTATATCAAAAATTTCGAGCTTCTGGCATAATCAATCATACCTTAAAATTCTGTGACTCATATTCAAATTTAAAGACGGATTTCCGGAAAGAAATGACTGAAAAAAATATACCAGTTCTGGACTTAGACAGAGATTATGCTGAATCGACTGTTGGACAAATTCAAACCAGAATAGAGGCATTTTTGGAGATGATTATTTGATTAATCACCAAATTGAAGATTTTTCGATGCAAAGCATGCTTGATCTTGGTATTAAATATATACTTGGTCCTTCTAAAATTGCAAATGCCCATAAACGCGGAAAAAAGATAGTTGGGGGGTTTTTACCACCCATGCAATTAGTATTTGCTGCAAAAAACACGCTTCCAGTCTTCCTACCACGCTTAGCGAGGTTTCCTTACGAGCAATATTATGGTGTTGCACATGTATTTAATCGTCTCCATATCCTTAGACATTTCATACGATATTATATTCAAAATGAAGATCGAATGTCAAATGCATTTATAGATAGTTTCAACAGAGACGAATTCTCAAGGATATTTATTAATCTAATAAACGTAGCTGAGAAAGCAGAATTTTACATGGACACTTGTGTTCAGACACGTATCTGTTATGGGGCGTTTATGAGGAATTTACCAATCATTGATTTAATTATGGGGGGATTTGAGGGGAATTACTGTGTGCATTTTGCAAAATTTTATGAACGAATTAGTAAAAATAAACCAATTTTTTATCTGGAGAAACCTTATGGAGATTCTTCTAACCCTCATTTATTAGATTTAGTTATTTCTGAACTTAATCGTTTCATAACAACATTAGAGAATTTATCCGGATCTACTATAACAGATTCAAGATTGCGAAAAGTTGCTATAATAAACAATGAAATCAGGAGTTATCTGCGAGAGCTTTATCAATATTACATAAAAGGTTATGTTCCTATTCATACTGCTGGATTATTTCTAATTTCCGGATCTTATGTGGACTTTTTAAGCGATCCAAAATATTATAGGAACTCTTTAAGAAATCTCCTCAATGAAATCCGTCGAAAACACAAAAATCTTCCTAATTATCATAAAGAAAACATTACTCGAGTCGTTGTTGCAGGAAGCCCTGGTATTGATCCTAGTGTACCAGCTATTTTTGAAGATAATAATGCTGTTTTACTCTATCTAGATCTGTTTGAAAGTTGTATTCTTAATCCCTCAATCAAAATATCGGGAGATATGATTGAAAATTACGCGAAATATCTCCTTTATTTAAATATTCAAAAAGGAATCCAAGATTTGATTGATGTTTGGATGAGTATTGCTAAACGGATTCAAGCAGATGCAATTCTTTTTTCTCATGTATGGGGTTGTCGGTTTACAACACCAGCATTTCGTAAAATGAAGGATAGGGTTACTGAAGAACTTGAAATTCCTATTATACCACTCGATTTTTATAGTCCGGGTGATAATATCGGGCAAATTAAGACCAGAATTGGTGCTTTTATTGAAATGCTGAAATGATTTTTACTTGAAAACTTTCAGATCACGTAGCATCCAGACGGTCATTTCACCATCTCCGCGATGAGCCCATGCATAATAAGGAATCGCGAGGAAATCCTTTTCTTTTTTGATTAATTTATTTTTATCTTCGGGATGTTCAATATAATGAATAGTGCCCTTTATAACTACTATTCCATTAAGCATATCTTTATGGTATTCAGAATTAAGTTCAGCATTATCATCTAATAGTAAATTAAACACATGTTCAACCTTATTATCAACCGATTCAACACAATAGACGATTGGACCCCGCTCAAGAGCCACCATTCCAGCATTTGCCTTAACTTTTGCATGAGATATTACACGTCTAATTTGCATTGGTAAAATTAGCTCGATTTCATCCCCTTTGTTCCATTTACGTTGAATTTGAGCGAATCCTTTTTCAATTATAAGATCTTTTAGCTCACCATTAACTGATAGACTAACTTTTGAATCATTTTTATCTAGATAAGCATATAAATCGCTCGGGACTGGCTGATTTTGGATCCAACCTGGAATACGAATTGCAATTGTGAATTCTTCATTTTTTTCAGGATTAATTTTAATCCTAACCACTCCTTCCCAAGGATATTTGGACTCTTGAGTAATATTTATTTTATTTTCTGTATCTAGAGACATTGTAGCTTCATTACTAACAAAGAGATTAACAAATATTGTTTTATTTTTTTGAGCATAAATAAAACCAGGAATCGAGGGTATAAATCTTACAATGTTAGTAGGGCAACAAGTTACAAAAAACCATCCACTGCGACCATATTTTCCTTTAGATGCGAGTGGATTGGGATAAAAGAATGATTTTCCGTCCAATGATATGCCTGATAAGAAGCCATTATATAAAGTCCGTTCTAAAACATCAATATATTTTACATCTCCATATAATAAAAACATTCGATGATTCCAAAATATATTACCAATAGCAGCACATGTTTCACAGTATGTTTTTAGGTTTGGTAATTTGTAATTAGGACCAAAGGCTTCCTCCGATCTTTTCGCTCCAATTCCTCCAGTTATATATAGTTTTTTTGAAACAACATTATTCCAAATACGATCTAACGCTTTTAGATAATCTTTATTATTTGTCAATGCTGCCACATCTGCCATACCAGAATACATATATGTAGCTCTTACAGCATGACCTACTGCTTCATCTTGGTCAATTACTTTCTTATGTGCCTGGTTATATTTAGCACCATTTGGACCACGAGTGTCAAGTAAAAATTTTGCTAGTTTTAGATATTTTTCATTTCCAGTTACACGATATAGACGAACTAATCCAATCTCAATTTCTTGATGTCCAGGATAATCTTCATTTTTTCCTGGTCCAAATACTTCATCGACTAAATTAGCATTTTTAATTGCAATATCTAGTAGATTACGTTTATTAGTTGCTTGATAATAAGCTACAGCACTTTCATATAAATGACCCATATTGTATAATTCATGACTCAATTCAGTAACTTTCTCCCATCGTTTTTTTCCTGCAAATATGGGAGGTTTTTCTGGATTAATTGCTCTTGCTGGAAAAAGATATCCATCTTTTTCTTGAGCAGCAGCTATTTTTTTAATAATATCATCAACGTATCTTTCGAGCTTAGGATCGGATTCTTTGCTTAATATATACGCTACACCTTCAATAATCTTATATACATCTGAATCTTCAAATGTCATATTTATTTTTATGTCATCAACAATCGTCCCAGCTGCTTTTAAAAAAAGATCAATACGTCCATTTTCCTCACTTTTTTCGAATAAATATGGAATTGTTATCTTATGATTGGTCTCAATTCTGGGTGCCCAAAAATTATCACGGATTTTAACTTTGTTAAATAATACTGGTTTAATCATATAATCATGTTCTATCAAAAAAACACCCATATATTTTCAGGCTAGTTCCTTATAACTTTCTTTTACTTTATATTATTAGAGAGTTATTTAATTCCCAAAATATAATTATGGTGATTTTTTTGGATGTAAAAGAAGCTATAAAAAATAGAAGAGCATACAGATCGTTTGATCCTATTGATATTTCAGACAGTTTAATTAAAGATTTAGCAGAATCTGCTCAATTGGCACCATCTTGCATGAATAATCAGCCATGGAGATATATATTTGTTCGTGATAAGGAAATTTTAAAGAAATTATATCCTGCTCTAACCTCTGGTAATAAATGGGTTGAAAAAGCATCATTAATCATCGCAGTCTTTAGCAAACCTGATTATGATTGCCAAATAAAAGAAAGAATTTACTATCTATTTGACATAGGTTTAGCAACAGCTTTTATTATTCTTAGAGCAACAGAATTAAACCTTGTGGCACATCCTATTGCAGGATTTGATGAAGAAAAAGCAAAAGACGCTCTAGGAATTCCTAATGAAATGCGTCTTATTACTCTTGTAAATGTTGGTAAGCGGTCTGAAGAAATAAACCCAGTACTATCTGACCTTATGAAATTAGGTGAAAAAAATAGACCCCCTCGTAAAAAAATAGAAGAATTTGTTTTTATTGATAAATTTAATCAAAAATTGTAGCTTAAACCCCATTTATAATAGAGTCAATTAGAAATTCTTCACAATTGTTATCTAAATTTTTTCAATAATTACTATATAATTCGAATTTTTAGATTCAATAAATTGTTTAATTTTCCAACCAGTTCCTTCAAGAATCTCTTTCATTTCTTTTTGAGAAACCATTAAGTAATCAAACCATTCTCCAACATACTTTTCAAACCGTATCCTAATTCTTAGTTGTCCTGACATCCGACCTCTATTTCTATTAAATTCCTGATATTCAAGATGCATAGGATTATCAGTTTTATAAGGATCTCTTGTTTCTGCGATGATTATGGCGTTTTGGGAAGTAATATTGGAGAATTTTTTCAATAATATTTTTGCTTTATTAAAGCTACCAAAAAGGCCAAAGTTATTGCCAAGCATAATTATAGTATCAAAACTATCTGGCTTGAGTTTTTCAATTTCATCTATTGATAAGACTCTTGCTTTTTTTAAACCCCTTTTTTTACAAGTTTTAATGGCAAGTGGAGATTTATCTATTCCTAAAACATCAAAACCATTCTCTTGAAGATAGAGACTATGTCT
Source organism: Candidatus Helarchaeota archaeon (assembly GCA_019058315.1). Taxonomy (GTDB): domain Archaea; phylum Asgardarchaeota; class Lokiarchaeia; order Helarchaeales; family RDOG01; genus JABXJV01. The sequence goes on along the minus strand of JAHPZH010000002.1, from coordinate 28,348 downwards.
ACCAGCTCCACAACCGATATCTAGTATTTTACCTTTAGCAAATTTTATTGCTTTTTTTTCATGTTCCTGCCATTCTTCATACTTGAAAAAGTAAGTTTTAACTCCTCCTGAAGCTCCAAAATAGCCATCATCTCTCTCCACTATTTCAAAGCTTTCTCTTCCCTTAAACTGTGCCCAAATTTCTTGACCATAAGCATCTTTTTTTGGATCCATGGATTTCACCATTTTTTATTCTATTTTTCCATTAAAATTAAATCTGCATCTTTTAATTTGGGTAAAATTTCGATTCCTTGAATTATTTTTGCAAAAACATTAACAGGCTCTGCTGCCACAGGTTTTTCATCTTTAGATAATGGAGTTTTTCCAAAAAATAAACAACATGCAGGGTCCCGAGGCCAAAATGCAATGTCTCCAATTTCTAATTCAATTTGAGTATTTTCGTAACCAATTGATTTTAATGAATCTTGAAGATAAAAAAAGACTTCCTCACCCCAGACTTGAATCGGGACTTTATATGTCATTGGGAGGTATTCAAGAATAGCATCAACTGTCTTTGGATTATGATCTCCCCTAAGTTCCGTAATTATTTCCCCTAATTTTGTAATAAATTTGATTTTAGTAGGTTTCATTTTAAATCTTTTATTTTTAATCAGATACAATCCATTTATGGTCATACTTATTTAAATATACTAATTCAGAGAGTGATTTACGGGATCTTTTTGCTTTTTTTTCAGTGGAATATCCTAAAGCTACAACAGCCATGAGTTCAAAACTCTCAGGGACGTTTAAAATCCGTTCTACTTCCTGCCTTTTGTTTAAAATTTCACCAAGCCAAACTCCTCCCAAATTTAGATTATGAATAGCCAGGAGCATGTTTTGAATTGCAGCACCAATTGCTTGTACATCTTTTACATAATTATATCCTACATCTTTATCATAGAATACAGCAATACAAAGTGGTGCATTACTAATTATTTGAGAATAATGAGTTTGTGACGCAACTTCCTCTTTAATTTGTGAATCCTTAATTATAACAAATTTCCAAGGTTGATTATTAAGACCGGAAGGTGCCCATCGCGCATTTTCAAGAATTTCTTTAACTAATTCATCAGGAATGTTATCTGATTTAAATTTTCTTATACTGAAACGTTCTTTTATTTTTTTATTGAATTCCACCATCCAAACCTTCCTTTTTCTCTCTAACTATAATATAAATTGAAATAATAATAATAATTAATCCCAATAAATGAAAAATTGTAAAAATCTCTCCAATAAATATTGCGAAAAAGGCTGTGACTATTGGTGTAGGAGAGGCAATAACAGATGCTTTTGAAACCTCCACAAAACAGATAAGTTTATACCAGCAATATAAATCAAATCCATAAATTACTCCCATTGCTATAAAAAAAATTATATTAATTGGATCAATGAGGAGATTAATTTTTTCTGGGAATAAAATAGGCTGAAAAATAAAATAAAATGAAAAATATGAGCTGATTAGAATAATCCCACTTAACCCATTTCGTATAAAAACAAGCTGAACTGGTGTAGCTTCATTATTAGCTAATAAAGGCTTAGTAATAGCATGGGCTAACATCCATAAAGAAGTTGTAATAAACATTATTAGTACGCCCACATTAAACTCAAGTAAATTTAATGAACCCTCAGTTATGGCCAGTGTTACTCCAAATAGGAGAATAAATGAAAATAATATCTGTGTTTTGCTTACTTCTTCTTTATTTATTAGATACCCAAATAATAAGCCAAAAATTACTGTAGTTTTTTGTGCTAATGCTCCATTAATTGATCCAGCAAGTTCAAATCCTAAGTAAAATAAGAATTGTGAAACTGAAAAATTAATTCCAATATAAATCAAAATGCGTTTATGCTTTTTCCAAACATAAAGAAGAGTATTTGGTTCACTTTTTTCTTCTGGATTATCTTCTTTACAAGATTCAATTGTATTCTTTTCTATTCTCATTATCGGAAAAAAAATTAGAGCTTGTATAATGCATGTCATAGCTGCAAATATATATGCATCTAGCATTGCTGGTCTTGAATTTGCAATAATGGGTTGAAGACCTACTAGAATAACCATTATTGTTCCGTAGATAAAACCTTTCTTAAGATTATCATTTTGCATTGAATTTTCATCGAATAAAGAGAAAATAAAACTTTGGATAATTTGTTCAATATTAAGTCTTTTAATATCAAATATGACTACAATCAATCATCCAGTTCATATTGCAAGTCAAAGAATATATTTTGTTTTTTAATCAGGTTTTTTTATAACATATACATATTTTTCTGAAGAATATTCATTGCCATAGTTATCTATTAAGGTAAGTTTAACTTTATGCTTACCAATTTGTCGAAATCTATACGGACAAATCCCTGCATGAAGTTCTAATGTATCTATATTCCATTTATTATCAATTATAATTCTATCAGTACAAATATAAGAAGTTAAATACATAAGAGCTGTAGTGCCTTTAACCACCGGATTTGGAGTAATATTAAAATTGAAATATACTGACCCACGTTTACTGGGATCAGGCTTTTTTGGTAAATTTATTCCTTTTCTATCAGCATTTCTTATTGTAATAGTTGGTGTCTGATGTAGTTTATTCAAAATCTCAACATGAACTCTTGTTGTTCGTTCTAATTGTTCGGGTAAGACCTTGTCCGCTGTATCTTCAATAGTATGATAAAATATCCCTTTTCCAATTATCATTATACTAGGGACATTATTTGCGACTAAAGGTCCTAAATCAGAAAATGGTCCCATTACCGCATTTACATGCGACATTGGACAACAATGTATAAGTTCATGTTTAACGACTGCTTCATAAATTATATCATAGAGAATTTGATTATTCGTAGTGAATAAAGCTTTAGCTTCATCCAAACCAGTTCCTACCACTCCTCTACTTGGACTTTCAAGAATATATCCTTTAGAACCGAAGCCATCTAGCATACAAAATGTTGCTATTTTATTAAACCAATCCTTATGTTTCCCAGCAAAATCGATTACACCAATAGAACCATTTTCATGTCCTGCAAATCCGGCAAATATCATTGTTTTTTGCCTATCATTTCGGTCAATTTGGCTGTAAAAATTAGCAAGTTCTATGAACCCAGCATTTGCTCCGGCATTATCTATGGCACCATCGAACCAGGAATCGATATGAGTTCCAATCAATATTATTTCATCCTCTTTTTTACCAGGTAAGGTTCCAATTAAATTATCAGTCATTGCAGGTTTGATTTCCGAATCTAAAAGCAAGTTAACTTCAATTTTTTCTTCCGTTTGGAGTAAAGCTTTTAAGTAATTTCCTGATTCAAAACCGATATGTAGAGCTGGAATTGAACCACTCTCAAGATTTGAATCTTTAAAAGTTTGATGTCTTGTTGCATATTCAGCAAAAATTGTATTAGGAGGAGGGTCATCAATTGAAATTAAACCAAGAGCACCATCTTTTCTTGCTCTTTCATAGGACCTATGAAAATCCATGGTCGGATAAAAAGACATCATACGGTTAGAATCGATCAGAACAATTTTACCACGAACATCTTGCCTTTTAAATTCTTTTGGAGTTCCCCAGCCTACATGAACTATCTCTGCTTCAGTTCCACCCTCATCTGATGCTTTAGTATGCCAAAAAGGAAAACATTCAATTTTTATTTCCTTATTTGATAAAGAATCACATTTTACCGTTAATTCCCATTTTTTAGGATCATAGAAGAGCATTTCAAATGGTTCTAATCTAGTATTTTCAAATCCAAATTCATTTAATTTCTTTAAAATAAAATTTGCTGCTTCATGATGTTCTTTAGTTCCCGCTCTTCGCCAGCCAATTTTGATAAAATCCATCATATAGTCATATAAACGCGGACCTGTTATTTCTTCGATTGATTTCATTTTTCTTGACTCCAATTTGAAATAAAAGAATTGAAAAATTAACTTGAATTTATTAATTTGACTTTTTAATAAACGAGATTTTAGCTTTTAGACGATAGAATTTTAACTTTTCTTGTTGTTCTGGGGTAAATTTAGAAGGTAATGAACAACCCCAAGTTTCATATAATTGTAGTTGTTCTAAAAAACCGGGATTGGGTTGAATTTTAGGTCTTTTCGCCTGTACAAACGCTAATATTTCACCCAATATTCCTTGAGTTTTTTCCTTTTTGTCCAAGTTTTTTGAAAGTAAGAAAGCAATTGCTATGCTACCACTACGGCTAGAGCCGTTAGCACAGTGAATGAGGACAGAACCATTATTTTCGTATGCATAATTAATAAAGGAAATAGCGTGGGGGAATGTAGAGATGATGTTCTGGTGTGTCTGATCATAAAGCTTGATATGGAGATATTCGAATTGATCAGGAAATCTACATGGAAGCTCATGTGAACAATTAATAATATGCGTAATACAATGTTCCTTAATTGCATCTGCATTCATCGATGACTTGATACTACCTACCCACAAACGTTCAATGATCATATCTGCACCCCAGTTATGATGTTTCTTTGTATCACTCATTTTAATCTCTATAATTGCTAATTTTTTTTGATAATAAAGAAGAATTATAAATTAATCATAAATGCCTTTTAATATACCCTATTTAATAAATCCATACCAAAATAGTATTTTAGCTAAAATAAATACAAGGTGAGTATTAAAAATTACAGATGTAGAAGATAAAAAGCTCCATGAATTAAAAAATGAAGTAAAGGCTATTTTATCAAAGAGAATATACAAAGAAATAACATTTGAAAGAATAGCATATAAACTTAATATTGATAAACAAATTGTGCAGGATTTAGTTGAAGAGATTTTAATTTCAGACGAAATAGATGGAGAAATTTCTGGGGATAAAGTAATTTTAAAATTAAATGAAGGTTATTCCTTTTTCCTTATTTTTTGGCTTTTAATTTTTTCAATGGTCGTTGTTACTTATAATTTTACAATCGTAAATCCAATTAAAGTAACTTTTTTAACTAATTTTGATTTGTGGATTGAGTTTATTCTAATTCCTTATACAATAATTGGAGTGACTTATTTAAAGACCAAGGATGTTTTTAAGACTATTAAAATGCTTGTTGTTATTCAATTAGTTATCAATTTAGTCTACGATTGGTCTTATATAGGATTTTCTTTTTTGTTAGGAATTCGTCTATTTTGGGATCTTAATCAAGCTAGAGTTCCTTATGGTTTTTATGCATATGAAATATCTTATCTTACATATTTAGTAATTTCAATTATTCTGTTCATTATTGGAATTATCACTAATAAATATGCAAAAAAATATTACCACTTAGCAATTCCCTCTACCATTTTTGCATTGGGAGTAATCCCTATGATTGTTGTTTTTTATCAAAATGATGATATAATTTGGATTATTCTTTTTATAATGCAGCCAAATTTCCTTAATTTTACATTAAATAGAACTATCACTATTGAAAATATTGAATTATTTTATAATTATGACCTTTTAATACTCATAAGTCAGATAATAACTGCTATTATTGGGACTTTGGTAACAATATTAATTTATTTTATTGAAAGAAGGAAAGTTGATATCTATAACAGCTATAGGCGATAAATATTTTTGATATTAAATTTAAGGCACAAAATTGACCCCTATTAATTTTAATTTTTACAATCAATTTAAAGTACAGACATATTTTCTACTTTTAAGATAGTATTGATTAGTTAAAATTTATTGACTTTGGGGTCCAATTGGCAAACAATAAAATAATTGAGAATGATTTCGAATCAATAAAATCGAAAAAATCCCTTAGTGTGATATCTCAAAATATTATAAAGAGAGTTAACAATCTTAAATTACCAGAAATGGAAAAAAAATTACTATTAAAAGACATTGTAATGTTTGATAATGGCGAGAGGGAAGAATGGTTAACGGATTTTATTAAGACTATGAAAAGAGAGAAATTAAGATAATATAATAATAGAAATAAATATTTAATTATCAGAAATAAATATTTTAGTTAAATAAAATCGATTAATTGTGATTGAAATGTCTACACCCCTGGATCCTGATCATTTAAAAATAAATGAAGCATTTCCTTGGCCAGATCGCTGGCCTGATAATTTAGAAGAAGCAATCAAATTTTGGGAGGATTATACACCACATAAAAATGTTTTTATCTTGAAACCTCCTCCTAGTGAAACGGAGATCAAGGATTTAAAGGAAAGGTTAGGATATAGACCAGCACCTCTAAAATTTTTTCTAGAAAGGCATAATGGTATAATATTTTCCTGGACACGACAAAGATACGTTTGTCCCATAGATGAATCTAGTCATTTATTAGTGGGATACGATATAGACACTCGAATCGAAGAGCTTGAAAATGATGGAAAAAATGTGAGAGAATATTTTTTTGGAGAACTTCCTTATGATCTTGAAAAATGGGACGTTGATAAATTTGAACCATTTGGTTTAGATGCAAGTGGAAATACGTTTTGTTTTTATTTGGGTGCAGAAACTGAATCGGGAGAAATTCCGATATTTAAATACCATCATCACGGTCATTTTACTATATTAAATAGTTCATTTGCAAATTTTCTTTGGTATTTAAATTTATATGGACATACTCATCCACAAGAATATGACAAGAGATTAAGCAAATTTAAAGAAAAAAATATTAAATTGATTTTTAAATAATCAACTAACAAGTCTACTTAAAAGCCATACAATATTTTTTCCAAGGATCTTGAGGGTTGGTTTTGCCTCAGGATCTTTTTTTACATCGCCAGGCATCAAACCAATTCCTAGATTTAATTGATTAGAACATGCAATTACCATTTCGCTAACTCCGAATAGAAAATTCAACGTATTCCAAGTTTGGGCCCCTCCTTGTCTTCTTTTTGCTATCAAAGCGGCACCTATTTTTCTTTTAAAAGCACCTCTGTTAGCCATTGCTACAAGACCTGCTCTCTCAATTAAGCATCTCATTTTTCCTGTAGCATCTCCAAAATAAACTGGCGAACCCAATATGATTGCATCTGCTTCCACCATTTTTGCATATATTTCATTTAGATCATCCTGTTGAAAACATTTACTATCCTTATTTTGGAAGCATTTATAACAAGATAAACATGAATTAATCGTTTTTCCTGCTAATTGGACCATCTCAGTATGGATTTCACTATTTTCTTCTTTAATTACATCAAATAGTATCTCAATTAATTGAGTAGTATTTCCTTTTGGACGAGGACTACCATTTATAGCTAAAACTTTCATTTGATCAAACACCTTATACTTACTGATGGTATATTATTAGAAAAAAAATAAAAATTAAATACATATATAAATGCTAGATATGTCTACCGTAAATTAAATATGCAATCAAATAGGTTTCGAGAATTATTAACGGGTAAAAATATCCTGTCGTAGATTGGAGCCAGAAATAAGCGATTAAATTCATGTGTAGAAATAGACCAAAAAATATTGAATCCAATAAGAAATTCATTCCACATAAAATGATGCCAACAATAACAGCATCCAGTGCCCATCTATCTGGAATTATAGGATTATTTTGTTCATACATCCACATGTAGAGTACAATTACTAGAATTGTAATAATAGCATTAATAATTAACATTGTCAAATAATATTCGAAAACAAATGGTTTTGGATTGCCCATTAGATCAACATAGGTAGAACCCACAATTACAAATGCCCAATACCAAGATGCAAAACCTAAAATTATTGCTAATATTAATGATTTGATGGTAATTTGTGTAATTATTTTTACCTCATTCTAATCATTTTTATTTAAGGTTTAATCACTTTTATTAAGCAATTAATTGTAAAGATATTATAATTTACAAATACTTTAATTTAAGGTATGGGTTTGAGTGGATATTAATTCAATCACTTTATTAATATTAATAACATCTTGGGCAATAATATTCATCATCTATTTTATTTGGGCGTATTATAAATTCTACAACGAAATTATATTCTATTTTGGCATATTATTGGTCATTGCATTACAAACTTTTGGATATCTCCCTCAATTATATTCTAACTGGAATTTTTATATTAGTTCATGGATAGCAATTGGATGTCTAATACCCATTTTCGAAGGAATTTATATTCGTAAAGCAAAAAAAATAGGAGCTTATGAGAGTGTCTCCGAAGTTTTTCTTTCAGATGAATTGAGATTGGGTATTATTACAATAATCGAAAGCTACCATTCTTTTTTAATTTCATTATGGATATTTTGGATACCTAATGAGGTGGGACTTTTTTCAGTTATATGGATTTTAATATTTGTAAATACATTAATTCTAATACTCCATTATGCACGAGAAAATCTTACACTTGCTTTTAAAATTTATTTACCTTTAATTTGTGAGGCTTTTTTGATATCTTACTTATGGAAATTTAGTTCTTATATGGATCTTACTTCATTTTTCATAGTTTTTTTTCTAATTATAGGAGTTGCTGTAATTACTGCTATTACATTAAAAATTTCTTATTGGTATAATTTCTAAAAAGGATTATTAAAAAAATGTAGGATTAAATAGCAATATAATTGGAGTTAAAAAATTTGTCAATTAATGAATTTATTTGTCCTAAATGCGATCAGAGAGCCATTCCTATTAAAATTGAACACCAACCTAATGAAGTTAGGTTTCTCATCACGCAAAAATGCTTAAAACATAAATCAAAATTGAAAATCGCAGAAGTTGAGATGAGTTCTTACTTAGATAGCCTTTTTGAAAGTACATTAACATGTCCTGAATGTCAAGCCACCTATCCGGATTATAAGGGAATTGAGGACATAATTAGTTATGGGATGGGATTTAATGCATATTTAACTTTGAAAAAAAGGTGTAAAGTTTGTAAAAAAACTACAAAACTGGAGTTCAATAATATTTTAAATATGTTTTATTATAACTCTTACTTTAATTACTTAAAATCTCAGGAAACTCCAGAGATAATTGAAAAATATGAAGATATCTTAAACTGTATACATTGTAATAATAAAATATTTATAAATAGCGTCATGATAAAAAATGGAGAAGGGTTTATTGAATGCAAATGTTTTGGGAATCCTACTCACAAAATAAAATATAAATTCCCTCTAAATGAACAGTATACTTGGTTGAGTCTTATTCCTGGGGCAATAAATATATGTAAAAAATGCAAATCATTAGATGTCTTCCTAAAAAAAACTGATTTTAAATATAGACAAGGATTTTCTACTGGATATTTAAATAGGAGAATAATTGTAACTATATGTAACTATTGCGGATATGAAAATGTCACTCCAATGCAACAAGGACTTTACGAAATTTATCGTAGAATACTAAAAGAAAAGGAAATTTCACCTACTGGAAAGGGCTCTTTAACTTGCCCTGCTTGCGATTTAGATGCTCTCTTGGAACAGATACAACTACATCCTCACGAAATTCAGGCGGTTTTATTTTGTAAAGGAGAACACCAATTTAAGATTAGTCTTCCTGAAAAAGAAAAATCACAATGGATTAATGATATATTATCAGGGATAAAAATATGCAAATATTGTTGGTCACCAAACCAAAGAATCTGGAAAATAGAACCAAAAATAGATATGGGATCTTATGGTAAACTTAGAAAAACAAAAATTACTCTTCAGTGCTTAGATTGTGATAAGAAAAGGTCTATTACAATAAATAATATTGTTTATGATGAATTTATGGATTTTTTATTTGATTAATTAATATAAAAAGATTTTTTTTAATAGAAAGTAATATCAAAAATATGAATGTAATCTTACTCCTTCTTGATAGTTTAAACAAATCTTATATAAGTCCTTACGGAAATAAGCGAGTTGAAACAAATAATATGGAAAAACTCGCTAAAAAAGGAGTAGTTTTTGATCATCATTTTCTTTGTTCAGCACCATGTCTACCTGCAAGAAGAGAACTTTTTTCTGGTAGAAAAAATGAATTTTTATGGAAATTTTGGGGACCAGTAGAACCATTTGATCGATTATTACCAATTGAAGCAAAGAATTTAGGTGCTGTTACAGCACTAATTACAGATCATTATCATTATTGGGAACCGATTATTCATGGATATCATGAAAATTATATGTATACGAAGCTTATGCGGGGTCATGAATATGACCCTGCTAATACTGAACCGCTTGAGGATCCAAACGAATACCCTAAATGGGTTAAAGCATATTTAAAGTGGAGAAAACCGGAAAATATAGCAATTCATTATTATCGAAATGTAAAACATTTTAAAGAAGAAAAGGATTTTCATTCCCCAAAAGTTATGCAAGCTGCATGTGATTGGTTGGACAAGAATCATTCACATGAAAAATTCTTTTTACATATTGAAAGTTTTGACCCCCATGAGCCTTTTTATGTTCCAGAGCCATATAGATCAATGTACGGTCCTTATAACGAGGACTTTACTTGCTGGCCTCCTTACCAAAGTAATAGAGAGTTGAAAAAATTCATTGAAGGAGCATCGGATAAACAATTAGAATTCATTAAAAACCAATACTGCGGGAAAGTTACGATGGTTGATAGATGGGTGGGAAGAGTTTTTGAAAAAATGGATGAATATAATCTCTGGAAAAATACGATGGTAATTCTAACAACAGATCATGGACACGCAATAGCAGAACCAGGAAAAATAATGCAACAATATGGAAAAGAACATCCTATATTCGAAGATGTCGCTAATATTCCTTTAATAATATATCATCCTGAAATAAAAGGAAATAAAAGAATAAATTCAACGTTTTCGACGATAGTAGATATAAGAGCCACGATTTTAGATGTATTAGGTGCTGATGGGGGTAAATATCAAATGGTCGATGGAAAATCTTTAATACCAGTTCTTAAAGATGAAGTACAGACCATAAGAGACCATATTCTTTATGGAACTTTTGGTGAAGGGGTAAATTTAACTACTTGGGATGCCACTTATATTAGGGGATTTAATCCGCGTAAACCTATTAATGTATATACTTCTGTGTTTCCATTATCATTATCCCCTTCTGTAATAAGTGGAATATCTGAACGGTATGGAATAAAAATAGAATTTGAACAGTATGAAAAATTGTTAGGCAGTATGTATGAAAATGTGGAATCGGGATTATTTATCCCAGGTGTTAAAATACCACAATGGAAAATACCACTACCATCATTTTACTTCGCTGGAAAGGCTCCCGCTAAAGAATGCAAACAAAATTATCTCTTTGACCGTAAAAAAGACCCAAATTTTCAAAATAATCTTGCAGGAACGCCAGAAGGAAAAGAAATGGAAGATAAGATGATTAAAAAACTAATCCAAGTGATGAAAGAAGAAGACTCTCCTCCTGAACAGTTTGTAAGATTAATGTTGAAAGATTAAATCGCCCTTCCTAATTAAAGACCTTTAATCTTCAATTAATTCTTTAAATTCCTTCATCGAACGCATTGAATCAAACTCCTCTAGTTCTTTTAATTCTTCCTTTAGTTCAGGGTCTATCTCAATTGCTTTTTTTAAGTATTTTATTGCCACTTCTGGTCTTTCACTGACTGCATAGTCACAAGCAAATTCGAAATATTCCTCATCCTCTATCTCAAAATCAATGCTTTGTTCTATAGGTGGATCTGCGTTTTTATATGCCTCACCAAGTGCTAACCACAAATCTGGATCGTCACAACCATCTATTGAATGTTGAGATGTATAACCAATTTCATTGGTCGTTCCAGCAGCAAGTATTCGTGAACAACCATAGTCCCAGAAATAGAACTGGTAAAGAACCTTACCACTCTCATCAACAACATCCACTAATTCGACAATTTCTTCTGTATTATCGGAATATGCGACGAGTGAGTCTATCTGTTCCCTTTCAACTGCGGTCATCTTACTATCTTTTGTAAATTTACGATAGTTAGTAAAAATTAATTTTTTATAAACCATAAAAATATTGATAAGAAATAATTTAAAATATTTTTTTGAAAAGATTTGTTAGATACAATTTAGCTAGTATTTATGATATTTAGGACAGCATAGCTCTTTCAACTTGCTCTTTTGTAATATGTTTTTGGGATATTGCTTGAACTGGACATCTTGGAACACATTTGCCACATCCTTTACATTGAATGGGATCAATTTTAGCTTGACGTTGGTCTATAACATATTCAACCAATTGCATTTGTGTAATTTTAATAGAAATTGCATTAAATGGACAAATTTCTACACAACTCCCACAACCAATACATTTCTCCTCATTAACCTCTGCAATGGGGTTTATGATTTCCCACCTGTAATCCGTCCCTCTTCGAAGAGCAAAACAAGAAAGCCACGCTCCAGGAGACAATATCACCGCTCCAATATTGATTGTAATGAGATCTTCGATTTTTTCATCGATTTCTTCATTTGCGATAACATCAGCTACACAGCTTTTCACGTATTCAAAACATTCTGTGCAAATTCCACAGCTTAGACAGCGTTCTGCTTCTTCAATAGCTTCATTCTCCTCCATTCCTAATGTGAATTCTTTAAAGTTTTTAATTCGTTCCTTGGGTAAAATAAATTTATTATTCTTTCTGGCTTTATGTTCGATCCGATCCAAGCCCAAAATATCATCTATAGTTACTATTTCGTCATCCTTATAATCAGGGATTGTTTCGGAGATGGTTGATATATCATCACCCTTCAAGTACCTATCAATGACAATTGCTGCTTTATTTCCCATTGCTATTGCATTTATTGCAGCACCAGGTCCAGTCACAATCTCTCCTCCAGCAAAAACACCAGCTATGGACGTCTGAAAATTCTTCCTATTAATCTCAATGCCCCTACCTACCTTAATATCTTTATCAAGAAATGCCAAGTCAGAAGTTTGGCCAATGGTGACTATCACCATATCGGCATCGATTATTTTTTCTGAACATGTTTCAAGAACAGGACTGAATCTCCCTTCATCATCAAACACAGAGCTACAAAAGAGAGTTTCGAGACCAATAACCTTACCATTTTCCCCAATGAACCTTTTAGGACCTCTGCTAACATGGAATATTATTCCTTCTTCCTTTGCTTCTTCCACTTCCCAGGGATGGGCAGGGATAATGTCTTCCGATTCTAGCATTACCATTTGAACTTCATTTGCTCCTTTTCTTACTGCAGTTCTAGCCACATCTACTGCCACATCTCCACCGCCAATTACCAGAACGTTTTTACCTACTGTGAATTCTTCACCTAAGCTACATTTTTTAAGAAAATCTATTCCATAAACAATGTTATCTAAGTCTTCCCCTTCGATATTTAGCTTCCTGCTAACAGGTAATCCTACACCAATGTAGACGGCATCGTAATTCTTTAGTAAGTTTTTTATAGTGGGACCTGGTGGACCTATTGGTGAATTTGTCTTTATTTTTACACCGTAATTCTTAATGTGTTGGATATCTGCATTTAGGATGTTTGGTGGTAATCTATAATTGGGAATGCCTAATCTAAGCATACCACCAGCAACAGATTCTCTTTCAAAAATCGTTACCAGATATCCACGTCTTGCTAGATGATACGCAACAGTAAGCCCGGATGGACCTGATCCTACAACAGCAACTTTTTTTTCTTTCTTATCTTCTAAAAACATGATTTTTTCATCAAGATTATTCCTAACATAATCAGCTACGAACATTTTAAGTCCACAAATATTGATAGGCTCATCCACTTCCCTTCTATTGCATACCTCTTCACAGGGGTGAGGACAAACACGACCGATAACTGAAGGAAGGGGGCATCTTTCTCGAATAAGATCTAAAGCTTCTTGATATTTTCCTTTGCGGATTAAATCAACATATTCTTGGCTTTTCACATGAGCTGGGCATGCATTTTCACAAGGAGGTATCTTTCTTTTTTTTATCAATAACTTCAATGGTTCAGTTTGAGGAAATTCTAGATATCCAATCTTCTTATCTTTTAATATATCAATAAATTTATCAGGAATTTGACTAGGACATTGCTGAACTCTTTCAACCTTGTTTTTTCTTTTTTTAATTGAAGCTTTAAATTTTCCAGGTTTTCCTTCTAGCTTTATAATATCCGCATTTGTCATCAGTTTAATATTTGGGTGTTTATCTTGCCCTACGAGTTTGGGAGCAAGCAAGCAATATTCACAGTCGTATGTCGGCAAGTTTTTATCCGATAGTTTGCTGGTTCCATTAATTGGAGGGTTTTTCTCCATTAAAAATACATTGAAACCTGCATCTGCTAGTTCTAATGCAGTTTCGCAACCGACAATCCCAACCCCAACAACCAATATATCTTTGACTTTAATTTTTTTCTTCTTCATTATTCTCAATCACTATCTACATTAACCTTTATTTTAATCCTCTTGGTATTATTCCATATCGATTTTTTCACACCACAATTACACAATATTTTTTTTCTATTAATGGATTTCCTTAATTTAAAAGGTTGAATCAGAGAAAATAAATTTCGTAAAGTAATAAAACTAATAAAAATCTGCAGAAACTGCAGAGGGAAGAGAATTAGAGATTAATAAGTTTAAAAATAATTATTTAAATTGAGAAAAAAGCAGATTCTCCTCTTAAATAAGTTGAAACCTTCATTTAATAATGAGAACCATATGTAAAATTTTTTTCCAAATTTTTAAAAAATAATATAAAATTTTTATGTTCACATCTTTTTTTGTTGAAATTAGTTTAAGGGGAAGTTCTTACAAAGATCATTAAATAAAACGAAAGGAACGGGGGGATGGGAGGACCCATTTATAATTTTAATGAATTAAATTGTGATATCAAATCGATAAAAAAATATATTCATTCTTAATTTTTGATAGCATATTTACCCAAAAATTATTTAGCCAAAGAATTTAGTAATTAAAACATTAATGAAATAGGCTAGTACAAAGACTAATCGCTAGTTTACGCTTTATGAGTATTCAAACATTTAATGAGGGTTGATTTGAATGTCAAATAAGAAAAATGAAGAGTCATGGGATCATCTAAGCGAATTTTATCAGACTCATAAAAAGATTTCATTGGAAAATGTTCATTATGGCCCATTTGGACCTGGTGAAAAAGAGCTTCGTGTGATTGGTGATGTCGAAGGGCTTGATGTCTTGGAATTGGGATGTGGTGGGGGTCAGAATTCCATTGTTTTAGCAAAATGGGGTGCCAAATCTGTAACTGCCCTTGATCAATCAAAAAAACAGTTGGAATATGCAAAAAAATTAGCCAAAAGTCAAGGTGTTAAAATTAGGTTTTTGAAAGGTAATATGGAAGACTTATTTATGCTTGATGATGCATCTTTTGACCTAATTGTTTCATCTCATGCCATGAATTATGTGGAAGATCTTCCAAGAGTCTTTAGTGAAGTCGCTAGAGTTTTACGCAAGAATGGACGAATCGTGACCTGTATGGGGCATCCTATTATGCATTTGCTCTGGGAAGCATTAGAAGAAGGATCCATAGATAAAGTAAATAATTATTTCGACGAAAAGCGAAAGATTTGGGATTGGCAAGATGAAAAAGGGGCAAAAATTGCGACCTTTGAGGATACTGCTTATCGTTTCGAAGAGATTATTAATGGAATAATCTCCGTAGGACTAACAATTGAAAGAGTGTTGGAACCTCCTGGGTATACTGAAGCACAAATTGAAAAGTTGGGAGAAAATAAAGTTCCATATCAGGATACTGACTATGATAACGAAGCTATCCATCGTTTCATAAACATCAATCAAAAAATCCCCTTTTCATTGATTGTTTCTGCAATTAAATCAAAATAAACAATAAATATTTAATTTGATTCGAAATTTTAGCCATGATAATTTCGGTTATTAAATAAGCGATTTAGGTCTTTATAAATTAAAATTCAGAATCTTTTTCTGTGTTTTTTAGGCAATAGACCATGAAAGAATTTCTCAAAAATGTTATCAGGAATAAATATAATTGGATGTGTCCCTTTCAATTCTAGCTCTGAAATATCAGCACACTTTTTTCCTAAAAAATTCCAATGATATCTCGTGCAGACCTTTTTCAGCTGATTTGTGTATAAATCAAGGAAGATTTTAATTGGATCGGGCTGTATCTCCCTTTCACCGCCAAGAAAGGATAAATCTATTGAATATACAATAATTCTATACTCGGAAGTAAATAATTCACTTGTACAAGGAATTTTAATTGAAAGTTTTCTTTTTTTATAATAAAGAAGAGGTCGATATTTCTTAATTAACCTTGATTTTTTAGAAAATAATGTCCTTATCTTGTCTAACATTATGTAGATATAAAAATAATCTATTAATAATTTTAATTATTTGGAATTATAATAAGAATATTCAGATTGCATTTCATTTTATCTTGTTTTTGATAAATTTAAATGGACGAGAATGATGACGAAATGGGAAAAAAAGAAAAAATACAAGAATCGTAAGCATGCAAAAAGCGATAGGGCACTTAGAAAACAGATACCTGAAATATGCATCGAGTGCGGTAGTACTAACACGAAACTCATCTATCATTACTATAACAAATCTATCTCTGATTATGGTGATGATGCTGGCTGGAGTTATGAAGATCGCGTCCGTGAATACAAGTGCAATAATTGTGGAATATATTTTGAAATTGTATTCTCGGATATTCATAGAGAATACTATACCAGATAAATTAACCACAATAAAAGAAAAAATATAAACTTAAAATGATTTTTAATTAGATAAAAAGTAATGGAATAGAATAATTGGGTATAAAATGACAAAAGAGTATGATGTAATAGTAGTGGGAGCAGGGTTTGGAGGACCTGTTGCAGCAAAAAAATGCGCAGAAGCAGGTTTGAGGACACTCATGATAGAACGTTCCGAAAATATAGGTGATAAAGTCATTTCAGGTTTGACTATTCCTTTTTATGGTTTTTTGTTTGGACCAGCTTTTATAAGGGATGGCAATCCTCCTTTCGAGAGACCTGCAGATGGTATAGTTAATTTTATAATTATAGATATAGAAAAAGAAGAAATAGAAATTGATGATTCATTAATTCTACCAAAACCTCTTTCCCCAATAATTGCATTTGGTTACAATACATATTGTAAACCCTTTTGCGAGTGGGAAGCAAAACAAGCGGTCAAAGCTGGTGTAGAATTGAAAACTTCTACAACTGTTATTGATTTTTTAAAAGAAGATAATTTTATTAGAGGTGTAATAACAGATAAAGGAGAAAAATTTGAGTCAAAAATAGTAATTAACGCTGAAGGATCTCAAGGTTTATTAGCTATAAAAGCAGGAATTCGAGATAAATATCCTCCTGAGACGATATCATTGGCAGATACTTATGACTATATAATGCCAAAAAAAGCAATTGATAGAATTTTTGGATATACAAGTAGATTTTGTTGGGGTTGGGATGAACAGAAAATAGCACCTCCTTTAGGTCATGGTAACGGTCTTATGGTTTGGCCTTACAGAAATAGTATACATTTTATGCAAGATCAATGTCTGAGCTTAGATGAAGGGAAAATTCCAAACTTGAATAAATTATTTAATGTCTATCATAAAAATATTACAAATAATCTGTCTTGGTGGAAAAATAAAGTAGCCCCATACATCAAACTGCGAGCGAGACTGTGGGAAGGTTTTGAAATATATGTTGGACTTGATAAAAATTTACGGAATAGGCCTAATTTTACGGATGGCATGATTCTTATTGGTGATGCTGCAGGACTTGAAAGTACCGAACTGTGCGATGGAGTTCCTGCAGCTTGGTTTTCTGCTGAAATCGCTGCTGATGTGGCTATTGAAGCTATAAAAATTAATGATACCTCAAAAAAATTTTTAAAAAAATATAATGAAAAGATAAAAGCACACCCTATAATTCAATGGTCAATTTCCGGAACAAATAGATACAATTTAAGGATAGCTCAAGAAGAGCATAATGAAAAAAAACTGAAAAAATATATTCATGATGGTTGGGGCCTTGGTGCACTTACTCATTTCATGACTCCAATGCTTAAGATTATTCTTTTATATATTAGGAAAGATGTGAAAATCTTATCAAAATGGATAAAAATGTATTTCAGGTATTTTCAAAATTGGTTACATGAAAGTTTTGACGATTCTGTCAAAATTAAGTACAAGATTAAATCGTCAAAAAGCTCAAAGTTATTTGAATTATTTTTTAGAGTCTCAATGAGGATTATGGATTCCATTTCTAAGTTTATACAAAGGCTAATTAAAAGGTTTGAACCCAGAATAAATTTTTTTACAGATAACGGAAATAATATTATCAAAAAACTTCTTCCCGTTGCAGAACCTATTTATTTAAGATTGAATAAACTCTTTAAACCAGTCTCTGACCGTTTAAGTCAAAAATTGATTAATTATGTAGATCGAGCAGATCCCCTAATTTTTAAGGAGATCTCTATGAGGAGGTAAGTTATATATGGTTCGAATTTCTAAAAAATTTCCAGGGGTTGAATGGATAGAGGGGACAGGCGAATTTATAAAAATTAACGTAGAAAAATGCGTTGGTTGTGCAAATTGCGTTAAAGTATGTCTAGCTGGTTGTTTTGAAATTGTACAAAAAAAAGCAAAAATCTTAAGTCTTAATGAATGCATGGAATGTGCTGCGTGTTGGTACGTTTGTCCAGAGAAAGCTATCGATTTCAATTGGCCTAAAGGGGGAACAGGCTATAAAAGTGATTGGGGGTAAAATACTAATAAAAATGAGGAATATTTACAATCTTGACATGTTATTAGAGTTTGTATTGACAACTCCAGATATATTTTTTTAAATCTAGTATGTAACTATACACAAATTTATTGACCATTATACAAATTTTTTAAATCCAATTCAATCAATAAACTTAAGTAAATGGAAAAATTGAAGGATTTGATTTGAATGGCAAAAATTAAAGTTAAAGACATAAATATGGAATATAAGATCAGTGGTGATGGATTCCCGCTCGTGATGATCATGGGGTTAGGTGCTACGCTTGAGTGGTGGGAGCCTCCAATGATTGAGGAGCTATCAGAGCAGTATAAGACCATTATTTTTGACAATAGAGGCATTGGGCAAACAGATAAGCCAGATATGAAATACACAATTACGATGTTCGCTGATGATACGGTCAACTTAATGAATGAGTTAGAAATTGAACGCGCACATGTTCTTGGGATTTCGATGGGCGGCATGATTGCTCAAGAAATGGCTCTCAGCTACCCCGAACGAGTCGAAAAACTCGTGCTTTGTTCAACAGCCACAGGTTTGACATGGTTTATGAGACTTCTAGCTAGGCTATTCAAGGGTGCTTATAAAGGTAGAATGAAGACTCCTGAGAAGACTAGGGAGATGCTAATTTCCGCGATCTTTTCAAAGGACTTCATTAAGGCGAATCCGGATAAGATAGAAAGAGTAAAACAAAGGGCTTTCAAAATTACACCAACTTTTGATGAATTTAAACGTCAATTAGAAGCAACTATCAAATTTGATTCCAGGAAAAGATTGAAAAACATTAATAAACCCGTTTTAATAATGCATGGCAAGCTGGATTCTCTTATTTCATATAAGGCGAGTCTACAACTGGTCCAACTTATCCCTTATCCAAAACTTATGCTATTCGAAAACAGTGCTCACGCCCTTTTTTCACAAGAACCCGAAAAAACCATTAAGTCTTTACTGGAATTTCTCGCATAATTAGAATTGAGCTTATTATTTGTTATCTTGATAAATGCATGGAATGTGCTGCATGTTAGTACGTTTGTCCAGAGAAAGCTATCGATTTTAATTGGCCTAAAGGAGGAACAGGTTATAAAAGTGATTGGGGTTAAAATTATAATAAATTTGGATTATTCTAAAATTATGGACTAATACAGAACAAAGATTTTTTATTAAACTTCAATCTTAAATAATTTCTGTAAATGATTTCTGAATTCATAAATTTAATTTAATGCAAAAGAAAGTCGAGGTATTATAATGAAAAAAATAATTATTATTGGCTCTGGAATTGGTGGCTCAGGTATTGGTGCATTAATTGCTAATTATAACAAGGCGGAAGTAACATTATTTGAAAAAAATAATATATTAGGTGGACGATGTGGGTCATACATTAAAAAAGATGATCAAGGAAGAAAATGGTTATTTGATGTGGGCTGTCACACAATGGCAACTTGTGATAAGGGTCCATTAGGAACTATATTAGAAAAAATTGGAAAAAAAGATTCAGTAAAATGGAGCTATACCCGAAATCCAGAACCTTCACAAAATTTTATGGGAATGGAAATTCGGGAAAAAAAGAAGACAAAAACCAAAAGAATTAGCAAGAGGATCAGATTAATTGATGAAATTGTGAAAATGAGCGATGAAGAGATAGAAAAATGGAATTATTTTAGTCTTCAAGAATTCTTTAATGAAAAACTAGGTTCAAGTCATGTGATACAAACATTAATTCATTCTCTACAAGCAGGAATATGTTTTGGAAATTTACCTACTGAAATTTCTGCCGGAGAATATTTGAAAAGTATAAAAATAAATGCACTTATCATGAATCATGGGTCTCCAGTAGGTGGAGGTTATCCAATGGGTGGTTGTGGAGTAATTCCAGAGACATATTGTCAATGTATTACAGAGAATGACGGAAACATTATCATGGGAAAGGATGGGAATGTGAGAAAAATCATTATTAAGGATAATGAAGTAAAAGGTGTGGAAGCCGGTCCAGATAAAAAATTTTATGAAGCAGATATAATAATTAGTAATTCGGATATAAAAACAACAGTTCTTAATTTGGTGGGTGAAAAATTCTTTTCTAAAGAATATGTAAAATATATAAAAGATTTAAAATGGGGGTTACAAGTCTGCACTCTAAAATTAGGAATTGATAAGGTTATAACTGATCAAAAACACATTACTTATGTTCCTCCAATTAATCAAGAGGATGGTATGGAACAAGCATTAGCTTGGATTGCAGAAGGGATGAGTGAGATCGATTTAAGCGAGATAGAAGTACCCGAAACGAGTACCCTATTAATTATTCCAGTATCAAACCATGATCCTTCTTTAGCACCCAAAGGTTGCCAAAATATTCACACTACTACTCCAACTTCTTTTGGGAAAATCATGAATTGGGATAAAAAATCGGATGAAAAATGGCGAAAGTGTTGTTTAAATTCATTAATATCACTTTGGCCAGACCTAGAAGATCATATTATTATCAGCGATTTTTTCTCAACTAATATATTATCTGCTAGATTTGGTAAGGAAGGTGTGGGTATAGGGATATCACAATCAAAAGATCAAGCCTTTGAAAAAAGACCATCTCAAATTTCTCCAATAAAAGGTTTATTCTATTGTTCAGCAGATGCTGGTGGATGGGGGATCGGAACAGAACTTGCAGCTGAGTCTGCTCTTGAATTATGGGAATACTTTCAGAGTAAACAATGGAAATAATTCTTCATCAAAGCCTATAGGATTTCAAAAATAGGAAATCTAACTCCATTTTTTCTTTTTTGCATAAATTATTTATTAATAAATTGTATTATGGTATTGAGTTTCGTATTAAAATAAGGAATTTTGGTGATATTATTACTGAAAAAATGAATATCTTATTCATAATGACGGATCAACTACGCGCAGACCATTTAGGCTGCATGGGAAATCCTATCCTTAAAACGCCAAATATTGATGGAATAGCAGAAAATGGAGTTCGTTTTAATAGATACTATTGTGCTAATCCTATGTGTATGCCAAATCGAGCATCAATCTTCACCAGTCAATATCCATCAATTCATGGGGTTCCTTGCAATGGGTTGAACTTAAATCTAAAAATTCCGACCTTCACTCAGATTTTAAAGGAAAATGGATACTATACAAAAGCAATAGGTAAGTTACATTTCCAATTTTTTGGTAAACTTTATCCTGGTAAGGAGAAATCCGCTGAAAGACTGACTAAATGGTTTTTTAAAAGAAAAATCGATTTTCCAATTCCCTATTACGGATTTGAAGATGTAGAAATAGCAATAGGGCATGGAGATGTGGTAACTGGTCATTATTGGGATTGGCTTAGGGAAAGAGCACCAGAATACATAAAAATAATTAAAAATCAACCAACTTTGATGAAAGAACTCTATTATAAAACACCAATTCCAGAGGAATTGTATTCAACTACTTATATTACTGAGCAATCGGTTGGTTTTTTGGAACGATATGCTCAAGGTGTATATGGGAATAAGCCATTTTTTCTATTTTGTTCATATCCAGATCCTCATCATCCAGTATGTCCTCCTGGAAAATATGAAAAGATGTACAAAACCGAAGATATAGAACTTCCTTCTAACTTTTATGATGAAGATGGAACGACAAAACATGAGTATTTATGGAAACATATGGATAATCCCTCGCGCACCGGTATGTTTTATAAGAAGATCGACGAAGAGAAAACAAAAAAATTTATTGCTTTAACATACGGGTCAATAAAAATGATTGATGATGGGGTTGGGCAAATTTTAAATTCTTTGGAACGGTTAGGACTAAGTGAAAACACGATTATTATTTTTACAAGCGATCATGGTGATTTAATGGGAGACCATGGTTTGGTATTAAAAGGTCCAGCTCACTTTCATGGAGTTCTGAATGTCCCATTATTATGGAAAGTACCAGGTCTAACGAAAACTTCTGTTTCAGAGTCTATTGTTAATTCTATTGATATACCCCAAACAATTCTCAGTTTAGTTGGTGTGGATCCTTTAAAAAATGGGCAAGGATTTGACATAACTCCAATTCTCGAAAAACCATCAAGTAAAATAAGAGATTGTTGTCTAATTGAGGATGATGATTTTGAGCATTCAGGAAAGGGGCTTTCTACTTCATTAAGGACTCTAATAACTGAAACACATAGATTAACCATTTATCGTGATAATGAAACTATAGGTGATTTGTTTAATCTTGTTGAAGATAAAGATGAAATTAATAATCTATGGAATAGAAATGAGGATAGAATATTACGTGATAATTTATTAAAAAAATTGCTTCATGAGATAGTTAAGGTTCAATCGAGTTATAATTTCTAAGTGAAAATAGTACTATAAACCTACAATAGCTTATTGATATTAAAAAATGAATTAATTAATTAGTATAATTAATTTTAATTGATATAATTATTCTTGATTAAAAATGGGAATTATATAAAAAGAGAATACTTGCTCAAATCAACATCTCCAGAATAGAAGATCCCCAGCTGGAGTCATCCCAGCTTTCTTAGGAGGTGATCCAACCGCAGGTTCCCCTACGGCTACCTACATAAAACTTTTTTGAAGAATTAATTAATATACAGGGAAGATTTATGCCAATAATTATGGATCGCGATGAATTGAAAAAAAGAACGCTTAAAGATTTAAAAATATTTGACAGTGAAGATGAGATTCGTCAAAGGTTTATCGGAAAAATACTTTCTCTTAATAAAAACTCAGTAATATTTGAACTTGTAAAAAGTTTTAACCTTCCAAGAAAGGCAAAAAGAAGTTTTTACCCTGACATTGATGTATTAGAATTCCAACCCAGATCAGATGGAAGCATTAAATTAATTGGATATGAGATCAAAAGATTAGAAGGTTCCCCATCCATCATTGATACCAATGGAACGAGTAAGAAAGTGAAAGTGTTGCAAAAAAAACATATGGATGATAGTAGAGCAGTTGATAAAAATTTTTACAACGGAATTGGTCAAGCTCTATTATACCTCCAATATCTTGATGAATCTTATTTAGTAATACAAAAGATTGGATTAACTGATGGTATTAAAAAGTTAATACAACATTTACCGATTGGATTAATTTCATTTGATGAAAAAATGCGGTTGTATTTTGAGAAAAAGCCGATTAATTCAAATGAAAATTTCCCAATTTATAAGGATTATAGAGATATTATTATAAAAAGTGACAAGACAGGTCCCAAACATAAAAATTTGCCAATTTATGGGAGATTAGATTATTCAAAATGGTATAACTCAGAATACTATTCATTATTAGTATTTTCTTTTATTGTAGAATTAATTTTCAGAATATTGTGAATTAATTCTTGGGTATTAGTTCGATAAATTAGTCAAGTTCCTAAATACCTGAATGTATTAGATTATAGTCACTTTATCATTTGCTGTATTTTTAAAAATTTTTTCTAAAATTTCTACTCTCTTAACAACATTCCCAATAATTTCTCAAATTTTTTATTTTTGGAAAGTATTCCTAACATTTTACTTTTGATATCTTCTGGAAAATTATAGAGAAAATTATATAATGGGAATCCATGTCGTTCAATAGTTGTGATATTATTAATAATTTCGTCTAATAGCTCTCTATGTCTTTCATATCTATTTGAAGCATACTTCCCCAGCTTTTTATTAACAATATTTTCGTATTTTTTCCTCTTTATGGGGGGATCAGTATAAATATCTACTGATTTTAGAGTTGATTTAAATAAATTCACGTCCGATTCCAATAAAATAAATAAAAATTCCCAAACTACCATGGGGAGGTTTTCGTAATAGTTGAATAAGTTAATGATGATGTTTTCCAAAAGGTTATCTTTTTCTAACATTTTTTTCAATAAATTACCAGATATAGCTGGAGGATATTCGTGGAAACGCTTTAAAATATACATTCCCGTATCCTCCATTAAATCCTTGTTATCTAAAAAGAATCCTAATACCTCATATAACTTAGCAATATTATATTGATAATAATGAGTTATCCGACTGAAAAACCTATGAAAAAGTGTCTTGTCATGGGATAGCCTGCTCATTAAATATAGTTTTAGATTAAGGTTTAGTTTATCATAATAATTTACAATACCCCCTGCTCCATTTATGATGACTCCGTCATCTTTTAATAATTCATAGATTAATTTCTCAATATGTGGAGAGAAGCTGTTAAAATTGCGAAAGATGATATATGCCACATGGACATTAATTATTTCTTTGTCATAAAATGTGTCTAAAATCTTTTGTCGCACTTCCTCAGAAAATGCTGTAAAATTAACTTCAAAACATCTACCTACATACTTTTTTCCCTTTTCATACTTAGAAAGGGCTACGAGCAAAGGAAGTATATGGTCTCGATTTGACTTGTTTGGCCATTTATACCATAAATCAAATCGGTAAATTAATTTTTCTTCCATCAACTTCTCATGTCTTAAGATTTTTTTAATAATAATATTTTTTATTTCTGAAGGTAATTTAAAGAAGTTATTTATAGCAGCATCTGCCGCTCTGAGTATTACTTCATCATCATTGAGTAAGTTTGGAAGCATTTTTTTTATTTTATCTGACAAATGAAAGTAATAATATAAAATAATCCATGCCACATGCCATCTATTCACTTTATTTTCGGATAATTGTTTCAATAATGGGTATCTGTAGTCTTTTGGAAGATTGTGAAAACCATTTCCAAATAAATACCCTACAAATATCCCCATATGATCTTGTTTCGACAAGTTAATTAGAATTTCATTTTTAATAGCTTTAGGTAAGAGATCAAAACTATCTAATATTTTTTCCGCATTTTTAATGGTCTCATAATGTTTGGGATCTTGTAAATATAATTCTTGAGAGTCAGTAAAAGGGGGTTTAAAATTTCGGTCTATCACATAAGCTAAGTTTTTGGTTGGATCGTCTTGTACGTATACCATAGTATCCTCTTTGGGAAGTTCTTTGTAGTTTCTTGATATTTCCCTGTCAATTTTTTCAAGACTTTGATTATCCCTATAAATTTCAAATAATATGTTTCTAATTCCCATGGGAAGCTCATAATAATTTTTTGCTATCGCAATTGCTGTATCCCCACTTCTTCTTAGATGTTTTTTAGTGGTAGGTTCTTTTAAAATTGAATAAAGTAGGTCCTGCTCATACTGTGATAAAAAATTAAAATTTTTGATAAGAACTGCGGGCAAGTGTTGAACCGTCATTCTGTTTCCGTAAATATTTCGGATTAATTCATTTCTGAAATAGGTGGGAACTTTTTCAAAGGATTTTGAAAGGGCTCGTGCAAGAATTTTCGAACCTTTAACATTTTTAGAAAGTTTTACTAAGTATTTTCTTCCCCAATCTTTGGGGTTATGAAAGTCATCTATTACTGCTAACACTTTTTTAAGTTCATTCTCGTCTTGCAAAAAATCAAATTCTCTTCTAATCCTTACTAATTTTTCTTTTACTTCATCATCTTCGATTTCATACATTTTTTGCAGATAAAATGAAAGATTGAATTTTTTAATAAAGTCAGGTAACCAAAGATCGGGGCTAAAATCCAATAATGCCTTGACTTGGATATAGATTTGTGGATTAATAGTCCTAGTAAATTCAGAATCCCTAATTAATTCATTTAAAATCTCTTTTATTTCTTTACAACGCTGTTCCAACAGCTCGCTGGTCCCCAGTCCCTTAGCAATGATCATAGTTAGTGCTTGATGTGCGATGTTATAATCGAAACTCATGAAAACGGGTTTAGTTTCAGTGAAAAAATGGTCTAGATTCTGGATCGTGGCTAATAATTCGTCTTTTGGAGATAATTTTATTGCTTCCATTCTTATAAGTTCTAATTTTTTTGAATAATCTACTGCAACTTTATAACAACCTATTCTTCCAATAATCCCTTCCAAAAATTCTTTTTTTACGTACACTTTTAAATTGAATTCTGGTTCACAAAATAATGCAAATCTCGCCTCCAATTCACCATCATCCCAAAATGCGGGAGATAGGATATATCTAAGTCCCTTTACTTCAGCAATTTTCCACCTAGTATCCGTCCAGTATTTAAAAATTATTGGTTTTTCTAATTCGTCATCATAATACTCAAATTCACCGAGTTTAGAGAGGTTTTCTGTGAATTCAGGATCTTCTAAAAATTCATTGAACCAATCTTTGGAAATATCTGACAATTAGATTACCCTATTTAGAATTAATCTCCTTTTACATCTGATTATTATTAGAAAATAATATTTTTTAAACTAAGTCGGTAAAAAAAGTAAAAAAGGTAAAAACGTAGAATTTTACGTTATTGATCAGATTAATAGAAAAATTTATGGGATGAATTATGCCAAAAAAAAGATATAGTTCTAGTAGAATATATATTCCAAAATCACCTACACGTTCAGTCATGCATGATCAAGGGGCTAAAATCGTAGCTAAAGATGCAGTTGAATTTTTAATTTCATATTTACAAAAAGAGGTAGTAACTATCACTTTAAGAGCTCGCGAGCTCGCCAAGCATGCGAGAAGAAAAAAAATTACGAGTAATGATATTGACCTAGCGATAAAAGGACTATAATTTTTAAATCATTCTCATTTTTACTTTTTCCAATGGAAAAAGTATACCTTTTGGTTTATAATGGTTGATTATAATTCAACTGAATTTTTAATTGAAAATTCGATTAATACCAAGAATAAAACAGATGAAGAATCATTTAAGTGACTCATTTTATTATTTATATTACTCTGGTGTTTATTTGAGGAATGGATTTACTTCTTTTTTTAATATATTCAAGTATTTTTTAGGAAAAAAATAGAATATGTTTGAGTTCAATCCCATTTTAACATTTCAGAGATAAAATCGACTGGAATATCTTTAAAATTCCGACTTATGATATGTGGGAGAAAATCTTTTCCTTCACTTCTCTTAGATATTATGATGAGTCTTCTCATCTTCTCCTTATCTGTTAATTTATCAAGATTTTTCAACAATCCTTGTTATACATCCCTTATGATTCTAATATGTTTATGGCAATTCTAATATTTTTATCTTTTGATTCCTCCCCTCCCTAATTTGCGCATTTTGTCATTTTCTAATATATATAACAAAATAAAATCGATGAATGCTAGGATCTATTTGAAATAATGATTCAAAAAAGATAAAGAATTAAAAAAATAGTATAATACGCTCAAACTAACATCTCCAGAATAGACGACCCCCAGCTGGAGTCATCCCCAGCTTTCTTAGGAGGTGATCCAGCCGCAGGTTCCCCTACGGCTACCTTGTTACGACTTCTGCCCCCTTACCTACCTCAGGTTCGAACCCGCCGAATCAACGACGGGGCCTCGCCCAAAGCAAATTCAGTTCTGCAGCGGGAAGGGGAAAATCTTTACACCCTTGACCGCTTGTGCAGCGACGGGCGGTGTGTGCAAGGAGCAGGGACGTATTCACCGCGCGATGGTGACACGCGATTACTAGGGATTCCATGTTCACGTGGGCGAGTTACAGCCCACGATCCCAACTACGGTGGGCTTTCGAGATTAGCTTTCCCTTTCAAGATCGCAACTCATTGTACCCATCATTGCAGCCCGCGTGTAGCCCGGGGGATTCGGGGCATACTGACCTGCCGTGGC
>JAHPZH010000012.1 GCA_019058315.1 Candidatus Helarchaeota archaeon | reverse complement strand
TATTTCGTTACTTGGTTAATGACACTAGTTTTGGTTATTCTTGCAGCAATTACATTAATAGGAATTTTGTTGTTCGCAGCCAGACGTAAACTTAACAAGTATATGTTTGTCGGATTTGTTCTCTTTATAGTATGCAGGTTAATTTTTACCAAATTCTTTGGGTATCAAATGGAAATTTTCAGAGTAAATTGGGCAACTATTTGGGTTCTGTATAGTGTATATACAGGAAGTTGAGGTTTAAAAATGGATGAATATAGCGAAGACGAAGATTTAATTCTAGCTTGTCCGAAATGTGGTAACGAAAATATTCCCTTACCCGATAAGATTAGATGGGCTGAAAAACAACCATGTTGGTGTTCTAAATGTCATCAGGGTTTCTTTGTAGAGACATCTATTATTAAGAAATTGAAGAAAAAAGAGTTAGAATCATATAACAATGGAAATAATAAGATAAATCGTATATTCAATTATAGGGCGGATTATAAGATAAATTATGAGAAAGAATATATGACTAATCTTATAAAAATTAATCTAGGGAAAATTTTAGATTGGTCTTTAGCTCGTCGCTCTATAAACCCAGCAATTAAAAGTGATTTTGGATTAGTACTCGACGATTTGCGAAAACATTTATTAATAGTAGGGGACACGGGTTCAGGTAAAACTACAACGGTATTTCGGTTAATAAAAGAATTATATGAAAAATCAATCCCCTTTATGATTTTTGAATGCTCAAAAAAAGAATATCGAAATGTATTTAATTTTTGTGATAACCTCCTTCATTTTACTCCAGGTGTTGAGAGTCTAAATCCTTTTCGATTCAATTTTTTAGAAAAATCCGAAGGTGTAAATTTACAGACTCATATTAAAAATGTTATTTCAGCATTTGAACATGCATATGAAATGCCACATCCCTTACCACAACTTTTAAAAGATGCTCTTGAGTCAGTATATGAGAAAATGGGATGGAATGTTACATATAATATCCCTCCATTCATTGGGGAGGGTGATATTTTCCCTACACCCTCTATGTTAAAAGATGAAATATTTCTTGTTTTAGAAAAACGCAATAAAGGAGGTTATACTGGAGAACCAGCTATAAACATGATTTCTGCCTTGTATACACGTCTAAAAGACATATTAAGTATGGGTATGGGAAAAATGTTTGATTGCAGCCGTAGTATCTCGATGGAGGAACTTTATCGGAAGAATGTATTATTTGAACTACAAGGTCTTGGTAATGATTATGATAAAAAGTTCTTTGTAGGGCTAATCCTTGTAGCATTCACTGAGTTTTTAAATAGTCAAGGACTTCAAAATGAGTTAAAACATGTTATTATTATCGAAGAAGCACATCGAATCCTAGGTAAAGCAATGGGTCCCATTGCCTACAGTAATTCTATGGGACAAAACACTATCGGTATAGTTAATGACTTAATTGCAGAATCGAGAAGTTTAGGAGAAGGAATCGTTATTGTTGATCAATTGCCAGAAAGATTACCTGATATAGCAGTTCGTATAGCTAAATCTGCAATTATTCATCAATTAAAAAGTAATACAAGTATAAATTATGTTTGTCAACAATTTAGAGATATATCAATTCTCCCAGAAGTTGGATATCCAAATTTAAAAATAGGGGAAGCACTTGCGACAACATTAGATCATGTAAATTTGAATATAAAAACAGGACGTTTGAATATACATAATCGTTTTAAGAAAATAAAAATCACCAAACTTCCACAAGTTATTAGAAATATCTCCGATGTTGTAGTAAAATCTTATATGAGAGATTATTATGAACAAAATTCTTGGATTAAAGAAATTACAGATTATAAAGATTTATTAATGGGCATAACACCAAGTAAAGTTGATGATTTTTGTGCCAAAACTGAATTTATATATTTAATTCATAATGATCATCCTTACAACCCATATTTTATTCAAAATAAATTTTATCCTTTGGATTTAATAGCAAATTCAGAAGGGGAAGAAATAAGGAGTTTATTAGAAACGATTGAAGGGAAAAAAAAGATAAAAGAAATTCAAAAAAAATTGGAAAATGTTGGAGTAATTGAAAAAGAAAATGGAACATTTATTAAAATATATGAGGAAATAATTAATTTTTGTATTGAAAATGCTCCATTAATAGAAATTCCGCTACCATTAATAACTTATTTCCTCCGAATTTTGGTTTTTAAACATCTTAAATTTGATGATAATAAAAAGTCTGCAATATTTAGTGAAATAATTAAAATGTTAGCAAAAAGCGGTTGGAGATGGATTCCAAATAATTATTCAAAAGAAAAAATAGCTAATTCTAAAAAATTTGAGGAGGATACAAATTTTGGAAAGATTTAAGGATATTGTGAAAGAATTAGAGAAGGAAAAAATAGAAAAAAAAGCAGATACTAAAAAAAATGGACATTGGGAGGATACTTTAGAAAAGAAGAGAAAAGAAGAGGAAAAAAGAATTAGAGAGCTTAATAAAAGACTGATTGAAGAAGAATTTATTAGAATTTTAGGATATGT
>JAHPZH010000001.1:1411317-1484684 GCA_019058315.1 Candidatus Helarchaeota archaeon | reverse complement strand
TGAGTTAGACAATTTGAATAAAGATTTGGATAAACAAATAGAACAATTAAATCAAGAGAATAAACCTGAGAAATTAAGTGAGTTAGACAATTTGAATAAAGATTTGGATAAACAAATAGAACAATTAAATCAAAATAAAGAGTCTAAAGACTTAGATGTATTAGATACTTTAAATCAAAAATTAGACAAGGAGATTCAACACCTAAATCATGAAAAAATCAGTGAAAATAAAAATGAGTTGAGTGTATCCAATAGTAAAGAAAAGGATTTTGTTAAAGATTTTAAGCAAGAAACAATTGAAAAGCCCCTTGAAGATACAGTAAAAGAATTAGACGAATGGTTAAAAAACGGCAAAATAGAACGTCTAGAAGAACAAATTCAACACGAAAGGCTTGAAAATGAAAGCGATTGGATACTAAAAGAAAAAATAAACAAATTAAATGATATCATAGACAGATTTAGAGATGTAGAATTTAGAAATCATTACTTCGATAATAAAGATATTGAATCGTTTAATAAAATGGTTGATGTAGCTAATCGATTGGAAAATCGACTTGAAAAATTAAACGAACGACTTCAAGGAAGAATAGAAGATTTAAAAACTACTAATACGGTTCCAAATGAGAAATTGGACCATTTAAATAAATTTTTTCAAAATGAAAAGCGATTCAATGAATTTAAAGAAGATATTCAAAGTACGACATTAAAGGAATATAATAAGACAATTGACAAGGTTAAAGAATTACAAAATGATGTAGAGAAGTTAAATGAGCGACTACAAAAGGAAATATCAGATTCAAGGAGGTCTGATCTAAGCACCAATAAAGGAGGGGAAAATTTAAAGCAAAGTAAAGACGAGAATATTAAGACTCCAAGAATTCCAAATGAACAATCTACAGATAAAGAATTAAGAAGTCCTACTGATAAAATAAATTCATTAAAAGAATCTATTGAAAAACCCATAATGAGTGATAATAAGGAATCTTTAGAACCCATAAAAGAATTTAAAAACACTTTAGAGCCAGAAATATTAACAAAATATTTCTTTGAGAGTCCCGAGGGCAAAGTGTTTTTAAAAGAAATAGATCCAAAAAAATTAGTTGAAAACTTCCAAAATGAAAAAATGAATCTACAATGTATTAATGAAGCATCTAAAAACATTGTAAATGAACTAAAACAGGATCTTGATCTCACTCAGCAACAAGCTGATAAGTTGTTAAATAAATGTAAAAAAGAATTGACTGAAATCTTCCAAGATCCGATTTGGAAAAAAGAAAATACTTTAAGAAATATTACTTTCCTAGCAAATTCTTATGAAAAAATTATTCCCAGAAATCTTCCAAAAAATTATTTCAATGGGGAAAATATTGAAATTAATGCTAGATCATTAAAATCTCGTCTATCAGATTTAAATAAAAATTATATAAAATTCGTGTGGTATCATGAGGCAGTAAAACAATTAATTCCAGACATTGAACAAAGAAATAAATTATTTAATAAATTTTCATTTACTAAAAAAAAGACACAGCCTTATTCTATCAATAAAGAATACATTAAAAATAATCCCAATTTAAAAAATAAATTAAATTTATTATCGGTCTATCTTTTAACTGATGGTTATATAAATTTATTTAAAGGCAGGATATCTTTTACCAGCAAAACTCCAATCCTAAATGAGAAATTTATGAATCTCGTCCGGGATTTTATTCCTGATGCTAATTTTTCAATTAAATCTAAAAATAAAGATCCTGAAATAAAAGAAGTCTCGATAAGGAGCAAAAAGTTGTTAGATTTATTAACGGATATTTCACCATCATATAGAACAAAGCCCTTTACAAATAAAGAAATATTAAGTGGTTATAAAGATAAGTATATGGATGAAATAAGAAAAAAATGGTCTAACGCTGAAATAATCTCGGGTAAAGTGATTAAGGAACATAAAATCGGAGGTGAAACAGTTATATTTACTAAAAATGGAATTTTTCCACCAGTTAATTTTCCAATGAAAATGGATAAAGATTTGAAAGAACATATTTTGCGTATTGTTGGAGATACTGAAGGAAATATTACTGGGTATCCTAAAAATGATTGGAAATTAAGGGGTTATGCTTTACCAATAAGAATAAGTTTTGCAGCAAGACATCCAACTATGCTAGAAGGAATTCATAATATATTAAATGAACTAAATTGCAATCCAAGTATTTTTTATTCGTATAACGTCCCTAAAAATATTTCTATTGAGAATCTAGGTGATATTGAAAAATTCCGAAATGATATAGGTTTCAGCAAAGGTGTGAAAATTAGAGAATCGGCAATTTTTGGTGGATTTGATAAAAAAAGTGTATTGGATATAAGTATCCTTGCTAGGGAGTTGAAAAAAGCGGGAAAATTACAATATGAAAATTTAGGGAATGATATAAATGAAATTAGGAGTGTATTTAAAAATGCGCTTAAGGTTTATGAAAATGTTATGGATAATGAGAATCTTAAATTGAATGAATCAGAAAAAAGACTTTTAGCCATTGAAAAAGTAACAAAAGAAATTTTTAACATAAAAAATGCTGATTCCGAAACCATGGGATTTCTAAACCTTAATACACCATTAGAAACGAGAATAAAACAATTAAAAAAGGATATAGAATTAAATAAAGAAAAATTAGTTAACTCACTAACTAAAAAAATAATAGATACAAAGACTGTTTTGAAACTTAATAAATCTGAGCAAGCGATAGTTAATTTATTAAAAATTAAAGACAAGGCTTTAACTAGTAAAGAAATAGTGGAAAGAGCTAAAATAAGCCAAACTTCATTTTATAATCACATTAAGAATCTTATTAATCATGGAATTGTAAAAAATATTGAAGAAAAAATGCCAGGGGGTACTGGCTATAAATATTATCATAAAGATTTACAAATAGAATTGTCAAAATATAAAAATGCAAAAGAAACTTTATTAGATTTCTTAAAAAGTAAAGAGGGGGAAAAATTTACTGCAACCGATTTAGTTAAGGAAACAGGTTTTGCACGAACCACTATAAGTGGAGTACTAAATCAGCTTGAAAGAGAGGGAACTGTCAAAAAGGTGAAAAAAGAGTCAGAAAAAGAAGATTCTAGAAAAGTTTTTTATTCTTTCTCATCATTATAAATCTAATTGCATTTCCAGCTCTTTTGAGGCGATGATGTATTTTTGCATTGTGGTCGTGCCTCCGCCTATAGTGTGTATTCTAATATCCCTATAGTATCGTTCGACATGATAATTTGTGCCATGGCCAAATTTGGTCCAACCCTCACCTCCGAGAATCTGAAGCGAAGAATCCACGATTTCCTTTCCTGTCTCACTTGCATACATCTTGGCCATTGCTGCTTCCCGCATGAGTGATCTAGGTGGTAATTTTTCATCAATCATTTTAGCGACTCTATAACAAAGTAATCTAGCCGCATCCAGTTTTGTTGCCATTTCTGCAATTTTAAAATAAATTCCCTGTTTTTTTGCAATAATAGAGCCAAATTGCTCTCTTTTTTTTGCAAAATCCTTTGCTTCTTCGAATGCACCAGTGGCAATTCCAATACATTGCCCAGCAATTGTGGTTCTCTCGGTATTAAATTGAGTCATTAAGATTTTATGACCATCTCCTTGATTCCCAACTAAATTTTCCTTTGGAACTCTCACATTATCTAAAATTATTTCACCATTCCGAAATCCTCTTCTACCCATATATTTATATTGTTTTGTAGAAAAACCCGGTGCAGAATTTTCAACAACAATTGCTGACATATGTTTTCTTTTTGCAATTAAATTCGAATCCGTTACACAGTATATAAGATTTAATTCTGACTCTCCAGCATTCGTAATAAACCTTTTTTTTCCATTAATGACCCATTCATTACCTACTAATTTGGCATGAGTTTTCATATTCGCTACATCTGAACCAACTGTTGGTTCAGTAATACAAATAGAACCTAATTTTTCTCCAGTAGTAATTGGTTTTAAAAAATTTTCGAGGATGTAATCAGAGCCACCAGTATATAGCGCTTTTCCAATAAACATCGAAGCCCCAAAAGCTATGCCTGGAGCAGCAGATACTCTACAAACCTCTTCAGCCAATAATGTTGAATTAATGACTCCCGGGTCCTTCAGCCAACCTTTATAATATCTCTTAAAAGGAAGTGATAAAAGATTGTTTTTTCCCATTTTTTTATAAATTTCACGTATGAGCTCAAAATCGTCATTTTCTTCAATTTTATCAGCAACAGGTGAAATTTGGTCTGATACAAATCTTTTAGCTTCATTTCGAAATTCAATATCTTCTTTAGATAATCCCCAATTTTTTCTATATTCTGTTTCTTCGTTCATTTCTAATCATCTAAATTAAAACCATTTAAAAGAATAAGGAAAACATGTTAAATCATTTATTTATTATTACCCTTTTTTTAGTTTATATATCTAGTTTGGCATTCAAAATAATATTCAATCTCTCAAAAATAGCATTCTAACTTTAAAAAGAAAAAAAAACATAAGGATTTTCTAATCTAGTCTGATCTATATTTCTCTATTTCGCTCAGAGTTGTCTGAAAAGAACCTCTTTCTTTTACTTTTTTCTTGGATTCTTCCGTATATTCCTCCATTACAAAGACGGTCCTTCTGCCATGTTTTTTGCTTATGATACTTTCTGGAGATACGTCCGACTTCCTTGAATCGATTGTTAAATCCAAATAAAGGCCATCAAGTGCTTCTTCAAATGTTAAATCAAGATCTTCTAATTTAAATCTTGATTGAGGATCATCTGGGAATTTGGTTTCGAGTATTTCAGGATTTTTAACTGCAAGTTTGAAAGTTTTTTTATTCTTTATTTTTGGAACAACTCGTTCATATGATTGATACGGCATTAACATTCCATCACCCTCCCATTTACTTTGGATGAAATCAATGCATTCTGGAACTAGCTCTTCAATCTTGGGACGTGCCTCTTCTTCAATAGGGTGAATATATAATCGATGTTCTGTGAAGAGACCTCCCATCATATCCATGAAACGCTTCCTAAACGACTCTGGCGCATATTTATAACTCCCGACCATAGGAGGTGGTGGCCACCAGTTAAAATAATAATCATTAAGCTTGTAGGTAGATTTTGAAACCATACCATCAAACATAAAGTTAAGAACTTCGTAGGATGAACTCTCAAGTACCATATTAAGTCCAGCTGAAGCCCAAGTAACGACTATATTGTATTGACTATTGGACCATTGTGGTGTTCTCTCATTTCTAGCATCGCGGAGTGTTGCGATAATTCTATCTGCCGCTTGGTCCAAGTTTTTACTTTTTCTTGGAATATCTCTCAATTTGATCCCAAGTTTCATATGTCTACGATCAAAAAATTCATCTTCTTTATTTATAACCCACCAATCTACAGGAATACCATTCTCTAAATGTGTATTCAGAGCAAATAAACATTGACTATCTTCAAAATCGTGAATAAATAGAAATGTCGTATCAGCACTTTCACCAAAGAGTAATTTCATGATCCCTTGTTGAAGATCACTTCTAATTGCCAAAACTACCGGAAAGAAGGCGAATGTTAAGGTTTTATTTGCTTGCCATTCTGGTATATTACCATTTATGACTTCTTGAGCAGTATGAATAGATTCATTTAACCTAATTGTTGATAAATCGTAGATACTTTTTCCAAATTCAGTGAAGAAATATTTAAGCCATTCCCAACCAGTTTCTTTAAACATCTTCCAAATATTAGTACCTAATGGAAGATGAAATTTTGTAGGAATATCGTCTGAAATTTCACCAAAGGTGTGTTGTGTCAATATAGAATCCCTCTTATATTTTTATTAGAAATAATAATAATTAATGATTTTACTTCTTCTTATAATAATGACTTATTGTGACTCATATCAAACAATTAGGTGAGTACTAATATTGCAGTTTGGCTGGCAAAATAAAATATTATCTGTGAATCTAGATAATCAAAAGGATAAAATTTCGGAAATTGATGAAGAAATCGCATTAAATTATCTTGGTGGACGCGGTTTAGCTGTAAAACTTTATTTTGATGCAATTCCACCAAAAATTGATCCGCTATCATCAAAAAATCAAATTATATTTGCTACAGGCCCAATCACAGCGACACCAGTATATACTAGTGGTAGATTTTCTGCGTTATCGAAATCTCCTTTAACTGGAACTATTTGTGATGCAAATTCTGGCGGAATTTGGGGGGCGACGTTCAAAAAATGTGGTTACGACAGTTTAATCTTGGCAGGTGCTGCGAAATCTCCAATCTATCTTTATATAGATGAGAATGAAGTAAAAATTGAAGATGCTCAAAAAATATGGGGATTGAATACACATGAAACAACTAATAATTTACAGGAAATTCATGGAAAAAATTCTAAAATTCTCTGTATAGGTCCTGCTGGAGAAAATTTAGTAAAGTTCGCATCTATAATGAATGATAAAAACCGAGCATTGGGTAGAGGAGGTCTTGGAGCCGTTATGGGCTCAAAGAAAATTAAGGCTATAGTTGTAAATGGTAATAAGGAAGTAAAAATAGCTGATAAGAAAAAGTTAGATTTCTATCTAGATGAAACCAAAAAATGGCTTGATGCAATAACTATAACAGGAAGATCTCTTCCAATGTTTGGGACTGCTGTATTAGTCAATATTATTAATGAATTTGGATTATTTCCTATTAGAAATTTTCAAGAGGGATATTCTGATCTAGCAGATAAAGTCTCGGGGGAAAGTATTAAAGAAAATATTTTAGTTAGAAAATCGGGATGTTATAAATGTCCAATTGCATGTGGGCGATTAACCGAAGTCAATGGTAAAACAGGCAAAGGGCCTGAATATGAAACAGTGTGGGCTCTTGGTCCAGAACTTGGAATTTTTGATCTAAAAAAAATTACTGAAGCAAATTATAGATGTAATGAATTAGGAATTGATACAATTTCAACAGGTGTTACTATTGGATGTGCAATGGAATTAAAAGAAAAAGGATATTATAATGAAGCACCTTCCTTTGGTGAAGTGGATAAATTAGGCTCACTAATCGAGGATATAACATATAGGAAAGGAATCGGTAATGAGCTTGCAGAAGGTTCTAAATTTTTAGCTGAATCCAAAAACCATCCTGAATTTGCGATGCAAGTTAAAGGATTGGAATTACCTGCTTATGATCCCCGAGGAGCACAGGGACAAGGTTTAGCGTATGCAACTTCCAATCGTGGTGGATGTCATTTAAGGGCATATATTATTGGTCCTGAGCTACTTGGTGTCCCGACTTTATTTGATCGATTTCAAAGTTATAATAAACCTGATTTAGTTATTCGAACTCAAAATATTAACGCTATGCTAGATTCTATAATAATTTGTAAATTTACTGCTTTCGCAATATCTGAAGATTTTTATTCACGGTTATTAACTGCAGTTACCGGAATTAAATACTCATCAGAAGATTTAATGACAATTGGAGAGCGTATCTGGAATTTGGAGCGCCTTTTTAATATTAGGGAAGGATTTACAAAAAAAGATGACACTTTACCAAAAAGATTTTTAACAGAACCCTTAAAAAAAGGAGGATCTAAAGGAAAAATTGTTAAACTCGATGAGATGCTCTCAGAGTATTATATAGCAAGAGGATGGGACCAAAATGGAGTTCCTCTTAAATCCACTTTGGAAAAACTAGGACTTAAGGAGTTATAAGTAAATGTCTGAAATAGATTTAGAGATTTATCAGGAATTTAAAAAATATGGAAGATTTTTAAGGGAACATGGTCTGATATCGTCTCATGGAGGGAATATAAGTTTAAAAAGGGGAAATAATATCTATATCAAACGAACTGGTGCGATGTTAGGCGATTTAAAACCTAATGATATTGTTAAAACCAATTTATATAAAGAAGATAGTAAAATTCTCTTGGCTTCTAAAGAATTACCCGTTCATAGAAATATATTATTAAATACAGGGGCTCTCGCAGTAATTCATGCCCATCCTCCATATTCTATTATCTTGAGTTTTCTCTATGATGAAATTATTCCTATTGATTTAGAGGGATCTTATATCGCAAAAAAAATACCAGTAATTCAATTAGAAGTCGCAACTGCGAGCGATGAAAGTGCAACTAAAGTTCCTAGAGTATTACAAGATTATAAAGTTATGATTATTCGGGGACATGGGACATTCGCACATGGATCAAGCCTTGAAGAAGCATATATGTGGACCACTGTTGCTGAATCTGTATGCCATTTAGTATATCTAGCAAAAAAAATCGGGATTGATGTAGAAAAAGAAGGATTAAGAAATTGGTAATTATTAACTAAAATTATTAAAAATAGATAAAGAATTTAATAGTAAGAAAGTAACTTATAATATATTTAACCTCCTATTGGTGATAATTATATGAATATTAGACATGCAAAACTAGACGATTTACAGCAAATAGCCGAGTTATGGTGGGAAATGCACAATTTTAACTCTAACTTTGATGATAGATATTATGATACCAAACCAAAGGATGAATGTATCGAATGGAAATATGGTTCGCTTAAAGAAATCCTTGATAAACCGGACCATTTAATCTGGGTAGCTGAAGAGAATAATAATGTAGTTGGATATGTTTATGTCCAGATTTTAGAACGTCCTCCCATCTTTATTTACAATCAAATTGCGAAAGTACAAGAAGCTAGCATCACTAAAGAGTACCAGCAAAAAGGAGTCTTTAAACAAAGCTGGAATATTATACTAAATGAATTAAAAGATAAAAATATTAAGATGGCAGAATTAGAGATCGATCTTAATAATCCTGCACATTTTGCTTATTGGAAAGTAAATTTCTATAAACGTTTATGGCATATGATCTGTTTCTTTGATGATTAACTTATTAAAAAGGAAGAATTTAACAATCTAATCCTATTTATTTTGGGATATTTAATTAAAAATAGAAATGAAAAATTAGGTATTGATATTATATTTGTAATCCCTTATTCACCAGCTCTAGCCACAGCAATCAAAAGTATAGCAGCACAGATACAAAGAGTTATAATATTTACAACAAAGACAGGCGTAATACCTGGTAAAAATGATGCCATAGGAAGTAATCCAAAAAAGTCAATTATGCATGTCCAAAGAGCATAAATCCAAACTACCAAAAATAAACCACCGCTACCGCCCCTTTCAGCCATTAAAACACCGCCACCAATGAATCCGAATACACCCATTAAAATATCGAGGGTTCCATGATAATTTCCATAAATCAAAGGATAATATGACCAATTTACTGCATTGATAGAAGCTAAAAATTGTCCTATTGCCATATAATAAAACACAAACCTCAGTATAAGCAAGACTGCAATTAGAGTTGTTACAATTCCGTACGAAATTGATCCTTCTTCAGAACTCATATTTTCTATCTCCAAAATTATTATATTTTATATCAAAGTAAAAATATAAAAAATTTCCCAAAAATGCAAATTTATTATCTCAGATCATTTAAAAAATATTGAAAAAATTAAAAATTTTTAGTTTTCAGCTTAATAAAAGTGAGATCTTCATTTATTTGCAAGTTCTAAAAAGTTTTACGATTGTTATTGAAAAACAAATAACATAATTTTAAAAAAGATGTATGATTAAAAAAATTTAAAAGTCTGAAATTTTGAATAGATTGAGGTAAAAAATTATGTCTACTTGGGATTACGGTTTTTATGCTACGCTAAATAAATTATGGGGATTTTCTACTTTAAATAATCCAGTAGGAATTATTACATTTCTATTAATGAGTTTATGTGGAATTATTGGAATTTTTACATTACATTCAATATTCAAAAAATATAAAAAAACTGGAGATATTTCAGATTTTATATTTCTCATTGCTGGTATATTGTTATTCACTGGGGTCATTTCCACAGTTATCAGAGACATTAGTTTAAACTTAGGATTATATGGAATTAGAGATATTACGTTAGTTACTGCGTCAACTTGTATTGTAGCCGCAGCTGTTTGTTCTAATTTGTTTGCAATTCGTAATACTTTTCCAGAACGAGTTAAAATTTTTATCTTTATTTTTGTGATACCAATTGTTATTATTAATTTGAGTGTCATATACTGGGCAGTTATTAATGATGCTAGAAATACTAGAGCAATACTTGTTATAGGCCAATCTTTTTACTATTTATTAACCACCGAATATCCTTTAGTGTTTCAATTATTAATTTATCTTACCGCTATACCTTCTGCTATATTTCCTCCCGGAGTTTTTTTTTATTTTGCTAGAAAAATCCAAAA
This sequence comes from Candidatus Helarchaeota archaeon, assembly GCA_019058315.1. Lineage (GTDB taxonomy): Archaea > Asgardarchaeota > Lokiarchaeia > Helarchaeales > RDOG01 > JABXJV01. Next base: position 1,474,392 of record JAHPZH010000001.1, on the reverse strand, counting down.
AGAAAATAAGCCACAGAGTTCTATCTCTGTTTGGTTTGGAATTGGTTTATTATGTATAGCCTTTGGGTATATTTTTGAATTTTTCATTTTTATTCCCCTTGTAATATTACCAATTATAACGCGTAGCTTGTATCTATCTTTCATAATTATTATGTATGTGATTTTTAGTTTTCCAGATTGGTTCAAACGTAGAATTAATTGGCCTGACTAATCGATAAACATCAGAATAAGCAAAAAAATTAAAAAACAATTACGCTATAAGCAACTGGGAGTATAAATTTCATTTTTTTAGATAGGATTAGTTTATTGAATGACTATAGCAGGTTTGGAAGGTAGTGCTTGTTTTGATTTGGAGTTTTTCGATTTTTCCTCTTGATTAATAACTATTTCACATTGAAATTTTTGTTTTAAATTTTCTTTTATTTGTTTGAAAAAATCTAATTCATTGTCATATTCCAGCACTTGGTTTGGGAAGTTCCCAGGATTACTTAATAGTTTTGGAATTAATTTAGCAATTTCTTTATTATTCTTTTTCAAATCAGTGTTCATTATTTTTTTCATAATTTTTTTCATTTCGATAGTTTGTTTAATATCCTCTTGAATTAATTTATAAAGATTAAATTTCCATTTTGCTGCGACACAAATTTCGATAGTTGAAATGCTAGGTATTTTAATTACCTTCAGAATTTCTTTAATATCCTCTATAATATCATTATACATCTTCCATTTTTGCTCAATTTCCGGATCGAGGTATTTTTCATTAAATTCTGGCCATTTTTCAAGACTTACAAATGGTTTTTTTCCTCGTTTCTCCCAAACTTCTTCGCATAAGTGAGGTGTAAAAGGAGTAAGGATTATGTTTAAAATATGGATACATTCATTATATATCTCTAAATTAACACCTTCTCTTTTATAAGTTCTAATTTTCTCTACCAGATCTGTAATTACGTTGGTTGCATCCCTAATTTTTAAAGCGTCTATTGATTCAGTTACTTTTCTAATTCCATTATGTAAATGGAATAACATAAAGGCATCTTCGATTTCAGATTTTTCATGGGCTACTTCAATGTCTTCTAAAAATAAATTATAGACTCTATTTATGAAGTTAGCAACATTATTTACTCCTGCATCGGACCATTCCAGCTCTCTTGTAGGATTAGCTGTAGTCAAAATAAAAAAGCGAGCAATATCTGCACTATATGAATCAATAATTACATTGGGATCTACAACATTTCCTAGACTTTTTGACATTTTCGTACTTTTCATTATATAAGATTCTCCGCACTCTAAACATTTTTCCTCTTTATATTCTCCTTGATGTAGAAATTTGTTACAATTAACACAAAAAGGGTGTTCTTTATTAACCATCCCTTGAGTGAGCAATTTTAAAAACGGTTCATTCCCTTTAAAAAAGCCAAAATCACGTAATACTTTTGTAAAGAACCGAGCATATAATAGATGTAAGATTGCATGTTCAATACCTCCAATATATAGATCAACTGGCATCCAATAATCTATTTGTTTTTTATCAACTATTGCTTTATGATACTTTGGAGTGCAGAATCTAAAAAAATACCATGAAGAATCTATGAATGTATCCATTGTATCAGTTTCTCTTTTTGCTGGTTCTTCACATTTCGGACAAATTGTATTAACAAAATCCTCTGATGTTTCCAAAGGATTACCTGATCCCGTAAATTTTACATCTTTAGGTAATTTTACTGGCAAGTTTTCGTAAGGTACAGGTACAACACCACATTGATCACAATAAATTATCGGAATAGGAGTACCCCAATAACGTTGCCTAGAAATTAACCAATCTCTTAATCTATAATTAACAATCGCACTTCCTTTCTTCATTTTATTCAATTTATTTGATATTTCTTTTTTTGCAACTTCATTATCTAATTGGTTAAATTCTTCTGAATTTACAAGCTTTCCCTCCCCAATATATGCCCTACTCATCTTATCAGGATGTAGTTCATAATCAAATGGTTGGATAACAACACGAATAGGAAGATTAAACTTTTTAGCAAATTCAAAATCACGTTGATCATGGGCAGGAACCGCCATAACTGCACCTGCACCATATTCGTATATAACAAAATTACCGATATATACAGGAATTTTCTCTTTATTAATCGGGTTTATAGCATATTTACCAATAAACATTCCTTTTTTCTCGATCTCAATGTCAGTCCTTTTAAACCGATCAATTTCTTGAACTTCTTTAAGTAACTTTTTAAATTCTTTCTCATACTTCGTCCCATTTACCCATTTTTCTACCAGAGGATGTTCAGGTGCAAAAATAAAAAATGTTACTCCATATAAAGTATCTGGGCGAGTTGTGAAAATCGGGATTATTTCATTAGTTCCATCAATTTTAAATTCTACTTGGGTTCCCTCACTACGTCCTATCCAATTTCGTTGCATAATTTTAACTTTTTCAGGCCAATCTAAATTATCTAACTCATTTAAAAGTTCTTCTGCATAATTTCTAATTTTTAAAAACCATTGTTTCAAAAATTTCGGCTTTACTTGTGTCGAACAACGCCAACATTTACCGTTTATCACTTGTTCATTAGCTAGTACAGTATTACAAGAGCTACACCAATTTACATATGATTCTTCTTGATAAGCTAACCCTTTTTCGAATAATTTTATAAAAACCCATTGATTCCACTTATAATTTTTTTCATCATGGCTATATATCTCGCGATCCCAATCATAACTTAAACCAATGCTTTTTTGTTGTGCTTTAATTGCTTCAATATTGTCATTTGTCCATTTCTCAGGGTCAATACCATGATGAATAGCGGCATTTTCAGCAGGTAAACCGAAAGAATCATAGCCCATAGGATACATTACGTTGAAACCTTTCATTCTTTTAAATCTTGCAAAGCAATCCCCTATGGAGTAATTCCTAAGATGCCCCATATGGAGCGCAGCTGAGGGATATGGATACATCTCCAAACAATAATATTTTTCTTTATTTTTATCAATATCAACCTTAAATATTTTAGCCTTTTCCCACTTCTTCTGCCATTTTAGCTCTATTTCTCGCCAATTTACTTTACTCATTCTTAACCTACATCGTTTTTATAAATTAAAAATAATTATGTTAATATCATTCTTCTATTTTTAAAGAATTAAATTTTTTTAAATCTGCTTCTTTTAATAATCGCCATTATTTACTTTTCAAATATATTTATAACATATAAGAAAAAATCTCATAATCCAATATTACTTTTTGAGATATTTATTCTTTGGAAAGAATTGTCCTTAATTCATTATAAATTAAAAAAAAAAATTAAAAAGAGTTAAATTAATTAAGTTTTATCCGCCCAAACCTGCTTCAAAACCGTATTCATCAGCTAAGACTTCAAAAAGAGGTCGTAATGCCATCGCTTTTGCCATTTCTCCCTCCATTTTGATTTCTCCCGACATGTATGCACTCATCATGTCGCTTTCGCCTTGCATCTGTTTCAAAAAGGTATCTTTGTTTATTGTTATTGTTAAATCAGGATCATCAGTCTTTCCTGCTCCAGCAGAGAATTTTCCATCAGCAATTTTCATGTACATATAGACATCTAAATCTGGAACTTGCATTTGCATTGCCATGTCATCCATATCTTCCAGTTCTTCTTGTGCATCTTCAGAGGCAGCAATTAATTCTGCCATTCCTTCAAAAAAGGTTGGCATAACCACTTTAGCTAGGGGAACGAGTTCTTCTATATCAACATTAGCCATTTGTTCTCTCATTTTAGGCATAAATTCTTTGAGTTCTTCATCCTGTACTACTTTAATGAAACCAACTTCTTTAATTTTTGCCATTATTTTTGGTATATCTTCTTTTAATTTAGCAGCATCTGCGCCTTCAAGTCCTTTTACCATTTTTTTAAGATCTTCCATAAAAAATTCACCTTCTTATAAATTTTTCTTTGAAATTCTCGACCAAAACACTTCTAATTTTGTTTAAAAATATGTTATGGTTATTTTCTTTGAGTATTTCAAAGAAATTTTACTTAATGGTTGAAAACTAGTATTTTATTTGAATTCTTAAATTTTGCTATTTATAATTGTCTTAATTAGGATAATTTATTCATTCCTAAAAAATAAGGTAAATATATAATATATCCTTTATTTACATTAAAGATAATTTTATCAAATTTTAACAAGATTTTCACTAAGTGGACACAATGAAAAAATTGAAAGTTCTATTTTTAATGTGTATGATAGTATGTATATACACAATCAGTATATCCGTATCAAATTCTTCCTATAATCTAACAATATTAGAAAAACCAGTGGATACAGTTCTCTCAACAAGTAATGCCACTTATGACGATCCTCTTATAGGAATGGAATGGGGACTTTATACTGTTGGTGCAGATATTGCTCATTCAATGGATGTAGATGGTACTAATAGTAGTAATGCGAGCCATCCAATTGTGGTTGCTATAATAGATACTGGAGTGGATTTGGATCATGAGGATTTGAAAGCTAATATTCTTAATAATACTGGTTGGGACTTTGTGGATCCAGGTACTCCACCTGATGATGAAAATGGTCATGGAACTCATTGTGCCGGAATTGTCGCGGCTATTGCTAATAACAGTGTTGGAGTTTCTGGTATAGCTCCAGGTGCGAAAATTATACCATTTAGGGTGCTTGACGAGGATGGTTCAGGACATGTATACGATGTAACAAAAGCTATTAATTGGATTGTAGCAAATTATAGCCCTAAAAATAATCAAACCCATGGTGTTGATATTATTAGTATGTCTCTCGGAGCTAGTTCATTATCTGATGATCTTTATCCTGGAGCGTTAGAGGACGCTATTAACGCAGCAGTAGCAGAAGATATTATTGTACTAGCTGCAACAGGAAATGAAAACGGAGAAGTATTATATCCTGCAAGATTACCAAATGTTTTAGGAATCGCAGCAATTAGTGTTCTTCAAGAAAAAGCTAGTTATTCTAACTACGGTTCACAAGTTGATTTTGCGGCTCCTGGTGGGGATTGGCACTTCTTCGGAATGGTATTTGTCGGGATATTATCAACTTGGCGGAATGATGGATATGCATACGCTGCAGGGACTTCAATGGCTACCCCAATGGCTGCAGGGGTCGTTGCGTTATTATTAGGAAATGGTACTAATCCAGCAGATATTATAAATGAACTAAATTCAACTTCCAGAATTAAAGATCTCGGTGCACCCGGTCGTGATGATTATTATGGAAATGGTTTGGTACGTATAGTCGCAAATAATTGGGATTATAACTCTTGGTACCACAAATATTATGATGCTCAAATATTGCAAGCTTTCTTAATAATGTTTGGGGAATACTTAATACCCAAACCCCAAGTAAATTGGGTATATTGGGTTATAATCGGCGGTGTAGTCGTATTTTTCGCAATTATTGCAATATATGAAATGACAGCAAGAAAATAAAATGAAGATTAATACTTTCTATCTAATTCTTTTTTTAAATTAAAATTCTCTCAAATACAAAAGAAAGCTATACAAATTACTTTTTAAAAAAGAAAGAGAAAAAATATAATTAATTAAGCCGATTTTTTAGCTTTTTCGTCAAGATGTTTTTCTAAATCACCATATTCAGATTCATTAAGGTTTCCTACTTTAGATGCTTGTTCTTTGCGTTTCTTCTCAGCTATCTTCATGGCTTCATCAATTTGTTTCTTAATTTCTTCTTCCGAAGGCATTTCTTCTTCTTCGCCCATTTTTTAATTCACCAAGAAAAATTCACTAATTAAAATTCACAACAAATTGAAAATTGTTATATTAGATCTAGATCATGAAATATAAACATTTAGTTCGTCAAAAAGGAATAAGGTAAGGTTTTATTAAAAATTTCAAAGTCAAATTCAATTTAGTTAGTCAATTTAGAAAATAAAACTAATAAAAGAAAAAAAATATTCTAAAAATAAAAAATTAAGGAAATATTAGATTTTTTTAATTCAAATTTATTTTGGGAAGATTTCATCCACTTGAATGTAAGCCCGTTCGACAGTATAATCATAACCCTTCCTAAGGAGACGCTGGGTTTGTTTTTTGATGAGACTTGGGACTTTAAGAAGCTTATTTTCGGTCACAAGAAGATTTAGCCCTCTTAGAGTATTTTCGAGTTGTTCATCGGTAAATTGCATAAAAGTATTACGAGTTTTAAATGCATTTCTAATAATTTCTTCATAAGTTTCACCAGGACTATCTATCAGCTTTTTCGTCAATAAAAGTTGCTGAGCAAATCCCTCTTTTATTAATTGAATCATTTCTTCCGCTTTCTCGTGCTTCTTGTCAAATCTTTGATAAGACGGATCATTTTCTGTAAGTTCATCAAATCTTTCTTCGATAATTTTAATAGCTGAATCCATGCAGACTTCATTCCCATTAAACTCTTGCGCACATTCAAGCAGTGTATTAAAGTTGTCTAAAGCATGATCTCGAATAGATGGAGCAACAAATATTTTATAAAGCCAACTAGCGATGGGATTTAATAACCAACCTGTAAGACCATCATATAAATTATGACGAACTTGATCTTTCATATATTTCATTCCAATATCAAACTCTTCCATAAATTTCTCTAAAATTAAATCCCGTTTCTTATCCATTTCCATTTAATTGCCTCCATTATTATCATAAATTTTATCCAAATTTGATTTCTTTCTATTATTTCCGTAATTCAACAATTGTTCTACTATAATTAACCCAAAATCTTGAAGAATGACGGGAGCAAAAATGATATCAGGATTATTTTTGACTATACTAATAACCTTATTTGAAAGGTCAATTTCATTATTTAGAGCTTCTTCTGCCTCTTCACGATTAGGTAAAGCCAATCTAGCAAGTTCCTCGTAGGTGACAAAATTGCCCTTCTTATAAGCATTTAATAATTGATGTGCAACAATAATTCTATGTTTAAAAATCTCTTTAACAATATTTTTAATCTCATTAAATGCCTTATGTCTTTTTCGCAAATAGGAAATTGTTAAATCGTATTTCATATAGTTGTCAAAGTTACCATTTGTTAATATCTCAATTTCATCATCAGAATCTAATTCGATTGCATTATCAAGTATTAGATCAATTTGTTTATGGACATTTTTTCGAATATCAGGAGCAATACCTAGCTTAAAAGCTAAATCAATTGGACTTCCAAGCCCGAAAGTTTCCTTTTGAATAATTTTACTGATATGTCTTAAGCCCAGTTTAATCTCTTCGCGATATGTATCTCTCACTAACTTTTTTGCCCGTTCCAAGTCAGTCATTGAATCTTCAGTCATTTTTTTTCTTCCGACATAAATACTCTTTTTTCTATATTTAAACATCAAATTAATGTATTTGGAGTAATAAGAATTAATCCTAGTTAAAAAGTGTTTCGTCGTAGGTAAAAACTATTAGTTAAAGAATGAATTTAATAAAAAATACTCATATTTTCATTTTATAGTTCTAAAATTTTATAATTATAAAATATTTTTAGAAATTTTTAATTTTTTTAATTATTTTTTTGGGAAAGATATCAATAAATTTTTTAGAAATGGAAGAATTATTAAGTAGATATCAATAAGAATTATTTTTATTATTGATTATTGAACGAAAAAAAAGAAATGAAGAACTTAAAGTGAGGTATGAGGTTGTCTTATACATATGGAGACATACCGGATGATGTGAGAACAAAAAAATTCTATCCAATTGGTAGACACATGTGGCGACTTTATACAAATCTCGGTTATGAATATTTAGAAAGTCAAATTGAACCAGTTATTAATGAAATAAGCTATCCACTAGCAAAGCTTCGATTAGATGAGGCAATTTATACTGCTAAAGGAATAATGGAGGGCAGAATCAAGGACCCGGAAAAAGTCATGGCAGATACATTATTCCCTCCTGGAGGTTTCATTAGATCTGATCTGCAACAAGGTAGCATGAAATTATACTACGGCGAGAGTGTAGATTGTACTTACATAGTCTGTCGCGATGACACTGAAGAAGTAATATTTATGATAAATGGTCATTTAGAGGATGGCATACCTGTAGACTGGTGGATGGTAGGTCCAGATGACGAATTATTAAATCGTAGACATTTAAAACTTGGAGTACAATTGAAAGATATTCCAAAAAGAACAAAGAACTTTTCTGATGCAGGAAGTAAATTTCTAGAGTTATTACGTGATGTTCGAAATGAACGAACTCCTCAATGGAGTACTTCAATGTATCAAGTTGGAATTGCATGGGGCAGTTCAACGGATAATTTAATATTTTCTATCAGTTCATATGAGGGATTAGCTGGGCTCTTTGATGGTATATCTACTAAGACATTATTTAATTTGCCGGATTATTGGTTCATTTATGTTCCAATGCCTCCAATTATAAATACAATGGTGTATGCTGGAAGAGAAAGGTTTACTTTAATGACTTCAAATCTCATGAGTCATGGAAGATTATATTTCCAGCATATTGAAGACGAATATATAGCTATTTTCAAAGAAAAATTTTCGGAAATCTATGATGTCGGGTTTAAAATGAACTTAGAAAATAATGGAATCCCCTATCCAATTCAGACTTTGAAATGTCAACTTCCGAATTTTCGTAAAAAGAAAACATATGATGAAGAAAAATTTGACTTCAAATATGGAGATGGCACTTGGATATCGTTAGAAGAGCTTAAAATTGATTATGAAGACATACACAAAGGTTATTTTTTCGATATTGACCATGAAACCCAAACTGGAACATTTGATAAAGAAAAACATCTAATTTCGTCAGGAATTGGCAGAAATACTGAATTTTATAAATAAAACTAGTAATCATAATGTCTTTTAACAATTTTTTATATAATTTCTCGGAATACGCTTTAAGTCGTCTATTCAGAGTTATAACCGGTATAAAACTTAGATATCGTGATAAACTAGATGAAATTAGGATTTATCAATTGGAAGAAAAAGATCCAAATATTTTGAATTCTATTAAAGAAAAAATCTGGAATGATTTTGAAATAAAATCAAAAATTATGCCAGAAATTATTGAAATACCCAAAAATATAAGACGTGGTAATTTCATTATCACCACTGATGCCGCGAGGATAGTCAATGACAAAATTGAAAGACCAAAAGATACGGCATTATTGTTTATTACTAAATATGGAATTACTCCATTTCCCTTTTTATCGACTAGAATTTTACAGACGATTTTTCCGATATTAGGCACAAGTTATATTCTGTATGGGATTTGCTTTATTACTACTTTAAATGAGCGACTGCAACAGGAAATAATCGATTATGCAGCAGTTCACGAAATTGGGCATTTGCTTGGAAAGCATGGTTATCCATTAAAATAAAAAATACTTGTTAAAAATTCAACTGGTTTTAGGAGGATATTTTTTTTCTTTTGTTAATAACATGAAATTTAAAGTATCTTTAAGGAGTTCTGGATCAACATCATCAAATTCTTGTTCTGTTGTTAACTGACTCCCACCCAATATCCTCAAATCATGCCCAGTTTGATGAATTACAAGTTGAGGATTAATTTCCCTCTTAGATTTAGGTTTAATCAAAGCTCTGTATTCCGGAACAACTTCTATCTCTTTTTCGCCTACAATGTTAATAATTGCGTCAAGTACTCTTTCAGTTCGCTTTGTAATTCTTCCTAAATCAAATCCAAAATCTTCACTGGTTTTTCTTAATCGACGGATAATTTCATGTTGTGCGACTTTTCTTCCCTCTTTTCTAGTGAATTGATCTGTATTTTCTAATAACTCTCTTCCTTTTTTCATACGATTCCCAATAGCATCCACAACTCTTGAAATTGGCTTATTTACTTTCTCCTGATACAGTTCTTGAACTTGGATCTCTTCTTCTTCTGTGTATTTGGGTTCAATTCTAGTAATATCGTATTTTATAGTGGAAGTGAATTCTGGTGGACTTTCATCTCCTCGTAAATCACTTAAAAGAGTAAGAAATTTCTCAATTCCATAAGTAATTAATTCACTACCTAGCGCAAAATAAATTTCAGTCCTAAGTTCTAACTCTCCTCGAATTAAATCTTCTAAAGACCGTGGCTTTGTAATTAAATATATTTTTGAAATTTTTTTGACATAGGTAATTTCTAAATGTCTAAAACCATATCTCTGAAGCGGTTTAAGAAATTCTGCCATAAAATTCCCACTAAATACATGGATTTAAAACGTCATCAAGAGTACAATTTTTGTAAATATCTTTACTTATATTCTTTAACCCATCCACATTAATTGGTTCATTCATCTTTAATTCTATTTCAAATATTTTTTTGTTTGGAACTTTTTCTTGCAATTCCTTAATTCTCGTTAATTGTTCTTCACGTTTCCCTTTTAAAAATGGATTACCTTTAATGACATCTTTAGATATTATTTTGTTAATATAAACACAATTTGGATCGTAGAATTTACTTAAATCTACAAGAGCTCTGAGGGTTTCGTTAACAGCAGCTTTTTCTGGAATCGCAACTAACCGCAAAGATAGATGTTTTTTAAGCATTGCATGAACTGTATCGCCAGCTTTTTGAATCTTTCTCAATTCACTAAACATATCATTTAAAGGGCTTCTACCATCTAAGATTTTTGTTGGATTTAAAAGTCGTCGAACACCTTCATACCCAACAACAATAGCAGATTTATAGCCCATGAAATTTTTAAGGAGATTATCTATAAAAAAGACTGGTACTTCAAATAGATTTATCGTTGCACCTGTAGGTGGAAAATCAGATATCATATAATCGAATTCTTCTACACCTGCATTAAGAAAGATTTGAAAAAATGCTGCCGTCTTAGCTTGCATAGGCATATTCTCAGCCAACAACATCGAATCTACCATTTTTCTTATAGTGGGACTTAATCTCGTCACCACCAAATCATATATGGTCTGTTTTGCCAATTTAAAGATTGGGTCAACAAAAAGATGAATATAATGTTCAGGATCTGGTTCTATCCCAAAGAGATTCATATCAGGATGCAAACGCGTGATTTTATCACCAATCTCAACTCCAAAAATATCAGAGAGATTGTGGGCAATATCGAAGCTCGCAATCAATACTTTCGCATCTGGATCAAGATCAGCTATCCTAACAGCAGTTGCGCTTGAAATTGTAGTTTTCCCGACTCCGCCCTTACCACTTAGAATAATGATTTTCTTCATACTTGATGACCTATTAAAACACTATTTTCAAAATCTATAATATTAAGAAACTTATGATATAAAATTTATAATTATATCTTAAAAAGAAGAATTGTTTGATATTTGATAATTTATTGAACAATTTATTCAAATTAAGAATATTTTTTGTTAAATAAAATATGAAACCCTTATTTATTTTTGTTTTTATTAATTAATTTTTCATATAATTGAATTAATTTATTTGTACAATTAACAATCTCGTATTTTTTTGAGGTTTTTTCTGCATTTTTTCTAAAACTCTTTATTTCATCTCGATTGTTTATTGTATAAGATAATTTTTCAGTTAAATCTTTACTAGTTCCATCAAAATACAGTCCATTTTTTTTGTCTTCAATTATATCTGTAATCCCACCAGAGTTTACTCCTACAACAGGACATCCAAAATGCATTGCCTCAACAACAGTTAATCCAAAAGTTTCATAGGGGGATGTTATTATTAGCAAATCTGAATGTTTATAACATAATCCTAACTCAGCATATTCGATATATCCAGCAAAAATAACAGAATTTTGAATATTCATTCTTTCTGTTAAATTTTTCAACCTTGTTGCTTGTTGGCCATCACCGATGATTAGAAATTTTATATTTTCGTTCCCATATTTATTAATTATATCTTTTGCTGAATGTAACATTATTTCTAAATTTTTTTCTTCACTTAATCGACCGACACTTAAAAAAACAGTATCTGATTGATCAATATCCCATCTTTTATAGAAGTCGTAAGAGCTATCTGAATGTTGAAATTTAGAGAAATCAACACCATTAGGAATAATTATTGGAGCATTAATTCCATTCTCAATACATTTTTGTTGAGCATAGGTAGAGGGAGCAGTTATTGCATTACATTGATTAAAAAATCTAGCAAAATAACGCCATGATAAATGCTCCATAAAAATGGAAGAAATATCTACTGCCTGCTCGATGATTGGTTTAAGAATTATATCTATTATAGGTGGAGAGATATATGGAAATAATTTTAATATAAAATCTTTCCAAAATTCAGGAATCAAAGTGTGAATTGTACCCACTATTGGAATTCCTAAACGTTTTCCATTAAATAACCCTGATAACCCCATGGAAATTGGTGAATGGATATGAATTAAATCCAAATTCAGTTGATTTGTATCTAAAATTGTATAAATTGGGAATATTGCCCATTTGTATTCAGGAGAAATTAGAAATCTAATCGATTCGGAGGTATATAAATTATCTTTCTTCTCATCTCCTTTTCCTCGTGGAGCAAAAATAAATATCTCATGACCTTCTTTTAGTAATTGTCTTTCAAGGGAATGAATTATAGTAGTTACTCCATTTATTTGATGATAGGTATCAGTAAAAAAACCAATTCGCACTTTTTTACCTTCAAATCTTTATTTAAACGATTTAACTAAATTTACTTAATTATTGAAAAGTTGATTAGTATGGTTGATTTTTATCGACAATTAATTGTGTCGAATAGGTATCTTTCTTTGTTGATTTAATTAAATGGTGCTCCAATTCTCGTAGAATTTCTACAATTTTTGCAGGATTTTCGGGATTCCAATTTGAACACGTCAGCAACGCATCATCGGGTTTTCCTAGCAATTTTTTGAGTTCTTTAGGAAATTTTATTTTTGGTTTTTCAGGGAACTCTTTAAAATTAATATTGACAATAAAATGTTCTTCTAAACTTCTAGATAAAAATACATTTATGTTTGACTTTTCATTTTTAATAATTTCACACGTAAACTCAGTACTAACTTCCTTATATTCTTGGATTATTAATTCTTCTCTTGATAATTGATCAGGTATTGTAACTGGAGTATATTCCGGTTTTAATTGTGCATCAAGAATCTCTGAGAAGGAACGAAACTTTCTAACTTCCCCGTCCCAATTTTCGAGGTCACCATACGTGTTAATAAACAAACTTCCGATAATATTTAGTCTCTCCTTCATTGCATCGATTTGGTCTTTTCTATCACAACCAAGTACAACGAAGATGGAGCCAAAATTCATATATATAAATTTTGCTTCCTTTAGAATTAAACTATCAATCGCTCCTTTACCGCTCTCTTTCGCAAAATTATTAAGAGCCATAAAAAATCCTGAAATTAAATCTTCATCAAATCGGAATGAAGTGCCGAAATTCTTATAGAACAGATTTTGTCCAGTTGACTTTATTATCCAAATGTGATTAATCAAGAGGTTAAATACTCCATAAAAGAATTACAAAAGATTTCTTCACATTATATTATAATTTTAAAATATATAAATTACATATTATTTTTACAAAAGAATGAAAATTAGATGAAAACTCAAGGTTAAATAATATTTATGAGATGATTGATTTAAATCTATCGAAAATTAGGTTGATATTACTTCTATTATAAAATTCGAGTATTTATTCCACTACCTAGAGATAATATATCGGATGGATTTGGCTTTTTAGGTTTGGTTTCATGGTTATAATCCAAATAAACTCCTTTAATTACTTCTTCTGTTGAAAGTTCTAAATCTTCAGCAAATATTTTTTGACCTAAAGGTTCTTTAAAATCGAAATCTGTTGCAGAATCAGGTATTTGTTTCTTTAAATTTGGGATTTGTAAATTCAAGGATTGTATAGGAAATGGGATTCCAGTTTTAGTCCATTTTCTTATAAAAGATAATTCAAAAGATTCGGGATAATAATCAAAAAAATGATAGTGCCCTTCATATTCCGCTATTCCTGGAAATTGTGCTGTGTGGCAGCATAGTTTATGTTCGCTTGTAAGTCCAGCAAAACGTTTTGTGAAATTTATACGATCCATATCAAATAACATTTTCATAAAAGTTGGGAAAGGAAAAAAGGTAAATAAATGATCAGAGAATCCCCAGTTTTTATAATTTACACCATCATGAATAAAAGCTGTATTCTCATAATTACTAACTTCTAAACCTGCATTAGCTACTCCCAATCCCCATACCATTAATGTAAAATATGAAGAATGAGTCCATTGAGGAGTTCGTTCATTTCGAACATCTTTTAATATATCTATTACTCTTGATGCTGTTTGTGTCAGATTTTTAGAACGATTATAAGTTTCTTTTAATTTAAATCCAAGTTTCATATGTCTTCTTTCCATCAATTCATCATCACTACTTACAACAAACCAATCTACTGGCACACCGTCTTCGCCATGGCAATTAAGGATAAATCCAAATTCCCCATTTTGTTCCCTTAAAGTAATGTATGTTACATCTATACTTTCTCCATATAGAAGTTTTGAAGTCCCTTGTTGAAGATCAGTTCGAATTTCTAATACAGGAGGAAAGAAAAAATATGAAAATACTTTTTCTAGATCAGAAAGTGACCCATTAATAGCACTCTGTGCGGTTTTGATCGCTTCATCTAACCTCAATCTAACTATGTCATGAAAATGATTTATCATATCATTTAAAGAAGGGTCCAGATATTCCCAACCTAATTCTTTATGAATAACCCAGATATTTCTAGATAGCGGAAAATAACATTTTGAGGGAATTTCATCGGGAATATCGCCATAGGTATTTACCAATTGTTTCACTTACTTCTGTTTAAATTTTAATAAAAAATAATAACAAAAATTATTAAAAAATGTAGTTAAAAATCTATCAAATACACTATTTTAAATAAAATTTGATTTAATAAATAAAAAAAGGGTATTTTTTAATACTAAATAAATAGATTAATCTTATTTTCTAATCTCCGTAACTAATAATGGTTCAACTTTTTTAGAGGGAGACGAAGATGGCTTTTTAGTCTTTTTTTCAACCTTCTCCTTCTTCCTTTTTTTCTTTTCCAATTTTTTAAGCTGCTTTAATCTTTTTTTCTCTTCTTTCTGTTTTTCTATTTCAAGATATTCTTTACTTTTTAGATCTGCCATGAAATCTGGAGCCACTTTAAGTCCGTTTAAAACAAATCCACGAGCCATTTTAAAGAACCACCAAAACTTTGGATGTAAAATAAAGCGTCTTAAAGAACGTAAGAAAAACGAATTAACGTGTTTTTCTTTAAATCTAAAGTAAAAATCTCTATATGCCCACTTCACCAGCTCAAAAATTTCATCTGCAGATAAATCAGGAGTTCGCATTATTGGATTTACTAAGTTCCAATTTGTGTAATCTTCATCAATTATCCATCCATTTTCTTTCGCTTGTTTATGTAATTTAGTTGCGGGATATGGAGTTAAGGGCGTAAATTGCATTATATCAATATTTAAATCACTAGCAAATCTTATAGTTTCCTTAACTTCTTCCTTAGTTTCACCCAAATTTCCAATTATAATAGAGCCAAATAAGGTAATTCCTCGATCATGACACATTTTAACAGCTTTTTTTATTTGATTTATGGTTATTCTCTTTCCAATAGTATCAAGAGATTTTTGATGAATACTTTCAATACCTATAAATATCATTCTCCATCCTGCGTCCGCCATCTTATCCATGATTTTTGGGTTTTTTACTATATCATCAACTCTTCCTTGACAAGATTTCCATTTTTTATGATACCCGTATTCTTTCGTGAGGTCACAAATTTTTTCAATTCGTTTCATATTAAGTGTACTTTCAGAATCATTAAAAACAAACCAACGTTTTTTTATGTCCATATGATTAAATTCCTCTATAATTCTCTCGGGAGATTTAGCTCTCCAACCACGTCCCCAATGATGTGATATACAACAAAAATGACATTGGTGCGGGCATCCTCTTGAAGATTCCAAAGCATCGATAGATGCCCAGAAATAATGATAATCATATTTTTTTACGAGATCTCTCCTAGGAAAGGGAGATTCATCAAGATTTATAGGGGGACGTCTCTCGGTTTGATACAATTTCGAGTCAATTCTAAAATTGATACCTTTGATTTCTTTTAACTCATTTACTAAATTATTGGAATATTCAAGTGCATTGATTACTTCCGGAAATGTTAATTCTCCCTCACCTTTTACAGTCAAATCAACTTGTGGATACATAGCTGTTTCTGGAACTAAACTCGGATGGTATCCACCAATAATCGTCTTAACATCATGTTCCTTTGCAATTTTACATAATTGTAATGCTTCATTAATCATAGAAGTTGAAGATGTTACTCCAAGAATATCAAATTTTTGAACCTTTTTCTCAAAATAACTAGGACTATAATTAAAATTTCTAAGATCTAAAATCTCAACTTCATGATCTGGAACTGTAGCAGCAAGAATCATCAATCCCAAAGGGGGAGCTTTTAGAAAATGATCCATCCCAATCTTATGACCAGTTGGATTAACTAATAATATTTTCATTTCTATTCATCTCTTTCTTTTATTATTTTAAAATATTTAAAGGGTATTTATTGTGGAATAACTATTTTTTAATTATAAAATAATAAATCGAACCTTATATTTTAATTAAGAAATTCTTAAGACCTTTGAGTAAAAAACCCGGGAGAATTCTGATAAATAAGGGTGATTTATACATTTTTAAAGAACTTTTTCCAAAAAGAAAATATTTAAGATCTCTATAAAAATATTTTAGGCTATATTCACACAAATGTTGAATCTCGCCTGCAGATAGATCAGGAGTGTTCATAATTGCTCCAAATTCCCAATCTTTCCAATCAAAATCTTTATCGATCCATCCATTTTTTACTGCATCTTCCCATAATTTAGTGCCTGGAAAAGGTGTCAAAGGATTAGTCATCATAAAGTCAATTTTTAATGATTTCATCATTCTAAATGTTTTAAGTGTATCTTCTCGAGTTTCCCCTATATTTCCAACTATGAACGAACCAAATACCATAATCCCATTATCATGACAAATTTCTATTGCCTTTTTAGCTTGTTTTAAACTTATTTTCTTATTCATATTATCTAAACTCATTTGTTTAAAACTTTCAAAACCAAAGAAAAAACATATAAACCCACTTCTAGCCATTTCTCGAATCATTTCGGGATCTTCAGCAACATCATCAACTCTTGTTTGACACACAAAAAATAAACGCTTATTGATTCCATACTCTCTAATTAAACGGCAAATTCTTTTAACCCTTTTATGGTCGAGTGTAAAATTATCATCAACAAAAAATACTAATTTTTGAGATTTAGGAACTAACATCAATTCCTTAATGACACGACTTGGTGATTTTTTACGCCAAGTTCTACAATAAAATTTCGTAACACAACAAAAAGAACAGTCAAAGGGGCATCCTCTTGAAGTTTCAACCACATCTGCTGGAACCCAAAGATAATGATATGGAGAATAATTAACCAAATCTTTTCGAGGAAATGGTAAATTATCAAGATTTTGAACAAATGGTCTGGGTTCATTATGATGAAACCCCCCATTATTCCCATTATTTCCATTATTTTCTTTATAACTTAATCCCAAAATTTCTCTGGGATCTAATCCATTAATTAATTCTTTAAACGTAAATTCGCCTTCTCCTCTGACTAGATAATCGATATTTGGTTCTTTAATCATATCTGGATTTAATGTAGGATGAAACCCTCCAACCACCGTTGTAATATTATATTTTTTAGCAATTTTACAAAGATTTAATGTAACTTTAAGCATATTTGTCATGCAAGTAATTCCTATAAGATCAAATTTCGATATTTTTTTCTCGATATCAGTAATTGACATATGAGGGTTTACATTTAAATCCAATATTTCGACATAATGTTCAGGTATTGTTGCTGCTAATTGTAATAATGATAAGGGTGGGGATCTGATAATTTGACTCATACCCGCACCTACTTGAAAAGGGGGATATACTAATAAAACTTTCATTCTAAAAACCATTTTAACATTTTTTTTAAGAAATATTATCCAAGTAATAATGTTTATGTAATATCATTTCACAAACATTATTAAAAAATATTTATTATGAATATTTAAATGTTATTTATTAGGAATAATCAGAAAAAACGAAAGTTATTATACAAACTTTTGAATTTAGATAAAATATTCCAAATAATAAGGAAAAGGGCTTAAGGATGACGGTTTTAGTAGTAAAATTCCCAGAAGATAATAAAAAGAAAGTAAGTATGAGCAGATTTTTATCAAACTATACAAAGAGGGAATTTAGTGTAATAGTAGATGTAGAAAAAGAAAAATTATCCTATATATTTGAAAATTTAAATCATAATGATTGTAAAGTTCTTATAGCTAAAGATAGGTCTGTTAAAGTTGATTATTCTACATATTTTTTGCTTTATTTATTCAGTAAGAAATTAGAAAAAGAAAAATCTAAGATTTATAAAGAAATAATTAAAAATGACATAGAAATTGAAGAGAATAAAAAGAAAGAAATTGATTTCAGAGAACCTGAGTTATTTGAATTGTTAGAAGTCGATGTACAATTTAAAAAAATGCTTAACAAATTCCAAAAAGATTCAGATTTATATTTCCAAAAATTTAAGGATGAATATATAACTAAAAACAAAATGTTATATTCTGATTGGCCATATCGAATTCGTGTTGAGTTTGATACTATATCTATTTTAGCTATAGAAATTTATGAAAAGCTTGAAGAGTTAAATAAGGCAAAGCAGTTAGATAGTCATTTTAAATTACTATTTGCTATTCATTCTGGCAATAATAACTTGGGTGACATTATAAAATTTACAAACCTTCAAGATGTGAATGATGTTAATAAGTTAGAAGAATTAATAAATTCTGAAATTGTCTATAAAGATCCTTATAGACTCACCGATATCGGACAATTAATAATCAAAACAGTCAGAGATAATCTCAAGAAAAGTCTGTCATTTAAAATTCCTAGTGAAAAGGATATATTTTTGAGTGAGATTATGAATAACGATTATGCACGTCAATTGACTAATTTATTAATTTATTTATGTTTATTGACTATAAAAAATAGAAAAGTAAAGGGACTCACTCCCATTAATAACTTTCAACGAATAAGTTTCGGACCGGACGAATAGTTGGTGATAAAATGAACAAAAATGATAAATTATTAATATATAATACCACATACTTCGGCTTAATTTTAGGTTCTATAATATTTATGTTCCTTCCATGGATGATAGAGTATGGTTCCGTTTACCCCGGAGTTGAAATACTCCATTTACTCCCACTCTTTATTATTACTATATGCTTTATAGTGACCTCCTCCATTCTCCATTTCGTTTTTTATATCTATGACACTAGTAGAGTTGTTTATATAGTAGGTTTCGCATTGGGTATTGCAGGAACGGTATTGGGAACAATTTCGGGTATTTTCGGAATTTATTATTTTTACACCGGTCTCAGGGTAGAAGGGTTTCTCCTGCTAGGATCTGGAATTTATTGGTTATGGGTAGCATTAATAGTACTTATTTGTGTATTACTTTTTGTAAATAATCGGCGAGGAAAATCTGAGAAATTGCCAATTACAGATCTATAACTCTTTTAAAAAACGGAGATTAGTCCACTTTGGTCTAAAACTATCATTATGAAAGGCATCATCATAATATTCAAGAGGAAATGGCCAAACTCTCTCAAATTTATCGGGATTATCTTTGAATTTATTTTTAATTTTGTTTATTTCCCAATACCTCAATAGATATTGATTTATCTTAAACCCCATATTCCTTAATGTTTCACGAATAAAATTTGCCTGTCCTCCAGCACTATTATTTGGACAGATTCCCCATTTTATTCTTAACAAGTGATAGGGATTATGTTCATCATGAACAATTTCTTCAAGTTCACGTTCCTCTGTTAATATTTCATACATTAATTTAGAGTTGGGAGAGTTATAAGTATGATATGAAAAAGAAAATACGATCACGGCATCCTTTCTAAGATTATAAAAAGCCCAACCATGTTTAAGCGGTCCCCCTAACATACAATAAGGTACTTCAATTATCTTTTCAATTTCCTCAATAATTTGTGGTTCTTTTTTCATTTTACTACCTTCTTATATAGATTGATGAGAAACCTATTATAAAAAATATAAAATATAGAATACAAATAATGAAAACTCCCGATAATAAAATCATAATACAAAAGAGTGGTCTTTATATTATCCATAATATTAATTATGTTAATAGTATTATTTAACTATTTCCCTAATTAGTGTTAGATTTGCGCAAAAGTCCTTTATAGTTGAAATTTCAGCAATTTTGTATCAAATGACTTTTAGACAAAATCATGTCAAAAAAGCTTTTTATATTAATCATTATGCCAGACAGCTTCTAATTTGTAAAAATAGACTTGAGTGAAATTGATATGATGGTGTTAAAATCAGTACCGCATCATGATAAAAAGGTAAGTTTAAACTTAGAAAATTGGATGAGAATAATATATGTTAGATTAATAAAAATTGAGAAATTTTCAATTTCTATTGCGAAAAATAATATTAAAAAATATTTACTTACTTTTACTTCGAAAATAATATATATTAGAATTGTGAGTAATGGTCAAGTTTATCCATTTTACTGGGTTTTTCTCATTATTATTAAATTTATTAATAATAAATTATTTTCGATTATTAATTATATTACAGTAGAAGTAATACGTGAGAGGATGATTTGATGGGTTTAAAAAATAATATTAAAGGGAAATTGAATTTTAATAGAAAAAAAACATATTTTAAAAAATTTTCAAGCACTTTCAACCACCAAAATTTTCCTAAATATCTATTTGGATATGCCATATTGTTTCTGATTATTGGAGCAAGTGTATTTTTTGCAGGATCTGATATCAGGAATCAAGAAGTATTTGGACAAAAATTATTACTATATTTACCGCATTTTAATAAAGATTCACTCCCGAAAACATTATCAGAATGGCAGACAAGCTCGGGTGGTTTAAGTCTATTGGGAGAAGAAAATGGTGAAAGTATTGATAGTACCTATAAAACCATGAAAATTTTGCAGATTTACGGGTATTATCTATCTCCCGACCACGTCTCACCCCATAAAGTGGATAAGAATGAGATTTCAAATTTCATTATGAATAAGTATAAGATATGTGGCTTTTCAAAGGATGAGTTTTCTGAGCCTGATATTATCAATACGGCTAAGGCCATTGAAATATTAGATATGTTAGGTGATAAAGAAAAATTAGAGTTAATAAAAAAGGAGGGCACAGCCACGTGGATAAAAGAGTTCCTCGGTTACGATGTTGACTGGCAGCGTTTATTATCAGAAAATATAGAGCCGAAATATTGGGGGGTAAAGGCTCTAAAAATATTAGAGGGAGAAAAAGGGCTTGAAGCTGTAGGTCTGGATTATCTATCATTAAAAAACATATTGTCTCAAGATGAATATGTTAAAGAGAGAGAAACAATATTAACAAATAATAGTCTTCACTTGATTTGGGAACATCCTTACTATTATAATGAGGAGGAGGTAAGTATAATACCACCAAGTGAAGATAATGTAAGGAATTATTATTATGCTGTGCTATTATTAGACGAATTGATAGAAGATGAAACCCAAAAAGAAGCGGTGTTTGATATGTTAATAAATAAGGGAGATTTTGCGAAAGTTTTCAAAGAGGAAACCAAATATAATTCATCAATTGAGGGATTTAGGGATTTATCACAAGGTTATTATGCCATTTCATCCTTAAATATATTAAGGGAGAGCGATTTTTTATATCAAGAAATAAATGATACAAAATTGTGTTACAACAATTTTAGAGCAAGCAGGTGTTGATTTTATTACGATTGGTAATACCGAGTTTTGTTGTGGTGTAGTTTATGCAGGTCTTGGTTTTATTGATCTTTGGGTGGATCAAACCTATAAAGTTGTGCAAAATTATTTAAAATTAAAACCGCGACCTAAAACAATTTTACTTCATTGTCCAGGCTGTTTTGTTAGTTACTCCTTTAACCTCTCAAAGTGGGGGCTAACACTTCCCTTTAATTTATTACAAAAACTTGATGAACCTATAGAAGTTAAACACATAACAGAATATATTTTAGAATTAATAAAAGAAGATAGAATTAAATTAACACATAAAATTCCCCTTACTGTAACGTACAATGATAATTGTTCAATAGGTAGGAGGATGGAATTAATAGGCGAGCCATTATATGATACTCCCCGGGAGATATTAGAAAAAATTCCTGGAATAAAATTAATTGAATCTGATTATATAAAGGATAATGCTTTTTGCTGTGGACTACTAGCTACTAAAACATTAGGTTTTGGAACTAATTTAAAAGGTATTATCGGTAAAGATACCGCTTATAAAAATCAGAGGAAATTATTTGATAATATAATTAAAAAGGGATCTACTAATTTAGTTGTGCCTTGTATGGGATGTGTGCTGGGTTTTGAAGACTCGGCAAGAGTTTGGGCTTCAAAATTGGGAAAGAAGATAAATATTTGGGATATAAATGAATTGGTTAATTTATCGATGGGAATCAATATTCCCAAGAGACATATGTTTATTAATGACGCTATCAAAATGTCCTTGCCTATTTTCAAAAAGGATTTTATTAAGATAATTTCAATGATGATAAAAACTCAAGCATTTCGTAATATTTTCAGATTTCTTAAAGAAACTATTTCTTATATACGAAAAAAATAAACAAAAATTGAAGTCGGACAGTTAAAATGGAGAAAAATAATAGAATTCTTTTTATTAATCCTATTAAAATTAGACCTGTTGTTGGACCTATTGCTATTGATTATCTTGGATACGTTCTTAAGCAAAATGGCTATATAATAGATTTTATTGATAATTCTTTTTCTATAGATATTAAAAAATCTTTAAAAGACTATTTAAATCAGTATAAACCTCTTGCAATAGGAATAACCGTCCGTAATACTGATGATTGTTATTTTCAGAGTCAAAAATCTTTTATAGATGATATAAAAGAAATTATTGAATTCATAAAATCAATTATATCAATTCCGGTAATATTAGGTGGTGTTGGGTTCTCATTATTACCTGAAATGATCATGAATTATTGTGAGGTTGATTTTGGAGTTCAAGGTGGTGGAGAAGAAGCTCTATTATTATTCTTAAAAGCACTTCAGTCTGATCAAAATTATTCAAAAATTCCAAATTTAATTTATAGAAAAAACGGAGATTTGATACACAATCCTAATAAATTTGTTGATTTAAATTCACTAGGGTCTCCAGTACGTAATGTAATAAATAATTTAAATTATTTTAACGAAGGTGGACAAGGGAATATTGAAACTAAGCGTGGTTGTGATCGAAAGTGTATTTATTGTGCAGACCCAATCAGTAAAGGCAAGATAATTAGACTAAAGGAACCAAAATTAGTAATTAACGAATTTAGGACCTTGATTGAACAAGGTGTTAACTGTTTTCATCTATGTGATTCTGAATTCAATAATAATAGCCAACACGCTAAAAAAGTATGCTCTGCAATAATTCAGGAGGGCTTAAATAAAAAAATGACATGGTATGCCTATTGTATCCCAAAGCCTTTTACTGATGAAATGGGACGGATTATGAAGGAAGCAGGATGTGTTGGGATAGATTTCGGAGTTGATAGCGGAAATAACACAATTCTAAAAAATCTTAAGCGTGATTTTAAAGTGAAGGATATTATTAAGACTGCCGAAATTTGTAAATCTCTTAATATTACCTTTATGTATGACTTATTACTAGGTGGACCTGGGGAAACTAACAATACAATTAAAAATACGATACATTTGATGAAAAAAATCCAGCCTAATCGAGTTGGACTTTCGATAGGTGTTAGAATCTATCCCGGAACAGAACTTTCAAGGATTGTTAAAGAAGAAGGTTCATTTGAAAAAAATCCTAATTTATTTGGTTTTAAAGATAAAAATCCAAATTTTTTAAAACCAATTTTTTATTTATCCGCTGAATTAAAAGGTAAAAAATGCTTTTCATATATTAGCAAACTCGTAGGGAAAGATCCCATGTTTTTTTTCGCAGATCCGGAAGAACAAGATCAAAATTATAATTATAATGAGAATCTAATATTAGTAAATGCAATTCAAAATGGATATAGGGGAGCTTATTGGGATATACTTAGGCAATTAGCAAATAAGAAGGGGTAATTATCAATTTATGAATTTTTATTTTATATTTGTTAAATAAAGTTAAAAAAAAATTTTGAATAATTATCTGATATAATACAAATTTAGGTTGTATGAATATGGGAAAAAAATCTCCATTTAAAGAAATGATAACTTTAAAAGCAAAATATTTACCGAAGAAAATGGATGCAATAGTTTACGGGAAAAAACATATATCTTGGAAAGATTTAAACACTCGTATAAATAAATTGGCTTATGGTTTAAAAAAGCTAGGCTACAAATTTGGCGATAAAATTGCTGTAGACTTTCACAACAGCCCTTATTTTGTAGAATCAGTTATGGCTATCCAGAGTTTCGGAGGAATTCCGGTTTTAATAAATTATCGTTATGTCTCAAGCGAATTGGAATATGTCTTAAACAATAGTGATTCAATTTGTATAATTTTTGAAGAAGATGTGTTGGATGTTGTACTTCAGACTCAACCCAATGTTCCTAAAATCAAAAATTATATTTGTAAGGGTGAAAAAATTCCTTCTGGTGTATTAAATTATGAAAGCTTAATTAGAAAATCTAAAGATAAAGAACCAAAAGTAAAAATAAAACCTGATGAAGATGTAGCTGTCATCGTTTACACTGGTGGAACAACTGGACGGCCTAAAGGGGTAATGTTGACATACGAGAATATTTTATTCAATCAAGAATCGCTATTTTCATTTTTGATTAAAACGCTACCTCACGCTAGACAACTTGACTCAGATAGAGAAATAAAGAAATTAAACAAATTTCAAAAGAAAGTTCAAGAAGCTTTTTCATTATTTGGATCAAACATGATTAATTTCATCACAGATACTTTAAAGGATAAAATTGTAGTATTTCATTCAAAATCGCAGACTGGCCCTTCATTTCCGCCTATTACAATAACAACAGTTAATGATAAAATGAGATTATTCAGGGATAAGCCAAAGAATTTTGATCTGCTATTTGACGCAAAATTTACAGACCAACTTCGTGATTTCGTGAAAATAATCCCACTAACCTTTTCTAAGTTGGGAAAATTAAAATTATTTCCAAAAATCATGAAAATGCTGCTAGGAAGTGGCGCTAAGATGGAAGGAAAGGGTAAGTATAAACGAGCTGTAATAAGTGGTTTAACTCATAAACCTAAAATAGAACGGAATATGAATATTTTAGTTATCCCACCTTTATTCCATTCAGCTGCGTTTGGTGTATGGCTTGTCAACTGGGGCTTTAACCCAGTGTCTGAAGTCTTATTTCCCATGAATAAAAAATTTAGTGTTGAAGAGACACTTGATTTAATTGATAAAGAAAATGTATATTGGGCATTTCTTGTCCCTGTTATGTGGCAAGAAATTGTTACTAGTCCTTTAGTGACAAATGGGAATTATGACCTTTCTAAATTAATTGTTGCATCAAGTGGAGGTTCCCTTTTAAGAGCCAAGTATAAAAAAATGATAATGCAAACATTTTCCAATGCTCTATTGGTCGATGGTTTTGGTTTAACTGAAATGTCTCCAATTACTAGTATAAAATTAGATGCAGAAGAAGATGTTGTTAAAAATCGTTCAATTGGTAAAATTCTTGATGGTATAGAAGTAAAAATTATAAATCCTGATACCGGTGAAGAGCTTAAAGAAGGAGAAACAGGAGAATTATGTTATAGATCCCCCTCGGTGATGAAAGGGTACTATGGAGACGAGGAAAAAACTAAAAAAGCAATAGATAAAGAAGGTTGGCTTCATTCTGGAGATCTTGGATATATAAAAGAAGGTGAAATATACATTGTGGAGAGAATCAAGGCATGTATCAATACCGGAGGAGAAAAAGTTTACCCATTAGAAGTCGAAGAAGTAATCCATGATCATCCTGCGGTAGATGAAGTAATTGTGATTGGAGTCCCTGATGAAAAGTGGGGAGAATCTGTACGTGCTGTTGTTCAACTCAAACCAGGTCAATCTGCAACTGAAGAAGAGATAATTGAGTTTTGTAGAGGTAAAATCGCTGGTTTTAAAAAACCAAAAAGTGTAATTTTTGCTAAGGATCTTCCAATTACTGCAGTCGGTAAAGTGCAACGTGGAGAAGTTACAAAGCTATATGGAAAACCTGAATAAAAAAGCTTAGTAAAGGATGAATTAGAAATATAAAAACTGTCAATTTATCCTCTTTTTTTTCAAAAAATCTAAATTTACCTACTTTTTTTGGAAATTTATCTTAATTTAAATCAGTAAAATCGATTTAACTTTATAACTTATTAAAAACCAAACCTTTTTTGATCCTTGATTATTAATATAAAGAATAACCATCAAAAGTGGCTTGTAGGTTGAAAATTCCAGAAATTATCATTTTCAATAGTTATGGAAAACCAATTTTTAGTAAAAGTCAAATTTTTAAAGAAAAAATTCTTTCTGCAGGATTACTTTATTCAATAAGTATGTATATGGCTAAATTATTGGCAGAAAAAATTTATTCATTAACATTAGAGAAACATAAAATTTTATTTGAACGCATGAAAGAAATTACCGGGGCCATTGTATTGAATATTGGAGAAAATGAACGATTAGCATCTGAAATGTTAAAGAATTTATTAACTGAACTGAATCTTAAAGGATTAGATAATTCAGATCAAGTAATTAACAATTTTTTTATTGATAAATCCAATTTTAGGGATATTTAATGATTTTTTTAAAATAGAAGGTTATATTCTTGGAAATTCTCGATATAATAATTTTTGATAGCAAAGGAAAACAAATAGTTTCAAAAAGTGAAGTTTTTAAGGAAAATTCTACTGCTGCGGGTTTTCTCCCTTTAATAGATTTATATATGACAAAATTAACTTCCATTTATTTACCCTCACTTATTTTAGAAAAGCATAAAATATTATTTCAACGTATGAGGGGTATTATTGGAGCAATTGTTTTAAATAATTTGGAAAATGAGAATATTGCATCAGAACTCTTACAAAACTTATTACGCAGTTTATTATTCAATGGAATAGAAAATGCGAATCGAGTAATTAAAGTTTTTTTTACAAAGAAAGCCAAAGAATTAGAAATTGATACATAAGGTTCTTCCAAAAATTTAGGATATTACTTTGATAAGGGGAGTTTCACAATTAATATTCCATTTTTTAGTTTTGCCACTGCTTCTCCTGGAACAACTCTTCGAGGTAAATTAATAATTTTGTCAATCTCTCGTTGATTTCCCTCTATATCTACCTTTCCTCTTATAACAATTTTATTCGGAGCACATTCAAGTTCAATATTTTCTTTTGAAAATCCAGGAACATCAATTATCATGCTTAATTTATTTTCATCATCCAAAATATCAATCCTTGGATAAGGAGGATTGAGACCTATTTGATTTAATAATTGATTGAAATCTTGTAATAGATAAATATCACTCTTAGGATCATAACCCAGAATTTTTTCTAATGTATCCAAATAATCGTCCCTAACTTCTCCCCAGACATCCCGAATAGTTTCTCTAATTGTTTCTACTCGAGTATCTTCGCTTATTCTCTTTAAAGCCTTTTCAACTTGATTTTTTAAACGTAATCTTTCTTCCTCTACTACATCTCTCAACCATTTGAAAACCATAAAATCACCTATTCAATTTTAATTTTTACAAATTTTCCCTCTTTTTTTAAATCTGAAATCTTTTTGTCAATTTTTTCAATTTTTGAATTTAATAGATCAATTATATTATCTAATTCTGTTATATTCTCGGGGGAAGGCTCAAATTTTTTCTCTTGAATTAATGTTAAATATCTATTTATTCTTTTACTCAGAAATTTAATAAATTTTAAATCGTCGAGGATAAATTCGTTTCCTATTTCAAAAAGTTTCTCAAAAAAGTCAAAACTTATATCAAATATTTCTTTATTGTTTTCTAAGATAGCTTCTCCTTCTTCTGCTAACCGATAGAAAGCTTTTTTCCGAGTCGTTCCTTCAGAAGCTTCAATTTTTTCTAATATTCCTTTATTCGAAAGTCTCTCTAAAATTGGATAAATAGTTCCGGCTTTGGGCTCCCAATATTTAAAAGCATCCATTTTTTTAATTAGATCAAAGCCATGAATCTCTTTTTCTTTTTTTATTGTCAATAATATGAGTAATTCTATTGGCGATTTTAGATTATATCCTGAAGGAAACATCATTATAAATCTGACTCAAATTTTTTCTGAGAACTTAATAATTATTAATTATATGATTAAGACGTCTATATAAAAACTTTTTTGAGAACCTTATTTATAATCGAAAATTCTGTATAGAAACATTTATATATTAGAGGTCTAAACATATAATTAAGACCTCTATAATAAAAATAAAAATGAGGTAAAAAAAAGAAATAGGTGATTTTAATGGAAGATGAAAAAAAAGAATCAATTTTTGATGTTCTCTTGAAACCTTTAAGAAATATTTTAGGAACTGAAGGTGAAGAAAGAGAATCATTAGCTGATAGAATTGAAAAATTAAGAGAAAGTTTAGGTATAGATAAAATAGACGAAAAAATCAAAGCTGTAATAACTGAATTAGAAATTCCAAAAAGAGTTGAAAAAATCAGAAAAATTAATGAAATACTTGGTATTACCGAACAATACAACAGACTTAAAGAATTCATTGAAAGAATGGATTTACCTGAACAAAGAAAAAAATTAGAAGAAACTCTTGAAAAAATTGGAGTTAAAGGTGAAAGAGTACAAGATATTCTTGAGGATCTAGGCGTAAAAGAAAGACAAGAAAAAATGTTAGAAATCCTGGATGTCGCTGGTTTAAAAGAAGATTGGGTAGAACTAAGAAAATTACTTGGTCTTGAAGAATAAAAATTTTATTTTATTTCTTTTTTTTATTTTTTATATAGTTTGTTTTAAAAATCTTCAGAAAGATAAAATTAATTAATTTTAACTATTTTTTTTCAGTTTTATTTTGAGAAATAGGTAATTTTATTGTTATTTTTGTACCCTCACCAATTTTACTCTCTATTGCCACTGTTCCATTATGTTTATTAATGATATCCTTAACAATTGGTAGTCCTAATCCAATATTTTCGGTTTTTGTGCTAAATAATGGTTCAAATACTTTTTTTAGGTTCTCTTCTGAGATTCCCTCTCCTGTATCCTTGAAATCCACTTCTATACTATCATCTATTAATTTACTTTTTATTGTCAATCTTCCTCCATTTGGCATAGCTTGTACAGCATTTAATATAATATTAATGAATGCTTGTTTAATTTGATTTGGATCAAAGTCAATTTGAGGCAAATTCTTATCCAATTGGGATTCAACGACAATATTTTCCTGAATTTCAGAATCTATCAGTACCTCTTGGACAATTGTATTTATATCACCTTTAATAAGCATTGGTACTTTAAATCGTGTGTATTCTGGTAGACCTAAAACTAAATCACATGCTCTGTTTATTGCTTGCTGTATAATATTTAAATCTCTTCTCACATCCTCGCCGGTATCTTTTAATTTCAATCTTAAATTAAAAAGTGAATTATTGATAATTTCAAATGGAGATTTAAGTTTGCCACTAATACCTCCTGCAAATTTTCCTACTGCTTCCATCTTCTCTCTATATATTAATTTCTCCTGAGTTTCTTTCAACTCGTGAGTTTGTTCTTCCACTTTTTGACTTAAATTTTCAGACAATTCCCGAAGCTGCTCCTCCATATTCATACGCTCTGTAATATCCCTAAAAGCACCGACTAAACATTTCTTCCCGTTTAATATTGTATCAGACGAGTTTATATCTGCATAAAAAACACTCCCATCTTTCCTTTTAACTGGGATATTCTTAGCCAATAAAATCTCTTTCCTTGCTTGTTTCTCGAATTGTTCAATAACATATTGGACATCCTCCTCTGGATGAATATCCATGACCCCCATATCCTCAATCTCCTCTAAGTTATAACCTAACATTTCGGAAATCCTTCTATTACCAAAAATAAATTTCTTAGTTTCAACATCTGCAACAAGTATTCCATCAGGATTATTTTCGATAAAATTTCTAAACCTTTGTTCGGATTCTCTAAGCTTACTTTCAATTTTTTTACGTTCAGTAATATCAATAGCAATCCCTACAGTACCTATAATATCCCCGTTATAATTAAATATGGGCGATTTTGTAGTCTCAAGGTTTATTTCCTCTCCATCCTTATCCATAATAGTTTCTTCAACTGTAATTTTGTTCTTTCCTTCCATTACTACTTTATCATCTTCTTTGAATTTCTTAGCTGCTTCTTCACCAAAACAAACAGCACAAGTATTATTTCGAAGAAATTCAGGATCCATTCCCACAACATCGCCAAATTTCTGATTGGCGAGAATAAAATTTGAATTTATATCTTTGAGCCAAGCCATGTGAGGAATGTTGTTAATGAAAGTCTTCATTTCTCTCATTCTTTGTATCAATTCCTCTTCTGCCTTCTTTTCCTTAGAAATATCACTAATTACACCCCTAACTCCAGTGATATTTTTTTCTCTATAGATAGGATCGGTGTGTACTCTACCCCAAAATTTTGAACCATCTTTTTTTATTAATAAATATTCAGTTGGTTCAACTTTAATTCCATTAAGAGTTATCCTAAAACTTTTCATTGCTTTTTCTAAATGATCTTTAGAAATCAATTCGACGGTTTTCACTCTTTTATCAAAATCGTCTTGAGTATATCCAAATTTATCATATAAAGCTTGATTTGCATATGTTAAATTCATTTTATTATCTACTTCAAATACGATATCCGGAAGTAAATCTAGAGTTTCTCTATATTTTTCTTCAGATTCCTTTAATTCTTCTCCGGTCTTTATATGTTCAATAGTTTTCTTTTTAAGTTCTTTTTGACTTATTTTTAATTGAATCATGGACTCTTGCATCATTTCTTCAAGACGTTCATGATGTTCTTTTACTTCTCTTTCTGCACGTTTACGCATTAAAGCTTCAATAAAAGCCACTGATAAAGATTCGATATCTCTCTGATCAGTTATATCATAACCTAATCTCTTATTTGCGAGTCCAATCATCCCTATAGTTTGTTCTCTTTGTATTATTGGAACTCCTAAAAATGAAATTAATTTCGGATGGTAGTTTGGAAGCTCAGCGATATAAGGATTCTTAGAAGCGTCAGAGATTACATAGGTTCTTTTATTTTTAATTAAATTATCCAAAAATCCACCCACATTCATAAATTTCATCATTTTTTCTCCAACTAATGCTGGTTGTTGATTCGAATCATAACCTGGGGCATCCAATACCATGAAATTAAATTGATTATCTCTTGTTATTTCACCAATAAAACCAAACTCACTATCTGTTAACTCTAATGCTACTTTGAGACATGTATTGGCAACCTCTTCATCAGTCTGACAGACTAATGCTTCTTGTAAAACCTGATTTATTGCATTTAACAATTTATTTTTCCTAGAAAATCTTGCTTCAGCAATTTTTCTTTTAGTAATGTTCCGAATGAAAATTGATATTTTATCTTCAGTTAGGTAAAAAAAGCGAGCTTCAAAATATTCAAGTTCTTCTTTAATTGGAAGTGTATATTCTAAAGTTTGAGGTTTTTGAATTTTTAGAGTCTTTTTAACTAATTCAAGACATTTGGTTCCGAGTTTATGAGGTAGTATATTACTCATTTTTTTCCCTAATATTTCCTCTGGCGGAATGAAAAAATCTTGTTGTTTACCACTATAATCTAAAACGGTAGTATCTCCTGAAACTATGAAGAATAAATCGGGGATTGAATGAAAAATCCGTCTGAATTTTTCCTCGGATTCGATTACCATATCTTGGAACCATTTTTGCTCAGTAATATCACTAATAACACCTCTAATGCCTAAATTTCTTTCACCTTTTATAATAGGTTTTGCACGTATTCTACCCCAAAATCTAGTTCCATCTTTTTTTACCATTACATAATCTTGTGGTTTTTGTGGAATTTTATTAAGTATATTTTTACAATTCTTTATTGCTCGTTCCAATTCATTAGATGGAAGTAAATTAGACATATTCAAGCCCTTATCAAATTCATCTTGACTATAACCAAATTTTTTTAATCCTGCTTGATTTATATAAGTTATATTGAAATTAGTATCAAGTTCATAAACTATATCGGGAAGAAAGCCTAATATCTCCCTGTATTTGGCTTCAGACTGCCTAAGCCTTTGCTCCACTTTCTTACGTTCTGTTATATCTCGACCAACTGTTAAAATTTTCTCCCTACCATCTCTATCAGTAAATCGTTTCCACTTTAATCCAAGCCAATAAAAGTCTCCATCTTTTTTTCTAAATCTTGCTTCAAAACTACCCTCCCCTTTATTCCAATCTTTTTTTGTTAATTCAACAACTCTAGTCAGGTCTTCAGGATGCATATACCTAAAAGCATCTTTACCAATTGAATCCCCCCAACTATAACCAGAAATCCTATTATGCGCTTCTTCGTTTACATATTCAATTTTAAATTTATCATCTAGAACATCTATTAGATCATTTACATTTTCTGAAATTAGGCGATATTTCGCTTCGGACTCCTTTAAATCTTGCTCCATCTTCTTACGTTCAGTAATATCTCTACTAACTCCTAATATTTTCTCTTTCCCATCTATATCTATTATTTTTCTCCCTTTAACTTCAACCCAAATATATATTCCATCTTTATTTTTTAATCTTATTATGGCATTAGCCTCTCCCCTTTCCCAACTTTTCTTTCCTATTTCTAGGACATTCACAAAATCATCAGGATGTATTAATTTTGTTAGATCTTTTCCAATTAATTCATCTTTTGTATATCCCAAAACTTTATGATGCACTTGTTCGTTCACATATTCAATTTTAAAATTCATATTTATCTTACTGATCATATCATTTGCGTTGTCTGTTATTATTCGATAGTTCTCTTCTGATTCTTTTAATTTCTGTTCTGCTTGTTTCCTTTCGTTAATATCTCTACCGATTAGCAGAATTTTTGTATTTCCCTTTCTATCATGAAATATTTTCCCCTTTACTTCAATCCAAGCATAAGTACCATCCTTACGTTTAAATCTGAGATCCTTAATTCCATATCCCACATCCCATTTTTTCTTTAATTCTTCAAGTAGAATTGGAATATCATCTGGATGTGCAAAATCCAAAGCATATTTGTCAATTAAATCATTTTTATTATATCCTAAAATTTTTTGATGAACTTCTTCGTTGAAATATTCAATTTTTTGTTTCTCGTCTAAAACACATATCATATCATTGGCATTTTCAGTTATTAATCTATATTTCTCTTCAGATTCTCTGATTCTTTGTTCTGCTTCTTTCTTATCTGTAATATCTATTGATATAATTAATATAGCAGGTTGTTCTTCATACATAATCTGTTTAGTATAATTATCAACCCAAATTATATCTCCATTTTTCTTAATAGCTCTATACTGAATAAAATTTGGTTCAGTTAAACCCTTATCTTTTTTTACTACATTCAAGAGAATATCGAGATCTTCTGAGTGAATAACCTTATAAATATCGGATATCCTCCAACTCATCAGTTCCTCAGGAGAATATCCTAAAATATCAGCAGCTGCTTGATTTACATATTTTAATTGATTATCTTGAATAATACTTATGCCCATTAAAGCGTTTTCCGTGATAGTTCTAAACTTTTCTTCTGATTCTTTTAACTTTGATTCAAGTGAATGTTCTTCAAACCCCAATTCATTTCCCTCATATACATTTTAATTTTTGAATAATTTCCTATGGGAATGAAATTGTAAATGCTCAATTTTAGATTGCCCTCCCATCAGAATTTTTAAAAAATTTTAATTTTTCTTATAAATTTCTTTTTTCTCAAATATTTGATGGTGATTTATGGCAATCAGTCCCAATATTTTTGTCATATTTATCTAGGAATTACGCAATATAAAAAATTAATGATATCAATTTATTAACTCTTCTTAATTGATTTAAATAGGTTGATTGAATTAAATAATGGTAAATTGAAAATATTTATCTCATCTTAAAATGGTGTAATGACAATTGAGTTATGAAAACTCGTTATTTCAGCTAAAAAATGAAAAATTTATATCCAAAATCGATTTTTTTTCTATTCGTGAACATATAGCAGAAAAACGAGGAAAACATCTTGACTATGCTCTTGGAAGTAAAGTTTTAGAGGTAGCAATTGATTTTATAGTCCCAAAAGGATTACCAAAAGTAAACGAACGGCCTCGGCTAGGAATAATGATGGAATTACACGACCCAATATATTTATTTGATAAAGAAGGAGTTATTGAAAAAGGTTACGGAAAAGGAACTTGGAAACAAATTAAATCTGGACCTGTTAGTATAATTCGTAAATCTACTCATTCCTGGATTATCAATTTAGATGATGAACAGTATAATTTTTATATTCCTCCACCATTTCAGAAAAAAAAGGGACAGTTTTTAATTAAAAGAATTAAATAAATTCAATTCAAAATTAGATATAATTTCCAAATATTTTTCCAGTTTGTAATAATGTTAAAATTAAGGCAGTAAATATACTAGTGCTCGTGATTGACTTTGAACGTTGATAAATAAACGCATTAACAAAATTTAAAATAATCATACAACCACAAATTATGGCTAAAAATGGACCTGTCGCTTCTAAAGGTGAAAAATGACCAAAAAAGCCAGTGCCGAAAGTTAAATTAGCTATAATTCCAAAATTTATAATTAATATAAAAATATTCAATAAGGAAACCATAAAATTCGTTTTCCAACGTTTTAGTTTTCTTTTTCCCTTATCAATTTTTGATTGAATTAATTTACGAAAGACTAGTTCATTAGTTAATGAAAAAAGGAGCATAATTCCCAATAAAATAAAGAAATCTATATAAACACTAACTTCAAAGGGGCGAGGCAGTAGCATTGGAACGTTACAAATAAAGGCTGAAATATCATAGATACATACTATAAGAAGAATGGGTAATGCACCTATCATTAACCCTCTTAAAACAGATTTTGGAGAGAGTTTATAATCATTTGAATCAAGTTTATAATGTTTCTTTTCAAATTGGATTATTAAGATTATAATTGGAATCTGAATTAATGATATTACTAATAAAGGGATAGAAGCTAAATTCCAATTCCAGAATTGAATAAATGTTTTTATATCTAATGTATTTCTGACTAAATTACTGCCGATTATACAAGAAATTATCAGAAAGAGACAATATGATATTAATAATTTAATTTTGCTATTTGTATTCAAATCAATCGGTTTAATTAAATGATTATTTTTATTTATTTTCTTTTTATCTGGCAAATTTCCTAATTTTGGAGAAAACCAGCTAGATAAATATGAAACAAGACCCGGTATAGCTGACAAAGTTGCAAATAGACCAATAGCCCAACTTTGTCTTAGATTATAATTTCTTTCCCAATCTAGACGAATTGGAAAGTTTTCGTATCCTGTTCCAAACGATTCATGAAACCATGTAACTAGGCTTTGGAGTACGATAGAATCACTTCCCTCTCCTATATGGTTAACACCTGGGACTATAATCAACCGTCTTGAATTATTATCCGTTATATTTCCATAATTCCATGACAAGCTTGAAATTACATTTTTAAATATATCCTCAGCGCTAACTTGAGGTATGCCGCTTGAATTTTTTGTAGCTGCCTCCATTAATAAACATTCTTGAGGAACTGAAATATATTCTTCTGCAGCTCCGATTATTAACATATAATTGCCAATATTTGTGCTATTAATGAAATTAGAAACTGAGCGAGCTTCCAATTCATTTGGCATAGTAAAAGGAAAGGTGCTTGATAGAAAATTTGAACGACTAAAAATCCATTGGAAATCAGGATCATAATATAAAAGTTCGGGATAAAGAGCATAAAGTGGTCTTTCACTTAACCCCATGTAAGTGGTAGCCCCAAGCAAAGTATCCCAACAATATATTGCTCCAAAGCTTTTAATTTTACCCCCTGTCCCAATTGAGTTATTTGTTTTTGGATTTGTCCAATTATCAAATATACCTCCTCTGGTGGTAAGAACTCCCCCATGTGAATGACCTGATACACCAATTCTATTACGATCCACATCCCAACAAAGATAATAAAGATAATCAACAGCTGAATAAAGCACTGGTAGGTTGTTTATTCCTTTTGTATACTGACCTCCACTATCTCCATGACCTGGTTGATTTATTACTAACACTTTAAAACCTCTAGCTGCAAGTTCTTTTGCATAATGGTATTGTAATTCGGCATTTCCTAATCCACCATGACACCATATAATAGTAGGAAATCCTGAGAAATGTCCTGAAGTCCTATTCACATATAATAGTGCGTAATATGGGGGTGGAGTGAATAAATAACCCGCCACACTATGAGTTTTTGCATAATTTAACATAGTTCTGTTGAAAAATAAATTAACTTCGTAAGTATATCTAGGATTCACTGTAAATGAAACCCGTTGCACATTTATTTCATCAAAAGTTCCTCTAGCACAATTAACCATACTCAAACTAAAAATTATAAAGCATGCTGCTAACCAAACTCTCCTATTGATAATTTTTTTTAAAATTGATAAAAATACCAATGATACCACATAAATTAGAAGTTAATAATTAATTAAGTCTGTAAATTTATAAAAAATAAGATCCATGGAAGAACTATCATAAAGATAATGAAAGGAATAATAAAATATTGCTTAAAATTGGTCTTAAGAAATTTAAATTGCCAAATATGTGAGTGAAGATATGGTTTAAAAGCGTTTGGATCTTTATTATAAAGTGCATCAATAAATTCCAAACCAATCTCTTTTATCTTTTCTACATAAAGAGAATACCAATCTCTATTGTCTGTTAAGCTTGGATTGCCGTTGTATGCAAGTCCTTGGTGGTCATATTTATATCGGCTGGTAAGTAAACCTAATAATTGATTGTTAATTCCATCGAAAATAGGTCCAGAAGTTTTGTATTCTGGATCTACAAGATCAGGGTTGACTTTTTTCATAAAACACGTCTCCATTATAGAAGCATGATGATCATGTTTAATTGCTTCTAACTCTTCATCGCTTAAAGACTTTTGTCCTATTTTCTCCACTAATCTAGACCATGTTTTTTTAGGGTCGTCCATATACAATGTTTTAGCTATCCAATGCACAGGAGAAGTAACTCTCACATCTTTTTTTCTATATCTTTTTACTATTTTATCTGCTGCTTCCTCCAACGCATAAGCATGAATCATGCCATGATGAACTGTAATAATTAAAAATCGTTTAAATCCTGCTTTAACTAAACCATCAATAAAGTCAATAACACAATCACGAAAGGCTCTATGTCCAATATCAAGAGTACCTTCAACTGATCGAAGGGCACCTGTTCCAATTGGTATTCCTGGAGATTCAACAATGGTGTAATGATTATTAGACCTTTTTTCTTTTAAGGTTTCTTTAATAAGTTCAACCATCAAAATACTTTCAATATAATCTGAACCAATTGGTAAAAAATTTCCATGAGCTTCGATAGGCGCAATCGGAATGATAACTAAAGCATCGTTTTTATTTAATTTATTTAATCCATTTCTAGTTAATGATTCCAATCTAACCAAAGTTAAATTTTCATCTTCATAGATAGGTTTTTGATTACGATATAAATCAATTATTTCGATACGCTTTGATTCTTGATTAGTCATATACATTACCCAATTATTTCTCTGGCATAATTGATTTGTGAAACTATAGATAGATTCTGTTTTTAAACCTTATAATAAAAAAGCTTGCTTTGGATGACCGACAACACACATATAAATAACACTTTCCTTTTCCCCATCCACTCCAACTATTTCATTTGCCTCATCATCAAAAATTGCTCCAATTTGGCAACTTCCTAGCCCAAGGCTTACTGATGCAAGAGCTAGATTTTGCCCAATATGTCCACAATCCAGATAAATATACCTAAATGCACGTTGTTTATATTTCCATATCGATCTAAAATATATTGCTGTCCAGATGAAATCAACTGCAGCGAATTGAGCTATCTTTTGCCCTAAAGCTGCTCTAGCTATCTTAATGCTATAATCTCCTACTTTTAATTGCTCTAATTTATGGTTTTTTATTGCGTAGTGGTATACTCCTTGCTCAAGATCTTCTACATTATTCACAACCAAATAGGTCTCAATAGGATAAAGTGCACCTGCTGAAGGAGCTGTTCGAAACTCATATCCATGCTCAATTCTTTGTATACCTGTTGTAGCCCATAAAAGGTATGAAAGATCTTGTAAACTGACCGGGTCTTCAGAAAAATTACGTATACTATGCCTTATTTGTAAA
Organism: Candidatus Helarchaeota archaeon; assembly: GCA_019058315.1. GTDB lineage: Archaea > Asgardarchaeota > Lokiarchaeia > Helarchaeales > RDOG01 > JABXJV01. The sequence goes on along the minus strand of JAHPZH010000001.1, from coordinate 1,435,853 downwards.
ATTTCATCAAGAACCATATTTTTCTTTTGTTTCGGTTCGGGTAACTTTATCTTTTTAACTTCTGAATATGTTTTATAAATGTCAGGTTTGGTTACCCAATCCAAAAAGCCACCTTTCATGGTATTACGATTATATTTTGTTTCCTTTTGAAATTTTTCTCCAATACCCAACTCCAAATGATCACATCAATTTGAATTTATTAATCTATAAAAAGAATTTTGACTAAAAAAAGAAATCATTTTACAAATTTTTACTTGGTAATATTTAAAATGCATATAAGTAAAATTAATTTAGTTATTATTTAAAAATCGACTTAAGAGGTGATTAGAACTGGAACATAAAGGAGAATTTGCAATGGGTATAATTGGCCTAGTCTTGGCTGGTGTAGGTGGTATTATTTTAGGTTTTAGCTTAATGATGCGTATGTTAGCCAATCGTATAATGACTACGAACATTTTGTTCTTGATAACGACGATGGGTACGTTTGATAGCGATTCATCTATGTTAATAATAACGATACTTCCATTAATATCTCAAGGACAAAGAATGCTTAATAGTTCTACAATCTTTACGATTGTTGGTGCTTTAATCATAATAACTGGAGCAATATTAGCAATAGTTGGATGGACACGGTACTACCAATTGGAACATGGTAAAATTTAATATTATAATATCTAAATTAATTAAGATAGGGAACTATTTTAACAGCTCCTAATATCCCAGACTTTATTGAAAAATTAAAGTAAATTCAATTATATAATCTCCTTTTTATTTTCTTTCCTCATAACCATTCCTCTTTTAGAATTGGTCTACCATCTGGATGCATATTTGATATTCCTGCTTGAAAAATCATTCTCTTAAATCTAAATATTTTTAAAAACTTAGTTATTTCATCAATTTGTATATCAGATTCTCTCTTATCTAAAATTACTACTACAAGATCTCGTTTTATTTCCATTTTCAATATCGATTCTTTTAATATATTCTTATTCAGCTGTTCAATACCTTCTATATTTTTATTATACGGCTTCTCAATTTTCCATTCTTCCCAATTGTAAAAAAATATAACTAAATCCGCTTCTTCAACTTGTTGGAATGCCTTATGCATTTTTAAATACACTCTTTACGATCTTTTTATAATTTTTATTTGAATATAATCTATAAAATATTGGTGTTATGATTGACCGATGAAGAACTTAAAAAGAAAAAAACTTTACTCCTTGAATACAGCCAATTAATGCAAAAGGAAGGGTTAGTGATAGGACCTGGTGGAAATACTTCGATTAAAGATGAGGATGGTGTTATGTGGATTTCACCCTCGGGAATCCCTTTTATGGAAATGAGTATAGACGATTTTGTTCCTATTGATGTTTCAACCGGAAAAATTTTGGACTCCCGATTAATGCCATCTTCCGAAGTTGCATTACATCTGTTTCTTTATCAAGCCAGATCCGATATTAATTGTATTTTTCATTCACATCCTCCTTACGTAATTTCTCTTTCGTCCGTAGATATTTTACTAGTCCCTTTATTTCCAGATTTTGTAGTCTATTTGGGTGATTATGTTCCTCAAGTGACATATGTCACGCCATGCACTGAAGATATGGCACAGCTTGTCGTCCAAGCAATGAAGGATGTCCCAAGTTGTGTTTTAAAAAATCATGGGGCTATCGCAGTAGGAAAATCGATTAAAGAAGCTTATACCAGAACACAAGTTTTAGAATCAGGGGCCCAGATCTTATTTCAAGCCAAATTACTTGGTGAGCCTTATGTTCTATCTAAAAAAGATTCACAAGCAATTTTAAATTTGGAAATTGAACAATATAGGAAAAAATTATTACAAAAATCAGACAAATAAGCTAACCTAGAAATCAGAGTTTATTTTTAGAGAAAAATTTTAGTAAGTATTTATTCACTTCATCGGATTTTTCAATGACTGCCATATGTCCAGTATCTGGAATTATATGGCAAATTGAATTTGGAATAAATTTTTGCATTTTATATGTTAATCTGGGAGGTGTAACCGCATCTTTCTCTCCTGTCATAATTAAAACCGGAATATCTATCCTATTTAATTTGTACTCTACATTAAAATTAAATGCTCCAATTCCACACATAATACTGACACGTGGTGGAGTTATGACGGGATCATTTGCTTCTTTAATAAGTTCTTGGACATTCTCTTCTTTTTTATGAGAAAATACGCGGTCAGGAGAAAAATCATAAACAGTCATAAAAAATTTTCTTAACCCAAATCTACCAATTCCTCCAAGTTCTGAAAGACTTCTTGGCAATCTCATTGCTCTGGAGCTGGTATTGAATAAACACATGGCTCTTATCTTAATAGGACGGCGAAAATAAAAATCTAGAGTAACCATCCCACCTAAAGAATGTCCGAATAATATAGTCTCATTAACTCCTAAATTTTCTAGCAATTCGTATACGTCATACGAATGATTTCTAATTAAATACCCTCTTCTGTTTTTTGATGATCTTCCATGTCCTTTTAAATCTAATAAAATTATTTTATATTTATCTTTATCAAATATTGGTAACTGTTCCCTCCAGAATTTTCCCGATTCAGTCCAGCCATGAATCATTGTAATAAAATTATCACCCTCTCCATGAATCTCATAATACATTTTAACATGCGATAAAGACATGAAAGGGGACATATTTAATCACTCTATTATTTTTTACTTATCTATCTTATTATTATTTTAAAAAGTTAGAAATTTGCAAATTTATCAATTAAAATAATCATTACAAAAAAGAAGAAATATTTTAAAGACTTATATCCTACCAACAATAGTAAAAATTTAACAATTAATTAAAAGGAGAAATAAGTTTTGGCAGTAAAAATTCGTTCCGTTGAAAAAAAAGACAAAGAAGCAATTACAGATTTAGTAAAAGAATTCGTCGAGTCACTAAACCAGCCATTTTACGAAAGTTTATGGTTAACCTTACTTGATAGCTATTTTGTCGGGCTAGAAATCAAAGAATTAGCTTTTTCTGACATTAAAATATTTTGTGCGGATAAAGACGGAACTCTCTGTGGTCTTGTTGTAGCAGAAATCGAAACTGATTTGTTAAAAAGAAGATTTGGTGATATCTCTTTATGGTATGTATCAGGGAAATGCCGAGGTCAACAAGTTGGATATCAATTATTAAAAGCAGCTATAGACTTTTTAAAAGGAGAAAAAAATGTTGACACCATTGAAACTAATGTACGTGAAGAAACAAAAAAAGCTTTGAAAATTTTTGATGATTTGGGATTTAAACCTCGCTATACTCGCCTAAGACTTGATGTCTAATTTTTTATTTTTTATATTATTAAACCATCGATTTTTATTTAATATTAGATTCCTTCTCATATTTAGCAACTAGTAATATTCCATATATGGTATTTAATTAAATTTAGAGGGTTTTATTTGATAGATCCTAAAAGACTCCAAAAATATTCTAATATAACCAGAATAACAAAAAAGGATTTCATTAATATTCATCCAATCCAAGCTGCTGGTAAATTGACGCCAGAGGCCAAAAAAGTATTATCTGAATTTGGGGATGGCTATTCTGTATGTGATATGTGTCTAGAAGGGCGGCTTGATACAATAAATAAGCCTCCTATTCATGATTTCTTAACGGATATGGCAATATTTATGGGAATGGATGAAGTGCGCCCGACTGCTGGCTCACGTATGGCTATGAATATCATTTTTAAAGTCATTGCCAACCCAGGAGATGTCGTAGTTATAGATAGTCTTGCCCATTATACAACATATTTGGCTGCAGAAGATAATAAAGTAAAAATTATAGAAGTTCCTCATAAAGGTCATCCCGAATTTAAATTGAATTTGGAGGCATATGCTGAAAAAATTGAAGAAGTTAATGCTCAAACTGGAAAAAAACCTCCATTTGTAGTTCTAACTCATGTGGATTATAATTATGGAAATGTAAATGATATTAAAATCGTTTCTAAGATTTGTAAGGATTACAAAATTCCCCTTGTGGTTAATGGGGCTTATTCTGTAGGAGTTATGCCAATAAAAGGAAAAGAAGTAGGTGCAGACATCCTTATTGGTAGTGGGCATAAAAGTATGGCTGCCTCTGGACCTATAGGTGTCCTTGGGACAACATCAGAATGGGCAAAAAAAATATTTTCAACTTCTACAATAAAAGGTGATTGGTCTTCTAGACAATTTTTACAGAAAGAGTATCACTTTTTTGGTTGTCCTCCTGTATATGGTGCACCACTCGCAACTTTAATCGCTAGTTTTCCTAGAGTAGTTAAAAGAACAAAGCAAGAAAATTGGGATGAAGAAATAAAAAAGATTAGATATTTTGTTACTGAAATGGAAAGAATCGAAGATGTTAAAGCTCTGGGAGTTAGACCAAAACAACACACTTTAACACAATTTGAGACCCCTTCTCTTTATGAAGCATCTTTAAAACATAAAGAAAAAGGATATTTCCTCTATAAAGCTTTAAAAAAGGATAAAATTGCTGGAATCTTTCCAGGATCCTCAAAACATTTTAAATTAAATACTTATGGTTTAACTTGGGATGAAATTAAAAAGGTTGCAGAAGTTTTTCAGAAGATAGCTGAAGAAAATAATATAAAAATAAATTAGACAATATTTTGTTCGTTTTTTTAAAAATATTGAAAATTAGAAACCACATTTCAACGTTACATTATAGATATGTTTCGCTCCCATTCTTATAAGTTCAAGATTTTCATTTCCTAAGAATTCTTGAATTAATTCACCTTCTACTACCAAAGAATCTCCTTGTCTAATTTGAGTGCTTAAGGTTCTTTTATTACTCCCACTTTGATAATCATATGCTGATCGTAAACTAGTAGAATAAACTACGAATTCTTCTGGTATACCTTCAATCTTATCATCTATTTTCATGACAAAACTACAACCCTCCAAATTTGAAGTTGCAGTTCCACGAATTATTCCTTTAAACAAAGTCCTTTTCCCGATTTCAACCACCTTAATTAAATTATCTCGAAATTTTACATAAAAAATAATATTGAAATATTTTATACATAGTAATAAATAATTCTAAAAATAGAATTTCTATGTTATATTTAGTTTTATCAATCTAATTAGTGAAAATTCTTTTACTTAATTAAAATTTAAAGTGATACAATTGTCTAAAAAAGAGGATCGACATGTTTGGGAAATAGCCAAAGCTCGAGTAATTGTGAGTAATAAGAAAGTGATCGCAGTGGAAACTGAACCACTAGTAAAATATTGTCCTCTACATGAACGCATGCTTGGAACAACTTATCATACAAAAGAAACAGTTAAAAAACATCTAGAAAATAAAATAAGATCGATTTCCCGTTTATGTACTCCTAATAGGATATTAGTCTCAAAGGTCTTCGGAGTCGGACTTGGGGCATCTGAAACATTTACTACTGCATTACAAAATGGTTTAATTGATTGTATGATAGAACCATGTGATGGGGCTGGAACAGTTATTACTAATAACCCAGAAATAGTTCAAGGTATTGGAATTGCAATGAATGCCCTTATTTCAACAACTCCAATTCCTGAAGTAATTTCTAGATTAAAAGAATTGGGTGCAACTGTTCTAGATCCTGAAAATGCCACAATAGATCAAATAGCTGGTTTAGAAAAAGCATTTCAATTAGGTTATAAAAAAGTAGGCGTCACTATTCCAGCAGCAATGGCAAAAGATATAGAAAAAATTCGTGCTCTCGAAAAAAAATATAATGCAAAGGCAATAGTTTGTGGAATGCACTCTACTGGTATTACCGAGGATATAGTTCCTTATATTTTACAGCTCGATTTTGCACAGACATGTAGTTCTAAAGTCATGAGAGAAATAGTAGCTAAAAAGGCTAGAAAAGTATATGGAAAAATAATCCCCGTTCTAGCTTTTTCTGAAATTGGCCAAAAATTACTGGATTTTAGACAAAAAGAGAGTAAAAAAAATCCTTCAGCATTAATTGTAGGAGAAATTAAACCTCCACAGCCTTTTATTTAAATTTTATAATATTAAAGAATTTCATCTAAAGCACCGGATCTATATCCTTCTAAATCCAATGTTACATATTTAAACCCTAAATTTTTCAAATAATCCGTTATATCGTTTAAAATTTCTTCAGATAATATATTTTTCATCTCTTTTTTTCCAATTTCTATTTTTGCTAAATCATCATAGCATCTCACTCTCACAACCTTGACATGGGCTTTATGTTTGATGACTCTTTCAGCTTTTTCAATTATTGTTAATTTTTCTTCTGTAATTTTCCTCCCATAAGGTATACGTGAGGCTAAACATGCCAAAGAAGGGCGATCCCAAACATCTAGACCCCGAGATTTAGCTATTTCCCTTATTTCATTTTTTCTAATACCTGCTTCAGCTAGTGGAGATCTGACATTTAATTCTACAAGCGCTACATGACCTGGTCTATGATCTTCTAAATCATCTGCATTTGTTCCATCAATAATAAGATCTAATCCTTCTTCCTTTGCAATAGATAAAAGTTCGTTTAAAATTTCTTTTTTACAATAATAACATCTATCAGGTGGATTTTCAACAAATTTTTCGTTAGATAATATATTAAGTTCTATTACTTTCCATTCTATGCCCATTTTATTTGCAGTTTCTTTGGCATTTTTTAATTCATCCTCTGTCATTAATTGAGAATACACAGTAACTGCAAAAACTCTATCACAAACATCCTTAGCTAAACTAGAAATTGTACTACTATCCACTCCACCAGAATAGGCAACTAGTACTTTTTTATTTTTTAGAATCTTATGGACTTCATCAATTTTTTTTTGAATGTTTTTATCCAAAAAATCAAAACCTATATTGAATTTTTTTAAGATTTAATTAGATAATTTTTAAAATTTACTTAATTGTAATAAAAAACGAAATTTTAATTTTAAAGTTAAGGATTGAGGTTATGAAAGATAAAGAAAAATTTGTTTGCTTAATGTCTGGTGGAACGGATTCGCCAGTTGCTTGTTATTTAACGATTAAACAAGGTTATATTCCTTTAATAGTTCATTTTCATAAATCTCTAACTGATCCTCTTTCTGATGAAATATTAGCGAATGGAGTATTTGCGATAATTAAAATTTTATCAAATTTTCTTGATGAGCAAATAAAAACGTATTTAATTGATCATAATTTGATAATTAAAGAATTACAGCAAAGTAATGCAGGAAGAAATATTTGTGTACTTTGTAGACGTATGATGTATAGGATTGCAAAGGAAATTGCTTTAGAAAATGAAGCAAAAGCAATTGTGACTGGTGAAAGTTTAGGCGAAAAAGCAAGCCAAACTCCAATGAACTTATATATAATGAAAGAATCCGTTGGAGATTTTTTAATAATCCAACCTCTAATAGCATTATTTAAATTAGAAATAGAAAATATCGCTAAAAAAATAGGAACTTATAAAGCTTCTATTCAAAAGGCATATTCTTGTACAGCCAACCCTAAATATCCTGTAACATATGCCAATTTAGATAAAATTCTGGAGATAGAAGCAAAAATTAATATAAATGATTTAATTCAACAAAGTTTAAAATCTGCTAAAATACTATATTTCTAAAAAGGCATCTAATAATATTTCGTTTTACTGCTTATTATAGGCTAGATTAATAATTTTGTAATCACAAATCCACAGTATTTACATTCAATAGGTTGATTTCTTAATAATTTTTCAACAGCTTCTTTATCAATTGGAGCATTACATTCTTTACAGCTCCAAATAATAATCTTTTTACTTAATTCGGAAATTAAAGGCGGGAGCATTGCATTGTCTTGAGCATAAACTTCAATCAATCCCATACAAAAATCACTATCAACCTTCCCTGTAATAGTAATTTTTAGTCCAACACCCTTCTTATTATACTTGCCTTCTGCAAAACCATTAAATTCTCCAATAAACATATCTCCAAGGATTCGATATTCCGGTTTTGTAACAAACCAGAAGTTGTAATCAGGTAATAAAATCTTTAATTTATCAAATATCAATTTGGAATTATAGGGTATTTTTATCTCTTCACCAGTTTTTTCAAAATCCAATAATTCTTCGGTAATTCTGGTAAATTCATTAATATCAATTTCTTTTGCTCTTAATAGACCACAAACTAAAGAGATTGTAAATGGTTCAACATTTATTGTATGAGGTTTATTTAAATGATCAATATAAGTGACTGTCGAATGAATAGTTCCCATAATACAATCTCTAGTTGGTACGAATTCAAAAGTTGGACTTACAAAACCTCCTACATCCAATTTCGAAACTTCATCATAAGGTTCCCCCAGTAATTCGATACTATCTTCTGGATAAGAAACAATTTGAAATATTAAATCTGTAATGTTATATTTCGTATTATTTTCGACTTTTATTTTATAAATATATGTTCTTCCTTGAATTTCGCCACCTCTAAATGCTTTAATACCAACATGTTCAGATGCTATCACTTTATCAAAATCTTTTATTGGTGTTTTTTTAATTAAACGAGATGGAGTTTTATATCTAGTTTCAAAAGATATAATATTTCTTCTAATAACCCCTTGAAAAATTCCTTCAGATATCATTTCTTTGATTAATGAACTTAAATATGATTTATTATATCCTGTCTTTGATTTTAAAGCCTCCAAAGTTGTCCCACTATATCTATTTGACGCTTCTCTAAGCTCTAATAATAATTCTTGTTTAATTTTTTCCTTGTTCTTGTTATAAATTCCAGTTGTTACTATTTCTTTAAAGAAATTATATGCAGTTAAAATTCCTAGAAATCCTAAGGGTATTAATGAGAAAAACCAAATGAGGAAATAAGTAGCAATATTTGGAAAAGTTGCACCATAGACAGTTGTGAAATAAAATAAAGTGTAAATTGGAAAAACATGAGGATCAGTTGAACCGGTCCACAACATAAATAAAAATAATTGATTTGATATTCCTGCTCTTGTAAAATAAAAATCTAATGAAATAATGAAATTAATAATGGATAATAGTTCACAAATGCAGCTTAAAATCAAAATAAATAATCCATTTGTTAGAATAATGGTTTCATTTTTCCCAAATTCCCGATTTTTAATTAAACTTGCAGCAGAAAATAGGAAAAAAAATGCCATTAAAGTGTTAGATGCAAATAATACAATAAAATCAAAAAGTCTATAATCAATTGAGATAGGATTTATTAGTTTAGGATGATAAAAAATTGAAAAAACAACTATTATCAAAGAAAAAATAAAAGTAGAGCGTGAAATCTCGATACGATTCTCATTGAAAAATTCAAGGTGTCCAAATCCCATTAAAAATATACTAATACCTATAATAAAATAAAATAGATGAAGAGAATTATCATAATCAAAGTTAATAAAAATATTTAAACCCCCTAAAGAAAAGTAGGTTGTATGACGTAAAAAGACATAAATTGGAGTTATTATTAAATAAATTAAATTACCTATTCCACCCAATAAAAAACCTTTTCTCATTTATTGTCCCACATATAACAATATTTTTGAATTCAATTTTATGATTCGATATTATCTTAATAATTAAATCAAAAGTATGATATTCACTCCTTAAAGGACAATTTAAAATTATATTTATTAAGTTTTATTATAAGAGCAAATTTGTTTATAATTCAAAAGAAATAAATCTATAATTGAGTCTGATCGAATATGAAATTAGATGAAGTAGTCATTACTAAAGCGATAATCGAGAACTTTACGAAGTTATTTGTGGAATATACCGATGTTGATGTTGCCATAGCAGGTGCTGGACCCGCAGGAATGGTCGCTGCTAAAGAACTTGCAGAAAATAATGTAAAAACTGTAATATTCGAACGCAAGTTATCTGTAGGTGGAGGAATGTGGGGCGGCGGTGCTATGTTTCCTCTGATTGTTGTACAAAAAGAAGGCAAAGAAATATTAGAAGAATATAACATTAAAACAGAACAATATGTGCCCAATTATTATTATGCAAATTCTGTAGAATCTGTAGCAAAAATTACATCTGGTGCATGTGATGCAGGTGCAAAAATTTTTAATCTAATTTCAGTAGAAGATGTTATGATAAGAGGAGAGGATAAACGGATAACAGGTCTCGTACTTAATTGGAGTGCAGTTGAATTAGCTAAATTGCATGTGGACCCTATAACAATCCGAGCAAAATTAGTAATTGATGCTACTGGCCATGCTGCAGAGGTCTGTAATGTAGTGCTTAATAAAATACCTGGAGCACAATTAAAAACAAAAACGGGTAAGATAGTTGGAGAGTTACCTATGTGGGCAGATATAGGAGAAAAAGCTCTTGTCGAAAATACGGTCGAGGTTTATCCCGGTTTAATTGTAGCTGGAATGGCAGCAAATGCAGTTCTTGGTTCCCCTCGAATGGGTCCTATTTTTGGAGGTATGCTCATTAGTGGAAAACAAGCCGCAAAAGTTGCTATGGATTTATTAAAAAGTTAAGAAATTCTAATTTTTTATTTTAAAAATTTTTTAGAGCCTTTTTTTTGTAAAACACTATTTGTTATCATCTAAATTAGAAATACAATTATAAATTAATTGACAGTAATTTGAATTAAAACATTTAAGGGTGAAATATTAATGGCTAAAATTTTAGGAATTTCAACAAGTCCTCGTAAGAATAAAAATACCGAATTTTTAATTAAAAAAGCTTTAGAGAATATTAAAAATTGTGAAACCAAGTTTATTTCCTTGGCTGAACTAGAGGTAAAACCTTGTACAAGTTGTGATGCTTGTAAAGAAAAGCCGGAATGTACTATCCAAGATGATATGCAGAAAATTTATCCATCTTTACGAAACTGTAATGGGTTAATTATTGGAAGTCCAGTATATTTTGGAAATATGACTGCTCAATGTAAAGCTTTAATTGACCGTACTTTAGTATTAAGACGTCATAAAATGGCATTAAGAAATAAAGTAGTTGGAGTTATAGCTGTAGGTCGTTCTAGAAATGGTGGTCAGGAATTAGTTGCCAGATCGATACAAAGTGCATTCTTAGTTCATGAATGTCTTATTGTTAGTGATCAGGAAACTGCTCATTTTGGAGGTTTAGCTCACGAACCTGCTGAAAAAGATGAAATCGGGTTAAAAACCGTCATAAATTTGGCAAAAAAAGTAGAATCTTTAGTGTTGCAATTAAATAAATAGCTGAATAAAAATGTCAGATGATATTAAAGAATTATTAAAAGATCTCATATTATTAAACAGCATAATTGCTGCCGAAACGTTACAAATTACTGAAAATACTTCAAAGATAGCTAGAAAATCTATGGAAATCCCCAAACAATGTCAAATTTCTCATGATAAACTAAGAAACCAAATAATAAATATTCTTAAAAAACATGTTAAAGATCAAGCTAAAATATTAGAAGAACATATTTTAACTCATTAAATAAAATTTGGTGTTTAGATTGGGATGGATAAAAGAAGAAGGAAAAATAAACGACGACACTTATTTAATTGACTCAATGCTATTTGGTAGAGAGCAAAGTATGGCTTGCTATTTGGTCGTTGGGACAAAAAAGAAAGTATTAATTGATGCTTCAGGGCCCTCGGAAGCCAGAGGAATAGTTAAAAAATTAGAAGACTTGAATTTAATACCTGATATTCTTATTCTAACTCATTCTCACTGGGATCATAGTGGAGGAACAAATAAAATTAAAAAAAAGTTACCAAAACTCGAAATAATGGCTTCCAATAAGGGTTTGGAATCACTTAAAAATCAACAAGAATTTAATGGAGGATTTTCAGAATTTGTTTCAAAATTAAAGCCCATAGAAGATGTTACTCCTTTAAAAGAAAATGATATTATTGATATAGGAGGCATAGAATTAAAGATTTTTGAAACTCCAGGTCATACAAATTGTTGTATTGCTATTCTTGATCAAAAGAATAAAAATTTATTTTTAGGTGATTCTTTAGGCTACAAACCCGCTGAAGATCTCATGATGGCTCCATTAATGCCCCCGGAATTTTCTGAAAAGAAATTGCTTGCATCAATTGACAAAGTTAAAAAAATCGATTATATAACACTTTCTCCCGCACATTTTGGCTGTTTAACAGAAGATCTAGCAAAAAAATTTCCAGATGAAGCAAAGAAATTCTATGATTACTGGAAAAAATTATTGATCTCCAAATGGAAGGAAAATCCAACTACAGAAGGTATGATTAACGCAGTGAAAATTGAATTAAAAAAAGTATTTACAGAAGCAAGTGAACAAGAGCTGGAAGCATTTTCCAATATGTTTGGCGATTGGTACATAAAAGGATTAAAAAGTGCAAAAATGATCTAATATTTCTTTTCTATTTTTTTTTAAAAGGTGACAAACTTGAAATGGAAAACAAAAATCACTGAAATGTTAGGATGCAAATATCCCATAATCTTGGGCGCATTTGCAAGACATGATGATACAGAATTAGCAGCTGCAGTAAGTAAAGCTGGTGGCTTTGGTATCTTAACAGCTTCTTATTTTAAAAGCGAAGACGATTTCAGGGATGCAATATTGAAAATTAAAAATATTACAAATAATCCATTCGGAGTAAATTTTACAGCGCCTGGTAAAATAGAACTCACACATCCATTTTATAGATATCTTGAGATATTAAATGAAGAGGGAGTAAAAACAATAATTACAGCTGCAGGCCGAATAGAGGCTTTTGGCAAAGAATCTAGAGAATATGGTATGAATTGGATTCATAAAGTAACCACAATGAAACATGCTTTAAGTGGGGTTAAGATGGGTGCTGATGCAATAATATTAACTGGACTCGAAGGCGGCGGTCTTAAAAATCCGAAACAGAACACCTTTCTCATTAATATGGTCAATGCAAATAGATTAATTAATATTCCTTTCATAGCTTCGGGAGGAATTAGTGATGGAAAAGGATTTTTAGCTTCGTTAATCTTGGGTGCACAAGCTGTTCATTTATGTACAGCATTTCTTGCTACTAAAGAAAGCCCAATTGATAATAATTGGAAACAGAATATTATTGAAGCAGATTCTTTTGATCCAAAAATGATTAAATCCGTTTGTCATTTTGAGTCAGATCGTCCAAAAATGAGTCCTATTTCTATGGCAGCGGGAATAATTAATAAAATAATTTCAGCTGAGGATTTAGTAAAAAATATAATTAATGAAGCAGAGGAAATACTGAAAACAATAGGAATTCAAGGTGATGAAATAAATTTTATTAGTTAAATACCGGTATTTCTAATTTTTTGGAGTTTTTACAATCTTGGCAGAAGATATTATAAAATTAACTGATATAAATAAGAGTTATACAATCCATTCAAATAAAATTACAGCTTTAAAAGATATTAATTTAAAAATTAGAGAAGGAGAATTTTTAGTCATAAGTGGTCCAAGCGGAGCTGGGAAAACTACATTATTAAATATGATTGCAGGATTAGATAAACCTGATTCGGGAGAAATTATAGTTTCTGGCAAAAAATATTCAACTTTAAATGAAGAAAGAATGACTCTTTACAGAGCTTTGAATATAGGAATTGTTTTTCAAGATTATAACTTAATTTCTACATTTACCGCAAGAGAAAATATAGAGCTGCCCTTATTCTTACTTGAATTTGGGGAAGAGCGGATTAAAAGGCGTGCTTTAAAAATGTTAAATCTAGTAAATCTTGCAGAACGGTCAGAACATTTACCCTCCCAATTAAGTAATGGTGAACAACGTCGTATATCATTTGCACGAGCTCTGGTTAATGATCCACCAATAATTCTAGCAGATGAACCTACAGCTAATTTGGATAAACAAAATTCGGAAAATATTATTTTATTACTTAATAATTTAAAATCCAAAGAAAAAACTATAATTGTAGTAACTCATAATCAACAAATTTTGAAATTGGCAGACAGAACTATGTATTTATATGAAGGTGAAATGAAAACGGAAAAGCCATCTTCACTTTTAGAAAATCTTTTTTAAAAAATAGATAATTTTTAAATTTTTGTGGTTAATGTGAATGTTAGGCAATATATAAAGCGGGATTTTAGTCATAGATGGACTGAAATTAAAGCCGCACTTATAACTCTTATTATAATAAATGGTTTGATCACTTTTTTACTTATTTTAGGAGCGAATTTTGAATATGATTTATTCAATATGAATTCTTCTAACTGGTTGTTTCAATTTATTGCGAGTTATAATTTTCTCATAATTGTAATGAGTTTTATAAGTGGATTCTTTATTTTCTTTAATATCTTTTCTGGAATGATAATAAGCAGGCAAAAAGAGATTGGAACAATAAAAGCAATTGGAGGGATCCCAGAAACTATTAAATCGGTATTATTATGGGAAATTCTAATTATCGCAATAATAGGAGTTATTTTGGGAATGATTTTCGGATTTTTAGGATATGAAATTTTTTATTTTTTTATGAAATCGATGTATTTCATCAGTAATAATTTCCCGATATGGGGAATAATATCCCAATTTATTCTCTTCATATTTTTATCTTGGTTATTTGGCGGATTACAGGTAATATTTACTTATGGGAAAAGTGTAACGAAATTATTATCAGATGAGGTTGAACTAGAAGAAAAATTATTTAAACCTAAAAAAACAAAATCTCGAAGGTTCAGATTTGGACTTGCATACAATTTCGCAAAAAGAAACATTAAACGTCAAAGAAAAAAATCAGATCGATTATTCCTGAATATTCTAATGGGAATGATATTAATTTCTGTTTCACTAATGGGCTCAATTTTATTCAAACAGACCATAATAGATAACCAAAAAGCCGCTTATGGAGAAAATATTGTTGTGGTTGGTCATAAAGATGTTGTTTTTCAATATACTGGCCGAATGGTCTTATATCAAATGCATTTTCGCTCAAATTTAAATTACACAAGGAATAAGTATCTCCTAAATTCTACTGTAATTTCAAATTTTTTATCTATACGGGGTATTGTAATTGATCCACGGTTAGTTATGGAATATATCGTACAAGAGGTTCCACATATTGTGGGTTATAACCAAATTGGTCAAACTAGGATTGTTAGTAGTTTTATAATTGGTGCTCACCCAGAACGTTTTATTCCTGATACAAATCTAATTAAAGGACAACCTTTTCGACTGGTCCTCTATCTAAGTGGGCCTTATTTTATTATATCAGGTGATTGGTTAGAGAATAATTTATTTGATGATAGTAGTGTAGAGCATTTGCTTATTCATGGTGCTGAAGGTGGTCCACCAAATTTTATACCAATATATCAAGTTCTAGGCATATGTTCCGATCCTATTAACGGTGGAAATGTATTATATATGAATATTGATCATCTGCAAGAGATTTCAAATATCCCGGATCATAACCTTCTTCTAATTAAATATTTTCATCTCGGAAGTTTAATTGAGATAGCAGATAAACTTCGAGAACTTGGAAAAGATTATATTATGCTTGGAACAGATTGGTTCCTAAACAATAATTTAATTTACACGAACATTTTCTGGATCCCTTTTTTGATATTTCCCTTCATTTTATTTGGTATTGTATTTAGTAATCTAATTTCACATCTAAATCTCTCTATTAAAAGACAAATAAAGGATTTTGGTATTTTAAAAGCACTTGGTGCAAAATTTTCATTAATTAAAAGAACAATTTTTATTCAATCTCTCATGGAAATCTTGTTACCTTCTGCTCTAGGTATTGTTATCGGTTCATTTATAACATTCTATTTAATTTACACTCAAGTTTTTTCATTTATTTTTTTATTTTTAATTGCTTTAGGTATTTTCCTATCTTGTTTTCTTATTGCACTCATTTCAGCTAATCATGCATTTAAAATAGCAAAAAAAAATAATTTAAAGTATTTAGGACATATATAAAAATTTATTCTATTCTTAAATTGATTAAATCAATAAATAAAACAAAAACATTAATTCGATCTGTATTTTGGTTAATTAAAATAAAAGAAATAAAAAAATAATTAGAAATTTTTAATAAATGAATTTTGATAAATCATTTTTTCTTTGGTTTTTTACCTTTTGCTTTTTTAGGTTTTTTTGCTGTTTTGGGTTTTTTCTTACCTTTTGGCAAAATAGAACTCTCCCATTTAATTTTTAATTTTATTTTTTAAAAGAAAAAATTTAATTTAACACCTTCTTCCACCTTTTCTTTTCGCTTTTTTTGCTTTAACCTTTGCTTTAACTTTAACTCTCTTTTTTGGCTTGACTGCATCTTTTTTAGGCTTTTTTGTTGCTTTTGGCATTAATGGATCACGATGAATTTTGATTGTAATTCTTTTCATAGTATTTAAATGATTAAAATTATTAATATATAATTATATAAAAATATTCCGATAATTCAACAAAATAAAGTAAAATGTAAAAAGTTTATTTAGATTGGTTATTGAAATTCATAAATGTAATAAATGATATAAATGAAAATAATTAAAATTAATAAAGATATTAAAATGATTGACATTAATGGAGTCGATCACGCTTCATTTTTTATACAAGGTGAAAAGAAGAACATTTTAATCGAGTCTGGTTACCCATCAGAAACAGAATTATTATTAAACGGAATTAAACAATTAGGTTTAACATTATTTGATATTGATTATTTTATGGCTACTCATATACACCTAGATCATGCTGGAGCTTCTGGATATTTGGCATCAAAAAATCGAAATTTAAAAGTATTCATTCATGAGATTGGTGCTAGACACTTAATAAATCCTGGAAGACTAAATGAGAGCGCAAAAAGGGCATATAAAAATCGATTTGATTCTATTGGATCTATGTTGCCTGTATCAGTTGAACAAGTGCATCCATTACAAGATCTAGAAGAAATTGATTTAGGAGGAAATAAATTACAAGTCTTTTTCACTCCTGGTCATGCAAAACACCATTTGATAATTCTGGAAAAAAATAATAAAATTATATTTACAGGTGATGCGATGGGCGCAAAATATCCTGGAGTTCCTCTATATTTAACTATTCCACCTCCAGATTATAATAAAGAACAAGCACTAAACTCAATAGATTTAATAAAGGAACTTGACCCATCCTCGCTTATTTTTACACATTTTGGACAACTAAATCATGATATGCTTAAAAATGTTTATGATGAAATAAAAAATAAGCATGAATTTTGGTGTAATTCAATAAGAATGATTTTAGAAGAGAATCCCAATATATCAAAGGAAAAAATCCTTGAAATTATGTTAAAAAAAACTTCAATTCTTAATTCTTTATCAAATGAAACAAGGAAAATTTATGAACAAGTTACAATTAACTCTTTTAACTTAAATATTGAAGGTGTTTCACGTTATTTAAAGAAAAATAACTTAATTTGAAAATATAATTTTATTGTAAAATAAGAAATACTCCAAATTTCAAAATTTTTAAATATCATTTTTCATTGAAATTTTTAATTGGTAGAATTTTCCTAATTTAGTTAAACTTTTTGATGCCAGAGTAGTCTAGCGGTAAGGCAGCGGACTGCAGATCCGCCTCTCGCAGGTTCAATTCCTGCCTCTGGCTCCATTTTGTTAAATATCAATATTTACTTTTAATTATGAGTTTTTTTTAAAAAGTAACAAACATAATTCATGCAAATTCAAAGCTTTTTCTTAAAAATAAAAAGGAAAATTAAAAAGGATTATATCTTTAAATTTACTTTAATCCATTCCTAATAGCGATTTAAGGGGCTTTAGTAATGTCTCAAGGATATTCCCTTGTTCGCCCTCTTCTCCAGGTTCTAAACCCAGGATTTTTTTCCAAGGTTGTAACAATCTTTCAATAATACTTACTCTTTCTTCGCCTTCTTGAGGTTCTAATCCCAAGATTCTTTTCCATGGTTCTAATAAAGAGTCAATAATACTTCCGCCTGATTCTCCAGCTTCTTCTTTTCCCATCAATACTCGAATCGGTCGTAATAATATATCTATTAAGGTTTCTTTTTTTTCTTCTGACATATATTCTCACTTATTAATTTTAATTTTATATAATAGGATGAAATCTAAAAAGCTATTTATTAATTTTATTGATAATTAATTATTCAAAAAACAAATAATGGATTTTCTAACAAGTCTGATTTATAGTAAAAACTTGAAGTTCTTTTTTCTTTTTTATTCTTTTAAGAAAAAGATAATAAATAAGTAAGAATTTCTTTAGCTATCCTTCTTTTCCAAACCTAAGAGTTTTTTCCAAGGTTCTAGAAGTGTTTCTATTATGCTAACTCTTTCCCCCTCTTTAGGTTCTATTCCTAAAATAGTTCTCCAAGGTTTTAATAAAGTCTCAATAATACTTTCTTTTCCCTCTACAGCTTCTTCTTTACCTAATAACACACGAACAGGGTGTAATAATAAATCAATTAAAGATTCTCTTTTATGTTCTTCTTGCTCTGGAACTTCTTTAACTGGTATTGTTTCTTCCTCTAGTTCAGGAGGAGGTTCCTCAACCACTTTAGGAGCTTCCACTTCTTTTACTTCAGGGGCAGGTTCCTCAATTACTTCTGGAATTTCCTCTTCTTCTTCGGGTTTATCTTCTTCATATTCGTCTAACATATTTTTTCACTTATTTTTTTTTGATTTTAAAATGATAATAATTTTAGTTAATATTATAATAGTGTTATTATTTAAACTATAATTTGTATTATAGAAAATATTTGACTGGATGATTAATTTGAGAGTATATATGGATCACAGTGCGACAACTCCTGTTGACTCGGAAGTTTTAAAAGCAATGATTCCTTATTTCACTGAAAAATTTGGGAATGCATCTTCCCTCCATACTCTTGGTCAAGAGGCTCATGAAGCATTAGATAATAGCAGAAAATTGATATCAAATAAAATAAATGCTGATTATTCTGAATTGATTTTCACTTCTGGTGGAACTGAGTCAGATAACTTTGCCTTAAAAGGAGTAGCTTATGCATTAAAAGATAAAGGGAATCATATTATAACATCCACAATAGAACATCCTGCTATTTTAAATAGTTGTAAAGCATTAGAGGAGCAAGGATATGAGGTAACTTATTTAAAAGTTGATGAAGAGGGTTTTATTGATTTAAATCAACTACAAGAGGAGATTTCAAGTAACACTCTGTTAGCTTCAATTATGCTTGCGAATAATGAAATAGGTACTTTACAAAATTTAGAAGAAATTGGTAAAATTTGTAGAGATAATAATATTCTATTTCATTCAGATGCTGTCCAAGGTTTTACTAAAGTCCCAATAGATGTTCAAAAGTTGAACTTAGATCTTATGTCATTAACTGCACATAAAATTCATGGTCCTAAAGGAATTGGGGCTTTATATATCAACAAGAAAGTTCAACAAACAAAAAAAATTAAAAAATTGATTAACGGTGGAGGTCATGAATTCCATTGGCGAGCAGGGACTGAAAATGTAGCTGGAATTGTCGGATTTGCAAAAGCTGTTGAGATTGCAAATGAAAATCATGTAAATCATATGACTAAATTAAGAGATAGAATGATTAATAGAGTTTTGAGTGAAATTCCAGATTCTCACTTAAATGGTCCTAATATAAAAACTAAAGGTAGTCAGAGATTATGTAATAATGTAAATATTTCATTTAAATATATTGAAGGTGAAGCCATGCTTTTTAGGCTGGATATGGATGGAATTTCATGTTCCACAGGGTCTGCATGTGCTTCTAAAAGTCTAGATCCTTCTCATGTTTTACAAGCAATCGGTCTTACTCATGAGGAAGGACTTCATGGATCTCTTCGGTTTTCACTTGGAAGGGAAAACACGGAAAAAGAAGTTGATTATGTAGTTGATAAATTAATAAATGTTGTGAAAATTTTACGAGAATTGAGTCCATTAGCTAAACAAGATTAATTAAAAGTTATAAATCCAGATTTAAAGCCTTTCAATTTTTAATATTTCGATATTTTTTCCCCACATATGAATAGATATCATTCCTTTTCGTTCTTTAGCTTCGATATGGACCTTTAAACCATCTTTTTTAAATTCATCAGACAATTTAATAGGTTTATAATGATTACCATCATCGCCAATTATCCCATAGAAACCTCCCTCAAATTTTAGATGTTTAATAGTTCCATTTATTGAAATTATTTTTTCTACCTTTGGTTGTTCCTCTTTTGCCATAATTATTCATCTATATAATTTATTTATGGAATAAAACTTGTTTATAAATTGGTATTTTATTCTTCTTCCAAGAATTGAGAAAGATAATTATTAAATTCAATAAAATATTCACGTTGAGGTGCATGCCCACAATCAGGAAACATAATTAAATTTGAATTAGCAATATGCTCTCTTAGAAATTCTGAATTAGTTTTTGCAACTAAACGGTCTTTATCTCCATATAATATTAGTGTAGGGACTTTAATTTCATTTATCCTATTCCTCAGATTAATCTTCGAAGACGTTTGTAGGTATCTAATATAGGTGTTTATCGAAATTGCTTTACTTCTTCTTTCTACACTCCATTTCTGTAATTTTTTATAGAATTCTCTACGTTCTGGTTTCATTTTTTTAAGAGGAATTGATGCCGATCTTGACATTATATCAATTAAATTATCTACAGTTGTCGATTTAATAAATTTAATATATGATTCTGGTATTTTTCGTTGAGGGCCTCCAGAAGTAGTGCTAATTAACACTAATTTTTCAACTTTTTCTGGATATTTTAAAGTAAAATACTGAGCAATCATACCTCCCATAGAATGACCAATAAGATTAATTTTTGAAATTCCTTTTTTTTCTAAAAAACCATCGATATCATTTATTAAATCATCTGCATTTATTTCTTTATCCTCTATCTCCGATTTTCCATGACCTCTTAAATCAATTGCTATTACTCTATATTTTTTTTCAAAATGGAAAAACTGAAAATACCATTCCTCTACATTTCCAGTAAATCCATGAATAAAAAATAAAGTTTCGGGTCCATTTCCTTCTTCCCAATAGTTTAATTTTATTTTACCTATCTGGATTAGCTTATCTTCATAATTTATTTTAGGAGGAATCTCAATTTCGTTCATATACCTATCTCAATAAATTTACTTTTAATTTTTTTTTTTAATTTATTATAGATTTAATTTATTATAGAAATTTAATTTAATATTTTAAGTAGGCTTAATGATTTTAATTAATAAATCTATCTTTATTTATTATTGAAAAAATACTTTTCTTAAATTGAGTGGATAATTATGTTATTTTTCCAATAATTGCTGCAATATTTTATGGAACACAATTTATTCCTTAAAAATTAGTTGGAGAAATAAAAATTGAATATAATAAACTATCTATGATTCTAGGTAGCACCATTGGTTCTACAATTATTTTTTTATATTTTCAATTATTCTGAGATTTGATGAAATTTCTTTTTTTGTAAAATAGAAAACTATGTTATAAAATTGATAATAAATAACTCAGAATTTTCTTAATTTTAATTTATTTGATGGTTATAGCCCACTAGGTAGAATATAATGGAAATTAGGCTTGGAGGATCATATAAGAGAGTCATTATTGATCGTTGTGACTGTAATGCAGTTGATAAAATTCTGAATAAGAATTGGGAGTTTGTTATATAAAGAATAAAAAAATTATATCTTTAAATTATTTTTTAAGAAAAATTTCATTCACTAGCTTTTCGGCTTCATTAAAAATACTCACATCTCCAACGAATTTCTCTAAATCAACCTCAAATTCCTTTTCAAACTTAATTAAAATCTCTTTTTGTCGTTCTATAGTTAATTGATTTGGCATACCTGAAGTAATGAGTGCTGCCATAGTATATTTTCCTTCTTGAAGCCCTATCTCGAAATGCTGATAGGAAAGTTTTTGCATTCCAGTTTCTTTGGCTTCTGCACCTAATTCCATTCCAAAACTTTGAATCGCGGTAAGGAAACCTCCGATTAAATCAGAATCAAGGCCTTTTTCTGGTTTAAAGTTATGATTATACATCGATAAACCGCTTACTTTATTTATAAGCATTAAGGCGAACAAAATGTTTCTGGAATATTCCCTATTCATTTGAGATAATTGTTGTCTAAGTTGAGAATTACCGGCTTCAATATTTTTCTTTGTCTGGTCATCTGCATCTGGATTTTCGAAATATGTTTTAGAATTTGTTTCCGAAAGAATTATTATAGCGTCCATCCAGCTCAATATATCATATTGTAAGTTTATATAAGTTCGTTCCCATATTTTCTCTTCTTTTATCTTATCCAATTCTGTAATCCAATTATTAAACATACTAGTAAAAATTTGAGTTATCTTAAGTCCAGCAAAATAAGAATTGGATTTGATATTTAATTCCTTTAGAACTAGCAAAATATCATCAATAGATGCTTTTTCCAGACATAAATTATTCAATTCTGATAATCTTTGTGCAAATTCGAAGGCATTATAAATTTTACTTGTTATTGCATCCATAGTTGTGGAAATTTTTGCTGAATATTTAATTGCTAAGTTTATAAGATTCTTAATATATGCTAAGAATCCCGTGGCTTGTTTAACATCTTTTAGATATACATCAATTATTATATTTTTCTCATCAACGTTCAAATTAATAATGATTACATCTCCTCCTACCTTAGCTTCTCCACTATATACAATATGACAAATATCTGCATTTTCCTCTACTTCAGTAACATCCAAGGAAGAAATTTGTTCCTTCGCGATTTGATAGGCAACAGATCTGTTAAGTCCTGCATAATTTATTTCCGTATGACTCTTTTGAAGTTTATCCATTAGATCTAATAGATCTGATAATTCCATTTCCTTTGGCATAACTAGCGGACATTTAATTTGAACAACTGAAGGAGTTATCTCCATCGAAGTCAATTCATCTTTTATATTACGATATTGAACTGTTCCATGAATTCTGGTTTTACCGCAAGTCAAAGGAGTTAATATGAAATCTGAACCTATACTCTCACCAGGTTCTAAAACTTTTATTTTATTTTTAGGATTTATTTCTTCAAATCCTTTTTTCATACTTAGTTCTACTAGAATATCTTTAATATTTTCATTAGTCGCATTTTCTACCACTACTTTATATCTTATATTTCCTCCGATATAATCATATGCTCTTTTGACAATTAATTCTTCTTTGGATATTTTTGGTATCTTTTTAGGTTTAGGAGTAGGTTTTTTTCTTCTACTAACTCCAATCCCTATTGCTATTGCTGCTACAGCAGAGATTCCTCCAATAATGATATATAAAAATAATTGATTTTCAGCAGCTGGTGGTGGAAATAGCATTAATCCTTCTTCCTCAGGCAGTTTTGGAGCCAATACAAATTGCGATAGCTGATATAACGTAACTTCGGTATAATTGCCGATAATGTTAATCTTGAAATTTAACATTTCCCAAGAAATCGTTAAAGAATTCCACACATAAATTGCAATATTATTTTCTGTCGTTCCATTTAGTATAGATTCATTATAATGGAATCTGATTGTAACATTGAGCAAAGCCGATGCATTCTGTAGGGTTATTTGATAATATATAGATACATTTCCTTTTGTGAAATATTGAAATGTTGCTGGTTTGGTTAAATTAGTAGTAATAGTGATATTAGTGTCAGAAGAGACCCAGATCGAAAGATTTACCCATAAAAAACCGTATTGGTCAAATTGGTAAATATTTGGATTAAAACCTGCGGTTAAAGGTATTTTCTGACCATTATTATTCTGAACTATTGTAACAATAACTGTATCTGAACCAAATAGATTATAAGTATCATTAAACTCAATTGTATAATTATAAACTCCCGCAGTTGTAACATTGATATTGATGTTTACCAATGTATCATTATTCCATAGAGTCCAGTTCCGCCAAATATAATAATTATCATTTGAATCATTTACCCAAACTCTATAATGACTTGAATTATAATCATCGTAAAGAAACCAATTTATCGTTTTTAAAACACCAATACATGTTATTATATCGGATGGTTGATTTGAAGTAGGGACTTGATTTATAATGGTAACTATAACAGTATCTGGAATTCCCATTAGACTATAAGTATCATTAAATTCAATAGTATAATTATAAACTCCTGGAATTGTCCGGTTAATTTGAACATTTATATTGGTATTGTTAGTCCAAGCCGTCCAATCACTCCAAATATAATAATTATCATTTGAGTCATTAGTCCATACTCTATATTGCCCAGGATTAAAATCATCATATAAAAACCAAGTAATATTATTAGTTTCATTAGCATAAGTTATAATATCAGCAGGTTGGTTTGAAGTAGGCATCTGGTTTATGATTGTGACCATTACGATATCCGGTAATCCCATAAAATTAAATACATCATCAAACTCAATTGTATAATTATAAACTCCTGGAGCAGTCCGATTAATTGGAACATTTAAATTAGTATCATTAATCCATGAAGTCCAGTCTTGCCAGATATAATAATTATCATTTGAGTCATTAGTCCATACTCTATATTGCCCAGGATTGAAATCATCATATAAAAACCAAGTAATATTATTAGTTTCATTAGCATAAGTTATAA
>JAHPZH010000001.1:881431-1411217 GCA_019058315.1 Candidatus Helarchaeota archaeon | reverse complement strand
AAATCATCATATAAAAACCAAGTAATATTATTAGTTTCATTAGCATAAGTTATAATATTAGCAGGTTGGTTTGAAGTAGGCATCTGGTTTATGATTGTGACCATAACAGTATCTGGTATTCCCAAACTATTATACTCATCATCAAATTCAATTGTATAATTATAAACTCCTGGAGCAGTGCGATTTACTGGAACATTCAAGTTAGTATTATTAAACCAAGACGTCCAGTCCACCCAAACGTAATAATTATCTGAGGTATCATTAACCCAGACTCGATAAAATCCAGGACCATAATCATCATAAAGTGTCCAATTAACATTTTCAGAACCTCCAGCAAAAGTAAAAAAATCGCTTGGAGTATTTGAAGTGGGTATCCGATTGATAACTGTAACTAAGACCGAATCAACAAGTCCTACTAGTCCATACGTGTCATTGTATTCTATTGTGTAATTAAAAATCCCTGGAGTAGTGCGATTTACTGGAATATTCAAGTTGGAATTATTTGTCCATGTTGTCCAATCTTGCCAGACATAATAATTATCATTAGTATCGTTAACCCAGACTCTATAATGACCAGGACCATAATCATCATATAGAAACCAAGTAATATTTTCTAATCCATCATTAAAAGTTGGAAAATCAGCTGGAGAATTTGAAGTTGGTAATTGATTAATAACTATTACAAAAACTGTGTCTATAATACCCATTTGTCCATATGTATCATTAAATTCTATTGTATAGTTGAAAATGCCTGGAGCAGTGCGATTTATTGGAATATTCAAATTAGTATTATTTATCCAAGGTGTCCAATCTCGCCAAACATAATAATCATCATTAGTATCATTAAGCCAGACTCTATATTGCCCTGGACCATAATCATCGTATAAGTACCAAGTGATATTTTCAGATCCCCCAACAAATGTTGGAAAGTCTCCTGGGTGATTTGAAGTGGGAACGAAATCTCCAATTATAACTATTACAGTATCTGGAATGCCATATTGTGAACCATCGCTATACTCAATTGTATAGTTATAAATTCCTGGAGCAGTCCGATTAATTGGTACATCAAGTGGGGTATTATTTGACCATTGAAAACTTTCCCAGATATAATAATTATCACTAGTATCATTAACCCAAACCCAATAACTTCCCAACGCATCATCATCATAAATAGTCCAATTAATAACTTCAGAACCATTTGCAAAAGTTGAAATATCAAGTGGTTGATTTATTGACGGAATGGCGTTTAATTCAATTATAATAGTATCCGGAGAACCATAAAGAGTATAATTATCATAATATTCGATTGTATAATTAAAAATTCCTGGAGCGCTACGATTAATTGGGACTGCAAGATTTGTATTATTAGCCCATGGCTGCCAATCTTGCCAAACATAATAATTATCATTGGTATCGTTAGCCCATACACGATATTGTCCAGGTCCAAAATCATCATAAAGAATCCAATCAATAGTTTGTGATCCAGATATAGGAATATCTAAATCCCATGGGTTATTTGAGGTGGGTACTGCATTTTGTATTGTAACGATAACAGTATCTGGAATACCGTAAAGAGCATCATAATCATAATATTCGATTGTATAGTTAAAAACTCCTGGAGTGGAGCGATTAATTGGTATAAAAAGTGTCGAGGCATTACCCCATCCAGTCCAAGTAGGAAACCAAAGGTAATAATTACCATTGGAATCATTTGCCCAAACACGATAAGCACCTCCTCCGAAATCATCATAAAGGGTCCAATTAATAGTCTCTGACCCATTTGCAGTAGTTATTATATCTGCAGGATGATTGGAGGTGGGCAAGGCATCAATAATGGTCACAAAAACAGTATCTGGAGCCTCTAATAGACCAGCAGAATCCCAATATACGATTGTATAATTATAATATCCTGGTGCGGTGCGATTAATTGGCACATTAAGGCTTGTACCATTTTCCCATTGCTGCCAATCTTGCCAAATATAATAATTATCGGTTGTGTCATTAGCCAAAACTTTATAATAACCAGAACCAAAGTCATCGTAGATTATCCAATCAATAGTTTCCGTTCCGCTCGCAGAAGTTGTGATATTATTTGGATGATTTGAATAAGGAGGTATATTTCCTAAATTACTAAAATATTGTGCATATATATCCCAATTTAAGGAATTCCTATCATTAACCCAAGAAATGAACGCCCCTCCAGATCCATCACTCATAATTTTAGGATCGTCAGTAAACCCTAATCCGTTGCAAATCGGAGTGCCATTCAATGTATAATGAAACTCCCCTGTTGCAGTTATTCTTTGTGCATAAATATTAGATCCTGATCTTGGATCTTGCCAAACTATGTAAGCTCCACCTGCCCCATCGCTAGAAAGCTGAACTTGTCCCTGAGGAGTCAATTCATTACAAATTATCGACCCATTTTTATCTCCCAGACTTCCATTTCCCCAATAAATAGCACCTGTTGCATCTATTTTCTGTGCATAGATATCCGTTCCAGTAGTGAACATGTCTCTATCATCATTCCAGGCAATTATTGCACCGCCGTTTCCATCACTAACAATCTGAGGTAGAGATGGATTCAATAACGCGTTGCTAACAACCGTTCCATTAACTATCCACTGTATATTTCCGCTAGAATCAATTTTTTGCGTAAAAATATCCATATCAGTTTTCCCTAGGTTTCTATCATCAATCCAAACAGCAATTGCACCTCCTGCACCATCGGAACATATTTCTGGCTGTGTGGACAAAGTTGCGTTATGAATTTTGGTTCCGTTCGATATCCACTGGCTTGTACCGTCTAAACCTATTTTATCTACATAAATGGCAGTTTCTGCTCTTCCATCTTCCCAAACTACAACGACACCACCTTCAGTGCGGCTTGCTGCAAAATTTATCTGATCACCGTTTTCATTAGATATAGGTGTTCCATTTAGTGCCCAAAGCATATTACCACTTGAATTAATTCGTTGTCCATAAATATCCGTATTGGGGAAAGATCTTCCATCTTCCCAAATTATAATTGCTCCACCCTCACCATCGTTAAAGATCTGAGGAAAATGCTGATACTGAGAATCTTCAGTACAAATAGGAACTCCATCGGCTGCCCATTGAACATGTCCAGACGAATTTATATGTTGTGCAAAGATGTCATCAGTTCCATAGCGTTGATCATTCCAAGCGATTATTGCCCCACCAAAACCATCGCTGCAAACACTAACCCCAAATTGGGGATTAGTCTGTGTTATGATGGGAGTTCCATTTGCTTGCCACAAATAATGTCCTGTAGAATTCACACGCTGGGCATAAATGTCTTCCCCACTTGTACCAATATCTCTTTGATCTATCCATACAAATATTACTCCCCCCTCTCCATCAAGACATTGATCTACTAAAAATTGATCTTGAACATCTATGCTTATTGGCGTTCCATTATTCTGCCATTGAATTGGTCCTTTTTTAACAGCAACATTAACTAAATCGTTTTGACCCCATACATTAAAACTGTCATTATATTGTATTATATAAGTAAAAATTCCAAGACATGTATCATTATAAGGAGTATGTATTGTTCTATTGATTGGAACATGAAGATTTGTATTACTTGACCATGGAGTCCAGTCAACCCATGTATATTCATTAACGGTGTCATTTATTAAAACTCTATAATGACTTGGAGTCATGGCATCATATAGTATCCAATCAATGGTTTCAGGTCCGATATCAATTGTATTAATATCATCAGGATGATTTGAAGTTGGAGGTTCGTTCGCTCTAGTAGTTTGAGCATAAATATCATAACTCCCATCCCTATAATCGCTCCAAGCTATAATAGCTGGATCAACTCCATCATATATAATTGCAATTTGTTCTTGTGTATCGCCAGAAGTACAAATTGGAATGCCATCGCGAATCCATTGTTCTACCGCATCAATATTAATAGCCTGTGCATAAATATCATAATTACTATTTCTATAATCAGACCATGCAATTATTGCACCACCAGAGCCATCAATGCAGATTTCAGGATACCTTTGATTATTAGGAGCATCACATATAACCGTCCCATTTCCACCCCACGCGGTATTACCGTTATCAAGTATTAATTGAGCATATATATCATAGTCTGTGCCTCTATTATCATCCCAGGTAACAATAACTCCATTTGTCCCATCACTAGCGATTTTAGGAAATTGCGAATTATCCAGATCTGTGCAGACCGGTGTTCCATTTAATAGCCATAAGGAATTTCCATTCGGTCCTACTCGTTGTGCATATATATCATAGCCAGAAATCGCGATGTCTCTTGAATCCATCCAAACAAAAATAAAATCTTCCTCACCATACCTAACCACTTCCACATATATTTGATTTCCTGTTTCATTACAAATTACCATACCGTTATTATCCCATAATAATTCTCCAGAAGCGGAAATTCTGTGTGCATAGATATCTTCATCACTGTCACTTCTAAAATCTTCCCAAGCGATAACCGCCCCTCCAGATCCATCGCTACTAAGAGTAACCTCACCTTGACCAAATTCTGCCGTGCAAATCGCAGTCCCATTAGGTGTCCACTGAATATTTCCGTCTGCATCAACTTTTTGAGCATATATGTCAGTATCTGAAGATCTATCATCATCCCAAGCTATAATAGCCCCACCCATACCATCGTTAATAATTTGTGGATTATATTGAGGATTATCAGCAGTACATATTGGGATTCCATTCGTTGCCCATAATACATTTCCATTTGCATCTATTCGTTGCGCATAAATATCATATACTGTTGTCCTATCATCTCTCCAGGCTATAATAGCTCCTCGTTGACCATCACTGCAAATAACTGGCTCGGATTGAGCATTTGTTGCATTAGATATCAATGTCCCATTCAACTCCCACAATATCTGACCAGCCGAATTAATGTGCTGTGCGTAAATATCTTCTTGGGTTCCTACATCTCTAGCGTCAGACCAGGTAATAATGGCTCCTCCAGCCATATCACTACACATTTGAGGAGTAAGTTGCGAATTACTTGCATTACTGATTACTACGCCATTGTTTCCCCATGGAAATGATGTGGCCGTAACTTCGACAATAACAAAATCATAGCCATAATTATTTTGGCTATCATTAAAAAGTATTGAATAATTAAAAACTCCAAGAGCAGTACGATTAATTGGAATATTAATGGAGGTATTAGTAACCCATGGCGTCCAATCTATCCACGTATACCAATCATTATTCGTATCATTGGCTATAACAGTATAGTGAGAGCCATAATATGTATCGTATAGCTTCCAATTAATGGTTATTTTTTCTAATACAGAAGTTGTAATATCATCTGGGTGGTTTGAAGTTGGGGGATCATCTGGATAAGGTAATACTCTTTGTGCAAAAATGTCATGGGGTGTGAGTCCTCCGTTTCTATTATCTTCCCATACCATAATTACACCACCAATTCCATCACTAACAATCCTAACGTTATTCTGATCAAGTACTTCGGTGCATATTGCAGTACCATTATCCTCAAATAGGGTAATTCCTTCCGAACTTACGTGCTGTGCAAAGATGTCGGCATTAGATCCTCCTCTATAATCAAACCATGCAATATATGCACCATTTGCACCATCAGGACAAATTTGAGGATCATATTGACTATATTCTGAATTACATATGAGAGTTCCATTATCTGACCACAGTGTTTGTCCTTGAAAACTAATCCGTTGAGAATAAATATCATAATTTCCGGATCTTCTATCATACCATGTTATGATTGAACCATTATTATCGTCAATAGTAATTTGTGGATTATATTGATGGTCGCTGGCATTGCAAATTGGTATACCATCACTAGTCCATTGCCCTACTCCCGCTGAGTTTATATGCTGGGCATAAATATCAAGATAACTTGCACTTCTAAGATCTTGCCAAACTATAAAAGCACCTTCGTTTCCATCGTTACATAATTGAGGAGATTGCTGCGCATCAGTAGCCGTAACTATGGGAGTTCCATTAGCAGTCCACAAGGTATTTCCGGTATAATTGATCTTTTGGGCATATATATCATAATTACCTGAACCAGCTCTTAGATCTTCCCAAGCAATTATTGCACTCTTAGCCCCATTGTAAATAATTCTTACTACTCCTTGTGAATTAATTTCATTACAAATTAAAGTTCCATTAGCTGTCCAATAAACATCTCCGCTAGAATTAATACGTTGAGCATAAATATCATAAAAGGTGGGAGGACCTCCACTTCTATAATCCTCCCAAGTGATAAAAGCTCCATTAACCCCATCGCTACAAATTTTTACTTGATTTTGAACACCATTCAAGTTACAAATCGGAATACCTGAAGGTGTCCACTGGATTATTCCACTGGAATTAATTCGCTGAGCATAAATATCATAATTACCTGCCCTTAAATCCTGCCAGGCGATAATTGCGCCTCCATTTCCGTCACTGCATATATCTGGAACCCTCTGATTATCAGCAAAAGAACAAATGGGAGTTCCATTAGCCCCCCAAAGATGGGCTCCACTAGAATTGACTCGTTGGGCATAAATTCTATCATCATTGGATCCCGTCTGATCATCTTGCCAAGCAATGAGAATTCCACCTTGCCCATCAGAGCAAGCTACGACAAGTTCCTGATCATACACCTGATTATTTATAGGTGTCCCGTTTGCTTGCCAAATCATAATATTGTGTTCAATAAATGAAACTAGTACTTCATCAGTGGCAGTTAAACCCAAAGAATCTGAAAATTCGATAGTGTAATTATATAAACCATAAGCAGATCGATTAATTTCAACATTAATTTCTGTGTTATTAACCCAAGAAGTCCAATTTTCCCAAACATAATAATTATTATTACTATCATTTACCCAAACACGAAATTCGCCTTCTTTATAATCATCCCATAATACCCAATCTATAGTTTCTATTGAATAGTTAAAAGTAATTATATCATGAGGTTTATTAGAGTTAGGAGGTTCGTTTATTAAATTCTGTAAATGGTATGCATAAATATCAAAATCTCCATCTCTATCATCCGCCCAAGTATAGAATGCTCCTCCTTCCATATCGCTAACAATCTTTGGAACAAGTTGAGTTCCCGTCGCATTACAGATTGTTATTCCGTTGTCAACGAGTTGAATTGTTCCAGTAGAATCGATAATTTGTGTATAAATATCATAATCTACAGTACTTCGCCTATCGTACCATGTAATTATTGCACCTCCTTGACCATCGCTACAAATTTGTTGAAGATCTTGAACTTCTGGTAAATTACATATTATAGATCCATTTGCTGACCATTCAATTGCCCCTCCTGAATTGATTTTTTGAACATAGATATCTCCATCTGAACTTACCCTGTCATCTTTCCAAACAATAACTGCACCACCATTCATATCACTGCATATTTCAGGACTCCTTTGGTCATCTACTGCTTCAGATATTGGAGTCCCATTATTAAGCCAAACATTATTTCCAAATGAATCAATTTTTTGTGCAAATATATTTTTATTACTGGAACCTTCCCTATCGTCTTCCCATGTTATTATTGCCCCACCATTTCCATCACTCACAATTTTAGGGAACCATTGATAATTTGTTGCATTACAAACAATAATACCGTTGGTTGTCCAATATTCAACTCCACTTGAATTAATTCTCTGGGCATAAATATCATTTTCAGCTCCTCTATAATCATGCCATGTGATTATCACTCCTCCAGCTTCATCTGAACATATTGTTGGATATTGCTGGTTACCACTGGCTGAACACACTGTGATACCATTACCCCATAATAAACCTCCAGTAGAATTTATTCTTTGAGCAAGAATATCAGAACTATGAAATGTTATAAAAGCTCCGCCCTCTTCGTCAGATATGATTTTAGGTGAATAAAAACTTATTGCTCCCGCAGTCATTAATGAAGTTCCATTAGCTGTCCATAATAAATGTCCAGTTGAATTTATTCGTTGTGCATATATACGACTAAATGTACCTCGATTATCTTCCCATATGATAATTGCTCCGCCTTCTCCATCGGTACAAGCTATAGGAAACCATTGATCCCCATTATAATTACATATTGCAACCCCATCTAAAGTCCATTGAATATGTCCTGTAGAATTCAATTTTTGTGCATAAATATCAGTATCTGTTGCCCCTCTTGATTCTTGCCATACAATTATGACACCACCTTCTCCATCATAACATAATTCTGGGTAATTTGCATCACTTGTTTTATTACATACAATTGTGCCATTGGGTTGCCAATCAACCAGATAGACAGAAGAGTCAATTTCTTCATCTATATTCAAAGATAAATTATTCCAAATAGGTAATTTACTTGTTGAATGAGAATAAATTATAGGAATTAAAGTAAGCATCATTGATATAATGAATGATAAACTAAAAATTTTACTTTTTTTCAATTCTAGCACTCCATAAAGTGGAATTTAATATTTTGAAATAAAATTTGAATGATATCAAAGTATGAAAGTTATCTCTCTTCACCTATATTATTGTTTATGTTTGAAAATAGATTATTTTTTTTACTAATTCGAATAATTTAAAAAACAGTTACTGTTAACTGATTTAGAATTCCTTAAGTTATCAATACAACCGTAATATATTTTCCTTCTTGTAGTTGAATTTCGAAATGTTGATACGATAACCCTTGCATAGCTTTTTCCTATGCTACTGATAATTCCATACTAAAACTTCTAATAGATGTCAAAAACTCTCTAACTAAATTGATATTCAGAAATTTCTCGGAAAATTATGTGTATCAATATCATTATTTTGGAAAATGATAAAAATTAATTATGAATAATAATAAAATTGCACTTGTTACTGGAGCAAATAGAGGAATCGGATTTGAAACAGTCAGACAACTTGTAAAAATGGGAATAAAAGTAATTTTGACATCTCGAAATGAAAATAAGGGGAAATCTGCTTGTAAATCTTTAAAAAAAGAAGGAATTAATGTTTTTTTCCAACAATTGGACGTAATTGATCAAGAAAGCATAAAAAAAGCACATCAAAATATTGAAAAAAAATTTGGGGAATTGGATATTTTAATAAATAATGCTGGTATTAATATTGATAAAGGTAAAGGAGTCTTAGATATTGACTTAGAAACCTTTAGCAAAACAATCGAAACTAATGTTTATGGGCCTCTATTGGTATCTCAAGCATTTATACCTTTAATGAAAAAAAATAATTATGGGAGAATAGTCAACGTTTCTAGTGAATTAGGGCAATTATCTTCTATGAGCGGAGGATGGCCAAGTTATCGTGTTTCTAAAACCGCATTGAATGCTCTTAACATAATTCTTGCGAGTAGGTTAAAACAATATAATATATTAGTAAATTCTGCATCCCCAGGCTGGACAAAGACCGATATGGGAGGTGCTTGGGCCCCAAGAACTGTAGAAGAAGGGGTTGATACAATTGTGTGGCTTGCCACCCTCCCAGATGATGGACCAACAGGACTTTTTTTCAAGGATAGAAGAAAAATCAATTGGTAGAAATTTTGTTATTTATTAAAAATTTCTTTCAAATTTGAAATTAGATGATTTACTGCGTATTCATAACCCATACGAAGAACATCTAAAACAGGGCGTTTAATAATGGGGTTAACTTTTAAAATTGAATCATCTGAAAATATTAAATTTATTGATTTTTGGGTATATCCAATTTGTTTATATAATTCTCTTTTTGCAGTATCATAATCTTTGTAAATCTCTCGAACAATATCTTTATCA
The DNA here is from genome assembly GCA_019058315.1 of Candidatus Helarchaeota archaeon. Classification (GTDB taxonomy): domain Archaea; phylum Asgardarchaeota; class Lokiarchaeia; order Helarchaeales; family RDOG01; genus JABXJV01. The sequence goes on along the minus strand of JAHPZH010000001.1, from coordinate 1,401,426 downwards.
GAATTAGCACATCCATTACATGCCATCATTTTATTTGTTTGGATAATTCTATGTTTAAAAGTATTTATTTGAAAATTTTCAAGGTCCTTAAATTTTTGATGTTTTTTCATACAAGACTTATAAGTTAGATCATATTTGAGATACTCTTTCGTATATTTTTCCATCAATTCATCTAGATTAGAGCCATCATATAATTTAGCGCATTTTATAAAAACATCAATTTGTTTTATAGTTTTGTCTCTTAAATCAGCCAAAAATAAATCATATATTTTTTTTATAAGTCCATGAGATATATCATCAACAACATTCTGTAATTTTTTTAAAATTCCTTTAATTAGAACTCCGCTCATATTTCCTTCTATATAATCTAGTCCGTCATAAACTTCTTTAACCCAAGCAGCTTTTAGAAGTAATAAATTTCTATCGATTCTTTGTATTTCTTCATTTTCTTTTAGATTGGATTCATCAAGAGCATAATAATTAATTACCATTTGAAACCTCTATATGAAATACAATGAATAAAATATTATTGGAAATGAATTACATTTTATCAAAAAAATTATTATTATTTTTTATATTTTAATGCACGAATGGTGTGATCTCTCGAAGCTCCTATTATTTCTAATTGTCCATCGCCGTCAATATCTCCCAAAGCAATTTTTCTAACGTAATTATCAAATTTATAGTGTCCTAAATCATTTCCATCTTTATCAAAGATGCCTATAAAAGAGGTCTGAGTTCCTACAATTAATTCAGGTTTTCCGTCCTTATTAACATCACCGATTGTTGAGCAAAACACTCCACCATCGAATTTTTTAGCCCATAATATTTTTCCAGTGTTATCAAAAACAATTAAATTCTTAGTTTTTTCCGTAGCTTTGCCCTCTGGATCCAATTCTGGTTCAGCACCAACTATAACTTCTAAATTTCCATCCCCATTAATATCTGTAATTGATATGGTATGAACCGCACCTTCGAACTTATAATTCCATAATTCTTTTCCATTTCCATCAAATACGCGTAGGTAAGAATCATCACTTCCTGCAACGATTTCTTCTTTCCCATCTTTTGTCAAATCACCTGTTTCAAAAACAACATCTGATCTTACTTCAATCATTGCATCTGGAGGCATTAATGTAAATTGGAATTCCCATAGCTCATTCCCTTTATTATCAAAGATTTTTAAAAATTTGTCATCATCTGAACCAATAACTTCAAGCTTTCCATCTCCTTTAATATCCCCAGAACCACAATGTTTCACATATCTCTTAAATTTTTGTTGCCATAGCTCATTTCCTTCACAATCAATAACTCTAATTGTTTTATCTCTACTAACTGCTATAATTTCTAATTTTCCATCACCTGTTATATCCGCAATCTGTGCTTCATATATCCATTTCCCAATATCTGTTTCCCATTTCGGATTTCCGGACTTATCAAAAACAAAGACTTTACCTTCAACTCCTCCACATATGACTTCTTTATTACCATCTTTATTTAAATCAGCTATTTTACAGAAAAATACTGCCCTATGGAAATTTTTACTCCATAATTCTTTGTTATTACCATCAACAACTCTTAACGTAGAATCTTCACTCGCCCCAACAACTTCCGCTTTTCCATCTCCTGTTAAATCATCTGCTGCACAATCCCAAAGATACCACTCATAATAAGAAATAAATAATTCTTGAATTTTTTCTAGCTCTTTACCTCTTTCTTTAAAAGCTGTCCATTTATCATCAAAACTTTTAACTTCAAGACCTTTAGGCATTATATTACTACTCCTAACTTTAGGGTTCGTAGATTTTTATATAATCTTAAAAAATATACTTTATTTTCAATAATTAAATGTGTTAATATGAAGGGAAATTATAAAATATTTTGGGTTGTCAAAAGCATGAATAATTAATTTAAGTTAAAACAAAGTAGATATAATTATTATATACATTTATTATTTTTATTTGGTGAAAAATATGGTAACTGAAATAGCGAAATACCGACAAGAGAAGAAAAGAATCCAAGATAAATTAATGAAATACCCAAATGTATTACAAGTATCGATAGGAACTAAAGAAGTAGGGGGTAAAGATACTGGAGAACCCTGTTTTTCAGTTCTTGTTAAGAAAAAAGTTCGTAAAAATAAATTAGATCCAAATGATATTATACCATCAGAAATTGATGGATTCAAAACCGATATTGTTCCTGTTGAAACTGAAGTAGGCTATAGAGGGACTACAACCTTTGTTATATTAACTTCCTTTGTTTTAATGATTCTATTAAGTATAATATTTTGAGCTTTTGTTTTTCTGTCAGGTGTAATTATAATTTCTGAAAAAATAAAAAATAAAACCCCTGATAGATCTTTTGGCATATGTGCACACCATAGAAAAGGCCATATTGACTATTATACACATACAATACGTATAAGAATTCGGGACAGTGAAATTCGGCTATGCGCTAGATGTACAGGTATATATTTAGGTTTAATAATTGCAATCGTGGTCGGATTAATTTATGGATATCATCTTTTTGGAAAATTAATTGATCCAGTTATAAGTCTTGAATTTGCAGTTGTTCTAGCTGCTCCTTTGTTAATTGATTGGGGAACCCAAAAAGTAGCAATACGAGAGAGTAATAATTATCTTAGAGTATTTACTGGATTTCTTTTTGGTGTAGGGTTTTCTTTAATTCAATTTACAGGTGATATTTTTTTTTGGACTGTAATAGTAATATTTTGCTATGCTAGTATAATGTTTTTATTAATCGAAATTAGAAATAGAAAAGAAAGAAAAAAAATTACAAATAAAAAAATTTAGGCTCTTTGGTTTATTTTTAGACCTGAATGTTGTGATTCCCAATCTTTTATTGACATACCATGTAAATTTTCTAGTTTTCTTCTGTAAATTGGGAGTGAATTGTAGGCGCAAAATGGAATCAATTTAGGCGTCATACCTTCTGTATCGTCATCTGGAGGCATGGTCATATGAACAACACAACGCATTAATCTCTCTAAGTCATAATTAAAAGGATCTTGGAAGTGCATACCGCTTACTAACAGACTTCTATAGTGAAAATCTGCTAATGCTTCGAAGGAACCCTTTTGAATAATATCAAACATTAATTTTTGTATATTGAACTTTTTTGGTGCCTTCTCTTTATTAAGAGATTCTTCTAATTCTTTTAATATGAATGTCAGTGCTTTTCCACCTTTAATTTCTCCAGATTTAAGTTTTACAGCCATATCTTCCATTGCAAGCATCACTCTGTCTATGTCAAAAAATCTAGTAATTGGAACCATTTCACCTTCTACTTCAAATACATATGTTGCAATACCACAGGCGGGATGAGATGTAAATTCAATTAAATCTTGTTTTTGAAGAACTTCAAGTAAATGAGATATCGGAAGGACCACTGGGACAGGTCTGAAGTCTTCCCATGAAAATTTGCCATTAGACTGATCTTCTAAGTTTCTTATGTAATCTGGAAGAGTAAATCTCATCTTTAATCGTTCATCTTCAGGTAAAGGTTTTGCATTAGCATCCGCAAATCGTCCTACAAAAGAAACAGGTTGAGTGTTTACTCCACGAACTATATCAATATTTTTCATGGCGAATTTAATAATAGGATAGATCTGATCTTCGTTAAACCCGTTAATTGTGGCATGAACAAATACTACTCCACCATGACGGTTCTCTTGTATACCTGCCCTTCGTAAATTATTTAAAATATCATCTATAAGATACCAATTTTCGGGATTCGTCTGTTTATTTGTTCCATTAAACTTCATATAAACTGTATTGACGCCACCTTCAACTATTTCTTCTGCTACATCGTAATCTTTGCCAATTAAAACTCCATTAGTAGCCATTTGAATTTGATTAAAACCTCTACGATAAGCCTCAGAAGCTAAATCTCCTATATCTAACCTTACAGTTGGTTCTCCGCCACTAAATTGTACTGCCTCGACAGGTGCTGGTTTTTGATCACGTAAAAATTTTATCATTTGTTTGACTTGCTTTGTACTGGGTTCATAAACAAATCCAGCAGACCTAGCATTTGCAAAACAATACCAGCAATGAAGGTTACAACGGTTAGTAACATCAATATTTGCAATTAATGTGTTTGATTTATGACTTTTACATAAACCACAACTAATGGGACATGGAGCTTTACCGGTTATTGATGGGTTGTCAACCCCCTTACCCGTGGCGAACCATTTCATAAATTTCTTATACAAAGTGGAATTGGACCAATAAATTTCTTGAAATTCACCATGAATTGGGCATGTCTTCCTGATATAAACTTTTCCATCAACTTCAATGATTTTAGCTCTCACTGTATTGATTTCATTTTTCTCTTGAAGGCAAAAGTGACAAATACTAGCTGTTTTTCGTAAAACCTTATAATCTTGAACTTGTTTTTGATCTAACAAAAAAATCACTATTTTTTTAATTTTAATAAATTAGTCATTAGAAATAATGAAATTCTTTGATATTTAAAAAGGTATTGCTTGCATTTTTTCATTAAAATTCTGAATCTTAGAAATATTAGTTATTTTATAATTGTATAATAGTGTTATAATTATTTTACATTTATAAAATATTTTTTTTAAATTGTTAGACATTTTTAAAATCCTATAACAAAAATTAGAACAGATCTTGAGAAATATAAAATTTTAATGGATTAAATTTTAAAAGATATTGAACTTCACTAATAAATATCTACTAATAGGAGAAAAAAAGATGGCTGATTATGAAATTCGAACATATGATTCAATAAAAGTCGGTGAAAAAGCAACATTTTCAAAAACGGTAACTCAAGTTGATGATGCCTTGTTTGCTGGAATTTCTGGAGATTTTAACCCTGTGCATATTGATGAGGAATATGCAAAAACAACTCAGTTCAAAACTAGAATTGTTCATGGGGCATATACAGTTGGTCTGATAAGTGCGGTAATTGGAATGAAATTACCAGGTCCTGGGTGTATTTACGGCTCTCAAAAAGTAAGATTTACCGCCCCTGTCCACTTCGGAGATACTTTAACTGCAATAGCCGAAGTTATCGAAAAAAAGGAAAAAGGTAAACGATTAATTATCAAAACAACGGTTGTAAAGGATAGTTGTGTATTTGATAGTGGAAAATTTCCAAAAGATACTGTTGTTGCTGAAGGCGAAGCAACAATTTTCATGATGAAATAAAAACCTTTAAAATTTTTATTTTTCTATAATTTTTTATTTTATTTTTTTTGAAAATATTCAATAGTTGCTTTCAAACCTTTTTTATAATGAGCTTTATCCTCTTCTACTAAAGGATTAAAATCAAGGTCTAACCATTCAAGCTGTGGAAGATTTTTAAGCCCTTCTACATGAGTAATTTGATTATGTGAAAGAAATAATTTATTTAAATCTTTAAGTGTTGATAATCCTTCAATTCTTGAAATGTGATTCACACTGAGTTCTAATGAATCCAATTGTGTGAGACTATCCAGACCTTCTATTTTCATTATTTGATTATTGCTTAAACGTAAATTTTGTATCTGGTTGAGTTTATCTAATCCTTCTATTTTTAAAATTTGATTGTTATTAAGATTTAATATATTCAAATTGATGAGGGTATCTAATCCCTTTATTTTAGAAATTTTATTTTTTAATAGAAATAATCTCCTTAAATTTGAAAGATTCTCTAATCCTTCTATTTTAGAAATTTGATTATAGCTTAGATCTAGTATTTTTAATGATTTTAATTCATTTAATCCGTCTATTTTAGTTATTTTATTACTACCAAGATTTAAATCTTTTAAATTCTGTAGGTTTTCTAATCCTTGTATTTTCTCAATTTGATTGTAATCAATAAGTAACTTTTTTAATTGAGGAAAGTTTTTAATCTCTTCGGGGATTTCCTTTAAGGATTTACTTGATAACTTAATTATATTAACAAATCCCTCTTCTGTAATTTTAAATTCTCTATTTCTTAATTTACATTTCTTCTTTAAGTTTTTAATAGCATCTTTTTCAATCGGATCTTTGATTTTTGGCAATATAAACACCATAGAAAATATCCAATTTTCACAAATTTATAACTAGATTAATAAATTACCCTTTTTTTGGTTGATATTAATTATTTTCTTATCTAATTTTTAATAACTTCCTTGAAATTTAAAAAAAATTTAAATTAAAGAATATTTAAGGAAAATTGTTAATTTTTTCTATAGATTTATTGAAAAAAGCCTAAATAAAATATATTTTTATAAAATTTTGATTTTGTTATTTTTAAGATAGAATGTAAAATAGCTATTTGAAAAAATTACAAATTAAAAAATTTGAGGTTGTTTATTTGTCCAGTTGGAAAATTCCTGATGATAAAATTGAAGATGCAAAATTACTTTTTAAAAATATTAAAAGTCGTAGGGCAGTAAGAGATGTTAAAAAAGATCCCGTTCCAGACGAGTATATTCATAAAGTTTTAGAGGCTGCTTCTCATGCTCCCAGTCCAGAAAACTATGAACCTTGGCGATTTATTATTGTTAGAGATAAAAAGAAATTAAAAATTATGGGAGAACATGCTATCAAGGGCTGTGTGACTATGTTTGGAACGATGTTACCTAGAACTGAAATAAACCATCGCTTTGGTTATATGCCATCACGTGCAGTCGCGGTGAGTGTAAATTTAATGGCAAGTGGATGGAGGATGTGTTATATTCGAGACGCTCCAGTTCAAATTGTTGTAGCAGTAGATTCAAAAAGAGCAATGGCTAAAGATATTAGTCCTATTACGGTAATCTCAGGAGCGCATTTAAATCATCTACCTTTCGTATGTTCGGGTCTAGCCCTTATGAATGCCAGTTTAATGGCTTCAGCTTTAGGTCTTGGATCATGTATCCATAACTTTGAATTTCAGGATCCTACAGATGAGAGAGAAATAGCAGAAATGCTTAATATACCTCAACCTCATTGGAAAATTTCTGCTACACTGTCTTTAGGTATTCCGATTCGTGAAAGAACATTAGGTCCTCCACGGACTAAAGTTGAAAAATTGGCATTTGAGGATGAGTGGGGTAAGTGGTACAAACCCAAGAATAAACTTGATTGGTGAGGAAAAATGTCTTTAGCAAAAATGTTAAAAGCTAACGTAAATTTGATTGACTTCTTTAAATTGGTTATGAAATACAACTGGTTGTCTATGAGAACTTTGGTAGGACCTTTAAGTATGAATAGGGCTTGGCATGGTACTTTTAAGGGTGCAGGAAATGAAATTACAACTCGATTTTCTGGTATTCCTAAGGATTTAGAAACTTTAACCGATGTTGTTTCAGTAGCACTGGGCAGGTTGGGAATTGAATTAGAAAAAACTGGCTCTGGAACCATTGTTTCACATAAATGTCCAATATATGACTGGATGACTTCAGAAGAAATAGATATAATTCAATATGAAATACCTTGTGGGGATATAATTTGTGGTGCTATGGCTGAGGGGCTTGTGAAGGGTATTAATCCAGAATACGAAGTAGAAGTTGAAAGTAGAATCGAAGCTAGTCTTAAGAAGAAAAAATCAGACCATTGTAATTTTATAATAAAAAAAGCACCTCAACCTTTGACTATTGAGGAAGAAACATGTAAACATATGTTTAGGTATGGACATTGTGCTAAATTTCAATTTTGCCCATATAATATTGGATTAACTGGTTTTCCTCCAGATAGTGTTAAGAAATATCGAGACTGTGCTTATTACGAGCCTTCTATGAATAAAACTTCCATTTATTATCGTGAGCGATATTTACCGGAAGGAAATGAACCTGTAACTGACGGCATTCTAAGAGATAGATCACGAGCAGTCCATCATGACGAATAATCATAATTTTTTCTTTTTCTAGTTCTTTAGAATCATATAAGTAAAATTTTTTCGATAACCAATCTTTTTAAAATAATTTAATAATATTATTTTCATCCATGAATTAAGGGTGATTATAATAAATAATCTAATATATCGCTCGGATACTGCAGGTTTGGCTTATGTGAAAAACACTAAATGTAAACAAGTATCCACTCATGCTCATATAGGTAAAAAAAATCATCAAGATTGGGTTGAAATTGAGCCAAAGTCCACATATACTTTTCCAGAGATTAATGATGGTCCAGGAATTGTTAATTGTATTTGGATTACAATGGCACCTTATAAGCTATCTAGTTCTCTAAATTGGTATTCGAGAGCTTCTGCGAAATTACCAATGTTAAGATTAATGAGAATTAGGATATATTTTGACGATGAACCGGAACCTAGAGTTGATTCTCCTGTGGGGGATTTTTTTGGTTCAGGATTTAGTGAATATAAAAAATGGCAGTGTAGGTCAGCATTCGTAGGTATGACCTCAGGGGGGTTTTATTGTTATTTCCCTATGCCGTTTGCAAAAAAATGCAGAGTTGAATTTGAAAATACCCATAAAAAGAAAAAACTTGCTTTGTATGGTGCAGTAACCTATCATAAAATTCCCGAATTTACAGAAGATTTGTTATATTTCAATGCAAAATTTCAACGTCAAAATCCAACAACTAAAGGTAAACCTTATGTTATTTTAGATGATAATAACGGTCCTGGCCATTATGTGGGTGTAGTTCTGAATATGAAGAGGTATGGGTGGATGTGGAACTTGAATCCAATAGCATGGACGCTTAGCTTGTTTTTAGGACAATTTGATTTCATGGAAGGCAACTTAAAAGTTTGGGTTGATGATGAAGATAGAGAAGGTGAGCCTTCAATCGAATATACTGGAACAGAGGATTATTTTATGGGCGCTTGGTATTTTATGAAAGGTGAATTTAGTCATTTATATCATGGTCTTACTTCTATGAGCAAATGGAAACGTCAAATTAGTGTTTATCGATTTCATCCAGATGGAATTCCATATAAAAAATCAATAACTGTTAATATAACCGTTGGAGAATGGAATGAAGTAAAAGCTGATTATTCCAGTGTTACTTATTGGTACAGCAAATAAAAATAGTTAATTAAAGATTTACAATTACCTTTTTTGCAAACTCTTTAGCATTTTCAAGGTCTATCTCATCTGGATGACCTATTAAACTATTATAATTTTCTCTCTGTTTAGGATTCATTAACTCTAATTGTTCCTTAGTTGGTTTTGTAGCACCTAAACATTCAAATTTCGCTATTATCGAAGAATTTTTTCTAGTTATTTCTTTTTCAACTCGATAAAAACACTTATTTGAACCTGGAGATGCATGTGTATAAAAAAAGACAAATTTTGAAGGGAGTTTTTCAGCACTTTTTATTAGTTTTTTAATAGATTTTCCAACACTAGCAGCATAAGTTCCAGATCCCAGGAATACGATATCAAAGGAAGCCAAATCAACAGGATCCACGCCTAATGCTGGAGTTAATGTAACATCCTGTCCAGTTAAACCCTGTTTAATACTTTTTGCAACTTTTTCTGTATTTCCAGTGATAGTATGATAACAAATTAATATTTTCAAATAATACACCTTTTAATTTTAAAAATCAAATGCTTTTCGCTAAAACGCCTCTCAAAAGAGTAACTTTAATTTCATGAAATTTCATTAAATCTTCTATAATAATCTTATCTTCCAAATAATTAGGAGCCAGTCCTATTTATTTCACCTATTTGAAAATTTTTAGTATAAATGTTTTTATACCAATATTATTTTTATAGATTAAAATACTCTTCTTTATAAAATATTAGCAAATACTACGTTATTAAATAAAGGAGGGGTTTTGTTCATAAAATAACAAGATATAATATTGGATTCAATTAAAAAGATCGTGATTTAATGAGTAAAGAAAAATTAAATATAGATCCTATAGAAAAAAACCAAAAAAATCTTCTTGAAAATACGAAATTAACCATAAAAAGAGAGATAGAAAATATCAAAAAAGCAAAAGAAAATAAATCATTAGAAGCTAGGATAAAATCCTTAGAGGATGAAATTAAAGCAATAAAAAAATTCATTGCGGAAGATGGATACACCAAAAAAATTGAAGAATATTCTAAAGAATTAGAAAAACTGGATAACGAGAAGGTAAAATCTTTAAAAGGAAAACCAACCTTAGTAGACTTTTGGGCGGATTGGTGTGCCCCTTGCCGTATGATTGGGGAAGTGGTCCATCAATTAAAAGATAAGTATAAAGATGAATTAAATGTGATTCAAGTCGACACGGAAACTCAAGTCGGTGGCGATTTATTTATGACTTATGCTAAACCTTATGGTGTTAATGCGATTCCATATTTGATTGTGTTTGATAAGGAGGGAAATTTATTTGAAACACTTCTTGGAGCAAATCCAGCAAAGTTAAATCAGATAGTAGAAGCGGTATTGAAAAAATAGAACAGAATTTTCTTTTTTTATTTTTATTAATATACATTAAATAAAGGTATTAAATCTCTAATCGATTTTTTTTAAAACAATTCTTCTCATATACCAAGTAATTTCACTCTTTTGCTCTTTTAATTCTTTTATTTGTAAAAGTTTTTCAGATATTTCTTTTCTCTCGGTCCTAGTAAGCTTGTTACAAACATATTTTTCTTTTTCCCATATTGTTATGGTGTTTGGGTAGAACCACGTTGCAGCTTCCCAATTCGCTACAGGAATAGTAAAACATTCATTACATAGGATAGAAGCATCATAATTCGATTTGGCTAATATACTACCAACAAAAAGATTTGCACCTTGTGAACCAACAAGTCCTCTATTTATTTCAAGATATTTTCGAAAAAAAACATTTACTGTTTTTACATCTTCTACTTCATCAATAAACAAGATACCATTATTACTTAATTCACCTATCCATCGATTTACTAAATTAATAATATTATTGAGGTGTGAGAGTAGAAAACGCACATAGATTACATCTGAAGATACTGGAAATGGAGTCTTGGTTACATCATGTTTTATAAAAATACAATTTTTAAATCTTTTTGAAGCTAAACGTAAGAAATTATCCGATATATCTAATCCATAGACTTTACCACAATTTAATGCGTTATAAAGCATATTTGTTGTGAAACCTGGTCCGCAACCTAAATCCAAAGCAGAATTAATGGGTTTATCAATAAATTTTTTTATAATTCTAATAGCAAGAGGATTAAAAAAGTTTGAAATATTCTCCAACCTCTCTGCAGCTATTTTACTTGTCCCAAAGGTGTATTTCATCCTTATTCACGAAGAGATTTTAATGAAATGTTTTTCTTTTATAAAAATATCAAATTTTATTTCTTTCAATTATATGAGTTTAGATAGAAATCATAATTTTTTTAATAAGTAATTAACCTAATTTGATTAAAGTTTAATAGTTAATAATTGAGGGAATTTTATGCCAATTGAACCTTATGATGCTAAAGAATTAAAATTAAGATCTATTTCTGAAGTTATGAGAGACTTACCAAGTGAATATAAATTAAAAGAATATTTGCCCATGTCTGAAAACGCATTAATTGCACTTAGATTAGTCAAAGATTTTAAAATGTATGAGGGAAGAGCTGAATCTACTTTAGTTTTTGCAGAATATGCAAAAAAAATGATAGAAACAAGATGGAATGAGACTAGAGAAGTTGAAAAAGCTATAAAAGATGGAAGAATTCCAAGAAATAGAAAAAAGCATACAATTGTATATTGGGGAATTCCTCCAGTTATCCCAATGCTTGCTACTTATTCAGGCATGTCTGCAAAAATGATTTATGGACCATCTGCTGATATTTCCTTCTGTGCTGTCAATGATATTACTGGTGAGATTGAACTGATTTTCAATGCCCATGAAGAAGATGGTGTGGTTGAGGATTTTTGGTTTAAATTATCAGACGATGAAATCTTTGACCGTAGACACATGAAACTTGGTTATAAACTTCGCGAAATACCTAACCGGACAAAAAATATGGCGGAAGCCAGCGTTAAGATTCGTGATATATTAACTGATGTAAGAAATGAGTTAAGACCCGAATGGTCTAATTCCACTTATCATATTTCTTTAGTATACATTACTGGAGTTGGTTTGGTTGCGGCAATTTCCAATTGGAATTCATCAGCAAGTTTATGGGATGGAGTAAATGCACAAAGAATTTATGGTATGAAAGATAGTCTTTTTGGTTATGAACCTTGGCCTCCTATTCTGAATATGCTATTCGGCCTTACCAGAGGTGAATGGGCTATAAAAATTACCCAGATGTTAACTAATAATAAATTATTTCTTAATTATTTCGAAAAAGAAAGTTTAGAATTTATGAAAAAACACGAACCTGAAGGATTTGAACAATTTCTAAAATTAATTTCCTATAAATATCATCAAGGAATTGCTTTACCTTGGCAAACTGTTAATTGTAAAATACCTAAATATGATAAAGAAAACAAAAAATGGTTACAAAATGAATTTATTTATCCTAAAGGTCCTAGAATTCATTACGAAGATCTTGATCTTTCATTCGAAGAAGTCCTATCTGGTGTTCTATTCAATATCACACACGAAACTGAGATTGAAGATAAGGTGACTCGAGACCATATTATTTCAATAGGTCATGGTTTAAATACAAAATATTTGAAGCCACCTACTAGAATTAAGAAAAAGAAAAAAGTAGTTAAAGTTGGAAAATACCTCGATCGGAGTAGTAAAAATTAATTTTTTCTTATTTAGAATCGGTTTTTTGATCTTCATTTTCTTTATAAAATGGACTTTTTCGAATTATATTCCGTGCCATTTTTGTAAAACCGCTTAGAGGTCCAAAACCTTCCATTAATTTTAAATCCTCCTCATCATATGCTGCTAAAAAAAGCATAGTAAATAAATAAATTACTCCGACAATTACTCCTCCAAGTAAAAATGAAAGAATATTTTGATGATAAGGATATAGATACTTATCAATAAAAAATGAAATAAGAATTGCTACAACTACACTTAATGAACCCTTTCCAAGGACTGATAAAAAATAACTTCTAGGATTTCTTGTGAGCTTCGTAAGATAATGAAAAGTAAAAATAAGAATTACTCCCGAAGCCAGTAGCAATGAAATAGGCCCTGCATATAAGGAATTATTAGGATTATTCGTTTTAAATAAAATAATAAAAAGTGGTATTAATACTATATTAGTGCCTAATAATGTACCAATACTTATTGCAGCTTTTCGACCCTCACCTAATCCCATTAATACGGCTGAGATTAAAAAAACAATACCCGTAAATGCTACTCCGACACTTTGGATTATAAAAGGAAAGTAACCAATTGTGTATTCTGGACCATGAAGAAGATATAAAAGTGAATATGAAAGACCAATATATATTATCATAAAAAATGAGGTAAGATTAAATCCTGTTTTGAAGGAAGATTTTACATAATCATCGATAAGTAACGTATTTTTCGATTTTTCTTCTTCGGTGGCTGTAGCTGACTCTGAAATTGCCTTTGCTTCTGAAAGTGCTGGAACAAGAGGCCAAGCCATTACTGCTACTGCATTCATTACACCTGCATATCCAATAAAAATTGCAGAAATTCCTATTATATTAGATTCTGGAAATAGAAAAGAACTTAATTGTTGTAATGCAGGGATTGGAATTGCCGGACCTGGTCTAAAAAATAAAGAATAAAATAGTGTTTGAAGAGTATAGATACTTCCATTTAAAATAACCATTGGTAAAGCACAATATAATCCATATTTTAATGTTTCAATCACAATACTTCTATCAGTTCCACCAAATATTGATGATTTTAATGAAAATGGTAAAGATTTTTTTAAGAAAAAAAATTCAACAAATAGTTGTAGAATAGGACCTGTTATTAATGTTATAAGCGCTAGAATTGCATTTTCAGGAGGAGGAACCAGAAATAGAATTAAAAAACCTATAGAAATACCTCCAACCATTGACATAAAGTTCACAATTGCAATTAAGTCAAAACGTTGAATTCCTCCAAGCGTTCCTATAAAATTATCCCGAAAAAAAGCTAAATACATCGCAATTGAGATAGTAAGTATAATAGAACCCATCAAGGAATCCTGATTAATAAAAAAATATATTGATAAAATTAAAAGCGGAATAAAAAACGCAAAGCCGAATAATTGTGAAATTTTAAATCCCGCTCTAGAATATTTCAAAGCTATATCATTTGAAGTCACAAGGGATTCTGAAATTTTTTTAGAGAACGATTGATGTAAACCCCCTGATATAGCTAGCATGGAAATGATTACTGAATTTGCCATAGATACAATTCCATAACCTGCAGCTCCAAATCCGATATCAGAACGAGAGGCTAAAACACCCCATATCCAGCCAATTGTGCCTGCAAGTAAACTGGATATTAAAACAAGGCTTCCACCTTTAACCACTTGTCCAGCATTTCTTTCAGATTCAGTCATTGAAATTCCTTATTATTGCTTTATTAACAGAATTTCCTTCAAAAAAAAATTATTAAGTATTCCTAACTAGGATTGCAAATTAATTTTGAAAAATCGAAAATAATATCTTATTACTTTTTACCTAAAAATTGCAGAATGCCCCTGATTTCAGGCGGGGATGAATACAACAACAACATAGTAATTTTTTTCAATTATCAAGAAGTCTCTAGAGGTTTAAATAGGGTAACCAAGATAGAGTAGCTGATGAAGCTATATAGGGCAGTCAAGGTTAGGTTGTATCCCAATAGAGAAGAGAGAGCATTGTTAGATCAAACCTTTGGCTGCTGTCGGTTCATCTATAATAAGATGTTAGAGGAGAGGATTAAAGTATATAAAGAGTTAAAGGATGACAAGGAGACTCTTTATGCCCATACATATCAAACGGAGAGGGAGTATAAAGGACAGTTTCCGTTTTTAAAGGAGGTTGATGCAAAGGCATTACAATGTGAGTGGAGACATCTAAAATCCGCTTATGATGGGTTCTTCAGGAATATTAAGAAGGGGATAAAGAAGGGGTCTCCGAGATTTAAGTCTAAGAGGTCTAAGCAGTCCTACACCACGTTTAATATTAATAACAACTGTAAGCTAGATTTTAGAAAGAAGAGATTAAAACTGCCCAAGATAAAGACGTGGATACGGTATCGTGATAACCGTATGTTTCATGAGGAAATACATCACATAACGGTCTCCAAAAATAGGTCTGGAACCTATTTCGCCTCCATTTTGATAGAGACCGAACATACCCTTCTCCCAAAACAGGTAATAAGAGAGGAGACTATTATCGGCTTTGACATGAGTGTTTCTAAGTTTCTGATAGCCAAAGAGATAGAACTCTCAAGTCCCCGATGGTATAGAACTGAAGAGGGTAAGTTGAAAAAACTACACCGAGCGTTGAGTAGAAAGAAAAAGGGAAGTAGTAATCGTAACAAAGTAAGGGTGAAACTAGCCCGCCTATATGAGAAGATAGGAAACCGTAAACTGGATTGGGTACATAAGCTAACGTTTTGTATGAGTCAGCATTTTGAGGGAATAATATTAGAAAACTTGAACATTAAAGGAATGCAACAGTTCAATTCGGGTGTATCTAAATCGGTTACACTTGATTTTTCTTGGAATCAATTCATAAATATTCTAAAATATAAGATGGAAGACAGAGGAGGGTATCTTGTCTTAATAGATCGTTATTTTCCAAGTTCCAAACTTTGTTCCAAATGCGGTTTTAAAAACAAAGATGTAAAACTGACCGATAGAGTTTGGACATGTCCTAAGTGTTCTGCCCACCATGATAGAGATATTAATGCCTCTATCAATATTAAAAAAGAAGGGTTAAAATGTCTTAAAAATAATCATATCAAAATCATTAATAATAATGCTGCCGCAGGAACTGCGGTCGATGCGTTTGGAGAGGACGTTAGACTGATGCTATATCAGCCGTCCTCGATGAATTACGAATCCCCTCCCATTAGGGAGGGCTAGTTCAATAGCTTAAAAAAACCAAATATTCAAGCTTTTTATTCTTCTAAAAAATTAATTATCATATTTTTCAACTTTGTTTTTGAAGTTACATTTGTAGAATTAGGAATCTTCCACATCTCGGCAATAAACATAAGTTGTCGAAAAGTGGGTCCACCCCGTCTCACTTTTAAACCTTTTTTTGATTTTCTAATTCTTTTCGGTTTTATTATTCCCTCTTTAGGCTTTCTTTTTCTGGATTTTTCTTTTTTCTTTTCTTTTTGTTTATCTTCCAACAATCTTTGTCTCATTATTTCTGATAATTTACTAATCTAAAACACCCTCAATAAGTTCTACTTTTTCTATTTCATTTATATCCATAACAAATTTTGAGGCATTTTTAACAAAAATATCATAAAAAAATTTCAAATGTTTCTTTAATTTTTTATCCTCTTTTCCTTCAACTAGCTTTTTAATTGCTTGATTTATTAGAGCAGACCTATTTTCATATCCCTTCTCTTTGACTAATTCATCTAATTGTTCTATTGTAAAATCTTTAAGGCGAAAAGTAACTCTATTTTCTTTAATCATTCCTAAAATCCTCTCAAACTCAAAATATTATGCAGATATTATTCACCATAAAATATTTTTATTCAATATTTTAGAAACAGAATTATTATTTAAATATGTCTGACAGTTGTCTGACATTTCGTCTGACACTAATATTTTGAATTTGAATAAATTTAGAAAGAAAAGTATTTGAAAAAAAAAGTTCAAAAAATTCAATTCAAAAAATTTTAATTAAAAAAAATGCCCAAAAACAAATTGAAATCTCAGATTGAAAAGAATAATTTCAAAGAATTTTGATCTCAAAAAGAAAAACTTGACTTCAGACTGAAAAAAAATATTGAATATTAATAGAAAATTTTTTTTCTAGAAATAAACAAAAAAATTAAAAAATTCTATAAAAAGTTGAAAAAATTTTAAAATAATTTTTCTTGACGGCTTCGCATACCTGCTTGCCAAATTTTACTTTCTAGGTCTGCATCCGTAACATTACCAATTTTTTCTAGTGTAATAGCATCCCATGAACAGTTAGTAGCACAAATCCCGCATCCTATACACAAATCTTCCCGGATGGTAATAAAAGAATCGGATAGATCTTCTTTTTCACCATAATTGAGAAAAATTGCATTAACAGGACATAAACTTAAACATTTTTTACACCGCTTGCATTTCATATGATCAATTTTAGGGAAGTAGTTCGATTTTGCAATGGACTTATTTATCAAGTTATATTTGTTAGCTGTTCCAAGAAAACCGCAACAATCATCACAGCAATTACAGATAAATGTAAATTTATCTGATTGATTATTTATAACATGTACTAATCCTGCTTCTTCAGCCATTCTTAATACATCAATTCCTTCCTCAACTGTTAATTCTCGTCCTATCCCCTCTTTGATTACATAGTCAGCTGATGAATTTAAATTAAAACAAACCTCAATTGGTTTATCACAAGCATCTCCTAAAATTCCATGGAATATTCTGCAAGGACAAGGCATGACGGCTATTTTCCATGAGTTCTGGAGAATCTGCTTGACATCTTCAAATATTAATACCTGACCTTTTCCGACTTCGACACCCTTATTAACCTCAATTATTTTCTCCAATGGTTTAATACTAGGAGCAACTCGGGAAATTGGATAATTTGATGCCATACTCATAAAATTACTCTCTAACGGGAGAAACGCTTTTGCCGCCTCTCTTAATTCATCCATACTATTAAACTTGCTTGCAAAATACCATTCAAATAATCCAGGGAATAACATTGGAATTGTATACATCTTTTTATTCAATTTTTTGTTATGCCAAGTGAATATCAGACCCTTTTTAGCAAGTTTATCTAAAGTTTTTGCAACTTTTTCTTCGGGTTCTTTCGTTTTTTTAGCTATTTTTTCAACAGGATATGAATCCATCATTGATGTTCCAAAAACCGATACAATTTTAGCTTCTTCTGGAGTAAACCAAAATTTTAATATTTTAAAAAGATCTTTTCTCATTCCTTTAGGTAACAAAAGTGCAT
The DNA here is from genome assembly GCA_019058315.1 of Candidatus Helarchaeota archaeon. Classification (GTDB taxonomy): domain Archaea; phylum Asgardarchaeota; class Lokiarchaeia; order Helarchaeales; family RDOG01; genus JABXJV01. The sequence continues at coordinate 1,383,481 of JAHPZH010000001.1, read as the reverse complement.
CAGCTATCTTCTTATAATATTTATCATTATTTTCCGTCAAAATAAAAACCCTTATCATATTTCTTGTTTAATTTAAACAAAATTTGTATAATAAACTATTTTCAATTGAAACATTTAATATTAAATAAGTAATAATATTAATATATTGCTAGAATTAATTTAAAAGATGGGATTTAATAAATAAATGGAGAAAATAAAAAAAGAAAAATAAAAAAATTACTTTATTTTTTCTTTAAAGACTTATAAAGTTCTCTTTGTATGATATGTTTCTGTACATCTGTTGTCCCTCCAACGACCCACATGATGGGACCCATTCTATGAAATACCGCGGCTTGTTTTGCTCGATTTGCAACTCCTTCACCAGCTAAAGTTAATAACATACCCTCTGAAACATCAAGGAGCATTTCTGATCCGTATGCAAATGCCATCGAAGCTGACATTGTTGCAGCACGATCATGCATGTCGATATATCTTGCAGCTTCAAGAGTCAACAATCTTGCGGCTTGAATTTTTGTATAAGCATCTGCTATTCTGAAACTAACTGCTTGCTGTCGAGATATTGGCATACCAAACTGAACCCGTTCATTAGAATGTTTCAATGCCAAATTAAAAGCCTCTTGGGCAAATCCAACGCAATCGGCAGCCATACCACATCTCTCTTCGTTCAATTCTGACATTAATATTTCCCAACCTTGTCCTTCTTTACCTAATACCATATTTCCTGGAACAACCATTTCATCGAATTCTATGCGGACGTTTGATGCCCCTTCCATGCCTGCTAAATCAAATTGTGAGACTACATTAAATCCTTTTGTATTTTTTGTATCAATTAGAAGTCCAATAAGTTTTTTTCTTGGATCTTTATCCTCAATATCTTCTAAAACTGCAAATAATGCAACTAATTCTGCAACTCCTCCATTAGTAATATATTTCTTATGTCCATTTACTACATAGTCGTCTCCTTCCTTCTTAACCATGGTTTGCATTCCTGCTAAATCCGAACCTGCTTGATCTTCAGTCATTGCAATACAGCCAAGATATTCACCGCTACATATTTTTGGTAAATATTTTGCTTTTTGTTCTTCAGAACCATAGAAAGATAAAGGCATTCCGAATAATGTTGCTGTAACTAATCTAGTAAGTTCTAATGCTCCATTTATTTTGGCTACTTCTTCAGCCACAATTGCCTCTCCTATCATTCCACGTTCAGTACCACCATACTTCTTTGGATGAATTGACCCAATTAGCCCCTTACTTCCCAAAAGCTTAATGGCTTTCCTTAATGGTTCAAAATCATGAGTTCTTCCTCCTTCGATAATATCATCGACAAAAGGAGGCATTTTATCTTGTACAAAATCATGAACTTCTTGTCTAAATTTTTGCTCTTCATCAGTATAAAATACACTTGGTTTCAAATTCAAAAACCTCTATTATTATTTTAAAAAAAAGTAACACATTAAGTAATAAAAATTTTTATTACTATACGAGAAAAGAGACCAATGGTAGTTTAGACTTGAAATCATCAAAAAAATCACTGATATTTATATCATTTATTAGTATAACTTGCTTATTCTTAACAATAATTCCGATAAATAGAAATAATTCAGTATTAGAACAGAATATCTGTTACGTTACTGCTTCAATAAGAACTCCCATTCATAGACCAACTGCTCCTAAAAATGGAGGAACTAACAAATCTTTAATTCTAATTCATGGGCATGCTGCTAGTTCCAGTGTATTTGATCGTTGGAATGATTCAAATATTTACGCAAATTACTACAATAAAGTCGTTGCAATAAATTATTATTGGGATGGAAGCGGTTCTGAACCTAAAAACTACATAGGAAATCATAATCCAATAGATTTAGAGACAGATATTTCCAATATAAGCTACTATCTTTTTCAATATTTAAATTCTTCAAATTTTACCGATGTTGATTTTCTTTGTCATTCCATGGGTGGCATAGTTGTTCGTGATTTGATTTGTAATTATTATCCAAATTTAAATGCTAGTGGTATCAATATAGATGATGTAATCACAATGGGAACCCCAAACAAGGGATCACTCGCTATAGCTTTTCGTAAAGGTTCTCATCCATATCAAGGTTTGTTAGATTATCTAATCTATTTAAGAATTCTTCTAATTATGGAAGATCCCACTATAAGTTTGTTAATGAGTTATGTTTATCATCATATTTTGGATTTAAACCACCAGCTAATCCAAATCAGAAAAAATAGTCCATATTTTGAGACTTTGAAAGTTGCTGGAGATGAAACTCCGTATGATGCAAATATTACCTGGACTACAATTGCTGGCAGGTTTTTATTTGATTATTTAGCTTATTTTCAGCATATGCAGGCTGAATTTACGGTTTTTGAATATGATGATTGGGAACGAGGAAAAAATATATTGATTTTAAATTTGCTTCAACAATTATTTCTTTGGATGGATGTAGGAACTGATGGTTTAGTTGCTCCGCGTAGTGCAAAGTTGAATGGTGCTCAAAATTATGTTTGGGATTACGAATCTCACGGGTCTCTTCTTACACCAAGTTCATCAAGAAAAAATTTTGTAATAGATCTTTTAACTGATAAAATATGAAGGATTATACCTTGGATAAATTAAAAAAAGAAAAGTCGGGAGATCCTAAATTTAAAATTGCCGGCTTTTTATTATTGTCAAACGCAATTTTTCTTTTAATTTTAGGTATTTCCCCTTTCCTAGGTTTTTCTATTCCTGCAATAAATCTAAAAGGATCAATGGGAAGTTCCTTAAATGGATGGCTAATTTATGGCATTACAAACATTTTAGATCTACTAAGTGATCTTATATCATTTCTTAGGTGGCATAATCTTTTAGATATTATAAATATTATACTAATTTTTATCGTTAACACTCTATTTTTTATCGGTGGTGTAATTTCCTTTCAAAGAAAGAATAAAATTGGTCTTATAGGTACAATTCTCTTTATTATTGCTTTAATTTTAGTTCTTATTGACTTATTTACAGAAAATTTAATATTTAAACTTCCTTTCCCAACAGAACCAATTATAATTCTTGATATAATTGACACTAATATCATAATTACTATAATTTTAGGATTTTTAGGTGGTTATTTCTCCTATTTTGAAAGATGAAATACTTATTGAAATGATAGGAATGAAAAGTAAATTGCAAGGAATTACAGCTGTTTATTTTCATGATCTTTTTAATAAAAAAATCTGGGATATAATAAATAACAAATTTCAAAATTATCCTACTGTAATGGAAAATGAATTAAAGATTGAAAACGTTAAATTGATTGAACCAAAATTGGTTTCTGAAAATCTACTCCTTAAAGTTCATACAGAACGATATTTTAAACGTCTTAAAACTAGGTGGGATTATGAAGGTGCCCGTTATACTATTGGTGGATGTGTTGAAGCAGCTGAAAGAATTGTAAAAGGGGAATTCAAAAATGCTCTATGTTTTGGTGTGGCTGCGGGGCACCATGCAGAAAAAGATTCTGCTTGGGGAGGTACTTACGCATCAGTATCTGGAGCAGTAATTGCCAATCTTGAAGAAAAATTCAGAGATATCAAAATTGCAATACTAGATACAGACTCACATCATGGAAATGGAACTCGAAATGTTACTATGGGAAATCATAATGTCCTCCATGTCTGTTTTTGTAGCTCAAATAGAATAGAAGATGAAAATACAAAAATTTGCGTTGATTCAGGTTATTCAACAACTGATAAAGAATATTTAAAAAAAGTTGATAAAGAATTCATCAATAGAATTAAAAAATTTTGTCCAAGTATAATTTTACATTTATTAGGACATGATACTGCACGTGGCGATTATGGAGATCGTGGCTTAAGTAGAGATTTTTTCTTAGAATTAGTAAAAATGGTTAAATCTGCAGCGAATGAAGTTTGTGAAGGTCGTTATTTGATTAATACTCATGGAGGTTCTTCTTTAAGCATTTGCGAATATATCCATCCTCGAATAATTAAAATTCTGGCAGATGAATAAGTATATTAATTAAATTTCATTTTAAAAAGAATAAAAAAAAGAATTATAGTCTAGGGTCTATGTGTTCTTTGCTTCCCGCTTCATGACCACATTCTGGTAAATAACATGTTACATTTTTGAATGTGCAGGTATCTTTACAACTTGGACAGATACCCTCACTTGGCGGTAGTTGGTCCTCGTGGATATAACCACATTTTTCACATTTCCAAAAAGGCATTTTTTCTAACTCCTTTAAAATTTCATAAACGATTCTTTTCTTGCTTTACACACTGGACAATTATCTGGTAGATCGTCCTCTTCAAATGTATAGCCACAAACAGGACAGATAAAATAATTTACTTTTTTAACGTCCTCCCCAGCTTTTACTTTTTCTAATGCAACATTGTACATTTTTTCATGGACTTTTTCCGTTTCTAACGCAAAATGGGTTGAACGTTCTCCTTGTTTATGTCCCTCTTTTTTTGCCGTTTCGACCATTGGAGGATACATTTCTGTAACTTCATAATGTTCACCATCAATTGCCACTTGAAGGTTCTCAGCAGTGGATTTTACCATACTTAATGCTTTGTAATGATTAATAGCATGTATTGTTTCAGCTTCTGCAATTGCTTTAAACATTCTTGCAATATTAGGAAATCCATCTTTTTCTGCTTTCCTCGAAAATGCAGTATATTTTCTATTTGCTTGACTTTCACCTGCAAATGCAGTTTTCAGATTCTCTTCAGTACTCACCATTAATTTCACCATTAGTTTAACAAATGAAAATAATCGATTTTATGAATTTATAAAACATTATGAAAAAAACTATAAAAAATAAATTAAATTAAAATCAAATTAACAAAATAAAAAAGGAAAATTTGAAAAAAATTAGTTTTTATGCTAAATTTTCATAAATAATTCTTTTTTTGCATTACAAATTGGACATTTGTCTGGCAGATCTTCTCCTTCGAATGTACAACCGCAAACGGGACAAACATGGAACACTTTTTCGTCAATATCCTTTCCGTCTTTGATTTTGTCAATTGCTTTTTCATACATTTTCTCATGAATTTTTTCAGTTTGTAAAGCGAAATTCATTGTTCGTTCAGCTTGTTTATTACCCTCTTTTTTGGCCGTTTCTACCATAGCTGGATACATTTTAGTTATTTCGTAAAACTCGCCGCCTTTTGCTTCCTCCAAGTTCTCTAAAGTGGATTTGATCCCGCCCATTGTTCTTAGATGATTATGGGCATGAACAGTCTCAGCTTCTGCAATTGCTTTGAACATTTTCGCAATATTAGAAAATCCTTCCTTTTCTGCCTTCTTTGAAAAAGCAAGATACTTTCTATTCGCTTGGCTCTCACCAGCAAATGCACTTTTCAAATTATCAAGAGTATTTGGCATGGATTCACCCTCTAATTAATTTATTATTTAATTTTAGAAAATAATAGAAATTATCTTTTTATACCTTACTTGCTATTTTGATTCAATATAAATGCCATTTAAAAGTAGGTAACTTTAATTTAAGAAAAGTTAAAAGATGGCGAATATGGCGAGTATAATTCTTGTAGCCGGAGCTATGTTCTTAATTCTGATGTTTTTAGTAATATTACTATACGCATTATCAACTGGATATACATATTTAAGATTTATTTCAAGTAACGGATTTATAATTGCGTTTGCGAAAATTTTAAGATTGCCTGTAAGGCTTTTTAAACGCATAACCCCTCCTAATAAATTTCGTCAATGGAATATTGAGAAAAATCCACCAGAATGGTTAGCAGAAGAAGTCCTAAAGTTAAAAAATGAAGTAACTTGGGAGGATAGGGCGAAATTTTGGTTTTTATTATTGAGGTCTGGAACTTATTATACAACTAAAAAGATTGGTAGAACATTTATTCCTAGACTAATTGCTTATGGGGCCAAAGCAGTATTACACATGTTTAAACGATTCATTAAACAGCGCTCTCTATTTTTGCAGACATTTCGTGATAATCCAATACGGGCTTATTTACTTTGGGCTGGAAGTTTATCAGGATATGTTATAAATTGGATAAGCCGTTCAAAATATCGAAATCAGTTTATTAAAGTTACCAAAGAAGCTGGTTTTCCAATAGGTTATTATTATGGGAAAAAATTCGGACAACTCAAATTCTTTAAAGAAAGTAAATTAGATGATATTACAAAAGCAACTCAAATGATAATGTATATCTATGTTTTATACGGGTTGGCGGGGTGGGAACGTGTAATTTACCCATTTAATGAGCCAGAGGTTATAGTAAATCCAAGGGAGTCAATTATAAGCTTTTGTGGGAATCCTTATAGATGCCCTCATCGAGGAATGAAAGATCCAAAAATTTGCCAAGCGTTTGTAAGTTGGGAAGATGGTTTGGTTCATGCTGTAAATAAAAAATTAAAATCATATGTGTCCCAAAGGTTAGCAGCTGGAGATAGAAGTTGTGATGTATCTATTGAATATTCAAAATGATATTTATACAAAAAAAGAGCTGTCTTCTTATAAATCTCAATGAGCAAATTTTTTCATTTTCACTCTTTTACGACTTTAAAACCTAATTCTTCAGCTTTTTTCTCTTCTGTGACTTTTTCACTCACAACTTCTTTTGTTTCGTCTAGTCCCTCTTTCCCCAGTTCACGAATAGTATAATTTGAATCAACTTCAAGGACAAGATCGCATTCTGTATTATTAGGACCTGGATGCTTATAATGCATAACATATGGCCATGATTCAACGTGTTCTGGTAACTCTATTTCTATTTGAAGTAAAGAAGAGCACTTCGGGCATTTGAAAAATTTCTTTTTACCCATTTGGTAACACATTTTTTAGAAAATTTAGTCTTATTTTAAGAACATATATTTTTAGAAATGATATATAACACTTTACTCTAGATTAATTTTTTCAACATCTAATATAAATTTCACTTATAAATATGAAGCTTAGGCAAAATAAGAATTAAAAATTTAATAGTTTTGATAAAAATGCCTCTACCATTAGAAGGAATAAAGATTTTAGACCTATCAAGATTACTGCCTGGTCCATTTGCTACCTTGCTTCTTGGAGATTTGGGTGCCGATGTGCTTAAAATCGAAGATAATATACAAGGAGACTATGCAAGATGGCGGGAACCATACATTACAACAAATGACGGGAAAAAAATCAATTATACTTTTTATTGTTTAAATAGAAATAAAAAATCTATGACTCTAAACCTTAAGACACAACAAGGTCGTGAGATTTTTTATCAGCTAGCAAAAAATTATGACGTGATCTTAGAGGGGTTTCGTCCTGGAGTGGTAAAAAAACTTGGGATTGATTATCAGACGATAAAAAAGATTAATCCGAGAATTATCTATTGCTCACTTACTGGTTATGGTCAAAATGGAAGTTATGCTAACATGGTTGGTCATGACTTGAATTACATCAGCGTTGCAGGACTGGGTATGTTGACTGGTGAGTATGGAAGAAACCCCCATCCACCAGGAATTCAAATTGCAGACTTGGGAACAGGGGGTATGAATTGTGTGATTGCAATTTTAAGTGCGTTAATTGCCCGAGATAAATTTGATTTGGGACAATATATTGATGTTGCTATGCAAGATGGTGCTATTTATTGGTTAGTAAGAAAGTTTGCTGAATTTATTGTAAATAATAGAGAACCTCGAACTGGAGGAGAAAGATTAACTGGATATTTACCAAATTATAACATATATCAAACAAAAGATGAAAAATATATAGCATTAGGTGCGTTGGAAGAAAAATTCTGGAAGAAATTATGTCAAATTTTAAATTGCCCCGAATATAGTGAAGATTATTCTCCCTCTGGTTCTAGAAGAGACGAAATACTTAATTTTTTAAAAGAAAAATTTAAAGAAAAAACAAGAGACGAATGGTTCGAACAAATGAAAGGCTATGACGTCTGTATTTCAAAAGTTAATGAATTTAAAGAGGTAATCAAGGACGAACATGTGAAAAATCGAAAAATGTTCATTGAATTCAATTCCCCCAAGTTAGGTCCATGTAAAATGGTTGGATTTCCATTCAAATTGTCCAAAACTCCATGCCAAATCAGATCCGATGCTCCTGAATATGGAGAGCATAATAATGAAATTCTCAGATCATTAGGTTATTCAGAAGAAGAGATAGATAAATTTAGAAATGAAAAAATAATATAACTCCTATACTTTTTACTATTTTTTAAAAGATTTTCAACTAATTATAAATATCAAATATTAGATTGATTTAATGAGTAAATCCTATTTTTATCTTTTTTTAGTTAAGAGATGTTATTCTAAATTTTTCAGAAATAATTTAAGTTTCCTCTTCACTTCCCTTCCAGTGATTGGTCTTGAATCAATACAGTCTACTTCAAAATTAAGGCATGGTATACCTAATTCGGCTTCAATAATTTCCTTGATCATGACTGCTATCGCGTGTGAGTGTTTACACCCGAGGTGGCCTCCATAAATAGCACAATCAACCTTATATTCTTTGCCGATCCTGAGCAGATCATCGATATAGAACTCTGCCGGTCCTCTCGACTGTCTTCCCATAGGTGTATCTAAAATTTGAGCAGCCAATCCTTCAAAAATTGTATCATCATTTTTTGTATTTATTATTTGACTCATAGTATAACCCATCATATCCATTACAGTTACTGCACCGAATTTTCTTTCTAACCAATCAAATAAAAATGAATCGAAAAAAATTGGTAAATAAATCCACATAATCCTAATTTTTTCTTCAATTCCCCGTTCTGCTAAAGCACCTTGCTTATTCTTAATCCTTTCTTTAGCTGTATCTCGCACCCATTCAGCATATTTTATAGGCTCAGGTAGTCCACCCGAAGTTAGAAGAACACCGTAATTGTTAAAAGCTGCCAATGAGGGTAATGGCGCAGGAACTGCCTTCATCAACTCCATCCCTTCCATAATAATTTCTCGAGTCTTATTCGAATTTTTTATTGTTTCCATAAATCTGTCATGATCCATTTTAGTTTTAGTTCTTTCTTCCAACCAAGGAATTAAATTTTTTAATTGTTTTGCAACATACGGAACGGTATCGGCATCGTAATACTTATTTTGAGGGTCGTAATGCCAATAAGGAATATCTATTGTATAAACAGAAGATTTATCATAAATTCTTCTTAAAACCTGATATTGGGAATTAGTTGAATCACAAGGCTGACTTCCGTAAATTATGTAATCTGGAAATGGAGCTTCTCCTAACATACTGGCGCCTATCCAAACTTTTTGTGCATTACATTGAAATTTATCAATGCCTTTTTCTTCGGCTACATCAATATATTTCAATCCTGCATTTGCAATGGAAAGCGCAACACTCCCTATTTCTTGACACATTGGATAACAATTCATAGCATAAATGATCTCCGGTGGGAGACAAAAATTTGTCATCACAATCGGTTTATTTTCTTTTTTAGCGATACGAAGCTTCTTGAAATAATTAAAAAACATATCTACAAATTCTTGATTTTGAAGTCGTCCTTCCATACTTTCAAATATCTTCATCGCCATTTCAAAATAATGTAAAATCTGATCCCATAACACGAATTGTTTATCATTCTCCAATTTGATCACTCTAGAATATGTTATATTAAAAAAGGCATAAATAACTTATTCGTTATTATTTTATTTGCTTGATTTCTGGAGTTGAAATTTTGTATATTATAATTAATCCAAAGGCGGGAAATGGTAAAACAAAAAAACGATGGGAAAAAGAGATTAAACCTCTTCTAGATGGGAAAAAAATAGAATATACCCATATTTTTACAGAAGGTCCTAATCATGCTACGGAATTGGCAAGAGAAGCCATTAAACAAAATGAAGATTTTATTGTAGCAGTTGGTGGCGATGGGACATTTAATGAAGTTGCAAATGGATTTTTTGATCCTGAAAATTTTACTCCTCTAAACCCTGAGTGCAAATTTGGTGTAATATCAAGCGGGACTGGTTCGGATTTTATTAAAACAGTAGAAATTCCTAAAGAAATAGAGGGATCAATAGATATTCTAGAACATGGAATTATTCAGAAGCAAGATGTTGGTATTGCAAAATTTAAGGATTTGGAAGGAAATCCGGGAACTCGTTTATTTGTTAATGTTGCTGATACTGGTTTAGGTGGTGATGTTGTAGATCGTGTTAATCGGACAACAAAACGTCTTGGGGGAAAATTTTCATTCCTTATTGGGTCTATACGTGGAATTATGCATCATCATAAAAGCCTAACTCGCCTTATTTTAGATGAAGATGAAGAAAATGCGTATGAGTATAATGCTAATATGACATGTATCTGTATTGGAAAATATTTTGGGGGAGGAATGATGATTTCTCCAAACTCAGATTCAACAAATGGAAAATTTAGTATTATTACAATTCAAGATGGATCTAGATGGATGCTATTAACAAATATCGGGAAAATTTATGATGGTTCACATCTAAAGATGCCTCAAGTTAAAGAACATGATCTTTGTATAAACGTTAAAATTTTAAGTGAAGATCCTGTTTTTTTAGACTTGGATGGTGAACAGGTCGGAAAAGGGACAGATTTTGAATTTGAAATCATTCCAAACAGTTTAAATGTTATTGTAGGTACAAAAGAGGAATTAGAGGAAAAATAAAAATCTTATTTGTTTAATTTTGATTTCCTTTCCTTTTTATTGATTCTATCGATTTCCTTGATAATTTTTGAAGTGATTTTGACTCATTTTCCAAGAATTTTTCTAAATATGGAATGGCCCTTTTATCCCCTATTTCCCCTAATGAAATAATTGCTTCTTCTAGATAAGCCTCATCCAAACTTCCAAGGGATTTAATCCAAAATTCAGTTTCATCTTTAAAGTCAGCCTCCTCAAACCCAAAGTCAGCTGGAACAAAGACTTCTTCTTCAATCTCTCCAATCTTCTCCCCATAAGATAAAATAATATCGGTTATAGCTGCTTTTTTATTTTTCAATTCTAAAATAATTATCCCATGACTTGAATTAAAATGAAGGATAACGTTTTTTAAACCTCGTTTTACGAGATCTATAGATTTTTCGAATTTTTCATAGGAAATATTTTTGAGATTAAATTTAAATTTCATAATATAAGGCCAAGGAACCCATAATTCTCTAGATACTTTAAATAAAAGATGTAAATTTTCTTCTGTAAATATAGGGACTTCTTGAAATGCAAACCATCTCTCCAATTCATTCCTAAGCTTGAGTCTTAATAATTTTCTTGATATAATTTCTATAAAATTTGAGCTGAAGCTTACTCTACAATTCGCTCCAATAGTTCTTTTTCTATTTTGCTCATCTGTAAATCTTATTGCTACACGAACTCTATTAAAAATAATATATTTTCTCCTCCTTTGAACTTTTATTAATTATAATACTTAATTAACTTTCCCTTTTATTGATTTTATTGATTTTATTGCTTTTCTTGAGAGTTCACGAGTAGATTTTGATTCATCCTCAAGTAATTTTTCTAAATGTGGAATTGCTCTTTTATCTCCTATTTCACCTAATGAAATTATTGCTTCTTCTCGATATTTTTCATCAGAACTATCAAGTAATTTAATCCAAAATTTTACTTCATCTTTATAATCCTCTTCAGAAAATTCAATATCCATAGGCTCAGGTTTTTCCTCTGTATCTTCAAATGCTTCAGGATATCTTACTGGTAAAAGGTCAGATTCTAACCACAATCCCAGTCCAATAAACAACATACCTACTAAAAAATAAGCTGAACTCATCATAACATTAATAGTTGGAAATCGAAACCAGATTCCTTGAAAAAATAGAAAACCTAAACCTGAAAATACCATTGGAATTGCGATTTTTAAAGTAAAATAAAAAATAAGTGCTAAAAATGTGGTTATAATTGGAAATATTAGACATAATAGTATTAAAAATTCAGTCCATTCGCTTAATATAAAAATATTAGGTATTGAGTTGGCAAGAAGTAAATACAATATTATTATTAAACTAATGGTGAGTAATCCGTAAATCGTGGTTATTATAGATTCTTTTTTCATTTTTAGATCTCAATTTATAGTTAATATAATTCATAATATTACTCTTTTTGTACTATATTTGTCATCTGACTGTTGTTATAGATTGATATGAAATAATTTTAAAAGATTATTGACTAAATTGTTTTTAGAATGAGAGAAAATGGAAAATAAAAGGTATAATAAGAGGTTTCTTATCCCTCAAATCATCACTGGTTTAAGAATCGTATTAATTCCACCATTATTAATTTTCTTATTCAATGATTTAATCATAGAGTGCTTTATTCTCTTTACTATCTCTTGGATCACAGATATCCTTGATGGGACCATTGCAAGAAAATTAGAAGTTACATCTACCTTTGGGGCATATTTCGATGCTATTTCTGACTTTGTTATTATTTTTATATTATTCTTTGCATTTATTTTAAAGGAAATATATCCATTTTGGATACTTATTATAATAGGGTTTATGTTTCTACAATTTATTTTAACATCGAAACAAAAAAAGCCGGTTTACGATCCTATAGGTAGATATTCTGGACTATTTCTTTATATAATAATAGGTATAACACTCATCTTTGCTGATAGTCTAATTTACAACATATTGCTTATTGCGATGTTGGGATTTTTTGTATTGTCATTAATATCTCGGTATTATGCCCTCCATTCACAAAAATAATATTTAGATATAATAAATTTTAGCTTGTATATTGAATAACAAAATCACCAATATGTTCAACTGCTTCTTGTGCTTCAGGAAGATAGTAACCAAAACTTTGAAAAACATGAACCATATCTTCCCACTTCTCAAGAATAACCTCAACACCTGCCTTTTTTGCTTGTTCAGCGAGTCGTAAAGAGTCATCAAGTAAAATTTCCCATGTGCCAACTTGTATCAGCATCGGTGGAAGGCCTGTAAGATCAGCATATAAAGGGGCAGCAAGAGGGTTATGGGGATCCTCACCACCGAGGTATAGTTTAGCATTTTGAATAATTCCATCTATGTCAAATAAAGGATCAATATTGGCTTTTGTCCTTACAGATTTACCAAGCCCCTCCAAATCAATCCATGGAGACAAACATATAGCTGCTGCAGGTAAAGGTTCTCCTTGATCCCTTAATGCAACAAGGGTTGCCACTGTTAAACCACCTCCCGCAGAATCCCCAGCAATTACTATTCGATCGGGATTATATCCTTCTTTGAGTAGCCAACGATAAGCTAAAGTAGAATCTTCCAAGGCAGCGGGAAATTTGTGCTCAGGTGCTAATCGATATTCAATTAAAAGTCCTCGTGCTTTAGAAGCCCTTGCTATACGACTTGCTAATTCTCTATGAGTCTTAATCGAGCCTATCACATATCCCCCTCCATGAAGGTATAAAATGATTCGATCCTCAACGGATACTGGAGTGATTATCCATTCAGCAGGAGTTTTTCCAACTTTTAAAGATTCAAAACGAATATCCCGTGGGAGCCTTACAAGCGAAGCCATCTTCTCTAAATTTTTACGTCTTTCCTCAATTGTGACAGTTCTATCAACTTTAGTTGATTTAAGCAATTCAATAATTTTATTATATTGTTCACTTGGCATTCAAATTAACCAAAAATTATCCGTATTTTTCAATGAATTGTTTTAATGGATGAGTATATTTTTCTCCATACATTAAAATATTATTATGTCCAGCCCCTCTAATGATAAAAAGCTTTGCATCGATATCTTCTGGAAGAGTTTCATGAATTAATTCTGCTTCTGAGCTTGGAATAATCCAATCGTTACCTCCATGGATTATTAAAACTGGTTTCCTAATCTTTGCAATCCTGGTATCATTTGACCAATCTTTTAAAGCTTCTGGGGTTATATTTGGTCCATCAACACGAAAGAGACGAGTCATCAAGTTATAAATACTAGCAAATCCACTCTCAAAGAAGATTCCTCGAACATCAGGTGGATTTTGTGAACCTATCTCTGATGCGCAAATACTACCGAGGGACCTACCCATTATAAATAATGAGTTTTTTAAACCCTCATTTTTTACCCAATCTTTGAAATGATTATAAATCGGCATAGCATCTTTAATTAAACTCGTATAGAAGGGCTGACCTGAACTAAAACCATAACCTCGAAAATCAGCAACTGCCAAATTGACGCCACATTCATGGAATAACTCATATATATTTAAATAATCAAGAGCTATCTCCCCATTTCCATGAAACATTAACATAGTTGGTAGATTAGCATCTTTTAAGTAACAAAAACCTCCGATTAAAATATCATCTGTAATTTGAAATTTTAAAATGCGTACGTTTGGTCCTAAATTTTTTGGAATAGATATTTTCCTTGGATAAAAAACAAAGCTTGAAACTAATGGATCATCTAAAAACGAAATACTAAAACCTCCAATTGAGGATTTTTAATAAATAAATCTTCATAACTAAAGGATTCATCGATATTGAAGAATTTTTATATAAGAATATATATAAAATTATAGACCATTTGAATTAATTTTTTCTGCAATATTAATTTTAATAAAAACAATTAAAAACAGATATGAATTAAAATGGAATTAATTTATTCAATCGAATTTACTTTGAACCAATTAACCGGGTACTTTAACAATAGAGATCCATCAGGAGTGATAGTTTATTATCTAGTTCTCGCAATATTGGTAGTAGCGACTATAAGTACATTGAGTTTATTTAAAAAATATAAAACAACTAAAGAAAATTCTACTTTATCATGGGCACTTGCATTTTTATTTACAGAATTAGCTGCAATATGTATGGTTATAGAAACTATAAGTTATACTATTCTAGGTCAACCCGATTTAGGTAAAATGATGTCGGTGCTTAATATGATTTTCACTACTTGTGCAATTATTAATCTTGATAATTTTGCTTTAATTATGACATATCCAAATAAAAAGAATAAAATATTAATAATAGTGGCAATTTTAGGAATAATAGCCATTCTATTGGTAATTTTTGCAAATACGTTAGGATATCCGTATTCATATATTCAAGGATTTTTATTAATATATGATGTTATAATTAGCTATTTTATTTTCTCATTAATTTTACCAAACTTTATCATTGGTCCTACAATCTTCTTCTATTTCGCTTCAAAGATTCGTGAAGAAAATAGACCAAAATCTAATCTATCTTTATGGATCGGAATAGGATTAACTTGTTTTGGATTGGGCTATTTGTTAATAGTTATTCCAATTCTAGCAATTCCTTTGTCTATTTTTTTAGCATCTACTATAATAATGTATATCTGCTTTTCTATGCCTGAATGGTTTAAAAATAAGATCGGCTGGGAGTCCTAATTAGCGTTAGAATTAACATAATTTCTCTATTTTTTATGAATGAACAATTAAAACGGTATCATTAAAAAACTTTACACTCTTGAGCAATATAAAACCTGAAAAACTTAAAACTCAATTGATAATTTATCGAAAAAATTTCTCAAAATGGTTTAAAAAACTCTACATAAAAATATTTTAATTTTACATTATTTAAAGAAGTAAATATCAATAAGGATATAAATATAAAAATTAATAAAAATAAATTACTCTAAATTAAATTTAATAAAAACTATCAATAATGGTTATGAACGAAAATGGGATTAATTTATTCAATTGAATTTACTTTAAACCAATTAACAGGGTACTTTAGCAATAGAGATCCATCCGGATTTATAGTTCCTTACCTAATTTTTATTATATTGGGTGTATCGACTCTAATTATAGTGAATTTATTTAAAAAATATAGAAAAACTAAAGAAAAAACTACCTTATCAATGTTATTTGCGTTTTTATTTACAGAAATAGCTGTAATATTTATGATTATAGAAAATATAAGTTATACTACTCTAGGTCAACCCGATTTTGGTAGATTGATGTCGATTATTGCATTGTCTTTCAGTATTTTTGCAATTATTAGTCTTGATAATTTTGCTTTGATTATGACATATCCAGATAAAAAGAATAAATTAATAATAATAGTAACAATTTTAGGAATAATAGCTATTCTATTAATAATTTATGCAAATATATTAGGACCTCCATATGCAGAGGTTAAAGGATTTATATTAGCTTATGATCCCATTGTTAATTATTTTTATACTGGATATGTTCTACCGAATTTTTTTGTTGGTCCAATAATTTTCTTTTATTTTGCTTCAAAGATCCGTGAAGAAAATAGACCAAAATCCAACCTATCTTTATGGATGGGAATAGCATTAACTTGTTTTGGATCAACCTATCTTGTAATGTTAATTCCAATTTTTGCAATTTCTTTATTTGTTCTATTAGCATCTACTATAATAATGTATGTCTGCTTTTCTATGCCTGAATGGTTTAAAAATAAGATCGGCTGGGAGTCCTAGTTAGCGGTGGAATTAACAAAATTTCTCTATTTTTTATGAATATCGTCAATTTCTCTTTTTTTAAAATAATTTAAAACTTTATTTTGTTTTTATTTATTGATAATCTAATCTTAATAAATTAAAAAAGAAGATAATTATAGAATGATAGACGATTTTAGCTCATTAGTGTTTTTTAATATAATTACCGTAATATTATTGATTTTATCATTAATCTCGATTAAGAAAAAGGTAAATTTTATTGCAATTTTAATAACTACGATAATGTGGGGATTAATCCCATGGCCATTTTTATATCTTAACGAAACTTTAAACTCCATCTTAATGGTAGCATTTATGAGAACATTACTTTCAATTATTGGAGCGTTCTTTTTCATATTTATATCACTCATTCTTTCATCATTATATAATAGAAAAGGAAAATGGAGTTGGTTTCAATATTCATTTCAAGATTTTAAAAAACAAATAACGAGTAATCTTCCTTTAAGTGGAATTTTGACATCTAAAAGAAAATCTCGAATTCCTTATTTGGTATATTATTTTTCATTAGGCATCTTTTATGTCGTAAGTATCTATTTTTACTTTAAAGCTTATCAAATTCTAGGGATAATCTTTTCAGCCATATTAAATACAGTGGGGTCAATAATTATAGTGGCTTTATGGAATTTAAGCAGAAGATTGGAGTATATGGACTCTATTAAATTCTCATATTTGTCCTTATTTGTTATTGCTGGTGTTCTAACGATAATAAGTACTCCTCTAACAATTAATAGTGAAGCCAGCTTCTATGGGTTCATTGCTTTAGGCATGACTTTAATTTTCTGGGTATTATTTATCATAATATCCGGATTTGATGAATTTACAGCTTATGAGAAAGAAAGAATTCTTGGATTTCGTGATAAAAATACAAACTTTCAACTTACAAAATCAATTGTAAAAATTTTCTTTTTTTTCCTGTCAAGCTTCTTGGGACTTATCATTTTTTCTTTGATCATTGAAATTTTGCCTCTAGAATCAACTACAATTGGAATTGAAATAAAAAATTTTCTTCTTGAATATCAAAATTTTCCTGCAATAATTTTTAATATCTGGACTTGGGTTCTAGGAATTGAGAGCACAATCATTCCTTATATTGTTTATTTTTCAAGTCAAAATAATTGGCCTTCACGCCGTCTAAAATGGGACCAATGGGTTGCAATTCTTGCGGTTTTTGAACCTTTTACATCGATTTTTGTTGGTTTTGTTATTAGTAACGAAGGAGTTAGATATGATCTAATATTATTGAGCATGGCAATTATCATATTATCAATAACCATTCTGTTACGATATTATCATGAAAAAAATAGCTTAAAATCAATTATATTTCTTAAAGTTAAGTCAAATAGACTGAATGATTTAATCAATAGATTGAAATATAATCCAAATATAATTGAGTTGAAAACTATATCAGGTAAATATAACGTTTTAATAAGAACATTTTTCCAAAGTAATTATCTTTTACAGAATTTTATCGAAAAATTAAAGCAATTAGATAGTATATTGGATATGGAAAACTTAATAGAATTTGAAGTAAAAAAGTGATGAAATTGATAGAAGCATATTCTGTTATTAAATTAAAAATGGGTTATACTCAAAAAGTTATAAATAGTTTGAAGCAAATTTCCGAATTAAAACAAATTTCTCATCTTGCAGGTATGTACGATTTAATGATAGAGATTCAAGCTGAAAATATCGAGGTTATAAATGATTTAATAGTTGAAAAAATTGATCCTATTGATGGGATTATAGAAATAAATACGTTTATAGTGCTTAAAAATTATAAATGATCTGATTTCCTTTCCATTTGATTAAAAAATTTAATATGGGGTAATTAAAATTGAAAAAAGGGTTATTCTGTTCCCTTCTTTTCATGCAATTCTTTAACTCTTTTTTTAACATCGATTAGATAATCTCCATGTAAAGGATAATATTTCATAATTAGAACTCCAATCCCCAAAGCTATAGCTGTTGGGATGGCCATAATAAATGTTATCCAGAACTCAGTTGAACCTGTAAGAACTAACCTGATAGTATTACTAGGAAGACTAAGAACTAATTCAAATCCTTGAGTTAATTGTAAAGTAATTCCGAGTGTTAGTGCTTGAAAAGCGACAGCCAATCTCATCACAAATGCGTTCATTCCAAAATACGTGGACTCCCTACGGAGTCCTGTTTTCAATTCATCTTCATCTACTATGTCTGCTATTATATTATCCATAAAAAATAATTGTGACATAAGTCCTAAACCCAATGGAAATATTAATACGAGTAAAATTAAAGGTGCAGTGAACCAAAATGCTTGAAGTGAAAAGATCGAAATTATCAAACCAAAAATCCAACATTTCCTGTTACCATATTTTTGTCCTAGTTTTCCCCAAAGAGGAATAGTGAGAATTGCATAAACAAATACTAATAATAATATAATTCCCCCAAGAAGATTTTCAGGCTGAATTTTCAAAGCATAGTCCCTATAATATGGATAGGCAGAAGTAAGTAGAGTTTGACCATATTGGATACATAAATGAGTAAAAACAAAGGTGAGAAAAGATTTATTAGTTAATGAGACAGTAAAAGTTTCTTTGAATCCTAATGCTCCCTCATCTTGATATGCCAAATCTTCCCTACTCCCTTTTAAAGAAATAAAAAGAAACACTGCGGTAATAATAGTAAAGAACAAACCAACCATTATCCAGGGAACTGGATCTACATTAGGTAAAAATGATGGAACTACATATGCTAGTATCGCTCCAATTAAGGTAAAAAATTGTCTCATTCCTGTGACTTCTACTCTTTCCTGATGTGTTTTATACATTTCTGGAAATAATGAAGTCCAACCTAATATAACCATTGTATAAAGAGTATCAAATAATAAAATCATTGTTAAAAAATAAATAAATACAACAATTAAATCAGCACCTGGTGGAATCCAAACTAAAAAGAATATAATAACAAATGGGATTGTCCCATATTTGATATATGGTATACGCCTTCCCTCTTTAGTTTTGGTATGATCTGAAACGTAACCGAGTAATGGGTCATTTAAAGCATTCCATATACTCCAAATTACTAATCCTAAAGCTACATAAATTGGAGGCAAGCCGGGATTAAGTACAGTCTCATAAAAATAAAAAATATAAGCACTAAACATTTGATATGGTACAGCAGAAGATATAGCTGCTAAACTCCAATAAGTTTTCTCTCGCTTGGTAAAACTTGGTTTTTCAGTCTCCATTGTATAAAATCTCCTTTTTATTTAAAAAATATTAATTTATTAAAATTAGAATAAGAAAACAATTATTTATCTAATATTATTTCTTTTCTACAAATTTTTTATGAATATCTTCTAATACTAACTCTTTGGTTTCTGGCATTAATTTTGTCAATATAATTAGTAGAATTGGAAAAAATGAGAAAATAAGAAAAACTGCACCCCAAGAAAGTCCTAAACCAAGCAAGAGACTAATAAGTAAATTCCCAAAAATCCATGGAGAGTTTCCTATTATCATTATCCAACCCAATCCCGTAGCTCTTTCTTCTGTTGAAAAAAATTCTACTGCATAAATGTTTACTGTAATGAAAAATATGGAAAAACTTGTGTTAATGCCAAGCAAACTTAAAAATATAACCCAATCAATTTGAATAACTACAAAGGTAATGTTAAAAATGAAATAGATAAATGCAGAAATATAGATTGTCTTGCGTCTGCCAAGATGATCCGCCAAATAACCTGATAAATAATATCCCAAAATGGACCCTATGTATATAAAAATCATCCAGAACCCAACCGTGGCATCATTAAACCCCAAATAACCTCTCTCATCAAGAAGAAACGGTTTGAAATAACGCTTGATAGTTATATAAATAAAAGAAGCTGAGAAGACTAACGAACAACTTAAACCAAATATTTTTATATATTTCGGTTGAAAAACAGCGAAAATTCCAGAGCTAGATTTCTTTTCGATTAGTTTAATGTCCTTTTCTTTTTGGAATCTTTTTGGTTCTTTCATCCATAACCATAATACTGAAAAAATAATTGTTCCGGGAACATCTACAATAAGAAAGAGGTATCTCCACATATTTTGTGATAAGCTTAAAAATGAGCTTAAAAATGCAGCTAAAACAGAAGCACTCATACCAACACCTTGGACAACACCAATTATCGTTCCCCTAAATCTCGCAGGTATTTCCTCTGAAATTACTACATTTATGAGATTTACACCAAACATTGATCCTATAAAGCCAAGGATAGTGTAAATAATTATATTGGGGGATAATACTAGAAAAAATCCATTAATATGAACTAGCATATAAAAAATAAACATTATCTTTTTTCTTCCAAACCGATCTGCTTGATTTTGAAATAAAATAGAAAAAATCATACTTATACCCATGATTGAAGTAATCAAGGGAATTATAGTCACACTAATACCAAATGATTTA
This sequence comes from Candidatus Helarchaeota archaeon, assembly GCA_019058315.1. GTDB lineage: Archaea > Asgardarchaeota > Lokiarchaeia > Helarchaeales > RDOG01 > JABXJV01. The sequence goes on along the minus strand of JAHPZH010000001.1, from coordinate 1,362,595 downwards.
GCAACGTTATTCATGGTCAAACTTCCATAAACCACGCCAAATAGAGTAAAAAAGTTAACAATAGATAGAAATATTACCAAGTAAGTGTGGTAGCCGATCCATTCTTTAGCTTCTACCTCATTGCTCATTTGGTAACAAATCCTTTAATTTATATGTTATAATATATGGATTGACTCGGGAAAATTATTTAAAGATTTTTAAAAAGCGTTGATTTCTTATTTTTTTTCTACATATTTTTCAACAATTATCTCCAATTCGAGAGCCTTAGTTTCTGGCATAAAGTAGGTAATAATTATTAGTAAGATCGGTGCAAAACATAAAATTAGGAATGTTTCACCCCATGTAAAATTCAAAGAATATACAAAAATAGAAATCACCAAGTTAGCAAAAATCCATGCTGAATTTCCAAGAACTTGAACCCATCCAGAACCTGTAGAACGCTCTTTTGTTGAATAAAATTCAAAAGAATATATCGTAGCTACAATCATGAAAATCGAAAAACTCAAATTGAGACCAAAAAAACTAACGAGAATACCCCACATAGTTCCTGAAATTACGAAGGTAATATTAAAAATAAAGTATAAAGATGCAGTGATATAAATTGAAAGTCGTCTACCAAGACGATCCGCTAAATAACCTGATAAATAATACCCTAAAATGGACCCTATATATATAAAAATCATCCAGAACCCAACTGTGGCATTATTAAATCCCAAATGTCCTCTTTCATTAATAAGAAATGGTTTGAAATAACGTTTGATTGTTAAATAGATGAACTGTGTCATAAATAATAATATTGAACTCATAAGAAAGGTTTTCAAATATTTGTGTTGAAAAACCGCAAATATACTGGGTTTATCCTCACCTGTTTCTTCTCGTATTTTCTTTTCTTGGAGATATCGTTCTGGTTCTCTTAACCAAAACCAAAGAATCGTAAAAATAATGATTGCTGGTATATTAACTATTAGATAGATATATCTCCATACATCAAAACCTCCTGCATAGATTGATATAAAAGCTGAAAAAGGGGCGGCAGTCATTCCAATCCCTTGGACGAGACCAACCGCAGTCCCTCGATAATCTGCGGGAATTTCTTCAGAGATAATCACTGTAGCAGTATTTGAGGCTAACATATTACCTGTAATTCCAAATATAGTATAAATAATAACATTGGGGGCTAATACAGTAATAAATAGGTTTGTATACGCTAAAATCGTCAAAACAAATAATGTTCTCTTACGGCCAAAATGGTCTGGTAAGGTTCTAGTAATAATTGAAAAAAATAGCCCAATACCTGCAATTGAAGAAATAATGGGGATTATTACAACGCTGACTCCAAATGATTGTGCAACTTCATTTAAAACAAAACCTCCAAAAACGATATTGAATAAACCAAAAAAATTCATAATAGAAAAGAAAATTATTAAATATGTATGGTATTTATTCCATTCTTTAACCCCAATTTCAATTTCTTCATCCCCACTCATATTCTAACTAGTCCCTTTTTTTTGTTATTATATATGCTATGATGATATTTGATATTCCCCAAATAATTAAGTAACTTATTCCAAGAAAAGATAATTCAAAATCTGGATAATTTATTCCAAGTAATCGAACTATCAAAAACCAGATTAATAATATTGGTGAAGCAATGGTTGTGTATTTCAAATTGATTGTATCTGGCAATTTCCAAACTATATAAATTACTACGATAATTGGAAGCATATGTAATATGTCAAAGAAGAATAACCCCATAAATTCTTGAATAATAATCACTAACAATGGAATAAATGAACACAATAAATATGAGTTAATAAGTTCATTTTCGGGATAGAAAAAGAAAGCAACTGAAAAAGAAAAAAACCAGAAACTCAAAGTAGTTATTAAAATTGTAGCCCTTCTTTCAAATATGGTGGGAAATCTGCTGGTGAGAGGATCAATAATCAGAGGAACAACAATTATTTGAAGAAGCACAGAAATAATGATTGCTATTAATATTTGTATTAAAAATCCTTTTTTATCAAGAGAGAAATCTGAATTATTCATAAATTGGTATTGAATGAGTCAATTATAAATATTTTTAAAAATAATTAAAAGACTGTTGGATTAATTGTTGAATTTTATTTACTAAATCACGGAGTTGTTCAGAATTAAAAAAGCTAAAGGTGGATTAAAACAAAGATATATTGATATGGACAGAGTTCGTACAGAACGTTTCGGAAATGAATCAAATAAAGAATTATTAGATGAAGTATTTTCCCATATTGGTCGAACTTTTAAGGGTTTAAGTAAAGCTAAAAGATCAAAAAAATATAATAAACAAGTAGATCAATCAAAAAGACCTAAGGCTGACGAAAAATTTTGGGACGAATTGGTTGAATATGCAAAATCCATTGGAATTGATTTAATTGGTTTCACCGAAGTCGATGAATATTTTATTTTTGAAGAAGAGATGACTGATTATCGCGTTAAAGATAATGTGTTAGATAATGCAATTGTTTTAGGTATGGAAATGGATAAAGGCAGGATTGAACAAGCTCCAAAACCACCAGCTGGAGCCGAAGCAATGAAAATATATGCAGATCTAGGTGAAGCCACTGTTAAATTAGCGCAATATCTTCGAGACCGTGGATTTCAGGCACAAGCATTTCATCCATTTGGAGGTCCAGTTCTTTATCCACCTATGGCAGAAAAAGCAGGATTAGGAGAAATTGGAGTTAATGGAGTTTTAATATCCCGTAAATTTGGACCTAGACAAAGATTATCCATGATTGCAACTGATGCTTCACTACCAGAAACAAAGAAACCAAATTTAGGGATAAGAGAATATTGTAAAACATGTGAACTATGTGTTAAAGCCTGTCCTGGAGGAGCAATATTTCCGCATGATAAAAAAAAGCAATCACCTAATGGAAAATATCTTCAAAACATTGATGGGGATAAATGTTTTCCTCATTTCTTTAAACACTTTGGATGTTCTATCTGTATTAAAGTCTGTCCATTTTCAAAAGTTGGTTACGATGAAGTTATGAAGAAAAAAAGACCAGTCCTTACTGCAACAACAAAAGATTAAATTATTCAAATTCATCCAAAAATTTCTTCTATTAATCTTTTAGAAGGTAGGAAGACCTCAGTCTCTCCTTTCCAGTCTGAAAGAACATCTTGGAATAAATTTTCGAACTGCTTTATTAAGGAATCTAATTTAGACTGATATATCTTTAAATTTTCATATGCTATTAAAGCTAAAGTTGAATAATTTCCATATTCAAAAATAATTTTTACATCCTGATGATCCATGACTTTTAAATTCTGCCTACTTTGTATTATTTCTGCTATAACATCTTTAAATCCCGTTAAACCAGCACTTACTAGATCAGGTGTTTTTTCTGGTGTGCCTTTTTCAAAAGAATAATGGAATAAGGTTCCCCCATTTGGTGCAATGATATAAAGTTCTTTTAATTTTTCCCTCCACCCAAATTCAGTAAAGGTTTCAAAGCTGAGAAATATGTATGCCCACCAACTAATGATTACTATAAGTCCAAGCATTGCAATAATGGTTGTAATTTGTGGGTGAATAGGAAAAGAATTTTTTACAAGCTCAGAATCTAGCATATAGAATATCATGAATGTTAAAAAGCCAATAAATACATTTCTCATTTTTTTCCGGATTTCGCCCGTCGTTTTAAACACCATTGAATAACCAAAATTGATGAAAACAATTAACCCCGATGTTGGGAGCATTATGGTGGTATAAACCCGTAATTCTTCAATTGAATTTACAAAAAAAATAGCACAAATGAAACTAATAATACAAGAAATGGTAAAAACATATTTTGTTTTACCAAACATCTTTTCTGATAAAAAAATTATCCCAATTACCCCCAAGTAACCTACATATGTTGCGTATGTGTAAATATCAAATAATTCTTGATTAAATACAAAAATATAGTAGTAGTAATAGGTGAAATAAATTTCTGCTATTCCACCAAGGAGGGCAAAGATTCCTAATCCAAAAAAAGATGAAAAATCAAACATAGATCCTTTTGCACGTTTTACTTTCAAAAAGAAAACCCCAGCATTAAGAATAGAGGCAATTGCAAAGGCAAATCGCATTAATAAGGAAGTAAATTCTAGAGGATCTAAAATCATAGTTAATTATCCCATTTTTTTTAATTTCAATAAGTATTAGGATTTTTCAAATATTAATTCTTTTTAACCTTTAAAATGTTCTAATACTTTTTTTATTCCCCCAAATGAGCTTTTTATTTTATTAGAGTCACAGTAGTAAGTTATATTAAATAAAACTATATGTTGTAGACCAATTTCCATATATTTTTCTATCTTATCTATTATATCCTCAGGAGTTCCAATTAAATAACTGTCAGAACATAATTCTGTAGGGACTTTTTCAATGGCATCAAGAGCAGCTTCCCGATCATATCGACTTGGTATATAGTCTCGAAGTCCATAGAAATTTTCACCAAGGGGATGTGTACAACCATATCGCCTAAATGTTTCATTTGATGCTATTAGAATAAAGTTCTTAGACATTGGAGTTTCAAGCAAACGGAGGCATTCATCATAATCCTCATCAATAATTATATAACTATATAGTGATGGAGTTATTTCAGCAGGATTCCGCCCTACTTTTTTTGCTGAAGATTTTATAATTTTAAACCCCTTTTCGTATGAATTTATATCTAGATTTACAGGCAGCCATCCATCTCCTAGTTTACCAGTAATATCGAGCATTTTTGGTCCCATGGCTGCAATCCAAATTGGAGGATATTGCCCTTTTTTATAAGGTGGCAAACCTAATACTGCATCTTTTAATTTCCAAAATTTCCCCTCAAAATCAACCTTCTTTTCGCTTTTCCATAACAACTTAATTATTTTAATAGCTTCTTCTAGTCTGCTTGCAGGTCTATTCCATTTAATACCATAAGGGGTAATATTTTCCCCTTCACCTGCACCAAGTCCTAGAATTGCTCTTCCTTTTGATAGATGATCTAAAGTCAGAAATGCTTGCGCTAACATAGCCGGATGACGACGGAAGGTTTCAGTAACGGCAGTTCCTATTTGAATTTTTTCGGTATTCCACGCTGCAATTGAAAGTGTACAAAGGGCATCAAAATAAATGTGTGGAGTATTGACTCCTTTAGCCGCTAATCCTGTAATTTCTGGTGTCCAAATTGATTCTGGAACCCAAGCCATCAGGTGATCTGCTAACCAAATAGAATCATAACCCGATTCTTCAAGCTTCTTAATTGTATTTATTCCCTTTTCAAATGGTGGAAAAAAAGACGCTTCGGTCCCAATACTTAATTTATTTACATCCATTTTATTCCCAAACCATAATATTTCAAGTTTTAGTAAGATAATAGTGAGTCAGAAATAATAATAATTTATTAACCAATTGTAATTTATTTCATGAATCAATATTAAAAATTTTAATTAAAACATGAGGGAACCTTAATGAGTTTAGAAGGAAAAGTAGCAATTGTTACTGGTGGCGGACGCGGCATTGGGAAGGCTATTGCATTAGATTTTGCAAGAAATAGCTCTGATGTTGTCGTTGCCGCAAGAACTGTAAGCGAAATTGAGAATGTTAGAGATGAAATTCATAAATTGGGACGTAAATCATTATCCATACGCACAGATATGACTAAAGAAGAAGATATTAAGGCTTTAATTTCCAAGACATTTGAAGAATTTAATAAAATTGATATTTTGGTAAATAATGCAGGTGTTTCTGGAGGATCACCTATTGCTAAAATGAAAACAAGCGAATGGGATTTGATTATGAATGTTAACCTTAGAGGTGCATTTATTGCAACAAGGGAAAGCTTAAATATTATGAAAAAGCAAAAATCTGGTTGCATTATTAATATATCGTCAGGTTTTGGTATTGAAGGTCAGCTTTATTTAAGTGCCTATGGAGTTTCTAAAGCAGGATTACTACTTTTTGCAGATGTCCTTGCAAAGGAGGAAAAACATGTTAAAGTATATACAATTAATCCCGGATTAATTGATACAAGATTAGCTGGAGCTTCTCCTGGTAGAAAGGACCCCCCTGAAATTATAGGACCAATCGCGAGTTACCTCGCTTCTAATGAAAATAAATTGCCTTCTGGAACGGTGGTTAAGCGTATTCAATTGGACAATATGAAAGCCACAATTACACCATTAATTCAAGGACGTACTTATCCCGATTGGAAAACACTCTTTAAAGATATTAAACCCCAATTAAATGAAAAAATTCTTCGCAATATCAAAAAATATAATAAAATGATGCCCTTTGTGTTTAGAGAATCTTTGAAACCAGTAAAATAATTATATTAAAATTAAATTTCTTATTTTTTAATGTTTAACCTAAAATATTTGACAGAAGTGTTCATTTGAGTTTTAAATTACACGATAAGGACACCATGCTTCCAAAAGAGCGTGTAGAGACAGTTTTATCCATTAAGGAACCGGATAGGGTGCCAGTAGTAGCAGCCTTCCATTGTGCTCCTGCATTATTAACAGGAATAACGATTGAAGAGTTTTTTTTTGACATATCTAAATCATTTGAAGCAAGTAAAAAATTGTGGAATATGACTGGCGGGTTTGATATTTTATCAGGAACATCTCCCATATTGGGCTATTATGCACCTTTTCCCAACAGTCATAGTATGTTTTATTTCGACTGGACGCTCCCAAAAGGTAATGTTTCAGAGCAGATGAATGAACGTGAAATAATGAAGCGTGAGGATTATGATCTATTAATAGAAAAGGGTTATTCTCTCTTTAAAAGAAAGGATAGAAAGTTACAGAAAGAGCTGTCCAAAATATTAAATGACTATGTGGCACTAGATATTGGTCGTTGGCATAAAGAAAAGGGACTTATGGCGCTTGCACATGGGTATATTGAACCACCTGTGGATATTATTTCTTTTCTGAGGTCCTTTAACAAATATTTAACAGATGTAGTGGAAATTCCAGAAAAATTAGTAGAAGCCTGTGATGCTACTACTGATGAAATGCTGAAAACTCTTGATGGGCAATTACAAATCCTTACTCTTGGAGGTCATAAAGGTCCAAAAATGGTCCTTTTCGGATTCAGTCGTATAGCAACTAATTTAATTTCTCCTAAAAAATTTGAGTTATTTTGGCCACATATTAAAAAAATTTCTGATTTCATTATTAAAAAAGGTTGTATTGTTCAATATCATCTAGATAATGACTATACAGATGTATTAGAGTATTTTACGGAATTTCCTAAGGGTAAGATTATGTTTCATTTAGACCTAACCGATATTTTCAAAGCTAAGGAAATTTTGGGAGATAGAGCCTGTATAATGGGGAATTTACCACCTCAAATTACCGGTTTGGGGTCCCCAAAGGAAGTCGAAAAATACTGTAGGAAACAAATTGAAGGATGCAAAGAAGGTGGAGGATATATGCTATGTTCTGCTTGCGTTCTACCTGACAACGTTTCGCTTGCTAATTTAAAAGCAATGAGAGATTCTGTAATGAAATATGGTTTATATAAAGCTTAAATAAGTGATTAATATGAATAATGAATTAATTAATGCAATGGGCGATTTAAAAAGAGCCAAAGTTATGGAGCTCGTGAAAAAAGAAATTGAAAAAGGTACAAAACCTTTAAAAATAATAGAATGGCTTTCTCAAGGTGTAAAAATTGTAGGTGATTTATTTGAGAAAAAAGAATATTTTTTAGCGGAGCTAATAACAGGTGGAGACATCTTCCAGGATGCGTTCGAAGAATTAAAACCTATATTAAAGGAAGATATTAAAACAAAAGCGAAAGGAAAAATTGTATTTGGAACTGTCAAAGGTGATATTCATGATATTGGAAAAAATATCGTAATTACAATATTAAGAGCAGCAGGATTCTATGTCGAAGATCTAGGAGTTGATGTTCCTGCTGAAAAATTTATAGAATTTATTAAAAAAATGAATGCTGATATTTTGGCATTGTCAGCTCTTCTCACAATGGCAATTGAATCTGTAAAAGAAATTACTAATTTATTGGAAAAGGAGAATCTTAGAGATAAAATTAAAATAATTGTTGGAGGGTCTGCATTCACTAAAGCTATTGCAGATAAATTAGGTGTTGCCTTCGGTAAAGATCCCCAAGATGCTGTAAAAAAATGTGAAGAATTATTATAAATAGTAAGAATTAAAAAAAAATTTTTTATAATAACACTATAGCTGCTATTAATTTAAATTGAGATTAAATAAAAAAGAAAACTCAATAGACCTGTTGTAAATACATCATCATGACATCGACTTCGTGGTTGAACATGGAAAAAATTAAATTTCAAGAAGAAAGAGAAACAATTGATTTCTTAATAAAGAACTATGGACTTGAGGAGCAAGATTTCGATGTTAATAATGAAGGACACGTTTATTCTCTTGGTCTATCACTTAAAGGGTTCACGAGGATAGAAGGGTTGGAAACTCTCTCCCAATTACGACAATTAGAACTTTATGGTAATAAGATTGTTAAGATGGAGGGGTTGGACATGCTATCTCAATTAAAAATATTATATCTAGGTAATAATCAAATCAAAAAGATAGAAGGGTTAGAAAATCTCTCTCAATTAGAAACATTGGAAGTCTATAGTAATGAGATTACGAATATTCAAGGATTAGAAAATCTCTCTCAATTAAAATTATTACAACTTGAAGACAATCAGATCAAAAAGATAGAGGGCATAGAGACACTCTCCAAATTACAATATTTATGGCTTGGAAGTAATCAGATCACGAAGATAGAGAGGTTAGAAAACCTTTCCCAATTACAAGCTTTAACTCTTCACAATAATCAGATCAAAAAGATAGAGGGGCTGGATAACCTCACCAAAATAAAAACATTGCACCTTTTCAACAATCAGATCAAAAAGATAGAAGGATTAGAAGCCCTATCCCAATTACTAGAATTACGTCTTGGATATAATCAAATCACCAAAATAGAGGGACTGGATAACCTCTCCCAATTAAATAAATTAGATCTTTCTGGTAATCAGATAGAGACATTAGGGGGATTGGAACACCTCTCACAATTAGAATCATTATACCTTGAAAATAATCAAATCGCTAAAGTGGACGGTTTGGATATGAATGATGCACAAGCAATAGTAAAATATTCTAAAAACTTATACAAACAAAATCTATTAGAGAAATTAGAATCAATAAAAGAACAAATGAACATGCCAGGCATTAAGTTGGTAGATTTAGAAAATTTAGAAAAAAGGGCTCAACAATTAATTGATAAATTGAATGCAATTAATAAATGAAAATCTAATAGAAAAGGCAATAAGCATGTTGTAGTAAATAAAGTAAATATCAATTTCGTGTTAAAATATGGCAAATATTGAATTTCAGCCAGAAGAAGAAGAAGCAATTGAAAGACTAACAAAGAAATATAAACTTAGTAAATTTGATATATTGGTAAATAAAGACTGGCACGTTTATTCCATTAACATATCTAATAAAGGGGTCACTAAAATAGAGGGGTTGGAGGGACTCTCTCATTTAGAAACATTATATCTAGCACAAAATCGGATCAAAAGGATAGAGGGGTTGGACAAACTCTCCAAATTACAAGTATTAAGTCTTGGGGACAATCAGATCACAAAGATAGAGGGATTAGAAAATCTTACTCAATTACAAAAATTATTTCTCACTAAAAATCAAATTACAAAGATAGAGGGATTGGAAAATCTTTCCCAATTACTAATTTTAGATTTTAATTATAATCAGATAGATAAGATACAGGGCTTGAAACCACTCTCCCAATTACAGGAATTATGGATTGAAAATAATCAGATCAAAGAGATGGAGGGATTGGAAACCCTCTTCCAATTAAAACTATTAAATCTTGGGTTGAATCAGATCACAAAAATTGAGGGATTAAAAAAAGTCACCAAATTACAAACATTAGCTCTATTTAATAATCAGATTACCAAGATAGAAGGGTTAGAAACCCTCCTTCAATTAAAAAATTTATATCTTGAACGTAATAAGATCAAGAAGATAGAAGGATTGGAAACTCTATCCCAATTACAAGATTTACAGCTTGTAGATAATCAGATCACAAAAATAGAGGGCTTAGAAAATCTTAACCAATTACAAACTTTATCTCTCGTTAATAATCAGATTGCGAAGATAGAAGGTATGAAAACTCTCTCCAATTTACTAACATTATATCTTTCGAATAATCAAATCTCAAAGATAGAAGGATTAGAAAACCTCACCAAATTAAAAATATTAGTTCTATTTAAAAACCAGATCAAAAAGATAGAGGGATTGGAAACCCTCCTCCAATTAGAACATTTAGAGTTTACAGAAAATCAGATCACAAAGATACAGGGATTAGAAAAGCTTAACCAGTTACAATTATTATCTATCAGCAATAACCAGATCGTCAAATTAGAGGGAATGGAAACTCCCTCCCATTTGATAGAATTATTTCTTGCAAATAATCAAATCACAAAGATAGAGCGATTGGAAAACCTGAACCAGTTACAAACATTATCTCTCAATAATAATAAGATTGCTAAGATAGAGGGATTGGAAAATCTCTCCCAATTACTATCACTATTACTATCTAATAATCGGATCGATAAAATACAGGGGTTGGAACCCCTCTCCCAATTACAAACCTTAGATCTATCTAATAATCAGATCGAAAAAATAGAGGGTTTGAATATTAATGATGCAAAGGCAGTAGTGAAATATTGTAAAAGCTATAAAGAGAAAAAGAAGAATATATTTAAGGAATTAGAATCAATTAAAGCACAAATGAAGAAGTCTGGAATTAAATTGGCAGATTTAAAAATTTTGGAAGAAAGAGCTCAAGAATTAATTGATAAATTGAAAGATTTTGATGCATAAGTTAGGTTTCCATCTTAATGGATTTATTTTAATTAGTCTTAGCTTTTTCTCTTGAGCGAATAAATTTCTTATCCTTTTTAATAAAATAAACCCAAGCGTTACGGGACATTAAACAATAATCCCTTGAACCTAATTTTTTAAGCATTCTTATCCGTAATTTTCGTGCATTAATATTTTCTGGATCTGCCTGAATCAAAATATCCAATATTTGAAGACCTAGTTGCACCTGATTCTGATCGAAGAGATCTTTGGCGCTATTCAAGATTTTTTCTGGATCACCTATAATTTTATAAATCTCATCCATAACTTCTTTCTCTGGTCGGGGTAATAGATTTGCTGGATTACCATCAAAATAACCATGATACCACCGATATACATTGTATACAAAAAATTCTGGTCGAGAGTATAAGAAAGCAAGATGTGGATTATTTTTGAGATGATCTGGTAGCTGAATTTTATGAATCATCTCCGTTATATGGATATCCTTATTAATACAGTCAATGACTTGATCATGCATATTACGGATTGCTTCGATATTTGCATCTAAAACGGCTGAGACATCATCATCTCTATACATTATGCCTGCTCCACTAGCAAAAATGATTTCAGGCTCTTTGGCTCGAACCTCTTCTAATGCTTTTACCCAATCCAAGGCGAAACGAGTTGGTTTCCATGGATTGCCAATGTTTGGGAAACTTCCAATAATCAAATCTCCAACAAATGCTGCATTTATCTCAGGTATCCATACCCAACACGCATCATCAGTTTCTGCACGTGTTGTATGGAGTTCAAAGGTTTTATCTCCTAATTTAAAAGTCATCTCTCCTAAAAACGTTTTAGTTGGATAGATAACACTGGAATATATTCTAGCGATTTGTTTTTCAGGCATTTTTATTTCTGGCAAGTCAAACTGTTGAGCTGAAATTCGGTTTCTATGTTGAGCCAACATTCTATATTTATCAAGTCGGGCGGGTAAATATTTGCTAGCTATGACTTCTGGTTTGTCAGCCATAAAAACTTCACATCCACCGATATGATCTCCATGACCATGTGTATAAATTATATATTTAATCCTACCTTTACTTACCTCATGGATCTTATCATAAGTCGTTTTAGCAGCTTTTTTATTGATCAAAGTGTCAATTAACACAATGCCATCGTCCGTGTCGACCCAACCACATCCAGAAATGATCATACTGGCTGTATGAACATCTTTCATAGGATGACGAAATTTAATACCCTGACTTGTAATTACTTGTAACCCTTTGAGTTTATCACTTCTTTTTCTCATAGATTTACCTGATTTTTCAGACATAACCTTCATCTCAATTGTGAGTATGGTAGTGCATATACAGTTCTCAAACGTTCTTTTGGTGCTAAGTCTCGGACTTGTCTAAAAAATTCTTTCATAAAGTCGTCAGCTGGTTTGTAACTTTGTTGTGTTATTGATCCCTTCCATAAATCAATCACCTCATTTGGGCTTCCCGTAACAGGACGCCAACTAGCTATAATTGGGAACCCTTTGGCCGCATCCTTTAGCGATGAAATAAAATCTTGCATCTTACCAGGGGCCACTTCGAGTACTGCTAGGCTATAAACATCTAATGGCTTTCGTTGGCTTCTTTTAATTGCTTTATGTAAAGCTTTAGGCGGAACACTTTCTAATGGTTCTAATAATCGAGAGTGCCGTTCTGGAGCTAATTCTTCCAAACCTGCTAAATATTCTCCCCATGCTTTCTCTTCGCTGGATTTAATCCGGAACACCTTTAATGCTTCCAAGTCATCAAATTCCGTTATATGTGTAACTTGGCTAAATAAATCAACATTGCTAAACCAAGCCGTTATCAAATTCAACCCTAGTTTTTGACCTATTGGCATTAATTTCTCTTGCACAAATCTAACAAATATATCCAAGCCTTCAGGACTGGCTGGAACAATATTAAACGTTTCTTCTAAATAGATCATTTATATCCTATCTCCATTTAAATAATATTACTTTATAATGCTGATTTTTGAATTTAATTCAAGAATCTAGCGTTTTTCTTAAATTATCAATTATTTCTTGCATTCTAGAAATATTTTCTTTAAATTTTTTTACCATTTTATAATGTTTGATTTCTCCAAAAAGTGTTTTTCCTTCTCCCATTATTTTATAACCCATCTTTTTAAAAAATTCCGCAGCTGTATGTCGTGCACTCAGAATCAAGTATTTTAAATTCTGATTGCATGCTGTTAGATCAATTGCTTCCATTATAGAACGAGCAACACCTCTTCCACGATATTCTTCAGCTACAGCTAGATACCTAACCCTACCAACCTTTTCATTTATCTTATGGTATCGTGCGGTCCCAATAATTTTATTATCCGCTATTGCAATAAAATGACTCGAGATAGATTCATCTTCATCTTTTTCAGAACCCCGAGGTCGATCCCAAGGCTTCCTTAAAACTCGCCATCTCAAATTATACATTAATTCAAATTCTTTTTCAGTTTTAGGTTGTCGAATAATGAGAATTTCAGCCATTTTTTGTTCTCGCTAATTTTTAGATAATTTATTCTTCAATTTTATTTGAAATAGTATAAATTACTATCTATTTGAATTTTTAATAAATTTTTTATTGTCTTTTCTATTATTATTTAACATCTCAACGGAAGATTACATGGGGATATTATTATGTCAGATATCTCGAAAAAGGAAAGCTTAGAAGTAATTAATGACTTTTTAAAAAAAGTAGAGATAGAAGAACACAATCATAATTGGGGAAAGGCTATAGAGATATTAAAAAATATAGAAAAAATTCATCAAACTCAACCTGAAAATTTTAAAGAGAAAATAGGTGAAGCATATTATAAACTTGGTGAGATCTATCAAATAGCCGCAGATTTCGAAAAAACAGAAGAAAATGTATTAAATGATTTTAAATTTGCTTTAGAATATTATCAGAAAGCATATAAAATATTTACTCAGTTGCAAATAGAAGAAAAAATTAAAGGAACTTTAGGTTTTATTGATATTTTAAAATATATATCAGAAGCCGAGAAAGGAAAAGAAAAATTATTACTTGAATCTGCTAAAAAAAATTTTCATGATGCAAAAATCCTAAATACCAAAAAAGGAAATGGAATAGAATCATTAAAAATGGCAGTTCTAGAAAACAGAACACAAGAATTGATTTTTGCTGAAAAATGTATTAGAAATGATAAAAATGCAAATTTTGATGATTTATCTTTAGAATTTAAAATTACTCTAGAAAACATATGGGATGAATTAAGAAAGGAACAAAATGTACCTGAAATTTGCTTCTATCATTTTTTAATTAGTATTGAGGAATATACTGCATGGCTTATTGTCTATTCACCAATTGATAAAAAAAATATAAAACAACATGTCCTCAATTGGCTAGAATTATCTGATGAATTAATTAGTAAATTTAAAAAATCGAATAAACTTCCTTGGTTATTTTTTTCATATGCTGCTAATTTATTTTTTAATTTTATTTTTAGTGCGTATTTTGCACTGAGTCAATTTGAACAAAAAAAATATTTAAATAGAGCTCAAAAGGCCGCAAAGAAAGGAGATGAATTCTTATCAAAAAGCATCCCCGTTTCAGGTTTAATATTTTTTTATTACTCGCGATTCTCCACTGCAATGTTCTTAATTTCTATTGGTTTTTTCGCAAAAGATGTTAATTTAATTCTACAAGACTTAGAAAAAAGTATTAATGCTAGTAAATTACATTTTCCTAAAATTATGGCAGCACATGGGGTTTTTTATAGTGCATTTACCTTCATGATCGGGGCTATGAGTCGTGCAACGTTAAGTATTCAACGAGTGGAGTTTGCTAATAGGATATTGGATATGTTAACAAATTTTAGAATTCCAATAATGATTGATCCAAATTATATTTTATATAATCAATTTTATAAAGCTCTTTTATGTGTGGGTCATATAGGATTGGGAGATATATTTGAGGATATAAAAAGAAACAAGCATTTACAAAGTGCTATTGAATATTTTAATGAGATTTCGAATTATATTGGAGTTACAAAGGAACGATCTTATAATTATAGCCATGTCTTTGGGTATTGTTATCCAAGAATTGGATTATTATTAGCAAAACATTCAAAAGATAAATCAGAAAAGGTAAATTATCTAAAAAAATCGCTTGAATTCTTTTTAAAAAAGCATATTTATGAGGAAACATGGTATTACATTGAAAATTTGTTTATGATTGGAGAAACATATTATGAATTGGGAATATTAACAAATGGTGATATGTTTAATAAGGGAATCGTGGCATATAATGATGCAATAACATTTTGTAAAGATCAAGGATATTCAAATTTAGTCGGATCGGGATATATTTATCTTGCACAAATTGAAGACCGATTATGTAATTACACTGCCGCTGCAGATAATTATAAAAAAGCAAGTGACGCATTTGATAGAGCTTTAATGACTCTAACGTATATTAAAGCCGGAAAAACTATTAATAAATTAAAAAGTTATGTCAATGCATGGGAAATTATCGAAATCGCAAAAAATGAACATACGAATGAAAATCATATAAAAGCACAAGAAAATTATGTAAAAGCAAGCCAGATATTGAATAAAATTCGTGAATATAAATATGAATCACCCTTTTATTCTGCGTGGAGCATTTTAGAGAAAGCAGAAGATATTAGTAAAAGAGGTATGTATCAGGAGGCTGCAGAAACATATCTAGAGGCAAAAAAAAGTTTTGAAAATGCAATTCAAAATTTAGATTCATTTCTAAAGAAAAAATCCCCGGAAAATATTGAAAGAATTCAAAAATTAATTCAAGTTGGGGAAACCAGAAAAAATTATTGCACCGCTCGACATCATATTGAAACTGCAAGAATAGAAAGTAAAAATGGAAATCATTTACTAGCTGCTGAGCTTTACAATAAAGCCAGTTCATTATTTGAAACTATTTGTCATAAATTTAAGATAAAACGGGAAAAAGATGAATTAACCGCAACTCTTTATTTATGTAAGGCTTGGGAAAACATGGAAAAAGCGGAATTAAAACAGGATTCAAAACAATTTGCTATAGCTTCTTATTTATTTAATAAAGCTAGTGAAAATTTTCCAACTGTTAAAATGAAGAAATTATCCTTAGGAAATTCTATTTTCTGTTCAGCGCTTGAAAATAGAATTCTATTTGATAAATCTACTGATTTAAATGAAAAAACTAATTTCTACAAAAAGATTAAAACATTTTTAAGGGAAGCATCGAAAAATTATCAACTAGGGGGTTTCAAGGAAGATGCAAAATGGGCTTTAGCAACTGGGACTTATTTTGATGGATTATGGCATCTAATTCAAGCTGACAATGAACTCGATTTTACTAAAAAGAATAGGGATTTAAATGTTGCAACAAATTACCTTACTACAGCACAAAATCTCTTCAGTGAAGTCGGATCCAAGAGAAGAAGTGAAGAAATTTCTCAATATTTAGATATGATCAAAAAAGAAAAAATGATACTTACAACAGCATCTAATATCATTGAAAAACCAGCTATTTCAGCTAGTTCAATAGGGATTTCAGCACCTTCATGCCCCATAGAAATCAGTACGTCAGCAAATATTGAAGAAATGCAATTGACCGATTTCCAAACAGAATCTGAGAAAAATTGGTATAAAAGATTACATCATATTTATTTATTTTTACCTCAAGGTGAGAGTATTTACCAATATCCCTTTAAATCTGGTGTTATCGAAGAATCTGAAGCCCAATTTGTTTCTGGAGGATTAGCAGGTCTTTTTGAGCTAATAAAAGAAGTAACTAAAAGCGAAACAAAAATAAAAATAATTGAACAAGAAGAATTGTCAATAATCCTCGAACACGGGAATTATGTTAGTGCAGCTTTAATAGCAGAAGAAAATCTTAAAACTTTAAGGAATAAATTAAAAGATTTAATTAATGATGTAGAAGACTTTTTTAGTGAAGAATTGGAAAATTTTCAAGGAGATATTAGACCTTTTTCTAAAATTGACAAATTCGTTCAAAAAATCTTCAAAAAATAATTTTTTAATTAATTTTATTAGTTAGATTCATATATCATAATTCAATTTCAAAATTCTTTTTGAGTTGATGATAAATTGGGTAAACTGGATGGTAAAATTGCTATTATAACCGGTGGGGTTAGTGGAATTGGTGAAGCCGGGGTTCGACTTTTTTCCAAAGAAGGTGCCAAGGTAATAATTGCGGATATTCAAGATGATTCTGGTGAAAAATTAGCCAAAAATCTTGGTTCAGATGTGAATTTTTTTCATACGGATGTCACTGACGAAAAAAATGTTAGAGCTGTCATTCGATATGCTAAAAAAGAATATAATAGGCTCGATTGTATGTATAATAACGCCGGTTTTGATCGATTAGAACCAGAGTTTGCAACATTTTCAACGAAAGCATTTGATAGTATAATTGCGGTTCATTTACGTGGTACATTTTTAGGAATGAAACATGCAATTAAATTAATGCAAAAACAAGGTTCAGGATGTATTATTAATACTGGGAGTGTTGCAGGAATCAGTGCGGGATATGCCTCTCATGCGTATAGTGCAGCAAAAGCAGCAATTATTCATATGACTCGCACAGTAGCCCGGGAAGTTGGTGAGCTTGGTATACGTGTTAATTGTATTTGTCCTGGGGGGATAGCAACAGCAGTTTTTGGTAGAGGTCTTGGATTAACGCAAGAAAGAGCATTAGAATTGATCCCTAAAATTAAACCGATATTAGCACAAATTCAACCGATTAAGCGTGCTGGTCTACCAGAGGATATCGCTAAAGCTGCAGTTTGGCTTGCAAGTGAAGACTCCAGCTTTGTTAATGGGTCTGCTATTTTAGTGGATGGTGGTTTAACTACTGGTCCACCTCGTGAGCAATCTGAAAAACTTGCGGAGGATGTAGCAGCAGCTCTAGGCGTAGATCTTGAAACATTTAATGTTTAGAATTTTATCTCTCCCTACTTTACTACTTTTTTTATAATTTAATTGAAATTGTTTATAATTTAATAAATTTTAGTGAATTCTCCTCCTTTTCAATCTTGATGTATCCTGTTTGAAAAATTCCCTTCGTTCTTATAAAATTTCCAGTCGCTGGGAGACTTGCGTAAGGTATTTCATTTAATGGATAATCATAATCCCATTTAACTTTTTTATTACTATAATAATTATTACCCACAATAATTGTTGGGAAATGCGTATGTGCGTGAAAAATTTTTCCAACATTGTAATATTTTTTTGCCAATTCTATTTGTTTTTGAGCTTTCTCATACGTAGCAGTGAATTCGTGGTATGTAGAAGTGAATAGGTCATAATTATTGCTTAATCCCCCATGGGTCGCGATAGCATCAACCGATAACTTGTAGCTCAATTCTAGCGAATCTAACCAAGAAATTAAAGAATTATTAGGAAAATACGGTCTTAATCGAAATGGCAGAAATTCTAAACGATTAAAATAAAAATCCTTGATGAATATTTTTGCCTTAATTTTATGAATCTTGTTTGGTTCATCTATAAAGGGATGTAAAATTTCAAAATGAGAATTTTGGTTAACAAATTGTAAAATTCCATCCTTTGGATAAAAATCTAGTAGTGTTCTTACTAAATTTTCACATGTGTTTAGAGTCACAAATTGCCGGTTTGAAACTGTTTCCCCTGTAATTATTGCTTCCCAATTTCCTTTAAGGAAAGTGACATCTTTATATTCCTTCGCTAATTCAACACATTCCCGCGATTTGGGACCATAAGCCACTAAATCCCCTAAACAAACCTTCTCTCCGCCCTCTAATTTTAATATTTCCTTTAAAACTTCCAAATCGCCATGATTGTCACAGAATAGTATCATATAATAACTTATTTTATTTTAATAATCAACTTTTCGTTTAATGATTTTCAGTTAGAAATTTTAAAAGTAGTAGATAGTCGGGTTTTTCCATTAAATTCGCATCCTTGATTACAGTAATATTATAAACAGAAAATTTATCTTGATTAATTATGTCAAATTCCTCACAAAGTAGTGGATTAGATCAAATTACTGAACTTTTCCAAAAAGCTGAAGAAGAGGAATTTAAATATAATTGGTATAATGCTATTGAAATTTTGAAAGAAGCAGAAAAAATTAGTTCAGAAACAAAAAATAAAGAAATTGAAGGGAAAATCTATTATAGAATGGGTGAAATCTATTACATCGCTTCAGATTTCGAAAAAGAAGAAGAAAAAGTCTTAAATTGCTTTCAGTTATCGATTTCTTATTTTAATAAAGCACATGATGTTTTCAAAGAATTAAAAAGAGAAGAAAAAGTAAATGCAGCCTTAGGTTTTATCAATCTTTTAAAATATATATCAGAATCTGAATCAGAAATAGGAAAGGAAAATATTCTATTAAATTCTGCTCAATCACATTTTGAAAAAGCAAAACAAATCTATAAGAATTCTGGAAATATTATAGATTCCTTAAAAATGGCAGTTTTTGAACATAGAGCCTTGAATTTAATAATTGGTGAAAAAAGTATTCGTATTGATGAAAATACAGATTTCAAGAAACTGGCTTTAGATTTTAGAAATTTAACGACAGAAATAACAGAAGATATATTAAAACAACCAGAATTTTCTGAAATTTATAATTATTATTATTTAATTAGTGTTACTGAATTCTGTATATGGTCTATATTTTCCTTACCGATTGAAGAATCAATAAGAAAACAATATTTTATTGAGTTTATTGACCTAGTTGGAAAAATTATTGAGGTTATTGAAGAATCAAAGATATTGCTATTATTTGGTGCTTATTCAGTTTATTCTTTTTTGAATACAATTGTTGGTGCATTTACTGAAATTGATCAATTCGATCAAAAAAAATATATAAAAGCAGCTCAAAAATGGCTTAAAAAAGCAGAAGTTTTATTAGAAAAAATCAATGCAACAACACCTTTAACATTATTTTATTTTATGCGATTTACTAATGCAATACTTTTAATATATATTGGTTATTTTGCCAGTGATTTTAAACATGTAATGGCGAATTTGGAATCATATCATAAATCGTTATTTATTCATTTCCCTCGGATAACAATTATAGCTGCAATTGTTTATGCTATGGTTATTCTTTCACTTGGTGCCATTAATCCTTCTACTCCACCTATTTCAAGAATTGATTTCGCAAAAAGAACATTAAATTCAATCGAACTATTAAAAAAAATTTCTATAGCAAATAACCCAGATTATAAAATGTATAACCTAGTGAAATCAATTTATTCCTGCTTGTCGAATGCGATATTAGCTGATTTAATTAAAGAAAAAACAGAAAGTTTCAATTATTTGCAAATAGCTACTAGAATATTTAATGAACTTTCAACTTATAATTTTCAAAAATTGGATAAAACTCAAGTTTACATATTTCATCTAAACCATACCTCTAGAACTGGTATTATAATGGCACAAAATGCCTTGAGTCAGTCAGAAAAGATTAATTATTATCAAAAAGCATTGGAACTCTGTATAAAGGGGAAAGATCATATCGGTGGTTTCTTCAGGTTTTACATTGAAAATTTATTTTTTATTGGAGAAATTTATTATGAGCTAGCAATTTTAACTGAAGATGATAAATTATTCAAAGAATCAAGTTTAGCATATTATGATGCCATAGAATTCTGCAAAAATAGAGGATTTTTTAATTTAGTAGGATCGGGATTTGTAAATCTCGCCCAAATAGAAGATAGACTTGGTAATTTTCATTCTGCTGCAGATAATTATCAAAAAGCAATTGATTCATTCAATCAAGCCATATTAACTCTTACTTACAGCAAATTGGGTAAAAAAATAGAGAAATTAAACAATTATTTACAAGCTTGGAGTATTATTGAAAAAGCTAAATCATACCATGCAACAGAGGACCATAATAACGCACAACTAAATTATGAGGAAGCAAGTCGAATTTTAAATAATGTTCGTGAATATAAATTTGAAGCACCTTTTTATAGTGCATGGGCTATATTGGAAAATGCAGAAAATTTAAGTAAACAAAATAATCACGAAGAAGCAGCAGCAACGTATTTAGTTTCTAAAAATAAATTCATAACTGCTACAGAAACTCTTAATGCATACTTAAAAAAGAAAAAATCTCCAGAGGATATTAAAAGAATTTCAGATTTAATTGAAGTCGCAAAGATTAGAGAATCTTATTGCGAAGCCCGTCAGCAAATAGAAAACTCAAGACTAGAAAGTAAAAAAGGAAACCATCTACACTCAGCAGAGCTTTATAATAAAGCAAGCTCTCTCTTTGAAAACATTTGTCAGCAATTTAAGATTAAGCGGGAAAGAGATGAGTTAACAGCAGTTTTTTATCTATGTAAGGCTTGGGAAAATATGGAACGGGCAGAAGTAGAGCATAAATCGAATCTTTTTGCTATCGCATCCGATCTTTTTAAAAAGGCAAGCGAAATCTTTCCAGAAAGTAAAATGAAAAAATTATCTTTAGGCAATTCTTTATTTTGTAAGGCTCTAGAAAACGGAGTATTATTTGATCTTGAAGCCTTGTTTGAGCAAAAAATTGATTATTATAAGAAAGTCAAAATGTATCTGAGGGAATCAGCAAAAAATTATCAATTAGGTGGATTTAAACCGGATGCTACTTGGGCAATGGCGATTTCAACCTATTTTGACGGTGTGTGGCATTTAATTCAAGCCGATAATGAAATAGATTTTAATAAAAAAAATCAATATTTGGTAATAGCCACAAATTATTTAAATACAGCTTTAAAAATATTTGAAAATGCGGGATATGTGCAAAAGAAAAAAGAAATTCAAAATTATCTTGAAATGGTTAGGAATGAAAAGTCTATCCTTGCCTCTGCATTAGAAATTATTGAAAAACCTGAAGTTTCGGCAAGTAGTGTAGGCATTTCAGCCCCAACTTGCCCTGTTGAAATAAGCTCCTCAGTAAATATTGATGAAATGTCTCAAACAGACCTCCAAACTGAATCGGAATTAAGTTGGTCTAAAAGAATTCATTTTCTATATGTGTTTTTACCAAAAAGTGGCATCCTTCTCCATGATTATTCTTTTAAATCGACAGAAGAAATTGAACCTCAACTAGTTGCTGGTGGTTTAACGGGAATTTCAATGTTAATACAAGAAATGACTAGAAATAGGACAAAAATAAAAATAATAGAACAAGAAGAAATGACTATTCTCCTCGAACATGGGGATTATATAACTACTGCATTGATAACTGAAGAAAATTTAGCAACTTTAAGGAATAAATTAATTCAATTAGTTCGGGATATAGAAGATTTTTATAAGGAAGAATTCGAGACCTTTAATGGAGATGTAGAAATTTTTTCAAAAATTGGAAAATTTATTCAGAGGTTATTTGAAAATTAATTATTTCTAATCTCTCTTTTTCTTTTTGTACATATTTTTATCTTTTTTCTCTAGGGTCAGCGGGTCGCCACCATACTTTACTTTCTTTCCCTTGTAATATAATGTGGTTTTTTCTTCACAAATTTTATTCCATTCTTCCAAACCTAATTTCTTTATTTCTACTAAATTGTATACTTTCGAATTATGAGGAACAAAAATTTCAAAGTTGACAATTGGTTGGAGCATTTCACAAGGAAAATCTTCACATTCATAACAAAATTCGTACCCTTTACTTGTTACACATTCAAAAGTCTTACAGATTGGCAGTTTTGAAATTTGACCTTTTTGTTCTCGACATCCTTTACAATTATAGACTTTTATTCCTGGACATCTTTTACAATAAATCCCGCAGGGAGCATGCCACTTTTTCATTTCTTCTGTCAAATTAACATCTCAATATATTTTTATTTCAAATTATATTAAAAATATAAAAAATTAAGCGATAATTCTTATGCCTTTTATTATTTATTTTTAATACTTGATCTAGGAATGTGTAAAAATGTGTTATTATATTACTGCGATATTACCAAAAAATACTAATAAAGGAGCATTTGAGCAAATATTTAATAAATTTGAGATGGCTTTTACTCCAATTAACAATCCAAATATTAAATCCCAACTACATGGAGAAAAATATTTTAGAGCTACAAAGGCTTATTGTGATTGTGATACTGTTTTAGGCATCCTTTCTACCAGTCAAAGACAAGCTGCCTTAATGGATTCAAAGAAAGTCAAAAAATTACGTAAAAAAGGATGGACTGAGGAAGAAATAGAAAATTGGGCTAAAGATAAAATCGCTAAAAAGAAAAAAAAAGTTAGAAAAAATCTTTGGCCTGAAATGATAAATAAATTAGCAAATCGTTGGATCGATTTTATTAGAGAAATGTTTAATACGGGAAAAATATCTCATTTAGGTTTCTTAAAACATTGGTATTCTGGAGGGTTAGAATCAGAAGAAATAGTTCTAAAGGAAACTCAGAAAGTTAATATCCAAGATATAAGTGTAGATTTGTTAACACATTTAGATGAAGATGTTTTATATGATTTTTTCAACAAATGAGAAATAACTTAACAGATTTGGCAGTGTTTTTCATATTTCATTCCAGATTTTTTTAGCTTGAAGCAATGGCCAAGCAATAAATAAATAAACTGCTATTTTTTGATGCATTGCATTTAATGGAGTAAATGGGATAAACACATAAAGAATTGCAACTGCAACCACAATTACTCCAAAGATGGCATATTCGTTTGGATAGTTTTCATTTAAAAAAATGGCGATAGTATATATCATTATCGCTACTGCAAATAGTAGAAAGAACCACATGGTGGATATTGAATGTATTTCAAGATAAACATCTGCAGGAAAAGCGATTCCAATTAATAATGGTGATGAAATTAAGCCTACAATTGAACCGAATCTGCTTAAGATTTTGGTATTTCTATTTTCCTCAAATAATGAGGTAATTATAATCCAAAATGGAACTGTTGCAACCGCCGTAATTGTCAAAGCGCTCATAAATAAAATGGACGAAATGGGATTTGGAAGAGGTAGACCCGGTGGAATACGTCCAAAAAATGAAGGATTAGCGTTTATTAAACCGAGCATACTAAAATGATCAGTAAAGAAATTGTAAGGTCTAGGATAAAAAAGCATAGCAATAAATGTTAAAATTATGAATGATATAGCTCCAATTCCTGAAAGAAATATTAGTGCATGTTTCTTATCCTTTAAATCCTCTAAACTAATAAAAGTTATCAATATTAACACCAAAATTAATCGTAACTTCTTCTAGATTCTACAATATAATGAAATGACTTTTAAAAAAATTAATATAAAGATTGTGCTTTAAATTTCTACCATGAAAGTTGTAAAATATGGTGTTATTGGCACGGGAGTTGCTTGGCAATTTCATCGAGCTGGTTGTAAAAATAATTCAAAAATAAAATTCGTTTCTGTTTATGATATAGATGAAAAAAAAGCTAGTAGAACTGCCAAATCCTTTAAAATGGAAGCTTATTCAAATCTTAATTCATTTCTTAATAGTGATATAGATGCAGTATTAATAATGGTCCCACATTTTTTGCATGAGGAAATGGTATTAGCCGCAGCTGAATCGGGAAAACATGTTCTCTGTGAAAAACCAATGGCAACTACTCTTGAAGGTTGTGATGAAATGATTAAAGTCACACGTAATGCCGGAGTTAAATTCATGATTGCAGAAAACCATCGATTTCTTCCCGCTCATAAATATATTATGGAGGCAGTCCAAAAAGGATTGGTAGGAGATGTGTTCTTAATACGAGCTTATGAGGGTGTTAATGAGATTCCAGGGCTTATGAAACAAGGTTTCTGGAAAGGAGATCCAATAAAAGCTGGAGGTGGATCTTTAATGGATATGGGAGCTCATAAATTTGCCACAATGAATTGGATTTTAAACGATCAAGTCGAATCTGCCTACAGCTGGATAACGAAACAATGTACCAATTTGGCTGAAAAAGCAGAGGATAATGCCTTGATAATGTTGAAATTCAAAAAAGGAACTATTGCTGAAACAGTTGTAAGTTTCACGGTTACAACTCCTCCAACTAATTCAATGGAAGTTTATGGAACAAAAGGGACAATACTTGAAAATCATGCTTGGGAAAAACCAGTTAAAATAAATTCCTTTCATAAAGATTTGGGAGATAAACGTGGACTTTGGTATGAGCCAGAAATTGAACATGGTGTTTTTCCTAAATATTATGAGATATCAGCAAGAATCGAAGATGATTATTTTACAAATTGTATTTTAGAAGATAAAGAACCTGAATTTACCCCTGAACAAGCAAAATTTGCTATTGCTACTGTTTTAATGGGCTATTTATCTGCAAGAACTGGAAAAATTGCCACTTATAATGATTTAATGGAAATTTATCAAACCAAGGGAACTAAAAGTATTTTAGAAGGTTTGGAAAAGTATGTACAGAATAATTATTTAAAAAATTAGGTGAAAATAATGCAATTAATAGGAAGAGATGAAACAAAGAGACCTAAACCAATAGGTTATGATAAAAAAAGAGCAGCTGAATTAATGGAGAAATATGGTTTTGATGTTCTAATTCTAACCTCTCCAGCCAATGTATTTTATGCTTCTGGATTAGCAGTTCGTCATCAGGCAATGAACCCAATATTATTTGCCCTTGAAAATCAGTATCCAACAATAGCGTTAATTTACCGAGATGGGGAAGAAAGCTTAATTGTATGGGATATTTACGACAAAAAATTAAGCTGGATTAAAGATGCTAAAGGGTGTTTAACCCCAAAAGATGCATTAAGGGGATTAAAAATATTTCTTAAAAAGAATCTCGGGGAAGGAGCTATTGGTGTGGAAAGTACTTTTCCATTTTATATTCATGAATTCATAACTAAAAAATTTCCTCAAGCTAAAATTATCAATGCAGATGATTTACTCCTTGATATGCAACTGATAAAAACTGAAGAAGAAATCCGTAGAATTACAGAATCTACACGCATAGCTGAAAAAGCATTAGTAAATATGATTGAGGCAATTAAACCCAGTATATCAGATATCGAATTGATAAAAATTGCAAAAAAAACGGTTATTGATGAAGGTGCAGAGGGTTGGGATCATTTTACTATGTCGATAGGTGATAGCGATCCTGAAGCTCCTGGAATTGGATTAAAAGTGCAAAAAAATCAAGCTCTAAGATTGGATGTTGGAGCTATGTATCAAGGTTATGTTTCTGATGTTAATAGAATGGCCTATATTGGTGAAAAAATTCCATCGGACCTAAAAGATGCTATAGATGCAATAATTCAAGTTCAAAATGCGTGTCAAAAAGCTATTAAACCTGGTGCAGATCCAAAGGAGATTTTATCTTTAGCTGAAAAGACTTGGCGAGACGCTGGTAGAAAAGATCAATTTATTATAATTGCACATAGTTTAGGCTTAAAAACTGAAGAATATCATTTTTTTGATCCTATGAAGGGTGGATTAAAAAGAAAATTTGAGAAAGGTAATGTTCTGAATATGGAAGCTTGGACTTTATTAAAAGGATATGGGACTATAGGCAATGAAGATCAGTATATAGTAACAAAAAGCGGTTGTGAAAGAATAAGCACATTGGACATGAAAATTTTTAAGCGTTAATTCTTTCTTTCTTTTACATTAACCTTATTTTGTGTATTCTGGAACAAAAGGAAAATGTTTTTTGACTAATTTAGATGCAGTTTTATATTGTTCAATATCTATTGTAGCGGAAAGATATTTTGAGTATTCTCTATAAAAACTTGTTGAAAAACTACTTAAAGCATTTCTGAGGGTTTTATTAGATTTATTAGTTATTATAATGGAAGATATTGGGGAACGATCGTATTTATGCATAATGAGTGTAGCTTTTTCAAGATACAACTCCCTTACACCCCCTTTCTGGAGCACTTCCTCTACAAATCGGCATACAGAGCTGATCATTGCTGTTAATTGAACATTATCAATTATCTCTTCCTCTTCGATCCAATTATAGCTAAAAAGCGTGATACCTCTATTTATTTCGATAACAACTAATTTCACAGCTCTAAAAGGCATAATATAAGCTAATTTTGGCTGTTTTACAAAAGAAATAGAACAAAATAATGCACCAGCCGCACTAAAATAATCTTCAATTCCTATAATTATCAAATTTAATTCTGTAATAACAACTAATGGAGATCCTATTCCAACCAAAAAACCTCCAACTAAATTTAATGATGAATAAAATTTTAAATTTGCAGGTGCATTTAAATGAATTCTAGTCATATATAGAAAAAATAAAAATCCCGTAAAACCTACTAAAACTGAAATTGAAAATCTATATAATCCAGTCACAACTAACGATATTTCTCCATTTGGAAAGAAGAAATAGTTTATTAAATTTGGATTAAAAGAATAAATTATTAAAGATGTCGAGAAAATGGTTGAAAAAATTAATTTTAATGGATCAAATGTTTCTTTTGTAATCGAATCTAAAAGTAAACACATAGAAAAAGCTATTGGAATAAAAAAATAGGTACTCAACTTACTAAAATTTAAATCTAAAAATAAATTAGCTAGAGTTGCTGAAATCTCCCATAACATTAAAAAAAACCAACATATCATCATGAATATAATATGTCGATACTTTTCTTTGAAAATGTGATATATTGTAATTCCTACAGCAATTGATAAAGGAATTATTGCTATAATATTAATTATAGCATGAATCGTCCAATTTGGGATAATTTTAAAATCCTCCAGTGTTCTTTTTCCCACTGTGATTGTATATATATATTCTTTTCTTTCAATAAAAAGTTGTTTTATTATCAAATCATAATAATTTTAAAATAATACATTTTTTTAGTGATTTTAATAAAAAGTAGACTAGATTAAGCTTAACTAGCCATTAAAACTAAAGTTTTTAGTCTTTATATTCCGGAACAAATGGAAAATGTTCTTTGACTAATTTATACGCATTTTTATACTGTTCGGTATCTATTGACGCAGAAAAATATTTGGAGTAGTCTTGAAAAAAATCTCTCGAAAAACGACTTAATGCATTTTTAAGAGTTTTGTTAGATTTATTCGTTAAAATAACGGCTGATACGGGGGAATCACTGTGGGTATCTAAAATTAGCGTTGCTTTTTCGAGATACAACTCCCTTACACCTCCCTTCTGAACAATCTCCTCAATAAACTTACTAACTGAACTGATCATTGCAGTAAATTGAATATCTTCAACGGTTTCTTCTTTTTCAATCCAATTATAACTAAAGAGAGTAATTCCTCTCTTAATTTCAATAACAACCAATTTTACAGCTTTAAAAGGGAGGACATAAGCTAATTTTGGTTGCTTAACAAAAGAAATAGAGACAAATAATGCACCCCCTGCAGTAAAAAAAGTTTCAATTCCTGGAATTATAACATTTATTCCTGTAATACCAACTAATGGACCTCCTATTCCCAATGTAATACCCCCAAGTAAAATCATTGAAGCATATAATTTTAAGTTTTTAGGTGATTTTAAATAAATTCTTAACATATATGCAAAGTACAATATTCCAGTAAAGCCTGTCAAAATAGAAATTGCGATTCTATAAGATCCAGTTGCTGCTAGAGTTACTTCTCCATTTGGAAAAAAGAAATAATTAGTCATATTTGGATCTAATGAATAAATGAATAAAGCTGTTGAAAAAATTGCGACAAAAGTTAATTTTAAGGGATCGTAGGATTCTCTCGTAAGAGAATCTAAAAGTAAACTCATAGAAAAAGCCAATGGAATAAAAAAATAATGTCTAAACCTTGAAAAATCTAAATCTAAATAAACAATTGTCATGCTTGAAAAAATCCCCCAAATTGTTAGAGATAACCAGACCATCATCATAAAAAATATATGGCGATATCTTTCTTTGAGAATGTTATAAATTGTTATTCCTAATGCCATTGATAAAGGAATTATTGCTAATGTATTAATTATAGCCTGAATGGTCCAATTTGGGATAATTTGACAACATCCTCCGGTTTGCTTAACCGTCTGTGATTAGTTACTAAATGAAGTTTCTTCTATAAAAAATTTATTTTTTTAATATTAAAATATAAAAATAATGTTAAAATCTGATAATTTTTTATTAATTATATTTAAATTTTAAAAGTAATTTGGTTTAAAACATCTTAAAACTAATATATTAATTGGTTTCTTTTAATTTTTCAATTTGTTTCATGACTATATCAATCTCGTCATTTAATCTCTCGTAATCTTCTCGTTTCAAACCTTTTTCAGCCAACAATTTTTGCAATTTTTCTAATTTTTTGATAAAAGGCTTTAATTTATCCTCTTCTTGTTTCTTCTTACCATAGTATAAATGCGTGTCAACTCCTGTATGAACTTCTTCCAATGTCCATGCAAATATTTCTTCTTCAGAATCAATTTTTGCTTTGCCTTCTATTATGTGTGTTTTATCATATTGAGAAAACCCATCTTCATCAAAATGATACTTAAAAGTTACAATAAGACTTCCATCATCTTGTTTTTTAGTCTCTTTAATATTAAGGTCTTCAAATTCGCAATGTGGTCTGAGAGGATCCCCCCACCCCGTTTCAGAATGAATAAAATTCAATATTGTTTCAAAAATTTCTTTTTTTTTCATTTTTAAGCACTATTATTTACAAATCTACTTCCTTAACAATAAGAACATCATTCTTATTTAGATTTTTTTTGCAATATTTCGCGTATCTATCGAAGAATTCATTTGGATCAATAGCTTCTTCAGGAGTTAAGACTCCCTTTTCTTGAATCTTTCCATCGATATACATTAATGCTGCAACCGCTAGTGGAACACCAGTTACGCCTGCCATTTCTCCGTATGGGCTATAATTTAAACCGATGGCAATTTTTCTTCTTTTTCCCCCTTTCAAACCAGTTGCGATTACACATAATTCTGGAGGCATATTAATATATTCTATCAAAATTGAACCATCTTTTTGAGCCATTTCTAATTCTTCATTTAACTTAATCGCAGCATCATCAATTGAAATCTCATTATTTATTATTTTTTTCCTATAATCACGGACGACCTCGGTAGCGGTCTTACCGATAAACATTACGTTTGAAATGGATTTTGCTTTTATGGTCCTTGGTAAGGTAATAGGCTCAGGATGACCAATATGCACGGCGTAGGCATCAGCATACCCAGGAATTTGGATAGGATCCACCTCAGTTAAAGCTTCAATTTCAATTCTTTTACCATCTTTGAAGGTCGGGATTTTCCCGATACTTTCATAAAGTAGGTGAACAATCGCTGCATTTGCTGTTGCAGTTTCTTCAACAGATCTACCTAATTTTTTAAATATTTTCTTTTTCTTGATAAAATGCTTTGGTTTTCTGCCAGTTTTCACGGGACCCATCCCCCATGCGGTGACAATCTCATCTACTTTATCAAGACGGGAACTAGCCATAACCGCCATGAGATTTAAAACTCCAGGGCTTGCTCCTATCCCAATAATAGCTGTCATGCCAACTTTTTTTGCACTATCATCCATTTCTAATAGATTTAAGGTGGGCTTCCAATCATCACAAATATCAAAATATGGTTTTTTTGCCTTAATCACTGTTTCTAAAATTAATTTTCCAAATTTAAAATATGGTCCCACAGTATTAAGCACTATGTCGTGTTTTAAAATGAGATCATTTAATTCTTTCTGATTAGTCACATCAATTTTTACAGCTTTTAATTTATCGGAATCGATTAAATCTACAAAAGTTTTTGTAAATTCATAATCTTTATCAGCCACGGTTATCGAAGTGATTTTGGGGGAGGGGAGAAGCACGGTTACCGCCATTCGACCCATATCACCGCTTCCACCTAAAGCTAAAACTTTCATCTAATTCGGAACTCCTTATTAATTTTCTAGCCAATCTACCAATTTCTCTTATTCTTTTATTGTAATAAGAATTTATTTTTTTTAAATATCAAAATTTTAAAAATAATTAAGGTTCTTTATAATTAAAATTAACCATTCTTTTAGTTTTAGAATAAAAATAGTGGAGTTGATAAAATTATGGCAATAAATCCTCTAAAAATATATGAAAAAGTAGACCCAGAGCTTCTCAAACATGTTAATGAATCATCAGAATTTGCTCTTTCAGATGGTGCACTTCCCAGAAAAATCAAACTTCTAATTGCGATGGCATTGGATGCTAGTCATGGTGCTACAGCTGGTGTTCAAGCCTTGGCAAACGCAGCAATAAAAGCTGGAGCAACAAAAAAAGAAATCTTGGAGGCAATAAGGGTGGCTCAATATGTTTCTGGAGTAGGTTGTGTTTATGTAGCGTCTCATGCCATGAGAGAATTGTAGTAAAATTGAAAAATCGATTATTTTCTAAATTAATGAATGAAACTCTTCCATATCTATAACCTTTTTTTCCAAACGGGCTTTCTCTGCTGCAAAAGCCATTAAGTGGCTTTCTAATGCTGCTCTAGCATCAGTTAAAGGAACAAGTTTATAGTCTGGTTGAAGTGAATTCACAAATCCCTCTGTAAGCTTTAAATCTCCTCCTCCATGGGCTTCAATTGTTATTTTAGGTTTTATAAGTTGTCTTTTTTCTCCATTCTGTGACTCAATGAAGTATAAATCATCCCACCCCATAAATGATCCAATTAAAGTACCTTTCGTCCCATCAATTCGGATACTTCTACCTTCTAAAGCTGAATGTCCATGCATAGTTAATTCCGCTGTGACACCATTTGAAAATTCAATTAAAGTTTGTTGGTGGTCTACTACATTATTATCACAATGAAAAACACATCTACCGTAAGGTCCTTCTCGTAAAGCTTTCATTTTACCCTCCAAAGTAAGGTCACTTGTTATTGTATTTACCGGCCATTCTTTAAAATCTACTAACCTTTTCAAAGGGCGAATTATATGGCTCATATGTCGAATTGCATTACGATGGTGAGAAAAGAAGCGAAATGCACGAGATGGACAATTTTTTCCCATATTATAATAGCCATCCAAATCGATGTAGATTTTAATTGCGTTAAACATACAAGTATCGCCAACAGGACAACCATCAGTACAACGTAAAGGAGCTCCTGGAGGTGCACTCTCTGGTCTATAAAATGAGAGAGAGCCAAATGATGAAATAGAAATTGGTTTTTTTCCTATTATCCAATATAATAGATCCATGTCATGACAGCATTTGGCAAGAATCATGGGTGATGTAATATCGGAATTTCGCCAATTTCCCCTAACAAAACTATGAGCCATATGCCAATATGAGACATTTTCTCTATGGCTTATGGTAATTATATCACCCAATTGTCCACTATCGATAAACGATTTAATTGTGGACCAAAAGTTTGTATAGCGCAATACATGACAAATTTGAAGATGTTTTTTTACTTCTTCAGCTTTTCTAACTAATTTTAGGCAACCTTCTAATGTATTAGCCATGGGTTTTTCAAGTAAGACATCATAACCGCGCTCTAATGCTAGAATCGTTGGCTCGACATGCATTTGATCAGGAGTACAAATGACTGCAGCACGTGCAAATTGCTCTTTTGCGAACAGTTCTTCATATGAATTAAATACATTTTCTTTTGGAATCTTATGTAATCGAATAAACTTTTCACGCCATTCTTTACGAGGTTCAGCTACACCAATAAATTTAAGCCGTTTTGGATTTTTTAACGCATAATAACCATATGCGTCTATTCCTCTGCTACCTGCACCTATACAAATTGCTTTAATTAGTTCTGGCATTTATTGCTTCACCAACATATCATGTTCAAATTTTATTTGGAGAAATTCGCCTTTATTTTTTATTATTTTAATTTCACCTGGAAATCCGTTTTCCATCATAACTTCTCCTTTAAATAACGTCATAATAGGAACTCCTTTTACTTTAAACCCTTCATAAAGAGTAAATTCTCCCTTTGTATAAAGTTCATCTATTGTAATTGTTGCAGACTTATTTAAATCAATAACACAAAGATCAGCTTGAGAACCTACCCTTATAATACCCTTATTGGGATATAAACCAAAAATTTTTGCTGGATTTGTGGACATTAATTGAATAACCCTTTCAAAACTTATGTTATTTTGATTTACTTGGTTCAATAAAAGGGGTAATACTGTTTCTAGCCCGGGAATTCCATTATTAGAATAAAAAATATTCCTTGATTTTTCACGTATTGGCATAGGACAGTGGTCGGTTCCTATGGTATCAATTGTCCCCTTAATAAGATGATTCCAGAGTTTATTTTGCTCTTCCTTCTCTCTTATTGGAGGGATAACTCGTGCAAGTGATCCTTTTTCTTTATAGATTTCTTCATTTAACATCAGATATTGGGGACATGTTTCAGCAAATACTATTTGATTTTGCTTTTTTGCATAATCTATAATTTCAGATGCTGTTCCTGTACTAATATGAACGAAATATATTGGACAATTTGTTAAATTAGCGAATAAAATACAATTTGTGACCGCTTCTACTTCAGCAAGAACAGGTCTGGAATACATGAAATCCAAAGGGTCAGTTTTTCCCTCCATTAAAAATTTATTTCTAAAAGATTCAATTGCTACCCTATTTTCAGCATGAATAAGTGCTAATCCACCAACACTTGAAATTGATTTAAATACATCTATTAATTCATATTCATTTTCTGGGGTAGGAAAATCATGCGAGCTGAATGGAAGAAAAATTTTAAACGTCAAAACTCCATTTTCAGCAAATTTTTTAATTTCTGGTTGATTTACAGCTGTAGCACCCGCATGAATGCTAAAATCTATTAAAAGATCTTTTGCAAAATTTTTCTTTTTTTCGTAAAAATTAGGTGAAGTAGCGGAATCTCCATTTCCAAATGGCATTAAAAAAATTGTGGTATATCCTCCACATAAAGCAGCTTTTGATGCACTTAAATAATCTTCCTTCCCTTTGTAAATGTGAACATGCGGATCGATACAAGCTGGAATTACGTATTTTCCCTCAATATTAATAATTTTATAATTGTGTAATGGTTCTGCATTTGTTAATTTCTCAATTTTACCATCTTTTATAAATACATCCACTTTTTTAAATTCGTTTTCAACAAAAACCGAACCATTTTTTAGAACTAGAGACAAGATATTCCACCATTATTAATTAAAATCTGTTTCAAATTAATATTCTATGTAAAATTCTATTTTAAATTAAAAATTGATTGTTTAATATAACTTAAAAAATAAAAGAAAAAAAGGAAAAAATAGATATAATCTTAAAATTCGTTTAATCAATCCATCCGATTCTGTTTTTGAACCAATCTGGCATAGTTAAGCAGATATATAGTATTGTCGCTGCAATAAGATGTAAAATGCGAAGAGGTGCTGCTAGTCCCGCAGGAAAGTAAGGGGCAGCTTCAGAAATATACCCGACTGCAAAAAAGGAGAACGCGATACCGATCCATAGACCTCTTAGTGCTTGACCTCTTTCTTTATCACGATTTCTCCAATAAAAATAGAAAAAAACCAGAGGTGCTATCGTCAATAGAGGAATAAGTGTAATGTATGCAATTATATCAAACCCTAGACTATATACTGGTTCATTATTTATAATTTCTGAATTTGGACTTCCAGTCGCTATAGCAAAAGATAATGCACCAATATATGTTGCTGCTAGTGCTGCTACTAATACTGATAGTACCTTTTCATAGTCAGGATATGCAGTATGAAAAGAAAATATATCAAAGCAAACAATGCCTGCACCAGATAGGGTCAATGCTAGTATTGTCATAAGGTCTCCCAGTCCCATATTACCTAAAGTCGAGTAAGCAACTTTTTCAAGAATTAAGAAAATAACACCGACAAATATTGTAACAAAAGCTAAAAACCATAAAAGAGTTCCAAACATTTTAGTTTCCCTATAACTCGTAAAAGCTCGATAGACTAATAAAACCATTATAACTTCCAATATCAGAACAAATACTAGTCCAACTACTTCCATAGGATTATTTAAGATAGATATATTCATTAATTTATTCCATGTAAATTCAAATCCATAAGTTAATCTCGACATTTTATATCCCACAAATTTGAAATTTTATAATTTAGATAACTACCATCATTTAAATTTTTTCTGTGATACCTCAAAGGATAAATTAATAATTCATATCAAGTTTATATCAAAGAAAGAAGAAATTAAGAATTATAAAATGTATTAGAGCTAAATTAAGACAAAAATGAATATAAACAATAAAAAGGTATTTCTAAATTAAAAATAAAATATGGGTCTAAATTGGAAAAAATTGACGAGGTATACATAATCGAGGACTCGGGAGTCTGCTTATTCAACCATTCTATAGGAAGAGAGGGGAAAACAACAGTAGATGAGACTCTATTCTCAGGGTTCTTAAGCAGTATTCAGACCTTTTTAGAAACAATTAGCAAAGGAGAGAAAATCAAAAGAATCGAGTTAGGAGGTTCAAAATTATTAATTTCTAGTCTAGAAGAATACCATATTTTTATTGTTTTAAGAAGCTCGGGTAAAATTAAAGAAAAATATTTAAAAAAGAAAATCGAAGAAATTCAAAAACAATTCATCATAAAATACGGTAGCTATTTGGTCGAACATCAAGTTAAAAAATTACCGTATAATACTCAAGAATTTCAAGGATTTCATGAAGTTTTAAAAGATATTTTTGAAGAGGAAATAGATAAAAATATAAGTAATTGGATGTCGAAATTTTAATCTAGTTTTATATTAAAACATATATTAGTTCCTACAATAGCTTAAATAGCCCAACAGCTTATAATTTTATTTTGTTTTAATTTTGATAGGAGGAATAAATTCTTTTACTTTGTCAAAACGATCTAATTTTGTGGGATCATATCTTTGCATTGCATCAACTAATAAATCTTTCATTCTTGCTCCTCTCATATAATGAAATTTACCATCAAGATTTTTTTTCTCCCCTAAATAAACTCGTTCATCTCCAATTGATTTCTCTATCAATTCAAAAAGTTGCCACATTGGAGGTGCATTTTTAACATCCTTCTTACTCATATTAGCCATCGTAATCATTGTCCCAGTACAAGCTGAACAATACAAAATTAATGCTTTATTTTTCGTGGTCTCGGGGTCTTTTGGATTATAATTCAATGCTTGATCTGCCTCTTTAATTCGCTTTCTATAGACTGTTTGAACTGATGATATGTCATTACTACTTGAAATACTTGCCAACCCACAACACATGGCCGTCTTTCGATTATGTTTCATTTCAACAATCTTAGCCCCTGTAATCTTAACTAAATCCCGAGCTAATTCTTGAATGTCTAATCCAGTACGACCTAATAGTTTTGAAAAACAAGGATCATGAAGAGTAACTGTTAAATTATTCAAAGGGTTGGTAACTATCAATTCTCCTTTATCAAATTTTTCTTTAAAATATTCTAAGATATGCTGAATTTCAAAATCTTTGAAGCCTGGTTCATATTGTAATGCAACCTCTTTAAATTGACCATAACAACCTGTACACCAAGTAATGATTTTTTCGACCCCTAACCATTTCAGACTTTTATAACTTCTTTTTAATATGCTTTCTGTGGATTCCTTTAGACCCATTTGAATATCCATCGCACCACAGCAAAAATCTTTACCCCCAATTCTTCCAATAAAAGGAGAAAGCAATTTGGAATTTTCAAATAAATATGGAACAAATTCACTGCCACAACCCATTAGTAAAATTTCTTTGGTTTGGGGGATATTTTCTGGTTTCCAATTATTTATTGCTTCTAATTCAGATTTTGTAAAATATTTGCTCTCATGAAGG
The DNA here is from genome assembly GCA_019058315.1 of Candidatus Helarchaeota archaeon. Lineage (GTDB taxonomy): Archaea > Asgardarchaeota > Lokiarchaeia > Helarchaeales > RDOG01 > JABXJV01. The sequence continues at coordinate 1,325,921 of JAHPZH010000001.1, read as the reverse complement.
AGACTGTAGAGATTTTCAGGATGACCAGATAAGACCATCCTCATCAATGGGTTCATTCCATTATTTCTAATATAACGATCATGAAATAATTTGATAAATAATTCAGTAGGATGGGCATCTTGAGGACATAGCGAATAACATGACCAGCATGAACAACATTTGGACATGATTTTTTCCGGAATTTGTGAAAGGTCTCCTTTGCTACAATTGATTGCACGTTCAATTTCTGCCTTTGCTTCCTCTATATCCAATTCTAAAATTGGACATTTGTGTAGACAAGTTCCACATCTTGTGCATTTTTCGTCTAAAAAAACCATTTTTATTCAGCTTAATTGGAAATAAGTCAATAATATAATACTAATGAATAAAAAGCATAAAAGTGATATACTCTCATGCCAAAAAAAATTGATGGAAAAAATGCTTACCAATGGAGAAGGGATGGACTTTTCAATAGAGCGATGGAAAATAACGACGAAGCAATTAAATGTTTCGAAAATCTTATTAAAATTGAACCAGAAAACCACAGACCTTGGTTGAATCTTGGTTTAGTTTATGATCAAATGGAAAATTATGAGAAGGCAATTGAATGTTATGAAAAAGGGATAGCTATTTATGATGAAGCTCCTCCAGAAATTCGGAATGAAAGACCTTGGGATTCTTCCGAAATTAGAATTGATGAGGCATTCATTTACATGGGAAGAGCCTATGGTGGATTAGGAAACTCACAAAAAAAGATTAAATGCATGGAAAAAGCGATTGAAATTGCGCCTAATAATAAAAAAGCATGGTGGCTTATTGGAAATACATATTTTGAAATGGAGAATTATCAAAAGGCAATTGAATACGCTGAAAAAGCAGTTAAAATTGATCCCCGATATCTTTATGGATTGTGGACGTTAGGGGAAGCGTATTATAAAATAGGCGATTATAAGAAAGCTATTGAATTTATAGAAAAGACATTAGAAATTAAACCAAATATAAAACCCCTTATAGAACTTTTAGAAGATGTAAAAAAACGTATGAATGAATTAAATAAATAAGTAGAATAAATTGTTTGATTTTTTTAAATATTAGTTAATTTTTAAATATTAGTTAACAAATAGCAAAAATAAATTGAAAAAGACTTTTTAAATAAATTCTAACAAAAGTCAAAAATTGTAGATTAAAATTATCTACAAAAATCATAATATAAAAGAGACGGAGAGTTTTAATTTGAAAAAAAGTTCAAAATTTGCCATTTTAATATCTGCAATAATATCTTTTTCGTTATTCAGTATTCTAATAACCAACTTTTCTTTCAGTGTTCCTATAACAATCTATAATAACAACGGAGTCGTTTTAAAAACTACTGATTGGTCAGATGTTACAGCGATTTCAGCCGTTAATGATTGGAATATAGGCAGTAGTTATGATTGCGAAATCATAACAGATAATAATGGAAATATACATGTGGTCTGGAAAGATTCTACGGATGGTGAATGGGGAACAGATGATGAAATATTTTATGCATTCTATAATGGTTTAGCTTGGTCGAACGCAACTTGTATTTCAGACGATTATACATTATGGAATATTGGAGCAAGTTATTGCCCCAGCATTGCTATTGATAATAATGGAAATATACATGTAGTTTGGTATGATGATACTGATGGCGAATGGGGAAATGATCAAGAAATATTGTATGCAAATTATACTTCGGCAGGCTGGTCGAATGCAACTTGTATTTCAGACGATTATACATTGTGGAATGATGGTATTAGCCGGTACCCCCAGATCGCAATAGATAATAATGGATATATACATGTAGTCTGGGAGGATTGGACGGTTGGTGAATGGGGTAGTGATGCAGAAATAATGTATGCGAATTATACTGCCGGCATCTGGTCCAATGCAACTGCGATTTCAGCGGTTAATGATTGGAATACCGGTTCTAGTCTAGACCCTCGAATCTGCACGGATGATAACGGAAATTTACATGTGGTCTGGAATGATGGTACGGATGGTGAATGGGGTATTGATACAGAAATACTGTATACAAATTGTACTTCAGCAGGCTGGTCAAACGCAACGTGTATTTCGGATGTATATGGGTGGAATGATGGTGCGAGTTCCAGCCCTGACATTGATACAGATAATAATGGAAATATACACGTGGTTTGGGCTGACAATACCGATGGTGAGTGGGGAACGGATGAAGAAATTATATACGCATACTATAATACAACAGTTTGGTCTAATGCAACTGTGATTTCAGATTATGTTCCTGAATGGAATACCGATTCCAGTGAATACCCTAGGTTGACTGTAGATAATGCTGGTAATGCACATGTTGTCTGGATAGATGACCAAGATATATTTGGAACTGATTACGAAATTTTATATAGAAGGGTTAATCCAACAGGTATGTCCAAAATAACTGTAATTGGAGATGATTTTACCAATTGGAATGATAATGACGATGAAGATCCCTGCATAACCACAGACAATAACGATAATATACATATAGTCTTTGCTGTTCAAGCGACTGGTGATTGGGGAACGGATGAAGAAGTATTTTATTTATCCTACTCTGCACCTAGTGGTCCAAGTGGTCCAAGTGAAAAAACCATACCAATTCCAATAAGTTCTACTGAACCTGATTTGGTAGCTTGGGTGATTGCCATAATATCATTAATAGCCGTTGGAATTCTTATTGCATTTATAATCATTTCCCGGAAAAGTTGAAATCTTTAATTTTTCTATTTTTTTATTTTAAATTTTTATCTCATTAATTCATTTTCTTTATTAAATAAATTTATTTAATCAATTGGTTAATGAAAAAATATGGCAGAGATAAAAAAACTTCCCAATATCGTTATCTTTATTGCCGATGAGATGCGGGGCGACACTGTTTCTTTAGGAGGAACGCATAATAAAGTAATAAAAACTCCGAATATCGATAGTTTGACAAAAGAAGGTGCAGCATTTACTCAATATTTCACCGTAAATCCCGTTTGTGGTCCATCTAGATGTTGTATGTTTACTGGATTATATCCTCACACAAATGGTCATAGGAGCTTATATCAATTACTACGTCCAGAGGAAGAAAATTTATTTAGATTATTGAAAAATAACGGCTACGAAGTTGTCTGGGTTGGAAGAAATGATCTAATTAATAGAGATGCAATAAAAGGAAGTTTTTCTAAACGAATTTCAATTTTTAAGGAATTATATAAAATTAAAATGAAAACTAATCCCTATCCTATAGACCACCATTTGAGAAAATCATTTTATTATGGAAAACGTTCTGAAGAACAAGCTTATGATTTTGATTCTATTGTTATTAAAAAAGCATTAGAATATCTTGATTCAAAGTCAAAGCCAAATAGCCCTTTTTGCCTTTATATTGCTTTAGCATTTCCACATCCGCCGTATAACGTTGAAGAGCCTTATTTTTCGATGTATGATAGATCCAAAGTTCCAGCTCTAATACCATCAAAATTAGAAGATAAACCAGAATTTATGCGTTTAATGCATGAACGGTATGGATTGAATAAATTAAGTGAAAGTGATTTTAGAGAAATAATTGCAACTTATTATGGGATGGTATCAAGAGTTGATTATCAATTTGGACAAATTCTAAGCAAATTAAGAGAAATAGGAGCTTTTAATAATTCAGCTATATTCTTTACTGCCGACCATGGAGATTATGCGGGTAATTATGGCTTAACAGAAAAATGGGCAAATGCTTTTCAAGATTGCCTTGTTAATATTCCCTTTGTTTGTAAAATTCCTGATATTAAACCTAAAAATGAAATATTCAATCAATTAGTTGAATCAATAGATATCTTTCCAACAATATTAGAAATTGCTCAGGTTAATACCCCTTATACTCATTTTGGTAAATCAATAATTCCTTTATTAAAAGGAGAAGAGGAAATCCATAGAAAAGCAGTATTTTCTGAAGGTGGTTATAATCCACGTGAACCACAAGCTTTTGAAGGTGTTGTCAAATCTCCAGAGACACCATTAGCAGGAATTTATTACGACAAAACTAATATTCCTATTGAAGATCGATCTACTGTTACCCGTTCTGCTATGATTAGAACTAATAAATGGAAACTAGTTATTCGAAATGGTTCTAAAGAAGAATTATATAATTTAAAAAATGATCCTCAAGAATTATTCAACTTAATAGATGAAGATAATTTTTTGAAAATTAAATTAGATTTAAAAGAACAATTACTTAGGTGGTATCTTGATACTAGTGATAATCCCCATTGGGTTAAAAAAAGGTATATTTAGATATAAATCTTGGTTGGAGATTGAATGAATTCAATAGAAAGGGTAAAAGCTGCATTGAAATTTGAAGGACCCGATAAAGTGCCAATAATGAATTTTGGAATGCCAAATAGTGATGTGTTTCCCCTCATTACTATGCCTTCTGAAGATTGGAAACCGGGTTATGCAAAGGATGAAGAAGGCCTTTTTCCATATAATTATGCATTCCCTGAATTTTTAAAAAAATGGAATGAAAATATGCCAGAATGGGCAAAAGATCCGAAATATGAAAATTGGTGGAAAAAACCACACCAAGAAATAGATGAATGGGGATGCATTTGGGAACATGGAACTATAAAAACCATGGGGCACCCTGGAAGACCTTCACTACCTGATTGGTCTAAACTTGAAGAATATTTAGATCGCTATACTCCCGATCCCGAGGATAAGAGCCGATATTCTTTTTTTCTAAAATTAAGTAAACAATTTGGTAAAAATCAATATAGAATGGCACTTTTAGGACCCTTAGCCCCACAATGGATCGCGTCTAATATGCGAGGTTTTGAAAATTTTATGATTGATCATGCAATTCATCCCGAGAAGCTTGAATATCTCTTTAATTATCTTAAGGATTGGTTTGTTAAAAACATGAAATGTTGGGTTAAATACGGTGGTGAACCCCATGGATTCTTGATATTTGAAGATTTAGGAACCCAACAAGGTCCATTTATTAAACCAAAAATGTTTGAAAAATTGTATAAACCATTATTCCACACTTTATATGAAACTGCTCATGATCTTGGATGTGAATTTCACCAACATACCTGTGGTAAAATAGATAAACTACTTCCTTACTTTATAGACTGGAAGCTAGATGCTTTTGAATTTGATAGCCCACGTATGAGCGGATATACCGATTTAAAACCATACCGAGGAAAAATTATGTTTTGGGGTTGTATTAATATCCAAACAATATATCCCAAAGGGACACCTGAAGATTGTGAAAGAGAAGTCTGGCATATGATGCGAAATCTTGGAACCAAGGATGGCGGATTTGGTGCCTATATTTATCCAGAGCCAGAACAACTTGGCGTTCCTCCAGCAAACGTAAGAGCATTTACAAAAGGTCTTAAAAAATATGGGGATTATTCAAAAATACCCCCTCAATGGTGGGTTCAACCAACAATTGAAGTGTGGAAAGATAATATTGTCCCACCACTTCCTCTAATCCCAAAAAATGAATAGATTAAAATAAATTAATAAACATTTGGAATTTGTATGAATTCATTAGAAAGAGTTAAAGCCGCTATAAATTTTTCAGGTCCAGATAAAGTTCCTATAATGAATTATGGAAAATCTAATAGCGATGTATGGCCTCTAGTGACCATGCCATCAAAGAATTGGAGACCGGGTTTTGCCGAAGATGAAAAAGGATTGTTTCCATATTCTTTTTCTTATTCAGTATTAACAAAAAAATGGCAAGAAAATCCTCCAGAATGGGCTAAGGATCCAAAATATAAAGAGTGGTGGAAACTACCACACGAAGAGATAGATGAATGGGGGTGTATTTGGCAACAAGGAACTATGCAAACTATTGGACACCCTGCTAGACCATCTCTTCCTAATTGGGATAAATTGGATGAATATTTAGAACGTTATACACCCGATCCTGAAGATAAAAGTCGATATTCCTTATTCATAAATATGACTAAAGAATTTGGAAAAAATAAATATCGAATGGTCTTATTAGGCCCCCATGCACCATTTTCAGTTGCAACCTATATTAGAGGATTTGAAAATTTCATGGCCGATCATATTCTTAATCCAGATAAAGTGAAATACCTTCTTAACTATCTAAAAGATTGGTTCATAAAAAATATGAAAATGTGGGTAAAACTTGGAGGAAAACCCCATGGTTTTATAATAGCTGACGACCTTGGAACTCAAAATAGTCCATTTATGAGCTTAAAAATGTTTAAAGAGTTCTATGAACCTCTTTACCGTCCATTATTTGAAGCTGCACATGATCTAGGTTGTGAATTTCACTTACACTCTTGTGGAAAAATCGATCAGTTAGTTCCACACTTTATTGATTGGAAGCTAGATGCATTAGAATTTGATAGTCCTCGTATGAGTGGTTATACTGATTTGAAACCGTTTCGTGGAAAGATTATGTTCTGGGGATGTGTAAATATCCAATCAATATATACCCAAGGGACTCCAGAAGAATGTGAACGTGAAGTGTGGCATATGATGAGAAACCTTGGTACGAAAAAGGGTGGATTTGGTGCCTATTTTTATGCCCAGCCGGAGCATATCAAAGTACCATCAAAAAATATTAGGGCTTTTGTAAGAGGTCTAAAAAAATATGGTGATTATTCAAAAATTCCTCCCGAATGGTGGGATTATCCAGTTTCAGAGAACTGGAATGATAAAGTACCACCCTTACCTCCATTAAATCTAAAACATTAAGTCTCATTCATTAAAATCTAAATATAGTTAGATGTAGTTTCTATTTCTATTATATACTGTTACGATGGGTGAGATTTTACCCTCAAGATTTATATTTTTCATAGATATACAGCCTTATTCAATAATCAACTATAATCTCTATTTATTTGTCTCAAAATCAATTTTTTCATTTCTAAAAAATATTTATATGAGTTAGTAAAAAGTAATGGATAGTTTTGGAATTATAGGATTACCATTTAAAATAAAATTAAAAAACACAGAGGGAAAAAATTATGGCTGTTTCTTGGGAATACTCTCTTCAGTATATGTCGAATATGATTGTTGGGAGCTCTCTTTCTAGTCAATTGTTTGAACTTTTTATGCTCTCAATAAGTCTAACAGCTGGGATTTTAGTAGCTGGCATAATTTATAGATTATATAAAAATTACAAAAAAAGAGAATCTGTTGAGACGTTATTATTTTTACTAGGGATGATCTCGCTAATCCCAGCTAATGTTCTTTTGACCTTACAATCTTTATGTTATTCAACCTTTGGTTTACCTGGACTAGGCGAACTTTTAACAATAATTACTCTATTTCCAGCTCAATTTACATACTTATGTGTTAATTTATTTGCAATTCGTATGACTTTTCCAAAACGATATAAAATTGTATTAGCTATTTTGTTAGTTATATCAGCAATTTATATAGGAACTCAATCCTGGGCAGTTATTCAAGGCCCTCCGTATTCTAATGTCCTTAATTTTGTAACAGTTTATTCTTTTGAAATTCAAGTAGTTCGTTTCCTCAGTGTTGGTACAACTGCGGTGATTCCAATAGGGGTTTTCTATTATTTTGCTGTAAAAATTCGGGAAGAAAATAGACCTCAAAGTAACCTATCCATATGGTTAGGGACAGGCATCTTATTTTTCGCTATACCTGTTCTTATTACATCAGTTACAGCTGAGTTTAGAATCATCCAAGTCTTATATATTGTATCTGCAATTATTTATTATATCTGCTTTTCTATGCCAGATTGGTTTAAACGCAGAATTGGATGGCCTGATTGAAATCTTCATAGCCAGTTTCGATATCATATTTCATCGACATTTCAGATACCTCCAGAATGATGGAATTATCCCACAGTTGAAAAATGTGAAGATACTATTGTTTCACCGCTTCCTCCGCTTGAAGTTTAAAAGTATATAATTATGTAAAAATCCTCTCAACCATTACTTTGACTGGTGAAAATATTTCTAAATCTCCTTTCCATTTGGGTAGAATATATTGAAATAATATTTCAAATTCATCTACTAACTTTTTTAATTTAAAGTGAAGAATTTCCAAATCTTCAACAGCAATTAATGCTGCAGTGATAAATTTTCCATATTTAAATAAAATTTGAACATCTTTCTGTCTTATAACTTCTGCTCTTTCCTTACTTTTTGTTAATTCTTGCATTAAGGTAGTTATTCCTGAAATACCTCCAGCCATCAGATCACTTTGAAAAGTATCTTCGATTATAAAAGAATGGTCATAAATATTTACTCCCCCCTCAAGTATTATATATAAATGTTTTATTTTGTCTCTCCATTCCAATTCTTTAAGTGAAGGAAGACTCCAAAAACCTACAGCAAAAAAAATAATTCCTGATACAAATATCATATGCCCTATGAATTTTACAATCATACTATGTTCAACGCTGATAAACGGATGCATTGAAGCGATCAAATAACCTGTAACTGAAGCAAACAATCCAATCATTATAGCAACAATATATTTTCTGAATTCACTCCCAATTTCTATAAAACATTTAGTAAAAGCATAGATTAAAGGAAAAACAAGCAGACCGGTTAATACTGCAAATATAAAATAGATGAGTAAAGTCATTTTTAATAAGAAAATAAAAATAAAATAAATGAAAAATATTGCTATTCCTATTAACACAGATAATGTTAAGTATAATTTTAGTTTTGGTAAATATTTGTCAAAAACACGATAGAAAACAAACCCTATAAAAATTATACCAAGAAATGTAAAAATCCAAGCAGTTATTCGAGCTAAAGAATTTTGAATAATATAATCCCATATAATAAAAGAAATACGACCTAAAGTAAGAAATAGAGATGATAAACCGAATCTTATATTCAATGGTCCATGAATACCTTTCTCACTCAGACCTTTTCTGGCATTTGATATAAAAAGTATAAATATCTGTAATTCTAATGCAACTTCGATAAAATTAATTCCTATGTTTAATATAATAATTACATTAGGTAAAAATTCAAATACCATTATCCAATCTCACCTATTAGATCTAATTATTGCTTTTAAATAAGAATTAATTTATGTAAAAATTTTTTCAACCATTATTTTTACTTATAAAAACACCTCTATATCACCTTTCCATTTTGGTAGAATAATATTGAATAGAGGATTTTAAAATTTTCTTCTACAATAAGTGCTATAGTGACATATTCACCATATTTTAATAAAATTTTAAGATTTTTTATCTATCCAACTGTTAAAAAAAGAATAAAGAATTTCTTTATTTTCTTTTTTTCATTATTATCAATATTATTATAATCACTATTACTGCGGCTATCCCTATTATCAGTGGTAATAATAACGAATTAATGGGCGTTGTTTGGTTCGCTAACAAGAGTATGATCGAATCTAATAAGTTAATTGCAGTAGATTTCATAAGTCTCTGTGCATATATGTCAAAATTACTCCCGCCTCTAAAATCAACCCAAGTTATGAACGCACCACCAGCATTATCACTACATATTTGTGGAATGCCTTGTTGATTACTCTCTATACATATTGTCATACCATTCGTCGTCAATTTCAAAATTCCGTTTGAATTTATTATTTGTGCATAGATATCTGCAGGTCCAGGAAAATTTCTAATATCTTCCCACGTGATTATTGCACCACCAACACCATCACTACAAATCTGAGGATAAATTTGATCATAACTCTCTGTACATATTGGTACGCCATTCGTCGTCCATTGACAGCCTCCACCTGATTTTATTCTTTGTGCATAGATATCATAATGAGTTCCATTTCTATAATCTCTCCATGTGATGATTACGCCACCAGCACCGTCACTACAAGGTTGAGGATTATATTGCTGATAAGGTGCTCCACAAACTCCGTGTGCACCAAATCCCCATTCGAGATCTCCACTAGAATTTAATTTTTGTGCATAAATATCAATTTCTGTCACGGTAATTGTTTCTTCCCACGTGATAATCGCACCTCCTTCACCGCTGCTACAAATTTGAGGATTAGATCGGTTTCTGATTAGAGAACTAACCACAGTGCCGTTGTTTTGCCATTCAATCCCTCCGCTATTATTTATTCTTTGGGCGTAAATATCACGATTAGTTGGCCAATTTCTAGTATCTTCCCAAGTAATAATCGCTCCGCTGGCATTGTCACTACAAATTTGAAGTTGTTGTTGAGTACGATTTGCTGTGCAGACCTCCTCGCCGTTTGGTGTCCACTGAACGATTCCGTCAGAATTTATTCTTTGTGCATAGATATCATAGCTTGTTCCACTTCTATAATCCATCCATGTAATGATTGCACCTCCAACTAAATCACTACAAATCTTAGGATAATCTTGATTGGAAGAGTCATTGCAAATTACTACACCGTTCGTGTTCCATTCTAGTTCTCCACTAGAATTTATTCTCTGTGCATAAATATCATTTCCTGGGACTCTATCATCTCTCCAAGTAATAATTGCACCTCCATTACCATCACTACAAATTTGTGGATAATCTTGGTTACTGTCATTTGTACATATTCTAGTACCATTTAAAGCCCATTCTACGACTCCAACAGAATTTATATTCTGTGCATAAATATAACTAGGACCGCCGCTCCTAGAATCTTCCCACACAATAATTGCACCGCCATCACCATCGCTACAAATTTGGGGATAATCTTGATCTTCACTATATGTACAAATCGCAATGCCATTATCATTCCATTTTTTAAAAGATTCTTTTATAGATATCCATATTTCATGGTTTTTCGTCCAAGATATCAACGAATTTGAAGTAGCAGAATAATTATTGATAATTATTGTTGAAATTAAGATAAAATTCATAATAAAAAATAGAAATAACTTCTTATTTTTCATTTTAATAGTATCCCTTTAAAGTTGACTGAAAAAATTGTATAATTGTATATATCTGTATTATATTTCTTGGTATAGCATATTTGATTTAAATATTTTTAGATAAAGGCAATTATTTAATAATGGAATAATTTTTTTCTATTAAATTAACTAATCTCTAATTTGTTTTTTTCCGTGACATTTTTTATATTTCAATCCAGATCCACATGGACAGTAATCATTTCGGTTTATTTTATTAATTTGTGGAATTAAAGTAATACCCCTATCTTGTTGAAATTTTGTTTGTGCTTGAAGAAACCATTCATAAGAGTATGTAAAAAATAACTTATATACCTTACAATAGTAACTTCTATTGTTATCGGTATTCTCGCAAAAATCCCTATCCTTTAAACATCCACCATGACATATGTTTTTCCAATGACAATTCAAACATTCATTTCCGAGTTTCTTTTTACGATTACTAAAAATTGCAGGTCTATTTTTTAAAATATTCGAAAAATCATCATTTATGATATTTCCTAATTTTAGGTCTGATTTCACAAAGAAGTCACAAGGAAAAACATCACCATTCCATTCTATTACCAAATAATCAGAACAATTTTTACCAAATGGACAAGAATTTGTGGAAAGTCCTAGATATAATGAAAAAATATCTTCAAACGTTCGAAAATGAACATTTTCAACCCCGTTCTTTTTCCATAAATCGAAAATTTCACATAAAAATTTCCCATATTCTTCTGCTGTTGGAGAATATGGTGCCATTTTATTATTTGTACATTCAAGCGCTGGGATAAATTGTAAATAATTAAGATCATTTTCACTAAAAAATTGATAAAGCTCTTTCACATGGTTAACATTTGCTTTAGACAGTACGCATAATATATTAAATTCTACTTTATTATCTTGTAAGATTTTCACACACTTCATTACTTTTTTCCATGTTCCCTTCCCATTGATTGTCCTTCTGTAATGATCGTGTATATTCTCAGGACCATCAAGGCTTAAACCCACAAAAACTTTATAATCATGTAAAAATTTTGCCCAATCTTCGTCAATTAATATCCCATTTGTCTGAAGGACATTACCAACGAGTTGTCCTCCTATGCCATATTTCTGCTGAAATTGTACTACCTTTTTATAAAAATCTAAACCCATTAAAGTGGGTTCTCCCCCCTGCCAGCAAAAAACAGAATTTTGTAACCTAAGTCCAAGATATTTCTTTATTAAGACTTCTAATGTCTTATCACTCATTCTGGGGTGTTTAATTTCAGGATAGAGCTTTTCTACTCTTTTATAAAAACAATATTCACAGTTTAAATTACAATCATAAGAACTTGGCTTGATTAATAATTGAAATTCATTCATTGTAGTTCAATAGGATATTTTCCATATTTCAATGTCGTTTGAATCATGGAATTATAATTTTCATAGGTTATACTAGGATTGATTGAGTGCCCAGATGACACTATATAACCTCCACCAGGTGCACAGAATTTGATTAATTTCTTTACGTGGGTTTCAACTTGTTCCGGAGTTCCTCTTGCTAATAAATCAGTAGTATCTACATTTCCTATTAATGTCAATTTATTTCCATAATCTTTTTTTAGTTGAAAAATGTCCATATGAGCTGAAGGTTCAATTGGATTTAAAGCATCAATTCCAGTATCAATCACTTTATCTAGTATTTTATTTAGATTACCACAAGAGTGTAATGCTACCTTTACACCATTTTTATGACAATATGCGACGAGATTTTTCATCCGTGGATATATTAATTTCATGTATTGTCTTGGATTCAAGAATGTTCCTGTTTTATATCCCAAATCATCCCAGACCCATAACATCTCAATATTGTATTTCTCTATCAAAATCTCAGTTAATCGCCGAGAAAATTCTTCATTATTTTTTGTGACCTGCTCAATAAAGTCAGGATGTTCAAATAAGAGTTTCGTATAATTTTCGAAACCGAACGATTCCCAAGTTACCTCAAAGAAACCACCTATGCCCGGGACTACAAAAGGCCCTTCATTTTTTACCGTTTTAAGGGCCTCCTCATAAATAAAATATCTCCATTTAATATCTGCATTTAACGGATCCCATTTTTCATATCTGTTCATGATCTCTTCCAAATCACCAGTCTCAGAATCAAAGATACCGCCTACGTAATTCCATAGACGTAAATCTGAATCCTCCGCCTTATAACTATGAAAAATACGTCCATATTCATCTGCCCAAGTAGATTCTGGCGGAGTTTTTAGTCCTGGTTTTTTCACGCCAAAACCGGTGCCCTTGCCTATAGGTAGAAGACATACGGGCGCATGCTGTAAATCAATGCCGAGATCAACCATAAATTTAAGCCAACCCCGACCCCCAGGTAGAATACTCCTTATTCTAATTTTTCCGCTCTTATCTGGTTTTTTTCCTTTAGATTTCAAATAACCTTCATACACATCTCGACTATCTATTCCCGAAAGGAAAATTGGAACTCTGTCCGGTTCTTCATGATTAATTGTTGCTAATATTCTTTCTTTCGAGTTCATGAATATCCTCTTTTGTGTATTTTAATCTATCAACTCGTTAAAAATTTTAATTCCATTAATTGCATCAGGAGCAAATTTAACGGTTATATTGAATTTATTTTCTAAGTCTGCCGCTAATTTTTCGGTCATTGCAGCTCCACCAATAACAACTTTTACGTCAATTAACCCTTTATCTTTTAAAGCAGTTAGGATTTTTGGTAACTCGGAATCACAGGCAGTTAAAAGGCATGATATACCTAGAATTTTGATATTATTTTCCATAAGTTCTTTTATAAAAGCTTCAACTGAAACATCATTTCCTAAATCAATTATTTCATAACCTGCTCCGCGTCCAAATGCTTGCACAATATTCTTTCCTAAATCATGCATGTCTCCTTTTACAGTCCCTATGACAATCCTTTTGGCAAAATCTTTATCAGCAGTTTTTGGTAAATGCGGTTCTAAAAGACCTAAAATAGTCTTCGATATGTCACCAGCATAAACGAGTTCTGCAAGATAATATTCCTCCTTTTCATAAAGTTCACCGATATTTTGTAATGCCTTAGTTACCGCATCTATCCCCTGTTTTACAGTAACTTTTTTTTCAGAAATAATTTTATTTGTTGTATCTACTGCTCCTTTTTTATCTAAATTTGTAATTGAATCTTCTAATTTTTTTAAATCTTCCATTAAATCACCAATATTAATCATTTATCGAAATTGGATACTTACCATATTTTTTAGTTGTTTCTATCATAGCATTATAATTTTCAAATGAAATTTGTGGATTAATTGAATGTGATGATGAAATGATTAATCCTCCATTAGGGGCGATATATTTAATTTCTTTTTTCACGTATTCACTAACTTGTGCGGTTGTTCCCTTTGCTAACAAATCAATTGTATCAACATTTCCTATCAATGTTAATCTATCACCATAACTCCGATGTGTTGCGAATATATCCATCGCCGCACTAGGTTCAAGAGGATGTAATCCATCAATTCCTGTTTCTATCACTTTATCTAATATTTTATTTAAATTTCCACAAGAATGATAAAGTACTTTCATATTTTTTTTATGACAAAACTCTACAAACTTTTTCATTTTAGGATAAATAAGTTTTTGAAAATTTCTAGGATTTATTAAAGGTCCCGTTTTATAACCTAGATCATCTCCGTAACATATTAGTTCAATTGAATAACGGTCAGCAAGATTTTCTATTAATTCTGTTAAAAAAATATCAATATTGTTCAAAACTGTTTCAACAAAATCGGAACGCTCAAATAATAATCGGGTATAATTTTCAAACCCAAAAGGCTGCCATGAATTCTCAAAAAAACCTTGCATCATAGGTATAATGTATGGGCTTTTTGTTTCTGATGTTCCTGCAGTTTTTACTGCTCTTTCAAAAGGGATATACCTTAACTTTGCGTTTGGGTCTAGTGGGGAAAATTTTTCATATTTTTCTATTATTTCATCTAAATCGCCAGTTTCTGAATCAAACCAACCACCTACATAAGTCGGTAGATCTTTAATAGAGTATGTTATCACTCTACCAAACTCCTCTACCATATTTGTTGAGCGTGGGGTTTTTAAACCTGGCTTTTTCTTTCCAAAACCCGTCCCTTTTCCAATAGGGAAGCCACAAACAGGAACTATGGAAAGATCTAATCCAATTCTTTGGTATAGTGTGATCGCATTTTCTACATCTAAGCTATAAATTGAAGACATCCTATCTATTCCATAACCATTCGCAACATCTGGACTCTCAATTGAAAGTTCGAAAATGGGAACTCGATCTGGCTCTTCATGATTAAAAGTAGTTAAAACACGGTCTTTCGAGTTCACTTCTACCACATTACGATATTTTTTACATGGAAGATATAAAAGAGTATTTACCAGAATTAATTTTTAAAATAGCCAAATTAGCTTCATACTTTTTTAATTCTATATCATCAGATTCATGAATTGATTTATCATTTTCTGTAATATTTTCTAAATTACTTGCAGGTAAATAAACTGTTGCGGTAGTATTTGGGGGAATTTTTATTTCGAGATTAAATTTTTTCCCTTGAAGACTCCAATCAACGTCTATTTTACCTCGAATTGAATCATAGTATCCTTTTGCCCATGTTATAGCCCCATTAGGTCTTGGTCTAACAATTATATGTTTATATCCGGGCTGATTTTCGTCCAAATCAATACCTAGAATAACTTTAATAATCCATTCACCTACAGAACCAAATGCATAATGACAAAAAGAATTCATTGATTTATTTTGAAAGCCTCTTCCCTTTACATATCCGTCCCACCTTTCCCACATGGTAGTTGCCCCTTGATCAATCATATAAAACCAAGATGGGAATTTTCGACTCAAGAGTAATTGATATGCGGTATCATTATGGCCCCAACGAGTTAATTCTAACATCATAGGTAATGTGCAAAGGAATCCTGTCGAAATACGTCCATCATATCTTTCTATTGCATTTAACATGTGTTTAACAGCTTTAGGGCGTAATTCTTCGGGTAATAAATTGAAGTGTAGAGCAATAGCATAACCAGCTTGTGTATCACCTTTGATTTTACCATCATTTTTAACAAACCGTTCAGTGAATTTTTCTCTTATTTGTCTTGCTAAATTGTCATAATATTCAAATTTATCTTTTAAACCAATTATTTCAGCCATCTTAGAAAGGATTTCTGTAGAGTGAGCGAAAAAGGCTGTTGAAAGAACTTCTTTGGGAACTTCTCCA
Organism: Candidatus Helarchaeota archaeon; assembly: GCA_019058315.1. Lineage (GTDB taxonomy): Archaea > Asgardarchaeota > Lokiarchaeia > Helarchaeales > RDOG01 > JABXJV01. The sequence goes on along the minus strand of JAHPZH010000001.1, from coordinate 1,309,781 downwards.
CCTTTTTTTGGATAATCTTCTGATTTGATTTCATTACCATTAAGCCAATCCCCGTAATTATTTCCTCTTCTCCTTATCCAAATTAAATTTTGATTTTTAGAATGTACATAATCGATATATTTTTTTGCTGAATCGAAATGTTGTTCAATTAATCTTTTATCACCATAATTCAAATATACGTCCCATGGGAGATGAATACCACAATCAGCCCACGCTGGAGCACCTAGAAAAACCAGTTTAAAAAGGCCTTTTATTCTATAAGGAGTAGGAGACATATCTGTATATCTTCCCTCATCGGATTGGGCATCTCTTATATCTTGAATCCATTTTGTGTAAAAGGCAGCCATATCCATATTAAAAATCGACATTTGACAAAAAACTAGTGCATCACCCATCCAACCCATTCGCTCATTACGTTGGTGACAATCAGTAGGCACACTTATCATATTATCTCGTTGTGTCCATAATATATTGTTCCAGAGCTTATTTACCGTGGGATCAGAACTTTCAAATCCACCTACTAATCGTGCATCTGATGCAACTACACAACCAGTTATCATATCGAGATTTGGCTTAATACCTGGTTTTAACCCTTTCACTTCAACATATTGAAAGCCATGATAAGTAAAATGAGGTTGATACTCTCGTTTTTCTATCCCTTTAAGTATGTATGTATCAGTCGCCTTTGCATTTCTTAAATTTTTTGTATAAAGAGTTCCATCTGGATTAAGCATTTCCCCATGACGTAGCGTTATTATAGCATTAGCGTCACATATGGATTTGTCAAGCGAGATTCTACACCAACCAGCAATATTTTGACCTAAATTAAAAACAAATTCTCCAGGATTTGGTTCTGTAACCTCAATAGGTTTAATTTCTTTTACAATTCGAATTGGCTCATTCATCTGTGCAACAATTTTATTATCTATTGTAGAATCAATAGTTACATGGGACCACTCTGAATCATCAAAGCCGGATTTATCCCAATTTACGATTTCTTTTTGAACGTTATAAGTCTCCCCTGTGAAATGATCTGCTACTTCAATAGGTCCATCTTCAAGAATTTTCCAATCTGAATCACTAACAATTTCTTTTATAGTTCCATCAAATTGCTCTATTTCCATTTGTAATAATAAGCGTCTGTTTTCTCCGTAAAAATGATGGAGGTATGGTGGCATACCTGGTCCTAGGTTTCCAATATACCATCCATCTGCTAATATAGCTCCAATTACATTCTCTCCCTCAACAAGCAGATCGGTAACGTCATAAGTTTGATATTGTACTCTTTTATCATAATCTGTCCATTCTGGAGCTAAAATATGATCACTAACACGTTTTCCATTAAGATATAATTCATACTCACCCAAAGCAGTAACATAAACAATGGCACGTTTAGCTTTATTCGCGAATTGAAATGATTTACGTAATAATGGACAAGGATTATCTTTTTTTGGTAAGACTTTATTAATCCAAAATATACTTTTAGACGAAGTTCCTATCCATTTAGCTTTCCAATCATCATCCTTTAATAAACCCATACTCCATTTAGCATTCTTGCTCCAATCAGAAGGTTTATCATTACCATCCCAAACACGAACTTTCCAATAACAAAATATTTGTGATTTTAGTTCTTTCCCCTGATAAATTATATGGGTAGATTCATCAGTTATTACTTTACCGCTATCCCACAAGTCTCCCCTGTCTTCATTTAGAATTTCCTCATTACTCGCCACTAAAATATGATATGCGGTTTGTTTCTTATTACGTTTATCGGATTCTAATACCCAACTCAAACGCGGATCAACAATATCTATACCTAATGGATTGATTAAATACTCACATTTTAAAAAGATAGGCTTTATATCTCCAATATGTGACTCATTCTCTTCCAAAAAAACACCTTCTTAAACTGTCTTATCTATAAATGGAATAAAGAAATTAAAGTATAATAAAAATGTTTAAAAAAATTATTTCTTAAATATTTTGTTAACTAATTTACCAACCTTTGAAAAAACGTTTAAATTTCCATAAAACGACTCAAATTCTTCTTGAAATAAATCCTCTACATCCTCAACTAACTGAATTAATTTATTTCGTAATATAATTAGATTCTCTTCTGCAACCAAAGCAGTTGTCATATATTTACCGTGTTCGAGAAGTAGAGTCATTTCTTCTTGTTCAACTATTTTAACCTTAGTTTTACTTTGGGTTAACTCTTGAATTAATCCCGAGATGCCTGTTAATCCTCCTGCGACCAATTGGGGTTCAAATTCTTCTTGTTCAGTAGGCATAAACGATTGGTCATATATACAAATTCCTTTCGGCAAAAACATGTAAATATGATGAATTTTTTTATGCCAATTCATTTCTGACTCTGATTTTAAATCGGATTGCTGCATTTCTCCTATACTGACTGAAGAGCTAATCTCAATAGGACAAGCTGGAGCCGAAATTCCAATACTACTTTCTGAAATTTCGGGCTTTTCAATAACATTTAACGCTGAAGTTAGAATCGTTTTTTCATCCTTAATCATTTTTAAATGATTTAAAATATCTTCCTTTTTTTGTTCATATTCAGTATCTTTCAAAATATTTAAAGCTTCATTAAGATAATTCGATGCTATGCTCAAATATTCTCTTTTTTTTGAAAAGTCGATTTCATTATCCGATTTCATTAAATGCCAAATAGCATCAAAAAACGTCGAGGTAGCTAATGCCCACTTAGCGTCTTGTTCGAAACCTCCTAATTTATAATTTTTTGATGATTCTCGAAGAACCATTTTGATCTTTTTATAATGACTAATTTTTTCGGTTATTTCAGGTGTTTTGTCAAATTTGGCTGAGCATTCTAATGCAGTACAATAAAGTGAATTACCTATTGATAATTTTTTTAATCTACTATCAGGAAAGATATGGCTTGCTTGTTTAAATAAGTCTGAAGCAATAGTGAATAAAGATGGATCCTGTTGTATACTAGCCCGCTCCATACTCTCCCATGCTTTGCACAAGTAAAATATTGCTTCTAATTCATCCTTTTCCCTTCTAATTCTATAGGTCTGACATAATTTTTCAAATAAAGTACTAGCTTTGTTATATAACTCAGCAGCAAGTATATGATTTCCTTTCTTAGATTCAATTCTCGCAGTTTCTATTTGATATCGTGCAGAACAATAGGTTTCTCGAACTTCTGCGACTTGAATTAATTTTGAGACTCTCTCTTTGATTCTTATACCTATTTTTTTAGATAATTTCAAATTTAAAGCCTCGATCGCATCGTCGAACTTAGTTTTAGAGACTAAATAGGTTGCCGCAGCTTCTTGATGTTTATTGTGCTTGCTTAAAAACTCAGCTTTTTCTAAAAGTGCCCAAGCCGAATAGAATGAAGCTTCAAAATTGTATTCCTTAATCCCACTCAAAATATGACTGGCTTGTTCGTAATTTAATTGAGCATTTGTGTGATCTTCTTTTATATGATGAGATTTAGCAATTTCTATCAATTGCCATGCATTCATATAATTCTTTAACTTTTCAATTTTTTTACCTAATTTAAGATAAGTGAAGGTTATAAGAGCCCTATCAAATGATTCTAATGCTTTCTTATAATTTTCAGCAGCTGAAAGATAGTTACCCAATCTATCTTCAATTTGAGCAAGCTTTACAAACCCTGATCCTACTAGATTATAATAACCCTTTCCTGAGCAATATTCAATTGCATTTTTATATGATTCGTAGGATTTTTTAAAGATTTCGTCGTCATTCATTAATCTAGCTAATTTATATTGAATAGTCCCAAGGCTAAACATGTTTTCGATGTCTAAAAATGTACCTCCAAATTTAACACTCTTTGAGAAATATGTAATTGCTAGATCATAGTACTTGATTTTTTCTGATTTTTCTTCCATATTTTCAGCTATTAAATTTGCCGAATTTGCCATAAAAATTAAAAAATAGCGGTTGAAAAAATTATCTTGTTCAATTTTTAAGTTTGAAAGATTATCAAATGTTTTTGTAGCTGTTTCTAAATATTTTTTGCTTTCCTTTCTATCTTGAATTAAATCTCCCAATAAAGCGTTAGCTATGCATGTTTGAAAATTTTTAAATACAGAGAAAGTCTTATAACTCGGATTATTAATCAGTGGAATATAAATTGTCATTAAATCAATAAAGTCTAATGCCTTTTTACTAAAATCAATCCTTTGAGCAGCAGGAATAGCTCTAACAAGTGCACCAAGCAAAAAGACGATAAGTGTATAAAAAGCTACAGTAGCATTTGTTATTCTAGGAAAGAATGAGGACATTAAATGAAACATAAGAGTTAGATCAGCTATCGCAAGTTTAAAACTCCTTGAAAAAAAACCAAGATATATTAGAAATATTGCATTAGTGAATCGCATGAAGAAGAAAAATTCTAATGAATAATTTGATCCCCCACCAGCTCTTATTATTGGTAGTAATTTCTCAGCTTTCTTAAGCCATCTTTCGGATAATTTCAAGTGTCGTTTTTGTTCAAACCTATCTTCAACAATAAATGCTGAAATAATTAAATTAAATAACGAACACAAACCATAGACCATAAAAGTTGATAATGTTCCCCCAGATTTTTCGAAAATCTTACTTAATTCTTTAACTATGTTAAGATTACTTTTAACATATTGAGTTTTTCGTAGATTATCAATTGGTAAAAAAATTGAAGACCAAATGGCAAAATCCGTCATTCCAACAAAAAGATGAAAGAGGTAAATTTCAGAAAAAACTGGGAGTTTCTTTATTTCCTCTGATATGTTCATAATTAAATTTTCATGTTCTAAAACCATTTCATCTAAATTTATAGTTTTTTCAAGGCGAACAAGTTTTTCCCCTATCAGTAAATTTAAAGCCCTACTTTCAAAAATAGCCATTTTCAGTGAATCTTTTAATTTGCCCTTAATTTGAAACAAAATTTTCGATTTAATGAAGTTAAGTCTTGCTGATTCTAATAAAATTGATCCCTCTACTTTTTCAGTTTCAGATACATATTTTAAATAATTAAGAAAGGCTATTGATGCACTTTCCTTCTCTTCGTTCTGTAAATCGTGGAAAATATAAAATGCTTTTTGAAAATTTGTTATTGCAAGTTGAAATTTATTGGAGACCTCGATTTCTTCTTTTTCAAAGTCTGCAGCAATCTGATACACTTCCCCTAGCCGGAAATAAGCCTCTCCCTCAAATTCTTTTATATTATTTTCCGAACTTATTCTTCTTACTTTCTTTAATAAATCTATAACTTTTATCCAATTATATTTACGTTCTTCCTCTTCAGCTTCATAAATTAATTCATTAATTTGATTAAGAGTATCTTTATGTGATAAATCAGACATATATGAATATCCCACTTATTTATCTTAGTTTTATTTGATTTTGGTATAATATAAATAAATGGTCACGTTTAAATAGTTCAAATGGCTTAAAAAAAAGGGAATTTAGGTAAACTAAAAACAATCTTTTAATCTTATTGGAAATAAATCGATTTTTCGAAGTTTTAAAATGTTAATTAATAGGTGGATATAAATTTTAATTAAAAAATCTAAAAGTAAATGAGATTTTACAAAATAATCATATTTCAAATATTTTTTGAACAAATTTACCTATTTTCTTAAAAGTATCTAAATCACCAGTAAAATCTTCTAATTCTTCTTGAAAGAAATCTTCCACATCTAGAATTAATTGCATTAACTTATTTCTCAAAGTTATAAGGTTTTCTTCTGTTATTAAAGCAGCTGTTAAATATTTTCCATCTTCGAGAAGGATGGTCATTTCTTCTTGTTCGACTATCTTTATCTTAGTATTACTGTGTGTCAATTCTTTAATTAATGCAGAAATGCCTGACAGCCCCCCAGCAACTAGATGCGGTTCAAGATCTTCCTTTGCAATTAATTGTCGTGGGATTTCACTTTTTGACTTAAAAGTATAATCATAAATAGAGATCCCATTTTTTAAAAATATACATAAATAATGTATTCTTTTTCTCCAATTTAATTCAGACTCCGTTTTTAGGTCAGTTTCTTGCATCTCCTCGATATTCACTGAAGAGCTTATCTCAGCAGGACTAGCAGGAGCTGATATACCGATGCTACTCGCAGAAATTTCTGGCTTTTCAATCACATTCAAAGCGGAGGTTAATATGGATTTCTCATCACTAATCATTTCGAGATAATTCCTTATTTCCTCCTGCTTTTGCTCATATTCCGCTTCTTTAAAGATAGTTAATGAATTATTCATATAATTTGTCGCGATATTTAAATATTGGTTCTTTTTAGTAAAATCTATCTCATTATCTGCTTGTATTAAATGCCAGATACCATCAAAGAATGTTGACGTTCCTAAGGCCCATTGTGCATCTTGATCGAAGCCACCTACTTTATAATTTTTTGCTGCTTCCCTTAAATTCATTTTTATTCTTTTATAATAATTAATCTTCTTTTCTAATTCAGTGGATTCATCAAATAAAGCACCATAATGTAAGGCTGAGCAATATAGAGAATTTCCAGTGGACAATTTTTTCATTCTACTTTCTGGAAAAATGTTGCTAGCTTTTTCAAATAATCCTGAAGCAATTGCATAAAGTGTTGTATCTTGATCCGCCCGTTCCATATTTTCCCAAGCTTTACATAAGTAATATATAGCAGTTAATTCATCTTTTTCTCTTTTTAATCTAAATGATTGGCATATCTTATAAAAAAGAGTACCAGCTTTATTATAAAGTTCAGAAGCGATTAAATGGTTTCCATTCTTACTTTCAACTCTTGCAGTTTCAATATGATAACGTGCTGAACAATAAGTTATTCTAATTTTTGCTACTTGAATTAATTTTGAAATTCTCTCAGTCTCTTTAGAAGATTTTCTTTTACTTATGTATGAATTAAAAGTTTCAACTGCATCTTCAAAATTTCCTTTACTCACAATATAAGTTGCAGCAGCTTCCTGATGCTTATTTATTTTACTTAATGACTCTGCTTTTTCCAAAAGTGCCCATGCGGAATAAAAAGGAGACTCGAAATTATATTCACGAATATCTTTTAATATTTGACTTGCATGTTCATAGTTAAGCTGTGCTTTGTTATGATCCTCTTGTAAATGAAACGATTTTGCGGATTCTATAAGTTCCCAAGCTTCTATATAATTTTTTAATTTCTCAATTTTTTTACTCGCCCTAGAATAAGTAAGGGTAAAAATTGCTTTATTAAATGAATTAATTGCTTTTTTATAATTCTCTGCTGCTGAAAGATAATTTCCAAGTCTATCCTCGATTTGTGCAAGTTTTACATAACCTGAACCTACCAAATTGGAATAACCCTTATCTTTACAATATTCTATTGCTTCTATATACGATGAGTAAGAATTTTTAAATATCTTATCATCATTTGTTAGTTCTCCTACTTCATAATAAAGATCGCCTATTAAAAATAGATTTTCAATGCTGAACAGTGAAATTGATATCTTTTTGCTCTTTAAAAGTAAATCTATTGCCTTTAAGTAATAACTAACCTTTTCGGATTCATTTGCTGAAATTTTGGCAAATATAATTCCCGTTCTAGCTACACCAAATAAATAATTAAAATGAAGAAATGTGTTTTCTATTTTTGGATTGCTAAATTTCGATATTTCATTGAAAAGATTTAATGCTATTTGTAAATGAGTAGAGCTTTCTTTTCTATCTTTAATTAAATCTCCTAATAACGCATTGATTACACATAAGACACCCTTTCTAAATAAATCATATATTTTATAATCTGGATTTGTTATGATTGAAATCTTCGGAATTGCAGATTCAAGTAAATCCAAAGCAATATTAGCAAGATTGATGCGTGTATTAACATCCGGAATTGAAAGACTTAAAGCACCAACTGCAAATGTTGATGCTGCATAAAATACCGAATGGGCAAGTAATATTCTAGGAAAATAAACGTATAATAAATTAGTACATTCGTCTAAATCTCCCATAACATGTTTAAAATCTTTTGCAAAAAAACCTAGAGAAATTAGTAGTATAGAAACGGCGAAGCGGGTATAATAAAATAAAACCAAAGCTTTATTAGTATTATTTTTAGTTAATAGCTGGTCTGCTTTTTTAAGCCATTTTTCTGCAATTTTTAAATGTTTTTTTTGCTCAAATTGACTATCTACAAAATAAGAAGCAAGAATCGTATTAAACCAGGCGATGAATGTATAAGCTACAAATAAACTGGGTGCATTTGATTTTTTTTCAAAGATATCTATAAATTCTTTTATTCTATCATAATTGTTCATAATATGTTGCTTATTTATTGAATTTTCAGCAGGTAAATAAGATAATGCCCATTGACAGAACTCCATAGTGCTTGTAAAAAAATGATAGTGACAAATTTCGGGAAAATTTTGCCCTTTTTTAATTTTTTCCCAAATATCTGCCATTAAATTTTCATATTCTGAAGCTAATGCTATGGAATCTGTTTTTTCATCAATACGTATAATTTTTTCTCCAAGGAGCAAATTTAATGCCCTACTTTCTAATAAAGCCATTTTTAAGAAATCAGGAAAATTACTTTTTTTTAAATTAATTTGTTTTGCTCTGTTGAAATAGTCCTTCGCATTTTTTAATAGAGATTCTTCGTTTCCTTCATTAGATCCCAATAAATATGTTATGAAATTAATAGAACCTGAAAGTTCATTAATTTTTTCTTCATTTTCTAATTTTTCATATATATCGTATGCTTTTTGAAAATTTAGAATAGATAATTGAAAATTTTTTAAGACATCATCTTCTTTTTTTTCGAAATTTGCATTTACTTGGTATAATTCCCCCAATTTATAATATAATTCACACTCAATTTCTTTTACGCTTAATTTTTCATTTAAAATAATCTTTTCGACTTTTTTTAAAAGTTCTATTGCCCCGATCCAATTATATTTCAATATTTCATTTTCTGTTTGAAGAAATAAATCATTAATTTGCTCTAAAATTTCTTTTTTATTTGGATGTGTCATCAATTTATTTCCCCATCTAGATTTCCTTATTTATTAGGTAAGAATAAATTATAAAAGGATCGTATTTTCTTTTTAAAAAATTAGAACTGATAAAGAAAGTATTAGAATGCTATTAGTTATCAACTACTCCGTACTAAGTTTAAATACTAATTTTTTCTAGATATAATTAGGAAGATGCAGGTTAAAAAAAAGAGCCCAAACCTCGCACCTTACTTTTTAACCCCCCTCCTCCCTACATTCCCCTTTTACCGCGAGGGTAGGGCTCACCCAATATAAATAATATCAATATAAAGATAAAAATTAGTTAAAGATCCTGGATTCCTAACCTTTTTAAAATTTGAGCTAAATTTTCACGTTCAAATATGGAGCTATTATTTAATATGTTATTTATATTATCGATTTCTCCCTTAATTCTTGATACATATTTCTTATTCCTATATTTTCTTAAATTTATTAGCGAATTCATAAAAGATATATACCGAAATATATCTGTTTCTTCAATTTCTTTCAATTCTTCCTCGGTTTTTATTAATTTGTAATAAAAATGGGCATTAAAGTCAAATTTATCATGATAAACTCCTGCTTCGCTGTGTATAATTTCTTCTAGTATTACGATTAAAATAATATCGATTAAAACCATGAAATAAGTTTCTTGATCTTGGAAGTAGTAATATTGAGGGATTTTACCAACCAATTTTCTTATATCGACTATCCAAGATCCACTTATTCCCATACCAAGTGAATCCAACTTCTTATATTTTCTTCTAACTTTTGTTATCTTCAAAAAAAAACTTAAAAAATTCTTTGAATAATCCCCAACATACATCTAGGATATCTCAATTAAATTAATTTACTAAATCAAAGATGTGTGGATGCTTTTTGATTAACGAAATTAAATCATTAATAGAAGTTTTTTTAGTAAAATTTAGGCATTTACCATTTTTAAAAAAGATAAAATCAAGTTTACAAGGGGGGGATTTTAATAGATCCAAATTTGTACAGAAAATACATTCAATAAATGATCCAGAACTCTCGGTACATTTTTTACAATGTCTTCGAAATAGTGGGTCATCATTTATATCGATAATATTGCCACATTTTATACAAAATTCCATTATGTCTCCTCATTAAAGATTATGATAAAAAAATGTGAATTTAATCTTTTAACTGCTTTATAGAGTTTCCAGAAAGGAACCTTATCTAATGAGGATCCAAAATATTCCTTTAAGAAATCGATTTTTTCTTGCGTCGTAGATTTTGGTGTCCATAACTTTGTCATTTTTTCCTTTTGGATTTGAGTAGTTGCCATAAATATTCCTCAAATTTCTTTCTAGGAATATCCTTTAAATGGATTTTTAAAAAGATTAATCAGATTAAAATGACTTCAGACGGAGAGGTGACTGAAAGTAATAATAGGCAAAAAATGCGCATCATTTATGCGAAAATTTAATTTTTAAATAAATATCAACTGATTAAAAAATGTGTAAATAATTAATATTATTGATAAATAAAGCTATTTTTCCATCAGTAATAACGACACACTGTCTATCATCATCATTTGACCAAAATAAATGCAATTTTCTGTCATAATTTAGTAATAATTTAGCTTTCATGATATGTTCTTCTTTTATAGAACCTGGATATTCAGAAATTAGGTGCCAATGACCATCAATCCTTAGCCTCCATAGCTGATCTGTTGAAATTCTTTTAAATTTTATTCCAAGATTCTCCAATATCTTATTAGCTATAGCATGAACACAGAAAATTATATTTTCTTTAGAAACAAAAATTTTATTTCCCTCATACATTACGATTTTAAACCTCCCAAACAGTTTCCCAAACTTTTTTCCATAAATATCCATTACAATATCATCATTAAAAGTATCGAGGTTAAGATTTAAACTGGAAAAATCAATGTAGTTTGAATCATAAAATCGTTGATTGTATAACAAGTAAAACTCATCTCTAGCTTTTTTAACTTCGTTCTTAATCCTGTTCCAAATTCCCATATCAATTGCATTAGAATCAATCATATTTTTAGAAGAGAGTAGGAGTTCCTTCCCATCTTTTATCAAAATTTTTGCATGAATATTATCTGTAAATGCAATTTGAATCCCATTCATATCCAATTTTTGAATTGAAATAAGATGATTCATGTTATCCCGATTAATCTTAAACTTACGGACAATAATTTTAGCTATAATTCCTCTATTACGAGCTATTATTAATGATTCCAAAATAACGTCTTTATAAATCCAAGGAGAAATTAAAAGAAGTTCTTCGGTGGCCGAATTAATCATTTCCAACATCTTAGGTTCAATTTCGGGATCAGAAAGGAACTGGGAACTTTGGAAATTATATGATTCAGATAGTGGATCTAAGACCAATTTAATTTTCTTTTGATTAGCAAATGGATTTGATAGAACTATCGAGACTACCTCATAATATCTTTAGTATTTAAACTTAAAAAGTATTCCCCAAATGAGTATTCTGATTAAACAGATAATCCACAGAGAGAGTACACTGAAAGTATTATTAAAAAAAAGCTAAATATAGATTTATTATTAAATTATTTTTTAATCGCTTCCTATTTAGCTTTCAAATATCTTTTGAATAAATTTCCCAATTTTTGAAAAAACGCTTATATCTCCTGAAAATGCAACCAATTCTTCTTGATAGAAATCTTCTACATCATTAATTAATTGTGTTAATTTATTTTGTAAGGTGATTAGATTTTCTTCAGTTATTAAAGCAACACTCAAATTTTCTCCATGCTCGAGGAGGATTGTCATTTCTTCTTGTTCAACGATTTTTATTTTGGTTTTATTTTGTGTTAACTCTTGAATTAAAGATGAAATACCAGCTAAAGATCCAGTAACTAAATGTGGTTCAATCTCTTTTTCTTTTTTAAAGGATTGGTCATAAATACAGACACCATTTGGTAAAAGAAAATAAATATGATGAATTCTTTTCGCCCAATTTAATTCAGATTCTGTTTTCATATCCGTTTCTTGCATTTCTTCTATATTTACTGATGAACTTATTTCAATGGGACACGATGGTGCTGAAATTCCAACGGTGCTTTTCGAAATTTCAGGTTTTTCTATAATATTAAGTGCAGAAGCAAGAATTTCTTTTTCGTCTTTAATCATTTCTAAATAATTTAGAATTTCATCCCTTTTTTGTTCATAACCCGCTTTTTCAAAGATTTGTAAAGCATTCTTTAGATAATTTATTGCTATATTCAAAAATTCATTCCTTTTAGAGAAATTCATCTCATTATCTGATTGAATTAAATGCCATATACCGTCAAAAAAGGTAGAAGTTGCTAAAGCCCATTGTGCATCCTGTTTGAATCCACCCAATTGATAGTTTTTTGACGATTCTCGTAAATACATCTTTATTTTTTTATAATGTTTAATCTTTTCATCCAATTCAGTGGTTTTATCAAAGTAACTCCCTTGTTCAAGAGCGGAACAAAAAAGTGAATTCCCTATAGATAATTTTTTCATACGACTTTCCGGAAATATTTTACTCGCCTTTTCAAAGAGTTGTGAGGCCACATCATAAAGATTTGGTTTTTGTTCTCCTTCTGCTTGTTCCATCTTCTCCCAAGCCTTACAGAGATAGTAAATCGCTGATAACTCATCCCTTTCATGTCGAATTTTAAATTTTTGACATATATTTTCAAAAGCGACACTTGCTTTATTATAAAGTTCAGCTGCGATTAAATGATTTCCCTTTCTACTTTCTATTCTTGCGGTTTCAATCTCGTATCTAGCGTCGCAATATGTTTCACGTATCATTGCAACTTGAGTTAACTTGGAAATTCGATCTATATCCTCAAGAGATTTTCTTTTTTTCAAGTAAGAATTGAGGGTTTCTAAAGCATCGTGGAATTTATTTTTTGATACTAAATATGTAGCTGCAGCTTCTTGATGTTTATTTATTTTACTTAAATCTTCTGCTTTTTCTAGCACACCCCATGCAGAATAAAAAGGTGATTCGAATTTATAATCACGTAAATCATTTAATATTCTGCTAGCTTGCTCATAATTTAATTGTGCTTCATGATGTTCCTCTTTTACATGGTATGATTTAGCTATTTCAATTATACTCCAGGCTTCTACATATTTTTTTAGCTTCTCAATCTTTTTACTCAATTTTGTGTATGTAAGAGTCATAATTGCCTGATCGAATGAATCTATGGCTTTTTTATAATTATCTGATGCAGATAAATAATTTTCTAATCTATCTTCAATTTGGGCAAGATTAATATATGCAGTTCCCACTAAATTAAAATACCCTTTATCTTTGCAGAATTTAATGGTATTCATATATGATGAATAAGCTTTTTTTAGTATTTTATCATCATTGGTTAGTGTTGCCATTTCAAAATATGTTTCTCCAATTAAAAATTGGTTCTCGACATCGAAATAAGCCATTGCCATTTCTCTACCACGTAATAATATATCTATTACCTTTTGGTCATAATATACTTTGTTATTTTTCTCTTTTGAATGACTAGCTAATGTTTTTCCAATCCTAGGAACTATAGTTAAGTAAAGATAATTGTCTGTTATAAAAGGATTATCAAATTTTGACAAATTATCAAAAAGAGTTTTTGAATTCTTAATATATCTATCTCTCTCTTCTTTATTTTTACTTAAATCCCCTAATATCCCAAATGCCATACATAGTTGAACATCTTTTGTTATAGTAAAGAGTTTATAATTTGGATTGTTTAGTAATGAAAATTTATTTATTTTAGAATTAATCAAATCCATAGCTTTTTCAGCAAAATCAAATCTTTGAACTTCTGGAGCTGAAGGATTATTAGCTGCTGCTAAAAAAACATTTACAGAAAGGAAAGTAATAACTATACCAAATATTCTGGGAAAAAGAATAAAAAGTAGATTAACACATTCATTTAAATCTTCCATTACATGTTTAAAATCTCTAGCAAAAAAACCTAGTCTAATTAAAAAAATAGACACTGTAAATCGTGTGAAATAGAATGTTCTCAATGCTGAATTCGCAGTGATATTAGGTAATAAAATTTCTGCTTTTCGTAACCATTTTTGTGCAGATTTTAAATATTTTTTCTGCTCAAATTGACTTTCGACATAAAATATTGAATATACCATGTTAAATGAAGAGCATATTGAATAAGCATAAAATGAACTTAATTCTTTCTTTGAATTTTCGATTTTATCTATAAATTCCGAAATAATATTCAAATTATTGATTAGAAGCTGTCTTTTAACTGATACTTTAACTGGTAAGAAATAAAAAATTAAAGTTACAAAATGGACGATATTTTTCAAAAAGAAATAGTAATAAAATTCGGGTAAATCTTGTTGTTGATTTTTAATATCTACCCAAATTTTTGCAACCAGATTTTCATAATCTGAAGCTAATTCGATGAAATCTATATTTGGGTCTATGCAAATAAGTTTTTCACACATAATTAGATTTATGAATCTACTTTCAAAAATTGCCGATTTTAAAGATTCAATTAAATCCCCTTTATTAAAATTAATTAATTTCGCTTTTTTGAATTCATTTTTTGCCCTATCTAATATATTTTCTTCAATTGCTTCAGTTTCTAATATGTAATCTAGATAATCAATGAAACCTAATGTAGCATATATTTTTTCTTCAATATTAAGGTCTTTAAATATCTCCAAACTCTTTAGAAAATGATTCTTAGATAATTGAAAGTTTATTATTACATTTTCTTCAGTTTTTCCAAAATTTGCAGCCATTAAATAAATTTCGCCCAATTTAAAATTAATTTCTCCATTTTTTAACTTGAAATTTTCCTCTGAACTTATTTTTTCTGCTTTTTTTAAAATTTCAATTTCTTTAAGCCAATTGTATTTTAATTCCTCCTCTTCGGCTTTGTGGCTTAAATTATTAATCTGATCTGAAAGCTCATTATTTAATAAATCGACCATATAATTATTTTCCTTATTTGATGATTTTATTATATCATTAATATTTTGAGAATATAAAATTAAACAAATTTGATTAATTTCTTTGAGTTCTAAATTCTAATATCTGATGAATTATTATATTTTTAAAAAATAAGCTATAATTACCAAAAGAAAAGATTAATTAATATGCTCAATATATCTAATAAAAATCATTATATGTAAAATAAGACTATTTTAAAAAAAGGAAGATAGAAAATGGTTGCGTCGTGGGATTATCCTTTTCAGTATATTATTTATCAACTACTTGGTCTTAATACTACTAATCTACTATTCGAAATTTTTGGAATTGTGATCTATGGTGTTGCTGGGCTATTCTTATTTCTTATAATTTATGAATTATATAAGGATTATAGAAGAGACAAATTAACAGAAACTTTGCTCTTTTTATTAGGAATGATATTTTTAATAATTAGTAATGTACTAGTTGTATTTTCAAGATTATGTTACGCAACTTGGGGTTTACCAGGGCTAGGAGAACTTTTAACAATAAATATGTACCTTTCCGCTCAAATATGTTATTTATTTGTTAATGCATTTGCAATTCGTGTTACTTATCCTAAACGTTTTAACGTCATATTTATATTTTTATTAGTATTATCAGGTATTTTACTAGGGACTCAAAGTTGGGCAATTATTCAAGGTCCTCCACACACTAAAATTGTTGATTTTGCAATTTTCTTCTCTATTGAAATTATCTTAATACGTATAATTCTTTTAATACCATTTGGTGCGATTCCAGTTGGAGTTTTTTTCTATTTTGCTAAAAAAGTCCGAAATGAAAATAAAGCTAATAGTAACCGTTCAATTTGGTTTGGAATTGGTATTTTATTATTTGTTATAGCTATTGTCTTTACATCAATTTCAAGAGAGCTTTCAACCATCCAAGTGTTATTTATTCCTGCCGCAATTATTTTCTATGTCTGTTTCGCTATGCCAGATTGGTTTAAACGTAGAATTGGATGGGCGGATTAATTTCATTCAAAAATTTGATAATTTTTTTAAAATTAATATTATATTCTCCTTCATTTGAGATGAAATGGTGAGAGACTTATGTATTTTAATTTAAACTTTGAAATATTTAGTATTTACCGTTATAATTCGCTCATTTGATAAAAGAATGGGTAGAAGGGTTTGAATCCAGTTACTAGGCCCCAAATTAGAGTTACAATTATCATTATTAATAAATAGAATAAGAAGAAAGTTAAAAAAGGCAGCTTACGCAGATTAATTTCTAATTTTTTTATTTGGATTACAATAAATATTAGTGTAAAGAGATTAAAAAATAAAAATTCAAAGGCACATTGACCTTCTGCTAATGCGATTGCTGTTGCACCCCCAAAGGCACCACCTAAAATAGCTTTTCCATAATACTCTAATTCATTTAATTCAATTTCTATTGGATGCAAATATTGTATAATAGCTAATCCTGAATAAGAACCATATAGTCCAAATTGTACTAATTTATGAGCTATCACTTCATCAAAATAATAAGCTGGAATCTTCACATACATAAATATTAGGGCCTCATTTATATGACCCGTGATTAAACTGATTGATATCCAATCAAATGGGATGATTGTATCAAGTGCATCTCCTACATAATGAAAGCCATAGCCCAAAGAAAAAATCAACATTGCACTTATAATTCCATATTTAGTCCAGATCGTCAATCTATTATCTGTATCTCGTGGAGGAGAACTTTTAAGCTCTCTATATAAAAGAAAGATGAAGATGGGATTGATTACAAATGGTAGAATAAATTCAAATAAAGTACTTAGATGAAGATTAGTAGAAAAAATTCCGTATTCGGCAACTGGGACTTGAATTCTTATCATTTTGGCAAAAATATTAGAAGAATTTCTAAAAAGAATATCTGGAACAAATACTGATACTGCCCATAATATTAAATAGGTTATTATTAAGTTAGTAAATCGTTTTTCATTCATTAGAAGTCCCATCTTATAAATGATAAGTTTAATAGTTTAATCAAACATTTAATATTTTTTCAAGTTAATTTATTAATAGTAATTATTCAAAAATAAGATAAAATAATGATTATTTATTATGGACCGATAATAAATGGAAAAAAGTGAAGAGTCCGAAAAGCAAGTCAAAATGATAGGGTATGGTACTTTTATAATTCGTTCCGCATCTGGTGAAAGTCTTTTTAAAGTAATTGGAACTGGTTCAATTGAGAATTTTGTAAGAATTTATCATCCTAAATTTGAAGAATTGGGTATTTTTTATCCTTTTGCAGTTCCAACTAAAAAAAATTCTACAGTAAAAGCGTTGGTATATGATATTTCAGTTGATGGTTTAAAAGAATTAGACTTTTATGAGGGAGTTCCACATCTATTTCAAAGAACTACATGCAAAGTTGTTCTTTCTGATGGAAAAAAGTTAAATACATTGATATATATACCCTCAAAACCAACTTGTGAACAACTTAAAGAAAGGTTAAAATATATAATGAATAATGAAGAATTAAAAGAGATGTGGGAGAAAGACCTATGGCTTAAGGCTTTAGAAGAACAATATCCTTTGGTAAAAAAAATTTATCCAAGTTTATTTGAGTGATAAATTTATTTAAAAAGAAATAATCAAAAAATTTTTTTATGAATTGGCTGATTTTTTAATAATTTAATTAATAAATCTAAAAATATGGTATGGTAGAAAAATGAGTGAGGAAACATATAATTTCAAAATAATTCTTGTGGGCGCCCCTGCTGTAGGTAAGACATCTTTAATCAAAAAATATGTGGAAAATTCATTCTCTGAATCATATAAAGAAACAATCGGTGTGAATATATTAATTAAAGATCTTAAAGTGGATAATAAAAATGTTCAACTGTTATGTTGGGATGTTGCAGGTCAGGAAAAGTTCGGCCGTGTAAGACAGATGTATTATAGGGGCTCAAGTGCTGCTCTAGTAGTTTATGACGTCACTAAACCCAGCACATACCTGGAAGTTCCCGACTTTGTTCAAGATTTACGTGATATTGAGGATGTTCCTTTAATTCTTGTTGGTAACAAGGTAGACTTAAGAAGTGAGATGAAAGGGCTATCAAGGAGCTTAATAAAAGATGATCTAGCTCCTGTTTCGACTGAAAAAGGCGAAGAAATGTCCAAAATTATAAAATCTATTGCGTTCTTCGAAACATCCGCTAAGACTGGTGAACAAGTGGAAAAAGCCTTTTATAAAATTGCAGAAAAGCTCATTAAATAATGAACCTTTATAATTTATATCAATTGTATTAATTCAAAACTCATTATATTCCAATATTTTAAAGAGCAATTTCTAAAAGCAATTTCAACTTTACTTTTTTTGTGAAAAAAATGGAAACTGTTGGAACGATTTTCAACATTCAACGCTATTCCATCCATGATGGACCAGGTATTAGAACTTTAGTATTTTTTAAAGGATGTCCATTACGTTGTTTATGGTGTAGTAATCCAGAATCTCAAAATACGTACCCTGAGATCCTATTTTCAAAAGTTAAATGTATAGGTTGCGGAAAATGTTCAGAAGTCTGTTCTGAAGATGCAATAATTAAATCTGCTGATAAAAGAATTGATCGTGATAAGTGTAATCGATGTTTGAAATGTATTGAAACATGCTATGCTGAAGCTTTAGAAGTAGCAGGAAAAAAAATGACTGTAGAAGAAGTTATTAAAGAAGTGGAAAAAGATAGACCATTTTATGAAAAAAGTGGTGGTGGAATCACGGTTTCTGGGGGAGAACCATTGATGCAACCAAAATTTTTAATAGAATTATTAAAAGAATGTAAAAATAGAAATATTAATACCGCTATTGAAACTTGTGGGTATGTAAGTTGGAAAACTTTTAATGAAGTTTTAGAATATATTGATTTAGTCTTATTTGATCTTAAACACATGGATTCCAATAGCCATGAGGAGTTTACAGGAAAAAATAATAATATTATCATTGAAAATATTAAAAAAATTTCAAAGTCAAAGAAGCTAATGATAATTAGGTTCCCTTTAATACCCGGCTACAATGATTCCAATAAAAATATTAAACAAACTGGGGAATTTGTAAAGATGTTAGAAGGTGTCAATGAAATTAATATTATTCCTTTCCACCGATTAGGAGAATCAAAATACGAAAAGTTAGATATGGAATGGACTATGCATGATGTTAAACCTCCTGAGATAGATCGGTTAGAGGAAATAAAAAAAATTCTAGAATCTTATGGTTTAAAAGTGAAAATTGGGGGTTAATTTTCTTAAACCCAAAAGATAATGAGGTTATATTTTGTTTATAATTAATGAAAAAGAGGTAGAGAAAGGGGAAAAAATTTCGAAATGGTTAATTGGACCATGGAATGCGTCAATAAATGAAGTGGAGTTGGGAGTTGCTGAATTTAATAAAGGAGAGTCATTTAGAGCTCATTTCCACTTGGAAGTACAAGAAATTTTGTACATTATTGAAGGTTTGATAGAATTTGATGTTAACCATAAAAAAATAAATCTTGGTAAGGGAACAGCAATCTATTTTGAACCCAATGAGACCCATTCTTTAAGAGTTCTATCGGATTATGCTAAAATTTTAACAGTTAAATCACCTTCTAGGCCCAAAGACAAATTCTATATTTAAGTGGACCAAATGGAAATCAAACTCAAAAAAAATGAAGTAAGGAAAATAATTGGACCTTCTAAAATTCAAGTGGATGATGGAGAAATTGAAATCTTTGGTAAGAAAATTTATAGTAGTGAATCTTTAATCGTTAAAAAAGGTAAATCATTACCCATCGAAGCTAATAAGCTTTCAATTTTACAAATTAATACTGATTCTTCAAACAACATAGAGAAAATAGAAGGACCTGCAATTTCTGAAGATAAAAGGAAATTAGCAAAAAAAATTTTGGAACTTGCAAAACCATGTAAAATTCTCCTAATGGGAGGTGGAGATACGGGAAAAACTTCACTCATTACTTATCTCGCTAATAAAAGTTTTGAAAATGGTTATAAAACAGCAGTGCTTGATTTAGATGTAGGTCAACATGATATAGGTCCTCCCTGTACAATTGGATTAGGAATTTTAAAAGAATCTGTTTATGATCTTAAAGATGTTCCAATTGAAAGTCTCTTTTTTGTAGGTAATACTTCTCCTTCAGGACATATGATTAGATGTTTGGCAGGAATAGGAAGATTGTTAGAAGAAGCACTTAAAAATGATGTAATATTAATCGATACAAGTGGCTGGATAAAAGGAAATGCAGCAAGAAGTTATAAAACATCAAAAATTGAATTAATTAAACCAAATTTAATCGTAGGAATTCAAAAAGAATCTGAAATTGAACACTTATTAAAACCTTTTTATGAAATTATCCCTATTCATAGATTATCTGTTTCAAAAAATATTCATATACGAAATTTTAATGATAGAAGATTCTTACGAGAAGTATCCTTTCGAGACTATTTCCTAAATGCTACATCTAGATCTTTCAATTGTAATGAAATTAATTTTGCGTATTGTTTATTTAAAACTGGAAACAAACCTGATGAATCTACTTTAAAATCAATTGAGGAAATTTTAGATTTAAAATCAAAATATTGTGAAATTAGTAAAGATGGTATATTTTTTGTCCAAGATGAAGAGAAATTTTGGAAACTTGACAACTTAAATTTGTTAAAAGAAAAATATAATGTTCAATATATTCATATAGTCCAATTAGATATTGAAAAGGGGATTCTTGTAGGTTTAGTAGGAAATAATATACATTATGGTACAGGCATAATTGAGGAGATTGACTATGAAGAAAATATTATTAAAATTTTCACCCCTGTAAAAGAAATAATAGATCAAATTCAATTTGGGAGTTTAAGAATATCAAAATCGGGTGTTGAACTCGAAAAAATTAAAACTTTTTTTTAGTTTGTTATTAGAATCTTTTTGAAAAATTTAAAAGATGTTTTGTGAACTTTAATTTAACCATTTTAAAAAGAATAAATTAATAGGGTTATTAATTTGGAATTTGAAGATATAATTTTTGACCAAGAAGAGAACGGAATTGTAACTATTACATTAAACAAACCAGAAAGAAAAAATGCGCTATCTCAATTGACATTTTGGGAACTTTGGCAAGCATTTGATCAAGCTCAAAAAGATAAAAAGGCACGTGTCATAATAATGACTGGAGCTGGGGATGCATTTTCATCTGGTGGTTATTTTAATATGAAAATATTAGAACAGATTCCTCCTGAAATTAAAAAAGAAATAGATCTGAATGATATTGCACAAAAAAAGCTATGTTTAAAAATGTGGGAATTTGAAAAACCCATAATTGCAGCTATTAATGGATTAGCACTCGGCGCTGGCATAACAATGCCTCTGACTTGTTGCGACTTAATCTACATGTCTGAAAATGCCTATGCAAGCTTCATGTTTGTTAAAAGGGCTATAATTCCCGAATTTGCATCCAGTTTCATCCTCCCTCGTCTGATCGGATATCCAAAAACAAAAGAACTGATGTTTTTTGGAGACAAAATCTCTGCTCAACAAATGTATGACTTTGGACTTATAAATAAAGTCTGTAAACCTGAAGAACTAATTCCATATACAAGAGAACAAGCACTTAAATTAGTACCTCCGAAAGGTCCAAGTCTTGCTTTAAAAATGATGAAAAGAGCACTACATAAACCTCTTACACAATTTATATCCGATGCTTTAGATATGGAAAATAAAGGGTTACGAAAAACAGCAGCATCTAAAGACTTTAGCGAATCTTTAAAAGCTCTGAAAGAAAAAAGAGAATCAAATTTTGTTGGAAAATAATTTATTTCTTATTTTTATTTTTAATTTTATCGATAAAAACATCTAAATTCTAAAAAATGATAAAAATCATTTTATAGTAGTATTTACTCTATATTATCTATATTACAATTAGTTAACCTTTTCAAAAGGTGGGAGTATGTTATTTTTTTTATTTATGGATCCAGATGAAATGGACAGAGCATTTTGGCTATTTGCTTTACTGAGTGAAATTTGGTTTAGAGATAATGTCAATAGGGGAACTACAACGTTTATAACTATTGCAGCAATAATGGCGGGTGTTTTTATAACGATTATAATATTAAAAATTAAATTTGGTAGTAGTTTTTCAAGACCTTTCTCCTCTCAATCATATAGTACTCCTACATATTATACTTCGAGATTTAGGAGAAGGAAAAAGAAAGATCCACTTAAAGAATTAAACTATACTTGTCAATTCTGCAAAGCTCCTCTAAAAGAAGCCGTATGCGAATACTGTGGGCGTAAAAATTTTAATTAAAATATATTTTTTAAACAGAGTTGTGTTTAAGGAAAATTTTTTCAAATTCTACCGGTTCTAAATATCCACATTTTAAGGTCTCATTAGAGACATGGTCAGTCTTTATACGAATGATTTATAAATATATAATGAAACCTACCTAAAATAAAAAAATAAGGGAAATTCTTTTTAACTTAGAATCCACATTTTAAAGTTCCATTGTAAATATGATCTGCTGCCATTCGAACAAATTCAAGTTGTTCCTTTCCCTCATACTCTACAATAAGTTCTCCTTCAACAATCATCTTGTCTCCTGGTCGAATATTAGTTGCCATAATTTTTCTCATTGATTTCATAGCTCCAAAACCTCCACCACTACCTGCCATCGCACTTGAATATACAACAAATTCCTCTGGAATGCCTTCTATAGGATTATCTAATTTGATAACAAAATTGGAACCATACCAATATGTTGTTGCCGTTCCTTCCATTACTCCTTTAAATAATGTCTTTTTTTTACCCATATCAGCCACCTCATAAATGTTTTTCTAAAATATTACAAATTCTAAAATATTGTAAATTAATAGTTTTAATAATTCCTAATTAAAATTATCTATAATTTAATTTTATTTAATCAAATCTAAAATTTTTTTAATAGCATCCTTAGCATTTTTTACAGGATATACAGATTCTGGATATTTTTTAGTAATATTTAGTGAAATACCACCTGTTTTTGGTATTGTAATCAAGGGTTTCTTTAGTTTTAATGTATATTCAGCTTCCATTTTCGTACCTACTTGTCCTGCAATACAAATAACAATTTCTGAAGACTGAACAACTAAATAATTTCTATCTTCTCCTAAATTTGTAGGAATTTTTATGGTTACAAATTCATTTGCCTCATTTTTATTAATACTTGGTAATATTCCTACACTTAATCCATTAACTTCCTTGACACCTTTACAAACTGCTTCCATAACACCTCCTTTCCCACCACAAATTAGAATAAAATTATTAAGTGCAATTTCTCTTCCAATCTCATAAGCAATTTTATAAATTGATTTATCTTCTAAAAATCCAGAACCAATAACGCCAATTTGAGTCATTTTTTCACACATTCTTTTTTAAATATTAATTTTTTGCTTATATTTAATGAATTGAAAATTATATTCGCACCTACAATTAATTAAGTAAATATTGAAATGAAATAATAAAAGATAATAATTTTATTCAAGTTATGATTATCAATTGTAGAAATTGAAATGTGATTTTATTGCATCAAAATTTTTCTCCGATGGTTGAAAGAATAATTAGTGAAAGCAACCTAGAAATTTCCGGAGGTAGACTAGAAAAAGCCATTGTTAATGAGGCAAATTATAATCAAATAGCAGTAAAATCATATTTAGAACGTTTTCACCCGATATGGCAGAAATGGGTTAGTATTAAGGGATCATATTTAATCTCACCTTTTCTAGAATTCGCTGGGTCTTATATTTTTACAGAATTCTTGACTGAAATATTTTCATTTGATTCAAACTTGAAAGTTGAAGTTAAAAAAGGTAAAAGTAATGTAGATGCCGATATTGATTTATATTATATTTTTGACGCTGAAGAATTAAATGTTCTAAGATATTTAAAAGAAAAATACAGAATTGACCATATTACTGATGAAAACGAAATAGCAAAAATATTGTTATCAAATTGTACAAAATCATTAACCAAATTTCTATCTAATATAATGAATATAAGGTATCGTTTATTTACTTCAAAAGTAGATACAAATTTAAGGGAAGACAATACTTTAGAAATCAATATCCATTTCGATGGAAGAATTGGTTAAAATATATTATTTATATCCTCAAAACGAGAATATATTTCTCTATTTAGTCTTCTATTAAAGTTATAGAAATCAAAGATTAAAAATATTTTATAAATTTACAAATCAAAATTCCCAATTCACCTACATATTTTTAAGTATAGATTTTTTTAATATAATAAATTCAATATAAAATATATTTAATGAGAAGTTATCTTGCCCCCAAAAAAGAAAGCACGTTCAAAAAAAAAGAAAAAAACATCAGGTCCAACAGACCAAACTACTTATTTTAGACGAATTCAAACCCCCGTGGAGGGCCAAGTTCTAGGAAGGGTAATTCAAATATTAGGTGGGGGTTGGCTAAAAGTTCAATGTGAAGATGATAAAGTTAGAAATTGTCGGATTAGAGGGAAAATACGCAAACGAATGTGGATTAGAATCGATGATGTTGTCCTTGTAGAACCTTGGATTGACATGCAAAGCGATGAAAGAGGAGAAATCATTACAAGATATACTAAGACACAAGCACGTTGGCTACAAAAACAAGGATATCTAAAAACAGGAACCATCGAATTCGATTAATTCAATAATTTAGATACAAAGGGACCATCTTTTTTAAATCCGAATTTATAATAATATTCTCTTGCTCCAGCTCCACTTATAACTAATAGTTTATTACGATCAAATTCGTTTTTTGCTATTTCTTCAGCTTCTTTTAATAAATTTTGTCCGTATCCTTGATGTTGCCATCCATCTAGTGATTTTTCTCCAATTTTTAACATTGGTCCATAGATATGAAGTTCTCTTACTAGAGCGGTTGGGATTTCATTAATTTCTTTGCGTTTAGTCTCTTCTGATGGAATCCTTAGTCTTAGGAATCCTATGATAATATTTTGTTCTATATCTTCAAATGAGAGGAAAAATTCCTTCCCATTTGATGCGTTATATTCATATTTTTTTAATTTAATATTTTTTATATCTGGTCTTATTCCATATTTATATTCCATATGTCCGACTTCTCTACAACGTATACAATTACACTTGAGACCCTTTTTATCTAATTCTTTTTTGACTAATTCTCGCAAATTACTTTTTTTAGGTCCTGCTACAATTTTATATGCAGGGATGTCTCTAATTATTCTCTTTATTCTTACATATGGTGGAATAATTTTTTTAACTTCGACAAGGAGATCAATGACTTCTTCATCAGTAGCAGCTTTATAATCCCCATTTTTCCACATATCATATAATTCCGTCCCTTCAATTACTTGTGTAGGATAAATCTTTAATTCGTCAGGTTTGAAACGATCATCATAAAATAAAGTATTAAATGCAGCTAAATCTTTCTCAAAAGAAGATCCGGGTAAAAATGGCATCATATGAGCAGTAATTTTCAAAGAATTATCTCTTAATAATTGGAAAGCATTTTCAACATCTTTTACTGTATGTCCTCTTTTTACTTTCTTATATATTTGGTCATCTAAATTTTGTACACCAATTTCAACTCGAGTAGTACCATATTCTAATAACATATTTATTTGATCTTGTGAACAATAATCTGGTCTAGTTTCGATGGTCATACCAATTAGACGGTTTTTTGCAGTTTCAGCTATTTTAAGAGCATGTTGCAAATTTTTTGAATCGATTTGATTAATTGCATCTAATGATCTTTTAATAAACCAATTTTGATAAGCTTCTGGGAAACTTGGAAATGTTCCTCCCATAATAATAAGATCAATTTTATCAATTGGGTGACCAATAGCACTTAATTGTCGAAGACGTGCAGAAACTTGTTTATAAGGATCAAAATCATTTTGAATGGAACGTAAAGCTGCAGGTTCTAGACCTGTATAGCTTTGTGGGCTGCCAAATTCTGGACCTCCTGGACAATATAAACATTTACCATGCGGACATGGTTGTGGTTTGCTCATAATTGCTACAACAGCAACTCCACTAATTGTGCGGATAGGTCGTTTCAATAATAAGTGTATTATTTCTTCTCGTTCTTCATCATTAGCAAAATTTAATATATCAGCATTACTAAAAACTTTAGAAAGCTTATTTTTATGGCATATATTCCTCTTTCGCCTTTCTAAATCTTTTTTATTTTTTATTCTTCCACTTTTTATTTCATCTATTATCATTCTGGCAAAATTTTCCACTCAAGTTCACCGAAAGGTAATCAAGACTTTAGTAATGTACGAAAATAAAAACTTTTAACATTATTTGACTTTGAGTAATAAAAAAACTAAATCTTATTAGTATTTAATAAGAAATTATTTATTCTTTCAATTTATCAGTTCTCATCAAAATTCGAAATTCATTAATCGTTAATTTTTGACCAGCTTTATATTTCTTTAATATTTTTTGGGCTTTCTCATCTAGAATTTTTTTGGTTTCTTTAGATTTCAATGCCTCCTCTTTTTCTCGTAATTTACCAAGCTTTTTTCTTACTATTTGGAGTTCCTTTTCGATTTCTTGTTCTCCTTTTTTCAATAGATTTAATTCTTGAACTGCATTCATCATGTTTTGATGTGCTTCTTCTTCTTGAATCTGAAGCTTGCTAGTCTTTTCAAAATTTGTAATCATTTCCGAATGATATTGATCGGACTCGTTAACTGACTCTAAAATTTGATTATGAATGAAATTTGATTCTTCAACAAAATCTAACATTAATTGGTGATATTGATTTGCTTCCGTTCTTAATTTATCAAGTTGACTTGAATAATTATCCAATATGTTTGATATATCTTTAAATTTTTTAACCTCTTTAATTTGTTCAAATTGGTGAAACATATCTTCAATTTGATCCATTAATTCGCACTCTTTTTCCCAATCCATAGAAACAGTCTGTAATTCCCAATCTAATGATTCAATGATTTGGGATAATTGTTTAGCTTTGAATAATTTTTCACGTAAGTCCTTTTTTTGATTGATCATATTTCGAAATTGTTCTCTAATTTGTTTAACTTCAGTCCATTTTTCATCTCGTTTATTTTTGTATTCCTTTATTTTCTCATTTGCCTCGCTTCTTTGCTTTTTTAGTTCATTTACTTTTTCATTTATCTTATCCCGCTGATTTTTCGCAGTATTCGCAACTGTTCTGATATCTGCAATTTCCTTTTTTAGATCTTCTCTTATTTCTTTACATTCGCGCACCGTATCTCTATATTGCATCTGCATATCAGAATTAACTCGACGCGCAATTTTCCATTTATTCAATTGTTCAAATAGCTTCTCTAATTCTTCATTTACCAGTTCATTAGAAGGTGATTTTTCTTGAATTATAGATTTGGATTCAGTGGGTTTTTGAGGTATTTTATTAACTTTTGGAATTTTTTCTGGCTCAGCTTCTAAATCCTTTAGATTTTCAAGACTCATTCGTTTCTTTTTTTTCTTAGGCACTTTTAAGGACCTGTTTTAAATTTTTTTAAAAGCACAAGCCGATCTTCTATATTTATTTTAAAATTTTCTAAAAATTCAATAGCATAATTAAATAATCCAAGAGTTTTTATTGAATGAGAATCAGATCCAATTGAAATCCCAATTTTAGATTCTGCGATTATTTTAAATAAATCATGTGAAGCTTCATAATTTTGTGTGTAATTTGCATTTAATTCGATGAATATATTGTTATCTTCTAAAAGTTTTATTACTTTACGAAAGATTGGCTCTGGATATCTCAATTCTGTATGTGCTAAACCTATAAGAGGTCCTTGAATTTTTTTAGAAAATTCACAAATTGCTTTGATTTTTGGTAATCCCATAATATTTTCAAATATTAGATAATCATACTTGTTTAATACTTCAATATCTAAATCATCTGGTGGATAAATATCAATTTCTAAACCCGCTAAAGCTTTTATTCCGATTGTTTGACTAATTTCTCGAATATCTAGTAAATAATCTTGTAAAGCTTCTGATTCCAGTGGTATGGATGCTTTTATACTGGACAAATGGTCATTAATTCCAATAATTTCTAATCCTTTATCCTTAGCTGCTTTCATAATTTCCTCTAAACTATTGTCCCCGTCTGACCATTCACTATGTATATGAAAATCAAAAAGCATCATTTTCATTAAACCGTTTCGACAAAGTATAGATAATTTTTAAATTTTTTTCAACTAAATCCTCTAATTACAAAAAATAAGAAAATCCTTATTATTATTTTATTGTTATAATGTAAATCATTTTATTTTCCATCCCAGTGAACCCGCAACTCCTGACATTTAAGGAAAAGATTTATTGCGTTATAGGGTGCATCCCATGGTTCTACATTCCGGAACTCGCGATAAGCTCTATTAACATTAAAGAATAGTCGTTCGGGTTCATTCCATTTTGTATAAGATCCAAGATCGATTTTCTTCGATGCCTCAAGAGGGTCAAGGCCCTCATCAAAGAAACGCTTAGCCTCGGAATAGACGAACTCAAAGTACCCTCGTAGCTCCTTCACTCCTTCGACACCACAGAGTGGGCCATGTCCAGGGACAACAACCTCGGGCTCAAAGGATAACACAAGATCTAACGCTTCAATCCACTTAGCATGTGTGCCTTCCCAACCAACTGGCGTGCATTGCCTGAAGACAATATCACCGGCAAAGATGATACTATGCTCGGGAAGATATACAATTATATCACCTGGAGTGTGTGCTGGGCCAACATAAATGAGTTGGCAAGGATAGCCATCTAGATCAAGATCTAACTTATCTTCGAATAAGTGATTTGGCAGTGTAATTTCAATCCCAGAAAAGTCAAACTCACTCATAGCATCTATAAACGGCTTCAATTTTGATGGAAAAGCCTTAGGGTTTTGTTGCCCTGACAGTAAGAATGCTGGTAAGTTAATCTTCTTTTCTTCTTTCATTTTTTCAGCACAGAGGCGGTGTGCGATAATCTCAGCGTCTTTAAAAAGCTGATTACCCCAAGTATGATCTCCATTGTGATGGGTATTCACGAGTCGTTGTGCTGGTTCAGGTGATATAGTTTTATAGAGCTTGATCATCTGCCTAGTAAGGTTCAAATCATAAAATGTGTCAATAGCCAACCCTCCACCTAGATTCACGAACCCAGCGTTATTCCATCCAAATCCCCTATCTTCCTGCAAACAAGCATATATATCCTTTGCTATCTCTTTAAGTTCCATTTTTATCCTCCGGAATTAAAAATTCAGATAAATCTTTCCCTATTAATGTTTTTCCTTTCTTACTCGGTAATGATGCGGCTATTTCAAAGGTATATCCCTCGATATCTTGCGCGTACATGCTCAAGCGTCTAATAAAAAAATTTAAAGTATCCTTAAATTTCCCTTTTATCACTTTAAATATACCTGTTCCCTTTATACCAGTTTTAGTTGCCCATGATTCCCATGTTGTTAAAGGTTTTATTAAAGGCGAATTTATAGGATAAAACTTTTCAACTTCAATGAATTTTTCCACAACTTCATTACTTTTCTCAATTGGATACCATACGTTAATTAGAATCTTTAACATATTATTCACTTCCTTCAATAATATTATAAATTTTTTGAAAATTAATACTGATAAAATTAATATCTGAAAGTTCAACAAATTATTAAAAAATATTTAGATGATTAAAATTCAATTTCAAAAAAAAGATGATGCTAAAGAAATTAAGGCTATAGATACTTCAATAGACTTATTTGATTTGAAATTAAAGAATCCACTAATATTAGCTTCTGGAATTTTAGGAGTTTCACTTGAATCATTAATGCAAATACTTAAAGCAGGTGCAGGTGCTGTAATTTCGAAATCCATTGGTTTTAAACCGAAAGAAGGTTATGTAAATCCTATTGTCATAAAACCAATGGAAAATGTTTTTGTTAATGCAGTGGGTCTTCCAAATCCAGGTTACCAGAAATTTGTTAAAAATATAAAAGAATATAATATTGATTTTAATAAAATTCCGTTAATAATCAGTGTTTGGGGTGGAAACGAAGAAGAATTTAGCACAATTATCGGTAGTTTTCAAGATGTAGGTGTAAAAATATTTGAATTAAATATCTCATGTCCTCACTCTGATCCTAAATCACGCAAATTAATAATTGGTCAAATGCCAGACAAAACAGATCAGATTTTAAAAGATTTGAAGAAAATTAAGAAGAACAATACAAAATTTATTATTAAATTATCTCCTAATGTCACAGACATTACTGAATTTGTTAAAATAGCTATATCCAACGGAATTGATGGAATATCTGCTATAAATACAGTTCAAGCTCTTGAAATTGATCCCTATTTAGAAATGCCAGTTCTTGCTAATTATTTTGGGGGACAATCTGGACCTTCGATTAGGTGTATTGCTCAAAAGAAATTAGCTGATATTATTCTATATTTACGAAAAAATAACAGGTCAAATATTCCCGTTATAGGTGTAGGCGGAATTCGAAATGCAGAGGACGTAATGAGATTTTTATTATTAGGTGTAGAGTGTGTACAAATAGGTTCTGCAATTTCTTATTATAAAAATCCTGTAGAATGCTTTAATAGTATATCCAATGAATTAAAAAAGATAATGTATAAACAAGGATATAATAAGATTTCAGAATTTAGAGGTAAAGTAATAAAGGTTATTGAAGAACGTTATAAATAAAAATTAAGGCTTGATTTATGAATTTTTCCAATGAAAAAATCCCAAAACCGGTTATAATTAAGGAAATTAAAGAAGAATCTGCTTATGTTAAAACTTTTAAATTAGGAAGTTATATCGAAGGTTATAAATTTGAAAATATTGCTCCTGGTAAATTTTGCAATATTTGGATTCCAAAGTTCAATATGAAACCTTTTAGCATTTCTGATTTTGAAAATGACCTTCTATCTTTTACAGTAAAAAAAATCGGAAAAACTACAACTTACATGTATGAGAAACTAAAAATTGGTGATAAAATAGGATTAATGGGGCCTCTAGGTAAGGGTTTTACTATTCAAGGGAATAATGTTCTTCTTGTTGGAGGAGGATTTGGATTAGCACCTTTAAGATATTTGCTTAAGGAATTACTTAAAAATAAATTAAATATAACCAGTTTATTGGGCTTTAAAACCGAATCGGACATTTTTTTCCTCGATATCTTTGAAAAATATAGCAATCTTCATATTACAACTGAAGATGGCTGTATGGGAATTAAAAGTAAATATTGCACGGATCAATTAGATTATATTTTTGAGGAGCACAAAATTGATCAAATCTATTGTTGTGGTCCAGAACTTATGATGTTTAAAGTACTTGAATTTGCCATCGAGCATAATATTAATGCACAGTTTTCACTTGAAAGATATATTGGTTGTGGAATAGGGATTTGTGGAAAATGTGTTTTGAATGGCAAATTTAGAGTTTGCTTAGATGGACCGGTAATTGATTCATCACAGTTAAAAGAATTATCAGATTTTGGTAGGTTAAAATTAACTAAAAATGGCTCTAAAATAAAAATTGAATAATTAAATGCTATTTTTTTAATTTAGAAACATAAATACTTTTACTTTTTTTATTTTTCATACTTCTCTGTCTCTCTCTATTTCCCTTTATAATATTGTAATTAATGTCATAGTAATAAGGTGAAAAAAAAATTGGCAACAACTAAAACTACTACAAAAAAGAATACTAAAACCGAAGAAGAGGATGAAGCTCTAGAAGAATTAGATACAATTGATTCGGAAGAAGATGAAACTAGCGAAATTAAAAAAACAAAAAAAAGTAAAAAATCTGACAAAAAAAATTCTAAAGTAAAGAAAAAAATAGAAGTTAGTCTGGAAGAAGAAATTAATATAGAAGATCTTAATGGAGTTGGACCTGCTATTGCGGATAAGTTAAAAGAAGCAGGTTATGGTTCAGTTGAAGCCCTTGCAGTTGCATCGCCAAACGAAGTGAGTTCTTTGACCTCAATTGGTGAATCAACTATGGGAAAAATAATTCAAGCTGCAAGAGACAAATTAGAAATAGGTTTTTCTACAGCTGCAGAAGTCCTAGATAATAGAAAAGCTATGGATAGATTTACAACTGGGTGCGAACAATTCGACGAAATGATTGGTGGAGGAGTTGAAACACGTTCATTGATTGAGGTTTATGGAGAATTTAGAACTGGGAAAACACAAATAGCTCACCAATTATGTGTGACAGTTCAATTACCAAAAGAAAAAGGTGGTTTAGAAGCTAAGGCTGTATATATTGATGCTGAAGGGACCTTTAGACCGGAAAGATTATTAGAAATAGCAGAAAAATATCCTGAATTAGACCCAAAAACTATGTTGGACAATGTTATTTACGCAAGATCTTATAATTCCGCCCATCAACAATTAATAGTCGATAAATTACCTGCTATAATTAAAGAAAATAATATTAAACTAATTGTAGTTGATTCTATAATTAGTCATTTTCGCTCTGAATATATTGGAAGAGGAACACTCGCTGATAGACAACAAAAACTCAATAAATTCATTCATAAACTTCTTCAAATTGGAGAGGCTTATAATCTTGCGGTTTTTATAACTAATCAAGTTATGGCTGCACCAGGAATATTCTTTGGAGATCCGACCCAACCAGTTGGAGGTCATGTTCTAGCACATGCTTCGACATATAGAATTTATCTTCGAAAGTCCAAAGGCGAAAAGCGGATCGCAAGAATGGTCGACTCCCCATGTCTACCGGAGAGAGAAGCAGTATTCATGATTTACGAAAATGGGATTAAAGACCCATAGACAATTTCTTTTTTTATGTTGAAATTTAATGACATCAGATATTTTTGATGAAATCTTTAGAAATACCCTTTTTGGGACTTCGGTCTTTAAAGATGAAACAAAACTTTTTCGAGAATATATACCTGAACAACTACCAAGAAGAGAAAAGGAATTAGAAAGAATAAGTCGAGATTTTAGACCTATTTTTAAAGATAAGGTAAATTTTCCAGTCAATATAGCACTAAGTGGAAAATCAGGAGTAGGAAAAACTGTTCTTGCAAAATATTTCTGCGAAAGACTTGTAGATTTATCTAAATCCTTAAATAAGAAGATAGAATATCAATATTGTAATTGTTATACTTATAGATCTAAATCTGCTATTTTATATCATTTATTATCGAAACTTTATGATGCCACTAGTCGAGGTTTTGAACCTGAAAATTTATTACTAGACCTGCACAATCGATTAAAAAGGGACAGTAAAAAGCTTTTATTAATTTTAGATGAGATTCATGTTCTTAATACTGATGAAATCCTATTTTTTCTACAATTTACAGAACCAAATATTTATTATATCCTAATTTCAAGGGATTATTTCTTTAAGAAAATACTAAACGTTAATCTCTCTGGAAGAATTAATGATCATATTAAATTAGAAGGGTATTCAAAGGACGATCTAATTCAAATATTAAATTCTAGGGTTGAAGCTTTTAAACAAGGAGTAATTAATCGTGAAATAATAGAAATGATCGCTGATGTGGCTTCAAACACTCAGAATGCTCGACATGCTATAGAAATCTTATATCATGCAGGCAAAATCGCAGATTGTAGCAAAAATGACAAAAATATAATAACTGCAGAAATGGTCCGGGAAGCTAAAAATTATATTTTTCCAGAGACTTCATCAAAAATTCTAAAGACTCTGAAAAAAAATGAATTATTTGCCATTTTAGCTTTAGCAAGATGCCTTTTAATTGAAGATTGTCCAGATGTGAGCATTAAGGAAGCATATTCTTATTTCAAAATTGTCTGTGAAGAATTTGGTATGAAACCTAAAACACAGAATATGTTCACAAAATCAATCAAACAGCTTATAGACTTAGGATTAATTATTCAATTATATAATCAATCAAAAATTATACATAAAAAACCTTTAAAAATTACTTTGCATGATGTTCCAGCTCAAATTTTGGAACAACAACTTATTAAATTACTTAAGACTAAAAAAAATTCAAAATAGAAATGAGTATTTAATTTAAGGCATAAAATTGCACCATCTCTATTTAAAAATAAAATTAGGTTAATTTAAAAATGGAATGTCGGGAAGTGGGGGTA
This sequence comes from Candidatus Helarchaeota archaeon, assembly GCA_019058315.1. Taxonomy (GTDB): domain Archaea; phylum Asgardarchaeota; class Lokiarchaeia; order Helarchaeales; family RDOG01; genus JABXJV01. The sequence goes on along the minus strand of JAHPZH010000001.1, from coordinate 1,275,667 downwards.
AATTACTACTATCTAATGTAATTTATTGGATTAATTTACTTTTTTTAAAATTTATTTTGGATTAATAAGATTGATAAATTATTTCTTGCACAATAATTTTAATTATTAGATTAAGGATATTAAATACAAAATTTATCAAGAGGAATTCCTAATTGACAGTTACGATTTTGCCTAATATAATGGGAATTTTCGCATTTAATGAAAATGGAGAAATATTCAGCAAGAAATTATTTGTAAAAAGAGATGATGTTGCTGAAAAGCTTTATTCTGTTCAAGCGAATAAATTAATTCCTGAATTTATTGAATTATTAAATGACATTAAAGAAAAAGAAGTTAATGAATTACTATTAGAAGATAATGAATTGGCTCAAGAGATTAAGGAAAAATTTAAATTTAAGATTCAAATCGAGAAACCAAGTCCCGTTGGGAAAAAAGTTAGAGCTAAACTTTTCGAATTAGGCAAGAGTTTAAATGTTTTTAAAACTGAGGACGAATTTAAAAAATATCTCCAAGAAATAAATATTCAATTAACTAGAAAAAAGGTAAAAAAAGCATCTGAGAGAAAGGATAAATTAATTATTCAAGCAATAGAATCAGTTGATGATATCGATAAGGCTCTAAATATTTTTTCTGCCCGTATGAGGGAATGGTATGGTCTTCATTTTCCTGAATTAGATAAAGAGATATCAAATCATACGACATTTTTAAAACTAATTTCTCAATTTGGATTCAGAACCAAATATAAAGTTAATGAATTAACTGAAATTATGAATTATACGCAAGAGAAAGCCAAAAAAATTTCTAGTTTAGCAAAAAACTCTATGGGATCACAAATCCAAGAGATTGATCTGCTACCATTACAACATTTTGCTTCCGAAGGAGTAGTTCTATATAAATTAAGAGATACTCTTGCAAAATATATAGATGAGGCAATGTTGGAAGTTGCTCCAAATCTTCGTGGCATGGTAGGGGCTATGCTAGGAGCACGTTTGATAAGCGCAGCTGGTGGTATAATGGAGCTAGCGCAAAAACCTTCTTCAACTGTACAGGTATTAGGAGCAGAGCGAGCTTTATTCCGTTCTCTTAAAACCGGAGCAAAACCTCCAAAACATGGAATTATTTTTCAATGGGAACCTATTTATAATGCGAAGTGGTGGCTCCGTGGAAAAATAGCAAGAGCCACTGCAAGCAAATTATCTATTGCAGCTAGGGTAGATGCCTTTTCAGGCGAATATGTAGCTGATGATCTTTTAGATAGCTTAAATTCAACGATTAATGCGCTAAATGCTAAGTATAAAGAACCACCAAAGAAGAAAAAAGAAGTTATCAAAGAGAAAAAAGAAAAAAAGAAAAAGAGAGATAAAAAAAGAAGAAAGAAATGGAATAAGTCCGATAAAAAAAAGCAAAAAAAGGGTAAAAAGTGAAGATAAAAATAAAACCACATGAAAAATTTCCTGGAATTTACTGGATAACATTAGAAGATGAAATAGATAGATTGGCTACTAAAAATTTAACTCCAGGAAAAACAGTATATGATGAACGTTTAGTTTCTATAAATGGGATAGAATATCGTTTATGGAATGCTAGAAGGAGTAAATTAGCAGCAGCTATACTAAAAAATCTTAAAAACTTACCAATCAAATCGAATACAGAAGATAAATTATTATATTTAGGATCTGCTTCCGGCACTACTGCTAGCCATATTTCCGATATAATGGGAGCTGGTGGAACGATATATTGTCTTGAATTTGCACAACGTGTAATAAGGGAATTTGTAGAGCATTGTAAAGTTCGATCAAATCTAATTCCAATTTTTGGAGATGCTAGATTTCCAGAAAAATATTCGCTACTTATAGATCAAGTAGATTTGATTTATTGTGATATTGCCCAGCCCGAACAAGCCCAAATACTTGTGAATAATGCAAATTGGTTTTTAAAAAATGGTGGTCTTAGCCTGCTTTGTGTAAAATCCCGAAGTGTAGACGTAACAAAAAAACCAGAAGAAATTTATGACAAACAAATTTCTATTTTGAAAAAAAATAATTTTGAAATAATTCAAGTCCTAAAATTAGATCCATATTCCAGTGATCATGCGCTAGTTTCTGCCAAATTTAACCCAAAATAAAGTTTTACTCCTTTATAATACTGAATCTCAATGAAATTTATAAAATTCTAGGGGACGTAAATTTGGATAACACAAATAATAATAAAATAGAATTATTTGATGAATTGGGAGAATCTCGCGGCTTTTATGATAAGAGGAATAAAATTAACGATTTTACGGGAAAAGAATGGATATTTTCCACTAAAAGCGTTATACCAAAGTCATATCCTCCTTCATTCCAACTCCAAAAGCTAAGAAACCAACATGGGGGACAAAAACCGCCAGAATTATGTGCACAGTTAATAAGTACTTTTACAAAAGAGGGACAACTAGTTCTAGATCCCCTTGCAGGAGTTGGCGGAACCCTAATAGGATGCACTTTAATAAAAAGACGTGGAATTGGAATTGAGATCAATCCCAAATGGGTTAATATCTATAAAAAAGTGTGTAAATTAGAAAATATAAAAGAAGAAGAAATAATTGTTGGAGACTCCCAGATATATCTTAAAACATATACAAACGAAGTAGATTTTATTTTAACTGATGTTCCATATTGGTTAATGGATAAAGTGGAAAAATCTAAAGGAACATATAAAAAATTTGGAGAAAAGGCAAAAGGAATATACTCCGAAAAATCTAAACTGAAATCATTCAATGAAAATGCTCCTAAAACAAAAGATGAATGGAGAAAACTTCTTCATAATGTTTTTATTGAATGTTATAGAGTTTTAAAACCTAAAAAATACTGTGCTGTTTTCATTGGTAATATGTATTATAAGAAAAAATATCATTTATTGACTTCTGATTTGACTCAAATTCTTGAGAATATCGGATTTGTTCTTAAAGGAGAGATCATCTGGTATGATGTTGCAAAGAAATTACACCTGTATGGTATTAATTATAGTTGGATTCCTTCAATTGTCCACCAGTTTATATTAATTTTCAGAAAACCGAAGGCTGAAAATGCCAAAAAATGAGTTTTTATTCCAAAATTTTGGTCTTAATGAGCCGATTGCAAAAGAAATTATTCTATATTTTTTTGAAAATATTAAAAAACAAAATATGAAGACTTTTTATAAAAGATGGCAATCAATTTTTGAAAAAATTTATGGTAAACTTTCCAAAATTCAAAGAATTGATAAGAAATTAGAAAATGAGTATGATATTTCTAAAAATAATTTAGGATACTTCTTATTTGCTATCCAAACATATTTTAGTATTATAATAAAATTATTAGCTTATGGATTATTAATTGAAAAAAAGAAAACGCCTCAAATTTCCGCATTTAATTCAATTCTAAATGATTTACATAAAAATTTAGAGAAATTAGAAAATGGAAATTTATTTGAAAATCTAGGAGTCTCGAATTTTTCAAATGAAAATATATTCTCTTGGTATCTTTCTAGTTGGAATGAAGAAATTGAAACATTTTTTCGAGGATTAATTATTAAAATATCCGAAATTGATTATGAGGAAATATTAAAAGAAGAAAATATTGATCATCTCCAAATATTATACCAAAACATTATCCCGAAAGGTATAAGACACCAGTTAGGAGAATATTATACTCCAGTCTGGCTTGCAAACTTCTTAATTGATAAAATTGGGTTTAATGGGGAATTAAATAATAAAATATTAGACCCCAGTTGTGGCTCGGGTATATTTCTTAGTTTGGAGATAAAGAAAATATTAAAAAAATATTACAAATCAACAATTAATAAAACAAATTTATTATCGAGCATTTTGGAAACTATAATTGGCTTCGAAATTAATCCATTGGCAATCATCACTGCTAAAACAAATTATTTATTTGCGATCCACACATTAATTCCTTTTATTAAAGAACTAATAGAAATTCCAATTTACTCCTATGATGTTATTAGTGCTTCTCCTTTAACCTTTAAATTTGATCTTATAATTGGAAATCCACCATGGATCAATTGGGAAGATCTAGATAATGTTTATAGGGAATCTACAATTAATTTATGGAAAAATTATGGTCTTTTTTCGTTAAAAGGACATGAAGCAAGATTGGGAGGGGGCAGAAAAGATATTTCAATGCTTTTTACTTACACAGTTGCGGATAAATATTTGAAAAAAAATGGGTTACTTGGATTTTTAATAACCCAAACAGTATTCAAAACTTTAGGTGCGGGTGAAGGCTTCCGTAGGTTTCAAATCGGTAATGAAGAACATCTGAAAGTTATTGAAGTAATAGATCTGGTTGATGTTAGACCATTTCAAAATGCATCTAATATGACATCTATCTTAATTATTAAAAAAGGAATAGAAACTGAATATCCAATTCCCTATACAAAGATAATTGAAATTGAAAAATCTAGTTTCAAAGAAGATTGTATGGATCAAGTAATTAAGCTAAAAACCAAAGAATTATATGCTGAACCTATTGCAAAACCTACATCCCCTTGGTTTACTACCACAAAAAAATTATTAAAATTAAAAAGATTAATTGGTCCATCTCCTTATGTTGGACATCTTGGACTTAATACAGGAGGGGCTAATGGAATTTATTGGGTAAATGTATTGAAACCAGATGGCGATTACATAATTATTGAAAATAGAATTGAAGAAGGTAAAAAAAAGATTAAAAGAATTAGACATCTTATAGAAAAAGATATAATCTATCCCTTGGTTAAAAGTAAAAATTTGAGGCCTTGGACAACAATTGATGATTATACTTTTACTTTAATGGTCCAAGATCCTGAAAAAAGAAGTGGTTTTAAAGATTTAGAAAAGAAATTTCCTAAAACTTATCGATATTTGAAAAATTTTGAAAATTTTTTAAAAGAACGTCCAATGTTTAAAAAATATTTTCAAGGTTCAAAAGCACCTTTTTTTACGATGTTTAATATTGGAACATATACATTCGCTCCATTTAAGGTAGTATGGAATCGTATGGGAAATAAGCTAAATGCTTCTGTATTGTCACCTATTAAAATTAATGATATAGGAAAAAGAGTTGTTATTCCTGATAATGTTTTAACATTTATCCCATTTAATGATAAAAATGAAGCTTATTATGTCTGTTCAATTATGAATTCAAAATTATGCTCATTTCTTCTACAAAAATTTTCTTTAAAAGGAGGAAAATCATTTGCTCCTCCTTCAATTTTAAAATTCCTAAATCTCCCTAAATTTGATCAAAATAATGAAATTCACGAAAATTTAGCCATCCTATCAGAAAAAGCTCATTTAAATGCTAATAATAAAGTGTTAAAAGAAATTATAGAAAAAATAAACGATTTAGTATTTAATTTATACAATTTATCGCCTTCTGAAATAAGCGAAATAAAAATATTTTAAAAGAATATTCCTATCTTAAATTTATAAAGTTTATTCATTATTTTAAGAAATAAATTCTAATTGAATTTATAATACAAACCTTTTTATTTATTAAAACTCGATTATTGTTTAACTTTAATAATAGGAATATAGTATCTTAAGAGCTGGTTGTAATCTTGCAGTTAAAGAATTTACGTCCTCAGTTAAATAAAACCGGTATAAATATTCCTCAAAAAGCAGATAAATACTTAAATTCAATAGTTCCATTTCTTCATAGAACACTTGGGGAAGATTTACGTTCAATTATTATCTTTGGATCAATTGTAAAAGGATATTGTACTAAAGATAGCGACGCAGACATCCTAATTGTCGTTTCGAACAAGGTTTCAAAGAAAAAGATAAAATATTTAAATAGAGTTCTTATGGCATTTGAAATAAAGTGCGGTTATTTAAAACCTAAAAAAAATATAATTCAATCAATCTTATACTGCGTAGATAAATCAACTGGTATGTTTATCTCTCACTTTATTTGTCGAGAGAAGGATTTTCTTAGTGGAAAGTTTTCAAAGGTTTTTTCTGTTAATAAAATTATGGCAGCTATACTTGCACCAAACGATATTGTTATGGGAAGTGTTATTGGTAGAGCCCATACACTCTATGGAGAAAATTTAGTTAAAACTACAAAACTTCCAAAAGTTTCGGTATTTCAACTCTTAAAAAGTGCAATTATGAATGGATTAACAGCTATTGGTGGATTGATTACAGTACCGTTTGATAAAAGAGCAACACTTTACGAAATGGAGAGCTTCAAATGGAGCTTACTTGCTTCATATTATTATGTTCATAATGATTGTCCTAATATAAATGAAATTATCGATTATTTTAAAAAACTTAAAGTATGCCCTAAAGCTTTGAAAACATGGATAGGTCTTCGTAAAAAATATCAAGAACACCTAAAATTTAGTCTCCTTGTTCCCCTAAATGTATTTCAAATCCATTTATCGGTAATAGGAAAACCAAGGTAAAAAATACTTATTTAGGATAATTTTTCTCGATTTTAATATTGCTATCTGAATTATTTTTTATTAATTTCAATTTGTCTTTCCTTGTTAATTTTTTAATTTCAAGTTCACGTCTCATTGCTGACTTTTGAGTCCTATAAATCTCAAAATATTGAAGTTTAACTGGGCGTCTACCCCTACAATACTTACTTTGTCCATTATTATGTTCTTTTAATCGACGTTTTATATTATTAGTATAACCTGTATAGAGTGTTCCGCCTTTACATCTAACAATATAAACATAATAAGGACTCATTAATAAAACCATTAATGTAATTAATTGACACTCTATGCCTAAAATCAAATAATTAATTCTGAATCTAAAAATGTTTGGCAATTTTGTCGAATTAATTCCAATAATTTACTATATAAAAAATTATTAATGAGAGTCAATTGACTATAGAAATAAAAATTAATGCAAAATAAATTTATATTGTTCAAAGAGGCTTAAATGAGGTTATTAAAATAAAAGCGATGGTAAATATAAATTTAGATCCTAAAGTTGAACGGATTCCAATTTCCACCTTAATTTTGGGTCATTTTATTGAACATTTAGGGCGTTGTATCGAAAATGGGATATGGATGTATAAAGAAACTAAACGCCTTTTATTAAATGAGTTTCTACTAGAGCGAGTACCTGCAGATCTCTTTCAAAAAATGGCAGAATTAAAACCACCAATAATAAGATACCCAGGGGGCTGCTTTTCTGATACTTATCACTGGAAAGATGGTATTGGACCTCGTGATAAACGTCCCAAGCGTAGAAATAAAGCTTGGGGTGGACTTCTTAAGAGTGCCTTGTATAATGTGGGTCCTAAAGAAAGGAATCATTTTGGAACGGATGAATTTCTAACATTATGCGAGAAATTAAATGCAGAAAAGTATCTTAACATTAACTTTGGTTCTGGTACTATTGAAGAAGCTGTGGATTGGGTGGAATATACCAATGGTGATAAAAATTCTGAATATGGAAAATTAAGAGTAAAAAATGGTCATAAAGAACCATATAACGTTAAGTATTGGGGGATTGCTAATGAAATATACGGATTTTGGGAGAAAGGATACTGTAAAACTCCCCAAAAATACGCAAGGAGATATATTGAATTTACAAAAGCAATGCGAAAAGTTGATCCTACAATAAAATTTATCGCTTGTGGATGTAATCGTTCAAACTGGAATCGTCCTCTTCTTGAGCAAATCAAAGATCATGTAGATTATCTTTCTGTTCATATTTATTTACCAATGATTGGAATACTTTCAAATCTTTTAAGAAAAAACCCCCTTCCTGCTACAGAAAGGGTGTATTATAGTATTGTCAATTCTTCTTATTGTGTAGAAGATCTAATTATCAAAACTGAAGAAGATATTCTAGCAACTTTAGGCCCTAATGGTTTTGATAAATGCAAAATCGCACTTGATGAATGGAATATTTGGTATCATTATAGCCAAATATATAGGGCAGATAAACCTCCCTATATTTTAAGAGATGGTTTATGGACTGCAGGTGTATTAAATACTTTAATTCGTCATGCAAAATCAATTGGAATGGCCAACTTTGCCCAAATGGTAAATTGTATTGGAATGATACTAACATATGATAATCAAGTTGTTTTAAATCCCCATTTTCATGTTTTCAAAATGTATAGTAAAGCTATACAGGCAAATTTTTTACCTATACAAATGGATTGCCCTATTATTACTTCAAAACCGTTTGGAAAGAATATACCTACTTTGAAACGACCAGTTCTTGATATTATAGCAACAATTTCTGAAGATGGTAAAACATTCTCTTTCTTTTGTATAAATAAGCATTATAAAGAAGCAGTTCAAGCAAAATTTAATTTTAATAATGAAATTGATATAAAAATTAATCCTAATATTGAAATGTGTTTATTATATCATGATAATCCATTTATAACAAACAGTAAAAAATCGCCAAATGAGATTGATTTAAAAGAAAATACTCTAAGTAATGGAGCTAATCCATATTCACATGAATTTCCCCCTCATTCAATAACTTCTCTCCAGTTCCGCATAGAGAAGTGATATTTTCTATAAAAATAGATTTAATTAAAGTCACATTGTCTTTATTTTTTTAATATTAGTAAGAAGTTCATCTTTTTTAGATTCCCAATCTTTAAGTAAATTCTTTTTAACTGATACTTCAATTGATATAGGCAAATCTTCAAATAATTTTTTAATTTTTATATCATATGAGCTAATTTCTCCTAATATCTTACTAATAGTCGTGACGTGTGAAATTTCTGGTAAATTTGCTATCTTATTTGAAATTTCATTGTAAATTTGTCTGCTAATCTCCCTCAGAGTAATTATAAAACTATCAAAAAATTTCTTATTGTCGATTTCTAATGGTCTTTCTTCTTTTCTCTCAATTTTTAATTTAATAGGAACCTTTACTCCGGTTTTCATAAATTGATATACCATTTCCGCAAGACGCACAATTGATTGTTCCACATTAAAGCCTGTTTTTAAAGAAATCTCATAATATCCTTGGAGCATGTTATCATTAATGAAATCCTCTATTTCTTCATCTTTTACTTTCCTTTTTTCAAATAAATCTGCTTTATTTCCTAATAATATTATTGGAACGTTAGAATTATGTTTTCTTAAAAAAGATATCCAATCTGAGAGTTTTTCAAAAGTTTCTCTCCTGGTTATATCAAATAGGAGCAAAATGCCGGATACACCTTTAATATACTGTGGTCTTAAAGATCGATAACGATCTTGCCCAGTAAATGACCATACAACTAGTGTAATTTGAACATCTATAGATTTTAATATTTTTACTGCAAAGGAAACACCGAATATGTTTTCATGTAGAGCTTCTAATTTTTGATCAAACCTTTGTTGACAGAATGTGTTTAAGGTGCTTTTCCCAACCTCTGGCTCCCCTAATATTGCAATTTTAAACTTTAGCTTTTCCATGAACGTCTCATTCCAATCTATTATCCTGGGGGACCACCAAAATCTAATGAAAATTCTCTAAACTCATATGTGGTAGCAAAAATGTATATAAATATTAAAAAGAATATGCCCATTATCAACCCCCCTATTAAAAGCCAAAATAAAGCAAATTTTTCTTTCGTTGAAACTGCAGCTTCGCTTTCATCTGTACTATTAATCAAATTTTTAAATAAGCGAAATTGAGAAATAATTAAACTAAGCATAATTAATAAAAGTTAAATATTATTATAAAATTTTTTAAAAAGTCGAAAATTAGATATATAGAAAAATCAATTAAATCAAATTATATTTGAGATGAAAAACTTTATGCATTTCTTTAAATACTCTTCAATAGGAAATGACTTTATTTTAATTAATAATATTGAAGAAAAAATTCCCGAGAATAAATTTTCAGATTTAGCTAAAGCTCTTTGTAGGAGAAGATTCAGCATAGGTGCAGATGGTATTCTAATATTAGAAAATAGTCGAAATGCTGATTTTAAAATGCGAATCTTCAATTCTGATGGCTCAGAGGCCGAGATGTGTGGAAATGGTATCAGAGCTATTGTAAAATATGCATTTGAATATAAGTTAACAAAAAATACGGAAATTCGGATAGAAACTTTAGCGGGTATTAAAATTCTCAAATTATTTTTAAAAGATAATTTGGTTGAAAATGTCGAAGTAGATATGGGTACTCCAAAATTACTTCGTAATGAAATTCCTATGACTGGAGAAAATACAACTATAGTTGGAGAAGAATTAAAAGTTGATGGTGAAATATATAAAATCACCTGTGTTTCTATGGGAAATCCTCACTGCATAATTTATGATAATAATGTTAATTCAATCGATATTGAAATTGGTAAAAAATTTGAAACTCATCCAATCTTTCCAAATAAAGTAAACGTAGAATTTGTGCAAATAATAAATGATGAAGAATTATCATTAAAAGTCTGGGAAAGAGGAGCAGGGGAGACTTTAGCTTGTGGCACAGGTGCTTGTGCTTCGGTTGTTAGTTCAGTTCTAAATAAATTTGTTAAAAAAAATCAATTAATTACAGTCCATTTACCTGGGGGGGATTTAAAGATTAAATGGGCAGATGATAATCATGTTTATATGACTGGACCTTCAGAAAAAATATTTGAGGGGGATGTGGATTGGGAGGGATAATTTAAAAATCTTCCTCTATTAATGTGAGTTTTAAATAACCACAATATGGACATAAACCTAACTCGCCAAGATAATATTCCCCACACATAACACAACGAGTTTTAACACTTTTCAATTGCTCAGCTGCACGTTCAGGGTTTTCAGTTACACGAATACCAGTTAACATCTCAAAGCCTGCAGGTTCATTTAAACCTCGAGGAATAATTTCTATAAATAAATGCCAACGGTTTATGTATATTTTAGGAGCTTGATGAAAAAGTATATTATAATCTAAATCACCAAAATTTCCAATAATTCTATTTGTAGAAATTTTAATTATCTTTGCAAGTTCTGTTATTTCATCTTCAGTTAGAGCCAATAAACTTGGGATATGACGTTTGGCTAAAATGCGTATTGTGTAAGGATATATATATTTCGGACAATATTCGATAAAATGTTTATATTCTTTAAGAATATATTGGTTGTCTGTAGTCATAAGCTCATGATAGCGTTTACATAACCCACAGTCGTCTTTATTAAAAATTTCATTTGCATTATTAATGAGACGATTAGGAATTTGATCTAGACAGACCATTTGGCTATGGATGTGTTCCATAGAACTTTGAGCTGATTTGCCTTGATTTTTATACAAAATAAAACAAATATAATCATCATAGAACTGTTTCATCAAAGTTTTATAGCACTTTAAACAAGCTTTCATGCTATTATGACTCAATAGATGAAAATGAGTAAGATGTTCACGTGATTCAATAATAACCAAATTTTTAGAACTAACATCTTCAATAGTTTTATCAATAATTGGGAAAATGTTTTTAACTACTAATATGGAATATTCTTCTTCACTTTCAGGTGCATATCTCCATTCAAATTTATCCGTTTCGGTATTAAAAAACACTTCACCAATATATTCATTATTCTTTACTAATGTTTTTTTATCATCAAATGCACAATGAGTTGCTTTTTTTCTCATTTTTTTAAGTTTATAAGTAACTCTGCCCTTCGTTGCAACTACTTGAGTCCCAAATACAGATCTAAAAGCCGAATATGGGCTCTTAAGCTCTTTTTCATCAAGATCCAATTTTTCCACTTCAATTTCTCCTAAAAATTAAATCATTTTAATAATTTTGATTTAATGGATGAATTTAGGAATTAAATTATTTAATTCTTTACATTTCAAGAAAAGATATTTTATAATGAAATTTAATCATTTTTTGAAATGATTAATTTTAATGATTGAATGGTGGGTTTTAAACATATTTAGTAGATTTTTCAAGGTGAAAATATTTTATTTCAATTAAATATACTAAAATTTGAAAAAATATAGTGTTAAAAATAATATCTGATTATTTTAATACTAGTAAAATTTATATTAAAATTTTTCATATAAAAAAACACCCAATTAAACTCAATTGGTAAAAATAACTATTTAATATAGAATAAATCAAAAACAAAATAAAAATCAAAAAATATGAGGCAGATATACATGGAAGAAGAAGATAATATAGTGATGGCAATCATAAAATTAGTAGGTTACATCCTTGTCATAGTTAGTGTCATAGCTATAGTAGTTTTGGTTTCATCTTGGCGTCCGGATATGATTGATCAATTAGCAGACTTAGCATTTTTACGATGGGCTTTTAATTTCCTTTAATTAAAATTGAATAAATTAATGAGGTGTATAAGATTGGAGTTAGAAGATTTAATTAAGTGGATACAAGTAATAACTTTACTAGTGGTAGGCATTTGTGGTATACTAATTTGGATGACTCTTGCTGGATTAGGACCTGATTTATTAGATAAATTTACAACATTATTGAAGATGCTAACTTTTATGGAGGATTGGTCATTTTGATTCTCGATAAAATTAACCAAATAGTTCAAATAGCCATGTACGGTGTAATTTGTTTTGGTGCAATTTGGATCTTAATAACTGTTATGGGCATGCAACCAGATTTACTAGACATAATTGTTAAGATAGCTCGCTTCCATTTTTGGCTAGATTTCTTTAAAGAAGTAACGTAGATAAAATTAGAGAACTAATGAATCTAAATTTTCACTTTTTTTTTATTATAACCAATTAGATATATTGTAAACCTAGACCTTGTCTGTATTTTAATTGATTTAAATCACGTTTCAGTTTCTTATCTAATTCTTTTTGTCTTTTTGATATATATCCTGGTGGGGAAAATGTTATAGGTCCCTCTAGTAAACCTTTGTTTTTAGCATCTTTTACAGGTATAGGATCATTATTTAGAATATCCATAATTAAATTGTCCAAAGGCTTTTTCTCTAAAATTTTAAATTGTAATTGTTCAAGTTGTTCATCTAAAAGTGGGCGATAACCGAAAGATGGCATTTTTAAATCAATATTTTTATTCCCAAAGTCAAAATCTTTAATTTTAGCTCCTATACCGATTGGATTAGGTTTGTATAAACTATCCAGCTTGATTTGCCATAATAATTCAAAATCTGGATTAGAAATAAGTATATTGCCATGATTTAAAGAATCCTTGTTAACAGATATTCTCCAATTAAGAGGATTTTTATTATAATATTTTCTTAAATCTTTTAAAATTTCTTCTAAAGACATCATGACTTTACACTATGTAATTATTTGAAAAATATTATTTAAAAAATATCTCTTAATGAAATTTTAAAAATATTATAGCTTTAATAATCTAATTTAATGACTTGTAAGTTATCAAGATAATTATAAATTATTATAGAATTCATTCACAATATATTAGAATTAGAGATTAATATTTTTGTAACTACCATAAATTATTTTCTTTTTAATAAAAAATTAATTTTAAAGTCAAAAATAAAAAGTCTAATGTGAGATTTTATAGCTGATATTATTTTGATATTATTCAAGATTTTATATAAAGTTTAAAAATGAATTATCTATAATTACAAATATCCAAAAAAAAGAGTAATGGATGATAAAAATGGTTGAAATACCAGAAAATGTAGAAAATATACTTACATGGGTAGGAATAGCTCTAGCATTAGCAGGTTCAATAATTGCAGTGGCAAACTTTGCTGTTTATGGTAGAACATTAAATGGATTCTTTGCTATTTTCTTTGTTTGGTTTCTAGGACTAATAGGTTATCTCATTGTTATTACGATGCTCCCCGGTGGAATGGTAATGCTGGGAATAGTTCTGGCAATAATTGGTTCTGTATTACTTCTATTCTTAAAAATAAACAAAGATTTCCTTGAAGGCGGCGGAGTCTAAACTTTACCCTATGTTTTATCACTTTTTTATTTTTTTATTTTGATTTAAATTTGATTAAACCATTTTAAAACAAGTTTAAGCGATTAATTAGACTCTTTATATTATTTTAACTTTTTATAATATTTTATGCCTAATTAGATAAACTTTAAATTACAAAATAAAAACCAAGTCATAACTATTTTTTTATCTATTAAAAATAAAAAAAAAGGAATCAAAAATAAAAATAAATGGTGAAGTATTATGCCTGCAATTTGGGACGCTGCAGATGATATAAGAAAAATATTAAATTGGATTGCCCCTATTGCTGCAATTGGTCTATCAATCTTATGGGGTTTTCTATGGGCAGATGCATTTGTGACCCCAAGAGGATTTTTCAATTTCAGTTTTGGCAGACCAGCTCTCTCAGGATACGCAATTAGTGCTATAATTATAGGTATTGCTAGTGGAATTCTCTATTTCATACCAAACATTGGTCCATTTATGAGTATTAAGGACGGTGAGGTTCTTACTCAGACTCAACATATTGTGATGATAATTTGTGCTGGTATGGCATGGTATGGTTCTATGTATTGGGGTGGAGTAATAATGGCATTTCAAGCCTTATTTGTTTGTATTCTGGGGAGTGATCCAATATGGGAAGCATTTGGATCTTAAAAAAATAAAATCAGAATAAAATACTTTTTTTTTCATTTTTTTTGATTTATTTTAATATGTTAAAATTAATTTTAAGTTACTTGGAATGATTTTAATACAATAATTTCTTATCTGGTAATCAATTAAATAAATATGTTTTAATAATCTAAATATTCATATTTTTTATAATTTCTATATTAGAATAAAAAAATCCCGTAAAAAAGAATTTAAATTAAATTCATATTATTTTGGTTAAATGGTGTTGAAGTAAAATGGAAAGTAATTTAGAAAATAAAATTGTCAAAACTGGGACAACAACTATGGGACTTATTTGTAAAGATGGTGTAGTTCTAGCTACCGAGAGTCAAGCTACAGCTGGATATTTTGTTGCGTCTAAAACAGCTACCAAATTATTTAAAGTAACTAAATATATTGCTATGACCATATCTGGTGGAGTGGCTGATAGCCAGCAACTTATAAGAACTTTGACTGCTTTGGCGAGTCTTAGACAACTTGAATCGAATAAAGATATGATGGTTAAATCGATTGTTCAGCTAGCAGCTGCAATTTTGTTTCAAAATAGGATGTTTCCTTATATAACAATGTTAGTTTGCGGTGGTTGGGATAAACAAGGTCCTCACTTATATAGCCTTGACCCATTTGGTTCGATACTCGAAGAAACAACCTTCACTGCTACAGGGAGTGGAAGTATTGTTGGAATAGGAGTTCTTGAAAATAGATACAAACCTGATATGAGTGTTACAGAATGTATTGAACTTGTAAAAGCAGCAATTAGCGCAGCAAGAAAGAGAGATATTGCCTCTGGTGGCGATTTCCAGATCGCTACGATAACAAAAGAAGGATATAAATTAGTCACTTAATAATTTAATTTTTCATTAAATATTTTTCAATTCCACTTTAATTTCTTATTTTACGATTTTTCAGAATTTTGAAGAATAAAAAATTATAGATTAATTTGATATTCAGAGTTCCCATTTTTTTTCGATAGTTAGCTTGTATATGAAAAGCTAAAATTAGTTAAAGAATTATTAATTACACATGAAAATAGTGATTGTAACTGGTAAAATTCGTGATTTTAAATGAGTAAAGATAGCAGTTTAATTCCCAAATACTCTGATCCATGGAATTTTGTTAAAAAAGAAATAAAAAACAATTTATTTTCTGCTTTAAAAAATATAAATTTAAAGTTAGATTGGATCAAGTGGGAAAGAATGATTAATGAACCACCCGATCCAAATTTTGGAGAATTTTCTACTCCAATAGCATTCTCATTGGCAAAGAAGTTAAAAAAGTCTCCCAATAAAATAGCTGAAGATATTTTAAATAATATTTCAATTTCTAACACATCATTAATAAATAAAGTTGAAATTGCGGGTGGGGGCCATATTAATTTCTACCTAAATTGGGAAAAGTATTCAAAATTTGCATTAGGGGAAATTTTAAAATCTAATAACAATTATGGAAATCTTGATGTAGGACAAGAAAAAAAAGCTATAATAGAGCATACTTCTGCAAATCCTAATAAACCTTTACATTTAGGGACTTTAAGATGTGGTGTCTTAGGCGATATAATTTCTCGGATCTATAGAAAAGGAGGATTTAATGTAGAAGTAGAAAATTATATGGATAATTTGGGAAGACAGATTGCTGTATTAGTTTGGAGATTTTTAGAAGATGATAGTCCCATTAACTATTTTCCATATCTCTTCTTTTTACCATTTTTTATAGAATTAGATATTACTAATTTTAAAATTGATTATTATTTGGGGTTACTTTATGTTGATGCTTCGCAAAAAATTGCTAAAAACGAAGAATTTGAAACGAAAGTAAGTGATATTATTAAAATGATGGAACATGGTAATAATAAATACTCCAAAAAAGCAGAAGATATTGTGAAAAGAGCTACATTAGGACAATTAGAAACAGCTTGGAGAATGAATATTTTTTATGATTTAATTATTTGGGAAAGTGATGTCATTCATAGTGGCATATTTGAGGAAGTGCTAAGTAAAATATTAAAATCTAAAAATGTCTACAAAATAAAAGAGGGACCTGATGCAGGTTGTATAGTAGTTAATATGTCCGAAGTTGATAAAGAATACAAAAAGAAGACTAAACCATATAAAATTATTGTTCGTTCAAATGATGTCCCTACATATACTGGTAGAGACATTGGTCTTCATGCATTTAAAATGAATCTTGTAGAATCTACTTTTAATTATCGAGAAAAAATTAAGCAACCTAATGGGCAAGTTTTATGGGAAACTAATATGAATGGAGACCCGATGAAGAGATTTGGAAGAGGAGATATATCAATAAATGTTATCGGATCTGAACAAACAGATTCTCAGCAAGTTGTTTTTTATTCTATGAAAGCTATAGGTTATGAAGACGCATATTTAAATTCTCACCATCTTAGCTTTGAACATGTCGGTTTACCTGATGATTCTTTCTCAGGGCGTAGAGGAACTTGGAAAGGCTATCAAGCAGATATAGCTATCGATAAAGCAGTCGAATTAGCTTATGAAGAAGTAAAAAAACGTCATGAGAAAGAATATTCAGAAGAGTATATGAAAGAATTAGCTGAAAAAATTGGAGTTGGAGCAATAAAATATTATATTGCAAAGTTTAAAAGAGAACGAAAAATAATAATAAAATGGCAGGACGTTTTGAATTTTGAAGGTGACAGTTGTCCTTATATTCAATACGCTGCAGTTAGGGCAAATAGCATCTTAAAAAAACATGGAGGAGAATTAAAAAATCCTGATTATTCTCAATTAACGGATCCAACAGAAAAAGAATTAATTAAACATCTATCCAAGCTTCCAAATTTAATAAAAAATATAATAGAAAATTTTACAATTCATCAGCTTCCTGAATATTTATTACAATTAGCTGATAAATTTTCAGATTTCTATCATGCTTGTCAGGTCCTAAATGCAGAAAATGAAGATTTAAAGAATTCAAGATTAGCCTTGGTAAAAGCAGTACAAATAGTTTTTGAAATAGGCCTAGAAAAATTAATGGGAATTAAAATCCCGGAACGTATGTAAGGTTTGATGGACTAATTTAAAACCTAATTATTAATTTTTAAATGAGAAACAATAATAAAGAAGATTTTGATGTTTGAAAAAATAAAAAATAAGATTGAGAAAATAAAAGATGAATTAGATCCTAGGAAGGTAAAAATTAAAAAAGAAGTAATGAAAAGAGGAATTTTTAATATTGAACTCTTTTCAAATGAATTAGGATTGGTGATCCCGGAAGTAAAAAAGGAATTAGAGGATTTAATCAAAGATGAGCAAATTATAGGTTATTTTACGTTTTTAGATACTGAATTTATTACATATGATTATTTGAAAGAACAATTAAATAATAATATAGAAGGAATCTTTAAATTAGATCTCAAAAAACAAAGTCAAGATTTTGGAGTTCCACTTGAAATTATTTACAAAATAATAAATGATCTATGCAGTCAAGATATTCAACATGGATTTTTCGATATTTCTGAAAATTATATGTTTTTTCATGTAAGTGAAATAGAACAAAATCAAATGCTATCAATTTTAAAAAAAGGAAAAGTTCATTTATCTGAGTTAGCTGATTTCATAGATGATTTGATCGAATCTAATGAAGATATTGATTTAACATCTTTGATAACTGATATTAAGGATGATAAGGATTCTGATTTAAATGAGTGGGAGGCACTAGCTAAAAATGCTATTGATGCAGCTCTTGGTAAGAAACGGGCAAGAATCTGGATCGATAATTTAATTTCTTGGAATAAAATAAGAGGTAATTTTACAGAAGATCAAGAATATTTTGTTCCTCAAAATATTATCACCAAAGAAATATCAAATTTTATTAAAAGAACTGGTAGGGTTAAAACTTCAGATCTCCAAAAAAAATTTGGAATTAAGGAAATTGATATGTTAAAAAATGAACTTAACATTCTAGAAAAAAATAATGTAATACGAGGATTTTTTACTTTAGATGAAACTGAATATGTATCAGAGGAAAAAGTTTTTGATGAAATCATTAATATAATAAATGAAAAAAATCAAGATGTTTTAAATATCATGGAAATTCAAGAAAAAATCAGATTAGGTCCAAAAAATACATCAAGTCTACTTAAAAAATTAATATCAAATCAGAAGATTAGTGGATTAGTTTCTAATGATGAAAGCAAATTTTTCACTTATCAAATATTAAATAAAACGATTATGGATTTTATAGAAAAAAATGAACGAATTAAATTCAAAACTATTAATGAAAATTTTAAATTACCTCCTCAAGACCTTGTGAAACATGTAGAAAAATTAATTAAACAACACAATTTAAGAGTTATAGTGACTTGGGATAAATCTGAAATTATTAAAGAAGAAAAAATGTTATTTATTCTAATGGATATCTTGAAAAAATCAAAAAAATCTCTTTTAAGTGAAGTTGCTAAATCCGCAAAAATAGATGCAAAGATATTAGTTAGATTAATAAAATACATGCTTGAATTTGGTCTTATACATGGAGAATTAACAAATAACGAATTTTTCCTGAAATAGAAAAGAATTTTAAAAGATCAAGGGTTGCTATTATATGGAAACAAGTAGAAAACACCCATCCCGCCCTATTGGCGGAGTTGGGACGGTTTTAATTAGAGATGGAAAAATATTAATGATACAAAGAGCCGCAGAACCTGATAAGGGTCTTTGGTCAATACCTGGAGGGCTCATTGAAAATGGAGAAACTGCTGAAGAAGCTGCAATTCGTGAAGTCTATGAAGAAACTGGTATAAAAGTTGATAAAGTAGAATTTGTCGATGCTGTAACTAAGGTTATTTGGGATGAAGAAAATAACGTTTTATATCATTTTGCAATTTTTGATTATAAAACTACTTCATTTAAAGGGGAAGCTCAAGCTCAAGATGATGCATTAAATGCTAAATGGGTTAAATTTGAAGATGTTCCAAAATATCCTATGCCATATACTTTAAAAGAATTATTTCGGTTTATGAATATCGGTAAATGGGATTAATATACTGGAACAAAGGAAAAACAGTCTAAAATTATATGTGAAGCGGATTTAAATTTCTCAGTATCATGAGGAATTTGAAAATATTCAGAATATTCTTTAATGAATCTTTCTATGAAGCAGTTCAGACCTTTTCTAAGAGACTTAGAAGATTTAGTGGAAATTAATACAAATGCAATTGGGTATTTTTCTTGTTTCTGTACAATTAAGATTGCTTTTTCTAAAATAATTTCACGAATATAACCTTTTTGCAATGTTTCTCCAATGAACTGATTAATTGCATGAATCATAGCAGAAAAAGTAGCTTGCTCTAACAATTCTTCCTTTTTACTCCAATTATAATTAAAAAGAGAAATTCCTCGATTAATTTCAATAACTGATAATTTTATAACTTTAAATGGTAATATATAACCGATTCTTGGTTCTTTAGAATAAGTAATACCAATTATTACCGAGCTAATAGCCATCCAAAATAAGTGAAATGCAGGAAAAATTAAATTTAAATTTAAAATTATAAAAATAATAGGACCTATAACTATCAATAACATTCCAAATAAATATAAACCGCAGTAAATCTTTAGTTCCTGAGGAGCTTCTAAGTATAATCTAGAAGTAGAATAAATAAGAATTATGAAGGTTAAAACAAGAGGAAAATTTACAAGGATTCGAAAATATCCCGCCTGGAAGATTCCTAATTCACCATTAGGATAGAAATCGAGAATAATCGAATTTGGAAGAAATGAAGAAATTAATGCTACAATAAACAATCCCGTTATTATAGTTAATCTTATTGGATGAATTGATTCTTTCGAAATATAATCATTAAATATAAGTAGAAAAATATTAACAAATGCAGCAATGAAATAACTAATACGATATAAATCTAATGAGAGAAATTGGAAAGCTAATCCTTGTGCTGAAGAATATAAAAAGACGGAAAGCCATGTACACGCCAGAGCTAAGTCTTGTGGAAATTTTGTCTTTAAATAATCACTCCATTTTTGGAAAAATAATACCAATACAATAGCTGCTGAGATAAAAGCAATTATTGCAGCCATTGTTAAATTTAAACTCATGTAATTATCCTTAATGTAAAATTATGTGATGAATTTAATTTTTGTAAAGAATTTTCTATCATAATTTTTAAATTTTTGTTTTAATAATTCGAATAAAACAAATCTTTTGTATTATTATAATACAAATGAAAAATTAAACTAATAAAGTTAAAAGAGTTAAAAATAAATCATTTATGGTTTTATTTGGAATTAAAAAGGAAATTGAAAAATGAAATTAATCAAGAGAGGTGAGCATTTCATCCAAAAGAATTTTGGTTTTTATTCCCTCTTCTTCGCTCATTACTTCAATTGCATAACCTGCATGAACAATAACGTAATTTCCAATCTCGACCTTTTCTAATAGGTTAATTAATACTTTCTTAATTATGCCCCCAAAATCTACTTTAGCATATTCGCCCTCAATCTCTAAAACTTTAGCTGGAATGGCTAAACACATAATTTCAACATCTCATATTATTTCTGCTATATTTAATCTGTATATTTCTAAATAAAAATTTGAAAAAAACTTTATAATAATTGTCCTTTTATTGATAATGGAATTTTATATCAGGTTATTTATATTACACTTCAGATTTTCATTATGAAAAAGATTTTCATCATTCTGCGTAAAGATTTTTGATATTAGGTCATTTTTTCTTTTTTTTAAAAAGATATCGGATTAAATTTAAAATGAATTTTTATTACCGTAAATTAAAATAATACCCAATTATTGTATTCGTTTGATGGTGACTTGTTTTTGAATGAAGAAGAATTTAAAGAATTTGATTCATATTTTAAACCACAGTCAGTAGCTTTAATTGGGGTATCGAAAAAAAATGATTATTTTTGGCTACAAAATTTTGTTTTAGCTGGTTTTCTCGGAAAAGTGTTCCCAATTAATCCCAAAGGTCCAAATGCAGCTTATGGAATTCCTTTTTATAAATCAATATTGGATATTTCTGAACCTATAGATTATGCGGTAATAACCGTTCCCGCACCACGAGTTCCCCAAGTTCTTAAGGAATGTATTGAAAAAAAAGCAAAATTAGTTACAATTTTCACATCAGGTTTTTCTGAAACAGGAAAAAATGAATGTACTTTGCTTGAAAATAAGTTAATTTCAATTTTAAACAATCAAAAAAACAATCCACCCTTACGTGTTATTGGTCCTAACTGCATGGGAATATATTGCCCTGAATCTAAAGTTTCTTTTAGACAAGATCTATCATTACGGGTGGGTAATATCGGTTTTATCGCCCAATCGGGTGGACTAGCTCAAAATTTAGCGTACAAATTGAAAGATTTAGGAATCGGAATCAGTAAATTTATTAGTTATGGAAATCAAATAGATTTGACTTGTACTGATTTTCTTGAATATTTAACACATGATAAAAAAACAAAAATTATTTGTGCTTATATTGAAGGAGTACGCAAAAAAGATAGCCCAAGATTCTTTAAAATTCTTCGAGAAGCATCATTAAAAAAGCCTGTTATTCTTTGGAAAGGAGGAGTTACTGATGCTGGCGCAAAAGCTGCATTTACTCATACAGGAGCTTTATCGGGATCAATAGATATTTGGAACGCTGCAGTAAAACAAGCAGGTATCATTAAAGTCAATAACTTCCGGGAATTTGTAAATTGTATAATTACATTCAAACATTATAAACCTAGTAACCTTGCACTTAATAATATTAATAAGGATGTAGTTCTGCTTTCAATTTCAGGAGGTAGCTCTGTCACAAATACTGATGATGTTATGAAGGTAGGTTTAAATGTTCCTAAATTTTCACCTGAAACGATAAAAAAAATTGAAGATATTATGATATATACAATAGGAGTGAACTCGACAAATCCACTTGATCTTGCTTATGATTTCTTTAATTTTTCAGGAATTAAAAATATATTCGATGTTTTAATAGACCTTCCAATTAGCTCAATTATTTTTGAAATATCTTTACAATATATCTATTTTCCTCGCCTTGATTTTTTTGGCGTAGAAAGCATGAAAGATATTTATTATCAAAATTTATTTAAAAATTTATCTAGACTTAAAAAAGCGGGAAAATTAGTTGCAGTAGCGGTTATTGATGTTTGTTATCCTCATGAAAGAGTAGATGATACAAAATTGTTTTTGAAAAAATTTCCTGCATATGGCAGTGTGGAGGATGCAGCAAGAGCTCTGAAATATTTAATAGATTATACTCATTTTCTAGAGAAACATCAAGAATCTAATAAGAAATTAGGAGATTAAGATAATGAAATGGAAAACTAAATTTACTGAAATAACGGGCTGTGAATTCCCAATAATACAAGGAGCATTTGCAACATTTGGAACACACAAAATAGCCGCTCCGGTATCTGAGGCTGGCGGAATGGGCGTTATCACAGCAATTGCATTTAGAAGTCCTGATAAACTGAGAGAAGATATTCAAAAATGCAAAAAGTTAACAAATAAACCATTTGGTGTTAATTTTTCAATATTAAGAGAAAGGGGTTTTGGTGAAAATTTTTTTGATGAAATGGTTGATATTATTATAGAAGAGGATATTAGGACAGTCTTTACTTCTGCTTATAAAGCAATGAAAATTGGACAAAAAGTAAAATCACATGGAATCAATTGGTTCCATAAGGTAGCAACTATGAAGCATGCCTTGGCTGCTGAAAGACAAGGTGCAGATGGAGTAACTATTGTAGGATTAGAAGGGACTGGTTACAAAAACCCAGTTCAAAATACTACTTTAATTAATATGACAAATGCTGTCAGACAACTAAAAATTCCTGTCATTGCTGCTGGCGGAATTGGAGATGCGAGAGGATTTCTATCTGCCCTAACCATGGGAGCTCAAGCTGTCTGTATGGGAACAGCTTTTATGGCTTGTAAAGAATGTCCAATACCCGATAAATTTAAACAGCATAAACTTGTTGAACAAGATGCATTCGATGAAGACCTTCATAAAAAAGTTTTTCATCTACAACTACGTGATTCTGCTGTTCCCTCTATGGCGGTTGGAGTCATAGATCAGATTTTAACAGTTAAGGAATTTATTAATAACATTATAAATGAAGCTGAGCTCATACTACAAAAAATGGGTTTTAAAGGAGATTCAATCAATTTTATATAATTGAATTTAAATAATTTGTATAAATTCATTTAAAAGGGAAAAAAATGCCAAAACGTCCAAAAAAAGTTAAAGAAGAGGACCTAAATTTCATTACTATTCGAATAAGAAATGAGAAAAAGATGATAGGTCTTAAACAATATGATTTTGATCCAAAATTGGGCGTTAAACAAATTAGAGGAAAAATGGATAAAGATACCGGCTATGTTATTCAATCATTTCAAGTACCTTTGGAATATTTGGGCTTAAATGTGGATTCTGATAATAAAGATATTTTAGAAATATTAAATAACCCAGAAAAAATCACATACAAAAAGCTTAGTGGATTTATTAGGAAAATCATTGACACTTATGAGGATATTAAAGACGAAAGGGGAAAATTTCAATATAAGACTAAGAGAAATAAAAGAAAAAGAAAAATTCCTCAACCCAAAAAACAACAAACGGCTTAGTTTCTATTAACTATTAGTCTAAAGTTTCAATCCGTAATAATAAATTTCTAATATAAATTTTCAGTTTATTTAATTAGAAAGATGGAGTTGAATAAATGACAAAAAATATAGTAATAACTGTTTCTGGAAAAGGTGGAGTAGGAAAAACCACTTTTTCTGCATTATTATTACAAGTGCTAATTAAAAATAACAAAAATTTAGATATTTTAGTAGTGGATGCTGATCCAGATTCTAATTTGCCTGATTTACTTGGTATTGAAGTTCCAAGGTGTGATACCGTTGGCGGAGCGGCGTTTTCTTTAAAAAAACAAATAGAAAAAGGAACGATTCCTCCAGGCACAACAAAACAACAAATTTTAGAATCTGATGTTTTTAAAATATTAAAAGAAGAAGATGACTTTGATTTACTAACAATGGGGCGCTGTGAAGGAGATGGTTGTTATTGTTTCCCTAATCAGCTACTTACAGGAATTGTAGATAGCTTGAGCAACAACTACAATATTACACTAATGGATATGGAAGCTGGTCTTGAACATTTAAGTAGGAGAACTGCTAGAGACGTTGATATCATGTTTATCATTACTGATCCTAGTCAAATGGGTATAAAAACGGCTGAAAGAATTAAAGAATTAACAAAAGAAGTAAATATATCTTTCAAGAAAATGTTTATAGTCGGAAATAGATTTACTCCGGAAATGGAAGAAAAATTGAAAGCATCTGCAAAAAAAATTGGAATCGAATTTGCTGGCATTATTCCTCAAGATGAACAGATTTCAGAGTTTAATTTTCTGGGTAAACCTATAACTGGATTAAAAGATTCAGAAGCTTATAAAGCAGTGGAAAATATCGCTCGAAAAATAGGATTAGTAAATCATAATTAATACTTTTATTCTAAATTATGAATTTTTTAAAAATTCGCTAATAATTTCCAATCTTAATTCAAATTCTTTTTTATAATGAAAAAATACTATTCCCTTAACTCCTATTTGTTTTGTAGCATTAATTATTCGTTGAAATTCGTTCTTTTGTATTTGTTCATCCAAACTTATACACGTATAGAATTTTTTTAGTCCTCTTGCTTTTTTAATCAACTTCTTCAATTCATTAATTTCTTTAATTATTTCAGTATATTTTTGAAAATGTTTATCCTTCATAAATAAGATTTGATAAATTAAATCTTGATAAGTAGCTAGATCAGCATAATTTTGACCTATTAATTCCGCTTTTGAAATAGGCCATATATCAGTACCTAAAGATATATTCTGATCCGTTTGACGGGCTGAAATTAATATGTTTCCAACAAATCGTGTTATAGAATTGTATCGAAATCTATTCCAAGATTGAAATACACTATCTTCACCAAGAGTTTTTTCCGATAACAAATGAGAATTTTTAATAAAATATTTACGAAGCTGTTTGATGCTAAATCCTTTCCATGATTCATCCACAATTTCTCGCTCTTTTAAATCTTCTAATGCACGTGGTTTTGTTGCCTCTCTCTCACAAGATTCACAAAAACAACATAATTCTTCTTTATATGGAAATGGAAATCTAGCATTAAATAATTCAATACCTTGAACTGGATATTTTTCTATTATATTTTTAATAAGACTTGAAAAGTATTTTTGGACCGATAAATTATTTGGGCATAAAAATCTTTTACTTTTTTCTCCAATATGATTCACTTGTGCCCAATCTGGATATTTCAATAAAATATTTTGATTTTCTAAACAATTAAGCCAAGCAATAATCTTGAATCCTGATTTATTAGCGCTCTCAATAAATTTTTGAAAAATATTCCAATTTTCTCGGGAATATTGCAGCAATTTATTATCGATTTGGTAGTAAGAATTATCTGGTTTAAAAAATAGAACGTCTTGATTAGGTTTATTTTCTAATAAGGAACTGTAATTAAAACTTACATGGATTTGACTAATAGAATAATTAGTAAGGTTTTCTAATATCTGGTTAATTTCCTCCTTTTTGATATATTGAGGAAAAATGAATATACCTACATCCATTTTGATTCCACAAAATGATTTACAGATCAAATTCCGATGGTTTTAAAACTTTCCCACATGCTGGACATTCTGGAGTGAAGCCCTTTTTAAGAAGGTTTAATTCCCTATCTTCAATTATTTTATTACAAGATGGGCAATGGAGTTTCAAATCGTATGTTTTAGCTTTTTCGTCTATAATTTCTTGTTTTTCAATCTTATCTGATTCCATATTTTTCTCTAAATCTTTGATTTTATCATCAAGTTTTTCAACTATTTTAGCTGATTCGTTGAGACTAGCTTCAAATTTTTCTCTTACTTCTAGCGATTTGACAATTTTATCATCAATTTCAGTTAATTTTTGCTGAACTTGATCTAGTTTTTGTAAATCTATTTCCACTTCGGATTTAGATTGTTTTTCAAATTTCTTTCTTATTAATCTAATATCTTTTGATATTATACTAAATTCTTTGTCACTTTTCTCAAGTTCTTTTTCAATATCAATTAAATAAAATAATAGCTTTTCTACAATTTTTTCTGCACTCTTTAACTTAGTTTTTGCAGTTTCAATTTCATTTTCAATAATTAGGTTTTTATCTTCAAATATTTTCAAGACTTCAAGCGTAATAGCATCTATATCTTCTTTATTTGCCACAATTTCTTTTACTGACTTTCCAATATACTTCTCAATTTCATCCATTGTAGTAATAAGTTTATTAGTTCTATTAACAACATCGATTACGGTCTTATCAATTTTTTTATCTTCAATTTCACCTATTTGAATAAATTTACTAGGTTTTAGTTCCTCTTGTATGAGTTTTGGTTTAATCTTTTTAATAATTGGCTCAGGTTTTTCAACAGGTTTAATTATCTTAATTGGTTTGGGTTTTATTTTTATAACTTCTATTGGTTTAGGCTTAATAACAGGTTTAATAGGGATTGGTTTAATAGTAATTGTTTTTTTTGGAATTACCTTTTTTTCAATATCAACTTTTTTAATTTCAGGTTCTATAATTTCAACTTTTTCTTCTATTGATGGTTTTTCGAACTCTTTTTCTACAATTAATTCAAAGGGAGTTTTTCCATCCTCATCAATTTCTTCTTCAATCAAAGGTTCTTCGAATGTATCTAATTCAGTTGTTAGTAATTTAGTTGGTAAAGTAGGTTCTGGAAATTCATAATCCTCCATTATACGTGCTGTTACGGGAGTAATGTATTCTTCATCTATAGGTTCCTCACCGCCCTTTGGAGTTTCTTTTAATTTTTCTTCCGGCTTCCCAAATTTAACTTCTTTTGTTGATATATATTTAATTTTTCCACCTTTCTCTTTTAATTGCTTTAATGAATAAAGAATAAATGCACGTCTATCAATTAAATACGAAATCTCCTTGAAAATCATCATTTCTGGTATTACTGATTTTTTTAAGGTTTTTTGGAAGAGATCAGCTATGAAGAAATATCCCTCTGGAGAGCATTCATATGCGGTCATTACTAATTGGCTTCTAAAAGCATTTAACTTCATATTCATACCTTTCATAGTAACCCTATAAGGTAAAATTATTGAAATTTCAAAAATATAATCTAAAAGTCTTTCAATTTTACTTTCTTTTGCAAATTGCCCATCTTTTTTCAAAATATCATAATTATTTATTTCAAAAAATTGAAGGAAACGAACTATTCCTTTTAAGAACTTATTAGTAGGAAGCTTAGATAAAATAAAGGCAGTCCTTGTTAAATCTCCATCATCAATTATTATCACCAAATCTTGAAAACGAACTAAATCTAACGAAGCACTATAACCTGATTTGCCTTTCCCAAATCCTTTGATCATATTTATTAATGCTTTATTAGTAAAATCATTAAAATCTTCCATGTTATAATTTTGTTGAAAAATAGTTGTTTGTAATTTCTTATGCATTATGTATATTTTACGAAGGCTAATTAGATCATTAAAATAATCAAAGGTCTTTTCTGCTTCCACCATTACTTTCGATTGTCTTTTTACTCTAACTTTCCTATTTATGACATATATTGTTATTACACCTATAAAAACAACTACTGCAATAACAAATATCGGAACTAGTGATGTCCATATTGATGTTATTGAAGTAGATAATGGAATAGATTGACTTGGTTTTATAGACCATTTAGGATACGAATCATTCGTGCCCATAAATTCTACCCAACATAAAATAGATTTAACACCCGCAAATACGGGTAAAGATGTTTGGAGAGATCCATCCGAGCCTGTTTTTATTGAGAAATCTAATGGAATAGGTAGCCCTCCCTCTAAAATTAAAGTCAATTTTAGACTTAATGCCTGTTGAATTGGTGTATTATTTGCCTTATATTGTAAGAATATAAGTAACATACCATCTTCAGAAATTTCAGGGGGAGAAAGAAAAATAATTTCTGAAGGAAGCCATTCCAAAACTCGTAAATTGATTATAGCGTTCATTGGGGCAATATTATTTCCACTAGAATTCAACCATATCTTATATAAACCTGGTGGAATTGTATTATTTAAATCTGATTTCAAATACACTATTTCGGTTAGTTCCCATAATTTTGTAATGTTATTATATGATAGATTAGAACCTGTCTTAATAGTTTGATTTGTTAAAGTTTTAATTGTGTAATTTATCACAGCATTCCATTGAATTGCATCCGTGACGACTTCAACAATTCCAAAACGTGGAGAAGTCTTATTAAAAATTATTTTAGAGTAATTTGCTCGAAATATAATTGTTTGATCTTGCCATTGATTAATCGTTGTATTAATTCCTGCTTGACCTATTGGAATAAGATAGGAACGCCATGGATTCACTGAAAGGTTTACAAATATATAAGCTCTTTCGTAATTAAATTTCTTAAAAGAAATATTTAGAAAATAATCACCAACTAAAAGATTATATTTTGTAGGATCTATGGTTATATTAAACTGATTGCTTATATATGCTGTTGCATTATAATAACCCATCCAACTCATGTCAGTTCTATTATACAAATCTATATTAATGTCAATATTGTCATTAGTCTCATTTTGTAGTTTATAATTTGGACCTGTTTCGTTATTTGTATAATTTACGAAGATATCTAGTGTCTGATTAAGATAAATATTAAGGTCATACCAATTACCGTATTCAAATTTAAGAAAATTAAAATCTTCATAACTTTGAGTAATATATGCTCGGGTATTATTTTCTCTAATTATAAAACTTGATAATAAGAAGATAATTTTATGATTTGTCTTATTTATTGTAATATTAACCTTCTGTATGCTTGCATTAATGTTTGAAATATCATGATCTGTAATTAAAGTAATTGTATAATTTCCTTCATTGGTGATATTTTCCCAAAAAACTCCATATGTTTGATTAATTTTAACATCGATGTCAGGTTGAATCCCAATAGGAAATGTGAAATTTCCAAAAATTGATCGATTCAACCCAATATCAATGGTCTGATTTGCGTAGAGTGGTATAATTGAAGAATAATCCCAGTAAACAATGGAAGTATTATAAACCCAAATTGCAGTGTCTATCGAAACCGTCTTATTATCGTAACCCGGTCGCCATGCAGTTATATTTAACTGAAAATTATAGTTGTAATTATAGATATCAAAGGAAATTGCTATTATATAAGTTCCATTGTAGTAATTTGTAATATTGTCATTATGTAACTCATAAAATGTCTGACTAACGCCAAATTTTATCGTAAAATTCGCATCTGTGATGTTATATTTATAATTATGATAAGTATTATTAAAATAAAGTTCGACCTTGAAGGGTATACCTCCATAATCGGCATGTGTAGAAATATTTGCTGATAAACTCGTAGGTGTTTCGATTATATTCCATAAAAAAGTTTTTACATGTGGAAAATAGCCATTCTTCCACGCAGAAATAGTTATATTATTTTGTCCAATATCAAAGAATGAAAAAACCAAGTCTGATGAATTAATAATTAAGTAATAAAGTCCAGGTTGTCCAATTTTTGGAATCATATCTGCATAATAATTCTCATTTATTGAAATGTTCAATATTGCATTAGTTAAAGGATTCGGCAGAGTAACCCATAATTGAGTGTAATTTGCAGTTATTGTAATATTCTCAGGAAAATATGAATTAATAATAGTAGGATTGGTTAATTGTAGAGTAAAATTTTCAACTATTAAATTTAATTCTGTATCATTAATTATATTTACCACGATATGGAAATTTGTTATATTATGATAGCCGAATTTAGAAAAATTTATGAATAAATCATGGGGTTTTAAGTCTAGTTCCATATTTGTTTCGGTTAAATTATAATTACCATTTGATTTATCAAATAAATTTTGAGATATGCTACTATTAAAAATATATTGAGCAATACTAGCTCCTGGAATTCCTTGGTTTGTAAAAGTATTTAAGAATCTTACAGTTACTTCAAGAGTCCGGTTAAAACCCCAATCAAACGGATTTAAACTCGGAACTACCATTTGCACAGTAGTTTTATAAACACACCAAAATGTTGAGTTCTTAAATCCTATTTGCGTTCCATTAAACCACGTAACTTGAGCTTTGTATTGTCCATTCGAATTATATTTTGATGTATTCCAACCTGTAAATGTTATTGTACTTCCAATTACATCAACATTTAATTCTTGATGGACTATATCATCTGTACTATTAAATATAGTTAAATTTGCGCTAGAAGGAGAATTTGTAGGAGTGCTTAATGGACACTTGACTGTCATATTATCCGTTAAATTGTAAATAATTGGACTTAGCATTGGAGTTACAAAATCCGGATATTGAAAAAATTGAATTGTTGAGATATAATTAGAAGAATTAGCCCAAATTGACCAATTTAATGGTAATTGTGCTACAAATGGATCTATAGCACTCGAGCTAACTGATACTACTAATTTATTACCAATAATTACAGTGTTTGTTTGTGCTGTATTATCGGACCCGTCTGGAGCTGTAGTATTTAAATATTCCCAATCATTCGGAAGATTTACTGTAAAATTTATATTTTGATAACCTGATGGTATGGAACCAACAGAATAATTTACCTTCCAAGTATTTTCAAAATTCTCATTTCCTGCCAAATAATAGTAAATATCTGCATTTCTAGATTTATTTAATAGGAAAATAGTCTCAATATCAAAGTTGGCGGAATAGTCCGATAAAAACGTAAAAGTTTCAGTTGTTGGTGCTAACCAATTTCCTTGAATCGTTGTAGAATTAAAATTAGCTGAAGTTATTGGATAATTCGTACTTTCATGTCGAACTCGGAAATTAATAGTTTCTGGATTGACAGATACAAAGGATACACTGTAATTGACTATAACATAAACATGATCCAATCTAACATAATTACCATCCAAATCCGAACTATAAAAATTCAATCTAATTCGAGGATCAGAATTATCAAAACAATCATTACCATATATTGTACCGAAGTCGGTATCCCATGTAAAAAAATTTGTGATAGTACCAATATTCACATAACTTAAACTAGAAAAATTATATATGCGAATTTGAACATCTTGTCCCAAAATAGATCTTTGACCTACAACATAAAAAAAGATTGAATTTACATCAGTTTTAGAAATTCCACTAATGTCAAATTCAAAATCAAAATCAAGTGCATCTTGAGATGGTGTTATATCATCATTTACTTGATAATAATTACCGTCCGTAGTGTTAGTGTCTCCAATACTTCCACTAGCATAGTCCCCCTCAAATATGACAGCTTGATCTGCGTTTTGTGGACTAGTAAAGGAACCGTTCGCTGTTAAATTCTCAATTTTAACCCAAAATTCTTTTCCAGAATAAGTATTGGGAACACTCCAATTAATTTCATCATTATTAATAAGTCCTTGTTCATTACTCACATTATAAGGATATTCTTCACCTTTAAGATTTGATCCTGTTCCTTGAAGGCTTATTGAATTAACACTATCAGATTTAATTATATAATCTTTTTTAATTGCGTTCTTTTTAAAAATTGAGTTATTAAAAATGTCAGAATTATTAAAATTATTGATTGGGATAAAGAATAAGGAGGATAAAAAGAATATATAAATTAATATTATAAGTTTCTTATCTCTCTTCATAAAAATAACCTAATTACGCTTGGTCTTCTTTCCTTTTTTCCCTTTAGGGCCAATTTCGATTTTAGCTTTTGCTAAAACTACTTTTAATTCATTCATAATCTGGTTTAATTCTTCTATTTTAGCATCTTTACTATGAAGTGCAAATCGAAGATCTGAAACCTCTTGTTCTAAACTTTCGGTTCTGCTCTCTAATCTTTTTAATTTATGTTGCTGATCTTTCATATCTTTATCAAATGGGCTTTCTCCCTCAAATATATCTACACTTCTTCTAATTTCTGCTTCTGATATAGATCCCCCTTGTTGTAATCTTGTCAATAATTCTCTATTTTTAGCATATAAAGTTTGAACTTGTCCTTTAACGACGTCTAATTGTTGTTTATAAAAGAAAGCATTTTTATCTAAATTTTTAATATCTCTTTCTTTATCTCTTAAACTTGCTTGTAATTCTTTGTTTTTCTCCTGTAAATTTACAATTAAATCACGAGCACTTTTTTCATGAATTCCAAGGCGCATAGTTTTTTCCAGATCACCTATTCGTTTTTCTCTATCGTTTATGGTTTTACTCTGTTCTTGAAAATTGACTTGTAAATCAGTAATGCGATTTTGCAAAATTCCAATTTGTTGTTCTAATTTTTTTCTTTCTGCTTCAAAAGTCGCAATTTTTCCCGTTTTGACGTCCAAATCTTTTTTATAGGATTGAATTTGTAATTCCAAATCCTTAGTGGGCGATTTTATAATTTGACCTTTCAATTCTCGATTTTTCATCTCAAGTTCGGTAATTTTATCCATCCGTTTTTGTAATTCGAACTTCAACTGCTCAATTTGTTCTTTATCAATTCCCTCTTTTCCAGAAACCTCCGATTCTTCTATTCTTTCTACTGGGATATGAAGTCCAAATAACCTTCCACCTCGGCTTAAACGTCTTTGTAATCTTCTTAATGTGCGTTTTAGTTCATTAATTTGATTATTTAAGTCCTCTCGCATATCACGTTCTCTTTGCAGAGTTTTCCGCAGAACTTGACTAGCTTTCCACTCTCCCACAAGCTTATTGTTGATTCTTTCATTTTCTATAATAAGTTTATTGATTAATTCCTTCTGAGTTGCTATTTCATTATTTGCTTTTATATAATCCTCAGAAATTTTTTCAAGATCAGATTCTAAATCTCCTTTCTCTTTTTGAATTTGAGTTATTGTTGATTTTGCTTTAGAATCAAATCTTGTTCGGTGCTCGTCTACTTCTTTTTCTAAATTAGAAATCTTTTGCACGAGTTTTGTGACTTGATCTGTTTGTTGTTTATATTCCCCAATTATATTTTCAAAATCTTGGTTAATAAAAGTTAATCTCTCCAGTTGAGCGGAAAATTGAGATTCTGGACTAAGTTGAGCTATTTTTACACTCATTTTTTTTGTTAATTTTAGTAATCTCTCTAAATCATCGCTATTTTCGATCAACTTTATTCGCTCACTTGAAAATTATGCAATTTAAAAGAAAATTGGACATGATCCGAATAAACATGAAGATAAGTAGTTTAAATCTTTTTTCTTTGAATGACTATATATGTCTTAATGTATCTAATTTCAGAGAGTAAATGAACACCACCATTAATTCAAATTTTAATACATTTTTAAAGAAAAGAAGTGTGGATATAAAAATTAAATCAAAATAATTTAATTTAAAATCTATAATATAGAGTTAAATAACGTATTTAACAGAATTATAATACTTAGTATAATGTTTAATAAAAAAATAAAAAAATAATTTCTAAATTATAAAATTAATCAAGTATATTATTCCAATTTTTTTGCTTCGTCAATAAAATTCTGGAGTTTTTGTTCTTTAATATCTGTACTTGAGGATAATTCCTTTAAATTAGCTTCAATAAGATCTTGGATAGATCTAATACCTGCATTTATCAATTTCTCACCACTTACTTTACCAACACCTTTAATTTTAAGAAGTTCTTTTAGAATTTCTTTTTTATCTTCTTCAGAAATCACAAATTTCTTTTGAATCTCACTTGTTTCAGGCTCTTCTTGTTCTTTTTCTATTAATTCCTCCTCAATTTGTTCCTCAAGCTCTTCTTCAAGAGTAGAAAAATCTACGGTTTCTTCCATAACTACTTCTTCTTTTTCGATTTTTTTAATTTTCGGAGCTTTCTTCTTCTTTATCTCTTCTAATTTAGGCATTCCTAGGAGTTCTCTAGCCTTATTAATCCACCCAAACACTTGATCTTTTCCAACACCCAAAATAGACGAAATCTCCAGAGGATCTTCATCAGCTAATTGTTTTAATGTGGTAATTTCTAAAGTTTCTAATTTATTCAAATCTTTTTTACCAATTCC
Organism: Candidatus Helarchaeota archaeon; assembly: GCA_019058315.1. Taxonomy (GTDB): domain Archaea; phylum Asgardarchaeota; class Lokiarchaeia; order Helarchaeales; family RDOG01; genus JABXJV01. The sequence goes on along the minus strand of JAHPZH010000001.1, from coordinate 1,241,066 downwards.
ACTAATATCCTTTAGACTTAATTCTATGGGTTTAATTTTAGCCTTTTTAGTAACTTTGGCAAGAGGTTCTTCTCTTTTCTTAACTTCTTTTTTCTTTTTCTCAACTTTTTTGCCTTTAACGTCTTTTTTTATTAAAGCATTTGCCTTGTTTATCCATTCGTTAGCTAAATACTCTGAAACTCCTAGATCCTTTGAAAGTACTGAAGCTTCTTCTTCTGCGAGGATTTCAAGGTTAACTATTCCAATGGAAGCCATAAGTTTTGCTTTTTCTTCGTTTAAAATATCAATTTGAGTTAAATTATTAATTGAACTATCTAATTCTAGTAAACTTTTAAATTTCTTAGCGTCTTTTATCCATTGATTAACAATTTTTTCTTTTTCCCCGATATCAATTGCTAAAGATGATGCATCTTCTTTGATTAAATTTTCGATTGATTTCACTCCAGCACCAATAAGTTTTTTAGCATATTTCTTTGAGATCGAAGGAATTTTTGTCAGGGTTTTCATTATATCTTTTTCGCGTTTTTCCAACTTATCTAAAGCTTCTCTCTCGATTAATTCTTCAGATAATAATTCACGATATTTCTTACCTATATATTCTACATTTGAATCATAAATTGTTCTTCTTCTATGATCAATTCTTAAATTTAAACGTTGAAATTCACCAATAGGAATTGAAGCGGCTTGTATTTCTTTAATACTAAATCCTTTACCTAATCTCTTATCTAGAATGCGGGAAGGAGATTTCACAATAGGAACTGTTATTTTCTCCTTTTCCTCAAGAGTTACTACTACCGTTTGTTTCTTCGATTTTTTCAATTATATCACATCATGTTATTGTTTTATTTAAGTCTAAATTGTTTTTAATGAAATTTGATTGATTTAATAATTCTAATAATTGTGTCTTTCCAACTAGGAAAAATGTTCTGTATATTATTTATTACTACTATTATAGAAATTTCACGTTGTGAATGCTCACAATATAAAATTCCATGAATTTCTTTGACTGTATATGGGGTTCCTTTCTTTAGTATGATACGAGATCCTACAGCAGACTGGAAAAAATGCCCGAGTATATAGTCATTTATTCGATCGTCTAAATTCATATTAAGTTTTGCGAATAAATTTAAAATATCTTGAATTGCATCTCCAGAATGAAAATTTTCTATTGGGTATGAGATCCAAGAAAAAGTTAAAGTTAAATAAGGTCCCCAAGTCTCATCATAAATTTCTAAGCTTTTAAATATTAGTTTTCCACTCTTTTCGTCCCCAGTTTCTTCATAGAGTCTGAAATTAGAAGGTAGATAATTAATTACAACATTTAGAGTGTCATTTACATAATTTCCGACTGAAATATAAAGTCCTCCTAGGATGTTCTTAACTAATATAACCCAAATCTTTCTTCTTTTGCCTTTTTTCTCTTCTTTTTCTCTTATCAACTAAAGATTGATATAAATCTTCGACTTTCTTCGCTTTTTCCTCTAATTCTGTTGTCTTTATTTCTAAATTCAAATATTTGTTTAATATCCTTATTAAAGAAATAGATGCATTTATATCTTTACCAAATTGGGGATAAGTTTCGGCTAATAATGCACATCCATCAATGTTATATTCAAATTTGGCAAGTCCTGGGATAATACCATTCATTCCAGTAATAACCCCACTTATAAATTCCTTCCTCACACCTGCTTTTTTAAAATCTTCTATAAGTTTATTGGATGTTACAGTTATATACACCGTTGGTGAAGATTTCGGGTTCATAACTGGAGTAGCGGCGAGGGAAATTAACAGCTTAACGTTTAAATCATTCAGAATTTTAACGATTTCGATGGAAAGATTATTTGTTCCAATTACAGAATTGGGTTGTGTTTCTCCAGTTATCAAAACTAAATCATTTTTTCTTTCTCCATTTCCATTTACATAGGCGTAAATTGTGATTTTTGGTGGAGAAATCGACCCATCTTCCTGTATAATTACATTAGCAGGAAAGGCAGTTGAATAAATTTCACAAATTTTCTTAATATTAGGTTTTAATTCTTCAATAAAGTGATCCATAACAGTTTTTCCAGTCATGCCCATACCTGGCATACCATGGATACAAATAGGATTTTTTAATTCTCTTTTTGCTTCATCAAACTCTTTTACTTTTACAACTTTTATTATTGGAATATTTCCATCCATTTATTTCACACTTTTTTTAAACTTAAAATTATAAATAAAATTTTAATTCCTATTTGATAGGAATCTTAAAAAAATAAAGATTTTAAAACTTACGCATATTGAGTTCGAATTTCACTACTCTTTTTTCTTTTAAGCTTTTCTGCCATCTCTTGGTAGCGCTTAATTACTTCGGCTGTAATTGTTGGTGGGATTTCTTTGAGTGCTTTATTAAAATGTTCCATTGATATTTCAATGCATTCGCTTTCTTTGTTTTCGCAGTCTCTTATTGCCATCATTCCGCTTTCTCTAACCAAATTTTCAAGATCTGCACCAGAATAACCTTTAGTAGCCTCTACTATAGTATCTAAATCAACATTTTCTTGCAATTCCATATTCTTTGTATGGATTTTAAGAATTTCTAACCTAGCTTCAGCATCTGGAGCAGGTACTAAGATTAAACGATCAAAACGACCAGGTCTTAAAAGAGCAGGATCGACCAATTCAGGTCTATTGGTAGATGCAATAACTGCAACATTTTTTAATTCTTCTAATCCGTCCATTTCTGCAAGGATTTGGTTAAGGACGCTCTCATAGACTTGACTGCCTGTATAAGTGCCTCTTCTCGGCGCAACTGCATCCAATTCATCAAAATAAACAATAGCTGGAGCTGCAGTGCGTGCTTTTCGAAAAACTTCTCGAATTGCTTTTTCTGATTCACCTACCCATTTACTAAATACTTCTGGACCTCTAATTGATATGAAATTTGCTTCACTCTCTGTTGCAACAGCTTTGGCTAATAATGTCTTTCCACATCCCGGAGGACCAAAAAACATAATCCCCCTTGGAGGTCGTATCCCAGCACTTTTAAATATGTGCGGATATTTAAGAGGCCATTCTACAGCTTCCATAGCTGCTGATTTAACTTCATGTAAACCACCTATATCTTCCCAATGTATGTTTGGAACTTCTATAATAACTTCACGTAAAGTACTGGGCTCTACAATTTTTCGAGCAGCCTCAAAATCTTCTTTTTTCACTTTTAAATTATTAAGAATTTCTTGAGGTATTATTGATTCTTCAAGATTAATCTCAGGTAAAATTCTTCGAAGAGTATGCATAGCTGCTTCTCTTGCAAGTGCTGCAATATCTGCCCCCACAAAACCGTGAGAAACGTCTGCTATTTCTTCTATATCTACATCATCATCTAAAGGCATTGCACGTGTATGGATGAAGAGAATTTCCTTTCGTCCTTTTCTATCAGGCATTGGAAGCTCAATTTCCCTATCAAACCTTCCAGGTCTACGTAATGCTGGATCGACCGCATTAGGACGATTAGTTGCACCAATAACAATTACATTACCTCTTCCTTTTAATCCATCCATTAATGCTAATAGTTGAGCAACGACTCTGCGCTCAACCTCTCCTGTTACTTCTTCTCTTTTAGGTGCTATACTATCAATCTCATCTATAAAAATAATACTAGGTGCCTTTTTTTCGGCTTCATCAAATATGTCTCTTAGTCGTTGTTCGGATTGCCCATAAAATTTAGACATGATTTCTGGTCCATTAATTACGATGAAATTGCAATCCGACTCATTCGCTACAGCCTTTGCTAATAATGTTTTTCCTGTTCCGGGAGGCCCATGTAATAATACACCTTTTGGAGGATCTATACCTAACGCATGAAATAATTCGGGATGTTTTAAAGGAAGTTCAACCATTTCTCGAATCCGCATTATTGCCTCATCTAGACCGCCAATGTCTTCATATGTCACAAGTGGAATACCAGAAGGTAGCACAGCAGATTCTGCTAAAATTGTTATTTTAGTTCGATCAACTATTTGCACAATCTCATTTGCTGGTTCAGTAGATTGTACTAGAAATCTTATTTCTCCTAAAGTAGTGTGAGAAGGTCTGGAACGTCCTCCTCTAAAAAAGTCATCAAAAAAGTTGGGTGATAGTGAAGTAAAGGAACCTCTTCGGGGTTGCTTTGTGCCATAACTAATTATGTCTCCTTTATTAACCGGTCTATTAATTAAATTATTCTTAATACTATCTCCTGATCCTTGAATACGAATATTTTCATTTGCGGGAACTAATGTTATCTTTCTTGCGGGTTTTGCATCAATTGGCTCTATACTTACGATTTCGCCAATACTAATACCACAATTTACGCGAGTAAGTCCATCCATACGTATTTTATTTCTTCCGTGATCCTCTTGTTTTGCTGGTATTGCTATTGCACCCGAAACTTTCTTACCCTCTATTTTTATGATGTCTCCTGTGGAAATTTTCAAATCACTCATTATATCGGGGTCCAAACGCACCCAGCCTCGGAAAGCGCTTCGTTCGTCAATTGAGTCAACCCGAACTTGTTTTGTCATAATTTAATACCTCTATTATCATAATTAATTTAATTTATAATTGGATTCATGATTAATATACCTATTTTAAAATTTCTATTTATTGACTAATTCCTAAATAATCTTCAACAATCTTTCTTTTAGGACTTAATTTTTCTAATAATAATTCAGCATAATGCTTAGCATCAATTAAAGAATTTATTTCTTCCTTAAGTTCTTGTTCTAAAATTTTGATTTTATTATATCGTGTGTCTGGATCTTTGATTTCTTCCAATGAATTAATTTTATTCTCGATTTCAGCTAAATCAGAACAAAACTTAATATCAATATCTTCTTTTAGTTCCTCTTGTTCATCCAGAAATGATGGAATTAAATCAACGTCAAATCGTCCAGGTGTAATGTCTATAATAATTCGTTTATTTTCGGCAATCTTATAATATTTTGGTTTTCTTCCTATTTTCTTTTCATCAAGTACTGATTCATCTGCTACTTCTAATATTCCTGCCTTTGTAAATTCTTCAATATGGCGTAAAATAGCTTGTTGACCAATTTCGAGCTCTTTTGAAATGTCACTAAGGAATCTGGGACGTTCACTTAATAGTTCTAACATCATTCGTCGAGTCTTATTGCCCAAAATTCTTAAAAGAGAATCAAACAAATCTTGTTCATCCAATTAATCACGTCCATTTTTTGTCCTAAATACGGATATTTTAATCATAAATACTTATACTCACTTAATGTTACTAACACATCCTATAAAAAATTTATTATTTTAAAGAAAGATAGACCTAAAAATCAAATAACGGTTCGTTTCATTTTTAAAATATCAATAAAAAATCTTAAGAACGATAATCATCGGGAATTTTATATTGAATAATATTTGGCCAAATAGCTGACTGTTCACAGTCTCGACAAACCCATATTCCGGGCTTAAATTCAATCCATTTCGCATAAAAACTAACATTTAATTTTTCAATTTGAACCTCTTTACCACAAATTTTACATTTTATTTTCTTCATATGATCATTTTAATTATAATTTGATTCTTAATAAAAATGTTGATTAGATTACTAATATACTGAATATAAAGCTTTTACAGCTACTTTATTAAATTAGTTAAATCTAATTTAGTGATTAGAAAAAAAATTATCAATAAGAAGATTAAAAAAGCTTGTTTCATTTATATTTTTAAAAAAACATGAAATGATAATAGGGAATTTTTTCAGTATCATTTCAGATTCTGTCGAGACTTTGAAATTTTCAAGTTAAGGATTACTTAATAACTTTATAGAATTAAGCCTTTTAGAAAAGATTTTAACGGACTAGACGGAATAAGACAGACAGAAAAGGTTAATTTTATGCAATTTTCAGAATTTAAAATAAGACAAAAATTATTAAAAGGGCTTAAATTTCACGATTTTTTAGAAGCAACTCCTATACAAGAAAAAGTAATACCTCACCTTTTAAAAGGCAGAAACGTTATAGGTCAAGCTAAAACGGGATCAGGTAAAACTCTTGCATTTGGAATTCCAATAATTGAGCGAATTAATGAAAATCGTCCTGAAATTCAAGCAATAATCATAACTCCAACTAGGGAATTGGCAAAACAAGTAGCTGAAGAAATATCCAAAGCTGCAAAATTTACAAATATTAAAACTATGACCATTTATGGGGGAGTTTCATTTCAAAATCAAGTAAACCAAATAAGAAGAGGGGCTCAAATAGTCGTTGGAACTCCCGGTAGGTTAATAGATCACCTAACAAAAGGTTTGAAAATTAAACCCAAAATTATAGTTCTAGATGAAGCAGATAAAATGTTTGACATGGGATTTTATGATGATGTAAGCTACATTCTCAAGCTAATTAGGGGCCAGGGCAATCAGCAATTCATGTTTTTTGGTGCAACTATCCCTGACGAAACAATAGAATTGTCAAAAAATTACATGAAAGATCCCGTTATGATAACAATACGAAAAGAACATGATGAAAGAATTCCATCATCAATTAAGCAATTTTATTATGTTGTTGCAGAATCTAGTGATAAGCTAAATCATTTAATCAATATAATAAGTGATTTGGAAAATAATTACAATGGAAGTAATCAATTAAAAATATTAATTTTCGTTAAAACTAGAGTCGCTACTAGAAAATTAGCAAATACTTTATACAGTTTAGGGTTTAAGGCAAAGTTTATCAATAGTGATCTGTCTCAAGCAGCTAGAGAAAAAACATTAGAAGAATTTCAAAATAGAAGAATGATATTAGTTGCAACAGACGTAGTATCTAGAGGTATTGATATCGAAAATGTTACTTGTGTAATTAATTACGATATGCCTAATGAGATTCAAAATTATGTTCATCGTATTGGTAGAACGGGGAGAATGGGCAAAGAAGGGTTGGCGTATACATTTGTATCATTAGATGAACATCCTTTGATATTTCAAATCGAACAAAAATATAAAACTAAAATAAAGAAGAAATTTTTACGCTATAGATAATTTAAACATTATTTATATTTAGTAAGATTAAATTTTAGTTATCTCTTATTTTTTTTATTTTAATAAATTGAAGCTGAATAAGAATGAATGTTGGCAATGCAATTTTACATAGAAGGAGTATTCGTAAATTTTCCTCAAAACCAATACCTCAAGATGACTTAATCAAAATTTTAGAAGCTGCAAGATGGGCACCGACAGCCACCAATAGGCAAAAAACCCGTTTTATAGTGGTTACGGATGAAAACTTGCTCAAAGAGATTGCTAATAATTCAAAAATAGTATTTTTTCGTCAAAGGCATGCTGCACAGTGTTCTTCAATGATTGTTGTCTGTATAGATTCCGATTCATGGATCGAAGAAGTAGGTGCAGCTATACAAAATATTTTGCTAATGGCAATCGAATTAGGAATAGGAACATGTTGGATTGGGGCTTTTAATAGATCAACGGTTAGAAAATTACTGTCAGTTCCAAATAGTTATAAAATAATTGCTTTAATCTTATTAGGTTACTATTCTGAACAACCTGATCCTCCACCAAGATTGGATTTGGGTAAAATTACATATCTTAACAAATGGAGGAATCCCATAACCAAATCCAAAGGAACAATTCTTCCAAAGTCTGGACCTTTCTCATTTGTGACAAAGAGATTAATAGATACCAGTTCGGATGTAAAGAACAGTCCTTTATATGAATCTGAAGACAAATAAAAAAGCGAATATTCTCATGACTGATATCATAATAAAGACACCTGCACGAGCTGGTCTTCTTGGAAATCCCTCTGATGGTTTTTTTGGAAAAACTATTTCAATTCCAATTAGAAACTTTCATGCAGAAATTAAATTATCTAAATCAGATAGAATTAAGATACTACCCGGTCCAAGTGACCATATTGACTTCGGTACATTAGAAGAAATGATTAATGATATTAAAATTCATGGATATTATGGTGGATTCCGTTTAATTAAAGCTGCTTTAAAGCAATTCTATGATTATATTAAAATTAATAATATCACCGTTCCTGAAATAAATTTCAAGATTCAATATACCTCAAATATACCCCGACAAGTAGGGCTTGCTGGTTCTAGTGCAATTATTACATCAACTATTAAAGCATTATCGAAATTTTACGAAATAAATATTGAAATGCCTATTATGGCGAACTATGTTTTATGGGCCGAATCAAAAGAGTTAGGTATTTCTGCTGGTCTTCAAGATAGAGTAGTTCAAGTTTATAACGAACCTGTTTTTATGGATTTCAACGAAAAAACTATGAAAAAAAATAGCTATGGTATTTATAAATCCATAAATCCTGATTTATTTCCTTCTTTGTATCTCGCTTATCAAGTAGATTTAACTCATAAAGATATTGCCCATAATGATGTTAGGATAAGATGGGAAAGAGGGGATAAAAATATTAGAGAAATTATGTCAAAAATTGGTAACAATGCACAAGAGGGATATGATTCACTTATGCAGGGAAATTTAGAAAAATTTAATAGCCTTATCAATAAAAATTTCGATTTAAGATCAAGTATATATCCAATTACAGAAAAAAACTTGCGGATGATAAAGCTAGCTAGGTCAATTGGGGCAACTTCAAAATTTCCAGGATCGGGAGGAGCTATCATTGGGACATTTAAAAATGAAAAAATGTATGAAAATCTTATTGAAAAATTCAAAGAAATAGGCTGTAATGTCGTCAAAATTCAAATATGATGTTTTATTAATAAATAATAAGCGATAATTTTAGTTAAAGTAAACTATGGTAATAATTAAAGATAGGACTAAAAAGCTTTAGAGCTTGGTTTTCCGGAAATCCATTACTAATTGTATAATGTTTTGCGGCTATTATTTGACTATATTTATATGCTTTTACTTCACGTAGAAATGGTATCCAAGTCTTAGAATAAAGCTCTTCCTTTCTAGATCCAATTATTTTTAAATAGAATTGAAAAATGTGAATTAATTCATGTCCAATTATCACTGAAATTATATATTTTCTAACATTATTTGTAACTTCAGAAATTTTTTTGATTTTAAATTCATTTAATTGTAGTAAAAACTGTTTTTCATTTAGTTTTTGAGTTTTAGCAACTATATGAATCATATTCTTAGAAAAATTTTGCTTTTCAAAATAAATATTTAAATCTTGTAACTCTCCTATATCGAAAGAGAAGATTTTAGAGATTTTGTTAGTAAAAAATGGTAAATATTCGTTTTTAAACCATTTTAAGGTAGTTTTCAGCCAATCATTTGAAATCCTATGTATATATAATTTCAATTTTATACCAATTTGAAATAAAAGAAAGTTTTATTTTATTCTTTTCCAAATTATTAATTGGAGGATAAAAATGACCAAAATTAGTGCAAGAAATGTTTTAAAGGGAAAAATAAAGAAGATCGTCGTTGGTGCCGTCAATTCTGAAATCACGGTTGAATTAGATAGTGGTTTAGAAATAGTATCAATCATCACCAAATCATCAGCAGAAAGATTAGAGTTGAAAGAAGGCAAGGAAGTTTGGGCAGTAATCAAAGCTTCGAATGTAATGATTGCAACTCCCTAAGTACTTGATTGTAAAATCCATTTCCCCATTTTTTAATTTTTTCAGATATTATTTCATTCTTAAGTAATATGCTAAACTGTTAGCTGCCCTTTCAATTGATGAGAATGAAGGAATATTTTTATCATGTAAAGTCTCAGTAAAGCGTAGAAGCGTTCGTGTAACAACATCACTATTTCTAAATACAGTAGCAAGAAAAATTAAAGGGATATCGATATTTCTTTTTAATCTACCAAAAGATCTAGCAAATGTTACTGCAAAATTAGGCACTCGCATTTCTTCTTCAAACATTATTAATCTATCGATTGAATATTGAGTTAATAAAATATCAACATTTGGGTCGTTAGCTACAATCTTTAAAACTTTCATATAAACATCTACTAGAATCCCAGTCGCACCAAGATCAACTGGATTTTTTAGTGATGTATTGACATCTGGTAAAATCTTATCTAATTTTTCTTGAGTTTCAGGAAGTAATTCGGGGATTTCAAAGCCATACGTCGAAAAAACATCTGTAATTTCAACTGAACCACCGCCACCAATAAATACTATGCCAATATTTTCGCCTTTTGGCTTTTTATCTAAAACAGAAGCTAAATGTAAACAATCCATGAATTCATTTTTATTCCTAACAAGTATTGCTCCATTTTGTTTTAAAGCAGCTTCCCATAGTTTCATAGATGCTGCAATTGCACCAGTGTGAGAAGCGGCTGCCTTCTGTCCTGCTTTCGTTTGACCCCCTTTCCATATTACCACACATTTATTTTTAGTAGTCTCTTTTAATTTTTTTAAAAATTTTCTAGCATCAGCAGATCCAAATGATTCTAGATACATTCCAATAACTTCAGTATCTTCATCTTTTGAATAATAATCTAAAAAATCAACACAATTCAAATCGCTCTGGTTTCCAAAGCTAACTCCTTTGGAATAATATACTTTTCTTGTTGGACCTATTTCTAAAAACGTAGAAGCATGACCACCTGATTGGGAACAAAAAGAAACATTGCCTTCTTTAAAAGACGCATCTCCATTAAAAGTAATCCTTGACTTTGTACAATGGGCACCAAGGCAATTTGGACCTACAATTCTAGTATTAGAACCTTTTATTATATCTATCAATTCATTTTGAAGTTCATAATTTCCCACTTCAGCAAAACCTGATGTAAAAACGGTAATAAATTTTGCATTTGTTTTTACACATTCTCGAACTAAATTGGGAACAAATTTTGCAGGGATACAAGAAATGACCATATCCATCGGTTCACCGATAACAGTAAGATTGGGATAGCACTTCATTTTATGAACTTCTTCATATTTTGGATTAACCGGAAATACCTTACCTTTATATCCATGCCTTAAGCTAGATAAAAAGAACGTTGAGCCAAAATTTAATCTTTGACTTGCACCAACTATTGCAATCGATTTAGGAAAAAAGTAATCATGAAGATAATGTAATTCTGCTTTGGTATGAACTAATTTTTCACTTGTTTCTTCTGTCACCATATTAATAATTCCTTATTTATCTATAAGTGAATAAAAAACAACAATTAACTCAATTATTAAATTCAATAATGATTTTCAATTTATAAACTATATAATTTTATAAATAAATTTTATAAAAAATAATAGAATTTTATAAAAAAGATGTTATTGAGAAGCTTCTACAGCTTCCTTCGCGTTTTTATAGAAATCTTTTATTCCAATATAAGTCAAAGCCATGGTTAACCCCATAAATACAAGCAAAGGAGTCATCATCAGTAATAGAAATACCACCGATATAAATGGTTGGTTTACCATCCCACTTACAAGCAGAAATACAAATACTAGAACCCCTGAAACCGCTCCTATGACTAATAAAAACCATCCCAATGCCAATTTCTTCCAAGGTTGCCACATTCTTGAATATTGAACAAACCCTTTTAACTTAAATGCATAGTAAAGAAGTGGTAAAGAAAATGGAATTAGAGCAATAAGGACTATGATTAAAGTAAGTAACAGTTCTGGTGACATTGGTATTGTTCCTATCGGATAGAAGTATCTAATGTATAAATAACTTGCTAAAGTAACGAAAAAGTCTAATTCTGAATCTAATATTAGCAAATATTTTATCTCCAAATATTATATTACTAAATAATTGATTTAATAATTAAAATAAAATGTTATTTAAATCTTTACAAGATGATTATAAACGATATAACTCAAAGATTCTTTCAACTAGAAATTCTGATTTTTCGAAAGTAGTAGTTTCACCGGACCATTTCTTAAAATTATCTTCAAATTTATTTTCAAATTCTCTTGTAAATTGGTGTAATTTCTCACGAATCCAATCAGATTCATTTCCATCAATAAATAACGAGAAAATAGCATATTTTCCTTGTTCTAGAATAATTTCAAAATCTTTATATTCCATTTTGCGCATTGGTGCATCTTTTCTCTTTATTTCAGTACTAAAATTTTGTAATACTCCTAAGAAACCCCCAATCAAATCGGGATCTATTTCCCATTCCCCCAATTGTTTATCGTATATTGTAGCACCCACCGATTTATGAATTACAATAATATAACGCAATTTTTCAATTTCTTTATTTGGATTAACTGCAATTTTTGCACTTAAATAGAACTGCTTTATCCCAGTAATAGTTAAAAATAAAGTCACAAATACACAAACACCCATTGGGGATACAAGTAAAGCCATAGTTAACCAAGATATGATGCGTTGGTTAAAAATACCGGTTACTAACAATATACCAAATTCAGTTATTCCCGTAATTACTGCTATGAGCATCATAAACCAACCTAAAGCTAACCTTTTCCAAGGTCTCCACATCTTGGAATAAATTGCAAAACCTCTTAATTTAAAAGAGTAATAAACAACTGGTATTGAGGCTGGTAGCATCGCAATAAGTAAAACAATCATAAATGATAACACTTGTGGTCCTAATCGTAACATATCTGCAGGAGTAAAATGATTAATATAGTAATATGTCAAGATATATCTAAGATTTTCATCGCCCTGTAGCACTTGCGTATTATAATCTCCCAAAAACAAATTTTTTAGATTCTCGGTTTTATTAAAATGGATTAATTATTTAAAATTTATTTATTCATATATATTTTAATTCAATATTTTAAAATTAAAAAAACAATTATAATCGATATAATTCAAAAATCCTATCAACTAAAATTTCAGCTTTTTCGAAAGTTGTTATTTCTCCTGACCAATCTTTAAATATTTCTTCGAATTGTTTTTCAAAATCATTTGAAAATAAATTTAATTTTTCTCTAAGCCAATATGACTCAACACCATCAATAAATAATGCAAAAATTGCATATTTTCCTTGTTCCAATATAATTTCAAAGTTTTTATATTCCAATTTTCGCATTGGTTCCCGTACTTTCTTAATTTCTGAACTAAATTCTTGTATTATACCTAAAAATCCTCCAATTAAATCTGAATCTAACTCCCAATCCCCTAATTTTTTATCATAAATCGTAGCACCCACTTTTCTATGAATGACGAGAATGTAACGTAATTTTTCTATTTCTTTTTCTGGGTATACGCTTATTGTGGCACTTCTATAAAACTGTTGTATTCCTCGGATTGTCAAAAAAATGGTAATAAAAGTAAAAATCATGAGCGGTGAAATAATTAATCCTATCGTAAGCCATGTAATATAACGTTGTTTAAGAACTTCAAATACGATCATGAGACTAAATTCCGTTATTCCTGTAAATATAGCTATAACTAGCAATAACCAACCTAAAGCGAATTTTTTCCATGGTTTCCACATTTTAGAATGTTTAGTAAACCCTTGTAATTTAAAAGCGTAATAAACCAAAGGAATCGCTACTGGGAGAAATGAAACGAGGAGAATAATTAAAAATAACATTGTTTGAGATCGTAGTGGCATAGTTCCAGGGGGATAATAATAAGTATGATATGTATAAACTGCCCAAAATTTAAGAAAATCCTCCATATTAAGTAAAAACGTTATTTATATCTCCCAGCTATTTTTACAATTGAATTAAATTTTTATAATATAAATAATTATTACTTTTAAAAGAGATTTTAACTTATTGGTTTGAAAACAAAGGTACGAACTGCTTTTCCGTCTAAATCTGCACAAATTTCTGCATATTCGGTCTTTAATTTCATTCCTATTTTAAGATTTTTCTCGCTCGTAATTTGACCAAGAGCTCTTATACCATTTGGGAATTCAACAATTCCTAAAGCATATGATTCTTTATTGCGATATTCTTTTGGAGGTGCTGTTAAAATTGTATAGGTTAGCAAAATAGCTTCACTTGGAGCCTCAATTTCTTCAAATTCCTTATTTTTACAGGTTAAACATCTTAAATGTTCAGGATATTGAAGTTTACCACATTTTTTACATTTATGCCAAATAATTTTCTCTGTAATTTCACCCATTTACATTCTCTCCACTAAAATACTTACTATATTATTTCCAAATCCTCCAAAATTGCAGGTAATTCCGCTCTTAGCTCCTTCAACTTGACGTTTACCAGCCTCACCTCTTAGTTGCCATACCAATTCGACCACTTGGGCTATTCCAGTTGCTCCTAAAGGATGACCTCTTGCTTTTAGCCCACCTGATGGATTAATCGGAATTTCTCCACCAATTTCAGTTTTTCCTTCTGCAGCTGCTTTTGCTCCTTCGCCCTTTTTGAAAAATCCCATATCTTCACTTTGTACCGCCTCTAATATAGCAAATGCGTCATGAAGTTCTGCAACATCTATGTCCATAGGAACTTTCTTTGCCATTTTGTAAGCTTGTTTTGAACAAATTTGTAATGCATCCAAGACTGTCATGTCTTCTCGTTCATAAATAATATGGGTATCTGTAGCTTGTCCTACACCAGTAATCTTTATCGGAGTATCACAATATTTTTTAGCTTGATCTGCAGGACATAAAACTACTGATGCGGCACCATCAGAAATAGGACAAATATGAAATAATTGAAGAGGATCTGCGATAATGGGGTTTGCTTTTAAATCTCTTAAATATTCATTTATATTATTCCAATTACCTCTCCCTTTTTTAATTGCACTTTTCATAAAACCTTCTATATCTCTTTGAAAATGAGCATTAGGATTTAATGCACCATTTTTATGATTTTTAATTGCAATACTGTCCAACCATTCGATTTTTGCATTATACTTATCCAAATATGCTCGAGTTAGAAGTCCTGCAAACGAGGGTAGGGATACACCATGAATACGCTCAGCTGAATGATGGGTTATTGTTGCTACAGCGGAGGTTACAAATCCTGGGACTGTAATATGAGTCATTTTTTCTCCTCCTGTAACAAGAACTAAATCACATAAACCAGAAGCAATAGAATAAAACGCATTTTTTATTGCAGAACCACCACTTGCTGGTCCATTTTTTATATGATCGGCAGCTGCAGGAAGTAGATTAATCCGATCTACTAAAGCACTTGCAACACCAGTCATTTGATTAAATTCTCCAGAACACATACTCGCAACGTAGACTGCATCATAATCGTTATCAGAAGTTTTTGAATTATCAATGGCTTGAATAGAAGATTCTATCAATAAATCCATTAAATCTTTATCTTTAAGCCTTCCAAATTTTGTATGTCCTACTCCAATAATTGCTACTTCTCGCATGTAATCTACTCAAAATTATTAATTCTGTTCTAATAGGAAAACATATTCCTATAAAATTTTAATTTTTGGTTTTAGCTATAATATGACTCAATCCAGATATAATATCATATTTTTTAATTTCTATAAATCCCGCAATCTCTAACATATTATATAATTCTTGATATGAATATAATCCGGCATTTGGAGATGCTAAACGTAAGTAAAAATCAAATAGAGCATTTGACTGAGGTTCCAATCTATTTTCATTGATTATAAATTCTTGAATAGCAATTGTTCCTTGTTTTTTCAACCAATCATAAGATTTATTTAAAATCTTTTGTGCATCTTTTTCTCGGAAAGCTTGAATGGAACCACTCATAAAAATTACATCAAAATTTTGTTCGGGTTTAAATTTTAAAATATCGGCATTAATAATTTTAATTTGGCTTTCCATGTTATTCTGCTTAATATAGTTTCTTGCCTCATTAACCACTTCTAATCCCCATCCACCTTCTATTCCCGTTCCTTGAAATTGGGGATTCAATTCTGCTAGTTTTACTAAATAACTACCAAGACCACAACCTAAATCTAAGAATTCACACTTTTCATTTAATCTTGGAATTTCATTTCGTAAGATGGGGACTATTATATTTGCTAGAGGTGCTATACTTTTAATAGTACTAACAGCATGAGAACCTTTTATGGGTGGATAATGCCCATCAAACCTCTCTTTTAAAGTGTTATAAATAAAAAATAAGCCTTCTATATTTTGAAAGATAAATCCTAAATAACTAGGTGAGTCTTTAGTTAGAAAATTTTTCGCAAATTTAGAAAGAGAATAATTTGTATTTTCGAATTTTAAATGACCAATTGCGGTAGCAGCTTTACACCATGAATTTATTAGAGTTTCGGAATAACCTTTTAAAGATGATAATTTTTTAGATGAAATTGATTTATGATGATTAATTAAATCATATAAATTCAGTTCAATTCCTGAAGTAATTACCAATAATTCGTGGAATGATTGTGCAAAGCCAAAAAGATATTCAGGACCATATTTTTTTTTCATCTTTTTGCTTTTTGACATAATTATTCCGCCATTTTTATTTCCATATAGTATGAATTTATTATTATTTCTCACATAGCCTTTTAAATTTTTAAAGAAGGTTCAAATCCCCTTTTAGATATAAAAATTAGAAGAAATATAGATAATTTGGTTAAAAAATAATTAGATAACGCAAGATGAAAAGCCTATAAGGCAAACATAAAAAAAAAATCCTATTAGAATTGATTTATTTTTTTTGCTGTGAATTCAAAGGACATACCTCTAAACACTTAGTACATCCAACTGTATATTCAATAAG
This sequence comes from Candidatus Helarchaeota archaeon, assembly GCA_019058315.1. Lineage (GTDB taxonomy): Archaea > Asgardarchaeota > Lokiarchaeia > Helarchaeales > RDOG01 > JABXJV01. The sequence goes on along the minus strand of JAHPZH010000001.1, from coordinate 1,224,488 downwards.
TAGTGTATTTGTAACAAGTTCAATGTTTTTAACATAATTCTGGTCGTATGGATGTAATATATTTAGCCCATGTTTAACTACATTGTTCAAACACTTCATTTTATTAAATTTACCAGTTTTCTTCCCAAAGGCTTTTACTGGACAATTTTCAATACATAAGTTACAATCGAGACAAATCTCTTCTGTATAAGGATTATCAGGTGTCAATTTAGCTGTTGTAATAACAGCTGATAATCTGATTAGAGTTCCATATTTCGGATGAATTAATAAGCCATTTTTAGCTATACGACCCAAACCTGCTGCTAAAGCTGCATGTTTTAGTGAAATAATTCCCCATGGTTCGAGGTTTTCTATTCTAAAAGGAATATAAGACGGAATGGGAATTGCATAATAACCTAATGTTTCTATATAATCTGATAATCTAGTAGCAGCTATATCTAAAAATTTATAGATACTATGATAGAGTCTATGTACCATTTGTTCTTGATGGTATTTCATTTTAAAAATAGCTCTAGGGAGGGTTTTCCCAAATACTATAATCGATTTTGCATCTTCTAAAATATTTTTAGGGCGATGGTTTTCAGGCGCCTCTAAAAAAAGCTCATTGTTAGCATCCGCTATTCCTATAGTATCAATATCTAATTTATTAACGTAAGCTTTAATTTTTTTAGTTAATTCTTCAATATTATCATTTTTTGACATAAAAAAAACCCAAATCTAATTTTTATATACATTTAAATTAAGTTCCACTAATTAACAAATATTAAATTTTTCTATATTGTCTGAAAATATTGGATTGGATGCCAATGTATGAAAAAATTCAGAAAAAGCTTTTAGATTTTATTTCAATGGGTCATGATTTTGTAATTAAAACAGCAGCGCTTGCTTTGGGAGTTTTAAATGCTGGAGGTTTAGTGGAAAAAAGGATTTCAGAAGATTCTATGATTGTAAAGAAATTAGTTGAATTAACTGGACCAAAATTTGAGGAAAAAGATGAGCTACTAAGTGTCTTCGCAACAATAGGTTTAGGGTTTATATTTTCTTCAAGTTTCAAGGAGATAATAGATCTAAAAAAATATGACATGGAATATGATTCAGCCAAAAAAAATATTCAAGAAGCAATTGCTATAATTGCTGGATTGGGTTCATTATCTCAATCTGAACAGATTATCAAAAAAGCTTTGAGCCAAAAAGGGGAAGAGTATAATTGGGGAGCTACTGTAGGTGCATGTTTATATATGCTTGAAACTGGAAAAGTACCATACAAAGAAATTACAAAAGATTTAGATGAATTAATAGACCATGAATATTATGATGTTGCTTCTAATGCACTTATTTGTTATGGGTTTACGCCTCAAGATGAGAATCAAGTGAAGAGCTCAATTAAAAAAGTTGAACCAATTATCGAATTTGAACAGCCTTATGAAAAGAGAATTGCTTCCATTTTAGCTAATACGTTAATGAGTGCAAATTTATCAGACGAAGCTCAAGCGATGGAAAATTCTCACAAATATTCAGATGCCGGATTGTGGGCGGTATTGGCCATGTATGCTTGTTATCCACTGTATATAATCCCAAAAAAAGATAAATTAACAGATGAAGAATTTTCAAATTATCCATTTGCTGCAAAAATCCCGCCAGAATCTATATATGAAGAAATCGGCTTAGAACTCTCTGTCTCATTGCTGATTAGTATTGCAGCAGAAGATCTGAAAGGGTTCATTTATAGTAATCAAGCTGGAGTTATAAAACCTTATGGGGGAGGATCTGCCGATATTAACTTTGCATCTTTATCGAACAAAGGGATAGTTATTCCGTTTAAAGAAAATCCAAAAGAAGAATTTATTAAAATGTTAAAAGAAGAATATTCACCAATTATTGAATCTAAATATCAAACAAATGAAGAAAAAGATAGTGAAGAAGCTTCTATTATAGACACATCTTGGAATCTTACACGTCTTAAAATTGGTGCAACTCTTGGTATAGGCTGGGGTATATATACTCTACGGATGTTATCTAGGATTGATGATGAAATTTTAGAATTAGCTTTTCAACTTCTTGAAAAAGCAATTCAAAGTAAAGAAATATTGGTTCAAACCACAGCAATTATTAGTATGTTAGCAATTACAGCGAAACCAGATATGTTTAGAAAATTTTTATTAGTCCACTCTCTTTTTGAATTTGAATATTCAGACTATACTTACTTTAAAGTTGTTTATTTAATTTATACAATCTATTTTATTTTATGTAATAAATTTAACAGATTATAATTTTAAAGAAATGGAAGTTAGAGAATGACGATTGAAGTTATAATTGATAGTTATATGGAAAATCTAATGAAGAGTTTATCAGTTCCTGAAGATAAAATAAAAGAACAAAAAGCTTTGGCAAAATTATTGAAGGCTTTAGAAAAATATGAAGTGCTTACTAAAGAAGATGGGGAACTTTTAATTAAAATGGGAAAAGATGGCGGAACCATTCCAGAATTAGCAGAAAAATTATCCATGGATCGAAAAGAGTTGGTAAAAAAATTAAATGATATATTCCTAAACAAAGGGATAGTCCATCCGGAACCAAATAAAGAAACGGGTCTGGTAGATTGGAAACCGACTTCATCTTTATTGCTTCATGATATGGTCTTCATCAATCCAAAATTTCAACCAGATACTCATAAAGAATTATTAGATTTATTAGATGAATATTATGAAACTGGGATGGTGTATGTTCTAGGACGTTCTAAAAAACCCTTATTTAGAGTTTTACCAGTGAATGAAACTATTTCAGTGAATCAGACCAATATATTACCTTATGAAGAAGTAGAAAAAATAATTAACAATGCTAAAAAAATTAGCTTAACAGATTGTGTATGCAGAAAAAGAGCTAGACGATGTGACCATCCATCGGAGGTTTGTTTGGGTCTCGATCTTGCTGCTGATATGTTAATTCAAAGAAAAATTGCTAGAAAAATTACAAAAGAAAAAGCATTAGAAGTAATAAAAAAGTCTGAAGAAGCCGGATTAGTTCATTGTGTGGATAATAAGCAAAAAGGACTGTACTTTATCTGCAACTGTTGTTCATGTGCTTGTGGAGTTATTAGAGGAGCTGTTGTCCATGGCTATAAAGATATTGTAAATCAATCCCGATATGAAGCATCTGTCGATCCCGAACTTTGTATAGGTTGTGAAACATGTATTGATAAATGCCAGTTCGATGCTATAACGATTGAAGATGGTAAATCAGTTATAAACCAAAATAATTGTTGGGGATGCGGAAATTGTGCTACTAATTGCCCTGAATCTGCTATAACATTAAAACAAATCAGAGCTCAAGATTTTATTCCAGAAAAAGGTGAAAGCTTTATGGGTTTCTGAAAAAACCCAATTTATAATTTTTTATAGCTTAAAAAAGTCAACCCTTATTTATATTTAGTTAAAATTTTAATTTAACTCAATTTTTAAATCCATTATGGATTTCTGTTAAAAAAAATGCAAATTTCTCTACTCCCCACTTAGTTTAAATTAACTTATTCTATGAAAAATGTAATAATGAAGTTAACATATATATGCTAATTAAAAATACAAAATTGAGTTGATGAAATGGAGAAATATGCATCAAAATTTTGGACGAAAAATTACGATAAACATGTAAAACCTAATTTAGACTATCCAACTGAAGGGCTAGGAAAGATTTTCGATGAAAAAATGAAAGGGGCAGCAGAAAAAAATATGATAGCATGTTGGTTCATGGAAAGAGAAATGGGATATAAAGAACTTAGAGATATGTGCCATCGCTTAGCTACATTCCTTCAAAAGAATGGATTTGAGAAAGGGGATGTTGTTGCTGTTTGCTTACCAAATTGTCAACAATATCTTGTTGCTAATTTCGGTTGCTTTCTAGCTGGTGGAGTTGCCAGTGGGTGTTCTCCTTTATTAAGTCAAGATGAAATTGAATATCAATTAAAAGATAGTAATGCAAAAGCTATTGTTACTTTAGATAAAGTATATGCAGCTCATTTAAGGTCAATTTTAAGTAAACTTCCCAACCTTAAGATAATTATTACAACTAATATTAGCCAATACATGGGATTATCAAAGATTAAAGTGATTCTCGGAAAATTATTAGGAAAAATCCCAAAAGGTAAAGTTAAACCATACCCTGGAAAAAAAGTTACATGGTTTAAAGAAGTAATGGAAACACCCCCCGACGTAAAAGAAGTTTCAATAGATGTTGAAAATGATTTAGCCTGTCTTCAATATACTGGTGGTACAACTGGACGACCTAAAGGGACCCGCCTAACTCATAAAAATATCAGCGCAAATTTACTCCAATGGCAAAATTGGGCCGATTTTCATGATGAACTGGTCCTCTCCGGATTTCCTATGTTCCATATAGCAGGACTCTTAGTTGCACATGCTGCTGTTTATACTCAAAGTAAACAAATCCTAATAGCAAATCCGAGGGACACAGGTCATATAATTGCAGAATGGATTGAAAAGAGACCTACCATTTTGGCTAATGTACCAACTTTATATAATATGATCGTGAATGATAAAAAGTCTAAAAAGATCCCAAAGTCTACACTTGATAAGGTTAAGGCTTATGTTTCTGGGGCTGCCCCATTTCCAGCAGAGGCAATTAAAGATTTCGAAAAAGCAATGAAAGCAGAAAATAAAGTTTTGGAGGTATATGGACAGACCGAGACATCACCTTTAGTTACAGCAAATCCATATCTTGGTGAAAAGAAAATTGGAAAAGTAGGATTACCTCTTCAAGATACTGAAATAAAAATCGTGGATATAGAGACTGGAGAACCAGTAGAACTAGGAAAACCTGGTGAATTACTGTTTAGAGGACCACAAGTTACTAAAGGGTACCATAATAAACCGGAAGCTACAGCAAAAACAATCGAACCCGATGGTTGGTTACACACGGGAGATGTGGGTACCATGGATGAGGATGGGCATGTACAGATTGTGGATCGTGTTAAAGACATGATCATCGTCAGCGGATTCAAGGTTTATTCTGTTCATGTAGAAGATGTCTTAACAAAACATGATAAAATTGAAATAGCAGCCTTAGTCGGAATCCCAGACAAGAGTAGACCTGGCAGTGAAATAGTTAAATGTTATATTATGCTTAAAGAGGGAATTAAAGCAACTGAAGAGATAAAAAACGAGATTAAAAAATTTGCTGATGAAAACCTTTCTAAATATGAAAAACCAAAGATGTGGGAATTTAGAGAAGAACTTCCATTAACAACTGTTGGTAAAGTCTTAAAGCGGGAACTTAGAGACGAAAATAAATAAAATATTCTAATTTTTTCTTTTTAATTTTTTTATTTTTAATGGTATAACCTTAAATTATTTTATATCATACTCTAGATTTAATCTTCAATCATTTAACATTTATTTAATATTTAAAATAAATTTTAAATCGTCATTAAAATATAAATTAAAAGTGTAAAATCTGATCAATTTTTAAAATTAAAAAGAGGTAAGAATTTATGACAATTTATGATGAAAAAATTTGGACCAAATCATATGATCCATTTGTTAAGCCAAGTTTAGATTATCCTACTGAAGACCTTGGAACTATATTTACTCAAGCCATGGAAGAATTTCCAGATAAGCCAGCATGCTGGTTTATGGCAAGAGAGATTTCCTATAGAGAATTATTAGATATGATAAAACGTTTTGCAACTTTTCTACAGAAGAATGGACTGGAAAAAGGGGATGTTGTAGCTATTAATTTACCAAATTGTCCTCAATATATGGCAGCACATTTTGGAACTCTATTAGCAGGTGGGGCTGCCTCGGGATGTTCACCACTTTTAAGTGATGATGAAATTGAATATCAATTAAATGATAGTTCAGCTAAATTCATGATTACTTTGGATAAAGTATACGCTGATATAACACGAAAGATTCTAGGTAAAGTTCCTAATCTTAAATGTATAATAGCTACTAATATAAGTGAATATATGGGATTTTCAGGATTTAAAGTATTTTTAGGAAAATTACTAGGAAAAATCCCAAAAGGAAAGGTTAAACCATATCCCGGTAAAAAAGTAATTTGGTTTAAAGACGTAATGGAAACCCCAATAGATGTAAAAAAAGTTGATATTGATATAAAAAATGATCTTGCATTACTTCAGTACACGGGTGGTACAACTGGCCGTCCTAAAGGGACTGAGCTTACACATTATAATTTAATCTCAAATTTGTATCAGACTGAAATTTGGATGAATTTGGAAAAAGGTAAAGAGGTAAGTTTATCAGCATTCCCAATGTTTCATCTCGCTGGTTTGGCGTTCTGTCAAACTACAGTTTGGCTTAGTGGACCCCAAGTTTTAATTGCAGATCCGAGAGATACGAAGCATATTATTAATGAAATCATTGATAAAAAACCAACTCTTGTAGTAAATGTACCAACTCTTTTCATAAATATCTCTACTAGTCCATTAAAGAAGAAAATTCCAATAAACATATTGAAAAATGTCAAAATCTACATTTCAGGTGCTGCTCCGTTTCCAGCAGAATCAATCAAGGACTTTGAAAAAGCTATGTATGGTGAAAATAAATTATTAGAAGTATATGGAATGACAGAAACAAGCCCTCTCATTACTATGAACCCAAAGGATGGAAAAAAGAAAATCGGATCTGTAGGTTTGCCCCTCCCAGATACAGAAGTAAAACTCGTAGATGTTGAAACTGGTGAACCCGTTGAAATCGGTCAAGCAGGTGAATTATTATGTAAAGGCCCACAAGTTACGAGAGGGTATCATAATAAACCAGAGGCGAATAAAAAAACAATCACGGAGGATGGCTATCTTCATACAGGAGATGTAGCTGTAATGGATGAAAATGGATATCTCTCGATAGTTGACCGAACTAAAGATATGTTAATAGTTTCAGGTTTTAAAGTCTATAGCGTCCATGTTGAAGATGTACTGACAAAACATCCTGATGTTGAAATGTGTGCTCTAATTGGAGTTAAAGATCCAAAGCGACCAGGTAGTGAAATTGTTAAAGCTGTAGTTCAACTTAAAGAAGGAAAAAAACCAATTGAAACTGTTAAAGAAAGTCTTAAAAAATACGCAGAAGAACATCTTTCAAAATACGAAAAACCAAAGCTCTGGGAATTCAGAGAGGAACTTCCATTAACAACAATAGGAAAAGTTCTTAAACGGGAACTTAGAGAAGAAAGTAAATAAAAAGATCTTTCAAATTCTTTTTTTTTTCTTTTTGTTCACATAGAAATAATTTTTTAAAGGAAATGCTCCAATTGATCATACCAATTTAATTTAAAACTATTTTTATTTTAGTACTAGTGGATTAATTTTAAATTTATTAAAAGGATGTATCTGGATTGCAGAATCAAAGATTGATTGGATTTGTGCTTGTTCTAATAGGAATGGGATGGATTTTTGTATTATATTCAGTAATATATCCAAATTTAATGTCAAATGCCACAACATTTTTATTAATGCTATTTCAATTTGAGAGTAGATATCCAATAAATCCAGAGCCTTATAGATCTGATCTTCTTACAATATTACTATTTACTACGTTCCAAGCATTTCAACAAATTGAAAGTAGTTCAATTAATGTTTATGTTGGAATGGCTTTAGGTATTTTTGGCGCAATTCTTATGTTCTTCGAAGGTGTTTCATTTGATATTTTCGAAGATGAAGAGGAAGAAGAAGAAAAAAGTCCAAAAAGCAGTAAAAAAGTTAAAGCTGAATTATAATTTTCAATCAAAATATTTATTTAATAGATTATTTTTTTCTAAATCTCCTAACCAATCAATTTTTTCAAGATGATAATTAGATTTATCATTTTTAATTATGGAAATAAGGATATTTATAGTCTTATCTATAGACATTTTTGATGTATTAATTTCATAGACTTTATGAGCCTCATAGCTTTCGTAGGCATGAGAGGAACAAACACCTAAAATTTCTGCTTGAAGATTTTCTGATATTTTTGTTCTAGAATATTTTTTTTGTTCTAAACGGTCTCTTAAAATTTCTGGATGTGTTCGGAGGATAATAGCTCTATAAACTAATTCATCAGGAAGAATATCGGCATAATGCCCTTCTACTATAATATATTCAGAATTTATTTCTTGTATTAACTTTACTAAATGTTTTTCAAGCTTTTGGATATCCGCAATTTTGGTTTCTCTCTCTGAATCTAATGTATAAAATTGATTCTCAACTACTTTTTGGTTTATATCAATCAGTTTTCCATTAAGTGCTTTACTCAATATTTTAGCAATAGTAGTTTTTCCCGTTCCCGGAGTTCCGCTTATAATAACTATTTTTTTCATATCAATCTCTACAATCTTAATGGGGCAGGAGAGTTATTAATATAGATTTTACCTTTTTCATCTTTCTCGATTAAGCCTTTTGCCATAAGCTCGAGTGTTTTTGGAAAAATAACCCAATCTCCAAGTTCTTTTAACTTATCTTGATGTGAATCTGCGATTTTATTTAAAAGTTCTATATTCTCTTCTTTTTTTAAAGATTCAAGTGTTACGTTTGGGGGTAAATTAACAGTTAAAGGTGCAGAAAGGACTAATAAAGGTCCTCCGTCCACTTCAGCAGTTGCTAAATGAGTACTAGAGCGGACATGTTTTTCTCCAGCATAGATTGCATCTCGGACTGTATGTTCTCCTATATATTTTCTCCTTCCCTTATCGTTCAGAATTGATAAATCTGCAGGGTGGACATTGATTGTAGGGAAATTGTCATATATTACATTAGTGACAATACTCATATAACCACATAATGCCACACAATCTATTTCATATTTTTCTAAATATCCCAAAGTTGTTTGATCATATTCCTTTCTAACTTCCATATTTCTTCTGTCTTTATATCCTCTTTTTCTGTAAAATTCTCTAATATCATTGGCCTCAAATGGGATATTGTATTTTTTAGAAATTTCAGAAATCCTACATTTTTTAAAATCTGTCCTATCACTGAATAACAGAACCACTTTATAAGGAGAAGTTATGAGTATCTTTTTAAGAATAGTTTCTCCAGAAATTGGGTGTTTAGTTACTTTAGCACCTTCTTTTCTATAATTTATTTGATTCTCAATTATTTTAATGATATTTGTTCCTGATCCAGACATAAATCCGGCTACTCGCATTGGTCCTTTCCGGACTTTGGGGTCAAATAATTTCTTTCGCGTCATTTTCTTACCTTTTAAAAAATACGAATTAAGATTTAATTTGTAAATTATTAAATTATAGATTGAAAGTGATTAAAAAAAGAGGTATTTAATTATGGAAAACTATATTCAAGTCTTTTGTACAACTGAAAAAAAGGAAGAAGCTAATAAAATAGCTAAAATATTAGTTAACAAGAGGCTAGCCGCATGTGTTCAGATAATTGGACCAATTTTAAGTACTTATTGGTGGAAAGAAAACATTGAAACATCGGAAGAATGGCTTTGTCTAATTAAGAGTAAAAAAAATTTATTTGAAAAGGTTGAAAAGTCAATTAAAGAAGTTCATTCATACGAAACTCCAGAAATTATTGCCCTTCCGTTTATTGATGGGAGTAAGTCTTATTTAAAATGGCTTGATAATGAATTATCTAATATTAAAACTAAAAAATTGTTTTCGGAATAATATCTTACACTAAATTAAAATTAAAAAAATATAAATATATTTTAAATATGGTGAGTAAAATAACAAAATTCGAATTCTTTGATGATTTATTATCTTCTAATTTTGTTTCTGATGAAAAATTAGTTAGTTTAGCTGTATTAGGAAACATTTCTAGAAAAGAAACTGAAACCAAGACCTCACTAGCTCTGAAAATCTTATATGAATCGGTCTATGGATTGGATGAAATTTTAAATATTTTATTTACTGAGGATGGTCTCCGACAAATTTGTGAAGTTTTAGAGTTAAATGTTAGTAAAAAAAGTAAAAGAAATATGATCGGGATGATTATTAATGCACTTCCTACGAAACAAAAGAGGAAAATAGAAACCGTAATCGATGAACACTTGGAAGATTCTGAACGATTAATTATATATAATCTATTCGTTATGTATAAAAGTGGGGTTTGTTTATTCTCATATAATCTCGAACCTTTGGAAATAGGGGACTCATCTCTAATTACAAGTGCTCTTAATGCTATTAATAGTCTATTAATGGAAATAACCCAAACAAATACATCATTAGACTCGATCGATATTCAAGAGAAACAATTAATTTTTGAATACATTGGAGATATAGTTGGTGTTCTACTTCTTAACAAGGAAACTTTATTAGCAAAAAGGCTTTTACATGAATTTTTATCAGAGTTTAATGAAAAATATAAGATTGAACTTTATCCTTGGACGGGAGACACTTTAATTTTTGAAGATGCGGTGGATTTAGTTAAGAAAGACTTTGGTGGCTATTTTATTAAATAATTACTTAAAAAATTCATTATATTTACATAGAAAATTTTAGTGGAAGAAAAATCAATCATATGTCCCATATTTTAATTTCCCTAATAGTCGAAATCCCCCTAGAAAACCTAAAGTCAATATTATTGTACCAATTATATATAATATAAAATAGGGACGAACCATGGAAAATAAGATTGTATAATATAAAATAGTAATAAATGTAAAATATGTAAATATGATAGGCAATATTGTATTATATTGCACTTTATCTTTATTCAATCTACTAACTCTTATTAAATTAGTAAAATATATACTATAGGAATAAGGATTTATCAGAACTATAGGGATAGTTAGAGCAATAAAAAATGTATTATATTCAAAGAGAGCGTATATTTGTTTTGGGAAAAAGTCATTACGAAACGCATTATTATAAGAACTAAAAAAATAATAAAAGTTCCTTTGTAATGTAGCAATTTCTCCAACTAATGAGATATTGAATAGTAAAAATATTAGACTTATGAAAGGAAAAATTAATGTTACTGAATATAAGATAGCCATTTTCTTAAAACCATTTATATAACTACACAAAACACAATTTGTAATAATTGTATCTTTTTCCATTGAAAAATCACGTTGATCTATACATGAATCGCAAAAATAATCACTGCAAATACAACACTGTCTTGTCGATTCTTTTTCAGGATGATTCTTACAAAAATCAGGTCTTTGAAAGGGTCCAATGAACTCATTCATAATTTGATATGCCTCTTGAATTTCACCTATCCATATTTCAGGGATTTTTAAAGGTTTTGAATGATTTTTAAGAAAAACAAATATTATTTCATAAGTTAATAAACTACCATCCATTTCTCTCATCATTTTAGTCTTTTCATATATTTTTAATTCTTTTATTTCCATCCAAGTTATAAATTTGTAAAAAGGTAACCAAGGATTTCTTTTTACTTTAAAACCATTTGGATAGATTATTAGGAAAGTTTTAGCAGCAAAGATAGCAATTATAATAAAAATACAGAGGGGGATTAAGGTTATTAGGTGAACAATCATAATTTCTAATGCATCCATTCTCGAAAAAACTAGTGCAGCTGCAAGAATATATGCAAGAAATGGTACAAATATCCCAATACTAAAAAAAACACAAGAAATGTTTCTTAAATATTGAATTCGACTTTTAAAAAGAACTTCCTCAGAAATTTTTAACCACCTTTATGAAAAATTATTTAAAATCTGTTATATAAGTGCTTCATTAATTTGGAATCAAAATAAAAAGTAATTGGAAAACATGAAATAATTTTATAGATTATTTCGACCCATGAAATGTCTCATAAAAAATAACTTTTTCTAAGGGTTTCCTCGAAGGTGGAAGCCTGAATGCCCTTTCTGGAGGATCTATAGGGTATCCTAAAGGCGTCATTGTGATAATTATCCATTTTTCAGGGATTTCTAATAGTTTTTTTACCTCTTTCAAAGCTTTTTCTGGAACTGTAGGGTACCAAGCCGAGAAACATGTTCCAAGTCCTCTTGCCCATGCCTCAAGCATTAAATTTTGGGTTGCAAGAGTTCCATCAAGAATATGCCATAAGGATTTTCTTGAATTTACCAAAACCACAATAAGCACTGGAGCATTCATTAAAAATTTCTGATATTTTTTGTACGGAAGTAATTCGACAATTTTTTCCATCATTTCCTTGTTTTTAATAACAAGAAATCTCCATGGTTGGAAGTTTTCCCCTGAAGGTGCCCAATTTGCAGCTTCTAAAACTGCCATAATATCTTCATCTGATACTGCATCGGGTTTAAATCTTCGTGTGCTCCGCCGTCCTTTGATAATTTCTAAAATACTCTTTTTACTTTCCATGAAATTACCTCTTATTCAAACATTAATTATCTTAAAAAATAAAAATTAATAATTTATTTAATTTTAGGATACACGATAAGAAATGTTTCATCAATATTTCAAAGACCAAGAGAAATGTAAAAAATGTAATTTTTGCACAAAAATAATTGAATGTCCCAATCCTTCATATTGTATTGGGTGTAAAAGCTGTTTTTTAGGTTGTCCATTTGAAGCAATCTACGAACAAGAATATAAAACCCAAAATTTAATAAAAATATATATAAATGATGAAAATCATTATGTTCCTGAAAAAATAACCATAAAAAACGCTCTCGAATATGTCGGGGTTCAAATTTCTCAATTTCCAGATGAGGGGGAAATTTTTGCACCATGTGAAACAGGTGGTTGTTATAGCTGCAGTGTGGTTGTGAATGAGAAAATTGTTCCTTCGTGTCATACTCAAGTAAAAGCAGATATGATAATTAGATTAAAATTACCAGAAGATTATACACCAAAAAAAATTGTAAGAGGATTTACTCCTCACTCTGTAGGGGGAGTTGGAACTCCCTACAATTTGAAAAAGCGCATGGGTTATATAGAAGTTGCTTGTTTTTCAGCAGGTTGTAATTTTCGTTGTAGAACATGCCAAAACTACGATATCACCTATAATTCTACAATTCTACCTATGACTCCTGAAGATGCAGCTAGCCAATTAAGCATTATAAGATGGAGATATGGAGTAGATCGAATGGCGATTTCAGGAGGCGAAGCAACTCTCAATCGTCCATGGTTAATTCAATTTTTTAAACACTTAAAGCAACTAAATCCTGATAAGGATGCAAGACTTCATCTTGATACTAATGCGAGCATTTTGACTGAAGATTATATCGATGAACTAATAGAAGTCGGCGTAACAGATATCGGTCCAGATTTAAAATCCTTTGAATTAGATACTTTTATAAAAATTACTTGCGTGAAAGATAAGAGTCTTGCTAAAAAATATCTCTCAACCGCTTGGAATGCAGTAAAATATATTGCGAATAATTATTATCCTGAAAAAGTATTTATGGGCGTAGGACTCCCTTATAATAATTTTTTCTATGAAGATAATGAAAAGATGAAGAATGAACTTCTTCATTGGGGAGAAAAATTGGCTGGGATTGATCCTAATATACAAGTTTGTATATTAGATTATCGACCAGAATTCAGAAGTCGCTTAATTCCTAGTTTTAAAACACCTACATATGAAGAAATGAAGGGTATAAAAAGATTATTAGAGCAAACAGGGCTTAAATGTGTTACAGCACAAACGAGAATTGGAATTCTAGGGAAAAATGATTAATTAACTCAATTTCAATCAAATCTTTTATCATAATTTTGAAGATTTATATTTATAAAGTATTTTATAACTAGAAAATTGAATAAATATCTTTAAATATGAAAAAATATCGTTTTATAAAAGATTTCATTATTTATTACTTAATTGAGGGATTTTTAATTGAAAATTTTGTTAATTAATCCGACGAATCCAGAAAAGAGTAAAAAAGGTGTTATTGGTCTTGAGCGTTTTATAAAAGCGCCACCCTTGGGATTAATGTCAATTGCGGCTACAGTACCAGAACATGATGTTGAAATTTTAGATCTTAAATATCGCAAACAATCAGCTTGGAGGATTTCAAAAAAAATTGCCAGTGCAGATGTCATAGGAGTTACAAATCTGACACCTTCAACCTCAACAACCGGAGAAATCTGCAAAATTGCAAAAGAACATGATGTTACGACTATTGTTGGTGGTTATCAACCGACTTTAGTTCCAGAAACAATTGAAAAGCCAGAGATAGATTATATTGTTCGCGGTGAAGGCGAGATTACTTTTCCAGCACTGATAAAAGCAATTGAACAGGGGAGTAGTGTTAAAGATATTTTAGGTATAAGTTATTCCCAAAATGGAAGTGTATATCATAACGAAGATCGTCCTCTAATTGAAGATCTCGATGTACTTCCATTTCCAAATCGAACTTTGGTAAAAAATAATTATTATACTTATATGGGCGCATCTGTTGACGTGTTGGAATCTGCCAGGGGTTGCACTCATAATTGCTATTTCTGCTGTGTTACAAAGTTCCACCATCGTCAGTGGAGACGAAAATCACCTGAAAGAGTAATTCAAGAATTGCTACAAATGAATAAAAGAAGATATTGGCATATTTTTTATGACAGCAGCTTTACATTAAATATGAAAAGGGTCGGAAGAATTTGTGATCTTATAATCGAACATGGATTACAAAGAAAATGGTATAGTGCTCAAGGTAGAGTAGATGATGTTGTAAAAAATCCCGATGTTGTTGATAAAATGCAAAACGCTGGATTTAAAATGCTTCTTATTGGCATTGAGAGCGTTTATCAGAAATCACTTGATCAAATTGGGAAAAAGATTACTATCGAACAAATTAAAAAAGCGGTGAAAATGTTACATGACCGGGGAATTACTATTTTTGGTTCAATAATTATTGGTAATATAGGTGAAAATAAAGAAGATGTTCTCAACACAATCAAGTTTGCAAAAGACCTAGATATTGATATAATGCAATTCACACCCTTAACTCCTTATCCACAAACAAAATTATATGAAGAAGCAATTGAAAAAGGGTGGATTAAAGAACCAGATTTTGACCAATGGAATCTATGTGATCCTATCATGGCAACTCCAGACCTTTCAATAGATGAAATCAGGGATTTAGTTATAGAAGCTTATCAATCTTTTTATTTAAGAGGTTTTTTTAACGGTTTCCTCTTGCGAAAGTTGCCGCAATTCTTAAAACCTCAATTTCTTTGGTTTTGGCGAATGGTTCCAGGTTTTTTAGCGAATGCATTACCCAATATGGGGGCATTTGTAAGAGAATTAAGTAGATCAACCAAATAGGATAAATCGATATTATAGGTGATCTTGAACCCTCATAATATTCAAAATCTACTTTTTCATGAGTCTTCAATAGTATTAATTATTCATTCTTGCATTCTTGATAAGGAGATTACACCAATTAACATGAATATTACACCTAATATAAATAAGATCGGCTGTAAAATTGATTGTCTAAAAATAATTAGTCCAGCAAGGATTGGTAGTAGAGTCCCAAAGGTAGATTGGAAGGGAACTACAGTAATTGCCTTGCCTTTTTGGAATGCACCCTGTATAAACATAATACCTAAGATGTTTCCTGCAATTGAAATAAAGCCCGATATTAGAAATAATAAACTGTAATTTGAAAATGCTTGAGAATTCCCTCTTAACAAAATTCCCAAGATTGGAACAAGAATTTGTAGATATATTGCACCGATAGCAAAATCAATTCCTGCCAATATGGCAAAGATTTTTTCATGATCTTTAGTAGTTTTGAAATGAATCAAATAAAGGGTTACCGAAACTATGAAGACTATAATAGTAAAAATGGAGAGTATTAGTAATAATCCAAAATCATTAATATTAGTAATTTTTTCCTGAATTCCCAATAAACCCAAGATTACAGGAGCGAAATATTCGTAATTTTCTATAATTGCAACTTTTCCTTGAATACTTCCAAGACCCAATAACAAAGGGGCGATCAATAGAAAGATAATTCCTATTTTTTCGTAAGAATTTAATGGTTCTTTCAAAACCCTTACTGAGAAGATAGCCAGCACTAATACACCAAAACCCTGCAAGGGCTGTGCAAGAGTTATACCGATTATATCAAATGAAATCATATAAAATGGAGCTCCAGCAATCCCTAATATGACAGCTAAAACCCATAATTTATTTTTAGCAAATTCCATAAATGTTTCAATTATATGCTTAACACCCTGATCAAATCGTAATTCCGGAAGTTTATCCACTTCCCTTTTTTGTAGAACTCCAGCCAGATTAAAAATGCATGCTGAAAATAACGAAAGTCCCATACCGATAAGCATTACATCAAGATTGGGCAATTTTTTTCACTAAATCTTTTAAATTTAAATGATTTTTAAATTTTTATAAATAAGAAAATATAAAAATAAAGAGAAAATCTATTTAATTTTTCGTTAAAAACAATTATTGGAATTAATATATTTGACCAATTCTATTGAAAAAGTGGAAAAAGAATTAGGAAATTTAAAATATACTTCAAACAAATCAGAAATACTAATTTATATTCTTAAATATTTCATTTCTAGGAAAAATTTTAAATATGCTGAAAAATACATTAAAAAATTTATTTCAACAATAGATTTGGAACCAAATATTCTTGCACGGTCCAAAATAATAAATGAATCTATAAATACACTTTTTAAATCCTTAAAATGTGATGATTTTAAAAGTATTGAAAGTATTATGAATAAACTGATTCCAAAAATTGAGGTTCCTTATTACAAAATACAATCTTGGTTAGAAAAATTAAAATTTTTATCATTTTATGCTAATAAGAACTATTTATTAGAAGAGATCAAGAAAATTGAAGCAGAGATAGAAAATATTTTTAAAATAAATACAATAATTATGCTTAATTGGCTTTTTAAACCAAAAAATATTTATTTGTCGCCCGAGATTCTAACTGAATATACTTCAATAGATTCTATAAACAAAAAATTTGTAATCTATTCATCTGAAATTGCTGTACATCTTCTTGATGAAAATTTGATTAAGTTTGCAATTCAGAGGGCACAATTAATTAAGTTTCAGATTTTACGTGACGAAACTCTCAAAGAGATAATAAATAATTATTATCTTTTAGCAATCAAAACAAATAACAAGGAAATTGCACTTAGAGTTAATGAGTTATCAAAAATAGTAGAAGATGATGTGTTTAGGGCTGAAACTTTTGTGAATTATTCTGATTTTTTATATACAAAAAGCAGATTTGATGAAATTGAAGAATTATTGGATTTCTTAATTTTACTTATCCAGAAAACTCCTGGAGATTTTTCTAGAGCATCTTTATTTAAAACATTCATTAAAATCATTCAAAATTTAGATAACAAATCGAAAAAAATTCAATATCATGAAAAAATTTATGAAATGATCACAAAATATCAAGACAACTTTAGTTCATTAATAATTAAACTTGAGCTTCTTAAGTCCTTTTATAATTTGAAGAGGTTCAAAGCTGGTAAGGAATTATTTAAAGAAATTATTTTACAAATGAATTTAATATCAAATCAAGATTTATTTTTGAAAATCAATCAACAACTAATTGACTTATTATCTGACATAAATGAAATGATAGACGAAGATTTGATCTCATTTTATATATCGAAATTAAATGAACTTGACGATAATTGTCAAAAAACAAAAATATTATCAAATTTAACAATACAAATTGAAAATATGAATTTACATGAAAAACTCAAAGACATTGAAAAAATCATGGCACTAATAAGTAAACCCTATGTTTCAAATAATAAAATTTTTACAGAACAATATTTTTTGTATTTAAAATTCTTAATAAAACAAGCTTTTAGATTTAATTATACAAAGATAATTGAAAATCCCCTTCAAATAGTTGAAAAGGCTCATTCTGAAGTAGAGAAATGTTTATTATTATTAGAATTGTTGAATCAAAATAAATTAAAAGAACAAAAAGAACAATCAGACTATTATAATGATTTGTTTTTTAAACAACTTAAAGAGATAACTAATGAGTTTGAAAGAAAAGAAGTGTTAATTAATTATTTTAATCTTATCTTTTTAAATAGTTAAATTACATTTGTTGTACTACAATAAGGACAAACAACATTTCCTACTCTTGTTGGTGGTAAAGGTGCTTTACATTTAATACATGTTAAAGCTGTTTGTTTTTCTGTTCCATCTGCTATCTGTGATAATTTAGTCAATATAAAATCTTCAAATTCCTCTCGTTCATCTCTCTTCATCATAACCTCTCTGGCTTTCGCAAGACATGAGGTAACTATATCATAAAATTCATCTGATACAAATTTATCTGGTTTTTCAGGAGCAATAATTACTTTTAAGTAATCTTTATCTTTTGTAGCTTGTACAATTAGTTTCATCTTATCTTTTTCAATTTTAAATTTATTTCCAACAATAACTTTTGCTTTTGTCATTGGATCCTTAGTTTTTACATCCTTTGACCTTTCAATTCTAATTCGATAATCTATTAATTCCCCTTTAAATACGCCAAGAAACTCTTTCATCTTATAACCGAACCCATCTAACTCCATTATCTCTACTTCTGCTTGAAAATCAGGCATTTGTTCTCACTATTATTCCATTTTTAAAAAATTTTGTAATTTATTAATAATAATATTTCTTACTTAATTTTTAATAATATAACTGATTTTATTGATCTATTTTTAATAATCCAAAATATTAAATTTTTTTTAAAGCATATTATTAAATACAAATTAATTTTCCATAAAGAACAAATTTGAAATATTAATAGACTTAATTAAAAAAAATAAATGAGTTAGGGAAAAATGGTAGAAATAATTGAAGTAAAGGACATGGTTGGTCATTCTAAAAATGACTTTCGAAATAAAACTCTAGCTAATATGTGGATAGAATATGAGGATGTCGCAGAACTTAAACGTGCTGCCGAGGCATATGGAATTAAGTTCATTATTAAAAGAAAAAACGACTATGTGTTTGCATTGGCTGGTACGATCTTTTACGCGAAAGAATAGGCAAGTTAGGTGTTAAGAATGGTAGAAATAATTGAAGCGAAAGATATGATGGGTCAATCTAAAAATGATTTTTTACATAAAGGAATTCAGGTTGGAATTGATAGTTTACCTCGTGCAATGATGTGGATTGAATTCGACTCGTTAAGTGATTTAAAAAGGACCGCGGAAATGTTAGGGATAAAGGTAATAAATAAAAGGGGCAACGATTACGTGTTCGCGGACCAAGGGACGATTTATTATTGCCAAGAATATTAAAAATGAAGGAGTTATAAAGTTGGTAGAAATTATAGAAGCTAAAGATATGATGGGTCAAAGTAAAAACGATTTTATGCATAAAGGTGTCCCTGTTAGATATCAAACTACAACAACTGATTCTAAAGGTAATACTATTGTCCAAACTCACACTGTCAGTATTCCAAGAGCGAAAATGTGGATTAGGTTTAAGTCACCTACTGAGTTATTAAGAGTTGCTGAGTTACTTGGAGTCAAAGTAGTAACGAAGCGTAAAAAAGACTATGTTTTTGCTGATAAAGGGACCATATATTATGCAAAAGAATAAGTTTCTTTCTTATTCTCCTTTTATATCTCGAAAGATTCTTTATTATCGGTTAATGATTATTTAACAGCAATTAGACTGTTTTATTTCAATATTAATCATTAATATTAAATCTAATTTAAATAGAAATATTTTACTAAAAATATTAAAAAGAAAAAACGAAATATAATTTGGGGTAGGAAAAAACTGAGCAAGGATCGGTACGATTATCTATTAAAATGTATTATAGTTGGGGATGCAACTGTAGGTAAGACTGCTATTAGTGTTCGTTTCGCAGAAGGAAAATTTAGAGATGATTATAAAGTTACAATTGGGGTTGATTTTAGCGTAAAAATGATGGATGTCTATGGTCAACGTGTTAAATTTCAAGTTTGGGATACTGGCGGTCAAGAGCAATTTAGTTATATCCGACCCATGTATTATACGGGTGCATCATGTGGACTTGTAGTATTCGATAAAACTAATCGAACAAGTTTTAATAATATTGATAAATGGATTAAAGAAGTATTTGATAACCGAGGAAAGATTCCAATAGTAATTGTCGGTAATAAATTTGATTTACCAAACCATGTAGTTACTTCTGAGGAGGGCACAAATATTGCCAAAAAACATGAAACCATATATTTTGATACTAGTGCAAAATCTGGAAAATTTATAGATCTGGTATTTAGGACTCTTGTTCAAATGGTTCTCGACCCAGAATTTATTGATAAATTAACACAGACCGAAGAGGCTGAGATACAACCTAAAGTACTTTATGATGGGGCATATGAAAATTATAATAAATTTGCAAATCGAGCTAGTGCAAATTTTCAATCTGGAAATAATTTGGAAGCACTCTTCTCTCTTGAAAACGCTTTACATTGGGCAAAAACTGCTGAATATGAAGATGGAGTTCGTTGGGCAGAAACCCAAATTGCATATATAACTCAATTATTAAATAAGGATACAGCTGTAGAAAAAAAAGATATAATTCTATATTGCGAAAATTGTGCAATTTATTATCAAGTTAAAACAGATGGAGTATATTCTTGCTCAAAATGTTCTTCAATTTTAAAGAAAATGTGAATATAAAATCTTAAAATAAAAAAATTTATTGAATTTTAATTTCTTGACCCATTTGGTATCCTTTTTCAAAAGCTTTAAGGTTAAGATCGACTGCTTTTTTGGGTACAAAACCCTCTACTGCTTTCTTTCCAATTTCTTTGCTTAATATATTAGTGAGACCTAATACGGCTCCGAACATGATTACATTAGCAACAACGGGAGAAAATTCTTTTCTAGCTGTTTCTAATGCAGGAACAGCATATAAACTTTGAGCTTTTTTAGCTCTAACCTTTTTAATAGTAAGCGGATCATAGATTATTGTTCCTCCTTTCTTTTTAACACTCTTCAGGAACGAACCTACTGCCTCATCAGTGAAAAATATTCCAATGTCAACATTTCCAGGAACTGCCCTAGGATAATCAATTTCTTCCTCATCTATAACGACTTCTGCCCAGCAAGCTCCACCTCTCGCAGCAGCTCCGTAGCTTTCCGTTTGAGTGGCTTCCAAGTTATCAGAGTGCATAATAACTGCAGCAGTAATTAATTTAGCTAAAGTAATAACACCTTGTCCACCGTAACCTGAAATTTTAATTTCCGTTCGAGTCATTTTTTCTTCTCCTTATCTAGTGAATCTATTATTTCCATATATCTTTCTGACAGAGTAGGTTTTCTTTCTTCATGAAATTCTCCAATTATAATTTTATCTAACAACTCTTTTTCACTCATCGTTTTAGCCTTATTGATATTAATGGAATTATCTTTGATCCAATTGAATAACTCTACTGGATCTCCCATATCATTTCTCCTTCCGAAATATGTAGGACATTGACTCACTATTTCAACTAATGCGAATCCTTTATGCTCAATTAAAGCTTTTGTCATTGACTTCATAAATTGTCTGGGATGAGCTGTAGTCCATCTTGCTACATATGTTGCACCCGCAGTCAAAGCTAATTTCACTGCATCTATTGTATATTCTTTGAATCCATAGGGTGCAGTTGATGCCTTCCATTCTTCAGGCATAGTTGGTGCTAATTGCCCTCCTGTCATACCATAGACTTTATTGTGTAATAATAAAAGGACCATATCGACATTTCTTCTGGCAGCGTGAATGAAATGATTAGTTCCTATTGAAAGTGCATCTCCATCACCTTGAATTGAAATCGGTTTCATTTCAGGATGTGCCATCTTGATGCCCGTAGCAACTGCAGGACCTCTTCCATGGAGACACATAAATGTTTTCCCAGGCAAGATCAAAGGGATCATTGTATAACATCCAACACCATTTACTATGGGATATTTGTTCATATCTAGCTTATTATCTTCGTATATTCTACAAAGCATCTGCGCAATAGCTCCATAGCCACAACCCGAACAAAAGAAAGAAACTACTGTACCGAATTTTCGTCCAGTAAACGTCGTAGGAGTATAAGGATGGTCAGGTTTTTCATCTTCAGGAATTCTTATAGACATTACATAACCTCCCTAATTTTATCAAGAATCTTTTTTGGTTCAGGTATTTTAGATATTTCAGGGATAAAATGGACGGATGTTCCATCCTCTACTGCTGCTTCAACATATGTGAGAATTTGGCCCCAATTCATTTCTAAAACAATTATTTTTTTCACACTTTCTGATAATTTTTTAATTTCTTGTTTTGCAAAAGGCCATGGTGTTACTAATCTTAAAATTCCTGCTTTAATGCCTTCTTTTCGTGCTTGTTTCATTGCTGTTTTTGCAGTCCTAAATGGTAATCCATAGCATATAATCGCAATATCTGCATCATCTAAATTTAACTTTTGAACTTTAACGATTTTTTCTTCATTATCGAGAATTTTTTGATTAATTGCCTCAATCATCTTATAGGAAACATCTGAATCTTCTGAGGCAAAATATGTTGGAGTGTGTGTCACTGAAGGTAACCAGTCAGGGAAAAAATCATTACCAAGAATAGGAGGTTCTGAAATAACAATATTTCCGTCCCTATCTTTCCAAGAAGCACCTTTATATGTTGCTGGGTTACCTTCATAGATTTTTCTCTGGACAATTTTCTTATTTAATTCATCAGATTCAGGAATTATGACACGTTCGTAAATATGTCCCAGCCAAGCATCGCTAAAGATAACTACTGGTGTTCTCCATGTTTCTGAATCATTAAAAGCTTCAATCCCAAAGTCGAATAATTCTTGACAAGTACATGGGGCGTAAGCAATTATTTGATACTCTCCATTTCCTCCCCAATGTGCTTGCATAATATCTGAATGATGTGGTAATGAAACAACGCCACTTCCGGGACCTGTCCGCTGCACATCAGCAATTACAATTGGTAATTCTATACACGCAGCCCAAGAGAAAATCTCTTGCATAAGCGAAAAACCTGGCCCGCTTGTACTTGTCATAGCTTTTACACCAGTAATTGCAGCTCCTACCACTGCTGCAATGCTTCCAATCTCATCCTCCATCTGAAGAAATCTACCACCAACTTGGGGTAATCTTCTACTCATATATTCTGGCACTTCGTTTTGTGGAGTTATTGGATATCCTGCAAAAAATCGACACCCTCCTGCAATACATCCTTCAGCCATGGCCGAATTACCCATTAAAACCGTTTTTCCAGGTTTTCCATCATAATCTTTATATTTTGACATATCATTCCTCCAATAAACTCAAATCAGTAATATATATAGCGAAATCAGGACATACTAATTCGCAAGTTCCACAGTATGTACATCCCTTAGATTCAGGGTTTGGTGCTGGTGGGTAACCTGCTCTGCTATTTAGTTCTGTATCTGGTATTATTGCTTTTACTGCACAGATATTAATGCAAAGATTACAAGCCTTGCATCTATCCCTTTGTAAAAAAAGCATCTTTCCTTTTTCTTTACTTTTGTATAAAGCTGGCAAATCTAACTTCTCCATTGAAATTTAAAATTTTAAATAGTAGACTTTATTTTTTAATTTTTATTTGTAAATCGCTTTGAAAATATTTTCTATTATAATATAGAAGAAATTTTATTTATGAAAATCCCTTAAATCAATTTTCTTTCAACGATTTTTGGATTTAGATTTTAAAAAAGGTAAAAAAATATAAGTTTAAGTTATTAAGAAGATATATTTTTATGCTTCTGTTCCTTTGAAACGCTTTTCTACATTTTCTCTCCAAGATTTTCGGCCAATCTCCCACATAGCACCTTGTTTATTTTCACCTTTCTCTACTGCAGGAGTGCCAATCCAGAATTTGCCTGGAGGAACAACTTTATTGTTTCCAATAAACGCACCTGCGCCTATTAATGCGTCATCTCCAATTTTTGCACCGATCATAATTGTCGAACCAATTCCAACTACTGCGTTATTACCAACTGTAGCTCCATGAACAATAGCTTTAAAACCAATTAAGTTGTTATCACCAATTTTTGTTTTAAAACCATCTGCCGTATTAATGACTGCATCATCTTGAATAACATTATTCGCACCGATTTTGACAGCTGCAAAATCCCCTCTTATTACTGCGCCTTGATAAACTACAGTTCCTGGACCTATTGAAACCTTCCCAACTATTACTGCATGCTTTGAAATCCATGCAGTAGGATCTATCTCGGGTTCAATAACCTTATCTTTTTTCTTAATTGATACTATTGGCATAATTTCTCACTTTTTAAAAATTTTATTTTTTATGAAAAACAATCAAGATACCATTCAAAAAAATTCTTGTCTGTTTTGTGATAAATTGAAAAAAAAGAATTTGTTTTTCAAATTATTTATAATCAATGAAAGATTAGAAATATTGAAATTTAAAAAGTATAAATTAAGTTAACCAACTGAAAAAGAACAAATAAAACATTAATTAGGCTTTGTTTTATTAGAGGAATTATAATTGCCTATAAAAATGGTTTTAATAAATAACCGTTCTGTTTGTATATTTTCAAGGAGTTTTGACACTGAAATTTCCATGCAACCAAGTTTATTTGGTTCATTTTTATCAGCGGTTTCTATGATTGCTAAAAATATAAGTAGTGATGAGGTAGAAGCGATAATATTAGGCAAATCAAAAATCCTCTATCGTTCAATTGATATTAAACATGACCTTAATCTGATAATTATTGCAGATCAGAATGACGATGATGATGCTTTAAAAATTGTTCTAAGTCAATTAAGTGAGCAATATTTGAATATATATAAGGATAAGCATATAAATTCTGAATTAATCAATTATAGGTATCTTAAACCTTTTGAAAAATATGTAGACAAAACTATTCAAATAATAAATGAAAGAATGGGGGATGAGGAAATAGATCAGTCTAAAATCGCATACTTTAAAGAAAAATATAATATTAAACCAAGACAAATAAGCCTTAGTTTTTTATTTAATACTTTAAAGAAAAATTTTGCAAAAGTGATTTATTCTATATTTATTGGAAGACGAATTGTTATCTCTGGCGATCGAGCTCTGATTAAATTATTAATTGATTCTTTAAAATTGTTTACACCAAATCGCATTTTAAAAACAAATTATTGGGCAAACACTCTTGCTGAGACCCTAGTTGATATTGTTGGAGTCCCTCAAGATCTTCTTGGGCTTTTTGTAATAGATTCTGTGATTATTGATCTTGAAAAAAATACCCTAATTGGTATAAAAAATAATAAATATTTTAATAATTTAGTGAAAAAAATAAAGGATTTAGACACTTTCCAAGCCAGGGCAGTATATGTTGATGAAATTAATTTATTATTTGAAAGAATTGTAGAATTGCTAAATATCATAAATACTGAAACCGTTTCAGATGCTGATTTAAAAAAATTTGGTAAAAAAATTAATAAGGATATATTAGAAATTATTGAAAAAACTTTGATTGTAAATTATCCAAGCTCTATTAATAAAATTAAAAAATTTTCGAATAAAATAAGGAAATATGCCCCATCTTAGATATATGGGTTAATAACGTTTACTTTTTCTTCCATATTTCTTAATTTACTCCTGATTTTGATTTAAAAATTAGTAGTTTTTTAATTAATTTTGAAAATTAATAAAATTTAATCGTGGATAGATTAAAAAAAGGGAAGACCTTGCAACAAGTCCAAGATCGGGACTTTCTACTCAACGGCACGTGACCATAGTGTATTTTGAACCTTTTAGGTTGGCTTCGCAAAATATACTATGGTCAATAGTGCCGGCAGTGATGAAAGGACCGGTGAAGGATGGTAAACGGTCCGGCATGCACGGCGTGACACCGCAACTAATAGCCAAGATCTTCCAGTTATTTTTGTCTATTTTTATGTATATATAATTTTCGTAATCTTTTTAAAAAAAAGAGAGGTAAGACCTTGCAACAAGTCCAAGATCGGGACTTTCTACTCAACGGCACGTGACCCTATCGGAATTTGAACCTCTCAGGTTGGCTTCGCAAATTTCGATAGGGTCGATAGTGCCGGCAGTGACGAAAGGACCGGTGAAGGATGGTAAACGGTCCGGCATGCACGGCGTAACACCGCAACTAATAGCCAAGGTCTTCTAATTATTTTAGGTTTGCAAATTTTCTATAAATATTTAAAATCTTTGAAAGAAAGTAATGGAAACCTTGCATCAAGTCCAAGATCGGGACTTTCTACTCAACGGCACGTGACACTATCGCAATTTGAACCTCTTAGGTTGGCTTCGCAAATTGTGATAGTGTCGATAGTGCCGGCAGTGATGAAAGGACCGGTGAAGGATGGTAAACGGTCCGGCATGCACGGCGTGACACCGCAACTAATAGCCAAGGTTTCCAACTTTCCTATATAATTAACTTGGTTTAATCTTACTTAATACCTCTCTAAATTTATTTGCCTTATTCGGCGATACCATATTAACGAAAGAGACCATTCCCTGTAATGTTTGATAGGATATATTTTGACTTTCTATTCCTTTGGTCTTACAATTATATAAAATGGCTTTAAGCTTTCGAAGCCATTTACGGGATATGGTCGGGTAACCTTCATTTACTGCTAATCCAGTAATTTCTTGTCTTCTATGTTTACCAAGGATTCTAATCTTCTTTTTATTAATCCTAAAACCTTCATCTTTTATAATTTTATTGACTGTATTTACAAATTTACCAATTTCACTCCTGAATTCTTTATTTGGAATAGAGAAGGTTATATCATCAGCATAACGTGAATAGCCAAATCCTTTTGAACGTGCCAAGCCATTTAATCTAGAATCAAGCCGCCAGCATATTACGTTAGTGATGGCTGGACTTGTGCATGCACCTTGAGGTAACACTCTATCTCCAAGAGCCACATAATATTTATCGCCATCTACTTGAACTTCTTTTCTATGGGGTTCCGTGCAAAGCATTGCTAATAATGTGGCGATCTGTCCTGAATAGCCTAATTTTTGAAATAAACCTCTAACTCTAATAAACGTAATTGATGGAAAAAAATCCTTTAAATCTATGTTAATAATTAAATTTGGATTTTTTTCAATATGAACTTTAGAATTAGTTAATATTGATCTTTTCTGTATAAAACCATGAGCACAATTAGATGATGGTATGTTACATAAAATATTTTCAAAAATATATCTTTGAGCAGCAGCAATTTTAGGTTTCGGTGCAGAAATTGTTCTCATTCCACCTGATTTCTTGGGAACCTCAAATTGAACATAATGGGAAATACTAACTACATCTCTATGATATGTTAGCCATCGTAATGTAGAGAGATCAATCTGCAATTCTTTAATTAAATCAATATGATTTTGAATTATGGGTAAATTAAAACGTTTGAGAGCTTCTATATTGGTCTCGTTTTTATGTAACATTCCAGAATACTTATTCCCAACATGAACTATTTCTTCCTCTCGCTTTTTGGCCCAAGCAGCTTTACGTTCTTCGTATAATCTCTTTTTTTCTTCACGTCGTAATTTTTTTCTTTTTCTAGATTCAGCCATTCTTTCCTTTCGAATTTCTTTCACTACATCATCAAAAGTTCGTTCTCTTACCAATTCTTTGTTTAATTCCCTAATTTTTTTAATTACTTCCTTCTTTCTTTCTACCATTTCCATATTTATTTCTGGTAGTGGAATATCTTTTGGCCAAAATCCAAATTTTATCATTTCTCTTAGAGTTACAACTTCTTTGGATGATTTCTTAATTTCTTCGTATAATTCTTCTCTTCTACCCATTTTCACCACTCTATTTAATCCAAATCTAATGTTTTGAATTGAAGGGCTAATAAATGAATGCAGGGTCCTCCAGTTAGTTTTTTGCGTTGAAATGCCCTACAATGACAATCTGCTTTTTTAACCTGCCCATCTCCTGACATTGTCAAGGAAATTTCTTTTATTTTATCCTTTACTCTCATCTTGGCAGTTGCATCGATCGATTTATCTGGGTTATGTTTAACTCTGAAATTTTTTAGACTTGGCATGAATTTCCGAGCATCTTTTTCAAGTTGTGAAGGTTCTGTCAAGTGTTTCGGGAAGGGGATTTGAGATAATTCTCTATATCTAATCTTGGAGCTAACTAAGTCATAATAAGCTCTACCATGGCGATAAAGATAGCCAATTGTTGAATTTATATCTTTTTGATCAATTTTAAATTCGCTTGGTAATTTATCTATCTCGTATTGTCTATTTTCCTTAAATTTTGTAACAATATCTTTTACTACTGTATCTCCGATAAATCCTGATAATGCATTAAAAACAGCTCCACCAGACCAGTCTTTTGCAACCCAACCTGATAATCCCAAGGTAAAGACCATACCGGGCATTTCTGCGATGTAAAAAGCTGGAAGTCCTTTACCCAGTAAATGTACTCTAAACTTTTTGGCATGTGGGATTAAGCCTTCAAGTAGAAATAACCTTCTTCTACCCCATGTGCGAATTATTTGAGGTTCGGGACCAAAATATTTAGCAGATAGTTCAATTACCTCTTCCCAAGGCTCAAATACAACTCTTATGTTATATTTTGGTTTTAATTCCCATCGTAGAGAGCGAGGAGACCAACGAGCTCTTCTTCGTCTTAAATAGCTACAAATAACATAAACATCAACTTTTGAGAGGTTGAAATCATAACCAGGTAATGCTGAAGCTGAGGATACTTGGAGAAAACCTCTAACCCAACTCTCGGGTAAATCTATTTTCTTTTCTAAATAAGCTGGTCTTTCTCCAGTTTCAACTGTAAACCCTTCTGGAGCAATAGATAAATCTAATGGATTGTCTGTTCTAATTCTAAGAAATTCATCAGCCAGCCTTTTACTAAAGTCAATATTAGTGGTTCCAAGCGTCGGTTCTTCTTCCATCACAAATTCATCTCTATTAACACTCAAGCTGGCATATGTAGATTCATCTTTAGAAAAAGCCTCAAATGATACGATATCAGGTTGAACTGAAATTACAGGATCTAAAACCCACCACAAATCCTTATCCCTATTTTGAATGAATTTCCAAAATGGTCTTTCTAATTTGTAATATTGTTTCCAATTCTCTTTTTCCCAAGCTTCGATATCTTTTCTTTCTTGCTCTAGCAATTTTATATCTTTTAATACTTCTTCCCTCATAGACTCTACTTTACCTAAGCGTTCTCTTGCGAGTTGTTCAACAAATTTTCCTTCCCACTCAAGGTAAGCTGATCTATCTTTAACTGGTGTTCTAAGGTCAGAAACTACAACTTGACGTAATGCAAGCATTGCGTCCCTATAAAGCAAGATGTTTTTCAAACGTCCTTTGAATGAAACTTTTTCAGGGCGATTTAAATCTGTAGAAAAGACTAATGAAGTAAGATCTGCACTTTCGACAAAAGTGGAAGGTGTTGCATAATTAAATTGGTATGATATACTCATTTTTTTAACTCCTTAATCAGTTATCTTAACAAATGCTTTAAGTGCACGCTCCTTATCTTTAATAATAGCTCCTCCACCCACATTCAAGAGAATATCCTTGATATTCTTCTTATATTTTGGAGAGGAGTTAGCAAAATCAATCATCAATTCAAAAAGACGATCTTTCGCTTTTGCAAGCTTATTCGGTAAATAAATTACTGATTTAATATATCTAAGAAAAAGATCTGGTTCTTCATTAACTAATTTTTCAAAAACTTTAATATCAGAAACTTCTTCAGCGATAGCTCCCCTAACATATTCCGAAGGGTGTTCAAGTAAGTGGAGAATCATATCATAAGGGAGTTTTTCTTTGTAAATTTCTTTTAAAACATTAAAACTAAATTCCTGAACCCTAACTACAGGTGAATCTATAATTTTACGTAGATACTTGGTTTTTATTGAGACATCAATTGCAGCTTTCTTAATATATTCTGAAGTCCAAGTAAAAAGATCATTAAAATCGCTTTCAATTATTGGTGTTAAAATATTTATCTCTATATCAATCCTTGAAGAGATGAGATCTAATATATCTATTAAATATCTTCTTATTACAAGGGCTTCCGAACCCACTACTACATCAATAGTTTCTTTGGCAGGCATTGCTACAGTTTGATATTTTAGAACTAAATTTCCAATTATCGCAATATCTGGATCTTCTAATTTCGATATATTATTAACAATTTCAGAATCTATTGATTTCCAAATATCAATATTTGTCTTCCTTAATAATTCTAGGAATGTTTCTCTTAATTTCTGACTTATTTCCTTTCTAACCAAGTTTTTAACTATACCGTCTAGCAATAAATTTGAACCCTCAGGAGTCCTTGATATCAAATTTTCAGATAATCTATCATAGATTAGGAATATTTCTTCATGAGGACATTGTAATAGGCTTGAAATAATTTCTATACTTTCTTTTAGTGAAAAAGTTGAGGTTTCTATATCCTTATCTAAAAATTTTGACACCATTTTGCAAAGATCCAAGGAAACCTCTGAATTTTCAAAAGTTGAAATATAAGCCTCTTTAGTAAGAAATCCTGCTTTTGGAGCTTGTTTTTCTATCAGACTTGATACTAGTTCTTGACCTAATGTATTTTTACTTCTCAATAGTGGAACTAATGTTTCTCCAGAGATTGGCAATTCAGCTCGTTCAATTAAACTCTTTATAAGCCCAAGATTGATTCTATAAACATCTTCTTCAATGCTAATAAGCTCAAATATACGAATTGTCATATTTTTCTTTTTATTTTCGTCTAATCCTACTAAACGATCTCTACAAAAGTCTATTAAACGTTGATTGGGCTTTATACAAAGCATTATGAATTGATCTTCTGTTAATTCTGCTTTATTGTCTTTTACAAGCTGAACAGCGAGCTCCCAAGCCCTTGGTCCATTACTTTCTACTAATATACTAATTAAATCTTCTGGTAATTTATCAATCGCTTTTAATCTATTCATCAAAATTTCATAAAAGAAATCTTGGATTCTATTATATGGTATTTCTAGTGTTGAAACAACATCTTTTAGATTTAATGAATTAAGAAATTCTTTACCCTTATCTGATTGGTTAAGCACTCTTAAACAAAAATCTAAAATTGCAGGAACTTTGGTCTTCCCTAAAATCCACCACACATAATTTGGATATTCATTCCACAATTCGGGGAAGAATTCTTCACGAGTCTGCCAATGCTCGTCAGATAAAATATCGGGCGAGTCTCCTCGGACTAGTTGACCATTCCATCCCGATCTTTTACTTTTACCATAAAGTAAATCCCTAATAATACGCCTATTGTAAAATAATTGCCATCTATAACGTTCAGAATAATAAGATGGGGCAACCCATTCTGGTTGAAGCGCAAAAAATAAGGCTACAGTTTTAATATAATCTTCAGACTTTTCCCTTCCCCATTCTTTCAATACTCGCTTAGCTCTTCGCCTTAAATAAGCACAAGTTCCACAAGTACAATTGTCTCGGTCTATAAGATGCATTATAAAAGCTAGAAGATCCAAAAACCTGCCTAACTCAGCAACTTTAAATGGAGTTCTGAATAAAAAATGTAATTTTGAATAATCATAAGTCAATTTAATACCATTAGCCACATTTAAAAGAAGTTCATATTTTTCATCCATGGTTTTATTCTTCAAATATTCTGGTATAAGTAGCCAGTTGTTGTCATCAACATTATACTTCTTTTTAAAATCATAACCAAAAGAATAAGTGGAAGCATTATCTGGCTTTTTTGTGTAACTTGTAAAGAAATTTATAGCGTTTTCAAAATCTGATGGCATTAAATTAGCTATTTTTTCTATGTCTTTCCAAATGTATGGTTGTTGACCGTTCGTTATAGCATGTAAATATAAATTAGCATAAATTGGAGCAAATTTGAAGCTATAACCTTCTATCCAAGCCCTTTCTTCGTCTGTTGAATCAGCAATTTTCTTTACCACATCTTCGAGACCTAGAATCTTATATTTAGTAGCTAAAATCAATGCCCCAAACATAGTTTCTTGCAAACCATGTTCTATTAGGAAATGATATGACTCAGAAGCTTGATCGCTCCATTTTAAAATTCGTTTCATGGCCGAATTACGCTGAGTTGGTCTGCCGCCTGCCATGGCTATCATTAAAAGTCGTTTTAAGTCGTGTGGGTATCGTCTCTCTTTTTTTACATAGTCTTCAGGGGCAACTATATCTTTAATTGATGAAAAAATAGCATTAACATATTCATCTTCGGTAATATATTCGCAATCTTCTAAACCTAGAACTTCTAGAAATTGTTCGGGGGTTTCGGGGATTAGTTCTTCAAATTTATCATAATATGACACATAATAAGGATCATAACCTGCTCTAGGTTTGCCAATACGCTTATAAAATGGGGATCTTGCCTTATTTTGTTTATCTTTTTCAACATCGAGTTTTTTAAACCTGTTTCCATTCTTTTTATCATATAAAATTCTCATACAATACCGAAATTTCTTGTATTCTCGTCTGTAATAATACGTTCTTTCTTCTTCTTCATAGATAGAAACTCGATAATACTTCTCATCTGCACTTTTTAAATAAAATAAGTAGGTTTCACCGAAATTCATGTTTTTTTCTCCATCGAACCCAATTTCTAGAAAATTTTATAATTTAATGTAATTAAATTTTTTTAATTGCATTAATTAAAGTATTATTTCATGATATAAACTTTAATTATTGATTAAAAAATAATCAAATGAAAGTTTTTTAAAAAGAAATCAACTTTTAGTTATTATTATTGAAAGAAAATAAATAATGGAAGATGAATTAATTGTTTGTTGTAAAGTCATCGAAAGAAAAAAGAGATACTGATAAATTAAAGGAAATTTACAATAATTCTGATGAATATAATTATCTTATTCGTAAAGAAGCGTTAAAAGTCTTAGGGGAAATTGGTGGAAAAAAAATTTTCTCAACTTTAGTTCAAGCTTCAAAAGATAAGTATGAAAAAATTCGAGAAGAGGCGGCTTTTGCAATTGGAAGGAATCCAGAAGGGAAGGAACATCATCTTATTGATTTATTAAACGATAAAAATGTTGATGTAAGAATTGCTGCCATTATTTCCATCCGAAATATAGATGGTATTACAAAGGCAATCGATCCTCTCATTAAATTATTAGAAGATCCTGAAGAAAAAGTTCGTATTGAAGCAATCAAGACGCTAGGTATATTAGATGCCCAAATATCTGCTAAAGATATCGCCAAATTTCTAAATGATAAATCAGAAATGGTCAGATTAGAAGCTATCAAAACTTTGGGAAAACTGAAATTCCCTGACGTTTTGGATTCTTTAACTGAGTCCCTTAAGGATAAAAATAGTTTTATTAGACGAGAGGCAGTAGGTGCTCTTGGAAGGATTGGGGATAACAAATCTATAGAACCTTTGCTTAAATTGCTAGAAGATGAGAATAGAAATGTAGTATTACGAACTATAAAAGCTCTTGGGGAAATCGGAGGTGAAAGAGCAATTGATCCCTTGATTAAATTACTCAAAAGTGATGATGAATTCATAAAATGGGAGGCAATGTGGGCACTTGGGAGATCTAAGACCCCAAAGGCTGAGAATCTGCTAATAGAGGCACTTGAAGAGAAAGATGAGAAAATAATCAGAGGGGCTGCTAAAATATTATCAAATGAAGGAGTAAAAAGAGCAATTGATAAAATCATTGAAGTAATTTCCAAGAAAAATTATGAATTCTCCTCCACTGCATTATTAAGTGATATATCCCTCTCAGTCTTGACCTTGTTATTTCAACATTTGATTATTGATAAAGCAGAGGTTAAATCTGCCTATTTAGGATTCCTTAAAAAAATAAAGGATAAGATTACGACAGGAGTATTTTCTGCAGCTATTATAAATATGGTTGAAGAATCTAAAAAAGAAACAATAATCTTTTTAGGAAATAATTTGATTTTAAGCACTCAAGAATTAAGAACGCTTAGAAATTCTACTAATATAGAAGACTCTACCATCAATAAATTCCTTAACGAATTCTTTAATAGTTTAAGGTCTAAAGAATATATTAGAGAAAAAGAGAAAGAATTGGAAGAGAATCCTAATGATGCAGACACATGGTATACTCAGGGAAATAATTATATTGACATTAAAGATTGGCAAAAAGCAGCAAATTATTTTCAGAAAGCAACCGAACTTGATCCTCAAATGGCTGATGCTTGGAATGGTTTAGGGTGGAGTCTTGGTCAGATTGGACAGTATGATAAAACTTTGGAGTATTGTCAAAAAGCGGTAGATCTTGATCCTAATGCCGCATACTCTTGGCATTCAATTGGATGGGCTTATAACAAGTTAGGAAAGTATGAAAAAGCCAAAGAGAAATTAGAAAAAGCTCTTGAACTTCAATATTGGCATCAACCATCTTTATTTGATATGGGATTTGCACTGTTTAAGTTGAAACAAGATTATGAAAGGATGACAAATTGTTTTGATGAATTAAGGTATTCCGACGAATATGAGGACAATCCAGAATATTGGAACATGTTTGGGATTGCCCAGAAAGAAAGTGGAGATTTTAGAGGAGCTTATGAATCATTTAAAAAATTATTAGAACTTCAGCCCGATAACCAAGATGTAAAAAGGCTTTTAGAGGAATTAGAAGAATCAAAAAATGAACAATTATTAAACGATTTAATAGAAAACGTTAGATCCCATCCAGATGATCGTTATTATCAAGATAAGTTAGCTTATGAATATTTAAATCAGAAAAAATTTGAAAAAGCAATTGAAAATTACCTGGAGATTCTAAGGAAAGATCCAGAAGGTGTGGATAATAATAGAATTATGTATAATATTGGTTTTGCATATCGTCGAATGGGTAATTATGAAAAGGAAATTGAGTGGTATCTAAAATCCATTGACTTTAATAACGAATGGGAAACATCATGGAACAATTTAATCTTAGCCTATTGTAAAATAAAAGATTATGAAAAATCTGCTGAGTCTGGAGAAGAGGCTTTAAAAATTTTTCCTAATAGCAATCTAGTGTGGAACAATACTGGTTGGACTTATGGTCAATGGGGTCAATATGAAAAAGCTTATGAATATTGTAAAAAAGCTATAGAACTAAATCCAATGGATCAACATGCACTACACAGTGTTGGTTGGGCCCTTAATGGTCTTAAAAAATACCAAGAGGCAATCGAATATTTTGAAAGGGCAATATATATAGAGGATGATTATTCTCCCCGGTTTGATTGTGGAAAATCTTATTTAGAATTAGGAAATCATCAAAAAGCAATGCAATATCTAAAAATAGCTGTTGGATTCCGTCCTCAATCTAAAGAGGCTTGGTATTACCTAGGAATTGCTCATAAAAAGCTAAATAACAAGGCAGAATCCGAAGAATGCGTGAAAAAAGCTCTTGAAATCGATCCAGATTACGAAGAAGCTTTAAAACTCTTAAAAGAATTATAAAATATAAGTGATTAATCTGAATTTAACTTAAATCTTGGAAATAATTCTTTAGTCAACAGCTATGAATTTATGGTGTTAAATTTGGTTAATTGGAAACTCGATTTTTCTTCAGTTTTTACACCAAAAAATGTTGCAATTATTGGTGTTAGTCCCAACTTTATGAAATGGGGGGCAATTATAGCTGCTAATATAGTGATTGGAGGTTACAAGGAAAAATTATTTCTTGTAAATCCGAAACATAAAAGAATTTATGGTATTCGCTCTTTTCCAAGTATTAAAGATATTAGAGGCATTATTGATCTGGTTTATGTTGCTTTGCCATCTACAAAGATTTTTAATGTTTTAGAAGAATGTGGTGAAGCTGGTGTTAAATCTTGTGTCATAATTGCGGGTGGTTTTAGCGAAATAGGTCATGATGGTAGAGATTTGGAAAAAGAGGTTATTAAAATTGCTAATAATTATAAGATTCAAATTATAGGACCAAATACTATGGGTATATGTAATCCCCACCATAAATTTTACGGATTAATGCCTCCTATTAACCCTATCCCCGGAAATATAGGATTTATTTCACAATCTGGAAATCTTGGTACCCAATTGATGTCTTTAGGAGAAATGCAAGGAATTGGATTTTCAAAATTTGTCAGCTCTGGAAATGAAATTATGTTGCGAACGGAAGATTATCTCGAATATTTAGGTCAAGATCCAGATACAAAAGTAATTTTATGTTATATTGAAGGACTAAGAGATGGAAAAAAATTCTTAGAGGTTGCCAAAAAGATAACTCCTCATAAACCAATTATTGTTTATAAGGCTGGAAAAACTGCTGCAGGCTCTAAAGCTGCCCACTCTCACACAGGCTCTATTGCAGGTTCTTGGGTAATTATTCAATCTATGTTCAAGCAAGCAGGAGTTATTGAAGCTAGCACGAGTTTAGAATTATTAGATCTTGCAAAAGCTTTCAGTAAATTACCTCCTCTTAAAGGAAAAAGAATAGGAATTTTAAGCTGGGGTGGAGGATGGGCTGTAGTGTGCGCAGACCATTTAATGCAAGTTGGCCTCGAAGTTCCACCACTTTCAGAGGTGGCTATTGAAGATTTAAATAAGATTTTGCCACCATATTGGTCAAAAAGTAATCCCATTGATCTCGTGGGTACATTAGATCGTAGAAATCAATTAAAAAGCTTAAAAATTCTATCTGATTCTGGAATGGATGGAATCGTAGTGCTTGGTGTGTTAACTGGGTTAGCATTTGAAAATTTAAAAAAATATCAACAAATTGTAAATATTCCTGAAGAAGATTTACAAGTGCTAATTAAAGAATTTGAAAAAACAGATATGCGTTTTGTTAAAAATATTAAAAAATTAGTTGATATTGGTAAAAAACCCATTGTTGCAGTCGCGCTATCTTCAGAAGAGGTTCAAGAAGAGTACAAAAAGCAAATTGTAATATATTCACAACCAGAAACCGCAGCAAATGTTCTATCTAAAATGTATCAGTACTATCAGAATAAATTGAAAAAAGAAAAAAAATAAATTACTCGTATT
Organism: Candidatus Helarchaeota archaeon; assembly: GCA_019058315.1. GTDB lineage: Archaea > Asgardarchaeota > Lokiarchaeia > Helarchaeales > RDOG01 > JABXJV01. The sequence continues at coordinate 1,187,600 of JAHPZH010000001.1, read as the reverse complement.
TTTTGATAAATTCACCAATAATTCTATTATATTCATCAGTTTGTTCCAAAGGAGGTCCATGGCCAGCATCTTTAATTATTTCAAGTATTGAATTTGGAATCTTTTCATTTAATAAATTACTATATGCCTTTTTATCTGTTAATGTGTCTTTTTCTCCAAATACTATTAAGGTAGGAACTTTAATCTCATGTAATTGCTCAACAACATCCCAATCACCTAGTGCTTTTAAAAAATTAACGCCCATATAAGTAGGGAGGTCTTTTTTCTTCTCTACTTCCCACTCAGATAAATTTTTATAGTATTCACGTAATTCTGGAGGTCTTTTTCTTACGGGAATTGAAAACATTTTCTCCATCATTTTTGCTAATTCATATACTCCCATATTCTTAACTTGATCAATCATCTCATCCTCAATAGGTAATTTTGGAGCTGTATCTGTTAAAATTAGGGCTTTAACCCTATCGGGATGATCTAATGCAAATCGCTGTGCTATCATCCCTCCCATTGAGTGTCCATTTACAATAATTTTTTCCAAAATATTTAATTTATCTAATAATTCAAGGAAATCTTCTGCTAAATCTTTAATACTTACAGGTTCATTTTTAGATTCGGAAGACCCATGACATCTGTGATTATGTGCCAGACATCTGTAGTTTTTTGAAAATTCCGAAACTTGATAATACCATCCATCGATATCTCCCGTATAACCATGAAGAAAACTAATCGTTAAGCTATCTTTTGGTCCTTCATCCCAATAAGTTAAGTTATAATTACCTACCTTGATATTTTTATACTCAAATTCTATATCAGGAGGCATTTTTCTTGGCTGCATTTTGCTTATTAGCTTAGCTTCTTTAATTTTGTTCACCTTCTAATACATATTTGATTTGTATTTTTTATAAAATTATTTGAATCATTCAAAAAATCTCGTAATTTTGATAAAATTTTTTAAGAATTTTAAAATTAAATTAAAAATTCCGATAAAAGTCTTTAAAAAATCCAAAAAAAATTTCGAATTTTTAGGTAAATTTAAATATGAATTCAAATAATTTTTTTTCATTAAAGTAGTAGGGTTGTTGAAATTGGGAGTCTCCCCTCACTACTCTTTTTTAAAATCCCCTCCTCCCTACATTCCCCTTTTACGGTGAGGGTGAGACTCACCCTTTTAATATAAATTTCGAAATTTGATTTAAACACTAAAAATTTATTTAATAACACTTGATACATGATTCTTTTTGTCAATTTTAATAGTATGGGCTACAAAACTTTCAATTTCTGGTTCATGTGAAACGATGATTGTTTGTTTTGTATTTAATTTATGTAAAATATCCCTAATATTTTGGAGCTGTTGACTACTAAAACCATCTGTAGGTTCATCCAATATTAGTAGGTCCTTAGTTTTAATTTGTTCATTTTCTAAATTAATAATCCTGTTGAGAGCAAGCCTATACGCTAATGCTACTGAAGTTTTCTCACCACCACTTAAATTTTGCTCATAATCTGTTATATATCCATTTTGGATTATTTCAGGTGCAAATGAATCATCAATTTTAACCTGAATTGATTCATCTTCAATTAATAAATTAAACCAATTTTGAAATGCAGTATTAAATTGGTTCCAAATATTAACCATTACTTCTTTTTCAATACTTTGTAATACTTCGGATAAATGTTGTAACCATTCCTTAATTTGAAGTATTTTAATGCTAAATTCTTGTGCTTTTTCTTTACTTTCTATTTCTTCCTTTAAATTTGTTTTATATCTATCAAAAGTTTTAATATCAGCTTCTAATGCTGATTTTGCTTTAGATACTTGATTTAAATTATCTTCAATTTGCTCAAGTTCTTGTTCTTTAACATTTTTTTCATCTTCAATACCTTTGTATTTATCAAGTACTTCATCTAATTCAGCGATTTCTTTAGTTAATTTATCAAAAACTTCGATTTCATTATCAATATCCCCATTTAGATTCTCAAATTCTTCTTTTTTTTCATCTAATTGGTTAATGAAAATCTTATTCCTCTCTAGAGCACTTGTATAATCTGTCAATTTTGTAATTATTGAATCAGTTTCTTTTTTTTCTTCCTCATTTTTATTTAATTCTTCTATTAATTTATTAAGAGACTTTTTATAATCCAAAATTCTATGTTCAAATTTTTCAACATCTTGGACTTCTTGTTCACAAACTTCACATATTTTATCCTCTAAAATCCTCTCAAGTTGTTCAATTCTTGTTGATATTCTACCCTCATTTTTCCTCTCTTTCGAAATCTCAGATTCTAAGGATTTTTTCTTTTTAGTTAATTGATTAAGATTTAATTCTGTAGGTGGTTTTAAATTAACAAATTTACCAATTTTATTATTGAGTTCGTCAATTTTACTTCTTGTATTATCTATGGATTTATTTAACTTATCCATACTTTTTTTAGATGAAGAAGCAAAAGCGCTCTTCTTAGCCAGATCTTCCTTTATGTCGCTAAATTCATTAAATTTATCCATGACCTCTTTAAGCTCAGCCTTTTTCGTTTTTTTCTGGTTCGTTAAAATATTCAATTCAGAAGTTTTTATCCTTAATTCTTTAGTTTTCTGAATAATATCTTTATCTAATTCATCTAGCTGAATTTTTTTGTCTGATAAGTCACTTGTAAGTCCTTTAAGATATCTATTTTTAGAATTAATTTGAGTAATAAAATTCGAAATATTATTTTGGATTCGCTTATATTTTTCTATCTCAAAGACGTTTTTTAAAACCTGAAGTCTATTATCAGCAGAATCATAAAGAATTTTCTTAATTTCTTCTTGAGGAGTATAAACAGTATATTGAAAGATCGATAATTCTTTTTTATTTAATAAATCATCAGGATATCCTATCAAATTTAATACGTTTGCTTTTATTTCTCTTGGAGATTTCTCAGATTCTGTACTGTTTACTCTTATTTTACCTTTATCTTGATTAATGGACGTTTTTGAGCGCTTTAAGGTTCTTTCAATAATAATTTCCTTATCTTCTATTTGAAAAGTCAATCTTACTTTTCCATTATTTTTACCATGACGAAGTAATGTATTACCACTAATATTATTATGAAATCCAAATAATGCAAAAGCTATTGACATTAAGATAGTAGACTTCCCTGAGCCAATATCCCCCCATAATAGAATTGAATCAATTGGAAATTTCAAATCTAAGCCGATATAACTTCTTATATTTTCCAATTGAATTCTTTTAATTATCATCGAATTCCTCCCATTCTTTTTTTAATCCAAATAAACTTAATAATGAATTACTTATTTTTGCATCATAATCCTTGACTTTTTCTCCCATATCCTTTGAAATGCTGATTTTCTTCAAGATTTCTTTAGCAATTTTCATCTCCATTTGTTCAGTCCAGTCACTAACTATTCCTGTATTAAGATTTTCTTTGAAAAAAATTTGTTCAATTTCTTCTCTTGAATTTCCTACTGGTGGACGTCCTATTTCGAAATCTTTTGAGGAGAATTTTATTGTATTTTTTAAAACTGATTTAGCTCCTTTTTCTCTCATTTGAGAAATATATTCATTTAAATTAAGATCAATTGTATTTCCCGATTTTAATTCCCCAAATATTCTAATTGTTACGATCTTATCATTAAAATCATTCTCTTTAATAAATTTATCAAGTTCTTTAGTAACTTGAGCCAAATTTTTATTTTCGGCATCAAATTTAAATGAAATTACTTTATAATTTATGGATTTTCTCCAATTTACTTTCACTTTAGAATTAATTGGTTCAACTATAAAATAACCACCTCCAATATTCTTTTCCATTTCTTCAAAATCTGTGGGAAAAGTTGGACCTGGATATAGAATCTCGGATTTAAGTATTTTCTCTTCATTTATCTCAAATGAAGGAATAACTTGATGAATATGCCCTGCTGCATAATATTGAAAATTTTGAGGGATTAAAGATTGGGGAGATGATTCTTCTTTATAATATTTAGGCTTTAATTCAGATATTGCGGTATGAAGTAAGAAAATTTTGAATCCTGGTTCATTCTCTAATGATTTTCGCTCTAAATCTTCATAAATTGATGCTTCTAAGCCTCTTTTTCTACCTAAAATTCCAGTTATTTTTATTTTTGTTTTAGGATCTTCAGTAAAAACCAAATTTATCTTTCCATTTTTATCCCAACTTGCTTTCATGACATTTAATAATAATCCAGCTTCAGTAAAAACATTTAGAATTGTATTATCGGTTGGAGAAGAGTCGTGACTACCTGAAATTACGTAGACGGGTATTTTTGCGTCTTTTAGTTTTCTAAAGATTTTAGCTGCTGAAGTCAATATTGCTAAAGGTGGATAACTAGTTTCAAATATGTCCCCTGCAATTATTATAAAGTCTACTTTTTCATTGATACAATCTATTATAATATTTTCAAAATTATCCATAGATAGTTTATTTATATCCGCATCTCGCCAACAACCTAAGTGACAATCAGCTATATGGGCAAATTTCATATTATATTACCAACTGGTCTCTTCTATTATCTGAAATCTTAAAAAAATTATTACTCTTTTTAATATTTGAATAAAACTTTTAATTTACACCAGGATAACTCTTTTTTATTTTCTTTTTACTATCTTCTCCATTAATTCCCTTGATGAAGTCTAAAAAAATTGGAATTTTTATTGGAATTGCAAATTTTGTGAAGTTTGAGGTTATAATTGCTTCTCCAATATCTAAACTTGCGATTGCCTGAGAATCTTTAGATAAATCTTGTGCTGCACTCTCAATAATAGCATGCCGTTCGGGTCCCATTTCATTTCCAAGTATAATTTTTGTGTTCATATTCGCAAGAATTTCTCGTGCTATAACACTTGGTAATTGAGTAATAGCAATTAATCCTACTTTAAATTTTCTTCCCTCTTTTGCTATTGTTCCAAACACATTTTCTCTATTTTCAAGTACTGTTTTTCCAATTACTCTAGGTGCCTCTTCAATCACAATAGATACCACTGGTTTATCATCCAATTTTCCTTCCATTTTATAATTACGATATGCCGAAAATATTTTTTCGACTATTATTGTATTAACAAAGAGCTCAATATTACCTCCAAGAGTTGAAGTATCTATAATAACGGTTTTACCCTCTTCAATTTCTTTTAAAATAGTGTTGATTGTGGCATGGCCTCTTGTTTTTTGAAATATTCCGTTATAATTGATTTGAATAGTTCCACCAACATCGAATCTTGAAATATTTAGAAGAAGCCCTATTTTTCTTTGTGTAACATGCAAAGTAATAGGTTGAATGGCATTAATTGTTGGTTGTTCCTCTTGCATTAATGTATCTAACCAGTTAGTTCTATATCTAGTTTCATAGCTAAAAATTGCATCCTTTTGGGGACCTGTTAGATTTAAAACTTGATTTATATGCCTCGCTTTAATATCATTTGTATTAATTACTAAAGTATTAGCTCCTGGTATAGCCCCAGCTCTTGGAGTATAATAACTCAAATAATCTTTTACATTTTTAATATCCTTTAATCCAATATCATTAACTCCAAAATATTCATTATGAGGATCTAATATCAACATTCCACAGCTAGTATCTTTGATGACACTGGAAGACATTACTTTTACAAGGTTACTTTTTCCCCTTCCTGTAGTGGCTGGAATTAAAATATGATGCTTTAGGACATCTTGCGCTGATAAACTTAAATCAATATTTAAAATTTTAGAACCTGATCTGACTTTCCCTAGATAGATTGGATTTTCTGGTGGTTTAATGAAATCTAAATCGTCCTCTGTAATTTTTTGAATCCCAGAAAAAAATTCGGGTAGGGTTTTTGGTAAAGCAATTTGTTTTTTATCATCAATTTCCGTTATGTTTAATAACCCTTTAACTTCTGCTAAAACATAATTTCTAATTTCGGGTTCATAAAATTCCAGATTAGTCCCCTTACCCTCTAAATTCAATCCTGCCATTAATTCTAGGGTGTCATTTGGAATTTGACTTCCGAAATACAACTGCGTTACTTGGAATAATCCATAACCATTCTCGTGTTTAATTTTTAAAAGCTCTCCCAGTTCAATTACTTTCTCTTTCTTTTGTCTTACAAAAATTTCACCAAATTTTCCTGAAACAATTTGTCCTACAATTGCTTCTTCAAGTTTATTTTCTTCTTCTGTCATATTACCACCTCAACTTATTAATAATGTCATGAGCATCAATTCCTCTAACTTCATCAATAAAATCTTGAAAATTTTCTCTCTTAGATATTTCAGAAATAAATAAAGTGTTATGATAAGGTTTTTCTTTTTTACTTACATGTGAAAATTTATCTACATCAATTAGACCAAAGGGATAACCTATAAATCCAATATCATTCGAATTTGCCATAATATTCTTAAAAATTAATTCTTTTTCAGAAATTGACATTTCTTTTGCTTGTTTTTTGTAAATTTCAAACCTGAATGAACGTGAGGCTGATGCATGAAATTTGACATGATACATTTCAGCCTTATGGTCTGGATTTCGGATATCTGCGATCGGATAATAATACCAAGCTTGATCAGAACATTTTTTTTGTCCAAAACGCCAAATTACAGAAGAAACACTTCGTCCTAAATTTGTTAAAAGTCGGCTTGTTTTAGCTAATGCAGTTAAATACACATTCTTTTTCAATGCTTGCTCATATGCTTTATTAGAAAAATGAAACTCTCCTTTATAACCTGTCTGTAAGGAACCATCTCTGACAAAAATATCTCCAGAATCTAACTCGAGTTCAATACTTTTCTCAGTCATTTTCCATTCTGCAAATTGACGGCCAACTGCACCCATTATTTCAATATTAGGACGAAATTTTCCTATTCTAATTGTCTTATCATTTTGTTTTATCATTAATTTTGAATCATCTGGGATAAAATCTAAAAAATCATCTTTAAATGGGAATATTTTTGATTTGTATATTAATTCTCCAAGTGCATTGACTGTTGTTATGGTTACGACATAAAATTCCACAATTCCAGGAACTTTTTTTGGTTTTAATCGCTTCTTTCCTTTAAAAATACTAAAAAAAACTCTTATTAAATGGATACAAAAGGATGCTGACTTAAAAATTTCAAAATTTCCTCCATCAACAAACCCAATTTTTCTATCACATATTGACTTAGTTAGCGGATGAACATTATCTATTGAAAATGGGAAAGGAGTAACCCTCCAATCATCGAAATTCGGAGTTTCTGGACCTGATACTCTGTGAAAATTCTCTAAATAATCAACACAAGACTCAATTAAATCTTTTTTCATTTTAATCCACTTTTCCAACTCTATTTTTTGTCATTTTTAACCTAATTTCCCAATTTCAACGCTTTAAAATAATTTCTGATTAATATATAAATAGTTATTGTGTGTTTTTTTAAAATTTATTAATTTAATAAACTTAATAAGAACAGTAATCATAAGAATTTTTATGATATTATTATGGCAACTGGTAATGCATATTGTATTGGGAGGTAAGAATTATGATTTTATTAATCTAATTTAGAAAATTTTTTTAAGTAATTGAAAAGTCAAATTTTATCGTAAGCAAGATGTTAAAAATATTATGTTATAATTAATTTCCAGATAATTCCTTAATTAAAATACTATTTTCTAAATAATTAATTATATAAATCTCATTCAATATATTTTTTAAAAACTTAAAATTATAAGTTTTAAAAATTAAATATCATTAATTCTATTATATTAAAAAAAGAAAAAATTTGGTGAAAAAAATGGCTGGACTAAGAGGTATAGGTATTACATTATTTGTTTTTATTGGTGCACTAACGATGACACTTGCTACTGTTCAAATCATCACTATGGATTCACAATGGCATTTTGGACAAAGAGTTACACAAGCAGCTGCAATTGAATCATGCCGTCTTACATATTATGATGGCTTGGGTGAAACTGACCCATTTATAATTCCAAGAGACTTAACATTTAATAAAACCATATTTATAACTTTAATAGGGAATATGAGAGAAGTGGAACATGCTATCTATGGTCAATCTCCCTCTAGTTATTTCTTGTGGTTCTTGGGATTTTTCTTCATGTTTTTAATCCTTGGCGGTATAATGGGATATCTTATTGGTGAAACAGACATAAGTCCATTATTATTAGTTGGATTCATTGCTTTTACTGTAGTTGGGGCAGTAGTATCAACTTTTATAGCCGTATTTATTATAACAATCGATGCGCAATGGCATTTAAGGAGCTTAAGTACTCAAATGTTTCTTTTAGATACATTTTTACCTAACCAGAATATATTTTTAATTTTCACTACATTTAATGTTCTTGGAAATTGGGCATTCTTTGAACATTCGGTAGGGCAATCAGCGAGTTCTTATGTAGATTGGTTCATACTGTTCATTATAATATTTCCGATAGCAACAGCGGTTCTGATTTGGATTTTAAAAAGGCGTTGATTTATCATATTGGAAAGGTGGTAAATGAATGAATGTTTATGCAAAAATGGTGATCATCGGGGTAATTGGGCTGGTTACAGTGGGAATTATTTTAGGTATTTTCCTACCTGGTCCTAGCGGTGGTGGAGCTGGTATTGAGATTAATGAAAGTGCATTTATAGACATTTTTATCTTATATATAATCTTAGAACTACCTTCAGACGATCCTCTGCGTGATATTCTTCTTATCTTATGGATTCTTGGATTCTTTGCAGTGAGTAGCGAAGATTAAAAACTTAAATCTTTTTTATTTTTTTCTATTTTTTATTTTAAAAGAAATATTAATGATTTTTATGACTTCTACAGATTTTCATTTAACACTTTTACAAAATCATCAGGATCAATTGGACAACCTTTTACATGAATCAAATCATATTTTTTTGCAATAGATCTTGAGCATTCTCCAACGCAAATTTTTACATCTGCCTTATCATCAGGGAATTCGGCTCCCCCTGTTGAAATATCTATTCTTTCAAATTTATGAATTTTTTGCATTAATTCTTGATTCATAGTTAATTTACCAAATGCTTGAATCATTATATCTCCCATTGGCGTACAGCTTGAATCATGAACATAAAGTCGAATTAATGTTTTTCCTATTGGGGCATCTAAATAACTTTTAGGGGGTTTAAATTCGGTCTTTATCTCAGATATCGGCACTCCAACAGTATCAAAGCTAACTTTTGGAATATGCTTGATCTTTTCGACATCAAATCCCATAATATTACAACAAACATTATCTACTTCAAGAATATCTTTTCCAGCAACTAATAAATCCATTTTCTTTGTTTTTCCTCCGCCTATTACAGTAGGTCCTGTTCCTTCAACACAATATATTCCATCCACTATTGTTAAGTCTGGAGTACAAATCTTATTTAATTCTAAAATAGGCTCATGAAGTCCTTTTTTATGGAATAACTTTTTATCTTTTGCAAGGAGTAGCCCTTTTTGATTTTTTAGCCCCAGTGTTACTGTTGTTATCCAATGTGTTTTCATGCATGCGATATCGATATATTCATGAGTAAATGCTAATTTTGGTAGACGTAATTTGCCGTATTTCCAATCTTTTTCAACTCTCTCAGTAGTCTCATCATTTAAATTTACTATACCAATTTCTTTATGTAATTTTTTATAACCTGCACCACGTAATATTGATTTAATTCCTTTTGCGGTTACATTTAAAGGTCCTTCTCCAATTATTACTTTATATCCTTGATCTTGAAAATAATTATAGAGTGTCTCAACAACAAGTGGATGAACATTGACCCCTGAGTTTGGTTTTGCCGAATCTACAATATTAGGTTTTAAAAATATTTGATCTTTAGAGGGTTTATATTTTATCAATTCTAATAATTTAATCAGTTTATTCGGTATTTCTTCTTCTGTAGATTTGATAATTCCTACTGTCAAAATTTCTCACAAAATATAATTAATAAAACATGTATCTTATTTTAATTTGACTCTAGGTAAATAAAATAATATTTATTTTTTTTATTTTCTTCTCCAATATAACTTTTGAATGATATAACTAAATTTAAGTCAAATTATATAATTTTTCTTTTTAAATCCAATATTAAAGAAAAATCTTAATATTATTAAAAAAAAAATAAGGTTAGGCATAATATACTGCCCAATAGAACCAATAGAAAGGAATAGGACCACCTAGACCACCAGCTACCGATATAGCTCTTATATGTGCAGAAGTCATTTCTGATAATATTACAAAGTATTGTATTACATCAAAACTAGCCATACTTCCTCCAAGAAAGTAATCAGTCATTACTAATGAATACAGTATATAGGCTTTAGATTGTTGGAAGGCATAATTAAGCCCCATAATTTGAACAAGTGATGCACACACACAGATAATTCCGAGTGCTAATCCAGAAGTTGCTTCATCTCCCCTGTAATCTTTGAAAATTGAGATTGCTGCAAAAGTAAGTGCGAGACAGCCTAGTATTAGACCACAATAAAATAATCCTATTACACCACATATTATACTACCTATCGCAAATCTTCTCTCTCCAAACATAAATATCTCTCCATATTTTAGATTTAATAGTACATAAAGGGTATAGGTATACCACCAGTAGCCATTGCCATAAATCCATAAGGACCAAAGAGAAAAAGAAATCCCATTACAGGAGTATAAAAAACACCTGATCTTGCACTGGATAATATAACTCCGATTATTATCAATCCCATTATACAAATATCGACTAAACCAAGCACAAGCCCTGCTTTTGCTTCATGACTTTCATCGTCATACATTTCGAAAGCTATTGACGCGAATACTATTGCCGTTATTCCAGCAAGAATACCAATAAAAAATATTCCGATAAGTCCAGATATAAAGCTCAATAATGAAAATAGTCTTGCGTTATCTCCCATTTTTTTCAACCCCACTAAAAGGGTAGGATTACTTTTTTTTTAAATATTTAAATAATTTTTGGCTTTTAAAAAGAAATTAAATATTCTACTTTTTAAAAATTATTAACTAGGCTAAAATAATTATTTATATAATTAATTTAAGTAATTATAACAAAAATATTGAAACTATTCTATTTGGGAAGGTTAGTATGTTTTTGTTTTGTTTTATTAGGCGATATACTCTTGGGAGTAAGCTTGGAGAAGTTTGGAGGCGTTTTAATGGATAAGAGCCTAAATCTTCTTAGGAGGGGAACTCCTGGAGAAATGTTAAAGATGAAGATGGGCAATGTCCTAATAACAATGGTTTATCCGGGTGTTATAAGTTTTTTTGAAAAAGGATTTGGCGTAAAAGGTGCGATGCAATATCTTAGAATAATCGGAAACAACATTGGAAAGGATTTATTTAATGTTTGGATAGCAAAAGAAAATAAACTTGATAAAATTATTAAGGAGATATTTAAATTGGCATGGGGAAAAGTTGAAGTTCAAAAGGAAGGAGAAAATTATTTTAGAATAATCGACAAATCTTGTGGTCTTTGTATGGATTATGAATTGCAGTTTGAAACCGAGGAACATGTTCAATATTGTGGTCCAATAGGTGGATTTTTGGAAACATACCTCAATCTTTTAGCAGAAAAAAGAGACTTAGAATATAACAAAGTGGAGGTAACTACAGTATTTTCCCGAGGAAGCGGAGCAGCCCATTGCGAACATCGTCTTCGAATTTTAGAATAACCTGGAAGTGTAGATAATACCTGTTGAAAAATTAAGCTGGTTTAGAAGGCGTCTAGCAGATATTGGTAAACGCATTTATTATCATAAGACCGAGAAACTCAATTTTTATATTGTCAACCTTATGGTAAATCACATTATCAAAGCATATGCTGAAATCTTTAATAATGATTATGAAAAAGCATTAAACGAAATTGAAAATATGGTACGCTCTGAAGCTAAAAATATGCTTGGTGAGATAATGGAAAAACCGATTTTTTTAGGAAAATCGATGAAAATGATTATATCGAAAGATATTAATGACATTGCTTTTCTAGCGTCAACAACATTTTTTGGTCTTTTAGGAAAAGATTATAAAAATTTTTTTGAGGAACCAGAATTCTCAATTGGTTCTAAAGGTGTTGGAAAATTAGTTCTTAGAATGAAAAAATGTCCAATTTGCGCCGGAGTACGACACGTTAATCAAGAAAAATTAGGGAATAAAACCCTTGGTGGCTTTCTAGCAATCTTATCTGGAGAAATCGTTGAATTAATTCAAGAATATGTTGGTAATCCTTATACAATTGAAGCAAAAGAAACAAAGTGCTTTATGAAAGGGGATCCGTATGGGGAAATTGTTATTAATATTTATCCAAAAGAACAAGAAGAGTAATATTTACTTTTTTTCTGGAGTAAACTAGCATAAAATAGTCACATTAATATAAAGCTATTTATATAAATCCTTTTCAGAAAAGTTTAAATATTCTTAATTGAGAATACTCTCATATAAGATTATTATTGATAAGGTGTTCAAGATTTTAAAAGAGTTAAATCCTGCTTATATAATTGTTTTAGGCTTGGTTGGCGAAAAAGATAGGCATCCTTACGAAATTGATCAAATAATCGAAGAAAGACAAATGAGAAATTGGACAGATATTGGGAAGTCAAGCATATATCGCATATTAATCAAATTAGAAGAAAAAGGTCTTGTTAAACATAGAAATGAAATTAAAAAAGGCAGAAACCTTAAAATTTATAAAATAACTGATGCTGGTAAAGAAGTTTTAAGAGAATTTATATACAATACAATTAGCAAAGGAAGGGATTTTAGGAGAAATTTTGACTTAGCATTATCAAATCTTCCACAATTGAATGAAAAAAAACAAATTGAAGCCTTTAAAAAATGTTTAAAGTCATTAGAAAGAGATAAAAAGCTTATCAATGAAAGATTTAAAGTTCTACCAATACCAAATCCACCTTTTTATGTAAAATCTCTTTTTATTAGACCAATTATGTTAATTGATGCACAATTAAAATTTGTCGAGTTGGCTTTAGCAGAATTAGAAAAAAAAGGAGAGAATTAGATTTGGTTAAAAAAATAATAGAAGATTTTAACCATATAGTTGGAGAACATTGTGAATCATCATCTATGAGAGATGTTATTGAGTATACAGGAATTTCAATTAGCGAACCCATGATATTTGGTCTAGATGCAACAATGGGATTTATTTTTGTTGATAATACAAAACGATTAAATCCAGATGCAACATTTAATATGAATTTACCATTTTTTGTCGGAGGTAAACAAGGAACGATAACTGAAAATAGCTTAGCATGCAGAATTTTAGGTCTGAGCATTAAAAAAGAAACATTCAAATCACCAGATGAGGCATGGAAATCCTCAAAGAATTTACTAAATCAAGATATTCCGCTCATTATATTAGTGGATATGGGACTTCTTGCATATTTTAATTGGGAAGATGAATTCCATTTTGGAATGCATTCCGTAATATTATGTGGGTACAATGAAGAAAAAAATCTCGCATACATTTTTGACAATAATTTCAAAGAAATACTCGAAGTTCCTTTAGAAGAACTAAAAAAAGCAAGAAATTCTAAATTCGGTTCAAAATACATGCAACCAAACAATACACAATTTATAATTAGAAAAAGAGTTGATGGAAAGAAACCACCCTTTCCAGTGGCAGTAAAGCTAGCACTACAACAAGTTTCAAACCATTTAAGGGCAGCTTCTGTTAATAACCAGGGTTTAATGGGAATGAAGCTATTTGCTAAATCCATTACGAAATGGCAAGATGTCTTAAAAGATAAGATTATTTATTCTGGTAAACCTGTGTCTAAAGCTTTTATTACTCTTGAAAATCTTTATGGTTTTATTGAAGAATATGGTACTGGTGGAGGTCTTTTCAGAAAACTATATTCTAAATTTTTGAAAGAATTATCTGATCATGAGGAAATTGTAAATGGCCCTAATGCTTGGAATCATAAAGAAATTTCTCTTTTAAATGAATCATTTGAAATGATTAAAGAATCTGGAGATTTATGGAGTGTGTTTGCTCAAGAAATTAAAAATACCATGGATAAAGATAAAAATCATTGCCTAAATTTAATAAATTTTAATAAATTGGAAAAACTTACTAATGATATAATTCATCTGGAAGAGGAAGCATTCAAAAATTTAAATAAAATTAAAATTTGAGCGATTAATATGGACGAAATTAAAATTACTGGTGCTAGAATTCATAATTTAAAGAATTTAGATGTTAACATACCTAAAAACCAAATTATTGCAATTACAGGGGTAAGTGGTTCTGGAAAATCCTCTTTAGCCTTTGATGTATTATTTGAAGAGGGTAGGGCTAGATATCTGGAAGCTATTGGATTTCCACCAAAAGTACAAGATGAAAAACCATTTGATTCCATTTTAGGTTTATCACCTACAATAGCTATTGAACAACGAACTGTGCGTTTAGCAAATCCAAGATCGACAGTAGGAACTAAAACTACGATTTATACAGATCTTCGCAGATTTTATGCTACCGAAGGCAAAATTTTATGTCCTATTTGTAAAGTTGCAGTCAATAAGAATTTAGATTGTGAAAATTGTGGCATGAGGGTAATCCGAAAAGAAATAAAACACTTTAGTTTTAATGAGCCTTCTGGAATGTGTTTAGAATGTAAAGGACGTGGATTTATTATGGACTTCTTAGAGGAAAAAATAATCACTGACCCCAATAAAAATCTACTTGAAATATGTAAAGCTGGATCTGGAGCTTTTGGAGACATGAAAAATTTTACAAAAGCTCTAGCTGAAGCTCTCAATTTTGATATAAACACACCCTATATAGATTTACCTCAAAACATTAAAGATATTTTCCTCTATGGAACAGATAAAACTATGCAACTAAAATGGAAATCTCGAAGATTTGAAGGATTGATAGAAACTAAATATGAGGGTATTATACCTCATTTAAAGAGAGCGATGGAAAAAAGTATAAGCGCATATAGGCGATCTAAAATAGAAGAAAATTTTATGACTAAAATAAAATGTCCCGAATGTAATGGATATAGGATAAATCAACAAGCTAGAGAAGTAACTATTGCTGACAAACATATTGGACAATTAAACTTAATGGATGCTGAACAATTAATCGAATTTATCGATAATTTAGATAATAAACACATTATAACTAGTCATGGAAGAGCACTGATAAAATTAATAAAAAAGAATTTAAATAAATTAAAACTCGTAGGATTATCATATCTTACCCTAAATCGGCCTATTCCAACATTATCTGGAGGGGAACTTCAAAGATTATCCTTAATGGCACATCTTGATTCTGGTTTAAGTTCATTAATTTACATTTTAGACGAGCCTACGATGGGAATGCATGAAATTGAAAAAGAAAATTTGTCAAATATATTAAAAGATTTGAAAAAATTGAGAAATACGGTAATAATTGTTGAACACGATTCAAATTTAATCTCTATTGCGGATGAAGTTATTGATATGGGTCCAGGACCTGGCAAAGAAGGAGGAAAGATTGTATTTCAAGGGACTATAGAGAACTTAAAAGAAAATAAAAAATCTATGACAGGTCAATATTTGGCTGGTTTATTAAAATTACCTCAAAAAACTTCTAATAAAAAACGCAAAGTTGCTAGTTCTACTAAAAAATTGAAAATGAAACATGTAACTACAAATAATTTAAAAGATATTGAAGTTGAAATACCTCTAGGTGTAATGGTTGGAGTCTGCGGTGTCTCAGGGTCAGGGAAGAGTTCTCTTATTTCAGATACATTAGTTCCTGTTATAAAAAAATATTTTAAAATTAAAGATGAAGATGAAGTTAACGATAATATTCCTGAGAATTTAGGAAATATTGAAATTACTGGATGGAATAATTTGTCTAATTGCCATGTTGTTAGTCAAGCCCCCATCGGCCGTAATAGAAATTCTTTTCCTGCAAGCTATATTGGGATATGGGATAGAATAAGAAAAATTTTTGCTAAAACAGCAGTGGCAAAGAAGAAAAAATTTTCAGAAGGGCATTTTTCATTTAACAGTGATAAGGGAAGATGTTCAAGCTGTAAGGGATATGGAGTTGTTGATCTCCAAATTTTCTTTTTAAGTGATATTGAAATTCCTTGTGAAGAATGTAATGGGACACGTTATAAACCTGAAATTCTAGATGTGAAATATAATGGATATAATATTCACGATATTTTAAATCTGGAAGTTAGTGAAGCTTTAAAATTATTTAAGGATGATGCGAAAATATCTAAATTTTTAGGAATATTGGAAAAAATTGGTATGGGCTATATTACTTTAGGTCAACCAGCTACTACATTGAGTGGTGGTGAAGCTCAAAGGATAAAACTAGCAAAAGAATTAGGGAAAGCTAGAAAGGGTAATGACTTATTCATATTGGATGAACCTACAACTGGACTTCATTTTCATGATATAGCTAAATTAATAGAATTGCTGGATGAATTAGTGAATCAAGGCAATTCAGTTATTATTATTGAACATGATCCTGATGTTTTATCCTATGTCGATTGGCTTATCGAACTTGGTCTAAAAGGCGGACCAGAAGGTGGAAAAATTATTGCTTCAGGAACACCAGAAGAAATAAAAAAGATTAAGTCTTCAAATACTGCTCCATTTCTGAAGATTTCTCCTTAAAACTTAATTAATCCTTATTTTTTTTCGGTATTGCAGAGATTACGAAATTTTTTCGATTTTTAATTGTTTTAAGCAATCTTTACAAAATATATGTTTAATATCATTGTAAACTGACTCTTTTATATGCTTATGTGGACATTTTTCTTGAAGGCTTTTAATATATTCTTGTTGCTCCAACTTAATTCTTTCTACTCTTTCCTTAACTTTTATTAACTCTTTTTGTAATTCTTCTTTAGGTAAATTCTTTAATAATAGATCCTTAATTACTTCCCCTACATTAATGGAATACTTCTTCATTATCTTTTTGAATTCTTCTGTTTTAAACATTTTATTTCCTTATTTTATAAAATTAATTACCTATCTGTTCTCAAAAAATGGATTAAAAGTGACTATAAAACGTAAACTAAAAAAAATTTTTTAATTTTATGTATTTAAAATAAAGTATATTTATGCTTATTATCAATCGAATAAATTAATAATCTGAGAAATCTTATGTTAAAATTATATATTTATGAACTAGATCCAACTGGTGGTACTTGCGGTTTTCCCGCTCCAATTCCAGGTCAACGTTCTGTTAATTCACTACGAAATGAGCTTATTAGAAGAAGCAGAGTTGTTAAAGATTTAAAAAATAAATTAAAATTAGATGTTGAAAGGGTCCTTTTAAGAAGTGTTAGTTTTTTAAAGGATGAGACAGTTAAAAATTTATTAAAAACTGAGGGAATC
Organism: Candidatus Helarchaeota archaeon; assembly: GCA_019058315.1. Lineage (GTDB taxonomy): Archaea > Asgardarchaeota > Lokiarchaeia > Helarchaeales > RDOG01 > JABXJV01. The sequence continues at coordinate 1,170,256 of JAHPZH010000001.1, read as the reverse complement.
AAATCTTTTCCTGTTTTTATCTATAATAATAAAATTATACACTATGGGACTTTTCCAGATATAGGAACTTTAATTGATAAAATGAATTTAAAAAAAATAAAAATTGAATGAATTTTATTCTTTTATTAAATAAGCCCAATAATGTATTCCATTTTGTGGACTTACACCAGCCAAAAATATACTGTCGCAATTTATTACTTTCCAACCTTCTTTGAGATGTTCATTGACCATTTCTTCAAATTCAATTGGATGAAAATCTTTTTTTGACTTTTTTACTGGATGAATATACGTAAGTACTTTAAATTCTGGTGTCAAAACATATCTTTCTCCTGTAAAATTATAGAAAATTAGGGTTCTACCTATTTTTAAAGAATTTATCATTTGAATAATTCTAATATAAAAATCAAAAACAGTTATAAAAATTATTTCTCAAAAAATCATTTCCATAATATAATAGGATTTAAAACCAAAAAAAAAAGAGTTAGTGGAACCTTTTTATCAAATTGCTTGTTTTATCAATTCGGCAATATCAAAAGCTTTTATTTCATTATTTTTAATATTATTTTTAAATTGATTTAAACAGAAAGGGCAACAGGATACTAATGCTTCAGCTTTTGTTCCTTTAGCTTCATCAATTCTCTCTTCAGCAGCAAAACCCGATAATTCCTTAAATCCGGATCTCACACCAGCGCCCGAACCACAACACCATGCATTTTGTTTATTCCGACCCATTTCGACCAGTTCTATTCCAGGAATTTTCTTTAATATCTCTCTTGGCGGTTCGTAGACTCCCATATGCCGTCCAATGTGGCAAGGATCGTGATAGGTTATTTTCATATTTAATGCTTTGGTTAATTTAAGCTCTTCATTATTCAATTTGTCTAAAAGAAATTCAGGTAAATGTAAAACTTCAATGCCATGATCTAAACCAAATTTATTAGGATAAGTTTCTTTTAATGCTCTATAACAACCTGCGCATGAAGTAATAATTTTTTCAATCCCAGCATCCTTAAAAATCTTAACATTTGACTCAGCTAAAAGTTTTGCTTTCTCTGCTTGCCCTGTCATATAAACAGGCGATCCACAACAATGTTCATCTTTAAGAATGTTGAATTCGACACCCAATGAGTCCAATATTTCAGCAGTTGATTTTGCTACATTCATTTCTCTATAACTTGATGTGCAACCTACAAAGTATGCTATTTTAGCGTTGGGTGTTAATTTAACATGTGAAGGTAACCATTTTAGTCGATCTTCGTGTTTTTCCATGTACGGATTATATTCTTTTTCTACATGTTCTGTATATTTTTTATGCTCAGGCATAGGTCCATATCCTTGTTTAACAGATTCTTCTCTCATTGCCATTAGCCATTCTCCAGCATAGTTATGAATTTCCGGAATTTGGCATTGTTGAGTGCAAGCCAAACAAAGTGTACAATGGAAAAATATTTTGGCCATGTTCTCGGACCATTTAAGCCGACCAGATGTTAGTGCCCAGGTGAGTAAGTTTCTTCCACCTAAATAATAAGATTCAAACTTCCCTACTTCTCCAGAGGGGCATATTCGCGGCCAGTCCTTAGTTTGATATACAGTTCTACATGTCCCACATTTACCACATTGATAAACTAAATCTTGGTAATATTCTAAATGTTTATTCCTATCAAGTTCTAATTGATCAGGAACAGAGATTAATTTTGTAATACCTCTTCCTGGAAGGAACTTAATCTTCGTTTTCTTCTTTTTCGGCATATTAATCTTCTCCAACACCTTGTCCGGGGTTTAATATCATATTAGGATCTAGAACTCGTCTGATTTTTTTAATAAGTTCACGTGTTGCAGGAAGTGTCTTATCTTTATAGACTTGGACGGCCCACTTGGGTGGTTTATACATCACTACTCCACCTAATCCTTGAACAGCATCGTGAATTTCTTTTAGTATTTTCCTTGTATTTTCAATATCTTGAGGATCATTTTTATTGAAGTTAATATTTGTTCGAGCTACGACATAATGCCCACCAAATAGAATTCTACTATAAAATTGAGGGGCTTTTCCGTATTTTACACATATATTCCTGGATAATTGATAATATTTAACAACATCTCGAGTTGAACAATAGGATCCAATCCATTGACCTCCACCGCCACGAGCAAAATCCCAGCAACCCCAAAACTGGATTGGAGTCTGACCACCAGTTGCAGGAGTCATATCTTCCATTATGCCTCGTTGCTTTTTTGAAAGCATTTGAATTCCAACGTCTGCGGTAACAGCTTGTATTTTAGCTTCTTTGAAAATTTCTTCTATTGCCTCACATTGTGCTTTATGTTGTTTTTCTGTATATGCTTGTGTTGTAACCAGACCGATAAAATCAGGTATATTAGCTTTTACTGGATCTTTTGGAACATTTTTATGATCAAATCCCTGTAGAGATTGAGACCAGCCATGATTTAAAATACAAATATCAACAATACCAAGCCCCGCCTTTGAGAGCTTAAGCATTGGAGGGACCCCATCTTCCATTCTTAAACCTACTGCATAATAATCAGCTCTATATGGTAATATTGGCCATAATTTAATGGCTGCCTTGGTCACGATTCCCGTTGATCCCTCCCAACCAATAAAAAGACCGGCTAAATCGGGCAATGGTTGACGACCATACCAATAATCGGAAAGACTACATGAACCAACTCTCACTAAATCTCCCGAACCCAATACTACTTCCATTCCATTTATGAATTCAGCACCTGTTCCTCCAATCATTCCCAAATCGAACATTCCATAACATAAACATGATGGAATCACGCCAGTTCCAGGTGGGGACCATGTGACACCGGGTCTTAAAGTAGGGTTATGTACATTAAGATATCCCTTTAGATCTGCCCAAGTTATTCCTCCTTCGACAACAGCATACATATCATCCTCATTTACTTCAAGAACACGATTCAATCGTCTTAAATCAACCACAATACCTCCTTTTCTCGGAGTAGCAATTGACCCAAAATTGATTCCCGATACCCAGGGTACAGCTGGAACTTTGTATTTATTAGCTATTTTAACAATATCTTGAACTTCTTCGGCTGTGTTAGGAACAATTGCTATGTCACATATTCCTTCAGGTTCTGCTGTGATAAAATCATAATGATATAAAAATTGTTCTTCTGGCTTGTCTGAAACATATTTATCTCCTACAACTTTTTCCAATTCTTTAACTATTTCACTATTTATCATTATTAAATCCACCATTTGGAATTTTTTTTTAATTATTTTACTTAAGTCTTTAATAATAATTAACAAAAAAAGTTTTTTCAATAATTATATTCATAGCACATATTAGATTATTTTACTAATTAATTGAAAAAAAATTATCTACAATAAATCTCACAGGTAATAAAATGAAGACCTTAGTAGTCTATTATTCTAGGACAGGAAATACGAAAACTATAGCTGAGGCTTTAGCTGAAGCTCTTAACGCCGATATTGATGAAATCATTGATCTTAAAAAAAGAATGGGTCTTCTAAACTGGATTCGCGCTGGCCGTGACGCACTACGTAAAAAATTAACTCAAATAAAAACACAGAAAAATCCTATTGAATATGATTTCATATTAATTGGGACTCCCATTTGGGCTGGTAATATGACTCCAGCTATTCGAACCTATATCAAGGAAAATCCTTTAGAACAAAAGAAAATTTCATTTTTTATTACCTCAGGGGGAGATAAGAGGCAGCATGTAATGGATGCTTTGCGGGAAATTACTCCAAATAATGAATATATATCAAATTTTGGTATTTTAGGTAAACTAGTAAAAAAAGGAAATTATAAAGATAAGGTAAACAGCTTTGTCGAAAGCTTAAGCTTTGACTAATAATCTTTTTTCTTGCTAGATTTTATTAATTAGTTAATTTTATATTAATTTGATAATAAATCTCCCTCAGATCTAAACAAGTTTTAAAGAAATGATAGAAATGTCGAAAGAAAAGATCACTCTGATAGGTGCTGGTTCTTTAACCTTTGGAATGGAGACTGTAGGTAGTGTAATTAATAGCAAAGTGTTAGAAGGAAGTACTATATGTTTACATGATATTCATGCAAAGAATTTGGAACTCGTAACGAAAGCGTGTGAATCAGCTATCGAACGAAAAAAAGTTAATTTTACTTTGGAGTCTACAATTGATCGTCCTACTGCATTAAAAAATGCAACTTATATTATAAATTCAATAGAAATAGCACCACGTTTCGAATTACTGGATCTGGATTATAAAATTCCTCTACAACATGGATGTAAACAAGTATCAGGAGAAAATGGTGGTCCTGGAGGACTATTTCATTGCTTAAGAGTTATTCCACCCATTTTAGAAATTTGTGGGGATGTACAAAAAATATGTCCAAATGCTGTTTTTATAAATTTCTCTAATCCCATGACACGGGTTTGTCTTGCGATTAAAAGAAAGTTTCCAAAACTTAAATTCGTGGGCCTATGTCATGAATTTATGCATTTTATTCCCATGTTATCAAGAATTTTAAAAGTTCCTATAAAAAATATTAATGCTAAAGGTTATGGGTTAAACCATTTTGGCGTTATTACAGAATGTAAATATAAGGATACTGGAAAAGATGCAATGTCTGATATTCATAAAAAAGGACCAGAATTTCTCTATAAAGTTGATGCTTATGATGGTTTTAAGTTTATTGGATTTTTTCTAGAGAAATATGGATATTGTCCATATACAACAGATTCACATTACGGAGAATATATCCATTGGGCTTGGGAAAAAGCAGATACTTTTGCAATCAGGCGATTTTGGAAAGTATATGCAGATCTATTGGAATCTAATTATAAAAAGCTTAAAAGAAGCATTGAAAAAGGAAAGGGATCCCGATTAGTTAAGCCAGGTGATGAATCTGCAATTCCTATAATTGAAGGGATAATTAATAATTCCAATTATGTTGAACAATCTGTTAATATTCCTAATGATGATATCATTACAAATCTCCCCCGTGATCTAGTTGTTGAATGTCCTGCAATCATAAATAAAGATGGTCTTACTGGTATTCCTCTTGGAGATTATCCATTAGAATTAGTTGGATACATCAAAACTCAACTTCCAATCATCGATTTATGTCTAGAAAGTATTTTTCAAAAATCTAAAGATTTAGCTTTAAAGGCAATAGTTTCAGAACCTCTTATTCAAACATATGGACAAGCAGAAAGGATCTTTAATGATTTACTAAAATTGGAAGAAAATTATCTAAGTATAAAACTCAAATGATTACTTTTTTATTCTAAAATAGTTGATAGTTAACAAGTACTTATTGAATATTGGTTTTGAAACATTAAGTAATAAGAAATTTCATTTACAAACTATATTGATGTTTCTTTTTATCTTCTTTTAGTTTCAAAAGAATAAGTATACCCAAAATAGAAAATAAGCTAACTAGTTGGAATGTTAGAATAAAAACCCTATTTCCATTAGTAAGAAAATTAAGTAGGGGATCAAATAATCCACCAAATGAGATAGTACAATTTAAACTATTAGATAAATAATAAAGCAACGAGCCAGAAATTAAGGGCCCAATAGTACCACCAATAGCTAATCCCGCAGTTAAATATCCCATTCCCGTACTTCTATTTTCTCTTTCTGTAATATCAGTTACTATTGCTGTTGCTGATGTTATTAATGTGCTCCAAGAGATTGCAATTAAAATTTGAGATGGTATAACATGCCAAGGATTAGTTGCTAAAGAATAAAGAAATGCTGCTAAACCAGTACAGGCAACACCAATACCTAAAATAATTTTGCGACCGACTTTATCTGTTAATGTTCCTATGGGTATCATAACAATTGTTTGTGTAATCATATTTATAGAAAGAATGATTGAGCTTTCAAAGGGTGTAGCCCCTAAACGTGTTAACCAATTGGGCAGGAGCGAGACAATTGAACCTTGACTTGCAATATGACGAAATAGCAAAACTACAGCAATAAGAATTAGAATCCGTTTAACATCTTCATCGATAAAATTTGATTGATGGTTGATTGGATTATTTGATATATTAGATACTTTGTTTTCGAATGGAACATCTTGAACAAAAAATACAACAAAACCAGCACAAAAAGTGGTAATTGAGCAGAAAATAAATACAAAATCTCCGCTTATTTCTGCAATATAGCCCCCAACTAGTGAACCAATAGCCCAACCAACTGAGCTAATACAATTATAATAGCTCATTAATCTCCCCCGCTCCATTTCAGGTTCTAATTCGGAAAATAATGCTTGTGATGTTGGGACTGAAGCAGAAAATGTTATTCCCGCAAAAATATGAAGTATAATTAACAAAATAGGATCAAAAACAAAAAAATAGAATAAATAAACTACACCCGCTATTGTAGTGCCATAAATATTGAAGATATTTCTTTTTTTTACTTTATCTGAGAGGCTTCCAAAGAAAATTCCAAAAATAGCTGAGAAAGCAAAGTAAAATGCCATCATAATTGTAGGAATAATAGGATTAGCAATACGATCTGCTTTTGTTAGAGCGAAGATAAAGATGGCAACTCGTCCCATGGAATAAAGTGTAATTGCTAATAATAATAAATTAGTATCTTTTCTCATTCTATTTTTCTTCCAGTTAAGATGAATAATAGAATCGGAATTTTTATTTAAATTTAATCAAAAAAGAGATAAAGAAATAAACTTGAAAAGTCTAAATGATAAAATTTCAGAGAATTAAATTTAATCTGGTTGAGCTTATATGAATAAAGATAAGAAAATTAATGATGTATTAATTTGTGGAGTAGGTGGTGTTGGGGGTTATTTTGGTGGAAAAATAGCTTATAAAATTAATAAACTTGTAGATAAAAAGAAAAAAATTTATTTTTTAGCCCGAGGGGCTCATTTAAAGGAAATTATAAAAAACGGGTTAATAATTAATACTCCTGAAGAAAAAGGAATAATTTGTAAACCAACTATGGCGAGTGATAATTTATTAAATATACCATTTCCTGATTTATGCATTATTTGTGTGAAAAGTTATGATCTAGATGATTTAGTCATCAAATTAGCAAAATTTCTTAAAGAAGATACTATCATAATACCTCTCCTTAATGGTATTGATATTTATGAAAGAATTAGAAAAAATCTCAATAAATGTATTGTTTTTCCATCTTGTGTTTATGTAGGATCACATATTGAAAAACCAGGTGTAGTGACACAAAGTGGTAATCCAGGATTTTTTTATTGTGGAAAAGATCCAAAATTTCCAGATTTTAATCCACAACCGGTATTTGATTTTTTTAAGGATTTAGGTTTTGGCCAATATAATATTCCAAATGCTCCAGATCCGACTCTTTCCATGTTTAATTGGAGAGATAATCCATATCAAATAATATGGGAAAAATATCTCCTTGTCGCTTCTTTTGCATTAGTAACAGCTTTTACTGGAAAAACTCTAGGTGGCGTTATTTTCAATAATGAATCACTGGAATTATTAACAAAAGTCATGCAAGAAATAGTTGAGATTGCAGAAAAAAAGAAAATAAAATTGTCAGATAATATTATTTCAAAAACAATTGAATTTTGTAAAGCTTATCCCGACATAAAAACAAGTTATCAAAGAGATATTGAAAAAGGTAAGAAAAATGAAGGAGATTTATTTGGTGGAACAATTATTAGATTAGGTCAAGAATTAAATGTTCCAACACCGGTGACAAAATCACTTTATACTCAGATTTTAACAAGAGCCAAATTATCGAAGGTTTAAAACTTTATTCATTTGCTCTCTAATTTTTATAAACGCATATGTGATAATTAAACATCCGATTATTGTTAAAATTATTAATCCTATGGAGTTAATGACATAATTCACATTCATACCATACAAAAGTTCAGAAATAATGTAAGAGGGGAGATCCACATCCACAACTGGATTAATTATGTTAAGGCTCTCTAATGTATTAATTAGATGCCAAGTTTCAATTATATTAATATTTAATATTGTACTATTTGAACTACTTAATAATAAAAGAATCCACGAGCTGATTCCAACTATGAAGCCAAATTTTATCGCTTCTTCTTTTCCTATACTCATACAAAAAATGAATAACAATCCCGTAGCAATATAAATTATAATCCCTATAAAATAAAGAGTCTTAAAAAATGAAGTAGTATGAAATGGAATAAACATCATTAACAGTGAAATTATAAGATATGCTACAATTAATATTAATGATTCTTTGTATTTCATAAATTTATCTCCATCTATTTATCTCCTTAATCAATTTCAATCGCCTTTTTAAGACCAATCTTAGGATATGGAAATAGAATCGCTCGTTCTGGTTCAAAATGGATAGTAACCTCATCTCCAGGTGAAAACCATAATTCGGTGGCATGTTTTTTTGAAATAAAAACATCTCCTGTCTCTAAGCGAATTTCATCAATATTATTACCACTAACAAATCTGGAAGTTTCAATAATTCCCTGAATTCCATTCAGAAATTCAGCTTTACCAGATTCTACTTCTATATTTTCAGCTTTAATTGCTACAACAACTTTTTGATCAATAGGAAATGATGAATCTTTTACTCTAATGATTTGATCATTAATAAGAAGAATCTCAGAATATGAATTATCAACTATATTTTTTATTCTTCCCTCAATAAAATTACAAGTGCTCATAAATCTTGCAACGAAAAGATTATTAGGATGCTCATATATCTCAAATGGAGTTCCTATTTGCTCAATTTGTCCTTTATTTAATACTAAAATTCTATCTGATACCATTAAAGCCTCTTCTGTATCTTGTGTTGCGTGGATACAAGTAATACCGAGATCTCTAATTAACTTCATTAGTTCTTTGCGTAGTGACATCCTTATTTTTGCATCTAAAGCAGAAAGTGGTTCATCTAAAAGCAATAATTGATCACTCGACATTACGGCTCTAGCTAGAGCAACCCTTTGTTTCATACCTCCACTGCATTCTCTAGGAAATGCGTCCGCTCTCTCATCTAGTAAGACCATTTCCAAGAACTCCATACCTGTCTTTTTAATTTCATCTAAATCTCCACCTTTAACACGAGGACCATAAGAGGTATTTTCTAAGACGCTATAATGAGGAAAAAGTGCATATGTATGATGTTCAAAAACCATGCCTATCCCACGTTCTTGGGCTGGAATATTATTAAAAAATTTATTATTTATGTAAATTTTCCCCTCATCTGGATCAATTAAACCTGCAATAATTTTCAAAATTGAGCTTTTACCAGCCCCTGTAGGACCACATATAGTAAAATATTCCCCTGGTCTAACATTAAAACTCAAATTAGAAATATATTCTCTATCTTCATATTTTTTTGATATATTTACTAATTTAACTTCTGACAAGACATTACACCTTTATTTCTTATTACTCTAAAGCTAATTCATCAGCTAATACAGGTGGATATTCAAAAGTTAACAAATTTTTAGGATGCATTTTTAATAGGATTTTATCCTCAACTTTAATTGGGAATTTCGTTGGATATGTCACCTTAACCTCGACAAAATCACCGTTAGCAAGTTCACAATTTAATCTTAAATAAGATCCAAGAAATGTGATTTCTTTTATTACAGCTTCTGTGGTATATTGGTTTCCTTTATCAATTGGTTTAATTTTGATTAGCTCTTTTCTTATACTTAATACCACTCTTTGTCCAATTTTATATTTAGTGTTAGCTGAAATAACCTTTGGACCATCTGATCGTAAAGTAATTATTGAATGAGAATTGTTAATTTCTGATATTTCACCTTCAAGAAAATTTGATTCGCCAATAAAATTTGCTACAAATATACAATTTGGTTTAACATATAATTCACTAGGAGTTCCTACCTGAAATATTATTCCTTTTCTCATAACAGCAATGCGATCCGATATCATCATAGCTTCATCTTGGTCATGGGTAACGTGAATCGCAGTTAAACCCAGATCATTTACCAATTTTCGCAATTCATGCCGGAATTCATCCCTATAACGTTGGTCCAACGCACCAAGAGGTTCATCTAATAAAAGAAGTTTAGAACCAGTAGCTAATGCACGAGCAATTCCCACTCGCTGCAATTCTGGATCCGATAACTCTTCGGGAAAATCCCCAGCACGATTAGTTAAATTTACCATTTTCAAAGCTTTTAAAGTCTCATCTTCTATTTTATCCTTTTTCCATTTATTCACTCGTCCCGAATACGCCACATTATCCCAGACATCTAAAAAGGGAAAAATCTCAAAATGTTGAAAAACCATACCAATGTCTCTATCTTCAGGAGGAATATCGGTTAAAAGTTTCCCATTAAAATAAATTTCACCTGAATCGGGCTCTGCAAGCCCAGCAATTATTCTTAATAATGTAGTTTTTCCACATCCACTAGGGCCAAGAAGCGTGAGATATTCTTTATCATAAATTTCCAAATCTATGTCATCGTTAGCAATAACTCTACCTTTATCATACGTTTTTCTAATGTCTTTTATTACTATATGTGGCATTTAAATAAACCTAGACTAATCCTTTTTCTTTTCCAGTAACCCTTCTTAAAATTAGAATTAAGATGAATGATAATACTATTAAAATAAAACTTGCAAATGCTGCAGCCTCAAGCTCCATAGCCTCTACCCAATCTACAATTGTTACAGGGATCGTTCTAACTAATCCCATAACTACTACAGTTGCACCAGTTTCTCCTAAAGATCTTGTGAAAACCATGATTGAACCTGCAATTAGACCATTTTTTATTAATGGTAGGGTAACATTTCGAAATGTAGCAAATGAAGTAGCACCAAGAGTCCTTGATGCCTCTTCATATCCAGGTTCTAAATTTGTTATAACCGCAACAAGTACTCGAACCATATATGGTAGAGTAAATACAACATGAACAATAACAATAAGCGCATATCCTGGCGAAAATATCCCATTTGGAAACTTTATTATCCCATTTGGACCAAATGGGCCAAGGGTTCCCCAGAATAAGAATAATGAGAAACCTAAAGCACTTGATGGAATTGTAAGTGGAATATCAACAATGGTGTCTAAAACATTATTAAATTTCCCCCAATTTCTCCTTACAATCATAAAGGCAAGGGGAATTCCAATTAATAAATTTAATAAAGTAGCAATTCCAGCAATTGATAGCGAATTTAATAAATTCATCCATATACTTGCCCACTTATTATCGGGATCAAAAAATACTTTATAGAATGCACCTTCTACTCCTGTAAAATGAGTCCCTAGATAAAAAATAATAAAAAGAGCAGGAATCAAGACAACCGAAAAGAAGATTATTAATACAAGAGTATCACGAGTAATTTTTAATGATCGTTTAGAAAGAAATTTTTCAAATCCATACCAGACTTTTTGAATTGGCAAACCTACCTTTCGAGTTATTACTTTAACCAAAAATAATAAAAATAAAGAAATTGCAACCAAAATCATTGACAAAAAAGCTGCTCCATGAAATTGTCCTAAATTTCTTAAAGATACTATCTGTATGGGTGCTGTGGCATCTGTACCATAAACCATCAAAGTAGCACCCGTTTCTCCCAAACTTCTGGCAAATGCTAAAATAGCTCCCGCAATGAGTCCCTCCTTCATTAAGGGACCAGTTATTGTTCGAAATATAGTATATTTTTGAGCCCCTAGACTTCTAGCAGCATGTTCATATGCTTCATCTACATTTAAAATTACTACCTTTAAATTTCTAGTAATATAAGGGTAAGTAAATACAACATGAACTAAAATTATCATTAACAATCCTTCATCAATTAAACCACCTCCTCTAGCAGAACCAGCAAGTACTTGGACTATATTTTGGTTTATTCCGAATATTGATGCTATACCATTAGGAGATCCCCAGAAAAGATAAATTGAAAAGCCTAAAGCTGCCGTTGGAACAGCAAGTGGTAAATCTACTAATGTATCTAATATTCGCTTTCCTCTAAATTCTCTTCTAGCTAAAATTAAAGCCATCGGGAGACCAATCAATATATCGATCAACACCACAATTCCCCCTACTAAGAGAGATCTCAATAACGCAATAATCATTTCATTAAATCTTGCAGAACCTGAAATTGGATTATTTAATACTGCTATGTCAATTGCACCCCAATTTAGTAGAGCATAAACGAAAATAAATAAAATAGGAATTATAAAAAAACCAAAGAAGACCGTTAGAAAAATACCATCTACAAATTTGCCCATTTTTTTTGTGGAAAGTACCCTATCTAGCCTACTTGTCCAATTCAAATCTCTGCTTTGAATTATTTGAGTTGTTTCTTTCGAATCTAACAAATGAGTTTATCCTCCAGCGCGTACTACTGTCCATAATTCAGGAATTTCTTCTAATATCTCAAATTTTACATTCGGGTCAAATATATTACATGGAATTACTTTTTTCACACCAGCCAGGTCCTCATTGAATGTTTTATTAAAGATTTCTGAGAATTTTTGTTCATAAAGAATTGAGTTATCTATTGGCCGAAAACCTTTTTTAATAGCTTCGGCGACAATTTCGGGTTCTTTTATGAAATTCAAGAATTGTTTGGCTACAAAAGCTTCCAATGGATCTACCCAATCACCTGCTAATATACAAAAAGGATGATCAGCTAATAATGTACCCTCTTCAGGATATACTGCCATTGCACCCCCTCGTGCGATTGCTAAATCTTTTTTATTCATATCAATTATTAAATTTTCATAAACCATAAATACATCTAATGTTCCATCTAGAGCTTTTTTCGCTAAAAATCCTGTACTAGCACCATAATATGGAATTCTGGATTCAGCCCATGCCATATTTGCACGCATTTCGGGATCAAAAAGATCCCCAAATTCAACATCCGTTACATTTTTACCTAAAAAAGCGGCAACTTCCATTAAAACTGACATTGTGCCACTATTTGAAAGTTGTGGATCTGTATGACTCCATCTAAGGATTGGAATCTTTTGAAGAGATTTAAACCCAGTTATATTCCAAGTTTGATTTAAATTAAATAAGTTCCAAGTTCCAATAACAATGGGAGAATATATCGTCGTTTGAACAGCATCAGGAAAAATTAGAGGTCGTTTTCCCATACTTGCTAATTTGATATTAGTATAATTTAGCCATATACTAGATGCAGGGCTGAATATCGTTGGTTTTATCTCTCCAGTAATTGTTGAAATTACCATAGAACGTGAACCCATAGGTTGAAAGTCCATTTTTACTATTATTCCAAATTTGGTTAACATATGAAAGAAAAATTCATCTATAATACTATTAATCCAAGATTTTTTCTCGGATGAATAGACCATTGATAAGTTTACTGTAAGATAAGTGGTTTCTTGTTTTCCCCCCATTTCAATTCCTATATACGCACCACATGAAAAATTTAGTATAAATAAAAAAATAAGAAGAAGATTGGATCGTCTGGGTTTTCTCTTTATCTTAATTAATTCCATAATTTAACCTCATTTTTATTATCCCTTTCTTCAAATTCAACAATTCCAAGTGCAGAAGATGCAATACCGGTGATAAATCCAAATAAGACCCCTAGAACCAAGCCTATAGCAGTTATAATGATCAAATATATTAGCGATTTATACCTTTCTTTCAAAAACTTTCTCCTCTTCTTCTTGTCTTCGAAAATAATAATAAATTAATAATATATCTATCAATAGAATTATTAATAATACATAAAACCACGTTTGCTGATAAAATGGTTCTATTAGTTTAGGTATAATAGGTAAAGTCTGAGTTTGATCTTTTTCAGAATATAGCAAACTTCCATTCAAAAATATTTTTTGAATATAAATATCGAAATTAACATCTATACGATCATCTAACCAAGAGATATAAGCACCAACATTTTCTTCCAATGTTATTATAGGAAAGGCTAACGATGTTTTAGGTTGTTCACATATTAAAACACCATTTTCAGTCCAATTTATGTCTTTATTTTGATAAACTCTCTGTACGTAAATTCTTCTATAATTAGCTTTTCTATTATCCAACCATGTTATAACTGCTCCCCCCTCATTATCACTAATTAATTGAGCACTATATTGATGATTTGGAGCTTTACATATTGCAGTTCCATTAGTATCCCACTCTTTACCACCTGTAGAATTTAATTTTTGGGAATACAGATCACTATTTCCTGCACCCGCTCTAAAATCTTTCCAGACTAAAATTACACCTTCTTGTCCATCTTCATGTATTTCGAGTTCTCTTTGTTCTCCATTAGTCAAATTACAAACTGGAGTTCCATTTACGATCCATCGAGAAATACCACTTCCATTTATACGTTGAGCATAGATTCTATCTAATCCAGTTCGATTATCACACCACGCCACAATTGAACCATTTAAGCCATCGGTGCATATTTGTAGATTAAAAATGGTTAAATTATTTAAATTTAAGATTATAGTTCCATTATCTGTCCATTCAGTGGAACCAGATGAATTTATTTTTTGACAATATATACTACTATTACCCGTTCTGTTATCATACCAAGCTATAATTGATCCATTTAAGCCATCGATTGATATCTGAGGGGAATTAATATTTGTGTTCGTTTTATTACAGATTAAAGTTCCATTGGGAGTCCATTTGATTGAGCCGGTAGAATTAATTCTTTGAACAAACAAAGTTGAACTGTTATCTCTATTATCAATCCAAGTAATTATTGCACCTCCATTACCATCGCTTACCAAATCAGGTTCAATTTGATCGTTGATTTCATTACAAATTATGGTTCCATTGGTGTTCCAAATTGGATTTCCTGTAGTTAAATTAATTTTTTGGGCGTAAATATCGCGATTTGAAGATCTATTATCTTCCCAAACGAAAATTGCGCAATTTAGACCCGAATATATTAAGCCTTGTGAATTTTGTACCCCTGTTTCATTAACAAGAATTCTACCATTTGTTTGCCATTGTGCAGATCCATTTGAATCGATAATTTGACCATATATATCGCCCTCATCATTTCTCATATCTTTCCATATTAGAAAAGCAGAACCATTTTCAATAGTAATCATATGAACTGAACTTTGTTTAAATGGGTCAATACAAACAGGATTACCATTTTTTTCCCATGCTTTTGTAAATAATTGAATAGAAATATTATGATTAATTTTCAAAATGATTTGTTCATTTATTGATGAATGAATATTTTGTAGAGAAATAAGTAAACCAAATATTAAAATCAAAGAGAATAATAAAACTGACTTTTTCTTCAATATAATTTCTCCTATGGATAAAATGATTGACTCATTTCTCTCCACTTGATTTTATTAATAGTTAAATCAAAAAAATTTCATTAAATTCATCTTGGTAAATTTTAATAATTAAAATTATATATTTTCTATTAAAATAACAGAATTATTCCATGGTTTATTATTGTATTTCAAAATGAAGCTTTAATTAAATAAAAAAATTTTTATGGTACTTAAGGTAGTAAATTAAAACATTTGATAGAAATTAAAATCATAAATTATTTAACATTTCTTTTATAAATTCTAAAAGTGATTAAATGGGAACATTACTTGACTGGTTTCGAACTAGAAGAGAAGCCAAAATAATTAAAGGAACACAATTACACTCAAAAAAAGTCTACGATTGTGCTTTTGAATTAAATAATGTCGTAAAGCTAATTTGTAAGGGTGAAACTGAAGAAGTTCCGAAATTAGTTAAAAAAATTAATGATTTAGAAAACGAAGCTGATGAAATTCGAAGAACAGTTATGCTTGATTTGACAAAAGGCGAATTAACTCCTGGTATTAGAGAAGACCTTGCACATCTAATTAAGAGATTAGATAGTGTAGCAAATAATACTAATGCTTCTGCACGTCGTCTCAGCATTTTAACATCAGATGTTATAACTCCTATTTGTAAAGAATTAAAAGAAATGAGCGAAACAACTCTAGAATGCGTAAAGATATTAGATCAGACCATCGGTAAGCAGCTTGGTGGCTCCTCACCAAAAATATTTGAAAGTATTGCAAGAATTAATAGATTAGAACATGAAGTTGACCAGATCAATATGCAAATCAAGAAAAAATTATTAACATTAGAACAAACATTTTCTCCCTTTGTTGCATGCACAATATACGAAATGATAAATGTTTTTGAAAATATAACTGATAATGCAGAGGAAACGGCAGAATTTATAAAAGTTATTAATGTACGACAATAAAATTACTATTTTAGATTTATTTTTTGATATATTTTAAATTTCTAATTTTCCCTTTTTTTCAAATTGTTTTTTATAAATGAATTTAATTTCATTAATATTAGTAGCATCATAAGGACTCTTATCATTCCGAATTCTTTTGATTCTAGCAAACCTTAGAGCATAACCCGATTTATATTGCGGACTTTTTTGGATTTCGTTAAATGCTACTTCAACAACAATTTTAGGTTCTACAAAAACTGTGAATTTATTTTCATTGATTTTTATTTTCAATAATTCTTTGGTAATATTTTCAAATTCTACATCCTTAAAACCCTTAAATGTCTTTCCAATAACTTGAAATTCTTCATTTTCGTCAATAACGGCTAGATGATAATTAGATAACCATTTATGTCTCCTTCCTGATCCCCAGTCGGCAGCTAAGATAACCAAATCTAACCGAATCTCTGATTTTAATTTTAGCCAATCGTTTTTTCTTTCCCCAGGATGATAAGAACTTGTAAGAGATTTTATCATTACTCCTTCATGACCTTCACTGATTGCATTTTTATAAAAATTATTTGCTTCAGCAATATTTTCTGTAATAATTCTCTTTGCTAAATCTAAATTTTCTGCAATTTTAACCAATTTTTCCCAACGTTTTTGGTAAGATATGTTTAAAAGAGATTCTCCTTTATGAAGTATTACATCAAATAATAGTAATTTTACAGGTATACTCTCTTTTACCTTTTCAATGTCATAAATTCTTTTAAAACGATGCATTAAGTCTTGAAATGGAAGTGGTCGACCATTAAAATCTATTGCAATTAGTTCTCCCTCAATTATTAAGCTGTCATCTTTAATATTATCCATCAGTTTTTTAACAAGTTCAGGAAAATTTGATGTAATATCTTTCAATTGCCTAGAAAAAATTTTAACAACATTTCCAGATTTATGGATTTGAACTCTAACACCATCATATTTGTATTCTAAAGCTATTTTTTTGCCGTGTTTATTAAATGCATCATTTAAATCTTCTGTAATTTCTCCAAGCATTGGTTTTATTGGTTGAAATAGTCTAATTGATATTTTTTTAATATTTTCTTCTCCATCTCCAATGGCAATTTTTCCAATTTCACCAATATTACCATTTATCATATAAGCTCTTTTTATTATTGAATAATCTATGCCACTTGCTTCGCTAATAGCTTTAATCATTACTCCTTCTTTAACACCGTGTCTCATTTCTCCGAATATATTTCTTATTAAGAACTTTCTCTCTAAAGATGAAGCTTGACTAAATAGTGAAATCAAAATATCTTTTTTCTTTTGTTGAGACCCCTTACCTGAAATTAGAGCAATTTTTGAAAAAATTTTATAGACTGATGTTATTGTTAATTTTTCTTGAAATAAGGTCTTTTGTTTTAATGATTTTAATACAGGTTCCAAACTTTTCCAATTAATATCGAGAGTACGAGGATCAGTTTCTGAAAAAATTTGTCCAATAATTAAAAAAATAGCTGGAGATATTTCATTTTTATCTAGTTTATTCAAGAAATTACTTACAATATTGGTTTTATCCAGTGTTTTAGTTGTTTTTGTTAACTTTTCACAAACTTTTGCTAATTCTAAAAAAGTTGTTTGGGTCAATTAAAACAATCTTAAAAGAATTGAGATATTTGTTGTTGACCACCAGACATAAATCCTGTTAATGGTGGTCGAAAGAATGCAAGTTCATGGTGTCCTAATTTTTCAGCTATTGTAATTTTACCGTTTGCAACCTCTATTATTTCGTTAAATATTTTTTTTCCAACTGTTTCTATGGTTTCTCCTCTTGAGATAATTGTACTTGCATCTATATCAATATTATCTTTCATTCGTTCATATGTTTGAGGATTTCCGGTAACTCGAATAACTGGACACACCGGATTTCCTGTAGGACTACCTCTACCTGTTGTAAACACAATAATTTGTGCGCCTGCAGCCGCCATACCAGTCATACTTTCTACATCTAGACCCGGTTCAAACATTAGATAAAGTCCTTTTCTAGGGGGTGGTTCGGCATATTTTAAAACATCTTGAATTGGAGATTTGCCACCTTTACAGATTGTTCCTAACGATTTTTCTTCTATGGTGGATAATCCTCCTTTAATATTACCGGGAGCCATTAAAGAAATTTTTTTGAAATCAACACCCATTTCTTTCGCTGTATTTAAGAACATTTTAATTGGTTCTATGATCTTCTTTGAAACTTCTTCATTTATTGCACGTTTTGCTAAAATGTGTTCTGTACCTATCCATTCGATAAATTCTGGCAAAATTACTGTTCCACCTGCTTCTACTATCATATCAGCCACAATTCCTACAGCAGGGTTTGCAGCAATACCAGACGTAGGATCAGATCCACCACATTCAGTTCCAAGTATCAAATTAGATAAGTCAAACGATCTTCGTTTTTCTTTTTGACTCTCAATTAACATCTCCTTAACGATTTTGATACCTTGTTCGGTAGTTTTAATAGTTCCTTGGTCTTGGATATTCAAATATTCGACTCTTTTATTGGTATTTTCAATTTCTTTTGTTAATGCTTCAGCTGAGATTGATTCGCAACCAAGACCGACTATTAAAACGCTATGAACATTAGGATTTTTGCCTAATCCTGATAAGCTCCGTAAGAAATGTTGGTAATCATTATCGATATGTCCACAACCAAATTGATGTGGAAGTGCAATTACACCATCAACTTTTCGTTCTATATTAATCGCAACTTGATTGCTACATACAACTGTTGGAAGAACTATAACATAATTTCTAACTCCAACCAAGCCATTTTCTCGTTCAAATCCTTTAAATTCCATTAAAACCGCCTCGCGTAAATTATGCAAAAGTACTTTTTAAATTTCTCCGGTGTACATGATCACCTTTTTTAATTTCCTTTTTTACAATCCCAATTACTTCTCCATATTTATATACGGATTCTCCGATGTTTAAATCTTGAATAGCAATCTTATGATAAATAGGTATTTTTTTATTTGCTTTTATAATAAATTTTCTACCCTCTCTTTCAAACTCGACTTCAGAACCTTCTGGTATTTCTTTTAATACTGTAATGACATTGTCTTTCGGATGTAATAATAAAATATCTTTATTCATTTAGATCACAAATTTAGATCTCAAAGTAAAATCGAATACAATTAACTATTTATGAATTTTAAAATAAATGTAATATTAGTAGACTCAAATTTTTAAAAAAATTGTGATAATAAATGGACCCATCCGAACTAAATATAAAAAAATTAGATAAAATTCTAAATGATCTGGCTGAAGAGGGAAAGTATGTTGAGATTAGAATTTGTCCTAGATGTAAAAGCCCTAATGTTACATGGACTCCCTTCCAACTTGATGTGATTGGACATTGTAGCCAAGTAGCAAAATATGAATGTAAGAACTGTGGTTGGGTCGGAAAACTTGAAATCTTAATGACAAATAAGCCAATTGGTGAGAAAGAGGAGGAAATTCTAGAAGATATCCATAAAATGTTTGAGGAAGATATGTTAAAGGAGAAAAAATCTAAAAATAAGTAAATTTAAAGAATAAAATCTATTATCAATTATTGAATAAATTTTATTGATATTTTTCACGAAGAACCCGTTTTAATATTTTTCCTTGAGCAGATTTGGGCAAATTTTTCGTAAAAAATACCCTTTTTGGTTTTTTAAACCCTGCTAGATGTTGACCAGTAAATTCGATGATTTCTTGTTCAGTCAGATCTTGTCCCTCTTTAGGAACTATGCAAGCAACGACTATTTCGCCGTAATCTTCATCCGGAAGTCCAATAACTGCAACTTCATTTACTTTTGGATACCTGATTATCACATTTTCAACTTCCTTAGGATAAACATTTTCACCGCCAGTTATTACCATGTCCTTTTTTCTACCAACAATATATAGATAACCATCAACAAATTTTCCCAAATCACCAGAATATAACCATCCATCGACCACTGTCTTTTCGGTTAAACCATCCTTTTCCCAATAACCTTTCATGACATTATTTCCACGAATGCAAATTTCTCCAATTTCACCTTCAGGCAGCTCATTATTATTATCATCAACGATTTTCACTTCTATCCCTTTTATAATCCTTCCAGCAGATTTCAATAATTCTGGATTTTTTAAAGCTAATTTATGATCTAAGGGGCTCAATCCAGTTATAACTCCGGTAGATTCTGTTTGTCCAAATATTTGAATAAAATCAACGTTCTTGAAGAATTCCAACGATTTTCTAAGCGTTTTTGGTGAAATTGGTGCTGCACCATAACCGATTTGTCTTAATGATGAAATATCGTATTTATCTTTATCCGGATGATTAACAATCCGATGTAATATCGTTGGAACTACGGTAGCTATTGTAACTTTCTCTCTTTCAATCGCAGAGAGGAATTTCTTGACTGAAAACTTTTTTAAAATGACAATTGTCGCGCTATACATGATAGCAAGTAATATTGACCCGGTTGCAGCGATATGGAATATTGGAAGTGAAGATAATAGCTTTACTGCCTCAAGATCTCCAAATTTACTAATTATTTTCTTCGAATCTGTTGTATTCTCGATTTCTGGTTCTTTAAATTGTTGAGTTACATTATCAAATAAAGTTGAGATAAAATATCCAACTGTATTAATGATTGAATTATGAGTCAATTGAACAGCCTTTGGTTTTCCAGTCGTTCCACCAGTATAAAGAAAAATCGCCACGTCGTTCTTCCTGATATTTATTTTTGGTTTAGTTTTTGGTCTTGTTCCAGGATATTTTTTTGCAATTTTAATAAAATCATTCACTGGTATATACCGTTCAATCGATGGGCATTCACTTTTCAAGAATTCTACATTTTTTGCATAATCTGGTGAATATATTAGAATTCTTGGTTTACTATCATTAATACAATATTTTAATTCCTCCAGTGCAGCCAGAAAATTTAAGGGTGTCACGATCACGCCAATTTTAGGCAATGAAAAATAGGAGAGGATTATTTCGACACAATTATTGAGATAAAGTGCCACCCGATCTCCTTTTTTTAATCCAAAATCTAGTAAGAAATTAGCAAAACCGTTAGTTATCTCTTCGAATTCTTTCCACGTAAAACGTCGATTAGTTTCAATCTCAACAATCGCTTCTTTGTCCGGATTTCTACGAGCATTAATTCGAGAAAGGTTTCCGATAAAATTCATATTAAAATCCTCCACTTCTTATTCTTATCGAAGAGTTTAACACCTAAATACTGAATTAAATCGTTTTTTCTTAATTTTCTGACTAAAATTTCTGTTTTGGCTCTATCAAATACTTTATTCTTTCTTACTTTTTTCAGTTTTTTTTCGTTTCTTTTCAACTATTTGGGTTATTTCCTTTTCAAATTCAAATGCTTTTTTAGGATCATTCATTTTTTGATAACAATTTTTTAAATGAGTAAGTATACGTATATCTCTTCGTTTTTCGGCATATTTATTAAATACAGTTATAGCTTCTCCATATTCTTGTTTTTTAGCTAAAATTAGACCTTTATTAATTAAAGCAAATAAATTATCTTCATCAATAGATAAAACAGAGTCGCTCAAATCTAAAGCTTCATCGATTTTATTCAAAATACGCAAATCTAGACTTTTGTGAGCCATTGCACTAATATTTGGACCAAAATCATTTAATACTTTATCAAAATTAGAGATTGCATCATTAAATTTATCTTGATGATGTAAAATTATTCCCTTTAAGATAAAACAAGTTTGACATTCAGGTTTAATTGATAAAGCTTTGTCAATAAATTTCAATGCTAGGCCATAGCTTTCTTTTTCAATCAATATATTGCTCATAATATAATTTGCAATAAATTGTTCTTTTTTAATTTTTAATGAATTATTAATACTTCTCAAAGCATTAACTATATCCTCAAAGTAATAATTGAGAATTGCCTTTAAGTTCAGACAAGTAATATTATCTTTTTGATTCTTTAATAAAGAATCACAGACAGAATTTATTGCATCAAGTTGAACTTTAGTAATTTTTTTAACTGTAATGAATTTATCGAGGTAAGAAGTAATATTTTCGCTCAAATCTTCAGCTATTACTTTGGTTTTTAACTCACCTACAAGCTTGAATAAAAAATCTTGTAAAAAATCCTCATCATATAGCTTTTTGAGTTTATTCAAATTCGATCACTTTTATTGTTAATTATTGCTTAATCTTCTTTTATTTAATTATTTATATTTGAAATTAAATGTTATAATTAACTCCGTCAACAATTTTTACGATATATGATTTTTCCCCACATTTTTCTATTGCTTTTGCAACTTTTTTTTCGTTTCCAGGGGCGTATGCAAACATTGTCCCCCCAAACCCGCTTCCATTAATTTTACAACCTAAAGCTCCAGCATCTAAAGCAGCATCTATCATAGAATTAATTTTTTTAGAAGAGATTCTTAAATTTTCATTTAATTGATTGTGATGTTCATTCAATAACTTTCCTAATTTCTTTTTATCAAAATGCTCATCTTTTAATAATTTTTTAGCTGCTTGGGTTAAATCTCGATTAACGATATTTGCATAAATCTTTTTTGAAGATTCTGAATTATCGAGATATTCTTCAACTTCATCTAATTTCGTTGAATTTAAATCGAAATTTGGAAAATTTTCTTTTAAATCGTTTATTCCCTTTAATACTTGTTTTTTAACTTTAAATAAATCTTCTACAGTAGTTTTTTTCTCCATTGAGTCTCCCAATACAATCTTTTCAATTTTAGCATTTAGATGTTCAATAAAGATTTGTCCTCTATTTTCTATATATAACAAATTTCCAAATGCTGATGTGATATGATCCATGTTTCCCCCAGACTCTTGAAATTCCACAACTTCAGCAACATGGGCAATACTTGCAATTTCAGTTAATGATAATTGAATTTTAATTGAATTTAATAAAAAAGCAACCCAAGCAACTGTTAAAGCAGAAGAACTCGCTGCTCCAGCACTCATAGGTATTTTACCAGAAATTTTACAATTATAACCTTGATTGAAAGTATAACCTTTTCTCAAAAGGATATTATATGCGCTTTTTATATAATCTCGACTACTTTGGTATTCAAGTTCCTGTCCATTTATAGTTATACTCTCTCTTTTATTTAGATCTAAAAAATTCAAATTGAATTTCTTTTTATCATTGCTTTTAGCTTTAATATTAATATACAAAGAGATTGCGGCAGATATGACGGGGAGTCCTAAATAATCTTGATGTTCACCGAAAAGACAAACCCTACCAGGAGCTTTGAGTTTAAATTCCTTTTTCATTTATTATTACTTCTATTATAATTTTAAGTTGGAAAATTTTGAATAAAATTCTTTTATCAATATTATTTAATTATATATAGAAATTAGTATAATCTCTATAAATTTCATTAAAATATCAAATGACGTTAGAGATGATTGAATTAAAATCCAATAAAGTCAAATTTCCTTGGTATACCTTAATTATGAAAATTTTAAATAATATATCAAAGAGCTTAGATTCCAAATTTACCTCACAATTCATGGTCGCTGGTCCTAAATGCGGAGTTCGATTTTTTGATGATTTCTCGGATGAAGATTAATAATTTTAATAAATCAATTTCGTTTATTTAATTAAATTATGAAATCTGATTTTTATGACAGAAATCATTTATTTTTCAAAAAGCGAGAAAAGAAAAGAATTTGCTGTAAAAGTTCTCGACCTGTTTAAGAATCAAATCGAAGGAACCGTTTTTATCAAACCGAATCAAGTTTCATTTGAAGAGTACCCAACAACAACACATCCCGATATTTTAGAAACAGTCATAACCTATCTTCAAGATAAAGGACATGAAATAATCTGTGGGGACGGGCAAGGTATTGATGTAAGGTCAAAAAGGGTTCAAGATACTTCAATAACACGTCTATGTGAAAAACATGGCATTCAATTTAAGATTTTATTTAATGAACCCATGAAGACTTTCAAATCTCCACGAGGTTTTAAAGTTAAAATGTCTGTTCTTCCTTTTAAAGCTGATTCTATAATTTCACTGCCAATTCTTAAATCTCATCCACATTTTCGTATGACAGGAGCTCTTAAAATGATTGTTGGGTATCTAAGTAAATTTGAACGAATTAAAATGCATATGAAAATCGTGAAAAATCCATGGAAGATTATGGCTGAAACAAACTGGCTTTTAATGAATAAAGATAAAACCAGATTTCATTTAATTATTATGGATGCAGTGCAGACTATGATTCATGCTAATGAATTCCGACATGGAGGAAAAGCAGTTGATTTAGGATATTTACTTGCAGGTAATAGTCCTTCAGTTCTTGATATCTATGGATTTAGTTTATTAAAAGATGTTGAGCCCAAATATAAAAATAAAGATATTGATTACCTCCCATACATTAAATACGCTACCGAATATGGCTTGGGAGGTCCAGAATACGAGTTAAAAGAAATTAATCTTTAAATTATTTATAAATTTTAAATATTGAGGCTTTAAAATGACTTCAATTTTTGAGAAATTACAAAAGATAGTTGGTATTGACTCAGTTACTAATAACGAATACGTTAGATATTGCTATAGTAAAACTGGCGATTGTATATATCAAGAATTACCTGATTTTGTAATTCGACCAAGAACTTCCGAAGAAATTTCGGATATTCTTCATATTGCAAATAAAGAAGAAATTCCAGTCGTTCCAAGAGGTGGTGGGGCTGGACTTTTTGGTGGAGCTGTGCCGCATTATAAGGGCATAGTTATTGATATGACCAGTATGAATAAAATAATCGAAATAAATATAGAGGATCAAGTTGTTACAGCTGAATGTGGTATCACTTGGGCCGAATTAAATACAGAACTTCTTAAAAAAGGATTCTACACTGGTGCTATGGGACCAGGGTCTGGAATGTCAGCAGTTATTGGTGGTGGTTTGAGCCATAATTCAGTTGGTGGTGGTGGGGGAGCAAAATATGGTTCTGTTTGCAGACATGTAGTGGGATTAGAAGTTGTTTTGCCCCAAGGAGACATTATAAATACAGGGTCACTTTGTAGTAAATATGTTAAAGAACCATTTAGCCGGTATGGTTTTGGTCCAGATTTTTCGGGAATATTTCTAGGAGATAATGGAATTTACGGTATTAAAACGAATGCCACACTTCGGATCTACCCTAAACCTCCGTTTTATGAAGCTAAAACTTTTGTTTTAAAAAGAAGTAATATGAAATATGGTGTTAAGATTTTTCTTGAGTGGTTAAATAAAGGAGGGTTTGGAATTTATGATGGTTTTTATTTTCCAGATTACTTTGTAATGGGTATGTCTGCTATGGATCCACCAACTTACTTTCCATGGAAAAAAATGACTAAAGCTGCTATTTTTTATACGACAGAAGCTTTTTCTGAAAGGGAATTAGAGGCAAATATTGAAAGTTTAGATGAAATAGTAATAAAAAATAAGGGGCAACCTCTAGGTCCCCAAATAGAAGATGGAAATTTTGCGAAATTTCAATATCCATTTGAATTAAATGGTAATTATTCTTTTTATCAGAATACATTTGGAATTCCTAAAGGGTCTCAATCGTTAAGTACCGAAGCTCACTGCCCAATTAAAAGATTTCCTGAAATTATAAATGCAATTGATAAATGGGGTGCTAAAAATGCTAATGATTTTGCAAAAATACAAGAAAAGACTGGAATTCCTGCTGGAACAGGTTGTGGATCTGTCGGTTTATCTGGTGAAAACAACGTTGAGCTTGCAATAGGTTTTGTTACATCTCCTGACCCAGAATTGAGGGAACTAAATCTTAATTTATGGAAGGAACAAATGGCTACTGTAATAAAAGCTGGTGCAATGCATTATATGCTTGGTTATATTGCTTCGCGAGAATTAGTAAAAACTGGGGCTTTTACGGATCAATACTACAATTTTATGAAAGGAATCAAAAAGCTTCTAGATCCAAATAATATTTTGAGTCCTGGTAAATTTATGCTTGAAATGGGAGATAAAAAATGAGTGAAATAAAATACAAACATTTAGAAAAAGTCAGAGATCTAATAGAAACATGTTATAGATGCGGAGATTGCAGGACTGCTATAAGACCCTTAGTAGGTCGTTATCAGGTTTGTCCTGTTCGTGAAGTTATTCCAGTAAAATGGGAACCATTTTTTGCTCGTGGTAAAATAATGCTTGCAAATGGCTTATTAAAAGGAGATATTGAATTAAGTCAAGAATTGGCAGATATTATTTTCCAATGTATGATTTGTGGTTCTTGTAAAATTGTTTGTAATTATTCTTATCATCCATCTCTTTTACATCCGATTTCACAAATAATGGATCATCCAAAAATTTGGGAAGCATTAAGAGCAGAATTAGTTGATGCTGGTTTTACAATTCCTAGACATTCGGAAATTCTAGATTATTGTCAAAAAAATTATAATCCTTATTTTGAAAATCATGAAGATAGAGTAAATTGGATTCCTAAGGATAAAAAATTCCCAAAAGAAGCTGAATATGTTCTATTTACGGGTTGTACAGAACCTTATAGAATGTCTGATATCTTACAAAACCTAATAAAAATTCTAGATGTAGCAAATGTCAATTATACTGCTTTAGGAATTGATGAATGGTGTTGTGGGTCTGTTGCTTTAAGAACAGGAAATATTTCTTTAGCCAAAACTTTAGCAAAACATAATTTAGATGCTATTAAGAAGACAAAGGCCACACATATTATCACCCACTGTGCAGGTTGTTATAGAACACTTAAACTAGATTATCCTGAAATTTTACCAGATTTTAACTTTAAAGTTTTACATGTGACAGAATTAATCCAAAACCTACTAGAAAATGGACAATTGAAACTTATCAACGAAATTCCAAAAAAAGTTACCTACCACGACCCATGTCATCTAGGGCGACACGCAAAAATTTATGATGCTCCACGTTATATTTTAAATCATATTCCAGGTCTTGAATTTATCGAAATGAAACGAATAAAAGAAAATTCTTGGTGTTGCGGAGCTGGGGGAGGTTTGAAATCTGGAAATCCTGAATTGGCAATTAATATTGCTAAAACCAGAATTGAAGAAGCTCTTGAAACAAGTTCGGAAATGCTAGTTACGGCATGCCCTTTTTGTTTGAGAAATTTAAAAGATGGAGTAGAAGAATTGAACTCTGAGAAAACAATTGAAGTTTTCGATCTATTAGAAATTATTGTAAATAGTCTTGAATAGTAAATTTAATTATAAGATTCTTAAATTCTCTCAAGGAATTCTTATGGAACAAAAAAATGAAATAATCAAATACATGCATTTTATTATTCAAGATATATGTGAAAAAATAGGACCAAGATCTCCATGTTCCAAAAAAGAAGCTGAATGCGCAAATTATGTTGAGAATGAATTAAAAAAATACACTAATGATACAAAAATAGAAGAATTTTATTGCCATCCAAGTTCTTATAAAGCAACTTTTCGAATTCCAATGTTAAATTTGGTCATTTCTACAATCTTTTATTGGATATATTACTTTAATCCAAATAAATTGCTTCTAATAAGTTCTTTAATTCTAGTTTTGATATCTGTAATTATAATCCAAAGTAATTTATTTCGTAATATCGAATTAATCGACCCTCTTTTTAAAAAAAATCAGTCTTTCAATGTTTTGGGGAAATTTAAACCAGAAAATGAAGCAAAAAGAATTATAATTTTTGGTGGACATCATGATTCAAATTGTGAATTTAAAATACTCAAAAAATCTCCCATTCTTTTCGGTATATTTATGGCTTTTTCAGTTATTATAAATCATTTAATGGTTGGGATTTTTATTTTAAAAATAGTTTTACACTTTTTATCATATTATTTTCTTTTTTTACAAGAAATTGATTTAATTCTTCTTATTTTTTTATCCTTAATCAGCCCTATTTTAATTTATACTGCATTTAATGTTGTTTCTAATACACCAGTTATGGGAGTAGATGATAATTTAAGCGCAATTGCAGTTCTAATATCAATAGCTAAATTTTTACAAGATAATAAATTGAAAAATGTAGAAATCTGGATTGTTTCTCATGGTTGCGAAGAGTGGGGTGATCGAGGAAGTAAACGATTTTCTAAAAAATATTGTAATGAATTAAATAAGAATCAAGCCTTTGCTATTAATTTAGATATGCTTGGAGGGAAAGGACAAATATTAAAATTAGTTACATCAGAGTCAATGTTTATTGTTAAACATTCTAAAGAATTAATAGCTTTCTTATCTAAAATATTTGAGGACTTAAAAATACCCTATCTAAAAGGATCAATTGAGGCATATACGGATTCTATGGCTTATTCACAAAATAAGATTAGAGCTTGTTCAATTATAAGTATGCCAAAAAAAGGATTTCCCACCCATTATCATACTACAAATGATACAATTGAAAAAATAGAATTTAATAATCTTTGGAATTGTTATCAAATCTTAATAGAATTTATTAAAAGGATTGATGCGGATTAAATAATTAATTTAAGAAATAACTAAATCAAATAATTTTTTGTGATTTATTATGTCAAACGAATCTATTGTATATTGGGCATTACCAAATGAAGTGGTTGCTCTTAAAAACACAAAAAAAAATATGGTTACTAACAATTTAATAAAGACCCGTCTGATTTTAGAAAAAATTTTAGATAATATTAATCCTGGAGATAAAGTTGCTATAAAAGTCCATGTTGGAGAGGGATATAACACTCGTTATTTACGTCATGACTATGTACATGAAGTGGTTGATTTTGTAAAATCTTTGGGTGGTATTCCGACTTTAATTGAAACAATGGGACTAGGTATGAAAGTACAGCATATTAAAATGTCAGATGAGCATGTAATTTGCATGGGTGTTAGAAAAACTGAATCAGAACATGAAAATATTGCACAATTACATGGTTATTCAGAATCTACAATTGGTGCTCCTTTGAAATTTATAGATGGAGAAAAAGGTATTGATGGAAAAATAATTAAAATTGATGGTATCCATTTTAAAGACGTTTCTGTTGGGAAAGGATTGTTTGATTTCGATAAGATGATCGTAATAGCCCATTTTAAAGGACACGGACAGGCTGCATTTGGTGGTGCGCTTAAACAGTTAGGAATTGGATGTGTTACTAAACGGAATAAATTTCGCGCACATTTCGATGGTATTCAAATAAATCCGAAAAAATGTGCGAATGCAGACTGTGATAAAATTTGTTTAGAAGTTTGTCCAGTTGGTGCTATTAAATATAATAGTGATACTTTGATGATTGATGATTCTTGTGTCGGATGTATGGCATGTAATGATTATTGTAAGGTAAAACGAGCAATAAATTCAAATTGGAGAAATGTTCCAGATTTTGTTGATCGGTTTATTGATAATGCTAAAGGAGTAATTACAGGGTTTGGACCAGAGAATATACGTTACATAAATTTTGCCCTAGATGTTGTCTTAAATTGTGATTGTGCTTCCAATCCAGGGCCACCAATTGTCCCTGATTTGGGAATCTTTGGATCGGTAGACCCGGTTGCAGTTGATAAAGCATGTGTTGATGCAGAAACTGCAGCGCCAGGAGTTCCAAAAATGGATAAAGACGGAAAATGGGTAGACTCCTTAGGACCAGGAATAGAAAAATTCCATACACTCATGCCTCTTTCTGATACTTCATTCCAGTTTAATGCTGCAGTGAAAAATAAAATCGGAAATCTAAATTATAAATTAGTTAAAATATAACCTAATACAGCATAAATAACAGGTTCTTTTAAGGACATCAGGTATTAATTAAATCTATTAAAGTTGATTTAATTTAAAAAATTAGGAGTTTATGAGAAAATGAATGTTATTTTTATCCTTTTAGATAGTTTAAATAAATCCTATATTGAATCTTATGATAATAAAATAGTCAAAACTCCTAATCTTACAAAACTCGCTAAAAAAGGGGTGGTTTTTGATCATCACTTTATAGGGTCTGCTCCTTGTATGCCTGCTAGAAGGGAACTCTTTTCAGGAAGAAAGAATGAGTTTTTATGGAAGTTTTGGGGGGCTGTAGAACCATTTGATCGTTTGTTACCGAACGAAGCAGAAAGATTAGGAGCTGTAACTGCATTAGTTACGGATCATTATCATTATTGGGAACCGGGGACGGGAGTTCATGGATACCACGAGAATTACTCTTTCACAAATCTCATACGTGGACACGAGTATGATGTGAGTTCTAGCGAACCTCTTGAGGATCCAGAAAACTTTCCTAATTGGGTAAAAGCATACCTCAAATGGAGACCTCCTGCGAAATTAAATGCCCATTATTATAGAAATGTAAAACATTTTGAAGATGAAAAAGATTTTCATGCCCCAAAAGTTATCCAAGCAGCTTGTAATTGGTTAGATAGGAATCATTCCCATGAAAAATTCTTTTTACATATTGAAAGTTTTGATCCACATGAACCTTGGTATATCCCAGAACCATATCGTTCCATGTACGGACCATATAATGAAAATTTTACCTGCTGGCCTCCTTACCAAAATGCTAGAATGTTAAAGAAATTTTTTGAAGAAGCCTCAGAAGAAGAATTACAATTTGTTAGAAACCAATATAGTGGAAAAATATCTATGGTAGATGCATGGCTGGGCAAAATATGGGAGAAAATGGATCAATACAATTTATGGAAAAATACATGTGTTATTGTGACCACAGATCATGGGCATGCACTCGCTGAACCACATAAAAAAATCAAACAATACGGTAAAGGTCATCCAATCTTCGAAGATGTTGCAAATATTCCTCTAATTATTTATCATCCTGAAATCAAGGGCAATAGACGAATAGATACAACATTTTCAACTATAGTTGATATTCGAGCTACTATATTAGATGTATTAGGTAAAAAATTAGATGAAAATATGTTTATAGATGGAAAATCACTTATACCAGTACTCAAAGACGAGGTCAAAACCATAAGAGATTATATGTTATATGGAATTTTTGGAAGCGGTGCATGCTTAACAACGTTGGATCATACATATATAAGAGGTTTTAATGCTAATAAGAAAATATATCAATATTCATCTGTTTTTCCCCTTATGTTATCTCCTGGAACTATTTGTAGATATTCTGAAATTTTTGGTCTAAAACTTAGTTTTGAAAAAGCTGAAGAGTTAGTTCAAAGTTTCGCGAAAGATATCGAATCTGGATATTATATTCCTGGAGTAAAAATACCTCAATGGAAAATTCCTGCACCAATTTTTATGGTTATGGGTGGAGGACAGTCTAAAAAAAATAAGCAAAACTATTTATTTGATAGGAAAAAAGATCCGAATTTTCAAAATAATCTTGCAGGGCAACCAGAAACATTAGAAATAGAAAAGAAAATGATTGCTAAATTGACCAAAGCTTTGAAAGAAGAGGGATGTCCACCTGAGCAATTCAAACGACTAATGCTTGATATTCAACAATAATTAAAAAATTTAATGTAAATATCCATTTCCTCAATCTGAATAGTCATGAATTCGACTGCCACAATAAATACAGAAATGGGAATCATTCGGGATTAATTTTTTACAGATAGGGCATAAAAATGAAGTTTCAATAGGTTCACTTTCTTGCTTAAAAATTTCCAAAATTTCTGATAATTCTAATGCTCTTAAACATTTTTTACATGCTTCTTCTGTCTTTAACCACTCAAAAAATTCTAATTTATGATAAGTTTGCTTACAAAATGGGCAAAAAACAATATCATCTTTATTTATCGGTTTATTACAAATAATACATATAGGAAATTCAGTGTCACAAGAGCCACAAACTTTTGTACCACCTACATTTTCTTTACCACATGTTGGGCAAACAATTGGATTGAAATAATCTATTAAATCATCATCTAATTGGTCATCACTTACCTCCAAAGATAATGGTTGCTCTATTTCATTATCTAATCCAATAACTGTTGTTGAAGTATCTGAATATTCTTGTGTAATAACTGGTTCAGGTTTTTCAGGATAGACACGTTTTCTAAAAATTATTAAATAGAGTAGAATGCTCAAAGTTAAAATTGAATACCCCATTGCAAAAAAGACATAAGTTTTCCCTTGATAAAATACCTCCCATACAATCCCATTCCAACCTAAAATAAAAAATAATAAAATTATATCAAATATTATCTTCCCTGAATTCCTTCTAATTAAATATCTGATTATCCCAACTATTATGAAAAAAATAAATAAGCTTATCATCGTTTGAAATCGTGCTAAATCTGTATAAACTGGCATATAAATCATATAATTGAATTGATTAATTAGTTTTAACACCACAATAAATACAAAAATTCGCATCTTTTGGTATAGATTTATGGCAATTATTGCATTTTTTTGAAATATCTATCTGTCCGTTTTCCAATTCTTCTAAATATCTCTGAAATTCCCACATATCCATTTCTCTTTTACAGACCTTACAACTAGCATTTACTTTCAACCACTCGAGGAATTCAGATTTATGATATGGAGTATTGCAAAAAGAACAATATACAATCTCTTCTTTACCTATAGATCTTTTGCATATATTACATTGAATGAATTTGGTACCACAATTAGTGCATTTTCTTACTGTCTCAAAATTTTCCACTTCGCAATTCGGGCATATTATTTTATGAGAATTAATTAAACGTGAGGTTGTCTCGGAATATATTTCTGTAGGTCTATGCTCAAAGTAATCAGTTTCATCGAATTGTTCTCTTGATCTACTTTTTCTCGATAAATACACGAATGTAATTAAAATTAGTCCAATAATAATAGAAATTATTACGAGAATCAAAATAGGGTTTGGGGTTCCAGAATTCTGGGATAATGCATATAATAAACTTAACTTCATAAATATGATTTCTAAAGGTTCAGGACCTATTTTATTTATATGATAAATTTCAACTCTACCGTCCCCAATATCGGAGCTTGCAGCTAATATGTATTGATTGTCGGATGAAATAGCCAATGCATCTATATAA
Organism: Candidatus Helarchaeota archaeon; assembly: GCA_019058315.1. Classification (GTDB taxonomy): domain Archaea; phylum Asgardarchaeota; class Lokiarchaeia; order Helarchaeales; family RDOG01; genus JABXJV01. The sequence continues at coordinate 1,137,051 of JAHPZH010000001.1, read as the reverse complement.
TCATTTGCTTGACAAGTCCATAATAGTTTGGAACTAGATCTATTGAAACAGTAAATAACACCATTAGAATTTCCTCCAATTACATATGAACTATTTTCAGATATTGCTACGGCTGTAACAAAACTTTTTGTGTTAAAGCTCCACTGAGAAACATTACTAGTTCTATTAAATAAATATAAATAGCAATCGCCACCACCTGCCGCGAAATAAAGCCCATCAGCATCCATCGCAACTTCATAAGCCCATTTTCCTGTGGTATGAGTCCAAACTGGATATGATTGAGACTTATTAAATAAATAAAATTTATTATTTACCGAACTAACTTCATTCCAGGAGCCCGAAGCTATAAATTGACCGTCATCGGACATTTCAATTGAACACATAGCTCCTCCAGTAGTAAAATTCCATAATTCAATGGGACTGAAGCTATCTAATAGATGAACCCTCCATTCTGGCTGATAAGATCCAACTGCAATATAATTACCATATTCTGAAATTGCCACCGATTGTACTTGTGTACCCACATTAAAAATCCAATTTGGTGTAGAATTGGTGGTTCTATTAAAGAAATAAACATTATTATCTCTACTTCCTGCCACAATATAATAAGAGTCTTTTGAAAATCTTACCCCTTCAACAGTTGCGGATGTGTTATATTCCCATATTATCGAACCACTTCGATTAAATAAGATTATCTTGCTATTCCAGCACCCTGCAACAATATATTGTCCATCTCTTGTAATATCTACAGATCTCACCCATCCTCCTGTGTTATAAACCCATAAAGCTCTCGAAATATTTCTATTATAAAAAAATACTTTTTCACTTGCTCCTACAACAAAGTATTGACCATCATCTGACATAGCCGCTTCTAAAATCCAACCATCTGCTGGATAGCTGTATAATGGCCAATGATTTGAACTTTTAAAGAGTAAAGCACCTGATTTTTTATCGAATTTAATTATTTGATTATAAGAAAATGAAGATTTCAAAAAGATTGGGAAATTAGCAATAAGAAATGAAACTAAAATTATTATTTTTAAGCTAAAAAATTTAATTATTTTTTTTCCCTTATGTTTTTTCCGATTCAATATTGAATTTCAACCCCTTACCAAGAACTTGACTTAATAATTTAATAAAAATATTATTATTTAATTTTATGTTAAAGGTGAAACTATAGAATCTATATACAATTGAATTAAAATTTATATAAATCAATAGGTGTTAAAAATTCAAGAAAATAATCTAAATAATGAATTAGTAAGGATAATAATTGGACAGGATGACACAAAAACTGCAGAGGGAATAGAGATAAGAGAAAAAAGAGATTGGATTCCGATTCTCAGTAGTTTTTCTGACTTCTCAACCCTGTTATTTTGTGAAGGTAAAAATTGGCATTCAAAAGTCCTGTCATTTAAGGATAGGAGTGAAAATAAATTAATTTATGAATTAAATGACTCAGAAATGTTTATCAATTTAGATATAACATTAAACGATATTATACATTTTAAATATACAATAAAAAATAAAAAAAAGTTAAAATTATCAAGTCTCATTGCGAATTATTCAATTTTGTTAGGCGACAATCCTGATTTTAAATGGGTTCCACATCTACGTCCCAATAAAAATTATGTTATTCCAGATCATGTATTTCGCTCCCCTGCCATTATATATAAAAAAGGTAAATTAGCATTTGCATTAATACCAGATTTAGAGATTTTAGGAAAAAATAGGCCTTTTCAAACTATTATGAATTTAAATTTAAAATATGAGAAAAACGGTAACAAACCTAGGATCTATTATGGGTTTGGAAGATATAAACCTGTTTATCATATCATGTTTGAGCGTAAAAGAAGAATGAAAATAAAGCCAAACACCAATTTATCATTTGGGTACTATATAAAAGTCTTTAATAGTGCATCGGTTCCAGAAATTCTACAATATATTAATGAATTTCTTTGGAATAAATATGGAAAAAATCTTTTATACCAAGATTTAACTCCCCAAATTTTGCCTTATGATATTAATGCTGATGAAGGCTTTAAAGCAATTGAGAGGCATAATTTTTGGGGAAATTTTAAATTAAATAATGTTGATTGTGGAGGAAGTTGGCATAGATCATGGATGGGGAAAAAGCAACGAGTAAAGTTCATAAAAACTAGGAGATTTGAAAGACACTATCGTAAAAGGGTAAAGGATGAGCTATTTGACCAAGAATCTTCATTTAGTAAAGTAGTACTCGCTCTTTCAAATAGTCCATTTTGGATCAAACAGTTTGATAGACTCACTCGACATAATGCCCTTATTGAAAGACCAGCCGAACTTTGGAATAATGCGTGGTTTCTTAATATTAGGACGGGATACGCCCTAAAATATTTTGGAAAACTGTGGAATGATTCAAAATTGGTTGATAAAGGCAATAGAGTATTAAATACACTTTTAAACCTTCCCAGATCTAGTGGCTTATTCCCTAGTGTTGTTTTACCAGCAGCTCCTGATTCAACAGAAGTTTCATTTGTTAATGGTGTAAAAGCTTTTGTATTTACGGATTTATTTCATGTTGTAGATTCTTGCCTTGCGATGTATTGGGCACTCAAATATTATCAAGATTATGATAAAAATGAAGATATCTTGACAAAAAGTAATGAATTATTGAATCTTTTAGAAAAAATCCAGTTAGATAATGGAGCAATCCCTACTTATCTGAGTTTCGATGAAGATAATAAGCCGATTATCAATGATATATTAATAAATTCGGCTAGTTCTGGTGCTCCACTAATGTTTTTAATGGAACTTCATAAAATCTCAAAAAATGAAAGAATAATTCCAATTGCAGAAAAAATTGCGCAATATCTTCAAAATGAAATCATCCCTATAGATAAATGGCATGATTATGAACCATTTTTTTCATGCACTAAGCTCCCAATGAATTATTATGATATTTATACTAAAAGTCATGCAATGAATAATCTATGTATTTATTGGGGTGCTGAAGGATTCAAAGAATTATATCAAGCGACTCAAAATAGCAAATATTTAGAATCTGGAGAACGTATTCTTGCCATATTATCTCTATTTCAACAAGTCTGGAACATACCGTATATTAATTACAATACATTTGGAGGATTTGGTTGCCAAAATACTGATGCTGAATTAAGTGATGCCCGTCAAGGACTATTTGTTAGAGTTTATATGGAATATTACTTAATAACAGGGAAAAAAGAGTATATGGAGAGAGGAATTGCTACCTTAAGAGCGTGCTGGGCGATGCAATTACTGAAAGAATATAAAGAACAATGTCCTGGTAATCTAGAAGGTATTGAAACTCTTGATGGGGTTGATAGAGGGTGTGTTACAGAAAATTATGGTCATTCAGGGAATGATTTACGTGTACCTGGCTATATTATGTTCGATTGGGGCGTTGGAACTTCTGCATCTGCTACTGCCTATGTAAAAAAGCATTTTGGAGATATATTTATAGATTTTAAAGAAAAATTGGTTTGGGGAATTGATGGAATTATAATAAAATCCTTTAAGTTTGAACCTCAATCTGTTAAAATATTTATTGATATTATCCCTGGAAAAAAATATATTCTATTTAAAGGTCGAAATTCACCCGAAGATAAATGTGAAGTAATACTAAATGGAAAATCAATTGGATTTAAAGAAAAATTAGAATTAAATAAGGGGTTTCAACATGATTTCAAATCGGAGAACCCATAGCGAAGTTATCTTCAATAATTTCTGTAAACTTCAAATCAACACCACAATCGGGACAATTGATCGATAATTCTCCATTAATTAATTTGTTCACAGTTTCTCTTTTTAATTCGAAGTTATAATGACACTTTAAGCATTCACAAGAAATCATATCAGTCATATTTGAATGTAAGAACAATTTCAATAAAAATATAATATGTTATTTTTTGAAATTATAAAAAAAATAGTAAAAAATAAGGGAAAATATATTAGAAATCTTTTATTCTTCTCGTTCCAGTACAACAGCAGTTCCCATTCCGAATCCAACGCAAAGAGAAGCAATTCCATGAGTATATTTTTCTTTTTCCATTTCGTAAAGCATAGTGCAAGGCAATCTCGCGCCAGAAGCCCCAGTAGGATGGCCTAAAGCTATGGCACCACCATTACGATTAACTCTTCCACCAATAGCAAAATCACCCGCAGCAGAGAAATCGCTCTGAGATTTGGAATATCCTAATTCGTCACTTAATATCATTCCGCATGCAATAGTAACAGATGAAAATGCTTCGTTTACTTCCATGATTTCCATGTCTTTTAAGGTCAAATTTGCTCGTTTCATCGCTTTATCCATAGCATATGCAGGACCAGTCAACATATGGTAAACATCAGAACCAACTACACCGTAAGATAAGATTTTTGCCCTTGGTTTTAAACCTAACTCTTCTGCTTTTTCTCTACTTGCAAGAAGAAATAGACTTGAGCCATCATTTGTTGGACAAGAATTCCCAGCAGTCATGAATTTACAACCAGGAACTGTTTTTAATTCTCCCATTTTGTCAATTGCAGTTTCTACAGGCCAATCGGCAACATTTGTTCTAATGACTTCATCATAATCATAAATAAAATCCTTTTTTGTCTCTCCAGTCTTTCTATAAGTTACCTTATCTACATGAAGAGGAATGATTTCATCTTTAAATTTTCCTGCTCTCATTGCAAGAGTAGCCTTTTTCTGACTTAACCAACCTATTTCATCAAGCTGTTTCCTTGTTAATCCCCAAGTCTGTGCAATTCTATCTGCGGATATTAGTTGTGATGCAAATGTTGGATAATTCTCCATGACACCTTTGTAAGGCATAGCCATTAATCTTTTGAATAGTTTAGTTGTTTTTTTCTTTTTTTCATATAGTCCTGGATGTTCACTTGATTCTTTATATTTAGGAACTTCCACTGACTTATATTCATTTGCATCTATACCGATTGGATATTTACTCTGCTGTTCTACACCACCAGCAATAAAGAGATCGCCCATATTAGACCAAATAAAAGCAGATGCAACTTGCATAGCAGTTTGACCACTTGCACAGTGCCTATTCAAATGAACACCTGGTACTGTTACTGGAAAAATCGGAACTTTTTTACCATCTATTACTTTTTGTGCTCCTAAGGATACAACTCGTCCAAGATCCAAGGCTGCGCCACCTATAGGAGAACAACAACCGATTATGACATCCTCAAATTCGCTTGCATGTTCATATAATACTGGGTTCCGTTCAAACAATGCCTCTGTCAACTTTACAGGCATTTGGGAAGTTACCATATCAGAAAGACTTCCTCCAGCTTTACCCATAGGAGTACGAACTGTATCTATGACGACAACATCTCTAGGATTTGTATCACCCATTTAAATCACCAATTTTAGTATTTTATTATTTTATGCAACAAAATGAAAATAATCTAAAAAAAGTTTCTATTGCTTTTATGATAATTATTGCTCTAATTTTTTAATTACATCAAATTTGCATTAATTGTATGAAAATTCCAAATTTCATGTAAAATTCAAAATTTTTTTAAATGTAATAATCAAATTAATGGATATCGTAATATTTTTAATTTAAATTACCAAAAATAGAGCTTAAATCTATTAGAAGTTGATTAAAATGGCAAACTCACCTTATGAGGAAAAATTAAATAAAATTTTAACATTTTTTCAAGCACCTACAAGTAATAGGATAATGGACGGCTATTTTATATTTACAATTTCCCATTTTCTCGATTATTTCGATGATTTAAAAAGTGAAGTCCCAATATTTGGAGGAGTTAGAGATAATATCGATGAATTATATAAAAAAGCTCTTAAATTAAAGATGCCTGAAAAAATTTCAAATCTTGAAACTATTATTCATCAAATTATTGATTATTGCAAAGGAATGTATAATTGGAGCCACCAAAACGCAATGATGAATGTAATAGGTCCTCCACCGATTTCTGGAATTATCGCAAAAATTGCTGGTTGTATTACAAATGCAAATATTGTATCTGATGAATACTCTCACAGATTGGCCCTTGCCGAAATTGAAGCAGTATCTATGTTATGTAATCTAATAGGATATGATTCTAATAAAAGCAGTGGGGTTTTTACTTTTGGTGGGACTGGAACAAATCTCTATGGGATTAAAATCGGGCTTGAAAAATGCGCACCAGGAACTTTTAACAAAGGGCTTCAAAATACAAAAGAACAAGTAAAAATTTTTGCTTCAGATTGTGCTCATTATACAAAATATAGTTGTTCCCAGTGGTTAGGCATAGGAACTGACAATGTAGTAATAATTCCAACCTCTCAAAATAATGATATGTTGCTAGCTAAATTAGATGAAAAGTTAAGAGAAGCAATAGAATCAGATCAAAGAATTGCTTGTATAACTGCTACTGAAGGAACTACAGATGCCTTTGGAATTGATAATATAGAGGGGATTGTAGAAATTCGAGATAAAATGGTTAAAGATTATAATCTATCTTATAAACCACACATTCATGCCGATGCTGTGATAGGCTGGATCTGGGCAGTATTCAACGATTATGATTTCGAATCAAATCCTCTTGGTTTTAAGGAAAGAACTTTAGCGAGTTTAGTTGCTACTTCACAATTAATAGAGAACCTAAAACTTGCGGATAGTGTTGGAATTGATTTTCACAAAACTGGATATGCACCATATATCTCTAGTCTAATCTTAATTAAAAATAGGGAAGATTTAAATCTTATATCACGTGATACTGGTGTAATGCCTTATCTATATCAAACTGGACAATATCATCCAGGAATATTTACATTAGAATGTTCTAGAGATGCTAGTGGTCCAATTAATGGCATGGCTAATTTAAAATTATTGGGAAAAGAAGGCTATCGCGTTATAATCGGTCATGTTGTTGAAATGGCAGAATTATTAAGAGATAAATTAGAAAGTTATGAATTCATCGATGTACTCAACGATTACAATTATGGATCTGTGACATTATTCCGTGTTTATCCAAATGGGATAAAATCACGAGAACAAACGCAAAAAGAATTTAAAGACCCTAGCTATGCAAAAGATGTTGAAAAATATAACAAGTATAATCGAAAAATATTTGATTATACCGTTGAAAAGGCTTATAAAGGTGAAGGGGTTGCATTATCTATCACAGAAGCCTATAGATCTACAACATATCAACCAAAAAAGATGATAAGTGCAATTAAAAGTTTCATAATGAGTCCATTTACAAATAAAAAATCAATAGATAAAGTAGTTGAACAAATATTAGAGGCACGAGAAAAAGTTTCATAATACATAAGGAAAAAAGAAATTGAACATCGAGTAAATTCATTCTCATTTTTAATTAAATTTTTTCTTTTTTTAATTTTTTTTGGTTATATAATATGTCATAATTAAGCAATATTTGCGTATGACTTATTATGTATGTACTACGTCATAATTCTTTATTTTGATTAATTTTAATAAAGAATTAATTAATTTTTTTAGCGAACCTAAGGGATTTTGAAAATGAGTTTGTTGATTAGTTATATCAATAAAATTCTTGATAAAAAATCATCTAGAATTAATGAAATTATAAAAGAAAAAACTTTAGGAAAAAAGGTTCTAGGTTGGCTATGTATTTACACTCCAGAAGAATTAATACACGCTGCTGGTATTATTCCTTATCGTGTATTTAAAGGTGGCGAAGAAAAACCTACATCTTTTGCCGATACATATCTTCAAAGAAATTTATGCCCATTTGCAAGGTCATGCTTAGGATATGCTCTAAATGGACAATATGATTTTCTTGATGGTATTGCATCTACTCATACTTGTGATGCTATACACCGTCTACCATATGTATGGGAAAAGTATGTTAAAAAATCATTTTTCTTTCAATTAGATCTTCCAAGGGTATTCGAAGGTGGAGCATTAAATTATTTTAACAAAGAGGTAATTCGATTTAAAAAAGCATTAGAACAATTTTCGGGAAATAAAATAACTGATGATAAATTAATAAACTCAATTAATATTTATAATAAAACTCGTTCGTTATTAAAACAAATTTATGAGTTAAGAAAGTCAAATAAGCCACCAATATCAGGTACAGACTCGATTAAAATAGTTCAAGCCGTAATGACATTAGAAAGAGAATCTAGTAATGAATTTCTTGATAAATTAAAAGATGAATTAGAAAAAAATTCAAAAGGTTTAAAAAAAGGTCCTAGAATTCTATTCACAGGAAGTATTATTGCGGATGGGGATTATAAAGTATTAAATCTCATCGAAGAACTTGGTGGATTAATTGTTGCAGACGATCTATGTACTGGTTCTAGATATTTCTGGGATTTAGTGGATAATTCTAAAAGTCCTATGGAAGCAATTTCTGAACGTTATTTTCTACAAATCCCATGTCCGAGGATGAAATCAGTAAAGAAAAGATTAGACCATGTCCTAAAATTAACTAGGGAATATAGAATTGATGGTGTCGTATATCATAATCTTAAATTCTGTGAAACTTTTCAATATGATTATCCAATATTTAAAAAAGAGATTGAAGAGAGGGATATTCCACTCTTACGTTTAGATACTGATTATTCAGAATTGGATATTGGGCAGCTAAGAACAAGAATTGAAGCATTTTTAGAAATGATATAGGGGTAATTAAATGTTTAATATTTCAAAATTAGGAATGAGAAAAGCTATTCAATTAGCAGATGACCAAAAAATGAAACCATTAATGGCAAGTTATCTTTTAAATCTTGTTGGTTTAGATGAGAAGCTTAAATGTAATACCGAAGTAATAAATTTTTTTATCGATCATTTTTACTCGTCTTTTAATGCAAAAAAAAATGGAAATTTATTAGCTTGGGTTAACTTGCCTGCCCCAACTGAGATATTTTATGCTTTTGACATTATCCCATTTGGACCCGAACTAATGGCATCATTAAGTTCCACATTAGGTTTTGCTATAAAGGATTTTGAGATGGCAGAGAGTTATGGAATATCAAGAGATTCATGTTCTTTTGACAGTCATTTAATTGGTTCTAGTCTTCTTAATAGTTCCCCACAAGCAGACATGCTAGTTTCAACAACTGGCACTGGATGTGATGCTCAAGGTAAATCTTTTGAAGTGACGAGTTACCTTGCAGGAATTCCAGTTCATCATATGTCAACTCCTTATAGAAATAATGATCCAGAAGCAATAAATTATTACAAAGAAGAATTATTAAGACTTATTGAATTTTTAGAAGAGTTTACTGGAAATAAACTTGATTATGAAAAACTAGAAGCTATTGTTGAAGTATCAAATGAAGCATCAAAGTGTTTTCGGCGTTCATATGAGTTACGAAGAGCTAGACCAGTTCCAATTGGTGGAATAGAAAGTATTGCACATTATGCACCAATTACAAATTTTTACGGAGATATGGGCAGAACTGAATATTTTTATAAGTCATTATGCAGTGAAATAGAACAAAGGATTAAAGATGGTATCGGAGTGGTTAATGAGGATGCGATCCGAATCCTGTGGCTTCATTTTCCACCAATGCATGATCTAAAATTAATTAAACATATTGAGTCTATTGGGGGTATCGTGGTTTTTCCAGAGCCCGCTCTCTTATGGTGGGATGTGGCAGAAGGTAAAAATATAATTGATGCTCTAGCAAATAAATATACATCAATTTTCAGCAACGGAGATGCACAAAAGAGGATTGATAAGGATCTAGAAATCATAAAATTGCTTGATGTTGATGCAGCAATTGATTTCTTACATTGGGGATGTAAGAACTTTTGCAGTATAGCCACTTTAACTAAAGACACACTTAATGAAGAAACTGGAATACCAATACTTGAAATTGATGGTGATGTTGTCGATCCTCGAAATTACGCTTCAGCTCAAATAAGGACTAGAGTTGAAGCCTTTATTGAGATGTTAAAGTGATATCATAGAGTGTTGATAAAATAAATTTAATAACTTTTTTTTTACAATTTAATAAGATTTTAATCAAATTTATTTAGTGATTTTATGCTTGAAGAATTTGAAATTATTGATATGCATGTTCATACGTATCCAAATTCTAAAATTGGATTACAAGCTATGCAAGGGACAGGAGTATCAGGAATGACAGGAACAATAGAGGAATTACTTCAAAATATGGGAAATATTATATCCAAAGCGATACAAGTGAATATGACACCTGTTAGAGAGATGGCTGACGCAGCCTTAAAAAAATTACCTAAGAATTTGACACCAGCAGAAAATAAAGAAGAGGAAAAGAAAATAATTGAAAAAATGACAGGAAGAAATATTAGAAGAAATGATTGGACTTGTGATATGGCAGATAAGCATGAACAACTTATCGCTTATGTTAGCTTGGATCCTTTATGCGGTTCTGCAATGATAACTGAATTGTTAGATAAAGTTAAAAATAGAAATGTCAAAGGAATAAAACTGCATCCAGGAAATGGACGTTTTTTTCCTTATGATAAAAGAATGTGGCCAGTTTATGAAAAGGCAATTGAATTAAAACTACCAATAATCACCCATTCTGGGGCATTCTTTACTCCTGATAATATCCAATACACTCAACCAAAACATTTTACTGAAGTTTTAGAAACTTTTGACGATTTAACTCTAGTTTTGGCACACCTTGGTATTGGTTTTTATGAAGAATCTCGAGCATTAGCAAAAAAATTTGATAATAATTTATATTTCGATTGCTCACGAGCAATTTCGAGTGGAAAAATGTGGGGTATTTTAAAAGATGATCAAGCTATTGAATTAATTCGTGATATTGGAGTAGAACGTGTCATGTGGAGTTCCGACTACCCATGGTGCAATCCTACTAAAGATGCACAAAAAGTAGCATCTTTGAATTTTACAAATGAAGAAAAAAATATGTTATTTGCAGATAATGCTAAAAATATTCTAAAAATTTAATTATATTCCGACTTTTACATCACTCTTGGGATTCCCTTTATCATTAAATTTTGTAAATAATGGATTATTAAGATTTAATAAAAAAAGTTTATTAATTTACCAATTTCCATATATTTTTAAATTAGAAAATCAAACTTTTATTCAGTCGAGAGAGTTAGAGATATACAAAAATGTCATTGAAATTATCTTTTAAAATATGTATCGTAGGCGAGCCTGCGGTAGGCAAGACATCACTTATAATTCGTTATATAGAAAATAAATTTCAAGACAATTACATCCCCACGTTAGGGGTAGACTTCTTAACAAAAAAGGTAGCAGTTGGAAAAAGCAATATTCCAGTTAATTTAATTATCTGGGATATTGGGGGGGATAAAGTCTGGAAAGATAGGTTACACCTTTATCTACGAGGTGCTGATGGAATTTTAATTATTTATGATACGACTCGGCAAAGAACATTTGATCAACTAGACTTCTGGATAAATCAAATAGAGAAACATGCTGGAAAAATTCCTTTTATGATAATTGGAAATAAAAATGATTTAGAAGAATCCAGAAATGTTATATATGAACAAGCGCTTGCCAAACTAAAAAAGAGGGGTATTAATGATTTACTTGAAACTTCTGCAAAAACTGGGGAAACAGTAAATGAAATGTTTCAAAGTATAGCTGAAAAAATTATAATACAAAAAGCTAAATTAAGACAATAGGAAAAATTCATTTTTTCAGCGAAATTATAATAATAGCTAAATTATTAATACATTACTATATACATAATTTTGTAAACAATAATTTTAGATTATAACGGGTAAATTTAAGGATTAGATAAATATTAAATTAGGATAATTCATTTTTGGAAAAATAGCAAGGATCTGTAATTAAATGAAGCTAGCTTTTAAGATTTGCATCGTAGGAGACCCAGGAGTTGGAAAAACCTCTCTTATCCTTCGGTATATTGAGAATAAATTTAAAGAAAACTACATACCTACGCTTGGAGTTGAATTTTTAACAAAGAAAATAATGGTAAAAGATGTGGAAACTAGCCTCATAATTTGGGATATCGGAGGACAACATAAATGGCAAACTAAGCTACATCTCTATTTACAAGGCGCTGATGGAGCTATCATTATTTTTGATTTAACGAGAAGAAATACCTTTGCAAATCTAGAAAATTGGATAACTAATATTAAAAAAATATCTGGAGATGTCCCTTATTTAATGGTGGGTAATAAAAAAGACCTTGTAGAAGATAGGAATGTTGAATTAGATGAAGCTATCGCATTTTCAAAAACTAAAGATGGATATCCCGTTTTAGAGACTTCAGCAAAAACTGGAGACACCGTGAATTCTATGTTCCATAAAATTGCAGAAAATGTAATTATCCATAAAGCAAAAAAACAAGCGAACCTACCTGAAATTTAGAATTTCCCTAATAAAAAATTAATTGCAAATTCTTTTTAACTTATTACTAGTTGCTATTTAATTTCTATTATTTACCTTTTAAACATAAGATCTGGGTTACGCCGCTTATATTTAGTTTTTGAGGGATTGAAATTAAAAATTAAATCAATAAAACCATTCATTATGTAACCTGTTGCCCCCCATATGATGTATGTCTTTTTCCCTGAGTTATATTCATAATAATATACAGGATATTGATCCCCTCCATAACCCCAATTTTCTTCGCGAAAATTATTTGTATTTTGAAAAACTGATAGAGGAACCTCAATAAGTTCTTCAACTTCATCTTGATTTATTTTAAATTTATAAGGATATTCGAAATAACCCACAAAAGGTGTTATAATATATCCTGAAATAGTGAATAGATCATCTAATTCTCCCAATATGTTAATTTTGGAGCGATTAAGAGCTATTTCTTCTTCGGTTTCTCGAAATGCAGTGTCTAATACACTTTTATCTCCCTCCTCCATACCTCCACCTGGTAAAGAAATTTCACCTTTATGTTTCTTTAAATTTCTAGTTCTTTTTGTAAATATTCCATGAGGTTCATTATTTTTCATAAATAATAATAATAAAACACCAGAATGTCTTAAACGCTTATCTTTTAGTGAAAATTTTTTATAATCTTTTAAATTTGTTTGGATCTTCTTGAATAAGGGATTCATATTTTATAACTTCATTAATTTTCATAAAAAATTTATTTTAATCTGGCTATTATTAGCTGGAAGATATTCAAATTTGGTTTGTTTGATTTTAGATATATTTAATCTCTAATAACCTAAAAAATATCTATCATTTTCTCATAGAATAACTTTCTATTAAACATCATTTATCTCATTTTTAATAAAAAATCTATTATATAAAAGAAATGCCAAAGTAACTCCGATATAAATAAAAATCAAAAAAAATAGAAAATTTCTAATCCCTGTATTTGTCAATTGTTGTAAAAATGTATAAGGATAGAAAAAAATAACAAAAATTGAATTTAAAAAAGCTATAGAAATGACAACAGAGTAAGTCCAAACTTTATTTTCTTCGACACTATAAATCCCTTCAACACAAATGTAAGTTGAAACTAAATAAAATGGAAAGAGAAAACGTTCAACTATAAAAGGAGAAAATAATAGTGGTAAAAAGAAAGAAATTAAGTAAATAGTGATTAAAATCTTACTTTCTTTGGATTTTTTGGAAATATATATTTGAATCAATCCCAAGATAAAAAAAATCACCAGATATCTAAAAAGATTAATCATTGATTTTCCAAAACCAACTAATGCACTCGGGATTTTCGAAAATATAGATTGAGGAACAAAAAAAGAAACTAGATTTGATAAATTTAAATTAAAAAAGACATATAAGCAAGAGAAATAAGTGTTGAGACCTAAAATAAGGACATAGCTACCATAAATTGCAATTGCAATTGAGCCTGATAGCAAGAACTTCTTGAGGTTAGAAAAGTCCAGCAAATCCCTTATTTTATAGATCGAATAACCAAGAAATAAAATAACACCAGTTAATAACAACGTTTCACGTGTTAATCCAGCTAATCCAATTACTGCACCCAAAATAATACTATTGAGATAATTATCGTTATATGGTTTACAGATGATTAAATAAACCAATAAAATTGAAAAAAACAATGTCCCTCCTTCTATTAATATCATTGAATTAAAGAACATAATATCGCAAAAATTAAACAACATAACGGCAATTACCGATTTCTCAGAATCTTCAGTTAAATGAAATACTAATTTATATAATATAAGCGATGCTAAAAAACTAAAAATCCCATTAATAATACCAAATGGTAATTGCCAAAGTCCAGTCCAAAAGGAGAAAGCAGGGACATTTCCAAAATAAAAAATATTATTTAACCAACCCGCTAAAAATGGAACTAGTGGACGAATTAATCTAACAAAGGTTGTTAACATTGCGATATGGAGAAAAAAAAGGATAAATTCATATGGTGGTTGATTTATGAAATGAAGAGCCATATAAATATATTGTGTTGAGTCTTGCTCAAATATTCCAAAATTAAATATAATTGAGATGAGTGAAAAGATTGAAATAAGTGAAAATTCTTTAACAGGTATTCCCAATTTAAATTTAGAGAAGTCGATATCCATTAAATTCAACTTTATTTTATCTTTTAGATAACATGAGTTTTAACTTTTTTAATTTTTAGATACAACTTTATTTCTTAGAATTCCAATTTTTTCAATCTCTGTTTCTACAAAATTATCAATTTTTAATCGTTCTGCTTTCCTCATAATACCTTTTACTTTACCAGGATTACCACTAAGGATTACGGTTCCTGGATAAATGGTTTGATCCTTAGATGTGTAAGAGACTAATTGGGCAACTTTCCAAATCATATCTTTTGTATTACCCTTTTGAACAGTTACTCCATTTACTCTACACTCCATTTCTAAACTGGGGTGACCAGTTAATTCATCAGAAGTTACAATACAAGGCCCCATAGCACCAGCAGTATCAAAATCTTTACTTTTAAAAGGTCCTAAACGAAGCATAATTTCAGGAAGTTCTATATCTCTTGCTGAAAAATCATTAAAAACGGAATACCCAGCCACATAATCGTATGCTTTATCTTCTGGAATATCCTTCCCTTTCTTTCCAATTATTGTCGCAAATTCAACTTCATAATCTAACCATTTGGTTATTAAAGAAGGAAATATTACATCATCAGTTGGTCCAATAATTGTTGTGGGATTTTTCTTATACGCTATTGGTGTTTTCTTCCAGAGTGAATAATCAGTTAACATGTGAAGTCCCTGTTTATAATGAGTTTCAAATGTCAAAAAATCAATTATCAATCTAGGGCTTAATGGTTCAATTATATGAACTTCATCAAGATTTAGGATAATCTGCTCTTGTTTTGGACCAATTACTTTTTCACCATGTTTTAAAAAATTAGAAATATATTTATTTGCCTTTGCTGCAGCTTCATATGACGATTCTTCCCCATCTAAGAATCCAACCATATCTGGAGGGATTCTTAAATTAGCAAGAGGATAAATTTGTTTTTCATTTGTTTCCTCAGCTAAGTATTTTACATATGCCAAATTTAAATCGACTATTTTATCATTTATTTGATTTCCTAATCTCTTAAAAACTCCTAATCTCGTTTTAATTTCATATTGTAGTAATCTCATTCTATCTCCACCTAAAATAATAATATATTGATAAAAAATAGAAACTAAAAAATTTCTCTCTCAGTAAGAATTTCATGTAAAATCTGGTTGAAACCATCATACTCGTTTACTTTACCTTGAAACTTACTAATTTCATAGGTTTCTTCGAACTTTCTTCCAATATCAAGCAATAAACTCTCCCAAAATTCTTCGATGTGAGGATCACTTTTTGCTATTATTATTGCGATAACGATTCTGCTTGTTGCAGTTGTTATTATTTTAAATTTGTCCGAACTAAAAGTATTACATTCTCCAATGTTAATATCTATACAAAATTCTTGAATTGCAGTTAGCAATCCACTAAAAAGTTTTGAATTATAATCTATTTTTGAAAATCTCTCTTCAAACAACAAGATTCCTTTTTCTTTTAATAATATTTGAATTGTATATAACATAACAAATTAAACTCCAAAAAACTAGAAAAAGTTGTAATTATCATAATTATTCCCCAATCTGATTTCAAATTTTATCTAATTTACAGAAAAATATTCTATTTTTTATAGTTGATATTAAATTTCTCTTTTTCCACTAATAAATTCATTAATCCAGACTTTAGCCTCTTGAATTGTACATTCTTTAGGAGGCTTTTTAAAACAAAACCCAGAAATACTTTCAAGCGGCCCTGAGACTTTTCTATCTAATGCTACTTTAATTCCTCGAATCGCGTCTAATATGATTGCAAATGAATTGGGAGCATCTAGAGTTGAAAGTGTAATATCTATTTTAACTGGTGCAAATCCAAAATAATTTGCTAAAATCCAAAAATAAGAGTCTCTTCGATTTTCCAAAAAATCCACAAAATCTGTTGAACCTGCAACAATTGGAACTTCTTTTAAACTTGGAATCTGACTTTTAACTGCATTTGTTTTAAATTTTCTTTTTATTGCTCTTGACCTTTCTAGAGAATTCAAACTTTCCATTGCTCCTCCAACATCTAAACAATAGGATTCCTTAATTAAAACTCCACGATCTGTTAACATTTTAAGAATTGATTTATGGATGATTGTGGATCCAATCTGATTCATTATGTCGTCACCAGCAACAGGTATACCTGTATCTTTGAAGTGTTTAGCCCACTCGAGATTACTAGCTATTTCATGTGGTGTAGCATTAAGAAATGCACATTTAGCTTTTAATGCTTGTTCAGCATAATACTTACTAGCTTCAATAGCACCTGAGGGAACCATATTGATAAGTATTTCTGCTCCAGATTCTTCTAAAACCTTAGCGACATCTACAGGGGGTTCTTCGGAAATCGTTATCAAATCTTTTAAATATTCGCCGATTCCATCGTGTAATTCCCCTTTTAATACTTTAACTCCTAGATCTTCCATATCTCTAATTTTTATTGTATTATTTGGTTTTGCAAATATGGCTTTTGATACATCTTTACCTACCTTTTCTGCGGAAACATCAAATGCTGCAACTACATCTATATCTGCTGGAAAATAACCCGCAAAAGTATGATGAATTAATCCTAAATTTGCGTTTCCATTATGTTTATAATATTCTATTCCTTGAACTAAAGCTGATGCACAATTTCCAACACCAGCAAGAGCAATCTTTATTTTACCCATTTAAATCACAGCTAAAAAGATCAAAGTTATAATTTCTAATTATATTGACTTAATAAAATTATTCGTATATGAGAAAAGGATAGTAATATTCAAATTTTTCAGATATTAAAACTGGGGGAAATACACCAATTTCAGTGATTAGAGCAGAAATTAAATCTCTAGATATAGTTTCAAATGCAGGATTAAGTATTTTTAATGTTTTTAAATTCGAAGGTGGATTTTCCCAAATTTCTTTTTCATTTCTCATTTCAATAATTTCTAAATCCCCAAAGGCACTTTCTGGATTATATTTTAACATGGTGGCCGCAACATAGAAAGGAATATTGTTCTCTTCAGCTACTAAAGCTAATAATTTGCTTCCAATTTTATTTAAGACCGTTCCCTCAACGGTTATAGAATCTGCCCCTATTAAAATTAGGTCTATTGGTTTATGACGGACAATCCACCGCATTGCAGAGTCTACAATCATTGTTGTCTCTATTCCTATGTCCGAAAGCTCTTTAGCAGTAATACGACCCTGAAATAAAGGTCTGGTTTCTGACACAATAACCTTAATTTTCTTTCCTTCATTATGCGACTTTTTCAAAATTTCAGTTACTGCGGAAGAATGACAGTGTGTTAGAATTGTAGAATTATCTACTATTCTTCTAGCACCATATTTAGCAATTTTTTCATTTGCATTAGATAAGAAATTGAGATACATTTCAATATTTTTATCAATTGCATATTTCAATGTATCAACTTGGTCAGTAAGGATTTTTTTTGCCTTGGTCATAATACATTGAAGACCATTCCTTAAACATGGCTCTGTAGGGCGAATATTTCGCAAAAAATAATTAGCCTCTTCAATTTTAGTTAAAAAATCATCTCTTGAAGTCATATCAAGTGTTTTAACATATTGATTAAACGATTTTAATCCAAATTTAGCTACATTCGTAGCACCTTGAACTTCAAGACTCTTAATTTTCTGAATATTATTATTTAATTCTTCCATCAATAACCACTTTGAATATATTTTTTGGGTACATTAGCTATTATTTGCTTTTTTAATAAAATTTATTTAAGAAAAAAATATTGAATAACCATTAAATGTAAAATATACTTTTCAAGAAATGATGGTAAAAATGAAAAAAAACAAAATGTTACTATTAATATTTGTTCAAATGTTCATTGTTTCAAGTGTGATTCTCTCCAATTTTCTACCCAATTTGAATCAATTTTCTTGGATTTCTATTGAATATCAAAATTCAGAGATTTCAACAGATGCAATGGCTGTTACATTATGGCAGGCTAATGGGACAATTATTTGTAATAATGATTCTAGTGATGTTCAAGATATTCAAGTTTGTTGTGATGGAGCTGGAGGTGCGATATTTGTTTGGGAAGATAATCGAGATGATGGTGGGGATATTTATGCACAAAAAATAGGCGCAAGTGGAAATATATTATGGGGTGCAAATGGTACTGCTGTGTGTAAAGCAACCGGAACTCAATCATATTCAACTATTTGTTGTGACGCTGCCGGAGGCGCAATCATTGTATGGCAAGATGATAGAACTGGAACTGCTGATATTTATGCGCAAAGAATAGATAGAAATGGTAAACCCCTATGGACAGAAAATGGTATTGTTATATGTAATGCATTTGGTAATCAAGGTTTAAATGAACATAATTCATTAATCTGTTGTTATTCTTCTTATGTTATCATAGCCTACCAAGATTATAGATCTGGAAACGCTGATATTTATGCACAAAAACTGGATTTTTTGGGTAATATTTATTGGGGGAATGGCTCAGCGGGTGATAGAAATGGCACTGTTATTTGTAATACTACGGATAGTAGTTCTAATCCAGTAATGTGTTGTGATGGGGTTGGAGGTGCAATAATAGCTTGGTCTGAGGATAGATCTTTGGGAACAGACTCAGATATTTATGCACAGCATATCGACACAAATGGAAATACATTTTGGGGAGATGGTTCTCTAGGTGATAATAATGGAACGTTTATATGCAATATAACTGGTGATCAATCTGAACCTTTAATATGTTGTACTAGAAATTTGGGTGCAATAATCGCCTGGGAAGATGATAGAGCTGGCTTGCCTGGAGATGGTATTTTTGCACAACGTATTGATATGAATGGTAATATCTATTGGGGTGATGGTTCACCTGGTGATAAAAATGGAACAGTGATTCGCAATTACGCTTCAAATATTGCTGACCCAGATATGTGTTGTTTTGGAGATGGGAGTGCAATTATCGTGTGGGGTGATTATAGAGGCTCTGGGGGTATCTATGCCCAAAGAGTTGATCTAAATGGAATTACTTATTGGGGAAATAATACTCCAAGCGATAGAAATGGAACTGTGATATGCCATGAAGTTGATAACCAAGAAAATCCCATGGTATGTTGTTATGATTCAAAATATGCAATTGTTACATGGAATGATGATAGATATAATTCTTCAGATGATAGTATATATGTCCAAAAAATTGATTTAAATGGGACTATATACTGGAATAATGGCACAACAAATGATAAAAATGGATCTAATATCTGTAATACTGTTAATGATAATTCGTATCCAGTCATTTGCTGTGATGGATCTGGAGGAGCAATTATAGGATGGTTCGATCAAAGGAGAGATTATACCTCATATGATCTTTATGCACAAAAAATAAAAGGCGAGACACAGGGACAAGATTTATCATTCATATTATTATTATTGACTAAAGAACCAGCAAATGAGGGACTAATCTTCGGACTTATATTTATTTTGATTGCTGTTGGAGCTGGAATTGTTTTTATATACCTAAGAGAACGATAATAACTCTTTTCTTTTTTTTTTAAGAACATTTAAAGATACCTGGTTGGACTAAAAAAATATTAAAAATGTTATGTATCTCGAGTAGAAATTAAATATTCAGAAATACCGTCACCTTCTTTACCATCAGATTTGAATATAGCTATTTGTTCATAAATGTCTGTTGTCCCTTTTTCAGAAGGTAGCGGAAGGTGTATTGAATGTAGAGTATTTGTGGTTATGGTTCTTTTTTTTCCATTTATATCAGTAACAATAAATTCTGAAGCTACAGGAGTTTTTCCATCATCTCTCGTCTTTGTTGTTACTTCTACATTTTTAATTGGAATATTACCTTCTTTTGTAGCAATAAATCCATTTACGAAAATTTTTCCAAATACTTCAACTCTTGAAAGGCTGATATACTCATTATTTTCGAATTTTGCAGCAGCCCAATTCCAACCATCAATGTGAATCCAGTCTCTAGTTCCGTAACTGTGATCACGATGACCATGACAATTGATATTTCTTGTTTCGCCAGTTTTCTTCATGGTTAATGTTCCTGTAACTTTCATAGCTTGTTCATAATGTTGTTGAGCTGCGACATCTAATATTTCTAAACCAAATTCCTCAAGTAAAACAGTCGGGTCTCTAGCAGAATTAAAATTAAAAACAGGATATATTGCATCATAGGTTACATCTAAACTGTACTTTCTATCTTCAAATTTAACTTTCCATTGCTTCATTGGCTTTATGCAATAATATTTTAATCTCTTATTAAATTCCCAATTATCAGGCATACTATCGAGGGGGATCTCTTTAAAATATGCATTTGCCTTGCCATCAATAATTAAAATAAATAATATTCTTGATTTTTTTTCATGCATTTCCATAGATAACCTTGATACTAAAAAAACATCATTCTGACGATCAATGAAGTTAAAATACCAACTCTCGTTATGATGTGGAGGAAATATGCCAAAATCATGTTTATATTCATCTATTTCGGTAATATCTGCCCCACTTTCAAGATGTTTTAGAAATTTATCTTCAATTTTAAATCCTTTATCTTGAAAATATTTAATTATTTTTTCCAATTTGATAACAACTCCTAATTTTGAAAAGTATTTACTTATTTTAAACTTATTTTCCTCTATATTTTGGTGTCCGTTTTTCCAAGAACGATTTAATCCCTTCGAAATGATCGTAAGTTGCCATGTTACGCATATATAAATCCAGTTCGTATTGTAATGATGGAAATAATTCATTAAATTGAGAAAAATTTAACATTGCCTTGTTAAATCCTAAGCATCTTGTAGGGAGTTCGGCGATTTTCTGAATAAATTCTTGTGATTTTTCCTTAAATTCTGCCAATGGATAGACTTTATGAATCAATCCTATTTCTAATGCTTCTTTTGCATCAAGATGGCGACCAGTCATGATTATTTCTGTTGCTCTTGCAAAGCCGACAATTCGAGGAAGAAACCAACTCGCTCCACTCATCATACAAATGGCCCGAGTTGCACGATGGTCTCCAATTTGCAAGTTGTCGGCTGCCAATCTAAAATCACAAGCTAGAGCCAATTCAAATCCTGCACCTAAACAATGTCCATGCAACAAGGCTATCACAGGTTTTTGAATTTTCCGAATAAGTTTAATCATCCTTTGATGAGGTATCCGGGAACCATCCTCTAATGGTTCGAACTTAAGACCTTCATCCCCCATTCCTTTCAAATCATCACCAGAGCAGAATGCTCGGCCACTACCCTCAATAACAAAAACCCGAATTGCTTTTTTTTTCATAGAAGATCCAAGAATATCAACAATTTCCATTATCAGAGGATATTTTAAAGCATTAAGCTGATTTGGTCGATTTAAGGTAATTCTTCCAATACCATTTTCGAGCTTATAGATTATATACTTATATTCTTTTTCTGACATGAATATCTTTTCCCATTTTGATATTTTTATTAATTTTAAGAGAGTATTTAGTTAAATTTGTTTAATATCCCTTTTAATTTTTTATTAATTTTAAGTAAGAATTGTGTATATTCAAAAATGAAAGGTCAATCAGTATTAATTGAATTGATAAAAAGGACCTATTAAATAAACCTACCACTTGGGACTGGAGAACCAGCTCTTTGACGAAGTCTCTTGCCTGAAGTTCTAAATACTCCAGGCTTACTTTCATCTTTTAAATTTTTTAACGGTTCAATCAATGATAATAAATCATCAAGGTCATCAAGATAGTCTTCATCCTTTTCTGCTTCTATAATTTTTAAGGATACTTCTTCAATTACTGAATCATCTGGTTTGGTTGTTGTTAATTCTTTTCCTTTTATATCATAGGCCATACGTCGACCCCAAGGAGAAGCATTTTCTTGATTGAGAAAAGTTGTAATATCTGGTGCAATTGGATAAGGATTAATCCAATTAGATGCATGTGCCCATAATATTTGACCAGGTTGGAAGTTTGTTATCTTTCCATACATTTCTTCCGAACAACTTTCATCTAGATCGTAAGATACGATTAATCCTTCTTTAATATCTTTCAGATTCCAAATTTCCAGAGGTTTTTCAAGGATTTTAGAAGTAGCATGTGCTAAAATTTGACTTGAACGATCTGGCAAGGAAATCACATAAGGAATATCAATTTCAGCTATTTTCAAAACTTCCTTTATTCGATCGATACCATCTCTACATAATGAATAAGAATCTGAAACATAAGCGTAACGTCCATTCATTACATCCAATACATATGGAGAGCGATGTAATAAAACTGTGCCATTTAGTACAATATGCCAACCACGTAGATCTTTATTATCTAATGAACGTACATTCTTAAGAGCTAAGGCACGGTCTATCATACCCTCAAGAGTTTTAGCCATAAATTGAATACCTTCATCACTACTTCCTTGTATGCTAGGTAAAATTTTTACTGGCTCATTAATATCGCCAACCATTAAACTATTAAAAGCTAAAAGATATCTACAAAATTCACTGGATTTAAGTACATCTTTAGCTTCTGAGAGAATTTTTCGTGCTTCATTATTTAACATCATAGCTTCTAAATTGCTAACTAACTCTGTTACTATTTTTTCGTTCTGAGGGGATATTTTATTTGCTCTATTTAGTAATGTTGCAGCAATGCTATGGACTCTTTGTTCATATAATTCATATGCAAGATCATATAATGCCAAAACATCGTTTGGATATAATATGATATTTTTCACTAAATCTCCTAATTTATCACCTACAAGATTCCTAGTAATTCGTTCAAATAATGTTATTGCATCTTGCCACATTATTTCATTCTTAACTTGTCCTGGATAATCTAAAATGGTTCTTATATTTAAATAAGCTTCTTGTGGATCTCCAATTTCAAGAGATTCTATTATTTGTTCCCTTATCATATTGTAGTCTAAAGGAAATTTTTCATTTTTTTCTGACATGAATAATTAGATTGAATTATACATTTATATAAGATATCAATAATTTTTTCTTGATATAAATTTAATAAATTGAAGATTAAATGTAAAATATTTGATTAAAATTAATATAGAATGCTTATAATTATCTAATTCACAATCAAGTAAAGGATTCTGATTAAATTGAGTGAAAGATTGAATTTTTTGTTTATTTTTACCGACCAACAGCGTGTAGATCATTTAAGTTGTTATAATAATAATATGGTTTTAAGAACTCCGTATATTGACAGCATAGCTAAGAATGGAATTAAATTTACCAGATTTTATTGTAATAATCCAATCTGTATGCCTAATCGAAGCACTATATTTACTGGGCAATATCCTTCAGTGCATGGAGTAACAACAAATGGGAGAAAATTACCTCAAGGGACGAGAACATTTACTGATATTTTATTAGAATCAGGATATTATCATACTGCCAGTTTTGGTAAGATTCATTTGAATTATTTTGGATTTCCGATAAAGAAATTTAATAAACAAACCGAGAGTCAGGAATATAGTCAACACTGGGATTATCATAAATTAACTAATTATTCTCCATATTTCGGATTAGAAGAAATAAAATTAGTCTGTGGGCATGGAACTCTTTGTGGACATCCAGATTATTTCAATTGGGTAAAATCTAAAATGGATAATGATGATAAACTATGTAAATTATTCAGGATGAAACCAACTACCTCAGATGCAACCCTTCAAGATAGGATTAACTGGAGTTTTAAGACGAAAGGATCTTTTCTTAAATTACAAGTATTAAGACATAAGGTTCCGGAAGAACTCTACTCAACTACCTTTGTCAAAGAAAATACGATTAATTTCTTAGAGAGATTTGCAAATGGTGAATATTCAAAAAATAATTTCTTCACATTTTGCTCTTTTCCAGATCCTCATCATCCTTATACTCCCCCAGGAAAATACTTTGGAATGTATGACCCAGAGGATATAATTCTGCCAAAATCCTTTAATGATAAACATGAAAAAAGTCCTGAATTCATGAAGATACATTATAACGAGACTTTACATACAGAAGGTACAACCAAAGGGTTATTTCCCAGTCCCAAAGATGTAACGGAGCTTGATGCGAAACGTGTAATTGCTGCTTCTTATGGAATGGAAAAAATGATCGATGATGCTGTGGGAGAAATTCTAGATGTTTTAGATAAAACTGGTTTAGCCAAAAATACAATTGTCATTTATACCACCGATCATGGTGAATTAGGGGGAGATCATCATTTCTTTTTTAAAGGTCCTTATTTATATCAAGGCTTGGTTAATATCCCATTTTTAATTAAGATCCCAAATGGTTTGGAAAATAAAGAAACAACATCTCTAGCTAGCTCCATTGATATCCCAGAAACTATTTTAGAATTGGCTAGATTTCCTATACCTGATAGTATGCAAGGCAAAAGTTTGGTTCCAATATTAAAAAAACCTGATACAAAAATTCATGATTCAATTCTAATTGAAATGGATGATGAAATTACAATTAATGAGCAATCAAGGACCTTGATTACAGAAGATTGGAGAATTACGGTTTTCAGCGAAGCATATATTGGTCAATTGTTTAATTTAAAAGAAGACCCTGATGAAATGAATAATTTATGGAACAACCAATCATTTGGTGATAAAAAATCTGAACTACTCTTAAAGTTGATGAGAAAAAATACTGAAGATTTAAGGAATCCAGTTATTAGGGATTGTCAATTTTAAAAATTTTTTATATCAATCCTTTATCAAGATCTATTTGGATAAATAATTTTAGAAATTATCTTTAAAAAAGTTAAATCAAACTAATTACTTAACCTAAAGGTTTTGTGTTTTCAATGGATTTTCAAGAGTTAGTGAAGTTTAGGAGAAGTTCCCGCTGGGTATTTTCAAAAAGGAGAATTTCTGATGAAGATTTGAAAAAGATTCTGGAGGCAGCTCAGTATGCTCCGACCCCTCATAATAGACAACCATTCGAGATAATCGTAGTGAAAGATAGGAATATTATTAAACAAATCTCTGAAGTTGAAATTCGATTAAGTAAAGAAGAAGTAGATGGCCATATTTTTTGGACGCGTTCAAAAAAGGAGCTGGAATCGAAAGGAGTTGGTGTTCAAGTGGATGTAGTTCCGAAATTCGTGCATGATTTGAAAGATAAACCTGAATTAATTGATGATGATGAGTTCTGGAAAAAAACAATGGGTTTATTCTCGATTGTAATGCAAGCCACAGCCATAATGTTAATCGTTATTTTTGATCCAAAACTTCCCGGAATTGGTCCATTGAAAAATCTCTGGGGAATATTAGGCGTTGGAGCAGTTATGCAAAACATTTGGCTTGCAGCTAATAATTTAGGAATCTCTGTACACTTAATCAGTAGTCAAACCATGATGGTTGAGTCAATTAGGAAATTGCATGAAATTTTAAACATACCTAAGGATTATCGCATATTATTCTTATTCCGACTGGGATATGAAGGAAAATTTGGCAAATATGGAACACCGTACCGGCGAAAGCTAGAGGATTTTGTCCACCTTAATAAATTTTCAAATAAATTTACTTTTAAAAAATAATTTCCAATAATTATCAGAATACTTACAAAAGCAAAGAAGATTTTAAAGGTTTAATTCTTTCGATATTTCGCTAATTCCTTGCGTGTAAACCTTAACTCCCTTTTAATTAATTCAATCAAAATTATATTAAAAAACACTGGGGTTCATTGAAATTAAAAATGAAAGTGTTAAAAAAAGGTTGTAAGTGGCATTAAAAAATTGTTTTAATACAAATCCTTAATTTTTTCCTTTTTTTGACGATGTATTTCATTTAATTCGGTTTGGATATATTCTAAATAATCGTCATGTAAAGGATAAAAATACATGAAAATAAGTCCAATTATATTAATTATAGCTGGAATTATAAGAAATAATATTTTTATCCCCAATAAGGTTGATGACATTTGAGGTATCGGAAATGGAAAATTCTGAAAACTTCCATTATATCCAATATAAATTAAAAATAATGTTGCAAAAATCGGCCCAATACTTTCTGCTGGTTTTGTAAATAAAGCATTCATTCCAAAAAACATTCCTTCCCTTCGGGAACCGTGTTTTACTTCATCCTCATCCATGACTAAATATAAGAATGAGCTCAAGAATATTGTAACTGCTCCACCAAAAAAAGTAGTCCAAATGAAACCCAACCAAATTAATGGTTCGGTTGTTGGATTTAATATTAAGAAAAATATCAATATGCTTCCGAGAATTCTTAATATTCCAAATCGTAATACCAATTTACGCATACCCCATTTTTTTCTATAATTCAAGCAAAATAGACTCGAAATATACCCAACCAGAATAAAAATAAGATAAAAATAAATAGTAACCATAACAAAATCATTACCAAGAACTAGTACATACACAAAGAGAAAAGGAATCCCCATAGAACCATTTAGAGATTGGCAGAAGTTAAACCCTACATGCATAAGGAAGGATTTATGCTTCAGACTTTCTTTCACAGACTTGGTGAGAGGAAAACTTGCATCTTTTTGAAATTCGGGTCGTTCATCACAAGTTTTAATAACGATCGCATAACAAACGAGTGTAATTAGTGCAAAAATTCCAGTAGTGATCTGAAATGGTAGATAACCAGTTTCTTTACTGCCGCTCCGTAACAAAATTGGCATTATCATAACTGGTATTGAAGAAAAAAATCCAAATATTAAACAAACAAAATTTACTTTATTTCGTTCATCAATATTTTGGGTCATTTCTGGTAATAATACTGCCCAACACATCAAGATTAGCGTCATCATCGTCTCATAGCAACAAATGCTAATTACGAAATGAAGAAAAATTATTAGTTGATTAGTATAGCTCCATGGAATCCATATCGAGATAAATGCCAAGGCCAAAATTGGTGTACCATATTTAAGATATACTTTTCGCCGGCTTCCCCATTTTTCCCTATTTGTCCTATCACTAAGTTGACCAAGAAGAGGATCATTAAAAGCATTTACGAATAAGTAAATTATCATACCAAGAATAAAATAACTAGCTTGTAATCCTAACTCGATTTGAAAGAATTCAATATAGCAAAGGGTATACGTTATCGATATTAATGAACCGGGAATTATTCCTGTCGAGAAGCCAAAGATTTCTTTTTTAGTAAGTTTAATTTCAGTTGATTTTTTTTCCATAACAATCAAACCATTTAAAACTATTTAATAAAGCTTATTATTTAAAGAAATTCTTAATTCTAACAAATTATCTCTCAATCCTTTGTAGCATTCTTTACAATATCTGGTTCTTGGTTAGCTTATTCATAAAATTTATAAATATTTTAATCGTTCATGTTGTTTATTAACTACGGAATCAAAATCATTAGATTCAAATAAAAATGGGATAAATATGAGTCAAATTTACCAATTTTTAACAAAGCTAAAAGTTGTTAAATATTCTACGATAATTGGAGTTATTATATATGCTGGAGCGATCTGTGTTGGCTATATCGTAGCTTTTATTTATGGAGGAACTCTACAAGGACCTGGTTCTTATTCATTATTTACTAATTATATAAGTGATATGGGTTCATTTAATTATACTCCAATGCCTTTTATTTTAGATTTTGGCTGTATGTTAACATCATTTTTTCTAATACCAAGTTCATTTTATTTAAAAAAACGATTAAATCCGCTCACTCAAAATAAAGAAGATTCAAAGAATATATCAAGTAAGAATTTGAGATTAGGCAATATATTATGCATTATAGGTTTTATTTTTATGGTTATAGGCTTGATTGGAATGTTTGGAGTTGGATTATTTTCTGAGGATCGAACAACATCTTTGGATTTGCATTGGGTTTTTACAGTTGCTGTTTTTAATGGATTTGCATTTGCTAGCTTTTTTTATGGTTTAGTAATTTTTTTCTATTCTGAAAAAATTCCCAAGATATTGGGTTTGTATATGTTTATTACTCCAATAGTAATGATAATTATATTATTTAGCTTTGGATTTCAACCATTTCATGAATGGTTAACGTTTTATATACTACTTGGCTGGATGATTCCTCTTAGTATAATCTTTCTAAAAGAAATTAATGAAGAATTACGTGGAACTTAAAATAAATTCGGAATTTGGAAAAAAATTTATTAGTATTTATATTTGCGGTTTAAAATATTATCATAAATTTCTCTTGTTAATAGAGTATATTCTGATTCACCAGGTAATAATACATAAAAGATATCATCAGTTTTATCAATATCAAATTCTTCTTCTTTGAGTTTAAGTTTTTTAAATTTAAAAGTTGCAGTAACTGCTATTTCCGATTTGAACCTAAGAAAAATGGGAATCGCATAAGATGCAAGGTTTTCCCTGAAATTCTCTAAAAGTTTTTTAAAATCAAATGCATCAACACTGGTTTTTGGCACTATAGCTGCCATACCTGCACGACCATCCGTAAATGGTATCTGGACTCCATAAACACAAGAAAATAAAACATCTTCATGAGTATTTAGCACCTCTTCTACTTCGGTTGTGGATACATTATGACCTTTCCAACGGAATGTATCTCCTAGCCTATCTACAAATTGGAGGTGACTATACCCCAATTCTCTCATTAAATCACCCGTATTGAACCATTCATCCCCTTCAAAAAAAACATTACGAAATAGTTTCTTTTCACTTGCTTTTTTATCAGTATATCCTACAAATTTATATGCCCCATAACTCTTGATTAAAAGTAAACCAGTTCCACCAACACCTACTCTCTTAAAATATCCATTTTCATCTCTAATCGGTTCATTAGCTTCAATATCATATTTAACAACAGCATATTGAGCAGCAGTGAAACCTACAGTACAATCAAAATTTAGCAAATTGATAAATCCCGCATTAGATTCTGAAGCCCCATAACTTTCTACAACTCTCGTGATGTCAAATCGTTTCTTAAAATCTTTCCATATTTCTGGGCGAAGTCCAACCCCTATAATTGTTTTTACAGTATTATTTGAGTCATCTGGATGAGGTTCTTGATTCATTAAATAACGACATACTTCTCCAATATATACAAAAGCAGATGCTTTGAATTTGCGAATATCTTTCCAGAACCGAGAAACACTAAATTTTCGGCTCATAGCTATTGCCCCTCCCATAGCCATGATCGGTGCCCAACCAAGTGCTAAAGCAGTACCATGAAAAAGAGGAAGAGAAACATATATAATATCATTAGGTGTAAATTGTGCTGCAAAAACCCCATAATAAATACCATAGACCGCCATACCTTGATGCAATTGAATTGCTGCTTTAGGTAAACCTGTTGTGCCTGACGTAAATATATAGGCAATAGGATCCCTTGTTTTCACATTAACCGTGGTTGCTGGATTTTCAACTAAACTTTCTTTAATATTTTCTGTAAGATCCTCAAGACCATCTGGAATATCCATTAATCCTTGATCACGAACAAAGAATAGTTTTTGTTCTTCTAATGGGTTGAGAAGTGATTTAACTTTATTGAATTTATCGTAACATTCTTCACCTATTATAACAAATTTACCTGGAGTAAGGTTTAAACAATAAGCTAATGTTTTTTTTCTCAACTCATTATTGATCATCGATGAAATAGCTCCAATTTTAGCAACAGCGGTATAAATAATTAATAATTCTGTTCTGTTTTTCATTAAAATTTCAACAACATCCCCTTTTTCTAACCCTAAAGAAATAAAATAATTAGCATATTGATTTACAATTTTATTAAATTGTTTATATGTTAACTCTGAATCTTCAAATAATATGGCTGGACGATCTCCGTATTCAATTGCATTTTTTTCTAAGAGAGATCCCCAAGAAATTTTATTCTCAAGAGGCAATTTCTGAACTTTAGCTATTTCATTACCAAATTTTTTATAAAATTCTCTTATCCTCTTTCTATACTCTTTTTTATCAATTAGACTCAATTTTTTCATACCTGATTTTTCTATTTTAAATTATCCCTCAAAAAAGAGAAATCCTTGTAGTAAATTAAAATTACTAAAATTGGAAATTCTTAAAATTTTTTCTCTTTAAAAGACAGTTGAAAAAATAAATAAAAAAATCTCAGTCGTTGGTTTTATTCGTTTTAAATTTTTCTCTTGAATTTATTCTACTATATAATAGTAACTGGGATCTTGCTTTCTTCTTTTCTTTGACCTAAAAAATCTCATCATAAATGGATGTGCACCACCAATATATTTCTTAAAAATTGGGATATATGATTCTGTTTTTTTTGGAGTTTCCCAATCTATCTCATCTTGTATTTCTGCATATGCTGAAAGCAGAGTTAATACGGCATTTGCATAAAGATAAGTTCCTGATAGACAACGTTTATTGTAATCCCAATCTGCCATTTTAATATATAGTTCATTTAAAGCTTCTTGTGAAAATTTCCCAACTTGTTCATAAGTTTCCCAAGGAACAGGTTCAATTTTACCCAATTTATTTGGATATTCTTGTTCGGTTGGAAGAATTAATTCACGTTGCCACAATCCAATTTTTATAATATTATTTGAAAAATCAGGAGGATCTGCAAATAAAGTGCCCCAATCATTAAATTCTAATTTCTTCATGTCTTTTAGAATATAACCAATTGACAGATTTGGTATTGGTGATTTTGCTTCGGTCTCTGACCATGGAAATCCAGTCTTTAGACCCTTGTATATTTCCTTTCCAGTATAAAAAAATTGGAAATCTTTAAATAATAGCATTTCTCCACTATCCAACTTATATGGTCCGTGTTCAAAGATTCCTGCTCTACACTCACATTTGTCTAGAAAATTATGAGTTGTTATATTTGCTAATATTCTTTTAAATTTTTTAATTTGATCCTTATTTATTTCGAACATATCCCCTCTCAGTTTTTCAATTATATTTTCATCCAAAATACGCATATTATTGTCTTCACTTTGATCAACCAAAAGCAAATGATCATTTCTATAATTAGGATTTAAATGTCTAAAAAAATCCAGCACAAATTTAGTTTCCTCTTTCTTTTCTTCAGGCTCCTTTTCGGGATTATCTCCCCAATCATAAATTTTTTGTCCTCGACCTTGTAAATAAAGCATTGCCAAAGATTGAAAAGCTAGACCATTTAAATAAGCACATAAAGTCTTATTTTTAGGACCAATTTCTCGAGGATCACAGCCATTATCAACAATTTTTTTTAGAATATTATATGCAAATGTTTGGTCATATAATTGATGACATGCAATACAAATATAATTATTAACTGGAAACAGCTGAGATTCAACAACAGATCTGCCCATTAGTCCCTTTCTAAAATTTTCCGACATTATGTAAATGATTTCATTAGCTTCTTCAGTCGTAATATTACTTTTCCAGACCATAAATTCAAACCAACACTAAAATTTGTTCACTAAATTGAAAGTTAATATTAAAACATTATCTTTAATAATTTTCACCGAAATATTAGAGGTATTAAATTAAGAAATTCATAAATAAGAAAATAAATAATTTTAAAAATAATTATAAAAAAGGTGAAAAATTTTGATAATCGATCTTGATGAGTTGATTGAGAAAGGTGCAGACGTAGAAAATGAAATGCACAAGATTTTTAAAGATTTAGAAAACGAATATGAGGAAATAGTCGATATCCATGGCAAATATGAGAAACACTTAAAGAAGATTGCTAAAAAATTAAAAGATTATGCAGAAAAAACATCTGAAGATGAAACACAATCTCCTGCTTATGGTCTTGCACAAAAATATGAAACTTTAATCGATGGACAAAAATCCCTAGTTACTAGTTTAACTAATAATGTTGTTCTGGTTTTAAAACAGATTGTTGAGAAATCTGAAATATTAAATGATGCTATTAAAGAGTTAAATTCATTTGCAAAAGAAACTAGAAAGTTAAAAAATAAAGTAAATGATTTAAAAAAAGATATAGCTAAAATGCAAGAAAAAGGCCAGACCGAAAAGATACCAAAAAAAGAAACAGAGTTATCTGGAAAGGAATCTCAATATAAAGTTGCTGAAGATAAATTAAAAGGATCTAAAAATCGTTTTGATGAAATCTGGGCAGAATTTAATTCCGAATTCAGTCCTATGTTTAAAGGTGTATTAGCGAAAATGTCAGCAGCAAACAAAACATATATAGCACTTCTAACTGAGGTTGCTGATGAGGAAGCAAATACCTCACAAAATCTCTAATTTTTTATTTTTTTAATTATTTTTTAATAACTTTAGGATTTTTTATCATGAATTTAAAACCACTAGATGATTCTATATATTATGACAAAGTTTATGGGGGATTTTATGGTAAATGTATAGGCAGTTACCTTGGAATGCCTCTAGAAATGCGCCCTTATAAATTTATTCAAAAAAAATATGGGGAAATTAATAATTTTGTAAAAATTTATCGAAAGGGTGTTATTAATGATGACGAAATGTTTGAAATAGTCGGTTTGATGGCTCTCGAGAAATATGGAATTGGTTTAAACTCAAAAAATATTGCTGAAATGTGGTTAAAAGAATTATATACAAATATGTATACCGCTGAGGATGTGGCTTTTAAAAATTTAAAAAATGGGATCTTTCCACCTGATTCTGGAGCTCAAAATAACATTTTTTCAGATTTTATTGGTGCACAAATGAGAGGTGAAATATGGGGACTAATAGCTCCTGGGCAACTAGATATTGCTGAAAAATATGGAAGGATGGATGCAGAAATTTCTCATAATGGAGAGGGTATACTTGGAGAAATTTTTATATCAAGAATCGTTTCTGCCGCATTTTACGAGACTGATCCAAAAAAACTAATAGATGCTGCCATTAAAACAATCCCTAAAAATAGTTTATATTTTGGTTTTATTGATAAAGCAATAAGATTAAACAATCAACACGATAATTGGCGAGATGCAAGGGAGAAAATTATTAAATATTGGAAAGAAACAAGAGATGAATTAATAAAACAAGCTAAAGATCCCAAACGGCTCAATATGTTACAAGATAAAAATCTTCATGGAGTTCATGTTTTGCCAAATATAGGTATAATTATTCTTGCCCTACTTTATGGAAATGGAGATTTGGGTAAATCGATCTGTATAGCTGGAATGTGTGGCTACGATACCGATTGTAATTGTGGTAACATAGGAGCTATTATAGGGACATCTATTGGTGAATCAAGGATTCCTAAAAAGTGGAAAGAACCTATAAATGACATTTTTAAAACTAAGTTAAAGTCATTAAGTGAAACTAAAATATCAGACATTGCAAAAAGAATTTGTAAAATTGGTAAAAGAGTCATAGAAGCCAAAAAATAGTAATTCATATTAAAAAAAATAAATAATAAATAAGAATTAAAGATAGAATTTTATAATAACATGTAAAAACTCTTAATAATGTTTAATTTTCAAATCAATTTTTAATGGAGGAAAACAAATGCCGAAAAAAGCTAAAACTAAAGGTGCTAAAGCACTATTTACGGTGAATTTGCAATTTGGATTGGTAAATATACCCGTAAAGGCAGTTACCTTAAGAAGAAGTAAATCTATAAGTTTTAAAAGGGTTTGTTCAGAAGGACATGCTATTAAAAATAAGTATTTTTGCCCAGATTGTAATAGAGAGTATGAGTATAAAGAATTTAAAAAGGGATATCAAGTAGCAGATGAAATGTTGGTTTTTGATAAAGAAATCCTTAAAAACATTGAAGATTTAAATACAGAAAATATCGAAATTCTTGGATATAAAAAAATCGAAGATATTGATTCTAGAGGATTTGATAGTCAATATTACTTGGTCCCGGATGGAAAATATACCAAAACATTTACATTGTTTAGAGAAACATTAGAAAAAAGCGGTAGGTGCGCACTGGTAAAGTATACTGTTAGGAACAAGACCCATTTGGGTATTATTAAGCCTTTTAAAAATGTTTTGAACCTAATAAACCTTTATTATCCAGATGAAATTGTACAAGTTCCAGAACTTAAAGAAGAAAAATTAAGCAAGGACGAAATAGATCTCGGATTAAAATTAATAGAATCTCTGGCAGATAAAAAAATCGATGAAAATGAATTGGTGGATGAGTTTAGAGAAAAAGTAGAAACATTAATCGAAGATACATTAGCTGGAAAACCAATAAAAATTGAAAAAATCGAAACAGTTGCAACAAAGACAGAAGATCTGAAGAGTTTACTAGAGAAATCCTTATTAGTATCTGAAAAATTAGGTTAATTTTCCCTTTTTTTCATAATTTTTTTGTATTAGTGAATAATTTTGTTTGATTATAATCAAATTTCACCTATGTTATGTAAAACATTGAAAATAGAAGAAATTGAAAAGCTTGATTCAAATTGGATAGCTGAAAATAAATATGATGGTGCTCGCATTTTATTTTTTGTTTCAGATGACATAATAATGGTAAACAGAAATAAAAATAAGAAATTAATTCAATTTCCAGAATTCAATGATATTAAAAATTGGCTAAATTGTAACGAATGCATATTGGATGGAGAACTAATTGTTAATAACGATTTTGGTTTATTGGCAACTAGAGATCATCTAATAAATGAGTTTAAGATTAATTTAATGAGTAAAAGATATCCTGCAACATACATTGCCTTTGATATCCTTTGGTTAGATGGAGAAGACTTAACAAAAAAAACTTTAAAAGAGAGAAGATTGACTTTAGAAGAAATTGTAAAGAAAAATGATATGCTTAAGACTATAGGGGTATCTGGTAATCCGAAGGAACTCTTTAAAGAAATCACTTCTCAAGGCGGAGAAGGAATAATCGTTAAAAATTTGAATAGTATTTATGAATTTATCAGAAGTGAAAATTGGTTAAAAGTAAAAAAAGAAGAATTTTTAGAGGTTGAAGTGCTTGGATGGAATGAAACAACTGAAAATTCTTATGGTAGTATCCAAACCCGAATAGGAGATGTTGGTTTACTCTCTTTTAAAAATAAAGAATTATTGGATTTATTAGTTAAAGCTTATGGATGGGGAAATTTCTTCGCAAAAGTAAAATTTATGGAAATTTCAAAAAAATCTGGACATGCAAGATTTCCTACTTTTAAGGGGTTTAGTATAAAAAAGAAGGAATAATGTAATGCTCAGAAATTTTATTAATTTTATTAAGTAAAAAAAATTAAAATGTTTTTAATAAGAATATAGATATATTCATCGTTTTCAAGGAGATGGAGATATTAACTTCAGAAATAGTTCTTTATGGTGGAATAAATCAAATTGGAGGAAATAAGATTTTAATTAAAGATTCAGAAGAATCTTTGTTTTTTGATTTTGGCGTTTCATATGAAGACCGAAGAAAATTTTTTGCTGAATATTTGAAACCTCGTAGTTCAAAGGGAATTGGTGATTATCTATTTTTTAATCTTATTCCTAATCTACCTTATCTTTATCGAGATGATTTAATAAGCCCAACTGGTCATGAACAGGGCGAATCCGATATAAAAGGGGTTTTTATTACACATCCACATATGGATCATTTTGGATATATTCCCTTTATAAGAGAAGATGTCCCGATTTTTGCATCAGAATTAACTATTAAAATAATTGAAAGCTATGAAACCATTTCCAAAGGGGGAATAGAAAGTGAATTCTGTTCCTTAAAGAAAAGACCTTACGGTTTTAATATTCATCATTCGCAATGGGAAGAATGTTCAAGAGAGTTTAATACTTGGGATAAATATAATGGAACAATAAAGGTAGATTTTTTTGATCTAGACCATTCAGTTTGGGGTGCGGGTGGTTATATCATAGAAGCGAGCGATATGAATATAGTGTATACAGGAGATTTAAGACAACATGGAGTGAGAGGTTATCTTACGAAACAATCTTTAAAAAAACTAGAAGAACGAGATATCGATATTTTAATAATAGAAGGAACAAATGTGGGAAATGAAACTGAGGAAGATTTCCTAAAAAATCTTATTGAAGAATTGATGGGGAAGACATTAGAAGAAAAAATTAATTCTGAACAAATACTTAAAGAAAAAGCATTAAGAATAGTACAAGAGACTAATAATCCTGTCTTTATAGATTTTAGTTTAAGAGATTTTGATCGACTAAAAACTTTTTATGATGTAGCAAAAAATAGTGGCAGAAAATTAGTAATTCCATTAAAACTAGCACAACATATTTACGATTTAAGTGACGATATGGGAATTAAGCTTGAAGATAATAATTTAAGGATTTATCAAGAACCTAAAAAGATGGGCAGCTTTAGGCGGAGTGAATATTCAAAATGGGAACGAGATTTCCTTAACTTTCCTAATGTAGTTAAATTTGATGAAGTTAAAGATAATTTAGATAAATTTATTATGGTAATGGATTATTTTCGGTTAGGAAATTTAATAGATTTAAAACCATCAAATGGGATTTATATACATTCAGAAACTGAACCTTTTAATGAAGAGCAAGCAATAGATTTCAAGAGACACCTTCAATGGATTAAATTTTTTAATCTTGATTATCATTATCTTCACACTTCAGGCCATATGAGTGAGGAAGAAATTTTTAGGACCATAGAATCTTTAAGTCCAAAGTATATAATTCCTATACATACTAAGGGGATAGAAAAGTTTAGAAATAAATTTAAAAATATTATTTTGCCAAAAATGGGTGAATCTATTCAGTTAAAAGATATAAAAGATAAAGTAGATAGACCGATTAAAAAAGATTTATACTCTTTTTTTTAAATTTTCTTTAAATATTGCTCTATTACTTTATATGTGTTAATTATATCTATCTTTGCAGAAATTTCTTCTGATGTATGATAATTATCAATATGAGGTTCCAAAGCAACTGTATCCGATATTACTTTAATTAAATTGACTCCATCATTGATAGAACCATCCATAGGTTGAAGATTTACATTGATTAATTTTGCTGAATTAAAAATCTCATTTAAGAATTTGTTAAATGGCTGCTTATTATCGAAAGAAGTATAAAATATCGGACCATTCCCGAGTTCTCCAAAGGGACTTGTATCTATTACAATTGCACTTTCAACTTTTGGGATTAGATTATTATTCAGAGCGTATTTTGAACCTTTTAAACCTTTTTCTTCACCTACACTAAAAAGAGCAGGAAAATCATAATGTTGTGCAAGGCTCAAAATTATCCCAATTCCTACTGCATCATCAAGTTTACCTTGAATATATTTCCCAAGATCTTTAAAAAATGGGGGCGCTTGTTTATCCATATGTGATGAGAGTAAAATTTTAAAATTATCTTGTGATAACAAATAAAGATTCCCAAATTCATCTATTTTGAAATCTCGTTTCATGGAATTTAAAACATTTATAATAAAATTACGGACTTTTTTTTCTTCAGGATGAATACTAGGGATATTTGCAATTTTTTCTATATGTTCAAATATATTTTTCAAATAAAACTCACATTTTTTCCTCTATAAGAATTATCATGAATAATTCAATTATATTCTATTCCATCAATAAAACTAAAAAGTTAAATAGAACTTATTTTTTTCTTTTTTAAATAAAGCAATTTAATTAAGATAATTGGATTTTTGTCAATAATAATAAAAGACATAGAGTGGATTAAAATGTCAAAGGAAAAGGAAGCTAGTTTAATTGTAAAATCTGCCGTCCGTAAATATGTTAATGCCCAAGAATGTAACATAGCTTCAGAAGTTCTTAATAAAACTTTGAATAAAGCTGTAAAAAAACTACTTGATACTTCAATTCAAAATGCTAAAGATAAAAAAAGAAAGACAATTAAGCCCGCTGACGTACCAACGTAATTAAAATCTTTCTTCTTTTTATTTTTTACTTTTAAATTTTAGAACATAAAAAGTTAAATAGAACTAAAAATATTCTTTTTTAGTTGAAAAACTAATTAGCTGATATTAGAATTAGCTTTTACCATTAACATTAACTTAAAGTTTGAAGGGTGGATTAGGATGGCTGAAAAACAAACTAAAAAGGTAAAATTAGGAAGCATGATCATTAAATCAACTATTCGTAAATATGTGAATAGTAAGGGATGTAATGTTTCATCAGAAGTTCTAAATAAGACATTAAATAACACTTTAAAAAAGATTTTAGATAACGCTATTGAAAAAGCTAAAAGCCAAAATCGAAAAACCCTAAAGCCTAAAGATGTATCGATATAAAAAATTAATATATTTTAACTATTTTTCAAAAATTATAAATTAAGTTACTAAATCTCTTTTTAAATTAAGGTAATATGTAATTTTTCCCTCTCGAAGAGGTATCTCGGAGTAACTATAATAATTCATATCTATCAGTTTTACTAATAGTCATCCTTGCCGTTAAATCTCCTCATCGAGTCTAGGGAATATCGTATTTTTAAAATATTTTAACTAATTTATTAAAATTTTTGATTTCTAATTAATTTTCTTATTTTTATATTGTTATCATTTTAGATAGCTAGGATATAGTATTAAAACCTTGTATTCTAGGTCATTTTTGCTTTCCATTCTTCCAATTTTTCTAATAAAATTTTAATTAGATCGGGTGATGGGGGGTTTTTAGGAGGAAGTTTCTTCAGTTTCCTTGCGAATGTCCCTAGTTCCAATAAAGCAGGATGCCATTTCCAACTTTTAGCAATCGTGTCTCTTGCATTCTCAATATGCTTGGAAAGCGCTTCTGCAGATTCCCCACTCTGGGCTCGTTGTTTTATTAGTTGAAAAATTTCTAATACAATCGGATGAGTTATACCTTTCTTTTTCGAAGGTGCTTTTATAATTTTATCTACTTTATTTGAATTTTTTATGATTGGCTTTATAATAGTCGGTTCTGATTTAATTAATTTCATTGTAATTGGTTTTATAATAGTCGGTTCTGATTTAATTGATTTCATTGTGATTGGTTTTATAATAGTCGGTTCTGATTTAATTGATTTCACTGTAGTTGGTTTTATTATGATTGGTTCTGTTTTAATTGACTCAGCTTTGGTTTCGGTAACTGATTCTGGTTTTTTTATTTTATACATTGGACTTGCTTTTAAAGGACCTTTAGTAAGGGGGTCTGAACTAACGGTTTTTTGTTCTATTGATTTAGAACTTGAAATCGGTCTTATTTTTTCTATTGGTTTAATAGTTGGTGGTTTAATAGTTGGTTTTATTTTAGCTAATTCAATTTCTGCAGTAGTTACATCCATTTTCATTATTTTTGAAGTTTCTCGAATTTCTGCCATTGTCATTTTAAGTTCAGAAGCAAGTAATTTTAAATCCCCCAAGGTAGTTACACTTTTTTTAATATCATCTACTGTTTTCTTTATTTCACTCATTGATTTCATAGTCTCATTTAATTCATTAATAGTTGGTTTTAAATTTTTTACAGTTTTACCTAATTTAAACAAATCTGAAAGACTATCCAATTTATCTTTGATTTCTGCTAAAGATTTATCAGGATCAGAAACATCTTGAATATTTTTTTGAAGATTTTCTATAGATCCTTTGAATTTTTCAAATTCAGATATAATATATCGATTTCCTCGAACTATTTTGTTGATCCTATCTTTTATTTCCTCAAAAAGAACATTTTTTTCTGCCATAAGGACAACTTTAGTTAAATTTATTGGATATTAAAAAATATAATGAAATTTTTGTGTTATTTATATTTTGGAAAATATAATAATAAAATAATATACCTTAAAGAGTGGTTAAAATCTAATCTAAAGGAAGATGTAATCTTTAGCATATTTTCTTACAGTTTTAGAGTTCAAATAATGAACAATTCTTAGCTTCTTTAATGCAACTGGATTGAATTCAGTTATAGGAATATAGATAACATAATAACCTTTTTTGCGAGCTAATGATTTAAGGTGTGAATCAGGAGGTTTTTTTGCTACATAAACGATATATTTATGATCCTCTGCATGAAAAATAGCTCTGAGTAGTAACTCTCCTGCATTATTTCGAACCTTATCTATTTCATCCCAATAATCTGGATCATCAATATATGAGTCTACAAGTGGTGGAAAAACTGAAGTGAACCCACCATATTCTCCACGAGAAATTCCAGGGCCTATAATATTAATACCAGGGGCAGTCGCATACAAATATAAATCAGATTCCTTATCATGTTCAGATATCCAATCTAATTTATATGAATATGCTCGATCCATAGTGTCATCCTCTTCAAAAATAAAAACAACAGGTCCTATAGACCCCTTAGGAGGAATTTCTTCTCTCACATATAATTTTTGATCAAGATGCCAATTTCGGATTGTATCTCTCATTGAAATTCCGTCCATAAGACTTGTTTTGAACTCATGAATTCTAATTTTGTCCTCAACTAGTATTTTCATGGCTCTTTTGCGAACATAATCCATATAATTTTCGAAAATTATATCTTCAGGAGGGTATGAATAAATTCCATGATAATTATCTTTCCACTTTTTCTCCCATTCACCTTCATACTTCTCTTTTGGGCGTCTTTTTAATGGAATTTTTCTATGAACTTCTTTCTCAACCGGAATACGCCTTCTTATTTGCACCTTTCTGGAATCTACTTCTCCTAAATTTCTTCTTATTTCAACAGTTGGGTACTTTTGTTTTTTATCAAAAAATAAATAACTTAAGGCCAAATCATATACTTCACCCGCATAATCATCGTCAACAACATTTTTTGCGGAAACAACCAGATGAAATAAGTCTGGAATTAGTTTTTTTTCTAAGAGTGCATAGTTTCTAGAGTATTGAAAGAGTATTTTTAATTTTTGGAGATGTATTGGCTCTCCATATGCTTTAAAATAATTATCTTTAGCTTTTAAATAAAGTGTTTTATATGCTTCTAATTTATCAAAAAAATCTTTTGGAGATTTTATTTCTGAACGAGTTGTTTGATATAAATAAGTGACATAAGGTATTTCACGTAAAACATGAATGTAAGAATTTGGAGATAAATTGAAAATTTTTACTTCTTCTCGTTTAATTAAACTCTCTATATTCTTAATTTTAGGTCGTTTTAATAGACCTATTATTCGTTCCCAGTGCCCCATTCCTAAAACTAATAATAATTTTTTATTTTTATACTTCTTCATTAGTTTTTTTAGGTTTTTAACCATGTAGAGTTCTCTATGATAATCTTTAGTTCCATAATTGCTTTTTTTAAGAAAAGGTAATAATAGACTATAGTACTTATCCAATCCAATTTTTGTTATTGAATAATCATCAAAACCATAGGTAAATTGCTTATTTCTATAATTTTTTACATCCAAATCTATAAATTCAAGAGGTTTTTTATATTCTAATCCTAATCTAATTGCTTCAATAATTGAGTCCCCAGGATCAATTGGAACATAAGCATACTTTTTCTTTTTCCTCTCCTCATACATTACTACAGAGATGTAAGGAAGATGTTTTACCCCCTCTATTACTTTTTCCCTCACTCCCTCAGGTAATTCAACTGCAATTACATCAGGGTTGATTTTAAAAAATAGCCTCCTAACTTCACAAGCAAATTGAATTTTTGAATGAAATGAAGGAACTGCATATATATTTTGATATTGAAACATAATATCAACTTAAATTTACAAATATTGTAACGCTTCTTCTCCAAGTATTTGTTCAACCGCCATTGTAATCATTTTATTTGTGCGTTTTCCTTTCTGTTTTTCCATCTTTACAATATACCTAGCAATATTAATCCCGTCCCTTACTGTATAAGGTCTATCTGCAGAATGTGCACTTTGTAAAAAATTTACTACTAGGTCTAAGACTTCTTCATCTGAAAAAGGAAGATTAAATTTCAATATTTTTTTCTCATCTTCCCATGATGGAAATTCAATTTTTATTTGGGGTTGAAGTCTTGAATGAATATATTCAGGGATCTCATATGTGCTTACATCTTCGTTCATAGTTGTAACAAATCTAAATTCACGCTTAGCCTTAATTTTTATACCTGCAATTATTGACTCGACATAACGTCTATAATCCAATAAGGGCGCAATTGAAGCCCAAGATTTTTCACTCATCCTATTTCCTTCATCTAGAATACAAACCCCACCAGTAATCATTGCAGTTACGAGAGGTGACGCATAATAAGATATTTTTCCATCGCAAGCTATAACGGGAGTTATTATCAAATCCTCTGGTCTTGTGTCCATTGTAGCTTGATATATATAAGCATCCCGATTTATTGCTTTTGCAGCCGCAATTGCCAAAGTGGTTTTGCCAACTCCTGGCTTTCCTAATAATCTAGGATTCAAAGGTAGATCCTTTTCATCCACTACCATCCATGCAGCAATAACTTGATTCAACAAATCTTTCTGTCCAATCCATTGAACATCTATTTCAAGTGGATAAGCTAATCGAAGTTCAACATCATCAATAACTACTGTTTTCATTTTTCTCACGATTTTATTATGTAAAAATTTGAATTTATTTCTATCTAATAATGCATTCTTAATTTATCAACCATATAGTTAATAATTATAAATATAATCCACATGTTCTTATTTTAACCTAACCAATTAATGTTTATGTAAGTTGAATTTTGTGTTATAATAAGTAAAAATATTCTTATATTATTCAATATTTGAAAATTAGAAATTAAAACATACCAAAGATGGATATTAATTGGAATTTTTATTTCCAAATTTTAAGTTTGGTTCCTAAGGCTTCACCTGGCAAACCTTTATTAAAAATAGCCCTGACTACACCTTTTTTCCCATGAGTTGCTACAATTTTACCTCTTATAAATTTACCTGATTTAGTTTCCCAAACGACTTCTCTACCAATTAATTTAGCTGCTTCTTTATCATTATTATAATCATCAAATTTAATCAAAATATGTTTCGTG
Organism: Candidatus Helarchaeota archaeon; assembly: GCA_019058315.1. Taxonomy (GTDB): domain Archaea; phylum Asgardarchaeota; class Lokiarchaeia; order Helarchaeales; family RDOG01; genus JABXJV01. The sequence goes on along the minus strand of JAHPZH010000001.1, from coordinate 1,093,797 downwards.
TGTTGAGTGTGTCGGCTACGCCTATAGTTCATTATTGTTCCAGCCATGCCTTTTATAACTTTGACTTCGCTCATTTAATTACACCTTAAGATTTTTAGGAAACAAGATTTAAAAAATTAATCAAACAAAAAAAATCATCATCTTATTAAGGAAGTTTTTTTGGTTTGAAAGAATCTATAGTGCCTTTGCATAAAATAATTCAAAGATATTATAAATTATCTATCAAAGAAAATATTAATGATTTCAATCCCAGATTTCGCAAAACATTTAAAGAATTATGCGAGACAATTTCAAATTTATCGGATTTTGTTAATATTAAAGATTTTGAAGACTTTCTTAGGACACCAAAAGTAATTTCTCCAGCATTTTTAGGTAATCAGAAAGAGTTACTAAAATTTTCAAATTTAATAGAAGATCTGAAGCAATTAGGCTTTGTTAACTATGATATCATAAAAATAATAGAAATCTTACTTAATTTTTTAAAAAATGATGAAAAAAATAAGAAATTAAACGCCTTTATGCAATTAATTGAACAACTTTTTATTATTTAATCAGGGAATTCATTACCGAATTAACTTATGGATTCAAAATATAAATTAAATTAGTCCTCAAGGATTTTCTTTATATTCAATTCTGAATTGTCTTGATTTATTAGTGAGACGAATTTCATCTTGCATCGATTTGATGAGAAAACTAAGTAAATACCTGCGGGTGAATTGATAAATTGATTTCTTTTAGAAATTTTTTGTATATCTTCCCCACATATAGGGCAAATTAATTTACCATACCTCATTTTATTTCTAAATACACTGTTATGAAAATTTTCTTGTAAATCTATAGTCATAAAAGCACCAAAAAAACAATTATTTGATTTTTAATCTTAACCGATATATTTAAACTAATACAAAATTTGTTTTTAGTAAATTTAAAAGAAAATATTTAAGACATATAGATAGTCATCAAGTAGGGAGGAGTTTAGATAATCTATATCAATTAAAAAATTTCTTAATTCCAATTTTATTTTATTCTGAATCCAATAATTAGATCTCTAAAATATTTCTGTAGAAAAATAAGCAGATTGGTGTCTGTAATTTGATATTTTTCTTTTAAAAATGTTTCAAATTCTTCATCCAGTTGTGAGTCATTTATTATGTTATTATCTACAATACCTATACCAAATTTTACTTTTATATGATCATACCAATTTTTTAGGAAATCAATGCTTATATCCGCTTTTCCAAATCTGATTCGGGTGAGGATTCCCTTACTTTTTAAAATATTAAAATCGTTCATAGAAATTTCTGAGATGACATTGGGTTTTCTTGAAATTTTTACCAATTCCATTAAAGCAGTTCTGTACATTAGTGTTTAAGATTAGTATTAATTTTTTTCTATCAAGTTTATTTAATACATTTCACTCTTATTTTGTAGCAATTTATTTATCCAACCAACTAAAGCAAGAATTCCTCCAACAACAGCTGTAACTATCCCAATATAAAAGGTAAGTCTATAAATTCCTTGCATTCTAATATTTCTACTTATCGAAGCCATAATCTGCGTTAATAAGAATACATCCATTCCACCATTCATTTCTGAATAAAGATATTGAAATAATAATAGTGTTACAATACTAGCATTAATCGAACGATTAAGGTTCATAATATTTAATAAGCTTGTTATTATGTTAACGCCAGCTCCAGCCGCGATTATCGTCCCAACTAACCCTAATATAAACCATTTCTTACTACTTGTTCCCAAACCCAGCTCACCTCCTAAAATGTATATTTCTTAATAAAAATCCTTTTAATTTAAATTATAAATACTATGTAGCAATAATTTATTAAAATTATGATTAAATTAATTTCTAAACAAGATGAGTAAGACACATATTTTAATTTAATAATAAAATAAGTCCTTTAAATTGATATTTAGGAGAGTCTAATGTGGTAAAAATTACATTCATTGGAGCAGGCAGTATTGTTTTTAGTAAACAACTGCTTTTAGATATTTTATCTTTTGAGAAACTAAGGGATAGTACTATAGCCTTAATGGATATAGATGAAAAACGTCTTAACCACATAGAAGCACTATGCCATAAGATTAAAAAACAAGAGGATCTACCCACAAAATTTGAAGTAACAACATATAGACATAAAGCTTTAAAAGATGCTGATTTTGTAATTATAATGATACAAGTAGGAGGTTTAGAGGCTACAAAATTTGATTTGGAAATTCCTGCTAAATATGGCATGACACAGTGTATCGGAGATACTTTAGGTCCTGGAGGAGTATTTCGATTTCTTCGTACGATTCCTGTCCTATTAGATATTTGTTCAGATATGAAAGAATTTAGTAAACCTAAAGCCTTAATTTTGAATTATGCAAATCCTATGGCAATGAATTGTTGGGCAATGAATGAGGCAACTGATGTTCCTAATGTGGGTCTATGTCACGGCGTTCAGCATACTGCGTATTTATTATCTCGTTGGGCAGGAGTGCATATAAAAGAATGTACCTATTTAGCTGCAGGTATAAATCATATGGCGTGGTTTTTAGAATTTCGAAAAAATGAAGAAGATTTATATCCTAAAATTCGTAAAAAACTTTTTGAAGGTCCACCTTTAGCTAATGATAAAATTAGGATTGAGATGTTTCGTCATTTTGGTTATTATATGACTGAGTCTAGTGGACATTTAAGCGAGTATCTTCCTTTCTTTCGAAAGCGTAAAGAATTAATGGATAGATTTGGAGGGACCGGTTATGAAGGTGAAGATAATTTTTATTATAAATTAAGCGTGGAAGCAGAAAAAGAAGACGAGAAAACATTTAGAAGGCTTCTTTCGGATAAGAAAAAAATTAAATTTGGAAAAAAAAGTGTTGAATATTGTTCTGGCATTATAAATGGCATAATTACTGATAAACCCTTCCGATTCAATGGCAATATAAGAAATACAGGACTTATAACTAATCTTCCTGATGGATGTTGCGTGGAAGTGCCGTGCTACGCTGATGCTACTGGTATTCATCCATCATACGTGGGCGAATTACCTCCAGGTTGTGCCGCTCTTAATATGAGCAATATTTTAGTTCAAGGTATTGCGGTAAAGGCAGCTTTAGCCAGAGATAGAGAATTAGTGCATCATGCAATTATGATGGATCCGAATACAAATTCGTTTCTTGCACCACATGAGATTCGAAAAATGGTTGATGAAATGTTTGAAGCTGAATCCAAATGGTTATCTTATTTTGATAATAAATAATATAAAAAAAGATGTATAAATATGGATGTAAATAAGAGAACAATTCAGACTTATAATAAAATTGCATCTAATTATTGCAAAGCAACTAGAGTATCAAAATTTATAGAATGGGAGAAAGAATATATTCGCAAATTAATCTTCTATATATCAATTTCAAAACCTCTTATTCTTGATGTCGGATGTGGAGATGGTCGTCACTGTAAGATCATAGAAGAAGAAAATGATGGAAAAGCTATTGGTATTGACTTATCAAAAAGTATGTTAGAAGAAGCCAAAAAATATTATCCAAAGGGTAAATTTCAATTAATGGATATGCGTAGATTAAATTTTGATAATAACTATTTTGATGGCATTTGGATAAGTGGCTGTATTTATCATATCCCAAAATCAGAAATTAATGTATTAGTTAAAGAATTTAAAAGAGTTCTTAAAAATAATGGAGTAATTTCATTAAATTTCAAATTAGGAACTGGAGAAGGTCTTGAAGAAAATCCAAAATCATACCCAGGATCTCCTCGTTATTTCGCTTATTATTCAAAAAATGAAATGGTAAAAATATTTAATAAATTTGGCTTTGAAGAATTGGAATCTACAAATTTTCCTGAAAAAATATTTGATGATAAAATTCAACAAATGTGGTTTAGATTAAAGAAAAAATAAATATTTAAAAAGAATGAGTTTTTTAGTTGCTACATCCTTATTTTACCTTCTAGTAAATCCTTATATTCTATTTTACTAAAAGAAGTATATTTTTTATTCTTAGAGTTCCAAAAATATACAGGATCTTTAATTTTATCAATTTCATAAGCTTCTTTTCGAAGATTTACTTTTTTTATTTTCATAGGTCCTGTTAGTTCAAGCTCCTCACAAATACGAATAAAAACTGGAATTGCATATTTTGGTAAAACATCAGTGACAAATTGAGAGAATTCATCAATATTAAATTTAATTAAATCATGTAATGTAATGGCAGCCATTCCAGCTTTTCCTTCTGTATTTGGTATTGCCACACCATAAACCGCTGATATAAGTATGGAAGGATAGGAATTTAAAATTGCCTCAACTTCTAATGTAGAAACATTTTCACTCTTCCAACGAAATGTATCACCAAATCTATCATAGAATGAAATCCATAAATCATTATGTAACTGTAACATATCACCAGTATTAAAATAACAATCAGTTTTTCGAAAAACGTCAGAAATCATTTTCTTTTGAGTTTTTTCTTTATTTCTATACCCTCTAAAGACGCTTTTCTTATCTACTTTAAGCATGGCCATTCCAACATCTCCAGGTTTACATTTAATGCAAAAACCTCGATTATTTTTATATAATTCACCCGTGTCTGGATCACATTTTGCAAGAACAAGACCAACCATATTATTACGCCCAACCATCCCTGGAACTTCATCAATATTTATAAGGCTATAATGCCCTTCCGTAGAACCATAGAATTCATAAATATGTTCAACTTGGAATCGAGCTTTAAATTTCTCCCAAATATCTTTTCGAAGACCTAATCCGACCATTTTCTTAAGAGGTGTATTTTTTTCATACTCAGATTCTGGTTGATTAAGAAGATAACGTGGTATTTCCCCGACGTAAATTGTATAAGTTGCATTGTATTTTTTAATATCTTTCCAAAATTCAGAAGCAGAAAATCTTTTTCTTAAAGCTGTTGTAGATCCTGAAACAAGTGCTCCAATCCAAGCACAACCTATAGAAAGATTGTGATATAAAGGAGTGGGTATATAAACAACATCTTCGGGAGTTAAATCTGTTAGGGATAATCCTAAAAAGAATCCTTGAGTAAAAATTTTTACATTGGGTGCAATTACTGCTTTAGGGAGTCCGGTTGTACCTGAAGTATAAATATAAAGTGCTGTATCTTCTAGAATAGAATCGAGGGGAGGTTCGGGATTTGTTTTGGATATCGATTTAATTTCACTTGGTAAATCCATAAAATCATGTGGAATATCTTTTTTATTATTAACTACAAATATTTGGTCGTTTTTGAGAGGAATATCGTCAATAATTTCATAAAAAGAATGTAAATTGTCCCCATCTATTACAATAAATTTCGGATTTACTATTTTGAAGGAATGGGATAATGCTTGCTTTTTTTGATTGAAATTAACTAAAGCACTAATACCTTGAATTTTATTAATTCCACTTGTAAGAAAGAGGTGTTCTGGAGAATTTTCTAGCATTAATGCTACGCATTCACCTTGATTTAGACCCAAATTAAGAAAGAAGTTAGAAATTTTATTACTCTCATCATTAAAAGCTTGCCAAGTCCAAGAATCATCTTGAAAATATAAAGCAATATTATCAGGAATCTCTTCAGCCCATTTTTCTATAAAGAAACCAAAACTATGATTTGGTTCCTCATTAACACTCGCCAAATCTCGTATAAAACGATTATAAAATTCCGATTCCTTGGGACTCATAAAAGAACCCATTGTATCACTCCAAATTTATTCTATAACTCAATAAAGAAGAATAAGATCATCTATAACCTTTTATCAAAATAACAAAAAGAACTTTAAAAATTAATATTAAAAAGAGTCTCTCTTAATATAAAAAATAAATAAAAATATTAGATTCTTTCTAAAGCATCCTCTATGATGTTTACGATTAATTTTCGAGATAAGATTTTAGAAAACTGAAATTTAGCGAAACCGTCTTCCATACCTTTTAAAAATTTTTTTAATTCTTTTTGATTGTCAAAATTATAACTACTTTTTACATCATTAATTCTAATAGAGGTATGATCTTTGTTAATATTAGCGTACATTCCCCCAAATTCACTAGTATGTTTTACAAATACCGGTGCTAAAGGATTTCCATTTCTAACAGGATAAAATCCATGTCTTCGGAGTTCTCTTTTGAAAGAATTTATTTTATTCATATAAACCACCTTATATTTAAATCTTTTTGTATAATATAGATGGGTTTAATGAAATATTTAATTCTGACTGGTATTTTCTAAATAATACTAGCTTAAAAAGTTTAAAAATTAAAATTTCGGTAGTAATTTTTTTCATTTTTTAAAAAATTCTTATAAAATAATTTTAAAATTTAAAACTCTCCCTAAATTTCTTATGGAAATTGAAAATAATATCAAGTAAGAAATTTATAAGAATTAAAACACAAAGTTATCAGAAAGAAAAGTAAATCTTTAATTGTAAGATTAATGAATGAATAATTCCGAATTTCATTTATTGAATATATAATAATTGAGATGATCAATATAACTTTAAATGTGGATATTATTGGGCTCTTTGATGAAGAAAAAGTCAAAAAAGTTAATATACCAAATGTAGAATTTTTTGTAATCAACGAACTTGTAGAAGGCGAGGAAGTTCAAGATGTTCTATTGATTTTTTTACCTCGTAAGGGAGATGAGAATGAAATAAGAGAAGATGGCTGGCATAAGGAAGAAGTAGAGTATGTAAAAAAATATCTAGAAAATGGTGGAAGGGCCATAATCGTTTTTCCTTTGGATCAAAACGAAATAGAAAATTTTTCTGCGTTTCATGAAATATTTGGGTTTTCTTCAGAATACAATAATACTAAACAAGAACTCAAAGTTAATCCAAATCTATTAATTTTAGATAGAGATAAAGAAGGAAAAATAACAGATACAAAACGTTCAGTAGAAAATTATGTTCATTTTACAATAGATAAAGAGGGAGAAAGAATAATAGAGGTAAATGATCTACCTGTTTGTATATTGCTCCCTTTTAAAAAAGGTTCACTATTTTTATATGGTCTAGGAGAGGAATATTTTTGGATGGAGAATTTGGAACAAATATTTAGATATTTAATTGAAGATTATGATTATATCTTTAATAAGATTGAATTTAATGTTGAATTATTCAAAAATATTTTAAAAAATTACCCTAAACTTGAATTCTTAAAAGATAAATTCATACGTAGCCTTATTAATAGTAAATCTATTGATGAAATTCTAAATCTTGAGGATGAAGAATTTCGAATAGAAACACTTAAATTATTAGAGTTTGAACACTTTGAATCTAAATTTCAAAATATAACTGGAAAAAAGTTTGAAAATGAATATTTAAAATTAAGGAATGTGCTTAAAAAATTAAAATTAGTCGATATTGTAAAAAAATTAGAATTATTTTATAATAAAAAGATTTCTGAAAAGAAAACTATAAAAATTGATATCATTGGTCTCTTCAATGAGGAAAAAGTCAAACAAATTAAACCTCCAAATATAGAATTTTACTCAATTAATGAACTTGTAGAAGGCGAGAAAATTCAGGATATTTTATTAGTTTTTTTACCTCAGAAAGGTGATAAAAATAAAGTAAGAAAGGAAGAGTGGACTGAAGAGGAAGCAGAATTTGTAAAAACATATTTAAAGAAAGGCGGAAAATCAATAATTATTTTTCCATTAGATCAGGATTATTTAGAAAAATTTCTTGGTTTTTATCAAGTATTTGGGTTTTCAGCAGTCTATAATGATTCTGAGAAGCTTCTCCATATTAACCCAAATCTATTATTCTTTAATAAGAATAGAGAAGGAAAATTAATTGAAGGAAAACGTCTCGTAGAAAATTATGTTCATTTTTTAACAGATAAAAAGGGAGAAGTAATAATGGAGGGAAATTTCGTTCCTGTTTTTTTAATACTCCCTGTTGGGGAAGGTTTGCTAGTCTTGTATGGGTTAGGTGGGGAAAGTTTCTGGAGTGAGGATTTTAAAGCGATTTTCGAATATTTGGAAGAAGAATATGAACCATTTTTTAAAAATATTGATTATAATATCGAATTTTTTAAATTAATACTGGAAATTCACCCCAAGCCTGAATTATTAAAAGAACAATTTATTTCAAGCTTTCTAAAAAATAAATCTTTAAATGCAATTTTGAGTATTAAAGATGAAGAATTTCGAACAAATACCCTTAAATTGCTAGAATTTGATAATTTTGAGGATTTTTTCCAAAATATGACCGGAAAAAAGCTTGAAAGTGAATATGTAAAATTAAGAGATGTCTTTAAAAAATCAAACTTATCAGAAGTTGTTAATAAATTAGAATTATTTTTTATTAAAAAAATTTCTGAAAAAAGAATTGGTTATAAACAGCTAATTGAAATATTTGAACGGAACCTACTTCCTCCAGAGGCTGCAGATTTAGTAGTATTTTTTGCAGATCCAGTTTCCCCACAAGATTTTCGTAATTATCGGGAATCTGTTAAAAAATTAATGAATTGGAATAAATCAATTCAAATCTTTGATGAAGATGAATTAAAAAATTTACTTTGGGAAAAATTACAGACAGAGGATGACAAAACTCAAAGATGGCAAGAATTACAAGAAAAAAGAAGATTAAAAGAGGAAGAAGAACAGAGAAAAAAGGAAGGAGAACGAAAATTACTTCTTCAAAAACTAGAAAAAGAGGCAGCAGAGAAGAAAAAAATCGAAGAACAAAAGAAAAAAGAAGAAGAGAAGGAAAAAATAAATGTAATTGAACTGCAGAAAAAATTGCGTGAAGAACGTCAGAAATTATATGAAGAAAGACATAAAAAACGCATAGCTAAAGAGAAAGCAAAAGAAGAAGCTTTAACAACAGTCAGAAAACAGAGATTAAAAGCAGTAAGGGAGCGTGAAAGGATTAGAAGGATTAAACTCATTAAACGGAGAAAAGCCTTAGAGGAAGAGGTAAAAAAATTACGGGCAGAAAAAATCAAACTTGAAGAAGATTCTAAAAAAAGAGAACAAGAATTTCAAAAAATATTAGAGGAAAGAAAATTACGAGTTAAAAAATTTAGAGCAGAAGAAGATAAACGGCGTCAAGAAATAAAGAAAAAATTAGAAGAAAAAAAGCGTTTAAGGATACAAAAATTAGAAAAAATTAAGCCGTCTGTAGAAATTACTAAAAAACCAGAAATAATAGGACCCTTACCAATCCCTGAAGCTCCGTTAACAGAGGAAATAAATGATCTTATTGACTTATTATTTAATCCTTATGAATATATTAGTGAACTTGCAGAATATGATAAATTAATAGAAGAAGAGGAAACAATCGAAGAAAGAAATGAGGAACTTATATTAGAATTTATCGAATTTATAATCAATCCCTCAGAATATCTTGAGACACTAAGCGAACTTTCTGATTTTGATGATTTAGAAGAAGATATGGGATAAGAAATATGGTTTAAACTCCAAAATTATTTTATCCATTCTTCAATTATTGGAATTATTTCACTGATTTTATTTACTCTTTCATCAGGTTTAATATTAATTTCTTTTGGTGAAGGAAGTTCAAATCCTTTGTTGAGATGAATTGCTTTCATGCCTAATTTTTGGGCTCCGTAGATATCACAATATAAGTCATCTCCTATGAAAATGGAATTAGAGCTCTTGGCTTTTAAATTTGAGAGTGCCAATTCAAAGATTTTTGACCTAGGTTTTCTAACTTTTGCAAGCGCTGAAGAAATAATTGTATCAAAATATTTGGATAGATTATTCATTTTTAAAATATGAAGTACTCCTCCATGTGAAGGAGCATTGGATACAATTGCAAGTTTAAAGCCCTTTTTCTTCAATTTTTGAAGAGTAGATTCTGAATCAGGGTAAGCAATCCAGTTTTTAGCGTCTTTAGAGTTTAGAATTCCTGCAGCTTCATCAATAAGAGTGCCCTTAATTTCTTCAGAAGCTAATCCTATCTCTTTAAATGACTCTTTCAAAATAAATTCTATTGAATACTCATCATCAGTTAGAAATGACTTTTGAAAATAATGCTTTTGATTCCTCTTTAAAATTTCTCCAAAATTATTGTTGGTTATAATATCATTTTCTAATAAATAAGATTGTAAATCTTGAATGTTTTTTGAAAGACTTTTTAAATAATCTTTGAGTGTGAAGTTGTTAAACGTTATGAGAGTGAAGCCCATATCAAATAATATGTTTTCTATATTCATTTTTAGTTCTCAAATTATCTAATGCAATGTATAACAAAACTCAAATATTATTTTAATATTTTTAAATAATTCAATATTTATTCTTATCAGTATCTATTTATTCTTATTGATAAATAATTATTAGAATAAGAATATATTGAAACATTATCCAAATGAATTCGCGAATTGATTAAATAAAGAGTTTTATTAATTAGAGCTTTTTAAATTTCACTTCTCAAGACATTTCATTTTTCAATACCTCCCCTCCCCTTCTTATATATTAAAAATATGAGATCTATAACGTGAAAATAGTAGATTAGGATGAAAAAAATGGCTAGTTTAGGAATTCAAAATTCATACCTCCCAAAATGCAGGATATGTGGTGGAACGATTAGTCTGTATCAATGGCGTGCAAATGGAGAAGTCTGTAGTAATTGTGAAAAAACGAAAGGAAAAACATCTTAAATTATAAAATTCTTTGTAAATTTATTTTCTAATTCATGTCTTAATTTTATTATTAAACTACTCTTCTTTCTTTATCTTTCCAATGTTTTTCTCGTAAAATTTTCTTTAGAATTTTTCCTTGAGGACTCATAGGTAGTTTTTTAATGAAAATTATTTTTTTAGGCTTCTTATAGCTAGCGATATGTTCTTTGCAGTGCTGAATTATTTCTTCACCAGTAAGCTCACAATCCTCTTTTTTTACAATGTACGCACATACTGCTTCACCCCATTTTTCATCAGGAATTCCAATAACAGCACAAAGTTTTACAGATGGATGCTTATAAATTGCATTTTCAACTTCTGCAGAATAAATATTTTCTCCACCCGAAACAATCATATCTTTTGCCCTATCAACGACATATAAATAACCCTCTTCGTCTAATTTTCCCATATCTCCAGTATAATACCATCCTTCTTTATCAATTACTGACCTTGTTTTTTCTTCTTTATTCCAATATCCTTGCATAATTCCTTCCCCACGAACTACTATTTCCCCAATTTCTCCTATAGGGAGTTCATTGCGTGCTTCGTCTACAATTTTAATTTCAACATTAGCGATAGGTTTTCCTGCGGATCTTAAAAGTTCATTACGATCCTTATCTCTAATTAATTCATGATCTTCTGATGTAAGAGAAGTTACAGGTACAGCAGTCTCAGTCATTCCAAAGACTTGATAAAAATCTACATTTTTAAAAATATCAAGTGCTCTTTTCAAAGTTGTAGGATCTATTGCAGCCGCACCATAAAAAATAGTTTGTAAACTACTAGTGTCATATTTTGGGTTATATGCCTCAAGCATTCTTATTAACATAGTTGGGACTAGTTCTAAATTGGTTACTTTTTCTTTTTCTATAATTTCATAGGTTTTAATGGGATCAAATCTTTTGTGGGTGATCATAGTTGTAGCCCCATATAGGGCAACGATCACAGTGAACATAGCAGCAGCGTGGAATATAGGAAGATCAGTCATAAATACTCCTTCTCTATTCTCCATCCTCTCGACCGACTTAGCTCTCCTTTCCTCAGAATAGCTCCCAACATCGGAAAGCATCTTTCCTGCACTAGCTGCCATCGTAGATGTAAGATTCTTATGCGAAAGCATTACACCTTTAGGAAAACCTGTAGTTCCTCCTGTATACATTAAAAAAAGGGTGTTTTTATTACTAAGTCTTATCTTTTTACCATTTAAGTCCAATGGTCCTTCTTTAGAATATGAAGTTATAATTTTTTGAAAATCAGCAGGAGAAATAAAATATTCTATACTTTTACATTTTTCTTTGAGATAATCAATAATATCTTCGTATTCCTCTCCATAGATTAACATCTTTGGAGTACAATCATTAAGACAATAAACCAATTCATCTTTTGACATTTTATAGTTTAATGGCACGACAATTGCTCCCATTCGTGGAATACCAAAATAAGACGTGAATATTTCTAGTCCATTACGAACTAATAATGCTACTCTATCCCCTAATTTAAAATTCATTTGAACTAATCCATTAGCGAGAGAATTACAAAATTCATATAATTGTTTAAAAGAATATCTACCACTATCTGTAATAAGACCGATTTTATCTGGTTCTGCACGAGCTGCAAATTTGATTAGATCACTTATTTTCAATAGAAAACCCTCAATTATAATTGATTATAATAAATAGTAATTATTTATTAAAAAAAAATAATTTATTTAAAAAAATTTTTAAAAACTATTAATTAAAATTTCACTGAATTAATCTGAACTATTACTCTTCAATTTTCCAAAACTTTTTTTTCTTCTGTGCTTTTTCCTTTTCCTCTTCTTCAACTTTTTGAAATCCCTTTGTTAAGTCTTGAAAAACTTGTTTTGTTTTTGAGTCTGAAGGTAAAGCAAGTTTAGGAGTCTCAAATTCTGTTTTATTAATTGGTTTAGGCACTATTTTGTCAGTTTCAATAATTTCTTCCTTAGATTCTATTTTTTCAATTCTCTCGAATTTTTTCGTTTCAATTTCTTGAAATGGAGAAGAAACTGGCACTTCTATTAATTCTGTTAAATCAAATGGTTTTCCTTGGATCCATGCAGTTTCTAAAGTGGGAGCAAATAATTGAACTTGTTCTTTAACATCAGAAGCAACTGCCGCAACATCACCATCTTTTGTAGTCGAACCTAGAATTATTTCTTCCTGATCCCTGTTAATTCCCCATAAATTTTGTTTATTATATAATCTAAAATTTATATTATACTGCCCTAATTCATGAGCAATTTTTAAATGATTTGGATTCTTAAAATCAAGAAAAGCTGCAAGTCTTATAGATATTTTTTGAGGTAAGTTTTTAATTATTGATAAATTCACATTTTCAATAGTGGGGGCAACGATATAAATACGAGTTTTTGCCTTCCACATAATTTCAGTGATTTCAGCAATCATTGCTTCTGGTCCATCAATAAACCATAAATTTTTGAATTTGAATGTTATTTTACTTTTAGATCCTTCAAAAAGTGCCTCCATTGTAGTTAATGATTTTTTTATCTGAGTTTCTAATTCGGAAAGTGACGTAAGATATTTGTCATTTAATTCCTCAATATTTTCAGTTGATTCAGGAATGGTTTTTTTAATGGATTGAATAAATGGAATAAAAGTGTTTATTTGATTCAACAATGCTCTATATGGTGGAAGAGCTTGATAAACTAGCTTTTTTCCAGGTATAGTTTTAATAAGTCCTTTTTCATTTAACTTTTTCATAATATCTGATGCCTTTTCACGGTCAATTTGAAGAGAAATAGCTATCTCACCAACTCCTACTGGTCCTTTATTCACCATGTGAAAGTAGGCATCCGTTTCTGCAACATCCAAACCATATTCTAGCAAGATTTGTCGTGAACTAGATTCGTATTTTGCTATATCATTAATTTCATTATATAATTCTGTACAAACGATATCTGAAGGAGCTCCTCCTCTTATTTGCTGCCCTTTTTCACTCAATAAATCTTTTAATTTTGCTATATTATGGTATAAAAAGGGAGAATCAGTCTCGTGTATTAATATGGTAAGGGAAGCAAACATTGATCCTCCTCGTTCAGTTGCTGCAGTAACTTTATAAAAATAAACTAGACCATCTGCTTTGATATTAGAAAAGGGTAATACTGAAATTGCTTCTTTTGCCTCGTCAGATTCTCCAGCCATTGTGGAAATTGCTTTTATAGATATCGTTGTAGCAATAGACGGATCCAGGTCTTGAGGAATTACAAATTCGGGTTCTGGTCCTTTTGTTGTAAACTTGGATGAAATTATTCCCATGACTGGTGAAGTTTTTTCTTTCAATATTACTCCAAACTAAAATTTTAATTTTAAATTCCAATGCAATATTATTATTCTGCCGTTGCTATCTTTTAAACCTTTCAATTTCAATCTCTTGAATTCAATACTATCTAAATGCCAAAAAGGTTTCAATATTAAATTTAATTTTGAATTATTTCTGCTAGAGCCTAACTAAAGATTTATTTATATATGTCTTCAAATTAAATTCATATTTATCAAATCCAATTTATGGGATGGTTTAACATGACTTTATTTTTGGATAAAATGAGAGGCACCCCAGAAGACCTTTTTGGTAGAAAAGTAATACACTTAGTTGCTCAAATGGCTTATCCAGCAATTGTTGGATTTATAGCAGAAAAATGTGGTTCTGAAGATGCAAATATTCACCTAAGAGATATTGGAAGTAAAATTAGTGAAAGATTAATGAGAGTCTATAAGCCGGAAAAGAAAAAACTTACTCCATTAATTAAAGAATTTTTTGTAATGTTATGGGAAGATAAAAAAATAAAAGTTAAAGTTCGTGAGAAAGATCACTTAAAAAGGCCTGTAAAATTAAGAATTACTGATGGAAATTGTGGTCTATGTCCAAAAGAAGAAGAAATAGAACCGATTGAGGGATTAAATTTCTGTGTCCCCATATCTGGATTCTTAGAAACTATGTTAAATGAGTTAGTTAAAAATAATCACCCAATGGGAATAAAAAAGATTATAGGAGCCAGTATTAAGTTTAAAGTTGAAACTATTGCTTCTCGAGGTTCTGGAAGCAAGAATTGTATTCATGAGGTAGAAATTACTTATTAGGTGTTTTTATGGCGAGAAAAAAAATTGGTTGGTTTAGAAAAAAACTCGGTAATGTTGGAAAAAAACTTATGCGATGGAGATATCGAAAAATGGACTTATATCTTCTTTCCTTAATGGAATTAGTGGTTGTTCAAAAATACTCTGAAATTTTAGGAGATCAAGGAGCTGCATTTGACGAACTTAATAATCAATTCCGATCAGCAGCCTTTGATATATTTTATGGTGTAATGGACTTGGTAAAGATATTTTTTTCAAAAGATTTAAGGGATATATTATATGTTTGGGAGCTGGCAATGTATATAATTTTAGGAAAAAATTATTCTGAGTATTTTGATTATCCAAAATTTATTCCTGCTGAAGAATCAGAAGAAGGTGTCCCAAAAATTGTGGCAAGAATAAAAAAATGTGTAGTTTGCGCCTCAGTTCAAGAAGGGGATATTAACCTTGATGAACTTGGACAAAGAGGATTTGCCGAAATATTGGGAAATGCTTTAACAGCTTTAGTTCAATTAATGCAAGATACTGTAGAAAATGATTATAATGTTGTCCAAAAAGAAACTAGATGCTTTCTAAGGGGTGATAATTACGGAGAGCAGACTTTGTTATTTTATCCTAAAGAAAAAGAGACGTTAGAATAATATTTCTTCTTTTTACAATTTTTTTTTTAATTTTTAAAAATAATTTATTCAATTTCTCGACAAAATATAATTAATAATATAAATTTTCAAAAAAAAACATAGCTTGGAAATTTATTTAAAATATTATTTAAGTAAATGGGAAGAACAGCTATGATAAAAATAAAACGGGCACTCATTAGTGTTTCAGATAAAACTGGAATTAAGGAATTTGCTAAAGACCTAAAAAAATTTGGAATTGAAATAATTTCAACTGGAAATACTGCAAAAATAATAAAAGAAGCAAATATAGAAGTTAAAGAAATATCAGAAATTACAAATTTTCCCGAAATGCTTGATGGAAGAGTAAAAACTCTACACCCAATTATCCATGGCGGAATTTTGGCTGTAAGATCCAAAATCGAGCATGTAAGGCAATTATCTGAGCATAAAATTAAACCGATTGATTTGGTAGTAGTTAATCTCTATCCATTTGAAAAAACAATTTCAACCAAATATGAAGATATTGAAAATGCCATTGAAAATATTGATATAGGTGGACCTACACTAATTCGCGCTGCAGCTAAAAATCATGAATCAGTTGTTGTTGTGGTTAATATTAATAGATATCCTGAAATAATTAAGGAAATGGAAAAAAATAAAGGAGGAATAAGTTCGGAAACGCGGAGAAAACTAGCTACTGAGGCATTTCAACATACAGCTTCATATGATAATATAATTTTTAATTATTTTAATGCTCAAATTTCCTCAATTGAAGATCTATTTCCAGAAAAATTAAATTTAATTTATTCTAAAAAGCAAAATTTACGTTATGGAGAAAATCCCCATCAAAAAGCTGCTTTTTATATTGAACCTAATGTTCGAGAAATTTCGATTGCAACTTCAATCCAATTACATGGCAAAGAGCTGTCTTATAATAATATTTATGACTTAGATGCAGCACTAAATATTATTCGAGAATTTAAAGAAATTGCTGCAGTTGTTATCAAACATACAAATCCATGTGGTTGCGCATTAGGTTCCAATATACTAGAAGCATATAAGAAAGCACGCGAATGTGATCCAAAATCAGCATTTGGGAGTATTGTAGGAATAAATCGAAAATTAGATGATAGCACAGCAAAAGAAATAACATCAACTTTTGTTGAAGCAGTAATTTGTCCAGATTATACAGAAGAAGCCTTAAATATTCTAAAAACTAAAAAAAATCTTCGAATATTAAAAACAGGATATATTCCATTAGGTAAGCCATCCAAAGAATTAGACTTTAAGAAAGTCGTAGGTGGAATTTTAGTGCAAGATCGCGATATTAAAGAAATAACTGAATCAGATTTTAAAGTAGTCACAAAGAAAAAACCCACAAGTTCTCAAATTAAGGAATTATTATTCGGTTGGAAAGTTCTAAAACATGTTAAGTCCAATGCTATCTTGTTTATAAAGGATTTTGCTACTATTGGGGTTGGAGCTGGGCAAATGAAAAGAGTTGATTCAGTAAAGATTGCTGCGATGAAAGCGGAAAATAGAGCTCAAGATAGCGTCATGGCATCTGATGCCTTCTTTCCATTCAGAGATGGAATTGATGAGGCAGTAAAGGTTGGAGTTAAGTCGGTTATTCAACCCGGAGGTTCAATTAGGGATAATGAAGTTATTGAAGCAGCTGATGAACTTGGAATTTCAATGATTTTCACTGGAATTCGTTGCTTTAAGCATTAATTTATTTTAAACACATTTTGAACTTAAAACAGTTAGATATTTTTAATTTTTCAATTTAATTAAATATTAAATACTCATAAAATTTGAGGGTTATTTAATGACTGAAGATATTGTATATCGTGAATTACAACAACATTTAGATAAAATGCCTATTGGATATCCTCCTACGAAGTCGGGGGTAGAAATACGTATCTTGAAGAGTCTATTTACCCCTGAAGAGGCAAAAATAGCAACTAGACTAAAATATTCTCCAAAACCTTCCGAACCATTAGAGAGTGTATATGAACGTATGAAAGATTTAGGATACTCAATTGAAGAATTGGAAAAAAAATTAGATGAAATGGTTAAGAAAGGACTTATACATTCCAAAAACGTAGGTGATAAAAAACTTTACAATAATATGGTCTTTGCGATTGGTATCTATGAGCTACAAATTAATAACCTTTCAAAGGAATGGCTCGAAGATTTTTTTAAATATGCCTTTGAGGGTCTAGGATTAGAATTATTTCGAACTAAAACTCCTCAATTGCGAACAATTCCTCTAGAAAAGAGTATATCATCTGAAAAAATCGTTGGCAATTATGATGACTTAAGAGAAGTTATTAAAAATACAGAGGGACCAATATCTGTGCAAACTTGTATTTGTCGTAAAGCTACAAGTATTGTAGGAAGACCATGTAAAATAACCTCTCGTCAGGAAACCTGTTTTGCATTTGGAGATTTTGCTCAATCAGAGCTAGATCTGGGCTTAGGGCGTTCTGTTAGTAAGGAAGAGGCTCTTGAAATTATTCGACAAAATGAGGAAGATGGATTAGTCCTACAACCAACAAATTCTTTGGATCTAGAATATATATGTAGCTGTTGTGCATGTTGTTGTGGATTATTATCAGGAATGAATTTACTTCCTAAACCAGTAGAATATTTCGCAACTAATTATTATGCAGAAATTGACCCTGAATTGTGTACCGGATGTGGTACATGTATTGATCGTTGTCAAATGCAAGCTTTAAAAATTGTTGATGATGTTTCAATAGTAAATAGGGACAGATGTATAGGTTGTGGTTTATGCGTTCCTACATGCCCATCAGAAGCAATTCAACTTCAAGTGAAAGATAAAGAAATGACCCCTCCAGCTACTATGGACGAATTATATACAAAAATATTAGATGAAAAAACCGAAATTCTTAAAGCAGAAGAGGAAAAACGAGAAAGAAGACGAAAAAAAAGAGAAGAAAGAAAAAAGAAGGCAAAATAAAATAACCAAATATATTTTACCTTTTTAAATCTATTTTTTTTTAAAAGGTAAATGAATAATATTACTTATTAAATTTAAGGGTAATTAAATGACTGAAGATATTGTATATCGTGAATTACAACAACACTTAGATAAAATGCCTGTTGGATTTCCTCCCACGAAGTCAGGAATAGAATTACGCATATTAAAGAGATTCTTTACTGTTGAAGAAGCTAAAATTGCAACTAAGCTCAAATTTTCTCCAACACCTTCTGAACCTTTAGAGAATATATATGAACGTATGAAAAACTTAGGATATTCAATTGAAGAATTAGAAAAAAAATTAGATAACATGGTTAAGAAGGGACTTATTCATTCCAAAAAAGAAGGAGATAAAAAACTTTATAATAATATGCTTTATGCAATTGGAATCTATGAGTTACAAATAAATCAACTTTCAAAAGAATTGCTTGAAGATCTTCTTAGATATGCTGTTGAGAGTTTCAGCTCAACATCAGAAACCAAAACCCCTCAATTACGAACTATTCCTTTAGAACAAAGTATATCCTCTGAAAAAATCGTAGGGAATTATGATGATTTAAAAGAACTTATTAAAAATACAGAGGGACCAATAACTGTACAAACTTGTATTTGTCGTAAAAGTACAGAATTAGCAGGCAAACCTTGTAAAGTAACCTCTCGTCAGGAAACTTGTTTTGCATTTGGAAATTTTGCTCAATCAGAATTAAATGTAGGTTTAGGTCGCTCTGTTAGTAAGGAAGAAGCTCTTGAAATTATTCGCCAAAATGAAGAAGATGGGTTAATCTTACAACCGACAAACTCTTTAGAGCTAGAATATATCTGTAACTGTTGCGGATGTTGTTGCGGAGCATTAGCAGGTTTGAAGCTACTTCCCAAACCAGTAGAATATTTCGCAACAAATTATTATGCGGAAATTAATCCTGAATTATGTTCTGGATGTGGTACATGTATTGATCGCTGTCAAATGCAAGCTTTAAAAATTGTTGACGATATTTCAATAGTAAATAGGGATAGATGTATAGGTTGTGGTTTATGCGTTACTACGTGTCCCTCAGAAGCAATTCAACTCCGAGTAAAGGATAAAAAAATGATCCCTCCAGCCACATTGGAAGAATTATATGCAAAAATAATGGATGAAAAAAACGAAGCTATCAAAGCAGAAGAGGAAAAGAAAGAAAGAAGACGTAAAAGAAGGGAAGAAAGAAAAAAGATGGCATCATTAAAATAATCAAATAAGCATTACCTTGTTAACTCTTTTTTTAAGAATTATTTGTTTTATTCATTTGCTTTTTTAACCGTATTAAATAAATTATATTTCTAATAGTATTCACTATACTGAAGAAAAAAATAGCAAATGTAATCATAAAAACGTACGAGGTATTAGTATTATCCAAGAAAACATTATAAGAAAAAGGGATTGTTTGGAAGAAAAAAAACCAAATTAGCATATTTGGGATACAAAATACTAAAAATGGAGTCATTTCATCTAGAACGATATTTCGAAATTTATCAACCTTTGAAACTCCATTTTTTAGCATGTTTGTGTATTCTTCTTCACCCATTCCTTTAACAAGCCAAGATCCTGAAATGTTATGAGCAGTAATAAGAAAACTATAAACAAAAATAAAAATTGTGAAAGTATTGAAAAATGCTCCTAAGATAATTAAAGGAATTTGTAGAATAATTCCCCCTATCCAACCTAGTTTTTTAACAAGATAATTCGTTTCTAACTCTAACTTTGGTGTAACTCTATATGTAGCCAATATGTCAAGAAACCTTCCAAATGAAATAATTAGACCATTAACTAAGTATTGATTAAAGTCCATTGAAATCAATTATGGGTTATATTAACTTTAAAAGCTTATTAAGAAAGATTTTAAAAAAAATATCATATATTTTTTTCATTTTATTATATCATTCTTGGGATTTGAAATAAATGAATTCTATTAACACTCAAATTTTAAATTTAAATATAGGTGATTCATATCCAATCCGAACGATGGGGATTATCAATTTAAGTAAAGAATCATTTTACAAAGGATCTGTAGTAACTCAAGATAAACTTATAAATACAGCGAAATTAATGGAGGACGAGGGGGCAGAATTTTTAGATATTGGAGCTAGATCTACTGCACCTGGCGTAGAAGCGATCTCAATCAAGGAAGAAGAGGACCGACTAATACCTGCATTAAGAAAAATATTGGATATAACTAATTGCCTTATATCAATTGATACTCAATATGCTTCCATAGCAGAAAAAGCCTTATCCCTTGGAGCACACTTAATAAATGATATAAGTGGATTTAGAACTGATTCAAAAATAGTAAAAGTTATTTCAGACTATAATTGTCCGGTTATTTTAATGGCTACTAAAAAAGTACCAGGAGATTGTCATACTATTCATGAGATTATTAATGAACTGAAAAAATCAATTGATATTGCTAAAAATAATGGAATTGACGAAAATAAAATTATTATAGACCCTGGTATAGGGAGATGGGTGAATACAAAGACGTATGAATTTAATTTACAAATTATTAAATCTCTAGAAGCACTTCGAACTCTTAAAAAAATTATTTTAGTCGGAATTTCTCGAAAATCATTTATTGGTGATGTTTTAAATATTCCAGATCCATCAAATAGATTGAATGGGTCTCTTGCTGCAACTGTTATCGCAGTTTATAACGGTGCTCATATAATTCGTACACACGATGTAAAAGCACAAATAGAAATGGTAAAAATGGCAAAATCCTTGCGAATGGGTAAATGAGGAATAAAAATGAATAAAATTTCCCTCTTTTCATTAAAAACAAAACTAATTGAAAAGGGCGATGATATCGTCCAAATAATTTTGGATACCTTAAACCGAGAAAAATTAGAACTTAAAGATAATGATGTATTAGTAATAGCAGAAACTCCATTAGCAATTTCTCAAGGTCGTTTTGTGGATTTAAATGAAGTTAAACCATCTAAGCAAGCTTTAGACTTAGCTAAACTTTATGAAATGGATCCAGGAATGGTACAAGTAGTTATTGATGAAGCGGATAAGATATATGGAGGAGTGAAACATGTGCTTTTATGTGAAAAATACGGATGTTTAACAGCAAATGCGGGGGTTGATCAGTCTAATGCTCCTCTAGGATGTGTTGTGCTTTTACCAGATATTTCTTCTATTCATGAAATAAGAAAAAAAATTCAAGAAAAAACTGGTAAAAAAATCGGCATTGTTTTAAGTGACAGCCGAACTCAACCTTTAAAGAGAGGAGTAGTTGGTGCTGCTTTAGCCGTATCTGGGATCGAACCAGTATCTGACGAACGAGGAAAACCCGATCTTTACGGTAGAAAATTAGTATTTACATTTAGAGCTATAGCAGACGATTTAGCAACAGCGGCTCAATTACTTATGGGTGAGTCTAATGAGCAAATCCCAATTGTTCTTATAAGAGGTGCTCCGGTCCAATTAACAGAAAAACCAAAACACGATTTTTTCATGCCAGCGGAAGAATGTCTTTATATGAATATCTTTAGTAAATATCTGGATATTCAGAAAAAGTAATGTTTAAGTATTAGGAATACAAACAAATTAATTACTATAGACATTTTTTTCTTATTAAAAACATATTTGGAAAGGATGATTAATGCGAATCCCGAAAAGGATGAAGCCAATAGTAGAAATGTTTCCTTATTTGAAAGAATTTCAACAATTAATAACTAATTTATTTTTATTCCCAGAAGAAGCAGAAACTGAAAGAAATAAACAACGGATTATCAAATATCAAGAAAATTTAACAAAAAGACTCATTAAAAATACTAAAAAAAGTTATGAAGGAAAAACTGAGAGAGCAAGAAATATAAGATTAGCTACAAAGGAAGAAAAAAAGAGATATAGAAGAATTACTGGTGGATTAATTTCTTCTTTGCGGAACCAATATTTTCTAACACTTTTAAAATATGGAACACCTAAATTTAAAAGAAATTTCTTGAAAGATTTGGGAGCAAAAATTGGCAAAGATGTCTTCATTTCCCCGGCCAATTTAATAGATACTCTCTTTACTAAAAAGATTTCGATTGGTGATAATACTGTAATAAATACAGGAGCTGTTATTTTATGTCATGAATTCTCACTTGACACTCATGAACTATACGTCGGTGAGGTAAATATAGGCAAAAATGTTATAGTGCTGCCAGGAGCTATAATCTTACCAGGAGTAAATATCGGTGATAATGCATATGTAGGACCCGGATTTATTTCTTATGATATAAAAGAGAATTATATAGGTATTGGCATACCTGACTCTATCCGATATCCTTTTTCAGAAGATATTCTTCAATTACTTGCTATGGATAAACGACCATTAGAAACTCTTGATGCTAATCTGCGTGATTTTAGAAAATATATACCTCGTTATAGTCCCTTTAATATGCTTCTTCTTGAATTACAAAAAAGCCCTTTAATGACACAGGGAATGAGACAGATTTTATTGAGACTGGCAGGCGTAAAAATTGGGAAAAATGTCATAATAAAAGATGATGTGACAATAGACCCGTTACATCCTGAGAAGATAACAATTGATGATGGTGCAGTTATCAAGAGTAAAACTGTTTTTGCAACTCATCAAGCTTATGGGGATGCGCCAGTTAAGTTGGGGGAGATTTACGTTGGAAAGAATGTGTTAGTAGATGTAGGGAGCGGAATAGTTCCTGGAGTTAAAATCGAAGATAATGCAGAAATATTACCTTATACCGCCGTAGCTACCGATGTGGAAGAGGGAAAGCAAATAGAAGGATTACCAGGTAGAGAGGTTGGAAAAACTTTTGATATTGAAAATTTTCTAACCCAACATTTTGGCTATACTTCTACTATCTGGGATGAGATTCAAGCTGATAAGAAAAAAATGGAATTAGAGGAAAAAGCAAAAGAGCAAAATGAATAAATTAGGATAAAATAGAGATACAATATAATTTGTAAAAATTTAAATAATAATTTAAAAAATTAAGTTTATTATTACAACTTTTTTAAAAATATTTTAGATATTTTAAATATTTTAAAAATACACAGAAATTTCTTAGAGTGGATGATTGATTATGGATACTCAACAAGTTACTGTATTAATGCTTGGAGCAATAATTTTGATATTTGTAGTATTATTATCTTTAATTACAAAGAATATTTTACAACATAGAAAGATATATTCATTTAGAACCGATGATAAAGTTTGGGATCATTGGGGATCACAAGTATATGGTCTTTCCTTATTTATAATTGGGTTTGTTCTTTTTGTATTTTGCTTTTTTGGTTACGTCTATCTCTCAAATCCGGCATTTTTTGGTATGGGATTCAGTCTGGATATTTTTATACGAAATCCCTTTGAACAACCTATTTTTATAATAAATACTTTCATTGGTTTTGGTATAGCTATTATAGGAATGATAAAAAGCATTATCTCTATTAGAGAATTCATTAGAAATATTGAAAGTGCAAAAGGAGGAAAATCTTAATGCCAGCAATTCTAATGTGGATAGCTGTTGTTTTCATGATTTTAGTATTCATTGGTGGTGGAATATTCTGTTTCTACCAATATAGATTATATCAGCTAACAAAATTCTCAGATAGATGGAGACCGTGGAAAGGTACTACGATAGGACTTATTTGTTTAGAAATAGGAATAGTTTTTGCATCCTCGAACTTGCTAACAGGAATATTCATCTCCTACCCGGATATGATCAATATAAATATTATATACCTTCCATTATTTATCGTAGTATATGCCCTATTAATTTTGAGTGGCTGTGGTATTTGGTGGGCAGGATTAGGTTTAAGAAAATATTGGATTGAAGTACATGATATAGCAGTTAAAGCTGCTAGTAGTTAGTTAATATGAGTTAAAGTTAAATAATAAAAGAAACATACAAATTTACATCTTATATTATTCGATATTAATAATAAAGAAATTTACCCACTAATAAGGGAGGGATTTCTTTGGATGAAGTGTTTCGTAAAAAAGATCAAGAAATAGAAGATTTGAAAAGGAAAATAAAAGAGATTGAGCAAAAGTATAAAAAAGACGAAAAAGATGAGTCAGATAAAAAAAGTAGAGAGATAAAGCGAAAGAAAGAAGAGATCAAACAATTAAAAAAAGAACTGAAAGACGCAGAAGAAAAACGAAGAAAAGCTGAAGTTACCGCAGAAGAAAAAGTTAGTGAAAGTACAATACTTAAAGGTCAGATTGAAGATTATAAATCGCGAATTAAACAATTAGAAGATAATGAATTAAAGTTAAGAGCAGACATAGGAACTTTAAATGCCAAAATAATAGGTTTAGAAGACAAAGCAAATAAATTACAGACTAATTACAACGAATTACAAACCAAATCTAGTCAACAACAAAATAAAATCTCAACATTTGGCAATATAAAGGCAAGATTAGAAACGGAAGTTCAATTAAAAAATGAGGAAATTGAACAAAAAAATTCAGAAATTGCAAATTTTAATGATCGTATTCAAGAATTACAAAATCAAATTGGAGAAATTAAAACCAATTTCCTAAATGAAATTAAGGAAAACGAAGCACAATTTAATGAATCGTTAAATCAGAACAAAATCCAATTTAACAATGAAATTGTTGAGCAAAAATCGAAATTCGAACAATATCAAGAGGAGACTACAAAAGAAATATTGGAATTAAAGAACAAAATACGAATTCAAGGGGATGAGCTCAATAAAAATCGATCTTATATAAGTGAATTGGAAGTAACTAAAGAAAAATTAGAAAAAGAGATAAAATCAAAAGACGGGAAAATAACAGAAATGGATAATACAGTTGAGAAAATGGCTGAAGAGCTTCTTGAAAGAAATATGAAAATGAATACTTATGAAGAATCCCTTGCTAAAGCGGAAAGGGGAATAATTGATAATATGCCAAATTTACTAAAAGGACAAGATCAAGCTATTGAAAAATTAAGCCAGGTAGTAAAAAGGGTCAAACATAATGCTATTTTAATATTTCCAAGTATCGAAATGTTACCTAAGATTTTAAATTTGTCTGATATTAAAGCGACAATGAAATTTCGGATTATTACAAATATAAAACCAAATGACTCTAGTCATCGAGATATATTTTCAAATTATAATAAAGTAAATATTTCAATTAGAAATTTTGAGGAACAATCGATTTGGGGTATAAATAGAGATCGGGAAGAGCTTGTATTTGCATTAAATGATAGGTTCGGTGTTCCAAATGGATTCAAAGTAGAAGATCCTTTCCAGATCGAACAATTAGGAAATATATTTGTAGCGATTTGGGGTAAATTACGACAAGATTTTCGATTATAAAGTGGAATTCTTCATATATTTCCTTAAAATAATTTTAGAATCACTTATCTAATACAAAATAGAAGTCTGTAATTTTTCCCTCTCTTTCATTTTTAGGTCTAAATTGTACTTTTACTCTTGTACCTTTCTTTAGATTATCCATTGAAAGATCTTTGGAGTCCATAACAACAGTATGGCGGATTGCCATGTCCATTTCGTCCATCTTTATAAAAGCTATTGTTATAGGAACAACTTGAGTAAAATTGCTCACACCAAAATGTGCTAAAGTACCTGCAATAATTTCACCTTTCCCACTCAATTCGACCCATTCACAGGGTTCATAGCATTTATGACAATTTATACGCGGTGGAAAAAAGCCAAAACCGCATTTAGTACAACGTGTTCCGAATAATTTGCCATTATTTTTTACCTCAAGGAAGAATTTCGAAATTTCGCCAACACTATATTGATAATGTATAATCATCTCATCATAATATTCTAAAAAGTCTTTTTTTTCACTCATATCTTATCTCTCCATAACAATACATACACAATACGCTGTTACTGGTCCCCCTACTGAATGTAGAAATCCCTTTTCAGGATCTTTCGTTTGGCGATGTGATTCTCCACGTAGTTGTTTGATGATTTCTCCACCTTGAAATATCCCAGTTGCACCAACTGCATGCCCACAGCCAATCAAACCCCCAGAAAGGTTGACTGGAAGTTCTCCCCCTTCTTCAACTATACCATCATCAATTAATTTATACCCCTCACCGTGTTTTGCAAATCCGCAGTCTTCATAACTTAAAATTTCTTGCCCTGTAAAGGCATCATGTAGTTCCGCAACATCTAATTCTTTTAAAGGGTTTTTAATTCCAGCCATTTTATAACATTGTTTGCTTGCATAGACATTAGAAGTTAAAGACCATAATTTTTCACGCAACCCTCCAAAATTTGAGTCGTTTCCAGCTCCAATCCCAGTTATCCAAATTGGATCTTTTCCAGTATTTCTACAAATTTCTTTAGCTTTTTCTTCGCTCGCTATAATCATAGCGGCCGCCCCTTCACTATATAAACAACAGTCTAATTTCTTAAAGGGTTCTGAAATATATCTTGATTTCAATACATCATCTATGGTTATTTTCATTGGGCTTTGAGCATTGACATTTCCAATAGCATTTCCATGATTTTTTACTGAAACACGAGCCATAGATTCTTCTGAGGGATTTCCAAATTTCTCAATATGTGCTCGTACTGGGAGGACGTATGAAGCTGCGGGAAAACTCCCTAAAGGTCGAACCCATGTGCAGTCTGCAGAATAAGAAATTGCTTTTACTAATTCTGGTGTTCTTTGTTCAGTTTCAGGATCCCAGCAATCATTTGATTTCTCTACACCTAAACATAGAACAATATCCGAAAGACCACTTGCGACTTCCATATAGGCGGTTCGAATTGCATATCCCCCAGTTGCCCCACCAGTCGTAACACGCGTTCCGGGCTTTAGTATCATACCAATATGATCGTGAACAATGATATCTGGCATAAATTGTCGTTCGAAAAAATCATTATATATGCCATAAACCGCACTATCAATTTGATCAATCGTTAATTTTGCATCTTCTAAAGTTTGTTTAGTTGTTTCATAAGCCATGTTGTAATAACTTGTTTTTGGATGCCTTACTCTAAAAGGATACATCCCAATTCCAACAATGGCAACCTTTCTTGGCATATTTTCATCTCTTCTAGTAATTTTATATTTAATTTATTAGACATTACGCCTATTGATAGATATAAAATTTAAAATTTATATTGAAAAAATATTTTCTCAAAGAATATTTTATAAATTATAAAATAAAGCAATAATATTAATGTAAAATTTGGGGTAAAATTTGGAAAAATTAACTAAAATAAGCAAAATTGAAAAAGATATATTAAAAATTGCTGATCAATTTGCCAATAAAAATAAAAGATTAAATATAAGAAAACTTCAATCAGCTGCAAGGAGTCAATTTAATTATTCAAATGTTGAAATTAGCCAAGCAATTTATAATCTAATCTTAAACAAGTTAATTTTTCCTGAAAAGAAATTAACTATTTCAAATGTTCTTTCTAACAAAAAAAGAGAAGATATTTTAAATTATATTAATGAAAATCCAGGAAGCCACTTAAGAGAATTAAGAGAAAATTTAAATTTAAATCCCAAAGTGGCAAATTGGCACTTAAAAGTTTTAGAAAATTTTAATATGATTTATCGCAAGAAATATCTAAAATATCGAACATTTTTTCCATCAAATTTTAATAAAGGATCCGAAGAGCCACTTTTGGCTTTGAAAAACGAAAATTCACTTTTAATATTTAAAAAAATTTTTAATCTACCAGACCTTGACCTTGGTAAATTAAAAGATATAGTAGATTTAGACCCTAAAGTTATAAAATATCATTTAGAGCGCTTAATTTCTTCAGGTATTATAAAAAAGGAGAAAAATTTCTATAAAATAGTTGAAAAAAAAGTAGAATCTATCCAAAAATATTTGAAAGTTGAACTAAAAGAAGAAATTGAACCTTTAATTCCCGTTAAGCCTCCAATACCTATAAAAACTACAACAATTACAAAACCAACTTCTCCCACAAGAGAAATTGAAGATTTATTAAATGTCAAAAGAGAATATGACTATGTGGGAGGTGGAATTCGCTTTAAAATAGCAGTCCAGAATGTTTCTAAAACAGTTATTACTGATATTAATGTCACACTTGTTCCTACCTCACAATACGAAATACCTGATAGAGTGAAAGTCGTCGATATTTTAAAACCAGGTGAATCTAGAGGCGTAGATTTTGATTTAATACCTTTAACTTGTGGAAAATCAAAAGTCTTTGGATCAGTATCTTTTATTGATCCCTTTGGAAATCCTCACACAGCAACAGTTACACCCAAAGAAATTCAAATAAAATGCCCCCTAGTTCAGCCGAAAATATTGACCCAAATTGAATTGCTAAAATCACAACTACAAAAAGGTTCTGCAAAAATTCCATTTAAAATTGATGATAATTTGGCATTTAATATAATTATAGATCAGATTTCCGCTCTAGATTTAAGCGAAATTAATGTAGATAAAGAACAGTATCTCGCTTTATATTCTGGAATTGCCAAAGTGACTGCTGACAATATGATTATCGAATCTACTATTAAAAATCACGATGCAATTCTAACCGTTTGGACGAAAGATTTAAAACAAGCTACGGGATTTCTAGCGTACCTGAAGAATTTAATACAAATGGCTTTTGAAACTGCTTCTAAATTGGCAGGAAAAACTGAAAAAATTAGCCAAAAAATCCTTGATTCAACTGAAATTATTTTAAGATTTTTCACTTTATTCGATTATTGTGATGAAGGGAATTGGAACATAGGGGATATATTGCTTTTAATGAAAGAAATTAAAACTAAACTAGATAGAAGCCTACCAGGTCTAAGTATAATTGATACTTTACAAGAATGGATAAATGATCTTGATAAAAATTATAGAACTGGAGATAATCTGTCAGTAAAGAATCGTATTAACCTTGAATTTGATTTATTAAAATGGTTTTCAGAGGTTAATCGTATTGCTTGCCAAAATTTAGAAACATACCAACAGACTTTTCCAGAACAAGAAACTCAAATTCAACAATTATGCACGCTTGTTGATGAAAAAAATCCAGTATTTGATGGATTAAAGAAGAGATATACCAAAATTGTTATACAATATTTAATGATTATTGATAAAAGTTCAGGATTAACTCTACATGAATATAATTTTACGGAATCAAAAATTGATCCTGACCTTTTAGGCGGTTTTTTAACAGCAATTCAATCCTTTGGCTCTGAACTATCTCAAACAGAAACCAGTATGACTAAATTGGCTTATAAAAATTTTGAAATTGCTTTAGATGATGCTGAAAATATAAGAGCGGCATTAATTCTAAAAGGACAACCAATTGATAGTATAATAAAAAAATTGAATGTATATATTAATGAATTTGAATCAAAATTTAAAAAAGAATTAAAAACTTGGTCTGGTAATGTAGCTCTTTTTAAATCCGCGAGCGAATTAGTAAAAAAAATATTTGAGTAAATTAGTAATTACTCTTCTTCTAACTCTTTAAGAAATTCGTTTTGTAATTTTTCGGGTAAACTCCTAAATTCTTCGAATATAGAGATTTTTTCTTCAATTGGAATATCTAATTTCATTATTCTTTCCTTGACTTCAGTAGATAATGTTGCAAGATCTTTCTCAAAATAGGCATTTAATTCGGGATCATATTGTTTGGTAATTGAATCTATTGGAATTCCATCCGATTGCAATTTTTGTATTTTTTCTTCGAGTGTTGTTTTTTCGGTAAAAATTGGGAGAGGTTTTTCAATAGATTCCTTAATAACTTTAGCTTTTAGGGCTTTGGCTCTTGCCTTCTTTTTTACACTTTTAACTCTTGAACTTTTTTTATACCTATATACTCCTAAAGTAATCGCAACAGCTACACTACCTACAATTCCGAATATTAATATCCTTAAAAGATCAAATCCATTATTAAAAGTTCCACTTAAAATTGTTGCAATAATTGTAGAAATATCAGGTTTTGCTTTTTCTAGAACAAGTGTAATATTTGTATACATAGTATAATTGCAATTCCCAACTGAGTCATTAAGCCATATATATATGGTAAAAGGTCCATCCCCAAATACTGTTATATTTAAATGATTAATATTTAAGCCAGTTACATAGGTTCCATTAGTATTTGAAGTTGGTGGTGCCCCTAATCTATAATATACGCCAACTATCCCAGATAAATCTGTTGGATTTGTCCAACCTATATTTAATGTATTATTATTAGTTCCTTTTATTATTTTACCAGTTAATCCAGTAGGTGCTTGGATTGCTGTATCTTTATAAAATTCCCATGTATAATTTATAGTATCATTTATATTGCCAGCATCATCAAAGACCTTGAAATAGAAAGTGTGGTTACCATCAGTTAATGAATTAAAAACTAATAATGACGGTTGAAATCCGACAAATATGGACTTTGCGTTTAGAGAAAATGGGATAAAAGTCCAATTTGTAATATCGTTTCCTTGCGGATTAAAAGAATCAATTTGGTAATATGCACCTGACAAATTCAAGTTATCTTTGAACCACATTTGTATATACGGTTCCGAATTATAATATCCCCCCGAAACCGTATAAAATGTAAAATTTGGAGGAGTAATATCCTTATAAAATTGCCACGAAGGGGCAGGACCGTCATTAATATTTCCTGCATCATCCCAGCATTTAAAATAAACCGTGTGGTTTCCTTCACTTAAACCACTCCAAACACCGCCATCCATATAGAAATCATTTACCCAAGAATTTACAAGAGCATTTGTAAATATTGGAATCCAACCAGTAGTAGTAGTTCCATTTGGAGACCAAGAATCTACTTTGTAATATGCATCATCAAGTAAATAATTATCATTGAAATCCATATCCATATACGGAGTTGAATTATAATAATTTCCTTGTGGAGAATTAACTGTAATTGTAGGAGGTGTAGTATCCTTCCAAAATTGGAAATATTCAAGGTTAGTATCATTAATATTACCTGCATCATCACTTATTTTGATATATAAATTATGGGAGCCTTCACTTAAGGAATTAAAAATAGTATTATTTACTCCAAAATTGATTACTGTATCATTTGATGACAAATCGATAAAAATTACTGTCCAATTTGTTAAATCAGCATCTTTTGGTTGATCATTATCTATTTGGTAATATACCCAAGATAAATTTAAGTTATCTTTGAGATCTACAAGAATACTGGGTATTTCGTAATTATAATAATTACCAGAAGGGGTTATAAATGAAAAATAAGGATCAGTTATATCTTTATAAAATTGCCAAGATGGAGAAGAACCATTATTAATATTTCCCTCGTCGTCCCAAGCTTTAAAATAAACCGTGTTTGATCCCTCATTAAGAGTATTCCAAAGAGACCCATTCATTGTAAAATCTATTGTATAAGTGGATCCTCCATAATTATTAAAAACTTCATACCAACCAGTAGTTATAAAATCACTTGGAACCCAAGAATTGACTTTATAGTAACCATCATCAAGAGATATTGAATCATTGAAGTCTACATCCATACTTGGAGGTGAATTATAATAATTACCAGATCCAGTATTGATAATAATGTCTGGAGCATTAGTATCTTTGTAAAATTGCCAAGAGGGAGAAGATCCATCATTTACATTATTAACATCATCCCAAGCTTTAAAATAAACTGTGTGTGATCCTTGAG
Organism: Candidatus Helarchaeota archaeon; assembly: GCA_019058315.1. Taxonomy (GTDB): domain Archaea; phylum Asgardarchaeota; class Lokiarchaeia; order Helarchaeales; family RDOG01; genus JABXJV01. The sequence goes on along the minus strand of JAHPZH010000001.1, from coordinate 1,061,746 downwards.
TTAATGAATTCCATACAGAACTTGACATTGTAAAGTTTGAAGTATAACTATCATTGGCAAGATTTGTGAAAATTTCTGTCCAATCAGTTGGATTGGTGCCCTGAGGGTTATATGAGTCTACTCGGTAATATCCATCATCAAGTGAAAAAGCATCTAAAAAATCTACATCCATAACAGGAGCGGATGTGTAAGTATTCCCACCCAGCATATTGACTGTAATACTCGGAGCTTGTGTATCTTTATAAAATTGCCAAGAAGGAGAAGATCCATCATTTACATTATTAACATCATCCCAAGCTTTAAAATAAACTGTATGTAATCCTTGAGTTAATGAAGTCCATATTGAAGTTGCCATTGTAAAATCTGTCGTATTGGTATTTCCATCATTATTAGTAAAAATGGTATTCCATCCTGTTGTATTAGTACCAGAAGGAGTGAAAGAATCTACTTTATAATATGCATCATCCAAATTATAATCATCATTAAAATCCACATCCATTACAGGAGGGCTATTATAATAATTTCCAGGAGGTGAATATACAGTAATACTTGGAGGAATCTCATCAAATACTACATGCTGTGCATAAAGATCATCATATAAAGTCCCAGTTCTTCTATCAGCCCATGTTATAAATGCTTCGCCAGCTTTGGAGAAAACAAAACTACCCATTTGATTATAATTAAAAGTACATATTGGTATACCATCCATAGTCCATTGTACAGCTCCAGTTGAATTTATTTGTTGAGCATAAATATCCATTTCTGTACCATTTCTCCAATCTGTCCATGCTATAATTGCGCCTCCAGCTCCATCGGAACTAATTGAAGGACTTTCTTGAGAATTGATTGCTGTACAGATATTTGCACCATTGCTAGTCCACATAACAGCCTCACTAGAATTAATTCTTTGTGCGTAAATGTCTTTCGTGCCTACTCTTTCATCCTCCCATGTTATAATTGCGCCTCCATCATCATCGCTGCATAGTTTAGGAGAATATTGATTGTTACTTGTTGTGCAAATTGGTGTGCCATTATCAGTCCATAATAAATTCCCCATAGAATCAACTTTGTGTGCATAAATATCACGATTTGAAGAAGTAATACGATGATCTTCCCATGTTATAATTGCGCCTCCATTGTCATCACTACAAATTTCTGGATAATATTGATTATTAATCTCTGTACATATTGATATTCCATTTGCTAACCACAGTACGAAACCAGTTGAGTCGATCCTTTGTGCATAAATATCTCTTATACCGCCCCCATTTCTTTCATCTTCCCATGTAAAAATTGCACCTCCAACCCCATCACTACAAATCTCTGGGTTTCTTTGATAATTAATTTGATCACATATTAGAGTTCCATTGGGAGTCCAAAGTGCAATACCATTTGAATTTATTCGCTGTGCATAAATATCATCATTAGCTCCTCCAGGTCTGCCATCTTGCCATACTATAATTGCACCTCCAGCGCCATCACTACAAATTTCGGGCTGATGTTGGGCATCATCTTCCTTGCATATAGGTATTCCGTTTATAGTCCAATTAACGACTCCATTTGAATCTATCCGTTGGGCATAAATATCAGTATTAGCTCCATCTCTATAATCAGTCCAAGTAATTATTGCCCCACCATTTCCATCACTACAAATTTGGAGCTGTGTCTGACCTCCACTAAATTGGCATATAGGAGTACCATTAGGCGTCCATTGCGCGATCCCACTTGAATTAAGCCGCTGTGCATAAATATCAGTATTGGAATCTCTACCATCAGACCATATTATAATTACACCCCCATCACCATCACTGCAAATCTTTGCTCCCGATTGAGAATAATCTTCAGTACATATTGGAGTTCCGTTATTAACCCATTTTAAATCTTCATTTGTAAAAATATTTGAATCTTCAAAATTGTTAATTTTATTTATTAATTGTGTAAAACTCCATAAAGATAGATTATTTGATGAGTTTGAATAAAGAAGCGTGAAACTTAATGAAAAGATTACTAGTAAAATTAGTGATTTTGAACTGAAATTATTTTTTTTCATAAAATTCACCTTTGAAATTCGAAATCGATGCAATAATACTTTAAATGATATAGAACTTTTTAATGTTATAAAAAATAATATAGTCCAATAATTCCCAGCTTATACTGTCCGATTATTCCAAATTAGAAATTTGTTATAAAAAAAATATAGAGATTATATTGAACTTAATCATCTGATCTTCCAAAAGTTATTAGACCAGTTGGTAAATTATTAACACCATTTGTGACCATGATTTCGACTTTTATTTCATTAAAATTAGAATTTGGAAATATAGGTAATTTAATATAAAATTAATACTATCTATAATTCAAATCTTCTATTTGAAAAATTATTGAGAGTTTAATCATATTGGAAGAAAAATTTAAGGTTCTAGAGCAAGAATTGGAGAAGATCCGGAAAAGCCTAACTAAAAAATTATATGATGAAATTAGTAAAACAAAAAAATTACAAAAAAAAATCGATGATCTTAATCAAGATTTAAGTAAAAAAGATGAGGAAATAAAACAATATAAAAACGAAATTACTACACTACAAGATGCGTTTGAACTTTTAATAATTGATTGGGTAGAGGAATTAGAGAAGCGAGGAAAAAGCCAAGAAGAAATTTTAGCACAACGAAAGTCATTTGAAAAAGTAATGTATTGGAAACAGGGAGAAAAATATTAATTAATGACCTAAAGTATTATTCCGTCCCATGGTTGCCAAGTTGAACATAAATGACCATTTGGATGGAAAATAAGTTCATAAATAATTCGATTCTCAATATTGTTTTGTTTTCTTAATTCAATGAATGAAAGATCAGCTTCTTCAAAAACAACATCAATTCCTTTCTGCCCAGATTTTTTATAACGAAAAACTTCTACATAATAATAATAACCCATTACCTGTTTGATAAATGAAAAATTTGGTTTATGATAAAATTCATCTTGATAAATTTCTTGTAGTAATGGTGCAAGTGGAACAAAAAAATCTTGACAAAATCGGGTAATTCGGTTTTTAAGATGAGTTTTATGATCAAATTGCATTAATTGTCGAAATACGACATTATCAACACCCATTGAGGCTGCCCAATCTAAATATTTAATTATTTCTCGGGTGTTATCAACGTTTCCTTTTAAAAGAACGCAAGATAAACGAGGTCTAATACCTCCCATTTTAGCTCTAACAATAATCGCCTTCAATTTTTTATTACTGAAAAATTCATCCAAATCCATAATCTTGTGATTAATTTCATCATCATAATGAGCTCGACTTAAATTTAAATGAGATAATTTTGCAAGAGCTAAAAGGTCTATTACTTTTAGGTTAGTCCCGGGATCCACATTTAATAGACCCGAACCATTTGTTGTCATTGTACGTTTACGCATATTATATTTTGTTATATATTTAAGAATCTTATTTAATCGATGATCTTTGCTTGGTTCGCCACCTGTGATTGAAATACTCGGCTTTAATTGCTTTGTTTCTCTTAATGTTGCCTCCAATAATTTAAAGTATTTTTTATCATCCGAAATTTGGATTTTCTGAGATTTCAAAGTTCTTCCACGACTTAAAGGTCGTAGCTGTTCTACACAAAAAGAACAATTTCCATTACATTCTTGTCCCGAATATATTGAGAGATTAACATTTGAATAAACTTTGTAAGTTTTACCATTAACATTCCAATTTATTAATGATTTAGTTGTACTATTTGTTCTTAAGTCAAAAATTGTCTGTTTATATTGCCGATATTCTGGATTTATACTATTAAATTTTTGACTTGTAATCATTTATAATCTCTCAAGGAAGTTCTTTCATTGCCTCAGATCTTGAAATTAAATCATTGCCAAAGGATTTTCCATCTGGATTGAATAAGGTGAAATTATATCCTACAAGAAACGGCTTTTCTGCGAGTTTATTATTTTTATTTTTCCCATATGCTTGAAGAAAAAATATATTTGTATATGGTTCAAGTGCATAATGAGATAAATGTTCTAAAATTAACTTATCATAATTATATTTTCGATTATTTCGACGTCTAACATTTAAAATAATTTTAAAATCCCCAATGGCTCTTAGATCTTCGAAAACATCCACAACCAATTTAGCTTTTTCAAAAATCAATTTATCATGCTCATAGAGATGATGATTTAAACTTAATTTAATGGTTAAAGGATGTCCCATTTTTAAAAAATAGTTTTTAAGTGATGACTTTGATTTCTTATTATCTATTCGATTATTTCGATACAAAAAAGGAAATACTACACCATTTGTACAAAGAACAACTCTGTTACATCTTCTTGTTTCACGAGATTGCTTGATCATCCAAAATAAATCAGGATGAAGAGTCGGTTCGCCCCCTTCGAATTGAATTTCGAATGATCCTTCTTTAGGAAGTAAATGAATAAATTTTTCTTTTAATAAATATGTTTTTTTTCCAGGGGATGAATATGTGCTACACCAAGGACATGCTCTATTACAATCATTTGTTATAGCAAAATAATATCGATGAGGGCGTCCCTCATAAGGAGAATCATGATATGCTGTGATTGTCAATTATTCACCATTTTTAGTCGAAATATATCTGTAATTATATTTATTATTATTTATTTTTTCTTTTTTTCCATTTTCTCCATGACTTCAGTAAAAATTTTTTCTTTTGATATTACATCGCTTGTCAGAAATCCATCTCTAACTTTTTCTTGCATTTCATCAATTAACTTTCGATATCCATCCTTCTTAATCTTTTTTAAATTTTCAATATTCCACTTATTATAACGCCTACTGATTAAATGCAACATACCTGCTTTACTCATCAAAGGATTTTCTAAGTCGGCATCATTTGGAGGACATGGCATTTCATCACATTCAGCACAAGTTAAAATACCTTTTTTCTTTGTGCACAATTTCATTGGACACATAGGATTTCCTCCTCCTCCTAAACAACCTAGGCATTTTGGATTTTTACCTATTTTCTTTAACAATTTTAAGAAGGTTTTTATTTGTTTTTGAGTAGCTCCTAAAAATACAGGACCTACATCTGTTAAATTAAAACCTTCGAGGATTTTATATAGTTCAGAAGCTAATTTTTTACTTTTTCCCAAGAATGAATCGCATGCACCACAATAGATTCCACATGGTGCAATTAGATGAGTTTCTTCCTTACTAATTTTATCTTTTTCCATAAAATCACCTTTAAAATTATTAATCTTTAACGATTAAATTATAAAGAACTTTTTTTATTTCATTCATAAAAGAGCGGAATATCAGCTGAGAAAGGTATAACTTTACCACTAGATCTTCTCTCCCCTAAATTAGGGTCAATTATAACATTTAATGAAATATTTTTTCCCATTACTTCACAAATTACCTCTCTCAATTCTTCTTTTGAAGGTTGTTGAACACCACTCGCAAATTTTACTTTAAGTTCGCAAGCACCTTTAGAATCTTGATGAAATGTGAATTGAATGATAGGAAAAGGTTTTAGGACTGCTGAAATATCTGCATTATTAATAATTTTTTTATCTATTGTGAAGAATTGAACTGGTTCACGTCCTTCTAAGTTGAAAATTCTAGGCATGGGATCACCACAAGGGCAAATTTCAAAATTTAGTTTCCCATAATCACCAGTTCTATATCTAATTAAAGGAAAATAAGGATTTCTACCACCAGATACTGTGATTTCACCAACTTCTTCTGGTTTACAAGGATTTCCTGTTTTATCAAGAATTTCAATTTCGATATCGTGAGATAAAACGTGATATCCATGGCCTAATTTGCATTTATAGCCAATTGGACCTGTTTCTGTCAAAGAATACCAATCAATAACTGGGGCTTGAAAAGCTTCTTCAAGTCTTTTTCTAACTCCATCAGAAAGAGCAACTGCAGTTGTAATCAATGCTTTAGGTCGAATTGGCGGATATTTAATTTGATCACCAAGATGTGCTAACTTTGAAAAGGACAGGGGATCTCCGGTTAAAATTTCCGGTTTCACATCAGAAAGAAAGCGATAACCATCATAAGCATCCCGCCAATCTTCCTCGTTCAGGTTAATTTTTAAAAAAATAGTATTATTTAAAGATTTTAATATACAGGGAAATGTAATAGTATATTTTTGAAATCCTACTAGTGCAATTCCTACTTTTTCTGGTAAAAATTCATGTTCAATTCCCCAAAAGGAAAGAGCTCGTAATAGTAAATTACAATAAGCTGCTACACTAATAGGATGTTGAGGTACACTTACAGGTTCTCCTGTCGTGCCAGCTGTATTATACACTATTAATCCTGAATAATCCAGATCATCCGGAACAAGTTTCCAAGGATAAGAGGCAAGAATAGAGCGATCTGTTGTTGGGAAATCAATCAATTTATTTGATTCTGGTATATTTAATTCTTTAATATATTGTATATGCCGTTTAGCATAATCTAACAATTTAGGAATATTATCTTTTAAATATATACTTCGAGATTCCATATTTCTTGTAAATTCATCTAAATCTTCAGTAAATTCAGCAATCTCATCAATCATTCCCTCATCAAGCATATCAGAAGCTTCAGAGTTCCATTTAGGACCATGTTTATGCTCTTTAATTTCATCGAGATCCATTAAAATTCACTATTTCTTTCTTTTTTTTCTCTTTGGTAATGATATAAATTCATAAACGTATCCGAATATCTTTTCTGTATCTAAATACGCAGCGGTCACTCCTGCCGTTGTGACCCGGAAGAAGCATTTAATTCCTAAAGGTTCAAGTTTTTTTAAAGCTTCATCTAGGTCATCAACAAATACTCCAAAATGGTGGAACCCTTCACCACGTCTTCTTATCCAATCCAAATGAGCCGTCTCACCTTCATAAACATGATTTATTTCCATTTGTATAGAACCAAACCAAGCTAAGGCTGTTTTTGTAGAGAATGTTATTTCTTTATCATTATATATAGCAGTCTGATTTTTACGATCTAAAATATTCCAAGGACCTATTCCAAGTACTTTTTCGTATTTCTCTATAGCTTTTTCTAAATTCGTTGTGACAATTCCAATTTGGTTGATTTGCTTAAAAAGTTTAGATTCTTCCATATTTTTCACATTTAAATTTATTTAAGAAATAAAGAAAGGTTAGAAGAGATTTAAGGTTTGTTCCTTAGGGATAGTTCTTTCATTATCACTCATACAAAATATATGCTTGGTAGTATGCTTTTTTGTCTGGAGTGATGAAAACAGTGTATTGTATGTCAATAACGTTTCCAACTCCTTTTAAGAAAGCGTTCATAGCTTCTTCTAAGTCCGCAGGATAATCGAGTTTCTCTATTATTTTTACTTTTTTAGCCATTCAAATCTGACTTCCTTATCTTGTCCTTTTTTTGATTTTTATTTTTTATTATTCATTTTTTTTACAATATTCAATTATTGTTTTTAAGCCCTTTTCATATATTTTTTTATCTTCATCTAATAAGGGATTATTACTAAGTTGTAGTTCTGATAATTGCGTAAGATTACCTAACCCTTCTAATTTCTTGATCTGATTATTGTAAAGATTCAATCGTTGTAATCGAGTAAGATTATCTAACCCTTCTATCTTATTAATCTGATTTCGGAGAAGATTTATGTCTTTTAATTGAATTAAATTCTCCAAACCACTTATATGTGTGATGATATTTGCATGCAAATTCAATTTTTTAAGTTTCGATAGATTATTCAAACCTTCTATCTTTGAAATTTTATTATGACTAAGATTTAATATTTTTAATTGCTTTAATTCATTAATAAAATCAGGTATCTTCTCTAAATTTTTATTAGATAAACTAATTTTAATTACATGTCCTCTTTCATCAATATTATAATCTTTATCTGATAAATTATATTTCTTTTTTAATTCTCGAATCGTGTGTTTTTCGTGTTCATTCGAAATTCTGTCTATTTTAACCATTTAACCCTCTCAACGAATTAGAGCGCATTATTTTCACTCTCTCGTTACTTTGGCAGCAGCTTTTGCTTTTCTTCGAGCTTCCTCAAGGGCTTTTCGAATTTTTGCCTCGATTTGATCTTTAACATTTTTTAACTCTAAAGAATCCACTTGAAGAAGTCTTGATTCACTTTCTGACTCAGTTTCACCTGCAATCTTAATTCCAAATGTTTTAGTAAGTTTTCTCACAATTTCTTCTGCCCTTTCAGGATCACTAATGAAGTTTTCGGGTGGAACAATATCGGCTAAACTTTTTGCTATCTCAGCTATTGAGGATATAATATAAAAGTCACCCACTGATTTCTTTTTTATAGCAGCTTTAAAAATTGGTAAAACATCATTATTTGAAAGAATTCCTATTTCTATTAGATAAATTGCGCGTTGATTTTTTGGGATACGGGAAAAAACTTTTTTAAAATTTTTAAGTTTCGCTGGAACTTCTAATTCATAATTTAAAAAATCATAACTTACTGCTATAAGATTATCATGAGCTAAAGCAGGAGAGGATTCGGGCGAAAATGCTTCAGGGAGCTGTGAAACTGCATCTTTCAGGAATTTTAACTCAATTTTCTCCATCTTATAAATCTCCATATGTTTTTACAGAAAAATCTCGGGCAAAATCTACAAGTTGGTTCCAATTTGTTACCCTATATATTTCATAACCAAGTTTTTTTAAATCTAAAATTCTTGAATAACTGTTTACTTGTGATGGAAGATTAAGAAGTAGAGTACCTCCACCACGAGCAGAATCAAGCGATTCTTGTGAGATCTTTTTACCTGATTTTCCCTTTTCATCGTTTAAAAGCATTGTATCAACACCATCATCTGAAATAACAATAATATGGGCAGGTGGATCCTCAGGTTTTCGTTCATTATATGTGTTACGAAGAACATTTAATGGAAACCCTGTACCATCACCAAAATATTTACACAGCATTGTTAAAAGAATCTTTTCATCATTGATAAAACCACCTTTACCTTGGGTGCTTGCAAATTGCCCATAACCGCTCCATACAGTGACTTGAGCTTTCGCTCCCGCTCTTAATGCACTTAAAGCAAGAATTACACCAGCTAGGGTAAGATAAGATACTGCAGTTCTAGGATTTGGCATGCTTCCGGAACTATCGATGTAAATATCAAGATCTACAGGCATCTTAGTTAGTTTTGATCCTTTATCTTCTGCCCACATTCTCTTTCTGGTTGTTAAATTTGGAAATATTATTGGAGACTCAAAAATAGTCGCAGGCCAATCGAGTTTTTCATGTTCTTCTCCAATATACCAAATATCAGTTGCCTCTGGATAAGCATCACCACCTCCGGGTCGCTTAACTTTAGGAAGTGGTATTAGATTTGGACTAGCTAATTCTTTATAATATTTTATAATTTCCTCATTAGGTTTAAGCTTTAATCCAATATTCTTGAGAATTTGACCATATTGAGCAGGGGTACGATGTTGTCCTCCTCCTGGTTTACCTGCTTTATTCTTTGCTTCAGCAATTTCTGCTTCTTTTATTTCATCTAGAGAGGGTAAATCTATTGGAAAGGGACCCTCATCTGCTGCAGCATCAAGTTCATCTTGATCTATCTGCGTCAAACCATAAATTTTTCCTTCCGCACCTTCACCTGGAACTTCTGTATCTAAATTAGGCATTAAAGCTTGTTTCATTTTTTCAAGGGGCGGAAAATATGGTTGAAATACATATGCGATTTTTTTCGCTGCCCTCATCCAACGATTTGCAAAAATTCGTATTATCCTCGTAGCTATACCAGCATCCATATCCATATTTTTTGTTATGTTTTTCCCTGCCAAACTTCCACGTGGTAAATACCACATTGTTTCATATACTCTCATATAAAATTTCCAAAGTAAATCGGCATGTAATGTAGCATCATTTTTCATCATTAGCTTATAAACATTAGGAATCGGAAGCTTTCGCGAGAGATATAATCTATCATTAATTAACAAATCTCCATATAGATTTTCCATCATCCTAGTTTGTTCAATATTCCCAAAAACTGGTTGCATTATATTTACTAGCCTTGCCATATTCACTAGACTATTAGGACAAAGAACATGATGTCCAATTTCATGGGCAAGTATTATATGGCCACAATCTTCCAAACCAAGATTAACGATTTTTGGGAGATTTACATGTATACCCAAGTCTGCCATTGATACTGCTGCAATATTATCACCCATGCCTACTCTTTTTACTTCTTTCAAATTAAAAAGAAATATAGGCTCTCTTAAAATAATATATCTTGACCAAGTGAGGAGAGCTTTAGGCCAGATTTCAAGCCATTTTTTCTTTATCTTTTCAAATTTGGCTTCCAAAGATGATAACCTTCAAAAATCCTTAAACTTTGAATTTATATTAATTTCTCTTAAGATAAATAAGGATTTGACCCGATACAAATTATATGATGACTAAATTTTGTAGTTATATAAATTTCTCTTTCGTTTATCAAAAATGAAGAACAATTAGTTATTTTTAGAGGCAAATTTTGTGATTTTACCAAGGAATTATTCTTTAAATCATAAATTAAAAGTTTATTTGGTTCATCTAGAATATATACATAAGGAGGATTCACTCTAAGAAGACCATTAGATTTTATTTTCATTATTTTTTTAGATTTTCTTGTTGATGATAGTTCTGAAAGATTATAATTATATCTTTTTGTTTCGGTCTTTTCAATATTAATAAAGAAAAATCTATCGTCTGTAGACACTGTTAAATTATCGGTCTTGCCTTTGAAAACAAATTTTTTAACATTCTCTGAATCTAATCTATAAATTTCTTTATCTTTAAGTATGAAATAAATATAATCCGAAGTTGAAATTGAATAACAATAATCAAAGAACTTTTTGGTACCTGTAATCTTTTCGGAATAAATTTTCAAGTTTGATAGGTTCACAAATTGTCCTTTTCGGTTAATTCCAATAAAACCTACACTCGGATTGTAACCTATCACTCGAACATCCCTAGGACGTATACTTTTTTCTCGATATCCATTCCCTTCAATATTAATAAAAACAATCTCCCCTATTTCAGTGTATGCTATAATCGTTCCATTTGATCCCCAAATTAGATTTGGAGGAGAACTAAAATTCCCTTTAAAACCTATAAAATTACCGACATCATCAAGTACAACTAAGGGACGTTCTTTTAAGAGATTAGGTTGTGATATTTCTTCATCGATAACTTTTTTTTGGATTTCTTGATTATTTTGAATTAATTTTATAAATTTACTTGAAAAAGGTTTTTCGATTGAACGCCATTTATCGTTTTTTAAAGCCTCGATAATATAGGTTGTAATATTTTTTTCTTTTGATTTAGGAATATTATTTAAACTTGTCAATTTTAAAATTAAACCAGGGGGAGATTTCTCAAGAATAGAAAGGGCATTTTTTCGAAGACGAGTTTCTCCCACAGCCCATGCAGCTACTTGTCCATAGTCAGTAAAATTGTCAGACTTTATATAATCAGAAATGTCGATAAGAACCCTATAAAAATTAGAAGACTTTTCTCGAAGATGCTCACCAGCATTGAATAATTTACCAATAAAATTAGTAGGTTTTTCTATAATTATTTCTGGAAACATAGGTAAAATCTTTTCAAATAACATTTCTAGCCTAATATTTGTAAATTGGTTTTCAGGAAGAGCATAATAATATTTGCTAATGGCATAAAGTAAAAGATCAAAAACATTAGTAAAAACAGATTCAATTTTTTCGGGTTGAATTTTTTTTATGGCTTTAATTAAAGGCTCCATAACGTTTAAAATAGCATATTTTACCGCCTTAGTATCAAATGCAGGTTGCATTTGTTGAGCTTTATCAACTTTCTTATTAATTTGTTCTCTTTTATCCTTTAATAATTTTATTAAAGTTTCGTCAGTTAATCCTGCCATTCCAACCATTCTAAATAATTTCTATAGCGCATGTAAAAATATTTCAATTTTACAACATCTTCATAGACATAAGACAATAATTTAGAGGATTTAGAATAATCTTTAATGAGTTTTTCAATTTTTACTAACCGTTGTTTAACTTGTATTGGTGTCAAATCTTCTATACCACGATTGAACTCTTCCTCTATTTCCATTAATGGATCTTTATTATCAAGATCTAGTCTTTCATATTCTTTCATAGCCATATCAAACGCATTTTTGATCCATGCAATTTTATCTATGCGATAGATTTGATTTTCAGGAACATCAAAGAAAGGTGAGGTTTGGTTTTGTATCAACTTTTCATGTAATATCCACGGAATAATTTGGCGTAAATCTTCAAGTTCTACTTCGTTATTTCCGCGAAAATAGGCTAATGCTTTTGCAAAATTCAATATTGTAAGTCTAACTCTCACGGATAAGCCGTTTTCAGTTTGTGAACAAACACTAATTATTTTATCTCTACCACAATCTTGTTTACAAATTTGTGACAACGAATTACCTGCTAAACGAATATTATCTTTACTTTTGTAATCAAAAATTTTACTTGCAAGATCACAAAAATCAAATTGAGCGCAAAAAAATTCTAGACGTCTTCGTATTTGTTTTGAAATTGTCACCTCTAGCATTTCATCGTATGCTATATCTAGTTCAGTTTGTGAAAATATTATATCCGGAGGTATGATATCCTCTATTTTTATTTTATTTTCAATTCTAAATAATAAATCATCTAAGAATCTTGAATTAAAATTAAGTGTTTTTACTACGATATCGATTCGGTCCTTTAAGGCTTCAATAACCTGGTATGTCCCACCTCCAATGTCATCATTAGCTGTTAAGAACCAAGCACTTTCCCCACATTCAACTATTTGATCAAGTATTTCGGCATAGCCATCAGCCATTAAGGTAAGTAAAGCTGATTGAGTCCTAGTTGGAATCCTATTATATTCATCAATAATTTTTACATTCATATCAATCCATTTTCTCCAAGCAATCGAAACTTCTTCCATTTCTTTTGCACGAATTAGATCTCTTGGTAGTGGATTGCCTAATAAATCAGTAATTGTCATTTGAGGTTGCCCATGTTGGATTGCTTTCTTAAGATCTGTAATATCATATCCTGCTAAAAGCCCCATAAGAATGGCTGATGCTGTTTTTCCACGTCCTGGACCGCCAATAAATAACGCCCGTTTACGAACTATAAAATTTAATATGGGTAAAAGCACAAAAGATGAATATGAGTGCTCTGTCGGAATGGTAAGCTCTGTTCCTGCGCCAGTAAATTTGATTATTTCTGGTTGTGCTTGGCTAAATTCGATATCATAATATGGAGATATAAGCGCATTATTTACAATCCAATAATATGCTTTACGAGCTTTTTCATCAGGCGAAACTTCAGTAATTGTTTTAGTTTCTGACTCTTCTTCCATTATGACTGGTGCGCTACCACTATATAAATCGGCAACATCAAATTTAGGAATTCCCAACTTTTTCTTTTTTCTCCTTGGACTTATAGGACTTTGAGAAATATGACCATAATAGGGAGCTCTTTTTGTTTTTTTTGACATAGGTAAGTCCTCATTTTAATTTAGACTTATAGATTATATTCCAAAACATAATATTAAAAGAATATATAGTTTTTTTATGTTAAATTTCTATATTATTTTTAAGCAAAGACCAGATTTAAATTAAATTAGTAATTAAAAAATGTGAAATAGATTGAAAGTAAAAGAATGTGATTGTTATAGAACAGCTATGAAAGATTTTTTGGATAAAAGGATGTTAAATCTCAGAAATGATATAGAAAATGAAGTAAAAAAAGTCCTTGGTCTGAATTTTTTAGGTATGATTACTGATTACTTATCAAATACTAAAATTTTTGAGATTTTTAAAATAAAAACAAGTAGATTAATCTCTACCTTCATTTTGCTAAAAAAGCCAATAATTGAAAAGAAAAATGATTTAAATATTCTCCATATAAAAGGATGTACTAAATTAGAGGCAACTTCAGAAGAGAAAGTTATTGAAAGTGAAGTTGACGAAGAAGGAGTTGATATTCCAATCGATTAATTATCATAAAAAAATATTACATCAAAAAATTTTTTATAATTCTTTAATCATATAATAAAAAAGGAGATTTGAAATTTGGAAATAGAGGGAACTTATTCATTTAATATCGCGGTAGTAGGACCAAATGATGAACTTAATTCGAAATTTTTAAATGTTATCGCAGAAACACATGGTAGAGTTGATGGTGTCGAATTTCATCAAAGTAAAATCTCTAGAGTTGCAGCACTCGTCTATTGGCAACCTCATGAAGATTCAATGTCTCCGATTTTGGTTTCACATAGTCTTAAAACTGCAAATGGCGCAATTATAGTAATGATCAAGAAAAGTAAAAAGAATATAAAAAAATATAGAAAATTAATTAAGGAAAATGCTGGTAAAATTCCAGTAAAAGAAGTTATATTCAAACCAGACATGAATCTAGATGAAATTGGGGAACTGGCTTTTGGTTCAATAAAAGATCTTGCAGCACAATTAATTATTGAGGCAGAACAGAAATCTAGAAAAGAAACAGTAGAAAGACTAACGAGACCCCGAGAAGTCGAGGAAATAGCAGGAAAGCCACGGTTTTATATTGATGATTACGGTATGGTTACTTCATTCAAAATGTCTGGATCAATTCCACTTTTTCAAGACGAAGTGTATGCAAAAACAGATAAAATTCATAAAATAGTATCTGATGAAAAAGAAGAACCCAAAAAATCAATGGAAATTGAAAAAAATGAAAAGATAGAAGATAAACCAAAAAAAATAATAGAGAAAGAAAAACCATTGGAAATAAAAGAAATAGACAAACCTAAAAAAACAAAATCAAAACCTAAAACAATTAAAAAGTCTAAACGAAAGACTAATAAGAAAAAAAGTAAAAAAACTACTAAAAAAATGAAGAAATAATAATATTCGCTTGAAATTTCTTTTAAATTTTAATTTAAATTTAATGTATAAATTAAAAATTCATTTACTATCAAAAAATCATTTTTTTTTATATCTTATATTTAAAATACTTGTAATAAATTCCATTATTTCTATCCTTTAAATAATAAATATTAAATAAAATAAAACAAGTTATTTAAACTAAAAATTATAATAAAATAATAGTAATTCATAATATTTGATAAATAAGTAAAAATAACATGTCCGATTAAAGCGAGATTTTATATGACTATTCTTATTTAGACTTACTGGGAGTAAAATCTTGTCGTTTAAATATATAAGTCCAAAGGAATTAAAGGTCTTAAAGAAAAGACGTATGGATCTTATGAAAGAATCCGAAACCGCCTTAAAAAATGAAGATTATCTCCTTCTTATGCAACATTTTAAAGAAATAATAGAAATTTCAGATAAAATCGATGATGAGAGTATAAAAACAGAATTTACAGAGAAGCTTGAATTCTTAAAAGCTAGGATCACTCAAACAAGCACTACTACGGGAGTTGTGGCGAATCCTGAACAAATTCAGGAGTTTATAAGCGACTTATTATTGGCTCCTCAACTTATTTTAAGAGAATTTAGCCAACCTATTGAGGTTGCTCAAGCAGTTCCAGCTACGGGTGACACAACAGTACCTGTTCCTAAACAGCCATTTACACCTGCTAAACCTATTTCACTCCCAGTTAAAGGCCCACCTCCTCCAACTAAAGCACCTACTCCTGCGGTTCCTCCAACTAAAGGTCCTCCAACGAGGTTACCAACTAAAGGTCCTCCAATGAAGGCACCAACTAAAGGTCCTCCAATGAAGGCACCTACTAAAGGTCCTCCAACGAGGTTACCAACTAAAGGTCCTCCAATGAAGGCACCTACTAAAGGTCCTCCAGTGAAGGCCCCGACTCTTCCATCTAAGGGATCTATTCCCTCTGACAAGCTTGCTTCCTTACCTAAAGGTGTTCCTCAGCCAATTAAACCTTTTGTATCTCCTGTTAAAGAGCCATCAAAACCATATTCTATTCCGGTTAAGAGTTCACCTAAACCACTTACACCAAGTCCTTTATCCACTTCAAAAAGTAGTGTAAGCACTGATGATATGGCAATAGAAGAAGAAATTAAAAAGTTAGGTAGTGTTGAGGATCAAATGAAAGAATTAAAGAAAATTTTAGATGAACAAAAAAAGAAGAAAATTAAAACTTGATTTTTTTTATATTTACTAACCTTTATAATTAAAAAACTTGTCATTTTATTTTATTTTATAATTATTCCTTATTTTTATTTAAAAATATTTTTAGATTTTAATAGAGTATATAGAATAAAATAATTAAATAAGTAAAATAATTCAGACCATTAATTTTGTAAACAACCAATATCTAATCTTACCTCTTCTTTATCACACTAAATTTAATATATGTATTTTATCGGATTTTATTTATTAGATTATATAATTTATTTGATTACGAAATAGGTTAGTGGGAATTGTCAAAAAGAATACAAGAAAAAACAAAGGATGAAATTCCAAATGATTCAAATAAACGTTCTGTAAATGAAAAAAAAGATATTACTAGCGATAAAGTAAATAAAAAAGATATAACTAAAGAATTAGAATCTAAAACCTTAATTCTAGAAATGATTAAAGAAACGATTTTTCCTGCACTAAAATCTAGAATAGAATATCTTGAAGAACAATTATCAATTAAAGATCAAAAGCTTGAAAGTATAAAGCTGAGACTAGAATTAACTGAAATGGAACTCGATTCACCGCTTCCTTTGCCAATTTAGAAATTGATAAATCAATGATATGAGTATTCATTAACAAGTTCTCTTTATTCTCGTAAGGCTAATTGAATACTGCAAGGAAATATTGATGCTTTAGGGGATTCTCCATAAATGGAAGTTAGGTCTTGTATTAATTCATCCCAATTATTAAATAATTTTACAGATTTTGGATAGAAATGATATAAATCCGCCTCACTTATATTAGGTGAGAAAAAATAAACTCTTCTTTTATTTATAAAAGCCTTCCAAATAATGCTATCTCCCAAATTAGAATATAATTTTGCTCCAGTTTCAGCTATAAGACTGTGGTATCCACGACCTTCATATGAGGAAGACATTAATACAATTGTATCTCTTCTACCTAAAATTTTTCCTGATGTAGTCATTAAAAAATTAAATCCTTTTATAGATTGACTTAATTCTGAATCTTCTGGATATAAATTAAAAAAGCAGACTTGATTATTTAGAGTAATTTTTGTGCTATATACTTGTGTAGCCATTTCCATTGCTTTTTGATGGGCATCTCTAAAATGACCAGATGTCAATCCTACAATTCCCCCATGTTCATTCATTATTACATTAATAGAAAAATCTAAACCAACTTTCTCTGCAATATCTTCAATATCCTTCCTTATTCCAGTCATCCTACCAATTCCAACACTCACACCCCTCATTCCAGCAGAATGATTTGCTTCAAGAGTTCGAATCCCACATACTCCTGGTAAAACAATTTTAGCTCCACCACCAAAACCTGCTAATGGATGTGGTATAACACCCCCTAAAGAGATTTTTAAATCAGCTTTACAATAAGTTGTATTAACATCTATAGGTGTACCTATTTTTGATTCACCAAAATTTGTTAAATTTTCATAAGGATGGTGATTTTCAATATTGATTGTATCTACTATATCTCTTCCTAATTTTAGAATACAATCATGCCGATTCATTGGTCTATGAGCACCCAAAGCTAATAAGATTGTAATTTTATCCCTCGTTAGTTCCGCATATTCCAACTCTTTAAGAACATGGGGAATAATTCTTGAAACTGGAGTAACCCTGGTCATATCATCTACAACAATCACTGCGTTTTCTTTTCCTTTTGCTAATTGGGATAATTTTGGGGAATTTATTGGACTTAATAAGGCGTTTTTAATTTCATCATCAGTTAATTCTCTTCCACCATTCATATTGCATAAATTTACATCCCAAGAATCTGGAAAAGTTAGTTCTAAGAATTCTGGGTCTCTCCAAGCTGCCCATGGGACCTTAAAAACTTGGACCATTAGATATCACATCATAACTTTTATTAATTATTTTTAAATTATATTTAATTCTCTAGTATAGGTTTTTTTGTTAATTTATCATCAATCGCTATAATTAATTAAGTTTCTGACAATATTTTAGAAAATAAGGAATTAATTCCTTGATAATAAAAATTTTATATGTTTTTATTTAAGTTTAAAAAATCTATACTAATAACATTTTAATTTTAAAAAAAAAAAAGGAGATGCCTTTTAAAATGTCAGGAGCAAAAACTGCAGCTAAGATATTTATGGGAATAAATATTGGGATTTCATACCTAGCAGCAGGAATACGTTCATCTGGATTTAACAATAGATTATTTGCATTGATATTAATTGGTATTGCGGTGTTAGCATTGATTATAGGTGCTATAGGGCATGAAAGCGAAGATACAACCGCTGCATTAGTGATAGGTGCCATCATAGCAATAGCAAGCGGTTATTGGATTCTACATAACTTAAATATTAGTCAACCTACTTTTATTCCTTGGATTGTTTTTATAGTGGGTGCTATTATATTCCTGTGCTATTAATTAGCTCAATAATTTCCTTAAAATCTAATTTCTATTTTTTTAGATTAAATTAAAATACAAATAAAAACTTTTTTTGTGTTCAACAATTCTACGATAGTGATTTTTTTTATTGATCAATAAAATTCATAGAATTCAAAATAATAAAAAAAGGGATAAAAATAGAAGATTCCAGTAATAAAATCTCGATTTCAGAAAATATAGTATATATCTTAACCCAAGAATGCATATATGATTTTTGAAAAAATATTAAATATATTATTTACTCCTATTTCAGTAAGTTTGGGCCATAGATTATATTATCGAGCGATAATATAAGATTTTCGTCCATTCCAATTTTGGATAAAATAAATTACTCGTTAAATTCTTCTAATCTCGAATGTTACCATTCTTATTTCTATTTAATAAATTTCGATAAGGTTTATATATAGAGTCATAATTTATTTAGTTTAATTCTTTAGTGAATTTATTGAAATTGAAAAATAGAACAGGCATTTTAGTTTAAATTATGAGAATTTAGCTAGATTTAATCAATTATTTAACAATATCCGGATATGTTAAGTTGGTTTATGAAATAAAAGACCACAATCTGAATTTTTCTAACTTTAAACTAGATGACCTGCTCACTCATATTACCTCCAAGAGGGATTGATTATGTCACGTCTGAAGAAAGGTAAAATATTTCGAAATTTGGTATTATTGTTTGTTGTTATATATATGATGACTATTTTTACATCGGCGTCTACAAATATTATGCCGATACCTGCAATTCCTTCCCAACTTGACGTTGATCTAAGTGGGAAAGGACAATCTATCAATGGTACCATATTCCTTTCTTGGAATTATCCACAATCGGACGTTACATTTAATATCTATCGAAATAAAGATAGTGATTTTATCCCCTCTGCAGGGAATTTGATAGCCAGTAACATAGAAGATATGAACTTTACAGATCAAGTATATAAAGACGGCGAATATTATTATAAAATCGCTGCTATAAATACATGGGGAAAAATTGGTCAAGCATCTCTACCTATCCGGGTTTCGGTTAATGTAGAACCACCAAAAGCCCCAATCGTAAACGCGATATCGGGGTATCATGGAAAAATTTTACTGGAGTGGGAGGCTCCTAAAAAAGCTGTTTCTTATGAAATTTTAAAATATAATATTCTCTCTACTTCTCCTTTAACCTATTATACTTATAAAATAGGTTCAACCACTGAAACTTCTTATGAAGTTCAATATTATGATCATATGAAAGAATTTACTTTTCAAGTTGTAGCAATTGATGCTCTTGGAAGAAAAAGTAATCCTTCCAAAGTTGTGACAGGTATTTGTGACTTAGTTGGTCCCGAAGCTCCTGAACTTTCTGTTGATGCACCATTAGCGGGTGAAGGGAAGGTTATTTTGAGTTGGACAACTCCATCCGATAGCGACTTAGTGTCTTATGAAATCTATCGTGGAACCTATGCCAGCTTTTCTCCTTCAAAATACTCTCTAATTGCATCTGAAATAGTTGGGAATTCATATATTGATACTGTTAGTTCTGATGGATCTTATTACTATCTCGTTTGTGGTGTTGATGCTGCTGATAATAAAGGATTCTTATCTAATTATGGCGAGGCATATGTGGATATTTCTGAAACACCTAAAATTAAGCTTCTCTATGATCCTTTGGATGAAATTTCGCTTAAGGCAGCAAATCTGATTTCAGAACTACTTTATGACGAATCTTCAAATTATTTAATTGATTTAGTTCCTGTATCTTCCCTTAATGATGTAATTACAAATTTAAATGATAATAATGCCCTCGCTGTCATTTATGCTCTACATGGGACTGAAGAAAATCTAATTATTGGGACTCAAGAAATTCCTTGGAATGAAGTCCAAAGTGCAGTTTTGGGGTCTACCATTGAAAATCACTACTTCTTAAGTTGTTATTCTGGTACGGGGTTAGATTCAGAAATGGAATTAATAATTAGTGGTTATGAAGGAATTATAGATTATATGGTTGCTTCAGTAGATACTGCAAAACTTGTTGCAGATAACGTGCTAGATGAATTTAATAATGACTTAATTATAAATCAAATTTTTCAATATTATCAAAATAATGAAGCAGAAATTCACCAAAGAATATTAAATCCAGTTGAATCCTTTATGCCTGTATTTAATTTTCATAGGCGTGATCCATCTCCACCAGATCTCACATATAATTATGATCAACAGATCAATTTTTTGGTAAATGTAACGGATGATTTGGGCTGGACTATTACTAACGTAACTATGTATTCTAATATTACTGGATTTTTAGCCACATACCCTATGTATCAAGAAAATCCTTGGGAACCTGCAATTTGGAGATACGATCTTCAAGAATGGGGTCGATCAGGCACAACAGCTTGGTATTATCTCAACGCTACTAATAATATAAACGAATGGATGATTGATGGTCCATATATATACTATTATGATGATTTCAATGGACCTGATATTGATTTTGTAAATCATTCTAGTTATAATTCTGGTGGTCCTCTTCAGGAAAATTTAAGAATTAGCGCTTTTGTTTCCGAACCTTGGCAAGCATCTGGTGTTAGAAATGTAGAGTGTTGGATTAGTTTTAATAAATCTGGTTTTTTCCCAATTCCTATGACTTTTATAAGTGGTAATCATTACCGAGTGGATACTTTAGGATGGATACCTCCTGCGAATCCTTCTACAAATTTTACCTACTATATAGTTGCATATGATCAAAATGATAATCCAAGTATTGATGACCATTATGGTTTGTTTTATAAATATACAGTGGGAGATGTTTGGATTCCAATTATAAATAATGTAATTGTTGATCCTCTTCCTCCATTTTTACAATATAATCAAAATATAACAGTAGCTATTGATGCCCAAGATGATTTAGGTGCTCCATTATTCAGTAATATCTTATATGTTAAAATCTATGGATTTATGAATAAAACACTTCCTTTTGAGGGTTATCTCGAATATAATGGTTCTCATTGGGTAACAACCAGCCCTCAATTTCCATATAATTCAACTATAGATGCTATGATTGAAGTAGGTGATGGAAATTATAATAATGTAACCATCGGACCAGTTAATTATACTGTAGTTGATTATGATCCTCCTGAATTAGAACTCTATTATCAAACAATGCCTGCTAATCCAGCCTCAACAACGTTTATTGTGAATGCTACAGAACCGATCGGTGCTTCGGGAGTTAATGTCTCCATAATTTCTATATCTATTGGTGGTGGATCATATTTCAATTATACAATGGCACAATTAACTCCAGATCTTTGGACTTATTCTACCCCTCTAGCTGGAGGTCAGTTCTATTCCTATTATTTTCTTGTCCAAGATAAAGCAGGGAATTGGGGGGTTGATAATAATACCGGAATGTTTTATAATTTTACAGATACTGATTTCAATCCTCCTATATTTAATAATATAACAATAAATCCTCCCGATCCTCCAGGACAATGGCAATATAATGAAATTATGAATGTTACAATCAATGCTACTGATACATTATTTGGACCCCCTTACAGTTCTATCTATTGGTGTCAAGTGTGGTGGAACGTGTCCTATGCCGGTGTATCTGAGAGTGGTGTTGATAATTTACCTTATAATTCTACTTCTGGGTTATGGTTCGCGCAATTTTGGGAACCACCTCCATATGGGTTTAATTTAACCTTTTATTTTAATATTACAGACGGTAATGGGCAATCAACTATTTCTTCTCAATATTATTATACAATTACTGATAATGAACCTCCATGGCAGCCTGGTACTGGTCATGGACCCATTCCTGTTTATTATAATACCACTGTATATGTAGGATCCTGGGCTATAGAACCTGAAGAAGCAAGTGGTATTGATACGGTCATTTTACAATATAGAATCCTAGGTAATCTTACATGGAATAATGTATTAATGTTAGATTACTTTGGAAATCAATCCGTCTGGATTTCATTAATCCCTCCCCAACTCTATAACACTACAGTAATTTACAGAGTTTTTGCCAATGATACTGCTGGTAATTGGGGTATAGATGATAGTAATGCCACTCTTCCTAATTATAATTATACTGTTCAAACTTGGTTTGATAATGGAAGTGTTTATTTAGATGAAGATGTCTATTATGGTTCTGGGGCTGTAGCTTATATTAACGTTACTGATGCTGACTTGAATAAAGATCCATTATCTAGAGAATATGTTGACGTAAAAGTAATAAGTGATAGTGATTCGACTGGAATTGGAGTTAGGTGCACAGAAATTTCAGTTAATTCTAGCATCTTCATTGGTAATTTCACATTTACAAAAGGTTCATCCAGTGATGCTGACGATATTATTAAAGCATTAGATTTAGATGAAATTACTGTTATATATATAGATGAAAAAGATTTTAATGGAAATGTTACAAGCAGGATCGATAATGCAACTTGGGATGAAACCTGGACTGGATCGGTTTCGCTTGATGAAACTTTCTATTATGGAACTGGAGCTATCGCAACTATTACGGTAATAGATCGGGATTTGAATATATCGGCGACAACTATAGATTGGGTTCAAGTAAACGTAATAAGTCCGCTTGATATGACTGGTATATACGTGAATTTAACAGAAACTGGTCCTAATACAGCAAATTTTACGGGGCTACTTTATTTCAGTACCACCGGTAGTGGCACTAATACAATTTGGGTAGATCATCGCGATTTATTTGGAGTCAGATATAACGATTCTCACACAAGTACAGGTGAATATGCTCAATTTACCGACAGTGCTTGGTGGTATAAAACCACTAACGGTACGATTGAGTTAGATGCAATAGAATATTTCGGAACTGATGCTGTAGCGACAGTGACTGTGAATGATACAGATTTAAATATAAGTGACATCAATCCTGATGATGTGGATATTCGAATTAATAGCACTGCCCCTGGCGCTGGGTTCATTTATGTAACACTAGACGAAACAGGACTTTCTACTGGAATATTTGTTGGTAACTTTTGGTTTAGTACTTCGTCCAGTAATAATGCAAGCGATATTATTAAAGCTACAGATGGAGATATCATAACTGCCATTTATGATGATGCACACGATCAAATAGGTAATCCTGTTATTGTGACCGACACTGCAATTTGGACGGAAACTACTACAGGATCAGTTGGTTTAAATGCAACTTATTATTATGGAACGGGAGCAATTGCTCTTGTAACGGTTATAGATGACGATGAGAATCAAAATCCCCTTGCTGTAGAAACATTTAATGTTACTGTAAATAGTACAACTGATCCTAGTTCCATTACTATTATTTTGAATGAAACAGGCATTAATACTGGTGTATTTACTGGCACGTTCGGTTTTACAACTGGTCCAAGTGTTCCGGGAACACAAATTAGTGTGTCTGATGATGATACTGTCCAAGTGATTTATAATGATAATCACACTTCTACGGGTGACCCCGACACTCCAAGTGACACAGCAACTTGGATTGAAACGATGAGTGGGACAATTGACCTTGATGCTCTAGAATATTTTGGTACAGATGCCATTGCAAATGTCACTGTTATTGATTATGACTTAAATACAACTTCTGGTCAAGAAAATGTCGAAATTGGTGTAAATAGTACCGCACCCGGAGCTGGATTCATATTGGTAACTTTGACAGAAACTACGGGAACATCTGGAATATTCACAGGTTCATTTTACTTTAGTACCACCTCTAGTAATAATGCAAGCGATTATATAAAAGCTACAGATAATGATACGATCATGGTTGGATACATGGATCAGTATGATGTTACTGGTGCAGAAGTTTTAGTATTAGATTTTGCATATTGGACCCAAACCGTTACGGGGTCTATTTCATTAAATAGTACTCAATATTTTGGTACTGGAACAAGTGCTAAAATTACAGTTACTGATGGAGATTTAAATCAAGATGAGGGAACTCAGGAAACAATTAATGTAAATGTGAATAGTACATCTGATAATAGTGGTATTATTATAACTTTAACAGAATTGAATGCGAATTCTAGTATATTTGAAGGATATTTTGGATTTACTACTGGAGCAAGCGTTCCAGGGACCTCAATTCAAGTAACAGATAATGATATTGTACGAGCTATTTACAATGATACTTATGATTCTGCAGGAGATCCTAAAAGACCTAAGAAATCTGCCACTTGGATAGAAACTGTAACGGGTACTATAACTCTAAATGCTACAGCATACTTTGGAACTGGTGCTATTGCACAAATAAATGTTACTGATATGGACTTAGACACCTCAGGGCTTGCAGATGATGTTTATATTAGTGTAATAAGTGATAGCGACAATTCGGGTATCTCTGTAAAATGTACTGAAACTGATTTTCATTCAGGTATATTTATCGGAACTTTTGGATTTACAACAGGAGCCAGTGGCAGTGGAAAAATTGAAGCTGCTGATGGTGATTTAATAAATGCCACATACAGCGATGAACACAACCAACAAGGATTCTTTGCAAATGTTACTGACTCTGCGACTTGGAATGCAACTGTTACGGGTGATGTAGTGCTAGATGATACAATATATTATACTGGAGAAACTGCAACCATTAATGTTACGGATTCTGATTTAGATGTCACAAGTGGAAATGATGTAGTTGATGTGATTGTTACAAGCGATTCGGATCTAACTGGAATAAATGTAACATGTACAGAAACTGGTCCTAATACTGGTGTATTTATAGGCACCTTTACATTCGATAATGTAACCAGCAGCGATCCATTAGATGAAATATTAGTCTCGGATGGTGATACAGTTACTGTTGATTACTATGACGTTTATACTGCTACTGGAAACCCTACAAATCATTATGATACAGCAACATGGTACCAAACTGTTTCAGGATATATCGAACTAAATTCGACTGAATATTTTGGGACTGATGTTATTGCATCTGTTACAGTAACAGATTCGGATTTAGATGTTAAAGGCACTCCAGATACAGTAATAGTGAAAATAAATAGCACAAGCGATAGTACGGGAATATATGTTATACTTACTGAAACAGGTCCGACAACTGGAATATTTACTAATACATTTGGCTTTACAACGGGAACTTCTGGAGGAGGAAAAATCGAAGCTGCAGATGGTGATATAATCTATGCAATATATAATGATTCTTATGATGTAAATGGTAATCCTGCATTTCCCATTGATACTGCAACTTGGAATGCAACGATTACAGGTTCTGTTGACTTAGATAAAGATTATTATATTACAGGTGAGACAGCAATTGTTAACGTTACCGATTCGGATTTAGACACTACTGGTGGCCTTGATCAAGTTAATGTTACAGTAACTAGTACTTCATATCCTTCTGGTATTTATGTAACATTAACTGAGACTGGAGCAAATACTGGCATATTTATCGGAACTTTCCAATTCAATTTAACCGATAGTAAAGACTTAGAATATATTAAAGTATCAGACGGAGATACTGTCACTGTAACTTACCACGATGAATATACTGAGTCTGGAGATTCCGCAGATCCAATAGATACAGCCACTTTTGATGCAACAGTCACGGGTTCTCTTTATTTAGATCAAGCATCTTATGGAACTTATGAAACTGCAACCATTACTATTACAGACGCTGATTTAAATACTGCAGTAACTTCGAAGCAATCTGTAAATGCTACGGTAAATAGCACCCAAGATTCCACGGGAATTAATGTTACTTGCACAGAAACTGGTGTAAATACGGGAGTATTTACTGGTACATTCTCATTTAATATTACTGCAAGTGATGATCCTAATGACTTAATTTGGGTCAATTCAGCAGGAGATACTATTTTTGCATGGTATTTTGAAGCTCATAATGCATCTGGTCTTGCAGATGTACATAACGATTCTGCATCTTGGACTCAAACTGCAAGCGGAACTTGTGTATTAGACGATGCAACTTATAGTACCGGGAGAACTGCACACATAACAGTAACTGATCCAGATTTAAATCAGTTACCAGGAGCTTCAGAAAGTGTTAAAATTAATGTTACGAGTGATGATGATCCGAGTGGTATTAATGTAACTTGTACAGAAACCGGACCAAATACTGGAATCTTCCAAGGAACATTTACTTTTGGTACCAGTAGTAATGATGATTCTGATATTATTGAAGCCACTAATGGTAGTGTGATAACAGCTCGTTATTATGATGCAAAAAATGCAACCGGATTACCTGAAGATAAAATTGATACAGCAATATGGTATCAATACGTGAGTGGAACTATTGAATTAAATGCTTTCTACTATTATGGAACATCAGCTTCAGCTACAGTTACTGTTAATGACTTCGATGAAAATACAAACCCCACATCTTATAATACATTTGAAGTTAAAGTAAATAGTACGGAAGATCTCAGTGGTATACAAGTAACAGTTAATGAAACTGGTCTTGATACAGGGATATTTACTGGAATATTTTATTTTAGTACAGCAGCAAGTAGTGATACAAGTGATATTATTAAAGTTGCTAATGCAAGTGAAGTATGGGTTCTTTTTGAGGAAGATAAAGATATTAATGGAATTGGTGTTGATAGAAATGTTTATTGTATTTGGATAAAAACATATACTGGCATAATTGATTTAGATGAAACTGAATATTTTGGTACTGGTGCAGTGGCTACAGTTACTGTTACGGATCAAGATTTAAATAGAGATGCTTTTGCCAATGAAACAGTTAATATTAGTGTATGGAGTAATAGTGATCCTACAGGAATTACTGTAGAATTAACTGAAACTAATGTTAATACCAGTGTGTTTAGAAATACATTCTCAGTTAGTACAACTACTACTGATGATAGTAATG
Organism: Candidatus Helarchaeota archaeon; assembly: GCA_019058315.1. Lineage (GTDB taxonomy): Archaea > Asgardarchaeota > Lokiarchaeia > Helarchaeales > RDOG01 > JABXJV01. The sequence continues at coordinate 1,034,327 of JAHPZH010000001.1, read as the reverse complement.
ATATTATTAAAGTATCTCCTGATGATACTATCACCGCAAGATATAGTGATGCAAGAACTGCTTTAGGAACACCTGCTCAACCTACAGATACTGCAATCTGGACAGCTACTGTTACCGGTTCAATCGAATTAGATGAACTCGAATATTATGGATTGAGCACTGCCACTGTGACTGTTACAGATTCTGATTTAAATACAGACCCTGGAACCACACAAAGTGTTTATATTTATGTAACTTCCACTACAGATACTTCTGGAATTCAAGTTCAATGTGATGAAACTTTAGTGGATTCTGGAATATTTACTGGAACATTTACTTTTACAACTTTAGGAAGTGATGATCCAGGTGATGAAATTAATGTAACTGATGGTGATATTGTTACTGTACGTTATTATGATGAACATAATGTAACAGGTTTAGCACAAAACCATTCTGATACTGCTGATTGGACTCAAACTTATACAGGGACAATCGAATTGGATGCAGCTACGTATTATGGAACAGCTGCGAGAGCATATGTCAATGTTACTGATCCTGATTTAAATACTAACGATGCTACTAAACAATCTGTTTCTATACAAGTCTGGAGTACAAGTGATCCTTATCCTAGCGGAATTAATGTTTTATTATGGGAGACTACTGTAAATTCTGGGATTTTCTATGGGAATTTTTCTTTTGGCACTACAACAAGTGATCCTTTGGATAGAATAGAGGCTGTCGATGGCGATACTATTTCTGCAAGATATAGTGATGCAAAAAATATGTATGGTAATCCTGTTACTACCACTGATACTGCTACTTGGGAAGCAACTGTTACTGGATCTGTTGATCTTGATGCAACAATTTATTATGGGTCTGGTGCAGAAGCAACAATAACTGTAATTGATTCTGACTTAGACACAACAGGAGGGACAGATTCAGTAAATGTAAACGTTACGAGCACCAGTGATGGAGCAGGAATTAGTGTTCAATTAGATGAAACTGGTGGTTCAACTGGAATCTTCACGGGTACTTTCACCTTTAAATTAACTGCTCCAAGTGATGATATTTTAGATCGTATATATGTTCAAGATGACGATACTATAACTGTAAGATATGATGATGAACATACAGCCTCTGGGGCTTCTGCAAGTCCGACTGATACTGCAACTTGGATTAAAACTTATTCTGGAACGGTTGTTTTAGATGCTGGTATATATTATGGATCAGATGCGATGGCGTCTATTACAGTAACAGATGCTGATTTAAATACAAATCCAGGTGTAATAGAAACTGTTGATGTAAATGTGAATAGCTCGTTAGATGCTTCGGGAATTATTGTTGAATTGACTGAAACTGGGGTAAATCAGAGTACCTTCACTGGGACATTTACGTTCAGTACCTCTGGAAGCAATGATCCTAGTGATGAAATCTGGGCACAGGATGGAAATACAACTATGGTTATTTATAATGATACCCGATCTGCTTCTGGCGCATCAGCACGACCTAAAGATTCAGCTACTTGGGAAGCTACGGTGACAGGGACTATAAATTTAAATGCTACGACTTATTACGGAACTGATGTAGTTGCTGAAATTACAGTAGAAGATTCTGATTTAGACACCTCAGGATCAGCTGATTATGTTGATGTAAATGTTAATAGTACAAGCGATAATGAGGGGATTATTGTTCGTTTAACTGAAACTGGTTCTAATACTGGGATATTTAAAGGGAATTTTTACTTCAGTACAAGCAGTAGTAATGATCCTAGTGATATTATTTGGGCTCAAGATGATGATACTGTTAGGACCATATATAATGATACTTATACCGTAACCGGAGCTTCAGCAAGACCAAAGAAATCTGCAACTTGGATCGAGACTCATACTGGTACTATTGAATTGGATGCAACATCTTATTATGGAACCGCTGCAGAAGCAACAATTACTGTTATTGATGCAGATTTGAATATCAATCCTAGTGTAGCTGAGACTATTGATGTAAATGTAAATAGTTCAAAAGATCCTCAACCTGGTATTATTGTTCGATTAACCGAAACAGATGTAAATACAAACACATTTACCGGAAAGTTTACTTTTACAGAAAGTGGACCTAGCAATGACCCTGCTGATAAAATTTGGGCTCAAGATGGCAATACTACTATGGTAATTTATAATGATTCACGAACCGCAGAAGGAACTCCTGCAAAACCAAAAGATACTGCTACTTGGATAAAAACTTACACAGGTACGGTAGATTTAGATAAATTAACTTATTATGGATCTGGAGCTACAGCTTATATCACTGTTGAAGATGAAGATTTAGACACTACTGGAGGTTCTGATACGGTTGACGTTAAAGTAAACAGCACATCAGATCCAAATAGTATAGAAGTACAATTAACAGAAACAGGTGGGTCTACTGGAATATTTACTGGTCATTTTGAATTTAAAACTACTGCACCCAGTGATGATGCATTAGATAAAATCTGGGTTACTGATGACGATACTGTTATGGTGATATATAACGATACATATACTGTTACGGGTTCCTCAGCTAACCCAAAAGATAGTGCTACTTGGATAGCTACTGTAACCGGAACAATAATTTTAGATGTAGATACATACTATGGAACTGGAGCGATTCCTATTATCACAGTAACAGATTCAGATTTGGATACAACTGGTAGTGCAGATACAGTGGACGTTTATGTTACTAGTACAAGTGACTCAACCGGTATTAGCGTCCAATTAACTGAGACGGGAGCCACTACTGGCATATTTAATGGAACTTTTATTGTTAGTACAATTGCAAGCAGTGATCCTGATGATAAAATATTAGTTGCTGACGAAGACATCATTACTGTTCGTTATGAGGATGAACATACTTTAAGTGGTGCTTCTGCAAATCATACTGATACAGCTACATGGATAGCAACAGTTACTGGTACGATTGAATTAGACGCGGATTATTATTATGGAACAGGAGCTACTGCTTATATTACTGTTGTCGATGCAGATCTTAATGTAACTGGCAGTCCTGATACTGTAGAAGTAAATGTTACAAGTGATAGTGATTCTATTGGAATAAGTGTTCCATTAACTGAAACTGGAGACAACACAGGTATATTTAATGGATCATTTATTTTTACTAAAGGTAGTAGTAATGACCCAGCAAATATCATTAAAGCATTAGATGGGGATACTATCACAGTCCGTTATGATGATGAACATACTTTAACAGGAGCTTCAGCATCTCCAACTGATACTGCTACATGGGTTGAAACAGTTACTGGAACAATAGCATTAGATCAAACAGAATACTTTGGTACTGATGCTGAAATTACTGCAACAGTAACTGATTCAGATCTAGATACCACCTCTGGTACGGATACAACTACTATAAATGTCACAAGTTCCAGTGATGGAGCTGGTATACAAGTTCAATTAACCGAAACTGGACCTACCACTGGTATCTTCTCAGGGACATTTTATGTGAATGTAACTTCTAATGATACAGCAGATATGATCCAAGTAGTTGATGATGATAGTATTACTGCCAGATATGATGATGCACATACAATAACTGGTCCTCCAGGAAGTACTTCTGATTCTGCGACTTGGATTGAAACAATTACTGGAGTTCTATCATTAAATAACACGATTTATTATGGTTCTGCTGCTATTGCACTTTTTACAGTTAATGATTTTGATGAGAATGAAAATCCTTCAGGTATTGATAATATTATTATAAAAGTTACTAGTTCTCAAGACAGTACGGGGATTAATGTAACCCTTACTGAGACAGGAGTAAATACAGGTATATTTAATGGCACTTTTGGATTTAAAATAACTTCACCAAGTGACGATACGAATGATTTAATTTATGCACTAAATGGATCAAATATAAGAGCATATTATACAGATGTACATGATGAAACAGGTGAAAGCGCAAATCCATACAAACAAGCTATTTGGATTGAGACAATGACAGGAGATGTTTATTTTGATAACAATGTATATTATCCAAACCAGACAGCTGTTATTACATTGAATGATACCGATTTAGATATTTCAAGTAGTGTTGATCAAATTAATGTTACAGTTACTAGTGATTCTGATACAACGGGTATTAATGTTACGCTAACTGAAACTGGGGCAACCACTGGTATATTTCAAGGGTTACTTAATTTTAGTAAAACTACTAGTAATGACAATTTAGACATAATAGAAGTGTCAGATGGTGATACTGTTACAGTTCAATATTATGATGAACATGATGAATCTGGTGCAGATATTTATGATACAGATACAGCAACATGGGAACAGACTCATACTGGTACAATTCAATTAAATGCAACTGAATATTTTGGTACTGCTGCTAAGGCTAGAATTACTGTGGATGATCTTGATTTAGATACAACTGCTAGTCCAGATACAGTCTCGGTTAATGTTACGAGTACAAGTGATGGTTATGGAATTTTTATATTACTAACTGAAACTGGAGCAACAACTCATATATTTACTGGAATATTTGGATTTACCTCTGGAGCAAGCGTTCCAGGGACTTCAATTCAAGCGGTAGATGGTGATATAATTACTTCCCGCTATGATGATGAATATGATTATAATGGCTATCCAAATGCTCCCACAGATACAGCCACATGGAATGCGACTATTACAGGTTCTGTTAGTCTGGATAAAGAAGATTATATTACTGGTGAAACCGCATTTATTAATGTTACAGATTCGGATCTAGATATTTCTGGTTCACCTGATCAAGTTAATGTTACAATTACTAGCGATTCTGATGCAATAGGTATTAATGTCACACTAACTGAAACCGGAGCATCAACTGGAGTATTTACAGGAAATTTCACCTTTAAACTAACTTCTCCAAGTGATGATGTTTTAGATCGTATTTATGTTCAAGATGGAGATGCTGTAACTGTAACTTATCATGATGAATATACAGTTACGGGCACTTCTGCTAATCCAATTGATACGGCTACATTTGATGCAACAGAAACTGGTTCTCTCGATTTGGATCAATCATCTTACGGAACCTATGAAACTGCAACCATTACTATTACGGACGCTGATTTGAATACAGCAGCCACTTCGAAACAATCTGTTAATGCTACTGTAAATAGCACTCAAGATTCCACGGGAATTAATGTTACTTGTACAGAAACTGGTGTAAATACGGGAGTATTTACTGGTACATTCTCGTTTAGTATCACAGCAAGTGATGATACTAATGATTTAATTTGGGTCAATTCATTAGGAGATACTGTTTTTGCATGGTATTTTGAAGCTCATAATTATACTGGTCTTGCAGATGTCCATAACGATTCCGCATCTTGGACTCAAACTGCAAGCGGAACTTGTGTATTAGACGATGCAACATATAGCAGTGGGAGAACTGCACACCTTACAGTAACTGATCCAGATTTAAATCAATTACCAGGAGCTGCGGAAAGTGTTAAAGTTAATGTTACGAGTACGGATGATCCAAGTGGTATTAATGTAACTTGTACAGAAACTGGACCAAATACTGGGATCTTCCAAGGAACGTTTACTTTTGGTTCCAGCAGTAATGATGATTCCGATATTATTGAAGCTACGAATGGAAGTTCCATAATAGCCCGTTATTTTGATGCAAATAATGCTACTGGTTTACCAGCTTATGTAAATGACACCGCTATTTGGTATACTTATGTAAGTGGCTCAATTCTTTTAAATGCTTTTTATTATTATGGCACATCAGCTATTGCCACAATTACGGTTGAAGATTTTGATGAGAATCAACATGATGATCAATATGATACAATAAATATAGACGTAAATAGTTCTGTGGATTTAATTGGTATTGGAGTCGAATGTAATGAAACAGGACTTGATACAGGGGTATTTACTGGAACATTATATTTTAGCACTGCAGCTAGTAACGATGCAAATGATATTATTAAAGTTGCAAATGCAAGTGAAGTATGGGCTCTTTATGACGAGTCTAAAGATATTAACGGTGATAGTGTAAGTAGAAATGATTATGGTATGTGGATTAAAACCTATACAGGAACAATTATCCTTGATGCGGATGAATACTTTGGTACAGGTGCAGTGGCAATAATAACTGTTACTGATCAAGATTTAAATAAAAAAGCAGGTGTTGTTGAAAAAGTAAATGTTAGTGTTTGGAGTACAAGTGATCCTACCGGAATTAAAGTTGAATTGACCGAAACTGGTGTAAATACGAGTGTATTTACCGATAATTTTACTTTCGGCACAACCAGCAATGATCCCCTTGATATAATAAAGGCTGTTGATGGTGACACTATTACCGCAAGATATACTGATGCAAGGACTGCAACCGGTGCACCAGGTAATCCCACCGATACTGCAACATGGACTGCCACTGTTACAGGAACAGTAGAATTAGATGATGATGATTATTTTGGTTTAAGTTCTGCAACTATTACTGTTACAGATTCTGATTTAAATACAGATTCTGGCTCCACACAGAGTGTTATAATTTATGTCAATTCCAGTATAGATCCGACTGGAATTCAAGTTTTATGTACAGAGACTTCAGTATCTTCTGGAATATTTACTGGGGTGGTATATTTCAATAATACTGCAAGTAATGATGCAACAGATGATATTTATGTAATAAATGGTGGAGATTTTACTGTTAAATATAATGATGAACATACTATAACAGGAGCCTCTGCAAGCCCAACGGCTTCAGCTAATTGGACTAAAACTTGGAGTGGTACTATTAATTTAGATGCTAGTATATATTATGGAACAGCCGCAAGGGCTTTTGTTACGGTAACAGATCATGATTTAAATACTAATAATGCCACTTCACAAACTGTTTCTATAGAAGTCTGGAGCACAAGCGATCCTGCAGGAATTAATGTGTTATTACGTGAAACCACTGTTAGTTCTGGTATATTCTATGGGAATTTTACCTTTGGAACAACAAGTAGTGATCCTTCGGATAGAATTAAAGCTACAGATGGAGATACTATTACAGTAAGATATACTGATCAATATGATATAGGTGGATCACCAACTACAAGAACTGATACAGCCATATGGGAAGCAACGGTTACAGGATCCATTTTACTTGATAAAACTTCATATTATGGGACAAGTGCAAGTGCATTAATTACTGTGACAGATCTTGACCTTGATACCACTGGTGGAGCTGATACAGTTAATATTAACGTTACCAGCGATACAGATGCAAATGGTATTGGTGTAATTTGCACTGAAACTGGTACACATACTGGTATTTTTACAGGAACATTCTATTTCAGTCAAACAGGTAGTGATGATGATAGCAATATTATTTGGGCACAAGATCAAGATACAGTATATGCAAGATATGATGATGAACACACTAGTAGTGGTGCTTCCGCAAGTCCAACTGCTACTGCAACTTGGATTAAAACTTATACTGGCACAATTGATATTGAGCAAGCTACATATTATGGAACGGGAGCACTAGCAATAGTTACAGTTGTTGATCAAGACCTAAATACCAATCCAACCTTAAAAGAATCTAAAAATATAAATGTTAATAGTTCATCAGATCCTTCTCCAGGTATAATTGTAAGATTATATGAGGAAGGGCTAAATTCCAGCACATTTAGAGGTAACTTTACCTTTAGTACAGCTGGAAGTAGTGATCCTAGTGATATCATTTGGGCTCAAGATGGGGATACAGTAAGAGCTATCTATAACGACTCACGAACAGCTTCTGGATCATCGACTAGAAATAAGGATTCTGCAGTTTGGATAGAGACTGTAACTGGGACAATACAGCTAAATGCAACTATCTATTATGGAACTGCTGCAGTCGCAAAAATAACAGTTACAGACTTGGACTTGAATACTACAGGATCACAAGATTATGTCGATGTAAATGTAAATAGTTCAGTGGATTCTTCTGGAATAATAGTACGCTTAACTGAAACCACTGGTGTTTCAGGAATATTCGAAGGCACTTTTACATTTAAAACAACCTCTCCAAGTAGTGATGCATTAGATATCATTTGGGCAATGAATGGAAATACAACAAGAGCAATTTATAATGATACACATACTGTATCAGGAGCTTCAGCAAGACCAAAAGTTTCTGCAACTTGGATTGCTAGAGTAACTGGGACAATACAACTAAATGCAACTACTTATTATGGAACAGATACCGTAGCTAAAATTACCGTTACAGATTCTGATTTAGATACCACAGGTGGAATTGATTTTGTAGATGTTGATGTTAACAGCACGAGTGATAATATTGGTATTGAGGTTCGTTTATTTGAAGCAGGAGGAGTCCATACGGGTGTTTTTGAAGGAACGTTTAAATTTAGTACAATTAGTAGCGATAATCCTAGTGATATTATTAAAGCATTAGATGGGGATACAGTTAAAGCAATATATAATGATTCAAGAACAGTTACAGGTAAGCCAGGAAAACCAAAAAGGACAGCAACTTGGATCGAGACAGACACAGGTTCAATTGAATTAGATAAAACAGCCTATTATGGCACAGCTGCAGTAGCAACAATTATTGTAAATGATGACGATCTTGACACCTCGGGTTCGCCGGATACTGTTAATGTCAGAGTTAATAGCTCAAATGACCCAGTTGGAATAATTGTTCAATTAACTGAGACAGGAGCTTCAACTGGTGAATTCAATGGAACTTTCACCTTTAAGCTTACATATCCAAGTGATGATCCTAATAATAAAATATGGATTGGTGATGGAAATACCACTATGGTTATTTATAATGATACTTATACAGCCACAGGAAAATCAGCAACACCAAAAGATTCTGCAACTTGGATCAAAACTTATACTGGTATAGTGGTTTTGGATAAAGCTCAATATTATGGAACTGCAGCTATAGCTACTATTACAGTTACTGATGCGGATTTGAATACCAATCCTTCATTAACTGAAACCGTCATTGTAAATGTAAATAGTTCTGTAGATCCTTCCCCTGGAATTACTGTCACACTAACCGAGACAGGGGCTGATCCTCTCAATTCTCCAATTTTTAGAGGCACATTCACTTTTATAGAAAGCGGACCAAGTAATGATCCTTTAGATAAAATCTGGGCGGAAGATGGAAACACTATAATGGTTATATATAATGATGCGAGGACTGCATCAGGTAGTTCTGCAAAACCTAAAGCTACAGCAACTTGGATTAAGACATATACTGGAACGATAGTATTAGATGCAGCTAATTATTATGGAACTGGGGCTACGGCCACTGTTACAGTCAATGATAAAGATCTTGATACTACAGGTAGTCTTGACACTGTCAATATTAATGTTACTAGTACAACTACAGGGGCTGGTTCTATTAGTGTTCAATTACAAGAAACAGGAGGTACAACTGGTATTTTTGATGGTGTTTTTTATTTTAGTTTATCTAGTAGTAATGATCTTCAAGATAGAATCAAAATACATGATGGAGCTGTCGTAACAGTGAGATATGATGATCAATATACAGTGACTGGTGCAAGTGCCAGCCCTACAGATACAGCTAATTGGATTCAAACATATACTGGAACAGTTGAATTGGATGAAGATTATTACTACGGTACTTTAGCAACTGCATCAGTTAATGTTATCGATGCAGATTTGGACACTACTGGTGGTCTAGATACTGTAAGTATCAATGTTACAAGTACTCAAGATTCCTCAGGTATATCAGTAATACTAACGGAAACTGGAGCAAGTTCTGGTATTTTCTTAGGTTCATTCAAATTCAGTACTACTAGTAGTAATGATGGAGAAGATGAAATATGGGCTATAGATGGTACTATTGTAACAGTTCGTTATGATGATCAAAGAACAGCTACAGGTGCACCGGCATCTCCTACAGATACAGCTACATGGATTGAAACTGCATCTGGTACTATTGATTTAGACAAATTAAATTATTATGGAACAGGAGCTACTGCTACAATTACTCTTAGTGATGCAGATCTAAACCTCGATAGTGGAAGTATTGATCATGTTAATGTAACTGTTAATAGTACTACTAATTCTACTGGAATAAATATTCAATTAGCTGAAACTGCTGTTAACACCGGAATCTTTACAGGTTCATTTACATTTAGTACCACAATTAATGATGATCCTAATAATAAGCTTCATGCTCTTGATAACGATTTAATTAAAGCAATTTATAGTGATGCCCAAAAAGTAACTGGCTTACCTGGATATGCAACCGATACAGCTACCTGGATAGCTACAGTGACTGGAACTATTGTATTAGATGATGTTGAATATATTACAGGAGAAACTGCAATAGTTCTGGTAAATGACTCAGACTTAAATACAAATCCTGCTACACTTCAAACAGTGATGATAGATGTCTGGAGTACAAGTGATACCATTGGGATTGATGTTCTATTAACCGAAACAGGATTTAATACAGGCATCTTTAACGGAACGTTTGAATTTACCTTTGGAACTAGCAGTGATCCTTTGGATCTCATTAAAGTTGCAGAGGGGGCAACAATTACTGTGCGATATAATGATACTTATACCGTTACTGGAGTGTCTGCAACTAAAACAGATACTGCTACTTTTGATGCTACAGTTACTGGTAGTATAGATCTAAATGCTGGTACATATTATGGGACTAAAGCTGCCACAATTACTGTTATAGATGCTGATCTGAATGAAAATTCTGCTGGTATCGACATTGTTAACGTAACTGTAAAGAGTGATACTGATGGAACGGGTATAAATGTTACACTTAGTGAAACTGGTGTCAACACTGGAATATTTACGAATATATTTACTTTTAATACATCAAGTAGCAGTGATATAGACGATTGGATTCATGTTACTGATGATGATACTGTTACAGCTACTTATTATGACGCTCATGATGTTTCTGGAGCACCTGCACAACCAACAGACATAGCTACTTGGATAGAAACCTTTACTGGATCTATTTATCTTGATTCGCTTTCTTATATTACAGGTGAGATTGCATCAATTAATGTAACCGATGCAGATTTAAATCAGAACCCCAGTTTAAGAGAAACAGTAATAATTTCCGTAAAAAGTGATAGTGATACTACGGGCATTTCTGTAACCCTTACAGAAACAGCAATTAATAGTGGGATTTTTGAAGGTTATTTTAGTTTTAGTAAAGTTCAAAGTAATGATACTGCTGATGAGATATTAGTATCTGATGGAGATACAGTTACTGTAACTTATAATGATCAATATGATGAAACCGGATCTGCTGCTATTCATACGGATACAGCTATTTGGTATGCTACATATAGTGGAACCATAGTGCTAGATAAAACACGATATGGAACAAACGAACAAGCAATTGTTACAGTCACTGATTCTGATTTAGATGTCACTGGCAGTGCTGATGACGTAAATATTTCAGTAACTAGTGATGCTACTGGAGCAGGAACTATAACCGTGGAACTTACAGAAACTGGTGCACATACTGGTGTATTTAGAGGAAATTTCTCTTTTAGTTTAATTGCAAGTAATGACACCACTGATACAATTAAAGTAAAAGAAGAAGGAACTGTTCAAGTTCAATATGATGATGAACACGATGTTAATGGTAATCCAACAACTGTTTATGATACTGCATTATGGAGGGCATTTGTAACAGGAACAATTGTATTAAATAAACTTGTTTATAGTGGAAATGAGACAGCAACTATCACTATTAATGATTATGATTTGAATACTAATGATTTAATAGCTGAAACTGTTAATGCATTAGTGAATAGTTCCCAAGATCCTACAGGTATATTTGTGACTTGTACAGAAACCGGTCCCGCTACGGGTACATTTATCGGAACTTTCAAATTTAATATTACAACTAGCGATGATACAAACGATTATATTTGGATGAATGCTGGAGCTGGAGATACAGTATATGTATATTATAATGATTCAAATGATGCATCTGGTGCTCAAGCTTGGGCATTTGATTCTGGATCTTGGACTCAATATGTAACTGGTGTTTTAGATCTGGATACTAACGAATATTATGGAACTGCTGATACAGCATATGTTACTATTACAGATGTAGATTTGAACGTATTACCTGGAGTTACAGAAACTGTAACAATTTTAGTGAATAGCACTGAAGATGGAGTGGGAATAAACATAAATTGTTCTGAAACTGGTCCAAATACAGGTATATTTACCGGAAACTTCAACTTTTCAACTTCATCAAGTGTGAATTATCAGAGAATATGGATTGCCGATGGTGCCACAATTTGGGTAATTTATACTGATCCTCATGGTGTTGGTGGAACTGCAGAAAATGTAACTGAGACTGCTACTTGGATTGCAACTGTAACTGGAATTATTAACCTTGACAAATCTAACTATTACGGCACTCAAGCTTTAGCAACTATTACGCTCACTGATTCTGATGAAAATGAAGAACCATTAATAATTGAAACTGTTTCAGTAAAAGTAAATAGTTCAGACGATTCAAGCGGTATTAATGTCTTGCTTACAGAAACAGGGGCAGATACGGGAGTATTTGTAGGTAATTTTACATTTAGTACATCTAGTAGTAATGATCCTCTAGATGTTATTAAAGTACTCGATGGAAACACTACAAAAGTTATATATAATGATTTGAAGGATGTTACTGGTTTTCCATCTGTGAGAACAGATTCTGCAACATGGATTGCAACAGTTAGTGGTTCTGTTTCTTTGGATAAAACTCAATATTATGGATTAACCACTGCGTCTATAACAGTTAACGATTTCGATTTAAATATTCAACCAACTTTACTTGATTCTGTAGCTGTTAACGTTTATAGTGATTCTGATACCACAGGAATTTGGGTAACACTTACTGAAACTGGTGTGAATACTGGCATCTTTACAGAAACTTTTGATTTTACAACAGGAACTAGTAATGATCCATTAGATTATCTAAGTGTAAGTGATCAAGACGTTGTGACTGTAAAATATGAGGATCAATATGATGTTACAGGTCAAACAGTTGATGTGTATGATACAGCTACTTGGATTGAAACGTTTACAGGCAATGTGCAATTTGATTCTGCCAATTATTATGGTACTGGAGCTCAAGCATTAATAACAGTTACTGATTGGGATTTAGATACAACTGGCAGTGCTGATTCAGTTGCAGTTAATGTAAATAGTACTTTAGATTCTAGTGGAATTATTGTTACTTTAACAGAAACTGGTCCCTCAACAGGAATTTTCACAAAATATATTTCATTTAGTACTAGTGCAAGCGGAACCGATACTATTTGGGCAACAGATGGTGATACCATTCAAGTAAGATATAATGATTCGAGAGATGTAACCGGATCTCCTAATTATGATACTGATTCAGCAATTTGGACGGCTACTGTCACAGGATCAGTTGTGTTAAATGCAACTACTTACTATGGAACTGCTGTGGTTGCTAGAATAACTGTTACCGATGCTGATTTAGATACAACAGGAAGTCCTGACACAGTAGATGTAGATGTAAATAGTACGAGTGACTCAACTGGTATTAGCGTCCAATTAACCGAAACCGGGTCTACAACTGGGATATTTCGGGGAACCTTCACTTTTAGTAAGAGTGCAAGTAACGATCCTAGTAATATTATTAAAGCAATAGATAACGATAATGTAACTGTAATTTATTTTGATGAACATATAGTCACAGGACCTGCTGCGAACCATACTTATAAAGCTAAATGGGTGGAAACCGCAACAGGATCAATTAGTTTAGATGCCACAGAATATTTCGGAACAGCTGCAGAAGCAACAGTCACTGTAATTGATGCAGATTTGAATCAAGATGCACTTACACAAGAGTCTATAAATATTTATGTTAATAGTAGCATCGATATTCCGGGAATAACTGTAACATTACAAGAAAATGGAGTAAATTCTTCTACATTTACTGGAACTTTCAGATTTTCACAAACATCAAGTAGTGATGTGCTCGATATTATTCATGCCCAAGATGGAGATACAACTATGGCAAGATATAATGATGAACACACAGCGGGTGGTGCTCCTGCAACCCCAAAAGATTCTGCAATTTGGATAGCTACTGTAACCGGAACTATTACCTTAAATCAATTAAATTATTATGGGACCGATGCAATTGCAAATGTCACCGTTAATGACAAAGATCTTGATATTACAACTGGAATTGATTCAGTTGATGTGAATATTACGAGTGAAAGTGATGGTTATGGTATTACTGTTGAATTAACCGAAACTGGATCTTTAACTGGAGTATTTCAAGGGCAATTTTATTTTGATACTTCTAGTAGTAGTGATATTGATGATGAGATTTGGGCTATAGATGATGATATAGTAACTGCGAGATATGATGATGAGCACAAAAGTTCAGGCTTATCTGGTAATGCTACTGATACAGCTACTTGGATTGCAACAGTAACTGGTACAATTATTTTAGATGCAGCAAATTATTACGGTACCGCAGCTCAAGCGTTAATAACAGTTACTGATAATGACCTTAATACTAACCCTTCAATCGTAAATTATGTAGATATTAATGTTAATAGTTCATCAGATTCTCCAGGAATTATTGTAAGATTAACAGAAACTGGAGCAGATACTGGAATATTTCAAAAAACATTTAAATTTAGCACTGTTAGTAGTGATGATCCTAATGATATAATTGAAGCCCAAGATGGAGATACGGTAAGAGCAATTTATAATGATACGTATACTGTTACTGGAGCTTCAGCAAGACCTAAAACTTCAGCAACTTGGATAGCTACACATACAGGAATTGTAGTATTAAATGCAAGTTATTATTATGGTACTGCTGCAGTTGCTAAAATTACCGTAACTGATTCTGATCTTGATGTCACTGGAAGTGCTGATACTGTTGACGTTTACGTTACAAGTGATAGTGATAGTTCGGGAATTGTTGTTCAATTAACTGAAACAGGTCCCAATACGGGAATATTTAATGGTACCTTTGAATTTTCAACAACAGCTAGTAATGACCCTGCTGATATTATTTGGGCCATTGATGACGATACAGTTACTGTACGTTATGAGGATGAACATATAGCAACAGGAGTTTCCTCCAATATTACTAATACTGCAACATGGATTCAGACTTATACAGGAACAATTGCACTTAATCAAGAAACATACTATGGTACTGCAGCAACTGCAACTGTCATTGTTAATGATTGGGATTTAGATACAACGGGTTCAGCAGATAGTGTTAATATTACATATAGAAGTACAAGCGATCTTACTGGTACATTATTAGAATTAACCGAAACTGGACCTTCAACTGGTATATTTCAGCTTAATTTTCTAATACTAGGTTCAATTACTATTAATGATGGAGATACAATTACTGTTCGATATAATGATACACGAAGAGTTACTGGTAAGTCAGGTTATACAACTGATACTGCCACATGGATTGCTACCGTAACCGGTAGTATTACTTGGGATGAAGAATATTATTATGGAACTGGAGCAATAGGAGATATAACTGTTATTGATTCCGATCTAAACATTACTGGGGGAGCTGATACAGTAAATGTAAATATTTCTAGTACTAGTGATCCCACAGGAATCATTATTATATTAACAGAAACTACTGGTACATCTGGAATATTTACCGATTCATTCCAATTTCAAGGAGGTGGAGTTACTATCGCAGATGGTGATACAGTTACTGCAACATATGATGATGAACACACCTTAACTGGAGCCCCTGCAAGCCAGACTGATGATGCAGTTTGGATAGAAACTCACACAGGTATAGTTAATCTCGATGCCAGTGAATATTTCGGAACTGGAGCTTTAGCAACTATAAATGTAACTGACCCAGATCTGGATACTTCTCCAGCTATAGATCATATAGATGTCAATGTAATAAGTACAAGTGATTCTTCAGGAATTAATGTAACATTAGATGAAACAGGAGGACAGACAGGTATTTTCATTGGAACTTTTGGTTTCAAGACCACATCTCCAAGCGATGATACAAATGATAAAATCTGGGCTCAAGATGGTAATACAGTTACTATAAGATATTTTGATGTTCATATAGCTTCAGGAGCTTCATCATATAGAACCGATACAGCAATTTGGACTGCTACTGTGACAGGTACAATAATTTTAGATGATACTGTTTATTACGGAACAGGAGCCATGTCAATAATCACGGTAACTGATTCAGACTTGAACACTAACCCTAGTGCTATTGAATTTGTAAATATCAATGTTACCAGTGACAGTGATACTGGAGGTATTAACGTAACCTGTCAAGAAACAGGGGTAAATACTGGTATCTTTACTGGTAACTTCACATTTAATATGACTGCTAGCAATGATGGATCGGACATAATATTGGCTCTTGATGGAGATACTATTTATGCAAGATATGATGATCAATATACTGTAACTGGTGCTGCTGCCAGTCCTACAGATACTGCAACTTGGATTGAGACTCATACAGGTACTATTGAACTTGATGCAACGGAATATATTACGGGAGAATCCCCAAATGTATTTGTTATTGATGAAGATTTAGATACATCCGGTTCTCCAGATACCGTTATTATTACCGTATCAAGCACAGCTCCTGCCGCTGGATCTATAACCGTGGAATTAACAGAGACTGGAGCCACTACTGGTAATTTTACAGGTTTCTTCGGCTTTACATTCGGATCTAGTAGTCAAGCTGCACATAAAATTAAAGTCGTAAACGGTTCAATAGTTACCGTAAGCTATAATGATGCTTATACAGCAACTGGTTCTCCAGCAACGGTAACGGATTCTGCAATCTTTATAGCTACAGTTACCGGTTCTGTATTATTGGATAAAATCACTTACTATGGAACTGGGGCTGCTTCAATAACAGTTACAGATTCAGATTTGAATGAAAATTCCACTGTTATTGATACTGTTAATGTAACTATAACAAGTGATACTGATGGAACGGGTATTAATGTCACACTTAGTGAGACTGGTGTTAAAACTGGTATATTCACAGGTACTTTTACTTTTAATACATCGAGTAGTAGTGATATAGATGATTGGATTCATGTTACTGATGATGATATTGTAACAGTTACATATTATGACGCTCATGATGTTTCTGGAGCTTCTGCCAGTCCTACAGATACCGCAACTTGGATTGAAACAGTTACTGGATCTATTTATCTTGATGCAGTTTCTTATATTACTGGTGAAAGTCCTATAGTAACTGTTAATGATGCTGATTTGAATCAAAATCCAAGCGTGAAAGAAACAGTAGTGATTTATGTTACAAGCGATAGTGATGCCACTGGTATTTCGGTGACTCTTACTGAAACTGCATTTAATAGTGGACTCTTCCAGGGATATTTCAGTTTTAGCAAGATTCAAAGTAATGATACTGCTGATGAGATTTATGTTTCCGATGGGGATAATGTAACGGTTACTTATATTGATATCCACGACATTACAGGAGCTCAAGTTAGTACAACTGATACGGCTATTTGGTATGCCACTTATACTGGAACTATAGTTCTGAATAAAGATCGTTATGGAACTGGTGAGACTGCAATAATTACAGTAATTGATTCGGATTTAGATGTTACTCCAGGACAAGATGCTGTTAATATTTCGGTAGTAAGTACTACAGATCCTACTGGTATTACCGTAGAATGTACTGAAGAAGTTGCTACTCCAGGAGAATTTAGAGGTACTTTTACATTTACTGATGTTGGCACAAGTAATGACACTCTTGATATTATTCGTGTTGTTGATGAAGGAACTATTACAGTTCAATATAATGATGAGCATGCCGATGATGGAAATCCAGCAAATCCAATTGATACAGCTATATGGCGTAAATCTACTACTGGAATAATTCAAATAGATAAAACAAGTTATACGGGATATGTATATACTGTGTATGTTACAGTTACGGACAGCGATTTAAATCTATTTGATGTATCTATAGATATAGCTTGGGTAAACATCACAAGTAAAGATGCACCAGGCTGGGTCAATTTAACCGTAACCGAAACAGGAGTTGATACTGGTATATTTACTGGATGGTTCGTATTCGGTACTAGTAGTAATAATGCATCTAGACAAATTGGTATGACTGATGATGCCTCACCTCAATGGGTTATAGTTGAATATAACGATACTCTTGATGCAACTGGAGCTAATAAACATCCATTTAAAAATGCAACTTGGACGAAATATTATACAGGAACTATTACTTTAGATGAAATTCAATATTTTGGAACTGGAGATATTGCTACAGTTACAGTTACAGATGCTGATTTAAATACAGATAATACTACGATTGAACAGTCCTCAATAACTGTTCAAAGTTCCACTGGCACTCCAATCTCAGTTATTATTACTGAAAATAGTATAAGCTCTTCAATATTTACAGGATCTTTTGGATTTAACCTAGGTTTCAGTAATGATAGCTCAGATTTAATCGGAATAGCTGCACCTCAAGAAGTTGTTACAGCAATATATGCTGACGCATTTAATGCCAATGGTGTACCAAATAATCCGAATGATACGGCAACATGGATTGCTACTATTACGGGAACTATTGATTTAGATTATGATCAATATAATGGCACTCTTGCAGAGGCTGTAATCACAGTAAATGATAATGATTTAAATACAAATCCTGGAACATCTCAAACAGTAAATGTAATTGTAAGTAGTGATTCAGATCCTTCGAGTATTACAGTTCAATTAACTGAGACAGGTCCCAATACAGGAATATTTAATGGTACCTTCACATTTAATTTAACTTCTAGTGACGATGATAATGATATAATTTGGGCTCAAGATGGAGATATGATTTATGCAACATATACTGATGCGTTGAATGAAACTGGTTTTCCAGATTCGGACACAGATACAGCTACTTGGAATGCAACAGTCACAGGAATAGTCATTTTAGATGCTGATGAATACTTTGGACATTCAACTGCAACTATTACTGTTTATGATTCAGATGTTAATACAGATGATGCAACTGTACAGTGGTTTATGGTTACAGTAAATAGTACCTCTTCTGGAGATTTCATAAATGTTAATTTAACTGAAACTACTAGTAGTTCAGGTATATTTCAAGGTACTTTTACTTTTATATCAACTGCAAGTAGTAATGTCACAGTAAGAATTCATATTGAAGATGGAAATAATGTTTATGTTTATTATAATGATGAAATGAGTGTAACTGGACTTTCTGATTATGTATCAAATTCTTCAAGTTGGGTAAAAACTTGGACTGGGACTATAACTTATATTGGTCCAGACGAATTTTATGGAACTGATTCATATGCTCAAGTCCGTGTTACCGATCCTGATTTGAACACTAACCCAAGCGTAACTGAAACAGTGACTATAAATGTCACAAGTACGGCAGATCCTGTCGGTATACAAGTTGTTTTGACAGAGACTGGAACAAATTCATCAGCATTTGAAGGAATATTTAACTTTACAACTGGAACAAGTAATGATCCTTTGGACTTAATTAAAGTTACTGGTGGAGATGTAATCTCAGCAATATATACTGAACAATATGATATTAATGGGCTTCCTCAAACAAGAACTGCTCTCGGTGAATGGATAAAGACTTATACTGCTACTATGGTTATTGATGATCATGAAACTAATGAAGAAGATGAAATTATGTACTATGGTGGTTTAGCTGTGGCATGGATTACATTAACAGATGCAGATCTAAACACAAATCCCTCATTAATAGAATCTTATTGGATAAATATATCAAGTGATTCAGATCCTATAGGTTTTCAAATTGAATTAATAGAACTATCAAATAATAGTCAAAAATTTAGAAGAAGTTTTACATTCACAACTGGAGCTAGTGATTCTGCTAATAGAAAAATTAAGGTTGCTGATTTAGATAATGTCACTTTAATATATGAAGACATCCATACCAGCACTGGAGAAAATGCAACAATAGTAAAAAATATAATATGGGACCAAACAGCTACAGGATCAATTAATTTCGATGCCTCAACTTATTTCGGCACTGCAGCCGTCGCGGTTATTACAGTAGTAGATTCTGATTTAAACATTGATCAGTATGATAATGATACAGTTAATGTAAGAGTTTGGAGCACTGATGATCCATGGCCTCCTGGTGGTATTTCGGTTCAATTAGTTGAAACAGATGTAAATACAAGTCAATTTATCGGTACTTTAGAATTTAGTCAATCCGCAAGTGATGATTTCAATGATATTATATATGCATTGGATGGTAGCATTATTACTGCTAGATATGCAGATGCACATGATGTAACGGGAGTATCTGTTGTACAGACTACTGATGCAACTTGGGATGAAACATTCAGTGGAACAATAAATATTCAAGAATCTATTTATTATGGAACTGGTGTTTCAGCACTAGTAACGGTTACAGATGCTGATTTGAATACAGATCCTTACAGTACGAATTATGTAGATATTAAGGTTAATAGTACTAGTGATAATGCTGGCATAACTGTTCGATTATATGAGACGAGTTTAAATGCAAGCACATTTACTGGATATTTTTATGTTGATACGATAGTTAGCAGTGATATTAATGATAAAATTCAAGTTGCTGATGGAAATACTATGAAAGCAATATATCTAGATGCCCATACCGCAATTGGTATAACCACAAACAAGTCGGATACTGCTATTTGGATAGAAACCGACACAGGAACTATTACCTTGGATAAAGCAACCTATTACGGGACTGCCGCAAGTGCGCTAATAACGGTAGAAGATGAAGATTTAAATACTAATCCACTAGTAATAAATGACGTTGACGTGAATCTGAATAGTACGGATGATCCTATTGGCATCACTGTTAATTTGGAGGAGACTGGTCCTGATACCAGTATTTTCACAGGTTCCTTCACATTTACTACTGGTGCAAGTGATGATATCAATGATATAATTAAAGTTCTTGATGGACATAATATAATGGTAATATATAACGACACATATACAATTACTGGAACCTCTGCAAGACCAAGTGACAGTGCAGTTTGGGAAAAGACTTATAGTGGCACTATAAATATTGAACAAACAACTTATTATGGAACAGGTGCTACTGGACTAATAATTGTTACAGATATTGATTTGAATACAAATCCAGCAACAAATCAAACAGTTGATATTAAAGTCACTAGTACATCGGATCCTTCTCCAGGAATTACTGTCCGATTATATGAGACTGGCGTAAATACAAGTATATTTCAAGGATATTTCTATGTTGACACTTCCTCTAGTAGTGATATTGATGATGAAATTTGGGTTTCTGATGGTGATACAATTACAGCAAGATACCTTGACGCACATACCGCAAGTGGACCAGCCTCTAACAAGACGGATACTGCTATATGGATAAAAACAAGTACTGGTGATATAACATTAGATAAGACAACCTATTATGGAACAGCAGCCATAGCTACTATTACTGTTACTGATGCCGATTTGAACACTAACCCAACCATAACCGAAACAGTAAATGTAAAAGTAAATAGCACATCTGATTCCATAGGAATAAATGTTATATTAACTGAAACAGGAGCTATTCCTCAAAATTCTTCAATATTTAGAGGTACTTTCCAATTTACTACAGGTCCAAGTGATGATATTAACGATAAGATTCAGGCACTTGATGGAAATACTGTTAAATCAATTTATTATGATACACATACTGTTACTGGTGCTTCTGCAATACCATCTGATAGTGCGATTTGGGAGCAAACTACTACAGGAAGTATTAATCTAAATTCTACAACTTATTATGGAACCGCTGCAGTTGCACAAGTTATAGTAAATGATGCTGATTTAAACACAAATCCTTCAGCAATAAATTATGTTACTGTGAATGTTAATAGTACCAGTGATAATTCTGGAATAAACGTACAACTAACAGAAACAAATATCAACACTGGTATATTTACCGGGACATTCAAGTTTAGTATCTCGGGAAGTGATGATCCAAGTGATTTAATTTGGGCTCTAGATGGAGATACTGTAAGGGCAATTTATAATGATACTCATACAGTTACTGGAGCTTCAGCGAGACCAAAGAAATCTGCTTTATGGATTGAAACAGAAACTGGAAGTATTGCATTAAATGCTGAGAATTATTACGGAACTGCAGCAATAGCAACAGTAATTGTAACTGATTCTGATTTAAATACGAATCCATTAACTCCTCAGACAGTTTCTATTGATGTGTGGAGTGCAAGTGATCTGATAGGAATTAATGTTTTATTAACTGAAACTGGGATCAATAGCAATAATTTCCAAGGTGATTTTGAATTCTCCACAGCAGCTAGCAATGATCCTGCGGATATCATTTTGGCCCTTGATGATGATTTAATTACAGTTCGTTATAATGATACGCATACAATTACAGGAAACCCAGGAACTTCTCTCGATACTGCTTATTGGAGAGAAACTCATACTGGTACTATAACATTAGATGAATTAAATTACTATGGTACCGATGCCGAGGCTACAATAGAGGTCATAGATATTGATTTAAACACGAATCCTTCTGCAATAAATTATGTTACTGTAAATGTTAATAGTTCCAGTGATCCTACTGGTATAACGGTACAATTAGCCGAAACTCTCCCTGACTCGAGTATATTTCAAGGAACATTCAAATTTAATACAACTAGCAGTAATGATGTTTTAGATTTAATTTGGGCTCAAGATGATGATATAGTAAGAGCAATCTATAATGACACATATACTATAACTGGTGCATCTGCAAGAGTAAAAGATTTTGCTTATTGGATTGCAACAATTACAGGATCAATTGGATTAAATTCATCTTCATATAGAACAGGTCAGATTGCAGAAATTACTGTAACAGATAATGATTTAAATACAGGTTCTGGAACTATACAAGTTGTCAATATTTTCGTAACATCCACTAGTGATAGTCCCGGAGGGATTATTGTTCCATGTACTGAAACAGGGGTTAATACCGGCATCTTTGTTGGTGTATTTAAGCCCACGAGTGCATCAAGTTCGAATGCAACGACTCCCCGCACACTTCACGTGTCTGACGGTGATATAATTACTGCTTATTATTATGATGTTCATACAAATAGTGGAGCACCTGCAGATGTTTATGCTTATGCTAATATGACTGTTACCGTAACCGGAACGATTGGATTTGATAGTGAAGGATATGGTACTGGTGAATCCGCAATAATAACTATAACTGATTCTGATGCAAATGAAAATAAAATCGGTTATGATCAAGTTTGGGTAATCGTAACTAGCACTCTCGATTCTACAGGAATTAATATAACTCTAACTGAAACGGCTATAAGTTCAGGCATATTTACAACCCAACTTAATTTCAGTAAATTAGGCAGTTGGGAATCAAATAATACCATTCACGTTCAAGACAATACATTTGTATCTTCTCGCTACTTAGATAGATGGGATATTACAGGAAAGCCTAAAAACGTCACAGATACTGTAACATGGAATGAATACGTAACTGGAGTTGCAGTATTTGATGACACATGGTATCAAACAATTAATCACTATGCAACCATAACATTAACAGACGAAGATGAGAATAGGGATGTAGGTGCAATTGATACTTTCGATATAAAAGTTACAAGCAGTGTTGATGCAACAGGAATTCTCGTAACCTTAACTGAAACAGGTAATAGTACTGGTATATTCGTTGGTAGTCTTGGTTATAATATGACGGTGAGTAACGATGCATTAGACCAAATTCAAGTGGATAATGGCAGTATAATTACTGTAACTTATGATGATGAAAATGATGCTGGAGGTAATCCTGCACAATCTATTGATACAGCATTATGGACTGAACATGTGACTACTGAGTATTCATTTGTAACAGATACTTACTATGGAACAGCTGCATTTGTAGATATCACTCTTATAGACAGAGATGAAGACATTGATGCATATGCAATTGATTTAATAGAAGTTAATGTGAGTAGTGATTCCGATCCGGGTACGATTAATGTCGATCTAACGGAAACCGATATCAACACGGGAATATTTACTGGCAGCTTTACCTTTAAAACAACTGCTCCTAGCGACAATGTATTAGATCGTATATATGTCCAAGGTAGTGACTCTGTATGGATTTGGTATTGGGATCTTAATATAAGTGATATATATGAATGGAGCAATTATACATTTACTTGGATTGAGACCCATACTGGTAATATAACATTTGATAGTACCGATTATTACGGACTTACAACTGCAATTGTTACTTTAATTGACGATGATTTGAATCAAAATTCAACTATAATAGAATCTAAAATTATTAATGTAAACAGTACAACCAACCCTACGGGAATTACACTAACTCTTACTGAGACTGGAGTAGATTCTAATGAATTCAAAGGAAACTTCACCTTTTCATTAACTACAAGTAGTTCTGCCTTAAGATTGCTTAGAGTTTCTGACTTAGATTCTGTTAATTGTATATATCAAGATGCTAGAAACATATCAGGAACAGCAATGACACGAAAGAATAGCTCAATCTGGCATATTACTGATACAGGAACATTACAAATAGATTCACTCACATATTATGGTTCTGGAGCTATAGCAAATATTACTGTAACAGATGAGGATTTAAATATAAATCCTGGTGATTTTGATACTGTTAATGTGACAGTAAATAGTTCTACAAATCAAATTGGGATAAATGTCACATTAATTGAAACTGGAATCAATACTGCTACCTTTATTGGAACATTTAACTTTAGCCAAACATCTAGTCTAGACGGATATACAATTCAAGCACTCGATGGAGACATAATTAACGTTCTATATACAGACCTATCTAATGGAAGTGGTTTAACTAATATTTTAATGACAACTAGCCAATGGATTGAAACATTTACAGGTAATTTGACTTTGGATGCACAATATTATTATGGAACAGCTACTGTAGCCACAGTAAGTTTAGACGACCGAGATCTTAATAATTTCCCAGGATTAATTGAAACTACTCAAATATATTTAAGTTCAACTTTAGATTTAGTAGGATTTTCACTAACATTAACTGAAACGGGTATTAATACTGGAATATTTACTAATACATTCTTCTTTAGTCAAACTGGTAGCATTCCTGGAAGTAGAATTATTTATGCTCGAAATGGCACTATTATACAAGTAAATTGTACAGATACACGAAATGAAACCGGTATACTTGATTATCACTTTGATACTGCATACTGGATAAAGACATATACAGGAAGTATTAATTTAGATGATATTATATATTATGGTACAGGAGCAATTATGGAAATAACTGTTTATGATCTTGATCATAATAGAAGTTCAATAACTACCGAAGTAATTTATGTTAATGTGACAAGTCCATCTACTCCCGCTGGAATTATGGTTGATTTAATTGAAACTGGACCTAATACCGGTACATTCATTGGAAATGTGACTTTTAGTACTACTATAAGTGATAATGCAAGTAATATACTTCAAGTATCTAACTTAGAAACAATTACTGCTAAATATTATGATGAACACACAGCTTCTGGACCTGCTGCGAACCCTACAGATACCGCAACTTGGGATGAGACTTTTACGGGAACAATCTTGATGGATGAGGAATATTATTATGGAACAGGAGCTGAAGCTACAGTTACAGTGAATGATAACGATATGAATCTTGATTCCGGAAATATCGAATGGTTTAGGGTCAATATAAATAGTAGCTCAGATCCATCGGGTATTTTAATTCGACTTTATGAAACGGGAAATAATACTGGAATCTTTACTGGAACCTTTACCTTTAAGACATCATCTCCAAGTGATGACGCTTCTGATATTATTTGGGCCGTAGATAGTGACACAGTTATGGCTTTGTATAATGATTCTCACACTGCCATAGGTCCCGCAGCAAGACCAAATGACACAGCTATTTGGATTGCTACAGACACCGGTAGTATTGCTTTAGATAAAGTTATTTATTATGGAACAGCTGCAGTAGGAAACATAACGGTTAGTGATTCTGATCTGGATGTTACTGGAGGAGCTGATATAGTTGAAATAAATGTAACCAGTACAAGTGATCCAGCAGGTATAAATGTAACATGTACAGAAACAGGACCTAGCACTGGCGTCTTTATCGGACTATTCACGTTTAACACAACAGGTAGTAATGATGGTTTGGAAATAATACATGCTATAAGTGGTGATTCCGTCACTGTAAGATATGATGATCAATATACAGTGACTGGAGCTTCTGCAAGCCCCACTGATACTGCTACTTGGATTCAAACCTTTAGTGGTTCTATTCAACTTAATTCATCAGTTTATTATGGAGTAGATGCAGTGATATTCGTCAAGGTTTTTGATGAGGACTTAAACATTACTGGAGGAATAGATACCGTTAGTGTGTCTGTTACAAGTGATAGCGATCTTGTTGGAATATCTGTAACATTGTCTGAAACAACAGGTACATCAGCTAATTTTACTGGAATTTTTACTGTAAGCTTAACTGCCAGTGACGATCCTAGCAATATTATTAAAATTGCAAATCAAAATACCATAAATGTTACATATTCTGAAGCTAGAAATGAAGAAGGTATACCCGTTGAACTTATAGCTAATGCGACATGGCTAGAAACTGAAACAGGAACAGTAGTTTTAAATTCTAGCACTTATTACGGCACTTTAGCAGTTGCAAAGATTACAGTAATTGATCAAGATTTGAATGTAGACTCTGGTGTAAATGATACGGCAGATGTGACTGTGAATAGCTCTACTGATTTAATAGGAATAACAGTTACATTAAATGAGACAAATATTAATACAGGGGAATTTACAGGAACATTCACTTTTACTATGGGAGGCAGTGATGATTTTAATGATATTATTAACGTAACGGATGAAGATGAAATTAGTGTTCTTTATTATGATGCTCATGACGTTTCTGGCGCACCTGCACAACCAAAGGATACAGCTACATGGGATCAAACTCATTCAGCCACAATAGCTTCCTTACCAGCTTTTTATTATGGTTTATCTGAAAATAACCAAATACAAATTGATGATATAGATATGGATTTCACTGTCATAGCAGTCACATTTATTCCAGATACATTGACAGCAAAAGTAAATAGTACAAGTGATCCGAATGGTATTACTTTGATATTGTCAGAACTTTTCCCAACTGATGCCGAATTCTTTACTGTTTTTTCATTTACAGATGGACCAACTTATGGAAAGTTTTTACATGTTGAAGATGGAGATACGATTGGTGTATATTATTATGATAATCACACAACAGAGGGCTATCCGATTTGGCAAGTAGCAACTTCTACTTGGATTAAAACTTATACGGGTACTCTTAGTACAAATGCAACTGGTGGTTTTACTTTTGAAGGATTGGGTACAACGGCTATGATTACAGTAAGAGACCAGGATTTAAACCAAAATCCATTAGCTCAAGATGTTATTGCAGCAATTTTCAGTCCTGTAAGTGTTTATACTCAAGGAAATGAATCACTGAATACAATTAAAATTGAATTAATAGAAAATGGAATAGATACTGATGAGTTTATAGGTTACTTCAACTTCACATTAGGAGATAAGGATGATGCAAAGCAAATGATAAATGTAGATGATAATGTTATCATTATAGTAAAATATGAGGATGCAAATGAAATTACAGGAGATCCAGTTGATGTATTTAGACAGGCACAATTCTTACTACCTGCGAATGGCATTATCTATCTACCATCCCCAGAATATTTTGGAGATCCGGTTACTGTTACTGTTGCAATTATAGATAAAGATCTAAACCAAATTCCGACTGCTCAAGAAACAGCAACAATTAATGCTACAAGTAGTCCTTCAGATCTAATTCATATTATTATCTACGAAAATGGTACAAATAGTGATACATTTATTGGTCAATTTGACCTCGGATCCTTGGCTACATCCGATCCTGATGATCATTTATTTGTAAATATAGGTGAAAATGTTACAATTTTATATTTCGATGAAAAAGATATAAATGGTACATCTCAAATAAGATTTGTTAATATTACTTATAGCGCATTACCATTACCCCCAACTTTAAATCTGATAAGCCCCGCAAATAATTCCTTTGATTGGTCTGGAACTTTACTTCATTTCTCTGCCTCTGATAATTGGAAGTTAGATTCAGTTTGGTATAATATTAATGGAGGTCCTAATATTACAGTTGCTACCAACATAGGGCTAAAGGATCATTTATTTGACATAAACGCCTCATTAGATGATCCTTACTGGATTAATGGTCAAAATAATCTTACCATTTACGCTAATGACTCAATTAACCTTCTAGATACACTTAGAATTTCATTTATTATTGATAATACTTTGATTAAAATTATACCTCTCAATCAAACCAATATTGAGCCAGATACAGATGGCAACATCCTTATTAATTGGACAATTTCGCCAGAATGGAGTCCTATAAGTTTCTATATTTACCGCAGCACCACCCCAGGATTCACACCTAATGCAGCAAACCTCCTAGCACAAGGAATAACTGATATGTATTATTTAGATAATGGAACTGTAGATGGTCTTCATTATTATACAATAATCGGATTTAACGGGACTCTAAATTCGACTCGCTGGGAATATGGTTCAATATTAATTAACGATATATTCGGACCGAATTGGAATTTAGGCGATCTAACTTTTACTGTTACTCTAGTTGGAACAGAAAATGCCCGTCTTATCTGGACTAACTCGACAGACGCTTATGATGTAGCTGGATTTTCAATCAATCGATCTACAATAGATGATGTAGATACAAGCGTTTGGATTGCCAATGTAACCGAATTGACATATCTAGACACAGGTTTAAGTATAGGGACACATTATTATTGGATAACAGCATATGACGAGAAAGGGCGAGCAAGTGGACCATCATTCTCTAGATTTGTTACCATTATTGGACCAGAAGACGGTTTTGTTGAAAGTGATGAAGGAGAATATTATGGAGCAAATGCTATAGTTTATGTGAATATTACAGATATGGACTTAAACCAAGACGATTTAACACTTCAAACAGTCACAATAAACATTAGTTGTGGTTCTGACTGGATTCTTGTCAATCTTACTGAAGTAAGTCTGAATACTAATCTTTTTACGGGCAACTTCACATTAGTTACTACTGGTACGAACGATGCTCTTGATTTGTTAAATGTAACTGATGGTGCCATTATCACCATTTCATATCTTGATGAAAAGAATAGCTCTGGTATTTCTGAAACCTTGACGGTTGATTTAACCTGGAATTTGCTACCTCAATCCCCAACAATAAATCTGGAAAGCCCTGCAAATAATTCCGTAATTTGGTCTGGAACTTATCTTTATTTCAATGCCTCTGATAATTGGCTTGTAGATTCTATTTGGTATAGCGTTAATGGAGGTTCTAATTCTACTCCTACCAATGTAGACCTCAAGGAGTATTCATTTGCAATAAATGCCACAGGAGAAGCTCCGTGGATTTCCGGTGTAAATAATATTACTATCTATGCTAATGACACTAGAAATCTTGTAGCCTCGCTTGATGTTTCATTCATTATTGATGATACCTTAATTAAACTTATTCCACTTGATGTTCCAAATCCAGTAATTCCAGATCCGGATGGAAATATCCGCATTGAATGGAACTCTTCATCAGCATGGAATCCTATTAGCTTTGATATTCACCGCAGTACCAACCCCGGCTTCACACCCAACGCTACAAACCGAATAGCAACTGGAATACCTTGGCCAACTAACTATTATATAGATAATGGGACTGATGATGGTCTTTATTATTATACAATTATTGGATTTAATGGAACTCATAATTCAACCCGCTGGGAATATGATTCAATCCAAATTATTGATACAACTCCACCAATTTGGAATCTAGGCGAACTAACTTTTACCGTTACATCAGTTGGTGCAGAACAGGCACGTCTTATTTGGACCAATTCGACAGATTCATATGATGTAGCTGGATTTTCAATCAACCGATCTATAGTAGATAGTGTAGGTACAAGCGAATGGATTGCCAATGTGACCGAATTGACATATTTGGACACAGGTTTAAATGTTTCAACAACTTATTATTATTGGATAACAGCATATGACGAGAAAGAGCAAGCAAGTGGACCATCATTACCAAGCAGAGATGTTGATATGCCCCCACATGGTGATGGTGTCATTGTCACTGATAAACCAGAGTATTTTGGTGATGGAGTTATTGTTTATGTTAACGTTACAGATTTGGACTTAAACAAGAACGATTTATCAATTCAGAATATAACAATAATTGCCAATACCACAACTGACGAAATTAATATTATTTGTTTTGAATCCAATCCTAATAGAAATGTTTTTATAGGCAATTTTTCGTTGGTAACCACTGGTACTAATGATTCAGCTGACGAGTTGAACGTGACAGGCGGAATTAATATTCTCATTTATTATTTAGATATAATGAATAGCAGTGGTTTAATTGAAAGCAAATCTGCCAATATAACTTGGAGTATAGATGTAAGTCCCCCAACAATTGCTCTAGACAATCCTGCAAATAATTCTATTATTTGGAACTTAGATTTACTATATTTCACTGCAACTGACAATGCACGGGTAGATTCTGTTTGGTATAGAGTTAATGGTGGTAATAATGTGACATATGCTACTGCAATACCATTCGATCAATATTCATTTGGAATACAAGTTAATTTATCAGCTCCCGACTGGACATATGGATCAAATTATATTGAAATTTTTGCTAATGACACCGTGGGTTTCGTAAATAATGTTACTTTTGCAACATTTGCATTTACTATTGATGACACTCTAATTAGAATTAGACCACTTAATCAAACAAATATTGAACCAGATGCGGATGGCAATGTCCACATTGAATGGAACTCTTCGCCCTCATGGAATCCTATTAGCTTTGATATTTACCGCAGTACCACCGCGAATTTCACTCCTAATGCCACAAACCGAATAGCACAAGGAATAAGTGATATGTATTTCTTAGATAATGGAACTGTCGATGGAATTCACTATTATATAATTATTGGATTTAATGGAACTGATAATTCAACTCATTGGGAAAATCGATCAATAACAATCATCGATACAACTCCACCGACCTGGATTTCACCAGGGTTTACCGGTACTCCAGTTGGTGCAGAAAATTCCCGTCTTAATTGGGCTAATTCGACAGATTCCTATGATGTGGCTGGGTTTAATATCTACCGAGGTATTGTAAATAATTTTATGCTAAGTTCTTGGATTGACAACGTGACCGCATTAACATATCTAGACTCAAATTCTAGTAGTGGTTTAAGTAGTGGACCTTATTTCTATTGGATAACAGCATATGACGAGAAAACACAAGAAAGTGGAGAATCAGCTGTGGTATTTATTTTAATATCGGGACCCGAAGATGGTATTGTTGTAACTGATTTAGAAGAATATACTCAGGAAAATGTCACCGTTTATGTAAACATTACAGATTTGGACTTAAACAAAGATGATTTATCAGTTCAGACTGTCACAATAAATGTTTCTAGCGGTTCTGATTTCATTCTTGTCAATCTTACCGAATCAGGTCTAAATACTGATATTTTCACAGGTACTTTTAATTTAACCACCTCCGGCACGAACGATGCTCTTGATCTTTTAAATGTGACTGAAGGAGCTACGATTAGAATTTCGTATAATGATTCAAAGAACGATTTTGGTAATCCTGAAATGTTTATTGTCAATATAACTTGGAATTTGATATCTCAACCCCCAAAATTAAATCTGACAAGCCATACAAATAATTCCGTCATTTGGACATGGCAGGGACCAGGTGATACAATAGATTTCACTGCTTATGATAATTGGTTGGTGGATTCTGTTTGGTTTAGCATTAATGATTATACCAATCATACAAGTGGAACTAATATACGTCTTAAAGAGTATTCTTTAAGTATAACAATCCTGGACGCATTATATCCCGAATTGATATTCGGCTTGAATTATATTGACATATATCTCAATGACACCGTAGATAACTCGGCTTCTTATACCTTTGTATTTAATAGAGATGATACTTTTATTAATATTAGAGCTCTTAATATTTCAAATCCTATTTTGCCGGATCAAGATGGTGATATCCATATTGAATGGACAACTTCAATATATTGGACCCCTATTGAATATGATATTCACCGTAGTAACATCTCTGGATTCACTCCCAACGCAGCAAACTTGATAGCAACAGTATCTGCACCATCTACTGATTATTGGGATAGGGGAGTTGATGATGGTATTTACTATTATACAGTCATTGGAAGGAATTCGACTGGTGATAATTCAACTGAAAGGGAGTATGATTCAATCCAAATTATTGATATAACCCCACCAAATTTTGTTGGTGGTGTAGGATTTTCCCATACTTTAATTGGTGCTGATTCCGTTAACCTAACTTGGACTGCGACACTTGATTCTTATGACGTTGCTGGATATCGTATATATAGAGGTATTGAAGATTATTTTCCAAATGCTACTTGGATTGATAACACAACTGAAAATTTCTATTTCGATTCTGGTCTACCTGTTACAAATTATCTTACCTATTATTATTGGATTGCACCATATGATGAAAAATACCAAAATGGTACTCAATCAGCACGCACAGTAGTTACATTTGCACCTAAAGAAGAGCCACCTTTCATTCCACCTATACTTGGTGGAGAAGACCAGACATGGATCATTTATATACTTATTGGTGCTGTTGCGGGAGTTGTGGTTGTTTCAATAGCAATAGCAAGACGAGGACCTGCAGACATGGCAAAGAAACTTGGTTATAAACAAGAAGAGCTAATCCCTCTTCCAGTATAATTTTTTATATGTAAATGATAATAAGATATAGATAGAAATGTCACCTCGAGGAAGAAAAAGACAAATCAAAATCAATCCAATAGTTATAGAAATCATCCGAGACTATATTATCGAAGTTTACCAGAAATGGAATAGTAATGTATTTCCAAGTTCACAATTAGCCAAGGTTGTTCTAACAAGATTAAAAAAGCCAAAGAGTTATTATCGAATATATCATCAAATGATTAAGCAGATTTTAAGAAAGTGGGAAAAGCAAGAGATCTGCAGTTATGTAGAGACTGAAAGTGAAATAACCCAGAAAAGTAGGAAAATATTCTATCAGTTTTCGGACGATTCTATTAGAGAAATGCAATTAGAGCAAATAATCCCCCTACCACTTTAAATATTTTATTCTTTTTTGTACAATAGCACTAAGTACAAATTTAAATGAAAATTTATATCAAATTGATTTTCAAAAAAAAGATTTATTTTTTCTTCTCTTTTTTAATTTTAGCCTTAAAGAACATTGATTTTTCAATTTTTAATTCTTCAAATCCTGCTTTTTCAAAGGCCCTATAGATAGTATTAAAGGACGGGTAACCTTTAAATTCGCTATCTGCGTAAAGCATTAATTCTGCAAAATTTATCGTATCGCTTGCTTTAACAGGTTGTAGACCAGCAAATATTCCTTCATTATCTAATAAAGGAGCTATATTAAACAAAATATCTATTATTTCAGTAGATTCAAATCTATTAAAAATGAGATTAGCAAAGATTCCATCGACATTTTCTGTAAGTTGAATAGGTTTTTTAATATCTGCAAGAACTAGTTGAACTTTACCTTTATAGCCCATAGATAGTATATTTTCATAAGCCAATTCAAGCATAATTTCCGAGGGATCTATTGCGATAATTTTTTCAGGATGCAAAATTTCCAAGAGACTAATTGTGCTCCAACCAGATCTGCAACCCAGATCTATATAAGTCCCACCTTTTTTAAATCCTGCTCTTTTAATTGCTTCGTTTCGTAGATATGTATAGAGATCCGATACATATAAAGAATCCCAAATTGCTAATTCGTGATCCCGGTCTCCCCGTTCTCCTTTTAAAACTTGGACAAAACCTTCTGAGAATTTTTTTAGTATACCGTATAATGCCATTGCTTTTTCCTGAACCATTTTCTGAGCAATAGCTTCCTTTTCAACAATTGTCCTCATTTTTCTTGATGGTGAATCTGACTTAGGATCCCATTCATATTTCTCATCCTCTAGTTTAAGAATATCTAATTCTGCAAGATAATTAAAAAAAGCTTCGGATAATCCTAAGTTTTTATACCCTTTTGCCGCAAAAATTTCAATGAATCTTCTTGGAGTTTTTAAATATTCATCTAATTTTTCATCTTTAGCGATTTTTAGATATAATCTTCTCATCAACCATCTTAAACCGTCTGCCACGTACTCGAGGTTTAAAGAATCATCAGACATAGAGGGTACGCCTATACCTAAATTTTTTTTATGTCCCAAATTTTGAATTATTTTATATTATGCTGTAAATATATTATGAATTTAATTAAAATAAATTTCGAATTTTTCAATATTAAATATATCATTTTTAAGATAAAACTATCTTTATAAGCAAGTCTTATGTTTTGAACTTAAAAATTTTATATTTTTATAATGCCATAAGCAATAAGCCACGTAGTTTAAGATCTCTAATTAAAACGATGGTTATTTGTAAATCCAAGCCTAATTTATTTGCTAAATCCGGTAAACCGACCTTTCCCGATCTCAAAGCATTTAAAGCTCTATCTACCCAAGAGATTTCTAATCCCAGTTTTCCTAAAAAGGCATTAAAGCCCTTATTATTTCTCAAATATGAATTGTATAGATTCAGACCCCTCTCATCAATTGTAAATGTGAATTTATCAGGAGTAGAG
The DNA here is from genome assembly GCA_019058315.1 of Candidatus Helarchaeota archaeon. Classification (GTDB taxonomy): domain Archaea; phylum Asgardarchaeota; class Lokiarchaeia; order Helarchaeales; family RDOG01; genus JABXJV01. Next base: position 999,428 of record JAHPZH010000001.1, on the reverse strand, counting down.
AACATTAATTCCAAAGGTGGAGGGAGTGCAATTCTAAGAATATCTTTTAGATGGTCATCAATAACATCCCCCATACCCATAAAGTCTGAAGTTTTTCCTCCCCAATTACGAAGAATAGGATAATATTGTGCTTGTAGTTCCTTTACAATATCATCTATTCTTACTTTTAATTGTTCGACATCCTCTGGATTATTTGATCCGCATATTAAAGCGCTCATTATTAATGCTTCATATGACATTATAATTTTTGAATAACCTTTTTCAATAATTCGAAGAGGGTCTCCAGTAGGTAGAACTTCTTGGGAGAAATTGGTAACTGCTGTAAGGAACGCAGTTACAAGGTCAGGATCAACTTTTACAGTACTGAAGTTCTTATGGAATATTGTCTGCCCTCCTTTGTAAATAACATAAATATCATATAAGTCCATAACTACTACTTCCTTAATTAATAATTGAAATTTTGAATTATTATTTAATTATATAATTACTTTATTACTACATATATATGAGATATTATTTATCATTTTATTTTTATTGCATTATATTAAAAATATATGATTTAACCTAAATGGATCAAAATTCATCTATTTGATATTGATTTGCAGAACATCGTAATCTTGTAAAACATAATCTAATCCAACTTTCCATTTTCGTTTTTCTACTATAGGACGAACATTTTCATCATTTTTTATTGCATGTTGGACAAAAGCATATCGGAAACGATCTACAAAATCTCGATGAATTTTTCCCGCAACCTGACCTACTTTCGAATCTCTTGGAACAATTAGAGGTTCAATTAAATCTGCTTTTTCTCCCTTTGGTTTAAGATAAATTCGTATCAGATCTAGTTTATGAAATATTTCCTCTCTTAACAAACCCAAATTCATTCCGGTCTCCGCTGAAATTCTGATTATTTGATGTCCTTCTTTTTCTAATTCTTTAAGGAATTCTTCTTGTTCAGGAGTAGCAACATCCATTTTGTTACATACTATTATTGAAGGTATATAGGCGCAATTACCATTTAAATGGTCAATTAGATCATCAGGTGTGATGTCTTGATGAGCAATAATTTGTGCATTTATAATTCGGAATTCTTTACATATTTCTTTAGCTAATTCAAGATCCAATGATTTAAGTTGTACAGTTGATCCAAGAGAAATTCCTCCAGATTTTAAAGGTGTAATTTTAATTAAGGGGGGAAATTTATCCAATCGTATCCCAACATTGTATAATTCTTCCAGAATCATGCGATATTGTAAATGGGGCATATTCCAAATGTCTAGCATAATAAGGATCAAATTTGAGGTTTTTGCAACTGAAAGAACCCGCTTTCCAAAACCTTTACCGTGTGCTGCACCTCGAATAATTCCTGGAAGATCTATAACCATAATTCTGGCATGTTTATATTCCATTAATCCTGGAATTGCACTTAAAGTAGTAAATTCATAAGCAGCAACTTTGCTTTTAGCATTTGTAAGTTGGTTTAATAAAGTGCTTTTTCCCACAGATGGAAACCCCACTAAAGCAACAGAGGAATCACCACTTTTTTTAACATCATAGGTCCCGGTTCCAGAGGCTTTTCCAATCCCACCGAAGATTCTATCTTGCCTTCTTCGCTCCAACTTAGCTATTTGCGCCTTAATCTGGCATATCGATCTCATAGTTGCTTTATTTGGAGTGGTTTGTCTTAATCTTTCTTTTAATTCTGCAATTCGCTCATCAATATCAACCATTGATAACTAAACGCCCAGTCAATCCTTTTATTCATTTATCAATGAATCTAATAGTCAATTATATAATAAAAAAAGGATCTTTAATTATTTTATTCATATTAGAATTTTAAAAGGCAAGTGGATTCATTTAAGGAATAAAATAAAAAAATTATAAATTAATTTTAATACTAGATTCAATTTACCAATTTTGACTTTCTTCTGGTGTTTTTAGATTCATTTCTTTAAAGACTTCCCTTTGTATCAAGTATCTTAATATTTGATTAGTACCTGCTGTAATTGAACTTAATCTCGTAGCTCGAAAAACTCTTTCTATTACATAAGCAGGACTACCATTTGGATTAAGATAAGAACCTGCGTCTTTATTGTATTCTCCTTTCATATAACCCAAACCACCGCAAATCTGTAAAGCAAGGTTAGCACATTCGAAACCAATATCTGTTGAATAAACTTTAGCAATCGCCGCAATTTTACTTGCATCTTTTCCAGCGTCAATAACACAAGCTGCTTGATATGTCAGGTTTCTTGCAGCCTCTAATCTAATTGCCATATCTGCAATTGTAAAACTGACCCATTCAAAGCTTTTTAATGCTTTTTTAAATTGTTTTCTCTCATTAGCATGTTTTGCTGCAATTTCTATAGCCCTTCTAGCTCCCCCACAAGCGGACGAGGCTGCCAAAGTGCGTTCACTATCAAGTTCATCTAAGAGAATTTTCGCTCCTAATCCTTCTTTGAGCCCTATTAAATTCTCTTTTGGAACCTTCATATTATTGAACCGCATATATGTATTTTTTAAACCGTGGCAGCCCATTAATTCGAAATCTCCTACGATTTCAAATCCCTGAAATGAAGGTTCTATAATAAATGCACTCATCCCTAGGTGAGGTTTTACGTTTGTATCAGTCAAACACCAAAGAGTTAAAAAATCTGCTTGAGAACCATTTGTGATAAATCTCTTCTCTCCATTAATAATATAATCGCCATTGGAATCTTTTTTTGCATAAGTTTTCATTGAAAACACATCTGACCCAGCATTGGGTTCGGTCATACCAATTGCACCTATTTTATCTCCATTTATTGCACCAGGAAGATATTTCTTAATTTGTTCAGGTGTTCCAAAACGCATAATTGGAATTGAGCCAAAAATTGTGCAATCGAAAGCTGCAACTAGAGGTCTACATGCCCATGAAATCTCTTCACATAAAATAAAACCGTATTTGATTCCTAATTCTGTTCCTCCGACTGATTTTGGAAATAGAGCTTTTAAATAACCTCTTTCACCCATTTTTTTAAATAGATGTCTGGGGAATAACTTTTCATGTTCTATGCGATCAGATTCTGGTAATACTTCATTTAATACCCATTCGCGGACTTCTTTTCTAAATTTGTTTTCTTCTTCAGATGATAATACATTTTCAAGAGGATAATAGTTTTCACTCATCGTTATTTTTCTCCATTATATAATAATTGAAAGATGATAGGAATTTGAATAAAAATTTAATTATATGTTTTAAAGATAATCTAAAAAAACTGTTAATAAGATTTCTAAAAAACTTTAAATTATTTGAAACATTACAATTGAATTAGAGTAGAAAAACATCTCCAAAATTGTATTGTCGCGAATTTATTTAAAAATTGAATTATATTTTGAAGATTATGTAATTAATATTATAAAAAAGAATAATTAAATGGCTAGAAAATCTCTATAGCACGTTGATTTAGATGACAAAACTTACTGTTATTGATAAAGACAATGGCATGGATTTAATTTCATTAAATTGGACAGACCAAGAAATTTTTTCAGGTTTAACTAGTGGCTCAATCTCCGCAACAGAAGAAGCTTTGTCAACTAAGATAAAATTAAAAGGAGGGGATATTTTAGAAGATGGAAGCAGGGTAATTTATTCAAGTTCCAATCTATTAGAAGGTTTCAACTTTGCAAATGACATTTATAAAGATGTAGGGCAGCAAATACCATTCCCTAAATTTCCAGAATTAATTACAGTTTTTCATGTAGGTCCTCCAGAAATTAAAGATGAAGATACAACTAAAATCAGACGATTCGGTGAGATATTAAGTGAACAAATTCTTATTCGGAAATTAATTGGGGAATTTTCAGCTACTAGAGTCCCCTCTCAAGAATCTGTAATTAATGTGTTTAGAAATTCAATTAAAAGATGGATATCTGAGGGATATAATTCTTGGTTCACATCAGAACAATTAAAAATAAATTTTAAAGAAGAATTAAAAAATAAAATTCCTTCAATCATAAAAAGGGTCTATTATACAAAATTTAAGCAAATAGAACCAATTATCTTTTTTAATAGTTATGAGGCAGAAAAAGCACAAAAACAAATAATTAAATCGATAGAAAATGATATTGATAAATTTATTGGACAAACTAAAGTGCTAAACGAAATTAGGGAGCAAAAAGAAAAAATAATCATGAAAAAATTTCTTCAATTAATAAATTCCCTACCAAATTTAAAAGATGAATTAAATAAATATCATGAAAATTTGACATTTACAATAACTTGTTTAAACGCTGAATTTTTGGGTACATCTAATATTTCTAACCATTCATTTAATCTAGAACAAATTGATATGATTGAGGCAATAAAAGAATTAAACGAAGAAGAAATTAAGATATTAAATCAAGCAGAATTTAGAACAACAGGTTTAAATCAAGAAAGTTTATCAAAATATAATATTGAATTATCTAATTCATTAGAAGACTTAAATATAAAGAAAATAAAATCACAATTAGAAAAGGAAAAAGAAGAACTCGTTCGAAATCATCAAGATGTTTCTGAAATTGATAATCTTATTTCTGCATTGACTGAAATTCATGTATTAAACCAAACAAAAATGCATTTTGAAAAGAAATTCGGAGACCTTATGGGCGAATTGAAAAAAATTCCAGATCTTTATATGGAATTAATAGATCAAAATGAAAAAATTCAAGAAATTTCTAAAGATCTAAAGATGAATTATATTCAAAATGCAATAAATTTAGTTTTTGATGATTTTAATGAAAATATTGAGATTTTTATAAACAATCCTGAATATTTTGGCTTAATAGAAAAATCTTTGATGACCGAATTCAAAAATTTTTCAGATTTGTTTTTTAAAGAGATTGGACCTGTAAGTATTCTTTCAGATATAATTGAAAAATTAGATAAACAAACTGATAGGAAACAAGCAAAACAAAGAAAACTTTTAGATCTTGCGATTTTATTTCTCGAAAATTATTTAAATAAGCCTATTGAAAGTCATGCAATTAATACATTTTTTGATATAATTAAAAAAGCTAATTTACAGAATGAATTTTTAAATGAACTAAAAAAATATGAAATAAATGATAAAGAATTAACAAAAGGAAATCAATCTTTTTTTATTGAAGTTTTCCAATCTGCATTAATAGAAAAAACTATTAAAAATATTCCTAAATCAACTCCTGAGGGCTTAGCTAGTGTAAGAGAAGATTTTCTTAATTCTTTATTAATGATATATTTAGATATTTATAATGAAATTTTTGGATCTGTCAAAGAAGAAAATAATAATTTCATTTTTACTTCTAGTGAATTACTGAAAATTTTTCTTGATCAATTGATATTTTTTATTAATATTTTAAAATACTTTTATGTTTTAAAAGCTTTAATTTCAGAAGTTGAAAATTCTCAATTTAAAACCATATACTTCCCTAAAGTTCTTCCACTCATTCCTCCTAATTTCCAATGTTCAAGTTGCATTGAGTGTTTGATTGAGGGGAAAGAATTAGATGAGATATTTAAAATTATGAAAAGAGAAGTATTTAAAATAATTGGAGAGAGCGAATCCTATTTTATGGATTCTTTTTCAACAATTCCGAATGAATTGAGGAGAAAAAACAAAAATTTTAAATTAAACTCAATTAAAAATCTTGAAATTATTCTTGAATATTATGATCTACATAAATTAAATGAAAAATTAATTTCTATGGTTAAAGAAAAAAAATTCAACGTTGATGCTCTTTATGCTTTTCCGGAAGGAAAAAGTGATGACGATTTTAAGGATATAAACCTTAAAAAAATTAAAAATACCTATTTAAAAGTGCAAAAGAATATCAGAAAGAGTGCAGAAAAAGAATTTGATATACTTGAAAAGAACTTAAATAGTGTTATTCAAAAGAAATACTTAAAATATACCCCCAAGAAATATCCTGATGCAAAAACTATAGCTGAAATCCAAAATAGGTTGTTGAAAAAGAATAAAAAGTTATTTGACATACCTTATTTTGCTCTTTGTGATAAAATTTTCATTAGATCATTAATATTTGATGATAGAAATTTACTTCCCTTTGAACTTGACCAAAAAGTAAAAAATCAAAAAATAAACTATAATGAAAAGTTAGATGAAATTAAGATAAATGTCGAATCATTAGTGACTTTAAGAAAAATGCTAATTTTAGAAGTACTTAATGACGAATCGTTAAGACCCTTCTTGATTTCAAAGATTAATTATCAAGATAGTGTTCCAATTTATTCCTTTCCATTAAAATTAAGTTCTACACTGACAGAGACCCTAACTGAAGATGAATTAGATAATATATTTGGAAAAAGCATATTGAAAAGTGAAAATAAAACAGATATTATCGGAATATTATTCGATTCAATAAAATTAGAAGAAAAAGAAGAAAATTTTGGTAATTTAATCCTATCACATAGTTTTAATATTTTACGTGAAAATTATAACGATATCCTAGAAGAACTTGCAGATATAGGGAATACTCTTCATAGTAAATTTGAAAAAGACTTTTTTGATGAATTATTTTATCAGACATTTAGAGATATTAAAAATAAAATTTCAGAGTTATCCGAATAAATCCTAGCTCGTTTTTTCTTCCATTTTAATATTTCTAATTTCATCCTTTATTATTCATTTTAATCATATACACCAAATTTTCTACCAGCATCAAGCATAATCTGAAAATTTTTAATAGGAATGCCAAAATGAATTGAATTTGAACTACTCAGCATGTAACCTCCTCCATTAGCGGCATCTTTAATGCATTGCTTTACCTCATCAATTATTCTCTGCTTTGGACCATACATTAAAGTAATTCCACAATCTACATTTCCACAAATACAGATTTTATTACCCCATTTTTCTTTTGCTTCCTTTAAATTCATCATCGGTGGTTCCCAAGGATGAATTGCATCAACCCCAGATTTGATCCAACCATCTATTAGCAAATGAGTATCCCCATCTGAATGCAATAAGACTTTTGCACCTTTTTTATGAAATGTGTCACAAATTTCCTTATATCTTGGGAATAAATATTTTTCAAATAATTTTGGGCTCATCATCGGTCCATTCTTATAAGCTGAATCATCCCCTAATACTATTACTTCCGTTCCATGATCTATAACATATTTCCCAAGTTCTATAAGGAATTTTTTTTGAAGATCAAAAAGTCTTCTAATAAAAGAAGGATTATCGTAAAGATAATAAAAGAATTTTTCAAGCCCTACGGCTTCATATAAGGTTTCAAATAAGCCTCCTGGCATAATAGACAATAAAAGTTTATTATCTTTATTTATTTCTTGGGCATGGTGGAAAATAGCTAAACGGGTAGGATCAAGAGGATTTGGAAAACCCCATTCATCTAGTAATTCTGGAGTCATTATACCTCCTTTATACCAAGCAAAAGTATTTTTTGAAATTGAGCCCATTCTTCCATATTCATCAACATAATAATCGATTTTACTGGATATCTTACTATTTGTAGCAAATAAACTGCCTATCATAAGAGAGGTTCCATCAATTCCAAAACGCAGAGCTGTTTTTAGCAATTCTAAATTTGCAATTTTTCCCACTGTCATTCCAATCCATCTCATGGCTCTCCTAAGGATTGATTTTCCACCTATTTTAGCGAGAAAACGAAGTAATGTGTTATTAAACCTATTTTGCATATACCCTTGTAATCCAGGTAGTATATTATAGAAAGAACTATAAGATTGATGTGTGTTATCAATTCCTAATTCAAAAATCGGGACTCTATCGGGTTGATCTCCATCCAAAGCGGTTAAAATTCTTTCTCGGGAGTCCATACCTTATCACTTTTTAATTGTATCCTACTAATAATTGGACATTAAAATTATATAAGTTAATATGAAAGCTAAAATGACAGTGATAATATAAATTAATTCCTGTATTGATTCAAATCTCCGAATTTTTTTATCAACGTGAATGCTAATTTCTTCCTTTGAGCTTTTTTTTGTCTTTGTCGCTAGTTTCATCATCTCTTTGACAAATTTCTTCTTATCTTTTTCATTTAGAGGATTATCATTTGATGAATTGACCATTTTGTTTAACTCTGATAAATTCAACTATGAAGAGATATAAGAGAAAAAGAATTAATTCATTTTGTTGAACAATTTGGACAATATGGAGCCGCTATAGTCTCTCCTGTCGATGATTGTTTTTCAATAATCACGCTATGCAATTTACAAACTGGCATATTACAATCATTACAATTATTTTCAGCCTTATTATTACAAAAATAACATAATACCATATTTAATTAATCCTCCTCTTTTGAAGGTGGTTATTAATTATTAGTAAGAACAAATATTTTATCTTTTTTATTTTATAAAAAAAGAAATTAATAGATGCGTTTAAGTAATTTTGCGGTTTCTTTTTCTACATCATATTCTACAAGCTTAGCGGAGTTTAGATCAGCTAAAGCATGTCTAATCGCTGCTGCAGAAATTCCAGAAGCTTTAGTTAATGAATCCCTTGACATTTCCTCAACACCATGTAATAAGAAAAGTATTTTCGAATGTGGTTGTGCACCAAACACTTCAGTCAATAAAGTCATTGAAAGAGCTAAAATTTCACGTAATTTGATTTTTTCTCCCTTTACTTTTGCCATACTTTCAAATTCTTTAGACATTTTTGATAATTCTCTTGAAATCTTTACGTAGTCATCTTTAAACTCATCAAAGAAGTTTGCTATACCCTTTAAGTCATCTATCGCCTTAATTACACCTGTAATTTCTTCACTATCCGTTTCTTCACTTTCCGTCATTTTAAATACCTTATTATTTGTGTTAATATGATGACAGCTTGAAAAAAATCATCTACCCGAAAAAATAATTTGTTGTATTAAATTGATAAACACAATTTATAATATTATTTTTCAATGTTGGATAAAAAATAAGATTCGAATTAAATTAAGGTGTTTTCCTTGAGTGATTACGATATTGCATTCAATGAGTTCATTAAGAAGCGGGGCTTTTTTTGGCAAACTGCGGATCTATATGGTGGTCTTGCGGGATTTTATGATTATGGACATTTAGGAACGTTAATCAAGCGCAATTGGGAAACCATTTGGATTGATTACTTTTTAAATCTCGGTGATAATTATTATCTTATCGAATCGAGCAATATTCTGCCAGAAGCGGTATTAAAAGCTTCAGGGCACGTAGATCATTTTACTGATGTTTTAGTAGAATGTTCAAAATGTAAAGAAACATATAGAGGGGATCATCTAATAGAAGAGAAAATAGAATTAAAAGAAGAATTAACTGATTTAGATGTAATTTTTAAATATATTCAAGATCTTAAAATTGTATGTGACAAATGTGGAGGAACTTTAAGGAAACCTATGGATTTTAATATGATGTTTCCATTGATTGTGGGTTCTACAGGGAAAGATAAAGGATATTTACGCCCAGAAACTGCTCAAGGAGCATATTTAAATTTTTATCGAGAATTTAATGCTTTAAGAAGAAAAATTCCAATGGGATTAGCAATTATAGGCAAAGCATTTAGGAATGAGATTTCTCCTCGTCAAGGTTTTTTTCGTGTTCGTGAATTTACACAAGCAGAACTTCAAATATTTCATGATCCTAAAAATTTCAATGAACTATTTGATTTTAAATCAGTAAAAGATTATAAAATGAATGTTTGTTTAGTTAAGGATAGAGTAGAAGGGGAATTTAAAAAAATAAGTTGTAAAGAATTATTAAAAATAACAGGTTTGCCCGAATTCTATATCTATCATATGGCTAAAATTCAACAATTCTATTTTGACATCTTACAAATACCAAAAGAGAAATTCCGTTTTTATGAAAAATCAGATAAGGAAAGGGCATTTTATAACCAAATTCATTTTGATCTTGAGGTTAATTTCCAACAATTGAAAGGATTTAAAGAGGTAGGCGGTCTTCACTACCGCGGAGATTATGATTTATCTTGTCATCAAAAAGGATCAAGTAAGAAATTAAGCATTAAAATCGATGATGGAAGGAAAATCTTGTTAAACGTGCTGGAGCTTAGTTTTGGAGTTGATAGAAATGTTTTAGCATTATTAGATTCTAATTTTTATATTGAAGATGGTCGAAATATTCTCAGAATTCCCCCATATTTAGCTCCATATCATGTTGGCATATTTCCACTACAGAAGAAGGACAATCTTGATGAAAAAGCTAAAGAGATTTATAGAACTTTGCGGAAAAAGTTTAGAGCTTTTTATGACGAAGTTGGGTCTATTGGTAAAAGGTATGCACGCCTAGATGAGATTGGTGTACCATATTGCATTACTGTAGATTATGAGACTTTGGATAAAAAAAATCCGGACTTTGATACAGTCACAATAAGATTCAGAGATTCTAAAGAACAAATTCGAGTAAATGTAGGGGATTTGATAGACTGGCTAGAAAATAAAATTAAATTAAATCTTTAAAAATTGTTAGAACAAAAATTGATACGAAAATGCTGAAATCCATGAAAATTGTTGATAGATGATCTTATAAACGATAGTGATATCTACCTTTAAAATTAAATGTTAAAATAATTAAATGACTTTATTTCTTTCAGCATCTAAATTTGCTTTTTTCCAGAAAAATGCTCTCATAAACGTTGCAAATTCAGATTCCGTCAGGATCATCCGAAACCGAGCCATATTAGCCATAGTGATTTCGAATGCACGTTCGATTTTAGGGCAGGGGTATTTTGGGCATTTTCCGCAATTAGGGATATTCTGTGCTATGCAGCAGTCTTTAACGTCGTATTCGCAGGTTTCGATGTCTTGACAGCCGTGGCACTTTATTTTTTCTGGGGGTAAAATTTTGTCTCTCCAGCCGACTTTTTTTAATAGGATGGCGACTTTTTTAAGTTCTTCCTCGCTGCCACTTTGTGTCGCCACATACCTGGGGCAAAAGCTGCAGACATCTCCGCAATATGCAATTTTCTTTTTACTCATAATGAAACAAATATTAAAATTCTTATTTATAATATTGGGTGACTCACTAATGAGCAAAAAAGTGAGACTCATATTCTTCCTCTTTAATACCAAAGGGTATATTTTCATCGAGATATGATAGAATTTTCCCCAGTTCAGGTTCTTTGAGCTCTGAATTAATGAGATTTACAACAGTTTGAACCGTAATTATATCCGTTAAGTATGAAATTTTGAGATCTTTAAGTCCTGCGTCAAGTAGAATAACCTTATTTTTCTTTTCAGTATTATCCCAAGTAAACCAAAGGGGAAGATTTTCACTGTTGGGATTGCCAGTTCTGGCAAAATTGGCGAGATACTTCATGCATAATTTCTTTAATTTCTCACGTCCGATTCGATTATGCTTAGTATGGGTTTTCCCAATTAACCAGGCTATTTGACCCATTCCTGTCCCTAGAAAGAATGGGATTTCTGAGGCGTGATGAGCACCTAAGGTTCGACCCCTGGTTTTTGGTAGAACACTTATACCATCATTGTCAAGACTTCCCCAATCAAATCGATATGCGTAGATGGGAACTTCGGAATTTGAATTCATTTTACTAACCACAGAATCAAGACCACTCGCGCGCCAAATTAGGGAACGATATCCCCAAACCAAGTCATATTCTCTGGAATTTCGCGGGGGATCTTTTCTAAAACAGCCAAATAACTTCAATTCATCCTTGGTACAGCCAATTATTAATGGAACTTTATTAGCCCATTCTCCAGATGAAAATACATCATATCCAGCTTTGGGTATTACAGTGCCATCGGTGAAAATGTTTAGCCATTGTGCCATCCCAAAATCAAATGTAGGGATGTATTTTGTGATTTTATAGGGAGATTGTGAACGAAAGTAATCATTAATTTCTTCATCCGACATTTCATTGATTAATTGAGCAGCTTTATCTTGATTCTTCGCTTTATGGTCTTTTACGAGGAGAGTTGCTAGGAGAGTGTTACTTTGAGCTTCTGCAGTTTCAGTACTCCATATAAGAGATAATCCACTTTCTGCGACAGCACGATGGAAGAGTCCTTTAGCAGTAGGAGAAATAAGGAGTGATAGCACATTAAAGGCACCACCAGACTCGCCTGCAATAGTAACATTATTTGGATCACCTCCAAATGCTCTTATATTATCTCGTATCCACTCCAGTGATTTTATTATATCAAGAGTTCCAAAATTCCCACTTTGATCTTCAGGTGAACCAGAATTTGTTACTGCAGGGTGTTTAAACCAGCCCATTGCTCCAAGACGGTAGTTAACTGAAACATAGACCATGTTTGATTTATCTGCTACCACATTACCATGATAGTCTGATTGCGCAGATGTACCTATTGAATTTCCTCCTCCATGGATAAAAAGGTAGACAGGTAATTCCCTTTCTGAGCTTTTAGGACGCCAAATATTGAGGTAAAGGCAGTCCTCTGAACCCATTGAACCTAATATTGGCATTACTTGGACAGCCCAATTTCCAAATTTTTTTGCTTTACGTTCACCAATCCAGGGAATGCAATCAAGTGGCGCTTTCCAACGGAGGGGACCAGTAGGGGGTGTGGCATAAGGAATTCCCTTCCAACACCAAGAATTTTTGTCTGAAAAACCAGATAATAAACCATATTTAGTCTGAACGAGTTTTTCATTATTCCATTTACCAAGCTCGAAAGTGGTCTCAGAGGGTTTTGGAGCAGATAAACGGTTAAAAAATGGAACAACAGCCCTTTTCACTGAGTTACCCAATTTAATAAAAGGAGAAAAAACGTAGGCAATTTTCAATATAAATGACATGAATTCACCTATAAAACGACTTGTACAATCGAATAATGCGTAAATCAATCAATTCATAAAGACTATAATTAAAAAATCTTTAAAAATCGATATATTATTCTTTTAATTAACACTAGGATATTTATTAATTTATTTCTCAATTGCTTTTTTAGAAGTCGAACGTTAAATTTAAAATTATTTTGAGCTATCATATTAAATTGAGGTAAATCATTGAAAGGAAAATTAGGAGATTTTATAAAAAAAATAGGAAAAAAGAAACTTTTTTTTATAATTATTGGCATTCCATGTTTTATTTTCTATTTCTTTATCATTTCCCAATTTTATTTAATAGCTTCTGCGCTTTATTTTTTACCCTTTCTAATTGTAGCATTAGCAACGTTAAGACGGAAAGATTTCTTTTTGAGAGCCACAAAACTGTCTATTTTTTTATTTCTAATATTTCTCATCACATTTCCTAATGTCACTGATTGGGGAAATCAGATTTATCGAAGAATGAATCGTAAATCTGTGATAGAAACGTATCATCCTTTCTTTTTTGGATTAAATACAACATTTCATAACTGGTTTAATGATACCTATGGAATACAATTTAATGAAGTTAAAGATGAAATAAATAAATTGCAAAACATTAGTAATTTTATTTATAATCCTTGGTGGAGAAGATATACTCTAGATCCAAAATATTTCAGCTTAATACGTTATACTTATGATTTTAATCCACCTAGACTTGCTTTCGACCATCTCCCTACTGTTTCTGAGATAATAAGTAATGGATTTACTTCAGATTGTACTGGAATTGCTGTATTTAGTGTATCATTTCTTAAATTTATGGGATATGATGCTTATATGGCAGAGGGTGATTCTCATGATTTTCCAGTAGTCTTCATCAACGGAACTAGTATATTAATAATACAAGATCAAATACGTTTTGAACCATTTCGTATGTATTTATTCCTACCAATTAATCCAATATACCTTAATTGGTGGCCTGGAGTTGGTGAACCTTATTTAATGTATAATGATCGGTATCTAATAATTCCAAGACCAATTGAATCAAGTCTATTTGATATTTATACTGAAGACTATGTTTTTGAAGATTTTTTCATGCCATTTTTAAATGGAGAATTAATGAGTATATTTTTGAGTTGGCCCATTGCTATAATCGCACTTTTAGGGATTTCTTTTTTAATCAATTATTATAATAAATTTCCTCAAAGAAGAAAACCTACAAAAAACGATCTCCCCAATATTCTATTTGGTTGGACAATATTATCTATGGGTGCAATAATTCTATTTTTATTATGTGTATTTGATTTAAGCTCTTTGGGGTTCTTAATTACTTCTATTACCTTTGGTCTTACTTTTTTTTCTTCAGATAGAGATTTGGCAAATAAATTGAAAATATTTAATAGATTTACAGTAACCTAAGTTTTTTAAACAAAGAAACGAAATTTATCAAATTTATTAAAATCCTAAATTTAAGGTCTCATTTTGGACGTGCTTTGCTCTCATTTCAATTGAATCAGCTTCCCAGAATTTCAAACTTTGTAAATAAATTTCTCCATCAACTAAAACAGTATCTCCTTCTCGTAATAAAGTCATCTCATCAGCATCAACAAAGATTTCTTCTGGAACATCATAAATTTTTCTATCAGGTTTAATACTAAAATACATGAAATCGCCACCAATTGGACCTTTTATTAAAAAAACTGAAGTTATTTTCCCATGAAATCTTCCTTTATGTAAAATTTTTTTTCTAGACCCTTTTTTAAAGCCGCATTTGAGAGTTTTATTATATATATGCTCGGGAAACATTCTAACAATATCTTTTTCCCAGATCTTTAAATCTCCACGAAAAATTTCTCCATATATGTCTATTTTATCCCCTTGTCGCAGAAGAATACTTTCCCTTGCATAAACTGGAATTTCATTTGGAATCTGATCTAGTTCAGCTTCCATTTTAATTGTAAAATATAAATAACCTTTACCAATCAATAAAACTGAAGTAACTACTCCTTGAATAATGCCTTTGTATAAAATTTTTTCTCTGATTATTGAAACCTTCTTTTTTGTTAGCTAAAATCTTTTATTTTTTTATATAATTGCTCGATTCGTCTATTTATTCGTTTATAATCTTCCATTTCAAGATTTTCTGATCTTAATTTTTCCTCTAATATTTTTACTTTCTTAGTAAGTTTCTCAAGTTGTTCGAGTTTACACTCTTTAACAAGATCTTGAACTTCGGGTGGAAAGATCTTTCCCTTATGGCTTAGAATAAGATTGAGTAATTTTTCTCCATTTTTTTCGTTTTTACTTTTAAATTCACTTAAAGTCCAATAAATATATTGTCCATTACAATCATCTTTTATATGTCTGTGGTTAATTAATGCTTCAACAAGATGTTTGATCGCATAAGAAATGTCAAAACTTTTAACCAATTGATTATGATGAAATATATTAACTGCATCATGAAGTTGTTCATTATCTAACTTCTTTACGTCCTTTAGCAACTGGAGTTTTGCTACTCCCTCTGCCCTGAGTTGAGCATATTGCATTCTAACATCCAAAATAATCTTTCTAACTTCTTTTTCCCCCTCATCTCTACTTAAACGAGTTACATCTATTTCATCTTCAGAACCACCCACAAGATATTCATATTCAAATTGCCACCTATAACAAGTTCCACATTCTGGACAACGTTGTATAACTGTATGTGAATAACTTGTACTTTTATTATATATTGGGGCCCCTACAACCTCAAGCTTAGCTGCTGAAGCAGGCATTGGTTTTGATTGAAGATCTCCCCCCTTCCAATAAGCTCCATAGTTATCAGGTAGAGTTTTACATATTGAACAATTCATATATGACTTAACAAGAGTGTGCTTAGTTTTTTTGGTTTTTATATTTTTTTTAGTTGTTTGTACTTTTTTGAAATCTTTAACTGCATCTTTAAATATAGTTCCTTTAAAATTTGTTTCGGGTGTAATGATAGCTCCAGTCAAATCTGCTCCTGTAAGGTCCACATTCTCAAAATCTGCATCAGTAAGATTTACATTTCTTAAACTACAGTCAACCATAATAGATCTTGAAAAATCAGTCTTAGAAAGATTTGCACCTTCAAAGCTAGAGCCAGTAAAATTAGAATCGATAAGAATACTTCCTGTCAGATTGGTTTTTTTAAAACTGTTTTTTCGGCATCGAACTCCTACTAAATCAGCGTAGGTCAAAGAAATGTTATCAAATTTAATATTTTCAAGATTATTGTAACTCAAAGCAATTTGTTTACCATCAGTCCCCTCTGGTCCTAAATATTGACCAAAAACTACTTTTTTCACAACCCAAGACTTCCAAAGTAGACGAGTTTTCAAATTTACGCCAGCTCCCCCCGATTTTATAAATTTCATATGCTCCTTTAAAATTTTATCGAATTCATCTTGGCTTAAAGGATCTTGTCGTTCCCTAAATTTTATCATGGTCTCATAATCGCTTGCCATTTTAATGCCTTATTCCATTTAAATTTAATTGTTCATTAAAATAATTATTAAAAATCCAATTTATTAAAAAAGCACATATTATATATTGTTTTTAATTACTTTATTTCAATATAAAATAGAAATAAAAATATTAAAAAGGAGGTGTTTGGGTTATCTAAACAGATTTTATTTGAAGGAATTTTAAGAGGAAATATAACAACTTCTGATATTCATTTTATTCGTAGTCATCAATCAATTAGATTAAGTTTTATGTTTAACGTAGATAATGATATAGATGGTCTTCCTGACGGATTACCGGATGAAATCCCAGCATTAGGCGTGGCGGGGCGTGTAGCCGGAGAACTTATTATACCTCATTTACGAAAGAGTGATAGAATTATTGCATATGGAAGAATAATTAAAATTGTATCTGACTTTTGGAAAGAACCAATGTATCAAATTAATTTCGATCACTTATTTAATGAAACTATAAAATATGGTTATTAAATAATTTATACCAAGAAATAAATATCTGTAGTGTTATTTGAGATTTGTACTTTTCACCATACTACAAATATTTTCAAGGGGAGTCCGGAATCTAATTTCACAACTCGAACTTAATATAAATCCTCTATCCCCCATTTTATTAATTAGGTCTTTACATTCATTCTCGATTTCAACTGCAGGTTTCATAAATAGATTAGTTGTATCGATATTACCAATAAGACAAATATCTGATTTGATTTTTTTACGAATTGCAGCTAAATCAACTTTTGAATCTAGTTCTAGAAAATCTATACCCGTATCTACTAAAAGATCAATTAAAGGAAACGAGTTCCCACAAACATGAAGTCCAATTTTAGTTTTTTTAAGACGTAATTCATTAACCATTTTTTTGATAGAAGGAAGACAAATATCTTCAAATTGTTTTGGAGAAAGATTATCAAAATTGGAAAATGGTTCTACAATGGTTAAAATTTCAGCTCCCATTTGAATTTTAGTAACACCAAATGTGACTGCTGCAAGTCTTGCAGATTCCATAACAATTTTTAATAATTCTGGATCATTAAAAATTTTAGTTAAAGCTTCATCTACACCCATAAGTACTGCTGCAAATGAAAATGGACCTGGTAAATAATTAAAAATTGCCAAATTATTTCCAACTTTCTCAATTAAATTTTTAGTTAACTCAAGATTCAAAGGAAGTCGTCCTGCTTTTTTAGGGTGAGGTATGAATAAATTTTTTGCACTTTCTAGAGTACTTACTAATGGGTTTTTTATTCTTGGCGAAATATCTTCAAAAGTAATTATACTACAACCCATTGCAGAAGCTAAAAGAACGCTACTACTTTCCCAATTTGCATATATCCCATCATATCCACATTGTTTTTGTGCATATAAAAGTGCCTCCAGCTGTAGTTGAGGATCAACCAAAACCTCTGATATGGATTTATCTCTATATTTTGCAGCTGCAAACGTTAATTGTGGGACAACGGGTATTTTATCAACTTCTTCGCAATTTAATGCTCGAAATACACGTTCTTTTGGTGTGATATTATCCATATACCAAATTAAATAATTTTAATTTTATAAAGTTTACATCATAAAAACAAGGTTTTATAAAGAGAAAAAATTGACTATTTTAAATTTTTAATTAGATTTAGAGTTCTCGAGTAAATATATGAATACACCCGGTCCATCCTAAGACAGGTTGCCCCATTGTGTGTGTTAGTGCAAGATTAAGATTGCTGTCTGGGATTTGACGTTTTGCTACTTCTTTATCTTTTCGCATTTGATAAAGTATCTCCGCAACTTGTCGAACTCCAGTTGCTCCAAGTGGATGACCACATGATAATAATCCTCCAGAAGGATTTATGGGAAGGGTACCATCAATTTCAGTAATACCTTCCTCCAACATTTTTGGACCTTCTCCTTTTTTACAAAAACCGAAATCTTCATAATGTAAATACTCTGAAATTGAAAAACAATCGTGAACTTCTGCAAATCCATTTTTAAAGAAATCTTTAGGTTCTAATTTGGCCATTTTAAATGCTTTTTTAGCTACTTCAGTATTAGGCATAGTTGTTAAATTAGACATTAAGTTTAATGTATAATCAGATCCCATAGCAGATCCTTTAATCCACACAGGAGTATCTGTATATTTTTTAGCTAGTTCTTCGCTCATTAAAATTGCAGCCGCAGCACCATCGGTTTTTGGGCAACATTGGCTTCTTGTTAATGGCGGATTAATCATTTTATCATTTAAAACTTCATCTATTGTCATAGGCTTTCTATGTTCAGCCTTAGAATTATTTTTTGCATTATTTCTGCTTTTAATCACGACTTTTGCAAGCTGTTCTTTTGTAGTTCCAAATTCTACCATATGTCGTTGCGCAGCTAATGCGAAATAACCAGGTGGTCCGACAATTCCCATGCTTGAGAAAACTTGAAATTTTCTAATTGCCTTCATTTCAAGTTGAATACGTCCTTGACCTCCTGATACAGCTGCCATAGAATTATCTTTCATTTTCTCGATACCAATAACTAACATAATATCATGAAGACCTAAAGCAATATCCATCCAAGCTTGTCGAATTGCATTTGAACCAGATACACAAGCATTTTCTACTCTTGTAATAGGTATGCCTAAGATATCTATTTCATTCAAGATATCATGTGCTACTCCAACACCACCAGTAGTACCACAATAGCATGCTTCAATTTGTTTTTTATCTATACCAGCGTCTTGAATAGCTTCAAGAACTGCTGGACGTCCCATATTCATATATAAAAGATCATCGTGGCGACCGAATGGAAATACTCCTGCGCCAACAACTGCAACATTTCTCATTTTTCTTCAACACCTGCCATATTAAATATAACAAATAATTTATCTTCAATAAGTTCAATTTCGTCGTCAATTTTAATATCTTCAAATGGAATCTTTGGATTTATTATACCCAAAACATCAACATGTTTTCCTTCATCCACTAAAAACCTTGAAACTCCATAAGCATATGGAGCTTTAAATTTACCCATCATTGGTCTTGTATATGAAATAGTATAACTCATTAACTGACCTTTTGGACCAATAAGATATGATGATACATTTTCAGATTGGCATTTATTACAATAGTTTGTGAATGGAAATCTAATATGTCCACAATCATTACATTTGACTCCATTTAACTTACCATTAATGTATAAACTCATTAATAACAACACCACGTCAACGTTTTACTTTATAACCTGCTTTTTCCCGATCCCAGGTATTTTCGGTTACACCAATTTTTTTAAGTTCCCTTTTTAATACTCTATGAACTGGACTTTTTGGCAATTGTAGCATAAATTCGACATATCTGGGAACCATAAAATGTGCCATTTTATCTTGACAAAAATCTAGAAGTTCTTCTGGGGTCATAGTTTCACCTGGTTTCAAAACAACAGCGACCATAACTTCATCTTCTCCTAGTTCAGATTTGACTCCATAAGCGGCAGATTCTAATACTTTATCTTGTAAATTAATTATTTTTTCAATACTAAATGAGGCAATATTTTCACCTCTTCTTCTAATAACGTCTTTTTTTCTATCTACATAATAGAACCAGCCATCTTCGTCTTTATAAACTAAATCTCCTGTACTAAACCAATTGTTTCCATCTTTATCTTGTATAATTAATTTTTTTGATGCCTCTACATTCTTATAATATTTAACTTCTCTTTGTTTTGCCTCAGTATCTTTCCATTCAAAAACAAGCTCACCAATTTCATTAGGACCTAAATGAGTTCCATCATAGTCTAGAACCGATGCATTAGTGCCAGGTACTGCCTTTCCCATTGAACCTACTGGCTGTTTATCTCCTCCAAAATTAGCTAGCATAAATCCCCCACCGTCTGTTGCTCCATAAGCTTCGTTTAAAGGAACATTAAATCTTTTTTCAAATGCTTCCCAAATTTCTTTCGGACATGCAGCGCTATTAATTCTCCTAACTTTATGTTCTTTATCATTTGGTCTTTCTGGTTGTTTCATTAAAATTGGAATCATTGCTCCAAGAGCATTAAAAGATGTAATATTATATTTTCGACAAATATTCCAATGTCTGCTAGCACTAAATCTTTTAGCGAGGACTACAGGTAATTCGCTAAAATAACCATTTAAAGTTGTAAGGAATAGCGCATTAGAATGAAAAAGAGGTAAACAAGTAAATAGAACATCACCTTTATCAGCAGTTATTCCGCCCATTGCTGCGAGTGATTTAACATTCATGCCACCTAATAATTTTCCCTGTAAAAAAACTACACCCTTTGGTAATCCAGTTGTGCCTGCTGTGTACATAAGCATAGCCAAATCATCAAGACTGATCTCAGCATCTATATCGTCATCGGGTGCCTTCATCAATTCTTGAATAGAAACCGCATCGTCAGGCAGTTTAAAATCTTCTGGAGCTTCATTTATATCAACAATAATATATTTTATATTCTTTAATTGATCCTTAATCTCTAATATTCTCTCTAAATACGTATGATTAATAAGTACTGCCACTGCATCAGAATGATTTATAATAAAGGCTAAACCGTCTCCTTTTAACCCAGTATTAACTAATACAATGTAAGCTCCAATTTTAAAAGAAGCAAATACAGAATGTATAAATTCTGGAGAATTTACCTCCATTAAGGCAATTCCATCTCCTCTTTTTAAGCCTAATTTTAATAAACCATTCCCAATACGGTTCGAAATTAAATGTGAATCCAAATAAGTATATTTTTTATCAATCCCTTTATCAAAATCTTTAATATAAGTAAGCCATTCCTTTTCTCCAACAGTTTCCGCCTTACCTTTTATGGCATCTCTTAGAATGGATGATTTTCTTAATCTAAATTTTTTCTTTGACATTTTTATTAAACCTTCCTTGCAAATTTTTGGGCATCTTTCATTACTTCTTGAATATTACTAGGCCTTTTACCATCACCAATACTTACAATTTCAGGAACTATTCCTTTGAATTCTTTTTTTAATTCTTTATTATTACCTCTACGAGCACCACAGTAAATAAATGTATCAGCTTCGATAAATTGTTCTTTCCCATCGTTATCAATAAATTTAACCCCATTCTCCAATACGTCTAAAATTTTAGCTTTTGTATATATTGGGATATTTTTTCTTTTAAAATAATTAAGAATCCAGAATCTTCTACCCGTTGCCCATAAAATATCACTCGCTACTAGAGGTCCTGGTCCAATTATTGCTTTAATATTATATCCTTCTTCACTTAAAGTAATAGCTGTTTCTACACCACCCTTCCAATAGGTATTAACTCCTCTAATAACAATATTTTTCCCTAATGGTCTTGTTTTTAAAATTGCTTCTTCTTGTGTAAAGACATTTGGAGAATCTTTAAAGTTGTCAGGTAAAAATTCGGTTGACCCGCATGCTAAAACTAAAATATCTGGTTTTAGTGAATTAATATCATCTTTATTAAGAATTTTATTAAAATAAATAGGGATATTTAGTTTTTTTAATTGAGTTTTTAAATAATTTATAATTTTTATGAAATCTTCTTTTTTATATTCCTTTGCTACGATAGGTATTATTCCTCCTACTTTATCGGACTTTTCATAAATTGAAACATCGTGTCCTCTTATTTTTGCAACTCTAGCTGCTTCCATTCCAGCAATCCCAGCACCTAAAATAACAATTTTCTTTGGTTCAGTTGTTGACTCTATTTCTTGATAATTTCGACCACCAAATGCATCATAAACACAAAGTTGTGGTGCTACATTACAACCTTGTAAACACCCTAGACAAGGCATAATATCATCAAGCTGACCACTAAAATATTTATTTGGGGTTTCAGGATCGCATATTAACTGACGACCTGTATAAACAATATCAGCTTTTCCTTGTTGAATAATCTCATCCGCCATTTTAGGATCAGTAATTCTACCAACTGTGATTACAGGAATATTAATCTCTTTCTTAATCGCCTCGGCTAGATAAACGAATTCTCCATGGTCTATATAAGTGGGGATTTGAATACCATGAGGAGTTCGAATCATATTGCCTTGACTTACGTCAAGACAATCAGTTCCAGCTTTTTCTAAAATTTTAGCAATTTTTATTGAATCATCAAGCCGATTTCCATCCTCCAAAAGCTCATCAGCGGAAATTCGAACAAATATTGGTGGTTTTTCACCTATACTTTTTCTTATTTTCTTAATAGTATTGACAGTAAAAAGAGTCCTTTTTTCTAATGTTCCTCCATATTCGTCAGTTCTTTTATTATAATAAGGAGCTAAAAAAGATGCATGCGTAGTTCCATGAGCAGAATGGATCTCAACAAAATCAAATCCAGCTTGAATCGCTCTTTTTGCTGCATCTGCAAATTCATTTTCATATCTAATTATTGTTTTTTTGTCAAATTCAATGATTTCAGTATCAGTTTCTTTAATTTTATTAGTCCAATCCGGCATCATAACATCATAAGCTGAAGTTGCCATAACTGGATCTACTTTTGATGGTCCAAATATCTGTACATCGAGATTTAATAAGACCTTTCCTATAAATCCAATTATCCCATTTTCAGCTAATTGTACTCCAATTTTAGCACCATGTTTATGTATTATATCAGTTAATTTCTTATAACACGAAATATTATCATCCGTTCCTAAAAAAGCTCCGCCCCCACCCAGAACAGAGGATGTATCCACTGCAGTTGCTTCAAAAGTAATTAAACCTACTCCACCACGAGCTTTTTGTTCATATATCATAATTGTTTTGTCAGAGGGACAACCCTTTGGATCAGATGAAAAAGTAAGCATAGGAGGGAGTCCCCACCTATTTTTAACTTCCATTTTTCTAATAGTTATTGGATCCTTTAAAGTAGTCATATATCCACTTTTCCTATCTTTGATTTAAATAAGATTTTAAAATAAAAAAATAGATTATAAAGCTTGGATAATCAATTCTAGCAGATCAACCATCTTTAATTTAGAACCTTTGGCTTTAATTGCATCGGATAAATTTCGATAGCAAAAAGGACAAATACTTACAAGATATTCTGCTCCTGTTTCCTCTGCTTCCTCTATTCTACTTTTAGCAATTTCTAAAGAGAAATCTGGAAATGCTTTTTTAACGCCACCTCCAGCTCCACAACATTTTGCATTTTCTTTTATAGTTTGCATCTCTTTTATTTCTGCCATTTGCGCTAAAAGCTTTCTTGGTAGTTCATATAATGGCTCATCTACTCCCCTGCCAGTATGACAGGGATCATGATATGTTGCAGTTATACCTAGATTTTTTAATTTTGGATTTTTTTTATCAATAAATTCAATAGTATGAAGAACTTCAATACCTAGCTTTTTCATTTTTTTACGATAATCCTTTTTAAGCGTTTTATAACAACCTGCGCAGCTTGTAACAATTGTTTTTAAACCAGAATTTTGAAATAATTCAATATTTTTTTCAACAACAGAATCATAAGCTTTCCGATCTCCAGTTCGCATAGCAACACTACCACAACATACTTCATTTTCTCCGAAAACTGCGAAATCGACTCCAAGTTTATTAAGTACTTTTGCTGTATTAATTGCGACATTTTTAATTTCTGGTGTTAATCCTGCTGTACATCCAACAAAATAAAGAACTTCTGCTTTCTCTTTACTCGCATCTTTTACCTTAAAATCTAATTGCTTTAACCATTCGCCTTTTTCTTTATTATCTCGTTGGTAAGGATTTAATTTTTCTACCATTGCTCGATTCATAATTAAATGATCTTCTAATCCCAGTTCACGATCGACTAATTCTGCTCTCAACGCCTCATAAACGGCTGCATTGTCCATATCATAATAACATGTTGTTGAACAAGCATTACAAGTAGGACATTGGTATAGCACTTCTGCGAGATCTTTGCTCAATTCTAATTTTCCTTGCCAAATTGAACGAGCTATTTGCATTTTCCCTCGCCCAAAGAAAGGTTCGAACCCTGTACTATGTTCCCTTGCGACACAGACTCCCCACTTCTTGGGGACCGAAGTATAATCAGTTGCTTCTCTGCAATCTCCGCAACTAATACATTGTAATATTAAATTTTTAACTTTTTTCAAATATTTATATTTCTTTTTTGGATCAAATTTAGTATCTGCTTCTGTCATAATTTATCACCTTTTTTACTCATCCTTAATTATTCATCTTTAACAATATATTTTGAAATATCATCTTCATAACTATACATGTGAAATTTATTTGGGCTTAATAGAAAATTGGGGTCTACAGCCCTTTTCATATCTTTAAAAAATTTTGCAAATTGAGGAGTATATGCTCCAGATTCCACTATTGATTGAGATATGGCTTCGCCCAACCAGTAGTGAATAGCACCGTATTGGACCTGGAATCTTAATTTTTTATGCCACATATCCATTGCTATTTTACGTTGTTCATCAGTATTCATACCATGAAAACCTCCTACCATGATACAATGCCCGTTATTAAGCACAGCGATCACCCCCGCAAGTATAGACACTCCACCGGGAGGGTATTCTTTTTTGTATTGCTTTTCAAATTGATCTGCCATTTCTACTACCTTTGCCAAACCGGACATTGGAATTTTATGGCATGTAGTGCATGTTATTTGATTAGGAACAAATGAAATAATCCCATGAAATGCATTATAAAGATCCCTTAATTTGAATTCACCACTCCTAGAAAAAGCTCTTCCTGATTCCATATCTGGGAATTCGAATGGCCTAGCATCATCTTTCATGATTTCATCTACAATTTTCTGATAAATATCTACTATCTGTTGATTAACGGCTTCTAGTGAGACTGAGATGATTGGACCGGTGACCTCAATATCCTTAAGTTGTTCTCCTCCTAACATATCTTTAAATAACATGACCATTTCATAAGGTAAAATGGATAGATTGTAAATTCCCTCTTTTACTTCTTTTTGTAGTTCATAGATTAATTTTGCTGTAAGATTGTAATCTTTAGTATTAACCATATAATTGCTTGATGTTTTTATTGGAGGATCTCGAACTAGCTTTAAATATGCCTTCGTTTTAATGCCCATAGTTCCCACGTCTCCCATAAAGAGACCTGTGAAGTCAGGGGCTAAACCATAACGGCAAAAAGGCTGTGCATATTGATTAGCTGCAGCTCCCGTTCTTATAATTGTCCCGTCTGGATTAGGAAGAACAACCTCAACTCCAATACATACATCTGGCACTAAACCATATTTTGTTGATCCTCCTCCAGCTGTGGCGTTCGATAGTCCACCACCAATAGTAGCCGAATACCCACTACCAGGACCTATTACACCGGTTGTTAGACCTTTTTTCTGTAATTCTGAGAGTAAAATACCCCATGTAATTCCAGTTTCTACTACACAATAAAAATCATTCTCATTTATTTCAATAATACGATTCATCCTTGTAAGGTCGAGGAGAATACCATCTTGTGTAACGGATCCACCAACAAGATCAGCTCCTCCGCCTCTAGGAATAATTTTTATCTTATATTTATTGGCTACTTTTACAATTCCAGATACTTCTTTTGTCGTGTTTGGTCGTATAATCATGTCCGCCCATCGATCTGGAAATGCTGGATCTACATTTCGCGAGTATGAAGCCTTCATAAAGTCCTTATCAGTAATATAATCTGGTCCAACTACATCTTCAATTTCTTTATATGCTTTTTTAATTATGGATTTATCATAAATACTTTTAACTTCGGTCATAATATTTCATTCTCAAATTATTCCTCATCTTTTACTATGTATTTAGTATAATCATCTTCATAACTGTATAAATGAAATTTTTTTGGACTCAAGAGGAAATTTGGATCAACAGTTTTCTTTATATCTTTGAAAAACTGGATAAAGTCTGGAGAATATGCATCTGCTTCGACAATTGATTGGGAAATTGACTCGCCGAGCCAATAATGTACGCCTCCATATTTTACTTGATTTCTTATTTTGCTATGCCAAGCTTCCATTGAAGCTTGTCTTTTTTCATCAACATTTTCACCACTCAGACCGCCTACTATTACACAATGACCATTAGGTAAGGTAAAAATGACAGTAGCAAACATCCCAGCACTTCCTACACCAAATTTTTCTTCAGCTTTTATTGCATACTCATCCGCCTTTCTTTTAGCTTCCGAAATGTGTGAAATAGGCACTTTATGGCATGTGGTGCAAGCGACTAATGGTGGACTCGGAGAAATGTATTGATTAAAATAATTAAAGGCATATTTAAGGTTGAATTCAAAATCCTTAGCTAAAGGTTCAGCCAAATCTATTTCTTGCCATTCAAAAGGTCTGCTATCATTTTTTAAGATTTCCTTAGCCTTTTCAATATATATATCTAATATCCGTTCATCGAATGCTTCTAACCCAACTTGGAATATAGGTCCTGTTATCTCTGGTTTTTTATCTGGGGCTCTTTCCTTTGGCACAAGGCTTTTGAGATCTACTATAACAGATGGAACAACCAATAAATCAGTTAAACCTTCCCGTATTTCAGTCTGTAAACGGTGCATTAACTTAGTTGTTAGATCGTAATCATCATTTTTAAGCATAAAATCTCTTCGAGTTTTATATGGAGCGTCAGGAGATAATTTTAAGAAAGCCTTTGATTTAATACCTAAAGTTCCAACATCACCCATAAAAAGTCCTGTAAAGTCAGGTGCAACTCCATATCTACAAAATGGCCGTGCATATTTATTAGCTGCAGCCCCAGTTCTTAGAATTGTTCCTTTTGGGTTAGGTAAAACTACTTCGACACCTAAACATATATCTGGAACTAGACCATATTTTGTAGAACCAAATCCAGCAGTACTATTTGATAATCCTCCGCCAATGGTTGCTGAATATCCGCTTCCTGGTCCTAAAACTCCAGTAGTTAAACCTTTTTTCTGTAATTCTGAAACCAATATCCCCCAAGTTATTCCACATCCTACCACAGCATAAAAATCAGTTTCACTGACTTCAAAAATCTGATTTATTCTTGTAAGATCTAAAAGTATTCCACTTTGAGTAACAGAGCCACCAACTAAATCTGCGCCTCCGCCTCTAGGAACCATATGTATTTTATATTTATTAGCCACTTTTACAATTCCAGAAATTTCTTCTGAAGTTTCTGGTCTAACAATCATATCGGCCCATCTATCAGGAAATGCTGGGTCGACATTTCTAGAATAAGCAGCTTTCATAAAATCTTTATCGGTAATATAGTCTGATCCGATAATATCCTCAATTTCTTTATATGCACTTTTAACTTTCGATTCATCATATAAACTTTTCACTTTGGACATTTATTATCACATCCTATGTTCTAACCTCTCTATTTTTTTCCGAATATTGAATTATTCAATAATTATGATTTAGACAAACTAATGCAAAGAGTTATTAATAAATTTTTAACAATATATTTTTGATCAATATCGGCATTTTTTTGATCAATGTGGGCAAAATTAAATTATAAACTTTTTGATTAAAAATTATTGAAAAAGAAAATTAATATATATGAAGATTTGATTAAATTGTCAATTCAAAATAACCAAAAACATATTAAAACTGAATTTTTAAAGAAGAGAGGCGGAAAAAGTATTAGGAAAAATATTTTAACTCTATTAGATAATGCTAAATTTGGTTTAAATTATACCCAAATTGCTGAACGTCTTGGGCTAAGTAGAAATACTGTGAAAAAATATATAGAAGCTTTAAAGAAGGAAGATAAAATATTAATAATGGAAATAGGACGATCTAATATATGTTTAATTAAACGTGATAAGATACAAGATAGCTCTAGAGATATTTTAAATAGAGTGGGATTTTTCGCTAACGATTTTATGATCAGTTTTTTTAAAGCATTTGAAAAAGTATTTTCGCCTCTTCATACAAATTTAGAAGAACTAATAAAAGAAATTGGTCGGCAGATGAGTAAAACTATTGATTGGCCAATTGTAGAGATTTCAGCTAAAACAAATCCAGAAAAAGATAAAAGAGCTTATTTAATTCAAATCGGCAAGGTATGTCTGCAGCATTTCGAAGTTTTTAACCAGTTTGGAAAGGTAATTGATGCAGAAATCATTCCTCCTCCATTAAATGCCACTTCATTAGTTATCAGAATAAAATATACGATGGATTTTGAGAATACCGAATTCTTTTATCACATGATTTCAGGATTTTATGAACAAAAACTTCATGAAAATTTTGGAGAAAATCTTTTTACAAGAGTTTTAGAAATTCAAAAAGATAATTCTATTTGTTATTTTGAAGCTGGATTTAAAGACTAAACTTTTTTTATACAAAAAATTTACTTATTTTTATTTTTTCGGAAAAGATTAAATCAATATCCATTTAATAATTACTAATTGTTTAAATTGGGAGACGATTATAATTCCAAAAAAAAGCAAGAAAGTTACAAAAAAAAAGAAAAAGACCTCTAAAAAAGGAAAGAAAGTGATAAAAAAAGAGAAGAAAGTCTTAAAAAAAGATTCACCTCTTATAACTTTTAGAGAAGGCACTGCGTTATTGATTCTGGGAGCTGATGCAGAGGATAAAGAAAATATAAAGTTTGTTTTTCCCCCTACAGAGCTCAATTTCAGTATTTATGATAGTTATATTGAATTGTATAAGAAAGGATCGTTGGCAATTAAAGGAAATTCTCGTATGGAAATTAAAGGAATCATTCCATTTAAGGGAATCATAAAATTGAATGTTGTTGAGGGAAAATCTTTTCAAATAACATTTGACCCGAAATATGGCTGGGAAAAGATTCCTAAATTCTTTGAGGCATTAGACCAACAATTGAATAAAATGATACCTAAAAACAATAAAGAATACGAAACTAGTTTAAAGAGATGTTTTATTGGGCCATATATATTGTTTAGTGTAGTTTGTAAGAATGATAGGAAAAAATTCCCGGATGTAATTAAGGTGCTAAAAAGTCAAAATTTCGCTAAACCCCCTAAAAATGTGAATGGAGAAATTTTAATATCTGAGATTAAAGAAAAAGAATTAATAAAAGATATGAAAGATTTTCGTGGAATAAAATTACCCGCTTATGAAATTGAAGTAATTGAAGTGTTAGAAGATTTAATTAGGAGAGAACTAAATGTTGTTGAGTTCATCGAGGCGGGTATGGTTGGAATAATGATAAAAAAAGAGCATGTAAATGGAGTTGGATTGGCAGGAAGGGGATTGAGCGCACTTCCTGATGTAATTGGAAATTTAAAGGACCTTTATTTATTCGATATACAACAAAATTATGTAACAGAACTTCCAGAGTCATTTGGTAATTTAGAGAATATGAAAGAATGCTTTTTAGACAATAATCATTTAGAGAGTCTACCAAAGTCAATAGGTGGTTTAAAATCCCTTAAGCTATTAGGGCTTGAGAATAATAAATTATCTACTCTTCCTAATGAGATTGGGAATCTAAAGGCGATTGAAATACTAATACTGAAGAATAACGAATTGACTTCTCTACCTAAGACGATTGGCGATTTACCTTTACTTCGAATGTTGAGTTTAGAGAGTAACAAATTAACTACACTTCCCGAGGAAATAGGTAATTTAAATTCACTTCAAGGACTCGATTTATCTTCCAACCAATTAACCAATCTTCCTGATTCTATTGGAAATCTTACTAACCTTACACATCTTCACCTAAAATATAATAAAAATTTATCTAAACTCCCAGAGTCAATTGGTAATTTAACCTCACTTAAACAATTGAATTTACGATCTACTCCACTCATGTCAACAAGCAAGTTGCCGAGCAAGATAAAAAAATGGATATCAGACTTGAAGAAGAAAGGTTGTGATGTAACAACATGAGATTAATGATCTATGAAATAGGAGGATGAATAAAATTACAAAAAGTAAAAAGAAAATTTCAAAAAAAGGAAAGAAAGTCACTAAAAAAGTGAAGAAAGTTACAAAAAAAGGGAAAATAAAAATGAAATTAAAAAGTGTCGAAGAAATTAAAAAATTGAAGGATCCAATTCAATATATAAAAGAATATATTAAGGATATTCCTCTTGATGAGAGAGCTGAAGAATTATATAAAATTGGTAAAAATGTAGCGAATGTACAAATAATAACTCAAGATTATTATAGTGTTGTAAAAGAATCTAGTAAATCAAATTTAAAGTTAGGGACACAAATTATGGAGCTAGCCTTCGATTTACCTAATTGTCCTCATGAATTATATAATATCTTGGGAGTTATTTATTCATACAAGAAAAAATTGAAAGAAGCAATAAATGTATTTGGAAAAGGAGTCGAACAAAAACCTTTTCACCCAAAATACACACCGATGTACATTACGGGTATTTTTTATGCTGCATTTCCCTTAGGCAAGCAAGATATTATAGATAAATACGTTGATATATGTTTAAAAAATGATAAAATCTTAAATAATCCATATTCACTATCCAATGTAATTTATGCGTTAAACAGAAAAGAAACAAAAGAAGCAAGTGATATAGCCTTAAAATTAACGAAAGACTATTGGAATAAAGAAGATCGTGAAATTATTCCTACACTTTATGTAAATATGACAGATGCTTACATAGTTGCTGATAAAATTGATGAAACTCTCGAAGAAATCATAACTGAAGCCTTTGACAAAATAGATAAAATACATCCAGTTATTTTTGAAAATATTGCATGGTACTACTTGAAAAAAGATGAAATAGATAATGTAATTTACTATCTGAAACAAGCTAAAAGAACAGGGCACCCTGCATTTGAAAGTATTAAAACTTCTAAATATTTTAAAAAATTATGGAAAAATCCAGATTTTCTTAAGCTTTTTAAATAATTTAATGAATTATGAATTTGCGAACCTTCAAAAATAAGCGAAATGAAAGATTTTCATGGAAAAATAATAGAAGCTCCTAAAGTTAAAGCATTATATGAAATTTAAAAATTAATTAATTAACTATAAAGCTTTAAATTTTCGTTTGCGTTTAAAATATTAAGAAATACAAAATTAAAGTTTAATAAATTATATTTAATTTGCTTAAATGCTGTTTACCAATTTCAATGTCTTTGTTTTATATTTTAAGGATTGTATCTATACACAATCTCTCATTCATACTTAATAGTTTAACAATTTTTAATTGTAATATTTTAAATAAAATTCAATTGACTTTAGACTAATATTCCACTCAATCGAGCTTTACTTTAATCTTTAAATAATGCTAACAATTCATAATAAAGAAATTTGACAAATAATAAATTCAAAAAGACCATAAATTATTAGAAGTTGGTGGAGAATAGTGGAAGAAAATGCGTTATCGATTCCAATCCCGTACGAAATGTTAATAGCAGGCTTAATGGCAGCAATAGTAATAATCTTTTTCTATCTCCGATCAGGAAGGGATCAAGGTTTGCTGGAGTTTAAGGTAGCTGCCTTTACGTGGTTGAATGTGATATTATTTAGTGAATGTGTGTTTTTAATTTTAGGCATTTTTCAGAATAGTTTGATTTCTGTCTTATTTATTATTCCTAGTGGTGCTATTTTGGTATTTTGGACCTCTAATTATATTTGGAATGTAGTTCGGAATCAGAAAAATGAGCTTAGTAACAGACAAGAGAGTTCAATGCAGATTTCAATAAATGTAGCAAATATGGCAACCGAATTAGCAGCTAGTGCAAGTGAGGTCAATGCATCTTCGGAAGAAATCGGTGCAACTTCACAAGAAATTAACTTGAATACTCAAAGTACAGTAAAACAAATTACAAATATTAACACTATGGCAAAAGATATAGAACTGCAAGCAAATAATGTCTTAATTTCTTCAGATGAGATTCGTAATATTATGAATATAATCACAAATATTTCGGAACAAACAAATTTATTAGCATTAAATGCAAGTATTGAAGCTGGACGCGCAGGAGAACATGGTAGAGGCTTTGCAGTTGTTGCAGATGAAGTCCGTAAGCTCGCTGAAGAATCTAAAAAATCTGTTCTCAATTCTTCAAATCGAATAAAGGATATTATAGAACAAATTGAAAAAACAGTAATGCTTATTGGAAATATTACAAATGAAATTCAATCAGTTTTAGCTTTAAGTGAACAAAACTCAAGTTCTATGGAGGAAATAACATCTTCTATTGAAGAACAAATAGCATCAATAGAAGAAATTTCAGCTACATCTAGTAAACTAGGAGAAATTGCAGAAACTTTAAAAACTGATCTTTCTAATTACCAACAAACAAAATTAAAAAAAAATATCATAGTTCCTGAAACAAATAGAATTATAAATTATAAAAGTGAACCTCAAACTCCAAAAACAGCTTAAAATAAATTGTTTAAATTACCATTTTTTTTTTTCTTATGATGTTGTATTAATGAAAACAAAATTCCATTTTTTTTATTTTCCCATATTTAATTTTTGTCCATTTTTAATATCTATCTTTTTTTACAAGAATAATTCTAAGAAACTCTTATTTTCAAATGTTAATTTTTTCTGAGGAACGTCATCCTTAGTTTTTTCAAGGACTATCGCATTGTTAGGGCAGTTAATAGCACATACTCCGCATCCAATACAAAAATCTTTCCTGATTAACATATGTTCATCTGATGAGTCGGTTTTATTGGGATAAATATGATAAATTGCACCCATAGGACATTTTTCCATGCATATTTCACATTTTACACAGAGTTCATTGTTAATTATTGGTGAAAAATTACTAGGGCTTAAAGATTTAACTCTGTGTTTCTTTGCAGGATATAAAACTCCACAATGGCAACTGCAGCAGTTACAAATAAATAATTGAGATTCCCCAGAAATATCATCTACAGTATTATGAACAAGACCTGCTTTTTCACATTTCTTAACGTATTCAATTGCTTCTTCTCTATTTAGTTTTCTTCCTTGTCCCGTGCTTAAAATACCTTCAGCTGCAATTCCGCCAAATAAACATCCATCTTCTTCAGAGACTAATTCACAAGGTTCACCCGCATATTTACCTAATAATCTACATTGACAAGGCACAACAGCAAATATATCATATTTATTGATTAATTCTTCTACTAATTCGAAGGGGAGCACCTTAGTTTTATGCTCAATTGTTTTATCAATTTCAATTAATTTTTTACTTTGGGACTCATATGGAAGTAGAGGACGGAGTAATTGAAAATCATTTTTAAGTACTAATTGTGGTATGACTTCATCAAAAAATTGGCGAAATATAACGGCTATTCTTGACATATTTTCCTTTGAATCTTTTTGAGCAAGAAAATATTTTTCAAAAACACCTGGGGCAAGTGGAATTAATCCAAAGCGTGTTCCACTTTGAGATATAGTCCCTTTTTCTGATAGTTTATTTAAAATTGTCTTAAGTTTTTCTGGTGATGGCATTCCTTCTATTGCAGATAATTTTCTTATTGAAATATTCTTTCCAGCTTTAGGAAAATGGGAGAGAATTTTAATTTCTTCCTCATTCCAAAGGATTTTCATAACTTCAATGGTTTTTTCATGCTTTGGAGCGAATATAGGACCAAGTGTTAATTTTTCTCTTACCAACTCGTAATAATCCGTTTCAGCCATACAAATCATCTAAAAAATTTAATTTGAACATTAAAAAATGCAATCAATAGAATTGCATTCCTCCACAAACATTAATTGCCTGTCCTGTAATATAGCTAGATTCGTCTGATGCTAGAAAAGTTGCCATCTTTGCTATATCTTCAGGTAATGCATAACGGTCAATAATAGGTACTAACTTGAATTGATCATTAAGAACTTTTTCATCAAGATACATATCCGCAAGTGGACCTAATAATGGAGTTTTCACCAAACCAGGGCAGATTGCATTTACCAAAATATGTTTTGATCCTAATTCTTTGGCTAAGGTCTGAGTTAAAGAAATTACACCAGATTTTGAAACACAATAAGGACCCATTAATGGTTGACCTTGTCGGCCTTCAACAGAGGACATACTGATTATTCTACCTCGAATTTTATTAGGATTTGATTTATCCTTTTGTTTAATCATTTTTTTAGCCACATATTTCGAACAAAGAAAGACACCATTCAAGTTGACGTCAAGTATACGTTTCCAATCTTCTTCTTTTATATGTGTAATACTTCTTAACGCTGATGGAGGCATTATACCCGCATTATTTATCAAAATATCAATTTTATTGAATTTTTCAATTGATTGTTTTACCATTTCTTGAACTTGATCACTGTTTGTTACATCAACCTTTAAAATTAAAGCATCCCGACCAAAAGATTTTATTTCGGATTTAAGTTCAGCTTTTATTTTTTCAACTTCGTCAGGAGAGCGTAAAAAAATATCAGAAATAATTATATCGGCACCTTCTTGTGCAAATTTTCTTGCAATTCCATGTCCAATACCCGAAGCACCGCCCGTTATTAAAGCTACTTTATTTAATAATCTTTGCATAATAACCATATCAAATACTTTTTTTTAACATATAATATTTTTATTTAAACTGAAATTTTAAATATTTCAATATTTAAAATTATATTATGTCATCAGAAACATCAGATATTTTATCAAATATTTTAAGATATATTTTAACCGGAGTTTTAATAGCAACTGTTGTTCTTGGAATCATGATGTTACTCCAAATTTCTCGTCTAGCTACTATTGGACAGTATTATACATCTTACACAACAGCTTATGGTCCATGGTTATTCAGAGTTTTTGTTGAAGGAGGAAGTTAATATGGAACGGGAAGATGTACTAACTATCATAGCTTTAGGCATTACATCAGCAGCATTAGTCTTTGCATTTTTAGGTATAAGAATCGCTTCAAATTTAAACCAAATATTAAGCTTAATATTCCCAATTCTTCTATATCTCATGTTTAAGGGGTTCGGTGGCTAAGCCAGTGGTGGTATATATGGAACGAAATGAATTCATCAGTATTTTAATAATAATATTTAGTTCAATTGCATTCGTGACCTTCCTATTAGCTTTTTTCAATTTATCTGAAATCTCCAAAGTATCCATTATCACAATAGCTTTAGTTTTTACTGCGTTACATTATATAATTACCAGTTAGAGGAATGAAAAAATATGGTAGAATTTAAAGAAATATTAAGTTATATATTACTTGGATTATCAATAGGAATTGCATTTCTCGGTGTGTACTTATGGACTGTTTCTAACCTATCTCGCTCTGACTGGTATTTTGGAACTTTGGGAGCTTTAGCTATGCTAATCTTTTTGACTACACAACACTAGTTGTTCAATGATTCAATTTCATCTGTATTTTCTAATTTTTTTTTATAAAATTAATTTTTCTATTTTGATTTTTATTAAATTTGGCAGGGTAATGCTTCAAGAGAAATAAAAAGACGATTTTTCTATATTTAAATAATCTCTAGAGTATAGATGAAAAATATATTATTTGGAATACAGGGAATAAAAATACGCCAATATACTGCTTTTTTTAACTAATCTATTCCTTAGCTTTAGTTTTTTTCTTGGTTTTGACCTTCTTTTTGGGTTTTATAGTGGAATTTATTGGTTTTTCTAGTTGAACATATTCCATGCAATCAGGGTTTTCGCTAAAATATTCAATTGCCTTTACTATAGTCACTTTTCCGTCTTCTGAAACGTCCTTTACCCAACTCCCACTCTCATATCGAGCCCAGTCACAATATTCATATGAGTGCCATGTTTTATAAACAGCCCAATGATCTAGTTCTTTGGGGAGAAAAATATTCGTTGGTACGGTCTCAGCCAAACCTACCCAGTCGTATCCTGTAGTACAACTAACATCATCTCCACTAGCGCGATCGGTAGATGGAGTCCACTCCTTCCCTTCAGTTTCCACGCGTGCCTTTATCCAAAGCCAAGGACCGATGAACTTCTCATCAATTGTAACACTAGGTTTCCCACTTTCTTGTCCACAGCTACCTTCTTCCAAACGCAAGAATTCCTTCAATTTACTCAAATTTAAGGTTTTTATCTTCGACTCACTCAGTACTATCATACTATCAACTATTACGTTTTTGAGCTCTGATATCGATTTCGGTAATGTTAATGATTCGTTACCCCTTAAATATAATATCTTGAGTTTATTTAAGTTTGATAATGGGGGAAGAGTTATTAAATCATTCATCCCTAAATGTAATTCTCTAAGAGATTCCAGAATACCTATTGATTTCGGTATCGTCTTTAATTTATTAAAACTCAATTCAAATTCAAGAAGATTTTTTAATTTACCAATTGACTCTGGAACATTTGTCAGAATGTTATATTCAACATGTAAAGTGGAGAGGGAGGTAAGATCACCAATGGAATCAGGGAGAGTTGCTAGTTGATTATTTTGTAACATCAAAATCTTGAGTGATTTTAGTTTACCTATTGTATTAGGTAGTTTTTCCAATTTGTTATTTGATAATTGAAGTCTATTAAGCGAATTCAAATTTTCAATTGAATCGGGGAGTGTTGTCAATTTGTTATTACTTAAATTAAGATAATTGAGCAATTTCAAATTACCAATTGACTCAGGAAGCACCGTTAACTGGTTATCAGATAAATCCAGAGAAGTAAGGAATTTAAATTTAGTTATAATATCGGGAAAAGTTGTTAACCCTTTATTAGATAAGTTTATTCTATTAATGTGAGGCTCTTTTATGACGCAAGTAATGCGCTCACCTTTGACAACTTTTTCCAAACTCTCGAGCGCTTCTTTTTCCTCAAAGGCAACCTTCTTACCTCGATATTTCATGGATAACTTTGCAAGTTCAGTCCTTTCTATTCTGGCACCTGTTTTTTCCATCTTATCAAGGATTTTAAAAGCTTTTTTAGATAATGGGTTGTTAGAGATTATTAAATGCAATTCGGAAAGTTTTAATAAGGATTCAGGCAGTGTCGTTATTTGATTGTTACTTAAATCCAAGGTCGTAAGTTCCACTAAGTTACCAATGTCCTCTGGTAATTTTGTTAATTGGTTATTACTTAAA
This sequence comes from Candidatus Helarchaeota archaeon, assembly GCA_019058315.1. Lineage (GTDB taxonomy): Archaea > Asgardarchaeota > Lokiarchaeia > Helarchaeales > RDOG01 > JABXJV01. The sequence continues at coordinate 962,206 of JAHPZH010000001.1, read as the reverse complement.
TCTAAGGTACGGAACCATCTCATATTACCAAAAGACTCTGGTTTGGTAAAAGAATCGGGGAGAGTCGTTAATTGATTATTCTCTAAATTTAATTCAAGGAGTTTTCCCAATTTTCCAAACGATTCAGGAAGACTTTTTAACTGATTATTACTTAAATCTAATATTTCAAGAGATTTAAGTTTTCCAATCGATTCGGGGAGTGACTCCAACTGATTATTACTTAAATTTAGTTTATAGAGGGATTTGAATGCTCCAATAGCATTAGAGATAATAGAAAATTTATTGTTAGATAGATTTAGATTACTAACATCCTTTATTTTACGAATTGATTTTGGAAGTTCTTCTAATAGATTATCGTTTAATTTCAAATCCCTGATTTTTTCTAATTCACCAATCGAATCAGGGAGAGTTTTCAACTTGTTATTATGTAAATGTAGAGTTTGAAGTTCCTTTAACTTAGTAATCGAATCGGGTAGTTGAGTTAGTTCATTATTATTTAAAAATAAACTTCGAAGTGAAATTAAATTATCAATGGACTCTGGAAGAGTTTTTAACTGGTTATTACTCAAATCTAGTCGTTCGAGCAATTGCAAGTTTTTGATGGAATCTTGGATTTTAATCAATTGATTATTACTAAGAGTTAGGAAGATGAGTAAATTTAGACTAAAAACCGATTCCGGGAGAGCTTTAAAATTGCTATCTGTTAATCTCAATCCTTTGAGCCATTTTAATTGAGATATAGACTCCGGGAGTGATTCTAATTCCTGCAAACCTAATCCAATAATATTCCCCCCTGAAGTTCTAAACCCGAAATCATAATTAACTCTTCTGGAATCGAATGGAATGTTTAATGCATAAACTCTTTGGGGGACAGATTGGTAGGGGATTGGCTTTTTAATTAATTTTTCAAGATCCTTCAACGATTTCTTTTCCTCAACTGTGACCGTTATTCCTTGATATTTATCTGTAATCGGCTTTTTTTCGATCCTTTTACTTGTTCTCTCTCTCAATTGTGCCAAGAGTTTTTGAGAAGCTTTATCCAATGGATTGTTATTTGGAACATTTTTTTCTTCAATCTTTATACCTCGTAGATTAGATAATTTCAACATTGATTTCGGTAAAGTTGTCAATTGATTACCATGTAAATAGAGTACTTCAAGCGATTCGAGATCCCCAATCGACTCTGGAAGAATCTTTAATGTATTATAACTTAGAGTCAGGTCTTTTAGAGACTTCAGAAGACCAATTGATTCTGGTACTTTCTTTAATCCCACATTTCGAATCTCTAAGTTCCTGACACTTCCATTATGAGCAAAAAATCCAAATTGTTTATACTCTATCCTTGTGAATTTACCAATTTTCATATTAAGTTCTTTTTCCAAATCTTCAAGAGCATATTGCTCTTCAAGTGAAATTGTCTGTCCTCGAAAAATCACCTTTTTTTCTCTTTCTTCTGCTGACATCTCTGCTAAAGGCTTTCTTTGTTGCGTTTCGGTTTTCTTTTTCTTTGTGGTTTTACTTTTTTTCTTTCTTTTTACTTGTTTTTTTATCTTTTCCTTCTTTTTTGTTGTTTTTTTTCCTTTAGGCATTAAATATAACTCTCCTTAAAGTTCGTAAGTTACTGTTTCCCAATCTCCTCCCCAGCCACCGATCCATTCTCGTGCCTCATAAGTAATTCGACAGCCTTTTGCTTTAAGTTTTTTAGCCAATTCTTCTGGAAAATCCTTCACCTGATATTCTCCCAATACCAATTTCTTGAGATTAAGAGACTCGAACGATTTGGGTAGCTTAGGTAAAGTAGAATTTTTTAAAGTCAATGTTTTAAGGTTAGAAAGATCTCCGATAGACTCTGGGAGATTGTTTAAAAAATTACCTTCTAATCGTAGCTCTTGGAGTGATTTTAAGTTACCAATTGAGTCGGGGAGTACTTTTAGTACAATATTATGTGCAAGACTCAAACTTTCAAGAGATTCTAGGTCACCAATCGACTCAGGAATTAAAGTTATACGATTCCATCCTACATCTAAATCTTTGAGAGATTTCAAGTTGCCTATCGTCTCCGGAAGTGTGGTCAATTTACTAGCCCATATATCTAATACTTCAAGTAAATCCAAATTACCAATCGTTTCTGGTAGTGCTTTTAACTCCCCATTCCACCCCAAATTGAGCAATTTTAGCCATTTTAAATTACCAATCGAATCAGGGACTTTTGATAATCCTTTATTATCGATCCCCAATTCTGTAACATGCCCATTTTCAATTACAAATCCAAATGGATGAAATGATAAATATTTCTTTTTAGGAATAGGTTGTCCAATTTCTTTCTCCAGATCTGCTAAAGCTTTTTTTTCTTCATTTGTAATATCTCCAAATCTTCCTGTTTGCTTCATCAATTTTTCCCAAATTTTAATAGAATCTTTAGACAAGGGATTATTTTTAATTTCTAACATTCCTAATTTAGACAAATTGAGTAAGGTTTTAGGAAGTTTGGTTAATTTATTATCCTGTAACCAAAGTCTTGTGAGCGATTCCAAATTGCCAATTGTATCAGGCAAGGCTGTCAATTGGTTCCCGTGTAATAAAAGTTCTTGGAGAGACTTTAAATTTCCAATCGAGTCAGGGAGACTTGATAATTTGTTATAACTTAAAGTCAGGTTTTTTAGCGATTTAAGAAGTCCAATCGAATCTGGAACTTTTTTTAATCCCACATTACGAATTTCTAAATTAACAACATTCCCATTGTGAGCATAAAATCCGAATTGTTCATATTCTATCCTTTTAAATTTGCTGAACTTTCTTCCAAATTCTTTTTCTATGTCCTCAAGAGCGTATTGTTCTTCAAGTGTAATTGTTTGTCCTCCAAAAATTACTTTTTTCTTTCTTTCTTTTGCATTTAACTCTGCTAGAAGCTTTCTTTTTTGTTTTGCTGCTTTCATTTTCTTTGTTTTTTTACTTTTTTTCTTGCTCTTTACTTGTTTTTTTCCCTTTGTTTTCTTTATGGATTTTTTCTTAGTTGGCATATAATTGACGTCTCCCCTATTTATTTAATTTATAAATAAGACTTATTTTTTAATTTTTATTCTAAACTGGGGATTTAAAAAAATATTGCAAAAGAAATAGTTAAGAAATAAGAAGATTTCGAGCACACAATATGAGCCAGAAATAAAAGGATAATAGATACACCCATTCATAAAATATTCGTGAAGGAAATCCGATAATCACCAGAATAAGAATCGTAGGTAAACTAATTAGTCCATATAAACCAACATTTTTATGAATTTCAGTTTGATACTTGAATATTAGTATACTATATGAGAGAATTGAAATCCATCCAGCTGAAATGGCAGTAATTGCAATTATAATATGAATAAGCATAGATACATCTTCAGTTATAATTCCGGTGCATACCATTCCAAGGAAGATCACAAGCATTGTAGCAAAGCCAATATTGCCTAAAAACAGTCTTCCCCTAGAGATGTTTTGATCTTCACTGGATGCAAGCTGTTTTTTCATATAAAATGTAATTGGTAAAAATAATGGTCCTGAACCTACATTGGCAATTGTCCTCATATATGGAAATGGGGTATATTTTATAGAACCCATATCACTGATGTAATTATCGATCATGTTATATCCTTGCGTACCAAAAAATGCTGCTATAATATAACCAATAATCAATGCTGAAAATACCGTTATAAAAGCGGCAATCGTAGAAATTTTCACAGTTTTAGGATTTGTTAAAAAATCATAAATCTTATTACTCAAATTATCATTCCTTCCAAATCAAGCTTTTCTTATTTATCATAAATATTTAAAAAGAAAAAATAAGAATTAAAAATTTTACCAAGAGGAGACCTTTACTCTCCATTCATCATTGTTATCGGGATCTTTAACAATTATAATAGGGACTGGTCCGGCTCCTTGTTCTTCTCCTTTTTCATTTAATCTATAGAAGAAAAATTTTCTGCTAGTTTCTGTTTTAAATTGAGGTCTTGTTTCTTCATGTCGAAATTTATAGGACCAGCCTTTTTTGTCTATGTATTTTCGCCCAGTTTTCCACCATTGATTCGAAGATATCCCAATTCTTTGCTTCATTACTGTTTTTAGCCATTCTTCCTTATTATTTTCCATTATTAACTGATAATGCAGTATTGCGATTTCCTTTGGACCTAAACCAGGTTTTACAGACATTTATAATACTTCCTTAAATTCAGTATATAATAACTAACTGGATTTCATTAAATAATAAAATTTTTTGGGTAAAAATGTAAAAAATAATTTTTTTAAAATTTCATAATAATTGCGTATTCTAATAACTTGCTGTGTCGATTCTCCATTCACCATCGGTTTTTTCGTCCCTTATTACGTGGATTGGGACTTGACCAGTCATTGCAGGTTTTCCATCTTTGTCTAATCGATTAAAAAAGAACTTTACATAATTTTCTTGTTTTGTTTCTTCATGTCTAAAAGTATATGAATATCCATGCTTTGTTACACAACGTCTCCCTGTTAACCACCAAAATCCCGGTGAGGAAGCGGGATCCTTGGCATTTACTCGAAGATCCTTTTTTAGCGTCTTTATCCATTCGTCTTGATTATTTTCCATAAGTAATTTATAATGTAGAATAGCAATTTGTTTGGGACTCAGACCTGGTTTAACAGAATCGACTTCTTCTTCTATTTTTTCTTCGGTAGTTTCTTCCTCTTTCTTTTCTTCTACTGATTCTTTCTCTACTTCCTCATTCTCTACCTCTTTTTCTACTTCTTCACTCAATTTTTTACCACCATTTACTGATTAACATTAAGAGATTAATATGTCTTAAAATTATAAAGATTATAAAAAAAAGATGTAATTTTTCTCAAATAAATTAAAAGTCATCTTGTTCTTCCGCTGTCACCTTTACGCCTGTTGCTATGGAGCCTGTTCCTTTAAAGATTTTCCAATAACCATGTTTATTTTTTTTCAATTCTACAGGTGTAGGATTATCTTTGCCAGCACTTTGAATTATTATTAATGCTTTATTCTTCTCGATACCTTCTTTAATTATATGTAATTTTAAATTATCCTCGTCAATTTCATAGTTGTTATCGGGTGTACCCCCTAAATATGATTTGATATTATTTGGATGTTCTCTAACTTGATTTAGAAAATAGAGCTCACCTTTAATATCTATCGTAAATCCGGAGGGTGAACCTGGATCTTTATGACAGAAATTCTTAGGAAGACAAAGAGTTGCCATATATTTTCCATCATCATTGCCATTTGCATATTCTAAGGCAGCAATACAATATAGTAGAATGACTTCTCGTGGATCAGTTCCCTTTTCATCAAACATCTCTTTGAATTCATCAAAACCTTTGACAACTTTTTTTTCAAGAGTCTTATTTACACCTTTTGTTTTTATTTTATTGAAACCTTTTGATATTACGTCATTAGCTTTTCTTCTTAGGTAAGATTCAGCTCTCCATCTTATGCTTGATATAAGACTTCTTTTAAATCTATCAAATGTCAATTTTTTTAACCATCTTTTCTCATTTGTTTGAACTTATGTTATTTATTATTTTCATAATATTAATAATACTTGCTTTTACGGAATTAATTATAATTAGATATTTGATTTTTAGCTTACTGGTTACTTAATTAAAGGCTAATCTGATTTTGATTAAAATTTCTTTAGAGAATGAACTATTTCTTGGAACTATATTCTTTTAGAACTTTAGAGTAGTCTTTTGAATCAAATGAAAGACCACATTCCTCACAGACGTATTTAGAATAATGCATATATGCTGTAAATTTTGTTCTTTTTTTACATCTTGGGCAAAAAACATAGTGAGTGGTTTCAAATGTAGAAGGTTCCATATCAAACTATAACAAAATAAATTTTAAAAATCTTCATAAATTTTGAATTTACCTTGGAAATTTAATAGAAATCTCAAAAAAATTAAAAAAAAAGAAGAGTTTAACTTTATTCTTTAAAAGGTTGTATACCTCTATTTCCATCGGCACCAATTATTGGTAGAATTGCAACTTTCCAGTCCATTAATTCGCCAATTTTCATGGGGTTTGGATAACGACTCATGTTCCACTTAGGTCTATTTGATGGTAAATCCGGATAACTAGCATATGTGTCATCGTAACCTACAAGATGATATTCCTTTAATCCTAATACTTCACGAGCTTTCATCAACTCGTCATTTGTATTATAATTTCCTGCTATCATGTCCACAAATGAATTTTGGCTGTATCTATCAAACCAATCCTTCGCGGCATCCCCTAATGCTGCAAGGAATTTAGGAAGTTCATGAACATTATCCTCGGCGTCAAATTCCAGGTCATCTTCAAATGTATTTGCATTTGCAGTGCCTTGACCCGCTTTTTCGTTAAAATCGGCCCTACGGTTAAAATAGAATAGATTGCCATTTATTTCCATTCCTTCGCCTGCTCCGAATTTCGTTGTAACTCCTCCACCATCGTTAAATGCAATTACATTATTTTCAATAACATACGAATAGGTTCCAGAGGGATTTGCGGAGATAGCTCGTCCTTCTGTAGTTTTTAACGAGTTTCCAAATACCAACGTGTTATTCTTAATAGTGAATTTTGGAGATCCCCAAGCACCTAAAGCCTCTATCGCACGACCTTGGGAAATGAATACTAGATTATTTTCGATTAGAACAGCACCACCAGCTTTTACATAAATTCCCCACCACATATTATTAATTAAAAGACAGTTTCTAACCGTTATGTTGCTTGTATTTGCCATTATTTCTATTGTGGGTGAACTTCCAGCCATTTTTCGATTCAATGCACCATAACCACAAGCAGTACAATCTTTATAACCTTCAATTTTTTTCCCTGCACCTGGCGGACCTTCTCCGTAATAAACTGAATAATCACCACGATCAATACAAATACCATCAACAACTATGTCTCCGGGTTCTCTTTTATCGTCTTGAATTCTAATTGTAGTATCGGTAGGAGGACCTTGAACTTCACCGTCAGTTCCAATTATTGTGAGATATTCAAAAGGGTTTCTTTTTGAGAAATCTTGTGAATACCCACCAATTATGCTTATATTATGTGCTACAATTTTTGGCATTGCTCCTTTTTTTCCTTGACCCATATAACGCCCTTCACTTACATGTACTCTCGTATTGTCTCCTATTTTGCCTAACACTTGCCATAAAAATTTTAGTGGTTCTTCTTTAGTTCCTGCGCCTTTTTTCTTTCCAGTTTCTTTACAAACATATAGATCTGTTATTACAGGCTCTTCAGCCATATTTTTCACCTAATTTTACTTTTTTAAAGTTGATTTTTAAGATCAAGCTTTTTTATTTTATGCATTTTATCATTTAAAAGATTTTTTTTTAGGCAAAACTTAATTTCGAATTTAACCTTTTAATTTTGAAAAAATTAAATAACGTTGAATGTTTTAAGTATGATAAAATGAAATCAAATCTAATTTTAGGTGTAGTGAATGGAAACTGAAAAATATTATGATATTTTAATAAAGAAATTAGATAATGCTATTCAAGGTTTATCCAAACAAGGGACAATAGATAATGTTAGCGAGACTTGGAAGGAATACTTACATGTCCTTGTAGATCCGAATGATGTTAAATATTTAATTGAATTAGATGTATTCCCTGCAGTAATGTCTGCAAAAAAATTTGCAAAAAAAATAAATAAATCAAAAGAAGAAGCAGAAGAGATTCTAGAAAGATTAATCAAACAAGATAATGTCATGGTTATGGGATCTCGTGCAAAAAAGTATGCAATTCATATGCCTTTTATGATGTTTGACGCTCCACCAGTGAGTTATGAAAAATATCCTAAAGAAAAAGCAAAAAAATTAGCAGAATTAAGTTTAAAATTTTTAATTGATGAAGAATGGTATAGAAATTTCGAAGGATCCCCCCAAACACCATTAACACGTATAATTCCAGTTCAAGAATCTGTTGACACCACTAAAAAAATCCTACCTTATGAGGATGTAATCAATATCGTTGAAGACGCAGAAATTATTAGCATTCAAAAATGTGCATGTAGAACTCGATATGAGTATCTAGGGTCGAGAAAATGTGATCATCCATTAGAATCTTGTATTGGAGTAAATGATGGCGCAAGATTTTTTATAGAACGCGGAAGTGCACGCGAAATAACTAAAGAAGAAGCTAAAAAATTATTAAAAGAATTTAACCAGATGGGATTAGTGCATACGACTGAAAATTTTCAAGAAGGTGCACATAGCTTAATTTGTAATTGTTGTAATTGTTGTTGTAGTTTATTAGGTGGTATTACTAGATGGGATAATCCGCGTGCGGTTGCAGCAGCGAATTTTTTTGCCACTATTACCGACTTAGAAAGCTGTGCAAGATGTGAAACTTGTATACAAAATTGTAATTTTAAAGCGATTCAAATGGAGGATGAAGGTCCAGTAATCGATAAAAGTAAGTGTATGGGCTGTGGTATATGTGTGGTGAATTGTCCCCAAGAGATTATTAAATTAGAACGAGAAGAGAGAGAAATAGTTTTTAAAAACCTTCTGGAAATGGCAGCAAGAATTCTAAAGGAAACAAATCGCGAATTAAAGGGTTTTTAATCATATTTTATTCCACTATTAAAACCTAATCGATAATGGTCAAATTTAATATGTTTTATAATGTGATTCTTACCCTAAAATGCAATCTCAATTGTTTATATTGTGGAGGAGGTTATTCGCTATCTCGACTGCCTAAAGAGATACAATATGAAATTAAAGATCTTAAATTGTTCATCGAAAAAGATCCACATCCTGTTATTTTATTTTACGGTGGGGAACCACTTTTAAGAATGAAAAAAATGGAAGAAATCATGAATAATATTTCTGCAGATGCATTTATCTTACAAACAAATGGAATTTTATTGGGGGAATTAAAACCAGAAATTTTAAAGAAATTTCATACTATTCTTGTCTCAATTGACGGAAATGAGAAAATAACAAATTTTTATAGAGGAAAAAACACATATGGGAAAGTTATTAAAAATTTAAAGAAAATTAGACCACTTTTCAAGGGAGAATTAATCGCCAGAATGACCATATCAGAAGAAACAGAAATTTATGATGCTATTAATTGGTTATTAGGTCTAAGACCACTTATAGATTCTATACATTGGCAACTTAATCTGATGTTTGACGAACGGGAAAAATGGCGAGATCTGGAATGTTGGATAAAAAAAAGCTATAATCCTCAAATTACAAGACTTATAAATGAATGGTTAGAAGAAATGAAAAAGGAACAAAGGATAATAAAATTATATCCCTTTATTGCGATTATGGAATCCCTTTTAAACCATGAACCTTCTAAATTACGATGTGGTTCTGGTTGGATTTGGTTTAATATAAATACTGATGGTGTTATTTCCGCTTGTCCTGTTTGTTCTGAATTCGAAATTTTTCAAGTTGGGAATATTAATACATCTAATTATAAAGAAATAGAAAATGCTTTAGATGTAAAACAGCCATGTTTAGATTGTGAAATTCATTCTATTTGTGGGGGTAGGTGCCTTTATGCAAATTTCGCTAAACCTTGGGGAGAGGAAGGTTATAATATGGTTTGTTCAACAGTAAAACATTTGATTAAAGAATTACAAAGGATCAAACCAGAAGTTGAGAAATTGATTAATGATAAAAAAATAAATTTAGAAGATTTCTCATACTTTCGATATAATGGCTGCGAAATCATTCCATAATTAGTCAAAATTATATTCATTTGGATATAAAACTTAAATATTGAACATTTTAAATTGTCAAAAAATTATTATCCATAATTATAATTACTAATTTTAAAGTATGAAACATAAAAAAATAATAATTATTTCCTAAGGGAGAAAGGAAAAATGAGTATTGATTGGATTTATGAAAGCGTAAGACAAAAAATGAAATTAGGCTGTGATGAAACTTCTAAAAAGTTAAATCTACAGTATTTTAATATGGAGTGTCTATTATGGATTTTCAAGAGCTAGTAAAATTTAGAAGAAGTTCAAGATGGCTTTTTAATAATAAACCAATTCCCGATTCTGAATTAAAAAAAATTTTAGAAGCTGCACGGTTTGCACCTACACCACATAATTCACAACCATTTGAAATCATTGTAGTTAAAGATCGTAATGTAATTAAAGAACTATCGATGGTTGGATTTCGATTAACAAAAAAATATGTAGATGAACATTTTCACTGGGTTCGTTATTCTAAAGAAGAGCTCGAATCAAAGAAAGATGGTGTCTTTATAGATGTTTTACCAAAATTTGTAAATGATTTAAAAGATGATCCGAAGTTAATCACCGATGATAACTTTTGGAAAAAATCGATGGAATTATATTCTATTCTGGTTCAAAATTCTGCTGTATTGCTCTTTGTTATATATAACAGAAATAAACCTGGTGTAGGACCCTTAAAACATGTATGGGGAATATTAAGTATTGGGGCAGTAATGGAAAACATCTGGTTAGCTTCAAATGATCTCGGTATAAGTACACAGCTTATCAGTGGTCAACTTATGAATCCTGAATCTGTTAAAAAAATAATGAAAATCTTAAAAATTCCTGAAAATCAAGGATATAAATTGATGCTTATTTTCAGACTGGGATATGAAGGTAAATATGGTAAATATGGCACGAAATATCGCAGAGAATTAAGTGATTTTGTCCATCTTGATCGATTTAATAATAAATATTAGGGAGAATTCTTACTACTCCTAATTTTTTTATCTTTTAGCTAGTTAATCAGTACGTTGAATTATATAATCTTCTTCAGAATAATCAATTTCTGATGCTTTTATTTCTAGCAGTTTTGCAGCTTGAATTTGAATTTTCTTTTGGTTTTCAAATTTACTAGCATCGAATGGAAATACTTTACAATTAAGAATTTCTTCTAGGTCTTCCGGAGTCAAAGCACCTTCAACATCTTGCTTGTTTGCAACAACTAAAACTTCAGCGTGTGGTATTACTTCTTCTGTCATTTCAAGTAATGCTTTACTATATCTCGCATTTTGTAGAGTTGAATCAAGAACTATTATAACTCCGTCGGAGCCAAGAATATATTTAGAGGAAGCACGCCAGTCATCGGTAATTTTTACATCCCAAATAGTTATTGGTATATCAAATAATTGTGCATAATATTTTTCTATTGTAAATGGGTATATACCTTCATCCGGAAGAATTCCGCTCTTTAACATTTCACAAATACTTGTTTTTCCTACTCCCTCAGCACCAATAATGCTAATTTTGGGAGGTCTAATCATTAAAAATTCTTTAGTGATTTCATCACAATCTGACTCTAAAGCTTGTGGATTATGAACTTCATATAATGAATCTGTTTTTTCGATGTAATCTAATGTAATGTCAATTAAATCTTGAACTCGTTCAAAGATTTTTTCAGGATCAGCTGAATCGTCAAATGTTAAGCCTAAGAATAGTGGATAAGGATCTTTAATTTTATAACAGATAATTTTTAAAGTTAATAAGTTAATAACTGTTTCTTTTTCATAATATCCCCTTGTAGTCATTTCCTCATCCACATCTCGGAGAAATTTAGGTAAGAAATCTGGATTTTTAAAGGCTATTGCATAATCTTTATCCAAATAAGTTAATTTTTCCCCAAAAATTGTAATATTTTTAAGCATTTTATCAATCCTTCATAATTTGAAAACTTATATTTTAATTAGAAATATTTATGTCAGCGTCATTTTTAATTTTATTTTTTTTAAGTAAATTTATTATAATCAATCGTATGAGGAATAATAAATGACTGAATCCAATAATGAAAAAGAAACAATTGCATTTTATTGTAAAGTGTGTGATTTTCATTTTGAATTCGAGGATGGAACACCTTTAGACGATATAAAATGCCCTAAATGTGGTACTTATGAAATCTTTATAGAATATGAAGTAGAGGATGAAGAAGAAGAAATATAATTATGGAGGTGGAAGTTATAAAAATCAATATAATTGAGGAATGCAAAAAATCTCCAAAAAAGGAATTTTATTACGGAGCTTTATTGAATAATGATATTAAAGATGTCTATCTAGGTTATGCATACCTAGATCCAAAAGAAATTAGAGATTATACTTCAGGTGAAGCCCATGAAGAAATTATTATGCCATTAAATGGGATAATGAAATTAAAGATAGATGGGATTGAGGTAATATTGAAAAAAGGTGATGCATTTTTTTTAAGGGAAGGTTTAAAACTAAAAATCGAGAACACAACCGAAGAAGAAGTCGCATTTATAATAGCCGGGGGGCATCCTGTTCCACATTCCCATCATCATTAAGGGCGAGTTTGTTCCATTAGTTCAATAAAATCTATTCCATATCGAAACTCATTTGCATGAACAGAAAATAAAGAGTGAATATGATAATTTTTTTTATGAATAAATGCCTCTAAAAAATCAATTGATTCATTTATAGTTTTTAGGGGTATCATATTTCTATTAGGATCACCAGGTCCAATCCACCAGTCACCTGAAATAATGCAACCTCGAAATATAACCATAGTATCGCTCCAACTATGTTTAGGTGCACGGATTAAAAAAAGTTGTTCGCCTTCTAGGTTGGTCTCAAAACATTTTTCATTAAAACAATATATCGGGACACCTTCTATTTCAATAGAGGCATTAATATTCCCAATAATATCCAAATCTTCAGGTTTTATGAAACTAATCAAATTATATTTATGAAAAAATAGCCTATTAACAACGATTGGCACCTTTGGAAATCTATTATGAAAATTTGGATAAGTATCGAAGTGGTCAGTATGAGAATGTGTTGCAGTCATGAATTTAAGGTGTAAATTTTCTTGTTCAATATACTTAGCTATTCGATCCCAAGGATTACGAAATGGATCTTTATCTGATTGATCTGGCATTTCCAATAGCATACATTCAGATTTATATTTAAGGAGCCAAATGCCGGTTTTTAAACGCCCGAAACGCCCTACCAATTGAATTCCGGGAGCTATAAAGTCAAAAGTCATTTTTTTTAATTTCTTTATTATATAAAAGTTTTAATTTTCTTAAAAAGGGAATTTTTTTAATTTTTCAATTGTCTCAGGATCAAATTTACTTATACAATGAGAAGCAACTGGAACTATACAACCGCAATTGGCGCATAATAATGGACTATTTCCCATAACGCAGAATTTTTTTTCACCATTAGGATAGAAAGATTGGACACCACCATTTTTAAAGATACAATCCGATACGTGAGCCTTGGTAATATAACATTGTATCATCATTTTAGAAATCACTATAAAATCTTCATATTCATTCATAACTTTAGAAATTGATTGAATAGCTTTTCGAAGATATTTTCCTTTTAATAGTAAAGGATCTTTTGGATAACCAGTATAAAAGAGGAAAAAAATTCCAGCAACATTAGATTTTATCGTTTCTTTGACAATATCTTCAATTTCATCATAATTTGAAGTAGTCAATGTAGTAGAAATTAACACACGTTTATCATCACGTATATTTTCAATAACTCGATCATAAATCTCTGCTCCACGAATAGCGTTATGTGTCTCTGGACGACCATCAATTGATGTCCAAATTAGAGGTTGCTTATTTCCAGGAAATCTAGGAATCTTAATGATTCCATTAGTAGCAATTTGAATTCTAGGAAAAATTTTTACTGCTTCATGGAGTAAATTCATTCTTAAAGTTGGTTCTCCACCTGTAATTGCAGCGGATGTAATACCTCGAGAGCGGTGATATTTAAAGACTTCAAGCCATTGTGGATCTGTTAATTCTGGTCGTAATGCATTTTCACGTCTTTTTTCTTCTACTGATGAAAAAAAGTAACAATGCTCACATTTTAAATTACATTTGTAAGTAAGATCATAATTAACTGCAAAGGGAACTTTTATCAAATGTCTTTTTAATTGCCCCATACCTAATGGAATTGCTCTTTTAATATTATCTATAGAAATTGCTCGTAATAGAGAATTTTGACTCAAAGTCATGTATATCACAAAATTCTGAAGAGATATCTTGTTTTAATTTATATAAGGATAGAATCATTTAACTTTTTAGGTTATAAGATTTTATTAATTATCATTTTATAATTCCATTTTTTAATTTGACACATCATGAAAACAGATTGGAAAAAAATAATACATAAAGATGTAGATTGGCTTGAAATAGACGTTACATTTAGCCATATAATAACTAGATCTTTCTATGAGGGGGGAAGATCTTGGTTTGAAAGCACATGTACTCATAAAGAATTTTTAGATGGAAAATTACAATTAGGAATTAAAATGGATTTTGGGGAAGACGTATTAAATGAAGTCATTGCTTCTGTAAAAGAAGCCCCAAATTATCCCCCTTTTCAAAGGGAAAAAGAAAAAATGTTAATAAGAAAATTCTTTTTGGAACAAATTCCAAGAGACACTTCTATGAAGAAAATACTAAAACATAAAGATACTGAGGACGGTAATTTAAATTTAAGCAATGCTGGAAGTGGAAATATCCTTTTAAAATCAGATAATTTTAAATTAATTCTAGAATTTGATGGACCGTGTTTAGAAAACATTAATGGTGAAAAATTTCCCTTTAAGCTTAAAGGTTATATTCAAGCAGTTGTCGAATTAAATGATTTTTTTTATATAGTTCATTCTAACAATTTTGCAGTTGTTTCACCAGAAGGAGAGATAATTTCTGATACATACTTTTATAAATTGGACCCAAAACTTCCTTTAGACCCATTAAATCATTTATTTGATTATCGATTCTCCATTGATAATGTTTACAAAAATAAAAACATGATCTTTTTTAGATATATTTGGGATAGAAATTATTATAAACCTGGATTGATTAAATACGAATTGAAACTAGGTTTAACTGGCAGGTGGGAATAAATTAATTGTATTTGAATTTAAGTATATTATATATATAATAATGAATATACAAGAATATACCAAAAATCCTTTGATAATTCTAAAAAACATAGAACTGAGCTAAAATTAGGAATTTTAAAATGGGTGTAATCTTAAATTAGGAGGCAGAATAGATTGAGTGATGAAAGAGATAATTCTATCTATATAGGTAAAAAAAATACTATGAATTATGTTTTAGCATGTGTAACAGCTGTTCAATCCGGATCTAAAGACATAATTATTAAAGCTAGAGGTAGAGCTATTACTAAAGCTGTTGATGTTGCAGAAATTTGTAGAAATAGGTTTTTGAAAGATCAAGTTACTCTCGATAAAATTGAAATTGGAACACAAGAACTTCAAAGTAGGGATAGAGGAACATTTAGCGTAAGTACAATCGAAATAACTTTAAAATTCAAATAAAAAGAAGGCAAATTGCCAAACTTACTTTCTATTTTTATTTTGAACCTATTTCTATTTGATTTTCTAATCAATTCATAGGAGATGTCTAAACTGAAGACATCTTGGGAAAAAAAAGATGGTCGCCTTACTGAATACGTTTATGTTACTTACAAAGAAGTAGTAGTTGGTCATAATTATGGAACTGGGATGTCTGATATGGCAGGAGCTGCTTCATATAAAGAATTTTTAAATGGGAGATTTCAAGATCTAATTTTGGAGACCTTTGGTCAAAAAATCTTAGATGAAGTAATAAATGTTGTCAAGCTATCAATGAAAGGAAAACTTCCTGAATTTCAAAATAGAAAAAGAGAAGTTCTTGAAAAAAGATTTTTTATAGAAACCATACCTTTAGATGAGTCGTTGAAAGATTTAGATAATTTAGATAAAAATCCTGAAACGATATCTGGATACAAAGCTTACGGGAATGCAGGGGGTTATAAAACTATAGTAAAATCAGATAATTTAACTTTAGTTGTTGATAGTCAAAAAGGATATCTGGAAGATCGAAACGGTAAATGTATTCATTTTACACTTAACGGTCATTGTTCGGGGGTTGTAGAATTAGAGGATTATTTTTATATAATTCACTCAGATAATTTTGCGGTTATTTCACCTCAAGGTGAAGTAATCTTCGATACTTGGAATATTAAATTTGATCCCACAGAACATATGTTTGGATATGGTGTCCGCATTTCTAATGTTTTTAAAAATAAAAAAACCATATTTTTTAGATATAGATTTTTTAATTTGGATTATCCACCTGGGCTCATTAAATTTGAATTAAAAAAAGGTTTTACTGGGCGTTGGGAGTATAAAGATTAATCATTTTCCTCTAAAAATATTTTTAATTTATGGTTTATTTCTAAAAGGAATTAAATTAATAATATAAAAACACATTAAAGCCCAATATAATCCACAAAATCCAAAAATAAACATATTTTCAAGAAAATACCCTATCAAGGTGAATGGAATAGCAATAGAATTTGCTGCAAACAAAACTTGAGGATCAAAAGGGTTAGAAAAAATTTTAGATAAATTGAACTTATAAAAAATCAAATTCATTGAAGAAAACAATATTAGACTATATCCAATCACAACATCAATTATTCCAATATTTGGGATAAAGCTAAAAATCATAGAAAATATACTTTGGGGACTAAAAAGTAATAAAAAATTAGTATAATAGAAATTAAAAATACAGATATTAAATAAATGGGCTTTATTTTCTGGAGTTTGAAACTTTTTACTTGACTGTAAAGTATCAAAAATAGCTTGAAAAAGATTTCTTAAATTATTCATAAAAATGTGTTCCCTTGCATAAGTTAGAAAAACACCGGTACTAAAAATTGCTAATAAAGTCCCAAAAAATAATAGTGCAACTAAAATTATTTTTGAATTTCTCCCAGTAGGCATCCAAAATGTATTGTTACTTGTTTCTACTTGTTTATCTTTTTGTTCATTGCTATTACTGGTTGTTTGATTCAAATAAATTCACTAAACAAAAAATAAAAAATTAAATTTGTTCTTGCAATAATTCTACAATATCTATCATTTTCATTTTGGAACCAGATTTTTTAATTGCATCATTCAAATTTCTGTGACAGAATGGACATGATGATAGTAGAATACTTGCACCAGTTTCCTCTGCTTCTTTAATTCTTTCAATTGCAATTTCAACAGCCCAATCTTTAAATGCTGATTTGACACCTCCCCCAGCACCACAACACCAAGCATTCTCACGAATTCTTTTCATTTCTACAAGATCTACTCCGGGGATACTTTTTATTAAATCTCTTGGTGTGTCAAATATTCCCGAATGCCGGCCAATATGACAGGGATCATGATACGTAACTTTTACACCCATCTCCTTTAAGTCGGCATCTTTTAGTTTTTCAAGTAGAAAGTCAGATATATGTTGAATTTCAATTCCTAAATCTTTCAAATCTGTGTAGTCCTTATTTAAAGTTCTAAAGCATCCTGCACATGACGTAATTATCTTTTTAATCCCCATTTTTTTAAAGAGTTCAATATTATGTTCTATTAAATTTTTTACATCCTCTATTTGTCCAGTCCTCAATAGTGGAGATCCACAACACCATTCATCTTTCGATACTGTAAAATCAAGATTCAATTTTTTTAAAATTTCAAGAGTTGCATTTGCAATCTCTTTTTCCCGATAGGAAGAAGTACAACCTACAAAATATAGGATTTCAGCATTATCTTTCATCGTAATTGGATTTGGCATCCAGCTGGTTCTTTCTTCATGTTTTTCATTATATGGATTATGTTTTTCTGCAGCAAATTGTGCATACATTTTCTGTTCAGGCATAGGACCATAACCAGATTTTACAGCTTCTGCTCTTAAAGCTTCGAAAATGTCGATTAAATGGTCTTTTATTTCTTGCTCACATTGTTCAGCACAATTTCCGCAAGTAGGACATGCAAATATAGCTTTTATTATCGAATCGCTCCATTCAAGCTCTCCATTTTTAAGTGCATATGCCATCCAAACCCTTCCAGAGCCCCAATAAGTTTCCCAACGGAATTTTTCTCCAGATGGACAAGATTTATTATAATCCTTATATAAATATTTACAAGAATTACATTTTGGACATCTATAAAGCCAGTCTTTTAAATCTTTTAGATCCATAATCTCACCCCTAAAATATTAGTCTCCCAGGGTTCATTATTCCATTTGGATCCAATAGATTCTTTATTTTCTTCATTAATCCAACAAAATTTGGATCCGTTTTTTCAAATGCTTTTTTTGCAGCCCAGGTTGGAACTTTATAAGGAAAACCCCCGATATCTAATACAATATCTACAATCTCTTCACACATCTTTCTAGCTTTTTTTAATTCTTCTGGATCAGATTTGTTTAAAGGAATAAAAAACCTCATTACGCTATAATGCCCTGTTTTCATAGGACGATGGAGGACACCGGGAACCCATCCATATTTTTCCATCACTTTAAGACCACGTTGACACCCTTCAAGCCATCGATTTAAAGGAACATAAGAACCAACCCAAGTCAATCCTCCTCCTGCTCTGATATCATATAATGATGGAATTTGGGAGGGGAGCTCCATAAAATTATCTATTTTTTTCCCAATATCAGCAAGATCATCTGTTTTAAATAAAAATAGTTGTCTACCTTCATTTTTATTTGTTTCGTTAACTAATTTGTTAATTAATTTAAATTTTTGTTTAAGTTCTTTATCATCATTTGCACTAACCGTTAGTTGAGTCAAAAAAAAGGAACGGTTTTCCATATCATCTACTTTAACAATCGCTGTAATCATACCCTTTATATCATCTACAGGAAGCATACCTCGGCTCATTTCGTAATGAAACAATCCTCCAGCTATTTCATCACAAACCTGAAGATGCACGAGCTTGAAAATTAGACTAGTGTAAATATCTTCTGGGCCACCCATAGTTAGAATTACTGCATTTTTCACTATTGGAGGTTTTGGCCATAAATTAATCCCCATTTTTGTAACGATACCTGTAGTTCCCTGCCAATTAATAAATAATCCCATTAAATCAGGTAATGGATGTTTTCCAATCCAATATGGTGAAACGGCACACACACCAATTTTTGTAACTTCTCCGGTAGGTAACACAACTTCTAGTCCTGAAACCATATCAGACATCGAACCATAACGAACACTGAGATTTCCTAATCCTGATAAAAGTGCATTACAAACTACTGAAGTATATGGTGGTGCTAGTGGATAAGAATAACGAAGTTGAGGATATTCATCATCCAATAATTTTTTAAGAAGGCCAAAAGTGACCCCAGGTTCTATTACTGCATACATATTAGATTCATCAACCTCGAGGATTTGATCCATACGTTTAAGATCAATAAGGATTCCACCTTTTGTAGGGATTGCAAGTCCGCCAACATTAGCTCCTGCAACATATGGAGTTATTGGAATTTTTTTCTCATTTGCTAATATGACTATTTTTTGAACTTCTTCTGCCGATTTTGGCATGACCACAACATCTGGTTTACAAGGTTCATTTTCTGTCATATCTTTACTATAAATTATTAATTCTTCCGGGCGATTAGTTACCCAATCTTCTCCGACAATTTTCTGTAATTCATCAATTAAAGCCATTAAAATCATCTTTATAAAATTTAATCCAGTTTTACTTGTTTTTAATCTTTAACAGTTCTAAAAAAGAGATCTAATATAAACCTCTTTCACATTTCATTAAGTATTTTCTGATAAAAATTGATTGGGTAATTATTCTTTCACACTAAATTATTTCTCATAACAATATTTAAATAGTATTGTTGTAGTATAATAATACAGAAAAAGATTATTAATTATTGTAATAAAATGAGTAAAATGAATATTAAAGTACTAGATAAAAATTGTTTAAAAATCGGAATACTAATCTTTATTATTTTTTTGATTAAATTAATTATACCGAAATTTTGGTGGTCATTTGCATATACTGGTGATTATTTTTCATATACTCGTCATCATTTTGAGCTTAAAGATATTCCTCGAATATTAACTATTCTTGGATTAATACTTTTAATATTTGCTAGTATATTTTACTTTGTTAAAAGTGTGAAAGAGGATGAAAAAGTAAAAAGTGTTGCATTTGTTTTAAGCCTTGTTTCAAGTCTATTGTTAATTATACTCGACATTTATGGTCTAATTTATGTACAAAAAATTCAAGAATATATAATAGATTTAGTTTGGCTTTTAGTTCATTTCGTACTTAATCTAATTACATTAATAGTTGTTATACATCACGCTCATAAAATTAATTTAATTAAAATAGATAAATCTAGATTTTCTTCAAAAAATGAAGCGGATGCTCCTTTTAATTTGGCATTAATCTTTGGATCAATAATTTTTATCATCTCTTTAATAATAATTTTTATACCCTCATTATGGTTACCTGAACATTTTATAATAAGATTTCCTACTAGACATAGTGGAGATGATGGTGGGTATAGTTTTACTTTTAATTTATTAGAGTTTATTGGATTTTCATATATTATTGGGATAATCGCCTTAATAAACTCAAGTATTTGTTTTATAATTTATGGAATACAAAAATATAATAGCCTAAAAAAGGTTGGTTTTGGATTAGGGCTTTGTGCAAGCATTTTTTTTAGTACATTAAATATGTTTGGGCTAATTCAAATTTTGATAAAAATAAATGAACTTCCAAATGAATTTTTATATTGGTTCGGTTTTCTTGCAAATTTAGGATTTGATGTTCCACCTCCCCCCGAGCAAGCTTTTATTAGTGCTATTTTTATGACTTTGTGTAGGTTAGATCGTTATCAGAAAAATATAATTTTAATTTCTCCACATCTTATATTGGCAATAATAACACTTATCCTAATAGTTCTTACTTATAAAAAAACGTATTATTGGGAAGATAACTTAGGTTTCCCGGTACGTATAAACTAAAGCTAAGCTTATCAAACAAAATCCGTTTCATGTATTACAATTCCAAATTTTCAATCAAGTAAGAGCCAAAAACTTCTTTATTCTTCTAACAACAACAGATTTCTTAAATAATTCTGTTTTTTTTCATACTTATTTTACTAAATCCAATATCTTATAAATTTCTTGCAAGTTATTAACTGTCTTGTCAGGTTTAATATAATAATCAGGAAAGTAATATGACCTATTTCTTTTTATATGAATTGCCATAAGTAAACCTGCATTTTTAGCACCTTGTATATCATCATACAAAGTGTCCCCAATAAAAATCATTTCATCTTTTTTAATATTTAATTTTTCTAACACATATTCAAAGATTTTAGGAGATGGTTTTCTTATTTCTAAATCTGAAGACATAACTACAATATCAAATAGATCCAATATCCCAAATATTTCCATATCCCCCCTGGACAGGTCTCCTGTTGAAATATTGGAAATTAAGGCGAGTTTATAACTTTTTTTTAAATCTGATAGCAATTCTTTTACTTTGGGGTATAATTTTATCTGAGTTCTCCATTTGTTATGGCTTACTATGATGATTTTGGAAATATCATCATCATTAAACTTAACATCTAATGCTTCGAGAGTTTCTCTCCACCAAATCCTATTGTCTACTTCAACATAATTTTTTTCTCTATAATCTCTCCATTTCCAATATATTTCATTCTGTATTTTTAAAAAACTATCGAATGTATCTTTATACCCAAGATTTTGAATGATAGGAAAAACAACTTTTATCATTTCATCCCAATTATGGTCATCAGTATTAATTAGAGTTGAATATAAGTCAAAACCTATACATTTGATTTTTGATGTGATTAAAACCACCAAGCTATAATTTTATAATATACCTAGAAAAGTAATTTTATTATTAAAAATTTTCAATAAGGAGATTTGGATTCTGACAGAAGAAAAAGAAAAAATAAAAACTATCAAATCTTCAAAAAAATTATCAAAAGAAGAACGCCGTAAATTAAGGGAGAAGCGGAGAGCAGAAATGGGGGTTCCAACTAAGATGAACAAATACCTCTGGTTCGTCCTCATTTTTGCTGGAATTGTTAATTTTTTTGATGGTTGGTGTTCAATTGCAATTACATTAGCCATGGGAGGTTTTGGTGGTGGGATTCAATTTAATTGGAATAAATTTACGAATCCAGATTTTTTTACATATTTCGACATTGCGGGTAATCCAATTACAATGGGAATAGTTCTTAGTATTGCAGGCATTGGTGTTATGGCTTCAGTTTCATTTAAATATTTAGTTGACAAATATGGTCGTCGGCCATTAACCATCTGGACTTCTATTGCCTTTATTTCATTCTCAGTTTTAATATCATTTTCACCCCCTAGATCTAATGGCTTAATAGTTTTTCTAATTTTACGAATTTGTGCAAATTATTTTCTCTCTGCGGATATTGTAGTACTTATAATGGCAGAGGAAGCTCCTAATGATTTAAGAGGAAACCTCATAAGTGCGGTTCTTGCTATAGGTGCAATTGGGGGGATTGCATGTGGGATTATTCAAGCATCTGGAATAAGAGTTGAACTTTTCAATGGAATGATCCTAACTACTTGGCAAAGTATATTTTTCTTAACTAGTATAGGATATTTTTTTATCATTCCATTATTTTTCTTTTTGAAAGAGACGAAGCGGTTTGACGCAATGAAAAAATATGAAGATTGGAGAAAAAAGAAAGGTTTAAAGCCCAAAACTGGATGGTTTACACCTTGGAAAAAAGATTTTCGTCGCGTAATGATTTTAGGGTGTATTATTGGATTTTTAGGTACGCTCATTGGCTTTGCTCAAATAACATTTTTTGCACTTTACTTCGCAAAAGACCTGAATATGTCTTCAGAGTTAATTGGAATTTCATCCATACCTCTTTTACTTGCAACGGGAACGGGTTGTTTTATTGCAGGACCTATACTTGACCGTTGGGGTAGGATTCCAACTATACATAGATCGGGAATAATAACCTTAATTGGACTCGTTCTTTTTTCTTGGCCCACCGTGTTTGTTTGTGGAGATCTACTAAATCCATTTATTATTAGTCTAGTTATTATTGGTGGGATGTTAGGGATTTTAGGTGGAACCCTTTTAACAACTGCGGGTGTAGTTATAGGCATAGAAATAACACCTACTCATATTAGAAGCACTGCTGGAGGTTGGACAGGTACAATTTCAAGGGGAGCAACTGTCGTAGCACCCTTTCTTATGATGTTTGGTGCAGAAAAATTAGGAGGTTTAGGGCTTACATATCAGTTCATGTTTATTTTAATGATATTTCCATTGTGTACAGTAATGTTTACTGCCTACCTTTTAGCCCCTGAGTCAAAAGGGAGAGAGCTAGAAGAAATCATTGTTACTGAAATTTATGGTAAACAAAAGAAATTACGCGAAAAGAAACATAAAGAACCGTATTACTTTTATCTTTTAAGTTTTGCTATAGCTTTAGGCTGCACAATAATCTATGGTTTAACCACAGATAGTCCTATTCTTAATATATTAATTATTATTGGATTTTATGGCGGAGTTTCCATGATTTGTTTTATATTGGTGATTCGTGTTCGTGAAATGATTACAGAGTGAGAACAAAAAATGTTTAACATTAAATATTTTTAACAAGGAGATTTTGATATTGATTAAGGAAAAAGAAAAAAAAGAAAGCCTTAAGGCTTTTAAAGATTTGCCAAAAGAAGAGCGCCGTAAGATTAGGGAAAAAAGGAGAGCTGAAGTGGGTCTTCCGACTAAAATGAATAGATATTTATGGTTCGTCCTCATTTTTACTGGAATTGTTAATTTTTTTGATGAGTGGTGCACAATTGCAATTACTCTAGCAATGTCGGGTTTTAGTGGAGGCATTAATTTGGATTTACTAAAACTGACAAATCCTGATTTTTTTACTTATTTTGGCATTGCAGGTAGTCCTGTCACAATGGGAATTGTCCTTAGTATTGCAGGAATTGGTGTAATGGCTTCAGTCTCTTTTAAATATTTAGTTGATAAATATGGTCGCCGTCCTTTAACTATTGTGACTTCACTTGCCTTTATTACCTTTTCAGTTTTTATTTCATTTTCCCCACTTGGAATTGATGGATTAAGAATATTTCTAATATTTCGAATTCTGGCAAATTATTTTCTTTCTGCAGATATTGTTATACTTATTATAGCGGAAGAATCACCTAATGATATAAGAGGTAGATTAATTGGAATGCTTCTAGCAATAGGCTCAATTGGAGGGGTTGCTTGTGGAATAATTCAAGCTACTGGAATTCAAGTTCAAATTTCATCAACAATTTTAACGACTTGGCAGAGCATGTTCTTCTTAACTAGTGTTGGATATATCTTTATCATTCCATTATTTTTCTTTTTAAAAGAAACCAAGCGATTTGAAGCTATGAAAAAGTATGAGAATTGGCGAAAAAACAGGGGGTTGAAACCTAAGACCGGATGGTTTACGCCTTGGAAAAAAGATTTTAGACGTGTAATGGTTCTAGGATGCATTGTTGGCTTTTTAGGGACATTGATGAGCTTTGCTCAATTGACATTTTTTGCACTCTATTTTGCAAAGGAATTAAATATGTCTTCAGAATTAATTGGTATCGCAGCTATGCCGTTAATACTCGCGGGTGGAATAGGTTGTTTCATAGCAGGTTCCGTTACTGACCGATGGGGTCGCATACCAACTATTCATCGCTCTGGATGTATAACATTACTTGGGACTGTAATTTTTTCTTGGCCTACAGTTTTTGTTTGTGGTGATTTGTTTAATCCATTTGTAATAATTCTTGTTATTATTGGTGGAATATTAGGTGGTATAGGAGCAACCTTATTATTAACAGCAGGTGTGATTATAGGTGTTGAAATGACACCGACTCATATCAGGAGCACTGCGGCTGGTTGGACTGGCACTATTTCACGAGGGGCAACCGTCTTGGCTCCTTTCTTAATGATGTTTGGTGCAGAAAAGTTGGGAGGTTTAGGCCTCTCATACCAGTTTATGTTCTTATTGATGATTTTTCCATTATGTACAGTAATGTTTACTGCCTATCTATTAGCTCCTGAGAGCAAAGGAAGAGAATTAGAAGAAATTGTAGTCACCGAAATTTATACCAAGCAAAAGAAAAGAGAAGAAAATCACGCGGAACCATATTATCTTTATATTTTATGTTTCACTGTGGCATTATGTTGTACTTTTATTTATGGAATTGCTACCAACGCACCTCTCATAAATATTTTAATTATGGTATCATTCTACGGTGGAGTGTCACTCTTCTGCTTTTTTTTGGTATTTAAAGTTCGCGAACAGATTACTGAATAATAAAAAAAAAACAAATAAAAGAAAAAATTATTTATTCGATGGTTTATCCCCACAGATCTTTAGCGATTTTCTTTAAGCCTAATGATTCTAGTTTAGCTTTACTGGGTTTTCCTGATTCGGGGTCCCAATCGCGGATTTCATAATATTTTGGCAACATTACATCTAGTTTACTTACTATACCTTTTGATCCTCCTTCATCTACAGGTTCAGCAGTTAAACGTTTTGGTAAAGTGTCATCAGAAGCTGTTGCGCCCAATTTAATATTTAATGCTCTTCTTATGTTCGATATTCGTTCACCAATCGTTAATATATCATCGATTGTATATTCCTTGCCTACAATTGCGTTATAAGCATCTAGATGGGTAATAATACTTTTACCTACGCTTGCAAATCCGCATACTACATAAGAAGCAACAACAACTGAATAGTCTTGCACTTTTTTGACAATTTCGGCTTTACCTTCTGCGACATCACGTTTGATAATTTTCTTAATTCCTAATTGTGGACTGGCAATATTAGGTAATTCATAAGTTATTAAATTATGTGCATTAGAATGGCGAGCTCCGCTAGGTTCAGTGGCATAATGTAAACCCAAACCTTGCAGGGCCCTTGGATCATGCATAGGGGTTTCCATTCCTTTGACATGTTGGGCAAAATCTGCCGCCCCTTTGCCAATTTTTTCACCAGCCCTCATGACACCCTCAGCTAAAACATCTCCAAATCCGTCTCTTTTTGCAATCATGTTGACCAATTTTATCATTGATTCGGCATTTCCCCAGGTAAGATCCATGCCTATTTCTTCTTCAGTAATTATTCCTCTTTCAAACGCTTCCATTGCAAAGCCAATAGAACTTCCGCAGGAAATGGTATCCATACCTAGATCATTACATAGTTTATTTGCCTCAACAATTGGTTCAAGTTCATCAATCATTAGTAATGAACCAAAAGCACCTATTGTTTCATATTCTGGACCTTTACCGACATAGTTCATAGAATCAAGTTTAATATAGCGGTGGCAATGTATCGGACAAGCATAACAAGTTGGAGCTTTGATATTTATGTCCAATATTGCTTGTCCATCAATTTTTTTAATATTAAAAACACCTTTTCTCCAATATTTTACAGGTAAATCACCCATTGAGTGAGAAACTATGACATTTACAGGAGTTCCTGCCATTGAAAAGCCCATTGTGGATACATCTGCCATCACATTTTCATTTAGGGTAGTAATTATATTAATTACTTTATCTGGATCTGCTACAGGGATTGCATTTTTATTTATACCACGAATTGCAATCGCTTTAACACCTTTAGAACCCATGACAGCACCCATACCACAACGACCTAATGCACGATAATCTGTCATTATATTAGCATATCTTACTAAATTTTCTCCAGCTGGTCCAATTGCTGCTATTTTAATTTTCGGATCATTATGAATCTTTTTTATTTGTGTAACAGTTTTTTCTATGGATTTTCCCCAGATCTTGGCTTGTTTTGCATTTCTTATTTCGACATCATTATCAAATATAGTAATGTATACTGAATTTTTCTTTTTAGGTTCTGGAACGGCTCCTTCAAGAATCAGCCCATCATATCCAGCAAATCTCAATTCAGGTCCCCAAAAGCCACCTGAATTTGCATCACCAAGAAATTTTGATAAAGGACTTTTTGTTACTGCTTCAAATTTTGATGATACAATACCAGTTAATGGTCCTGTCATAAACACCAATTTATTTTCAGGATCTAGCCCTTTAACATCTGCTGGCAGTTCATCGTAAAGGATTTTACTAGCAAGACCTTGACCTCCCATGAACATCTCTGCATCTTTAGGATTAATTTTTTCTTCTTTTATTTTTTGATTTGTTAGGTCTATTCGAAGTATTTTTCCTAAATACCCATTCATAATACATATCTCCTATCATAAGTCTATATTTTACTTAAAAACTTTTAATAGTTTGACTGGCAGACCCGTACTTTTAGCAAGTTCTTCTGCCAGCTTTAATTTATCAAAAAACTTCTCTTTTATACTTATATATCTTAAAGCATTTGTGGGACAAACTTTCACACATTCTGGATCTCCCTTACATTGATCACACTTTACAGGTACAGCAAATTTCTCCGATTTAATAAAAATTGGTACAATAGTTATGTGGTTATAAGGACAAGCTTCAATGCATGGAGTATCTTTACATTTTTTACAAATTTCTAGAATCTTTTGATATTTTTCGATGTCTTCTTCGGTTAAATCATAACCTAAAAGTGTAATACCTTCATCACTTTTTTTCAGAATTTTCTCTGGACATGCTGCAATACAAGGTGCATTTCCCAGTTTATCATTCCCTATACATTGATGACAGATATTTTCGCCACTTACCTTACCATTAACCACTTTTAAAGTATTTTTTAAAGTAGAACCATGACCATAAGATGTAGGTTCATAAATTAGAGCATTGGTTGGACATACAGTTAAACAATTTCCACAGCCAATACATTTTTCAGGGTCAAAAACGAGAAGTTTGTATTCCACAAAATTTCTTCCTTTTAAGGAGTTAGTAATTTCTCAGCTATTGCAAGTTTTTTCTGATAAGTAACTGTTTCAGGATGAACATATGTCAATGCTTGCACCGGACAAATTTTAACACATAATGGGTCATTATCGCATAAATCGCATTTAAAAGTCTTTCCTTCGGAATCAATTCCGATTGAACCAAAAGGACATGCAAAAGCACAAGCTTTACAATTGATACAAGTTTCTTTATCCATAATTATAAGATCCTCTTTACTATCTCGGGTTAGAGCATTTACGGGGCATACTTTCATACAGCTAGCATCCTCACATTGAAAACAAAAGACTGGAACCCATACGAAATCCTTAGCTTCTATAATCTCTATTCTAGATCGTGCTGGATACGGCACACCTTCATGTTTAAGGCTGCAAACTATTTCACAAAGTTTACAACCGTTACATTTCTCAATATCTACGTTTATAATCAATTTAAATCACTACTTTTTTTATTCTAACTAAAGGACCTTAGTTACTAATACATTTTGAAAATTAATTAAAAATTTATAGTATAGTCATGAGACAATTTCATTAAATATTCTATTCAAGTTGGTTTTTGAAATGGATGGAGTAACAACGAGACGAATTATTTTAATGATAATGGCTGCATTTTTTATTGAATTTTGCTTGTTGGAGCCATGTTAATTTATTTTGGAATAATTAAACGTAAATTGATTAATTTAATCAACTAATT
Source organism: Candidatus Helarchaeota archaeon (assembly GCA_019058315.1). Lineage (GTDB taxonomy): Archaea > Asgardarchaeota > Lokiarchaeia > Helarchaeales > RDOG01 > JABXJV01. The sequence continues at coordinate 933,764 of JAHPZH010000001.1, read as the reverse complement.
TCGAATCCTAAATATTTATGAATTTCATTTGCAATTTCCTTTCCTTGTGCAACGGCTTCAACTACAGTTTTTGGGCCCGTTACACAGTCTCCACCTGCAAAAACTCCCGGAATTGTTGTTGAATAATGTTCATCGACTTCAAAAGTATTCCATCGACTAATTTCAAACTTCTTATCATCAAATCCAGTTAGGTCTGGTTCTTGACTAATAGCCTCGATAATTATATCTGCATCTATATTGAATTCGGAGCCTTCGATTGGAATTGGTCGAGGACGTCCACTTTTGTCTAATTCACCTAATTCCATTTTTATGCAATTGATACTCTCAACTTCATCATCACAACAAATAAATTCTGACGGATTTGTTAAGAATAAGATAGGAATACCTTCTTCTTCAGTCTCGCTTATTTCTTGCTCTCCAGCCGGCATCTGCTCCTTCTGTCTTCGATATACTATATTAACATCTGCCCCAAGCCTTTTAGCAACTCTTGCGGCATCCGTTGCAGAACTTCCTCCACCCACAACTATAATCTTTTTACCGGATACATCTGGTATTTCATTTTCAAGGTTGAAATCTCTTAGAAAGTCAATAGCATGTAATACTCCTTTACTTTCTTCTCCAGGAATTTTCATCCATTTAGATTTATGTGTTCCAATTCCTAATAAAATCGCATCAAATCCAGACTCGAAGATTGTTTTATAATTAAATTCCTTACTATAATTTTTATTTGTGACGAATTTAATTCCCAGTTTTTTTAAATTTTCAATTTCTTCATTTAAAATAGCCTTGGGTAATCTAAATTCGGGGATTCCTACTGCTAACATTCCGCCTATTACATCCAATTTTTCAAAAACAGAAACCCCATGACCAAATTTACGCAAAAAATAAGCAGCAGTTAAACCTAAGGGACCAGAACCTATAATTGCCACTTTTTTTCCAGTATCAGGTTCACATTTAAAATAATCATTAGGTAAGCCATAATGATCAACAAAATATCGTTTCAAATGGGGAATTTGGATTGGATCCCCTTTTTTACCTGCTGTACATTTTGTTTGACAGAATCCAGGACAAATTCTTTCAACCGATTTTGGAAATGCATAGTGTTCATAAATGATTTTAAGTGCTTCATCAACATTACCATCTAATATATTTTGAATGATTTCTCGAGAATTACAATGGGTTGGACATTGTTCCATACATGGAGGAGGTTTAACATTTGGATCTTGTTTTTTGTAACATTGAAAACATCGTTCACATTCCTTAATAACTTCTTTTTCATCAAAATATCCTAAATTTACTTCTTTAAAATTAGTTTTTCGTTCCTCAACTGGTAAAAGATGGGTTTTTATAGCGATTTTACTCTTTACCTTTTTTTTCTGATTAGACAACTCAATTCCTCAAGTAATTAATCTAAAATCAATTGATCTTTTTCTATTTTCCCAGAAACAACATTATATAATATGAGTTCTTCAAAAATAGTCCTTACATCAGTGTTATTCAGATTTAACCTTTTTGAGACCTCATCAATGGAGATGCATTTCTTTGTTTTAATTAATTCTTCAATTTCGGAGTAATATTTTTTTGCTAATAGAGCTTCAGTCTTATTTTCTAATATTTTTTTTATAAAACTCTCTTTAGCTTTAATTAAACGTTCTTTTTCTTTATTCAGATCTTCAGGCAATTCATCACATTCACTATAAAATATATGAACTTATTTTATGACTAATCATTCAATATTTCCTACTTTAATAATTTAATTTAAATATAATAAAATACATTTTTCTTAAACCGTTAGATTATATTAATATCTTAAAAAAAAATAAATCGAATATACGGAGTAGATGAAAATTAGCGGAAAATGCGCAAAATGTGGTTCCAGTTTCGTTCATGCGACAGCAGTTTGTAAGAAATGTAAAGCAGGATTTCCCCTATGTAATAGCTGTAAATCATTTTGGAAATCAAATAAATGCCCTAATTGCGGAACATTATTTGCAGATTGGGTAATTGTATAAAACAAAAATAGCACTATTTCTAACTTTTCTTTATTTTTTAAATAAATTCAATAGAATTCGGAATAATTATACCAAATCTGGCTTTAATAAAACTAAAAAAATGATTTAAAAGCGAAAATTTTTTTGTATATCAGATATACGTTCTAAAGAAGAATACAAATAATTATATTCATCTTTCTCCAACGATGCCATGTATTTTTCCAATGCAGCTATTGCTTTTTTTAAGTCATGATAATATTCATCCATTTTTGCTTCCTCATATGTAATTTAATTTTAGTTGATTATCAAGACTTTATTTTGGTAGAGAATATGTGGATAATATCCAAAGAATCCGTTTGTATATTTTAATTTCTAATTATATGAATTAAAAACCAGTATTTTATTCTAAAAATTATAAAATGAGAATGATCATTTTTCTCGTACTAAATCTTTTAATTCAGATAGTAAAGAATTGAGTTTATCTAAATCAATAACTTTTAAAGTCTTTCTATCTTTATTTTTTTCGATTATTTTCTCTTTAATTAGATAATTTAAGGCATTGTAAAGATCTCCACTCCTCGAGGGTGAAAGGACATCATTTTTATTTACTTCACCTTTGCGATCTAAAAATATTTTTCCGATTCGTAAAATTGCCTTTATGATTCTTCTTGGTACTCCAGTAATTGCTAGAATCTCGAGTTCTTTTGCATGATCAGGTGGAATTAATAGAGATTTCTTGGTATTGTCTTTATAAATAAACTGTATTAGGACTTTTTCGTCCTCTTTTTCCAAATTTTCAACTCCGAAATCAAAGATTTTAAATTTTTTTTGGTTATATTACATTCGTGCGCGAAAGTTTAAATATTTTGATAATTCATAATTTTAAATTAAAATAGATAGTTATGATATCATATAATATATTGAAATTGGAAGAAATCTCATGGTATCAATAGAAGGCGAAATCAAAAGAATGGAGAAGGAGAAACAGAAATTAATAAACGAAATGGAAAAATTAGAAAATATAAAATCTAGAAATGAGATTTCTGAAGATGACTATGAAATTGAAAAGAATAAAATTGAACGAAAAATTGTTGAAGTTATGGATCGTTTGGTCCAATATCGATTCCTAAAAGGATAAATTTATGGAAGTTGATTAAGTTGAGTGTAGTTTATAAAATAATAATTAAGATTCCAGGAGAATCTGAAACAGTCAAGGGAATTTTTCAAAGAGTAAAAAATCCTTTAACTGCTGAAGCCATTTGGGATATCTTACCTATTCAAGACAGAATGAGCATATACAAAGAAAAAGAAATATATATTCAAGGTATAGGCATTAAGAGGGGGCGGGAAAAACCGACCATGGACATTGAGGAAGGCGAAATCGCTTATTGGCCATTGGGAGATGGCATTTGCATCTTTTTAGAAAAGATTGAGCCCTACTCAGAAGTAAATGTAATAGGTAAAATTACTGAAAATCTAGACCTATTAAAATCAAAAGCGAAAGCTGGAACTACAATTATTATTGATCGTGAATAGAAAAAATCTCAAGTATACAATTAAATAAGTCTATCCAGGTTCTATAACAAATCCCTTTTTATCTGCTTCTAGAACGATTTCAATAGGTGATGTCTGAACTTTAGTAATTTTTGCGGATTTTAATGTTTTTATGCTGATTTTTTGAACCTCGAATTTCGTCTTGCTAGTACTAACTTCCATGGTAGAGGTTTCTTGTTCTTCTTTTAATTTCGATACTTTATCTTTCAATTCATCTAATTGCGACTCTAATTCGTTCTTTTCTTGAGTAACTTTATTTAATTTATCCATTAGATCGGGGCTTACACTTGAGTCTGGCTTAACCTCACTAACAACAGGTATACCGCTCCATTTTATTCTTGTGCCACCCTTTTCTCTTTTGGCTTCAACTAATCCTGCAGCCCTTAGAATAGCAATAATATCATATACTCTTCTTCTAGGCATATGAAGTTTTTGAGCTAGGTCAATGTTGTTGAAACCTTTATCACCAGCTTCTTGAAGTAGGCTTATTGCTTTCTTCGCTAATTCGACTAATTTCATTCTTCTACCTCGATAATTTTAAATCTAGAATGATAATATTTTTTTATAACTACATCTTTGTTTAATAAAAAAAAGTAGTATAAATTCTTTAATCTCTAATAACTTCTTTTTATTAAAATATTTCTAATTAAATTAGATAATTGATAATATAAAATTTTAGAGTTTTGTGTTTATAATCAAATATAACAATTTCTATCAAAAATCAAATGTAAGTTTGATTAAAAAGTTTATCTCCAAGTTTCTAAATCGCATTTTGAACATTTAAAATGCTTAATATATCTACTGGGAGAAGAACAATAGTATATAGATAAATACATTATCCCATCGCACTCCCCACATCTAAAGTCATCCACTTCTTTCTTTTCTATTAAAATAAAGTCAGACATATCAGTGGGAGGTGGTCGGTTAATATGGTATTTTCTTTTCTCGAATTCCTCAAACAATTTCTCATACCCAAGATACATAATAAAAAAATAAGAAATAAATCTTATCTAGATTAAATATTTTAAAACAAATATATCAATATTTCTAAAATTTATTCTCGTAAATTAAAAATTATCATCTTTTTAATCCAATTACTTAAATTGAAATGAACATGCTAGAAGAGATAGATTTATCACCTTTCAGTAATTGTCTAAAATTTAGGGTCCTTGAAATGCCATGGAATAAATTATAATATGTAGATCTATCTCCGCTCTCTAAATGCCCTAATTTTTCACCCAATTCGTATTTATTTTCCTCATTTCTTTCTTGGAAAAATTTGCTTTAAAAAATTATAAAATTTCCTTAATACTAGCTCAATACCTAAATACGCAGTAGCTAAAAACATTCGAGTTTGATAAAAAAATCTCTTTATAGTTTCAATTGGACTTTGGTGAAAATTATAATAAGGTTTAATGAGTCCTCGATAAAAAAATCCAGGAATTTGCCATGGATGATTTATTTCCAAATCGTTTAAGTCAACATTAAATTGACTTGTAATATTATCTCTTAACATACCTGGCACTACTTCGATATATTCTAATTCATAGTTATTAGATTTTAATATATAACTCGTAAGCGGTCTGCCGTAATTATTAAGAGTTATTTGGATTTTTTGATTACCCATAAATCTTAAAAAATTTTTCATTTCAAGAATATCACTCGCTTTCACTCCTCCTTTTCTTATTGATTTACTCGTTCTATTCCTGATTATTTTTCCGTCTAATGCTTGACCTTCAAAGAAATATTTGGCATCCCTCTTAAATTCTCTCCCCCTCAAGCCTAAACCACCATGAGACATAAAAAACATACCATTTATTCGTGATGAAATGAAATCTAATATATGGATTTTCTTTTTATTAATTCGAATCCTTTCAATTTTTAATTGATCCAATAAAGTATCAGGTGTATAGAATCTCCCGAGACATATAGCGTTAATTATCTCCATTTCGCCTTTTTTTATACCATCTATATTGAAAGTTCCATGCATTTCATCGAAAAAGCTCCAGTTTTTCTCGTATATTAAGTTCTTACTTTTCAATTCGTCATAAAAATCACTACCCGGAAAAGGAGTGGCTATTCCGTAGGCGGAGTACATTAGGGCAATCGATTTAGCATATCTTGGAAATGCGATCATTTCTTCCTTTTTATGCCAAGGAAGTCCAATAACAAAAGTCCCACCTGCTACCCCTCCATATTTACGAATTGTTTGTATTGCTTTTCTTTGAATATCCCCACTTAGAGTCCCTTTATGCGTTTTTTTGAAATCCTCAGGATTATCGGATTCTATTCCCATACAAAAACGAGATATTTTAGCCTGTATCATTTTTTTCATTGTATTAGGATGACTTGCGACCACATCACATCTAACCATTGCATTAAATGTAAGGTTTATTCTTTTTTCTTTTTGAAGTTCAATGATTTGATCCACAATTTCTTCGATCCATTTTATATCAGATTCTTTTCTCCCCATTACATTAGGATCAGCTATCATTATATGAGTGGGTTTTTTATGAAGTTCTACAATGCTATATAGTTCATCAATAACATTTTTAGGAGATCGGTGTCGAATTGTACTTCTACTCATTCTTGGTTCATTACAGAAAGTACATTTACCATAGCATCCCCTACCCCAAGATACTTGATCCGCCTCTTTATCTAATGCCCATGAAAAATGATACTCATATCTTCGTAGGTGACGTGCAGGAAATGGTAGCTTATCGAGGTTTTCGATAAGGGGTCTATCTTCATTATGGATTATTGCACCATTCTCTTTATATGAACTTCCCAATATATTTTTAGCATTCTCTTTCTTTATAATTTCTTGAAAAGTTTCTTCTCCCTCCCCTCTTACAACAATATCAATACAATTTTCATTTAAAAACAATTCAGGTAATGCAGTTGGTTGAAATCCCCCGACAACAATTTTAACTTCGGGATTGAACTGTTTAGAAAGTTTGGCAAGCCGAATTCCATCATTATGCTCCGTTGCTTCCATTGAAATTCCAATACAATCCGGTTTTAATTTCTTAAGAAAGCCAAGATAATATTTATTTGAAAAATGATGAAAATCCCTGTCTAATATTTCGACTCTTTCAACCATATCTTCAATGGCACCAGCAAGATACTCACATGCATGGGGTATTAAAGCACCTACTATAATACCTAGGCCTGCAGCTCCTTGTGGCTTTAGCATTAATATTTTATTAAAGGTCAATATATTTCTTCCATTTTATTTTAGAGATTGCCTAGTGTAAATATGAAATTTTATATATCACATTAAAACCAATCTGTTTTCCCTAGAAAGGATAATAATTTCATTATTGCTCTCATAAAAAATCCTATTTGTATTGGATTTAACTCCTGTTCTTTTTTAAAAACATAAATATTTTCGATCTTATCCTCAATAAATTTAATCATTTTAGTATCTTCGATAATCTCTGCTAGATTTAACGCTTTCTTAAATATTTCCTCAGCTAATTCTATTTCATACTCCGCTCTGAGAGCATCTCCAAGTCCAAGATAAGCTTGGATTTTAATTTTATCTCTTGGATTATTCTTTAAAACCCTATAAAAAAGTCTAATTGCTCCAGGGTATTTTCTTAATTCAATATGTCTATTGCCATATTTTATTAACTTGTTATTTGATAATTTAACCATTGTATATGCCTTGAATTAACAAATATTACAAGAAATATTGTTAATTTGAAATTTAAATCTTATAATTTAACTAATCCAGATAAAATGAGGTTTACTATAATAATTAATCGTAAAATGAATTTAATAATTCTTTTAATTAATTACATAAATAAAAAATGAAATAAATTAAAAAAAATGCAGAATATTTATAAAAAAAAATTATAGGATTGGTCCCTCCCTGCCCTCCACTTCTTCATTATTTGTAGGCACGGAGTATCTCAATCAATAATCATGAAACTCGTAGTTTAATTTTATCAGATCTAAAATATAAAAGTTGTCAATACTATAGAAGAAACTTTTTAATAATTATAAAGATTATTAATTCTTATTTAAGTGTAAAAGTAGACGAATAAACTTTTATAAGAATAATAATTAATAAAGGTTTTTCTCAATGGAAGATATTTCAAAATTAAAAGTATTTGGACTGACTACAAATCAAGCAAATTTGCTAAAATTTTTCATTGAATCATATCGAAAAGAAAATATTATGGGTAATAACCTTACTTTTAAGGAAATTAAGAAAAATTTTAAATCCAATAAATCATTTTATCGGGAATTAGTTAGTGATTTAACGAAAGCCGGTTTTTTACAAGTTATTAATAAGACAAAACCGTCATTAAAAGGACAAAACCATTCGTCTAAAACTAAAACGACGACAAAACCATTCGTCTATCGCTATAATGATTCCAGAATGGCGGAAATTATCCAAGAGGGACAGGATTCATATCTAAATGAACAAAAGGAATTCGATAAAAAAATTAAAGAAATAAAAATTCTTCTAGATCAAAAATCAAACGTAAAACAAGTTAAAGGAATCCTTAAGGATTCAGAAAGTCTATTAGGTTTGAATGATGAAAGTATTTCAATTATTTATACATTATTTTCTCAGAAAAATGGGAAAATTGTTCCAATTTCGATGACTATTAAAGAGATTACTGACAAAATTGGCGAAAATAATGTTCGTTATAATTTGAAATTATTAGTGAATAGAGATTTTATTAAATTAAAAAAGATAGGTCGGAGAAATAGTTATGAACCAAATGATTTAGTGACATTATTTAAAATTGAGAAAGATTTTCAAAAGAAAAAATGGCTGGACAAAAAGAGGTTTATGCAAGAAGTCATACAATATTTTCATACAAAACCTTCGATTGATAAGGAAGAAGTTCAAAAATTCAGTGGAGTCTCAAAATTACAGAATTATATAGAATTTGCTAATAAAGAGATTCTAATAATTCATCCCTTTTATAAAGGAAAAACAGATTCGATAAATAAAAGAGTTCAAATTATTATTGAAAAAATTTTAAGCTATTTAGATAGGTCTGAAGTCCAAATAAAAGTTCTAATTGCAGGAAAGATAGAAGATTTAGATCCGGAAATAATTAGACAAGTTTTAAAAAAAATACCACATATTGAAGTTAAGACCACTTCAAGGTTATTAAATACATTCACAATTATAATTGATTCTAAATATACAATTCACGCCTTTCAAAACAGTCTAGATTTTATGCTAATCCAAGATGAACAAACAGTAAATTTATACGAGACTGAATTTTATAAAAGTTGGAAAATAGCGGAAGATTTTCGGATTCGATTAACCCGTAATAAAAAATTAAAGGAACAATTAGCACAGGAGATCGAAGAATCATTAAATAATTATCCAATCGTGCATGAAAATAAAAGTGATTATGAAATTATACATCTTGGAAAAAATATAGTAGAAATTTTTAAAGATTATTTGAGACTTGCAAATCATGAAATTATATTAGATTTTAGGGGGGATATTGAAAGACTTCAGGTTGTAGAAGATTATTTTAGAAATTTTTTCAGTGATTTAATTGATGTATTAAATAAAAAGGATTTAAAGGTTAAATTACTTTTAGGAATCAATTCCTGGTTAGTTAATAAATTGGATAAGATTTTCATTGATTTAATTAAATTAATGTCTCAAGGGAAATTAGAATTTAGAGTTCAAACTGAAAATACCATATTAAATAGAGCAATAATAATTGATGATTCTCTATCATTCCAAATTATGACAGATCGAAAGACCATTTCATCTTATAATGCCTTAATAATAAGAAATCCAGTGAGTATCTCAGAAATTAAAACTCAATTTAATAAAAAATTTGGACAAAGTACCGATTTTAGGAATACAATAATGCAATATGACATTGATAAAGAATTGGAAAAAACAGCAAAACAATCTTTGATAAAGAATCCCCCTATTTATAATATTGGAACTAGACCCATAGTAATGCAAGGAAAAAGGGATGTAATTGAGATAGTTCTGAATTTACTTAGAAAAGCCAAGAAAGAAATTTTAATAGTTGCAAATCCTTTTTTTATTTCTAGAGATGGCAGGCATGAGGCTTTTGAAACAGTTCATCAAAGAGAGTTGTATAGTAGCTATTTTGAAGTATTCACGAATAAGGTCAAAGATAATATTACTGTAAAAATTTTAAGAAACTCCTCAAAACCAGTAATAAGTCAGATTAAGGACGAATCCCAAACAAAACTTCAATTAAAAACTTTGATATCTTTATTTCCTATGTTTCAATTCAGACAGATTGATTTAGCGCATTCTAATTTTATAATTATTGATAATAAAACTCTAATAATTCATGAGTTCTTAGAATCAAATCAATTAAAAATAATTATAATATCAGAAAATTTATTAGTAAAGAAATATGAAAAGACATTTCAAGATGCTTGGGACAAAGCATTAGATATTAGATTGATTTGGTTGTCAGCCGGGGATCCAACTTTTAAAAAAGAGATTTTAAGTTCATTTGACCAGCTTGAATTCCAAATGACTTTACCAGAACGAGGCGAGATGCGAATTTATGATGCAAAATATCTAAGACATATTTTGAAATGTCTATTGGATAATACACATCAAGAATTTTATATGTTTCTTGCAGCTTCAAAAGACTTTATAAAACAATCTAAAGGAAAAGAAGCTTTTGCACACATGGTGTTATCATTTAGCAGAGATGTGATGGAAGCTATTAAGAATAAAAAGATTCAATCGCGAGTTATCGCATCATTTCAACCGACTTTTTTAAGTGCTATAACATATAATGATATTAAAAGAGCTTTAGATCTCTATCCTGTTTATCAACTTCGTTTTTCACTACCCCCTTATCAATCTAACATCATATATACTATTTATGACCATTATACTATACTGATTCTTGGCGAGAATAGCTCAAGTCTGTTCCAATTACTTCTCATTAATGATGTGAATTTTAGAGGAAATTATTTAAATCAATTTATTAACGCCTGGAATAATTCAATTGATGTTAGGCAGGTTTATTATGAATATGGCTCAAATAGAAAGAAAGAACTAATTTCAAAATCTTATAAAAGGATTAAATTGGAAAAAAAATATACTTCGGAAGAAATTCGACAATTTTTTCCAATTAAAAAATCAATTGATGCTGTTTAGATATTTAATAATAATAAAAGGTTGTAAAAGGTAATTTTAATGATAGAGATTGAAAAATTAAAAGAATTTGGTTTAAGTGAAAATCAGGCAAAGCTTCTAAACTTTATTATTAATTCAAAACATAGATCTGCATTAACATACAAACTAATTGAAGATGAATTCAATCTACAAGAATCATTTTACTGGGAGCTTTTGGATGATTTAATTAAACAAGAATTTTTAATCATTACTAAAGAAACAAAACCTTGTGTTTATCAATATGATGAATCAAGACTTGAGAATATATTAAAGGCACAAGAGGATAATTATACAAATTCACAAAAAAAAATTGAAGAGCTAATAAAAGAATTAGAACAAGATAAGATTAACGAAGATTTTGATTTAAATCATGTATTTGAATTATTACAAACAACAATACCTGAATTAAAATTAAGTATGGACAAAATCTATATTTTAAATACCTTATTTTCTAAAGAAAATGGCAAAATCGTTCCAATAGCCAGGTCTATTAGACAGATTAAAGAGATGATTAGTCCATATAATGGTAAATTAAAAGCTCATAACATCAGATATTACTTAAATTCTTTAGAGAAACAGGGATTTATTTCTTCGAGAAAGGATGGACGTTCGAAAACTTATATTTCAAAAAATTTACTTACAATTTTAAAAAATGAAAAAAAATCCCTTCAAACAATTTGGGAAAATAAAAAGTCACGCTTACAGGATGCACTCAATTATATTAATAATAATCAAATTTCGGAAGATTTAAAGCCTCAAAGAGCACTTAATAATATATATCAGTTAATTGATTTTCGTATGGATGTAGTTAAATGGGTAAAGACCCAATTAATTAATGCAAAAGGAGAAATTTTGCTAGATTTTAGGTTAAAAGCGGAAAGAAACGTTGCAAAATTAAATATTGCTAAAGAATTTTACAATAGTTTTATAGAGATATTAAATCTGAGAGAGAAATCAAATCTAAAAGTAAGACTACTTATGTATTATGATAGCTGGGTATTGCAAAAATTAGAATCTCTTTACACTCAATTAATTCAATTAATATCTCAAGGGAAATTAGAATTGAAAATACCGTCAGAGAGTGACTATAAGACTGCTAAAATTATTATAGATAATTCTACTTTAATAGATTTTATGGTGAAGCAGGATCTGGCACAATTTGATAAAATCTTATTAAATAAAAATGAATTAAGTGTTAAAAATGCGAAACGGCAGTTTGAGCGAGTTTGGGATAGTGCTATAGATATTAGAGATATATTAATGGGAGAATCGATTAGTAATGAGCTAGAAAACATAATTATTGAATCAATGACAAGAAATCCGCCAGTATATAAATTCGGAAAAAATCCTGTCATAATCACTGGTTTTAGAGATGTTCTAAGTGTAAATTTAAATCTATTGAAAGCTGCAGAGTCAGAGGTCCTTATCCTTGGTGATTTATTATCAGTTAAAAAAGTTGGTATTCATAATGATAGTGATATTTCTTATCAAAGATTATTTTATAAAAATTTATTCAAAATTTTAATTGAAAAATGTAGAAATGGTATAAAAGTAAAATTATTAAGAAATTCCTCAGATGCTAATGTTAATATTATACAAGATTTAGAAACAATAAAAAATGAACTCCAACAAGTATATAATTTAACACCATACCTTCAAATGCGGCAAATAGAAATGCCACAATATCAATTCATCATAATTGATAAACAACTCTTGTTAATTCCCGAATATTTAGAATCTGGTAGAATCAAATTTACTTTTTTTACTGATCGACATATCGTTGAACAGTTTCTATTTATATTCCAGAATGCTTGGTCTAATTCTTTAGACTTTAGACTTAGTTGGCTTTCAGATCAATCAAAATCTTTACAGGATTTATTTAAACATACTTTAAATGATTTAGAATTAACAATTTCCCTACCCGAAAGAGGGGAAATGAAAGTATTTGATGGAAAATATACGACATATTTAGTTACCCATCTATTAAAGATTAATAAAAATCAAGTAAATATTTTTCAATCATTTTCAGAACATTTTATTAATAATATCGAAAATTCTGAATATGCAAAAACTTTTGCTGATCTAGTTTTATCATATGGACAAGAGGTAATAAACACTGTAGAAAATAAGAAGATGAAAGCACGTGTCATTCTTTCTTATCTTCCTAACTATCTAAATGCGATTTCAAATAAAATTTTGAAGCAGAGCCTAGACTTGCATCCTAGATACCAAGTTCATTTTCTTCCTGCTGGATTAGAACTGAACACAATTTATGGTATTTATGACAATTATGTCACATTGGTTATCGGTGATTTAGCTTCTAATAATTTCCAAATGCTTGTTATAAACGATTATAATCTTATACACTATTATAAATCCCAATTTGAGAATACTTGGAATAATACAATAGATTTACGACAGATATTTCAAATTTATGGATCGAAAAAAAAGAAAGATTTAGCTAATGAATCAATTAATAAATTCAAATTAGAACATGAATATTCGTTAGAGGAAATTCGGAAATTATTTCCACCATTATAATATAACTATTTTTTTAATAGCTAATTAATATAAGTGGTCCCCCTCAGACCCTCAAATTATGTTAATATAATATTTTATTAGTTAAATTAAGTAGGGATAAGGAAAATTTAAAAATTTTGATGAAAATAGTAGAAAGTAATTATTAATTTTTATCTTTAATTTTGATTTAAATGATTACATTAGAAAATTTACAAGTTTGGGGGCTAACAAAAAATCAAGCAAAATTACTCAAATTCTTTATTCAGAATAGAGCTAAGAAAGATTTAAGCTTTAAAAAAATTAAAAATTTAATCAAATCTAAAAAATCTTTTTATCGCGAAGTATTACAAGATTTAATAGATAAGAAATTTTTATTTGTATTAAAAGATCGTCGCCCAATTATGTATCAATTTAACGAAATTAGATTTAAAGAGCTTTTACAAGAAGAAAAAAACACGCATTTGAAGAAAAAACAACTTTTTGATACATTTTTAGAAAAAATAAAGGATAAGAAAGGTCAATTTGATATTTTAAAAATTTCAAGTGCTCAATTAAGACTAACAAACGAAATGGTTGAAATTTTAAACATTTTATTCTTAAATTTCAATGATAAAACTTCTCCAAATGTCATGAGTCTTAAGGATATTAGCCAAAAGTCTAAAAGTAAAAATAAAGAACCAACTATAAGATATAATTTGCATTTATTGGAAAAAAGAGGATTAATTATTAGACAGAAGATCGGTAGAGTGAATTTTTATTATCCAAAAAGCATAAGATCAATTATAAAAATTGAACAACAATTTCAAGAGGATCTTTGGAGTGAGAGAGAAAAAAGAATGAATGAAATTATTGAATATTTTCAACAGACACAAAAGAAAATCCCAGAAAAATTAAAAGATTTTGAAATAAAAGCTAATATAAATGAGATTAAAGAAACAATAATAGAATTAATTAAAAATGCAGATAAAGAGATTCTCATTGATTTTCGATGTAATTTTGAAAGAATAGACCCTATTAAGCGATTTTTGGAAGAAATTTTTTATAGTTTGTTAGAAATTTTGAGAAAAAAAGTTGAATTTAACCTAAGAATTCTTATATATATTGATGATTGGCTTGTCCATAAATTCGATAATATCTTCTTACAATTCATAACAGAAATTTATCAAAATAAATTTGAAATTAAAGTTCCTATTGAAAAGGAAAAAAGAGAATTTAGATTTGTTATTGATGAAAATATTATATTTCAAGCTATTGGAATATATGAATTAACTGAGAACGTGAATGGATTAGTTATAAATAATAATTTAACAGCAAGACAGATAAAGTTTGAATTTGATCGGATTTGGGAAAATAGTTTAGATATAAGAGATGCAATAATAGATTATAAAATTAATATGGATTTAGAAAAAGCAATTAAGCAGTCAGAAAGGAAATTCCCAATAAAATATAATTTCACAGATAAATTTATCATAATCCCAGGATTGAAATTGGGATTAAAATTTTATATACATTTATTTAAAAATGCAAAAAATGAAGTATTAACCGTTCAGGGACCTATTTTTAAATCAAGTGAAGGAACTCTTTCGGTATTAGAAACTTTTTCTCAAGAAAAATTCTATGATAAGTTGAATTCATTAGTACCGAAAAAAATCAAGGAGGGAGTAACCTTTAAATGGATAAGGAACAACACCTTTCCGCACTTAACAATTTATTCAAAGGACGAGTTAAAACGATTCTTTATAGATTTTATCTTAAGTTTATATCCCCAATTTCAAATGAGACAAATTTCATTTGAACAATTCCAGTTTGCTATTATTGATCAAAATATTCTTTGTCTTTTTGAATACTCAGAGCATTCAAAATTAAATCTGATTATGGATAATTTCCTTATAAAAAAATATATTTCCATATTCCAGAAACTTTGGTCTGATGCCTATGATATTCGCCTTCAGTGGCTTACAGAAATTTCTAAAGAACTTTAACAATACGTTAAAAACACCTTTAGCAAGATAGAACCTCAAGTTCCAATTTCTAGAGATAAAATTCCAGTTGATTTAAAACAATTTTTAACTTAATATCCCACTAGAAAATAATTTAAAAAAGAAAAGAATACTGCAGTATTCGTTAGTTTTAAGAATCATCATTTACTTCTTTTTTAATAATGGATTGTTTTAATGATTTTTATTTAATAACACAAAAATCCATTAGATTTAGAGGAATGAACTGTGTCTAATAATTTGACTGACACTTTAGAAAGATTTAAGGAAAAAAACGAGGTTTTAAACGCCTTTATTAGAGCTTTTTTTTCCCAATCACCTGGTGAACTTCGTAACGAGGCATTTAAAATTTTGAAGGTGTTAAATGAAGATTTCAGCTCACCTTTAACTCAAAAAGAACTATTAAATAACATTTCAAGGTCAAAAGATTCAAATGTATCAATTTCTTCCCTTCGGAGACGTTTAAAATCACTAACTGAAACTGGTTTAGTTACGGAACTTGTTGCAGCAGGAATTGATGCAAGAAATACTTATTATAAATTGTCTCCTGAAATTCACTCTATACTTTCTAGATTTAATTCTGTTCTTGATTTATTAGAAGATAAAACTCATATCAATGTTGCCGAGTTCCTTTCAAAAGAAATTGAAGATAGGGTTAATGTCCCTACAGATGTATATACAAAGAAAATAAGGCATGGATATATTTTAGTTGGAGTAAATTTAACAAAACCCATAAACTCGTCATTTTGTAAAAAGGAATTATGTGGGTTTTGTGATAAAGTTGTACGTAAAGTGATAAACTCTTTATTTCCTCTTTATGAATTTAATGTAATTTCTGAAAAGAAATTAGAAGATAAATGTAAATTTAGATATACTATAAGACCCGATTAGGATGTATTAAATGGGAGTAGATAGTCTAAAAATTTTAGGAGTCCTATCGTTATCTGAAGTCCAAAAATGGCGAAATATTTTAGGGGACTTAAGATTCTCCCAAGTTCTGGGTTATTTATCAAATAGAATTATTGAAGAAGATGTTTATTATCAAAAACATCTATATGGGGTATCTCCTACAAGAGATATTAAACTAATAATTGAATATTTGATGGATATTACAACAGAAAGTAGAAAATCGGATAAAAAAATAATAACTAAAGACGAATTTGAGGTATTATCCGAAAGTTTGATAGATAGTAGTTTAACAGGCTCAATAACTAATATTATAAATTTTAGTGATTTACGCGAATTCTTAATGGTTAAAAAATTTGGTCTTTTACCAGAACATTTACTTTATAGAACCTTATTATTCAAGACTTTACCCGATGTTTCCGAAAAATGTAATTGTATTTTAATTGAATTTTTAAATAATCAAGTGAAATTTAATATATTGGACCAGCCCTTAAAATTAATAGATGATATAAGAGGGCATGCAATAGATCTTATTGATAATTCTTCTCCTGATGCTGTATTATTTGATAATGATGCCACTAGAATTATAGAGACCGAAAAACTTAAGATCCTAAACCCCATGATTGATTTTTGTTATACATCTAATAAAAGTCTATCAGGTTTACTTAATAATCCTGAAACAACTGAAATTTCTGTAGCAATCGAGCATCACTACCAAGTCAAATTGGGAATGAGTTCAAAGAAATGGCGATTACCTAGACTTGATACTGAACTTTTATTTTATTTAATGCATCCTGGAGAATTCACGAAGATTTTTAAGGATAGTAATCAAGGAATAGAACGAGAATTTTTATATTTTTCACCTTATGATCACTATAATATTTGGAGAATTAATACATATCATAAGGATAAAACTAATAAATATTCTATATTAACTAATGCAATTCAGAATATATCATTAATTCCCATCGCAAATAGAATTACAGGAATTTTATCAAATAGCCTCCCACCCCAGAGTTTTCAAGCATATAATCAAGCAGTTTTGAAAAAGAAAATGAGAAATTTAGTTTATGATATAAAAACACTCGATTATAAGGACATCATAAGTGGTACTCGGCCATTAAATATTACATCAAATATAAACGATTCTGAAATAGAATTAGAAATGGAACTCCAAAATTTAGAAAAAGAGATGCTAACCAGCAAAGAAACAATAAAGAAACATATTTCTGATGCAGATCACAAGTAAAACATTCTAATTTTATTTTGTTAATTTAATTTTTTAGAAATTATATTAAGATTAAATCTAATGTTAGCTATTTTTATGTTATTTCTTTTATTTTTTATTGAAATAATCTGTTTTTAGCTTTTTCAGTTACAAAATTATTTAAAGAGTATTTAATTATAATATAAAAAAATAAATATTTTGAGTTAAACTTTAATTTAGTAACTATATATTTGAGGCGAATTTAAAACGTGCGGCATAATTGCGATGGTTTTCAACGATAATACTCAAGTTGCACCATTATTAAAAGATTCTTTAAAACGCCTCGAATATAGAGGGTATGATAGTGTAGGTTTAGCCACAATTTCTGAAGGAAAAATTTATATCAAAAAAGATAAAGGTAAAATCGATGAAGTAGAAGAAAGAATTACCCTTACAGATTTACCAGGAAATATTGGAATAGCGCACACTAGATGGGCAACTCATGGAGGCGTAACAAAACTAAATGCCCATCCACATCATTGTTGTACTAATAAATTAGCCGTTGTTCATAATGGAATCATTAGTAACTTTCTAGATCTACAAGAAGAAATTGAAGAAATGGGGCATAAATTTATTAGTGAATGTGATACCGAAGTTTTGCCGCATTTAATAGAAATAAATTTACGAAAAAGAAAAACAAAGTTGAAAGAAGCAGTTATAAGAGCTTTAAAAAGAGTTCATGGCGAATATGCTGTTGCAATTTTACATGAGGACTACCCCCAACAAATTATTGTCGCTAGAAAAGATAGTCCCCTTGTAATTGGCATTGGTTCTAACGCAGTATTTGCTGCGAGTGATATTCCTGCTTTTTTACACCTTACAAATCAAGCACTAATATTAGAAGATGAAGAAATTGCTGTTTTAACTCCTAATAGGGTAGAAATTTATAAATTAAGTGATCCAAACACAATCATACCAAGAGAACCAATAACTATCCAATGGACTTCAGAAATGGCACAAAAAGGTGGAATGCCTCATTTCATGTTGAAAGAAATTCATGAACAACCAAGAGCAATTAGAAATACTTTGTTAATTGACCCTGAAAATATTATTGATATTGCTAAAATGATTAATAACACGAAAAACGTATTTATTACAGCTGCAGGGACATCTTTCCATGCAGGTCTTGCTGGTTCTTATATATTTAACAATCTCACTAAAACTAATAATAGGGCGTTAATTTCATCGGAATTTATTGATAATGTAGGAAATATAATCGATGACGATTCTGTAGTTTTAGGTGTTTCACAATCTGGAGAATCAATGGATACTTTAACTGCGTTGAAATTTGCTAAAAAAGCAGGTGCTAAGATTATATCAATAACTAATGTTGTAGGAAGCTCTATTACAAGACTTTCAGATCATATAATTAATACTCAAGCTGGACCTGAAATAGGTGTAGCTGCAACTAAAACCTTTGTAGTTCAATTAATTGCATTCTGTATGCTAGGTATGCAATTAGGAAAAATTAAAGGAGCAATTGATCAGTCGGAATTTAGAGATTTAAAGCATCATTTGGATTTTTTACCTGATATTGTCCAAAAAATCATTATAAACCAAGAAGAAAATATTAAAATCGCTGCTGATCAATTTTCAAAAAAAGACAATTTTTTATATTTAGGTCGAGGAATCAATACCGCAACTGCCTCGGAAGGAGCATTAAAATTAAAAGAAATTTCATATATCCATGCAGAAAGTTATCCAGCAGGAGAAAGTAAGCATGGACCTATTGCTTTAATAGAACCTGATTTTCCAGTTGTGTTTGTTGCCCCTCCTGATGATACTCAAGAGCGTTTAATAACAAATATTATGGAAATGAAAGCTCGTGGAGCAAAAATCATTAGTGTTGTTGAAATTGATGATTTAAAAATACAAAAATTATCAGATATAAAATTCATTATTCCCTCTAAAGTTCCTAATATATTTACTCCAGTGGCTTATATTGTTCCACTTCAAATGTTTGCTTATTTTTCTGCAATTAAAAGAGGATTTGATCCAGATAAACCTAGAAATTTAGCTAAAACGGTTACAGTTCATTAATTTTTTAGATTTTAAAATTAATTTAATTAGCTATTAAAAACCACAATTCAGTGTTTGATTAAAAATGTGGTTAGCATTTACCCAAATAAAATTTTTATTCCAAAATTTTATTCTTTCTCGATAGATTTTACCTTGAATAAGAACTTTATCTCCCGGTCTGACATAAAAACCATTAGCAGTAAAGTATTTTACAACAAGTTCATCGGGAATACCTTCAATTTCGGCGTCTAATTTAATAACACAACTATTAGCATTACTATAACCATGACCAACGTTAATAGGTATTGAAGTAATAGTACCATTAATAATTTTTTTGCCTAAATTTATTTTCATAACCTTAAACCTCCTTTTACTTGTTAAATAGCAATAAATGAATACTTAGGATTTTCTTCAATTTTTTTTGTATTTAACAATCTATTAATATGTAATTTAACCATTATTCTTTCTGCAATAGCAAACATTTCTTCAGGTTCAGGAAATTTTCCATAAATAAAAGCTTGTTTTACAATTTCTTCTAATGTGTGCTTTCTTTCCAGAAAATTGAGTATTTTTCCTTCCCTCTCATAAATTTTATCTAAAAAAATCTTTAATTTTTCTCTAATTCTCTCTTTATAAACTCCTTTATGGCTTGAAATAGCAATATCTGGATTTAATTTTATTGCCTTATTAATAGAATCTATAAAATCAGTAACGCTTGATGAAATATCACCATACCAAGGACCAAATGAGCTTAAATCAATATCGGCAAGAAATAAAATTTTATTACTAGGTTCCCAAAACATACAATGCCCAGCACAATGACCAGGTGCATGTATAGTCTGAAGTTTAATCTCTCCTAAATCAAAAATATGGTTATTCTCGATCTTAATATCTACTTTATAATTTTTAAGATTAAAAATTGCAAAAAACTGCTCATTCATCTCTTTATATTTAGGATCGTCAATACCATATAATTCTGCCAATCTATCTATGTTTTCCAATATTGGGACTTCTAACCGATGAATAGCAATCTTTGAATTTCTAAATATGTAATTTCCACAAATATGATCCTCATGAACATGAGAATTAATAATTAAAATATCATTATTTCCAACATTATTCTTTTTTAATTTTCTAAGAGCTGATTTTCCAGTTCCTGTATCAATTATTGCTTTTTGATCATCCTCGATGTAGAGAGAATTTGAAAAAATGTATCTACCATGACTCTTTCCTTCAATGAAAAAGATTTTATCAGTTATAGGAATCATTAAACATCGACAAAAGTAATTTAATTTGAAAGATTTATTTGTAAAATAATTTAATCTAAAGATAGAAAAAAGCCTTTTATATGTAATTCAAATCTAATTAAAAATTCATGAGGCACATATGATGAAACCAAGTATTAAATTCGGTACTGATGGTTGGAGAGATCGAATGGACGAAGATTTCACAATAGAAAATGTAGCAGTTGTAGCTCAAGCAATCGCAGATTATTTAAATAAAATTAAATCGGGACAAATTAGAATTGCAATTGGATACGATACACGGCGCAATTCTAAGGAATTTGCAGATGAAGTTTCTCGTGTTCTAATCGGAAACGGCATCAAGTGTTATTTATCTAATGAAGATGTTCCAACACCTGTAATTACATATTCTATAGTCCACCTTAAATTAGATGGAGCGGTAATGCTAACCGCATCTCATAATCCTGCTATATATCATGGGATTAAATTTATTCCAGAATATGCAGCACCAGCTATGCCGGATGTAACGAATAAGATCACTGAGGAAGTTTATAGAATTTTAGAATCCCAAGAAATCAATAAAATTGATGATTTAGAATCAGCAAAAAAAGAAGAAATGTTAGAAATCTTTTCCCCAAAAGAAGCTTATATTGATCGTGTTTTAAAATTAGTTGATTTAGAAGGTTTAAAAGAAAATCCAATTAAAATCGCATTTGATCCAGTATATGGAACAGGTAGGACATATATTTCTGCCATTTTAAGGAATTTAAATACAAAAGTAATAACTTTACATGACGAATTAGACCCTAATTTTGGTGGATTTGGATCTCCAAATCCTAGTGAAAAAAATTTAAGTGAATTAAGTAAAATTGTTAAAGAAAAGCAACTTGATGTTGGTTTGGCTTGTGATGGGGATTCAGATAGGAGTGCTGCTATCAACGAGAGAGGCGAATTTGTAAGTGCAAACCAGATATTTGCAATGTTATTAAAATATCTCTTAGATAAAGGAAAAAAAGGAGGGGTAGTTCGAACAGTTAGCACAACAAATTTGATAGACAGGATTGCGAAAGCTTATAAAATCCCATTTTACGAAGTAGCTGTAGGTTCAAAATATGTAGGAGAGCATATGCGGACAAAAGATATTTTAATGGGAGGAGAAGAATCAGGGGGGCTTATGTTTAAGGAACATATACCCGAAAAAGATGGTATTTATACCGATTTAAAAATTTTAGAAATGATGTTATATTATAATTTACCATTGTCAAAAATATATACAGATTTAACTAATGAATTTGGAGAAATATATACAAAATTGCTAAATTTCGAGTGTGAGGACGAATTAAAACCAAAAGTCATGGCAAAAATTAAAGAAATCTTACCAAATGAGATTTTGGGTAAAAAGATTATAGATAGAATTGAGCTAGATGGTTTTAAATTTGTTTTAGAAGATGGAAGTTGGCTTTTAATCCGACCATCGGGGACAGAACCACTTTTGCGTTGTTCTGCAGAAGCTTTAAATGAAGAAAATTTAGAAGATATTCTTAAGGAAGGAGTTAAACTATTAGAAATAGCAAAAAATAAAAGCTGATTAATTAAAATGTTGGAAAACTTGGATAATGTTGATTGGAAAAACTTAAGTCATGCTTATGGAGAAGCAGATGATATTCCAGAGCTCATAAAAGATTTAATATCTAAAAACTCTGCAGACCGTGATAATGCATTATGGGGGTTATATGGAACTATTTGGCACCAAGGAACCATATATTCAGCGACTTCATATTCAATACCATTTTTAATTGAAATTCTTGAAAATAATGGACCTGTAACACTTGAACTTTTAATTTTTTTGAATCATTTAGTTACAGGTTACTCAAAAAATAAAGATTTTTTAGTTACTATTAAATCTGAATTTGAAAAAGGTTTTAAAACTTATGTGAAATTTTTGAATTCAAAAAAGTTAGATGAACAAATATTTGCTGTATATTTACTTTCATGCTTCGAAAATAAGAAAAACGAGATTACCGAATTATATATTAAATTATTTGAGGATGATAAAGAGAGAAAATTATTGAAAGCGGTTATCGGTTTATGTATCGGTCTTCTTTTACAAAATAATCTTGAAATTTACAAAAAATTTGAAGACTTATTATTGGCAAATAACGACAATTTTATAAAATTAGCAGTTTTATTAGGTTATATTAAGGTCTACAAAGATAAAATAAGTGAAAAAAATCTTAATGGACTAAAAAGGCTCCTAAATAACTGGAATCTATTCTTAGATCTACAGAAGCTTAATACGAGAGGAAGTGAAATGGCTCATGAGAATCTTTTTGATTATTTTAAAGAGCTTAATCTTAACCAATTAGAATTATTAATTGACTCCTTAATTGAAATACTTAAAAAAGAAGAAGACGGAAATAATGGTCTTAATATGGCAAATGCACTACTTTCATTTGCTTTTAAAGAATACAATGAGAAAAATCCAGTGGTATTAGTGAAAGAATTAAATAATCTACAGAAAAAAATATTAGTAGGTTTTATAAATAGCCCTGCGGTATGGCATTATGCAAATATTTCGGGAGATTTAAGACGTGCTGGAATTAATTGTGGTTTTAAAGTAGTTGAAAGTGCCAGCGGGGATTCGTATCTTAGTTACCGTAGAGGTTTAGCAAATTTTCTAAAAATGGACTATTTTGATCCTGAAGAAGTTTTTAACGAAGCTTTAATTTGTAAAAATAATAAAGAATATGAGAAGGCATTTAACAAATTTAAAAGATTAATATCTCATAATGATAGAATTCCTGAATATTTTCACTGTGCAGGTCATATGAAGATATTACAAAACAACAGAGAAGAAGCTAAAACATATCTCAAAAAAGCTATTGAACTTTACCTTGAATTATTGGAGAAAAATCCTAATCATGCTAAAACTTTATTTTGGGTCGCTGCTGCATATTCGCTATTGCAAGATAAGAAACATTCCTTTAAATTTCTGAAAAAAGCTATTAATATTGATGAAAAGTATAAAAAGGAGGCAGCAAATGAGGAAGATTTTGAGGAATATTATGAAGACCCAGATTTCATTAAACTTACAAAAGAAATAATCAAATTTAGAAAATTTGAGAAATTTTCTACAGATGTTGAGAAATCACCTTCTATAAAAAAATATACAGAAAAAGAGATTGAAGATATTAATTATTTTTCTGAGCTGTTAGATAAAGCTAAATGGCAAGAAGCACGAAACTGGAACATCTTTTTCAAAAATAGCATAAATTCCGGAATCAACGTCGAACCACCAGTATTTGGAAGATATTTTGGAGAAAAATCTAATTTAGAAATTGGTTTGCATTATGAAGAAAAATGGTATGTTAGACTTCTTATTGGATTAAAAGATTTAACTGATGCTCTCATTCTTAGATTTTATTATAGAGATATGTTTGATGAAATTTTGGACACAATTTTAGATAAACAAGATATTTTAGATTTACAGAATTATTATGATGAGTTGGTATTATATATCAAAGAATCATGTGAATTTGTTCTAATTGAAAAACAAGATGGAACTCTTTTAGAAATTGAATAAAATTTGATAAAAATGGAAAAATACGTACCAGATACTTCAGTTATTGTTAATCAATTAATTTTGGATTTTATAAAACAGAATTCTGAAAAATTACCTGTTGAGATAATAATTCCAGAAGTTGTACTAGCAGAAATTGAATTTCAAGCAAATATTGGCAAAAAAATTGGAAAAATTGGTATTTTAACATTAGAATCATTACGAAGATTAAAGAATCAAGGAAACATTATTCTACGATTTTCAGGGGAACGACCCTCATTAGATGAGATTAAACTCGCTGGTGGTGGTGAACTTGATGCATTAATCCGAAATGAAGCGAAAATTAATGAAGCCACATTATTATCAGGTGATAAAATCCAAGTAGACTTTGCTCTAATTGAAGGAGTAAATGCAATATTTCTAAGAGAAAAACCTAGAAAGCCTAAATATATGTTAGATGATATATTTGAAAAAGACATGATGTCTATCCATTTAAAAGAGGGAAATATCCCATTAGCAAAAGTTGGGAATCCAAGCCAATGGAATTTAATAAAAATCAGCGATGAAACTATTAAACCAAGTGATTTAGATGATTTAATTTATTTTCTAGTGCGTAAAAGTAAAAAACAAAAAGATTCCTTTTTAGAGATTGAAAAAGAAGGCGTACTAATTATCCAATTCAGGAATTATCGGGTTGTTATTACCCAACCGCCATTTTCAAAAAAATTGGAATTAACAGCAGTCAGACCCATCATTAAATTACAAATTAAAGATTATGACTTATCCAAATCAATCATAAAGAGACTTAAGGAAAGAGCTGAAGGTATATTAATAGCTGGATCAGTTGGTTCTGGAAAATCTACTTTTGCAAGTGCATTAGCAGAATTCTATTTAGAAAATAAAAAAATCGTTAAAACTCTAGAGAAACCAAGAGATCTTCAAGTTAGCAAAGAAATTACACAATATACAAAGGATGAGAAAGATATTGAGAAAATTTATGATATTTTACTTCTTGTCCGTCCTGACTATGTAATTTTTGATGAAATTAGAAAATCTAATGATTTCAAAATATATTCTGATTTGAGGTTATCTGGAATTGGATTAGTTGGTGTTATTCACAGTTCAAGACCGATTGATGCAATTCAACGGTTTCTTTCAAGAGTAGAACTTGGATTGATTTCAAACATTGTGGATACAGTAATTTTTCTTGATAAAGGAATAATTAAAGATATTTATACCCTCCGGACTCTAGTTAGGGTTCCTGCAGGTATGAGAGAATCAGATTTAGCTCGCCCGATTGTAGAAGTTAGGGATATAAACAATATTTTAAAATACGAAATTTACACTTATGGAGAACAAACAATAATAATTGAAATTGAAAAAGGTAAACGAATAGGCTCATCTGTTGAAACCTTAGCTATAGAAAAAATCAGGGATGCAATAGAAGAAATTATTCCAAATTCTAAATTTGAGTGTTTTTTTACTAGTAAAAACAACGTAAGTGTTGTATTAAATAAATCAGATATCCCTTATCTTATTGGTAAAAAGGGTAAAACTATAGAGCAACTTGAAAAAAAGCTAGGAGTAAAAATAGATGTTGTAAAAGAACAAAAAAGGAAAGCTAAACGAAAAAAATATTAATTTGAAAAAAGGAGAAGAGCTCATTTGGTAAAAAAAATTTTTGGTACTTTCGGAGTAAGAGGAATTTTTAATAAAGAATTATTTCCTGAAACTGCTAATCTCTTGGGTCATGCTTTAGGGACTTACCTTGGAAAAGGTAAAAAAATTGGAATAGGACATGATACCAGAGTTTCTTGCGACGAATTACAAGTAGAGTTAATAAAAGGTTTGATTTCTACAGGTTGTGAGGTATATAAATTTGGTTGCGTCGGAACACCTCTTTTATCATTCTTCATTCCACGTAAAAATATGGATGGTGGAGTCATGATTACTGCCAGCCATAATCCCAAAGAATATAATGGTCTTAAGTTCTGGAATGCGGACGGTTCAGGATTTAGAATGGAGCAAGATAGAGAACTTGAAAAAATTTATTATAGTCGAAGTTTCAATGCAGTTAAACCAAAATACAATAAAATTAAGACTATTGAAAATTTAAATACAGAATACATACAAAATGTTAAGGCGAAGATTGATTGGGAGGCTATTAAAAAGGCCAACTTTACTGTTGTAGCTGATTGTGGCCATGGTTGTGCTTGTTATATTACCCCTCAATTACTTCAGGCATTAGGATGTAATGTAATACCTTTATTTAATGAACCTGATGGCACATTTCCAGGAAGAAGTTCAGAGCCAATAGAAGAAAATTTAAGTGAAATTAAGAAATTAGTCAAAGAAACAAGTGCAGATCTAGGAGTAGCCCAAGATGGAGATGCAGACAGAGCAGTACATATCGATAATGAAGGATTTTACCAAATGGGTGACCGTTCATTTGCTCTGGCATGTTATGCTTTTTTGAAAAATAGAGGGGGAACTATTGTTTCGACAGTTTCTACTGGTACAGTAGTAGAGGACGCTGCAAAATTAGTAAATGCACGTGTGCTTTATTCCATTGTGGGTGAACCAAAAATTGTTGAAATGATGAAAAAAAATAACGCAGAAATTGGTGGGGAGGAAAATGGCGGAGTAATTTATAAAGGTTGGTCCTATGCAAGGGATGGAATCTTTACCACTGCTTTAATTTTAGAATTAATGGCAAAAGAAAATAAATCATTTAAGGAATTAAATGAAATGCTCCCACAATATGAACAAATAAAAGTTAAAATACCTTGTCCAAATGATAAAAAAGAAATTTTATTAAAAAAAATTGAAGAAAAAATCCCCAAAGACCAAGATTTAATAACCATAGATGGTCTTCGCATTAATTATTCAGATGGTTGGTTATTATTACGCCCATCGGGAACTGAACCGATTTTTAGGATAATGGCAGAAGCAAAGACGAAACAAAGAATCCAAGAATTAGAAGAATTTGCAAAAAAACTAGTAAATGATACTTTAAATAATTTATAACTCTATCTTAATTAGATTAGAATGGTACAGCATATCCTAAATATGTCAAAGATTTTCCCCACTCAAGACTATCAAAGGAAAATGACATATATAGATCAAATCCTTCTTCTGTGTTAGAAATTTGGATATTTAATGGGTCAAATGTAGTCCCACTCCATGCAATTCGTCCAGTTCCGTTTAACAAATCCCATTCATAATAAATGGAGTTACCAATAACAGTAATCGGCCAATCTTCAACCTCAACTTGTGTTTTAACTTTATCGCTTTGTGTTCCTGTAGAACTTTTAATAGAGGGAAGATCACGGGGAGTTGAAGGTTTCTGAAATATATTGGGTAAGATATTAGCTAGTGAAATATTTAAATTGCATTCTAAGTAAAATAATGGCAATATCATTAGACAAATAGTCATACCCAAGAGTATAGCTGATTTCTTTTTAATTGAGAGTGACCTCCAATTTGTATTTAGGTCTGGATTTGTAATTTTATAATAACTTATTATTTCATATAACTTATATTACTTATGGTATTTTTAGAGAATTCTTATTAAACTACTATTTTTTACTTGAAGCTTAAATTATGAATTAATTAAATGTTAGAAATAAATCAAATAGATAATTATTAAAGATTTTTTTAAAAATACTTGGTTCATATTATTTAAATCCATATAAATATCTAAAAATGAAATTTGAGAGAAGGATTTCCATATTCTTTTGATTAATATTTTGGGGATGTATATACAGCAACATTATTAGAATTATAACTGTGAAAAATGCGAATATTGGAACATATATGAGATATTTTTTAATTTTCATTCTAATTCAACTCACATTCTTAATAAATTAAGTTAAAAATATTATTTTATCCACTCTCTCGCCACTTCATTTTATCTTCTAATTTTTGACCGAAGGGATTATCCTTTTCTTTAATATTTTTAACAATTTCTTCATGTTCGGGCATTATAAATCCTTGTTGAACAGCTTTTTCTCGCACTTTTTGATTTAATTCGTAAATATTTATTCCAGAAGGACACGTTTCGCTACATTGTTTACATTGAGCACAGACATATAATCCAGCTTTTACAGCTTCTTCTATACCTTTAATAAAAGCAGTCTTTATAATCCCAATAGGACCTCGAGCAATTTTTGATCCGAAGGTTCCTAATCCTATATAATTACTAATTAAACATGAAAGAAAACAGGCCCCACAATTAATACAATACAACAACTCCTTAAAGCTTTCTTTTAATGCTTTTGTCCTATATTGATCTACTAATACGACATGAACTTCTTTTGCACCATGCATACCAAGAACTTCTCGACCTTGAATATCCCCCGTTCGGCTTGGACCTCTTATGAATGAGATATAGGCACCTCTAAGGCTTATGGTCTTCTCGGCAACTTTACAAACTTCAACTGCATCCTTCCAGGTGGGTACTATTTTATCGATGCCAGCAATACAAATATGCTTTTCAGGTAAACGAGTAATTAAGGAAATATTACCTTCATTTTCAATTAGACCAATCATCCCTTCTTCAGCAACTATAACATTAGCCCCAGTAATTCCAACATGAGCTTTTAATATTTTTTCTCGAATTCCTACTCTAGCTATTTTAATTATAGCCTCAGCAGTTGGTTCTACATCTTGATTATACTGTTTTGAGAAGGCAGCAGCAATATCGACAGGCATTAAATGAACTCCTGGACCCATAGGATGGCTAGGTCGAGCTTTCATTAATTGAACAATACGATCTCCAAGATCGGTTTCAATAATTTCAATTCCCAATTCCTCAAATTTCTCAAGCAAACCAATTTCTTTTGCTGTATTTGATTTTGATTTTACTACCATCTTCTCCTCTCCTAATACATCTAAAATATAAGACAATGCATCCTCTGCGGTTTTTGCATAAAAAACCTTACAATCTGCCGCTTTTAATGATTCGGTTGCTTGTTCTACCAATTCATCTAAATGGTCTATTGAATAATGTTTAATTCTTTTAAATTCTTCAAATTCAGGCTTTAGCTTTTTAATCCTTTCAATAATACTAGAAGCTCCCAATTGTAAAAGCGTAGTTATTCTGCCACTTTCTTCTATTTCTTTATCAATGATATTCATTAAATCTTCATAAATTGACATAAACATCACCTATTCATTTTCCTCCAATAAATTAGGGATTAAATCTAAAGCATATGCCACTAATTCAACTAAATCAATTGGTATGCTTTTTGCTCCTAAAAGTTCTTTTACAGCTCGAAAATTATAATAACAAGCTGGACAAGCTGTGACCAAATAATTCCTCTTAGCCTCTTTTAAAATACTTTTTGTTAAAATGTTTCTTAATTGAACATACGGAATTCGAATTGGTCCTCCACAACATTGAGTATATTCAAGATTTCTTTTTAATTCCTTAAATTGAATACCTGGTATAGCTTTAATAACAATTCGAGGATCTTCATAAATTTCCATATGACGTCCAAGTTCACATGGATCATGATATGTAGCTTTAATTGGAACCTCTTTCTCAAAGATCATTTTCTTTTCGCGTATAAGGTTTGCAAAAAGTGTGGTATAATGTAAAATTTCAATTTCTTTATCAAAATTGGGGTCAATTTTAGTATATTCTTTTTTAAATGCCATATAGCATTCAGGACAATTTGTTACTATTCTTTTAATTCCAAGATTTTTAAAATATTGTATATTTTTTCTCACCTTTTCTTCCGCTTCTTTAGATTGCCCCAATTTAAATAACACACCGCCGCAACATGGTTCATCATCATAAGTTCCATATTTCATTCCGTATTTAGCTAGAATCTTTGTCATTAATTGTGCTGCTCTAGGATAGGAGTATGAGATTGTACAACCCACGAAAAACATATTGGAATTTTCATCTGACAAATTTTTCACTTCAATATATCAATAATTTTTATTTTTTATATTAATATTGTAAGGTATAGCTTGTAGTTAAAATATGATTAATCAGACCATCCAATCATGCGTTTATACCAATCTGGCATTTTCCAAACAATGACGAAAATAATTATAAATGCCAAACCCAGGAATCGAAAAACTGTCATTACAAAAACTTCAGCACTAATCATGCCCAATTCACTAATTACACTTATAACTGCCAATAAAAGCCCTAGCCCAAATGTAAAAGATAAATCACTTTTTGGCTTATCCTCTTTCTTGACTTTTATAGCATAATAGAAGAAAATTGCTGGTCCTATTGCCGCAGGACCAATTAACGTACAATAACTTATTATTAGTAAGGTTGGGTGATACATAATAGATGGGGGTCCTTCAATACCTGCCCAGATTGAAGCTCCTGCAAAAATAACACTCAATATAACAACAAAAGCAGTTAAAAGTTTAACATGTTCAGGATAAGTAGAACGAAATGCAAATAAATCAAGAATTGTCATACTAGTTACGGCAGATAAGAGCCCAGTAATTGCTAAACTTTGTCTTAGTTCTGTCATATAACTAGTTGGAAAGGCAAAATTAAGAACAGTTAAAATACCAAGGGAAATAAATAAACTTAATCCAGAAGTGAAAAAAATTAATGTGTTAATATCTTCGGTTTCCCTATATTTTTTCATTATTATATACATACAATAAATTCCTAAAAATAAATCTATAGCCAATATGATTGTCCCAACAATCCAAAGAGGAGTTATAAAACCCATATAACCTGTTAACATTTTCATTATATCATCTGAAAATGATTTCCAAATGTATTCCAAATTAAACGCCAATTTTTTTCCCTCATTAATATTTAATTAATTAGTAATGGAAATAATTAATTATGTTAGGTTTTTTCTGATATTATTTTAAATTATTTATATAATTTTTTTCATTATGAGTATTTAATAAGTAGGAAAGATTTTTTTCACTGAATTGATTTATTAATTCATTTAATAAAGATTAAGGCGATTATTATGAATAAAGATGAAATTTACAATAAATTAGTTGATATTTGCGGCAAAAATGATGTTTCTATTGATGATGCTGATTTAATTGCAACTGGTGATTGGATAGCTAAAGGTTTAGAGGCGATTTATAAAGATATTAGCTTTAAAGCTGGATTTTTAGTAACTCCAAAAAATAAGGAAGAAATAATCAAGATACTAAATTATGCAAATGATAATAAAATTCCCATAATCCCACGTGCAGCAAATACTTCATATGGTGGGCAAGTTTTGCCTGTTTATCCGAATACGATTATGATGGATTTTGGAAAAAATATGAATAAAATACTAGAAATAAACTTAGATGAGGAAGATTGTGTTGTTGAACCAGGAGTTGAATTTTGGTATTTACAGCATGAATTGGCAAAAAAAGGATATTTCTTTCCAGCAGAACCAGGGAGTGCATTTGCATGTATGATTGGAGGAATGGTGGGAAATAATGCATCTGGCGCAACTAGTTTCCGATTTGGTACGACAAGGGATTATACCAAAGGATTAGAGGTAGTACTAGCAAATGGAAAAGTAATTAGAACGGGTAACCACAGAAAAGGAACTGAAAAATCAGTTTCGGGTTATGATCTAACTTCTTTGTTTGTTGGTTCTGAAGGGACATTAGGAATTTTTACGGAAATTACTCTAAAAATTCAACCATATCCAAAGCATGAGGTTTCAATAGTTGTTTCATTTGGAGATGTGGATAAATGTTTTGAAGCAATTGAAAGAATTAGAGATTTGGGAGTGAATTTAGCCCTTCTTGAGTATGCGGATGAAATGACATTAGATGGGATGAATAAAAATTTCAAGTTTCAATTAAAACAAGGTAAAATTAAGAAAAAAATGAAAGTTCCTAAGAAAGCGGGAACTTTATTAATTAAAATCATTGGAACTAATGAGAAAAATGTAAAACAAGATCTAGAAAGCTTACAGAATTTATTAAATAGTGAATTATTTGCTGAAAATCCACCAAAGACTTTATTATTAGATACTCCAATTGACCAAGAGATCCTTTGGAATGCTCGTCACAATGCGGGACCTGGGTTAGCTAGAAGTATGGCTCCACCCACGCTTCCAAGAATGTTTATCCCAGCAATATTAGATATAGCTGTTCCTCCTAAAAAAGTTCCCGAATTCTTAAAAAAAGCGAAAGAAATATCCACCTCTTATGGTTTTTTACCTGTTACTTTCGGCCATGTTATGGATGGTAATGTTCACCTAATATCAGCACAAAATATGACTGATGAAAATATGCCTAAAATAAAAGGATTTCAAGAGAAGATACTTGATTTAGTCTTTTCACTAGGTGGGACAATAACAGCTGAACATGGAATAGGATTATGGAAACAAGGATTCTTAGAAAAAGAATTTGGAAAAGAAACTATTGAAGCTATGAGAATGATTAAACGTGCATTCGATCCAAATAATATTTTAAATCCAGGAAAGATGGCATTAAGTGAAGAAATTCCAAAAATTATAAATTTTGAGGAGTTAGGTGAAAAAAGATGAGCGAAGAGATGATTAAATATTATTACTTATGTAATAATTGCGGTGGTTGCAGACAATTATGCACTCTATTTAGAACTGATATAACAGAAGCACTTTCTCCACGCTCTCGAATGACAATAGCAGGAAATTTGTATTTAAATAATTTGGGAATAACACAAAAAGTAAAAGATATAATATTTTCTTGTACATTATGTGGTTTATGTAATAATAGTTGTCCTTCAGGCGTTGATGTAGTCGAAACTATTAAAGCTACTAGAAAATATATCCTTGATAAGGGCGAAGGTCCAGAAAACTTGACACAATTAATTAATAGTATTATAGGAGAAAAAAATGTTTTTATGTTAGATAACGAGGATCGAATGGACTGGGCATCAGATATTGAAGATGAAATTAAAGATAAAATAAATAAGCAATCAGAAAATGCAATTTTCGTTGGTTGTCAAGAATCATTCAAGGGTTCACTTTATAACATTCCTGAAGCATTAGTAAAAATATTCAACAAGTTGAATTATGATTATACACTCCTTGGTAAAGACGAATGGTGTTGTGGTGCACCATATTTTCTTTTAGGGCTAAAGGATGAAAAAGTCAATGAGTTATTAGAACATAACACTGAAAAAATGTCTTCTTTAGGTGTTAAAAAAATCATAACTACATGTCCAGGTTGTTATAAAGCATGGAATGACGATTATAAGAAAATTAAAAAAGATCTTCCATTTGAAATTTTACATTCAACAGAAGTTCTCGCTGATTTAGTAAAGGAAGGAAAATTAAAAATCGAAAAAGAATTTAAGAAAAAAGTAGTTTTTCAAGATCCTTGTGAATTAGGAAGACACAGTGGAATTTATGAAGCTCCTAGGATTATTTTAAAAAGCATTCCGGGTCTTGAGTTAATCGAATTAGAGCGAGAAAAGGCTGATGCTTATTGCTGTGGTGGAGGAGGACTGTGTAAAGCGGCATATCCAGAAACCGCAAAAAAGATCTCAAAAAGCGTAGTAGATAAATATATAGAAGCAGGAGCAGAGGTTATTGTTACATCCTGTCCAGCTTGTTTCGACAATCTGGCTCTCGGAATCGAAGGAAGAAATATAACCCTATTAGACCTCCACGATATCGTAATGAATCTATTAGAATAAAATTTCTTTTTTTTATTATTAAATTAGTATGGACAATAAAAATTGAGAAAATGTGATAGTTGTTTTCA
The DNA here is from genome assembly GCA_019058315.1 of Candidatus Helarchaeota archaeon. Lineage (GTDB taxonomy): Archaea > Asgardarchaeota > Lokiarchaeia > Helarchaeales > RDOG01 > JABXJV01. The sequence goes on along the minus strand of JAHPZH010000001.1, from coordinate 899,840 downwards.
ATCCTTTACAGAGGACGCACTGCAAAATTATAAGGGAAAATATCTCTGTGATAATTGCAGATGCACATGTCAAGTTTGTAAAAGGAAATATAGATTAAATAAAATACTTATTTTATCCAGTTCCAATCCACTTGTTGAAGGAGTTGTAGTTTATTGTAAGAAATGCTATCACAAAATTTTAAGATACATTAGTTGTCCAAAATGCGAATCCGAAAATATTACAATGACAATCAATAAAAAAATCATGGAAATTAAATGTAAAAATTGTTCTTTTGAAAAGATTTTGAAAATCTAGAAAATTTACTTTAGAAAAGATTAATGTATTACAGAAACTAAAATTAGAAACGATATCCTTTAATATATGATATCCATTTCATCAAGAGTATTAAAATTTTCTTTTTATATTCATTTATCTAAAATAATAGTAAGATTTTTTTTTCAATAAATCTTTAGATAGTAATATTAAATTTGATTTTACTTCTCATAAAATAAGATTTGGAAAGAAATTAAAATGCCTTATCGTTATTCAGACATTCCAGAAGATGTTACAACTAAAAATTTTCTTCCATTGCTTCATAATTTATGGAAGAGTTATGAAGAACTAGGTTGGGATTATTTTAAAAGAGCGTTCGGAATTTTTTCAAGAGATCTTTATAAAATTGCAGTAAATCGTATTAACGATTCAATAAAGACCGCTAGAGATGTATTAGAAGGGAAATATAAGGAGCCTGATAAACTATTAGCCTACACCATCTTTCCTCCTGTTGTAACAACCCGTCAAGATTTGCAGATTGGTATGATGAAACTATTATATGGTTCATCAACTGATACGACTTTTCTTGTAATTGATGATGATAAAAACGAGCTTGCATTTATTTTCAATGCTCATGGTGAAGAGGGAGTTCCTGTCGATTGGTTTTATGTTGGAGGAGATGATGAGGTCTTAGATCGCCGTCATTTAAAGCTTGGTATTAAATTAAGAGATTTTCCTAAAAAAATTAAAAATTTTATGGAATTAGGAATGAGAGCAATTGATATTTTAAAAGATATACGAAATGAAAGAACTCCCCATTGGCAACACTCTCATTATTACACTTGTGTTACTTGGTTTACAGGGTTTATCGATCAAGTTGGATACACCAGCAACTACGAATCGATTGGAGGGATTTGGGATGGTTTATCTGCTAAAAGATTAGGTGTTCCTGATCAATTTTTCGCATATTGTCCGTGGCCTCCTTTAATCCAGAATTTTAGCGTAGGAGGAAGAAGAAAATTTATTTTAACGCTAGCGGGTCTAACAACCCAACATAAGCTATATTGTCAAGGGGATAACATGGGAAATCATTCATGGTATAAAGAAAATTTTCCAGAATTTCTTGATATTTTTTATAGGCAACCTTGGGAAGAGGAAGGCGTTCCCCGTCCAGCAGAATCACTCTCCGCAGAATTTCCATATCTTAAGGAGAAAGATATTATGAAAAAATATTCAATTACAAGAAAAGATAAGCAAACAAGAATTTTTTGTAATGATTTAGGTTTGGAATGGGACGAAGCTTCAAGGTGCGTATATTTAGATGTTTCTCATGAAACTCCAGCCTCAGAAAAAATTGATACTTCTAAAATTATTTCCATAGGTATAGGAGAAGAAACAAGATTTATTTAGAGAAATAATTTTCAAATTTATAAGTTGAAAACTATTAGTAATAAATATTGAATTTTACTCATTATTTACTGAAATAAGAGGTTTGAAAAATTGGAGGTGTTTGATCTCGCTCGTCGTGGGACTGCAAAGGTCTTTTCGACTAAGAAAATGAACGTTTTAGTTGTAACTATGATCTACCCTGCAGTATTATCTTATTGTTATCAAAACTTTGATACGGAGGGGGCTATTGAAGCATTAAGAAAACTAGGTTCCAATATAATGGATGATTTTTTAAATATTTATAATCTCAAAAGAAACAAATTTCAGGATTATATAAAAGATTTCTTTGATATTTTTTATAGTAGCAAAGTAAAGATAAAGAAAATCACAGAAGATATCTATCACGTAATTGATGATGACTGTATATTATGTACAGATATTAAATTAGAAGGTCTACCTTTTCATTATTGCACTCCTTACTCTGGATCAATTGAAAGGTTGCTCACTGTTCTTACAGAACGAGAAAAATTAGAACTTCCTAGAAACACATTTGAAGTCAAGACAATATCTTCGAGGGGAACGGGTGATAAAGCATGTATTCATTCTATACAATTTAAGGGGGCATAAAAATTCCTGTTGAAAAATTAGGTTGGTTTAGAAAAAAGATTGCAGGATTTGGGAAACGAATATTTTTCAGAAAAGCCAAAAAGATTAACCTCTATTCAGTTAATTCTATGGTTAGAAATATTCTCCATTTGTATGCAGGTATAAATAATGGAGATTATCAGCAAGCTGTTCATGATTTTGCTACACAAGTAGAGGAAGAATCAAAAAATATAATTTCAGAAATGATCGATACTCCAATTTTACTAGGGGTTTCAATGAGTAGCGTTATGAGTAAAAGTATTGAAGATATCATTTTTATTTCTACTTTAATCTTTTGGGCAATTTTTGGCAAGGATTATAAGGAAATGTGGACAGAGCCCGAACTTTCAATGGAAGATGATGGAACTGTAAGACTGACATTGCAACAAAAATTTTGTTTGTTTTGTGCTGAAGAAAGTAAACTGACTCATGAACATTTTGGAATATTTACTCCTGGTGAAGTTCTTGCAGCTATTTTTAAAGGAATTTTACAAGCATTGCAAGATTATGTAGGCAACGAATATAATGTAATAGCCAGAGAGACTAAATGCTTTGTCCGTGGAGATCCACATGGTGAAATTACAATTTTATTAAAACCTAGAGAACAAGATCTACAAGAAGAATAAAAAGCAATAAGCTATATGCAATTTTTATATAATAATTTTCTAAAAACCGGGAAAATTTTACCGGAAGACTTATAAATGTCAGAAATAGCTCTAAATGAAGAAGAACAAATAAAGGCTTTGTTCAAGCAATCTCAAGAGAAAGAACGTAAATATGATTGGATTAAGGCTATAGAGCTATTAAAAGAAGCAGAAAAAATTTGTCTTGATAATGAAATAAAAAATTTTGAAGTTTATTATAAATTAGGAGAAATTTATCAAAGTATAGCGGATTTTGAAAAAACCAAAGAAAGAGCGCAAATAAAATTTAACTCCTCAATATCAAGTTTTGAAAAAGCTTACCAAATTGCTATTGAATCAAATAATAAAAAATATGAGAATTTGACCTTAGGGTTCATTAATTTATTAAAATATATATCAGGGAGTTCAGGGGGTGAGGAGGATTCAAAATTAAATTTTTTAGAAAATGCAAAATTACACTTCGACAAAGCTAGAAAATTAAATTTAGGGGATGAAGAGTCAATAAAATTGACGATTCTTGAAGTTAGATCTTTAGTTTTGTTAATTGGTGAAAATATAGTTAGAATTGGTGAAAAACAACTTCTAAAAGATTTAACTATTGAATTTGAAGAATTAATTTCATATATTTGGGAAAATATTGGAAGATATCAAGATTTTTCTGAAATTTATATTTATCAATTTTTAAAGAGTGTAAGGGACGCTTCTGGGTGGATAGTTTCTTTATTTCCAATGGGGCAATTGAATATCGAGGATTTTTTAATTTCAACAATGGATAAATTAAAGCATTTTATTATTTCTTTGGAAGATACACCAAATATTTTATCCTTATTTTATTCTTATACTATTTTTGCTTTTTTATGTCTGCTTCATTCTAAATATTATGCAAAAAATCAATTCGAAGAAAGAAGATATCTAAAAAAAGCCCAGAAATGGCTCAAAAAAGGTGAAGCATTAATAATTCATGCAAATCACGCATTATCATTATTTTATTATTGCAATTTTACGGTTTCATTATGTTTAACTTCTTTAGGATATTTTACTAAGGATTTTAAATCAACCTTAATAGATTTGGACAATTTAATTGTATCAGGTACTTTAAGTTTTCCTAAAATCACAATTACACAAGTAATTTTAGATGCAGCTGAATCACTTCTTGAAATTTCGCTCTCTACTCGCCAAATTGCTGATGAATTACGAATTACATTTGCAAATAAATCTCTTGAACTGATCGAATTACCCACAGATCAATTATCGCTATTAAAAGACCCCAAATATAGAATATTTAGTTTAATGCAGAAATATAAATTATGTGCAGCGTATGGTATTTTAGGAGATTTACTTAAAGATCAAGATCATATACAAAAAGCAGTAAAACTTTATCTAGACATACCTAATTTTATACATCCTAAATATAGCTCAACAAATTCTTATTATAATGAATATCTTTACAATATTTCACGAAATGGATTAATTTTGGCAAAAAATTCTTCAAATGAATCGGATAAAATTGATTTTTATCAAATAACGATAGATCTCTTAGAAAATACCCCTAAGGAATACCAAACCTTGGAAAATATGTTTTTACTCGGAGACACTTATTTTGAACTTGGAAAATTAACAAATGAAGAGGAAATTTATAGAAAATCTTATAATTCCTATATTGAATCGATAGAATACTGTAAAGATAAAGGATTTTTTAATTTAATCGGCTTAGCTTATAACAACCTAGCACAAATTGAAGACCGATTAGGAAATTATCTTTCTGCTACAGAAAATTATAAAAAATCAATTGATTTTTTTGAAAAAGCTATGTTAACAATTAGTTATTCTAGTTTTGGTCATAAAATTGAACATTTAAAAAATTATGTGAAAGCTTGGCAAATTATTGAGCTAGCAAAAGCTAATCATATAAAAGAAGATCATACTACTGCTCAAAAACATTATGAAAAGGCAACCCAATTATTAAGTAAAATTCAGGAATATAAATTTGAAGCACCATTTTACTCAGCATGGGCAATGCTAGAGAAAGCAGAATATTTGAGTAAAAGCGGTGAACATAAAAAATCTGCAGTAGCTTATTTAAATGCGGAAAGGGGTTTCGAAGAAGCTGTAGAGGTTTTTAATTCTTATTTAAAAAGACGAATACCACCTGATATTAAAAAACGAATCTTAAAATTAATACAAGTAGCACGAGTTCGGGATAATTATTGTATGGCAAGGAATCAAATTGAAACTGCACGTATAGAAAGTAAAAAAGGAAACAATTTAGTAGCTGCTGAATTTTATGGTAAAGCAGGAGACATCTTTGAGAATTTGTGCCAATCATTTAAACTTCAAAAAGAAAAAGACGAATTAACGGGTATTTATTACCTATGTAATGCTTGGAAAAGTATGGAAAAAGCTTATGTCGAACAAAAATCATCGACTTATGCAGCTGCAGCTGAACTATTTAAAAAAGCTGCAAATATATTCCCGGAAAGTAGAATGAAAAAGTTATCTGTTGGTAATGCTCAATATTGTAATGCTCTCCAATACGGAACTTTATTTGATGGTTCGGATTTAGAAGAAAAAATAGATTTTTATAGAAAAATTAAGATATTTCTTCGGGATTCGGCCAGAAATTATCAACTTGGAGGTTTCAAAAAAGACGCACAATGGGCTTTAGCAACTTCTACATTTTTTGATGGATTATGGTATTTAATTAAAGCGGATAAAGAAATAGAATTATCAAAAAAAGATAAACATTTAAATGTAGCGATTCATTACCTCAATTCAGCTAAAGATATGTTTAATAAGGCAGGTTATGTTCAGAAAAGAAAAGATGTTTCAAATTATTTGAATATGATAAAAAAAGAAAAAGCAACCCTTATTTCTGCCTTGAAAATTATTGAAAAACCACAAATTTCAGAGTCCAGCATTGGAATTTCTGCCCCTTCTTGTCCAATAGAAATAAGTTCTTCATTAGATATTGGAGATTTACAAAAAACCGATTTAAAAACAGAATCTGAGCTAAATTGGTTCAATAGAATTCATCATATCTACTTTTATTTACGGGATGGAGCATGTATTTTTAATCATTCTTTTAAGAAGGATAAAGAAGTGTCACCTACATTAGTAGCTGGTGGTCTTACAGGAGTCGAATCTATGATTCAACACGTAACAAGAACTGATACAAACATAAAAGTGATTGAACAAGAAGATATGGACATCCTCTTTGAGCATGGAAAATATATAAGTGCCGCATTAATTACTGAAGAAAATCTCATCACTTTAAGAGAAAAATTAAAACAAACAGTAGACGAAATTGAAAAATTTTATCATAAAGAACTTCCAAAATATAATGGCAAAATAAGTGTATTTACAAAAATTGGTCCAATTGCTCTAGAAATCTTTAGTAATTGACATTTTATTACTAAAAAAATTATTAAACGATTTTTCTATTAACCATTTATTCGGAATTGTTTATCTTAAAAAAATATAATTTTTAAACAGGAGTTTTAAAATGACATTCAAAGATATGATAATTGATTTAAAAGAACGATTTTATGACAAAGTTACGGAATTTGACTTTTGTAAAAAGTGCACAATGCTTGTAATGCTGATATATTTTCCCCTATTAATAATGGGAGTAATTGTAGCCTATTTAGGTCCTGAGAACTTCATACCTCTCTTACCAGATTATATATTTAACCATGGGAGTATTAGATGGGACCGTTATTCTATTGCTACTCACTGGATAAGTGATCTCGGTAGCATTAGATATACCCCTGCACCTTATCTTTATGATCTAGCGGCTATATTTGCTGGAGCTCTTACTCTTCCTATTAGTTTCTATTTAGAACATCGTTTTATTCCTTTAGATAGTTCAAGAATGCGACTTAGATTAGGATCTCTTGCATGGTTTTGGTCTATAATTGGAAATATTGGATATATTGGAGTAGGAGTCTTTTCTGAGGATAGAGGCTATTTCGGTTTGCATGGTATAACTTCAGGAATGGCTTTTGGAGGTTTTACATTTGGGGCAATGTTCTTTGGTTTAATAATATTATTCTATAATGATACAGAAATACCTAAACCGCTGGGAATTTATGGTTTAGTTGGTCCTTTAGGGACTTTAATAATATTTGGTATTGTAGGTGGTCCATTTTGGGAATGGATGCTGCTTTTTTCTATTGTAGCTTGGATTGTTCCCTTAGGTTTAGTAATTATACATAATGGAGATTGATTAAATGTCTCAAAAGACTATTATTACTTTAAATAAGGAAATTAAAGATTTTTTAAACAAAAAAGGAACGATTAACATTGGATTTGCCACTCTAGAAACTCTAGCAGGTGGTCCTCCAAGCGTAAATTTAGCTTATGTTCTTCCAGAAGCAAAATCAGCAATTAGTTTCGCTCTACCACTTAATAAAGAATTAATCAGAGGTTTTATGGCAAAAAAGAGCATTCAAGCACATAAAAAAGCTGAGGATGATCAAATTAAGATAAGGAAAAAAATCGATCAAACTAGTAATGAATTAGTTGAATGGTTAGAAAAAAAGGGTTTCAAAGCTGTAGCAATAAAGGAAAATGAAGTATATAGAACTAATATAGAAAATTGGAGAAGAGAAATGTATCCAGACATTTCTCACCGATATATAGCTGCAGTATCTGGGGTAGGTTCATTTGGTTGGTCGGGAAATATAGGTATTAAAGGTTATGGAACTGCAATTTTGTTAGGTACTGTCGTTACAAATGCTGAGCTTACAGCAACAAAAAGAATTCCTCCAGGAGAAGGTTTTTGCATAAATTGTAAATTATGCGTTGCTGCATGTCCATCCAAAATGTTTGATGCAAAAGAAATATCAGAGGTCACAATTGGAGGAGAAAAATTTACATATAGCCGCCGGAACAATAAAATGTGGTGTAATTTCGTTTGTGGTGGATTTTGTGGACTTCACCCAAGTGGAAAGTGGTCCACTTGGTCTCCCGGGCGGTTTGAAATACCAACTGAAGAAAAAAAAATTATACTTGCTACTGGTACAGCAGTCTATAAATATACAAAATGGCCAGAGCGTAAACCACCAGGAGGTTTTGAAAATCCTCTTCTACCAGGTGTAAATTTACGTATGACATGTGGTATGTGTCAAAAGGTTTGTTGGGGAGATAAAGATGAAAATCGCAAAAATTATGATCTTCTCATAAATTCAGGATGTGTACTTCAAAAACCAGATGGTGAGATTGTTATTCTCCCTCCTGATGAAGCACAAAGGATGTTTGAAGAATTCCCTCGAAAACATAAAAAATTATATAGTTAAAATCTAATAAATTTTTATATCTAATCCTCTTTTTTATCATTTTTTTCTAATGATTTTTTTATTTCTTCAGGGTCGTCTATGTAGAAGTATCTTGGTTTTTCTTCACTGGCTTTTATCTCTTGAATTTTAATGGTTTCTAAAGCTTTCTCTATTTCCTCTGGATCATCAATATAATAATGACGTTCAGCTAATCCTTGATCCCTGGTAACCGCAATTGATTTTTCAATCTGTTCTTGATCTCCAAGATAATAATGCTTTATTGGTTTTAAATCATCATCTAGTTCATAAATTAACGGAATACCAGTAGGTATGTTTAATTTTATTATTTCTTCGTTAGAAACATCATCTAAATATTTTACTAAAGCTCTTAAACTATTACCATGAGCGGATATAATAACTTTTGCTCCATCCTTTATTATAGGAGCGATAACATCATCCCAATATGGCAGAACCCTTGCAATTGTGTCTTTTAAACTTTCTGTAAGTGGGATTTCATCTGGATCTAAATTACTATATTTTGGATCATTCCCAGGATACCTTTTATCTGTTTTATCTAATGCAGGAGGAGCGACATCATACGATCGACGCCATATTAGAACTTGTTCTTCTCCGAGTTTTTTAGCAGTCTCAGATTTATTAAGTCCCTGGAGAGCCCCGTACATTCGCTCATTAAGTTTCCAAGTTTTATAAACGGGTATCCACATTAAATCCATTTCTTCAAGAATAGTCCATAAAGTACTTATTCCACGCTTTAAAACTGAAGTAAAAGCAACATCAAATGTGTAACCTTCATTTTTTAGGATTTTTGCAGCTTGTATATTTTCCTTAATTCCTTTTTTCGTTAATCCAACATCTGTCCATCCCGTGAACCTATTTTCTAGGTTCCAAGCACTTTCTCCGTGTCTTATTAAAACAAGTTTATGAACCATTTGGTAACCTCGACTCATTTTTTATAATAATATCTAAATCATACACTACTTTTCTATTCTTATTGAAAATTTCTTTATAAATTATTACGTTTGATAAGTAATACTGTGGGAGTACTCAGTTTTATATCAAAGTATTACTAGAAGATATATCAGAAAAATACCAAAAAAAAGAGGTGTTGTGAATGGAAATAATTACCTTACATCTGCCAAAATCTTATCTTGAAGGATTAGAAAAGTTAATATCATGGGGAATATATCCGAATAGAAGTGAAGCAATTCGGGTCGCAGTGAGAGACTTATTAAAACAAGAAGTTTGGAATAGAAGAGAAGATTGAAATTTTGATTGTTTTTAATCAAAATTTTATTCATTCTTTCCATTTAAAATTTAATATGAATCTTCTATTATTCTAATTACTTCTGTGGTATTGGAGGTGGAATACTGGCGATAAATCCACCATCAACAACTAAATTATGACCTGTGACGAATGATGCTGCATTAGAGCATAGCCCACTGACTGCTTTATGAGTGCTCTAACTTCGTCTTTTTTTGATACATCGACTTTTAAAAATAAAGAGTTTCTACTCTCATCTTGTATCATTTGTGCCGTTTTTTGACCCCCTTCAATATTAGATTTTGAATTCCAATTTAATAGGAAAATTTTAAATAAAATACAAACCTTATTTATAACGCCAGGACGAGGATCGAATTGATGGTTGTAGAACTCATATCCTTACTTGGTAATTGTAAGATGGTCTATCTTGGAATCCGTCATTCCAACGGTTGTAAGATGTAAACCTTACGTCTCAAAACTTATTTAAAATAGATTAATAAGTGTATCCGAATTTAAGGCTCCGTCAGGCCTTGACTTACCTCCGTCCTGGCACCCTATTACTTTTATTCATTTTTTATTTTAATAATTTAATCATCATAGATTAAAGAAAAAAAAATTTGAACATAATACAACGAAGAAATTTCCAAAGATTTAAATAGTACGGGAAATTCACTTTATAGCTGGGGCAGGATCGAATTGAAGGTTGTATACCAGTAATCCGAATAATGCACAGAACTTAGACGGTCTATCTAAGCGTCCGCCGCGCTTATGGGTGTATGCGATATTTTTATATTTAAGTATTTTTAAGAAATAATATAAATTAAATTATGTAAGCAAGATCTAATTAAGGCTCTTTCAAGCCTTGACGCCCTAGCCCCGGCACCAATATTTAATATAAATTAATTATGAATGTATTAGAGGTGTTTAAAATCGCTTTAACTTTAGGAGATGCGTTTTCTAGACGTAAACAAATAGAAGCAGAAATTCAAACTTGGATTAATCGTTTAAAACTCGCAGGTCGTGATACTATCAGTTATCAAACAAAAAAGATCGAAGGAGACGATAAATTCAAGCCAATCCCAGGAACTAAAAAAGATTATGACCGAAATTATACAATCGAGGAATGTAGAAAAAAAATACAAGAATTAATAGATGAAGATAAAAAATTAGCTTTGAGAATTTCTTTAACTAATCAAGTAGCCAAAGCGAAAATTATAGATTTAGATGGTACTGAAAAAGAATTAACTGTTCCGGAACTCTTGGTTTTGAAGAATGATATCGCACCAAAGCTCGAACAAGCTGCACAAGCGATTCCAAAATTAGCAACAGGTGTTGAAATAACAGAGACTACTGATAAATTCATAAAATGGCAAACAGTGATGCCAGTATACAAAATGAAGCAATCTCTAAGTGAACAAGGACATAAGATTGAAGAAGAATATATCGACTACTACAATATCCAAGAAGTAACTGATTACGGAATGGAAGAACGCAAAGTTTTTGATGAAGTGGATAGAATTCACGCTTGGCAACACAGATTGAAGGAAGCAATTAATCAAGCAAATAAAAAAGAACTTATTAATCTTTAAACTTTTATCAAACCTTTCTAATTTTTTTATTTTAAAGAATATTTATTTATCACCTATTAGATGTACTATTAAATCTTTACATGTTGTGATAGGTGAGAATTATTGGATAAGGAATCTCCAGAAACTTTAGAATATAATAGCTATTTAATGGAAATGAGAGTAAATCCTCAAGCAAATAATGGAGTAGGACAATATTTTACAACTAAATCAGGGGATAAACTTTTTTATAGAACTTGGGAAAGTGAGAACTCAAAAAAAATACTTTTAGGAATTCATGGAATGGCTGCGCACGGCGAATATTATGTTCAAGTAGCCGATCAATTAATCTCAAGTAATATAACTACATATGCTTTGGACTTAAAACATCACGGGAAATCTACAGGAAAAAAAGGAGATTTAAAAGATTTTAAAATTTTAATTGAGCAAGTTAATGAATTTATTTTATTTCTTAAGGAAAAACATGAGAATCAACCGATTTTTTTAATGGGATTGAGTATGGGAGGTTGTATCGGGGCCAATTATGGAATTTTGTATCCTAACATAATTAATGGATTAATTTTAATGGCTCCAGCAGTGAAAAGAAGTTACAAAGTAAGCTTTTTGGATATTTTAAGAGTTCTCGGACTAGTTTTCAGTTATATCTTTATTAGAGGAAAACCCGTTGTTGATATTGCAAAAAGAAATAAAGGACTTGGAACTCGTAATCCCCTAAGAACAAAATATGATGAGAATGATGAATATCGTATCAAAAAAGTGTCTATTAGATATTTACTTCAAATTGGTAAATGGGTGAAAAAAGCATTTAAGAATGCAAGCAAAATATCCTATCCTGTGTTAATTTTGCAAGGCACTAAAGATGAATTAGTCTCTCCAGCGGGAGTAAAAGAATTTTTTAATAATTTAACCATAAATGATAAAAAATTTATCGAATTAGAAGGTGCTTATCATTGTTTATATTCTGATCCAGCAATGGTTGATCTAGGTGGGTGGGACGCTATTAGGGATTGGATTTTACAACGTTGATCCAGAGTTGCCAAAGTAATAATGAAAAAATTATTAAAATAAATTATTATGATTAAATAATATGAAACAAATCACAATTTTAAAAGATAATCCAAAAGAAAATTTCCAGCAGATTACGAATTTTATACGTTCTTTTTTATCTGACCCATCTAGAGCAATTATGAAAACTAAAAGTGGTAAAGAATTCCCGTTAATGCGTGATGTTATTTTTGGTGTTGCAGATGCTACCGATCCTATTTTTAACAAATATAAAGAAGTAGCTCATCCAAAAATTTGGACTCCCATTGAAGCTTGTCAAAAAAAAGCTGCTGAAGAAGGTTGGGATTCTGAATTAAGTATAAAATCAGTTCTTGTTTATATCCTTTTACATAGTCGAGAAGTTATAAAATCAAATCTTGAAGACAAAGCAATCCCATCAGAGGGTTGGGTTCTGGCAAAATATAAACATGAACTAATTTTTGAAGAATTGGGTGAAGAATTATCAAAAATCTTAAAAGCTCAAGGATATTTTACATGTAGTCCAATTCATGTTAAAGGATATCAAATTAAAAAATTTAAACAATCTTGGAATCCAACAACAAAAAGAATATATGCATCTCAATTCTCCGTTAGACATGCAGCATTTGCTGCTGGACTTGGCACATTTTCGCTTAACGAAGGATTCATAACTGATGCTGGAGGTATTGCCCATAGAATTGGTGTCATTGTTACAGAACTTGAACTTCCAGTTACTCAAAGAATTCATACCAATCATCAGGAAAATTGTCTTTGGTATAGATCGGAAGGTAAAAAATGTGGTGATTGTGTTTCAAAGTGTCCCGTTAATGCGTTAAAGACAGAAAAATATGGTCATGATAAAGATATTTGTGCAGGGTATGTCTTCGGTGAAATGGCTCCTTACAGTAGAGAACATTATGGAATTCCGCAATATGGATGTGGAAAATGTCAAGTCGGATTACCTTGTACTTATAAGGTTCCAGTGACTGAAGATGAGTGAATGGAAGAAAAAATTCAAAATAGATCCTTTAAAAAGGCTTACCGCAACACAAAATAGAGCAATTTTATATTTTACACAAAAAGATCTTCTTGAGAAAAAGGTAGAACCAGTAAATGTTATATGGGAATTATCAATTGTTAAAAAAATTCTAAAAATGCAACAGAAAGATGGTTCTTGGAAATATCCTGGTGGAGGTAAGGAAAATATACGTTCACAAGAGGATTATAATCAACTTGAAACTTATAGAGCATTAATGGAATTGGTTGAAAAATATGGTTTTAATAAAGATCATCATACAATCAAAGATGCAGCCGAATTTCTTTTTAGCTGTCAATCAGATGAAGGAGACTTTGAAGGAATATATGGCCACCAATATAGCCCTAATTATTCTGCTGGCATCATCGAACTTTTAATAAAAGCAGGTTATGGAGATGATCCACGAATAGAAAAAGGTTTTAAATGGCTTCTATCTATTCGGCAAGATGATGGAGGATGGGTGGTAGCAATGAGAACTAGAAAGCTCAAATATGCTGATGCATTAGGCAGTTCAGAACGATTAAGACCTATTACATCAAAACCTTTTTCTCATTTAATAACGGGAATTGTATTACGTGCATTTGCTGCACATCCGAGATATTGTAAAAGTAAAGATGCTAATGATGTTGGAAAACTTATGATATCACGATTCTTTCAACCAGATAAGTATCCTGACCGTAAAAAAGCGGATTATTGGGAGAAATTGACTTTTCCATTTCGCTGGACTGATATTTTATCATCTCTTGATTCTCTCTCTTTTTTAGGCTTCTCAAGGAGTGATCCTAAAATTGAAAAAGCATTAAATTGGTTAGTTTCAAACCAAGAAGATAATGGATTATGGAAAGCAAAATTAGCTAGCGGAAAGGGTAAGGATAAAGATGTTGATCTGTGGCTAACTTTAGCAGTTTGCCGTGTATTTAAAAGATATTTTCAATAACACCTATTCTTATTCTTTGTAAATTTCTAAAGCTTTTTTCCATTCTACATCCATAAAGTTCTTAAAATCTATGTAAAAATCTTTATAGTCTAATTCAAATGATTCATCTGAAATTAACAATGAATCTATGATATAATCTGGATGAGCTGCTTTAAATTTTTTCGCGAATGTTGAAGCTTGATTATCGATTTCATTTCGTTCCTTTTTTCTATTCTTTTCCTCATTGCTTCCTGAACTCCCACCAAAGTATTTAATTTTTATTGCTAAAAAATTCATGTTGCTATCAACTAATAATAGATCAATTTTACCGATTTCGGGATATCTCGGATCGAGTGGAAAGTTGTAACCGTATATATATGGATATTGATTTATGATTGAGAGCTTTGTTTGATTTTGCACTAAAAATTTCATGATTAAAAATTCTCCCATATTTGCTGTGATAGGTATATTTTCGATAATTTCTCTCCATCTTCTGTCTAGATGCATATATTTTAATGATGAAATTTTAATAACCTCCTGATATTTTTTTAAAAATGAAATAATAATTCAATTTAGAGTATAATTATTCCATTGATTGCATTTAAACTAAATTTATATATAAATATCATTCAAAGGAAATATAAAAAAAGTAATAATAAAACCTTTATTCATATAACATAAGAGGATTATTAGCATGACTCTCAATATAACTTTAAGTAGTATAATTTACTTGTCTTTTAGTTCACTTCCTATTACTGCTTGTTTAATAACGTCTTATCAATATTACAAACTTCGATATCGTCATGCATTTTTTCATGCTTTTGGCTGGTTTTTTATAGCTCTTTGGACTATTTTTTGGGGATTAGGTAATTTGTTTCTATCTCCACCTTATATAATCATGGGACATTTTGCATTAATACCATTAGCAATTTTTTTAGTCTTACTTCAAGATTCAATAATGAGAGAACGGATAGATCCAATTAAATTAATTTTAGTCTCGGTGATTGGGACGAGTGTTGTTTTTACTGCAATAGCCCCCGGTTCTACAATTTACTATATCTTTCCAAATGGTGAACTCGCATTATTTCCAAATCAAGCCACAATAATTTCACTTTTAATCATGATATGTTTAGCTGGTAGCTCCTATTTTTATACAATGTTAAAAATTTTCCTAAATTCTCCGAAGACCCTAAAAAAATTTTCATTAATCAATCTATTTGCTGGATTCACTAGTGGGATATTTCCAATTATAATTCTAATTTCAGGATTACCTTGGGTTATTCCAGGAATTTTTTCCATAGTATTAGCAATCGGTGCATTATTTTGTTCTATTGCTTGGGCGCTTGAACCAAGATTGGGGTTCGTTCTGCCATTTAAGGCTCGAAGATTAACTGTTATTCAAACTAAAAGTGGTTCCCCTTTATTTACACATGTCTGGGCTATTAAATCAAAAAAAGTTGATGATATACTCTTTTCTGGTATGCTTAATGCAATCAGCTCCTTCGTAGAAGAAACTTTAGAAAGTGGTAATGTTCAAGAGGTTCATCTCAAACAAGGAATTCTAATCTTAAGAAAAAGCGATGAACATCCTATTGTGTGTGTGTTAGTTACAGATAGATCAACTCGAACTTTAAGAGATGCATTTTATTCATTCGCAAACCAATTTTTCCAAAAATTTGCAAAATATGCTACTTCTGCAGTTAATCTAAAAAATTTCGAAACGGCAACTGAATTAGTAGGAAATAACTTCTCTTTTGTTCCAGAATATGATTAATATTATTCTTTTATTTTCTCAATTATATTTTGAGTAACTTTTTCAGTTTTTGCAAATTTATTTTGTTCTCTATAAATTTTTGGGACTAAATCAGGAGGTAAACATTTCCAATTTTTAGCAGGATCTGCTACCTGAAGAAAATATTCTTCTATAGCTCCTTCTAGTAATTTTACCTCTTTGAATTTTAAATATTCTAATAACATTTTTAATGATAGAATTGCAGCTAGAGGATTAGCAATACCTTTTCCAGCGATATCTGGAGCACTGCCATGAACTGGCTCAAAATAAGGGTGGTCAGAACCAATACATGCACTTGGAGCAATACCCATACCACCTACCAATTCAGCACCCAAATCACTTAAAATGTCGCCATATTCATTAATTGCTAATATTACATCATAGGTTTCAGGATATCGTATAAGATTTGCAGCCATGATATCGACATGATAATTGTCGACTTTAATTTTATGATTTTTTATATAATCTTTTGCCATTGAATAGGCAACCTTTTTAAAAAGACCATCCGTTAATAACATGACATTTGCTTTATGAACTATGGTTAATCTTCCTGGAAATCCTGTATTCTTTCGTTCAAGGGTTTTTTCACATGCTAATTTAGCCACTCGCTTCGATTCATACTCTGTAATTATTTTTGTAGCATAATATCCCTTACTTTGATGAAAAAATTCTGCATAATCGTCTTCTCTTAAAATTCCATGTTTTACCAATTTTTTGATATTCCCTTCACCAATTTTTATAACACTATAGAGACCTTCTAAATTCTCACGAATAATGATGAAGTCTATGTTTTTTACATCTTTTATTGGTGATCTTAATCCTTTATATAATTTCACAGGTCTAATATTAGCAAAATTATCCAAACCAAAGCGAAGATACATCAACGTTCCGACAGCTTTGTTTTCGGTTGCACCAAACAAAATTGCATTCGAATCATCAATAGCAGCCCTAGTTTCTTGGGGAAAAGCATTGCCAAATTCTTTTTCAGCAATTTCACCAGCAAAAGCTTCTATAATTTCTGTATTTGGTAATGATAATTCCCTCAATATTTGATAAGCTGAATCGATTACCTCAATTCCGATCCCCTCACCACCAATTAAACAAATTTTCTTCATAAATAATCATTCTTTAAAGTTATCTAATATTTTTACAATAACCAATTACCTCAAAATCTTCTAGATCAAATTCGTTTTCATCCCAATTTTCAATTTCATTTATTAGATTTTGAATTCTATTATCATCACCTACAATAAATCCATTTTCATTTTCCGTTAGATCTAATTCTGGATTCAATTTTATAGCTTCAATTATTGCTAATTTTAAGAAAGTTTTGCTACCATCTAATGAAATAGAAAATTTTTTAGAATATACAGGTATTAAAGCTGTAATCTTTTGATATAATTCATTTAAATTTATTTTCAATATAAAGACCAAAGGAACTGATTATTAAAAATTATTTAAATATCTTTATTTTTTCAATCTAATCTTAAAAATTTCTTCGATAGAGGATTTTAACTCGCTTTGTCTTGTTAATTCTAGAACTTTTTTCTTTTTTACTCCTAATATTTTTGCAAGTTTTTGAGCATTCTGTCCTACGAGCTTATTTCTTCTTTTTGTCCTATTATCTTGCATTTTAGAATAGTATTGATTTGCATTTCTTAGAGATTCATCATTTAACATAGCAAATTTTATTAAAAATTGGACGTTCTCTTTTAATTCAATCCTAAGCTTGCCAATTTTTATTCTTAACCAATAGGCTTTTCCAGCTTTTTTCTGATATTCCTTTAAATAAAATTCGGTTTTTTCACCTAAATGTGCTATAAATGCTTGTAGTTCTAATATTTGATCATCAAAATATCGAACAATTAATTCGAGTCTACTTTCTAAAGTTTTTATCGAAGCTTCACTTAATTTCTTTTCAATATCAATAGCTTTTAAATGTTCTAATTGAACACTTATAATGTCTCTCTTAACTTTTAATTCTTCTGCAAGTGTTATTATCTCTCTAATTTCTTTAGGTGTAACATTTTCGATATCAACCTTATGAACTCGAGCTAATAATTTAAAAGCACCTTTAATTTCATTCGGAGAAAATTTATCAACTTCTTCTGTATAGGATTCTAATAAATCTTCAACCTCTTGAATTGTTTTCCTCATTACCAATATTTTCTTTTTTTCTTCTTCATCAACTTCGATATAAGTTTTAGCGGGTTCGATTTCATGTAATTCTTCTAATGTATCCATCATAACTTCTGGGAGATCTTTTTGAATAATAGCTCTAGTCTCTTCATTTAATTCCAATGGGGAAGTACTTAGTGATTTTTGTGGTATGGATTGTGAATCATCAGATGATAATTTTGGAGGTACCTTTTTTGATGGAATTGAGGATGAAGTCAAAGAAGATCCTTTTGATGGGATAGAAGCTAATTTTGGGGGAGTGCTTTTAGACGGGACTGGAGGTAATTTTGAAGGAGGTCCTTTTGATGGGACTGGAGGTAATTTTGAAGGAGGTCCTTTTGATGGGACTGGAGATAATTTTGAAGGAGGTCCTTTTGATGGGACTGGAG
>JAHPZH010000001.1:789168-881207 GCA_019058315.1 Candidatus Helarchaeota archaeon | reverse complement strand
GAGATAATTTTGAAGGAGGTCCTTTTGATGGAACTTGAGATAATTTTGAAGGAGGTCCTTTTGATGGAACTGGAGATAATTTTGAAGGAGGTCCTTTTGATGGAACTTGAGATAATTTTGAAGGAGGACCCATTGATGGTGGTCCTTGGAAAGTTTTTGGTATTTTTGCCTCTAGCTTTGCGGCTATATCACTTACTTTAGACGTTGAAATGTCTTTCTCTTCAATAACTATCTTTTTTTTACTTATCAAAGAATTTATCCAAATTTTTTCGATTTTTGATTTGAATTCGGATAATAAAACGTTTTCATGTAACTGTCTACCCACTTTTAATGCTTTTAAAACATTAATCAATGCATCGTCAAATTGTTTCATTAGTGGTTTTAATTTTAATGATACAGTTTTAAGTTTTACTTCATATTCTTGGCGATCAACATTTATAATGGTGTGCAACTCATTTTTTGCATTTGAATTGATTATATTGACTAAAAGATCTTGTGATACATTAAGAAACGTATTTACAAGGTTCATTGGAATAATTTTTCTAGTTTCCAGAACATTAAATAGTGGTTGTTTATCCAAATTTTCATTTTCTAAAAACTTCATGAACTCAAATTTGATTTGTTTATTTATTGGAGCTAATCTCATATCAGCTTCTGGGGGTATTATTATTTCATCTGCAACTTCAAGTTCCGTGATTTTTTCTTTTTTTTCTGCACTAATCCCACTATATATTTCATAAATGCCATTTCTTGATAAATGTTCAATAATACATTCTTTGAATTTTTCAAGATTGATTTTAACCTTTTTTGTTGTAATGAATTTAATTATATTAGTTCCCAATACAGTAGGAATTCCGTCAAAAATATCCAATATATTATTTAAACCTGATTTCTTTTCCTCTATTATTTTATGAAGGATCCATAAGGCAATTTTTTCTAAAGCTTCGTTTAATAAATTTAAATCTTCAATATGCGCAAGGGTAGTTTTTGATTCTACCTTAAGATCTTCAACTTTTAATAAATTTTCTAAAGGTTCAAAAACGATTCCAAATATTCTTTTTAATTCATCATTATTTAAAGCGTCATTTGAATTTTCAGGTAATAACTCCGTTACATTAATTAAGTTTTGTAATGTTTTTTTCTGCTCAGGATTTAAATCTTTATCTTTTATTAACGAATTGGTAATTTGTGCTACAGTAAAAAAGAATTTAGGTTTTGAATGAATTGATTCGAGTAATTCTTCAATATCTTTATCATTTTCCTCGGAAATAAATTTTTTATTTTCCTTCTCTTCAATGGCTTTAACTTCTTTTACTATTTCCTTCACTAATTTTATAATGTCTTCAGCCTCTTCTTTAGATATTTCCCCACTAACTGAAAGAAAATAAGTAGAATTCAAACAATTGATAATCGTTTTAATGCTTTCAGGTCCAAATGTCATCATTTTTCTTTCGTTATCAATGAGCGTTTTAGTAAAAACCCAATTTTTATATTCTTCGGATTTGGTTTCAATTTCAGGCTTAACAGAATTTATAGCTTTTTGGACACTTTCTATTTTATCATTTAACGTCTTTTGAGTTTTAAGAAATGGAATAAGGAACTGAGGGCATAAGCCCATTGACATAGCTCCAAAATACCTCATGTTAAGCCATAGTTGCAATAATTCTGAAATGTGCTTTTGCGTAAGTTCGGATTTCTTTTTTGCCAATTTCAGAGTATCTTCAGAAAAAAACTCCTCTCTTATCCCTCTAGGGGTTTTTTTAAGAATTTTTTGACATTTTTTTAATTTTTTTGGTGAATATATGCTAAAGAATTCAAACAAATCTTTTTGAAATTTTAAGGCTCGTTGTCGATCATCTAAAGGTTTTAAGACAGCAGCGATTGATTTCAACTTACTTTCTGTTGCTAATATTAATTTTTCTGGTTTTAATTGGTAATATTTTTTTGCCTCTTGAGTAGTAAATTGAGGAAAAAATTTACTTGTAAATTTATTTAAATCTAATTTTTGATATGGCCAAGTCAATTCATCCTTATGAAGAAGAGCTCTAGTTTCCCCAAGTTCTTTATTGATGTTTTCAATTTTTGGTAATTTTTTGCTTATAATCTCTTCTTCAACTGCCAAAAATTATCACTTATTACGCTTTACAGTAATTTTAAATACTCTTTTTATAAGAATATAGATTCATCATTTTAATTAGAAGAAAAATTAACTAATAAATTCAACACATTTATACGACAAAAATTTTACTAATTATGAATGAAATTACATTTTTCAGATGAACTATTGATCTTCTAATAAATAATTTTACCCTCCTTCATAATTTAAACATATTAAAAATATTTTTACTCTTAAGATACTTAAAAATTAACCATTTCCTATCTAAAGATTTTAAATTAATAAAATTGATAAATAAAAGGTTATGAATAAATTTAATATTATAAAAAATCAATTATAATATATCGTGAGGAGAAAAATTAAATTTAAATGGTTCTTTACGAACCATTAAATTAATTTATAAAATTTGAAAGATTGCAATTAGAACTAGAATATTGGGATAGTCTTGTTTGAAAAATTAGATAAAATCGTAATTAGGAATAGAATTGATGACGAAATAAAATGGTTTATGAAATCTTCTAGTTCTGATAAAAAAGGAAAAATAGGATTTATTGATCCTTTCCAATTAGTTGAAAATATCACCACAAATGATTTGAGAAGCGTTCTCCAAGAATTGGGAATAAAAAAATTTGTCGAAACCAAAGAAGAAGTCCTTCTACTTCTCTATCAAACATTTCATAAAAATTTTAAAGAATCAGAAGAATTAAGAACAAGATATAATAATCCTATAGATTATTTAGGGCATTATTTATATAATAATCCAAAATTAAAGCCATATTTTAATAGATTTGATGTTGTTTCTTTACATGAATTGATTGAAATCTTTGCTAATTTTAGTGCGGATTCAGGATTTACTGTTTATGACATAACAGATGAGAAATTCCCTGGAGACCTGTTTATAAACGTTGAAAACAAAACTGAAATAGCTGTGTTATTTAGTGGTCATGAAATTGTTGATAAATATGAAGATTTATTGGTTCAACTAATAGAAGGTGCAAAATATACTGATAGGATTGTGTTCATTACATCAGCTTTAGCAATTTTGAAAAAGAAGTGGTTTAAATTAAAACAAGATATGAAAAATCTAGGAGCTTGGGTATATGTTGTGGATCCATTTCATGGAATAATTTATGGCGTTGTAAAGGGAAAAAAATCACCTTCTAAAGAGAAAAAATGGGAAAAAGAATTAATTTCAAAACTGGAAAGTCCCTTAAGAGTTCCAGATCCAAATAAAAAAATTTCAAAATACAATTTTGATGGAAAAAATCAATATAAATCAGATAATTATGTAGTTTTTGGGAGAAATCCAAATCCAGTAAAAAGCTTTGAATTAGCATCTATTGAATATGATAGAAAAAATTTACAATTTTTAATTCTACTCGATAAACGAACAGGAAATACAATAGATTCTCTTGTATGGGGAGTAAATCCGCCTGATCCGGACTTAATCTCGGGCTTCATTCATGCAATTGATAGTTTCGGAAGAACTATGGCAGATTCAAAAGGATTGGAAGAAATTAAATATCAAGATTTTATTATATGTTGTGTAGAAAGAAGATATACAAAAGGATTCTTATTCCTAACAGATATTCCCTCCCTTCGCTTAAAAGAATTATTAATTATTGGATTAAGAGAATGGGAACAATTATTTGAAGAGGAGCTTAAAATGTTTGTAGGAAAATTAGATCCATTTATTGATAGACATCTCGACACATTTCATCTCTTTAATCGTCTATTTCTGGGCACAGCATAAAATTTAATTCCAAAATTATTGATTAAATTATTTAAATATATGTGGAGGTCTTTCTGGAAAATTACCACATTCTTTTAACAATTTAGATATTTCTGGTTGTTTTTCTAAATCAGAATATGGTAGAAAATTTGCATTTAGAAAAGTGTTTTGAAAGTCCTTATCTGCTCCAAGTTCTACATATATGACCTTTTTCGAAATTTCTTCGACAATTTTTTTAGCATTTTTTGAAACTAAACACATTCTAGCTCCTGTTCCAGCAGCATTTCCAACATAAGTTACTTTTTTTAGATCTATTTCTGGATACATTCCTATAATTCTGGCGTTTTCTTTGTCAATGAAGTTTCCAAATGCTCCAGCAATGAATAATTTATCAACATCTTCAATTTTTAAGCCATAATTTTTTAACAATATCTCAATTCCTGAACGCATTGCAGCCTTTGCTAAAATTATTTGTCGAACGTCTGTTTGAGAAAAAATTATATCTTCATCAGTTCCATTTTCCTTCTCGGGCACAATAACCAATTCTAAAATTTGATCAACTGCTCTTATCTTCGGATCTTCGATTTTTTTATTAAACTTCCCTGTAACATCTATTATACCGGATTTTAACATTTCTGCTAAAAGATCAACCATTGCAGAACCGCAGATTCCTTTTGGTGATTCATTATCGATGGTTTTATAAGTTAAACTTAATGATTTTGGGTCTATTTTTACTCGTTCAATAGCCCCACTTGCGGCCCTCATACCGAATTTTATTTGTGCACCTTCAAATGCAGGTCCCGATGCACAAGAACAAGACAAAATCTTTTCTTTATTTCCTAGTGCGACTTCAGTATTTGTACCAATATCTAAGGTCAAGCAAATTTTATCATTTTTATAAATTTCAGTAGCAAGGATAACAGCGACATTGTCTGCACCTACATAACCAGCAATAAGTGGTAAGAAATATATCTTGCCATTGGGATGGATATTAATTCCTATTTTATTAGAATTAATTACAATTGATTCACGAACAACAGGAGGGTAAGGTGCATAACCTAAAAACTTAGTATTTATCCTAAAAAACAAGTGATGCATAGCTGTATTCCCCACTGCTGTCATTTCATAAATTTCCTTTGATTTTATTCCTGTTTTTTCTTTAAGCTCTTCAAGAATCTTGTTCAACCCTTCGATAACTGCAGCTTGTAACTTATCTTTATCTTCATAATTCATCCTTGAAATTATGTCTTCACCAAATGGAATTTGAGGATTCATTAAAGAACCCGCAGCAAGTACTTTTCCAGTATTCAGATCAATTAAATACCCTGCTAATTTAGTTGTACCTATGTCTACAGCGTACCCAAATATACGATTTGTCGTATCAGCAGGTTCAATTGCTATTATTTCGTCATTCCAAATGACAATTGTTATTTTCCAATCACTATCACGTAATATTTTACTGAAATTCGTCATTAAATCGAAGTTAATATTTAAATCTATAAGCTTGAATTTTGCATATAGTTCAAGTTTAATTCTATCGACATCAGCTTTAGGATCTTTTAATGTTGGTTTATTTAATTCAATATAGAATTTATTAACTGATGGTTCTAATTTAATAGGAGTATCTATTCCTTCTATCTGGAGTCTTTGTTTTCCAGTCCTGCTATGTTCCGGAACTTTTACAATAATATTTCCATATATTTTAGTTTGACATGCAAGACGCATTCCTTGATTTAAATCATTTTTTGTCAATAATTTTCTTTCTTCTTGAGTTATAGAGTTTACCGATGCTCCTTTTTCTATTATAATTTTACACTTTCCGCAGCTGCCAGCCCCACCACAGATCGAAACGAGATCCACTCCTCCAGATAATGCGGCTTCGAAAATTGTCTGCCCATCTTTGACTTTTAGACGTTTTCCCTCTGGTTGAAAAATTACTTCATGTTCAGGTATTGATAAAACCACCTTGGATTTACAGATAAAATTAGTATTAAAATAATACAAAAAAAGTTAATCCAAAGAAAATTTATTGAATTTAAAAAAAGATTTTTTATCAATGTAAAAAAAGTAGATATTGAGAGATTTGAATGGAAATAACTCAACGCCCCTCTTGGAAACTAATATTAAGTAACATAGTAACTCGTTGGTCTAAAGATGTTTCACCTAAAAATCCTCTACCAGAATATCCTAGACCTCAATTTAAACGTAATGACTGGCTGAGTTTAAATGGTTTATGGGATTATGCAATTCGACCCAAAAGTGTAAAATCAGTACGAACATTTGATGGAAAGATTCTTGTTCCATTTCCAATAGAATCGGCACTATCTGGAATAAAAAGAAAATTGGGTCATAAACAAAGATTATGGTATCGCTGTAAATTTTCAACTCCTGAATCTTGGAAAGATAAAAATTTATTATTACATTTTGGGGCAGTTGATTGGGAAGCGACTGTTTGGATAAATGGAATGAGAGTTGGTTCTCATAAAGGTGGGTATGTTCCATTTTCTTTTGATATTTCAGAGCATCTGAAAGAGAATGAAAATGAAATTCGTGTTGCAGTCTGGGATCCTACAAATAAAGGAAATCAAGAACGAGGAAAACAATCTTTAAGACCTTGGGGAATTTATTATACGGCAATTTCGGGAATTTGGCAGACCGTATGGCTTGAACCTGTTCCGATAAGTCGCATCGAAAGTATCAAGATGATCCCTGATGTTGATAAAGAATCTCTAAATCTCATGATTAAAGTTCATGGTTTAAAGGCAAGAGATAAAATACAATTGGAAGTAAAAGATGGGAATAAAGAAATAATTTCAACTACTGAGAATCCAGACCCAAATTATATTTTAAAAATTCCAGATCCAATACTTTGGAGTCCATCTTCTCCAGTTCTTTATGATCTAATAATTAAATTGGAAAGAGATGGAAAAATTCTGGATGAGGTCGAGAGCTATTTTGGAATGCGTAAGATTGGATTTGGAAAAGATAAAAATGGAATCGTGAGGATAGAATTGAATAATAAACCTCTATTTCAATATGGCACCTTAGATCAAGGTTATTGGCCTGATGGGTTATATACAGCACCTACTGATGAAGCTTTGCGATATGATATTGAAATTACGAAGGCCCTGGGATTTAATATGATCAGAAAACATGTAAAAGTTGAACCTGCACGATGGTATTATTATTGTGATAAGTTAGGAATGTTAGTTTGGCAAGATATGCCAAATGGAGGAAAATTATTATTAAGAGGAAAAGTATCAAAAAAGTATTATTGGAATGAATTGGCAGCAATGCTTTCTACACTCTACAATCATCCTTCCATTATTGTGTGGGTTCCATTTAATGAAGGTTGGGGACAATTTCAAACGAAAAAAGTTGTCAACGCAATTAAAAAATATGATCCCTCGAGACTTGTTGATAATGCAAGTGGGTGGTTTGATAAAAAAGTCGGTGATATTAGGGATATTCACAATTATCCAGGTCCAAAGATGCCTAAACTTGAAGAAAAACGAGCTGCAGTTCTAGGTGAGTTCGGTGGCTTAGGTCTCAAAATTAAGGATCATATATGGGGAAGTAAAATGAGCTGGTCCTATAGACAAGCCTCCAATACTGAGAAATTAACCCAAAGATATATAAAATTAATCAATAAATTAAAGCCCCTGATTAAGGGAGGACTTTGTGCTGCTATTTATACCCAAATCACAGATGTTGAAGCAGAAATCAATGGACTATTAACATATGATCGTGAAATTATTAAAATAGACGAAGAACAATTAAGAAAATTAAATTTAAGCTTATTTCAATAAAAATTTCTAGAAATTTGAGTGAGGAAGATAATGTCAAGAAATAACACTATTCCAATTAATGATTGGGAAAATACCGAAATGATAGGGCAAAATAAGGAGCCCGCTCATAATACATTTATACCTTATCCAGATATTAAAACTGCTATTGGGGGTATTAAAGAATCACCTTATTATTTGTCACTTAATGGAAAATGGAAGTTTAATTGGGCTAAAAATCCTTCAGAGCGTCCATCAGATTTTTATAAAATAGAATTCGATTGTAATAACTGGAAAGAGATACCAGTTCCAAGTAATTGGCAATTAGAAGGTTATGGAATCCCAATTTATTTAAATTATAGATATCCAAATAGTATCAATAGAAAAGAAATTCCAAAAATTGATCATCAATATAATCCAGTTGGTTCTTATAGGACTGAATTTGCTATTCCAAAGGATTGGGAGGGGCGAGAGATATTTATTCATTTTGATGGTGTCCAATCTGCTTTTTATATTTGGATTAACGGTGAAAAAGTTGGTTATAGTCAAGGAAGTATGACTCCTGCTGAATTTAATATTACAAAATATTTAAAAAAAGGTAAAAATATTCTTGCGGTTGAAGTATATCGATGGTCGGATGGTAGTTATTTAGAAGATCAAGATATGTGGAGATTAAGTGGGATTTATCGTGATGTTTATTTATTCTCGACTCCAAAATTACATATTCGGGATTTTTTTGTTTTTTGCGACCTTGATGCAGAATATAAAGATGCAATATTAAAAGTCAAAGCTAAAATTCGCAATTATTCAGAAAAAATGTCTGAAGGAAATAAATTAGAATTAATCTTATTGGATGCAAAAAATAATGTTGTAGGTTCAGATCCACTTAAAATTGCAGAAATTCCACCTGTAAATCCATTGAAGGAAACTGAAATCAATATAAAATCAAGTATTAAAAAACCTTATAAATGGTCTGCTGAGGATCCCTATCTTTACGAAATAGTTTTAACCTTAAAGAATTCTAATGGAGAAATAATTGAAGTAGAACGGTGTAAGTTTGGCTTCCGTAAGGTTGAATTCAAAAGTAATGGTGAAATACTCATAAATGGGAAATCCATAATTTTTAAAGGTGTTAATCGCCATGATCATGATCCAGATCGTGGGAGAGCAGTGACATATGATAGAATGATTCAAGATGTGAAAATTTTAAAACAATTCAATATTAATGCTGTCCGAACTAGCCACTATCCTAATCAACCGAAATGGTATGAATTATGTGATGAATATGGCATTTATGTAATCGATGAATGTAATTTAGAAACACATGGATTACGTAATATATTACCAAGAAGCGATCCTAAATGGACGAAAGCTGTTGTTGACCGTATGATAAGTATGGTAGAAAGAGATAAGAACCATCCTTGTATATTTATGTGGTCTTTGGGAAATGAAGCTGGAAATGGCGA
Source organism: Candidatus Helarchaeota archaeon (assembly GCA_019058315.1). GTDB lineage: Archaea > Asgardarchaeota > Lokiarchaeia > Helarchaeales > RDOG01 > JABXJV01. Next base: position 872,108 of record JAHPZH010000001.1, on the reverse strand, counting down.
AAATTTTGTTAAGATGAAAAAGGCTGCTCTTGAAATAGACTCTACAAGAAAAATACATTATGAGGGAGATTACGAGTTAGTCGTTTCTGATGTTTTTAGTTCAATGTATACACCAATAGAAGAATTGGAGAAGTCAGGAAAACTTGAAATAGTAAAATTCACATTTCCTGATAGAAGAAAAGTTACACCCCAAATGTATAAAGGTATGCCAAGAATTTTATGTGAATATGCCCACTCTGCAGGCAATAGCACTGGTTATTTACAAGAATATATGGATATTTTTGAAAAATATGAAAATTGTGTTGGTGGATTCATTTGGGACTATATTGATAAGGTCTTTCGTAAAGTAGATGAAAACGGTAAAGAATATTGGGGTTATGGAGGAGATTTTGGTGATGAACAAAACGATAAACATTTTTGTGTTAATGGTATTATTACAGCTGATCGTCAGCCTAATCCTGGACTTTATGAAGTGAAAAAGGTTTATCAGAATATTAAGGTTTACCCAATTGATTTGAAATTAGGAAAGGTTAAGGTTTATAACAAAAATAGATTTATAAATTTGGATTTTGTTGAAATTTCATGGGAATTAACAGCTAATGGCACTGTGATTCAAGAGGGAACAATGCCTGTACCGTCTATAGATCCCCTAAAAGAAGAAGAAATTACAATCCCATTTGAAAGTAATAATTTGAATCCAGATATAGAATATTTTCTAATGATAAAGTTTATACTTTTAGAAGATACGTTATGGGCAGAAAAGGGTCATGTTGTAGCTTGGGACCAATTTAAATTACCTTTTGGAACACTCAAGACATCAATATTAGACATTAATTCCATGCCAACACTTAAATTGAATGAATTAGCAAAAGAAATTGAAGTAATTGGAAACGAATTCAAAATCATTATTGGAAAAAATACGGGAGGAATTGAATCGTTAACATATAAAAATAAGGAATTAATTTCTTCACCACTTGTTCCAAATTTATGGCGAGTCTATACTGACAACGATTTAGGTTTAGAATATATATTTCCAGATCAAAAGCAACCAAATATTTGGAAAAAAGCAACTAAAAAACGCAGAATTATTGAAATTAAGGCGGAACAAATTAACACTCAAGTAGTCCATATTATATCAACTTCGGAAGTTCGATATGGAATTTCTGATTATAAAACTGAATATACAATTTATGGCAATGGGGATATACTAATAGAAAATAGTTTTACGCCAAGTAAGAATATGATAAGATTTGGTATGCAAATGGCAATTCCTAATGAATATAATTTAATATCTTGGTATGGACGTGGACCATATGAAAATTATTGGGATCGTAAAACGGGTGCTCCAATAGGAAAATATTCAAGTTCAGTAGAAAATTTTATCCATAATTACGTTAGACCCCAAGAAAATGGTAATAGATGTGATGTTCGTTGGGTAACTTTCACTAATAAAGAGGGATTTGGACTCATGGCTACTGGTTTACCTCTATTAAGTATTAGTGCATGGCCATATATGCAGGAAGATTTAGAGACTGCAAATCATATTAACGAACTTCCAAAACGTGAGACTATTACTGTCAACCTCGATTATAAGCAAAGAGGTGTTGGATCTGGATTAACACCAGATACAGTTATGGGAAAACCTACAATAAAAAAATATAGATTAATAGAAAAAAAACAATATAATTATGCGTTTCGATTGAAAATATTAACGAAAAAATATACTTCTTAAAATAGGGGTAAAATGAGCGAATATCGTGATTTCGGAAGAGATATTAGATTATTATTATTGATTTCAATAATAATTATATCAGCAAGTATCTTCTATACAATACTTTTTCCAAAATATATACATGATTTTATTTTGGTTTACTGGTGGATTATTTTAATTTTCGCTATTATGGGAGTTGGGATTATCATGGGCATAACAACCGATCCTAGTGGAAAAGAAGAATATATATATGTTGGATATAATCCACAACGTTTTACACACGGGTATCAAAGATATTTTCCAGAATTAAGCGCAGCATGTGCTTATATTTTTGCAATAATCTTTTTTATAGTAGGACTATATTTGCTGAGTCTTGGATTTATGGCCAGATCCGAGTACGATATAAATCGTAATTCAATAATATCAGCAGGAATAACATGTGTCATTTTGGGTACTTTGTGTATAGATAGCATTATTGCAATTAGGATGGGTTATAAGCTTTAGTTATATGATGAGAATTTTGAGTTGGAAAGATTAAATAGATTGAAATTTTCTATCCTTATAATGATACGATTCTTAATTAAATTAGCTTCAAAATGATAAATTAATGAAAGATATGAAAAAAGAAGAGTCTGAATCTGATTTTTTTATAAAACTTATACAGGACTCAGAATTTAAAGAAAATCTTTATAAACTTGGTAAATTTGAATATTTCGATGATGATCTAGAAGAACCAATTATTTTCGAGTACTGGACTGATACAAGATGGAAGATCTCCAAAATAGAAAATCTAAATTATATTTTAACTCCAGCATTTTGGAATGATGGGCAGATAGAAGCGAGATTTGCCTTAATTTGTGATCCCAAATTTAATCTTAAGGTCTATATGAAAAAAAATAATGAAGAAAAAATAATTGGGCGAATTGGATGTTATACGATAATAACTGATTACACTCCTGATTTAGAGAAAATATCATCAGAACAAATTATATTATCTCCTAAAGATGAGATATTAGCTACTATTCAAAATCTAGATGCTTTTTTCACGGAAAAAACTCCTACTTTTATGAGTTTTGACTTTAATATAATAGTTCAAGCTTTACAAATGATAATAGATAAGAAATATGCAACGGAAGAATTATTAAATTATCGTTGCGATGAAATTAAAGAAATTATCTTCAAACTGGCTAAAGAAAACTTTGAAGATAAAATTAATCCTCAAATTTACATTCAGATTATAGCTTTATTAGATTTTGACCCTGAAAAATGGGTATATGATATCAATAAAAAAATCAGTATTTACAAATATGCTAAAAAAATGTATGAAATTAGAGAAAATATGCTATATTATCTCTCATACGCCCTTGGGAAACTAGGTGATACAGATAAAATAATATCCCTTATTCAAGATTTGGATGACAAAATCTACCTTAAATTCTATCATAATGTTATAATTCTTAAATCAAATCTCGCTGAATGTTTTGAAACAATTGGTGAGGCTGCCATAGATCCTCTAATTAAGGCTTTAAAGCATAAAAACTCTTTAGTTCGAGACGTTGCTGTCTTTGCACTTAGAAAAATGGGTAGTAAAAAGGCAGCAACCCCTTTATTAGAAGCATTAAAACATGACAATCTTTATTCAAGAGTAGAAGTAATTTCTGCTTTAGGTAAAATTGGTGATTTAAGAGCTGTCATACCAATTATTCAAACTTTAAAAGATAAAAATCCAGAAGTAAGACAAATAGCAGCGGCAAATCTCGGAGAATTGCACGATAAAAGAGCTGTAGATCCTCTAATCGAAGCTCTAAAAGACAAAAGACCAGAGGTTAGACAAGCAATAATTTTTGCTCTCGAAAAAATTGGTGATAATAAAAGTGTTGAACCTTTAATTGAAATGTTAAATGATAAAAATAAATATGTTCGACAGTATGCTGCCAGAGCCTTAGGAAGATTTCCTGATAAGAGATCAATAATTCCACTGATTCATAAACTAGAAGATGAAGATCTTAATGTTAGAAGTGCTGTAGCATTTTCTCTTGGTATGTTAAAGGATAAAAGAGCTGTGAAACCAATTATTCAAGCATTAGAAATATCCGAACATCCCAATCTTTTTATTCATGCTCTTGGAGAACTTCGTGATAAAAGGGCAGTAGAGCCAATTATAAAGTTTTTAAAACACAAAGACTTTAGAATTAGAGAAGACGCAGCTTTGGCTCTTGGTAATATTAAGGATAGAAGAGCTATTAATCCCTTACTCGAGGCACTAAGGGATAAAAATCGTTATGTTCGAAGAATGGTTGTGGATACACTAAAAAAATTTAAAAAAATAAAGAGATCTGAACCTATCATTAAAATACTAACAGATGAGGATCCGTATGTTAGAAGGTATGCTGCTAAAGCTTTAATGTATATTAGAGAAAAAAGTATTTTAAAACCCCTTATAGACTCTTTGAAGGATGAGGACAAGTTTGTTCGAAAATATTCTGCAAAAGCTCTCGGTAGATTAGGTGATGAAAAGGCAATAATTCATCTTATTAATATGTTAAATGATGATAATAAAGAGGTTCGAATTAATGTTTCTCATGCACTTGTAAAACTGGTTACTAGAATTAAAGACAAAGACATATTAATTTCTCTTATCAAAGGTCTAGAAACTGCCTTAAATGATGAAAATTTACATGTTCGTAAATACGCAGTTATTGGTTTTGGAAAAATAGGTAATTATTCTAAAGACTTTCTCATCCAAGCTTTAGAAGATGCAGCACCGGAAGTTAGAAGTCTTGCTGTGGTTTTTCTAGGGAAAATGGGCAAGATAGCTGTGGAACCTCTGATAACAGCTTTAAATGATGAATCATATTTAGTCCGAAGTTATGCGGTCATCTATCTTGGAAAAATAGGAGATTTAAGAGCTGTAGGACCCCTCATCTCAATTATAAATGACAAATCTCCAGAAGTTCGTAGTGGAGCAATGAAAGTACTAATAGAAATGGCATACTTATTAGCTATAAAATTGGCCAGATATTGCCTTCATTTCAATTAAATTTTAATCAGTTTTCCCAGACCAAAGTTTACGAAGATGATGTGCAGCCATTTTTGGTCGGCGATCTCTGGTAAATACTCCTTTATAGTTGATACCACCCATACGTCTATCATGTTGAGACGTTTTAAAGTCACATAAATTCCACACGTGTTGTCCCACTACAAATGGTTTACTATTTGCAACTTTAATATATTCACTTAGAAATTCGACTTGATATTCCTCGCTCCACATCTCTGGCGGATTTGCATGCCATCCTGGAATGGTACCTGCCCCAAATTCACTTAAAATTATTGGTTTTGAATATCTTTTATATAATTTATCAAGTTCTTTTGAAAGTAACTCGCAAGCTTTATCCATTTTTGCTCTTTCAAGGTACCACCCATAATATCGGTTTACACATACAATATCACAGAATTTAAACGACCTTTCTTCCCCAATATGCATATTGGCAAAAGTAATAGGACGAGTTGAATCAAGCTTTTTAGCTAAATCATAAAGCTGTTCAAAAAACATTTTTGCATTTATATTTTGATGAGGTTCGTTAGCTAGACTCCACATAATCACACTGGGATGATTTTTATCACGAGCAATCAGTTCTTTTGTATATTGTTTACATAGCTCGAGATGCCGGTCAAAAACAGTTTTATGAAAAGTAAGACCAACTGCAGGGGTTTCGTCAATTATTAAAATTCCAAGTTGATCCGCTAGATCCATCATTTGTTCTGAATAAGGGTAATGGGATGTTCGAAATGAATTTGCGCCAATCCATTGCATTAGAGAATAATCTTTAATTATAACAGCGGGCATTAAACCACGCCCAATTACTGGAAAATCTTCATGTCTTCCAAAACCAAGCAATTCAATTGGTTTACCATTTAATAATAATTTATCTCCCTCAACTGAAATAGTTCGAATACCAACAGGTAATGTGTAGGAATCGAAGGTTGTCCCATTACGAGACAGTTCAATTTTTAAATCATATAATTGAGGAGCACCAGGAGCCCAAAAAGAAGCGTTCGGCACCCTTAGGGTTGCTTCTGAAAGTCTATTATCCATTTCAATTTCGGTTGAAATATTTGTTCCATTTCTTGTTAAATTAAATTGAGCCTTTACTGGATTTCCATCTGATCGCTCCACTTTTGCATTCACAATTCCAGTCTTACCTTCAATTGATGTGTTAATTGTTAAATCAATTATAGCTTCATTAGGAATTGAATAAAGTAAAACAGGTCGTTGAATACCACAAAATGGATAGAAATCAAAATTAGTGGGAGGATAATTTGCGAGTAATAAATTATGATCAGAAGGAGGAACTCGATCAGTAGTTAGATTGCCATCAACACGCACAACTAAATGATTACCCTCATTTTTTATTTGGGAGGTGATATCAAATTTAAATGGCAAGTGTCCTCCTTCATGTTGACCTATTTTCTCACCATTTAACCAAACATCTGCTAAATAATTAACTGAATTAAATCGTATTAACACGCGGTGTTTATCCCATCCCCATGGAAGGCTAAAGTGAGTTTGATACCATGCAGGACCTAAAAAATCGCGATTTTCTGCAAATTGTTCGTTCCAACTTGCAGGTACAGCAATTGGTTGTCCATTTTCAAAACCTTTTTCCCAACCATCGCGTAAACCTTTATCATCAAAATCAAAACGAAAATCCCAAAAGTCAGATAATTCAATAAATTGACGAAATCTATTATTTTGCGGATAAAGCATTCTTTATTCTCCTATTTTGCCAAAAATTTCTTCTATTAATCGTCTTGAAGGAAGAAAAACTTCCGTTTCCCCTCTCCAATTAATAAGTACATCTTGAAATAAATCTTCAAATTGTTTAGTTAGGGAAGCTAATTTGGACTGGTAAATATGTAGATTTTCGAATGCTACTAAAGCTATAGTTGAATAATTCCCATATTCAAAAATAATTTTTATATCTTGATGATCCACAACTTTTAATTTTTGTTTACTTTGTATCATTTCAGCAAGTAAATCTTTAATTCCAGCTAAACCAGCACTAATTAGATCCGGAATTTGATTATTTGTAACATCTAAGAAAGAATAGTGGAAAAGTGTTCCCCCATTTGGTCCAATGATAAAAAGTTCTTTCATTTTTTCTTTCCATCCAAATTCTGTAAAGGTTTCAAAGCTGAGGAAGATAAGTCCCCACCCAATAAGGGTAAATAATAATCCGATATGAGAAAGAGTAAGTGTAAACTCAACGGGAAACGGTAATAGTCTTTTACCAACTTCTGTGGATAATAAATAAAAGAAAAAAAATCCAAATTTACCTATGAAAGCCATAGACATCTTTTTACGAATTTCACCTTTGGTTTTAACTACTGAGAAATAAAAAAAGTTAAATAATACTATTATTATACTAATTGGCAAAGTAAAATATGTAAACATTCGTAAATCATCAACTGTAGAAAGAAAAAAGATTCCATAAATACAACAAATTATACTATAGGATGTAAACGCATATTTTGTTTTTTTAAACATTTTTTCTGATAGAAAAACGAGACCTATTATACCAAAATATCCTGTTAATATAGCACTTTTATAGAGTTCTATTGGTTTTAAATCAAATTCAAAAATGAAATAATCATAATATGTAAAAAGGATGTACATTATCCCAATAAAGAGAGCAAAAATACCTAACCCAAAAAAAGAACTTAACTCAACACCTGTTCCCTTTGCTTGCTTTACCTTTGAAAAAAACAATATCGAAAAATAAAATATAATAATTGAAACTGCAACCCTTAGCATTAATGATGTTAATTGTAAAACAGTTAATGCCATAAAATATCTCTCTAGTTTTTTTTCTTTATGTATTTTTTCCCTTGTGAAATAATATTCTAATATTTAATTTTTTCAACATTAAATAATCGATTTTGTGATTATTTTAATCATAAGGATAGAAACTCTTCCTTAAACATTGCCCTAAAAAGACTTATGGATTTATATAGTGGCTTATATAAAATGAACAATAGCTTAAAAACAATAATTGGAGAATAAATTTATGAATCAAAATAATGAGAAGAAAAAACCACTCTATCTTGATTATAATCAACCCATCGAAAAAAGAGTGGATGATCTAATTTCACGATTATCTCTTGATGAAAAACTTACTCAATTAATAAATGACGCTGAAGGAATTGAGCGATTAAACATTCCAAAATATAATTGGTGGAGTGAATGTTTACACGGTGTTGGATTTGCGGGTAAAGCAACTGTATTTCCCCAAGCAATAGGTTTAGCTGCTACATGGAATATTAAATTAATGTCAAAAGTGGTTAATGCTATTTCCGATGAGGCTAGGGCTAAACATCATAAAAGTTTTAGAAAAAATAAAAGTAAGTGGTTTCGTGGTCTAACCTTCTGGTCTCCTAATATTAATATTTTTAGAGATCCACGTTGGGGAAGGGGGCAGGAAACATATGGTGAAGATCCCTATCTAACCTCAAGAATGGGTGTAACTTTTTGCAAAGGTTTACAAGGAGATCACACAAAATATTTAAAATTGGTTGCAACGCCGAAACACTATGCAGTTCACAGCGGATTAGAATCGGAAAGGCATCGATTTAATGCTGTAGTAGGTAAAAAAGATTTATGGGAGACATATCTACCTGCTTTTAAAGCTTGCATTCAAGAAGCTAAGGCATTTTCTATTATGGGAGCTTATAATCGTACAAATGGAGAGGCATGTTGTGCAAGTAATACTTTATTAGAGGAAATTTTACGTAAAAAATGGGATTTTAAGGGTTACGTTGTCTCTGATTGTGGTGCAATTGCTGATATCTTCCGACATCACAAGATGGTTGAAACCGGTGGAGAAGCTGCAGCAATGGCAATTAATGCAGGTTGTGATCTTTTTTGCCGTTCTATAGATCCATCAGTAAAAAAGGGTAAGAGATGGCAATGGATAAAAGAAGCTGTTGAAAAGGGATTGCTTACGGAAGAAACAGTTGATAAATCAGTAAAACGGTTATTTACTGCACGTTTCTTGTTGGGCATGTTCGATCCACCAGAGATGGTTCCTTATGCGCAAATCCCATTTGAAGTAAATGATTGCGAGGAACACCGAGCTCTTGCAACTCAAGCAGCTAGAGAATCAATTGTTTTATTAAAAAATGAGGGCGATTTTCTTCCTTTAGATAAAAATATAAAATCTATTGCCGTTATAGGACCGAGTGCGGATGGACTAGATGTGCTGGTGGGAAATTACCATGGAGATCCTTCAGAATATACAACTTTTCTTCAAGGAATTAAAAATAAACTTGGAGCTAATTCAGACGTATATTATGCAAAAGGTTGTGATCTCTTAGATAAAATCACTGATGGTTTTAGTGAAGCAATAGAGATTGTTAAGAAAACAGATGTTGTTATTGTTGTATTAGGAATATCAGCACAATTTGAATCTGAGGAGGGTGCCGGACAGAGATCAGAGGCTAAAGGGGACCGAATCGATTTAAATCTACCAAAAGTTCAAGAGGAATTGTTAAAAGAAATACATGCTACTGGTAAACCAATTATACTTGTTCTAACAAGTGGTAGTGCTTTATCTGTAAATTTTGCAAAAGAAAATATTCCTGTAATTTTAGAAGTATGGTATCCAGGTGAAGAAGGGGGTACAGCTTTGGCTGACATAATTTTTGGAGATTACAATCCAGCCGGTAGATTGCCAGTGACTTTTTATAAATCTATTGATCAAGTTCCTGATTTTCGAAATTATAATATGGAAGGCAGAACATATCGATATTTTAAAGGGGAACCTCTTTATTCATTTGGTTATGGTCTAAGTTTTACTAAATTCAAATACTCTAACTTAAAAATACCCAACAAAACCAAAACAGATAAAGCTACGACATTGAGCGTAGATGTTGAAAATATTGGGAAATATTTAGGTGATGAGGTTATACAAGTATATTTAAGCAAACGTGCTATTTCATCTAATGCACCAATTCGTGAACTTCAGGGATTTGAAAGAATAACTCTTCAAGTAGGGGAGAAAAAAACTGTCTCATTCACCTTAACACCAAAAAATCTATCTTTATTTGACAAAAATGGAAATCAAATCGTTAAACCTGGTAAGATTTCCATATCAATTGGTGGATGTCAACCTGGTTTTAGCAAGGATAACAACAATATTATAGAAGGAAGTCTTGAAATAGTTGGAGACATTTTAGAAATTGAATAATTCCATTCAATCTGTTAAATAACTAATAATTGGAGTTAAAAATAAATGACAATAGAAAATGAAAAAACAAAATTAATTTCTATTATACCAAAACCTGTAAGAATGACAGTTACATCTGGTAAATTCACTTTAAATAATAAAACAAAGATTCTTGTTGATGAAAATTGTAAAAAAAATGGTGAATATTTAAAAAAAATTCTAGATCCAGCTACTGGATTTAATATTCCAATTGAAGATTCTATAAAATCTAAGTCTGAAGAAAATATTATCATACTTTCTCTTGACTCAAAACAAAAAACAATTAATCAAGAAGATTACATCCTTAAAATAACACAACAAGGTATTAATATATCAGCACATGCGAGTATTGGTATATTTTACGGAATTCAAAGTCTACGTCAACTCCTATCTGAAAAAATAGAAGCTCCAAAATTTGTTGGAGATATTAATTGGACTATTCCATGTATTGAAATTCGAGATTATCCCCGATTCAAATGGAGAGGGTTTATGCTTGATGTAGGAAGACATTTTTTTGGAAAAGAAGTAATTATGCAAATACTCGATGTAATGGCACTACTAAAGATGAATGTCTTCCATTGGCATCTTACTGAAGATCAAGGATGGAGGATTGAAATAAAAAAATATCCAAAGCTTATATCAATTGGATCAAAAAGAAAAGAAACGCAAATTGGTGGTTTTTCGAGTTTTGGAACTGATGGCATTCCACATGAAGGATATTATACTCAAGAAGATATAAGAGAAATTATTTCTTATGCAACTAAACGATTTATTAATATTATTCCTGAAATAGAAATGCCGGGACACACAAAGTCTGCTTTGGCATCATATCCAGAACTAAGCTGCACTGGGGGTCCATTTGAAGTTTCCCCACTTTTTGGAATTCATAAAGATGTGTATTGTGCAGGAAAAGAAAGTGTATTCAATTTTTTACAAGATGTGCTAAATGAAGTAATGGAACTTTTTCCTTCGGAAATTATTCATATCGGCGGAGATGAGGTTCCTAAAGATCGATGGAAAGAGTGCACTGATTGCCAAAATAGGATAAAAAACGAAGGATTAAAGGATGAAAATGATTTGCAAGTCTACTTTATTAACAGGATTGCAGAATATATATCATCTCATGGACGCAGAGTAATAGGTTGGAATGAAATCTTACATGATGATCTGGAAAAAAACGTTATAGGACAATATTGGTCAGGATTAAAAAGTATAATTCGTGAACATCTTCGAAATGGTCGAAATTTTGTTATGTCAAACGTTTCCCATCTCTATCTTGATTATAGTTATGAGGCAATTTCTTTATCTAAGTGTTATGCTTTTGATCCGATCCTAAGAAAACTAGAGGAACAATTTCACCAAAACATCCTCGGTATAGAAGCACCAATGTGGACAGAATGGCCCCAGAATAGCGAATGGCTTTATAGATTTATTTTTCCACGCTTGATTGCAGTTGCAGAAACATGTTGGACTCCTAAAGAAAATAAAAATTTCGAATCATTTAAAAATCGTTTAGAATCTTTCCTTAAAAGACTAGAGATTAATGGAATAAATTATACTAAATTAGAAGAAACAATATAGTATTTGAAAACTTCAGAAAAATATAATTAGAAAAAGACATTTAAAAAATTATATAAAAATTTATAGAAATTAAGGGAGAAAAAAATATGGAAGAAAAATTATCTAAGGATGAAATTTCCAAATTACCATTTATGAATAGCAATTTAGATTTAGAAAAACGTGTTGAAGATCTTTTAAGTCGATTAACTTTAGAAGAAAAATTCAAGATATCTTCAGGAAGAAAAATTTTTCATACAAAACCTATTGAACGTATAGGTATAAAATCGTTTAGAATGACAGATGGTCCTCATGGGGTAGGTACCGGAATTTATTTTCGTGAAAAAACTACTTATTTTCCAGTTGCCATTTGTAGAAGTGCTACTTGGAATCCAGAACTTTCTGAAAAATTCGGAATCGCAATAGCTCAAGAAGTCCGACATTTTGGGTATCATATGCTTCTGGCTCCTGGAGTAAATATTCAAAGAACCCCTCTTTGTGGCAGGACTTTTGAATATCAATCTGAAGATCCATATTTAAATAAAGTTTTAACAGTTGCTGTTGTAAAGGGGCTTCAAAGTCAGAGAATTGCTGCTTGTGTAAAACATTTTGTAGCAAATAATCAAGAAACAAAACGATTAACTGTTTCTTCAGAAGTAAGTGAGAGAGCTCTTCATGAAATTTACTTTCCTGCTTTTGAAGCTTCCGTTCGTGAGGCGGACGCTTGGTCTTTTATGTCTTGTTACAATAAAGTAAATGGAATTTATGGTTCTGAAAATAAATATCTTTTAGTAGATAAATTGAGAAATGAATGGGGGTTTCGTGGATTCGTAGTTTCCGATTGGGGAGCTACTACAAAAACAAAAGGCCCCGAAAGCTGTATAAATGGTGGTCTAACTCTTGAAATGCCAGCTGCATCCAAGTTTCGAAAGAGTAAATTAATAAAAGCGTTCGAAGAAGGTAAATTTACTGAAGAAACCTTTAATGAAAATATTAGAAGATTACTAAGAGTAATGTTTCTTGTAGGTCTTTTTGATAATGAAAAAACTCTTCCAAAAGGCAGTTTAAATACACCAGAACATCAAGCAATAGCTCGAAAAATAGCTGAAGAAGGTATTGTTCTCTTAAAAAATGAAAACAATCTATTACCACTTGATATAAAGAAGTTGAAAAAAATTGCAGTAATTGGACCTAATGCAAATCAAAAGATAGCTATGGCTGGTGGTAGCTCAATGGTTCGAGCACTTTATGAAATTACACCTCTTTCTGGAATTGAAAAAAAGTGTGAAGGAAAAGTCGAATTAACAGAGTTGCCATCAGAAGCAGATGTAGTCATTGTTGTTATAGGACTTAGTCATAAATTCGAAAGTGATTCAGAGGGAAAAGACAGAAAATCATTTGATCTTCCTACAGAACAGGTTGAATTAATTAATAACACGATCAGAGAAAATAAAAATACTATAGTTGTTCTCGTAAATGGTAGTCCTGTTCCCATGGATGGCTGGATTGAAAAGGTACCAGCGGTAATTGAGGCTTGGTATGCTGGGATGGAGGCAGGAATTGCCATAGCAAATGTTATTTTTGGAGATGTAAATCCCTCTGGAAAGCTCCCAATGACTTTTCCTAAAAAACTATCAGATTCACCAGCCCATAAATCAAAAAGGACTTTTCCGGGTAATGAAAAAGTGTTTTATGATGAGGGTATCTTTGTTGGCTATCGATATTTTGATAAAGAAAATATTGAACCTCTATTTCCATTCGGTTTTGGTCTATCCTATACCACTTTTAAATATGAGAACCTTCAAATTAGCAAAAAAAGAATATCTAAAAACGATAAAATTACAGTATCTTGCGATATTCTTAACTCAGGTAAGCGTGAAGGAGCAGAAGTAGTTCAATTATATATTCAAGATGTTGAATCAAGTGTGGAAAGACCTATAAAAGAGCTTAAGGGGTTTAGAAAAATAAAATTGAAACCTGGTAAAAAGGTTAAAGTAACATTTGAGCTTAATAAAGGAGATTTCTCATTTTATGATGAAAAAACTCATAGCTGGAAAGCGGAACCGGGCATTTTTAAAATATATATAGGTAGTTCATCAAGAGATCTTCATTTGCATGATGAAATAGAATATACAGCTTAATTAAATTTTGAACTTCATAAACTAATTTTTTATTTTTTATTTTTTTTAGTTTTTTCATCCTCTTCTGATTTTTGGATTTTTCTTACTGCATCATGGTAGGCTTTAGCGGGTCCTCCGGTTTCCAGATAATCTATTTCCGGTCGATTTATAAAAGCTGTCTGTAAATCGTCTGCTAATTGTTTCGCCTCTTCAGTTTCTTCTTCTATTATGGTGAAGTAATTTTGAATCATTCCTACACCAGTATCTTTATTGGTATTTGCATAAAATACTACAGCTGTATCAACATTAAACACCCAAACATCATAGAGGGGTTTTTCTGGATCTTTCTTGCTAAATACCTGCCAAAGTTCACAATTCCCCTCATAAGTTTGTCCTAAAACGTCATCAAGGTTATGTATAATACTTTCTACTGGAGTGTCCCAACATGCTTTTCCAGCAATAAGCATTTGCTCTTTCTCAAGTTCAGTTAATTTGCTTATTGTATCCTCTTCAATTAGTCGGAAATTTTTAAAAATTAGATTCATATTTTCTTTGAATTTTATTTATTAATAAAATTTTGGATTCTTGTGTTATTATTCAATAAATGATGCTGCTCTGGATATATTATATAAATCAGAATCTCCCTTTGCTAGAATATTTTTGGTTTCCTGGTATAATGTTCGTCTAATAGCTTTACTAACCTCTATATTCTTTTCAGAAAGAAAAGTTTTCAAATTATCTCTTGTTAAACTTAATTTATGTTCTTTTAGCCACGAAATAAGTTTTTGGACTAATTCGCCTCCATAACCTTTAATAAATGTGGGTAAATAGAATTGCGCTATAGAATCGGTTAGGAATATTCCACGGGCGAATAATCCCTTTGAGTCTAATACTTTATAGACATGGGGGACTAATTTGGGGGGAGGGTCCATCACAATATTTTTTTCCGCTTTTTGGATTTTTTTATAAACTGGCATCCATTTTTCTGCTCCATCTGGAGGTTGTCCCGCTCCAGGTACCCATTGAATTCCTGTTATTGCTGGGGCAGCTAATAGATCGTCTAAAAACTTAAGAGCAAACGGTCCATCTAAATGATAAATTGCGTAATCTAAATTCTCAGCTTGTTCAATAATATCGGGTAATACGAACTGTTTAAACCATTTAGGGGAGAACATTGCACTAATATCGCATTGAATTGGATACCAATGTTTATGGCACCAGACAAATTGCCAACTACTACATCCATCACTATATTTATCAATAATATTTTGAAGTACATCGTAGGTTTTTAATAATTTTTCTAGAATAATGGCTCGACACGTATTTATAATTTCTGGTTGTTCTCTGATGGCTATAACGATAGTTTCAGGACCTAGAAAGGAAGAAAGGATATCTAAAACTCCGCCTAAATCAGTCATGGCGACTTGATATTTTCCTTTAGCCCTTTTAGCAGCATATTCTGTAATGCGTATTAAGCGTGAATACCATTCATTACTTTTATTTAATTTTACATTTTCGAGTGTTGATACGATATCTTTTAGATCAGTGGGTTTATCAAACCACATAGTACTTGCTTTAAATTCAGGTTCAACACCTAGAACCGCTGCCATAATCCCTGGTCCATAATTTGGGAAATAAACAGGTATATTTTCCCCTCCAAAATAAATTCCCTCTGTCTTTGTTTCATAATCATTAAGACATTCCTCAATTGCATCATAATTTTTTGCTAAACACCAAAAAGAGAATATACCTTTGAAAGGAACTTTTGGACGTGGATGAAAATATGCGATGACTGGGCGATCAATTATCTCATGATCCCACCAAGCTTTCATTCTCTCCTTAGCTTCTTCCATATCCTCTTTCAAAATCATAATTTTTCAACTTTTTTTAATTCATAAGGTTAATACTAATGTATTTATTATTTCTTAAAATTCTTACTACAATAATTTTGTTATGACTAAGAAAAGAATTTTAATTAAATGGTTTAATTTATGTCTATGGAAGAATTTATCATTTTTTACATAGTAGCACTTTATCAAGGTATTGATATTTTAGCTCCATTTCAAAGTATTGATATAGTTGTTTATGCTCTACTAGGATTGCTTCAAGGCATAGTCGAATGGTTACCTATTTCAAGTGAAGGGCAAACTATGTTGTTAGCAATTAACGCTTTTAATATAAATCCATCACTTGCGTTTTCGCTTTCAATTTGGGCTCATTTAGGCACAGCTGGCTCTGTTTTAATTCGATTTTTCCGTGATTGGTTAGATATGCTTACGGGGAAGACTGAAGAATCAAAAATTTTAAGGAAATTTATAATAATTGCTACTCTTTGTACCGCAATTACAGCAATACCATTATATTTCTTAATAGGCGAATTTTTAGAAAATTCGATATTTGGAGATATTGTTTCTTTAATTATTGGAATCTTTCTAGTAATTACAGGAATTTTATTAACGATAACTTTGGAGAAACTTCAAGGTTCCCGAACAAAAGATGATATCACTGATAAAGACTCAATTCTTGCTGGCTTAGTTCAAGGTGTTGCTATATTACCGGGTATTTCAAGGAGTGGAGTAACTAATTCCTATTTACTTTCACGTGATTATAAAGCGGAGACCGCACTTTATCTATCATTCTTGATGAGTCTACCTGCTATTATCGCAGCTGCTGGATTTGATTTTATTCAAAGTGATTTCCAAATTCCGGGAGATATTACTGGAGTGATTATTATGATAGGTGTTGCATTCATCGTTGGACTTGTTACAATGGAAATCTTAATTCGTATTGCCCAGAAAATTTCATTTGGTTACTTCTGCATTGCATTTGGAGCTGTTGCAATAATATTGGTAATTATTGGTTTAGCCATCATTTAATTTCTTTTTTTAATAGATAATAAATTTAAAAATAATTCTGATTAATAATATTTAACATCAAAATTAGCACAGTGGGATTTAAATGGAAGAAGTTTCTAATGAAAATCGGATTTTAATAATAATAGTTTCTGCCATACTATTTGTTCTTTTAATACCTGCAATACCATTTGATAATTCTATTATGATTTCTATTAACGGAGCAACAAGCCATCCAATTTATACAATATTGAATGTTTTATTTATAATTGAAACATCTTTTATTCATTATATATTCGTAGCAATGTTTTTTATTCTATTATTGATAGCTGCAATTGCTAAAGATAAAGTGCCGGTTTTAGATGAATGGAAAATTATTTTAATGGTAAGTTTAATTGCTTTTGCATTTGAAGAACCACTAATAAATATTTTAAAATTAATTTTTGCAAGACCAAGACCTTTTGATCAATGGCCTCTAATGTTATTCTTAAATCCACTTACATCTGCCGGTGGCTATAGCTTTCCCTCAGGACACTCTGCATCAGGATTCTGTGTAATAGCACCATTATTATTAAAATTTGAGAATAGAATATACAAGATATTATTTAGTCTATTTGGTTATTTGTCAGCTTTTGCAAGGGTTTATGTTGGTGTACATTTTCCAACGGATATAATCGTCGGTAGTCTAGTAGGTATTGGGTTAGGGTTATTAAGTTATATTTTTTTCAGTAAATTCCTCATTGACAAACTAGATGATAAATTGCCATTTATAGTATTCGCAGTCGCATTATCAATCTATATCGCAATTAGTATAGTGGGTTCATTGATTCATTAGACCCAAATTTTTTCTATTTTTATCTATTTTTAATTATTTCACAGTATGATCCCTAGGAATTCATTTCAAGCATTATAAATACAACACATTTAGAAATTTTTAAGAACATTTTTGAATAATTTAAAAAAAACGAATTAAAGGGATTAAAATCCTATATTTTTTTATTTAGAATTCAATTAAAAAGATGACCACAATGAGCGAAGAAAAGTCTGGAAATAAATTTGTAAATTATATTAAAGGAATATTCGATTTTAGTAAGCATGATACAAAGACAAAGCTAATTATTCTAGTTTTCATAGGTTTGGTTGTGCTTTCAGTTGTTCTTTTGGTCTATAATTATTTCATAGATGAATCATTTTTAACAAATATAGTAATAAGATATATAGTCATACCTATCAGACAGCTTGGATGGATAGGTATTTTAATTATCTTAGGCTTTATGGTAATCCAAGGATTATTAGTTCCTATTCCTAGTGAACTGGTCCTGCTTGCTATTGGTATAATTTATGGTCTTGTGTTTGGAACCGTCATTGGTATTGTGGGAAGTATGGGTGCTGCTATCGTTTGTTTTTATATATCAAGACATGGAGGCAGACCTGTTGTTGAAAACGTAATTGGGGAAAAGAATTTAGAGATGGTTGAAGGTTGGTTAGAAAAACGTGGCTTTGCTACAGTGTTACTAGGAAGAGTGATACCTTTTATACCATTTGACATTATTTCATATGGTGCTGGTTTTGTTGAATCAATTAAGTGGAGAGATTACTTGATTGCGACCTTCCTAGGTTCAATTGTAAGATCATTATTTTATGCATTTCTCGGAGATTCTTTATTACCCTTTGAAAAAGGATTACTAGACACATTTGCAACCGCTCCAATAATAGGTCCTTTAATAGTGGATAATATTATCGGTGGAGTTCAAGACCAATTTAATTTAATTCTTTTAATCTTACTTGCAGGATTAGGCGTGACATTTCTGGTATATCAATTTGTGCTTTTACCAAGATTACGAAAACGGCAAGAATAAGGACACATAATTTATCAAATTTTTTATTTTTTTTAATTGGTTATTTAACACAAATTTACAGCTTCCTTTTTCAGCTAATTACCAAATAATTCAATCCTTATATTTTGAATAATTAAATTAGTAATTTTTTTTATTATTTAGTAATATAATTAAAAATGGAGGTTCTTTTGATCTGGAAAACTAAAGCAATTGTAAGAAAATTTGTTTGGGATAAAATGACTAACCAAGGAATTGCTCGTTTCCCGTTCCCAATATATGGGCGTATTCCTAATTTTATTGGTTCTGATAAAGCAGCTGGAAAAATTAAATTACTGCCAAATTATCTAAATTCTCTATGTATATTTACAGGTCCTGATTTCGCTCTTAAAGCATTACGAGATTTAATTCTAAAAGATGATAAAGTATTAGCTTATGCAACCCCACATATGAAGGAATTTAAAATGATAAAAGGCAGATTTAATACCACAATAAAGAATTTAGCTAAATTTGGTGAAAAATTAGCAAAAAATGTCGATTTTGCAGTAGTAGGAAGCGTGGCTGTTGATTTAAATGGAAATCGAATCGGAAAAGGTTCTGGTTATGGTGACAGAGAAATTAAGTATTTAAAAAAGAAATTCGAAGGAAAAAACTTTTTAGCAGGAACTTTGGTCCATTCTAGTCAAGTTTTTGAAGATTTTAGTCATTTAAAAGAATCTCATGATGAAAAGATAAATTTTATATTAACTGAAAAAGAATTAATTAAAATCGAATAGAAAATGCAAAATTTTAAATCATTTATTGATAATTTAAAGAAAAAAATTCAAATTATATCGGATATTTTAAAAAATCTTACAAAAGATATGTCACTTAAATTAAATAAGATAATTTCAAGAAATTTGAGTTTATTTTCAATTCCTAATGAAAAACAAAATAGCACATTTAACAATCAGATAGTAACTGAGTTAGCAAGCTATTTATTAGTGAACCAAATTCTTCTTTATCATCAATATAGCATACTTTCGGGAGAAGTTTCACCATTAGATGAGCCACTTAGAAGCCTTGAAGATTTAAAACACAATTTTGAAAATGTTCAAGATAAATTTTTAAAATTCATTTATTCATTTGATTTAATCTCGATTTTTACAAACAATTCTTCTCTTTTAGAACATGTTAATGATATTATTAAGCAGCTTAAAACCTTAAATCCGCAATTAATTCAGCAAGATCTTGTTGGCAGACTCTTTCAAGAGTCATTACCAAGTGTATCTAGAAAGAAATCTGCGGCTTTCTATACAAGACCCGCTGCTGCAGAACTATTAGCTCAATTAGCAATCGATTCTTCTGGTGAAAAAATCGTAGATTTAGCTTGTGGGTCTGGAACTCTATTAATTGCTGCGTATAAAAGAAAATTAGCACTATACCAAAATAAAATTGCTGATTCTAAATTAAATAACCTGAATAAAATTCATAATTCTATTCTAGAAGATCTATTTGGTCTCGATATCATGCCTTTTGCTGCTTATTTAGCGGCTATAAATCTTAAATTACAAAATTTAAACTCATCAAATAAAAAAATTAATATTGGAATTATTAATGCCCTTAATTTAAACAAGGATACCAAAATTTCTCCCCTTCCAAGCCAAGTCCGAGATAACTTTAATCTTAAAAACATAGATATTGTATTAATGAATCCACCGTTTACAAGAAAAGAGCTTTTAACTAAAAGTATGAAGAATAAACTTCCTTCAAAGTGGTCGAATTTTCGATCAATGAGCTATTGGGGCTATTTCATTCTGTTGGCAGATGCAATTCTGGAGAATAATGGAAAAATAGCAGCAGTTATACCATCGGGTTTTTTCAGAGGAAGTGATACCCTAGACTTGAGACGTTTTTTATTTGAAGATAAAAATTATAGATTTCGTTATATTATCAAATTAACTAAAAATGTAGCTTTTACTGAATCAGCAATTCAAAGAGATTTCTTATTAATTTTAGAAAAAAATCCAACAAAAAAATCGTCACTTTTTGGATTAATTTATTTGACTGAATCAATTGATGAGTTAAAATTAGAACAGATTAATAGAATTGGAGCACGAATAAGAAATATTTCTGAAGGAGAGGATTATGAAAATGAATATTTTAAGATTAAATGGATAAAACATTCCGAAATATTAGAAGGAATTTATAATTTATGGCATATTGTCGGATTCAGCAGTCCTGAAATTCAAAGTAATTTGTATAATTTTTATAAAAGACTATTGGAAAAAGGTAGAAGTTTAAATAAACTTATTAAATTTCAAGATTTAACCTCAATAAAAAATATTTTACGGGGATTAGAGCCAAATCCTCCTGGGCTTTTTAAAACAATATTTCTAGTGGGAGCTTTAAGTGACCAACGGATATCCCGTTCAACATTAATAATTGAAAAAGAGCATCTTGATAAAATTGATGTTCGATTAAAAAATTCCAATAGACATTTTAAGATTTCAAAGAAATTCCTAAAAAAAGGATTGAAAACACACACATATTGTAATAAATTATCAATAGAAAAACCTGATTACATAATTTTTCATGAATTTGAAGATTTTCAAATAATTAGAAAAGAGTTGAAAGTTCCTAAAGTTGATTTTTCATATATTAGTGATAAAGGTTTAGAACGTTCAGCACACTTATTAATCATTAGACGATTTGGATTTTCAGAAGGAACCAAATTAATTGCCTTTTTTAGTGAGGATAAGCTTGTCGCATCTAAGAATTTTTATTGTATAAATACAGACGTAAAAACTGCAAAGATTCTAACACTTTGGTTAAATAGCTCATTTTCAATTATACAACTTCTATTAACTCGAAGAGAAACTGGAGGAACATGGGGAGAACTAGTAAAGGAAGATTTAATGAGATATTTCGTTCCTAAATTAAATAATAAAGATTTTAATCATTTGCTTGAAATTTTTGATGATATCAAAGATTTGGAATTCCCATCAGTAGCAAAACAGTTTGAGAAACCCTTTAGAGGGAGGACCATCATTGATAAAGCATTCTTAGAAATTCTCGGATTTGAATCAGAAGAAATTGAGGATATTTTGAGAAATCTGTATTTATATGTAGCAGAAGAACTAAAGAATTTAAATGATATCAAAAAATAGAGAAAGAATTTAATATATTATCATAAAATTTTAAATTATGTCGAACAAAGAAAAAATTGTTTTAATAGGAGCTGGCTCATTACAATTTGGATTAGGGACCGCAGGCAGTATTCTAGCCAGCAAAGTATTAAAAGGATCCACTATCTGTCTTCATGATATAGATTCCGAATCTTTAGGCTTGGCTCATCAAGCATGCCAAGCTGCTATTGATGAAAAAAAATTAGATTTTACTTTAGAATCAACAACTAATCGATCAGATGCTTTGAAAAACGCTACTTTTATCATTAATTCTATAGAAGTAACTCCACGATTCGAACTTTGGGAAATGGATTATAATATCCCAAGGAAGATTGGTAATAGACAAATTTTTGGTGAAAATGGTGGTCCTGGAGGATTCTTTCATTCCTTGAGAATCATTCCACCTATTTTAGAAATATGTTCAGATGTCCAAAAATTTTGCCCAAATGCATTATTTATTAATTATTCTAACCCGATGAGTCGTATTTGCTTATCGATTAAAAGAAAATTTCCAGCTCTTAAATTCGTTGGCCTCTGTCATGAAATTGTATCTGTTCAAATTCACCTACCTAGAATGCTTAAGACTCCGTTATCCAACCTCTATATTAAAGCTGGTGGACTAAATCATTTCGGAGTAGTATTAGAATTAAAATATCGTGATTCTGGAAAAGATGCCTATCCTGATGTCCGCAAGAAAGCTCCTGAATATCTAAAAAAAATAGAAAATCTTGATGTCCATCTTAGTAGATATATCCTTGACAAATTTGGATATATGCCTTATACCACAGACTCTCATTATGGAGAATATATACAATGGGCGTGGGAAATAGCAGATATCGAAGGAGTACGAGGTTTTTATGATCTGTATAAGGCAATAACTAATAGTTCAGGTAAGAGAATTAGAAGTTTAATAAAAAGAGGAAAAGGATCACGATTAGTAAGACCGGATCCAGAACGTGCAGTTCCAATCATTGAAGGGATTCTGACGAATTCAAATCATGAAGAACTTTCGGTTAATTTACCTAATAATGATATTATCACAAACCTTCCAAAAGATCTTGTAGTTGAATGTCCAGCAATTATAAATAAAAATGGACTCCAAGCTGTTAAACTCGGGGAATATCCAAAGGGTCTTGCTGGACTTCTTCGGAATCAAGCCTCAGTGCAAGATCTTGTAGTCGAAGCAATTCTCACTAAATCTAAAGATATAGCATTACAAGCACTCCTAGTAGACCCCGTAGTAGACAGTGCAACTCAAGCTGAGAAGATGTTAGATGAAATTCTGCGCCTTCAATCCGATTACATTCATTTGGAGTAATGTAAAAATTCTAAAATGAGTTTTTAGACTTAAAAAGCTCTAAAAAAATTTAAAATAATCTTATATTATTTTTAATCTATGTCGAGTAAAGAAAAAATTGTTTTAACTGGAGCGGGATCCTTACAATTTGGATTAGGAACTGTGGGAAGTATCCTAGCTAGCGAAGTTTTGAAAGGCTCCACCATTGCTCTTCACGATATAAATCAAGAATCATTAGATATGGTTCATCAAGCATGTCAATCCGCAATTGATAAGAAGAAATTAGATTTCACATTAGAATCTACAACTAGTAGATCAGATGCCCTAAAAAACGCTACTTTTATCATCAATTCTATAGAAGTAACCCCCCGATTCGAACTATGGGAAATGGATTTTAATATTTCAAGGAAATTTGGTGTTAAACAAATAAATGGTGAAAATGGTGGTCCTGGGGGGTTATTCCATTCATTAAGAGTTATTCCTCCAATTCTCGAAATTTGTTCAGATGTCAAAAAAATCTGTCCAAATGCATTATTTATCAATTTTTCTAATCCAATGAGTCGAGTTTGTCTGGCAATTAAACGGAAATTTCCTTCTCTTAATTTTGTAGGGCTCTGTCATGGAATTTTGGCTGCTGAAATTCACCTTCCCCAACTCCTCGGGGTTCCATTTGCTAATATCGAAATTAAAGCAGGAGGATTAAATCATTTTGCTGCATTATTAAAGGTGAAATATCGTGATACTGGAAAAGATGCCTATCCTGAAATACGAAAAAAGGGACCTGGATATTTTCAAAAAATGACAGCTTTTGACGTTGACCTCGTTATATATATGCTTGAAAAATTCGGTTATCTCTTTTATACAGAAGATTCACATATTGGAGAATTTATACAATGGGCGTGGGAAATAATAGATTTTAAAAAATTTCAAAACGCTTACAACCTATATAAAGCAACAACATTGAGCACAGGTGAAACAATGAGAAAGTTAATAAAAAGAGGAAAAGGTTCACGACTTGTAAGACCAGATCAAGAACGGGCGATTCCAATTATTGAGGGGATTCTGACCAATTCAAATCATGAAGAGCTTTCTGTTAATCTACCTAATGATGATATTATTACAAATTTACCTAGCGATCTTGTAGTTGAATGCCCCGCGATCATAAATAATGATGGTATTCATGCCATTAAACTCGGAGAATATCCCAAAGGACTTGCGGGACTACTTCGGAATCAAGCTTCAGTGCAAGATCTTGCGGTTGAAACAGTCCTCACTAAATCTAAAGAAATAGCTCTGCAAGCACTCCTTGTAGACCCACTTGTTAACAGCGCCACTCAAGCTGAGAAGATGTTAGATGAAATTCTTCGTCTTGAATCAGATTACATTTATTTGGAGTAAGGAATAAACTCACAAAAATCAAGAATTTGAAAGATATAGAATAAAAAAAATTTATAATGAGTTTATATTATTTTTAATCTATGTCGAGTAAAGAAAAAATTGTTTTAACTGGAGCGGGATCCTTACAATTTGGATTAGGAACCGTAGGAAATATCCTGGCTAGCGAAGTTTTGAGAGGTTCCACTATTACCCTTCATGATATAGATCAGAAATCATTAGATATGGTTTATCAATCTTGTCAATCCGCAATTGATAAGAAAAAATTAGACTTTACATTAGAAACTACGACTAGTCGATCAGATGCCTTGAAAAACGCGACCTTTATCATCAATTCTATAGAAGTAACTCCACGTTTCGAACTTTGGGAAATGGATTTTAACATTCCACGAAAATTTGGCAATAAACAAGTTTATGGTGAAAATGGAGGGCCTGGTGGTTTTTTCCATTCTTTAAGAGTTATTCCTCCAATTCTCGAAATTTGTTCAGATGTTCAAAAAATCTGTCCAAACGCATTATTTATCAATTTTTCTAATCCTATGAGTCGAGTTTGTCTTGCAATTAAACGAAAGTTTCCTTCGCTTAAATTTGTTGGGCTTTGTCATGCAATTGCAGCAGCTCAAATTTACCTTCCTCAACTCCTTGGGGTTCCATTTTCTAAACTCAAAATTAAAGCAGGGGGATTAAATCATTTCGCCGCAGTGTTAGAAGTAAAATATCGCGATTCTGGAAAAGATGCCTATCCCGAAATACGTAAGAAGGGACCTGAATATTTTCGAAAAATAACAGCTTTTGACGTTGATCTCGTTAAATATATGCTTGAAAAATTTGGGTATCTCTTTTATACACCAGATTCTCATATTGGAGAATATATACAATGGGGGTGGGAAGTGGCAGATTTTGAAAAAGGTCAAGAATTTTATAGATTATATAAAGCAACAACTTTGAGCACAGGTGATACAATGAGAAGTCTAATAAAAAGGGGAAAAGGAGCAAGACTTGTAAGACCAGATCCAGAACGGGCAATTCCAATCATTGAGGGGATTCTAACAAATTCAAATCATGAAGAACTCACGGTAAATCTGCCTAATGAGGATATTATTACAAATCTGCCGAGGGATCTTGTGGTTGAATGCCCTGGAATTATAAATAAAGACGGTATTCATCCAGTTAAACTCGGAGACTATCCTAAAGGGCTTGCGGGACTACTTCGAAATCAAGCATCAGTGCAAGATCTCGTGGTTGAAGCAGTTCTAACTAAATCTAAAGATATAGCATTACAAGCACTCCTTGTAGACCCTGTTGTGGACAGCGCTACTCAAGCTGAGAAGATGTTAGATGAAATTCTTCGCCTTCAATCAGATTATATTCAATTGGAGTAAACTAATCATATATTATTAATTTTTTAAAATTTCAAGTGTTTTTTTATAGTTCCACATCTGACTTAAAACAAAAGCTGCTTTTTCACCAAAACTAAAAGTAGGGATATTATTTTTTTCAAATTCATTGCGAGCCCCTTGGACATCATGGCCTTGTACCGCAA
Source organism: Candidatus Helarchaeota archaeon (assembly GCA_019058315.1). Taxonomy (GTDB): domain Archaea; phylum Asgardarchaeota; class Lokiarchaeia; order Helarchaeales; family RDOG01; genus JABXJV01. Next base: position 846,367 of record JAHPZH010000001.1, on the reverse strand, counting down.
CAAATACTGGTTTTTTACATTCCATACATACTTTTACAACGTCCTTAGGATCCCATAGGAAATCCTTCACCCGAAAAACTAGGGGTATAATGGCATCTACATTTTCATCTTGATCAAGAATTGAAATTGTTTTGGTATAGATTTCACATAATCCTTGATTCAGACCTGCTGGCCATATATCGACTGGATTTCGAATTTTTTCTGAATTTTGAACTACTTCCATTAATTTTTCTGTTGTAGATTTGGAAAAGGTAGCTAGTTCCAGCCCATACCGGACTCCAGTATCGGCTGTAGTTACAGAGGCACCCCCACTTCCTGTGATAATTGCAAATCTATTACCCTTAGGAAGAGACATATAAGAAAACCCTTTAGCTAATTCAATCATTTCTTCGTAAGTATGAGCTCGAATTGCGCCAGCTTGTTTTACAATATTATCAAATACTTCAATAGATCCAGCAATACTCCCAGTGTGTGATTTCACAATTCTTTGGGTTGCTTCAGTTGCTCCTCCTTTTAATATAATTACCGGCTTTTTTTTAATTGTCTTTTTTAAAGAATTTAAGAATTTCTTCCCGTCAGAAATTCCCTCAATATACATCATAATAACTTCTGTTTTCTCATCTTCAGCTAAATATTCAAGAACATCTGCATGATCGAGTTCAATTTTATTCCCCAAATCAATTGATTTACAAATCTTGATATTTTTAGTGAGATTTATGTAATGCAGAAGAGCTCCTGTTAATATACCAGTTTGTGCTGATATTGAGACATTTCCAGGTCGTAACATGCTATGATCAACAAATGATGTGCTGAATCTTTTATGAACATCGACGACTCCCATAGTATTTGGCCCAATAGCATGAATATTATAGGTTTTAAATAATTTTTTTATCTCATTTTTTAATTTAATTCCTTCTTCTCCACTTTCTCCAAAGCCTTCAGTTGTTATGACAACATATTTAATCCCCTTAACCCCACATTCTTGAATTATTTGGGGTACTATTTTTGGAGGAACCAAAATAACCGCGAGGTCAACATTTGTAGGTATTTCTCTAACTGAAGTATATACCTTTAGACCTAAAATTTCTTTAGCTTGGGGATGAACAGGAAGAATATTACAATCAGATTTAAGAAAAATCTGCGTAACTCTATAACCTAATTTTGTTGTATCTTCTGATGCACCGATTATTGCAATATTTTTTGCATTAAATATTTCCTTGAACCAAATACTACCACTATGAGATTCGACATTCATAATAAAAAAATTGAAATTGTTTTAATAAATCCAACCGTTTAAGATATTTCAAATTGCATCAAAAAAATTTCGGACAAGCAACTTTTCAGATAAATTTAAACCATACAGATTAAAAACCAAACTATCAATTTGGGGTTGAAAATCCATTAAACAGAATTTTTTACCTTCGTTCACTTCTTTAATATTAAGATTAAGTATTTTTTTTATTAAATTTTCAATCTGGGATTCGATATTTTTATCAGCAATCGCTAAAGGTAATTTTTTGATATATTCAATTAAAATTCTTGGGAAAAGAGATTTATAACTGCCAAAAATCTTAGAAAAATAGTAACTCATTAATTTTGAATTAATTATACCTAACAAATAATAAGGATTTAAATTTGTATTAATATTGTAAATGCTTTGACTAGTGTAAGCTCCTTCTGGTTCTATAGTTGCGCAGATTAGCCCACTTTCACTTAATTGTCTAACTATTATCCGATTTGGGAGATAAATTTCTGGATTTTTATAATTAATCCCTTCCTTATTTATAGCAATATATTGATATTTCTGAATTTTATATCTATTAAGGTCTGAAACAAATAATTTATAATTTTCATCTATTTTTTTTTCATTTACAATAGTTTCAATCGAATTAACAACAAAATCATTTCCACAAATCCTACATTTATTTTGTTTTTCAGGTAAGGGATAATAAATTTTACAATTAGAACAGTAAAAGATCTTGCCTTTCTTGGTTAATTCCACACCTCTACTGATTTTAATATTAATTTTGGGATTATTTTTATCAATTTCTTCAATAGTTGGAAACTCTTTCAATTTTTTAATTAATTTATCATCTTCCTTGGATAAATGTAAATAGAATTTATAATCCCAATTTTCCTTAATTTCTCTTTGTTGTATTGTATTGACTATTTCTCTCTCATCTGAGCTAAAAATCAGGTTTGTTTCTGTATCATAGTTGGGTTCACTTGCTTTTTGAAGTATTAGAATAACATTTGATACAACGGGCATTTTGAATTTCTTTCCAACATGATGCACAATTTCAATATTACAATTATTATTGATGAATTCTCGAACAACTCCCCTTTCACTATTAGCTAGGATGCTATCTGGGACGATATATCCAAAATATCCTCCTTCATTTAACAGTTTTATTCCGATTTCAATAAATAATTGATATAAATCCCACTGTCCTTTGTTTGTTTCTAGTTCGAGAGCTTGAATTCTTTTTCTTTCAGATTCTGGCAAATCTCTAATGAAAACATATGGAGGATTTCCTACAACAATATCAGGTTTTATACTTCCAATTAAAGGCTCAATTTCCGTAAATTTAAGATTTAACACATCAATATTAAGGATGTGAAAAGGATCTTGCTTATATGAATTGTTATTTTTAAGTACAAGATAATAAAGCTCAATGATTTGAAAGATTATATTCATTTTTGCTAGAAAACATGCAAAATTGTTTATTTCAAATCCATAAATGTTATTTGTTATACTCTTGAGAACATTTTCTGCTTGCTTTGGAGAAAAAATATCCGTTTGATATTTTATTTTATATCTCTCTATTAATTTTTTAATCGCTCGAATCAAAAATGAACCGGAACCACAACAAGGGTCTATAACTTTCAGATTTTCAATTTCTGAACTTGCTCTATAACCTGTTTTTTCAAGTATATAATCAATAATTTCAATTGGAGTATAAAATTGACCTAAGGATTTCCTCCTTTCTTTAAATATACATTTTTCATAAATATTACCTAAAATATCCCAGTCTAAGTTCTTAAAATCAAATCGATAGAAAAAATCGATAATTCTATTTAGATATTCATTAAAAATTTTGTCTTGAGTTAAATGCCAGTGTAATACTCCGTAATTAAAATAATTGGGTGATAATTCGATAATTCTTTTAAAAATTGAGTTTAAAACGTCATCATCTTTGATTTCATTATTTAATAATGCGGTTCTACCGTATAATACAATTTTCTTTAAGGAATGGGGGTAAATTCCTTTATCTTCGCAAATTCTTAAAAATAAAATTTTAATTAGAAACATCAATATTGATTCTATACAAAATTGAGCTTTATTTTTATCTTCTAATTCATTCCTACGATTGGTTTGATCTTTCCATGAATCAAATATTTCAAAGGCAACATATTTTTCAGGATCGTTTTGGTAGTTCTCTTTAAACATTTCAAATAGATTAAGGGAGTATTCGAGAAGAAAATCTGATATAAAAAATCCTATCCACGCTATGAATTTGTCAATATTGTCATTAATATCTTTTTTAGGGAAGAATTTCGTGTTCTCTTTTTTCAATTCGTAGATCATCCAGAAAATCAATTATTCGTTTTTGAATTTTATTCTTTAAATCAAGTTCAAATTTAGATTTTAACCAATCATATGTACATTCTAATTCTTTAACTTTCTCAATATTATAATTTTCTGGAATTTCAGAATTATGTATTTTCCTCCCAACTCTATTTTCCTCCCAATTTCTTTTAATTATATCATAAAAACAAGTCTTATTCATTCTTGGTTTTCTTAATATTTTAAAACCTTTACCTTGAGGAATGATTAGCCCTATCGTTGTCTTTTTCAATTCGAATTTATTATATCTGGTTGGAGATTTGGAATATAATATATAAGATAAGGGAAAATACAGAGTATTTACCCAAGCTTGGGCTAATACAGAATTGAAATTATTTAATTTTGCTTCTATGCCTATATATTCACCATCAAAAATTACGATATCCACATACCCCTCATTAAAACGACTTCCTCTCCATAATTCTCTCTTATAACTTAGGTTTTGCGCTTCTAGAAATTCGCAAAACCCATCTATTAGCTCAATTTCTTTCATTTTGTTAAAGATACCTTTTGTAGTCACTTTTCGGAACTTATTTTAGTCACTAGGACTTTTTTTAGTCACTTTTATTTTTAAATAAAATTTTTTCCAATAGTTCCAAAATAGAAAATAAATAACAGTGTTAACTCATATTAAATTATTTAAATTTAATTCTAGGTTTAATAGAAGTAAAAAAATTAAATTATATAATTATTAATGATATATTTCGTAATTCATAATAAAAGACCATAGGAAAATACTTTATTTTGTTAAAAGGTTGTAATAAATAATAAATTAATTTTAATAAATTAAAATTTAAAATGCGGATGAGTTTGAAATGTCCGTGGAATTTAGGGGAAAATCTTATAAAATTGAGGATGTTAATGGAATTAAATATCTTCAATTAAATGCGGTTGGAATAAGAGATATTTCAGAGATTAAGAAATTAGAACAGCAGACTCACCTTCAAGTATTAGATCTTTCATACAATAAAATTTCCGAGATTAAGAATTTAGAAACCTTAACTAATCTCCTAGATTTAAGACTTGCAGGTAATCAAATAAAAAAAATTGAAAATTTGGAAAATCTAACACAACTTAAAACGCTAATATTTAATAATAACCAAATAACAAAAATTGAAGAACTTGAGACTTCAACTAATCTGAAATCTTTGTTTTTAGGTAATAATCAAATTTCAAAAATTGAAAATATTGATCATCTCACTAAATTATCTTTTCTAGAATGTATAAAAAATAAGATTCCAGAATTAGAAAACTTAGACGCCTTAACTTCACTAAAAACTTTGAATTTAATGTTTAATAAAATAAAAGAAATCAAAAATCTGGATTCTCTTATAAATCTTCAAACTTTAGATCTCTCTTCTAATTTAATTTCAAATATTGAAAAGTTAGACAGTTTAAAAGATCTTAGGGCTCTTTTTCTCAGTGGGAACAAAATATCAGAAATCAAAAAGCTAGATAAATTAAATAAACTTAAATTTTTAAATCTTGCAAGCAATCAAATCACCGAAATTAGGAATTTGGAGGCTTTAACTCAGCTTGAACATCTAAATCTTAGTAATAATAGAATAACTGAAATTAAAGGATTAACAAATCTTACTAGGCTTAGGGTATTACGCCTTGAATACAATCCTTTGTCTTTTGAAGAGATTCACTTATTAAAAACTTCAATTCCAAAAGTCCTTGATTATTGCAAGAAGAGAGAACAACAACCTATTAGTAAAGTTGAATTAAATGCAAAAAGAATAAAAGAATATAAAGAATATATTGAGAGTGTATCAGAAGAGGAAATCCTTGATTTGGGAACTTGGAGAGAAAATGATATTTTAAGGGATAAACAGAATGCGTGGTTTTTAGCTTATGAACCTAATGAAATTCCATTAAATAAATTTAATAAAAATATTAGAGAAGTCCAAATTTACATGGTACAAATTCACTCGCTTTCTATGAAATATAACTTTAAACCAGATGAATCTATAAAAGATCATTTTTTTTATTTCGTGAAACAAGTTTGGAGACCTGATGCAATAGAATCAAATGTTCTTCAGTATGATGTAACCGACTTGGGTATATTTAAGAAAACTAATGAAATAATGGAACTAATTTTAAGGGATCCTGGGAAAAATAAACTCATAATTTTTCCAGAAAATTCAATCCCAAACAATTACCTTAAAGGCCTGATTAATACTATTAAGCAATTTAAAGAGATAAATACTGATTTTAATATTTTATTCATAGGAGGGATGGAACACATAAAAAGTCCCCGATATCGTTTTTCTTGGGATGACTTATCAAAAATGCACAAATCACATAAATTTGATGAGTATTTAAATCAGGCAATTATAATTGATAATTTCGCACATAATATTCAGAAAAAACAAACACCTGTTTTGATATACCCCAACATCATTGAGAGTATAAAATGTGAGAGAAAACCTAAAATCAATATTTTTCAAACTACATTTGGTAGGATTGCGATTTTTATTTGTAAAGATTTTCTTCGTTTATATGAAGTAATTTCAAAATGGGCTGAAGAAAATAAAGTTGATTTCATAGTTGTTCCATCTCTAACAAGCAAAGTCTTGCCATTTAATTATAAAGTTGTTCGAATTTTTAATAAAAAGCACTATCCTGAATTAAAAATATTGTTTGTTAATGTTGGTGAATATGGTGGTTCTGAATTTTATTCCCGTAAACGAATTAATGAAATTGAACAGCGATATCAAAAGAATATTCGAGACAATATAGGAGAAGTTATCGTAAAAAGAAAGTATTTCAGGGAGTAGAAGCTTTATATAATAATGATATATTCAGTTTTTATTTTAATGTTCAAAATATCTTTAAGACAGGACTCTAAAAATCAAACTTATTAACGCAATTTGGTTTCTATAACACAATTCTTTAAAAAATTAAGCTTTTTTCTAAAGTCTGAAACAATCTAAAATTATTTTATAACGATCTTAATAAATTAAAACAAAATTCTAAAATTTCTGATAATTCAATATTCTCTATTTTAAGTATTTTTAAAATATCAATTTTTATATCTTTTTTATGAGCAACTTTATTTCTAAGAAAAAATAACTTTAGGAATTTATCTTGTAACTCAGAGGAAGTTGAACAGAATGTAAAATAGTCTTTAAAAATTGAATCCCAATTGACTGGATAAATAATAATTGAACCCAAGGAATTAAATAAGGAATAATTTAATAGTTCATCAATTTTACAATTATCAATTAAATCCTGAAATTCAGCTTCATAAATAATTCTTTCAACTTTCAATTTCTTTTTTGTAGAATAAAAAGCTCCTTTTATACTATTTCTAACATTTCTTGGAATTCTTTCAGACCAAATTTTATCGAGGTCAACTTCGCTTTTCAAATTATTAATTACAAAGGAATTAATCAAAGGTTCTAAAAAATTAATTAAAAAATTTTGAAGTTCTCTAAAAAGTCTCATACTTCTACTGATATTCTTCATAGGTTCTTTGACAATGTTATAACATGTTAAATCAAATTTTAAGATGATTCTTGGAATATTTCTGAAATCTCTAATTGATTTTTTTAACTTTTCAAATTTTTCTTTTGAAATTTTTTTCTTATATATTTTATTGAAATTTTTAATTGAAATTAATTCTTTTTTAGAAATTTCGTTACAAACATATATTAAAAAATCTAAATTATATTCTAATATATCAAATTTATTTAAAAAATCCAAATCACATCTCTGGATGCCAATAGTTACATTAGATTTGAATTGAATATTTTCAAAAATTTGTTTTATCCATTTAATTCTTTCATCAGGATTTTTATGAACTAACCCCTCCAAATATTTTATTTTTGATTTTATTTTAGAAATAATTTGAGATCGTTTCTCCTTTATTTCTTTATTTTTAAGGTGAATGAATCTGTTTATAAAAAAATTCTTACAATTTGGCGTCAATGAAATAGTTTTATTTATCATACCCTTCTTTTCTAAATTATTAATAAATTTCTCATGATATTTTGATGACAATTCTATAGATGAAGTTAATTTTGGATTTATTTTATTTCTTTTAATTTTAATAAATCCGTGTGTCCACAAATCTTTTATAATATTTAAATAATTAATTCCAAATTCCTTTCTTAAATTCCTAAAATGACTAAATGTTTTAGAATTAAGTTTAATCAAAAAATTTTGAGAATTTTTATTTAATGAATCAAAAAATTTTGTATCAATTATTTTCTGAAAATAAACAATTTCATTTATTAATTTATAATCTAATATTTTTACTATTTTACTGCAAAATGGACATACCTTTGCCTTAATTTTTATTTTCATTTCCGATATATAATCATTTATATTTATAATTTTGCTAGTAGGAAGTATCTTATAGATTAAATCTTTATAATTATTACATTTACACTTATTATTTAGCTTAATTTTATCTAAATTAATTTATTTCACCTTTACGAATGTAAAAATACTCATTTAGATTCGTATCTTTTGATATTTTTATTTTTTTTAGTTCCTTCTTATCTATCTTGTAAATTTTATTATCAATCAAAGAAATAATTTCATCTACATGCTCCGCAGGTATTGGTCTAGGCGTAAATAAAATTATCTGATTTTCAGATTCTCCTAATATTTTCATGAACAATTCCGTATTTTTATCATCCATATGTGGTGTAGGTTCATCTAATGTATAAAAACTTGAAAATCGTTTCAAAATTCGTTGTATAGATAATAAAAAAGCTAACATTAGAATTTCTCTTTTTCCTCCTGAGTGACGAATCGAAACATTACCTTCTTCATTAAAAAGAGGATAAAAAATTGTATCATTAGGTTCTTTTATTAATAAGTCCAGACCATATTTAGTTTTAGGAGTCATAATAATTTCTGGATCTTCTGAAATTACTTTCAATCCTTTTCTTTTTTCTTTACGATATAATTTACTAATTATCTTACCTTTAAAATCAATTTGAGTTAGAATTTTTGAAAATTCTCTATTTAATTCTTTTAAAACTTTCTCAATAAACTCCTTATGTTCGAGTTGATATTTCTTAACACGTTCTATTTTCTTATATAAATCATCTTGGATTTTTTCAAATGCAACTATCACGTCGTCATAAGATCCTTTAGTTTTAAAATATTTTTCTTTTATTTCAAAATCAATATTAGATAATTTTTTTAAATTTTCATTAATTTCATTAATAATATAATTAAGGATAGATATTTCGCGAGGTCTTTTGAAATTTTCTTTTACATTTCTTAAAAATTTATTATAATTTTTTATTATAATCTCTAGTTTGTTATTTTGATTCCTAAGATCTGAAATCTTTATATTGTTATTGTCTAAAATTCTTTGATTATTCTCTAATTTATAATTAATATCATATTCTTTTTTTCGTGATTCTTCAATCATTTCTTCAAAATTTTTTATTTCATTTTTATTTTTTTCTAATTCTTTTTTAATCTTTATATCTCTAGCTTTATTCTTTTTATATTCAGAAATTAATTTTTCCTTCTCCAAAATCAATTGTTCTTCTTTTTCGATTTTCTCGTTTATTTCATTAATTTCTAATATTTCCTGCTCCATTTGTTCAATTTTTTTAGTCATTTCCTTTTTATTTTTAGTTAAGACACCTTCCTGTTTTTCTAACCATTTTACTCTTTCACTTTTGTTTAAATAGAATTCTCCAGGTTTTAAAATAAAAAATCTAGTTCCAAACATATCTTTTATTAATCTATAATCTTCAATTTTTAGTATTTTTTTTTCAAATTCATCTATAACCTTTTCAATATACTTTTTAATTAATAGACTTTTTGAATTTAAATTTATTATATCAAAAACAATTGAATATTTTTGAAGATTATTATTTCCTTCATTTATTTTAATTAAATAATTGTTGAAAAAACATTCTTTAGCAATTTTCACAGCTTTTGCGAATTCATCTTTAAAATCATATATAACTATCGACCACCTTAAAGTACCAAGAACTGATTCAAAATATTGTAATTTTTTAATTTTTTCAATATTGTCAGATGGAATTGGTTCTATATTTAATGTATTTATTAATAAATCTGCTTTTATCTCATTTTGCTTTAAAATTTTTAAAAATTTCTCAGAATTACTTGGTCCTATTAACCCTCCTTTTTTTAATTCTTTCAATTCTGTTCTAATTTTACTAATATTATTTTTAATTCCTTCATTTTCATAATTAGATTTTGATAGTGTTTCTTTTAAGATACTTAATCTATTATTTAATTCTATTATATTTAATTGTCTTAATTTATTAATTTCATTTAAAATTGAATCTATTTTGTTTAATTTTTCAGGATAATTATCTATTTTTAATCTAATTTGACCCAGTTCAATTTGATATTTCTCCTTTAATTCTTCAATAACTTTTTTCTCATTTTGATATTTAGCTATTTCAATTCTAATTTTATTTAAATCCTTAATTAAATTCTCATTTTCAGTGTAAATTTCTTTATTATTATCTTCAATTGATGTTAAATCATTTTTATCAGATTCTAAAGAAATAATGGTATCATTTAAAATTTTTACAAGTTTTTCAATTTGAGTTCTTTTTAACTCGCTATTTAAATCTAGAAACTTTTTAAATCTTTCGTATTCTTTTTCATACTTATTCAAAGTCCTTTCTAATTCATAAAATCTCGTTCTGGTATTCTTATATTGTTCTTCGGTATTCAAGTAAGAATTTAAGGCATCATCTAAATTTTCTTTTGTCTCTTTAGAATCTAATGTTTCTTCAAAAGATTCCATTAGACCAATTGGCCCCTTAGATAGTAAAGTTGTAGCTTTCCCCTGTTCTAAAAATAGTAATGGGTTTTCAGGATTAATTCCTAATCTTTTTAAAACTGTCCTAATATTATTTTTCTCCCATTCTATTCCATTTACATAACATTTAATTTTTCCCCTAGGAGGAATAGTCGTCTCAATAATTATTTCATCTGATGATGGATCAAATTCATAAAAAATTCTTCCATTTTCACCAGGTTCATTATTTAAAACTATATTTATTTCTGCATTTAATTTTTCTTGTGCTTTCTTAGCTTTATTCTTGTCGTCAAGTTGAGGAAAATGTATAGCCCCTTGATCTCCTAATCTTCTCATACCTGAAGGTATTTTGCCTGTTAATCCAATTTTTATAGCGTAATATAAAGTACTTTTACCTTTATAATTACCCGCTATAAATTCAGTAAAACCTCCTCCAAAGTCAAAAATTCTTTCTTTGTCTCCAAATAATCTGAAATTTCTAACAATTAATCGTTTCAAAATTCTAGTCATTTCGAATTTTATCCTTTAACACTTGTTTTTTTTCAAACCTCTTTATAAATTCTAAAAATTTTGTTTCAAAACTTTTAAATTCTTTGCTATTTTTTAATCTCCATCCCAGATCAACGAATTTATTATGAATTAATTTAATATAACCAAACCTTTCTAAAGTTCTTAGATCTTTTTCAACTAAATTAAGTCCAAACTTTTCATTTAATTCAAATTTAACTTTTTCTTTAGATATTGGTTCATTTTTCCCCTCAGCCAAGTACAATGTAATAAAGCGTGTTAGTTTTTCTCGCTCTTTAGTTTCTAGAGATAATAATTTATTTGTTATACCATATAAATTTAATTGAGTATATATTTTTCTATTTGGAACAATAAAAAGTCTATTCTCATTATTTCTTAATTCTATCTGAAGCATCTTTAAAATGATATCAGTTTCGTTGATTATAGAATCACAATTTTCTTCAAAAATCTTTTTAATTTCATCTAAACTAATACCTTTCCCTCCGTTAAATATTAAAATATTGATTAATAGTTGAACATCTTCTAAGAATTCGTCGTTAATTTCAAATATCATTCTTCTCACCCGATAATAAAGTATAAAATATACCCTCTCTTGCAATACCTTCTTTGAAATTAAATATTTTCTTCTGAGCAATTGCAATGATAGGAAATTCGGTTATAATTGAAGGTAAATTATTAATGAAATCTGCTAAAATTTTCCAATTACAATCCCACCTTTTGGTTAATTCTGATAATTTGATTGGCGATTTATTAATTTTCGAAATTAATTTTTCTCCCATCAATTTATAACTAGGATAATAAAAATCTAATAATTCAATTGCCTTAGAATCTTTTAATTTTTCAGTCATAATTGATTCTTTTATTCTATTATCCTTAATATCTTCAAAATCTTTTTTATTAATGATTAAAATATCCATCCATAAATCTTCATTCTGAGGTAATCTAGCATTTAAAATATTGTTGTATAAACAATTTGATAATTCTGAGAATATAGTTTTATTAAATAAATTAATGATTAACTTCATTCTTTTTGGATCGTATCCTTGATGAATTAAAGAAATGTATTTATTAAGTGATTCTTGAGCCACTTCATGATAAATTGCAAGTTTTCTTGCTAATTCTGATTTTTCTCTTAATATTTGTTGATAAATCCCGAAATCATTTTTATATCTTTGGGCAAATGTTTCTAGATCTAAAATAATATCATCTAACTTATCAAGGTATGACGACCATTCAAGGACATTATCGTGTTCTATAATTTCATCAATAAATTCTTTAATAAGAGAACTTATTTGTTGAATATGATGATGACTTTGTATAGGAATTCCTTTTTCATCATATAATGCTTGTAATAGCATAACCCGATCTAATTTATCTATTAAAGGTATTTTCATTTCTTCTTTTAATTTTAAAATTGAATCAAAAAAAGTAACTCCGATTTCTGTTAAATGATATCTCTTACTTTGTTTTTTTATTAATTTCACAGATTTTAAATTTCTAAAGTAAACATCTAAATCAATTATTGAATCCCCTAGAATTTCAGATAATAAGATTTCAACATGTTTTTTTGTTAAATATCTATTCGAATTTTCATAAAAACATTTGAGTATAAAATAATATTTAGTAGAGGTATTGGGATTCGATATTATACGATAAATATGAAAAATATCATCAATTTTTTTTGGTAATTTGAATTGAATTCCAAATTTTTCACAAATTATTAAGAATTTGTCAATTAATTTAGATTCGTCAACTAAAATTGATTCAAATTCTTTTAAAAAATTATTAAAAGCTTCAGAATTCTCTAAATCTTTAAATTTTATTAATAAAGTTTCATAAAAATTTTTAATTAATTGAATTTTCCTTTGATTTGTAATTTCGTTTTCAAATAATTCTCTAAAATTAATTTTAAATTTTTTATTAAATTTTTTTACAATTAAATTAATCTCTCTTTGTGCTAAAGAATAATTATTTTCTTGTATTTCATTGTTGACTTTAAACACCATCCTTTGAAATAAATTTCTTTTTAAAATATATTTATTCGGTTTCTAAAAATTCCCCAATAAATCATTCTATTTAAAATTTATTATTATAATATCATTTTATTTAAATTTTGATTTATTAGATTTAAATTAGAGTTAAAAAAATATCGGATTTTTGTCGGTAGTTTATTTATTTAATTAATTTTAAAACAAAATGGCAAGAATGATCTTATTGTATTTTTAATAAAAAAAATTTAGAAAATTTATGGAAACTTTCAATTCTTGATTATCCATCTTAACAAATATATGAAATTTAAAATTTTATGTCAAATGAAATATTTATCTTTCCCGTCGTGGTAATTTATCAGAAATTTATTCCCGAAACAAAGTGGATTCGTCTCTAAATATAGAGAAACTTATTAAATTCTTTTCTAGTAAACTATTTAAAACGGAATCTCCTAATTAAATTATGAATTCCATTTTAAACTTAAAAATAAAAATAAATTGTATCTCATGTTCTGGTGGAATTTACAAACTTGAAATTAATACCAATATTTATAAAGAACTTTGGCCAACCGAAGATGTTGTAAATGGAGGACCATTTAATAATGGGACTTATAATTTCACTATTAATATTCACTATACTTTTTCTGGTTTTGAGATAAATTATCTCCAAACAAGTTTTGAGATTTGGTTACATATATTACCAATTCCTACTATACTAAAGATTGAAAAAATAGAACAACATTCAATAAATGGAGTGTTTAAAGAGTTAACTGGACCAATTTTTCCTTATGAGGTTCCTGGATCTTTTTATTTCTTTAAATTATTCCTAAATTATTCAACAACTAACGGAACCACTCTAGATAGTATTAATTATCATTCTTTGAAAATATGGAATGGAAGTTATTGGAAATCATGGGAACCTGGTAAATATCAGGTTACTCCTGGGATTTTACATGAATTAAAAATTTACACTTTTACATTTGATACAGAACAGATTTCATGGAATCGAACAGGATTTAAAAATATTACCTTATCAATAGAATTTAGAAAAACAAATTACGAAAATCAAACTCTAATACAGACTATTTGGTTTAGAAAGCATAATACAATAATACAATGGTGTGATCCAGTAACAGAAGATCCCATACCATCGAAAATTAATGAGACAATAAATAATTCAATTCAAACTTACACAATTTTCTTTCGTTTTATTGATTTGGATAATATTAATGATTCAATTTCTACCTATTCCGGATCTCCAAAATACATTACATATGCAGAATTAAATTTTACAGGATGGAATAGAAATTGGGCTTTAATCCTAGAAACAGTTACACCAGGATTTTATGAATTAATATTGCAAATTAATTATCCTCAGGGGATATATAATATAACAATTTTTGCAAATGATACTCATCCATCTGCATTTAGGAATTGTTCTTATTTCACTATTCAAATTGTTATTATTTCTCTGACTCATACTCCATTTGATCCATCTTTAATTTTACTATATTTGGTGGGAAATAATAAGCCTAATCTATTAATTCCATTTATTGGTGTCGAACTAATGAGTAGTATAATTCTTGCAGTATTTAGTTTTGTAATTTATAGAAAAAGATATATAAAAACAAAAAAAGAACCTTTTCAAAGCCGAAAATTATCAAATATGAAAGATCCATCAATAATAATTTTGAATACATCTCAAAAGTCGGAAATATCCCCAAAATTTACCGATAGTTATAGAAAAATTGATTTATACGGTAAAATTATTGAAATAAATCCTCAAAATGCTGTAGCATGGGAAAAACTTGGAGTAGCATATAAGAATTTAGAGGATTATCAAAATGCAATAATTTGTTTTGAAAAAATAACAAAGATTAATCCAGCACAAATTTCTAGCTGGATATGTTTAGGTAAATTATACGGAAAATTGCATAAATACAATGAAGCAATAAAATGCTATCAAAAAATTATCGAATTAGATCCTCAAAATTTGCAGGCTAAAATAATTATTGCTGCATTAAAAGATAAATTAAAAGATAATTAATCCTGAGAAAAAATTTCATATAAAATTAAAAAAATTAAAAAAAATAATTTGAGATTTATTCTCCCTTTTTTATCAAAACAATAAATATTACTATTGCCGCCGCTGCACCTATTCCAATTATTAAAAATATGTATATTACTTGATCTCCAGTTTCTTGCATCCCTAATAGTATAATTAAAGGTAGCAAATTATCTTTACTTGGAACTCCATTATAAAGCAAATATACGTTTTGATCATTTGATCCACCAACGATATATCGACCATCTGCAGAAATCGCCACAGCCTCAACATCATCTCCAGTTTCATAGAACCACACAAATCCGTCCCTATTGAACAAGGTAATATTACTATTGCCATCTCCGGCAACTACATATTGACCATCTATCGAGATTGCTACATCATATACGTCATAACTCTCAGTCTCATAATCCCATAATTTCGTACTGTTTTGCATAAAGAAAGTAACGTTACCACCAGTGTCTCCTGCAACTATATATTGACTATCTTGCGAAATTGCCACTGAATTAATACCATCTCCTGCTAGATAATTCCATAGAAAACAGTCAGTTCTATTAAATAGAGTAACATTATGTTCAGCATCCCCAGAGACGATATAATCACCATCGGCTGAAATTCCCACTGAATTGACTATAGTAATTCCAGTATTATACTCCCATAGTATTGTATTGTTTTGTGTAAATAAAGTAACATTTCCAGCATCATTTCCAGAAACGATGTATTTACCGTTCCTTGAAATATCTACGGAATGAACGCTTCCACCTACTGAATGACCCCACATCTTATTAATTTGATTGAAATTGGGGTTGGATCTATTGAACAAAGTAACATTTCCATTATTATTTCCAACAACAAAGAACATACCATCTTCGGAAATCGCAACTGTATTAACTCCACTGGTAAAATTGTAATAATCTAATAAATGATGAGTTCGGTTAAATAAAGTAAGATTATAATCATCATCTCCAGAAACAACATATTGACCATCTGCAGAAATGGCAACGAAATTAATAGCAGCTCCAGTGTCGTTGAACCACTTAGGACCATTTCTATTATAAAATGTAACATTGCAATGAATTACTTCTCCTGACACAAAGTATCTCCCATCCGCCGAAATGTCTACTGTGCAAGGATATTCTTTCGTAGACCATTTACCTAATAGAATAGGAGTTGTGGATGATATTAGATCATTGTTTGTATCAGTAATAGATAAAACTAGATTGTTAGATATGTTGCTCTGACTAGTTATAGCCATTAAGCTCGGAAAAATCATCGTAAAAATCAAGATTGTTTGGGAGAACAGTAAAATTACAATTTTCCTTTTCATATTTTTCCCTCGATATGAATAATTCTTAATTGAATTCAATAAATAGATTAAAAAATCTTTTCATTGAGGAAATGTCTAATTTAATGCTAGGATTGCAAAAGCAAATTGATTTTAGAACAACTATCTTTTTGTTATTATAAAAAAGAAAAAGAATAAAGTTTATTTGAAAATTATTTTTTCTGCTTTATCACAATAATTAATATGACTATTACTGCCGCTGCACCGATTCCAATTATTAGATATATGAATATTAATTAATCTCCAGCTTCTAGCATCGTTAATAGTAGAATTAAAGGTGGCAAATTATCATTGCTTGATATTGGATTATAGAATAAATAAGCCCAACTATCATCATCTCTCATCGATAAATTTATTGATAAATTAAATCTTGAATTTAGTTCCTGAAAATAGATGAAAATTTAAAAATTTAAAAAAAAAAGAAAATAAGTTATTCAGTACTAAATTCTGTAAAATTTGGCTACAAAGACCTTCGAATAGATCCCAATTTTTAATTTCTATTTAATTAATACAAATTGTTAATACTTGAGTAATAATTAGGATTCTAGTTCTAATATATTTATATCCATTATTCTTATAATCAATATTTTGATTTTCTATTGAGTCTTTTGAAAGAAATTAAATTTTCTTCTCAATATGCTAATTTTTTTTTAATTAAAGTCAGAAGATGATTACAGAATAAGTCACTTTATAAAATTTAAACAATCAATTTATTAGTATATTTATTTTGTATTTATGAAACAAAATATCTTTGGTATGTATCATAGATACAGAAGTGGGTTATTGAATAATCTGATATATTTTGGTTTATAATAAGAAAAACGGAAATATTTATTTTTATTCAATAAAATAAGGATATAAAGATAAAAAATTATATACTATGCGGTTTAAAAACAAAGCATTCTCTAGATAAATCTTTCTATATATCAATAAAATATTCAATAATCTTTAAATATGACTTTTGTGGGGTTTATATACTTCCAAGGGAATTAACATAGGAAAATTCTTTAAATTTAATTGATAGGAGAAAACCCAAAATGGGAGCAAATAAAAGAAAATATATCATTTTAATTTTAATTTCAATAATAACTTTACCAAATTTCACTAATTTTCTTGAAATTAATCAGCCAAACTTTATAAATAGAGAATTTTTGAATTTTACTTTAATATTAAACACTTTACAAACCAAATATATTGACAATTATAACCCAATTCCTGAAGATCCTTTTGAACTTTTTCTTCAAACTACAAATGAAGACGAATCTGATGATTCATTTATACACACTATACTTATTAAAAATTTTACAGAATATCATAATTCTAGTCAAAATGTAAATTATGGATATGGTAACTTAAATCTAACAGAGAATCCAGGAATATTTCAAGCCCAATATAATTTTAAAAATGATACAATTGACTCAATCCCTGAGGGCTGGGCAGATATTTCAACAGGATCTAATGAAATTCATATAATCGAAGGTATATCTGGTCATAATCATACTATATTATTAAACGATACTGGTTCTGGTTATGGTCAAGCTCAATGTAATTTTTCCGATTCTGTAACTGGTATTTGTGAATTTTATTTTAGATCTGATGACGTTAATGAACGTAGTGATTTTTGTATTTATCCTTATCCAACTGTTGGTGATGGAATAATGATAGGATTTCGTGGTGATATTAATGGCAAATTACAATATTGGGATGGTACATATTGGTGCAATATCAGAAGTGTGGCGTCTAATACATGGTATCATGCCAAAGTTCATTGGAATTGTACTAGTGGAACATGGTTTATTTATGTTGATGATGTAAAATATGGAGATTATCCATTAATTAACTCTCCTTCCCTTCTCAATGCTTGCCGCTCTTGTACTTCTGGTAGTAGTGCCTCCCTTACAGTTTGGATAGATTCAGTTGATTTTAATTTTTCAAATAATCATTATGAAAATAGAATCTTGAATTTAGAAAGTAATTTCACAAATGGTTATTATACATCTAAGGATATTCCAATATGTGATAATGTAACTATTTTAGCTGTCGATATAAATTCAGAGAAACAATTAGGTACAAATATCACTTTGGAATATTATGATTTTAATACGGATAATTGGCTGGGCGTAGCGGAATATAGAAATACTACTCAAAATATATTTAAATTTAGAGTCAATTTCAGCACAGATTGTTATTCAAACGCATTTTTATACAATTTAACACTCAATTATTATAATATTACTTTTAATGATAATTCTTTTATTGATAGACCTATTTATATGAATCAACCCCGTGATATTGCAATAGATTCTAAAGGATTTATCTATGTTGCCGATACTCTCAACAATCGTATTAAAAAATTTGATTCCAACGGAAATTTTACCTTAGAATGGGGAAGCTCAGGATCTTTAAAGGGTCAATTTGATCATCCTTATGCTTTAGATATTAGTAAGGAATGGAATGGTTCAAATTACAACAATTATATTTACGTAGCTGACTATTATAACCATCGTATTCAGAAATTCGACGAAAATGGAAGGTTTGTTCTAGAGTGGGGCGAATATGGGGAAGCCAATCAAGAAGGAAAGTTAAAGACACCTTCAGGAATTACAATTTTCTCCCCAGAAAGACAATGGGAATTACCAATAATATATGTGGCAGATTCGGGTAATAAACAAATAAGAATATTTTCTCCAACTGGTGATCCCGTTGGTAAATGGCAAGATTCACAATTAAGTAACAATTTTAAAATCACAGTTAATTCGACCAATTATCTTTACTTAGCAGATATTGAAAATAATATGATTCGTTATTACGATCTAATTGGGAATTTATTAGGCACATGGGGGAAGTTCGGTGATAAGGAAGGCGAATTCTCGAAACCTACAGATATAGCGTTCGATTCTGAAGGGGATGTTCATATAATGGATTCACTTAACCACAGAATACAAAAATTTACTTTTTCAGGCGATTATATTAATGAAAGCAGTTGGGGAATTCTAGGTTATGAAGAAGGAGAATTTTACGCTCCAAACGGTTTGGTAATAGACCAACAAGATGATTTTTATCTTGCTGACCCATTAAACTATAGAATTCAAAAATATGATAATGAAACCAACTTTTTATGGCAAGTGGGAACTGTCATTCCTGAACTTGAAATTCCGACAGTAACATACATTGATAAATGGAGTCAATATGGGAATATGAATTTAAATAATTCAAGAGGAATGGCTGTTGATTCTGAAGGAAATCAATATGTATGTGATTCTGCAAATAATGTAATAGTCAAATTTGACAAATTTGGCAATTTTATAAAGAAATGGGGTAATGGCTCTCCCTCTGTTGAATATGAATTTAATAATCCTGGTGGAATTACAGTTGATTCTGATGGTTATATTTATGTAGCAGATTCTGGAAATAATAGAATCCATATATTTTCAGACTCTATTTATTTTTTTAACTTCAATACATGGGCAGCTAATGATACTTTCAGCTTCCCCAATGATCTTGAAGTTTATACCGATAAAGAAAATCGTGATTATCTTTATGTTGTTGATAAAAATAATAAGCGAATAGTAAAATTCTTCATTGATAAAGAAGTGGAAAATCGAGAAATTTTAGGTTATATGTATATTACAGACTGGGATAGTTACGAGATTGAAGATGAAATTCATTATTTCCAAGAACCTTATGGTATTGCTATAGATTCTGAAGGTAGTTTAACCGTTTCGGATGGGGAAAATAAAAGTTTAATTATATTCGACTCAACAGGAGAACCTTCATCTAAAATAAATAATACATTTAATAATCCATTGGGATTATATTACGATTCGCATAATAGATTATATTTAATTGATACAGATCCAGATTATAACAACCATAGTCTGTATATTTTAACAGGTTTAATTATTTTTGCGAAAATTGACATAAATACAACAACCCCACTTGATGTATGTGTTGATTTGAATGATAATATTCTAATTACAACGAATAATTCAATTTTGAAATATAGATATCTAAAAAATTTTCCATCTTTGCTTTCAATAATAGAACCCAATTTTACTCAGAGTTCTCTTAATACATCAATATCACCTGCATTTGATAAACAGGGTAATATTTATGCATTAAAAGATAATTTAATATATAAATTTGATAATTATGGTAACTATTTAGCGACATTTAATTCAGGATTAAATGGTACAGGGACTGATATTGAAATAAAAAACTTTGAAAATGTATCATTCTTATATCATGCTCTTCATGACGATAATGGACCGGAACATGTGGTTATATATGCTCTTGATGGTGAAAAAATATACCAAATAAATATCACCAATTATGATAATTTATCAAGCATTGTCATAGATGATAATCAATCTATATATTGTTTAACTAATTCAGAAATTTTAAAATTTGCTTATACTTCTGGACATTATAAAGGTTTATTTAGTTTTACAAATGATACAATTGGGTGTAATCCTAGTGGTTGGACTGTTGAGGAAACTTTACCAACAACTGTTCAAGTTGTTAGTGAGGTTATAGGTCATAAAAAGGTAGTAGAGATGGTTAAGGTGGATGATAAAATAGAATATTCTTTTGGAGATGATTATGATAATGGCATAGTTGAGTTTTATATACAAAGCACTGATGTAAATAATTTTTATGAGTTTCGCTTCACTATAGCACCGAAATCTGGCAGCTCAAAATATTGTCGTGCTTATATTAATAATGACCATTTTACGGGAAAAAATGGAAGCGATTTATTTTATATTTGCAGTGCTATAGATAATACTTGGTACCATTTTAAAGTTGTGTTTAATGTTTCTAGTGGATGGTACTTGTTTATAAATGACATAAGATATCCAACATCTGGGGAATATGCTTTTTCTTCTGATAGCACTCCATATAGTTACATTCAGTTTGAAAATTTTCAATCTGGTAGTTATAAAAACTATGTGGATGCAGTAGATTTCTCATGGTCAGAGGGTTATTATGAAGGTCGTAATAAAGAAATGGATCATTATTGTTCTCTTAGTAATTATAATGGAAGTGGTGAAATTTCAAGTGAAGGACTAAAAAATCAAATTGAAGTAGATTCGTTAGGAAACTTATATTATCTTTCTCATTCTACTAACGAAATTTTAAAAATAGATTGGGAAGCACAAGAAATTTCAGAGCGCTGGCATATTGATCAAAATTTAACTGAACACCAAATATTCATGGATAAAAAGGATAATCTTTATCTTCTAAATAAATTAGATGGTGAAGCTCAAATTCTTAAATTTTCAAATGAAAGCGATTTAACCAGTAGATATGAATTTAATTATAATGAATCAGAAGATATTTCTCTTTCAATTGATTATTTCAGGGATGTATATATTTTCAAGAACATAAGTAGTAACCAATCAATGCTATATAAATATGGTTCACAAGAGATTCCTCCAGAGCTTACTTTTCAATTAACGGATGATGAAAGTTGGACAGAAGTCATTATGAATACTACTGGTTATATCTTTGGTATAAGTTCAATAGATAATAGTATTAAAATTTATAATTCATCCGGTTATTATCGAAAGACTCTAAGTGATTCCGGACTGGAATCTCCATTTCGTATTGATATAGATAGTAATAATTATTTAATAGTAATGGATTCTGATAGTACAATAAAAATATATGATGATGAGATACAGTACTTCAATACAATTATTTATGAACCAAATCTAAATTTCATAGATTTTTATATTACTGATAAAATAAATATTTTAGCTGAAAATCAAAGTGGAAATTATTACATAAGGTCATATATCTATAACTTGACTTCGGCGGAATTAAATTATTCTATTTCAGATGTAGATTTGAAATTACCCACCAGTATTTGTGTATTTACAAATGATGATTTAGATCAAATATATATTACAGATTTATTAGACAATAAGATTAAAGTAATTTATGAGAATGGGAGTATTTTGAGAGAATGGGGAAAGTATGGATCCATGTGTGGAGATTTCATTGGTCCCTACAAAGTTGTGCGAGATTATTGTGGAGGTGTTTATGTATTAGATATAGGGAATTCGAGAATACAGAAATTTGATAAACATGGTAATTTTAAATCAGAATGGGGTCAATTTAGATGGTCTTTAGTTCCTAATGGTCTTAAAAATAATATAGATCTTGCAATTAACCAGAATGATATTTTAGTATTAGATTCATTAAGAATCGATAAATTTCATTATGAATTTCTCGGAAATGACACATATAATTCAGAAGATCCTGATAATACTGATGAATATATTGCTGATGAAAAAATTTTCATAACTGAAAGAATTATTGAAGAAGGCGCTGAATTTGATATTCCTGTGATATATGGAATAATTTATGATCCTCCTGGGACTGGTAGCTATGGGTATATCAAAAAAGGTTCTGAAAGATATATTGATCTTAAAATAAATTTAAAAACAAGTTATGAACATGATATGATTTCCATTTTTACAATAAATGGTTTTGGTGGTGGTATAGGGGGAGGTGGTTTTATTGAATGGACAAATGATAATTCTTGGAGAATTTATGAAAAGACCACAGAAGAAATAACATCATCAAAATCCAACGATAAAGAATTTATGGGACCTGGTAGAGGGGATGTAATTTGGGGAAGATATAAGTTAGATTATTATTATTTGGTAGAAATTACTAAATACAATTCTAAAGGAGAAATAATAGCACCACCTGAATATAAATATTATACTTGGATGGATTTGGGTGGTGAAATTCAAATAACTATGCAAGAGATATCCACAGCTTTTAAAAATAACACCAAATTACCCAAATTATTAAAAGCACTAAAAAGAGCTAATTTGGTATATGATAATATTGTCGATTCGTCTGAATTAGATGATGAAATTCCGTCAAGTATTGAAGATACATCAAGTATAATATCAATATTATACCCTAAGGCAACAAAACTTAAAGATAATTTGTTTTTAACAGGTGGTGGACAAACCTACACTTATGAAGAGGAGAATAGTGAGGCTGTTTCTTATTTACTAAGCACGAATACGGGTTGTAATATTAGAGCGTATGTTAAATTGGGGCATGATTGGGGACATTCAATTGGATATATTTCTGCACCATTAGGATTTGGAACCTATACTGGAATTACAAGTAAATATAAATACCAATTTGACTATACTTTTACATATAAATGGGTAGTAGAGCAATCTATCGAGGTTGGACAAGAAGAAACCAAGACTATGGGTTATATTTTCGAGGATCAACCAACGAGAAATATTGCAGATCAATATATTATTGATGTTTATAGGGATAAAAGATATCAGACTTTAGCTTTTACCATAGAAAATTTAAGTAAATCTCATGATCCTTGGGAATATTATACAAGAGATAATGTTCCTCCTCGAATCTGTGAGATAGATCTTGTAGATCAGAATAATAACACAAAACCAGATAATATAGTAGGAGAGACGGCAAGAATAAGAGTACAAGCCGAAGATATTGATTTGAGTAATAATCCCGAATCGGGAGTTGATAATGTGATATTATATGATAATCTTTCAAGTACAGTGGATGAACCTATCGAAATACAATTTGAACCTGCTGTTGATGGTTATTTTTATTTTGATTTAGATATAACAGAATTGGGATTTGGAGAAGGTTATAGAACAATTTATACTCGCGCATATGACAATTATAGTAATTATAAGATTTCAGAAATTCAAATTCTAATTGATAAGAGTTCTCCACATTTAGTAAAAATTGCACCATTAGTATCTCCGCAATTACCAGGAGCGATAGAATTATATGCCACTGCTAATGATACAAATGATATAGCTTATGTAAAATATTATGATGGAGATCCTGATAGTAATGGAGAATTTATAGGAACTAGTTATAACTTTGGTGATTCTTGGAAATTTATTTGGGTTACAAACAGAACTGATGAAGGAAATCACTCGATTTATGTAGTAGCTTATGATAATGGTGGTAATTTCGCAGATGATGGACCTTCGATGATTTATATTGGAGATCCAGATCCTCCCTCAAAATGTATTATCATTGAACCTAATGACGGAGAAGCAAAAAATGGTGATGTTACAATTAAGGTTGAAGTCTATGATCAGTTTTCTGGAGTTCATAAGGTAGAATTTTTTATCGGTGATCCTAAAGATGATGGTGTTTTGATGGATTCTATTAATAAAGATCCATTTCTATCATCAATGACGGAATGCGAATTCATATGGGATATTGATAGTGTTAATGATGATTTATATGAAATATTCATTGTG
Source organism: Candidatus Helarchaeota archaeon (assembly GCA_019058315.1). Taxonomy (GTDB): domain Archaea; phylum Asgardarchaeota; class Lokiarchaeia; order Helarchaeales; family RDOG01; genus JABXJV01. The sequence continues at coordinate 821,744 of JAHPZH010000001.1, read as the reverse complement.
GCATATGATAATTATTCTAATAATAGAACAGATAAGATTCATTTATATATTGACAAAAAAGCACCAAATGTATTTAATTTTACCTATGGGCATCGAAATAATTATTCTGTTGAATTTTGGGTAAATAATCTTTCAGATGATTTATCAGGTATAGCAAAGGTCGAATATTATAAGGGAAGTGTAAAAATTGGGGAAGGAATACAACCTGACCAATTTCAATTTCTTTGGTTTGGTCCAAATGGAACACATGATATTTGGGCAAGAGCTTATGATTGGACGGGAAATTATACAGATTCTAACAATAATGAGACAGTAATCATTATTTATGGTAATAATAAAGGAAAACATCCGATATTACTATTCCCTAAATTAAATGATGCTAATTGGGCTTTGATTTCACAAATTGGAGTTATATTAGGTTCAATTGGAGTAACTGCTATTTTGTTTATAAGAAAATGGAAAAGAAAAAGAAGAAATTATTCTAAAATGCTTAAAAAATCGTAGGTATCATAAAGTTCTGGATTTTATTTTTTCTTTAATGAAATATAATATGGTTGATTTATGTATTTGAGGGTATAAAATAGGGAAATATTAAAAAGATATATGAATTTAATAAAAGATTGTCATTAAAAATTGAAAATTCCTTCATTAATTAATAAATCTAAAGCATGCTTAGATCGTGATATTACTATTGCATTAAATGGAGGTTTTCCAAGGATTTCTCCTACATGTTCATGAAAAAATCTACAAATCAGAACACAATTCTTATTTAAATCTCTCACCTTATCTGCTATTACTACTACTTCATCCGCCCGGTCGACAAGAGCGATAACTAAATCAGTGTTTTCAATTCCGACTTCTTTTAAATTATCTATATCCTTTGCATCTCCAACAATCACAGGTTCAACATCAATAATATCCTCGATCCTATCCCTATCCCTTTCAATTATCTTGTAATTTATGCCTTGATTCTTGAATCTTGCAATTAACCTCTCTGCTATGCGATTATACCCAATAATTATAGATTTTTTAACATTTTTCGCTTGGATTTCTTTTAAAATAAATTCAGAAGCATATTTTGAAGTTGAAATTGTCCTACAATTAAAGGTTTTTTCTATTATTTCAGCAACTGAATCATCAAAACAACGACAAACAATCTTACATCTCTTATTTAGAGCCCTAATTTTATGAGTCGCAACTATTAAAGTATCTAGGTCATTTTTAGTTATAAATACCATTTTAGCATATTGCACACTTGCATCCTTTAATACATCAACATCATAAGCCTCTCTAATTATCACTGGACACTCCTCATCTAATAAGTCTCTAACAAGATCTTCATCGGGTTCTATAACTACGCATCCTTCATTATTTGCAACTAGATAATTTCTAATCTGTTTTCCAAGATGTTTATATCCGATAATTATAGTATGGTCTCTCATTGACCGTGCTTCTTCTAAAGCGGTCTGTTGGGGATTATATTTCCTATAAAACTCAGTAATAATAAATGTCAATATAATTCCAAAAATTAATAATTCACTTAATTCAGGATAAACAATTCCATAAGGTCCTGGTAGCACCTGAAAATAAAAGACGATAGATAAGGTTTCTAGGAAGTTTCCTTCTGTTAAAAAGAAAATAATAATAAAATTGAGTAAATACCAAAGGAATATTGATATAAGTAAGGTGAAATTTTGTTTTAAAAGAATTTTGGTCTTAATTAATCTTTTTTTCATTTATTTTTTCTCCTTTTTGTTTTCCTACGACTCCAAATATTTTTATTAAGTATTATCTTAATCTTTTTTATTATTATTTATACTATAAGAAAAATAGATTTGAAGGGTTTTATATGTCAATTTTTTTAGATGCCCCATGGGTTCCAACAAGTAAAAAACAAATTCGAAAAATGTTAAATTTTGCAGAACTCAAGCCAAATGAAATATTATATGATTTAGGATCTGGAGATGGCAGAATTTTAATTATCGCAGCAACTGAATTTAATGCAAAAGCTGTTGGAATTGAGCTTAATGCAATCTTAGTCGCTTATTCAAACTTCAGAATTTTTCTCGAAAGGCTTCAAGATAAAGTACATGTGAAATGGGGAAATATTTTCTTACGTGATATAAGTGAAGCTGATGTTGTTACAATGTATCTTTTACAACAGACCAACAATAAAATGATGAAAAAATTGAAAGAGGAGCTAAAACCTGGTGCACGGGTCGTCTCTTATGTCTTTACATTTCCAGATTGGGAGCCTACGAAGACGGATAAAGAATCTAAACTGAATTTATATACTGTTTAAATTATTAGATTTGGAATTTAATCTTTTAAAGCTTCAGGAATTCATAAAAAAATAAAAAAAAGCGTAATTTTTCTATTTTTGTCTATAATTGGGCTTTTGCAGATAATTTCTCTATGACTTGCTTACCAAATTCCTTAGCTTTGTCCAGATCATTTGCATTTGGACGTCCTTTTGAATTATTGATCATGTTATCAATCATATCAGGCATTGCACTTCTCAGCATTTGGATTACCTGTTCATTTTTTAGTTCACCAACACTATCAAACTGATCTACAACAGTTATATTCTTCTTTCCCAAAATTTTATTTACTGCTTTAAAGAAACTTGAGTATCCTGATGATTCTGAACTTCCATGTGTTGAAAATATCGCAAATTTACAGGAGGCATCTTCGGAACATGCTTTTAAAAATTTTTTAGCAACACTTGGTAATCCATTTGCTTGTGTTGGAGAACCAAAAAAAACCAGTTCGTAATTATTAAGCGAGTTGATATCCACATCTTTAATTTGTTTTATTGTTGGACTTTCTTTGGTAATTCCTTCTCCTATGCTCTCAGCTATCTTTTCTGTATTTCCAGTTTCTGAATAATAAGTTATAAGTATTTTCAAATTTAGTCCTCAAATTGCTTATTATTTATCTAATATGTAGTTTATATTTAAAAAATTTAATAAAATTAATTAAAAATTAGTTAAAAATTCACAAATTGATTATTAATTTGTCTGCTGCTTTAAACTCTTTAGAATTGACATTATTTTTTTATGTTTTGAAGGATAATCTTTTTCATTAAATATTTCTAGAGCGTTTTTAAATGCTTCTATTGCTTTTAAATGATTTTCATTTGGGTTTTGTAAATTAGCAAGCATGAGATGAACTAGTCCAAGGTTATTTTGAGTTGTAGCAAATTCAAATGGATAATCATCAATTGTAAAAACCTTTAAAGCAACTTTAAAAACAAGGCTAGCCTTAAATAAATTTTTTTGTTCGTCTCGAATTTGAGAAAGCATCATATAAATTACACCAATATCACATTGAATTTTGGCGTAACTAAAAGCATCTCTATCAATGCTTAATAATTTAATAGCTTCGTTAAATGCATCAAACGCTTTATCTAAATTTTTTTCCTTATCCTTTACCTTTGAAAGAATAATGTGGGAGGCTCCTAAATTTAATTGAATATTTGTATATTCTTTGCTATCTTTCTCCTTCTTATAAATTTTTGAAGCCTTTTCGTAAGCATCAATCGCTTGGCTAATATTTTCACTTCTATTCTTAATATCAGCGAGGCATCTATAAATATTTCCTAAAGTAATTTGAGATTTCGCATAAAACTTTGGAAATTTTTTATCTGTAAAGATATTAAGAGCTTGGTAAATCATATTAATCGCTTTATATAAATATGCTTCAGGATCTTGAAATTCTGCTAAGTGAAAATATACCATACCAGTCATTAATTGAATTTTGGCAAATTCATAAGGATTTGCATCAATAGTATTAATAGTCTCAGCTAGTCTAAAAGAAATTTCTGCTTTAATAAGATCTTCTTTATTATTATCACGTTTGAAACGATCTAATAGCAATTTCCCAAGATTATACTGACTTTCTGCATGTTGAGTAGGAAATTCACTGATATTAAGTCTTTCAAGACGTTCTTTAATCACGTTGATTTGTGTATCGAGATCTTCAGATTTATCTTGAAATTTTACCAGCCTCTTAACAATATTCTTTATATTTTATTTCGTGATTTCTTTATACTAAATAAAAATGAACTGCTTATTTTTAATATTTTGATAATGGTTCTAAATTAATTTATTTTCATCCATATAAATTCAAAAATGTAAAAAAGTTAGTAAAGATATTTCTTTATATAAGTCGTATCAAATTTTTTAATTATGGAGATTTATAGATGTGTGATACTTTAGTTGCTTTAGGAACAGCTAGTAAAGATGGGTCTATGATTTTTGGAAAAAATAGCGACCGTCCTTATAACGAAATTCAAACAATTGTATTTTATCCTCACCGAAAAACAACAGAAAAACAAGTGAAATGCACTTATATCAGCATCCCACAAGTTACTGAAACTTATGGTATTATCCTATCTCAACCAGTTTGGATGTGGGGTGGTGAGATGGGAGCAAATGAGTTTGGAGTTGTTATTGGAAATGAAGCAGTATGGACTAAAGAACCTGATGGTCCCACCGCATTGCTTGGAATGGACCTTTTAAGATTAGGTTTAGAACGTGGAAGGACCGCAAAAGACTCCCTCGAAACAATTATCCAACTTTTAGAAGAGTTTGGTCAAGGAGGAAATTGTTCGGAAGATGGACATATGACATATCATAATTCCTTCATAATAGCTGATCCTCAAGAAGCTTGGGTCTTAGAAACTGCTGGTAAATGGTGGGTAGCAGAGAAAATTAATAATAATGTTCGAAATATTTCAAATGAACTCTCAATTCGTACTAAATTTGATAAATCGGCTAAGGGAATTGAGGAATATACTGTGAAAGTGGGTTATCAATCAGCCAATCAAGAACTTGATTTCACTCGTTTTTCATCAAGTGATGTTCCAGATTCACCTTCACCATTCTGTAGGGAAGGTCGTGCAAGAATTCTATTAGAAAATAACAAAGGATCAATAACTCCAGATCTGATGATGGAATTTTTACGTGATCATAATGGAGGAATTTGTATGCATGGGGGGTTTAGATCTACAGCATCTTTAGTATCACGTGTTACACCAGAATTTTCTGTTCATTGGGTAATGGGCACACCTAATCCTTGTCTAGGTATGTTTAAACCTATTTTTATTCCTGGAACTTATGTTCCCCCATATTTTATGCCAGGCTCTTTTACAAAAAATTCAGCCGAATTATGGTTAGCTTATGAAAAAGCTTTGAATAGATTAGGACAAAAGCAACTCTATTCAAAATTAAGTGAACTTGAACAAAAATTTTACAAAAAAACAAAAGATTTGATATCAAGATCTACATTTAACGAAGAACATGCGAAAGCGATTAGTAAAGCGGCTTTTGATGCTGAGTGGATGTTATTAAAAAGCGCAGTTAAGTAAAAATCTTATATTAATAAATTTACTTGAATCCTTCGCAAAATGAGAAGATATTATATTAGAATTTAAATAATTTTTGATTTTTCTTTATGTTTGGTCAGGAGGTCGTTTTCTTTTCATGCTATTTTTATAACTTAGTATCATGGCTTCAAATAATTTGGGACCAAGCGAAAGAGATTTGGAATATTTATATTTTCTAACAGGATTTTTTATCATAAATGAATTTTTAATTTGTTTTAATAATGATTCATTAGATGATGATATTGTAGCACTTTTACCGCCCATATAATGACCATCCCCATCATAATAACCAAGTAACCAAGCTAGAGTTACTCGTCCTGAAGGAGTATAATACCAGTGTTTTGAATCTAAAAGTTTGAATGAATCAATCTCATAAGAAGTAAATTTACCTTGAGATAATTCTATTTTTGCTTTATCAATAAAATTATTGATAATAGCAGGTAATTGCTGCAATTTTGAGTAGGTTAATCCATATTTTATAAGATCTTTAAACATTGGCTTACATCCAAACACAATATAAGACATTTTATTAGCATTAAGGTTGCCAGAAGTATCTTTTGTATATTTTACTCTCCCTTTAATACGGTTTAAAGGAAATCCTACTAATTTGCCAAATAGTTCTAATCTATCCCTATCTTTTTTTGAAAGTTCTATCCCTATCCTATAATATTTCTTAATATCCCCTCTAACTAACCAACCATCTGCACAAAGAAACCCAAACCAATATAATTGTTCTGCTGTATTTAAATTCTTAAAAAAATTTGGATTTTTAATAGTATATTGTTGATTTTTATACTCCTTTAAATCTGAATTAGCCTTTTTATATTTATTTAACAATTGAAGGCTCTTTTTTGCTTTTGTACCTAAAATAATTGTAATAGATTCCTTAAATTGTTCCAGTCTTTCAAGTGAAAATTTATAATTTGGATTGTATTTTTTATGGTCTGGAGAATTTATTCTTTCCCACACACCAGCAAAATATCTTGTTGAACCTACCAAAAACAAACCTAATTCTTCAAGGGTTACGGGAATTTAGCCAGAAATCCTTCCCAATTCTTTACTTAAATTTTCTAAAAACATATGAGTATTTATCTTATTCTCCTCATAAGATTTGATTATTTCTAGACACACTTTTGCTTTTTTTCCCAATTTTTCTATTATATTTTGTTTGATATTGTTTAAAGATTTATTAGATAATTTTTTATGAGAATCTGATTTCAATTGATTCTTAAGAGTATTTACATATTTCTTACTAAAACCACATAGTGTAGATAGCCAATAATCCTTATACTTGTTTACTCTATTGGGTAATACTTTGGATAATAATTCGCCATATTTTTGTAATTCTTTTCTTATATCGTCTATAAAATCCATAGTAGAATATTCGAAATCATTAAATGCAGAAGATAAAATTATCATCTCATTTTAAGCTTTTATAATTGTTAATTAGAGTAAGTTTTTCTAAACTATATTCATTTATTTATAATAAAGTTATTTAAACCAAAGTGACTTATTGAAAAATGAAAAAAATTAAGATTATATGCTAATTCGACAGTATTGTGATATATCTTGCTAAAAATTCTTTTATATTATTTAAAACCCTCACAAAATGAAAAAATATTTTTCCCAAGATCTTCAAAATAATAACCCCCTTCTAGTAGAGCATAACGTCTTCCTTTGCATTTATCTTCAGAAAAATCTCTCATTAATTTTCCAATTTTTTTATAAGCATTTGTGGATAATTTCCCACCCCAATCTAATATATATTCATCAAATCCTGCAGCTGCGACAATAATATCAAATTCACCAATTTCATTAAATTTATTAGCGATTTCTTCCAAATAATCAGATTCAGAATGACTGGTTGGGTTTAAAATTTTTGTTTTAAGTTTATTCTGTTTTTCTTTAAGGATATTAATTACACCATCCCCCGTATGAAGATCAAAATCTAGCACAAATGCGCTTTTTATTTTCTTTTGCTCATTCAATTTTAATAGTGAAACGCTTATATTATTGAAGAAACAAAATCCCCAGCAGCTATTAGCAGATGCGTGATGACCTGGTGGACGTATGCAGCCAAAAGTAGGTATTCCTTGAAAAGCCATTTCAGCAGCTTTTATTGCCCCTCCTGCTGATAAAAGTGCAACCTCATAAATTATAGGTGAATTCTTTATTCGTTGAAGGTGATCTTTAGTATGTGCTAAAAGAATATCATCATTAGTCGCAGGATTAGGAGTTACAAATTCATAATCTTTATGCTTTTTCAGTTCTTTTATTATTGGTTCTAGTCTACCTTCCGATGCTGCAGGATCACTCGTATAATTTTTCAAAAATTTTTCATGGAATATTATTTTCATGATTTATTTATTAATAACCTAAATTAAAAAACAATAATATGTTAAAATACAATAATCTTTAACTGTTGGGTGATATTTATTGACTTTAAATTGGACACTAGAAGTTACAATCTCATTAATCTCGCTAATTCCTACCGTTATTGGATTTTTAATAGCACTTAACCAATATAATAAAATGAGAAATCATTGTGTTTTTTTCATGACACTAGCCTATTTTTTTATGGTAATGGACTGTATATTACTTGCATTATCTAAATTGTTTTTATCAAGTTTACTTTTTATTTTAACCGTATATACCATTATTGCATTCATTTTTTGCTATATAATATTTTTAATTTATATTTTTAAAGAATCAATTAATCCAACTTTTCTACTGCTGCTAACCGCACTATCCTCTGCAGTTGTTGTATTTTCATTTGATCCAAATGCAACGAGAATATTTCATTTCCCCTCTGGAGAAATTGGACTCACTTGGACCGGGAATTTTTTATTCACAACTATGTTAGCCTATTTAGTAAGTATAAGCTTCTTTCTTTACTATGTTGTAAAAATCTTTTACTATACTCCAGATAATTTGAAAAAAATTTCCAGTTTAAATCTAATAGGTGCAATATGTCTCTCAATTTTAAGTCCAATTAGCGCAGTAAGTGTTATAGTTCAAATACTCCCTGGAATCCATTTAGTATTTCAAGGGATTGGTGCTTTATTAATGACAATTGCTTTTCAAGTCCAACCTAAATTATATTTTATCCCCTCATTCAGAAATTTACATCATATTTATTTCTACACTTCGGATGGTGGTTCAATTTATGATCAAGCTTTTAAAGCAGAGGCCAATGTTTCAGCCAATTTGGTTGCGGGAGGTTTAACTGGAATTTCCGCCTTGATACAAGAAGTCACTAAAACTGAAACTGAATTGGATATCTTAATACAAAAAGGAAGATTTATCCTTCTAGAACATGGAAAATATGTTAGTGTAGCGTTAGTTACAGAAAAAAATCATATTTTTTTAAGAGATAACTTAAGAAAAATTGTAAAAGAAGTAGAAGAGCATTTTAGTACTGAATTAGAAGATTTCCATGGAAATATTACTCCATTCAAAAAAATTAAATCTTTTGTGGATGAAATATTTGTAAATTAGAAATTGGAATATCAATTATGAAACTGAATAATAAAAAAACAAGAGTTAGAATAGAAGGATGGTTCCATCCAGAGGAAGGAAAGTGGTATCAAGAACAAGTTAAAAAACTTTCAAATGGTTGGATAGTTGAGATTGGTTGTTGGAAGGGTCTTTCTACATCATATCTTGCTTCTGTATTGATCGGAAAACCACAGAGATTGTGGTGTATTGATAATTGGAAAGGTTCAAAAGATCAATATTCCAAATTATATCGTGAATTATTAGAGCAACACGAAAATGATGGTAAACCGGTCCCAATCCAATTCCGAAAAAACTTAAAAAAATTGGAAATACCATATAAAATGCTTGAGATGGATAGTCAAGAGGCCGTGAGTTATTTTAAAGATAAAAGTTGCAGTCTCGTATTTCTGGATGCATCTCATGATTATTTAAGCATTACAACAGATCTCAAAGCTTGGTGGCCAAAAGTACACCGAAATGGAGTATTAGCTGGTCATGACTTTTCTAATGACCATCCAGAACTAATTAGAGCAGTTGAGTCCTTCAGTAAGATATGGTCAGTTCCTTTAAAAAGAGGACCTAGAACAATTTTTTATTTTATAAAGCCTTAAAAGACATTTTAAAAGATTATTTATAGATTTTAAATGGCTTATTCAAGTTTTATTAACATAGAAAAATTTTTCAAAAAAAATTCATTCTTGGTAAATAGGTCAAATTATTATTAAGGGTGTCAATATGGCTAAACCAAAGTTTGTTTTTGAATGTCAAGAATGTCGGAAATGTTGTAATTTAAAAAATAGAAAACGATTCCAAATTTATTATAAAGATATTGATAGGTGGGTTAAAGATCAAACTTTAAATAGAGTGTTTCCATTTTTAGAAATTACAGATCAAGATAATGCTTTAGTAATAACTATTAAACCAAAAGAAGATGGTACTTGCCCTTTGCTTGTGGAAAATCAGTGTCTCATCGAGTATTCAAAGCCAATCAATTGTTCAACTATTCCCTTAGAATATAATGGTTCAAATTATATTGTTAGTTTTAAAAAATGTGAAGGTTTAGGGAAAGGATCGATGACTAAGGAGGGTTTAAAAGAAATTAGAGATAGAGCCCAAATGGATTATAAAAGCCGTGTTGAGACTTTAGCAACACTACCAATATTGCAATTTCTATTTCTACAGTTTTTTCAAAAACAATCAGAGGACGCAATGAAGAAACTTTCACCAGAAGATAGAGAAAAAATTCAAAAAATTTTAACTGAAGAGGAAGAGAAAAAAGAAGAGGAAAAAGATAAACAAGAAGAGAAAAAAGAATAACTTTAATTTAGAAAAAAATAAAATCAATTATAAATTAGAAAATATTAATGAAAGTTTTTTTACAATATTTTCCAATTAACCTCATATTTTCTATTTAAACTAAAATTTTGATAGGAGAAACAAATGTACCATTTTTTTTTATTTTAATTATACCTCAAATTTTCAACAATTCATCTAAAAATATATATATCAAGAAAATCTAATCTATTAAAGTAGTATTATATTGAAATTTTAACCAATCAATTATTCTTCACTAAGATTTTGTTTTTGTCGGCAAAACGATAAAATATTAGAGGTTTTTAATGATGAGGCGAAAATCTAGGTTATTAATACCTGCTCTACTTTTCTCAATAATTTTTGCGACTACACTTCCTTATATTTCATCACTTATTCCTAATTTTACTAATTATAATTCAGATATTTTTGGAGGATCTTTGCTTCCACCTGTACCTTCAAATATTTATGATATTTTTAAAGATCCAAATGATAATTCACTCGATTTAGAAACTGCTGCCATCGCGAAAGAATATTCTGGTGTAGGTCAATCAAGGTTAATAGTACAGAATGCTTCTAGTACAAATCCTGATCAATATTTACAATTTGCAGAGGGAGCATCAGCAAATGCGCAAATAATTTTGGGAGCTAATTGGGAAGCAACCCAAATCACATCAGTAGTATATGATCTTTGGGATGATCGTGATTGGGCTTCAAATGGTGATTTTTCATTAACTGGATCAACAAATGGATATAATCCAGGGGATGATGATGATTCTTTTGTGACAAATTGGGCTTTTACAGTACTCGATAATGTTCCTGTGGCTCGACCTTATGTAAATCCAATGAGTGGAAATTATTTGTTAACAGGAGGAAATCCAAATGAACGGGTTGAGTTAAGAATGGATGGTGATCTTAGTGCTGGTTATTATGGTTATAACGAAGGTGATAGCTGCTGGTGGTCTCAAACGGTTAATGTTCCGAGGGGAACTGTTATTGATGCTGCTGTTGAATTTGATTTATATACTGATCATTTAGCAGATTTTAATTCATGGATATTTTATATTGCAATTAATGGACAAAATGTATACGCTGAAGGGACGTATAATATAAAAAATTGGGGATATTCTACTTGGCATTCAAGATCTATTCCTTTAGGTGTTTGGAGTAATAGTTCGGATGTATTTTCAGATCCAATTAACGGAAATGTAGACATCGAATTTGGCTTAACTTATACTTCAACTGACGCAAGATATAGTTCAGGATTTACAGATATTGAATATCAACAATTATGGATTGATAATTTTAGACTTGTAATAAAATCCGAAGTGCAACCAACTCAAATTGATTTAGAAATGAATGGAAATAATGTAGTTAACACGGGATGGGGAACAGGAACTGTAACTGAAATTGGTTCTTGGACATCTTCTCCAATTACAGCAACCTTTAGTGAGAATTTAGCCGCTACTGGTTCTACAATTGAATTAAGGACAAATCTTACCGCTAATGCATATAGAAATGATTCTTCATTATATGAAAGAAATACAGCTTCACAAGGAATATCTTTTTCAATTGATTCAGAACAATCTTCAGATATTGTATATGATTTTTATGCCTACATTTCAGTTCCAACGGGTTATACCGAATCAAACTTTTACACATCATTCCCAACAAATTGGGTGGTTACTTGGGTATCAGAACCACAAAATCCTAACGTTAATGTAATCAATGATCCAGCAGTTGATAATTCTACTGCAGGTTTCCTGAATATTACAGTTCCCCCCATTTCACAAGCACCAGATGGTTTTTGGCAGATTAAGACGAGTGCACCAAATCCTCTCACTGGAATAGCCTTTTATAATGAAACTATCCAAAAAAGCGATTTTAGGATATCTGATATCTTAAATACAACAGTTTCTACTAGCGTTAGCGGAAACACACAATTATTAATATATGATCCAAACGAAAATCTCTTTAGATCTAACGATTCCACTTTGTTTTCATATAATAATTCTTTAGATAATGCTCCTGTAGGTAATTACACAGCAATATTCAATTTCAATGATTCTGTAAGTAATCCACTAGTTGTAGGGCAAAAAATCGGCTATTTTACTGTCACTCATGGTTCAAGATTAATAACTAGTGATAATTATTTGAAAGAATATCTTGCTGGTGAAAAAATTGATATAACTGTGTATTATGATGATACTGAAAGCGGTTTTGGAGATATTGATAATGCAAATGTTACATTTGTTATAAATGATTGGAACGGACTTGGATCAGATGCCGTTTACCAAACTGGTGATCCAGAAGTTGCCACGAGTGCAGGTAAATATATTTTAAGCGTTCCGACTGACCCTTCATACATTGGCAGCTATATGGTTGATATTTATGCCTCCAAAACGTATTATGATTCTAAAACTAATTTAAGCGCATTTAATGTATTGGTTTTAGAAGATATGACACTTTCATTTAGTGATGTTCCAGTTACACCATATGGAGATAATTCAACAATTACTATTCAAGCTGAAAATTCAACTGGGCCATTAATTGGAGCAATAATTTCCACTAATGCTTCTTTAAATATAATAAATACTTCCGAAGTTAATGGAACTTATACTATTGACATTGAAACAGATGCTTTAAGCCAAGGAAATTACCTAGTTCAAATAAATGTTAATAAATCATTCCATTATAATCGTTCTCTACTAATTCCCTTGACAATCAGAAATATTACAAGTGATTTTACATATGATCCTCCTGGTCAAGAATATTGGAGCGATACAGTAAATGCAACTATAACTTTTTACTATTTGGATCTAGATCACGGTGGTGCTGGTATTGATGGTGCTACAATTACTCTGACAGATTGGACGGATTCTGGAGGTGTAGGTTATAATTTTGTAGATCCTATTAATTATACAGTTTATGAACTTGGATCCGGTGTCTATGAAGCTCATTTTAAAATGGATAATCTAACTGACCAATCTCCAAACAATAAATATACATTTAATTTTTCTGCGAGTAGACCAAATTTTAGAACAAGAGAACTTTATAAAATTAATTTAACAATTATCTCGACCAATACAAGATTAGATTCGCCAGAATATCCTGCTTCTATTATTCCACAAGGACCATATAATATAACTATTGAATATTGGGATTTAGATAATGTAATTTTAATAGAAAATAATACTCCTGCAAATCCAGTTATTATACAATGGGCATGGGATAATTCAACTTTAAATGGAACTTCTACCTTGATACAAAAGGCATCGAATGATTCTTGGTTTCTTGAGATAGACACCACAGGATTTGATATCAATATTAAATATAATCTTACTGTTAAAGCATCGAAAGCTCACTATGATCCTGCTGAAATGAATATAACAATTGGATTACGACAAAATATTGCCGCTATTGGGGTAACAAATCCACCACCCACCGTTTGGGGTGAAAGTGTTTCATTTTATGCATCATATACAGATCAAGCGGGAAATTCACTCGTTGACAATGCAACTATTGATCTTTATTGGTTTAATGATACATCTTCATCATGGGAATTATTCCGTGCTGGTTATTATATTAATGATACATCACAATCGATTCCTGAGCTCAACACAGTCGGCGTTGATGTAAACTTTACGGTAAATACCAGTGCTTATGGCATCCCATCGCAAGGATATCATAGATTAAATGTCACAATGGATGCCCCTAATTATGATAGAAGGTCAGCTCAAGTAAGACTTTACGTTAGACCAGTTGATGCCCAGTTATTCTACGATGTTCCACCTGTGAATCCATATGGAACAAATACCACGTTTCATGTAACGTATCAGGATACATATCATTACCAATTAATTAATAGTTCAAATACTGTTATTTCCGTTAATATTGATCCATTATATTATAGTGTCACAAGAGATGAACCAAATGGTAATTATTTAATTGAAATTAATACAACTTATTGGGGAACTGCCGGGACATTCCCAATAATCGTTTCTGCAAATTGGTCTGGTTCTCCATATTACGAAAATGGTAGTGTTCAAGTTCTTTTCACAGTGCGAAACGGTTCAACCGAAATTTTATACATCCCACCAGGTTCTATCGCTTGGGGTTTGAATATAAGCGCATTGAAAATTCAATTCCATGAGACTGATAACGATACTTATCCTGATATTTTAGCTCCAGATGCAACCGTTTATTTAAATGGGACTGATATCGCATATGTAGCTATTACTGGACCAGGTTTAGATAATTATTATTCAATCGAGAATATAAATACTTCAACGCTTGCAATAGGAACTCATAGACTTAATATTACAATTGTAAAAACTCATTTTGATCCTGCTGAACGAATTATTCCTATTACAATAAGAACACACAACACCGAACTACTTTACACTCCACCAGGACAAATACCTTATGGAAGTAATGCTACGATTAGAATTTGGTATCATGATTTAGATTTGGACAATTATCCAATAATGGATATGGCAAGCTCGTTATTGATCAACGGTTCATCTATAAGTTATGGCTCAACGTCTAGAGTTGGTAATTCATATTATATATATGATATTAAGATGGATAATCAACCCTTAGGAAATCATGTATTAAACATTACAGTAACAAATTCTTCGGATTTATATGATACAGCCACAATAACAACCCCAATTACAGTTAGAAATATTTCTACCTCATTAAGCTACACACCACCAGGAATAGTCCCATATAGTGCAACGGAAAATACAACTTTTGATATTACATATAAAGATGAATTTGGTGTAGGAATTATTGATGCAACTGTCAATCTTACATTATTATACGAAAATGGTCTTCCAACAACTACAAAATATATTTATAATGAAAATTGGACATATTATTATCAAGGTGGAGGAATATATCTTATACATGTTACCATTGAAAATCTTACTGCACAAGATACTACTTATACTTTTCAAATTGACGTCAATAAAACAAATTATGTCTCCCAATCATTATTTTCAGTAAATATGACAATCAGATCCACTTATACACTATTATATTCCCCACAACAACCAAGTTCCATTATACCTCTAGGTGAATATAATATCACTATCTTTTACGAGGATCGCGAAGCTGGTGTAAGAATCAGCAATGAAACCACCGAACCTTATCATGTAAACATGACGTTCAATTGGGATAATAGTACTTTGCAGGGTGATAGTCAATTGATTCAAATTGGGGATACTTCACCCTATTGGATATTAAGTATTGATACTACGGGGTATAATATCAGTTTAACTTATGTTGTGACAATAACTGCAAATAAAACGTATTATGAGCACCAAGAAATAAATATTACAATTCAATTACGAAGAAATCAACCAATTATGGGAATTGTTCCTCCTGAACCTACAGTATGGGGTGAAAATGTTACTTTTAATGTTACTTATACCACGTTAGATGGTAATTATATACCTAATACAACAGTTGAAATTGATTGGTTTAAAGGTCCTACACAATATTATACAGTTACTGATCTTCTAGATGGAACATATAGCATCAATTTAGATACTTCAGCAAAAGCACTTCCAGCTAGCGGTTATTACATGGTTAGAGTTAATTGTTCGGAGGAATCTGGAACTTATGAACAAATTTCTCAGCAATTTAAATTAAATATTCGTGCTATAGATACACAAATATTGTATGATGCACCTCAAGTAACACCATATAGAGGCAACGTTACTTTTACAATTGAGTATAGAGATACTTTTCACGATTTACCAATCATAAATGACGCAAATGTATCAATAACTTTGGATTTGGATATTGTTACACCTGGTATTCAAGGTACAGGGTATTATAATTGGTCAAGAGTCGCATCAGATTATGCTATTACAATTAATTCAACTTTTTGGGCTCAGCCTGGTACATATCCATTTATCATTTATGCTAACTGGAGTTATGCATTAGGCCCGAATGAACCATATTATGCGAATACATCAATCCAAATAAATTTAAACATAAGAAATCGCTCCGCTCAAATATCATATACACCTATTGGCAGTGAACCTTGGGGTAAGAATATTTCTGTGGTTATAGATTATTACGACATCGATAGTGCATCTTATATTCCCATTCCAAATAATGCCAGCGTTAGTTTATTAATAAACGGGACTCCGACAACATTCGATTATGTGATACAGAGTTCATCTTGGACAATCACAAATATTAACACTTCGAGACTTACTATTGGGGATTATTTAATGAGTATTACCATAAACAACACACATTATTCAGACGCAACTTTAGACATTCCATTCACAATTAGACAGCATGGTGTTGAACTTTTATACACTCCACCTGGACAAATACCTTGGGGAAATAATATTTCAGCTCTTGAAATCACATTTCATGATACTGATTTGAATTCATATCCTCTAATAGACATGAATAATAATACTGTAATGCAAATCAATGGAACATCAATAGCTCATGGAATAGTAACGTTTAGTAGTAATGTCTATACAATTCATGATATTGACACTGAAGGATTGGATATTGGTGTGCACACACTTAATATAACAGTTGATAATTCGAGTTACAATAAAAAAAGTATTTTTATTGATATCCAAGTACGATCTAGACGTGTATTATTAACAGGAATTCGTCCAAATCCAACTGCATTCGGAAACAATGTCACTTTTACAGTTGAATTAAAGGACATTGACGATCCTGCTGAACCTGGATTGAATTTTACTCTATCTGAAATGGAAATACATTTGTTAAATGATACTTCATATGATTGGATTCCAACATTAGCTACATGGACATATGGCCCTATAGCGGGAGAATATATCATTACATTTAATACATTTAATCTTGATGGAATAGATGATTATAACTTCACAGTTCAAATTAATTATACAATAGCACAACATTATGAAAATGCTAGTTTAGACACAGTTATAACTACTCGCGAAAGAAACACATTAATCACTTACGATTCTCCGGCTACAACCTATTATGGAAATAATGTTACTATTAGGCTTTATTATCAAGATTTAGATGGTGTAGCTGGTCCACAACTAATATTTGATGGAATAGTTAGTGTTTTTCAGCCCGGCGTTTATGATAACAGCCAACCTGGCTTGTATTTAGTTACAGTTAATACTTCTGAATTTATTACTCAAGACAAGCTTGATGTTCATCAAGTAAATGTAAGTATTAGTTATTCTGGAAAACCTTTCTTTAAAAATGCATCAGTAAATGTTAGTATAGTTTGCCGAAAAATTGAGACCTATAGAGATGTCTATATACAGAAAGGTGTGATCGAAGGAGAATCAGTTTCTGGATATCCGTGGGGACCTCCGGGAGTAAATATCACAATTGAATATATTGGTTATGAAGGAATTTATGACGATTTACCTATTAATAACTCTAATATTCAAATAGCATTACCAGCTCCATATAATAATCCAGCTAATTATAAAATATATGGAATGAATGCATTAGGACAGTGGGAAGAACGCACAAATTCAACATCTGGAATTTTCAAACTCTTTCTGGATGGTTCAGTTCCTGAAAATAATATTCCTTATAGGTTCAACATTACTTTATTCAATTCATCAGATCCAGATGAGCCATATAAAAATCAGAGTTTTACGTTTACGATATCTTTTAGAAAGCCAGTAACTAATGTTATACTATTTTATGAATCGTATGTGCCATGGGGTACAAATATTACGTTTAATGTATTATATTGGAATGTTGAACAAGGTTCAAATATTACAGGTGCTACTATCGATCCATTGGTAACCCTAATTGAGGACCCAGCTACAGGTGATGTTTGGGATTCTTCAAATTGGACTGCAGAATTTGGGGATTTCATGGGTAACATTTCTGACTTTTCTGATGGCATAGAAGGATATATAGTTACAATGAATACTTCTTGGGTACCACGTAATTTGAAATTTTATTGGAGAATATCAGCAAATAAAACAGAAGTTGCAGAAAGTTTTAGTCAAGCGTACGTCATTATTAGGGATATTAGAATCGAACTCGAAATTGTGGTTTCTCAATATGAAATAAAGACCGATATTGTCTCACATTTCAATTTTACAATTAAACTTTATGATTTAGATGCTGGAAGAATTCCAATTGCATATGGATCTAGTGACCCTCGATATGAAAATGTTACTTTTTGGATGTTTGATTTCGCATCTGGAGGATCTAACTATACTAATTGGGGTAGAAATTTCCAATATGGCGATTTTGAAGTCTATTACAATCCAATTGGAGAAAATTACACATTTAAATTCAATATAGATATAAATGTCTCTGATAGTTATATTATCTATATTCGTGCTAATGGTTCACACTTAGGCGGTCCTCAAATTGGAGAAGAATATGCTGAAGACTCCAGACCTATTATTTTGACAATTAAAAATCACCATACTAACATTACTATAAATCCAGATGAACTATATAATGGAGAAAAACTATTCCCACAAGTCCCTGAACTTACAAATATTTATAGTAATAATACAATAATCTATGGTGAAGATATTAACGTTTCAGCATTTTGGTATGATCTTAATTCGAGTGAATATATTTCAGGACCTTATAACGAATCAGGAATTGAAACTTGGCCAATTTATAATATATCGAGTTCATCTCCATTTGCTGGAAGAATAAATCTGAGAGATCTGGTTACAATTCACAATTTATACCTTGATGACATTTATCCATCTTATAAAAATATTTCATATAAAGGAATCTTTTTATTCGAAATTAAAACGAGTATTTTAAAAGATTATTATCCTTTTGAAGATCTTGTGAACGGAGGACCATTTGGAAATGGAACATACAACCTAACAATTAATATTCATTATGATTTCGCAAACGCTCCTATAATTTATCTCCATACGAATATAACGTTTTGGTTACATGTTCTTCCAGTCAATACAACTTTAGGAGTGCACGCGTATAAGTTACATTCCGTTACGGGGCAAGCAGAATTAGAAATTCCTACACCAGTTATACCATTTGGAGCCCCTGGTTCATTTTATTACTTCACAATAGAATTTAATTACACAGAACCAGGTCAAACAATTGAATATATAGAAACTTACTCTTTGAAATGGTGGAATATTATTTTAAGCAGATGGGAATATTGGGAACCTGGAAAAGTACAATATTCGCCCAACTTACCTCAACATATTCTTAAAATCTACACTGATACAATTCATACAGAAAACAGTACTCTCTTTCCATGGAATAGTACAGGTTACAAAAATGTGACTTTACAAATTGAATTTAATAAAACTAATTATATTCGCCAAATATTCAACACATCAATATTTTTAAGAAAACATAATACTGAACTAATCTGGGTTGATCAATTCGGTGCACTAACAACATTAGAAAATACTACTAAATACTTTAATCCTTCATTTAATATATACTTTAGATTTAAAGATTTAGATAATGAATTTCCAACTCAAGCATATTACTCTGGCTCAGAACTTTACATTAGATATGCAAATATAAGCTTTACAGGATGGCCTTCTGAATTGGCCACTATTAGCGAAACCGCAACCCCAGGAATCTATTTACTTTCAATTATATCAAAGAGAGATGCTGGATCTTACAATATAACTATATTTGCAAATGATACTAGTCCATTAGAATACAGAAATAACTCTGTTACGGTTTTAAGCTTACAAATTTTACAAGCAAATGTTGAATTTTCAATTGTACCATCTAGCCTTGCATCATTTGAATTTGACCTTATTGATTTAACTGCAACTTTTGTGGATGAATATGGTAATCCCATTGATACAGCTTCAGTTCAGGTATTCATAGTAGGAGTTACTCCAACTTGGAGACCTCTTATTCCAATAGGTGGTGGTATTTATAAAGCACAAATTGTCGGTTGGGGTCTTAAACCGGGAATTTATATAATGCATATTATGGCAGATCCCAACAATGACAATTATGCTACTTTTGAGGGTACAATTCAAATCCCTATTTTTGTTCAATCTTTCACAACTCATTGGGCATTTATAATTGGGATGATAGGTCTTGCAGCAGCAGTCGGCTTTTTTGCCTATAGACAAATTAAATGGTGGTTATTTACACCATATGCGGTTAAGCAAATAGTCAGAACTAAAAAAATAATTAAAAAGCAAAAAGAACTTTCTCCAGATCCAACAGTTAGAGATCGTAAAGAAATCTTTGCGGATCATTATGCAGATGATTGGGCTTCCTTAAGTTTAAAGCCGCATACAATGGTTTCGACCGAGGTTGTGGAGTTTGCGAAGGAGCTAAGCGATATTAGGAGAACTAGAGTTACAACAACGGAGGCAAAATCACTCATGTTAAACTTACAGGCTCAGCCAGACTTACAGGCAGCTGATGGTTATTTAGAAAAGTTGATGATCCCACCAGAAGCTAGGCGTACTTTATTAACAATAGCAGGGCTGATAAAATATAAGCGACCTGAAGTGCTAGATTTCACGCTTTTACTATCAGAAATTAAGGGTAGAACATACACTTATGATGATGGAGAAAAAATCTATAATAAATTGAAGACTTTGAAACCTTCTGATGCTGATTCTTACCTTTGGAATACTCACTTAATTTCAGTTGAAGATAGAATTAGATTGTTAGATACCATTGGAATTTCTACTGATAAATTAAAGAAAAAACGTAGAAAAGCACTCCAACCCATGAGTAATAAAGAAATTAAAGCAGAATTAAGGACAATTCCTAGTTTATCAGTTGAAAGTCGAAAAGAATTCTTTGAACAAATTAAAGTTCTCACTCCTAAAGATCAACGTAAATTTATTTCAAATCTTCGGGCAAAGCAAGAGAAAAGAATTGAGAAGAAAAGAGTAAAAGAGGCTGAAAAGCCGAAAGGGCTCACTGCTGAACAAATAGATCAAGAATTGAAATCAATTCCTGGTCTTTCGGACGAGGATAGAAAGATGATAAGAGATAGCATTCTTTTACTAGATCCAGATGAGCAAAGAACAACTATAGATGATTTAAAAAAGCAATATACTAAAAAATAATTTCTTTTTTTTATTATTTTATAATTCAAAATAAATTAATTTCAGTTAAATGTAATAAATTTTAATTCCAAATGGGATATTGGAGGATTAGCTGGATTAATTAATTTTAATAAATTTTATGAAAAATTCATTTGAAACGAAGATGAAGAATGGAGAAATTTGATTTCTTTAAAACTTGTAAAAAATGTAAAGATGAAGAATGTTGTCGTGAACCTTACTATGCATTTGTTGCAGAGAATGAAATAGAACGAATAAGAAATAAAATTAAAGAATTAAAACTTAAAATTTCGGATAAATCAGAAGATTTTATAGATATTGAAGTTGTTTATTACGAAGATGAACCATTAAAGTTTAAGGTTATAAAAAAGATTAACAAGGATTGTATTTTCTTAGAAAATAGAAGATATTGTCGAATAAATGAAGTTAAACCATTTGATTGTAAGATTTGGCCATTAACTTATGATTATTTTCCGAAAGAAAATAAATTAGTAATATATCTTGGTGATTGTCCATTAACTAAGAAAATGCCAAAGTCTTGGATTGAGTCTACAATTGAAGAAATCAAAAAAGAACTTAAGAAAAGGACTAAAGAAGAATTAATCTCCTATTCAATTTTAGATAGGGATGAAACCTTAAAAATAATTAAAGAGATTCCTAATTTTTTATGAATTAATATAATAGATAATTATATCAAATTAGGAATGAGATAGAAGTTTAAACTAAGGCTTCGTCTAAAATATCTGTTATATAACGAACTTTAATCTTTCTATCATTTTTTCTAACTGCATATCCTAGGTTAAAAACACAGAATGGGCAAGTTGAAACTAATGTTGAAGCAGCTTTTTCAGCTTCATCTACTCTTTTTAATGCCATTCTAATAGAAAGAGGTGCAAATGCCGAGCGAACTGCTGAACCGGCTCCACAACAAATAGTATTTTCTTTTGAATGTTCCATTTCCACTAAATTACAGGATGGTCTTAAGAGATTTCTGGGTTCATCAAACATTTTAAAGACCCTCCCAAAATTACATGGGTCTTGATATGTAACATTTTCATCTAGTTTTTTAAATTTCAATTTTCCTTTATTGAGTTCGTTGTTAAGCACTTCGATAATATGTACAACATCAATTTTTTCCCCAGTTACTTCGGGATAAAAATTTTTGAAAGCTTTATAACATCCTGAACATGAAATAATTAATTTATTTATACCTAAATCATCAAATTTGTCAAGATTCTTTTTATAAAGTATTTCAGCTTGCTCCATATTACCAATATCATAAAAAATGCTTCCACAACAACCTTCATCTTTAAGCAGTCTAAAATCGTAATTTATCTTCTTTAAAATATTATATGAAGATACAACACCGTCTTTAATAAAATAACACGGAAGACACCCTACGAAAAATAAGGTTGATGAATCTTCTGGAAATTCTTCATCTTTCGGGAACCAATCCCACCTAATATCGGGTGTTTTATTTACAGAATTTTCATTTTTTAAGATAGATTCTGAAATGGCTGCATGATTCTTTAGAGGAGTATATTTTTGATTAAATAATTCATTTCGTAATTCAGCCACTATCGCAGGCACATTAATACTTTCAGGACAAATATTAGAACATGCTTCGCATTTGGGACAAGAAAAAGGTGCATTAATATCTTCTTGTTCTAATTTTTCATTATTTAGAATTTTTTTGGTGACTTTAAACATATATAATGGAGTTAATGTATTATTTTTTCCATCTTGATAAATTGGACATACATCTAAACACATCTCGCATTCTGTGCAAGATTCTATTTGATTGATATAGTCTTTTAACATTTCTATCATCACTAGTCTAGATATGAAAAAGAATTATTAAATGATTATTTAATTTGAAAGGTTGCATTTTGAAATTAAATTGTTTTAAAATTATATAATTCTGATTAATAATCTGGATGATTTAATTCTCAAGTTATCTAATTTTGATGAAAAATAATATTTTAAAATATAATTTGACTTTTATCACTTTTATATTTCTTAAATTATTTCAGGAATTTAAAACTTGGAGTTTTTGATATGTTAACGTGGACCAAACCCATTTTTATACAAGAATCAAATTTCTTATGATAAAGGATTTTAGATTATATTTTTCTTTGATGTGATAAGAAATGAAAAATAGAAAAATTAATTCTTGTCTATTTATTGTAATTTCAGCATTATTTTTAATAAGTTTAATAAACGTTAATTTACTCCTTAATTCCAATTCCTCATTCCCTCCAATTACTCAAATAACTAATATTTCGACTCCATTAAATACTTTGGCTTTCAATGGAAGTATTAACTTAGATAATGAATATTATAGTTCTGGACAGACTGCAACCGTAACAGTTATAGATTTTGATTTGAATATACAACCCTTAATAGAGGAAGTTGTGGAAATAAATGTCAGTAGTAGTATAGATTCGATTGGAATTTATGTAAATTGCACGGAGACTGGAATTAATACCTCAATTTTTGTAGGTAATTTTACATTTGGTGCTTCTAGTAATAATTTTCTTGATATTATTGCAGTTTCTAATTCGAGTATAATTACTGTTCATTATTATGATCAAGAAAATGGCACTGGATTTCCAGTTATTATTACTGATTCAGCAATTTGGACAGAATCAGTAATTAATAGTTCTATTAATTTAGATAAGGATTTTTATTATGGAACGGCAACTGTTGCTATGGTAACTGTTTTTGATATAGATTCGAATATAACTGCTAGCTCAGATACTCTAGATATTCGTGTTAATAGTACATCTTCTGGTACTGAGTTTATTTTTGTCACTTTAACCGAAACCAATGGAACTTCAGCAAATTTTACAGGAACATTTACATTTAGCATGCTAGCAAGCTCTAATGCAAGTGATATTATCATAGCTTTAGATGGTGATATTATTACCACAAGTTATAATAATTTAATAGATACAGCGATTTGGATTGAAACTTACACTGGAATTATAGCTTTAAATGCAACAGAATATTATGGAATAAGTACGACTGCCGCTATAACAGTTGTTGATGCTGATTTAAATAGCATTCCTACTTTAATTGATTCTGTTTATGTTATGGTAAATAGTTCTAGTGATATAGTCGGTATAAATGTATTATTAACTGAAACAGGGGTTAATACTGGTATATTTGTAGGAACTTTCAAATTTAATATGACCTCAAGTAATGATCCTACGGATAGTATCTTTGTTCAAAATGGTGATATAGTTGCAGCCATCTATAATGATACACATACAGCTACTGGACTACCAGCACTACCAAGGGATTTCGCAATTTGGCATGCTCTTGGAACTATAAATTTAGACGCTGATTATTATTATGGAAAAAGTACAATTGCTGTGATTACAGTTTTTGATTCGGACTTTAATATAAATCCTTTAATTAAAGAAACCGTGAATGTAAGTGTAAATAGTTCCAGCGACATTATTGGAATAAATGTTACCTTAACGGAAACTGGGGTTAATACTAGTATTTTTCAAGGATATTTCGCATTTAACACTTCTGCAAGCAACGATACAATTGATGTTATTTGGGTTCAAGATGGTGACATTATCATGGCAATCCACAACACTTCAAAAGATACAGCGATCTGGTGGAATAAAACGACTACCGGAACTATAGAATTAGACGCAGAAGTATATTATGGAACAGGATCGGTTGCCACAATCACTGTAATGGACTCAGATTTAAACAAAACTGCAGGTGTTGATACCCTCAATGTGAATGTGAATAGTTCTATCGATCCTATTGGAATTATAGTGCAATTAACTGAAATTGGAAATACAACTGGGGAATTTACGGGTACTTTCACATTTAGCAATATCGCCAGCAATGATCCTTCTGATATAATTTGGGTTCAAGACGGTACTATTGTTATGGTGATTTATAATGATTCTCAAACCGCTTCTGGCGACCCCGCAATAGCAAAGGATTCTGCTACTTGGAATACGACTACACCAAATAATGGGAGCATATTTTTAGATGATGAGTATTATAGTTCCGGTCGAACTGCTATAATTAGAGTTAATGACCCAGATCTAAATACTATGCCAGGGGCAGCAGAAAGTGTTAAAGTTAACGTTACAAGCTCTGATGATCCGATTGGGATTAACGTTACTTGTACCGAAACAGGAGTAAATACTTCAATTTTTGAAGGAACGTTTACTTTCGGAGGTATTAGCGATGATGATGCCGATATCATTGAAGTAACGAATGGAAGTGTAATTACTGTAGTATATTATGATGAAATTAACGGATCTGGTATGCCAACTTATGTCATAGATACTGCGTTGTGGACACAATATGTGAGTGGAACTATTAATTTAAATGCAACAATTTACTATGAAACAACAACAGTGGCTATGATTACGGTCGATGATTATGATTTAAATCAGAATCCTATAGCATTTAATGTAATTAATATTTCAGTAACTAGCACATTCGATCCGATTGGTATTAATGTTACTTGTAATGAAACAAATGTGGATTCTGGTATTTTTATGGGTACTTTCACTTTTAGTACTGTAGCGAGTAATGATTTAAATGATGTAATTTTAATTCAAAATGGTAGCATTATAACTGTGGTATATAATGATACTAACAACGTACATGGTTTATTTGATAATATAATGGATATGGCAGTTTGGCTACATAATATCAGCGAAGCTAATTTCTTGGACGCTAATGATTATTACGGTCTAGGAGCAGTCGCCATTATTACGGTTATTGATTGGACTTTGAATCAAAATCCATTTATAAATGAAACTGTAAATGTGACTGTAAATAGTTCTAGTGATGTTATAGGTATAAATGTTACATTAACTGAAATTGGATGGAATTCAAGTATATTTAGGGGTAATTTCACATTCAGTAATATTGTTAGTAATGATTCTTTAGAAATCATCAAAATTGAGGATGGCGGAACAGTTATGGTAACCTATAATAACTCAAAAGATACCGCAATTTGGCATTCGATTGTAACTGGTAACTTAACTTTAGATGCTGAATTTTATTATGGAGCTGGGACCATTGCAGCAATAACAATTGATAATGAAGATTTAAATCAAAATTCAACCATAATAGAAAATTTAGATGTATGGGTAAATAGTTCCAGCGATCTTATTGGCATTAATGTTACATTGACTGAAAATGGGGTAAATTCAAGTATATTTATGGGAACTTTCACTTTTAATACTACGGCGAGCAATGACGCTTTGGATTTCATATTAGTACAAGATGGGGATGTTATCGCAGCGATTTATAATCAATTAAAGGACTCTGCAATATGGTATAATACAAGTTCAGGTCCTTTAATTACCCTAGACTTTCCTCAGAATAATAGTGTGCTACAAATACCAGATTTTATCAATTTAACAATAACCGATGCTAATTTAGATCCTTCTTCTGTGGAATGGAAAGCAAATATAACCGAGACCAATTGGACGAATTCTTGGTTTGGTACCTACGATATAAATCTTTCAAATTTCACTAGTGACCAAGTTGTCTTATTCTGGATTAGAGCAAATAACACAATGGGAAATCAGAGCATTGCTACGGTAATTCTTACCTTTGATGATACTCCGCCAACAAAACCTTCAAACCCGAGCTTTGTAATCCAACCAGGAAATATCACAATTTCTTGGTCCGCATCATCGGATAATAATACTGTTTATTATAAGATATGGCGAAATGGACAAAATTTAGGAAATACTACTTCCAATTATTACTCTGACATTTTGAATTTAAGCCATGGAACTTATGTTTATATAATAACTCCAGTGGATGAGGCAAATAATACAGGCGAATCATTAATTATTACAATAACAATTCTTGGTCCCTTTACGATTCCACCTATTTTCACACCTTCAGAAAATCCCATGATATTAATTATAATTATAATTGGAGTTGTGGGAGCTGGAGCAAGTTTTAGTATTTTTAAATTATATAAGCAGTTATATCACCCCTCAAGTGTGGAGAAAGGGCAATTAAAGATAAAAGGAAAGAAAAATAAAGAATTATCTACTTCAGCTGCAGTAAGTGAGGCAGAAAGTATAATATCTCAATATAAAATCTATAAGCGTCTCGTAAATGAGAATCTATTAGACAATTTTGATCAAGAAATTGCAGTTCTTTCAAGTGCTGAAATAAACAGAGTTTTAAAATTAGATATTCCTAGTACATCTGAAAAAGCTGAAATTCTTAAAGAATTAGCAAGTCTATCTCCAAAAGAAAGAGAAGAGTTTCTAAAGGCTTTAGAGGATGTTGAAGGAAATTTTTGAAGAAACAAATGACATTAACCTTGAGGTGAATATATTATAAATGATTTGAATCTTTCACCTATTGAAAGTTCGATTTTAGATTTAGCAAAAAGGCTATTAAAAGTAGGTACAATAAATATCGAGAGACTATATACCGTTTCAATTTTACACTTGAAATATCCAAGAAATGAAATAGATCAAGCAATCTACCAACTTTTTTCAAAAAAAATTCTGATAAAAGATACTAAAATAACAAAAGATGATCTTCTTAAGAACGATACTAGAAGAAAAATATTCGAATATATTATCAAGACTCCCGGTACATATTTGAGGGAAATTAGAAATAAATTAAATATTACACCACATCAAGCTGCTTGGCATTTGCAAATGCTTCAAAAATTTCGATTTATAAGAAAAACTAGAATTAATAAAAAAATTGCATATTTTGAGATTAATATTAATCCTGAATATGACAAACCAATTTTTTTACTTAGAGAAACAAGAAATTTAAGAATTTTAGAAAAAATCCTGTTAGAACCTGGCATCTCTCTAAATAATTTAGCAAAAAGGGTTAAAATAAAAGCTCTAGCTATTAAATATATTGTTTTTTATTTACAAAAATTAAATTTAGTTTATGAAATTATTGAAGATAATTCTCCAAAATATTTTGGAATGATTGAAAATATTGAGCCAATATTAGAAATTTTAAAAGTTCCAAAAGTTACCATATTAAAGTATAGAGAAATAAGATCTGATTTTCAAAAAGGAATAGGACTTAATAATCCAATCGAGAGAATAATGCGTCCATAAGCTCAATTCTTAATAACAAATATTTTTTAACTTTTACTTTTTAATTTTCTTACTATACTATTTATTGATAATTCATTTTTATAAAAATTAATAAATACAAAATCTGTGATTTTTATAACAGTATAAAGAATTGGTAAAGATTATGTTAGATATCAATCTATTTCGTGAGAATCCAGAAATAATAAGGAAATCTGAAAAGAAAAGATTTAAAGATCATTCAAATGTGGACAAGGTCATTGAATATGATAATAAATGGAGGGAATTAAAAAGAGAAATAGATCTTTTAAGACAAGAAAAGAATAAAATAACCAAAAAAATTGGAAAAATGATTAAAAATGGGGAAGATATCAAGAAGCAAAAAGAGAAATCTCGAAAAATAGATGAAGAAATTATTGATAAAACCAATAAAAGGGAGGAATACTTAAAACTCAGGTATGATTATCGATATAAAGTAGGTAATATACTTCATGATACAGTGCCTATTGGTGAAAGTGAAGAAAAGAATGAAATTGTAAGAACTTGGGGTAAAATTAAGAAATTAAACTTTAAACCCAAGTCACATGTAGATTTAGTAGAAGATCTAGACATTGCAGATTTGAAAATGGCAGCTGAAGTATCAGGTGCACGGAGTTATTATTTAAAAGGAGATCTAGTTCTTTTAAACCTAGCACTTATTCAATTAGCTCTCAATCATTTGATTTCTAAAGATTTTATACCATTTTGGACACCTGCTTATTTAAAACGGGATGTTATAGAAAAAGCTGCAGAATTAGCTGACTTTGAAGAGCAATTATTCAAATTAGAAAATACTGATTTATTTTTAATTGCTACATCAGAACAGACATTAGCAGCTTTGCATATTGATCAGATAATAGATGTAAATAAATTACCATTAAAATACGCAGGCATTTCTCCTTGTTATAGACGTGAGGCTGGTGCACATGGAAGGGATACTAAGGGCATATTTCGTGTTCATAATTTTGAAAAAGTAGAACAATATATTTTTTGTAAACCAGAAGAATCTTGGAAATTTCATGAGGAACTAATTCAAAATTCAGAAGAGTTATATCAGAAACTAGAAATCCCTTATAGAATTGTTAATATAGCAAGTGGCGAAATGAATGATAATGCAGCAAAAAAATATGATCTAGAAGCTTGGTTTCCTGCTCAAGACACTTATCGTGAATTAGTCTCTTGTTCAAATTGCACGGATTACCAAGCAAGAAAATTGAATATTAGATTCGGAATTCTGGGTAAGAAACCATGGATTCCATTACATACGTTAAATTCCACGGCAATCGCAACAGAAAGAACAATTTGTGCTATACTAGAAAATAATCAAAATAAAGATGGGTCTGTAAATATCCCCAAAGTGCTCCAACCTTTAATGAATAATAAGAAAGTAATTATCAAAGAAGATTAGATTGAAAATAAACATAGATGAGAATCTTTGCAAAGGATGCGGATTCTGTATAGAAATTTGTCCAAAGCATATCTTTAAGGAATCTAATAATGTGAATAAAAAAGGATATACGCAGCCAAATATTGTTGACCCAGATTCTTGTATATTTTGTAAACAATGCGAATTAATTTGTCCAGAAATGGCTATTAGTGTTAAAAAGGAGGAAGAAGGAAAATAAAGGAAATAAAAGTTGATGATCTTATAGAACCAAAAATTCAATTTGCCACAGGAAATGATGCTATTGTTTATGGGGCTTTATTAGCTAATTGTCGTTTTTATGCGGGATATCCTATTACTCCTGCTACAGAGATATTGGAGGGGATGGCCAGATACCTTCCATTAGTTGATGGGCTTTGTGTACAAATGGAAGATGAGATTTCATCAATTGCAGCAATAATAGGTGCTTCATGGAATGGAATTAGAACTATGACTGCAACATCAGGTCCGGGATTTTCTCTTATGCAAGAAAATATCGGTTATGCTTGTATGACGGAAACTCCGTGTGTAATAGTAAATGTTCAAAGATCGGGACCATCCACAGGGCAACCAACAAAGCCTGCACAAGGAGATATAATGCAAGCACGATGGGGTACACATGGTGATCATTACGTGATTGCCCTCTATCCAAATAGTGTTCAAGAAAGTCTCTCAATTACAATCAGGGCTTTTAATCTTGCAGATAAATATAGAGTGCCCGTTATCTTATTGTCAGATGCAGCTATTGCTCATACAAGAGAGAGATTAGTCATTCCATATCAAAAAGAAGTAAAAATTGTAGAACGAGTTCCAGTAACTATTGATAAATCGAAATATCACCCCTTTCGAACAGGATTTACACGTCGCTCTAAAGTTCCGGAGATGGATAAATTAGGTGATGAATATTACACTTACTTAACGGGATTAACACATGATATAAAAGCTTATCCGGCAACAGACGATGCCAAAGTTCATGAAGAATTAGTAAGAAGGTTTTATGAAAAAATTCAAGATAACAGAGAAGATATAATAACATTAGAAACGAAATTTATAGAAGATGCAGATATAGTTATAGTTTCTTATGGAATTACCTCAAGACCTGTCCTCACGGCAGTTGAGTTAGCAAGAAAAGAAGGAATTAAAGTAGGTCTTTTACGTTTAATCACCATTTGGCCGTTTCCATACGAAGAAATTAATGAATTGGCGAATAAAATAAAAAAATTTGTAGTTGTAGAAATGAATCTAGGGCAAATTTATCACAAAGTAGTTGAGCATGCCAAAGGATGCAATGTAGATAAATTGTTAAAAATTGGAGGAGAAATTCCTAATCCAAAAGAAATAATAAAACGTTTAAAAATATGAAAAAGAAGTAAGAAACCTATAATTCTAATTCTATATTGTAAAAAAAAAAAATGGAACTAAAAATTAGTATAATTCTTATTTTATTTCTCAATTGCTTTTTTAGAAGTCGTAGGTTTGCTTGTTTTTTTAAGCTCTTCGATAGTTTTATTTTTATTTATTATAACTGCTACCATTATTAGAAACATCACCCCAACGCCAGCTATAATTCCAAGACCTAAAGGGGATAATAATAAGCTGGAAATATCTCCACCGCCTTGTGGTGCGATTATGATTGGCTCATCTTTAGTGGGAATATAATCGGTTATTGTTACAATAACTGAGTCTGAAATGCCGTATTGTTGATAGATATCATAAAATTCAATAGTATAATTGAAAACTCCCACCCCCACTATACTTCGATTAATAGGGATATTTAAATTTGTATTATTCGTCCATACCGTCCAATTTACCCATAAATAATAACTTTTTTTGATAATATCATACACCCAAACCCGATATTGTCCTTCACCAGTATCATCCCAAATTACCCAATCAATAGTATCTGGCCCCATAGTTGTCGTTATAATATCAGAAGGGTTGTTTGAAGATGGCCTTTCATTTATTACTGCGTACATTATTTCCTCATCATTTCCCCACTCACCGTTCGTCCAATCTTCCCAGACCACATGTGCTTTTCCTCTATTGTCCGATGCGACGCTTGGAGTCAGACTAAAACCATTATTCCACCCGAAAAAGTCGGAAATCGCGGTAGCATTGGACCAACCCGCACTGGTGTAGTTTGCATACATTATTTCATCGTCATTTCCCCACTCACCATCCGTTTCATCCCACCAGACCACATGCACGATGCCACTGCCGTCCACGGCGATGCTTGGGTAAGAACTATCGCCATCGTTCCACCCGTAAAGGTCCGAAATCGCGGTCGCATTTGACCAGCCCGCAGCGGTGTAGTTTGCGTACATAATTTCATTGTCCACTCCCCATTCACCCCACGTCCAATCTTCCCAAACTACGTGAATCTTTCCATTACTTTCGACTGCAATGCTTGGATTTATACTAGGACCATCATTCCATCCTGTATTATCGGAAATAACGGTCGCATTGGACCAGCCAGAAGCGGTGTAGTTAGCGTACATTATTTCATCATCAATTCCCCACTCACCCCACGTCCCATCAGCCCAGACCACGTGCACGTTGCTATTATTATCTACGACGATGCTTGGGTTATAACTAGGATGATCATTCCACCCATAAAGGTCGGAGATACAAGTTGCATTGGACCAGCCAGAAGCGGTGTAGTTAGCGTACATTATTTCATCATCAGTTCCCCACTCACCATCCGTCCAATCTTCCCAAACTACGTGAATGTTTCCGTTACTTTCGACTGCAATGCTTGGATTTGTACTCTTAGCATC
>JAHPZH010000001.1:343535-789068 GCA_019058315.1 Candidatus Helarchaeota archaeon | reverse complement strand
ATTCCATCCTGTATTATCGGAAATAACGGTCGCGTTGGACCAACCAGAAGCGGTGTAATTTACGTACATAATTTCTTCATCAGTTCCCCACTCACCGAACGTCCCATCTTCCCAAACTACGTGAATGTTTCCGTTACTTTCGACTGCAATGCTAGGGTATTTACTATTGCCATCATTCCATCCTGTATTATCGGAAATAACGGTCGCGTTGGACCAACCAGAAGCGGTGAGGTTTGCGTACATAATTTCTTCATCAGTTCCCCACTCACCATCCGTTGCATCGTACCAGACCACATGTACGATGCCACTGTCGTCCACGGCGATGCTTGGGGAATAACTATTACCATCGTTCCACCCGTAAAGGTCGGAAATAACGGTCGCATTGGACCAGCTTGCAGCAGTATTTAAGGTAAAACCCTTTTCGTTGACTGAAGACAAGGGAATAGCAGCAGTATCAAGTTTAGAAGTGTTAATAACAATTAATAATGTCAAAATAAGGAAAATTTGTGCAATTAATCTGATTCTATTTTTTATTCTCATAATATCCCTTCTTTAAATGGAAAAAAATAAGATTACAATTATATTTTTTTTTTAACATATAAATCTATAATATGTTAAAGGCGATAAAGATTATAATATGAAATAGAAAAAAAGAAATAAAGAAAAGATGTGAAATAAGTGGCGAAAACGGCAGAAGAATTAAGAGAAAAATATTTACGAAAAGATTTATTACCTACTGTTTTTTGTCCAGGCTGTGGTAATGGGCAAGTTTTAAATTATGTAATCAGGGCAATTGATGATTTAGGCATTTCTCAGGATAATCTTGTTTTTGTTTCAGGTATTGGTTGTTCATCTAGATTACCTGCATATATTGTTGCTGATGGAATTCATACAACACATGGACGTGCAATTGCTTTTGCGACTGGCATAAAACTTACTAATCCGGATTTAACTGTTATTGTATTTACTGGAGATGGTGATTTAGCTGCTATCGGATTGAATCACTTTCTTCAAGCAATCCGTAGAAATGTAGATATTACTGTTATTTGTATTAATAATGAGAATTATGGAATGACGGGAGGACAGGTATCTCCAACAACCCCGATGGGCGATTATTCGACGACAACACCATACCAAAATATCGAACATTCGTTTAACTTATCTTTTCTAGCAAAGGCAGCAGGAGCAGTTTATGTAGCAAGGTGGACAACAGCGCATTCAATACAAGCAATTGGTGCAATAAAGAAAGGGATACAGAAAAGTGGACTTGCATTTATCGAAATTTTATCCACATGTCCTGTAAGCAGGAAGCGGTTTAAAACTCCAAGAGAAAATTTGAATTATTTTTTAAATGAAACAATCCGTTATTATTCTGAAAGAAGAGAGAAAGAAGAAGAAGAAGAATCTTCTCATGTATTTGAAGATTTAAATGCATGTTTTACTACAGATTCTCAAGGAAAAATAATTATTGGGGAAATAGTAGACCTTATAAAACCTGATTTTTATCAATTATATAAAAAATTAAAAGAGAGAGCTAAAAATGCATTCTGGAAAAAACGAAGAAAGTGAAACAAGTATACGGTTTTGTGGTTTAGGTGGCATGGGTGTAATATTAGTCAGCGTGATACTAGGGAAAGCTGCCATCTATGATAAAAAAAATGCAATTCAGACTCAATCCTATGGAGCTGAACAAAGAGGCACTAAAGTTAGAAGCGATGTAATCATTTCTAAATCCGATATGATTTCATATCCAGTTATAGATAAAGCGGATATATTAGTGGCAATCTCACAAGAAGCATTTGATTTTTATTATCCAAATACTAAAAAAGATGGTTTTATCTTTATAAATTCTGATCTCATCCAATTTGATGATGATAGAAAAAATGTTTTTAAAATTCCAGCAAGTAAAATTGCGAAAGAATTAGAAAATGAAAAAGTAGCAAATATGATTATGCTTGGAGCTTTAATTAAAGTTACAAATATAGTCTCAAAGGATGCAATTATAAGATCTATTTCTGATACCGTTTCAGAAAAGTATAAAGACCTAAATATAAAGGCTATTGAAAAAGGTTTTAATATAATTAATTAATTTAAAATGACTATTACTCTCTTAAATTGAGATTTTGATTTTTTTTACAGTCGCAAACTGTTCTTCCTCTCTCTTCTAAAATTTATAAGAGAGATTCATCAGATTAAAAATTTTTTAACAAGATCCATAGCTAACGGGAGTATTACGAATTGCCAATTTTTTAAAGTAGCCCCAGCCAATAGCTTCGACCATAATTTTATCATGATAAGATAATAGATCTTTGGATTTTTGATCAATTAAAATGGGCAATTCTATATTATTTCCATTTCGATATTGATCAATCACCTGGAACTCGTCTTTGATCTCTTCCATTGGAGCTCTTATTAGACCTATATTTACTGATATCTTCACTCCACCTCATCCAATAGATCTTCTTGTATAAATTGCTAGTGCTACATCGTCTAAGGATTCTTTGTTTTTCTCTAATGTTTCATTAATGAATTTATTTGCAGAATTTGTGAAATTTATCTTCATTTTATACCTCACAGAATTCTTTAAGATAATGTTTAAATGAATTATTCATATCTTTTATTCTTTATTGTCATACTTAAAGTCAAATTTATTTTTAAAGATGACCTTATAGGTAAAGACTAGTATATTCCTAGGATATTTCTAGGTTATATTTTTTAAAGTTTGGAAAAATTAATATGTTTAAAGGTGGTTTAGAAAAAATTATAAATGAGAATCCAGCCATTCAGTAAGATCATTTAATACGGTTTTTCTATCTTCTTCTAGCTCGTTGTAAACTTCGTGATATAATCCTTTATATATTTTTATGGTTTTATCTTCCATTTTCATTAATTTATCAAGATCTTCTGCGCCAAGTACTAATTTATCATCCGATCCACATTGTACCAAAGTAGGAACTTTAATTCTACCTAAAAGATTAGTTGTTTTATTATAGGATTTTAAAAGTTCCCCAATTAATTTAAATGTAGATTTTTTATGAACTAAAGGGTCCTCAATATAAGCTTTAACTACTTCTGGATCATGGGAAATTAAATCAGTAGTGCGAGGATCAATTTTACTTTTTGACCTAATTTTTGCCATTAGTTTTACTAAGCCTCTTGCAAAAATATTGCCCGCACCACCTCCAGCTTTCGTACCAGCTCCGGATAATATTAAGCCTTGTAATCCTTCTTGATACTTAGTGGCAAATAATATTGCCACTAATGCACCCATAGAATGTCCGAGAAGAAAAATGGGTAAATCAGGTTCTTTTTCTTTTATTAATTCAAAAAATGTTTTCTGATCATCAACAAAATATTCAAAATTTTTCACAAATGCTTTTATTCCTTCAGATTTTCCATGGCCCCGTTGGTCCGATGCATAAATAATGTATCCTTTAGGAACTAATTCATTAACTACATTAAAATATCTTCCAGAATGCTCTACTATTCCATGTACGATTTGGATAATCGCTCTTGGATTCTCATCAGGTCTCCATGTTTGATAGTATAGTTTTAAACCATTCTTACCTTTAAAATAATCTTCATTATGAATCATTTTAATCAATTACTGCAATTATTTCTATTTTATTTTCAAAATAAAATACACAATCGAAAATAAGGATAAAGATAATATACTTTTTACTGAGAACGAAATAAAGGTCTTTCCAAAATTTTTAATGTGTATTTGTAAAACTTAATTTAATTACATTAAGAGCTTTCAGTGAATTAAAGTGGACAAATTTAATCTTATGAATAAAGAATTAATTAAGGACATCCAGCCAGAAAAAGATGGAGAAATAGTAACTCTAGGTGGTTGGGTAGAAAGTATACGGGATATTGGTAAAATTAAATTTTATTTATTAAGAGATGTTACTGGTACAATTCAAATAACTCTTCTTAAAAATGCTGAAGAAAAAGTCAAGGACGCTCTCAAAGAAGTAAAAAGACACTCAGTTGTAATAGTAAAAGGTGAGGTGAAAAAGAATAAAATCGCTCCTGGAGGAGTTGAAATATTACCAAGTTATGTTGAATCAATTAGTTCACCAATTGAGTCAATCCCTCTCGATCCCAAGCAACCTGCAGATATCAGTGTACGTTTAGATTTTCGTCCCGTAGATTTGAGAAATAAAAAGAATTGGGCAATTTTTCGAATCCAATCAAAGATAGTTGAAGGTATGACGAATTTTTTAAATATTAATGAATTTGTCCAAGTATTTACTCCATGCATTATGGGGATACCTTCAGAATCAGGGGCAGAAGTATTTCCTATTTTCTATTTTCAAAAAAATGCGTTTTTACGTCAAGATCCACAGTTACATAGACAATTAACAATCCTTGGTGGATTATGGAGAATTTATGATATTGGACCAAGTTGGAGGGCCGAACCATCTTACACCCCAAGACATCTCACAGAACATCGAGGATGTGCAGTAGAATTTGCCCCTATAAAAGATGAATCCTCAACTATGAAATTAGAAGAATTATTAGTGGTAAATGCATATAAACGAGTATTTGAAGATTGTGCTGAAGAATTAGAAATTTTAGAAATAAAACCTGAAATTCCAACTATCCCTTTTCCAGAAATTCGTTTTCCAAAGGTCTATGAAATCCTCAAAGAATTTGGAAAGAATATTCCCTTTGGAGAAGATATCGATCGAGAATCTGAGAAATTGATTTCAGATTATATAAAGGAAAAATTTAATCATGATTTTGTATTTTTAAATAGATTTCCTTCAAAAATTAAACCTTTTTATGTAATGTATGTAGATGAAGACCCACAATGGGCCAGAAGTGTTGATTTAATCTGTAAGGGTCTGGAATTGAGTTCTGGGGGGCAGCGAGAACATAGATATGAAAAAATCATCACACAATTAAAAGAAAAGAAGATGTCTTTAGAAGATAGTGAATGGTTTACCAAATTTTTTAAATATGGAGCCCCTCCACATGGAGGTTTTAATATCGGAATAGAACGAATAACCATGCAAATGCTGGATATGAAAAATATTCGTGAGGTTACTCTGTTTCCAAGGGATCCTACTAGATTAGTGCCATGATATTTACAAATTTTATCCTATTTTTCTTCTTTTCCCTCTTTACCCTCTAATTTTGTTATTTTCAATAATAATTCTTCTAATTTTTTATCTTTTTGGGTAATTTCAGCAATATATCGTGATTGGAACTCGGAAAGATCTTTGTTTTTCTGCTCTAATATTTTCTCTATAGCTCTTACCTTTCGTTCAGCTTCATTCAATTTTCTTTTCCAAACACCCTCAATTTTCCCCTCCTTATTTTCGTAAACTTGTAATCTTTCTTGTATTTCCTCCATTTCCTTTTTTAAATTATTTCTGTCATTTATTATTTCCATCGTTTTTTGTGAGTATTCCTTAAAGTTTGCACTCATTTCTTTAATAATATTATCTCTTTTTTCAACTTCTGCTTTATAATCTATCAAAGATTCACTTTCTGAATTAGATTCCTCTAATAAGGCTCCCGATGAGGGCGTTGGTAATAATTGATCAGAACGAACTGGTTTTGAAATAGTTGGAGAAGATGGATTTTGACCTTGTTTAGTATTTAATAATTTTTTCAATTCATTTTTTTCATTGATTAACAACATAGTTTTTTTTGCATATTCTCCTAATCTCTTCTTTAAATCATCGATGATTTCGTCTTTTTTTTCGCATTCTGCTTTGTAATCAATTAAACCTTCTTCGGACTTATCATCTTCGGATTTATCATCTTCGGATTTATCATCTTCGGATTTATCATCTTCGGGTTTATCATCTTCGGATTCATCATCTTCGAGTTCTTCCTCTTCGGATTTTTCTTCTTCGGTTTTAACTTCTTCGGTTTTTTCTTCTTCAGATTCCAAGTTTTGGTGCTCCATGCTAAATATAAGGATAAGGAATTATTTTAGTTGAATGCCGCAATAGGGACATAGTTTATAGTCCGCACGGACGTCTTTATTACATGCTGGACATGTTAAACGCTTTAATTGGAGTGAGCAATAAGGACAATATAAAAATTTGCCATCGATTACCGAACCACATCTAGAACATCCTTCGCCAGGTGCTGTCGCTGTTGGGACACTAACACTCGTTGTTGAAGGAACTGAACCTGTACTAGAAGTGGAGGACATACTTGCATATTCAGATGCAGGTTGATATCCTGGAGGTGGTCCCATGCTTGGTTTTGCAGTTAAGGGTTGTCCACGTTCAGCTTGACGAATCAACATCTTAATATTTTGGCTAATTTTATAAGGATTTAACATGGGAATAGCTGTGGCACGCATTATAAATGCAATCATTAAATTTCCGTTCAATTCAGGAAAAGCTTCCTTGTCCATTACTTCTTTTCCTTTTATCAATCTCACAATCCATCCCGGATCCGATTCATTAGCTTTACCAATTTGCGCACTATAGCTTGTACCCGCAATAGGAATTGGTGATGAGTAAGGAACAAATTTTTCTTCAGACATTTTTTTCCTCTTCAAATAATTTTCAATTTTGTCGAAATATGTTATAATTTAATTTTCTTAAATTACTTGTTATTAATAAAAACTTTTTAATTTATTTACTATAGCAAATTAAAAAATATATAATTCATTATTAAAATTAGATTTTATGAAGTATGGATTTTTTAAAAATCAAATTAATTTGATTTTTACCAAAATCTTTACAAAATCTAAGTTATTGAAGCGAGATTAATAATATAATTGGTGAAATTCTTGGCAAATTGCTCTAAATGCGGAAAAGATTTGTATATGCCATTTTCTTGTAAATATTGCGGTAAACAATTTTGTAGTGAACATCGTTTGCCAGAAAGTCATAATTGTGAAAGAGTTGACCTAATAGAAGAAGAAAAAAAGAGAGCTTCAGAGTCTATTTCTGAAACACAATATATTACACCACAAACACAAAGCGTACCCTTTCAAGGAGGCACACCTCCCGATATTCCGGAAGGTGCTGAAATACATTCACAAAGATACGATCCAGAGACCGGAGATACCATAGTACAATATTATATGCCGACTGTGCGAAAACCTGATAGGCCAATACTTGGTATAACTTCTGGTAAGGAATTAATAAATTTATTTATTGGAATTATTTTAATGTTTGAAAGTGTTTTCTTAATGTTTATGATTAGTTTTATGGATTATCTTCATAAATTTCCAAAAATTTACATTTTAATTACTTTACTTGGTGGACTAATAACTATTGGTTTTATTGGTCATGAATTGTCACATAAATTCACTTCTTTGAGATTAGATTATTGGGCAGAATTTAGATTAGAAAAAACTTATGCATTACTTACTGCAGTCCTACCATGGTTTGTTATGCCGGGTGCAGTTCAAGTTGGTTCGTCTAAAGCTTCAAAAGATGAAATGGGGAAAGTTGCTTTGGCAGGTCCAGTTTTTAATTTAGTACTTGGTGGAATTTTTATGTTACTTGCAATTTTATTTACATTCATTTTTGGAACTCCTTCAGAAACAAACACAATATGGTGGATAATGGGTTTTTCAGCTTTTATGAATGTGATGCTTGGAGTGTTTAATCTAATACCGATTTCTGTATTAGATGGAAAGAAAATAATATCTTGGAATAAAGGGGCATGGGCTTTTACACTTCTCGCTCTACTTGGTATTGTTGCTGCATTAATTTTTATACCTTGGGAAGGACCTTATTCGCAAATTGGTGCAATATTGACTACTGTTCCTGGCAATCTGTATCAACCAGAAGGTTATCAACTTATGAGGCAATTAGCTTCTTTAATTCATCCATTTTTGCCCTATTTTCTATAATTTTTTACTCCCAAAAGCTCATTTACAATTTTAAATCTCTTTTTAAAAAAAAAGGAATTTATATCTTTAGTACTTCTAATTTCTCGGAAATTGTATCAATTTGAACCTTTTTAGTTTCTTCTTGATATTGCATAGTATAGATAAATAGCGGATGTAATATAATTTCATTTTTTGTGACTTCAAATACTTCTTCCAAAATTCTACGAGTGTCATGAGGTCTTATTGCAATTTTTTTCCTTAATCTATCTATTGCTTCTTGAGGAGTCACAGAGAACCTTCTAATGCTATTTTTATTTTGTTCTATAAAATTTGAAGGACCTTTTTCTGTCTTCCAATCTATTATTTTTTGAGGATTCATTTCTTTACCTTTATAATCGAAAGCTAAATCAGCATCTCCCGATTCATGAACTAATTTCAGAACTACTTCGATTGGCAGATTTCTTTTTTTCTTCGTCTCACCCTCTAATGCTTCTCCAACTTCATAAACCATATCACAATCAGGACAAACTTTTGCACCGATGACTTCATGTGAGATTGGAAGATCTATTGGTTTTCGTTTTATATATATAATACGATATCTCCCAGAAATATGAATAAATGGTTCATAATACTCTGTTACATCTAGATATTTAACATCTACTCCCGCAGCTTTCTTAAAAACTTTATTAATTTTAGATTCTAGCAGGACTTTTGCTTCTGGTTTACCAATTTTTTTTGTTCTAAAGTGAATCTCCAGATCTACAATCTTTTCCTCAAATGGGGCGTTCCCTTTGTTTAAGTCATAATCATCCAAAGTTATTCACACAAGTTATTTTTTTACCTTTTATTTGATTTGTATTTTAATATAAAGTATATTATGATTTCTAATATTCTTTCTTTAAAAATTTTCTTTTAGAATGGTAATATGGAAGAAATTAATATGCCCATTGATGATGATGTTAAAAATCTTGTTGATAAAATTGCGAAAAATAATATTTCGGGCGCAAATACATTAACTAGACAAGCAATTGAAGCTCTAATACTACAAATAAAGAAATCTTCAGAATCTTTTATTCAGGATGTAGAAAATGTTTTTAAATTACTTTTAAAAGCTCAACCAAGCATGGCTCCTTTAATCTATGGAACAGGTAACATTATGTATGAGATTCTCGAAAATTATAACAAAATTCCTCTTGGAGAGTTAAAAGTTAGAGCAATTAAAAAAGGCGAGAAGTATTTGGAAGATTCTGATAATGCTATAAAAAAGATCATGGAATTTTTTGCCAGTATTATAAAAACAAATAGCATAATCATGACACATAGTATGAGTAAAACAGTATTTGAAATATTAAAGTATAATAGCGATAAAATTTTAAGAATTGTAATGACAGAATCTCGCCCACAATTAGAAGGAGTATCATTAGCTAAACTTATGACAGGAATAGCCCCTATTACCTTAATTGTAGATTCCGCAATCGGTTATTTTATTAAAAATTGTAAAATTGACTTAATTCTTGTGGGAACGGACAGCATACTGGCAGATGGATCGATAATAAATAAAATTGGAACCTATCCTCTTGCTTTAATAGCTCATGAACATAAGATTCCATTTTATGTCGCTGCTGAGTCATCAAAATTTAATATAAAAAGTTATTTTGAAATGGAAGTAAAAATAGAGGAAAAACCTCCAAGCGAGATATTATCAGAAAAAATACAAGGAATTGAGCCTAAAAATGTCTATTTCGATATTACCCCTCCAAATTTAATTACATCTATAATTTCAGAGATGGGTATTTTTTCACCTGACAAATATGTTCAAAAAATTACAAATGAATTACAATATGATTGGTTAAAGAAATATCTATTATAAATTTGGATAAAATAATTAATAAATTGAATATTTGGTTATCAGTTTTACGATTTCAATTAATATTATATTATATCATCCCAAGCTTTTCGAATATCTTTTATTGGGTCATCCTCCACCTTTGAATTAATACCTAACATCATCGTGGCACGTCTTTTAAGGTCGTAGGTAGGCCATTCAGGCAAACCATTATGATTTGGATTCCCAATACGAGCAAAAGTCACCCAAGCATCCATTACATTTTTAGCTAATTTTACCTCTTCTTCACCAGATCCAATTGCACCTATTTGAGTGTCAGTAGTATCAAGATTTCCAAATACGAATGGAATTTCAATTGTATGAAAAGCTGCACCGTTAGTACGTGACCCATAAGTGAAAATATAACAGTAAATATTCGATTGATATTTTACATATGCCTCGATATTGCGTATAATAGGAATTCCAAACATATAGTCGGAAATAAACGCATCTAAATATTTGAAAGAATTTTTTGGATGTTTTTTTTCCATAACTTCCTTGTATATTTTGATTAATTTATCCAATTTTTTCTTCTCAATTCCAAGGGATTGGATCTGTGCTTGAACAATATCCATAATGGATTTTTTTACACTATCATCTACTGCTTGATTAAGTAGACGAGAAATAAAGGCTAATTCATCATTATTACTTCCAATTATTATTGGGACATTACTTGATTTCCCTTTACGTATTATTTCTATAGGATCTTCAGGAATGATTTTGCCATCAATAAAGGGTCGAAATGGAACATCTCCTACCTGAACGACTCCACCAGCAATCCTTTTTTGTGCTCTAATTATTTTTTTTAGAGGTACCTTACGTAATTCATCGATCTTTTCTTTTTCAATATGCAGCTTAGATAAAAATCTTTCAGCACCTTCTCTTGCCCTTTTTGGTCTAAATCCTGTTGGATGTGCTGTTCCACTTTCCATAATGGCTTTGTGAAATAGACCCCTTGATGCAGGAATTGCGAGTAAAATGGCTACTGATGCCCCTCCAGCAGATTCTCCAAATATTGTTACATTATTCGGATCACCACCAAACCGATCTATATTCTCTTGAACCCATTTTAAAGCCGCAACTTGATCAAGAACTCCAATGTTTGGAGGTATTCCTGATAAGTTCAAGAATCCTAAAACTCCTAAACGATAATTAAAATTTACTACAACAACATCACCATGAACAGCAAGTCTTGCACCATTTAATCGATCTCTAGAGCTAGCACCAATAACAAATGCACCACCATAAATCCAAACCATTACAGGTCTAGCTTTATCATCCGCTGCTGGAGTCCATATATTGAGATAGAGA
Organism: Candidatus Helarchaeota archaeon; assembly: GCA_019058315.1. Classification (GTDB taxonomy): domain Archaea; phylum Asgardarchaeota; class Lokiarchaeia; order Helarchaeales; family RDOG01; genus JABXJV01. The sequence goes on along the minus strand of JAHPZH010000001.1, from coordinate 778,053 downwards.
CAATCCTCATCCTCTTTTTGATTAATTGGAGGGATATCTTTGTAATTTTGAGGGGGAATTGATCCAAATTGGGTAGTATCTTTAATACTCTCCCACGAATCCATGGGTTGTGGTTCCCGAAAGCGCAAATCACCAATAGGTGGTTTTGCAAAAGGTATTCCTAAAAAACATTGATAATTTGATTCTTGAACGCCTTTTATTTCTCCTTTTGTTGTTTTAATGATTACCATATTTTATTATAAAACTAATTAATTATTTATAATCTTTCTAAGGAGGTTTACTAACAAGTTTTGGAGATAATTTACTATTAGTTCATTATTTTCTATAGTCTTAGAAATAGATTATCACTTTTTTTTCATAATCTGTTTCCTTATTTCATCTAATGTTTTTTTTGCGTTAGATTCTGGCGGAAAAGTGTGAAGCTGGTCATAAAAACTATTTAAGATATCACAAACATAATATTGGCAATAAGCACAATTTTTATAGTTTTTCTCCTCTGCACATTCTCTAATCTTGCACTTTTGGCAACCGAAATATTTTATTCCAGCACTTTTACAACCCGTACAATTAATATCCTTAAGCATTAAATCAAACTTTTCAAGTTCATATAGGTTTATAGCTTGTTTCCTAAGATTATCATCGTCTTTTTGTGTCGCTAAATATATGTGGCATTCAGCACAATTTATTCCACAATAAGCTATCATTTTTTTCATTTTTTTCTAATATTAGAATATTGAATATAATATTTAATTATGTTAAAAATAAATCAATTCTATTATTAATTCCATTTTACGTTAAAAATAAAAAATAATTAAGGATGATTAATATGAATTCAGATATACTCTCAAGTCTTTTTAGATTAACAAATAAAAGTAACCATCGTGCTTCTAGCTGGAATAGACATGGAAGAAATTTTGATTTTTTTCAAATTGGAAGCAAAAAAACAAGAATTTTAGCGGATATAGAAGGACCGGGTATAATAAAACATTTTTTCGTGGATACTATGCTTCAGAGCCCTCTAGAAGGTAGGTATGCAATTATAAGAATGTACTGGGATGATGAAAAAAATCCAAGTGTTGAAGTTCCCTTGGGTGATTTTTTTGGTATAAGTAACTGTAGGTTGCGAACATTAAAATCCTTAATGATAACAATTAATAGAGGGATTGCGGGAAGTTATGGATATAACATTTATTTTCCAATGCCATTTTCAAATCATGCAAAAATTGAAATAGAAAACCAAGGACCTTCAACATTAGGGGGAATTCCTTGTGCATTTTGTTATCATATAGATTACGAAAAATTAAATGAGCCATTATCAAAAGACATAGGCTATTTTCATGCTTTATGGAATAGAGAGAAAATAACCAAAGTTTCTGATAAAATACCAAAGAGAAAGAAAAATTTACAGCTATGGAGTGGAAAAAATCTAACTGGTGAAGATAATTATGTTATATTAGATGCTGAGGGAGATGGTCAACTTGCAGGATTATTACTGAATATAGATAATATAGCTGGAGGTTGGTACGGAGAAGGAGATGACATGATTTTTATTGATGATGATACTTGGCCTCCTTCGATTCACGGTACAGGTTCCGAAGAAATTTTTGGAGGTGGAGCAAGCCCAAAACATGAATATTCGGGTCCGTACACAGGATTTCACCTTATTGAAAATATGGATTATTCGGGAAATAACGGGATGTATCGCTGGTATATCCATGATCCTATAAGGTTTAAAAAAAGAATCAGATGGACAATTGAACATGGTCATGCGAATAATTTTGAGAATGATTATTCAAGTGTGGCTTATTGGTATCAAAAAGAACCCCACAAGAAATTTCCTCCTTTTCCACCTTTAGAAGAAAGAATTCCTAGATTACCAAAAAATTTTGAAGAAATATGGTCTGAATTTGCATTAGTTTCAACTAAAGCCATGCCTAGATTGGACAATCCAAAATATAAATCTCCAGAGGGATTGGATGAGTTATTTCAAGCCGCATGGCATAATTTTATACAAGGAAAATATCAAATAGCATGCGATAATTTGAAAAAAGTTAGGTTGATTTTAGAAAAGGAACCTTAATAACTCGGATTATAAAGGTTTTATTTTTGGAACTTCTTCATCCGCCTCAACCATTTTTTTCTTCAATATATTTGCCAATTTAACACGAAGTTCTGAATAATTTGGATCTTTAATAAGGTTATTTTTCTCATATATATCATTTTCTAGGTCATACAGAAGTTCTTCTTCATACTCTTTAGCACTGGAATCATAAAATCCTCGTCTAGATTTTGCTTTGACACTATATTTCCATCTTTTTGTGCGAATAGCCCTTCCAATTTGGCTTTCACTTATTTGAATAAAAATCTCTTGTGGCCAGTCTTTTGGAGTACCATTAACTAAAGAATGCAAAGATCTTCCTTTCATATGTTTTGGAACATCAATTCCTCCCGCTGTTAATAAAGTAGGAGGTAGATCAATTAGACTTACAAGTTCAGTTATTTTTTTCCCACCTTGAAATTTAGGACCATTGATTATCAGTGGTATATGGACTGATGCTTCGTGAGCGGAACGTTTGTATTCGCTATTTCTCGTTCTAAAATGGCATCCGTGATCGCTTGTGTAAATTATAAGAGTATTTTCTAAAACTCCCACTTCATTGAGTTTGTTATAAATCCGCCCAAAATTTTTATCAATACTATTACAGCATCCTAAATAATCGGGATAATTCTCACGCCAATCTCCTTTAGTATCTTCAAGGTCACCTGGTATTTTATAATCTTTGAATTTTTCCTTACTTCCAATGGGTCCCTCAAACTGGTTATGATCGTTCTGATGATGAGGTTCTAAATATGAAATAAAAAGAAAAAACGGTTTCTTTCCGTCACGGGTTTCTAAATACTCCAATACGAAATCAGTTAAACAATCTACCCGATAGCCCTCAAATTCAACTTTTTTCATATTTTTATCAAATAAATAACCATCATAACCATGTGAGGTAAATTCTAACAAATCAGAAGCAAGCCAGTAATCTTTGTAACCTCCTCGAAGTTCTGGGGTTACCCCTCTATTTATATATTGTTGCTCTTTACTCCTTTTGAATATATTTACATTTACATAACTTGCAAGGTGCCATTTTCCAATATATCCAACTTCATAACCATTAGAAGAAAAATAATTAGCTATATTTTTATCACTAATTGGCAGAGGAATTCCATTTCTAAAACAGCCTGTTTCAGTAGCATAAAGACCAGTCTGGATACAAGAACGGGCGGGTCCGCAAACTGGTTGACATGTAAATGCATGAGTAAATATTACACCATTTTTTGCAAAATTATCAAGATTGGGTGTTACCTCTAATTCTTGACCATAACATCCCATAGAATCATGGCGTTGCTGATCAGATAAAATAAAAATAATATTTTGTTTAGCCATGATATCAAGCTCAATTGTTGATAAAAAAATGGTAATTTAAAATATTTACCAGCCAAATCCAGTTGTTTCATTCCATGTGTGTTCTGCTGACAACATTACGTATTCCTTGTCCCAAAATGGTATATATTTTCGAAATAATTTCCCTTGAATCTTAACCACATCTCCTTCATTAAATGGAAACTCATTGAAATGTCTTGATTTGGCAATTACTTCTTGTATTTCCATTATAGGTTGATCTAATTTAATTTTTACTGTACCAGCTGAACTAAAAACTCCCGAACCACCTATTTGTTCAATTGTTCCACTCAATTGTCCTTCGTATAATATTTTATCCTTTCCGATTTTTATAACCTCCTTTATATAATTATAAATATCAGATTAAATTACACGCAGCATCTAATAAACCATTCTACACTATATTTCCTTTTATTCCTTAAAACTATAATACCATAAATAGCATGACTAATCCATAATATTATACTTAACAAATAAACAGAATATGGATCCAAATTCAACCATGGGTCATAAATCGAGTCGAAAATCCTTTGGAAAATATAATAATGAGTAATAAAGGTAGTTAGAGAAATACTACCAAATATTTCAAAAATTTCTAATGCCTTCACCTCCACTTGCTCCCAATCCTGAATCCAGAAAAAAATTGTGACAAATAAAATCACTGAACCTAATGCAAATAATATATCTTGACGAGGAGGGTTACCAAGAAAAAAATCTGGATAATTAATAATGGATCTAAAATTCGTAAATATTCCATATAAGACTAATGAAATTATCGCTATGATAAGAGAATTTTTTATGAATTTCTCTTCTGATTCGGTCTCAATGGCTTTAATCATCTTTTCTGTAAAAATTGTCCCAAAAATTGAAAATGAGATATAAGGTAAGATTGGAAAATCCACCTGTAGGAACATACTATACAAAAAAGTGTCGATAGTCCATACATTTTGAACAAATCCGCTTTGAAATTGGATGGGGGATAAATAGAATTTTAAGAATGGGGTTATCAAAGCAATAATTACAATTAAAATAATTCTTATTCGATGTGAAAGTTTTGAAACATAATAGGCAACAATTATGGATATTCCCACAAAAGATAAAATAAAAGAGTTCCAAATAAAAAAAGGATGCCATCCAAAAAAATTACAAATAAATTGTATTATAATTAACAACAAACCTCTTTTAAATATTGATTTTCTAATTAAACTTTCATCAGTTCCATCTTTTTTACCTCGATAAAGTTGTAAACTTACACCCATTGCAGGTATTGTAACAAAACAAAACCGAAGAGTATGCCCAAAAATCGTAATAACAATGAAATGTATCAAGGAATATTTTGGAATCTGGGGTATATACCATGTAACAAAATGATAAATTATCATTTCCATGGTAGCCATCCCCCTTACAGTATCTATAGACCTAATTCTTTTTATTGGGGCTTTTTTATGTTTTATAGAATTTATCGTTTCCATTTTATTCAATTATCTAGTTAATACAAATTTTGAAAATTAATCTACAAACCAACTAATATAAAAATTAATAAGATCTTCGTAACAAACTGACTCTTCTAATTACATCATTTAAAGTTACGTTTCCTTTTACACATTTTATAGGTAAAAAAAGGCAATCATAACAGATTTTTGCATAATTTGCGTAAGTTTCAAACTTCTTTTGTTCTCCTTTTTCATCAATTAAATTTTCCCCACAAATAACACATAGATTTTTGATCTGTTCTTCCAAATAGCTCAACTCTTTTTTATTATTAAAGGACGATAATATTTCTTCCAACCAAAATGATACATGATATAAGCTAGAGTAAAAACTATTATAATTTGGATAAGTAATTCAAATTTAAATAAATCACTTCTAGAGGGTGTAAGAAATGGAAAATAAGCTCCTTGAAATATTGGGGCAATTTCTTCACTTACAAAGTCATTTATTAACCATCCAGTACCCCATATTGCTAAAAAACAAAATCCAAATACAATCCAATCTGAAACAATTGAATATCTAAATAATTTTTCAATTTTTGAGTTTAAAATAGCGCTAATAATTAGAAAATACCCTAACCAACCATGATTAAGACCTAAATGAGTAGGAAAAAATGGCCAAATTTGTGCTTTTAACCCTTCTATTCCTAATAGGGGAATAGTTATATTTACACCAACTATACATATTCCAGTTAGAGCATTAATATATGGTATTGTAATTACAGTTGTTATTATAATCAATATAATTCTTATTTTATCTTCTTTATTTAATTCATATTGGATTTTTTTTAACTCCATTTCTTCATTTTTGTAATTTTGAAGTTCCAATTGAGCATAAAACCTATCACCAATAACTCCTAATGATAAACCAAATGGAATAAAAGCAAATAATAAGGCAAATGAAAAAGCATTTGAAAAGCCATTATATACAGTATTATAGCGCCCAAGTAATAATATACATGATATCGTAAAAAAATACAAGAACCAGATAATTATTAATACATAATAATCAGTTCTTATTTTTAACCTTAATTTTAACTTATTATATGGTCTAATTTCATTCTAACTCCGAAAAAATTTTTTAATTGAATAATTTTATAATTGGTATAATTTTAATTAAGATCAATTTTAATTCTTGAGGTGAATTAATTGGTAAAAATTCGATGGTGTGGACATAACTGTTTTGAAATCACAGGTAAAAATGTAGTCATAGCTACGGATCCTTTTAACGGAAAAATGGTCGGTCTAGTGACGCCAGATATATGTGCAGATATTATTTTGAGCTCTCATAATCATGGAGACCACTATGACCGTAAGGTAGCTCAAAAAATGTGTAATGAAGGAGCAGAAATTCTCAAATGGCAAAATAAGACATTTGAAAATCTTAAGGGTGTAAAAGTCAAAGGTGTAGCCACAGCTCATGATGACAAGGGTGGATCTGCAAGAGGTCAAAATACAGTCTATGTATTTACTGTAGATGGTATAACGCTGTGTCATTGTGGTGATCTTGGACATACTTTAACAGATGAACAACTGAAAGAGATTGGGGAGATTGACATTTTATTAATCCCAGTGGGAGGAGTTTTTACTATTGATCCTGTAAAAGCTACTGAAGTAGTTAACCAACTTAATCCAAAAGCTGTAATCCCTATGCATTATTATCATGAAGGCATGGCATCCATGTTTAGTGCATTAAGTACAGTAGATAAATTTATCAAAGACAAGAAAAACGTTAAGAAAATAGCCATTTCTGAGGTTGAAGTAACAAAAGAAACTCTTCCGACCGAGATGGAATACTGGGTATTAAAGCCAATAGTATAATTTCTTTATTTTTTATCATTATTTATTTCTGTTGGATCATTACTTCTGTTGGTTTAATTACTACTTTTACTAAATCATTCTTCTTAATTTTCATTTGTTCAGCTGCTTCTCTTGTTATTACAGCAGTTATAATGGCAGATTCGCTAGGTTGAACTCTCACATTAAAAATTAAGCCCTTATCTTCTAGTGCTCTAATCTTCCCAAGTATTTTATTTCGAGCGCTAATTTTCAAAAAATACCCTCCTTTCCTATTTGAATTTCAGTTGCTTTAATAACTGTAAGAATTTCTTTTCCGATTTTAAGTTCTAGATCATTTACTGCTTCTTTTGTAATAATTGAGGTAATTTGAGTAGGAATGTCGATTTCGATTTTTAAAATAGCTACATTTTCATCTTTTTTAATATCGATTACTTTCCCGGTAATATCATTTTTTTCAGTCGATTTTAAACCGTATGATTGCCACAAATCAGAATTATTTAAAGCATCAGTAATATAATTTTCAAAAGTACGATAATAATTAATTAAGCGTCTTCCAAATTCGGTGATTTTTGACCCTCCACCTCCACCTATTCCACCCTTAAAAGTTTCAACTGGATTTTCTCCAAATCGTTTTTTAATTTTTTGTAATATATTCCATGCATATTTGTAGGAATACCCCAATTCTTTAGCTGCTTTTCCTATATCTCCTAACTTATCGATATTTTCCAATAGAGCAGCTCCACCCTTACCTAATATATTTTCTTTTTTTCGTTTTAACCAAAGTTTATAATTGATTTCAATATCTTCCAAACTCAAATTCAGCCCTTCTGATAATTATAATTAAAATAGAAATTAAAATATGAATAAATATATCTTAAATGAATAAAATTTTATAATTTTATAATTAATATTAGACTTTTTTCACGCCTAAGGAAAATTTAGGAGGTTTGGGATAAACTTATTTCAGATAGATTTTCATAAATATTTTTGCTTAAGGTTCTACGTTTTATTTTATCTTTTTCACTAATTCGAAATTTAAACTTACCTCTATTATTATTCCACTTCCATTTTATAGCTATCCAATCTTTTTTAAGAGCTACATTAATAATCTTATTCTTAGGAAGAATCGCAAATTTTGGAAAATTAAACCAAAATTTCGATATAATTATCATTCTTTTATTTGTAATAAGGAGGGTTCTAAAACCATAATCACTTGTAATCCATATATCTTTCATCTTTATTTTATAAAAAAACTGTAACTGTTCCTTATCTTGAAGCAATAAATCCAATATTTCATCTTTATCCATATTTATCTACCTCTTAACAAAATCAATATGATTAAAATGTTAAATATTTATGTGAATTTTAATTAATAATTTAAAATTTAATAAATCAATTGGGATTAACTTACAATATTAATTATGTTTTACATTTAACTTTGGATGATAAAAATGGGTGCTAAATATCCAAATTTAAGGTTTCGAAGATTAAGGCAATTCCCTTCCATTAGAAATATGATAGCAGAAACTAAACTATTAAAAACTGATTTAATATATCCTTTATTCGTTAGAGAAGACATAAATTCAATTCAAGAGATTAGTACAATGCCTGGACTATACCATTATCCTCTTGATACAATTACAGATGAAGTGAAATCAGTTGCGGATCTCGGAATACCAGCAATCATTTTATTTGGAATTCCAAAACATAAAGATGAGAAGGCAAGCTATGCATATGCATCAGAAGGTATTGTTCAGAAGGCGGTTAGAAGTATCAAAGAAGAATTAGGTAATAAAATTCTAGTTGCCACAGATGTCTGTTTATGTCAATATATGAGCCATGGACATTGTGGAATTGTTGAAAATGGAATAATTTTAAATGATCCCACTTTAGAATTATTAGCTAAAACCGCTTTAAGTCATGCTGAGGCAGGGGCGGATATTGTAGCACCAAGTGATATGATGGATGGTAGAGTTCGAGCTATACGTAAAAAACTTGATGAAAATAAGAAACAAGATACAATAATTTTAAGTTATGCAGCAAAATATGCTTCAAATTTTTATGGTCCTTTTCGAGGAGCTGCTTTTTCCTCTCCTCAATTTGGAGATCGCTCTTCTTACCAAATGGATTACCGTAATAGCGATGAAGCAATTAGGGAAGTTGCTCTTGATATAAAAGAGGGTGCAGATATTATTATGGTTAAACCAGCATTATCATATTTGGATGTTATCTATCGAGTTAAAACACAATTTCAATATCCAACTGCGGCATATAATGTTAGTGGTGAATACGGTATGGTAAAAGCTGCTGCTGCACAAGGATTAATAGATGAAAAAAAGATAGTTTTAGAGATTTTGAATTCAATAAAGCGAGCAGGTGCAGATTTAATTTTAACTTATTTTGCAAAAGACGTTGCAAAATGGCTTGATTAAGGAGTTATATTAATGAATACAGAAACCTCAAAACAATTATATGAGGAAGCAATTAATTTAATCCCCGGAGGCGTAAATAGTCCAGTAAGAGCTTTTTCTCCATATCCTTTTTTCATTTCGGAGGGAACTGGAAGTAGGATAAAAGATGTAGATGGAAACACCTATATTGATTATTGTATGGCGTATGGACCTTTAATATTTGGACATGCCGATCCTGATATTATTAAAGCGGTAAAAACACAGCTAGATAAAGGAACAATGTATGGAATACCAACTCTGTTTGAAAATGAGTTGGCAAAATTAATTATTAATGCTTTCCCAAGCATAGAAATGGTCCGTTTAGTTAACAGTGGTGCAGAGGCTACAATGAGTGCAATAAGACTAACAAGAGGATTTACAAATAGAAAATATATTGTTAAATTTGAAGGTTGTTACCATGGAGCTCATGATTCTGTATTAGTTAAAGCAGGTTCTGGAGCCTCAACATTTGGTGTTCCTGATTCATTAGGTATTCCAGAAGATTTGGCAAAATACACCTTAATAATTCCTTATAACGATTTTGATGCAATCGATAAGGCATTTCAGAAATTAGGAAATGAAATCGCAGCTATTATTGTTGAGCCAATAGTTGGAAATATGGGTGTAGTTCTTCCTAAAAGAGATTATCTTCCTTTTTTGCGAAAAATTACGAATGATTATAATGCTTTACTAATTTTTGATGAAATAATAACTGGTTTTCGATTAGCTCTAGGAGGTGCTCAAGAATATTTCAATATTTTACCAGACATTACAACTTTGGGAAAGATAATAGGGCATGGGTTTTGTACAGGAGCATATGGGGGAAAGAAAGAAATTATGGAAATGATATCTCCAGCAGGAAGAATCAAACCTGCATCAATTGATAAGAAAAGGTCTGGAAAAATATATCAAGCTGGTACATTTTCTGGCAATCCCATTTCAACTCTTGCTGGTATAACAGCAATAAAGAAACTTCAAAAAAATCCAAAAATATATCAAAATCTTCAGGATTCATGTGCAAACTTAACAAATAGAATAAAAGATTTAGCAGAAAGAAATAAATTAAAGCTTATTATCAATCAAATTGAATCAATGTGGCAAATTTTCTTTACGAAGAATGAAGTTTATGATTATGAAACTTGTAAAAAAGCAGACCATGAAAAGTTTAAACAATATTATTTAGAAATGCACAAAGAAGGAGTCTTTATACCTCCTGGCAATTATGAAACTTGTTTCTTATCAAATGCACATTCCCCTGAAGATATAGAAAAAACTGTTTTTGCTGCCGAAAAGGTCTTTAAAAAGATAAGGTAATCAATTTTGTCAAAAGAAAAGCTTATTATAGGGACTAGGGGGAGCAAATTAGCACAAATACAAGCTAGAGAAGTTATTGCAGATTTAAAAAAAATTACAGATAAATTTACCTTTGAATTAAAAATAATCAAAACTCATGCAGACAAATTTAATTCAACCCCAATTCATAAATTAGGAAAAAAAGGGGTTTTTGTTAAGGAAATTGATAAAGCTTTATTAGGAGAAGAGATTGATATAAGTGTTCACAGTATGAAAGATTTGCCTACTCTGATACCGAATGGGATTACTCTAGCAGCAATTCCGAAAAGGAAGACACATAAAGACGTTATTTATTCTAGAGAAAATAAAAGCTTAAAGGAGCTAAAAAGCGGTTCAATCATAGGAACGGGAAGTTTTCGGAGAAGGAGTCAAGCTTTATTTCTCAGAAAAGATATAGAAATTCAAAATATTAGGGGAAATGTTGACACTAGGATTAAAAAAGTAGATAATGGTGAATATGATGCTATTATTTTGGCAAAGATTGGAGTTCAAAGACTAAATCTGGAAATCAAAACTTTTGATCTTCCAGATTTTATTTTACCCGCTGCTGGTCAGGGGGCACTAGCAGTAGAAACACGTTCAGAAAGTAAAGAAATTTTAAATTTATTGGGAAAAATTAATCATCAACAATCTTTTTTTGAAATAATGGCGGAGAATTCATTTATTAAAACTTTGGGTGGAGGTTGTCAAATCCCAATTGGAGTTTTGGGAAGAATTGAAGAAAATAATTTAATTTTATTAGCGGAAATTTTAGATATCGATGGAACTAAAAGAATTACATCGAAGATTTCTGGAAAACCAAATGACTATTTAATATTAGGAGAAAAACTGGCTAATAAAATGCAATATCAAGGGGGAAGGGAATTATTAGAAAAATTAAAAGAAATAGAATAAAGGAACGGATTCAAATTGCCTAAGGGAAAGGTATTTTTAGTTGGAGCAGGTCCTGGTGACCCAGAATTAATAACTATAAAAGGATTAAAAGTTTTAGAAAAGGCTGATGTAATCCTTTACGACAGATTAGTAAATAAAGAAATTTTAAAGTTTGCACCAGATACAGCTAAAATTATTTCAGTTGGAAAAGATTACGGAAAACAACGAGAAATTCAAAATAAGATCTACGATTTGATTATAGAATATTATAATAAAGGCATGGAAATCATTAGATTAAAAGGTGGTGACCCCTTCATCTTTGGAAGGGGTGCCGAAGAAATAGAATTTCTTATTAAAAATAAAATCGATTATGAAATAATCCCTGGGATTTCAAGTGCATTATCAATTCCAATACAATTTAATATACCTTTAACACATAGAAAATACGCCTCCTCAATTGGTATTGTGACTGGACATGAAGATTCTACTAAAAAAAAGAAGAGAGTCAATTTTGAATTATTGGCTAAAGCAGTAGACACCCTAGTAATATTAATGGGATTAAGAAATCTTTCAAATATTGTTAAATCTTTACTAATGGGAGGTCTACCAGAAAAAACACCAATTGCCATTATAGAGCAGGGGTTTTTTCCAAAACAAAAAATTTTAACAGCAACACTCGAAACCATATTATCTAAAGTGAAGAAACAAGGAATAAATCCACCAGCTTTGATAATTATTGGAAATGTAGTTAAATCAGTGGTGAGTTTATAATTTTTAGCTAAATTTCCGAATGATCCATTCAAAACTATAAATATAACCCTTTTTAGCCCATAGAACTCCTATTAAATAGATCGAAATATAGAAACACATTAAAAAAATAACGAACGAATAAACAGAAAATGAATTGCCCATCCCAATTGGTATAAAGAAACTTGCCAATAATATTAGATGAGAGTAAAATATAGTAAGGGATAAATTACTAAAAACTCTTATTGGTCCTATTGCTACCCCACGCTCCCTCTTATAATCTTGAATCCTAAAAAAAATCGAAAAAACTAAGGTAAACATACCTAAACTATATATATTAAAAAATGGAGCATATTGGGGAGTTGTATGAGGGACTGTTAAATCATAAGTGTTAATTAGATAAAGTTCTGCAAGAATTCCTAAAGTGAAAAGAATAACACCAGTAGCAAATATTTTTACTTGAAATTCCCTCCAAGAATTGTTTTGTCTTGCCTCAAGGATAAAATCCCCTATAAGTGTGCCAAAAGTCATATAGAAAAATGCCGATAGATTAAATATCCACCAACCATCAATAAATTGCATTTCATAAAGCAATTCAATTACTATCATGATTAAAATTCGATACAACTTTTTTACATATAATAATAAAAAACAAAATATAGCGATTATTCCAAGTGATGTTATCCATCCAGGATATAACCCAGACATACTAAATGTAATTTCAGCTCCAAAATTTATAAGATAAGTAATTACAAGAACTTGATTTAATAGAAAGAATATGATTGCTCTTTTTATCCAATGAATTAGGTTATCTCTAAAATTCATTCCTTTATTTTTCCGTTGATCCATTGATAAAACCATAGACACACCCATTACGATTACGAATAGTGCATTTGCCACTTGTCCAAAAAGATTCATCACAAATAGCACATACATTTTAGTTTCGAAATAACCTGTTTTCAGAAAAGCCCAATAATGCCATGCAATCATAAGGACGATTTGATAACCCCTCATTGTGTCGATTGAATGAATTCTTGATGATTTTTTCAATACCGGATTGCCTGCATCTGAACTAATTGATTTAACATTATTATTCATGACTTTCTTGATATTTCTATTATAATTATTCAATTAAATCACAAAAATATCTTGAGAATAAGATTAAAAATATAACCAATTTAGAGGATTGAAAAGATTTGAGAATTTTTATAAGAGTAATATTAAATTATAACTTAATTCATATCACATGAAATTAATAAAAAAATTATAATGATTTATCTGAGTGAGTTTTAAATTATTTTGATGATAAAATTCTTAAATATCGTATTTTTTTAATTTTTTATATTAAATTAGAAAATAAATTTATTCAAAGATTGATATGAAACAAGCAATTTTAGTTACGGGTGGTGCAGGTTTTATTGGAGGCCATCTATGTCATCATTTAGCTGAGAACCAATTTGATGTTTACTGTTTAGATAATTTTGACCCTTATTATGACCCAAGTATTAAAAGAAATAATATCTCGGATTTATTAGAGAAGGAAAATTTTCATTTAATTGAGGGAGATATTTTAGACGATATACTAATGAAAAAAATTATAAGTGAAAATAATATTGAATATGTTTTTCATGAAGCTGCTCAACCTGGAGTGAGATTTTCATTAAAAAATCCTGTTAAGGTTAATAATGTAAATATATTGGGGACTTTAAACATATTACAAGCTTGTTTGGATTCAAATATCAAAAAAATTATATTTGGTTCTTCATCTTCTATCTATGGGACAGTTCATTATCTTCCTTTTGACGAAGAGCATCCAAAGAATCCAATGTCACCTTATGGCGTTTCTAAACTTGCTGGAGAACATTTATTTCGGGTTTATTATGAAATTTATGGATTAAATTATATTTGTTTAAGATATTTTACTGTTTTTGGTCCAAGAATGCGTCCAGATCTTGCAATTTCGATCTTTACAAATAAGGCATTGCAGAATTCGACTATCGAAATATTTGGAGATGGGAAGAAGACCAGAGATTTTACATTCATTGAGAATATAATAGAAGCAAATATGTTGGCTATGGAAAAAGGAAGGGGGGAATTAAATATTGGGGGAGGTAAAAGAATATCAATTTTAGAATTAGCTCAGAAAATTATTGAATTGACTGATAGTTCATCAGAGATTATTTTTTTGGAAAATGTAAAGGGGGATGCAAATCATACATTTGCAAATGTAGATAAAGCAAAAAAAGTTTTAGGCTATTTTCCAAAAGTTAGTTTAGAGGAGGGGTTAAAGAGTTTTATAGAGTATGCAAAATCAAATCCAAACATATAGACTGCTTTAAAAATAATGTTTATTTATGTTAGAAAATTAATAAAAAAATTATTTTAATCTAGTTTGTTGATTCTTTAAAAAAATAATAATGAAGATTCTTAAAAATTGGGAACGAAATGAGAAGCTTTAAAAAAATTTATAAGAATGCAGTTTCAAACTCATACCTCCTTTATACTCTTGCACAATTTTTAAGAATCCCTAAAAAATCAGACATCAATAGAATTAAAAATTATTTTAAGTCAATTACCAGAAATAATCTATTGAAAAAAAAATATAGGGAGAGAAATGAAAGGATTTTATCAAATTCTCAAATTTTCCCGAAAGTTGGATATGTGCTTAATCTAGATGCTCATTTATGTAATAAATGGTTAGCTGGAATTACTTCTTATAAACACAATAGAATTATTAAGAATCTAAATTGTATTGTTCTAGAAAATCAACAAGACTATAATAAATATAAGGAGGATTTAGATGTTATTATAGCTCCAGAACCTGGTTATTGTGGACCTTTTATTAAATATCAGAAAAGAAAACCAAAATTAAAATATATAGAATTAAGTGATCCACATCTTGATACAGAATTAAGACAAGATTATATTTTGGAAAATAATTTTTCCTTTATTCTGGCTATATACTATTCTCCGACTCTTTTTCACTTTAAAAAAATCCCCAAGAAAAGGATAATATCGTTTCCAAGATCAATCCCGGATGAATTTATATATAAAGGACCAATAAGAACCCCAACTCAAAATTATATAATGGTATTTGGTCAAACACGAGATGCAATCTACGAAACAAGAAAATGGTGTAAAAAATTCGATTTTGTAAAAACATTCCCTCATTCATCCATAAATAAAATTTTAACAGATTCCGAATATTTCAAATGGTTACAAGAATTTGATGCAATTATAGCTGCTGGATCTTTAGACCCAAAATATAAATTGGTCATGCCAAAATATTTTGAAGTTCCTGCAAGTGGATCTTTATTATTTGCTCAAGAGGCAGATGATTTACCTTTATTGGGCTTTAAAAACAATAATAACTGTATAATTTTTAATAAGGAAAATTTTAAAAAACAGGCATATGACTATTTAAAAAATAAAGAGAATTATGTTAAAATTAGAGAAAATGGGAGAGATTTAATACTAAATAGACATACGCTTTCAAAAAAAATACAGTTTCTTAAAGAACATATAATTAAAAATCTAAATATTGATTAAGAATTCATTAGTTTTTATAATTTAAGTGATATTATATTCAAGGAAATGATCTTGGACAAATTTTTCATTTTTAAATATTTCAAATGATTCTGTTAGATTTTGAAAAATTACTACATATCCGGTTAATGCGGACGTTTCTGAGGCTTCAAGAGTATAATTAGGAAATAATAATCTGTAATTTTTTTTATTTTTCAACTTATCCTCGATAAGAGATAAATTACAAGCTATAGGTTGGGTACTCATTCTATTAGATATGTCAGAAGCATATTCAGGTTTGTTCGGTACCTCGAAATCATGAATAACTATAATGCTTTTATTCAAGTTTGTTGATATTAATTCAATTTCAATTGGGAGTGGTAAAAAATCGTACCAATGAGCATCAAGGAAAATAAGAGGTAAGGTAAATGATTTTTTTTTCTTAATTAATTTAGCTAAAAATAATTCAGAGCTATTATTTTCAATTTGAACATTTCTATATTTCTTTAATCCTTCTTTAGCAATTTTATAATAAGTTTTATTCACTTCACATGTAAATATTGGCAATTTTGGATATAACTTTGCCATATTTGCTGAAGTTGAACCCAAATAAGTCCCTGTTTCTATAAATGAGGTCACTTTGAAAAATTCAATTATTTCATCAATAATTGAGCTTAGTATCACATCTCCACCAAATCTTGAAGGTCCGTGTGCAGTTAATCTTAATAAATTAAAACTCTCTAAAGATTTTTTAAATCGAGTTAAAAATTTATCAGAATAAGAATTCTTTCTTAATATTTTCTTAATTGGCTTGAGAAATTTACTTTTTTGATTAGCCTTAATTAAATAATAATGCAGTTTTTTAATTACGTTATATTTTAAAGAATATAATTTAATTTGGGCTATTATTTTAAGAAATACAAATTTAATTTTTTTAAAAATAATTTCTAGATTATTCATTGATTTTTTTTTTATGAAATTAATATTAATTTTTTTCGGAAGAAAAAAGAACAAATTCTATCATATTAGGAGAACCAAAAATCTCAAATATTTTTCTCGTTTTTAAAAAAATATTATTAATAATTAAAGTTGAAACTCCAGATTTAAATTGAATTTTGTTTCAAGTGATAATGCAATGAACAAGAAAATTAAAGTCTGTATAATTAATTTTCAAAGATATGAGCAAATAATCAATAAAAGTACTTACGAACATGCAGCTAGAATATCTAATAGAGTCATAGTTCAAAATACATGCGTTGGACCAAGTAAAACAAAAATTCTAAGTGGTATGAGAATTTATCCCATATTTAGAAGATTATATAATAAATTTTTAGACAATTCTATTGGTCAAATTTTAAATTTTATATTATTTTACCGATTTTTAAGAAAAAAAAGACCTCATATCGTTCATGTTCACAACGCCTTTCCAGGTGGATTCATTGCTCTTGCAGCTAGATTATTAAATATTCCTATAATTTGTACATCTCATGGAATGGATATTTTAATGATAAGGGAAATTGGGTATGGATTAAGACTAAAAAAAATGGGTGCAATTCTAGTAAAACTAATCCTTAAATTTGCCACCTTACATACCGTAGTAAGTAAATCAATGATTAAGCCCGCTATAGAAGCAGGCTCTAATCGGGAGAAGATTCGGGTTGTTTATAATGGTATTGACCTTAAAAGTATAATACCTTCTGTAGAGAAAGAAATCCTTAAGCAATATAAAATAAGAGAAGAGGATTTTATTATTCTATTCGTAGGGAATTTAGAACCTAGAAAATGTCCTGATGATTTAATTAAGTCATTTCAAATAGTACTTAAAGAGATTCCAAATGCAAAATTGATTTTTACAGGCAAAGGTAAAGAAGAGAATCACTTGAAAAGATTAGCTTCTAAATTAAAATTGAAAGAAAGAGTCATCTTTACAGGTTTAGTTTTTGGAAATAGGAAATGGGATTTATTTACAAGATGTGATGTATTCGTTTTACCCTCTATAATTGAAGGACATCCGAATGTTGTAATTGAGGCAATGGCTTGCTCAAAACCTGTTGTTTTAACAAATACAGGACCCCATCCAGAAATGATAAAAGATGGAGAGAGTGGTTTTTTAGTCCCCTTGCATTCTATTGATGCTATAGCAAATGCAATAATCGAACTTGCATTAGATGAAAAAAAACGAGAAAAAATGGGTAAAAATGCAAGAAAAATCGTAGAAAGAGAGCTTCAGATAAATAAAATTACAAATGATTACTTGAAGGTATATCGAGAGGCGATTATTAAAAGAATTAGAAAAAAATAATGATACAGAAAAGTTCTATATTTAAAATATTATTATTTATCATAAATAACTTTTTTAATATTTCTTAAGATGTATTTGATATTTTCTATTAAATTAAAATTTGTAACTTTTTTCGTAAAAATTCTTTTTAAATTATTTTTAGTATTCTTTAAAAAACTAATTAAGTTGGAAGTGGTGGTTTTTTCTTCTTCCGACTCCATTACTCGTTCCGTTGAGACAGGTAGAACAACAGCTAATGTTGGACCATAACTGCCAATTTTGTTATTTCCCTTCATCCAAGGACGCCATATACCCGTTTTGATAATTGGATAATCCAATTGTTTGAAGTTTTCAATATATTCATTATTATCTGTGAAAAAAACACGGTTAAAGGAATGTTTCATAATTTTTCGAGTGGGATTTGGCATTTTTTCTGTGGATTTTCTCATATCATGGAAAAAACCGACGTTTACTTTTGGAAAATCGCAAATTACTTTCTTGAATATCTTTATAGGGGCCTCTCCCTTTGGACCATCAAATAAAATAGCCACTTTACCCTTTTGATAAATAGTTAGAATTTTTGGTATTAAATCCTTTGAATCACCATACAATAAAATCAAATTCGAATATTTTTTTAATTTCTCTTCGACGTATTTTGCGTTTTGATCTTTTATGATTTCAATACTAACTATTTTTATTTTTGTTCCTGAAAAAAACCTTGCAAGAATTTCTGTACTTTGTCCATTGTATCTTCCTGATTCTATAATTAGATTGATATCTAAATTCTGTATTACTGAACAGACTGCAAGCATTTCACTATGTAGGATGCCATGTTCTTCATATTTAGTTATTATACTTGAAAATTTATCCTTATTTCTCAAACAAGATGACATAACCAATGATTTAATAGAGTTCATATTAATTTCTCAACAGGATCTTTGGATTATAACTTCGATTATTTGGAAATATAATTATCGCTTTATTATTTGTCTATATATAGCGAACAATTCTTTAATTATTTTATAATTAAATATCTTCTCAAATATAAAAATAAGACTAATATATATTAAGAATGCACAAATAGCTAAAAAACCCAATTGCATTATTCCGATAGGTATTTTCCAATATATTTTAGCAAAATAAATAGATGAAATCATAACGGACATGCTTATTAAAGGAAAGATTATTAATCTACTAAATTCCCATTTTCCAGCTTTAATAGTCCTAAAAATTATAATTAAACTAATTATATTTCCTATTAATGAGGATATCACTATCACGATAGAAGTACCCAATATATTATAATTTACACTAAAAGGATAAATTAGGATTGCCATTATTACAAATTGAATTAAATTTATCTTTAATAAAATTCTTGGTTTTCCAATACCTTGAAATACAGCAAATGTGGTACGCCCTAGAGATCTAATCATTCCATATATTACCAGTGCTTGCATCGCTAGAACCATTGGAACCCACTTTTGTCCTAAAAATATTTTTGTAAATTCGTAAGCAAAAAGAAAAATAAAACCTCCAGCTAAAAAGGTTAAAAATGATACAAATTTTAGTACTTTTAAATAACCATCTTTTAATTTTGATTTATCATCTTGTATTTTTGAATATGCTGGGAAAGTAACTCGCCCAACTATTTCTGTAATTTCAGTAGCAGGTAAGTTTGAGATTCTATAGGCCATTTGGTAAAAACCCAATGCAGTTACACCTAATAAAATCCCAACAAAAATATCATCTGCTTCAATTATTAGAAATCCTACAATACTAGCAGCAAAAATCCACTTTCCATAACCCCATAATTCTTTTGCTTTTCCAAAATCAGAACTTAATCGAGGTCTATAAGGATGGAGAATATAACTCATAATAGATCTTGCTGCATTTCCAGCAAGTACTCCAACTATTATTGCCCATACGTTTCTAAAAATTAATGCAAAAGAAACTGCTAAAATAAAATCTAGAAGAGTTCCAACTACTTGATAAATAAACCGTTTGCTGAAATTTAATTCTTTATCAAAATAGACAAAACCTATATTAGCAAGGCTTGTTATAACCATTGATACTCCAATTACTTGAATTAAG
The DNA here is from genome assembly GCA_019058315.1 of Candidatus Helarchaeota archaeon. Lineage (GTDB taxonomy): Archaea > Asgardarchaeota > Lokiarchaeia > Helarchaeales > RDOG01 > JABXJV01. The sequence continues at coordinate 757,995 of JAHPZH010000001.1, read as the reverse complement.
GGTGTTGCTTCTGGTGCATTAAAATAGAATGCACCAACTGGTGCAATAAAAAAAAGTATTAGAAATATACCTAAACCTCGTATAATTATAACTGTCCAAGCACTATTAAGATAGGATTCAATATTTTCTTTCTTTTGTATTAATGCACGTTCAAAACCAGTTTGTGTAAAATTTTTTAAGATATCTAATGTTAAGAGAGCGACGCCAAACAAACCAAAATCTCTAGGTTCTAATAAATTTGCGAGAATTATGATTTTTAAGAGATAAATAAATTCTTCAATAACTCTGATTGAAAATATCCATACTCCGCCTTTAACCGTTTTATCGGATAGATCTTCATCTTTAAGAACATTATTTTCGTTATTATCCTTGGAACTCATGTATTATCCTCGAATTATCCATTTCGTCTTGTTAATTCTGCATTATATAATTTTATTAAATTACTACTAGTTTTAAACCAAGAATAATCTTGGATAAAATTAAATGCGTTAGAAATAAGCTTATTTTTTAGTTTATCGTTAGAAAAAATTGTTTTTACAGCTTCTAATATTTGATCTTTTTTCTGAAATTCAACTAATAAACCAGATTTATTGTGTTTGACTATATCTCTTATTGAAGAGATATTTGATGCGATAACTGGTGTCTTACAAGCAAATGCTTCTTGAATCACTTTTGGCATTCCTTCAAATTTTGAATGTAAGATGAAACAATCTGAAGAATTATAAAATAATGGCATTTCTTCAAATTTTACAAAATTATAATGAATTATTTTATCTGTTAATTTATGTTTCTTAATATCATGTTTTAATTTGGGTAAATCGGGTCCATCACCTATTATAATCAGCTTGATATTTTCATTATCTAACAGAAAATCTTTTAAACTATCTATAACTGTAAAAACATCTTTTTGAGGTAATTTAATTCGATTTACCATTAATATATAGCGAATATTTGTATCTAATTTTAAAGATTGGATACATTTTGACTTATTCAAAGGTTTAAAAAGTTCCAAATCAATACCATTTGGTACTAATTTTATTTTATCTCTTTTACATAGTTTAAATCTCTGTAATAAATAACCAACTCTTTTATTTAGATACAAAACAATATTTGATAACTTACATAATAAGAATTGGATAATATAAAAAAATAAATTAAGTGGACTTTTAATAGGATTAACTGGGTCTAATCCTCGCAATTGAGAAATTACTTTTATTTTTTTAATTCGTAATAAAGGAATTAAAAATAAATAGAACATAAAATAAGTGAATAACCCATGTAAATGTATGATATCTGGTTTCATCCTTATAATCCTTAAAAATAAACCAGGATTAATTGGTTCTTTATAAATTTTATTAAGCGGGAAGGGAAGTTGAAATCCAGAAGGAAAAAAATACAATACATAATATTTTCTCCTTTCAATTATTAGACTCTTTCCATCCTTTGAGAATAATATCCCAATTACTTTATGTCCGAGTTTTCCTTGTTCCTCACATAAATAAGGTTGATAGCTCTTATGGGAGATACCATAATCTTTTTCTGAAAGAGTTTTATATACAAAATGACCAAATCTAGTACCTTGTAAGTGAATTATTTTTAATTTCTTCAAATTGGAATTTATCATTTTTATTCTTGAAAATTAATCGAAATATAATTTTAAATTTAAGTAGGTTAATATATTTTATATATCTTCGCCAAACAGTAATAAAACATATTTCTTACATATATTACTTAAGGATAACTCTTTTCTCATATCTTTGAAAGCTAAGTTTGCAAATTTTTCTCTTAATTTTTGATCCTTAACAAGTTTCCCAAGTTTTAATTCCCATTCTTCGGGAGTACTTGCTAGAAATCCATTTATTCCATCTTTAAAAAATATTGAATTTTCTCCAATATTACTTACCACACAAGGGATGCCAGCATTCATATAATTTAGAGTCTTTCCAAAACTTTTAGCCAAATTACGAGTTGTTTTGTTTAATGGATGAATCCCAATATCAATTTCCTTAAGTTTCTTTAAAAAAAGTTTATAAGGATGTGTATAAATAATTTGAACCCAGTCTAAATTCGAAAATAATTCCCCAACTTTTTTTACACCTCTCCCATCAATTCTAAATATAATATTATATTTCTTATGTAAGTTTACAAGTGGTTTATAAAGCAATTTTATACTTTCATAATTTGCATCAGCATTATTTGGAGTCCATCCAATAATTATTTGATCTTTAGTTTGGACTTTGAATATCTTATCTTTGTCAACAGGAAAGGGTGTCCAAATTTTATATGCATTATCAGAGAATTTCCTTGCATAATTTTTTATAAATTCACTCCCACAAGTAATAATTTGTAATTTTTTAAAGAATTCATGAATAATTTTTCTTAAAAATGGATTAAAAAAGTCTGCATCATCTAAATCAAAGAGGACCTTGTAATTTCTAAAATATTTATATCTATTTAATGGGTGATATGCCTTCTGAATCCAAACCCAATCTGGTTTTAGATTTTTTAATATCATTTTACGTTGGTACTTTCCTAATTTAGGTGAAACAACAATTGTAAAATATCCTTTAGATTTTAAATATTTGGCAACGTTATAACAACGAAATTTACCAGAGGGGAGAGTTTGATAAAAACCTGAGGGAAAAAATAGAATAGATTTGGCATTTTTAGGTTTATTTTTTAAAACTTTTAAATATTCTTGATATAGAGCTTTGATTTGTTTATGTTGTAAATAATTAAATAATAAAAGTCCTATGCGATATAATCCCATATTCCCATATTTATCTAATAAGTTTCTAATTCGATCTTTTAGAACAGTTATAATTTTAATTTTTTTCAAGCCCTAAAATTATTGATTGGAAAAATTGAATTTTTTAAACTAATTATAATGAATAATTTTTCAGTTTTTATTATTTAAATTTTATTTTTAATACATTTCAATTAGGTATTTTGGACTATGGAAATAAAAAAATCTCGGTTTTTTATTAGATCTTGAAAAATCAGAATTTGATTTTATTTAGCTGTATTAATAAGTTCCATTTTCTATTAAATTCCATAGAAATTTTTTTAGTCATAAACTTATCTATTAAATGAAAGAATTTCTCATTAAAGAAAAATATTATAATTAGAAAATAGTTAAATATTTCTATTTTACTCTAGACTTGGAAGATATTTAATTTAATTGGAGAAAAATTAGCGAGATTGGAGAAAGTAGATGACGAAAAGTTTTAAACTAGCCTTGATTTCAGCGTTTTGGAGCAGACTTGGTGGTGGAGAAATAGGAGCTAATTTATTACGGAAAGGTCTCGAAAATAAAGGGGTAATGGTTAAAATTTTAACTACCCAACAGACTAATCATAATAAAAACTTTATTCCGATAGATTTTAAAATCCCAATACCCAAAGAAATAATACTACTTGGAAATTTTCTATTAGATAAGCTATTTAAAAGAACTATAGAAAGCGCTTTTAAGAGATATAATTTTTTTCCAGATATTATTCATGTACAGAATATCTATGCATTACCAGGAAGTGTAGAAGTCGCAAAAAAATTGAAAATTCCCATAATAGTGACAATAAGAGAACCTTTACCTAAAGTTCTTCTCCATCCATATAATTTCTTATTTAAATTCTTTATAAGTCAAATTCTTAAAAGCAGAAATAGAATTTTAATTAAAATTTTAAAAGAGAAGTGTGATCGAGTAATAACTGTTAGTGATTACATTAAAAAAAGACTTTCAAAGCTTGGAATACCAAAAAATAAAATGGTTACTATATATAATTTCCCACCAAAATGGAACAAATTAGACTTAATAGAAAAAAAATCTAAGCAGCTTGGGCAAAATAAATTATACACTTTAGTTTACTCAGGAAGACTAGAAAAAGCAAAAGGAATTCATATCTTAATTCAAGCTATGAAAACAATTTTGAGTAGCATAAAAAACATAAGATTATTAATTGCAGGAGAAGGTCCTTACGAAAATATTTTAAAAAATTTGTGCTCTGAATTAAAATTAAATAAATATATAAAATTTCTGGGAAAAATTCCATTTAATAAGATGATAAGACTCTATCAGCTAGCAGATGTTGTATGTATTCCTTCTATATGGCCAGAACCACTTTCTAGAGTTTCTTTTGAAGCAATGTCAATTGGAACTCCTGTTATTAGTACTAAAGTTGGTGGTATGACAGAAGTAATTGAGAATAGAAAAACAGGACTATTAGTTTCTCCAAATAATTCTGGAGAATTAGCAAATGCAATTATGGAACTTATCAAGGATCAAGCGTTGAGGGATTCTTTAGGAGAGGAGGGTAAGGGATTCATAAATAAAAGGTTTGATTCTGAAATTTCTATAAAAGATCACTTAGAATTATATAAAAAATTATTATAAAAATTGTTTAAAAGATATTATCCCACCAATAGAAAGCGCTATCAACGTATAATCTCGAACATCTTTTACATATAGGAAGATTACATTTTTGTTTTAAATGGGAGTTATAAATGTTTTTAACTTTCTTTGAATTTATAATATCTTTTAAATTTTGCTTATTTAAATCACCAAGAATAACTTCACCATCATAATCAACACAACATAAGCATACTTTTCCATTGCTTAAAACAACAATGTTATGAGGATTGAAACATGGGTAAGGTTTCAATTTATTATATTTAATATATGAATAATCTTCATCCATGCGTGAATCTGCCGGATACACCGCAGCATTATCACACTTATCTTTCCAAAAATTTAAATATTGTTTAGATTGATTTTTGTTATTATCTAATAATAAGCTACATACTTCGATCCTAGGTTCTTTCAAACCAAGTTCATTTCTTTCCTTAAAAAGTTTAATAACATTACTAACAACTCTTTTGAAATTCGCACCTACTCTAATTTTTTCATATGATTCTTTTTCAATCCCATCAATACTAAAACGTATCAAATTTGGGGGATTTATCAAAATTTTTTCACGAATATTTCTATCTAAAAGGGTTCCATTTGAGTAAAAATAAACCTCAATATTTTTCCCTCGAATATAAGATATTCTTTTAAAAATATCTTTGTCGGTAAATGGTTCGTTATATTGCTGGAGCTGTATTACTTTACATCCTAATTCCACTGATTGATCAACAATTTTTTCAAATAATTCTAAAGGCATTGTTTCTCTTTTTCTTTTCATTTTCTGGTAAGGACAGACCACACAACGCAAATTACAGATGTTATTTGGTTCAATTATGACACGTAGATTATTAGCATTAACCCTAGAAATTACCCTTTTAAAATAAAAATAATCGTAAATATGCCCAATTATTGGCAAGTTTATTAGAAATAAAGCTATAAGAAGAAGAATTTTATGAATAACAATAAAATCTTTTAAAGCTCTTAATTGCATTTGAATACAATTTAGAAAAAAAAATATAAAATCTTTTGTTTTCTATTCTCAATTATAGTGAATTTTCGAAAATTATTTATTCTAAAAATTTTGAGTAAGTTTTAAATTGAAAAAATACAAATTTCTTGACAATGAGTTCAAATAATTCTCAATTAAAATTAATTATTGTATTTTCAATTATATACTCAATTGGACTTTTAATCCTTCTGTTTTGGGGAGAATATTATTTTTATTACATACTAGGAAACGTATTGTCCATTATAGGATTCTTTTATTTTGTTAATTATCTCATGAAAAATGAAGTACGAAATAAACATTTTACTAGTATCTTTTTTATATGTCTTATATTCTTTTGGTTACGTATTCCCTTTGTTTTCAAAAGCACAATGTTGACACCCGATTATGACATATATTATAGGACCGCAAAACAGTTTTTAAATGGTCAGATTAAATTCTATCACCATGGTAGCGCTTATGGTCCAGTGTATTACGCATTTCTTTTTACTATTGCTCTTTTAACAGGTGGTGATTATTATGCTATCAAATTCTCTTTTGTTTTTTTAGATGCCCTTAATATTATAATGATTTATTTAGTTACAAACCATTTAAAAATAAAAGATAATCACAAAATTTGCTTATTATATGCTCTGGTCCCTGTTTCTATAATAGAATTTGCATGGAATGGACATAATGATACAGGAATGATATTATTAATATTAATTTCAATATATCTGTTTTTAAAACATAAAGATATGTTGGCAGGTATTTTTGTTTTTATTGGAATTCTTTATAAATTTTATTCGATGTTAGTCTTACCAATTTTTCTCATTTATTATTACAAAAAAAGTGATTCTATATCTCATTTCTTCAAAAGACTAATTGTTATTTACTTCCCTGTATTAATTGCACTTGGTGGTATACTTTTATACAATCCTGGAATGATTATAGATATACTAGTAATAATACGGGGTCATAGCAGACGTCTTCCTGTACTTGGTTTACTAAGTACACTTAATAATTCTAGTAATATAAAGGGTATTGCTGGCCTAATAATTTCTTTCTTATCTTATGTTCCTGATGCTGTTCCTTCATTGATTTTTTTTGTTCAAGATATTTCTGTTTTTGCAGATTATTTGGAAATATCATGGTTATTGCTAGGAATTTTATTGTTTATTGCTTTTAAAGATGAGATAAAAAAACCTCTGTTTTTCCTTCTCTGTTTATCTCCTATAATATTATTTTTTAGTAAAATTTTCCTAAAGTTTGAATTGTTTTATGGAACACAAATAATGTTTAATTTAATAATGTTGATTCTTTTCATAGGTATTTTTTATTATCAGCTTATTAAATCTGACGATTTTAATAGAGAAGATTCGATTACCCCAATTTTTTATTCATTTTATATTTTCCTTTCTATATACTGGGTTAATTATCCATGGTATTATTTATGGTTGTCTCCACTTTTGTTACTATATGCTTTTAAAATAAAAGAAGGGAGATTTTTAATTATGTTAATATTCCTTAACAGTTTTGTAGTTTCCATATTTTGGTTTCGTGGTGTAGTATATGTCGAAATAATTTTTATTTTATTAATAGGTATTCTTATTGCAAATATTATTTTATTTTGGAAAATTTTAGAATATAAGGATTCATTTAAGGAGGAAAAATCTGAAATATTTGAAAAAGTCAATAATAAACTGTCACAATTTCTAAAATTTAATATGTTTGAACTTTATGAGGAAACAAAACAATATAAATGGATATTGTTTATCATTTTTCTGATTTCAATTTCAAATATGATATTATTAACAGTTCAAATTTTAATTTTAACACCCATAATTCCTAATATAGATATAATAAACAGCTATTTCGTCAATTATGCTTTCCAATCAGCTATATTAAAATAATCATTTATGATTTTCAGATTTTTTTTAGAAATTTTGCACTGCTTATTCGTTTCCAAACAGTTTCATATTTACCCCTAAAACTACTAAAAAAGGCAAAAATTTGTGCAAGAGCTTCTAGAATTAATGAAAAAATAACTCGAGGTAAGTGTTTTAAAATTCCTCTTTCTTTCATATACATAAAAATTAATTTTAAATTTATTATAAAACTCATAGTCTGCATTGTATGTCCAATCAATTTTTTAATCTGCATATGTCCAAGTAAAACCCGTTTTCTTTGATTAATAAAATCATTGACAGTTTGAGGTCCCATTATATAGACTTTAGCATTTCTGGCATAAGCAATTTTATGTCCTTTCTTGGCAACCATTACTTCTATTATTGCATCATCGCAATTCACCAATGGAATTTGTTTTATTATATTTGAACGTATTGCAAATAATTCCCCGCTTAATTTTGTTTGATAATTCTTAGAATAGATATCATGTAGTCGCCAAACAACACATGATGCATATCCTACAAATTGTTTTTCGTCGTTAAGAGCGATTGGATGGCCGCTAACAGCTCCTACTTGATTATTTTCGAAAGGTCTGATTAATTCATTTATAGAATTTTTGGGTACAATTTCATCCGCCCCTATAAAAACAATAATATCAGCTTGTGAATTCTTAAAAATGAGATTTATTGCAGAAGCTTTGCCTCTTCGAATTTTTTCAGATATTAATTTGATTTGGGAATATTTTTTTGCTTTCTTTAGGACTAACGCTTCAGTTTGATCGGTACATCCACTTGCAACAACTAGTATGGAATTAATTTTAACTTTCTCGTCAAATTTTTGTGCCATAATAGAATCTAAAATATTTTCAATATTTTCTTCTTCATTATAAGCAGTTATTCCGATATCAATCAGTCTATTTTCCATTTGTATTCATTAATAATAATATAATATTTAAATTTAATCTGAAATTAGTTTTAAAACTTAAGAGAATTTAGTATTAAATAAAAATTCTCTTAAAAAATTCAACTAATCTCCTTAATTCGCGTAAATGGTTCAAAATCGGTAACTTTTCAAAAATAATAGCTAAGAATTCCCCAACCTCTCTCGCGTTAAATTTACTATGACCAAACTTTCTATCATAAAATTGGATTGGAACTTGACCAATTTTAAATTCGAAATATTTTGATTTTTCGAGTATTTCAACTTGGAAAGAAAATTTTTGGGAGCTGATATAATGCAGGATATTTTCGAGGACTCTCCTATGATATAGACGATATCCACTTGTGCTATCACTGGATTTTACTTTTAGAAAGAGTGTTGCAAGGAGATTTGTTAATTTACTAACCATAACTCTAAAGCGACTTCTATTAAAATTACCTCCACCGGGAACAAATCTGGATCCTATAACTATATCATAATATTCCGAGGCTTTAATGAAGTCAGGGATAGATTTTGGGTCGTGGGAGAGGTCTGCGTCCATTGTAATAACCATATCCCCAGTTGCGTGTCTAAAACCCGCAATATATGCCATCGCTAACCCCTCTTTCTTTTCACGGTGAATGGGTTTAATATTATTAAACTTTTCTGCTAATTTATCTATAATTTTCCCTGTTCCATCAGGACTGTTATCATCAATAATTATTATTTCATACTCTATTTTTACATTTTCAAGGGATTCTTGAATTTTTTTTATTAGAATTTCAATATTTTCCTTCTCATTATAAGTTGGGATACAAATTGATAGTTTTTTCACCTATGATATTCCTCCTTAAAGAATATCATCTCTAACAATCTATTTTTGAATTTTTAATCATATTTTTAAATACTAATGAATTTCGGTATATCTTTTTATCCAAATTCTTTTTATTAATATCCAAGTTAAACCTATAAGATTTAAAAATATAATCATATAGCATGCTATTGTTCTAATTTACATCCCCTTTCAAATCTCTAATAATTAATCTTGTTGGTTATGATGGATTATAAAAGAATAAATAAAGCTAAAAAATTTGCCGAAGAAAAACACAGAGGACAGAAACGCAAGTTTGGTGGTAATCCTTATTTTATACATCCTTCCAATGTTGCATCAATGGTGGCAAAATATACCCAAGATGAAGTACTGATAATGGCTGCATATTTACACGATACAATTGAGGATACCGAAACCACTTTTGAAGAGATATTAAATGAATTTGGTAAAGAGGTTGCAGATTTAGTGGGAGAATTGACATCCAATAAGGATGAATATTCTAAATTAGGCAAAGCCGATTATTTGTTAAATAAAATGAAAAATATGAGTGATGAGGCGTTATTGATAAAACTCTGTGATCGACTAGATAATATATCAGGTCATCCAAATGAACCTGATGATTTTGTAAAAAAATATTTTGAACAAACAAAATATATTATAAATAATCTTAAAAGAAATTTAAACTCAGAACATAAAGAATTAATTCTTAAAATACAAGAAAAATTAAATGAAATTCAAAACAAATTAAAATATTGAATATTTTGATACAATTTTTATCCTAATTGTTGGAGTTAAAAAGAGATAATTTTGGAATTTATTCTTCCATAGTAGTAATTATATTCAATATAAATTGCTGTCCATTTTTAATTAAAATAGCAATAGTTGTAGCTAATAAGAAACACATTGTGATTAGCATACCAATCACAAGTAAACCTAGACCAATCGATAGAGAAAACATACCTGAAAACCATTCAGCAAATCCAGTAGTTACGAAACCAACCTGAACTGTGACTGCTGACTCAAAGATAAGAACAATTCCACCAACTACAATAGCGATTAATGTAATCATGATCGCCCAAGATAAGAATGTGGCAAACGCTTTCATTGCGTTAGGACTCATTTTATCCACCTTATACTTTTAACTCTCCAATTTGTCAAGAATATAATCGTATCCTTTTTTCCAAATTGTAGAAAATATGATTATCAAGAAGAATATTGCTAATAGGGCTGCAGCAATTACCAATATTTGCATACCCGTACTTCCTGCTAAAAATGCACCTGCTTTACCTGTTGGTTGAATTACATCTAAGAAAAACCAAATTCCTCCAAGTAGTACGATTCCAATTCCTGTAATAAGTCCTCCAATCAGGATTTTAGCTAAAATTTCTAATCTGTCATCCATTAATTTTTCACTCTCTTCTTAAATTTAATTTTTTTTTAGATATGGATTTGAGTTTTTTAAGTATATTTTAGATTTAATATTCTTTATTTATAAAGATTTATTTAAATATATTATATTTTTTCTCTATTTTGTCGGAGTCTCCTAGTTGGTATTATAAGTTTCTAATAATTTTTGACTTTAGAGGTAAGAAAAGGAGATAAAAAAATTCTATAAGTTATGATTTCTAGTATTTATAAGCCTAAAAATGTTATTTTATATTTGATTTTATTATAACGTTTTAAATACAAAGAATTGTTAATTTAATTGATTATTAATTATATATTTTGAAAATGTTTTATTTTTTTAATAATATTTTTAATTCCGATAAAAATCAAGCATATTTATACTTTTAAACCAAAATACAAATAATTACAACAATAGAAATTTGTTCAGAAAAATCGATATTAAAATAAAAATATTGTTTTCTAATTGGTAATAAAAATGAAGCTAGGAAAAAAGATTAGTGAAGGAAAAACTAAAATAGTTTATGAATCAGACAACCCAAATGAAGTTATTCTTGAATTTAAAGATGATATCACAGCTGGCGATGGCTTAAAACATGATATAATAAAAGATAAAGGATATCTGAATGCTGCAATCTCAGCAGAATTCTTCAGAATTTTAAATAAAAAAGGGATTCCTACTCATTTCATAGAATTTACACCCCCTCGTTTCATGAAAGTTAAAAGCCTTGTTATGTTACCAGTTGAAGTAGTTTGTAGACGTATAGCCGCAGGTCATCTATTAAAGCGACTTCCTATTAAGGCAGGCACAAATTTTAAACCGGGGTTAGTGGAATTATATTATAAAGATGATGAACATCATGACCCGATGATAAATGAGGATCATATTCGTATCTTAAATCTTGGAACTGTGGACGAAGCTAGGGAAATTAAAGAAATTACGGTTAAGGTCTCAGATGCATTAGCTGAATATCTTACTTCTTATGGAATTGTACTTGCAGATTTAAAAATAGAATTTGGACGAGATAAAAATAATAACCTTGTTGTTGGTGATGAAATAAATGGAGACAGCTGTAGATTATGGGATGAAAAAATAGAAGGAAAAATATATGATAAGGATGTCTACAGAAAAGGAGCTCCTTTGAACAAAGTAAAAGATACCTATATAGAATTATATAAGATGTTATTAAAAAAAGATCCAAAATTAGGGTGAATAAATTGGAAACATATTTAATTGAAATTGTAATTGAAAATAAACCTGCCGCAAAGGACCCCGAAGGTGCCACTATTCAAAGAGATCTTATAAACAGGGGAGGATATCCTCAAGTTACTTCTGTTAGAACAGGAAAATTCATTCGTGTAAAAGTTGAATCAGAAAATGAAAAGGCTGCTGAAGATTTAACTTTGAAATTTTGTAATGATCTTAGGATTTATAACCCTGTTGTTCATACTATACGTATAGAAGTAAAAGGTATTGAAAAATGAACATTCCAGTAATTCAATTTCCCGGAAGCAACTGCGATCTCGACGCTATTTATATATTAAAGAAAATGGGAATAGATACAAGCTTAATTTGGCATAAGGAATTTGTATCTCAAGACGATTTTGACGGTGTAATTTTACCTGGTGGATTTAGCTATGGAGACCATTTAAGAGCAGGAATCATTGCAGCATTTAGTCCTGCCATGAAGATTGTTAAAGAAATGGTAAAAGAAGGAAAACCCGTTTTAGGAATTTGTAATGGATTTCAAATTCTAGTCGAATCTGGACTATTACCAGGAGCTCTTATTAAAAATTCTTGTTTAACTTTTGTATGTAAATGGGTTATAATAAGAAGTGAAACGAATCGAACTGCATTTACTAATCAAATTACCAAAGATAATTTGTTACATATCCCTATAGCCCACGCCGAAGGACGCTATTTTAATGAAAAAAAAGCATTAAAAGAAATGTATGATAATGATCAAATTGTATTTAGATATGTTGATGAGAATGGGGAAATAAATGATGAAGCTAATCCAAATGGTTCTATAGATAATATTGGGGGAGTCTGTAATTTAGAGGGGAACGTTGCTGGTCTCATGCCACATCCAGAACGTGCCTCTGAAAAAATACTTAGCCCATTTAGAACTAATGATGGAATATTGATTTTCAAATCCATGTTTGAATATATTAAGAAAAAATCAGCTTAATTCGGTTTTTGATTTAATTTTAGTTTATTTTTTTATTTATACGCGCTTTAATTTAATAAATGAATCATTTAACCTTTGATATTTAAATTATCCGACAAAAATATCTTTATAAATGGGAATAGATAACCGATATATTAGCCCAAATTTATCGACAGTTAATTTTTGTCGATTGACATGAAAATGTCAAAGGTGTACTTTTATAACTTATAAAATTTAAGTACTTGTGTAAAATCCAAATATTTGGATAGTGAATATATTGATGGTTAGCGGAGTTAACGTCGATTTAAAACCCGCTGAGGTTGATATGATTAAGAAGATGATGAAGAGAACTCCGAATATGACAGAAATCGGCATGATCGACGTGATGTGGTCAGAGCATTGCTCCTATAAAAGTTCGCGTCCAATTTTAAAAATGCTTCCTACAACTGGACCTCGAGTTTTGGTTGGTCCGGGTCAAGACGCAGGTGTAGTAGATATAGGAGACGATTTAGCTTTGGTTTTTAAAATAGAATCTCATAATCATCCATCAGCAATTGAACCATATAACGGAGCAGCAACTGGAATTGGGGGGATTATCCGGGATATTTTATGTATGGGTGCAAGACCAATTGGATTACTAGATCCTCTTCGCTTTGGAAATATTAACAGTGCTCATTCTAGATGGCTTTTTCAATATGTAGTGAAAGGTATAGCAGATTATGGAAATTGTATTGGAGTTCCTACTATCGGTGGTGAAGTAGAATTCGATGAAAGTTTTGAAGCAAATTGTTTAGTGAATGTTGGTTGTCTTGGTATAGCAAAAAAAGAAGAAATTTCTCCAAGTCTAGCATCTAACCCCGGAGATATTCTTATTTTAATGGGAGGATCTACAGGACGTGATGGATTAGGTGGAGTGACATTTGCTTCTCGTTTATTAACTGAAGAATCAGAAGAGGACAGACCAGCGGTTCAAATTGGTGATCCATTCACTAAAAAATTAATCATAGATGCAACTTTGGAGGCTCTAAGCACAGGATTTGTTAATGGACTTAAAGATTTAGGTGGCGGTGGATTGACTTGCGTTACTTCTGAACTTGCAGAAGGTGGAGGTACCGCTGTTGAAGTTGATATTGATAAAATTTTCCTTAGAGAACCCAAAATGATTCCTTATGAAATTATGCTATCAGAATCACAAGAAAGAATGATGTTTGTTGTTTCACCTGAACATGTTGAAGATATTATCAAGATTTTTGAAAAATATGATTTACCATATGCCATAGTTGGAAGAGTTGTTAAAGGGGATGAAGTAATAGTCAAAAAAGAGGGGAATATAATTGGTCGTGTTCCAGCAACATTATTAGCAGATTCTCCAACAGTGGATCGAGAAGCGAAAAAACCAAAATATATTGAAGAATTAAAGAAAATTGAAAAACCTTCGATTCCAGAGGATCTTGCAGAAACAATTTATCAATTATTAAGTTCACCAAACATTGCGAGTAAGGAATGGGTTTATCAGCAATATGATCATGAAGTAGGAGATCGATCAGTAGTTAAACCTGGACAAGGTGATGCTGCAGTATTAAGGATATTAAACACTAATAAGGCAATTGCAATAGCATCTGATGGGAATTCAAAACATTGTTACCTTGATCCTTATAATGGGGCTGCAGGACAATTTGCTGAAGCTTGTCGAAACGTTGTAGCAGTGGGTGCAGAACCAATTGCTATGGTTAATTGTTTAAATTTTGGAGATCCAGAAAAACCCGAAGTATTTTGGACATTCAAAGAAACAGTACGTGGTATGACTGATATGTGCAAAGGATTGAATATACCTTGTATTGGAGGAAATGTAAGTTTTTATAATGAAGATAAAGTTACAAATACTGCTGTAAAACCTTCACCTGTTATAGTTATTGCAGGATTAATGGAGAATTTAGATAATCATACAACTCTTGCTCTTAAGAATGCTAATGATATTATTTTAATTGTAGGGGAAACATTTGATGAATTAGGAGGATCAGAATATTATTATTTTATTCACGGAATTAGTGGGGGCATTGCGCCTAAAATAAATATAGAGAATGAAAAAAAAGTGTTAAATGTAGTTTTGAAAGCTATATCTGAGGACCTTATTACAGCCGCCCATGATTGTTCTAAAGGTGGTTTAGCAATCACAATAGCTGAAATGTCAATTAAAGGAAACTATGGCGCTGAAATCAATTTAAATGACGTTCCAGCTTCAAATCTAGGATTGGATGAATTATTATTTTCAGAATCACAAGGAAGGTTTATTCTAACTTTAAAACCAGAAAATCTAGATAAAGTTCTGAAAATTTTTAATGAAAATAAAGTTGTCTCTAATGTGATTGGTAAGGTAACTAACAATAATAGCTTAATTTTTAAATCAGATCAAGATAAAATTGTATTAAATTTAGATATAATGATTAAAAAATGGATCAAAACAATTCCAAACCTTATGGGGGTTGAATAATTTTGAAAGGAACCTATTTTGATAAACCTCGAGAATCCTGTGGAGTTATTGGGATTTATTCAAATATCCCAAGTCATCATGTATCAAAGCAGGTTTATGATGGATTATTAGCCCTTCAACATAGAGGACAAGAATCTGCAGGAATATTTACTAATGTAGCAAATAGGATCACTGGTTATAAAGAAATAGGATTAGTAAATCAAGTTTTTTCTGAGAGAATTTTAATGGGTTTGTTTGGTTCGGTCGCTATTGGACATGTTAGGTATGGAACAGTGGGAGCTAGTTCTTTAGATTGTGCACAACCCTTTTTATTTGAATCACATTCAAATGGAAATAGTTTTTGTTTAGCATTTAATGGTACTCTTACTAATTTTATTCGATTAAAGAAGAAATATCGAGAAAAGGGTCATGTTTTTTCAACTTCTACCGATACAGAAGTAATTGCACATATTATCGCAAAAAATTTATTAGAAACCAATAATGATTTCCTTAAAGCATTAGAATTATCAATGCAAGAGTTGGATGGTTCTTACTCTTTAGTTATACTAAATGAAAAAAAAGAATTATATGGACTTAGGGATCCATTAGGATTCAAACCATTAGCTTTAGGTAGAGTTCCAGATCAGGATTTAGAAGTAATAGCATCTGAAAGTATAGCAATTGATACTTTAGAAGGTGATTTTATTAGAAATCTTGAACCTGGAGAAATAATAAAAATTGATGATACAGGAATTTCATCAAAACAAGTGTATAAACTACCAACTCATGCATTTTGTATGTTTGAATTCGTTTATTTCGCAAGACCAGATTCAATATTTTATGGTAAAACGGTTTATGAAGTAAGAGAAAAATTAGGAAAGATTCTAGCAAGAGATTTTCCAGTTGATGCAGATGTTGTGGTGCCGGTTCCAGACTCTGGACGTACTGCAGCTTCGGGATTTTCTCTTGAGTCGGGAATTCCTCTTAGAGAGGGACTAATTAAAAATCGTTATATTCACAGAACATTTATTATGCCAGGACAGAATTATAGAGATCTCGCTGTTAGATATAAATTAAATCCCATTAAAAGCTTAATAGAAGGAAAAGATCTCATATTAGTTGATGATTCCATTGTTAGAGGAACCACTACTAAAAGAATTGTTAGAATGTTAAAGAATTTTGGTGCAAATAAAGTTCACGTTCGGATTTCATGCCCACCTATAATTAATTCTTGTTATATGGGTATAGATTTTCCTACTACTTCTGAATTAATAGCACCTTCAAAGACTATTGAAGAAATTAGGAAATTTATTGATGCAGATACTTTGCAATATCAAACCCTTAATGGACTATTAGAAGCACTTGATTTACCCGAAGCAGAATTATGTACTGCTTGTTTAACGGGGAAATATAAGTTAAGAGGTTCAATTGACTTAAAAGAGTTAGAAAAAGAGTTACACAATCAACACGCACTCATTTAATTACATTATTTATTCAATTTACTTGATATTTTTTAAAAATATTTTAAAATTTCAAAATATTCAATGCAAATTTTAGGGATTTTATCTAATTGATTATTTTACTTATTTATAATTCATTAATTGAAAGAAATTTTTGATTAAATAAATGAGTTACGAAACAAAAATTAATATTTTGGATTATTTAAATTAATTTAAACTTTTAAATGAACTTTTTTAAAAAAAGGTGACAAAAATGGGTGATAAAACTCGAATTCTTCTTGTAGGACATGGAGCTAGAGAACATGTTATAGCTGAATCCTTGAAAAAAAGTGATATAGAGTTATTTAGTTTTATGAGTTCAAAAAATCCTGGCATTGATGCCCTTAGTGCTAAAATACTACTGGGTAAATTAAATGATTTTGAAAAATTACAAAAATTTGTGCAAGGTTTAAATCTAAATTTTGCAGTTATAGGTCCGGAATCACCACTAGGAGATGGTATTGCGGATGAATTGGTAAAATTGGGAGTTCCTTCTGTCGGTCCTAAAAAAGAACCAGCAAAATTAGAAATTAGTAAAGCTTTTTGTAGAGATTTAATGACAAAATATAAAATTCCGGGTAATCCTGAGCATATTATTTCTTCAGATATGGAAGAGATAAAGAAATTTCTAAATCAAAATAATGAAGTTGCTGTTAAACCTGATGGTCTAACTGGTGGAAAGGGAGTTAAGGTTACAGGAGACCATTTAATGAATGATAAAGAAGTTCTTGATTATTGTCAAGAATTGATAAAAAGTGGCAGTAGAGTAATAATGGAAGAAAAATTGATAGGTGAAGAATTTACACTTCAAGCTTTTATTGATGGCACTGGCTCACATTTAGTAGGTTCTCCGCTTGTTCAAGATCATAAAAGACTACTAAATGGTGATGAAGGTCCCAATACTGGAGGTATGGGTTCATATTCTTGCTCCGATCATAAATTACCATTTGTGGATGATAAAACCATTAAAGAATCAATTCAAATAATGGAAAAAACAGTAGATTGTGTTAAAAAAGAAACTGGTCAAGAATATAAAGGAATATTATATGGTCAATTTATGTTAACTCGAGATGGACCTAAATTAGTTGAATATAATGTTCGATTTGGAGATCCAGAAGCTATGAATGTGCTACCGATACTAAAGAATGATTTTGTGGAGATTTGTGAAAGGATTATTGATGGAAAATTAAATACATTAAAGATAAAATTTGAAAATAAAGCTACAGTCTGTAAATATCTAGCACCCAAAGGTTATCCAGTTGATGCTAAACCAACAGAAGTTATTGTTGATGAAAAAGCAGTACAAAAAGAAGGTGCAAGACTATATTATGCCTCCGTTAATAAGGAGAATGGGAAAATAACAACGACTAAATCTAGAAGCATCGGAGTTCTTGGTATAGCTGATAAAATTGAAATCGCTGAACGTATTGCCGAAAAATCAATTAAATACATAAAAGGAGAATTGTATCATAGAAGTGATGTTGGAACCTTAGATTTATTGAATTTACGAATTGCTCATATGAAAAAAGTTCTTGGTAAATAATACTTTTTCATTAGAGGATTAAGAATTGATAATAGAAAGCTTGTTAGATACAGATTTATACAAATTAACGATGGGTCAAGTGGTCTTTCACCAATTTCCTCAAGCTATTGTAGAATATACTTTTAAAAATCGAACCAAAGGTATTGATTTAACTCCATATTCTGATGAAATATCAAAAGAAATCGACAATTTATGTAAATTAAGACTAAATGCAGATGAACTCGATTATTTAAAAAAATTAGGATATTTTAAAGATACATATTTAGAATTCTTAAGACTTTTACAACTTAACCGTTCTGAAGTTCAAATTGATACAAAAAATGGTTTTGAATTGAAAATATTTGGACCTTGGTTGACTACGATTTATTTCGAAGTTCCTATCCTTGCCATTGTAAATGAAACCTATTTTAGAAACCAAAAACATGATAAGAAAAAATTATGGCAAGAGGGAGACAAAAGAATTAATACTAAAATTAAATTAATTCAAGATATAACTGATTATGAGTTTAAATTAATCGAATTCGGCACTAGGAGACGATTTTCAAGGGAATGGCATGAACATTTAATTGACAAATTGAGTAAGGAACTACCTTCAGATAAATTTGTAGGAACTAGTAATGTTTATTTTGCTAAAAAATTTAATTTACGACCAATTGGAACGATGGCGCATGAATTTTTACAAGCTGCTCAAGCCTTAGGTCCACGGTTGATAGATAGCCAAAAATTTGCATTACAGAGTTGGGCTGATGAATATAGAGGCGAATTGGGAATTGCTCTATCTGATACATTAGGCATGGACGCTTTTTTCAGAGATTTCGATTCTTATTTTGCAAAATTATATGACGGATGTCGACATGATAGCGGAGACCCTTATGAGTGGTGTGAAAAATTAATAAAGCTTTATGCGCGTCTTGGAATTGACGCAAAAACCAAAATGGCAGTCTTTAGTGATGGATTAACAGTTCCTAAAGCAATAAAGATAGCTGAAAAATATAATGGAAAAATAAGAATTTCATTTGGGATAGGAACGAATTTAACAAATGATTTGGGTCCTAAAGCTTTACAAATTGTAATCAAAATGACCCAATGCAATGGATTTCCTGTGGCAAAAATATCCGATAGTCCTGGTAAGCAAATGTGCAAGGATAAGGAGTATTTGAAGTATTTAAGAAAAGTTTTTAAAATACCTCCTAGAAAAGAAGAATAAGATTTATGGAGAAAAATAAAAATTGAAAGTATGTGCATGGGATCTTGAAGGTCCCTTAAGTCATGTCGATTTTGCAGCTGAAATTTGTAAATTATTAGAACCTAAACTAAAGAGGGAGAGATTAGGCGACTTCTTTAATATGCTCAGTAATTATGACGATTATTTAATTGATTATCCAGAAATAGTTAAAGAATTAGGTATTGAAAGTTATGAACCGGGCGACACTTTAAGATTATTGGCCCCGTTTTATATTTGGTATTTTAATAACGACGAATTAATAGAAATCTCTAAAAATAGACCAGGTTTAAATCGGGGGATTAAAAAGACTATATCAAGCATCAAAAAAAATTACTGGGATGTTTATGTAATTTCTACAAGCTACACACAACATGCACATAATATTGGAAATTTATTAGGTATTGAGCAAGATCATATTTATTGTACTAATTTGAATGTAGAGGAATTAAAAAATCAAATAAAAGACATTAATGAAAGTATTAATAACTTAATTGATGATATTTTTACCAAATATTTGAAGAAAAATCTTCAACTTGAGACAGTTATAGATGATTTAAACAACTATTTTTGGAAAAATCAAGAAAGTGATTATATAAAAGTTATGAATAAAGTAATTGTGAGAGGAGGAAAGCGCAAAGAAAAGGCATTAGAAGAGATATCGAAAAAAACTAATTATCCTATATCAGAGATGATAGTTACTGGGGATAGTATAACGGATAAAAATATGCTTGATCGAGCAGGAAGAGAGGGAGCTTTTGCAATATCTTGGAATGGTAATGAATATTCCGTTCCCTATGCAAATATTGCTGTTACTTCACCAGATTCAGTTGGAATATTAGTAATATTTAATGCATATCCAGATATTTGGGAATTCATTGAGAAATGGGAACAAAAATATCCAGAATTTAAAAACGATCCTAAAAAGATTCCAAAAGATTTAGTAGATTCAGATAGTAGGGAGTATTTCATAAAAAATAATTTTGTGCCAATAATAAATAATTTAGAGAAATTATCTTCGAAAGAAAAAGAAGATATTATTAAAGCTCAGAAATTAATGAGAAAAAAAGTTAGAGGTTGGGTAGGTTCTTTAGGATGAAAATCGATGTTACTGCAATTGGTGCAGCATTAGTCGATTTGGTTGCGGTTGTAGATCGCTTTCCTGAAATTGATGACGAGGTTTATGTACCTAAATTACAAGTAAAAAGTGGGGGATCAGCTGCAAATTTTGCGGTTGCATGTGCTAAATTGGGTTTAAAGTCCGCATTCATCGGCAAATTAGGTCGAGATGCTTTCGGAGAAAAGTTGATTCAAGATTTTAAAAATGAACAAGTTAATATAGAGGGTATTGTTTTTTCGGATGAGATTGGCACAGGTGTATGTTATGCAGCGGTAAGTGGGGCAGATCGTAAATTATATGCTTTTAGCGGAGCAGCAAATATTTTAGAACCTAAAGATATCAAAAGAGAAATTATTATTTCATCGAAAATAATACATTTAGCAAGTTTAAAAAATATCGCCCCATTAGAGAAAGCTGCTGAAATTGTTAAAAATTTTCCAACCCAAGTAAGTCTAAATCCCGGTGCTTTGATAGCAGATCAAGGATTAAAAGAGATTGAACACTTAATTTCTTTAACAGACATTTATATTTCTCCACAAGATGAACTTATTAAAATAATGGAGGTTCATTCTTTAGAGGATGCCTTAGAGATGCTATTTGACATTGGTCCTAAAATTGCTGCGATAACTCTCGGATCTAATGGATCTCTCATATCAGATAAAAAAAATAAATTTAAAATTCCACCTTATAAGGTTAAACCATTAGATACAACAGGTGCAGGTGATGCATTTTCAGCAGGATTTATTACAGGTATTTTAAACAATCAAAATTTAGAAAATTGTGGAAAAATGGGTAACGCAACAGCTGCAATTAAAATACAACATATTGGAGCAAGAGAAGGATTACCCACTAAAAAAATATTAAATAAATTTATTAAGAATCATTAAAGAATTTAAAATCTCATACACGGTATAATTCAAATATTTTATCAACTAAAAGTCCTGATTTTTCAAAAGCACTCAATTCACCCAACCAATTTTTCAATTTTTCTTCAAATGTACTTTCAAATTCCTGTACATATAATTTAAGCTTTTCACGAATCCAATCGGTTTCCTTTCCATCAATAAATAAAGCGACAAAAACATATTCACCAGGTTCAATTAGTATTTCAAATTCTTTATACTCCATTCGTTTTATAGGAATTTCTTTTTGCTTAATTTCCGTACTCAAACTTTGGATAGCAGTTAAAAAGCCACCTATTAAATCAGGATCAAGTTTCCAATCCCCCAGTTTTCTATTATATACAGATGCACCTACTGATTTATGTATTGCCATTAGATATCGAATTCTTAAGATGTCCTTTTTGATGAGATCTTCTTCTTTTTCTACTTTTTCTTCTATTTTTTCTTCGACTTTTTCTTCTACTTCCTCTTCTTCTTCCTCTTCTTCTTCTAAAATTTGCTCCTCTTCTAATTCTTCATCGATTTCGAGTTTATTAGGCAATTTTTTTTCTTTTAAAATGAACATTCCAGAAACGGGATCTAATTCCCCTATTAATTTGAATTCTGCTAAAAGGCTAATAATTTTTCTTTTTAATGCTTTTGCATCAACTCGTAATGCTTTTGCTAAATAACTTATTCCCACTTTATTATCTTTTATAACATTTACTATCGCTTGTATTCTCTGAATGAGAATTTCTTCTTTAATTTTATTAGTTATTAATTCAAAGTTATGCTCTATTACACTTCTTGAATTTTTATAAGCTTGAATATCAGTATCCACTATTTTATTAAAAGATGAATAAACACGGGATGTATCTTTTAAAAATGCTTTCAATAATGCTGATGATTTGAAAGATTTTTTAATTTGAGTTTTTTCTGCTTCGAATTTAGGTTCATAACTAATTAATGATTCTCCAGTATCAACAAAGTCATTATAATTTGATATAAATTCCTTAACTTTATTTTTCCATTCATCTAATTGCATTTTAATTAATTTTTGTAATTCTTCAGTTTTAACATCTATACCTATATTATCAATTTCATCTTTCAATTCATTTTTAATTTCATTTAGATAATTCGTAATTCTTTTCTTTTCATTCTGCCAGTGTTCAATCTGATCTTTTATTGATTCACGAGAGGTTTTAAAGTCCTTAATAGAACTTCTAATAGAAACTTTAATATCATTATGATAGTTATTTATAGATTGATTAATTGTGGCACATTGGTTTTTTAAATCCATTACAAGTTTAATAGGATCTTCAGTTTCCATTGATCTAGATATTTCTTCTTTCATATCATCAATGGAATTGTCTAGATTGTCAATATAAGTTCCTATTTTTTCTTCCAATTCGTCTTTCCATACAGATTCTTTTGTAGTTGATAGTTTTTTTCTTGTTTCTATAACAAAATTTCTCCATCTTATCTTTTCTTCATTATTTTTATTAATCCAAGATGTTTTTAAATCAATAAAGAATTTAATCGCATCAGCCATTTCCCTATTAATTACACTTTTAAACTCCTTAAATTCAACATTATGTTTTAAAACAATTTGATCATATTGCTTAATTGAATCATTTAATAAATGAACCGCTCCTTTCAAATTATCTTCATTAATCATATTAATTATTTGATTATTTAATTCATCAGTAAAGTTTTGTAATTCAGACATCCTTTCATTAATAAATTCTTCAAATTCAATTCGTTTATTAAGTCTACTTTGGTAAATATGAAGTATATCCAAACCTTTTTTCCGATTTTTCGCCCAAAATGTCTTATATTTTAAAATTGATCTTTTATTTTTTTCCTCTTGGATAAAATCAGATATTTTTGAAATATTATAACTTAGAGTAGAATCAGCTTTTTCAATAAATTCTGAATAAGAATTAATGTAATCTTTTGTGGATAAATGGTCCCTAAAGTTTCGAAGAAAATATTTTTTTAAATCAGTTTGAAACTGAGTCAAAGTTTTTACATTTTCTTTTATTTCTTGTCTTAAAGTCTCCATAGCATCTTTAATTTCTGCTTTACTATGCATTTGTTTTTTGGATAATTTATTTGTATCTTCCAAATTTTTTTTAAATGACATAAATAATCCCAGAATTAATCCTTAAACCCGAAATTGTTAATTTGTTAATGAAAATATATTTAACAATATTATATAAAACCATTAATAAAAATCAATGTTCTAAAAATCTAAAAGTCATTATAATACCAAAATTTGAATGTATTTCACACTCTAAATAATTCAAATGCTTTATCCACTAAAAATCCCGATTTTCTGAATGTAGCAAGTTCACCGCCCCATTCTTTTAGTTGTTCTCCATATTCTTTTTCAAATTCCGTAACATATAACTTTAATTTGCTTCGAAGCCAGTCCGATTCTCTTCCATCTATGAATAAAGCCACTAATATATAATCCCCTTGTTCCATTATAATCTCAAAATCTTTATATTCCATCCGTTTCATGGGAATCTTTTTCTTCTTGATTTCTGAACTAAAACTCTGGATTGCTGATAAAAATCCACTCATCAGACTTGGATCGAGGTCCCAATCCCCTAATTGTCTATTATAAACAGAAGCTCCTATTTCATTATGTATTACCATTAAATAACGCGTTCTTAATATATCTTTCTTTATTTCATTTACCTGTTCTATTAATAATTTACTAGGACTAGCCTCTTCCTTTAAAATGAACATATCAAAGGTATCAAGTTCACCAACAAGTCTTTTTTCAGAAATTAATTCAATTATTTTTAATTTAAGAGATTCAAATTTGGTTTTTAATGCCTTGGATAAATAACTTAAATCAATTTTATTACCTTTAAAAGCACTGACTATTGTTTGTATTTTCACTATTAGAATTTCATCATTGATCTTTCCTGAAATCATTTCTA
This sequence comes from Candidatus Helarchaeota archaeon, assembly GCA_019058315.1. Taxonomy (GTDB): domain Archaea; phylum Asgardarchaeota; class Lokiarchaeia; order Helarchaeales; family RDOG01; genus JABXJV01. The sequence goes on along the minus strand of JAHPZH010000001.1, from coordinate 733,686 downwards.
ACTGATTTTCGATTGAAGATTTTGAATCATCCCAATATTTAATTTCTTTTGATGTTAGCTCTTCAAATATTTCATAAATCTTTGATGCAGTTTTAATAACATCTTTTATTTTATCATCAGAAATTTTTAACGAATCCCTAATTTGAGATAACTCTGTTTCAAATTTCTCTTCAAAATCGTCTAATTTTTTTCCAAAATCAATAGTTTGATTAAAATTTAGTTTAAAGTTATCAATCTTACCTTCAATTTCAGAAATTTCATTTTTAATTAGTTCTTCTAGTTGAATTTTTCTTAATTCTGATCCTTTTTCATTTATTTTCTTTTTTAATTCAATTTTTGTTTCTTCTAAGGATTGGACTAGTTTTTCACTATCAGATTCCCAATTTTCTATAATAGAATTTACAGTTTCGCGAAAATTTTTAAAATCACGACTTTTATCCTTTATAAAATCCTTACATTCTTGATTACATCTTTTAATTTCTTCATCTATTTTTACAGTCAATTCTTTGGTATTATTTCCTGCATCAATCACTTTATCAGTTTCAATTAATTCTAATACAGTTTTTTTCATTTTTTCTATTGAGGTTTTAATATCCTCGGCATAGTGCTTCATTTTTTCATCCAATTCATCTTTCTTTTCAATTTCAAAGCTTGAATGGAGTTTTGTATTCAATTCGGATACTATTTTATCCCATCTTTCTTCTTCAATTTTGAATTTTTTTTGCCAATCCGATTCAAGATCGCTAGAATATTTAGAAAAATCAGAAATTTCTTTATTTATTTTCTCTAAAAAATCTTTAATAGCTTTATTTTGTTTTAAATTCAATTCTTTAAACTTATTAATGGATTCATTTAATAATTTAGAGCCTTCATCTAATTTATTATCATTAGTTAGTTTTATGATTTGTTCATTTTTATTTTTAGAGAATTCTTCAAGTTCTGAAGTAACTTTTTCAATTAATTTTTCTAATTCAATTCTCTTTTCAATTTTGATATGGTAGGATTTGATAAGTTCTTTTCTATCTTGTTTCTCCTTTTCCCAGGACGTTTTGACTTGTTCAAGCTCTTTTTTAAATTTCTCAAGTTTCAGATCAGAAGATAAATTTGAAAACTCAGAATTGAGGTTAGAATCAGATTCAATAACATAATCAGAGATAGAATTAATTAATTTCAGTGTATTTTCATGATCAGTAAAATTTTTTGGAAAAAAATTCTTAATTTCAACTTGATACAAATTCATTTTATTTTTAATTTCTCTTAATTTTGTACGTAAAGTGTTAATAGCCTCTTCTTCTTTCTTCTCTTGGGAACGTTTCGAAATATCTTTTTCCTTTTTCTTGATTAATTCTTCTATTTTTAATTTTGTTGTACTGAGCTCTTTTATAATTACATTTTTTATTGATGGCCAGTTTTTTTGGAATTTAAAATTAGATAACTTAAAATCAATTATTTTATATTCAGAATTGAGGTTTTTCATCAATTCTTCTAATTTTGAAATTTTCTCTCTTGTGGATTTTATTTCATCCTGTAATTTATTATTTGCTTCAGTAATTTTTTCCTTATCAATAAATTTCTGAATTTCTTCAAAAATAGTTCTAGAGGTTTTAATTAATTCTGAACGAAGGGTAATTAATTTTTGTTTATCTACTTCCAATCGTTTCTTTTCTCCGATTATCTCCTCATACGAAATTGGTTTTGAAAGCTGGATATATTTACCAGGTAGAGCAAAATTTTCAAGGATATATTTTTTCTTATAGGCTTTTACATTCCCTGTTAAAAATTTATTGATAAGTAAATCATTTACAACTAATTTTACCCTTTCTAGGGGATTGGAAAAATCAAAATTCTTACTTAACTCTTTCAAATCGAGTTCTTTTTGTTTTTGGAAAGATTTTACGTGTTTCATAATTGCGTTTATTATTTCTTGAGAGATTTGATTCTGTTTATTAAAATAACTATCAAACATCACTTCTCTATTTATTATTTCTCCTTCAATCCATTTATTTGAAATAAGCCAATTGGCAATTTCTACCACTAGATCCATAGATACCGAGAATTTTTCAGTGATTGGAATTAAATAAATATCGGAAAAATCACGGGCACACAGAAGAATTTCATTTTCAATTATCTCAATTATATTATTCCAAATATAAAATAAGCTTACAATACATTGTACTGTATTAATTAAAGTTGGTTTTTGCGAACTTATACTAGTATATTGACCTGTAAAACCTCCATTATCTTGTTGCATACCCCTTATAAAATCTAATACTCCATTAAATTCTATTAAATCCAGTTTTTTTAATAAGCCTAGACAGATACCAACCCAATATGTATCTTCTGCAGATGGAAATTTAGTATTAATTCCAAATCCGCTATTCGGTAATTGCCAAGATGTTAAAATTGGAAATTTTCTCTCAAAATCATCAATATTAAGTGCATTAATTAATTTTAAACCGAGAATTTGATAAATTAACTCAATGTTATCCTTTGTCTCTCTTTTTAAGTAATCTATTAATCGTTTTTTATTTATTTTTTCAAGTTTACTTAATAGAATTAATGCAGTAAGGGCATACAAGCTAAATTCGACCGAGGCTCTTCCTTTACAATTAATATGACAACTTTTGGAATTACAATGAATGAATCCTCCCTCATTTTGAGAATTTATAATAAAATTTATATCCTTATCATCGATAAGCTCGTTTATTCCTAATATTTTCAAAATGGCTATGGAATAAGAAGTAGATAATGTGTCTGGACTTTCTAAATCAGACGAGAATTTAAAACCACCATCTTCATGCTTTAATTCAGAAATGTATTTTTTTATTAATTTGTTATCTATTAATTCTTTTTTATCTAGGCGGTCAATTAAAACAATAGTCCAAAATAAAACATCAAGAGATTGAAATATATCACCTTTTTTGATTTTTTCTTCTAGATACTTTAAACTTTTTGCTAAATTAATAGGATTTGCCACTTTATATGCAAAATAAGAAAAATCTGGTATCCATTCTATTAAACTGACCATTGAAATTCTCTCGACATAAATAAGAAATTGAAAATAGTATTTTTTCTTTATTAATAGGATTAGAATAATAATTATTAAATACATAAATAAAAAAATTATCAAAAAACTTTTGAAGGAGTTTATATGTCAGATATTGATGTGAAAAAAAGCAATATTTTGATTTCAGTTATTGCAGGTAGTAAAAATAAAGCTGATAGAGAGGTTGTAAAGCAAGTTACTGATATTTTAGATGAATTCGAAATTCCTTTTGAAACTAAAATTTTTTCAGCGCATCGCTCTCCATATTTATTAGAAAATTATATAAATTCTTCTCCCGCACAAGTATTTATAGCTATTGCGGGGCTTTCGGCTGCATTACCAGGAGTGATAGCTTCCAAAACAATTAAACCTACTATTGGCGTTCCCGTTAACGTTAATTTAGGTGGTTTAGATGCACTTTTTTCTATTGTACAAATGCCGCCAGGAATTTCTGTGGCGACTGTGGGAATTGATAACGGAACTAATGCGGCTCTTCTGGCTATTCAGATCATAGCTATATATAACGAGGAATTGACTGAAAAACTAAAATTATATAGAGAACAAAAAAGGAAAAAATATGAATAACTTGATTTAATAGAACTCATCTCTAGAAATTAATTTTATCAATATCGAATTGGGATCTTAATAAAATGCAAAAAATTATAATTATTGGAGCAGGTTCTGCAGGATTATTTGCAGCATATAAATTAATGGAAAATAAACAATTAGAAATTAAAGTTATAGATAAGGGACCTCCAGTTAAAAATCGGCATTGTGAATTACAAAAGGATTATAGATATTGCTCTAATTGTGAACCATGCCGTACTTTATCTGGGGTAGGTGGAGCGGGGTTATTTTCTTCAGGATTACTTAATTTAAATCCTAATATTGGCGGAGAATTAAGCAATTTAGCAGGAGATGAACAAAAAGCTTTAGAATTAATTAATTATATTGATAATGTATTTGTTGTTAATGGAGCTCCTAAAAATATATATCAAGCTTCGCAATCACAAGTTAAAGAATTACAAAATAAAGCAAATTCAGTTGGTATACATTTTATTCCCATAACTCAAAGACATATAGGTACTGAAAACGCCCCAAAAGTAATTAGTGCAATCCAAAAAAAATTAGAAAATAATGGGGTCGAATTTCTTTTAAATACGGAAGTAGATACTATAAGACCCAATAAAATAATAACAACAAAGGGAAAAGAAATTAAATATGATTTTTGTCTAGTAGCACCAGGTAGATCTGGTATGACTTGGCTTTCAGAACAAATGAGTGAAATTGGTGTAGAAACACGATATGAGCCATTAGATGTTGGTGTAAGAGTTGAAGTACCATCTACAGTAATGGAACCTATTTGTTCTATTGCAAGAGATCCGAAATTTCATATTTTTACTCCTACTTATGATGATTTTGTCAGGACTTTTTGTGTAAATCATCAAGGTTTCGTAGTCCAGGAAGTTTATGGAGAAAGAAATATTACAACAAATGGTCATTCTTTTCTTTCAGAGCGATCAAACAATACAAATTTTGCTTTACTTGTAAAGATATCTTTGACAGAACCATTAGAAGACACTACGGCCTATGGAGAAACTATTTCGTTCAATTGTGCTACATTAGGGGGAGGAAAACCTTTAATACAACGATTAGGGGATATAAGAAAAAATAGAAGATCTAAGTGGAGCAAATTAAAAAATAATTTTATACAACCAACTCTTAAAAATGTGACCCCTGGAGATATCAGCATGGCATTGCCTCATCGGATCTTCATAGATATCATCGAAGCTTTGGAAAAATTAGATAAATTGATCCCAGGAGTGGCTAATAATTCAACATTGCTTTATGCTCCTGAAATTAAATATTCTGCTAAACGTGTAATTACCAATCAATTTTTAGAGACAAGTGTTAATAATTTATTTGTGGCTGGAGATGGTGCAGGTTTAACTAGAGGAATTGTTGCAGCTGCACTTTCTGGATTAATAGCCGCAGAAGGTATTTTAAAAAAGTGTAATTAATTAATGAATATTAGAGAAATATGATTAAATATTTTAGGTGAATATTTTGGCAGTAAGTCCCATTGAATATAGATATTTTACAAAAGAAATGAAATCCTTATTTACTGAAGAATATAAATTGCAAAAATGGTTAGATGTAGAAGTTGCTTTGGCTAATGCCCATGCCAAAATAGGAAATATCCCTAAACAGGCAGCTGAAAAAATTCAAAAAAAAGGTTCAACACAATTTGTCAAGTTAGAAAGGGTAAAAGAAATTGAAAATCAAATCCATCACGATATAATGGCGATGGTGCGAGCATTTGCAGAAGTTTGTGAGGAAGATGCAGGAGGTTACATACATTATGGAGCAACTAGTTATGACATAGTAGATACAGCATGGGCTTTAATTTTGAGAGATGCTCTAAAAATTATTAATACAAGACTACTAGAATTAAGAAAAGGATTAATAAAAATAGCAAAACGTGAGAAAGAAACAGTTTGTGTAGGTAGAACACATGGACAGCACGCAGTACCTACAACCTATGGGATGAAATTTGCTCTTTGGGCAACTGAAATCAATAGGCATTTAGAAAGAAATAAAGAAATTTTAAATAGAGCAATTGCAGGAAAAATGAGTGGAATGGTAGGTACAATGGCTAGTTTTGGAGAAAAAGGTTTCGAAATTCAAAAATTAGTCATGTCTGAATTAGGTATAAAAGAAAGTGAAATTTCAAACCAAATTGTTCCGAGAGATTTACATTCAGAGATTTTTTTCTTTCTCGCATTAGTTGGAACAACTTTATCAAAAATCGCGAAGGAAATAAGAAATCTTCAAAGAACTGAAATTGCTGAAATATTCGAACCTTTCAAGAAATCGCAAGTAGGGAGTTCAACCTTAGCCAGCAAACGCAATCCACACAAATCCGAGCGGATTTGTGGTCTATTTCGTGTAATTTATTCAAACTTAATCCCTGTACTTGATAATGCTGCCCTTCAAGAACATGAGCGTGATCTTTCAAACTCAGCTTGTGAAAGAGTTATTTATCCTCAGACTTTCATTTTATTAGATTATATGCTTACCCAAATGATTTCGATTATCCATGGACTTGAATTTAATTATGAAAATATTAAAAATAATTTGGAAATGACAAAAGGACAGATATTTGCAGAAAAAATCATGGTTAAATTAGTTGAAAAAGGGATTAGTAGACAAATAGCACATGAAAAATTAAGAAAAATCGCAATTAAATGTAAAAAAGAAAATCTAGATTTTAAGGAAGGAATTTTAGAAGACCCCGATCTAAAACAAATGATTTCTTCTCAAGAATTGGATCAATGGCTAGATCCTAAGAATTATATCGGTACTTCAGTTCAGCAAGTTGAACGGCTTATTAAAAAATATAGCTAATTCTTCCTCTAGTTATTATTAGATTTAAAAGTTGGATTTTCATTTATTTTTTTAACTATAGATGTTTAACCCCAAAAATAAACTATTTTAATAATGTTGTTTTTTAGTATTATACTAATCTAAAAATTATAATAAAGAATTGAAATGCTATGAGAAAGAATACATTCTTATTACTAGTGATTGCCTTAATTATTCCATTTTTATTATTTCTTTTCCCAGTTCAACGTGTTCTAGCAATTGGACCTAATTTTATAGAGGGGCCTGATGGATACCAAGTTACTGTAAGTGATTCTTTGATTTATAATATTACAAAATGTGAACCTTCGCTTGGTTTGGATATGACTGCTGGTGATCATTTTCAAATTACATTATCCAAAACAAATAATTCTGCAATACCACTGCTTCAACAACCAAATCCGCTAGGTCCTTGGATTTCAGATACCGTATTTGGTTATTACGCTTATTTCAACAGCACAGCAGGAGTCTGGGATGATCTTTTCGATGGTAATGAAACTTTTGTTGGAGGTTACAACTCAACCCACCCATATACCAATGTTTCAAACATGTTATTTGGAAAATATTATTATTTTAGTCAAGGATTACTTATTGGATTCATGTACATGAATGGAATGCCGATGATGGAATTGATTCCTAATAATTTTTCAGCAGCTAATCACACAATTGTAAATACAACCTATACGTATTTCTCAATGTATGGACCAGATCCCACATTCAATCACACAAGTCCAGCAAGCATAAATGGAACGTGGGAAATTTGGAATGGTTCCTCTACAACACCTACTAGTTTTAAATATGAATTTACCTTTAATGCTTCCGGATTTTGCACAAGAAACGCATTTTACGTAAATAGCCCGATTGGTTGGAATTTAACATTTGAGACGGTCTTATTACCTCCATCCACAGTATTATCTGGAGGATTTTCCGTTTCTCCGGGTGCTTCTTGGACATATACGATAACCAAAGTTGATCCTAGTTTTGGTATACCCGTAAAAAGAGGTGATAAACTTATAGTCGATATTATAACTGTTAATAGTTCTTCTCCCTCAATATTTCCAAATGGATGGATTGCAAATACGTTATATGGAAATTATAGTTATTACAATAGTACATATGGTACCACAAACCCGTTTGCAACAACCTTAATTGCCGCATTTAACTCAATAGCATCTTTTGATAATTATAATGATACTATTTTTGGGCAATATAATTATTATTCAAATGGTCTTATAATGGGTTTCGTCGATATGGGAATTCCAATGTTAGAAATTGCACCTCAAAACTTTACTGCAGCTAATCACACAATTGTAAATATGACATATGCATTTGTTTCAATGGGTGGACCAGTTCCTGGCTTCAATCATACAAGCCCTGGTGGAATTCCTGGAAAGTGGGTAATATGGAATGGGACTGCAACGGATGTTGGAAGTTTTAAGGTTGAATTTACCTTAGCCGCCTCAGGGATATGTACTCGAAATGCATTATATATGGGTGGACCTGGAGGTTGGAATTTAGTGTATGAAGCAACTACTGCAGGGTTAGAAGAGGGACTTTCACCTATGGATTTACTAATGTTAATATTGGCTACAAGTAGCGGTGGGGACCAACAAATGAACGATATAATAGGAATTGGCATTACTGCTGGAATATTTTTTATCCCTTTAGCAATAGGACTAGCTAGCAAAGAAGGAAAATAAACATTCTTTTTTTTTTATTTTCATTATATGATTTTAAGAGGAGAAAATAGTCTTAAAAGAAGTGATCTAATTTTTTCTGATTAATTTGACCTAATATATTTCGCAAATGATCCTCTATGAACTGAAAACTGGTATATTTCGTATTTGGTAATTTATTAAGCAGTTTTGATGCTCTGATCCTCAAATGAGGAGTTAAATCAATTAATTTCCAACCATGTGCATCCAGTAATTCTTTTTTTGTAATTGGAAACTTATTATATTCTTTTAATACATCCATGATAGACTCTAAGCCGATAGAATCAGTGGTAGGGATTAAGACATTATTATTTGAAAATTCTTGATATCGTGCAGTATCTCTTTCCATTCGCATCGTATGGAATGTTACAGCTACTTTTTTTTCTTTTCTTAGATTTTCTACTTTGTTATGAACTTGCTTGATTTCATTATCATCAAATTGCCACATATTTTGTTCTCCTTGGCCAAAGAGTCTGGTATAAGCTAAATTGGCTGTATAAAGGGGAATATCTTTGGAAATATCAGTACAATGTGAAATATTATGCTGCGTAAGAATTTGCTTTAATTCAGATTGTAATTGAGGAAATTGCTGATATCCCCGGATTTCCCATACTAAATCAATAGATGATTCGATGCTCGTAAATAAATCGTTTGCATTTTTTAAGTTCTGTGGCTTTTTTAGAAAATTATTTGGAGTTTGAATAATTAATGCTATAGCTTCTAACTTTTTACAAATTTCTGTCATTTTCTTAAGAAGTCTAATTAGCTGATTACTTGGTTTAAGAAGACCAAGATGCGATATTCCCCTATTACATTTTACAGCAAACGAAAAGTCCGCAGGAACTGTATTCCTCCATCTTTCACATTGTGTTATCTTTGGAAGACTGTAAAATGTCGAATTTACTTCAACAAAATTAAATAATTTAGCATAATTATCTAGCTGGGTCCCTGGAGAATCTCCAAAATCAGCATATGCCCATCCTCCACAACCGATATAAACTTGATTCATTAACACTATTTCCTATTTCATTACTATATAGAACTTGTTGAATTTAGATATAAATCAGTAGAGAGCAGAATAAAAATGAAATTACTATATAAAAGACAATTTAAATGAATTTTATCTTAAACACTTAATGCAAGACTTATTAGAATTCATTCAAGAATTAAAACAAAGTAACATTAAAGAATTAGTAGATAATCGTATCAGAGAGTTTCAGGAATTGGGGGAAAAAGAGTCTAATGAAATTTTTAAGGAGCTTTGTTTTTGCATAATGACCGCCAACTGTAGTGCAGAAATGTGTATCAGGGTGCAAGATGAAATTGGTGATGACTTTCTAACTCTTCAAGAAGCGGAACTAGCAAAATGTTTAAAAAAGGTTAAATATCGTTTCTATAACAAACGAGCCAATTATATCGATGTTAGTAGGAAATATAAAGACAATATAAAAAAAATTATTAATTCCTATGAAAATGAGAATGAATTGAGAAATTGGTTAGTTAAAAACATTAAAGGTTTAGGTTACAAAGAAGCTAGCCATTTTTTAAGAAATATCGGTTTTAAAAATCTCGCTATAATTGATTTCCATATAATTGATTTATTGATTAAGAATAAATTAATTGATGAAAAACCAAAATCTTTATCCAAAACAAAATATTTACAAATCGAAGAAATATTAAAGAAGATGGCAGGAGAATTGAATTTGACTCTTGGGGAATTAGATCTATATCTTTGGTATATGGAAACTGGAAAAATATTGAAATAAAAATAGATATAAAAAAGTTCTTATTTTATTCTATATATTCCGTAATTTGATTTTATAATTCAATAATTTAGTGATTTGAAAAATTAATATAAATTCAAATCATTAAAATGAATTAATAAATTCCTAATTCAATATATTTAAATTTTTAATTTTATGATGATTCTATGTGATGGAGTTATTGGGAGTTTAAAAACTTGAAAAATGAAATAAAAAATATAATTTTAGGGGCTATAATAATAATTTGTATTATTTTTATAATTATTGGAATAGTAACTGTCGTAAATGCTTTCAGAGGTAGAATGCAACTAATGAATTTAACATTTATTTTACCGATTTTTATTGATCCATTTAGTGATACATTTGATGATGTATTTAATTTTATGTTTTTTTATAGTATGTACTTAATGTTTGGAGAAGGTCCATATTATTCAAATTTCGTTTCTGGAGTTGCAATGATTATAATAAGTGTAATTGTATTATTCGTTTCATTAATAATTTTTAATAAAACCCGCTCTAAACCAGTTTATTCAAGTTATCAACATATTAAACCAAGAAGTATATTCAGGGTAAGAAAAAGAAAGAAAATTGAGATAACATTTTGTCCAGCTTGTAAAGCACCTTTAAGAAAATCACCACCTTGTGAATGTGAATATTGTGGAAGATTAATTGGATAGTAGAATGATAATTATCCTATTTAAAATCTTCATATAAGAAAGGAGGAAAAAATATATTGAATAGAAAAGAAGTATCTCTTATTATCTTAGCTCTTGTCATCTTTGTTTTTTTAATAATAATAGGAATTACAACAATAACTAGTTCATTCGAAACAAAGACATTAATGGAATCTCTTATCGTAACATCAATATTCTTTACCAATGCCAAGGAAGGTTTTTTCTTGTTAGGACTAATTTATAATGTAATGAACCCTCATTTACCGATTTATATTGCAGGGATGATAATGATCATTCTTGGAATTGTAGGTACATTCGTTTTAACAATTACCAAAGGTCCAGATTTATATTCCAATTTGGATGATCATCAAAAGAATATAATCACGATTATTTTTATTATAATCTGCATCATTTTGGCGATTACTGGAATTAATATGTTATTAAATTCTGTTCAAAACCGCCGTGAATCCTCATCTCTTATAATGGCATTAATTATCATTAATGAAGGAAGTAAAGAAATGGTGTTTTTAGGAGCTGTTTATGATGGGCTTAAACCTCATTACTCAACATTTATTATTGGAATTGTGATGACGGGATTTGGAATTGCAGCTACGTGCATTTCAACTATAAGAAAAAGTCCAGATTTTCACTCCAAATTCGAGGATCGACAAATTTTAGGATTTATAATAATAATAATTATAATTTGTATTATTTCATTAATTATTGGAATTGCGACAATATTAGGTTTTCAACAAAAAACTAAAAAATTGACTATTTTGTTAATAACATCAATATATATTAATTTGGAATCTCTAGTGGAAATACTAATAATAATAGGAATGGGATTTCAATCATATTCACCAGAATTCATTTCTGGAATTCTAATGACAGTTATTGGTGTTTTAGGTTCGGTAGTCTCAATAATAATTTATAAATATCCAGCAATACAAGCTTTATCAACATCTTATGCCTACCCAGCAACAGATTATCGGAAATATCGACCAGGTCCAATAATCAGGAGGCGACCACAAAAAAAATTAACCCTCTCAAAATGTCCTGCTTGTCATGCCCCCCTAAGAAAGAAACCACCTTGTGAATGCGAATATTGCGGATCAATTGTTAAATAAAATAAAACTCTTAAGGAATTTTCCTCCTAATGAATGTTAATATTGTGAAAGACTTGTTAGATAAAAAAGTAAGAATTCTTTATTATTCTAAAGTAATTTTATGAAGAAGGAATAGAAAAAAATGAAAGATTGGCAAAAAATATTTCTTTTAGTTATCGGGATCATTATAATGGTTTTATTAGTAATTGGTGGAATAAATGCAATAATATTTGTCATTAAAACGAAAGACGAATTAGGGTTTTTTTCGGGTTATTTCTTATTTGAAAAAAATTATGAATTAGCGGTTATAGTAGGATTTTATAGCGGATCTAGACCTAATCGCAATATGTTTATTACGGGAATTGTATTAATTGGTATAGGTGTTGTTGGATTTTTTATTATAACAGGTAAAAGTCATTCGCATCTGAATTCTAAATTAAGTGAAAGACAAAAATCAATACTTAAACCTATTTTAATAATAATTAGTTTAGTCATGTTGATAGGTGGAGTAAGCTTATTTTTTATTATGCAAAATGCGAAACAAAGATTAAATATTTATGGTTTAATAATAATATTATTTGATGTAGATTTTGGATTAATTATTTTATTTTTGCTTAACTCACTTAATCCCTATTCTTCACCTCAAATTATTGGAATTGTGACTTCTATAATTGGAGTGGCAACTCTATTTTTTCAATTAAGTTTTTATAAATCTTCAGGAAAAATAGTAAGAAGGAGTTCACGATACAGAAGATATGAACCAATTGGGATAAGTCCATATAGGGCTATATCTCAAGAACTATATAAAAGAAGACCAAAAAGAAAAATAACAATCAAAAAATGTCCTGCATGTCATGCGCCTTTAAGAAAAAAACCACCTTGTGAATGCGAATATTGCGGAACGGTTTTAGATTATTAAATTATTTATGATATTCAATTAGGTAGCCAAAAAAAATTGATAATAATAAAATATATAAAAAATAACCCTTTCAAAATGTCATACTTGTCATGCCTCCTTAAGAAAGAAACTACTTTGTGAAGGCGAATATTGTGGATCAATTGTTAAATGAAATAAACCCATTAATGAATTCTCCTCCTTGTGAATGTGAATATTGTGGAAGACTTGTTGGATAAAAAAGTAAGAGATTATTATTATTCTAAAATAATTTTATGAAGAAGGAATAGAAAAAAATGAAAGATTGGCAAAAAATATTTCTTTTATTTATCGGAATCATTATAATGGTTTTATTAGTAATTGGTGGAATAAATGTAATAATATTTGTCATTAAAACAAGTAACGAATTAGAATTGTTATCTGGTTATTTACTATTTGAACAAAGTATGAATTGGGCAGTTTTAGTAGCAATATATAACGAATCGAGACCTAATAATAATATATTTATTGCGGGAATTGTAATAAATATTATAGGAATTATTGGTTTTCTTATTATAACTGGTAAAAGTCATTCATTTCTTAGCTCTAAATTAACAAAACGGCAAAAAACAGTTCTTAAACCTATATTAATTATAATTTGTATAGTCTCAATAATAATCGGAGGAGTAAACATTTTTTACTCCCAAAGGAACAGATTTTCTGTAAACAGTTTTAGGATTATGATATTTCTATTATTATTTTCATCATCCTCAAATGAGGATATTCTTCTTATGACTACAATATTATATGAACTTCTTAAACCTTATTCGTCAACAGTAATTATTGGATTTTTTATGATTCTTATTGGTATTGTAGGTATAATTTTTCAATTTGCTTTTTATGAAAACTCAAAAGAAGAAAAAAGAAGGAGTTCGCAATATAGTTCATATGAACCTATCGAGAGAAGACCATATAGAGATATATCTCAAGCAGTATCAAAGAGAAGACTAAAAAGAAAAATATTAATCAAAAAATGTCCTGCATGCCATGCACCTTTAAGAAAAAAACCACCTTGTGAATGTGAATATTGCGGGACGGTTTTAGATTATTAAATTATCTCTTATATTCAATGGGAGTCAAAAAATTGAAAAATAAGGAGGAATTAATTAATTCAATTGTTATTATTATCATCATATGTATTATTTTAATAATTAGTGGGATTTCCATGTTAGGAACTATCTAATTTTATAGTGATAATTTTGGATGTTGTAGATAATAAAAATTCAAAGAATGAATTTGATAATGTTACTTATGAAATAAACATGATTGAACTAGAACCATCTAAAAAATTGAAGTTGTTTTTTTGGATTATTTTAGGGAATTTTTCGTTTCTATTTGCCGAAGTTATTTCAGGGGCTACAATGTTACCTTATTATGATCTATGGAGTTTATGTGTGACTTTTCCATTATACACTCTTCATATACTAGTCTTATCATATATAGTGTTTAATCATGGAAAACCGAATATTTATACACTTTTTTTAGCTGGTATGATATATGGAATGTATGAAGCTTATATTACCAAGGTTCTTTGGGAACCTTATTGGGCACCTAACACTTTTAAATTGGGTGGAATAGCTGTTTTCGAGTTCTTTCTTTTAGTTTTTTGGTGGCATGCATTTTTTGCTTTTATAATTCCTTTATTATGTTCTGAAAATTTGCTTACTAAATCAAGAGATATAATGAACTATGCCCCAGAAAAAGTTCAAAATTTATTCAGTTCAAAGAGAAAAAGCTATTTAATACTAATATTATTTGCGCTATGGTGCGGTGGATTCCAAAGTATTAATTCGTTTAAACCTGCACATTCATTACTATCTGGATTCACTTTAACTATAATTCTTGGGATATTAGTATTAATTTGGAGAAAGAAAACTGGTGGAGTGAAATTTACCATGTATCAATTATTACCAAATCAAAAGCAATTCTTTATTCTTCTTGTTTTTACAATAATATTATATTTAATTACTGGTATTATAATAAGACCTGAAGCCCTTCCCGATATTGGTTCACAAATAATAATTTGGATATTATATGCTATTATATTCATTTTATTTTATCTTAATCTTAGAAAATCTAAAGAACAATTGATAAAAGAAAATTATAAGCCACCAATTGAATTTTCCTGGAAATTATTCATTATTTTAGCTTTTACCTTTACATTAACATCCACATTGATTAAGTTTATTCCGGATTTTTCTTTTTTATTCTTTTTATTTGGTGTTATTCTTGGAATTGGAATCGGAGTTATATTATTTATAATTTCTATAATAAAAGCTATAAGAAAAAACCCGTAATTATAATTAGAATTAAATACACCCAATATTTCTAAAGATTTTTTGCTTTTTCGATGTAATCAAGTGATTGATGTCTAAAATAGGTATTATAGAGATTAGCATATACCCCACATTTCTTCATTAACTCATCATGATTTCCTTCTTCAACAATTTTTCCATGGTCTAATACTATTATTCGGTCCACATGGCGAACTGTCCATAGACGATGAGCAATGATAATAGAAGTGCGTTCTTTTAGGATAGTTTGGAGAGCTTCTTGAATACGAGTTTCAGTAAATGGGTCTACGGATGCGGTTGCCTCGTCTAGAATGAAGATGGAGGGGTTTTCGAGCAATACTCGAGCGAAGGCTACTAATTGGCGTTGTCCCATTGATAATAACTTTCCTCTTTCACCAACTTTCGTTTTTAAGCCATTATCCAGATCATTAATCCAGTCAGAACCACCTGCTTGATCAAGGGCCCACATCACCTCTTCGTTTCGTGCATTAGATTTCCCATATTTAATATTATTTTCGATAGTTTCTCCCCAGAGAAAAGGATCTTGTGGAATAAAACCGATTAATTTTCGATATGCTTTAAGGTCAAAATCTCGAATACTTACACTATCTATTAGAATATCTCCTTCTTGAAATTCATAGAATCTAGTTAAAAGTTTTGCCATCGTCGATTTTCCAGCTCCAGTATGACCCACTATTGCAATTGATTCCCCTGGACGAACTTTTAGAGAGAAATTATCAAAAACATTTTTATTTTCATCATACATAAATGTTAGATTCTTAAATTCAATTTCTCCTAATTGTTCAGGTTGTTTGTTCCCTGTTTGAATAACTTCTGGGGGTGTGTCAATAATAGAGAAAATCCTTTCAGCTGCAGATAACCCAGCCTGAAATTGTGGCCAAAAATTAGCAATTGTTAACAATGGAAAAAAGAGTTGCCAAAGACTTTGAATAAATAAATAGAAATCACCAGCGCCAAGACCTAGTCCGAGGATGCTTCCAATATTACCAAATCTTAAAGCAATAGCACCAAAATAAATTATTAGTGGTAAAATAATACCTTGAACTATATTTAATGTAGGGAAAATAGATGTCAGTGTTACTCCTCTTTTTAAATTAACTTTGTAACTTTGATTATTTATTTCGTTAAATTTTTCGTAAAGTTTTGCCTCCTGTCTAAATGTCTTTGCTACTTGAATTCCAGCAAAACTCTCTTGAACAAAACTATTTACTCTTGCAAGAGCTCTTTGACCTAATAGTGTTGCTTTTCTTGCCGCTTTCCTGAAAGTAAGTGCTATAATGAAAAAACAAGGAATTATAGATACTAATATTATAAATAATATCAGATCTATCGTAATCATAAATGAAATGATAATAACCATTATCAAGAGGGATGAAATAAATTGCATAAAAAGGTTTATTGCTTCCCCAAAATCTCTGCTATCAGTATTTATTCTACTAACAACTTTTCCAATTGGATTTTTGTCAAAAAATGAAAGATCTCTTTCTAAGATTGCTGTGACAGCATCTTTTCTCAAATCAAAAACAACATTTCCTATAACAGCAGCCGAATTTATTTGTCGAAAATAATTGAAGATAAATGCAATGATATTTAAAATAAAAATTATTAGAACTACCAAAATTAAATAGGAAATATCACGAGTTGTTTCGAGATTATTTACTAATGTTCTGGCTAAGATAGGACCCATAGCGCTTGAGACGGATGATGCTGTTAGGAATATAATGACGATAACTAACTTTCGATTATAAGGAGTGAAATAATTTAATATCCTTTTAGATAACTCTATATCTTTATATTTACGATCATATTCTTCAGCTTCAAGACCAAAAAATGCCATTTACACTCCCTCCTCCTCACATTGAGTAGTAACTTGCAAATCAAATTTTTTAACAAAAATCTTTTTGTATTCTGGAGAAATCTCCATCAATTCTTCGTGTGTACCTTTGGCAACTAATCGACCTGATTTTAAGACAAGGATTAAATCAGCCCACCGGATCTGACTTAAACGATGAGTAACTAAAAAAGTGGTTCGACCACGTCTTACTATATTAATAGCACGTTGAATTTTATCTTCAGTATCGGAATCAATTGCAGATGTAGAATCATCAAGAACTAATAATGGAGTATCTGTAAGAAAGGAACGCGCAATAGCAATTCTTTGTTTCTCTCCCCCGCTTAATTGTACACCTCTTTCTCCTACTTCAGATTCATAACTATTTGGTAAAGCAGTAACGAATTCATGAGCTTGTGCTTGTTTAGAAACTTGAACAACCTCTTCCATTGAACCTGCTCTACCAAATGAAATATTTTCAAGTACAGATGTAGAAAATAAAAAAATATCTTGCTCAATATATGAAATTTGTGTTCTTAAAGATTTTAGAGTGTAATCACGGATGTCTATGTCATCTATTAAAATTTTACCTTCGGAAACATCATATAAACGAGATAATAATTTTGTAAGAGTACTTTTCCCAGATCCTGTTGTTCCAACAATAGCCACCGTTTGCCCTGATTTAAGTTCGAACGAAATATTTTTTAAAACTAATTTTTCAGTATTTGGATATTTGAATGATACATTTTTAAATTCTATATTTCCATTAATCTTCTTTGTAATTCCTTCAATAGGTTCCATAATTTCTGTTTCTTGATTCATTAATTCAATTAAACGTTCCGCTCCTGCCTTCGCTAATTTAACGATAATAAAAACCCAAATTGAGATATATGTGGGAAAACTTAACTGTGTTAGTAACCCTGAATATGAAATAATTTGACCAATATTAATTTCTCCATTCAAAAATAAAATTATTGAGTGTGTAAAACCGGCAGACATTGCCAAAGCTAAAAATAGTATAGGTAGATATTTAGCTTGAATGTAACCCTGCTCAATAAATGCATCACGATATTTTTTTGCATTCAAGAGGTATTTTTTCAACTCAAATTGTTCTTGAGTACTACCTTTTACAACTTCTATGCCTTCGAGGCTTTCTGTTAAATTTGCATTCATTAATCCAAATTCCATTCGTAATGTTCCAGTGACAGGGGCTAGTCTATTGCTATAAGCACGTAATGTGATTATAAATAAAACATTAAATATGATTGGGGTAAGAATTAATTCAATTGGATAATATAATATAATGTAAATAATGGGGGTTACGAGAGTTGTAGCAGCTACTATAATTAAAGATACAGCAGGGCTTATTAGAAAATTTAACATTCTTACATCATTAGTAGTTCTAGCCATAATATCGCCAATTCTTTGGAGATCATGAAAACTTTGAGATTTACCTAATAAACTTGTATAAAACTCCCTTCGGGTATCTCTTTCCATCCTTTGTGCTAAAACTTCACGAAAATAAATATTTAATATCTGTGTTACAGCAGTTGCAATACCCAATAATAAAATAACTAATACATAATATCCAAGATTTGCTGTGTTTCCGCTTATAAATTCGGAAATTGCGGCACCAGTTATTACAACATTACCAGAAGTAAGTAAAGATCTCCCAATAATTAAAATAATCATTAAAATCAGAATTAATTTATTAGATCCTTTCAAAATGTGGGCAATTATCCAATTATTTACTCCTTTTTCACGATAGACTTTGAATTTATCCTCTTCAGGAGAAAATTCCAATTGATTTATTGCATTTTTTTTTGTATTTGCTTTTAACATCTTTTAATTTCGGTCCTAGATTTGTTAAGCGTTAATTAATTTATTTTAACTTTATTTTTATTAATATACAGATTAAAGAATTTTAGTAAAAAAAGTTTAAGCTTTTGAATTTTTTGAATTATTAAACTTCAATATGGAAGAAAATTCTTAATATAAACCCTACTAAATATGAGATTACAGCAATTCCAAGACTAATTAGAGCCATTTCCAGAAATCTTCTTTTAAAATCTAAATCTTTTGCAACAGAAATGTAATAAGTAAATATTAAGATTACGAGAATTGCACTACTAACAGTTAGCACTAAGCAGATATAAACATCCATAATAAAGAAATAAGGAATAGTGAGTAGGAAAACTACAAGGATATATGCAAATCCAGTATATAGGGATGCCTTAGCTGGACTTTTCTCACTTTCTTCCGATTTTGTTGATAGATACTCTGAAGCTGCCATTGAAAGAGCGGCAGCTATTCCCATTACTAATCCCGCTATTGCAACTACAAGATTATTCTGAAATGTAAGAGTAAAACCTGCAAGTGCTCCGGTTAGTTCTACAAGTGCGTCATTTAGGCCTAAAACCATAGAACTAACATATTTGAGCCTTTCTTCATCAATTAATTCTATTAACTGGCTTTCATGTTCTTGCTCTTCCCTTATAACCCGCTCAATTTCTGGTCTTTCTGGTATTAATTTGAGAATTTCTCCATATGATTTTTGTGCTCCTTCTTCTCCCCCTTCCATTAATTTTATTCCAAATGTTATCCCAAATATTATTGAGATTAAGTAAAACTTCCATATTTTGAATCTACTAGGTTTTACATCCATATTTGTATAGGTTTTCCAAGTTTGATAATGCTCTCTCTCCTCATTTGAAATTTTTTTTAAAATTTCTTTGTTTTTAAGGTCTTTAGTTCTTGCAGCTAGTTTTTTATAAATATGATGTTCCGAAATTTCATCCCTTTGAAAACCTAAAATCTTCTTCTTTGTCTTTTTGCTTAATTTTGTATCTATCATCTTGAAATACAATGTGATAGATATAATTATAAAAATTATTAAATAAATTCTAATGAAATTAACGGCGGAAAATAATATGGAACAAGATCTAATAGCTTTAGTTAAGATACTTGAATTACTTAAGAAATTTACTGATAAAAATCCCATAAAAAAATATAAAATCAATTATGATAGGATAAGAGAAAAGATAAATCAACTAAAAACATTAAAAAATTTAGATAAAAAATCAAAGGAACAGTCTTTTTATGATATTCTTAAAAAAATTAGATTTATTGTAAGACGAGAATTTCATCCAAAGATATTTTTTATCGTAGGGGGGCATGGTGGCGTTATTATTGACGATATGGGATTTTGCGAATTTGATTCACCTAATTATGCCATAGATCGTTTATTAGAAAAAATGAATCTGGCAATTGAAACCAAAATGCCGTATAATTTAGAAATTGCCATTTCTTGTCTAGAATGGTTAAAAAAAAGATTTCCAGAGAAAATCTCAAAATTTTTAGAATTAATAAAACTTGGTAGACTCGAAATAATAAATCCGTCTTACACTCAACCTTATAATTTAATTATCAGTGCTGAATCAAATATTAAACAATTTGAATATGGTTTAAAAGTATTAAAAGAATTAGGAATTAAATGTAACAATTATTACTGTTCAGAGAGTGCACTTCATCCACAAATTCCTCAAATTCTCAAAGGTTTTGATATTCAGTTTAGTTCTCTTAGAACTCGCTTATTAGGACAGACTCCGACTACAAATTCAGGGTATATAGACTGGATTGGTTTAGATGGTACTAAAATTGATGCAATTACTGATCAGACTAGTGTTTTTAATGGGGAATATTGGCATGGGACATTTTTCAGAGAGATTTCTAATTTATTATTTCAAGCTGTTGCACGTCCTTTTATGAAATATATTGTTTACTCGTCCATTGAAGATTTTATTATGCCACAAGCTTATCAAGAAGAAGTCTGGAGAATTTCTAAGTACTCTAATATCTTTGGAGAGTTTGTATTATGTTCTGAATTACTTGAAAAAATTAATAAAGATGGTGAATTCAAGTTTAGCCGTGATCAATTCTCCTTAGGAGATTACATCTTTGTTCCCAGCGATTTATTTCTCAATAATAAAAAATGTGAATCTTCTATTATTTCGGCTGAAATTCTAAATTGTATTTTAAATTTATTTAATATCAAATCAGAGGATTTATTTTTCGATGAAATATGGAAGAAATTTCTGTTTACTCAAGCTCATGATAATTACGCTGTTCCTTTTATAAGAACAGGAGATTATATGGCTCAACAATTGAGTTCTGAAGAATATAATAAGTATGAATTTAATAAGTTAGAATTAAATAATAACAAAATTTCAATTTCAGATTTAAGTTTAAAAATACAAAATGAAATAATAAATAAGTGTGAAGGTTTTATACAAAAAAGTATTTATAAATTGTCCGAGAATTTAGAAGAAAAACCGAAAATTTCTAATAACATCTTAAAAAATATAATAATATTTAATCCTTCTCCATTTACTAGAAGAGATATTTTTTCAATTCAATTAAAACTCGATCATCCTTCTGAAATAACTTTGGAAAGTGATAAAGAAATAGATTTTCAATATCAAGATTCGAAATTAAAATTCATTCCAGAAATTCCTTCTCTTGGATATAAAGTCTATTCACTGATTAAAAAGGATTCTAAAACTACAAAAACTAACAATTTTTTATATAAAATAAGAATTCTGGAGAATAAGAAGACTATAGAAATTAAATTTCGTGATAAAAAGGTTTGTGAACTAAGATTTAAATCTAAATCTGATTATAATCTATCCATTGAGCACTATTACAAGTCTACTATTGAAGAAGTGAATATTATAATAGGTAGAATTAAGGAGCAAAAATTTAAAATCAAAATTTGCCAATATAATGATATAAATAGACTTGAATTCTCTTTAGATTCCAATTTATTAAGGGAGATAATTTGTTATCCTGCTGTTAAGATTCAAAAATCTTTAATTAATTATCCATTTGGTATTGAAGAGACAAAAAGATCAAATATACAAACTTTGGATTTTCTCTGGTTGAAAGGGGAAGGAATTGGGATATTATATATGCAAAAGAATAGTCAAAAATTTATGATTAATAGAGATAATTTCAATTTCCGGAATTCAATTAATAGTAAAGGAAAGTTCGAATTTGCCATAGTAATTACTAATGAAGATGATACAAATTCTATCTCCAATTATATAAATGCATTTCAATTTGGGTTAATTGGAGTTGAGCTTAATAATAATTTTGAATTCAACCAAAAAAGTCAATCTTTTCTTTCAATACAACCTTCAGTTTCAATAATTAATTTATGGAGAAGAAATAATAATTCTTACATAAGAATATTTAACCCAACGAATAACAAATATCAAATTAGATTAGTTGGACCATTAATTAAGAATAAATTAAAAGAAATTGATTTAAACTATAAAGAAATAAAATCTATGAAAGAAAGTCAAATTGAAATAGATCCTTGGAAGTTTAAAACTATTTTAATCTAGTCTGAAATAAAAAGCTACTAAAGAATTGAAAAATATTTAGTATTTTCATAAAAATAGAGTTTCTAGATTGAAAGTAATTATCTTTTTATACAAGTATATAAAAATCATTATTTATGAAAACAAATGATGATATTAAAAAAGTAATAGATGAATTGGGCTTTAAAAATCAAATTGCTAAAACAGACTATGGCGAAGTTGTAGCATTCGAAGTAGAAATTAAAGACCGTAAACAAAGATGCATCGCTAAGATAAGTTCTCATGAACAACAAGGACAGATTGTCGAAGTAGTTAGCGTTATAGGTGATCTTGATAAATCTGATGTTCAGAAGGGTTTAGAAACTTTAATGGCTTTACTCATGTTGAATCAACATCTTATTTTAGCGAAAACTCAAATCGACCAAAAGGGAGAGAAAATGTATATAGTTTCACGAACTCTGGCTCCTTCATGTACTGATAAAGAATTGGGTGCAATGATCCAAGAAGTAGCAATATTTGCTGACGTTCTAGAACAAAAATTATTGGGTATAGATAAATCCTAAATCCATTTTACTTTTTCTTTATTATTTTTGAAAATTCGAGGTCAAAATTTTCACTTCTAAACCCATGGAGCTATATCTAAACTTTCAATCCATGGTTTAGGAGTTTTAATTAGATTAGGATAAAATTTTTGGATTTCGGCTATTGTTTCTAAATATCCTGTAATCCTATGAGAATCTTCATAATTAGTGAATAAAAAATCTCTATCATTTAATTTTGGAATTGTATAATCTAAAAATTTAATAATAGCTTTATCAATTTCATCTTTTCTATAGCCATCAGCTTGCTGACAGCATCTATTTAAGCTAAATACTGCATCCAAATCTATACAATAACCCAATTTCTTGTCCCATAATCCAAATTCGTTTTGCAACTTCAGTGTTGAATCTATGACTTTTTTCGGATAAGGAATTGGACGTTTCATAAATTCATATATCCAATAAAAATGAATTGAGCCACCTAATTCGTGTTTTGTTAATCTATCCTTCTTAATTTTATGGATCCGCCCTCTTCGCCAAAAACCTACTTCAGGATCTGCTTCTTTATCTAGCCAATCAAAATACCAGTTAAAAAAATCCTTATGTGGTATTTCCCCAGTGGTCAAGAAATATGCGGGAACTCCACCTCCTCTATGGGATCCTGGCCAAAATAATAGCCCCCAATGCATTTTTTCTAACCATTTTTCAACTGCTTGTTTTGATTTTAGTGTTTCAGAGATTTTTAAGGAATATTTTGGTTTTGCATCCAATAATTTTAAAGCAACTGCTGCATATGCAGTACTATGTTCTTTGAAATGAAGAGTATAATAATTCCATGAACCCTGTGTAAACCATCCAGTTTTAGGTTTTTGAAAACTTTGAATAGCTTCAATCCAAGATTCTCGTTTTTCATTTGTAAAACCCTCAAAATAATTATCTAATTCATTTGTTATATAGAGGGTAAAAACCATATCTGTTGTTCCATATAAACTTAGAGGTTTTGTTTTAGACTTATTTTGATCTACGGGTTTATAAAAAAAATATCCCGGTTTTTCATTTATTTCAAATTGTTTAATCCAATCACGGATATTTGCCAAAAAATTATCCAAATTATATTTAGGTTCATTAAGACTCATTTTATTCAACAGATTATAAGTAAACGGTAAGAACAAAATTTATAAAAAATGTGCGAATGTCGAAGGCACGTAAGTAAAAACCATCTTTATACATATTCCAGACTTCAAAACTGTTTGTATTTATTAATTTTGCAACGATATAGCTTTCTGAATCAAAAATGAATATTGGAACTGATTCAAAATTATGTTTTTCTTTTATATGTTTGAAAATTTTTTGCCATTCACTCTTTGGATCCTCAATTTTTTCCCATGGCGTGCAAAATTTATAGTAAGTCAAAATTTCATCTGGAATTTCAAAATTTACTAATCCATTTATGTATTCAACTAGTTTTTTTTCTAAGGGCTGTTTATTTATAATTTGCTCTTTAAAAATCTGACCTATTTTTACTAACCAATTAAAAAATGATTCACCATAATCAGGGATTGGTGGAATTTCTTTTTTATCAGGCCAAGGAGTATATTTTTCA
Source organism: Candidatus Helarchaeota archaeon (assembly GCA_019058315.1). Taxonomy (GTDB): domain Archaea; phylum Asgardarchaeota; class Lokiarchaeia; order Helarchaeales; family RDOG01; genus JABXJV01. Next base: position 709,356 of record JAHPZH010000001.1, on the reverse strand, counting down.
GGATCAAAAACTAAAAAATCTATTAAAAGACAGTTTAGACCATCCTCATCATAACCCCAATAACAAGGATAGCCTCCATCCCCATAGCCAGATGGGAAAGCAATTATATTTTCATCCATGTTTTCCTCAGATATTGTAATATTTGCATAAAGGTAATTATTATTTTTCATTGAGTCTTCTATTCGTTGTTGAAATTTATCATAAGCTTTTTGATCCCATCCTTTTGCATATAAAGAATCATGAAGTTTTTCAGCATTAGTGGCATCTATAAAACAAGCATGGGCAGAATCCACTGGGATTGCAAGTTCTTTACCTTGTTTATTATATCCCAAAGCATTTACCCATTTAGTGGGGGTTCCACCTCTAAATTTAATCATGGCAAATGCCACATCAGCAGCAACATCATAATGAATTACACTTAAAATTACTGGATATTCTCCAGGTTTGATATTTTCATCTAATGGTTTTGATTCAAGAGAGCTAAATGGATCACAGGCAACTATCTTTTTCGAACTTATATTCAATTCTCCAGCTTTATAACAGCGGATTATTGCATAAGCTACTCCCCCTTTATACACCTTTCCGTCATCGAATGCTTTGAGAAAATCTTTATTGATCATTATTTAATCTTTACCTGTTTTATTTTCCTTTAATCATATTCTAATTGATTTTTTCCTTAATTTTATATTTTTTACGAATTTTTCTAGCAAGCCATTTCCCACCCAATGTAACGCCATTCACCCCACCGCCAGGGAACGCCCATGCACTAGCAAGATAGAGCCCTTTAATGGGTGTTTTTTGAGGCAAACGGTTAAAGATACTCTGCTCCCTACTAGACGCCCAACCAACTAATGCACCACCTTGATTCAGTGTATATCTATGATAGGTGACTGGAGTGGCAACCTCAGCGACTTCAATATGGTTCCTAAGTTCGGGAATAAGAGTTTCAGCTCTGGACACTAGCCATTCTAACCAGTCTGCCTTATTTTTTTTATAGATTTCACCTCTAGTCCCATCTGTTTCTAGTTTCCAGCGATTTTCTTTTTTATCCCCCCATGATGCAAGGTTTAAAACTGTTACTACACTTTTACCAGGAGGTGCAAAACTTTCATCAACATTACTATAAACTGACACTACAAACGATTTTGATTTTACCCCATCCATTATTTCATTATAATAATTTTCCGGATTTAGATTTTTATTCACCATTATATCAAAATCTTTAATACCGAAATTTTTCAAATCAATATCAAGCCCTAGGTAAGCACTGATAGCGGATATTGATGGAACCATATTATTAATTCTTTTTAAATATTTTTTAGGAAGATATTTTCTTTTTATTAATTTATTAAACGTTACAACACCGTCTGCATTACTGACTACGACTGGGGCTTTATAAATTTCGCCATTTGTTAATTTTATACCTTTAACGGTTTTTTTTTCAATTAAAATTTCTTCTACTTCGCTTTTTAGAAAAAGTTCTCCTCCATTTTCTTTCATTGCTTTTACAAATGCATCTGATATTTTCTGTGATCCACCTCGTGGATAAAAAGTCCCCTCTTCCATATAAGCGGAAATACCAATAGTGTAGTAAACATAGGAAAGTTCACTTGGTGGAAGTCCTAAAAACCCCCATAACTGAGATAGTATCTCTTTTAAATCTGGGTTTTTAATATATTTATCTAAAATATCTTGAAGTGTATTTTTTAAATGAAATAAAGTAGATAATGCGGTACCCATATGTCTTAATGCATATAATGCTTTTTTGAGACCATATATCTCGTACCATTTCTTCGCAAAATCAAAGAATTTTTTATTGAGAGCAAAATATTTTCTAATTCCTTTTGCTTCTTCGGGAAATTTCTCACATAATCGTTTAATATATTCTTCTTTTTCTTGAGGAACTACAAATTCATAATTATTTGAGATTATTTTGAAAGCAGGATCTAATTTAATAAATTCCACATAGTCTTCTGCACCCGCTTCCACGAGAACATTATGAAGAAGCCCTCCTCGTTCGCAACCAGCTATTTGGTGAATTGATGCATCAAATTCAAATTCTTTTCTTTTAAAATTAGTGCAATATCCACCAGGTGTATGATGTCTTTCAAATACTGCAACTTTGTATCCATTTTTTGCAAGAATTGCTGCACAAGATAGACCACCTAATCCAGAACCTATGATAATTACATCATATTCGTTAATGCTTATTCCTCCCGTTAAAAATTATCAGTCATATTTTAATATAGCACCTTTTGCAGCTGAAGTTACTAAAGCTCTATATTTTAGTAAAAGTTTGCTTTTAATATCTTTTTCAAAGGGTTTCCATTTTTTTAATCGTTCTTGAATTTCATCATCTGTAATCTCAACATTGAGGGTCCTATTGGGTATATCTATTTTAATCAAATCCCCATTTTGAACAACTGCAATTGGACCTCCTACATACGCTTCGGGGCAGACATGACCTATTGCAGGGCCTTGTGTTCCACCCGAGAAACGTCCATCGGTTATTATAGCAACTCTATCCATATCCCTTAAAACACTAAGTGTAGCAGTAAATGCTAACATTTCTGGGAATCCAGGACCACCTTTTGGACCTTCATAACGAATCACAACAACAGTACCATTCTGAATTTCTTTTTTTACTAAAGCATTTATTGCATCAACTTCAGAATTAAAACATACTGCAGGGCCTTCGAATTGTAACATTTCTTTATGTTCAATTGCAGATTGTTTTATCACTGCACCCTTTGGTGCTAAATTACCTTTTAAAATAACGGTTCCTCCTTCTGGAAAAACAGGATTAGATAAGGGTCTTATTACTTCATCATTTAACACTTTAACCTTTCGAATGATTTTTTTAATTAATTTACCAGAAACAGTGAGGCAATCTAAATGAATAAAATCTTTGAGACGACTCATAACTGCAGGTATTCCTCCTGCTTTATATAAATCAGTGACACCATACTGTCCTGCCGGAGATATATTTGCAATTGATGGTATTTTTTTACTATATTCATTAAATAAATCTAAATCAAATTCAATACCCATTTCATCAGCAATTGCAGGGAGGTGTAATGCCGAGTTTGTCGAGCCGCCAATAGCCAGATTAACCATGATGGCATTCTCTAGTGATTCTCTAGTCATAATTTGAGAAGGAGTTATTCCTTCTTTAAGTAGAGTCATAATTCTTTTTCCAGATTCTTTTGCCATAACAATCTTTGCTCGTGAAAATGCAGGACTTGTAGCGGCATTTGGTAAAGTCATCCCAAATGCTTCCATAATGCATTGTGTAGTATTAGCGGTTCCCATTAAATCACATGCTCCATATGAAGCACATGTAATACATTTGATCTTATATTCCATTTCTTCATAGTATCGAATTTCAGTGCCTCGATAATCAGGTTCAAAAAATATTTCTCGTATGCCAGGACCTCCAGGAACGCAAATTGTTGGAATATCTAATCTTGCAGCAACCATCAACATAGCAGGATTGATTTTATCACAACTGGAGACAGTAACCATAGCATCAAGAGAATGTGCTTCAATCATTGCTTCAATTGAATCCACTATTATTTCACGGTGGGGTAAAATGAAGCGCATTCCTGGATTTCCTTCACTCCATCCATCACATGGTGCCACAGTGCAAAATTCAAATGGTATTCCACCAGATTCGATGATTCCATATTTTACAGCTTCGACTAAAGAATTTAAATGTTTATGACCAGGATTTATTTCATTCCACGTATTAACGACTCCAATAAAAGGTTTTTTATTAATTTCTTTCTCTTCCAAACCCAAACCTTTTATGACCCCTAAAGGGACATAATAAAATGGTGTTTGCTTGATAACTTCAAATATTCTGTTGCTTCTTTTTTTCAAATCGACTTTTTCTTCAGACATTTTAATCAGACCATTAGAATTTACTAATCTAGATTTTTATCTCATATCTCAATATTAAAAAGTTATCAATTGTCGATTTTTAGAGAATCCTAGCTCATACGGAGGAATATTTTTGTTCCTGTGTAAATTTCAAGTAGAAATCAAAAATTTTAAAAATAAATAAAAAAAGTGATTAAGAATAAATTAAAAAATGTCTCCAATTACCTTCAGCGTTTGCGGGCTTTTTTAGCTGATTTTTTGATACTTTTATTTGGATCTGGTGGAGCTTTTTTAGTAGTAGATGTCTGGTCAACTGAAGTATCCGATTCTTCTATCAATTTCTTATTTTGGATGTATTCATCTTGCGTAATTTCACCCATCGCCAATCTTGTTTTTAAAATATCAAGTGGTTGTTTGGTAGATAGTTCAGCTTTCGATTTGGAAGGTAAGGTTGAGGGTTTACGCGATTTCCATACCATCACTGTCATAACGCTTGCAAAGACAACTAAAGCACCTATTAATGTAAATATAATCAAATCTTTTGTCATATCTCCCATCGTACCTGCCATCAAACCTCCAATCAAATATAACGGATCGATGGGCTCCGACGGGGCATGGGAATACACATTTATCTCGAATGATGTTGAATCGAGGTAGTTTCCAGCTTCATCATAGGCACGGGCGTAAATATAATGTAGACCATCATCCAATCCGCTAGGGTCGGTCGCCCAGGCAAAGCTATAGGAACTACTAGCATCGAAACTCATCCCAAGTAACGTACTATTGGGATTTGTGGGGTCTCCATCCCAATATTCCACATAATCTATCCCAGAATCTGCGTCCCAAACATTGGCATAGAGAGAAATTGCACCAGTATATGGTCCGTATACGCGTGCCTGACAGACTGTCGGAAGAACGTTATCAATCTCAACTGTATATACTGACGAAACAAGATAGTTTGCTAGAGGGTCAGCACTGTCGTATGTTACAGCAAATAGGTAATATGTTCCATGGAAAGCGCTTGTATTCCACGGTAAATCATACACATCGATCGTCGTTGCATTATAGACAGTACCATACACGTTGGGCATGGTTTCGGTTGGAATTAGTTGAGAATCAGCACCAAAAACTGGATCATCATCATAGTAGAATTTCACGTAATCGACACCAGTTTCATCATCTACAGCAGCACAATGTAAGGTTACATTCCCTTGGAGATAAGCTGGGACATCAAACAGTTCAGAGGTGGTCGGCGGTCGCGACTAAAATTCTCGAATGGAGAAGAAGAATAAGATTGATTTTCATGAATAATGAATCCAAATGTATTAAATCGTCTATCTTTATATATGTCAATAAGAAATTGATCATGGAGCCCTATAGGCATCCCATCGTCATCCTCAAGATGGCAGAGAATCTCTTCATTTGTTTCGGTTGCTGTAGTATCTAATGTGGTAGTGGTTATTGTTGTTGTCATATCAAAATTTACACCCCAGCCAAGTATACCCACACATGTCCCCCCAGGCCCGCCAGATAAACTATTACCATATTCGAACGCCTTTGATTCAGGAATTTCTGTTCTTACAGAATATCTAACCTCAGAAGTAGTTTCTGTCATGGATGATAAATATTCAGTATAAGTACCTGGGGTCCAAAAGACTGGTGATTCTGGAAGTATCTCCACATGATCAAGCTCATCTCCAAGAAGTTCATTATCTACAAAAATATTATCAGCTAAAAGTGTTGATAAGCTATAGTTATCATTTCCAATTTGATGATTATAATCATCGAGATATGCACCAAGTACGCTGAAGGTAGAATTTAAATTCAGTAAATAATCCACCCAGAAAGTTCCATTCCAAACTAAAATATCATCTAATTGTTGATTTGGAGGATCTTTAGATTCTTCCACAGTCATTTGAGATTCATTGCCAATTACGATATAATCAAAGTATTGCATTACATAATAATGTACAAGGAGCCCGGAACCATAATAGAGATCTCCGCCCCCATGACCAATGAATGATGCATTGTCAGAAAAAGTTGAAGAGGTTAAAGTTTTCTGAAATGTAATTTCTGCGACTGTTTCGTATGTTTTGCCATCCACTTCTACGTTATGATAATCTTCACATCCAATTTCATCTTGGATATAATCCGAAACCTCAAATCCAAGAATATTTAAATCGAATTGAAACTCTTCTTCCACTACAACTTCAGTATCGACTTGAAAACCTACTGTAGTTGTTGTTCCTGATTTGAATTGACCATAACTATGATCTCCTGGTGGATCGTATACAATTGCCAGAAGGTGGTCAGGAATGATATATATATCCTCATAGACGACCTCGGCACGAGTCTCTATATACAAGTTACTTGGATAATCAGCATTGTTTTCTACAAGGGCAAAGACCATTTTTTGAGTCGCATTAGGGATTGTATCGTTGAGTGATTCATAATAAATCATTATTTTTGTGAATTTGTCGTAACGAATGATGTGTTTATTATCATCCGAGCTGAATTTCAATGCTGTACGCCAGGAATACGGCCAAAATTCCTCTTCACCGCGATATGTTAAATTGAGAAGATCTCCAGTAAAGGTCAAATTGCGGTCAGAATCAAGCCCATCAAACCACATCACTGGAAAGGTATAATTATCATTCACTGTCAACGGTAAGGTTAAAGGTAATATAAATGGGCTTTTAATTCCCTGGTCATAATTAAATATGGGTGAAACAGTGGTAGAAATGTTGCTCGAGGCTTGATCCATTGTATGATTCAAATTAGTTTGGTTATTTAAACACACAACGCTATAATTGGTCAGGGTGCTTGTGAGATTATGAAAATCGACCTGAATTTCTCCATTTGTAATACCCAACATTGGATATGCTGTATCATTATACCCTCCCACGTGGGGGAGAGTAGTTTCTACTTGGGAATGGAAAAACACGCTATAATTCAACGACAAATCATAAGCAATGGGTGCGACCTTCTTATGAAACGCGGTTGACTGGGCTTCCCATTCATCATATTGAAAGGCTCCTTGCTGATGAGAATCTCCAGTCCAATAATAGCTATCGAGATATTTACTGTCATTATCATACTGTTCGAATGCTAAATAGTAATAAATATGGTCAAAGGCGTTATACGAAGTGTTACTTATGACAAAACTCACATTTTTGAGCCCGTACCAATAGCCCAGGTTGTAAGGTCCATTCCAAGGGTTGTTATTAATTTTATAGTACCAAGAGACATTCGTCCACGTATCCATCGTGTCTGGGGCGGTCCCGAGCCGGGTTTTATAGGTCATATTAACCATTAAATCTTCAGCAGTTGTCAGACCGAGCAATCCCGGAGGAAATACTTCGCCATTTTCCGTGTGCTCGATAATATCCAAATAGGTGTTATAATAACTAATCGTAAATGATTTTGTTTTCGAGAGATAAGTAGAAGGAGCATAATTAAACATAGTATAATAGACTGTAGCATTACATTTTAATTGAATGGAATGCGTACCATCTGAATCTGGTAACGGGATGACTTTTTTGCCAGCAGCTAACCATTCAAAATGAATAGGATCACTTATCTCTGGTTGACCATCAACTGAATATGCTAAAGAATAATCCCAGACTCCATCTTGTTGATAGGTAAAATTAAGGAGTATTCCTTCATCCGCATTATCACCTACTTCATAACTTGGATCCCATGAAAATCCTGGCGCATCAATAAATACTGTGAGATTTGAACTCCCACTGGTTTGAGTTGTAACCCTAAAATGATCGATAGATTCATTCAAAAATTCGATAGCTGGAGAGCGGTATAATAATCTATGTCCATCTGAATCATGAATACGAAACTGACAGTGATTTGAGGGTAGGCCTTCATATGAACTACTATCAGCACAAAAATCGATCGAAAGCCTATACCACTTGTCTTCCGCTACTGGGATGCCTGTATTGACCAGTGTAACATTATCCCGATACTTAAACAAACCACCTTCTAACATAATCTCAGATGTATTTTCTAATGTAACTTCAGGAATCTCATGATAAAACTGAAATGCGACGGTTCCAGATCCCGAATCCTCTTTTGCAAACCAAAATTCATAGGTTCCCGAGAGAGGTATTGATAGCGGATTGTCTAGCCGCTTGTCAACATAGTATGAGATTCCCTCCCAATTGTAGCATTCTAGTACCTTTTTATGGTCATTTCCCCCTGCATCCGTTTTGTTTGGGATAATCGCTAAAGTGGAATTTGCTCCTATATAATGCTTCCAAATTGATTCAGATGTATATGGTTCACCCCATGGATAGGTCATATCCCCAAGTCTTTCAAAACCTTCCGAATTGGTGTAATAACCCGGTGAGGGTGCTTCGGGCCCCACATAATCCGTATTATCTGTAGGTGATTCTAATTTTATAAATGAGTTATCAACACCACTCGTGTATTCTATAATTTGTCTACCCTCATAGGGTTGGGGAATGTAATTATTTACAATTATATTATTTTCTGTAGTACCAAGACTAATACCACATGTATAATCATTAGTATTACCAAAATAATCAAAATCATTATCTTCTATGAGGCTATTATTAGTTTTTGTTACAATAATCCCGTTTTTTATCTCTGCCATGTCCTGTTCTATGGGAAGACCTGAGGGTCCGCCAATATTATTACCTTGAATGGTAAGATTTGAGGAACAATAAAGCTCCATCCCTTGTGAGCATTGTATATCACAGTTTTTTATCGTGATATTATTATTACCAGTGTAAATGGCAAATCCTAGGTAAACCGGACAAAATCGGCTGAGATAATCGATGTTACTCACCTCACAGTTATCAAATGTTAAATTGAAACACTGTTCAGCCCAAAATGCAAACAACGTAGGATGCGTAGCAGTGAATAAGGGATAACCGGTGACTTTGCAACTGTTAACAAGTCCATTTGTCACGTTTAAGAACAAGAATCCCCCGTACGGGTTAGGTCCATCATTCCATCTTTTTGGGGCATACATGTAGCAATTCCTTAGAATGAAATGCTTGGAAGTATCGCGAATCGTGATTCCATGTGCATTCTGTGTATATACATTATAAGTAACATTCTCAATTATATAAGGGTGGGTAGAATTACCATATCCACCGCCCCCATAGGTAGGATCAGTGGAAGCAGCTGCAAGGTCTGTGTCTCCACTTATATGCCATATAGCACCATCTGACCATATATCATATTTAACAGTGAGTTGACTTTCTGAATTAGGAAATGGTAGAGTAATTATATTGGATTGATTCCAATTAGGAAGGTTAACAAAGAGACCTAATAAAAGAGCAAGAATTACTATACTTGAACTAATTTTCGCGATTTTTTTCATTATTATCCCAACCAAATATTCTTTTATTTTATTATAACAGTGTTTGAGAAGATATTTACTCATCTAGAAAGAAAATGATAGAATAAATACACTTTTTCAATTTAAATTTCAATCCTTAGTTTTAAGAGTTTTACTATAAAAGTTTATTACTTCTTAGATTTCCTTGAGTTGAAATATCCATTTTTCTAGACAATTGTTGTATTGTATCTTTTTATATTTGAGAAATATTTATTTAAATTAAGATAACTGAGAGCGGATTTTCAAATAATGTCAGAATTGTCACGAGATGAAATTTTACAGCAAGTAAAAGAATTATTTACCAAAGCAACAGAAGACGAACGTAAATATAACTGGAAAGATGCAATAAATCATTTAGAAGAAGCGAGAAAAATCAGTTCTGAGCAAAAATATAAAGAATTATCAGGTGACGCAAATTATAGATTGGGCGAAATTTATCAGATGGCTGCAAATTTCGAAAAAATCGAAGAAGATGTGTTAAAGAGTTATCAATTATCAATCTCAAGTTTTCAAAAAGCTCTTATAATATTTAAAGAGTTAAACAACGTCGAAAAAATAAATGCTACTATGGGATTCATTAACTTTCTAAAATATATTATTGAATTTGAAAAAGGAAATGAAGAATTTTTATTATTTTCAGCGAAAAACCATTTTAAGGAGGCTAAATTACTTAATATAAAAAATGGAAAATTAATAGACTCTTTAAAAATGGTCATTTTTGAAAGTAACGCATTGAATTTAATTATTAGTGAGAAAATAATCCGACTTGACGAAAATACGGATTTTAAGGAATTGGCTCTGGAGCATGATAATCTTACAAAAAAAATATGGGAAGAATTAAAAAACCTACAAGATTTTCCTGAAATTTACCTACAATATTATTTGCTCAGTATCGTGGAATTTTGTCACCTCACATTTGCATATTTACCTGCCGATAATTTAATAAAGAAGCAATATCTCACAGATAATCAGGAAATAGTTAAAGAATTTATCGAAAAATTTGAAAATTCAGATAAAACGCTATGTTTATTTAACGCATACTCGATATATTCTGTATTATATATGTTTTTTTCTCTATTATATGTAGATAATCAATTTCTTTTAAAAAAAGTCTTAAAATCATCTCAAAATTCTATAAAAAAAGCGGAACTATTATTGCACAAAACTAATGCTAATCAATTTTTAACTTTATTCTATTTTGTTCGTTTCTCCAATGCAGTAATGTCAATATATTTAGGTTATTTTAGTGCTGATTTTAAACGTGTCATGGATGATTTAGATAGATGTATAGATTCTATTTCTTTATACTTTCCAAAGATAATGGTGGCAAATGTTGTTTTTGTATCAGCAGCTGTAGTTGGTATGATTGCAATTAGCCCAACAATTCCGGACATGCAACGTATTGATTTTTCTAAAAAATCTGCAGATTTAATTAATCGAATATCAATTGAACTTTCATCAATAGTCATGAATCCCAGTTATAAAATATATAATTTGACAAGAGATATAGCTATGAGTACGAATTATGCAATAATTGGGGATTTGTCTAAAGATATACAAGAGAGTTCTAAATATTTACAGATGGCATCTAAGATTTTTGATAATATATTTAAATATAAAATTGAGAGAATTCAAAATACGTATTATTATTCAATTTTTCTAATGTCTACTTCCAGAGCCGCAATTTATCTGGCAATAAATTCCTCAATAAAATCAGATATTGTTAAATATTATGAAAAAGCAATTGAACTTTTAACACAAAGCAAAAAACAAGAAGCTGCTTTTTTATATATCGAACATCTATTCATATTAGGAGATATTTACTACGAGTTGGGAAGACTAACAGATGATGATAAATTAATTAATCAATCTTATTCGACGCATATGGATACGATAGAGTATTGTAAAAACAAGGGTTATTTTAATTTAGTAGGTTCGGCTTATGTAAAGGCAGCACAAATTGATGATCGTTTAGGAAACTACCTCTCTGCGGCAGATAATTATAAGAATGCGATTAATTCATTTGATAACGCAATCATGACGCTTACTTTTACGAAATTAGGTAAAAGAATTGAAAAATTAAAAAATTATGTCAACGCTTGGAAAATTATTGAATTTGCTAAATCTTATCATGCAAATGAAGACCATCAAAATGCACAATTAAATTACGAACAAGCAAGTTACATATTAAAGGATATTCGTGAGTATAGATTTGAAGCTCCTTTCTATTTTGCATGGTCAACTTTAGAAAAAGCAGAAAAATTAAGCAAAATAAATAAACATCAGGAAGCAGCCGCAACCTATTTAGTTGCCAAGGTTAATTTTCAAGAAGCAATTGAAGTCCTCAATACAACTCTTGGAAAAAAGAAAATTTTAGAGGAAATAGATAGAATTTCAAAATTAATTCAAGTTGCGGAATATAGAGTGACCTATTGTATTGCTCGTCAACAGATTGAGCAAGCAAGATTAGAAAGTAAAAGTGGAAATCATCTCCTTGCTGCCGAACTTTATAATAAAGCAGGTACTCTTTTTGAAAATATCTCTAAAACAATTAAAACTGAAGGAGAAGAATTAAAAGCAATTTTTTATCTATGTCAAGCTTGGGAAAATATGGAGCGAGCGGAAGTAGATCAAAAACCATCACTTTATGGTGTAGCTTCTGATTTGTTTAAAGATGCAAGCACACATTTTCCAGAAAGTAGAATGAAAAAATTATCATTAGGAAATTCACTTTTTTGCTCAGCTCTTGAATATGGAAGTCGTTTTGACCAATCCATCGATTTAATAGAAAAAACTGATTATTATAAAAGAATAAAAATGTACTTACGAGAATCATCAAAACAATATCAAATGGGTGGATTTAAACAAGATGCCCAATGGGCTTTAGCAACATCGACTTATTTTGATGGATTATGGCATCTGATTCAATCTGATAATGTAATGGACTTTTCTAAAAAGAATCAATATTTGAATATTGCCATAACTTATCTCAATAACGCATTAAAAATTTTTACTGACGCAGGATACAAACAAAAAAGAGATGAGATTTTAAAACATTTAAAAATGATTAAAGATGAAAGAGCAATACTTACATCTGCACTAAATCTTATTGAGAAACCTGCAATTTCAGCCAGCAGTATTGGAATTTCAGCTCCTGCTAGTCCCAGCGAAATAAGTTCCTCAATTGATATTGACGAGATGCAAAGAACAGATTTAGCAACAGAATCCGAATTAAATTGGCCAAAAAGAATCCATCAAATCTATTTTATCATGCCGAATGGAACATGTATTTATAGTAAATCGTTTAGAGAGGTGGAAGAGGTAGATGAGCTTGAGTCGCAATTAGTTGCAGGAGGATTAACAGGAATATCCGCTTTATTGCAAGAATTAACTTTAGATAAGACAAAAATAAAAATAGTTGAACAAGAAGAGGCAACAATCCTCCTCGAACACGGTAGATATGTAAGTGCTGCTTTAATAACAGACGAAAATTTAATTACATTACAAAATAAATTAAAAGAATTAATTCAAATAGTTGAAGAGTTTTTTGAAGAAGAATTTAAAAATTATATGGGAGATATAGAGGTTTTTTCAAAAATAGATAAATTTGTTCAAAAAATATTCGAAAATTAATTTCTCATACCTTTATCTATCGATTGTAGATTTTTTTGTTTTTATGAACTCCTCAATTTCTTCAATATTAATAATTGCAAAATCACCAGGTATTGAAAATTTTAGTGCTGACATAGCCTCGGCATATTGTAATCCTTTTTCAATGTCATTTTTTAGATAGCCATAAATTATCCCTCCCGCAAAAGCATCGCTTGCCCCAATCCTATCAATTAGATTAGGACGATTTCCAGTTCCCAATAGAATTTTTCCAGTTTCATCAAGAATCAATGGTGATTCTGGACCTCTGGTAAGAGCAACAACTTTTGGTTTGAATTCATTCTTAATTTTTTTAGCTTTTTCCTTAAAATCGCCTTTATATCCAAATATGAGATCTATATCATTTTCTGAACTTATTATTATATCAATTTTGCTTAAAATCGGTTCCAACTTGTCCCTTGCTTCTTTTATAGTCCATAATTTTGATCTATAATTAATATCAAAGGAAGTTATGATATTTTTTGATTTACAAAAATCTAAAATGGAAGATACTACTTCTCTACAATTTTCACTTAATGCAAGAGTTATTCCAGAAGTATGAAATAATTTTGTATCTCCTAAATAGTTCCAATCTATTTCATTCTTTGAAATATTTGAAATAGCAGAATTTTTTCTATCATAAATCACTTTAGAGGGTCTCGGTTTACTACCAAATTCTAAAAAATATAATCCAACTCTAGAATCTGCTGTCCAAATTAGATGATTAGTATCGACATTCCATTTTCTAATCTCATTTTCTATTCTTCGACCCAGAGAATTATCGGTTAGCTTTGAATACCAACTAGTTTTTAGTTTTAAGCGTGCCAAGGCAATTGCGACATTTGCTTCCGACCCTCCGATTTTTAAATCTAAAGAAACTGCATTTTCTAATCGTTCAAAATTAGGAGGAGAAAGTCGAATCATAGCTTCTCCAAAAGTTATAACGTCAAACATTTTTTTTCTCCTAGAATCCGAATATTTCGAATTTTTTTATATAAAAGAAATTATCATGAATAATATTATATATTGGTTATCTTCGATATTATAAAATAAAATTATATTCACAAATAATTTCATGAAAAAAATTTACTAAATTCCAATTTGAGGAAGGTTGGATAAAATGCAAGACCATCAAGACCAAAAATTGATGATTGAAATTAAAGATACAATTGAAGATAGGTATTTTACGTATGCATTAGAATTATATTCAAAATTAGAAGATCAGTCCTCAGAAAAAAGTTTAATGTTAAAAAAAGAAATTTATGATGTATTTTATGAACAAAGTTCCAATTTTATAGAAGATAGAGTGAAAAAGAGGATTAAAAATCATTTAAAGAAAAAGAACTTTAGATTATTAGACCTTGAATTAACGATAGTCGAAAAAAACCTAGACTTTTTAGAAAATATTATTTTTAAACTTGATCCAGATGAAAAAATCGAACGTAAATTCGCGATTGATATCTATCCATGGAAAGAGCTTCACCGTAAAATCGAAGACTTTGGATTAAAAATCAGAAAAGAACTCAAAGAATATCGAGAAAAATATAATAAAGAAGTAGAAAAAACCGAAAAATCCCTTGAGAAGGAGCAGAAAAAGAAAAGAAAAAAGGAGGATAAGGAAGGAAAAAAAGAAATTGAAGAAAAAAAACCAAAAGTAGAACTTCTATTAGAAAATTATGGTAAAAAAAATGAGGATAATTATATTGAATATCTTCCATTTTTGGGTATTACATCAGTTCGTCTTCGAATATTAGTAAATGAACCAGTTACAAAACTTATAATCAGACCTAAGATATCAACTTTTTATTATGCTGAAAATGTTGAATGGAGCAATTATATTTGTGGAATGGATAATGAAAATATAGAACATGACCTTAGAAAAGGTATTATTGCTTTATTTGGAGGGGGAAAGAAACAGGGCTTTGTCATGTTTAATCCTCCTGCAGAATCATATGCTTTTTTCTTTCTCAGACATCATGATAGAGCAATTAAGGAACAAATTGATTATTCGGTTACCTTTGAGGCAATTGAAGAAATTTCAAAAAGTGAAGAAAATTTACTTGCCACACTTACAGTTCAATTAAAATATCCCGAAGCCATAAGACCAAAAGAGGAAAAACAAATACCAGATATTAACGATCCTCTTTGTCCCATTCATCCCAATTATAAATACGAATACGGAATGAAAACAGTAGGTTTCTTATACTTTAAGGAAGAATATCGAGAAATCACATTTGAAGGTAATATGATTCCTGAATATTATCCTAGATGGTGGCCTCCATGGAAAATAAAATATTTTCCAGTAAAAAATCATGATAAAATCTCTAATATTGTTGTTCGATCTTATCCCGATGGGGAAGCTCGAGTATTTTATAAATTTAATGGGGATCTACACCAAATTGGAGAATTAAAAGGAAGATTAACGTCAGCTGTTTTTAATGATCCGTTACTGATGACAACTGCAGAAATATTTCGATTTTTTAGTGATGATTTCGTTGTTTTAAGAATTTGGTTTTGGTGGTTTGACCTTAG
This sequence comes from Candidatus Helarchaeota archaeon, assembly GCA_019058315.1. Classification (GTDB taxonomy): domain Archaea; phylum Asgardarchaeota; class Lokiarchaeia; order Helarchaeales; family RDOG01; genus JABXJV01. Next base: position 693,914 of record JAHPZH010000001.1, on the reverse strand, counting down.
AATGAATGCTCAACGGTGGCATCTTAAACATGAAATGCCAGATTGTGAAAGAGTTGACTTTTTAATTGATTTGCGAAATCCTTCAAAGGATGTTCGAATGATTCCATTTACTGCAACTGATGTGCACTGGAAGGAGTTTTGGCTAGATACTAGAAATGTTGATAAACAGGTAACAAGAGTTAAATTCACAGCAATTGGAATGGATTTTATTAATTGGAAACAATTTATCGCATTTTTCTCCCATGCTGTTGACATTGTCTATACCCCATTACCCGCTATCATTTACGAGGAATATTTATCGCTTAATGACCCTAAAACATTTTATTGTGTTGTCTGTGGCGAAAGGACAGTATTACCAGCAAATATTCCTGCAGTTAAAGTTTTAATTGAAGATTTAAGTGAATCATCATGTCGTACAAGAATGAAGAGCATTATGGAGGATATGACGGACATCGTTTGTCCCGAGTGTCAAGCATTAATAATGAAAGAAGAGAAATTGCAATATCTCTATTTATTTGAAGATTATGGACAATTTAAAAAGCATTTAAAGGATGAAATTTTAGATGACGCATTAGTTTTGCAGTTTGACGAAAAAACAGTGAAAGGTGGAGGGCAACCTATATCATTATTACCTCAAAATTGCCATGTTCCTACTCCTAGGGACGGTATAACTTCTAACGCATGGTGTTCTTCAACCGTAATTAAACCACTTTCATTAGAGAGAATTACTTTTGTTGAAAAATACGAAGATAAAATCGATAAAATTAAATACATATCGGTCAGTGATTTGGAGGGATTAAATCAAACCATAACGGTTCGATTAGCAAAAATTGGAATTATTAAACTTGGAGACCTTATTAATACAGATTTAAAGGATATTGAATATAGGTTTAATGTAGATGGATTAACTGAGGAAGAAATCGCAGAATTTTTATATAATTTGCCCCGCTGGAAAAAAATGGCGGAATTATACAAAATTAAAGGTATCGGAAGCCAATATAGCGATTTGTTAGTAGAAATAGGCGTAGATTTAGATGCTTTACGAAACTATACGGGAGATCCCAGAGATTTGCTTGATAAGATTGAAACTTATAATTCAACTCATAATGATGTAAGCAGATTACCTAGTTTGAAAGATTTAGAAAGTTGGATAAAGCAAGCTAGTTCGTTATAAATGAATCAAATTAGAGGATTTTAACTTCAAAAAATCCTCATTGCTCAAATCGGATAATGGAGGACGAACGAATGATTCTTCATAGCCAAGTGCCTGAAGATATTTTTTAAAACCAGCTATGGTCCCAAATTCTTTGAATAAATTTCTTAATTCAATAATTTCATTTTGCTCTTTTTCCGCACTTTTTAAATCATTTTTTTGGTATGCATTGAAAATATTCATAACTTTTTTTGGAAAGACATTACCTAATGCACTAATTCCACCTTTTGTCCCCAATTTTAGACCTTGAAAGATTAAAGCATCACTTCCACTGAAGAAATTCAATTTTGGAACACTATTGATGTAATTTTCTAAATTTTTTATATCACCAGATGAGTCCTTTAGTCCCACCAGATTTTTGAATTTCGTTAATTTTTTAATTAATCCAGTTGAAATCGAAATTCCGGTATATCGGGGAATATTATAAAGAAAACATGGACATTTGACATTCTCTAGAACACGAGAGTAAAATTGAAAAAGACCAGAGTCAGAAACAGGTTTAAAGTAAAAGGGAACTCCTATCATTATAGCATCACTAAGACCATCTGAAAATTTAGCTAATTCAATAGTCTCTTGTAAGCTTGCTCTTCCTACACCAGCAATAATAGTTAGGTTTTTTTTAACATTTACAACAGTTTTTATAACTCTTTTTGCTTCTTCAATAGTTAAAGAAGGGTATTCACCATTTGTTCCACAAGGGACTAAGCCAGAGATCCCGTTCTTCTCTTGAAATCTTGTTAATTCTTCAAGTAATGAATAATTGACATTCAAGTTTCTAAAAAACGGAGTTATAATGGCAGTATAAACACCTTGTATCATTTTAATCATCAATTCTTGAAGTATTGTTTCAAATTAAATAAAAATTTTATAAAAAAATATTATTTTGAAAATATTAATTTTCTATAATTTGCGTTATCAAATAAAAGATAAAAAAAAGATTTAATTAGTTAATTTGTATCAACTAAATTTCCACAGGTAGGGCAAATTATAACTTTTAGCATTACTGAACGATCAGCCTCTTCCAATATATTTTCACAGAAAGGACACCGATTTCCTGGTAGAATTTTAGCTGTAATTTGCTTTTTTTTATCATTTATAGTTTCGATTTGTTGATTTTCTGTTGAAAAATAGTCATTCAAAAGTCTTCTCCTGTTTTCTACTTCTTCTCTTCTATATTCTTCTGCTTGTAATTGCCTTAGTGTTTCTAAACCTTTCATAATTTTTTCCTTTTTATCTAATTTATATAATATCCTAAAATATTGAATTAGATTAAAAACACCAGGTAGTGCAAGAATAGCTGCCGCACCTAACGCCTGATTAGAGCCTCCTCCGACTGCAACGATAACCAAAGCGGGAATTAAAAAAATTAAAGCAAAAATCAACATTATTATAGATCCGCCTTTACTTACTGGTACTGACATGTTAACACCCTCTTTCAAAAATGATTATATTATATGATTATAGTATTTATGGTTACATATTTATATTTTTAGGAAAGATATTTTTCCTTATTTATTTTAAAAATCGAAGTATAAATTCATCTAATAAACCATTTTTAAAACACAATTCCAAGAAATTTTGGCTGAAACACTTTTTAAGGAGAATTTCCTTTTTTTCAATTTACTTAAGATTACAATTTTTATTCTTGAGGAGGTTTATCATTTGCTGTTGTTTTATAATTTTTAGAACTAATTGATTTATAACGACGATCCAAATATATAGTTACAATTACCAATAAAATATCTAATGTTATTAAAGAAAATATTCCTATATTCATAGGAAGGGAACCAGCCACCCCCAGCAATATGTATAAACTTAAATATTTACAGAATATACTGACTGCTTCTTGGATATCTAAGTAAAAATAAGATACAATTTGTAAATTCTTCACATTATTGAGATTAAATTTCACTTCATTAAAACCGATTATACATAAACACAAAGCTCCAATACATAAAATAAACAAAGACCAAATAAAAATTACAGGAATAAGTTTATTCTCTCTCATTTTGCTGGTTATTATTGCTGCTACGAAGAGTAATATTAATCCAAGTCCTATCAAAATAAATGAAAATAGTAATAATCCTGATTCAAAACTCATACTCAGCATAAAATCTAAAAAAGTAAATAATGGACTTAAATCGAGATAAATACCAAGCTCAATAAAAGTAAATATGATACTAAAAATCAGTAAAATAAAGTTCACTAAATCAATGGAATATAATAAAAATAATTCAGCTTGTACAGATTCGGTTATTCGTTTCCAAGCTATTAATATTATACAAGTGCTAATTAAAGTGGTAAAAAACGTAACAGTTGAAAACGTTGTAGGCTGTATCTCTTCAGACATTTATAATTCCAATAATTTATTCATTTTTCTCTTTCTTTTAGCTCTAAATATATGAATTTATAAATAAATTGTAGAAATAAAATTATTATTGCATCAATTAATATAGTAATATTAAATTTTTCTTAACTTTTTTCGTATCTTTTGTAAATGTAAAAATATTTTGAACTTATTTTGAATAATTTAAGAAAAAAAGGAGAAAATTAGAATAAAACAATTATTAAAATTAATCCTGCCCCTGAGACCACGGAGATAAAGAACCCTAATCCCAACCAACGTAGAGACCAGCTTTCTGGTTTTGCATCAGACCAGACATGGATTAGTCCAAAACCTCTGAGCTCCATTTTAGGAAAGAAGTCAAAAAGTAAATGAGCTCCATAGCCAATGCTAAAAAGACCTAGACAATATAGAAGGAATTCTTCGGGAAAAAAAATTAACAATACTGGTGATATAACTGGAATAATAAATGAATGCCATAAAACATCTCTATGAACCCATGGTCCAATTTTCATTAGAATAAGATCAAAGTCTGGACAGTGACCAGAGAAAGCCGCTATTCCTGCTGCTATGATATACCAATCAATGTAAGTTGTATTAAGAGATCCCCAAGTCAGATATGTGATAGGTGCTAATATTAAAAAATTTACGAGTGCATGATAACGCCATTTCAAGGAATTAAATCCTCCTTTATTAATTGTTCTAATAGATGAGATATTTTTCTTAAGATTTTTAAAGATTGTTAAAAATCGTCGATTATTCGACAAAAATGATAGATTTTATGAAAAAAAAGAATCTAATTTTTTCTGATCTTTGGATAATGTTAGGGATTTAACAGTAATTGTGTTAGGATCTTTTGTATCTTTACCAAGCATCTTTAAAAGTTGTCTACAATTAGTTGGAGCTTGCCCATGAGGATGATTATTAAAATAACCATAAATATTTTTTATTTCGCCTTCAATTTTCTCGATTTTTGGAATCCATTCTTGTAATTCTTCTTCAGAATATAAGTAATTATACCAATGGCTTTTTCTTCTACCATGCCACCTTATATAAGCAAAATCTGTGGTAATATGAATATCAGGGGGTAGCAAAGGCTCATCGACAATACAATAAGCTACATGATATTCTTCTAATATTTTATATGTCTTTGATGTCAACCATGACAGATTTCGAAATTCAACAGCATACTTCTTAGTTGAAGGTAATAAAACTAAAATATCTTCTAACAGCTCTGGATTAAATTCGAAACTTGGAGGAAATTGAACTAAAATTGGACCCATTTTTTGCTCTAAAGGAGAAATTACAGAAAAAAAAGGCATTAAATCTTCTTCATCAACAGGTTCCTTTCCAATTTTTTTATGGGTGATATCTTGAGGGAATTTAACAGAAAAAAGAAAATCTTTAGGTGATTTTAGAGCCCAATTTTCGACAGTTCCAATTTTAGGTAAATTATAAAATGTAGTATTGAGTTCTACAGTATCAAAGATTTGAGAATAGAATAAAAACATTTTATTTGAGGGAATTTTTTTAGGATAAAATTTACCTACCCAGCCCAAGTCACCCGTATAAGACCAACCAGAGCAACCAATTCTAATTTTTTTCTCCATTATATAATTTCGCCTTTATCATTCACATTTAACTAGAAAGCTCATCCAATAATTTCTGAAGAGAAATTACTTTTATCTTTTTTATGTTACCTTTTTGACCTTTTTTTAAATTATATTCACAAAAAGGGCAGGTAGTTATTAAATAATCGCAATCTAAATTAGATGCTTCTTCAATTCGTGAAGTAGCGATCCTCTCGGATAGTTCAGGGAATGCAGATAAACAACCAGCACCTGCACCACAACATTTACTATTTTCTTTTGAGAGTGCCATTTCTTTAAATGATGAAATTTTTGTGAGGATCTTTCTTGGAGGTTCAGTTAAGCCAAATTTGCGGCTAATGTGACAAGGATCATGATAAGTTGTGATAATTTCTTGTGTTTTAACTTTTAATTTCTTTGAATCAATTAGTTCGATTAAATGTTTTAATTTAATATTATTTTTTTCTAAAAAATCTGAATAAAATTCACGAAAAGCGCTATAACAACCAGGACAAATTGTTATTATTTGGTCATATTTTTTTAATATCTCTTCTAACCTTTGTTTATTTTCATTAAATTCATCAATGAATCCGATACGTTTCAAAAACCCAGAACAGCAAAGTTCTTCTTCCTCTAGATAATCAAAGTTAATATTCAATTCATTCATAATCTTAGCAGCACTTATTGCTTGATCATGAGTCCGATAAGAACTCATACAGCCTACAAAAAATAGAGTTTTTGATTCTTTATCTATTTGAATATTATTACCTTTAAGCCAATGATTCCTGGGTTTTTTTTCATTAAATGGATTGTTATTGGTTTTAATGCTATTGGCGATTTCTTTATGCTTTGGAATTATTAACCCCTGTTTAACGGCAGTTTTTCTCATTTTCATTATTAGATCTGGTATATCTATTTCTCCTGGACAGTGGATCACACAGTGACCGCACTCAGTACAAAAATTTAAGCCATAATCAAAAGCATATTCTAAATTCTTTGAAATACCATTGAAGATAAGACGTTTACCTCCACCCCCGCTTCCAAATAAGCCCCCTATAGCTTCATAAACAGGACAATAGTTAACACAACCTCCACAATTTACACAATAATTAATTTCTTTAAATTCGGATGATGCAATAAATTTTCTTTTATTATCAAGTAAAATAACATCAACTTCACTTGGTCCATGCATTCCTTCTATAATTTCAAAAGCAATATCACCTGTTCTAGATGGGCCCATAATAAATGAAATATAATTCCCACTGATGACGCCTAAACCAAAAAAAGATGCTGCTTTAGCCACCTTAATGGCTTCTTCTCCATTTTCAACGATTTTATCAATCCCCGTTATTACAATATGTTTTTTAGGAAGGCTTGTAATCAATCGTTGATTTCCCTCGTTTTCAATTAAACATATAAAACCTTCTTCAGCAGTTATTGCATTAGCTCCCGAAATTCCGACTTCAGCTTGCAATATTAGTTCTCTTAATTGTTTACCAGCTATATTTGCTAATTCCTTAGTTGAAATATCCTCATCAGCATTAAATAAATTGGCAATTTTCCTTTTAGAGATGTGCAAACCCGGAATAAGTGGATGTGTGGATGAAGAATTTGCTAATTGGACGATTCTATCTCCTAAATCTGTTTCGACTACTTCATAACCCCATTTCTTTAAATTTTTAGTTAGTTCAATTTCTTTTCCAGTATTTAATTTACTCTTAACAATAATTTTACCTGTTAATAAGGATTTCAAGACTTTCAAAGCATCTTCCTTATCAGAAACTAGGAATACTTTACAACCATTTTGTTCTAGTTGTTTTATTGCTCTTGGGAGAAGTTCTTCTAATTTTTTTATATTTTTTTCTTTAATTTTTTTATATTCTCTTTGAAATTTCTTTGAATCAACATTAGAATTAAAATGTTTATCTTGTATATATTTTAAAGCATTTATTCTTGCCTCGTTTTCTTCTGTTTTTTCAAATACCGTATTAATTTTTGATTTTAAATGATTATATTTCTTTTCCAAATTAATTTCACGAAATTATAATTTGAGGCGGTTCAGTATTTTTAACCCTAAAATTTAAAGAAGAATAATTTTTGTATTGAATTAAATAACTCTAATCGTTTTTTTTCTTAGTTCAATATGACAAGGTTCACATAGATAACTATCTGAATCAAATTTTTTGAAAAAAGGGCCGCAATTTAAACAAATTACTTTTTTGCATATATCACATTCTTTTAAGTTAAGTTCACCACAAGATGGGCAGGGTTTACCAAGCTCTAATTTATTTTCATCTTCCAATGTTTAAACCATTTCATGTTTAATTTCTAAAATATTTATTTATCATACTTTATTGAATTTTAGTATAAATTTTTAATCATTACTTCTTTTCATTTACAAATACGAAGAGGTTCTATATCCCAATTAATTATTTGAAGTATTGAGGAAATTTATATATTACAAAAAAAATTACAAAAAAAAAAATTAAATAAGGAAGAATAGAAGAAGTAAATTCTTTAATGGAGATGATCCCGAAACATATACATAACTGGAAGTTACTATAGTAGTCTGTGAATCAATTGTTATCCCAAGTGCCTTTAGACTTACTGTCAAAGATCCAGCAGAATCTAAAGATATATAACTATAGATTTGTGATCCCTTTGTTTGATAAGTATCATTTCCGTTACCCGAAATGAAATTATATGAATATTCACTTACGTAATACCCTGACCAATTTGCATTTGATGATATTTCAATTGTAAATTCTACTGGCATAACAGATAGAAATAAAATATTTAATCTCATATTTTCTTTGTTTCTCATATTCATGTAGTATATTCCAATCGCACCACAAATTATTGCAGCTGGAACAATTGTGCCTACAATTATAAGAGCAATATATTTACCTTCCAATTTTTTCTGACCCCCAATCGTTTAAAAGAATTGAGTCTTTTAACTGGTCCTTAATAGAATTTTCAAAAATCAATTATTTAAATTTAATGTTGGGAAATACAAGAAAAAATTTTATTCTAATTAAATAAATCTAATAAAAAGAATTGTGAGTGTTATGAAACCATTTGACGAATTTGATGTAAAATTTAAATGTTTTGATTTTCCAAAAGATCAACAAATTAAAATTATTAATGTGAAAAGTAATTGGCGGATAGGAAAAGTAAAAGGATTAGTACGTAAAGTTTATAGGATAAATCCTTCATATACTATTGAATTGACATTTAAGGGGGAAATTCTCCCTAATGATAGACTTATTGAAACATTAACTTTTCTTCCCGAACAAGATATAATTAAAGTCATGGTTTCAAATCCAAATAAAATTTGAAATAGGTTTTAGGGTATTAAAATGCTTAAGAATTATTCTAGTGAATTACAAAAAAAATTCCAAGATATGGATATAAAACAAGGGGATAAAATCAAACTTACTCATGAGAAAGATATCTTTGAAGGAATTTTAATTCCTCGGAGTGAATTAGGAGATCCCGATTGTATTGTTCTGAAAATAAAGAGCGGATATAATGTAGGAATTCGGTACAAACCCAATATGAAAATTGAAAAGTTGCCGGAAGCATGGGAACTTGAACATTTTGCTGTAAAAAAGATTGAAAAGAAAAAAAATCTTCAAAATATAACTATTTTACATACTGGAGGCACAATTGCGAGCAGATTAGATTATCGAACAGGGGGTGTTGTTTCAGCTTTTACCCCCGAAGAGCTTTTGACTCTATTTCCAGAATTAGAACACATTGTTAATTTTGAAGCTCGACTAATTGCAAATATGTGGTCTGAAGATATTCGTTTAGAACATTACCAGTTAATGGCAAGAGAGATTGTAAAAGAGGTTGAAAAAGGAGTTGATGGTGTAATCCTTGGACATGGAACAGATACTTTGCATTTTACAGCTGCTGCTCTTAGTTTTATGCTACAAGATCTTCCAATTCCTGTATTAATAGTAGGTGCACAACGCAGCTCAGATAGAGGTAGTAGCGATGCAGGTGTCAATCTTATTAGTGCCTCAAAATTTATTACTCAGAGTGATTTTGCAGGTGTTGCAATTTGTATGCATGGCTCTCCTGAAGATAAAATTGTATTTATTAATCCAGCTTGTAAGACACGAAAGATGCATACATCTCGTAGAGACGCTTTTCGCCCAATTAATACGTTACCATGGGCTAAAATAGATTATTTGAAAGATAAAATTCAATTTCTTAACAGTAGTTATCTCAAAAAAGATAAAAAAAGAAAGCTTAGACTTATGGATAAATTAGAAGGAAAAGTAGGACTTGTTAAATTTTATACGGATTTCGATCCAGACATTTTAAAATTCTTTTTAGATAATGATTATAAGGGATTAGTTCTCGAAGGAACAGGACTTGGGCATACTCCTGGCTATATAAAGGATGAATTTACTCAAATTCATTCTAAAATCTTTGAATATTTAGAAGCGTTAGTAGAGAAGAATTGTATTGTAGTAATGACCTCTCAATGCCTTTATGGGAGAATCAATATGAATGTTTATGATAAGGGAAGAGATCTTCAAAGAATTGGTGTTATTCCAGGAGAAGATATGTTACCTGAAGTTGCTTTGATTAAATTAAAATGGCTTCTTGGTAATTATGACCCTTTAAAAGTTAAAGAACTAATTAATAAAAATTTGGTTGGAGAGATTTCCGAAAGAACAGAAGTTCAAGAATATTTGTATTAGGAAGTTTATTTATGGATTATAAACAAGTAGGGTTGATCTGCGGTATAGAAATACATCAAAGGTTAGATACAAAATATAAATTATTTTGTAATTGTAGACCTCAAATTACAGAAGAAGAAGCAATCCAGAAAATAATAAGAAAGTTAAGAGCAGTTCCGGGCGAGCTTGGAGATGTAGACCCAGCAGCTTTATATGAATATTTTCGGGACAAGACATTTATATACGATTATTTCGCTAAAGAAACTTGTTTAGTAGAGTTGGATGAAGAACCACCTCATCCTGTAAATTCTGAGGCGCTTGAAATTGCTTTAACAATTGCAGAGATGTTAAAACTATATATTCCAGATGAAGTACATGTTATGAGAAAAACTGTCATAGACGGTAGTAATACAAGTGGATTTCAAAGAACTATGAATATTGGTATTGGAAAAGAAACTTCGCTAATTAACACAAACCATGGTCCAGTCAGAATAAAAGATCTTGAATTGGAAGAGGAATCCTCGGGAATAATAGAAAAGACCGGTAATAGAATGATGTTTAGATTAGATAGACTTGGTATACCTTTGGTTGAGATTGGGACTTATCCAGATATTCACCATCCAGACCAAGCAAGAGAAGTTGCAGAAGCTTTAGGTATGATTTGTCGAATGACTGGAAAAGTTCAAAGAGGTTTAGGAACTATACGACAAGATGTAAATGTTTCAATAAAGGATGGAGCCAGGATAGAAATAAAAGGATTGCAGGATTTAAGATTAGTTGCAAAGTTAGTTGAAAACGAGGTATTAAGACAAAAAAACCTATTAGAAATAAAAAAAATATTATTAGATAAGGGATTAAAGGAAATTAAAGAAAAAATAATCGATGTAACAGACATTTTTAAAAATTCAAGCTCGAAAATAATAAAAAACGTATTGAAGAAAAAAGGTAGAATAATTGCTACTGAATTACCCAAATTCCATGGACTTATGAAAAAAATCATTTATGAAAAAAAGACTCTTGCAAAAGAATTTGTTGATTATTGTAAAGCTCATGGTGTCCAAGGTTTTATTCATACTGATGAAGATTTGAGTAAATACAAATTGGAAACAGAATTTGAAAATTTAAAAAAGAAAATAAAAGCAACAGATGAAGATATAGTTCTTATAATTGCAGGAGAAGAGAATCAATCCAAAGAAGTGGCGAAAATTCTTATAGAAAGAGCAAAACAATGTCTTATCGGAATTCCAGAAGAAACTAGGTTTGCACAAGATGATGGAACGACCATTTACGCTCGACCACTTCCGGGTTCAGCTAGAATGTATCCTGAAACGGATATTCAACCAGTAACCATCTCAAATGAATTATTAAGCAAGATAAAAGAAAATTTACCCGAGATGCCTGAAAAAAAGGCAAATCGTTTTATAAAAGAATATAAACTACCTAAAGAAATGGCAACACAGATAATACATTCTCATTCTCTTTCTCAATTTGAAGAATTATTAAAAAAATATGATAAAATAAAAGCTAGTATTATAGCAAATACATTACTTTCAGTTCCTAGTGAAATTAAGAAAAAATATAATTTAGATCCGGATTTGATCCAGCCTAGATTTTTTGAGGAAGTTCTGGGGTTGCTACAGCAAAATAAAATTGCCAAAGAAGGAATTACAGAAGTAATTGCAGGCTTAATAAAAACAACTAAAGTTTCAGCTTTGAAAATAGCGGAACAGAAAGATTTACTGATGCTTCCCAAAGAAAAGGTAACAGAAATAATTAAACAATTAATTAAAGAAAATAAAGATTTTATTGAAAAGAAGGGCAAAAAAGCATTCATGGGAATTGCAATGAAGAATTTAAAAGGAAAAGCAGACGGAAAATTAGTAAATCAAATAATAAATGATTTAATTAAAGAATGAATTTTATTTCAATCCTCTGATATATTTAATTGCATTCTGTGCTGCAATCGCACCAGTTCCTACTGCCGTTGATATTTGTTTTACTTCACATACAATATCTCCAGCTGCATATACACCATTAATATTTGTTTCCATCTGATTATTTACATCAAGTCGATTATCTTCTGTTAATTTTAATCCTGAATTTTGTAATAACATAGAAGAAGGTATAGTATAAACAATAAATACTCCATCTGATTCAACTTTTTCGTCATTATCTAATATTATTCCTTTTACTGATTGAGTACCGAAAACTTCCTTAATTTTTGAATTCATATCAATCTTAATTCCCCTTTCTTTTATTTGGTTTATCAGACTTTCTTCTACTTCAAATTCTTTACCATTGGTATAAATAGAGACATCCACTCCCATGCCTAAAAGTTCCAAAGCCTCTTCTCCTGTTTCTTCATCATTTCCCATTAGAATTACTTTTTTTCCCCTATATAATGGCCCATCACATGTTGCACAATATGATAAACCACGACCAACAAAATTTTCCTCACCCACAAGAGTTTTCCTCCGAGGTCCCATACCAGTTGCAATAATTACAACCTTTGATTTGTATACTTTATTTTTTGTAGAAACCATCTTTTCATCACTGTCTAAATAAGTGCTTATAACATCTTCATCCCTTATAATAGCACCAAGGGCTTTGGTTTGCTTTTCCATCCTATCTAATAATTCATTTCCTGATATGGATTCTATAAAACCAGGATAGTTTTCTATTTTATGTGCTAAAGTTATTCTAGGAGGACTTTTTCCACTAAAAATTATAGTTTTTAAATTAGCTCTTATAGTATAAATTCCTGCAGTTAATCCAGCAGGTCCAGCTCCAATAATGATAACATCATATACTTCTTCTTCCAATACTCTAATCTCCTTGTAAGATGATTTTTAATAGAACAAATTAATGGTTTCAAACCATTATTCATTTTTACAGACTAATATATAAGTCCAAGTGAATTTTTATTAGTATAGGATTTTATATTGCAGAAACCTACTTTTTTAATTTAATATTATTAAAATCATTTCTCATATTGAGGAACAAACGAAAATCGTTCATGTATTAATTTAATAGCAGAGTTAAAATTGCTTGTTTCACTAAAATTTTCAAAGAATTGAGAATATTTTTTAAAGAAACTCTCTGCGAATGAGTTCAAAGCTTGTTTTAATATTATAGTTGATTTGGAGGTGACTAATAAACAAGCTACTGGAAATATTTTACTTCTTTTTAAAATTAATACAGCATTCTCCAAAGCTATTTCACGAATGTCTCCTCTTTTAAGGGACTCGTCCAATATTCGGCTAATTGCTTGTAACATGCCGGAAAAAAGGTCTTCATCTACTATATTATCCATTTTTACCCAATCATGTGAAAATAAACGTATGCCACCCTTTGTTTCAATAACTGTTAGTCTTATTACCTTAAATGGGAGTACGAAAGCTAATGGTTGAGAACCAAATGAAATAGAAACTAGTAATGAAAAAATTGAAAACCCAATTAACTCGAATCCTGGTACTAATACACCATCAATAACCAATTGCATTAGGATAGGTAGTATTATTATTTGAATAAGAGCAGAGATTAAATTGAGATATGCTGAATTCTTTAGTGTTTTTGGTGCTTTTAAGTAAATTCTAACAGCGTAATAAAAATATAATGTTGCATAAAATAAAAATAAAGATGAGAAACAGATCTCAAGAGCTCCGGTTAATTCCCAATAAAGAATATTATTTGAATTAAGTATATAATATTGATTTGGATCAAACAAAAAAATAATTGTTGTAGTAGCTATTGCTGTCCAAACCATCAATTTTTTATAATCAAGATATTCTCGTGAAATCGAATCCATTACTAGAATTAACATCAGACCTATAGGTAGAAATATAAATATTGTAACACCCAACAAATTTCGTGATAAATACGGATCCCAAAGCGAAAAGAAGAGGAAAGCTAAAGTATTCAGTAAAAACCAGGAAACATTAAACAACCATAATAACATAAAAAATAGATTGTGTTGATATCTATTTTTAATATAATGCGAAAAAGTTATGATAAATGCAATACATACCGGAATAATTGAAATAATGCCTATTATTACAGTAATGGACCAATTAAGTTGGATTCTATTCACTTCCTGTTGGTTAACAATATAATTTATTCATTTCAATTAAATAAATTCTCATAAGTATATTAGATTATTAATTTCAATCACTTCATTTAACCTTGTTTATGTTGTTTATCTCCACACAAAAATATTAAAAGTTTGATTATTATTTAATTAGTAGTTTAAATCTGGGATTAAAAATGTCAACTTCCTTTATACAACTAGTAAAGACGGGTAATGAATTTGTTGATATAATTATACCCGAAGGAATACCTAGAAATTCGTTCGTTTTGATTAATGGAGAACCTGGCACAGGCAAGGGAGCTTTTTTATGTGAGATTGTTTATAGGAGATTAGTTGCGGGCGAGCCTGTAATATATTTAGCACTAGATGATTCCCCACTATCAATTATTCAGAGATTTTATCCTCTAGGTTGGGATCTAATCCCATTTTTAAAACAAAACAAATTAAAATTTATCGATTGCTTCAGTTATAGAATGATAGATAAAGGAAGCCCTGTTCTCAAAATGCATATGATAAACGAGAAAGTATGGAAGGAAGTAGAAGATGATATTATTCCATGTGAGCCTAAAGAGAATTTATATAATACTTTAAGCACAATTTCCTCACTTTTAAATAAATTAGATATCGCAGATCAAGGTCTTCTTGTTATTGATTCATTAACTGAATTAGCTACATTACATACCCAAGAAAGGGCTCTTGAATTCATTAAAACTCTCCGTGCGAGATTATGTAAAGAGCTATTAATACAAATTTTCGCTGTAAATAATATTGGAATACCCCAGCTCGAGATATTTTCCAGCCTTCTAAATTATTTTGCAGATGGTGTTATTGATTTTCGATTTGAACCGTCTTTAATGAAAAGAGGATTACTTATAAAACAATTCAGAGTGCGTAAATTATCAGGAACTGAGTCACGTAACATTTGGTTGACTTGTAAAATTAAAAGGGAAGAAGGTTTAATAGTTCCTGAGAAAATGATAAAGGTTATTACTGAATCTTTTGATGATATTTTGGATGGAATAGATGTTATAAAGCCAGATAAGAAAGATAAAAAGAAATCAAAAAAAAAGATTAAAGTAGAATAAATGTGATAATATGGAGCTTGGAGAAGAAGAAAAAAGGCAATTAAAAAAAATCATTGAACAAACGGGTTATATCCCTCCAGGTCTTAAAGACCATGCAATTGCGAAAAAGCTGTTATATAAAAAAGCAGGACCTGTTTTATTAGTTTTACAGGATGAAAAGAAAGATAAAAAAGATTTTGAATTGATTTCAGTTAGAAAAAAAACTGGATTGTTAGGAGAGGAATTGGAGGTTCCACTAACCAATATAATCCAGCTAGGGAGAAGATCGATATATTCCAGTTGGATTGTTGAAGTAAACGATGATAAGGAGTTAATATTTCCTTATTACCATGGTGATACTTCAAAAATAATATTCTCCCCAACATTTTTCCTTATAAAAAATAATACATATCAAGCAGATAAAGTGGGTCCATATAATGTGCCCTATGCAGGATTTTTATTTCTATACAATCCTAAAACTGCGAAAAATTATCTAGAGGCCGTAAGTGGTTCGGTTGTAGCGACAGTGGCAGTTATTGAGAATGTTATGGAGCGACATAATGAAAGTTACTCTCGTAAAAACCACATATTAAATTGGATTGCTTTTCTTCTTAGTAAAGATAGTAAAAACATAGTAAGTCAAGCTTTTAATATGCATACTTCTTTTTCATCTCAATATAAAAAATATGTTGAAAGCCTTAATAAAGAAAAATAGATTAGCTTGACTTTTGCTTTTTTCAATTCATTATAATATTACTTCTAATCCTATGTATTTCCTTGTGTTATCTTAATTAATATTTGAAATTTCATTTAGAATTTTCTCCAAACTAGTATCTTATGCAAAAATTGTCTTATAAATTCAAAAGGTTTAAACTATTTATAAAAATTTATATTAATTTTAAAATAATTAGCGATTTATAATCATCATGGATTAGTAATAGAATCGCAGGAGGTAAAAATATGGATAATTTTTTTGAATTTCGCCAGGTTAAAGAAATTATTCTCTGTCAATTAGATAGTGACGAAAAATTTAAAAAAGTAAGAGAAATTTATCAGAAATTTGAACCAAATGGGGTAAAAATGATTGAAATCCCAGAAAAAAAGATTTTGATTTTACATTCAAAAAATTTATCAAAATCGAAAAATGATATATTAAGAGGAGGTAAAAATCTAAAATTTATTGAGGAATTGAAAAATCAAAGACTTATAATGAATTCGCTTCAAGCTTATTCTCCAACGGGAAATTTTTCTCATCCATTGATTTTTCCAACTGGTGATATCTTTTTACTTTTTAGACAAGAAATTACTGAAGATAAATGTCATTCAATAATAGAGAAATTTAAAGGTAAGATTGTTAAAAAATATCCGAAATTACCTATTTTCCAAATTAGAATGCCTATAGGGGAAGAATACAAATCACTAAAAATCGCAAAAGCATTTAAGGATAAAGATGAAATATTGTGTGCTACTCCAGACTTCCACTGTCTTCTCCAAAGACCGTCCAAAGATTCGGGGTCACAATTTACAACCATGCTTTCAGACTGTATTCATCCTGATGGTCCTTCTACTCCTATATTTCAACTTAGTTATGTTGAAAGAGCTTGGGAGTTTGGAACATCTGGACATGGCGTTATAGTAATTGACCAAGGTTTCTTTAATCATCCTGAAATTAATTTTTCTTTTGATTATGCATATGATAGTGTTAGGAGAGATAATGATCCAATGAATCCACCAGATGATAATACTCATGGAACAGAGTTGAGTAGTGTAATCGGCAACAAAGAAACTAGTAATAGTGGATATCCTCATGGTGTCAGCTCAGGAACGAGTATTACACCTATGCGTTTAACTGGAAGTATTATCATTGATGGAGAAACTGATTTTGTCTTAGGGAGAAAAACTTGGATTGATATTTTTGTTCAAATAGTCGAATCTAAGGTGCGTATAGTAAATTATTCATTTCATCCTCCTTTTGACGAAGTGTTAGAGAGTAGGGATGTGCGTGGCTGGTTTAATTGGATGAATTGGTATTCTCACATTAATAAAGGGGTTTTTTGGTCGGTTAGCTCAGGAAATTGTCCATCAGGAGAACGACCTATTACACCTATCGCCCGAAATCCAACAACTTTTGCTGTTGGACTTGCTAATCGAGATTTAGAAGAACCTATTGGTAAAATTGGGATTGGTCTTGATATTTCTGTTCCAGATGGGGCATGGAGTGTTATAGACAAAGAGGGTAACCCAACTACCGAAGTCCGTTATGGTCATGGGGGTACTTCTGTCGCTGCTGCCATAGTATCTGGCACAGCTGCGCTTATTCTGAAACAAGGCAATTATTCTTCTAGAGAAATTGCAGAAATTATCCGAAGAACAGCTCGTCGTTCTCCTAAATACGAAATAACTGCTGATGAGGATGGTCATAGTCTATTGTTTGGTTATGGTTTTCTCGATGCATTTGCCGCCGTAAAACAAGCACATAAAGGTTTTCATCCAGCTGGTCGAGTAAGGTCTATAAGGTTTGATGATGGATATCCATTATATACTTTAATTGAAATACTTGACATACCTTCATTTTGGTGTTTAGTTCTACGAACTGACAATGAAGGTATTTATTGGGGACATTGGGTCACTAAAAGTTTGTGGAATACAGATATAGAAGCAGGTATTATTCCACATGGGAAAGGTCTGATAATTGGTGATTTTAATGGTAATGGTTGTGATGAAATTGCTGTTCAACAAGCAGGATTAAGAAATCATCATTTTACAATTATTTATTACGACTTAACTCAAAAAAAATGGTTCAAAATGGGACTTGTCCAAGACTCCGAAGAATCAGCTTTTGTTTGGGATCCGAAAACTATTCGATTTGAACAAGTCTTTGGTGCAGATATAGATGGAGATGGAGTAATAGAACTTATAGCAAGCAGACAAAATTGTATTGATATGGCAAAGTTCAATATCGCAGAGAATAAATGGGAGCGTTTCGGTCCACCGATGTATTCACCTGAGCTTGCCGACTATCAGTTAATTGAGCGTGGTAAATTAGTGATATGTAAAACTAAAGTTCTTAAATCTATACTTAAGAAAATTCATAGAAATGACTTAAACTGTGATTTAATCCTTGTAACTGCCGTTATACGTGTAAAACTTGGAATAAAGATAAATAATAGGAAAATCGTGAAGAGAGTTGAAAATCATACTTTTTGTTCTTTACAAAGATATTTAGGAACAAGTTGGCAACCACAACAAATTGATAGATGGGGTACAACTCATATTCCCATTCCGTATACACGTAAAATAATTATAGCAGACATTGATGGTGATGGAACAGATGAAGTAGTTTATATTTATAATAGCCCTGAAAAACGAATTATAGTTTTAGACTTCGCTGAACCTTTTCCCACTTCAGAAAGTCAACATGGATACTTAAAAATTTATTCTGAATGGCAGTGGGATGGTGAACCTGATAAAATAGTATCGGGAGACTTTAATGGAGATGGTAAAGATGAACTTGCTTATTTTAACTCGAATAACCAAACAGATGAAGTTCATTTTCTTAAATGGAATCCAAAAAAACGTCAATGGAAAAAATGGAAGACTTTATCAAGGAAAAAATTAGGAAATCCAGCAATAAAAATGGTAGCAGGAGATTTTGATGACGATGGAAAAGCTGAAATTGGACTTTTACTAGAAAAACCGTTTGCAAATACTTATCATGTATATAAATATATTAATACACAATTCCAATGGGTCGGAGATTTATAAAAAGAAAAGTATTGTATAAAAGCAATTTCGAAATGGATAAATAAATTAGAAAAAAAATTTCAAAATTTTAATAAAATCTATATCTTTCATTTTCTAGCTTAATAAAAAATAATGATAGTTGTAAAATTATAACCAGATATGATTAACATGGGTTAAATTTTTCTATTTTCAATTTATTATTATATTTAGTAAGAATTTTAGAGGACTTTACAAATGCATGCATTAGGATTAAACCCAGATGACTTGGAAAACAAGGTACTTATTCGACCTCCAGTAGAAGCTTATTCCCTAATAATAGGAATTACTGAAGGATGCTGGTGGGGAAGATGTCGTTTTTGCGGCGTATATTTTAATACTAGAACTAATGAGATTATCCAAAGATATCGAGTTCGACCGTTAGAGATAATTTTTAAAGAGTTAGAATATTATCATAGAGTTTATGGGGAGTATGTTTCCAAAGTTTTTTTAGCAGGGGGTAGTGCACTTTCTGCACCTACAGAATTATTAATAAAAGTATTGGATAAAATTAAAGAATTGTTTCCAGATGTCAAGCAGATCAGTAGTTATGCTAAAAATTTAGATATTTTAAGAAAAAGTGATGAAGAGCTACGACAAATTCACGAGCATGGTCTTGATATTGTCTATATGGGGCTTGAAAGTGGCAGTAGGCGAATTTTAAAGATGATGCAAAAAGGCACAACTCCTGAAAATATGATTAAAGCAGCAAAAAAGATCATGGCTGCTGGTGTAAAGATTTCTGTTTATATCGTATTAGGTTTGGGAGGAAAAAAATACACTGAAGAACATGCTACTGAAACAGCAAAGGTTTTAAATGAAATGCGTCCTACTATATTTCGATTCAGAACCCTCAACATTTTGCCTACGACATTACTATGGGAGGATTGCAATCAAGGTAGATTTGAAATTGTAGAACCCTATGGAATTTTGAAAGAACAATTGACCATTATTGAAAACTTAGATGACGATCTAGAATGTGAAGTATATAACGACCATCATTCAAATTACGAATATTGGGAATCTGGTAATATTAAAGAAGATAAACAAAAAATCATTAAATTATTAAAGGCAAGATTGAAAGATCCTGCCACAAAAAGATTGAAACATAAGCATCTTTTACATATGTAGTATTAATTTTTTTAATTCCTTTTAGGATTTCATTTATATTGATTCTTGTCAATAATTTGGAATCAAATTTAATGAATAATCCAATGCTATAAATTTTATATGTGGGGAAATATCAAACTTAATCCATGAAAATACGAACTAATATTTTTTATATATTTAGTTATTTTTCCAGAAAAAAGTCTTCTAGTCAATTTATTTAATACCTACAACCAATTCATACTATTATTAAATTATTAAAAAAAAAAAAAGAAAAAAAATTGGTTTTAAAACTGGAGCGTTCTATATTGGTCCACCGTCAGTAATTTGCCAATTATGACCAGGGGGGATGGAGCTAGTGGAGTTAGTGAGGTGTTCTCTTCCAGTAGCAGCGGGCGACGGCGCTGCACTGTATGTAGAACCACCTGCATGAAACGGTACATTATTTTGCACTGGTAGTTGCGACCACCCGATTAGTAAACTATCGTAGTTTGCTGTTGATAAAGTTACTCCATTGAACATATTACTCATATCTATGACGCTGGAGATGTTCCAACTACTGATGTTCTGATTAAATGAGGTCGCTTGACTGAACATCCCAGTCATGAATATGACGCTAGAGACATTCCAGCTGCCAATGGATTGATTAAAAGAACTTGCATAAGCAAACATCGATGCCATGGTTGTGACGCTGGAGACATTCCAGCCGCTAATATTTTGATTAAATAAAATTGCATTATAGAACATCCCATTCATGGTTGTGACGCTGGAGACATTCCAGCCGCCAATGTCTTTATTAAATGAAAATGCTTCAAAAAACATCGATCCCATGTTTATGATGCTGGAGACATTCCAGCCTCCGATGTCTTGATTAAACGAACTCGCACCATAGAACATCCCGCTCATGTCGGTGACGCTGGAGACGTTCCAACTGCCAATATCTTGATCAAAAAAACTCGCATAATGGAACATCGATCCCATGTTTGTCACGCTGGAGACATTCCAGCCGCCGATGTCTTCATTAAACACACTCGCATCTTGGAACATTGCATTCATGTTTATGACGCTGGACACATTCCAGCCGCCGATAGGTGAATTAAACCAACTAGCACCCAAAAACATTCCGCTCATGTCGGTGACGCTGGAGACATCCCAACTACTGATGTCTTGAGCAAATGAACTCGCAGCAGAGAACATATAGTTCATGTCAATAACGCTGGAAACGTCCCAACTGCCAATGTCTTGATTAAACGAACTCGCAGTACAGAACATCGATGCCATGTTTATGACGTTGGAGACGTTCCAGCCACCAATGTCTTGATTGAATGAACTCGCACCATAGAACATCCCGCTCATGTCGATAACGCTGGAGACATTCCAGCTACCAATATTTTGATTAAATGAACTTGTACCCCAGAACATCGCACTCATGTCGGTGACGCTAGAGACATTCCAGCTACTGATGTTTTGATTAAAATAACCTGCATCAACGAACATTCCGCTCATGTCGGTGACGCTGGAGACGTCCCAGCCGTTCATATTTCCAGTGCTACCGAGATTATTGCAAGCACCAAAAGCATTTTGGAGACTACTCGTCCCGGTTAAATTTAAATTATCAATAGCCGTAAGATTCAAGTTATTGCATCCGTAGAAATAATCGCTTGAATCTCCTAATTGAATGGAACCCCATCTACTAATTTCAAGTAGTTTTAAACGATCTCCCCCATTATTAAATCTCCAACCGATTAGTTTCCCTTTTATTTTAATAGTATACTCACCTTGCGGAATATAAGTGTGCGTTACTTCGGTTTGATTCCAAGCTGTAATTGTATTTTGAGTACCATCGCCCCAATAAACCGTAAAATCATAATCTCCTAATGATACCAAAGGCAATTTAACCTGATCGACTGCGCTTGAACCCGAACTTGTTTTTGTTGTGTCCCATTTAGAGATAAATACAACTGGCTCTGTATTGATCTTTGGAGGTATCATAACCAAAAATAACAATGTAAGATCCATTCCTTCTTGTTGTGTCATGTAAATGTATGCAAAAGTAAATCCAGAAGCTCCAGCAATAATACATATCAATAATATTGCTGTGGTTTGCTTTTTCATAAGTATCCCTAAAAATGTTTACCAATTATTAAATTTGAATTTTTTATATAGTTGTATTTAACTATATAAATTTTCATTTTTTATTCAGCAATTCAAATATTTTCTGGTACAATTCTCAAAGATACTTACACAAATTTATGTAAAATCGTAATTTTGGATAAATTGCTATAATATTTAAAAATTGATTGTCATTTGAAAGCATATATAACACAAAAAGATAGAAAAATAGCATCTTTTACTTATGTAGTGTTAACCCTTATGAACGAAAAAACAATCAAGAATTTGATTTGAGTAATTATTAGTGTGTTAGTGATCATGTTTATAATCTATATGGTTATATTTGTTTACTTTGAATCAGTATTGCTTATATTTCCAAGGAAAAATTTTCTCTATACTTCTTAATGATAATCAAATAATAGTAGGTCGTTCAATAGAATATAGAGAAACTCCTCCACAAGTTTTATATAAGAGAATTATATTTCTTTTATTCCTTTGATTACTTGATTTATGTTAATTTTTGTTAATAATTTATCAGTGGGGAGAATATTTTCTTCAGATATTGTAATTAAACCTTCATTTTCCAATGATTTTAAATGATTTATTACCATTTTTCCTCTAAGTTGTTTTAATTTTTCAACAGTAACTACCCCTTCTTCCAATTCTATTATAATGCAGGCAAGTGTAGCTAAAACACTTTTTGATAAAGGTGATTTTATTAAATCTTTTTCGGATAAAAAACTATAATATTCATTAGGTAGAGCTAAGAAATACCGTTTTTTGGCAGGGTTATATTTTAAAAAAAGGGAAGAATCATTTAAAGATTTTTCAATTAAATTTAATAAATAAAAGCTATATTCAATATCGTTAATTTTAGTAATTTTATAAATATCATTTACAGAAATTCCTGTTTCTCCTCTTAGAATTAATAGAGCCTCAAGAGCTTTTTGATGATTAAATTTTCTCACCTTAATTTCTTAATCTAATAAAGATTTTATTATCAGGTAATTTTTGTTCCAAATTAATTTTACCCTCTTGTGAGAGGTGAACTAAATATAAGAGATTAATAACAGCATCTTCCCAATTAGTCTGTAAAGAATTAAAATCGATAACTTTTTTATTTAATTTATTCAGCCTCATGAAAAAATTTATTTTATCTTGTTCAAAACTATCTACTTCCTCATATTCACTTTCTTTCTGAACACATATACCTTCTTTGCCAAAAACCGAATAATCAGGTCTATTTCTACGCAATATTAAGAGTTCATTATATGCCTTAATAATGTCTTCTTCTATGAAGAAATCTTTAAAACTGTTAATAGGATACAAAATAACCGATTCTAATGAATCTTCATTATCAAGTATTTCAAACAGATTATTTTTAGATTTAACCTCATTTTTAACGAATTCCCCTAATAAATTTCTTGTCTTAAGGTCTAAGACATGCGAACTTAAGGAAAAAGCTTTTATTGAGGTAAAATCAAAACTTCCTTTCTGGATCCTGGTTCTCAGGGTAGGCAGAAAGCTTAATAAATCAGCATCTTCTAATTTAGTTTTTCCTTTTAAAGCACTTTGACATAATCTTATAATTTGTTTGACTTTTTTACCAGTTATTTTCTGATTTTTACTCATGTTGCCTCCACTTTTTCAAAATCTTTTTGGGAAATGTACTGTAGGGAACTAAATCCTTTTTCGTTTTTTGATAAAGCAAAAACTCTATTAGCTAATTTTGCTAAATATTTGTTTTTTGGGGTGACAATTATATATTGATGATTTTTGGCCATTTTTGCAATAAGGTGGGCCAATTTTTCGCCCTTAGTGTTATCAAGGTGTGCATCCAATTCATCCAAGAAATAGAATGGTGCAGATCTTCCTTCATATTCTTGAATAGCCAAGATGACGGAGATAGCTACTAAGCTAGTCTCCCCACCTGAAAGGCTTTTGATATTATTTATTATACCAGAACCCAAATCTACTTCGATTTCTATTCCTGAATTCAACGGATCTTTAATAATTTGAGGAACTAACTTCGCTGTACCTTCTTTATAGAAGTAATTAAAAACCTTTTTTAAGTGAATATTGATTTTTTCAAGAGTTTCAAGGAATTTAGTTTTCTTTTGTTCAATTAGATCAGAAAATGTATTCATAGCCTCTTCCAACTCTCTTGTATATAATTCTTTTTTTGTAATTCTTTCTTCATATTTTAAATTTTCCCGCTCATACTTAATTGGTGCATTAGGATCGACTAATCCAAATAATTTCATTTGGTTTTCCAATGAATAAATATCAGCATTTACGTTTTCAATATCGATTTTTTGAATTTCATCATACTCAATTCCTAACTCGGCTAACTTGCTTTCGGATTCTTCAATAAATGCTTCTTTTCTGGCAATTGTGTTATTTAAACTATGAATTTTTTCATTTAACTTGGAAATCTGATTATTTTTAAAACCCTGTTCCTCCTTTTTTAGTTCCATTTCATCTTGTAATTTCTTCTGTCCCCTCTCCAATTCTTGTATTTCTAAGTAAATTTCAGCGATTTCAGTATTTTGCGATTCCATTTTTGAAAGTAATTCTTCCATATGCTTTTCTAGTGAATCTTTTTCATTATCTAACTCATCTATTTTTGCAATTGAATAATTATAGCGTTCTCTATAAATCTTAATGCTTGAATCGACATCAACTAATTGATTTCGATAATTGTTTCTTTTTTTCTCGAGATCTCTAACATCTTTTCGTAATTTTTTTAATTTATTATTATTTTCTCTTATTTTTTTCTCTATGGGACCATATTCTGTCGTTTTTAATTCTTTATCTAGTTTTTCTTTTTCTGATTTCAAAGCGTCTAATCCACTAAATGCATTTGCTAAGTCCATTTGTTTATTTTGTATTTCTACTTGATAATCAACAATATTATCATTTAAAATATTTATTTGATGCCTTAAATCCTCAATATCTTGTTCCAGCTCAGCTTTTGTATTAATAATTTCTTCTTGTTTACCATCAATTTGACCTATAGACCTATTTAATTCATCTTTTCTTTTTACTTCTTTTTCTCTTTTAACATATATTTTGTTTATTTTTCTGGTAATATCTTCCAATTCTTTACTTTTATTTAGGATTCTTTCTTCAAGATCTTTAATTTTTACCTTATAATATTCAGATAATAGGAGAAATTTGGGTTCAAATCTTCCTTGGGTTATAATATATCCTTTACGTTCAATAACTTCACCCTCCAAGGTAACAACTCTAAAATCTTCATGGATTTTATATGCAGTCTCTAAATCTTGAGCCAATACAGTATCTTTAAACACGAAAGATAATAATTGACGATATTTTTCCTCAAATTTGACAAGATTAATCATTTTATCTATAATACCAGTGGAAATTGGAAGTTTTTTTTCATCCCACCCTTTAATCTTATCTAAAAGATATATAGTTGTTTTTCCTAATTCTTTTTCTTTTACATATTCAATTACTTTTTTTGAAGCATTAAAATTTTCAACTACAAGATGTTCAAAATAATCACTAATAGCTGCTTCAATAGCTTTTGCATAATTTGGATTAATATTTTTTATATTAATTAATTCTAATATTGTCCCAATTAATCCTGGGAGTTTACCACTATCTCGTCCTTCGAGAATAACTTTGATATCGCTTGAGTAACGAGGTTTCAAACTTTTCATTTCTTCTTCGTATTTTTTCAATGATTCTTTCATATCTTTAAGATCTCGGTCTAAAATGGGTTGTTTTTTCTCTAATTCTTTTAATTCTATTAAACTCTCCTGAAAAAATTTCGTAATTGAGTTAATAGTTTGAATATAATTTTTCTTTCTTGTCGCCATATTACTGATTTCTGAATTAATTTGAGTTAATTTTCTGTTTTTTCTTTCTAAATCTACTGAGACTTCTTCGAATTTAGAGTCTGATTGATCCTTTCGAATTCGTAATTCACTAACTTCTTTGTCGATTTTATCTTTCAATCTGGTTTGTTTATTAATTTCATCTTTCAGGTTACTAATTTTCAATATAATAGCTTTATTCTTACTTTGTAATTCGGGAAGCTCTTTATTATATTTTTCTAATACATCTCGAACTTCTCGAATATTTCCTTGTATTTTATTGTTTTTCTTAACATTTTCTTCCATTTTTGAAGAAATTTCTAGTCTTTTTGATTCCAATTTTTGAATTTCTCTTAGAAGTGCTTCCTTTCTATCTTTCTTTTGATATTTACGCTTTTCTTCGTTTTGTTTTATTTTTAGTTCAATTTCTCGAATTTGATCGTCAATAGATTTAGCATGTCCAGTAAGAGAACTGCGATTTTTCTCAAGTTCAGTAATTTTTTGCCTAAATTCTTCAATTTTTTGCCCATTTTTTTTGAGATTTTGAAAGAGATTATCAGATTCTGATTCAACTTCTTGAATAATTTTTTTAATTTTTCCAATTTCCAATTTTAAATTTTTAATATCTTCCAAATATTGAAATTTTCTATATTGTATTTTTAATCCCTTTAATTGACTTAATTTAGACTCCATTTCTTTATATTCTAAAGCTCTTTCTTTCTCTTTTTCTAATTCAGATAATTGGCGTTTAGATTCTTTCAGTAAAAGATCGATTTGTTTTAAATTGTTACGAGAATTATCGATTTTGCTTTCCGCGTCTGTAATCATAGGATCAAATTCTGATAATCCTGAGACAATTTCTATTAACTGTTTCCTACTTTCAGGAGTATCTTTCATTCGGGTTGAAATTTCACCTTGTTTTATAATATTATATCCATCAGGTTGAATTCCAAATTTGTTTAAAGTCTGTAAAATTTCAGATCTTGTACTTTCATTACCATTCATTTTATAGATGCTATAAAATTGACCACTTGCAGGGATTCTCAATTGCCTTGAAATATTTAATTTTCCCCCATTCTCAGAATGAACACCATCTAAATTTTCAAATATTAATTCTACTTCTGCAGCATTTGCCAACTGTTTATGTGTTTCATGCTCCTCTGTAATAACCTCTAATACTGTATTTTTCCGGCGTTCATCAATAATTCCCATTGCAAAAAGAATAGCATCTAACACATTAGATTTTCCAGAACCACAAGGACCAATTAGAACACTAAGTCCTTTTTTTGGGAATTCTAACTCGTGGCGACCCAAAAAGGTTTTAAAATTTGTTATTATGACTTTTTTTAAATTTGAAATGGGATTTCACTTCCTAGCAAAAATCATTTCAGGAGACTTGTGCTTATTGGCTATTTCATTTATTTTTAATCACCTTGAAGCCCAAAGCCAATTTCCAACGAGATTTCATCAAATAATACCTGATCAAATGCGGGTTGATACGTATTCATGATCTTGGGAAAAATTATTTGAAATGAATCTTTATTTAGAACCTTCTTTGCTTCAGTAATTGAAATTCCTAGAATTTTGCTTGCTTCTTTGATCGTGAATGGTGCATTATTACCTTTAAATAAATTAAATAATCTATGTACAAAATCAAAATTCTCAGATAATGCGAGCCTTAAACTATGTTTGAGAATTCCTTTAGATGTCCACATCATATTTTTTAAATTTGTGATTTCATCCTCTAAGCTCTGAATTTTTTCTACTTTTTCAGAAATTTGTTCTGTTTTTGTTGATTTTTCTTGTTTTATTAACTTATTTCTACTTTTTATTTTTTGTAAAGCTTTATCAAAATCAGCTTTGATAGCGTAATTTCTACTTTCCTTTATCAATAAAAATTTTACAATTTTTAAAATATTTTCTAAATCTAAACATGAAAAGTCTTTAGTATCAATATCAAATGCCAAATTATTTGTTAGTTCATCAATATCTAATCCATTTTCTAATTTAACTTCGTCTAAAAGTGTTCTTAATATTTTACTTTTTTCTAAATCATCAGGATTAGAAAATTCTACAAAATCGTCAAAACTTTTTAAAACTTCTTCTCCAATTTGTTCTAAATCTCTTGTAGCAGCCACAATTAAAATTCTATGGTCTGCTAGGTTTATTTTTTCCATCTCAAGAATTAAGGTTTTTATTATGTATTTTGAAGATAGCTTTCCAGTGATCATTTCAAGATTATCTAGAAATAAGATTGCAGGCTTGATCTCTTGATTTTCTTTAATACTTTTGAAAAAAGAAATTAATTCCTGAATTTGTTTATTCTCTGAATATGTAATTAATTTTGGAAAATCTATTAGAATTAATGAATACCCATATTTTTTTGTTAATGCATGAACTATGGAAGTTTTACCGTTTCCTTCAGGTCCATATAATATAATTTTATAATTTTTTGGAATTTCCGTATCAGGTAATGTTAAAAAACTGAACGTTAATCCTAAAAGATCCTTTTGATCAATATAACCACCTAGCTCTTCAAGGGATTTTTTAATTTCTTCATAGGGTAAAATCGAATAAATTTCTGGTAATTTAGATGTACTTAGGAGACTTAAATCACCTTGTAGATTCAAAATTGTCTTAAGTAAATCCTCTAAATTACTTTTATCGATGGTTTTTGTCTTTTTGCTTTCCATTTCTTTTATTTCTTGTGAATCGCTGATTATTTCAGACTCATCAGCATCTGGAGTAATTACTGAAGTTTGATTGGAAACTTGATTATTTATATTTTCTCCCTTTTCTAATTCGGAAATTTTTTGGGTAAGTAAGTCTTGGGTTATTTTTAAGTCATTGATCTTATCATGTATTCCTTCTATCATCGGATCTAGGGAGGAAATATCAAGAAATTTTAGTTTATCAGTATAATAATCATCTAATTCTTTTAATTTCAATAAGATATAATTTATTGCATCTACTACGCTTTGTGCAGAGGCAGCATCTCCTGCAGGCGTTCCAATTTTTTCTATTTTATATTTATCTTCATCTTCCATTTTTTAACCAAGCCTTTTTTGTTTTAACCTCTTTTTCTTTTTTGAATTTGATACTTTTGGTGTATTTATACTAAATGCAGCAAAAGTTGTATAATGTGCAAGCATTACCAAAAAGTGAACCAAACCCATACGACCATCTTTTCGCCATTTTTCTTTTATTTTACCAAAACATGCAGCTTTAAATTTGTCAAGTCCTACATACCAATCACGGATATAGAAATTTTCGGCAATAGGAATGGAATTTGGATATCTAACAGGCAATCGAATATTAAAAGTTATTTTTCTTCCAGAAGGAAAGTGTCCTTCACAGTTAAATATTTTTTTATTTGAGCGATCTTCTTCTATTTTGTCAAAAATTATATTTTTTTGAGTTAATTTTGCCAGATAATTTAATTTTTCATATTCTTCTTTCAACCTTTCTTTCCATTTACTACTACTTGTAGTCGCAACTGTTTTAAATAAAGGAACATCACGGATAAAATCCCAATAACCGATAGAACTTCCTACATCAAATAATTTTATATCTATTGGCATTTATTTTTCAAACTCGAAGGCTTTGTTTTTCTATTGCAAAATAATAGCCGATAATAACTAAAAAGTGCGAAATACCCATACTACCATCTCTTGCCCAACGTGTTTTTAAATCACCAAAGCATTTTGCACCAGGTGTTAAGTGTCGATCACCAACATTTCTCAAAGCGGTAGGAAAAGTTCTTGGATACGTCAAGCTTAGAGTAATGTTTACATTAATCCCTCTAGATTGTTTTGATCGATAATACATCGCTGTCCATTTTCTTGAGTTGGAATCTACTGCTTTTAAATCATTGAAAACTGCAAAACCAATGCGTTCAATATATCTTCCCTTTAATATATTGAAAATTTCGTATTCTTCTTCAACTCTCTTTTGCCAATTGGTTGACCTTACGTTCATTGTATTTTTAAACTTTGGTAGCTCTTTGATGATAACTTGAGATTTTATTTTTAATTGGTATAAATCTAGAAAATGCTTAGAGAGATAATCCCTATCAAAATCGATACTAATGCTATCAATGTATTTAGAAGTATCTAGCCAGTCCTTATCTTCACCCATGCCTACACCAATAAGAAAAATTAGAAACCAAGTTGATCTGGGCTTCCCAAAACGAAGGAATTAGTTCGATATAGTTCTAAAACTGTACTTACTGATTTATCGCCCCAATCTTGAACGATTTGACCATCTTTAGTTGCAATCCCTACTCTAGCAGGGATTGGTTTAAATAATTGTTTTGCTGCTTGACCTACATAATCCCTCATCAACTCTGAAGAAACAGCTGGGACTTTCCATTCCTTTTTAGTTGCGGCATTCTCAAATGTTAAAGTTACAACCTCTTCACTCATATAAATAACCTCATTTTAATTAATTTATACTATAATATTCTCTTTTATTTAATTCAAATTATCTTTTTTTACTTATTATTGCGAGTATGATAAGTGAATTTTTTCGAAAATATTTTTCTCGAAATTCCTAAGTAAATTATGATTTTTAAGGTTATCAGATTAAGAAAAAAGGGAGTATATTCAAATAACTATTTTATTTACTTTAGCGAGAAGATATGAAGTCTATTTCAATGAATAAGGCTCTTTTTAATAAAATTAAACGCTCTTTTTTTATAATAGGTTGAGGAAAATTAACTATTTTAAATCTTATTTTAATAAAAGGATTTTTATATGAGAAAATTATTCTTTTTTTATATATATGGAGGTGAAAGAATGATGAAAAAAATTTTGGTAGCATTTGATGGTTCAAAACACGCTCAGGAAACTTTGGACTTTACACTTGATTTAGCAGAAAAGTGTGGAGCAAAAGTTACCGTTTTAAGTGTATCCCATCACGCCACAACACCCCTAGGAATGATTGGGACACCTGTTCCTGGAGAAATTCTTGAAACTTATTCAAAGGAATTGATGGATTCTACTGCAAAACTTTTAGCTGAAGCTGTCGAAAAGGCAAGAGAAAAAAAACCTGATCTAGAAATTGAACCCAAGTTAATGGAAGGAAGACCAGCAGATACAATCATTCAAATTGCTGAAGATGAGAAAATGGACCTTATAGTTATAGGAAGCAGAGGTCTAAGTGGACTTAAGAGATTTTTCCTAGGTAGCGTTAGTAATGAAGTTGTAAACCATGCAAAATGTCCAGTGTTAGTGGTAAAATAATTTATTTACTGAATATTAAAAAAATAAAAAAGAGTTTTATTTATTCTATTCAACAATAGTTCATATTAGTACTAAACCCAATTTTTTTTAATCTTAATTATTTAAGCGGAAACATAATTTGAGTTTTTAAATCATGAGGTGGGGTTTCTCTTGGATCATTTAGATATATTTCATATGCAACTCCTGTTGATTCATATCCATTATTTTCAATCCACTCTGTAAGAGCATTATAAGCTGCTGCAATTTCATTATAAGGACCAATATAGAGACAATTTGCGAATTTTCCTCCAGGAATCTCACTTGATTTAATATCACCTTTATCAGAAAACTTTTTAGAAACCGGAAAACCAATTTCAATTTCTAAATTTAGCATATCCGTATTATAATATGCAACATAGGGAGGTCCTGAAGGTTGTTCCCCTAGTTCCATGATATATATAATAATTTCGCCATATGATTTTCCTAATAGTTCAGATAAGTTCTGTACAGATGTTTTTTTCCGGATTATTAGTGTAGGTTGTGTGGACTTTTCTTTAATTTCACATTTATATGACATTCCGTTTGCTCCGTAATTTATTAGATATTTTATTCACATTTATGCTTTCAAAAGAATTGATAACTGGATCTTTAAAAAGAAATTTACACTAAAGAAAAATAAGAAAAGTGATTTTACTAATCTTTAAAAAATTTGTAAATAACAATTTTTATAAATTACTTTAATGAGAGGTTATTATGACTGAAACTGAACCAAAAATTTATGGATATCGTTGGGTTGTACTAATTTTATTTATGCTAGTTAATATGGTTCTTCAAATCTTATGGATAGGTTTTGCAACAGTAACCACAGCAGCACAATTATTCTACGGAGTTGAAGAATTATCAATTTATTTGTTATCTTTAGTATTTATGGTAGTTTACATTCCAGTTACTTTTATTGCTTCTTGGATATTAGATAAATATGATTTTAAAATCGGAACGATAATCGGTACTTTGTTTATTGCAGTATGTGGATTTTTACGTATTTTTTCAGTTGGTTCTTATGATCTTGTTTTATTGTTCCAAATAGGTATCGCAATTGGACAACCATTTATGTTAAATAGCATAACTAAATTATCTGCAAATTGGTTTGAACCTTCAGAAAGAACCACTGCAACTGGTATAGCATTAATATCAGTTTTTTTAGGCACTGCTATGGGTCTATTTATCACTCCATTTATAGTTGGAGGTGTCAATCTTATAGAAATATTGAATAATTTTCCTAATTTTCAAAATATGTTAAATGTGTATGGAATTCTATCATTAAGTCTAGGAATTATTTATATTATTTTTATAAAAAATAAACCACCTACGCCACCATCTAGAGAAGTGACCGTTGAAAAAGTTCTTATGTTTGAAGGCCTAAAGAAATTATTTTCTAATTTTAATTTTTGGATATTAATAATTACTTTTTTAATAGGATTAGGCATTTTCAACACAATATTAACATTTATCGAAGGAATAGTGATTCCAAAAGGTCATTATTCTGCATTTGCAGGTCTATTTGGGCTTCTAATTTTATTAGGAGGCATAATAGGAAGCTTAATTATGTCAATTATATCTGATAAATACAAAAAACGTAAAATATTACTTAATATTTCAGTTATAATTGCTACGATTTCATTATTAGGAATTTCTTTTACGAAAGATCCTATTCTATTGGGGTTATTAGGTTTTATTTTTGGATTTGGTTTGATCTCGGCCTCTCCTGTCAGTTTAGAATACGCAGTTGATGCCACAAAACCGGTCCCAGAAGCCACTTCAAATGGAATCTTAATGATGGTAGGACAAATCGGTGGTATCTTATTCATTTTAGGATTAGAAGATTTGAAATTGCCAATTAGTGAAGATTATTTCCCAGCATTAATATTACAGACAATCTTATTGGCAATTGTCTTCATATTAATATTATTAATTAAAGAAGAAGAATAATAACAAAGCAATTTTTACAAGATAAATTAAAAAAAAAGTGATTTAAAATAGATTTTTAGATTTATTATTCTTCCATTTTAAATGAAAGATGTACTCGAGCTCGATATAAGACTATTTTATTATCTTCAATTTTTACATCAAATTGTATAACTTCTGCAATCCTTAAGTCACGTAAAGTCTTAGCAGCTTTATCTATTATGTTTTGTATAGCATCTTCAAAGCTTTTTTCCGATGAACCAACTACTTCTATAACTTTATAAACCGATTCTGCCAATACTATTACCTCATTAAATAATATTTATTCAAATTCAGAATTTGTAATTGAATTTAGGAAATTTATTTTTCTCACGAAGTCTTATATTTATATTCGATACCTTCTTTCAATTTAAGGAGAGGAATTAATTTGGATGAAAATGGACCAATAATTGAAAAGGTAGTTCTACCCAATTTTTTATATAAGCACGCAATTAAACAAGGGCAAAAAACCAGCTCAGAAGTTGGATTTTATATTGTTGGGTTAATTCGTGGCAAAACTGCTTATTGTTATGATTTAATTGAATTTGATTATTATGAACAAGGACCCACATATGTAGAAACTGACTTTGCAAAGGATTTTAGGCTTAGAGCGGGATTACCGATCGGCTTAGAAATTTTAGGGAATATGCATAAACATCCAGGAAGAATGCTGACCTTTAGCAATACAGATAAAGAGACATTTACAAAATATGCTCGTGATAGTCACAATAGAAATGTGTTCATAATATATGTTTTAAATCCAGATGAATTAGTAGCATTTAATGCCGTTAATGATAAAGTTCACAAAATTGAAATAGAAATCAGGAATCTCAATAGAGAAGAAAGATTAAAAATTTATCATTTCACAATCCCAATAACTTTCCAGTTATGCGGACCAAAAAATTCTAAAATACAAGATCTAAGATTTAATTTTATTAGTAATGCGGCTCATGAAGTTGGAAAATGTCTCTCGCGACCCATTTTTATATATGGTTATCAAGAAATTCCAGATAAAGAAATACTATTGAACATTGATGAAATAGAAGTTATCCCATTTGTTCCAATTGATATTAAATTGGGGCAAAATTTCGATATAGCTTATAGATTTTTTTTGCCTGCGAATGCAAAAATTGAAGATCTTTATGAAAAAATAACTAAAGATTTTAAAATTTCTCCAACTTTAGAATTATTTTCTGGAGATAAAGAGCTTGATAAAAAGATAAAATTATCAGAGATGGTAGGAAAAGTACTAATATTAAAGGAGAAAGAATTCGAAAAACAAAAGGGGAAAATCGAGAATTTTGAACAATTAAAAAAAAGTGTAAATTCTTTGAGAAGAGATTTAGAAGAAATTTCTCTTCATACTCGCAGTTTAAGAAATATTGATGAACAATTTGAAAAAATTCATAATACTATTAAAGATATTGAGAGAAGATTGAGCAAATTAGAAGGGAAGGATAATAAAAAAGATTCGGATACAACTTTAGATAAATTTATGAGATATGGTTGAGGTAATAAAATGATCCCAATTGAAGATAGAACGAATCTGGCCCTGAATTCACCTAAAATGTTCTCACGAATTATTTTTATGGGATATGATATAAATAAACTTTTATCACAGACTGCTCTCGTATGCGGTGCAGGTGGGCTAGGAGTAATTGTAGCCCAAATTTTAGCCAGAACTGGCATCGGAAAAATAATAATAATAGACAAAGATGTTGTGGAAGAAGAAAATTTTAATAGATTAGTTTATAATAGAAACGACATAAATAAATCAAAGGCTTTTGTTTTAGCAGAAAAGTTAAAAGAGATACGAAACGCAAGAAATGTAGATAAAAAATTTCATATTCAGACTGAGGCTTATAAAAATAATGTAATTGCTTGGCCTGAATTGGAAGATTTGATTAGTCAAAGTAACATCATTTTCACTTGTTTTGATAATGAAGAGGCAAGGATCGAGGTCAATGCATATGCAGTACAACAAGGAAAACCAATTATTGATGGTGGAACTAGTGAAAATGCATTAAGAGGTATTATTATATCAGTAATTCCTGGTAAAACTCCATGTTTAGAATGTTATTATAGCCCTGATACTTTGGTTTATATCGAACCTGAAAATGAACAAGAAGAAATACCTAAATTACCTTGTGGGGCAAGTCTAGCATCTACAATGAATATTGTCGCTAGTCTACAAGTGGATCAAGGGTTTAAGTATATCCTTAATTATGGCAAAATTATTCCAAAAATTAGGATTTCACTCGAAGAAGAAGTTAAAATTCAGAATATTTTTCAAAAAAGACGTTCAGGCTGTGAGGCGTGCGGAAACATTTAAATTTATTAATTTAATATGGCTTTGATAATTATGCCTAATATTGATTATAAAAGGA
Organism: Candidatus Helarchaeota archaeon; assembly: GCA_019058315.1. Lineage (GTDB taxonomy): Archaea > Asgardarchaeota > Lokiarchaeia > Helarchaeales > RDOG01 > JABXJV01. Next base: position 658,466 of record JAHPZH010000001.1, on the reverse strand, counting down.
ACGATAAATTTTTGTCATCTGATTGGAAATTAAATTAAAGTTTTTTGGTGAATAGTATGAAAAAAATTCTTTTAATATTTCTTTGTGGATATTCCATGATCTTATTTGGTCAAATTATGATGTTTATTCTATATCCTAATGAAGATTTAGCTTTATTTATTCCGAGTACTGCACCAATAGATTTTTTGTTACTTGCAACATTTCAACCTTTATATCTAATTGGAGTTTATTTTTTATTCGGAGATTTTATGACGTCTATTTATTTCCCATTACATAAAATTATTAAATTAAATAAGTATGATTATAAAAATATTGAACCAGGAACTGAATTTTCAAATTTCGATTATTTATATAGACTTGCAATCCCAGCTTTGTTCTGTTATTCGCTATTAATTATGTTTCAAGCCTTTATTACACCTACAGAAACACATTTGAGCTATTTTCAGAATGTATTACCAAGTATATCATTAAATTTGCTTTTCTTACCAGTTTCATGTGTTGTAGTAAGTGGAAGTTGGATTCTACAAGACACGGGCATTATAGGTATTAGGAAAAAGAAATATAGAAATAAAAGATATCCTCCAACTATTGAAGGGGTTGGACATTACTATAATTCAGCTTGGGCGGGATTTATAGGTTTTACCACCCCAATCGGACTTGGCATCGAAATTTATAAAACAATTATTTATAATATTCCATGGCAAGGTACTTTTAGCTTAATAATGCAACCGTTCATAATGATGTGCTTACTTATTCCAGTTTCCATTATCCATGACTCTAAGATTAAACATAAAAGAGATAAATTCATTACAAAATGGAATTTAGAAGTAATTCCTAAATCAGTTTTTAATATATAATATTAAAATTTACTTTAGGAATATAATAAATATGCACTAATCGAAATTAAACTCAGGGTTTTTAATTATTTTCATTTTTCCCTAGAAAATATCAATATGAATAGAATTCTTTTATGTCTTCAGGTCTAATTGAACCATTATGAAAGGCTGTGGCGATTAATAACCCAGAAAGCTCAAGTTTTTTTAAATTATATAAATCCTCAATTATTCTTACTCCACCACCTGTTATTATTTTTAAATCTGTCTTCTCTTGAATTTGTTTTATATATTCTAATGTGACACCTTGGTTAGATCCGACTCTTGTAAGCTCCAAGACTATTGTTTCAATTATTCCTAATTCTTCAATTTTAGTAGCGACATCTATTGGAGATAATTTATTAATTCCAGCACTCTTTGCCATTAATTTTCCTTCATAAAGGTCAATACTTGTGATAATTTTTTCGGGTCCAAACTCATTGACTATTTCTGCCAGTTGGTGAAAACTTTTTAGAGTTTCGGTCGCTATAATAACGATGCTAACTCCATTTTGAAATAAGATATCAGATCCATCTACGGTTGTAATGCCTGCGTCCATTATAATTCGCATACCTGTGGATTTAGCAATATTATTAATGTAATCAAATTCCATTTTCTCCCTCATTATAGAATCCAAGTCAGCAATATATAGATCCTTAAAATTAAATTTTGATTTAAAAGATTTCGCTACATTCAGGGGATCAGAGTCTTTACAAATTACACTTTTGATTGGAACATATTTATTCCTCTCTCCCATTTTTCCATGAACTACATCTCCCTTTAGAATGTCAATAACAGGTATTATTCTCAAAAAATTTCGCCTAAATAACGTTTTGAAAACTAAATTTAATTTATGGGATTTAAATCTTTTATTAATTTATTAATTTTATTAAGGACTAAAAATTGATAAAATAAAAATTATACAAGAAAGTAGAAATATTAGGTGGTATCATACAATTAATAGAATAAAAGTAAGGGAAGAAGATTCGAAATTGGAAGAAAATGATGTTAAGATCAAAGGATTGCCGGGTATTCCTAAAAATATTGCAAAAAAGTTAATAGAACTTGGATATGTTGATGTAAAGAGCCTTGCATTTTCTAATCCAGAGCAGATTGCTGATGAATCTGCTATTGGTTTAACTACTTTACAAGAAATTATAAAAAAAGCGAGAAAAAAATTGGGATCTCCATTTGAAGCAGCGGATTCTATTTATGATAAACGAACTAAAATTAGTAGAATAACTACTGGTTCATATAACTTAGACAGTTTATTAGGGGGAGGCATAGAATCGCAATCAATCACTGAAGTATATGGTGCATTTCGTTCTGGAAAAACTCAATTAGCTTTTCAATTAGCTGTTAATGTACAACGCCCTGAGGATGAGGGAGGACTTGATGCAGGTGCGATATTTATTGATTGTGAGGGATCTTTTCGTCCAGAACGTATTGTAGAAATGGCTTCTGCACTTTCTCTCCATCCAATGGAAATATTAAAAAACATATTAGTAGCAAGAGCATATAATTCAGAGCATCAAATTTTTATAACGAAACAGATACCTAAAATTTTAAAAAAAATGAATGCACGTTTAATTATAGTTGATTCTGTTATCGGTCATTTTCGTGCTGAATATTTAGGACCAGAATCTTTAATAAAACGTCAAGGAAAATTAAATAAATATCTTCATCTTCTCCAGAATTTGGCAAGTACTTATGATTTAGCAGTTTTTATCACAAATCAAATTCAAGCAGATCCTTCAATCTCATATGGCGATGCTTCGCAGCCTACAGGAGGTAATATTTTAGCTCATGCAGCTCAAACTCGTATTTATTTGAGACGAATAAGGAGAAATGAAAGAAGTGCACGTCTAATTGATTCACCTTATTTACCAGAGGGTGAAATAGTATTTGAAATAACAAGTGATGGAATTAGAGATATAACTTAGGCAAATTAAAAATCAAACAGATGGAAAAAAGGCATAGTATAGTTTTTCTAGCATTAAAATTGAATAAAAAGCATATCTTATTTTCGATGTTTCCTAATTATATTTGTAACATGGATGCAGATTATAACAAAAGCAACTCCAATTGCTAGTAAGATGCTAGAAAAGAGTATTGAAAATAGATATTTTGAACTTGACAATAATTTGCTAAATGAAAATTCTGGTATAAGTGGTATAAGATAGATTAATCCGATAGCTATAAGAATCCCACCAACGAGCAAAAAAATCCCAAGTATTATTATTTGTATTTTTATTTCAATTGAAATTATTCTCACCTATTTATATAAGATCATTTAACAAATTCTTTAAACATTATTTAAGAATTTCATCAAGGAAGAATTTTTGCTTATATAGCTCGAATGGTCTTTTAACTACTTTCAAAACCACATTGATCTATATAAATTCCCAACTTTCGTTAATTTAAATATAAAAGTGGTAAAAAAAAAAAATCTGATCAATAGCCTAAAATATTTTTTTACTCTTTTCTACATTTTATGATAAAAATTCTTTGAATATCATCTACGCTTTCAATTTTAAGCCCAGCAACTTTACAGAAATCCATAATTTCTTCTTGTTCATAACCATAACTGAAATCAAAGAAGTTCAAAAAAGTTTCACTAAAAAGACCAGGTTCAGTTGATAAAATATAAACCGCTGAATTTTTTTTAGTACATCTTTTTATTTCATTCAGAATTTCTTGGGCTGCTTGCCTTTGTTGACGTTGAAAAAGCATAAAAACTCCATGATCTACAATGTTACTTCCTAATTGAATCTTAAATTTATCATTTAAAATTACAGGTTTAATGACTTTTTCAAGATTATAAAATAAAGCGAAATCATTTACGGTTTGAAAACTTGCGGGGGTATTTACTGTTATATATACTTCACCGTCATAGCCTACGATTCGAGCCAAATCGAGAAGTGGTTGTTTAATTGGGTCGGAAAATATTAATACTTTATCGCCTTCTTTAAGTTCAGCAATATCGAAAATATTTTTTTTAATATCAGCAAGTAGTGTGTAAACAGCTGGGAGTAAGTTAAATATCATGGGTTTAATTGTATTTCGAACTGCTTCTAACCCTTTCTTAGTTATTTCGTAGTATTTTCGCCTTGCAGCCTTTCCTTTTTTTGAAAAACTTTTCAGATATTCACTATTTTCTAATTTTTTTAAGGCTGGGTATACTTGACCCGTTGAAATCTTAATATCATTAATCTTCATTTCATTAATTATCTCATATCCATATTTAGGTCTAAAAGCTAACTGTAAAAGAAGTTGGAGTTGAAACCAGCCAATCCGGTCTCGTTTTTCCTCAGAATCTGAATTCATGAATCATCCCTAATATAGTACAATAATATCACTTTTTTGACATATTTAAAATTTAATGAGGAACCTTCATTTTTTTTTATTTATATTTGTTTTGCAATCCTTTTGTTATTAAATTTAATATTTCTATTCAAAATTTATTAAGATTTTAAATTCTTATCTAATTTAGTATTATTTCCCTTTTAGTCATATTAAATAAAGTAATTAAGATAAAATTTTAATTTAAAAATGCATTTCAAATTGAAATTTTTTTTAAATTAAAAATTGTTAAATAATTTTAATCTAATTATTAAATAAATAATATAAATTAATTTAGGAGTTTTGAAATGAAATGAGTGAATATGAACCACCAGATCTTATGGCTGAGCCTTGGGCACTTCCAGATGGTATTGATTTTGAAGATTATATAATTGGGACATATATAGGAATGGTGGATGCAAATATCAATGTGGATCTTATAGGTCCTGCATTAGCAATTGAACAGAGTACTGGTACATGGACTCCTGTCCCAGCAGAAACACCAGAAGTTAGAAAAAAACATGTTGCGCGAGTACTTTGGGCTACTCAACTACCGGATTATGAATTTGAACGACCTGGTAAAAAAGAAGAACCAAAACGTACGTATGCAATTTCAATAGCATTTCCAGTAATAAATATGGCGAATCAAATAGCTATGATGTTAACTGCCACCTTTGGTAATATAAGTATGGGTGGAGATTTGAAAATGGTAGATCTTAGGTTCCCGAAATCTTATCTGAAGGATTTCAAAGGTCCGAAATTTGGTATTGAAGGTGTTAGAAAACGATTGAATATTCCTAAACGCCCCTTGCTAAATAACATGATAAAACCCTGTGTCTATACTTGGAATGATTCATTTAGAGAATTATTTTTTGATGCTGCTGTGGGAGGTTGTGACGTAATCAAAGATGATGAGTTGCTTGCAAATCAAAATTTTAATACACTTGAACAAAGAGTACCTGCCTATATGGAAGAGGTGGACAAAGCCAAGGAAGAATCAGGAGAAGATACTCTATTTACAGTAAACATAACAGATAATTTAGAAAACTTCTTCGAAAATGCGGATAAAGCTCAAGAATTAGGAGCTAATGCATTGATGGTTAATTACCTAGTTATGGGATTACCTGTTTTAAGGAAACTCTCTAGCGATCCAAGTGTGAAAGTTCCGATTCTAGCACATATGGATTATGCGGGAGCTATGTATATGAGTCCTTGGCATGGAGTAAGTTCACATTTAATATTAGCTAAATTTGCACGGTTGTGCGGTGCAGATATAGTTGTACATCCTGCCCCTTATGGTAAAGCCTCTGTAATATCTGAAAAATTCACAAGAGTTGCCCGAAACTGTCGGTTTCCTATGGCAAACATTAAGCCAATGTTTCCGATGCCTTCAGGAGGAATTACTGCAGGGATGGTTGATAAATGTATGAAGACTTTAGGTAATGATATTGTTATTGGTTCTGGCGGAGGAATCCACGCACATCCAGATGGTCCTCGATCAGGTGCGATGGCATTTCGCCAAGCAATAGATGCTACCATGGAAAATATACCTTTAGCAAAATATGCAAAAGATCATAGAGAATTGGGCGTTGCAATGGGTCTTTGGGGTGCCAAAAAAACTGCAATATAAAGTTATTATTTCTAAAAATCCTTTTTTTTTAATTATATCAAATCCAAAATCAGCATAATTCTATTTACGGATTCTGAATTTATTAGATTTTTTTTGATATCTAAAATTTCATAAAAAAAATGATAATATAGTTTTTAACCAAATATTAATTGTTATAATCATTGAGAATTATTTTTATTATTGGATGATGTTAAAAAATGGAATATGAAGAGATTGTTAGAAGATTAAGAGAGCTTGTTACGCAGCCCGTTCTTAGAATTGCACCTGAAAAAATGAAGAAAGTAATTGGAGCATTTGAAGATTTAACTCCTCGATCTAAGGAATTATTTGTAAAAGCAAAGACTTTAATTCCTGGCGGTTTAGAACATAATTTAAGCATTAAACATCCATATCCCGTAGTAATAGATAAGGCATTAGGTCCCTATATGTGGGATGTAGATGGCAACCAATATATAGATTTTTTAAGTTGTGGCGGTCCAATAATTTTAGGGCATAATTATGCTCCCATTCGTGATGCTGTGGCAGAAGTCGTGCAAAATAACCAAGCTGCACACGGCGTTACTTCAGAATACGAAATAAAAGCGATTGAACAAATTAAGAAATATGTTCCATCTGTTGAGTTATTTAGGTTCTTTGCTTCTGGAACCGAATCAAATATGGCAGCACTTCGAGTTGCAAGAGTATTTACCGGGAAAAATAAGATAATTAAAATTGGAGGGTCTTATCACGGTTGGGGAGATCAATTGGTATATGACATGCATATCCCAGGAATCAAAGCAATTGAATCACATGGCATCCCAAGTTCAGTACTTAAACACACTCTTTCAATACCACCTAATAATGAAAAAAAGCTTCGGCGAGTTTTCAAAAAATATGAAAATGATGTTGCTGCTATTATTGTAGAACCCCTTGGTGGAGAATCTGGAACTCATCCGATAAAGCCGGGATGGAATCAAATTTTACGAGAAGTTTGTGATGAAAATGGAGCATTATTAATCTTTGATGAGGTAGTATCGGGGTTCAGAATGGCAATGGGCGGAGCTCAGGAATATTATAATGTAAAACCAGACCTAACGGCTTTTGGAAAAATTATAACGCATGGATTCCCAATGTGTGGAGGAGTTGGTGGTAGAGAAGATGTTATGATCCATTTCGCTGCAGGAATTGAGGGTGTAGAAAAAGGTAAAAAAAGGACATATACTGGTGGTACAGTAACTGCAAACCCAATAACTTGTGCAGCATGTTATCATACAATTAAAGCAATCGCAGAAACTAATGCCATAGAAAAAGCAGCTGCGGCAGGCGACAGGCTTACTAAAGGATTGGAAGAACTTTTTGAAAAATATAATTTGCCCTTTGTTGCATTTAATTTTAAATCAGTGCTTCATATAGAAACAGGTGCTCCTTTAGCTTTAAAACTTTCAGATCCTGATATCTTTAACCAAATCAATGTTCGTAAAAAAGTAATGGACGAATTTCAAGCTGCCCTACTAACAGAGGGTGTTTTTACACTTGCTGGCAGTAGAGGTTATACAACAATGGCTCATACAAATGAAATTATAGATCAAGCGTTAGAGGCATATGATCGAGTTTTACAATTAGTGGCATAATTATTTTTTACTTTATTTTTTACTTTTAAAAGCCACCCTTACGCACGACTATTTTATTTATTACTTTGACACATAAATCATCGCCATCATAACAATCTATGGTAGTTTCGATCCAAAGTTTTTCACGTTTGATGTATATATCAGAAATATAATTCTTGGTTACTATTTCTGCACCAGCTTTCAATGGCTTAAAGAATTCATAAGCTTGTGTAGCATGAAGAACTTTAGTATAATCAATATTCAATCCGGGGACGTCTTTTACATGTTGTTTTCTAGCTTCAAGAACAAGGACACAAGTAAAAGCGGGACTGGAAATAGGATTTTTTGACATATATTCAGGGCGTGTATCCCCTACAGCTGTTTGGTATTGCTTCATTCTTTCTGAAGGTAATGTCCATTTTCCATCTTTCAATTTATAACCAATAAATTTTTTGAAACGTTCTTCACTCATATCATCAACCGCGTTATAATATCTAAATAAAACAAAACATTACAATTAATGATTTTATATTTATTTCATCTTAATAATCTTATTTTATTTTTGAATCTAAAGTATGAAGGATGGATTTTTTCGAGATCTTATTTCAACCAGTTGATTATTTTTAATTAGAATACATGGAGGTTGTGGAAATGGGAAGAGAGTACCCCAAGATAGGTTATATGCCCCAGTGTTTAAAATCATGAGTGTATCATTAATTTCAATATTTTTTATGAATGGAGCTTTCTTTGCAAGAACATCCATGTACGTAGGAAGAGGTCCTGCTATATTAACAGGAATATTATGAGGTGAATTGATCTTATTTGCACAAAAAAATCTGAGATTATTATTTGCCCAAATTGGACAGATATTTGTTCCTGCATCTACGTATATCCATCGTTGATTTTCAAAATTTACGTCAATTACACTGGTTAATAATATTCCAGCATCTCCGATAATATAACGACCAGGTTCGAAGATAATCTCTAGATGAGGGTAACCACATACCTTTATCAATTCAGAAATATCCTTTCCGATTTTTTCAAGATTATTATTATTCATAATTGTAGCTTCTGGAAAACCCCCTCCGAGATTGAGTTGCCTTATGCTTAACCCAGCTTCCTCCATTAAGGATACAGTATTTAGAGCATATCTAGCATTATCTTTGAAAATTGAGGGTTTCATCATTTGTGTACCATAGTGTGAATGAAGAGTTGTTAATTTAAGATTGGGAGATTTTGATAAAGTATCATTAATTTTCATAAAATTATCTTTACTTGAAACTATACCTATTCTACGATCAAATTTAGGTGAAACGATTCTAATTCCAATATTTTGAGTATTATCGATATCTTTTGCTAATTTAATTAAGGTATTAAGTTGTGTTAATGAGCAGACAGATATTAATCCTATCCTATTTTGTAATGCCAGTTTTAATGTATCTTCAGGTAGATATACACCACCTAAATGAATTTTTTTTGGATCAAATTTAAGCTGAATCGCTAATTCTAATTCAAAAGAGGTGACAGTTTCCGCACCTATTTTTTCAGATTTTATTATTTCGCAAATTTGAGGGAGATAATTTGCCTTGAAAGAATATAAAACTAATAGTTTTGGGAAAAATTTTTTGAGTATTTGTAAGAAATTTGAACAATTAGAACGAATCTTATTTTCTGAATATACAAATAATGGAGTACCAAATTCTTTTATCATTTTTTTTGTAGAAAATCCATCAATATATGCCTCATTTTGTCTAATTGTAGCGATAGGATTCCCTGAAATTTTAGTTTTCACTAGAATTTATCACCTCTTTATATATATTTTCAATTTTTATTGCCAAATGCTCCCAAGTCCAATTATTCTTTTTAATTTTATTATAACCGTTCAAACCTAATTCAGTTCTTAGTTTTTCATCTTTTATTAACTTGATAATTCTTTCAGCTAATAATTTAGGAGATGAATTAAATGGAACTACAAAACCATCTTGACCATCTTCAATTATTGATGCCCTTATATCTGCACCTATAACTGGTTTTTTACAAGCCCACGCCTCTAAGTAAGCTATACCAAATGCTTCACTTCTAGAAGGCATAAGATACATATCACACGCAGCAAATGCTCCACGTTTGAGGGTTGCATCGTAAGGCAGAACTCCAATATTAACGATATTTTCTCTTAAATCACCTAATTTTCTTTTTTTTATATTAAATACCTTAGTGCTAGGTCCAATAAAAATGAATTTAGTGTCTGGTACTTCAGATACTACATATTTAATACAATCTAAAATGCTAATTGCTCCTTTCTCAATATTCTTATAACCACAAAATAAAATCTTTGGTCCTTGTATAGGGTATTTATCAAAAAACCAATTTTTTTTTGCTTTTTCATATTTATGCAAGTCAACCGCCATATGTATTTGTTTAATTTTTTCTGGTTTTATTCCATTTTCAATTAAATAGTTTTTTTCGGCCTTTGAGCAGACTAAAATTTTGTTAAATTCACCTAAAATACGAGAAAAAGAAGGATCTTGATATCTTTCATTTTCAAAATGATAGAAAGGAGTGCAAATAATTGGTATTTTTTTTAATTTGCCAGCAATTAATGTTAATATTATATTTAAATAAGGAATAGCAGTTGTATGGAAAATATCTGCATCTTGTTTTAATAGTGATCTGAAAAAATCGGGAATAGAGGGACCGTTTTTTACAAATTTAAGCAGATCTATTAGGTTAAATTTCAAAAAACTTATTTTATTTAATATTTCTTTTAGAGAAGTATTTAGAATTAATTTAATGAAGTTAATAAATTTAGAATATTCGATTTTAAACCTTTTTATTTCGACATTATTAACTTTTCTCTCTAGTTCTGATATTATTTTTCCTTTAGGCGATCTAAAGGCTTGAAAATCAATTGCATTAGAACAAAAAACCTTAATTTTATGTTTTCTCTTTAACAAAATTTCTGAAATTCTTTGTATATAAAGCTCAGCTCCTGAAATGGAAGGAAAATAACCATATGGACAATGAATTATTTGCATTATTATCAGTTAAGTTGATAAAATACAAAAATATTCGTAAATATTTTTTAGCTACTTAAAAAACAAATCAGCTTGGGTATCTTATAATATGATTCTATGGTCTAATTGGGAGTGCATTTTCTATAAATTTTTGCTTAATAATTGAGAAACTTTGGAGTTCATTTTTAATAACAATTATACCTTTATTAGTAATACCCATTCCATAAGAATTATTATTCCCACCTATAATTGAATCTTGAATTTCAATTTTTAACTCATCTTTTATCCTTGGAAATGATTTTATTAATTTCTCCAGGCAATCAATTTCAAAATCATCCATATTTGAAAATTCAAGCTCTAGATCTTGGTTAAATATGACACATGATAAGTTTGAAATATTTAAATCAAAGCTTGCTTTAATAAAATCAGAAATTGCATAATTTAATCGAAATTCATGGCTTTTTTTACCATAAAATACTTTGGCTGCAGCCAAGTATAGTTTATTTAAATGCAAAATTGAGTTTATTTCAGTAAAAGAGACTGATATATTAATTTCATTATCAAAAATATAAGCAAATGATTCAGGTCTCGCAAATAATATTGTAAATGGCTTTTCTCCTACAAATTCTTCCCCGAATTCTTCATAAATAGGTAATAATTTTCCTACTACATATGAATTTATTATTTCATCGTGTTGAACTAGAACACCTCTACTATATAGTGGTAAAGCATCATTATCTGTAATAAAGAATTTAGAGCCTAAATTTTCAGAATTCCAAGATTCCATTTCTTTTTTGAATTCATCTCTTGTTTCACTTAAACCATAAAATAGTTCTTTAGGTAAACCCCATAGGATTTCATCTAACTCCTTTTGGTTTACAGTCAGTCTAAATATTTCATTACCTTTATTTCTTGATTTTTTAATTATATTTATTTTATATTGGTCATCTTTACGTGCTACTTGATATATGTCTTGTGAAACTAATTCACCAATAGTATCATCATAAAATTCAATTGGTTGAGCATTAATTTTTTGAAAATCTAGTACAAATCCGTCTCGATCTAGTTTTTCTATCATAATTCTCAACCAAAATCAGTAAATAATGAAATTTGAACCATTAAGAATTCTCAAGTTTAATTGTAAAAAATGTGATATTCAAGAAAAATCCAATTTATATTATGAATTTCGCATTATATAAAACTATATTTTGCGGATAAAAAATAGCAAAGTTGCAAACTTTAGCTGAAAAAATTTTATTAACAATTTACTTTTTAGAATTTTTCCTTAATTAAAATGACTTTAAAATGGAGCTAAACTTTTTACTAGATCTTTGGGGTATTGATATCTCCAGAGTTTAGATTCCTTATTATCAATAGTGAGGATACATGAATCGGGTCTAAGTTTTTTATGCCAAGTATTCCATGCTCCTGTATTAAAGCTAACCACATTCCCAATTGTATTGTCTACATAAAATTCTTTGAATTCAGAAGTATGTAAATGACCATAGACAAATACCATATTATTTTTTGAAATATTTTTATCAGGGATTTTTTTGAATATTGACCATAATTTTCGAAAAAATTCAATTTTTGGATTATCAATTAAATTTCTAAAGGGATTAAATTTTCTATTCCATCGTGATTTTTCTTTTTTTAATAATGTCCATGGCTTATACCAAAAATCTGTTATATTTCTAAATTTTAGTAATTGTGAATGGAAAAATTGGACTCCTGTCCAAAAACTCTTTTGTATTGTAAGATCGTGATCTCCTCTGTTATTCCAAATAGTTGTAACAATGTTTATAGAATTATTTTCAATCTCTTTGAGAGTTTGTGCTTTTGAAATTAATTGAAAATAATCCATATACATATGGAGTCCATGATTAAATATAAACGATTTATTTCCAATTTTTTCATAAAAAATAGGGTTAGCAAAATAAATTTTGGTTTTTTTTCCAACATTGAGTTGATTTTGATAATTTTTTAAGCCATAAAGCTGAAGTAGTGATAAATTTTGGTAGTAATTTATCGAAATATTAAATAATTCAGGTTCCAAATCAATATCGAGACCCTCGACAGGAAATACGCCATCAAAATATTGAGTTAGTGTTCCCGAATTCTGAAGTGTATCAGTGGCATCTTTTAATAAAATTCTATCATGGTTTCCTGGAATTATTACAATTTTTCCTATCTTTATTCTATTTGTTAATTCTCTGAAAAAAGATCCTGCAGCTTCATACATATCATTAGCTCTACATAATGCGGCATCGATTATATCACCTATTAAGACTAAAGTTTCAATTTCTTGTATTTCAGGCCCATTAATATCTTTAGTTTGCATAGCAATAATTGCTTCATTTAAACCTTCTATAGATCCTTCATTTCTTAAAAGGCATGATTCATGACCTAGATGTAAATCAGATAAAGCAACTAGTCTGTATTTTGTCATTTTAAGTCATTTATTTATTTAGATCGCATTAAATTTTAGATAATTATATAAAGTATTCATAAGAAATGAGGATATAATAATTATTTTAATTATTTGTTACTTTAAAAGGAGAAACAAAAATTGAAATTTGAATTTGATGAAGAATGTCCAGTTGATCCAGGTGAAGGAACCGGTAAATTTGATGTCCCAAGCCCATGGGTAAGACCCGATCGACTTTGGTATAAAAATTATCCTGAATGGATGCCAAAAACCTTGAATTATGATGCTATAGAAAAATATAATGGTGTATTTTGTGTATTAAAGCTAGTGGCGATGAATTTTCCAAACAATGTTGCGATAAATTTTAAACCAAAAGAGCAGAAATATACCTATCGAGAAATTCTATACTATTCAAAGAAGATGGCAAATGCCTTAAGAGATCTTGGTGTTAAAAAGGGTATTCCAGTCGCATTAAATTCAAAAAATTGCCCAGAATTTGTTATTGCTATGTGGGCATGCGCAAAATTAGGCGCAGTTTTGGTTCCAATAAATCCTTTACTAAAAAAGCTCGAAGTATCCCACATTTTAAGAGATTGTGGCGATGTTAAAATTGCAGTAGTCCATGAAAAGAATTTTGCACTATTTAAGCGTTCAAGTAAAGAATTTGATCTTGAAAAAATTATTCTCATAAAAGAAGATATAGAAGATGAAGGAAAAACAAGAGAAATTCCTGGTGTAGAAATATTAAATTTTCATGAGTTACTCGAAAAATATCAACCTTTAGAAGAAAAAATTCCAATTAATATAAAAGAAGATCTATTTTGTTTATTATATACAGGAGGGACAACGGGACTTCCGAAGGGAGTCATCTTGACTCATTTTAACATTCTTGCTAATCTTAGTCAATTGGGGAATTTTATGGATGAATTTAAAGAGGAATATCTCGATAAAAATTATGGAAAAATATCTTTTATAATGGTTCTTCCCTTATGTCACACATTTGGTATGATCTCAATCCTCGGCTATTCAGCCGCTGCAACACAATTAATTGTTTATGATTCTTTAAATATTGCATCCATTTTAGAATCAATTGAAATGTACAAAGTTGAGGCTTTTTCTGGCGTACCTACTATGTATATTATGATTGCAAACCATCCTGACTTTAAAAAACGAGATTTAACTTCATTAGATAGAGTAGCAGCAGGTGGTGCAGCAGTAGCTCCAGCTGTTGCAAAAGAGTGGGAAGAAGTAGCTGGAGTTCAAGTTCGTCAAGTCTTTGGATTAACTGAATGTAGTCCTGGTACCCACATGCAACCTCAAAGCTGGGCAAAATGGATTCCTGCCTCTATAGGCTTACCAATTATCGATACCGATGTTAAAATTGTAGACCTAGATACATTAGAAGAATTGGAACCAGGACAAGATGGCGAGCTTTTAATTAGAGGACCACAAGTAATGAAAGGATACTGGAAGAATCCAGAAGCTACCGCACGAGTTTTGATTAAAGATGAAAAAGGAAAAATTTGGCTTAGGACTGGTGATATTAGTCGGATGGATGAAAATGGGTATTTTTACATTTCTGGGCGTTCAAAAGAAATGATCAAATATAAAGGATATAGAATTTTACCAGCAGAAGTCGAAGCTAGTCTTTATGAGCATCCAGCAGTTTTAGAAGTCGGAGTAATTGGCATTCCAGATAAATTAACTGGAGAAAAAATCAAGGCATTTATCAAATTGAAACAAGATTTTAAAGACACAACAACAGAAGAAATAATTGAATGGGCTAAAGAAAATATAGCTGGTTATAAGTACCCCAGAGAGGTGGAGTTTATCTCATCTATACCTAAGACGGCTGTGGGCAAGGTAATGCGTCGTGCATTACGAGATCGGGAGATGAAAAAGCAGTAATCTTAATTTCTCATACCTTTTTTTCTTTTTTAATTGATATAGATTTTAATTATATTATGTAATTCATTTCAAAATTATATTTTTTACTTGTCCTCGGTTTATTTCAAAACTTACATAATGAAGTTTGTTACCGATCTGCCCATCATTGATACATATTGTACTTCCAATACGCGTTTGGGCCCTACTTTCGTGAATATGCCCACATAATACTAATTTTGGTTGATTTTTTTCAATGAATTTCCTAATATCAATAGATCCTACAATCCTTCCATCATGAACTCTGTCCAAATCACAATTAAATGGTGGAGTGTGCATTATATATATTGTTTTAGAAAAGTCTGCTGGTTTTGGCAACTCTTCCAATAATTCAGAAATAGTTTTATTTGATTTTAAATAATCTTCAAAATTTATTATTGTGTATTTCCCATTTCTGTCAAATAATACGGGTTTTAAGATTTGGTGGCCTATATCTCTTTCATCCCCTCTTTCATAGTTCTTAAATATAAAGGGTGTAGGGGGAACATATTTAAATCCTATTATTTCAATTCCATCATAATTATACTTTCTGCCATGTAATTGTTTACATAATCCCTCATTTTCCCATTTTTCTATGTAATTTTCAAAAAATGGTAAGTCATTATTACCAGACATTATTAGAATTTCACAAGATCCTTCTTTTTCTTTTAATAGTTTATATATAACTTCTTCTGTAAATTTTTTTTGATTTTGATAAATTTGAGTAAAACTTCCTCCAATAGAGAGCAAATCTCCTCCAATAATGTAAATATTTGCATCTAAGTTAAAAAATTTTTTATATTTATACTTTCTACCATGCAAATCGGTTGTAAATACAATTTTTAACAAGCGATTTCCTCTATTTAAGAAAGATTTATGGAAAGTTTGTTAATATTTTATATTACTCAAATTATTAAATTATTAAAAACATAAAAAGAATTTTACACATTACTTTGATGATTCAAATGAAAAAAGCAAAAAGAATCAGGGATTTAAAAGAGAAAAATGTAATATTTGAGCGGATTTAATGGATAAGTTGGAAAAGATTCAGGATTTGACCGAAAGAGAAGATATGAAAAAATTACTCAAGGAAATGAAATTAGAAACCTATAATTTTCAAGTCGATAATGGAAATGTTATTGTAATTGAAGTGAAAGAAGGCCCAATAGGAAAAATTTGTTTGGATATCATCGGAAATTTTTCAAATTTACAAAGATTAACCCTTCGTGGAGATACTTATGATTTTTGGGAGGGTGAGCTTGAAAGTGTAGGGCATCTTGAAAAAATACAAGGGTTGGAAAGGTTAACAAAATTAGAGGAATTGCAGTTAGACTATTTGAGTATAAAGAAAATTGAAGGATTAGATAAACTCACTCAATTAAAGAATTTAAGCTTATATTATAATGAAATTACAAAGATTGAAGGTTTAGATAAGTTAACTCAATTACAATCGTTATCTCTTTCCGAGAATAAGATTGAGAAAATAGAGGGGTTAGATAGCCTTTCCCAATTAACAAATTTACATCTTGATGATTGTCAGATCAAAAAAATTGAAGGGTTGAATAACCTATTAAATTTGGAAGGTTTGGGGATTAGAGGGAATAAATTTTCAAAGTTAGAAGGTTTGGAGAACCTCACAAAATTAAAAAGGTTATGGTTGGGTGAAAATAAAATTTCAAGAATCCAAGGATTGGAAAACCTAACACAATTAGAATATTTATTCATTGGAAAAAATCCGATAAACAAGTTAGAGGGTTTGGAAAATCTCAGCCAATTAAAACGTTTAGATGTCAGATATACTAATATTAAAAAGATTGAAGGATTAGAAAACCTCTCACTTTTAGAAGAATTATTTCTTTGGCATAATAAATTAACCAAAATTGAGGGACTAGAAAATTTATTGAATCTAAAATATTTAAAACTTGAATTTAATTCAATAAAAAAATTGGAAGGTTTAGAGAATCTTACTCAATTAGAAGAATTGTCTCTTCAAGCTAACAAAATTACAAAAATAGAAGGATTAAATAACCTTAAGAAATTAAAAGAATTATATTTTGGTGATAATATACATGGAAATCAGATACAAAAAATCGAAGGCTTAGAAAATTTAGCGCAATTAAAAAATTTAGAGCTTGCTCATAATCAGATCAAAAAAATTGAAGGATTAGAAAACCTTACTCAATTAAAATATTTAAAGCTTCATAAGAATCAAATCACAAAAATTGAGGGGTTAGATACTCTATCTGAATTAGTAGAATTTCAACTTGGAAGTAATCCGATTAAAAAGATCGAGGGTTTAGAACACTTATCTAAATTAAATAATATATGGTTTCCTTCAGATTCATTATCGCCTGAGGATCAAGAAGTAAATAAAAAAATTAATAAAATACATAATACATTTAAAATAGCTGCGGCTTTTGTTGAATATTGTAGAAAAAGAAAACTAAATGAGCTTACCGAGAAATTAAAGGAGTTAAAAGCACGACTTAATTTGAATGGATTGAAAAAATTAGATTATGAATATATGAAAAGAGAAATTGATAAAATATATAGTGAAATTAAGGAATTTAAATGAAAAAAATCGATAAAATCAAGGATTCAGGAGAAAAAAAAACAATTTCCGAATTTGAGAAAAACAAATATGTAAAAACCAGAAGTTATAAAATTGATAAAAAGGGGCATGTTACGAGCCTAAAATTTCCGACTTTTACTAGAATAAACGTTAGCGGCAAAGGTCTTCCTAAATTAATTGTAAATCTTAAAAATTTACAAGAATTAAGAGCCACAAATGATTATTTGGATAATATGGAAAATTTAGAAGATTTAACCAATTTAAAAAGAATAGAACTGAAAAATAATTATATAAAAAAGCTAGAAGGGTTAGAAAATCTTTCTCAATTACAAGAATTGATCCTTAAAAATAATAAAATTTCGAAAATAGAAGGATTAGAGAATCTAAAACAATTAAAAATACTAGATCTTAGTACTAATCAAATAAAAAAGATAGAGGGACTTGAAAACCTTCCTCAATTGCAAGAATTAGATCTTGGAAGAAATAAAATTATTAAAATAGAGGGATTAAAGAATCTCTCTCAATTGAAAAAGCTTAGCATTGATTATAACCAAATTACACAGATACAAGAATTAGATGACCTTATACAAATAGAAGAGCTAAATATTAGAAAAAATAAACTCGTAAAGATTGAAAGATTAGGTAAACTTTCCCAATTGCAGACTTTAAACCTTTCTGCGAATAAAATTATTAAAATTGAAGGATTAGAGAAATTAACACAGTTAAAAGAATTAAATCTCTCTTCAAATAAGATAAGTAATTTAGAAAATCTAGATAAACTTGCCCAGTTATTAGATATAAATTTAAATAATAATAAGATCTCAAAAATTGAAGGATTAGATGAGCTTTCCCAACTAGAGAAATTATCTCTGGATAATAATAAACTTATTAAATTAGAAGGATTAGGAAAGCTTTCTCAATTACAAGAATTAAGAGTCTTTAATAATAAGAATATTAAAAAGCTTGAAGGTTTAGAGAATCTAATTAATTTAAAAATTTTTAACATATCATCTTATCATTTTTCATATCAGGAGGACAAAGATGCATATTCAAGGGGGACACAAGCAGTTGTTGCTTTCTGTAAAAAAAGAATAATAGATGGTTTTATTAAAGAAATAGAATACTTAAGAACACAAATGAAAATGCCCGGGTTAAAATTAGCTGATTTTGAAAACTTTGAAAGAGAAATTGATGAAATAACTAAAAAAATTAAGCAATACACAAATTAAATTTAGATCTTAATCATAGAGACTTCTTAAAACTTTTAAATTCTCAACATCTTCAGCTAATTCTTTTCCCTTTGGTGTTTCTAATGTGCCACCAAGATCTTTGAACCTTGAATCATTAAGAAGGAGTTTAAAACCTGCTTTTCCTATTTTACCTTTACCTATATGTTCATGTCGATCTTTACGACGATTTAATTCACCCACAGAATCATTTATATGAAAGACTATAAGCCTATCAAAACCTATAACGCTTTCAAATTCTTCAAATGTTTTATTATAAGCTTTTTCAGTTCGAATATCATACCCAGCGGCGAATGAATGACAGGTATCATAACAGACACCTATTCGAGAATCGTCGGTAATTAATTTAATTATTTGAGCTAAATCCTCAAATTTCCTACCAATATTTGTACCTTGACCAGCCATTGTTTCAAGGCAAATCATTACTTTATACCCTTCTGTCTTCTCATGTAATTCATTGATGGCTTTCGCAATTCGTTTAATGCCTTTTTCTGAACCAGTCTTAGGATTTTTTTTATCAAGATGTGAACCTGGATGATACACTAAATAAGATAATTCTAACGCTTCTGCTCTCTCTAATTCAATAAGCATTGCATTAAAGGATTTATCATAAGTTTCCTTTTCAGGGGAGGCAAGATTAATTAGATAACTAGTGTGAGCAAAGATTGGAAAAATTTTTGATTCATATTTCTTCTTCGTTTCTATGAATTTTTCAATGTCCTCTTTTTTGAGTGGTTTTGCAGTCCATTGCCTGTTTGATTTCGTAAAGATCTGAATAGATTCACAACCTATTCCTTCTCCTCTTTCAATACTTTTATAGATTCCACCACCAATTGGCATATGGGCACCTAATCTCAAAAGAAGCACTCCTTTATTCTATTTGCAGTATTATATATATTTTTTTGAATTAATAAATTTCTAAAAAAAATTCAAATAATTAATTTAAAAAGGTAAAATGATAAAAATGACAGAAGTAAAAAAAGAATTATTAGCTCCATGTGGTTTATATTGCGGAGTTTGTGCCATTTATATTGCACATAGAGATAATAATCCAAAATTTAAAAAATTATTAGTAAAGGTTTATCCCTTTACATCAAGTCCAGATGAGATCCAATGTACAGGTTGTTTTTCGGATGGGGTTGTTTTTAGCGTTTGTAAAACCTGCCCAATTAAAGATTGTACAATAAAAAAAGGGATTGAAGGTTGCCATCAATGCGATGATTGGCCTTGTAAAATGATAAATAATTTCCCAATTCCAGTAGGAAAAAAAGTTATTCAGCGTGCTATCCCACAATGGCGAGAGCTTGGAACTGAAAAATGGGTTGAAGAAGAAGAAAAAAGATATATTTGCCCAGAATGCGGTAATAAGTTATTTCGTGGAGCTAAAAGATGTAATAAGTGTAAGATACCAGTTGATGTTGATTAAGTTAAATTTTTATGAACAAGCAAGCTCAATTAATATTTCTAAAGGTTTAAAAATTACCTCTTGCTTACAAAAAGAAGGTAAATATTTTGCGGCTTTTGCGGAGTTTGTTGCAGTTATTTTAAAACCAAGATCTTCTATTGGTGCAACAACCATACATGTATCAGAGTATAATTTTGCACCTGCTTTCTCAATTATTTTCTTAAAACCAAGTTGTCTTGCTTGTTCTTTAAACAAATTCGCAGTCATAATCCAAAAAGGAATTCTTAATCTTCGATCTTCTAATAAACGTGCAACCATATTAATTTCAAACATATCGTAATGTGGACAACCTACGGTAATTAAATCAGGAGTTTTATCTGTTGTATTTAATTTTTTATAAATCGAATTTAAATCCTTCTTTCCAAAATTAATTTTCTTTTTAATATTATTTTCATCCGTAGAGATCATTCCTTCTACAAAAAACAGGGATACTGAACCTACTGCAGCACTGGCTGCTGATATAGCTTTTAATTCCCATAAATTAGGAGAAATCCCGGTAAAATATGGTATTTCTGAATTTTCCCCTGCATAATAACCCAAAGCACCATAATCAGAAAAACTATTTAACTCACATTTGACATGAATTTCACAATCTGGTTTTCTATTCTCAGATAAATGCATACCATTATTCAAAGTATACCCTGAAAGTGCAGAAATAATAGTCTTAACCGAATTCTCACGGTTTGTTTTGCATCCTAGAACTGAATTTGCATAATTTACTGCGGAACTTTCACCAAATGCAATATGTCTACCAGATGGAGCAAAATTTCCTAAACTATAAGGTATACAGGATGCAGTTGGAATTGCTCCAATTTTTTTAAATGCATTAATTATTTCAAGCTGTTTTTCTGCAAAATTAGCTGAAATTCCTTGTTCTTTCCACTCTTCTAAATCCATTCCGGAAGGATTTAAAGTAGTAGGAACTTTAACTTTGTCACCTTTATCAGTCAAGTATTTTATAGCTTTTAGACCACCTTCTCCAACAGTTTTATATGATACTCCAGCTATTTGAACACTATCTATTTGAATAAATCCTTCAGCCCCAGAAATTTCTGCTTCTTTTATTAAAATATCTTGCAAATATTTTGGTAAATGCTGTATTTTACCCAATTCTCTTTCAGTTAATTTTTTTATTTTAATTCCTTCAACCTCAATTGGTATTTCAGCTAAAATACAACCTGCAATAACATTTGAATCTGGTTTACCTAAGATTATTTTTTTTGGAGCAACAGAATTCTCTTTTAATTCTAATAATGTGCTAACTCCAACTGTAGATCCGGTACTTTTTGGAAACCTTAACACAGAATTAGCAATACATTTACCCTCTAATTCATGACCCTTCTGGGTAATAATTCCAGTTTTGCGGTCTATTCCGTCAAGTAAGGAGATTGATTGTTTTGTATAAATTTTCAAACTCAGTCTAATAACTCCTTTAAACGTTTTTGGGATATCGGAATCCCACCTTTTTCAAAGCTTAATTCTCTTTTTTGGAGAGGTTTAGTAGCATCGAGGATCATTTTTGAGCCAATGTCATCCTTCGCTCGAGGATCTAAGGAAGAACCATAAACATTTTCTAATATTAATGGATTATTTTTTGTAAAAAGGCTATTTAAGGTGACGGCTCTCTCTACTTGAAGGTTATCAGTGATATCAATATCATCATCTGTAATAATTATATATTTGACACTTTTATGAGCTCTTAATACCGCATCTGCGGCTTTTTTTACATCATTTTCGGACTTTTTATTAATAGCAACAATTGCTTTTAGCCATCCAGAGCCTCCAGGGCTCAAATATACATTTTTAACATCAACACCTGAATTTCTTGTTTCTTCATAAATAAAAGGAACTCTGGGAAGCCCCATAAGGAAAAGATGATCATTACAAGCTGGAAGCAAAGCGTGATATATAAAATCTTTTTTAGCCAAAATGGAATCTATTTTAAAAGTTGGTTGTTTTCTAACAATGTCGTATTTACTAGCAATATCATAAAAAGGTCCTTCATCTATTTCTTCATCATGTAAAAGTTCACCACGAATTATTATTTCGCTTTCTGGGAGTCCTTGAAAAACTTCAAGTTTACCATTATTTAATGCAGCAGCAAATTCCATTTCATATTGATCTGGAGGAATTGAAGTTGCAGCGGCAATTTGTGCAGCAGGAGGAATACCTAAACATATAGAAAGAGGTAAATTTTCACCATGTTCTTTAGCATCCACAAATATATCATATAAATGGCGTCTTACAATCCTCATAACCAATGTATTTTCATCGATGATTAATATTCTATGGACAGATGCATTCCTTCTTTCTCCTCTTTGGGCAATCACTGCACCACTGGTAATATACGCCCCTGCATCATTTTCATAATGTGTTAAAACTGGAAGATCAGTAATTTCAATGGGATGCATATCTTTAGGTGTTCCCTTTTCAATTATTTTCCCCGGTTTAGCTTGAGCTTCAATGAGTTTTGGGATCCAATCATCAAATTTTTTTAATCCAATACTCTGAGATAATAGCTCTAAATTTGAAAAAATGTTTCCAACAACATTTAATTTGGTAAAATATACTGGTATTCCATCTAATTCTTTGAGGATAGCGGCCATTTCAAATTTGGGATTAATATCCTTCTTGATTTCACGAAATTTTATGGTTTTAAGGTATTCCCTAAAATTCAAATATTTCACCTTAGCTAAAATTCAATTAATCTTTCAACTGCTTTAATAATAATCTAAAGTATTAAAATACTTAACCAGTATGTAGGCGAATGAAGTCCCCAACCCGCTTGATAGCTTCTCTTCCCTCTGGTAATATATAAGCATATCTATGCCATACATGTATCATATCTTCCCAAGGCTCTAAAATTACTTCTACACCTGCTTTTTTTGCTACTTCAGCAAGACGAGTTGAATCATCAAGTAGGGTTTCTCGTTTTCCTACCTGTATTAGAATTGGTGGTAAACCTTTAAGGTCTGCATATAAAGGATTTGCTAACGGAGTTCGAAGATCTGCACCACCAAGATATACTTTTGCCATTTCAATAAGAGGGTCACGTTGAACATTCGGATCAATTTCAGCATTAGTTGTCATAGATTCTCCTATTGCCTCCATATCGATCCATGGTGAAAGACTCACTATAGCAGCCGGGAGCTTAACTCCTTCATCCCTCAATGCAACACAAATCGCAACTGCTAAACCACCTCCAGCAGAATCTCCAGCGACTACAATTTGAGATGGTTCATATCCTTTTTTTAGTAACCAACGATATGCAGCTTTAGAATCTTCAACTGCCGCGGGATAGGGATGTTCAGGGGCCAGTCTATATGCTATAAGTAATACTTGTGCTTCGGAGGATTTAGAGATGTCCGAAGCTAAAGCCCTATGAGTATTTATAGAACCTAATAAATACCCACCTCCATGAAGGAATAACACCACCCTATCATCCTTCGCATTAGAATTTATTACCCATTCAGCATCAATATTTCCCACTTTTATTGGTTTACAATCAGTATTAGAAGCAACTGGGAATTGTTGTGCCCATTCTTCCGAATCCGCTCTCATTTCTTCCATTGTGCGATCTTCTGCGAGCTCACGGGACTTAATCATATTGATAATTTTTTCAAGTTCTTTACTTGGCAAAAAAACACTTCCTCATCCAATTATTATAGTTCCTAATCCCTTCTCACCCTTTAAAGCTTTTTTTATAGTTCCAGGTTCTCCCCCGATAATTTCCGAGGCAATATTTTTAATTTGTAAAAGTTCTTCGACTTTACCTAACATCCCTCTAGTTACATCAGGTATTGTTACATTTTCTAAAAGAGGTCTTATGGTTTCAAAATTACTTTTATCAATTCGCTTAATAACCTCATTTTTTTTATTTAATACACCAGGAACATTTGTGGCAAGAATAATTCTCTTTGGTTCAAGATTTTTTGCTAAATATGTAATTATTTGGTCTCCCGATAAAATAGAACAACCTTGAACCACATCATATGCGGGAACACCATATAAAACTGGGATTAATGAGAGATTTAGTAAATTTTTTATTAAACTGACGTTTAGAGAAATTAATTTTCCGCTTTTCATAACAGCTGAAGCGGAGGGTTGAAATGGTATAGCGGGTAAGCCTATAGATTCTAATTCTTCACAAACGATTGCGTTTAATTCATTTTGGAGCTTTTGTGTTTTAGCAAATGCTAAAACTTGCTTATCATTCTTTATTCCTTTATCTATTCCAGTGGATTTCACTATGGGGTGACCATATGACCCTGCTCCATGAATTAGAACTAAATTATTAACATTTGGATCGAACCCCTCCTTAATTTCCTCCACGATCCTACGGAGATTAGTCAAGTTGGCAGTAGGAGTTTCTTGGTTTTTATCTGTAATTAAAGCCCCTCCTATTTTTATTAAAATTAATTCTTTCAAACGCTTACACCAACTATATGGGCTCATATTTAACGAAATTATGACTTAAATCTAATTGATCTAATATTCTGCCAACAATAAAATTAGCTATATCATCTAAGTTTTTTGGAGAATGATAAAATCCTGGCATAGCAGGAAGAATTATAGCTCCTGCTCTCTTTAACTTTACCATATTTTCTAAAGCAATCAAACTTAAAGGGGTTTCTCTATTGACAATTATGAGTTTCCTATCTTCTTTTAATGCCACCTCACAGGTCCGCGTAATAAGATTTAGAGAAATTCCGTTAGCAATACATGCAAGAGTTTTATTTGAACATGGAACAACGATATAGGCATTTGCTTTGAATGAACTACTGGCTAACGGTGCTTTTATATCATCAGGAGAATAAATTTTCTTAGCATAATCTCGAAAATATTCTTTTTTAATTTTTAATTCTTGTTCTAATATGATTTCGGCAGGCTTTGAAATGATTAAATGAACTTCAAATTTATCCTTACAATAATGGAGTAAATTTCTGGCATATATCATCCCAGAAGCGCCTGTTATTGCTATAACTAATTTCATTAATTTTTCTCCACGCTATTTTATTAAATAATTAATAAATTGTTTTATATAAAATACCCATCTATTATTTTTGCTTTGATAAGAATATAATAAATTTCTATTCTTTTGAAACGGGTAAAGCAAATTTGAAAATTTTTTGGAGATCTTCTTTAAAGTTTTTAAAGGGTTCTAAATGTCCATTCCATCCATCTAATTCCATTTTATACTTTTTAATAAATAATGAGAGTGCATGTTTGAGAGGAGATCGAAGTAAATAATCAATTTTATCAAGAATTAGAATGGCTGATACTTCATTTTCATAATTATGCTCTAATAAGAACCCCGAGTCTTTATGGATAAGATCAAGTGGAGGATTTTTTACATCTAATATTTCTTGAAGAAAGCTCATAATACCCCCTATTCCTGATGCTGCTATAACTAGTTTATCATCTTCACTTAAACTCATAGTAAGATATGTTACTTTTGTTTTATTATTGATTAGCATAATAGCTTTTATATTAGTATTCGATAAAAAGAAACTATTGGGTTCTTTTAAATATGCAAAGGAGGTAATTGATGTTCCGATTAATACATTTACCAATGAAAAATACATAATATTAGAAGATAAAGAGAAAGAACCACCTATTATCGCGAATAAAAGTCCAAAAATTACGATAATTGCCATTTTTTTTGGTCTACCACTACTTTTATCCAATATAAATTGAAATAATCTTAAAAATACGATTAGAAACAAATAAGACAAAAGTATAGTTGACAGAAGATCGAGATCAAAAGTGTATAGCTGGATCCAAGAACCTTGATATATGTAATACCAGCGGGATCCTGTTGCATAGCCTATAGTAAATGCATTTAATGATAAGTATGAAATAAATATTGGAGAAAATGGACGTCCTTTTATCCCTTCAACAAATAAAATTAAAAATGGAAATGAAATGAATGTTAAATATGAAGTTAAATCCAGAATAAATTTTGCCATTTCAAATTCGAACTCATTAAGCCATGAAATTGGAATAAAAAATGTATAATTTATTAAAAATAAACCAGAAAAAAGTATCAAGGAAATAATTGGCAAGTATCTCGTTATTATATATAATCTTGTTAAAAATATAGTCAAAATTCCCAGAATTATAATTTGAATTAATATTAAAATTAATAATAAAAAATCCAATTTTTACCTTCCTTAATTAAATTCTGAAATTTTTATTTAAATAGTTTAATTTAATTAAATAATAACTTGTACAAATCATAATTAGAATTTGACCCTAAATGTAATTTCACTAATTTATAATGAATTGGGATAATATTTTTCATTTTTTTTATTCATTACAGTAATTTTCCATAAGTTTAAATACTATGTTTGATTTTTTTTTATTACTTTATAAGGATGTGTTAAAAAAGATGAAACAACAGTCGTCTACATGGAGGCTCAACCGTGGTAGTGGTTATGCCGAACGGTTTACCTATTAATTCATTGGATTATTGAATCGTTGTTTCAGTGACATTCTTGGTGAACATTAAAAAATACATCCGAAAAAATTTCTACTTCTTCTTATACTAACTAGATTTCTATTAAATTCTATCAATATTTCCAATTTTACACTATATATTGGAAGGATAGCCAAGTGGTCAAAGGCGTTAGACTTAAGATATTTATTATCGGTCAAGAACGATACTAAGAACGACACTCAAGGTCTGTGAGAAATCTAATCTCGTAGGAGTTCAGGGGTTCGAAACCCCTTCCTTCCACTTTATACTGGGGATCGTGGTCTAGTATGGTTTAGGACTCTTGATTTGGGATCAAGCAATCGCAAGTTCAAATCTTGCCGATCCCACCATGCAGGAGTACGCTAGTATGGATAAACTACAAGACAATTTTTTGAGGTTATCCTCATCGATCTGGAATTCTAATAACAGAATGCGAATAGTACAGTATTCGAATAACGGAATCCGAACAGAATCCTAATACTAGAAGAAATCTTGAGACCGAGGGTTCAAATCCCTCCTCCTGCACCATTAAGGATAAGTGGCTGAGTTGGCGTAGGCGATTGGCTGCAACCCAATTTCACACAGGTTCAAATCCTGTCTTATCCTCCATCAAAATTACATTTGTTTAATAGTGGGTAAGTGGCAGAATTAGGTCATGCAGTTGGATGCAGACCAACCCACAGAGGTTCGAATCCTCTCTTGCCCATAGAAAAATGGACTCGTAGTTCGAAAATGGTAGAACGCCTGTTTTGCAAGTAGGAGGCTCCGAGATCGAAGCTCGGCGAGTCCACCAACATATTTAAAATAAAAAAAACGGAGTTGATGAAAAGAAGTTTTAAAAAATAGTATGGTTTAAGAACCATTTGCATTGGAAAAATAGGGTTAGTAGCTCCAATGGTCTAGAGCGCTCGCCTAGTATGCAGAAGACATGCTCTTCCTTATGCGGAATGTATCTGTAGCGTAAGTTAGCCAGAGATAGTGAGATGTTGAGGGTTCAAATCCCTCCTAGCCCTCCACCGTGCTGGCCTAGTATAGCGGACAAGTATAGCGGACTTTCGATTGAAACGCAATCTCGAATTTACATGAAGACATCCGTTGACGGGGGTTCGATTCCCCCGGTCAGCACCAATAGAGAGGTAGCCGAGTGGTTCAGGCGTCAGTCTGATATGATGTAATGTCATACAAAGACGAATCTTATATGGTTGTCTTTGTAACAAAACAATTTTAGACAACTGAAGAGCAGGGGTTCGATCCCCCTCCTCTCTACCATAGTGGCATGGAGTAATCAGGAGATCTCGTTGGGCTCATAAATAATAATCTATTGAGATACCCAAAGATTGTAGGTTCGAATCCTACTGCCACTATCATTATTGAATTTCCCGTCTCTACGAAAATTTCACTTGATAGTCAGGAGAATTTGTTGAGTTTATATATGAATATGAAACAAAACAATTGAACTGCCATTATTGGGCTATGGAGATATAAGAGTGATGTTCATTGAAGTATAGAAGTTATAAAGAAAAAATTAAGAGAAAAGCTAGGAGGTTGCGTAAAAAGGGGTATTCTTTTGGAGAAATATCTTCACAAATGGGAATACCGAAGGGAACAGTTGCGAACTGGACAAGAGATATAATTTTAACAAATGAACAAAAAGATAGACTGAAGAAGAAATCTCAATCTATTCTAGAAAAAGGGCATCACAAAATGAAGGAACTAGCAAAACAACGAAGAAAACTATATTATAAGGAAGGGCAGAAAATTGCAAAAGAAAATTGGTCAGACCTAATGATAATAGGAACAACATTATATCAGAGCGAAGGGACTACATCTAGTGATCATAGAATAGAATTTAGTAATTCCGACCCAAAATTAATTGAAATTTTTCTTAGATTTCTTTTAGATGTTCTTAAAATCGATAAAAATTCTATTAAGATTCATCTTCATCTACATTCTTATCATGAAATTGAAAAAATGATTTCTTATTGGTCAATAATACTTAATATTCCAAAGAATCAGTTTACAAAACCTTACATAAAAAAGCATGGCTCTAGAGGAATCGGTAGAAGTTATAATGGGGTATGCAAATTGAGAATTGATAGTACAAAGGAGTTATATATCTTAAAAGGAATGACCAAATACATAATAGAGAATATCTAATTCTTTGCAAATAGCCTGTAAGATTGTAGGTTCAAATCCTACTGCCACTATCATTAGTTTATCAGATGAAAACAATCTATTGTATACAATCAATTAAAGTAAGAGGTGTAGCAATTGGTAATGAAAATGAGAGAACGAAATAGCAGGGGCTTGGATATAAGTCGTTATCCAAACTATAATTCCCAAGGCTATGATGAAGTTCCTCTTGTCAGAAACAAACAATGTGAAATTGTTCCTCTCGTACTGAAGCCAGATAGTTGTATACTCAGCCAACAACATCTTACGGGGATTGTGGTTCAATAGTTATTAATGACTGTCTAATTATTGCCCCCTAACAAATTATCCCCATTTTTTAATTTAAGATTAGGGCTGAAGTCGAAGAGGAATAATGGGATTGTGGTCTAATGGCTATGATTTATGACTGTCTAACTACGGCCCCTTTTTGATAATTATTAATTTCACCTCAAAAATGATTAAATTTCCTTAATAGGGGTTCAGTTGACTTATCCATGGCAGGGTTTAGAATAAGACTTTGAAAAAGGAGGAAAGCGACCGTAGTACAGAAATCATAAGGTCGGGGTTCAATTCCCCGCAATCCCGCCAAAGCGGACTTGTGGCCAAACCAGGTTACGGCAACGGGCTTTTATCTCAAGCTTTGGGGTAACCCGAACTTAATCGTGGAGAAACCCGTAGATTGGGAGTTCAAATCTCCCCAAGTCCGCCACAATCAGCGGTAGGGTAGTCAAGTGGTTACGACGGTAGACTGCTATTGAAGCAGTGAGAATGGAACGGCTTAGTAGCCTACCCTCGAGTTGAGATTTCACTTTACCAGAAATCTACTTCCCCACGGGGAGCGAGAGTTCAAATCTCTCCCCTACCGCCATAATACTCCCGTGGTGTAGCTTTGGCCAAGCATGATGGGCTTTGGTCTGATTCAGATCAAACATAATCTGAATATGGGAGAAACCCATTGACCTCGGTTCGAACCCGAGCGGGAGTACCAATGGGGTTATACGTTAATCCGGGAGACTTCCAGACTCCAAATGTGGAGAAATCTGGTGATCTAGGTTCAAATCCTAGTAACCCCACCATTGGAATCGTAGGATAATCCGGCGAGTCCGCTTGACTGAAGATCAAGTTTATGTGGGTTCAAATCCCACCGATTCCATCATTTGCACAGGGACGGTTGGATCGTTGACTCGCTTACAACGAGTTGCAAGCAGGTTCGATTCCTGTCTGTGCAACTTTACAAAACCCAATTGAAGCTAGAAATTATCTTAAAAAAAAATTGGAGGTGAAGAATTTTGCAACAATATATGGGTTATTATGCATATTTGACGGAAAAAGAAGCAGAAGAAATGAAAGTTGTTGAAAAAGTCGTAGAGGTTGTATTAAGTCCGATGTCTAAGGAAGTTGATTAAAAATATCTTAATATAATTAGACTTACCATCAATCCCTTTTATTTTTTTTGAATTAGACCCTACCCATCTTTATTAAAATACCGACTGTAGCCAACTGGTACGGCAGCAGACTGTAGATCTGTGATATTGTGGTTCAAATCCGCACAGTCGGATCAACAAACAAAAAGAGGTGATGTGTGATTTAAGTGTATTTATTGTAAAAAAACAATAAAAGGTCTGAAAAAAGAATACAAACAATGCAAACAATTCAATAAAGAAGTTATCGGTTACATTCAATGTCCACACTGCGGGCGATTTCAACTAAAGCTCCGGTTATTTATCTACAATAGAGATAAATTTACCTGTCAGAAATGCGGTGTAAAACAAAATAAACTAGACCCAAACAATTACTTGACACGACACCATATTATTGGAAAGTGTAACGGTTCAGCTTATAAAGTTGAAACATTAACAAACAATATTACATGGTGTTGGGAATGTCATAGAAAGTATAACAAGAGAAATCCAGTGCAATTTATTACAGTGCCTGCCTTAATTCTCTAATTTTTTTGCGGATGTACGTTAGAGGTTTAGACATTTAGACTTCCAAATTATTTGGACTAGAACGCCAAAAACTGCTGAAATCTAAAAACGGGAGTTCAAATCTCCCCATCCGCACCAAATTTTGGTGGAGATAGTTTAATGGTAGAATAATTGATTGTGGCTCAATAGACTCGGGTTCAATTCCCGATCTCCATCCCATTAAAATGGGTAGGTGGCTTAATCAGGTATAGCACTCGGCTGTTAACCGAGCGGTTGGAGGTTCGAATCCTCCCCTATCCGCCATTTTAAATTATTGTTATTTTATTAGCTTTACTTATTTACTATGGTTTTTTGCTGAAATAAATTTTTTTCTCATTAATAATACAGCAATACCTATCACCATAGCTATCGATCCTAAAATTGCTATTATTATAATAGTCACTTGATTATCAAGTGGTTCCAAGAATGGATAATAAGTTTCTTTTCCTCTGATTTTTACAGTAATGGTTATAGATTCTCCTGTATTATTTGCTTCATCAAATGGAATTATTTCATAAGTATATTTTCCCGGTTTTAAACTCTCGAGATCTGTATAAAAAGTGGATGTGATATTTCCTAAATATTTACTTTCTTTTTTACTATGTCGCCAAATATGATAATAAACTATATGAACATCTGAAGATGTATTCCATGAGATTGTAATATTACCTTTTTGAATTACTGCTGTCATATTCGATGGTTTGGTTGGAGGAATATCATCAAAAGTTAAAACAAAAGTTATTAAATTCTGATTATCTGCAGTATCATTCGCTCTAACCCAAAATTGCACAGTTTGGTCACTAGCAAAACTCGATAGATCAATATCATAGGACCCAATAAACGAATTTGTCCAAGTAAGCTGTGTTGTGTTTGCCCTCCATTCCACAGTGGAAAGATCCAAGTTTGGATCATAAATATTCAAATCAATTAAGTTAGGTTTTTGAACTGTGGTTTCATTCTCCGGGCTTATCAGATTTATTATTGGGGCTTGGGAGATCAAGTTCCAAGTAATATTAATATGAAATAATTCAGGAATATCAAGGCTGTTCGTTTCATCAAGATATGAAATGGTAATAATAGCTCCGTCAGTAACATTTATGTAATCAAGAGTATCGTTTGTAATGTAAGTAACTAAGGTAAAATTCCCAAAAAAAGTATTATTATTACAACCGGACTCAAAAAGATTTACATAAATTAATTCAAAACCAGTTGAAACGTTTATAGTAACATCCTGAACTGATAAATCATCTTGGTTTAAGTCTAGATCTGTAATGGTTACATAAACGGTAACATTTTCCCCAAAGTACCCTGCTCTATCAGTTTCAATATGACCATCTTCTGGTCCAGGTAATATAACAAATTCCGGTGATGATGGTCCGCTTTCTTGTCCTTTCTCGTCATATGCTGTTATCCAATAAAAATAAAGTCCACTACTTAAACCTGTGTCTAAATGTGTCAATTCGGTCACGTTGGCAATCCACACACTTTGGGCAAAATCATCTATAGTAGCTCGGTAGATTGAATATCCAACCACATCATAATAGGCTGGCGGGGCAGTCCAGATGAGACGAACACCACTTGTACCAACTGGAGTAGCATTAATATCTTGGGGTGGAATCGGTGGAGTAATATCGTTAACTAATATTGAACCATATTCCCAGCAAGTTGAATTATGAGTCCCATTAAATCCAATAATTGTATAATAGTGAAGACCATCGTCAGTTCCATTATCTATATAATAATTAGTTGACCAAGGTATCGCTTGTGCTATTCGGTTTGTTGCATTGGGAATGAATCCAGGGATTGTACTGCGGTAAATATCAAAGCTAATAGGATTCCAAGCTGGCGAAGAGTTCCATTCAATGAGGATATTACCGTCTGCATCTGGCTCAATATTTGTTAAATTAAGCGGTCTAATTCTAATAAGGGTATCATCAATAATAAATGAAAATCTACTAGTATTTTCCATACCCATAGTGTCATTAGCAAAAATATCAATATAATTAAAACCATAAATCCAATCGGGAGCTGATAAATTAACAAGGATTCCAAATGAATATTCATCGAATTGTATATCAGTAGCAACTGTTACATTAATACCATCATTAACTCTATACCAAACAGAATCTACCCGTACATTATCTCTTACAGTGAAATAAAGTGTATCCCAACTCCAAACAATAGAACTATTTGCAGGGGCGTCCAATTCTATAATTGGGGGTTGGGGATCGTCGATCCAAAATATCGTAACAGATCTATATATTGGATACCCAGCGCTATTCTTTTCATCTAAATAAAAAATTGTGATAGTACTTCCAGGTGTAATGTTCAACTCATCTGTTGAATCATTAGTACCAGTAGTTACTAACGAAAAATTACCTACAAAAGTATCACTATTAGGACCTAATTCTAGACAGGTAAAATTAATTGAATATGTTGAGGTATTTGCAGTTACTGTGACGTTCTGAATGGTTAAATCGTTTTGATTTAAATCCAAATCAGTAATATTCACATAGACGATGACCCCATCACCAAAGTATTCTCCTTTATTACAACTGATATCCCCGTCGTCAAATCCAGGTAGGATAACACTTCTAGAAAATGATGGTCCGCTTTCTTGTCCTTTCTCATCATATGCTGTTATCCAATAATAATAAATTGTCGCATTTAAACTAGTGTCCAGATAAGTTAATTCGGTCAGGTTGGCAATCCGCACACTTTGGGTAAAATTATCAACATTAGCTCGATAGATTGAAAATCCAGCTATATCATAAGAGTCAAACGAGTTAGTCCAGGCAAGTCGAGCGTTTTCTGTACCAACTGGAGTACTGGTAAAAGTTGGAGGTAAAACCCAACTAGGTGGAGTTATATCGATAATCAATATCGAACTATATTCCCAATAAGTTGAGTTATTAGTCCCATTAAAACCGATAATTGTATAATAATGAAGACCATCAACAGTTCCATTATCTAAATAGTATATATCACTTATTCCCTGTGCTATTTGGTTTGTTGCATTGGGGGTAAATCCAAGGGTGGTACTGCGGTAAATATCAAAGCTAATAGGATTCCAAGCTGGCGAAGAGTTCCATTCAATAAGGATATTACCGTCTGCATCTGGCACAATATTTGTTTGATTAAGTGGTCTAATTCTAATAAGAGTGTCATCAAGAGTAAGTATAAATCTACTCATAGTTTCGAAACCTAAAGAGTCATTAGCAAAAATGTCAATATAATTTAAACCATAAATCCAGTAGGGATCTTCTATTGTAGCATTTATTACGAATGAAAAATTATGAACACCAATAGAAGTATCAATTGTAATATTAGGACCAAAATTAACTCTATACCAAATAGAATCTATTAACCAATTATCAGAGACATTGAAATTAAGTAGAGTCCCAGACCAGATTATGGAATTATTTACTAGTCCTACCACTTTTATTGATGGGGGCTCTGGAAATTCATACCAAGTTATGTTAACAATTCTCGTTTGGGATGTACCATTTATATCTTTTTCATCAAAATATATAATTGTTATATTTTCTCCTGTATTTGCATGTAAATAGTCATCAGGATCGGATGTAACAAGGGAGCCTATGTCAAATTGACCTATGAATTTATCACTATTTGTACCATTTTCGTAGATAGTAATACTAATTAGATCCGAAGGACTACTTGATGCATTAATTGTTGCAGTTTCTTGAACAGTCGGAAGTTGGTTTAAATCTTTATCTTTAATTGTTACATTTACAGTAACTGGATCTCCAAAATATTCAAGATCATCGATTATGAAAACACCATTTTGATGTAAAAAGAATTGTTCTTGTTTAGATAAATTTACCGAATCACCATACATATCTCGTGCATCATAATACGTATATATTATAATTGCACCATCATATACGTGAAGGGAAGGAATATCTTGATTTGTCGGACCTAATGTTAAATTAAAAACTCCTTTGAATATCCCAGTTGATGGTCCAGTTTCATTTAGAGGGATTTTAATTAGATTGGAACTATTTCCTTGAGTATGGACCTCGAGGGGACTAAATGGCAAAGAATAATTATCAAGAACTAGAGGATTTATATCTAAATCTTTATCATTAATTGTTACTTCAGCAACAGCATCTAAACCCGCAGATACAGACCCAGTTACACTTACATTAATTGTTCCGGTATAAGTTTTGTGCCAAGTGGCATTTGCTTCGAGATAAACACTATCTCCTTGATAATTATGTTCATCGTAATATGTTAAACTAATCGTATCTCCATCTTCTACGTGGAGATAATCATCATAAGTAGATCCATTAGTGAATGAAAATACAAAGTAAAATTCCCCATCAGTTGGGAAAAGTTCAATGAATGTTGCTGTAATTCCAATTGGATCGCTTGTGCTATCAATTTTAGCGGTTAAATTATCAGGGATAAAAGTTTCTGTAATGTTTGTAATGTCCATGTCTGGATCCAGAATTTTTAATACATGATAAGAAGATAAACCATGATATTCATCTTCCATTGGGGGTTTTGGGATTATAGCTGTGTATGTTTTATGCCAAATATCAGATGCATACACCTCTCCTTTATATATGACCATAATTAAATCACCATCTTCAACATGGAGAAATGTTCCAACGGTAGGACCATCAGTGAATCCAATCGTGACAACAAATACTCCAGGATCGAATTCATCGCCAGTTACGAATAATCCAGCTGGATCGGAACTGCTATTTATAAAAACTATGATTATATCATTAAAAGGACCAGGAGTAACGTCTGCATCAGGATCCTCAATCATTATTATTTCGTTACCATAGCCATAATAATCGGATTTAAATAACACCTGATCACCAATATGAGATCTTGGGTTCATTTTATAGCTCCAAGGCGACCAAAGATAAGATATGGATGAAAACATAGAAAGAATAAATATTAAAATTATAAAAAATTGAATTTTACCAAAATATGAGAGTTTATTTCTATTCATAGAGTTTTTTCTCCTTTGGAATTTCCATCTAATCATTTAAACAACAAATCCTTTTGGGTATAGGACTCGGCTGTTAACCGAGCGGTTGGAGGTTCGAATCCTCCCCTATCCACCATTCTTAATTATTGAAATTCACTATTAAGTCTTGATCGATTAAGTTTTTCAAGAGATTCAATCAAATCTTTTCGTTCTTCTGGAGATAAACGAGCTAATTCATCCAATATTTCTATTTTATCAGAAATATCTGGAATTTGCATTTTTAAAATTCTATTTATTTCATCTACAGATAAAATGTTGAATTCTTGACTATAAAATTCCCTAATATTTTCATCTTCAATGGAATCTAGAGGAATTGGGGATTTAGTGAGATTTCTAAGCTTTAGTTCTACAGAAAGATCACTGATTCCAATATAATCCACTTTGAAAGCCATTTTACCTTTCCATTTCTTTCTTTTTTTCCGTTTTGGTCCTGTCTCCTTACCTATTTTTTTAGGCTTTTTTTCTGAACCTTTGTATTTCCTATATACAATTGCTACGCTTGTGGTTACAGCTATAGATCCTATAATCACGAAAATAATAAAGGTTATATTATCTTTAGGGGGTTCTAAAAATGGATAATATATATCTCTTCCTCGTATTTTTACAGTAATGTTTATAGATTCTCCTGTATTATTTGCTTCATCAAATGGAATTATCTCGTAAGTATATTTTCCTGGTTTTAAACTCTCGAGATCTATATAAAAATTGGATGTAGTATTTCCTAAATATTTACTAACTCTTTTACTATGTCTCCAAATATGATAATAAATAGCATTAAAATCTGAAGATGAATTCCAAGAGATAGTAATATTGCCTTTTTGAATAATTGCTGTTAGATTCGATGGTTTAGTTGGAGGAATATCATCAAAAGTCAAAATAAAAGTTATTAGATTCTGATTATCTAAAGTATCATTCGCTCTAACCCAGAATTGCACCGTCTGGTCACTGGCAAAACTAGATAGATCAATATCATAAGACCCAATAAAAGAATTCGTCCAAGTAAGTTGTGTTACGTTTGCTATCCATTCCACAGTCGAGGGGTCTAGATCATCATCTGAAATCTTAAGATCAATATATGCTGGTTTTTTTATTACAGTTTGATTTTGTGGACTATTTAATATTATTGAAGGTTTAATAGTTACATAAAATAATAAATAATCCCAGATAATTCCCTCAAGTACATCAATTGATGAATTATACATTTTAAGAGAATAATCAATTGAATTTGACCCCATAATTTTAGCGACTCCCAAGATTGTAGATTTTAGAATGGTCAATGTTGCGGAATTGGCTAAGATTAATCTTGAAAGAACCGTAGAGTTAGTCATTGTCCCATTACTTGATGCCGTACAAAACATCATACTTAAAGTGGAATTTTGATCAATTGAAAAATAAGAACTCCCAAGACTCATTAACCCAAACAAAGTTCCGTTTATAGTAGAATTATGGATGAAAGCATTGGAATTATTGAACAAAGCTATTCCTGCTATGTTTGCATTAGTTAGAGTGGCACTTGCATCATGCATTAAATATATATTACCATACCAACCTTCATTAATAATTACATTAGCAGTATTATTTACTTCGATCAACATTAAAGACCTTGAAAAAACTGTACTTGAAATGATTTGAGTATAATTTGTATAACTTCCTGACCCACTTATCCCAGTTGAATCTATTATAACAGTACCATCATAAACAACAATGCCTTCTACCAAAGAATTAATTATACAATTTATAAAGGTCGCTATAAATTCCCCAGAAATAGATGCCCATGAGATAGTTGAGTTCGTAATTAAAATATTGCCAACTGGTGAGGAAGTTAAAGATTGAGCTGTATATATGTCATTAATTGTGCTATTATCTATTGAGATAGCCCCTGTCCCCCAAATAGTCATATAACCAATCGAACAATTTTTTTGGATTGTTACTGAAGAATTCAAATACGCCATTATAGTTGTTATAATCGAATTTTCAATGTCTAATTGAGAATTATTATAAGAACATATTAAATTCGCATCAAAAGTGTAATTTAACTGAGCTAAGGAAGAATCATATAAATATAGATCAAATGAAGTAGTTGTTAGCCATCCCTCTATATAGGCAGATGCAGAACCGGTTACTGCAACACTTATAAGCTCAAACGAACCAGATGGTGAAGTTCCGATTAGTTGAGTATTATTTATATAACCTCCACTTGGAACACCATCAACAATACTTGTGAATCCTGAATTGCAAATTATGCCATAATATAAATTCGTAATTGTGGACGCAACTAAACTCAATTTTGCTATATCATACACATATGCTGTAATAAGTTGTGAGCTAAATACCGTAGCTTTTGAATCCCTATAAAGCCTAAGATAATTTAACGTTGAATTAGTAATCGTTGCTTGCAAAGAAATTCTTGAAATTCCTGATATTATGTTCGCTAAAGATTGCATTGTCATCCAATCAATCGTGCTATTTTCAACTACAAAATTTGATCCACCAGATAAGTGAACTTGGCTTATAGTTGATTTTTGTAATACATATATTGTACTTGAGTCGGGGCTGGGATCAAAAATAATCGGAAAACTCCAATTAATATAATCATATATATAGTTTATAGTTGTATTCTTAATCCAAACTTTTGAGGTGTCGCAAGCCGTGATTGAATTAAGGGTACAATTCTCTAGGATCAATTCAGAGTTATTGAATAAATAAATATTTAATCCTGTTTCAAATATATTTCTCATAGTAAGCTTTGCATTCCCGAACAGATTAATATTGTCCAGAAATGATTCGTATATAACATTTGAGTTTTCAAGTATAGTAGAATTAATCACTGGAGTCCCATTTAATTTACCTGGAGTAAGATTTAAAGTATTTTCAACTATTATATCACCCAAATCTATACGAATTGCATGATAATTATACCCTATAGACGAATTTAGACCATAAATAATAGAATTACTCTGAGCAGGGAGATTAATAAATACAAGAACTGTATCTGGAATCCCAAATAATCCTATGCTGTTATTATATTCTATAGTATAATTGAACACTCCGATAGCAGTTCTATTAATTGGAATGGCCAAATTAGTATTATTAGTCCATATTGTCCAATCTACCCATATATAGTAATTATTGTTTGTATCATTAACCCAAACTCGGTATTGACCTGGTCCAAAATCATCGTATAGTGTCCAGTTAATGGTATCTGTTCCACTTAATGGAGTAATAATATCTGCTGGATGATTTGAAGTAGGAGGAGATGGTAATTCCGTAATTGTTTTTTTCTTATAAAATATATCACGATCTATTCCTGAACCATTATAATTGGTCATATCATCCCAAGTAACATGTATGTTCCCAGAGCCGTCAACAACTATCGATGGGTTCCAAGAAGATCCCGTGCTCTCTGTCGATATTATATCAGTAATATTAACAGTTCCGCTCCAGATTCCCGAGGGAGCGTTCCTCAACTTGTAAAATATGTCATTATCTGTTCCTGACATCCCATAATCCGTATGATCCTCCCATACCACGTGTAAGTTATTGAAACTATCAACAAATATCGATGGACTGTAAGAACTTTCCGTACTTTCAGTGGAGACAACATCGGTTGCATTAAAATTACCACCCCAAGTTCCCGAGGTTACGTTCCAGAATTTGTAAAAAATATCATTTTTCAATCCCGCACCTCCATAATCCGTCCAATCGCTCCATACCACATGTACATTCCCAGAACTATCCACAGCGATCGATGGATACCAAGAGCCCCCCGTGCTTTCCGTTGAAACTATGTCAGTTGTGTTAATATTTCCACTCCAAATTCTTGAGGTAACATTCCAGAATTTATAAAATATATCATCATCTGTTCCCGAATCACCGTAATCCGACGAATCCTCCCACACCACGTGCACATTTCCGGATCCATCCACATCGATAGATGGATACCAAGATTGACCTGTGCCCTCCGTGGAGACCACATCGGTAGCATTAATATTCCCGTTCCAAGTTTTCGAGGTAGAGTTCCAGAATTTGTAGAATATATCTCCATTAGACCATTCAGTCCATACCACGTGCACATTCCCGGAACCATCCACTGCGATTGCCGGATCCCTAGAGCTTCCTGTGCTCTCTGTAGAGACCACATCGGTAGCATTAATATATCCGCTCCAAGTTCCCGAAGTAGCATTCCAGAACTTGTAAAATATATCATTGTCTGTTCCTGAACCTCCATAATCTGTCCAATCGCTCCAAACCACGTGTAAATTCCCAGAACTATCAGCCACGATGGATAAATTCCAAACATCAAGCGTACTTTCAGTGGAAACTACCTCCGTCAAAGTCCAGTTGCTCGTAATAGCATTCCAACGCTTGTAAAATACATCACAATCCATGTCTGAACCTCCATAGTCAGTCCAATCATTCCATACCACGTGAACATTTCCAAGATTATCAACTGCAATTGCTGGCTGGGAAGAATCTTCCGTACTCTCCGTAGAGATAACTTCAGTCATAGTCCAGTTAAATACCGAGATTTCTATTTTTACTATAACTATATCAGGAATTCCAAATGTTCCATTGCTATTATTATATTCTATAGTATAATTGAACACTCCGACAGTACTTCTATTTATTGGAACGATTAAATTAGTATTATTAATCCACGGTGTCCAATCAATCCATATATAATAGTTATTATTAGTATCATTAACCCAAATTCGGTATTGACCTGGTCCAGAATCATCGTAAAGTGTCCAATTAATCGTTTCTGTTCCGCTTACAGTAGTAATTATATCTAATGGATGATTTGAAGTTGGGGGCATTTCATTATCTTGTGAAAATACATAGACATAATGATCTTGCCCGCCTGCTACCAAATATTGTCCTGTATCCGATAAATCAATGGCTCCAATAGATCCAGTAATTGTAGTAAAATTCCATATGGGTGTAGAATCATTTCTATAGAAGAAATAAATTTTAGAATCCTTAGTTCCTGCTGCAATATATTCTCCATCTCCAGAGATGGAAACAGTTCTTTCTGAACAGATATCATCACCAGTTGTATAGGACCATTGAGGAGTAGAATTATCAGTTTTAAAATAATATAGGTTATTATCGACACTTCCAGCTGCAATATGAGATCCGTCGTTTGAAATTGAAACCGAAAACACTTCTCCACTAGTAGAATAATCCCAAACTGGTGTATCACTATTATTTTGCCAGAAATATATTTTATGATCTTTGCTTCCTGCAGCGTAATATTGCCCATCTTTTGAAATGTCTACTGACCAAACATCCGAACCACATTGATAGTTCCACATAGGAGTAGAACTTGTCCTATCAAAATAATAAACATAATCATGATAGAAACCATCACTAGCGACAATGTAATATCCATCTGATGAAATTGCAACCGATTCCCAATTACCTGAACCAGGATTGAAAGACCACAAAGGTGTAGAATTATCTCTATGCCATAAATGCAAGTTATTTGAAAGTCTGTCTCCAGCAACAATATAATTGCCATCAGCAGATATAGCAATAGAACCAAAATTACCAGAACCTGTATAATTCCATATTGGAGTTGAACTACTACGTTGCCATAATACAACATTACCTGGCTGGTCCAAAACTCCAGTTCCAGCAACTATATAATTTCCATCTTCTGACATATCCACTGCTTGAACAACATCTCCAACATAATAACTCCAAAGAGGAGTGGAAGAGTTTATATCCCAAAAATGTAAACTGTTTCCAGTCCCTACCGCAATATATTGACCATTAGGTGTAATTGCAACAGAATAAATAGAACTACCAGTATCATATTTCCAAAGAGGGGTTTTTGTATTTGGATCTGGTGGCGGCATAGAAGGTGCTAACTCTGTGAAATTGAAAAAGTCAAAATCTGAATTAAATATACCTCCTCCTACACTTGAACAAAAAATACCCATCCGAATAAAATTGTAGTTATGAGTATAA
Source organism: Candidatus Helarchaeota archaeon (assembly GCA_019058315.1). Classification (GTDB taxonomy): domain Archaea; phylum Asgardarchaeota; class Lokiarchaeia; order Helarchaeales; family RDOG01; genus JABXJV01. The sequence goes on along the minus strand of JAHPZH010000001.1, from coordinate 616,768 downwards.
TTTGCTAATATATTCCAAGAACTTCCATCATTTGAATATTGATATGAAATTAAATTTCCTATTCGCATTAATTTAAAATAATTGACGGTAGTTCTGATTACACCTATATTAGTTAGTGGATCTCCCACACTTCTATACTGTGCATAGAGAATATTTCCCACACTATCTCGATAGTTATTTAAAACAATATAATTATTATCATCCTCATAAAGAACTATTCCATTCCCTTTTCCATTTCCGTCTGGAGGATTAACCTTAGTTATAATTTCAAAATATTGAATATTAGAAAAATTTTGATATATGTATGGCATATAAATAATATTGTCTCCATTATTACCCCACCATGCATTAATCTTACTCGTCGAGATTATCCGTAAATTTCCGGGATTAACGGTTAAGTTCCAACTCTCCCCTTCACCCCCATCGTGCCATATCCATTTCGGATCTAAGGTCCCGGAATTAAAATCATCCGAATAATTATTTGCAATATTTATTTGGTGTTTATAAAATATATCATGATCGGTCCCCGAACCTCCATAATTAGTCGAATCATCCCATGCCACATGCACGTTTCCAGTAGTATCAACCGCTATTGTTGGACTGGAATTATAAAATTGTCCCGTACTCTCTGTGGAGACTACATCACTCGCATTAACATATCCTGACCATATTCCTGTGATGGCGTTCCTGCGCTTATAGAATATATCCCGGTCCGTTCCTGCACCCTCATAGTCCGTATAATCCATCCACGCAACGTGCACGTTCCCAGAACCGTCCACTGCTATTGTTGGATGAAAAGAAATACCCGTGCTCTCCGTGGAAACCACCTCTGTCGTGTTCCATATTCCTGTGGTAGTGTTCCAACACTTATAGAATATATCAGGATCCGTTCCCGAGCCCCCATAGTCCGTCAAATCACACCACGCCACGTATACATTCCCGGAACCGTCCACCGCGATTGCTAGAAGCCAAGAATCATTCGAGCTCTCCGTAGAGACTATATCAGTTGTATTAATAAATCCTGACCATATTCCTGTGGCGTTCCAGCGTTTATAGAATATATCCTTATCAGTCCCCGAGCCTCCGTAATCCGTCAAATCGTACCACGCCACGTGCACGTTCTCGGAACCGTCCACTGCGATCGAGGGATTATAAGAATTACCCGTACTCTCCGTGGAGATTAGCACGGTCGTAGTCCAAGAACTCGTGGAGGTGTTCCAACACTTATAGAATATATCATTATCCGTCCCCGAACCCCCATAGTCCGTACAATCTTCCCACGCCACGTGCACGTTCCCAGAACTGTCTACCGCCAGTGAGGGTTTACGGGAAAGATCTGTGCTCTCCGTGGAGATTACATCAGTTGTATTAATAAATCCTGACCATGTTCCTGTGGTGGCGTTCCAGCGCTTATAGAATATATCCCAATCAGTCCCCGAGCCCCCGTAATCCGACAAATCATACCACGCCACGTGCACGTTCCCAAAACCGTCTGCAGCGATTGTTGGAGAGTAAGAATCCCCCATGCTCTCCGTGGAAACCACCTCTATAGTCTTCCATGTTCCAGTGGTTGCGTTCCAGCACTTATAGAATATATCATTATCCGTTCCCGAACCTCCATAGTCCGTCCAATCTTCCCACGCCACATGTACGTTCCCGGTACCGTCCACCGCGATCGAGGGATGATAAGAATTACCCGTACTCTCCGTGGAAACCACCTCAGTCATGGGCCAGCCCAAAGCAGAAGTTTCTAATTCAAGCTTATGTTTCGGAATTTCGTTAGTAATTGTTATTTTACTCCATAGCGGCAAAAAATTTGATGAAGGTGAATGAATAACGGGGAGAAATATGAAAATTATGAGAAAATAAGCCAAAATTAAGTTTACGAATTTATCTTTTTTCATATCTTATCACATATTTTTGTTTTTTTAGGCAATCTAAATTCATCATTTTCAAATTTTAATTTAAAAATGGGTCTAGTCCATTTTAGACGGTTGAATTTGATCCCCTCTGATTATTTTTTATTCTTAATTCTTCAAAGATTTTTGTTACTGAACTAATATTTTCTATATTTGCTCGATATTTTACCTGTCCATCTTCTATTATTTCCTTTATTAAATCTGTTTCCAATAGATTAAAAATGATATTTTTAACTTTTCGTGGTCTTAATCGGACTTTTCCCACTAAAGTGTTTAAAGGAATATCTGGTTCTGCTAAAATTTTTTTTATAATATTCAAATTATCTAGATTTCTTAAAATAAAGATTGAATCATAAAGATCAGGATTAATTTTTGACTCAAAATACACTACTTTATTTTTAATTCTATTCTTTCTAATATACCCAAATTTTTCTAGCATGTTTAGATGCCAATCTGCCTGCAAAGGCAACAAACTCAATCTATCTCTAATCTCTCTCAAATGAGTACCTGGATTTTTTAAAATGTATTTAAAAATTCTATTTCGAACATAGTTCTCAAGGACGGAATCTTGTGTAATTTTAGTCCCTTTAACCAAGACTTTTTTTAATGTAAGTTGATAAATTCCCTTACTAATCTCAATTTTAGAATAATTTAGTTCTTTGATTGCTAATGAATATAGCTCTTGAATGTTTAAGGGCCCCCTCCTAACAATTTTCTTTGCCAGTTTTAGAATTGAATTTTCTAAAGCTGTAAGTTTAATTTTATCGATGTTAATCCCTACCGAGCTTATGAATTGAAATTCCTTTATTTAATTTAAAAAGGCATCTAGTCCACTTTTAGCACAATTTGGTTAATTTTTATACTGATATATTAAACTTATTTGTTTCAATAAGGTAACTTCTTTTTCAATGTACGTTCTTTAATTATCCCAAAATACAGAATTAATTTATTATAAATTTCAAAATTATATATGAATTTAAAAATGAATAAATTTTAGTAAATTTTTTATTTGTTTATTCCCACATTAATAACCCTTTTTTAAAATTTTCCACCAAAATATGAATTCACCCTAAGAGCACAATTTCAGTGCAAACTCATCATCGCATAAAACTGTTCCATTTCGATTTAAATTCAATTTTTTTTTAATAATATTAACCTGATTTAAACAAAAAAAGGTGAAAATGAACCATGGGGTTTAAAACTAAAAGTAACTTCAAGAGAAGGATTTTCTTACTGTTTTTCACAAGTTTAATGTTCTTAGGCATACTTGGAATCGGAAGTTCAATATCTAATAATTCATCGAATATATTTCCTAACACACTAATTCTTAATGCAACTTCCCAAGTAGAAGATATCATAATATCTGCTAAAAGTTTTGAAAACTTTAAACAATTTACCGTTACAGAGAACACCGGTTCAAATCAAATGAATGTAATAATAGATCCTGTAATTTTCAATGAGGAAAATAATTACTGTTTTAAAGATTCAATAAGGTTATATAAATCACCTTACGGACCTAGTGACGAGATTATTTCCCAAGTTTATAATTTAAAGTTACAAGCTTGGGAAAATTTTGAAAATGATCCTGATTTTGGAAATCCTACAACAAATTGGGTGCTTTGGGAACCAGTAGGTACAAATATCTGGGTTCTTCCGCGATTTAAAGGGTATGAAAAGGTTGTTGAAATCAATGATAATGATACAGTTCAAAGTAATAACATTGGATATACATTTACGGCTCAGACTAGTGGTACGATTTATGTTGTTATGTTAGTTAATGAAACCAATGGGGGAGGTTTCAGCATGTCAAGGGGAGTTGATCCAAGAGGCTCAATTCTATTTAGAACTGATGGTAATTTTGGCTATCATAATGGTTCGCTGCAAGATACAGGTATTCCATATTCAATAAATAAATGGTATACATTCAAAATGTCATTTAATTGCACTGAAAATAAGTTTTCAGGATATTTTTGGAATGAAAGTGCTAATACTTGGTCAAGCCTTTTTATTGATGCTAATATGAACAATCCAGCTGCAGATATTGATACGCTATATATTGCTGGAGCCACGGGTGCAACAAAAGGTACTTCTTATGTTGCTGCAGTAGATACAAGTTGGGCAACAGCTTATTCAGAAGATAGAATATTATACATTTCTTCTGTAAATGTAGCTTTTATAGATAATTTAACCGCCTCGGAGACAAAACAATATCGTGTATATTATAACAGCACTCCAACAGTATCGACGAGTTATACAAATATAGCAAGGACTGGTTACACTGTCAATTTCACGGATGGGGCTTCTGCAATTATGTATCCTACTAATATGGATGTTCTTAGACAGTTTGATAAGGATGGGAATGAACATCTGTCCGGTCAAACTCAATATGCTATGACTTCTTCTGGTAATAACGTCACTGGAGCAACAGAGTCCGCTCCAATAATCAGTGATGGACCTATTTTTATTGAGGCATGGCAAAGTGATGATGAAAATGATTGGTGTTATTATAGATTCTATTCTAATTCATTTATCTATAAATATCAACACTATCCAGGAGTAGGAGGAAATACTTTTTCGGGAATATATTCTGATCCACTTACTGGAGGACAAGATATCGACTTTAATGCATCATATTTTCATCAAGGGGGGAGTTGGGCACAAGAAGATTTTGATGATTCTGGTGCAAGTTGGCATGAGACTTATTATACATTAGACCAAGGCAAGATGTTTACAGAAAACACTGGTGATTCTAATATTTTAATAACATTATGGGATATTGCTCCCGATATTTGGTTAAATAGTTTACGGATTAGAGAATGCAGGTTTCCTCCATTTGCTGGATATCCAGCTCTTCAAATTACTATGGGAATCTGTCCCAGCCCTCTAATGACAGGAATTACACATAGTTTCGATTTTTGGCATTTTTATATGGATATAGGTTCAACCAATATCAATGATAAACAAGATTTCGTTGATAATATATATGATATCCTTATTGAAAATCCACCTACAATTAGTGCCTTAGGACCTAGGGACGGGGCTTTAGATACTGAAGCACCTAATATTTTGGAAATTATTCTTAATCAGAAAAAATATCGACCTCTTGATCCCCTAAATATTACCGTCCATGTGACAGACAACGTACAAGTTTCTCACGTCTTTCTATATACGAATCTTTTTGGTACATTTCAATATTTAGAAATGAATTTTACTTCAGGAAGCACATGGGATGGATATTGGAGCTATAATACAACAATTCCTTTGACTGCCAGTAAAAAAACTATTAATTACTCAATTTGGGTCAATGATACTAGCGGACAAATAAATACTTCAGCATTTTATCAATTTAAGGTAAAAAAGAATCCAAAACCAATCATCATAATCCCGCCAGGCGAAGATATTAGAATCATAATCATTATTATCATCGGAAGTGTCGCAGCGTCTTCTATTGTTGGCACAATTATATTTCTTCAAAGAAGAAGAGCTTTAAAACTTGAACCAAAAAAGATCACAAAAGCAAAAGCCATAAAAGGAAAAGCAAAGAAAGATGTCAAATTAGGTGCAAAAGAAATCAGAGCTATTTTAAAAGAATCCGAAGAATCAGCTGCAACTAGAGAATCAATGCAATTCGAACCTGAAACCTTTGAGGATCTTAAGAAAATTATAACAAAACCATTTAAAATTATCCCAAAGGATATTTTATTAAGAGTAGAAAATCTAAAACATCTAACTGAACAAGAAAAAGAGGTTTTATTAAAAGATCTCGCTACTTTAGATGAAGAACATATGGAAGAATGGCTAAGAAAGATTGAAGACTATAAAACCTAAATTTTTTATTTTTTTATTAAATTTTTTTATATTATTAAAACAAATTATAATTTTTGATGGTGGCGAAAGGGATGCAGGACCGGAAAACTGTTTTTGAGAAAACCTCCCTGCATCCCCCATTTTTCGGTTATGCATCCCCGCTTAAACCAAAAATTGATTTTAAAATTTTTTATAATGAAATAATAATCCAATTTTTATATACAGAGAGGTTAGAAAATATAGTGGTGATAATTCAGAATTTTTAATGAGGGATATTAATTTTGGGTCAAGAAGAATTAAACAGCATAGAAAGAAAGATCCTAGAAATTGCTGTTGAGATTGGGGGAATGAAAAGACCTATCGAATTAGAACCGCTTTATAAAGCTGCTATTTCTAAACTTAATTATCCTGAAAAAGATATAGTTAAATCAATCCACAAATTATTTCGAGAAAAGTATTTAATTGAAGGATATGAACTTACAAAAATAAATTTGTTGGATAGTAAGAAAAGAAAGTTGATATATGATTATATTGAACAAAATCCTGGAGCACATATTAGAGAGATACAAAGAGTATTTAATCTTGGCACTTATGATACACTTAGAAATCTCGGTTATTTAGAAGTATTTGGGTTTCTAAGAAGCAAGAGATTTATGAATAAAGTCACTTATTTTTTGGTTGGAACAGACGAAAATCAAGATGATAAAATATTAATCCTAAGAAACGAACGTACTAAGCAAATTTTAGATCAGATTAATACAATGGAAAAAGCTAGACTATCTGATCTAGGAAAATCTTTAAATTTAAGTCATGGACAGATCCAACCGCATGTAAAAAAACTGGAAGAATATAAGTTAATTAACTCTGTAATAGAGAATAATATAGTATATTATATTCCTAAAATCTCAGAATTAGTTGATAAAATAACAGTCAAACGTGAATTTGATTATTTCGGAGGTAATATTAGGTTTAAAGTTGCGATACAAAACAATAGTAATATGAGTATTAGTAATATTTCGGTGACATTAACTCCCTCAGAACAATTTTTTTGGGAAGAGACAGTAAAAAGAGTCTCTGTTTTACGGCCTCATAATTCAATAGGTGTAGATTTTACTTTAATCCCGAATACTTGCGGTAAATCGACCGTTTTTGGAATTGTATCTTATCAAGATGCTTTTGGAAATATACATAACACAACAATAGCTGCTAAGGAGATTCCAATTAAATGTCCATTAGTAATTCCCCAAACTATGTCCCAATTTGAAATTAATCAGTGGATTAAAAATTTAAAGAAATCTACCACCAAAATAGATTACGGAAATATCTCTGATATTCAAGCGTATAATATTGCCTTAAGTCATGTAGGAGCATTAGATTTATCTAGAATCAAAGATAATTCTAAGGAATATGCCCTATATACGGGAAAAGTTAAAGTTACTGGCAAACAAATTGTCGTGAAACTTAGAATAGATAAACCTCATATTATCATTGATGTTTGGGCTGAAGATTTTACTCAAACAACTGGTTTATTAGCATATATTAGAAATCTTATTGCAATTTCTTTAGGACAATCTCAGAAAACCTTGGAAAAATCTGAAGAATTGATGAGAAAGATAAACCAAATTTTCAATTTGAACCATGAATTAAAGAATTGTTTTGATGTTTGTTGTAATGGAGATGAAATTAGAAAAATAATTAGTTATTTAACAAAAATTAAAAATAATTTAGGACCTCTTTATCCCGATTTTAAAGTTTTGGATTCAATAAATGGATGGATTTTAAAATTTCAAGGAATGTATGAAGAAGAAAATTGTATTGATAATGACCTTGCACTTGAATTAGAATATGAAATGATTGATTGGTTAAAACAAAGCCAAGAACTAGTCTCCCATGATATAAAATTATATAAGGATACTTATGACCATGATGAAATACCAGAAAATTTTGAAATTGGAATACAAAATTTTAATAAAAATTTAGAATTAATTAGAAAAAAATATGAACATTCAATCCTTAATTTTCTCATCGTAACCCATAAGGAAAATGGATTGGCACTTTATCAACAACAACTTGGATCGGTAAAATTGGATGCTGATTTAATAAGTGGCTTTATAACAGCAATACAAAGTTTTGGAACTGAAGTCTCAAGGAAGGAAACTTTAGTAAAAGGTTTAAAATATGAAAACTATAATATTGAGATAGTTACTGGAACATATACAAGAGCAGTTATTTTATTAAATGGTAAATCAACCAATGAGTTAAATAAATCTCTAGTTAATTTTGTTAATGAATTCGAAAGACACTATGAAAAAGAATTAAAATCCTTTTTAGGGAATATTTCGATATTTGAAAGCACTAAAAATATTTTTCATAGAATTTTTAACCTAAATTGAAATATAGAAATCAATAAACTTATTTCTCTATTTCGTGTAATTTTTTCTTTGGTTTATATTAAAATATTAAATTTTTGAAAACTCAAAGTAGCATAATATTGGACTGAGCATAGAACTGGTCCCTAGTTATTTAAATTTCAATTAATCGATTTTATTCTTAATCCATGAAAATAAATATCTACTTTGAAGTAAAAGGTGAGATATAATGGGATTAAAAAATAAAAATAGAATAAATAAAAAAGGATTACTCTTAGCTCTTACAAGTCTAATATTACTTAGTTCAATATATCTTGGAGTTTCTTTGCTTAATTCGGGTTCAGCTAATTTTACATTTATCCAAGTTCCTAATGCATCTCTAGATCTAGATATAGAAATAGCTGGTTCTGAAGACTTTGAACATTTCAAACAATTCGATATCACAGAAAATACTGGCTCAAATCAAACAGATGTCATAATAGACCCCATAAATTTTACTGAACAAAGTAAGTACTGTTTTAAAGACTCTTTACGAGTATATAAGGCACCATATGGTGTTGGAGACGAATTAATTTCACAAATTTATAATTTAGAGCCTTACGCTTGGGAAACTTTTTCTTCTTCAACAGATTGGGGAAATCCAAGTGGATGGACTGTACAAGAACTTTCAGATACTAGTGTTAGGGTTCTACCTCGTTTTGGTGGTCATAAAAAGGTAGTTGAATTGTATGATAACAGTTCAACAAATTGGTGTTATATACAACATGATTTTTCAAACCAAGTCAATGGAACATATTATATAACAACAATGACAACTAGTCCAGATACATATAATGGTATTTCAGTTACTGGTGCTAATGGATATGCTGTATCAGTTGCTTTCAATAGTTCAGGTACCTTTTATTATGGTCATAGTTCAGGTTATAGTGATTCTGGGATACCATATGAAGCAAATAAATGGTATACTTTTAAAATCAATTTTGATTGTTCCATAGATCAATATTCGGCTTATTTTTGGGATGATACTAATTTAAATTGGTCTATTATCACCGAAAATACTGGTTTTCGTAATGTACAAACCACGGTTTATCGGTTTCATATTGAAAGTGCGGGTCCACAAGCAAACAAAGCTTTCTATGTAGCTGCAATCGACAATTCATGGGATGTTGGATATCAAGAAGATAGAATATTATATGTTTCATCCGCAGATATCGCATTTATAGATAATCTAACGGGCTCTGAAACAAAAAGTTATCGTATATATTATAACTCTACTCCAACAGCTCCAGCAGCATATACCGACATCTCGAGGACGGGTTATACAGTGAATTTCACCGATGGGGCTTCAGTCTTGATGCATACTGATAATGGTGTAAATTATGATATACTTAGGCAGTTCGATAAAAATGGGAATGAGCATTTATCAGGAAGGTCTGACTATCATGAGACCAGTACATATGATACAGGTGCTGGTGGTTGGATAACAAATAAACCAATTATTTCTGATGGTCCAATTTTTGTTGAATCTTGGCATGTTGATAGTTCTTCTAGATGGTCAGTATATAAGTATTATGCAAATTCATATATCTATAAGTATCATAATTACCCTGGCTCAGGTGTTACGGGCTGGTTTGTATGGGGTGCTGAAGCCGATGAGGCCACAATTGATTTTAATGGCGTTTACTACCATCAATCTAGCAGCTGGCAATATGAAGCTTTTGATTATACCGGTGCTAGTTGGCAAAGTCATCCAAACGCAGTTGATGCAGGTAAAATGTTTCAAGAAGACACTGGTGATCCTAATATCTTAATAACTATATGGGAAACAACTCAGGATCCTTACTTAGATGATATTTTAATACGAGAATGTGGTTGGCCTAACCCTGCAAATGTATTTGTAACTATTGGAAGAAATCCTACCTTTCCATATCCATGGGAAGTAATTAACAGCTTTGGAGCATGGCAGTTCTTTTTAGATGCCGGAACTACTAATGTTACTGAAAAACAAGGTTTTGTTGATAATCTCCATAATCTTATGATAGTTAATCCACCAACTATTGGTATTCTTGGTCCTAGAAACGGAACTCCAGATACGCAACCGCCAAATATAATTATGGTAACACAAGATCCAGTCATTCCTAGTGATTTGGACATGGTCTCTATAACAGCGCATATCACTGATGAAACGGGGGTTGACACAGTATTAATAAATACCAATTATACAGGAATTTTCCTAGATTATCCTACAGATTTTCTATCTGGTACTCCTCAAAATGGTTATTGGAATTATACAATTCCTCAACAACCCATTGGAACAACAATTAATTATACCATTTGGGCAAATGATACTAATGGCAATTCAACTAGTTCAAGTGTCTATCAATATCAAGTTATTTTTGATGAATTACCTACTATTCAAAATGTTACAATTAATAATAAAAGACCAAGACCACTTGACATCATTAATATTACCGCACGAGTAACGGACGATAAAGGCATCTCTAAAGTCCTAATCTATACAGATTTATATGGATCTTTTCAATATTTTGAAATGAACTTAACTTCAGGAACTTTATTAGATGGATATTGGAGTTATGTTACATTTGTTCCTTTGAATGCAAGCAAAAAAACTATTTCATACCAAATTTGGGCCAATGACACAAGTGGACAAGTAAATAATTCAAGTGTATATGAATTTAAAGTGAAAAAGAATCCTAAACCAATTATTATAATACCCCCAGGAGAAGATATTACCATAATAATAATAATAATAATTGGTAGTATCGCAGCTAGTTCATTAGTAGCGACAACAGTAATTATTAAAAGACGTTCACCAAAAGTAAAATCAAAAAAGGTTATGAAAGGAAAACGTAAAATAGGTGTTAAATTAGGAGCAAAGGAGATAAGAACAATCTTAGCCGAATCTGAGGAAACTAAACCGGAACAAACTTCCTTTGAGGATGTTGAAAAAATGCTCAAAAAACCATTTAAAGTCATTTCAGATGATCTTTATAGCAGAGTTCAAAATTTAAGAAATCTATCACAGGAAGATAAAGAGTTACTCTTAAAAGATCTTGCTAATCTAGATGAAGAACAAATAGAAGAATGGCTGAAAGAAGTCGAGGATCTAGAAGATTAATAAATTCCACCTTTTATTTTTTTATTATATTAATTTAAAAAAAATATGATGGAGAATGTTATTTGAAATAAATCCATAAGATGGAGGATTTTTTTTGCAACGTGAGGGAGTAGGAAAATTAGAGAGAGATATTTTAGATATTGCTAACAAAATTGGAGCAGAAAAGAGAACTATTGAGTTGAAATATCTTTATAAATCTTGCATATCTCATCTTGAACAGTCTAAAGAAGAAATTTTAAATTCTATAAAGAAGCTTTATCAAAAAAAGTATATTGTTGAGGGATCTAGGTTAACCAAAGAGACAATTTTGGATAATGAGATAAGACAGAAGATATTTGAATATATTAAAATGAACCCAGGCACACATAATAGAGAAATAAGGGATATTTTCGGCCTTGGTGCGTATAGGGCTTTTAGACACCTGAAGTATTTAGAGATTTTTGGTTTATTAAGAAGTAAACGATTTATGAATAAAAAAGTGTATTTCTTAGTTGGTACTGACGAGAATCAAGATGAAACAATACTTGTTTTAAGAAATGAGAGAACAAAACTAATTCTCCACCAGATTAATATCTATAAAAAGGTTCGGCTCGTTGATATCGAGAAAAACTTAGATTTACAGCATGGTCAAATCCAACCTCACATAAAAAAACTATTGAAATACAATATAATTGAATCTATTGTGGAAAATGACGTAGTATTTTATATACCAAAAGCCGATGAAACTGTTGACACTTTATCCATTAAACGTGAATTTGATTACGTTGGAGGAAATATTAGGTTTAAAGTTGCCCTAAATAACACCTCAAATATGAGTATAAGTAATATTTCAGTTACATTAACCCCATCAGATCAATTTTTTTGGGAAGATTCAATACAGAGAGTTCCAATTTTGCCCCCTAATAATTCTAGAGGCGTGGATTTTACTTTAATTCCAAATACATGTGGAAAATCAACAATTTTTGGTGCAGTCTCATATCAAGATGCCTATGGTAATGCCCATACTATAACAATCCCCCCAAAAGAGATAGCAATCAAATGTCCATTAGTAATTCCACAAACAATGTCTGAATATGAAATTAATAAATGGATTAAAACTTTGAAAAAATCCACAACTAAAATTGATTACGGAGATATTTCTCAGAATCAAGCATTTAATATAGCTCTCAGTCAAATTAAGGCATTAGATTTATCAAAAGTAAATGAAAATAAACAAGAACTTTCAACTCTTTATTCGGGTAAGGTAAAAGTAACAGGACAAGAAATCGTTGTAAAACTTAGTATGGATCAACCAAATATAATGATCGAAGTTTGGGCAAATGATCTAACCCAAACTACAGGTTTGTTAGCCTATATTCGAAATTTAATTATAATTTCACTTGAACAATCTTTAAAAGCATTGGAAAAATCTGAGGACGTTGCTAGGAAAATAATAGATGTTTTTAATTATAATAATGAATTAAAAGAATGCTTCAATACATGTTGTAATGGTGAAAAAATAAAAAAAATATCAACTTCCATAGCGAAGATTAAAAATGGTTTAAAAAAATATTACCCCGATTTTAAAGTTTTAGATAGTATGAATAAATGGAGTATAAAACTAAATGGAATGTTTGAGGAAGAAAGTTGTATTGATATAGATACTGCAATTGAATTAGAATCTGATTTAATAGATTGGTTAAAGCAACTTCGTGATTTAGTAAATTATGATATTAAATTATACAAAGAGGACCATGAAGATTTTGAAAAGTATATAGAAGATTTTGAAATTGGACAAGAAAATATCGATAAAAATCTGGAATTAATAGAAAAAATTTATGGACTTTCGATTCTTAATTATGTAATTGTTATACATCAGAATAATGGTCTAGCAATTTACCAAGAACAACTTGGACCGGTAGAATTAAATGCAGATTTAGTGAGTGGTTTTATAACAGCAATACAAAGCTTTGGATCTGAAATCTCGAAGAAGGAGACACCCGTTACAGGTTTGAAGTATAAAAATTTCAATATTGAAATTGGTAGTGGAGAATATATTCAAGCTATTATTCTATTAAATGGAAAAACAAATGACTACTTGGTTCAGAACCTTAATAATTTTGTACACGAATTTGAAAACCAATACGAGCACCATCTTAAGTCTTTTTCGGGAAATATTTCACAATTTAATAACTCTGGAAATATATTTCATAAATTATTTGAGTTCTAGAACTCCAATTTCTTAATTTTTTCGAGAACTTTGCCTCCGCTGTAGATTTTGAAAAAAATCCTACTCCCTCCATCAAGTGGAGGCAAAGTTCACCAACTTTCTTTTATATAGATAACTAATCACTATATTTTTTAAAAATACTTTAAAATATAAGACAAAATAAAACTATCTATGCGTATTTTTGTTTTTGAATTTTTTTCAGGAGGTGGCAGTGCCACACAACCTGTATCTAATTCAATACTTAGTGAGGGGTATGCTATGCTCAGTTCCATTTTAGCAGATTTTAATAAAACTGAGCATAAAATAATCTCAACTCTCGATTATCGAATAAAAACATATAATCCCCCCATTAATGCAGACATTATTATTGAAATTTCGCACAAAGATAATTTTAATGTCAAATTTAATAAAATCTTATCTAATTCCATTGATGCAGTTTTTTTAATTGCTCCTGAGACTGATAATATCTTATATAATCTAGCAAAAATTGTCGAACATAAAAAGATTCTATTATTAGGACCATCAGCATCCTCAATAAAAATAACAACTGATAAATATCAAACGATTAAGAGGATAGAAAATATAGCAGAAATTCCAAAAACAGAATTAATGTCAATTGATTTACCCTCAGAAGATGTTTTTCAAGCATCAAAAGAAATAGGATTACCCTTTGTAATGAAACCATTAGATGGGGTAGCTTGTGCTGGAATTTCCGTAATTCAACGCGAAGTTCAGGTTCCCCAAGCTTTGGAAAAGATTAGAAAAGAGTCAGCAGCAAATAAATTCATAATTCAGGAGTTTATTGAAGGAGTTGATGCAAGTATAAGTCTTTTAATTGGTGAAAATCAGATAATTCCTTTAACTTTAAATTACCAAAATATTGATCTTCAAAGTTCAACCTATCTAGGTGGCTATACGCCATTTAATCATCCTTTAAAAAAAGAAGTTGTTACTCAATCTAAAGAAATAATAAAGAAGATAAAAGGTCTAAAAGGATATATCGGTATAGATTTTGTCCTAACTCCTGAAAAAGCATATTTTATGGAAATTAACCCACGATTAACAACATCTTATGTGGGTATAAAATCAGTTTCTAATCAAAATATAACAAATGCGATAATAGATTTATTTATTTTTAAGGAGGAACGGCTATCAAAATTTGAGTTCCTTGGCTATTCTCATTTTTCTAAAATAGATCTAATTATTCCTAATTTATCATTAGACGATTTTAAAGAAAAGTATTTTAAAGAGGGTATAGTTGCTCCACCATTTGTGGTTAGAGGAAGAGAGAATGAAAAAACTTCAGCTTTTATTTGTTCTCATCAAGAAACCTTAAAAGATTCAAAAAAGCAATTTGAAAATATAAGAAATAAATTATTTTTTGGTGAGTGAATAATTTGAAAATTATTGGCTGGGATGTTGGCGGAGTAAATATTAAAGCAGCATTAGTTGAGATAGAAAATGAAAAAATAGAAAGTTTTAAAGTTCAATCAAAATTTTATCCTATGTGGTTAAAAGAGCGTCAAAAATTACCAGAAATATTATCAAGTATTTATTCTACTATGGTTTTAGCCAAGCCTGATTTAATAGCAATAACAATGACTGCTGAGTTATCAGATGCTTTTTATACTAAGCGTGAAGGTGTTAACCATATCCTAAATTCATTTAAAAAAGTATTTTCAGAAAAAAAATGCCATGTATTAACTGTTGATGGAAATTTTATTTCGATATCTCAAGCTATTAATGCACCTTTATCTGTTGCGGCTTCAAATTGGGTTGCAACTTGTTATTTAGTAGGTCAATACGTTTCCAATTGTATATTGATAGATATTGGTAGTACAACAACTGATATTATACCAATTATTGAGGGACAAATTGCTACAGAAAGTAAGACTGATCTTGACAGATTAATCGCTGGTGAATTAGTATATACGGGTTCATTACGAGCAACAATACCATCAATTGTTAGAACAGTCGAGATTAAAAGTAAACCTTGCAGAATCTCTTTTGAAAAATTTGCACTTGCTGCAGATGTTCATTTAATTTTAGGAAATATTACAAGAAATGAATATAATTGCGATACAGCAGATGGTAGAGACAATGATTCAGAAAACTCCTATGCAAGATTAGCACGAATTGTTTGTGCTGATATTGAAATGTTTTCAAAAGAAGAGATTCAAAATATCGCAAAAGAGATTTACGGAAAACAATTAGAACAGATTAAAGAGGGATTGTTACAAGTTACGAATAATAATGAAGCTATACAAGATCTGGATTTTCCTATTGTTGTTACTGGTCTTGGGAAAGATTTTTTAGCGAGGAAAGCTGCTGAAGAATTAGGATATAAAAATGTTATTGATTTTGATTCTCTTATTGGTGGTAAAGGAGCATTAGTCGCTCCATCCATCTCAATAGCAAAGATGCTTTATGATACTTTTAAGAACAATCAAAAGTGATAAAACTGAAAGTGCTCATTAAAATTGGAGGAAGTCTATTAAAAAATCCGGTTACTTTGAAGAAATTACTTATAACATTCAAAAACATTACAAATGAACACTCAATAATAATTCTACCAGGTGGTGGGGCATTTGCAGACCAAGTTCGAAATTTTCAGTCACTTTATAAATATTCAGATTCAACAGCTCATAAAATGGCAATAATGGCTGAAGATATAGTTGGAATTCTAATGGCAGAATTTATTGAAGATGGAATTTTAACTTATAACTTAGAAAATATTCAAAAAATATTAAGCCAATCAAAAATTCCGATTCTACTTCCTTCAAAATTTTTACTAGAATTAGATGAATTACCTCATTCATGGGATGTTACAAGTGACTCAATAGCCGTTTACTTCGCAAATAAACTCAAAATTGATACAGTTATTCTAGTTAAGGATGTAGACGGTCTTTTTACTGCGGATCCTAAAAAAAATCCGGATGCAAAATTAATCAAATTAATTAAATCATCGGATCTTAAAAAATACGATGAGAGTTGTGTTGATAAAGCACTATATAATTTTATAAATAAATACAAAATAACAGTCTATTTAATAAATGGGAATTTTCCCGTTAGAATTTATCAAATTCTAAATGGACAAAATGCTGTTTGCTCTAAAATTACTCATTAGTTAAATTAATTAAGGTTATAAATTGAAACTATTTAATTAAAATTACATTGTATTTAAAAATCTAAAAACCTTTATTTTTAAACATTGCAAATTTATCATAAAAAAATAAATAATCAAGGAAGAACTGAAATGGAACCGAGCATATCAAATTTACTGAATGCACTATCGAAAGTTCTTGAGCTCGTCAGCCTAATAGAGAAGGATTTTTCGGGTGTTAGGGTCAGATCGCCATCTGTTCTAATTAAGGATGAACTTTTAGAACAAGTCGAAGAAGTTATAAAAAAAATCTCAGAGGATATTGCGATAGTAGAACGTGGGATAAAGGATATGAAGACATGGTTCGTACTTCGTAAGCAAGCTTTGAGTGGAATTAATAATTTACATCATTCATTGAAGAAGACCGTTGATGAAGCAGGAAGTACTGAAGAAATAAAGGAATCAATACGAATGTTTTCTCTTTCAGCCCAAGAAGATTTTATTCATAATATATTCCGTATAGAAAAGCTTTGGAATGATTCTGTATTGAATGTCACACAAGCTATGAACCGAGTATTATCTATAATGCTCGTAACTCAAGAAAAAATAGAACGATATAAAACACAGTTGGACCTTGATGAACAAGATTATTCTAATATCCTTGAACGGCTTTTAAAATCATTATTAGAAAAAAACCTTTCAAATTTCACAGAAATTGAAAACCAATTTCGTGAGAAATTAATTCATGGAGAATAAATCAGTTTATGAGATTGAGAAATAAAGTTCACGAATAGTCCCATGAATTAGTTTTAATTCAAGATCAGCTATTTTAATTTCCTTTAATTTTTCTTTAACAGCTTCTTTATCTTTAATTTTTGGGAAATCCAAATGTGTTGTGAATAAAACATTTGTATTATTCATTACACCAAGATATTGAAGTTGAACTCTAATTCCATTTAGCGTAAACTCAGGTTTGATAAATTCAAAAAATATTTCATTGCTGATCCGTTTTTCTAAAAAACTAGCGAAGTCATTTAGGTCCTCTAAATGGATAATAATCATAATAATGAATCCTTTATCAAATCTTAAAAATATTTTTTGATTATTTTTTTAAACCGACTGCATTTTTAATATTTTTAGTACGATTTCTCAAAGTAACTTCGGATATATGGGCAATTTTAGATAATTCTACTTGACTTCTAGGTTCATTTAATTCTTTTGCAGCAATATAAATGGCTGCAGATGCTAAACCTTTAGGATCCTTGCCAATTAAACTAGTTTTTTGTTTAGTAATTTTTAAAAGTTCCTTTGCTCTATTCTGAACCTGCATACTTAGTCCTAATTCAGAAGAAAATTTTGAAATAAAGGTTACGGGCGAAACAGGTTGTAACTTTATATTAAATTCTTGCATAATTAAACGATAAGCTTTGGATAGACTTTTTTTAGTAATTTGGATAGATTCAGCAACTTCATCTAAAGTTCGTGGAATCCCGTGTCTTTTAATAGCAATGAAAATTGAAGCTGCAACTAAATTATCTATACTTCTTCCCATAGTAAGTTTGTTTTTTACAGCTTTAGAATAAATTCTAAGTGCTTCTTCAGTAACTGTTTGAGGAAGTCCTAACATACTGGCCATATTAAGTAATTTTGGTTGAGCAATGGATAGATTACGCTCAAAAGTTGAGGTGACTGATTTTTGTATCTTAGCAAGTCTCCAGAATAGAGATTTTGTCTTTGCTGATAAGGGCGCACCTGTTATATCAACATTACTACGTGGAATTACTGTTCTAGCACCTATAGTTCGATATACAGGTTCAGATTGTCTTCTTTGGGAAATTTCTTCCTCAGAAAAAGCTCTACGTGGTGAATCCGCCAGAACTGGACCATGAACAGTACCACAACTTCGACAGACCAAGACACCTCTATATGGTCTAATATCTGGTTTATCACAGCATATTTCATAGTCTGCATATTCAGTTTTTACGTCTTCTAAGCCCATTTCTTTGAAACCCGTCTATATAAGGAAGAAATTTATTAAAATTTCCTATTAAATAATATTATTTAAATTAAATTATGTTATGTTAAAAATAAAAATATTTTATCAATAATACAAATATAAAATATTAATTCTATCCCTTTTTACCCTTTTCTAATTTTTCAAATTAACGTAAGTACTAAAAATTAATAATATTATTTCGAGATCATATCAACTTTTTATTGATTCTGTTAATTTCGAGATTAAATAATCTAATTCATCTGAATGTTTAATTATATTATCATATTTATCGATAACTGCAAATAAATTCGCTTCTTTAGAAATAAATTCCTTATATAAATCTTCACTTAATTTGAAATAGTGATTTTCTCCTAATTTATTTCTATACATCGCTAAAATTGATTCAATATCAGTATCGTTCAAGATTAATTTAATGATAATGAAACAAGATAAAGAATACGCAGCGATTGTCAATTGTTCTTCTTTAATTGCAATTTCTACTGCTTTCTGAAGTTTATCAGTTGCAGATTTATAATAAATTTCAGCTTTTTTTGGTTTTTTCAAGGAATCATAATAATTTCCTATTTCAAAGAGATAACTTGCGGCGATATGATAGTTCTCTTCTTGTTCTTCTTCTTCTGCGAGAGTTTTTAGTATTTCTTCAAGATCTTTAAGAGTTTCTTCAAATTTTATCATATCATCAAAGCATTCAAAATTTCTTAAAGTAGCGCGATAACATTCAATTGATATTTCAGTAGTTCCCTCTGTTATTGCTAATTTTGCTGCTTTGAATAGCAATTCAGCAGCTATATCAAGCTTTTTCATCAGCTCGTATTGTAATCCTGCATCTCTAAAATTAATTGCAGCTAATTTTTGTGTATTAATTTTTTCAAAATTTGTCCCCGCCTCAAGAAATAGCTCTGCTGCATTCTTATGTTTATTAATCAATCTATAGCAAAGGGCTGCGTTCCTTTGAAAATGAGCTGCACGATCAATTTCGTTTTGTTTTAAATGTGATTCAGCTATTTTGAGATAACTATCTGCTTTATTTATATATGATTGATTAATTTCTTCCAAAACAACACTTTTTTTATCAAGTAATATAGTTAATTCCTTTAAGATCGAAATAGCATTATCAAAACTTTCTGCGGCTTCGAGATAATTCTTTTTTTGCATCTTTAATTTACCAATTTTAATATTGTAATCCTTTGCAATTTTAAGAGTATTAATCATATCATCTTCTTTATTTAATTTTAAATAACAATGAGCCATATGCAGATAACAATCAGTAATAATTTGAACCAAATCTCTCTTTTTAGCCAATTCAAGAGCTTCTTTGTCTATTTCGATTGCTTTTTTGTAATCATTAGTTCTTTCATATAAAATTGCTATTAATTGAGTAATTTGGGTAGCCTTTTTTAGATCTTCTTTAACAACAATTTGATTTTTAAATTTTTGATAACTTTCAATTGCATTATGGTAATATTTAATTGCTGAATCGGTATCTTGAATTTCTTGCTCCAAGTAAAAAGCAGCTTTTTTGAATAAGTCCCCTGCATTTTGAAAATTTTTTTGGTCTAGAGTTTCTTCAGCAGCTTTAATAAATAGTTGAACTGCTTTATTATAGTATTCTCTCGAAATATCCTCCTCATTTATTCGAGTTTCCAGTTCTCCTGCCGATAATAATATCTCAGCGGCTTCTTGATATTTTTTTTGTCTAATATTCATTTCGGCTTCTTTATTATAACAATCAATAATATTATGGAAAATTAATTCAGCCTCTTTAATATTCCCCGCTTTTTCCAATAGTTCTGCAACATTTGCATAACATTTAGCTGCAGGTAGATATTCATTTTTCTTAAAAAAGTCAGCTGCATTTTTTAATTCTTCAGTTTTTTTATCCATTTAATCACATTTATCGATAATTCAATGCAAAAAGGTTATATTGCTTGGATGTCATTTGAAAAAATAATTAGCGGGTAATTTTCACTCTCTAAAAAAGACAATGTCACATCATATTTATTACTTGTGATTTTATTATCTGCTTTAAAAAGCAAGCTTACAATTAAAAATTCATTTTTTTCATAAGATTATTTAGATATATTATCGAATTCTATTCCAATGATAAATAATTAATATATTAATTTGTTAAAATAACTTTAAATTCTAAAATTCCTCACATATCCTAGAAAAATCTCGTATAAAAAGGTTAAATTAAAATATCTTAAATTTTATAAAAGCCTTAAATCTTTAAAAATTGAATAGTTAATAGAAAAGAGTTATAAATTTTAAAAAACCATTAAAATCAACTTTAATTCATATTTTTTATTGAATTAAACTTTAATCTGTAATTATATTATGATACAGTGGATTATATGTTCAAACGTTGTCCCTTCTATGATATTTGTAGTCCTACTGATAGAATAACCATAGGAAATAAAGAGTATCATTGTTTAGGTTCAACAAGTTATGAATATTGTCAAAAATATAAGAATTTAATATTATATAAACGAGTAAGAATTATTTCAGATCCAATTAAGGAATTAAATGAAGTAATTAGAGATTTATATCGAAATTTATATCAAGATATCAAAGAAAATATCTATATTGCTATTTTAACCAAAAATTGTAGTGTTATATATTGTGATTATAGCGGCTTATACAAGGATATCGATTTTATAAAGAATTTTACGAGAAATAATTTTCAAGAAATTGCTATTGGAAATTTCGTCGCCAAACAAAATGAAGGTAATTTTGGATTTTTTAAACTATCACCTGATACATTATTAGCTGTCAAAATAACAGAAGATTTAGAACAGCTTGAATCTCTTAAATTTTTAATAAATAACTATGCCCAAAGGATTGATTCTGTAGTTGAAAGAATTGAAAAATCTAAAAAAGCAATATTAGAAAAGGAAAGTACTAAAGTCTCTTTTTATTCGGTAATTTGTAATTTAAAATCAAAATTAAATCAAGAGGTTAATGCTTTAGATTTTGCAAAAGATTTAGATGATGCTATCAAATCAATTTCTAAAATGTATGCTTGGCATCCAGTTATCGCAGATATTACTACAACATCAAGTAAATTAAGGACATACCAGCAAGATGATGTTCTTACTTCTAAGGATAAAAAAGAATTAATTATAAAAATTAATGAATGGGAAAAAAAAGTTATCCAAAATACATAAATGATTATCTAGCTTAAATAATATCTCTAAATAACCCCCTTTTTAAATTTTAGACGATTTTTTTGTTACTAAATTAACTAAATTTTGTAAATTTTTATTTTATTTTTTAAACTTGTAAATTTTAAATAATGCCAAATCAATGACTCTAAGGATAAAAATGGAATCGGGCAAAAAGATTGTTATTAATTTCACGGAAAAAGTAGAAACTAACCTCTCTGGTAAAGGAGAATTAGAATCGATTTCAATGGTTGGCTTAGTATCGGTAAATAATCCTAGTTCTAGTCATAGAATATGGAACACAAATCTTTTATTAGATGGGATTAATTCGGTTTCTTTAACTGAAAATGAAATAAAAACTGGAGAAATTAATGCTAGTGCAAGTAAAACTTTTGAATATCAATTAGATACAACAGAAGTTGTTCAAAAACCTCTAATTGAATTAGTTGAGACTATTGATACATATTATGAAAAAGGTGAAGAGATAAACTGGAATTTTGTTTTGAATCACAGGATGCCCACTAATTATTCGATAAAATTAACAAATAATTCTACAGTCCAAGCAAAAGCTAAGGTAATAAAAGCAATTCCAGACTATTTTGATACACCTCATATTGACCCTCCATCTTCTGGCATTACGGAATATAAAGAAAGCACCCGTGAGGTACATTGGACTGAAATAACCTTACCAGCGGGTGATTCAGCAGTTTTAAACATTCGTCTGGGAGCCACACCGGATAAAACAGATCTCCATCAAACAGGTAAGATTGAGGTTGATTATGAAATACCCAATATTATTCGCTCCGATCTTAATGGTAAAATAGAAGCATTATCTGATAATTTATATGCTATAGATAATGAAGAAGTTTCCCAAAATAATTGGCAATGCACTGTTGAATTTCAGAACCTTTCTGATTTTCAAGTTGTATTAAATAATGCAAAAGTATCTCAGATAAAAGAAACAACTAAAGAAATAGTATTAGAAGAATCTCCTGGAATAAATTTAGGACCTCAAGCTTCATGGACTAAGGATTTCAATGTTGAGTCTGTAGGTATTCCTAAATTCAGTAAAACAAACAATTTTTCTGTTCTATATGAAGTACAGAAAAAAATCGTTGGTCATATTACGAAACAGTCAGGAGTTATTCCTGTTGCTGCAATCAAATGTGAAAAAACATTAGAACCAGATACTGTTAATGCTCATGCAAAAACTAACATGCTAATAAAATCTAGAACTAAAAATATGGGAACTGCTGCACTCTTTGAAATAAAAATAGAAGATACAATTCCTGCATCATTTAAACCTCCCTCTCTTGATTTGGTAAGAACTGTGACTCAGGGAAAAGAATTAAGGCAAGGTGTAATTCTTGAAATGGAGCCAAATAACGAGGATCCATCGATGGAGCATAAATTGACTATTTCAATTCCAAATTTAGCTACACTCGTTAATCCTTTGAATCCGGATGATGAAATCCTAGTTGAATATCCTATAACGGGTTGGGACCCCAGCCCTGCAGATTATGCATGTCCACTAATGTCAGAGTTTAATACAGTCCCTCCAGGACCCCCAGTTAAAGCAGGAGTACCGGAAATAAAAATAGTCGCTAAAACTGTTAGGCGAAAATATCGAGCATATAAATCAGTAACTCCAGGTTCTGAAGAAGGGGAATATATAATTCCTATTGTTTTCGCGAATAAAGGAGAAGTCCCCGTTGAAAAAGTAACAGTAAAAGATATTATCCCTTCAAGTTTTACCTTTACTAGTTCACAACCAGATGAAATAAAGCCAGAAACTGTAGATACAGAAGCTGGGACACAAATCGTATGGAGATTAACAGATATCGGTCCCGGTCAACAAATAGAGATTAAATATACCATTAAAGGTACTGGAGAATACGAATCCCAAGACCCAGACATTTCCTTTGAATAAATTCTTCCTTATTTTTTTATTTTTCAGCTCGCATACCTCAAATTATGCGATGAATTGAATAAACTATAAACTACTTATGTATTAATTTAAGATCTGATGAATATTAATTATCAATTAAATTGCAGGTGATTTTGTGGGTATTGATATTTCAAATCTTAAAAACAAGCTTTTAGCCAAATTAGTGCCCACTGAATCCGAGCAATTAAATATTAAAAAAATTACAGATTTATTTATTAGTTCCTTAAAAGAAATCACAAGTTATCAGGGGTTAAATTATGTTTTTATAGAATCACAAGGTTCAACAGGAAAAAAACAAACAAACCTCACTTCAGCAAGTGATATTGATATTTTTATAGGTTTAAAGAAAGAAGATTATAGCCATATACTTAAATTAGAAAAAAGAGAAAAAAAAGAAAAAATAGATCAACTCTTTTTAGATATTATCAATAATATATTCATTCTAGCGGCTAAAAAACTAAAATGTGAGAAAATTAGGATTTTCTATGCCGAACATCCTTATTTAAATGTAAAGAAAGGAATTTACGATATAGATATTGTTGGCTGTTTTGCTTTAAGTAAAGAAGAATTACTCAAAGATGGACCAATCACCGCTGTTGATCGTACTCCAGTTCATACCGATATTATTAGTAAGAATTTAACTAATAATCAAAAAAATGATGTTCGCTTATTAAAATCATTCTTTAAGGGAAATTATGCATATGGTGATACATGTTCAATAGGACAATTCGGTTTTACAGGATTTTCTGCTGAAGTCCTAATCCTTTATTTTGAAAATCTTGAAAACACTTTTCAAAATTTTAATTTCATTCGTAAAAAACCTATAGATTTTTTTAATAGAGATACTAAAGCCCTATTAAATATTCCTAGATTTAAAAATGATTATATAATAATTGTAGACCCTACAGATAGAAAACGAAATATTGCTTCTAGCATTTCTAGAAGAGCATATGAATATATTAATCATCAAATATTCGAGTTTCTAAAGTCGCCCTCTGAGGATTTTTTTATAAAGCAACCAATTAGAATGCTATCTGATGACGAATTGTCGAAACTAGGTAGTAATTATTATGTTTTAGAATTTAAAAGTGGTGACACAGTTCATTATACTGAATTAAGAGATAAATTATATAGTTTAGGAAAAAAAATTAAGACTTTATTAGAAAAAGAATCAACTGGTGAACCAAAATTTGGTAAATGCACTTATACTCTTTATTATGAAGATTATTATTATGGTCTAGTTTTTCATTGTTCAAAAAATAATCTCTCATCAATATATCAACGGAAAGGACCACCAGTACAACTTAAAGAACATGTAGAACAATTTAAGGAAAAAAATCCAAATTTTTTCATTAAAAATGGATTTATTTGGACTGAAATTAATCGAAAATATGTAATTTTATCCCAATTAATTAGAGATTTTGTGAAGAAAGTGCAAATAAAGGGATTAAATTTAATTAATCAAAGTTCTATCGGAGTTCATAAAGCAGGAAAAAAAGCACTTACAATTCTCCATAAAAAAATTCTACCATTAGAGGATAAACTTAAAAAATTATGAGGATATAAGTTAATTTAAAAAATGTGGCGAAATTAATGGTTGAATGGAAGACGTTGGATTTTAAACAAAAGACAATTTTATTTTGTGGAATAATATTAATAATCTTCTGTTTTATACCTTGGTGGATACATCCGAATTATTATGCTTTTTGGATACCATTAATAGGGTTGTATATTGGAGCTCCTTTTAACAATTTTGTTCTTCCAAATTTTTTGTTTTATCTTTTAGCCGCATTGACCTTATTTGGAGGAATATTATGCTGCTTTGAACAAAAGAATCATAAATTATCACTTTATGGAGCCATAATCGCCACTATTGCATCGTTTATATTTATGACAATCTTTATTGCAGGTACTAGCGATTTAAATCGTTTTTATTTTGTTCTTGATGCATTAACTGCTGATGCACATTCAAGGGGTAATGACGATTTAAGGTTACACTACATTCTTGTAAAAGCTTTAGTAGAGCTGGGTATATATTTTGAAATGCTACAAGGACATGTTGTGTCTTTAAATCATGCAACACAATATTATATTGGAAGCCTTCCCATTTTATTTGGAGCTCTTGCTGCAATCGTAGCTTGGTAACTATTTCATATCAGATATTTTCTAAAAAATTTCAGTTTATTTTAACTACCCATGCTTGGTAAGGTTGATGCTGCATAAGGCATAACCATTAAGCTTGCATTCCTGCCTACAATATTATAAGCTATTTCTAATGCATCATCAACATTACTAGATGGTTTTAATTTGTAAATTTCACTGACTTCTTTATCTGGCATTTCAGAAACGAGTATTATCGTAGATTTTAATAAAATTCTTTCCATATAATAAGCTTTATGCCCCCCTAAAACAAAATTAGTCTTAACTTGCTTTTCAAGTTCTTCTAAAGTTCGATATTTTATAGACCATTCTCTATAAACATCATTTCCAACCCCTTCTCTACATTCTAACAATGCAATTATTACACCACCAGGACGAACTAGGAATTTTGAATTATCAATAGCCTTAGAACCTTGATATAAATCGATATCTTTTGGGTAACCCCCTGCACTGAGTAATACGATATCGGGTCTTTTTTTAATGGTTACCCTAAACATTTTATCATATAATTTACTGGCTTCCAAGTGTGCAGCTTCTAAATCTCCCGCAAAAGTTTTGACGATTTTATCCTTACTATTTTTTACTAGATTAATAATAAAATCTACTTTTGCAAGCCTTGCTGCCTCGACCATATCCTGATGAACAGGATTTCCCTCCAGATTTCCAGTTACTGCTTTAGGATGAATAAGCATAGCATGATTAAAATTTATGGTATCATAGGAGGATACTCCAGGTAGAATGCTTTTTCTACCCCCTGTAAATCCAGCATAATAATGATAACCGAGTTTGCCTAAAGTAATAATCGCGTCACTATTAGCAACAATTGAATTTATCTTTATTTCATTACCGAAAGATGTTTTGCCAATATTAACTAAATCTTCAGCATAACAGTTGTGGCTTTCTACCCTAATTCTTTTTATTATTTCTTTTCCTATTAAAAATTCTGCTTCACCTGGCATTACACATCTATGGGTTCCACACCCAAATATTATGGTAATATTTTCATCAGGAACTTTTAATTTATTTAATTTGTTCAAAATATGTGGTAAAATTAAATATGCAGGAGTCCCTCTTGTATGATCATCTGCTAATATAGAGACTTTCATGTTTGGTTTTATTATTTTTTCCAATTTAGGACTTTTTATTGGGTTATTAATCGCCCTTTGAATTTCTAGACTCTCATCTTCTGCACTTGGAAGTTCATTTGGCAATAAAGTTCCTAAAAAATTTTTTTCTGGAACTTCTACAGTGACTGTTTGATTGCCATATGCTAATTTTAATTCCAATTAAAACTACATCCTAATAAATTAGAAAAAGACCCACAATGTTCCGAGCGGAAAGCTTAGAACTATCATAGTTAGAAATATAAAGAAGAAAAATTTTCTTCGCTTACTAATTGGAGACACATCATTTAAAGGTCCGGGATGTGATATACCCCTTGATAAAACAAGAACAATAAAACCAAATACTGGACTAATGTAAAATATAATACCTAGACTGATAAGGCCTATAATTTTATAAAATTCAATCCTTCTAGGAATTCCATTAATATTAATAGTAAAACCTTTATCCCCAAAAACTGCCCGAGCCACATGTCCCCCATCTAATTGTCCAAATGGTAACATATTTAAAGCCGATAAAAGCAGACCCACCCATGCCGCAAAGGCTAATGGATGGAAAAATATGATTACATCGGGTAATGGGATTGGAGCAATTGATCGAGCATAAAAATTATAAGTTAATATTCCGGGAAAGAAAATTGGATCCAGAACATAAAAAATTGGCATTAAAGGTAATTGAGGGGATGTTAAGAGGACTAATACATATAATTCTATTATCTCTCTTGGTAAAAATGGGTAGAGAATGTTCATAAATGTAACATAATCTGCGGTTGTAATGGGCTTTGTCAAAAATAAACCTACTGAAAGTACTATACATGTCACTAAAAAACCAACTAATGGACCAAATAGACCAATATCAAAAAGTTCATTTCGATTTTTTACTAGACCTTTTTGTTTTATTATGGCACCCATAGTGCCTAGAGGAGGTATAGGAAGTGGTATAAAATAAGGCCAGCTTGTACGTGTTTTATGCATACGGCAAGCAGCCATGTGACCTAATTCATGAAGTCCAAGTATAGATAAAATGGATAGACCATAAGCTATAAGGATAGGGAGTAATTTGAAAATACTATTAAATTGAGTATTTACATTTAGAGGATCTGCACCTAAAAATATAAAATATACCCAAGCAGCAAAAAATACTGAAATTAACGTACAAAAGAATAGTATTATATTTATTTTAATATTTTCTGGTCGTATATCCTCTTCTATTTTTGGGACTATTAATATTGAATAATATTTTCTCTTTTCAATATCCTCTCCTAATAAATCTAACTCTAAAGGTGTTGGTGTTCTTAAAAATGGGAGCAAATTTATATCTGCAAATTTTTCCAATACTGAATCGAATGCATCTCCCAATTTTTTAATTTTTGGCTCAGATAAGATTAGAAAAGTAGGAGTTTGAGTTATTGGATGTATAAATTCTCTTTCTGAAAAAAACTCAGTTTCTATTATTTGTCGAATTTGGTAAAAATCATATGGTTTATTTTGAAAATACATTGTTTTACCGTTAAGTAGCTAATTGTAAATAAATTATCAAAATTAAGTTATAATTAATTTCTAGGTTACAATAGATTCTGAATAATTAAATGTTATTTATATTATTTTCTGAAGGTTTAAAATAAAAAATATTGACAATTAACGTTTAAATTTTAAATAAATGTATTAACATTTGAAAGCCATTAAATATGCATCTTCCCCATCCTTATAATAATGAGAAAGTGTTTTTACTATACTGAATGAATTCTTTTTATATAAATTGATAGCCGAGTTATTTGAAATACGTACTTCCAAGATGATTTCTTTTGCGTTATAATCGAATTTCATAGAATGGATTCCACCTAGGAGCAAATTTTGTCCTAATCCTTTGGTTCTATGGTCAGGAAGTACTGCAATAGAAACCAAGTGTCCTTTATCAATCCATTTCAAACCAAAGCATGAGATTCCTTTTTCCTTTCTGTACATTGAATAGCCAACGATTTTATGATCGATTTCAGCAACCAAGAAGCTTTTGGGATATCTATAATAAATTCCTAAGAAAAAGAAGTCCGGATAATTCTCTGGCAAACATTTTAGATTGATATCAACAACTGAAGCAAGATCCTCTTCTTTAAATTCTCGTAGTTTATAAGGAGTCAAGTCCATCGAGAATTTTTTTAAAGTCATCTTTACTTCAACTGATTTTAATGCTCACTTCATTTCTAAAATAAATGCTGGAGAAATAACATAAAAGTTTTATTTTTTATAATTTATTTTGTTTTTAGTTAGGAAAATTGGAGGTATATGAAAGTCGAAACTCCAGAATGCAAAGTTTGTCGTAAATCGGACAAAATATTTTCAAGAAAATTGGGGGTTTGTTATAAATGTATTATAGAAAGGCCTAGTGAAGCTATTGAAATTACGCACCAATTGCATGAAATGAGTAGGAAGAAGTATGGTCTTCCCCCAGCTGTTCCAAGGGATGATGATGGCATAAGATGTGGTTTCTGTTCAAATGATTGTAAAATTCCCTTGGGTGGATTGGGTTATTGTGGTCTTGTGAAAAATGATAAAGGTAGGATTAATCGTCTAGCAGGAACTATAGAAAAAGGATTACTTCAATGGTATTATGATCCAAATCCTACAAACTGCGTAGCGGCATTTGTTTGTCCAGCGGGAACTGGTTGCGGGTATCCTAATTATGCTAATAAACAAGGACCAGAATATGGATATTCAAATCTTGCTGTGTTTTATGGGGCATGTAATTTTGACTGTTTATATTGCCAGAACTATCAATATCGACAAATGCCCCAAAAACTAAACCATCTTATTAGTTCAAGAGAATTAGCCGAAAAAATTAATAACAAAGTTAGTTGTATTTGCTATTTTGGTGGGGATCCTTCTCCGCAGATGCCTCATGCTATTAAAACTGCTCAAATCGCTTTGAATAAAGCTAGAGAAAATAAGCAGATATTTAGAGTTTGTTTTGAAACTAATGGGGGGATGAAGTGGCCATTGATGAAGAAAGCAGCAGAACTAGCTTTTAATTCAGGGGGTTGTATTAAAATAGATCTTAAATGCTTTGATGAAAATTTAAATATTGCTCTTTGTGGGGTTTCTAATAAACAAACCTTTGAAAATTTCAAAAAATTAGGTGAGATGGTGGCGGAAAGACCCAAAATCCCTTTTTTAATAGGTTCTACATTATTAGTTCCTGGTTATGTAGATGTTGATGAAGTAAAAAAAATCGCTCAATTTATAAAAGACATTAATCCAAATATTCCATATTCGTTATTAGGCTTTTTTCCTCATTATTATATGAACGATCTACCCCTGACTAGTAAAAACCATGCAAAACGCTGCTTAGAAATCGCTAAGAATGTGATTGGTTTAAAAAGAGTTAAAATTGGAAATGAACATCTGCTTTCGGATATAAAATATTAATTATTATTCAGTAAATTTTCAAATCATCTGAATAGAATTATCTAATTAATTCAATTTGGCATTATATGTAAATTCAATAAATTAATTAAATTAATATGGATTGATGTGATAATAGGATCTTATCTCTTGAATCAACCATACTAAAACGAGATAATTGCAATGAGTAAATTACCGCTTTATGTTTTCAAAATCAGTATAATTGGACAGCCCGCTGTAGGTAAGACTTCATTAGTCAAAAAATATGTAACTGAGAAATTTTCTGAGGAATATAAAAGCACAATGGGCGCTAATATTTATTTAAAAAATATAGAATTAAAGGGCAATAGAATTAAGCTAACATTATGGGATTTAGCTGGTGACGATAGATGGAGTCAAATGCAAGATGTTTATTTCCAAGGCGCACAAGGTGCATTAATTGTCTACGACGTTACACGAAAATCTACATATAATCAGATAGAACAAAGATGGATGGACGAATTAGATAAATACGTTAAAGAACCAAAATTTCAAACAATACTTGTTGCTAATAAAATGGATTTACCAAATAAGGAAGTTACAAAAGAAGATGGATTAAAACTTCAAAAAAGAATTAATGCTCACGGTTTTATAGAGACTTCTGCAAAAACCGGTGATAAAGTAGATGAAGCATTTACAGAATTAGCAAAATTGTTAATTACAAAATTTTGATTTCTTTTTAAAAATTTATATTTTTTGTGTGGGATAGCCATATAATGGAATATAAGGAGCAAGGTAGAGCATACGAAATTAATGGAAATTTCCAAGAAGCTATAAAGAACTATTTAAAAGCCGCTTTAGAAATTGAAAAGACTTCAGATGTTGAAGATCCTAAAACCGAAATTGGAGATAGTTTATTTAGAGCGGCAGCTTGTTTTGTGGAAATCCAAGAATATGCTAAAGCAATAAAATGCTATCAAAATGCAATTAATGCTTACACTAAAGGTCAATTAGACTTAAAAGATAAATATGAAAAAATTGCAAATTGTTGTATAGATTTAGCGACATGTTTATTAAATCCCAAAGAAGGGACTCCGGATTATTTAAACTCGATAAGATTTTTTCAAAAAGCTAAAGAATTCACTAATAAAAGGGCGGAAATGGAGGATTCCGTTCTGCAGAAATATATTTATGAGCGTGCTACTATTTATGATAGTTTCATAGCAATAATTGATCTTTTACTCGAAATACCTGAAAGTGCCAAAGATATAATGAATAAAATAGAGGACTTAATTAAATTAAATAAAATAACTGGATTGGGGTTAACAATATTTAATTTTATTAATAATATATTAAAGGGCAATATTGAAGAGGCTAGACGGAATCTTCAAACAATTGAAGCAGAATCAAGCAATTTATCATTTTCTGGACCCTCTTTTCAGGCCATTCTTATAAGTTTATTCCATAATGTTCTGTTTAAGTATGTTCCTGAAGAACAACTTCACTTAACAAAAGTAACAGTAGAAGAAAAGGGAACAGTCATTTTAAACTTAGATTCTTTTAGAAATATTTTATTGCATACAATGTTTTACGCAAATTTTGATATTAAACGGGAAGATTGGAAAGAGACATATGGTCTTTTAATCGGAAAATTAAAAGATGAGGATTTGATAATTTTTGATTCAGTTCCTATCACTTCAGGTGAGAAATTCGAAGTTGCCTTTGAAGAGGAACATTATTTAAAGGCAGCTGAATATGACTCAATGGCAGTTGAAAAGGGATATTTTACGGTTGGTTGGTATCATTCACACCCCGGCCTAGGTTTATTTTTATCACCTACAGATAGATTAAACCAATTGGGATATCAAAATTTAAATCCAAAGGCCATAGCATTGGTATTTGATTTCACTAAAATTACTGAAGAATTTCTAGGTTTTGAAATATTTAGATTAGATGATCCTGAGTTAGGCACTAGTTCTGATTTTCATAAAGTAAAATGGAAAATTAAAGGAATAAAGAAATCGTTTCAAAAGGAAATCCCTTCGATTATAGATGATTTTGGTATAGAAGTTGAAAAGATGATAAAAAAATCTCCAATAGTGACAATAGAGCAGATCGCAAATCATTTAAATTATTCTCAATTTGTTGTTAAAGAAATTTTAATTGAGATGTTTGAGAAAAAAGATAAATTTAAGAAGATTTTTTTTGATATCGATGCTGGAACATTCCTACATGAAGAATCGACATATAGAGCGATCTCAAATCTTATAAAACGTTATAAAAACATTCCTTTTTCTTTAATAGCGAAGACTTTAAACATAACAGAAAAATTTGCAGAAAAGCTCTTAAATGAAATGTTAAATAAAGGATTGATCCAAGGTACAATCCGGTTAAGTTCTTCTGATTTTTTAAAAAATTAAGAACTCTATTTTATCTGTCACTTTCATTTCAAGATTTTTTTCTTTCTTTTTACTCTAAAAATAAATTATTTCTTAAAAAGAAAAAATTTATAAGTATAAATTAGTGAAAATGATAAAAAACCTATTTTTGAAACGTCTAACTGATTTTGGGTATTTTAAGTTAAAAATAAGAAGATATCATATTAGGTTTAAATTTTGGTCGGGCGCTATTAATTATGGTTAAAAAATCGAAAAAAAAGACCAAAAAAGAGATCAAGAGCGAAGAGGAGCTAATAGAAGAACCATCTATACCATTAGAAGAGAAAAGGAAGAAATTTAAGATAGAAATTGGACCTTCTCACTTAACTAAATACGAGAGGGCAAGAATTATTGGAGCTAGAGCTTTACAAATCTCTATGTCAGCTCCAATTCTGTTAGATGAAATTCCAGACATTAAAGATCCAATCCAAATTGCTGAAATGGAACTTGAAAATAGATTATTACCTATAACAATACGTAGAAAACTTCCTGATGGAAAGTTTGAAGATATACCTTTAATTTATCTGTTGAATCATGGATATTAATTGAGATTTTAGGGGCGGTATCTTTAATTGATTTTAGAATCTGTTGAAGTTACATTATCTAATGGACCTCTAGTTAAAATTATAATTAGACATGCAATAAAGTCTGATTTGTCTATGATTTGGGAAAATTTTAATTCTGTGGTTTGTGAAAAAAGATTTATTCCAGTCATTTCTGAAATTACAAATAAATATGAACAAGAATCGTGGTTCTATAACCATCAAAATGAGAATAACATAGTACTTGTAGCTACTATTGATGAAAAGGTAGTAGGACATTGCACTATTGAACATAATAATTGGGAATGTAGCGAACAAGCGGGGGAATTAGGTATTTTGCTAAATAAGACCTATAGGAATGCGAAACCAAGCATTGGTGGTCTATTAATGAAAAATGCATTAAGAGAAGCAAAATTGAAGGGTTTTGAAAAAGTTAATTTGTCAGTATTCCACACAAATACAAATGCGATAGAATTGTATAAAAAAATGGGATTTAAAATAGTTGGAACTAGGAAAAAACAATTTTTAATAGATGGAATTTATTATGATGAAATTATTATGGATTATTTCATAGATTGAAACAAAATTATTAAATAAAAATGGTTAAAATTAGTCGAAACTATAAATATCTTTCTTTTTACGGTCATATTCTTTTATTATGGGGTCAAGTTCAGCAAGTAAATCAACTGTTTCTTCGAAATATGGTGCCTCAAGTTCCCATTCTGCATCCTCTATTCCATATTCCTTGAAAAGATAACAAAAAACCCGATAACATTTCGGACAATACTTAGTACGCTCATAATAATAGGTATCCTCGTCATCCTCGTCTTCCTTTATTAATTTCTCTTTACCAAGTCTTAGTTTTACTTTATGAAATGGGCAAATAGTCCATTTCTCGGTGAGAATTGGGAGTAATTCATACTTTCGATCTAATTCTTTTTCCTCTGCATCTTCACTTTCTACACCCTTTGCTTCTTTTTCCTTAGCAATTTTCATACATTCTACAGAACAATAAGATTCTCCAGGTGTAGGAACACCGCAAATTGGACACGTCATCATTTTTTCTTCCGTAACATGTCTTAAAATAATAGAAGAATTTTACATTTAAAAATCTTTGAAAAGCGCCTAAATAGAGGCGCTTTTTAATAAACCCGCCTAATCTGACTATTTTTTGTCGATATAATTTCTTCTAATCGGGTTATAAAGTATATTTTTTGATTTTTATAGAAATTCATGATTTTTTAACTTATTTGGTGGATATCCAAGAGTATCTTATTCTTCCCATGTATCCATTAAATCTTTGAGTGATTCAACAAGAGTTTGAGCATGTTTTATATTATTTATTCTAAAACTAGAATGTTTTGCCCAATATTTCTCATCTGTACTTTTATTTGTTCTCTTCTGAAATTTATAAATTGACAAAAAAGTTTGATCTTTTTCTGTATCTTTCAATAAGGTTAGAAGAGTCCACCAGCGACCTCGTTTAGAAATAGTTTTATGTTTTATAATTTCATAATATTGAATGGGCGGTTCTTCTTCTTCTGCCATATATTCACACTTCTTTTAAAATGATTTGTATATAATAAAATAAAAAATAAAAAAAAATTCTAAATTGACTTATATTTTTCATAGATTGCTTCTGCTGTATGTTGTGTTGAGGCAAATTTACCTTCTTTCCGTAATTTCTCAGGAACAATATCTCTAGGTAAGTCTTTCCAATTTTCATCATAATTTTTTGCATCTGCAATTAATGCTGCAACTGCCTTTTCCAATTTTTTTGCTTCTTTCTCAAATTTTAAATAATCTAACATCATTATTGCAGAAAAAATTGTTGCCATTGGGTTTGCTACAGGTTCTCCAGCATAGTTTTTTCTAGCAAGTACTGCAGGTGCACTTCCATGTGTAGGTTCAAAATAGGGTATCTTCTCACCATATATTCCAGATCCAGCAAGTCCTAAGCCACCAACAAGCTCTGCACACATATCAGTTAGAATATCACCAATCATATTTTCGGCAATTATAGTGTCATGGTAATCAGGATAACGTAACAAACGTCTAGCAAAATCATCCACAAAATATTCTTCGATTTTAATTTCGGGATATTCTGCTTTAGCAATCTTTGTTATAGTATCCAACCAAAGTTTATCTTGAACACGTAATACATTTCTTTTAGTTATAACTTCAAGTAATCCCTTACCAACACCTTCTTCCTTTCTTTTCTTGCACAACTCCAAACCGAATCGTGCAATTCTTTCAGTCCCTTTAGGAGAACATATACGCAGAGCATAGACAGCTTTTTCACCCCATCTTTCTATTTCTGTAGGGTTGACAACTCCTTTTTTTGCTAATTTTTTGACTCTTCCTTCTCTTCCTGCGGCAGCATACATTCCTTCTGTTCCTTCACGTACAAATACATAATCTATATTTTCTATCAGTTCCTTTTTCATAGGGGAAACAACTTCAATACCAGGATAATATTTGATGGGTCTAATATTCGCATAATTACCCAGACCCCATCTCAAAAAAGCAATTACTTGTAAGGCTTTTTCTTCCGTAGCTCCAAATAAAATAGCGTCACAATTTTGAACAGCTTCTTTAGTCTCTGGAGGAAACGCATCTCCATGGGTTTCGATAGCAGATTCACCTACGGGCATAGATTGGATTTCTAAATTTGGAATTTTCATTTCTTTCAATAACCAGACAGTTGCATTGACAACAAGTGGTCCAATACCATCGCCACCAAGCGCTATAACTTTCTTAACCATTAAATCACCCATTTTCAGATTAAAATTTTTAATCTATTAAGTATTTTTTTGAATAGAAATCATTAATTAAATATTTTAAATTTATCATCAATCGTTATTAACTAAAAAATCCCATGGAGTAACCCTACATTAATTGGCAGTAATATATTAAATATTAGGAAAATTATAAAAATAATTAATAAAATAGCACCATCAATTCTTGTTAAGGATCGTTTCCAAGATATAATATAAAAATATGATATGGTTAAAAACAAAATAATCCAATTCCATATCAGATTCCAGTCAAATATAATATTTAAGGTTATTATACCACTAATTCCAAAGGTAATCGTAAAATTCCAAATAATTTTACCTATCATTCCTCCTAAACCGATTTCAATACTATGTTTTTTTATCGATTTAATAACCAAAGTCAACTCTTCGACATTAGTTGTAAATGCAATTACAATAAATCCAAAAATTGATTCAGAAATGTTGGTTATTTTAATAATTTCAGTTGTTGCATAAATTAGCACTTCTCCACCAATGAAAATAAATAATAAACTAATAACGATTAAAAAGATCTTTTTTAACTTGAATTTTATTGATCTTTCTTTTACCTCCTCTTCTACTTCTCCTTCAAATAACTCATAGTCAACAGAAAGATCGATTTCCTTTTCTTTAGATATATATCTAATATTTCTAATAAGATAAATTAGATAAACAATAAGACAAGCTGTTCCAAAGAGAAATAATCCAGAAGTAATTAAAAAACCAAGTAGAATAAATAATAGACACGAAAAAATTATTAAAAAATAAAATTTTGAAACTTTTTTAAATTTAATTTTATAGAATAGGGCTGGCAAAGAAAAACATAAAGTTAATGCTATAATAGAATTTCCAATAACATTACCCACTGCGATATAGGGCAGTCCATCTAATGAAGCTATAATAGATGCGATAGATTCTTCTGGATCTATCCCTAAAATCATTGATCCTATTATAAAAGGAGATACTCCATAAATAATACATAATATTTTCAAATTATCTATAAAAACATCTGCAAAAAAGAAAATTAATAAATAACCGACAAAAAATATACCTACCCAAAATAAAAAGCTGAATTCCTGCAATTTTTTCAAAATTCTAACTATATTTAATTAATTTTCTAAGAACCAAAGGTATTAGAATATTTTCTCTAATTTAATTATGAAATTTAAAAGAAATAAAGAAATCAATAAACGAAATATACCCATATAAAAGCAGCAACTAAACATATCGCTATGAGGGTTATTTCATATCCGTAATTTGGAGGTGGAAGACTAATCCAATAATAAAATCCAAGCCAAGGCATGACTGTATTATGATCTTTTATTCGGAAACAAAAACCAGTTATATCTGATTTTTGATATAATCCAACAATAAAGACATTATGGCCCTCATGAAAATTAACATTTTTAATTACATCCGTATCAGGAACGATTCGCCTTTCATCTACCAAACTTTTATTATGTATTATTTTACCATCTTTCCAGATTTTTATAGAGTCATCTGAACCAACATTAACATCATAATCTCCATCAAAGCCGGGTGGGACAAAGACCATAAAAGCTGAGTACCATGTCATTATTTCATATCCTTCTAAAATTTCCTCATCTTTACCAATCTGATAGCTATATGAAGTCCAGTCAGTCCAAGCACTCCATGGACTATCTAAACCAGGAAAAAACCCATCTTCTTCCCCTTCGTCAGGATATCCTGCTAGAGTAGATAAATAATTAAGATCTAAGCCATGATCATCATAAAAATTATTTCCTTTAAAACTAATCGACCTTACTTTATGAAGCCAGCCATCAGGCCACACAAAAGTTCTATTCCATTCATCAGTTTGATAGTCGAAAGCCATATAACAAATAGTTGACCAGAATGCAATAACAAAAAGGGCAACTGCTATTTTTCTCTTTGTGACAACCATTTCAAGAACACATTTTAATGAATGAATTTTTTTATTTTCAAAGTTTTGGTTCGAAAATATATTTTGGTGTTAAGGAAAGGAGTTCATATTGACTAAATAATTTTAATTAAATTATTATATTAATCTATCAATAATTATCTTTTTGTTTGCTACATCTGAAAAATTGAATGAGATGTAAAGCCAAAGTCCCAAAATAAATTAATAGAACATAAAAATAATCAATATTAATTAATAATATTGATAAGATTGCTGAAATTCCAAAACTTATTTCTAATACTTTGATAATATTTGAATTATAGTATTTATTTATAAAATAGCAACGTCCCAGTTCATTATTTTCATCATTTTTTATATCAGGAATTTTCAAAATGCCTCCTATTAAATTTTGGCTAAAAGGATAAAATAATAAAATTCCCCAATCAATTGAATCTGTTCCTACATGAATAAGTCCGCAAATTCCAATTAAAATAATATATCGCCATATATCAGTGGAATTAAATAATGAAATTCTAAAAATAAAGAATATTATCCCTATGATAATGAAAATCCCATAGAGAAAAAATGTATGTGTGGGTAATCTACGATGGTTATGATTTTTAGCAAATTTTGAAAATAGAAAGTCGAAATCAATTATTACCATAACTACTATAACAAATAATATCTCAAAATCAGATAAATAATCTGAAAATATCATTGTAATTAATATACCTATAGCTGTATGAACGTTCATATGCATTTTATTTTCAACTATTCTAGTCAATAACTCAAAAATAAGAAATATTTAAAGTTTAAAAGTATTTTTTGTAAATAAGAACAGAATAAGAACAAAATAAGAACGGACTAAAATTGTGGTTTCATATTCATTACTTAAGCGGGTATTTTTCAGGAAGGCTCTTGAAATTGGACCGTTCAGAGAAGATTGTGTTGATTTTAGCAGCGATTCTTCCAGATTTCGATGCTATTTTCTATTTTTTTATAAGCGGCTTCCAATATCCAGCATCCTTTCATGGGGGAGTAACCCACATGTTTTTAATGGGGTTTATAATGAGCACAATTCTAGCTATCATTTCTTTTGGGATTATGAAATGGAGGGATCCAAAAACTGAAAATATGAAGTTAATGCGATTTATTCTTCTCGGTTTGTTTGGTATTTTTATACATTTGTTATTAGATATTAATACAACCGCAAATGAATATGGAGCAATACATCATCTTTATTTCTGGCCTGCTAGTGAATTTAGTTATCATCTTGATATTTTATTAACAGATATATTTCCTAGATATCCGTATTTTGACTTTGAAAAATTTATGTTTTTGAATTATTCACCAGTTTCAACAAGAATTGTTGCAATTTTATCTTTAATTATTAATGGGGTATTTCTTGCAGTTCTTATTTATGAATGGGTGCCTCCACGCAAAATTTTTCTTTGGGATCCCTTTATATACAACTCTGATAGGATGCGTGATCCTTGGATAGGAGATAATACAGAAATTATATTGAATATTTTATTGACTCTCATCTTTTTTGGTGCATTTATTATTCGTATGAATTATTTATTTTGGCAAATATTGGGTACTCTATGAAAAAAATTATTTTTGATGGCGATCCGGGGATTGATGATGCTTTAGCAATAATGCTTGCTTTGCAGTCAAAAGAACTCCAATTAATTGGAATAACAACAGTAGCGGGGAATGTTAATGTAGATAGAGGCACATTAAATGCTTTGAGTATATTAGAATATCTGAAGATAGAAAATATACCTGTGGTAAGAGGGAGTGAAAAACCTCTTTATAAAGAATTGGAAACTGCTGAATTTGTCCATGGTCAAGATGGTTTAGGAAATATTAACCTACCAAGTCCAAAAACTCAACCTATCCCGCAGTTAGCATCAGAATTTATAATCAATACGATTAAAAATAACCCTAATGAAGTAACAATTGTAGCTACAGGACCTTTAACAAACATAGCTAAAATGTTAACATCTAGTCCTGAAATTTCAAATGACATATTAGAGCTTATTATTATGGGGGGAGCTGTCAATATTCCTGGAAATGTCACTTCCGTTGCAGAGTATAACATCTGGGCAGATGCTGAAGCAGCTAAAATTGTTCTCGAGTCAGATCTACCGATTACGCTTGTTCCACTTGATGTAACAACTAGTTTTAGATTAACAACTGCTAATCTTTATGAGATTAAGAAAGCAAATACTCCAATCTCGATACTCATAAGTCGAATGCTTCCATATTATATAGAAATTAATCAAAAACTGAGAAATATTGATGGGTGTTATATTCATGATGCATTAGCAATGGCATATTCAATTGATCCGACTTTATTTACAACTGAAATGATGGGTTTAGAGGTCATGGTTAATAAAAATGAAGAGTATGGAAAACTTATAATTTCCAAAGAAAAACCACCATTAAAGATTTGTCTAAAAGTCAATTCTCAACGTTTTTTACGTTTTTTTGTTGATAGAATGATAAAATAACAATTTTTTCATATTAGTTAGTATAAATATCGAAAATTATCCAATAAATTAAAATATTTTAAACAAATCAATTAATTACAATTTTTTAATGGAGATAAAAATGGTCAAAAAAGATATTATTATTGTAGGTGCGGGTCCATCAGGTTTAGTTGCAGCAATAAATTTGAATCGTGAAGGATTCAATGTTCTTGTTCGTGAAAAAGAGGACAGTGTTGGAGGACCTCCTGGATGGCATCCATCAGTACATACTACTCCAGTTGGAGAAGATTTGTTTGATTATATAGGAATAGATTTAAGCGAGGCATTTGTTGATAGCACCGATGTTCTTGAAATTTACATGAATGGGAAAGAAGTTGGTGACTTGAAATCTATGATTGCTTCACATGGTATGTGTAATACCGAACGTGGACATAGGGAGTCTTCATTGGATAGTATCCTTTACAGGATTGCTAATAAGGAAGGTGTTAAATTTGAGTTTAATAAACCATTTACTAAAGAGGAATTTAATACTGCACCTAAGGGCACAATTATTGCCTCAGGTCTTTCTCCTGGAATTTATGAGTGGTTGGGAATCGAATACAGTGTATTTTCTGGGTATTGGGCATACTCCGAAGTCGAGAAGAATTTTATTTCTAATAAATTTTACTTTGGTTTAACTAATGAGTATGGTTATACTTGTGCAATGAATGGAATTTGGTATGTCCTCTTATTTGCTCGTAGAGGGGTTACCCCAGAAGTCCTAGAATCCTTTAAAAAACAATTAAATTCGATCGAGGGACGGTCCTTTGATAAATGGAGACGATTTCTAGGTAATACACCAAAATGGCCACGTCTTTTTTATAAAGACTTCATTTTAACGGGCACTATGGCCGGATTTGTAGAACCTGCATTCGGGGGTGGAATTACCGGAGCCTTGTTAT
The DNA here is from genome assembly GCA_019058315.1 of Candidatus Helarchaeota archaeon. Classification (GTDB taxonomy): domain Archaea; phylum Asgardarchaeota; class Lokiarchaeia; order Helarchaeales; family RDOG01; genus JABXJV01. The sequence continues at coordinate 575,323 of JAHPZH010000001.1, read as the reverse complement.
CAGGTAAAATTTCAGCTATGGCTGTAACTGAGCCGGAAAAAGCAGAGGTTGAATTCAATCGCTTTGCTGATGGAATAAAAAAAGTCATCGAACGGAAGCGGAAACGTAGAGGTCAGTATATGCCATCACTTAAAATGGGCAAAATTTGGTTCAAATTGCCTTAATTCTTTTTTATAAATTTCATTTAAGACGAAATTAAAATAAAAGAGACTTTTTTGGATGATTTAGGTCCCTCAAAATCTAACAAATTCAATGATATTTTTTTTTATCTTAAATAAGATGGTTTCTTATCGAGTTTTTAAATCCCATTCATATCTCCACTCTTCTTTGTCTAAATCTTCAAGAATTTTGTCATATAAATCATGATAAGATTGTCCTTCATTTAACTTTTTAGTAGCAATCTCAATCATTTTTCTAGCGATCCGGATTAATGCCGAATTGAAATCTGAATTAGGATAAACTGGGTACCCTATCGCATCATCAAAGCGCATGCTCATTATGTGATTTAAAACTATTTTGGATACTCGTAAAAGTTCTTCAAGATCTGGTGGCTCTGAAAGCCCGAATCTTCTAACTATCCCAAATAAAACGTATGAGAAATATTCTACATCACCTAAACGTTCCTCAATCGTGTAACCATCTTTACATATACATAAAATCGGCTTTGCTTTCGTTTTCTTAGGTTTTAATTCAGTTTTCTTCTTAACTTTTACCTTTTTACTTTTTTTAATTTTTTTCTTAGCTTTAACCTTTTTACTTGCTTTTGGCATTTTTTGTACCATTCCTTCATCAATTAAAAAAAATCTCTAAATGCAGATTTGACCTTTTTATTTTTAAATATATTCTGCAATGATTTTAGATATCATTTCTGTATAATAAAAAAAGCGAGAAACAATAAAACTTTTAATGAATGGTTTAAGTCTCTAAATAAAGTTTATTTGGAATAATTCTTATAGGCAATCCATGATCTTGTAGCCAGGCATTGAATTTGTTAATTCCGGCCCATTTCCTTCCCATTGGGTCTCTTGTTGCCTCAGAATCACCCCTATTCAAAAGGGCATTCAAATAATCCGGATTTTCTTCAGATTGAATAATTTTTTCAATATTTAGTTTTTGTCCAGTTCCAGCAGAATATGCACGCAAAACAAATACGAGTTCTTCATTTTCACTTAATTCCGAATCTGGAACTATTGTAGCAAGAATTTGGAATGCTTTGCTATTAAAAGGAAATTTAAAATTATTCATTTTTAAAATTAATTCCATCTAACCACTTTAAAATTGTTTTATAATCAATTAGTCAAAAAATTTTTTAATATATTTTTGATAATCGATATCATTTTCTTTATTGGTCGATTTTATAGGCAATTTTTTCTGTATAGTTGTCATATTTGATTTTTTTACTTTTTTATCCTTTTTAATTTCGTCTAAAACTTTTGAAAGGTCTTCCAGAGCTTTACTAACATCTGGTTTTATCCCAACACTATGATCAGAATAATAATATTTTGTTAGATATTTAATTGCACTAATATCTCCTAAATCAACTATAGTTCGAAGAACTGCTTTTCTTATTTTTGGATTTTCTCCAATTAGCAATTTTTTAAGAACATTAAATATATCAGTTGGGTCAGAAACATCTAATTTACCAAGAGCTTGAATTGCTTTTATACGAAGAGTTTCATTTTTTTCTATTTCCGCAACTTCGATTAGGATATCCATGATTTCAGGATTTCTCAATTCAATTAATTGTTCAAGAGCTTGCATTTTTTTATCAAGATCTGAATCTTCAAGCTGTTTTAACCAGAATTCAAGATTTTTAGAGGATGGCTCCATTTTGTTTAAGCTTCTTAGAATTGATATAATGTAAAATTCATAAGCGAATTTTTATTTGGATTATTCTGTAATAATCTTAAAAAGAATTATTTAAAAATTTAAAATAAATAAGAATAGAAAAAATTGGAGAATTGAAGAAATTGCAACCACATGAAGCCTCTTATGATCAAGCTATTACGATTTTTTCACCCGAAGGTCGTTTATTTCAAGTAGAATATGCCTCAGAAGCGATAAAGCAAGGAACTATAGCAATTGGAGTTCAATCGGCAGAAGGGGCAGCTCTTGTTGCGGAGAAGAGATTAAAACCATTACAAATTTCTGAGAAGGTTGAAAAAATCTTCAAAATTGATAAACATATTGGTTGTGTAATAGCGGGCTTAACTGCAGACGCTCAAGTTTTAATAGAACACGCAAGGGTGCAAGCTCAAGTTAATCGTCTTAGTTATGATGAGCCGATAGATATTAAAATGCTTGTAAGGCAAGTTTGTAATTTAAAACAAATATATACTATGAATGCAGGAGTAAGACCTTTTGGGATCGCCATGCTTATTGCAGGAGTTGGTGTTAATTCTAAAGCAGAATTATATATGACTGCACCATCGGGTGCTTTTAATAAATATCGTGCACAAGCCATAGGTTCAGGTGCTCCAACAGCTAGAGAGTTTTTAGAAAAGGAATATAAAGAAAAAATGAGCATCGAAGAGACCATAATCCTTGCTCTATCAGCCCTAAAGAAGGTAATTTCTAAAGAATTTGCTCCAGATCATACTGATGTTGGAGTGATTAGCACTGATGAAAAGACATTTAAAATATTTACAAGAGAAGAAAAAGAAGCATATATCAAAAAAGTGCCTTAATTATTTTTCTGAGATATCTCCATCTTTAAAAATAGTCCATCCTTCGACCTTAACTTTTTCCACATTCTCCATGAAGTCTTCTATCATTTTTGAAAATTTAGCTTGTTCTGCGGTTTCATGGTAAAGAATAGTAATATCTTCTTTTAAATTTTTCATGGTAGATCTAATTCTCCCCATACTCTGCTCCCTTCGTTCAGCAGACATTGTAGTTCCAAAATGTATCGCAAAATCTGCTTGGGGAATATCCGTTCCACGTTCAATCAATTTTTTTGACGCAAATAAAACGTCCACTTCACCTTTTTTGAATTGATTAATTCGGTTATTTTGGCTCATTCCATCCATTTGACCGTGAATAAAAGTTGATTTAATATTTGCAGCTTCAGCAAGGCGATAAAGGTTCTTAGTCATTTGAACAAATCTGCAAAATACAATCCCACGTTTTTTCTCCTCAACGACTTTCCGCTTTAGTAGTTCTATTAATCTTTCTTCTTTTTTAGTGATTATGCCCTCAGGACTTTCCCATCTGATTTGTAATTGCTGAATAATGTCATTCCATTCATCAGATTTAAGAAGTATTGAATTCTTAACTGAATGGATAAATCTATATAACGTAGGCAGACCATGTTCGAATAGCATTTGCCTAGCAACTACTAGATCTAAATATGCTCCAGCATAGCCTCTTGCTTTTTCAAATAACTCTCCTCGCTTTCGTTTTTCAAAATGTTCTTTTACAACATCTTGTTTTTTTAACATTTCATTAGCAAATAATAAGGTGCGGTCGCTTTCTAAAGGTGCTCCGGTTAGAATCCTATGGGCTTGTTGTAAAATATTTAAACATTTAGAATTCAGACTCATGAATAAGACATCAACACCTTTTACGAAATCATCAAATGCATAAAATTTTTTTACAATAATTGCAGGTGCATATTCTTTAAAGTCATCAGTTTGGGTAGGAGTTATCTCAGCAGCCTTTTCATTTCCTCCAAATAATTCAATCAATATCTTTCGTTTTTTATATTGGCTTATTGTAGCAGTTAATCCTACAAACACATTCATTGAGTTAGAATCGAATACACCCAATATTTCAAGGAGCGGTCTAAATCTTAAATTTACTCGAAACCTCTCTTTTCCAAATTTTTGTGCGAGGACTTCCAAAATCTCATCAATTATAACCAGCTTAATCTTTTTCATATCTTCAAGGTTTACCTTCCTCATGCGCGGATTTCTTGGAAAAACGGCATTGAATAAAAGTTCTGGCGTAGAGAAAATAAATTTTGATAATTTAAAGTGATTTCTAATTATTTTTGGAGGAATAGTTGTTCCTTCAGGAAATATAAATAGATTTCCAAAGTGTGAAAGGCCATCTTGATTAGCAACTTCATAAAGTTGATGTTTCATTTTTCTATCAGGAGCCAAAAATAAAATTTTATCTTGCTTTTTTAATTTTCCTTTTAATATATATTCTGAAACTATCAGTTCCCCCACTTTAGTTTTTCCCATCCCCGTTGGAAGCAAAATTAATAAAAGTCTTTTCCCATTTTCCATTTCATTTATAGCTTTCTCTACAGCTATAGTTTGATACTCCCTTGGTTCAAATTTTAAGTATTTTAAACTTTCCATTCCAAGACACATAAAAATATTATAAAAATTACTATATTTACCTATATTCAAATTAAATAAGAGTCTAAATTATCTTTATTTTTAGGCAATATGTAAAACTCAATAAAATAAGATTTAATAATTTTCAATTTTTTATGATTATAATTAGAGCGTGATAATTCTTTGTTTAGAAGAATTTTAACTTATAGAAATAAAATTCCTGTATTAATAAAGAAAATTTCCAATTATTTGAGTTTATTTTCTGAGAATATGGTTAATTTAATATCAAGAATGAATAAAATTTTTGAAAAACATGATGTAAAATTTACTTATTTTATCTCAACTTATTTAATTGAAAATCAAGCTAACTTTTTCTCACATTTTGGTAATCATGACTATGGTCCACATGGACATTTACATCCGGATTATTCTCTGATTGGAAGAAAAGCAGCTTTTAAAGATATGAAAGATGCTATTTCAATTTTTCAAAAATTAAATCAAAAACCTTGGATTTTTAGGGCACCTTATGGAATAACTCAAATTGAAAAGAATTCTGATTTATTTTTCGAATATGAAAAGAAATTAGGCATAAATTATGATTCTTCAATAAATATTCAAAAACCACCTTGGAAGGAACCTCCACATCCCATTAAACATAAATCTGGAGTTACTACACTTCCTTTAATTGGTGTATCAGATGATGTTCTTATTGATAATCTTAAACTAAATAATAATAATGAGATTTTAAGACGCTTTGTAGAAGCCTTGGATTTTGGTAAAACTGGTGTCTTGGTCTATGATCTGCATCCAATTAGAATGGGTCAAATAAAATATATCAAAATATTAGAGGGACTTATTAAAAGTATAAACGCAAAAAAGAATTTTATGATTTTATCCTTAAAAGAGGCATTTTCAAAATTTTACAAGAAGGGAGAGGATGAAACAATTGTATGCTTATCAGGTGATATAGATAATCTATCTATATTGGACTATTTTAGGCGTCTCAAAACCTAATTAGATAGAAGTAGCGGTTTTATCATACCGAAATTGGTTTTTTTGATAAAATACGATAAAAAATTACAAAAATACCTAGCAATAAGGACCAAAGTATTGTAATTCTTAATGCAAGACTATTTACATGAGATGCTCCAATAATAACAGGGTCCTTAATAAGAAAAATAGCATTAAAAATCGATAAAATAATAGTAGATATCATAATAATATCAAGAATTTTCGAAGATTCAAATTTTAATGGTTCATTTCGATCTTTCTTCTTTAACATTATATAACAAATAATTCCAAATACAACCCACATAATAAACATTGAAATATAACCTTCTATTCTCCCGTAAACTATCTTTCCACTTAAAAAAAATAATGATAGAAATAGAGCATTTAGAAATAAGGTTAATATCCATCCTTTTCTACCAAGAAATGGTTGATCCCAATCTCTTGGTGAAATTCTATTTGCAAAGTAAAAAGTAAGTACAGTTTGAAATTCAGACCACCAAAAGATACATACAAAAATAATTACCAAATAATTAACTCCAAAAATTAAGTAATTTGGTTGGAATGGACCTGGTTCCCAAAAAATATAACCTGAATTAAGCACCATCCCGATAAGGCAGTAAAAAAATGCGATCAAAAAGAGCTCATAATCCTTAAGTCTAAACCTTACAATCAGATCTTCTAATAAGATAAAATAGGTGAAATATATACCTATAATTCCAAAAAGCAGTATGGGAATTTCCAATGTGTTATCAAAACCACGAACTGCGTATTCAAATAAAAAGTTAAATAATGTGCTATAAAGAACAATTTTCCAATGATTTCCGATAGATATAGAAGATGACATAATTCAAACTCTTATTTATTTTAAAGTTTTTCATCTGCCGGCATATATAAAGTTACCCATCTTACTAATCGGTTTAAGAAATAAATCCCATCCCACGGAGAATCATAAAAATTCATTTGACCTGGTAAAACGCATCTTGCCACCCCTTTATATGTCACAGCATCAGTAAATTCTAATAATTTATTTCTATCATAAATGGCTGTGCCGATAGTTTGAATTCTTGGAGTAATTAAATTAACACAATCCATGACAGATTCTACTTGTTTTAAAAAAATAGTCCGTGATTGGACAGGTTCTTCTAATCTGATATTATTATCCATTAATATTGTCCAATCATTCTCTTTGGAAGCAAGCATTTTCTTTTCTGGAGAAAGAGCATATTCTGCTCTGATATTAATTATTTTTGACGCTATAAACTGATCTATTCCATTTTTTGGGAAGCGTTCGGATGCTAATTTAAATTCTTCTTCGAATAATTGCCCAATTGATTCTAAACTAAGATCTCCTTTTTCAAAAAAGATAACCTGTGGTGATGAACATGCGCCTTGATCAAAAATTATAATATCATTAACGAATCGACGGATTAATTTAGAAAGCTCTTCAGATTCTTGTGCTTTTTTATCCACTATACCAAAAGAATACTTTGGACCAAAAACAATATCTTCACAATGAGTCATTTTTGTTGTTTTTGAAATAGCATCTACTGCTTCTTGACCCCCCCAGATTACTCTTGCATCAGCACTTAATGAAAAATTTAAGTTGGATTTTGTATCTGAGGGTAAAAAATCAATAACTGCTACTGTTTTTAAAATATCAGACCCTTTTAGTCCTTCTATTTCAGTTTTTCTAAATAGTTTAATTAATTCAAGAAAAATAAATTGACTTGCAGGTGGGATTTTAACTATATTTGAATTTCCAACTAAAATAGACTGAATTAATGAGAAAAATCCCAGAGTAGGGACATTTCCAGCAATCCACTGGCAAATAACACCCCTCGGTTGAGCCTTTACCTTTTTCCGCCCTTCACCAATGAAATCTTTTAGAACTTCAAAAGAACCTAAATTCTTAAGTACAATTTTTTCAATATTACCTTTCCTAAGCCAATTAGAGAGAAATGGAACCCCTTCGAATGATATAAATTCCTTATTATGGAGTAATTCTCTACCAAATTGGTGAAAAAGGTCAATAATTTTTTCAGTAGTGATATTTTTAAAAATTTCCCTGCTCTTTTCAATTTCAGACCTAATTTCTTTTAAATCACTAACATTTTTTTCATTTAATTTGTATATTTTATTTTTAAAGAACAAGACTTGAATAATTAATCTCCCCTCCTTTCAGCAAAAGTATCTCCACATCCTCTTAATTCTGCTTTTCGGACTCTAGATCTAAAAGTAAAATATTTCCCTTTTCTTCCGCATGCACAATCATCTATGCCAATAATTTCACCAACATCTTCCGTTAATAAAGCTTGTCCTGGATAGCTTGTTGGTAATATACTCATAACTTCGATTAGCCCAGGTTTTTTTGGTTCATTTTCATTCATGGTATAGAAATCTCTTATTATAACCTCAGCAAAATCAGGAACATGTTTCCAGCCTTCCTCGCAATCAACAAAAACAACCCCTACTTGTTCAACCATTCCATAATAATCAATGACATTTTTTGGACTTGTATTAAAAATGCTAGCGATTTCAGAATTGAATGTTTCTTTATCAACTTGTTGTTCAATTAATTTTTTCCAACCACCACTATGAAGAATTTTAATATTTGGGAAATTTAACTGAAGATTTTTTTCTTTTAAAATTTTATAAAATCGACTCCAGATGATATAAGTAAAACCATAGACTATTATGTCTTGTCCTTCGAAATTATCACAAAAATTTTTGAGTCTATCAAAATTTATTTCAAGATCTCCATTTTCCAAATCCATTACATAGACTTTTTTAGTTGCAAAGTTAGCAATTGCACGAATTGCAGCACCTCTTGCGGTTAATGTGTCAGATCCAGCCTTATCGACTTCTTCCGTATCAATAATTAATAATGGTCTTCTTTCTTTTCCAATAAAATTCTTAATTGTAGAGAGGAATGAACGAGTCTGACGAAAAGCAGTTTTTTTATCAATATAAATTTTACTTGGAATTCCGGTTGTTGTGGAACTGGAATGTAAAATCCTTAAGGTATCTTCCTTTTTACATGTTCTCAAATCAAATTTTTTAAACATATTTACTGGAATAGGTGGTAACTCATTTAATGAATTTACATTATCAATACTTACATTAAATTTTTTATAAAAAGATTTTAAATTATCTAGACTCTCAATTTGTTTTAATATTTGTTCTTTAAAAATTGGCAGTAATTTAGCTTCTTTCTCTTTTTGAGCAAGATTATATTGGTCAGCTGTTATAATATCTTTTATTATTTGGTCTTGATCCATTTAACCAACTCCAGCATGGATTCCAATTTCATTCTGATAGGATTGGTTTTAACAGCTGGATCTTTAAGAGCTGTTTCTGCCCACCAGTCATTATCAAGAGTATCAAAAATTCTTGGTTCTAAATATTCATCATAACCAATCTCATTATAAGCGGTTATAAATTGTTCATAATCTGGATTTTCTGTTTTTTTCTGATGCCAAGTAAGGGTTGGTTTTATTAGGTTCATAATAAGACTGCTATGTCCTTTGTTAATCTTTATTTCTGCAGCGTGAGCAAGGGCATGACAAGCACCTACAAATGCATTACCTGCAGCTATTCCTCCGACATGTCCTGCCACCATAATACTTTCAAGACTTTTTTTATCTTCTTTATTCTTTTTAAGTCCCAGAATACCTTTTTTTAAAAAGTTCATACTCGATTTTGCATATATGATAATTAGTTGTTTACTTAACTTGGAGAAAAAAGCTTCAAAAGAATGCCCAAAAATATCCCCAGTCATCGGAATAAGTTTATCCAATGGAATCGATTCCAAAAATGCATAGTCTAAAATTGCCATATCCGGGATGAAAGAACGATTTATATATGCAATTTTTTCATTTTGTTCTGTTTTTGTCAAAGCAGTAGAATTAGATTCTGAACCAGTAGAAGGTGTTGTTGGGACAGCAACAAGTTTAATTTTTTTATTATAATTAAAATATTCTTTTTTAAGGGTTTCCAAATCATGAGCAGGATTTTCTATTAGAAATTTCACAATTTTTGCAGAATCTATAACTTTACCTCCTCCTATAGCTACAAGTATGTCAAGATTATAATCTTTATACTTATCTCTAAGTTCCAATATCCTTTTTTCATAACAATCTTCAATAATTTCTTCAGTATAAGTTTTTCCATCCAAATATTTCTCTATTTTTTGATAATTTTCCAAACCCTTTACCGTTTTTGAAACGAAAATTAAAAATTTATCTTCTTCTATATTTTTTAAAGTTGAAAGAGCTCCTTTTCCCATAAAAAGTTCATTTACATAGTAAATATGTGGGATCATTATATTCTTTTTTATCATTTTTTCTCCCTTTCTTGTTTCTTTAAAACTTCATACATAACTTTATTTGAACTACTCTTTGGTAGATTTTTTATAAATTCCACATATCTTGGGATTTTATGAGATGGTAATTGCTTTCTGCAATATTTTATAATATAATCTTTATCTATTAAACCTTTAGCGTCTTTAACAGTTACAACAAACGCTTTAATTGCTTCGCCTAAAATTTCGTCTGGCACTCCAATGACTGCCGCTTCAATAACATTTGGAATTTGAAAGATTACATTTTCAATTTCTTGAGGTGAAACTCGATAGCCACCACTCTTAATTATATTTTTTTCTCGATCAACTAGAAATAGAAAGCCTTCCTCATCAATCGTTGCAAGATCTCCTGTACATAACTTCCCATTTTTAAGAGTTTTTTTTGTTCCTTCGGGATCATTCCAATACCCTTGCATGATATTACCACCTTCTGCCAAAATTTCACCAACTTCACCAGGTTTTATTGGAGTTCCATCTTTTTTTAAAACTTCAAGATTGACTCCAGGAATACCCTTACCTATTGATCCTAATTTTTTTTCTAATAATTGAGGTGGTAAATAAGATAACCGAGCAGTTGCTTCTGTTTGACCATACATAATAAAAATTTGTTTATCTGGAAATAGTTCCATTAATTCTTTAATAAAAGGAACTGCCAATTTACCCCCTGCTTGAGCAATAAACCTCAAAGAAGGAAATTTTCTTTTATGTATATTTGATCTTCTCAATAAAATTTGAAAATGTGCAGGTACTCCCCCAAAACCCGTACATTCTTTTTCATTAATTTCGTCTAACACCTTACCTGGAAACATAAAACGATTATTAATAACTAATTGTCCACCCACTTTCATATGTGTATGGAGCCATGATGTTCCATAACAATAAGAAAAAGGTAATACTTCCATAAATCTATCCTTATCTGTGAGTTTTAAATACTCTATTATTGAATCTGCATTATAATTAATGTTATGATGAGATACCATTACACCTTTGGGAACTCCAGTTGACCCTGATGTAAATACTATTACTGCGGTTTCCTTTTTTTCTTCAATTTCTGGAAATTTTGTTTTCTTTTTTGGTAAAGTACTGATATTTATTCCAGATTCACTTTCAACATCAAAAAAGTAATTTTCCATCTTAGTTTTACATCGCTCTTTAAAGCGTTTTAGAAGTTTAGTTTGAATGAAGAGCGTTTTTACTTTGCAACCCTTAATAATATAATTCAAATGCTCTTCTGAGATTCTCGGATAAAGAGGAATTGCAACATTACCATTTCCAATAATCCCAAAATATGCAATAACTGTGAATATTGAATTATTTGCAAATATTGCTATTTTATCTCCTTTCTTACACCCTTGATTTCTAAGTTCTTCTATGACAGCACATATTTTACCATATAAATCGGGATAGGAGATAGTCTCATCTCTATGAAAAAACGCTATCTTATCTAATTTATATGAATTTTTAAAAAGTTCTTCTGTTAAATTCATAATTCAACTCCGTGACGGATCAAAGCTTTCTTAATAAGGCCGATTGTTTCCATTTCCGTTAGTTCCTCTACATCAAATGTAACTCCCCACTCTTCTTCGAATTTTGCCATTAAGTCCATATGAGAAATGGAATCCCAAACTTCAATATCATCAGGAGTTAGCTCATCAGATATTTCTGACTGATCTATTTCGAATACTTCGGAGACATACTCCAAGAATTTTTCCAAGTTAACCATGACTTTAATCAACTATCAAGCAGTTATATGATATTTTCTAAATATTTTGTAATTAAAGGTTATTCAAACTATTTTTTTTTAATGGTTCAAGACTTTTTCACTTTTTTTTAATATAAGCAACTTTTGATTCAGCTTTACCATCTAAAACTAATTCATCATTTTGATTATAAACCAAAGTTTCCACAGTACAAACTTTTCTTTTATCTATAGAGATGATTTTTAATTTTGCTTTTAGTGTATCTCCAATGTGAATCGGTTTTGTAAAAGAAAAAGTTTGATTCAACCAAATATTTCCTGGTCCAAAAAGTTTAGTCAATGCTGCGGAGACCAAACCCAACGAGAGTAGACCATGTGCTATTCTTCCTCTATATATAGTTCTTTTTGCAAATTCCTCGTCGAGATGAATTGGATTATCATCCCCAGAAATTACTACCATTTTCTTTACGTCATCTTCAGTGATTGTTTTTGAAAATTCCGCTGTTTTTCCAATTTCTATATTCATAATTTCAACCTTATAAATTAATATAAATAGATCTCTATTTTTTGAATAAATATAAATTTTAATGTTGGAGATATTTTTTGTTAGACCTTGGAGGCCAAATTTCAAATTTCAATCAATTAAATTCTAGATTAATTCATCTATTTGACTTTAAAGAAGTTATTTTCGTAATAGATGGAGAATTAGTTATTTTATTAATTTCTCTTAGTAAGAAAGAAGATGTTTATCTCTCACATTTAGAAAATCAGGAATTTTTCAAAAATTTTTTTACAAATCGGGAAGTTAATGAATATTTAAATAAGAAAAAGAAATTTTCTTGGTTATATGGTAGGATATTGGCAAAGATCTCAATAATAAAATTGTTAAAATATTCAAATTTGAGTTATTATCCCTATAATGAAATTGAAATTTTGAATAATTCTCCAAATAAACCAGTATTAAACATTTCTGGAATATTAAACATTAAAGAAATAAATTTTTCAATCTCACATTCTCAAGATAAAATTGTAGCTATTGCCAGTTTTGATCAAATAGGTGTTGATATCGAGAAAATTAGGAATTTTTCACCTAGTTTAATAAAGAAAATCTTGACGATTAAGGATTTTTTAAAAATTTTCAAATGTTTTACTAATTATAGAGCTTTAAAATCTTCTGAAAGTGAAATTTGCACTACTTTTTGGTGTATAAAAGAAGCAGTTTCTAAAGCTTCTGGTCTTGGATTAAAATTAGATTTTCGTAAAACGCATATTTTTATAAGAAATAATAAAATCTTCGTAAATATTAATAATCAGAACAAAATGGAAATTTATTTTATAAAAATAATAAAGGAAGACAATTATATTATAGCAATTGCTAAAAGAATAAATAAGAATTAGAATTATTGTGATTCAATTTGTCTAAAAGGGATCTATATCATTCAAAACTTTCAAAAAAATTGAGAAGGAAAAGAAGCAAATTAGGGCATTTACTTTCTCGTTTTGTAAATATTATTTCTAGTTTCATTCCTGGAGGAGGTTTACGAGCAAGATTGAATAAAGCTCGAGGAGTGAGAATCGGTAAAAATGTATGGCTTGGTAGAAATGTCTATATTGAAGATCAATTTCCTTCTCAAGTAATTATTCAAGATGGGGCCCAAATAGCAGCTTACACTATTATTGTGGCACATGGAAAAGAAATAATGAGAATGAAAGAAGGTCAATATCCAACACAGGCTCCGATGTTCCCAAGACCAACAATAATAAAAAGAAAAGCATGGATTGGAATCAGATCAACAATTTTAGGAGGAGTCATTATAGGAGAAGGGGCTGTTGTAGCAAGTGGTAGTGTAGTTTCTAAAAATGTCCCTGACTTTACTATGGTCGCAGGAAATCCCGCGAGAATAGTCGCCAGACTACCAAAGCCTCCAAACTTCAAACCCCGTCCACCATATGTTAAGGAACCTAAAATTTTAAAACGTCGAGCAAAACCCAAATCAGACTAATTATTAATACTATTTGTTAGATTTTAGCTAATTTTTTAATTTTTTTTGAAGTTTTGAGTTGTTTACTTCTATATTAAATAATAATTTTTTATTTTTTATAACAAAATTGGGACCGATGCCTTTGACCTTACATAGTTCACCCTCAATTCCTTTTACTTTTCCAGTTTTCGTATATAATATTTTGGTATTTTTTATCGCTTTATGAACTCCATTTGGGGTTGTAAAGGTGTCCAATAATTGTTGTGCACGTTTTGGTCCTATATTATAAAGTCCCTCCAAATAAAAAGTTTGGCGTTCTTCATGTGACATTGTCTTTGGGGCTCTTCTTGCTATTACAAAAGGCTCTTCCTCTTCTTTTTGTTCCCTAATAACCATTCTTTTTAGAGCTAATACCGTATCTTTATAATTAAGGGTAGGAATGATAGGAATTCGATTTCTTTGTGCAATACTGGTGATAACTCCATAGATGGATGCAGGATCCATTTGAGATTTAAAAGCAGCTTTTAAATTTTCAATTAGTAGAATTGGTAGTTCATATGTTTCTGAGAGCCGCATCAATTGCTCAAACAAATTTCTTCTATCTTGAGTTATTGAAGAAACTAGGTCACGACCTGATTTTCTTTCGACGGCCAAAGAATCAGAAATAATATAGTCCCCTACATCTAAATTTTGCGTCTTAACTTCAATTTCTTCTTGTTTGAGTAAATCAATAATTTTTTTTGGTTCTCTCTTATCGATTATGATTTGAAATTTTTTTTCCATAGATCTTACATCCAATTTAATTTCATTATAGAACTCCAAAAAGAAGCTTATCAATTTATTTTATTAAATGAATCAGACCATAATATAAATGATATTATTTAAGAAATAAAAATTAAATAATTTATCTTGAGAATTGAGAAATGTAGCTGCCAATATATTCTTTAACTTTGTCCTTACTATCATATATTCCGAAATGTCCTTCACAAAGAATATCAGCATTTAAATCTTGCATTCTTTTTAAAGACTTGACAAATTGTTTTCTATCTGAACCGAATGCAGGAAAAAGCGGACCATGAACATCTTGAGCAAAAATGACTCGTTTTCCACCGATATCAATATAGGGTGCTATACCCCCTGGTGTATGCCCAGGAATATGAAGAATATGAAGGTCATATTCTCCAATATGTAAAATCTCCTCTCCCTCTCTTGTTGTAAACTTTTGATCGATTTCTACAGGTTCATAATTAACTCCATAAAAACTTGCTCCTGTCTTTGAACCGCCTTTTTCAATTGGTTCTACGTCAAGTTCATGTGCATAGACTTTTAAATTAAATGATTTCTTGAAATGAGCAGAATTTCCAATGTGATCTATATGGCAATGTGTTATAATATGGGCAGTAAGATTATTTGGATCAAAATTTAGAGTTTTAATATTATCTACAATTCTATTAAAATTTGTTACTCCAGAATCAATTAAAACAAGGTTATTTTTTTTCATATCAATAAGATAAACCATGCAATCGCCGGCACTTGAAATGCTGCCACCTCCAATACAATAGATATTTTCATAAACACGAAAAGGACTTGCCAATTAAATTCTACCTCATTTTCTTTTACATTTAAAACTACTTTAAATCTAATAAATTTTAAATATTTGATATAAAAAATCAGTTTTAAACAAAATGGTTTTAATATCAAAAAAAAATGGAAAATCGACAAATATGGATTCTGTGAATAATATAATTTGTAGGGAATATACCCGTAAGGATTTTGATCAAGTTGATGTGGTTAATTCTGCTACCTTAAGGGTTTCCTTTTCATATTTATTTAATATTTACCATAAGAAACATCCAGATTTATTTCTAGTTGCCGAGGACAGTCTTGAAAATAAAATAGTTGCTTTTATTTTAGTAGATATAAATGGAGGAGAGGTAAAGAAAAATTCTGCTTTGGTTTATGCAATTGGAGTTTTAGAAGATTATCGTAGACAAGGAATTGGCAAATTACTCATAAATAAATTAATTGATAATCTCAAAAAACATCCTAAAGTAAAGGAAATTTATCTTCATGTTCAAGAATCCAATAAAGATGCGTATAAATTCTATAAAAAATTGAATTTTAAATTTGTAAAGACAATAAATCATTTCTATTCGTGGGGTGAAAACGCAGACCAGCTGAGTTTAAAATTATAATAAATGTTAAGATTAATAACGTTTCTTCCTTTTTACTATATAGAGAAAAGAAAAAAAGATATTATAGATTACTAGAGGTATATTACTCTTTTAAAAAAAAATATTATGTGTCATCAATTTTTTGGGTGACATATTTTTCGACTATCAAGTGAATAAAATAATTCATTTTTTAAATTAACAAATGAATCATATTAAAAAAAGAGAAATTGACTTAATATATTAGTTGTATATTAAATTAAGGTTAAGATGGTTTCGGCCACTCATGCCCACAATTCCAGCAACGGAGTTTCTTTTTGTAAATTGCAATGCCAGGGCCCATTGTATATAATGGCTTTGTTTTATCCTCAAGCTCCTCATAATAATCACTATCGCATTGTGGACAATGAAAAACTCCCTTTTTAGCTTTAATTTGGCTTGTTGCTCCTCCTCTAGGTAATGCTTGTTTTATTATTTGTTTTTTCCTAACAGTAGGTTTTAAATCAATATTAGATGCTGTAGATGCAGGTTGGGGAATTGGAGCTGAAGGAGTATTTGATGCAGGTTTAGGAATTGGAGCCGAAGGAGTGCTTGATTTAGGTTTTGGTATAGGGGCACTGGGTAATGAGGGTTTCGGAATGGGAGCGACAAGTTTTTCTGATGGTTTTATCCCAGTACTTGATTGGGAAATCCCTACTTTTTGTTCAACTTTTACTAATCTTTGTTTAATCTCGTTCAAAGCTTTTTCAAGTTTGCCAATTTTATCTTCTAAACTCAATTAAAAACGCCTCTTTGACATATTCTATTTGAATCGTGAAGTAAGAAACTCAAAATGATAAATAATTCGAGTTAATTCAATTTATCAATATTAATGATCCATCAAATATATAGTTATCCAATAAGGGAACGTTTCACAAAATAAATTGATTTGAAAAAAAGAGAAATTTTACTTTTTTGCATAATCTAAATTAATATTATTTAAAATCTCTGATTTATCCATTCCTTTTAAAAAGGGAACCATTTGTTTTAGTGCTATCATTGCGTATTCTTGGACTTGCAAATCCTCATCATTTAAAAACGAGGTTAATTCTTTTATGGTCTTGGAATCTCCCAATTGAGCTAATAGAATGATGGCTTTCCTTTTTATAATGATATTATCGGAATTTAATAATTGAAGAATTCGATCAACAATTGATTTGTCTTTGAATTTTCCTAACGCTTTAAATATTTCTGTTATAATTAGTTCGTATTTACATTTTAAATTGCCATATGAGATTTCTAAAGCTGGTTTTTGCTCTATAATTAAATCAAGAAATTTCTTCTGTGTTTTAAGATCTAGAGAATTTAGTAAGTCTAATAAAGCTTGAGTAGCTTCATTTTCGGTACATATCGCCCCAAGGGCTTGAATTATTGCAATAAGAACTTTTGCATTGTCAATATGCTTAGTAATAATAGTTTGAAATTGAACGGAAACATTTTTCCCTGAAAGTTCGTCAAATTGGTCTAATAATGGGAGCATTAAATCTTCAAATTGTTCATTAGATTTTTTTGCATTTTCTACTTTTTCTAAAAATTTCGCCTCGCCTAATTCAGCCAAAGCGTCCGCGAATTGATTCCCTAGATCATTACCAATTGATTTTAATTTATTAATAAATGGTTGTATTGGAACTCCTTCTGCCATTTTAACTAATATATCAAAAATTGCTTTTGAAAGATCATAAAAATTACTTTCGTTTTCATAAAAATTCTTTATATCTTCAATTGTTTTATCTCTTTCAGAAAAATTATCTAAGCTTTCAATATCTTTTAAAAAGGACTCAAGTGCACCTTTTTCACGTCCTGAAGAAATATTCATCTTTTCTAATTCTTTTTTTGGGTTTACTTCTCGAATTGCACTATTAAAACTGTTTTTTAATTCTCTGATATAATTAGAGACTGCATTTAATTTTGTTTCTATATTTTTTATCTGATCTGTTTCTAAGTCCTTTTCTTCCTTGGTTTTTTGTGCTCTTAAATATTTTCTAAGAGGATCTAATACATTTCTTGAAAATTCTACTTTCCTAGATTCGTCCCTAAGTTTGTCTCTTAGATTAGAGAGCTTCTTAGTTATTCTTATTTCAACTAATAGATCAACATAACTTTCTCTAGTATCTTTTATTCTTGTTTCTATTGTATCGAGTAAAGAATAGATAGCCTCTTTATCCTTGAGAATCATTAAAGCATTAGCTGCTTTTACTGCATCTGCAGCATTTTTGCTGTTTATCTCGTCCATCCATATATAATTATCCAAACGTGTTGCCCAATTTAATTTCGACATATTATTCACTTCAAATGAAATTATACAAATTAGAAAGTAATAAATTAAAGTTATAAAAACTTATTATCAATAAGTCTATTTTAATTATTTTAAGTGTTTTGAATTAAAATTTGTAAATTTTTTGGTATAATGAGGTAATTTAATGGGTTATATTATTGCACATGACATGGGAACGTCTGGAACTGCATCTAGTTTGATAAATTTAGAAGGAAAAGATGACAAAACTGAAATTATTGATTCAGTAATTCGAGAATATGACGTAATTTATCCGCAACTTAATTGGGCTGAGCAAGATCCTTACGTTTGGTGGAACACCATTACACAGAATACTATTGACTTAGTAAAAAGAACCAATTTAAATCCTGATGATGTAGATGCCATAATACCAGCTACCCAGATGGATGGAACAATCCCAACTGACAAAACTGGCAAACCATTAATGAACTGTATGATCTGGATGGATTCTAGAGCAGTAGAACAAGCGAAAAGACTTATGGATTTAACTACCACGGGTGCTATGCTAAAAAATATAAGAAAAATTTATACATTTTTAAAGATCACAGGTGCAGGTCCAGGTCCAAAAGATATTCTTTCAAAAATTTTATGGATCAAAGATGAAAGACCTAAAATGTATGCCGATACTTATAAATTTCTTGATTGTAAGGATTGGATACTTTATAAATCTACAGGTAAATATGTTACGTCAAGAGATTGTGCGTCAGTTTCCTGGATTCTAGATATAAATGAAGGAAAAATGAACTGGTCTCAAAAAATTTGTGATCTTGCTAAGATTGATATCGAAAAATTGCCAGAAGTCGGGGATTCTACCGATATTGTCGGGGGATTAACTGATGAAGCAGCTAAAGAAATGAATTTAAAACCTGGTATTCCCATAATTAATGGTTGTGGTGATATGTCTGCGGCATTAGTTGGTTCGGGGGCTGTTCGAGAGAATGAAGTTCATCTATATGTAGGTTCTAGTGCTTGGTTAATAGCCCCAGTTTCAAAGCGTCTTCGGAAAATTGCAGTTATGACTGGCACGGTCTTAGGACCTGATCCTGATAAAAAATACATGTTGGTTGCTCATCAAGAAAGTGCTGGGGCATGTCTAAAATGGGTTAGAGATCAAATTGGGAAAGATGAGACGTATGAAGATTTGGATCGATTTGCAGAAACTTCTTCACCAGGAAGCCATAATTTAATTTTTACTCCTTGGATGTTTGGAGAACGATGTCCAATCCTAGATACTACATTAAGAGGAGGAATTTTCAATTTAAGCCTAGATCATACAAGAGCTGATTTTGTAAGAGCTATTTTGGAAGGAGTAGCATATCATGTGAAATGGATGCTTCAAGGTGTGGAAGAATTACTTTCAAGAAATAAAGGTAAAGTCAGAGAAATCAACATAATTGGCGGTGGTGCATCCAGTAAAATCTGGTGTCAGATTTTTGCTGATATCACAGAGAAAGTTATTAATTCAATGGAAAATCCATTTCATGCAGGCTCTATAGGTGCTGCTTTGATTGCTGGAGTAGGTTTAGGTAAATACAAAAATTTTAATGCTTTAAAAGATAAAATAAAAATTAAGACCAGTTATCAGCCCCAACGCCAAAATAAAAAAGTATATGATAAATTATTCAAAGCTTACCTTAAAATTTATAAAAATATGAATAAAATTTACCAAGAATTAAATACAGATTAGTGATGCTGTTATGACAAGTTTCGGGGCAATGCTTGGTTTTGGTAGGCTTGCACTTGGAATAGCAGTTCTTTTTTTATGTTTAATTTGGGCTCGTCACAAAGAATATAGACATATTTGGGTTGGATTATGTGTCGGATCTATTCAAGGGACGCTCGATATGTTTTTAATGATTATACTTTGGCAACAACCCTATGATATTTTCGTCCATCTGTTCGATATTTTTATTTATTGCACTTGGCTTTTACTTTTTAAAATTGAAAAATTGGATTATAATGGATTATTATTTTATTTAATGCTGACAACTCTTATGGGTGCATTCTTAGAACTATTAGCAATAAATTTAACGAGCTTTCTGGGTTTTAATCTATTTTATCCTCCAGGCTGGAATGGATATCTTTCATTAATTTATTTTGGAGGAATGTCTGCACTTGGGCTTGGACTTTATTTATTCATTTACGATCGTGAACTCATAAAGAAGCTAATGCAAAATGAATTATGGAATGATTAATTATATTTAGAATTTAAAAAGAAATAGTAGAAATTAAACCCTATTTGATTGTTAATAATTAAAATTGTTGTGATAAAAATGAAAAAAATGAAATTTAAAGGTCACAAAGCAAGTCCTGTAGAGACCGTAGCATGGTCTCCAGACAGTCAAATACTTGCATCTGGTGCATCAGATTCGACGGCACGTTTATGGAATCGAGAAGGAAAATCAATCAAGGTTCTGGAAGTGCCTGAATTCGAGGTAAAATATTTAACTTGGTCTTCTGAGGGAATGCTAGCTACAGCTGGACAAAAAATGATCAGGCTTTGGGATTCAAATGGAAATACTATCAAGGATTTTGATGCCAATGTCAATGATAAACTAGCTTGGTCGCCTGATGGCAAAATGATTGCATCTAACACCATAGATCATAAAATAAATATCTGGAACGTTGATGGATCCCACATTAAGGAGCTTGTGGGACATACCTCTTTTGTAAATGGTTTTGGATGGAGCTTAGATGGTAATATTTTCGTTACTGCCTCTGAAGACGCTAAAATTCGGTTATGGGATCCTAATGGGTGGAACGAAATTAAGGTTCTATCAGAACATTATGAGTCTTATACTTGCTTAGCATGGGCTCCAAACGGGCAAAATTTCGCAGTTGGCTCTTGGACTTATAAAAATAAGTTGATTAGAATCTATAATCGAGACGGTGAAAGCACTCAAACATTGGAAGGTGGCCAAGATAAAGTCATGGCACTAGACTGGTCAAAAAATGGTAAGTGGATTGCAAGTGGGTCTTCTGATAAAACTGTTTTGATTTTTAAACCAGATGGAACACAGCTGGAAAAGATTAAGATAGGAAAAGCAGTTACTGGAGTTTCAATATCTCCTGATAATCAATTACTCGCCGTAAGTTGTTGGGAAGATAAAATTTACGTCTTTGACCTTTCAGAACTAAAAGATTAAAAAAAGAATCTATCAATATCCTATTTTTTTTAAATCCAATATCATATACCTTTTAATTCTTACATCGTAGTTACTGGCCGAGATTGTAAAATTTTGATTTCATTATTTTCAATAGCAAATTCAATGTCTTGATAATGGTCAAATTTCTTTTCGATTTCCAATCCAATTTTAGCTATTTCAATAATTTTTTGCTCAGTTATGCAACAGCAATCTCTTTTATTGTGTGGAGTTTCAATAATTCTAGTTCCACAAGCATTTACATTTCTAATACTCATTAATTCTTTTTTACCAATTCTAATATTTAGAATTTCTAAGGTTTCTTTATCTACTAATATTTCATCTGCATCTACTTTTCCATCCGCTATAGTTTCACCGAATCCCCATGTTATATTAATCAGAATTTTACTTGGATCTTTATTTACCACATCTGCAGTGAACATAACCCCAGCAATATCTGAATTAACCATTTTTTGAACTATAACACCCATTTGTACTTTTTCTACTGGAATATTATTTGTTAAGCAATACATTAAAGCACTTGGTGAATATAAAGAAGCCCAACATTGTTTAATGGATTTTAAAAGGTCATCTAAATTATCTATACATAAAAATGTTTCGGCTTGTCCCGCAAATGAAGCAGTTTCTAAATCTTCTACAGTTGCAGAGGATCTAACTGCAACATAGTCAATATTTGTATACTTGGATAATTCTTCCCATGCATTCTTAACCGCAATTAAAAATTTTTCTTGAAATTTTGAATACATAATAGAGTCTTGAAGCTGTTTAGAGACTTCAAGGATATTTTCAAAATTAATCGGATTTTGAAGAATGGACATGATTCTTTGAAAATAATCCGATTTTTCTAAAAAAAGTTTAAAACAAGTAGTTGGTAATATAAACCCTGAGGGAACTGGCATTTTTAAATCTAAAAGTTTAGCTAAATGCGCTCCTTTTCCCCCTAAAATGTTAAAATCTTTTTTTTCAATAAATTCATATAATTTTTGAATTCTTACTCTTCCCACAATAACAATTCTCCATGGTTACTGTCTTCTATAGTTCTTATTTTGACTTTTTTACCATTAATATCATCAAGATTTCCTTTTATTACACAAGACATAAGGGCTGGCAATTCATACTCTCTTGAAACTATAGCAATATGAGAGCCTGAAGAACCTGTTTGACAAACTACTCCAGAAATACGGCTTAAAATTGGACCTAAAGTTGTTGCACCCGCTTGTTCCACCCAGCATATTTTTCCTTCAGCTGCATCATCCCCAGTTCCTTTAATTAGTTTAATAACATCTTGAACCGTATGGATTGCTCTAAATATCCCCTCAACTTCTTTTTTACTAGAGACACTTAATCCATTTCCAATTAGCTTATATCCCAAAAATATTACACCTTTTATTTTTTTTTCATTTAATTATTTGAAGAATAAACCAAATTGATATTTAATTACTTTTTTATTTATCAAATTAAGTTAGAAAATCATCTGAACTCAAATGATAAAGTTATTTCTTATTATTATACATTAAGATTAATTAAAAAATAGTGAATTAATAAATTATTTACCTTGCGACAATAAAGCTATTAAAATTATGTTTATAGCTTCATCACTTAATAGATTAAGGGGATTATTTTTGAAAAATACGATATATACTATTGCCACAATCCCTAAGACTGCTATTGAAGACATGAATACGATAAAAAGTGCACGATAATCATCCATTTTTTAGTCTCCTTTTAGATATAGTAAACATTTTGGTTTGAACTCTATATAATAATTTCTATTAATTTTATAATTAGTAAAATAATAATAATATCTAAATTCTTAAATGTTAAAATTACAATCTAGAGCAAGAATGAATATTTTTTTTTGATTAGATAAAGATAGGAGCAATCTAAAATGATAGATAAAGTCTTAAAATATCTCAAAGAAAAAGGGATTGAAGTTGATAGCAAACTTTTAGAATATATTAAAAAAGGAGTAGATATCTCCGAAGAAGATGAATATAAACATGATTTTGGGGAATTTCCAGAAAATCATAATGAAAGTTGGTATTTTAATTTCATTGATCGTAAAAATAACGTTTTTTTATTTACGCGATGGTCTATGGAAATGTTTGATAAAAAGTCTACTATAATGGCAGTGTTAATAGTTGATGGAAACCCTAATGCATATTTAAATCAACCCGCTATTGATACTATGCCCGATAATTGGGAATATGATAAAAAATTGAATTATATTTGCACAAAACCTATGAAACAATGGAAAGTTAAATTTGAGGACAGAAAATTTAAGTTAGATATAACATTTGATGCAAGATTTCCAGTTTTCAACTATCTATCACATGAAGACCCTTTAGAGAGTCTTGAAAAATATGGTGTTGAAATGTTAGATGTCGCAGCTCAGCAACATTATGAACAAGGGATGAAAGCAAAGGGTACTTTAGTAATAAAGAAAACTGGGGAAACTAGAAATATTGATTGCCTTGGACACCGGGATCATAGCTGGGGTACCCGGGATTGGGTGAATATAGATCGTTGGAATTGGCTCTCGGCACAATTTGAAGATAAAACCATAAATATTGCCAGAATAGAGGTTTTAGGAAAAATTCTACAAACAGGTTTTATATCTACAAAAGTTGGAAATATCCATATAAAAAGTGTAGATGTTTCCACAAAAACGAAAGAAGATGGAAAAACACCAGTTTCATCAACATTTTTGTTAACAGATGAGAAAGGAAATAAAACTACCTTAGTTTCCAATACTATAGAATCTATACACCTCCCATTACCTTCTCCAAAAGGGAAAACTGAAGTCTTTGAACAAATTGTATCCTTTAGTTGCGAGGGGAAAGAAGGCGATGGAATATCTGAATATTTAATATCAACGCGGGAATAATTTTAACATCTATATCTTTTTCATTTTTTGAGAGAGATTTATGATTTGGAAGAGCACTATAACAACAGAAAGAGCTAATGAATTAATATATATAATGTCAGAAAATGTCCGTAAAGGACTTTTCGGGAGAGAAGCTATAGAATCGCAATTATTTCCAGTTACTACATATATATGTATTGCTTGTCATCAACTCTATGACCAATCATTTCAATATGAAATTATCAAGAAAATGGTAGACTATGGTTGTGATCCTAGAGAGATAGGACCTAAATGTAAAACATTATGTGCATTTTTGAATGGTTTAAGTTTTCAATCATTGGCAATGCTTTATTTACATGGTCGTGCACAAAAGATTTTTGACTGGGGAGGAGCAGAACATGAGCCTAAACAAAAAAAAGAAGAAACCAAATTTATTTTAGATTTTTTTCAATATTTAAATCCCAATTATCGAAATGATGGTCTACTCTTGGCAGATCAAAGTGAAGACGAAAATATGCGTATTTTAGATAAAGATCTAATTGAAAAATTAAGAGAAGACATGTTTGGAGTTAATAAAGAACAGATTAAGAAATTTAAAAGAACACTTGCTATATTAACTACTCATAACTATTTGGATAAATGTGATTGTCGTGCTGGGATATTCGAACATGGCCCCTATAAAATGGATTCTGGAGAATTATTGATATTTAAAGAATTCCTATTTTTATATACTGGAGAAGAGCTTTATCCAGGGAGGAGGAGAGTATTGGGTCTATCTGAGACCAAATCTAAATCTCCGATTTCAAATATTTCTATTGCTTATACCGTTAAAGATATTAAATCTGTTAAATTCACAGATTGGGGAACTGTATTCATTGATCCAACCGATTTTTCTGATAAAATAACCTCGATAGGATTTTGGAATCGAGAATTATTATTGCCAACAAAACAAAGATATCCAGATAAAATGGGAAAAATTGAACCAGTCTCTTTTGATATTTTTGAGCAAGTAGGAAAATATGCACAATCAGCATTAAATGAATTGTATATAAAAATCGCGGAATGGGATTATACTAAACGATTAATGGCAGGGGTGAATCTCTATACAAATTTTTTAGCTTTATTTAATATTTTTACAGAAATTCCATATAATTGGGAAATACCTAAAAAAACATATGATTACATTCCCAAATTTCAAAAATATCCACTTGGAGCACATCCATTTATAGCAAGATTTACGAGAGGTAAAAAGAAAAGAAAAATAGACCCAACTTATTATTATATTGTTGATTAATAAATCAAATTTATTTATTTCTTATTTGGTGAAAATTTTTGAGTCAAACTAAAGAAATTTTCAATAAGAAGATTGGTATAATCTTGGTAATTGCATTAGTAGTCAATACAATATTTCCAGCTATTGGTCATTTATTAATTCTACATTTTACAGTCCTTGAATGGTTAATTATGAATATTTGTTCTCCAACTATGGTTGCTACGTCTATAGGTTTAATTATATATATTTATAGACCGAACAAAACAGTTGCATATTATTTAATTGCAGTTTCTATTTTACTTTTTACATTTGCTATCGGTGGATTCTTTGTTCCAATTCCCTTCTCAATTGAGATGATTCAAGCACAAATTGCACATGTTTTTATGATAATTACAGGGATTTATATCTTTTACTTTGTTTATAAAGATCAAACAGAAATTGATACTAAATCTTTAATATTAAAAGGAATCTTACCAGGTTTAATAATTGTTTTAATTATAATTCTTGTCGTATTTCCGTTATTTTTTAGTGCAAATCCCAATATTTGGTCAAAATATAATAAATTTCCTTAATAATAATAAGATGTGATTATATGGTTTGGAAAAGTAATATTACAACAGATGAAGCAAATAAAATAATTCAATTAATGTCAAACAATGTGCACAGAGCTTTGATGGCAGGGCGACTCGAAGTAGGATCTGAAATTTTTCCAGTTTCAACTTATATTTGTGTTGCATGCCACCAACTTTACGACCAAAATTTCCAATATAATATTGTAAAAGATATGGTTGATCATGGATGTGACCCACGAGAAATTGGACCTAAATGCAAGACAATTATTGGAGCTTTAAATGGTCTGGCATTTCAATCTTTTGCTATGTTATATCTTCATGGGAGGGGACAATGTATTTACGATATGGGTGGACCAGAAAAAGAACCTGAAGAAAAGAAAGAACAAACTAAGTTTTTATTAGACTTTTTTCGTAATTTAAATCCTTATTATAGAAATGATAAAAAGCTCCTTGTAGATCAAAGTGAAGATAATAATATGCGTATCTTAGATAATTCTTTAATTGAGAAATTGCGAGGAGATATGTTCAAGCCAACCAAAGAACAGATTAAAAAATTTAAGAGAACAGTTGCAACAATGACGAACTGGAACTTTTTAGATAAATGCGAATGTAGAGCAGGAATTTTTGAACATGGACCATATAAATTAGATACGGGAGAATATTTATTATTTAAAGAATTTATGTTTTTTTATACAGGAGATGAAATTTATGCAGGGCGAAAAGCCCCATTCGAGCATTCTGAAACTGAAACAAAATCTCCAATACCTAACCTAGCAATTGGATATACATTAAAAAATATGAAAACAATTGAATTCAATGATTGGGGAACTATGTTTGCAGACCCTCCAGAATTATCTAGTAAAATAACGTCAATCGGCTTATGGCATCGTGAATTATTACGACCTATAGAGCAAAAATATCCTGAAAAGATGGGTGAGGTTTATAATGTCGAATTTAGCACTTTCGAACAAGTTGGAAAATACACTCAAGATGCTATGACTGAATTGTATCTAAAATTCGCAAATTGGGATTATGAAACCCTTTTACTCAGCGGAGCATCACTATATTCGAATTTTTTAGCTATTTTCACAGCTTTTGCAGGAAGAGAGTTAGATTATAATTGGGAAATACCTGAAAAGACTAAAAATTATATACCAAGGTTTAAAAATTTTCCAATGGGAGTACATCCATGGTTTGGGCGGTTTTCAAGACGAAAAAAGCAAAGAAAAGTAGATCCTACTTATTATTATATTGTTGAATGAAAAATTGATATTATTTATTTAAAAAAAAAGTTAATAAGTGAAGTTTAAGAAATTATAGTATAATAGTGCTCCCCTAGCTTTTTCATAAATTTATCTTGTTGAAATGGTGTAAAATAACCGAAAGATTGTAATTCATATTTTAATTTTTTATTAAGAAAGACTACATATTCATGATTGCATCGTTCAGACCGAATTAAAATTGAAAGTAGGTCCGGATCTAGCTCAAATAAATCTTCATGAATAAATAAATAATGTGTTAAATCACAATCAGGACATTGAACAATAATGGGATAAGCTTTTGGACCAAGCCATTTTTTCTTTATATTTTTAACTATGAAATCAAATAAAAAACTCTCAGGTTGATTTGCCTCGTGGGCAATCTCGTAGAAACCCCTATTACCATCACACATATGTAAAATGCGCATTTCTTCCATTGTGAATTTTGCCTTTTTATCTAATTCTCTATTGAGAGTTGGGGTATAAATTGGAAGCTCTTTACCAAGAATCTGTCTAGGTAATTTTTTTTCAACTTTCTCAACTACTGTTGGCACTTCAACCTCTACTTCTGGGGCTTCCATATCCTCTAGTAATTTTTCTATTTGCTCACCAAAATAATCTATATTTTTCTTAAAAGATAATAATTGTGCAATATTTCCTTTATTTGCAAATAACACAACAACTGCTTTTTCCGAAATTTTAAAGATCATTAGGTTTTTAGACGAAATTGGAATTGCATAATCGCCTATATTTAAATAATTACTATTAATTTTAATTGATTTACATACTATATCTTTGAAAGGTTCGATTTCTTCGTCCATAATTTTTGGATTTCCAAAGACATCAGCTATTGATACATAAACACGAAATCCAAAATCCATCATCGTACTAGAAATTTGTTTTTTAATACCGTACCAATCTGTTGCCAAATCTAAACTCACCTAAATTATTAAGTTACCCACCACTATATTACATTTACTATTTCTAGTATTATTTATTACTATTATGAAAATATTATTTAAAATCTCCCACTTTTAATCAAATACCTATTATAAAAATAAAATAAAAAAAATATTTAAAATTTTACCAATTTAATCTTCTTTATAATCTTCGGATACTTTTCCAGTAATTAACTTCGAAACTAATATACCCATTCCAAGCTTACGTAGTGGTTTAATACTTACTTCTTTTTTCATCATCATTCCCATTACTTTGAATAATTGTCTCATTCTATGAAAAAATCCTCCTAAAGTAACCTCTGCTACTGCTCCAATGTCTGCAAATGTACCTTTAATTACTAGATCAGCTTTTTCAAATTTCCAATCTTCATACTTTAATTTTGTACCACCACATATAGTGCATTTTTCAATTACTGTTTTTTTAACAGGGTGAAATAGCTCTAAATCGCTCACTTTACCCGTTAGATCCATTTCCTCTTCTTCTACTTTTAGATCGGACCATAAACCTTTCCATTTGCAATTCTTACATTTAACTCTAGGTGTTGGATAACTTTTATAAGATAGCCAAGATCTAGTTACTGGATCTTCCACAAAATAGACAACACATGCTTCATGTTCGTCTGGTAAAATAAATTCGACTATTTTACCGTTTAATTTTTGTTTAACATAAAGTTTTTCTCGTTCTTCAGGTGTAAGTGCTCTAACACAGCCTATCAATAATTCTCCCAATACTTCTCCTGCGGTTTTCAATTTAATTTCTCCAAATATTTATCTTTCATAATTATATTTTTTATATTTTTAAATTATTATTATTCCTCACCAATTCCCTTAGAAACTATATGTTCTTTACCATAAAATTGTTCTGCTGGAGTTTCGTGTGATATGTCGGTAAATATACCGCTAAATACTTCTTCATCTGCGAGATCCCATTCAAAAGGCTTAACTCTAGCTCCTTCTGGGTAGATCCAATCGAATTCTAAGTTCTTGAACTTCTTTTTATCTTTTAGATCAGGTGGTGTGCAACCTAAAGTCTGCCTTGGAGTCGGGACTCCACTTTCCTTCATATTATTTATTAACCAATCCCATACTTCAGGAACTACGTCTTTATAAAAATTTATCATCTCTGGTTCAAATCCATTAACAAATAGCTGATGATTTGTTAATAATCCGGTTAGACGCATTGTGAATTCGGGTCGACCCATTGCAAATAATAAATTCATGACGGGTGGCCAAGGAACATAGCAATAAAAGTAATCAGGTCTACCATAAATCTTTTTGGCATTTACTCCATCCCAGATTTCTGCCAAGGCATTCCAACTAGAGGGTTCTACAAACATATTAATTGCTCCAGTTATCCACAACATGCACATCGAATAAGCAGAATCAGACCACTGTGGGCTTCTCTCGTTTCTAACATCTTTTAGAATGTCTAAAATTTGAAATCCACCTTTTACAAAATCTTTTGTTTTACTAGGAATTTCACGCAATCTCGTACCATATTTAATATGTCTTCTTTCAAAGACTTCATCCTCACCCAAAATGTACCAATAATCTACAGGAACTCCATCTTCCATATGTCCGTTAATTAGCAATTCTGGTTCATAGTTAGCATCATTAATACATATGAAAGTAATATCAGTTGAATTCCCATAAATGAGTTTTGTACTTCCCATTTGTAAATCGGATCTAACATACATAACTGGCGGGAAAAACCAAGTTGTTAATACATTTTCAGGATGTTGGATCTCACCACTAATGACTTTTTTAGCCGTATTGACAGCAGTTTTAAATTTCTCGCTTAAAAACTCCGAAGCTTTACTAAAAAAACCTACTTCAGAAGTTGTAGTTTTGCCAATAAAATATTCGTGTCCAAATTCTTTGAATAACTTGAAGAGATGTTCACCTAATGGAGTAAAAACCTTTGATGGAAAATCATCTGGTATGTCACCGTAACTATAAGGGGACATAATTGTCAAACCTCATATTTTAACTTTAAATTGGTTATAATAACTTCTAAAATCTAAATAATTAACCTCTCAAGTGAGAGACTTACTATGAATAATTTACTATTGTTATGTTATAATGCTTATAAATAAGTTAGGTCATATGAGTTTTTTGTGAAAATATACCCTAAATCGTTAAAACACTCAATAATAAAGAATTAATAAATTTAAAACAAAAGAATCCAATATTTATTTAATTATATAAACACATAGATTTTATCAGAGAATAATTTAGATGATTTGGAGAAGAGTGTTTATTATTTCTAATTAAAAGGAAATCCAAAATTAATTTAGATAAAATTCAAAAAATATCAAATAATTAAAAATTTTTATTTCTATAAATATTATTAATTCTATCAAAATAACAAAAATCGATTTAGAGTGAACTATAATGGAAGAAAAAGATATAAAAGATGAAGATACAGAAAATGAAAGCAACAGTTCAATTGTGACAGAATTAGCGGAAGCCTCTCAAGTTAAAAAGAAACGTAAACTCAAGGCTTATTATTGTCCATTCTGCAATCACCCTTCCACAAAGTTAACTGAAAATGAGCTTAATTTGCTTGATATGGGGATGGTGGTTGAATGTAAAAAGTGTGGAGAGTCCATAAAAAAGGAACATTTTGAAATATAATTTAATAACGTTGAAAAATGAATAAGTATTTTATAGATTCTAATAAAATAATTTGATTGAAAATGGAAAAAAATCTTATTAAAGGTGGAATTTATTCAAAATTTCATGGGAAACTCGGTCCTAGAGCAATAGTGTGGCATCCCTCTGATATTGCAGAGGATGTTAGAAACACTGTTAGTCTAAAAACTATTAATATTTTATCAGGAGAAAAAGGAGAAACTCCTAAGTCCTTAGCCGTAATTCCGTTTCCATCAAATAATCTTAAAGGTTTAGTTAAAGCGATTGAAATCAAAGATGAAACACGAAGAGGGGGAGTTGTTGATGCATCTATAACAGTTTTATTCAATGAGGCTAATGATCTAATTTTTTATAAATATATGCCAAATTTTGAGTCTGTATTTAATGAAACTGTTGAAAAAGTTATTGAATTAGAGGAATCAAATGCAGATAAAAATCGCATTTTGAAAGAGATGGAAGAGTTTTATATAAAATTAAATACGATTTTAGATGAATTACGAGAAACTGAGATGGAGGCTCTGGAGGGAGAAGCCTTCCCCGAAGCTGTTCCTGAGAAAGTGGTAGTAGGGAAGTCTTTTAGGTTCAAAATTATTGTTTGTGGAGATCCTGGTGTTGGGAAAACTTCTACTATATTAAGATTTACTGATAGGGCATTTAAACGAACTTATATACCGACTATTGGAGTTAATATCTCAGAAAAAAAAATAGATTTATCTAAAGAAAAAAATATCTCAATTGTATACATTCTTTGGGATATAGCTGGACAAAGCAAATTTTCAAGAATGCGAAAACATTTCTATCAAGGAGCGGATGGTGTACTATTAGTATTTGATTTAACACGCCCAAAAACATTAAATAGCATTCCAGATTGGTATAAAGATGTTGAATCCTATTTAAAAACAAAAATTAAGGGTTTTATTGTTGGAAATAAGAATGATTTAGTTGAAAATCGAAAAATAGATGAAGATGTGGCTTTAAAAATTGCGAAAAAGTTAAATCTTGGTTACATTGAGACTTCTGCTTTAACAGGTGAGAATATTGATGATGCTTTCTTTAATTTAGGAGAATTATTAAAGAGAAAATAACTTGAGTTAAATAAAAGATTAGAATTGACAGAAGAATTAATAATTGGGGTCATTTATTCTCAGTTTGAGGATAAACTGGGGCCTACGGCTCTTGCATACTATCCACAAGATATATCCATAAAAATAAAAAATCTAGTGAGTTTAAAAACAATCAACATTATGATTGGTGAGGATCACCGTAGTTCAGAATCTATAGCAATCTTACCTTTTCCATCTATCAATTTGAAAGGTTTAGTTCGATTATTGGAGATTAAGAATAAATCTAGAAGAGGTGGGATTGCGGAAAGTAGCTTGACTTTGCTCTATAACGAAGTAAATGATTCGATTTTTTATAAATACTTGAATCATTTTGAAGTTATTTTTAATGAGACAATTGATAAAATCATTGATATCGAAGAAGAAACTGCGGATAAAAATCAAATTCAAGAAGAATTGAAAAAATTTCATGCCAAAATAATAAATTTATTAGAAGATTTAAAAAGTCAAGAAATTTTTATTGATGAAGAGGAGTCTTTTCCTATTTTGGATGAGGAGGAGGTTATAAAATCAAAATATAGATTTAAAATTATTGTTTGTGGAGATCCTAGTGTTGGAAAAACTTCGATAATTTTAAGATTTACTGATCATGCTTTTAAAAGAACATATATCAGTACAATTGGAGTTAATATTACCGAAAAAATAATTAATTATAAAAATACAAACATTGAATTGATAATCTGGGATCTTGCAGGACAAACAAAATTTCAAAAAATGAGAAAACATTTTTATAGAGGTGCAGATGCTCAACTGTTGATTTTTGATTTAACTTCTCCAAAAACCTTTGGAAATGTAGCAAAATGGAATTCCGATATAAATAGATTTTTAAAAGATGAAAAAATCTTGGGATATATCGTTGGTAATAAATCAGATATGAGTGATGAGAGGAAAGTAACTAAAGAAGATGGAATAAAACTAGGAAAGCAATTGAAGTATGAATACATCGAAACTTCGGCGTTAAATGGGGAAAATGTTGATGAAGTATTTTATAATATAGGTAAAATTCTTTATAATTTTGAAGAAAATAAAAAGTCTGAAGAATAGAAATTATTTATTTTATTAATCTGAAATTATGGAGATAAATCCAAACATATTGAAAAAAAAGAAGATTTTGAATGTTTAAGGTTATTTTTTCCTTTTAATTACTATTACAATTACGATTATTACCGCTGCAGCACCAATTCCAATCAATACAAAGATTAGACCTGAATCTGTCGGTTGTGTTGCTAATATAAGAACTAACCCCAAATTTTGCTCTTGATTTGAAGGTACATATTTAGTAACATTTACCATTACTGTGTCAATTATACCCATTTCACCCATACTATTGTTGTATTCGATTGTATAATTGAAAAACCCAATCGTAGTTCTATTAATCGGCACTAATAAATTTGTATTATTCGTCCAATCAATCCAATCCTGCCAAATATAATAGATATCGTTTGTATCATTCGTCCAAACCCTAAATTTTCCAGATCCTACTGCATCCCAAAGTGTCCAATTGATTGTTTCCGAACCCTTGGTTGAAGTCGTAATATTTAAAGGGTGGTTTGAGGTTGGATATCCTATGTATGAATACATCACTTCTTGATCTGTTCCCCATTCACCATCTGTATCATCCTGCCATACAATATGGACCCTTCTATAATTATCGGTTGCGATACTAGCGTAAACACTCGAAAGATCATTCCATCCATAAAGATCTGAAATACATGTTGCGTTAGACCAACCCACACTAGTGTATCTTACATACATTATTTCAGAATCAGTTCCCCACTCACCGTCAGTGTAGTCTTCCCAGACCACGTGAATTCCATTATTATTATCCGTGGCAATGCTAGGTCTCCAACTTGATCCATCATTCCAGTCAGAACTATCATCTGAAATCACAGTTGCATTTGACCAGCCCGCAGTAGTATGATTAGTATAAAATATTTCGACATCTGATCCCCATTCACCCGCCACGATATCCTGCCAGACAACATGTATACTTCCATTATTATCTGTGGCAATGCTAGGATATGAACTATAACCATCATTCCATCCGTAAATATCTGAAATCGCGGTAGCATTAGACCAACCTGATGCAGTATAATTTGAATACATTATTTCCATATCTGTTCCCCATGTACCATCTGTATCGTCATGCCAAACCACATGCACTATTCCATTCTTATCTGTGGTGATGCATGGTTCTCTACTAACATCATTATTCCATCCATAAATGTCAGAAATCGCCGTTGCATTGGACCAGCCCGTGGCAGTATAATTTGTATACATTATTTCTGTATCAATTCCCCATGTACCATTCGTATCATCCTGCCAAACAACGTGTACGTTTCCATTAATGTCAGTAGCGATGCTAGGATAATTACTATCAGCATCATTCCACCCAGTTGCATCATCCGAGATCACCGTTGCATTAGACCAACCAGCTGCAGTACGATTAGTATACATTATTTCTAGATCCGTTCCCCATTCACCATCCGTGTCATCCGTCCAGACTACATGTAAATTTCCATTATCATCAATAGCAATACTTTGATAAGCACTATAAGCATCATTCCACCCGTAAATATCTGAAATACAAGTTGCATTGGACCAGCCAGCGTCAGTGTAATTTGCATAAAATATTTCATAATCAGTTCCCCATGGACCAAATGTATTATCAGTCCAAACCACGTGTAAAGTTCCATTTTTACCTGTAATGATGCTAGGGTAGTAGCTGCCCATATTATTCCATCCACTACTATCGTCTGAAATCACAGTCGCATTAGACCAACTAGAAGTATACAAATTGGAATTTTGGTTAATTGATTCTGGGAATGATATAAAGATAGGAGAATTGGACAATGAAACACCGAATATAGAAAAATATAGCATCATAGAAATTAAAATACAAGATATTACCCATTTTTTAATTTTAAAAAGCTCCTTATATGTTGTTTATTAATTTTTTAATATTTAATCTTAAATTACCCTAATACAAGTGAATAAAACAACATACAATTGCGAATATAAAGTACAAGATATATTATGATATAACCAAATTGCAATATAAGCAAGTTACAATATAACTTACTTCATTTATTCAAAAATTAAGTAATGAAAATTTCAAGATTTTTTAAAATAAAACAATATCTAATTTTTTTAGATCAATCTGAAATCACCGCGTGTATATATTGTGGAAAATGTACTCCGTCCCAAGCAGTAAGGATTCCAAATGGTCCCCAATTAACGAGGAGAAATGCAACAATTAATGTAATAACAACAGTTCCAGCTATTATATTTCTTGTTTTCGCTTTAAATATTCCAGAAATTATTCCAATAATAGCGTATAACCCAGTTCCACCTAAAAATACGGCTAGTATAAATGGAAGCACTAAAGGAGTATCTCTAAATAGCATTCTTAATATATCAATGTCCCAAAATGTAAGCGAAGAGCCCGGATCGTTCCAAAATAGAGGCAGCACAGTAAACATCATTGCCAGACCTCCGATTACAGCAGTATAGAAGTTTGTTAAAAAAGCAGCATTCCAACGGCCCCCATAACGTTCCATTTTCGATTGAACCAATCCTCTGAATATTAGATCATCAATTAAAAAATTTAGACCTAAGATTAGTACAAATGTGAAGAATCCTTGTAAATGGGCTGGAGGAATAAAAAGGGCTTGTGTGAAATTATTAAATGTCAGATCTACAATATTAGTAATAGATATAAAGGTTAATATCATAATTATTCCGATTAATGCTGATTTTAAAAGACTTTCTCGAGAAATTCCAAAATCTTCAGCTGTTTGATTAAGTTTTTTCCTTTCATAATAGATAATACCAATCAGTGAGGGAACTAATATTATTTGTTTCATTAAGAAGAACACAGCAAAAATATTAGAGACAAAAAATGGAACAATTGTGCGAATTGAAAATAACCAAGCAAAGAAAAATGAACACAATGAAGCTAATAGATAAACCCCAGCATATAATAAAAGACATTTTATAAAAGATCTTTTTTCAATGTTTCGAGCATTTACTGGATCTAAATTCTTCTTATTTTTAAACTTTAATGAAAGAAAATAACCTAATGGAATCATCGCAATTGTTAATCCTATCAGCAGACCATTTGATGAAATAGTTTTAGAAATTATATCAAATAATGAATCTGTATTAAAGTCAGAAAATTCATCACGGAATATAATTATACCAGTAAGAATTTCTAATTCTGTTCTATCTTGATTGAATAAAAAGGCATCACAAAACCAATCAATCATCATTGTGCCTGTTAATACAGAATCCATTTCTCCAGAGTGATCTCTCCCATAAAGAAGACTGAATTTTCTCGCTGTTCCCTGTGAGAAATTTCCTAATTGTGTTGGGAGAGTCCAAACATTCTTAGTAGTAATATTTGAAATGAGATCTTCATATGTTATTTCATCAGGCACAGCATGCTTCATAACATGATATTGAATCCAATTATTTGTCAATTCATCTGATTGACCTGTAATTAGCATCCAATTTTTTGGTCTAGAGGCATTAATATTGGGAATAATAGATTGTTGCCATCTATCCAGTGGGTTATTGTAATCGAATAAGTCCATTCCAAGGTAAGGCCATAAAATTGGCATTACAGTTGAATCATACCCAAACATAACACCAAAAACATCTTCAATAAAACCTTCTGAAAATATTGAAACTGATGCGGATATGTTTGCTATGCCTTTAGAAGCAGGGCCATCGACTTCATCTAATGCGGAAGCAATTGCTGTTGTAATACCACCTTGACTATGTCCAGCCATGCCTATACAGCTTGTATTTATATGTAACACATCACTTAATTTAACCAAATATTCGACTGCAGCCCACGCATTAAGTCTAGTTCTTCCTCCAACCAAATTATGAGCCCCCGTACTCCTTCCCGTCCCCTCCATGTCAAATAATATTACAACCATCCCGGCTCTAGCAAAATCAGCAGCAATATACATTAATTCCTCTTTAGTTGCTCCCCATCCGTGACATAAAACTATTCCCGGACGTAGCCCTCCATTATGAATTAATGGTTGTACAATAGCTGCCGAAAGAGTCACAGTAGGTTCGAGAAAGTGCGTTAAAAAACCATAAATATAAACCTCATTAATTAATACTCCGGGCTCATCATAAGGGTTTTTTTCAGCTTTATCAAAAATTCCGGGAACAAGAAAAAGGATAGATACTCCCACTAATGATAGCATAAGAAAAATAAGGGTTCTTTTTTTCATTTTTCTTAGATCTATCTTCATCGTGAAAATACCCTTATAAATTAAAAAGTTGTTAAATAAACACAAAAATTCTTATTAATTAATATTTTCAAATTTATTGTATAACTAGTTGGAGGATTCCATACGGCACAGACAGAATTTATTACAGAAAAGATCCCAATCAAAGGATGCCCATGTAGTTTTCAAATAGCATCAGTTAGAAAAAAGTGGGCTATGAGAGTAATAGATAATACCAATAATAAGGTCCTTAAGGTTGTGAAACTCAAGAAAGTAACTTCAGCCGTCATCACAGACTATATTCGGGATATTGTTGGACATAAATATTCATTAAAAGACCATCCTATAGATGAAATGGATCTGGGTGCAAAAATGGCAACTTTATTGAAACAAGTTGATGATTTTCAAAAAACTGGTGCCCTACCTACCCCAATAACACCACAAGCAGGACCTAAACCAACAATAAAAATGAAAAAGCCAACTAGTCAACCTGATTCATTTTGGTCAGCATATTCAACTGCAGTTACTAAACCTGCTGAAATAAAAGATCAGAGTAATATACAACAAGAAATTACAACTGAGACCACAACAACAGAACCCGTTATATCTTTTGGACAAAATCTACCATCCCATCCTACACCAACACAATCTGTCGAAACATCATCAGAATTAGATGAAGTATTTTCAGTCCTTGGAGTTAATTGTCCTAATTGTGGGGCAGAAGTTGATTATGATGCTGAGATCTGCCCAAAATGCGGGACTCCAATAGAATAGATTTTTAAATAAAATCCCAGCTTAAGAATAAATCTATAAATTTATAATACTTTTTATTTTAATCTTCTAACTTAAGCCATTTTTCAATATTATTCCTTGCTGTGCTTTCTACTTTTCTGATTTTTTTAGTTTCTAAAGAATGAGTTATTTTATAATATATTTTTTCTATAAATTCTAACTCTGATTCATTCTCTAAACCATTGAGTTCATAATCTACAACATAGTAATTAGATAAAATTCCTTCCGACGTATTATGTAAACGGAAGATTGTAAATGTTTCATTTTCCCTTTCTAATTCTTTATGATCAAAAACAATTGCTATTGCATGAGGATTTACGTCTTGAAATCCTAATTGAGTTAAAACATCGGTTCCTGATAAGAAAAATCCTAAACCAGGATGTGAATGATACCAGCCAACAAAAAAATCACCATTTTCAGCAATAATCTCATTAATTTCTGCTGCAAGAATGTAATGTTCTTTTTCAAATTCAACAAAT
This sequence comes from Candidatus Helarchaeota archaeon, assembly GCA_019058315.1. GTDB lineage: Archaea > Asgardarchaeota > Lokiarchaeia > Helarchaeales > RDOG01 > JABXJV01. The sequence goes on along the minus strand of JAHPZH010000001.1, from coordinate 537,093 downwards.
ATCGAACTACCATGAGTCATTGGAAATGCATTATTTACAATTAAATTATTATTTTTTAACTTTCCAATTAGTAACCCGTACACTTCCTTCCATTTACGGCGAGGAAGCCTAAAATTTCCATATTCTGCTACATGACTTAATGCATTTTGAAGTGCTGATTTTTCAATTGTAACTTTTCCGAGATTTTCGTCAGAATTTATTTTAAGCACCCTTTTTTATATTTTTCAAATAATTCAATTTCAAAGTGCTGAAAATATTAATATTTTAATTAATTATTTCATATTTAATTAAACTGATTCTTAATATTACTAAAATGACAAATTTATAGAAGTTAAAAAGATGAGAGATTTACTTGAAACTTTTGAAAATAAGAATAAAGGAAAAAAATTTGTTTGTGAACATGTATATCCAGAATTGACTGCAGTTTGTCCAACAACTGAATTACCTGATTTCTATACACTTAGATTACTTTATGAACCTGATGAGAAAATCGTTGAGTTAAAGTCTTTAAAATTATATCTGACGAGCTATAGAAATGAAGGAATTTATCATGAAGAATTAATAAATAAAATAATTGAAGACCTCAAAGCTGTAATAGAACCAAATTGGATATTTATTGAATTGGAGGTTGCTGTTCGAGGTGGAATTTCTACTTCTGTTAGAAGATTTTGGGATAAAAATGAAGGCGATGATATAGAAAGGGCTATTGAGGGAATCTAAAACAATAGGTTATTTGGTTATATGGAATTTGAAATAAAGAATAAAGATTCAAAATCTAAGGCAAGGACAGGTTTATTAAAAACACAGCACGGAATGATAGAAACTCCGGCATTCATAGGTTGTGCTACTAAAGGGGTTGTAAAGGGGATGACATTTCCAGAACTACAAAAAATTGGTACTCAAACAATAATTGTAAATGCTTTCCACATGTATTTAAGACCAGGTCTCGAAATTATTAGGAGATTAGGGGGATTACATAAATATATCAATTGGTCAAAGCCCATTTTTACAGATAGTGGAGGATTTCAGGCCATGTCAACACGTTTTTACTGTAAAATTAAGGAAAATGGGATAGAATATAAAAATCCCTATGATGGCCAGAGATATATCATTACACCTGAAAAATCAATGGAGATACAGCATAAACTCGGTGCAGACATTATAATGATTTTTGATGAGTGTCCCCGTTATGGTTTAGATTATAAATATTATGAAAAATCTCTGGAACTTACTTTAAATTGGGCTAAAATATGTAAAAAATTACATAATTCAACTGACCAAACTTTAATTGGAATAATTCAAGGAGGTACTTTTTTAGATTTACGAAAAAAAAGTGTCGAGAAAATGCTGGAGATAGATTTTCCAGGATATGCACTTGGTGGTTTATGTGTTGGGGAACCAAAAGAGGTTATGTATAAGGTTTTAGATCATACAGTGCCATTATTGCCAAAAGATAAAACAATACATTTGATGGGAGTAGGTACACCTCAAGATATTTTAGAAGCGGTGGAGAGAGGAGTTGATCTATTTGATTCTGTTTTTCCAACGAAGACTGGGGGACATGGAGGATGTTATACTCATAAAGGGCTTAAGCGGTTCGATAATTTAACCGGTCTCAATGAAACAACTCCAATTGATCCTGATTGTTCATGTTATACTTGTAAGAATTATTCTAGCTCGTTTGTAACGCACTTGTTTAAAGATAATGAAATTGTGGGCAAACGATTAATTATTATTCATAATTTGACCTTTTTAATGAATTTAATGAAAAATATTAGGACTGCAATAAATAATAATGAATTTACAGAATTTAAAGAAGCTTTTTTAAAGAGATATCTCAGAGAAAATAAAGGATCCAATTAATATGATTACTGATGATTTAATTAAAAGAGCAACTGCATTTCACGGACATTTAGGTCCCTTTTTGATAATTGGTTTGAGAATTGGGTTATTGGCACGGGAAAAATTAAAACCTAAAGAAATACATTCTATAAAAGCGATTGTAAAAACTAAATTAAGAACTCCATATTCTTGTATAATAGATGGAATTCAAGTTTCCTCTTTATGTACTTTAGGAAAGAATAATATTAGTGTGTTAGAAAGTGATATATTAGAAGCGATATTTGAAACCGAAACAGATAAGATAAAAATTAGAGTAAAAGAGGAGATTATTAACAAAATCATTTCATTGAAATTAAAAAGAGATAGTCCAGAAATGATTAAATTTTCAGAAGATATAAAAAATTTAAAGGATTTAGAATTATTTGAAATAGAAATTAAAGAGATAGTTTAAATGTTTGATGTTATTATTAGTGGATCTGGTCCTTCGGGATCAATAGCAGGCGAAACCGCGGCACGTGCTGGTTTGAAAGTACTTATTTTTGAAAGGCATAAATTAGTTCCTCGTTGGGAAAAACCATGTGGGGGAAGTGTTCCTAAGCATGTGTGGGATGAATTTAATATTCCACCTAATAATGTAGCGGAAAGGAAAATACTTGGGAATATGATGATTGCACCTAACAATAAAAGTTTTGTTATAAAATCAGAACCGAATTTTGGATGGAATGTTAAGCGTTCTATCTTTGACAAATTTCTAGCAGATAGAGCGATAGATAGTGGAGCAGAAATAATAGAAGAATCTTTTGTGAAAGATTTAATTATCGAAAACGACTTTGTGAAAGGTGTAGTTGTTAAAACGCCTGATGGGATTAGGGAGTTCAGATCTAATATAACGATTGCAGCCGATGGAGTAGGATCAAAAATTGTTCCAAAATCTGGAATTCGAAATAAATGGGAAAGAGAACAACTTGGATTTTGTGCTGTTGTATTCGTAAAAGGTTATATAGGGCTTGATGGTGAAAATTCTATTAATTTATTTTATTTATCCAATGAGATTGCTCCTAATGCTTATGCATGGGTCTTTCCATTTTCTGAAGATCTTGCCAATGTAGGTCTGGGGCTTTTTAAAACCAAAGGAAATCCTATGGAGTATCTTCATAAATTTTTAAAATGGCCTCGAATAAAAAAACAATTTAAAGAACAAGATATAATATGGAAAAGCAATTTTCCAATTCCTATTCAAGGGATTTCTAAAAAATTATTCACGAACGGTTTTATGGGAGTTGGAGATGCTGTGGGATTTGTTTCTCCAATTATAGGAGAAGGAATCAGCTATGGAATGACTTCAGGAAAGCTAGCTGCAGAAACTGCAATTCAAGCTATTGAAAAGGGAGATTATTCAATAAGCATTTTAAAAAATTATAAGAAAAAATTACGAAAGGAAAATTTATTCACAATTTTTTCAGCACATAAGGTATTTAGAGATTTGTTAATGGATGATCTTAATAATACAGTTAATGCTCTGATTAATTTGGCTAATTCAAACCCAGATGTACAAAAGTTAATAAAGTTAGCTTTGACAGAAGAGGGTGTAGACGATATCCCACCAGAATTAATAACAAGAATATTAAATTTAATTAAAAGTATTCTTAAAAAAGATTGATATAATTTACAACCAATCCAATATTCCTTAATTTTTAACAGTTGCGATAAATCTTCGACTTTATGAAATTGAATATTTATTTATGAATACCTAAATATTATTAAAGTTTAAAATATCGAATTTTGTATATATTCACATAGGTTTTAGATTATATATTATTAATTTCAATATTTTGAGGGTTTTTTATGGAACAAAAAGAACTAAAAAAATTAAGTAAAAAAGAGCTTGAAGCTCGGATTAAAGAATTGGTATTGCAGATTTCTAATTTAGAACAAGAGAAAGCTGAAAGGTTTGATAGAAATATTAAGCTTGAAAAAGAAATTTTAACCCTCAAAAAAGAGAAAAAAATGGCGGAATATCAGGCAGTCCAGTCAATAAAAGAACAAAATAGATTAATGAAAAAATTAAAGGCAGAACAAAAAAAGAATACATATAAACAAAGGACAAAAAATATAGAGCTGGGCAAAATTGATCAAATAAACCTAGAGCAGATTAAAGAATTATCAAAAATCCTTGAAGAAAAAAAGGTAGCATTAGAAAAAATGGAACAAGAAAATTCTGAAAAAGATGCGGAAATTCATTTTTTAAAGAATGACCTTACAGAAAATAGAAATCAATTAAAAATTAAAGAAAAAGAATTTGAAAGCAAAAAAAATGATTTAAAACAACAAATTGATAAAAAAGAACAAGATTTTTCAGATCTTGAACATGAACATAATAAGCTTAAGCAAGATAATGATTTACTCAAACAAAAACTTGAAGAATTAGAGGAAATTGCTTCCCAAAAGCAAGAAAATATAATAAATAAAGAAGCTCTTGAAGCGTTATCGAAAGAAATTGCATTAAAAGAAGCAAAAATTGCAGAATTAAGACTAAAATTAAAAGAAAAAATCAGTGATTATGATGAAATAAAACCTATACAAAAAAGGCTGGAGGAAAAAGAACAAAAAATAGAAGAACTTCTAAAGAAAAATGAAGAATTAAAGAAAGCAGATAAATCAGAACTTTCAAAGTTGCAAAAAGATATATCTACTTTAAAAGAAGAAAATGAAGAATTGCAACAAAAAATTAAAGAAAATGATTCGGTAGGTAAGGATATCCCCGTTTATATAGTACAATTACGATAATAAGTTTTTTATTTAAAATAAGAGTTTTCTTGGTATTATTAAATAGAATATAATATTAGTTATATTTCGTTAAATTCGAATTATTCTACATTTCTTATTTTTAATTAATTCAACAATATCTGAAACCAAATTACTCGATACTATAGCAATTAATATTTCAGGATAATTAAATCATAAAGATAAAGGAATTGGATATAAAATGCACAAGTAATTAAATATTGTCAAGAAGTAAAGGATGGAAAAGTCAACCTCTACCTTTCCGATACTTTTTTAAGCAAGATTATTGTAGCCATAATCTAATTCAAACATTTCAGACCAACGGGGAAGATAAATTTTAACTGGTTCTCCTTTTTCAATGATTTCACCCTCTAATTTCGGGATTTTCATACTATTCCAATCGATAATTACTTCAACCTTCTTAATTTTATTTAAAAAGAGTTTATAAGATAATCTATCCTCTTCCTCATTTTCTTTATCATCTTTCTCAAAATTAAATCCGATTAATTTTCCGTCATTATTAAAACTGATTTCTGGATATCCATCAAGTCTCACTTTAATAAAAGGAAGTAAATTTATGGTTTTCATAACAGCATTATCTTTACAAATCATTAAATTTACATCTTCTCCATACCAAGTCAATAAATAAATCTCTCCTTGCTCGGAAAAATCTTTTTCTAATGCCTTTTTTATATCTTCAAGATTATTGAGAACATAATAATCATCTTTTCTAGCCCCACCTGGGCTAACTTCAATTTCTAAAATATAATAACTTCCCATAATTATCACTAACATTGAATTTAATGCGATAATTTTTCGTTTTACCTAAAATCCTTTCCAAAAAAGTTTTTTTTAAAGATATAACTAAATTTTTAATGAATTTGTAAGGAAAAGATTGGTTATATTTCGAAATTTTTTTTTTAATCTTATAAAAGTTAAAAGACCTATAATTTAAAGAAAATCTGCTCCAAAAAACTATTTAATCCGCTCAGCCCATTTTAAATTAGGATTAATCTCTATAGCCTTTTCAAAATTTTCTAATGCTTTCTGATAATTTTTTAATTTAATATGATTAGCTGCCAAGGTAATAAAAGCTCCATCTTCTTTTGGATTTAATTTAATAACGTTTTCAAGACAATTAATAGATTCATTATAATTTTTCAAATGATAATTTAGTATACTCATATTAAACCATGCATCAACATATTTGGGATCAATAGCAACTACTTTTTTATAATACTCAATTGCCTTAGGAAAATCAGAATTTTCATAGGCATGTCCCATATTATACAAAGCAGTTTTATGTTCTGGGTCTATTTTAATTGCTTCTTGATAGCATTCGATTTCTTTTTGATAATTATCTAGATTTCCATATGCCAAACCCATATTAACCCAACCATCAATGTCTCTATTGTCAATTTTAAGAAGTCTTTTAAAAGATTCTATAGCTTTCTCAAATTTGTTTAATTTTAAATAACTAAGTCCCAAATTAAACCAAGCGAACTTTCTTTTAGGATCAATTTTTAATAATTCCTCAAAGCATTCAATTGCTTCCTGATATTTTCCTAAAGTGAACATTGCAAGTCCTTTTCCATAATGGCTAATTTTTTCCTGGTCCTTTTTATCACTCAATGAAGTAACCAATCCTTAATTTTTTTCAGGGTTATGCCTACCAATTTAAATTTTTTATTCTCTTTGGAAAAAAAACATATGAAATTTTCCTAATATTTAATTATGTTAGTTGTCATATGGGACTAATTAATAAAAGTAAGGTATAAAAATATTTAATTAACCGAGAATCGTTTTCTCCCATTGCTCAAGATTCTGTCTAATTTCATTTATAGTTTCAGGAGATAACTTAGGATCCTTTTTTGGTTTATATTTTCTAACGGATTTACCGATATCATACAATGTAGGAACCCATTTGTAACATTGTGAAATTGCATCCCGGGTTAATTCAAGGTTTTTTACTAGTATCGGATAAGATATCTCTGAATTAAGTAAATTATTCATAAAAGCGAATACTTTTTGGACCTTCTCTTTTGGTGTAGTTTTTTCTTTTATAAGTTTTTCAAGAGGTAGATCTCCAGAACTAATAACTTCTGCTTCTGCTTGTATTGGAGCTGCTGGTTTTGGAGCTGGTTCTGCCGTCTTAGAATTTTCTACGTTAATACTTACTGGAGCTGGTTTGGGGTTGACTTTTACAGGTTGAGGATTCACAGGAGTTGATGCAGTTGGAATTCCACTTTGTAACATTTTTTTAATATTCTCCAATTCAAATGCAATAACAGTCGTATCCAATTTATTTAAAGTCGAATCCACATTATCAAGGGTTTTTTGAAGTCCCTTAAGAAAGTATTTTATTTCTGAAACCAGATTTTCGACTTTATCTATTCGAGCCACTGCCATCATGACACGTTCAAGAGTGGTTGCAAATTCACCCATTCGACCAATAAGAGTGAGACCAATTTTTTCAAATCCATCGCGTAAACGGTTAAGGGAATCGGCTAGATCTGGGGAAACACCTTTGAATATGGGTTCAGGTGGCGGTGGTTCGTAATTAGGGTCAATTTCCTTTTTAATATGGTCGGGTAATGTATTCCAAACTTCTATAGGTATATTTTCACGAGCTTGTTTTGTTATGTCTTTTTCTGAATTTTCTTCTTTTTTCTCATTTTCTGCCATGATCATTCAGCTTATTGAAATAGAAAATTAATAAATAATTACGAGTAGACTTTTCAGATATTTGCTTTTAAATTCTTATTATCCTAGTTATTTAAAAATCTATAGTTGCGTATAAGTAGAATGTTAATCTATATTCAAAAAAAGAGAAATATTTAAATTCGTCCCAATTAATATTAGAATATACTAACTAATAACAGTTGGGATAGTCATGGAAAACACATCAGGATTCGTTTTAGGACTTTTAGCTATGATTACATCAATAGTACTTCTCTTTATACCCTATATGACGACTTCACCTATACTTGGAATGCTTGGAGTACTCTGCGTTATAATTAATATTAATATGTGCATTCTAATTATGATGGGTGGCATTTGGAACAGTAAAGGTTTATCAGGTACAGGATTCGGAGTTGGTATGGGCACTTGGATAGGTTTTATTTTTATTATGGTTCTTAGTATAATTGGTATTCAACAAAGTATTGCAAGCGAAACTTTCTTTTTAATATTGATAATTCTTATAGATCCGTATTTCCTTTTTGTAATAACGCAGATTAGTTACATAAGTTTATTGACAAGGGCTTTAACATGGGACATTGTCAATATAATTGTCATGGGCGTTTGTCTTATCTTTGGATCAATATCATTTGGCCTTGTATCACAGGAGAAATTTTAAAATAAATGGGGTTTAAAGGGTTCAATGATTTCGATAAATATTATGATAGCTCAAATACTCTATTACAAAATTTAACTTTTTTTTTAATTTTTAAAAAAATAAATTAGTTAATTGTATCTTAAATTTTATTTTATGTTTTTTTTCTATTAAGTATATTATTTATTATAATTTAATTTATTAACTGTCAGTTTAGTATTCCAATTCTTGATTCTAAGGTGATTTTTAACATATTTCATGATAGAATTTTTCGATGGTGTGATTGTATAGTAGTGATTATTGGATAAAGTAATAATTGAATAAATAACTTCTTTCTTCTTAGTTATTTGAGCGTAAGTGAAACTGTATAATTATTATAAGATGGATAAAATTTCTATCATAATGTATAGTTAGCAAGAATAAAAAGAACGAACCGAAACATTATTTTTATTTTTTTATTTTTTAGTAGTAAGAAGAATAGTATACTATATATTATCATAATTCATGATTATTACAGAAATTAATTATTTGAATCAAATAAGGTTTTGAAATGGGTCGTCGAACGAGACTATTTAAATTCTCCTTACTAATGGCATTCCGCAGTATGAGCAAACGAAAGTTACGGTCAGCTTTAACAATAATTGGTATTTTGGTGGGCATCACAACCTTTGTATCTTTAATTTCAATCACCTTAGGGATGAGAACACAAATAGAGGATATTCTTAGAGCTTTTGTTGGTGCCCCTATAATCGTAACTTCGGAAATGCGAGGTACACGACCCGAAATACCTGAAGAAACAGTCAATATTATTGCTTCAATACCTCATGTTACTGATACAGCAGGAATAATTACGAATTTCATGACCGTTGAAGGGGAATTTGCTCCGGTTGTAGGGATTGATCCTAGCAAATTAACATTAATGGTTCCTGTACAGGTGATAGAAGGGAGAGAATTAAAGAATAGGCCTGAAGATTATGATAAATGTGTATGTGGATATGGTCTCAAGTTGTCTTTAGGTAAAAGGATTGGAGATAAAATAGTTTTATCAGGTCTTATTTCTTCAGGCACAGTTGTCTTAGAAATTGTTGGTTTTTTATCATCAACTGGTGAAACAACTACTGATTCATCGATAATTATGACTTTAGATGGTTTACAAAACATTATGGCAACAAATAATGTTCAAATGATCTTCGTTGAAGTTGATGATAATGCATTTGCACATAGTGTAGCTGAAGTTATTCGAGATGCTTTTCCTAAGGCAGAGGTTATAGAATCTGAACAAATTTTGGCAATGGCTAATTCTGTAATCCAACTTATTAATATAGTATTAGGTGTGATGGCAGGGATTACTCTAATGGTAGGAGCGATGCAAATTATGAATTCAACGATGACAAGAGTATTGGAAGAGACAAGAGCTATTGGAATGATTAAATCTATTGGTGGCCAAAGAAGTCAAGTCCTTCAAATTTTTATAACCGAAGCATTAATCATGTCTGCTATTGGTGGTATATTAGGTTGTCTTCTATCAGTTCTTGGGGTTACAATACTTTCCGAATTTATAGGTAAAATATCGACATTTGGGCTTCCTTATGAATTTCCATGGTGGTTATTCGTAATAGGCATCTCTATGAGCATCGGGATTGGTTTTATCTCGGCCTTATATCCTTCATGGCGTGCAGCTAGCGTGAAACCAGTTGAAGCACTCAGATATGAATGAGAATTTAAAATTCTCTTTTTCTTCATTTTTTCTTTCTATTATAATTATGTTATGGTGAATAAAATGGTCAAAAAAATGATTGAACTGAAGATGGTCACAAAAATCTATGATTTAGGTAAAATAAAGGTTCAAGCACTTAAAGGAGTACTACTTGATATTGAAGAACGAGAGTTCAGTGTTATTATGGGACCAAGCGGTTCGGGGAAAACTACTTTATTAAATATGGTTGGTGCATTAGATCGACCAACATCAGGGCGAGTAATAGTTGATGGGGCAGATATTACAGATTATGATGAAGGAAGACTTGCTCATTATCGAGGACGTAAGATAGGATTTGTATTTCAATTTTTTAATTTATTACCCCTTTTAACTGCACGTGAAAATGTCGAGTTACCGATGTTATTTGCAGGTGATTTATCCGCAAATGAAGCTCGAGAGAAAGCTAAAGAGCTTCTAAACCTTGTTGGGCTTGGAGATAGGATTAACCATAGACCAACGGAATTAAGCGGAGGTCAACAACAACGTGTATCTATAGCTCGTGCATTCTCAAATGATCCAGCCTTAATTTTATGTGATGAACCAACAGGAAGTATAGATACAGCTACAGGTGTAGAAGTTTTAAGGTTGATGAAAAGACTAAACCGAGAACTTGGTCAAACATTTGTAATTGTAACTCATGATCCTGGAGTTGCAGGAGTAGCTTCACGTTCAATTTATGTAATTGATGGTAAAATTTCTTTAGATGTTCCCCCAGGTGTGTCACCTCCTACTGATCATATTGCTAAAAGAATGTATGAATCAACACAAGCCAAAATAGCAAAGCTTGAGACATCGAAGAGAGAATTGCAATTATATAAGACTGAGTTTGAGCTATTTTTAAAACGAAAAGATGAACTTGACCCAATATTATTTAGAAAAGCCAGAGAAGATTATGTTAATAGAATTACGCACCTTCAACAAAGAATAATGGCAGAAATTACTTCAACTAAAGAAGTATTCATTTTTGACCAATTTAAAAAAAAGAGGAAGGAATCAAATGAATAAAAGAATTAGAAAAACGTTTCATTATACGAGTTTGGTTTTACTTAGTTTTCTTATAATATTTTCTATTTTAAACAGATCAGTAATAACTCCAGTTCAATTTGAGCCATATACTTTAAACAATATTGAACATGATAATGTTGTTAACTTGGATTCTGCTCAAACAGGTAATATTGAAGATGTTAGAGTGTCAAAGTCAGAAGTAATAACTGCTGAATATAACGCAATTGGAGAATTACAAAAAAGTACAACTCAAATTAATATTGAAATTTCTAATAATCATTCTGAGGATGTATCCATTGACTTTTTTGATCGCGTTGAAGGGGGATATGAGGTAAATCCAGCTGAAGGTACTGATATGCCAAATGTTACCAATGAACATGGGCTCCTAATTTTAAATTGGTCAAAACTTCTAATTGAGAAGGAGGACTCAAAAACATTAAGTTACTTAGTCGAACAAGATAAACAACTTCCTGTAAATCTTAGCATTAGTTATGCAGTAGATGGAGTTACAACAGAACCTGAAAGAGAAGATAGTACCTTTAAATTACAAACACCAATAGATTCAAATTTAACAATTTCTATAACCCTAACTAACAATGGTGGAGGATTATTTGTAACCACTGATACAGTTCAGCCTATTAATATTGCCATGGTTACGCTGGCGCTTCCGTTGGATATTTTGGGAGAACCTAGATTCTCAACTCCTCCAATTATGAGTAATGAGATTAGTGGTGTAAATCAAATTACCTTTCTCGGACTTTTGGGTGACGATCCAATTATTTTTAATACAACTGTTCAAATAATAGAGGGAGGGGGTTGGGGACTTCTTGAGTTTGAACCTCTACGGATAGACATAATTAGAAGTCCAGAAACATTTTATGCAGCAATTAGTGCTTTAAATGCAATGTTAGGGTTAGTTACAGGTTTAGAAGGGTACTGGGCATATTTAACTATTGAATCAATGCTGGATCAAGTTACTATGTTATCCCCGTTACTCGAATTATTAACAGGAATTTTGATGACTGATTATACAGTATTTAATACTATTCTGAATACACTAGTTCATATTGAAGGATTTTCAATTACCGAATTATTGGATAATATGATTAATGGACCAGGTTTAATTAGAAATCTAATAGCTTTTGAAAATATTCGAGGTATATTGAATTCATCGATTTTAATTGGATATCCTTTTGGAGAGGATATCATATCGGATGAATTAGATTTAATTGAAAATTCTACGGTTCAAGCAATTGGTTCACAGTTACTTGCTTTGTTGGGAAACCCTGTTGATATAGAATTATACAATTTTTCGCTAGCTGAAAATAATACATGGGATAGTCCTCTATTTACAGGAAATCTCACTGCTATAGCAGTAAGTAATGATTTGGATAAAAGTGGAGTTTCTGAAATTATCGTTGCATATAATTGGACACAAGCTGGTAATGATTATACTAATATCTCAATATTCCAAAGGCAAGGAGACCAATATCTATCAATTTGGGATTCACCTCCATTAAATGGAACAGTTAATCATAAATGTATTGGGACTGGAGATATGGATCAAGACAATAATAAAGAATTATTTGTTGGACTTACTGATAATGATGGAAAGGGAAATTTAACTTTTTTTGAATTTAATACGACGTTAGATTTGAGTAACTTTGAATCTTATAATATTGCATTTCAAAATGGTGGAATTCTATCTTTGTTAGTAGAAGATGGTCTTAATTTGGATAAAGATGCTAATGATGAGTTTGTTATTGGTTTAGATAATGGTTCAGTATATGTTATAAATGGTACTTGGGAAAGTGGAATGATTAATTGGTCTAAAAAATGGTCAAAAAATATAGATGGTTCATGTTATTCTCTTGCTCATGGAGATACAGACCAAGATACACGTGAAGAAATTCTATGTTCAAATAATACGCAGATTTCAATATTTGAAAATACCAGTTTGGGTTTTATGCCATTAAAAAATTTATCAAATTATAATTTAGGTATAATAACAGGTGATTCTGATTCGGATAATAATATAGAAATAATTACCCATAATGAAACATGGATTAATATATTTAAACCTAATATTTCTACACAAGTAATTAATAATGATACAGATCCTACGCAAACTATCATAATCAAGACTTTAGAGGGATATATACATACCTCATCCATTAATATTAGTTCAGAAATTTCCAATGCCACATCTATCACTAATTTAATATTAGAAGATTTTGATTTGGATGATAAAAATGAAATTATAACCGCTACTGAGAATGGAAGTATTTTATTTTATGAAAGTGTTGGAAACAATAAATTTAGTAAAATTTTGGAGTATAATTTAAACACAACCGACTATGGAATTAAAGGATTAGCATCGGGAGATTTAGATGGTGATGGATATTCAGATCTAGTTATTATGGGTAAAGATGATAAATTCCACGTAATTCTTAAACCTTTTGATATTTATGATTTGAATGTAAAAGTATTTGCCAATTTAACAGTAACGAGTGAGTCAACTACTAATTTATATGTAGAGATCCAGCTACAGAATGTCTTTATTTCCTATCCACCAAGAGTAGAAAATTTAACATATGTATATAATGGAACTGGTCCATCATTATTCCAACTTACATTAAACACTATTGAGAATACCACATCTATTAACGATTATCTAACAAATGTGTCACAAAGGATAAGTGCTGAAACAGCTGATCCATTAAGTGGAGTTATTGGAGTTTGGGATAGGTCTCAATTCAATTATACAACTGGTTTACCATTAGCAGGTGCAACTAATTTATATGATCCAGTTCCTGGTAACCCTGCATTAAAAGGAACTTATGAAGGAAATAATATAACATTCAAAGTTCCCATTGGTCACCCACTTGACCTTGTAGTAAATTATTCATTTTATATGTTTGCTGATCCTTTATTTGGATTTAATATAACAAATGTTCCACCGTATCAATATGCATTTCCAGGACAAAATCAAACCTTACCTGCAATATATCCATTCATTGCACATTTATTTGACATAAGAACTAGTCCATTGATTAGAATAATAGGAAATCTTACAATGTCTTTATCTAAGCAAATTTTAATTTTAAATTCCACTATCTCACCAGATATTGGACCATATAAACCTATAATATTTGTTTCACAATTTGATATCATAAATTTATTTTCTTCTTTTGATGAAATGTTAAATTTAACAACGTCTCCCTTTGAACCCACACCATCGATGGATATACCATTACCTACTGGTCTTACAACTGATATGGATCTCTTGACTCAATTTGGAAATTACGAATTTTTAACTCAATGTAAAATTTATACAGATCCTAGGGTACATTCGAGATTTGTTACAAATATAACAATTAATCAAGGTACTTCCGCTCTAAACCAAATATTAGAGACTTTATCCCTTCAATCATTTTTGGGATTAGAAGATTATGCAATTTTCCAAAATTACACACAATATTCAGACTTTCCAAAGGGATTAAATTTGAATCCTATATTAATTAAGGATATTAATAATGATAATGAAAATGATACGATTGTCGCAGTAAATGGTTTTTACCCCACATATGAAATTAGAGCTTTGAATAGTAGTAATAGGGATCTTTTATGGGATTTTAGGACTGAGGGTCCTATAATTGATATGTCATTTGATGATAATAATATTATAAGAGCAAATGTATTAAATATCGATAATCAATGGCTTATGGCAAATGAAACACAAAATTCAACTATTTTTACTGAAAATATATTAGAAAATCAAACTTCGATAGATAATCGCACTGTAGAAGTTAATTATAATATAAGCACTTATGAAACCCAAGCGATTATCGGAGTTTGGAATCGGAGTGAGTTTGATTTTACAAGTAAAGAACCATTTCCAGGTGCAACTAACTATTATAATGAAAGTGCTGGAGCGTATTTTGTTGGTAGAACAATACATCTCGGCCCAGATCTTAACTCAAATCAAACAGATTTGGTAATAAATTATACAAAAAAGAGTGCTACTACTGTTACAATGGATTTTTATCCAAAAACTATAATCGGAGTATGGAATGAATCTGATCAGACAGGTATTAATTATTTTCCTGGTGGCTCGATTTATGGATATAATATAACCTTAGGAAGGGATTTGGATACGCCTAATGATACAGTCTATATAAAATATTATTATTTTTCAAATGCAAGTTCCTTCACATATCTTATAAATTATACAGGAAATCTAATAGATTCACGAGAAGACCTACTAAATGAAACTCAATTCTTTAATGGGACAACATACATAAATCATACCTACATAGGTCCAAATCTGGGTATAATCCAAACACCATACATAATAAATTGCTCAGATGCACTAAATCCCAATTTCTATATGCTACTAATATTTACTGAGGATAAGGTTTACGCAATAAATGGTACACTAGAAACAACCCCAGAATTAAGATTGGTGTTTAACAATACAAATAATCAAAACAAAGAGTGGGAAATTTCTTCGGGTTGGATTGGACAATCATTTGAAGTCGCAGATATAGAAAATGATGGTAATAAGGAATTAATTTTTATTAATATGAATGGAATTTTATATTCTCATGATCTATTAAATGGTTCAAATCTATGGGATAGTCAATTGACAATGGGAGTTGTTACTAAATTAATGGTTGAAGATCTTGATAATGATGGAATTAAAGAGATTATAGTTGGATCAGGAAATAAGAAAATTTATATATATGAAGGAGATACAGGAGAATTTCTGTGGGCTTATGAAACTAATGGTCCTATTGACGATTTAGTAATAGAAGATATTGATTTAGATGGAAAAAAAGAAATTTTAGCTGCGTCTAGTGACAATAACCTTTATTCATTAAATGGGACAGACGGTCAGCTTTTATGGATATATAATATCACTGGTGAGATTAAGAGTATTACAGTAGGGGATGTAACTAATGATAGCATACCAGAAATAGTAATTGGCTCAGATGAGAATTTGGTTTATTGCTTAAATATAACAGATACTTCAAATATTTCGATTCTTTGGACACATCAAATAACTGGACAAATTCCTACATTTCAATTTTGTACTACTAAAGATTCAATTACATTCCATTATGATTTAAGTGATAGAATATTTGAGATGATATATGATGATTTGGATGAAGTTATGGAAGATTTTATGGGCATGGATACAGATATGAACCTTGGACTAGATTCTATGTTGGATTTTGGAATGGACGGAATGGATATCAATCTTGAAGATTTAGCTGATGTTCAGATTCCTAGTGGAATAGGATTATTTAATTTAATGATTTATCAAATACAAACTATTATGGCATTAGATGAAGTTGGGCAAGTTACTTTAGCTCAGAGAGAATATACAGGTAAGCCGGAAGTTAGAGAACCTGGTTATAATCCAAATTATGAAATTATTCAAAAAAATACAACAGAACCCATTGACTTTGGATCCAGAAATTTAACTTGGTTCGAAATCTACAACAATGATAGCAAAGATCTATTAAGATTGAATTATTTTGTTGTTATTTTAAAAGATGATAACAATACTATTACAATGAATCAATGTAGGTTTTACATGTGGAATGGTCAAGACTACATTAATATTTTGGACAATGATTATTATAATTTGACTCTAGATATGTTAGATTTAACGTATGATAATGATTCAGGAGAATTAAGATTTAAACCCTTCATAGAAATTAATCCTTTCGAGCAAAAAAACTCTAGCATTGACTGGAGAGGCAGAACTATTTTCTTTGAAGTTAGAGATCTAAATGGAACACTCAATATTACTTATTGGGCAGATGTATCTGTTATTCATCCAAAAGTTACTTACGAACCCGTATCTACCTCATTCTCATATTCTATAACTTATCCAGTTTTTCAAGTTTACACAATAAGGGTTCCATTTTTACCTTTAACACCACTAGAACCAACACCTACTCAGCAATTTTTATCTGATCCCCTTATTTATATAATATTTATTGTCTTCTTTGCCTTAATTGTCGAATGGTTGTATTTTAAAAGACGTACATCTTATGAAATTCAAAGATTAGCTTATAAAAATCTAATTACATGGTTAAAGGGGAGGCAAAAGTTATGGAAGAGGTCGTTGGAGAGAGGTACGATAAATAAGACCCAATATAATCGATTAAAAAATTTTAGAGGAAGACTCAGAGAGGAAGTTAGACCTAGATGGTATACTGATGAATGTTTTGATAAGCTAAAGAAAAATTCATTCTTCGATATGACATTTTCAACTCTATTACTATTACCGTTTTGGAGAAAATTAGGAAAACCAAGCAAATTGGCAGCAGTCCTTAATAATATGTTTTCAGCAGTATTTTCACCAAGCATCAATGCAGCTAGAAGATCAGGTAGTTGGCTGAAAAAAAGAATAAAAAAGAAACCTAGAGTTAAAAAGAAAAAAGACAAATTAAAAGTAGTATTATTTGGAGATTCATAAATATTAATGGAGTATATTCAATGCTTAAAAAGAAAAGACTTCCAGATTTTTTCACATTTGAGGGAAAAATATTCTATTATCTTTCAAAACATAGATATGTTGGAGTTCCTGCTAAAAAAATCGCAAATGAATTTAAAATAACTCTGTTAGAATTACTACAATTTTTGGTAACATTATATGAAAAAGGGCTAATAACATTGCTTAAAGAAGGTAAAACAATTGGTGATGATATTTGGGATATAGCATCTGATTTAAGAAAAAAAGACCCTGATATTCAAAAGATCATTAATACAACAAATTATTTAGAAAAAAACCTTGAGCTCAGATTAAAAGAACTGAAAGATCTCGCAGAATCAAAAGAATTGAAAAGAATGCAAGATATTATTGAATTAGAAGATATTAAAGAACGTAAAAAGCAAGAATAAAAAATAATTTAACATTCTTATTTTAATTCTCATTTTATTTGCAATTATAAAAGGTGATTTTTTGACTCAAAGAAGTAGAGAAAAGATACTTCCATTAGCACCAATTGATCGTCTCATAAGAGAAGCAAAAGCAGATAGAGTTTCTGAAAAGGCGGTTAGAATGTTGGGAACAATTTTAGAAGAAATTGGAATTGAGATTGCTATTATGGCGAGAGATTTGGCAGAGCATGCTCGTAGAAAAACCATTATCGACTCTGATATAAAGTTAGCTTATAAACAATAGAAAAGAAGTTAATATTAAAGGAAAAATTGTTATAACTGTTTATTACAGATGTGAAATAATAAAAAAATTATTTACAAGATAATTTTAAAATAAATTAATTCTGTAATATGTTTTTATAAAAACATTATTAAAAAATTAAATGAGAAGATAAATATGACATTAGCATTAGAGGGAATTAGAGTTTTAGACTTAACAATGTTATTTCCCGGACCTTTTGGTACAAGATATCTTTCGGATTTTGGTGCGGAAGTTATAAAAATTGAATCTAAAGTAAGGATAGACGCTGTACGATTTTTTCCCCCATTAGTGGAAGTTCCTGGGACTAAACGTGGAGAAAGTTATTTCTATCATAACTTAAATCGTAATAAAAAAAATCTTTCATTAAATTTAAAAACAAATGAAGGAAGAGAAATTTTTTTAAAATTAGCAAAAACAGCAGACGTAATTGTAGAGCAATATCGTCCAGGAGTAGTAAAAAAACTAGGAATTGATTATGAAACAATTTCAAAGATAAATCCGAGAATAATTTATTGTTCAATAACAGGATATGGTCAAGATGGTCCTTATAGGGATTATGCGGGACATGATTTAAATTATATTGGTGTATCTGGTGTAGCATCTGTAACTAGGGACAGAACTACTAGAAAACCGGTAGTTCCTGGAGTTCAGATAGGAGATATGTTTGGTGGAGGACTCCATTCGGTTATTGGTATATTAGCTGCACTTGTTGCTAGAGAAAGAACTGGTCGTGGCCAATATATTGATATTGCTATGATGGATGGAACTTTAAGTTACTTACCAATGATTTTAGCTTCATACTTGGTAGATAATATAAAACCAGAACCAGGAAGATTAAATTTATCTGGAGCACTTCCTGAATATCACATATATGAGTGTAAAGATGGGAAATTTATTACCATAGGAGCATTAGAACCTAAATTTTACAACAACTTAGTAAAAGTGTTGGGAATTGAAGATCTTTCAAAAAGTGCAACTGAGTTTTTTGGAGAGGGTGATCAAGAGGCGATTTTTAAAAAATTCGGAGAGATCTTTAAAACAAAAGATCGGGATACTTGGTTAGATGAATTGAGGAAAGTTGACACATGCGTCGCTCCTATGAATGAGATTTGGGAAGTTGAAGATGATCCCCAAGTAAAACATAGAGAGATGATTATTAAAGTTCCTCTTGGTGAAGGAAAGACCATGAAACAAATTGGTTTCCCAATAAAAATGTCAGATACTCCAGCATCTTTTCTATTTGCTGCACCTCCAATGGGACAACATACCGAAGAAATTTTAACAGAATTGGGTTATAAAGAATCAGAAATCCAAGAATTGAAACAGAAAAAAGTAATTTAACAACTTAAAATATTTTTAATTTTTTAAATCCAAATATTATCAACATTTTTATAATTTAAAATTGAAATCCTATTTGGTGAAATTCATTGAGTTCAATTGGAAAAGCAATTAGGCTTGAACGAATTATTAATAGGAATACGAGAAGGACCATTATAATACCAATGGATCATGGTATGGGTGCTGGTCCAATAAAAGGACTTATTGATCTAGGTGAAATGGTTGATAAAGTTGCTGAAGGAGGAGCGAATGCTGTACTGGGTCATATCGGTCTACCAATTTATGGCCATAGGAAACATGGTAAAGATGTAGGGTTAATAATACATTTAAGTGCAAGCACTAGTCTAGGTCCATATCCAAATTCTAAAATTCAAGTTACTTCAATTGAAGATGCTATCAAATTTGGAGCAGACGCAGTTTCTGTCCATATCAATATCGGAGATGAACGAGAACATGAAATGTTATCCACATTAGGAAAAGTATCAAGCAAAGCTTTTGAATGGAGCATGCCACTTTTAGCGATGATGTATCCACGAGGGCATGAGATAAATGAACACGATGTAAAAGTTGTTAAACATGTAGCTAGAATTGCTGCTGAACTTGGAGTGGATATCGTAAAAACAAATTATACGGGCTCAATTGAAACTTTTAAAGAAGTTACTGCAGGGTGTGGAGCCCCCGTTGTCATTGCTGGGGGACCTAAAATAAAAGAAAATGCTCGTGGTAGTCCGATAGAACAATTATTGAAAATGACTAAAGATTCTATTGAAGCAGGGGGAGCAGGTGTTGCATATGGTCGAAATGTATTTCAATCAGAGAATCCAACAGTACTGGTAAGGGCATTATGTAGAATTATACATAAAAATTGGGAAGTTCAAGAAACTTTAAAAGAATATAATAAAGAGCTTAAAGAATAAATTCTGTGGTTTTTCAAATCATAAATATGGTTTATAATTTTTCCTTAGTTGCATCTTATAATTTTATTTATTTCTATTAGATTATTAATTGCGATTTAGATGGATTATAAAGCGAAAATATACGATCTTCAAGTAGCAAAATTTAAAAAATTATCATTTGATAAATTAGTAAAAGATCGGGAATTTAAATTATATTTAGGCAGTTTAGGTTTTTTTTCAGGAGAAGCTGAGACCCTTTTTGGTTCCAGAATTAGTGATAAAGTTTTTAGAACTAGTTATTGGACTAAAACTAGGTGGAAAATTGAAAAAATAAAAAATAAGGCTTATATTTTATCTCCAGCTTTTTTTGAAGATCAAGAAATACAAGCCCGATTTGCCCTTCGATTTGAAAAAAATGAATTAGAATTGAGAGTATTTGTCGAAACTCCTGAAAAAAAGAAGATTATAAGCAAAATTGGATGTTATAAAATTCTTATTGATTATTCCATAGAAGGGGAGAAGATAGAATCAAGAAAAATCAAGTTATCTAATTGGGATGAACTTTCGGTCACAATTTCTAATCTAGATGCTTTTTTTTGGGAAACTATTCCAGTATATGAATCTTTTGATTTGAATATTATCCATCAAGCATTTAATATTTTAATTGACAATGGTTTTGCCTCGTCAACACTCTTAAAAATCAGATTAGATGAAATTTTGGAAATTATTTACAAATTAATTGAAGACGAAGATTTGTATGAATTTCAGATTTATATTCAACTTAAAGCTCTAATTGATTATGCAGACATAGAAGGGGATTGGTTTGAGAAATTGTATGATAAATTCAACCTTATTGATTATCTTTATAGAATTTACCATACTGAAGATGATGAAGTTAAATTAAAAATTAATTATCTAATAGAAAAAAAGGTGAATGAAAGAATTCTTTATTCTTTACTAAAATCATTTGATATTTCAAATTCTATTGTGAAGCAAAAAATTTTTTGGTTTTTTAATTGCATCCAAAATCGAAAAACTTTACTTTTTTTTGAAAGAACTCTGGATTTCAAAGATAGAGAATTGATGGATAAAATAATTTTTATTTTATTAGAGATTGGAAACATAGATGGCTATCTTTTGTTATTTAAAAATTTCTCCAACATGGCATTAGAATTTAAATTAAGAATTTTAGATAAAATTAATTTATCATTCTTGAAAATACATAGAATTTTTGATCAATTGACACCAGAGGAAATTTACCAGTTTGAAACTATTGCTTATTCATTACTTGAGCTTTTAAAGGTGGAAGAAGACCCTTTAATAAGAATTAAAATTATTGAAATTATTGGTAATATTGGTATAACAAAAATCAAACCACTTTTAAAAATTTTTGAAGAATCAGACTCATGTACAAGGGCAAAAGTTGCCGAAGCGTTAGGAAAAATTGGAGACCAAGAGGCGATTAAACCTTTAATTTTGCATTTAAATGATAATTCCTATGATGTCCAAGCTAAGGTTATTGGAGCTTTGGGTGAGTTAGGTAATACATTAGCAGTTACACCATTAATTAAAAAATTAAATAGTGAAAATAAAAACGTAATCTGGGAAACAATAATTTCTTTGGGTAAATTAAGAGACAGAGAAGCTATTGAACCGTTAATTCCATTTTTAGACAATCCAAATCCTAAAATTAGATTAAAAGTCCTGGATGCATTTGAAAAAATTAGTGATCCGTCAATCGTAACTAATTTATTAACTACATTAGAAGACGATGATCCAAATATTAGAGCAAAGACTGTTGAAATTTTGGGATTAATAGGAGATAAAAATATTTCACATTATTTATTAAAAAAGCTGGATGATGTCCAATTAGTCAGACTGGAAGCTATAAGGGCATTGGGGATTCTGCGAGATCCCGAGGCTCTAGATAAATTATTGGATTTATTAAATAATGAACCAATTAATAGTAAAAAAGAAATTATTTTGGCTTTAGGAAAAATTGGAAATAAAAAAGCTGTAAAACCAATATTGGAGCTGGCTGAAGAAGCAGAGTTACGAGGTACCATATTGTGGGCATTATCTGAAATAGAAGATGATATTAAAATTAAGATACAGATTAAAAAATTACAAAAAAATGATTTGAAAACAAAGTTAGAAGTAATCGATGAATTAAGTAAGATTAATTCTAATAGAATTATCCCCCCACTAATAATTTGCCTCAATGACAAGAATAAGAAAGTTTCCTTAAAAGCTAAAGAGCTATTAACGGAAAAAAAGATTTTAATATGAACTCCTTCAATCATTATTAGATAAAAAAATAAAGATGGGATATTTTTGAAAGTTTATGATGAATTTGATAATTTCTATAAAGGAAAAAAACTTTATAAAGCAGGTAAAATTACATGTCCGTACTGTGGACAAAAGAAAATGTCCTATTATGTAGAAGATAAAGAAATTGGTAAAACTTTTTTTTTGGAAAATAAAGACGGCTTAAAATTATGTAAAGAATGTTACGTGGATTTTCTCAGAGATGAAAGAGAAAAACAAAAAGTAGCTAGTGTAGAATAATTATTTAAGAATTAAATATCTCTTTAATATACTCTAATTTTATTTAATAAAAACCTATTTTTTGGTCATTAAAATTTCATAGTTTTTCTCTATTTCTACAAGCAGTGTATCTGTATTTATATTTTCATTTTTGAGAATAGCAGCAATAGAAGAACCTCCAGCACCCACACCTTCCTTAGCGATATCTTTTTCATAAGCCTTTAGACCTTCAGCTTTTAATTTATTAAAATCGAGATTAACGGCTAAAATGGGGATAGTTTCTATTTGATCTACAATTCCTTTAATATCAGATTGTTCATCTTCAATAATCCATCTTGTGGTACCAATAGCTAGATTTTTTAGGATTTTAGGATTAATTTTTTTTACCACAGCTAATATACTAGTCATTTGGGTACCTCCAGCCAATAAGATAGGAATTTTTTTTCCTGCACCTAGGACCAATCCCGCACAAGCAGGTATCATTGGATCTCCTAAACATTCAATTGCCTTAATAGGATCATCTTTACAGCTTCCAAATTCAAGATTTGCTGATTTCATACCTTCTTCAATTATTTCTTGTTTTAATTTATGAGGATTAATAGGCATACTGGAACTCACCTTACCTTTTCCCTCTATGCCCATAGCACTCAATACACCTAGTGTAGTTGTGGTCCCTCCAGCAATACTTTCTCCAATCACCAAATAATTAAGTTTATCGCAATAATCAGCTAAATTTTCTCCTAATATTATAGACCTACCAATAACTTCTTTTACATTTTTTACTGCATTTCCAGTTCTAATATCACTCCCAGGAGAACCTCCTACCTCTACATAGGGGATTTGGGGATATACTCGCACACCACCAATAACGACAAGTTTAGATAGGTCTGCCAAATTTAATGCAGACATAGTGATTAAACCTGGTGTTGGAATCCCATCTGGAGTAATAGGTACACCGGGAATACATTTACATTCTCCAAAATATAATAATTCACAGTCTGCCGCAGGAGTAAAATCGGTTATTTCTGGATTTGCTCCAGCAACTGATATTCCAGATATTTTTGCAGTTTCAGTGTTACCAATAACACAAATAAATCCCGGATTTTTTCCTTTAAGTCTCTCAATAAATTCTATTCCTTCTTTTTTATTATGAGCAAATAGGATGTCCAATTTATCTCGCCAATTTTTTATGTTTCTTATATGTACTAGCTAAGTTCCTTAAATTTGAAAAGAATTAATAATATTACCCCAAGCGAGATTAATTCTATTAGACCTGCAATTAGAAATGCAAGATCAAAATTACTAATGGTTATTATATATCCAGCGATTAATGGACCAATAATTATTCCAACATTACCAACAAAATTAAAAAAACCCATCCCTATAGCATTTTCTTCTTTGTTAACTATATCCCCAATTAAAGCCATCGCTGGAGGAGTAGTTATTCCAGCGAGGACGCCTAAGATAATAAATAAAATTATAAGCATTAAAATTCCATATGATCCAAAAAAAGCTATTGAAATTAAAATAATACCATATCCTAGACTTCCAATGATTAACGGTTTATAACGCCCAAATTTATCAGATAATCTACCAATTGGATATTGAAGAAGTATTAGTGGCAGGGCATATAATCCTAAAACCATTCCTCGAAGTTCAGGCCCTTTATACAAAATGAATTGTAGATACATTGGAAGTATAAATATAATGAATCCCATATGAAGACGATCTACAAAATTAAAAAGTCCAGGAATAATTAATTTAGGGTGTCTCTGGATACTAGTTAAAATTTTTTTAAAAGATGGATTCTTTTTAATTTGTTTCGGTTCCATTAGAAAAAGAGTGGCTAGAAAAACTATTCCATTGAAGATCATTGCAGCATAATAAGGAATAAATACTCCTAAATTTGCAAATAAACCTCCTAAAACTGGACCAACGCCCATTGCAGAAGCGAGAAAAATTCCAAAAACACCCATGTTTTTTCCCCTATTTTCAGATGTGGATAAATCTAGAACTATTGTCATTAGAACTTGCCAACTCAAAACTGTAAATGCTCCTTGGAAAAATCTGAAAATTAGTAAAAAACCAAATTCTAAAGTAATAGTCATTAACCAAAAAAAGATTATACTACACCCACTACCAATAATAATAAAAATTTTTCGTTTTCCAAACCGATCTGATAGAATACCAGCAGAAATACCCATAATTAAATAAGACATGTATAACATTGAATCGAAAAGTGATGTTTCAAAAAGAGTTAGCCCATAAAATCTAATAACTATAAATTCGTATTCATTAGCATGTAGTATAGATACTGATATAATTGTTAATAATGCTAAAATTCCTAATAATACTATATTTTTAGAATTTTCCGACTTAATTAAATTATCCTCTTCCAAGGTTTTTACCAAATTTAAATTAACGTGATAGTTAAAGTAAGTTACCTTTTTTAAATATTTTTTAATATTTAAATAAATCTGGATTGGGTTAAAAATACGTTAAAAACTAAAACTTTAAATTAGAATTGCTAATTTTTTTTGTTGTAATCTTATTTTTTCACCTTAAATTCCAGATATAGAATGAAAATAAAGTAAGGAGGCAATTTGGGTTTATTAAATTCAATCTCTACATAAAGTTTTAATTGCCTAAGATTTTTTTATTTACCTTATTATTGTTTTTTAGAAAAATTATTGAGTACTTAATTGAAATGAAGAATAAGACTTTAGAAGATTACTTAAAAATCATATACATTTTATCTTTAGATAAAAAGAAAATTGAAAATGAAGATATAGCTTTAATATTGGAAACCGAACAATCCGAAGTCCAAAAAAATATTGAGGAACTTATAGAAAAAGGCTATATTACTTACGAAAATCATGAGTTTAACTTTACAGATAAAGGTTTTGAAGTTGCAAAGAGTGTTTATAAAAGACATGAATTATTTGAGGATTTTTTTAAAAAAATTCTAAAAATAGGACATCATGTTGCTCATATTTATTCTGATATATTGGAACATATCTCCAGTCATGCAACAGATAGAAGTTTAGAGCATATTTTAAGGCATTATAAATATTGGAGAAGAATCGTTCCACTTACTTTTTTAGAGAAGGGAGATGTAGCAAGATTAGTTAGGATTGAGGGGGGGTATGGGATTACCCATAGGTTAAGTGAATTAGGTCTATGTGGTAACTGTGAGATAAAAATTTTAGAAACAAGCTCACATAGAGGACCAGTTAAAATTAAAGTAAGAGGATCTGAACTAATGCTTGGCTTTGGGCAGGCTAGTAGAATTTTGGTAGAAGCGAAAAAAACTGGTCGGGAACACTGGAGAAAGGAGTGGAAGCATTGGGCAGATAGAGAACTAAAACATCGGAAGAAGAAGGGCAAGAAGCGTTGGATATAAAGATATCATGAGTCTTAACGATTTTAAGTAGAACTTTTCCTATAAAAAAAAGAGGATCAAAGAATCTAGTGAATTTTTTTTAAGTAATTATTTAAAATTCTATGATTTACTTTATACTTTTTTCAATTTCTTTGCATTCAAATGTTCCAGATTGACAAAATTCCTCAAAATGAGTTAACCATTTTGGTGTATCAGGCACCGACTCAATAAATTTTACAAATCTTTTCAATTGAATTACTGTTTCTTCATGTAAATTATGTTCCATATTACAGGCATCAAGTAATGCAATTTCTTCTGGTACTAAAAGATTAATTAATAATTGAGAAAGTACTTGATATTCCTCGGTTATTTCTTTAGCAATTTTTTCCCCTTTTTCAGTAAATGTGATAGGTTTATTTTTTTCATAATTTATAACACCTTCATTTCGTAATTTTTTTAGCATTTCAGAAACACTAGGTGGTGTTATATTAAGTTCATTAGCAATATCTTTTGTTCTAGCAAAATTTTCTTTCTCAATAATTTTTTTTATAGCTTTTATATAATCTTCTTTTTTTCTACTTAGGCTAATTGATTTCATTTTTCTTATTCAACTCCTCCTTTGGAGTATTGGAGTCCTTTAGGGGTGATTTCATATTGATTTTCAAAATTGGAATGACATACAGATTTTTGAGAACATAATAAGCATTTATTCTTATGATTGGGATTGATTTCACAACAATTCAAATTAATCAAATATCCCTTAATAGTTAATAAATTGACAGCATCTGATATAATCGAGATATCTTTATTTAAGACCTTAGCAATTTCCCTCAAACTTATCACCTTTTTATCTTTTAAATAATTCAAAATTTTTCGAAACAAATCTATACCTTATCCAAATAATTATTTAATATCTTTAATATTCCAGGCGATTAAACCTCCAGGGATTGATAAAAATGCCAACCAAATTGCGGGGCTAAAGTCATATAGTGCTTTCCAAGAGAGATAGTCATCATTTCCAAGTAAAAACATCGCTCCATGAGCAAGGAATATTAGAAAATAGATAATTCCAAATCCAAGAGAAAGCATAGAACCTACAACTAGATGTGATACACCAATATCTTTTTTTCCAAATAAATCATTTACCCCAGATAAGAATATCACTCCAATAATTATAAAAATAATCCCTAAAAATATATCAGGTTTAAGAATATCAAATATATAAATTGGAGTTTCCCATACGAATTTAAAAGCTGTATTATAGGGGTTTATTTCAGCAAGAATTTGTAAGGGTAGAAAAAAGGAATTTTCCAATTCGGGTACTAAGAACACAGCCAATATAGTGGCATAATTCGAATTTCGTAGATATTTAACCCAAATAGGTATAAAATTATATCCTAGAAAATCCATTACACCTAAGACAATAATAATTAAACCCAAAATAATACCAATTAATCCAATTGTAAGGCTATATATCGCCATCTTTTCTTTTGTCGAATCTTTATAAGTTATGGTCTTTTTTTCAAATTTATTCAAAGTTAATTCACCTTAAATAATTCCCAATAAATGTGCTATACCAGAAATTAAGAAACTCGCTATATAGGCAACACCAAATGAATAGAATATTGAAAATAAAGTCCATTTCCAACTATTCAACTCTTTTTTTATTACCGCAACAGTGGCAAGGCAGGGTATATATAAGAGGGTAAATACTAGGTATGAAAATACTGTTATGTTTGATGTAAACAATAGGTTATAACTAAAAATATCTCCTAGATTAATACCTACTAAACTTTGGAATCCTGCTACTTCTGCAATTAGACCAAATGAAGTGACAATTGCAGCCATAATAATACCGATTACACCAACTACCATTTCTTTTGCGACAAAACCAAAAATCAATGCAACTATTAATATCCAGGATATAGGGCTGGTTATAAACCCCAATGGTTCAAAAATTGGGGTTAATAATTTTCCAAATAAAGCCCCTATTGAGTTATATGGTTGGTTTTTCCAAGGTAAATAGGTTATCATCCATATAAAAATAGAACCTATAAAGATTATGGTAAATACTTTTATTATATATTCCCTACCTCTTTCCCACATATGTAAACTTGCGCTCTTGATTGTTGGTGACCTATATGGCGGAAATTCTAATATAAATGCTGATGGTTTTGATTTCATTATTGTTTTTC
Source organism: Candidatus Helarchaeota archaeon (assembly GCA_019058315.1). Taxonomy (GTDB): domain Archaea; phylum Asgardarchaeota; class Lokiarchaeia; order Helarchaeales; family RDOG01; genus JABXJV01. The sequence goes on along the minus strand of JAHPZH010000001.1, from coordinate 508,795 downwards.
TCAAAATAAAACCCATTATTATAGCAATCATCATACCTAAAATATAAAGAACAAATACAATCGAACTTGCTGCAGCACTAAAAAAGAAACCACCTATTAAAATGTAAATGGGCAATCTTGCTCCACAAGAAATAAATGGGTTAGTTAGAATTGTAATTCTTCTATCGACCTCATCATCAATAGTTCTGGCTGCCATAATTGCGGGAACATTGCAACCGAAACCAACTAACATGGGAATAACGGATTTTCCGTGCAAGCCAAGTTTCACCATTGCTCTATCTAAAATAAATGCAGCACGACTAAGATAACCGCTATCTTCTAGAAAAGAAAGGAACAGAAATAACAAAAATATATTTGGAACGAATGTGAGGATTAACCCAACTCCACCGATAATTCCATCACCTAGAAAAGAACCCCAGATTTCTGAAGGACTAGTTGCTAATTCTTTCCATAGAAAGAATATAGCATCACCATCGGGGCGGTTAAGGAAGGAACCGATTCCTAAAAGTTTTACGAGATCAGGAAGCCAATCTGGCGGAACATTGATTTCGAAAGGTGATTTGATTACATTTACTAGTGTGGTGAATCCTATCTTAACAAGCTCCATTAGGGGAGCTGCTACTTCGAAAGTAAACTGAAACATAGCCCATAATATCGCGATAAAGATCGGAATCGCTAAATATTTATTAAGAAGCACATGATCTAGAAGCTCAGTCCAAGTTACCTTTTCCCCTGGTTTTGTATATACCCCTTTAAGTACTTTATCGATTATTTCATATCGATTTTCAGTAAGTTCTAATTCATAATCGACTTCTTCGCTCATTTTATAATCTCCATAACGTCATTATACTTTTTAGCAAGTTTAAGGTTGTTTAAAACAACCATATCCCCCTCTAGAACTTTAATAGCTACCCAGCGCAGAGGATAATTACAATTTGGAAGTTGGTGTGGTTCTAAGATTTTTATGATTTTTGAAATTTTATCTTCAAGTTCAGGCCTATACTTAATTATTTTTTGAGTTGAAATCGCCTTTTTCTTAGAAGTTTTTATAATTTCTTCTTTAAGTTCTTTCATTCCTCTATTTAAAGTTCCAGCGGTAGGAACTATTGGAACTCCAAGACGCTCAGAAAGTTGTTGAACATCTATTTTAGCTCCACTTGCTTCAATAACATCCCACATATTTAAAGCGATAACTAAATTCGCATTAACTTCAAGAAGAAGGAGCGTTAAATATAAATTCCGCTCTAAGTTTGTAGCATCAACTATATCTACCACAACATCAGGTTGCTCGTTCATAATGAAGTCTCTAGCAACAACTTCATCAATAGATCTTGCTGTTAAAGAATAAGTTCCGGGCAAGTCGACTATATTCATTTCAATTCCATTATAAATACATTTTCCTACTTTTTTTTCGACAGTAACTCCAGGCCAATTCCCAACATGTTGTTTTGCTCCTGTTAAATTATTAAATATTACTGTCTTTCCTACATTAGGATTACCAATTAAGGCAACTGTAATAGTCATATTTTTTACTCTCAAAATAAATTAACAATCAATTTTAAAATTAAATTAAGTTTGGGGGATTTTTCATTCATCAAGGATAATAAAAATATCCTTTGCTTCAGCTCTGCGCAAACTTAATTTATATTCTCGTACATTTATTTCTATAGGATCACCTAGAGGCGCATTTCTGATCACTTCAATCAAAACACCCCTTGTTAATCCTAAATCCAATAATCTTTTACGATATCGACGGTTTCCACCAATTTTGGAAATTTTTCCTTTGTCACCTGGTTTTACTAGACTCAAGGAAATCTCTTTCATAACAAAAACTCTCATGTTTAATTGAAGATTAGAAAACTTACTAAAACTTAGGTATACCTAAGGGATATATTAAGGTATGTCTAAGACTTTTAGGTTTATTAAAAAAGCCAAATTTTAAAATAAAATGAAATTCTTTTTTCAATTCTAATAAAAAAATTAACTGATTAAGGTAAGAAAATTAAACTAATAACCATAATGCCCATACCTGCTAAAATACCACCAAGAACCAAATGTTCTTTGCCAAATTTTTGGGCATTTGGAAGTAATTCGTCCAGGCTAATATAAACCATTATTCCAGCAACAGCTGCTAGAACACTAGATAATAATAATACATTTAAAAATGGTAATATGATTAATAAGCCTATTAATGCACCTACTGGCTCGGATAATCCAGATATTAGAGAATATAACATTCCTTTTTTCTTACTTCCCGTTGCATAAAAAATTGGGATTGAAACTGAAATTCCTTCTGGAATATTATGAATAGCGATTGCAAATGCGACCGTTATTGATAAAGAAATATTACCTGATAGTGCACTACTAAATGTTACTAATCCTTCTGGAAAATTATGAATTGCAATGCCTAAAGCAACAAATAATCCAGTCCTCATTAAGCAATTTCTATCTTCTGGGCAGATTGTACATTCTTTACCTTCACTATCAATTAGTTGAGATAAATCACAGTCCGTTTCTTGTTCATATGCATGAGGAACTATAAGATCAATTAACAAGATAATTCCTATCCCAACGAAAAAAAAGCAATTAGCACAAGCAAACCCTACATCATAAATTGCAGTTACTAAAAGCTCTACAAATGATATATAGAGCATGACTCCAGCGGATAATGCCAATAGGACCGATAAATAACTCAGTTTAGGCTTTTTAATAGCATATGCAATAACACTCCCTATTCCAGTTGATAGGCCAGCAATGATAGTTAACAACATTGCAAAAACAATATCTGGAGGCGCAATGTTGATTTCTAAGTTTGAAAAAAGTAATTCGAGTATATCCATGGTTGTAACTGCCGTTTTTTATATTATTAAGAGGAACAAAATATTAAAATAATTTATATTTTTTTATTTGAAAAATTTTTTAATCGTATGTAAATTTTTTCTACCCGGAAAAAAACCTTGCTTTAATTTATTCTTTTCAACAATTTTTTTAATAGCTTTAAACCCTTCATAATCCTTTCTGTGAGAAAATACAATGATTTTTTTTCCAACATGGATTTTTAATCTGTTAATTATTCTTTGTAGACGATTAGTATCTAACATCGCACCAGATAGAAAAGATAGATTCGTTGATAGTTTAATTACAGGTTTTATAAATCTATGAAACGTCCAGATTATATCACCATATTCCATTAAAAATCTCCAATTAAAATCGGTTGTATCAGTGTCTATGGGTAATAATTCCGTGAGAACAAAATCTGCTAATTTCATACATTTTATCAACGGGGGATCTGGATCTACACATGAATCATTAATTATTAATAAATTTTTTAAACTAGCATTCTTAACTTCATCCCTTATACTTTTTACTAAAGCGGGTATTCCTTGAATGAAGTGTGCCTGATCTTTAGAATGATCATAGCAAGTTGTACGATAATCCATTCGGTCTAGATATATCCCGTCGACTTCGTATTGAGTTAATAATACATGAGCTTGATTCGTAAGATAATTAAACCATCCAGAAGAGGGGGAGGGACACATTAACTTAGTTCGCCAATCCACAGGATAGTAATCAGCAAGAAAGATTGATGAGAATGCTGAATAATTTTTGCCCCAACGGTTTTTTGCTCCCCATTTTCTTCCATTTTGTTTATAAACTTTCCCATGTACTCCCAATTCAGTTACATCTAAATAAGGAATAAACTTTAATCCATAATCATGAACAATTTTAACCATTTCTCGGAAGGTTTTTTCATTCCAAAAATTTGTGTATTCGCCCCAAATCCAATCATTGTAATAATCCTCAAGGACTAATCCTTCAATTCCTAATTCTTGGGCAAATTTTACATCTTTCTCAAAAATTTTTAGAGCTCGTTTATCAAAACTTTTTTTAATTGAATAAGTATGATACATAGCGAACCAAAAATCGTTCATACCCAATCAAACTTCCTAATTATTTAGAATCGAAACATAAAAAAAGACGTTTTTTTCATTTAAAAATATTAATTGTATTTTTTTTTTTAATCCTAAAAATTTTTAATAAAATTTGAGAAGGATTTCTTATGGAAAGAGAAAAATTAGCAACAGCAAGTGCTGCTGGTATGTTAGGAATAATTAGCGCGCTTTGGTATGTTATAGCAGGTATTTTATTTATAGGCTTTGGAGAAACGTTTACAAAAGACCTTGCTCCCCTTTTTGCGCAAGGTAACCAAAGTATAACTGCGGGCATTTTAAGTTTTATTTTTGCAGTTATGTGTATAATTGGCGGTTATCTAGTTTATACATTTCAGTATAGAATTGGAGGAATACTTATTTTAATTGCATCAATTGTGGGCATTGTTGCTGGTGGTGGTTTCTATGTTGCAACTCTTTGGGGAAGTGGTGCAGGATTTATTGCATTAATTTGTCCTAATTTAGAAGCAAAAATCCAACAAGGAAAATCATAATTTCAAATATATTCTTTTTTTAGACAATTTATAATTGTAAATTATGAATCAGCTATAAAATAATAATTTAAATTTGTTTTAAGCAAGTTAGGTTTATGGAGAGAGAAAAATTAGCAACAGCAAGTGCTTCCGGAATGCTCGCTATCATTAGTAGTATATTCTTATTTTTAGCAGGAATTTTATTTATAGGCTTTGGAGAAAAATTCGCAAAAGATCTTGCTCCACTTTTTTCTCAAGTTGGTTTAATAGCGGGAATGTTAAGTATAATTTTTGCTATTCTCATGGTGATCGGTGGAGTTTTTGTTTATTCGTTTAAATATAGAATTGGAGGATGTATTATATTATTTGCAGCAATAGTTGGTACAATAACTGGTGGTGGGTTTTATTTAGCAACTTTGTGGGGAACTGGAGCTGGTTTTATTGCCTTAATTTGTCCAAACCTAGAAGAAAGAATTCATGAAAGTAAAAATGAAGATTAAGTATTTCATTTTCTTAATATTGCATCTTTTCCAATACCAGTAGAAATTATACGTTCTTGTACAAATTCAGGGGTTTGTCCTGGCTCAATATCATGTGTTATATCCATAAAAACAAAATTGAATTGCTCTTCATAACTCATTCCAAGGTGTTCTAATTTAATCCACTCACCTTTCGGATATTTCCAGTCCAAAGTTTCATTGCTTTCAAATACTTTTGAGTTCTTATAATTTGGCAATTTACAATCAACAGTTTGAATAGGATATGGACATCCTATCTCTTTCCGATTCCGTTCAATAAGGATTTGGGTATATTCTGGCCAATCTTCAGTTATAATTTGATAAATTTCTGGTTCCATGCCATGCCAACATAAAAGATGTCCAGTCATTAGTCCCGCAAACCTAAGGGTAAAATTCTTTCGACCCATATATATCATTGAATTCAGTAAAGGAAGAGAAGGTATGTATTCATAAGCATTATCTGGCATACCATGAACACTTTTTGCCGCTAAACCATCGAAAAGTGAAGCATAAACTTCCCATGAGCTGATCTCCCATATGAAATTCCAAGATGACATAACCCAATTAATTAAACAAATCATTGGCGATGCCCCCCATTCAGGAGTACGTTCATTACGAATATCTTTTAAGACATCTTGAAATCGAAATCCTAATTCTGATAATTTTTTTGAGTGCTTAGGTAAATCTCTAAATTTGTAGCCTAATTTTCGATGTCTTCTATCAAAAATTTCGTCTGAATGACCTAATAGCCACCAATCTACGGGAATTCCATCTTCTAGATGGCAATTTATAATCAAAAATGCCTCATTTATATCGTCTCTAACACTTATTGCTGCAATATCGCAACTCTCACCATATAGAAGTTTCATACTTCCTTGTTGCAAATCAGATCGGATAATATTTCCAGGAGGAAATAAGCTAAATGCAGGAGTTTTATCAGCTTGTTCTACTTTTCCTTCCATTACAGCTCTAGCAGTTTGAATAGCATTATCCAATCTTAATTTAAAAATATCATATGTTACTTTATCTATTGCTAGGTCAAATTTTTCCACAATATAATCATAACCAAGTTCCTTACATACAGTCCATACATGGCGACCTAAAGTCCAAAGTTTTTTTGGAATTAGACTGTCCGGAAGATCTCCATAGGTAAATTGAGGCATAATAATCATCCTTTTTAAAAAATAATAAAACTATTTTTATATTAAATTCTTATTAATCCACTTAAAATAAAAAATTATTATAGCAGAATAATAAAAGAAGGTTAAAATTAAAAAATTTTTTCAACTTAAAATGTCATTTGTCCAAGTAATCAATAAATTCATCAAAGATTATATTGTTTATCCTTATTATCACCGACAATAAGTAATTAAATTATAATATGTTTTAATCCTTAATTCTATTAGTCTAATATTTTGGAGAACGATTTTTGACCATAAAGATAAAAAGAAAAATTGAAAACATGTGTAGTAAGTGCAAATGGGGAAAAATTAGTAGGTTAGCCTATTGTGAACTTAACAAGGAGTATATAGCTAAATTACCAATTAAATGTGACAAATTTGAACCAACAATACAAAGAAAAATTGATCACTTCGTAAAATAAGGGTCTTGTTTTCTCATAATCACATCCTCAGAGAAATAGATTTTGAACACAGTTTAATAAAAATCTCTTATGTAATCTGGTAAAAAATCTAATTTTTGCTTTACGAGTTCCCATTTTTTTCCTTTAATTTTTATAAATTGTGGAAGCTTTCCAACAGTACCAGCTTTATCTCCAAGTATTATAAAGGCACCTCTAACTCCTTCAATAGTCTCTGCAACTTCTAGACCATTTTGTATAGATTTTTCCCGATCTTTTCCACGTACTTCATTTCCTATTGCTGTTGCCGCAGCATCAGCAAGTGTTGCATTATCCGCAATTGCTATAGCAGCATCCGCAACTCCGAAACTAAATGCATGACCTACAGTTCCTGAGCTTGTTCCAATACCTATAGGAAAATCCTTTGGATTCAATCTAAATCCTATTTTCTCAGATAGAATTGATTCACCAGCATAAATTCCAACATCTATTTGGATATTGGAATAAGCACTTATCTCCCCTCCATTCTCAATAACACAAACCTTAGCTTCGATTTTACGCATATCATCCAATCCCAAATCAGCTAATGCACCAGCAACTGCAGCCATCGGTCCTACTTCCGATTTTTCTGCAGCTAGAGCCATCATTCTTATTATTAGAGGAGCATCTTTATTAATCTTAATCGGTTTAAAAGAACTTTTAAAATCGGGATGTTTTTTGATATATCTTTCTAAGATCTTACGATTTTTTTTAATAGATTCAATCGCCTTATCTATGGCGAGTTTGAGGTCTGACTTAATAAAAATATCACTTTCTTTAATAATTGTATGTTCGCTGTACAAATTTTTCATGATATAATCATTCTTAAGAAGTCTTATAAAAAGATATAGTATTAAATATAAATTTATTTCTTTTTGCGACGCTCAATTTTTACCCCAAAAAGCTTAGCGGCATTTAATCCTAAAATATTCTCCCTATCTTCGTCCTCTAAGCTTGGGAATCCAAGAGGTCTCATGAGTAAAGGAAGTTTTGCGTTTCTAATTTTCTGGGTCCATTCCTTAAGGCGAACTACATTTTCAAAAAATGGCCAATTACTACCAAAAAGCATATTTTCGGATCCATAGAGTGCTTTTGACATCCCTAATGGCTGGACGATAAACATATCAGGCATTTTATTAACCAGAAATTGTGTAGTAAACCCCGAAATTTCTCCATATACATGAGTTAAATGCCGTATTGCTATCATCATTATTGTTTGACCAGTTGCCATACCAATTGGTGCTAGAACAAATTTTACATCAGGATATTTCATTAATACATCATCAAGAGTAAAAGGGTCGATATATTTGATAGCAAATGGCATTGGAACAAGTTCAAAATCATGAATTATAATAGGAATTTTTAATTCTTGAGCAAGGTCATAAAGAGGAGTTACAATTTTATCATTTAGAAAAAACCCAGTAGTAGGAGTTAAGACTAAACCTTTCAAACCTTGTTCAATTCCATATTTGATCAAATCTAGTGCTTTCTCTCCATGTCTGGGGTCTACACCCACTAATCCGATAAATTTATCATTATATTCATCACAGCTTTTAATTACAAAATTAATATAGTCTTCAATAGACGTTGCCATTTTGGCTTCCGTGAACGAATAATCTGAAATGAATATAACAGCCTTATCAATTTCCGCTTCATCCAAATCTTCAATTAGATTATTTGGATCTGCTTTATATTGATTAGTATCTACATGTGATATTTCCGAAAAATTATTTAGATATTTTTTATATCCTGGAGAAACCATTTTTTCGGTCCAAATGTGTGTGTGGAAGTCAATTATCATGAAAAAACCTCATTTTTTTTGAGTTATGAGCCATAATAATTAATAGTTAAAAAGTTTTAATTTAACAATTAGCAAATAAGTTTTATTTAATACAATTTTATAAATTAAGGAAATTTTTTAAATGGAACGAGTAGATAAGAGAAAGTTTGATGAATTACGAACTGTGACAATAACAAGAAATTTTGTTAAATTTCCAGAAGGTAATGTCTTGATAGAATTTGGAGATACAAAAGTTCTTTGCTGTGCGAGCGTTCTTGAAAGAGTACCTCCATGGATGATGGGAAAAGGAAGTGGATGGTTAACAGCTCAATATGCCATGCTTCCAAGGGCCACCCATACGAGAAACGAGCGGGAAAGCAGGATAGGTCACATTCATGGCAGAACAATGGAGATTTCACGATTAATTGGTAGATCTTTAAGAGCTGCTATTGATCTAGACAAATTAGGGGAAAGATCAGTTTATATTGATTGTGATGTCATTCAAGCAGATGGAGGGACACGAACTGCATCCATTACAGGAGCTTTTATTGCGCTTTATGATGCAGTGAATCATTTATTAGAGAATAATATAATTTCAGAGAATCCAATTATAGAATTTATAGCAGCCATAAGCGCGGGAATTACAGATAGTCAAATTTTATTAGATTTGAATTACCAGGAAGATTCCATGGTTAATGTTGATTTTAATTGTATTATGACTGAATCAGGAAAATTTGTTGAGATTCAAGCAACTGCTGAAATTGAGCCTTTCTCTAGAGAACTCTTAGATGAAGTATTAAATGTAGCAGAAAAAGGTATTAAAATCTTAATTTCAAAACAAAAAGAAGCTTTAAAATTAATTTAAAGTTCGATACCAATATTTTTTATTATTTTTTCAACAGCCCTTATAGTAGGGCTATCTTCAGGGAGATCTTTTAAAGTTCCACCAGAATTATCTAATTCAGTAATGTAAGGATCTTCAGGTATTAATCCTAATATCTTTAAACCCACTTTTTCTGCATATTTTTGAATTGTTTCTGCTGAATTTTTTACCCTATTAATTACAAGTCCTGTATTTTTACTTTTAGTAAATTTCTCAGAGACTTTATTTATAGCTTCTGCAGTCTGTACTCCCCTAATAGTAGAGTCTGAAACCATAATTAAGGTATCAATATTTCGTATCACTTTTCTATTAATATGCTCTAAACCTGCTTCACAGTCGATTAACATAATATCAAAGTATTTGGATAAAACCTCAATACTTTTCCTTAATAAGACATTAGCAGGACAAAAACAGCCAGGTCCTTCAGGTCTACCCATTGCTAATAACGAGAATTCTTTTCCCTCTACTAACGCATCAAATACTTTGTAATCCAAAGTTCTAACCATTTCTTCTTTTTCTTCTGTTATCTTTCTACCTGCAACTTCTATTATTTCATCACGAATGTCTTCTAAAGTTTTGGAAACATCTAAACCTAAAACCCTTGCTAGATGTGCCATTGCTGGATCTGCATCAATCAGGAATAACTTATATTTTTTACTTCTAGCTATGATTTTAGCCATTAATGCAGTAGTTATAGTCTTTCCAGTCCCACCCTTACCCACAACGGCAATTACCCTTTTATTTAAATTGTTTTTCACCAATTAAATAATCCTCAAAAACAATTTCGATTCATTAATTAATTTTATCGATAAAATAATTATAAACTTTTGTAATTCTAATACATTTCTAATTGAAATCTTAACTAATTATCAAACCTATTATAATTACTTTTAAAAAATTAATTACTTAGAATTACTTGAAGCTTAATTTGTCTATTACTTTTTTAAAATTTCGAGGTTGCGCATTTGATTGTTGCTGGAATTGATGTCGGTTCTCTAACCGGAAAGGCAGTTCTTCTTAAATTTAATGGTGAAGATAATTCCGATGAACCGGTTATATTAGCAAGTTCAGTAGTACCTACAAGAATCCTCCCATCTAAGACTTCAAATGATGCAATGGATGAAGTACTTCAAGAAACCGGCTTAACTCGAGATGATATTGAATTTATTGTGGGCACAGGTTACGGGCGTGTCCGTGTTCCCTTTGCGAATCAAAATATTTCAGAAATCACTTGTCATGGGCGAGGAGCGCATCATTTTCTTCCTTCTGTACGCACAATAGTGGATATTGGGGGTCAAGATTGCAAAGTCATTAAAATTGATAAAACTGGAAAATTAGTAGATTTTGCAATGAATGATAAATGCGCTGCTGGTACAGGTAGATTTTTAGAAGTTATGGCAAAAGCTCTTGAGACTACTCTTGATGAATTAGGACCATTATCTTTAAAATCTAAACGCCCAGCACTGATAACTTCACAATGTAGTGTTTTTGCAGAATCAGAAGTAGTCAGTTTAGTTGCAGAAGGCAAAAGAGTCGTAGATATAGTTGCAGGACTGCATCAATCAATAGCTAGCCGGACAATGTCATTAATTAATAGGGTTGGATTAGAACCTGATCTGACTATAACAGGTGGCGTAGCTAAAAATATCGGTGTGAAAAAAGCTCTTGAAGAAAAATTAGGAATGAAACTTTTACAAGTCCCCATAGATCCTCAGATAATTGGTGCATTAGGTGCAGCATTGATTGCTAAGGATGAATTATTAAAGAAAACAGCGAAACCCAAGAAAAGAAAATTAAAGAAATGGGATTTTTAAATATTACTTCCAATTTTAACTAAACAATTTAAAAAACTACTTTTAATTATATCCTAAATTATTTTATCGTATAAATTATTAAGATAATTCATAATACTAAGAATTATTTGAGTTTAAAGGCATATTACTAATAGGGATTTTCAATGAAAGCAATCCAAGAAATTAAGGATACGCAAGAAAGAGAAGTAATTTCGAAATTGAATGATAAATATAAATTAGCTTCCTATCAACTTGATATTGATAAAAATGGATATGTAGTAAAGTTTAGTTTATTTCATAGTGATTTGACAGAAATTCCTAAAAATATTGAGAGTTTAACACATTTAAGGGAATTAAATCTTAATTCGAATCAAATTATAAAAATAGAGAGATTAGAAAATCTGTCCCAACTAGAATGTTTACATATATCTACAAATAAAATTACCAAAATTGAGGGGCTTGATAACCTAAAACAATTAGTAAAATTGAGCTTATATAATAATCAAATAGAACGAATAGAAGGCCTTGAAAACCTTTCAGATTTAATAATTCTTTGGATTGGTAATAACAATATTCAAAAAATTGAGGGATTGGATAATCTCAAAAACTTGGAAGAACTGAGTATTCACCATAATAAAATAAAAAAAATTGAAGGATTAGATTATCTCATCAATCTAAAAAAGTTATTTATATACAATAATGATATCACAAAAATAGAAGGTCTAAGTAATCTTAAGAATTTAGAATTATTAAGTGCTGATTTCAATAAAATTCAAAAAATAGAGGGCCTTTATACTCTCCCGAATTTAAATGAATTATGGTTAAATAATAATCAGATTAAAAAAATTGAAGGATTAACAAACCTAAGAAACTTAACTAGTCTTGGAATTAGTAATAATCAGATTATGAATATTGAGGGATTAGAAAATCTGAAGAATTTAAAGGATTTATATCTGGCAAATAATAAAATAAAAAAAATTGAGGGACTAGGTAAATTAGAAAATTTATTGAACTTTAAACTTAGTCCAGAGCTTTTATCAAAAGAGGACAAGGAACTCTATCAAAGTGGAGCATATTTTATAGTTAATTTTTTAAAACAAACTGAAGAAAAAAGAAAAGAAGAATTAAATAGACTAATTCAGAAATTAGGAATATTAGAAGCGAAAAGCAAAATGAAAGGTTTAAAATTGGAAGATTATGAACACCTACAAAAGGAAATTGATAAACTATCTAAAAAAATTAAAGATTTTTATTAAGAGAAATAATCCGTATATTCTTCTAATTTTTTCTGAACATGTTCTTGAGCCATTTGCGCAGCTTCCTGAAACATTTTAGGGCTTAAGCTCAATAATTTTTTTCCAAGCGAACTTTCATAAAAACGTATCAATTCTTCAATTTCAGCTTCAGTGAAATATTTATTATATACATTAGTCAAAATTTCAACAATCAATTCTTCTAAATTAATTCTTTTTTCTAAAATTTCATATATCTCAGGGTCTTGTTCCTTATAAGATTGTAAAATAAAATCGAACGATTGCCGTGCGATATTTTTTGCGCCCATAAGCTCAATAAGTTTTCTTATATCATCTAATTTAGATTTATTGGACATATCTGTCAAAAATTTCTTCCTCCCATATTCTAATACTAATTTGAATCCATTATGTTACTGCTTTTTTTTTCATTCTTAAAAATGGAGAAGCAGATTGTCGATTTGTATAATCAAGGGAGTAATAAACAAAAAATATTCTCAAATAATTGTAGTTAATTAAATCATTAACTATTTTAAAGAATTTATTTTCTTCACAACCACTTCTTAAAAAGAGATTATTTAAATCATAAGTGGGATTGGAACGAATATACCCATAAATTTTAAGATGTTCACCTTCTAATAATTTTGCCTCTCGTTGTATTAGAGGGTATTCTATCCAATATGGGTCTCGGGATTTTTTCTGTTCAGTGGTCCGAATAATTTCCTTTGCCCAATCATGAGCTTCTTGAATTTCGCCTTTTGATGACTCTGGAGAAATATCCTTAAAAAGGTTTTTTACCCAATCGGGAACTGAGCCATTATTTTCCTCGTGATTCGTTCTAAAACTTCCTTTAGTATCCCGGTGTTAAAAATTGAAATTGTTTGAGATATATTATTTCTTTTGTCTTATAAGTCTTTTTGACAAAGAAAATGTCGACAAAATTTCGAATTGATGGACATTTCGGGAGTGTAACGAATTTAAATTAATTATTAAGAATTTTAATAAAGAATAAAATAATATACAAAGATTGAACTTAAATTGAACAAATTAAAATATATTTTTTATATTATGTTTTTAACTTTAAAATAGTGAATAAATTAAAAGAAATATTTAGTCTAATTAATAAAATATCGGAGTGATATATTGAAAGAAATTAATATTATTGCTTGGTTTGATTTTATTTGACCATGGTGTTATTTAGCTAAGGAGATTCTTAAAAAGATTGATGCAGAAGGAGAATATAAATTGTTAATTACGTGGAAACCATATGAACTTCATCCAAAGGGGCTTGAAGCAGATTTGGCAATGTCCTTTTTGCCGATTGATGTAAATGATTATATTAAATCTTTTTGGAAACGAATTGAAAAAATTGCAAATACTAATAATATCTCAATCAAGCTTCCAAATGCATTATCCAAATCAAGATTAGCACTTGAAGCAGCTGAATTTGCTAGATTACAACCTGAAAAATATGAGATGTTTCAGGATTTGATGTATAAAGCCTACTTCTTAGATATGAAAGACATAGAAAAACTAAAAGTTATTTTAAACGTAGCTGCTGAAACGGGTTTAAATATCGAAGAACTTGAGGAAGAATTAAATACGGGATTATTTACTCCTATTGTTGAACAATCGAAACAAGAGGCTTTTTCTTATGGAATTTCTGCAGTTCCCGCCTTTATAGCAGGTAATATAAAAAAAGCATTATTTGCAGGCTGTCAACCAATTGAAACTTTTAAACAAATATTCGAAAATGTTTATCTTAAAAATAAACCAAGCTAAATTTAAGAATAATAGAATTATTTGGGATGAAATTATTTTTATAAATCTTTGAAGAAATAATTGACCAGCGGTTTGTGCCCGTTAAATAATTCGATAAATAATTCAAAAATATATTATGGTAGAAAATAGTGTCAGTCAGAAGGAAATCGACTTTAGAAAAATATTTTTTCCTAATCCTAGGTATCTCTTTTACTGGTTTAGGTGGATTCTTACTCATTCTTTTATTAATTGTACCTAGTTTTGGCTATTTTCTTAATGAGGGGCTTATATTTTTAGGGTTTGGGATTTGCTCCATTCTTGTATTTATTTTCGATACTAGATGATAATAGCTCTTATTCTTTTTCGTGAAAATAATACACTCCAAAAATTAAAATTATTAATCCGAATATTAGTCCAAAGAATATGCCATAATCATAAAATAATTTTATTAAATGCCAAATAGGAGGAAGAAAACCTCGTTTTAGAATTTGTTCATGAAAAATATCCTCCAAATATGCAATAAGACCGTAAGATGCTAGAAAACCCATTCCAAAAATTGAGACATTACGAATTATTGGATTTTTCATTTTGAAAATTAGGATTGAAAGAAGGATGGCATAAGAAATATGTAAATAACCATCTGTACCATGATGCAATCCGAGGTGTACGGAAGGATAAATATAATCAAAAAAGTTTGTGCCGAGAATTCCCGGTTGCCTTCCTAAAAATATTAAATTTAATATAGGGATGTCTGAAATAAATATTCCATGAATCGCAAATAACCAAGGAAGGGCAAAAAAGAATGCAACTATTAAAAGAATTATCCGTATATAATCAGTTTTTTGAAGAGCCCGATCTATTTCATCTTGTCTTTGACGATTATCAAGGATAATTAGAATAGAACTAACAAGAATTATTAATCCATTAACGAAGAAGAAAGTCAATGCCTTCGTAATTCCACCAATAAATGTTCCTGCCAGCCCATATCCATAAGCATTATAGGGATTGCTTGTGGAATACACAATAAAAGCCCAGATTGCAAAATATGCTGAATAAAACCAACCACAAGCAATGATGGATATTTGTAATTTATTAAGCTTCATCTAAGTACCTAATTATATTCAAATTTTAAAAACTTAAATAATGAAAAATGAAAAAATTATAAGATATAATGTATACGAGTATTAGGGAGCCCATCTACCACATTTTGCACAATTATCTTTTTTTGAGCCCCATCCACAATCATTGCATAGCATTGCTGGGATTTTGGTTGAACCCATCCACTTTCCACATTTCACACAGTCGTCTTTTTTAGAGCCCCACCCACAATCGTCGCACAATATAGCGGGGACGCCAGAGGATCCTATCCATTTACCACATTTGACGCAGTTATCTTTCTTACTGCCCCAACCACAGTCATTGCATAAAAATGCTTCGTATCGAGTCATATAATCATCTCATAGATTTCGAAATTCTTCTTTTCATTCTTATTTTTATTTTTTCAATAATATTTAATTTCTATTCTTTAATTATTTGAAAAATAAGTTATATTTTTCTTTTTATTCTTTATATTTTAATAACCCTTGAGGTTGAGAATTGAATGTAAAATTTTTAATATTTAATATTTTGTGAATAATTTGCATTTTTTCAATAATTTGCGACCTTTTACCTCATTTATCAATTCTAATTGAACTCTCATCATCCAGATTCCCATTTTCAAGTTTTGTTTTATAAAATAAATTTTATTAGGTTCGGCTTCTAGTTCGAGAGAGTTATATTTTTCTGCCTTTGAAGTAATAGTATACATTCCTGGCTCTAATATTTCATAAAGAAATTTTCTACCCTTTGTGGCTCCAATATAACGTTCATTAATATAATTTTTAAATACAACTAATGAGCCTTGAATTTGTGGACGTATTATGTAGACCAACGCTTTTCCTTCTGGTGGCATCATGTTCTTTAGGTCTTTATTCGTGATAGTAACCTGATATCCACAATTTGGACAATTCTTTGTTAATTTATCTGATATTAAACTTAACCCGCAATGAGGACAATATTCGGTGATAAACCTTTCTCTACTTGACAATTTTTTAACCTTATCCAGTTAATTTTAAGAACTAAACTAATTAAAATAGTTTTTGGTGTTTTGAATCCTTCAAGGAGAGAAATTAAATAGTAAATTAAAACAATTAAGAGGATTGGAATATATGACAAGTTTTTAAAATTGGATAATAAGGATATTAAAAAATAGTTACTTCCTTTTACTTCACAAAATTTAATAACAAGTTAGCTTAAATGTAAAAGCACATTACTTAAAGGAAATTTAGAGGATAAGTTGAAAATTTAGTAAATATCATTTAAAACTAATATATAGGATTCCAAATTTAAACAGCTTCAATTTCATTTTGAATGAGGGTATTAAATTGAGGAGTAAAGATGAACTTACACAAATTTTTAATAGAATTATTACTATTCTAATTGTTTCGCAAATATTACAATTGATTGTATTGATATCAGTACATGAGATAGCACTACCAAATGAAATCCCAATCTTAAGTATATTTTTGACTCTTAACATAATTAGTTTTTGTCTACATATTGGATATATTACTGCTACACTTAATAAAACTAAAATTCCAAGAAAATTTTCTTCTCTGGGATTATTTACCTGGATTTTTATTCTCGTAAATTCGATTTTAATATTTTTCTTCTGGGGTGCTTCAACATTCCGATATGATTTAAATTTTGGTCTCGTTATTCTTTATTTGCCTGTTTATTCTGAAGCAGAACACGTTCCAATTTTCTCATTTCTCCTTTTTTATAATTATCCAAAAATGCCAATTTGGATGTTAATTTTCTCCTTCCTAAACATAATTTCAGCAGTTCTTAGTGTTATTTTCAGTAGTAAAATGTATTTATGGAGTGGAGTAATTGGTAAAAAACCAAAAAAGATAATTTATCATACTAAAAATAGAAGTTTATTATTAATTGGGGGAATTGGAAGTATAATGTTTTTTTTCTTTACGTTCTTCTTTATTATTAGAATAACAATTATTGGTAACCAACCTTCTCCTTTTCCTATACCTTTTCCTATAATTGTTGTAAGTAATAGAATTTATGATTTTTATACATTTAAATTTTGGACGTTTATATTTTCTATTCTTCTTATCGTAGGAGAAGTTTTAATGGGTGTTGCAATTCTAGGCTATCATAAACAATATGAAAGTAAGTTAGCAAAAACTGCTTTTATTTTTTCTCTAATTTCAAGCATTACTTTAGGAATATTTTTTACAATGAATATTGGATTTAATTATCATTTCAGTTTAATTATTTATCTAATTTACTTTGGATTTCCTTTCCTTTATACATTTTTTATTCTAATAAGTATAGGATTATTAAAAATAAAAAAGGATACAAGATTTCCGACTTTTACCGCTATTACTGGAATAGTTAATATAATCACAAGCATTATTACAATAATTGGCTTCTTCTTATCGATTTTTATTATATATTATTTTCGAAGAGGATTTTTTTTTGGGATAGGTCTTTTTAATTTTTGGGTGTTTTCATTTGGATTGCTGATTTATTCCTGTATCCTAATAGGTATAACTTTTTTTATTGGATCCACATCTAAAACTGTAACTTATAACCAAAAAACAGATAAAAAGGTACAAAAAGATAGAGAATTAAAAAAAACAGATGAAATAAAAGCACAAAAAAAGGAGAACAAAAAGGAAGAACCCATAGAAATTGAAAAAAAACCATTAGAGAAAGTAAAAGAAAAAAAATCAGAAAAAGCTAAAGAAAAAAGTTATTGGGAAAAAATTGGTGAGCGTGAACTTGATCCTGATCTCTTTAAGGAGGAGGATTAGAAATTGAATGATAATTTATAAAGAACCAAAAATGCTTATAGGTGAGTTATTATGAGCAAAATAATTGATTATCCTAAAAACCGAGCTTTATTAATAATTGGAGGAATTGGAAGCTTAATGTTTTTTATCTTTACTTACTTCTTTATAATGAGAATGGGAATTATTGAAATCGATCCTATTGAATATCCTTTTATGGCTATAAGACATGGAATTGAAGAAAAGGTGATTGATTTTGAATAGAGGGGTTATATGAAAAGTAAAGGTTTAATCTTATTTTTATTATAGATATGGATAAGTTATATTTTTCTTTTTATTCTTTTTATATTAGAAAATTATAGAAATATTTCTTAAGAAAATCCTGAATTGAATAATATGTTTTTGGACGATATTAGAAATTATTTAGCGGAAAGAGAAAATAAAAAAGACGCTTTTAGGGAATTTAAATGTGATCCTAATAATTTATTAGAGGGGTTGCCTTTTAAAGTGGGACCTGGAGCGGGAGAAAATATCTTATTAAAAGAAGACACTTATGTAGAATTAGGTTCTCCACAAACTGCATCATGTGCTTTTATTGTTATTATTAATTTTCCTCATTTAATGGATGATGGGAAAATTACTTTAATTGGTCCAGACATTCCAGAAGCTAATGGGCAAGCTCTTGATTTTGGTCAAGTATTATTAATTGGGGGAGCACACATCACCGATGATCAATACAAATCACTCGAACGAGCACAATTTGTTGGGGATCAAATAGAAGGATTTATGATACGGACGGTTCCCCAGAAATTGTGGTGTAGAATTAGTAAGAATGTAGTACAAAAAGGAATTTCATTTGAAAATATTGGTAGAGCATACATGCATATTTTCAAGACAAAATTCCCTTTAATAGAAAAAATAGAAACTATTTTTGTAACTTCAAGTCGAGAAGATGTTCAAGACCTTGAGCAAATAGCAAAAAAAGTTCGTGGTAAATATTCAAAATTATTTCAAAAAGTAATGAAAGAGAGATTAGAAAAGATTCGTAGTGACTGTGACAATGAATGGGAGTGTGATACTTGTCCTGATAAACCTACATGTGATGAGATTGAAGATATGGTCCAAATGAGTAAAAAATCCTCAGAAAAATAATTATCTCATATTTTAAAAACATATATTATCTTATTTTGAAAAAAAAAGAAAAGTGGAGATCCCACAAATAAAAAATGATTAAAATTCCAGCCTTATTTTCAAAATCTTTGCGATTTCTTTATATCTGTTTCTTAAAGTAACTTCAGAAATATTTGCCACTTGGGCAATTTCTTTCTGTGTGCGTTTTTCGCCCTCTAAAATTCCTGCAATATATATGGCTGCTGCGGCAAGTTTTGTGGGATCTCTTCCCGAACTTATATTTTTCCCTTTAATATCACTCAATATCTCATATACCTTGTTTTGAACATGGATAGATAGTTTTAAAGCCGCACAAAATCTTGGAATGTAACTCTTAGGGTCAGCAAGGGGGACTTTAATGCTCATAGTCTCTACAAAAATTCTATAAAATTTTCTTAATGATTTTTTACTTAGTTTTGAAAATCTTTGAAAATCATCAAAAGTACGAGGCATATTACGCAGACGACAAGCAGCATATAAGGCAGCTGTCATCATTCCTGCTATATTTCTTCCTTTTATTTTTCCACTATCGAGAGCCTTTCGATATAGGAATGCAGCTTCTTGTTTAATATCTTTTGGGATTTCAAGTTGAGAAGATAATCTATCTAGTTCCGACATAGCTTTAGATAGGTTTTTGGCTATTGCATCGTGTATTCTAGTTCTATTATCCCATTTACGCATGCGATATATTTGTGCTCGCTTTTTGGGTTTGATTTTATTGCCATAATAATCTTTATCGTGAGAATCTATCATCGTTGATAGTCCTTTATCGAAGACCGTCATACTAATAGGACTTCCAGTACGTGCTCTTTTATCTCGTTCTGCTACATTAAAGGCACGCCATTCAGGTCCTTGGTCAATAATTTTTTCAGAAATAACTAATCCACACTCCCCACATATTTGATCGCCCGTACTGAAATCGGAAATTATATTTGTTTCATTGAAACATTCAGGGCATATTACCTTATCTCTTTTATCTTTTACAACTTTTGTTTTTACGGCATCTGTTGCCAAATAAATCACACTGTTATATTTGTTTATTATTATATTTTAATATTATAATATCTCAATTTATTATTAATACTTTAGTATTTAAAAATTTATCTGATACAGCAAAAAATTACATCGTTATTTGTATATATGACGGCGTTATATTTAAGTTTTTGTAATGGCGCATTAAATTTTGATAAAATAATTTAACAGATTTGTGCATATAATAACATATTTTCATACTGTTTAGATTTTTTTTTAGTTTAAAGTAATTTTTTATAGTAAAAAAATTGAAAAATAAGTTATATGACATAAATACAATATATTGAAGATTTTTATACTTTAATTCCATCTTTAATTATGTTTTAACATAATTTTATTTAATTTTTTAATTCCACTAAATTATTCCAGCTCTCCAGTTTTCTCAAAGTCCAAAATTTCATCTTTTTTCCAGTCCACTTTGATTATATCTCCTTCCAAGAATTCGCCATCTAGTAATTTTAAGGATAAGGGGTTTTGAATATATTTTTGGATTGCCCTTTTAAGAGGTCTAGCTCCAAAATCTGGTTCATATCCTTGCCAAGCTAAAAATTCTTTAGCTTTATCAGTTAATTCAATTTGAATTTTTTGTTCATATAGTATTTTATTTAATTTTTTTATCTGAATGTCCACGATTTGTTTTATTAATGATTGATCTAAGAAGTTAAATGTAATTATGTCATCAATTCGATTTAAAAATTCAGGTTTGAAATATTTTTTCATTTCATTGCGTATCTCAGCATCTCGTTCACTTAGTTTTTCGGTTTTTTCTTGAGTAAATAATTCTGTGCCGATATTTGAGGTCATTATTATGACGGTGTTTTTAAAATCTATAGTCCTCCCATGTCCATCAGTAAGTCGTCCATCATCCATAATTTGGAGTAATATATTAAACACTTCAGGGTGCGCCTTTTCAATTTCATCAAAAAGAATTACAGAATAAGGCCTTCTTCTAACAGCTTCTGTTAAATAACCACCTTCATCATAGCCAACATATCCTGGAGGGGCCCCAATTAATCTTGCAACGCTATGTTTCTCCATAAATTCAGACATATCTATACGTACCATAGCAGCTTCATCGTCAAATAGGAATTCGGCTAATGCTTTTGCAGTCTCGGTTTTTCCTACTCCTGTTGGTCCGAGAAATATAAATATTCCAATTGGTCTATTTGGGTCTTGGATTCCTGCTCTACCACGTCTTATTGCATTTGAAACCTTTTCCAATGCATGATCCTGACCAACAACCCTTTGTTTTAATCGATCTTCCATTTGTAATAATTTTTGGCGTTCTCCCTCCATCATCCGGGAAACAGGGACTCCAGTCCATTGAGATACTATCTTGGCAATATCTTCAGCGTCAACTTCTTGCTTTAACATGGTTTTATTTTTTTGAATTTCTTCTAATTTTTGATTATTTTCTTCAAGCTCTTTCTCTAGATTTGTAATAACCCCATATTTTAATTCAGCAGCTCTTCCTAATTCACCCATTCTCTCAGCTTTTTCAGCTTCATAACGAGAATTCTCAAGTTTTTCTTTTATTTCTGAAATTTTTGAAATTATTTTTTTCTCATTTTGCCATTGAGCTTTTAAGGTATCACTTTTTTGTCTTAGTTCAGCTAATTCTTTGTCAATTTTCTGGATTTTTTCTGCACAAGTTTTATCTTCAATTTCCTTCTTCAAAGCTTCTTTTTGAATCTCATAATGGATAATTTTTCGTTCAATTTCATCTATTTCAGTAGGCATACTATCAATTTCAATTCTTAGACGAGATGCGGCTTCATCGATAAGGTCTATAGCTTTATCTGGGAGAAATCTATCAGTGATATAGCGATGAGAAAGTGTTGCCGCTGCAATTATAGCAGCATCAGAAATTCTAATACCGTGATGAATTTCATATTTTTCTTTTAGACCTCTTAAGATCGCGATAGTATCTTCAACACTAGGTTCTGAAACTTGAACAGTTTGAAATCTTCTTGTCAAAGCTGCATCTTTTTCAATATATTTTCGATATTCATTAATAGTAGTGGCACCTACACATCTTAATTCACCCCTTGCAAGTGCTGGTTTCAACATATTTGATGCGTCAATTGCGCCTTCAGCAGCTCCGGCACCTACAAGTGTATGAAGTTCATCTATGAATAGGACAAACTTTCCAGCACCTGCGTTGATTTCTTTCAACACAGCTTTTAATCGATCTTCAAATTCTCCTCTATATTTTGTCCCTGCAACTAATGCCCCAAGATCTAAAGATATTACTTCCTTATTCTTAAGTGAATCAGGAACATCTCCATTGGCAATTCTTCTAGCAAGACCTTCAACTATTGCAGTTTTTCCTACCCCAGCTTCTCCTATTAAAACGGGATTATTTTTTGTACGACGAGAAAGAATATGCATAATCCGTCTTATTTCATCATCACGTCCAATTACAGGATCTAATTTTCCTCTTCTCGCTAAATCAGTAAGATTTCGAGCATATTTTTGTAAAGCTTGATATTTTCCTTCTGGATCTTGATCAGTAATAGTGTGAGCACCTCGAATATCTTTTAGAGCTAATAGAATTTTATCCTTATCTATCCCATATTTTTTCAATAACCTACTTGCCTGTGAATTAGGATATTCGGATAAGGCAATTAATATGTGTTCAACTGATAGATATTGATCGTGAAAAGTTTCTGCTTCTTTCCAAGCATTTTCTAGAATATTTTTTAATTCGGGTGAAATAAAAACTTCTGTTGCTCCAGAACCTGTTACTTTTGGAATTTTACCAATTTCTTGATTTAAATCATTAATTAAATTTTGGGGATTAATTCCAATTTTTTGAAGAATAGGAATTGCAATCCCTTCAGTTTGTTGTAGAAGGGCAAATAAAAAGTGTTCTGGAGTTATGGCTTGGTGATTAGATTGTTGTGCAATCGAACGAGCACTTAAAAATGCTTCTTGAACTTTAACAGTGAATTTATCAAAACTTAACATTTATTTTCACTCCTCTTTAATAAATATGAATAAAAATTATCATCCTTTTCAATTATAAACCTAAAGCTTGTAAATCTTCTATTAATCTTTTCTGTTTTGGATTCAGATCTTTGGGGACTTTAATTTTAACTTTAATTAATAAATTACCTCTATTTTCTGAACCTATTCCATAAAAACCTTGATTTTTTAATCTAAATGTTGTTAAATCTTGTGTTCCTGGAGGAACTTTCAAGCTTAAATTTCCTTCCATGCTGGGAACTGAAATTTTTCCTCCTAACGCAGCTAGAGTAAATGGAATTTCTGTTTCATAATATAAATCATCACCCTTTCTTTTAAAATAAGGATGTGGTTTAATATTTACAGAAATATATAAATCCCCAGCAGGACCTCCCCTTTTACCAGGCATACCTTCATTAGTTATTCTTAATTTTTGATTTGGATGTATACCTCTTGGAATTTTAACCTTAATAGTTTTTTCTTTATTTGTATCCGGTTTCTTAAATCTAATTGTTTTTTCGGCACCGAAGTATGCTTCTTGAAAATCTATTTCCATGTCATAACGTAAATCTTCTCCAGATTGGGGCATTCTCGCCCCTGTGCGTCCAGGACCTCTTTGTTGCCCTCTAAACACATTAAAAATATCGCCTAGATCACTAAAGACGTCAAAATCCTCAAATGGAGAGCCTCCACTAGATCTACGTCCCGATTGTCCTCCTATATTTCTAAATAGATCTTCAAGATTAATACCACCAGGTCCACCGGTATAAGTGTAAGACCCGCCCGGTCCTCTTCGAAAGCCACCTCCAGGGCCAGGCCCTTGCTGATAACTTGAAGGATCACCCTCTACAACCCCAAATTTATCGTACATTTCTCGTTTTTTATCATCTGTTAATAACATGTAAGCTGCATTTACTTCTTTAAATTTTTCTTCAGCACTTTTATCACCTGGATTCACATCTGGATGATATTTTCGTGCCATTTTGCGAAATGCACGTTTAATTTCTTCTTTTGACGCATTTTTATCAATGCCTAGTATTTTATAATAATCTTTAACCAATTTATTTACCTCTTAAAACCTTCGTAAATATCCTTCCCTATTATTCTTTTAGAATAACTGTAGGGGAAATTTGAAGGAGTTTTTTTTCATATCATTAATTTATTTCTAAATCTGCATCCATCTCTTCTTTATCTTTGTCTTTTTTCTTTTTAGTGGTTTTTGGAGCTAACCCTGGTGGTAGCTTGAAACTAACTTGGCAAGTATCACATTCTAGAGGATCTTCTTTTTTTTGTGTGGGTTCATAAATTCTAGATGAAAGTTCACTAATAGGAACTTGTAGTTCATCCATAGTGTTTTGAATTAAATTAATATCTCTATTATTAATAGCATCTTTTAAGGTTTTTATTTTCTTTTCAATAACCGGTTTAAGATCCCCAACTGCTGATTCTTTTTCCTTTAATATTTGATTAGCTTTACGAATAATAGCTTCAGCAATTTGAATCTCTTCTTTAAGTCTAGTATCCATATACACACCTAATTAATAATCATAAATTTATTTTATTTTAACATTTACTCATTAATATCTTTTTAATTTGGGGGGATCGGCAGGAATCGAACCCGCATCTCCGAACGTGTCAACGTCGGTGTCTATAACCACTTAGGACTACGACCCCATGTTTAATCTTTATTTAAAAATATTTTTTGAATGAAAGTCTGACGATTTTTTATAGTTTGAAAAAAATAAAAGATGTATGTGGAATTATTACGCTACTTCGAAATCAGCATCAACTACATCGTCTTGTGCGGAGGCTTTTCTATATTGTTCTTCTTCTGTCTCGTGTGGGGGAGTGTAAGTTTGCTCATACCCTGGTTGTGGACCGGTTTGTTGTCCATACATTCTCGCTGAAACTTCGTGCATAGATCTTTGCAAATCTTCCATTCCTGATTTGATCCTTTGTAAATCGTTACTCTCGATTGCACCTTTTAATGATAGTATTTTTTGCTCAATCTGTGGCTTTAAATCTCCAACTTTTGCTTCATTTTCTCTTAATATTTTCTCTACTTGATAAATTAGCGATTCTGCATGATTTTTAGCTTCAATAAGTTCTTTTTGTCTTCTATCTTCTTCTGCGTATTGTTCCGCTTCATGAATTTTCTTTTTTATTTCCTCATCTGCCATTTTTGTAGATGCCGTAATTGTAATAGCATTTGCTTTTCCAGTTGCTAGGTCCTTTGCCGACACATTTAGAATTCCGTTTACATCGATTTCAAATTTGACCTCAATTTGAGGAACACCTCTTGGTGCAGGCGGTATTCCAACCAGGTGGAATTTGCCTAAGGATATATTATCTCTTGCCATATGACGTTCTCCTTGCAAAACGTTAATTTCTACTGCTGGCTGATTATCTGCTGCGGTCGTAAAAATCTCACTTTTTTCTGTTGGAATTGTAGTACCTCTATCAATTAATGGAGTTCGGACACCACCTAAGGTTTCTACCCCTAAAGTTAAGGGAGTAATATCTAATAAAACCATTTTATCAACTTCACCTGTGAGAACTCCTCCTTGTATTGATGCACCGATAGCCACTGCTTCCATAGGATCTATTCCTCGTTCTGGCTCTTTTCCTAATATATCTGCAAATTTCTTTCTCACAATTGGCATTCTAGTAGGTCCGCCAACAAGTAGAATTTTATCAATTTTGTCAGGATTTAGATCTGCATCCTTTAATGCTTTTCTTATTGGCGCATCTAGTCTGCTTAAAACAGGTTCAATAATTTCTTCGAGTTTAGCTCTTGTTAGAGTCAAATTCATGTGTTTCGGTCCATTATTATCCGCAGTAACATATGGAAGATTTATATCAGTTTGTAATGAAGTTGAAAGTTCAATTTTTGCTTTTTCTGCAGCTTCTCGAACCCTCTGCATTGCCATAGAATCGTTTCGTAAATCAATTCCTTGTTCTCTTTGAAAATCTTTGACTATATATTCAACAAGTAGTTTATCCATATCTGTTCCGCCTAGTGCAGTATCTCCTGAAGTAGAAGCAACTTGGAAAACACCTTCTCCCATATCCATTATGGTCACATCGAAAGTTCCGCCACCAAGATCTAAAACTACAATCTTCAAATTTATATTGCCTTTATCCAGTCCATAAGCAAATGCTGCTGCTGTAGGTTCATTAATCAATCTTTTTACATTAAGCCCTGCAATTTTACCCGCATCTTTAGTTGCTTGTCTTTGATTATCATTAAAATAAGCGGGGACTGTAATTATTACATCTGTAACTTCTTCTCCCAAAAATGCACTTGCATCATCTTTGATTTTTCGAAGTAACATAGCGGAAATTTCTTGTGGGCTATATGATTTACCATCAATAGTTACTTTGTATGATGTTCCCATTTTTCTCTTTATAGCGGTAATTGTCCTATCAGGATTTGAAATCGCTTGTCTTCTGGCAGGTTCACCGACTAATCTTTGTCCATCTTTTGTAAATGCAATTACTGACGGAAATGCTTTGCCTCCTAAAGTAACACCCTCAGCGGCTGGAATTATGGTAGGTTTTCCTCCAATCACAACAGCTGCGGCTGAGTTAGAAGTTCCTAAATCAATTCCTATAACTTTACCCATTTATTTTCACATCCTTATTTAATTTTTTATAATTTCACTTTATTTGATTAGTTTGATTTAATTACTCACAAATTTTGCGATTTTAACCATAGAAGGTCTCAATACTGCATCTTTATAATAATAACCTTTTTCAATTTCTTCCAAAACAGTATCTTCAGGTATCTCAACGTTGTCTTTAATTGATTCTACCATACAAACATGATGTTTAGATGGATCAAAAATTTCGCCTTCAGCTTCTATAGGCTTTACTCCTTCATTTTCTAGCAATTTTTTTAAATTATTAAGAATCATTTGAAGGCCTTGATGTATAGATTTAAAGTCTTTTTTTCCCTGTGCTGAATTTATAGCTCTTTGTAAATCGTCATGTAGTTTTAATAGTTCAATCAGTATGTTTTTTAATGCGAATTTTTTGAATTTTTGGTTTTCTCTTTCAGATATTTTCTGATAATTATCAAATTCGGCTTGTAATCTTACTAATGCATTAAAATATTTCTCTGATAGTTCAGTTTTTTCTTTTAATTTCTCTTGATCATTCTCAAATGCTTCAAGTTTTCTTTCTAGGTTCTTATATTCGGTAAGCAATTCATCATATTTTTCGGATTTTTCTTTTAATTTTATATAATCCTCTTCTTTTATTTCAATGACTTTTGGTTTCTTTTTTGTTCCAGCAAAATTAAAGAAATCATTTAAATCCAGGTTTGATAGCATTTTTATCCTTCCATTTTTTGAAATTTATTTTTTAGTTTTTTCACAACTTGTGAGTAAATTACCCATTAAGATAATTTATATAACCATAGTATATAAAGGTTACTAACAAGGTGTGACTTAAAACTAAAATGCAGAAAAATTATATATAATATAAGAAATCAATAAAATTTTTTGCTATCCAATATATTGAGAAATTAACTTCATGATATTTAATAAATAATATTAATAAATTCAAAAAAATAATCAAATTTTATTCAATTTGGAAAATTTATTTTATTTTTTGAAAAAGATATCATTTTTATTTAAAAAATTTATAACTTAGTAATAGAAATACTAACTCTAATTATGGAAGGAATAACATGACCGAAGATTCAGTTGAAATTATTGAAGGTATTAGTCCTAAATCTCAGTCAGTTCTAATTGGATTTCCAGACGTTGGACTAGTAGGGCTTATAAGTTGTATGCATATAATTGAAACTTTGAAGTTGTCGGAAAAAGGACACATACAAAGCGATTTATTTCCACCTTTAGTTGTAATGCATGGAGGAAAATTTCAATCACCTATAAGAATTTATTCAAATGATGAGATCACCGTTATTATTAGCGAAATTCCAATTCCTACAAATGCAATAAATCCCCTAGCAAGAGCTTTAGTAAAATGGCTAAAAGAAAAAAATATTAAAAAAGTTATTAGTTTATACGGGATCCCTGTGCCTAATCGCTTAAATATAGAAACTCCCGGAACATTTGCTAATTCAAATAACGTCGATCATGAAAAGCTACTAAAAGAAAAAGATATTAAATCTATTGATACAGGTATTCTAGCGGGTATGCACGCTGCTATAGTTTGGGAAGCAGTAAAGCAGGAGTTGCCAATTATAGCCCTTGGTGTGGAAACGTTTGCTCAATATCCAGATCCTCAAGCGTCAGCAAATCTTGTAACCGATCTAAATAAAATAATAGGTACTAATATAGATATTCAAGAATTATTGGATAAAGCTGAAGAACTACGTATTAAATTACGTGATATTATGGCTCGAACCCAAGAAGAAATGCCGAAACAGGTGCCAGGAATGACTGCTGTTGATTTACCAGCTATGTACGGGTGAGGTGGAAAAATGAGCGAAGAAAATGAAAAAGACATGAAAATTATGCGACATAGAAAGTCAATATTTGACCTATATGATGATCTTTTTGAAAATATGGAACGTAAATTTAGAGATATGTTTAGTTTAAGCTCTTTCTCGCCTAGTTGGGACAACGAACTCTGTTGTCTGCAACCGCTTATGGATTACAGAATTACAAAGGATGAGGTTATTTTAACAGCAGATTTACCTAATGTAGATAAAGAGAATATTGAAATAAATGCCACTGATGATTCAATCGAAATCGAAGCAAAAATGAAATCAGAAGTTAAATTTGAAAAATGGGGAACAAATTCTTTTCAAAAAACTTTTCAATATTTCCATAAAATACTCAGATTACCTGTGAAGATAAATATTGACGATATAAAAGCAAATTTCAAGAAAGGTATCCTTCAAATAAATGCACCAATAAAGAGAACAAAAACGAAAGTGGCAATTGATTAAATCTTCCAAATTATACTTTTTTTTCTACATCTTTTAGAAAAATAAGATCAGATGAGTTTTTTTTTTGTTTTAGTTAAATAATAAAGAATAAAGATTATTTATTAGGGATAAATTTCATGGCTTTTCTACACATCTTTTTTTCTTCTGAAATATATAATTAATCCCATGAAACCACCCATAAATCCACTAATGAGGCCACTCATTCCATTATACAACGCATTTGAGATTTCAGTATCAGGGAGTGGTATTAAGAATAAGGTTATAAAAAAACTCATAATAAAACCCATTATTGCCCCCATAACTCCTGCCATAATTGATCCTTTTAAATTTTCGTCCATTCTTATTTCATCTCTTCTATCATTTCAAATATTGTTAATAGTTACGATAAATAAAAATTGAAAATAGAAGAAATTAATTTTTTCCCCCTACTTGACTTACCATTACTGTTATTACATCTTTTTGTGGCATTATACCTAAGCTAGCAAATCTAACATTATTAGGTAAAACTTTACCTTTATGGATGAATTGAAGCGACAAAATAGGGTTTAATTTATATAATTTTCTTATTACCTTTTTAGCCTCTGCAACATTTTGATTAACATCAATATCTCCAGTTTTTACTGCTTGATCTGGGGGAACTCCTAATAATCTGAATCGATAATTTACCATTTTTACCACCTATGTCAATTATTTAAGATTATAGGAGTGTGGAAAATATTTAGTTATTTTTCTACACTTTTGAGAACCAAGTGTATAAAATTAGTTTTTCCTACGATTTTGCATTATTTTTAATATTGTTAATTAGATTTTTTACTCCAATTTTTTATAAATTGGACAAATAAGCGAACACCAACTCCTGATGCTCCAAGAGGGGTGTAATCTTTCCCCTTTGATACCAAATCGGTACCAGCTATATCAATATGTGCCCATCTATAATCCCCAATGAAATGTTTTAAAAATCCTGCTGCATTAGAAGCTCCAGCTCCGTCTTTGCGACTTGGATTAATATTTCTAACATCTGCAATCTTGCTTTCCATAATTTTCTCGTGATCTTCCCATAATGGAAGCCTCCATAAACGTTCTTGGGTCTCTTCTCCAGCTTTAATTAATTTTTCTGCAAGATCATCATCTGTAGTGAAAAGTCCAGAAGCGTAAATTCCAAGGGCAACAGCGCATGCACCAGTTAGAGTAGCAATATCTAGAACTATTTTGGGTTTGAATTCATTGGCATAATCTAATGCATCAATAAGGATTAATCGACCTTCAGCATCGGTATGTAAAATTTCAATCGTCTTTCCTTTACGGCTCTTAACGATATCTCCTGGTAAATTAGGATCTTTCCCACCAGGTGTATTTTCTGTAAGTGGAGTAATTCCCACAATATGAAGTGGAATTTTTAATTGTGCAATAGCTTTTAGGGTTCCAATAACAGCTGCTGCACCAGCCATATCTTGCTTCATTTCCCACATACCCATTGCTGGCTTGATGGATATGCCACCAGTATCGAAAGTAATACCTTTTCCGATTAAAACTATGGTTTCTAAATTCTGTTTAGGATTATAATCTAAAACTACTAATTTACAGGGTTCATTACTCCCCTTAGCGACAGATAGGAAGGAACCCATTTTCATTTCTTCTATTTCTTTTTCCCCAAAAATGGTACATTTAATTCCTAATTCATCTGCCATTAATTTTGTTTGTTCTGCAATATAAGTCGGAGTTGCAATATTTGCTGGTTCATTAGTCAGATCTTTAGTAAAATTTGTTGCCTCAGCAATTATTTGGCCAGTTCGAACTCCATTTTTAATTTCATCAATTAAATCATTATAAACAACAGTTATTTCTTCAATTAACTTAATTTCTTCTAATTTTTCTGTCTTATGTCTATAAAATTTATAATTTCCTAATATAGCTCCTTCTATGATTGCTTGGGCTATTTGTTCAACTTTTAGATCGGGTTTTTCTGATCCCATTAACCAGATTTTATATTTTTTAACCTCAGAATTCCTAATTTTCTTTATTACAATTCCATTAATTCGCCTAATTTTTTCATAATCTAACTCTTCTTTTTTACCAAGACCAATCAATAAAATTCTTTTAGTGGGAATCTTATTATGGGTGTATATGATTGATATTTCTCCAATTTTTCCTTTAAAATCACCAATTTCTATTCTTTCCTTTATAGTTCCATCCAACTTTTTATCTATTTCATCTATAAGGTGTTTTGAATCTTCTATGTTTTCAAATATACTAATTACTAAAGATTCTGCTTCGACATTCAAGAGCGAATCTTTTTCCACTTCAACCTTCATTATTTGTCCTCCATTTTTTTAAGCAAATATTTCTTTAATGAGACTTTAATAGTTATATTTTTCGAATTCTTAAAGATTTTCCATCAAATACAATAAATTTTCGGTTTAAATCAATATTTTCTTTTTCTATCCACTTTAACACAGTTGATATAGCTTCAAATATTTGGTCCGGTTGTTGAGGTTTAATTCTAATTAACATCACACAATATGGCTTTAGATTCTGATTATAAACTAAATATCCAAAATCTTTATCAAGAATAATAATTGGTTGTTTCTTTTTTTCACTTAATTTTACAATTTCTTTGTCAGTAATTCCAGGTCTGTTTTGTCTAATTGAAAAAATTTGAAAACCAACTTTCTCTAAGCTCTCCATTGTTGACTTTGGAATGTTTTCATCAAGTATTAAAGATAATTTCATTGATTCATTTCCTAAAATTACAAGATGACAGGAATAAATCTGTTATAAAAATAGGATTTTATGTTTCAGTACCAATTTTGTATACTTTTTCGTCACTTATTATTTGCCGTGCATAATCTAGAACCGCAAGGATGTCTTCATATTCAATATCATATTCTTCCTGGATTTTTTTATATTCCCAACCCATAGCTAGTAATTCTAAAATAAAATCAACAGTTAAACGTGTGCCACGAATGCATGGCTTGCCAGCACACACCTCAACATCAATAATTATTCGATCTGGAATTTTCATTTTTCTCAATTAATTTATTCATTTCTAACTTAAAATTATTATCAGAATTATTTAATAATGAGTAAATATAAAAAATCTATGATTTACTTAATTTAGGTGAAATTTATTGGACATGTGGAAATATTATGCAATTACTCATAAAAATCACTTTTTATGTAATCCAATGAATAAGGAAAAGTTTGAAAAGCTTTGTGGTTTTCTCAAATTAAAACGAGGGGCATATGTATTAGACATAGCTTGTGGAAAAGGAGAATTTCTAATCAGGTTAGCAGAACTTTATGATATATCAGGCATTGGAGTTGATATATCACCTTTTTTTGTAAAAAATTGTTTGGAAAAACAACAAAAACGAGTCCCTAAATCAAATATAAAATTTTTAGAAATGGATGGTGCAAAATATAAACCTGAAGCATCTGAACTTTTTGATGTAACCATGTGTATAGGTGCAAGTTGGATATATAATGGTTATTTGGGAACCATAAAAGCTTTAAAAAAGTGGACAAAACAAGATGGGCTAATTTTAATTGGAGAACCTTTTTGGTTAAAAGAGCCAAGTGAAGAATATTTGAAAGCAGAGAGAATAAAGAAAGAAACTTTCCACTCACATTATGAAAATATGAAGTTAGGGGAGGAAGAAGGATTAACCTGTCTTTATACTTTAGTAAGCAATCATGATGATTGGGAT
This sequence comes from Candidatus Helarchaeota archaeon, assembly GCA_019058315.1. Taxonomy (GTDB): domain Archaea; phylum Asgardarchaeota; class Lokiarchaeia; order Helarchaeales; family RDOG01; genus JABXJV01. The sequence continues at coordinate 476,122 of JAHPZH010000001.1, read as the reverse complement.
CATTATGAGACATTCCAATGGTGGGCAGTAGATGATTATGTAAGATCAAATCCTGACGACAAAGATCTCGCAGAAATCATATCGCGAATTAAAAAATGGAAGAAGTTATATCTGTGTTGGGGTAGAGATACACAAGGTTGGGCAATATACGTTTTTAGGAATGGAATTATGAAAAAAAATAATAAATAAAGAATTTATGACAGATATCAAACCTTAAAAATTTTTAATTATACCATTATTTTTATCTAATTTTTCAATAAATATTATATAATAATGTTATATATTCGAATAATATAATTCGAACTTGCGGACGTGTCCGAGTGGTTAGGAAACAGCCTGCAGAGCTGTATGCACGAGATTTCAAATATCTCCGTCCGCTCCAAAATATTTAAAGGAAGAATATAAATTTCTTTCATTAAAAAATTTAAATAATTTAAGGAAAAACTTTAATGCTAAAACTTTTTAATGACTTAACGGGAAAAAAAGAAGATTTTGTTCCTTTAGAGAAAAGCAAAGTTAAAATGTATGTTTGTGGACCGACGGTATACGATTTTTCTCATATAGGTCATGCTAGGTCCTATGTTTTTTTTGATATTATGTATAGATATCTCAAATTTAGGGGTTTTGATGTAACATACATTCAAAATTTAACAGATATTGATGATAAAATAATAAAAAGAGCTCATGAGGAAAATTTAACGATTTATGAACTTGCTGATAAATATACAGAATTATATTTTAGAGATATGAAGAAATTGAGGGCATTATCAGCAGATTATTTTCCACGAGCTACTCAACACATTCCTGATATGATTGAAGCAATTAAAATTCTTATTCAAAAAGGATTTGCATATGAATCAAATGGAAATGTATATTTTGCGGTAGATTCCTTCCAAGATTATGGCAAATTATCAAGAAAACCATTTGAAGAACTAATAGACAGTGAAGATTCCCCAGATAAGCGAAATCCCAAAGATTTTGCTTTGTGGAAGAGAAAAAAAGAAGATGAACCATTTTGGGAATCACCTTGGGGACTTGGAAGACCAGGTTGGCATATTGAATGCAGTGTAATGTCAACAAAATATCTAGGAAGCACTCTTGATATCCATGGGGGTGGTCAAGATTTAGTGTTTCCTCATCATGAGAATGAAATTGCCCAAACTGAGGCATATACCGGTAAGAAATTTGTTAGATATTGGATCCATAATGGATTTTTAACAGTTAATAAGGAAAAAATGTCAAAATCATTAAAGAACTTCTTTACAATTCAAGAAGTATTGGAAAAAAGGTCTCCAGAAAATCTCCGTTGTTTTTTAATTTCAACTCATTATCGAAAACCAATGGAATTTAGTGACGAGAATTTGGATCATGCCCAAAATGTCCTTGAAAAATTTTTTGTAGCTTTAGAGGCTTCAAGAAATGCACATCTTATAGATAATAAAGATTACTCAAAAAGTCTAACGGAAGATTTGAAAAAACTCATTCAACAAACCCAATCTGAATTTATCCTCGCGATGGATGATGATTTTAATACACCTCTTGCTCTATCTCATTTACAGACATTAGCACGAGAAATAAATAAAATAACTCAAAAGGGTGAAATTGTAAATCCAGAAATAATGGAACAAGCTCATAAATTATTATGGGAATTAGGGAGTATTCTTGGTATCTTTTTGGAAAATAAAGAAGGTATTTCAGACAAATTAGTAGATCTAATTTTGACAATAAGACAAGAAGCGAGGCAAAGTAAAGATTATGCTTTATCAGATAAGATTCGTGACGAATTGAATAAATTAAATTTAGAAGTTAAAGATTTACCTAATAAAACGATTTGGTATAAAAAAATATAATAACAGTTAAAATATTGTTTTTTTAGAAAATTTCAAAGTAAAAATTGAAGGAAATGATGAAAAATGCCAAAGATAATAGTTGACGATGAAAAGTGTACAGGTTGTGGAACCTGCGTTGATGTCTGTCCAAGTGGAGTATTTGAATTAAATGATGCCACCGGAAAGACAAGTAGAGTTAATGAGGATGAATGTATAGAGTGTCTTGCTTGTGCTGATCAATGTCCAGAAGGGGCCATTGAAGTGCAAGGAGATTAATTAGAATTTCCTCCTCTAATAATGTGTATGAGAAAGATGAAATAGGTGAAGAGATTTGCCGAAAATAAAAGTGGATTTTGAGAAATGTACTGGTTGTGGAACGTGCGTTGATGTTTGTCCTAGTGGAGTATATGAGCTTGATGACGCTGCTGGGAAAACTAAAGTTGTCGCAGAAGACGAGTGCATTGAATGCTTAGCTTGCCAAGATCAATGTCCAGAGAATGCTATTGAAGTAGAAACAGATTAATTTTCCTTTTTTCTTCTATTTTTTTCTATTAATACCTATTTTTACTTAATTTTTTATTATGATTTTCACTAATATATTATATCAAATACATAATATTATTTTAATTTAGAGATAGTATATACAGCCCAATTTATAGAGATGATGAATATGGATTTAGATATTACTGGATTATGGGATAAAGCTGTTGAATTTCATGGACATAGTTGTCCTGGGTTACTTTCTGGTATGATTATCGGGATTATCGCATTAAAAGAATTGGCAGCATCAAGATCCATTGATGAAGAAGTAGTTACGATTTCGGAAGGGCAATCTTGTATGGTGGACGCACTTCAAATTGTTTTAGGCACATCACTAGGAAAAGGAAATTTGATTTTAAAAGATTATGGAAAAACTGCTGCAACAATATTTAATAGAACTACAGGAAAAGGAATTCGGTTGAGTTTTGATTTTTCACAAATAAGGAATATTTTAGGCGATTTGCGTGAAGAAATGAAAAACCTGAACGCTGATGAAAGAAAAGAATTCCTAAAAAAGATAATGTTTAAAATATTAGAAAGGCCTCAAAGCGATTACCTTAAAATTGAAAATGTTCAAATGAAAATTCCACCTGAAGCCCAAATTTTTAATACTATTATTTGTGAGAATTGTCATGAGGGAGTAATGGCAACTAGAGTTATTAAAAAAGATGGAAAAAATCTTTGTATTTCTTGTGCACAAGGAAAATATTGGCAATAATACAATTTTTTGATGGGTTTAAAAAGTAAGGACTTACCTAATTATTGGTAAGTAGATTGAGTATACGGCATATTCCAATTAGTTTTTTAAAAGAATGGCATTTTTGTCATTGTACAGCAAAATTTTGGGGAAGACCAATTCCAAGAAGTCAAAATATTAGTCAATTTAATGAAAATAATTATCAACATGTCTCAAAATTATTCGATATTAATGAACCTATAATAAAAGATGAATTTACAATCATTGCAAATAATTTCGAACAAAAAACAACACTTTTTGTTGATAAAGATTTTTGTTTGGTGGGATCTGTAGATTTCATATTATTTAATGAAAAATCCGAGACAATTCATGTCTTAAATATTAAAAGAGTGAAAAAGATTCCAAATTCTGCTTATAAAAGTGATAAAAACCTTGTGGTAATTTATAATCTTTTATTATTTCGATTTTTATATCGGGAAAGAAGGAAATACCAGATTAAAATAGGTTTTGAATTTTTAGAAAATTATCAATTTCTTCTCAAAAAACTAGTAAATTATAAAATTGGGAATCCCATTTTGGGTTATACTACTAATAAAAGAGACTTTATGGAAGATTTAATGGTAAATCCTTCAGATTTTTTCAGAAATTATAACAATCAAATTTACTTTATACCTTTCAATTTCCTAAATATCTTGAATTCGGCGAACCAATTACTAGAAATGATTAATGAATGTAAGGACCCTTATTATATCGAAAGAAATCATAAAAGTCAAAAAAAATGCAAGAATTGTTACTATAATAAGTTATTTTCATGTGAAAATAGTCTAACTCAAAAATAAAATCTAGTTATGATATAAATTCCAATATTAGGGGTATCTTAAATAATTAGAAGATTTTATATTATTATTTTAATTTGAAAAATATCATATTTGTTTTTTAATTTTTGAAAAAAGTGAAGTGAATGACACGGGTTATAGATGAATCGAGGGTATATTTTAATGAATTCAAATATTCTCTTGATATTCATTGCGTTTGTGGGGCGGCAGTTTATCTGGATAATGAAATAAAAGAGGCTACATGTAAGGCTTGTGGTCGAACTTATTTTATAAGGTTTGATGTTCGTTATTCGGAATTATTAAAGAAAAGTAAAACTGAAAAACGTAAAAAGAAATATAGAGACCTATGAATTCAATTTAAAGATTACTAAAACCTCACATAAAAGAGAGTAGGGTCTTTAACATTATGAGTTTTGCAATTCTTATCAATAATTTTGTTTTTTGTTAATTCTCCTGCTTTTAAAAGTTTTTATTTTGGTACAATTTGCATTTTATATTATTTTTTATTAAATACAAATGGGTCATTTTTATGCACTGTAAATTACTTTAAGTTATATTTACTAATTTAAATTTGAAAAAATTAAAAATATTAAAATGAGGAATGGTCCCTTGAGTGTATTTCTTTCAAAGGAAGAGTTAGAACTCAAAGAAGAAATAAAGCAATTTGCAGAAGAATATGTTGCTCCTAAAGTAAACGAAATTGAGAAATCAAAATCTTATGATACTATAAGAAATATTATCCGTGAGTTAGGAAAACGTGGTTTTCTTCGGGTCTTGCATCCGAAAGAATATGGAGGTTCCGAATTTGGAGTCATCGGGGATACTATTATTGCCGAGGAACTTAGTGCAATAAATTTTGCTTTGGATCTATCTCGATTAGCTTCTGTTCATCTTTGTGGTATGCCTTTAAATCGATTTGGAACGCATGAACAGAAAGAAAAATTTCTTACACCCTTAATAAAAGGCGAGAAAATTGGGGCGATAGGAATTACGGAACCTGATGTAGGTTCAGATGCTGCGGGCATGAAGACCAGAGCACATAGAGAGGGAGATTATTATATTATTAATGGTGAAAAAAGATTCATTACAAATGGTAGTCAGGCTGATTATATTTGTTTATTCGCTATTACGACGCCCTTACCAATAACTCGTCCAAAAACTGGAATGACAGCTTTTATTGTAGAAAAAGGAATGAAAGGATTTACTGTTGAGAAAGATTATGAATTGATGGGATTAAATGGAACCCGAATTTCCCATCTTCGATTTAAAAATGTTGCTGTACCAGCTGAAAATAGGATTGCAGATGAAAATTATGGATTTAAAGTCTTAATGGATGAACTTAATTCTGAACGTGTCGCTATTGCGGGACAAGGAGTGGGAGTTGCTAAAGCCGCATTTGAAACAGCATTACGTTATAGCACAGAGAGAATTCAGTTCGACCGGGAAATAAGAGGCTTTGAAGGGGTTAGTTTTATAATTGCAGATATGGCTACCAGAATAGAAGCAGCACGTGCACTTACAATCCAAGCTGCGAGAACCCTTGATAGGATAAGTAATATTCGAGCAACAAAAATTGCTTCAATGGCGAAATATTATGCTTGTCACTCTGCAAATTGGATTGCTAAAGAAGGAATTCAATTAATGGGTGGAATCGGATATACCAAAGAACACCCTATGGAACGTTTTGCCAGAGATGCCCCTCTATTAGAAATTGGTGGTGGAACTCGGAACGTTATGCTTTATCTTATCCAAAGAGAAGCATATCGTGAAAGAGGATTCTAATTATTAATAAGGGGTGAATTATTTGGGTTCTATAAGAATATCTTTACCATTAAAAATTTGTAAGGAAAAAATTATTCAATTATTTAACCAAAGAGCAGGTTTTCACATATCAGAAGAAAATAATTTTCAATTTAAAATTTTAATTAAGGATTTTATCAAAAATGTAGAACGAGCCTATGGACTAATACCTGTTAAAAGAACTGGAACCATCAGTTTTGAAGGGGATGGAGAAACCCAAATTAAAATAAAAATAAAAAGCACAATGTATAATATTTTAAGGTTAGTAATTCCTATTAACTTTTTAATAATGAGTGGTTTTGGTATATTTTTATATATCTTTACTCTTGTAAAATATAAAATGCATGCTCTTCATAATTTAATTCCTGGGTTGATATTTATATTAACCGCAATAGGTTTTTATTATTTCTTCAGCTGGGGTATAAGACGTGAAGAGAAATTAATTGAGGATATAATTTTTGATTTTTTAACAGCAGAACATTAGTTAAAAGAAGAATTTAAAATGATTAATAATTAATAAAGGTTAAATTATTTTGCGTTCTAAAAAAATAGAATTACCTGTAAGAAATTGTAAAGAAAAAATTATTCAATTATTTGACCAAAATTCAGATTTCTACATATTGGAAGAGAGTGAATCTCAAATTGAATTTTTAATTGAGAATTTTTACAAGAATTTATATATACACCCAGCCTTAATTCCTGCTAAAAGAACTGGAATCATCAGTTTTGAAGGGAATGGGGAAACAACGATTTATATTAAGATGATAACTTCTATGTATAAAACTTTACAGATTTTAATACCTATTTTCTTATTATTAATGAGTATTGCATTTTTTATAATTGGTATAGAACATACTACGCATAGAATTATTGATTTAATGGCTGGATTTGTTCTTATATTAATAGCAATAGGTTTAGCTCTTTTATTTAACTTTGGTATAAACTATGAAGAAAAATTAGTTGAAGATCTAATACATAATTATTTAATCATTTAATTATTTAAACCAAGATCTTCTGTAACTCATTTTTCTTTTCTATAAATAAAAATTAAATTCTGATCTGTTCCGAGTTGATTCCGAGCTTTATTAAAAACATTTCTTTTTATTGGAAAATAAGGTTGGGGGTTTCCAGGCAGAATTTGATGGATATAAACATTTTTTTTATCATATCCGACAATCACAATAAAATGTCCGAGATATCCGTTTTCCCTTATAACTGAACACCAATTGACTTCTGAAATCACTGTACAATCCTCATTAATTTTTTTTAAAATTTCTTCAAGTGTTAGAGCTTTTTCTATAAGTGTAACTCTCGGATCTCTCGATATAATATCAATAATTTTTTTTACTTTAACCTTTGATTCCTTATAACCATCTGTTTGTGTAACATAATACATCAAGCTATAGTTATCAGGATTAACTCCCAAATAAGTCGTATAAAAGTCCACTTTAAATCCTAGTGAAGCTGCTGCCTTTACCAGTCCAATAGCCCATGTGGTTCCTGTTGAATCACTCTCAACTAAATTTTTTAATTCCAATACCGAATGATGTTCTCCAAAATATTCAAGAACCATTTTCAAGCAAATTGGACCACATTCGTTATATCCTTGCTCATAAAAGGGAATTTTGAATCTGATTTCTTTTTTAATTTGGTCCATCTTGTTTTCATTATTCTAATTCTATTAGATTAAAATGATAGATAATTACATAGAACGGTAAAAAAAATCCAGCCGCCTCTAGAACTATACTATAACCATACATGACAATTAATTGTTCGATGAAGCTTGCATGCATAAAAACAAAATTTTGATAGACTTCTATAAAACGGACACCACCTACATGAAGTGGTACTATTAATACGGCTGTAAAGAAGATCACTCCTAAGTAAAAATATATTAGACTAATTCTATGGCCAGAAGGGATATTCTTTTTTAGAAAAAAATAACCAAATGAAACAATGAAGGAGATTATTAAAAGAATTATTGCCCCAATGGAGAAAATTTCTCTTCTGGTAATAATAATAGCAAAGGGATTGGATCTCAACGACATTCTTGCATTAATTGCCCCTAATGTACTAAATATGAGAAATATAATTGATAAAATTGCTGTAAATTTTAATGAAAAACCATCCTTATTCATTAATATTCGAACAACATGATATCCCATTAGACAAAATAGTCCACCTTCAAAAAATCCTAAAATAAATGCTGTAAATGGATATCCTATTTGTATTATACCAAAAAGATATGTTGTCGAAATTACGCGGGTTCCAGAACCTTCACCAACTAATTCAATTATTGAATGTAGTATTCCTGTTAAAATATATACTTTTAGAGAATTTTTTTCTCCAGTTTTTTTCCATAATATTAATAAAACCAAAAATATTATGATAACAACTAAAAATTCGAAGTTATAGATAGTATCTGTGGTATATCGTGACATATAATAGTTGAGCATAAAAATTCTCCAAGCTGAAATTAATTTTTAAAGATTATTCAGAGAGAATTATGAAAATAACTATATATTTTTTCTGCTAATTTATCACTTAACCTTGGAACGGTTTTTAATTCTTCTAATGAAGCTTGTTTAATTTTCTCAACTGACCCAAAATAATTTATTAATTTTTCACTTATTTTTTTCCCAATCCCAGGAATATCTTCTAGAATTGATCTTTTAATAGTTTTTTGTCTTAATTTCTTATGATAGGAGATAGCAAACCTATGTGCTTCATCTCTGACTCGTTCTAATAGAAATAATGCCTTTGAGTTTCTTGAAAGATTCAGTGGATCTGATTTTTGAGGAAAAAATATAGATTCATCTTTTTTTGCCAACCCTATTACAGGTATTTCTAAATCATATTTTTTTAAGATACTTGAAGCTGCATTTACTTGACCTTTTCCGCCATCTATTAAAATTAGATCTGGTAACTGTAGATTTTCATTCAAGACACGTTTATATCTTCTATCAATCAGTTCCTTTATCATAGCAACGTCATCAGGACCAGTTTGTTTAATTCTAAATCTTCGATAATCTTCTTTTTTTGGTAACCCATTTTCGAAAATTACGAGAGAACCTGTAGCAAGGGTTCCTCCAATGTTAGAAATATCAAAGCCGGCTATTCTATATGGGTTTTTTTCTAAATCCAATGATTTTTTTAATTCTTTTACACCTTCTGAAATTGTTTCAAGATCTGATTCAGTGCTAGTAATTGCTACATTTCTGATAGATTTCTCTAGTGCGAAAATTTGATCCCTTATTTCTGCGGCTTTTTCAAAATCTAGATTTTTTGAAGCAGCTTCCATATCTGTATATAATTCTTTTAATAGGGATTCTTTTTGACCGGATAAGAGTTTACAAATTAGATTAATACGATTATTATACTCATTTTTACTAATTTTTTTGACACATGGTGCAGAACATAAGTGATATTGATATTTTAAACAGAATCTTTTTTGTTTATCGACAGATTTTGAGCAATTTGCTGCGGGAAATGTTTTGAATATAAATCTTAATGTCTGACGGAGTGCTTTGACATCAGTAAAAGGTCCAAAATATTTTCCAGGTTTCCGATCAGCATTTTTAATTAATCTTTTTATAAGAATTCTAGGAAAAGGTTCATCAGTAATATGAACATAAGGAAAACTTTTGTCATCCTTAGCCCGTTTGTTATATTTAGGTTGATGTTGCTTTATTAATTGTGATTCCAATAGAAGGGCTTCGATTTCGGAATTTGTAATATTCCACTCAATATCTGTAATTTCTGATACTAAAGCTTCAAGTTTTGGAGAGCTAGATTGTGGAATATTAAAATAAGAATTTACTCGTTTCTTCAATGATATAGCTTTTCCAATATATATGATATCATTATTATTTTTGAAAAAATAACAGCCAGGTTTCTCCGGAATTGTCATTAACTTTTCCTTAAGGTCCATTTGGTGCTCTCTCAAAAATTTCTCTAATTAGAAATGAATTTTCGACTTAATAATACTATCTTTCTTTTTTTTGTTTTTTCCGATTAATTTCTCCTCTTATGATTAGAATTAGTCCTAGAAAGGTTATTAATCCCTACTAATTAAATAGACCCTAGATATTATACGTAAGTTTCATTGCATATCATTGAACTTAAAAGAATTTTTTGTTTTAATCATTATGGTCCTTTGAAATTTAATCTGTCGGATTATATAAATAGCTAATTGGTAATTGTATAATTGCTGCTGCTATTGGTATCCATAAAATTATCAAAATAGTTGGTGAATTAGTACCTACAATTCCCTGAATTATTAAGCCACCCACTGTTGCGAAATTAGCAATACCGATACATAAACCCATAGTTTTACCACTTACAGAAGGAGGAACACTTTCAGTAATAAGTGTATATAATGCTGCATATTCTCCAGTTCCTGCAAAAATTACAAGCATTATAGCAATCATCGCGAAAATAGCGCTATTGGGTCCTCGTGGTATTAAAGTTCCTAAAGATATAAATATAAGCAATCCTATTATATCTCCACAAACAGCAACCACAAGTGTTATTTTGTTTCCCTTCTTTTTATCTGATTTTGCACTTTGACTGCCACCAATCAATCCAAAAGTAACTGCTCCAAATGCACCAATTATTCCAGCAGCTGTTGATGTTGTTCCAGCTCCAGAGAACCCGGTAAGAAAATAAACTGCAAAGAGGTAGGGAAGCCATTGTTGAAGCGTCCATAATTCAAAGAGGTCTAAAGTTACAAAAATTATTAAAATATTTACATTTCTATTGAATAGAGAACGAATTGGTGGTTTATCAGATTTATCTATATCTTGAATTACTTCATGTTCGTCAAATCCGATATGTACAATAAAAGCCATAATTAAAAGTGGAATAGAAAAGATTTGATAAATAAGACCCCAATTTCCAACAATTGTGAAGTGTTTAGGAAGCCATTCGTTGGCGAATAAATAGTTATTTGTCCCAATAATTAATTCTCCTATAATTCCTGGGGCTATTGCATTTGCAAAAACTGCACCCGAAACGAATAAACCATTAGCTTTAGATTTCATATCTTTTTCGGGGTATGCATCAGAGACTATAGTAATAGCTAATGGGAAAAAAGCACCAGCAAATAAACCACTCATTATCCTAAAAAAGATAAAAACCACAAAATTTGTGGCAAAAGAAATTAAGAAAGTATTTACAAAGTAAAATAACAAAGTTATTGAAATCATATTCTTCCTTAAGAATTTATCAGATAATATACCGCCAATAATAGCAGATGTAGAATAAGCTGCCCACCACACAGCTTCTGTAGACACAATTAGTACTAATGGATTGTCAATATAAAAGAGGCTCTCAAAAACGGGAAATAGCAATTGTGTAACATATCTATCACACACTGTAAAGAACCAAGCTATGGTTAAAATTATTGTGAGCTTAATTCGATTGGAAATCATAATGTAAAACTCCTAAAGGAAATATCCCATAATATACTAGTTATAACTTTGGAGTAAAAATGTTAATGGTTGTAAACTTGAGAAAAATTATTTAAATTTTAAGATAAATCTAATAAGATTTTATAAGTTTTTTAGCGATTCATATATTATAAATATCATAAAATAAGGATATTATTGGGAATCATCAATAATTTAAAATAAACGAAGAAAATCGATCATGTCGGAAGAGGAATTAAGTTCTTTAATAGAAAGATTAAATAATGCTGATGAGGTTAAACGCCGAAAGGCAGCAAAAAAGCTAGGTAAACTCGGTGATTTTAAGGCAGTAAAACCTTTAATTAAAGCTTTGAAAGATAATGATTATTTAGTTCGTTCTAATGCAGCTAAAAGCTTGAGTATTTTAGGGGATTCAAATGCAGCCGAAAAATTGTTACCTTTATTTAAAGAAGATACTGGTGCGTTAAAGTGGTTTTTAGCAAATTGGTTAGCCGAATATAATGATAAACAGCTAATTACCCCTTTAATTGATGCATTAAAGGGTGAAAATCATTTTGTTAGATTTTCTGCGGCAAAGAAATTGTCTAAATTTGATAGCCCGAGGGTGATTGAACCATTAATTGATGCTTTGTTGCATGATGAGTATGAAGGGGTTAGGTGGGTAGCTGCTCAAAGTCTAGCAAATTTAAAAAAGGATATAATAATTGAAGCTTTTATAAAAGGATTAAAAGATGATGATTGGTCGATAAGATTTCTTATTGCTAGAAGTTTAGGCAATTTTGGCGATTTATCAGCAACTTTACCTTTGATCGAGTGTTTGAAGGATGAAAGATCAGAGATTCGGTATGTTGTAGCAGAAAGTTTGGGTAAACTTAATGATGAGAGGGCTGTGGATCCTTTAATTGAAGCTTTAAAAGATAGTGACGTAACTGTTAGATGTAGTGCAGCTTTTAGCTTAGGAAAGCTTGGTTATATAAAAGCCGTAGAACCTTTAATTGAAACTTTAGAAGATAAAGATAGAGATTTGAAATATGCTGCTATAAAAGCTTTGGGGGAGATAGGCGATAAAGGGGCAATAAGACCATTAATTAAATTATTAAATGATGAAGATAGTGAAATTAGGAAAGCAATTGTAGAAAGTTTGGCAGCATTAATTAATTTAAGAGTATTATTTTTTTTGTTTATAGCTTTAAAAGACAAAGATTATGCAGTTAGGCATTCAGCTGCAACAAAATTAATTAAATTAAGAGATTTAGAAGTTATACGGCATATAGAAGATTCATTTAGAGTAAAAGGACTTGATAGAAGAAGAGTTAGATTGTTGAAAGTTAGTTCAGAAATGATATTTTTTTGGTTTAATAAGGCATCTGCTTATTTGGAATTAAAATATTACAAAAAAGCAATTCTTTTATTTAGAAAAATCATTAAAATGGACGAGAGAAATATTGAAGCATGGTTAAGTATGGGAATTGCTTATTTTTATTTAAAAGATTATAGAGAGACCTTTGAATGCTTTGAAACATTAAATGAATTAGGTTATGAAAATGTGGTATTAAATTACTTATTAAGTCAGAAAAATATTTTTATTCGTGGAAATCCTTCTGATTCCGCCATTACAACATCTAAAGAAAGACTAAAAAGTATAAAATTACCTATAACTTCATTTTGGCATAAAATTGGGGAAAAAGAGATAGAATTTAAAAACTTTGAAGATGCTATTAAATATTTTGAAAAAGTTCTTGAGATAGACCCTAAATATGTTAATTCTTGGATAAAATTAAGTTCGGTTTATAAAAAATTAAATGATCCACAAAAATCGATTGAAATATTGGACCAAGCACTTGAAATCAATCCTCAAAATACTGATATCTGGTTTGAAAAAGCAAAAACTTATGGAATTTTTATAAAAGATTATCCGAAAGCGATGAATGCTTTAAATAAGATTATTGAAATTGATCCCAATAATCGTGTAGCAATATCAGCTTTGGTTAAAGTGCAAGATAAATTTGAGAATTTATTTTCTGATGTTTTTGAAATTCCTCAATCTATTCAGGAATTTAGTGAAGAAGAGGAAGTATTGAGAGGAAATGAATTTATTGCGGAAACTCAAGATGTAGAATTAGTAAAAAGTAAATTGAAAAAATATTCTAAAATATATAAAAGCATACATTTAAGCAAATTAGCTGAAAAATGCAGATATCCAGTTAGTGAATTGGAAAATATATTAGAAGAGTTAATACTTAACGAAGAAATAAAAGGTTATATTTCAAATGATTATTATATTCAAGACACAATAGCAAATATTGGAAATTTGGATAGGTTGAGAAGTCTTGACGAATTAGATAAAATAAGGGCTCTTGATATAAGAAAAATACAAATTTTTCTCAGTTCAATTGATGAAATAAGACTCAAAGAACTGGCAAATAAATTTGAGATTAATTTACGTGAAATGGAATCTTGGCTTAGAGAACTCCTTGATAGAGGAATTATAAAAGGAGAGATTTCAGATTCCAAATTCATACCATTAAAGAAAGTTAATTATGAAGAATTAGAAGAATATCAACTCATTAGTGGAAATCTATGCGCTATATGTTATACAAATATTGAGACCCATGCATATACCAAGTGTGAGAATTGTAATACACCATTCCATAAGGACTGTATTATCGCTTATGTGGATCAACATAAAAGATGTCCTGTTTGTTCAAATGTTTTTAGATGGATTTAGTAGATTAATATGAAACATTATTGTAAAAATCATCCAAATATTCAAGCCACTCATTATATTATAAAAAAGAAGCCTGCTAAAGGATTTCATGGCCCAGCTAAATTAGTAACTAAAATTTGGCTTTGTGAAAAATGTTATTATAAATCTCAGACTGACTTGTTAAGCTTTGTCGAACAAAAAAAGGATAAGAAATCTAATTAAAATTGATTTTTTTAGTGAAAGTCCTACTTTTTGCAAATTATAATTAAATTATCACTTTTTTCTATATTAAATTCGCTGAATTCATGATCTTGATGGTATTTAAAGTTCTTAAATCCAGATTTTTCTAATAATTCTACTAAATTTTCTTTTTTGATTGGATTATATTCTGTAGTAAAAACATGAAATTTTTTGGAATTAATTTCTAAATCAATTACATTAAAAACAATTTTTTTTGGAAAATAATCCAGGACATAGAAAAAAATCTCGTCTTCTCTGAAAGTAACTGGAAAAAACCGAGTTTGGAACTTAGTTAATTTATCATAATTTCTTTGCTCCAAAATAAAAATACCATTTTGCCTTAGAACTTTATATATTTCGCTAAGAGCCTCAAAAATTTCCTTGTTTGTAAACAAATGTGGTAAAGAATTGCCAACACAAATTACTGCATCAAATTGTTCACTATATATTTTAGAAATATTTTTAAAATCAGAGATTTTTAATGGAATCTTCAAACCTAATTTATCAGAATTACTTTTAGCTTTTTGAATCATTGCAGGAGAAATATCAGACCCTTTGACATCATATCCCATTTGTTTTAACATAATAACATGATGTCCTGTTCCACAAGCACAGTCCAATATTGTTTTAACATCATTATTAGAAAAAACTGTTTTATAGAAATTTGATTCTCTTGTAACTCTATTCTCCCAAGAGACTAACTTATCATATTTTTCAATAAATTCTTCATAAAATTCCAATTTGAACGCTCTCTAATTAGAAAAAAGGAATTACATAGGAAAAGGTGCAGGTCTTTGATAGGAAACAGTTAATTCTTTTAATTTAAACAATTTATTAACATAAAGATATAAATTAGAAGTAGCTTTATAAATTTCCATATTTCCGCTATCTAACTGTGCTAAATTTTCAGCAATAATACTTAATTCTCGAGAAAAATTTAGAAATAATTCTCTGAGTTTTTGTTTAATATCTGATTTTATATCTTGAGGCATTTGTTGAAGTGTCATTTGAAATTGAATAATCACAGCTTGTAACATAGCATAATTTCCGTTATCTTTAACAATTAATAACGCATAAAAAGTATTTGAGAGATTTTTTAAATACACACTTATTTGGGAATTTTGTGCATCAGGTTTTTTCATATAATCTGCTATTTTTAGCATATTTTCTTTCAATTCTTCATTTGTCAGCAAATTAAAAATCCTCTTTGTTTCTTATATTATTCTAACTATCCTTCTTATTATAATAACGAATTACATAGGAAAGGGTGCAGGTCTTGGATAGGATCCAATTGAATCTTTTAATCTAAATAAGTTTTCAACACATAGGAATAAGTTAGCAATAGCTTTAAAAATATCAATGCTTCCATTTTCCAGGTCTGTAATGTTTTCAACGATTGTATCTAATTGCCGAGAAAAATTTAAGGTTAGTTCCCTTAGTTTTTGGCTAACTTCAGATTTTAGGTCTTGAGGTACTTGTGAAAGTGTTGATTGAAATTGGAAAATTGCTGAATCCATCATGCCATAATTACCATTTTGTTTAAGAAATGAAATTGAATGAAAAACATTCGAAAGATCTCTTAAATAACCACAAGTTTGGGATTGTTGGGCATCAGCATTTTTCATATAATCAGAAATTTTTTTTATATATTTTTTTAATTCTTCATTTGTTAGCAAATTTGTATTTCTCCATAAAATTTATTATAATTAGAGCTATTTTCTTCACTTAAGTCCTTAACGTTTATATTTAGGAGTAATTAAGCATATTTAATAAATTTTATCAGTAGGTTTGACTAACGGAAATTTATCTTTTAAAATAAGGTTTTTTAGTTCATCAGCTAATTTAATTGCACCCATTCTATCAGATTGGCGGCACACTATTGGAATTTCTTTATTACCAAGCTTAATTGTGCTCATATTTCCTTCGAAGGCGTCTTGGACACAATGAATCAAACACGTTCCACAATTAAAACAAAGAGATTTATCGATTCCTTTATCTTTAACGAATGCATTAGTGGGGCAAATTTCATCAATTTTACATGTTTCTAAATTAGGACAATTTTTACAGCCATTTTCTTTAAAATCTATTGAATATCCCTTTTTCCAAACTTCTCCATATGTGGTTTCTCCGAGAGGACCTCTACCAACTACATCCACTATTGTTAAATGAATATCTTTGTCTAATTTCTTTACATTATTTAAAATTTTCTCATTTAAAATAGGTATGGGGACTGCCCATGTATTAATTACTTCTGGACCTGCAGAAGTCATGAATCCTCCAGCATATTCGGGTTTCATGTTTTTTATATCGGCAATTGCTGTTAAATTCGGTTTTTCTTTAGTACTTCTAGTACCTTCCCCTATGATATATCCTTTGGCACCATTCATTAAAATGGGTGTTCCTATTCCAAATACTTCCATTTCAGGATCATTTTGAATGGGATTTAATGCCCCACAACCGCAAAAAGTTGCCTCATAAAGAGGACCTTTAAAATCAGTAGCTGAAAAAATAGTTTTTACTGGATTATGAGTCGGGTTCACAAATGCTAAATAATTTTTAAATGCATTTCTTATTGCAAGCATTTTAGCATAGCCCATATCTTGAAGCTTTACTTTACTTTTTATTTCCATATTTTCAATTGTCTCTACTATAACATCTATTTCTTTGTTTTCAATAAGATCGCGAAATAGGTGACCCCCACCATAGTTGGGATTTTCTAAACTATGCTCTGTACCAAAAATTATAGCATCTACAACCCCTAGATATTCATTAGGACATGGACCTACATAAGCAGGAATTCCATTAAGAGTCATTTTCTTTGCTTTTTGGAATTTCTTAGGTTCTGAGACTCTGAATGAAACAATTGCAGTAGTCCCACTCATTAGACCTTTCGTTGCAGTAGTTATGACATCTATATCCTCAAAATCGATTTTCTCCCCTTTATTAATTAAATCGCACAATTCTTGTGCAGTAAATATATTAGCTTTCCCCTCATTTATTTTTTCTTGAATTTCTTCAACACTTCGTTCCTTCATTATTAACTACTCTTCTATTAAACAGGTTTTAAAGATTTTATACCAACGAGATTAATTCCAAATCTGAATATTATAAAAATATAATAATGTTATCTCTTTTTTTTTATAATGTAAATCTTGTTAAAGAATTTAAAAAATGACTATAACAACTTAATTTTCTATTAAAAATAAAAAACTCTAAAAAAAGAGAAAAAAATTTCATATAGTAAAGTTATTCCCTGTTTTATTTATTTCTTTTCTTGCCTGTAAACATTTAAACCTACATACACCCCAGTATCTTCAATTAGCTTATTTCCTCTGGATGATGCGACTATCGAACTTTTGCCTGAGGCTGAAGAACCATAATCTTCTTTCATGTTAACTGTTAGTGTTACAATATTACCAGCAACTTTTATAGCTATATTTTGCATTTCTTTAACTTTTTTTTGTTTTATTGCCTTTTTCGTTGGATATTTATATGCATACATTCCGAAACTCAGATCAGTCCCCTTAATTCGTTGACCTCCATGAGAATGGGCAACAATAATCGTTTTACCCGTGGCTGATGGACCGAATTCTTTTGTTTTATCGAATGTAAGGATCAAATTATCTCCTTTAGTTTTAAATTCAATATTTTCCGTATCTGGCTTCTTAATTTTCTCATCAGCATAATTTATTATCCATCTTGCATATTCTAAATATTTCTCTGCTTCCCAATCATAGAGCTTTGATGTTTTTATCTTTTTTATATCTGAATCTGCAAATTCTTTGACTGTTTTTATACCAATTTCTTTTAATAATTTCTCACCTCTCGGAGCTACGCCTTCAATAGCAACTGTAGGTAAATCAGCTAAATCTTTCGGTGGAGTGGGTTCGTATTCTCTAATTAGTAACTCATCTAGGGGCATAATTTCTTCATGAACACCGGGTTCGTTTGATTGAATCATTATATCTATCGCATAAGAAATTCCCTTATTAACCTTATAATCACTAAGTTCTTTTCCCTTTAATTTTGAAAATTTTGCTTCGGAAAGCTCAGTAAGGTTATTAATATCCATTTCTTTAAATCCTATCATATCCTCTTCAACAATTCCTTCAATAGCTTCAAGTGGAAGGTTTGGCAACTCTTCAGGCTTAGTTTCTTCGTATTCTTTAATTAAGAGATATTTTAAAGGTCTTACCATCTTTTATCACATTTTAATAAAAATTTGGTAATAATTAGAATACAATCTTCTTAAGTTTTTATGGTTTAAAAATTAGTTTAAAAAATTATTTAATCCTCATCCAATGAATCTGTAAAGGTTTTAAAAAGATCAACTAGCTTCTCCCCTTCTGTTATATATATTTTGTTAAACCATAATTTGAATGGATCTATTCCTTTTTCCTCCAATTTTTTGGCATATTTTTTAATTCTTTCATCCATAATTGGGATAACTTTACCCACAGGTCCTTCTTCAGGACCTTCGCCTAATAAGATGCCGTCCGCTCCTTTTTCGAATGCATAAAGAATATGTTCTAATTTAATATAGGCTGTAGAAGGGACTGCTATTATTCTTATATTAGGAGGATATTGGATTTTTTTTATTCCAGCATTATCTGCTGCACTATAAGCCATGCTACTTTCTAAAAATGCAAGGATAATTGGTTTCATGGTATTATCAGATAGAATCCCATCAATTTGAGATAAAAGTTGCCTTTCGGTTAAATGTGTTAGATCTAAAGCGTTCTCGGGGCATTCAGGAACACATGCACCACAACCAGTGCAAACGAGAGGTTTGATATAAATTATTTCATTTATTTTTTCAATTGCTTGATAGGGACATATTTCGATACATCTACCACAACCAGTACATTTTTCAGGGTGGACAAAGGCTATTTCGGGAGGAATTTCAATAATACCTTTTCTTAGGATTTCCTCTACTTTACTAGCGGCACCACTTGCTTGTGAAACAGATTCTGCTATGTCCTTAGGTCCCAGAGCAGTTCCTGCTGCAAAAATACCTTGGATACTAGTATTTATTGGGCGTAGTTTCAAATGATCTTCTTTAACAAAACTGTCTTCTGTTGTTAATAGACCTAAATTTTTTGCAATTTCAACGGTGCCTAATGAAGGTTCTAATGCTGTGGATAAGACAATCAAATCCGTCTCTAATTCCAACATTTTGCCAGATAAAGTGTCTTCTAATCTTACTGTCAAACTTCCATTCTCTTTATATACGTCCGAAACTTTACCTCTTATAAATCGAACTCCTAAATCCTGAACATATCTATAATAATTTTCATTAAATCCTGTGGCTCTTATATCGGTATAACTAATTACAACATCAGTATTATAGCCTTTTTTAATCATACTCGCATACTTTAAAGCGGACATACAACAAATTTTGGAACAATATTTATGTCCAGATGGTTTTTCATCTCGAGAACCTACACATTGAAGAAAAACTACTCTTTTAGGTATTTGATTATCTGAAGGGCGTTTAAATATTCCCTTTGTAGGTCCATTAATATCTAATAATCGAGCACATTGCATTATAGTTATTACATCTTTGTATCGGTTATATCCTAAATTTGGTTTTAAACTGGGATCATAATCTTTATGTCCTGTAGTTACAATAATGGATCCCACTTCAAGAGTTGTCGTCGTTGGTTTTTCATTAAAATTAATTGCATGACCAGAACAAACATCAACACATTTTTGACAAACTTTAGATTCTCTCGAACTTTTTAAAAATAAACAATTTTTTTCATCAATAGCAAATGCATTTGGAACTGCTTCTGGGAAACTTCTATAAATAGCTTTTCTGGTACCTAAATTACAATTCCATTCATCTGTGACTGTTGTTGGACAAACTACTTCACAATTTCCACATGCAAGACACTTATTTATATCTACATATCTTGGATTATGTTGAATTATTACATTAAAATTGCCCACAGAACCTGTCCATTCTTTTAATTCAGCTCCTGTATAGAGTGTTATATTGGGATTTTGAGCTATTTCTGTCATCAAGGGAGAAATTGTACACATCGCACATTCTTCATCTGGGTAAGTCTTAACTAACTTTACCATATTACCACCTATCGTAACATCTTTTTCTACTAAAAAGACATTATACCCGCTTCTTGCTAATGATATTGAAGCAGATATCCCTGCAATCCCACCACCTACGACTAACACATTTTTCTTTACTGGTTGCCGTATATTTTCTAAACTTTGTAGATATCTTGCTTTATGAATAGCACCTTTTATCAAGGAGATAGCTTTTTGAGTTGCTTCTTTCGAGTTTGTTTGATGCACCCACGAATCTTGTTCACGAATATTTGCGATTTCAAGTAAATAAGGATTTAAACGTGCATTTTCTAGAACGGTTTCAAACATAGTTTTATGAACTTTTAGACTACAAGCAGCAATCACTATTCTATTTAAACTTAATTCCATTATTTTTTTCTGTAAAAGACTTTGACCAGGAAGTGAACACATAAATGTATTGGTCTCAACACAAACTACATCTTTAACTTTCTTAATTTCCTGAATAACCTCATCTAAATTAATAATTTCAGCTATGTTTCGACCACATCTACAAATGAAAACACCAACACGAGGGGAAATTTCAAACATGGTAATAACTTTCTAATCATTTATTCTTAATTAATATATCGAGTTTTTTTAATAAAGGTTCAACCTTTATAGAATGTGTTTGGATTCCAACAATTTTATATGGATCTGCTCCTAATGCAAGAGCTATAAGTTGTGCAATATTCAAATGAATTAATCCCAATTCCTTATTTTTTAATTGTTCATAGATTTTTTCATATCTATCAAATTGAAAGTGGCACATTGGACACATATTAACCAAGATCTCTGCGCCTGCATTTTTTACAGATTTTAATTTATCAAAACCTGCATTATTAGCAAGTTCGGTTTTCATAATTCGGTGGCGAAAGCCAGAACCACAACATGAATTTTTTTCAGGATACCAAACTATTAAATCAGCACCAACAGATTTTACCAATTCATCCATAATTGTTAGATTTTCTGGATCTCCTTTTACTTGATCAGGAAATAATTTGAAAAAATGACAGCCATGATGTGTAGCAATTTTAATACCACTAAAATCTAATTTAACAAGTTCTGAAATTTTGTCTCGCCACTTATAAAATATTTCGATTGCGTGAAATACATTCTCAGGCTTCATATATTCCATTCTAAAATTCAAATTAGCTTTTTGTAATATCTCCTCAACCTTATTCTTTAATTTTATATCTTTTTCTATCCATTCACAGGATTCTTTTAGTACTCCATAACAAGTAGAACATAGTGTAGTCATATAAGGATGATTTGATTGATTTGCCAATGTAAAATTTCTCGCCGCTAAAACAGTTGTTATTAAAGGAGATACTAAATCGAGATTAATACCCATACCACTACAACAACTTTGTCTGGGATCATCGAAAAAATCAAGATTTAATTTTTTATAAATGAATCTTACAGATTCTTCTGCCCCCGGATATTCTAATCCTAACATACAACTTTTAAATAAATAGTAACCTTTATCGGGAATTAATTTTTCCATTTTATATACCTATTTTTCTTCATTTTTCTGTTTTTGAATTTTCTCTTCTTTCTCCTCAAATTCCGAAATATCCTCATTGATATTTGCTAATTCTAAAATTTTCTTTATTTGATCTCTTGCTTCTTTTGGCAATTCGCGTGGACTATTTGGATTCATACTTAATTCTTTTAAAACTTCAGGCATATTTTTTATGATTTCGACCCAATCATTTTCTAATTCTTTAAAATATTCGATAGTTTGAGCTTTGGTAGACCATCCTATACCTGAATCTCGTAGACTTTCTAAATAAAATTTAAATTTAACGACTTTTTCCCAACCATGGCCTTCTTTTAAGGCTAATTGTCTAAGAACATGAATTATAACGCCAGGATTATTATTTCTAGGGCATCTTAGATTACATGAAAAACAAGAATAACATAACCAAATATCTTCATTTTCAAGTAAATTATTCCTTGCTCCAAGAAGGATTTCTTGCATAATCTTTCTAGGTCTATATGATGAATGTCTAGCTGCAGGACATGAAGCTGAACAATTTCCGCATTGTATACATCTATTTATGCCCAATTCTTCCGGAATTCGAGGGTCTTTAAATATTTCTTTAATAAAATCATTTTTTTTAATTTTTTCTTTTTCCATCTTTTAACCATGCATCCGTAAATAGTCCATAAATCTTTTTTTAATAGTCTCAGGTGATAAAGGAATATTTTTTACATCCATTCTTCCTGGTTTTAGGATGGCATGAATAAATCGAGGACCTAGTTGTAATGTTTCGATCATAATTGTTATTTCATCTTTAATATAGACTTTTGCAGTATTTTTTATTCCAAAACTTCTTGCTAGTAATTCTAAATCTACTTGATTATATGCAGCAGTAATTTGATCACCAGTTGAACCATGCGTACCATTATCCAAGGCTATTATTGTAAGATTTTTGGGACTTAAATTTCCAATCATACATAAAGCATTTGGATTATATAACAGACTTCCATCACCATCAAGAACAATTATTTCTTTTTTCGAGGTTCCTAATGCTACACCGAGACCAATTGATGATGCCATACCAAGACTTCCGAGCATATAAAAGTTTGAGGGTTGTTCGAGAAGATGATATAATTCTTTGCTTGGGATTCCAATATTTGAAATTATAATTTTATCCTTTAGATAAGGCACGAGAGTTTGAATAGCCTCATATCGAGTTAAAGTCGGTGGTCTTAAGATTTTATTATAAGTGAGAGAGAGAGCAGAAGTTCTTTTCGGATATTCAATGGTCTGAGGTTTTAATTTGCTAGATTCCCAAATTCTTGGAGATAATAATATTGCATAAGGAGTTTCAATTTTAAAACTATCTTTAATTGCTTGATCTATTTTCTCTATATCTTTAGGGGTTTCCACTTTTAGATAAGGTATTTCACAACCTTCTAATATTCTAATTAGATGTTGACCCATAGGTTTTTGTGCTTCAATTTTTTCTTTATGTATTCCTCTCCAAGATATTATAATAGGTAAGGGTAGACTATAAGCTTTGGATAATGACATAAGTGCATTTATAGAATTACCAATTCCTCCAGATTGAATTAATAATACAGGTTTTAGACCAGCTAAATAAGCACCAGCAGCAGTTCCAACCCCCTCTTCTTCCCTGGTTAGTGGGATATGCTTAAATTCTTTGGATATTAAAATGAGTAAATTTTTTATTTTTGCACAAGGAACAGAAAGAGCGAGATCTATTTGGTTTTTCTTTAATATTTCAATAATTTCCAATTCTGGTTCCATATTTTTAAAATCCTATAAATCATTTAGAGGTAGTTCTTCAATTGGAATATGCTCATTTTTTGCTACATATGTTGGTTTTAATGGGTATAAACCATGATCTTTTTTAAGTCTCTCAAATCCAGCAGCGGTTAAATTAAGTAGAATTTTATCGGAAAGATTAACCTTTTTTTGCTCAATTGCTTGTATTAAAGACCCTACTGCAACTGCAGGCTCGGCTGGAATATCAATACCTTCTAATTCATAAAATAGTTTAGCAGCAGAATCTATCTCTTTATTGGTAACTGCATAAGTTTCCCCATTGGTATCAATTAAAGCATCATATACTCCACCTACAATAGAATAAGGAGGCTTTCTATTAGTCAACATCGTAGCTTTAACCTTACTTATATTTTCAAAAGCATTCAACATATCTTTATCTATATCTATTTCTTTTGCTTTTCTGGCCCAAGCATTATGGATCGGATTGAAGGGATGGTTTTGTGATACATGTAGTTTGATTTTTTTCTTTCCAAACCTTCCATCATCAAGAAGACGTAGAGTGGCTTCCCAGACGCTGACAGCTCCAGTACCGCTTCCAACAGCTTGGAAATAATGGTCTGGAAGTGTTTTTAAAGTAAACGCAGCATCTATCATAACCAATGCCATTCCATCCCTTCGAGCTATGTTTCTTGCACCACCCTCAGGAACAAATCCTTCTTTATTAATCCTTGATGCTAAATGAATAGCATTAAAATAATCATTACCTTTAACTGCTATTAATACAACAGTATCTATTTCAGGATAAGGAACTAAAAGTTTGGCGGATTCAGGAATTACAATTATAGCCGGAATTTTTGTTATTTTAGACATATAGGCAAAACTAATGCCAGTATTTCCAGCAGAGGCTAAAATAACACCTTTTTTCTTTTTTTCTTTCATCCGTTGATAAGTAGGAACTGACTCTAGTTCTTTAAATGAGCAAGCTTTGTTTTTAACGCCAATCTCAGGAAAGTATCCAGCACATGAAATATATAAATTGGATAAACCAAGTTCTTTTGCTAATGCTTCGCTCTTATATGTTTTTATCGAAGAATCAGTTTCGAAATAGTCACTTACCGGAAGCCAATCTATATATTTCCATATACCTGGGAGATCATTTCTTAATTCTAATTGTTTTTTTTCATATTCTGTCCTTATTAATGCATCACAACTATTACATTTAAGAGTATAATCATCTTCTAGAATTCGATTACAAGATAAACATTTTAATTTGTAGATTCCCAAAAATTAAACTTCCAAAAAGCGGAGTGAATTAAATTAAATCTAATCGTTAACTGATAAATAAACACCATTAAAGGTTTTAAAATAATAAGTCTAAAATCGATATTTGACTTATGATATTTATTTCAATAAAACGTTTTCAATATTATCAATATTATCGCAGTTGACACAATTGGAAGAATTTGTTAAAAATTTTGTTGACGCATTATATAAGGGAGAATTTGGGGTTGTAATCTCTCAAGCTAGGACTAAAATTAAGCGGATGGTAAAAGTTGGGCAAAATGAAATCTTAATTAAATATAAAGACCCGTTAAATAAGACATATGGTATCATGATACTCTTTAATTATGAAGTACATAGTTATGAGATAAAATATCGTGGAAAAACATATAAAAAACTCGCAAGAAAAATAGAAAAATATTTTAGGAAAAATAAATTGAATATTGGAACTATTGGTGAGATTTAAATTATATAAATCTGCCAGGCTTATTTATTTTGAAAATTTCTTGGAAAATCTTCTAAAAAAATAGGTTTTGAGTCCTTTGAAAAAATAATAACCATACTCCGATGATTATTTCAAATATAATTGCCAATAGACCACTGATGGAAGATAGAACTTCATAGCCTTTAAAGTTAGATTTTATAAGTTTTATCCCATTAACCAAGCCAATGGGAATGCTGGCAACAATTCCTAACCATCCTATAATTAGGGGTACTACTTCATAGGTAACAAGCATGATTGAATATGCAAGTGTACCAATGCCCCAACAGATCATTCCAAATGCGAATCTAGAGCTTTTTGTTTGAAGAATGTTGCGATATGAATCACTCAATGAATCTTTTTCCGTACCACTAGCAACTCGGTATTGTCTAGCTATATTGAGAACTCCCCAGTAGTCCTTTTCAATATAGACTTGGATCGAACCTTCTGCTAATCGAAAGATGGTCCAAACGATTCCAAGTATTATATTATAAGGATTAAAAGTAATAAACAACATTATAGCTAATATAATGACGCTAAAATGTTCTATAAGCGCTAATATGATGCTTATTTTAAATTTTTTTGGATTTTTATTAATCTTTGGTAACTGAGCGTCTGAGTCATAATGCTTTGGCTTTGGTTCTAATATATAACCAAACTCTGCCATTACAATTTGTAAAACCAAGATAACCAGATAGAGAAAGCCAGATAACCTAATTTCGATAGTCAAAGAGAATTCTCCAATAATTCAAATATATTGTTTATAATATGTTCTAATTTATTTTAATATTTTATTGTTTAAAATGCACAAATTTCACTTTTTTGAGATTAGATAACTCTGGCGCGAAGATTTGCTGGGAAATCTTCTAAAGTTGGTCTAATTATTCAAATACTCTTTTAGAAATTCTCCAGTATATGATTCTCCATTTTTAATAATTTTTTCTGGAGATCCCTCAGCAACAATTTCTCCCCCATTTTCGCCACCTTCAGGTCCAAGATCAATTATATAGTCAGCACATTTGATAACATCCATATTATGTTCAATAATCAGAACAGAATTACATTCTCCTTTTTCTATTAATCTTTGTAAAACACTCAAAAGTTTTTTAATATCATACGTAGAGAGACCAGTGGTGGGTTCATCAAGAATATAGAAAGTATTACCAGTGGATTTCTTACTTAATTCTCTAGCCAACTTTATTCTTTGTGCTTCTCCTCCACTAAGTGTAGGTGAGGATTGGCCAATTTTAATATATCCAAGCCCAACATCAAATAACATTTTGAGTTTACGTTTAATTTTGGGGATATTCTCAAAAAATTTTAGACCTTCTTCTACAGACATATTTAGAACCTCTTCTATCGTCTTTCCTTTATATTTTATTTCTAAAGTTTGTCTATTAAAACGAGCACCTTTACAGATTTCACAGGGAACATATACAGGAGGAAGAAAAAACATATCAATTCTTACCAAGCCATAACCTTGACAAGCTTCACATCTACCTCCTCGAACATTAAAACTGAATCGTCCAGGTTTATAACTTCTCGCTTTTGCCTCAGGGGTTTTTGCAAATAAAGCTCGAATGTCATCAAATACTTTGGTATAAGTTCCGGGGTTAGACCTCGGAGTTCGACCTATTGGAGATTGATCACATAAATTAATTTTATCAATTTGTTCGATTCCTGTTATTTTAGAATGTTTTCCGGGTTTAACTGATGATCTATTAATTTTTTTTGCCAATACTTTATATAGAATATCATTTACAAGAGTACTTTTACCGGCACCACTAACTCCAGTAATACATGTAAAGGTTCCAAGAGGTATTTTTACATCAATATTTTTTAGATTGTGTTCTTGGGCACCTTTAATTTCAAGCCATCCTTTTGGTTCCCGTCGTGCCTTTGGTACCTCGATTTTTTCTTTTCCGCTTAAATATTTTCCAGTTAATGAATTCTTATTTTCCATAATTACTTCAGGTGGTCCCGATGCAACTATAGTACCTCCATGTTCTCCAGCTCCTGGTCCAAGATCGATTACATGATCTGCAGTAAGAATAGTTTCATGATCATGTTCAACAACAAGAATAGTATTTCCCAAATCTCGTAATTTAATTAAAGTTTCTAATAATCTTTTATTATCTCTTTGATGTAAACCTATACTTGGTTCATCGAGTACATAAAGGACTCCAACTAGATTCGAACCAATTTGAGTTGCTAAATGAATTCTTTGAGATTCTCCAGCAGAAAGAGTTCCTGCTTCTCTGTCTAAAGTTAAATATGTTAAACCAACATTTTTCAAGAATTCTAATCTTTGTTTTATTTCTTTGAGAACTTCTTTTGAGATAATTTTTTCTCGTTCAGTTAATTTTAGATTCTCAATAAACTCTAGAAGCTGAGTGCAAGATAATTCGCAAACATCCATAATTGATTTATTATTGATTAAGACCGCTAAAGATTCAGGTTTTAACCTTTTACCATTACATTCAGGACAAATCCGATTTGTCATGAATTTCATATGATATGCTCTGCTCCAATCTGATTTTGTTTCACGATATCTTCTTTCCATGCCATTAATTATACCTTCAAATCTTCTACGATATTCATGAGTCATGTTTCCTTCTAATTTGAAATTGATAGAATCTTTTGAACCATATAGGATAATTTTTTGAAATTTCTCATCTAATTCTTGGAATGGTGTATCCAAGCTAAAATTATAATGATTTGCAACACAATCGAGCATTTGAAAATAATAATTATCTCGATATTCTCCTATAGCCGCTATAGCACCATCATATACTGAAAGGGATTTATCTGGAATTAATAAACCTGCATCAATTTCCATTCTACTACCAAGTCCCTCACAAACAGGACAACTTCCAAATGGACTGTTAAACGAAAAATTTCTCGGTTCTAACTCTTCGAATGAAAGATTACAATTTAAACATGCAAAATGTTGACTGAACATTAATTCTTTTGAGGATTTTTCATCTATTACTTCGATTTTAACAATTTTATCTGCCAAATTTAAAGCAGTTTCAATTGAATCAGTCAATATTTTCTTAATTTTAGACTTGATAGCCAATCTATCGACAATCACGTCAATATTGTGTTTTTTGTATTTATCTAGGGGTATATTTTCATCCAAATTATAAATTGAATCATCAACTTTAACTCGAACAAAACCTTTTTTCTTTAAATCAGTAAATAATTTCTGATAAGTACCTTTTCGTCCACGAATTACTGGGGCAAGAACCATAATTTTAGTTTGTTCGGGTAGATTTAAAATTTGATCAACAATTTCTTGAACTGTTTGTCGTTTAATTGGTTTACCACAATTATGACAATGGGGGATTCCTATTCTTGCAAAAAGTAACCTTAAATAATCAAATATTTCGGTTACTGTACCCACTGTACTTCTGGGATTGTGTGAAAGTGGGCGTTGTTGGATTGCTATCGCAGGAGATAGCCCTTCGATATACTCAACATCTGGTTTCATCATTTTTCCAAGAAATTGGCGAGCATATGCAGAAAGACTTTCCACATATCTTCTCTGCCCTTCTGCATAGATAGTATCAAATGCTAAAGAAGACTTTCCTGAACCTGAAATACCTGTAATAACAACTAATTTATTGCGAGGTATTTCCACGTCGATATTTTTTAGATTATGTTCTCTAGCACCTTTCACAAAGATATTTTTAGTCATTAAAATACCAAATTAAAATGTTAATAATACAATTTGAAAGTTAGTTTAAATAAAAAAGGGTTTATGAAATAAATGAAATATTATAAATAAAATCAAATATAGAGTAGTTTTTTAAGTTTATAATGTTTATGGAATCATTTAACCATATATTCTACGTTTTAATTCTTCTCTTTTTTCTTTTTCTCTTATAATTTTTCTTTGATATCTTTCTTTTTCTTTTTCAAATTTATCTCTCTTTTTCAATACATCTTCAAGGACGAAAATCTTTTTATTTGCGACTTTAGCCATAACTGCAGCTTCACCGCAATCAAAATTATTTATTACGTGTTTATTTATCAAATAAATGGAAGCTTGCAAATAATATCCTAAAACGGCAAATCTTACGGTGATATTATCAATAATAACTTTTTCAATTTCAGAAAATAAAATTTCTAATTTAGGCTGAATGAATTTATGGCTGAAAAATGTAAATAGATTATTTTTTGTATCAGTTTCAATAATGGAACTTTCCATAACTTTTTCAAGAGAATCAAGCTCTTGACCACATAATCTTTTTAATCTCAGATAATTCTTTGGTCCAACACCCATTTCGAGTTCATTGTTATCTACTTGGAAAATTAATAATGTGTTATACTCGTAACGTTTACCAGATGGACTCATACCTCTGCTCATTTTAAATTGTATTTCTTTTACTTCCAATTCTTCCAAAAATGTCACCGGCATTATAAGTAAGTTAAAAGTAGAAAGAAGTTTGCGTATTTATATTTTATTTAATACTCAAATTGCTGTAAATTATTTGTTACCCATTTTTGAAAATTTTTCTACACCAGTTTTAACAGCCATTATATTTTCTAGAGGTATTCCCCAGCCAACTTCACATCCATGGGATAACATAAACTTTCCACCTGGAGTTAAAGCTTCCAAATTTTCAATAACTTCCTTTTCAACATCCTCTGGAGTACCCGTTAATGTAGGTCCTGTTTGATTCAGAGTTCCAATTACATAAATATTATGTTTTTTCTTCATTTCCTTCCAATAATTTACATCTGAATTACCAAATTCATCAAAAGTCGCTTGAACTCCAAGTAACTTGATATCTTTTATCATACCTTCCCAGTATGGCTGCCTCCCGCAATTATGAAGAACTACCCCCATACCTGTTTTTTGTCTAAATTTTTTTATCCATTTTCCTTCAATCTCCCAAAAATCCTTGTATGAAGCCATATCTTTATTTCCCAAATATGCAATGTTTAAATCAATCATTGGACGCCATAATTCTTTTCTCCAATATTCTAATAAGGCTAGATTTCCTTCATAAATTTTTTCTGCAAGCTTCGGAAGTAGGTCGGGATTCATATAAAAATCCATCCATGCTTGATCTCCTCTCAATTGTTGTATGGGACCCCAAGTTAAATCTGAAAAAAAGAAACCATCGATTACAGGGCTATGGGTATATTCTTTCAAATATTTAAAGGCTTTAACTAATTCTGGATATAAACCTGATTTACTATAATCCGGAATTTCGAGTTTGTCTACATCTTCTGGAGTTTTAATCAATCTATCTTCGGGAGTTGCAGTCGAAGTTAGATATTTTCGATGAATAAATTTAGCTCCAAATGCTTCTGCAGTGAGTAAAGCGGGATCGAGACATACGTAAGGAACATCAGAACCAAAAAATTCTTGTGTTTTAATAGTAGCCTTTGCCCAATATTTCCCATCATTATATAAATCATGAATTGTACAACCCATTACACGGCTTATCATTTGTTCAGCTGCCATAATTAAAAATGGAGGTCTATCGACTTCTGCACCTAAAAGTGAATTTGAAACTCTTTCTATTCTTGATTTCCAATCATACATTCATATTCACCACTCAATCTAAAAGTTTTCTAATAATTTTTAACCCCTCCATCGCATCATACGCGTATGCATCTGCCCCTATTTGATCAGCAACTGTTTGTGAAACAGTTCCCCCACCAATTACAATTTTAACTTTATCTCGTAATTGATTTTTTTCTATTGCCTGAATTGTGTTTCTCATGCTTGAAACGCTAGCAGCCATCAAACCAGAAAGTCCAACTATATTTGGTTTTATTTCCTTAATTTTTTCTATCCAAACTTCAATTGGCACATCTACACCAATGTCATATACTTCTATACCACTCGTTTTTAATAAAGTACCAACAATATTTTTCCCAATATCATGCATATCTCCACTAACAGTTCCAATCAGTATTTTCCCTGATGTTTCTAATGCAGTATTTAAGTGAGGTTTTAATAACTCGATTGCTTCGTTCGTTATTTTTGATGCAAACATTAATTCTGCTAAAAAATATTCTCTTTTTTCAAATTTTTCACCAATCTGCTTCATAGCTTCGTAAATACCTTTCATTATCATTTCATAAGCAGGGATCTTTTCTTTAATACCTTTTTTAATTAAAGTAAGGCACTCTTCCATTTTTAAACTTACAAGGAAATCTTGTATTTTTTCAAAAATAGTCTTTTCCATAGCTTTTCAACCTTAAAATAATAAAATTGAGTCCTATCTCTTATATGACCAGCCAAACTGGTCATAATAACTCTTTAATTTTATTGTAAAATTTTTATTTATTATTCCTGGAATTTCATGGTCACATCTAGGGCATCTAATAAACCCACAATCTCCAATTACACTCTTCTTGCATCCCATGCAAGAGATTGCTCTAGAATGCATTTTTGAGAATAAAAATCCGCATTTAGGACATTTTACTTTATCTATAACTTCTTTAGGGATGTTCAAACCGTGCAATTTATAGTGATTTACCAAAAAATTCACCAAATAGAATCATTACTTTTATAACTATGATTTTCTAATTCTATAAAAATAATTTTGTAGTAAAAAATCTGTCAATAGATTGAACTTATTTTCTTTTTAAATGATCTTTCAATTGAATAATCTTATCCCGGATAAGTGCAGCTTTCTCAAATTCTAAATTATCAGCATAATATCTCATATCTGTTTCTAATTGGGATACGGTCTTCAGAATTTCTTGTGGAGACATTTTTTGAGGTTTAAATCGTTCTACTTTAGGAACAGAATAGAGGATATCTTGGATTGGTTTAACAATGGTTCTCGGTTTTATGTCATACTTTTTATTATAATCTATCTGTTTTTGTCTTCTTCTAGTTATTTCGTTTATTGCTGCTTCCATAGCACTTGATATATCATCAGCATACATAATAACTTGTCCATTAAGATTACGAGAAGCACGTCCCGCAGTCTGTATTAACGCCATTTCAGACCTTAGATAACCAGGTTTATCCGCATCTAAAATACAAACGAGAGATACTTCGGGCAGATCAAGACCTTCTCTCAATAAATTAATACCTATTAAAGCATCGAATCCTCCTTGTTTAGTCCCTAAACGCAAACCTCGAAGAATTTCCGTTCTTTCAATTGTGTCAATTTCAGAATGCAAATATCTAGCATTAATTTTTAGGTCTCTAATATAATCAGTAAGTTCCTCTGCCATCCTCTTAGTTAGGGTTGTAACTAAAACCCTTTCGTTCTTTTCAACCCTTTTCTTGATTTCAGAAACAACATCATCAATCTGTCCCTTTATAGGTCTAACGATTACTTCTGGCTCTATTAAACCGGTTGGACGAACTATTAATTCAGCAATTTGTTGACTTTTATTCAATTCGAAATCGGCAGGAGTTGCTGAAACGAAGATTACTTGATTAACGTGTTCAACAAATTCGTCAAACTTAAGAGGACGGTTGTCCCATGCAGAAGGCAACCTAAATCCATATTCAATTAAACTATCTTTACGAGATTTGTCCCCGAAGTACATTCCACGAATTTGAGGAATTGATACATGACTTTCATCTATAAACATTAAATAATCATTTGGAAAAAAGTCCAATAATGTATATGGAGGTGATCCTGGTTTTCTATTACTGAAATAGAGAGAATAATTCTCCACACCAGAGCAGAACCCAGTTTCTTTAATCATTTCGAGGTCAAATTTTGTTCTTTGCTCTAATCTTTGAGCTTCCAGCAATTTATTATTACTTTTGAGTTCTTTTAAACGAATTTCTAATTCTTTTTCAATTCCTTTAATTGCATCATCAACATTTTCATTAGGGATAACATAATGACGTGCTGGAAAAATAATGGCTTTGTCTAATTTAGTTATTATTTCTCCCTTCAATACATCTATCTCAGAAATTTGTTCAATCTCATCTCCAAAAAATTCTACTCTTATTGCTTTGTTTCCATAATAGGAGGGAAATATATCAATAGTGTCACCACGAACTCTAAATTTGCCCCTTTCAAATGCTATATCATTTCTATCATATTGTATTTCTACTAATTGTTTTATTAAAAAGCTTCTTTCTTTTTCTTCACCTTTAGTTAAATTAAGGGTGAGTTTCCCATAGTTCTCCGGAGATCCCAAACCATATATGCAGCTGACGGAAGCGACAATGATAACATCCCTTCTGGTAGAAAGGGCAACAGTCGCTGAAAGTCTCATTTTGTCAATTTCTTCATTAATAGAAGAATCTTTTTCAATATAAGTATCAGTTCTTGGAATGTATGCTTCTGGCTGAAAATAACTATAATAAGAAACGAAATACTCCACAGCATTTTTTGGAAAGTATTCTTTAAACTCTCTATATAATTGTGCCGCTAAAGTTTTATTATGAGAAATAACTATGGTGGGGCGTTGCATTTTCTCTATAATATTTGCCATAGTAAAAGTTTTTCCGCTTCCTGTAACTCCCAATAATGTTTGGTATTTATAATTTTTATTTAAACCCTCGATCAACCCTTGAATAGCATCGGGCTGATCTCCTGTTGGTTTATAATTAGCGTAAAGTTTGAAAGGCATTAAAAAAACTATCTAATTATTAATAATATATAATTGTATTATACTTAGATAAGTGAAAAAAATAAAAAAAAGCTATGTTTATTAAACAACTCAACCTTCACAATTAATACTATCTTGTCTCAGTAACTCAGCTTGTTCATGATTTCCTATTTCTAAAAATAAGCGGGCTGCATCTCTGTAAAGTAATGCTGCTTTTATATTATCTTTACGGCTTAGCGCAGCTTTAGCTTCCTTTATTTTGAATGCTGCATCGCGACTCAATTCTTTCTTTATTAAAATAGAATCGAATTTGTTCAATATTTTTTCAATTTCCATAGCTGTTGATTGTGCTTTATCTTCATTTCCAAGTTCTTCATAAATTGATTTTGAAGCTTCCATTTTTTGAAATATTTGTTCTAATGGAGGTTTTTTCTTTTTTAATAGTTTTTCGATTTCAGAAACATTAGTTTCAAGTGCTTTATCTAATTTTTTTCTACTCTTAAGTAGAGTTCTCACTATAGATGCACGTTTATTATCTGGTGTTGCTAAAATTTCTTTTTTCAATAGGTTTTGGTTGGTTGCACTCATTGATTGTAATGCTTTTTTAAATAAATCTTCTTCCTCAAATTTTAGTTTAGGAATATGGATTTCTGCTGGAATTTCCTCTGTTACTTGACCAGCGACTCCAGCTACTCCTTGTTGAACTTGTCCAGTTGCTTCAGCTATTCCTTTTTCATATGAAACTTGATCTGCCACACTTAAATTTTCTTTGTCTAATCTTAAATTTTTTAATTGGGTACAATTATCTAATCCTTCTAATTTAGTGATTTTATTAAGTCTAAGATCCAATGTCTTTAATTGAGTGAGTTTTTCTAAGCCTTCTATCTTTTTAATCGAATTTACTCTTAAGTCCAAGGTTTTTAATTGAGACAGATGTTCTAATCCTTCAATTTTCTGAATCTCATTTAATCTAAGATTTAATGTTCTAAGTAAAGGAACATTTTCTAGACCTTCGATTTTCCCGATTTTATTGTCAGATAGATCTAATTCTTGTAGTAAAGCAAGAGATCCTATTCCTTCAATTTTCTTAATTTTGTTAGCTTCAAGTCGTAATACTTTTAATTGAGCTAGGGGTTCTAAATTCTCAATTTTACTAATTTCATTGCCTTCTAAAAATAATTTCTGTAATTGAGAGAGATTATCTAGCCCCTCTATCTTATTAATTTGATTATACGCTAAATTTATTATTTTTAATTGAGAGAGATTCTCCAATCCCTTGATTTTTTTGATTTGATTACCATATATATGTAATTCTTCCAAATTTGGAAATTTATCTAATCCCTCTATCGTCTTGATTTTTGTTCCATGTAAATGTATTACCTCTAAATGAGGAAGATCACTAATTATTTTTGGAATATCTTCTAAATCTGCGCAATGTAAATCGAGTATGACTACGTTTCCGTTCTCATTAACCTCAAAATCTGTTGTTTCTAATTCAAAATATTTCGTTAAATTACTAATTACATTTTTTTCATTTGGATCTCTAATATTCTCCATTATCATCCCAATTATATTTTATTTAATTAATTTATATTATATTTTCTACTATAAAATATAGTTTCAAATAATTTAAAAAATTTAGAATAATATTATTTTCCTCTAATTCTTTTAAAAAATTTACATGAAAATAATTAATTTTGATTAAAAAAAAAAAGGAATTTCATAAAAGTCAAGTTAATTCGTAAATTTTTGTTCGGTATAGCTTGCTATTTCACCTAATTTTTCGGCATCTTCAAAATTTCCGAATTCAACATATATCCTTGCAGCTTTCCTATATAATATTGCGGCTTTTAGGAATTCTTGGTTTTCATTTGCCTCTTTCGCTTGTGATGTAATATTAGATAAGTCAACTCTCAAGCTTTTAATTTCATTTACACTCTCAAATTTTTCTAAAACTTTTTGAATTTCCATAGCTGTGATTAAAGCTTTTTCTTCGTTTCCAAGATCCTCATAAATTCTTTTGTTATCCTCCATTTTTTGAAATATCTCGGAATAGGATGGAGTTTCTTTGTTTGATAGATTTTCTATGTCCAAGAGATTATTGTTCAATTTTTTTTGTAGTTTTTCTCTTTTACTTAACATTTTTTTTACGGTTTCAGTCCTTTTGTCGTCTGGAGAAAACATAATTTCGTTCTGAAATATTTTTTGGTATGCTGGACTCATAGATTCCATCTCTTGCCTTAATCTCTCATATTCTTCATCAATTAAGTCGGATACATAAATTCCTTTTATTAACTTTGATTCCTTCTTAATTGTATCTTCTTTAACCTTTTTTTCTTCAGGAGGAGGAAATTGAGTTATAATTTCTTTAGCAGCCACCAACGCCTCCTTTCTAGAAGTTGGTATTAGAATCCTATTCTTATAAAGATTGTAAATTTCATAATAAATTTCGTAATCAGGTTCTTTTCTAGCTTGTACAGCTATTTGCATTATGTCATTAACGAAAAATTTACCGCTTTTTTGTTGTTGCTGACTTTTTGCGATTCTGACTAAAGCAGCTGATAAATCCGAAAGATGTTTCATTTCTTTTTCACTTAATTTTTTTACTCTCAAAGCTTGACTTAACCCTATTTCAAATTTACTTGCCAGTAGACGATTTGCAGTTCCAAAAGGTTTTACAGCACCATCCCAATCTATAAGGTAGGAACGATAATCACCCTCAAATTGATTCACAGTCTCTTGTGCAACGCTACGGAAACTATCGCTTGGTTTATCTTGTAATATAAATGCAAAACGTGATAACTCACCATCTGTTAATAATATTTTAAAATCTGCATAATTTAATTCAAAACCGCCTGTAGCTTCATCTTTTTTCTTCCCTTTAATAGCTATCTCGGTCTGAAATGCGGAAATCGCTGTTAAAAAGCCAGAAATTAGATCTGAGTCCAAATCTATATCCCCAAACCCTTGATCAAAGATTGACGCTCCTGAATTTTTCTCGAGGATAATGCAATGTTTAAGATTTTGCGCATCCTTGACTTTATTAGCAATCTTCTTTTGTAATGCTATTTCACGACGGCGACGGGGCAATTTCACTCCATATCTATATGCGAGAGAAATGGCAATAACTGCTCCAATAATAATTGCCATCCACCACCAGTTCTCATTTATATAATTAGTGAAATATTTCGCAGTAGTCATTGGAATTGTAGGTAGTGGAGACGTGGTAGTAGAACTAAACGTACTTTCATCTCCTTCATATTCTACTCCAACTGTAATAAGAGGAAGAGCTTCGAATGGTTGAAGTAATATTAATGCAGTGAAAGCCACTCCATCTTTATCTGTAACTGCACTTTGCTCAAATATTCTTAGATTTGAATCACCCAGATACACAAAAAATGTAACTGTTGCATTTGAGATTGGAATTCCAGTCTCTGAATATTTTAATTTACATGATAAAATCATTGGATTGCCTATCATTAATTCGATTGGATTTATATCGAAGATTTGAAGAGTGACATTATATTTGGTAATCTTGAAGGAAGTTGTATTATCGTTGGTACTGAAAAAGGAAATATTACCAAGATATTTTGCTCTAATTATGATTGAGGATGCTCCTTCGTGAGGATTGTGCTCGAGAATAGCTATACCGTCATCATTTGTTGTGGTTATGAAGTTTTCATCTTGATAATCTTTATAATCTATGATAAATTCAATAGTTGCACCCCGCATAGGAGTCCATATATTAGATTTATTATATTCTAACGTTGCATTAATAGAAAACTCTTCACTGCTAATAAAGTAGGATGCCATTCCCAAATCATTTATAGTTAGATTAGTCTCAAATTTCCCTAAAACAATTATAAGTAGATTAGAGGATGTTGCGTTGATTTGTGGAGTTCCATCATAAGAAACGGTTACATTTATCCATCTAATATTTGGAATTGGATTTATTAAGAAAAATGTTGTTCCATTTTCATTAGTATTCCTAGTATCTTCAATATGAAACCCATTGGAATATTCTATTTCATAATTCAATTTTCGCCCTTCACGTTCGATTGAGGTGTTACCGAATTCAATTTCTGCTTCTATTGTGACATCTTTACCCACTCTAATTTCGGTTTGAGAGTATGAGGAATAATTAGTGATTATAATAAGCGAACTCCACTTTGACAATACATTAAGAGTAATATTTTTTGAATATGGTTTAAAATCTGGAGCTTCTGCTTTGATAGTTACATTATAGACTCCTGGAAGCACCTCGAGTTCGGGTAAATTAATCGTTCCTTGATATATTAAAATAACCAATTCCATATCCCCACTTTCAGGAGTTGAAGTATTAATCGTCCAATTTACATTCGCATTTATTATAGCAGGCTTTCCAGCATGATAATTATCCTTATAACAAGCTGCTAAGTCCACTATTTCACCTTCAAATTTTGTAATATTTTCATATCCCGTAACATCAATATCAGTTGGGATTGGGTGAATTTGAAATAATGAAGAAATAACTTCACTTGGTTCAAATCCAGGTTTTGTTGCAAAAAATCTAATATTATGAAATTCATTTGCATGAGTACCTGTAGTATCGAGCCAAATTTTATATAGACCCTTTAGTGAGGTGTTCCCCAATGATAAGTCTTCATATTGAAAATATGGTTCCGTCCAATCCGGGTCGGTCATAATATCTGCACCTTTAATACCACTTCCATTTACTAGAAAAGTATAATTTACTATTGCATATTTGCCTGTATCATTGACATACATATCTTCAAGAGTGAATGGAATACTCCTCACAATTTTCAGTTCGGTAGGTTCTAAAACTACCAATAAAGTCACATTAAATTTAATTATAGTTGTAGCAGTGTCATAACCGTTTTTTGTGGTATTAATTATGATTGTATAATTGCCTTTAGGAGCAAATCCGGTTATGAATGTTATATTATATGAACCATTTAACCAATCAATCGGATTTAAAGGTGAATAACTCCAGTTACTTTTAATAATCGCTCCAGAAATTCCTCTATCATCATATGTATCGTTATAAAATATCCGAGCAGTAACTATGTCACCTTGAATAACTATTTCAGGATCTGGTCCATTTGTCACTGTTAAATTTGTAGGTTCATTAATACAAGTAATATTTGCTATATTAATTCCAACTTCAGTTCCATTAAACCATACTACCCTAAGAAGATGAGTACCATTATTGGTTGAGTTGTCAAATATCCACCAGGGGGTAAAACTTGCAACCTCATTAATTAAATCTGCTTGATCAGTATGTACCGTGTGATTATTAGGATTAAAAACAGTTAATTCTGCTTTGACAGGTGAATTAGTATAGATTGACCCATTTACTTTTATAGTATCATTTAGAAAATAACTATAAGCCTCTAAGAAAGGTGGTGTGTTATTATATACATGAA
This sequence comes from Candidatus Helarchaeota archaeon, assembly GCA_019058315.1. GTDB lineage: Archaea > Asgardarchaeota > Lokiarchaeia > Helarchaeales > RDOG01 > JABXJV01. The sequence continues at coordinate 436,960 of JAHPZH010000001.1, read as the reverse complement.
CATCTCCCGCAAAATTAGTTCCATTACATATAATGTTCCAAGTACCATTTGCAGTTGCGTTGATATTTACAAATTTATAGGGGGCTTTAGTAATAATTGTAGAATTTATACTAGTACTATTTTCATAAACCTCACTAACATTCCATGATTGCGGGATTGTTACATTAATCTTTTTATCATAAGCACCTTTAGGGAAGTATGTTCCCTGTAAAGTGGCATTCCAATTAACGATCGGATTTCCTGCAGTGGCATGACATCTTGTGATAGCGTGAGTTTGATTTTCAAATCCACCAGTCGCATTTAACATAAAAACTATGTAGGAAGATCTACCATAAGAAGACCAATTAGTTGTTATATCATAAAAAATCTCTCCAGATGCACCATTTAAAAATGTATTATTGAAATAATTGGTCGAAAATGCAAAGATTTCTATATCTTCTGTAACATTACCATATAATATAGGACCATTAGTTAACGGTGTTCCATTTATTCGCATATCTATTTGTTCAGGTGGAGGTACACATCCAGTGATATTAACTTTTCTCACACAGAAATCGATAGGAAGAAGGTTCCACAATCCTAGATTATACTGATAAGCTAAACCTTCATCATCTCCATCTCCATCCGTAACTGCTGAGTCGTAAACATAGTCCCAATATACTTTAGTAGTATGAGTTTCATCTACGACTCCAGGCATAATGAAGAAAGTATTATTAAAAGTATCATAAGTATTTAAAAATCCAGAGCCACTAAAAACCACCCAATGCCAACCTATTCCAGAGTAGTAACCAAAAAACGCTCCTTCGGCCAGTGAATGAGGTTCTATCTGAAGAGATAAAGGATTAAATGTTGAATTTAGAACAATACAAAAAATTAGGGCCCCAATATTAGGGCATCTAAGGTTTAGTTCTAAACCAGCAATATATGAAATAAATCCATGTTCTATCTCGAGAGACATCACGTAAGGATCGCCGGTTATTGTCCCGTTTGCGGGATTTATATATGGCAATTGTCCTCCACCTAGAGCCCCTCCAGCTCCTGATTCAGTTTCTACATCTTGGTAATATCCTTGAGTTATTATATTGAAAAATGTCAGATTAGAATATGTGATATTAAATCCATTTGTTGGAATATTAATATCTCCAAGATCAGTAAATAATGCATAAGGATCAGTCTGGTAGCTTGAAAAAGAATTATTAAATTCAATTATTGCATTTGTAGCATTTTGTCCTGTAAACTCATTTGGTTGATCTGGTACGTCACCTGATTCTTGATTACCTTTGGATTCCAATAAACCTTTATTATCTGTTATAGGTTCAATTTCTGGAGGTTTTTGTGCCTTTTCCGAATTTTTTGGATTATTAAACCATATGGGTGATTTAAAATTATTTTCTGAAATTATTGAATTGAATGGTGTACTGATAAATAAAATTGATACTAATAAAACTAAAAAGAGCATAAAATTCCGTCTTTTCATACTTGAGTCCTCAAATATATTTTTAAATTAAATGATAATTGGATACTTTTCTTTATTTGTTTTAGATATATAAATATCTTTAGACGAGGACACTCTCTATTCAAAAATAATTTCGGAAAAAGAGAAAATAAAAATTATCATACTATTGGAAATCGAGTCGTTTGATTAATTATTTCGCATTAATAGTTATTGGAGCTGAATTGATTAATTCATGTTCTTCAATGGGATAATTAGCTAGATTTACAGAATAATATGCACTCCATTTCTTTTTTAAATCTTCCATCAATGCGTTTTCTATATTTTTGGGTAGTTTAACATCATTCCAGATAATTTGGCCCATAGGAGCTACAATAATTTCCCCATCTTTTGCGACAATTACTCCGTCTTTTATTGTATAGGCAGCTTGAGAAAAAGCTTTCGCAATTTTTTTCGGATCTTTCTCTTCTGGAGTTAGATTATAAATTGCAATATCTCCAGTTGCACCAACTCCCAAGTGTCCTTTATTTGTCATCCCAAGGCATTTTGCAGTACCTGCACGTGTAATAATACAGATTTCATTAAGAGTATATTCACGATCAAGATCTCCTAAAGTTGTTTTTTGAGTAGCGTTTTTATGAGACTTCCCAAGAAGTTCTTTTCGTGCTTCTTTGCTCATTAACCATGAGATTACATTTGGATAATTGACAAATGGACCACCATTAGGGTGATCACTTGTAAGAAATGATCTCCATGGATCTTTAAAATGAAGCATTAATTCAAGGCCTATTGCCCATTGAACAGCATTTACAGGGTTCTTTGGTGAAAAGATATATGGAACCACACCAGAGCCACATTCCGCTTCAACTTGTCCATTAATCCATTTAAAGCCACCTTTAGTGCCCCAACCCATGGCAGAGACGATCCCTTGCAAAGCGTATTCCCAAGGTCCGTCACCCGTCATTGTAGTCGTATCACCGTATATTGCTTGCCCTACGTCAAATGATATATTGTCATGTTGGTTAAGATAATCCGCCAATTCTGCAGCCTCAGAACCAAAGTCCTTCCAACCAGTTCCACCATAAGCATTGAAATGAAGATGTGTGAAATGCATAAATGTCTTCCTACTTTTGTGAGATTTCATTCCTTGTACTGCTTTGAAAGTTTCTTTAGTAATCTTATAAACGCCAGGATGGCCAAGGTTATTTCCATGAACATGTATTGTGTGAGGGAGTCCTAACCTCTCATTAGCTTCTCCTAAAGAATTAATTATTTGACGTGGTGTAACTTCAAAATGTAGAACCATATCATCCAATGAATCTACATTTTTACCCCAACCCCAATTTTCAACTCCTCCAGGGTTAACTAATTTTACAGCATAACCTTTACAAGCACGTAAGAGCCAAGCAATATATGCCGCTAATTTATCCATATCACCTTCACTTATGTAATCAAGAACAAACCAATTATTACCAAAAACAGGAAAGCAACATTTATCAATAATTGGTATATCATTAAATTCTTCATGAGTATGTCTAGTTTTTAACGGAGGTGTAGCCGGTTCAGCCACTGTAGTCCACCCCATAACAGCATATTTGTAACCAGTTACCCAGGTCGAAGGGACCGAGTAGCCAGTTCCGGAACGAGTAATTTTGGTTTTCTTAATACCCTCTTTTCGATGATCTTCGGGTCTCAGAAAACGACCAGAGTTTACTTTAGAGCCAGCGATATGGGAGTGAATATCTACTCCTCCTGGCATAATAATCATTCCAGAAGCGTCAATAACTTTACCACCATTTCCTTTTTCTGCAATTATACCATTTTTTATAGCAATATCTTTCTTTTCGCCATTTATATTATTTAAAGGATCATAAACAATACCATTTTTTATTACGAGATTAGCCATTTTCAAAACCCTATTTTCTATCTTTGCAAACAAAGTAAAAAGAATTTATTAATTTTATTTATTGACACCAATTATTTTAAATGAAATATTAGATTTTTCCAATATTTGTTACTAATAATATATTATGAGATTAATTTGAAATTGTTATTTAGAAATTATTAAAAAGGGGAGTTATTGAGTCTTTAGAAGCGATAAAGAAATTTTAGAAAAAAAGGTAATGAAAAATTCCAGTACTTAGTGATTAAACTCATTTCATTCTCATTCTGGCGAGGATAGTTAAAAGAACACCGATGAATCCATAACTGCCATTAAGTATATCCGTATATATCGCATTTAAATCTGAAACTAAAGTACCACTATATATTCCCGTAATTAAGAATATAATTAAACCAATCAAACCCATTCCTGTACCAAGACCAATAATAAATTTTCCAAGAGTTAAACTGCCCCTACCACATATAATAGCACCAACAATGACTGAAATACCACCACCCAATGCTATCCAACTAAAAATCTGCAAAACTAATTTCAAAACTGGTGCAATTTGGGGATACCATATAGATAATTGGTTAAAAACTGTTCTATAAAATCCAATGTTTCCTATTGTACCTGCAAGAATCATCAGAATTCCGCCAATTATGCATATTAACACCCATTTTTTATTTTCCATTTAAACAACCTTTAATTAAACATTTCATTAATTTCTTATATATTAAAATGGCATTTCATTTAAGTTATTTGAATTCAATTTATTCGATATTAGGTAAAAAATAATAGGAAATTTTCCCTCTTTGCCAATCCCTAATTATAATCCTTGCTGCTTCCTCAACATTTGGTTCGTTTCCAGGTAACAATTTTCCTCTTTTTCGTGCAAATTTCTCTAATAAATCATCCAAATCCGAAAAAACGATTCCATATGTATTTTCAAGTATTTGTTTATCGATTTTTTTCATGATTTCCTCCATTATTAAATAAGGATCTCTTACTTTCTCAATCCGTAAGGCATTTTTCAGAACTAAATTAGTCTCGTCCAAGTCGTCAAATGGAATTACTCCAGGAGTATCAATTAGGAGAATATTTTCAGTCAACCTGATAAATTGTTTTCCCCTAGTGAACCCAGCATTAGGGGAGGTTCCAACAGTTGGTCTCCCCTTTATTGCATTGATCAATGTACTTTTCCCTACATTTGGATAACCAATTATTAAGATTTTAATTTCAGATTTTTTACATAATTTTTTGATTTCTTTTTTTAATATTTTAATAGAAATGTCATATTTTTTCTTTTTACTAGTAAAAATAGTTGGAAATTCTTTATCAAATATTTTTTTCCATTTTAAAATTACTGATTTTGGAACTAAATCCACTTTATTAATTACCAAAATTAGATTTTTTTTATTTTCTACAATAAAATTTTCAATTTTTTTATTTCTAGTCCCTAAAGGATCCCTTGCATCTAAAACCTCTAATATTACGTCAGCAATTCGTATATTTTTATACACAATTTCTATAAATTTATCCATATAAGCTCAAACTCATAGATATATTCAATTTCATTAGTCAATAACCTGATTTTTTTCCTTTAATTTTTTCTATTTCGATAATTTGCCTTCTAATTTAAAGAATTTATTAAAAAATAAAAAAGAATTATAGAGTTTTGACCCATTCAATTACGGGTTGGCATAATTTCTTAATTCGTTCTTTTTCAGGCGTCATTGGACTAGGTTTCCAAGATTTATCAGGTTCAAACCAAAAATCAATTAGATTCCCTACTCTTTTATCTTTAGGAGCCATCTTTACAACAATTGGCATCCCAATTTCAGTCTGCCATGGCTCATCTATCTTCAATATATTGGCAACAGCAGTTTTACTTTCACCTAGACGAACATAAGCTAATACAAATGGTAATTTTTTCAATGCACTCTTGGCTGCAAATCCACATACAGTCCAAGCATCGATTTTCCCTTTCTTCGGGATTTCAACCCACTCTGTTTTTTGTAATCTACAATCAAGATTCCAACAATTGACTCTTGGGGGAAAAGTGATATCACCACATTTTGGACATTTAGTTCCCAGTAATTTTCCTTCCAATAGAGCCTTTGAATATGGACTAAGTGCCCCTAACCGGAATGTATAAAGCATATCGTAATATATTTGTTGTTCCACCCAATCGGTACCTCCAGCACTACCTTTTCTAATATTTTGCCATGTCCAAGCTTTTTCCTCAACCTTCTCTCCTACTTTCTTCCAATTATCCCATTTGAATTCTTTATTTAGCGGAGTAATATGTTTATTTTTTGCCATTTCACATTTCACCTCATACTTTCTTTAAAATAAAATTTGATATGCTAGTTCCCGTACCAGCATGGCTATTTACAAGCCCAACTTCTGCATCTTTTACTTCATTTTCAGTTGTTCTATGCTTTTTTGGGATCATACCTGCGAGTTGATAGTAACACTCAATCGTGCTCATTAAACCAGTTGCTCCGACAGGGTGACCATACCCAATTAGACCACCGCCAGGATTTGTGGGGATTTCACCTTCCATCATTGGAAATTTATCTCTAATAAATTGTTTTGGTTCTATTGTTTCACACCATCCGAGTGCTTTATAGATTTGTGCTTCTGAAGTTGAAAAAGCATCATGAATTTCCGCAACATCTATCTGCTTATACGCGTCTTTCCATTCGATTCCAGCCATTTTATATGCTTGTTCTCCAGCATGTCGGCAAGCGGCAAACTCCGCCAGTCCAGGATACCCTTCACCGTATCTTTGAGTCCAACCAGGGAATGCAATTCTATCCCCAGCTCTAATTGTACACGAAGATAAACCTAATCCAGCTATTTCAACATATTTATCTGGAGAATATTGTTTAGCAAATTTTTCATTGCACACCAGAATACAAGCACCACCTTCGGACATAAAACAGCAATCATCTTTTTTCAAAGGATATGAAATTAACCGTGAATTCATAACATGATCAACGTCGATTTTTTTTCCAACTAGGCGAAAATGTTGTGCTTTTTCACCAGTTGCTATTGCATTATTTTTATTTTTAACTGCAATCTCAGCGAAATCTTCTTCAGTAAGGCCGTATTTTTTCATAAATGCCATTGCAAGTCCTGCATAATAATTTGTATAATTTGCGCCAAGCATTGCCTCATAACGTGTATCAGAGGCTATTGCAATGAATTCAGATCCTTTTGATTGAGATACACTTGCCATTAACTCATAACCAATTATTAAAACTACATCTACGAGTCCAGATCGAACATAGGCATAAGCGGTATATAATGCCGATCCACCAGTATTTCCACCATTGTCAATTCGAAGATGTGGGACTCCTACTAGCCCCAGATGGTCATGTAAAATCCAATATGCAGTCAATTGATGGCTAAAGTGAACTGAAAAATGTGAATATATTACCATACCATGATCTCTAATATCCTTTAGGTCGAAACTTGGGACATCTTCATAAAGTTCATTAATACAATTTGCTGCCATTTCTTCAATTTGGATATTCAAAGGATAATCGAAAGGAGTTGTTGCACCGCCAGCTATAAAAACCCTTTGTTGTTCTTTCATTAAAAACACCTCAATTAATTTTTCTCAAAATTCACATATCTTGATTTGAATTAATTTTAACTATTATTTCTTATTTCTATATGAAATATCGTACTATTCTTAATTTAAAATAAAGTATATAAGAAGATTTAATTTCAAATATTATTTACTTTAGTTTTTATTTCATAAGAAAAAAAACTTCTTGGAGAAAAAAAAATGGGAAATGAATCAAAAAAAGTTAGAAAATTTGCTGATGAGTATATTAAAGCACTTAAAAAAGGCGATGCAAAATTTGTAGAAAAGAATTTTGATTTTAAAGAAGCTTATGAATATGATAAGGAATTCTACGGAGAATGGAGTCAAGCAAAGAAAAAATCTCAAAAAGAATATGAAGAAGAGGCAAAAAGTGGTTTGAGATGGACAGTTAAGAAATGGGATAAAGAATTCTCAATTAGAAGCATTCAAATGTCCAAAGATAAAGCTGCAGTAATAATAGATGCAGAGGGAGCCAATTATATCGCGACGGCATTGATCTTAAGCAAAAAAACTGGAAAGTGGAAGATAATCTTAATACCTACGTGGAATTTTTGATATAATTTAGGAGTTGATAAATAGATGAATCTTACTAGTAAAGATTTTAAAGATGGGGATATATTGTCAGTAAAATTTACTTGTGATGGGGAAAATATTTCACCTCAACTTGAATGGTCAGATGTTCCAGAAGAAACAAAGAGTTTTGCTATTCGACTTGAATGCCAACGGGGACCAGGTTCTGGACATAAACTTTGGCTAATTTGTGATATACCTAAAGATGTTCGAGAAATTCCTCAAAATGGTCCGATTCCAGGTAAATTGCTTTTGAATGATTTCGGTTGGAAAGGCTATACAGGTCCTTGTCCATCACAAGGCGAACAAGAATTAAGGTTTTATATTAATGCCCTTAATGTTGAAAAATTAGAAGGAATTGGTGTATTTTCTGGAAAACAAGAAGATCTTAACCGTCAAAACTATATATCGGCAGTTAATAAAGTCACCATTAAATATGCATATATTAATGTAAAGTACTCTAAAGTATAAGTAGTTCTATGCATTAAAACGTAATTTTTTTTTAATTTATCCTTCGTGAGTAAAAAAATAGTCACATCCGATAAGATTAAGGTAAAATACTCCAAAAAATAATTTTTTTTCTTATTTTGGGGCAATTAATAAAAAAAAAGAAAGAATGGATACCATTTTATAATATTATGGAATTTTTATGATTTAGAAGAACCATGTACAACCCATTACATACATCCATTTTCCTGTCTTTTTGCTTAATTGTAATGGAGAACCTATTGAACTAGCTCCTTTTAGATCAATTTCAACCTCAGCAGTGTCCCCTTCAACCTTAATCGATTTAATTGTAAGTGAATTTTTATCCACTTTTAATAGACCTAAGCCTGTTTTAAAATTTTTTTGAAATTCTTCAAGCGTTTCGTTATATTCCCACCCCATCTCTTTATGTGCTTTTACATTATGCTCCCACATTGCTTTGGTATCTGCATTTTCTAAATGCCATTTATTGTCTCCTTTCTCTCGAGCCTTAATATACTCTTCAGCAAATTTTTTTACAGCTTCTTCTTCGGACATACTCTGACTTCCAAAATTTAAAATTAAGATATTAAATATTAGAAAAAAAATGCTATATTATGCAATGCAAATTCAGATTAAAATGTTATCGGAATTGTAAATTACTCATTAACCGTAATTTCGGTTTCCAATTCTTATCTTTGAAACTAAACATGCTTAATTTGCATGGGTTAATATTAAATCAGAAATATATATCGTTACTTTGAAAAATTATCGATTAATGTGCTTAGTTTTTGAATTTATAATCAAATAATTTCAAAAAAGCTGTTTGAAAATGAAAATTTTGATAATTAGCGATGGAAAATATGGTGATAGGGCAGTAGTAAACATTAAAGATAAATTCCCAAATACAGAGTTAATAATACTCCCAGAATACGATGTAAATGAAATAATTGATGAAGTAGAGCTGGACCCTGAAACTATTGAAAAAATAAATTTAGCAGATCTATTAATAACTTATCATAGACATCCAGATATTTCATATGAAATTTGTTCTTATGAAAAACCTGTTATTCAAGCGATATATAATGGAGAGGGATTTTTAAAACAAATAAGACGAGAGTTAAATGCGGATGTTATAATGCCGTCCTCAATGTGTCACCTATCAGCTGATCAGGAAAATGAAATTTTTAACAAATTTGCCAAGAAGTTTGGGATGCCCGTATATGAAGTGAAAATGCGAGAAAATAGTGATTTTATAGAAGAAATAAACCTTATTACACAAAGTCCTTGCGGATCTACAAAAGAGTCAATAAAAGTTTTAATAGGTAAAGAAATAAGCGAAGAAGCATTAAATCAATTTGCTTTGACAGTTCGACAAGAATGTCGAGAACCAGTTTCTTATGTGTTGAATAGAGCAGGTGTAGCTGAAGCTGCAACTGTGAATCATTTAATACCACTTATTAAAGTATTGAAAAAAATTAGACCAGCACTTTTTGAAAAAGGAGGTAAATTAGATAATTTTGTAAAACGACTTGGAATTAATAATGCTGGTTAATTAACTTATTTTTTGGGAGTTTTGCTTTTATCTTTTTGAGGCAACACTCAACTTTCTTATTTAATGGAGTCAAGATCTTCGTAGGAACCAGTATCGTAAAACGCCTTGATTATTCGGAGTGCTTTCTCGATATCCCGGAGGACATGTCGCTCTTGACAGTAGTACCCTTGATCACTCTCCCAAAGGCGTACCTCTGAAGTATCACCATCTGGATCTTCGTATCTCCAATCATGTATCATGTGAAACAACGCACATTTGTCGGCAGCTCCAATTATATTGAAGGCGTCATCATCCCCAAATACATCCTCGCCATTATCGAATTCTAGAAGGCTGAGCAAGACAATCGGAAAACAGTAGTTATCCATCTGCCGAATTGCCGATTCCACATCTTCCCATTTTGGGTTCTTCACAAGTTTTAAATCCCAAGGGCGGTCATCCCGGTAATATCGAACAATCACCATGCTTTTAATTACTGATGTCATGTTCATCAAGCCTACATATTTATTTACACAAAGTATACCTTTTCGTCTTATTTTTTAGATGTTTTACCTTTTTCTTTTTGAAATATCTTATAATTTCTCTCTTCTGGCATCGGGACTTCAACAATTTTGATAAATCTTATAAGTTTAGAAGAAGAAACGTCTATTGGTCTTTTCTGCCACCAGTTTGAGCCTAATTTATATTTAAAATAAACCATCATTATCGATACAATTAAAACCAACATGAAATAGACTGTAAGATAGAGTCCCGAATTTCTTTCAAACGAAATATACCAATTTTTTAATTGATTTCCCAATAAAAATCCAATAATGGGTTTTGTTGAATATATCAATATCACAGTCCCCATAATTTGAGATTCTAATATTGGAGCTATTAGTAAGCTACTAAATTCACCAATTGCGAACGCCATCGCAAGTAGAACATGCCAGATTTCACTCGCCCAAAATAAAACGATAAAACCCATAAGTAAATAAAAAACTGTAAGAAGTTGATATGTGAATACTGTTGGATTGGAAATAAATACAAATTGTATCTCAATAAATGACTCAGGAGGAACGTGATTTAATAAAAAATAGAAATTATCAAGGAAAAATGGAGTCATCATGTACATTATTGGGTATGATTTGACCACATATTTTATCCGATATCTGGATTGAAAAATAATATTCCAAAACGTTGTCATTATCGGAACTACAGCTAAATATATAATAAAGTCAGGACGAAGAACTGGGACAAAAATATAACCTAAATTATTAAAAAATTGATGTCCTATGTAATTTTCACTAAATAAAGCATAAACAAACCAAGAAATAATTACAATACTCGTTAAACTCAGACCACTAGTTTTGTAAAATTCGAAATCTTCCTCCAAAATATGAAAAGTGACCATAATTTAAACACCATAAAGTAGCTTGAAAATAATTCTATATTTTTAAGATAATTAATAACTAAATTATTTTATTAATTTTTTAATTAGAAATTTTGCTATAATTTCTGCACAGTTTACTCCTGAAACTTGTTCAAGATTGAATAGACCGCATGCAGTATTAGATTCATTAAATATAAACCCTTTAACAGTTTCAAATACATCGACGATCATTATTTCCCCTTTAAAGGCATTAAAAATTGCCTTATTAAATTGTTTCAATTCAGAAATCATTTCTGTTTCACATTTTTGGATATTAGGATTTAAACAAACTGAACATTTCCAATTGTTCTTAGGAGTATCGTAACCACAGACAACTGTATTTCCATCAATAACAACGGATCTTACTAATTTATCATAATTGATAAATTTTTGAATAATACCATAATCGTATGTCCCGATTAGATCGCTCCCTTCTTGGTAGCATTTAAATAAACTTACCAAACCACTCCTTAAGTCGTTTTTGTCTTCAATCTTGAAACATAGTTTTCCACCTAATGAACTATAAAGAGGTTTGATTACAACTGGAAAACCTATTTTTTTTGCAATTTCAAAATTCTCATCTAAAAATTTTGGATTAGTAGAAATCAAATGGGTTTTTGGGGTCTTTATCCCAAATTTTTGAGTGATTACAGTGGATATATATTTATTCTGCGATATTCTATAATATTCTAAATTAGGAATAAGATCTAGACCATTAATTCCAATTTGAGACATTATTTCATAGGTCCACTTTAAACCGCTCAGTCTGGAATAAATTAAGTCAAATTCAAAAAATTTTTCATTATTTATATCTAATGAATCACTATAGAATATCTCAACTTGAACGTTTTTAGCCTCTAAAGCGGATTTAATTTTATTTGAATAATTTGAATACAATTTTGAGTTACATAGAATTGCGATTTTTTTCAAGAAATCCCTCCAATTAATGAGAATTATTAAGTGTTCGTATTATAAATTCGACCATAATTTTGGCTACATCTGTATTATTTGTGTTATCCATCCCTTGGAATCCGAAAAAGGGATTTATTTCAAGAAAATACAACTCACCATCCTTGGAGGGGATTGTATCAATTCCAAACATATTGAATTTAACTACGGCTTTCAAATAATATGCAAGTTCCTCCGATTTCTCGCAAAAATGTATGATTTCTGGATCTTTTTCTTCCATTTGTTCAATTGTTTTTCCTAATCCCCCAAGATGAATATTATTGCGGAAATCAGATGGATTATACCTGATATATTGAGAAATAAATTCGTCTCCAATAAAAACCGTTCTAATATCATAGTCCCTATTTGGGATAAACTCTTGCAGAAAGATGATTCCAAATTTTTTAACAAGATTCTCTAATTTTTCTATCTCATCTTCTTTTATTAATTCTACACCTCTCCCCAACCCTCCAACCATGGGTTTGAACACGACGATTTTTTTATTTTCAAGAAATTGAATTCCTTTTTCAATATTAACAGTAATAATTGATTCTGGCATTTTGATTACATTTTTTAGATATTTTTTCCATAAAAGATAAGTCGTGGCTTTATCACATTTTGTAATCATTTTGATTGGGGGAATAGTTATACAACCCATTCGTTCTAATTCTTCTATTATAGTTTCCATGTAAGGAACTGCGAAATGAATATCTAAATCTACGGATCCACGTATCAAACATAGTTCTGGTATTTCCTTAAAGGGCAATACTATGTCTTGCCAGCGAATCATTTTAAAATTAAGATTTTTTTTTGTCAATTCTTCCTTTAATCTCATGGATTCATAAGTTGTTGGATAACCAATTATAAGAATCATTAAAAATCGCCCATTCCTATAAAAATATTTTAATTTAAGATTTAAAATTAAATTAAACCTTTCATAAATCAAAATTATTACAAATTTGATACATTAACTTACTCTCAACAATACCACTAATTTAATAAAGACTGAGAAATGTCTAATAATATATCATATCTATTAATTGAGAAAATACTTTAAAATAAAAATTTCAACCATTTTCAAAGAATTGAGGAAAATTTGAAGGAGAAAGTGGAAAATGTCTGAATATGTTTTTAAGATTATCGTTATAGGCGATCCTGCCGTAGGTAAGACCAGTTTAATAAACAGATTTATTCAAGACACCTTTGAAGCAGATTATAAGGAGACCATAGGGACGAATATATTGCGTAAGACAGTTAAGTTAGCGAAAAATAAAATAAATTTAACACTTTGGGATATTGCCGGTCAGGAAAGATGGACAGATATGCGCCATGTTTATTATCAAGGTTCTTCTGGTTGTATTATGGTTTACGATGTTTCAAGACCTATTACCTTTAAACATATTGAAGATTATTGGTTCCCTGACTTTAAGAATTTTTGTAAAGAAGAAAAAGTTCCCGTGATTTTAGTTGCAAATAAAAATGATATGCCTGCAAATCTCAAACGTGTAGATTCATATGAAGGAAATGAGCTCGGAGGACGGGTAAGCGCATTTCGTTTTTTAGAAACTTCGGCTTTGACTGGGCAAAATGTTGAAGAGGCATTCAAGGCGTTATCTAATGTGTTGATTGCACAAGAAGAAGCAAAACAAAAAGAATAAATTGATTTCTTCTTTTTATAAATATTAAAATTCGAAAATAGTTTTAAAATCTTGCAGTATTATTAATAAAATCCTTTAAATTTTTTTGAAATTTCCCTTGAATTTTAATATAGGGTAAGGCTCTTTTTAAAATGACGCCAGTTCTTTTTAGTTGATTTAATTTTTTGAATTTTTTTACAGAATTTCGGTATGTAACAATTTTTCTAGCTGTATTTGGTCCTATTCCAGGAACTCGAAGAAGGTCTTCATAAGATGCCTCATTTATTTCTAATGGAAATAATTCCTTATTTTGTCTTGCAATTAGAATTTTGGGATCTTTATCCAAAGGCAAATTTTCATCATCTTCAAATGCCAAATTAATCTCCTTGAAATTAAAACCATAAATTCGAAGAAGCCAGTCAGTTTGATAAAGTCGGTGCTGGCGAATTGTTGGCGTAGGTGGATGATTTTCGAGTGCAGTATCCCTAATAGGTTCAAAAGCGGAATAATAAGCACGATTTAAATTAAATTTAGTATATAACATATTTGAAGTTCTTAAAAGCTCTTTATCGGATTCATCACTTGCTCCAACTACAAATTGGGTTGTATGACCAGAACGGATGAACCCTTTTTCATTCTTTAATTCACCAAGCCATCTCAATCTTGTAAGAATATCAGACTTATAATTTTTTGTAGAACTTAGCTCCAAAAATCGAGATTTATTAGGAGCTTCCAAATTTACACTCATTCTATCTACGACCACCGCTCCGCGTTTTACTAGATCATAGGGAGTTCCGGGTAAGACTTTTAAATGAATATATCCCCCAAAATTATATTTGGGGCTTCTCAATATCTCTACAGTTTCAATCATCTGTTCCATTGTTTTTTCTGCATTTCTAACAACTGCGGAACTTAAGAATAAACCTTTGACATATTTTCTCATATGTAAATTCATGAATACTTTAGCTAGCTCTTGACTTTCAAAACATAGCTTTTTTTGAAAACTTTGGGTAGAATTAAAGCAATATTTGCAATCATGAATACATTTATTAGAAAAAAGAACTTTTAGAACACTAATAAACCCCCCATTTGGTAATAATAGTTTGCAACATCCCGGGGGTAACCTTTCCATATTATTTAATGTATTAGAAACATTTGAAAATGCGGAATTAGATACATCATATTTTGATTGTGCTCCTAATATTGCCAATTTAGAAAAACTACCCAAAATTTATCACCAAATATCCTTAATACTGAAAACATTCTTAAAAATTAGTTAATTTTGTCGGAAATGATTGGATTTTAATACTAGTATATTAATTTATTTTATAAGATTGGTATGTCTTTATGAGAAGTAAAAATTTAAAGATCTGAAATTTAAACAAGCCAAAATTATTCCAGTTACACAAACTTATAAAACAAAAATGGTAAATATAATACCATTAAAAAATTTGATGTAATAGTAATTAAATGAATTTTTTCTAGGTGTTAAAATGGTTCTACCTACTATTCAAATAATTCAATTTAATCCAGTTGAATTAATCAGTATTATTGAAATTTTTGTCGCTGCATTATTTTCTTTTATTTTAACAATAAAAGTATCTTTTAAATATAAAGAGAATAAAGAAAGAAGTATTCTGCTATTTGTCTTAATCTTTATTTTTCTAGGTACTGCTTTAGTATTTTTGGGTTCTAATCGTATAGTATTGTTTACTTCTAACAATCAATTTACAAGATTTTTATTTAATAACATGGCTATAATTTTCAGTTTTGTAGTTGTTGCATTATTCGACATGTTTTCATTTGAAATGACATACCCAGATGAAGTTAAAAAGCTTACTTTTATAGTAATTCTAGATTTAATTTTCTTATCCATATGGTTTTTAATTAATCAACCAAGTCCTGTAATAAATGGAGATCTTGTTTATCCAGATTATGTTTTTTTAATTGCAATGCCATTTTTACTCCCATTAATAGCCATTCCTATATTAGTATTCCTAATTTATTCAAATAGGAACATTAATAAAGCACGACCAGGTGCATTGCGTATTGCAACCATGGGAATTGCCCAAATTATTATTACAATTTCATTTATTTTTGAACTTTTAGGATTTTTTGATATTATATCACTATTTGTGCGTTTAGGATTTCTCATCTATGCAATTATAATGTATATTAGTATTACTATGCCAGACTGGTACAAAAATGCTATTGGATGGGAATAGAAAACAAAGGACTTCATTTAAAACTAATAATTTTTTATCATTCCAATGAATTCTAAAATTAGTCTAGAAGCATGAATAGAGGTTAAGTTTCCAATATCCAAGCTAGGCGCAACTTCTACCAAGTCAAATCCAACAATATTGAAATTTTCTGCAATAATTTTTAAACCTTCCCAAACTGAACGATAATTTAATCCCCCTGGAATTTTATAACCCGTTCCTGGAGCATATGGAAGATCTAATACATCTATATCAATCGATACATAAAGATCCTTAATATTATTATTTTTCATATTTTCAATTTTTTCACTTAATATCGAGATTAAATTTAATTGGTTAATTTCATGTGATTTTATCATTTTAAGTTGTTTTTCTTTAGCAAAGTCAAGCTCTTCTAGATCTATATCTCGAACTCCTACAAAAATCAAATTTATTAAATCAAAATTTGGTAATTCGCATATTCTTCTTATTACTGTTGCATTTGAAAAAGAGGATTCATTCCATTTATTATACAAATCTAAATGAGCATCAAAGGAAATTAATCCCAAATTTTTATGTATTTTTGCCAAGTTTTGTATAACAGGATAAGTAATAAAATGATCTCCACCTAGATTTACAAAACAAATATTTTTTGCATTTTTAAATGAATTGAGTTTTTTATCGATCTCTTTTAAATCTAAATCCAAATCTATTTTCTTATTTGTAAGTTCGATATCACCTGCATCATAAATCAAAGCTTCATTTAAATCAAATTCTAGCTCAGAATAATCTGCAAATTGATTAGAAACTTCGCGAATTTTATTTGGAGCATTTCTACTATCCGTTGGTTTTGCAGAAGTACAATCGAGAGGTATACCAAGGATAACAAATTCAATATTATCAGCAAATTCTAACTGTGAAAAGTTAAATTCTGGCAAATTTGAATTCAGCTCATTTTGGTAAGTTTATTAAAAACTTTTTATAATTTCTGATATTTAATGTAATTTCAACTGTTTAATTAATTATTAAAATATAAAATTTGGGTTAAATATGTATACTTATATTCAAAAATTTAGCAAAAAAATAGCAGATAATTTATTATTAAGTTATATTATTAGCTTATCAGTTGGTTCGGGCTTATTTTTATTAATTTTGGGATTAAGCAACTGGAGTTTGAGAGCATTATTTGAAGAATCATTCATAATGATCTTAATAATAGTATCAGGAATAACAATGAAAGTTATAGCGGGTTTGGGCATAAGTATAACTTTTGGAACCATCTGTGTATTCTTTTTTAAGATTTTTTCAAATACAATTAAAGGGCATAAAAAAAGAGTTAGTATTCTTAAAATTATTCTGATTATTTTTGCAGCTGCTATTTGTGGATATGGAATATATAATCTTTTTGTTGGAATAACTTATCAACCAATAACATTTTTTGACCAATTAATAAGATTTTTTGAGGAATTAACTCGCATAATACAGATTATTTTCGGACAATCAACTTTTTTTTCGGATATTTTTAGATTCCTTGAAGAATTAGCTGGTTTATTGTTCGGTTTATGGTCCTTAATTATTCAAGTGTACTTAATTCCTATTATTCGAAGTCAATATTGTCCTCTTGATGAAGAATGCTTATGGGAGAAAATAAAAGGAAAGTTTGGAAACTTCAAATACTCCCTTTGGAAAAGTTATCAAACAAGGATCCGAAAAAATTACGGAACTGTCTATGCTGCAGAATATGAACGTTATAAAACAGATGTTGAAGATGTAAGGGATCAATTAAGTGGAATATTATTATTCCCCTTTACTTTCATTCTAATTTTATTTCTTCCTCTCATGGGAATTATATTCATTTTATGGTTAAGAGTCTTCTCAGCAGATAATAAACCATATACGACTATAGAGCGATTATTGTTGTTATTATCTCTAATTGTAATTTTAATCATTGCTACGATAATATTTCTATTTGTAAATGTAAATATCGTGATACCTTCGTTTAATATTGCTTATGCAATTGGAATTTTTTCAAGTATTACATTATTTAGTTATATTATTGCTAAATCTTGACATAGAATAATTCACAACGACATATGGCTACAACGAAAATATGGCTTTAATTAAAAAAGTTATATTATGCTTATTAAAAAAAAAAATAAAAAAAAGTATTAAGCTAGAGGTCCCCAACTTCTTGCATTTACTTGGGATGCTTGAGTTCCGGCAAGTAATTCTACAGCATAAGCAAGAGTATCTGCTCCTGCGACACATTCCACAATACCAACAGAACAAGTAGTACATTGAATTTTAGCATACCCAACCACAAAGCCTAAACCAAGAATTGAGTTTGAACAGGTAATAGAATATGCTGATTGAGCATTTTCCCTACCAACAAGGAATAATGTAATTATTGTCCCTAGAGAACATTGAACTGAGGCTTCATGAACAACTACTAAGGCATATAAAGCAGTGATAGGAGGTTGAATTGTACAATTAGCCATATTAGCTGAGGAGCTGTTAAACATAAATACTAAACCCAATGATGCATTTTGTAGATTGGCTTGTGAATTATGATACATATCTATTGAAACATTAACTGCAGATATTCCTATTGGAGTAGACCACTGATAATTAACCATATTCAATATTGCTGAATTGTTTACTTCTACGTAACCTATAAACCTATTTAATCCTGTAATTAAAGATGCTTTTGTAGCACCATCAAGTGTTGTATAATTTGAACTTGTACCACTTGTTTGGACTCCAGCGGTTAATAAGACTGTACCTGATGAAACTATGATTCCTTCTAATAATATTCCTGTTGAAAAGTCACATGTTACAAAACTGGTGACTGCTGATCCTTTTACTGTTGCTTGTGCAATCTTTGCACCTTGGATTAACACATTACCAACGGGACCACCTTGAGTTCCTATACCTACTTCTAAAGCTAGAATTGTATTGCCACCTAATGTATTTGTTACTTGGACAATTCCTGTCGTTTCAATATCTAAAAGTAGATTTATTGTAATATTATCCAAGTATAATTGTGACGAATCACCACCAGTTAGAGCATAAGCAGTCGAATTTTGCATATTCACTATTGAATTATCTGATGTTATTATTCCTACTGGAAAACCTATACTAGTACCTCCAATACTAACACTTATCGTCGTTCCTATAACAGTGACTTGATCCATTGTCACATTAGATTGATCAAATGTAACTAGAGTTATTATAGATGATAATTGAATATTAAAGATGGATGAATCTTTACCGATAACGTATATTGCGAGTGAATAACTCATTGACACGTTTCCGAAATTAGCAGCCATTACGCTATCAAGGCCTGGACAATTAATAATATTTGCAATTGCATTGTTTATTGCTAAAACAGAAACAAGATGTTTATTTATCTCTGGAATTGTAGTAGTACCCGCTAACACCGTATTATTTTGGTAGCCAGCACCCGTAGCAACAAAAGCATTAACAGTTGTTGTTAGTGCAGCACATACAATACCATAATTTAATGTTCCAACTACAGAATTAATTAAAAGGCATTGTGCTCCTTGAACAACCTCAACTAATGTAGCAGTTAGAGAAGTTACTCTTCCTATAGCATCAGCTTCTAATCTTAGTGTTTGAGCAACAACTACAGCGTTAAGTGTTGCATCTGTAGATGCACCTAAGGTAATGTTAGATCCGATTGTTGAGCCTGTGATGTTTAAGATCGCTGGTTTATCAGATTCGGGACTTTCAGCAAGCATATATCCAATTATACTACTATCTATTTCAGCATCTGCTCCAGCTTTTATTATAACAGTAGACACCATTGTATTATTTAAAATTTTTATTTTACTGGTAATTCCTTCAAATTCTACATCTAGTACTTCATAAACTGTTAAAGTGGTAAGATCAGCATCGTAAATAGCTCCCACTGTAGAATTCTTAACAGTCACTTTGGAGTTTTCTCGAGCATAGATTGCACCAATAGTACAATTGTCGACTAACAGTACGGAATCGCCGAAACAATTGATTTCTAAGTTTGGGTAACTAACATTCGTCATTGTGAGTGAAGCATCTTCAAACAGATTTATATATGTGAAACTTCCAGTAACAGAAATTGGATTAGTTACTAAAGTTGTATTTTGAACCTTAAGTGTACCTAATAAAGGAATTTCAAAATCAGGAAAAGTAGGAACAATACTACTATCGAAGTTTTTTAAAGTATAATCGCCAACAAATATACCAACTCCATGCTTTAGGTCTGCGACGATAGAACTATCTACTTTTACCGGGGGTGTTGGAAGCTCTGGGAGAAGGAGAGGTAAGAGTAAAAGTCCGGAATAGTCAGCACCTTTTGGTCGTAGAAAGAAATACCATCCAGCTATACCACCAGCTACGCCTATTATTATAATAAGGCCGACAGCCGCTTTTTTTCCCATTAACTTTCACCATTTTTTTTAAAATTAGTTTTTGTTATATCATATATATAACAATTATATTTATTGGAAAACTACTTTATAAAGCTGTTTTGGATTTCATATTACTATTACTTGTAGCATAGACTAGATTCCTAAAAATATTCTAAGGGAAATATTAGAAGAATTAAATAATATAATGATAATAATTAGTTATAACTTGAAGAATCAGAAAAATATTCCTTTAAAATTAAATTTCCTCGTAATTGAAATAAATAAATAATTGTTTTTATAGTATTTTCAAGTTAAAATTCAAAAAATTTATCGAAATAAAGGATTAAAATAATAAATTAATCTAGTTTTATTAATAAATATAATTATCTAAAAAACCAAAATTCAAATTAAAATCATTTCGAGTAATTAAAAAATGTCATATATTGGATTTTCTGAAGTTAAATTTACTCCAAATATTGAAAGCGTCCCAATGGGAGGTTATGCACCAACAAGATATTCTACAGGTGTCCATGATGACTTATATGCAAGAGCAATATACTTTTCTAATGGAACTGAAGAAATTATTATAATTTCTGTTGAAGTTGTGTGTATTTTTTATAAGTTCGTTCAGAGAATGAGGAGGAAAATCTCCAAACAAACTGGTGTGAAACCTAAAAATATTTTAATTTCTGCACATCATAACCATAGTGGACCAGACACTTTAGGACTTTTTGACATTAAGGGGTTCTTCACTCCTACATTTAACTTAGAAATGATGACTCAAATTGAATTAAAAATAGTGAGATCCGCCATTTTGGCTAAAAAGAACGCAGAACCCGGAAAAATTGGTCTAGAAAAACAACAATTTGAAAAAAGGGTCATGTTAAATCGAAGAGATCCACAGAAAGATACGAAATTTGACTTAAGCGTATTAAGAGTCAACTCTGATAATGGTGAAATGCGAGGCTTACTAACTAATTACGCTTGTCATGCAACTACTCTACCAAGGGATAATACGTTACTAACTGGTGAATTTCCAGGTTATTTAGTTCGAAGAATTAAGCAATTAACGAATAATAAAGTCTTTTCAATGTATACTAATGGTCCTTGTGGTGATCTTAATCCTAATCTATATCCAGAAAATGAACCATTTCATTTAATCACGAAAGAAAGAATTAGTAAGTCAAGTTATGGCGAGTTCAATCGATTAGGGAATTATAAAACTACAATGAGAATTGGATATTCATTAGGGGAAGGTGCTTTAGAAATCGCGAAAATGATAAAGTGTTCTAAAATAGATGATATTAAAGTAGTCTCAGAAATTATCAATGTTCCACTTAAAGATATGATGGAGGATAATTCCAGGAAATCTATAATGAGACATATTTCTTTTAAATTCAAAAAACTGTTGATCACAACTCTCTTGAATTATAATCGTTCAAATATGTCGTACGTCAGTTTTATTAAAATAGGAGGGAACTGGTATTTCCAGACTGAATTACAAGCCATTAAGATAAATGATATTTTAATTTTAAGCATTCCTGGAGAATTATTTGTTGATTTAGGAAAAAAATTAATATCTAAATCACCAATAAAGAAGACGTTTATTATTGAACTGGGAAATGATTGGATTGGATATCTTTATCCACCAGAAGAATATTTCATAGGAGGCTATGAAACTGGAATCGTATCTTTTTCTCCAGTTGCAGGAATTTATGTTTATAATCAAATGTTAAATCTTTTAAACCAATTCAAATAAATGAAAAGAGGAGAATAAACTGTCGAAAATTCTAAATGAACTTCTTAAATTTATTAGGGAGAAATATAGTAGCATTAATCCTCCTAAAGTTAAACAGGTAATTCTTGGATTAATCTATTCATGTGTTAGATTAGATAATGATCAAATTGGTGTTAGTCATTCTTTAGTTAATTTCTACTCAAAAGACTGCTTTTTAACTAATAAATGGGGAGATTTAACATCTTATTCTTTATCGAGATTAATAGATTTTTGTGAATCAAATCGAATAATAGACAGAGTTTTAGGAATTTCCGCTATTAATGCTTATTCACAGCATATCTTTGATGAAAATTCATTCAAATTTAATTTTAAAAATGATGTACTTGATAAATTGCAATTACAAAAAACCGATAAGGTGGGGATGGTAGGATTATTTAGACCTATGATCCCAAAAATTGTTTCAAAAGTGAAGAACTTGGTAATTATTGAAAACGATCCAGAAAAAATAAGTAACATTCAAGGGGTAGAAATAACAACTGACACATCTGTATTGGAGAATATAGATGTTGCAATCATAACCGGTACAACACTTATTAATAATACTATTGACGATATACTCAAATTGGCTGAAAATTCAAGGAAGGCAATAATAGGGCCCACAGTAGGAATGCTTCCGGACACTTTATTTAAAGCCGGAGTGGATATCATTGGGGGCATGAAATTTATTGATGTGAATAAGGTTACAAAGATATTAATTGAGGGACAAGGTACTATGCGATTTAAAAAATTTGCAAAGAAATACATAATAGAAGAAAAAAACTATACAGGGTTATAAATTTTGAATATAACAAGAAAGCATAGAATTAGTTTAACACATATCGAAGATGTTGACGGTATTGGAGCACAAGCAATATTATTAAGAAAATTCCCTGATCTTGTGTGCTTTCAAACTTTTTATAGTGAATTTAATGAATTTATTAAAAAGATTATTGATTTAAATCCAGATATTTTGTATATTACAGATATTGGATTTAATGAATCCTATAGAACAGTTTACGAGCTCCTAGGAAAAATAAAGAATGTGTGTTGGATTGATCATCACTTGATATCGGAACCAGATAAGGCAGAGTTAAAAAAATATATAAATGATTTTATTCATGCAGCAGATAAAACTGTTGCTGCGGAATTAACACAACAAATGTTCCTTCCTGATGATGAAATTGCTAAAAAAATTGCATTATTGTCACATTATAGGGACAATACAATAGAAAATTTTGAATCTGATCGTTTACAAGCAATAATAGAAATAAACCAAAAAAATCAGGAAAATATTCAAAAAATTGTATTTTTACTTTCTAAGGGGGAATTTGAGCATAAATGGATTCAAGAACAATATGATATTTACTTAAAAGAAGAAAAAATTGAATATAAGAAGCTTGAAGAAAGAGCTAAAGAATTTAAAATAGATAGAGTAAAAGTTGTTATTTCCTTTTCACCATTTTTTGCTACAGGCAAACAAACTCGTTATTTACTAAAAAATTTCGATGCAGATATTGTATTTGGCGTCAATCCTCGTTTTCAGTTAGTAAGCATAAAAAGTCATGATATAAATGCTAAAAAAATAGCAGAGGAATTTGGTGGTGGAGGTCATTTTGATAGATCGGGGTTTTCTTATGCCAATTTATTAGACGAAAATGATAAATTATCATCAGAATTTATTGAAAAGGTTTTAAAAGCGGTTAAAGAGAATTTAGATTAAATAAAAAATTTATAAATTATTTTAATCAGCGATATGTTTTACTTTTTTGAATATTCGATTAATTTTTGTAAGTTTCCTAATCTCCCAAAGGAAATACCCATTTTATGCCAGGCATCTTTGAACTGAGGGAATTTTGCAACTACTTTTACATAAAATTCGATTGCTTTTTTATAATGTTGAAGATGGAAAAATAGATTTCCCATCTTATACCATTTTTCAGCTTCGTCATCTAGCATTTCTTCAGTAATTATATGTTTCTGGTCATTTTTACGGTTTTTATTATCTTCAATTTTTGATTCTTTATTTCTTAATGAATTTAAAATTCTTAATATCTTTTCATCAAGAGGATCGATTTTGTTAGCATTCATAAAACAATCGAATGATTTATTATGATCTTTTAAGTGTGAATAAGCAACACCTAAGTTATACCATCCTTTTTTATCCAATGGATCCATCTTAACAATTTCTTCACAACAATCAATCACTTTTTGGTGATTTTCCAATTTGCTATAACACTTTACTAGATTAATCCAAGTTTTTTTGTCATATAATTCAATATCTAGGACTTTCTTATAGAATTCAATTGCTTTTTGATAATTTTCAATGTTATAATAGAATAATCCTAAAATTTTCAAAGTCCTTTTTGATTTTGGATCAATTTCAACTATTTTTTCATAACATTTAATAGCTTTTTGATAATCACCCGATGTTAAATATGCAATAGCTAAAAATTCCCATGCTTTTATTAATTTTGGATTGATAACAATTGATTTTAAGTTACATTTAATAACATTATCAATAACGCCAGTCTTTGAGTAACACTTCCCTAATTCAAACCATGCTTCTTTAAATTTAGGTTCGATTTTGATAGCTCTTTTAAAATAATTAATGGCTTTATTATAATTCTTTAATAATGAGAATTCATAACCCATAATATAACAATCTTTAGCGGATTTTTTTCTTCTTTCTGGTTCTTCCACTGTCAATAAAATAGATTGGCGAGATATTTCTTTACTTGTTGTGATTGGTTCTGATTCAGGAGAATCTTTAATTGTTTGATCAATTTCAATTACTTTCTTATAACATTCTGTCATTTTTTGAAAGTTTTTTAATCTACCATAAGTTATACCCATTTTACTCCAAGCATCTCTAAAACTTGGGTTGAGTTCGATTTCTTTTTTGAAATAGCGGATGGCATCCTCATAGCTTCCTTCTTTAAGAGATTTTAAGCCCAAACTATACCAATTTTTATGGATCTGTTCAGGAGGAGGGGTTATAAGAACATTAGGTGGTGGTGCAATAATTACTTTGGATCTGTTTATAGATACTAATTCAGTCTTGCATTGCATTAGTAATAATTTAGTCTCTTTATCATTTGGATTTAGTTTAAGTGCCCTTTCATAAGAATTAATAGCATTTTCATAATTTTTAGATGCTCTATATCGATTTCCAACTTTTTTTAGAATTATAGCTCTCTTCCTATTTTCATTTTTTATTGGACTCCATGAATTAGTATTCTCATCTCTGACACTTCTCATTTTTTTATGAGATACTACATCCTCTTTCCTTATACTAGGATCTATAATAGTAGGTTCTATTACTTCTCTTTTATTATAGACTTTGCTGATTGTTACACCCGCGATTATAACTAGAAATACTATAAATATAGCAGCTATAGAATAAGCAGATGAATTAGGTCCAAATTGAGGTAACTTTGAAAGTATTGCGGGGTCTAAATTGGGGACAGGATCAGGGACGGGATCAGGGATAGGATCATCAGGATCTGGTGGATCTTCTGGGGGAGAATCTCCTACATATTCAAAATGTATAGAAAAATCATTTGTATAAGAAGATAAACCAGTATATTGATTATAATAACCGAGATCATACCCATAATTTAATCCAGAGGTATAAGTATTAACATAATCTAAATAATCATAACTGAATATTATATCTCCTGTTTCATACAAAATAACTTCGAATGTACCCACCCTGGATCCTCCATAACTATAGATATCTTTCCATTCAATAACAAATCGATTTGGATTTGACAAGGATCGATAATATATATTACAGGGACTAGCAGCTACTAAATCATCCCAAAATGGAGCAATCATATTGTAATAAGAAGTTGTAGGAAAGGCAATATTGTAATAATTAGTATAACGAGTAAAACTCACAAAACCATTTGTGCAAACATAGATAGTATCAAATGAGTTATCATAAAAGGGAAATGTAAAAGGTAGACTTAAAGTTTGAGCAGAATCGTCAGCTCCACTTAGACTACAGCGATATCCATATGTAGCATCTATCCAATAAAATCCACCAGTAGTCATAATGTAATTTCGTAGTGAACTTGTACTATCTTCTTCAACAATAAAAGGCACTTCTTGATCATTCAATATATTACAAAATAGATTTAATCCATTATAATTAATGGTCCCTGCGAATCCATTAATAGAAGTAGAATATTTTGATTTAATTTCACCACCTAAAGATTCGAAAAGAGGAAAAATTGAATTTATTTCACCATCAGGAAAATTAATAATAACAGGAACATGATTATAAGACAAGTGTTCGGAATTCTTTTTCTCATTACCAAAGAATCCGCCAATAATATCATCTTTAGATAAAAAATTATTTCCATTACTATCAATAACTATATTTGGTTCTAACATTACTTCTAATCTCTTTGCGAGTTGATCATTCAAGCCATCAAAATCTCTATCTGCTTTGAATGTTGTTTTTTTCCAATCATAAATATTAGAGTAATTAAATTGTGGTGGTATAAAATTGTATTTTTGAATTAAAGAATCAATAAGAATTGATTTTTTTGATTTTGATTCAGAAGAGAGTGATATTTGCTCGTTTAAATTCAAATTTTCTTCATCAGATAAATTTGTATTAAGAAGGGATTGGTTTGTTGAGAATGAAAAATAAAATGTAGTGCCAAAATATAGTATACATGTTAAAAATATTATGTATCTTTTAATCTTTTGCATTTTAACGCCCATTTTTATTATTAAATTTATTCCCTAACATTTTAAATCGGAATTTTTATGTTAAGAATGCAAAAATTCCTCAATAATTTTGTTAAAATCATTGTTTATAAATATTTAAATAGAGGAGGGACAGTTTTGTGCGATCTTATAAACCCTTTTTAATTAAAACATGTAATTTTTTTGATAAATTTTAAATTTATTTAAATGCTTTTTAAATAGAAAATGTAAATCTATAACTAGTGATAATAGAATTGCGCTTAATATTAATGGAAAAACATTAAATTTATTCATACTTTCTACAACCTATTTTCTAATAACTAAAAAAGTTATAATGGAGGTTTTGTATAATATAACCAACACCCCCACTTGAAAGTATTTCCCAATTTTCCTTCAGTATCCATAGCAATAAATAAGACTAACATATCGATTATTGTTAGGGGTTTATCCTCATCCATATGTATTTCATAATTTGATGAATATGTAATTTCATAGTCAACTAATTCATTATTTACATAAAGGGCCACTTCAATATAACCAGTTGTAGATTTTTTATGAAAATAGCCCCATGCGTTATCACCTGTAATTGTTATATTATATGAACCTGCTGGTTTATTTATTTCAGTACAATAATCACACCCTTCTCCAAATGCCCCCCTCCAATCAGAACTGGAAGTTACTTGGAATCTAAAGTTAGCAGGTAATCTTACTAGAAGAAATAAAAAATTAAATATATCTTCTTTTACTTTCATATTATTCCTAACGAGGATTCCAAAGGTACTCCCAAAAATGATTGAAGCTATTGTAATTACTATAAAAATCTTTACTAAATTTGGTAATTTCCGCTTTTTTTTATTATCATTTAAACTTTCGAATATTTCTTTAATTATTCTGCGTCTAGAAACTGAACGTATCTTCATCTACTTCCCCTAACTAAAATTTTCTAGTTTTTTAATGATTTTTTTCATTTTAGAAATTGGTCCCCCATCCCCTACATCATGTTAATTCATTATTTTTCCATTTTAATGGATATTTACAAACGGGACATACACCTTTAAGCTTCAACCATTCTAATAAATGACTTTTATGAGCTATAGCCTCACAATATGGACATTTAAGAATATCTTCACTAGATTCAATTTTTGATAGACAGACAGAACATCCCGTGAGGGATAAACCACAATAAATGCAATATGTAAAGTTATGTTTATTGACAGTCTGACAATTTTCGCATATTTTGTCTTCTGGTTCTTTCCGGTTATCATTTTCCTTAAAATTTTTTGATTGAAATTCTTTTGCAGCATTGTTTGTAAATTCTATCCAAGAATCATCTAAGAAGCTCATATAATTTTTTATAATTTCCTTGAGACCATTTTCAGGATTGTAGAAAAGAAACTCACTACTAAAGCTAAATCTTATTTTGTACCCTTTTTCCACTTGTAATAATTCTAACTTTCCTTTCCAAAATTGTTGATTATCAGCTTGATTTGGCTTTGTATTTGTTACATCAGAAATAATATTCCCTTCTTGAGTTTCAGAGTTATTTGAAGAATTTAAAAGCTCTGTACATTGTTGGTAACAAAAGGACTCGGGAGAATAATAAACTTTTGACTCTGTTGCTTGAGGTTGATCATATAATAATAATTTTACATTCTGAGATCTATTTTCTATTCTTTTATTTTCTAGATACTTTCTTTCTGCTAAATCTAAGATTTTTTTATTTTTATCTTCAATTATATCCATTTTTGATCACTTTGTTTTATGTATTATTGTTGTACTCGGATACATATAAATTTTTTGGTTAGGGCTTTATATCAATTTTTTTATTGCAAGGAATAAAAATTTAAAAATTTACTATCTTTGCATAAAAAAAATATGTGTGTACAAAAAAATTGTAGAGGAAAATGTCAATTTATAAAGATTTTGTTTTGTACCAATGAATTTTTTAAAATTAGAAGTAACCAGGAGATATTTCGACTATTTAAAGATTGTTAGATAAGATTATTTCTTTAAAATACCGTATTTACTTTTTTTGAACTGGAGAAAAATGGAAGTATAAGGGCGATATCTAAATTACTTTAAATTGCCACCCTTATTTAAATTCTTTAGACTCTAGGTCCCAGTTTTGAGCGTCTTATTATAAATTGCTACTAATTCCATCCCATAATATTCCAAATCGTTTTCTATCAGTTTAAATAAATTCCCTTCAATGGCAACTTCATCACCCTTTCTCACGTAGGCGAATCGGCGTCTAGTGGCGACCACTACGAATTCTTCTGGAATTCCCTCTATCTTTCCGTTCAATCTCATAGAAAAATAAGTCGTGCTCGATGTACTACGTTGATCACCTGCAACTCTCGTTATTGGCTCTCCAGATATCGTGCCTTCAAGTAACCCTTCAAATATCTTTTTTCTACCCAATTTAAAACCTCAAATATTGAATTTTTTTTTTTATTCCTATCAGATTTTTTGTGAATATAGCAGTATAGAACAAGAATGTGGATAAATCGTATATATTTTTACTTTCTTAGTTAGCTATCAGATTCTCAATTTTTTTATCTTTGACTGTAAAAATTCCATCTAAAGTTCTGATTTTTAGATTTTCAGTATTAAATTTTTCTAAATATTTCATTTGTGCTTCATATTCCTTTTTAGAATATCTTTGACATTTATTTAAAAAGTATTCAAATGGATTATGTTCATTTGAATTAATTTTTTCTTGGACTTCTCCTAGACTTCCTGCCTTACTATTCACATCAATGACTACAGGTTTATCATCTCGAAACATAAAATCAATTGAGGAAAAAGAATAGGGCAAATACTGCTTTATAAATGGATTTAGTAGTTGCATATCAGTTTTACTAATATTTCCAACTGAATTAGTTACCTCATCAAGTAATTGGGGTTCATCTTTTGTATAGGCTTTGAATACTCCTTCTAATCCTTTCAAGCGTATTTTATAATTTAAAACTTCATTAGGAATTATTTCCCCAAAAATATGATTTTTGAAAACCTCACTTTCAATTCCAGCTAGGAATTCTTCAACTATTATCCCTCCGAAATCCTCTACTGATCGAACTTTTTCTTTGAATATCTTCAATTCTTCATTGATCTTATCCACGCTTACGATTCTATAATTTAAAATTTGACCTGAGTGATAACCAAATTCATCCTTTAATATAACACGTTCCACATTCCTTTCTTTAAAATATTTATTAAAATCAAAGTTTTTAATGCGATATAAGGAGAATTCGGGGACGTATACCATCTCCGGAACGTGTGGATAAAACATAATATTTCTAAAAAATTTGCTGTTGATTAAATTGTGAGTGAATGGATAGATAGCAACATTATTGTTTAATATTTTTTTGTAAAAATGTTGTAATTCATCCATATTTAATGGACCAATAATAAAATCTTCGTTGTAATCTTCAGTTTCTAAATCTAATTTGTTGTATTCGATTATCTTAGTATCACTAGGAACATAATCTAGAATTCCTTTTAGATCCCCTTCACCAGTAAATTTTCTTAAAAATACTCTTCTTTCAAGATCCTCGGTAGGCAAATTCTTTAGTATCGCTTTTATTATTGGAATTAACTTTGAAATTTGTTTTTCTTGTGTTCCAATTAATTTAAAAAAGAATGGTTCTACAGCTATAATCATTTTTTTTCCTACACTAATTTATAAGAATATTAAATTTGTTTTAGGTTATATTATACTAATTCTATTTTTTCCTCATTTTAACAAAATATATATACCTTTGTGTTCTACAATTATACAAATAAAAATTTTGGTGATTATAATTCAAGATCAAGATGGGCTTTCAAAAGAGCTCAAGGAAATTAAGCTGCTTTTAGCATCAATTGATTCAAAATTTGACATTTTTATTGATAAATTAGACCAATTTTTAGCAGGGGCGAGTGTTGGACAATTAAAAGCTTTAGATGTAACAGAATTGCTTAAGCTTTCAAAACCCTTACAAGACACTGCCACTACATTGATGGAACTTGGAGAAGCTACAGCAAATGAAGTTGCCGAAAAAACAGGGTTGCAACGTGCAGTAGAAAGTGCTCATCTCAATGAATTAGTTCGACTTGGATATGTTAAAAAAGAAAGAAAGGGGAGACTCGCTTATTTCTCTACAGTTAAATAGGAGGATAAAAAATGGCAAGAGCAATTGCAATCCATTCTTATAAAGGGGGAACAGGAAAGACTTATTTTGTTTCAAATTTTTCAATTATTCAAGCCATGAGGGGCAAAAATGTTGCTCTGATTGATTTCGATATTGGTGCTCCAAGTTTAAATTACATATTTGAGCATTATATCGATGAATCTAAAAGATCTAACTACTATCTTAAAGAATTTTTAGATAAAAAATGCTCAATTATGGAATATTTGACCCCCGTTAGACAAGATATTGAATCAGGTATTAAATTAAAAGGGAATTTATATCTAGGGTTGATGAATACAGGAAGAGATGTTTTTGAATTCTTTGAAACTGCTGGACGAAAATGGCAAATGAATGCATTAAAAGTACTATTGAAAGCAAAAAAAGAATTATTTGAGGAACATAATATTGATTATCTATTTTTTGATACTAGCCCTGGAATTAAATATTGGTCGATAAATGCTATTGTATGTGCTGATTTGGTATTATTACTTTCTACACTTAACAAAGCTGATTTAAGTGGTACTGATAATATGGTTTCGGAGATTTACCAATCATTGGAAAAAGAAAATCACATTATTCTTAATATGGTTCCTGCCGCATTTGTGGAAAAAAATAAAGAAATTGAAGAAAAAATCGCTAAAATTCAGAATAAAATAATTGGTACTATCCCATGTTCATGTGAAGTCCAAAGCACTTTAAGTGAATACATGCTTATTCTTAAGGATGAAAAACATCCCTATTGTGTTACATTAAAGCAAATAGCGGACAAGATTGAAGATATAATGAAATAAATGATACTTCGAGCAGATCCAATCAATCAGGTAATGACTGGAATTATTTTTCTTATAAAAAAATAAGAGAGATTGTATTAATCCGAATTTTTATTTACAAATTATTTAGCTTTTTTCATGATGATTATAGTAATAACGACACTTGAGGCAGCAATTGCAGCAATAATCCCTATTCCAACAAGTGATAATATAGAATCGAAAACATTTGGACCAGATATTATCGGTATTAAAATTGGTTCATGTTCTGAAGACAAGGGTATATCTTCTATACGTTGTGCGTAAATGTTATCAGCACTAGTTTCTGCTCTATCATCCTGCCATGTGATGATTGCACCTTCATTTCCATCACTGCATAATCTAGGGTATTGTTGTAGATCATTTGCACCAATTATTAACATCCCATTATAATTCCACTGAATATTTCCTTTTGAATCTATCCGTTGTGCATAAATGTCAGAAGTACTTCCGGTTCTATAATCTTGCCAAACAATTATCGCACCCCCTACCCCATCACTGACAATTTCTGGAAAATATTGATCTGAAGCTGCGACACAAATAGGTACACCATTAGTTTTCCATTCTACAGCACCCTTTGAATTGATTCTTTGAGCATAGATGTCATAACCACTTGTTTGATCATCCCAAGTAATAATTGCACCCCCTGAACCATCACTACAAATTTGAGCATTTTGTTGATCAGAATTATTAGTGCATATTTCCACACCCCCGGCTGTCCATTCTATGCCTCCATTAGAATTGATTCGTTGAGCATATATGTCCAAACCAGTTGAAACTCCATCATGCTGCCACACTATGATTGCGCCACCTAAACCGTCAGAGCAAATTTGCGCAGCTGTTTCCTCCCATATCGTTGCATGTATGATAGTGCCATTATTAGTCCATTCGGTTTGTCCACTTGAATTAATTTTTTGAACATATATATCTCCATCAGCATCACTTCTATAGTCCCACCACACAATAATTGCACCACCTGCTCCATCACTGCAAATTTTAGGAAGAATCTGATTGTTAGATGCCGTACAAACTTGTTTTTCTGACCCCCAAGGAAATCCACCACTTGAATTGATTTTTTGGGCATATATATCATAAAGGGGTATTGTTCGATAATGTTCCCAAGTTATTATTGCACCGCCATCACCATCCATGCATAATTCAGGATAATATTGGTCATTCGTTTGAGTACTTATCATCTTAACTCCTCCCCAAGGAAAATCTCCTGTGGAATTAATTCTTTGTGCATATATGTCTTCACCACTTGATATACCATCATGATCCCAAGTTATTATAGCTCCCCCATTCCCATCGCTACATAATTGAGGATTATCTTCAGCTTCAGTAGTTATGTGTACTGGAACTCCACTACCTGTCCATTGAATATTTCCAGTTGAATTTATTTTCTGTGCATAAATATCTCCATCGGGATCAGTTCTTTGATCTCTCCATACAATAATTGCACCACCTTGACCATCACTGCATATCTCAGCCTCATATTGTAAATTAGTTGCTTGGCATATGCTAACTCCAGCCGGATCCCACGATAAGTAGGGTATTCCACTTGAACCTAAGTTTGAATTAGAACTTCTATTGTTTAATATCATTAAACCATTTATTGTGAACGAAGAATCTGTGAGAACTACACTTGAAATTAGAAACATATTAAAAAGGATCAAGTAAAAAATTTTCCGCTTTATCAAATTACCCACCATTTTTGTTTAATTTTTAACGGATAAAATTGAAAAATAATCATCTTTATTTTGTTTAATAAAAATATAAATTTTTTGAAAACTATAAATTAAGAGTATTTGCCATATTATGTTTCAATTGAATATACATAAACATAAACCTAAAAAGCACCTCTATTGTGTGAAAATAAAGTAAATAGCAGGCAAGATCGAACATATAACTAAATAGTTCGAATAACTTTTTAGAATAAAGGATTATAAAATATTGTCATTTCTGGGTCGAGTTCGGGTATACCCCGTCACTCAAACAATAATTGGAATTATTTTAATTATTATAGGACTATCAGTTATTCTAATTCTACCAGATATTATTCCACAAGATATCTTTCATTCTCTTCAAAGATTGATAGCACCTAGTTTATTCTATCCAATTTATGTACTTTTAGGAGGAGTTTTTATTATATTAGGTGTTACTAATCTTATTGTGGGTCTTGTGTACAAATTCAAAGGATATTATGAAGGAGAATACGTATGACAAAATCATCACGGAAAAAGGATAAAGCTTTGGGACGTGCAGAATTCATCTCTACTGACGAGAAGTGTGAGGAATGTAATGGCAAAATGGTGAAGACGGGGAGGTTTTCATATACTTGTACCGAATGTGGCTTGATGCAGACTCGAGTTAAAATAAAGAAAAAAGTTCGTAGAAAAAAAGATTAAGATGAATTTTTAATTTATTTTTAAAGAATTTCATCGAAAACACTATATTTCATCTATTTAACATTTTGTATGCCCAATAACCTTTAATTTAAAACCATCTCATTCAGATTTATATTTATCAGCTATATTTTTCGCCTTCATCATATATTTATTAATAAGAACTTTCTGTTTCTTCTTCATTGGATAAGTTTCCGGGCTATAGATAAATAATATTATTCCTAATACTATTAATCCAACCATTAAAGAAAAAAGAGAATTTCTACTTAAATTAACATCCCATACAAAAAGCAACCAAATTGAATGGGCTGCTTGAGTTAAAAAATAGGTTGTCATGAAATCATATAAAAAAATAGGACTTAAAAATAGAGAATAAATACAATTTCGAAGATTTAATCTTGATTCGATGATAATATCACCTGAAAGAGTAAAGAGACCAATTGCAATCATTAAACCATATGCTATCCCATCAAGGATGCTTATAAGTTCTGAATACCCGAACATACTTGTAAGAACCCAATTCAGTCCAACAAATCCAAATGAAATAAAAACAATTAATTTTCTTCCAAAATAATCTATTAATCCAGAAATTAAAAATGCTATAATGACTCCATACAGAAAAGGAAAGAAAGAACTTCCAGCGACACTTCTATAGAATAAAAACGAATTATACAATATATTTCCTATGAAAAAAGCAATAAAAAATAGAAAGAAAGGAATGATTATAAATAAAAACTCCAAGAAAGAAACATTTTTTAAATCATCATCTATATTAATTTCTTCTTTTTTAGTCTGTATTAAAAAATATGTCAGAATAACCATTAACGATATATTTAAAATGGCTTGAAATCCGTAAAATATGAAAAAAATATGAAAGATTAAAACCATTATAAGATAGGAAATCAATAGAACATAAGAAATCTGTTTTTGTCTATCGACAATCTTTATTCTCGAATTAAAAAAACTTAATACAGCTGCAGGTATCAATCCTATTGCCACTGAATATGGAACAATAAACCAGAAGTTTAACTCAATTGGACTTAATTTGACTGTATTTATAAGAATTGTGCTACAACCGACACATATAACCGAAGATAACAATAAATAAAATTCTTTTATTTTTAGAAGTAATAATCCGCTAATTAAATTTGAAATAAATATGATAGATACTAAGATCAACTTAAAGTAAAAATAAGATTTTACAAAAATCATAGTTTTTTGGAGATAAAAATCGAGTGAAAAATTCTCAAAGACAAAAAACATCAATATAAATAAAGCTGATGTAAAAAAATCCCTTCTAGTAAAATTGGAATTTATTGAGAAGAATTTCATAATAAAAAAGTAGGTTTTGAATAATCATAAATTTTCTTTTTTAATTTTTTTTTTCGATTTTTTTAGTTTGGGATTTCCTCCTTAGATTTTATACGCTTTATTTCTTTTATCAGCTCAGGAATGACTCTATGAAGGTCGCCAACGATTCCATAATGTGCTATTTCGAAAATTGGTGCGTTAGGATCTTTATTAATTGCTACGATTATATCAGAACATTGAATCCCCACTATATGTTGACTTGCTCCTGAAATACCACATGCAATATATAGTTTTGGTGAAACTATTTTCCCTGTCTGTCCGACTTGTCTGTCTGAATTAATCCAGTTCAGTTCGACAGCTACTCTTGAACCTGCTACTTCAGCATTTAAAACTTCAGCTAATTCTTCTAATATTATAAAATTTTCTTTACTACCAACCCCTCTTCCTCCAGCTACAATAATATCTGCATCCGAAAGGTTTCTGATTTTGCGTTCTTTCTTTATTATCTTCAATATTTTTGTAATTAGGTCTTTTTGATTGAAATTATAATAAAATTTTCTGATTCTCACTTTTCTTCCCATTTTTTTAGTTGGTTTAAATATACCTGGTCTTACTGTGCTCATTTGGGGCCTACTATGTGGAGTTTTAATCGTTGCCATTATATTACCACCAAATGTTGGGCGTGTTTGTAGTAAATTTTTGCATTCTGAATCTATATCCAATCCTGTGCAATCAGCAGTTAGCCCAGTATTAAGTCTTTTTGAAATTCGTGGTGCAAAATCTCTTCCAATCGGCGTTGCTCCCATTAAAACGATTTCGGGCTTATTTTTCTTTATGAGATTAGTCAAAATTTTTACATATAGTTCTGAATAATAGTTTTCTAACACAGGAGACATGATATAAATAACCACATCTACACCATATTGACCAAATTCTTCCAATTCGTCATCTAATTGTGAGCCTAATAACACAACTGTTAGGTCAACATTTAATTTATCTGCCAGTTCTCGACCTTTTTCTACTAATTCATAAACCACACCTTCGATATTATTGCTATAATGTTCCCCAATAACCCATACACCTTTATATTTAGAGATGTCAACTTGTTTTACCGAACCTTCTCTTATTAACAGAATGGCTTTGGTAGGGCATTCTTCAACACATAAACCACAAGCACTGCATTCACTTGTTAATTGCGCTTTATCATTTACGAGTTTTATACCACCATAGGGGCATATAGAATGACAACTTCCACATCCGGTACATAATTCAACTTGAATTTTTATCCCCATTTTTTAAACTCCTATAGAATTCTTATAAGATTTTACACTCTACTAAGTTTGCACATAATTTTTTTACCATTTCTCCGATATCTCCAGAAAGTTTAACGTGATCATATACTCTTTGGGGAGTAAAAATCTTCCAAACTTGCGTCTGAGAACCATTTAATCCAATTTTTGCATCATCAGCTTTTAAACTTTGAGAATCCAACTTAATTATTTCTTTTTCATCATATGCTTCCATAATACCAGCTATTGTTGGAAAACGTGGTTTATTTAATTCCTTTAAAACGGTTATTAATAAAGGAAATCTAGATTCTACCACAACTATCTCTTCGGGTCTTAGAACTTTTTCTGCAATAATTTTGTCATTATTAATATGTATTTTTTGGACATAGGTTATTTGAGGTATATTTAATTCTTCTGCTAATTCTACACCTACTTGTGCGGTATCTCCATCAATAGCACAGGCACCACAGATGATTAAATATTTTTCATCAATATCAAAATCATTTAGGATTTTCTTAATAGCAAGGGATAACGTATGAGAGGTGGCTAATGTGTCTGCTCCAGCAAATTTCTTGTCAGTCAAGAGGAAGGCTCTATCACTTCCCATTGCTAGTGCTTCACGTAAAGCCTCTTCGGCTTGTGGTGGTCCCATACTAATGGCGATAATTTCAGCATTTTTATCTTCCTTTATTTGTAAAGCTAATTCGAGGGCATGTTTATCAAGTGGATTGATAATGCTCGGAACACCATCACGAATTATATTCCCAGTTTTTGAATCTATCTTTACCTCTGATATTCCAGGAACTTGTTTAATACAAACGAATATTTTCATCTTTTTAACACCTCTTTTATACGAATTTTTTCAATAATTGTTTTGCAATAACCATTCTTTGGATTTCAGATGTTCCTTCATAGATTTCGGCCATTTTAGCATCTCTAAAATATCTCTCTACTGGATATGCTTTCATTAGACCATATCCACCGTGTATTTGAACAGCATCATGAGCTACTTTCATTGCTACTTCACTTGCAACTAATTTTGCCATAGAAGCCATTAAACTATAATCCATGTTGTTATCACACATATGAGCAGCTTTTTGAGTCAATAATCTTGCAGATTCGACTGCGCAACCCATATCCGCGATTCTCCATTGTATACCTTGAAATCGACCAATATTACTTCCAAATTGTTCTCTTTCATTAGCATATTTAATTGCAGATTCCATTGCCCCTTGCCCTAATCCAACACATTGAGCAGCAACAATGATTCGACCAAAATTTAATATCTCTAAAGCAATTTTTAGTCCATTTCCGACTTCTCCCAAGATATTTTCATGAGGAATTCTCATATCCTGAAAAACAAGCTCAGTAGTATTAGAAGCCCGGACCCCTAGTTTATCTTCTTTTACCCCCACAGAAAATCCGGGTGTATCGGCATCTACAATAAAAAGAGTATGAAACTTTCTTTTACCTTTTTCACCAGTTTTTGCGAGGACTATTATAGTTTTAGCTATTCCACCATTTGTTATAAATATTTTATTCCCATTTAAGACCCACTCATCACCATCTATTACTGCATTCGTTTCAATACTAGCAACATCAGATCCTGCATTAGCCTCAGTCAAGGCAAATGCACCAATTTTATCCCCTTTGACGAGGGGAATTAAAAATTTCCTTCTCTGTTCTTCTGTACCATAAATATATATTGGACGAGCAACGACGCTACAGTGGACACCTGGAGTAAGAGCATAAGAAGCATCAATTTTTGCAATTTCCTCAACTATGATGCAAAAACTTACTGTATCATCATGCAAACCTGCTCCTCCAAATTCTTTTGGAATACAAAGACCAAAAAAGTTCATTTTTTTCATTAGATTTAATATTTTGATATCTAATTGTGAGTTTTTATCGCTTTCTTCCGCTATAGGCACTATAAATTCTTCTGAAAATTCACGAGTTATTCTCTGAATCATCTTCTGCTTTTCAGTCATTGAGAAATTCATAATTGTCTTCATAATTTGTAATTCCTGATATTTTTAGAATAATTTAGTATACAGTATTTCTGTAGGACACTAATGCAAGATATACTATTTAAATTTTTCTAATTGGTAATCTTTGCAAATTTGCAATCATATTTTTAGAAATGTAAAATTGAAAAATAAAAATAAAAATAAGATATTTTTGAATAAACTTACTTGGTAAATCTTCTATATTGAACAATCTCTTTATATATGGTCCAAAATTCAATCTAAATAATCGTATCTATTCTTTAATGGAAAATAATTTTTGCTTTTGCATTAACAGTAACAAATTAATAATGGATTATTTTTTATGTTAAGAATTCATTTAATCAAGAAATGATAATGTGAATAGCAATGAAAAGAATTAACTTAAAATTTCTAATTGCAGTACAAGTATTCATATTTCTAACGACTTTCGGAATAGTATTATCGTCTCTCTCTATTAAAAACACTACAATTAGCTTCATAAACCCAATAGAATCTAATAAAAACTTTGTTATTGATAAGATGGCTTGGCAAGAAGATGGAATTCCTATATGTAATTCTGCAAATGACCAATCCCAACCATATATTATTAGTGATGGGTCAGACGGTGCAATTATTGTTTGGAGAGACACTAGGACGGATTCCAATGGTGATGTTTATGCACAAAGAATTGATGAAAATGGAACAACTCTTTGGAATAATAATGGCATTGCTGTATGTACGGTAACCACAGATGTATGGTACGTAAAAGCTGTTAGTGATGGAGCAGGAGGTGCTATTATTGTTTGGAGGGATCAAAGAGGTTCGGATAGGGATATTTATGCACAACGTATTAATTCAACTGGAGACTTGAACTGGACTAGTGAGGGGGTTGTAATTTGTAATGCAACTAATCATCAAGATAATCCATCAATTATCAGTGATGGGGCTGGAGGCGCTATAATTACTTGGGAAGATCTAAGGGAAGGATTAGGAAATTTTGATATTTATGCTCAGAGAATAAATTCAGATGGTGTAACACAATGGACTCCAAATGGAACTGTAATATGTAATGCAACCCAAGCTCAAAATGATCCCAGATTATGTACAGATGGAAACAATGGAGCAATAATAACTTGGAGAGATACGAGAACTTCATATCCAGTTAGTGATATATTTGCACAACGAATAAATTCAACGGGATATATTGAATGGACATTAAATGGAGTAGTAATTTCTAATGAAAATGGTTATCAAACTCATGTTGAAATTTGTAGTGATGTTATAGGTGGTGCAATATTAACTTGGTCAGATTCAAGAGATGGAAATGAACATATTTATGCCCAAAGGGTAAATAGTCTTGGAATTACGCAATGGACAACAAATGGAACTGACATATGTATAGCCTCAAATGACCAATTTGGTCCAGAAATCGCTAGTGATGCTTCTGGGGGGGCTTATATAGTTTGGATCGATACGAGAACAATCGATGGAAATATATATGCACAGAGGGTGGGTATTAGCGGAGTTTCTTCATGGCAAACGAATGGAATCGCAATTTGTTCAAGTAGCGGAGAGCAAGGTAGCCCTCAAATCGCAGTTTATGGTTCAGATACTTATATTACATGGCAAGATCAAAGATCTAATAGCACTGATATCTATGTACAGAAGATTGCATCAAACGGATCTAGGCATTGGATTTCTAATGGTGCTCCCGTATGTACAAATTTAGCAGATAATTCGGGTCCAAAATTATGTATCAGTGGAGCAGGTGAAGCAATTATTACTTGGTATGATTATAGAAATGTGGGATCAATTCGTGACATTTATGCCCAATCTACAAAAAATATAACAAAACATTCAGCAGGAGGAAATGGGGAAAATCCCGCTGGACTTCTCCTTCTTATAATGAGACCAGAAGATATAGGTGTTGGATTAGCAATTGGGTTTACATTGGTAGGTGTAGGAATTGCGGCTGTTATTATAATAGTTTATATTAAAAAAGTGAAAGAATAATACTTCTTTTAATTTTTTTTTTGCCAGCTTTATTATTTGAAAACACTTTTTCATTACAAAAAATAAAAATTTGTTAACAATGAAGCTCGAGACTTAGATGATCTGTTGTTATAATATAAAAGACATATCCTTTTTGGATTATAAGAGTATTGAAGAATTTTGCAAGTCCGAGGAAGATTTGGATAATACTTTCATCATCGTGAATTTTGAAAATGATATTAACTGGTTGTTTTTCAATTTCTGCTTTTTCGAATAATAACTCATCCATCACTAGAACGTTCATTGACTTTGCTAATTCGATTACTTTTTGTAAATTATTGAATTTAATTTCTTCGAGGTCTGACATTTTAGTCATTTCTTTAATCTAAGTTAATAATTTTGATTAGATAGTCTTTTGATTTTTTAAATTTAATTTTTTTTATATGGATTTATTCAGATATGTTTTTTTGAAAAATCTTCTGCATTAAATGAGCTTCTTACCAATGGTCCAGAATTCACATATAAAAACCCAATGGATTCCCCCATAGATTTAAATTTTTGAAAAGTAGATGGTTTAATATATTCAATAACCTCGATTTGCTCTTTAGAAGGTTGTAGATATTGTCCAATTGTTAAAATATCACATTTAACAGTTCTCAAGTCTTTCATTAGAGATATAATTTCATCTTCTGTCTCCCCTAGTCCTAACATTATTCCGGATTTTGTAAAAATATTTGAATTTAACCTTTTAACTTGTTTAAGAATCCCCAAAGAGGTTTTATAATTCGCTTGAGGTCTTATTTTAGAATATAATCGAGGAACTGTTTCAAGATTATGATTAATTATTTCAGGTTTTTCCTCTATAATCCTCTTTAGTGCTGTAAGTGAGCCATTAAAATCGGGAATTAAAACTTCAATTATAGTCTGAGGTTGAATATTACGAATTTCTTGTATTGTCTTCACAAATTGTGTTGAACCAAAGTCTGGAAGGTCATCTCGAGTAACAGAAGTAATAACTGCATGTCTTATATTTAATTCCTTAACAGCTTGAGCTACATTTTTTGGTTCATTGGGATCTGGTGGAAGAGGATCTCCTTTTTTAATAGAACAAAATGCACAATTTCGAGTGCAAATATTTCCAAGAATTAAGAATGTTGCAGTATGTTTCGCAAAACACTCCCCTATATTAGGACAAGCAGCATGGTAACATACTACATTTAAATTTAATTTTTTTAATAAATTCGATACTTTTTCGAATTCGTTAAGATTTATATTAACCTTAAGCCAGTCTGGTTTTTCCATTTAATAAACTCAAAATATTACTAACCATATCTAATAAACCTATATTTTAAAAATTTAACAAATCTTTTTAAATGATATTAGCTTGTGTTTCAGGATATCTACTTTGAATCTTAAGTGATTCATGTAACATTTTTCTCAATAAATTATTACGTATATCTTTGAATTTATCATTATTCCATAAATTATTTGTCTCTCCTGGATCATCATCACGATTATAGAGATCTCCAAAATTTTCAAAGTCCTCATAGATAGTTAATTTGTAATTTTCAGTTATCAAATGTCTTAATCTAGTTTTTAAAAAACCTCCCTCTTCATCTTCCTCTACAAGACAACAATCCCTTATCCTTTGATTTGGATCTTTTAGAATTGGAGTAAGATTAAATCCTTGAAACGTTCTTATAAGCGTTTTATCTCTAATTCCTAAAATTTTAAGAATTGTTTTTGGAATATCAACTGAACTTACGAGAGAAGATGATACCGCGTTTTTAGTTAATCCAGGAACTTTCCAAATTAATGGAATATTTAAAACTCCTTTGAAAGGGACCGGTCCTTTTAGAGTTAGTCCATGATCTCCCATTAGATCCCCATGATCGCTTGTAAAAATTACCATTGTATTCTTTTCTAAACCAAGATTTTTTAATGTAGATAAGATTTTTCCAATATTATAATCAATTAAAGCAATAGATCCATAGGTATATGAAATAAATTTTCGTACTTTTTCTTCTGGGGTTATTTCCAATAGCTTGACCAACCCTGATTGATCTTTAAAATTTGATTTTTTAATATTGTTACCTAAAAAATTGTGATTAGATAAATTATCCATGTCAATATAATTCGGTGGAAGTTCTATATCTTCTGGTTTATACATATTTTTATATTTTCCTGGAGGACAAGCAGGATGATGCGGGTCGGGGATTGAACAATGTAAGAAAAAGGACTCATCATCGTATTTTCCCTGTGCAAATCTTTCAAGAAACGCAATAGTCCTCTCAGTAACATAAGAAGTTGGAAAATATTCTTCGGGTAATTCAGTTTCATCATATAAATAACGCATTAACATCCATCTTTGAGCCAATCTCTTTCCTAGATAATTACTAAGTTGGGGTGCTTTTTCCTTTAGCCAATCTTGGTAATGTCCTGTCATGATATCCCCGTGACCTAAAGTAATTTCCACCTCATTAAATCCATAATATGGCAAAGGAAAATTCTCTCGTACTCTTTTTCCTTTTTTTTCACTAGTCCAATCATCCATACTTTCCCATGATTTAGCATTTCTTTTAATTACTGGAGAATAATGTTGAAAGTGTATTTTTCCAATAGATATAGTGTGATACCCTTTCTTTCTAAGGGTTTGAGTTATAGTTGGAATTTCAGGGGGAAGATTAATTCCGTTACATCTAACACCATGCATATTTGGATATAACCCTGTAAAGAGTGTCGCTCTATTAGGCATACACATTGGATTTGTGCAAAAATAATTTGTAAACCTTACTCCATTTTTTGCTATGGAATCAATATTAGGAGTCTTTAAAACTGAATTTCCTGCACAAGAAAGGTGATCAGCCCGCTGTTGATCTGTTATTATGAGTAATAC
This sequence comes from Candidatus Helarchaeota archaeon, assembly GCA_019058315.1. Classification (GTDB taxonomy): domain Archaea; phylum Asgardarchaeota; class Lokiarchaeia; order Helarchaeales; family RDOG01; genus JABXJV01. The sequence goes on along the minus strand of JAHPZH010000001.1, from coordinate 393,455 downwards.
GTTCATTTTTTCATTCATTTAAATCAAAATCATGCTTCTATTTTCAACTAATAAGCTATTATATTTTAAAATATAATTAAATTGTATTTATTAAAACATAAAACAGTGGGGAACCTAAATTGGAAAAAACTAAGAAAACAGAAATAAAAAAAGGAAAAGAAATTACTGATGAATTGAGTGATAATGAAAAATGGCAGGCGTGTTTAGAGATTTGGCATATGACACAGAACTCGATATGCTCATTTTGTCTAGATAATGGAATTGATTTAAAGAAATTTTTAGATTTTCAAGTTGAGAAATTTAAAAATTTAAGTAATACCCCGCTAAGTAATCCTATCCTTAAGGCAGCTATACGGAAATTACCAAAAAATTTTATGATTAGTCAATTTCTAAAAGGATTTGTACGGAAATTTCAATGGGTTCATAAATTAAAGCACTACCATCTCGAAGTTAGTGATAAATTAGCAATTTTAGAATTAAAAAAATGTCAATTTCGTAAAGCTTTACGCAAATATGGGAAAAGGGATAAACAATTTATACCTGAAGAATACCCTTGTTATTTTTGCAATAAAATGTTTGAAGAATCTACTGATTTTGGGTTAAAAACTGAGATAAATGTTACCAAAGATGGTTGTATTCTTAAAATTAGTCCGATATAAAATAGATTTCTAGCTATGCGTAAGTTATTTTCTCAAATCCATTTAAAACTAAATAATTGATTATAATTTTCGATTATTTCTTTTATCCTCCTCAAGAATTGAGCGGCAATATGACCATCTATTACTCTATGATCCCAAGTAAGGCTCAATTGCATTGTTGGAGCTATTTTGGGTTGTTCTTCCCCATTTTTTACCAACCACTTTTTAATTATACGACCAACCCCAAGAATTCCACTTTCAGGAGGATTTAAAATCGGTGTAAAAATATCGACTCCAAACATCCCTAAATTGGTAACTGTAAATGTTCCCTTACTTAGGTCGTTTAAAGATAATTTACCAGATCTTGTTTTATTAATTAGGTCTTTTGAGACTTTAGAAATTTCCAAAATAGATTTTTTATTTGCATCATGAATAACTGGAACAATTAATGCCTCTTCTGCTGCTACAGCAACTCCAATATTTATCTCATCCAATAATTTTATTCTATTGTCCTCAATGATAGAATTAACAATTGGAAATTCTTCAAGGACTTTTGCTACGACTTTTACTAGGATTTCAGTATATGAAACTCGAATTCCTTCTTTTTTTTCAATTGTTGGCAAAATTAAGTTGCGAAATCTTGCTAAATCTGAGACATCCGCTTCCATTGTAATCGTTAATTGGGCAGCTGTCTGCAAGCTACTTGACATTCTTTCAGCAATTACTTTACGGATACCTCTAATAGGAAGAATTTCTTTAATTTTTACTCCAGTTCGCGTCAAATCCGTTGGTTGCTCTAAATAATTAATAACATCCTTCTCAATAATTCGTCCACCAGGTCCAGTGCCTCTTATGTATCTTAAATCTACATTTTTTTCCTTTGCAAATTTTTTTGCTCTTGGAGAGGTTATTATTCTTCCCGTGGGTCTTTCTACTGCGTGTGAAATTGGAGCAGCGGGTAGAGTTATGCTTGGTAAAGTGCGAGTTTCTTCCACCATAATAGCTTCCAAATCGATTTCTTCATCTGAATCAGCGATTATAGCGATTGTTCTCCCAATTGGGACGATTTTGTTTTCAGCTGCTATAATTTTTCGGAGAACACCAGTAGCTGGTGCCTCCACCTCAATTGTAACTTTATCGGTCTCAATCTCCAGAATTTTTTCACCTTTTTCAACAGTGTCACCTTCCTTCTTTAGCCATTGAACTACTGTACCTTCTTCCATTGTCATGCCTAGTTTTGGCATTATCATTCGCGTTATAGTCATTTTCTTCTCCATTATCGGTTTGATATTAATTATGATATCTTAAAATTTAATAAGCTAATTTTAAAAATAAATATAATTTCATTAATTTTCACTCATTCCTATTAAAAATTTTTGAATTTTTCATTTGCGATTTTTTTTCTTGTTTCTGTTCGCTGATCCGAGGGAATTTTATTTTTCAATGCCTCATTACAGATATTTTTACCAATCACTACCTTTGGATTGTTCGCCCAATTTACGTCCAATAACAAACATAGATAATAAACTGTAGATTGAATAAATGAAATTAAATATCCAATATTAGCTGCTTCTGGGGTATTAATTGTTATTTTTGCCGAAGGAACGGATTCTTCAATTAAAGCTTGAAAAGTTGCATCTGCTTGATAATTCACAATAGTTTGTGCGGTCTGACCGTTAACATAATCAATTGACGAATCTAAAATTAAATCTGGAATTTCTTTTTCAACTATCCATAGTATAGGAATGACGGCTCCCTTACTACCACCCAAAAGATATTCTAACACCGAATGTTGACATAATGGAGCGGATTGATATGCACCCATTAAACCTTTTTCATCTTTACCTGTGCTCTCAGAAATCTCTTGGACAAATAATGCAACACTTTCTTCAATATTTTTAGAATATGGCATAGAAAAGACGACTTTATATCCTTTTTGATACAAATTGAACAAAAATGACGCCATTTCGATACTAGGATTGAGATCATTATTCATAAATAATTTATAACCTTCTTGTAATCCTTTTAGAAAAGATTCAACCTTAACCCCAGAAACCAAAGCGGGAACTATTCCAACATTACTAATAGACCCAGCGAAGCGACCTGAAAGATCTGGAACTTCTAGAATTGGGCATTTAATCTCTTTTAACATTTCATTCATGGGACCTTTTGAGGATATTCCTAAAAATTTATATCCGAGTTTTAAAAATACTCCAATTGTTGAATTCACATCTAATGTTTTACCGCCTCTTGAGATAGGAATAACAATAGAATTTTCTGGTGTTGTTTTATCTAAGCATCCCTTTAGTTCAACACTCCTAGAACTTGGTATTGGGAAAATTTTTTTATTAGATAAATGTTTTAATGCAAGAAGTGTTTGAATTGACCCTCCTGTTCCTAAAATAATGGTGTTTTCTATGTTTTTATCTATATTTTCTCTGGTTACTTGTTTAATTTTTTCCATATTCAAGTAAGATTCAGTATCAGTAAAAAAAGGAGAGTCCCATTTTTTTATATTATTCCTAATATTTGTAAAATATTCTTTTAATTGTTCATTTTTAACTTTAGGATAATATTCTAGCTTTAAATTCAAATTCAAATAATTTCACCGTTAAATTCGTATCCACAAAGTTATCAAGATCATTTTAAAGTAATCTATTGAAATATTTATCCGAAATATAATTACTTTGATTATTAAAAAAAATTAATAAGTTGATAAAAAAATAAAGGTTACAAATAAGATTAAGGATAGAATAAATATGAGCGAAATGATTGATGTTGCATGTATTGGGTCGGCGTGTATAGACGTAATTATTGGTGTTTCAGATGTTATGCGATTACAAACGTTTGATCAAGGATTTGTTAAGAAATATACAGCAATTGAGTATTCGACAAAATTAAATGTTGAAGAGTTGCATTTTGTTACAGGGGGAAGTGCAGCTAACATTTCGGTGGATTTAAGATATTTAAATATGAAGACTGCATATATAGGAAAGTTGGGTGACGATTTTTTAGGGCATGAATGTATTAAGGATTTAGAGGATAATAATGTCAATATAGATTCAGTCTTCTTAGATAAAAGCGTTGCTACAGGACTATCGGTTATCCTTCTCACTCCATGGGGAAAAGACAGGTCCATTTTATCGTATAAAGGTGCAAATAACTTAATTACTCCAGATGAATTAAATGATGATATAATTAAAAAATCAAGAGCTTTGGTTTGGACTAGTCTAACCTCAAAAACGGCTACGGCTACTATTCAACGTTGTATTGATCTAATGAAAGAGAAAAATGCTCCCATTTTTGCAGCCCCTTCTATGTCAATTTTATCAAAAAAACTGGATTCTGCTATTGAATTTGTTAAACAGTCAGATGTACTTTCATTAAACAAAGAAGAACTTACTGTCCTTACTGGAGAATCGAATTTAGAAGATGCAATTCAAAAAGTTTTTAGTTGGAATATCAAATTAATTGCCTGCACAGATGGAAAAAATGGCTCTTATGTCACTGATGGAACCAATATTATCACTGCCCCAATTTATAAAATTGATGCAAAGGATACAACAGGTGCAGGAGATGCTTTTATGGCAGGAGTTATTTATAGTAAATTGAATAATTTTTCTTTAGTTGAAACTACTAAATTTGCTACAGCATTTTCTGCGTTTGAATGCATGGTATTAGGAGTCAGAGAAGGATTTCCATCAAAAGTTGAGGAAATATTTCAATTCATAGATAATAATGAATTAGCTTTAAAAGAAAGAACATTCTAAAACTTTTTCTTTTGTTAAATTAAATTATCCTACTTAATTTTTTAATTCTATTTGGATAGATCCTTATGAAAGAAAACATGAAGGCGGCTTTTTATTATGATATAGGGGATTTTAAAGTTGAAGAACTTCCTCTTCCTAAAATTAGTGCTCAAGAAGCTTTAGTTCGGGTCAAATCTTGTGGAATTTGCGGAACTGACGTTCATAAAGCCATACATAAAACTGTAAAAACACCAATTGTCCTTGGACATGAAGTTTCTGGAGAAATTATAGATCTTGGTGAAAAGGTAACTGAATTTAAAGTGGGAGATAAAGTAGCCCTAGCCCATCATGCAGGTTGTGGAGTATGCCATTATTGTCAAAAAGATCATCATTCATTATGCGATCAATACTTAAAGACAAATCTTGACCCTGGAGGTTTTTCAACTCATGTGAGGGTTCCAGAACCTAATGTCCGTAATACAATGTTACATATACCAGAGGGATTAAGTTTTGATGAAGCTGCATTCATGGAACCTTTAGCTTGTTGTTTAAGGGGATTCAGAAAAACACGTTTTAGAAAAGGAGATTCGGTGTTTATTTATGGAGCAGGACCAATCGGTTTACTTTTTGTTCAGATTGCAAAAGCTTTTAATGCTTCAGATATTTTCTGCACAGAGCTAATGGATTACCGGTTAAAATATGCAGAATCTTTTGGAGCCTCTCACCTTATAAACCCTTCAGATAATATAGGAGTTGTTGATATAGTCAATGAAATTACTAGAAATAATGGTGTGGATTTAGTTATAGTAACAGTAGGCCATCCCGCTATTTATAATGAAAGTACTAAAATAATTGGAAGAGGTGGGGATGTATTATTTTTTGCAGAATCATTGCAAGGAACATTTCCTTTAGATCCTAATCTTATTTATAAAAAGGAAGCCTGTTTTGTTGGTTCATATTCTTCCTCTCCGAATGAATATGCAACTGGTCTAAATATGATTAAAAATGGAAAAATCGATGTCAAAAAGTTAATTACTCATAATTTTAATCTTGAAAAGTTAAATGACGCAATAAATCTTGCTCACAATCCAAAATCTTCTTTAAAAATAATGATTAATCCTTGAAAATATATTGGCAATAGCATATAATGATTTGAAATGAATGAAAAAGTACTAAGTTTTTTAGTAAAATTATTTGCTACTAATGAACTCAACAGACTTCCAGAAAGCTATGGAGGAGGAAGGATTTTTTCCAATCCCATAATTGGAGTTTCTCGTGGTAATGATCCAATTTTCCAGAAATTTAAAAAAGTTGTTGCCCCGAAACATCTGACACCTATTGAAATGTGGGTGGCAAACGAACTTCCAGATGAAGAGAATTTATCGGTAAGTCTACGTATATTATCGATTGTTTGCCCATATTCCAAAGAAATTCGAGAAAAAAGCATAGGATTAAAAGGACTTCCTGCTGAAATTTATTGTATAGGACGGAATTATGCTAACGCATTTAAGATAGATATTATGGAAAAAACAATAAAATATTTTGAGGAACAGGGATATAAAGCAACAGCTGGGATGTTAAGTGAAGTTTTTACTATCTACCCAGGATTTTACTCTACTTGGTCAGAGAGACACATCGCCTTTGCTGCAGGTTTAGGCACATTTAGTCTTCATGAGGGACTAATTACGGAAGTTGGTTGTAATGTTAGACTCTGTTCAGTTATTACTGATGCCCCTCTAACTGTAACTCCTAGAAAAAGTGATGATCCATATGCTAATTGCTTATTTTATTCAAAGGGTACATGTAAAAAATGTGTAGATAGATGCCCTATAGGAGCTATTTCAGAAAAAGGTCATGATAAAGTCAAGTGTAGGACACTTGGAAGTAAAATTGAGAGAGTGATGAATAAACGTCTTGAACCCATTCTAAAACCTCATTATCGCCGCATTGATGGTCAATATTTTAAACAAAAACCCCCAGTAGGTTGTGCTTTCTGCCAATTCGGTGTTCCTTGTATGGACAAAAATCCAATGGCAGCTGAACAAAAGAAATCTCGAAATAAAGAGTAAAATCAATTATTCTTCGTTATCACTTTTTTCTTCTGATTCTTCCTCTTCAGTTTCTTTGATTGATTCATAAAAGTTGGTCTTTAATTTTTCTTTAGCTGCTTTAAGAGCCTCATAACTTTCTAAAATTTTTAAATATTTTTCTTTATTCTTTTCAAAAGCTTCAGAAATTAAAGTAACAGCCGCGGAAGAACGTGAGGGAGCAATATCCAACGCAACAATAGCATCCAATAAATTTGATGTTTTATCGTCAATTCTTGCCACAAGGCTTTCGGTTTTCTTTTCTTGACCCAACTTCATTCTATCTAGTGTAGTTTTTGGTTTTTTCTTAATTTTTTTTATTTTTTTTGACATATTAATCGTAAGAAATAAATGATTTCTAAGTATAATACTCATGATTAGTATATATTAATTATGTAAAAGTCCTTTATGTGATGAAGTTTGTATAAATACATAACTTATCAATACATTTCTCCTAGTATATTGAAATCGGATTTTAAGATTTGTCTGTTCTAATTATGTATAAAATTAAATTAAAAATAGATTATTTAAGTAGGGAATTGAGTTTTGTGGATTCTTATATTAATTTTAAACACTAGGATTAATTTATTCAAAAAAGGTAAGAATTTTAATATATAGCAGAATTAGGTTGTTAATACAAGTTTATTAACAAATTATTCTTTGTCAATACTTTTTATTGATTCTTACTCATTAGATTCTTTAAGTGTTTTATAGTAATTAGACTTAACTTTTTCTTTAGCGTCTTTTAAAGTATCATAACTTTCCAAAATTTTTAAATATTTTTCTTTATTGTTTTCAATTGCTTCTGAAATTAAGGATGCAGCAGCCGAAGACCTTGATGGTGCAATATCTAAAGCAACCATAGCGTTTAATAATTTTGAAGTATCTTTATCAATTCTTGTTACAAAATTGATTATTCTTTTTTTTGCAGTTAATTTATGAGGTTTTACTCTTTTCGTCAGTTTATCATTATTTTCTTTTTGTTCTTTATTTTTTTTGAAAGATTGATTTATTAGTTCATTAGAATTGTTAAATTGTTCAGTTTTTGTAGTTTTGTTATTGAAATTATTCTCATTAATTAATTTTTTTCCCTTTTTTTTGTTTTCTGACATGTTAATCTTCGATTTTTAATTAATCTATAAACGTTTTTTTTTCTAAACATTATCACATATATAGTTGTTAATGTATTTATAGATTATGTGATAATGTTTATATAAGTACACTAATCATTTATACATATTGTCCTAATAAAAATAAGGGATCGAATTTAAAGAATGTCAATTTCAATTTTGGAAAAAAATGAAACAGAAAATGGTAAAACAAAAAATTTTATGAGATTTTATTACTTTTTAAAACAATTTTTGAATTTTTTTATCAAAATTTTCTGTTTTAAAGTATATTCTTTGAATTACTCCTTCCTTTTGATATATTAGGGCAATAATATTATCAAAAAAAAAAGGAAAAGTTCAACATGAAAACAAAGAATATAAAGAAGTTGATTAGCTTAGGTCTTTTAATTATAGTGATATTTCTACCAATACTATATTCTTGTCTTATAATTCCACAATTTTCAACAAATCAAAATATCCTATCAACTCAGGGACCAATACAAAAAATACCACCAGAAAATCAACTAATTGATACTAAGCAAACTAATATGACTGGCTGGCCCTTTAAAACAAATGGTCAGGTACGATCTTCTCCAACTTTTGGAGATATTGATGGTGATGATCAATTAGAAATAATATTTGGTTCAGGTAACCGAATTTGGGTAGTGAATTCAACTGGTCATAATTTAACTTACAGCATGGCAAATGATTTTCCAAAATATGCTGGATTACCAGGTGATTTAATTTATTCAGCCCCCGCGATTGGAGATATAGAAGGAAATGGAAATTTAAGTATTATATCTTGTACGACTACTGGCAGAATATATTGGTTTAATTATTCTTGGGGTTTTCCGGTAAAAAACATAGGAAATACACAATCTTCTCCTGTTCTTGGAGACATTGACAGTGATGGAGAATTGGAAATCATAATTGGAGATGACGATGGTTATATATGGGCACTTAATCTTGATGGAACAAATGTAACATCATGGCCCATAAAAACAGGAAATATGGCAGTTCATACACCATCAATTGGTGATATTGATGGTGATAACCAGTTAGAAATTATATTTGGCACTAATGATGGATATGTATGGGCTTTAAATCATGATGGAACTAATGTAACTGGATGGCCTGTGAATTTAGCAACTTCAATACAATCTACCCCAGCTCTTGGAGACATTGATAATGATGGAAATTTAGAGATTGTAATCGGGTCAAGTAATCCTGCACGCCTTTGGGTATTAAAACATGATGGAACTACTGAACCTGGATGGCCTCAAATTGCAACTATTCAATCAGCACCAGCTCTTGGTGATCTTGATAACGATGGATATCTTGAAATTGTTGCAGCTGAAAATGTTAATCAGATTAATGCATATTATTATAATGGTACTATGCTGTCAGGGTGGCCTGTGTATACATACGATTTTATTTATGGTTCTCCAATAATTGGAGAAATTAACGGGGACATAAACAAAGAAATAATATTTGGTTCAGGAGATTATATTTGGGCTGTTCATCATACTGGACAAAATGTAACTGGATATCCTATTAAAACTGGGGGTTCAGTCCGATCCACTCCTGCATTAGCTGATGTTGATGATGATGGCTTATTAGAACTATTTGCGGGATCTGATGACACGTATGTCTGGGGGTTTGACCTCACGAAATCTTACGTTGAAAGTCGTCTACCTTGGCCTCAATTTCATCAAAATAGTCAAAATACAGGGCTTTATTCTTTTGATATTCTAGAAATGACTATAGAGACAGGGTCTGGTGTAAGATCATCCCCTACTATAGTAGACCTTGATGATGATGGTTTATCAGATGTGGTAGTTGGATCACAGGATAACCATATTTGGGCGTTTGATGCTAAAGGAAATAACATTACAGGTTGGCCGGTAGATACAGGTGGAGCTATCAGCCTTTCTTCTCCAGCTGTAGGCGACATTGACGGTGATGGAATGGTAGAAGTAGTCGTTGGAAATTTAATAGATAATATCTATGCATTCAATCATGATGGAACAACTGTCACAGGATGGCCTGTAACCACAGGAGATTGGGTACAATCATCTCCAGCTCTTGGAGATATTGATAATGATGGGCAGTTAGAAATTGTTGTTGGTTCAACCGATAATAATATATATGCCCTTGAAGGTAATGGAAGCTATGTTACAGGATGGCCTATAACAACTGGAGGTGATATTATATCTTCTCCTGCTCTTGGAGATATAGATAATGATGGGCAATTAGAAATCGTTGTTAATTCTTATGATGGTTATATTTGGGCCCTTGAATCAAATGGTAATAATGTAACTGGATGGCCTATAAAAACAGCAGGTTTGGTTAGATCATCCTCAGCTCTTGCGGATATCGATAATGATGGATTCTTAGAAATAATAACAGGTTCAACTGATCAAAACATTTGGGCATTAAATCATGATGGGACTAATGTAACGGGTTGGCCTATAAATATAGGGTCTGTTATTTACTCTTCCCCTGCGCTTGGTGATTTAGACAGTGATGGAAATTTAGAAATTGTAATTGGTGATAATATTGGAAATATATGGGCATTAAATCATGATGGAACTAATGTAACTGGATGGCCTATATATATAGGTGGTTTAATTGAGGGTTCTCCTGCTCTTGGAGATATTGATGGAGAAGGACAGTTGGAAGTAGTAATTGGTTCATCAAATGATTACATTTGGGCATTAAATCATGATGGAACAATTGTAAATGAGTTTCCTGTGCAAACTGGGGGAGATGTACCTTCATCACCAGCTATTGGTAATATAATTGATAATGACTTAGTTGAAATTGTTGTGGGTTCTCTCGATGATTCTATTTACGTCTTAAAATATACTGGCGACTTTGAAACTGAAAGGTTTCCTTGGCCAATGTTTCAACATGATTGCAATCACACGGGACTTTATGGACAGCCTCCAAGATCGAATTATCCAGATGATATATTAACTACTACTTTAGGAACAGAATTGATCAATTGGACTCTTTGGGATACAATAGGGTCGGGAAAGTATAGAGTTTGGGCCAATGATTCTAATGATAACTACTATATCTGGCAGGGTTGGACTGATTGGACCAATAATACTAATTTAACAGTTACTATTAATAGAACTACTATAGGAGTTTTTAACTACACTATTGAATATAATAATAGTAAAGGGTTCATTGGTTCACCTGATACAGTTATAGTAACTGTAGTGGATTATCCTTCTTCAAATCAGCCTGATGATATTATAACTTCGACTCTAGGCTCAGAAACTATTGATTGGATGCTTTGGGATAAAGTAGGATCTGGAAAGTATCGAGTTTGGGCTAATGATACGAATGATAACTACTATATTCGGCAAGATTGGACTGATTGGACCAATAATTCTAATTTAGCGGTTACTATTAATAGAACTGTTGTAGGGATTTTCAATTATACTATTGAATATAACAATTCAGGTGGATTATATGGAGCTCCCGATATGGTCATAGTAGCAGTTATGGAATTACCGACTTCAAATAGTCCTAACGATATTGTGACCTTAACTTCTGGGTCTGAAACTATAGACTGGACACTTTTGGATTCAATGGGACCAGGAAAATATAGAGTTTGGGTAAATGATACAAATGACAATTACTATGTATGGATTGATTGGACTGATTGGACGAATAATTCAAACTTAATGGCAGCCATCAATAGAACTGCTACAGGAATTTTCAACTATACTATTGAATATAATAACAGTGGAGATTTCTTTGGAAATCCTGATACAGTTATTGTAATAGTAGTTACTCCTCCGAATTCAAATAGTCCATCGAACATTATAACATCTACTCTTGGTTCAGAAACTATTGATTGGACTCTTTGGGACTCGGTAGGTTCGGGAAAATACAGAGTATGGGCAAATGATACAAATGATAATTATTATGTTTGGCTTGATTGGACTGATTGGACTAATAATACAAATCTAATGATAGACATTAATAGAACAGACATTGGAATTTACAACTATACAATTGAATTTAATAATACTGGAGGAATATTTGGAACTCCTAATACCGTTATTGTAACAATAATGGAATTACCTACTTCAAACAGTCCTGGCGATATTGTGACCTTAACAACTGGGTCTGAAACTATAGACTGGATACTTTTAGATTCAATGGGATCAGGAAAATACAGAATATGGGCAAATGATACAAACGGCAATTATTATGTTTGGCTTGATTGGACTGATTGGACGAATAATACCAATTTAATGGCAGCTATCAATAGAACTGCTACAGGAATTTTCAACTATACTATTGAATATAATAACAGTGGAAATTTCTTTGGAAATCCAGATACAGTAATAGTTAATGTGGTTACAACTCCAACTTCAAACAGTCCTTCAAATATTCTAACGTCAACGATTGGATTAGAGACAATCGATTGGTTTCTTTGGGATGCAGTAGGGTCAGGAAAGTATAGAGTTTGGGCAAATGATACAAATAATAATTATTATATTTGGCAAGATTGGACCGATTGGACAAATGATTCCAATTTAATGATAACTATCAACAGAACTGCCACAGGGATTTTCAATTACACGATTGAATTTAATAATAGTGCAAGTATTCTTGGAACTCCTGATATGGTTATAGTAACAGTTGTGTTGCCACCTACTTCAAATAGTCCTCTGGATATACAAACAACCACTTTAGGAACTGAGACAATAGATTGGATCCTTTGGGATGCAGTAGGACCAGCAAAATTCATCGTTATAGCGAATGATACAAATGATGTGATGTATATTTGGCAAGGGTGGACCGATTGGATAAATAATACAAATTTACTAATACCAATCAATAGAACGGCTACTGGAGTATTTAGATATCTAATAATTTTCAATAACTCTTACGGAATTTATGGAATTACAGATGAAGTAATTGTTACTATTACTTTACCTCAACCTCCAACATCAAACCAACCTGCGAATTTTAATTCAGAATTATCTGGATCAGAAACGATTGATTGGATACTTTGGGATTCAGTAGGACCAGGAAAATATAGAATTTTGGTGAATGATTCTAATGACAATTACTATGTTTGGATTGACTGGACTGATTGGATAAACAACACAAATTTGATGATTTCTTTAAATCGATCAGTTACTGGAGTTTTCAATTATACTATTGAATATAATAACAGCTACGGGTTACTTGGAATAGTTGATACAGTTATTATAACTATTACAGAAGAGCAACCTTCTCAAGGATTAGATCCGGGGTTGTTACTTGGTGCAGCTTCAATGGCAGGTGGCGGAGGATCATTTTTTACTTCACCAATATTCTTCGGAGTTATTGGAGGTATTGCGGTGGTAGTCATTATAATTGGAATTGTAGTAAGTAAGAAATCGAAAAATGGGAAGAAAATATTCTATCCATCCACATCAGAAAGTGAAAAATAGTGAACTTCTAAAAAATGGTTCAAAAAAACTCTAAATTTTTTTATTTTTTTTAAATATTTAAAATATTCTTAAAAATGAGCGAAAATAGTTCGAAATTATCTACTTTAATCATTAAAGACAGAAACGATGATTAAATAGGAGAAAAAACTTCAAAGAAAATTTAAATAAAAAGAGGTGTAAAATTTGACGGAATATGAAATAAGAGATTATGAAGGAGATACAATTGGGTATATAGATGATTCAGCTGGAGATTATTTAGTATCAGATTCTGAATATCGTACTGTAGGTTATATCCACGATAATGGAGGCGGAGAATATGAAATTATGGATCATAATAGTGTAACAATTGGTTTTATTCAAAATTCAGGAGAGGGTGAATGTGAGATATTGGATTCTAATCGTGAACAAGTTGGATCTGTTGAAAATACAAGTGGTGAATATGAAATTTATGATCAATATGATTTAAAAAAAGGAGTCATTTCACAATGCTCTCTTGGTGCTCCATTTGCTGGTGTTTTTCTGCTTTACAAAATACCTATAGCATGCCCTATGTCGTCTGCAGATATTAAGGCACAATATAATGCAGAATATAAAAGATGGAGAGGTGTATTGGAAAAAAAACGTGCAGAATGGGGATCAACCAAACAATGGGATGTAGAATTAAAAGAAGAAGATATCACGGCATTAAGAGAGTTAGAAGACAATATTGAGCAAAGTATTTTTCCATATGGCAAGAAAAACAATTATGGATATTGGTTTAAACATGAAAATGGGTCTGTCGTTGAAATACATATCTATCCTGCAAATATTGATAAAAACGATAAAAAGTTTGAACCTTTAGCAAAATTAAAGAATTTAAAATCACTCTTTCTTTCCAAATCCTATAATTATCGAATCGGTGGAAAAATTCTTGATTTTAATAGTCTTGAAGGTCTTTCATCACTAGAAACATTGTATCTCTTACGAACATCGGTAGAATCTGAAAAATGTGTAACTTTGACTACAATTCCTAATCTTAAAAGGTTAAAAATTGAAGCTTCAGATAAAAAATCACCAGCAACTTTTCTGGAACATGTCCTTAAAATTACTTCATTGGAAGAATTGAATCTTTCAGAGAATATGTTAGATTTTAATACTTTTGCAAATGGAATTGGTAACTTAAAAAATCTTAAAAAATTAAATTTAGCAGAGACCAAGGGATTAGGTAAATTCCCTGACCAATTTCAAAATCTGGAATCTCTTGAGGAGTTAGATATTACAGATTCGGATATAACTGGTACTTCTAGAGTAAATTGGCCAAAATGGTTCAGTAATATGAAATCCCTAAAACTTGTACACGGAAAAAAACATCAAGTCGAAGGCTCAGGTTATGAAAATGTTAGAATTATATTAGAAAAAAATAATCCTGAAGTCTATCCAAAAAAAGCTAAAGTTAAACTTAGTTGGAAAGATAAAATGAAGAAAGGTCTACAAAAGGCTGTAGAAGCTGCAACAGATTCGAAATCATCAAAAGACAAGGAAAAAGAATGGCATGAAAGTCTACCCGAACCTTTAAAGAAAGGTTGGAGTGGAGTTTAATTTTTTTATTTTTTAATTTCATCTTTAATTGCATTTAATTTACTTTAAATCTTCAATTTATCAAATGATTTTAAAGGAAGGATGAAACATGAACCTGAAAAAGAGAAAAAAAATTCAAATCTTAGCATTAATAGCTTTATTTTCAATATTATTTACAATTTCGACTTCTTCTTTAATTCGAACAGATATGATAATACCAGATTGGTTTAATCAAGAGTTAAATAAAGAGGAATTCATTCCTTCAATTCCTATGGAGCTTCAGATTGAAGAGGCGGAGCTCGGTTATATAGACCCAGGATTTGGATATGTATCTGGAGTTGCAGTATCGGGAGACGTGGCATATATTGTTGATTGGTATTATTTACGCTGTATTAATATTAGCGACCCGACAAACCTTTCTTTAATTAGCACTTGCTCTACTAATGGATTCTCATGGGGAGTGGCTATCTCAGGTGACATGGCATATATTGCTGATGGTAACCAAGGATTGGCGTGTTTTAATATTAGTGACCCAACTAGTCCCTCAAAAATAGGGAACTATAACACTTCGGGATTTGCACGGGCAGTGGCAATTTCAGGGGACGTAGCATATATAGCTGATGATAACGGAGGGTTGCGGTGTATTAATATAAGCGATCCTACTAACCCCTCTGAAATAGGCAATTGTAGTGCGAAAGGACCTGCATATGCTGTAACCATCTCGGGCGATGTTGCGTATGTTGCAGCTTATGATCAAGGCATGCGGAGTATCAATATTAGCGATCCGACCAACCCCTTTGAGATAGGCTCTTGTGTGACCACAGAATATGCACATGGAGTCTCAGTTGAGGGTGATGTTGTATATATTGCTGCTGGTTCTCAAGGTTTGCGATGCATTAATATAAGTGATCCTTCTTATCCCCCTGAAATAGGTTACATTAATTTCCCAGGTTTAGCACGTGGAGTAGTCGTTTCGGGTGATATCGCATATATTGCCAATGATGAGGAAGGATTGTGGTGTATTGATATAAGCGACCCGACCAAACCCTCGGAAATCGGATTTTATATTACACCAGGATTGACAATGGGAGTAGCAGTATCAGGAGACGTGGCTTATGTTGCCAATTATGATCATGGTTTGCGATGCATAGATATAAGTGACCACACCAACCCCTCAGAAATAGGCTCTTGTATTACTCCAGGATTTGCATATAAAGTAGCAGTTTCGGGAGATGTGGCATATATTGCAGATGGTTCTCAAGGTTTGCAATGCATTGATATAAGCGACCCAATTAATCCTTCTGAAATAGGTTATAACAAAACTCCAGGACAAGCATGGGATGTGGCAGTTTCGGGAGACGTGGCGTATATTGCTGATTATGATCAAGGCTTGAGGTGCATAGATATTAGCGATCCTAGAAATCCTTCTGAAATTGGTTCCTATAACACATCGGGATCTGCACGTGGAGTAACTGTTTCAGGAGATATTGTATATGTTGCTGATTATGGTTACTTGCGGGCCATTGATATAAGTAACCCTGCAAATCCCTCTGAAATAGGCTCTTATGACATAATAGGTAGTGCTTCAGGTGTGGCAGTTTTTGGAGACTTGGTTTTCGTCGCTGCTTGGTCTCAAGGTTTGCGGTGCATTGATATTAGTAATCCTAGAAATCCGTTTGAAATTGGCTATTATAACACTCCAGGATTAGCATCTAGTGTAGCAGTCTCGGGAGACGTGGCATATGTTGCAGATTCAACTCAAGGCTTACAGTGTATTGATATAAGCGACCCGACCAACCCCTCTAAAATAGGCTCTTACAACACGACAGGATTAGCATATGATGTGTC
Organism: Candidatus Helarchaeota archaeon; assembly: GCA_019058315.1. GTDB lineage: Archaea > Asgardarchaeota > Lokiarchaeia > Helarchaeales > RDOG01 > JABXJV01. The sequence goes on along the minus strand of JAHPZH010000001.1, from coordinate 377,002 downwards.
AGTCTCAGGAGACGTGGCATGTGTTGCCGATTATACCGAAGGGCTATGGTGTATTAATATTAGCAATCCAACAAGCCCCTCTGAAATAGGTATTATTAACACCCCAGGGTACGCAAGTGGAGTGGCAATTTCGGGAGATATAGCATATGTTGCAGATCTTACTCAAGGTTTGCGATGCATTAAGTTTAGACAATGTGGTAATGATGATTTAGATTCAGATGGTTTGACTTTTATTCATGAGGTTTGGAAATATAATACAAATCCATCAAATAATGATACTGATGGCGAAGGATTGAGTGATTACGATGAAATTATAGTTTATCAAACAAATGCAACGAATAATGACACTGATGGTGAGGGATTAAATGATTATGATGAAATTATAGTCTATCAAACAAACGCAACGAATAATGACACTGATGGTGAGGGATTAAATGATTACGATGAAATTATGGTGTATCAAACAAATGCGACAATCTCGGACACGGAAGGAGATGGTTTAAATGATTATGAAGAGGTTATGATTTATTATACAAATGGTTCTGACCCTGATACAGATGATGACGAAATAGATGATTTCAAGGAAGTAAAAATTTATGGTACTAATGGTTCTAATCCTGATACAGACTATGATGGGCTAAATGACTATAGTGAAGTCTATATTTTTCCAACAAATGCGACAAATTATGATTCTGATGGTGATGGATTAGATGATTATGAGGAGATAATAGTATATCCAACAGATCCTAATAATAATGATACGGATGGCGATGGATTGAATGATTACGATGAAATTTTTGTCTATCATACCAATTCAATCAATAATGATACAGATGGTGATGGATTGAATGATTACAATGAAACTATTATTCATCTAACTAATCCTACCAATCTGGATACAGATAGTGATGGATTAAATGATTACGATGAAATTATTATTTATCCAACTAATGCAACTAATCCTGATACCGACAGTGACGGATTAAACGATTATGATGAAAATATTGTTTATCCAACCAATGCAACGAATTTTGATACAGATAGCGACGGGTTAAACGATTTTGATGAAGTAGTTATATATCAAACTAATGGAACAAATAATGATACAGACAGCGATGGCTTAAACGATTACGATGAAATTTTTGTCCATAATACCAATCCATTTAACAATGATACGGATGGAGATGGAGTTAGTGATTATGATGAAATATTTCTATATGGCACAGATCCAAATAATCCAAGTGCAGAAGATGATAGTATTATTTTCATTCCTCCACAAAGTACGGCTAATATTCTAGATTTATTATTATCTCCTATCGGATTAGGTATAATCTCAGGAATAGCAATAACATTCATACTGACAATTGCTATTATTAGTAATTCTGCTAATAAAAATAACAGAGTAATAGAAAATAGGTTAAAAAAAATCGAAAATCAACTTTCTTCTAAAAAAATAAACGGCAAAACTGGAAAAAAGTCTAATTATTAAATTATTATCTTTTTTTATATATTTTCTTAATTGTATAATCTAATAAAGAAATAATAAATTCCGCTTTTTGGTATTCTTTAATTAAATCCTTAATTAAAAAAGCCTTAAAGACGATACCCAAGTTCATGTACTGTCTTGTTTGTAGAGCTGGAATATTACTTATATTAAGTCCAACATCATCTCTAAAGATAAAATCTTCTTTTACAAAGACATTAGATAGAATTCCTACAAAGAAAATACGTTCAAGATTTCCTAATTCTTTATGTTTCGAAGAGATTTTATTAATATTATAAATAAATATCGGACTACCACTTGATCCTGGAAAAATTGATGCGTCAATTAAAAATATTGGATTCCCCTCAAAATCCATTGAAATAGGTGTTGAAGTTACACCTTTTCTAATAACAGGAATTAAATTTTTAGTGTCATAAATGTTATCAGGATAACCAGGAAAAAGGATATCTTCTACTGTGCTTATATCTTCTCTCAAAACTTTTTCTGAGGGTATTAATTTGCTATCTATCATACTAAAAAATATTTGAATTCCATTATTCTTCAATTTATAAATTAGTTCGTTAAATGGCATAATAGCAATATCAATTTCATCTTGTGGGTGTTGAAACCACTTTTTATGAAAATTATTTATTGAAATAGAAACACTGTGTTCTTTAATTGGTTTTTCACCATCGCTTCGAATAAATAGCAATTTTCCTTTTACTGCTTCCTTAATATGGTGCTTAGTGGTTACCAGATAAAGACTAATATGATTATTCTTGATATAACTTACAATAAATCCCGTACCAACACCTGTTTGACCAGATGTATTTTCAGTTTCAATTCTTACTGAACTATATAAGATTTTTTCGGGTAATGAATTGATTTTAAACATTAGCACTCATATTAAAGTTTAATTTTGTTATATTGCTATTCAAAAATTATTTCTTGAATTAAATTATCTATTTCCTCAGATTTGTCATGACTTTTTTTATTCTTAAATGAACTTTTATTTAAACTTTCAAATTCTCGAATAAAATTTTTCAATTTTTTAAATATTAAGTCAGAAATTTCAATAATTGGATGTTTTGAGAGAATAAAATTGACGGTTGTATATTCTCCCTCTTCGGATTTAATTTGATAATTTTTAAATGATAGCTTTTTCACTATAACATTACTTGAAATAAGACCTAAATCTACAGCTTGAATTGCTGTTAAAAATCCACTTATTAGATAGGGCTCTTTTAGTTCGTTTTTAAAATATTTTTTATAAATTAAGTTTCCCGATGGTCTTTCTGTGATTATCAATCCTAAAAAATTCTGTTTTATGAAATTTTTAATTTTAGGAGTTAAATTTTCTTTATTTTTTAATTTATAAGATACAATTCCAAGAGTTGAAATAGCTATAATGGCTAAAATAATAAAAATCGATATAATTTCAGAATTTATATTAGAAGAATTGTTTAATAGTAAAGGAATTGATTCTAAAGGATTAGTTGTTCTAGAGTTTATTTCATATCTTATGACTTTAAAGAAAATATCTTGATAATCACCAATAATTTCCTCACCATCCCATACTATGACAAAATTATTATCAAGATAACAATGTACGGATGGATTCCTTTGATAATCTATCCAGAAAGTGTTAGCTTGAATATCATCAGTTAAGTTTTTTCCATTTGAATCAAAAAGCTTATAAAAAACTCCATAACCATCTCCATCTTGTTCAACACTTTGCCAAGTTATCACAAAGTATCCATTAGAGAAATTAGACATGGAAGGATGGGATTGAGCTTCATTAAAATATGTATTTACTTGGATGTCACCAGTTTGGTTATGACATGATGAATTAAAAATTTTAGCGAAAACACCGTAATTATCACCATCTTGATTCTCACTTGCCCAAGATACAGCAAATGAATTGTTTGATAAGTAACATATTGAAGGATTTGATTGTATATATTCATAATATCCATTAACTTGAATATCATCAGTCATATTATGACCTGTCGAATTAAACATTTTCATAAAAACCCCAGTTTGGTATCCATCTTGTCCTAAACTATCCCAAGTGATAATGAAATTGCCATTTGTGAGACTACACACACAAGGATTTTGTTGACTATTGTTAGTATATGTATTCACCTGAAATTCATCAGTCTGATTATTACCAGTTAAGTTAAATATTTTAGCATAAATCCCATACCCATCACCGTCTTGATATCTACTTTCCCAAACTATTATAAACGAATTATTGTTAATACGGCTAACCGAAGGTTTTTGTTGAATATTTGTAATATTGGTATTTACCAAAAATTCACTAGTTTGGTTATCAAGTGTTGAATTGAATATTTTAGCATAAACTCCAAAGTCTTCTCCATCCTGCTCATCGCTTTGCCAAGTCACTACAATAGAATCATTTGATAGACGACAAATAGAAGGGTTTTCTTGTTTCCACATAAATTCCTCATTCACTTGGATGTCACCAGTCTGATTTTGACCTGTTGAGTTGAATAATTTAATGAAAATACCTTCTTGCCATCCATCTTGACCTACACTATCCCAAGCAACAACAAATGAACCATCATCAAAAAAACAAATAGTGGGATTTTCTTAATAATCGGTATTGTAACTATTTGCTCTAATTTCATTTCCTATTATTATTTTAACATTACTAGAACTTAATTTTAAAGGATACGATAGACTATTAAATATATTTGTAGTTTTCCGCGTGTTTTGTATTATTTGGGAAAATACAAGTATATTAAACATGAGAAAGATTATAATTAGGATTTTTTTTATCTTGACATTCAAGATTATCCCTATTTTTTTATTATATGAGTTTAAATCTTTTGAATAAAAAATTATAACATATAATAAATAAGAATCTTATTCATAAAATTCAGTTATAAAATGTTTTTAATCGTAGAATAATTTAATAACTTAATCTAAAGAAATTAGAAAATTAAGTGTAGACAATATTAGAATTTTTAGAATGAGAAGATTTGTAAAGTTTTGATTTTAGAGTAAATCTTGAAGGTTTGACCATTAATTCGATATCCGAGATGAGCTAGAACAATCAACTTAAATATATATTCTCTAAATTTTATTCTTTAGTGAATTTATCTTCTCTAAAACTTGTTTATATTGTGGATCTATGTTATATACATTTGTATAATATTCCAAGGCTTCCTTATTATGTCCCAATCTTTCATAAACATCTCCTAAGTTATACCATGCTCTTTTATCCTTTGAATCGATATTAAGTACGTTTACGAGGCATTGAACCATTTGTTGGTAATTTTCCAATTTTTCATAGCATTTACTCATATAAAACCAAGCATATTTATCTTGAGGGTCTAATTCAAGCACTTTTTTATAACTATTTATAGCTTCTTGATGATTTCTTAAGGATAGATGGGCAGTTCCTAAAAATTTCCAAGCTTCTTTAAATTGTGGATCGATTTCAACTACTCGTTTATGGGCTTCAATTACTTTCTGCATATTTCCAAGAGAAGCATGACTCAAACCTAATTCATACCAAGCTTCTTTCAGGTTGGGGTTAATTTTTACAGCTTTTTCAAAATATTCTACAGCATTTAAATAATTTGCTGAATTAAAAAAATCTTTTCCTTTAGTAAACAGTTCATTTGCATCTTCTTTTAGTATCTCCTTAAATTCTGAACTAATTGGTTTTGTTTCAACTTCAGTTTTTAAATATTTCTTTTTTAATGAATTTAAAAAGGCCTTAGCTAGTTTGTTCGATGGATCAATCTCAAGTTCGTTTGTTAAACACTCAATTGCCTTCTGATCATTTCCTAAATTCATATGAGCCACCCCTAAACTGTACCATGCATCTTTAAACTGTGGATTTAATTCAATCGTTTTTTCAAAGTAAAAAATAGATCTTTGATATTCTCCTACTTTAAAAAAGTCAAATCCTTGATCAAATAAAGATTTAGCTCTTTCTTCTGGTGTTTCTTCTGGTGTAATTGAAGGTTTTACAGTAATTTGTTCGGGTTTTTTCTCTATTTGTTCCTTAATAATAGTACTAGGAGATTCGGCTTGGCTTGTACTAGATGAAATTTTATCTTGTAATAGACCTATCATTACTTTTGCTCTTATATCTTCTGGATCTATTTCAAGTGCCCTTTGGTAGCATTCGTATGCTTTTTCATAATTTCTTTCAGCCCTAAATATATCTCCTTGATCTTTCCATGCTTCTACTTTTTCATTTTTTATTTTAGGTCGACTAGGTTTTCTTTTTTCTTTGGGTTTTTTGCGTTCTGGGGGTTCTGATGGTTTTGGTGGTTTTGAAATATATACTTCTTTATGTTTCTGATGTATAGCAACTCCTAAAATCCCAGTTATTCCAGCTACTACGACTATTGCTATAATTAAAATAAAAATAATAGGAGGACTACTAGATGGTACGAGTAATAATAATAAGAAAGATAAATTTGGAAATGATGTGGATCCCGCAGGAAATACATTTGTTTTAGTAACATTTATTGAATAATCTGAACCATCACCAACAATGTATGCAGATACTAATAAGCCAGTGACTTTTTCATAATATGCTACACTACCTCTAACATCCGTTAGTTCCCAACAATCCAAAACCCTTCCAAATCTTGAAATGTTTTTTTCTCCCGTAATTTGGAATGTTCTATTTGAATCTGCGGTAAACCAAAGACTTGTGGCAATTGGAATGAAATCACCCATACTAACATTATTAAATATACAAAAAGGCTCCCAAGTATCATTTTCAAACAATACATAATAGTTATCATATGAGTTAATAGAATTAGAAATAACTCTTGTTAGATTATTAACATCTCTAGAATCAGTTGAAGAAAACCAGAATAAGTAAGAGGTAAAAGGATTATTTTCTGTTATACGGTAAGTATTGCCTCCTAGATATGTACACCTTGCAGACATTGAAAATGTAATAGTGCCAAATTTCAATTGCCAAGAATAATACATTCCATTAAAAAGAATTAATCCTTCTTTAAATTTATCTACAATCGGACCTGAAAACGGACCAGTACTTGCATTATAAGTATTATCAGAAGAGTTAAAATAAAAGTAATAATTTCCAATGTCCAATTCCGTATTGAGCATAAAAATACAACCATCCATATAGTTCGTATCCAAAGGATTTTGCTTAATCATAGAATATGATGTTGTATTTATCGTAACATTCACGTAACTAGGTGCATTGTTATCTGCATCTGTGTAAGTAACTCTAAATTTAAACGTGGTCCAGTTAGCATACCCTTCATTTGGATATATTTGTCCATTTGTTAATGTTGGCGATAAAAGATTAGCTTCTACAATATTAATTCCAAAATAGGTATTTGTAAAATTGTAATATTTACCATCCCAGCATTCAAAGGAATAATTATAACTTCCTGGTTGAAGATATGTTAAACATTGGTAAGCACAACCATCCGTATAGGAGTTATCGGAGATATTTTGTTTTTCCATTGGATAAGGTGTTCCATTTATTAGTACATTAATGGATGTCGGTGGATAACCTTCAGGTTCAGTATAAATTACACTAAAATTTAATAAAGTTGATTGATTTCCTGTAGTAGGCGTAACGGACCCATTAGTGAGATTTGGTGGCAGCATGTTAGTTTTATAAGTAAAATTTGCAATTCCTTCACCAGATATTGCTTTAGCAATTAAGTAATGTCTCCCAGATGCATTGGGTATATAACGGAAGAATTCATCCATTCCTAATATAGAAGATGTGCTTGAAGCAACCAATATTGGATCACCTACTAGAGTGGGTGTATTATTATATAAGTGCAAATCAAAATCTGTTCCATCAGGGACGAATAGATTAAAATAATATTCCTCTCCGGCAATAAGATCGACATAACAACCGAGGGCATGTTTATTAAACGGATTAATCAAACTACTCGAAAGCCAAGAACTATTATATGTGCCTTCTGTTAATTTTTGGGTATAAGCTTCTATTGCGGCATCAATATTTATCCTTCCATATCCTTCATGATAATCTTTTCCTCCACGATTAAGCACAGGGCTATATCCAGTATCAACTTCTCTCGTTAAGGGGTATGTCTCTGTTGCGGTCATTAAAAGTAACGCCTTGACTCTCCCAGCCTCTTCTTCAGTATAATTCCAGTTAGAATAACCCCCCATTGCTTCAATCAATAGATTTGTAGCTCCAGCCACAGCAGGGGTTGCCATTGAAGTCCCAACAGCAGGATAAGTATCGTTTAAATAAATATCCGTGGAAATTCCATTAGCATCTTGATCATTTGTATCAGTAGAGAAAATTGTCAAAGAATTATAACTGCCACCAGGTGCCATTATATCAGGTTTAATTGTTTGGCCAGAATATGAGGTACGACCTGCGCTACTATAATCTGTGACTCGATCTTCATAATTCATTGCTGCTACTGTTATTACTTTATCAGCATCACCAGGCGATCCAATATTATTCCCTATCCCACCTTCATTTCCAGCTGCAACAACAGTAACTATCCCATTCGCAACCGCATTATTAACTGCATTAATTATAGAAGTATGACCTCCCGTATCATACCCAAGGCTCATAGAAATAGTTGTTATATTGTAACTTAACTTATTATTGATTGCCCAGTTTACTCCAGCAACTATATCTGACTCCCAACCCCCACCAGTTTCGTCAAGTACTTTTATTCCTACTAGTTGTGCATCTGGTGCAATACCTTTATATCTATCTCCACTACCCATTTCAGGAGGGTTAAATGGCCAATGAATTGTACCTGTAAATCCAAAAATAGGTTCATCTACAAACCAATCACCGTTAACATCCCTCAATATTATTCTAATTCTTAATGAGTAGTCGCCAAGAGTACTAGCAGTTGCAGTATAGGTAAGTGTATCACTCCATGAAGAAGCTCCAGATACATAAGAATCCACAACAGATTCTCCTCGATAAAGATAAGCATAAATATCAACATCATCGGGTGCAGGCGTGTAATCATTAAAATTACAATTTATTTCTATAAGTCCAGGATCAGTCACATTGAATCTTCCCCCAATTAAATCCAGGTAACCTCCCAGAAAAATATAACCCCCAGATAGATTTAATCCATAACTAAAAGTAGATACTGATCTCCCAGAAATATCATATTTAGGGGATCCTTCTCCAGCGGCAATGCCAGCACAATGAGATCCATGACCTTCATCATCATAAGGTGAAGATAAACCATTTACCACATCATTCCAGCCTACAATTTTATATGCAGAATTTCCAGAAGAGTATCCAGGTCGAAAAAAATTGTGGAAATCATCTATTCCTGTGTCTATTATAGCAATTGAACTGTTAGTATCTCCAGTATAATTGAGAGTATTCCATACATAAGGACGAAGATTCATGTTTCGAGAGTTGTAATATAAATTAGCTTCTAATCTTACATCTTCTTCTAAAAGAAATTGTTTATTATCCAGCTTTAATAGTTCACAAAAACGACTTAACCCTTCAAAATCTATTGTTCCTGCAAACCCATTAATAGATGTTTTATAAATTGATTTAACCTTTCCTCCTAAACTCATAAAAAGAGAAGAATATGATTCAAAATCTCCATCGGAAAATTGTATAATAATTGGAATATTATCGTAAGAAATTTCTTCTAAGGTTTGTTTTTTATTGCCTAAAATTTCATTAATTATGTCTTCATCAGATAAAAACATTTCTTTATTAGGTTTAATTTCTTGTAAGTTTTTCATTCTTGATAATTCAAAGAGTTTTGGCTCAAATTGATCATTAATCCCATTAAAATTTTTATCTGCTTTTTGAAAATCCTTACTCCATTCATTATTATTAATTTCATTAAAATTGAATTTTTCAAGAATCTGTTGTAGTTTAGAATCATTAAATTCATTATTTATAGAATCTAATTCAGAATTTATCTCTTTACTAAATCCTATATTAATAAAATTAAAATTATTTACCGAATAATTCGATAAGAACAAAGGTGAAGCAATATAACATAAATATATTAGAATTATTATAATAAAAAAACTCCTATTGTTACCCTTCATATCAGAAACCACCTATAGTTTAAAAAGATTCCCAATAATAAATAATATAATACAATAAATAGCTCATAGTTTTATTTTATTTATTGTTATATTATCCAAATTTATCTTATTTAAAGTTTTATTTTATAAATTAAATATAATTAACTTTTTCCTAGAAATCTCTTTGTTACTAAATTTAGGTTTTTAAAAAATTTAAGGAATAATAGCTGTTTTAATTCCTTTCTGGTTTACCAAGTTATCTAATATTTTATCAAGATCATCTAGCTTTAATTCTTCTGAAATAAAAATATCTGTATTAATTTTCTTATTTGCTAATAAATTAATTGAAGCTTGCACATAACGTGGTGTAGTATGAAAAACTCCAATTAAAGTTAATTCATTATAATGTAACAAAGCTGTGTTAATTGAAATATCTGAAGTTGGCGGTGGACCACCAAATAAATTCACTAATCCTCCTTTTCTAGCCATTTTAATAGTTGTCTCCCATGTTTGGGGATAACCTATTGCCTCAACGGCGACATCTGCACCTCGCCCTTCGTCTGTGTGATCTTTGACTGCTTTAATAATGTCTTTTTCTTTATCGGCATTTATAACAATATCAGCACCCAATTTTTTTGCTAATTCCAATCTTTCCTTTTTTAAATCAACTTGGATTATTTTAGCTCCCTTATTTTTGACTAGATTAGTCCAAAATAACCCAATAGGACCAGCCCCCATAATTACTACAGTATCTCCAAGTCCGATATTAGAACGTTCCACACCCATAAGAACACAAGATAAAGGTTCTGTTAGTGCTGCTTCTGCAAATGACAAATTTTTTGGAATCGGAACCATATTTCCACTTTGTATAATTTCTTTGGGGACCTTAATAAACTCAGTCCAAGTTCCCCAGCTCCAAGTAATGTTTTCACACAAGCTATGTCGTCCAATTTTGCAATAAAAGCATTTTAAACAAGGAGCAGAATCATGTACATATACAGGCTGCCCAATTTCATAACCTTCTACATTTTTCCCGATTTGATAGATTTCACCAGCGATTTCATGCCCAAAAATAGTGGGTGGTTTAAAATAGGAGGGATATTTTTTACCCGGTCTCAGATATAATTTTCTATCAGTACCGCAAGTTGTTGACGCTTTAATTTTTACGAGAACTTCATCATCCGAAATTTCTGGGATTGGTGTTTCTTCTAATACTACATTTTTGGGTCCATGAAACATTGCCGCTTTCATTTTCATATAAAATACACTTTCCAATATTATTTTAGATTTGAATGATATACAATTTATTTATTCTAATCAAGTTAAATAGATTAATAATACTAATTAATCCAAAGGAAAACAAATGCTAAAAGAAAAACTAATTTTGGAAGAGAGGGCGAATAAATTAGATCAATATAAGAACATATATGGAGCCTTAAAATTTGTAATTTTGGAATATGAGGAGGATTTTATTGAAAATATTTATAGATTATGCCAAAAAGCCGCAATAGAAGGTTTAAAAATCCTTCGTAAACGAGATGAAGATTATTACATCAGTCATAGATTTTCTAAAGAAGAAATGGATAGACATTTATCAATATATAAAATATTAAACGAAGCTCCAAGAGGAGAAATAATTACAATAGAAGAATTTTTTGGACCTTATTTTGATCTTAATAGAAAAAAGCTGATTTTACGAGGCAGGAATAAAAATTTTTTAAATGCGTACTTTTATGTAGGCGATGAAGAAAAAAAAGAGAATGTAGTACTTAATATCCATTCAATTAATAATCTCCCGAATTACGAAAGATTTGAAGAAATTTATAAATATTCCAGCAAAGGTTATGCCAAATGCTTTTCCGACCCACCTTATGGTCTAAAAGCAGAAAATGCAGAACTTAATCAACTCTTTTTGGATTTAAATAGATTGCTTTTTTATGATTTTAAATATCCGGTTTGGATTTATCTATGGGATGAAAATTGCTCAAAATTCTTTGAAAGGGGGAAAGAATGGTGGGGGGCCTATTTGTGGACTATTATAATACAAGAAAATAAAGAAGTTATAGTAATAACAGCTTCAAGTACTGACTAATATAAAATAATTAGCTGTTTTATTATTATTTCATTCCTTCCAATATGATTTTAAGAAGGATATTTAAAGTAATTTAAATGGATTCAGTACAACTAGGGAATATAGAACCATCAAAAAATTCTGATATTCCAAATATGAAAAAAATTATAAGAAATTATTGGCCATTATTTTTTTTAAGAGCAGCAGTAGCTTTGTCTGTTGCTGGATTAATGTTGAATATGCTTGGTATTTCGAAAATTATCTGGCCATATGATTCCTTTCATTCGGTAGAACTTGGTTTTATTGTTGGTTTAAAAACCATTTCTCTAGCTATAACGGGGATTATTTTTGGTATCTATGCAGATAGATTTTCAAGAAAGAAGTTATTGGTATTTGTACTTTGGATTATGGGGATTGGAAGATTTTTTAATGGATTCATTCCTTTGAATGAAGCTAACACATATTTATTATTTCTTTTAAGTTATATCGTCCTCGGAATTGGTCAAGGAGGTGTTCTGCCTATAATTTTTTCTATTTCTAATGATACAATATCCTTTAATGCGCGTTCTCGCTTTTTCGGTGTACTTGTATTTTTTTTCCAATTATTTGTAATTTTTGGGATGCTATTTAGTTCTATTTTAATTCAAGCGGGTTTATGGCGAATATATTACTGGTCAACAGGTATTTTATTGTTTATTAGTGGTTTTATTATGCTCTTCTTTAAAGAACCAAAAAGAGGGTTAATGTATGATGAATTAGCATATATTTTAAATACCCAGTACGAAAAGGATGGTATTAAATTTGAAACTAAATATGATTATAAATTAAATAGAGAAACCGTCAGAACAACAATATTTTCTCCTACAAATATTATTGCTTTCGTTGAAGGTATAAGCACATGGATTTTATTCTCAATAGCAATCTATATGATTTACCCCTACATACAATCTCCTCCAAGGAATGTCTCACCTGTTGTGAGTTCTTTACTTATGATTATTTTTGGATTGCCAGGAGCAATTTTCGGGTCAATCACTTTTTCAAAATTGTCTGATAGATTAGCAGCAAAAGATATCAAAAATCGTGTTTATATGATTGTTTTTTCTATGGGAAGCTTGTTTTTTTTAATATTATTATTATTTATTATGCCACTTCCAATCTTACTTCCATGGGAAGGTAACTATATTGAGAATATTTTGAAATATCCGGTATTTTTTCTCTTTGGAGGTTTGCTATTTATTCTTAGGGCTGTTATTGTAATCTATTCTATCAATCAAAACCCTGTTTTACAAAAAATCAACTTACCAGAAGCTCAAGCAACAATTTCTTCATGGAACCAATTTTTAGAATTTATTGGTTTTGGCTTAGGTCCCATTATTTCAGGTATATTACTCTCAGTTAACAATTACAATTATATGAGCACAGCTTTTATTTCAGTATCACTAGGATTACCATCAATATTACTTTGGTTACTAGCTACTAAATGGCTTCATAAAGATATTAGTCGAGTCGATTCAATTTTAAAAGAAAGAGCTGCTGAAATTTCTTCAAAAATAAATAATAATAAAAAAAGTATGGGATGAAATTATCAAAGATTTCAGTCCACTTTTTTCAAAATATATCCTTTTTTCTCTTTAGAATTTCTTTGAGAAGCAGCTTTTTTAATTGCTTCAGCATTATCTTTCCAATCTTTTGTCGATGATCCACCATCTGTTCCTATCCGACCATAAGTTGTGGTATAAGAATTTCCTGAAACAACTATTTGCCAAAATTTATTAGATTTTTCATCAGTGAGTTCATAATAATAAGTTTTTCCGGATTCTGTTTCCGTACCACCCGTTGTTTCTTTTTTTGTTGTTTTTTTAGGTGTTTTTGTTGTTTTCTTAGGTTTTTTTGCTTTTCCCATTTCTTCTTTCTCCTTTATTTTTTTTAGTTTCTTAGCTTTTTTCGTCTTTTTAACCTTTTTTGTTACATCAGTTGTTAGACTATCGGTTCCAGCTTTAATTACATCTTCCCATTTAACATCTTTTCTAATTCTAAAAAAAGCAGGAAATCTTGGTTTCCCATCTTTAGTCCATTCTTGATAATGATAAGTCACAATGGTTCCTATTTCAGGAGGATTTTCCCTCATTTCATCTGGAAACCCTGACAAATTGAATTCTAGCCCATTTGGCATTTGGCATTGTAAAGAACCAACCATCCCTTTATACTTTCCCTTCCCCGGGTTATAACCAATAACTTTTGCTTCTGCGTCATGGGTTGCCTTAACTTTCAATAATGTATTAGATCTACCATGAACATATTTTGAACTTGCTTGTCTAATTATTAGACCTTCTCCTCCTAACCCCAATACTTTATTCAACTCTTCTTGTAGGTGTTTCCTATTCTTACAAATTGTCTGTTTTAGAATTTCAGCATAAGGAACTTTATTCAAATTATACCAGTTATTTAATATTTCTAACCTTTTTTTAAATTCATTTTTATCATCAGGTGCATCAAAGATTCTGTATTTAATATCCTTCCAGAGATCATTATAATCTTGTCTTCTAACAATGGAAACTGTTACTTGAAATTCACCTCTACCCCCGAAAAGTTCTCCATCTAAATGAAAGTCTGGTAACCCATCTAAAAACCAGTCAGGAGCATAGTATTTGTTACCTTGACGCGACCATAATTCATTACCATCCCAATATGCCCTAACACCATCTAATTTTTCAGACATATACCAACCAGTCGGATCTACCTCTTCGGTCCATTTTTGTGCTAATAAAACCTTTGGTTTCCACTTTTTATCATCCACTTCTTTTTCTTCTTCTGACGATTTTTCTTTTTTTGTGGTAATCCTTGTAACAGTTAAGTTTCCTACACGATATTTTTCTGCTTCTTCTCCCCGAAATTGTCGGATATGTTTACAAGATCTTTGTTCAATCGGTATATTTTGGAATCGCCAAGCAGGACAATTGCAAGAATACACGCCTCCAACGTTCTTTATCTTATAAATTCTGCCACTTGTACTTGTTATTTCAATGGCTTCTCCATCTTTTAAGTCGTTTAAAGGTTCTGGTGGTTTTTCATTCTTTTTTGGCATTGATCTCAACCAAAATATTTTATTAAATTAGAATTAAATTAAATTTTTTAAACACTATCTAAAATTGATAATATTGTATTAATCATTTTATGAAAAATTATTTGGTGCAATAAATGGAACTGGAAAAGATGAAATTACTCGATTTTTACGCCAACATGTTTACAATAAGGCGGTTTGAAGAAAAATCATATGAATTATTAGGAACCACCGTAATTCCTGGCACTCTCCATACTTATATGGGAGAAGAAGCCGTTGCAGTCGGAGTTTGTGCCCATTTATCCAAAGAAGATTATATTACAAGCACTCATCGTGGTCATGGACATTGTATAGCAAAAGGTGCTTCAATTGATAAGATGTTTGCGGAATTATTTTCCAAGGAAACGGGTTATTGTAAAAGTAAAGGGGGAAGTATGCATATTGCAGATTTTGATATTGGAATATTAGGGGCAAATGGTGTGGTTGGAGGTAGTATACCAATAGCTACTGGCGCAGGGCTTACATGTAAATTAAAATATAATAATCAGAGAGTCTGTGCTTGTTTTTTTGGTGATGGTGCTTCAAACAACGGAACATTTCACGAAGGTATTAATCTTGCTGCGGTATGGAAATTACCCGTAATTTTTGTTTGTGAAAATAATTTGTATGCTATGGGCACCAGTATAAAATCAGTTACTGCTATTGAAAACATTGCGGATAGAGCAATTGGATATGGTATTCCCGGTGTAGTAGTTGATGGAAATGACGTTTTAGAAGTTTATAAGGTTGCTGGAGATGCCATTAACCGTGCCAGAAATGGTGATGGTCCCACTTTAATCGAGTGTAAAACTTATCGAATAAAAGGACATTCTCGCTACGATCCAGCTAAATATAGACCCCAAGAAGAGGCAGAAAGTTGGTTTAAAAGAGATCCACTTAAGATTATTAAAATTAAGATGCTAGAAAACAATATTACAGAAGAGGAAATAGTAAAGATTGAGGAAATGGTTGAAGAGGAAATTCAAAAAGCTGTTGATTATGCTATGGAGAGTCCATTTCCCCCAGTTGAAGATGCATTAAAAGATGTTTATGCAGGTGAATGAAATGGTAGTAATGAAATATAATGAAGCTCTAAATAGAGCTCTTCGAGAAGAAATGATAAAAGATCCAGACCTAGTTTTGATTGGAGAAGATATTGGAAAAAATTGGCAAGGAGCATTTAAAGTAACTCAAGGATTACAAGAGGAATTTGGACCAGAAAGAGTAAGAGATACACCAATTTCGGAAAGTGCTATTATAGGGTGTGCTGTTGGTGCCGCATTAAGTGGGATGAAAGTTGTTGCAGAGATTATGTTTGGTGATTTAAGTGCTTTAGCTATGGATCAAATTTGTAATCAAGCAGCTAAGCAATTTTATATGTTTGGAGGAAAGGGTTCAGTTCCAATTGTTGTTAGATTGCCATTTGGCTCGGGGGGTTCTTATGCAACCCATCACTCTCAAAGTCTTGAAGCTTGGTTTATTCACATTCCTGGGCTTAAAGTAATTCAACCAAGTACTCCTCATGATGCTTATGGACTAATGAAATCCGCTATTAAAGATCCCAATCCTGTAATTTCATGTGAACATAAGTTTCTTTATAACACAACTGGGGAAGTACCTGAAGAAGAATTTACTATTCCAATAGGTAAGGCGGAAATTAAAAGAGAAGGATCGGATATAACGGTAATAGCAACTTCAATAATGGTCTTACACGCTCTTGAGGCAGCAAACGAACTTCAGAAAAGTGGAATTTCAGTTGAAGTTCTTGATCCAAGAACAATTTCACCTTTTGATAAAGAAATGATTGTTAATTCCATAAAAAAAACTGGGAGAGCCGTTATTGTGCATGAAGCTTGTAGAACGGGAGGAATTTCTGGTGAGATCACAAAAATTATAATGGAAGGGGCTTTTGATTATCTTGATGCTCCAGTCAAAACGGTGGCTGGACAAGATGTGCCAATACCTTTTAATCCAGAAATGGAAAAATGGATAATACCAAATAAAGAAAAAATTATTGAAGGAATCAAAACAATTATTTAAGGAAATTAGGAGAGACTTCAGTTGTCCTTAAAGCGTTACAGGCTGAAACTAATAACAGCAGGAGATTACGCGGTAGGGAAGACAAGTTTAGTGAAGAGGTTTTTGGGACAAGGATTCTCTCTTGATTACGGAGCTACTGTTGGTGTTGAGTGTATTCAAAAATCCTATAAGGATAAGGAAGGGCATTTTGTTGATCTTTCTATCTGGGATTTAGCTGGTCAAATTCTTTATCGAGATCTAGCAAAAGACTATGCCAGAGGTGCTGATCTTATCATAATCGTTTATGATGTAACTAGAAAAGAATCATTTGACAATGTTGAGGGTTGGTATAAAACTATATTTGATGTTGTTGAAGCGGGAAAATCAAAAGAAATTACACCATGCATGATTATTGGAAATAAAATCGATCTACGGGACAGGAGGGTCGTTACTATGGACGATGGGATAAAATTATCTGAAAAATTGGATTCCCTATATGTTGAAACTTCTGCTAAAGAGAATCAAGGCATTGATGAAGCTTTTAATAATTTAATAATAGAATATATTCGAATATCTAAATTCCTTTAAGAAATTACAGACTTTTTTTTATAGGTCTTAAATATGATTAAAAAAGATATTAATGCTAATTTTAAATGGAAATTCCCATATCCTTCTCAAAGAATGCCAATTTTAGCAAAAAATATTGTATCAACTTCCCAGCCTCTAGCATCACAAGCGGGACTTCGGATGTTATTAAAGGGAGGGAATGCAGTCGATGCAGCAATTGCATGTGCTATAGCTTTGACAGTTGTTGAACCTACGATGAATGGAATAGGAAGTGATGCTTTTGCCATAGTCTGGGATGGCAAAAAATTAAATGGTTTAAATGCCTCTGGCAGATCTCCAAAGGCGTGGACTCCAGAATATTTTTCAAAATATAAAAGAATGCCACTTGTTGGTTGGGACACTGTGACGATACCGGGAGCTGTCTCTGCCTGGGTGGAATTATCAAAACGTTTTGGGAAACTACCATTTAAAGAATTATTCAAACCTGCAATTGAGTACGCAAAACATGGTTATTTAGTTTCACCAATAACGGCGCAATCTTGGGGATTTGCAAAGAGTTTATTTAAAAAATTTCCAGATTTCATAAATTGTTTCCTACCAGGAGGAAAAGCACCAAAAGCGGGTGATTTATTTTCAAATCCAGACCAAGCTCAAACATTAAAATTAATATCTGAAACAAATGGAGAAGCTTTTTATCAAGGAAAATTAGCAAATAAAATTGCAGAATTTGCAAGAGGAAGTGGTGGTTTAATAACTCTTGAAGATCTCAACAATAATAAAGCAGATTGGGTAAAACCCATATCAATTGAATACAAAGATATTGTATTACATGAAATACCGCCAAATGGTCAAGGAATTGCTGCATTAATAGCATTAGGAATTCTAAAGCATTGGAATCTAAATGATTATAATGTAGATTCGGCAGATTCACTGCATATCCAGCTTGAAGCTATGAAACTTGCATTTTCAGATGTTCATAGATATGTATCAGATCCATCAACAATGGAATTTGATTATTTAAATTTACTCAATCCAGAATATCTAGCCGAACGAGCAAAACTAATTGAGCTTAATAAAGCTAAAGATTTTAAATATGGAACCCCAAAAATGGGGGATACTGTCTATCTAACTACTGCAGATGCCGATGGTATGATGGTTTCTTATATCCAATCAAATTACATGTTTTTCGGGTCAGGTATTGTAGTACCTGGCACAGGTATAAGCTTTCAAAATCGCGGAACTGGTTTCACTTTAGAAGAGGGACATCCAAATCGAGTTGGTCCTAATAAAAGACCATTTCATACTATTATACCAGCATTTATTACTAAAAATAATAGACCTTTGATGAGTTTTGGTGTTATGGGTGGCCCAATGCAACCTCAAGGACATATCCAAATGATTGTCCGGATATTTGATTATAATCAAAACCCTCAAGCAGCATCTGACGCTCCACGTTGGCAAGTTCATAAAGGGCTTTCAGTAAGTGTTGAAGAAGGATTTAAACCAGAAGTAATAAAAGAACTAAAACGACGAGGTCATCAAATTATATCACAAGGTAGTGTTATTTTTGGTGGAGCACAAATAATATATAAACTTAAGGATGGATATATAGCAGCTTCGGATCACAGAAAAGATGGTCAAGCTGTAGGATTTTAGTCTATTCTTGTTAGTTTATAGATTTGTTTCCAATAATTGGAAAATAGTCAAATATTCTAGTTTATTCAAGCAATATTTGTTTGATATAATAAAATAATATCATTTAATAAGCATACAACAAAAAATAGCTATAATTATGGCTCTCAAAACATTTTTGATTAATTATAAAGTTGAAAAAATTAAAATATCTAAAAAATTAAAAATTTAAAAAATAAATAAATTCAAATTTTAAAAAACTGAAAGATATTGAAAAAACAAATTCCTTTAAAAGAAATTTCATACAATAAACTCGTAGAACTTCAAAGAAAACTACGGGCAAATAAAAAATACAAGAAATTTGGAAAAAATATGAATGAAATTATAAAATTTTTACTTGATTATTTTTCTTTTGATGATCTAGAAAGAATACAGAATGATGAACTTGAAAATATGTATCAAGAACTTAAATTACTTGATAATAATGATGAAAAAATGATTATTCATATTGAAATGACTGATGAAATATATGACAAGACCATAAAACTGGTTTATAGTATTCGAGCAAGTGAAAAACATAGAAAATTTGGTAGGGACTTGAATCATGTTATTGAATTTTTATTAATTTACTTTTTTACCGATCAAGCCTTAAAGTTTGGAAAGAATACAACCTTTCTTGATTAATTTTTAATGAAATAATTAAAATATAGTAGAATATTTTTTGCTATGAAAGAGATATGATAGTTTCTAATATATTAAATCTTTTAGTGACTTTAAAACATTTTCCATACAAATTCGCAATATTTCCCGCCTTGTGCCATACTTCTACACCCAATTTTGTCAAAAATTAGTCCAGGGCTCTTTAATCTAGCAAGGGTTTCAATAAACGCAGAACATAGATTATGAGCTGCAGGTGGTAACTTTTTTTCTTTTATTTGATTCCAAAATGGACAATCATTTAGTTTAAGGGATGCAGAATTATCACCAACACGAGACTCGACGTTTTCAAACTGTAAAAGGTCAGTAAAAACCTTTTCTAAAAATTTGACTGTACTAGTCAATTCATCCCCTTCAGTTTGTATTTCTTTGTTGACAATGGGAAAGATATCTTCTGCTAATCTTTTCCAGAGAGCTTCAGCAATATTCATTCCTCTTGCCAAACCCAGTTCTTCTTTAATTGACGTCATACTTGATGTGAAAAAAGTTAGAAAGAATTCTTTTAATAAATTGACCATTGAATTTCCTCTCAACTATATTTTCTTATAAACCACTCTAGACTGTACTTATATTTTACTTTTGACCAAAGGGTAAGATAAATCCATAGAAATGACCAAAGTGCTACCCAAATTTCGAAATATGAGAAAGTAGACATAAAATTCATTAATGGATGATTATAATACATCCAATAGTTTAAACCTAAAAAATGATGGAAAAAATATAAAGATAAAGTTGAAACGCCACATAATTCAAAGAATTTGAAAGCTCTCCATTTTTTCCTTTTCACTTCAATTATCCAGAAAAGGATACCAAAACTTATACACCAAAGTCCAAGAGCATAAAACATTTCATAAATTTCAAGAGGAACTAAAATATACATGTATCCAAAATAGGGAGCAAATGGGTCCATTAAAGCCCCCATGACCCAAAAAACACTTCCACTAATTAGCAGAATATATGTTAAATTTTGTAATTTCCCTTTTCTATAAAACTCTACTATTAATTTTCCAAGTATAATTCCCATTATAGTAAAAGAGAGAACAGGTAAAAAATGTGGAAGCATATTATATGCGATGAATCTGAGTCCTCCAAGGATTCCAGGGTCAGGATCGACATAATAACCAACATTAGGGATATTTAAAAAATCTTTAATTATAGGTGATACAATAAAAATAAAAACAGCAATAGGGGCATTAATTTTATTAGGCAATCGTTGGAAAAAATAGCCAGCGAATATATTAAAGGCTACTATAGATAAAACTCCAGACCACCATAAAGTTCCAGGTCCCAAAACAATTTGACCTAAAATTATATGAAAAAGAAGAATCCAGAGAACACGTTTCATAGTATGGTTGGTAATTTCATGTTCAGTATACCCTCTTTGTTTCCTTATTTCGGTAGAAAGGACTAAAGCCATACCTACAATTATGATGAAAGGATAAGTACCCAAATAACTAAAAATATATTGAATTTTTAAAAAGATATTCTGCTTAATACATAAAGCATTAAAGACCGGCCATAATCCTAGCTGAATAAATATAAGATCGAGGGAGATTAATAAAAAATTTCCATTAAGAGGATGGTATACCCACTCACCATAATGGTGAATCACCATTAGTGCAATTAAATATCCCCGATATACATCAATCGAACTGAATCTGGGGATTCTTTTTTCTTTTTCAATTTCAGCGGTCATTATAATTAAAGAAATAAATTTTATTTTTGAGTTTTTCTTTTGAATTTAAATTACATGATATAAGATTGATAATTTTTATCCAAACTTCTTTTCATATAATTTAATTTTCCATTCTCTACATCTTTTATTAAATTGATTAGAGTAAATGGTTTTTTCCCATCTTTTAGAAAATTTTTTACAGCTCTCTCCCCAAGATCGATCTTTATAAGACCCAGTGGAACCCATGTCTCTTTTTTTAGTTTCTCTAGGTGTTCTTTTAGATCTTCTAAAGTAAAACCACCAATAACTCCTAAATTTTTCCCCTTTTTATCTTTATTTTGTTTAAAGCTAATAACAGATATAAAAACGGCTAATTCCTTATTATCATTTTGTAATAATATACCATGAATTATCCCCTCGTCTTTCGTGGTACGTGTACTGATTGCCTTTGATCCGATTCCTAAAAACTTTAATGAGAGAATTTCTTCCATAGGAAATTAACCTTGACTATTTATTTCGATACTTTTTTGTATAAATGATTTGTTAAGCAAAATTCTTAACTTCTTATGGTTAAGGATGAGAAAATTGGCAATAAAAACATTCCCTTTTTCTGTCGAAATGAATATTCAAATTAATTATTAACTATTGACAAAAAACAAAGGATAAATTTTTATTTAATTTGTTAGTGCATTAATTATTTTTGTCCAGACAAAATTAAAATTTGAAAATTTGCCTAAATAAAAAAATTAAAAATATTTACAAAATATTTCAATAAATATTAAAAAAAGTATGGATTAATCAAAAATCCTAAAATTATGAAATTCTAAATTAGGAATGAATAAAATTGAAAATAATTATGATGGGACTAGATAATGCTGGAAAAACAAGTATAGCAAAAAATGTTTTTGAAAATAAAACATTTCAAGAGCTAAAAAACCTATCCCCGACACAATTCCTAGAAACACATCAGTATAATTACAGACAAATGATTAATATAAGTATATTTGACTGTGGTGGACAAGTACAATTTTTGAAGGAATATAGAACTGACCAATTTAGAATAAAGGTTTTCAATAAAGTAACTATTATGATTTGGGTGATAGACTCATCCGATAAAGGAAAGATTAGAAAATCAATTACCGAATTTACAAAAAACTATATTGCTTTACAGGAATATTCTCCAAATGCTAAAATTTTTATTCTTGCACATAAAAACGATAAAAAGAAAGTTGAATTAAAAGAGATTAAAAAAATTGTAAATGAATTAGTGGAGCCAAAAATAAAGATACATTACTTTTCAACATCAATAAAAAATAATTCTGCAAAGCTTAAGGTTAAGAGAATTTTAGATGACCTTATGGAAGAAGTAATGGGGGGTCGGTTACTTACATTGCAAGATTTATTACAAAAACTCACCGATAGAATTAATGGGAGTGTCTCAATTTTATTCAATTCAGATGAAGGCATTGAAATTGCATCTCATTTTGAAAAATATCTAAGTATGGAAAAAGCAGAATTTTTAGAGTATATCAGCTTAAAATTAGTCGAACCTCCCTTTTTAGCCCCACTTCTAAAAGAATTTAAGAAACAGGGATTCTTACAAAATAATAGATCGGATTTTTCGGTATATAGAGTCGGAGAAAATTCGATTTGTATTGTCAATTTACATAAGACTGTTTCATTATTTACAATCTCGGCTTTGGATTCATTAGCAAGAATTGAAAAAGCTATCGAGAAATATAAGCCAGATATTCTTTCAGTTTTGAAGTTAGATTAATTTTGTATTTCAAAAATACTTTAGCAAATAACCAATTTACACAAATAATTTACTTTTTATATTAAAATTATCTATAAGAAATCAATTTGAAATGAAATAGGTGGATTACAATAGATAAATTTTTGAAAAATGAGTTGCTAAGAAAATATTTAGACGACAAAGAAATATATAAAATGAAAAAAAAGATTGGTTGGGGAGAAACTCAAGGAAAAGCGCTCACATTTGATGAAATTGTTAAGTTTGGAGTGGCATCAATTAAAGATTTCCAATTTAGAGATATTGAATTTGGTCAATCAAACGAAAGTAATATAAATAATAATTTAGTCAAAGGAAATGTAGCCTTTGAATTAGGAGCATATAAGAGAGCATTAGATCATTTTAAATTAGTTTTGGAAAAAGATCCTGAAAATAAAGAAGCTTGGTTCAAAGTTGGATTAACTTATTTCCTATTACGTCATTTCAAAGGTGCTCTTGAATGCTTTAATAAAATTCTATCTTTTACTCCCGAATTAAACTATGCATTAATCATTAAAGGAATTATAGTAGAAGAATTGGGAAATAAAGATGAAGCAATGAAATATTATAAAAAAGCCTTTCTTTCCGATCTAATTGAAGAAGATTTAATAATGGCTTTTGATACAGTCGTTTTTTGTTACTTAAACGAACAGGAGAGAGTTATTCAAATTCTTGATACCTTGAGTAGAAAATACCCTAAAAATTACTCACTATTATATAAAAAAGGTTTAATTCTATATAATTTAGAGAGATTTAAAGAAGCCTTAGACTGTTTAAATAAATTATTAAAATACGAACCTAATTATATTGCAGCTTTATTCACAGAAGCAAATATTTTTGAGGAATTAAATAGAACTGATGAAGCTTTAGCTTGTTTTGATAAAATATTGGAATATGAACCAAAAAACCATAGAGCGTGGTTCTTAAAAGGGAATATTTTAAGTAGACTTGAGCAAAAAGAAAAGGCTTTAGAGAGTTATAACAAAGCTATTGAATTGAAAAATGATTATTTGGATGCTTTAAATAATAAGGGCCTAATTCTTCAAGATCTCTTAAAGCTTGAAGAAGCTTTAGAAATATTTGATAAAGCGATCAAACTCGATCCTTCTTACCATTTAGCATATTTTAATAAAGCCTGTGTTCTAAAACAATTAAATCAAAATGATGAAGCAATAAAATTTTTTGACAAAGTAATAGAACTAAATGAATATGATATTGATAGTTTCTACAACAAAGCATGTTTATTAAAAGAAAAAGGTGAATTTAAAGAAGCCATTAAAAATTACCGAAAAGTCCTTGAATTAGACGACGAAGATATTGAGGCTATGCTGGGAATGAGCGTTTCTTATGTTAATTTAGAAAATTATAAAAAAGCCATTGATTTTATAAATAAAGCTTTAAAAATTGACCCCGAAAATAATGAAGCATTAGAACTTTTAAATAAAGTAAAAGAATTAGAGGAAATAAGCGGTTAAGAATAGTATTTGTACTAATTCTTAATTATGAGATCCATCTTATAATTTTTCATAGATTAATATAAGTTGAAATAAAATGGAGTTTGGAAAATTTCTTTCAGACGCTTTAGAAAAGGGAAATGTGGAAGAAGTATCTAATTTGTTTGATCACTTTTTCAAAATGATAATTAATGCATTTGGAATGATGGAACAACGTGAAATTGAGTTAGAAAAAAGAATTACAAGTTTAGAAAGAGGAATTGATACAATTATAGATATTTATTCTTTTCACCAATCAATGATTAATCAAATAAAAAATAATATAGATGAACTTAAAACACTTATCAAAAAACCAGTGGAATTACCGCCTCAAGCTCCAAAAGTAGCAGTAGAAATGCCCAAACAATTAAAACCGAGTGTTCCACCTATTGATAGTCAAAAACTAACGGGTCCTGTTTCTGAAGCAGAAATTGCTGATTTTAGAAAATCTATTTTAAAACCTACACCACCTCAAGAAAAAATTAAAGCTAAACCGACATCGATAAGAGCGGAATTAATAGATGAGATGAAAGGTTTTTTTGAAGCTGTTAAAAAAGCGCAGAAAAAGTAAGATACATAATAAAAATAACTACTGACACGAATTTAGCCTAAAAACTGTAAAACTGAGTTTTTTATTGAATCACAATAACCTATTAAGGTTTTTATTTTGAAATTTCTTTCTTCTAATATAGAGAATAGAGCAAATTGTTCATTGATATTAAATAAATTCACATAATAAGTTCCGACATGCCATAGTCCCAACTCTGCGTCTGGCAAATCGACATATCCTTCCTTTTGAAGTTTAGTAAAGATTGGTCGGGTGCTATTTAATGGTTCAACTAACGCCTTTGTTGATATGTATTTTAAAATTTCAGGATTTAATTTTTCCGAACTAACCGAAGAAGCTAATTCTAGACCATCTGATTTATTAATTATCAATGTGGCTATTGCATTTATTTTTTTATTAAATCTATTAAGCTCTTTTTCCAATTTAGTTATTTTTGATTTGAGTTCCTTGGTCAATGTTCCATCTAAAATCGTACAAACAATTTCACGTGCAATACCCAGTGGAATAGAGGTAGAAGATATTTGTTCAATCCCCAATCCTGCTAGTTCTTTACGAATATTTTTTAAGGAAATTTTATTAACATCGTATTTAGTTGCAATTACAAAAATACGTGCCCCAGGTGAATAATTTTTTATGAAGTTTAAGGATTTTAATAATTCTTTTTTAGATTCACGAAAGGTACGTAAATCAGAGCTATCGATAATCCAAATAAATACAGAAACATTACTAAATATTTTATGACTCCATTGCTCCGTAAAGTATGATAAAATGAACGATTCTTGCCCTCCGCAATCGAAAGTTGTTACATCAAGTAGCCCCCTATATTTATAGCTCGTAGTTTCAACAAATTCTGTTGGATTAAGGTTTTTTATCTCTTCCCATTCTTTTCCTTCAAGAACGTGCTTAACTAAAGTAGTTTTACCAGCACTTCTAAGTCCCATTATTAGAACTTTCATTTAAATATCCCAAATTATAGTTTTAATTACAAATTAATAAATATTACACCTTAATCTTTATTTATATTTACCAATCTGTAATTTAAGGATAAATTCCTATTTATTAAATTAGCACTTTAAGGTTTTTTTAAAAAGTTGAAACTTCAAATTTTTTAGTTACTCGTGTTATAAGATCGAAGAAATCCTTGAGATCTGCTGCCCAAAGTGATATAATTTTAGTGGGATGTTCTTTAAAAAGAAGGGTTATTATACCACTTGCAGAATCAGATGAGATATTTGATTTTACGTGAAATTCAGAATAATCAAACTTCATATCATTTATTTCCATAAATTTTTTTTCAACCCAATAATCTTCAATTTGAAAAAATCCCTGTCCATTAAATGATTTAAGTGCTTGTTCGAATTGAGACTGTTGGTATTGTTTAACTTCTTCTATTGATTCATCCCTATGTTGTTGATATCGAAATATAAAGAGAACAAGACCAGCACTATTACCTGCAAATTGCCGATGTGTATTAAATTCGACACTATAAATAATCGCTCTCAGTTCCCTTTTTTTAATTATCTCAGGAGGTTCCCTAATACTCCAATCCTCATTTACAACACCGCTTATGAATTCAATTAAAGGATCAGGAATTGGGGAAAATTCCTCAAATGGTGTTTTTAAAATATTTTCCATTGCTTCAGATAATTTGGGTGCTGATTCTTTTAACTTTTTAAGCTCTTGTTCTTGATTAGAAATATAATTCTCAATCACCATATGAGGTGCAATAGGAAAAAATCTTTTTTTTCCACCCTTAACCTCTTCAACTACAAAATTCTTTTCCTTCAAATTATTAAGTGTTTTGTAAAGATTGGGTCGTTGTTTCAAACAAAATTCCTTTGAATTGTGAATTTCTCGGATAGTTGCGGATTTAATGGTTAAGAGAAAAAGAAATAGGGTTGCTTCCTCTTTTGTCAAATTAAGTCTTTGTAATTTTTTGATTAAACGCTCTTGTTTCATACTGTATACTTCGTTTTATACACTAATTATTTGTATTTCTATTACTATTCAATAATTAAAAACTTTAGGTATGAAATAAAATGGTAAAAACAAGAGTTCCTGAAGGTGGCGCAATTTTAGATCAAGAAGAGATGACTATGGAAGAATATAGTGAGAAAATGAGGAAAATGATGGGTTTTGAATATAGAGGCTTTATTAATCACATCATAAAAAACATAATACCTCCTGAAAATGCTAAAGTTCTAGAAATAGGTCCAGGACCCGGGTGGATTGGGATTTGGCTGGCTAAAGAACGTCCAGATATTTCAGTTGAAGGTTTGGAAGCCTCACCTGATATGATTAGGGTTGCAAAAAAAAATGCAGAAGCAGAAGGAGTTGCCGAACGAGTGCAGTATATACATGGAATCGTGGAGAATATGGAGAATATTTCTAATGCGACTTATGATCTTGTAATCTCGAATGATTCTTTGCATCATTGGGACGACCCCATTAAAGGTTTTTTGGAAATTGCACGAGTTATGAAGCCTAGTGGAAAACTCCACATAGAAGATGAACGCAGAGATTTGGGATTTAGAGGAAAATTTATTCTATACGTAATTGGGCCTTTCATTGCCAGAAAGGAATGGAAATGGTGGAAATCGTCTGTTTATGCGAGTTATACTCCTGATGAGATTCGAACATTCATTGAGCAAGCAAATTTAGCTAACTGGATCGTGAAACCAAATTTTATGGGTATTTCCATTGAGATAAAATAGTGTTTAATAAATTTATTCTAATATTTCTAATTCTATTTCACTTTTTTTTATACTTTTAAATCTTTAAGGAAGTCATTTTATCAATAATATTGAATCCTATATTGTACTATGAAATTTATGTGGAGTCTAATTGAAGATTTATAGATTTTAAATTATAAACAAATATTTAATGAGGATGTTTTCAATAAAAGTTTAACAGAAAAGAGAATATAAAAAATACAAAATTAGTGATGAACCAAATGAAAGGCGTGTTCCTATGTAAATTTGATGAACAAAAAGGCTATGTACCAATAGACCCAATGTTTT
Source organism: Candidatus Helarchaeota archaeon (assembly GCA_019058315.1). Taxonomy (GTDB): domain Archaea; phylum Asgardarchaeota; class Lokiarchaeia; order Helarchaeales; family RDOG01; genus JABXJV01. Next base: position 348,822 of record JAHPZH010000001.1, on the reverse strand, counting down.
TCGATGATAAGGATTATGAAAATGATGACAAATTATTAACAGAAATTGCAAGAAACGCTATAGGTTTTGGTTCACAACTAGAATTTAACTCTTTTTCATTAAGTGGAATAAATTGCATTTCTCAACGCTTTTCTATTTCTTTAGATTCCGCTCGTGGCGGAGCAGAAACGTACGCATTAGTAATAATATCTAATGAGGATGTTATGTCTTTCAAACCGACTTTAAATAAAACAGTTGAATATTTAAAGAATTGGGAAGATGTAGAAGATAAATTAGCAGGTTTATATGATGCTATAAGGCACCCAGAACAGGCTCTATCATTTACAGAAGAAGAGTTGGATACAGTCGAACCTTATAGACCTAGTGTTTTTTCCGATGAATCATTCCGAATAGAGAAGAAATCTCATTTTACTAGTGAACATTCTCTTGCCAGAAATCTTATTATAAGTGTCGGTAGCTCAATTATATTAGTGACCGTTTTATTAGTTTTCCTTTATTCCAGACCATTTGAGACATTTGAGTTTTGGAAATATGCTTATACAAATTTCTTAATGTTTGTTATTGGTTTGCTTACATATGCTTTAATTAATAAAAAGAGATTTTTAAGGATAATAGAAGTATCATTGATTCCTCTTTTGTTTCTAATACCATTATATGTGATTTTTTATCAAGGTATTATTTTTGATACATTACATTATTGGATTTTTTTTTCTAGTTTTATTGCAGCAATACTTATTTGCGTTGGGCTAGATAATGGTGGGAAAATTGATAGAATCAGTGCTCTAATTCTGCTTATTCTATTACTGTTGGTTTTATTATTTACTATAGTTTACTTGAATAGACAATGGTACTTTTAGTTGAATTAAAAATAAAAAGAGAAGAGAATATATTTAAAAGTCTAAGTCTGCCGCAACAGTAAGAAATGCTAAGGGAATTAGATCACTATACGGACTTTTTTGATTTACTGAAACTACGGTATACACGACTAAAGCCGTTTTATTATCCATTAATTTTCCATTCAAGTATATTGTTACATTAATTGAGTGACTACCTAACATATTTGAAATGTAAAAATGTCCCACAGCATTTTCAATGCCAGATATCTTACCAGTGAAGTTGTAAATGCCACCTACTCCAGATGTTACATTACTTTTGGTGCCTATGGTCCAATTACCTTCCCATGAAGTGTCGCAAGAAACTTCTATACGCACTGGAACGGGAGTGAAAGCAATTGTTAACATGTAGGTTGCCAGCTTATTACCCGATTGGTTGTCAGTAATAATTTGGATTCCATATATCGTACCTATGGCAGCTGCACCCCCAATGATTCCTATAAGTAATAAGAGGTATTTTTTTTGCAATTTAATTTATCCCGTAAATTTATTATTAAAATGTTGACTCATTAATAAAAAGATTTTTATGAAATCTATAAAATTAACTTCATAAACCAACCACTTTCATCAGTATCGTAGGTTTTAAATCCATATTTTTTATGGAGATTGGCTGAATGCTGGTTATTTGCATGGCTTTTAATATTTTTATACCCTTTGTTTTTAATTTCTTCAATAAATGGAACAATTAATTTAGATCCAACTTTTTTACTTCTCATTTCACTATGTATACAGATTTGATATAACCAATATTCCCCTTTAACATCAATATTTGGAAATCCTACAATATATCCTTTAAGTGAGCCATTTTCTTCATAAACAAAAAATGTACTCTTAAAACAGCGAGCAAAATATTCATAAGTTCCAAACACACTAGGTCTTAAATGAGGAGCACAATTATTTGCAAGATCAGTAATAGCTTGAACGTCTTCAAGTTCTGCATTTCTAATTGACAAAAGATCACCTATTCTGATTACAAAATAAAAATAAGTTAGTTTCTATATTTTAAATTCTTCATATATTGATTGACATGGTCTATTATCTGTTACAAAGAATTGACCGGTCTTTGGACGTGCTATAATAGAGGCGAGTGTACTTCCTGTTTCCCCATGTGAACATATAGTAAAATCATCTCCAATTTCTTGTTCTCCAATTTCTTTATTATAATGGTCGCTTAGAATTTCTTTCAATGTTTCGATGCTAATATTTCCTTTGAACTTAGTTAATAATTCGAAAGCCCTATCATAGCGCATTTTCGGCGATTTAATGTAGGGTACATGTCTCATCTTTTTTAATTTCCAGTGAAACCTATCAGGAACATTTACATCACTCAGCTCTTCAGTGCGAAAGGTATTAGAATGTGCCATAATTCCATCTTCCGGTCTTCTTATAGCAAATCTTTTGCAGGTAGTTTCAACAACACAAGCATCTCCAGATTTATCCATAATTCCGAAATATATTGCATTTGCTCGTGCTGGAAATTTCGATACAAATTCAATGGCTTCTTCTGTGGTTTCAAAATTTTCAAGAGCTTCTTGGACGAGTAAAGTGGAAGGAACTCCTTTGAATCTAAAATCGTCAGGGTATTTTTCCCAAGTTCTCGCATAATTTATTGCTATTGCTAATCCTTTTTCATTCATACCCATGTGAGTTCCAGCTAAAATATATTGCGTAATACAAATAGTTTTTAATTTATCATCTGGTTCATCAACTCTAACCATTTGATAGGGTTGTAAAACATTTGGAAAATCATAATTTCGAGCAAATAATAATGAATTATCTGCAGTTGCTGGAGGTAATGCAAATAACATAGTACATCCTTGGGGAATATATGAGGTAGTCTTAGGATTTCCGGAATATATTTCAACAAAATGCAACCCATAAGTAAAATTTTTACTGAGTTTTGCTCCCTTTGCTATACCCATCATTTTATCATATTGATTTGGTAGATGTTTTTGTATTGCTTTTTTTATTCTGAATCTTCCAAGTAAACCTAATCCAAATTTTAGGAGGAATAGAGGAACAAGTTTTGGTTTCACTACTGTTATCATTTCTGAATGAAAAATATAATCTATCATTCCCTTAATTTTAGTCTTCAATTGTTTTCCTTGTTGCAGACCCATTTCTTCATAACTACCTTTTAAATGCAAAAATTCAACCACATAAACGCCTCAAATATAAATCAGTAACGAAGAATTAATCTAACAAGAATTCTAATTATAATAACATTAAAAACTTATTTAATAAATGAGAATGTTCTTCAAATGCCAAAAATAATAATCGATAAAAAGAAAAGTACTGAAATTAGCAAATATATGAGCTATTTACTAAGGCATAATCCAAAAAACTTAAATTTGGATAAAGAGGGGTTTGTAGATTTAGATGAATTTTTATCTTTTGTTCAAAATAAATATAAATCATTAAATAAAAAAGAATTACTTTCAGTAGCTTTTGGAAATGAAAGATATGAAATCAAAAAGAATCGTATAAGGGCAATTTATGGACATAGTATTGATGTCTCCTATAATTTAGAAGAAATAAAAATAGACAAACTTTATCACGGAACAACACAAAAAGCAGCAGAAACGATTTTAAAAGAAGGTTTAAATCCAATGGGGAGAAGAAAAGTCCATTTATCTAAAACTATCGAAGCAGCCATTAGAGTTGGAAAGAGAAGGACTAAAAAGCCTGTTATTTTAATAATTAACGCTTCGGAGGCAATGAAAGAAGGTGTTAAAATTGAAAAGGCAACGGATAAAGTTTATTTAACTAACCATATTCCTTCAAAATATATTAAAATTCACGAGGAGCCAAATCATCAGTATGTATAATAATTTTCTATAGGGCTCCATTCACCACAGTTTATACATTGTGTTAAGCGAAATTTTCGTCCACAGTTAGGACAAACAGCATTTGTTTCAAAGGTATCAAAGCTAGTCCCACACCCAAAACTTTCAAAATCACTACACATCCAGTGAGGACCTACGGGAGGAGGTTGTAGGCAATAAGGGCATTTTGCTTTTCTTTGAGCTGGTTTATCATTTTGATCTGTGTAAGTAATCACCTCAATATAATGTAAAGAATTAATAACTTAATTATTTTATTTATAGATGGAAATTATTAAATTCCCTTAAAAAATAAGGTTTAAGAGAAATCTTTTAACTTTTACAATAGGAGATTTGGAAATTGGAGAAAAAAAAATTCTATTTATCAGAAAATCATAATGTATTTAAAGAAGTTACTTTTTACGTTCCATATCCGAGAAATATAAAGCGTGTAAGAATTTTTAATGATGGAAAAGTAGTGATAGAGCAAGCTAATAGAACTGATGAAATAAAAATAAATGAGAAAACTGGAGAAATAGAAGTATTGCGTATGAAATGAGCTCACCCAATTTTTATATAAGACTAGTAATATATTAGATGATGGTGGAAAATTTTGAAAAAAAATAAAATGACATATTTACTAATTTTTACAACATTCATGATTTCAGCAGGTATTTGTGCACTTTCTTCGTCTTCATTGAATGAATTACCACAGTGGAGAACCCTTTTCTCATTAGCACCAAACCCTGAAAGACCAATATTTTCAAAAGTATCCAACATGACCGGGTGGCCCATAATGACAGACGGATCTGTTCAATCTTCGCCCGTTCTTGGCGACATTGACGGGGATGGCGATCTGGAGGTTTTAGTCGGGGGGTGGGACGATAAACTTTATGCCATCAACCACGACGGGACGAACGTGACGGGATGGCCCGTAGATTTAGTCTCCGATGTGCGTTCTTCACCCGCTCTTGGTGACCTTGACGGAGATGGTCAGCTAGAGGTCGTGGTCGGGGGGTGGGACTTCAACATCTATGCTCTCAACCATGACGGGACGGACGTGACGGGGTGGCCTGTACTGACAGGATTTAATGTACGTTCTTCACCCGCTCTTGGCGATATCGACGGCGACGGGCAGTTAGAGGTCGTGATCGGGTCAAATGATGATGAAATTTGGGCATTGAACGCTGATGGGATGAACGTGACGGGTTGGCCCGTACAAACAGGGGGGGATGTATATTCTTCTCCTGCTCTCGGCGACCTTGATGGAGACGGCGATCTGGAGGTCGTGATAGGGGCAAATGATAAAATTTGGGCATTGAACGCTGATGGGACGAACGTGACGGGTTGGCCCGTACAGACAGGGGGCGATATATATTCTTCCCCTGCTCTAGGGGATATTGATGGGGACGGTGATCTGGAGGTCGTGGTTGGATCCTATGATGATAAAATTTGGGCATTGAACGCTGATGGGACGAACGTGACGGGTTGGCCCGTACAGACAGGGGGCGATATATATTCTTCCCCTGCTCTAGGGGATATTGATGGGGACGGTGATCTGGAGGTCGTGGT
>JAHPZH010000001.1:213565-343435 GCA_019058315.1 Candidatus Helarchaeota archaeon | reverse complement strand
TCGTGGTTGGATCCTATGATGATAAAATTTGGGCATTGAACGCTGATGGGACGAATGTGACGGGTTGGCCTGTACAGACAGGGGGCGATATAGATTCTTCCCCTGCTCTAGGGGATATTGATGGGGACGGTGATCTGGAGGTCGTGGTTGGATCCTATGATGATAAAATTTGGGCATTGAACGCTGATGGGACGAATGTGACGGGTTGGCCTGTACAGACAGGGGGCGATATAGATTCTTCCCCTGCTCTAGGGGATATTGATGGGGACGGTGATCTGGAGGTCGTGGTTGGATCCTATGATGATAAAATTTGGGCATTGAACGCTGATGGGACGAATGTGACGGGGTGGCCCGTACAGACAGGGAGTGGTGTATTTTCTTCCCCTGCTCTTGGCGACCTTGATGGTGATGGAAGGGTGGAGATTGTTATTGGGTCAGATGATGGATACATTTATGCCTTGAATGAAAAAGGCGTTTACGAGGAGCATCTCTATCCTTGGCCTAAGTTTCACCATGATAACAATAACACAGGTCTTTATAAACCACTTTCTCCGCCAAGTGAACCATCTCCTACAGAATCACAACCTGTTTTTATTATGAGTCAAGGGGATGCTGATACTCTTTTATTATCAACCGTTGGTCTAGGAATTATTATTGGCATTGGAGTGGCATTTATAATAACTATTGTTCTCTTTAGAAGAAAAATTAACACCCTTAATAACCAAATCAGCGTGATTAATAAAAAAATAGGAAGTACATCGGCTTCAAAAAAATAAAAGCATTATTTTGGAACTAATTTCAGTTCCATTTCAGCTTCTTTTTCTATTAATTCTTTATCGTATAGCACTTTATGGTACTCAATATTTGCCCAAGGATAACACATATCATTATAATGTTTACTTGCAGGATGACCAGACTGACCAGTGGTGTGCATGTTGACAGAATTCGAGAAATTACTCAAATCCATTATAAATCTAGTACTAGGCAGTCCTACTTGATGAAAACCCGTTTTTGGATCCATGGTTGGATTAAATATTCCATTATTTATTGTATTTTCATCACCTGCGGTAGGTACGCCCATGACATTAAGAACAAGATCGTATGGCGGAATTATTCCCAGAGGATGAGCGAAATTAGCAATATGTATTTTTCCCCAAGCCCACGAGCTCATATCTTCACCTAGCATTTTTTGCAGGGTCTCAAGTGCATCTTGTAGACTTTTACTCAATAATTTACTTAGATTTTCAGTATTTGAATTGGAATTACCTTGAATCCAATAATTTTCAGGATATTGTAGCACACGTGGAATACCAAATGCATCATAATTATTACTTTGTTTTTTAAGGTAAAAATTTTCTAAAATTTCTTTTCCCAGAATGTTTTCTAGTAGATTTATTAACAAATGGTGATACCACATTTCAAATATCGCTGCAGCTGTGCTTTCTCTTGAAAGGTCAAAATCCCAATTTTTTAAATATTTTATAGCTTCTTCCTGCAATTTATTTTCGGGTTTCATCTTTAACATCAATGGCAGGCTTTCTCGGGCGTGGATAGAGACGGAATCTCCTTGAATTCTTTTGAAATCATCTATTGTCAGCTTTTCTTTTGCAGTTAATAATTCGACAATTCGTCTTGCTCTATAAGGAGGAGTCCAGTCGTGAGTTATATGATAAGGATAATCATCATCGATTGTTTTATTATTAGCTGTCGCAAAGTAATTAGTCGGTGGATTAAATGCTGATGGCAGTTCATCAAATGGTATATAACCTTCCCATTCATATTCGTCAGTCCATCCTGGAACTGGCATAAGTCCTGATCCTTTTTTTCTAATTGGTATTCTACCATGAGTTTGATAACCAATGTTCCCCTCTACATCTGCATACACAAAATTTTGTGAGGCATAGCCAAATCTACTTAGTGCTTCCCTAAATTCTTGCCAATTTTTCGACAAACAAACTCCAAGAAATGCTTGAAGTGTATTACTTGGATCATGTCCAGTCCACCTTAAAGCTAATTTTCGGTCAATTTTTCGGGATTCAAATGGAAGATCCATACTAACAAGCATGAAATCGAAAAGTGGTCCGTGTCTTGTAATTACGATTTCCTTTTCAACAATTTTCTTCTTACTTAAATTGAATTTCTCAACTACTACTTCAGCGTCTTCCCATTTTCCATTATATTCGTATTGGTGGGGATTTTTTGGATTTATTTTTTCTACATACCAATCTTGGGTATCACAAGGACAGACAGTACATCCCCAAGCAATAGTCCCATTAAACCCTATAACAATCCCTGGAGCTCCAGCAAATATTACTCCATATAAATTCAATTCATCACTGACAAGATGATTTTCATACCATATGGAAGGCATCATAGTCAATAAATGGGGATCATTTGCAAGCATTGGCTTGCCAGTTGTGGTTTTCTTTCCATTTACTACCCAATTATTACTCCCCATAGTTCTTGTCCATGGAAAAATTTCTTTGTATTTATCTCGCATCATTATATAATCTGTGTAAGAACCCAATGAAGGCACAACAGTTGTGGAGGTATCCGAAATAAAAGGCATGAGTTGTTTTGTCCTTTTTGCACCTAATTTTGCCATTAATTGAGCCCTTAATAACTCTAAGCCCATATTTCCGTTTAATAAAAATGTCAAAAACTTAGAAAATGTAACTAAATCTAAAGCAGTAAATGGTTCCGGCTTATGATTTACGATAGAAAATTCAGGGGGTAAATCATCTTGATGAGTTTTGATATACTCATTCACACCTTCCATATACGCCTCCATCATTTCGGTTATTCTTGGATCCCCCTTTTCCTTTACGAGCTCCAATTCTTTTTCAGCAGCTCGACGTAAACCCAAAGTGCGAGCGAAAATATCAAGATCTAATGTGAGTGTTCCGACTAATTCACAAAGTCTACCTGATGATAAGAATCGAAAAAATTCCATTTGCCATAATCTATCTTGGGCATGAGTATACCCCTGTGCAAAAAAAAGATCCTGATTATTTTCAGCAAATATATGAGGGACTCCCCATTTATCCCTTAATATTCTAACTTCTTTTTCCAATCCTTTTACAGCAATAGTGCCTTCTAATTGAGGCAAAGACTTGCTAAGTTCTTCAAGAAGTTGCTTTTTCTTTTGCTCTCGTTTCAATCTTTTACGTTCTTCTCTATCTGAAATAAAAACACCTCATATAAAATTTAAATTCATGATATTTGATTTTCTTTTGAAATCTTATTTTAAAATAATAATTTGAAATCCAATGATTTGATGACTATTTACTTTTTTATAGATTTAAAATCTTATTTCAGAGTTAATGATTGAAATTTTTCTTCTAGGAACTGGAGTTTTACTTCCAAATAAATCCCGTAACGCTTCTGGTTTAATTATATCAATAAAAAATAATAGAAAGCAAGATTTTTTACTTTTTGATTGTGGAAATGGTGTTCTTCGTCAAATTGAGAAGGCTGGGATTTATTTTAAAAATATAAATAATGTATTTTTCAGCCATTTCCATGCAGATCATTTTTCAGATTTTGCACCTCTCGTTATGGCTAATAGAATGGTGAATAGATCTGAATCTGATAAACTTTATGTTTATGGACCAGAAGGAAGTAGTGATATAATACATGCTCTCCTTGAAAAAGTCTATCCTTATCTTGAAGAGACGTTAGATTTCATAAAAATCCATGAAATTGAAGAAGGTTTAGTTAAAAAAACAGATTTATGGAAAGTTTTTTGCACTAAAGTTGAGCATCCAAACGCTTTAGGTTATAAATTAGAAGCAGAATCTAAGAGTATAATATATAGTGGGGATACAGGATATTCAGAGAATCTTTTAAAACTATCAAAAGATGCGGATATTTTAATTCATGAGTGCTCTAATCCAGATAAAGAGGGGCAGTTTAAAACATCACATATTATTCCCTCAAAATTAGGAGAATTTGCATATGAAGCTAATGTAAAAAAATTAGTTTTAACGCATTTATACCCAGTTTGTACAGGGAGGGAAAAAGAAATGGTGAAGAGCATAAAAGAAAGTTATAAAGGAAAAGTAATCATTGGAAAAGATCTTTTAAAAATAAAAATTTGAGAACTAACTTATATAAGGTCGGGTCTCTTTTTGTTGTCGTTCCTTTTCTTCCTTAAGTCTTTTTTTAATTTCAGAAGAAACTAATTCTACTTCTGAAATTTGTTTTTCTAACTTCGCTACATCTGATTTAAGATCATAGCGTTCATTCAACACTTCCACAATTGCCTTTGAAGCTGTAGGATCTAGTGCTCTCATAGGAAGCGTGTCTGCCAATAAACAAGCTCCATCTATATCGTAATGAACCTTTCCCCATGCAGGTATAATTCCATTAGCCCCAGTTATATAACCACCTTTCAATAGAATCGTTGTTCCTGTCTTAGATTCAAGAAAGAAATTGATAAACTCCTCACTGGACCCTGAGATATAAACTTGTCTATAAGGTTTCTTAAATGAATCAGGCACAAAGGCACCTGTTGAAATAATATTTACTACTCCTAGTTTATGACAATATCCACAAACATAATCGGATAATTGATAAATACCAGCGGAAGTTGTAGGTTGATAATCAGAGGTGAATAATACTAAATCATGGCTGATTTCGGGATTTTTTATAAAAAAAATCGTTACCCTAGGTAGTCGCATCTCACCACCTTCGTCTATAATAACATGAGGGGGGAGATCATCATGATAAACTTCAGAACTTTCTTCTGCATTTAAGGAACTTACTATGTTTATTAAAGCTAATTTCCCAACCATTGCAATGCCAGGCATGCCTATTAATGCTAAAGGAGAATCTAATTCGGGCATATCTTTCAGAGATTTTAGTTTCATCATAAATTTACACTTACATATAATTTTGACGTATAATATTTTGGATTTTCAGTAATATATTCTGAAAATTTCCCTTATATTGACTTACTTTAAAATTCCATGATATAAAAATTATTCTTTTTGGGAAAAATTTTGTGTCTAATTTATTGGGGGAATAATATTTGTTCGTTTTTTTTCCGGTAAGCTTAACCATTTCATAAATTTCTCATTTGGAGGGTTATTTTTATATAAGTTCTTACGGAGTGCCTCTAGTATGTTTTCTGGTTCATTTATATATTCTGAAGCGCAGGAAATTTGATGTTTCTTTTTTAATCCAGTATTAAAAATAGAATCCGCCCATTTTCGCCAATCTTTATCTCGAAGTAAATGATGATCGATAATTAGACAAGGAATTTTCTCCGCTAATTTAATCATATTCTTTAAAGATTGATTTAGAAGATCTTCAGAAAGTAAATTACGCAAGTATATAGGAGGGCCTCCAACATATGCAACCTCAGGTTTTTGCTTTAAAATAAAGTTTAATGTGTCCTTAATCATCGGACCTTGGACATCAGAAGTAAATAAGAACTTCTCATCATCGTAAATGATTGAACACATAATAACCCAACCCCCTTTAGCTTTTTGCTCTCCATGATAAACTGGAGGGGAAAATGCAATTTCTGTATTCCCCTTTTGAAAAGTTTTTGAATCTGCCCAATAAATCTTCTTATATTGTTTCCTCATTATTTTATTGAATAAAAAACCTCTTTTACGTTGACTTGAATTTATGTTTTCGCGGAAATTTTTAGCATATATTATCTTGTCCTTGTATATTTTTTGTGCAATCTCTTTGTCTGAGTAAATGGTGAAATAATCAGTAAATTGAGGTTTATGATGATCATAATGAAAATGTGAAATAATTAAAATTTCAGCTTCTAGACTTGCTGTAACAATTTTTTCAGTGCATTCCTTTAAAGCTTTATATTCAAGAGGATGGGGATAATAAAACTTTTTGGCATCTCCGCGTCTCGGACCTAAAGCACATCCAGGATCAATCATAATTTTAGTATCCGGTGTTTCCACTAGAGTAGCCATAGAACGAACGCCGAAACTTTCTGCTGCCAAAGGAATTACTTTTATTTTTTTTAACAAAATTCACACTTATAAAAATTAATTCACTTTTCAAATTCTAATCATTCAATTGGAAAAATGAAAAAAGGGAGATTATTGGAATTAAACAGTTTTACTTGATTTAGTCTTATGTAACTTAGTTAGATCCTCTTTCATCTTAGATAATCTTTCATCTTTTAATGGGAACTTATAAAGACAGAAAGACCCTATAAATGCAGCTACCGATGGAAAGATCGACATTAATAACATTAGACCCAACCTTAATTGAGCTATATCTTGGGTTGCCGGTTGATACTCAGTCCAGCCAGTTCCGGAGAAGACCAGTGCGATAGATGCCATGACTAAAATAGTAGCTAATCGTATTATCAACGCATTGACACCATAGTAGGCCCCTTCTCTTCTAACCCCCGTAGCCACCTCATCTTCATCTATCATATCAGAAATGACTAGATCTCCGTAATAAATTGACCCAGAAATCCCAAACCCCACTAAAATCATAACTAACATTGTAATTACATAATTCAAAATTGTTGCTCCGAATATAAACAGAAATGGAATGAAAGAAATACCCCAAATAAAGAAAGAAATCGTCATACCTTTCGCATTTCCTTTTATTTCACCTATTTTTTTCCATAGGGGCATAAGTCCAGCTGCCGAAAGGAAGCCCACTAAAAGTAATATTGAGGATCCCATGTCTGTAGTTCCAAGGACATGAGTTCCATATAATAAAATAATAGTTGGAATTAATCCATAAACATACCAATTACATAGATTTCCTGCAACAAATATTAAAAATGTTCTATTTTTTAAAGTAATTTTAAGAGAATCCATAAAACTAGGATTTTCTAAAGGATCTCTCTTAAATAAAGGTCGTTCCTTAACAGCATATTTGATTGCAATTAATAAACTAATAAAAACAATCAGACAATTGGTTAATCCTGCGAAGAAATATCGACCATTATATAAATTTGCGATATCCTTTGAATCACCGATAATAGCTATAGGTAATATGAAGGCGATAATCAATCCTAAAATGGTCATTACCCTTCTAATTAAACCTGCCTCGTTTCTATCTGATTGTTCTATGTACATTTCTGGGAAAAGTGCCGTAAAATTCAAGGAAAACATCGTATAAAAGAAATCAAAAAGTATTATTACAATTAAGAAATATAACCAATTAATTAAGGCATTATTAGGGTCAAGTAACCTATTACCTAAAGGAGGTGTCCATAAAAATATCATAATTAAACTGATTGGGATTAAAGCAAGAAGTATCCAAAATTTCCGTCTCCCAATTTTCACATTTGTTTTATCACTAATAAGACCTAATAAAGGATCATTAAGTGAATTCCAAATAGACCAAATTATAAAACCTATCATTAATTCGAAAGCATCAAGTCCCACTACACTGTAATAGAAAACAAAAATTAATAAAGTAAAGGTTTGATAAGCTACCATATCGGTAATATTTCCTAAACCATAAGCTAATTTATTTCCTAAACCATATTTTTCTTCTTTCGACATAAAATCACCATAAATATTTATTCACAAACTCTAAAACTCTCTTAGAAAGCTTATTTTCGACACCAATATAAATATGGTCAGTATTAAAAGTTTCAAATTCTTTGGGTTCTTTTAATTTATTAAAGAAATCTTCCATTAGATTTATGGGAATGATTTGATCATGAGTACCTACAGTCAATAATATAGGTTTTTTTGAATCTAATAAAAAATCGTATTTAAACATTGAAACTGGTGGAGATACTCCAATTAATGCTTTAACTCTTTCATCGTTGTAAAATGCTTCTAAAATTACTCTACTTCCCCAACTATAGCCACAAACTCCAATTCTAGATTTATCTAATTCATCTAAAGTACTAAAAAATTCTAATCCTGCCTTAGTGTGTTTTATGGCTTTATTTATGTTGGGATTTCGGATATTAAACTTAAATGCAATTACTCCATTTTGTTGTAGTGTTTCACATACTGCATTTACAACATTATTTTCCATTGAGCCACCAAAGGCAGGATGTGGATGAAGAATAATCATTCCCGGACATTTTTTTATTTCTGAGGGAAGATAAATAATTCCTTCAATTTCCTTTTCCCCAGATCTGAAATTAAATGGTTTCTCCAATATTCTGCACCTTAATTTTCTAAAAACTTTTTAAAATAATTTAATTATATATTTGAATACAATAAATATAAAAAAATATTAATAAGAATTCAATATTCTTAACATATTAAATTTAAAAGATAGCTATAGAATTTAACGACTCAAATCTGGTGGGAATAATTACCGATGACTAGAATTAAAATAGGTTTCATAATTTTTAGTTCGTTGATTACAATTGTGTTATTACTAGTTCAAATACAAGGTGTACAAGCAATTGGACCATCATTTGAATCGGGATCCGACGGATTTAGTGTTCGTGAAGGTGAGATTCTAACATATAATGTCTCTAATATTGATCCAGTTCTTTTTGCACCTGTAAAAATAGGTGATAAATATCGATTTATTATCGAAAACATTGAAAATCAAAATTTAAAGGGATGGATTGCAGATGCTATATGGTTTAAAAAGGAATATTGGAATCAGAGTTCAGGTAATTGGACAATAACTGATCCATATACATTATATGGGGGATATAACTCTACAAATCCAGCTTATACAGAATTTTATTTTTTACTTCAGGATGACCCCTTTTATATTCCTCAAAACTTCTCAGCAGCAAATTATACCATAGTACACTGGAGTATTGATCTTGAACAAATTCCAAATCCGTCATATATAAGTCCCATTTCTCCAAATACTAAAGGTACATGGTCTATATGGAATGGATCTTGGAGTACTTCAAATAGTCGTATGTATAATTATACATACGATGGAAAAATTCTTACTCAAATGGCGAGACTGGATAATGGAACCACGGGTTGGCATTATCTCTTTGAATTAACTCTCATTAATCATTATATTCCAAATGGAGGAACAGATTTAGGACCATTATTGTTAATGTTGGCTAATACTGGTGAGGGTATAGGAATAGAGATTCTAACAATTATTGCAATTGTTGCAGTTATTGGTTTAATAATTGGAATAGTAATTATTAAACAAATTAGACGATAAATCCAATTTTTTTATTAATACTTATAGCATTTTTCTTATTTTTATTTTTTAATTAAGTGGATATTCACCATATTTCCCGAATCGTTTATAAGCTCTTACATTGGCTGCCATATTTTTTGCTGGAAAATCAACTGCTGCAAGATCAGCATAGATTGTACCTAATAATCCACCATTAAATTTTCCAAGAGTTTTTATCATCATAAGAACTTCAGCTTCAACTTCTTTAGGGGTTTTATATGGAATTATTTTACTAATATCAGCCACGCACATGTAAGCTATTTTTCCGCCAAATTTCTGCAACCTTTTTAATCCCGTCATTCGTGGCTGGTCTAATTGAAGACAATCTACTCTTGATTCAATTAATTTTGGTATTAAATAAAAAATATTACCACAACTGTGTAATATGAAGTACATTCCATGGTTATGTATTCGCTCTGTGACTCTTTGATAAACAGGTTTAAAGACTTCGTCAAAATCTCGAGGTGATATAAAAGGACCGTGGTTAGTTCCCCAATCATCAGTGGCAAATAACCCATCTGCGCCTTGTTTTGCCCATTGATCAACAAGCCAAATATACCACTCAGCTAAAATATCTGCTAATTCTTTTACTTTCTCTCTATTTCTTTTTAGATCCTTTAAAAGATTTCCGAAGCCCCTCAACATATGTAATCTTTCAAAATAAAATTGATCAAGAGACCCAACTCTAAATTTTTTCTTTCCAAATAATCCAAATAAAAGTTTAGTAAGCCACCATCGACCTTTATTATTTCGCATATGAATTATTCTTTTTCTTACTTTTTCTATATCTTCCCATTTTTTTACTACTCTAGGGTTTACTACTTGACCAATTGTTTCGTTACCAGGATTGTACCAAATACTACCAAATTCATCAATTAAATAGTGTTTTTCCTTTTTAATTCTTGAAATAACATAGCATGTTGGGGAGCGTTTGATGCCTATTCTTTTTTGAAACTTATTCAATTTCCATCCTCTGAAAGGAAAAATTAAACCTCCAACAGTATCACTTTCGAGCATATTAGTGGCTAAATGAAGCGGGATTCTATCTGGTTTTTTGAATGTCAATGCACGTATTACCAATTCTCGGCTTTCCATGCTATTAACCTATTTTAACTTACTGATTCTATATCCCTTTTATCTTGCTCCATTCGGCTTTTATTCCCAAGTGCTTTATCCACTTCATAACATTTTTTAAAATATTCTAAAGCCTTAGTTTTATTACCCTCTTTTTTACAGATCAAACCTAAATTTGATAAACCATCTGATAATTTTACTTTATCATCTATTTCTTCATAAATTTTTACAGATTTTTCAAAATATTCCTTTGCTTCTTTTAATTTATCCATGAAAAAGTAACAGAACGCTGTGTTATGAATTGCTTCAGCCATTCCCGATTTATGGTTGACATCTGAATAAATATCATGAATTTCCTGCATACAACTTATACAATTTTCCCAATTCTTTTTACTTCGATAACAACTTCCGATGTATCGGAGAGCATTAGCTTGACCCATTTTATTTCCCACTTCTTTATAAATATCATACGCTTTTTGGAAATATTCTTGAGCTTTTTCAATATCGCTTTCTTTTCGACCCATCTCAATCAATTCGTTGGCATTTTTACCTTTTTCTGTTAATCTTAAACCTCCCAAAACTTTAAAAACATCTGATAGTTCTTTTTCGCTGGAAAATTTAAAACCAGCTTTAACTTTATCTGATATTTCCCAACAATAATCCGCTGCTTCTCGTTCCCCTAAATCGTCTAAAGAAGCACCGATATTATCCCAAAGTCTAAAATCATGGGGATTAATTTTTATTGATCTTGTATAAGCTTCAATTTCCTTATGATATTCCTTTAGCTTGCCGTAAGCAGTTCCTAAAGCAAAATATGCTGATTCATTTTCTGGATCTACTTCAATGGCTTTTTCATAAAATTCTATTGATTTCCGATAGCCCTCTTGATCGCCTAGATCTCCTAGATCGCAATACGCATAACCTATAGCTTTCCAAGCATCATAATCCTTGGGATTGACTTCGATAGCTTTATGATAACTTTCGATTGCTTTTTGTGTATTTTCCTTTCCCCCCAATTTACGGTAGACAACTCCTATATTATACCAACCGTTTTTATCATTTGGATCAATTGAAACTGTTTTTTTATAACTATCAAGAGCATTATCATATTCTTCAATTTCCTCATAACATTTTCCTAGATGATTATGAACATCATTATTTTGAGGATCGTTTTCAATTGCTTTTTTATAATTCTCAATAGCTGATTGAAAATTATTCACTTTTTCATAAGCTGCAGCTAGATAATAATATGCTTTTTTATGTTTTTGATCTATTTCTACAGCTTTTTTAAGTATTTCGATGGCTTTTAGAAAATTTCCTGACCTTCCATATTCAAATCCCATATCACATAATTCTGATGCGGTTTTTCCTTCTGTCTCACTTACTTCTTTTAGACCATCTAATCCGTCTTTTATGTTATTTAATAGTAATGATGCACTTTCATAATTAGGATCGATTTCTAAAGCCTTTTCAAGGCATTTAATAGCTTTTTTATAATTCTCAAGATTTTTATAAGCAACTGCCAAGTAGTACCAAGCGATTTTAAATGAAGGGTCGAGTTCTAGTGCTCTTCTAAAACATTTGATCTCTTCTTCGTGTTTATTTAATTTAGAGTAAATTACTCCCTTGTTATACCATGCGAGCTTAAATTTCGGATCAACTTCAAGAGCCTTATCTTGATATTCAAGAGATTTTTGATATTCTCTTAATTTTTCATGGGCCACACCCATATTTGTTAGCGCATATTTATTTTTAGGATCGATTTGGAGGACTTTTTTATAACATTCGATTTCTTTCTCGGTATTTCCTGAATATCCAAAAGCTAAGCCCATATAATTCCACCCTTTTAAAAACTTAGGGTCTATTTTAACAGCTTTTTCATAACATTCTATAGCTTTTTGATAATTATTTACCTTTTCGTATTCGTACCCATAATCAACCCATTCAGATGCGGTTTTTCCTTCAATTTTTTCTGGCAATTCGATTACCCACTAATAATTTTGGTTTTTTAAATTAATTTAATATAATAGGTAAAGATTATCCAATATAAATTGTTTAACAAAAATTAGATTTAATTTACAGAAAGGAATGATAAAGATTGGTAATAAATGTACATGCGCATTTAGGTCATAAAAACCATCATTCTGACGCCTTTTGGAACATTTCAGCAAGATTTTATTCAAATTTAATGGGCGTCCCATTAGAAACTATCCGCAAACAAATGGAGCCATTTCAGAATTATGATGCAAAATTATTCGTTGAGCAGATGGATGCAGCGGGTATTGATAAAGCTTTGGTCATGGCAGTTGACTTTGAAATGAACTCTGATGTTGGTGAAGCTCCTTGGTCTATTGAAGAGATAAACCATTGGGTCGTTAAACAAGCAAATGAATATCCAGACAAGCTTTTTACTTTATGTGCTATTGACCCCAGAAGGGGTGAAAGGGCGATTAAGCTACTTGAAAAAGCTGTGGTAGAATGGGGAATGAAAGGGCTTAAACTTCATCCCACTGCTGGTTATTATCCCGATGATCCCTCATTTTTCCCCTTATATGAAAAGTGCTTAGAACTAGATGTTCCTGTTTATTCACATACTGCCGCAACAATTGGACCGCCATTCATGTCTAAATATGCTGACCCAATTTATCTTGATTCGATTGCAGCTAAGTTTCCAGATCTAGAGATAGTCTTAATTCATTTCGGGAGCCTTAGTTATCATCTAAAATGTGCCGAAATAATGTTTACGAGGTCAAATGTCTACGCTGAACTCTCGGGTTATCAAGCTCAAGCACTATTAATGCCTGAGTACTTTTTGAAGAATTTAAGAAGTATTCTCGACGCTCCAGGTATAAAACCTCACAAAGATAGATTAATGTTTGGAACGGATTGGCCTATGTTGGAAACGATAATGGACCAGAAAAATTGGGTTGATTGGGTTAAAAATATTCCAGAAAAAGGAAAAGAATATGGTTTAAAATTCAAACAAAGAGAAATAAGGAAGATTCTCATCGATAATGCTAAAAAATTTCTGAAACTATGATAGAATGTCTCCAAAAAATTTTTTTAAAAGTCTTGAACATCCTTATTCATTAATAGTTGATCTATTAGGTGAAACTGAACCCTTAGGAGTCACTATGAGTCTAGATCTTGGAGATGTCATTAATCGTATGGATAAAGAGTATATTTGTATAGGTTCTGGTGAAATTTTAGGTGATATTAAGAATCACAAATTAGAAGAAATTAGGGCATACATTGTAAGGAAAGATGATTTAAATACAGTTAGAAAAATTCTTCAAAAATTTTATAAAGAAAAATCAACATTTAAGCCAGGGATGGAAATTACTTTAAAGGGATCTATTGACAACAAAAAAGTAAGAAACGGAGATATTCTCTTTAAGTTTTATTCTACATTTAAAGGTAGCAAGGTTCGAATTCGCATTAATAATAAAAACCTTAAATTTGTAAAGGGTTTAGATATTGAAAAACGAGAAAGTTATGAAGGAAGATCTGTTTTTGTTCATGGTCCATTAATATTTAAAGATTGGGCTAACTTGGAACTTCAAGCAAGAGCTCTAATAACCGCCGGACTTGATTATGGAATTAAAAAATTTCTAAAATTATGATAGTCCTATTTTAATTTATTTCATCTCTGAAAAAAGTCTATAACTTTGATTTTTTTGCTAAAATTACACTTAGAGATGCAGGAAGAGGAAATAATTCTACCTTTTCAAAGTAATTGAATAATAAATCTTTTATCTCATTATCTTTTAGTGGATTTTCTGGAAATTCTATCGAATAGTGAAATGGTACAATTTGTTGGAGTTTCTTATGCTGTTTTTCAGGAATATTTTTAAATAAATCATCTATAAAAACTTTGAAAATCTTTGGTTCTCTAATATTTTCTCTCCTTCTAATAAACAGAAATAAAATTCCTTCCCTTTTGAGTACTTTCAAAATTTCTATAATATGCTTTTCAAATAGATCCTTTGAAGTTCGGCCAAAAGCAAATATTATATCCATCATATGAGGTTTTATACTTAAATTTTCATCTAATATTCTGATGTCTAAAATACCATCCTTAAAATACATAAGTTCATGTTCATCCATTATTTTACTTTGTAAATATACTTGATTCTTTTTTTTCAGTGGTATTAACAATTTATGAATAAGGTTACTCTGAGATCGATGTGCAATTTGAAAAGAATCAATAAATATTTTTTTATGCTCTATTTTCTCAATATCTAAATCCAGCCTTCTTGTTCCTTCCTTAATCACCTCTACAATGGTTGTTGAGTTTGCTTCTATCATTAATTCAAAAAAATTAATAGCTGAATCTATAACTTGAGAATAATACTCATCTAATCCTTTCTCAGTCAGAGAATAAATAGTTCTATTTGGTCCCTGTGATGATTTTGAGACCTCCCCAACTATTAAACCTTTTTTCCTAAATGATCGAAGAACCTTATATGATTCGGATGCATTATTAACTAGGCCTTCTTCTGATAACATTAAAAATAAATTATATCCATAGGTAGGGAAATCTTTTAATATTTTTAAGATTCTAAATCGAATTTTTTCTGATTTCATTTAAATCAATTTCTAGAAATTAAAGAGTTAAACTGCCTCCGATTTTCTAAAAATATAAGCAGCTGAAAATAGGAAGATCAGACTGAAACCGAGTAATGCAAGAAAATCTACGAGCAATGGCAGATAAGTAGTTGAAAATAGGGATCCGAATAGTGTTGGACTGATCAAAATTTGTTGCATAGCATCCACAGCGTAAGTCAAGGGATTTATTAATGTTATATAGAAAAATGGTGACCCTTTGAAATCAATAAGAGCCCCACTCGTGAAGAACATGGGCATGACAAGAAAAGTCATAAGTAACTGCATTTGATGCATATCGGCAAGTCTTGCTGCGATTAAATTACCTAAACTGGTAGTTAAGAATGCAGTTAGGAAAATCAAGGGCAAGACCAATAAGATTTTAGCAATTAAATTAATATCATATCCGTAAAGGCCTAAAGCAGATGTTATTATTAATACAATTATTCCTTGAATACTGGCAACAAAAGTTCCACCCAGAGCTTTTCCCATTGAAATTGTAGTTCTTGATATCGGGGCTACCATAATTTCTTTTAAATATCCCAACATCCGATCAATGACAATAGAAATACCAGCAAATATTCCTGTAAACAAGACTGCTTGAGGAATCATTCCTGCTGCCACTCTTGAAACATTTCCCAGGCCAACACCAAAAATAGCGACAAACATTAAACTTTGAAATAAGGATGTAATTAACCGGGAACGATTTCGTACATATTTTATAAATTCCCGTTTTGATAATGCAAACGATACGGTAAAATCAATATCCAATATTTTCATCATTCTCACCTCTATTAATGCCTTCTGCCGCCTCCCATCCTAGATTGAATTATTTTTCTGATAAGATGAATTCTACCTTCCCCTTCTTCGGCTCTAATTGAACGTCCTGTGTAATGAATAAAAACATCTTCCAAACTGGGCTGTTTAATTGTCAAAGATTTAATTTTTACTTCTAAATCATTTGCAATTTTGATAAGCTCAGGAATTTTCTCACCACCATTTTCAATTGTTATATTCAATTTTGTTGAGTGTTGATCTTTCATCTTCATCATCATTTGTTGCATTTGTTTCATCATTTTCTTTGGTATTTTTCCAGGCATAGGGGGTCCTCCCCCCATAGGAGGGTGTCCTGGCATGTTTTGGGGGTTTAAAGCAATTCCATTCCTATCCATAACTAATTTTATGGCATTTATGCCAGGAAAGTCTTTGATTTTATCCTTAAATTTTATTAAATCCTTATTATTCTCAAATTCCATTAAAATAGTGTCCCCTTTTAATTTTGCTTTTAAATTTTCACTCGTATCAAGGGCAATAATTTCCCCATGGTCTATTATACAAATCCTATCACAAAGTTCATCTGCTTCCTCCATATAATGGGTTGTAAGAATGATAGTTATTCCATATTCTTGGTTAAGTTTTTTGATATGATCCCAAATGCTTCTACGTGTTTGGGGATCTAGACCAATAGTTGGCTCATCTAAAAATAAACAATTTGGATAATGTAATAATCCTCTTGCTATTTCAAGACGTCTTTTCATTCCGCCGGAGTAATTTTGAACAAGAGTTTTTGCTTTATCAGACAAGTCCACAATTTCAAGCATTTCTTTAATTCTTTTAGTTCTGGTCTTTTTATCTAATCCATACATAATAGCATGCAATTCCATGTTTTCCCAACCTGTTAAATCAATATCCACACTGGTTTCTTGAAATACCATGCCAATATTTTTTCGAACTAGATCGGGTTCTTTTATTATATCGCTATTATTAATTATGGCCGTTCCCGATGTCGAGAATAATAAAGTTGAAAGCATATTTAATGTGGTTGTTTTTCCAGCTCCATTAGGACCTAAAAAACCAAAAATTTCACCTTTTTTTACAGAAAAGTTAATTCCTTTTACAGCCTCAACTTTCATTGGATCTGAGTCAGCACCAAAAGTTTTTGTTAAGTTTTTAACCTCAATAATATTTGTTATCTTATTTTCATCTAAAATGTCAGTCATTTTTTAAAGAACTTCCTAATTTTTAATAAAAATTATACAAATTTCCATAATTTCAATCGCAAAATAATTTACGAAACTTTCTATATATATTCAACTTGTCAAATAGTCTAGTACCACTTTTGACAATAGTTGTTCTTTCGATTAAACAAATAATCTAATGGAATAAAATAAATTACCAAAAACTACTTACTTAAAAATCATATCTAATTCTTTTTCTTTATCTGAATCTAATGGTATAGAATTATATTCTTTTAGAATTTTTGATATTTCATGTTGAGTTCTTTTTAAAATCGGTATCTTACCTTTATTTTCCCAAGCAATTCTATTCTGGCGATCGATAATCGATGACGGAATGAATAGTTCTTTTTTATGCCATTTTAAAGTATGATCCGCCATCAGGTAGGTTTCATGATGACCTAATTCCTTAAAAAGCTCATAACTAATAGTCTCTGGATTGGTTAATATCCCATTACATAATTTTTTCGCCATTCCACAAATTTCATTATCCAAAATAAGTTTATCCATACTTTGGCAGCTCTCAAAATCAAGCATCCCAGGTCCAGAAATTACATTTATTCCCATCATTGCCCCAAGAATAATTCCAATACTAGATTCAAACCCAGCTTGATAATCGTTCAATTTCGAATCAGATAGCCCTAGATATGCGTGTGTTGGCAAATTTAAATATTTACCAATTTGTGCATAGCCACAATCAATCATCACTGCCTCAATAGCTCCCATAGGAGTAGTTCCATAACGCATATCCATACATGTAGGAGATCCTCCCCAAATAACTGGTGCCCCTTTATTTACTATTTGAGATAGAACAATTCCACTAAGGTTTTCAGCTGTATGAGTTACTAAAACTCCAGCTAAGGTGACAGGTGCAGTTGCTCCAGCTAATGGCATAGATACTAATTCAATAGGTAATTTATATTTTGCACAATCAATTAGGTTTTGAGATGTAAGTTCACTCCATTTTAAAGGAGGTGAAGGGCAACAATCAAAAATAGCCATAGGTTTTTCTGCTATTTTACCATCAGTAACAACATCCAACATTCTTTTCATTATATGAATTCCTTCGATAGTAAAAGCTCCTGTAATGATTGGTTTTGGTGAATTTTTTAGTACAAGATAAAGCCTATATCTATCAACGATAGATTCCGGTACATCATTAACTACTAGGGCCGTGCTTTGAGCTTCTATATACTCTAATGCATCTGTTAATTTAATAAAATCAATAAAATCTTTAGTAACAGGTTTTCTGATCTCTAAAGTCTTACCATCTAAAATGTTTATAGCAGCCGAACCCGGATTAAAGATGGTACTATTTCCAGATAATGAGATAACTTTTTTTCCCTCTCTGTTATATAAAGCCAATTCGGATGGAACTGATTTAAGAGATTCTTCAACTAATGATCTTGGAATAAATAAGATCTTCTTTTCGATATCAACTTTACAGCCAACCTCTTTAAATAAATCTAGAGTTTCTCTTTTTTCAAAATAAATTCCAAAGTCCTCTAATAATTTCAAAGCATTAAGATAAATCTCTTCTATTTCATATTTATTTAAAAATTGAAAAATTGGTCTCAATTTTACCACTCACTAATAATTATATAGCTTAAATATAAATCAATTATGGATTTAAATGGAGAAAAAGCGAATATAGCTTATTTTGTTTCATAGAAATAATGTATTTGTTTATCTTGCAGTTCCAACTAGGATGATTAAGAAAATATAATTTAAGGGGTATATTAAAAAGCCAAATGGAAAAGGAAATTGTTGAATCCCAAGAGTTCCGTAGATGATAATAATGATTAGGTCTGCTAAGTATAATAATGGAATAATTAGGAGACATTGTAAGAAAACAATTGTATCAAAATCAAATCCCCCTAATTTTTTTGTTATTGCAATAACAATTAGGAAAATTATCCCAATAATTATTGGCATTAGAATGAATATAAGAGTTTTATCAAGAAGATTGTAATAAAAAGATAGAATTAAAGGAATTGAATTTATGAAATACATAATTGAGTACGGTTTTTCATGCATTTCATAGTTAATATAACCAATTGAAAAGATTATTAAATTAGCACCCATGAGAATTAATGAAGAAACAAAATAATAGAAATAATCTGCAATCAAAAATAGAAAAATCAAATCTACTACAAACCAAAGTATGAGTGTAATTGAAACATAAAGATATTTATTCTCCATTTATAAACCTCACATTTAATTCAATTATATATAATTGAAATATAAAATACTTTAGTGATATCATTTATAATAATTATTTTTTGAATTTATCTCTTAAAAAAATGCTTCAATTTTGGCGGAAATGTGATAAAAATCCCATGAATTTAGCAAATTTATATTGGATATGCTCCACAAGTTTTACAAAAATTAGCTCCATTAGGTGCATTGGAATTACAATGAGGGCAGATCTTCTGATTTGGATCAACAGGATGTGGAACACCCAAAGATTTTCGATATATTTCATAATAGATTAAATGTTCTTTATCCCTAATATCTACCAAATCTTCTTCAAGAAATTTTCTTTTTTTCTTATTAAATTCAGTGTCGGAAATTTCTTGATTGAATAATTTTGGCAGTATAGATGTGCCCGAACCTTGTTCAATTGGAGCTTTACTCCTCCAAACAATTTCTTCAGGTAAGATTTTTTCAAATGATTTACGTAATATCCATTTCCCAATTATTTGCCCTTTTTCTCTATAGACTTTAAAACGTGAAGGTATTTCTAATGCAAATTTTTTAAATTCAGGATCAATATATGGAAGTTTTGCTTCAATTCCTAGGAATTTACCTAATGGAATGGACGAAAATGACATAATATTTGATATTTTTTTAAGTTCCAAAGTCAATTCTTCTTCTGATTTACCAAAGAAAAAACTATATCCCGCAAATAATTCGTCGACCCCATCACCTGTCATAACAGCAGACATATTATTTTCTTTTATTTTATTTAGACCGATAAAAATCGCTGCACTATTACGTATTTCCATGGGATCAAACGATTTCATTATTTCTATAGTTTTGTTAATTGCGTTAAATAGTTCAGTTTTTTCAAAATAATGAACAATATGATCAATTTGAAGAAATTCTGCCATCAATCTAGCATATTTAATATCTAAAGCTGGGGCATTTTTAAAAGCAATAGTAATTGCATTTAGTTTTATAAATTTTGATGCTAACGTCGCTATAATACTAGTATCCAGACCTCCAGAAAGCAATATACCCTCTGCCAAGTTTTTTTTAACAACTTTTTCTAATAGTGATTTAATTTTTTTACAAATTTTATCAAAATTCATTTAAACAACTTTTTTAATTTTTTATATACAACTTAAATTATTATCCATAACACTATAATTGTGATATAGGAGAGTTATTAATTTGAAAATTAAATTTGTGTTAATATTTTTAATCATATTTTCAAATATATTCTTTTTAAGCATAAATACAATTGGTTCTACTAGCAATCTGGATATATTAAACAATTTAAATGCAAAAAATAACTTCGTTACTTCAAGTGGAATATGTAAAAAAGTATGGGGTAGTAGTGATATTGAAATTTGCACAGAACCTTATTCTCAATTGGCACCACAAATCTGCTGCGATGAAAATAATAGTGCAATTATCGTTTGGCAAGATTATAATCGGTCAGGATTGGCAGAATACGATATATATGCACAAAAAATTGATTCAAAAGGACAAATACAATGGACACTAAATGGATTAATAATATGTAATGCTGATTCAAATCAAATGCTGCCTGAAATTTGTAATGATGGAGATGGAGGTGCAATAATTACTTGGAAGGATTACAGAAATGGAAATTATGATATTTATGCTCAAAATATTAATTCTCAAGGATTGTTACTTTGGGATCCAAATGGAACGGTTATATGTAATGCAGAAAATACCCAAGAGAACCCCAAAATTTGTTGTGACGATTTGGGAGGTGCAATAATAACTTGGGAAGATAACAGGAATGGGACATATTCTGATATTTATGCACAATATGTTAATTCAAGTGGTATACAATGGGGAGCAAATGGAACTGTAATTTGTAACGAAAATTATGATCAAATTGACCCTCAAATTTGTAGTGATGGAGCAGGAGGTGCAATAATCGCTTGGAAAGACGAAAGAATTGGTGGTGTTTTAGGTGATATTTATGTACAAAAAATCAATTCAAGTGGAACACAATGGGTAACTAATGGAACACTTATATGTAATGCAGAGGAAGAACAGAAAGATCTCCAAATATGCCGAGACGAATCTGGGGGTGCGATAATTACTTGGTTTGACGATAGGGGCGCAGATGATGGAATTTATGCACAAAAAATTAATTCAACTGGAGCAGTTAAGTGGGACATAAACGGAACTGTTATATGTAATGCAGAATACCTACAATCAGAGCCCAAACTATGTTCTGATGGGGTAGGTGGGGCTATTATTACTTGGCAAGATAAGAATAGAACTGGAACAGCAAAAGATGATATATATGCACAAAAGGTAAATTCAAGCGGACATACCCAGTGGGAAATAAATGGTACAGTTATATGTAATGCAATAGGATCACAAATGGTTCCTGAAATTTGTTGCAATGGAAATGGGGGGGCATTCATATGTTGGAGAGATACAAGAGCTACGGAGTCGCTATCTATTTCAGGCATCCATATATTAGCACTCCCGACAGACATTTATGGACAGTTAGTAAGTTCGGAAGGCAATATACAATGGGGATCGAAGGGAGCAGTAATATCTGCATTAGGAGGTTATGCATCTAATCCCAAGCTTTGCTGTGGTGGTTCAGATGGTGCAATTGTCACTTGGTATGATACTAGAAATGCTAACTATGATATATTTGCTCAAAAGATAATAAATTATCAACCAAAACCATTTAATTGGGGATTATTTCTATTACTATTTCTAGAACAACCATCATATTCACTACTTATCTTTGGATTAGTAATAGGTATTGCGATAGCAATAGGCTTTCTAGTCTTATATCTTCAAGAAAAATAGCTCTAATTCAATACAGCATTCATATTTAATCCTTTTTTTTTATATAATTTTCGTCACACTTCTAATATTTCAACTTTTATCACCAAAGGAAAGTAATTTATTCGCAGTAGCTGTATTTATAGGACTTATAGGACTCGTAATTGCAATTGGTTTATATGGATATTTTTGGTTAATGAAGTAATAGAAACAGCAAATTATATTTTTTTTATTTTTTTTAATACAATTTTTGGATTTACAATATAGTAAAAATCAGTTAATTTAACTAAAATCTTTTATCTTTTTATAAAGTTCTTCTATTTCTTTTTCCAAATGTTTATAATCCGCTAATTTTAATCCTTTCATGCTCATTTGTGCTTTTAAAATATCAACTTCTCTAACCAAAGCTTCTAATTTTCTTTGCCTACAAATTTCAACTAGTTCTTTTGCCATTTTCTTTTTTATCTTCTCATCTTCTTTATCTAGCGGATTTTCATCAAGTCTTATATAATTTAATTCAAATAAATATTCCAATCCCTCGATTCGGGTAATTTGATTTTTATATAAATTTAGTTGTTTAAGTTTGGAAAGACTTTTAAGACCCTCTATCTTTGTAATTTCGTTTCCATTAAGATCTAATTTTTCTAATTCTGTTAGATTTTCTAATCCTTGAATTTTATTTATTTTATTTCCAATAAGGGTTAGTTCTTTTAATTCTAAAAGATGTTCTAACCCTGTTATTTCCGTTATTTGATTCCCAATAAGGTATAAAGATTTTAATTTGGATAATTTCTTTAATCTTTCAATCTTTGAAATTCTACAATTACTTAATTCCAATCTTTTAAGTTGTGTAAGTTTATTTAACCCTTCAATTTTTTTAATTTGCGTATCAGAAAGAAATAATGTTTGTAAATTTGAGAGTTTATCCAAGCCTTCTATTTTAGTAATTGAATTTCTTGAGAGAGCTAAAAGTTCTAATTCGGTTAGATTATCTAAACCCTCTATTTCATTTATTTTATTGACATCAAACCACAACCTTCGAAGTTTAATAAGATTATTTATATTCTCAATTTTCTGGATTTGATTCATACTAAGGTTTAAATCATCTATTTGAGACAATTTCTCAAGATTTTCGATCATTTCAATATTATTTTTTGAAAGATTTAAAACTTTTAAATTAAGGCATTTATCCAAATTTTCTATTTTGGAAATTTTATTTGCTTCAAGACTTAAAATTTGCAGTTTTGATAGATTTTCAAGCCCCTCTATCCTTTTAATATCATTTGATCTAACATAAAATTTTTCTAATTTGGTGAGATTTTCTAAACCTTCTAATTTTTTGATATGATTATTCATGAGATTTAAATTATTCAATTCTGATAAATTTTCAAGTCCCTCAATTTTCGTGACTCTATTATTTAAAAGATTCAAGTAACGCAAGTTTGTAAGGTTTTTCAAGCCCTTTATTTTTGTAATTTGATTAAAAGAGATTGATAAATCTGTTAATTCGGTTAGGTTATCTAACTTCTCTATTTTTGAAATTTCATTATCGGGAGTATAATATAAATCCTTTATAGGGTCTGTATCAAAGTATAATTTTTGTAAAAAAGGTAAATTTTCAAGTATTTTAGGAATTTCTTTTAGACCACAATCATCTAAATGGAGTTCTGTTACATGCCCTTCCTTAACAACGAACCTCGAATCACTAATTTTTAGTTTTTCCTTTATTTCTTTAATTGCTTCCCTTTCAAATTTGTCTTTTATCTTTTTCATTCGAAATCATTAATTTTTTTTAAAAAATTAAAATATAACATTTAATCCAGTTTTTTTAATTGTTTTAATCTATTTAATTTATTAATCATTTAATTTATGATCCTTTTAAGGAAATGAAACCAATTATGTCAAAAGAAAAGGATCAGACGACCTGGTTTGAAAAGTTTATAGAAGATCCAGTATTTCAGGATAATTTAACAAAATTAGGGGAATTTGAATATTATGATGAGGACTTAGATGAACCAATAATTTTTAAATACTGGACAGATACAAGATGGAGAATTTCAAAAATAAAAAGAGACTTATATATTTTATCTCCTGCATTTTGGGAAGATGAAGAGTTAGAAGCGAGATTTGCTTTAATTTGTAACCCCCAATTTGAGCTCAGACTTTATGTAAAAAAAGATAATATAGAAAGGATTCTGAAAAAAATTACCTGTTATAAGATTGTTGTAGAATATAACCCTGAATTAGAACCTCAGAATACTGAACGTATGAAATTATCACCTAAAGACGAATTATTAGCAACAATTCAAAATTTAGACCATTTTTTTACAGAACAAACCCCTACATTTATGAGTTTTGATTATAATATTGTATATCAAGCATTAAATAATATAATTTCTGCGGGTATTGCATCAGAAAAGATATTAGAATATCGCCTAGAAGAGATTAAAGCAATTATACTCCGCCTTATTGAAAAAAATAATGAAGATGAGTTTAATCCACAGATCTATTTTCAAATAAAAGCATTACTGGATTTTCAGACAGAAAAATGGTATTCTGATTTCATTGATAACATAATTGTTCAAAAATACTTATTGAAAATACTTGAAATTGAAGAAGATGAAGATGTGAGATTCCCTGCAGTCGCAGCTCTGGTAAAGTTGGGAGAAAATGTTTCAATAAATTCCCATTTCCAGGTTTTAAAAGGTTTTGACCTTTATTTTGTTGATGTTAAAGTTAAAGATGGAAATATAATATTTCTTGGTATATTTAATAATAAATTAAAAAAAATTCCAAGTTTTATAAGTAATTTATCTCATTTACGGGAATTAGACCTTTCTGGTAACCAAATTACGAAAATTAGAGGATTAAATGGACTTTCAAAATTAAATAAAATCACTCTTACTTTTAATAAAATTTCAAAGATAGAGGGATTAGAAGGGCTCTCACAATTACAAATATTAGATATTAGAGCGAATAATATAAGTGAAATTGAAGGATTAGAGAAACTTACGCAATTACAAGAATTGTATCTTTCTCAAAACAAGATTAAGAAAATAGAGGGGTTAGAGAACCTCAATCAATTAAAAATATTAGAACTAATGGGGAATAAATTGAATAAGATTGAGGGATTAGAAAACCTTTCTCATTTACAAATATTAGATCTTGATAACAATAGGATCGAGAAGATTGAAGGATTAGAGAAGCTTTATAATTTAAAAGATTTATTTTTACGTAAAAACAAGATTACAAAAATTGAGGAGTTAGAGAATAACTTCAAATTACAAAATTTATATCTTTTTAACAATCAAATTATTGAAATAGAGGGATTAGAGAAGCTTTCACAATTAAAGGTATTACATCTATCTAATAATAAGATTAAGAAAATACAAGGATTAGAGGACCTTTCACAATTACATAAATTATATTTGAGTAATAACAAGATCACGAAAATTGAGGGATTAGAGAAATTATTACAATTGAGATCATTAGGTCTTTCTAGGAATGAAATCATAAGAATTGAAGGGTTAGAAAGACTCTCACAATTAAAGGAATTAGTTTTATCATACAATCAAATCACAAAGATAGAGGGATTAGAGGGACTTTCACAATTAAAGCGATTATATCTTGACCATAATAATATCAGAAAACTAGAAAACTTGGATAATCTTTCAAAGTTAAAAGGTTTAAACATTTCACTGAATTTTATAGAAAAATTAGAAAATCTGGAAAAGCTATCAGAATTAAATGAATTACTTATATCGAACAATAAAATTTCAAAGATTGAAGGATTGGATAATCTTTCTCAATTATGGAGATTAGTTCTTAAGGATAATCAGATTGTGTTGATAGAGAACTTAGAAAACCTTTCTCATTTACAAATATTAGATCTTGATAAGAATAAGATAAAGAAGATTGAGGGATTAAAAGGACTCTACAGATTGAAAGTATTATCCATTAGTGAAAATCTAATTTTAAAAATAGAGAATTTAGAGGAGCTTATAAATTTAATAGATATATATTTAGAGAATAATAAAATTCAAAAGATAGAAGGTTTAGAAACTCTTTTAAACTTAGAATTGCTATATTTGGAACAAAATATGATAAAAAAAATAGAAAATTTAGATAATCTCTTTCAATTAATATCATTATCCCTTAGTAATAATCAAATATCTAAAATTCAGGGGCTTCAGAAACTCATACAATTAGAGGTATTATATCTTTCGGGAAATAATATTAGAAAGATAGAGAACTTGGATACTCTTTTAAAGTTAAAACATTTAGACATTTCAGTAAATTTTATAGAAAAATTAGAAAATTTGGAAAAGTTAACTGAATTAAATGAATTAATCTTATCGAATAATAAAATTTCAAAGATAGAAGGATTGGATAATCTTTCTCAATTAAATCAATTAGATCTGAAGGCTAATCAAATTATGCTAATAGAAAACTTAGAAATCCTTTCTCAATTATTAATATTAAATCTTGAGACGAATAAGATAAAGAAGATTGAGGGATTAAAAGGTTGCTCCTCCATATTGCAAGTATTATGCCTTAATGATAATGAAATTATAAAAATAGAGAATTTAGAAGAACTCATGGATTTAAGAGATTTATTTTTATATAATAATAAAATTCAAAAGATAGAAGGTTTAGAAACGCTTTTATATTTAGAAAATCTAAATTTGAATCAAAATAAGATTTCAAAAATAGAAAAGTTAGATAATCTCTCTCAATTAGTATCATTATCCCTTGATAATAATCAAATATCTAAAATTGAGGGGCTTCAGAAACTCGCACAATTACAGATATTAAATCTTTTAGGGAATAATATTAGAAAGATAGAAGGTTTAGAAACGCTTTTAAATTTAATAGAGTTAAAGCTTTCTAATAATCAGATTAATAAAATAGAGGGATTGAAGAATATTTCTGAATTACGAATATTAGAACTTGAAAATAATCCGTTATTAGAAGAAGATAAAGATATTTATGAAAAAGGATTAGATGCAGTAATCCAATATATTAAGAAATAATTAAATAAATATTTACCAATTGAGAGGTTCGAAATCCCAATTACCAATTATTTCTTCGAATATTCCTACACCCATTGCTCTTTGACCTTCATAAAGGATAAAGTGCCCAAAATTATCCTTTCCTTTGATATTTTTTGTTTTTAATAGTGGGATTGTATTTTGTGTTTCCAACCAAAATTTAACAGATTCATTAGTACCTACATTTTGAATAATATTATTTTTACTTGTCATGAATTGGTGGAAGAAACATGTTGTATTAAATGTATGATGTATTAAATTAGAAGTTGTTCTCATCCCGATAGGAGTGGGATGATATATTATATAAAGTGTCCCAATAAACTTATTAGCCCATGTTAAATTAGGATATTTTCCATCAGAATGATATTTTGTAATAATCATTCCCTTTTTAATTTCCGAGAGGTATTCTTTTTGAATACTTCCCAATAACAATTTAACAGGATATTTTTCGGCAACGATTGAATCTGTTGGAGTAAAATTTAATATATTTTCTCCTTGGTAAGTTAAAATTTTGTCTATTAAGAATTTATAAGATTCTTCTTCTGATATTGGTGGAAGGAATGTTACATAATCTTTTTCACGAGTAATTGTTCCATATTGTAAATATCCAATTACGCCTAATTCATCCTTAGATATATCATTCACATAAAATATCAAAGAATCCTCATCTTTTAATTTAGATGTGTTTATCTCTTTTAATTTACGTAATTCTTGCAATTCGACTTCTAAAACTTCATGAAAATTTAATGGATATTCGTCTTTTTCATAATACCAACTTAGTTTATCGCTTTTTTGAATAATATTTTCACCATCAAGAGAATTAATTGGAATAGCTATTAGTTGATCTTTGCTAATCCCACAATATTCTGATAACCTAAATTGGACATCTTTTTTACATTCAAGATATTTTTTTTCTGAATAATCAACTTTATCAAGCTTATTAATTACTAATATAATTTTTTTCGCTCCAAAAATCTTTGCAATAATTCCATTTTGCAAAATTTCTCCTGATGTTTGTAAATCTAATTGATTTTGAAAATTTGTAATATCTATAACAATAATTGCTATATCTAAAAATGTGGACTCATTTATTAGACTTTTAAGGTGTTGTGAAGTTCCAAGTACATCAATAAAAATAACATCTTTCCAGATTCTCATTGGTAAATCTGCAGCTTCGGTAATATCTTTTCTATAACTAACAATTATGGATTGTTTATCTTGAATATCCTTTAAAGTGTTCAATTTTCCAGATTTTACCTTTAAATCATTCTGAAGCTTTGTTATAATAGAGTCTAATTCTTGTTTATCAGAAGATAAAATTCTATCTTTTTTATTTTCAATTTCATGATTGATATAGGATAGTTGTGCTCTTAATGAGGATATATCCATAGTATATGCAGATATTTTTGAATCTAAGCTTGAAATTTCATATTTTCGTTTTTTTTGCCTTTTTATTGGATCAATCTCTTGCGATCTAAATATCTCTAATAATAAGTTCTTCTTTATTTCCGCTTCATCTTTGTACTCCTTTCTGACAATATCCTCTAAATAATTTAATTCGTAATCGTCGATCGCCTTCGATTTAATGAAGTACTGACCCAAAAACGAACTTTTTCCAGAACCGACGGCACCCATTGCTGCTACATATAAATTCTTTCTAAATATCATCATACCCACCAACTATAACGAAGATCTTATCAATCGCCCCCGATAAACATGGGATGCTATACCTATCATTTTTGCTTCAACCAAATCTTTTTTTTCAGTTACTTCAATATTTACTCTACCAAATTCTCCAAAATCTACATTATGGTAGGGTTGTTTAGCCCCCAGCGTGGATCTCATACAGATTTCATTAATATATGAAGAAAATACTCTACCGAAACTTGCCGTTGGTAAATTAGTAACATCTTCAGAAAAATTATATTTTGAACCCAAAGGGATGACTGGAAATGTTACAGAATCATTATCGTTAATGCCATATCCTGGTTTAACGACCTCTAGATTGAAATTTTTTATTAATTCTTTTATTTCTTCAGGTAAATCAGAGGAGTTGAACATTTCAGCCATTTTTTTAAATAATTCATATAGAGCAACAGCAGATGATGTCATTCCTGTCCCACATGCCAGAGTTATTGGAGAGGCTCCCATCCCACGTTCGTATACTAATTGATTCAATTCATAATAATATTGGGCAGATGTTTCGGGTTTTGGTTTTCTGATACTTCTTAAGGTAATTAAATTAACATTAACACCTGCTCGATCAATCATATCATAAATTATTTTTCCTTCTTCTTGTTTAATGGCAACATTTCTTGAGAAAGTCATTCCAGGCTGGATATTTTTACTTTTAACAGTAAAAACCTCACCAAATTTCTCAGAAGATATATTCCCCCAATCTCCAAGTGCATAAATTAAGGACATTACATCCTCAGCGCTTGTTTCTATGCTTGGAAGTGCTAAAAAGTCTATTTTATCACTTTTTTCCTCTACTTGTTTTGAATCTGTATCGATATTTTCCACGGTCGATTTGACAAGAGGTCCCATATTCCATAAATAATTTAAAATTTTATTGATATTAGATGATTTTTTACCTTCTATTATTTCATCAGAGAAAAATACTAAATGTGGTTCTCCAAAAGCCAAATATAGACCATATATACCATAATCTTCATCTTCAGAATCTGTAGTTCTACAATGCCATTCAATTATCGGATAGTTTAACGAATAATTTTTAGAAGCTTTAGGATTATATTTCTTAATTACAGGAATACGTATTAAAAAAATAGGGGAATCTTTATCGAGATATTTTAAATGGGTTCCTTTATTCACTACCGTATAATAAATACTATTTACAGGTTTCAATTCATTCATATTGACAATGTATTCTCCTTTTACACTCTTCCTTATCTCTCTTGGAATAAAATCGTCATTAACTGTTTCTGTAAGGACAATAAGTTTTTCAGATGGTTTTAATTGCCCATCAAGAGTTTGGATAGGATTTTTAAAGAGATAATCAGCTACACATCTTATTCCATTTCCACACATATCTGCTTCAGAACCATCCCTTTCGATAATCCTCATAATTACATCCACATCATTCATCTTTACGGTTCTTAGCACCTCTTTAAACTTATTTTTTAAAATTTCAATAAATTCTTTGTATCTATTGATGGGAAAAATCTCGTTCGGAGTTAGCTTCTCTAAATGTTTATATTTCTCTGCAGATATCTTTAAATTACGTTTATAATTTAATAGGATATCTTGTAGAATATTTTGTAAAACTTCGATTATAACGCCATAAATTTTAGAGCTTCTAATTAGATATTGAGAACTATCTTCAATATCAATATCTTTTTTTGGCTTCATTGTTAGTAAATTTACAATTAGACTCAGTAATGGAGTATTATATAGTGCAATTTTAAAATTACTTTCTAATGTGGCAAGAAAGTTAATTTTTAAATTATTCTGCCAAAAATTATTAACATTTGAGACCAGATAATCTCTAATCTTATTTCTAGTAACCAAATATGCAATTAATTCTAGTTCGGGTGGTTGTATGAATAATATATCATTGCTACCTACACCAAAGTAAAAGTCATTTGCATGAACAGCAAAAAAGGATTTCATTCCTTCTGGAATTAAAGGCCATTTTGAACGTTCATCTATTATAACAAAATGATTCCCAAATGCTGAATATTTCTCAAACTCGATCTCTTGTAACCATTCTTTGGACCAAATCATACTCTCCGTATCGGCCATTTCAATGTTAAACTCTTCAGTTAATCTGCTTAAGGACTTAATTATCTCATTTACTTCTTCGATTTCATTTACATTGAAAAGATATGCAAAATTAAAGCTTTGATATATTTGATTTGTGTCCGCAGAAAATTCATCAATTGGAGTTAAATCATCTATAAGGTTAAAATCAGATAATTTTAATAATTCTGGAATATATTTACCCATATCTTGTTTGGGAGTCAATATTTGTTCATTAATTTCAACGAATTCAATTATTTTTGGGATATCTTTGACTTGTTGTTTAAATAATCTCTTTTTGAAATTTATTAATTTTTCATTTTTTTCAACTTTATCAAAAATTAGATGTATAAGAGTAGTTCCTATTATGTTATAATTCCCAATCTTGCTCTTATCTTGTCTGAACACTTCGTCTGTAATTTTAAAAATTTTTAAATAGATATCAGATTCAGGGAAAAGAGCATGAATTTCATCATATAGGAAATCCGTAATATTAATTGATACAGGCAAATTTATTTTTGCAACAATATCAAACCTGCCTAAAGTTAACCCAGTCCATACAGTTTCTTCCCAACCTCTTATTAAGTCGTAAATTCTAGTATAATCTTTCTTCTTATCATCTAATAAAATAAGATATTCATTAAATTTAGTCTCTTTTTCTTCCATTTAAACAACCTCTTTTCTTAACAGTCAAATTATCCAATTTAAACAGTACTTAAATCCCTAATCATTAAAAGCCGATCTTGCCCTTTGCCAAAATAATTTTTTATTATTTTGGTTTTTTTAAAGTCAAATTTTTCATATAAATGTATTCCGGGTGAATAATTTGGGGCAACTGTGAGATGCACTTCTTTGCATTTTGATTCTTTAAAAAAATCCATAAGTTTTTCGAGTAATTTATATCCAATACCTTTACCTTGGTTTCCCTTCATAACAGCAATATTCAAAAACCAGCCAAGATTGCCATCTTTTTGATCTAATGCGCCTAAAATATAACCAACTAACTTATTATTTTCTTCAGCAACAAAAATCGAATTTGATAAAAATTCTAAAGCTTGAGTTATAAAATAAATAGAATAACCATCATTTTCAAATGCATTTTGCTCAATTTCATAAATTTCCATTAAATCTTCTGGAAATTTCGCGTTTCTTATAATAACCATTTAAAACCCTCCACATGATATTCAAGATCATAAAGTAATTTTATTTATTAATTCACTTCATTATTTTCTTTATTATTCATCTGCTCTTCTTCATCAGATGAATTTTCCAATGCTTTTTTTAATCCATCAAAAAATTCTTTTCTTAAGTTTTTGATTTTTTCATCTGCATCCTCTGCTTCTTTTTTTCTTTCTTCGGGAGATTTTTTAAGCCAAGATTCTAGTCTTTCAGCAAATCCATCTACAACATTTCCATCTTTATTTAGAACACCATAATTTGTTAATATGTTCTTGATGTTTTCTGGCGATTCTGTTGTAGAAACCCAGAACATTCCCTTTGGGCAATTAATTAGAACTTTCATGTTAATATGATGAATTTTGCCACAATTTTCGCATTTAAAATCATGAAGTGTACCATCAATGAATTCTTTAATTATACTAGTGTCGAAATCAGGATCAATAAAAGTATTTATGCTAGCATAATATACAACTTTAAACCTATGTCCACAATCACAATTTATTTCAAGGCTAGATAATCTGGTCAATTCAAATCCTGATTTTCTATTTATTATAAATTCTTTTTGTTTCTTCTATCAATCTATTATTTCCATACTCAGCTATATCTAAAATTGCTAACATTATATCATAACGAAAATAACCAGGTGCATTTATTATCCCTCTATCATTACGAATCAAGTCTGAAATCTTCTTAGATATTTCAATCTCTTTATTAACATACTCAATTGCTTCTTCATAAGTTGGACTTACCGTTCTAGAAAGATCATCATAAGTTTCGCCATCTCCTCTGAGAAGTTTAGAGAAACTAATAACATGATTTTTAAACATCTCTTTAATAAGTTCGGAAGCCTCTGCTGTTTTTCTATGCTTTTTACGCATGTTATAACCTAGATTATCATTTCTTAAATATTTTTTAAAAGTCTCTTCAATTAATTCTTCAATATTCGACTGATCGGATTTTAATTTAGCAGCACATTCTAATATTAAATTAATTTGATGTATAGAACGTTCTTCTTCATCTGGACCAACCAATAATTGATAAGCAGCTTCATAAGTTGGCATATTCTTCCTAATATACTCCCCAGAGTGTTTCAGTGCTAATTTTATTTCTTCAAGCATATATTTTTTAATGATTTCTATGTTTTTTTGAATTTTTTGACTTATTTCTTCATCAATGCTCAAGGGATTCACCAAGATTGCCTTAGTTTTTTTTAGATTATTAAAAATATTAACGCACTTTAATTAAATTTTTGTATAATATCCGTAATTTAAGAACTTAAATTCATGCGAATTTCCAAATTTTTATATCACCATGATCATCCCCGGCAACTACTAAATTTGTTCCGGGAATTATAGCAACTGAATTGATGAATCCTGCATGGTAAAAGGGACCGAATTGTTGTTTTCCATCGAAGCTCCAAACCCTAACTGTGCTATCATAAGACCCACTTGCAATATATTTTCCATCAGAAGAAATATCCAATGAAAAAATAATATGTTTATGACCTTCAAGCATTCGAACAAGTTTTCTTGTAGAAAAATCCCAAATCTTTACTTTAGATACACGGGCTCCACTACCTCCGCTCACAATATTTTTACCATCTGGAGTTACTAAAACTGAATTAACATGGACTTCATGTCCTTCAAATGAGTCAATAAGCTTTCCTGTATTAAAATCCCAAATTTTAATAGTATTATCTTCTGAACCACTAATGATATGTTTACCATCAGGTGTAACCGTTACAGATTGAATAATTCTATCATGACCTTTAAGAGTGCGAATGAGTTTCCCTGTTTTGAAATCCCAGATCTTAACAGTGCCTTCATTCGCCCAGAGTTCATTAGAACCACTAATAATATATTTTCCATCCGGAGAAATAGCAACGGTAAACACTAAATCTTTAGGCTTTCCAAATATACTTACTAATTTCCCTGTCTTCAAATCCCAAATCTTTATTTTGTCATCTGAACCACTAATTAAATATTTATCATTATACGATATTGCAAGCGAATTTACAGATTTCTCATGTGCATCGATTGTATGAATTATCTTCCAGGTTTTATCCCATATTTTAATTGTACCATAATTAGAACCAGCGATTATGAATTCACCATTATGGGATGTTGCAACTGATGATATACTATCTCTATGACATTCAATAGTAAGCTTTGGTTTCCATGTTTCAATATCCCACTTTTTAATGGTCATATCACTGGAACCACTTACAAGATATTTACCATCGGGAGAAACTGCAACACTAGCCATATCTAAATGCGCTTTAATTGTATGGATAAGCTTCCCCGTTTTTATGTCCCAAATTTTAATAACCCCTCCTTCAGATGCACTAATAATTTTTCCGTTAGTTGAAAATATGAGAGAATTTATATTATATTCATGCCCTATAAGGTCATAAACAAGCTTTCCTGTCTCCATTTCCCAGACCTTAACAGTCTCATCATAACCCCCACTGGCAATATATTTTCCATCAGGAGAAATTGCAACAGAAGTAATAGTAAACTTATGACCTAATAAATTTCTAATAAGTTTTGCAGTCTTTAAATCCCAGATTTTTACAGTTCTATCATCAGATCCAGAAACAATATATTTACCATCTGGTGAAACCGCAACAGATTCCACTGATCCTTCATGGTCTTTATAAACATGAACTAACTTCCCAGTTTTTAATTCCCACATCATAACGTACTTTTCAAAAGCACTTGTTCCACTAATAATATATTTTCCATCAGGTGAAAAAACCACAGACCACATAGAATGTGGAAGCCGCATTGAATCAACTTCTTGAATTGTGTGAATGAGCTTTCCTGTCTTTAGCTCCCAAATTTTGATAGAGCTGTCAGAAGCCCCTGAGATTATATAATTACCGTCGGGAGAAACTGAGACTGAGTGCACAAAATCAGTATGTCCTTCGAGTGTACGGAGCAGTTTTCCGGATTCGAATTCCCAGATTTTAACAGTTCTATCGCATGCTCCACTAATAATAAACTTTCCATCAGGAGAGACCGCTACCGAGGATATTGCTCCAGTATGACCAAGATTCGGATTAATTCGTAGGTTTTTTATTAATCCTACTTTATTTTCATTCAAATTCGAACACTTTTAATATCAAATTTTATTTAATATGTTTAGCTATTTTACTGAATATTTTTAATTTCATCTGTTTATAGGATTAACAAATAAAAATTTTAAAGGTGATATTTTGCCATTTGTAAAAATAAAAAAAGGTTATAAGGTAAATTATATTGAAAAGGGAAAAGGACAACCTTTAGTATTTATTCACGGATATTTGGGTTCAACTTGGTTATTTGAAGCACAAATTGAACATTTTTCCAAAAAGGGGTATCGTGCAATTGCTATTGATCATCTCGGACATGGAAAAAGTGATAAACCAGAATCGGAAGAATATAATTTGCAAGATTTAGCTCAATATTTGGATGAAGCTCTTGAACAAATAATCGGGGATGAAAAGATTGTATTAATAGGTCATTCTATGGGAGGTATGATAGCTCAAACCTATGCAACGACTCCAAATTTGGCGAAAAGACTTAAAGGATTAGTCTTAATGTCTACAGCACCTAAATTACAAAATCCAGGTCTTGATCAATATATCAAGGATATTGATGCTGGAACTATGAAAGTTATAGACCCAGATTCGGTTAAAAATATTCTCGTGAATCTTTGCTTCCATAGATCATATAAAAGGGAGCATAAGGATATAGTTAAAGAATTTATCAGATTAACTTTAGAAAATGAAGAGTTTATCGGAGTCAAAACTATGCATGCAATTGTTCTTAATTACGATGTGGTAGATAAATTGAAGAACATTAATGTTCCTACATTAATTCTAACCGGTGTTTCAGATATTTTTATTCCCCCTCAAGACTCAGAAAAAATGAATGAATTAATACCCAACTCAAAATTAGTAAAGCTATCCCCTAAAATTGGTCATATGATTCAATTTGAAGCAACTGATGACTATCATAAAGCTTTGGAAGACTTTTTAGGTACTCTTTAAACCATTTTTTCTTTTTTAAATCTGTGAACTCGAATAACTTCATCATTTAGCTAAAAAAGTATAATAATTAAGAATTTCTTCTAATTTTTTAAAAGCATTAGAATTTTCGGATAAATTTAAAAGAGATTTTCCATCAAAATTCAATTTTTCTATATCTTTATCGTATGGAATTGAGCCTACATATTTAAAATTAATTTTTTTACAAAAATCCTCTAAAATTTTATCAGAATTTGTTAGAAATTTATTTCCAATTACGTAAACATCCTTAAAAGTTAAGTGACATTCCTTCAATATTTCAGAAATTGTTGTTGCAGTATTAAGTGACATACGAGATGGATTAACCACAATAAATAGAATATCCATATTTTTATCGGTTCCACGGGACAAATGCTCTAGTCCTGCTTCCATATCTATCAAAATGATATTATAAAAAGATTTTAAGTAATCTAGCATAGCAACTAGTGCTTTATTTACTGCACAATAACATTTATTTCCGCTAGTTTTGCCCATTGATAATAGATCAAAATGCAGGTCTTCATTTTTTATAATTGATTCCCAAATTTTATATTCTAAAAGTGTAGGAGCATCATAATCTTCAGATTTATCCTCAACTTCATCCATAGTTTTATCCACAATTTCCCCAATAGTATTATTAATCACCCTAATTCCCAATACATCTCCAAGGTTTACTGCTGGATCTGCATCTACAGCGAGGATATTTTTAAAATCATTTTGAATCAAATATTTTAATAATAATGCTGTAAAAGTAGTTTTTCCTGTCCCTCCTTTACCACTTATTGATATTGTTAGATTTATTTGTGCCATTAACTTTCATTTCATTTCTTTTTTTCCCAGCAGACAAAAATATTATCTTCTGAACTCGTCATTGCCATTATTACTGCCTTATTGTCGAAGCTGGGAAGAGGTTGTACTTTTATAAGAAATTCCGAATCTGGCCCTTCTTGGGGGATAATCCCAATTTCAGAGCTGCTTTCTAATAACCAAAATATATCGGGATAGAAAGGTCCTTGATCAGTAGTGATTATCGAGACTCTTTTTAAATCTTTTAATAATTTGTCACGCTTTTCAAAACAATCAAGAAATTTTTGGTGATCATTTAATATATGGTAAGTAATACTGATGTTATGCCAAGCAGCAAAATTTTGTACATCTAATTCAATTATCTGTTTAAAACATTCAATAGCTTTATTATGAATAAGTAACTTTCCATAATTGATCCCCATTTGCATCCATAAATCTATATTTTTATGATTGGGCTTAATTTTTGATTTGATAGATTCCATTGCTGCTTGTAGACTCATCTTTGCAGTAAAATCTAGGGGTTCAACCTCCATTGCTTGGTCATAACATTCCATTGATTTCAAATAGTTCTTTAAAGAATGTTGATTAATCGCATAATTAACCAAAGCAATTTGATTTTTAGGATCGAACTTAATTGCTTTTTCATAACATTCTGCAGCCTTTTGGTGATCTCCTAGATCATCATATGCAAGTCCCATATTGTTCCAAGCGTAACTAAATTCGGGAGAAATTTCTAGAGCTTTTTCGTAACAATCAATTGCTTTCTGGTAATTTTTATGCTCATCTTGATATTTCTTTCCCAGATTATACCAAGCTTGCCAATTTTCTGGTTCTAAGCTAACTGCTTTCTCGTAGCAGTCAATTGCATTTTTAAGCAGCTCAACATCATTTTCGCCATAAAAGGGATTATCATCAAATCCAAATGGATCCTCAGGAGGTTTCTGTGCATTGTAAAGTTCAGAGTACACCCATCCTAATTGGAACCAAGCATCCTCGTATTTAGGATCAATCTCAATCACTTTTTTAAAACATTCCAAAGCTTTATTATAGTCTTTAGACTTGCAATTTTCAATTCCCTTATCAAACCAATCTGATGCGGTTTCTTTAACGTTTGATTTGTTTTCTTCATTTGAATTTGGAACTTTACTCATCAAAATTCCCCAATTTTTAGTTAATCAGAAAAAATCACAATCAGATTTCTCCTTTATAAAAAACAGAATTTGCTTTAATATAATTTAGATAAAATTCAATCTCCTTTTGTCTTTTATCCTCATCCCAGTTTAATAAATCACCCATAATATCAGCTGTTGCGTTAGCTACTTTGCGTTGTCTTGAAGGATCTACTAACCAACAAATTTCTGTGCGTCGGCATAATACATCCTTTAAATGTCTAGGAATTTCATGTTTTACTATATATTTAATTTCTCCTTTTATCCAAGGGAAATATTTTGGTGGATATTTGGGATCTTCAATTAATTGTTTTCCCAAATCATTATCTTTTAAAATTTCATCTATTATCTTTAGAACACCCTTACCAAATTCTATAAAGAGATGGTTCAAGATTGTTGGGTGAATTTTATCTTTTGCTGCTTTATATTGATTACTAGTTTCAAATTCATTACGTTTTAGTGCAATTTTATAAGGCACTTTCGTCAGTTTTTTATCCTTCAGCACATTAATTTTTCCACCTCGAGTTATATCCACTTTTTTGCTTCGTATGATGTATTTTCGCATTAAGTCTTCTGCCATTGCTCTAAAAGTCGTATATTTACCACCTAGTAATGAAAAAAGCCCATCTTCTCTATCCAAGCAGATATGTTTTCTACTTATATCACTTTCACTTTTACCGGGCTCACGTACTAGAGGACGAAGCCCCGCATAAGTCCCTAGGATGTGTGCATCATCAATTTTTGCATTAGGAAATAAAAACTTTACAGAATTTCTAAAATATTCAATATCATCATTTGTAGCGACGGGACTATCAAAATCTTTGTCATAAAAAGTATCAGATGTACCAATTAAAATCCAATTTTCTCGGGGTATTACAAATGTGAATCTATGATCTTCTATGATACTCATACCGACTGCGTGGTTAATGTTAAAATCATCCTTTTTGACAATAAAATGGATTCCTTTTGTGGGTGAGATTATCTTATCTTTTCCTTTGTTTTCTAATATCTCATCGGCCCAAATACCTGTGCAATTGACAACTATATTTGCTTTTATTATAAAAGGTTCTGATTTTAGATCAGGCGAGAATTTATCATTTTCAACTACTTTGATACCATTAATAATCCCCTTATCATTTTTAATAAAATCAATTACTTTTAGATAATTTAAAGCTGTACATTTACTTGAAGCAACACATTCTTTGATTGTTTCGACCACTATGCGAGCATCATCCATGTTAGTATCATAATATAGACCAGCACCGATTAGAGAAGTGGTATTAAGTTCGGGTTCTATTTCAGCGACTTTTTTTGGATCATCTATAATTTGCCAAGGTTTGTAATTCTGATGATTACATAACCCATCATACATATCTAACGCTATCTTGATTGTTTCCATATCATTGCTACTGGGCGGTATAGTGTTACCGGTTTTAGGATCTTTTCTTTCACCAAACACCGGAACTAAGAATTGAACGGGTCTTACATTATGCGGCAAAGCTACATCTCTTGCCCAATTACGCTCCATAGTAGACTCCTTAACCAACTTCATTTCATAATCTTTTAAATATCTCAATCCGCCATGAAACATCTTAGTGGATCTTGAACTTGTTCCTTCAGCAAAATCATCTTTTTCAACCAAAGCTACATTTAAACCACGAAAAACAGCATCCCGAGCCACTCCCGCACCAGTTATGCCTCCCCCTATAATTAAAATGTCGAAATCAACGCTCTT
The DNA here is from genome assembly GCA_019058315.1 of Candidatus Helarchaeota archaeon. GTDB lineage: Archaea > Asgardarchaeota > Lokiarchaeia > Helarchaeales > RDOG01 > JABXJV01. Next base: position 303,857 of record JAHPZH010000001.1, on the reverse strand, counting down.
TAATTTCCGAATAATTTCAGCTCTCTTTTTATCAGAATAATCGAGATTAATTACGTCTTCAGAAGAAATATTATCCAATTGGGTAATCTCCTTTTAAAACCAAAATTTTCTGCTTACATTATATTTGATGTTTTTAAAAAGACACATATCTTGATTATTAATTATCATAATCACTTTAAATAATACAATTAAAATTTGTCATTTAATATCGATTATCTAGTTATAATTATCTAATATCAAGAAAAGGATAAAATATTGACTGAAATAAATTCATCAAGTAGTTCACCAACTGTTTCCGTGGCTTTTGGTCCTGAAATTAGACAAACAACTCGTATTGCCATAAATCAGCTTGGTGGAATGGAAAAATTTGTAAAAAAGGGAGATAAAGTATTCATTAAACCTAATTTAATGAGCCCAACTCAACATTCCACAACTAGTGGAGATGTTTTATTTACTGTTGTAGAAATGTGTAAAGAAGCGGGTGCTTCTGATATTATAATTTCTGATTCGCCTTTTCTCTCCCTTTCATCAAGGCTAACATTTCGTATGCTTAATTATGATGATTTCGCTAAACGGATGGGAGCACGTTATTTATATCTGAGGGATGATGGAAACAAAGATTTTGAATGGGTAGATGTTCCAAATGGTAAAACTTTCAAAAAAATTAGGCTTCATAAAGAATTATTGACAAGTGATGTTTTAATTTCGATACCTGTGGCAAAAACTCATTCAGTCACACAAGTTACACTCTCATTAAAACTCAATCAGGGAATATTATGTGATGAGGATAAATGGGAATCACATGCTGTTCAGGAAGATGCAGGAAAATCGTTAATGTGGAAATTTACAGATTTGATGATGACTAGAGCAAGACCAGATCTCGTCGTCATGGATATGTGGTATGTTGTTCAAGGACAGGGACCTTGGATTTCACCAATACCACCCAAAACAGACCCGAGATACAGAATACCTCTAGTGAAGAAAGATCTCATCCTCGCAGGGACGGATCCTGTGGCAGTAGATGCATGCACTTCATATATTATGGGGTTTGATCCACTTAACGAGATTGAGTTAATAAAAGACGCACATGAGAGGGGTATTGGTCAAGGAGACATTTCGAAAATTAGAGTAATTGGTGAAATCCTCGATGCTCATCGATTTGAAGTTATTAGGGCAAATTTGAATTTTGATTATAAGAATCTTGAACCATATATGACTGTTTTAAAAGGTGATGTCTGCAATGGTGCTTGTTCTATGGCTGTTAGATTTATGATTGACCTTTTTAGGAGTTTTGGGTTGAAGTTTTTGATTGAAAGCCATAAAATTGGGCATCCTCTTTTTTTATTAGTAGGTGAAAACCCACCAGAACCACCCGAAGGTGCAGTTGTATTAGTAATGGGGGATTGTGCAGTATGTAGCACACAAAATTACAAATTTCGAGAGAAAAAATATAGGAAAGGATTATTCAAAAAAGAACCCGCTTATGTAGACCAATGGGGTTGTCCTCCATTTAAAATCGATTATGAAGGAGTCAAGAGATTAGTAAATGGATTAAGAGGTGCAATTCCTTTACTTGACGTGCTCACAAATATGCTCGATTTAATTGAAAAATGGAAAATATTAATTGAAGCCAGTGAACCTGCAAAACATCGTTGGGAATATGACCCAGCATTTAGTGAACGATGGGCAAAGGAAATAAAAATCTTGAAGGAGGAATTGTAAATGGTCAACTTAAGTGATTATGAAAAGGAAACTTTGGCATGGGGTTCCCGTTATGTAAAAAAACCTTGGGCAGATATGATCGAGATATTTAAAAAGCTCGGCGAAGCCAAAGGAGAACTACCTATAGAAGAACGCAGAGTAATTTTAGAAGTCCTTCCTTGGGTAGAAATAGATATGAAATCAATTTTGCATCTAGTGACTTTCTTATTATATGATATTTTAAAGATACCGAATGCTTCTATGTTCACCATAATTTTAGGAGAAAATGGTAAAAGAATAATATGGGCGAGTATAGAGCATGAAACTGATGACGGAGTTTATAAGGACTTTATTATGCTTAAAGATAGAATCGATGAAGAATGGGCAAAAAAAGCAGCTGAATTAATAGATGCAAGAAGAGACGATGAATTATTTGAGTATCTCCAGCAATGGGTCTATAAACAAGAGGATTTGAAACATATTGAATTAGGTATCATAAACATTGTTGGAATTCAATTTTTTTCCGAATTCAGAAAAGCATGGGAAGAATCTGAACGAGGACAAAATTTTGAAAAAGTCATTGTAAATGTTTTAGAAACAGTAAAAAATGTAATTTCTAATGATTGGATTAAATTTATTCCAACGCCATATGGACTACCACAAATATTTAATCTAATCGACAATAAGTTTGATTTGGATTTTCAATTTTTAAGAAATACGATTAAAGCTGTATTGCCAAACTTGAGTATAGGTATTGCAATTCTTACAGATAATTGGGGAACATTTGTAAAAATTCGCCACCAAAGGAAAACGGGAAAAATGAATATTGAAATGAACCAAGATAAAGCGGATAAAGTATTTAAAAGGGGTATTAAACTTCAAAAATTCACAAATAAAATTCGAAAAAAATTCAAAGCAAGAGATGCGATAGGATTAGATGGTTTCGCTTTGAAAAAATTAATAGTAAAAGTCTTAAAAGCACCGTCTCCTTGGGATATTGGAAAATTGGATAAAGGAATGGGGATGATGTTTTCTGGCATTAGAGAATATAAAAAATATTGGTTTTACTCTCCAGAACCAAGCTTTTTTAAAAGATATATGAGATGGATTGCGCGTAGAGTGGGTTTTGATTATGATTTAAATAGATTTTCAAATTGGTGGTTGGAAGAACTATTTATTTTTGGATTTCTTAATGTGTTTGGAATTCAATTTAAAATTGTCTTTTTTATTCTGGACGAAAAAGGAAAATTAGAGACTGCGTTATTAGTTCACTTTGATAATGGTCGACTTCAAAAAATAGAATCTTTTTCAAAAGAAACAACTAAAAAGCTCAAGAAAATTTTTACCGAAGAAAAAAATAAGACTGAGGCAGTTTCTCAAGCAAGATTCGAGCTGTGGGGAGAGTATGGTTGGATTAAATACGCCATGGGGATGAAGATGCCTTTGATAAGAGAGATGATTGAGAGAGTATTAAAATTACGGGGAATATTTATGGTATTTCGGGGATTATCTTTTTACTATTTCATAAGAAAATTCATCGGGGACAACTTCTATCTATCCCCTCGTCTTCCATTAAAAGCATTTCTAAAAGATATTGGACTTCGAGATTTAATGAAACTTGGTAAAGCAATTATGGGGTTATTATTCGATCTGCCAAACGTTGAATATCCAAACTTGCTGAAATTGGGATATACATAAATGCATTATGGAAGTTTTATGAAATATATTTCTTATTCTAAAATGGTAGGATGGTTTCATGTTTACGAAAAGGCAACTAAAAAGGGAAAATCCAGTAATTGACTTATTTACGAGAAGGGAGTTAGTTAAAATCTATAATAAGGGTAATCCAATATGTACTAATATCGAGATCAATCAGAGATGTGCTGGAGGCTGCATGTATTGTTACGCAAGCTCAGTAGATCTTGATTATCTCCCAAATGACAATCTATCGTTAGAAAAGTTCAAGGAAATCCTTGAATTAAGAAAAATTGGTATACAAGTTCTATACCTCTATGGAGGAGATCAGCTTATTCATCCAAATTGTAAGGAGATGGTATTTCACGCAATTGAGGAAGGATTCCATCTTTTAATGCCCCTAGCAGGTCTTATCCCAAAGACCAAAGCTGAATGGTTAGTAAAGGCTCAAAAACTCGCTACATCAAGAGATCAAGAATTTTTCATTGGGATCCATATAGACACTTTAAATCAAGACGTATATAATAAAGTAAATAGATATCCAAATAGCCTTAAAGCCAAGATAGATGGGTATCAAGGTTTATTGGACCAAGGTTTTCCTCCTGATAGGATATATGGATGTCCAACCCTTACAATTCAGACAGGCGAGACAATTACCGAATTGATGAACTGGTTTTATTCTAAAGGGGCCAAACACGTTGCGCTACCAATTTTCACACCATTAGGACTCTCTATAAATGAAGGAATGAAATGGGAGCCGACCTTAACTCAAATACAAAAAGCTTTTCATCATAGAGCAGATGTTGAAGGAAAATCAATGCTGATGGTAGGAAGTGCTGACGGTAAATATGGCTGCCAAGGCCACATAGCAATTACTGCTAATGGAGATGTAGTTCCTTGTTTGCTCCTACCTGACCTCGCAGTGGGAAACATATACAAGGATAATCTCCTTGAAATCGTTAAAAAAAGCAAGAAACAACTCTTGCTCAAATACAATATTAAAGGTCCTTGTGCATCATGTGTGTCGAGACACGTTTGCATTGGTTGTCGTGCAAGGGCACATGTTTATCACGGAGACATAACCGCATCCGATCCGAAGTGTTTTTATAATCCCGAAGCTCCAGAAAGATTTTTCAAGAAGAAAGGTGCATAAAAAAGATGTTAAAAAAGGTGTTTTAGTTTGGATTTTGGTTTATTCTTGATTTATATCACATCGATAGCAGTATTAAGCCTAATTATATTAATATTAAATGTTAAATGGGGAGATTTCTTCCCTCATAAATGGATTATCCTTATTACGATTATATTTTTAACCTTGATCTTTGGAATTATTTGTTTATTTATATCTGAACTTACTGCACCTTCTAATTATTACTTTTATTTGAACCCATTTCTATATTCAATGTTCTTCGCTTTAATTGGATGTACTTATTTTGCTGTATATCTTTTGGTTTTCGAAATTCACTTTAAGCACATTAGATCTCTTCAATTTATTGGTTGGGTAATTTTTATTACGATTTTATCTTTGATTGCAATAAATGCAATCTTATTTTTAACAACACAACCTACCAGCTACCCTTGGATTTCTTACTTAGTATTTGAAGTTATATTCTGTTTAGGAATGTTTGCATATTTGTTATTAGCCATTGGAAGTTTCAAAGATAGCTCATCGGAACGGTTAGAGCAAAAATATCGTATTGGATTGATTTTAGTGGGTATTTTTAGTATAGGAATTACAATTGGTATTGGTCTGGTGGCATTGGTTATTTTCTTTGCCTTACCTTACGCAGCCTTTCCGATGCCTCCTCAAGTAACCGCATTTTGGTTAATCTGGATATGTTTCGTTGATATAATATTCTTATTCATGGTGCGTGGTGCGGTTAAGCCCATAACTTGAACCTATAATTAGTCATTTTGAAAATAATAACCAAGAATGAACACTCAATTACTCTTTGATTGCTAAAATTTTATTCTTTTTTTAGAAAATTTTAAATTCCTAAGGATTTTTAGATAAAAATTATCATTATTAGTGGATTTTTATTTTTAAGATAGTGATTTAAAATGAAAATTGGAGATTATTGTGAAAAAAATGCTAGATTCGTACATACTAAAGATTTGGAAGCGATAGTTTTTAAAAATAAACGCTTTAATTGGCTACAGGTAAACGAAAGGGCAAATTCAATTGCTAATGGATTAAAAGAAATTGCCAATATCAAGAAAGGAGATCGAGTTGCATTACTAGCACACAATTCTGATGGTGTTATGAATTCTTTTTTTGGTATAACTAAAGTTGCCTGCGCAACACCTATCAATTATATGGCATCTAAAAATGATATCGTCTATATTCTGAATGATTGTGAAGCTGAAACTTTGATAATGTCAAATGATTTACTTTACAACATGCCTGCCATTAAGGAACAATGTCCAAAAATAAAAAATATTGTGATGTATGATCAAAATGGAACAGGTGTGCCATCCGAATATATGGATTATGAGGATTTAGCCACGAAGTTTTCAAAAGAGGAGCCAATTCCCTCAGAACCTATCAAAGATATGGATATGTCTTTTATGATATATACTGGAGGTACGACTGGATTGCCAAAAGGGGTAATGCTTTCTCATTATGCCATTATAAATAATGTAGTCCGTGTTTATGCATCATCTTTTTGGGGGACTCCAAAAATAATTAAATGGGGAGGATTGAGAAATTTAATAGCCACACCACTTTTTCATATTATGGGTGCTTGGGGAACAACATCTGGAGTTGTGGCACCAGCTCCAACTATTCTTATGGATTCTTTTGTAATAAGAGAATTTCTTCAAACTTTGATTGATGAAAAAATAAATTGTTTTGGACTAGTCCCCACGATGTTAAACCTATTATTACAACAAGAAGACTTAAGGAAAGAGCATATAGAAAACATTATTCAAATTTATTATGCAGCAAGTCCAATGCCACCAACAGTATTGAAAAAGGCAATGGAGACTTTTTATAATGCCTGTTTCTTTCAAGCTTTCGGACAAACAGAATATCCAACAATTTCAGTAATGCTTCCATTAGACCATCTAGAAGCGATGAAACCTGGAAATGAATATCAATTAACTTCCACGGGTCGCCCTGAAGTCGGAACTGATGTAAGATTAGTTGATGAGAAGGGAGAAGATGTAGAAATTGGAGAAATTGGCGAGATTATAGCAAAAGGTTCCGGAATGATGATAGGATATTGGAAAAAGCCAGAAAAAACAGCAGAAACAATTAAAGATGATTGGTTATATACTGGTGATTTGGGACGAATGGATAAAGATGGATATCTTTACATCATTGATAGAAAAAAGGACATGATAATTACCGGAGGAGAGAATGTATATTCTATAGCGGTTGAAGAATGCATTTATAAACACCCGGCAGTTTTAGAATGTGCAGTAATTGGTATTCCTGATGAACGTTGGGGAGAGGCAGTCCATGCGATTGTTAGCCTTAAAAAAGGTTATAAAAAAGGAGTGGATGTTACTGAAGAGGAGATTATTGCATTTTGTAAGGATAATATAGCAAGATATGAAGCACCAAAAAGCGTTGTATTTAAAAGATCATTACCAAAAAGCGCACAAGGGAAAATATTAAAAAAGGATTTAAGAGCAAAATATTGGGAAGGTAAAGAGAGACAAGTAAATTAATTTCTTTTTTTTATTTTTTCATCAATTTATTTTGTGCTTACTAAGAAAATCTATAACAGCTTTATTGAATTCTTTTTCTGCTTCAATCCAAAACATATGTCCACCTTCAAGGATCTGCAGTTCTGAATTAGCTATGTTTTTATGAATAATTTTAGAATTTCTAGGAGGTAATAAAACATCGTTCTTACCCACCAATATCAAAGTAGGAATTTTAATTTCTCCTAAACGATTTACAACATCATGGTCTTGTATTGCACTAAATTGATTTTTCATTCCTTTAATTGTAGGTGGATATTTAGCCATTTCACCAATTAAGTTATTAAATTCATCTCTTCCTTCTTCTGAAAACAACCAGTCAATGTATTTTTTTGTAAATATTAAGGAGAACATCTCCTTTAAATTTTCAGGAGTAACACTCGTCATTAGAAATAATTTTTCAGGATCTTCATTTCGAACTCCTGGCATCTTCACATTAGCAGATGTGCAGCATAGAATAAGTGAGCTAAGCATTTCTGGATAAGTTAGAGCAAATTGTTGAGAAATCATTCCCCCCATTGAACATCCCATAAGATGTAATTTAGAAATATTTAGATGATCTAATACTCCTTTAATATCGTCAATAAACATTTCCATTTTATATGGGTATTTTGGTTTTGCACTTCTTCCCGTGCCACGATTATCTATTAAAATTACTTTATATGATTTTGCAAGCATTTCTCGTTGCCGGTACCACATAACACTGCTTCCACCCCACCCCATAATTAAACAGATTGGTTCACCTTCTCCTAAAGTTTCATAATAAATCTTTACATCTTTGACAAGAATTTTTGGCATTTTTCATCACTTATTAGTTTATAATACATTATTTATTTTATTTAGAGGAAGATAATAAAAATGAACTACCAATACTATCTCCATCAATCTCATATTTTTTATTATCATGGATTATATAACCCTTTACCCAAGCTCCACCTGTAATAAATCTTAAAACCGCAAAACCTCCTTGATGAGTTCTTGTACTTGGATGTTTATCTCTTGTAATAGTAATATTAAGTTCACTATTTGGAAGTTTTTGGGTGACTTTGATCCTTGTTCCATATTCCATATTATCATGAACCGCTGTTTCTAGTATATCCACATCATAATCATCAAAAGCGTAAAAATTTTCTCCGTCAAAAGTATAATGAACAAATCTCGTGGTCAAAGAGTCATCAGGTCTTAGACCAATAGCTATATTAATTGATAGCTTGGGTGTTGTTTTTGAAGCATTAGGGATACAATACCACATCCAGCCTTTAAACGCTTTCGGATTTATTGTTGCCCATACATGTTCATAATATCCAACAGCTTTTATTGGAGCAACAACATCATCAACGGTTAGTTGTCCTTCAATTCCAGTTTTTAAAAATGCATATTGTGCCAAATTACTTTGATCTGCAATAGCTTTTCCTCCCTTTTCAACGAAAGCCCATTTTGTTTTTATTAAAGGGAAAATTTTTACGTCTAAACTACTGATTTTGTCCTCTTGTGTTTTTTCAATATAAATTTCATAATTTGGGTAACGACCTTTAATCACATCGTTTTGGACCCTTCCTTCTAATTTGCCTTTAGCAAATTTCATAGATCGGTATTTCATAGAATATTTTGAGCGATCAATAGGATCTTTTTCAGGTGGAAATAATAAGAACATTACATTATCAAAAAAACCTCGAGCTTTTGTAAAATTTGTGATGAATTTCCAGCCCGAGTATGGATTATTAGAATTTTTTTCAATAAAACCATTTAAATAATGCCATTCTAATAAATCATTTTTATGTTCTCCTTCATCGTCGAGAGTAATTTCATGTTTTTTAAGTATTTTTGCTTTTTGTGACATAAGCTTCAACCAAATTTCATAAATTTTATCTAAAAATTAACTTTTTGGTCATTATAATAATTTAATTAATGGATAAATTTTTTTCAGATTAACAAGTATTAGTTATTATCATTCAAAACCAATCTTTTTAAAAAAAACATAATAATATATTCGTGATACATAAACGGGGAAAATTATTAAATGGCAGATTTATCACAAGAAGAAATTCTAAAACAAATCAATGGAATAATTCAAAAAGCAGAAGAAGAAGAACACAAATATAAATGGGATAACGCCATAAATCTTTTAAAAGAAGCATGGGAAATTAGTGTAGAAAATAAATTGGAAAAAATTGAATGTGATATACATTACAAATTGGGAGTTATTTATCAAATAGCTGCGGATTTTGAAGATAACAAGGAAAAGATCTTGGAATATCTTCAACAATCGATTTTAAATTTTTCCAACGCACATGAAACATTTAAAAAATTATATAATGAACAAAAAATAAATGCATCTTTAGGTTTTATTGATCTATTGAAATATATATCTGGAACTTTCGTTGGAAAAGAAGAAAAATTATTGGAAACTGCAAAGAAATATTTCAAAAAAGCGAAAGAAATATCAATAGATAGTGGAAATTTATCAGATTCATTAAAAATGAAAATTTTGGAAAGCAAATCTTTAAGTTTGTTTATAAGTGAAAAACTCATTAGAATTGATGAGGTCGCCGATGTAAAAGATTTAGTGTCAGAATCGGAAATATTAATAAGAGAAATATGGGATCAAATAAAAAAACAGCAAGATTTTCCTGAAATTTATTTATATTCCTATTTAAAAAGCATACATGAATTTTCCAATTGGATTACGCATTTTTTACCAGCTGAAAATATAGATCTAAAGTATTTTTTAGAAAGAAATATAGATCGATTTGAAGAATTCATCAATATTTATGAAAATTCAATAAAAACACTATGTTTATTTTACGCTTATGCATTTTATTCTTGGACTCATGCATCTTATGCAACTTATTATGCAAATAATCAATCTGAACAAATAAAATACTTAAAAAAAGCTCAAGCATGGATTACGAAGGGAGAAGAATTATTACCAAAAATAAGGGCTCATTCACCATTAGTGTTGTTTTATTACACGAGATTTACTTCTGCAATATTTATGAGAGATAAAGGTCAGTCAGCGAGGGAATTTCAATATATTTTGGAAGATGTAAACCTCTGTGTTAGGTCAGCGTCTCTATTATTTCCTAGCGCAATGGGTGCACATAATATTTTTTATTCAGCAGGTGTTTTTTTAGTTGGTGCTCTTAATCGTTCAAGTCCAGAAACACAACGTATCGGTTTGGCAAAAAAAATTCAAGAATTATTAGGAATATTAAAAGAAGAAATACCAGTAATGAAGGATCCGAGTTATAAAATATTTCATCTACTATATAATTGTGAATTATGCACGGTAAATTCAATATTGGGAGATTTATCAAAAGAAAAGAGAGAGAGAGAGGAATATTTACAAATAGCTGCTGAAATCTTCAATCAGATATCTGAATTTGATACTAAAAAAATAAATAACACTTTTTTTCATTATCAAGGATATTTATTTTGTGTATCTAGAGCGGGACTAATATTAGCTAAAAATGTACCAAAAATATCCGAAAAAGTCAATTATTATGAGACAACGATAGATCTTTTGACTGAAAGTAAAAAAATGATAGTTGCCCTTTTTCACATAGAAAATATTTTCTTAATTGGTGATTCTTATTATGAAATTGGAAGATTAACTAATAAAGATAAAATATTAGAAGAGTCTAGCTCAGCATACAAAGATGCGATTGAGTATTGTAAAAATAAAGGTTATTATAATTTAGTAGGATCGGGATACATAAACCTTGCTAGAATTGAGGATAGGTTGGGAAACTATCTTTATGCAGCGGAAGATTATCAGAAAGCTCTTGATTCATTTGATAGTGCAATAAAAACACTTACCTATACGGAATTAATTAAAGAAACTGTTATATTAAAAAATTATGTAAGAGCTTGGAATCTAATTGAGATTGCTAAGTCTTATCATACAAATGAAGACCATGAAAATGCAGAAGTGAATTATGAAAAAGCAAGCATTATTTTAGATCAAATCAAGGAATATAAATTTGAAGCTCCTTTTTATTCTGCATGGGCAGTGTTGCAAAAAGCAGAAAAATTGAGTAAAGAAAATAGACATTTAGAAGCCTCAAACATATTTCTAACAGCTCAAGAAGATTTTCGAGAAGTAGGAGAAATTTTAAAAACATATTTAGAAAATGGATTATCTCCAGAAGATGAATATAGAATATCCAGATTAATTAAAGTCGCAAAAATTCGGGAAATGTACAGTACAGCCCGTTATCAATTAGAAACAGCAAGATTAGAGAGTAAAAAAGGAAACCACATACTTGCAGCAGAATTATATAATAAAGCAAGTTCACTTTTTGAAAATTTATGTCAGACTTTTACAATAAAAAGAGAAAAAAATGAATTAACTGCAATATTCTATTTGTGTAAAGCTTGGCAAAATATGGAGAGGGCCGATGTAGAACAAAGATCATCTCTTTTTTCAGTTGCATCAGAATTATTTGAAAAAGCAGGTAATCTCTTCAATAATTCCAAAATGAAAAAATTATCATTAGGTAATTCATATTATTGTTTAGCTCTTGAATGCGGAAGTTTATTTGACAAAACCAATAAATTAGATGATAAAATTAATTTTTATAAACAAATAAAAATGCATTTAAGGGAATCCTCAAAAAATTATCATTTAGGAGGCTTTGAACAAGATTCACAATGGGCCCTAGCAACCTCCACTTTCTTTGATGGAATGTGGCATCTAATACAGGCAGATAATGAAATTGATCATACTAAGAAAAATCAGTTTTTAGGTATAGCCACAAATTATCTCAATACCGCACTAGATATTTTTAATACAGCGGGTTATAAACAGAAAAGAGAGGAAATATTAAAGTATCTAAATTTGGTTAAAAATGAAAAAGCAATACTTACCTCAGCATTGAATCTTATTGAAAAACCTAATATCTCTGAAAGTAGTGTAGGAATTACAGCACCCCCTTGTCCAATCGAAATAAGTTCCTCAGTAAATATTAAAGAGATGAAAGATCATGATACACAAGCAGAATCTGAAATAAGCTGGTTTGATAGAATTCATCATATATATTTTTTCATTCCAGGGGGAATCTGTATTTTTGATCAGTCGTTTAAAGCAGAACGTAGAATGGAACCACAATTGGTTTCAGGAAGTCTAACGGGAATTTCCATGTTAATACAGGAACTTACTTTAAATAGAACAAAAGTAAAAATAGTTGAACAAGAGGAAATGACAATACTTCTTGAGCATGGAAGATTTATGAGTATTGCTTTAATCACTGAGGAAAAACTAATAACTCTGCAAAATAAATTAAAACAATTAATTGAAGAAGTTGAAGATTTTTTTCAGGAAGAATTAGAATCTTTTTCAGGAAATTTGAATGTATTTTCAAAAATTGGTAAATTTATTGAAAAAATATTTATGAAATAATTTTTTTTCTTTTTCTTCGAATTTAAAGGTGTAAGATATAATTGTATTAAGTTAAAATAAAAAATATAAAAACAAATTATTATAATATTTTAAAAAATTTTGGAGAGAAATATATGCCTTGGGAAAGTTATGATACAGTTGGGTTACTTTCATGCATAATTGGTACGGTCCTTTTAGTTATACCTCTACCGGTTGCATTTGCGGAATATATATGGTTAGGCGGGGGCGGTGCAGTAGTAGTTATGGGAATAGTAGCAGTTTCAAACCATAGCAAAATTGGAATTGGTGGAATTATAATTGGATCAGTATTAATTCTAATTGGATTTCTAGAAATAATATAATGTGGTTCTTTTTTATCGCAATTTTTTTTTTTTCAATTTTTTTAAAATTAAAATATTTTTAAATAAATTTTCAGCTTTTAAATTAAATACTTTAGCTGAACTAAAATGTCAGAAGAAGATGAAAAGATTATAGAAGCTCAACTTGAAAAAATAAAAAAGCTAAGAGGTGTTGGAGGAGAAGGGACGAAAGAATTTATACGTTCGGTATTAAAAGGGGAAAAACCTTTGGAGGATATGAAAACTTCTCATCTTTGGTGGAACGCTGGATTGGATTATGAAAAATCAGAAAATTATCAAAAGGCAATTTATTGCTTTGAAAAAGCAGTTAAACTAGAGCCCGAATTTATCCATGCTTGGGTTGATATGGGAAATAATTACGAAGCCTTAGGCAATTTTGAAAAAGCTATTGAATGTTATAATAAGGTTATATTAATTGACCCCCAAGATTTTATAGCATGGACAAATTTAGCAGTAACTTATAAAGAACTAGAGAATTATCAGAAAGTACTTGAGTGTTCCCAAAAAGCAACTGAAATTAATCCCCAATTCAAGCTTGCTTGGCTTATCATGGGGATTGCCTATAATGAGTTACAAGAACACCAAAAAGCAATTGAGTGTACCAAAAAAGCGTTAGAGATTGATCCCGATTTTGTAGATGCATGGCATAATATGGGAACAAGCTATGAATATTTAAATAAACATCAAAAAGCTATTGAATGTTACAAAAAAGTATTGGAAATTGATCCTCAAGATAATGATGGCTGGTATGCGATGGGAAATAGTTACTATGAGTTAGGGGGATACCAGAAAGCATTAGAATGTTATAAAGAGGTCATCAAAATCTGCCCTCAAGACGCAGAAGCTTGGAATGAGGTTGGAGACGCTTACTTTAAGCTTGGAGACTTTGATAAAGCGATTGAATTTTCAAAAAAAGCAGTTGAATTAGACCCCGAATATGGATATGCATGGTGCACAATTGGAGAAGCGTATGAAAAAATAGGCAATGTTCAGAAAGCAATAAAATACCTAGAAAAAAGTTTAGAATTTGAACCAGATTTACAGGAAGCAATAGATCTTTTAAAAAATTTAAAAAATAAGAAATAGTAATCAGATTAAAATTATTTCATATTAAATTATTTCCCAATTTGTGTTAAATACATGGAACTTCCGATACTAATGCTATTGACATCATATTTTTTATTATTCCATTGCAGATATCCCTTACAAACACAAGGACCAGTTATAAAAATTGCTTGAATCATAGCATTCTCCCTTCCTCCACTAACTTTATGGGTGCTCGGTAACCTTGTAAATATAATATCCATCTTATCACTTCCTTCTTCAGAAGTTATTTGTAACTTATTAGGGTAATCTGCACCCTCAAATTTTTCTATTTCAAGAATTTTAATATCATATTTTTCGAAACTACCATAATCTTTTCCATTTTCAGTGAAATATATCATTTGATTTTGTGGTGTATTGTCTAGATTAAAAGCAGTACCGATATTAATGGTAAGTTTCTTACTTTTTCCTTTTCCTTCCGCTCTTGGAGTACCAATCCATAACCAGCCTTTCGTTTCAGTTGGGTCTACAAATCCGCGTACATGCTCATAATAACCATCGGCTCGAACTGGCCATTCTTTTCCATCAATTGTTAATGTCCCTTCATGTAAGATGCGGGGAATAAAATAATCATACAAATATGAACTTCTGTCAGCTCGTATTACTTTCTCATTTGATCCCTTTTTGGTAACCCATTTTATTTCAGCATCTGCCTTAAACTTTAAATCAAAAATATATTTATTATCTATTCCCTCGAAGTATAGATGATAATTTGGATAGAATCCTTTAAAGAAATTATTTTTATAAGTGGTATCAACTTGTTTTTTACTCACTTTTATTGATCGTGGTTTTAAACTCATATAACCTATATCAAAAACCTTATTTTCATGTGTAGGGAAAAGCCACATACTATTAAATTCACGAATTCCTTGAGTGACCAGAAACGTATTTACGAATACCCAATCTTCAAATTCAGGACTAGTATCATTAAAAATCCCAGCGATATAATACCACTCCATTATATCTTTTTTATGAAACCCTTCATCTTCTTCTGTTACTATTTGGTCCCATTGACTCAAATTATCTAACCTCCGTTAAAATAATTTTCCAGTTATTATTTTAATCGTCTAAAATTTAAAGGTTTGTTTTCTAATTTAATAAAATCCAGTTATTCAGAAATAATTATAACTAAAAATTTCTCTGTTGGATAGACAAATTGTGAGTAGTATTAAAATTGGAATCTAAAATAGACGAGAAATATCTTAAACAGACTTATTTTATTGATACAGATTCTGAATTAATTTCTGATATTGCATATGAACTCACAAGGGATATGTCTGATCCAATAGAAAAAGCAAAGAGTATATTCTATTGGACTCGGGATAAGATCCCTTACGATCCTTACTCTCTCTCGTTTATGAAAAAAAGCTACAAAGCTTCTAATATAATTCGAAAAGGAAGAGCTTGGTGTGTTCCTAAGGCCGTTGTTCTTGCAACATTAGCGAGAGCCGTTAATATCCCATCACGACTACATTTTGCAGATATTAGAAATCATCAAATAACGCCAAAATTGAAAAACGAAATGGGAACAGACTTGTTTATTTTTCATGGTTACACAGAGCTGTATCTTAATAATAAATGGATTAAAGCTACGCCCGCTTTTAATATAGAGCTATGTCAGAAATTTGGTCACAAAACTGTCGAATTCGATGGAATTAATGATGGTATGCTTCCAAAAACCACTTTAGATGGTAAAAAACATATTGAATATATAAGTGATAGGGGAACATTTGCAGATCTTCCATTAAAACATATATTTGACGTGTTTATGAAGGCTTACATGACAGCTGGTGGAAGTCTAAATATTTTTTCAAGAAGTTCTAGTGGGGATTTAGGATAACTTTATTCGTTTTTTTCGCAATAAATAATTTATAAGCTTCATTTATTTCTTCTAGGGGAAATTTATGGCTAATTAACGATTTTAAATTAATCTTATTTGAGCTAATTAAATTTATAATATGTTCGGATTCGTTAAAAGTATGGGAAAATGTCCCTATCATAGAAATTTCCCGATAACTCAAAGCTAGAGTATACAAATTTAACTTTTTTGAATGTATCCCAACAACTAGGACCTTTCCACCTTTACGGGTAGTATTAAACGCATTTTCTAAAACAATATTTATACCTGTCACTTCTATACTTACATCTACACCTTCATTCATTGTTAAATCCATAATTTTATCTCTTGCTTCATCCGCATGAATACAAACATCCATTCCTAAATCTTTAGCTAATTGAATTCGTTCATTCATTACATCAATTGCGATAATTTTAGAAGCTCCAGCAATCTTTGCCATTTGTGCCACAGTCGTACCAATAGGTCCAAGCCCCCAAACAGAAACGATATCACCTGGTTGAATATTTATTTGCTTAATAGCATGATATGCAGTTCCTAAAGTATCACCTATTAAACATCCAGTATCAAAATCAATATTTTCAGGTAGCAAATAAAGTGATTTTTCATCACAAACAAAGAATTCTGAGTGGAAACCAGGGTAGTGAAGCCCAATAACTTTGCGATTATTACATAAATTTGTTTTTCCACGAATACAATGAGAACAGTAACCGCAGAATATATTAGGAGCTGTGAATACATGATCTCCTTTCTTCAACCTTTTAACGTTTTTTCCTACTTCTTCAACAATTCCTGAAGCTTCATGCCCTATTACAATAGGCAAATCTTTATATGCCAGCCATTCTCCTTTGATGTTTCTTAGTAAGGAACCGTCAATAATATGTAAATCCGTTCCACATAATGCTGAGGCATAATTTCTAACCAAAACTTCATTTACGCTAGGTTTTGGTATTTCTACATCTTCAATCTTAAATAATGGTTTTTGATTTGGACCTTGAAAAAAAGCAGCTTTCATTTTTATTTAACCTAATTTTAGAATGATATTTAAAAAATTAATAAAATTATTAATACTAATTTTAAAAAAATACAATTTTACTCTTTTCAATAATAATGTAATAGATTAGATTAGGTGTCAATTTATGCCAAAATATCTAATTCTTTGGGAAATCGACCAAAGAAGAATACCAACTGGTCGTAAAGATCGAGGAACGGGGTGGAATTTTCTTTTGTCCATGATAAAGGAACAAATTAAACAAGGTCTAACCAAGGATTGGGGATTATTTGTTGGTGAAACAAAAGGATATAGTATTATGGAAGGAACTGAAGTTGAAGTTACTAATGCAACCCAAAAATATGTTCCATTTGCTTTTTATGAAGTAAAACAAGTTATGTCAATTGAACAAACAGAAGAAGTCATAAAAAATTTAACATCATAATTGAATTTCTTTTTTCTTTTTTCAAAAGGATAATCATAATTTTCAATAAAAATTATTAAAATGAATTCAATATTGTACCTAAAATTTTTTAATATGAGATAAATACTGATAAAACTCAATATTTTTAGTTAATTGACTAGCTGGAGTAAAATATTAAATTGGAAGAATTAGATGATAAATTAGCAAAAAGAATTGCTTTTTTAGGTATGGAAGAATCTGGAAAATCAACATTTTTAAGTGTATTACAAAAGAAGTTTGGATCTCTTTATAATTTAAAGCCTACAACAGGTGCGCAGAGGAATTCATTGAATATTCTCGGATATAAATTTCAAATTTGGGATTATGGAGGACAAAAAATATATCGGGATGAATATATTAAAAAATCGCATAAATTCCTCACGGATAATGATATAATATATTATTTCGTGGATGTTCAAGGCGATAATATTGATGAATCCTTTGAATATTTTCAACAATTAATGAAAGTATCAGAAATTAAATCAATAGACACTTCTCGTGTTTTCATATTAATTCATAAAATGGACCCAGATAAAAGAGAGCTTCCAGAGATTCAACAAAGAGCTGAAGAGATTAAGAATAAATTTGGTAGCTTGAAAAACGTTACATTTTTTGAGACTTCTATTTATGATTATTGGTCAATAATTAATAGTTTCTCACAAGGACTGAAACAAATCACTGTAATAAAAGATCTTTTCAAAAAATTATTAAAAGAATTTGCAAGAGCGACATTTTCCTCTTCAATAATACTTCTTGAAGAAAATCTCCTCATTTTAGAAAAACATAGTAGTAATGAAGAAAATCTCCAGATCGCTCAATCTGCTCTTAAACAATTCTTAAATAGTTGGGTTGAAGATTCAATAAAAGATGATTCCTCAAAAAGGATTACAGATGTTATAGATTTTTGGACTGATATTGAGCTAGAAAATGGAAAGGCTTATTTTCAAAAATTTTCATTTAAAGATGATACTTATTTTATTACGTGTTATTCTAAAAACCCAAAAACGGAAATGCTTATTCTAAAAAAGTTACCAGAACTTGGTTATCGGGTTTTTGAAATAACTAAGGGTTATTTTAGTTAATTTGGAGATTAATAATGGTTGAAAACAAATATTATTTTTTTAAAAAAGAGCAATGCGATTTATGTGGTCTCTGTTTACACAAATGTCCAGTATTAGAATTGCCTTTAGAAGAAGCAAAAGAAGAAATGAGAAAATTAATTGAGGGTGAAAAGGCCAAACATATTATTAAAAAATGTACTAGCTGCATGACGTGTAATCTAATTTGTCCTAATAATTGCAATCCTTATGAATTGATTCTTTATAGATGGTATGAGAAATATAAAGAGAAAGGGTTAGCAAACATTTCTAGATTTATACTCACTCCCCTTCAACCAAAACCAAATTTATGGTCAATTTTAAAAGAGAGAGTTCCTGAAGATGAAAAACAACTCTATACATCTTGGTCTGAATTAACTAAGTGTGAAGAATTTCTATATCCTGGATGCTCTATGTGTGGTGGGGCTTTTTTTCTTTTTAAATCGAAACTTTTTGAAGACCAGAACATTATGATGACGGATGAACTTTGTTGTGCAGAACCTTTTTATAGATTAGGCGTTTTTGATACAGCTGAACAAACTGCAAAGAGACTGGAAAAACAATTTAAAGAAATAGGAGTTAAAAAAATATTATTTCCATGCTTAGGGTGCTATGATACCATCCTTAAAATATATCCAGATAAATTTAATGTTAAATATGATTTCGAAGCTACTGGCTTATTGGATTTTCTTTCAGAAAGGATAGAGAATGGAAACATAAAAATCAGGAATAAAGTAAACAAAAAACTTACATTACATGATAATTGTCATGCGAAACCATTTGGAACACATTATTTTGATCTTAGTCGTAAAATTTTACAAACTTGTGGCGTAGAAATTGTGGAGATGAAACATAATAAACAAAACGCATTATGCTGTGGGATTGCTTCATTTGCAAGAAAACAAGATATAATGGATATAGTAATGGACGCCCAAGTTAGATTGAAAGAAGCAGAAGAATCAGGAGCTGAAGGTCTAGTAGTTTATTGTGGAGGATGTTTTTTAATACTCTCATTAGCAAAAGTTACACTTGAATCTAAAATACCAATCTACTTCATAACCGAGATCATTCAAGAAGCTATTGGAGAAACACCATTTCATCGAATTGAAGAAAGAGCTGGCGTTGGTTTTAAAATTGCAATGGAAGAAGGTCCTAAACATATTGCAGACCTTCCTAAAAGATATAAAATGAAATCCATTTCTCCGGATATTGAAACAAAAATAGAATAATAATTAGAAATGTTTGATTATCTTTATTTTTTCATTAAATTATCTCTAACCTCTTTATAGGTCATAAAGGGAGGACACCCAGGTATAAAAATTCCTTTATCTTGATATTTTTTAGCACAATCTCCAATAACAAAAACCGTTCCAATTAGTTTTTCAGGAACACTTGGATCAACACCCATAATTATTGAAATATCACCATATTTATCTAATTCTTCCTTTTTAACTAAGGAATCAATTGCAACTCTACCCCAAGCAAAACAGCCTATTTTACATGCTCCACCTACATAGACATGGACATTTGGATAAACACCTATTAATTCCTGAGAAGCCTTTACAAATGGGTGTTTAACTTCATCAATTTTTTCTCCATGAATTTCAATATTATTTGAATTATATTTTCCAAGATCTTCTTGAACTGCAAGACGAAGATGGGCTATTGAATTCATTTCTATATCCATAATTTCACAACAAACCGAATCCAATGCTAAAAAATCTTGACTTGCCAAAACAAGGTTTAGATCTACAGGATTTCCATATGTTGGTCCTTGACCCTCTAAAGCAATAATTGCATCCATTACTGCCAATTTTAATTTACTTCTTAATGCAATAAAAAAATCTATTATCTTTTGATGAAGATCATCTCGATGAAAAATCTGTTTATCGTTAGGAGAGAGAATTCCAATCTGATTTTTTATAGATAGTGATACTAGAGTTTGAGAATGACATTTCATTTTAGCAACTGATATGATAGCATCACAATCAACAATGCTTTTGGGAAGATTGATCTTTTTAAGTAATTTCCCTTGTGGATTATCTAATGAAATATATTCTTCTTCGTCAAAATATGCGATATCTACATTATTATCCTCAATAATTTCCCTCATTCTTGTTCTTTCAAAACAATCCCTTGCATTAAATGGAAAGAAAGGCGAATCTCCTACAGTTATTTTTTCATTTCCATTTTTCTTAAGTAGCTCAATTATAGCTTTTACAACTAAGGGAGAGGTTGTAACTCCAGTTTCGTTTGGTAGAGGAACTACTAAATTAGGTTTTATTACTACTTTATCACTCTTTTTAATAAATTTATTAATTCCTCTCAATAGATTTATAGCTTTTTGAGTAATTATTATTGGATCTTGCCCTTTTACAATAGAAACTAATGATTTGGATTTCATAAATAATCAATTTATTTTTGAATTTAACACATAATAATATTGTTTAGAGAGTTTTTTAAAAAAAACTGGTTGTTAATTTATGGTAAAAGAAGAAAAATCGGATCGTAACAAAATTCAAATTAAAGTTCATCTTATGGGGTTAATAGGAGAGCGTATTGGAAAAAAGCAAATAATATTGGAAATAGATAAGGGAATGAACATTCAATCATTCTTAAACTATTTATATGAAGGATATTCGGGCTCATTTCCAGAAAGTTTTCTTGATAAAAGTCAGAAAAAATTTAAAATGATACATTTTTTGAGAAATTATAAGGATCTTGATTTAGAAAAGGACTTAGATTTAGAGTTAAATGAGGGGGATGAGTTTTATCTTGTTCCACCTTTGAGTGGAGGAGGATATTATTAGTTCTTTAGTTTATTTTTATCAATTTTAAATAACGAATTTGATCTATTTGTAATAAATTACATTAATACTATTTCAATTAGTTTATCGTTGATTATTCAAAGCTTCTAAAAGAATATAGTTCAGAAAAATTATCTTATGGTTTTTAACAAGCATTACAAAAAAAAAGAGAGAAAGGATTATTCTTTTTGGACATTAACAAAGGATATGATTGCAAGGACTAAACCAGTACCTACAAAACAAAGCAAAATAATAGCACCGATTACGCTAGCAGTATCATATGGTGCATAGAAAATCGAGAATGTAAAGCCTGGTATAAGGATTCCTGATGCACATAACGTTAAAATAAATCCAACGGTTATTAAGGTCTTGCTTTTCCATACACCACCCAATAAGAGCACAAGTCCAGCATTAATATAAATAACTGCAGCAAGATTATCCAATATCTCCATTAGTGTCGGATTTTCAACTACTGCCACGCCAATGATTATCCCTACTATCACAAGAACCATAATTATTATTCCAAAAACAAATGTCTGAATATCCTCAATTGCCATTTTTTTACCTTCTTTTTTATTTTAAATTTTTATGTTTTTAAAAGGTAAAAAGAAATATGATTTCTTTCTTTTTTTAATTTTTGCACTCGATCATAATGTATATACTATGATGTAATTCTTTCGTTAATCACAGGTATTAAAATAATATCAGCTTAAGAAAAAATATAAATAATTCAATTATTATTTGAATCAATTTTAATTAATTTCGAGGTTTTGTTTCTGTTTCTTCTCCCAATTTTTGATTTAAGTTTTTATAAAGAGATATTTCCTTCATTAGCTACAAAAAGCCAAATTTCAAAGAATTTATTTCTTAACTCCCTTGCCAGATTTGGGTCTAACACATTTAACGCGGAGAAAATTCTATGTGGTTGTAATGGATCTTGGAGTTTTATTATTATTCTTCTCTTATCTAGAATATCAAAATAAGTTGGGATCCTATTATGTATAAACTTTACTTCTAGATTTGGATTTGGAGTAAAATCGTATAATTCTTTAAACCTTTTCATTAATTTATCATAAAGTGTCTCATTTTTTATTTTAAGGTCTTCTGAGATAGCTCTTTGATCATGGTCAAAGCACCAAAGATATTTCACAGAAATACCTCGATCTATTAACCTTTTAATACCTAAATAGAAAGGCTTAGCAAAATGTAGAATTTTTATTGTATTATTATCTATAAAACCAGTCATAAGTAGTTCTTCTTGCATTTCACTGAACTTTTTTAAGTATAAATCGAAAACAGACTTCCAACCAAAAGCTGTCGACCAAAAAATCCTCGAAGAGTCTTCTTTGGTAAAAAGTTTAGAATTTTTTAATTGAGATTCCAAATTTTTGGCTTGATTGGTTAAATAAGTCATTCTTTTCCTATTCTCATCTGCAAAATGCGAAATAAGATTATATAAAGCTTTATTTGGATGGATTTTTCTATATTTTTTTGGTCTCGACTCTTGAATTTCGATCAAGCCCTTTATTTTTAGTTCCTCTAAAACTTCATAAATTCTACCAGCAGGGACTCTTGACTTTTGGCTAATTTCTTTCGCAGTTAAATCATTAAATTCTAACATTGCTAAATATGCTTTTATTTCGTAATTCGAAAGCTTTCCACTTTTTAAAAATTCTTTCAATTCATAGGTTAAATTATTTGACATTATAAAATATTGTAGAACTACAACTAAAAAAAAGTTGTTTTCGATCGAAAATCAATATTAGGATTTATAGGGTAAATATTATTAAATTGAAAAGGAGATTCTTATAATGATTGGAAGATCTTCAATAGTTGAGAGAAATAATGAGAATTTTTCCAAAAAGAAAATTAAAGAAAAATATAAATTATCCTTAGATACTCAAAAATTCATTTTACAAATGTGTTGGGCACAACATGATGCTCAATGGTTTTTAAAATGTAAAAGTGAACTAGGTTTTAAGAAAGCAAATGAGCTAAATCAAAAAACTCTATTAGCTATGGGGAAAATCGAAGCCCGACACATTATGAATGCTCTAAACATCAGCAAAGGAGACATAAAAACAATGCCGGAAATATTCAAACTCATGAATACTATAATGGATGCTTATTTTCCTAAAATAATGAAGTTTAAATTTGTCATAAATTCTGATAAAGAGGGCTTAGGCATCGTTAAAAAGTGCTTCATATGGCAAATGGTACAAAAATCAAAAGGTGAATCGGAATATGAATGTGCTTGTAATTTCAGACATAGAGGATGGTTAGAGGCTGCTGGTATTAATGGTGAAATAATACCATTAAAGCGTATCTCAGAAGGGGACGATATTTGTGAATTTAAATTTGTAATGCATGATTCTAATTAATTTTTTCTTGTTTTTTACTTGTATATTTAAATTCAAAAAATTTTGAATTCAAAATCAATGACTTAAATAAGTTGAAGATAATATCTAAGTATGAACCAACATCCATGCTGTGCAACTGATCCTAAAACAAAAGAAGAATTAAGGTTAGAATTGTTGAAAGAGTTAGAAGATATACCGCCCGAAGAGGTTTTGGACGAGTTAGGTTCAGCATTTCACGCTTTATCCCACCCTATTCGCTTAAAAATTGCTTTTCTACTACTTTTAAGGGATCATTGTGTTTGTGAACTGATTGAACAGTTAAATAAAAAACCTAACTTAATTTCCCACCATCTTTCGGTTATGAAAGGTAGTGGTCTCGTTAGCACATACCTACAATCTAAGTGGAAATTCTATAAGCTCAATGACTCAACAAAACATATTTTAAATAGTTTAAAGGAAGTATAAAATGAAAATAGGCATCGTTACCGATGGAAAATACGGGGAACGTGCCTTTGAGAACATTCAGCGGATATTTTCTTGTGAATGGATACAAGTAGAAGAAATTTCTTCTTCTCAAATTTTAGACGATTATAAATTAGAGATTCCTGAATGTGATCTCTACATATCTTACTTAAGACATCCTGATCAAGTAATAGCACTTGCAGAATTGGGGAAGCCCACATTATTAGGGATAAGTTTTGGTGCTGGGTTTTTTAAACAAATTCATGAAATAAATCAGGAAGTCCTCGCATTTCCAACAATGTGTTCTCTTGAACCAAATACAGGAATATTTGAAATTGATACATTTGCTCATTATTTTGGTCGTCCTAAATATGTGTGTGAATTAGATGAACAAGAAAAAAAGATAAAAAAAATTGAAATAATTCGGAGTTCGCCTTGTGGTTCTTCAAAGGTAGGGCCAAATTTTATTAAATTAAAAGAAATCAGTCCAACAAACTTACAAGATTTTGCTATTCATGTGTGCCATGAATGTAGAGCTCCGCGTTTTGGTAGAACTTGTGATAAAGAATTATCAGGTTTGATTCATATTCGCTCTTTATTGGGAAGCTTAAAAAATAAATACGATTTTAAAGATGAAACTATATTAAAATTTATTGAAGAGATAGAAAAAGAGTATAATACAAGGCTAGAAAAAAGATAATTTGCTAAATCAAAAATTTAATATTCCTTTAAATTCGAATTTCTATCAGGAGATTTTATAATGGATTCTTGGTTATTTGCCTTTCTATTTATGGGATTGTTGGGGTGTATTTCTATAATCATATTTTACAAATGCCACATTGGCTTCGCTATTACATTTTTCTTTCATGGTTCAATTTATGTTTCAGTCAGCATTTGGGAGTCTCCATTATGGAATCCAGGAGATATTTTTATCGTTTATGGGGGGGACAATTGGCACTATGGTTTTTGGGGACTGATGCAGACTTTTATCATTCCATTAACTTTCTTAACTATGTTTATCTATGCGCAGAGTCGAGAAGAGGGTTATGTTCCCTTTGGAAAAGAATATTCAAAGGAAGCAAGTCTTTATTTGCTTCTTTTAATTGGAGATTGGATGACATTTGGTGTAATGGAAGATTTTGGATGTTATGTTATTTGGGGTCTTGATAAATTTTATGATTATGCTCATCGTATTCATGCTCATTGGTTCTTAGGAATTCCCACTCTTTATTGGATGATAATACCTGGAATTATCATTCAAACTATAGCGTTAATATATTCGAGACAGTTCAGAAAAGAAAAGAATATGCAAAATAATTGAATTCTCCTTTTTACAGAATTAAAATTCCATTTATGGTTATTTAACTACAAACTTTAAATCAATTTTACATCTAACTATAATTAAATAATAAAATAAATAATTTTGATGGAATTATTAATGAGGGCAAAAAATTGGAAAAAACAGTATATTTTATGGATGCTAGAGCACAACATATGAATCATTCCTTAGCAGCAAAAGTTGCAGCTTTATTTGACGCGGCAAAGTTTCAGAATTTATTTAACGAAGGTGAATATGTAGCCATTAAACTACACATGGGAGAATATAATAATACAGGATATTTGCGACCAGTTTATGTCAGAGTGATAGCAGAAAAGATAAAACAATATAAAGGAATACCATTTGTAACGGATACATGCACGCTGCCATATACTCCTTGGGCAGGGCGAACAAATCCAATTGATCATTTAAAGACTGCTGCAAGAAATGGGTTTACAGCTGAGAGTTGTGGTTGTCCGATAGTAATCGCAGATGGTTTCGGTCAGGACGATATTCGAGTAGATTTACCCGAAGGAATCTTTTTAAAGGAACAATATATTGCAAGTGGATTTGCTATGGCTTCAGCGGTTATTGTCTTGAGCCATTTTAAGGGTCATCCTTTGGGAACGTTTGGCGGTGCAATAAAAAATATCGGGGTGGGCTGTGCTTCCCAACGTGGAAAACTAAATCTACACGGTGGTAGGCACCCAAAATACGGTTTACATACCTATTCTTATAATCCTATTCTTTGTTTAGGTCTTAAATGTCCAAATGCTGAAAGATGTATGTCAATATGTCCTATGGATGCAATAAAAATCGATGAAAATGGGGTTCACTGGGAAAAAGAAAAATGTATTGGTTGTACGGCTCATTTATTTGGAACGATGGGATGTGGTGTATTTTTGAGTCTAGAAATTCTTGATGGATTAGAGACCGCAGCAATAGGAATTTCCGATTCAGCAAAAGCATTTATGAACTTAGTAGGTAAAGAGAACGTGGGTTTTATCAATATGGCTATCGATGTTAGTCCTTGGTGTGATTGTATACCATGGACCGATGTTCCAATAGTTCCAAATATCGGCATATTCGCATCTGTAGGAGATCCTGTAGCAATAGATGTTGCTTGTCTCGATGCAATCACAGAATCCGAGGGAACTCCGAATAGTGTAGCTGAGTCAAAAGATGTCATTAACGCAGGAATTCCTAAAATGGCAGCTTGTGGTTCTTTAGTAGGAGTAAGCGAAAACATTCAAATCATGTCTGCAGTAAAAAACGGATTAGGTATCAAAGAATATAGGCTTCGAAATGTTATTCCTCAAGAAGTTCCTAAAATGGAGGAAGGTGGTCTACTCCCAGATAGTGGTATTGCTGGACGTGTGTTGAGAAGGTTATATGCCTTAAAAAATCCACTTCCCAATCCAAATGCAGAAGATGGTGGATTTAAAAGAAATCCTAATAGAATTGATATGACCGAATATGTGGAAAGGTGATCTTGTTGGGAAATATAACGGGTTATATCGGCAAAATAATTAGAGTAAATTTATCATCTGATGATATTAAAATTGAAGATTTAGATCTAGACTTCGCTAGAGATTATATAGGAGGTTCTGGTTTTGGGATTAAATACATATACGATGAAGTACCACCCGAAATTGATGCCTTGTCAGAACAAAATAAACTTTGTTTTTTCACAGGTCCACTTGTAGGAACTCCCTCTCCAAGTACTGGAAGATATATGGTAGCAGCTAAATCTCCTTTGACAAATATTTTTGGTGAGGCATGTAGTGGCGGTTTTTGGGGACCTGAGTTGAAATTTTCGGGATTTGATGGTGTCATCATTGAGGGAATAGCTGAGGCCCCGAAATATTTATGGATTCACGATGGAGAAGTCGAATTAAAAAATGCAAGCTCACTTTGGGGTATAGATACCTTTGAGACAGAAGCTAAAATCCAAAAGGAATTGGGTGATAATAAAATTAGAACTGCTTCTATAGGACCTGCTGGTGAAAAACAAGTTAAAATGGCAGCAGTTATAAATGACTTGGGAAGAGCTGCTGGAAGAACTGGAATGGGAGCAGTAATGGGATCGAAAAAGCTTAAAGCAATCGCATGTAGAGGCACCAATAAAGTAGAGATTGCTGACAAAGATTTACTTAAAAAAGCAAATAAAAGTCTGTATAGTAAAATGAATATGAGTCCTATGGTTAATATACTTAAATCATATGGCACTGCGACGTTTCTAGACGCGTTCTGGGTTCTTGGTGATATACCCTTTAAAAATTGGGGAGCTTCCGTTCACGATTGGGCTGATGAAAAAGGTATTGAACCTTTTATATTAACAAATCGTCTAGCAGGAAGTTCACTTAGAGACAAATATAAAAAGCGATTATATGCGTGTTATGGCTGTAGCATAGCTTGTGGATGCGAGATAGAGGTTGATGAAGGACCATACAAAGGTATAAAGGGACATGCTCCCGAATACGAGACTTTGGCAATGTTGGGTACAAATTGTTTAAATGATAATTTAGAATCCATTTGTAAAGCCAATGATATTTGTAATAGATATGGACTAGATACTATTTCAGTAGGTGGAACAATATCATTCGCAATGGACTTATACGAAAAAGGAATAATTACAAAGGAGGATACTGGCGGCTTGGACCTTACATGGGGAAATGCTGAAGCTATCGTCAAATTAACTGAATTGATCGCTAAAAAAGAGGGTTTTGGGAAAGTATTAGCTGAGGGAACTCGCAAAGCAGCGGAAGAGATAGGCAAGAATTCATCAGATTACGCAATTCAAGTCAAAGGTTTGGAAGTACCAGCTCATGATCCTAGAGCTTTTGTCTCAATGGGCGTACAATACGCAACTTCAAATCGAGGCGCATGTCATGTGAATGGTTTGCCAAGTTCAGTTTCGCAAGGAATGATACTTCCGGTTCTAGGTATTTCTTATAAAACCAGTAGATTTGTAAATAAAGGCAAAGGCATCATTGATAAGAAGATACAAGAAGTCCACGCCATTTTCAACTCGATAATCGTTTGTCAATTCGCAGCACTGGTTTATGGTTCAACTGATACTTGTCGTTTATTAAAAGCCACAGCAGGACCCAAATTTGATTATGACTTTAAAGATCTCATTTACAAATGCGGTGGAAGAATAAACACACTCAAGAGATTATATAATATTAGATGTGGAATAAGCGCAAAAGACGATGTATTACCTAAGAAATTACTGGAACCTCTTAAAACCGGTTCTACTGCAAATGTCGTCCCTGATATTGAAACACAATTGCAAGAATATTTTAAGGAAAATAAATGGGATGCAAAAGGATATCCTACAGTGGAAAGATTAAAAGAACTTGGATTAGAAAAAGAAGCAAAGTTTATTCAGTGAAAATATAGAATAAATTAAATATTATCCCTTTTTTTATTTTTTATATTAAGATTAGATAACTGGAACGAAGTGACTTATATGACCTGGTCATGGGTTCATGACGAGCCACAGTTAATTGAAAAGGATTATAAAACGAAATATAAAGAACCTATTAAAGAAATTCATAGATATGGTCAAGATTGGTATTTAGGTACAGGAGTTGAATGGAAAGATCATCCTTTAAAGGGATATATCCCTGAGTGGGCAGGCACTGAATGTAAGAATTGTGAAAGTAAAAACACGAAAATTATCGCAGCACAGTGGTCGGTTTCATATCACAGTGGGGATTCATATTGGGATTGTGAATTATATTGTGAGGATTGTGGCAAATACACAAAGCGTGCTTATGCCGAAAATGATTAAATAACTAAAAATGGGACTGATTTTTATGTATGAATGGGTAAATGATGAACCTCGATTAATAGAGAAGGATTATAAAAAAAGATACAATAAACCATGTGAAGAAATTAGAGAATCAGGTAAAACTTGGTATAAAGGAACCGGTATAGCTTGGGAGAAACATCCGTTAAAGCGTTTTATTCGTAAGTTTGGATGTGCTCATTGTGGGAATAAGGGTGTGAAGATAATTGCCGCGCAATTTAGTGTACATCCCATGAGTGGAGATAGATATTGGGATTGCGAAGTATTTTGCGAAAAATGTGGCAAATATACTCAAAAAGCATATGCAGAAAATGATTGAAATGGATCAGAAGCAGAATTTTGACATAAAATTAAATGAAAAAAATAATATTTCTATCCAAATTCCTGATAATTGGATAGTTCTACAAGAATTAATTCCTAGGTATTACAGACCTAAAAGATATATTCCAGATGTGATTAAAAGTTCGTTAAATAACCCCTTTGGAACAAAAAAATTAGAAGAATTATTAAAAAATAAGAAAAATGTTGTTATTATTTCTGATGATCAGACAAGACCAACTCCAGTTTACGATTTAATTTCCATCTTAGTTAAAAAATTAAATGATTGTGGCATTTCTAATCACAATATTAAAATAATTGTAGGAAAGGGACTTCATCCAGCCCCTAATGATCGAGAAATCAAGGCAAAATTTAAAGATTTACCAGATAAATTCCCTTTTTTTATTCATAATCCAGATAAAGATTTTAAACTTTTAGGAACTACAACATCAAAAGTGCCAGTTGAAATAAATAAAAAAGTTGTAAATGCAGATTTCATTATTTCATTAGGGACAATAATGCCTCATGAATTAACCGGATTCAGTGGAGGTGCAGCAATTATAGTTCCTGGGGTAGCATCAAGAAAAACTATAAGATTGAATCATTCATTATTATTTAAGATTAATAGCAATTCATATTTTGGTAATTTAGAAGGCAATCAAGTTAGACTGGACATGGAAGAAGCTGCAAAATTTGTAAATCTTGATTTTATCGTTAATGTAATGCTTGATAATTATGGAAACATATTTGAGGTTTTTACAGGAAATTATAAAGAAGCACATAAAAAAGGTGCAGATTCTTTTAAAGACCATTATGGAATAGAAATTCAAGATAAAGCTGATATCTGTATAATAACTTCCTATCCACGATATAAAACTATTGGAAAAGGATTAAAAGCTCTTTTTGTAGCAGATTTGTTAACAAAAGAAAATGGGACTATTATTTGTTTTATAACTGCAGAAAATGGAATTTCAGCTTCAGAAACTTTTAAAGAATTACTTTTAAAGAACCTAAAAGTTGCAGAATTATTAGCACTATTAAAAAAAGGTGAGCTTCCTGGAGAAGCTTGTGTTCTTTATTTGTTTACAAAAATTAAACAAAAAAGAATTATAATTATAACTCAAGAGCAATATAAGGAAGAATTAAAGCAAATAGGACTTCAATATACCAAAAATTTTGAAGAAGCAGTTAAATTACTAGATGATGGCTCGAAAAAATCTGTTTATGTTGTACCAGAAGGTATCAATTTATTACCAATAATATAAAAAAAAAGAAATGAGTTATTTTTGTCTTTTGATTATCACAATTAAGACAACAACGACTATAGCGGCAACGATACCTATAATTAGTATAATAAAAGTATCTTCTGTTTTTAATGCACTAAGAATTAAAAGAATTCCTTCTAGTTCGAGTCCCGCTTTCTCCTGTTTCCTAATGGCTGATGTCCCTTGAGCATAAATATCATAATCTAGTGTACCGTTTCTCAAATCATGCCAAGTAATTATCAATTCATTAGCTCCATCCACACAAAGCTGAGGGTAACGTTGCTCATCAGATGCTGTACATACTGGTATCCCATTTTTTCTCCATTGTGCAATTCCATCGCTGTCAATATATTGTGCATATATATCAAATGCACTGGATCTTTGGTCTTGCCATGTAAAAAACGCACCACCTAATTCGTCAGCACAAATTTGAGGTTGCTCTTGATGATTAGTGGCGTCACATATGACACTTCCATTAGCTTCCCATATAGTAGATCCAGTTAAATTAATTTTTTGGGCATAAATATCACGGGAACCAGTTCTATTATCTTCCCATACAATTATTGACCCATTTACCCCATTAGAGCAAATTTGTTGATTTTCTTGGGTATTATTAGCTTTAGATATAGAAATACCATTTGAAATCCATTGGACAATTCCACTTGAATTAATTCTTTGGGAGTAAATATCTTTATCCACGTCTCTGGCATCTACCCAAGCGATAATTGAGCCATTTATTCCATCTTTACAAATTCTAGGATTAGATTGTTCACCAGTAGCATTGCAAATTACTTCACCATTGTTATTCCATAAAAGATTTCCAGAAGAATTAATCCTTTGTGCATAAATATCATAATTTGTACCTCTTCCATCATACCAAGTGATAATTGCACCTCCATTTCCGTCACTACATAATTGGGGATATCGTTGATAATTGCTAGCATTACATATTAAAGTACCATTGTTCATCCATTGAGTGATACCATTTGTGTCAATATGTTGAGCATAGATGTCATAATCAGTAGTCCCAAAATTTCTATAATCATGCCAAGTGATTATAGCTCCTCCAGCACCATCGCTACAAAGGTTTGGAGACTCTTGGGCTGATGTATCATTGCAAATGGCTAATCCATTCCCGAACCACTTTGTATGCCCGGTTGAATTTATCTTCTGGGCGTAAATATCGTAATTGCTATCTCTATAATCCCTCCATGTTATTATGGCTCCTCCATTTCCATTAGCAATAATTTTTATCTGATCTAAAACAGAATTTATTAAAGCACAAATAAGAACTCCATTTGTAGTCCAATATATATCTCCACTCGAATTAATACGCTGGACATAAATTCTATCATTATTAAATGCATCTCTCTCATCATGCCAAACAATTATTGCTCCTCCAGCTCCGTCAGAACAAATTTGAGGAAAGGTTTGCCCATTTGATAAATTCACTATTGGAACACCATTATTTATCCAAGCAGATTCTTGTAATTTACTTATTGAGCTTACTGAATTCAAATTTATCATGTTTTCATTTAACGATGAATCATTTGAAATTGATATAAAGCAAGGAACTATCGCTAGATATGTAAATATCTGTAAGGTTAAAAGAAAAATAATTTCTTTTTTATTCATAAAATCATTCCCTTTAAATATTAAAAAAGAAAAAAAGTAAAGATATTTGTTTTTTTTAGAATAAATAATTTTTGTTTCATAATTAGCTATGATTTTAAATTTGATATGAATAAATAAATAGAAAAATATGGTTTGAACTATTGCTATAAAACTAAATATTCAATCAATTTAATTTTAAAAATTGAGATATGGAAATAAGGTGTTATAATGAGTGAAAAAGAGAAAGATCTTAGAGGTTATGCTTATTCAGGTAGAATTGAAGAAATTAAAAAATTGATTGCGGATGGTGTGGATGTCAATGCGGCAAATGAAGATGGTCTTACAGCTCTCCATAATGCCATGACTTGGATGCCACATCTTCAAGATAAAAAATTTTTGGAAATTACGAAATTACTTGTTGAAAATGGTGCGAATGTTAATGCGGTAACTATAGATAATGAATCTCCTTTATATATGGCGGCACTTGAGGGTTTTTATGATGTGGTAGTCTATCTCCATAAAAACGGTGCGAAAATTGATGTAGCATTGGATAGTGGATTTAATCCAATCCATGAAATCGCCAAAAAATTACCTGGGAGACCCATGGATTTCAAACTTATAATAGAACGCAATGGAAAAAAAGTTGAAATTAGTGATCCAGATGAGATTCGTAAAATTCAGGGATCTCATCCAGATGATGAATATTACGGTTATATAAACACTGTGAAATATCTGATTGATAATGGGATAAATGTGAATCAAAAAACAAAGAAAGAAGATCAAACACCTCTTTTTCATGCATCTGATGAAGGTTGTGATGAAATTGTCGAGATGTTATTGAAAAAAGGAGTCGAAAATATAAACCATCAAGATGTTTTTGGTCTAACTGCATTACATTTCGCAAGTCGTAAAGGTCACTTAAATATTGTTAAAATGTTAATAGCAGCGGGAGCAGATGTAACTATTAAAGAAAATTATGGTTTTACACCTTTACATGAAGCTACGGAAAATGGACATCTAGATGTTTTGAAATTTCTCATTAAAAAAGGTGGAGATGTAAATTCAAAACTAACAAAAGACTTTGAACCCTATAAAATTGGAGATACACCTTTAGATGTTGCAAAAAAAGCTAAAAAAAAGAATATCATTGCCTATTTAACCAAATTTAAATAATTAGATATTTTTCAATTATATAGATATCAATGTCAGAAACTTTAGATGAAAAAACGGTTCAAGGCTTATATGAAGAGGGAATTAGATATTTTAAAGCATATAAATTTGAAAAAGCTCTAGATTATTTCCAGAAAGTTGTGGAAATCGATCCAAGACATGAAAAGGCATTATATCATACGGGAACTGTTTTTTCTAAATTAGCTGACTATAATAAAGCAATTAGTGCTTATAAGAAAATACTTGAGTTAAATCCTGATAATGTTGATGCTTGGAACGCATTGGGAAATGTATATATGGATTTATGGAATTTTAAAAAAGCATTAGACTGTTACGAAAAAGCACTTAATATTAATCCAAAATTGAGTAATTTTTGGAAAAATGTGGATGCAGCTCATAAAAAATTAATAACATTTAAGAAAGCTATTGATGATCATGAAAAAAATTCACCAATTGATGAAAAAAACGTTGAAATAAATCAAGCTCTTAAAAAAATAGAAAGTATTTTAACGAAAGAAAAGACCAATTAATTTGGAATATTAAAATAAATTGATACTATACTTAGAAATTCAAATTTTTTAATCCTAGTCAAAATTTATTTTTTTTAAATGTCTGAAGGAATGTAATATAAAATCTGGAAATAATTCCTCAATTTCTTAATCATCTATGATCACATCACCGTCCATAAAGATTTTATCACGATATATCGTTACTAAAACTGTATTAACCATTTATTATCCCTCAAATTTATTAATATTCAGACTTTATTATATTAAAAAAAATTTAAATTTAAAATAAAAATATATTTTTATTACAAATTCCTTAAAAGAAGGGTTTTTATGAAGAAAAAAAAAGCAATAATAGTAATTACTCAGATTTTCTTAATTTTTACATTAATATTTGTTGGTTCTTTATCTAAATTTAATTCTGTAGTTATACCCTTATCTGCAGTTAACGAAAATAACCATTCGACCCTAAATACTTCTAGTTGGTTTAATGCTACAGTAATTTCAGACATTAACAACTGGAATATTGACGAAAGCTTAGATCCAAGCATTGCAGTCGATAATAATGGAAACATACATGTTGTTTGGGAAGATTATACAAATGGTGAATGGGGAACTGATTCCGAAATTATGTATGCAAACTATACTAGTGCTGGCTGGTCAAATGCAACTGTGATTTCAGATATTTACGGTTGGAATAATGAGCCGAGTCTTGCCCCGAGTATCGCAGTTGATAATAATAGTAACTTACACGTGGTCTGGGAAGATGATACAGATGGTGAATGGGGAACTGATAGCGAAATTATGTATGCAAATTATACAAGTGTGGGCTGGTCAAATGCAACTGTAATTTCAGACATTTATGGATGGAATGATCAGGATAGTAGATTCACTAGCATCGTAGTCGATAATAATAGTAATATACACGTGGTCTGGTCAGATGATACAGACGGTGAATGGGGAGGAGACTGGGAAATAATGTATGCAAACAATACTGGTGCAGGCTGGTCAAATGCAACTGTGATTTCAGATATTTATGGTTGGAATAATGATGATAGTAGTTCTCCGAGCATTGCAATTGATAATAATGGAAATTTACACGTAGTCTGGGAAGATTCGACGGCTGGTGAATGGGGAACAGACCAGGAAATAATGTATGCAAACTATACAGGTGCAAGTTGGTCAAATGCAACTGTGATTTCGGATATTTATGGCTGGAATGATGATGATAGTAGTTCTCCAAGCATCGCAGTTGCAAATGATAATAACTTACATGTGGTCTGGGAAGATGGGACAAATGGCACCTGGGGAATAGATATCGAAATTATGTATGCAAACTATACTAGTGCGGGCTGGTCAAATGCAACTGTGATTTCAGACATTTATGGTTGGAATAATGACCTGAGTCTTGCCCCAAGCATCGTAGTTGATAAGAATGGAAAAATACACGTGGTCTGGTCAGATGATACAGACGGTGAATGGGGAACAGACCAGGAAATAATGTATGTAAACTATACTAGTGCTGTATGGTCCAATGCTACAGCGATTTCGGATATTTACGGTTGGAATTCTGGTCTTAGTGGTTCACCGAGTATAATAGCTGAGAATAATGGACGAGTACATATAGTCTGGGAAGATGGTACTGATGCTGAATGGGGAACTGATTCCGAAATAATGTATACAACCTCAGATAAAAAACCGACTTCAACCCAACCAACTGATATTACGACTTCTGCAAGTGGAACAGAAACTATCAATTGGACACTATCCGATGATTTTGGTACGGGACAATATAGAGTATTGGCAAATGATACAAATGATAATTATTATGTATGGGTAGATTGGGCATCATGGACAAATAATACACAATATAATATAACAATTAATCGCACTGCCCCGGGAATTTACAATTACACAATTCAATTTAATGACAGTTACAACCAATTAAACACAGATATCGTCATAGTTAATATAACGGATGCACTACCAACTACTAACCAACCTTCAGATATTAATACAACAACAACCAGTTCAGAAACCATTAATTGGACCTTATTTGATGATTTCGGTTCGGGATATTACAGAATATGGGTAAATGATACTAATGATAATTATTATGTATGGATTAATTGGACAACTTGGCCAAATGCAACACCATTAAATATAGCAATAAATCGATCTACGATAGGATTATTCAATTATACAATTGAATTCAACACAACTACAGGTCAAGTTTTAACTGACACTGTTTTTGTAAATATTACAAGAGGTCCCTCACCTTCAGAACCTAGTCTTTTACCATTATTACTTTTGCTTATTCCTAAAGAGGATAATTTGCCTTTAATCACATTAGTTATGGTACTTGTAGCGGTTGGTTCATTTATAGGTCTAATATTAATTCGTCGATTGCAAGAACGTTAAAGTCAGAATAATAATTTTTTTAACCCAAATATTCTATTTTTTTCATTTTTTTAAAAATTAGGGAAATAAAGCAATAAATCTCGGAACGGTTGGTATAACCCACGAGGAAATTAGCCATAAAACGAGAGTACTTGTAAGAGGGCACGTTATATTATCGAATCCTTTAGGTGTAATTGCTTCAAGTATTGTAAAAACACCTGCAGTTATTATAGAGACGACTAATGTAAATATATTAATTTCTAACTTTTGGGAAGAAAGACCACCGTTCGTTAAGGTAACAGCAATAAACATCGTTATGAGGCATCCAATTATTCCAAGTATAAAAACTGCAACTGATCCAGTAATTGTTCTTTTATTAGGACCGTATTGATATCTTCCGAACTTTTTGCCTATAAATGGGGCAATACCGTCACCTAAATACATTATTGACAAAGCAGAGGCTGGAATCCAATAAAGTTCAACTAAATTCCAAAATGGAAGTGTAAAAATAGTAGTTAATATTGTTATTGAAATCGCATAATAAAGTGGACCATAAATTTTACCTTCTTCTATATCATCAGTTCTTGCCATAGAGTCGAACATAGCTTTCATGAATTCCGGTCCGGTGGGTCCACTAGCCCAAAGTAAAATAACAAATGTAATAGCGATAATTAAAGCTAGCCACGCAAAATCTGGAGTAAATAAAAAGACTGAATACACCACAAATCCCGCAAGAACATGAATGGTTTTTCTTGTAAATTCAGAGCTTTTATTAGTCTTCTTTTGAATAAAGATGCCAATTCCAACAACTATAAACACATAAAGATATGCACAAATTAAAACAATAAAATTATACAATATATCTCCCATTAAACTTCACCTCAATATTAAATCCTCAATATTAAAAATATATATCCTAAAATAATAGCAACAATTCCTCCTGAAAGACTGGCAAGAAAATTTACCATATTATTTTCTAAGTATCTCCATCCCCGAAGATGTTTTGCTGGTACTCCGCAATGCTTACTTTTTTCAGTAATTTTTTTACATGCACCCTGGCATTGGAAAATTCCTTGTACAGTTGCACCAATAACCGAATCTACAGCACCACCAGCTAAACCAGAAACTATACCGATTATAATTAATTCAAGTCCAAAAAATGGAAGCTGAAAAAATGGAAATCCAAATGTAATATGGATTATATAAATAAACACAGCAATCAGTGAAACTATAAGGGATCCGAGAACTCCACCAAGCTCCCCTAAAATTGTCACACCACCAGAAGTGCCTGGCTCTACTTTTTGATTTAGATGGGTAATTAACCTAGGTTTTGATTTACTTAATAAACCAATTTCAGTTCCTAGTGTATCAGCAATCATTGTAGATACAGCACCAAGGAACCCAAAAAAAGCAATTCCTAACAGATCCAAATTCTGAATAACCGTAAAAGAGCTACTTTGGGCATAATATAGAGCAACACCACCAAAAACAGCACATATTGTGGCAAATCCCCCATTTGCAAAAACATTTGGCCAACCACGTGCCCCTCCTTTTTCTTGCGCAAAACCAGCTTTTCTCTTTCTTTCATATTTATACTTTGTAAAACCCCCAGCAACTAAATGAAATGTTAATATTATTAAAAACCATGTAAAACCACCCCCAATCCATACACCTAAACCTACAATAAATCCGGCGATTAATCCAGAAGTGTCGACAATACCAGCTTTAATTGATAATAGCCCAAATAAGCCTACAACAATTCCACCTATAATTGCAAGAATCCAAAATAAAGCTGGGTTAGTTATGAGAAAATTTAAAGTCATAAAAATTCCTCTAGAGATTTTTACGGGCTGCTAATTTAATTTCTTTAACAATTCTTTTTAAAGCGGCTCCTTTATCTTGAATAACTTTTTTTTCGATATATGTTCCTTGAACTACAGCTGCTGCCCCAGCAGAAGCATATTGAGCGGCGACTTTTCCATTATTGATACCACCACCAATAAATAAGGGAATATCAACGAAATTACTAGTTGCTTTTACCATTTCTACAGGAACACTTTTATCTACACCACTTCCAGCTTCTAAATATGCAGCTTTAAAACCAATATATTGGGCAGCTAATGCGTATGCTGAGGTAATTTTCGGTTTATTTCTAGGGATTAATCTTACATCCCCAATATATCCAGCAGTACCACCAGGCTCAATAATTAGATATGCTAATGATATTGATTCCATATTCCAAAGTTTTAATTGTGGGGCTCCAATCATGTGAGATTGAATAATCCAATATAAATTTCTACTATTTAACAAGGACATAAAAAATATAGCATCTGCAGCTTTGGAAAAAGCATTAATGTTTCCAGGAAATATTATTACAGGACGATCTGAATTTTCTTTAATTTTATTTACAACTTTTTGAACAGCTAATTGATCAGCAATTGTAGAGCCTCCGACCAGAATAGCGTCTGTACCTGCTTCTGTACAGTATTTTATAACTTTCCCTATAAATCTAAGTGTTTGGAATGTAAGATCAGGATCTATAAGAGTGAAATGTAGAGTTCCATCTTCCTCTATCCTCTCTAATAAATAATTCCAAACTTTATGATTGTTTTTTGGATTTGGCAATATAAAAACTCCTATTTACATAAAGGAGAAGTATTTTTAATAAGCCAAGGAGGCATCTAATTATCCGACTTCTACTTTTTCAAGGTAAATGTCGTACATTTTTTTTTATTGAAGAAAGAAGATAATGTTTTACTACAAAAACTTTTCTAATTCATTTTATATTAATAAAATATTTTGTATTTAATAAATGAAATTAGGAAAATCCTCTCTAATTATTTCATGATAATATAATAAATTTGTTTAAAAATTATCCAAAATGGAAAAAAAAGAATTGAGAGTAAAAAGATTTATAGATTTCAAGATAACTAGTCTTTTCGGGGCAGTAATTGGGCGATAAGCGATAGGACTACGGAGGCTAAAGCAAAATTTCTCCAAACGAATACCAGCTCTGGTAGTGTTCCTGGCATATCAAAGGCAATATTTACAAGGATGCATATAAATCCTATAAAATATAGTCGGTATTTCAGTTTATTAGCTGGATCTATTCGCTCCATATCAATGAATGTGTATAATATAGGAATAATCATTGGCATTACTACTATTGTAATGAGAAAATGAAGCGAATATGTTATTTCATTAATTATATTTCCTAGAGACGGTACTAAGAATGTGACTGGTAAAGTCCAATATAATATAGAGATAATTATACCTTGTATTAAGACATAAAGAGAAAGCAGTAATGCTTTTCTTTCTTTGTAGATCGTGCCGTATAAAATTGAGTCAGAAAAGAAGACCATTGACAACATTATTCCGGGAGAGAGGGAATCTGCAGTTCTAATGAAGACTTCGGCAGATTTTGAACCATAAGGTGCGGCTTGTCCACCCATGGCTAATAAGGTTACCATAAAGCTAATTAACCATATCAATAAGAAAAAAATCGCCGCATTTCGACCTTCAGTCTTTAGATTTTGTATCACTCGATAGCCACAAATAATAATCAATGTTATTAACGTCACTGCTAATAGAATCAAATTTAGCTCAATTAAATCCAATTAAAACACCTTTTACTATAGAAATCCTCCCCTTTTTCTTTGTTCCTTATCTTGTTGTAACTTTTCTGGGGTTTCAGACTGTGTTAAGTCAATATAACTATCCATACCATCGAAACAGGAAACATCTCCGTTCCATTTAGGTAAAATAGAATTATATTCCCTGTAAAATATATCTCTTATTTCCCGTAAATATTTTTCAATTTTCTTGTCCTTTATTTTTATATCTGATCTCCCAACAAATAACCATCGTTTATCTTCAGATCTAAGTATTCTTATTTTCGAACCTGCCATTTCCAATTGGCTAAGATCCTTTTCCCCCATTTCCTCGATAAAAGTACATATTGCAGACATGAAACCACCAAACAAACTTTCATCTAAATCAGATTCCAATGATTGGTGATATACGGGAATGCCATCTATTGTAAGAACCCATACATCTTTTAAGATCGTCATATGTATCACTAGTACGTCATTTTTTAATTGTTAAGATAAGGGAATGAATTTCTTAATAAACAATAGTATGAATTAGAATATTAATTCATTTTTAATTAGAGATATATTATTCTTAAAAGTTCTCAATTTTATAATAATATCTTTAACCTCGTTATAATGGTTAAAGATTTTTAATTACCAAACCAATGTCAAAATTTCTAATATTAACAGAAATTCATTATTAAAAAATTTTTTTAATCAAGTTTTTGGTGGTCCAACTTCACTCCAGACTCTACAGGTCTGAACTACAACCCATAGAATGATGCTATAGACTGAGAGTTTTTGTAATAAAGGATTTGGTCGAGTAATAGAAATAATTATCATTGCAGAAAAGAAAATACTGACGATATAGAAAAATGCGATGAAAATTACTATTGCTACACCTAAAATAGCATATTTATTATAATATTCAGGTCGAAGAAATATATCAAGGGAATAAAGGAGTATAGCTGCAGAAACGAGTATGAAAAAAGCATCCCCTGAGATTAGGTGTTCTTTTCCTTTAATATCTACTGGGAAAACTGCTACAGCAATGAAGAATAAAGTAGAGATCACACCCAATATTGAGCCAATTATACTAATAATTTTCATCTTCTTATTATCTCTAAAAAGCGTTTGAATAATTATCCAAAAAGGAAAGAATGAAATTGCTACAATTATAATCGCAACATCCCATAAAATAGAGTCATGTGCAAGAGGTACAATTTTTATAGGGATTTGAGTAATTGGGATAATAATATATTCTAATGCTCTTCCAAGATCGCTGAAATAATCGTAAAGAAAGTTATATGGGATACGATACATCAATAGAAATAAATAAGAGGAAGTTAACATTGCAAGAATAGTTAAAATAATAAAAATAATAGCACCAATTACGGCACCTAAACAACCAATTCGTCTAATTGTTTTTAATTCATTAATATTCAAAAATTTGACCATCTTTTTAACCATATTATATTAGAAAAGATATTATTATTTTATATAATTACTTATATAAAATTGCAGCGATGATACATAATAATATTTAAGATTCAGAAATGATGAAGTAAACATTTTTTTTCTAATAAATAACTTTTTATGATAAGTAGTTTCAAATTATTTCATATTTTCTTATTTAATAAATAAGATTTTAAAGAAAATATGGTTATTATCACGAAAAGGTGAGAATAAAATTGAAAGAGATAGTAGCTTTACCAAAACCCTTTGGAGAATGCTTAATAAAATTCAACAAAAAAGATCAAAGAATTATATGGGAATTATATTGTGAATTATTACCTTTAATAGGTGTTAATGAAATTAAAGAAGAAGAGGATTTATTAATTGACGTCATAGATTCATGGGATAATTTTTCTAGATTTGCTATACAAAAAATAAAGGATTTAGGTCCCCGAAATTTTGGTCCTAGCATTCAAAAGAAAGGCGAAATTCAAATTTTTTTGAGTTCAATAATTTTAGAGCTTATAAATCAGCATATCCAACCATTCTTAAAAAAGTGGAAGGATAAGTTTCACCATTATTGGAATATATCTGTTACTCAAAATCCAGAAATTAATTCAATCAAAAGACAATTAGCATTTCCTGAATACAATCCCTTATTTAAAGATATTTTGGAATTACAAAGAATAATAAAAGAATATTCTGAAATATTTTATATAATTTGTCAAATAACAAGCAAGGAAAAATATATTTATGCAGCGGTGATTATTGCTATAGCTGCCACAGTAATATTTCTCATATTATTTTATACAGTCATTCTTCCTTCTCCATTAGGGGGAAGTGATATTTCAGATATTGCTTCTTAATTATTTTTTTGTTAATGTGTTAAAAAATACCTGAATATATGGGATGAATATATGAAAATAAAAGGGATAATTCCACCAATAGTAACATTATACAAGAAAGATGGTTCAATAGATGAGAGTTCCATAAGGGATCATATTGATTTTCTTATCGAAAATGGAGTTCATGGAATATTTTCTTTGGGTTCAACGGGTGAATTTGCCTATTTATCAGATGAAGAAAGAAAGCAAGTATTAAAGATTACAGTAGATCAAGTTAATGGAAAAGTCCCAGTTATTGCGGGGATTTCTTCGCCAAGTGTGAGATTAGCAATAAATTGGGGAAAATATGCAGAGGATGTAGGTGCAAATGCTACTATGGCTATTTTACCAGCATATTTTCCTGTAACAAAAAAGGAAGTATATTCTTATTTCGAAACCCTTTCAAATGGAATTAACTTGCCTTTATTTTTATACAATTTTCCTTCGATCACATTTGAGATTAAAGCCAGTACAATTCAGAAATTAGCAGAAAATAAGTTAATCATTGGTGTTAAGGAGACTGTAATGAAAATTGACCATGTAAAGGAAGTTATTGAACTAGTTAACGACCCAAACTTCGTTGTTTTAGTAGGTGTTGATCCATTATTAAAGCCCAGTTTAGAAATAGGAGCAAAAGGAGCAATCCTTGGGTCTTCAAATTTTGCAGTAAAACTTCATTCACAATTATATAATGCTTTTATAAACAAGAATCAAAAAGTATTTGATGAATTATATGGTAAATTCAACAAAATAATTGTAAATGTTCTTCAATATGCTTCCCCAATACAAAATAGTGTATCATTGGCAAAAGAGGCAATGAAAATTTTAGGAAGGAATATTGAAACCGTTGTTCGAAGCCCTTTACCATCTTTAAGTGAAAAAACAATAAAGAGATTAGAAAAAAGTCTTTCTTTTTTAAAATAATAGAAGGGATTAAGTAAACTGTCTTCCAAATCAAAGGATCTTATTCTTATAAATGAAGATAATATCAAATTGGCCGCAGATTTATGTGCTAGAGCTTTCTTTGATGATCCTTTAACGATGTATTATTTTCCAGATGATGCTGATAGGTTAATTAATAGTGGTTATGCTTTTGAGTTTTTAATTCGTTATGGTGTTTTTTATGGAAAAGTTTATTCAATATCTAATAAATTAGAAGGAATAGCAGCTTGGTGGCCTCCTGAAAGTGCTATAATGACCATTGAAAGAATGTTAGAGTGCGGTGGTATTGAATTAA
This sequence comes from Candidatus Helarchaeota archaeon, assembly GCA_019058315.1. Classification (GTDB taxonomy): domain Archaea; phylum Asgardarchaeota; class Lokiarchaeia; order Helarchaeales; family RDOG01; genus JABXJV01. Next base: position 260,277 of record JAHPZH010000001.1, on the reverse strand, counting down.
TATCCAAATTTGAGAGGAATGTTACTAGAAAAATACAACGCGTTGAACAATTTGTGTATTCTGTGCAACAACGATATGCTCCTTTCCCACATTGGTATTTATCACCTCTTGCAGTAGATCCTGAGTTTCAGGGAAAGGGATATGCAAGTCTACTTTTAAGATCCATGTTAGGGAGAATTGATCAAGAAAAATTACCTGTTTATTTATATACAAATAAGGAAAGAAATGTTTCAATTTACAAACATTTTAATTTTAAAATTGTAGAAGAAACAATTATTCCTAAAACAGATGTGCCTTTCTGGGCTATGTTGAGGGATAGTTTATAGATTATTTCCCATTAATTCCTTTTTTAAAAGTTTCATCCTTTAACCGTTGAGCTTCCTTTGGACTAATTGGTATAAGAGCTTTCTTTTTACGTAAATTATATACACCTTCCATTATTTGTAGTAGTGGTTTTGGAGATAATTCGGTATGTCCTCTGGCAATAAGACGTTGTAATAGAAATGGTCCAGATTTACTACGGATATTTTTAGCAAGTTCATAGAGTGCTGATTCTAAATCAGTTAATTTTTCTCCTTCTTCGGGTAGAGCTATATTATGAGGGAATGTTAAGGATTTCTCAAACGCCAGCTCAATTAATTCGTTGGCAAAACCCATATCCATCATACGTGCAAGTCTAGAAATATCTTGCCTCCATTCAGGTATCATTTTCCCGAATTTTAATTCAAATTCGCTTAAGAAGTGCTCTAATTGTTTTTGCATTTCAACAGAAGGTAATTCTTTAGTTATCATAGCTATACGAACAAATTCACCATCATGTAAAATAAGCCGAGCATCATCTCTGAGATAAATTTCTTCACGTGTAACTGTCATATTATCGTACATTGAGATACTTTCTAAAATACTATTAATCAGATATGATGTTAGTCTAATACCGGGAGTGGAATAAACATATAATAATTCGGAAGTCTTTTGATCATAAACTAGAACATGAACTAAATTTGCAGCTGATTTAAACCTATATGAAATAGTATCCCGAACTTCTTTCTGTTTAATTTTTTTAGGTTTATATTTTCTTTTATAGTAATAGAGTGCTACAGCAGCTATTGTAAAAGCAGTTATAAATGGCCAAGCGAATCTTAAGAATCTTACTGAATTATAAATAGGGGGCAAAGTTGGAACAGGTTGATAGTATGATTTAGAAGCCCAACTCGTCATAGAGCTTTCTGTTTTAGCTTCAATTACAATCCCTATAACATTATAAGGTATCTGTAAATTAATAGCCGCAACTCCACCTACTATTTTAACAGGAATTTTAAAATTATAATATCCAGCGGATGTTGCAATATGAATATTAATTATTAGAGTTTCACCATTTGCAAGGTGTCCTAAAGTATCCAAAGCAAGAATCCTTATTAGGATAATATCGTTTTCAACGATTTCTTCTTGTAGTGGGAGGAACAGTATCAAAATTTCCTTCTTTGCAATAACTTTCAGATCTATTTCTGTGGTCACATTTTGAACGTCAAGAGCGACTCCAGTTATACTTAAATTGTAATTTTCTGATGTCTTACTTCGAATTGGCATGCTCAAATTTATAATAGCCTCATAAATTCCACCACCAAGATTAAGGAATTGTCCTTGAAGTACTGGTATTACCTCTCCAACTTTAGTAATTTCATAGTATAAATTACCCCAGGAAACATTACCTACAATAGGAACACCAGTATCATAAAAATCTGCTTTAAAATTAATATATATAGTAATATTTTCACACTCAAACCATTGCAGAGAAGTATTTTGATTCTTCCACCAATTTCCAGTGTGTAATATAGATGTTAGGTTAGAAGGTAGTCGGGTTATGTTTATAATAAATGAAATTATACTATATTCAAAAGCGATAGAAATATTATGAAATTCAATTGTGATATTTAAACTGTATATACTTGCATGTAGACTTGTGGTATGAATTGTGAAATTATACTCTCCATTAGTTTCGTTTTGATATGAGATATAGTTTGATGTGACCTCTGAATCAAATAAATAATTACTACCATTTCTTAATTGAAATATAACATTACCATTGCTTATATTGAAAATATCACTTATATTATAATATCGGATTCGGATATTAAAGATTGAATCATTTACAAAGATAAAATGTATACTTGAATTTAAGGTGGTAATATTTGTGAGATACCCAGTAATACGAAATGTGATTGTGGTAGAATTCCATTCATAACCATTTTTCCTGGCATGAACAATAATTGAATGATTTCCAGCCATTGTTAAGTTAGTATCAAAGGTAAGAGTATAGGTACCATTCGTAAAATCAGTTAAAAATTCATCAAAGAACCCAATTTCATCCCATGTTGAAAAAACATTTGCTGAAGAAATACCAATTCCATCAGTTTCATTATATTGCAAGGTTATTGTTTGGTTCTGACCATAAGTTACAGTGTTGGAGAAAATAAAAATAGGAACAATTGTAGCACGAACCCAAATATCTTGGTATACTGTCTTACTCCCGTTAATATAGCCAATTTTATTTGATACGATAAGTATTTCCATTGTATAGTTCTTACCTATCGTTATATTCATTCCTATATTGTATGTTCCGTTTTGAAAATCATATAGATAAAAAGTATCATTATTCAATTCTGTTAGAGAAAAAACTTCAACAATAAGTAAACCATCTTTATATATTGAGAAATTAGCCCCGCTAATACCCTTATTTAATATAGTGTTATTATAAAATACTGTAATATTAAAAACTTCTAATCCGCCTCGTCTTTTCATAATGGTATAATTTTCTAAAGTTGTTATCGCCTTTAATATCGTTATGTTTATTTGTGCTTGCCTTTCATAAAATCCTTGTTTTGAAATTTTAATGATAATTATTGCAAAATTTGGCAGAAGATTACTACAATTAGTAGTGTTGAAATGTAAAGTATAATTTCCTACATTTTCTTCTGTATTATCAATTGTTATATTAGAAGTTTCATCGGTCCCGTTAATTAGAACTTGAATTGTAGAAGCATTAACCCCATTATTGATATAAAGATCGGATCTATTATAGTTAAGTTCAACATCAAAGGTTTCAGAGTAATATATTGTTAGAGAGGTTGTATTTATAAATAAGGAAGTATTATAGAGAATTTCAATTTGTAAATTATAGGATTTATTTTGATAACCATATTTTTGGATAGTAATATTAAGATCATAGGTTCCATTTTCGAAACCAGAGGTGTCTATTGTGGTATTATAATAACCGGCTCCGAGAGTTTCGTTCAAATTGTAAATATTTGATGTTTCATTAAATATTGCAGTTACATTTGCATTTTGGATTCCAACTTCTCCATAAATATTATCTGAAAAATCGTTTTCAAAATAAATTGTTAAATTTATTGGTTGATTATAGAATATCTGTGTTGTGGAGGGGGATATCAAGGAGGATTTTGTTGGGTATATAATATGGAGAATAGTAGAATTTATTCCCACAGCTGTACCATTTGTCCAAAAGATACGAATCAAATATGAACCATTAGATTTTGTTGTAGTCTCAATATCCCAATTCGGAAATGACACAATAGCATTCAATGGATTTCGTTGTTTGGTATAATTTATTTTATTATTGAAATCAAAAATAGAAAGGTTTGCAATTTCTGATGTAACATTTTTACTGAATGTGGCATTAATTCTGATCGTTTCATCAATATATTGAGTAAATCCACTATCCAAATATACGGTACCACCCTTATATTGTTCAATGGAAATTTTGTTTATATAATTAGGGCTCCTGTAATATGTTATTATATTTCCAACAGTACCATTATAAATTTCGAGAATTTTATTCGATCCTTGAGTGAAATTTATTGAATTTTGACTTGGAGTAATCCAAGTAATATTCCAACTTACTGGGAACGTTATTTGAATTGTATTATTTAAATTACTATTTGGAAGATCAAAATTTAGCGTAGAATTCCAATCTATGTAATCTTTTGTTCCATTTGCTAAATAATAAGATGAAATAGATCCACTTTTATTCATAGTACAATTAAATGAAACGTCAAAAGAAATAATTGGCCAATTTGATGAGGCTGAATAATATTCGTAATTATCACCATCATAGGGATAAAAATACAATCTTTTCCAGTTACCTTGATTGGTAGTAGTTGTATCATTTACAGGAATACCCTCAATTGTTAAACTAATATTTGAGGGATAGAATGTGTCTGGGAGAGAGAGCATAACTCTAAGAGTCATAGAATAAGTTGGAAGAATAGTGGGTACACCCCAATTATTGCCACCATCTGTTGAATTTACAGTATAATGACTAAACAATGTAGAATTTTGTAAATACCATCTATAATGGGAACTAATGGGTTTTCCATCATAAGTTGAATTACTTCTTGATGTATTGATAGAAATGAAAAATAAATTGTTTTGAGTATTATCAGCATTTAAGTAAAAATTACTCATATCAAAGGTTTCCCAGCCTATTTCTGGGTATTCAATATGCTGAGGAGAGCCATTCATTGCCCATCCATAATAATTATCTATTAAAGTTGTTTTTTTAATGGGTTCATCAGGTTCATACCAGAGCCCTGAAAATGTTGCATTCCAGATTATCAGGGAAACATTTAATGGACCATAATCGACATTTACGGTGCTTCCGTTAGTGAGTTGAAGAGTATCATTAGCAAGGGCACTTCTATAAATGGAAAAATTATTAATTACACAACTATTATATACAGAAAATTGCCTTGCAAATAACTTTGTTGTATCTACTGGTTCCTGAGAATTACTATCATTTTCTTGAATCTGGATCACTGTGCCCGCCTTAATATTAGTTATATTAAAAGAAGTATAGGTGATATTCCATACGTTTGTTTCTACGGGAAATGGAGTTAGAAAAAATGAGGTGCTTCCTGTTACATTAGCTACCGCCTGATATGAAAGATCATTTCCTTGGTCATTAATAGCAATGTTTGTTGAAGTTCCAAGATTTAGAGGAGTTTTTGAGAGGGGAGGGTTTGTATAAGAATTATTTTTAAGGTTATTCAAATCAGGGAATGAAAAGGATGAATTATTAAGTAAAAATAGTGATAAAAATGGTGAAAAAATGAAAAAAAACATTATAACTAATCTTTTTAGAACACTTTGAGTTTTCATAATTGAAATACCCTTATTAAGTAAAGTAATTTATAATATTATTAAATATATTATATATGTCTATTTATAACAACCTTCAATTTGATAATTAGTTTTTAACTTTTCTTGGTTGCGAAGATATGAAAGCAGTTATTTTGGCTGGTGGAAAAGGAACTCGATTACGACCTTTAACCAGTAATATTCCAAAACCTATAGCTTCGATAGTAAATACTCCAATGATTATTCATACTATTAATTTATTGAAAAAGCATGGATTTGATGAAATAATAATTACAATTGGGTATTTGGGAAACCAAATTGAGGATCTGTTAGGGGATGGAAAAGAATTAGGAGTTAAGATAACATATTTTAAGGAAACTTTTCCTCTTGGAACAGCTGGAGCCTTAAAGCTCCTAGAAGACCAATTTAATGAAACATTTCTTGTAATAAGTAGTGATATTATCACAGATCTAAACCTAAAACAGATGTATGAATTCCATAAAAGTAATGAATCTACAGCTACATTAGCACTAACTACTGCTGAAATTCCAGTTGCTTATGGAATCGTAGTGACTGATGATAATCATAGAATCACTAAATTCTTAGAAAAACCCGGTTGGAGTCAAATATTTTCTGATAAAATAAATGCTGGAATTTATATTTTGGAGCCTCATGTTCTTCAATTTATTATGAAGGGCGAAAAATTTGATTTCAGTAAACAACTTTTTCCAAAATTATTGAAAGAGAATTTTCCGATGTATGGATTTTCTATGAACTGTTATTGGTTAGATATTGGAGAAAATACTAAATATGTTCAAGCAAATCATGATGTTTTAGCAAAAAGAATTAATTTAGACCATTTGGGGAAAGAAATAAAAGAAAATGTATGGATTGGGGAGGGAACTGAAATTTCTTCCAGTGCAAATTTGTGGGGACCATGTATAATCGGTAAAAATTGTAAAATAGGTGATAATAGTACAATTGACCGACTATCAGTAATTGGAAATAATGTCCGTATCGGTAAAAATACTGAAATTAGAAGATCAATTATTTTAAATAACGCTACCATACGAGATAATGCATTTATTGAAAATAATGTAATAATTTGCCCACGAACAGAAATTGGAGAAGGGGCTAAAATTATGGCTAATTCAGTAATAGGGGAAGATTGTCATATAGGTGAACATAGCATTATAAAGCATAACATAAAAATCTGGCCTAACAAGGAAATTGAGCCAGGTTCATTTATAAACATGAATTTAAAGCATGGCACATATGTAAAAAAGAGTTTATTTGGTCCATATGGCATAACGGGCCTTGTGAATTATGAATTTACACCAGAGAAAATTACAAAACTTGGTTCAGCCATTGGTACTTATCTTGGTCCCGGATCAAAAGTCTTTGTAGGAAGAGATACTATGTTGATATCAAGGATGATGAAAAGAGCATTAATGTCAGGTTTGATGTCAACTGGTATCGAAGTTTATAATGTTGAAGCATTGCCACTTCCTTTACTTAAATATGCTACAAAAATTAATGGTGGTCGAGCAGGCATCTTAGTAAAAGTTCCTTTTGCGGAAATAAACTCAATTAATGTAAAGATATTTGAAAATGATGGTATAGAAATCTCACCAAAAGGATCCAAACAAATAGAAGATATATTTTTTAAAGAAAATATTAAAAGAGTAAACCCTAACCAAATTAGAGATATAGTCTCTTTTAAAATGGCGTACGAACAATATTTAGAAAGGATATTGGCATTTATTAATGGAGAAATCATTGAAAAAAGAAGGCCAAGAATAGTTTTAGATTGTGGCAATGGTGCTGGTTCTCTTATTGCACCACAAGTTTTTCAAAAATTGGGTTGTGAAGTAATTTCTCTTAATACTATGTGGGAAACCACAATTCCATTAAAAGATTTTTCTCCTCATACTGAAGCACTTTCAAATTTATCAAAAACAGTTAAAGCTCTTAATGCAGATTTAGGATTTTTCCTTAATGAAGATGCAGGTAGAGTTTTATTTGTTGATGAAAAAGGTGAAATTCTAGAAGGCGATACTGCAGTTACACTTTTTTCTAAAATCAGGCTTTTAGAAAAGAGAAAAGGCAAAATAGCTGTTCCTGTTCACACCTCACATATTATTGAACAGGTTGTAGAAGAATATAATGGCTCAGTTATTAGGACTAAAACTGGAAATCGCCCTTTATTAGAAATGGTTCAAAAAGAAAGGGCAATATTTGGCGGAGAAGAAACAGGTGGGTTTGTTTTTCCCGATTTTCATATTGTACGGGATGGGATACTTGCTGCAGCCTATCTAACGGAATATCTTGTTAAAAAAGAGAAATCTTTAAGCGAATTAACTAAGGAAATTCCACACTTTTTCATGGCAAAAGAGATTGTTCCATGTCCCATTACTATACGGGGAAAAGTAATGTTAAATTTGATTGAAGAAGCTTATTATTTTAATTTTAACACTCTAGATGGAATTAAAATGTTTTTTGAAGATTATGGATGGGTTCTAATAAAACCTTCTGCAATAGATGATTCCTTTGAAATATATGCGGAGGGAAGGAATCAACAAGAAGCAGTGCTTATAGCTAGGCATTGGATTGATGAAATAAATAATTTAATCCATGAAATTGAAACGGGAATGTAAGAAAAAGAAATCAAATTAACCTTTTATTTTATGAGCTAACCCTTGAAGGAATTGGATGATCATTTGGCTAGCAGTTGCCGTATCATTAGCAGATATTAAATCATGAATTTTTTTCATGAAACTTGCCAGTTCTCTTGTTTTAAAAACGATAAAAGTTTTAGTTTTTAATTTATCAACTGTGGTTGTACTTTTCTCAATTTCTACTATTTTACTCATGATTAGGTCACCCGTGAAAAATGATATTTACAAATTTGTTTAGTTTTCTATATAATATATTTTTCCTTTAGTGAATATTAATTTAAATATTAATAATCAAAATCTAGAATTTTAAAATTCATAATTTTTAATAAAAATAATAGCAATTTGGTTGATTTGTATTTTTGAATTTAAATTAATTAATCATTCTCTTATTTTTATTAATAAGAATTAGTAAAAACATCTCTTTAAACTTCGGATTATATAAAAAAGTTAATCAATTTTATTAATTCTTATTATACATAAAAAAAATTAAAAAACATAAAAAAAAATGCGATTTACATTACCATTTTCCATAAAATTATATATTTTAAGTAACAATTTACGTACAAATTAAAAATAATTTTACATGAGGAAAATTAGAACAAAAATATCAATTAATCAATAAGGAGAATTAAATTTGTTAGGAAAGATGATGAAGTTAGTGCCAGGATATCGTGGCTATAAAAAAAAGGAAGAACGCCGAGAAACCGATAGGGTCGTTAGAGAAAAAGCAATAAGGCTCTTGAAAGAAAGTGAAGAAAATATGGTCAGTACACTGGAAAGTGCAGTTAACGCAGGTAACAAAGATCTTATGAAAATTATTGAAAAAGCTAGGGGCGATATTCACAATTACATCACAAAAATTAAAACAGCAGAATATGGATACGCACCCGGTTGGAACGTAGTATCAATCCAAGAGAAATTATTAGAGGCAATGATAGCTTGTGACTCTGAAATTATACTTATGGCTCAAGATCTTAAAGATTATACTTCAGATATTAATAGTAGGGCGTTCAGCAAAGAAGATGTAACTGAACAGGTACGTGAAGTCATAAAAAAAATGAGAGATTTTAGAGAAAAATACCAGGAACGTATTGATATTGTTTCCGGGACTAAACAAATAATAGAAATGGAGTGATTAAAATGGGAAAAGAATGGAAATTAGGATGGGAAAAGGACTATACTCCAGCGGAACTTGATGATATGTACGTTACTTCTCCATCAAAAGATAAAGGAAGAGGAAAGGAGATTATTAAACGTTTCTACTGTGGACGAAAAGGAAAAGAGGTCCCAAAAGGAGATAAAAATGTCCTAGTGCGAGAAGGAGAAGCTTGTGTTTATTATAGAGACGGCAAAATTTATGATGTCTTAGGGCCTGGTAGACATAAAGTTGATGATAAATTCTTTATAGTTTCAGATTATACTTTTGTCGATTTAGGCCTTTTAAAAATTAAATTTGGAATCCCTGAAGGGCAAATAATGTCCCGTGATAGGATTCCTATGAGCTCTTATGGAAATGTGACGATTCAAATCGAAGATCCGAAAATATTTCTCACCAATCTTGTAGCAGGTCAACCTAAATATTATGAAGGTGACATTCGAAATTGGGTTAGAGATGAAATAATGGAAATTTTAGGTTCTGCATTGTCAAAAATGGGATCAATGGAAGTGTATACCCAGAAAGAAACTGTTGAATCTATAGCACGAGTTAAATCCAGAGAGATGTTTAACGAATTTGGAATTAAATTTATTGATTTGAATTTAATAAGTGTTAAACTTCCTGATGAGATAGAAAAAGCCTATACTCAAAAAGTTGTTTCTGTAACAGATGCAGAAGCGGAAATAACGAGATATAAAATGCTCCAAGATGCAGGAATTAGTGCGCTAGATATGGAAAAAATCAAAGCTATGCAGGAATTGGCAAGACGTAAAGGAGGCGGAATAGGTACTGTTTACGATTCACAAGTATTAGCTAATATAATGGGACCTATCAAAAGTGATACAGCAAGAACTAGACCTACTGAATCAAGTGAAGTTGTAAAAATCCGTGAATTAATGTTAAAATTAGATGAAAAGCTCATAGATGGAACCATCTCTGAAGAACGATACGATAAAATGATGACAAGATATAAAAACAGATTAAAAGAATTAGGAGAAGATTAGGGAGAACAAATTTGTCACAAAGAAAAATTACCGTTAAAATTGGCGGTAAAAAAATCAAAGTAGGGGAAAAATTATCCAAGAAAGAAATTGAAAAAGCAAATATTGAGCGTTTAACTAACGAAATCTTAGAAATTGGAAAGAACCCTGATATAAGTCATGGGATTATGGATCTTGCTCAATTATTTTTAGAAGTAAATAAAAAGAGGATGCAAAGCGATCAAGTATCTATTGAAGAAATGAATGAAGCAATTGATAAGTTAAAAGATCAAAAATTGATTTCAATAAAGAAAACAAAGAAAAAAATAGTACTAATTGAATTTACACCTCTAGAATTAACAGGAATTGAAAATTCTATCATCGAATTAGCTGCAGAAAAAGGCTGGACTAATCTAGAGGAAATAATGAAGGCATGTAATCTAAACTCAGAAATAGCAGAGCAAGAAATAAAAAAACTCGAAGAAAAAAATATCGCTGTGGCACATAAAGATCGTGTTACCGGCAAAAGATGGTATTTTCCAGGGATTGCTGTAGAAGAAGAATAAATTATCTCTAAGATTAATTTTATTTTTTAATTTTTTATTAATTTTTCACTTTTATTGATAGTATGCAATTTAATACTAATTTGGACAGTTATATTTATGGATAATGTAAAATTCGAAGTTCTTTCTAACATTATGGTTGAACGTAACATCATTTTAGATATATTACAAATACTTTCTAGGGAACTGGAGATGAAAGAAATTGATCCTAATCTATTTAAAATTATTAAAGCAAAATATCTTGCCAAATTAAAGTCGCTTGATATTCAAATGTCAAAATCCAGTAAAAATTTACTTTGTTCAAAATGCGAACGAAGTTTAGAAGATGATGAGCCGACTTTATCATGCATAAAATGTGGTTTCCCTTTTCATCAAAAACATTTAAATGATTCGTCAATACTTAATGAGAATATTTGTACTAATTGTGGTTCAATTCTTCGAACTCGCGAATTTGATGGTTTTAAATCAGTTGAACTCAAAAAAATTCAACATGCTTTCAAACAATTGTACTCTAAAATTTCGGAAATAGATGTTAAAATTGAGGGTAAAATGATTAAGTTAAAATATAGTGTTCCAAGTCAAAAAGAAAATGAAATAATTAAAAAGGGAAAAGATTATAACAGATGTCCAAATTGTCAACAAGTTATAAATAAAGAATGGCGTTTTTGTAAGAAGTGTGGCTTTTTATTAAAAGAAGATATGTTTAAAGAGAAAAATACATGTAAAAATTGTGGAACTTTATTAGATCCCAGTTGGCGTTTCTGTAAGTGGTGCGGAACCCCCACTAATTCCTGACTTTGCATTCTCTAAAATCGATTTTAGAAGCGGTAATACATCTTGACGAATATAATAGACTTTTTGCTTTCCTTCTTTTTCATAATCAATAAGTTCATATCCTCGTAGTCTTTTAATGTGCCAAGTTATTGCTTGACTACTAATTTTTAAAAGTGTTGCCAAATCATTGTGGTATACTTTTTTATTTTCAATAAGAGTTTGTAATATTTTGAAAGATGGCTCTCTTTTTATAACAGAAATTATTAGATTTCTTTTGGAATCTGAACTATGGTTATTATTCACGAAAAAGCGTCTATACCTTCCATCTTTTAACGAATTAATTAACCCTGCTTTTTCTAATACATTAATATGATATTGAATTACCCCCATTTTCTTATTTAATTTTCTACAGACCTCTCGTAAATGAATACCTTCATCCTCAAGGATTAAATTATAAATACGTAATCGCGTATTTTGTTCTAATTCAGACCTCTGATCAGTCGGTGTAAAAAAATCTGAAAAACTATTCATTCCTATTCCAAAAATAACTAGAGAAGTTCCCCCTATACCTTGAAAACTTAAATCATGACAGCCAAAGGATAAATTATTATTAAAAACAATATTAAAAAATAATCCCGTTAACATAAATACGCTTAAACAAAGCATTATCCTTTTTATAGCTTTCTTTGATTTTCTTTTCATAATTTATTCGTCCAATCTTCCAAAAAAATTAATATAATTATTTAAAAACATTAATTTTAAAAAGAAAATAGTCAACATAAATATCTTTCGTATTATAAAATTAACAAACTAATTACGAATTATTACAAAAAATCCAATTAATTTAAATTATTATAAACAAGAATTTTTAAAATAATACTGAATAAATAAAATAATAGTGACTTAATATGCCAAAAAAACACAAAGCTACGTTTATTTGTAAAATTTGTCAACAAGAATTTCCAAAAAAGCAAGTAGGAAGGGTTAAAATGGTAAAAAGACTTCCAAAGGGGGAGGATACAACTTGGATATGTTCTAAATGTCAAAAAGAACGAATTAAAATTGTATAATAAGTTATTAAAATTACAAATCTTTATTTAGATGATATCCATTTGATTTTTATAAAATAAGATATAAAAATAAAATTTAATAAAGAATGATAATTAGTTTAATTGTAATTAATTATAATGAAGAAATGTAAATAAAGAAAATATTTTATTGGACAAATCGTGACGGGATTGGGTAAATGCCTACTGAAGAAAATCTAGTCAGAAAGGCAATCGAATTAGTAGCAGAAGGTGAAACTAAAAAAGCGATTGAAGTATTACTTGCTTCTTTATCTAATCCAGATTGGAGTATCAGATCGTATTCCGCTCAAATTTTAGGAGAATTAGGTAAAATATCCCTCCCGGAGGAGCTTTTTTCTACTACTATTCAATCCATGTCTATGCATTTAATTAATGAAAAAGATGGTTGGGTTCGAGAGTCCATTACAAAAGCATTTGGTAAAATTGGTGCAAGTAACCCCCACATAATAAAAGACATTATCCCAAATATAGTTTCAGTCTTAATAAAAGATGAACATGAAGGGGCAAGAGGATCTGCAGCTAAATCTTTGGGAGATATTGGTCATAAGGCTCCAGACCTTATTTTATCTGGATCAACATTAGATTACTTAGCACAAAGATTAAAATCAGATGAGTCTTGGATAGTTAGATATTATTCAGCATATGCTTTGGGAGAGATTGGGTCTCAAGTTCCTCAGGAAATAGAAAAATATATCGAAGTTCTAGAAACCGCAACTAATGATCAAGATGATGGAGTTAAAAATGCGGCTAAAGAAGCTCTGGGAAAAATAAAGAAAACTAAATAGATATACCATTTGCAGGATAATGTACTCGTAAGAATTCAAGAATTTTTTTGTTAACTTGCTTAGCTTGTTCAAGCATAGCAAAATGTCCTGCGTTTCTTAAAATAAATAACTCTGATTTTGGTATATCTTTTGCCATCTGTCTTGACATATAAACAGGAGTTACCATATCCAGTTGACCGCCAATAATTAAAGAGGGGCACTTAATATCTTTCAAATGTTCTTTCAGATTATAACGTTTAAAATTTTGATATTCCAATATTATTTGCTCTTTTGGGATATTTATTAGATCGTTTATCCAACTTTTAACCTTTTCACGAGGTTGTTGAAGGGCTAATGCCAAGGCAGTAATAGTTGCATCATTTCGTAAGACTAATTTATATCCTGTTCGTAATAATGGATTATACAATACATTAACGAAGAGAGGAACTAATTCCCATAAAAGTAAAACAGATGGATGTTCCGAAATCGTATAACCAGAATTGATAATTACTATAGATGCAATTTTTTCTTTTAATTCAGTTAGACTACTAAAAGCGATGCTTATCCCCCCTCCAGCAGAATGACCAATAAGAGTAAACTCTTCCTTTAAGTCTAAGTGGTATAAAAAGTTCTTAAAATCTTTATACATAAGATCTAACATGCGATCCTTATATAATTCCATGTATTTTGTATCTCTATCACTCTTTCCATGTGATCTGGCATCCATAGTTATAACTTTATATCCTTCTTTAACGAGCGGAGGGATTTGTTCACTAAAAAATACTGATCCTACCCCCCAGCCATGCAAAAAGATTAGTGGTCTACCGTTTTTTTTCCCTTGAATTTCATAGAAAAGATTTGCACCATCTTCTGATTTAAAATACATGGCTTTCACCAAAGTTCTTAAATAATTCAAAGAATCTTCATTCAAAAATTTTTTTAATTGTGAAATATGATGACAAAAATCTTATAAAATATTAGAATAATATAAAAAAAATAACAGAAATTTTATGGAGCGTAAATTTCATGGTTATTGAAGTAAGAACTGCAGAAAAAACCGATATTGATGAAATGAGAAGATTAATGGTCCAATTATGCGAAGTTCAAGGTGTTGAATTCCAAGAGAAGCGATTTGATTGGGGTATTAAAAGGCGTTTATTTGATAGACTTCAAAAACATGGTCTACTGATAGCTGAAGATAGTGTGACGGACAAAATTGCTGGTATGATTTATGCAGAATTGATTATTGATCCATTTGGGAAAGCAGAGGGTTATATTCGCCAAGTTATAGCGGATACAGATTATCGTGGTCAAGGAATAGGATCTAAATTAGTAGAAAAAAGTATCGAATATCTCAAGTCAATGGGTGCTGAAATTATTAGAATCAACGCAACTCAAAAACAAATACCTTATTACGAAAAATTCGGATTTAAGAATGCTTACAATGTAATGGAAATTCGATAAATCGCTTGTTTATTTTTTTCTTTTGTTTATTAAACTTACAATTAGGTTATATAAGCTTCAACATAAATCCTTATAGATTCTCTAAATCTAAAATTATGAATTAGATTTTTTTGAATTGCCTTAAAATTAAAATATTTAATTTCATTAGTAATATGTTTATAAACAAAAAATTAAAATGAATAAAAATATTGAAAAATTGGATGAAAAAATGATTCATTACATTATACTGGTAAATCGAGAATCAGGCATTATGATGTTTGAAAAGAAACTATCAGAAGATTTAACAGATATCAAATCAGTATTATTAAGTGGGATGCTTATAGCCCTGAGACAACTCTCTGCAGAATTGAAAATTGGTGAGCTCTCCACATTTAACACTCATAATAAAAAAGTTTTAACTTCAGTAACTAAAAGAATAATAGTTGCTCTAATTATTGATCCTGATGATATTGAAAAGAAATTTGAAAAATTATCTATAAAAATTGGAGAAATTTTCGAAGAAAGATACGATATAGAAAATTGGAATGGAGACGTAGATCTATTTGATCCGTTCCATGAAAATTTAGATTTACTATTGAAAGAATTCGAATGGAAACGTTTTGGACCAGTAAAATCACTCAAATCCCAATTTATATTAGGATTTGTGCTTTATGAGAATACTAATAAGACTTTTTATGATTTTACATCCAATAAATTCGATGCACTAAAATTGATTAAAGAAGCAGAGACACGAAATGAAAGAAAAATTCGAATTGATAAAAAGAATGAGATTTATTTTTTCATTAAAAATGAATCAGAAGGGGGTATAGTTATTTTTGAATCCCGAGCTCCTACAGAGAAAGTCAATCGATATTCAAAAACTTTTTCATTTTTAATCCAAAATTTAAATAATTCTTATTTATTTGAAACCAAATTATTAAAATCAGCACAAAAGTTGTTTTCTCCAGAAATTATTGACTTAATTATGCAAAATGTTGATAAACCATTATTAGATATTTTTAATACTTCAGAAGATCCCTTAAATTTGATTGAAAATATAAGAAAATTTAAAGTTCGTGTTCTTATAAATTTTAAAGAATAAGGTGTATTATTTTGGGCAAATTGTCGTTAATTGCAACTTTATTTAGACATCCTTTATTACTTTTAAAATTAGTCAAGCTAAGCAAGAGTGCAGGAATGTATATGGATGCCTTAGTGGCAGATCATTTTAGGAAAATATTATCGCCATTAGATTCTCCTGAGAAATCTAAAACTTTTAAGCAAATAATAGAGGAACAAGGGTATTCTAATGAACCACTTTTTGAAGAATTAATTGCAATTCTAATAGATAATAAATTTATTACAAATTTAGGGGAAAAAATATGGTTATCTAAACCGATTTCTAAAGATATAATAGAACAAACAGAAAAGAAGCTATCTCCAGAAATTGTAGATGCCTTTGCGACTTTTTTAGATTCAACTAAAAAAGCTATTTCAGATCGCTTGATAAATAAACCTATCGACGATTTCGATGCAGGAGAATTAAGAATTCAATGGAACATTGCACTTCGTGGTGAATTTTATCGGTTACAAAGACGAAAAGCATTTGAACTAACAAATTTAAAAACTTGGGTTACGAAACGGAAACCACCATTGACATTTTTAGATTATGGCTGTGGTTCAGGAGATGGAACAAGGCAACTTTACGAGTACTTAAATAAAATTGGAATCGAATTTAATATAGAAGCTTGTGATGTTTCTGAAGGTTTGATGGAAATTGCGGAGGAGGATGAGACTCTGGAACTTCCAATTTATTATTTTAGCCTTAAGGAAAAAAATCCACCCGAAAACCATTATGATGCCATTTTCGCTTCACAAGTTATTCATTGGATTCAAGATCCGACTAAATTAATAGCAGATATGAAATCTTGGTTGAAACCAGGGGGGATAATTTTTGGAGTGCAAAGTAATATATCAAAAAGAATATATAAAATTGATTTATTTATACGCTTATTAGGATCGCAGGGATTCCCTACCCTTAATAATCTTCAGTCTTGGTTTAAAAATAACGACATGAGTTTAGAATATCAAGAGTTATTTGGGATCTTTAAAGCAACAAAATAATTGTTATTAATCGATATCAAATTCAATTTTTTTTGTTTTTAACTCCTTGTCATCCTTATTAAATACTGCAACTTCAAATTCTATTTTTCTTATTTCCGTACTTTTCATTTCTTTCATTGCAGAAGGTTCTGGTTCTGCCAATTCTTTGATTTCAACTGTTTCTGTCTCTATAACTTCGCTGATCTCCACAGGTTTTGATATTTCTTCATCAATTTTTTCAACTTGACTTGCCATTTCTTCTGCTTTTTTTAATTCTTCTTCTAACATTTCTTCTCTTCTATGGTCTTCTCGGATTTCATCCCAAATCGTTGCACTATAACCAAATTGTTGCATCATAAAATTCTGAATATCAAATGTTTCACCGACTTTCCGACTTGGAATTCCAACAACCTGAATACCTTCTTTAACATCAGTCGCAATAAAAGTGTAAGGCAATACTTCTGCATTATCACCAACTTTGACGCCTGGAAGAATACCCGTACCTGATTCAACAAGCGCATTTTTCCCAATTATTACTTCGCCGACTCTAAACTGCCCTTTCTCTCCCTCTTTAGCTGGTGGAATTCCCTCGTGGCAAGCAACGACAGAATGTCGCTTTAATGTAGCTCCATCTTCAATTGTTATATTTTCGGGAAACCACGCATCAAAAACAACATTATCTTCAATATTAACATTTCTTCCTATTTTGATTCCGGCTAATCGAAGTAGATATTGTCTTACACTTTGAGCCATTGGTAATTTCTGTAATTCCAATAGAAAATTCTTTGCTAATATTATTGATGCAGGCATAAATTGTCGCCAATCATGGAGGTCCCAGCCAGTTTTTACAACTTTACGTTTAGCATCTGCTGCTGCAAGGTTTATTTTCCCTTCCAAAGGAGCTCTTACATCCTCAGGTAAACCAACACATAAAGTTTGTGGAGGAACATCATAGTGAACAACTCCAGGAGTTACAATTGAATTATCACCTATGGTAACTCCGGGCATAATTACAGCTCCTGCTCCAATTAAAACATTTTTTCCAATTTTAACAGGTCCAATATAAAGTTCATCCTCGAAAAATTGAGAACAAGTAACAACAGAACCCATACCAAAAACTGTTTCACTTCCAATACTAAGAAATTGCGGGAAAATTACTTCCATTAAATTTCCAAATGTAATCATAGCACCTTCTCCTACAGTTGCACCCAAATCTCTTAAGAAGTTTCTTTTAAATTTAGGGGTACCCCATTGTAATAATCTAAGTCTTATACGTAATCTAAGTTGATTTAGAAAGTTATTATGCATACTTTCATAATGGGTTATTTCTTCTTCGGTAGCAGGTCTTAAGTGGCGAATTTTTTTACCTGTACCTTCAATACTTTTTTTAGTATTTTGAATCACTCGTTTGGTCATATCTGCTTGGAATTTTCTTATTCTTTCTTTAGATTTTTCTGTTCCTGCATCTTCTTCAGAAACAAAGAATGGAGTGACATAAGTTGTGTTTTTTAAGACTGGAAACATCTTAAAAATTTCTTTCATCCCTTCTGGTATTTTCATTTTCTCAACCCTAAGTTTATATAATCCAATCTTTAATGAAATTTGTTGTTAATTTTGGTTTTTTTTAAACTCTAATTTTAAAATCTATAACATTTTATAATTTTATTTAATTAAATAATTGAACATTTAAAATTTTCTTCATAAATGAAAAGAAATTATTTCTTAAAAGGATTATCAAATGTATCTATCAGGAACTTTCAATTGATTTACATTAAACTGCTTTGAAACATTAATTGGATTGAAACCGCTTGCTGAAAGGAAAAAGTCTTTTAGATATTTTGCGAATTTATCATGGTGTTTACGATAATAGAGCAAATATAAAGAAGGAAATAGAGCTTTAGTAAGACTTCGATTAAAAATTTCTCTTCCTTTTCGTCCAGTTTCTCCTTTCATCCATCTATTTCTAAAATTTTTCAAATTAAATTTCCAGCAATTAATAAACATTTCCATTTGAAGTTCCGTCAAATGGTTGAAATCGGCTTTTCTTTTATTACGTAGAATGCAATCATGTAGATTGATAAAGACATTTGGAACTAAGAAACTCATATAATTTCCATAAATCATCTCATCAACTAGTTCAATACTTTTAAGCACATCTTCGTCAGTTTCGTCTGGTAAACCAATCATAAATGTTGAGAGGGTCATAAAGTTATTATCATTTAAAATTCCCCAAGCTTCTATAACCATTTCAGGAAATTGTTCTGGAGTGAATGGTAAAGGTTTCCCACGCATATATTTAGCTATTAATCTAGAACTACCAGTTTCAATTCCAGATTCTCCGAGAGTTCGGAAATATCTATTTCCTCTTCTCATAACAAATTTTCCATATCCATGTAGTATATGATCAAGTTCAGTAATCATTTCAGGTTCCACTACTACTGGCGCAAGGGATAAATGCGCTGGTTGTACATATTTAACACCCTCAACTGCAGTTATTTTTCTAAACAATTCACATACTGCATGAACATTTGGATGAAATTTACCATCATGAGTGTTTGCTCCATAAATAAGGCAATCTTCTGTTGCTAAAGTGATTAACTCTCGCCCTCCTCTTACATTTACCTTTACTTCATTAATTATATTATCATAAGGAATATCTTTTCGTCTTCTCATAGTAGGAGCACAAAATTGGCAATTTCTCCCACATCCACGAGATATCTCAACAATACCATGGATTGAAGCATTTTTTATCAATGAAATGTCTTCTATTTCTAAATTTGGCTTACATTTAATTACTTCAGGAATTGGCTCATTTTTATTGATAACTTTATCTACAATGCTATAAATTTCCTTATCTGCTTCCCCCATAACAATTGTATCTATTCCGAGCATTTTCCTTGCTTTTTTGCTTAATTGCCATGCTCCAGAACCTCCGACTAAAACTTTAGGCTTATATTTTTTTATGGATTTTTGATTAAGAAGTCGACGAAAGGCTGCTCGATTCACAGGTACTGAGCCAAATCCGAGAAAAGTGGAATATGTCATTGACACATAAGCCATTCCCAGTGGATCCATAGTGCTTATTGCGACAAGTTTTGTGTCACTTCCTATAAAATCGTCCAATTTGTCAGGGAACACTACTACAATATCTTCTTCCTTAAAACCATGATTTAATAATGCAGTTTCTACCTTCCGTAATCCATATGGAGCAATTTTTGCGGTCCCATCTTCATTATATAAGCTTTCGTGATTATAATTGACCAACCATTTCGAGATAAACCTAGGAGTTAATTGATCTGGGAATGCTCCATAAAATGCATAAAAGGGATTATCACCCCAATCACACATTTCTGACTCACTGGCAGTTAATACAATTTTTTTTCCTCTTTTTTTTCCCACTTTGTTAATCTCCGATTTATAAACTAGTTTTAATCATAAAATGTAAAAAGAAATATAATAAATTGTAATTTAAATATTTTTGTTATTCTTTTATCAGAATTCAATTAGAATATGTGAGATTCTTATTAATTTAATGAAAAAGATTAATTAGGATATAGAAAAAATGATTTAATATTATAATATTTAGAATTGAACTTTAATTCCAAATTTAAGGCAATATTATTTGTATCTGAATTGTCCCAAAAGGAAATGACGACTTTGTGCTGTTTTAACTGCGAATTTTATACTATAGAAATGCTAGGAGAGAAAGAGATCCCTTATTGTGAGGAACGGGGCGAGATTAAAAAGATTGTGTTTAATGAGATTGGAAAATGTAATATAATGAGTAAATCGAAATTTGAACAATTTAAACCTTGTTGTTCGATGTGTAAACATTTTAAAAGATTATAATAATAAAAAAGATTGAATAATAATAGCTTGGCAAAAATTTTTTAAATTTTCATTTATGGGATAAGTCGACTCCGAATATATTTTATTAATTTTTTCATTTCTTCATAATAATTTTTGCTATCTTCAGAAATCTTCGATAGTCTCTTTAATTTTTTTTCAATAGGTGGAGATAGCCCTCCATATTGGTTATTATATGCTTCTAATCTTCTATCCAAACTAAATTTTAATTTTTCTTCGTAATTAAGACTTAAATAATTATCAATAGCTCGTAGAATTTTCTTTTTATCCTTTGGGAGCATCCCCCAAATTTCAGTTAATAAATTAGCTGCAGAATCGCTAGTTATAGTAGTTTTACACTCTATATTTTCTACTAAAATTTTTTCCTCCTCTATAACCTCTTGTTCCGTTAATTCAGTGAATTCTCCAGCTTTCCACTTCTTATAGAGGGGAGTATGAGGAAAAATCTCTAATGTTCGCAACCTAACGAAATCTGGTTCGATTTCATTAATAACTCTAGCAGTTTCCATTGCATGTTCTAAGGTCCAAGCTCTTCCCCCTAATCCTGGCATGATGTATGTGCATAAGGAAATCTCTCCATCTTTAATTTTTTGACCTCCTAATATATGTTTTTCACTCGTTACTCCTTTATTCACGAACTTTAGTACATTATCTGAACCAGATTCCATTCCTACATGAATACGATCCAGACCAGATTCATATAATTGTTTAAAATAACGAGAATTCTTCTTTGAGGCTGTTATTGTTCTGCCATAACTCGTAATTCGTGTAATAGTAGGAAATTTATCTCTTAAATAAATCAAAATTTCCTCTAAAAAATCACTATGATAAAGAAGAGGATTTGTTCCCCCTAAAAAAGCAGTAGTAGCATTCGAATATAAATGCCAACAAGCCATGTGAATAAAACATTCTCTTAACATAGGATATTCAGAAACCGATTTTAATAATGTTTCTTGACTTATGATGCCTTTTTCCCATATATATTCGTTTATTATGGCAGTATTATCAATATCTTTTTTGATTTCTTCCAAAGTTCGTCGCTTAAACCGCCTTAATTTATAAAACAAGTTACTGGGGCAGAAGGCACATTTAGACCAAGGACAATTAAAGTGAGTTAGAATTGCTAAAGAGAAATTCTCTGTAGGTGGTCGTAATTTGGCTATTTCAAAACCATTCATTTATCATATTTCACCAAATTTTTATTTTAAAAGTAAAAAATCATAATTATTTATTTAGAAACGTATTTAATATTTATATCTTAAATTGAGAAAAACGTAAAATTTTTTTAAAATGGTATTCTATTATTAATAACAAACCCATAATTAATTTTAAGTAACTGGGGGAATTAAATTTTTTAAAATATAATAGAATTGGAAATATAATAGAAATTGGGTTTAATATAATATTACAATATTCATAGTTGAATTTGATGGTAAAATATCGATATTCTGACATACCAGATGAAATGATAACAAAAGAATGGTTTCCATTAGGTAGACACATTTGGCGTGTATATACCGAATTGGGTCCCCGTTTCTTAATGAAGTGGCATATGAAATATGCACACAAGATTAGGGAATTAATGGAAGGACGATTAAATTCGGCAGTTTTAACAGGTAAAGCTGTAATATCGGACAGACTTAAACATGCAAATAAGACCTTATCTTTTAATTTTTTCCCTTCAATAAGCATGATAAGATGTGATCTTCAATCGGGTGCTATGAAGCAGTTATTCAGCGAATCTGCGGATTGCACCTTTGTAATGATTGATGATACTTTTCAAGAAGTATTTTTTTTAATCAATACACATATTGAAGAAGGAATTCCCACAGATTGGTGGATTTCTCAGCGAGATGAAGAAATTTTAGGGTTAAAAGATGAAAAAACAGGGTATAAAGTAAAAGTATTACCAAAAAATTTAAAAGGTATACAAAGAGTGGGAGTTCGTTTATTGGATATCATAAAAGATATACGAAATAAAAGAAATCCTGAGTATTCACAATCTACTCATTATATAATTATAACTTACGCATCTAATGTTGCAAATCTTATTACTGAACTTAGTTCATATGAGGTTAATAATAATTTATGGGATTCATTTCAATTAAAATCAAAATATTCTAGTTTGAGAGATAATTGGGGGCTGTTTATTCCCGCTCCACCTTTTCTAAAATCATTAATCTATCAAGGTCGACGAGCATATACATCACAGATGAGTAAGCTTACATTAGATTCAAAGCTCGCCATAAATACCATAGAGAATAAATGGCAAGATTTTATAAAACAAGAGCTTCCAGAGTTATGGGAAATCGGGATAAATATGCAATTAAAAGAAGGAATTCCAACACCACAATTATCTTTAGACTCTTATCCACCAGATATCGGAGATCCACGAGTAGTTAGAGAAGAAAGGTTTGAATATGATTATCCCGTTGGGGAGAGAGTCAAGTTAGAAAATTTACAGATTTCAGAAGATGAATTATTCTCTGGAGTTTATTTAAATGTCACAAATAATACCCCGAAGAATGAAAGGATTACCAAATCGCACTTAATTTCTACGGGATACGGAAAAGACGCTAAAATATATTAGTAAATAAGTATAATTTCGTTGATTTGATCATAAAGATTTTTAAACTATATTCTAAATGAGATTCCAATAAATATTTGGATTAAATATTTATATCCTTATTATCTTAATTTTTATTAATTAGATTTGGGGAATTAATTAAATAAATTCTGCCAAATTTTGAGGGTTATAACATGAAGAGGAAAGTTATACCATCATTAATATTAATAATATTACTTCAATTGAGCATCATGGTCAACTTTACGGAATTTTATCCATTAGATAATAATAATTATTTATATAAATCTCAAGATCATTTAAAAAATTCATTACAACCTGATATTCTCTTTGTTTATACAGACACACTTTTAGATTGGAGTTCTTCAATAACAAATGCTTTAGATAATTTAGGAGTTGAATATGATTCACTTACATCAGCACCAGATTATAATACTTTAAAAGATTATAAGGTAGTTATTTGGTCTACAGGTTACCTTGATGCCAATACTGCATCATATGAAGTGAGATTAGAACAATTTTTGAATAATGGAGGAAATTTATTATTGACATCAAATACTTGGACATATTATGCAGATTTGATGGGTAATACCACGTTTATTAATCAATATCTCGGAGTAAATAATTATAATCTTCCTACACCGGCCCTTTATACTTATAATAATATAGTTGGAAACAATTCAGATCCTATTGGACAAGGGCTTTCTTTTGATCACACTTCATTTTGTGGTCTTTCTCAATGGATACAACCAACCTCATTTGCATCAATGGTGTTTTATGATTCTGATAATTCTAGTGATTTAATTAATGCTACAGCAATTAGCAATAATAATATAGCTAATGGTTATAAAACAGTCTTTTTTTGTATGCCTCTAGAGCATTGTGGATCCTTAACCATCAGAACTACTATATTAAACCGATCGTTGCAGTGGTTTATGTCGAATCTCGGTCCTCCAACATTAACTAATGGCCAAGTTACACCAACTATAGGTAATACGACGCAATTATTTACTTTTCGAGTAAATTATACAGATTTCGATAATAATTCACCGTTATATGTAAATGTTACCCTTAATAACACTTTTTCTTATGAAATGCAGAAAGAAAATCCAATCGATTACGATTACACAGATGGTGTAATTTATAATTTTTCTACATATTTGAGTGCAGGTATGTATAATTATACATTTAATTCATCAGATTGGTATTTTAAAGTTAATAGTTCAACTTATACTGGCCCTAATGTTACTTCAGTTAATTTAAATCCTCCAAATTTAACTAATGGAAATGTAGATCCTGCTATTGGCACGGAATTTACAAATTTTAGATTTTTTGTTAATTATTCTGACCAAGATAACAACCCACCCATTTATGTCAACGTCACTATTGATTCACAGACTTTTAATATGTCAAAAGAAAATCCAATAGATTTGAATTATATTGATGGTGTAATCTATGAATATTTCACTACTCTCACGATTGGTAATCATTATTTTTATTTTAATGCATCTGATGGAGTCAATGAAGTAGGATTGCCAAATATAGGAAATTATAGTGGCCCCCAAGTAAATGCATATGTCCCTGCACCTTCTGTCTTGTTTAATGGATTATCTTATAATTGGTCTGGAGATTTTATAGGAACTCCATGGTCTGGAACTGAATACTATGAATATTTAGGAGGAAATTCTTTTAGATGCAATGAATCAATTACCGATTTTGGGGGAACGAATAATTACACTAGGACAGTTGATAATAGATCTCGAACAATAACTTCAACAACAGGAGGCAGTCCATGGCAGGTAAATTCTGATGATTGGCTTTGGATTTATAATAATGTTAGTCTAGGAGAAAAGGTTAATATATCAGGGCATACTTCAGGCAATAGAGAATTTAATGTAAGTGGAGAAACCACCAAAAATGCGCTTGGTTTAATATTAGATGTTTGGATATTAGACCATCCCGATGGAGATATCGCTTACTATGATAAAATTACGGGATTGCTAATAGAAGGGACTTTTATTTATCTGGCCCCTTTTACCTATTTTATACAAGTAACTGAAACAAATGCGATTAATGCACCAAATTTTAATATCATTTCACCCGAGAATCAGAGCTATTATCAAAGCACTGTTCCAGTTATTGTGGATAATACAACAGAGATCTCGAATATGTGGTTCCGTAATAGTACGGATGGAATTATTTGGTCTAATAATTATACTTTAACTTATAATGGAACTTTTTTTACAAATAGTTCAAATTTAGATTGGACCGATGGAAGTTATATAATTCAAGTTTTTGGAAATAATTCATTTGATTTAACACAGAAATCTGAAAATTTTACAGTAGATACTTACGGACCTTATGTTGTATTAGAAAGTCCAACAAATAATACATATCTCCATAGAGAGCTAGACATCGTTTTAAGTAATTATAGTAAAGTTGATCAAGCTTGGCTAAGGTATAATTCAGGGGGAGGTTGGTCCGCTAATTTTTCTTTGATGTATAATGGAACTCATTTCGTAAATAATTCTATTTCATGGACTGATGGGATTTATCACTTACAGGTTTTTGCAAATGAGTCTACAACGGAAGTTGCATTAAGGGAGGAATGGTTTGTGATTGGTGCTACCCCTCCATTAAATATTTCTCATAATCTTGCAGATGATCAACGTCCACGAATTGCTTTAGATTCAGAAGGTAATGTACACATCGTTTGGTATGGTAATGAAACTGGTGTCTATGAAATCTACTATGATAATAATAAAAATGGATATTTGGGAAATAAACAACAAGTTACTACTAGTACAACAGATCAAATGTGGGTAGATATTGCCATTGATGCCTTCAACATAGTTCATTTAGTCTGGATGGATTTTGGATCTTTTGATATATATTACACAAATAATACAGGAGGCCAATTTAATACACCCGTTTTAATCCCTGGAGGACCCTATAATCTTTTTCCAACAATTGCTGTTGATTCATCCGGTGCTGCATATGTAGCTTGGTGGGCAACTGATGGTTTTATCTGGGGTCTTGGATGTGATAATAACAGTGCAGGTTCTTTTGGCTCACCCGAAGCTATTTCACCAAATTTAGCAGTATCTAATGTCATCCAACCTGCTATGGCAATTGATGATACAAATACTATTCATGTTGTATATGGGTATGGTAATTCTTCTCATACTCAATTAACTTATGAAAATAATTCAATTGGTGATTTTTCAACAAATGGAGTAAATATTTCTCAATATAACGCTTTGAATGAAAACCCAGATCTTGCATTAGATTCTACAGGTAAAGTTCATATCACTTGGTCCAGTAATATCACACAAGATAATGAAATCTATTATATTAATAATACAATGAATGATTTCACTTCAGAACCATTAAATGTATCTAAAGATCCTACATCTAATGATCATTATTCTGCAATTGCTCTAGATACTCTATCAGATCCTAATTCAGTTTTTATTACTTGGAGCAAGGATGTTTCAGAAATATATGAAAGTAATAATTATTTTGGGAGTTTTAGCACACCCCAAGATATTTCCAGAAGTTATACAGCAGATTATGGTCCAGATATAGCTATTGATTCTGATGAGGAGGAAACTCATTTTGTATGGCAGGGAAGTGGAAGTGATTGGGATATATATTATGATTCTTACTATTATAATCCTTTAACTTTATTATTTCCAGCCAATATAACTTATGATTATCAAGAACTTCCAATTATAGTTCAAAATAAATCATTTATCGATAAAGTTTGGTGTAGAAATAATACAGGCAGTGGTTGGTCAGCAAATTATACATTAACATGGAATGGAACTCTTTTTTCAAACAATTCTTTACTTATTTGGGATGATGAAAATTATCATTTGCAGATATTTGGAAATGATTCTGCTAATACTATTTTTATGAAAGAGATCTATTTTCAAGTAGATACAATGGACCCAACTATCTCTATCACTTATCCCACTAATGGACAAGATGTTTCAGCTAACATTTTCTGGGTGAATGGAACTGCAAACGGTACAGGTTCAAATATAGCTTCTGTAATGATTAACGACT
The DNA here is from genome assembly GCA_019058315.1 of Candidatus Helarchaeota archaeon. Lineage (GTDB taxonomy): Archaea > Asgardarchaeota > Lokiarchaeia > Helarchaeales > RDOG01 > JABXJV01. The sequence continues at coordinate 233,052 of JAHPZH010000001.1, read as the reverse complement.
CAAGGTTTGCTTTAAATCAAAATCCTACGGGTTCTTTATCTGGCAACTTTTCATTCTATAATAATTCTTACATTCCAGATGGAATTATCACTATTCTAGTGAATGTTACTGACAATGCAGGACTTAATACATTAGACACAGTTTGGTTCAATATTGATAATACGAATCCATCCATATCTATCACATATCCCACTAACGGACAAGTGGTTACTGGAAACAATATCTGGATTAATGGGACTGCAAATGGGACAGGCTCAAATATTGCATCTGTTATGATCAATGATTCAAGATTCATCATAGATCAAAATCCAGTTGGTTCTTTATCAGGAAACTTTTCATTTTATAATAATTCTTATCTTCCAGATGGTATAATCGCTATCCGAGTTAACATTACAGATACAGTAGGACTTACCATATTAGACACCGTTTGGTTTAATATTGATAATACCAACCCAACTATCTTTATTACTTATCCTATAAATGGACAAGATATAGCGGGTAACACCCTCTGGGTGAATGGGACTGCAAATGGGACAGGTTCTAATATTGTCTCGGTAATGATCAATGATTCAAGGTTTGTTATAGATCAAAATCCTTCTGGTTCATTATTTGGAATCTTTTCATTTTATAATAATTCATACATACCAGATGGTATAATCGCTATCCAAGTAAATATTACAGATATAGTAGGATTTAATGCACTAGACACTATTTGGTTTAATATCGATAATACTTACCCAACTATATCTATCACTTATCCCACTAACGGACAGTTAACTACAGGAAGCAATTTCTGGATTAATGGAACAGTAAATGGAACAGGATCAAATATTGCTTCTGTAATGATCAATGATTCAAGATTCCTTATAGACCAAAACCCAACAGGTTCTTTATCTGGTAACTTTTCATTTTATAATAATTCATACATACCAGATGGTATAATCGCAATTCGAGTAAATGTCACCGATTCTGCAGGTCTTACTATATCAGATGTCGTTTGGTTCAATATTGATAATGATAATCCTACAATTAACATAATTTCTCCCACCAACGGACAAGTGGTTACGGGAAATAATTTCTGGGTGAATGGAACTGCAAATGGTACAGGTTCCAATATAGTTTCCCTAATGATCAATGATTCAAGGTTTGTAATTGATCAAAATCCTGCAGGTTCTTTATCTGGAGACTTTTCGTTCTATAATAATTCATACATCCCAGAAGGTATAATGGCTATCCGAGTGAACATCACAGATACAATAGGACTCACTGCTTTTGACATAGTATGGTTCAATATCGATAATTCTAACCCTACCATTTCGATCACTTATCCAGTTAACGGACAACTAATCACGGGTAGCAATTTCTGGGTGAATGGTACTGCAAATGGTACAGGATCAAATATTGTTTCTGTTATGATTAATGATTCGAGGTTTGTTATAAATCAAAATCCTGCAGGTTCTTTATCTGGAAACTTTTCATTCTATAATAATTCTTATCTTCTTGATGGAATCATTTCTATTAGAGTTAATATATCGGATTCTGCAGGTCTTACTGCTATAGACATCGTTTGGTTCAACATAGATAATACCAACCCGACTATCTCAATCACTTATCCTACTAATGGACAAGATGTAGCTAATAATACTTTTTGGGTTAACGGAACCGCAAGTGGTACAGGTTCTAATATTGTCTCGGTAATGATCAATGATTCAAGGTTTGTTATTGATCAAAATCCTGCAGGTTCTTTATCTGGAACCTTTTCATTTTATAATAATTCATACCTTCCAGATGGTATAATCGCTATCCGAGTAAACATTACAGATACAGTAGGTCTTACTTCATTAGACACTGTTTGGTTCAATATTGATAATACCAATCCAACCATTTCTATCACTTATCCTACTAATGGACAGGTGGTTACAGGAAGCATTTTTTGGGTTAATGGAACTGCAAATGGAACAGGATCAAATATAGCCTCTGTAATGATCAATGACTCAAGATTCCTCATAGACCAAAATCCTATGGGTTCTCTATCAGGCAACTTTTCATTTTATAATAATTCATACCTTCCAGATGGTGTAGTCTCTATACGTATTAACATTACCGATACTTCAGGACTTTCTCTATTAGATACTGTTTGGTTCAATATTGATAATACCAACCCAACCATTTCTATCACCTATCCTGCTAATGGTCAAGATATTGTTGGTAGTATTTTCTGGGTTAATGGGACTGGAAATGGGACAGGATCAAATATAGCCTCTGTAATGATCAACGATTCAAGATTTAGTATAGATCAGAATCCTGTAGGTTCTTTATCTGGAAGCTTTTCATTTTATAATAATTCATACCTTCCAGATGGTATAATCGCTATCCGAGTAAACATTACAGATACAGTAGGTCTTACTTCATTAGACACTATTTGGTTCAATATTGATAATACCAATCCAACCATTTCTATCACCTATCCTACTAATGGACAGGTAGTTACAGGAAGCAATTTCTGGGTTAACGGGACTGCAAATGGAACAGGATCAAATATAGCCTCTGTAATAATTAACGATTCAAGATTCAGCATAGATCAGAATCCCGTAGGCTCTATATTTGGAAGCTTTTCATTTTATAATAATTCATACCTTCCAGATGGTATAATCGCTATCCGAGTAAACATTACAGATACAGTAGGTCTTACTTCATTAGACACTATTTGGTTCAATATTGATAATACCAATCCAACCATTTCTATCACCTATCCTACTAATGGACAGGTAGTTACAGGAAGCAATTTCTGGGTTAACGGGACTGCAAATGGAACAGGATCAAATATAGCCTCTGTAATAATTAACGATTCAAGATTCAGCATAGATCAGAATCCCGTAGGCTCTATATTTGGAAGCTTTTCATTTTATAATAATTCATACCTTCCAGATGGTATAATCGCTATCCGAGTAAACATTACAGATACAGTAGGTCTTACTTCCTTAGACACTATTTGGTTCAACATAGATAATACTAATCCTATGATTAGCATAACATATCCCTCTAATGGACAATTAACTACAGGAAGCAATTTCTGGGTTAATGGGACTGCAAATGGAACAGGATCAAATATAACAACTTTAATGATCAACGATTCAAGATTTATCATAGATCAGAATCCTGTAGGTTCTTTATCTGGAATCTTTTCATTTTATAACAACTCATATCTTCCTGATGGTATAATACCTATAACAGTAAATGTCACTGATACTGCGGGTATGACCACACTGGATACGGTTTGGTTTAATATAGATAACACAAACCCAACTATAACCATAACACATCCTTTTCCTGATGGAACAACAGATTTTGGTTCTATTGTTACAGTTGAGGGATGGGTAGATGGAACGGGATCTAATATTCAATCAGTAATGATTAATGATTCTAGATTCACAATATCGTTAAACCCATCTGGTAACCCATCAGGACCTTACTTTTTCTCAAATAATAGTTTTATAAGTCTAGGATATATTGCTGTTGAGGTAAATGTAACTGATTGGGCGAATTTAACTAGTTCTACTATTCGTTGGTTTACATATATTATTGGACCAAGTATTAATATTGATCATCCTGGAATAAATGGTGAGATAGATACAGGAGTTAATATTACTATTAATGGAACTGCAAATGGGGGCGGGGCAAATATTGATACAGTCTGGATTAATGATAGCCGATTTTCTTTAACTATTGATCCTTCAGGAACTCCATTTGGAGCTTTTGGATTTGAAAATGTTAGTTTTATACCGGACGGCCGTATAGCTATTAATGTATCAATTAATAACACAGGAGGTATTTCATATAGCTTAGTTCGATGGTTCATTATTGATAATTCTTATCCAATAATTTCTATTTCTTATCCTATTAGTGATGGGGATGTAATTACTGGATCTATTATTTGGATTAATGGGTCCGCAAATGGAACGGGTTCCAATATCGCCTCTGTAATGATCAACGATTCAAGGTTTGTTATATACCAAAATCCTACAGGATTCGCCTCAGGTAATTATTCGTTTTATAATAATTCTTATCTTCCAGATGGAATAATCGTAATCCGAGTAAATATGACAGATTCTGCGGGTCTTACTACATCAGACAGTATTTGGTTCAATATTGATAATAGCAATCCAACTATCTCTATCACCTATCCTACTAATGGACAAGTTATTGCCAGCAATACTTTCTGGGTGAACGGAACTGCAAATGGTACAGGCTCTAACATCGTCTCGGTCATAATCAATGATTCAAGATTTGTCATTGACCAAAATCCTACAGGTTCCTTATCTGGTAACTTTTCGTTTTACAATAATTCTTATATTCCAGACGGTATAATCGCTATCGAGGTAAATATTACTGATACTGTAGGTTTCACTTCATTAGACATTGTTTGGTTTAATATTGATAATTCAAATCCAAATATAACTATTATTTATCCTACTAATGGTCAAGATATCGCTAGCAATATTTTCTGGATAAACGGAACGGCTAATGGTACAGGTACTAATATTGCCTCTGTAATGATCAATGATTCAAGATTTGTTATAAACCTAAATCCTACAGGATCTCAGTCAGGTAATTACTCATTTTATAATAATTCCTATCTTCCAGATGGAAATATCACAATCCGTGTAAATGTAACTGACAGTGCAGGACTAACAACAGCAGATTTTGTTTGGTTTAACATAGATAACACCGCGCCTGAGTTATTGGAACAAGATTCAGCAACTAATTATACTATTTATCAAACTGGACCCAATATCTGGGTTAATGGTTCAGCAATTGATTTGGGCTCAGGTCTTAAATCTATTGAAATTATAAACAATAACGCTTCTTGTTCATGGACTGTTAATCTAAATACAAATCAAAGTTGGGCTTTTAGAAATTCCACTCCAATCAGTTCTGATGGAATTTATGAGATCTGGATTAATGCTACTGACATTGTAGGTAATTTTAACATAACCCGATGTTTAATTTCAGTTGAAATTGGACCTCCAATAGGTGCACCTGGGGCTTATTTATCAAATCCACAAAATGGGACGTTAATTGGACTCAACCTATATATTTGGTTAAATGGGACCGCTTTGGATTTGGGAAGTGGGCTTTTTAACGTATACATTTATCCAAACGAAGGAAATAGCAGTGCTTCATGGTCAACGAACCAAAATACGAATGAGAGTTGGGCTTTTTACAATACAACTCCTATAATAGACAATATATTAGGTCAAGTTTATGAAATCAAGTTAAATATTTCTGATATAGCTGGAAATTACTTCAATCTCACATTTTATTTTAGAGTCGATACTATTAGACCATCTAATGTAACAAATTTATGCGATTTGAATATTTCTTTAACTGATAATGTAGTAAATTTGAACTGGACTTTTTCTACAGATAATAGTCCTGTTCAATATGAAATCTGGAGAAGAACAAGTTCAAGTGGATGGCAGATAATTAACATAACAAATTTTAACATTTACCAATATAATGACACGGGATTAGCGGATGAAGTATATGAATACAGAATTCGACCAATAGATGAAGCTGGAAATTATGGAAACTTTACAAATAGTATTTTCGTAACTATAAAAACAAAAACTAAAGCCGAGGTACCTTTAGTATTTTTACCTCCTCAAGAAGATTCAACTTGGATTTTACTCTTAATAATTGGAATTGTGGCGGGAGTAATAGCTGCAGTAATTATTGCGAAGAAAAGAAAAGAAGAAGAAGTATTTTTCCCTAAAATCACTCCAAAACAACAGAAACCAACTGCTGAGACAAAAAAAGCTGAGTTTAAACTGGAAATTCCACCTCCAAAAGTTCCAAAATATGAAGAAAAAGTTCAAAAAGTTGGTGAAAGAAAAGAAATTTTATATTATCATTGTCCTAATTGTAAACAGATCTTTTCTGCATCTGAAATAGCGGATTACAGCTGTCAAAAATGTCAAATACCATTAAAACTTCATAAGAGAGTAGTTACAGAAGATCTTAAAAAAACAACTCCCAGCACAGAGGTTATTTATTATTGTGAACATTGCAATCGATATTTCAAAGTTCCAATTAAGGGAAGCTATCAATGTCCTATTTGTAATAATATATTGAAATTATACCAATCCTGAAATTTAAATTAAAAAGATTTAGCTAGATTGTATCTAAATCCATGATTCTAAAAGAAAAAAATTTGATAAAAGACACTAATATATCCTCCTTGCATTCCTTACGATAAAATTAAAAAAAATATCAATTCTACATTATTAAATAAGGTGTTAATAAAATGACAGATGTTGTACTTGTAGATTATATTAGGACGGCTCAATCGAGATCTAGACCAAATGCACCTGAAAGAGATTGGTTCTATAAAATCAGGGGCGATGAATTAGCGTTTTTATGCATAGAAGAGATATTGAAAAGAACGAAAATAGATCCATCAATTATTGGAGAATGTGCGATGGGTGCAGCCTTTGGAGTATGGGAGAATTGGACATATGGTGGTAGAGCGGTTTCTTTAGCTGGTATGCTCCCAGTTTCTGTTCCGGCTATGTTCATAGACCGTCAATGTGGTTCTGGAATGACTGCAATTCATGATGTCTTTTTAAGAATTAAATCAGGTTACATAGATGCTGGAATAGCTGCGGGATTCGAACACATGACAAGAGTCCCTATGGGTGTAGGAAATAAATGGATTAATCCAAACCAGAATGCATTTGTTAGACGAAAAGATGTAGATTGGGCAACTGGAATGAATATGGGATTAACTGCTGAAAAATTAGCGGCTGAAGTAGGTATGAGTCGAGAAAGAATGGACAAATGGGGTACGAGGGCACATAACCTGGCTGAGAAGGCATTAGATGAAGGATATTTTAAAGATGAAATTTTACCAATAGAAGTTGAATTACCAGATGGAACTAAAAAAGTGGTGGAGTATGATCAAGCCATTCGCAGAGGTTCTACTTATGAAAAAACTGCAACCTTAAAACCTGCTTTTAAACGAAAAGGAATTATCACCGCAGGAAATTCTTCTCCTTTAAATGCTGGTGCAGGTGCAGTTCTGCTTATGTCCCGTGAAAAAGCAAAAGAATGTAATTTAAAACCTCTCGCGACTATCTTATCCATTGGTTGGGCTGGTGTTGATCCAAGCGTAATGGGAAAGGGACCTGTCCCAGCGTCTAAAATGGCTTTAAAAAATGCAGGACTAGAAGCAAAAGATATAGATTTTTGGGAAATTAATGAAGCTTTTGCTGTTGTTGCATTATACGCTATAGATGAACTTGGCATCGATCCTGATAAAGTAAACGTTAAAGGTGGAGGATGCGCAATTGGACACCCTCTCGGAATGAGTGGTGTTAGATTGGTTGGTACTTTAGCCAGAATATTGAAATTGGAAAAAGCAAGATATGGTTGCGCAAACATGTGTGTGGGTGGCGGACAAGGTACAGCCGTAATAATCGAAAACGAAGAAGCAAAATAATTTATTTATTAATTTCTTTTTTTTTATTTACCCAGAAGCTCATTTTATAAAAAAAGAATACTAATTTTTAATCTTTAATTACATATTAATTAAAATTTTTATATGCTTTAAATAATTTTAATTAGGATATAAAAAAAGAGGATTGAAATTGACAATCATAATTAGAGAAGTAAGAATGGAAGATAAGGAGCAAGTCACAAAACTTGCGAAACAGATGGTCGAAAGTCTAAAAGAGCCTTTCTATGAACCTCTGTGGTTTTCTTTGTTAGAAAGTTATTTTCTTGGCTTAGAAATTAAAGATCTAGAATATAGAAATTTAAACATCTTCTGTGCGGAAGATACAGAGAATAAGGAAATTGCTGGGATGATTGTAGCAGAGATAGAAACAGATAATCTTCGAAGGAAATATGGAAGAACTTCACTTTGGCATGTAAAACCTAAATATCGGGGAAAAAAAATAGGTTACCAATTAGCTTTGAAAGCACATGATTTTTTCAAGACGAATAAAGTTATTTATATCGATACTAATATACGTGATGATACTCCAAAAGCTTTAGAAATTTCTGAAAAACTTGGATTTCAAAAATTATATACTAGACTTCGAAAATATTTCTTTTAATAAATTTTTTAATTTTTTTCTTTATTAAAATAATATAGAAAAAAGTGAATTAATGGAAGATCATACCACCCGTTACATTGATTGCTTGTCCCGAAATATAATCAGAATCGCTAGAAGCGAGAAAAAAAACTAAGTTTGCAACATCTTCTGGGTCACCAACTGGTTTATGCTCTAAATGTACATGTCCATCTAGATCTTTGAGTTGTTCTTTAGTTGTTTGTTCTCCATACATAGGAGTTAAAATCGTTCCAGGACATATACAATTCACAGTAATTCTTTTCTTGCCAAATTCTTTTGCAAGTGAAATAGTTAATGCAACTAAAGCAGCCTTTGATGCACTATATGCACTCATCTTGGCTTGTGGCTCCTTAGCTGCACCAGAAGCAGTAATAATTATTTTACCTCTTAATTGATCATTAGGGACTTCTCGTTTTTGCATACGTTTTATTACCTCTCGTGCTACAAAGACTACTCCAAAAAAATTAATCTTAAACATCCGGTCCCAGAATTTAAATTTTGTTCTTAAAAAAGGATTATAATCACCAATTCCTGCATTTGCAAATAAAATATCAATTTCGCCCTTTTCATATGCAAAGTCAACCATATTTTTTACTGCTTCTTCATTAGAAACATCCGCAATCGCTGGAAATGCTTCCCCACCTATGTCTTTAATCATTTTTACAGTTTCATTTGCACCTTCCTCATCGATATCATTAACAATTACTTTTGCTCCTTCCTTTGCAAAACGAATTGCTGTTGCCCTTCCTATTCCGCTACCAGCTCCTGTTATCAGTGCTACTTTTCCTAATAATCTTTTATCTTGAATGTTTTTCATCGATAAAATCTCAATTTTAATTATTTGACTATTTAGAAATTATGTGGATACCTTAAAAAATACAATTCATTTTTGTAGAATAGGTGAAAAATCATGACATCATTTTTTACCCACATGGCAGTTGGGATCTTATTTGCTGAGGCAATATTAAGATATAGATTAAACGATGTTGGTGAAAGAGCTGAAAACCGATTGAAATATTGGTGGGTAGGGCTTTTTGCTGGCTTGCTTCCAGATTTAGATGTCATTCCAGGCATAATTTTAGGGCTTCATCCATATACTTTTCATCATATAGTAACACATACATTTTTTGCTATAGCTGTTGTAGCTCTATTCGCATTTATTATTTTTCGAGAAAACCCATTATCTTTACCTTTTTTTGCTGGATATTCAATGGGAGTGTTTGTTGATTTTTTAGATAATTCAATTTCTCCTCTAGGACCTTTCGATACAATCACTGAATGGGGTTTACTTGCAGGATGGAGACCCATTCCAGGTGGGAGTTGGGCAAGTGAGTTCTGGCTACCTCCATGGGGACCGCTTCTTTATGGAGACCATGATTTATGGTCAATATTCATGAATAATGGTTGGGGAATCCCAATTGGCGTTGAGTTTTTAAGCTATTATGATTTAGTTGGGATAGCTGTTTTCTTTATTTTATTTGGATACTTATTAATTCAAACTATCAAACCATATTATAGCTAAATTTTTTAATTATCATTTAGGAATAAATTATTACAAATTAAAATTAGATTGTTGAGAATGATTATAAAAGATAATAAAAGTCAGTTAGAACTATTCAAATCTAAAAAATCTCATATTAAATATATACTACTTCTATTGACAAGTATAATATTATTAGTTTTATTTTCTTTAAGCATTTTAAATTTAATTAATAGAGAAACGATATATCTAGGCAGTACTTTTACTGAAATCTTAGCAAATTCTACTTTTTTATTTTTAGGAACTATTTTCTTTGTTGATTTCATTTTATTTAGTATTTACGGTGCTTTTAAGAATTTAATAGAGACGAATAAAATAGTTTTTGATAAATTCAAAAAAGAAGTCAATTTTATAAGAAATACTAAATTTCTGAGAAAAGAATTTTTAAAAAAAATTCCATTTTCTGAAATTTCAGAAATAAAAGTGGAGCAAGAACCAGACAGTGATTATATTACGCTCTCAATTTTACATAAAAATAAAAAAATTACAATAGATTCACATTATGATTCTGAGGGTATGGATGAATTAAATAATTTAGCAGAAAATATACATAATTTTATAGGGGCTCCATTAATAAAATGTGAATTTGAAGATATTTATATTGAGGAAGAAGAAGATAAAGAAAAGACTGAAGCTGTTAAGGAAAAAAATAAGACTGAAAAACTATCTGGCAAATAAATCTAAGTTCTCAAATTATTTTAATTAAAAAATTTTGAGGAGATTATTTGAATACTAATGAAAATAATTCACTTGATAAGATAAAAATCAGAATCTTAGCTGCTGGACCCGCAGCGACAGGAAAAACTGCAATTGTTGAGAGATTTTTGCATAACACATTTAAAAAAGATTATGTTATGACAATGGGAGGAGAAATATATGTAAAATCATTAAAAATAGAAGATGGGAAAGAAATAGATTTAATAATTAATGATTTGCCAGGAGAGGAACGGTTTAAAGTTGCAAGAGAATCATTTTATAATGGCGCAGCAGGAGCTTTGGTTATTTTTGATTTGACTAGATATACAACTTTTAATCCTGCTATCTTCGAGAGATTAAAGGAATTATGGGGAACAGCGGGAAAAATCCCAATAATAATTGTTGGAAATAAAAGCGATTTGGCAGAACAAGGCTATCGTTCAGTTAAAAAGGAAGAAATATTGAATTATTGTAATAAAATCCCATGTGAATATATTGAAACTTCGGCACAAGATGGATCTGGTATTGAGGAGGCTTTTTATTTATTAATAAGAAAAATTTTACGGAATTCCAAATGAATAATTTAAAATTTATATGTATTTATAGTTACAATTAATTCTTTTATAAGAAGGAATATTTTATGTCTCAAGATTTAAAGAAGATTAACAATTTAAAAAACGATTCTAAGGCAGTATATATTGAAATTAAAGTAATTAGAAAGTTAAATGAACGAGAAGTATTCAATAAGAAAAAGCGAATCCAACAAAGGGTGAGCGATTTTTTAGTTGGGGATGAAACTGGAGTTTTTATTTTAACAGTTTGGGATTTAGATATTGATAAAATTGCTGATCGAATTGGAAAATCAATTTACATAATGAATGGTTATGTTAATGTCTTTATGGATCGAGCAAAGCTCAATATTGGAATGTATGGCCAATGGAAACCCATTGATAAAGAAATCGAAGTTACAGATATACCTGAAGAATTACCCAAAACTACTCAATGGTATAAAGTTACAGATTTAAAGGAAGGAATAAGAAATGTAAATATAATAATCAAAGTTAAAGAGAAAGCAGCTCCTCGAGATGTTCGGTTTAAAGATGGATCAATGCACAGAGTTGCTACAGCATCAGTGGGAGACACAACGGGATTGATAAACCTCTCATTATTTGATGCAGCAATAGAGAGTGTTAATGAGGGAGAAATCTATGAATTAAAAAATGGTTATGTTTCTAAATTTCAGAATAATCTTCAATTAAACATTGGTAAATATGGAGAATTCAATAAAATTGACCATGAAGACTTTGAAATTAATACAACCAATTTAATGTGATTTATTTGTTGAAAAGGTTAAATGCTTTTTAGCCAAGAGGAAATGTTTTTTTCAATATTTTCCTTAAATATGTTTTCTTCTAATTCTATACGAAAATCTTTAAAATCATCAGTATTAAAAGGAAATCCTTTTTTCTGATGTTCAATTAAATGATCTTCAAATAAATTTATGAAACTATGTTGAACTTCTATGATTTTTTTTTCTAAAAATTTATCTTTTGTCTTTTTAGGGCTTTTTAAGACTATGAATAATCCATATTTATCTAGATTATAAAAAATTAGTTTAGAGTTACCTAACTCTAATTTTTCAAGCTTTTTCTCTCCAATCTCTTCTAAAAATGTTCTAATACCGCTAAGAAAGCCTGAAAATAGTATTTCATCTATTTTACTTTCTATTGAATGATTAAATAAACAAACCCCTGAATTTTCGATTATCCAACACTCTGTTATTTTATCCACACTTACGACCCTCAAATGACTTCAATTTTCTGAAAGACAGTATACACACTAGTTTCAAAAATGGTTAATTTAAATTTGTATGCTTTAAATATTTCTTTCATTTCATCCTTTAAATAATTACTTCTTTCTTTATATTCTGAACTATTTACAAGGGGCGGGTCAAGTTTGTGTAAAAAAACCATAACATCAATCTTGGATTCATCTATATTGAATCCTTTTATCAATTTTAGAATTTCACTTAAATATTCAAACGATTCGTTAAATCGTTTTTTATCTTGAATATCAATTACATAAATTACCTTATCTATTTCAACAAAATATTTTTCGGCGTCTTGGAGATATTGTAAACGATATTGTATTTGACCACCGAAATCCCATACAATAATAGAAGATTCATTTGTACTAAATGCTTCTACAGCTTTGAATTCTTCTATATTCACGCCTTTGGTCGGTTTTAAATCGTAGACTGCTGAAGGGTGTTCCTTTTTCATGGTTTTCAGTATAGTTGTTTTTCCTGCGTTGTCTAAACCAACCAATACCACTTTTTTACTTATGATTTTTGACAATCAATAAATCTCCAAATTCAAATTTTATTTATTGCGATAAAATATTCTATCTTAACGGCAATTCAGATTACTTGAAATAATCGAATATTAATATAAAGGACATTCCTAATTTAGTAATTCCTCATTAAAAATGATTAAATATTTAAAACTTCATATTATTTTAGAAATGAATAAATAGTTAATAAAATAAGAGGCTATATGACACTATGGTAATTGATCCAATAATTTGGATGTTTATTGCATTTGCAGGTATAATGGGGTTATTTATTATAATTTATATCTGGGTTGAATATAAAAAACGTGAAAGACCAGTTCATACTATCGGAGACTTGATTAGTAGGTCTGGATCTGGTAAAGATCATACTGGAGAGGTTACTAGTATTTCAAAAGATCTGCCTCAAGATCTTTGTCCAGTTTGTGCAAGCCCTGTTAAAAACTTGAAAATATGCAAAAAATGTGGTTATGAAATAGAAAGATGTAAAATTTGTACAAAATTAATAAAATTAGATGATATATTGGCTACTTGTCCTTATTGTGGGGAAAAATTTCATAGAGAAGAATTCTTAGAATGGTTAAAAATAAAAGCTTCTTGTCCTAACTGTAAGTCTGAGATGGATTTATGGGAATTTAGAAGAGATACTAAAAAAAAGGGTTAATAAAATCATCTTATTTTGTGGATCTATTTCGCCTATTTCTTATTATTCATTACAGGTTTAAATAATAGAATCACGTATATGGCATTTTAAAGTGATTAAAGGTGTGAATTGGGTTATTTAAAATAATATTTGAATGTAAAAAAAGCCTATCTTTTGGTGAGAAGAATTTATAACCACCAAGCGGTTTAAATTCATCATCTTTATTAAAAATTTTCATAATTTTAGTATTATTAAAAATATCCATTGCTAATATTTTACTCTGGATATTTGGGTTTTTTACCGAAACACAATCAATTAGAATTTCTTCATTAAAGTTATAAAAATCGTGATTAAACATATAATTAAGCATGATGGGATTAATAACTTTATATTCTATAAGAGCTGCGATAGCTTCAGCAATAATATCAGTTGATGGGGTATTTTGATCATTTTGAATGTAAGCTGATTGAGGTTTTATATTATGTTCTTGTTTATGGGGAAGAGAATATTCAGGTAACAATCTTATCATGTTTATACCTAATATATTAGCAGTATCTGTTAATTTTCCCCCTTTATCAAAGAAATCTTTCGAAATTAGGAAAGAAATATTGTCAGCCGCATGTTTTTCAAAGAAATATGGAAAATCACTTCCATATATTAAATTTTCAGACCAAACTCTTTTATTCTTAAAAGTTTGATTATACCAATTTTTAAAACCAATATAAAATTGGTTACACGCAAGTCCATGCATCATCGAAATTTCTCCAATTGTGTTATCATCAGCAATAGCAGCATAAACTTCTTCGTCTCCAATGTTTCCAGCAGCACAGTGCCCAATAATAACCTTTAGATGTTTCACTAAATTAGGATTAGATTTTTGTAAAAATGCTCTTGTGTTCTTTGTTACTTCATAAATATCCAATATAGATTTTTTACCTCTTGTATCGAATAAAACAGGAACGGAATGTCTTGCAGCTTCGGTTAAAACATCAATGACAAATTGTTCTGTTACTTTATCTAACCATCCATCAGATCTTGGATGGAGTTTTAGACCTCTGAGCTTTAATTTTTCAATGGCAAATTTTACTTCATTTACAGCTATTTCTCTTTGAGAAGGTGTTACTCTAGCATAACCAATTAATCTAAGAGAATTTGGAAAACTTGATGTGACTCGAGATATATTTAAATTAGAAGCTCTATATTCTGCCTCTGATTTTCTTTGTCTAAATACATCTTGAAAAGGGAACACAACACCTTGATCGATAAGCCAACTATTTATAAATTTATTAATTAGATCTTTATGTCCACCACATTTACAAAGTTCAGAAATTTTATCATATATTAAATAAGTAAAATTGTGGGGTACAAATTTAAAATTAAAAATGTAATTTTGCCCCTCATAATTTAATTCGTAGGTAAGTTCTTTATCCCCAGCAAGACTCTTTAATTTAGAATTTATTTTTGCATAGAAATCAAAAGTACCACCAGGAGCTAAAGGATTCATATTTTGTTGACCATCTATATCTTTTCCTAGATGACTATGACCATCAATTACAAGAAATTTTATTTCTCGAATATCGGTTGTATTTTCTTTCAGCATTTCAAGGATTATCACTTTATCTGACTCCTATATTATTCAAATTTCTTATAATTTAATCCATTTAAGGGATTTTTGTGGAATTTCTCCTCCGATCGGCGAATAATAAGGATCTTTAGATTTAAATGTTGCTTTAATTAAATCCCTTAATACCATAGGACCTGCTGGTGTTTGAGGATTTTTATGCAAATAGTGATTATATAACAGCAATTGAAATTCGCATTCTCCAAATGGTGCTTGAGCGATATCAACATTACCAAACATTGATAATATTAATGGTGAAATAAACGGTGACATACCCTCAAAGTTCTTATAGAATTTCTTATCATAAATTTTTATCCTTTTCAAAGGTTCAAAAAGCCATTCTAACATTTTTTGAATAGCTTGAAACATATAAGTATATGGTTTGTCCCTATTTCCTAAATATACCTCTCCAAATTCCCTATTTACAGAACTAATATCAGGAATATAATCTGATTTAAAAGGAGCATACAATCCACGTAATATTGATTCGTGTCTATTAGCTACTATTGAATAAGAACTAACATCAGGTATTTCACGCATTTCACGAGCTTTTAATGCCAAAGCTTGTAATAATAAAACGATTCCTATTCTTTTTGAAATTGATAATGGAGCATCACAAACACGAAATTCAATAGTTTTCCA
The DNA here is from genome assembly GCA_019058315.1 of Candidatus Helarchaeota archaeon. Classification (GTDB taxonomy): domain Archaea; phylum Asgardarchaeota; class Lokiarchaeia; order Helarchaeales; family RDOG01; genus JABXJV01. Next base: position 217,423 of record JAHPZH010000001.1, on the reverse strand, counting down.
TTCACTAAATGGAAAAATATCTTGAAATTTAGCATCTGCTATTGAGGCTTTTTGTATTATGCTTAAAAAATAATTGGCGTCTGCATTTGCGGGTAGATGAGGAATATATACCTTAGGATCATTTCTACTTAACATAGAAACATTATTCATTAATCTAATACTTCTAACACACCCAGGAGCAGCATATCTTAAATGTAATGGTTCAGAACCGATGGTTTTTATAATATCTGTCGGTTGGCCGTTTATTAAAGGAGAATTTGCAGTTAGGGCTATAATATGGGGAACAAATGCTCTAAAAATGTTGTAAATTCGCTTTTTTTCATATTCATCTTTAAATCCACCCATATGATGATGGTCGGAATATGTTAAACCTCGCATATATTCCTTAATTAAAGGTGGTAGACCAGTTGAACATAAATAGAGATTTTGAGGGACGGTAACTTGTTGACCAATAGTAAAAAGGGTTTGTAACCACCAAACAAGTTCATCTAAATGGGTAGCTGGAGGAGTTACAAGTTCAAGAATGTATGTAATTGCCGCAACATTGCCATCCCTACCAAAAATTTCAACATTAACAGTATCTCTCCCAATTTTATATCCTTGGACAATTACATCTCCTTTTTCCTCATTAAAAGCAAGTTGGGGCATACCTACCAATTTATCTTTGATCATTTTTGGGCAAAAATCACTTTGGAGAATATCAATTAGTTCATTTAATGAATCTTCAACAATTCTTCTAAAAACATGAATCATTTCAGTCCCAGAGGGTAAACCTCCATTAGCAGTCAATAATGCAATTTCACATTCCATACCATGCGAGAAAGGCAATTCAATTGGGTTTTTTTCATTAAAATCCCATGCGGGTTTTTCTTTATTCTTCGGCATATTTAAACCTCATTTATTTAGAAAATAAATTTAAAAAATCTACAAAAAGTGAAAAGTCTTCTCTGAAATGGTCTGATAATACCAAATTAATAATATCAACATTTTGACTTGAACATAACAGATTTAAATTTTCAAATATTATACCATCATTAAAGACGTTTGAATCTAGAATTATGTCAAATTTTTTATTATCTAGTTTATTTAACAGAAAATTATGAATTTCTTTAGCTTTTCCGTTTTCATCATTACCTAAAATAATTGTTGGTTTTTCTGATTTTGGAATGAAGTCCAAGTTGAATATTATTTTCGAGTCTAGGTGTTCAATCCTGGGTAAAAATTTGTTAATTCCTTCCTTAATTGTATTTAATTCGGATTCGCTTAAATTCTGAGAAATTGGAAAATTAATGTAAAAGAATGAATCTCCTGTCGTTTCAAACATTTTTTTACTAAATATTCTTAATATATCTTTATATTCTGGACTTACTACAATAGGAAAATAAAATATTATAGTAGAGGCTTTAATCTGTTCAATATTACTACTAACGTCTCCAATAGTCATGAAATTTTCTAAATTTGTAGATTGACCTGCATTTATTGCTTCCATGTATATCGCTTTAGAGTCGATTAGTATTTCTTCAGTTTCCACCTGATCCTCAAGAATTTTTTCTTCACGAAGTTCAATTACTTTTTTAGTTATAGGGACTTCGCCTGTTTCTGGAACCACTTCTTTTTCAACTTCAACCTCTATCTTTCGAATTTTTTCTACTTTAGAAAAGGTAACTTTTTTACCAAACATACTTAATTCAAATTGCAAAGGTCCTTCAATTGTTGGTTCAATAGTTATATTAAAAGGATAATCAAGATTATATGGCATTGAAAACCAGACTTCTGACTTTAAATTATCAGGAATGTCTATGATTTTAAAACCATTTATACGATACTTTAAATAATAGTCTACAGGATTGTCTTTAGTCTCACTGCTATTTTTTAATAGGATTTGGATAGGATATTTTTTACCTTGTAATAAAATTTTTTCTGGAAATTCTTTAAAACTCACTGATCCAGCGGGTATAATATTTTTTGGCATTAAATCGACCATATAGATTTACAAATACAAAGATCATAAAAAAAGATTTTGAATGAAATTAATCAAATTAAAAATAAGAGTATTTTAGATATTAAGGTATTTACGACCACCTTTTAATTTAACCACTAAATCTCTGGCTCTTTTTGAGTACCAAACAAGTAATTCACCCATATCTTTTGGTTGGAAGAATTCGCCGCCACAACGTACAGCTATATCGTTCATTAACTTAACATTTGTATTACCAATGCCTACAATATATGTCACTACATTAGGATTTCCAACGAAGAATTGGTTAATTACTTGAACAAATTTTGGTTCATCAGTTGGATACCCATCGGTTAATAAGACTAACATACAAGGTTTATCTTTCTCTATTGATTCATAAACGTCTAGAACTTCCCTTGCCTTTAACATAGCTTCACCCATGTTTGTAGCCAAACCTTTATATCGACCAATTTTTTCTACGATTTCAATTGCAGCTTGTTCCAAAATACCATGTTTGCCAGATGCAGAGTCGAAAAATGGACCGTTAAAATCAAGAACTTCAGCCCCATCAGCAAATCTTATAACCGAAACTTTCTCTCCAAATCCTCTTCCTACTTTTTCCGCAAGAAACAGAAGAGCAGCAAATGCGGCTCCTAATCTTCTTGCCATATTTCTTCCTTCACGGAATTGAGCTAAAAATTTTCTGACTATTTCATTATCCATTGCTGCTTTAATTCCTTCAATAGCTGGAGCGACATTTATACATGGCATATCAGGGGCTAACATTGAAGCAGAGATATCTAAAACTAATATAGCATTGAAAGTAATTAAACCTTCAGCTTTTAAATTCAAACTGGAGGTCATCTTTGGAGCTGCTATAACTTCACCTTTAAGCTCTGGCACTGTGTTTAATATATTAATTGCTGCATTAGCTTCTCTCCAACCTAGCTTTAATCCTTTAAAAATTAAGAATTGACTTAACCAAGCTTTCATTCTATCTTGATTATTTCTAACCATTGTAATAGTATTCCACATATCTTCGCCAGAGATTGGACTAATTCCTAATTCTAAATTCTGAAGTGGAATGACTGCTTTATCATTTCGCCTAACAACTACTTCCTGGGATCCAATCCCAGTTGCTTCGAATATTTCATCTTCAATTTCAATAATATCATGAGATAAATTTTCATCTACAACCACATAACCTGCTCCCCAAGCACCAATTAGTTCATCTTCAAATGTAACAATCTCGCCCTCTTCTATCTCTAATGATAAGCTGTTTCTCTTACTTATTACAACTTTGGAGCCAATTCCTTTAGCAGTTATTTTTACTTTTAAATTCAAATGATCTACTTTTACTATGGGGGGTTCTCTTGGGGCTGATGAGAAAAGAACGACATCTAATGATTGTATATCTGCAGTTTCGTAAGTTTCAGGTTCCATCCGCACAGTATTATCTGGTACTTCAGCAACTTCAGCGTATGCAGATCCTTGTGCTCCTGTCGTAGGATCTTCAAAAAGAATTGGAACAGGTTTAAATGGATCAAGACCAAAAAAATCATAATTTCGTGGACTTAAAAGTATTTTCCCACCTAAATTATATTGGAGTTCAATTTTTAATCTCAAACAATCCTCTTCAGGAGGGCGTTCAACTTTTCTGAAGATTTCTTCAGGAACAGCTGCCGGATAACTTGGAACCGCTTCGTAAGATGAGGGATATGCGGTGGGTGTTGTAGGAGGGGGTTGAGTCAATGGGGGAGACGGTGGTACTGAGGGTTGAGTTAGTTGTGGCGCTGGTTTGTATTCAGGTTGAATGGGTGGTGCTGGTTTGTATTGAGGTTGGACAGGTGGTGCTGGTTTGTATTGAGGTTGGACAGGTGGTGCTGGTTTGTATTGAGGTT
>JAHPZH010000001.1:0-213465 GCA_019058315.1 Candidatus Helarchaeota archaeon | reverse complement strand
GTGCTGGTTTGTATTGAGGTTGGACAGGTGGTGCTGGTTTGTATTGAGGTTGGACGGGTGGTGCTGGTTTGTACTCGGGTTGAATAGATGGTGCTGGTTTGTATTGAGGTTGGACGGGTGGTGCTGGCTTGTATTCTGGCTGAACTACTGGAGGGGTTGGCTGAGTTGTAAGGTCTTTGTCAATTAAATCATCAAGCATATTTTCTAAATCAACACCTCCTTGAGTTTCTGGGACCGGTAATTCTTCGGGTATTGTTTGGGGAATTTCTGGTTGGGTAAATTGAGGTTTTTCGGCAGGAAACTCTTCTGGAAGCACTTTGGGAATTTCAGGAGGAATTTCAGGTTTAAAAGGTCGTGGTGATTCTGAAGTTGCCTCTGCTGATAATCTAATTTCAACAGTTCCAAACCATTGAATTCTTTCTCCCCACTCATTGTTAAGTTCTTCATTAATTAAGACTGTATCATTCGAGATACTATCTGATATCATTATTCGAGCTTTACCATAAATTTGACCTGGTACATCTTCATAAATAACTTCGTCTCCTTCCTTTGCACCGATTTTGTCAGCATTTTTTTTAGTAATCACAACAGTATTTTTGTCTATTTCATCGTCGCTTTCAACTGCAAGGTATAAACGTTTAGAAACCATGAGTATTACCATAAAAAATTGAATTTAATATTTCAGTTTCTAACAAATTTATTTCAATATGTATATCTTAAAAATTTTATAGAATTTGAGTTTATTCCTCATTATTCTACGTTTTTTTAAAATTTAGATTTTAATACAAAATATAAAATCAATAGAATTAATAACAATTTACCTTTATAAAGAAACTTTATTGAAATCAAAAATTAAGAGAAATGTATTATTGAATAGCTTTCAATTAATTATTCAACTTTAGGATCTAAAATAAGAAATGACTTTCAATGCTCTTGAAATGCTAGGAAACGTAATTATTCCTACATTTTCCAGTGCTTTTTTCCATTTCAAACAAATATTTTCTTCACCAAACATACATATTATCAATAATTTATTTGAATACTTTTTTTGTAAATTTGAAAAAAGTCTTGGAACATCAAAATAAAATAATTTTGGTGTAGGAATTAAAAATACGATCACATAATTAACGTTTGGTTCGGATAAGGCAATTTCTGTCATAAATCTATATAAGTCTTCAACATTCATTTCACCTTGCCAAGAACCGACGTCTAATAACACCAGATCATTAATTGCCAATTTTTTTAATTTATCTGATGAATTTTTTGATATTTTTGCGATTTCAATATTATATTTTTCACATAAATCACACGCTAATACGCATTGAGCTCCACTAATACTTACTAGTCCTAAATTTCCTTTTTCTAAATATCCACGTCTGCTAATTAATTTTAAGGTATCAAAAAACTCCTCAAATGTAGAAACACGAATTAACCCTATTTGTTGAAATAAAGAGTCATAAATTTCGTCTCTTCCGGTTAAAGATGCAGTATGAGATTTTGCCACTTTGGACCCAAATATAGAGCTCCCTGTTTTTAAAATTATTATGGGTTTTTTCTCATTTACTCTTTTAGCTACCACATTAAACTTAGAGGGTTCTTTTATTTGCTCACAATGAATTCCGATATATCTGGTATTATCATCTAATTCAAGATATTCTAATATTTCATGAATTGCAATATCAGCTTTATTTCCCAAACATATAGTTTTTGATACGGGCATTAACCAATGGAGTAAAGGTCCTCCAATAGCTCCAGTTTGGGTAATAAAAGCGATATTGCCATTTTTAAGCTTTGGTATATCGATAAATGCAGTAGTAAAATTTGCATAAGGGTTAGTAACGCCTATACTATTAGGACCCATAATATGAATCTTATTTTTTCTGGCAATTTTCAAAACTTCATCAATATATTGCTTACCTTCTATACTTGTCTCTGAAAATCTACCAGATCCAATAATAATTCCCTTTACACATTTTTTTGCACATTCTTTGGTTATTTGGGGTATAATTTGGCTTGGTAAAAGGATAAATGCTAGTTCTACATCACCTTCTACATCTAAAATTGAAGAATATGCGGGAATATTATAAATCTTTTTTTCATTCGGGTTTATTGGATAAATCTTACCCTTGAAACCTAAATCAACTAAATTCTTTACAAGATAGTATGGAGGCTTTTTTGGGTTATTTGATGCACCGATGATTGCAATTGAGCGTGGGTTAAAAAATACTTCTAATTCACTCATTATAATCACAAAATTATTCTTTATTAAATTTAAATTGTTCAATTATTTCTTTAATGACTTCTAACGGCATATTAGTAGTTTTAGCAATATTTTCAATAGAAATACCTTGTTTATAAAAACGAATTACAACAATACTCAATGGTTCTCCAATTTCAATAATATGATGATCAAAATCATAAAATCTGAAAACTTTTTGTCCCCATGGTTGAATTTTAATAGGATGGATAAATTTTATGTTTTCTTTTTCCAATTGATAATAAATCTTTTCAACTTCTGGACTTTCAAAGGCTATTTCTGTGGTATTACCAACGGTGTAATCTACCTTACTTTCTGAAAAGATAGTTTGAAGAGCAAACTCGGCTTCCCATATTCCAAAACCTCCTTCAAATCCGACATATCGACCATAATCTTCTGAAATTTTTTGACCTAAAATTCGGGTATAAAAATCTTTTGATTTTTCTATATTTTTAACAAAAAATACAGCATTTTGAAATTTAATTTCAGACAACCTTCCCGAATCTGTTATCTTCTTTTCATTTTTTGACAATTAAACTACATCCTTTCCAATTACAATTTGAATTTTATATCAAAAATAATTGCCTTATTAATTATTTATTTAAATATGAACTTGACTTGATTATTTGAAATAAAATGAAATTAGTGCAAATTAAAAATGGGGAAAGAATTATTCTTAGATCTAAAAATGAAATTATTGAAACGCAAATTCGAATTATTGAAAGTCAAATGAGAGTTATTGATTTTCTTCGGAGGAGAATTCGTGAGTTAGAGGTGTATGAACCGTTATTACCTCTGGTTGAGATTATTCCAGAAATAAAAGAAGAAGCATTATAAGTTAATTTCAATATTTTCATTTTTATTAGGGAATTTTTGAGATAAGGTAGTTTAAATTCAATTCTTTCAGTTTCTCCTTAGTCGGAATACCATTCTTCCATCCTCTAAATTCATAATATTCTTTTAACATACTTTTCATATCAGGCACCATACCAGCATTTCCACCTTCTTTTGTGGGTTCGAGAGATCGAGGGGGTAAAGTATCATCCTTTTCGGTTATTCCACATAATATATTAAAAACGCGTTTCACATTATGTATTCGGTCACCAATTTTTAATAATTCAGAGACAGTGTAATCAAAACCTGTTGCATAATTTAAGAGTCTAGTAAAATCACTTGCATTTATATAGTCTCTTACAAACACACACATAATGGTAGAATTACTTACTGCATTTACATTTTGAGTTAGAGCAGTAATCCGACCCTTTCCAGAAGTTTCAAATCTGTCTACAATTTTATTTATACCAATTTCTGGCATTAATGATCCTAACGCAACTTTAAAAGGGGTTCCTTCTAAATGCGAAGCTCCTCTATTTCCAGTAGCATATTCTAGTCCCATACTATAGAAAGCTCTTGGATCATGCATAGGAATTTCCAAACCTTTGACATGGACTGCAAATTCATTTGATCCTTTTATTTTTTCTGAAGCAATTTTAGTCCCATTATTAAAAATTTTCCCAAAACCTTCATTATTTGCCATTAACTCGGTCATTTTAACAATTGCTTCATGGTCCCCCCAATTCAGTTCAAATCCCAATTCTTCTCTAGAAATTAATCCTTTTTCAAAGCATTCTAATGCAAAGGCAACAGTTGTTCCAGTAGAAATTGTATCAAGCCCATATCGATTACAGATATCATTACATTTAACGATTGATTCTAAGTTAGCATTTAAACATGAAGACCCAAATGCCGCTAATGTTTCATATTCCGGTCCTGCACCTTCGGTCTTATAATTACCTTCTTTAATTTCTATATTTCGTCCACAACCTACAGGACATCCATAACATGAAATAGGTTTTTTTAAAATGCTAAGATTTGCTATTTCATTTATTGTTTCAAGACCTTCCCAGTCCCCCAATTGCCAGTTTTTAATAGGAATATCTCCAAATTTTGATAAATTTCTAATCGCTATTGGCGTTCCATATTTTCTTAAGATGCCTCCTCTTTCACTTATTCTCTTTCGAAATTCCAGAGCCATTGTATTAAATCTTTCATCTGCAATAGTTGGCTTTTTAGTGCCCTTCACAACAATAGCTTTTAGTTTTTTAGATCCCATTACTGCACCAAGACCACATCTTCCCGCTGCCCGTCCCATGTCATTCATTACTGAAGAAATTTTTAGTAAATTTTCTCCTGCCTGCCCAATAGATGCCACCTTATACTTTTTATCCCCAAGTTCTGATTTTAGAGCTTTTTCAGTCTCATAAGTATCTTTTCCCCAAATATGACTTGCATCTTTTATTTCAATAGATTCATCATCAATTTTGAGATAGACTGGATTATTTGATTGTCCTTCAAATATTAAACCATCTATCCCAGCAAATTTTAATTCTGGTCCGAATCTTCCTCCTGAATGTGCCTCACCCCAAATATTAGTTAACGGGGATTTAGAACAAACAACATGTCTTCCATTACTTGGAGCAGTTGTGCCTACTAAAGGACCGGTCATGAATAATAATTTATTTTCTGCCCCTAAGGGATTTGTGTTACCATTAATTTCGTCAACGATTAATTTCGAAGCTAAACCACATCCACCAATATAATCCCTCAAGAGTTTATCGTCAGGAATCTCATCTTTTATCTTATTATTTGATAAATCAATTCTAAGAATTTTTTTCATATAACTACTCATAAAATATCACCAATTTCTAACTTGAGATGGATTCAATTCACTATATTTACAAATTATGTTAAATAAAATAAATTCAAATAACTTGGTAGAATAATTTTTTGTATTAATAAATTGACTAAAGAGGCTCAAGTTCAGTGCCCGAAAAAATATTATCTAAGGAAAAAATTCGTGAATTTTTCCGTAGGGGTATAAAACTAAAATTAGAAAAAGAAATACCACACATAAAAAATGCATTCTCAATGCCTCTAGAGAAAATTTATGACGAATTAGATACTGATCCAGAGAAAGGGGTAAATATTGGGAAAATAGACGAATTTCATCTAAATTTTGGTTTAAATGAAATTCCAAAAGCTGGAATTTCTAAACTTAAGATTTATTTAGCTCCAATTTTTAATATATTCATTGTTATATTAATAATAAGTGCCTGTATAATGCTCTTTCTAGGAGAGATGGGTTCTGCGGCGATAAGTTTTGGAATTATTATTATAAATGCAATAACAGCTATTGTTCAACAATTTAGAGCCCAAAAAACTATAGAGTCGCTTAAAAAAATATCTGCACTTACAGCTAATGTAATTAGAGAAGGTAAAGAACAGGAGATTTCGTCTTTGAAGCTAATTCCTGGAGATGTAGTTGTTCTGAAGCAAGGGGATAAAGTTCCGGCGGATGCACGCGTCATAGAAACGGTAGATCTTACTGTCGATGAAGCAATTCTAACTGGAGAAAGCATTCCTGTTGAAAAAAATAACAAAATTATCTCAATCGAAGATGATGATTTCGAGGATGGTATTCCTTTACAAAATCAAACAAATATGCTCTTTATGGGAACTTATATAAGTACAGGTCGTTCTAAAGTAGTGGTTACCGGAACAGGAGCCAATACAGAAATAGGAAAGATTTCTAAAAATCTTGCTCAAGTTGAAATGGCAGACATACCTTTAACAAAAAAAATGAATAAATTTGCTAAATATCTAGCTTTGGTTGTAATATTATTATTGGTAGTTGTATTTATTTATTCGCTTCTTACTGCACCAGAAATTACTATCAATGTAATAAGAGATAAGTTTAAATTCGCTTTAAGTATTGGAATGAATATAGTACCAATTAATTTACCACTATTAACTACGATTATTTTAATTACGGGAGTTTTAAATTTAGCTAAAGGCGGAGTAATAATTAGAAATTTATCTGCTGTGGAATCTCTTGGAAGGGTCTCAGTTATTTTATCTGATAAGACAGGAACAATAACTCAAAATCAGATGACTGTAAAGAAATTTTGGTATAATGATAAAATTTATGATGTTGAGGGCTCTGGTTATGATAAAGAGGGTAGAATATTATTATCCGGTAAAGAAATAGATATTAGTGAAGATCCTTATCTTGAATTACTATTTCTTTCAATTGTAATTAATAATAATTCATCTATTCAAGAAGAAGAAATTAAAGTAAAAGTGAAAGGACAAGATGTTAAAGTTGTTAGAAGATCTCTTGGAGCTCCAACCGAAACAGCACTATTAGTATTAGCAGAAAAAGCAGCCCTGAATCCATTTATTATGAAAGATAAATTCCAATTTGTTCAAGAATTACCTTTTGATTCAACAGTAAAAAGAATGGCAACGGTTATTGAAGATGAGAAAGGGGAATATATGGCATTTGTTAAAGGAGCTTCAGAAATTATTCTAAATAGATCAAATAAAATTGTTCTAAACGATGAAGAGGTAGAATTAACCAAATCAAAACTTAAAGAATTATCTAATTTAATTAATAAATATGCAAATGAAGGGTTTAGGACTTTATCAATTGCTTTTAAAAGAATAAGCGAAAAAAAGAAGAATTATGAGAGAGATGAAATTGAGAAAAACTTAACTTTTCATGGATTTGTAGCCATCCTTGATCCTCCTAGAGATGGAGTTAAAGAAGCTGTAAATTCCTGTGAATCTGCTGGAATCAAAGTCATTATGATAACAGGTGATCATCCAAATACAGCTAAATCTATTGCTACTCAAATGGACATATTTGAAGAAGGAGAAGTTGTTATTGAAGGTAAAGATATTAAAAATATGAATAAAGAAGACCTTTCAAAAGCTGCTGTTTTTGCTAGAGTTTCTCCTTCGGATAAAGAAATTATTGTTAAGAGACTTCAAGATGAAGAAAATCGTGTAGTAGCAATGACTGGTGATGGGATTAATGACTCATTAGCTTTGAAATTATCAAATACAGGAATTGCTATGGGAATTACGGGAACAGATGTTGCAAAAGAAGCTGCGGATATGGTTATTTCCGATGATAATTTTACTTCTATTGAAAGAGGAATAAGGGTTGGTAGAGGACTTTTTTCAAAAATCAGAACTTTAATTTATTATTTTATATGTATGGATTTGGTTGAGGGAATTTTCTTTTTTTCATTAGCTTTTGTTCCAAATTTTGAATTTTACACATTTATTCAACATATGTTCATTGTTTTAGCTGTTCATTCTCTACCACCATTAGCACTAACATTTGATTCACACCCTAAAGAAGTAATGAAAGAGCCACCTCGTGACTCAGAAGAGATTTTTTCACGTTCAGTATTAAAATTGCTTATTTTTCATGTTTTATTTTTATTACTTGGTGTTACAGCCGGATTCTTACTTTGCTTAACACCAATTTTAGGACCTAATGAAGTAAATTTAAATCCTTTCATAAGTTATATTGATGTTTTTAAAATTCCTCCAGGATATCCTCCAGAGCATCAAAAAGCTGCAACTATTTGTATGACAATATTATTTATTTCTGAACCAATAATGGTATGGAATATAAGACGCCCAAATTCGCCAGTAAATAAAAGTATAAAAGAAGAGTTCAATATATTGATATTAATTATGGTCGCTTTGACAATTGTAGCACAGGTTCTTTTAGTCTTTTTAAGTGGTTATATTATTCCACGTTTTCAAGATATGGGTATAGATTTTAATCAAATGTATTTATCATTAACAGATTGGTTATGGGTAATATTACTCTCCATTCAAAGTTTTATAGCTGTAGAAATTTATAAATGGCGAGCTCGAAGGAAAAATATCTTTTTTTAAAAAAATTATTATTATTTTTAATTTTTTAAATAATTATTCTAAACTATCAATTGGTGCGTTTTCACACACTTTGCGATATATATTTAATTGTCTAGCAAAACCTTTTATATATCCTGTATCAATATTATCTGGATTTTTTTTAAAAATCATGATGCCTTCTTTGAGTAGTTCCATAATAGCCCCTCTTTGAAGGAGATTTTCAAAGACTATATCTCTTGCGTCTTGGGTATATTTTTTGATTTCATTACCAGTAATTCCTTCCTGATTAGCTATTTTTTCAAGTTGGATTAAACAATCAATCGTTGCATTTCTACTACTCTCGCTTTTGAATTTTGGTGAAAATTCTAATTTAGGAGAGCTGAACACTCCGATATCAGAACTTTTTATTACCTTTAACTTAGTTGGTGTTTTTGATTTAGAGAACATGTCAATACTTTTAATTCGACTAAATTTACCAGAAAGTTCTTCCATGATTTGTAAAATTGATTCTTGTTTTTGGCGGAATTCTTCGAAACTTGAATTTAGGTTCGTATATTTCTCCTCTTGTGTTTTTATCAATTCTTCAATCTTATCTATTTTATCTCCCATTTCACTTGCATTCTTTTTATAATAATCCGAAAATTCTTCTAAATTTTTAATTGATTTTTCAATTTCTTTTAAATTCTCATTTAGTTTATTTTCAAATTTTATAATTACCTTCTCAATTTGTCCCTCAATTACTTCTGTATTCTTAGCTGAATTATTTGATATTTCATTTAAATCACTTTTTAAGGAATCCATTAATTTATTTGTGACTTCAGTGAGAGATTCTACTTTGGATGTAATAGATTTTGAATTATTCCCTACTGCTTCAGTTACCAAATTTTCGATCTTGTTATGTTGCTCTTGAATTAATTCTTGATTATTAGAATATCTATTTGTTATATTTTCAGATAAGTCATTTATTTCTTTGATTGTTTGTTTCTGATAATCACCAAATTCATTTTTTATTAAATTGTATTGTGTCTCCAAATTCTTTAGGTCCTCACCTAAATCAATTATTCCACCTAATGTTTCTTTTTTAAATTCGGAAAATTTACTTGTAATATCATTTATTATCATTTCAGAAATTATGTCCGCTATACTTTTGTTATCTGATTGCATAACAATCAACACTTGAGAATTACTCCCATATTATTAAGGGGACTATTGATAATGAAACATTTTATTAAAAAGTTTGGAAAAAATAAAAAATATTATAATCTAAGTTGAATGGAATTTTCCATAACCCTCCAAAAATTATTTAAAGTTTTTTTTAAGATAAATTAACATCAACATTAGAGGTCATAAATTTGGGAGAAGAAACCGAACAAACAATATATCGCATCGAAGTAGATTCATTAGGAGAAAAGAAGATTCCAGCTCATGTATATTACGGCATACAAACGCAAAGAGCTTTAGAAAATTTTCCAGTAAGTGGAATAAAAGAACATCCTAATTTCATTAAAGCATATGTTTTTATAAAAAAAGCCGCTGCATTATGTCATATAGAATTAATGCGATTAGATGAAGAAATAGGCAATAGTATAGTACAAGCTTGTGATGAAATTTTAGAAGGTAAGTTTCGAGAACAATTTGTTGTAGACGTATATCAAGCTGGAGCCGGCACTTCTTTTAATATGAATGTTAATGAGGTTATCGCAAACCGAGCTTTGGAGATTATGGGATCAAGCAGGGGTGATTATAGTAAAATTAACCCAAATGACCATGTAAATATGTCTCAGAGTACAAACGATACATTTCCTACTGCTATGCATATTGCGACTTTATTGTCATTAAAAGAGTTATATCCAATTTTAGAAGATTTGCAATCAATATTATTAGATAAAGGGAATGAATTTAAAGATATTTTGAAATCGGGCAGAACACATTTACAAGATGCAGTTCCAACTACATTAGGTTTTGAATTTCTAGCATATAGTGAGTCCATTAAAAGACTAATTGGACGTATTAAATCAAGTGGTGAAATACTCGAGGAACTTGCAATAGGTGGGTCTGCTGTGGGTACTGGTGTTAATACTCATCCAAAATATCAAGATCTAATACTCAAAAAATTAAAGGAATTGACGGATCTAAAATTAAAAAAACCCAAGGATCTTCGTCAAGTGATGCAAAGTATGGTCGGAATGGCAGCTATATCAAGTAGTTTAAAAGAGTTAGCTTTAGAATTAATTCGTATTGCAAATGATCTTCGATTATTAAGTTCTGGACCTACAACTGGCCTTGCTGAAATTAAATTACCTGCCGTTCAGCCTGGTTCTTCTATTATGCCAGGAAAAGTCAATCCTGTCATATTAGAATGTCTTAATATGGTAGCATTTCAAATTGTAGGAAATGATCTAACTGTAAGTATGGCAGTTCAAGCAGGACAACTTGAATTAAATGTAATGATGCCAGTAATTATTCATAATGTGCTCCAATCTATTCAAATTCTTATTAATTATTTACCTAATGTTATTGAGAAATGTATATTAGGAATAACGGCAAATAAAGAAAAATGCTTACATTATCTAGATAAAAATACAGCTTTAGCAACATTCCTTAATCCTTATATTGGTTATTTAGAGGCAGCAAAAGTAGCTAAAGAGTCTCTAGAAAAGAATATATCAATTTTTGAATTGGTTCTTCAAAAAGGGCTTTTAACAAAAGAAGAACTAAATAAAATTTTTGATCCCAAATTTTTAACAGGCGAAAAAAAGAAATAAGCTAATTTTATTTTCAGGAGTCGTTATTTTTGGAAAAGAAAATAGTAGAAAAATGTACCGCAAATATTTATTTTGATAAAGATGTTGAAATTAAGATTATAAAAAATAAAACCATAGGGGTTATTGGCTATGGAAATCAAGGAAGGGCGGAAGCATTAAATCTACGCGATAGTGAACTTAATGTTATAATAGGTAACATTGAGGATGATTATAAGAAATTAGCAGAAAAAGATGGTTTTAAAGTATATTCAATAGCTGAAGCAACTAAGAAATCGGATATAATAATGATTTTAATACCAGATGAGATCCAAGGTGAAGTATTTAACCAAGATATAATACCCAATCTTCGAAAAAATATGGTTATAAATTTTGCTACGGGATATAACATTGCATTTCAAGATATCACAAATTTAAAACCACCTGATTTCGTAGATGTCATAATGGTTGCACCAAGAATGATTGGTGTAGGAGTTCGTGAAACTTATTTAAATGGTGAAGGTTTTTATAGTTTTATTGCAGTTTATCAAGATGCCTCGGGTAATGCTAAACAAATACTTCTAGAATTGGCTAAAGCTCTTGGCACAACGAAAAAAGGAGCTATAGAAACTACTTTTTATCAAGAAGCTGTTTTAGATCTATTTACAGAACAAGCATTTGGACCTGCGTTTGGTCAAGTCCTTTCTAACTCGATCAAATGCTTAATAGAGGCAGGTTACCCCCCAGAAGCAGTATTTGTAGAACTATATATGAGTGGTGAACTTAGTTTTACAATAAAGGAAATGGCAGAAACAGGAATAATTAAACAAATGGACTTCCACTCACCAACTTCACAATATGGTAGCTTAACTAGAGGTGCAAACTTCATCGATCTCCCACTTATGGAAAAGATGCAGAGGGGACTTAAACAGATAGAATCTGGTAAATTTGCCAAGGAATGGGCACGAGTTCAAAAAAAAGGAATGAAAAGTTTGGGAACTCTGAAAGAATCCGCTAAAAAATATTTTATCAACAGTTATGAAAAAATTATTAGAAAAAAATTAAAATTGGATTAGATTTACAGTAATAAAACCATAAAAAAATAGCAATATTCTAATTGTTCTATTAAAGTCCACATTTACGAGTAAAATTATATATATGGTCAGCATTCATTCCAAAATGATCATCTTTCCAAAATGTAGGTCTCTGTACAAATTTCCCATGAACAATTACGCGATCTCCCTCTTCAATATAAAGAAATCTCTTCATTCCAACGATTTGTGATAATACTGGAATTTCTTCTGGTATACCTTCGATTTTTTCTTCCAATTTTAAAAGGAAAATAATTCGATACTCAGCGACGAGCATCTGTTTTGAAGATACGATTCCCTTTAAAGTTCCTTGATAAATAACTTTGTCCCTTGGCAATTTTAAAACCTCCTTTTAGTTTTAGGTAAATTCTAATAATATGTGAATTAAATCCCCTAATTTAACTATTTACTTTTATAAATTTTTAAAAATTAGTAAATATTGAAATGAAATAATTAATTTAAATAGTATAATCATCTAGAATGCGGAGTTCTTTTTGGGAAAAATCTGAGAATTTAAATAATCTATGCATCTTTAATTCATTCTTCACATTATCAATAGTTTCTCCAACTATTTCAATATTATCCAAATTTGCTTCACCAATACCCACTTTACCAGCTTGTAGTATATATTGAATTGTTTTTCCCGAACCAGCAATTTCACATGCAACCCTATCAACAGCAATAACATCAGTACCTGCAATTATTAAATTGAGTTGTTTGGGTATCCCATGAGATAATGGTCCATCACCCTCCATTGCCGTAATTGCATCTAATACTGCGAGATGTGGACGATTTTTGAATAGAATTTTTCCCATTCTAATAATATTTATTGCTAATGCAAGTTTAGACACACCCGTATTTTGTTCCTCTGTTAATGTATTTGGATTATTATTGCCAAAACCATGCATTTGTGGTTTTGTTTTTTTACCTTTAACAATGATTTCATGTGTATCGGTTCTACGTCCTTCACTCAAAGCACCCATGAGGTTTTTCAGGGTTAAAGTGAATCCTAGAACATCATGTGTCTTTAATTTTGCCGCACTAACTAAATAGTCAGTATTGATGGCATTTTTCGCAATTCCCAGCTCCATTTTATAGTCAAGACCGGGAGTAAAAATGGGAAACCATTCGCCCGTCTTATCATTATTCAAATCTATAGGTAACCATGGTTTTTCTAATAGAAACTTTGTATTTAAAAAATTAAGATATTCATTATTTTTTATTGCATTCATTGATTCTCCAGCGGTAGTTCCTGCTCCAAGGGTGATTTTTTTGCCTGTTCCGTACTTTTCATATAAAAAATCGGCTATAGCCATACAGACTCTTGGATTTGTGACCACAGCTTCCATTTTTTTATCAGTTAGGAGATTTGGGTTTATTAAAACTTTTTTTCTGATCTGAGGTATTTGGTCTGAAATTAATTCTAAAGCTTTTTTAGTAGTTGAATAATGATTTTTACCTTTAACTATAGAAACAAGTACCACTCGTGCAATCACTTTATTTGTCTTTAAATAATATAGTCGATTAACCATTAAAAAGTATAATTAAGGATTACCCATAGGCCAGATTCTAGGTCTATCGATGTGTGGTTTGTTATTTGCGGCATCCAAAAGATCTTTAAGATCCAGACCTGCTGTAACATTTCCTATTAAAAAGGCATTTCCGCCCCAAAGTGGGGTCATAACATCAAATCCTTCTTCTGCATCCAGAACTCGCATTAGATCATAATATTGAATTTTAATTATAAGATCTGATTCTGCATCTGGGACTCCTGGAGCAATATCAGTAGGGCTTAACATTATTCTAACAAATTCGGATCCTCTTTTAGGGTGTAGAACTTCTAATAATATAATTCTAGGGACAAAATATCCAGCAATTTCTACAGCTTTTGGACTTGGAACTATACGATTTATCATGAAATCATGCATAGCTTCAAATGCAGTTGGTTCTTCTTCTCGAGGAAAAAGCCAATCCCTACTTTTCCACCAATTTTCTTCTAATTCTTTGTAATCATAACCTATTTCTAATGCAGGTTTTCCAATTTTACTCATTTAACCACCATCTTTAAAGTGCAGATATTAAATTTCTTTCTCCAGCTGGTTTAAATTCTTTTAGACAAGCCTTTGCAATTTCCAACCTGGGATTACGGAAATCAAATATTAAATGAGGATCTGCAAATGCAACTTTAACTTGAGGACTGCAAACGAATGCATCACCCCTTGCCATAGCCGATGTTAGACATGCCCCGATATAACTTGCACTATGTCCAGCGGTATATGAGGCGACTGGGTAATTCGCACCTCTTAATTCAGGAACTCCACCTTCTTCCATCCTTAAGGCCATAGAATAGGCAAGACCTACATGGTCTTGGACTTCTTGTCCTGCCCAGCCAGTTCTAACCCAACCTTCCTTCATGAGTAATGCTATAGTATAATTTATTCCAGCAAGACCTAAAATTGGTGAGCCAGTAAGCATAGAGGCAGTATTTCCAGCAAGCCCGCCAATCAGTGAAATTCTATGAGCCCCTCCCCAATGGTATTCCATGAGGCTAGGATATTTTTCATATGTTTCCATCATAATTTGGATAGAAGTGTCGATAATCCATCTTACAGTATCCCATTTAGGAGGAACTTTCCTTACTCCTTTCATATATTTATGTATTAATTCCGATAAAGAATCTACGAAATCTTCGATTACATTACCACAATAAGCACCTGCGGCTACTCCTGTAGAAAATCCAAGTCCGCCAGACATATAAAAGCCATACCAAAGTAATTCTGTTAAAAGAGTACCTACAGTTCCCAAACCTTCTGCCATAGCATGTAAATATTTTCTTCCTTCTTCAATATCATCTACTATAATATCAATAAAACTTCTTCCGGCAGGAAGGGCCGAAAAACATTGACATATATCAGCTATGTATCCAAATGGAATTCCTCCAGGTTCATTTTGGCTTCTCGCACGAGAATACCAAGTTCTTTCTCCCATCACAATACATTGAGCAGATTTTGCAGCAAATGCTATATCTGAAATTATTGACTCTCCAGTTAGATGGTATGCAGAAATAAATGCCATTGAAGATTGCATAGCTGCCCATCTGTAAACAACTCCTCCATCACCCATACGAACTGTTATTGTAGGAACTCTTGCTACCATAAACATCGTATTACCAATCGCATTTTTTAAAGCTTCAGCTCGAGTAGGATGAAAGAGTTTATCTATATCGATTAGATATCGTCTATCCAAATTGTCTTTAACTTCATCACTTCCAGTTATAACTTTTACATAAGAATCACTAGTAAGACCAGGATTAATTTCTGCCATGTGTTCTTGTGCTACAGCTCCTCCTGCTATTGTATGCTGACAAGTTTCTAAGTATAAATTAACAGTTTCAGGTGTTATTTCTTTTCCTGCTCTAACTTGTAATACTTGATGAGGTAGATCTAAATTGAGGATTACTGTTCGCTTAACATCATCAAGCATTTGCTGTATGGCTGCATTATTAACATGATGTAAGTCATCATAATCTACAATAATCTCTGTACCAGATATTACATAGGGCTCCAAAGCCCTTTGACCTAAGGGAATCCCTACGGATCTACTATATGCCGGAATTCCTCTTTCTTTTGCTATTTGTTTCCCTAATTCAGTAAATTTTTTCTTTGAGCTTAACTGCCTATATCCCCCGCGATGATACATCTTAGGATCAATAATGGACATAGGATCAATATCAAAGACTTTTTTCATGGTTCGATAAATTAACCTTTCTTTTTCTATTGGAAGAAACTTTTTTGCAATTTCAGAAAGTTCGTACTTATAACGACTTTCGCCTGCGACTTCATCTTTTTTAAAAGCTAAATCTTTTCCCATATAAAATCACCATTTATCTTCCATTAATTAAATCTGGTTTAAATCCCCCTAATATTCTAAATTTTGAAATTCTAGCTATGACTGCTAATATGTCTGTACGAGATTTGTATTGGGCGGAATCCCAACGATAAGTAACATCCATAGCCATTAATTCTTCTTCAGTTAAAGGTCTACCAACTGCAATTGGTTCATCAAGAACTTGGGCATGCATATCTTTCACATATATAACTTCATTAATATCAGGATCATAAACATACCTTTTTCGAGCATCAAACATCAAACCATTCGAATCCAGACGTAAAGCATGCCCATGTACTGTCAACCCACGTAAAGCAGTTCGGGCTGGATCGAATAATTCGGTTTCAATTAGAATTCTAGTAGCTTCTTCAATATCTCTTTCACGCATCTCTAATAATTGGCGACCAGAATAAATTACTGTATCTACTCCGCGAAATCGACTAAAATATAACCTTGCTCTCAACCAGGGAGCAATTACGGGTCTCCAAAAACTATCAGAAAATTGAACAAATCTCATTCTATCTCCAGCACGAGCTCCAGCAGTGGGTTTAATGATATGTTTTACAGGATCAAATGGTTCTATAATTTCATCAAGGGGAGGATGAATACTGGTATATAATGCACCAGGTGATCTATGACCTAGAATCATTACAATTTCATCATCTGGAATGTCTCTTAGTTTAATTAATCGTTTATTAGGATTCATTATTTTACGTCTACGTTCAGCAACCGGTTCTGAACCGGGATATAATTGTGGGCTATAATCTACTTTATGCTTAAATTTCTTTCTTTTTCTTTCTTTTATTTCTGTCATTTTTAATTACCTTAATTTCTTCTTTATTTCTATAGCTGCATCTGCAATTTTTATTAAAGGATCTTTAAAATCTTCGAATTGTTCACGAATTGTAAAAAAACCCTTTGAAGTAGCTTCAGGTCCAAAAATTTGTGTTCCAGCATCTAAACACATAGCTGCAGCTACACAAGGAGTAAAAAACCCAGATGTATGTTTTACTAATACATTATCCATTGGAAATGCTCCTGGACCTGCCCCACCATAAATACTATGAGTATAAAAACAGTATCCTAACCCTGTACCCATAACTCTTCCACAATCTGGGTCGGGTAAACCTCCTGATTCAAATGTAAGCATATCGCCAAATCCAGCTAAAACTGCAGAAACGCATTGAGCAGCTCGGCTTGCTCCAACGTTGGCTATACAGGCAGCTAAAAGACCAGCGCAAGTATATCCATTCCATAAAGGAAAGTCAGGAGTTTTATATAATTTATAACCACCTGTTTGAACATCTGGAAATTTATCTCCTCTTGGTTCAATGACTCCATCCTCTAACGCACGTTTCATAAGTGAGTGAATTACAGTACCTACGGTACCATCACCATTATCTTCAATTAAATCTAATACTAAGCAATCTGCATTTAACCCCTGGTAAGCAAAACCTAATAAATTATATCTTTCGTACCATCCTAATGCATTACCAGTCTCAAATTGACAACCTTGTTCTAAAACGCTTGTGAGAGCCACTGCGTCAAAGGTACGCCTATTAGATAACGCAACTAAGTGATTTATCGTAATTCCACGATAACCTAAGCCAATACCCTCTTGTTGTTGTGGGGGATTCAAAAAACTACTCACAGGATTTCCTGGTTGAAAAGTAACTGTTTGGGGATAACGACCAAATATGACGTTTTTTAAGAAAGCACAAGCATCTGGATCTGTTTCTGGAGTAATATCAAAAATCTCAGAAACTGCTTGTCCAAAGGCTAAACCCGTTATTGTAAATACGGGAGCTCTACTGGTGGATATACCCATTCTTTGGTTAGACATTTTTACAAGTATCATTTTATCGTTATTAAACAATTTAATTTCTGTATCCTTTTCCCCATTGCCATCAAGTGGCTTAATATCTATTATTTCTTCCATTTTCTCTGCAATTTCTTTAGCTTGACGAATAATAGGTAGTTTTCTTGAGTATTGTTTCATTTGAACTTCATCTTGTCTAACACTCGTAGTATGTCCTGCACGACCTCTGGAGAACATATTTTGGACTTTTTCGAGATCTATAAAAGCTGTCGTACGAAAGATTTTTAGAAGTTTTTGGACATGTTTGTTATACATTGGGGATATTGCTTCAAGAGGAACGTCCTCAGCCAAACATTCACCAGTATCACTATATAAATCAAAAATATCCTTATATTTCAATCAAATCACTAAAATAAGTTCTAATGAAATCAATTTGATTTAAAAAATTAAAAAATTCAAACTAATAATATAATTAAAATTATTATTTTTGTTTATTTTGTTTTCTTTCTAAGTTGTTATAATTTAATACAGAATTATTTGGTAAAATCATCTTAATTATCAATTGTACCTATCATTCTTACTTACCAATTCCAATTTTAATTATATGTTCTTTCCCATAATTTAGTTCTGATGGTGTTTCATGGGTAAAATCAGTATAAATTCCATCAAAGATTTCATCATCTGTTAATCCCCATTCGTAAGGCATAATTTTGGTACCACTTGGATAATTAAATTCAAATTCTTCTCGTTGAAATTTCTTTTTATTTTTTAGATTGGGGATTTTACAACCTAGGGTCTGCCTTGGAGTAGGAACTCCTTTTTCTTTCATATTATCTATTATACATTCCCAAATTTCGGGTATAATATTCTTATGAAAACTCTTCATCTTTGGTTCAAAGCCATTGATAAATAAATGATGGCTGGTTAATAGACCTGTTAATCTAATAGTCCATTCATCACGGTCCATAGCAAATAGAGTTCTTAAAATAGGAGGCCAGGGGGTATAGCAGAACCAATGGTCAGGTCTCCCATAATTTTTTTTAGCGGTGACACCATCCCAGATTTCTGCAAGCGCACTCCAACTTGAAGGTTCACAAAATATATTGGTAGCCCCAGAAATCCAAAGCATACATGTGGAATACGCAGCGTCAGCCCATTGTGGACTTCGCTCATTTCGAACATCTCGTAATATATCTAAAATACGATTTCCACTTTTTACAAAATTTTTAATTTTTTTGGGAATTTCCCGAAGTTTGTACCCTAGTTTCATATGTCTCCTATCAAATACTTCATCTTCGCCACTGATGTACCAATAATCGACAGGTAGACCCTCCTCCATATGCCCATTCCATAGCAATTCTATTTCGTAGTTGGTATCATTCATAATAGTAAACGTTATATCAGTTGAATCCCCGTAAATAAGTTTTGTAGTCCCCATTTGAAGGTCAGAACGGACGAAAATTACTGGAGGAAAAAACCAAGTTGTTAGAACTTTATCAGGTTCATTGATTTCCTCATTAAGAACTTTTTTAGTTGTATCAACGGCTGTTTGAAACTTTTCACTGATAAATTCTGCAAATTCTGGGAAATAACCTACACTCGGATCAGTAAATTTTTGTATGAAATAATCCCATCCGAGTTTCTTATATAATTTCCATAGATGTTCACCTAAAGGAAGCAAAGGTTTTGAAGGAACTGAATCCGGAATATCACCATAATTAAATTGGCTCATTATCTACACAATTTCATTAAAAATTATTAAAAATTATTCAATAAAGCTTCTTTCTTTAATATCAAGAGGGATGGGATTTTCAGTTTCTGGGAAAATATACTCATTCCGTCCTTCTTTTATTGATGGAATTTTAGCTTTTAATAATTGTTCTTTATTAGGTATTAAATATCGATACCGACCGAATTTTTCATTCATTACGGAACATTTGGTCTCTTGATGATTAAGGTAAAATCGACCTTTAGTTGTAAGAGATGTGAGTCTTTGAATCCAAATGTCACGGGGAGCAGCAAATAATGTATTTAATATTGGTGGCCAGGGATAATAGAAAAAATATTGCTCTGGATATCCCAAATTCTTTGAATTAACCCCATCCCAAATTGTTGCTAGGACATCATAATTAGATCTCATAACCATTTGATTTATTGAACCACTTATTAATGACATACAAATAAAGAAGTTTGCTTTTACTCGCTCCGGATGTTTTTCATTTCTAAGATCATACAGAATGTCTAAAATATACTTAGCAGATTCTACTAATGTTCTATCTTTCTTCTTTGCAATATCTCTTAGCTTTTCCCCTAATTTTAAATGCCTCCTATTGAAAAGCTCGTTATCACTTTCATGACCTTCCAAAATAGGGGCTATATAATAGCGATCTACTGGAAAACCTGCTTCGAGATAATTACTCCAGATAGCGAGTAGCTCACCGGTAAAATCATCTAAGAGGACGAAGCTACAAGTACATTTTTTTCCATAAATAAGTTGTGTAGTATCTTTTTGAATATTTGAAGATATTGCGACGCTTGGAGGTAACATCCAGAAATCAGTATAAATTTTTTCTTTATTTTCTTGATATTCTTTAGCATGCACAATTGCCGTATCCATTCTTGCAGAAACTTCATTAATTATTTCTTGCGTTATTGAGAACCATGGTTCTTTTAAATAAATATCGTCTATCTTTGTATCATTGGTAACATTTGGAATCTCAATTGTCTTTTCGATACATAATGCTTGATAAATATGACGGGCTAAAGGCCACATCTGTTTATAAATGTCAAATCTCAACTTCTAATCTTCCAGATCTGAATTAAATATTGTGAGAATGAAATAATTATTAAATTTGATCTGTTTGTGATATCACACTTAAATCTAATTTATTTATTCTATTAGCGTAAAAAATTATTTAATTCCAGACTTTTTATGTTTTTGACGGTTTTATATCTAGAAATTTAAGATTTTTTGTTAAAATCTCTCATAATTTTGTTCCACATCGAATACAAAACTTATATTTATGGTCAGTCGGATAGCCACATTCCCCACAAAAATTCTGTTCTTTAGGTGCATCTTTTTTAATTGGAACTTTGATTATTTTAACTCCACATTTATTACAAAAAAGATAATCTGGTTTTAATTTAACTCCACATTCCCTACAGAATTGGATTTCTTCTCTTTCAGTCTTTTTCTTTTCCTTCGGAGGTTCTTTTATAGGGATTTTCTTTTCTATTGGTTTAGTTGCCGAAATTCCTTTCTGTTTAAAAGCCCAAACTTCTGAAAACACGTGATAATTATATTTATATTTTTTTGAAATACCATGAATTGGACATTTTACTTTTATAATTTTCCAGACATCTTTATCTACCATTTGATCAAGAGTGGCAGATCCACCGCATGTAAAACAACGAAAAATCTGATCTGTAATTTGTGGAATGAAATTTGAAACCACACCTGTTGGAATTTTTATAGTTCCAAATCCATGAGCTGGACATTTGGCTTTAAAAATAGTGGTATCTTTTTTAGCTTGAACTTCATATAAGATTAAAGGAAAATTGCAAACCTTGCATTTAAAGTCATTAAAATTTTCTTTCCAATCTTTTGACAATTAAATCGCCAAATTTTGTAAATTTATTCTAAAATTTCTTTGTTATGTAATATAAAAAATATTAGTTTAATAAGTTTAGATTTATGCAAATTTTGAAAAACAATAGAATAAATCTGAAAAAAGTAAAATCTTTCAAATAAATTAAGCCGTCCCGACAATCATTGAAATTATAAAAAGAACTAACGTAATACTACTTGTTGCTCCTCCCAAGATTGCAAAAAATTTTGAATTTCTTTCATAAATTACCGCCAAGATAAAAAAAATGACCGTACCTACAATAAACATTATCGAAATTAGCCCGAGAACTTCTAACAAATAAAAATCAGTTAACTTCATTCAATTTCTTAAGTCCCAAGATAATAATAAAAGTATTATTCCTATCTATTAATACATTCAATTATAGGTGAGAAAAAAATTTTTGGAATTGCTAATGCGGTAATAGGGGTAATCCTACTAATAATTTCAGTAGTTTTTATAAAAACTGCAAAAAATTTTGATAATAAAGAAGCTTATTATTCAACAGTGATTACATCAATAGTAATAATTGTTATAGGAATATATTTCTTTTTACGTGGTTTATTAGTTATGCTGGAGAGCCCATATGACCCTTCCGCAGCAATGAACCTTCCGTTAACTCCTCCTTTTCCAAATACTATTCTTCTTTTCATTCCAATTCTAATATATTTCTTTGGAGTTTATGCAATTAAAGAATATATTCAAAAAAAATATATAACCGAAGAAGCTCAAAAGAAAGTAATACATAAAGATGCAATTGCGCCCATGGATTTAGAAATTGCACGAAAACTTTTCCATACAGTTATTGATGCAGTACTTATCTGTTATTTATTTATTGGTGATTTTGTTTCTATAGCAGTTTTTTCATCAGCTACTGCAATGGGAACAACACATGGTTATACACAGTTTTTCTTTATAGTTCATGCATTAATCTGGATGAAAACACCATATATAATCCCAAATGCAGGTCAGATGATAACTGTTTTCGCGATATTAATTGTTTTTTTTATTGCATCTTTTTCTGACCTCATTAGGCTTTATAAATTCCGTTATTACCCGATAAAGGCAGTAAGTAATATTTATCGAGAAAAAGAACGATATTTTTTTGGACCACATATTTATTTAGCTGCAGGAGGTTTATTTGCAGTTTTATTTTTTCCACCAAAAATAGGTATGGCAACTATAGCAATTGCCGCATTAGGAGATGCATTTGCTACAATTATTGGAATTAGTTATGGAAAGCATAAATTACATGGAGGAAAATCTAGAAAAACTTGGGAAGGTTGTATTGGTGGTTTTATTGCCGGCTTTGGTTTTTCACTTCTATCATATTTGGTTCTACTTCCCCAATATCCTGATGGCAATTTATTAGAAGGTATAATTATTAGTTTAACTGGTGCATTAGTTCTATTTCTAATTGATTTTTATTCTCCACCAATAAAAGCATCAGATAACATATTAAATCCAGTTATTTGTAGTATTGCGATGTTTACAATTTCAATAATTATCTAACAAATCTAAAAAAAAAAGAGTTTAACAAGATTTCTTTAGTAGTACAAGATTATTAAGATTGTTTTTTCGCTTCTTTTATTTTTTCATCCAATAACTTATCCAATTTTAATTTTGTACCTTTCTTACGAGTGTTCAATAATCTTTTAATTTCTTCAAGAGTTTCCAAAACACTACTACTTGTTTTAGAAACTGGCTTTTTTAATATTATATTATCAATTTCTAGCTCGATACCTGCAAAACGTTCTAAATCTCCGTCAAACGTTCTTTTTGTAATATATACACTATAGTTCTTATACAAAAAATCAACTAAAGAGTCTAATTTTTCAAGAATCTCGGACATATTATCGTCATTATCGACTAAAACTATAATTAATAAATCAGCTGTTTCTTTTATAACGAATTGTCTTTCGCCTACACGTAATAAATCTAGAGAACGTCCTGTAAGATTGTTAGAAAACGAAAACATTGCTGAAAAAAAAGCAGCTACCATAACCTCATTATTAATAATAGATTCTGGCGAATAAGTTTTATAAAAAATCGCTATGCCAGATTTTGTTAAAATAAAAAGGTTGTAAATCAATTATCGACTGCCTCTAGTGAATATCACTATCTCTTTTGGTTTAATTTAAAATTAACTTAATTTATTTATATTCTTTTATATTATTTATCGGTCTTAAATTTTGATTTTATAAAAGAAAAATGATTTAATATAAACAAATATAAGATTTTTAATATTTAGAGAAGAAAATTTATGAGATCTTTAAAGTATTTTTGTTATATCATACCTTAATTAATAAAATCTTTGCCAGTTTGCCATACTAAATGCACATGTTCCTCATCTATCATCATAAGTTTTTTAAACTTATATTTAGTTGAGGTTTGTAAAAAAGAGGGAACTAAATCAGTCCAAATATCTTTTATTCGTAATTTTTCAGTAATACATACTTCTAATCCACATTCGCACTTAACGGTTTCTGGAAAGAAGTTTAGATTCGGATCCTTCTTAGAATCGGGATACCAAATATATAATATGCCACATTCACATAAATAAATTCCAAACGGATATCCACTTTGCTCATTATTATTTTTCATGACTTTAATAACCAGATTTTATTAAAATATTAAAAATATTTAAATTAATTATATCTTATCTTGATTTTTTTTAATGGATAATTAAATTTATAAAAATTTTGTATTTATTTGAGTATTTTTAATTAATTCGAGGGTGAAAATTGGCGATTTAGAAGGACATAGGCTGGTTTGAATATCTCTAAATTGACATTTTCTAATTTGGGTAAAATATCGCGAAATAAACATTCAAAGTCTTTAATAAATTTTTTTAATTTTTTGGACAATATCATTAAGGCTTCATTTACTACTAAGACGCCAATAATTCGATCACCATAGCCCAATAATATTTTTGAATTGTTTAAATCCAATTTTTCAATTTTTTTCTCTTTATCAATTTTATCAAGAATATTTCTAATATCAATATTCTTATCTTGGGAGTATTTAGTGGGAGTTCTGTCTTCATAATGCTTTTCAAGTAAAGATATTCCAGAAGGAGTAAGCAAATATAGACTTTTAATTTGTTTCATCCATTGAAGTTTGATGATGAAATTAACTTGAAATATAACCATTAACAATAATCCAGCATAAATTAGAAAAAATGGATAAATTTCAATGGGTAATATGATATTAGCTTGAAAAAATTGAACTAAATTAGGAAAAATTGTTTTAATATCTGAAGGGCGAAGTGTTGCTCCTATTAATACGGCGAAAATTCCTAAACCAGTAAAAAAGGCTTGATAGCGAATAAGACCTTTTTCTTTTATTGCAAAGTAGAAATATACAGTAGAAGCAATTACATGCATAATACCTGAGATGAACATTATGATTATCGACATCGGAGCAATAATATTACTAATTATAGTCACGATAATAAATGAAATAGTAACGATACCTTTTGATTTCAAAATTTTTGATATTTCAAATGTTGCAATTAATGAAGTTACTCCAATCATGATTACAATTCTAGAATATATTAACATTTCATAATGAATAAATGAAGGATAATATAGATCGATATATCTAAAAATAAAATTTAGTGCATTACATAGAAAAAAACTAGCTAAACCTGTATTGTATATCCCTAATGAAGTATCTTCTGGTTTGTATACTTTTCTTATTGTATTTAAGAATGAAATTAATAATAAAGTAAAAGCGATTTGGATGTTAGCTAATTCTATCTCCCTGAAGAAATAATAGATTTCTATTCTTATTCCCCTCCTATTGGAAAATATTGATCAATTAATGCATAAGAAGTTTCAAAAAGATCAAGGTTTCCAGTCCAATTTAATAAAAATTCATCATAATATAATTCAAAATTTCTCACAAATCTTTGTAATTTGTTTTCATAGAATTCTCCCTTCTCATTTGTAATTAATAGAGCATTTACATGAATCCCCTCTTTAAAAATATAGACTTTATCCTCTTTTTCTATTATTTTCATAGACTTATCTAATTTAATTAGATTTCCAAGTAATAATTTTAAGGATTTTTGTGATTTAATTGAGCTCTCAATAATTTCCTTAATCAGCTCTTGTTTTTCAGCTATTTTTGGAGAAATATCATCAGTTTTAAATTCTTTATAAACAATAAATTCCCCAGTTTTCCTCAAAACATAAATTGAATTTATTCTTGCTAACCATTTTGTTTCTTTTAAATAATTTACCTGTCCAAAGTATAAAACTAATATTAAACCGATATATGTCATTCCAAAACTTAAGAAATTGTAATAAAGGGAAAAAATAGAGTCCGAAGAATAGCGAATATTAGGAATTAAAGAATCAAGTATATTTGGAATTTCGATTACTCCTCCAAAAAATAATAAAAACCCTAGAGCGAGAAAAATACTTTGGAAGCGCAGTTTATCTTCTTTACGATATGAGATATAGAAGAAGATAGAGGGAATTAAGAACCAAATTGGGAGAGAAATTATTGGAGCAATTATATTATTAGGAGCTAAGCTAAGAATTAGAACAAAACCAGTCATTCCTAATAATATATATAATATATTTTTATTAAGCTTGATAATTTCCAATCTATTCAAATTTCTGATTAATATAGTTATATCTAAAAGTCCTATTCCAATAGATAAGGTTTTTAACATATATGAAAGTTGTAAATTTGATGCATAATAGACTCCAGCAATGTTTATAACAATACTAAATGAAAAAATTCCAAAAAATTGTGAAAGTTTATAATAATATACTCTTAAATCTGGAACTTCCGGAACAGAGATCCCCATTTTAAAATAGATTGCAAAACCAACCAATAATAATGCAGCTTGAACTAATAAACTGCTTATCTGCCACTCTCGTAAAAAATTCGCAGTGTTTATTTGAAGCCAGATAATAATATTTTGCATGAGGAAAACATCAATTAACATTTAAAAAATTTAAAGGTTAGATTTTTCATATATTTTTTTTGCATTTAAATATAATTTTTGCTTGACTTTTTCGGTTTCAAGGTTCTTTATTTTAGCGATTTCTGAAACAACATCAGCTACATGAATTGGTTCACCTGTTATCGATTTATTTTTAATTTTATAATTAACAGGACCATCTGATTCGGTTAATAATTGTTCAAGTGGGACTTTTTCAACAACGATTCTGTGTTTAGCAGAATACAATACTGCAGGTGTTATTGAAAAATAATAACCTCGTTTAATACCCTCATTTATTAAATCTTGTGGACCAGAATACCAATGGATACTAATAGAGTGAATTTTTCTCGATTTTAATTGTTCAAATACTTCCCTTTCCGCATTTTTTCCATGAACAGTAATTCCTAGTTGATATTTTTCTGCAAGATCTAAAAAATAATTAAATACTTCATTTTGAATTGCGTAAGAATTCTTATCTTTTAAAAAATAATGATCTAGTCCAACTTCTCCGATACCTGCTAGCTTATTAAGATTTTTCTCAATCATAGTAGCAACTAGTTTTGCTTCTTCTAAATTTGGAGCACTCCTTGATATCGGTGAAAAGGGATGTAAGGCTAACATTGGAAATACATTATTATATTTTTCAGCTAAATCCAAGGTTTTTTTATTATCTGAAAGGTCCATACTCACTGCAATAATAGATATTGATAATTTTTTAGCCCTTTCAATTATTTTTTGAATATTTGGATATATAGCTAAATGACAATGCACATCAAAATAAGCCATAAAAATAACCTTTCGCTTTTCAAAACCATTTCTTAATTATTTTTGAAAATGTGAAAATTTAATCTTTATCTTAATTTTAATTAATCATTCTATTCTTTATTATTCCAATCTTGTTTATCGCCACAATAGGGACAAAATTTATAATTTTTTTGATAAATCTCCCTTCCACAATTTTTACATTTGAGTTGAGGGGGAGAAATAACTTGTGATTTCTTATTTCGATTAAATAAGTAAAAAGGAGGTAAAAATAATAAAAAGAATAAAAATGGAAAATCAAAAAAAATGTAAAGGAAAAATGATAAAATAGTTATTATAACGGAAACAATAAAAAATACGTATCTCCAAACCATATAATTCATCTTTTAATATATTAATTTATTATTATTGAAGATAAAATTATTTAAATAATGAAAATAATCCTATTGTACAATTATTGAATAAAGATTTAAAAAAATATCAAACATTAAAAAATGAAAGAATAAAGGGAGTCATTTATTATGCCAAGTATTGAGAAGAAATTAGCTTTTAAAATTGTGGTAATTGGGGATCCGGCAGTCGGAAAGACTTCTTTGATTCGAAGATTTTCTGAAAACAAATTCGATACATCATATCTACCAACAATTGGAGCAGATTTTAATCTTAAAGTTATTGAATTGCCCGATGCACAAGTTATAATGACAGTTTGGGATATTGGAGGACATGATCGATTTCAATCGATTAGATCTTTTTACTATAGTGGAGCCCATGGAGGAATAATAGCTTTTGATTTAACTCGAAAAGAAACCTTTGATAATGTTAAAAAATGGGTAACAGATATTTTAACTGGTGCGGGTGAAAAGATACCTCTTGTTCTAATGTGTAATAAGTCAGATTTAACTAACCAAATTGTAGTTAATGAAGAAGAAATTAAAAAACTTGTTGATGAATTAGGTATAACTTATTTCATGACTTCAGCTAAGTCCGGCTTAAATGTTCAAGATACTTTTCAAAAATTAGCTGTTGATTGTGCTAGTCATTTTTCTAAATAAATTCTTTTTTGCTTTTTAAGTAGATTGCAATATTAGAGCTTATCTGTGCCAAATTTTTTATATCTTAGATGCTTTATATCCACATAGACCGTGCCAATTGGTGCCTCGATTTTTTTAATTAGCATCTTTTGTTCCAAACTATCTAAAAGCTTGAGGATTTGATCTTTAGAGAGGATTGGTTTTCCTAAAGGTTTTAGAGCGAGGTTAAATTCACGAGTGATTTGGTCAATTGTTTTCCTTTTTGTTAAAATATCCAAGACTGATGCTTCCTCATTAGTTATTTCTGGACCTTTATCCAAATCCTTCATTTTCTCTAAAAGCTTCTTTTCTTCTTCACTGATTTTGATTTCTTGTTTTTTTGGTTTCGCTCTATGCTTTAATCTAGTTTCTTTACTCATAATATTCAACCAATTAATAGATTTGAAATAGATTTTAATTCAGATCAGAATTATTCTCTTTTATAATATTAATTTAATCTAAAATTATTAAAAATTTTAAAATCTCAATTATCTTTGTAATTATGTCTATAAAAAATAGTTTGTTGGTAACAAGAAATGAAATTAAAGACGGATTCTGTGAAAGATTCATATACATATGAAAAATCTGGTGTAAGTGTAAAGAAAGCGAAAGATGCACATAATATAATTGGGGAACTAATAAAAGAAACTTTCAAATTTCGTAAAGGAGAGTTTGGAGGAGTTCTTGGTGAATATGGGCATTATGCTAGCTTAATAGATGTAGGAAATATTTGCTTAGCGCTACACGCTGACGGAGTCGGCACAAAAGTCTTAGTTGCACAAATGATGAATAAATATGATACTGTTGGTATTGATCTTGTCGCTATGAATGCCAATGATTTAATCTGTATAGGTGCCGAACCTATTTGTCTCCTTGATTATTTAGCAGTCGAAAAAATTGATGATCAAATCGTTTCAGAGATAATGAAAGGAGTTGTCGCTGGAGCTAAAGAAGCAAATATGGCAGTTATTGGAGGAGAAACAGCAATCATTCCGGATATTATTAAAGGATCAGTTAAAGAAAAGGGATTTGACTTAGCAGGAGTAAGTTTAGGGTTTGTCCAGAAAGAAGAAGTCATCAATGGGGAAAAAATTGAAGTTGATGATATAATATTTGGTTTGGAAAGTAATGGTATCCATTCAAATGGTTTAACTTTGGCGAGAAAAACATATTTTGAAAAAGAAAAATGTAAAGTCACAGACGAATTCTGTGATACTGGGCATTCAATAGGAGATGAACTTTTAAGACCTACAAAAATCTATGTAAAAGTAGTATTAGATATAATTAAGAACGTGGAAGTGCATGGACTAGCTCATATTACAGGTGGTGCATTCTCAAAACTTATGAGGCTAAGTTTTAAAGAAATCGGATTTGAACTTACATCCCTTCCAAAACCTCCAATGATTTTTCAAGACATTCAAAGAATTACCAACATTTCTAATGTTGAAGCATATAGGACTTTTAATATGGGAATTGGTTTTTGTATTGTAACTTCTAAAGATAATTTAGAAATAATGCAGAAAATTTGTGATAAACATAAAATTGAGGGGAAACTAATCGGAAATATTATTAATAAAAAAGGAGTTATAATTAAAGATCCGCTTGGCGGGTCAGTGGATAAATTTACCGTGGGATAATAAAAAATCCTTTATAAATAAAAAACTTCATTTATAAAGAATATTTATAAGGTTTAAAAACACTTTATTTATAAATGTGGATAATCTTAATTTTTTAAACATATTTTGCCAAGAAAATGTAAAAATTCATGAAATTTTAGATTTATAACCAATAAAAGAGGATTTTATTTGTCAAAACCGACGTATAAAATTGTGAATATTGTTGCCTCCGTTAGATTTGGAATTGAGAAAATTATTGACCTAAATAATATAGCTATGAAGAATAAAAATACGGAATATAATCCCGACACCTTTCCGGGACTAATTTTTCGGATACAAAATCCAAAAAGTACTATCCTAGTTTTTTCTACAGGAAAGCTTGTTTTAACAGGGTTGAAAAAGGAGAAAGATGTTGGCCCCATTACCGAAAAAGTTTTAAAAGTTATAAAGAAGTTTGGGGCAAAAGTAACAAGTGAACCCGAAATAAAGATTCAGAATATTGTTGCTAGTGGAGATCTTAATTTAAGATTAAACTTAGATTTAATGTCAATAAGTTTAGAGAGAGCATTATATGAACCTGAAGTATTTCCGGGTCTTATTTATAGAATGCAAACACCAAAAGTTGTATTCCTAATTTTTGCTAGTGGAAAAATTGTTTGTGTTGGAGCAAAATCAGAAACCGATGTTCAGCAAGCTGTTCAACAATTATTACAAGAAATAGAGGAATTAGGGTTTTCTAGCGAATAATACTAAAAATCTCTTGGTTTACATATAATTTCTCTTACTTTCATTTTTAAGAAGTATGATGAATAAGCAGGTTTCAGTATTACTGCCGTATCAGCCCCTCTTCCAGTTCCTCCTATACAAATAACGTCACTTTCCATGTCTATCAAGCCAGCGTCAGCTGCCATAAGTCCAATTTCCATACACACTTTTGTTCCCTGTCCAAAAACTGACCTTATTGTTTTCGCAATTAATTCAACTGGAAACCATATTTGAGGTTTCAACCCTGTTCTATATGCTCTTTCAACTCCAGAAAATGCATGAGTCGCTGATAAAATTTTTACTTTATTCTTTTCTAATATGGCTCTATTATTATCATCAAGTTCTTGCTTAATATTTTTCATAAATCCATAAGAATGAGTGACTACAACCAAATTATAATCACTTGTAGGAAATATTTTTGCAGCTTGTACTCCAGTTTCTCCAACAGTGGATGCAACAACTATATCTTTAATTCCTTTTTTTTCAGCAAAACTCTTAGCAATTTTTAATGTTTCTTCAGTATTTTCCTTACCAGCTTTTTCAAAATATTTTGATTTTAATTCTAACAATATTTTTCACCTAATTAAAAAAAGAGGTTTTGAAAATTTTTTAATTTATTTAATTTCTAAAAATTAAGGTTTGAACTTTTTTTCATTTTCCACAATAGTTGCAATGCCAACTCCACCACCACCACAAAGAGTTTCGATGCCCCATCGCTTATTTTTATGAATTAGTTCCCATATCATTTCTACAAAATATAACACACCAGAGTTTCCAATTGGGTGTCCTAAAGCAATAGCACCACCAGTAGGGTTAACACGTGGATCCATAAAATCATATTCAAAATGTTTTGCAAATGCCAAGACAGGACTGGCAAAAGCTTCGTTCGGTTCAATAATATCCATTTCTGACATTTCCATCCCCGAACGGGCTAATGCTTTTTCTTGGGCAGGAATAGGACCTTCAAGCATTAAAATTGGATCTGATCCAGATACTGCCATTGAACGTATAACAACCATTGGTTTTAATCCTAATTCCTCTGCTTTTTCACGTGACATAAGCATAACAGCTGAAGCTCCATCTGAAATTTGACTCGAATTTCCCGCTGTTACTACACCATCGGCTTGAAAACGAGGTTTTAAACTTCTAATTTTTTCCATTGCTGCTTCGGGGTTATCTAAATAAACTGCTCTGGGTGTTTCATCCTTATTAACTATTTTGATTTTCGTCTTCCCATTTTCATCTCTTATTTTTTTATCAGTTTTTGGATCATATTCTTCCACCTCAAGTGGACAAATTCGTTTTTTGTACCATTCTTCATCTCGCATCGCTTTCACCGCTTTACGGTGGCTTGAGGCGCTGAATTCATCTAATTCTTCTCGTTTAAGTTTCCACTTTGCCGCCACCTTTTCTGCGGCAAGTCCCATTATTATTGTCTTCTTTATGAATTTCTTATGCGGTTTATTTTTACGCCCATCTTTAACCTCTGCTAAAATAGAAGATCCTAGAGGATATTTTGACATAAATTCACAACCTCCTGCAACCATAATATCACCGCATCCAGTCATGATTGCTTGTGCTTGGGAGTTTATAGCTTGTAATCCCGCATTACAGTAGCGATCAACGGTCCATCCTGCAATTTGGTTTGGTAAGTCAGCAACAAGGATTGCAATTCTGCCAAGGTTTCCACCTTGTTCACCAAATTGGGCGGAAACACTCCAGCCAACGTCTTCTATCATTTCAGGTTTGAAATCTGGTGCTTTGTTTTGAACTCGTTTCACTAGGGTCGAAAGTGCTTGAGATGCTAATTCGTGAGCTGTTGAATAATATAATTGTCCTTTCTTTTTAGCGGCTTTCCAACCAGATCGCCCAAGAGGGGATCTGATAGCATCAACTACTACACATTCTTTTAATTCTGTCAAAATTCTTCACCTATTTAAAAAAAACATTTACTATGAACATTCATAGTATTTTATAATTATTTTAATACTGTAATCGTGATATTTTAAAATATAATTTTAAAATCTATAACTAATAATAATAAAAAATAATAAAAAAAAGGGAGTAATTATTTGCCAATTGGAAGTACGTTTTATCCCCATTTAATCATAGGAATAATTGCAGTTATAATTATGACTATAATTATAATAATATTAATACATAGTTATTTTAAATCGAGAAACTCATCTACTTTAATCTTTGCAAGCTATTTTGCTCTTGCTAATTTTTGGGCAATAGGTTCTACATTTTATCCAATATTCGAACCTAGAATCGCTGCTTATTCCTTTGCAGTTGTTGCTATAACTTCTTCCTATTTAGGATTTTATGCTCTCTTCTTATTTCTAGAAATTATAAATTATGATAAAATAAATATGCCAAGGGCTATTTTCTTTGCTTGTGCAGTAAGTTGGACTATCGTATTGATGATAATTAATCCATTCTACAGTTATTTAAGATTAGAAGATATTCAAAATTTTGGATATTTAACAAGACCTTCTACTTTATTCTCCATTATTCAGGCAATAATTCTACTAGGAATTGGTCTAGAATACATAATAACTGCATATCGAGTTAGAAAAGTTGCAGTTACTTCTGCACAAAAAGATCAAGCAATTTGGTTTATAGTGGGCGCTGTATTTGGAGTTTTTGGAAATATAATTGCCTCTATAGTTAGAATGATCATTTTTTTTCCAGCATTAATGTTATTAGTCAGTGGAATTAGTGTGGCTTTGCAAGGAATGGCATACGTAAAAGATCCAGACGTTGCTTTTGTTTTACCCTTTGAGGTTGAGAGTCTTATGGTAATTAATGCTTCAGGAATTAATCTTTTTACTAAAATTTTTGATCCTTCTAAAAAACTTGATGAGGGTCTTATCTCTGGCATGATTTCAGGAATACGAGCCTTTATGGAAGAAGCTTTCGGGATTAAATCACAAATGAAAGAGATTATCTTTGGAGACCATCATATTTTATTGGATTTAAGAGAAAGTATGGGTGCTTTCATTGTTTCTAATACATCATCAGGGACTTTAAAAATAGCATTGAACAAATTTACTGATTTTTTTGAATCTGAATTTTCCAATTATTTAGAAGGATCCGTGGAAATGTCAGTTTTTAAGCCCGCTGATGAAGCTGTTGAAAAATATTTTGGATTTTTACCCGGAGGATGGAAATCCCAATAAAAATTCAGTCTCTAGTATATTCAAAATACATAATTAGACTAATAAGGATCCCTATTACCCCAATAGACCAAAAAGACAATGTCCATCGTTTTAAATCAAAAACAATTCCACTTTTTATAAGAAAAATTAGTGCCATTATAAAACCAAAAATCTCTTCATCGCTATATTTAAATTTCCAAGTTCCACCATAAAAAGATCCAATTTCTTCAGTGTAATTAAGCGTAATATCCTTTAATTGTGATTGATAATATACACTATAACAACTCCAATGATAGCAAATTAAAATTAATATTGCAAGACCGCTTAATATTTTAAGTGAAATAATACTTGTACTTTCACTTGAAGTTGAAGAATGTCTCTCATCATATGAAGCTAAAAAGAAATAGAATGAAATTAAAAAAAATAATAGACAAAAAAAATGGTGCGAAATAGCCCATAAAGTAAAATAATTTTGTATAAATATAATATTCGACTCATAAATTGTCAATAGGGAGTAATATATAATTAAAAGGGCACTAATAACTAAAGCAAGAATAAAAACTACTAAAGGTAATATCTTTGCGTATTTACTTTCACATTCTTGATAGTACTTCAAAAATCCAATCGCTATTGAGATTAATCCTGGACAAATCAAGAAAAAAAATTGAGTGTTATTAATTTTTAAGAAAGGAATAAAATCTTGAATAATAGCATATAGGAATGAAATCGCCGTAAAAAATATACTGCCTATAGAAGTTATTAAAAATTTAGATCTTATCATATAAACCCTAGTATTTTTTAGGAATTTTTTATATTTATATTACAACTCATTTCAAATTAATTTTAAACCAAAATATCACCATTTTATCTGAAAATAATTTAAATATTAATTCTAAATTGGAATTATGTTGTTTTAATTTTATAGTAAATAAAAAGACTTGAATAATCATGGCAAAATTATTAGAAGGAATAAGAGTAGCAGATCTTTCTCAATTTCTTTCTGGACCTTGGGGCTCTATGTTATTGGCAGATCAAGGAGCAGAAGTTATAAAAATAGAACCTCCTGGTGCTGGAGAAGCCTTTAGAATTTTTCTAATGTTCGATAAGCAAGTTGCACCACTTTTCTGTATATTAAATAGAAATAAGAAATCAATAACTTTAAACTTAAGAGTAAAAGAAGGACAAGAGATTTTTAAAAAACTAATAACAGAATGCGATGTTTTACTTGAAAATTTTACTCCAGGCACATTAGCTAAATGGAATCTTGATTATGAAACTGTGTTAAAAAAAATCAATCCCCGATTAATTTACGCAGCAATTTCTGGGTTTGGTCAGAAAGGCATTGAAAGATATTGTAAGAAAACAGCATTTGATGTTATTGCCCAAGCAGTTGGGGGCGTTTTGCACACAATGAATATTAAAAAAGCTCCAAGAATGCCGATAGCAGACATTTCTGCGGGAAATTTTATAGCTCTTGGAATTTCACAAGCACTATTTTACCGTGAGAGGACAGGAGTTGGACAAGCAATTGATTTAAGCATGCATGACATGATGTATGCTATGAATTTTTTTGCACATGCTCGAGAATTTATTGATGTCGCAAAAGAAAGGGATTTAGACTCACCTATTATCTTACCTACTTATAATCAATATCCAACTGGCGATGATAACCGAGTTGCAATTGTGTGTATTACAGAAAAACAATTTGAAAGACTTTGTAATTGCATAGGGAAACCAGAATTATATCGTGATAAACGTTTTAGCAATCCTATGAAAAGAATTAGAAATGCTGAAGAATGGGACGCATATCTCGATGAATGGACCTTAGAACATACTAGAGATGAAATAATAGATATCCTTGAAAAAGAAAGAATTCCGTGTGGACCTGTTATTAAAAGTGATGAAATTAGAGATCATCCTCAACTAAAGGCTAGAGATATGTTAATTACTAAGTTTAAATTTAAAGGAGTTGAAAAGGCAACCATTCCTGGAGTTATTTTAAAGTATTCTAAAACCCCAGGATCTGTAGATACTAAAGCTCCTGATCTTGGTGTTAATAATAAAGAAATTTTTTGTGATCTTTTAAATTATTCAGAAGATGATCTAGTAAATTTAAAGAAGCAAGGAATAATCTGAGGGAATTTGTATATGGAATCTGAACTTATTAATTTTAATAAAGCTGAACTCCCTCGAATCGAAGCACAAGTTCTTAGAACCATAGAAAAAAAATTAAATAGAAGACTTTTACTTGTAAATTCTATTGAACACGACACAGTCGGGTTTGCTGCCGAAGATAATCATGTCATAGGTCTTGGACTCCATAAATTTAATTTAAAATCATTGCCAGATACCATTGGGTTTCTCAAATTTCTTAAAACACTTTGGGTTTATGAAGGTCAATTAAAAAATATTCCCACATCTTTAGGTTCACTCTCAAATCTTGAAGATCTTTATCTTCATAATAATCAATTAAATAATATACCAAAAGCTATGTTTACTTCGCTGAGTTCACTTCGGAGATGCCATTTAGGAGGAAATCAATTAAAAGAAATACCCGATTCATTAGATGCCCTTGTAAATCTTGAAGAGTTATATTTAACAGGTAGTCCTTATGAAATGGAATTATCAGATCTTCCACCTAGCTTCAGTAATCTAACTTCTTTGAAGATATTATGGATGAGTGGTAATAGATTTACAAAGCTCCCAGAAGTGTTAAGCGGATTAAAAGAATTAGAACAACTTTATGCCAATGATAACGCGAGGGAGGAATGGCCAGAACCTCGTACAGACCCTCCAGGATCTAGCGTGAAAGTAGGAGGAATTGAAGAAATACCAAATTGGCTCTGTTCTTTAAAGAATTTAACTCATCTCCAGCTAAGCAATAATCAAATTAAAAACGTTCCGGCTTGTATTGGAAATTTGAAATCTTTGGAAGAACTTAATTTATATGATAATTCGATTTCCCAGCTCCCAGAATCAATCGGAAATTTAAAATCTTTAAGAGTTCTTGGAGTTTGGAGAAATAATTTATCAACACTTCCAGAATCTTTATGCTCACTTTCATCTCTTAAATCTCTTAATGTAGGAGAAAACCCAATTAAGAAATTACCAGCTGAAATAGGCACATTAACTCAACTTGAAGAATTAGATGCAAGTAATTGTGCTTTAAACACATTACCTTACTCAATCGGTAAAATATCATCATTAAAGAGATTAAATCTTCAAGAAAATGAAAATATTGTCCTCCCCGAATCATTATTGGAGTGCGAATTGTTAAAAAATATTACTTTAACAGAAACATTGAAAAAACAGGGCAACCCAACTAAGAAAGTGGTTAAAAAATTAAAAAAACGGGGCGCTGAAATACAATGGATTCCAAAAAGTATACAACACCCAGAACGCTAAGTTAAAAGGAGAGTTTTCTTTAAAATTTTTGTTTAAAGGCTTTTACGACCCTTAATTTTCGTATAAAATAACGATTTCTTGTATTATTATGATGAAGATTATGTTTTGGATGGGATCTACGAGCATGATAATAGTAGTATCTATAATGTAATTGTAAGAACCAATTATTAGCATCATCAAATTTTTTATGGGTTAAATCTGACCTAATTCTAGCACGTAAGCCTTTTATTTGTCTTCTTTTGAATCGATTTTTAAACTTTATATACATTTGACTTCAAATTCTTGTAGATTTTTTTAATTTAGCAAGTATTTGATAGGAATTTCGCATTAGAGTGCTGTTATGGTGTTTATTCTTCTTTGGATGGTTAATTCTAACTGGGGACATATAATGTTTTTTTGAATAAGCACAACATGGACAACCTCGTGGTTTAACTGGTTTTTTTAAAAAAATTTCAATAAAGATATTAGAATTAATATTATTTTTGAGCCTCTTAATAGCATTATTCATTCGATATCTTATTCGTCGATTGTAAGTCTTCCAACCTTCGCCAGACATGTATTGACACCTTTAGATCCTTAATTTCCCGGCTTTTTAGCTCAGATCGCTGCTTAAAATCATCATCGCCTTAATTATAGCGTTCTAATTTGTTTTGGTTTATAAGCAATAGTTAAAGCTTTAGCAATAATTTCATCAGGTAAAGGTAGTCTTGTGGTTGAACTCCAAGTACAAATATAACTTTTCTTTTTAGATGAAACAGCTCCAGAAAGAAGATTTATATTATAAATTCTTCCATTTTTACTAGTAACCACCAAATTATCATTTACAACTTTTAATTGATTATTAATTTTTATCAAATTTTTCAATTCTTTCTTTGCCTTGTTTATAGCTTCAGGAGAAAATGTTGGTGGCTGATATGGACGACCAATTCGAGCATTAAATATTTTAATGAGATCTTTAACTTTTTTATTACTTGTATGGAGAGTTATTGAAATTCCTGCTTTAATTGATGCTCCCAAGTAGCGTTCATAGCAGTATAGGCCAGGTGTTTTGTTATGTTTTATCACAATTTTCTTTTTAGAACCAAATGATCTTCGATATCCGCTTCTAGGAAAATAACCTTTCGTAAGTTCCTCAGGGTTAATCTTTTCATGTTTGATTATTTTTTTATAAGCAAATTTTTTCGTAATTTCTTTAAGACCCTTTTTTGTGGTCAAATAAAATTGATCTGCTTTCTTTAAAATTTCACCAATCTGAAAATTTCGTTGATTTCTAACTTTTTCAAATTCTTTTCCATTAAACTTGGACCAATCATGAGATAATTTTAAGCGAATTTGTTTATTTTTCTGATTTTTCATATTAACCTCCACGAATTTTAGGGATGATTGTAATTTCACTAACCATTTCTAAGATATATTCTAGTTCTGTTTCAGTTTCAACAATCTTTTTCATAGGTTCACAATATGCAACATGATTATTGTCTAATTGTGATTCCATAAATTCAGGAATTTTTTGAATTGCGACTGAATAAGTTTCATGTCCATTTACCGAGAGTACTTTGACTTTGATTTTTTTTACCAATTTTTCACCACCTATTTTTCAGTTTTTAGAGACATTTCATTATTTTATTTCTTTTTTTTCATTTTTGATTTATTTTGTATTCTATGATCAGTCCATTGTTTATAAACCTTCCTATATTGCGCTTAGAATGCGGTAAATGGTGTAGCCTAACCCATATTAGAAAAATCTCTATTGTAATTTATAGAATTAATTTTTTAGTAATTTGATCCTTTTATTATTCAACGAATCGCATAGTAGCCTTGTTTTGGCTTATTTAACCTCCGAACGATACTCGCTGAATAAGATCCAGGAATTTATAAAGTCATAAATATGTAATACTTATTGACCTTTAAATCACTAGATTAAAATTTTGATCCTAAAGTGATTTCTTGAATTTCCGGAATCCTATTCGCTACGTCATATGTTCCATAAGGATCATTCCAATCTCAAAAATAAGAGAATCAGTAATAGAATAAAATACGAGGAGATATATATATCTTCATAATTTTTTTGTTAAAATTTTTAGAATAAACCAGTTTATTTTTATCATATAATCGAAAATTAATAAAATCAAGGTTAAATTATGAATCATGCTCATAAGAAATTTTTTTCGATCTTTTAATTCTAAAATAAAATTTTTTGAGACTAAGTTTTTTCAAAATCAAGATTTACATAATTAACATTTTTTGAAGACAGATTTTTTGAGATTTTTTTTGAATAAAATTTTTGAAATTTGGATTTTTCAATTTAAAATTTTTTTGAGATTACAAACTAAAAAAATTTTTTTTTTAACAAATTTTTTTTCAAGTTCAGACTTAATTCAAGATCAAATTTTTCTGGATTATGTATTTTTTTTTGAATTAATTTTTTTCAGGATTTTGATTATGATCAAAATTAAAATTTCTTGAGGTCAAATTTTTTCTTGATACTTGATCTAGCACATAATTTTTTGTCTTACAAAAAGGAATTTCCGTCTTACATTAAAAAATGGATACTTTGAAAAATTTTTTTGTATTACAAATGATATTTTGTGTAAGACACATTTAAATATGTGTAAGACAATAATTATAGCATGAATCGTGGCAGACCAAAATTAAAAGATGAAGAAAAAAAGAAGCCTATAACATTTAGAACTCAAATTTCCAAGGAGATTTTAACTAAAAAAGCAGAAGAAATGAATTTTAATAATGTAACTGACTTAATTAGAGGAGCATTAACGGCTTATATTGATGAATCCGAAAAAGAAGTGAGCGAAAAGCCGAAAACAAAAAATAATGGTGATTTAATTAATGGATTTAAAATGTTATTTAATTTTTTTCTTTGGGTAAAGAAAAATCATAAAATAATATTAAAAAACCCGAAATTATATCTCTCTCATTTTCAAGAAACAGTTGATTTAGAATTAATAGATAAATTAGAAGAGAAATTTGGGTTAGAGGAGGAATAATATTGAG
The DNA here is from genome assembly GCA_019058315.1 of Candidatus Helarchaeota archaeon. Lineage (GTDB taxonomy): Archaea > Asgardarchaeota > Lokiarchaeia > Helarchaeales > RDOG01 > JABXJV01. The sequence goes on along the minus strand of JAHPZH010000001.1, from coordinate 173,556 downwards.
TAAACTTTTATTTGATATTGAAGAAGATGCTGAAGAAGAAATTAAAGATTATTTTTGTAGTAATTGTGAAAAAAAATTTCCTAAAGATGATTTAACTCAATATAGAAAGAAATTCTATTGTGTTGATTGTATAGAAGAAGTTAAGGAAAAAAGTAAGAAAAAAAAAGCCAAACCTGTTGTTCAGGATTTTTCAGAGATTGAAAAGTTAAGAAAAGACCAAAAAGATTTTCAAGAACAACAATTAGCAATACTGCGAAATATGCAAGAAATAATCTCTAAAATGGATTCTCTTCCGACTGCAAAAGATATTAATCTATTACAGCGAGAATTTGATATTTTAAAATCTGGAGAATATGCTTCGAAAGGAACACAAATTCAAAAAGAGTATAAATTTGAACCTGAAGAAATAAATGATTTAGAAATAGTTGAAATCCAGAAAAGATTATTTGAAGCAAATATTAGCGATAGTAAGAAATTAAAAGAAGCTTATAAAGACACTAAAATATACGAATTTTTACAGAATAAATTTCGAACTATGAAATTTAAAACAGATATGTTAAAATTAGTCATAAAAGAAGCAATTAAAGATATCAGTAAAATAAAAAATTATTTTTCAATAGAAATTTTTCGAAGTTGGCTAATTGAGTATGGATTAGAAAAAGAATTTTGGAATATTTTTACTAAACATCTTAGGGGAAATAAAAATGAAAAATTACAATTATTACAAGCAATTATTAATGATTTAAATTTAGAAGATAAAATTCAATTAATTTCGGGAGATAATGTCTTAAGAAGCATTTCCAGTTTTAATTCAATGTTAGTAATTAGAATATTATTTCATATTAAAAAGGGTAATAGAAGACAATTAGCAAATTTTGCATCAGAAAATAAAGAATTACTAGATATCATAGATTTAACAAAACCTCAAATTTTAATGAAAATTTCTCATGGTCTTGATCAATTAAAAAAAGGTGAAATTATCCATAAAGGAATTTATGGATATGAATTGGGTAGAGAATAATTTTATACATATTATAAAATCTAAGTCATCGCCTACGACATAAGAGATATTGAACTAAATGTATTACTAGCCAAAAAATATAGATTGTAATGATTTCGAAATAATCTGGGGCAAAATACAGTATAGATAAGAAAGCTAGAACACCAATAATTAGTTCTATGCTAATAATAGATTTTGAGCTGTAATATCTATTAACAAAATAGCAACGACGAATCCAATATGGCTCATCTTCATTAGTTTCAGGTCGTTCCAAAATACCTCCCACAAAATCTTTTTTAAAGGGAAGAAACGGGGATATACCCCAATCAATTAAATCAACAAAAACATGAATTATGGCGCAGATACTAAAAAGAAAGAAATAAAACCATAATGGGGTGATATTAATTAAAAATACACTGATTAGCGCTATAATTATATAGGGGAAGAATGTGTGTGTTATTAATCTTCGATGGTTATGTTTTTGGGCAAATTTTGAAAATAAAAAATCCAGATCGATGATCATCGAAGCGAAAATAATAAAATCGATCTGAAAATTTGATAGATACTGTGAAAATATCATAGAAATGAGAATTCCAATAGCAGCATGAAAATTTAAATGCATATGTAAACCTAATCTATAAAATAATAAATTTATTGCTAGTCCAAATAATGTATAAAAAAGAAAATATTTAGAGTTTTAAAAATCAGAGTTTTGATTTCAAAAAATCAATATATTTCAAAACCTCTTCATCATTGGGGTTAATTTCAAAGGCTTTTTCGCAACATTCAATCGCTTTTTGATAATTTTTTAATTTTTCGTACACTACTGCCATATTTATCCAAGGATCAGCATATAGAGGGTCGATTTCAGTAGCTTTTTCGTAACACTCAATTGATTTTTGATATTCTTCTAACCTACGGTATACCACTCCCATATTACTCCATGCATTGCTATTTTGGGGCTCTAATTTAACAACTTCTTTATAACACTCAATTGCTTTTTTATATTTTTGTAAATTAAGGTAAATAACACCCATATTATTCCATGCATCAGCTCGAGAGTCGATTTTGATAGCTTTTTCGAAACATTCAATCGCTTTCTGATATTTTTCCAAAATAACATAGATAGTTCCCATGTTATTCCAGGCCTGACTTAGTTGAGGGTCGATCTCAACAGCTTTTTTATAACATTCTAGGGATTTCTGATTATTTTCTAATCCAAAATAGGCTTTTCCCGTATTGTACCATGCTATTTTATGATTTGGATCAATATTAATTGCTTTTTCGTTACATTCGATCACTTTTTGATAATCCTGTAAACCCAAATAAGAACTTCCCATATTAACCCAAGCATCAACATTCTGTGGATCTATTTTAACCGCTTTTTCAAAACATTCTATTGCTGAATGATAATTATCAAATTCATAAAATGAATATCCAGTTAGAAACCATTCATTGGAGTCTTTACCTTCAATCTCATTTGGCATTAAAATTACCCAAGTATCCAATTTGTTTTTTCAAAATTAAATAAACTAGTCTTTTGCCCCATATTTTTTTAAGAGGTCTACAATTTCATCATGCTTATAGCTAGAAGCAAATTTTAAGGCGGTATAACCGCTACTTGCTTTTGCGTTCACATCAGCTCCATTTTCTAAGAGTAATTTGGCTATATCCTTATAACCTTTCCAGGCAGCATACATTAAATTTGTCATTCCAGCCTCTCCTTTAAGATTTACATCTGCACCTTCTTCAATAGCTAATTTTGCAACTTCAAGTGAGCCATTATCACAAGCAAACATTAATACACTATCCCTATCACCAAGTTTTGCTCCTTTTTCAACTAAAAGTTTCATAACTTCCATTTGTCCATTTTTACAAGCATAATCCAAAGCAGTATAATCTGCATCACTCACTGCATTCAAGTCTGCTTCTTCGGCAAGGAATAGCACTATAATCTGAGCAAATCCGTTATAAGCAGCATACATTAAAGCATTACGACCATTTTCATCTTTATAATTAACATCTGCACCTTTCCCTAACGCCATAATTACTCCTTGCATATTTCCATTCCGAGCAGCCTCAATAAGTTCTTCATTAAGATTTGACATAAAGAAAGTTATATGGTCTATGGAATAAAAATGTGATTATTTCCAATATTTTTTTAAAGTTTCAGCAACTTTTTCGGGGAGCCGATAAGTTAAAGCCATTTTAAAACCTATTTCAGCAAAACCTCTATCGCTGACATCTAAATTTTTCAAAGGTCGAGACCAAATTGTGCCAAAGATTCTAAAATAATCTTTAGTAGAATTATATAAATCTGAATTAATGTTAAAATTAATTGATCGTATTCCCATTTCATGATAACCTTCAAAAATTCGATGAAAACCTTCGGCAATATTATTCCAACATTTATCAGATAGCGGAAACGCAGATTTTGGACCAATAAAAAATACTTCATCTCTCCCTGCAATTGGACACCAAGCAGTTAAAAATGTCACTTTATTCTCTCCCCTTCCAATTTCACCCAAAAAACGAACATGATTTTGTTTTTCAAGTGCTATATAATCTTCAAAAAATGAAGTTTTATTCTCTTGAAAATATGATTTACTTTGTTCTAAATACATCCCTAGTAGTGGGGTAGGAATTGGTGTTATAAGCAATTGAAAATGTGGATGTACAACGGACGATGCTGAAGGTCTTAAAAAATTCATATTGATGGAGGGATATAGGTTCTTATCTTTTCCCTTTTCATAATGGATTTTGAAAAATTGCTCTGAAGCTAAAAATCCATCAAATAATTGTTCAATAGAGATATTTTTTAATAACATAAATTCTTTTTCTGTAAGACGACAAACAGCAATTTTTGCCCAACTCCAGAGATTCGGAAAAATTATCGCTTCATTAAGTTTTATTCTGCCATACAGGGGATCTTTGGGTGTATTTTTCTCCGGATCAAGAAAATAATGTACTCTAGGTGTTAACAGCTCTTTAATAATATCTTCTTGCACTTTATAAGGTTGATATTCTTCTCTAGCTGGTGCTATTGCAGCCCAGAACCATTTTAATAAAGGATGTAAACGTAATTCGTTAATATAATTCTCTTTTCCTACTTTTCGTAGAGGTTCAGGAAGAATTTGCTCAATATTTATCTCTATTTTATCCAATTTCAATTTCTTCACTTTCTATGAAATTTAATTCTTGAGAACTCATTATTTACATCAATACAATACCTTTTATTTTTTAATTCTATATTATAAATGAACAAATAAATTAGATATGAACGGTTTAAGTCGAATTTAAAAAATTTTCAAATATTTTGAGTGGGAGCATACAATTGGAAGATTGGTGTGGAGTAATCCTAGCGGGTGGAAAGGGAAGTAGATTAATGCCTCTAACATGGAATATGCCAAAACCCATGATAAAGATAGCTAATAAGCCAATGGTCCATTATGCAATTGATTTGCTCAGATATGCAGGTATCAAAAAAATTATTATCGTTGTTAGACATTTAGGGGAAAAAATCGTTGAGTATATTGAGGAAATTGATTGGGGTATTGATTGGGGTCTTGAAATTCGTATACCTAATGTGGATTCGCTAGACACAGCTGATGCTTTACGGAAAGTTTCTAATTTAATTGATTGTGATAATATTATTATTTCTATGGCAGATATAATAACAAACATAAATATGAAAGAGCTTATGGACTTTTCAATAAAGAAAAATGCATTCAGTTCGATTTCTTTGTTGTCTAGTGATCAGCCTAGACAATTTGGAGTTATTGTACTTAATGGTAACCAAAGAATTCAAGGATTTCTTGAAAAGCCTGGTCATGATGAATTATATCTTTCAAGTTTAGTTTCAAAAAATTCGCTACTTAAACATACAAATCTTATAAATACGGGTATCTATTATTTTAAAAGAGAAATTTTAGATATTTTAAACGAAATCAATCTTATGGATTTCGGCAAGAACGTTTTCCCCTATCTTTTGGCAAGTGATTATCCTATTTATGGATATATTTCAAAATATTATTGGATGGATGCTGGAAATCCACAATATTATAAATATACAAATTGGGATCTTCTTCGTAAATGGTCTTGGCCTATAGTCCCAGTAGGTGAAGAGAAAGATCCCTTTAAATGGTTTGAAAATATTGATACAATCGAATTTGGAGAAAATATTGCTATAGATCCACACGTTGCAATTGGTGAAAGATGCAAAATAAAAAAAAGTGCAGTAATAGAAATGCTAACTTCAATTGGAAGAAATGTAGAAATTGGAGAAGGAACTCATATCAGAGAATCAATAATTTGGGATAACGTGAAAATTGGAAATGAATGTTTGATAAAAAATTCAATAATTTGTGATAATGTAGAAATTGGAAATAAAGTAACAATTCTAGAGAATACAATAATTCCTACTAATTGTAAAATAAGAGAGAATGTTAAATTGGAGAATAAATCATTAACTCCAGATCAAGAAATATGTTATGATTAATTCTCGAGAACAATATCTTTCAATATCCTAAAAATTTCCTGAATATATTTTTTATCTGTTGATTCTGCGGATAATAATAATAAATTTTGATCAAGATGTGGATTAATATTAATCCAACCTTTATCAATACCTAAAAATATTTTAATTCCGATTAAGGTATCTATTAATTTAAAATTTTCAACATGTTCTTCAAGGTTTTGTGCAATTTTTATTGGAAAACTTTCTAAAATATCTCGCTCAACTGATAATTCTTTGTATATTTTTATAGATTTAGGAACTCTTTGAATGAGCTCACTAAGTTTTAGATTTTTTTTCACTACAAGTTCTAAAATTTTTAAAGTAGTTAAAACAGTATCCGAAAAAGGGGCATATTCTGGAAATCTGTATTTCCCACTGTCACTCGCACCGAAATCGTACCTACCAAATTTTAATAGACTTGAAACGGATCCCGGCTTATTTTCTACTCTTGTTACACTCCCACTGACTTTTTTCAACATTTCATCTATTATTTTAGTTGTTGATTCAGTAGCAATTACTTTTTTTTGCGAGAGTGGAGATTCAATTAATTCAGATATAAAAAGTGTAAGCAAATCATCAGATTCAATAAAATTTCCATTTTCATCTAAGAAGAGTGCTTTTGAGCCATCTGTATCAAAACATATCCCCAGATTTGCTTCAGAAGTTCGAATAATCTTAGATACTCGTCTTATAGAATTTAGATTGGGCAAAACTTGATTCAAATCAGGTTCCTGAGTATTCAGTAATATACTATCAATTTTTAAGTTATTTATTATAGGTGTGAGTACCTTTCCTAATGGACCGTCAGCACAATCTGCAACAATAATCAATTTTGCATTCGATATCAGATTTATATCGATGAATTGAGTAATAGCAGCTTGATATACATCCATAACATTTTCCGCACTTGAAATACTTCCGATTTTTTTTGGTCCTACCCTAGTAATTTTAGAATTAAGGTAATTATTGTATAAATCTTCAATTTTTTTCGCTCTAAACTCTACTCCAGCAGGTTCATAAATTTTAAACACAACATTTTCTTTAGTATTATGGGCAGAACTGAACATTACACCCCCATCTATACCAAATCTTTTGATAGCAAATTGTAAAACGGGGGTTGGAACTGCAAATAGATTCAAAATTTTGATTCCTGCACTCATTGCACCTGCCATGAATGCTCTTTTTAACATACGAGAATCTTGTCTGTAATCACGTGCAACAGCAATAACACCCTCATTATTGAGATAAGTTCCATAAACAGCACCTAGTGAAGCTGAAATTTCCGGAGTCATTTCTATATTTACTTTTGCTAAAAATCGATCATTTTGAATAATATTTTTTGAGGTCAAGTCTAAAATTCCTTATTTTTGTGATTAAGTGATATTAAAATCTTATATAATTTTTAATATATCCAAAGTGATTTATTAAAAAAACTTTTTAAATGAGCTGAAAATGCCAAATATATAAAAAATACACCTATGTTTAATCCTAAAAGAATTAATAGCAAAATTGGAATCTTAGGAACATTAATTTCTAGTATTATTAGTAAATTTAATGGATTAATTTCTAAAGATGGATGTAATATTGATATACCAAATAACCCCCAAATGATTTGGTCTGATCTTCGTATAAAAGATGTTATTATATTTGAAATAGCAAAAAAACCAGGAAACCAAGAGGAGAATCCTAACACAAATCCAATTCTTAAGGATCTGACATCATTTTTACGTATACTAATAAACGTTAAAATCGATGCGGGAATATAAAGAATTAAAAACACAATAACCATTCCAATATTGAACCAAACTCGATATACAAGTTCACCATATAGTTCTTTTTTAATAGGGGCAGCTAGAATCAACATTTCTATTAATAAAAATATGGGAATAATAACTAAATAAAGCAATAGTCTACTAAAAATTAATGAAATTTTATTATCAATTTCCAATATAGAACCTCCATTTCAAAATCTAATTTGATTTAATTATATGTAGCTTTTAAATTTTTTAAGAAGAGTTTAAAAATTGAATATTATTTCATTTTTCTCTTTTAGAATTAATCAACTTCTTATAAAGTTCAGAATATTTTTCTGCTGAAACTTCCCAAGAATAATTGCATTCCATTGCATTCCTAATCAGGTTTTTCCAAAATTCTTTATCATGATACAATTTCAAAGCTTGTTTAATAGTCTCATATAATTCTTCACTTTTATACTCTTTAAATGTGAACCCATTTCCTTGTTTATTAAAACGAATATCTTTGATTGTATCTGCTAAGCCACCCGTTTCATATACAATTGGAATTGTTCCGTATCTTAAACTAATCATTTGATTTAAACCACAGGGTTCAAATGAAGATGGCATTAAAAAAATGTCGCATCCTGCCTCAATTTGATGTGCTAACTTATCATTATACTCTAATTTGATAATAAATTTATTATTATATTTTTCAGCTAAATTATTGAGAATTTTATAATACTTTAGTTGTCCTTCACCTAAAATAACAAGCTGTAATTCTAGTTTCATTATTTGATCAAAACTCTCAATTATTAAATCAAAACCCTTTTGAGAAGTTATTCTAGATACCATTCCTATTAAGGGACCAGGAATTGGAGAAAAACCCAACCTTTTTCTTAGATTTTCTTTATTATATTCCTTATTTTCTAATGTTTTATAAGAATAATTTTTCCAAATAACAGTATCAATTTCAGGAGACCAAATATCGTAATCAATTCCATTTAAAATGCCGGTAAGATGATTTTTTTTAGAAGTAAGTTCTCTTTTTAAGCCGAAACTTAGCTTATCAGTTAATATTTCTTGAGCATATGTTTTAGATACGGTATTTATAAAATCAGAATAAATAATACCACCCTTTAATAAATTGACTTTTTCATAGTGCTCGAGTTTTTCCGGAACGAAATATGAATTGTCTAATCCTAATTCAAGCAAAATTTCTTTATTTCCAATCCCTTGAAATGCTAAATTGTGTATTGTCAATAAAATTTTCACATTTTTAAATAAATCGGGATTAAATAGTTTATTATTAAGTAGGATTGGTATCGCAGAAGTTTGCCAATCGTGACAATGTATGATTTCAGGAATAAAATCAATGATATCTAATGATTTTAAAACTGCTTTAGAAAAGAATATGAATCTATCAGGATTATCAGGATAATCATCGTAGATTTCTTCTCTATCAAAGAATTTTTCATTCTTAATAAAATATGTAATTAAATTAGTTTCTTCATTTTGATGTTTTAATAAGCTGAATTTTTCATTGAACCCTGGAATATCTAGATTTTTTCTTAAATTCTTAAATTCAAAAGCTTTTTTATCAATCTGTTTATAAAATGGTAAAAAGCTTATAATATTTATTCCCCTTTTTACCATTATTCGAGAAAGTGCACCAGTAACATCAGCCAATCCGCCGGTTTTGGCGTAGGGAACAGATTCTGAGGATACTAATACCACTTTCATATATCTTTCAACTATTTTTTATTCTTTTAAATTTTTAATAGGAATTTCTTGTTTTTTATAAATTCTCCATATAACCAAAATAAAAAATACAATCCAAAATGCCCAAAGCGCTGTTTCCATACCAATTGGATGCAGTACAGTATTAATTACTGAAACAAATCCTTCAGTATTTGGAAATGCTAATGTTATGAAGATTGGAAAGCAGAAAAATATTATTAAAATGATATCAAATAGTAAAACATTTTTAAATTCATAGATTTTTGGTTTAAATTTCTTTATAGAGAAAACTAAGAGAATTATTAATAGAATAAGAGCAACATTAGATATTATGAATAAAATAAATGAGTTTATTATTATTGGTGTTACATAAATTCGTGAAAACAAAATAGATATTGCGTTAAAACTAAGGAAAATTATCCATGAAAAGTGATTGGGTCTTAAATCGCTTATTTCCCTTTCGACTAATCTATTTGCAAAATAGCAAGCCAAATCCGTTTGAATCAAACCCCACCATACCAAATTTATTGTTATAGTGTAAAATAAAAAGGAAGGAATATCAGCATAATAATTTTGGGCTTGTGTAAAATAAATTTCCATGATAAATCCGTAAATTATCCCAACTAGTAAAATGTGGTAATCTTTTAAACGATATTTTATAATTAAGTAGTCCACGAATAAAAAATAGATGAAATAATTTGCAAATAATCCAATAATGGAGTCAAAGGGGAAAAAAAATTGATTTTTAGTAAAAAAATATATTCCTCTAACCCAAAATTCAACACAAAATACATTAAAAAAGGCGCAAAGTAAAGCAATTGCATACATATTTTTAATATGATTTTTTATTTCTCCTAAATTCAAAAAATTATTCACCCTATTATTTCCGATTTTATTTTAATGTTTCAAATTTTATATATTTATAATGTTTCAAATTAACATTCAAAAAGACCATTCTGAGATTTGGGATAATTTAGGATTAATTATACCATTTCTAAAACCTTGGTTAAAGCAGCAAAGATGGTCAGGATTATCAAATGTTGATAAGTTTGATTTAGAATTAGCTGGGGATCTATTTTTTAAAGAAGAATCGGGTTTAAAGATATTTGGTTATTTTCTAAATATAAATGCAATTAATACTAGAACATCCTTTTTTTTACCACTAATTTATTATTTAGATAAACAAAAAATTGACAGTTCACCTGAAATTGTAATAAATACTAATTCTTCTGAATTTTATATATGTCAAGCTGAATGTTCTCAAGATTTTATAAACCTTTTAATTGAAAATTTTCAAAAACAGACAACTCAAGAATTGAAAAAAGGGAACTACTTTAAATTTGATCTAGAAAATGAGCAATTAATAGAAAATTTCGAATTGGTAAATTCGGAAGTTTTTAAAAAAGGGGAAACCACGAATTTTTTGACAAAGATAAAGGGGAAGAAAAGTAATTTATTTTTAAAATCATACAGGAAAATTTCAACTTCAAGAGAACCAATATTGATTAGAGAACTTTTTAAATTAAATTATGAAAATTTGCCTCAACCTATAGGTTTTGCTAAGTTAGGAAACGGAGAAGAAATTATCTGCTTTAATTTACAAGAATTTTTGATATTTGATAATGATTTAGGTTATTATTTTTGGGAAAATTTAATACATAGATTAGAATATCCTTCTCCCGAACACCAAGTTGCTTTGATTAATGATTCAAATTTAAACCTTAATTTATTAGGGCTAGTAGATTTAGTTATTAATTTTCATCAAAAATCTTTAAATCTAAAATTTCACAAATTTGAAAAAGAAAAGTTCACGAATGAAGATATTCAATCATTCAAAGATTCTCAAAAAAAAATAATGGATGAAATTCTAAAACATAGAGATGAAAATTTAAAGATTTTTAAAAATATTTCTAGAAATTTTAGTCAAATTCGAAAAGATTCGCAAGTTTTGGAAAATTTCATTAGTCTTGATAAAATTACAGTTCATCAAGACTTACATCTTGCACAGATTTTAGTTAAATCTAATGAAAAATGTCAGAAAAAATTATATATAACAGATTTGGAAGGAGATCCCAACCGACCTAGAGAAGAAATATGGAAACGAGATTTAATTTTTAGAGATTTGGCTTCATTAATAACTGCCTTTCATTATATTGAAGTAAATAGTGTTCTCCATACCTCTTCACTTACTAAGGAAGGTTTGAAAGTAGTAGAGAGTTTTGCTGATGCAAAAAACCAATTTCAGGAGGAAATAGGATCATTATCTACAACAATGACCGAGGCAAAACTATGGACTGATTATTTAATTAGAAATCTAATAAAAAACTATTATGATAAATATGTAAAAATATTCGATAATGGAGAAAAAGTAGATTTAAATACTTTCCAAAAAGGCTGTGAAATTTATAAATTTGATCGTTTAATTAGGGAGATTTTTTATGAATTAAAATATAGAAAAGATAATTATGTTGTCCCTTTAATTATTTTTAATAACTCATATGATAGTATATTTAAAATTTGAAATTTATTAAATAAAAAAAATTAATATGTAATTGTAATTTATTGATGTAATAAAAAGATGTATTAACGAGTTTGGTAGACATTATCAAATATCAATTACCATTAATGAACATTAGATCATGTTTTATCTGTGGTATAGATAATGAAAATAGCTGATCCGGTGGTTTATCTAAAGAAAATTATACGAAATTTCGAACTAGATCCCTTAAACGAATTAGATTTAGATCATATTAAAAATATCCCAGAGGAACTTGATAAAAGGATTACAATAGCAAAAAGTTTCGTTCCCAAGATCGAAAAAATCGGTAATTATGATACAAGTTATGATTTAGCTGCCACAATAGTTCTAATGCTTATGCCTAGTAATAAACGAATTGAGGTAACTGATTATATAAGTAAACATTATAATATCACCAAATTTTTCCCTTGGAATGTTGATTGTATAAATGATCTAGCGGTCTCGGCAGAAAATTATTACCATCCCGTAACAAGCCTATTAAATTTCGCTCACCCTGCTCGCCCTAGACCCCGATTTAAGGATTTTAGTAAGTTTTTAAAAACTTTAAGATCTTTTAAGAATTTGGAAATAAATTCTGAATTATTTGAAGAAATACTCTATTATTATGCTTGGAAATCACAAGAATTCAGTTTAAACCCCCTAGAAATTGAAATATTAAATTCAATTTTACCATTTTATTCCCAAGATGTAGAAGAAATTAACCTCTATCTTGAAAATTTATACTCCAAAGGTGCTTCGATTGATAAAAGTCCTAAATATGTAAAAGAACTCGTAGATAGAATGGGGAAGTCCTATAAAACTGTTAGAAAGCACTTAGACGAACTTATATCCATAAAACTGCTACGACAAGTCTTGTGGGTGGATAGTCACTATTATGGTATGCAATCATTATTATTTATGATTCCGACCGATATTCGAGTGAAATCGAATTATTCTTATAGAAAATACAAAATTAAATCCACAAACAAGAAATTCACTCTCTTAGTCCCCTCTGTCCCTATAAAATATCTTGAAAAGATGCATAGATACGTTGAAAAATCGTGTAAAATCTCAATAAATGCATATAAAACATATATTATTCCAATATGTCACTTCTCACTGGAATTTTATAACCCACATGAGGGGAAGACCATAATAGACTGGAATAAGGTAGATACACATTTTAAAGAGTGCGAATATACAAAAAATAATAAAATGTATGAACCTGTAAAACCCACACAAGGGGATATAGATTTATTAACATTAAAAATTTTTGAATATCTTCAGGGAAATACTAATGTTTCAGATCAATATCTTAAAAACATATGTAGAGCACCATTACCACAAATAAAAACTCGTAGAGAACAGTTGGAAAGTCATGGGATTAGGTTCCCATTTGTTTATGGAACAGACCAATTAGAGGTCTATTTTATCAAAGTTAATGCATCTACAATAGGTGAAATTAACTATTTGATAAAACTCCTTTCCATTTTTCCATATTTCAATATCACACATTGTCAGAATATAAATGATCCAAAAGATGCTTTTGTCGTTGGCTGGCTTCATATGCCAGTTGGGAGTTTTCCTCTCTTTAAATTGTTTAGTGAAAACGAGCTTCCCATTAAAATCGAGTTATATTATATTGCCAGTACTATCTATTACCCCGCTTTCCGCATCTGGGAATTATTTAATGATAAGAAAAAGGAATTCGAGTTCGATTTTAATAAATTTAAGATTTTTATAGCTAATAAATGAATGGTTATAACTGATTAGAAATATTAGTTAATGATTTAAATTTGTGAAATTGTAAAAAATAAAATTATTAAAATTAATTTTATGTCTTTTCAGTCTATATTAAAATTGGCTCAATCTATAACATATTTAAGAATTAAATGATATTTTTAATTTATTTTAAGTCTAGAACTTCTTCGATTTCAGCTCCGAATATATTATCAATGGATTCGAGTTTATTTAAATAATTTTGATGCTCAGGTAAGAGATTTTTGGTATTTTCATAGACTTCTAGTATTCCGATAAGTTTATTGATGCGGTTATAATGCTGTGCTACTCGATTTTCCGCATAATCCCGAGCACTCCAAGTTGAAATGAGAAATTGCCAGTCGCTAGATTGTAAGAGTAAATTCTCTCGTTCGATTTGGACAATTATTCTTCCCAAGTTTTCATCTTTGGTGCCCCTATATTTTTCGAAAATAGCTTTAAGTTTCCTTTCAATTTCATAAATTTTTTCCCAGGTCCATGTGGTCCATTCGTTTAGCCAAATCCAGTGCCCTTGACCCTCTCCCCAAGAGCCTTCAGGTATATGTACTATATTAATCGGTGGAAATTCTGTCAAATGTTTTCCACAAGTTGTTAATTCGATTTCAGGGTCCATTTCTACCCATTTTAAAACCTTATAGAGAAACCGGGGGCCTTCAAACCACCAATGACCCAAAAGCTCAGTATCGTATGGTGCAATTACTATACCTAATTCTTTGTTATTCTTATAATGAAAATCAAATAGAATATCTTTAATGAGTTGCTTGTAATGACCTGCATTTTCCACTAATCTCGCTTCAACATTTTCAGGGACATATTCCAATTTATCACCGAGGGAAGATTTAACAGACGTGATTCGCCAATATCGATGACCGGATGGAAAATGTTTCTTATGAAATTCTAAGTACCATCCATCCCCAGGATAACCATGTTCGGCAGACCATAGTTGGATTGAAGTTTTTGGATCTCTTACAAAGATGGCGACCTGAGCTTCAAAATTAGAAGTGGACGAAACCAGATATGATCTATAGGGAGATTTATTAAAATCTACAGGTGGAGGTTTGTATTGTCTTTTGAAATTTTCCCAAAGCATTTTTAAAGCTTCAAATCGTGCTGCATAAACTCCTATGGCTTCTCCACCCATTAGGAGATGTGTGTCGATTACAAAATATTTAATTCCATTCGAATTAAGAATTTCTTCTACCCCTTTTCTAGCATATTCATGTTCATCTGTAAAAATTGGATTTTTCCAATTGTAAGCGGGTCTATAAGCACATTCAGGTAACCAGATTCCAATAGGGGCTTTTTTAAAATGTTTTTTATAATTTTGAATTCCTACTTTAATTTGATTTTCAATACTATAATCTTGACTTAAGAGTGGTAGATATCCATGAGTAGCAGCACATGTAATTATTTCTATTATTCCCTCGTCTTGGAGGATTTTAAACGCATTAACCAAATCTCTATTATACTTTTCTTTAAAATCAACAATAATATCGGTGTAAAATTGCTTCCACATGTCACTTAATCTGATTAGATTTTCAGATTTCCACTCAATAAATAATTTCTTATCATCTTCTGCCATCGTTATCTTGTTTTCTAGATAGTTAATAAAGCCCTCAATAAATGTACCATTTCTCATTTGTTCACATAGAATTGGAGTCAATCCTATGGTTAATCTTGGTTTAAATCCCTCATCTCTCAATTGATAAAGCGTATTGAGGATGGGAATATATGTTTCTGCGCTAGCCTCGTTTAACCAATCCATACCATGTGGCCAAATGCCATGGTTTGTTACATAAGGTAGATGAGAGTGTAATACAAAAGAAAAATATCCCTTAACTTCTGGACTCAAATCATATCACCACAAAAGATTATATCATTTTACTTCCAATTATCGATCTCATAATTATTTCAATATCAAGATTAAGATTTGTTCCAATAGTATTTATTAAACTTAAAATTTGGACATATTTGAAATCTATTTCTGATCTTTTCATTCTTTTAATTTCCTTAAGCAATTCTATATTTTCTTCAATTATATGGATAAATTCATTTTGAATTTCCCACATAATAATATTAAGTTTGTATTTAACTGCGAAATTTAATGCCTCTTCGATTTGTTCGAGATAAGTTATTGCATTTGGATTTTTTAAACTTGATTTTAAAATTGTATTTAATAGATTAATAATGGTTCTTGTGATTTCTTTGTCAAATCTTGTTGTATTTAATTTAATTCCCCAATATTCAGCCTTTTGTAATGTCTTTTCTAGGTTTTCATAATTTTTTTCCTTTAAAAAATTATCAAATTCTTGTGTCAAATCTTGATTTAACACATATTCTAGTACAAGTTTGAATTTATCTGGAATTTGTACACTAATATTTTTCAAATATCTCATGAATTTGAGATTTATATTATAAAATTGATTAAATTCTGTGTCTAAAAATATAAAATTAGAGGTTATTAACTTATTTAAAACTTCTTTTCGTTCCTTAAAGAATAAATCTGTAATCCCAAAGATGTGATCTTTAAAAATATGATCAACTGCTCTAATCAGTTCTGTTATTGATTCACCTTCAAAAATTTTCATCAATGTTTTTTTATTTCGCTCATATTCATCAAAATCTTGGATTATTTTTGCACCTGCTATAAAATCTCTTTCCATTTTTATCCCAATAAACATAGACTTTTCAAAATGGCAAGTTAAATTGGAAAAGATTTCTAAGTAGCCTATAACGCAAACAGCGAATCCATACTCCAATCTTACATGATCTAAATTACGAACTCTATAGACATAAAGTTCACATTCTTTTTCCATAGGAACCATTGTTGATAATAATGCATAATTGGAAATTGCTTTTTCAAAATTAACAATATATTCCTTTTTTACCTCTTCAAATATCATATCACCAGTTTTATAGGGAGCTATATTACTTCTGGCTTTTTTCATTATATTCTTATATTCATTTTCTAAATCCCAGTTAAATTCTCTTGCTATTTGAATAACCCTAATTGCGTATTTTAGAATTTGTTTGGTTTCAATTCCCATATCATCAAAGAACCAACCACAGCTAGTAAACATTAATAGAGCATTTCTTTGCATTTCCATTAAACTGATAACTTTATGTATCTCCTCCTCATCTAAATCTTTCTTTTGATATTTTGAGAAGAATTTTTCTCTTTGTTTATCGGTTCGATTAATTACAACATCAATATAATAATTACGAGCATCCCAAGGATCTTGAAGATATTTTGAGACCTCTTGAACATAGAGAACATCTACTTTTTCTTTTAAGAAATTCATAGCATCTCGAAGAGGAGTTCTCCATTTTTGATTCCAACCAGGTTTTTCAGAAATGGAATCCCCAAGATCACTTCTCCATCGCTCAACACCTTGAGAATCACTCCATGATGTATTTTCTAAAATTTCTACTTCATATTGGGGTGGAAAAAGTTCTAAATAATAACCATAATTTATAATTGTCGCAAGTTTTCTTGATTCAATATATTCTAGTGCATAGGCAAGAGCCATTTCTGCAAATTTTTTATGATGTCCATAGCTCTCTCCATCAGTAGCAGCATTTACTAATTGAGGAGTATTTTTGGATGGATCAAATGAATAAGTAATGCGATCAATGAATCGAATTCCTTCTTTTAGGATCCCATTAAATGCTATATCACTGGATAAACCCTTATCATAGAAAAAAATGGCGATTGATTTATCATCAGAAATATTTAACTTATAACATCTTGAAGTATCTAGACTTTGGACATCAATATCAGTCCAATCTTCTGTGCCTATTTTTCGAATTTTTGAAGCTTGATGAGGTGATAGAATTATGAACTTAATACCATGCTTTATTAGGAGCTCGATTGTTTCTAAATCGACTGCAGTTTCAGAAAGCCACATCCCTTCAGGTTTTCTTTTAAAATCCCGTAGAAAACTTTTAATGCCCCAGATAATTTCGGTCTCTTTATCATGTTTCAAAGCTAGAGGCATAATAATATGATTATATATCTGAGCAATAGCGTTACCATGTCCTCCATTAAATTTTTTACTATTTTCATCTGCCTCTAGTATCTTCTTATAAACAGATGGAACTTTTTTTTCAAGCCAATCTAATAGAGTGGGTCCAAAATTAAAGCTCATTTTTTCATAATTATTTTTAATCTTAGATATTTTACCATCTTTATCCAAAATTCTAGCGTATGCATTAGGTGCATAACACTCATGGGTAATTTTTTCATTCCAATTTGGGAATGGTGCTGCAGAGTCTTCTAATTCTATTTCTTCAATCCAAGGATTTTCCCTGGGTGGCTGATAGAAATGTCCGTGAATGCAAACGAATCTATCATCATCGATTGTCATTTTTATTCGTCCTTAAAATCAATAATGATTGAGTTATTATAAACCTCACTTGGTTTTAATTCTATTTTACTCTGTAAGCCAATTACCGCTCCTTGAAATAAGGTATCATATCCTCCATCAGTAGTTACATAGGTCATTAATGGATAAATTAAAAAATTGCAAAATTTTTGCGTAGAAATTGTCAGAAACAAATTTTTCTTTGAATTCTTGATGTGTAATTGACTACCTTTCCAATTAGAAATATTTTTAACATTTATTTCGTTATTATTTGCTAATATTATATTTTGTGAAATATCAGAATCAATATATACTGGAAATTCAACATAATGATGAGTGTCCAATTTTTCCTTTGAATTGTTAATAATTTTATATTTAATTTCGATTGTTTTATTTTTTAAAACGATTACTTTATCGATTTGAACATTATTCCCTTTAATCTTACCCTTCTTAGTTAAATTTGCTATTTGATTTTCTTCTTTAGAGGTGATTTCATATTCATAAGTAGTTCCTGCAAAATTACCCCTTTCTTCGAATTCATCAAAATAGACTTTTTTCTCTAATGAATTTTCCTCTAGTTTATCGATTGGAATCTGTAATTGGTTCATAATAAAAGCATTTTGAATAAAATGGTCAATAAAAGCTTGTTTTCTCCATCGATCAATTGGAAATTTCTCTTTAGGATCATGATATGCTTCCTCTTTTCTAGTAAATACATTTAAAATATTATGGGTTGCGTTTTTGATATCAATTTCTAATATGCTGGCTCCGTAATGAGGTTGAATATATACATTTAAAAACTCATTTTCCATCAAAATTTCAGATCTGCCATCAAAAGTTAAATCTTTTTCATATAAATTGTTAGTTGGCTGGTTTCTTTGCTTTAATAATTTATCAATTTTTCTTTCTGCATTTATCAGGCATGAATAAATTGTTTCGCGCATAAATGAAAAGTATACTCCTCCAAATTGACCATGCCAATAAGGATCATTGCATTGGCTTTTATAGATGTCAATCCAAATTTCTTTTAAATTCTCACTTTTTCCAAACTCTTCTTCATAATTTATAAGTTTTTGTCTTACATATAACATTTTTTTATGCATTAAATTAGATTCGGGGTATTTTACGAGGAATCCTCTCCAATATCCTCCCTTTAAAAATTGTAGAAGTTCATCTGAAAAGGGTTCTCCGAATTGTTTCCATTTTGCTTTTTGAATGAGGTTTTCCAAGCTCCTTCTTGCACGAGTAGGCAGAACCCAATATGACATTTTATCATATGATGCTGTAGGCATATAAATTAGACCCTTGGGCTTATAATTTTTCAAATATTCGCTTATATGAAGCATATTAAGCCAACTGTCCATACCTTCTGTGAGCCGTCGAAACCAAGATTCAAGCCAAGGTGTTCCATCATATCCTTTTACATAACATATATCATAAGTCGTCATATCACCTGCAGGCCAAACACCCATCTTTTCTGCATCTGAAATGAGAGTAATTAATCTACTTCCTTCTGTATTTTTATTTTTTTCTAAATATTCTACTGGTTCCCAAGGTTGTTTCCATGGAACCATATATCTTAAAGGTTCGTTTATTGGTATTACTTTTACTATGTAACCTTGTTCCTCGGTAATATAAGGAAAAAATGTTTCTTCTTCATAAAGACCATTCGCTCTTAGATGAAAATCATCAATTAATATATATTCAATGCCACATTCACTCAAGATTTTAGGCAAATGGGGTTCCCAAGCCCTTTCTGCTAACCAAAATCCCTTTATATCTAAATTAAAATGTTTTTTGATATAATCTCTTAATAATTCAATTTGAGCTTTCTTATCTCTATCAGGAATTATTGGTATAATTGGTTCGTAAAAAGCTCCACCAATTATTTCAATCTGCCCTTCATTTGACATCTCTTTTAATATATCATCATATTCTGGATGATTTTTTTCTAGCCATTCTAGTAAATAGCCAGTATAATGAAGACTAACTTTAATTTTTGGAAATTTCTTAATCATTTTAATTAATGGTAAATATGATTTTTGATAAGCATGCTCAATTACATGATCAAAATTACCTATTGGCTGATGAAAATGAAAAACTAGTGCAAAATTGATTTTTTCTTTCATATCAATCACAAATTTTTTGAAGATATAAATCTTTGATTATTGAAAAAGTTTAATTTTACATTTTATGATATTATGCTAAATTTAAATTCTATTGAAGATTACTTAATTTGATATTTAAAAAGTGAACTTGAGATGAAAATATGAAAATCGTTCCTAAAATTGCTTATTTCAGCATGGAAATTGGACTTAATGCGGATATTCCTACCTATTCTGGTGGTTTAGGAGTACTTGCGGGAGATACTTTAAAATCTTGTGCAGATTTGGAGATACCTATTATAGCTGTGACGCTTGCTTACAACTCTGGATATTTCTATCAAATGCTTGGCCATGATGGGACCCAAATTGAGCGAGATGTTAGATGGGACTTTGGATCTGTTCTTGATAAAGCCCCTGTAACAGTTAAGGTCAATATTCAAGGAAAAGATGTCTTAGTTGATGCTTGGGTTTATGAAATTATTGGACATACAGGACACAGAGTTCCAGTTTATCTTTTGAACACTGATATTGAAGGAAATGAGGAATGGCAAAAAAATTTCACGAGAGTTTTATACGATGCAACACCATTTCAACGAATTTGTCAAGAAATCATATTAGGTATTGGTGGTGTTAAAATTCTAAAAGCTATGAAATATAATGATATTCATACTTTTCATAGTAATGAGGGGCATGCGGCATTTCTTACTTTAGAATTATTAAGAGATTTGAAAGATGTCGATGAAGTCAGAAAAAGAACCGTTTTTACTACTCATACACCAGTCCCCGCAGGACATGATAGGTTTGATTATGGATTAGTTTATGATGTTTTTAGAAATTCACTTATACCAGAAGAGATTAAGAAATATGCAGGAAAAGACCAATTAAACATGACTCATTTAGCTTTATATTTCTCAAGATATATCAACGGTGTTTCTAAAAAACACAGTGAAGTAGCACAGAAAATGTACCCAAATTATAAAATACACGGAATTACTAACGGCGTTCATACAGTAAGGTGGATACACCCTGAATTTGCAGATTATTACAGAGAAGCCCTTCCAAATTGGAAACATGATCCTTCAGTTTTTGATAGAGCCTATCTTTTAGATTCAAATGAAATTTGGCGAATCCATCAAAAAATAAAATCAAAGCTATTAGATTATGAAAAATCACATAGTTGGGTACTTTCAGATCAAAAATTATTAACAATTGGATTCGCAAGAAGAGTGACAAAATATAAAAGAGCCACTTTGATTCTGAACGATATTGATAGATTGGGAAAAATAGCAAAAGGTAGAGCACAGTTTATATGGTGTGGGAAGACTCATCCAAGGGATCAAGATGGAAAAAATATAATAAAGCATATCTTCTGGGCTTCACAATATTTATGGGATAATTATAGGGTTGGTCTTGCTTTTCTAGGAAATTATGATATGGACTTAGGCGCATTAATGACTGCTGGTGTAGATGTATGGTTAAATAATCCCATGAGATACATGGAGGCATCGGGAACGAGTGGAATGAAAGCAGCACATAATGGTGTTTTAAATTTTTCTGTACTAGATGGTTGGTTTATAGAAGGCTACGCAATAAGCGGTGGCATGGCAGGCTGGAAAATTGGACCAAAACCAAACGAGCCAAATGCAGAAATTAATAATGATGAGGCAGACGCAAATGATATTTATGAAACATTAGAAGATGAGATTATTCCAACATATTATAATAAGCAAAATGATTGGATTGAAAGAATGAAACAGGCAATTCGATTAATACCTTATTTCAACACTCACAGAATGGTAAGTGAGTATGCAACTCAAGCATGGAATTTAAAACCACAACCACGTTGGACAACAGTCTGATTAGATAAAGTATCGTTATTTATTATTATAATTTTTAATTTTTAAGATTAGTAATTCTATGTTATTTTATTAATATTATTAAAAAAAAAAGAGCTTAAAAATTATGAAAGAATTTAAAGATAAAGTAGCAGTTGTAACTGGTGCGGCAAGCGGAATCGGTCTTGGTATAGCCAGAAGAGCTGCGAAAGAGGGTATGAAAGTAGTATTGTGTGATATTGAAAAAGATTCTCTAAATCAAGCCGAACAAGAATTAAAATCATCTGGGATAGAGGTAATATCTGTATTGACAGATGTTTCAAAAGCCGAAAATATTGAAATATTAGCCAAAAAAACGATTGATGCGTTTGGAGAAGTCCATATATTATGTAATAATGCTGGGGTTGCCGCTCCAGGAATTCTTTGGGAGTTAAATTTATCTGATTGGAATTGGGCTTTAGGAGTAAACTTATGGGGTATTATTCATGGGATCCGAGTTTTTATTCCTATAATGATTGAGCAAGATAATGAATGTCATATTGTTAATACATCATCTATGGCGGGGTTACTACTTGGAGAAGCTTGGAATGGAATCTATACTGTCTCTAAGCATGCAGTAATAGGTCTTTCTGAGAGTTTAAGATCATGTTTGACGCTATTGAGAAAGAAAATTAATGTTTCAGTTCTTTGTCCAGGAATAGTGAACACTAAAATTGCTAATAGCGAAAGAAATCGTCCAGAAGAATTTTGTGATTCTGATTATGAACCGTGCATAGATAGAGTTAAAAAAAATTATCCCGAACTTGAAAAATTGGCTGAAGAACTTCCAAAATTATGGGATTACGGAACTTCAGCTGATCAAGTTGGTGATGTTGTGTTTGAGGCAATTCGTAAAAATATATTTTATATCTATACAGAAACAGGACCTTCGTGGAAAAGAGGTTTACAAACTCGATTTGATGGAATTATGGATGCGTTTGATCAAATTAAACTCATATTGAAGGATTTAAAATCAAAGAAATCTCAATGATTAACTATGTTTTTTAACTTTATTTTAATATAATTTCTAAATTTGGTTTGGTACCTTCTATTTTCAATGATATTTCATGTACATGTTTTTTATCAAATTTTGGGACGTGTTTAAAATCTTTAGAAACACTTTCCCATGGCTCGGTTGGTAATGAATATATTTCTGACCTAAATGTTTTGTGAAGAGTACAAGTGCATAATGAAGAGAGAGGCTGCGGGCAATTTTCTAATATATTTTTTAGTATCCCCATATTATATTCATTTAATACATACCATTCATTTAAATCCCAAATTTCGTCGTAAGACCAACAATCGTGGTCCATTTTTTCTATAAAACCTGTCCTACAATCTAAACACTCAACGATTAAAAAATGACCGTAGACGACATTATGCCCTTCTCGTCCTGGAGGTATACCATTGTGGTAAATAAACATTAGAGGAGCTAAATTTTTTGATTTACAATTAAAACAAGATTTCTGACTGATATCATTTATCTCAATTTTTAGAGGATTTGGACTTTTTGAAGCATCACTCTTGCATTTATCACATATTTTAGCATCTTCAGCTATTTTTTCTCCGCATTTTAAGCAGAACAAAGGTTTTTTCATAAAAAAACTCCATTATTAACTGCTAATACTTAATAGGTTATATAAACTTAAAATATTAAATTTATAAATGTACAAAAAATAAACTATCAATTAAAATAAATAGGGGATAAAGACTGAAAAATACAATTAAATGAATATTAGAATGGAAGGTGAATTATAATGAACGAAAAGGAGAATTATGATTTTAACTTTCTAGATGTATTAGATATGGAAAATGATAGTCCATGGGTCAGACCAGACCGCCCTTGGTTAAAAAATAGACCTCTCGAAGCAGCTAAGACCGTAAAATATCCCAAACTTAACGGATTCCCAGACTTTTTGAAAAGAACAGTTCAATATTTTCCTAATAATGTATGTATGCATTTTACCCAGACAAATTTAAAATATACATTTTATGAAACTAAATATAATGCCGATATATTAAGCAACGCCCTAATTTCCGAGTTTGGCGTGAAAAGGGGTGATGGAATTGCTGTTATGACCCCAAATTGCCCTGAATTTGTCTTTGCAACGTACGCTACTGGGCAGACGGGTGCTACTTTAATACCCGTCAATTATTTATTAAAAAAGAAAGAAGTTAAACACATTGTTGATTCGGCAGGAATAGTTAAAGTTTTCATAACAGATAGACAATTTGTTGGAATTGTAAAACGAGCTTCTAAAGAAATTGGTATTGAAAATATAATAAAAATATCCTCTGATAACCCTGATGACTTAACCGTTCAAAAATTATTGGAAAAATATCCTCCAAAAGAACCAAATGTAAAAATAAATGTGTATGAGGATTTGGCGGGACTTTTATTCACAGGTGGAACTACAGGTCTACCAAAAGGTGTAATGTTGACTCATTCGAATCTTATATCTAATTGCTTCCAAGCTTTTTCTACTGGTTTTGGTTCCTCCTGGAAAGGGTATGAAGATGGCTTCAAAGAGATGGGAACAGGAAGAACTGTAACAGTTAATCCGTTATGTCATGCAATGGGATTTTATATCTTGAATCTATGTGTTGCAGGGGCAGTTTCTTTAATTTTATTTTCATCTTTTGATGCAGGTGGAGTTCTAAAGATGGTGGAGAAATACCGAATAAAATCATTTTCTTCAGTCCCAACAGCGTATAATATTATAATTAATCATCCAGATTTTAAAACTCGAGACCTTTCCTCATTAGAAGCTAGTGGTTCTGGTTCAGCTCCTTTACCTTATAAACTTGCAAAAATTTGGGGAGAACGTACAGGATTAAAAGTATCTAATGCCTATGGTTTAACTGAAGTGACTTGCATGTGCCTTGGAACAGGCTTTTGGGAAGAAATAAATCCTCAAAGTATTGGCTTCCCAATTATTGATACCGATGCAAAAATAGTCGATCCACCCGACTACATTACCGAATTAAAACCAGGAGAACGTGGAGAATTGCTTATTCGGGGTCCCCAAGTAATGAAAGGATACTGGAAAAATCCAGAAGCGACTCAAAGAACATTGGTCGAAGATGAAAACGGTAATATTTGGTTAAGAACGGGAGATGTTGCTATAATGGATAAAAATGGATTTTTCTTCATTGTGGGAAGAACTAAGGAGCAAATTAAATATAAAGGATATCGGATATTACCTGCAGAAGTTGAAGATTCATTATTTGAGCATCCTGCAGTCCTTGATTGTGGTGTTATCGGGGTGCCTGATGAAATAGCTGGTGAAACAATTAAAGCATTTATCAAATTGAAACCTGAATATGTTGGGAAAATTACTGAGCAGGAAATCATTGATTGGGCTAAAGAGAATTTAGCTGGTTATAAATATCCTCGAATGGTTGAATTTGTTGGCATGATACCTAAAACTCCTGTTGGAAAGACAATGAGAAGAGCATTATTAGAAAAAGAACTTCAGAACATAAAAGCAGCTAAAGGATAAAATCTAAAAATTGTCAGATTGACAATATTAACATTTTTTATCTATTAAAATATAGATATTCTTAATATACAAAAAAATAATCAATTAATTTAAAATAATTAGGGATAAAGACAAAAAAATAATTCAATTAATTCAATCTTAAAATTGAAGGTGAATCAAAATGAGTGAAGATGAAAGTATGTTTTTTGAATGGTTAGATCTAATAGATACTGAAAACGAGAGCCCATGGGTAAGGCCAGACAGAGTTTGGTTAAGAAAGAGACCACCAGAAGTAGCTAAGACGGTTAAATATCCTAAACTTAACGGATTTCCTGATTTTTTAAAAAAATCAGCAAATGATTTTCCAAATAATGTTTGCATGCATTTCCCCCAGTTAAATGACTCGAAATATACATTCTATGAGACAGAATATTATTCCAATGTATTAAGTAACGCCCTAATCTCTGAGTTCAATCTTAAGAAAGGTGATGGTGTAGCGATAATGACACCAAACTGCCCCGAATTTGCCTTTGCTACCTTCTCAGTAGGAATGTCAGGCGGTATTTTAATACCTGTTAATTATTTATTGAAAAAGAAAGAAATTAAACATATCGTAGATAGTGCAGGTATAGTTAAAGTTTTTATTACGGATAGACAATTCTTTGGAATGGTTAAACGATCTTGTAAAGAAGCAGGGGTTGAGAATATAGTAAAAGTATCATCTGATAAGGAAGATGACTTAACGATTACAAAATTATTAAAAAAATATCCACCGAAAGAACCAAATGTAAAAATCGATGTTAAGGAAGATTTAGCAGGTCTCTTATTCACAGGCGGAACTACAGGACTACCTAAAGGCGTGATGATAACCCATTCGAATCTTATTTCCAACGCTTTCCAGTTTTTTGGTACTTCAACAGCAGGTACCTGGAAAGGTTCCTATGAAGAAGCTTTTAAAACAATTGGAGCTACTAGAACCATAACCACAAACCCTTTATGTCATGCTATGGGATTCTTTATCCTAAACGTTAGTGTTGCGAGTGCGGGATCCTTGATCATCCTGTCCTCGTTTGACCCAGGTCTCACTCTAGAATTGCTAGAACGCTATAAAATAACAGGATTTACTACAGTTCCAACCGCATATAATTTCCTAATAAATCATCCGGATTTTAAAACGCGAGATCTTTCCGCATTAGAAACTTGTGGTTCTGGTTCAGCACCCTTACCGTATAAAGTTGCAAAAGTTTGGGGGGATCGTACGGGATTGAAAGTTACTAATGGTTATGGACTAACTGAAGTAAATTGCTTATGCCATTGGGCACAGTCTTGGGAAGAAATAAACCCCAAAAGCATTGGTTTCCCCGTTGTTGACACCGATGCAAAAATTGTAGAACCACCCGATTATATTACCGAATTAGAACCAGGACAACAGGGAGAACTGCTACTTCGAGGACCTCAAGTAATGAAAGGATACTGGAGAAATCCAGAAGCAACTAAGAACACATTAATAGAAGACGAGAAGGGTAATCTCTGGCTACGAACAGGAGACGTGGCATATATGGATGAAAATGGATTTTTCTTCATTGTTGGTAGAACAAAAGAGCAAATCAAATATAAAGGATATCGAGTGTTACCCGCAGAAGTTGAAGATGGGTTATTCGAGCATCCTGCAGTTATGGATTGTGGAGTTATAGGAATACCTGATGAATTGTCTGGCGAAACTATTAAAGCATTTATTAAAATAAAACCGGAATATGTTGACAAGATTACCGAACAGGAAATTATTGATTGGGCTAAAGAAAATATGGCTGCCTATAAATACCCTAGACAGGTTGAATTCATAGGCATGATACCTAAAACACCTGTTGGTAAAACTATGAGAAGATCATTGTTACAAAAAGAGTTACAAAAAATACAAGCGGCAAAAGAATAGATCTAAAAATTCATTATAATAAACCACATTATATTTTCTTTTTTTTAAGAGATGTTTTTATGCAAACCAATAAAATTATTATTCACGATCAAAATTGTACCGGCTGTTTAACTTGTCAACTTATATGTTCTTTTACTCATAGAAAGATCTTCAATCCATCGGAAGCATTTATACGAATTCAAACTATTGACCATACAAAAAAGATTAGTTTTACAAGTGAATGCAATAATTGCGGTCTATGTGCTAAATATTGTTTATATAAAGCATTAGAAAGGGTGGAGGAATAAATGTTTGGTTATTCTGGGAAAATATTACATGTAAATTTGACTAATAAAGAAATAAAACTAAAAAAACTTGATGATAAACTTATTAAAGACTTCATTGGCGGTCTTGGTATCAATATAAAATTATTCTATGATATTTTCACTCCAAAAATAGATCCTTTTTCCCCGGATAATCCTATAGTAATTGGTGTAGGTCCACTTGTTGGAACTATTTTACCTTCAACTTCTAGGATATATATAACAACGAAAGTGCCAATGAATAATGCAGTTGCTTGGACAGGAGGGTCAATGAGTTTTGGAATGATGTTGAAGAATGCAGGTTATGATCATATAATAATTACTGGGAGAGCAGATTCTCCTATTTATCTAAAAATTTTTGATGATAATGTGAGTTTAGAAGATGCAACTAATTTATGGGGAAAAGATACAAATCAAACTGCGGATGATTTATGGAAACTTCATGGTAATTGTGGAATTATTTCAATTGGGCAATCAGGAGAAAATTTGGTTAAATATTCAATTGCTTTAGTTGATAAAATTTCAACCATTGGAAGAGGAGGGGCAGGTGCGGTATTGGGGTCAAAAAATCTAAAGGCCATCATTGCTCATGGGAGCAAGGGTGTAAATGTAGCAGAGCCAAAAAAATTAATGAAAATACATAAAGAGTTATACGAGCGAATAAGAAATTATAAACATCGTGAAGATTGGGTCAAATTTGGATTAATTCGGACAGCACCCATTGTACCTAAGGATTTTTATCTTGATAATTTGAAAAAAGCGAGGATAGCATGCCCATCTTGTCCAATTGGAGATAAAGATGTAATTCAGATAAAAGAAGGAAGGTTTGAGGGATTAGTATCGTATGAAGCATCTGTGGTAAATGCGTATGCACTTCTTGCAATGAATTTTGGCACTTATGATGAAAATATTAAAAGTTTTGATTTAATGAATAGATATGGGCTGGATTCAATAACAATTATGGCGTTATTTCCCTTAGTTAAAAGTTTATATAAACGAGGAATCCTAACTTTTGAAGAAACTGATTTAGAGATAAAAAATGATTTTGAAACGTTATCAAAATTACTTGAGAATATTTCATATCGAAAAGGATTTGGAGATATTTTAGCAGATGGATTTGAAGGTGTAATTAATCGATTTGGTAAAGAAGCCGTTAAGAAAATTCCATTAGTTAAAAAACAAAATTTAATTTTAGATCCAAAGATGTTTAATCTTGGAACAATGGAATTTGAGCAATTTGTTAATCCTAGAGGAAGTCATGATGCTGCGGGTGGTTCTCCTACTTACTTTGCCCCAGGACGTAAGCTAGATGATTTCAGATCTCATTTTGATAGAATGGGCGTTCCAGAAGATGCAATGGATAGAATATTTAAACCACCCATTAAGGAGATGGGATTGAATATTGGACGGCTTACTAAATATTCCGAAGAGTGGTTTACTGCATTAGGTTCGTTAGGAATATGTGCGAGAGCACAAATTAATAGATTTTATAGTGCCAAACTTTGTACTGAACTATATTCCTTTGTAACTGGAATTGAAATTAGTAGAGAAGAACTTATGAAAGCAGCTGAAAGGTCATGGAATCTTCTTAAAGTTGCTAACGTTAGGGAGGGTTTTAATAGGAAACATGATGAGTTTCCTGAGAAATTGATTAAAAAGAGGATTAAATATTTCTATGGTGGAGTAAAAATTACTAATGAGTTAGCAAATAAACTACTGGATGATTATTATGATGAACGAGGTTGGGATTTGGAAAAGGGAACTCCAAAAAAAGAGAAATTAATTGAACTAGGACTTAGATATGTTATAGAGGATTTAAAAAATTCTTAAAATCTTATTCCCATTTTTTTATTTATTTTCATATTATTGGTCTATAGTAAAATAACGATTAATTAAGTTAAATCCTCCCAAATATTTACTATTTTTAAAATCAATTTAAAATTCTTAATTATTTAACATCATCTTAAAAAATAATAGAAAAATATAAGTAGGTGTTTTGTATATAAATTATTGGTATATCATTATATTGTTATATTCCGATAGACCAAAATTTATGTACTAAAAAGGAGCTCCTAGATTTATGATAAATAGCATTTGGATAATAAAAAATAGCGGACAAAACTTATTTTATAAAAATTTTAATAAAACAACATCAAATATTGATAATGATTTATTTTCTGGGTTCTTTGTTGCACTCGATAATTTTGCTAATGAAAGTGGAAAGGGAAATATAGATAGTATAATTTTGAAGGATGCAAAATTCATTTATATGAATCTAGATCCTATTTTTATCGTTCTTGGTTGTGATCGATCAGAGGAAATTAATGGGCTAAAAGAAATAATGGCAGATATTGGAAATTTATTTTTAGAAAAATACGGAGATCTTGAAGATTGGGACGGAAAACTTTCTAAATTTAGAGATTTTTCTAATATTTTAGATACA
This sequence comes from Candidatus Helarchaeota archaeon, assembly GCA_019058315.1. Classification (GTDB taxonomy): domain Archaea; phylum Asgardarchaeota; class Lokiarchaeia; order Helarchaeales; family RDOG01; genus JABXJV01. The sequence goes on along the minus strand of JAHPZH010000001.1, from coordinate 143,767 downwards.
GAGTTCAAATTTGAAAAGTCGAGTATCATACGTAAATCTAAATCTTCAATTGACGAAAATGAAAGAAAACTTAAACCAAGAAATAATATCGCTTATAAGATCGTGGTAATAGGAAATCCTGGGGTAGGAAAAACCTCTTTATTGAATAAATTTTCTAAAGGTGAATTTGACTCTCAATATATACCAACTTTAGGAGTTGATGTAAAAAAACACTCCTATAATCTTAATTCAGATATAAATGCCTCATTTACTGCATGGGATGTATCAGGGCAAAAATCTTTTAAAAAACTTAGAAAAATTTATTATCCAAATACGGAATCTTTTGTAATTTTGTATGATGTTTCTAATTTGAATAGTTTTGAAGAAATTGATAGATGGGTAGATGAAATAAAACCTTATGCTAGAAAGGATAGTATTTTTTTATTAGTTGGGAACAAAATAGATTTAAATGGAGAAAAAGTTATTTCTCCAGAGGTAGGAAGAAGAAAGGCAAGTGAACTTGGATTTGAATTTTTTCAAACTTCTGCAAAGACTGGATTTAATGTGAATAATTTGTTTTATTTTATCGGAGAAAAAATAAGAGACAATAATAAGCATTTAAAACTAAATTGATAATAATAAACAGGGGAATAATTGCTTTTATCCTTAAAAAACTCCTTTTTTAAGACATTTTGAAGTAAAGCAATAGAATATATATAATCCAAATATTATATATTTCTATGATTCATAAAATTACGAGGAGTGGATTTTTTTATGATCCACAACATCTGGATAATTAGAAATAGTGGCGAAAATTTATATTATAAAGATTTCGGCGAAGTTAAATCCCGAATAAGTCAAGATTTACTTTCAGGATTTTTCATTGCTATTGATAATTTTGCTAAAGCCAGTGGAAAAGGAGCAATTGATAGTCTGGTTCTGAAAGATGCAAAATTTGTTTATATGAATTTTGGTACTATTTTTGTTGTTCTTGGTTGTGACCGAACAGATGAAATTGTTATGATGAAAGATATTATGAATTCTATTGGAAACAGATTCTTAGAAGAATTCGGCAACCTTGATGGATGGGATGGAAAGATCAATAGGTTTGTTAATTTCTCAAACATATTAGAGACGGAATTTGATTTTGAGAATTTGAGTACTTTTAAGAAATATTCATCAATAGATAAAACCAAACCAGAAACCAAAGCAAAAAGGAAAGTTCTTTATAAAATCATAATAGCAGGAGAACCTGGAGTAGGTAAGACCTCATTATTAAATAAATTTTCCGATGGTGAATTTGCAGTGGAATATATTCCAACTTTAGGTGTTGATATAAAGAAACATACTTATGATTGTAACACGAATACACATTGTTCATTCACCGCTTGGGATGTCTCTGGCCAAAAAACTTTCAAACAACTTAGAAGAAATTATTATCCAAATACCGAATCTTTTATACTTATGTATGATATTTCAGATCCAAGTAGTTTTATAGAGATTGATCGCTGGATAGAAGAAATAAGACCTTATGCAAAAAATGATGGATTATTTTTATTAGTTGGAAATAAAAGCGATCTAAAAAACCAAAGAAATGTTTCTTTGGAAAACGGGAAGAAAAAAGCAAATGAGCTTGGATACGAATTCTTTGAAACTTCAGCAAAAACTGGGGAAAATGTCAGAGATGTATTTAATTACATAGCAAAAAAAATAATTGAAAGAAGAAAAAATAAAATAAATTAACTGAAAGATGTAAAATTAACAGAATTTTACTTAAATTTTATCCTTCTTTTTTTTAGAAATATCCTTTATTTTTTATTATTTGAATAATTCTTGAATTCATTTTAAAGAATGCTTTATAGAAAAATCGAAACTCAAAATAGTTGTTAATATTAATAATTTATTATTAATTTAATAATGGTTTAATAATGGAAAGTAATTGTATGGATGAAGAGAAATTAGAATCAAAACGTCTTGAGCTTGAGAAAAAGGAGCAAGAGCTTAAGGAGAGGGAATTAAAACTAGAAAGATTAATGGCGAAAGTAAAAAGTGCTGCCATAGAGTTTGATCAAAATATACAAGATATTGAAACGCGCAAAGAAAGTTTATCTGCAAGAGAACTGGAGCTTAGACAAAAATATGAAAATGTAAAGAATTTAATGAAAGAAAATGAAATTAAAAAACAAAAAATGAGCCAAAAATTACAAAACTTAATGAATTTAAAAGAAGAAATTATAAATAAGCAAGCTGAAGTTCAGGCAAAAGAAGACGAATTCAAAAAAACACAAGAAGAATTAAACAAAGAAGAACAAAGAGTTGAAAAAGAATTTGCCGAAACTAGAGCTGAATTGCAGAACCAAAACCAAAAACTACAGAAATTTAGATCATTTGAACAAAATTATGAAACTAAATTACAGGAACTTAAGAAAAAACAAAATACAATAGAACAACTCAAAAAAGAGATAGAAACTAAATCAAAGTCTAACCAAAAATTAGAAGCTGAAATTGGTCAACAACATAAAGTAATAGATGCTAAGGAAGAAGAGTTAAATCGAAAATTAGGAACCATTAGAACTGAATTAGAACAAATTAATGCGAAATACAATGAACTGAAGAAGAAATCAGAAGAATTTGAGAATGTTGAAGAAAAATTAAAATTAAAAGAAAAAGAAATAAAGGATAAAAATCAAGAAATTGCTAAGGTAAAAAAAGATATTGATAATAATTACAAGGATATTCAAAAGAAAGAATCGGAATTACGGAATCTTAATGTTGCGCTTAATAAGCTTAAAGCAGTTGAACAAAGTCTTGCAGAAATTAACGGTAAATATAAAAAAGTCATCGAAGAAAGTGAAGATTATGATAAAAAATTATTAGATATAAAAGCCAAAATTACGGAATTAAAAAATAAACAAAGAGAGATACAGACAAAAGAAAAAGAATTAGAAAAAAGATATCAGAGTATCATACAAAAGAAACAGGATTATGTCAAATACACTGTAGAAATGAGGGAAAAAGAAGAAAAATTTAAAGAAAAATACGAAAAAGTAGCAAATATGAAAGAAAAAGTATTGAAACAAGAAAGAGAATTCGAAGAGAAGAAATCTTAATTAATTTTTATTGTTTTCAAACTTTTTATTTTAAAATATAGAGTAGCCTAAATTAATTATTTCTCTGAATTATTTATTTTACTGTTTGCTTTCATCCCTTTTCCTTTTGCCTTGGAACTTGACTTTTTTATTTCCCAAGCAAGGATGACAGCAAGAACAGCCAAGCAAATAATTCCAGCAATGATCCCTAGTTGAACTGGGTCAATTTGATTCCTCCGATCCATTAACACCCATAGAACCGCATAGTATATATCTGGGGATTCAGAAGGGTCAGGAAGTGGAGGACATGGTCATCCCATAATAAATCACTTTAATCTACTATTATTTTTTTTATAAAATTAATTTTCTTTATAAAATTTTAATTTAATGGAACTGATAAATTCAAAAGGAGAATTTTTTAAAAAATAAAAGGTGAAATTAGATTTAGTTCTAATCTCTTAAGATTCCGTTTTAAATACATCATATATTAACATAGCAACAAAGCCTAATGCCGAAAAAACCGTTATCCATTCCAAGAAGGGTGATCCTGTCGTTAAAAAGATGATATTGAATATAATTGCTCCAAAACCATAATAACTAGTAATTTTCATAAAATTGTCGTCATCGATTAGTGCATAACTTGCGAGACCCATTAGAATAAGAATTAATAAGAAAAATATCATCGACCAAAGTTCATGTAATGGCTCAGGGGCGTTCTCTGAGAAAACTCCTATCATAATCAAAGCAAATGCTGCTGCAAATCCAAGTAGTCTTGTTATTTTTAAGATCTCTGTGTGGGGATTTTCCTCCCAGAATTGCGAAATTCCAAGAAAAAATGGTATCATAGCAATTCCAATAATTATTAAGCCATAATTAAAGAAGTCTGCTCCTTTAGGATTGAAGATATAGTTTCCTAAATCACTCAAATAATTATCTATAATACTATAAGGACCCATAATCCAATAGTGAACAGGTCCAAGATTGATATTGAAACTTGGAAATAGTAATACTGCAGTAGGAATGAATATGAAAAAAAATACAATCATCAAAATGCCAGCAAGACAACTCATAGGCCATTTTAAGGGATTCCATTCCATATTTTTTCTTCTCCAATTATTATTTACTTAAAAAGAAGTAAAAAAAATAATTTATAAAAATTTTGAATTTGAATAGGAATAACAATATCGATTTTTAACATAAAGAATAATAAAATAATTTATACAAATAATAATTAGAAAATCTTTTATTAATAAATTATTAAAAAATAAGGAGAATATTAAGAATGTGTGCCCAAATGGCTAAAGAAGGTGACAGGAATAATAAATATTCATTTGATGATTATTTATTTGTTAGAGATAATTTTAACTGCTATGAAGATGATGATTTTTTTCAGTTTCTAGTTAAAAAGTATACTGGAAATGAATTCGAGAAAATTGATCGTGAACTTCGTGAACTATCACAAAAAGTATCTTTTAAATTTAAATACCTTGCAGAAGAGGCTAATAAACTTGAAAATCGAATAAAATGTACTCTAATCCAACATTATGATGCTCATAATCATCGAGTTGATCGCTTAAAGCGTTGTATGGAAACCGAAATTCTAGAACGTGAAATTTTTAACCTTGGTATTTTTGATCCGAAAAAAAATTCCCCTTGGAGTAGGTTTGTCAAAATATTTTTACTTGCCCAAAATGGCGAGGCAGGAGTGATGTGTCCAATAGCATGCACTCATGGTATGATCAGGCTTATGGAAAAATACGAGGATACACTAAAAGATGAGGCAAAAAAAATTCTCGCCCATATGAGGGATGGAATAATAAATAATGGAGAACGTGAATACGCTCTCGGTTCACAATTTATTACCGAAATTCAAGGTGGAAGCGATGTTCCCTCAAATCTAGTTGAGGCAGTCTTTGAAGAAGCTGAAGGTCCCGATGGTATTTCTAACTGCTGGAGAATTTATGGCAAAAAATTTTTCTGCTCTGCAACTCAAGCGGATTATGCCATTGTAAGTGCAAAACCAAAGGGGACTCCATCATCAACAAGAATTGCAGTTTTTGCAGTACCTGCTTGGCTTCCAGGTAATAAAGAGCGTGAAATTAGAAATTCATATACAATAGATAGACTCAAACAAAAGCTCGGAACTGCCGAACTTCCCACTGCTGAAATTACTTATAACGGAGCTGTCGCTTATCCTATCGGTCCATTAGAAAAGGGACTTGCTAATATTGTCGGTATTGTGCTTTCAATGTCTAGAGTTCATGTCGGATTCCAAGCAGCTGGTGGGGGTCTGCGTGCTGCAAGAGAAGCTAATTTATATGCTCAATTTAGAGAGGCATTTGGAATACCAACTTCTTTGTTTCCACTTATGATAAATCAAATTAATAGATTAGACCATGGAGTAAAAAGAACTGCGGCTGCCGCTTTTAAAATCTATAAAGAATTCCTTCATTTTGATGAACAGCTTACCGCTGGTTTAAAGAACTTACAAGAGATTGAAGATCTCGTTGAAAGAAGACGACGGTACCGATTACGCGAAATAATCATGTTACAAAAAATTGTTGTAGCTTATGAAGCACCTGAAATGATAAGATTAGCTATATCTTTTTTCGGTGGACACGGTATAATGGAGGATTTTTTATCTTTACCGCGTTTCCAACGAGATGCTATGATAAATGAATTGTGGGAAGGTCCTCGTAATGTTCTTTTAACCCAAATACATCGCGATTTTCAAAGGGTTAAAAATTGGTATCCTGCTGAAGAATTCGTTAGAGATATTCTTGAAGGAATGGACCCAGACCTAGTTGAACCACTCGCTGCAGAATTTCATCGTATCATGTCACATGAGACTCTATTGAAAAATGATGAACAAACTCTTGCCATATGTCGAGATTGGGAAATATTATCTACTAAAATATTTAATGCTTACCAAGATCAAGCACTTGCCGAGCTTAATTATCAAGGAAAACCCCTTAGATTTACTCAATTATTACGCAAATTTAAAAAACGAGTAGAAAATGAAAACTAGGGAATTAACTAGAAAATAAACAAAAAAATATCCTTTCTTTTTTTAATTAATTGGATAAAAATTCTAATAATTGGGGATAAATGATGAATCAAAAAATAAAAATAAGATTTGCCGAATCCAATGATTTTGATTTTTGTATTAAGATGGACTATAAACATGTTAAAAAAGCTTTAATTAAAAGGCATATTGAAGATAAGATGATAATTCTTGCTGAGTTCGATGGAAAACCAGTAGGTTATTTACGAATTGAGTATCTTTGGTTGATAATACCATATATAGGTCTTATTTTTGTTGTCGATGGGTACCGGAAACAAGGAATAGGAACTGCAATGATACATTTTTTAGAAGATTATTTGATTAAAAATGGGCATAAGGTACTATATAGTTCTTCGCAAGTAAATGAACCCGAGCCCCAAGCATGGCATAGAAAGGTTGGATTTAAAGAATGTGGATATATTACAGGTATAAATGAAGGAGATATAGGAGAGGTATTTTTTAGTAAATTTCTTTAAATTATCTAATCATAACCAAAGCGTTTAGTTGTTGAACTAGTTACTTCAATAATGTCTTCTAATTCTTGATCGGAAAAATTTGGAACGTAATAAGTAGGTTCATGTAGATTTCTAACATAATAATCCTTAACTTTCTCGAACTTTCTTAATGGTAACTCTGTATGTGTAAGTATTTTATCTATTATTTTCGCAGGAGTTTTACATAAATCTTCATATCTCACCATTAAGGTTGCACTTTTAAGCTTTTTATTCTTCTCAAGCCGATCAGCAACATAATTGTATATAGAAGCCCAATAATATGCCCAACCCTTAACATATGTTTTATTATTTTTCCACAATTTACGAATTTTATGAATAAGTTCAGTGTTACCTACATTAATACAAATACTATTATGACCAAATTCACGATGCCCAATCATTCTTAACCATTCGTTAAAAAGTGGTTTTTTTATTTCTATTCCTAAAAATAATCTTGTTTGTTTAATAAGCGAAGCTATATGATTTACGGGATTTCGAATAATTAGTAAGAATTTAGAGCTTGGAAAAATCCGGAGTAGATATTCCATTCTTGTAACGTTATAATTATTTTTTGCTAGATAACGAGAACTTTTTTGATTTAATATAAGCTTCAGAATGTGATTTCGGTAAAATTTCTCAAATTTTGGATTAGAAACTTTCATATCAAATATATTTGAAGTATTTTCGCTAAAGACTCTATTAAAAAATTTTTGCCACAATATTTCCTCTACAGCCTCAGGACTTTCTCTTGTAACAAATATTCCATCCTTATGGTAACGCTCAAAAGGTTCTGAGTAAATGTTAGTTCTTTTCGCAAGCTGACTTACCCAATGCGGGAGATATGGCATGAGCATATGTTTATATCGATGCGTAGCTAAATCAGGATGTTTGCTTAACATCTCTAAAACAATTGTTGTTCCAGCTCGAGCAAGTCCAGTAATATAAATTGGTCGGTCAACTCTTATTTTTACCATATCTCTACGCATTGTAGATGTTTCTAATTTATCAAGTAGAAATGAGAGGTGTTTAAAGTTATCAAAGAATTTGGTTATAGTATATCCAGTGTATCCCATAAAAGGAAAATCAAATTCGTCCAGTTTTTTGTTTTTAATTTTAATCCTATTCATTAGTCTACCCTAAATTACAACTTTCATCTGTTCTTATAAATAAATTTATAATTATTATGTATCATTGAGACGGTTCAACTTCTATAATATAAATCAATGAGATAAAAGATATTGGCTTTATAATTTAATATTTCATAAATTTCGCAATTTTTAATGTTTTATATTTGATAAATCACAAGTTAATTATTTATTTTTAGTAAGATTCATAAAGAAATCTTTTTATATTGCGAAAAAAATTAATATTCACTCTAAAATTAGAGGATTCAATAAATTAATAATGATGGGATAAAAATGAAAAAAACGATATTTGGAATAGTTTTTACTATATTGCTCTTAGGAACTGTTGGACTGAGTTTTATTAACTCAAATAATAGTCAAGTACTTCTTTTAGACATATTATCCACAAACATAAACCAAAATTCTAATATACCCAATCCTGATTCAGAAATTTCGATGGCATCTAATTCTTGGAGCGAAGATACTAAATTTATTAATTTATCAGCATCTCATCCTTATCATTATGCTGCAGTTGATTCTAATAATAATATACATGTTGTTTGGAATGATGATAAAATTGGAAATTATGAAATCTATTATGCTTGTTTTAACGGAAATTCTTGGACTAACTATTATCAAGTCTCTAATAGTTCGGATATTTCTGTCTACTCCGCAATAGCTATTGGACCTGATGATAAAGTACATATTGTTTGGATGGAAGCTGTAGGGGAAAGTAGTAATGTCTATTATAATTCTTTCGATGGGAATATCTGGAGCGGAGTGGAACAAATTACTAATTCTTCAGCCGGAGAATGGTATCCATATATTGAAATTGGAATTGATAATAGAATTCATGTGGTTTGGCCAGATAAAAGAGACGATCCTCAAAATGAAGATTCAGAAGTATATTACAAATTTTTTGATGGGACTACTTGGAGTCAAGATTATCGGGTAACTAATGGTTCTGGAGATTCTTGTATTTACGAATTTGAAATAGATCAGATAGGAAATCTTCATATAGTGTATACTGATGGGCGGTTAGGTTCGCTTGAGACATTATATCATATTTCATATGATGGTATAGAATGGTCTGATGAATTTCCAGTAACAATTCAAGCACATAGGCCTGAAGCAGCTATGGCAATAGGATCGGATAACATAGTTCATATTGAATGGTATAATTCTTCAGGAGGTTCAACTGATCTTAATTATAGATCCTATGATATAGAAAATGATATTTGGAGCGAAATAGAACTCATTGATATAGTAGATTGGGGTCCTTATGGTTATGCTCCCCTTTACCGAAACATTGCAGTTGGTCCTGATAATAAGGTACATCTAGCTTATTCTGATGCAATAACAGGAGATGCTGAAATATACTATAAAGTTAAGGATCAAAATGGTTGGAGTGAAAGAATTCAACTTACTAACGCCACGGGTGTTTCAGCATGGCCAGCGGTCGTCGCAACATATAATAATAGGATTTATATTATTTGGGTGGATAATCGGGACGGAACATATGGACTTTATTATAAATACTGCCAATTAGAAGTTCCAGACCCAATATTAGAGCTGATGAACGATATATTACAACAACTAACGGATATAGACGAAATCATCGAGACCGAAACCCAAGGATGTGTAAAATGTATTTTAAATAAATTAACTGACAAAGCATTAGACAATATTAATGACGCAATAGATGCATATCTAAATGATAAAATCCTCAAAGCAAAAATAAATGTATATTTAATAAAGATAAGACTGAACATTCTTAGTAAAATTATAAAAATTGCTGATAAGCTTGGATCTATCGATGATGATGTGGCTAATGATTTACAGAATAGAATTGAGAATGTCCAAAATGACATAAGTCTTTTAATTCAGATGCTTTCAGAGTTGATATAGTTCTTTAATAAATTTTAAAAACTATTTTTTTTTTTATTTTAATTGTAATCAATTAAATTAGACGAAAATTAAATATTTTAATCAAGAAATTTAATTAGTTTCTTTTATTTTTTTCACTTTTTTTACAATCTCTGGCAGAACATCACCTATTTTTTCCCAGAACCTAATATGTGCAGCATTATCAAATGGTGTTTCTCCCTTATTTAGCAATATTAATTTTGCTCCAGATTGTAATGCAACTTGTGGCATGTTAGCTGCAGGTGTAACGACTAAACTACTTCCGATAACGAAAAAAACATCGGATTGCTTGGCATGATAGAATCCAAGGGTCAAATCTTTTTCAGGTAACGAATCACCAAAGTTTACAATACTTGAGATTATTCTTCCTTTACAGACATTGCATTTAGGTTGTCCAGGACTGGTTGGAGAAGTTCTATATCCCGAACCCCAAATTTTTTTATCCCAGCCAAAGGCTTCAAGAGTATCCTTTTTTCCACATTCTAAACAAACCATTAATGTGGTATTTCCATGTAATTCTGCAATTAAATCAGGTTTAATTCCGGATTTTATGTGCAAGTTATCTACATTTTGGGAAATCAAGAACTTTAAAATGCCCATATTTTGGAGCTCTACAAGTGCTAGATGGCCGCTGTTAGGTTCCACCATATGCCAAGGTTTTGTAGTTTTTGGTGGTGGTAGCCCCTTATCTCTTCTGGTCCAGACACCATCAGGTCCTCTAAAGTCTGGCAATCCCGATTCTGTACTAATTCCAGCACCAGTAAATGCAACAAAGTGTTTGGATTTTGCTATCCATTTAGCTGCGAGCTCAATATTTTTTTCAAAGCTCATTATATATCACATATTTTTGATGGAATATTACAATCTTTTTAATAATAATACTATATTAAAAGACTTAGTATAAATCTAACCAGATATTTCGCTCTTCATTTCTTGATTTTGGGCTTAAAAATAATAGCTGGTTTGCATCTTTCTGAATATTTAAATCCTATAGTTTCATTAATATTGCCATACTTTGTTTTTAATTCATTTAAAGGTCCGGAATCGAGCGCTCTGGTTGGGCAAGCATCAATACATTCTGGTTTCTTGTTATCCTTTATTCGATCTATACAAAACGTACATTTTCTCATCTTTGAGTTTTTTTCAGCTCCAAATTGTGGAGCATCATATGGACATGCTTTTAAACATTTATTGCCACACTCATCCTTACCAATACATTTATCACTATCTACGATTACGATACCATCTTCTTTTCTTTTTGTTATTGCATTAATAGGACATGCAGGAATACAGACAGGATCAATGCAGTGAAAACAAGGTCTAATCATGTAGCAGACATAAATATTAGGAAGTTTTCCCTCTTCATGATATAATACTTTCATCCAGTTCTCCGGTCCAGCTTCAATGTCATTCCAGTCTTTACAGGCGATTCGACAAGCATTACAACCAGTACACCGAGTTTGATTAAAATAAATACCAAGTTGCATTTTTATTTTCCTCCTTGAACTTTGCTTATTTGAACAAGACATGTTTTTAAAGCTGAGGCCCCACCAGCTGAATATGCATCTTTAGTTAAAGTATTTACACATCCACCCCTATCAATGCCATTATCATCAGGGGCGTACCAAGCACCTTCGGATATACTTATAACACCAGGAATTATACGTTCAGTAAGCCATGCTTTTATTAGGATCTTCCCTCTATCATTAAATACATAAATTTCATCCCCATCTTTAATTCCTCTAGGTTCAGCATCGACTGGATTAATCCAAGCAACATGAGGTTCAACTTCTGCTAACCATTTAACTTTATATAACTCGGAATGAACCCTATTTCTGGGATGGGGAGATAAAAGTTGTAAAGGATATTTTTCAAATAGCGGATCATTTCTATCTTCCCATGTGCTAATGTATTTTGGAATCGGAGGACAAAGTGGATTTTTTATATCAGCTGCTTTCTGAGAAAATATTTCAATCTTTCCAGAAGGAGTATCGAAAGGATGATTTTCGAGGTCTTCAATTTGTTCCTTGAATGCGACGATAGGCTCAGATAACTTGAGTCTATGAACAGCTGTTTCTTTGTATTTTTCCCGATCTTTACGTTTTGGCATCGCTCTACCTGTATCGGGTCTCGCTTTAATAAAATTCTTAAGAGTTTTTTCTTCCTCATATTTTTCAAAGTTATCTATTCCGAGTTTTTCAGCTAATTCTTCAGCGATTGTCAAATCTGATTTACACTCACCCAATGGTTCAATGGCTTTGTTTACATATGTAAAATAAGGTCCAGAAGGCCAAGGTCGAGTTAAATCATTTTTTTCCGCAGCACTGGTTACTGGTAGTACAATATCTGCATATCTAGCTGTGGGTGTTAAGAATAGCTCCGCAACAACCATAAAATCGAGTTTCTTCAATGCCTCAGCAGATTTATTCGTATTACCAAGTTGGTTTAAAAAATTATTATTGACAAACCAAGCAAACTTAACATCAAACGGATAGCCTCCAGCTTTACCCTTAGCAATGGCATCAAACATTTTATTAATATGAACGCGTTTAACCAGGCGAAGTTTTAAATTAAGGGATCTGCTTACCTTTGGTCCACCTGCTTCTGCTGGATTCTTACCAGGCGGTATTCTCATACCATAAAACATATGACCAGGGCGAATACCCATTAAACCTCCCCCAGCACTTCCTCCAGGGCGTCCTACATTTCCAGTCATTGCACATAAAGTCATGGCACATCGATTATATTGTTCACCAATAGCACTGCGTGCTGGACCTTGGCAATCCATTAGGGCAGCTGGTTTAGTAGTTGCATACTCCCGAGCCAGTTGCTCTATTATCGAAGCATCCACCCCAGTGATTTTTTCAGCCCATTCAGGTGTTTTTTCTACCTCATCCTCTTTTCCCATTACATAATCTTTGAATTTATCGAATCCAACAGTATATTTATCAAGGAATGCTTGATCATGAAGTCCCTCTTTAATCATAACATTAGCTATTGCAACCATCATCGCTGCATCAGTACCTGGGTAAATCGGAATCCATTGATTAGCTAATACAACAGCGGAATCGGTGTATTTTGGATCTATACAAATAACTTTCGCCCCAGCTTCCTTGGCTTTTATTACATGGTACATAGTATTAGTCCCAGATATCATTCTTGCTGGATCCCATCCCCACAGTATAATAAGCTTTGAATTTAATAGATCTTCACGACTATGACCTACAAAAACCGAATTATATTGTGCTAAACACGCCCAAACGGCACCCTCAGATGAGACATTTCCATAATGGGTGGCAAAACCGCCAAGGTGGTTAAATAATCTCATCATTGCAAAAGTACCATCATGAAAGGAACCCAAAAAACCTCCACCACTAGCTAGGAAAACGCTGGAGTTTCCGTATTTTTCAATTACATGCTTTAGCTTATTAGCAATTATTTCATAAGCTTCATCCCATGAAATCTGTTCAAATTTCCCTTCTCCCTTAGGTCCTACCCTCTTAAGAGGATATTTTAAACGTTCTGGATGATGAACATATTTGCGAAATGCACGGCATCTCAAGCAGGCTCGAAGCTGTTCATCCTCTATTTCATAATCATCTCCTTCAACACGGAGAATTTTGTCATTTTTAACATGAAGTTTTATCGGACAACGTCCTCCACAATCAAAGGTGGATGTTGTTCGAATAAATTTTATTTCATCCTCATTTGGACTTAGTTCTTTATTTTCCATAAATGCATACCTCTTCTTTTTATATTATATGTTATAAAAATAAGATAAGTTTTATTTTTTTGTTTGTAACTTTTTATTTACTATATTTCTTTTTAATTTTTCATAAGAAATTTTTATATGTAGTATAAAAGTATCAATTTCAAAAAACAAAAAGTGAAATTATATTTTATTTCATTAAATAAAACAAATTAAAAAATATTGAGAAGGAGAGCAGTATGAAGTATGAGATACTTAAAACAAACCCCAATCCAACAAAATATGAAATAAAACCTCTTTATGGTCTTGATCCAGATGAAAGTAAGGCTATGGCAAAAAGATTACGCTGGGAATTATTTAACGCTGAATACTATGCGTATCTTTTTAAAATAAAAGATATCGATATAATCCAGAAATTTCTTCCCCCACCTTTAAAGACTATGACCGCAATGCCTTTGCTTAATTTATTCGTACAGCAGCTAAATCTAAACGATGGTAAAGGTAATGATGGGTTAAATATGGGTTATTATGAGAATATCACTGGAGCCTTCGCGGACTTCAATGGGACAGTAGGATTTTATCCAATAGCAATCTTTATTGAGTCTGATATTGGTGCTATGGCGGGACGCGAGATGATAGGAACCCAGAAAAAGGTAGGTCAATTCGAATACAAAAAAGATGGGAATAAATTTTCCTGTAAAACCATTCGAAGGGGGATTACTCTTGTTGAAGCAGAGGGAGAGATTGAGCCTAAAGAACTTGACTCAAGAATACTTACCGAATTATTAGAGAAACCAACTTACCACCTTCATCAAGTTATGGGGCCTCTTCTTGGTCATGACGGACCATACTATGCTTATAAACCACGCCTAATGAAGCTGTGGGCAAAGGTAAATAAAACTCATTCGTTCCGGTCAATGGACAATGTAAAGTTGGGATTCCATGAATCACCATTTGATCCCATATGTCTTTTAAAACCGTCGGAAATCATTGGTGCTTTTTACTTAAAAGCCGATACTTCAATATCTCTTGATTTGGAGTTCAAAGAATTGGACGAAGAGAAGATGATACCATTTCTCTTTGCTAAATATGATCCTTTTTAAAAGGTCCAATAAGCAATTTTTTAATTCGGTGATTAAAAGCAAATGATTTATGAAACTAGGTTTCATGCTGGAAGGGTTTTAGCTGAAAAACTTAAAGACGAACTGTATTTAAAAAATGCAGTAATCCTAGCAATCCCAAATGGTGGAGTTCCTGTTGCCAAGGAAATATCGGATATATTAAAAATACCATTTGATATTCTCATTATTAGAAAAATCAAAATTCCGTGGAATACAGAAGCTGGTTTTGGGTCAATTACAAGAGATGGAGAAATTATTTTAAATAAAGGTTTAGTAATGGCTTTAGGACTAACTGAAGACCAAATTAAAAAGCAAGCTGAAAAGACAATGAAGGAAATTAAAGATAGAATTTCTTTATATAAATCAGACGAGAAATTTTTGGATCTTACGGATAAGGATGTGATTTTGGTTGATGATGGTCTTGCTTCTGGTTTTACTATGATAGCAGCAATTAATTCAATTAAAAAAAGGTCAATTAGTAAAATTATTGTTGCCGTTCCTACTGCTTCTGGAAGTTCAGTTGATAAAGTCGGTCCTTTAATAGATGATTTAATTTGTCCTGACATAAGAAGGACAAGATATTTTGCAGTAGCTTCGGCATATAAACATTGGTATGATTTAAATGAAAATGAAGTTCTCGAACTATTAAATAATTCAAAATTTTATTTTAAGAATATCTAAAACATTTTTATTTTCTAATTAAGGAAAAAATTTTAACTGATTTCAATTTTTATTCTTTTTCCACTTTCTAAACATAATCAATAGATGTAAAGCTATTGAATTTTTAATTTTAGATTGTTCCAGACCCATTTATAAAGAATAAATTAAATTTTTATATCAAATAAGATGCTGGATTTTATATTTTTGCCATTTAAAATATAAGAATTCAATAATGGTGAAGAATTTGAAAAATAAAAAATTTAAAATTTCCCTAATTTTAACGGTTGCAGCAATATTTTTGTTTACTACTGCTAATATTATCTCTCTCTATAATTATAATATTACTATACCTCCTATTAATTATAATAATATGGCTAACGAAATCAATATTCCTAAAGAAGAAATTCTTGATTTAACTACTAATGATGCAAATAATCCTAATTTAACAAGGGTTGGTTATCCTATAATAATACAAATGATTGAAAGTCCGTATATATTTAATGCTTTAGAAGGTTTGAATGAAAGTCACATTCGAATTTTATACTATAATACTTCAAATCAATGGATTGAAGTTCCATTTCAAATAGATGAGAAGGGGTGGATTTTAACATGGCAAAATGGACCTATACTTAATTATTCTTATACTTATGTTTCTCAAAATGGTTCAAATAATTATGAACCGACTGATCCATATGGTAGAGATACTGGACTTCAAATACCATATGCTATAGATTATGATGATGAAATTTGTTTTTATGCAGAAAATGGGAAATGGGTTCCATCTACAGTTTGGTGGAATGAATCGAATTTTCCTTATAGAATAAATATTAACATAACCGATCCTGTTGATGGAGGGCAATCATTTATGTATATTTATTATAATAATGAAACCGGCCAAGGGATACCCCTATATGAAAGTTATGTGAATTGGGATCCATCCAATTTGACTATAACTACTCAAACTTATCAAACAAGTTTTGATGCTTATGATCCAGATATTCGGAATTTATTAAGAATATTATCTCCAAGTTCTGATGGAATGGATATATTAGAAGAAGGTTCGAAAAGCTTTGGGTCAGTTCAGATTAATATTCCCATTTTTGGAACATTTCATTTGGATTTGATGACACATGGCAATTGGTCTGGAATATATTACAATGGTACAGCATGTGGAATAGATAATCCAAATGAAGAAGCTATTCAACTATCTTCGCCAGATCCTTCAAATACCCGAGGTTGGGTTGGTTGGGATACAGAAGGCGACCGATTGGCAATTAAGAATGGTCCTATCCGTGTTATTTTATTGAAACAGACATATATACATGTTGGTTTGACCGTTTTTTCGGTAGATGTAGATGTATACATTCACGCTACGCTGGAGAATCATTTTTATAATAATATGGAACAAACAAGTGAAACCAAAATAGAAATAGATCTTCCCGAAGTAGGTCTTAGTGTCACTTATGACCCTATATGTCTTTATTTAGAGACTATCAGAATTAATTCTTCCATAAGAGACGATTTTTCTGCAGTTCTTGGTGGTAATCCCGGAGGTTATCCTGGATATACTCCTGGAGATGCCAATCCCAATTATACAATTAGTAATGAAAAATATCTATATTTTAATGGTAGTGACACAGATGATGATTTACAAAACGGAGGAAACCCGACATTAGATCCAGGTCAAGTTCCGCCTGCTTCTAATGAGGGACTTCCAGATTATGTTATGGTTGCTTCGCAGACACATGGAGGATTTTGGGCTTATTTACCAAGAAAAGAATTTGTTGATCCTCTTTCTTCATTTGGAACTACACCTTATATGTATTATAATGACATATCATCTTATACTGAACTGGGAGTGTGTGGTGGTGGCATCACGGCTAGTGAAGGGGATCTACTAGCTACGGAACCTTATAATTTTAGATTTATTTATGATATGTTTGATAATGTTTCAGATCTTGAAAGAGCAAAACTTGAATATAGAAGATATAAAACAGATTTGTTGCTTAATGTAGGTATTATTTCTGCAATTAATAATACAGCACCTTCAATTATCTTGAACTCACCTATGAACGCAACAGTAATAAATAAACCTGCTTATATTAATCTGACTATAACTGATGATAATTTGAACTCTTCTTCTGTAGAATGGAAAGCAAATGTAACCCAAACCAGCTGGACTAATTCTTTTATTGGTTCTTATGATATTGGTTTATCAAGTTTTACAAGTGACCAAGTAATTCAATTTTGGATAAGAGCAAGTGATATAGTCGGAACTCAGAGTTCAATAACTATTATTTTAACATTTGATGATACTTCTCCAACTAAACCTACGAATCCAGCAATAACAATTCAGCAAGGTAATATTACTCTCTCATGGACTGCCTCTTCAGATAATAATGTTGTATTTTACCAAATTTGGAGAAATGGTCTATACTTGGGAAATACAACTTTAAATTATTATAGAGAACTTGAGAATTTAAGCCATGGAAAATATAAATATGAAATAATTCCAGTCGATGAAGCAAATAATACAGGTGAGGCACTAATAATTAAATTCAGAATTATTGGTCCAATTAAGCTCCCCCCATTTCTGTTTCCTCCTCCAGACAATGGTAAAATTATCATAATAATAATCTTAGGGATAGTAGGAAGCGCTGTTTGTGGTTCAAGTGTTTTAATAATACGAAAAAGACGAAATATCATTCCAACAAAAGGAAAAAAGTTAAAGTTGGATAAAAGAAAAAAAGGAAAGAAAGGAATGAGTTTATTAATTCCTCGAACAAAATTTGGGACGGATAATGTTGCTGCTCTTAATAGTTTATTTAAAAATCTTAAAGAAGAAAATTATTTAGATAATTTCAAGCAAGAAATTACTGTAGTATCTAATGACGAATTAAAAAGAATTTTACAATTAAATATTTTTAATTTTTCAGATATAACACTAATATTAGAGGAATTAGCAAATTTAAATCCAAAAAAAAGAAGAAAATTAATAGAAGCACTCGAAAATTTTCAAGATAATTGAAAATTTTTTTAATTTTTAAACGTAATTAATTTTGAGGTGAATATAAAATAAGCCAATTGAACCTTTCACCAATCGAGAGATCAGTTTTAAAATTGGCTAAAAAATTATTGAAAATAGGTCCAATAAATATTGAAAGATTATATACTATATCAATTTTGAATTTAAGATATGATAATAGTGAAATTAGTCAAGCCATTTACCAACTATTTTCAAAAAGAATATTAGTTAAAGGATCTAAAATTACAAAAGATACAGCCCTCAAAAATCAAATAAGGAATAAAATTTTTGAATATATTTCCAGTAACCCTGGCTCTCATTTTAGAGAAATTCAAAGAACTCTGGATTTATCAATTCATCAAACTATTTGGCATTTAGAAATGCTTGAAGAATTTGGTTTTATTAGAAAAAATAAAATTAGCAATAAAATAACCTATTTTAATTTTAAAATTAATCCTGAATTATTTAAATCCATTTTTATGCTTAGGGATGTAAGTTTTTTGAGAGTTTTAAAAAATATTTTATTAGAGCCTGGTATTGATTTAAATACATTAGCAAAGAACGCTAAAATAAAGGCGGAAGTTGTTGAGAATATTACTTTTAATCTACAATCGCTAGATTTAGTATTTGGAGCATTAGAAAAAGATACTCTAAGATATTTTGGAAAAATGGAAAAAATTGAGCCAATATTAAAAATATTAAAAGTTCCAGAAGTAAAAATAAAAAAGTACAGAGAAATAGAAACTCTAAAATGTATAAATAACAATAACATAATTTCAAAGGGAGATTGGGGATTAATTACTAAATAATAAGTATTTTCATTGTTCATTTTTTTTAATATCCAAAACTAGATATTTTTTAATTTCAATTAAAATTTGATGAATTTTCATTTTTAAATGAAATTAAATAATTTGATTAATTTAATATTTATGTAATTTTAATTTAAAATAGTTAATTTAAACATTTTTTTATAGATTATGTCCATAATTGGCTTAAACACCATTATTTAAATTAGATATACTATTTCCTTAAAAGAAATATTGAACCAAACGCATTTATAAGAGAAAAAATCGGAAATTAGTAATAAGATAGGATAATGACTTATCTTCGTTTTGGTGAGTAAAATGAAAAATAAAAGACTTAAGATAGCTTTGACTTTTACAATAACAGTAATATTTTTCATAAGTTTTGCAAATTTGATCTCTTCAAGTAATTTAAATAGTTCAATACTTTCTATGCCTTATGAAAATGATAGTTATACCATGGAAATTAGGGGAACACTTAATTTAGATGCTGAAGTTTATTATGGAACGAGTGCAGTTGCTACCATAACCCTAAATGAGGAATTATATAATTTTGATGAGGGAGCCAATGATACTGCGTGGATATTCGTAAATAGTTCTAGTGATTCTATTGGTATCATAATTGATTTAATAGAAACTGGATATAATACTAGTATATTCATAGGGAATTTTACATTTAGCACAGTTGAAAGTAATTATACATTGGGTATTATTCTAGTTCAAAATGGTGATACTATTGTTGCACATGACAATGTTAGTCTAAGCGATAGTGCAACATGGTTAGAATCAGCAAGTAAAACTATAGAATTAGATGCTACTACTTATTATGGAGTCTCGGCAATCGCTAATATAACGGTTTTTGATACTAGTTATAATTTAAATCCTACAATTCTTGATATCGTAAATGTTAGTGTTAATAGTTCAACTGATATCACGGGTATTTCTGTTCAATTAACTGAAACTGGAGTTAATACAAGTTATTTTACAGGCTTTTTTACATTTAGTACTATAGTAAGCAACGATCCTGCGGATATAATCTGGGCTCAAGACGGAGACACTATTATGGCTATTCATGATAATGTTACAGATACCGCGACTTGGGTTGAGACGGTGACTGGAACCATAATTTTAGATGAGGTTCAATATTATGGAACAGCAGCAATTGCTGTTATTGCAGTAAGCGACTCGGATCTAGATATAACGGGGGCGCCTGATAGCGTAGGCGTAGATGTTTACAGTACAAGCGATATTGTTGGTATAAATGTCCAATTAATTGAAACAGGTCCAACAACAGGAGTATTTATGGGGACTTTCACATTTAGCACTACCGCAAGTAATGACCCTTTAGATATAATTTTAGCTCTAGATGGTGATATAATAACTACGAGGTATAATGATTCTCACACTGTAACAGGTATGCCAGCCCAAACATTAGATAGTGCAATTTGGATTGCAACAGTTACAGGAACCATAGATCTAGATTCTCCTACTTATGTTGGATCTGGGGCTATAGCTACTATAACAGTTGTCGACTCAGATCTGGATGTAACGGGAGCAATGGATTATGTAGATGTGAATGTAAATAGTACCTCCGATCCTACTGGAATTGTTGTTCGTTTAGATGAAACTGGAGCTACTACAGGCATTTTTATTGGAAGTTTTACATTCAACAATACCTCAAGTAATGATGCTGCAGATATAATCTGGGCTCAAGATGGTGATACTATTATGTCAATGTATAATGATTCACATACAATTACTGGAGCTTTCGCACAACCAAAAGATACTGCAATCTGGATAGATACAGTGACTATAACTTTAGATCTTGATTCAACATACTACTATGGAACAGCAGCAATAGCAACTATAACGGTTATTGATAGTAGTTATAATTTGAATTCTACAATTATTGAAAATGTAAACGTAACTGTAAATAGCACAAGTGATAATCCAGGTATAATGGTTCAATTATTTGAAACAGCAGTCAATTCAGCTATATTTAGCGGAACTTTTACATTTAGCACTACTTCAAGCAACGATCCTTTAGATATTATTTGGGCTCAAGATGGTGATACTATCATGGTAATTCATGATAGCTTAAATGATACAGCCATTTGGATTGAGACAGTTACTGGTATCGTAAATTTAGATTCAGCAACTTACTATGGAACAGATGCTGTTGCGAATATAATGTTAAATGATTCAGATCTAGACATATCGGCTTCGCCTGATAATGCAACAGTGCTTGTTAATAGTTCAAGTGACGTGGGTGGAATATATGTTCAATTAACTGAAATTGGTTCAACGACAGGTATATTTATGGGAAATTTCACATTCAGCAGTAACTTTAGTAGTGATCTTTTGGATATTATTCGTGCTCAAGATGGGGACATAATTATGGTGATTTATAATGACTTATATGATGTTACTGGTGCTTCAGCACAAATGGTAGATACAGCAACCTGGATCGAAACAGTAACAGGATCCATAACTTTGG
This sequence comes from Candidatus Helarchaeota archaeon, assembly GCA_019058315.1. Classification (GTDB taxonomy): domain Archaea; phylum Asgardarchaeota; class Lokiarchaeia; order Helarchaeales; family RDOG01; genus JABXJV01. The sequence continues at coordinate 122,276 of JAHPZH010000001.1, read as the reverse complement.
ATTCAACTGCATATTACGGAACAGGAACAGTTGCTATGATAACAGTAATAGATTCAGATCTAGATACAACGGGTGGAAATGATTATGTTGATGTCAATGTAAATAGTTCTAGTGATAATTCTGGCATAATAGTTCAGTTAGGTGAGACTGGACCAACTACTGGCATATTTACAGGGAATTTCACATTTAGTACGAGTTCAAGTAACGATCCTTCAGATATAATCTTGGTTCAAGTTGGAGATACTGTTATGGTTATCTATAATGACACACATACAATAACTGGTGAATCGGCGAGGGTTTTGGATATTGCAACATGGGATACAGATAGTATTAACCCTTCAATTGTCTTAGATTCTCCTCAGAATGAAACAGTCTTAAATAAGCCAGCCTTTATATATCTGACTATTACTGATGATAATCTAGATATTTCAACTGTGGAATGGAGGGCAAATGTTACACAGTTAACTTGGACAAATTCATTTGTTGGTTCTTTCGATATTGATTTATCAAGTTTCAATAGTGATCAAGTAGTTCAATTTTGGATAAGAGCTAATGATACATTCGGGAATCAAAATATAACGACAATAATTTTAACATTCGATGATACTCCTCCCACAAAACCAACATATAAAAGCGTTATAATCCAATCAGGTAATATCACAATTTCATGGTTTCCATCGGCAGATAATAATTCTGTAAATTATATTATTCGAAGAGACGGAGAATATTTGGGAATAACATCTTTAACGTATTATATGGATCTCAACGCTTCAAAGAAAAAATATACGTACGAAATAATTCCAGTTGATGAGGCAAATAATACAGGTGAATCATTAATTATAAAAATAAAAATAAAAGGTCCTTTTAGGATTCCTTGGATACCACCACCTAATAATACAATAACTATTATAATTATAATAATTGGAATAGTAGGAGCCTCAGCTGGCACTGTGGGTGTTATTGTAATAAGAAAAAGACAAACCTCAACTCAGCAAAAAATATCGAAGCAGAAATTAGCAAAGAAGAAGAAAAAAATAGATTCTTTAGCTCCTCGAATGGAACATAAAAAAGATAGCTCTGCTAATTTAGAATTCTTATTAAATAGACTCAAAAAGGAAAAATATTTAACTGATTTAAAGCGAGACATTTCCTTCTTATCTGAAGATGAAGTAATAAGAATTTTAAAATTAAACATTCCGGATAACGCTGAAAAAGCAACAATTCTAAAGGAATTAGCTAGTTTATCTCCAAAAGAAAGAGAGGAATTTCTAAGATATCTTGAGAATATCAAATAATTTTTTTTTATTTTAAAAGGAATATATTTAGGGTGAATTTATATTAAAACATTAAATCTCTTACCCATTGAGAGGTCAATATTAGAATTAGCAAAAAAAATGGTTAAAGTAAGTCCTTTAAATGTTGAAAAATTATACACTATTTCCGTTTTAAACTTAAAATATTCGAATGTTGAAATTAATCAAGCGATTTACGGATTATTTTCAAAAAAAGTTTTATTTGAAGATTCTAAAATAACAAAAGATTCCGTCTTAAATAACAATACAAGGAACAAAATTTATGAATACGTTTTCAACAGCCCAGGCGCTCATTTAAGAGATATTCAAAGAAATCTAGAGTTATCGCCTCATCAGACAGCTTGGCACTTAAGGATGCTTGAGAAATTTGAATATATAAGAAGTAGGAGATTTAAAAATAAAATAACTTATTTTGATTTCAAAATAAATTCAGAATTAGATAATAATATTCTTTTACTTAGAGATGACAAGATTTTTAGGATTTTGGAATATATTTTATTAGAGCCTGGTATCAATTTGAACATATTAGCAAAAAAGTCTAAATTAAAATCTCAAATAGTCCAAGATTTTCTTTTTAATCTACAGGAAATAGATTTAATAAAGGAAGTAAGAGAAAATAATGATTTAATATATTTCGCAAAAATAAATGAAATTGAGCCATTTTTACGAATTTTAAAAGTTCCAGAATCGAAAATAGAAAAGTATAAAAAGATTGGACATGAAATTCAGAAAAATTTTGAGATTGGAAACTTAATTGGAAACGCGGTTCTTTAAAAAACTCTTTATTTTTAATAATTTTTGTCTTTTCTCATACTAAAAAATATATATACATTGACACCCATAAGTGCTACTCCTATTAAAATAGGGATTGAACCGCCTAAGGAGGTTAAAGGAGTAAAGAAGAATGTTCCTAGTAGCCAATTCACTTTTGCGTTAATTAATGTAGCATCAAATAGACCTAATCCAATACAAATAAGTACTACATTAAAAATACCACTAAAAATTAAGAACCTAAATCGCCACCCTTGAACCTGAGAAAAATCAAGTAAGAGAATTAGGCTGATAACGGAAATTGCTGCCTCAATACTTAAAATTATCGCGACTATATCCAGAGATAAGGGGACAATACTAGTAATAAAAAATAGAAAATTAAGCCAAATTTCTATGAATCCCCAAAAAAATCTAAAAATATAGCTATTATTAGCCAAAATTATGAAATCATTTAAGGCAAGCGTGGCAAGTAATATACCAGAAATTGCAAGAATAATCCCACAAAGGTTAAATAAGATGAATAATCCTTGCCAAGAAGACCTTTTCAATTTAAATCCTCAAATAATTCATTCTATTACTTGATTTATTGATAAGGAATCTATATTAATTATTTGAAATTTATTATCTTTTTAATAATTTAGATTTTTTTTAATTTAATTTTTTATCCATCATTAAAAAAAAATAAACATAAGATAAGAAATAATAAAAAATGGATAGTTATATTAAATTTTTAAAATATTTTTATAAAAAATTGTTAATTACTTCTTCTATATAATCTAAATCTTTCCTTTGTTTGTTTTGCTAAAATTTTATAAATATCTCTTTCATAAACAAGCTCAATTTCGTGAATAAACATAGCTTTTGCTCTTTGTTCTCTAACACTAGTTATATCAATTTTTAAATCTGATTTTCCAATAGATTTCTGAAGACCGTACATATAAAATTCAATATCAGGACAATCTTTAAGAACTTCTAATATAATATCATGGGTTGCTTGATGATCAATATGTCTATTTTTAAAAACTGGACCAAAGATTCTATAAGGATTAGTTTTTCTCACTAATTCTTTTACAGCAGCTAGTGCTTTTTTAAAATTTTTTGGTTTCCCAAGTTCTCTATCCCAAATTTCAAGAAATTTTAGATTTGATTCTGGAACTCCTAAAATTCTACAACTTTCTATTGCTTCTTTCTTTCTTCCTGCTGCAACATCTGATGGAGTTAAATTGGATTTAATTTTAAGATAAGTATAACAAGCCCTTCCATCTGTTAGATAAATGACATAAACTTGTGTATTTTCTTGGATGGATTTGATGATTGTTCCACCACAACCTAATACAGCATCATCGGGGTGTGGTGAGGTTATTATAACAGTTTTCAATTATACGTCACTATAAAAAAAAATTAAAAATTACCTTTCTATCATTCGTTTAATAGACCATATTTTTTAAGTCCTTCTCTCATATCTGCTTGAAAAGGTTCAGGAGTTCCAGCAATAAATGCTTTTACAATATCTTGGTTTTCTACTACCTTAGAATCTCTTTTTTTTGCATTTTCTTCTGACATTGAAGAAATAACCATCTTTGCCATTGATTGGAATTGTTGGGGAGATAGTTGAATTAAATCCTCAAAAATTTTTTCAGTTTCAGGATTCCATTCTAAGCCTTTTTTCTTCTTCTTTTCTGGTTTAACCGATTCAATACCAAATTCTCGGCTCGTAGTGATATCTTTAATATAACCTTCTAATGATTCGACATACCTAGGAGCTTGCTCTTTATCAAGAATTACAGCTTTTTTTGCCCAATTTTCACAATATTTGCAGTCATCACACATTGATATACAATCTTGTTTTTTAAAAAAATCAATAAAACCATCCAATTTAGTATTATCAATTATAAGTTTTGCTTTAGGCTCTTTATCAATCGTGTCGATAAATTTAGCATTTGGATCTTTCTCAACCCCAACGGACATAGAAAAACCTTGGATTATATCTATAAGATTCCCATTATATTTTCGAGAAGAAAATGCTTTCACTGCTCGAAGAATCCATTTAGTAGGCATACGGCGTCCAGCAATTTTAAATTTATCAATCCCGATAGCTTCATAATGGGATAAATCTTCAGGGCGAACCCATCTTGCTTTAATTACTTCGGTAGGATTAGAGAATTTAATAGCACTACAATTTAATATGCAAAAATCTACATAATTACCTCCAAGTATGTGGGAAGATTGGGAAGAATGCCCAAGGATATTATAATGATAATATCTAAAGGGACATTGATATAAACAACCATCAGTTAAAAGCAGAACAATGTCACATTTCACTGCTTTTTTAATTTTTATCAAAGTCTTAAAATCGCGATTAATCATTACATCAGGAGTGATTTCTTCTGCACCCAATGCTTCATAGAATTTTGCTCGATTCACACTATTAACGTGGGCTATAGTTGAAACCCGAATTTTCAATTTTGGAAATTGTTCTTTAATAAGACTGATTAAAAAAGGTGTTGTAACTATTACATTATCTGATCCAATATCACAAATCCATTGAATGTAATTTAACAGCTTTTTATGATATTCAGCATCATATTCCATGTTATTCATACAAGGTGCATTTAATAAATAAGAAAATTTCATTTTTTTCTCATGAATTTTTCGAATATACTCCGCAATTTCTTCTTCTGAAACTTCATTTAATAAAAATGAGGGTCTACCATGACCAACTATCGAAAATTTTGCAACTCCATAAATATCTTTCACAGGGTATTTAGCTAATTCATCTATTAGTTTAAAATCCCAATTTGTTGCTACAGTAAATTGAATTGCAATCACTTCCTTTTAATTTTTATTTTGTGATCAAAAAATTAAGAATTAAATATATTTTTGCATATCTACTCCTAATTTTTTCAAATTATTAATTGCGTCAGGTTTGAATGGTTCTGGTGTTATTTCTAATAGTGCAGTTATAAGATCCGATTCAGTAATTCCATTTCCATTTCTAATTTGACTTTTTTTTTCGGCAGTTTCAAGCAGCATAGGTTTTACAAATGAACGGAACGTCTCGGGAATATCATCTGTAATTTTTTCAAATAATATTGAAACTCCATCTACCCACTTAACCCCACTTAGTTCAACAGTTTTTGGCTGAACATTTTCTCTTTGTTTTTTTAAGTCATCCATCCAAACTTCAGCTTGAATTCCAGATTTCATTAAATTAATCATCTCCCCCATATAATCATTTTCGATTTTGATATAGTCACCTGAACGTGATGGTGTTATACTGTAAATAAATAGGCGATTTTTTGATTGAAATGGTGCATTTTGTGAATACTTTTTTAATAATGGGTCTAAATGTGTTGGGATCAAGCTAGGATCATCAACGGCAGTTCCGAAACATATTCTATCAACCATGGAGGATTCCCACGCAAATGTAAGATAAATTGTTAATGCTTTGGAGCAATGTTCAAGTATCTCTTGTGATGGAACTTTTAAACCTAAGTCTGAAATCATGTTCGCAACCTTATCAGCTGGGTTTGCTTTTGGATCCTTCACCATAAAATATACATTAGCAGTTTTATTACGGAAATCTAAAGCAAATAGATGAAAAACATCAAGGTCATATTTTTTAAAATAATCTGTAAATTTCTGGATACTTTCAGGAACTGCAGGTGTTTTAAATGCTTTTTCTAAGGGTTGTGGAATTTGAAAGAAACTCCAAATTTTCGTTACACCATAATTTACGTCAGCATCCACTCCATACCCCATAATGGGATAATTACTTTTAATTTCGGTTAATAAATGGTGGATTAAATGTTTTTCTTGTTTAAGTAGATTATTAGATATCGCAATTTCATAAGGATCATGTTTAACATCTATTTCCACATAACGGATTGACAGAGTGCGTTTGTTCTTTGGCTTAGTTGAAGTTACAAAGGTAACAACCGAACCTCTAAAAAAATCCTTATAAGCTTTAAGAATTCTTTGAATTATATCTTCATTGTATGGAGCATCAGCGAGTTTAGCAGCCTTTATAATATCATAATGCATCTTTTCTATATCTGTATTATATTTAAAATTCATTTTATTACTCCATTATTTTATTTTTTCTAGAGCATAAGCATGTGCTTTTACTCCAAGCGGAAGTAAGGATGCACATGCCATGAGTTTAGAAACATCACCATCGACATTATAAGTCCCCAACATTGTTGCTTGAATAGGATCAGTCTCACCTGAATTAACCTTTTTCATGGTCTCAAAATCAGTCTTATGGATGATAGTTGGATGATTAGTTCCAGAATATTGCCCCAATCCCCAACTTATTTTGTCTTTTTCTATTAAAAACCAATAGCTCATTTCTGGGCGATCAGTTATTACATAATTAAAAACCAATGGGGCTATGGATTGAATTATTGCAGGTAACTCAGGTAAAATATTATAACCCTCTATGAATTTATCTAAATAAGATTCCCATTCTTCTTTCGTGTTTATAATTTTCATCAACTCCATTTTTTGATTTTTATTTCTTTATAATTTCTAATTCTTTTTCCTTAACAAAACCTTCTAGTTTTTCATGTTCATGATCCATTTCATGCCAGCAGTAAGGGAAAGAAGCGAAGAAGTCCCCAGTTTCGCATTCTGTATGCACTCTACATCCTCCACCGCAATATTTAAGGTGGTGACATTCTCCACATTTACCAGTGCGCTTCCTATCTCGAATATCTTTATAAATTTGTGTATTAAGAACATCTTCAAATTTATCTTTCAATGCATTACCTAGTGTCAGTTTAGTAGGATAACCACAAGGATATATAGTTCCATCAACCCCAATGCCCATCATAGTTCTGCAAGCGAGACATCCAACACCCCACTCAATTCCAGTCATTTCCTTGTCGTCCTTAGGACATTCCATAAAGGGTGTCATTTCATATATTTCGTATGCTGGTAGAGTTCCTGCCTTTCCATCCCTTATAGCTTCTATGGCATGTTTATACTTAAATTCATATAATTTTTTATAGTCCTCTTGACTTAAACCAATTTCATCCCAATAATCAGCAGCTCTATTTTGTTTAACCACTGCTCTAAAATATGGTTGTGAACCCCAACTCTCGGATATTGCTTTTAGATCTTCAAGTTCATCAATATTATGTTTCATTACGGTTATTGATGAGCAAACGAATAAACCATACTTCAAGCAATTATCGATTGCTTTCTTTGCCGATTCTAAGGTTTTTCCACCGGGCATTCCGCGTATTTTATCGTTTTTTATAGGATCTGCACTGTCGAAACTCACAAAAACGTGGCTCATTCCATTATCAGAGCAAGATTTAGCAAATTCTTCTGCAAACCTCACACCATTGGTTATTATTGCATGATAGTAACCTTTATCACCACAGAACTTCATGATATCATGGATGTCTTCCCGCAATGTGGGCTCTCCTCCAAACCATATAAAACAAGCACGTCGACCATTTTTTCTCAATCCTGTCTCAATATTCTCTATTATTTCACACCATTGTTCTGTTGTTAACTCAGGGCGTTCAACTTTTTCATCTGCGGCACAATGCAAACATTTTTGATTACACTTTTCTGTAATATACATTGCAAAGTGTACATTTCCCGGATGAAAAGCATCTTCTAGCTTTTGCCATGAAAGTCTATATCGATCTCTAATATCTTTAAGTTCAATGTATCTTTCAACGTTAATCCCCAAGGATTTTAGATCATCAGTCATCATAGCTTTAAATGCTTCTGGAGTTATATCAAAAATTGCAGTTATTAAATCTGCTTCGTTAACATAGGATCCATTACGTTCTACGCATCTTTTCTCTGCTGCTTCGTAAATTAAGGGTTTTACTGAGTTCCGAAAGCCTTCAGGAATATTTTCAGTTATTTTTTTGTATAAATCTTTGGTTTCTTCTTCCCATTCCATGAATTTACACCATATTCATTTAAATTATTTACTTGCGGGTATCTCTTTTTCTTTAGGAACTTCAGCAATTTCTTCATGTTTATGATCCATTTCATGCCAACAATACGGAAATGATTCAAAAAAATCTCCAGTCTCACATTCTGCATGTACTCGACAACCTCCTCCACACAATTCGAGATGGTGACATGATGCGCATTTGCCGATTCTTTTTCTATCTCTTATATCCTTAAAAAGCTGAGATTCCATTATTTCATCGAAGGGTTGTTTTAATACGTTTCCAAGAGTTAATTCTGAAGGATAATCACATGGAAAAAAATCTCCATTTATATCTATACCCGAAACTGACCGACATGCTTGACAACCAACTCCCCATTCAAGTGCAGTAAGTTCTTTTATATTTATTGGACATTCCATAAAAGGAACCATATCATAAGTATAGAATTTATTGAGAGATGAACCCTCACCTTTTCTAATAGCCTCAACAACATGTTTATATTTAAATTCATAGAACTTTTTATATTCCTCATGACTTAGTCCAATCTCATCCCAGTTTACTGCAGCACTTCTCTGTTTTATAACGGCTCTGAAATAAGGGATTACACCCCAACTCTCCATGAGTTGTTTTATTTCATCAAGTTCGTCAAAATTGGTTTTTTGTACTGTTGCTGTACAAATTACAAAATGGCCATATTTCAGTGCTAATTTAATAGCTTTTTCTGCTGCCTCGTAAGCTTTTGGAACTCCTCTTATCTTTGCAGCTCTTTCAGGATAAACACTATCAAAGCTAATAAAAACATGTGACATTTTAACTTCTGCACAAAGTTTTGCAAGTTCTTCTGTAAATAGCATTCCATTAGTTGAAACTGCTTGGTAATAACCTTTTTCCCCACAGTATTTTATAAGATCTTTCAAATCTTTACGTAAAGTTGGATCACCACCAAACCATATATAGCAACCCCTTCTACCACGTTTTCTAAGGGTCTGTTCAACATTTTCTATAATTTGAATCCATTGTTCAGTTGAGAGTTCGGGACGATGTATAGGATTTTCAGCAGCACAATGCATACATTTCTGATTACATCTATCAGTTAAAAACATAGTAAAATGATACACCCCTGGTAGAAATGCTCCACTAATCTCATCCCAAGTGCGTGAATAGTCTTTTCTTATCTCTGATAGTTCAATATATTTTCCTGTAGCAATTCCTAAATTTTCCAAATCTGATACAACCGTTGGTTTAAATGCCTCTGGTGTAATATCAAATAGAGATGACAGTAAATCATCTTCGCTTACATAGGCAGAATTACGGAGTATCGCAGCTTTCTCTGCAGCTTGCCTAAGCATTGGTTTTACAGCATCTCGAAATGCTTCTGGTACTTGACTTGTTACTTTTTCATATAATTCATTTATTTCGGGTTTCCAATCCAATTTTTCTCACCTTCTTTTGTTAATTTTTTAAAATAAATAGATATTTGAAAGTTTAATAGTAAAGAAACCAAAAAATAGAAATTATTTCCATTTAAAGTATAGTTAAAAAATGAGTTCAAACGATTATTTCCCCCTCCATAGTGAACATAGGTTTGAAAAAAAATTTGAAAAAAATAATAAAAAAATATTAAAGATATTTGAAAATTTTCTTAAAAAATTTGAAATATTATAATCAGGAGGATTATTATTATATTTTATTCTCTCTTGATTAAAATGGGATTCATTTTTTCCTAATTTAGGAGTAAAATGAACATATATTTCATCACTAGTTTTCTTCTCTTTGGATTGCTTCCTTTTATTTTCATATTTTATTGAATTAAATTCGAAATGGTCAAATTTTTTCTTCATTATATAACTTAAAATAAAATTTTTGAATCTCTTGGAGAGTCTTGCTTTAATTATACAAGGACAAATGAACATTTCACTAATTAACCAAGCTAAAATCAAATAGGGAAGAATTTCTTCGAATAATAATAAATTAAAGTTGATATGAAATTGATAAAAGAATTTATATTGGAATACAAATAACATTTCAGCGATGATATCAATAAAATATTTGATAATTGGGAGCATTAAAGAACTAAAAATAAATATTATGAAGCTTAATACAAATAATTTAGAAAAGCTATTGTCTTTCAAGAGTTATCTCCAAAATTTTTACTTTAATTACAATCAAGCAAATAATATATAAAAATTTCTAAAATGAATTGAAATTATTAAAAAACTTATCAATAAAATCGTTAATCATTCAAAAAAGATTAAAATTGACGAAAAAATTTTACTTAAAAATAGTTACATCTTTTTCTTTGGGATATTTCGCACCTCTCGTTAAAAACATGGGTGCAGCAGTTAAAAATAATAGATCATTTATTATAAGATTTGTGGTTTTCGAAAAATACTTAGTTTCATAGTTTAAAACTCTATTTGTATATGTTACTTTTATTCTTTTAAATGCATCAACTATTTGTGGAAAGGAATTATAATCTAATTTGATTCCAAAACTTTTGGGATCCTCATGAGCAGGTGAACCAGGAAAAATATAATATGGTTCACTCATAATAGTAATTGGTTTGAAATTGGAACTTCCATATTTTATGAGACATTTTATTGTAAATAAATAATCTTTAAGAACATCTCTACGGGTTTGAAATGGATAACCTATTGTTAACCATATTCTTAGAGTCATTCTGAATAAATTTGCATTTTTTATTAAATCTTGAATTTGATTTTTAGGAAATTGAAAAGTAGGATCACAGATTTTTGCAACCTTATTATGTACATTTGTAGACATAGTTCGAGGAGAAATACTAATCGATGAATGTCTACGAGTGAAGGTCTTATAAAACAATTCCCACATATCTTTGGGATATGGCAGCCTCCATATTTCCAAATCACCGCTAATATCGAACTTTTCCTTACGAATCAATTTAAAAAGATTTTTCCAATATTTCAAATTTGTGGGATAGGTACCATGTCCAAAAAAAACGCTAGGGATGTTATATTTATCCAAGATATTGTGGATATCTTCTATTACTTTTTCTGGGTTTCTGAAAATTACCTTATCCCGTCCCGATAATTTTTGTTGAGCCCTTTGCCCTCCTGCACAACAAGGACAATTGAAGGGACATCCTCTAGCTATGGGTAGATTAAGAGAAATTCCCATAATTCTTCTACTATACTCGAAATATTTTTTTGCATTCTCTAAGAGATTTACATTAGTAAAATTGAATTCATTCAATGATTTTGCTACATAAGAAATAGGATTAATTTTGATGTGATTAGAGGCATTTCGATAAGATAAATTAGCCACAGAATCTAAATCATGATTTTTATTAGTATTACGAACGTAATTCAAAAGAGGAATTTCACCTTCTCCTCTAATTACTGCATCAATATTTTTATAGTATTTCAATAATTGATCATGATAATAAGAAGCGCTAAAACCTCCGAAAACCACTTTAGCATTAGGATTTACCTCTTTCACAATCTTTGCAGTTTCAATGACTCCATGTGCGTTGTGGATCCAATGTAAATCTATTCCACATACCTTAAAATTAATTTTTTTAAGAAACTCAGCCAAAGACCATTTCCGGTTTAAATATTGCTCTAAAGGATAATTAATAATTTTAACTCCAAACCCTTCCCTCTCAAGAAAGTCAGCAATTGCAAAAACACCCATTGGAATAAAAATATATGTACTTCGAACAAATTTTGTGTGCTTACCATAATCTGGTTCCATTACTCTTGGTGGATGAATGATAATTACGTCATAACTTTTCAAATTAACGCCTTAAAACTTTGATAATTTGGGAATTATAATATACTTAGAATTAAATTAGTATAGATTAGTCTTATTTAACATTAATTAATGTAAAATTTTACTGAATTTGTTGAAATGATCTAATTTAATTTAATAATCGGTGATATTTATTTTGAAAAAGATTCGTTTTGGAATTTTAGGGGCCGGTGCAGTTGCTTACGAAAATACTGGACTTTTTAATCAGAATCCAAATGTTGAACTAGTTAGTGTGACATCACGTACTAAAGAACATGCAGAAAAATTTGCTAAAAAGTTTGAAATGACATCATATTATACAGACTATAATACAATGTTTGAAAAGGAAGATATTGATGCTGTTGTTATTTGTACGCCAAATTACTTACATGCTGAAATGGCTATAGCTGCAGCAGAAGCAAGGAAACATGTTTTTTGTGAAAAGCCATTAACCACAAATCTTGAAGATGCAAATAAGATAATAGCTGCTGTAAATAAGGCAAAAATAATATTTATGTATGCAGCTCATCAGAGGTTTTGGACTGCATATCAAATTTTAAAAGAAATTATTGATAAAGAAGTTCTGGGAGAAATTTCATTTGTAAGGGCAAGATTTTCTCATAAAGGACCTTATACTTCTTGGAGAGCAAGCAGTAAAGATAGATGGTTCTTTGATAAAGTAAAAGCTGGGGGAGGAGTCTTATTGGATTTAGGAATTCATCATATTGATACATTAATATGGTTGTTTGGTGATATCTCAGAGCTGACAGGAGCCTCTATGGGAACTTTCTGTAAAGAAATGACTTGGGAAGATGTCGCAAGTGTAGTTTTTAAATTTAAGAGCGGTATTATATGCGAGCTTGAAACAAGTTGGTGTGATCTTCCATCTAATATTATCGAGGTCCATGGATTCAATGGTATAATAAGTTTACAAGCATTGAATTATAAATCTGAACCCAAAATCGAATTTTTTCCAAAGAAATTAAAAAGAAATGAATTAGTTCAGTCACTAAAACCAGATATGTTTATGGAAAATGTTAAGAAAAAAATGACAGACCATTTTGTTGAATGTATTTTAGAAAATAAAGAACCAGTTGCAAATGCTATAGATGGTAAAAAAGCTCTAGAAGTTGTAATTTCAGCATATAAGCTATGTTAAATCAATTAAAAAAATAAAAAAGAATGTAAAATCTAAATATAATCTGTTATTGGTTTTACATCATCTGAAAAAACATCGATTGCATGGTTATTCAAATTATAATCTGGATGATCCGGATCGATATCAGGAGGAGATACGTCTTCTCCAGCTTCTTTCTTTTTAAGATAAGAAGAATAAATTCGCGGATATGGTGGGGGAACCACAGAGCTCCAGATCGCAGTATCTTTTCCTTCAATGTTCATCATTATTTGATCATCGTAGTATACATTCACGAATTTTTTTGCTTTTCCTTTGTCGACAACACCCAAAACCCATAACCAAAATCCTTCTAAATCTTTAATAGATCTCTCGGCCTCATAACCAATAACATCATAAATTTTATTCCAGTTTTCCAAAATCCAATCGGAACTCGCTGGTCTTTCTTCAACAAGAGGGAAATATCTCTCGATTAATTTAGGTACTTGTGAAGGAATAGGTAATGATTTTTTAGAATGATCAAGGTGCACATATTCTTCTAATAAATCTAAAATTTCACCTTCAACTGTTTGATCAAACCAAGGTGCTAAAACGAATAGAATTTCGAATGGAACCTCTAATTTGTCACCATTCTTTCTTTTAGTTTGTTCAATTAGTTTATAATAATGACGCCATGGTGCTTCAAGCAATATTCCTAAAGGATGCGATATATCTGGAGCATCTTTTGAAGCTTTTTTCGATCTTTTTATTTTTGTGGTGTCTAATTCTTCAATTGTAACGTTTTTTTCAGAAGAGTAATTAATATAAATAACTTTTACATCAATAAAACCCTTTAGATTACCATCAACATCGAATCTTTTAGCATTTACGAAGTCATACTCCCAGTAGGGCTTTGAATAAGGAAGTGGTTCTAAGTATCCTTTTTTACCATATCCCAAACCACCCTTTCTAAAGACCTCTAATACTAGCTCTTTCAAAAAGGTTCGCTTGATTACATTTAAAAACCTTTTTTCAAAAGCTTCATCAGATTTTCCTATTGCTACTTTAAAATATGGTTCATTTATTGCTGAAATAAATGCATATGCAAATGAATCCATTAACAAATTTTTTAATCTTCTTGAAAGAAACCCGCAAGTTTTATGATGTGGAATTTTTGTCTTTGGAATATCTAATTTTGTATTAGCGTGGACCTTTATAAGTATCCAATTTTCAGGTTTTGGCATAAAATTAACTACCGTTTTAATTAATTAGAATATTTAAACTATAATTAAGTTAATTTTATTTATAATATTTTATAAAAAAAGCAAATTATTTTGGAATTAAATGTTTATTCTTATCCGCAGCGAGGAAAATTCTACCAAAATATTTTGATTTTACACCTAATTGGGCGTAATCACCATTGAATTGTAAATACTTTCCAGTAATTTTTTCAGTTTCATTCACTTCTATCTCTTGCACTTCCCCTGAATATTTAAATGATGGTAGAATAGATTCCAATTTTCCATTAACTATAATAATTCCCCTTGCCATTTCAGCTCCTAATCTATCTAAAACATCTCCATTTATGATAAGCAATCCTCCGTGCATATGAACAGCCGCAAAACCTTTAACATTTCCATTGATTTCTATCCGGGTCGTCTTACCACGAACCCAAGCAGCCATTTCAGAACCAACACTGCCATTAACTACAACTTTTCCACCAGTCATACCTTGCCAATTACCCCTAGCTGCTGCGATAAAGTAATTTCCTGCATTTCCATTCACAATAAATTCTCCCTTTTTCATCTCAGAGCCGCAGAAGTCATCTACGTCTCCTTCCACTGTGATTTTTCCACCATTTAATAGATCTGCTGTGTGCATTCCTGCTTTACCTTTGACAACTATTTCACCAGCAGTCATCTTTGTTCCAATCCCTTTTACCATCGGAATATCACCATCGATGATTATTTTTATATCTGCTGGAGCATCTGCTTTTCCTCCTTTTACATCGAAAAATTCTCCTAGATTTTTTTCACGATTTCCTTTCCATACTGGCAGTTTTTTTATTTCCTCAATAGATTTTCCAGCGAGATTATCTGTTGTAATAATTTCTGCTTCAAGAGGAATTTTTGAAGAGAATGCATCTTTTTTAGGGGTTAATGTAATTTCAACCATCTTAATTTTTCTCCTATTTATTTGAAATCTTGAAACTAATTTAGTATGACAATAATAAATTAATGCGTGCTTTTACATTAAAAATTATATTAAAAAATGTTATTATTTATCTTTAAATAAATAAATTTTCATATAAATCAATATAACCAATCAATTAGGGCTTTTTTTTCTCCATTTTTATATTTAAATATAATTCCTTTCTCCCTATCGCAAAAATCACAGAACTCTTTGCCTTTTATAAAATTACTTTGTTCTATTTGGTAAGTTTGGGGAATATATTTAAAATGGTTATATTTGATTTCTCTTTCTTCAATCAGATTTGTCAAAATTTCCATTGTAATTCCAGATATGATTTTAGGAGTACCAAACGATGCCAAAGTGCACGCACCCACATCTTGATTTCTATCAAAATAAATACCACATGCCAAGCAAGGATCATTTTGCTTAATTCTCACTAATTGAACTACCCCACCTACTAGACCAGCCGCCGTATTAATAAGGATTTTATCATTTGCTAAAGCTAAAGTTTGCATTATCATTCTAGCGCTGAATGTATCAAGAGCAGTAATTATTATATCACATTTTTTAACTTCAGGCTCAATTTTTAAAATGGAATTTTGTATTATACTTTTATCTTCTGGCAGATAAATAAAACTTGGAATCTCAATTTTTAATGATTTAACATTTACACCCCCCATATCCTCGAGATTTTCTTTTGCCACTTCAACTTTCGATTTAAATACATCTTTTTTGGAATAGAGACTTTGTCGATAGATATTAAACCAATCTACAGACCCATAATCAATTATTGTAAGGTCCTTTATTCCTAAAACTGCGCAATCAAACGCAATATCCGCTCCTAATAATCCCACACCTGCAATTAATACCTTGGTTTTTCCGATTTTTTCTAGCTCATAACCCGATCTATCATAGCGTTCTGTTCGAAGTTTATAAATTAAATCTAGATCAATTTCTGACGATCGCCACCATATTGGTGTCTTTACATCCAATTTTTCTTCATTAATTGTTTTTAATTTATCATCTTCTTCTAGATAAGTTTCTGATACTGGGTCTTCTTTCATAAGGGTGAAGAAGATTGGTGGTTTTTCTAGATTGTATTCTTTCATTATTTTATTGGCAATATCTCTGATAAGAAGCTCCTCATCCTCGATATATATTGTTTCACCCGTATCAGGATTCTGAAACATTATTTTCATTGTCATCCTCAATCAAAGTCATTTCTAATTCTATATATGATATTCCTTCAAATGATGTGAAATTTAAAAAAAACGGTTTAATCATGATTTCTTCCTTAATTTTTTGAACTAGGAAGAATAAGAAGACATCTCCAGGTTCAGTCTCAATTTTTTTGAAGAAATTAGCATAAAAAATTTTCAAAAACATATCGCTGATACTTTCGTATGGAAATAATACCCAAAAACCTACTAAAGATCCATCTGTATATGAATTTTTTATATTCTTAGGTCTATATTTCAAGCTTTCGATTTTTTTCTCGTTTTCAGAAGAGATTACTCCAATTCTTTCTCCATTTTTAATCTCATTCTTAATTATTTTTTCGATTTTATTTTCAACTTTATTATACCATTCAAGTTCATTAAAAAAGTCAAGTGCAAAATTGATTTGGTCAGAAATTAAATCGAGATTATTATACACTTCTTCGATATTTTTTTGTAAATTGATATAACTTTCAAGAGTTTCTAGTTTTAGCAAGGTTTTAGATTCCGTAAGGGCATCTAGCCCAATTTCAAGCAATTCAGCTTCAACTAAATTTTTGGCAACAGATGAATCAAGAGGTTCGCATAAAAAATTAAAAAATATATCCATAGTATAACAACTATATTCAGTTAGAGAATTATTAAAAATTATATGAATCTTTGGGCATTTCAAACTTTCAGGATTATCTGTGTCTATAATTACCCGTTCTAAAAATAGAGTTGAAACATCAACATTTGAGTATGCGGGTTTATCTGTCCCAGGATGAACATGCCATGTCCCAATATACATCATTTCAGGAGATTGGGAAAGTATTTCCTCAACTTCATGGAATGCATCAACGCTTAGTTTAATTCTGATAGAAGTCGATTCAGCATATTTATCAAGATAAAGGGATTTAACTTGGAAATTTTCGCCGTCAAACATTCCTAAAATATACCCCCCTACTTCTTTAAACGCTTTTTCACCATAACATTCTTGAATTGTTTGCTTACATGATTCAATTACCGACGAATCTATAATTACTCGCATTTCTACACGACTTTCTAACTTAATTATTCTATTTCTCTATGAACTATTACTCCAATTTATATGTTATAACCTCAGTATATTTGATATATTTTAATAAAAATTGGATTTGTTAAAAATGAAGAAAAGGTTTTTAATTTTAATCCCAATCTTGATGTTTTCCATTTTAGCTATAAATTCATATACAGGGTTTAGCAATCAAAATGTCTTACTTTTAAAAATTGATGAGAAATCTAAACTCAAGGCTAATGGTTTAAGTACGCAATGGGCAGCTAATGGTACACCTGTATGTGTACAAACGCCACAAGACCAATATAATCCTGAAATATGCAGTGATGGAACTGGTGGTGCAATTATTACTTGGGCGGATTCCAGAGACATTTCTAGTATTTATGTTCAAAGAATCGATTCAAATGGGAATCCATTATGGGATGTTAACGGCACATTAATTTGTAACTCTCCTGGTTCTCAAACTCTTCCCCAGATATGTTCTGATGGTTCTGGGGGGGCAATCATCGCATGGGAAGATACTCAAAATATTAAAGCTCAAAGAGTGGACGCAAACGGGATTACGCAATGGACTGCCAACGGTGTGCAAATTACTGGTTTGCCTAATGATGAATCAAGGATAGAAATTTGCAGCGATAATTTAGGCGGTGCGATTCTTACATGGATAAATGATGAATTTGCAACATCTAATATCCATGCCCAGAGAATTAATTCGAGTGGAGTTGTCCAATGGACAACTAACGGAAAAATAATTTGCAATGCTATAAACATCCAAACATTTCCAAAAATTAGTGTTTATGGTGCAGGAAACGCAATTATTACTTGGCAAGACTATAGAAATATGACAACATCAGATAACGATATCTATTGTCAATTTATTAATTCTACAGGTCATTCACAATTGCAAGACAATGGTACTGTAATTTGTAATGCAACTGACAGTCAATATTGGCCTGATATTTGCTGTGATAGTTCTGGTAATGCAATTATCACTTGGGTGGATAATAGAAACGGTACATATACAGATATATATGCACAAAAAATCGACTCAACTGGTACTGTTTATTGGACTCTCAATGGCACACCAATTTGTACAGCAGAATATAGCCAATTCTATCCAAAAATTTGCTGTGATAGTGAGGGAAATGCAATTATTACATGGCAGGATTTACGAAATATTTATGAGGAGGATATCTATACTCAAAAAATTAACCCAATAGGCACCACATTATGGAGAAATAATGGTACCCCTGTTTGTACTTCACCCAGTGATCAACAACAGTCTAGGATTTGCTGCGACTCCTCAGGAAATTCATTTATCTCTTGGATAGATAAAGAAGAAGATGCTAATGGATCAATCTATGCACAAATGCTCGATAAAAATGGTATTTTGCAATATGTTGGTAAGGGTCTGCCAGTATGTACAGAATATGGTTTGCAAGAAAATCATGAGATTATTTACGTTAGTTCTGGAGTTGCTATCATAACGTGGCAGGATAATAGAAGCTTAAGTGATTATGATATATATGCACAAAAAGTTTCATTAGTGTCTACAGAACCTATGGATAATTTTATACCTATACCGACAGGTGCGGGTTTTCCAATTGATCCTCTTATTCTCTTGATAATAATTGGTGCTATGGCGATAGTAATTCTAGTGTTAGTGGCAATAATAATTAAAAAGTAATAGATCTAAAAATCAATTTTTTTTTTACATGGTTTTATATTTTTCAGTAATTTCATCTGCGACATAAATTAATGGATTGGAGTGATCTTTATATTTACTCCATACAAACTCTCCCCCGTATCTAGCCCAATGTAACACACCCTTATTATCCCAACAAACATCGCGGATAGGAGGAGTGCTAATAATTTTTGGAGGATTTTCGGGATATTTTGAATTAAATAAGATTTTTATTACAATTACTCGAAAATCCTTGCCCATAAAATGACCGAAAGCTCCTTTTAAGGGTATTTTTTTATTAATTAGTTTCCATGTAGAGCGATAATAACCGGGTCGAACTGTCAAATCGTAAATATGACTTGCAAAGATTTGTTTAGAAGTTTGCTGCATTTTTTTCCTCTAGATATACCCTTATATTAAAAGTTTGGTTTAATGCCCTCCAATGGGTTCGGGTTCCCAATATATCTTATCAATATGACGTTCAGCCATTGCCTTAACGTAAGTTTTAAGTCCAATTGTTTGTTTGATACCTTCAGCATCAATATAGTGTATCTTTACAGTAATTTGATCTAATCCTATATTTTGACGTATATTTCGAAATTGCTGAACGTAATCAAGAATATCTCGTAAATATTTCTCTTTTAGTTCATTTATTTGATCTTCGAAGGTCGTATCTTCTTCATAATCTAAATAATCTGTACTACCTATTTGCGGGCAGACATATGTCATTTCTGGCATCTATTTTGCACCATAATATAAGTTAATTTATTAATGGATAAAAGAAATTATGTTTTTTTATTTTTCTGGTTTTTCTTGTTTAATGAAATTTTAAAATCAATACTACAAATATCTTTTTAATAAGTTTCAATTTTAATATTGGTTTTTAATACATCTTGCATATTCTTTTTTATCTGTTCCAATTGAAGCCCATCTATTTTTTTTACGGCATATGCGGGTGGACGGGCAATCGAGTAAAGTTGAATTTTATTTGGATTGATAATATTGTAAGCTTCAATTAATGAATCAATGTTTTTTCTATCATTATTTTCACTAAACAAAAGAGTCTGAATAACGAGTCGATTCTTATCAAGCTCCTCCCTTAATTGCTTTAAACCATTTATAATATCAGAAATTTGTGGAACTAAAAAATGTGGACGATTCACCTTCATAAAAGAAGCTTGATTTCCAACATCTAATTTCGCAACTATATTATCAAAATTCATTAATATTTTTCTAATTTCAGGAAAATTAATTGTTGAGGAATTAGTCAAAATGGATATTGGGATATTTTCTTTATGCAGGTCAGATCTTACAGATTTTGTAATGTTTAAAAATGTATTTAATTCACTATTTAATGTTGCCTCACCCGAATATCCTGCAAATGTTAATGTATCGATTAATATATCTTGAGATAAGATATTTCTTAATTGTAATTCAAAATTCTTTTTATTTTCTATTAGGAAAGGAGAACGGGTTTTTGGGGAGGTAACTCGTCGAGTTTTTCCTATTTCACAGTAAAGACAGTCAAAAGTACAAGTCTTTTTATCGGGTAATATATCAATCCCTAAAGAAAAACCCAATCTACGAGAAAGAACAGGACCAAAGAAAAATCTTTTCATCAAATTAAAAACCTAATTTATAAATATTAATTTTAATTTCTAAATAATTGATAATAAATTAAAGACGGAAACACATTGAAAGAAATAACTTGGGTTAATCCACTTATTGGGACCACAGATTATGTTGAATCTCAAGAAGATGAGATTATCAGGGATGTTGCCAGTAGATTATTATGGAAATATAATGATCGAATCTTAGACGTTTTAAATTTAGGATATGGCAATGTTAGAAACGTCGGAATTAACATGCTAACAATAAAACTTTACTATATTACACAAGGTCGAAAAGTACCAATATCTCTTCGCAACACGATAGGGGAAATAGCACAAGACACAGATAAGATATACTGGATTCCGGAACCCATAGGTGGGAGTATTTCTAGTAAAATTAAAAGTGGAACTGAGTTGTTTAAAACCCATCTAAAATACATAGTGGAAATAAACGGTAGTGAATGGAAATACATAGATAAAAAACGCCCGGAAAAGGGTATTTATGTATCATCTAAATGGAGAGATGGTGTGGTAAGAGTTTCGAAAATTTTATTCAATGCAGAATATCCAGATGTTCCTCCTACGATTCAAGTAACGCCCCGACCAAAAGATCCATGTTTTGATAGCGAGGGATTCTTACATTTTGCACAAAGAAGAGAAAAAACAACTCATCTTGTTTGGGATCGTTATAAAAGTCATTTAAACCCATTGATTTACCTGATTGATGAGCTTTATGATAAATATGGAATTGACTTGTTTTTTGATTTAAAGGTATGATTAAATTTTCCCTCTATTTTAATGATTGACTATGAAGATTTTAGCTTTAATTGGAAGCCCTAGGAAAGGGAGCAATACGGATATATTAGTTGAAAAAATATTAGAGGGGGCTAAAGAGAATGGACATATAAGTGAAAAAATTTACTTATATGATTATGAAATTCTTCCATGTATCGATTGTCGTAATTGTAAAAGAGGATTATTCATTTGTACTATAGAAGATATGATGCATGAAATTTATTCGAAGATGGAAAATGCCGATCTAATAATCTTTGGGACTCCAATATATTGGTACGGCCCAACTGGACAGATGAAGCTTTTAATTGATAGAATGCGACCGTTTATTGAAACTAAGAAATTAAAGAATAAAAAAGGAGTTATTGTTTCCCCATCAGAAGAAGGACCAAAAGCTTGTGGACCATTAATTGAGATGTTTAAAATGTCTTTTGATTATTTGGGGATGGAATTTGCAGGTAAGATACTAGCATCTGCTTATGAGAGGGGAGAGATTAAAAATAATCAAAAAGAATTAAAAAACGCTTATGAATTCGGGCTCGCTTTATAACTTATAAACAAATTATTGAGTTATTTTTAAAAATAAATTATGATAATAATATTATTTTTTATTAAGTAACTTTAAAATTAATTGTTTTTACTTCCTCTATCTCTTCCGGCTTACTAGAAATACCTCGAGGAATTTCAAAACTAATAAGGATTTTTCCTTCATAAGCTCCGCTCTTTATGGCTTGTAGAGGAAATGTGAAAATATAATTTTCTTGAGAATTTAGGGAATAAAGTTTTTTTTCTTTAGTGCCTGCTATGATCATAATTTCTTCGGGAACCTCAAGTGTTACAGCTAAATTAATAGCCTCTCCTTTACCTCTATTTGTTATTTCGAAATCAAAATCAAAGGCATCACCCTCGAATATATTTATCTCACTTTGAGCATCTATTTGAAGTCTTGGTCTCCCTGGTAATATGTTTAAAATGCTTTGATATTTAAAAGGAAACTCTATTTCTTTTGCCTTACATGTTAATAAAAGAGGTCCAAATTTTGCCTTCCCTTGAACTTTAGCATCGAATATAAATTCAATAGGTTTATTCTCAGAAATTTTTGGTACATTAGTTAATTCTAATCGTTGTGTGTCATAATCCAAATAATATTTAAGAATTTCTATATTTTCAGGCGAGTTTAATGAAATATTTAAAGAAAAACTATCCCCTGCTTCTATTTTTTCTTTATTTAGACGAGATTCGATTTTAGTTTTTACATAAAGTTCAGCAATACTTATGAGATTTTCGAGTAATATTGTTTCGCCTTCTAGTAACTTTAAATCTTTTAAAATTGTTTTAGAATTATTTAGATTTTCAATCTTTTTAGTAATAAGCGTATTAAAAATTGAAGTGCAAAAATCAACAATTGGGAGTTTGATTCTAAATCGGCGAGGAATTTGATTAAGGTTTGTTTTAAAATAATCAATTGCATACTCAAATTTACCTAATGCGGCTTCACAAAGAGGAGAAAGGCATAAAGCGTTATATTTTATATCTTCATTTTTCTTGCTAAATCCTGATTGTTCTATAAAAAAATTAATTGATGATTTATAATTTTCTAGTGCTTTTTTGACCTTATTTTCAATTAAGGCGATATTTGCAGCTTGATACAAGGCAACAGCGGCTTCTTGATATTCTTTTTCTATTAAAGCGGATTCTACAAATTTATTAATAATTTTCTGGGCTTGTGCATATGCCTGCATTGAATAGAATTCATTAATCGCTTTTTTGAAGTTATCTTTTGCTTTATCAAATTTCTGTTTTGCAATCATTTTCTCTGCTTTGGCATATAATTTTAGAGCTTTATCATATTTTTTTTGTTGTTCTGGAGTAAGCTTCGACATTATTTTCCCTCTTAATACATGAATTCTGCACTACTATCCTTTAAAAATTCCTTAGTAATTTCATCAGGGTCTCCAATTTTAAGAAGCTTTCCTTCCTTCATATAAATAACACGATGTGTGACTTCTTTAAGAAATTCTGTATGATGAGAAACAATTATTATGGTTACATCCATTTTATTTACTCTTTTTATCATATTTGCTAAATTTCGTAATGTATTAGGATCTAAATCACCAAATGGTTCATCTAAAATAATTACCTTTGGGCTGGAGAGCAGAGCTAATGCAATTGCAACTCTTATACTTTCACCGCCAGAAAGTTCTTGCGTTTTACGTTCTAATATTTTTGAAGGGAGATCAAATTCGTTAAAAATAGGTATTACTATGTCTGAAATAGCTGACCATGGAGGTATTGGAAACAAATCATGAATTATACTTTTATCTAAACCAAGTTTTTCCAATCTTATATTCACCTCAGAATCGGGAAGATCACTTAACCGGTGAAGAACATCAATTATCTCTTCACGAATATTAAGTTCTTTCGCTTTTTTTCTGGCATTATAGAGTGCTCTTTCTCCCTTAAGACCTAATGTAGCAGCAGCTAAATCTTTAACTATTGCATTATGAGTAAGCGAAAGTTCTTGTCTAACATAACTTATATTACGTCTTGACATCATTGCTTCTTCTCCTAACACACCGATATTGACGTTTTTACCAATAATATTGTAAAGTACTTCGCCATCTTTTGGTAAAGTTACTCCAGAAAGTAATTCTAATAATACTGTTTTTCCAATTCCAGAAGGACCTATTATACCCAGAATTTCACTGTCAAAAACTTCAAAATTTATGTTTGACATATCGAACTCTAACTTTAACACTTCAGGCGTATAAAATTTCCTAGAAACATTTTTAACTGATATTATCGGTTTTTTTGATTTAAGAGGTTCTAAAGGAATTGGATCAGGCATTTTATCTAAAAATCCTTTGACAATTTCCTTTGGATCTCCTATCTTGATAATTTTACCCTTTTCTAACCATATTATTCTATCACTTAAGTACTCCAATAACTGGGGGTGGTGACTGGCTACAAGAATAGAAAGATTATACTTGTTTCTTAATTCCTTTATATAATCTAATGAAATTTGTTTAGTTAATGGGTCAGACATAGTAACAGGTTCATCCAGAAGCAATATTTTCCCCATATTTCTTTCGGAACCTGCAATTGCTAATTGTCGAGCTAACACTAGACGTTGTTTTTCCCCACCACTCATAACAGGAGCAACTTGATCCGCTTTATGTTTTAATTTTACTGCATCTAAAATTTCAAGGGCTTTCTCCTTCAGCTCTTGATATTCACTTGTATAATCTTCTGGTAATGGAGCAGTTTCATCGTCAGTCTTTAGAGCATTTAATCTTCTCATTACATTATCTAAAGCAGTTGTGGCCCATAGACCAAAGGAACGTTGTAAATGTATAACTGTCTTCTTTTTTGCTTCACGGAAGAGACTTTCAGGTGAATCAGGAGTTAAAATAATTTCACCATTTTTATCACGAAGAATGAATTTTCCTCCATTAAAAGGTTCAACCCCTCTTAATATTCTAAGTAAGGTAGTTTTACCTCCGCCAGATTTACCTATTATACCTACGATTTCGGAAGTTTTTAAATTAAAAGATATAGAATCTAATGCTGTTAATCTTTCACCAGACGAAAGATTATAATATTTCAATAAATCCGTTACTTCAACTGCATTCTCTTGATTAGTCGACATTTTAAGCTTCCATGTAAATAAATTTGAATTTCATTTAATAATTTCTAAAATTATTTTTTAGATTTTTGCAAAATTGAGAAAAATTGATGAAATGAAAAAATACTTCAGAAAAAATAAAAAAATTTAGATTTTTTTATTTGCAATTAATTTTTTGGCTAAAAAATCTTCTGGATTATTTTTTTCTTTTTTTAATTTGTTTTCGGCTTTCTTTAACTAATTTTTTGGCTTTATCTCTTGCTTTTTCCTTGGATGTGAAATATTGCATTGCAATGACCATTGCATTATTAAAAAAGTGCTTTACTTGTTCATCCTTAATCACTTTTACACCCCTTTCGGAAAGTCCTTTACGCACATTTTCCCAATTAAGAAAATTATAATCACTTAGTTTTAAGTCGGCTTTTCCTATTTCAATAGCTTGTGTTTTTTCAATTTCCTGCAAATTCTTTATTAAACTAAAAGACCATTCGTCTAACTCGTTAACTTTTATCATATCCTTGAAATCATCAAGTTTTTGAATGTCGCCTTTAATTAATTGAGAAATATCCTTCATTTGTACCATTAATTCACTTAACTTCTTTAAGTTAGATATCCTTTTTTCCATAGATTTAAAAAGTTCTTCCATCTTATTTCTACTCCACTTAATGATTAATAATTTATTCCAGTTCTTCATTTAAAAAATATAAATTAATCTTGATATATTTTTGCTAAAAAAATGTATTCTTAAATCTATTACTTTGAGATTCATACAGAATGAATTTAGACTAATTTGATTACTTTTTGATTTGCTATCTTTAAAATTTCGCCGTATTCTTTATTAAAATGTTCTCTTATAATTTCTTGATATCTTTCGGCTAATCCAGTAACTTTTTGTAATAACGAAATTACTTCTTGTGGATCAGAAGTCGAATTAATACTTTCTTTTAATAATAATAGTTCTTTCCCAACGCCTTGAATAATTTTAGCTTCTGCCGAAATCGGAAAATATTTCTCAACTATACTACTGACTCCTTTAAAAATTGAGGTTGAACCATCCCATTGTTTTATTTTCGATGAAAAAGAATCTTCAAATATTTTTAAGAATTCAGCAGCCTTTTCATGTATAACAGGTAGATCTTTTTCTGCAAAAACTGCAACAGTGCTATAAGTTCCATGTCCAAGTATAACTTTTTTATCTTCTTGATCAATCGTTTTCAATTGCTTTTTACTCCCAACAGTTTCTTTTATAAAACTTGTTAAAGCTGTAAGCATACCAGATATTAGAGTTGGATCTTTTTGCTCTATCCCAAAAGGATAATCATACATTGCTCGACCATCTTTATTCATTATAAATAAATGCAGTAAGGATTTTTCCCAGTTCCTTTCTTGTAATTTACGTCTAGCTATCAGACCTCCAATCATGACGGTTAGAACTATTAAAGCTGTAGTTATAATATATAACCATATCGGTTCTGGTTGAGCAGGGGGGATAAAGGGATAAAATTCTTTTTCTGTTGAAATTGTAAATGTGAATGAATTAAAACCAACTTGAGAGCCATTTGTCCAAGTTACAATTATTAAATATTCGCCTCTAGGTAAATTAGTTAGATTATCTGAATTAGCAATACCATTCACGACCGTAATATTTTCTGAATATTCTAGATTATTTGAGGGATTATAAAGATAAAATGTACAATTTCCATTTATAGCCGAATTACCTTCTGAATCTTGAATATTTGCTTGGAATCTTATTGTATCTCCTTTATAAAAACTGAATTGAGTCTGGAAACCAGTTCCATTATAAATTTGAGGAAATATATTACTTACATAATTGAGAGAAGTGAATTCGGCACTAAAATTATATGTAGTTTCGCCATCTCCAGTTTCTGGATAATAAATACCGTTATAAGTTTTATTATAAACTTTCGAGTACATTATCCCATATTCTATTACTTCCTGACCAAATCTATTATAAAATTTATCAATAGACCAGTCTATAGGAAAGATAAATACTGGAAGGAATGCAGTAGTAGAATTTATTGATGTGTAATTTACAGACCACTTTCTACTATCCAACGAAGCTGTAAAATTCCCGGCTGCTGGTAAGAATTTGACATATCTAGTAGTAGTAATAACTGCTCCCCATCCTAAAATTTGATCAACCGTAATTGTTATGTTGATATCACTAGTAGGAACAGCAGGGATGTAGTATATCCCATTACTTATCCAAGGAAATCTGAGAAAGGTTGGATTTTCTTCATAATAATGATTTAAATTTAATTTATCATTATTAACATAAATAGATAGATTAACATCATAAGGACTAACATATGTAGATTTATTCATCATTAATAAGAAATCCGCATGACCATCATTTTCAATTGGGATCCATGAACCATTGCCATATTTTGTTAAGGTTGCCCCTTTATCATCATCTGGGTTTGTATAATTTTGAATTTGCCAGCTATTATTATTTGGTGCCCTAATACTTGTACTTGATGTATACATTACTAAATAATAGTTTCCTATTGGTAAGATATTGTTAAATCTAACATTGAACCATTCTGCGGTCCAATTTCCAAAACCTCCACTATTTGGTAAGAAAATTGACATACCATATTCATTAACAGGGGTAATCAGATCACTTTTATAAATATACACAGTTACAATTCCAGCCCAAATTATAGGGAGCCAACTTGTATAATTTAGATATAGATAGATATAATCAATATGAGAAGGCTCAACTATAGAAAAGTTTTGAGCAAGCATGTATGCATTATTTTCATCAGTTGCATTCATGGCATTTGAGGTATCGTTTGCTATGCTATAAGTTGTAAAAGGATCTGTCATAGCGGTTATAGTAAACTCAAATTTTGAAGTAGTTAAACTATGGTTAAAATTAGGTAACGTTATATTAGCTGGTACCATTTTTGTATAATTCATAGGATTGTTGAACCCTTCTATTGAATTATTTTCAAAACCATGTAAATTATAGATTTCTGAAGTGCAATTGCCTGTAATGTTATTGAGAATTGCGCTAATTTTTAAAAATTGATTAGGGTTATCAGATATTCGAACAAATTTAGATAAGTCAATAGTTTGTGAAATCAATAATGAATTGAAACAAATAACAAAAAATATTGATAATATAAAGCAAAAAACGGTTTTTTTTCTTCTCATAATTTTTACCCCATAAAGAAATATGGAACATTACTGATTTTGAATTTTTTTATTAGCAATTTTTAAAATTTCTCCATATTCTTTATTAAAATGTTCTCTTATGACATCTTGGTATCTTTCAGCTAAGCTTGCGAATTCTTGTAGTAAAGAAAGAATTTCATTAGGATCATTAGTAGACATTATACGTTCTTTCAATTCAAGTAACTCTCTACTTACGCCTTGGATAATTTTGGATTCAACAGAAACTGGAAAATATTTCTCCACTAATTTATTTACTCCTTTAAACACCTCAGTTGATCCATCCCAGTGTTCTATCTTGAAGCCATACGTTCTTTCAAATGCTTCTAGAAACTCATCAGTTTTATTATGGATAATAGATATATCCTTTTCAGCAAACACAGCTACGGTGGATACAGCCCCATGCCCAAGTATAACTTTTTTATCTTGTTGATCAATTGTTCTTAATTGTTTTTTACTTCCGACAGTTTCTTTCACAAAACTTGTCATAGCGGTTAGCATACCAGAAATTAAAGTTGGATCTTTAGTTACAAGCCCAAATGGATAATTAT
This sequence comes from Candidatus Helarchaeota archaeon, assembly GCA_019058315.1. GTDB lineage: Archaea > Asgardarchaeota > Lokiarchaeia > Helarchaeales > RDOG01 > JABXJV01. Next base: position 93,483 of record JAHPZH010000001.1, on the reverse strand, counting down.
ACATCGATCTCCCATCCTTTGCCATTATGAATAAGTGTAGAAGAGATTTTTCCCAATTTCTCTCTTGTAATTTACGTCTTACTATTAGACCTCCCACCATTACCATTGACACAACTAAAGCAGTAGTAATAATATACAACCATATAGGTTCTGGTGTTGCGAAAAGGGGTGGAATTAAAGGTACTTTTTCCTCTTGTAGTGAAAATGTAAATGAGCTAAAGCCTATTTCAGACCCATTTGTCCATGTAGTTACAATAACATAATCGCCTATATCCCAACCAGAAGTTGATATATTATTCGAGTTGGCTATACCATTAATTGCAGTTGTATTTTCAAAATATATTGAATTATTTGAGGGATTAAATATATAAAAACTGCAATTTCCACCCGAGGCGGGATTTTCTATAGAATCTTGTATTATAGCTTGTAATCTTATTGTATCTCCTTCTTTAAAATTGAATTGGTTCTTAAAGTTAACTCCAGAACGGAGCTGGGGGTTAATACTACTTACATAATTATGGGAAGTAAATATTGCCGAAAAGTTAAATGTTGTCTCCCCATCCCCTGTTTCAGGATAATAAAGACCATTAAGTGTTTCATTATAAATACTCGAATACATAATCCCATATTCTATAATTTCCTGATAAAATCTATTATAGAATTTGTTGATTGTCCAATCAGAGGGGAAAGTAAATATTGGAAATACTTCAGCAGTCGAATTTACTGAAGTATAATTTATAACCCACTTACGGCTTTTCAAATTAGCTATAAAAGTTCCATTAGCTTCTACAGAATTTATATATCTATATGTAGCACCAACTACTACCCAACCTAAAGTTTGGTTTGTTGTAAAAGTCACATTAATATCTTGGTTTGGAATAGAAGGAAGATAATAATCGACGTAACTTGTCCAAGGAAATTTTAGAAAACGGGGATTTGGCTCTTCATAATGAATAAGATCTAGTTTTTGATTATCTACATAACAAGTTAAATTCCATTTTCTCGGATCAATATATGGAGCAATTTCTAATGTTAGTAAAAAATCTGCATTCCCATCTTCCGAAATATTATTCCAATGTCCAGTACCATTTTGAAACATACTTACTCCTTTATCTTGAAAGGGGATTGAATAATTTTGAATTTGCCAACTGTTATTATTAGGGCTAAGAATTATACTCAAACTTTGAACATAGGTTACTAGAAAATAATTACCTTTTACTAATAGACTGTTGAATTCGATTGGTAGCCAACCTTCGAGCCACGCCCCTCCACCATCGGCTAGACCTCCGTATAACTCATATGTATTTACTGGGTCACCTTCAAAATCAGTTCCATTAAAATCTTCTTCTCTATAAATATTAGCAAACACAATTCCAGCTATACCAGGAAGGACTGCTCCAAGATTTCGATATTTTACATATAAATGGAAATTGCTTACTTGAGATGTTTCATTAATAGAAAAATTTTGGGCAAGTTGATATGCATTATAAAATTCAGTTCCATTTTTTGCCCTTGAACTGTTATTAGCTACTGGTTTCTCCACAAAAGTATCAGTCATTGCTATAGTTAATAAGGATAATTTTGAAAGAGTCAAATTACCAAAATCTATTGTCGGATAAGATCCATTTGCTGGATAAGTTACAGTAAAATTATCTGTATTATTGAATTGGGAAAATGTGGTATTCTCATAATGATAGAGATTAGAAATTCTTGCATTACATTCTCCTGTAATATTATCAAGTATCGCATTTATATCCAATAATTTATTTTGCTTTTTAATCGTTGAAATAGTCTCAATTGGAATTGTTACTTGGGAATCGAGTAGTGTACTTGAAAGTGCTACACAAGAAATTAGAATAATAGTAAAAAATAAATAATTTTTAATTTTCATTTGCTTTTCCTCTTTTTTTATCCATTTTTTCATCAACTATTAATTAAAAAAATGTCGTTTGATTTTTTTCAAACGTTATTAAATTACTATAAACTAATATTTAAAGGTTGTTTTTAAGGAATTGGTTATTTAAATATAAATTAAAGACATTAAAAATAGTTAAAGAAAAAATTTCAATATTTATTTTAAAGAATAGGAAAAATGGGAATTTTACTTGTTATTTGATTTAGATTTTTTATCTATTTTTTTTGCTCGTTCTTTTAATATATTATTTAATTTATTTATTTCATCTGGTAAGATTTTCTTCAATGGAATAATAAAAATAAAACCAAGAAAGTACAATAAACTCATAATAATAAAACCCCATCGATAACCCTCTCCAAATAGATTGACAAAATTTCCAAATCCCAAATAAACAGTTCCTCCGAACATATTGAAGAACAAACCTATTAGTACGATTCCAATACTTCGCCCAATAGTTTGTGAGAAATTATTCATCGAAAAGGCTGTTGCTCTTAACTCTGGGGGATTGTTATCTCCTAATATTGAATTCGAGATGGAAATTAAACCTGATACAAGAAATACTCCAATAGCAATTATAATTGCGAAAATAATAACCAATTCAATTTGATCAACTGAAAAAACTAATGAATAAGCAATAATTAGAAAAGGTGGACCTAAAATTAATGATTCTAATAAAACATGCGCTTTTCCTTCGAGTCTCTCAGTAAACTTTTTATCGGCTCTTTTCCCCCAAAGCAAGTTCCCGACCATTCCATCACTATAAGTCGCTACCACAAATAGAGTAGCAGCGATGGAAGAAAAATTATGATCAGATTTTAGCATTGTAATTAAATAATAATATATACTTCCGGATGCTAAAACTAGAAAGAAATTGAATAGAAAAATTAATAATGATGCTTTATTTTTAACAAGTACCTTGATATCTTCTCTATTAATATGATAATTATATATCAGTCTTTCTGATAGAATATGGGATAATGCTTTTTCTCTACTCCCCTTTTTCGGATCCTTTATTTTAAAGAGAAAAATAATATTTACAAAACCTAAAATTGAAATAATTAGGAAGGGTAGCTTCCAACTTACATCCACTAATATTCCTGATAAAATATAAGATAACCCAATTCCTATAGTTCTTGCTATACTAAGAAGCGAAAATGCTTTAGCACGCTCCTCTGGAATGATATAATCCATAGTCATGCTACATCCGATTGGAAAGATTGCGGCATACCCTATGGCTGCAACCACATGAAATAAAAATAAATCAAAATATGTATTTGTTAAACTAATTAATAATATTGCAATAAAATTCAACGAACCAGCAGAAATTAATAGAGATTTTCTTGAGTATCGATCTTCTAGGAAAGCCCATACGAAAGATAATAAACTAGCAATAATAAGGAAGATTGAAGTTATAAAACCGATTTGTGCCTCGCTTTCCACACGTAGATCAACAGCAATTTCCCTAACCATTGGTCCCAATAGTGCAGTAATTGACCAACTTACAATAATTAAGAAAAAAACAGTTCTAAAATATTTCCAATTTGATTCCAATCCAATAATCTCTCAATTTTATCAGTGATAATATACGTAATTTGTCTTAAAATAAATGTTTTTTTAATAATTTTTTCTTCAAAATATCCGATTTGAAAATAAATTAACCAATTCTTAAGGTTAATATTCAATGAAAATGACTTTACTCACAGGGACTAATCAAGACGGCTAGCATAAAGACGAGATAAGCAAGGAAGGACCTCAATCAACTTTCCCATGGACAGATAGATCCGATAAATGACATTAGAACCCAATTTTTATAATTTATTTTTTTCTCTACAAATTACTTGAAATCTATAACCTGTTTTTATATCCTATCAATTCATTTTAAACCATTAATTATTATGATTGAAAATTCTTATTGTGGTAAGTTAATTACTTAACAACCTTATTTAATGTAAAAATGAGCTTATCAACCTTATAGATTACAAGAGTGAGGATAATAGATGAATACCTTTAAATATTTTAACTTTTTCTAGGATATTATAAAATTTAAAAACTAAGTTATTAAAAAATTCTATTATTTTATATCCAAAATCAACGGATTTTTAGACATATAGACATATTAGGAGATTTTTAAGATTAAAAAAACCAAAAAAAGATTGATCTTAAGTCTAATTTTATCTCAATTTCTGTTACTTACAATATTAAGTACAATTCCACATAGACTTACTATAAATGTACCGTTTCCAATAGTTAACAACAATGGTTTTAATTTAAATACTATGAATTTGAATGATTCTAATTGGTCAAATGCTACAGTTATCACAGACACTAAAAGGACCATGTACTGGAACAGGGATCTTAGTTGGGACTCTGATATAGTTGTTGATAAAGATGGAAATATTCACGTAGTTTGGACTGATGATACAGATGGCGAATGGGGAACTGACAGAGAAATAATGTATGCAAACTTTACATCTTCTGGCTGGTCCAATATAACAGTAATTTCGGATCTTTTCGGTTGGAACGATGGTTGGAGTGTTAATCCTCGAATAGCTACAGATAATGATGGAAATATCCATGTAGTTTGGGATGATGACACAAATGGGGAATGGGGAACTGATAGAGAAATCATGTATGCTAACTATACGGCTTCTGGTTGGTCTAACGCAACAGTAATATCAGATGATATTACTGGATGGAATAATGGTGGTAGTTATGCACCTAGTATTGCAACTGATACTAATGGAAATATACATGTAGTCTGGACCGAAGATACAGATGGTGAATGGGGAACTGATGAAGAAATAATGTATGTTAATAATACAGGAACTGGTTGGACTAATGTAACTTTAATCTCAGATGATATTACAAATTGGAATGATGGTCATAGTGAATATCCTGATATCGCTGTTGATAAAAATGGAATAGTGCATGTGGTTTGGCATGATTGGACGACAGGAGCTTGGGGTGGAGGTTTATCAGATCCTGAGATCATGTATGCAAATTATTCTGCATCTGGTGTATCCAATACTATAGTAATTTCAGATGTATATGGATGGAATGATTTAGAAAGTTTATATCCCAAGATTGTAACTGATAATAATTCTGTGATACATGTGATTTGGGAAGACCAGACAATAGCAGATTGGGAAATATTTTATGTTAACTTTACCGTATCAGGTTGGTCTAATGCTACAGTGATTTCGGATGATATAACAGGATGGAATGACGGAGCCAGTGTTGCTGGTGATATTGCAATAGATAATAATGACATTTTACATGTGGTATGGGCAGATGATACAGATGGTGAATGGGGAACTGATCAGGAGATAATGTATACAAATTATACAGCTTCAGGATGGTCTAATGCAACAGTAATTTCTGATAATCAGACTGGATGGAATGATGGTTCTAGTAATAATCCAAGTATAACAATAGACAATAATACTGGAAATGTTCATGTTGTCTGGGATGATAATACAGCCGGTATATGGGGAGGTGGAGTAACCGATACAGATATATTACATGTTTACAAAGGATCAGGTTGGTCGAATGTAACCGCAGTTTCAGATCATCCATTTTATATGGGATGGAATGATGATCATAGTTATAATCCTGATATAGCTATGGATAATAATGGAGTAGTACATGTAGTCTGGCATGATGATACAAATGGCGAATGGGGAACTGACAGAGAAATAATGTATGCAAATTTAACTGCTACTGGCTGGTCCAATGCAACTGTAATTTCAGACGATTACACTAACTGGAATGATGGTCCTAGTAGTGATCCAAGCATCGCAATAGACAACAATGGAAATTTACACGTTGTCTGGTGGGATGGGACAGATGGGGAATGGGGTACTGATTATGAAGTAATGTATGTTAATAATACAGGGGCTGGCTGGTCTAATGTAACTGTTATTTCAGATATTTACGGATGGAATGATGGTGTTAGTGGTGCTCCAAGCATCGCTATAGATGAAAATACTGGGACTATTCATGTGGTCTGGCAGGATCTTACGGCTGGTGAATGGGGGACGGATTTGGAAGTAATGTATGTAAATTATACTGCTTCAGGTTGGTCTAATGCAACTGTAATTTCAGACGATTATACTGGATGGAATGATGGTGGAAGTAATAACCCTCAAATTGCTGTTGATAATAATGGATACCAACATGTTGTTTGGTGGGATCAAACAAATGGTGAATGGGGTTCTGATAATGAAATTTTGTATGTAAATAATACAGGAGCAGGTTGGTCGAATGTTACTGCGATTTCAGATTTATTCGGGTGGAATACTGGTGGTAGCGAATATCCCAGTATCGATACGGATATTAATGGTAGTATTCATGTTGTTTGGGAAGATTCGACAAATGGTGAATGGGGAACTGATAGAGAAGTAATGTATACAAATTATACCTCCTCTGGATGGTCTAATGCAACGGTAGTTTCAGATGATTATACACATTGGAATACTGATTTGAGTTTAGCACCTGACATAGCAGCGGATAATAGTGGAACTTTATACGTAGTTTGGTATGATATGACAGATGGTGAATGGGGAATTGATGATGAAATTTTTTATATAAATTATACCTCTACGTCTGGTTGGTCTAATGTGTCAGTAGTTTCAGAAGATTATACACTTTGGAATGATGGTGGTAGCCTCAATCCTCAAATAGCTACAGACAATAAAGGAAACATATCAGTAGTATGGTATGATAATACGGACGGTGAATGGGGAATAGATGCAGAAATAATGTATTCTTGCTTTGAGTGGCCTATTGATAAGATAGATCCAAATATAATACTAACTTCAAGGAATCCAACTAACCCTAGTAATTTGGATACAGTAAGTGTAACTGTGCATATTACTGAGAACAGAGGAGTAGATATCGTTTTAATTAATTCAAATCATACTGGAACACCAATTAATTATACAATGGATCACCTATCTGGTACTACTCGAGATGGTTATTGGAACTATACTATTCCATCTTATCCCGCTGGAACCACAATAATGTACTCGATCTGGGTCAATGATACTAGCAATAATAATGCAACTGATGGACCATATCAATATATAATTAGTGATGCGGAAGATCCAAATATAATTTTAGTTTCACGAGATCCTATTACCCCTAATCAGTCGGATATAGTAAATATTACCGTACATATTACTGATAACATGGCAGTAGATACGGTTTTAATTAATACAAATTATACTGGAACGCCAACAAATTATACCATGGACCCACTTTCAGGGACTGCTCAAGATGGTTATTGGAATTATACTATACCAGCTTACCCTGCAGGGATTACAATAAATTATTCGATTTGGGTTAATGATACAACTAACAACCAAGACACCGATGGATTATACCAATATACAATTAGTGATTCTGAAGATCCCAATATACTTCTAGTTTCAAGAGATCCCACCAGCCCTAATCAGCTAGATACAGTTAATATCACTGTCCACATTACTGATAATCTAGGTGTAGATACGGTTTTAATTAATTCAAATCATAATGGAACGCAAACAAATTATACCATGGACCCACTCTCAGGGACGGCTCAAGATGGTTATTGGAACTATACTATACCAGCTTATCCTGCAGGAATTACAATAAATTATTCGATCTGGGTAAATGATACAACTAACAACCAAGACACCGATGGACCATACCAATATACAATTAGTGATTCCGAAGATCCCAATATACTTCTGGTTTCAAGAGATCCCACCAGTCCTAATCAGCTAGATACAGTTAATATCACTGTTCACATTACTGATAATCTAGGTGTAGATACGGTTTTATTTAATTCAAATCATACTGGAACACAAACCAATTATACATTGAATCTACTATCGGGGACTATTCTAGATGGTTATTGGAACTTTACTATACCGGTTTATTCCGCAGGAATTACAATAACTTATTCGATCTGGGTAAATGATACAACTAATAATCAAGACTCTGATGGACCATACCAATATACAGTCAGCGACTCTGAAGATCCCAATATAATATCAGTTTCAAGAGACCCAACTACTCCTAATCAGCTAGAAGTAGTTAATATCACTGTTCATATTACTGATAATCTGGGAGTAGATACGGTTTTAATTAATTCAAATCACACTGGAACCCCGACTTATTATACAATGGATCTACTATCGGGGACTATTCTAGATGGTTATTGGAACTTTACTATTCCGGTTTCTCCTATTGGGACACGAATAGCTTACTCGATCTGGGTTAATGATACATACGATAACGATTATACCGCGGGACCTTATCAATATGTAGTTATTGCACCAGAACCTGGACCAGAAGAGTTTATTTTGCCTTTACCGGGGACATCAACAGACGATAATATTTTAAAATCATTAATGTCGCCAATTGGTTTGGTAATATTAGGGGTTGTAGCTGCAGCTTCTCTAATTGCGGGAATAATGATAACTAAAAGAGGAACAAAAAGTGAAACCAAGAAGATTAAAAAAGAGCCTAAAGGTAAGATGAGTAAAAAAGGACCTAATTCACACCTTCCATTGAAAGATAAAACTGATAAATCAGATTAAAACTTAATTTCTTTATTTTTTTATTTTAAAATTTATTAACATTTTCTTTTATCTTATTAAAAACCTCTCCAACTATCTTCCAAACTAATTCTGGATTATCTGATTTTATTAAGGTTCCAAGCCCACCTCTATAACACCATGCAAAAATACTATCAACATTAGTCTTGGCCATAATTTTAGTTGCTTCTTTCAATTCGTCCTCTCTATTCGCAGGAATTAAAAAGGCTAATAACCACAATTGCACCCATGCTCTTGCATTTCTTTAAAATCTTGGCGTGCGTGGTCTAGATAGACATTTCCATAATACGCTACACCTAATTCTTTAACTTTTATTGTTGATTCCTCCAAGTAATAACTATTAATTTTTAAACAGAATGAATTACAATTTATATAATTTGAAAAAATTTTTTCAAAGGTATTTTTATGGGGTATTTATTATGGAAACATTAAAAACTATCCATAATAACAAAACATTGAGACAAGATTTACTAATACTGGCAATCGGCATGATTTGTGTTGTAGCTGGTGTAGCGATTGCATCTTTGGCAGGAGAATATTTAGTATATGATGATTTCTATGAAAACCCTTATACTGCAAAATATCTTGTGACCGGTCCACTTGCGGCACAATTAAATGGAAATGATTTTTCTTTAACAATAGTTGAAATTTACACAGCAGGGGCAGGACCAATAGGTATAGCGGCAGTTGTTACAGGTTATACAAATATTACAATATATACCGTTTCAACAGATACTGGAGTAATACTTGATCTTGAGAATGAAGAAATAAAACCACCATTAATATTTTATTTTGACCCACCTTCTGCACGATCTACAGTTCAAATGATGCTTGGTGATGAATTAGGAGGCATGATTTTTTCTCCAGACTATACTGGTTTAGAGGGAGACTTTATAGGTCTCGGTCTAGTAGAGGTATATTACCATGAATTCGCAGGACCTGAATTTTCTTGGAATTATTATGCTTTTAATGAAACTGGATCACATGTATTGGGAAAAATGTATCATGATGTAACTTGTGGACTTTTATTTACTGGATGGTTTTATACTCCTGTAAATGGATCTGCAGGTCTAAGCACAATAGATATGATGGAAACTAATTATGTTATTAGAAAGAATATTTATATACTTGTAATGGCTTTTATCCCTTTATTCGCAGGTTGGGGAGTATTCCATCTTTGGAGACTTAAAAAACATCCGGAAGATAAATACATGGAGTTAAATAAATTAAATATTGCTAAGTTTTTTATACGATTACTAGCATGGCCAATATTTGATATAGCCGGGACATTCACAGGGTTAACACAATTACATTATTATCTGATTGACGGTATTGGCTTTTTATTGATGTTATTTGCAACAGGAATCTTCGCCATTTTTGTTCTAATGAAATTTATCCATTTCATTCCTGGTGTGGACCATCCTTATGGTGTTTCCTTATATTTAATGGCTACTTTGGCATACACAATTTATCAGCTCGGAAAACATCAAGCAAAGAAAGAGGCAATAGAAGAGAAAAAAAGTTAAAACTCAAATTTTTCTTTTTTTTATTAAATTATCAATTAGAAATTACTAATTTCATTTGAATAGGAATTTTTTAGATATTTAAAAGTGATATTATGCAGATTAAAGAAATTGAGTCAAATTGGTTTGAATTACCAGTAAAAATTAAAATAGGTGCAATGCCTAAATTCAAAATCACAGGTACTTTATTAAGATTAAAAACTGATGAAGGTATAGAAGGAGTTGCAGCTGGACATTTTGTGAATTCAGATGAAGCTTGTGCAATTTTCATTCGACGATGGAAAAAATTAATTCTAAAACGTGATCCTTATGATATTGAGGCGATAACTCAAGATTTAATCAATTATACTTATCGAATCTTGATTGGAAATCCAATAGGTATTTCTTTAGTTAATTGTGCATTATGGGATATTATAGGTAAGGATTTAGGAAAACCAGTTCATCAAATAATTGGAACATATCAAAGAAAAATAAAGGCTTATGCTTCCATGCCCTATTGGATGAAGCCTGATGAGACAGTAAAAATGACAAAAACTGCATTAGATGAACGAAATTTTAAAGCTATTAAAATAAGACTTGGACAAGGTTTAGATAAAGACAAAGTGGTTATAAATGCATTAACTGATAACTTTTCTCCAAGTGAATTAGAAGTTATGGTTGATGTAAACTCGGGTTATGACTTAAAAACTACCCTAAAATTAGCTCGAATATTAGAAAGTCATGATCATTTTAAATGGTTAGAAGAACCGGTCTTTAGTGATGAAATTGATAACTTAACCGAATTAAGGTCTCAAGTGGACATTTCTATAGCAGGAGGAGAAAATAATTTTGGAGTTCATGAATTTCAAACATTATTACAAAAAGGAGCATATGACATTATCCAACCCGATGCAACAAGGTCGGGAGGAATATCAATCGTAAAAAAAATTGGGAGTCTTGCTGAAGCATATGGAAAACTGTGTATACCTCATGTATTTGGAACAGGGTTAGTTCAAGCAGCCAATCTACAAATAATTGGAAGTCTTCCAAATTGCCCATATTTTGAATATGGATTTTATCCAGATTTCATACTTTTTAGTAAAGCGGGTTCCTATCAGTTAGATTCAGAGGGTTATGTTAAAATTCCAGATGGACCGGGGCTTAGCTTTGATTTAGACGAAGAAGAGATAATGAAATATATAAAATAACTTTAAAACTCTTTTACAAATTTCCAGAATGAATTAATTAAGTATTTCTCAAATTTTTCTCCTTTTAATTTAACTAAATATAATTTTCTTTTAGATGTAACTTTTTCTGGTAAACTTAGACATTTAATTAATCCTGCAGCTTCTGATTTCGATGCTGCAATAGAAGAAATTAGACTTATACCAGTCCCCTCTGAAACTGCGGTCAATATAGATTCAGTTGTTGTTAATTCAAACGAAATATTTAAATCATCAAGAGAAATTCCAAGATCTTTTAAAAGCTTTTCACTTTCTTTTCTTGTGCCAGAGGTCGATTCTCTTAAAATAAACGTTTGATTTTTAATATCCTCGGCAGATAAAGTATCTTTTTTTGCAAGTGGGTGATTTTTTGAAACTACAAAACATAATTCTTCTTCTGTTAATGTTATTGTATCGAATTTATTAATATCATATCCCATTAAGCTCCCAACAGCGGCAAGATCCGCTTGATCCTCTAATAATTTTGATAAACTTATTGCAGAATCATTAACTTCAATTTTAAAATTCACATTTGGATTTAATTCTTTAAATTTCGTAATATATTTAGGTAGAAGATGCTGTCCTGGAATTGTACTGGCAGAAATTCTTAATGTACCTTTGATTTCTTTAAGTGATTTTACAATCTCATTTTTCGCCAATTCAATATTATCTAGAATAATTTTACTTTTTTTCAACAAAATTTTTCCTTCTTCTGTTAGTTCAACACCTTTAATAGTTCTGTTAAATAACTTAGCACCAAAAAAAGTTTCTAAACTATCCATTTGTTGGCTAATCGCACTTTGAGTAATACCTAATTTAGCTGCTGTTTTGGAAAAGCTACCAATTTCTGCTATTTTAGTAAAAGTCTTTAAGAAATCTAAATTTAACTTCATTTTAACGACTTCATAACTTTTTCTTATATATATAATAATTTTTTCTGATATTTTTAAATTTTCACTTTCTTTCATTTTTTAAGGTGTTAAAAAATGGTCAAAATGTGTGTGATCAATTACGAATCCCCATATGGACGCGAAAAACCCTATACTGCTCTTAGATTTGCATTAACCGCAATTGTGGATGGTCATGATGTAACTATGGTTTTGCTTCAAGACGGTATTTTCGTTGCTAAGAAAGCTCAAAATCCTGCAGAATATCCAAATCATCTTGAATATTTAGAAAACGCGATATCCGAAGGTCTTAAAGTAATAGTATGCGGGGTTTGTTGCCAGGCTAGAGGAGTTATACAAGAAGACTTAGCAGAAGGTTGTAAAATTGTTGGAATGCATGAGATTGTCGAAGCAGTCGCATATAATGAAAAAACGATAACCTTTTAAGATTCATTTTTAAGGGCGAGAAACAATTAAGATTTTACATAATTTAAAAAGAAATAATAGTAAGATTGTCGCACTCGAATACAAAGGAACTGAATATTTATATGTTTTAAATCAAAATTCAAATATAATTTCTTTATTTACAGGAGAAAACATTATTACAGAATATATGAAATTTTTTGAAAATGGTTTTAATGGTTGTATCGAATGTCAAATTTCTAGCACTATTACAAAAGGAATTTCAAAAACTTCAAATAAGACAACAGTATTAGATTTAGAAATTTTGGAAGCAAATAATATTATTCGAAAAATGAATATTGAATTAAATAAACAATTCCCTACTTTTTAAAAGAAGAGTTAATTTATTTCTTTACTAATATACCAATTAATTTTTTATTTATTTTTTTTATATGTTACTAAAAAAGTAATTATTTTTAATTTAATAATTATTTAATGCAAATATTCGATAAAAGATAGGATTAATCCAATATTTTTAGGAAATGTAATATTTTATTTAGATTAAAGAAATGCTTTTATAAGATAAAAATATTTGAAAAAATAATCTACTAAATAAAGTGATTTTGATGAGTGAGGAATTGAATAAATTAAAAAATTTTATGCGTAATAAAAAAGAGAATCTTGAACAAATCATAGATGACGAAGGATCAACTTTAATGGCAGCTATATATTTTATATTATCAATTGGCTTAGGTGTCTTAAGTTACTTGTTAGTTTCAGATAAAACTTATGCTATATGGGCTCCTGTATTCTTTGGGATTTACAGCACTTTAAGAATCGCATTAGAAGCAATTTTTCGAGTAACAACCCCGATTCTATGGTGGATTTTCACTTACTTGATAGGTAATGCAGTTGGTGGAGAAGCAAATTCTATTTTGCATACTTTTAGAGCAACTGGATACTCAAATTTTCCATTAGTAATTGTAAACGCTTTTTCACTTTTAGGGATAATTCCTGAAATGGCAATCCCAGTAGGCATTGTAACAGCAGTTTTTACTATTTGGTCACTTATATTAATACTTCATTCTTTGTCAATTGCATTTAAAGACGCAGGACCGGCAATTCTTGGATTTATTTTAGGAGGAATTATAGCATACGCTCCTCAAGCGTTTACATTCCTTATTAAATAACCTATCTTTTTTTTTTGATTATTACGTAATTTAGTGGTGAATAATGGAAGAAGAAATTACAAATCATAAAGTAAATTGTCTTGTTTGTGGAGACGTATTAACATATCTTAATGAATCTGAAGAAATGGAATGTTCTTATTGCAAAAATATATATGAATCAAACACTAAATGTGTAAATGGACATTATATTTGTGATCATTGCCATAGTTTATCAGCCTATGATTTAATTAAAGAATTCTGTTTTAATACTAAACTGGAAGACCCCCTAGAAATGGCATGTATCTTAATGAGAAACCCACAAGTAAAGATGCATGGTCCAGAGCATCATTTTATGGTTCCCGCAGTTCTTCTCGCAGCGTACTATAATAAGAGAGGGGATTACGAAGAGAAGAAAAAAAAGATAGTTGAGGCAAGCAGAAGAGCTAAACAAGTCTTGGGTGGTTTTTGCGGCTTTTGGGGCGCTTGTGGAGCAGGGATTGGAACAGGCATATTTATTAGTTTAATAACAGGTTCAACACCTTTGAAAGTTAAAGAATGGAAGCAAAGTATTATGATGACTACTAAAAGTTTACAAACAATAGCAGAGCATGGAGGCCCAAGATGCTGTAAAAGGGATTCTTTTTTAGCGATAAAAGAAGCTGTTGAATTCTTAAAAGAGAACTTTGATGTGGTTTTAGATATAAATAAAGAACATAAATGCGAATTTAATGAATTAAATAAAGAATGTTTGAAAAATAATTGCCCTTATTTTAAAGATTAATAAAAAATAAAAAGTAAGGCTTTTAGTTTTATTTTTTCACTTATTTTTTATAATAAGAAGCTCCTTCAGTCTGAAAAATACTCTTTTTATGTTTAATAAATGATCCATTACGATATTCCTCAAAGGCTATTCTTAGCTCTTCTTGTGTATTCATAACAATAGGTCCATACCAAGCGACTGGTTCACCAATAGGTTTGCCCGAAATTAATAAAAAACGAACATTATCATCAATAGTTTTAATTCTTACTTCATCACCATTTTCGAATATAACCAGATTTTCTGCATCAATTAATTTATTTTGATTTTGATCAAAATATCCTTTTCCTTCAATAACATAAGCGAAGATAGTATGCCCAATCTTAACTGGATGTATAAATTCTGAATTTGGTTGAATTGTTATATCTAAATACTCTGGATCAATAACAATATCCTTGACAGGTCCTTTCGTTCCATTAATTTCTCCACATATGATTCTCACCTTCACATCATTATTCAAATTAACTTCTGGAATTTGCTCTCTTTTAACATCTCGATAGCGGGGATCCATCATCTTTTGTGAGGCAGGAAGATTTGCCCATAATTGAAAACCCCATAACAAACTATCTTTATGATTTGACTTGGGCATCTCTTGATGAATGATTCCAGATCCCGCAGTCATCCACTGAACATCTCCAGACCTAATGACACCACCATTACCTAAACTATCTCCATGTTCAACTTCACCATGGAGCATATAAGTAATCGTCTCAATGCCTCGATGAGGATGCCATGGGAATCCCGCTAAATAGTATTTAGGATTATCAGAGTGAAAATCATCTAACAATAAAAATGGATCCAAGGAAGGACTTTCATTAAAACCAAAAGCTCGCTTTAAATGAACTCCTGCACCTTCAATGGTTGGAATACTTTTCGAAATGTGTTTAATTTTTCGTACAGCACCCATTATCTAAACTCCTAAAAAATAATAAAAATAGTTTCTATTGTACTTATCGATTTTTTTAATTTAAGGAAGATTAAAAGAGATTCAATTATCTTAACTATGCCAAACCAGTAAGTTTTTCACTAATTTCCCATAATTTTTTTTGTATCTCTCTCTCATAAGACCTTCTTGACGATTTTTTAGCCTTTAAATTTTCAAAATATCTTCCGGTAACATTTTCGACTTCTGTTGATGTTGCCAAGTATATTGTAGTCTTAGCTCCTTCTTCAGGACTTATCAGTAGACCGGGAGGGGCTTTCTTGATAGCATCTTGAACCATTTTTGAGTATCTTTGGAAATTTGTTTTCACCATGCCAGGATGAAGACAATTAACTGTAACTCCTGTTCCTGCTAGCCTCTCAGCCAGTTCGTATGTAAAATAGATATTTGCTAATTTTGATCGACCATATGCTTGAAATTCATTGAATTTTTTATCCAGATTCAAGTCATCAAAGTCTATTTTACTAAAGACATGAGCTTCAGAACTTACATTAATGATTCTAGCAGGAGCACTGGCTTTTATCATATCAAGTAACAACAAAGTCAATAAAAAATGGCCTAAATGATTTACAGCAAACATTGCTTCATATCCATCAATAGTCAATTTACGTTCGGGATAATGAATTCCGGCATTGTTAATTAATACATGTAATTTATTGTATTTTGCCTTAAAATCGGCTGCAAAACGACGAACTGAATCTAGAGATGCAAGATCAGCAATCATTAAATCTACAGAAGCATTTCCAGATTTTTGTTTAATTTCAGCTAATGCATCTTCTCCTCTTTTTGAATTACGACAAAACATAACAACTTTTGCACCTAATTTAGCTAATTCTAGAGCTGTGACTTTTCCTATTCCTGAATTAGCACCCGTAATAAGGCAGATTTTTCCATTCATATCCTTTGGCATTCATATCACTTTTTGTTATTAATAATGCAATTTCAATTATCTACTTAATAATGACTAACTTTCTAATTTTTATAAAAAAAACTAAGTTATAATCGAAATAGGTTAATAGGAGAACATTGCCCATAAACCACATTTCGAACAATCAAGTATTGCTTGAGTTCTCAGTTTTTCAAGCTTTTCTTCTGTTAATGGAGTACCACATCTAGGGCATTCTTTGGGTAATTCCTTCTCATATTCCCTTAAATAATTATCGTTACATCCAGATTTACATTTAACCTTAAAACTAGTCTTATTAAACTCTTTCTTAAAAGAACCTTTATAGTCTGGAAAAGCCGGTCCTCCACAAATTGCACAAGAAAAAATCCTTTCCCTTATTAAATCTTTATGAGCTGTTCTTTTTTTGTTCGATATAGTGAAAGTTGTCTTATGTCCATTAAGACAAATTGCATCGACATCTATTTCATCTTTTTTCTGTCTACTCCTAATATATACTAATTTTTCATTGCATTTTGGACAAATTTCTAAAGGAGGATCGAACAAATCAAATCACAGATTTAAATAAACTGTTCTAAACAATTAATAATATTAATTTACCATATATAGCTGTTTAAATTTAATCTAACATATCATCACATTATAAAAGGATAAAAATCGCAAATGGCTGATTTAGAAGATAAAAAAACTTGGAATACAAGAAAGGAAAGGTTGATTAATCTATTAATGAATGAAGGGGCAGTTATCGATTTGAAAACAAGCTTAAGAGAAATGGAATATTCTAATAAGAAAACCTTAATTCACGATATTAAAAGTATTGCTATGACTTTGAAAAATAAGGGTGTTACTCTAACCATTTACCCTCCACGTTGTATAGCGTGCGGTTTCATATTTCAGCAGACAATTAAATCTTTAAAAATCCCATCTAAATGTCCTAAATGTCGGGAGGAACGGATAGAATGGCCCTCAATTACAATTAAAAAGAGAAAATAGAAAAAAAAATTGTTAATTCTATTGTGTTTATTTTAAAAATTAAGAAAGCAAGGGATTCAAAAGTAATAAAGAATAATTTAGGGCTGTAGCTATTGATAACCAAATAATATAAGGAATTAAAAGTGTTCCTGCAGTTTTAGAAACCTTGAAATAAAATATGATAGTTACTATAACCGATATATCAAGAACAAAAATTACTATAAGACCACCGATAATTGATTTAAATCCAAAAAAGATAATTGACCATATAGTATTAAATCCCAATTGGATTGAGAAAAAAAGTAAACCTATTTTATTATTTAACTCATCTAAACCTTTATTCCAAACTATATATGTAGCAATTCCCATTAAAATATATAGTGAGATCCAGACTGGTGCAAATAACCATGAAGGGGGTGTGAAAATTGGCTTATTTAAGAATTGATACCAGTTCGAAATAGCGGGTGCAGTAGCAAATGAACCAATAATACCGGCTAATTGGCAAATTATAATGCAAAATATTAATTTAAATAATTTTACTCTATCTACGTTCTCCATTTGACATCACTATTTAAAATTTAATTCCGTTATTTTAATAGAAAAGATGAATAAAATATTTACCAAATTGAGTAATTTTTAAATTTCTTCTCTTTCAGCTTGGATTGCACTACCACAATATTTACACTCAACAACTTCATTTTTTCTTAGTTGTTCTATTTGTTCCTTCTTTAAAGGTGCATCGCATTTTGGACATTCTTCAGGTACAATTAATTTAATTCTAGGTTTTGGCTGCATACCACTTGGTTTTCGACGAGGATATCTACCACCTCTTCGCGGATAAGGTTTTACACCAGGTTTGGGAAAAGGTTTTTGAAATGGTTTTACACCCATTTTTCTTGATTTAGCTATCATTCTCCTTATAGCATCAGCCAATCCTTTTGCTACTTCCCTTTCATATTTATCATTACAACCCGTTCTACATCTAACCTTAAATTTATCTTTATATTTTTCTTTTTTCATTGTATCTCTATCTGGAACTGCACGCCCTCCACAAACAGCACAGGATAGAATTCTTTGAGCCATGAGACGAACCCATGCTGGTTTTTTCGCTAACGGCGTGGTAAAGGATTTCTTATGACCTTCTAGACAGATAGCTTCTACCTCTGCCTTATCGTTTTTTCGCTTCACTTTGAGATATATCAGTTTTTTATCACATTTTGGACATCTTTCTAATGGAACATCTGCCAAATCATATCACCTATCTGAAATCATAATTAATATATCTTCCATAGCATTTGAAATAGTATCGGTAAAATATGGCAAAGAATTATTAATTTTTTCAAAATTTTCAATATCTCGGGAATAAATTGTTAAATAATATCGATTTCCATTCTCTAATTCAAAATTTCTAAAAAAGGTTTGTCCCTTCATATCTACCTGAATCGAATTAGGGAATCCAACGTTATAAGATATTAATTTTTCAGACATTTGTGCCATATTTAAACCAATTACTTCAATGATTTTTCTAGCATATGGTGTCTGATTATACAATTCAAATAGAATTAAACCATCTTGATCAAAAAGGCATATACCATCGAAATCAGTTTTATCCATAAATTCTTTAAAGATAGTATTCATTATAATTGGAGGATCTACAAATATTTTTATTAATCCTTTAATATAAGCTCGGACTAGACTCGAGTAATTATAAATTGATGTCTGCAAATAAGTTATTTCCCATCCCTTACTTCTGTTCCTAAATAAGCTGTTTAAGAATTTTAAGTTTTCATAAATAAATGAAAACTTATCTGAAAGTAATTCTGGGTCACATTTATGAAGGCACACGACAATTTTTGGCTTGGCTTCATTTTTTTCTAATTCTTGAAGCATTTTGCCAAAAAATTCGACAGAATCGCCGAATGTGTGGTTATCTTGAGTATCAACGATATAAAAAATTAAATCAGTGTTGATATAATTGCCTTTTTTTTCTAGAAAATTATTTCTATGCTCTTTAAAGCCCCCAAAATCGAATAAATATAATTTAAAACCCAAAATTTCAATTTCCATTTTATTTGGACCTCTAGTCTTACCAACTATTTGTTGATTTTTTGGTGTATTATTTAATGAACGTAAAAAAGACGATTTCCCCGCATTATATAATCCTAAAAAAGAAATATTAAATTTTTTTTCACTCAAAGTCAATAAACTCCGAACTAATCTTGTTTGTAAACACCATAACGAATAGAAGAATCGTTTATTGGAGTTCGTTCAGCATCCTTCAATTTTTCCATTTCAGCTTTCTTCATTTCTTTGATTTTATTAACATATATTGAAATTATTTTTTTATATCCATCTTTAATTGTTTTTTCCATTCTCTTTATTATAAATGATATGAGTTCTTCGAGCTCCTCTACTTCCCATCCTTTAATGAAAATTGGAATATCAGAATTTCTTACGAAAGGATCATCATCTTTCTCCTCCATACTTAATTCTTTCTTTATTACCATTTTTTTTATTCGCCTAATTAAATAAAGTATAAGTTCTTCGAGCTTTTTTGTATCCCATTCTTTGATGTAAGAATAAATTTGGCTAAATTTTCTTTCCAATATCTCATAAGGTCCTATTTCTTTTTCATCTTTTTTTATAACAGGTTTAGGTATATAAAATGGGTAACCTTTCACCCTATGATTGGGTTTATCGCTCATTTAAATCCCTTCGTTAAAATTGATAAGTAATAATTATTTATAAATTTAAATAATTATTTTTTATAAATTCCATATTTCATGCATGCATCAGTCATTGCTTTTACATTTTCAGGTTTAGATTCATCTGGAATTCCACTAACTCCACCATCTAGTATATAACCACCACTCTCACCAACGATTTCAATACATTTCTTTACATATTCTTCAACTTGGTGTGGAGTTCCAGTTACCACTAAAGATCCTGGGACATTTCCTCGAATACAAATTTTATCTCCAAATATTTCCTTAGCTTTGAAAATATCAGTCTGGTCAAACCATGCAACCATTTTTCCAGGATATTCTTTTCCAAATTCTTCTATATAGTTTAAACGGGTATTATATTTTCCTTCAAAAAATGGCATCGGGATCTTTCCAGCTTTTATTAATCCTACCATAAGTTCTTTTAAACTCGGCCAATAGAATTTTGAATATTGTTTATCATTCATAAAGCCATCGGCTCCGCGATGAAGGGGTATGAATACAAGCGGGGCTTCAGGTAATACTGCCAATTTCAATGCACCTTCTATCATAGGTTTAATAATAGAATCGACTAATTTCAATAAATCTTCGGGTCTTCTGTACATGTCAAGCATGCTACCTCTCATACCTCGTAGAAATTCGCTAACAACATCAAAAGGTGCTTGTGCTATTCCCGCAAAAATGGGTGGAAATCCTAATCTTTGAAGTTTCATCATAGATTCAATCCCTTTTTGAAACCAGATTTGAACTTCCTTTAATGCATCTTCTAATGCTTGGCTAGAAGCTTTAAATTCGGGTGAATTAAAGGTAAGTGGAGCTCCTAACATTACCATATAACCATTAACCATATCATTTCTTGAAGGAAATCTCTTAAATCCTGAAAGTGCCGCGTAATGTCTAGGAATTACCTTTCTTATGATATAGCTAGTTGGATCTTCAAAATATTCCTTATATTCATCAGCTTTCATGTATTCTCCTTCGCAAAACTGGTATGGTGAATTATCTGATACCCTTTGATCTGGGTTTTTAGCACCTGGCCACTTCCATAATTTAGAGTCCAGAATATCGAATGCACGGACCGGGTACATAACAATAACGCTTGGAGCAGTGTCCCATTGAAATTCTAGTGCAGTATCTACTATAGCTTGGGATGAGCGTTCAAGATCATACATCGCTTCCTTATGTGTCATTCCTTTATATAACATAGGCCAATATGTTGACATCGGACTAATCGGAACTCTATCCGGTTCTTTAAGAGCAATAGCTTCGAAAATCCTTTTTTTACGTTCTTTAAATAACTTTCTGGGTGATTTTTCTGCCATTATTAATTAACACCCATCCATTTTTTGGCAAAATTTACTGCATCAACGGCACTATCCCCAAATGCATCAGCTTCCGAATAAATTTTTACTTGTTCATCAACAGTTCCTCCACCAACCATAATTTTTACTTTATCTCGATAGCCCGCATCTTTGATTTTCTGAACAGTTTCTTTCATAGCATCAAATGCAATCGTAAGAAAACCACTTAATGCCACTATATCAGGCTTAAATTCTTTGACTTTTTCTACAAAGGTATCTACGGGAACATCTACACCTAAATCTAGAACTTCAAAACCATTAGCTTCTAACATAAACTTTACGATATCCTTACCAATATCATGGATATCCCCAGCTACTGTACCTAATAAAATTTTACCAATTTGATCTTTTGTTTTTATTTCTTTGAGTTTGGGTGTAATAATATCACTTACTTGCCTAAGAATTTCTCCAGACATCATTAAATCTGGTAAAAAGTATTCATTATTTTCGAAACGTTTTCCTATTTTAGTCATTGCTTCTCTAATTTCGTTTAAAATATTTAGAGGATCTTCCCCAGAATTTATTCTATCTTGAGTTATCTTTATCGATTCTTCTTCTTCTAAATTGATTATTGCTTCAATTAATTTTGAGCTCAATGCGTTTTTCTCCTTTGAAATATAATAACCTAATATAATTCTTTATTATCTAAATTTTTTCTCTTAAAAAAATTTAATTATTATAGGTTATTTCTTATTCTCGAGGAATTATGTATAAGGCTTGCCCCTCAAGGATGGAAGTTAGAATTTTAGTCCTTGCACTCTGCACCAGTCTCCAAATAGTTCCCCTAGATACGCCCATTTCAACCCCTGCTTGTTCTTGAGTAAGATTTTCATGATCAACGAGTCTAGTAGCCTCCAATTCATCATAATATAAGAAAATTGGGTTTTTATTGACTTTTTCGATTAAGTTTGGCGGGATTACTGGTAGAAATTGTTTAAATGTAGGTTCTTTAACGTTTTTGGAAGATATTGGTCGTCCAGGACCTTTTCCTTGCCATATTCTATTTTTTCCAAATCTTCTTCTTTTTCCACGAGGATTCAATTATTCCACCCAATAAAAAAATTAGTTTTTCTCTAATTTTATTCATAAATGTTTATTTAAAAATTTTTGTGCAATATTCCTTATTTTGTTGATAAAATAAAAAAAAATCATAAATATTTTTTATAAAATATTTTAAAATAGCAAATTTAAATACGGAAAATTTTATATTTTCCATCATTTCCTATTTTTTATTTCTATTTTATTATCTTTACAGCATAAATTTAAAAAAAAGATGGTATCAACTTGCAACCAAATATTTAAGTATTTTTGTGCAATATCTAAGAATAGAAATTAAAAGATGATTAGTATGAATCGAGGACAAAGAGGAAGACATCGTAGGATGTTTCAATTGACAGGACTCCCAGGCTGGATGCGATTTGGATTTTCTCCAGGTTGGGTAGGAAAGACGCCATCTGGATTACCTCCCACTGCTCAATGGTTACAAGAGACTGGCAACCTTCCCCAGTTTCAAGAATGGTTAGCTTCTCAACAGAACATTCCTAATGTTTCTCAGAATGTTGGTGTTCAACAAAACATTCCTCCCCCTTCTATGAACATGACGAAGGAACAAGAAAAACAGATTCTAAAAGACCAATTAGGTTTTCTAGAATCTCAAATTAAACAGATAAGTAAAAAACTTAAAGATTTGGAAGAGGAGGAAGGTTAAAAAATGTGGCGTGGTCGCGGATTTAGGTTTTTTAGGCGCGGATTTGGCTTTGGTTTGGGGCTAGGATTTGGAAAAGGTTTTTGGGGTCCAGGATATGGAATAGGACGTGGTCTAGGTCCAAATCCTTCTCTTAATTGCCGATGGTTTCCTTGGTTACCTAGATGGTGGTGGGCAAATCCTGCATATACTCAAAATTTACCTAGCACAATTTTTACTTATGATCCCACAATCCCAATAACTCCTACAGTAGATCCTACTCAAGAAAAACAACTACTAGAAGCACAATTAAAACAATTGCAGCAAGCTATTGATAATATTAAACAAAGATTGGAAGAGTTAGAAGTAAAATAGATAAATTAGAACTTGTAATATCCAAATTTTTTTTTTTAATTTTTTGAAATTTAATATCTACAAATATTAAATCAATTTGAATAAAAAAAAAAGTCTTAAGAGTATGTGCAATACCTTAATTTATTGCACATCTATTTTATTTTTTCTTCCGAATCAATCTTTTTAATGTAGTTGTATTTGTACATATGTAAGTAGGTTTCCATTTGTTTTTCTTTAAATGCGCTTGGACTTCATCTTTTAATGTGAGAGGAATATCTGCTTCCTCACGTATGAAGAGATAAACATCTTCTGGAAAAGTTCCAAAGTATTTTTTATGTAAATCGATATAATGAGTTAATTTTACTTGTCTTCCTTTGAAATTATCACTTGAACGAAGGCACAATTTCGCAGCCATGACAATACATTCTTCTACGGATTCAGCGGAGTATAACAAATGTTCTGGACATGGACCACCATTGATTTTTTCACCAGTATTTGCATCATAAACTTCCCATTTCTCGGAGAGATCAGATCTTCCTAGTAATTGACGACGATATTTTATGCCATGAGCTCCCAAGATTACTGGGATCCCAAATACATTACATCCAGTTCCGATCGAGGCTGCTTTTTGACTCATAGCACCCCAAGCTATCCCACAAGCTCCTATCCTATTTAAAATGTAATCCGCAATTTCTTCAAAATTACCTCTTATAGGTCTTCTTGCAAAAATACTCGCTACTTTAACACATGCTCCAGTAATATGTGCATTACTTACACAAGAACCTACATTAACTAACCCTCCAGCTTCAAAGTTTCCGGGATATTTTTCATAAAGGGTTACTTTATTACCTTCATCGTCTATTGTCCAATATCTCCCAATATCCATTGCTCCACATCCACTTACAACTACAATATATCGTCGTTTTAAAAATTCTTCTGCAATCAAAGCGACTTCTTGAGTTCCTTTTGTATAATTCGCACAACCTACTATAGCAATTACCCCAGGAATTTCTCCCAATACAATAGGTGCACCTACATTACGAATTTCAGTATCTTTAATTGGACCACGACCTACTCGACACTTAAATTTCTCATTTTCAATTTGATCCTTAGCAGCAAATACCATTAAAGAATGGATTGGTATTTCTTGAGGGCATGCTTCCTCACATCTTGTACACCCTACACAATTTTCGTATACTAACTTTAATAACGAAGGATCGCCAGCTTTCATTGCTTGCATTGCTTCATTAACCTCCAAATTATTACCGCATGCTCGTTGACAAGAAAGACAATCGGTACAATTTTGGGCTATCTTTATTGCTTCTTCAATATTGTCAGGAATTATTTTAATTTTTTCTCCTTTTTCATTTTTTCGTTTTTCAAACATTTTTAAAGCTAATTTTACAGAAACTCGACCTGCTTTTACAGGATCTAAAATAAGAGTTGCATCTTGCTTATCACTAACTAATAATTCAACAATTTCATCTTCATCTAATTTTGTTTGATTTGGAAGTCCGTGGGTAGCTTTATCATTAGTAGCGATAACTTTTGCTTTGACTTTCTTTGCTTCTTCAATAATATCAGGTCTTATACATTGCTCGTCAATTTGGATTACATCAGCTATACCTGATCTTACAATTCTGAGTTGCCAAGATATTGGGCCTACAATTTTTGCTCTCTTATCATAACGGGTAAGATCAAGAATAGTGCAACAAATCCCACCCACTTCAATTTTATCTTCTAGTCCTTCTTCATTTATATAATTCATAACTTCAATACCGGGTGAAACATTATGACCGATTAATAGTAGAACTGGTTTTTTTTCGTCAATAACACCTAAACCCGACTCTACTAAAGGTACATCAGCTTCACCTTTGGGTAAATCCCATCCAGCAATTTGTGCAATATCAGCCACTTCCATACCTACATGATCAAGCATACCAATATGCATAGCTTTCGATTCATAATCTTTAGCCGCACCCTCTTGACCTGTGTGGGCAGCTGCAACTCCATGAAGTACTTGATTTTCACACCATTCTAATGCAATTTCTAAATCTTTTATAGTCTTAGGGCGATATCCACAGATCATGCGAATATTTGGTGCTTCTATTGCGATATCCTCACCCATATCTATGGATTTATTCGGTCCGAATTCTTCAATTAAATGATGCACCAAATGTCTTGAATGAGCTGCATGGCAGCTTGCACCTATTAAACAAGCCAATAAGACTATACGGGATTGTTGAGCCGATAGACCCAGACCACATGCACCTCTTTTGCCTTGTGACATATCGCATTTTCCAAAAGTACAAAGACAACACATGTCACAAAGAGGAGCATACAATGGGGGATATCGATAGTTAAGAAAATGGTGCCATTCTCGGAGATCAGTGTGGTTGGGTAAAGGGGTAGGACCTAGTGATTCTTCTTCCCATTCTTCAGAAGGTAAACGGCCAATTTGAACCTGTAAACCTTTAACAATAATCTTATCAGACTTTATTTCATCAAATTTCATTCTTAAAGAATCTTTTGCCATTTTTATCACTTAATTAAATAATTTATAGTAAGTTTCAAATTGAAACTATTTTTTTTAATAATTTAATCTCATTTTCTTTTTATTTTTAAATTCTATCTGATTTTGAAAAATTAAATAAGATTTTTAAACTTTATTCATATTGAAGTATTCGAGATCAATATATTTCTTAGATTTTGGTTTCGGATCGCAACCAAGTTTCTAAAATATTAAAATAAAAAAAATTACTATATTTTTCACAATATGAAAAAGAATGGCAGTCTTTCAAATAATAAAAGTTTGATTTTAAAAAATGGAAGTATATAAGAAATGTTTATGAAAAAAATTTTAAAAAGTATCTTGATTTTGAAAGTTGGTGTTATTATATGAAGATTTGTATGCCAACTATGGGAAATAATGGATTTAATGAACAGATCGGACAACATTTTGGGCGTTGTCCTACATATACTATTATAGATACTGAAACAGATAAAGTAACAGTAATCCAAAATACAAGCGAACATATGGGTGGAATGGGTCTACCCGCAGAAATATTACAACAAAAAGGAATTAATATTTTAATTTGTAGAGGATTAGGACGTCGTGCAATTATGTTATTTGACCAGTTCAAAATTCAAGTTTTTATTGGGGCTCAAGGTACGGTAAATGATTCATATATCATGTGGAAAAATGACCAACTTCAAGCTGTAAATTCAATAGATGACGCATGCCAACAACATGCATTTAGAGATCATAATCATAAACCAGGCGAAATTTGTCGTTAAAATGGCTCGGGATAAAGATTCAGAATTAGATCAATTCGTTGCTCAACTCCAAAATGAAATTGATGATGAAGCAAGGAAAATATTTTCTGAAAAAGTTATTGAAGAATATAAACATCCATATCATTTTGGAACAATAGAAAATCCATCTGCAATGGCGAAAATTAAAGGTTGGTGCGGTGATACAATGCAGATTTTTCTAAAAATCAATGGAGATCGAATCGATAATGCAACTTTTTTTACAGATGGATGCGGAGCTACTGTTGCTTGCGGAAGTATGGTTATTAAGTTAATCCAAAATAAATCAATCGAAGAAATTGAAAAAATCACTAAAGAAGATCTAAAAAATGCTCTAGATGGTTTACCACCAGAAAATGCGCATTGTGCTGAATTAACTATTAATACCTTGAAAGCAGCCCTAGAAAGTCGTTCAAAATAATCCTAAATTAAGTTTTTTCTCCAAACTATTCCTATAAAGTCTTTTATTTTAATTCATAATAATAAAATTCAAAATGCTTTTTTTCTATATTTTAGATTAGATAAAATAAAGGAATTAAAAAATGGAAAATGAATTAAATCTAAAATATAGCTCAGGAATTCCAGCATTAGATGGGATTCTACAAGGTATTGTTGCCGGAGATAACGTGGTTTTTCAGATTGATAAAATCGGAAATTATCTTCCATTTGTTCGTGCATTTTGCTCTTATGCAGATAGAGAAAAATTAGATTTAGTTTATTTTCGCTTTGCTCAACATCAATATTTGATACAAAAACATATTAAGGTATCAGTTTATGAGTTATTTCCAGAGAAAGGATTTGACTATTTTATTTCAGAAATAATTCGTATCATCGATAAGCATGGGATAGGGGCTTGTTATGTTTTTGATTCTCTTTCTGATTTAGCAGTTGATTGGTATTCTAACGTGATGTTAGGAAATTTCTTTATGATAATATGTCCTTATTTATATGAGCTAAAAACTGTAGCATATTTTGCCTTATTTCGACATTATCATGATTCAGAAACTTTTAATGATATCCATGAAACAGCACAAGTCATTATTGATGTCTATCATGATGATAAAAATGCTCTTTATGTTCATCCCTTAAAAGTCTTTAATCGCTTTTCTCCAACAATATTTATGTTGCATAAATGGGTTGATTTAGATGATCCATCAAGTACTTTCCAAACCATTAAACAAAGTGCTATAATTACAGAAATCCTTTCAAAAAAACATTATCAATGGCTTGATATTAGTAGAGAATATGTTGATTCATGGCATCTTACATTTCAAGAAGCCCAAAAAACATTAGAAGGGTTACTTTTAGGGGAAATTTCGGTTAAAGAATCGTCTGTTTTTAAGAGCAAACTATTAAGAAAAGCAATTGTTCAGGATGAAATCCAATTATTATTAGCACTGAAATATTTTGATATTGAAGACATTCTTTCAATAAGAAAACGAATGATTGGTACAGGTTTTATTGGAGGAAAGACTTTTGGAATGTTACTTGCACGAGCAATATTAAAAAAAGAAACACCGCTTTTAGAAAAAAAATTAGAATTACATGATTCCTTTTATATTGGTAGCGATGTATTTTATACATTTTTAGTTAAGAATGATTGTTGGTGGATGCGCAGAAAATTATCAAACCTAGATACTTTCCTTGAGGGATGGAAAGAAACATATGAAAAAATTCTATCGGGAACCTTTCCAAATTATTTAATTGAGAAGTTTTCTGAGATCCTTGATTATTTCGGCCAAGCACCAATTATTGTTCGCTCCAGTAGCTTACAAGAAGATTCATATGGAAATTCATTTTCTGGCAAATATGATAGTGTGTTTTGTGCAAATCAAGGTACTTCTAAAGAACGTTTAGGAGAATTTTTAAATGCAATTAGAAAGGTTTATGCAAGTACCGTGCAACCAGATGCTTTAGTATACCGAAAAAATCGAGGTATATTATCCTACGATGAACAAATGGCTTTATTAGTTCAAAGAGTCTCGGGTTCGATGTATGGAAAATATTTTTTCCCACAAGTTGCTGGAACGGGATTTTCGTTTAATCCTTATGTATGGAATGAAAAAATTGATCCATATGCTGGATTTTTAAGATTAGTATTTGGTCTTGGGACAAGGGCAGTTGAACGTATAGAAGATGATTTTACTAGATTGGTAGCCATAAATGAACCTTTATTACGTGTTGAGAGCTCTTGGGAGGAGGTGGAAAGGTTTTCGCAAAAAAAGATTGATTTATTAGACATTGAAAAGAATAAATTTGACACTTTGAATTTCTTGGATTTCCGATTAATTGAAGACACGTTACCTTTAAGTATTTTTGCAACCTATGATCAAGAACTGGAAAAAAGAATGCAAAAACTAAATAGACCCATTATTTTTCCTTGGGTTTTAACATTTGATAACCTCTTAAAAAATACTAATTTCATAAATGATATGAAAGAAATATTAAATACATTAGAAAATGCATATGAAGCTCCTGTTGATATAGAATATACAGTAAACTTCTTTGATGAACAAATGTATAAAATAAATCTTCTTCAGTGCCGTCGATTTCAAGTTAATAATAAAATAAAAGATATAACAGCTCCGAAAGATATTGAAATTGATTCGGTGATAATAAAAACTTCAGGTCCAATTATTGGAAATAGTGTTGCAACACAAATTGATCGTATTATCTATGTTGTTCCTGAAGTTTATAGCAAAATGAATGATAGTGATAGATATTCTATTGCACGTTTAATTGGTAAAATAAATCAATTAGAAGAAGATTCGGACAAAAAAATAATGCTTTTAGGTCCCGGACGTTGGGGGACGTCTACACCGAGTTTTGGAGTTCCCATTTCTTTCGCTGAAATTGATAATGTTTCAATTATAGGCGAAATTACAGAAAAAATAGGAGATCTGATTCCCGACGTTTCACTTGGAACCCATTTTTTTAATATTCTCGTGGAATCAGATATGCTCTATTTAGTTATTCATCCTGAAAAAGAGAATTATATAATAAATCGAAATTATTTTCAAAATGCTAAGAATTCGCTTCTAGAGTTAATACCTGATTCTCAAATTTGGGCCGATGCAGTTAAAGTGATTGATTTAAGCGATGATGTGGATGGAAAAATAGTTAATATCTTTATGAATTCTTTTACACAACAAGGTATTTGCTATTTAACTAAAAAAACATAAAAATAGGAATAGAATTCAAGTTAAAGCGAATTTTCATTTAAAGTGTCATTTAAATGATTCTTTAACTTCTCATATATGGAATAAATAGCTTTAGAAGCTGGAGAATTGGGATTATCAACAACAACGGGGACTCCATTGGTAATGGATTTTGGTACAGCGTCATCAACGGGAATTGTTCCAAGAATGTCTAAATTTTCAGTTTTTGCAAATTTAATTAATTCTTCTGTAAATTTCTTATTTATATCAGCTTTATTAATAACTAAACCAATCCTTTTGCAGAAAAACCTCGAAATTTCTAATACTCTTTCAAGATCATGCTTTGCTGCAGGTGTTGGTTCACTTATTAAAACAATATATGTAGAACCAGAAGCTGAAGCAATTACAGGGCAGCCTATTCCAGGCGGACCATCTACTAATAAGGTATCAGAACTTAATGTTTTAGATAATTCCCGGGCTTTTGTTTTTGCTTCGGCGACAATTTTTCCCGAGCTTGCATCTCCAATTTCAATATCTCCGGTAATTACGGGATAACCAAATTTTGTTTCCATATGTATAAGTTTACCACTTTTTACCGGTCTAATTTCTATTGCTTGTTCAGGGCAGATTAATGAACACACGCCACATCCCTCACAATGAAGTCTGCTGATTATAGGAATATCATTTACATCATCCCAACTTATAGCACCAAACTTACAAATTTTTTCACATGCACCGCAGTTTCTACATTTCTGTTTATCAAGAAATGCTTTTTCAGACGCTTCGATACTTTTCCTCTCTAGCTCTTTGCCACCTAGAATTAATAATAAATTTGGTGCATCGACATCAGTATCAACAGAAATGATATTTTGATTATCTTGATGAAATAAATATGAAAGAGAGGCGGTTAGAGTAGTTTTCCCAACACCACCTTTACCACTTAGAACAGTTATTTCCATCAAATTGAACCCCTCATTTTATTATATAATTTATTAAATGCTTTTGCCGCAGCCGATTTTGGAAATTTTTTACATACAGGCACTCCTTCGCTATAACTTTTCAATACGGCATTATCCATTGGAATTTCTTCAATTACTTCACTATTATATTTTTTTGCTAGCTCATAGATGATTTTTTTCTCCTTAGTCATATCTGCACGGTTTAAAACTATTTTAGAATTTGCTTCTTTATTTACAATTTCAATCAATTGAAGAATACGTTCTAAGTCATGGCGACCAAATATAGTGGGTTCTGTCACACTTAAAATAGATTTTACACCATCGAGTGCTATTACAATATCACAATGAGCACCAGGTGCGGTATCTGCTATAACTATATCATAACCATTATTATTGATTTGCTCAATTGCATAATCTTTGACTTCTTCGACTACTTTTGCAGATCGCGGTTCCTTTATCTTCAGCTCTCCTACTAATAGGTCAATATTATTATAAATAGATCCTTCATGTATATAACCAAAAGTCTTTATCCCATTATCGATGGCATTATTCGGACAGATAATTTTACAGGCTTCACAACAATTACATAATTCAGGGACTAAAGTGGGTAGATTTTCTCCAAATTGAAATAAAGCATGTGCACGACATACTTTTTGGCACTCTCCACAAAAAGTACAATTTTCATTAAAAAGTGGTATAAAATCTTTTACTTTTTTTACTTCTTTTAATTTTGCACCTAATAAAATTGCAACGTTTGGGGCATCAACATCAAGATCTAGAAGTAAAACCTTATTATCACGGGAAAAAAGATATGCCAAGTTAATGGCTACTGTGGTTTTTCCAGTTCCACCTTTACCTCCAGTTATACCGATAACAGGTATCTTTAATTTTTTCCATGATTCCAACTAATTTTCCTCAAAACCTTCTTCCTTGTCCTCTTCCTCCACCCATACCGCGACCTCTTCCGCCTCCCATTCCTCCACCCATTCCCATCCCCATTCCGGCATGAAGTCCTACAGTTGAACTTGATACGATTTGTAACTTTCCATCTATATAATTCTGCACAGCATCTCTAACTTTAATCGGAGTTGAAATTGCAATTTGAAGACCTGTTTGCTGAAGTGCATTAAACGCATTTGGTCCAAGATTCCCTGTTATTATAGCATTGGCACCTAAGTTAGCCACAGTTTGGGCTGCTTGTATTCCTGCTCCACCCATTGCATTCATTGCACCATTGGGTATAATTTTTTCTTCTTTAATATCGTTTCCTGTTACAGATACTAATGTAAAAGAATTACATCTTCCAAAACGAGGGTCTACTAGTGAATCTAATCCTCCAGGGGGTTGTGATGTTACTACAATCTTTTTTGTTTCACTCATAAGTCATTAGACCTCCAATAATTTTTTTTTAATTTTCATCATAAAATTCTATAAGATTCAAATCTTGAAAAATTTCTTTCTAATGAATAAAAATAGAACTTTTTTTTTAAATTTATGTTTCAAATTGAAACTGATCAATTATCGATATTTACTATTTTATAATCAAATAAACTAATTAGAATTCGAAATTTAGACCTAACTTTTCAAAATATTCTTTTATAGAGGGATTTTCTATTATTTTAATCTCTATTAAATGCTTTTCTAAAGCCAGTTTTGCTCCGCCTTTTAAGGGTTCTTTCACAAGTATTATGTCAGTCGATTTTGCGGCAAGCCAATTCCCTACTAATATTCCTTTTCGTTTTTCTTCGGTCAAATAGGGATTCTGCATAAAATTTAAGTTAATAATTTTATTATCTTTTAAATCAAAATTGAGGAAGTATTTAGCGGAACCAAAATGGTCTGATATTATCGAATTTAGTCCCTCATTATCTAGTAAAGGAATTGCATATCGAGTAAATTCTTTTTTTTCTAGATCAATATCAATAATAATCCTAGAAATTTCTGGAAATTCTTCCTTAATTTCCTTTTCAATCTCATCTCTCAATTCTTGAGCTTTTTTAACTAGTTTCAAATGGGTTTTTATATTAAGTTCCAAAAAATAATATCTACCTGCACTTCGAACAAATAATCTTTCAATAGCAAATACATTAGGTTGTTTTTCAATCATATTCCGAATAATATTTAACTTATCATAATCCACACTGGCATCAAGTAAAACTTTAGTCGAATGAATGAAAATCTGTAATCCTGTTATAAATACTAAAATCGCAAGAAAAATACCCATAAAGAGTTCTAAAAAGTCGAAACCGAAATATTGACCACTTATACCTATAAAGACTAGAGTTGTAGCTAAAATATCCATCCTTATATCCGCACTTTCTGCTATAAACATAGGAGAATTCATATTTTTTCCTTTTTTACTTAGAAAAATCATAAGAGAAATAGAGATTCCTATACAAATAGCTGAAATTAATAATCCTAATTCAATATTGGTTGTTTGAATAATTTCAAAATTCTGAAAAATTTCAGACAAAATGGTATAACCAATATAAAAAACTGCTAAAGAAATGAATAATTCTATTAGATTTTCAATTTTATACATCCCATAAGGGTATTTTTTAGAAGGTTTTCGCTCTGATAGTATTGAGCCAATTAAAATCCCAAGAGCAATTACCATATCTGCTCCGCTATTGATTGAATCGGCTATTAATAGTAAACTATTAATTAAAATTCCAAAAATCAATTTAATTACAAATAGAATAGTTCTAAACATTAATAATAGAAGCGCTACTTTTATAAAATTGGAAATTTTTACCATTTCTTCAGCCTCTATTTTAAAAGAATTAATTCGAACTCGAAATACTTGATAATCTCCGCATATAAAATTTTTTGCCTTGGAATTTTAATTCTGTGAGTTTTTTTTCATCTAATAATCTATTAATTATAGACCAGTTTGTATTAGCTCTCTTTAGTAACTCTTTTACACCTTCTTCCCTCATTGGATGCACTGAAGTTATGCTTAACAAATCATTTTCGATGTTTCCTGTGAATGCAAACTCATTTCCTTCATAACCTATGAGATATTCTACTCTATTACATTTTTTGTTAAAAATTTGAAATGCATTATTAATTGATTCTTCATTTGCTGGGATGGCCCATTTTTCAGCTGGAGGTCTAATAGGAATAGAAATAAAACATTCATCGGGATTGATTTGTTCAATAAGATTTGCAATTTTATTTAATTCACTAATATTATCATTTATATTTTGAATTAACATAGTTTCTGTAATTAATTTGTTCTTGAAAGTCTTTGCAAACCTTATTAGACCATCTAATATTTCATTTAATTTGATATTTTTATGAGGTCTATTCATTCTTTTCCAGATTTCTTTACTAGCTGCATCAATCTTTAAAGATACTAAATCAGCTTTTTGAAGGTTATTTCTAACATCCGGATTCCATATAAGAGATGAATTGGTAATGACTGCAATTTTAATTCCTAAGGGTTTTAATAGTTCAATTTCATGACCAAGATTGATATCTAGAGTGGGTTCTCCATCAGGAACAAAAGTCAAATAATCTACGGATTCTCCCCTACCTTTTGTTTTTTCAAGTTGATTTTTTACAGCTTGTATTATATCTTCAACCTTATAAAAAGTGCTTCTTTGAAATTTCATGTTTTTAGTTTTACCTAGTTGACAATAAATACAAGAATATGAACAAATTTTTGGAGGAATATTGTTTATCCCCAAACTATGACCTAAACGCCTTGAAGGAACTGGTCCAAACGCTATGAGATTTTTATTTTTCAATTCGTATTCATCTAAAAAAAATATAAAAATACATATTAATAGTTTAAGCATATTCAAAAAAATTTTTGATTCTACTATAAATAATCTATGAAAAGAGTGAAATTAAGATGAAAGCACATCTGGATTGCATTCCTTGTTTTCAAAGACAAGCTCTTCAAGCCTCTAGATTCGTTACAAATGATGAAGTCATACATGAAAAAATTTTAAGAAAAGTAATTGCAGAACTAGCTAAATTAGATTGGCAAAAATCTCCACCTGAACTTGCTCGCGTTGTACACGCCATTGTCAAAAAAGAAACTAAAGAGAAGGATCCTTATAAAAAAGTTAAAAAGAAATACAATGATATTGCTTTAAATTTATATTCCAGTTTACAAGATATGGTGGAAAATTCAGATAAACCTCTTTTAACCGCCGTAAAATTAGCTATCGCGGGTAATGTGATAGATTTTGGTGTTAAATCAAACTTTGATTTAAATAGTACAATAACAGAAGTATTAGAAAAAACATTAAAAATTAATAATTATAACGAATTAGTTCAAGCTTTAAAACAAGCAAAAAGCATTTCTTATATTTTAGACAATACGGGAGAAATTGTTTTTGATAAATTATTGTTAGAAACTATTTCAGATAAATATAAAATAGATAAAATTCAATTTGCTGTTAAAGGCGCTCCAATTCTTAATGATGCAACCCAAGATGATGCTAAATATGTAGGACTTGATAAATTTCCAAATGTTGAATTTATTAAAGTCAACGTTGGAATTGAGGGTTCAGGTCTAGAACGTTGGGGTGAGGAATTTTTAGAAATAGTTAGAAAATCTGATATAATTATTAGCAAAGGTCAAGGTAATTATGAAGCTTTAAGCAATCAAAAGAATATTTTTTTCCTATTAATGGCAAAATGTCCAGTTATTGCGACCGATCTAGGGGTAGAGATTGGAGATATAATCTTGAAAAAAACATAAATAGCAAATTAGTCACAATTAATTGAATAATTTAATGATTTTTAATTAATTTTACAGCGTTTATATAAAGGAACCCTATTTCTTCAGATTTTTCTGATGGTTCTTCTAATGTGGGAATTGCAAATGCAAAAATTAAATTACCAATTATATGGGATAGTAGATTTTACTAAATGTATGGGATGCCAACAATGCATTAATATTTGTCCGAGAAATGCAATTTTTTATCTTCCAAGCATGAAAAAAGTGATGATAAATCAAACAATGTGTCTTGGATGTGGTAGATGCCAAAAATTCTGTAAATTTAATGCGATAAAATTACTTCCAAAATTATAAAGAATTTTTAATCGTTGTGAATATATTGAAAAAGAATGAAGGAATCTTTTATTCTCCTATAATTAAATTTATTTCGGCTTGTCATAAATGTCGTGCATGTGTACATGCATGTCCTATCAAAGCTATTGAGTGGGGTGTAGGAGAACTAATAGTTAATCGAGTAGCATGTGCGCAGTACGTGTTAAAGAAGGGTGAATGTTTAAACTGTGCGGCAGCATGCTATCGAGGTGCATTAACTCTAGAAAAGTATAAAATTACAGATGGAAAAATAGAAAAAGTAACACTTGATTGAATTTAACCTAATACTCAACGGAAATAATGAAAAGAAAATAAGATTAATTTTTTTAATTTATTTCTCCTTTATTTTTTTGTGTAAAATACTAGCAGGAAGTTGAAATCTATATACGAGACCAGCTGGATCGATCATTTTTCTCAAGATTTCCTCTGGATGTAATTCTGTTGAAATCGAACCTATTGCACTTATGAATTTTGCACCAATATCTTGAGTGTTTGCTGTAGGACCATAACATCCTAAACAAGGAACTCCAGCTTTAGGACAAATTGCCCCGCAGCCTGCTTGTGTGGCAGGTCCCATACATAAATAGCCTTGTTCTAAAAGGCAATCATCTGGATTAGCAATACCTTCAAAATCTCTCTTAATATTTGTCAAATGTTTTTCTTTGGTATCTCGGGGACATGTAGCACAGACAGATTTCCAAATAACCTTAAATCCAGGATCTTCGTTTAATCTATACAAAATCATACCAAGAATATTTTTAGTAATTTCAGGATAATTTGGTAAATTTAAATCAAATATTGTAAAATTTTTGTTTTTTATTTTTATTTTTTTTGAAGGAAGACCTTCTCTTTTTGTAGATATTCGCATAATAGGGTCGTGTGGGGAATATAAGTAACCTAAATTTGATAAACGTAAAAATAAAATTATGAATTTATTAAATTGGCTGATTTGTTTTTCTGTCAAGGGGTCTTGAACTTTAGATATTAATAAATCCATTAATTTATGGACCTCAGGTTCTGATGGCACATCTGTATATCCATATTCACCTAAACATGCTCCTTTATCTTTTTTCCATTTTAAATTAGGAACTGCTTGTGAAATTGGACCAAAACATAATATGTCTTGATTTAAAATGCAGGAATCACCCCTCATTTCACAGACTTTACAGACATTAGTACCAGGATATTTCTTATCTGATAATAAGACAATTAAATAAATAATAGCACTTTTAATTTGTTCAGGGCTTGGAGGACACCCAGGAATAAATGCATCAACAGTTACAATTGATTTAACTAATTCAACACATTCTTCAATGTTAGGCACATTTTCTAATGGAACACCTTTAGTTATTTCAATGGATTCACATTCTTTAAATTTTCTCGAAAGTAATTCATCTTTATCATATAAATTTGCTAGTCCTGGAATTCCACCAAGGACAGCACAAGCTCCCCAAGCTACAATTATTTTAGATTTTTTTCTAATAAGTTTAACATTATTTAAATCTTGTTCTGTTCTAATCATCCCTTCAATAAATCCAACATCAATGGAATCATTGGGCATAGCTTCAAGATCTTTTTCTTTTACATCAATAACAGCTGGCCAATACACTATTTCTATTAATGGAAGAATTTCAAGAAGTTCTTCGTGTAAGTTAAGTAAGGATTGATGACAACCCCAGCAGCTACTTAATTGCATAAATCCTACTTTTATAACCAAATTAACTTACACCATTAAGAACTATTTTTTTCATGCAATTTAAATGGTAATTTTGTGCCTCTGGGAATTTTATCTATATATTTCTTTCTGAAATCATCATTAAGCATTGGACATTCTTTATATATACAAGGATGTCTAAACATCGGGTGGCTCCACATTCTATTAACGATCTTATTTAGGGGTTCTTCTCTTATATTCCCGAATGTAAGAGGTATAAAACAGCAAGGCTGGACATCACCATAGGGAGAAATATAAAGGTATGCTTTTTCAGACAATCCTCTACATTGGCTTGAACTTTGATTTTGAAAATAGAAATCTCTACAAACGAAAGGATATTCCACAATTTCCCAGACTTTCTTCTCTTCTTTGGGTGTCAACCTTACATCTACGTTATATAACCATCTACCAGCAGGTGTGGGTAATAAATACCTTACTCCTGTTGCACCAAGTTTTCTTGCCAATTGTATCACTTGTTCAAACTCACCATTGCTTAGATTTTCCCTTGTTATATAAGTTGATAAAGAACATTTTAATCCTATATCAAGAGCATTCTTTATAGCTCCAACAGCAGTTTCGAATAATCCTTCCATACCGCGTAGATTATCATGTTTTTCGGGAATAGGGCTATCAATGCTTACGTAAAGCATTTCTAATCCATTAGCTTTCAATTCTCGTGCGAAATCTTTTGTAACTCGTATCCCATTAGTGTCTAAGAACACAAATATTGATTTTTTCGAAGCATAACTTATTAATTCCATTATATCTGGTCTCAGTGTTGGTTCTCCACCAAAGAAATTAACTATAAAAGTTGTAGAAGCTTGATCCAAGACATCCTTAATCTCTTTTGTTGAAAGTTCTCTGTGTTTTTCTTTTGCATAATTTCCAACACAACAATGAGGGCAGTTAAGCTGACATTCATAAGTTATACCAAACATCAAATAATAGATGGAACTCATTCCTTCTCTAAACCA
This sequence comes from Candidatus Helarchaeota archaeon, assembly GCA_019058315.1. Taxonomy (GTDB): domain Archaea; phylum Asgardarchaeota; class Lokiarchaeia; order Helarchaeales; family RDOG01; genus JABXJV01. The sequence goes on along the minus strand of JAHPZH010000001.1, from coordinate 54,840 downwards.
CTTCGATAATTTCTTTGAATTAAAAGTCAGTGGTATTTCACCATTTATAAATTGATTAAAGAAATTAAGTAAATCTCCACCATACGACGTTTTGAAACACCATCTCTTAATTTTATGTTAAAAGGGCGAAAATGGAATTTTTAAAATAGAAATAAAATTAATCATATTTTTATTATGAGTGTTTAATTTATAAAAAAAGATGTTGGATATAAATTCTATTATTAATCAGCTTTAACTTTGACTTTTTTTATTTTTTCGATTGCATCGATAATATCCCAATTTTCGGGGCAATTTTCGATGCATCGCCCACAACCAACACAGCCAAAAATATCTGCAGTTATAGGAAGATATGAAAATTTATGCCCTATTTTATGTCTTACACGATTTGTTCGTGCAGGTCTAGGATTATGACCTGATCCATGTAAAGAATATTCAGGATTTTGACAGTTATCCCAAACTCGAATTCTACATCCAACATTTCCTTCACATTCATCTTGCACATCAAAACACGTACATGTAGGACACATATAAGTGCAAATGGAGCATCCTAGACATATTCTTGCAAGATCTTCCCAGATTTCATTTTCGAAAAGTTCTTTTATCTTTTCTGCTATACCATCTACGTCAACACTTCGCGTAAATTTCTCCAAGACTTCTTTTTGAAGTTTTTCTTTTGCACTTTTATCTGTAGATGATGCGTTTTGAAGTAATCCTTTAGTATCATCCGCTATTTTTTGCCCTTTTTCTGTTAAAACTTCTACTAAATATTTATCTCCTAAATCAGTAAGAAGAATATCAACATTTTCAGTCCCTGTGGGTGATCCCTTAACAGAGGTGCAGAAACAATTTAATCCAGGTTCGTTACACGCTAATCCAATAAGAGTCGTATTTTCTCTCCTCGCTTTATAATAAGGATCAATAATGTCCTTCGTAAAAATTTCATCAAGAACAGACAAACTTTTAGCATCACATGGTCGAATGCCTAGTATAACTGATTTTTCAGATGGCTTTGCGGGAGATAATTCCACACCGCCACTCAAAGTATAGCAATACATGGTTTCTGTTTGTTTAAATAGAACTTCTTTGGCGGACATAATTGTATTTTGAAAATCCAAGGATATATTCTTTGGATCTGTAATAATTTTGAATTGAGGTATTTCATTTTTGATAATTGGGGCATATAGTACGTGATTTTTCATTATTGCTTCAGAAAATTTGGTTAAATTATCCTTTTTGAGTATTTTATTTTCCAAGTTATCACACCTCTACAGAATATCCTCATCAATTGCACTATCTTCTGGTTTGAAAAATGACAGAACTGGTATTTCTTTTTCGTCTGTTCCGGCAACATAATTAAATATTCGTTTAACTTCTTTGTTCAATTTTTTGTATAATTTTGTCAATGGAATTCCTTTTGGACAAGCTCTCTCACATTCGCCACAACCAATGCAACGACCTGCTAGGTGGAATGCACGCATAAGATGGTAAGCTGTATTTTCAGAAGTATTTACAGATCTTCTAATCCATTGTGGGCTGAGATCATCTACCTTGCATGTTTTGCAATAGCACATAGGACAAATATTACGACAAGCATAGCATCTAATACATTCACTAAATTGATCTTCCCAAAAAGCCCAGCGTTCTTCTTGTGACATATTTTCCAGTTCTTCAATCGATTTATAATCTTCCTCTTTAACATCCTCTACCATTTCACCAACAAGATGGTCATAAATAAGAGGATTCGGATATTCACAAGTTAAACATTTTGTAGCAATGATTTCATCCTTAGGAATTTCTAAGGATTTATCTCCTGCTTTAACTATATATTTTTCGCCCTCTTCAATTACATCATCGACTTTTGGAATTCCTTTCAAATATTTTTTTAATTTCTTTAGATCTATAACACCTGTGCATGCTACACCAAATATTATAACATCCTCTCTAGCAATACCCTTCTCTTCAATAAGATTAATAATAGATCTTGTATCACAACCCTTTGCTACGATAAGGATCTTCTTTTTTTCTGCTGTCTGACCACGTGGTAAAGGTAATTTTTCTTCCTTTGTAAGGTAAGTTGCTAAGTTTGGAACACATAAGGGATTTAAAATAAAATTATCAACATCATCAGGATTAATGGCAAAAAGGGGTCTCACTCTCGCTCCATAAGTTCCTTTTTCATATCCAATAGCATATTTAACGTCGTCCCGTTTTAATAAATCTTTCATTAAATTTTTCATTTCGTCAATGTTCATTTTTGTACTGCCTCCAATTTTCTCTGGAACTTTTTAATTGGGCCAATTTTTTTAATTTCATTCACAACCTCAGAAACAACTTCTCCCCATCTTACTCCTTCTGATGCAGAGACCCAAGATAGGCGAAATCGTCTGGGATCTATCCCCACATATTCTAATAATTCTTTTAAAATAGCAAATCTTCTTCTTGTATAATAATTTCCGTAAATATAATGACAATCTCCAATATGGCAACCAGAGATTAATACTCCGTCAGCTCCCTGTTGGAGTGCATTGATAACGAACATTGGATTTATTCGGCTTGAACACATTACTCGGATTATTTTGATATTTGCTGGATACTTAACCCTACTTGTTCCTGCTAGGTCTGCACCAGCGTAGGAGCACCAATTACATAAAAAAGCAACAATATTAGGTTCCCAATCCTTATCTATTTCTTTCTTACTCATTTTACAACACCCTTAGTAAATGTTTCAATGATTGCTAGAATTTGATTATCTTTAAAATGTCTTTGTTCAATAGCACCTGACAAACAAGCAGCATTACAAGATCCACAACCTTTACACAATGCTTCGTTAACAGAAGCTACAGTTACTAGATGTCCAAATTTATTTACAACTTTTAACTCAATGGCAGTATAAGGACATACTTCTACACACATTCCACAGCCTCGGCATTTATCTTCATTAACTATTGAAGTGATTGGTTCAATGAGTAGTTCATCTTTTGATAAGATTTCACATGCCTTTGCTGCGGAACCAGAAGCTTGTGCAACAGTGTCAGGAATGTCTTTTGGACCTTGAACACAACCTGCCAAAAAGACCCCATCTGTAAAAGTGTCGTTAGGACGTAATTTTGGATGTGCTTCCAGTAAGAATCCGTCAGGACTGCGCGATAAGTTGAATAATCTTGCTAATTCGGTTAAATCTTCCTTGGCAACTAGTCCTACACCTAGAACTACCATATCAAAGTCTAATTCAACGGGGCGTCTTAGAAATGTATCTTCTGCTCGAATAGTTAATGTTTTATCTTCTTTTTCATAAATTTCTGCAACTCGACCCCTCACAAATGTTACTCCAGAATGTAATTGAACTCTATTATAGAATTCTTCAAATCCCTTTCCAAATGCTCTAATGTCCATATAGAAAAGATAGACTTCTGCTTCTGGGTGTTTTTCCTTATACAGTAATGCTTGTTTGATTAAATACATACAACATACTCTTGAACAGTATTCTTTAGCCCCTTCTTGTAAATTTCTACTCCCAACACAATGAATAAATGCAACTTTTTCTGGTGCCTCATGAGGATTTGATATCTTGACAACTTTTCCTAAGGTGGGTCCAAATGAACTGAAAAGACGTTCCATTTGAAGTCCATTAATAACATTATCATATTTTCCAAATCCATAAGGTTCAATTATTTCTGCTTGGAACACATCATAACCAGATGCCATTACGATTGTACCAACTTCAAGAGTTTCTTCAACAGTTTCTAAATTGAGGTCGATCGCTTCTGCTTCACATGATTTGACACATAGTCCACATTTAATACAGGCATTTTGGTCAATTAAATATTTATTTGGAACTGCTTGAGGAAAAGCAATATATATAGCTTTTCTTGGACTCAAACCAACGTCAAATTCATTGGGTACAATTACAGGACAAATGTCAGCACAATCACCACAGGCATTGCATTTATCAGGAATGACACAAGTAGCATTCTTACGAATAGTAATCTTGAAATTACCAACATATCCGTCTACTTTTACAACTTCGGTATTGGTAAGCAATTCTATATTCGGATTTCTACCCACATTAGACATTTTTGGAGTTAGAATACAAGCAGAACAATCTAATGTTGGAAAAGTCTTATCAAGTTGAGCCATTCTTCCTCCGATAGTGGGAGATTTTTCAACTAAATAAACTTTATAACCATTATTAGCAATATCCAATGCAGCTTGAATTCCAGCTACACCGCCACCAATCACCATAGCTTCATGAGTAACTCCCACTCTACTTCTAACAAGCGGTTCTAATAATGCTGCACGACTTACAGAGCCTGCTATCAATGTCATAGCTTTTTTTGTTGCCTGTACCTTATCTGTGTGAACCCAAGAATTTTGTTCTCGAATATTTACCATCTCAAAACAATAAGGATTCACACCACATTTTTCTACTAATTCTCGAAATGTTGGTTCATGCATCCTAGGTGAACAAGCAGCAACAATAACTCTATCTAATCCTAATTCGTCAATATCTTGTCGAATTAAGTCCTGACCTGGATCACTACACATAAATTTATACCAACGTGATACCACAACATTTGGGAGTTCTTTTGCAAATTCCATAACCTTTTCTACATCAACCATAGAAGCAATATTTATTCCACATTCGCAAATATATACGCCAATTTTCATTAAATCTTTCTCCTTTTTTGATCACATTGTTAATAATTTATCTAATAAAGGTTGAACTGGGGTTTTATGATGTAAAATTCCTAATTCTTCTGGTGATAATCCAAATGCTAACCCCATTAATTGTGTAAAATATAAAACAGGAACTTGATATGTGGTTTTCAATTGTTCGTTAATTTCATTCTGTCCCACATCAAATTGAAATAGACAGAAAGCACAGGGGGTCGTTATACAGTCTCCTTTTGCTTCTAAAATATTATCAATTTTTTCTTTAGTGAAACTCAGAGCCACATCTTTAAAAGCAGCTCTTACTCCTCCACCAGCGCCGCAACACATATTTCTATCTTTATAATCTATAGATTCTGCACCTATAGCTTCCATTATATCATCAAGAACATGTGGTGTTTCGGCACTTCCTTGATGACGCACTTTAGAGGGTTTCAAGAAATGACAGCCATAATGTATTGCTACTCTTATTCCAGTTAATGGTTGCACCACAGCTTCTCGGATTCTATCTAAACCGACATCTTCAACTAAAAGTTCAATAACATGACGAACTTTGGATGTTCCCTTATATTCGCGTCCGATTTTCCCAAGGATTTTATTTACTTTTTCTTTCTTTATTGGATCTTCTAATAAATGATGAGTTTCTTGCAAAGATCCATAACACCCATTACATGTCATTGTAATGTCAGTTCCACTTTCCTCAGCTATTGATATATTTCTTGCAGCTATAGACATCCATGTATCTAGATCAAAAGACCCAAATACTCCTGGAGCAGGACAACAAGATGCCCCTTTCATTTCTATAAGATCAATATCAAACATCTTCATGACTTTAATTGTCGCAGCTTCTACACCAGGATATCGGTTCGGTGTTAAACAACCCAGAAAATAAGAATATTTTTGCATTATTTATTCTCACCTTCCTCTTGCAGCTTTTTTACTTTTTTATCAAAACCTGTTTCTTCCATTATTTTGTTAATTTCCTTTAAACCTTCGGGGTAGCTGTGAACTGTGGGAGGTAATTCACCTAATCCAACTTCCTTTCGTACCTCTTTCGTTTCATCATTTATGGGGACTGCATGACCAAATCTTGGTAATAAAGTTGCTACGAAAATGTGTGCCTTTTGAATTCCTTTGCCCTCAGCAAAAGCTAGGTTTCTTATTATTCTAACTAAATCCGTTGTTGGAATGCCACGAACACAGCGTTCTTGACAAGTATAGCATGTTGTACAGTCCCATAACTCTTCTCCAGAAAGTGCCTCATCTTTCATCCCCATTTGACACTTTCTAAATAGCATCCTGGTTCTCCAAGCGGTCCGACGGGCAGATGGGCAACCTCCAGTGCAAGTTCCGCACTGGATACAAGCCTTTATCTTCTCTACGTCATCACCAAAGAATTTTTTGCCGTATTCAATTATTTCCTTAATGAATTTTGAATCAGATTTTTTAATAAGCTTAACATCAATCAAATAAACACCATATTCGGTTGAAAAAATGTTATAATTCAATATTTTTAATCCATAACCACATACTAAAAATTATTTAAAACTTTTTTTATAACTACTATTCCTAGAAATAAGAATAGATAAGAAAAACAAAATTTAGAAAAAAATATTATTTCCTTATCTGAAAAACCCAGTAAAGCACAAAGGTCTATTTAAGTTATTGATTATGTTATTTTCATTCCGATTTTACCTTTTTTATCTAATCTTCTTCTTATTGAATCATTAAATCTCTATAAGAAATAATTTTAAATAGATCTAATTTTCAAATTTTTCATAGCTTTTTTCATCATATGACTTTATGAAATTTAAGATTTAGAGTAAAAAAAAATAGTAAGTAATGATTTTAAGATTCTTCAGTTCTCTTTTACTTTCCATATTTCCACAGGTCATTAAGCAGTCCACCTCCCCCGAAGAGCCATAGATTGTCATCGGAGTCCGTCCAGGAGACGAGAATTCTCCTTGCTTCAGGAACATTTGTTGCAGCAGGCACACCCTTCGTGCCGTAGGTTCCTGCCTGATTTATTCTATTACTTCCCGATATCCAGGTCCAATATCCACTCGTCATGTTGAACATCCACAAGTCATTAAGCTTGTTTAATAAGCCTCCACTATCATGTCCCCATCCCCCGAAGAGCCAGAGATTGTCATCCGTATCCTTCCAAGTGACGCTATAATCCCTTGCTCCGGGGACATTTGTCGAAGCGGGCATGCCCCTTGAACCATAGTTCCCCCATTGCTGTCCTATATTACTTCCCGACACCCAAGTCCACCATCCACTCGTAATGTTGTACATCCACAAGTCATTAAGTCTCCAATAGAAACCTGTACTGTCACGTCCAAATCCCCCGAAGAGCCAGAGATTGTCATTTGAGTCCGTCCAAGAGATGCAATCAAACCTTGCTCCGGGTTCATTTGACGCAGCGGGGACACCCTGCGAGCCGTAGATACCCCCCTGATTTATTATATTACTTCCCCACACCCAAGTCCACCATCCGCTCGTTATATTGAACATCCACAAGTCATTAACCCTACCTTGATCACCTACACTATCAAATGCAAATCCCCCGAAGAGCCAGAGATTATCATTCGAGTCCCTCCAGGAGACGCCTCCATCTCTTGATCCAGGGATATTTCCCGCAGCGGGCACGCTCTTCGTGCCATAGGTCCCATTCTGATTTATTGTGTTATTTCCTGACACCCACGTCCACCATCCACTCGTCATGTTATACATCCATAATTCATTAAGCCAACCCCATCCAATGGGTGTCCATCCTCCGAATAGCCAGAGATTGTCATTTGAGTCCGTCCAAGAGAAGCATTCTTGCCTTGCTCCTGGAAAATTCCCTAGAGCGGGCACGCCCTGGGTACCGTAGGTCCCTGCTTGATTTATTGTGTTATTTCCTGATACCCACATCCACCATCCACTCGTCGTGTTGTACATCCACAAGTCATTAAGTCTGCCCTCGCTACCTGCACTATCACGTCCATATCCCCCGAAGAGCCAGAGATTGTCATCGGAATCCCTCCAAGAGACGCTCATATACCTTGCTCCAGGGACATTTTCCGCAGCGGGCACACCCTGCGTGCCATAAGTCCCTTGCTCATTAATTGTGTTATTTCCCGACACCCACGTCCACATTTTTTGGGTTACCATTACAGTATCAGGGGTACCAAAACGACTATTATTGTCATAAAATTCGATAGTATAATTAAATACAATTCCAACATTCATATAAGTACGATTTATTGATATTGCTAAATTGGTATCATTAATCCAAGGAGTCCAGTTTACCCTGAGGTAATAATTGTCGTTTGTATCGTTAACCCAGACTCTATATTGTCCAGGACCAACATCATCATATAACGTCCAATTAATAGTTTCTGTTCCACCAAGATCTGTTGCAACGTCTTCCGGGTGGTTCGATGTCGGTGCAATATATGTAGTTTTTTTTGGTAATGTTATACCTAGTAATAACAATATTTGATCCATTGCTCCTTGTTGAGCCATAATTCCAACAGTCACACCAATAAATACGCCAGTCCCAGCAATTATAGCAATTAGGATTATTACTTTAATTTTTTTTTCCAAAATATATCCCATCTTTTTTTTTGGTATTATTAGATAGATTTGTGAATTAATAAATGTTCAGTTTTATCAAATACACAGATTGTGATTGAGAAGAAAAAAACTACGGAAATCCCTACAACTTCTCTTTAATCTAAATTTTAACTATAATTCAATGATTATTATACCCAGATTTCTTGAATTGTCTTTGATTTAAAAAAAAATATATAATAAAATAATTAGAATTCCGTAGGAAATAATTTTACATAAATATAATAAAGGTTGATAGTTAAAGAAATTTAAATTTATGATTTTGATTATAAATCTTATTATTACCAGAAAATACGAGAAAATGTGGATGGAAAATTATTTAATTAATAAATTTTTTAAATATATATTCTAAAATGTTATTAGGTAAGCTATGGAGTATAAATTTTGACAGTTACAAACCAGAAAGTTATCCGAACATGTTATCAGTGCGGAAAATGTACTGGATCTTGTCCATTAAGAAAAGTTAGTGATTTTTCACCAAGGATTATTGCACAAGACTTTATACTTGATGGAAAAGCGAATAAAAAAATCTGGAAATGTTTGACATGCGACCTTTGTTCCTCTAGATGTCCGATGGGCATAAAATTTTCCGATTTTGTTTTAAATCAAAGAATAAAATCATTTAAAGAAGGGACTATGGCAGCTGAACAAGCTCATTATGGCTACTTTTCATTGATAAATAGAATAATGGCAAACGAAAAACTAACACCTAATCGAATCAGTTCTATTCCAAAAGGTGTAAAAGTTTCTAAAACTGGTGATATTTTATATTTTATGGGTTGTGTTCCATTTTATAATAACGAACAACATATGGTTGAGGTAGGAGTTGATTATTCAAAAAATACATTTAGCACAATCAAGATTTTAAATAAATTGGGAGTAATTCCCGCTATCTTAGATGATGAGAAATGTTGTGGGCATGATAGTTTATGGATTGGAGATATAGAGACCTTTAGAAAATTAGGAGAATATAATATTAATGCTATCGAAAAGTCAGGTGCTAAATTAGTTATATTTAATTGTGCAGAAGGGTATAAAACCTTTAAAATTGATTATCCTAGATTCATAAGGAAATTTGACTTTGAAATTACTTCATTAGCGGAATTTTTGCTTAAGAAAATTGAGAATAATGAACTAGAATTTCCTTATGAATATCCAAGAAAAATTACTTATCACGATCCTTGTCGATATGGGAGACATTTAGGAATTTATGATGCCCCTCGCAAAGTTCTTCAAGCAATTCCTGGAGTAGAATTAATCGAAATGGAAAATTCTCGTGAAGATGCCCAATGTTGTGGTGTTAATTCATGGATTAATTGCAATATTGAAACAAAAACTTTAAGAAATTTACGATTAACCGAAGCTGAAAATACGGGTGCTGAAATTCTAGTCACAACTTGTCCAAAATGTCAGATGCATTTTAACTGCTTAAAACATGAATTAAAAGAAGAACCTAGTGAAAAAGAATTTAAGATTCAAATCGAGGATTTTGCTACGTTTGTAGCTAAAAGTGCTTATCTTATTTGAGGTTTTTTGGTTTGGGGAAGACTTAATCCTTTTAAATTATTAAATCATCAATACACATTTAACCAATTATTATCGCCTTTGGGAATCTTATGTTTAACATCATCAATAACTACACGTTCAAGGTTTGGACATGAAGCGAGTGGCGTTAGGTCAATAAACTCATACTGGTTTTTATTTAGAGTGATATCACTTAAATTATGGCAATTTGTAAGAGGCGAAAGGTCAATATTTTTTAATTGATTGTCCTGAAGATATAAACCTTCCAGTTTAGGGCAATTTGCTAGTGGTGAAAGATCAATATGCTGCAGTTGGTTGGAATCCAAGGCGAGCCATTTAAATTTAGGACATTTCGCAAGAGGTTTAAGATCAATATGTTTTAGGCGATTCATAGGGATTTCAAGTGTTTCAAATTTTGGGCATTTGCTAAAGGGTGATAAATCTATCTGCCCAATTACATTTGCTCGTAATGTAATTCCTTTAAATTTAGGACAAGATCCGAGAGGAGTAAGGTTAATCCAACGATGTGAATTACGCTCTAGGATAAGTACTTCTAATTTCTTACATTTTGAGAGACCTGAAAGATCAAAGGGGTCTGGAAACCCTAAACGGTTATAACCAAGAACAATTTCATTTAATTTGGGGAATTTGGCAAATTGGTGAGTATCAATTTTTGAAATTCCTAACTGATGAAGGTCTATAATATCAACATTAGCAGGAATTTCTTCTTCAATATCTTCATATATTAGATTTTGCCTAATAATTTCATATGTGGCGGTTTCATCAGTCTCATCATCGAATTTTATATTATCAGGATCAAATCCATCTTTCCAATCAGCCTCTTGATAGATAATTTTAATTTTTTTTGTCAAAAAGCTCACTTAAATTTAGCTGTTTAATATCTTGAACTAATGTCAAGAATTATTTTATAATGGTTATAAAATATACTTGAACCCAATTTTTTCTGGAACTTGTAAAATCATTTTTAAATTCTTATGGGATTTTTAATCAAAGTATCTTTTCAATTAAGCAAAAATTTATGATAAACATTTCGATATTATTTTAGAGGTCACTTTATTTGTTCCCAAAAATATTAGCATTCCTATGTAATTGGTGCAGCTATGCTGGGGCAGACCTAGCTGGAGTCAGCAGATTTCAGTACCCACCTACTATACGTGTTATCCGAGTTATGTGTTCTGGTAGGGTAGATCCAGTCTTCATTTTGAAAGCTTTTGAAAATGGAGTTGATGGAGTATTAGTTGGGGGCTGTCATCCTGGCGATTGTCATTACATCTCTGGGAATCTAGCTGCTGAAAAGCGTATGTCAAGTTTAAAAAATGTACTTGAAAATCTAGGTCTTGGTGCAGAACGACTTCGACTTGAATGGGTTTCTGCAAGTGAAGGATCTAAATTTTCACATACTGTTCAAGAATTTACAGAAAATATTAAAAAATTAGGACCAAATCCACTTAAAAAAAATAATGGAGGTGGTGATGAGAGCGTTGACTGAAGATACTATTCGCATTGGAGTTTTTGTTTGTCGCTGAGGTAAAAATATTGCCGATATTATTAATGTCCCAGAAGTCGTCAAATACGCAAAATCACTACCATTAGTATCAGTTTCTGAGGAATATATTTCCATGTGTACCGAAGCTGGTGCTGCCTTAATTGCGGAAAAGATCAAGGAATTTGGGTTGAATCGTATATTAGTTGCTGCTTGCACTCCTCAGACACACCAAAGAGTTTTCCGAAGGGTTCTAAAAGATAACGGATTAGACCCCAGTATGCTTGAGTTCGTAAATATTCGAGAGCATGATTCATATGTTCATCGTAATGAACCAAAGATAGCGACTAATATGGCAAAGGATTTGCTAAGAGCAGCAGTTCATAAAGCTGCGCTCCTGGAATTGATTCCGATTAAACGGGTTGATATAGATCCTAAAGTATTAGTTGTTGGCGGTGGTATTGCTGGGATGACTAGCGCCCTAAGTCTCGCAGATCAAGGATTTAAAGTGTACTTAGTGGAAAAATCTACCACGATTGGTGGACATACTGCAATGTTCGATCGAATTTTCCCCACAGACGAATGTTGTATCTGAATTCTTGGACCGCTAATGCTTGAAACTGGTAGCCACCCTAATATTGAATTAATTACATACAGTGAAATAAAGGAAATACAGGGATATATCGGTAATTTTCAAGTGAAAATCTTGAAAAAACCGAGATTTGTGAATGAAGATAAATGTACAGGTTGTGGGGCCTGTGACGAAGTATGTCCGATTCAAGTACCTAACGAATTTAATTTCGGGTATAACACCAGAAGAGCTATATACACGTTATTTCCGCAAGCTGTCCCATTAAAATACACAATAGATGAAGATAAGTGTATTAAATGCCGATTATGTGTTCGGGAATGCGAGGAAGAAGCAATTGATTTCGATCAACAACCTGAAGAATTGACAATTAACGTAGGAACTATAATTGTAGCAAGTGGGTTCAAAACTTTTGATCCAGCAGGTGCATTTGGTTTTGGTAAGTACGAAAATGTTATAACCCAGTTGCAATTGGAACGTCTTTTAAGCCCAAATGGACCTACTTTTGGTGAATTTAGGAGAATTTCTGATGATAAATTCCCTAGTAAAGTAGTCATGATACAATGTGTTGGTTCAAGAAGCGTTGAAACTAATGAATATTGCAGTGCTGGAGTTTGCTGTCTTGTAGCTATTAAAAATGCTGGTCTATTAAAAAATGAAAACCCAGATACGGATATTACAATTTGTTACATGGATATTAGGACACCTGGAAAAGCATACGAAGAATATTACAAACGTATGCGAGAATTAGGGATTAAATTTCTCCGTGGAAATATTGCAGAGGTTAAGGAGGATCCGGAAACAAAAAATGTAATTTTACGCGTTGAAGATACTCTTAATGGAGAGATCAAAAAGTTGGAAGCAGAATTGGTAGTTCTTTCAGTTGCTATGGAACCTTCTGAAGGCACAGAGAAGATAGCAGAACAATTACGATTGGAAAAAAGCCCTGATGGATTTATAAAAGAATTTCACCAACGATTAGATCCAGTAAGGACTAAAATACCCGGAATTTATGTCGCAGGTGTTGCTCAAGGTCCCAAAGCGGTTGATGCAACTGTTAATCAAGGAAAAGGAGCTGCTGCTTCGGCTGCAATTCCGATGACAACAGGAGTCTATGAAATGGAATTAATACGCGCAAAAGTAGATGATGAAATATGCAGCAGATGTGGACAATGCGTGATTATTTGTCCTTACCAAGCAATATCATTGGAAAATAATAAAATAAAGGTAAATGAAATGTTCTGTCGTGGTTGTGGAGCATGTGCAGCTATATGTAAGAATAACGCTATGACCCTTAAAGCATATGGAAATACACAATTTGAGTCGTATATCGACAATCTTTTCGCCGAAGAGACAGAAATCTCAATAAAAAGAGAATGAATTTCATAAATAAACTTGTGTTATGAAATGACTCCCCGATGCAACGGGTAATTTCTAATTTTAATAAAAAAAAGATAATAAGAATTATAGAAAATATCAGTTAAAGGGAAAAATAGATTAGAATAAAAAAAATAAAAAGTTTTAAAGGCTTCCCGCTGCTTTATCAAGCTCATCATGCACTGATTGCATTGCTTCTATTAATTTCTTTTCTGAAGCGATTAAATCACCTAATGATTTCTTCATTAATTCGTCTCGTTCCGAATTAAAATCATCTATTTTAACATTAAATCGTTCCAAAATGCTTGCTAGTTTATCTTTTGCAGAGTTAAATTCTGCAGTTTTCGTTTCTTTTTCAGCTAGTTTTTTTGTTGCTTTATCAGATTTACCTTGAGCTTGCGCGTTTGAAATATCTTCATCGATTTTTTCAAGTTTATTTTTTAATTTTCTAGCATCTTTTGCAGCGGAACTTAATTCCTTGATTGCTTCATCCAATAATTTGGATTTTCCTATCAATTGCTGCAATACTAAAATTACATCATCAGTTACATCATGAATATATTCTTTATGACCATCAAGAAGTCCCTCATATTTTTTTGCCACATCAAAGAATGGCGAATCCTCTTGGTTGCCAGTCGTTGTAGTTACTCTCGCATAATCTTTTAAATTTTCAATAATTTTATTATAGGGACCTTCGAATTTTTCAGTATTTTTTAGTATATCTTGAAAACCATCTTCTAGCTGCTTGAAAATATTATGCATTTCATTTTTTACGTCAACATCTTCAGAAATTAATTGTTCAAGATCAAAACTCATTTTATTTTCACCATTTTTAATTCTTTAATCTTTTAATTTTTAATTTGCTATTTCCTTTTATTATAGTTTTATACTTTATTAATTTTATTTTAATCTCCAATCATTTTTTTAATTTAAAGGATATAGAACATAAGAAAATGTGAATCTAAAAAAAAAAATTGAGACAAAACAAGATTTTCTAAAAAAAAAATAAAAATATGAAATTGATTGTAATATTTGAATTTTTTGTGTAGTCCATTTGTATTAATTATACAGTAGTGTCTTCTTCTTCTGCAGGGGCTTCTTCTACTGGTTCTTCTTTGACAGGGGCTTTCTTTTTAGCGACTTTTTCTCCAGAAGCTTTCTCTAATCCACCAATTATTCCATTTATTGCCTTTATTTGTGTATTTTCCGCTGTTATCAACTTCTTTAATGCTTTTTTCAACATTTCATCCCGTTCTTCATTAAAATCTGCGATTGTTTTATCAAAATGTTCTTTTTTACTTTTTAATTTAGTGTTTGCTGAATCTAATTCATCCTGTTTTATTTGCTTTTCAGCTTCCTTTTTTGTAGCTTTATCAGGTTTACCTTTACCATGTGCTTCTTCTATTTGAACCTCTAATTTAGCGATTTTATTTCTCAAATTTCTTACATCTTTCACGCTAGAATTTAAAACTTTGAATTCTTCATTGAGAAGTACAGATTTACTAACTAAGGTCTGCAAAACAATTACTACATCGTCTGTAATATCGTGAGAAAGCTCTTTATGACTATCTATAAGTGTTTCATATTTTTTTCCAAGGCTAAAAAACGGCGAAGATTCTTCTTTCCCAGATTCAGAAGTCGCTTTAGCATATTCCTTAAGATTTTCACTGATTTGTAAATAAGGTTTTTCAAGTTTTTCATAGACACTTAAAATTCCTTTAAAACCATCTTCAAGGTTCTTAAAAATAGTATTAAATTCATTTTTTACGTCGATATCTTCAGCAATAATCGTGTCAATATCATAACTCATTTTTATATCACCCAATCCAATTTTTTAATTATTTATTTGATTTCTTTCCTTTTATTATTTGTTAATTTATTAAATCTGAAATTTAAAATCCTAAAAAAATTAAAAGTGGTTAAAAATAAATGGATAATTAGAGCTTTCCAGCAACATCTTTTTCTTCGTCAATTATTTCTTTCAAGGCATCTACATACTTGTTTTCTGCTTCTGCTAACTTTTCTAAAGCATCTTTTAGACTATCGTCCCGTTCCATGTTGAAATTTCCTAGAGTACCTTCAAACTTCCCTTTTGCTTCAATAAGTCTATCCCTCGCAAGATTGAATTCAGATGTTTTAATCTGTTTTTCGCTTTCTTTTTTGGGAACCTTTTCAGGTTTACCTTTAGCTTTTAATTCCTCGATTTGTTCATCTAATTTATTAATTTTGTTCCTTAATTTTCTAGCGTTTTTCGCAGCGGAATTTAAATCTTTAATCGAATCGTTTAAAAGTTCTGATTTGTTCTCAATTCCTTGAAGTAATAATATCACATCATTTGTTACAGTATGAGCGAGTTGCTTTTGTGCGTCAATTAAAGACTCATATTTTTTA
This sequence comes from Candidatus Helarchaeota archaeon, assembly GCA_019058315.1. Taxonomy (GTDB): domain Archaea; phylum Asgardarchaeota; class Lokiarchaeia; order Helarchaeales; family RDOG01; genus JABXJV01. Next base: position 39,163 of record JAHPZH010000001.1, on the reverse strand, counting down.
GCAAGGGCGAAATATGGGGAATCTTGTTGGTCTTCTGAGGTTTGTCTGGCGTATTCTTTTAAAGTATCGATTATTTGTATTAATGGTTTTTCAAATTTTTCATATACCTCAATCATATCGCCATAACCATCTTCTAGCTTTCTGAAAATGGAACGCATTTCATTTCTTAAGTCTATGTCTTCATTAATCAGCCTTTCAATATCTAAAAGCATTTTTTTCACCATATGTAAATAGTATAGTTTTTGATTTGTTTCTAATTTAATTGAATATTTTAATTATTTGCATTTCTTAAAATTTTTTTGAAGTATTATTTGTTAAAAATAAATTTATAATTTGATTAATTAAAAATAAAGACATGGATTGTCAAGAAGTTGTTGACTTATATGAGGATTTATTTTCTAGATTTAAAAAATTGAGACCTATTAAAGATGATACTATTTTTATTAAAGTAGATAACTGTATTATTAAAATTACAAGAATTGAGAAACAACTTTTTATAAAAATCGCTAAATTGACTGATAGAAAAGGGGAAATGATGGTAAAATTTTCTGATTTCTCCATTTTACGGCATATTTTAGAGGCAACAGATTTGGTTGACTATGGAGATCGTCTTTTATATGCAGCTCTAGATCGCAAAGTTTTTCTAGACCCTGGGAATATGCAAAAAGCGACTCAATCTGGTTTTTATAAGCTATTGAGTCGAAGTAGTTTTAAAAAGCATATTCAGCTTTTCAAATTAACTATTCCAGTGGTTTAATATCCTACTATTAATGACAGGAAAAAGTCACTTTCGATAGAGTGAAAAAAGTAGTAATGAAATTTAATAAATTAGAAAATTATGAGAAATAAAATGTGTTATTTTGAGTTTGACTTTAAAATTAATAAAAAATGATTAAAATTTATGAATTAGGGTCTTGTTTTCGTATCTTTCATCTTCTAGCTCTCTAAGTTTGTTTCGAGCTAGCTTGAGCATTTCTGGATAAACCTGTAAATAGACACTCATTTGTGCTCTATAATCTTCTTGACCAATTATATTTGGAAGACTTCTCTGAGAATAAATTGTTTCTCTTGTTCTTTCAAGACCGTCTATATAAGCCCTTAAATAATTAATTTTTTCATCCACATATTGCATTCTATTTAGTATCGCCATAACAGGTGCTAATGAGGGTACTCTTCTTTTAGTACATCGAGAGCCTTTTACAGGATATTTTTTTGTTTGTTCTAATTTTTCTTGTTCAACTGTGGAATATAAATAGATTATATCTAACAAAATATTTCGGTATTTTAGTTTTGGTATTTCAATAACCGGTTTTACTTCAATACTTTTTTGAATCAATTCCATTTTTCATCAACATCCATTATTTTCTATATAAATCTAATATGCAAAGCTTTTTATATATTTCGGAGTGGGAAAATCTTCCATTTTTAGTCAAAAATGCGTTAAAATTTATTATTTTTGATGAAATAAAATTCATAAATTTGCTTTAGAAATAAATTTGATCATAAATATTGTTTATAAATGTATAAAATGTAAAAAAAAAAACAAATTAATAATTGATTTATATTTTTCATGATTTTTTTTATTGAAAAATGATTAAATTCAGTATTATTATTTATAAGATTTCCCAACTTTTTTAACATATTATGTGATAAATGTGTATAATTTTATACAAATAGATTTATTTTCATATTTAAATGTCGTACATAAGTAAAATTTAATATGAATTATCTAACCTATGATATTTAATAAGATATGTATAATTTTATACAAATGGATTTATTTAGTATTTAAATGTCATACATAAGTTAATTCAATTTGAATTATCTAACCTAAGATATTTATAAGATATGATTAATAAAATTCTTCAATTTATTTTGTTTTTTTAACAAATTAAAAATTTTTATTTATTAAAAATAACATTTTTATAAATTTTTTTAATAATAATATTAGAAATTTAACAAATTTTAATGGGTTTTTTGAATGGAACAGGAATATAATTTGGATGAAATTGACAAAAGAATTTTAACATTTCTAAAAAAGGATGCTAAAATCTCTTTAAAAGTCATTGCTGAGGAAGTTGGGAAGACTGAAACAACAGTTAGAAGAAGAATCAAAACTTTAGAAGATAAAGGAGTAATATCAAGATATACAATTCAAGTAAATCTACCCTCTAAGGAAAAAAAAATTAAAGCTTTTTTGAGAATAGATCCAGATATTTCTAAAACCCGAGATATTGCAAAAAAATTATCGGGATTCTCGGAAGTAGAACATTTATTTTTTATGAGTGGAGAATGTGGTATTTGGGTTCGAGCAAATTTTATTGATATTCCACATTTAGATAGATTTTTAGAACAATATGTGGGAAAAATTGAGGGTATAAAAAGAGTGATAAATTGTATTATTTTAAATGAATATCAAAAAGAATTTACAGAAAAGATATAAAAAATTAGTAAAAATTAAAAAAATAAAAAATAAATTATTCGCCACGGGCTCTTTTGATTAATTGAACCACGATTGGTTCCCATGCAACAGCCATGACGTGAACTCCTGCGGCTTTAGTGTTTTTCATCAGTTCTCGTATAAATGGAACGAAAAATTCGAAGTTAATCTCCGCATATTTTTGTTTTTTCTCTTTCTTCTCCATATTTGATTTTTTCACTGCTTTCATATTTTCAAGTATCTCTTTAGGAACGCTCACACCAGGAATATATTGATCAAAATATTTTGCTACACCATAGGATTTCATTGGAAAGATGCCGATTAAAACAGGAGTTTTATAACGCTCTATTTCCTTTATGAATTTTTTTGCTAATTCAATGTCATAAATTACTTGAGTTTGAACGAATTCGGCTCCTGCTTGGATTTTTCTGCCTATTTTTAATATTTCGGCTTCCATTGGTACGCAATTTGGATTTCCAGCTACTCCAACATGGTACTTTGGAGGGTCATGGATTTCATTACCATTTAAATCAGTACCTTCGTCAACCATTTTACGAATGAGATAACAAAGTTGACCTGAATCAAGATCAAAAACAGGTTTTGCTTCAGGTGTATCCCCAAGAGCTGTATGATCTCCCGTGAGAGCAAGGATGTTCCTAATTCCGAGATGACCGGCTCCCAGTAGATCCGATATTAATGCAATACGATTTCTATCAGAACACCGCAATTGATAAACCATTTCTAATCCAGATTCTTTTTGAACGGAGTAGGAAGCAACTAGACTAGACATATAAGCCATTGATTGAGGATTATCCGTGACATTGGCAGCAACCACTGCGTCCTTCATGACTTTAGCACCTTCAATTAATTCATGTAAGTTTGTTGTTTTCTCTGGTTCCAATTCTCCTGTAAACGCGAATCTTCCAGCTTTAATTTCTCGCATTAAATTACTGAATATTCTATCACTCAATCTCGATCACCTCTTCTGCGGATTTTCGTGGATTGCTACGTTTTCTATAATCAACAGGTGTCCTAAATTTCATGAATAGTTCTAAACCACCAGGACGCGAATTTAATCTTTTATATATCTCTATCCAAGCACATTGATTTTTGTATTCACCTACTTCGCATTTCCCATCAATTGGGCCACCACATGGACCATTAACCAATGATTTTGCACAATTAGCGATAGGACAGAGACCTCCAGTATAGCCCAAAAGGCAATCACCACATGCTGCGCATTTTTCGAGAAACTCATCACCTATTTTTGATCCCATAAATAAAGTATTTTGAGCAGGATAGACAGGTATATCGTAAATTTCAGCAACCGTTTGAACTCCCACACCACATGCTAGGGATAAAATTGCATCAAATTGTTCGTCATCCAATATTGGTCTGAGTGTTGAAACAGTTATGTCATCATCGCATTGTCTTAAAACCGTGGCAGTTTTTGCCGCGAATCCTTTATTTTCAAGTTTTCTCTTAATTTGTATTAATTTTGCTGTTAAATTTGCTTGTTTAAGTCCGCGTGGGGGTTGAAAACAACCATCACAACCTATTATTAATATTTTTTTATGAGGTTCTAACATTGCATATATTTCTTCTAGTGGTTTTTCTTTAGTTATTATCATTTTTTAATTACCTCCAAGTATTTTTGGTCTTAATTTACTAGGACCTAATTTTTTCAACTCTTGAACAAATTCAGTTATTACTTTTTGGAAAATCTTGCCTTCACTAGCCGATACCCATTCTAACTTAAATCTTGCAGGATCGATGCCCACCTCTTCTAATGTTTTTTTAAGCTTTATGACTCTCCGATATGCCTTTTCGTTGCCCGAAATATAGTGACAATCTCCTATGTGGCATCCTCCGATGAATACACCATCTGCGCCACTTGCAAATGCTTCGAGAACAAATAGTGGATCAACACGACCACTACACATTAATCTTATCACTCTGATATTAGGTGGATATTGAAATCGACTAACACCCGCATTATCTGCGCCGGCGTAACAACACCAATTACACAAGAAAGCTACAACTCTTGGTTCATCTTCAGGTGGTTGTATCGCTACTGCTTCATGAACCATATCTAATATGGGTTCCATACCATAATGGCGCATTGTAATGGCTTGGGCAGGGCATACAACACTACATGTTCCACAACCTTTACACAATAATTGATTTACTTCGGAAACTATTTTACCTTCCTCAACTCTAATTCCAATTGCACCATATGGACAAATATGTTGACACATTCCGCAACTTATACATAGATTTGGGTCCACCCACGCCGTGATGGCTTCACTCTCAACCTTTCCTCTTTCAATGAATCGCAACGCTCTAGAAGCAGCACCTAATGCTTGACTTATGGAATCAGCTACATTTTTAGGACTTTGAGCTGCACCACAAACAAAAATTCCATCTGTAGCAAAATCGACGGGTCTTAGCTTTGGATGAGCTTCCAAGAAGAATCCCATCGGTCCTAGAGGAACTTTCAAAAATTCGGAAAGTTTTTTATTATCTGGATAAGCTATCATTGGAGTTGCAAGAATTAAATGATCAACAGGCAATTCTATATCTGAACCAGTCAATACATTCTTGACCTGAATCATAATTTTATTATCAGAACCAACTGAAACTCTTGGTTTTTCTACGTATTTTAAATAAGCTGTATTTTCTCTTGATTTTCGATAATATTCTTCCCCTTCAGGTTCTACTCGTATATCACGATATAAGATACACACATTAGAATTAGGATAGATTTCTTTAATCTGCATCGAACTTTTTATTGCAACTTCACAACAAATGTTCGAACAATAGGTCAATCCTTCTGGATCTCGTTGTCCTGCACACTGAATAAATGCGAAATTTTCACCATCTTTAAATTCCTTATTTTCGAATTTCTTAATGAATTCAAGTTGAGTGTAAATATTTGGATGAGTTCCATAACCAAATATACCATCTTTAGATAGGTCAGATCCTGCTGCTACAATTATAGCCCCAACTTTAACGTTTTTTATTTCTCCATTAATATTAAGGTCAACATTAAAATCTCCAATTGAACCATGAATGTCTTTAATAATGGTATTGGTGTAGATTTTTATTTGGGCATTAGCTTTTACATTTTCGATTACTTGGTTGATAAAATCCTTAGCATTAATTCGTTCAAAATTGATCGAATCAAGTTCGGTTAATAGACCTCCTAAATGATCTTTTTGTTCGATCAGATGCACACGATAGCCCCTAATTCCTATTGCATTAGCTGCACTTAACCCTGCGATTCCGCCTCCTATGACTAGAACAGATTGTCTCACATCAGCTTCAATTGTAGTTTGAGGTTCTAAATACCTTGATCGTGAAATCGCCATTCTTACCATATCTTTAGCTTTATCAGTAGCGGCTTCAGGTTCTTTCATATGAACCCAAGAAACAAGTTCTCGTATACTTGCAAATGTAAATAGATATGGATTTAAGCCAACCTCTTTGATTGTTTCCCTAAATAATGGCTCATGAGTTCTTGGTGTACATGCTGCTACGATTACTCGATTAAGGTCATTTTTTTCAATTGCCTCTTTTATAAGAACTTGAGAATCTTCAGAACAGGTATAGAGATTTTCAGTAGCATAAACAACATTGGGGAGTGTTTTTACATATTCTACCACTTTTGGGACATCAACAACCCCACCAATATTTATTCCACAATGACAGATAAATACACCTATCCTTGGGGGATCAGTGGGTAAAACTATCCTTTCTGGAACTTCTAGCTTCTTTCCAACTTCAAAATCAGGACGACCTCGTGAACCCGCTAGAGCCGAAGCACCACATGCTTTTGCAACCGAATGTGAGATATCTTCTGGACTCTGACAAGATCCGACAAGATATATTCCTTCAACAGATGATTCAAGAATATTGGCTGAATTAGTAGGCTCGAAAAAACCGTTTTCATCAACTTTAATGCCTAAAATTTTCCCTAATTCAGTTGAATCACTTCTTGGAATTACAGCTGGTGCTAGAATAATCATATTGAACGTTTCAGTTTGAATGGTTCCCTCTTTGATATTTTCATATTGAACAATCAGATCATTTGTTAAAGGATCTTCTTCAATATAAGCAGGTAAACCATTAATGAAATTAATACCATACTCATTTTCAGCTCTTACAAAAAATTCCTCATGGCCTTTTCCAATAGTTCTCAAGTCATTATAAAAAATTGTCACATCTACATCTGGTGCATGTTCCTTAGTGATAATTGAATCCTTACAACTATACATGCAACAGAATTTACTACAATAAGACTTGGCTTTCTTATCTGTGTTACGACTGCCCACACATAACATAAATGCTATTTTATGCGGATGTTTTTTATCAGAAGGACGCAATACTTCTCCACCATAAGGTCCTGAGGCACTCAGAATCCGCTCATATTGAAGGCTAGTCACCACATTGGGATATTTTTTATAACCAAATCGAGCAGATACTGTAGAAGGATCAATTAAATCAAATCCTGTAGCAACAACTATTGAAGCGACTTCGACTTCAATTTCTTCATCTTTTTGTTCGAAGTCTATAGCTCCTGCTTGACAAAATTTTTCGCATGCTTTACAAATGCCTTTTTGAAAATATAGGCAATTTTCAGTATCAATAACTGCTTTTCGGGGAACTGCTTGGGGAAAGGGGATATAAATTGCAGTTCTATTGGTCATTTCTGCTTCAAATTCATGGGGAATCTTTTTTATAGGACATTTTTCGGCACAAACTCCGCAACCGGTGCATTTTGAATCATCAACATATCGTGCTTTCTTAACTATCTTAACTTTAAAATTTCCATTATCTAATTTTTGAACTTCTTTAACCTCTGAGTACGTTAAAAGCTCTATTCTCTCATGACGGGCAACCTCGACCATTTTCGGAGCTAAAATGCAAATCGAACAATCTAATGTAGGAAATGTCTTGTCTAATTGTGCCATTCTACCTCCGACGGATGGATAACTCTCTATTAAGTATGTTTTGAAACCTTGATCTGCCAGATCTAATGCTGCACTGATACCACTTACACCACCGCCAATAACTAACATTTGATTTGACTTCATTTAACCACAATTCTTGTTAATTATAACTATTTGATTTTATTTTAGTCTTAAAGTGTCCAAATAACAAATTCTCAATTTTAATTTAAATCTTTCTTAAGATATGCGTGCAAAATAAAATTATAGACTATTTGTAAATTTGTGAAATTCCTTTTTCAGAGATTCAACTTCATTTATTTCAAAGCACGTTTTATTAATAATTTTCATTAAACCAGTAAATAATTTCAATAAAAATAGCTTAAATGATGGTTAAAATGAAATATTTAGGGTCATAATTTATTAGAAAAATAATTTTTTCTCAATTTAAGATTCTTTTTAGACATATAACAATGAAATATTTTTAAAAAAATACAAAAAATAGGAGAATAACGTTTAAAATTATGAAATTTATTTTTTTAATTCACGCTTTTTACTGATTTAGTAGGATTTTTAATTTTAGATAGGCCATCATATTCGATTCCAGTAAAAGGATCGAAATATCGTTTTCCTTCATTTGTAAGAACTTCCCAAATAAGTTCACCATTAAGTTCGGTAATCTTAAGATCCTCTACATTATATTTTTCTGAAACAATTGCATTAATTTCATATTTTGCTAGTAGTTCTCTTTTCTTTATCGCAAGACCTTTTATCTTACCTTTATTCATATCAACTATGGGGGTTAGATCGGCATCACTAGGAACAGAAATTTTTGCTGGAATTTCTGTACCATTAATTTTCTTTTTTGATATTTGGTTATATGCAGTATCAGCAATGAAACTAGGAACGGGTGAATATACTAGATAATCATTTACATAATTAATTTCAACATTTTTAAGATTTAAAATGCCAGGAAAATATTTCTTTGCTTTTCTTTTATTTTCCTTTTTTACAATGGAAATTGAATTTCCTACACTATAGAATGCCAATTTTTCTCCTAAAATCACTTCGGCAATCCAATATTTTTCACCTTTTCCATCCATAGGAATATAGAAATCTAATTGTGAGGGTTCGTAATTAAGTTCATCAAGATTATAATTAAAATTAGCAAATTCCTTATTTTCTTCAACTACAGTGGTATATTCATTAACCTGATCGTATTTTAATACCGTGTCACCAGTTGCACCGATTTTTTCGGGGTTGAATTTGGTGAGTGGAGTAATTGTTATTTTATCATTTGACAAGTCTATTTGCGCAATTAATTTTTTTTCTTGGAAAAGAAAGAAATCTTCGCCATATTTTTCTTTAATTTTATTTAAATCTCTATTAGTAAAATATATTCTTTTTCCTCGTGCCTTTCCTGCGTCCTGAACCGAAATAATTAATTTTTCATTCATTTTATTCTCAATTAAAAATAAATGAAACGCTTAATTTATACTTTCTGTAAAAAGTCAATAATTGATTATAATTGTATATTATGTATGTCTATCCTCTTTATATGTATACTATACGATATATATAAGTATGTAAATTTATATACTTAATTTTAGAACATTATTTAATAAAAAACTGATAGTTGTGTTGGAACTAAAATGGAAACAAGAAAAATTCAGACTACAGCTAGTGGAAGTTTTTTTTTAACCTTACCTAAATCTTGGGTAAATGAAATGAGTATTAATCGTGGGGATGAATTAGTTATTAACCAAGACAATTATGGTAATTTATATATTCGACCAATGAAAAATTTTAACAATAATGAATTAAAATTCGTCTTGAAAACTGAAGATTTTATTGAACCTAACTCGTTAGAGCGAATGATAAATAGTGCTTATATTCAAGGTACAGATATAACAACTATAGTATCAGAAGATACCATAACACCTCAACGTAAAAAATTATTAAAGGAAGCGACAACAAATTTAATAGGTGCAGAAATTTCTGAAGAATTTGCTAATGAAGTTACCATTAGAGTCTTGGTAGACCCAGTTAAGTTTCCTTTAAACAGTTTAATAAAACGAATCTTCACACTTGTGGCTTCAATGCATAATGATGCCATGAAATCATTTTTTAATAAAGATGAAGCACTGGCAGTTGATGTTATTAATAGAGAACATGAAGTTGATAAATTATTCAGGTTAATGTTACGTCAACTAAATTTAACATTAACTGGTCGAGTTAGTCCTGATGAAATTTGTACTGCTAATGAAAAAATTGATTGTGTCATAGGGCTAATTATGTCGCGAGATTTAAGTAAGAAGGCTCATAGTTCAGTAGAAATTGCTAAACAAGCGATTAATTTAAAAGATTATGATATAAATGCTCAATTAAGACAAAAGTTTGCAAATATGTCTAAATTTATCTTAAAAATGCAACAAAACGCAATTTTGGCATTTTTTAAAAACGATTTTATTCGAGCTAATGATGTAATCAACAGTTTATCTGAGGTTAGAGAAATTGAATCCCAAATAGCAACTGAGATTTTAAAGAATCATAAGGATATTAACATTATATTAGGTTTATTGGGTATTTCTAAAAGTTTAAAAAATATTGCAAAGGCAGCGGCTTCAGTTGCTGGAGATTTACAAGCAAAACACAATCCAATGGTTCAATTCACCAAAAGTATACCCTCAAAAGATATAATTGATCCATTAGATATAATAGCAAACCTTGGTTATGATAATAAATAGAAGATTATTTGGATAGATAGATATTAAATAAGATTCTACAAGTAAAAAATGTAAAAATCTTCAAATTTTATTTTAAATTAGAGTCTTTATCAAAAATATAGACCCTATTCAATCAAATATTGTTCATATTGATTTGAATATGTTTACAGTTTTTCCAATTATAACACTGTTATCTATGTAAAACTAAAACAGATATATACATACTAGTATGATTACGTCCAAAAAGTATATATCTCCGTGACACCAGTTTCACTAGTATAACCATTACTTTTTCAATTTTTTACATGAATAAAAATGGAAGAATATAGTAATATGGAACCAATTGTTGCAAAATTACACGATAAAGGTCCTAATAGAGGAGTTGCCATCTATTTTGGACGACAAGAACTAAATGAATTAGAAAGAAATGGCTTAAATCTTAGGCAAGAACGAAGATATCTTGTCAGGACTACAGTTCAGAATAATATTGTTTTAACTCCTTTTTTTAATTTAGAAAAAGAAGAACAAGATTATTTCATAGAAATTGGAGAAAAAGTCGAACCAATACTAGATTTACCAAAAGAAGAGCTTGAAAATTTTGCCGAAGATTTATTGAATATTATCATAGGAAAACGTGTTAATTTAGAAGATAGAGAAAGAACTTCTCTATTACAATTTATTAAAGGACATTATACAAATTTTATTATCCGAAATGCAATCCGAGTTGCCTTTAAAGCAAATCGGAATGCTACTCAAGATCTTTTAAATCAATCCTTAAAAAAGAAAGGAGATGGTTGAAATGATTAAAAAAAGTATAAAAGAAAAATTGTATCACCTTCCAGGTGATCATATGGATGATTTTAGAGACGAGTTACTTTCATTAATTAGTGAAGAAGAAATGGACATGAACGATCAAGAAAGGGCTGCATTATTAAGATTTGCTAAAGGACATTCTAATTCATACCTCGTCTCTACTGTTCTAGATATTGCAGCCAAGGCAAATCCACAATTTACAAAAAGTATTGCTTTGGAATATTCAGCTATTAAAGCAGAACCTGAAGAAAAATTAGAAATTAAACGGGAATTTAAAGTAAAATTTGAGGCAGAAAAACCAAAAATAACAGTTCCTGAAATAGAAGTGAAACCAGAATTAACAATTGATACACACGTTCCAATCCAACCTAAGAATTTATTAACAAGACTTGGAAGTCTTAGTAATGATATTAAAGAGGATTTCATTGATGATATATTATCAATTTTATCAAAGGATGAAATCAAACGTTTGAATCTTAGCCCACAGGAAAAACAAGATATAAATAAGCTACTGAAAGGTCATTATAATCCTAGATCTTTATTTAACGCCTTACAAGTAGCAATAAGAGCAATAGACGAAACTAAATGGATGCCTGGAAAAGTTGTCCCCCGGAAAGTTGACCGTGATATTCGATTCGGGGTAGAATTAGTCCCAGCCACTGGGCTAGATAAGATTGTAGATTACTCACGAAAATTTGAAATGGGTGGAATGGACACAGTATGGATTACGGACCATTATAATAATATGGATCCATATGTAACTTTGACTTTAATTGCAAGGGCGACAAACACTGCACATCTTGGAGTGGGAGTAACAAATCCATATATTCGACATCTTAGTGCTACAGCACAATCAATTGCTTCATTGGATATGATATCAAATGGGCGAATGATGTTAGGAATGGGAGCTGGTGATAAGTCGACCTTGGCATCTTTAAATATAGGAATGAAAAAAGCATTAACAACGGTCAGAGAAACAGTTTCTGCTATTAGATCATTATGGACAAAAGATACTGTTAATTTTGACGGTGAAATTATTAAACTAGATAATGCTAGATTCAATTTTAGACCAAAGAGAGAAATTCCCATCTACGTTGGAGCTCAAGGACCGAAGATGCTACAACTTGCAGGAGAAATTGGCAATGGGGTCTTAATAAATGCATCTCATCCACTTGATTTTAAAATTGCGAATAAAATGATTCAAAAAGGTGTTAATAAAGCCAATAGAAAAATGGAAGAAGTCGATGTAACTGCATACACAAGTTTTTCAGTAGCAGATAATAAAAAAGATGCATTTAAGGCAGCTGTTCCAGTTGTTGCTTTTATTGCTGCAGCTACACCCCCTCAAGTTCTTGAACGACATGATTTAAACATTGAAATAGCTCAACAAGTGAGAAATCAGCTTTCTAAGGGTAATATGGCTGGAGGATTCTCGTTGATAGACGATAAATATGTAGAAGCATTTGCTATTGGTGGTACTCCAAAAGATTGTATAAGTAAAATTGAAGAGCTTCATAATGCAGGAGTAACTCAATTTGTGTTTGGATCACCCTTAGGACCAAAGAAAAAACAAGCAACTCAATTGATAATTGATCAAATACTGTCTGTCTATAATTAAAAGCGTAAAAGTATTTTTTTTTATTTTTTTCCTTTTTTTTCTTAAAACCTTTTTAGTCAAAATTCCTATGTAATTTTTAATTTGCTCTTTTTTTCTTATCCTATTGAATTCAATATAAGATTAGGATAAAATAAAACAATAGTTAAAAACTTATATGAAAAATGGATTGTATTTTTAAAAATTTAATCAAATTAAATTCATTACATTAATACTCTTAATTCTCTTTGGTCTTTTTTAGAAGTGTGGATAGATGGAAAAGATTGGTGGAGTTTTGGTAGTAGGCGGTGGAATTGCCGGAACTCAAGCATCTATTGATTTAGCTGATTCTGGATTTAAAGTTTACCTTTTAGAATCATCTACCAGTATTGGAGGAGTCATGGCGCAATTAGATAAGACTTTTCCAACCAATGATTGTGCAATGTGCATCCTTGCTCCCAAGCTAATAGAAGCGGGAAGACATCAAAACATTGAAATAATTACAAATGCACAATTGGAAAAGCTTGAGGGACAACCGGGAAATTTTAAAGCAAAATTGCATAAACAAGCAAGATACATTAAAGAAGATGCATGTACTGGTTGCGGAATATGTGCTCGAAATTGTCCTACCGAAGCAATTGATTTATTTAATGAAAAATTAGCCAGCAATAAAGCTGTTTCTGTTAAATATCCCCAAGCAGTTCCATTAATTTTTTGCATTAATAAAGATGAATGTATTGGGTGCGGTGTTTGTGAAGGGGTTTGTAAAGCTCATGCAATTGATTATATTCAAACTGGTGAATCAATAGAGCTTGATGTGGGGGCCGTTATTTTAGCCATTGGATTTGACGAATTCGATCCAACTCCATTAAAAATGTATGGTTATGGTAAATATCCTAATGTTTTGTCTAGTATTGAATTTGAACGCATTTTAAGTGCGAGTGGGCCCTTTGGAGGGTTGGTTCTCAGACCTTCTGATGGGGATATTCCAAGTAAAGTAGCCTTTCTCCAATGTATCGGTTCCAGAGACCCGGCACATTCAAAAGATTATTGCAGCTCGGTCTGTTGCATGTATACTTGTAAAGAAGCAGTCATAGCTAAAGAACACCAACACCAAGTAAACCCCACAATATTTTCTATGGATGTACGGGCATACGGAAAAGATTTTGATAAATATATAGAACGAGCAAAAGATGAATATGGAATCCGTTATATAAGGCGTAGAATAGCCTCTATAGAAGAAGATCCAGAAAATCATGATTTAATTCTTACATATGAAGGAGATAAGGGGGAAAATATAGAAGAAATTTTTAATATGGTAATTCTTGCTGTAGGGCTTAATCCGACTAAAAGTGCTAAAGAATTAGCTGAAAAACTAAATATTGACTTAGATGAATATGGATTTTGCAAAACACAACCATTTAATCCTATAGAGTCTTCAAGACCTGGTATATATGTATGTGGGGTTTTTGCTTCTCCTAAAGATATACCTGAGTCTGTTATGGAGGCTTCGGCTGCTGCTGGGCAAGTTCAGCAGCTTTTAGCTCCTGTAAGAGGGGAATTGGTTACAGAAAAGGAATATCCTGAAGAAATAGATATATCAAACCAAGAGCCACGTATAGGAGTTTTCATTTGTCATTGTGGAATAAATATTGGAGGGGTAGTTGATGTTCCACAAGTTGTTAAATACGCCGAATCATTACCTAACGTAGTTTTTACTGATAGGAACTTATATACTTGTTCTGCTGATACACAAAGTAAAATTAAAGATATGATAAAAAAACATAGATTGAACCGCGTTATAGTTGCATCTTGTACACCAAGAACTCATGAACCATTATTCCGCGAGACAATAAGGGAGGCTGGTTTAAACCAGTACTTATTTGAGATGGCAAATATAAGAGATCAGTGTTCTTGGGTTCATATGCACGAGCCAGAGAAGGCTACTGAAAAAGCAAAAGATTTAGTTAGAATGGCCGTAGCAAAAGCCTCACAAATTGAACCATTAGAACGAGTAACATTAAATGTAAACCATAATGCTCTTGTGATTGGAGGGGGGATAGCAGGAATGACAGCAGCATTAGGTTTTGCTAAACAAGGTTTTAAGACTTATTTAATTGAAAAAGAGAAAAATTTGGGTGGATTTGCGAAAAATATTTACATAACTCTTGAAAACGAAGATGTGCAAAAATTTTTGCATGAATTGATAAAAAATGTTGAAAACAAAAATAATATCGAGGTTTTACTTGATTCAACTATCGAAACTATTGATGGATACGTCGGTAATTTTAATTCTGTTGTTTTAGAGAATTCGAGTAGTAAGAAAAAGGAGATAGAGCATGGAGTTATAGTTGTTGCGACTGGAGCATATGAGTATAAACCAAAAGAATATCTCTATGGTGAAAATCCTCAGGTAATCACTCAATCTAAACTCGAAAAATTATTGAATACAAATGGGAAAATTGGTAAAAAAATTGCAATGATTCAATGTGTGGGAAGCCGAAATGAAGAGCACCCTTATTGCAGTCGGGTTTGTTGTGGAGAAGCAATTAAAAATGCTCTTAAAATTAAAGAAAAAAACCCAGATAGTGAAATTCTTATATTATATCGAGATATCCGCACGTATGGATTAAAGGAGAAGTATTATCGATTATCTCGTGAGAAAGGTATAACTTTTATTAGATTTGATGAAAAGGAACCTCCAATAGTAACTGAAAAAAATGGAGCTTTATACATTGAATTATCTAATTCAAGCATTGAAAAACTCTCTTTTAATGCAGATCTTCTAGTTTTAAGCGCAGGGATTGTTGCACCACCGGGGAATGAAAACTTGGCACCAATTTTAAAAGTTCCCTTAAATGAGGACCAATTCTTTCTTGAAGCTCATATGAAACTCCGACCAGTAGATTTTGCTACTGAAGGAATTTATTTGTGCGGTCTTGCACATGCACCTAAATCAATTAAAGAAAGTATCGCTCAAGCTAATGCGGCGGTTTCGAGGGCTTCCACTGTCTTAAGTAAGGATTATATTGAGGCAGAAGGAAATATCTCCTATGTTGACCCTGAAAAATGTATAGGCTGTGGAAGTTGCGTTGAAGTCTGCCCGTATAGTGCTATCTCATTAGCTACTAGTACTCAAGTACTCGAAGAATTTACAGTTGAGGTTAGTAAATCAGAGATAAATCCTGCATTATGTAAAGGTTGTGGAAAATGCGTTCCAAGATGTCCAGTTAGGGCAATTACACAAAAACATTTCACAAATGAACAAATAACATTAATGGAAGATTGGCTATTAACGTAACAGATTAACTTTCTGCAAGTTCTCTTCCCTTATGAATGGTTTCAAACGCATTCTTATATTCTAAAAAATCCTCATGTAATTCTTTCAATTCCTTATTTTGTAATATTCTGTTATAAAAACTTAGCACTGAATTATATACTTGAGGAATAAACGTATCCACCTTAGAAAATTCCCTAGCAATATCATTTATGGACTCAAGACTTAATTTTAATTTAATTTCTTTCTGTCTATATTCTTCGCCTATCATTTTTCTAAGTCTTTTTTCATCATAATAGGTCCAAACTGTGTCATAACCAAAATACCAAAAAAATTGTACGATTTCTGTTAATATGGAAACAAGAAACGCTGTTAAGATATCTCCAGTAGCAATATATGCTGTGAGCAATCCGAGTCCAATGGTGATTGCCCTATAAAGTAAACTTTTTGCTAAACCTCTTTTTATATCCATTTTTTACACCCATTCATGTTTAAAAAAAAAGAACTTGATCATTTTTTCTAATTTTTTCTTTTCTCTTTTTATTCTATTTAAATAAAAACATATAGAAAAAAAAGTATCAAACAAAGATTTAATTAACCATGTTTTTAATAATTTTAGAATAACTAATTTTTAATAAAGATAAATGGTTTATGCTTTGACGAAAGCTAAAAGGAAACCCAAATCGACAAAAATAAATAAGAAACCTAAACAAATTAAAGTAAACACTAAAGATGTAGAAGAAAAAAAATTAGAACTGGAATCTATTTTAAAAGGAATAGCAGATAAAAAAGAAGAATTAAAAAGTGTTGAAGATAGCATAGAAGTTTTGAATCAAAAATGTAATGACTTATTAAGAAAACAAGAAGACCTACATAAAGACGCCGAAAACAGAGAAATTAATCTAATTGTCCTTAATGATAAGGTGAAGGAAAAAGCTGTTCAAGTGGATGAACTTCGTGCAACGGTTTCAAATATAAATAAAAACATCGAAGAGCAAAATGCAGTGCTCAGGAATCGCACTGCAGATGCTGAAGCATTAAGTAAAAAAATAGAAAGTCTACAAGCTGAAAAAAAAGCCATAAAATTATCAATTGAAAATAATAAATCCGAACTGGAACACTCTAATAATTTAATTAAAGTAAAAGAGGACGAAATAAAACTATTAAATGAACAGCTAGAAAACAGAGAAATAAGGAAAAAAGAAATAGAACAAGCTATTGAACAATATCGCGAAACATTAAGTAACATTGAAAAGCAAAAGAAAGTAAATGAAGAACTCTTTAATAAATATAAAGATAGATTAATTGAAAAACAAAATCTTCTTACTAATATTGAAACAATGCTACAAGAATTAAACGATTCAATAGATACATTAGTGAAACAAAGAAATAAAACTTTAAAAGTTATTGAAGTAAATCAAATCGCGACGACTAACCTTAAAAAATATATAGACCTTTTAAACGCTGAATATAAAAATCGAGAGGAACGATTTGGTGTTGTATCTGAGAAATTAGAAAATGTAGAGGCGGAATTTAAAAAAATACTTAAAATAAAAGAAAAAATTGAAAAAAGTATGAGCATTTCTCAAAGCATTTCTGATGAATTAAAAACTGCTGTGGAGAACCAGAATAAAGAAATCATTGATTAAGCGATTAAAACATCCTCTAAAAATAAAAAAAGGGGATTTGAAAGTTAAGATATTTATTTCTCAACTCTTTTTTTAGAAGTCGGAGTTTTACTGGTTTTTTTAAGTTCTTCAATAATTTTATTGTTCTTTTTAATAGTCCTTTTATTATTAATTACAACTGCTACCAATATTAGAAACATCGCCCCAACACCAGCTATAATTCCAATTCCTAAAGGTGATAATAAGAAGCGGGAAATATCTCCACCACCTTGTGGTGCGATTATGATTGGTTCCTCACCAGCAGGATCAATTATTGTAACTATAACTGAGTCCGAAATGCCGAATTGGTGATAGAAATCATAATATTCGATAGTATAATTGAATCTCCCTGGAACAGTGCTATTTATAGGTATAAATATAGGAGAGTTGTTAATCCATGGAGTCCAATTTTGCCATATATAATAATTATCATTAGCATCGTTTACCCAGACTCGATATTGTCCAGGATCAGACTCATCATAAAGGGTCCAATAGAATGCAACTGAAGATGATGTTATGATTGTACTATCAGCCGGATGGTTTGAAATAGGGCTTTCAGTTATAATTCTGTACATTATTTCAGAATCAGTTCCCCACTCACCGTTCGTGTCATCGTCCCAGACCACGTGCACGTTGCCGCTGCTGTCCACGGCGACCTTTGCGCCCCCACTATCACCATTGTTCCACCCGTAAAGGTCGGAAATCACGGTGGCATTGGACCAGCCCGCAGCGGTGTAGTTTGCGTACATTATTTCACTATCAGTTCCCCACTCACCGTCCGTATAATCTTCCCAGAAGACGTGTACATTGCCGCTGCCATCCACGGCGACGCTTGGCACATAACTACCACCATTGTTCCACCCGTAAATGTCGGAAATCGCAGTAGCGTTGGACCAACCTGAGGCGGTGTAGTTTGCATACATTATTTCAATATCAGTTCCCCACTCACCGTTCGTGTCATCGTGCCAGACGACGTGCACGTTGCCACTGCCATCCACAGCGACGCTTGGCCAATAACTATCACCATTATTCCACCCATAAAGGTCGGAAATTGCGGTGGCATTGGACCAGCCCGCAGCGGTATAGTTCGCGTACATTATTTCTCTATCACCTCCCCACTCACCGTTCGTGTGCTCCTCCCAAACCACATGAAGGTTGCTGCTGCCGTCCACGGCGACGCTTGGATATCGACTAATATCATTGTTCCACCCGTAAAGGTCTGAAATAGCGATCGTGTTCGACCAGCCCGCAGCAGTGTAGTTTACGTACATTATTTCCAAATCTGTTCCCCACGCACCGTCCGTGTCATCGCCCCAGACCACATGCACGTTGCTATTATTATCCACGGCGACCCTAGGCAGCTGACTCCAACCATTATTCCAGCCAGTAATATTATCAGAAATCAATATTGCTTTGGACCATCCCTTACTCGTATAATTTGCGTACCATATTTCTAGATCCCCGGAACCTCCACCCCACCAACCGGTCGTTGTATCGTCCCAGACCACGTGCAAGTTGCCGCTGTCGTCCATAGCAATGCTTGGGTCACAACTGTCACCATCATTCCACCCAGTATAATCGTCGGAAATCACGGTGGCATTGGACCAACCAGAAGCGGTGTAATTTGCGTACATTATTTCATAATCATTTCCCCACTCACCGTTCGTGGCATCGCACCAGACGACGTGCACATTGCCAATACCATCCACGACGAAGCTAGCACCAAAACTCGAACCATCGTTCCACTCAGTATAATCGTCGGAAATCACGGTCGCATTGGACCAGCTCGCAGCAGTATTTAAGTTAAAACTCTTGTCGTTTACTGAAGACAAGGGAAGAGTGGCAGATTCAAATTTAGAGGTGTTAATAACAAGGAATAATGTCAAAATAATCAAAATCTGTGTAAATACTATTATGATTTTTTTTATTCTCATATAATCACTTCTTTAATTCAAAAAAATGAGGATAAAAAAATATTTTATTTTATAAAATATAAATCTTTAATAAGAAAAAGGGTTATTCACCTTGATATGAAATAAATAGGGATAATCCCACATTTAACAATTTTTAAAAAAAGGGGCATTTGAATATGAAGATATTTAGCATATTTATTGCTAATTTGACTTTTTAGACGTTGTAGTTTTACTGGTTTTTTTAAGCTCTTTGATAGTTTTTTTATTGTTAATTACAACTGCTACCAATATTAGCAAGATCGCCCCAACACCAGCTATAATTCCAAGACCCAATGGTGATAATAAGAACCTAGAAATATCTCCACCGCCTTGTGGTGCGATTATAATTGGTTCCTCACCAGCAGGATCAATTATTGTTACTATAACTGAGTCCGAAATGCCGAATTGTTGATAGAAATCATAATATTCAATAGTATAATTGAATCTCCCTGGAACAGTGCTATTTATAGGAACAAATATAGGAGAGTTATTAATCCATGGAGTCCAATTTTGCCATATATAATAATTATCATTAGCATCGTTTACCCAGACTCGATATTGTCCAGGACCAGTCTCATCATAAAGGGTCCAATAAAATGCAACTGAAGATGACGTTACGATTGTAGTATCAGTCGGGTGGGTTGTAGTAGGTCTTTCAGTTATAATTGCGTACATTATTTCATAATCAAGACCGCCACCGCCCCACTCACCGACAGTGTTATCTCCCCAGACCAAATGTAGATTTCCATTATCTTCCGCTAAAATGTTTGGGGAAACACTACCACCATTGTTCCACCCATAAATATCGGAAATTATGGTAGCGTTTGACCAACCAGCAGCGGTGTAGTTTGCGTACATAATTTCCCAATCAGTTCCCCACTCACCGTTCGTATCATCGTACCAGACCACGTGCACGTTGCCGCTACCGTCCACAGCGATGCTTTGCCCATTACTTTCACCATCATTCCACCCAGTATAATCGTCGGAAATCACGGTGGCGTTGGACCAACCAAAAGTGGTGTAATTTACGTACATTATTTCCCAGTCAGTTCCCCACTCACCGTTCGTGTTATCCATCCAGACCACGTGCACATTGCCGATACCGTCCACTGTGAGGCTTGGGGAATAACTCTCACCATTATTCCACCCATACAGGTCGGAGATACAAGTTGCATTGGACCAACCAGAAGTGGTGTAGTTCGCGTACATTATTTCAATATCAGTTCCCCATTCACCGTCAGTGTAATCCGTCCAGACCACATGTACATTGCCGCTATCGTCCGCGGCGACGTTTGGATATCGACTGTCGCCATTATTCCACCCATAAGCGTCTGAAACACATGTCGCGTTTGACCAGCCCGAGGTGGTGTAGTTTGTGTACATTATTTCTCTATCAGTTCCCCACTCGCCGTCCGTGTCATCCTGCCAGACCACATGCAAGTTTCCGTTATAGTCTACCGCGATCCTTGAGACATGACTATCGTCATCGTTCCATCCATAAAGATCGGAAATAGCGATCGCGTTTGACCAACCTGTTACAGTGTAGTTTGCGTAAAATATTTCATAATCAGTTCCCCACGCACCGTCCGTGTCATCTTCCCAGACCACGTGCACATTGCCGATACTGTCCACTGTGAGGCTTGGGGAATAACTTTCACCATTATTCCACCCATATAGGTCGGAGATACAAGTTGCTTTGGACCAGCCTGAGGCAGTATAATTTACATACCATATTTCTGCATCTGTTCCCCATCCACCATCTGTATAATCCATCCAGACTACATGTAAATTTCCATTATTATCCTTGGCGATTTTAGGACTCCCACTAGTACCATCATTCCATCCCGTAAAATCATCAGAAATTACTGTGGCATTGGACCAGCTGGCATCAGTATTTAAGGTAAAACTTTTAATATTAGTGTCTGAAGACAAGGGAATAGTAGCAGGATCAAATTTAGATGTGTTAATAACAACGAATAATGTCAAAATAAAGAAAAGCTGTGTAAATAATATTATTCTTCTTTTTATTCTCATCTAATCACTTCTTCAATTCAAAAAATGAGGATAGAAATATATTTTATTTTATAAAATATAAATCTTTAATAAGAAAAAGGGCGTTATATACTCCAAGATATGAAACAAATAGAGATAATCCTATATTTAGCGATTTTTAGAAAAAAAAGAGGGCTTGAATATTAAGATATTTAGAATATTTATTTCTCAATTGATTTTTTAGAAGGCGGAGTTTTACTGGTTTTGTTAAGCTCTTTAATAGTTTTATTTTTATTAATTACAACTGCTACCAATATTAGCAAGATCGCCCCAACGCCAGCTATAATTCCAAGACCTAATGGTGATAGTAGAAAGCTAGAAATATCTCCTCCGCCTTGTGGTGCGATTATGATTGGCTCCTCTGGAGTCGGAGTCGGAGTCGGAATAACATCTGTTATTGTTACGATAACTGAGTCTGAAATGCCGAAATAATGATAGAAATCATAATATTCGATAGTATAATTAAATGTCCCTAACACAGTGAAATTAATGGGAATCAATATAAGAGAGTTATTTACCCATGCAGTCCAATTTTGCAAAATATAATAATTATCGTTAGAATCGTTTACCCAGACTCGATATTGACCAGGACCAGTCTCATCATAAAGGTTCCAATAAATTGCTGGCGAACCTAAAATTGTGGTTGTGATATCTTCAGGGTGGTTTGAAGTAGGTTTTTCAGTTAGAATTGCGTACATTATTTCCTGATCATTTCCCCACTCACCGTCCGTGCCATCGGACCAGACCACGTGCACGTTGCCAATACCGTCCGTGGCGACGCTTGGGCTATAACTAAGATCATCGTTCCACCCGAAAAGGTCGGAAATCGCGGTGGCGTTGGACCAGCCCGCAGCGGTGTAGTTCGTATACATTATTTCCTTATCAGTTCCCCACTCACCGTCCGTGTCATCAACCCAGACCACGTGCAGGTTATCGCTACCGTCTACGACGATGCTTGGTTGTTCACTAGCACCATTGTTCCACCCGTAAAGGTCGGAAATCGCGGTGGCATTGGACCAGCCCGCAACGGTATAATTTGCGTACATTATTTCATCATCTGTTCCCCACTCACCGTCCGTGCTATCGTACCAAACCAAATGCAAGTTGCTATTATTATCCACGGCGATGTTTGGATCATAACTATAACCATTGTTCCACCCGTACTGGTCGGAGATACAAGTTGCATTGGACCAGCCAGAAGCGGTGTAGTTTGCGTACATTATTTCTATATCATTTCCCCATTCACCGTCCGTATCATCGTACCAGACCACATACACGTTGCCAAAACCGTCCATGGCGACGCTTGGGTAAGAACTATCACCATCGTTCCACCCGTAAAGGTCGGAAATCGCGGTCGCGTTGGACCAGCCCGCAGCGGTGTAGTTCGTATACATTATTTCCTTATCAGTTCCCCATTCACCGTCCGTGTCATCAACCCAGACCACGTGCAGGTTATCGCTACCATCCACGGCAACTTTTGCTCTATAACTATCACCATCGTTCCACCCGTAAATGTCGGAAATCGCGGTCGCGTTGGACCAGCCCGCAGCGGTATAATTTGCGTACATTATTTCATCATCACTTCCCCACTCACCGTCCGTATAATCTTCCCAGACCACGTGCAAGTTGCCGCTGCCGTCAACGGCAATGCTTGGATAAAAACTAAAATCATTGTTCCACCCATTAAGGTCGGAAATCACGATCGCGTTCGACCAGCCCGCAGCGGTATAATTTGCGTACATTATTTCTATATCATTTCCCCATGCACCGTTCGTGGCATCGTGCCAGACCACATGCACATTACCAAAACCGTCCACGGCGACTTTTGGTGCAAAACTTGGACCATTATTCCACCCGTAAAGGTCGGAAATCGCAGTAGCGTTGGACCAGCTCGCAGCAGTATTTAAAGTAAAACTCTTGTCGTTTACTGAAGACAAGGGAAGAGTGGCAGATTCAAATTTAGAGGTGTTAATAACAAGGAATAATGTCAAAATAATCAAAATCTGTGTAAATACTATTATGATTTTTTTTATTCTCATATAATCACTTCTTCAATTCAAAAAAATGAGGTTTACAAATATATTATTTTATATTTTAAAAACTTTATAAACCAGAATTTATAATAAAACCACCATCAACAACTATTTTTGCTCCTGAAATATAACTACTTGCATCTGATGCGAGAAACACAATTGGACCCTTGATATCATCCCCATTTCCATATCTATTAAGAGGAATCATTTTCAACAATGGTTCCATCGTTTTATACATCGGACCGTCTTTATTCTTTAGAAATTCCATCATTCCTTCTTCCATATTACCAGGAAGTATTGCATTAACTCTAATATTATATTTCCCCCATTCAACTGCTAATGATCTAGTGAGTCCTACAATGCCAATTTTTGTTGTTGCGTATGCAGCCATCCCGATTCCAAAGCCAACTTGACCATTTTCACTTGAAAAATTTATAATATTACCAAATTTTTGTTTAATCATTAGCTTTCCAAATTCTCGACAACATAGAAAGGTTCCTGATAAATTTGTGTTAAGCATTTCCTTCCAACGTTTTAAACTCATTCTTTTTGTAGGTATTATATCTCCAAGTCCTGCATTATTTATTAGAATATCACATTTTCCATAATGCTCTTTAACTTGATTTACCATTTGTTTTACTTCATCCTCTACTGTTATGTCACATTTAATAGGGATGCTATTACTCCCTATATCTTTTAATTTTTTAACTGCATCATCCAATTTCCCGTGTATATCTCGACCACAAATTGCAACATCTGCTCCAGCTTCTGCTAGACCTTCTGCTGAATAAAATCCAAGTCCACGTCCACCACCCGTGACAAGAGCAACCTTGCCATCTAATTTAAATAAATTCATAGCGTTTGTCATATAATCGCCTTAACTGAAATTTTTACTCATCTTTAGTTTTAAATTGGAAATTATTTAATTATTTTTTCCTTTTTAAAACGATCTTAAAATAAGAAAAGAAATTATACTTTTTTTTAAAAAAATGGAAGAATGTAAGAATATTTTTGATTATTATTACTGATTCCTTTGACCAAAAACGAGACCTATGTCTATTTTTATTATAACTAGTGAAATTCAAAATGAATCTAAATTTTTATAAATGTTTAGATAATTGTTACTATGGTTATTAACAGAAAACAGATTTGAATCATTCAATTAAAAAAACTTACTCTTCACTTAATAGATCTATTAAATTGGTTTCTAAAAAATGTGGCACGACTATTTTAAAATCAATATAAGTACAAAACTTTGGAACAAGGGTAAATCACATTCAAATCTGCAAAAAATTTCCCTTAATCAATTTACTATAAATGATTTACAAATATTTTTGAATTCAGGAGGAATGGTATATGGCTACAACTATAGATTTTAATTTTCGAAATGAAGTAATAAAAGATAATTTTTCTTTAAGTTATTGTTTTCAATGCGGAACCTGTTCTGGTTCATGTCCTGTTGCAATAGTGACCAAAGGAAGATATAATCCGAGAAAGATTATTGAAGAATCAATATTGGGATTAAAAGACAGTCTAGTGAATAAACAAGAACCCAGTGTTTGGGAATGCAGTACTTGTCAACTATGTGTAGAATTATGTCCTCAAAACGTATTTCTAACAGAAATTTTTAATCTTATTAAAAATAAATGCATTGAGGCTGGAAAATTTCCAGAAGGATTTAAGGCTCAAGCTTCAGCAATTCTAGAATATGGAATGGCAGTACCTTTTCAGGATGCAATCTTAAGAAGACGGGATCAATTAGGAATTCCTAAATTAGAAATGGCTTCGGCAAATGAGATTCAAACGCTCTTAAAAGAGACAAAATTAGATAAAAAAATTAAATATGATTGGTCTAAAAAGGAGGGCTAAATAATGTCATATCAATTATTTCTAGGATGTGTCATTCCGGCACGTATCCCATTTGTAGAGGCTTCCGCGAGAAAAGTTTTTGACAAACTCGGAATTCAAGTCAAGGACATCAAAGGAGCTTCTTGTTGTCCAGACCCAACAGGAATGCCGGCAATAGATCTTACTAGCTGGCTAGCTTTAGGCGCAAGAAATTTAAGTCTGATAGAAACTGATGGTAAAGCAATTAGTCTTTGCTCTGGTTGTGTAGAAACTTTAAAATCGGTAAATCATGAACTGAAAAAAGACGCTAGTAAAAAAGATGAAATAAATGGAGTCTTAAAAAAAATAGGAAAAAAATATAATGGCACCGCTCAAATTGATCATGCAGCTCGAATTTTATATGAGAATGTCGATAAAATTAAAGAAAATGTGACCAATCCTTTAACAGGATTAAAGGTAGCAGTTCATTATGGTTGTCATTATCTCCGTCCGTCAGAGATTATTGACTGGGATGATCCCATAGAACCAACTACTCTAGATACGATTGTTGAAGCGATAGGAGCTGATAGTATAGATTACACAGCGAAGATGGATTGTTGTGGTAATCCTTGCTCAAAAACCGATGAAACCTTAGCAAATGAATTGACTTATAAAAAACTTAGAAGCATCAAAGAATCTGGAGCTAATTGTATAGTAGTAGTTTGTCCCGCTTGTTATTTACAATTTGATATTAATCAACATGCTGTAAATAAACAATTCAATGAGGATTACAATTTTCCGGTATTCTATTTAACGGAACTTATTGCATTAGCATTTGGATATGATGAAAAGGAACTTGGTCTGAGATTTCACAGGACAAAAACCAAAAGCGTCCTTGAAGGACCAGCAGAAACATGATGATAAATGACTATAAAGGAGTTTATTGGAAATATTAGATTTATTAGATGAGATTATAAAAATAATAAAAGATTTCATTCGAGAAATATTCGATTATGATGTAAAGAAAGATAGAAAAAAAGAAATTATTGAAATAAAAAAAGAAATGGGTGAAATAAAAAAGGAAAGGGTTGAAATAATAGAAAAAAAGGATGAAATAAAAATGACAGAAGTTAAAACTTTTAAAGATTTGGAAAATGAGGTAATAAAACCCAAAATCTGCGCTTCATGTGGTGGCTGTGTTTCAATTTGTGCGATTAATAATATTAACGCAATAAAAATGAAAAATGGCACTCCTGAATTTATTGAATCAGATGAACAAATTTGTTTAGAATGTGGGCTTTGTTATCATTTTTGTCCAAGAACAACATCATTAAATACTCAACTTACAGAAGCTTACGCATGCAAGGACCCTGTAGGCTCATATAAAAAGCTTACTTGGGCACAAACTACTGATCCAGAAATATTAAAGGTCTGTCAGGATGGGGGAATAGTTACTTCTCTTGTAAAATATCTACTTGATACCAAGAAGGTTGATGGTGCAATTGTAAATATTGCGACATCAAATTGGAAATCTTTTCCAACAATTGTTACATCAAGCGACCAACTTTTAAAATCAGCTGGTACGAGATATTCTATAACCTCTTCATTGAATATATTCAAAAATCCAAAAATCGCTTCTTCACCGGATAAATATGACGATGTTGATATCCCATCAATTATTGAATTATTGGAATTAAGCGATTTTGATTATGCAAGGTTAGCATTTGTTGGTTGTCCTTGTCATGTTACAGCAGTTAGAAAGATGCAAGTTAGAAAAATACGACCTGCAAATACCATAAAGTATGTTATCGGTCTTTTCTGCATGGAGAATTTCACATACACTGATTTGATGAAAAAAATGTTTGAACAGAAATTAAACTTAAGTGTTGACAACATAAAAAAAGTTAACATTAAAAAGAATTTTCTTATAACGCTTAAAGATGATACAGTTAAAGAAGTTCCCATGAAAGAAGTTGAGGGAGCTATTCGTTCTAATTGCTTATTCTGTCCTGATTTCTCTAATGTTTATGCAGATATTTCTGTTGGGGGAATTGCTGCCCCTCAAAATCATTCGACGGTTTTTATCCGCACAGAACAAGGCGAGCAATTATTTGCTAAAGCTTTATCTGAAGGGTTCATTGCAGAATATCGAGCAACTCCAGAAAATATCTCCAAACTAAGAGAAAGATCTCTTAAGATTATTAATAGAATGAGCAATGTAAAAACTGAAAGAGCTTCAAAAAATTTACAGGAGACTAAGAGATAAGGGTGATGAATATGGCTAAAATTGGATCTGTATTAGTAGTAGGCGGTGGGGTCGCTGGGATACAAGCTTCCCTTGATCTCTCCGAGTTAGGTTATAAAGTTTATTTGATTGAGAATAATCCAAGTATTGGCGGAATTATGGGGCAATTAGATAAAACATTTCCCACATTGGATTGTTCAATGTGTATATTAGCCCCTAAAATGGTCGAAGTCGGCAGAGATCCTAATATTGAATTAATAACTTATAGTAAAGTTGAAAAAGTCGAAGGACAAGCAGGCAACTTCGAAGTGACTCTCTTGAAAAAAGCAAGATTTATTGATGCTGACAAATGTAAGGCTTGTGGTATATGTCATACCCATTGTCCAATAGCTGTCAAAGACGAGTATAATATGGGTCTTGGTATTAGAACTGCAATTTATACTCCATTCCCACAAGCAGTACCATCCACTTATGTTGTTGATAAAGAAACTTGTCTTTATTTACAAGATGGAATATGTCAGATTTGCGAAAAAGTATGCGAAGTGGGAGCTGTTGATCATAATCAAAAGGACGAACAAGTTAAAATTAATGTAGGAGCAATAATTCTCGCAGTAGGAACCGATACTTTTGATCCCTCAATATTACCTCAGTACGGGTATGGTAAAATTAAAAATGTGGTAACAAGCCTTGAGTTTGAACGTATTTTAAATGCTTCAGGACCTTTTAAAGGTCATGTAGTCCGACCTTTGGATATGAAACATCCTCATAAAATATTATGGTTGAATTGTATTGGTTCTAGAAATACAAAAATAGACAAGGGTTATTGTTCAGCTGTCTGCTGCATGTATACAATAAAACAAGCGTTGATTGCCATGGAACATGCTCCAGACCTTAAATGCCATGTCTGTTTTATTGACATGCGGACTGTTGGGAAAGGCTTCGAAGAATTTTATGTAAGAGGCCAAAATAGGGGAATTGAGTTTTTCAGAGGAAGAGTCTCAATGATGCAAGAAGATCCGCACACTGGAGACGTAGTAACTACTCTAGAAAATACTGAAACAGGAGAAATGATTGAAGACAATTATGATTTGGTTGTTCTCTCAATAGGATTAACACCATTTGAGGAATCACCAGAATTAGCTAAGACTTTTGGGATAAATATTGATAAGTATAATTTTGCAGCTACAGGATTAACTACTCCCTTAGAGACAAGTAGACCTGGAATTTATGTGTGTGGAACATATTCTGGACCCAAAGACATCCCAGAAACAGTTGCAGAGGCAAGTGGTGCTGCAGGAAAAGCTTCTACTTTACTTACAGATGTGAGAAAAACATTAATTACTAAGAAGGAATATCCTGACGAATTATCAATAGAAGGGCAAGAACCTAGGGTTGGGGCGTTTATTTGCCATTGTGGGATTAATATTGGAGGCGTTGTTGATGTTCCAGAAGTTGTAAAATTCGCTAAAACGCTCCCAAATATAGTTTATGCTGAAGAAAATTTATACACGTGTAGTGCCGATACTCAGGAAATTATGAAAGAAAAAATAAAGGAACATAAATTGAATAGAGTTGTTGTCGCCAGTTGCACTCCGAGGACTCACGAACCTCTCTTTCAAAATACCATACGAGAAGCTGGATTAAATCCATTTTTATTCGAATTTGTCAATTTACGCGAACAATGTTCATGGGTTCACATGTCTGAACCTGAAGCAGCAACCGAAAAGGCAAAAGAGCTCGTTGCAATGGGTGTAGCAAAAGCTGGTTTATTAAATCCCATACAAGAAACTATGGTAGATATAAAACATTCGGGGCTTGTAATCGGTGGTGGTATTGGTGGTATGACAGCAGCATTAGAATTGGCTAATCAAGGTTATCAAACATTTTTAATTGAGAAAGAGAAAGAACTTGGAGGTCTTGTAAGAGACATTCATTATCTTATTGATGGCTCAGATCCTCAGAAATTCCTCAAAGATCTTATCAATCAAGTTAAAAATCATGATAAAATCAAAGTATATACAGGTGCTAATATTGATGACATTCAAGGATTTGTTGGAAATTTCGTAACTACAGTCAGTAAAAATGGCACTAAAGATGATTTAGACAGTGGAGTGATTATTGTAGCCACAGGTGGAAATGAATACAAGCCAAAAGAGTATGAGTACGGAAAGAGTGACAAAATATTAACACAACACGAACTAGAAACAAAGATAGCAAAGAATCAAGTAAATCCTAATTCTGTAGTTATGATCCAGTGCGTAGGATCGAGGAACGATGAACGTCCTTATTGTAGCAAAATATGCTGCTCTCTTGCGATTAAGAATGCTTTAAAATTAAAAGAAAGGAACCCAAATACTAACATTGTTGTATTATATAGGGATTTACGAGCTTATGGTTTTAAAGAGGATTATTATAGAGAAGCAAGAGAAAAGGGAGTTATATTTATCCGTTTTGAAAAAGAATCACCACCTGAAGTTAGTTTAGCAAAGGGTCTTACGATTACTGTTAAACATGCATTATTAAATCAAAAAATAGAGCTTAATGCTGATCTTCTAGTATTGAGTGCTGCATTTTTGCCCGCAGAAGCTAAAGAGCTCTCGCAAATGCTAAAGGTTCCCTTAGAAGCTAATGGTTTCTTCCTTGAGGCTCATGTAAAATTGAGACCACTAGATTTCGCTACTGATGGTGTCTTCTTATGTGGTGGTGCACAATGGCCGAAGCTCATCAATGAGACTATTGCCCAAGCAAAAGGAGCAGCCGCAAGATCAGTTACTATATTAGCAAAGGATCAAATCAAAGTTGGTGGCGTCACAGCTTACATTGACCAAGATTTGTGTGTCGGTTGTGAAACATGTATAAAACTGTGTCCATTCGGAGCAATTAGAAAAAATGAAGACGAGCAAGTTGAGGTAATTGGAGCTGTATGTAAAGGATGTGGTGTTTGTTGTTCAAGTTGTCCAGCAAGCGCAGTTACAATTCGTCATTTTACCACAGATCAGTTAATATCTCAAATTTTTGCAATAAAAGGAGGTAAATAAAGTGAGTTTCGAACCAAAGATTATAGGTTTCTTATGCAATTGGTGTAGTTACGCTGGGGCAGACCTAGCTGGTGTAAGTAGATTCCAATATCCCACGAATTTGCGTATAATTAGAGTCATGTGTAGTGGGAGAATAGACCCTTTTATTGTTACTAAAGCCTTTGAAAACGGATTTGATGGAGTCGCTGTTTTGGGCTGCCATTTGGGCGATTGTCATTACCTAAGTGGCAATTACGATGCTCAAATTAAAATTCAAACACTTATGAAGATATTAAAACTCGTAAATTTAGATGATCGATTAATGTTAGAATGGGTTTCAGCAGCAGAGGGACTTCGCTTCTCTCAAGTTGTAAAAGATTTCACTGATAAAATAAGAAGTCTTGGTCCTTCACCATTGAAAAATGGTGACCCAGTATTATTAGAAAAGTTTAAGGCAGTACAGAGAGTTGCAGAAGATTTTCGAATTCGAACACTTATAGGGAGAAAAAGACCCTTATTAGCAGATGGAAATGTATACGGAGAGAAAGTTATAGAAGAAGAATTTGATAATTTTACTGATGAGGCAATATTGGCCGAGTTTAAAAGAAATAGAATAGTTCTACAGTTAAAAGAACCAAAATCTGTAAAGGAAGTTGCGAAAAATATCGATTTAGATTCCCAAGAGGTTCTTAGACATGTTGTAATTCTTAGACAAAGAGGCCTTGTTGCAGTAGATAGAATAGATAATGTAACCCCATATTATGTTTCTATAGAGGTGTGATTATGACAGATAAAATAGGTTCAGTTTTAATTATTGGTGGCGGAATAGCTGGATCACAAGCTTCACTTGATTTAGGAGATTCTGGATTCAAAGTTTATCTTTTGGAATCCAGTACAAGCATTGGAGGCGTTATGGCACAATTGGATAAGACTTTTCCAACCAACGATTGTGCTATGTGTATCGTAAGCCCTAAATTGGTTGCTACAGGACGTCATCCTAATATAGAGATAATTACCAATGCGCAATTACAAAAACTTGAAGGTGAAGCAGGAAATTTTAAAGCGACACTATATAAAAAATCGAGATACATCAAAGAAGATGTTTGTACTGGTTGTGGAGTCTGTGCCAGAAATTGTCCTACTGAGGCTATTGATATATTTAATGAGAGATTGTCAAGCAATAAGGCAGTTTCTGTAAAATATCCTCAAGCGGTCCCCTTAATTTTCTGCATTGATAAAGATAAATGTATTGGTTGCGGTATTTGTGAAGGAGTCTGCAAAGCTCATGCAATTGAATATGTTCAAACAGATAAGACAATTGAGCTTAATGTAGGAGCGGTAATTTTAGCCATTGGCTTTGACGAGTTCGATCCAACCCCACTAAAAATGTATGGCTATGGAAAGTATCCAAATGTTGTTACTTCAATTGAATTTGAACGAATTTTAAGTGCTAGCGGTCCATTCGGCGGTTTAGTTCTCCGACCATCAGATGGAGATATTCCAAGCAAGGTAGCTTTTCTTCAATGCATAGGTTCGCGTGACCCAGCTCACTCAAAGGAGTATTGTTCAAGTGTGTGCTGCATGTATACCGCTAAGGAAGCGGTTATTGCTAAAGAGCATCAACATCAAGTTAATCCTACAATATTCTCAATGGATATTCGAGCTTTTGGAAAGGATTTTGATAAGTATATTGCGAGAGCACAAGAAGAATATGGAGTTCGCTACATAAGACGTAGAATTGCTTCTATTGAAGAAATACCCGAAACTCATGATTTAGTATTGACCTATGAAGATGGTAAAGGAGAAATTATCGAAGAAATATTTAATATGGTTGTTCTAGCCGTAGGTTTAAACCCGACAGATGGTTCTAAAGAGCTTGCTACTGCGGCAGGTGTTAATCTTGATCAATATGGATTTTGTCAAACAGCTTCATTTTCTCCTGTTGATTCATCAAGATCTGGAGTATATGTTTGTGGAGCTTTTAATTCTCCGAAAGATATTCCAGAAACAGTTGCAGAAGCCAGCGCTGCCGCAGGTAGAGTTAATGCATTATTAGCTCCTGCAAGAGGAAAGTTAGTAACACCAAAGGCACTACCTCCAGAAAAAGATGTAAGAGGTAAGCCACCACGTATTGGATGTTTCATTTGTCATTGTGGTATAAATATCGGTGGAACCGTTGATGTTCCAGCAGTTGTGGAATACTGCAAGACATTACCCAATGTAGTTCTAGCTGATCGTAACCTTTATACGTGTTCTGCAGATACTCAAGGTTTAATAAAAGAAAAGATTCAAGAATATGATCTTAACAGGGTAATTGTTGCTAGCTGCACTCCCAGGACGCATGAACCACTATTTCAAGAAACTTGCCGAGAAGCAGGACTAAATCGTTATCTTTTCGAAATGGCAAACATCCGAGATCAATGTTCTTGGGTTCACATGCACGAGCCAGAGAAAGCTACTGAAAAAGCCAAAGAGTTAGTTCGTATGGCAGTAGCTAAAGCGAATAAAATTCAACCATTACAAAGAATTGCTCTCAATGTTACAAGAAAGGCTCTTGTAATAGGTGGAGGTATAGCAGGCATGTCTGCGGCTATGGGTTTTGCTGATCAAGGTTATGAAACATTCTTACTAGAAAAATCCGATAAACTAGGTGGTTTTGCAAATAATATTTATGCCACTGTTGAAGGCGATGATGTTCAAGCATACTTGAAGGAGACAATCAAAAAAGTAAATAGTAATGATAAAATTAATGTTTTCCTAAATTCAACCATTGATGCTATAGACGGATATGTCGGAAACTTCAAAACAACAATATCCTATAATGGAGGAAAGAAAGAGGTAGAACATGGTGTGATTGTTGTCGCAACCGGAGGGCTTGAATATAAACCGAAAGAATATTTATACGGAGAAGATCCCAGAGTTATGACACAATCTGAAGTAGAAAGAGGACTATATGGCACTGTAGACTTCGCTAAATACAAGAAGATTGTTATGATTCAGTGTGTTGGAAGCAGGAATGAGGAACATCCTTATTGTAGTCGTGTATGCTGTGCTGAAGCAATTAAAAACGCTCTAAAAATAAAAGAAAAAAGTCCAGATAGTGAAATTGTTGTTCTATATAAAGATATTCGAACTTATGGTTTGAAGGAGAAATACTATAGATTATCACGGGAGAATGGGGTAACTTTCATTAGATTTGATGAAATGGATCCTCCAGTTGCTAATAAACAAAA
The DNA here is from genome assembly GCA_019058315.1 of Candidatus Helarchaeota archaeon. Classification (GTDB taxonomy): domain Archaea; phylum Asgardarchaeota; class Lokiarchaeia; order Helarchaeales; family RDOG01; genus JABXJV01. Next base: position 5,338 of record JAHPZH010000001.1, on the reverse strand, counting down.
TGGACTTCTAACAGTAACTGTTAATGAACCAAATACTGGGAAAATTACACTTGAACCGGATTTATTAGTCCTAAGTGCGGGTATTGTTGCACCAATTGAAGCAAACGAAGCATTAGCTCCTATGCTGAAGGTTCCCTTAAATGAAGATTATTTCTTCCTTGAGGCACATATGAAGCTACGTCCTGTCGATTTTGCGACTGAAGGTATATTTGTATGCGGTTTAGCTCATGCTCCTAAATCAATCCAAGAATCAATCTCTCAAGCTAATGCAACTGTTAGTCGGGCAACTACAATCTTGAGTAAAGATTCAATTGAAGCAGAAGGTGTCGTTGCACAAGTAAATCCTGCTCGATGCACGGCTTGTGGACTTTGTGTTGAAAATTGTCCTTATAATGCAATAGATTTACAAGAAGTCAGAGGCAAAATGATTGCAGTTGTTAATGAAGCCCTTTGTAAAGGTTGTGGAACGTGTTCTGCTAATTGTAGATGTTCAGCGATAGATCTCTTAGGATTTACTAACGAACAGCTTTCATTAGTTATTAATTCGCGGAGGTTCATGTAATGTCAGAAGAATGGGAACCAAAAATTATCGCATTTCTATGCAATTGGTGTAGCTATGCTGGTGCGGATCTTGCAGGAATTAGCAGGCTTCAATATCCTCCTAATATAAGGATTGTGAGAGTTCCATGTTCTGGAAGAATTAATCCCTTATATTTAATTAAAGCACTTCAAGCTGGCTGGGATGGTTTTTTAGTCTCAGGTTGTCACCCAGGCGATTGTCATTATCTCGCTGGTAACTACTCAGCAAGGAGGCGATTTGCTCTTCTACATGATATGCTTGAATTCATTGGAATTGAGCCAGAAAGGATTAATTTTTCATGGGTATCGGCTGCAGAGGGAGAGAAATTCTCAAAAGTTATCAAACGAGTAGTAGATCGTGTTAAAAAAGTAGGTCCGATTAAAAAACTCGTAAAACAGGAGGCTTAAAATGTCAGATATTGAAAACCAAATGAAAGAAGCAGTAAAGAAAATACTCAAAGATAAGAGTGTTGATGTAGTAATAGGATACCAAATGGGTAGTTTACCGCTTCGCGCAGTTCCAGTCGCTATTAAGAGTGCAGAAGAGGTTGATAAACTAGTTTGGAATTCATTTTGTGAAGCAAACCTAGCAAATTATATAATGAAGAGAAAAACTGATGAAAAAGCAATGAGAGAAAGAACAAGAGGGGATAAACCGCCTTGGGAGAGAATAGGGGTAACTGCTAAATCTCATGATATCCGTTCTATAGTTGCTCTAGGTCTAGAAAATCAATTTAATCTAGAAAATATTGTGATAATTGGTTTACCTTGTCCTGGTATTATAGATCGGAAAAAAATAGACAAGGAATTAGATGGAAAAGAGATACTAGAAGGCTCAGTTTCAAATGATACGATAAAAATAAAAGGAAAAGATTTTGAAAAGACTTTTCCTAAAAAAGATTTTATATTTGACTCATGTAAGGCTCATTTACCCTTTGATTCTTCAGTTTGCGATGTTGTAATTGGAGAGCTTCCTGATCAAGTTATAGATGATGATTTCGCAGACATTATAGAATTCGAAAAGAAAACTCCTGATGAAAGGTGGGAATATTTTAAGGAAGAATTAAAAGATTGTATTCGCTGTTACGCTTGCAGAAATGTGTGTCCAATGTGCTATTGTCATGAATGTTTTGTGGATGCTTCTCAGCCATTATGGTTTGGTAAAACAACCGATATCAACGATACTATAATATATCATATAGTTCGTGCCATTCACTTAGCTGGACGCTGTGTAAACTGTGGTGCATGCACTCGAGCTTGTCCTATGGGCATCAATATACGATTACTTAATCGAAAAATGGCTAAGACAGTTAAAGAGAGATATGGATTTGAGACTGGTGTTAAAAAGGAAGAACCAGCACCTATGGCAACTCATAAACTGGATGATCCACAAGAATTTATCATGGATAAGGAGGTTGAATAATTATGGCAAAGATATTACCAAAAAATGAAGTTGCAAAATTACTTGATGAATTGATCAAAGATTATACGGTAATTGCCCCGACGAGAGAGAAAGATTTTATTCTTTTAAAAGAAATTTCTTCGAGTTCCGAAGTAGATTTATCCCTTTATAATGTTAGAATTAATAGTAAAATACCTCCAAAGGAAATTATTCTCCCACAGACTGAAGTTCTATATTCTTATGTGAATACAGAAAGTGGTATACAATTAATGACGCCACCAGTAGATGATAGAAATAAAATAATTTTTGGCATAAGAGCTTGTGATGTAAAGAGTTTTCTCTTGATGGACAAATTTTTCTCGGGAAGAGAATTTGACGATAAATATTTCACTCAAAAACGTAAAAATATGATTTTAATTGGAATGGCTTGCAATGATCCCCTAAGTACTTGTTTTTGTTCTTCTGTCGGAGGACATCCGCATGCGAAAGATGGTTTAGATATTCAATTAGTCGATATTGATGATAAATATCTGGTAGAAGCAGTTTCGGACAAAGGAACTAAATTACTTGGGAAAGTTTCTTGGCTTAAAGACGCTGGATCAGGTGATTTAGATAAAGCAAAAGAACTTGCTAAAAAAGCTGAAGATGCTATGAAAAAACTGCCTATAGACAAAATTACAATAACAACTGATGATTTATTTAACGATCCAGTTTGGGTCCAATTTGTGGATAAATGTGTAGGTTGTTCGGTGTGTACTTTCGTATGTCCCACTTGCCATTGTTTTGATGTAGTTGATGAGCCGACTGCTAATGGTGGTAAAAGAATAAGAATTTGGGATTCTTGCCAATTACCTCTATTTACACTTCATGGTTCGGGACACAACCCACGACCAGCTGGTAAAGAGAGAATGCGTCAAAGAATCATGCATAAATTTAATTATTATCCCCATACACTTAATGAAATAGGATGTGTGGGATGTGGACGGTGTGTTATTTCCTGTCCTGTTAATCAAGATATTCGTGAAGCTTTAAAAAAATTGATGGAAGTAGGAGGTGAAAAAGCTTGACAGAAACAAGTTTAAAAACAGATAACCCATACGTTCCAAAATTAACTACTATTTCAAAAATAGTTCAAGAAAATGATATAAACGACCTAAAAACTTTCCGTTTAGAATTCCAAAATCCTGAAGATGCAAAAGCATATAAGCATATACCAGGTCAATTCGGTGGATTAACTATATTTGGTTATGGAGAATGTCCTATTGGGATTGCTTCTAGCCCAACAGATGGGGACTATGTCGAATTTACTGTAAAAAAAGTGGGTGTAGTAACTACTGCACTACATGAGATGAAAGAAGGAGACACAATAGGCTTGAGAGGACCTTTTGGAAATGGTTGGCCCATGGAGCGATTGAAAGGGCATCATATACTTATAATTGGTGGAGGATTTGCCTTCACAACACTACGTGCACTTGTAAGATATATGCTCTATCCAGATAATAGACAAGACTTTGGAGATATTGCAGTTCTATACGGAGCTCGAAATTCTGGTGAAATGATCTACAAATATGATCTAGATGATTGGAAGAAAAGAGACGATATTAAACTCGATTTAACTATCGATGTTGGCGAAGATACTTGGAAATTTAACGTGGGATATGTCCCAGATATTTGTAAAACTGTTACTCTTGCAAAAACGCACCCAACTTGTGAACAGACGATTGCATTAGTTTGTGGTCCCCCAATAATGATCAGATTTACCATACCAGTTCTGAAAGATTTTGGATTCCACGATGATGATATTTTGCTCTCTCTAGAGAACAGAATGAAATGTGGGATTGGAAAATGCGGACATTGTATGGTCGGAGAAAAATACGTTTGTACAGATGGCCCAGTCTTTACTCAATCGCAACTCAAAGATATGCCAAAAGAATATTAATTTTTTTATATTTTTTCATTTTATTATAAATTTAAAATCCAGTTGCATTTATTCCAAGCATTTTCTATTTTTTTAGATTTAAATTTCATACCTGAAAATTAAAAAAAGAAGAGATTTGAGAATTAATAGCTCTATATTTTTTTCTTATCTGTAGAAGTTTTTGCAGTTGATGTTTTTCCGATCTTTTCATATTTCTCTTTGATCCTCTTGTTATCTTCCTGAAGCTCTTTAATTGTTTTATTATTTTTAATCAGAATTGCTGTGGTTATCGAAAACGCCGCAATAAGACCAATAATGATTCCCAAGCCGAGTGGTGAAAGGAAGAAATCAAGACTACTTGGTAGTGGAATGAACGGAATATTACCATCTTCTGTTTCTGGAACGTTTGGATCCGTGCCATAAACAAATATCTCGTCGTAATCACTAAACCCATCCCCGTCAGTGTCATTGCTATTTGGATTGGTATTATAAATATTGATTTCTGCAGAATCATTAAGTCCATCATAATCTGTATCGTTATTCGTGGCATTAGTTTGATACACCATAACTTCGTTATAATCGTTCAGTCCATCATCGTCCGTATCATTGTCTGTTGCATTAGTCGGATAAACTATAACTTCACTGTAATCCAGCAATCCATCACCATCAGTATCATTATTCGTTGCATTGGTTTGATAAACAATGATCTCGTTGTAATCATTTAAACCATCAGCATCCGTGTCTGGATCGCTCGGATCGGTTGGATGGACGAAAATTTCATCATAATCATCAAACCCGTCTCCATCAGTGTCGTTGTTAAGAGCATTTGTATTATAGACCATCAGTTCATCGTAATCATTAAGTCCATCACTATCCGTGTCATTATTGGTCGCGTTAGTCGGATAAATAAAAATTTCATCATAATCATTTAAACCATCATCATCTGTGTCATTCTTTGTTAAATTGGTTGGAAAAAGAAAAACTTCATTATAATCACCCAAGCCGTCATAATCCGTGTCTGTATTAGAACCATTACTGTGATATACCATTGCCTCATCATAATCGTCCAAAAGATCATCATCAGTATCCGTATCAGTGACATTAGTTCCATAAACCAAGATCTCATCACCGTCAGTCAACCCATCATCATCCATGTCACCATCTGTCGGATCCGTATCATACGTCCAAACTTCCTGAAGAAAAGTAAGACCATCCGAATCTAAATCATCACCACCACACTGTCTAACCTTAACACACCGCAAGTCTCCATCATAAGCGGCAACGTATGCAACATCTCCCGAAACTGCCACGCCGAATGCATATCCTGATAAAGAACAAGAGCCGATTTCAGAGGGGGTGGTCGGGTCGCTAATATTTACACACCGCAAGTCTCCATCATAAGCGGCAACGTATGCAACATCTCCCGAAACTGCCACGCC
>JAHPZH010000005.1 GCA_019058315.1 Candidatus Helarchaeota archaeon | reverse complement strand
CAAATATCGGTTTTTTTCCTAAGTCCATATTAACAATCAAATAATATTTTTTACCCATTTTTTTTAAATTTGCAGCTCCAAATTTCAGAGTTTCTGCAAGTCCAAGCTCGACCAACGTCATGTGTAGCTTTGAGCCTAAAAATTCCAAAACCAACCTTTCATTCTTTCTCACGCTAATTCTAACTCGATTTTTTGCTAAAATCTTATATCCTTCTCTATAATTATAGACGGGAAGTCATTAATCCATTTACAAGACTCGGTGGGCTTGCACGGGAGTCTGCTTTTCGCTTTGCTAAGTATGATTTTATCGATTCATTAGCCACATCCCGGCAACATTGCCTAGTATTTGCCAATATATTCGCTTTTACTTGACATTTCTCAAGAAAAGTTTTAGAGTGTCTGCCAGATTTGTTCCAATGTTCCAAATATTGGTTATAGATATTCCCAAACTCTCTCATAAGATCGTCTAATTGATTGAAAATTAAAAAGATAGCACGAAATACAGGTACTATATTCTTGCTTACCCACCACGTAAATTGGCACAAAGTATTTAAGACCAAGACACCCTACCTCTATAACTCAATTAGCTTTGATACCTCAATTTTCTTGAAAAAAGATAAAAATAGCGCTTTTAAACTTCATATAACCCATATAAGGCAAGAAGATGTGACATGTAACATAAAACTTAAACTCAAGCGAAAAGTGCTACAATTGCAGGATATAATTTACAGCTTGATGTTAAAAGGAACGAAGGTGATTCGCAATAATATTACCCAATCCTACCCAGAATTGGCTTATTGCATGGAAGGATATAATAAATATGGGGTAAAATTCCTTATTTTTAAGTTCAATCGGGAGGTTCGTGGAGTCCATAAGTTAAGAAACAGGCTGGGGATTAACAGAAGTCTAGACATAGTTATAAGGGCGGATAATAGAATAGATTTTTATAACTTTGAACCCGAATTTATTAATTTAGACGCTTTATTACATTTTGGGGGAGTCCCAAATGAAGAAACCATGATAATTGGTGGAAAAGAACGCCTTGTACGATGGGTCCGGATGTATCCAGCATTATATAGAGAATTTTTCGACTCTTTTGAAGAATTCTTTCTGCATTTTCTTAATATTAACCTTACAAACCCTATTATCTAATACTTTTTAAAATTGCTTTGTATATATCAACAAAATTAATGAATAAAATTAATGCAAGGTATTTAAATAAAATATTAACAAAATATTGATTAAAAAGGATTAATGGAAAAGATATAAAATCGGGGGTATATATTCTGAAATTTAATAATATAAAAGATCCATTGGAAATGAAGATAAAAAGGAAATTTAATAAAAATCTATTATTTCATATCATATTATCTCAAATTATATTCTTTTCATTTTTAAGCGGGGTTATGTATTATCCCTCTCTTAATACACCTTTATCTATAGTTATGCCTTTTTCCACAATTGATGATGAATATTTTGATTTAAAGACATCTACTTCAATATGGTCTAATGCAACTGTCGTCTCGGATTCCATTGATATTATTGCTGGATGGAATAGAGATCATAGTTATTCTCCAAGTATCGCCATCGATAATGAAAGTACTTTACATGTAGTATGGATGGATGATACAAATGGTGAATGGGGAACAGATGCAGAGATAATGTATGCTAACCACACAATTACAGCGGGTTGGTCTAATGCGACCGTTATATCAGACGATTATACAGGTTGGAATAATGGATATTGTGAAGATCCAAGCATTGCTATTGATAAGAACGGGGTAGTTCATGTAGTATGGGAAGATCATACTGATGGTGAGTGGGGAACAGATTCAGAAATAATGTATGTAAATTATAGTTCTATTTCGGGTTGGACAAATGTGACTGTTATTTCCGATCTATATGGATGGAATGATTTAGATAGTAATCTTCCTCAAATCGCTACTGACAATAATGGAAATTTACATGTAGTATGGGAAGATTTTACTGATGGTGAATGGGGGGTTGATACAGAAATAATGTATGTAAATTATACTGCTACGGGGTGGTCCAACGCGACCGTGATTTCGGATGTCTATGGATGGAATGACGGCGGTAGTTATGAGCCTGATATTGCTATTGATAAAAATGACAATATCCATGTCGTCTGGGAAGATATTACTGATGGTGAATGGGGAACAGATAAAGAAATCATGTATGCGAATTACACAACAGCAATGGGTTGGTCAAACGCCACAGTAATATCAGATGATAGTTTTAAATGGAATGATTTTCAAAGCGCAGATCCAAGTATTTGTATAGATAATAACAGTAATATTCATGTTGTATGGTGGGATGAGACTAATGGTGAATGGGGGAATGATATCGAAATATTATATGTAAATTATACCGTATCTGGATGGTCAAATGCAACTTTAGTTTCTGATGACATTACGGGTTGGAATGATGGTTGGAGTTTGAACCCTGATATTATTACAGATGAAAATGGAGTTTTACATGTTGTATGGTTTGATGGAACGATTGGAGAGTGGGGAAGTGATGAGGAAATAATGTATGCAAACTATACAAGTGGATGGTCTAATGCTACTGTAATTTCAGCGGGCAGTAATGGTTGGAATAACGGTATAAGTTGCTATCCCGTGACTGTTATAGATAATAATTCAGTAATACATGTAGTATGGCAGGATTATACAATTACAGAATGGGGCACCGACATTGAAATTATGTATACAAATAATTCTGTAGCAAGTTGGACTAATGCTACAGTGATATCAGACAAAATTGGAATTATTCCATGGGAAAATGATGATGAAAGTCGATATCCCAGTATAACCACAGATAGTAATGGTAATTTACATGTTGTATGGGAAGACGATACGAATGGTGCTTGGAATCAATGGGGAAACGATATTGAAATCATGTACGCAAATTTTACCGTTAGTTCTGGTTGGTCAAATGCGATTGTAATTTCAGATGATAGTACTCAATGGAATGATGGAAATAGTACCCGACCTAAAATAGTTATAGATAATAATGACAATATACATGTGGTCTGGCAAGACGAGACAGATTCGTTTGCTGAGTGGGGAACAGATACCGAAATTATGTATGTGAATTACACAATCGGCAAAGGTTGGACTAATGCAACAGTAATTTCAGATAATACTAACAATTGGAATGATGGTGAAAGCATTAATCCTTCTATAGCTGTAGATAATAATGAAAATGTTCATGTTGTCTGGGAAGATAGTACAGATTCTATTTTAGAATGGGGTACAGATGACGAAATAATGTACACAAATTATACAACAACCTCTGGATGGTCGAATGCAACAGTGATTTCGGATGATAACAACAGATGGAATACAGGTTGGAGTGAGAATCCAAGTATTGTCGTAGATAAAAATGATAATATACATGTAGTGTGGAAAGATGATACAAGCTCACCCGATGAATGGGGTACTGACTCGGAGATAATGTATGTGAATCGTACTGGTTCGGTCTGGTCCAATGCCACTGCAATTTCTGGAATTGATATCAACTCATGGAACACTGGGAGTAGTTCAGCACCAAAAATTGTTTCAGATGATAATACTAATTTACATGTAGTCTGGTATGATTATACAGACGGTCAATGGGGGACTGATGCGGAAATAATGTATATAAATTGTACTATTACTGGTTGGTCTAATGCCACAGTCATTTCAGATGATAATTTAGGTTGGAATGATGATTCGAGCCTATTTCCAAGCTTAACTGTCGACAATGAATCAAAAGTGCATGTTGTTTGGTATGATTATACAGATGGGGAATGGGGAACAGATGTAGAAATAATGTACTCAACTAATTCCTATTCAAGCTGGACCAATGCGACAGTAATTTCGGATGATAATACGCTTTGGAATATTGACGATAGCTGGTATCCAGACATTACGATAGATAATAATGCGAACCTTCATGTAGTTTGGTTCGACTTTACAGATGGTCAGTGGGGAACAGATACCGAAATAATGTATGTAAATATGACTTACGATTTTAAAAAACCTAATATTACCTCAGTCTTGAAATACCCTACAAATCCAGGCAATCTAGATGAAGTTAATATTACAGCTCATATTACCGATAACTTAGAAGTCGATATAGCATTGATCAATTCAAATCATACCGGAACCCCATTATATTATCCAATGGATCTACTTTCAGGGGATGAACAGGATGGTTATTGGAATTATACTATCCCTAAGTATCCTGCTGGAACAACAATAACCTATCTAATTTGGGCAAATGATACCAGTAATAATTCTGTTATTGATGGACCTTATCAATATATTGTTCGTGATAATGAAAATCCAAATATAACTTCGGTTTCCAGAGACCCAACGTTTCCAAATCAATTCGATACGGTAAATATTACTGTTCATGTTACCGAAAATGTCGGAGTGGATATTATATTGATCAATTCCAACCATACTGGTGTAACAATAAATTATACCATGGATCCTTTGTCGGGAGGTAACCAAGATGGGTATTGGAATTATACTATCCCCGTTTCTCCATTTGAAACAACAATAATTTATTCAATTTTGGTGAATGATTCAAGTAATAATATCGCCTCCGATGGTCCATATCAATATACGGTAGGTGATGGTGAGGCTCCCAATATAACTTCTGTTTCCCGCTATCCAATCAACCCCACTAATATAGATATCGTAAATATTACTGCACATATTACAGATAATTACGTTATATTTGATGTATTCCTCATTTCAAACTATAGTGGAGTAGTAGACATTTATCCAATGGACTTTCTTTCTGGTACTGTTCAAGACGGGTATTTTAATTATACAATTCCTGCCAATACTACAGGGACAACTATCGTTTATCAAATATATGCAACGGATTTATATTTTAATACGGATAGTGATGGACCATATCAATATGTAATTAGGGATGGTGAGAGTCCAAACATAAATTCAACCTCTATTAGTCCATTTTATTATACTCCAAAGGATAATGTAACTATAACAGTGCATATTACTGAAAATGTTGGTGTGGATAAAGTTTTGATCTTCTCAAACCATACTGGGACTATGACTGAGTATTCAATGAATTTTGTTTCTGGAACTATTCAAGACGGCTATTGGAATTTTACTTTTCCTAAATTGCCAGCTTGGACTGTAATAAATTACTCAATTTGGGTAAATGATACGAGTGGGAACAATGAAAGTATAAATTATGATCAAATTATGATACCCGCAGAGATTGTCAGAATTGGATTTCCATTGTGGTTATTAGCATTAATGGCACAAGGAAGAAATGAAATGCTCAGTTCCTTATTATCCCCATTAATGCTTAGCATAATTGGTGCTATCGCTGGTGCGATAATAATTGGAATTGTAGTTTTTAAAAGAAGATCAAAAAGTAGAGATGGGGCAGTCGAGAGTAGACCTAGTAATCAACTTCCTTGGGTAGATAATAGTTGAAGTAACAAAAATAAATATGAGAAAGAGACTCTTATAGTAATAAAATTTTTTAAAAGATCATTTCTCCTCGTTAATGAAAAATTATATGTGATAATATTGAATGCAAAAAACCTTTGTGGAATAGTGGGCGGAATATTTTTTTTATTGGTAGGTATCGCTTATTTGGTTGAATTTTACTCGCTTTTTATTACAATTTTATTCAGTCTAAGTTTTATATTAATGGGGATCAGCATTTTCGATTATTTCTCAGATATTGAGTTTCAATATTCAATTATTGTTGTGGTTTTCCCCCTAACGTCAAGTATATTGATTATTTTTTATCATATAATCATAAATTTTTTATTCCCACGTTTAATTCCAGAATTATTCAGATTTATTATAAGGTTAATATTGTATAATTCGATAAGTGCATTTTTTATTATGTTCGGTCTAGGTTTATCGAAAAAGTCAAAATCGGTCTTAAATAAAAAAATCGTTTTAATTGTTGCTTTTATAAGTATAATTTTTGGATGCCTACATTCAATACTTTCAAATATATACATATATTTAATATATACAATAAATTTGTTACCAATTGTTTTCTACAATATCCAAGTTGTTCTCTTGGCTTACTTAATCAATGAATTTATTTTAATGGTCCCTATATTTAACGTTTATTATTTATACAAGTATTTTTCATTTCTTCCATTAAGTTTCGTGGGATTATTATTAAGTCTTTTACTCTTGTTTGAAGAAAAAGGTGTTAAATAAAATGGGTAGATAACCCATAATAAAAAATTCTTGATGATTCAATTGGATGTAGAAAAAGGTAAAGAATATTTGTTAATGTGGGCAGGTACAGGTATTTCTAAGTTCGAAAATGAGAAATTTGAAGAAGCAGCTGTATTTTTCGAATTAATCATTAAAAAAGAACCAAAGATGAAAAAATTTTGGCATTTGTTAATTCTATGTTACAATATTGCAGGTAAACATGAAAAAGTCATTGAATTTGGTGAAAAATATCTTAAAAATGCTCCAGAAAACTATAATGATGAAGAATTTTTTGAAAATGATAGTATGATATATTATTTTATTGCCGCTTCTTATAACGAATTAGAGAATCCACAGAAAGCTATTGAATATTGTGAAAAAGCAATTGAGATTGAATCAATATGTGGAGCTTGGCTAGAGCTGGGAAAAGCTTATAAAAAATTGAATAACAATAAGAATGCGATTCAATACTTCAAAAAGTCAATAAATCTTGGTGGAAATTATTGGTATGGTTGGGATTCATTAGGAGATATTTATACAGATATAAAACAATATGATGATGCCATGAAAGCTTATAAAAAGGCAGCAAAGATCGCCCCCTATGAATTTGATTGGAATAAATTAGGCAATGTTTTTCACAAATTAAGAAATTGTGAAAAAGCTCTTAAATACTATAAAAAGCAGATTAAATTTCATCCTAAAGACAAATTGGCTTTGGCTTCCGCTTGAAAAGAAATGGCGTTTTTTTAAGGTTTTTACTTTTTCTTTGTATTCACCAAAGACCTTATCGTTAACAACAAATTTTGAAAATGCCTGTGAATCTATAATTTTTTGAGCTTGCTTTTTGAGCTTAGCACTTAATTTTTCAGAAATATCGAAATAATATTTTAGAGAATAAGGAAGTTCTGCTAATCTAACTATAGAATTAATTCCATTCTCAAGGAGTTTTTGATAAATTTCATCTGTCATTCCTTTTAAATCTTTTAATTCTAATATTTGCAAATAATATCACACCTTCTTTTTAATAACAATAGTTAGATAAAATTTTGAAAATGTCAAGCATGATGATCTCTTTATAAATCTTTTTGTTATGTTGTTTCAAGGATATCCAAAGACTTATATTTGCAAAAAAAAGAGCCAGATCTTCCGTATCTAGGTTGATTTTCTAATTAAAATCACATTTGAAAATACAAATTTTTCAAACCAGATTTAAATTAAATACTATAATGTAGGTATTATTGTTATGAAAAAAAATATCTACCCTGCTATATATACTGATAAATTTGGAACTGAAAAAACTGAAATTATTAATAACGGGGAGGAATTATCCATTAAAATTCGGGGGGTTGAATTTAAAGATACAGATTTTGATCTTTTAACTCTTATTTCTGGTACTCCTTCTGAAAAGCTAAAGACTTTCACTTTAAATAATTTTGAAGAACTATGTGATTGTAAACTTGAATGTGAAATTCCAATCTTAATAGGAAAAAATACAGATATAATTACTGGAACCTTAAAAATGGAATTAATTTTAGGGAAGCCAACTCCTAAAGGGAACTTGGATCGCGAAGATTTAAAGTTAGAGTTAATTTTCAACAATAAAAAAATCGAATCTGGCGGAAAAAGTGGTTGGTTTGAGGATGAAATGTTAGATATTCAAAAAAAATTACCTCCTGGTTATTTTCTCAAGTGTTGTTTCGGTTGTTTGTATTCAGATTATTCTGTAGCAGGTCATGGGTTATTTGGACATATGATGTGTTATCGTAATACAAAGGAAGAATATCTTGCAGTAAAAAATAAATCAGAATATATGGAAATCATGAAAAAAGTTACGGAAGACGTTCAGGAAATTCATTTATGCCCAGAATTTGAAAAAAGAATTCCTGGAACAGGATATAGAGGCTAAAACTTGAGATAATGTTTCTTATTTTATGATCAAACTATAACATTTTATGTTGATTTTTTCTTTTTTCTTCTTGCTAATCTCTTTTCAACAACACAATGTAATGGTTTCCCTGTAAATATTGCAATTAAACAAGAATTGCAACTAATACAGCTCGGGGGAGTTAGATCACCTTCTTGCCAACGATTTGGAAGATTTGGTTCGCGAATTAATGGTCTTGACAAAGAAATAAAATCACAATTATTTGTTTGAAGAAGTTCCTCTGCAATTAATGGATTACGAATCCCTCCAACTAGAATTAAGGCACAATTTTTCATTATTGGATGCAGCATCTTTGCTGCAGGCAAAAGAAAGTTTTCATCTTCTGCTGTTTTCACTTTTTTGCTTGGTAATGCATTATCCGTTTTCATCTGCAGCTCAGCCAGACCACCACTCGGTTCTATCGCATCAAAACCCGTTTGTACCAAAATTTGAGCAATCTTTTTTGCTTCCTCTAATTGTATTCCTTCCTCAACACCATCTAATGCCTGTAATTTAATAATAATTGGAAAATTTTTTCCAACTTCATCCCTCATTTGATTATAAATATCAACAAGAATTTTAGTCCGTCTTTCAGTAGAGCCACCAAATTCATCAGTACGCTTATTTGTATATGGTGAAAGAAAATTGCTCAATAAATAACCGTGGGCACCATGCAATTGGACCATATCATACCCACTTTCGTATGCTCGTCGTCCCGCGGCTGCAAATTTTTTAATAATTTCCTCTATCTCTTCTCCAGTTAACTCTTCAGAAACTTTATTTGTAGCTTTATATAGAATAGGGGAGGGTGCAACAGGTTTATATTTCGGATGAGTTCCTTGTAGTCCATTATGTGCAAGCTGAGCTCCAATTTTTACACCAGAATATTCATGAACCGCTTTTACTAATTTTTTCTGACCTGGTATAAATTCATCATCATTAAAACACATACATCGTGAGCCAACTGTGTAGCGCGTATCCGCAGCAGATGCACTTGAAATTATCAACCCAGTTCCACCTTGAGCAAGAACTTTATAATAATCTATTAGTTGATCCGTAACATGTCCTTCTCTAGATGCCATACCGTCAAATGTTGCAGATCGAACGATTCTATTTTTAATTTGAACTATTCCTATTTTCCCAGGACTAAAAAGGGTCTTTAAAGTAATTTTAATCACCGATTATCAATAAATTTTACAAATTTTTTACTTACATCAGAAAATATTTTTGTTCTTAAAAGTTTTATACTATGTAGGAAACTCAAGAGTCAAAAGGAATTAGAAAAATGACAGAAGATATAATTGATTTAAAAGCCTCAAAAGATTTTTTTGAAGATCTATTCCGTTATATGAATTCTGCTGTATTTATTATTAATAGAGATGTAAGAGTTCAAGTTGTTAATGAATCATTTAAAAGACTCTTTCAAAAAACGGAAGAAGAAGTATTAAATGAACTATGTGGAAATGCAATAGGGTGTGTATTTCCCGTTACCCAAAATTTAGATTGCGGAAAAACTCCCAACTGCAAAGATTGTAGTTTAAGGGAAGGTATATTAAAAATCATGGCGGAGAAGGGTGAACCAGTAACCACTATAATTGAACGAGAATTCTTCATTGGAGATTCCTTTGTGCTTAAACATTTTCTGATAACTCTAAAATATTTTGAATTTCATAATCATGATTTTGGATTAATAATTGCTCTCGATATTACAGAACTTGAAGAACAAAGAAAGAAATTAGAAGAATTAAATGAATTGAAAAACCAGTTTTTGGGGATTGCTGCACATGATTTACGAAATCCAATTACGGCAATAATGAATGCTTCTTCGATTTTACTAGACTATTCTGATAGAGTCTCGGACGATCAGAGAGGTGATTTATTAACCATGGTCCAAAATTCGAGCGAATTTATGCTTAACTTAGTAAATGATTTGTTAGATGTTTCAAAAATCGAATCTGGTAAATTAAATTTAGAATTAACTCATTCTGATTATGTTGAATTTGTTAAAGAATGTTTAAAATTAAATAAATTAATTGCCAAGGAAAAAAATATTGAAGTAAAATTAGAAATTGAGAAGGATATTCCAAAATTTCAATTTGATAAGAATAAGATTAAACAAGTTCTTGATAATCTCTTAAGTAATGCAATAAAGTATTCCCATGAGAATACAACTATAATGATAACTATAAAAATTGAAAAGGACGCAGATTTTATAATTACTAAAGTTATAGATCAAGGTCAAGGAATTCCTAAAGATGAAGTGTCAGAGTTATTTAAAGAATTTCATAAAACTAGTGTGAAATCGACTAAAGGAGAAAAAAGTACTGGTCTAGGTCTTGCTATTGCCAAAAAAATTGTCGAAAAACATAATGGGGAAATAGGCGTTGAAAGTAAGGTAGGTAAAGGGTCGACTTTTTATTTTTCATTACCAATAAGTAAATAAATATAAATATAGATAAAAAACAAAAAAAGATTACAGACTTTTCTTAAAATTGAGCCAATTATCTTTTGGATTACAAAAATAAATAAAAAAATAAAGCTTTATTATTTCTTATCTTTCTCACTTTTGACAGGTTTTTTTCTTTGAGGAGTAGCGGCAGAAGTTTTGGGCCTCTTGCCTTTTTCTCTCTTCCCAGATGTTCCTCTTTGACGACGGATGATGGAAGACAAGATAACGATGACAAATGTTTGTCCTAAGACGATGCTGCCCAATACCATAGGAGATAATAGTATGCTGAGAAAACCTTCTATCATTTTGGTGATATCCTCTATTAGCCCCCCATAGCTTGCTAGTGCGGCCAAGGAAATTGGTGTTACCCAATCAGAGGATGGATTTCTTTGGATTTTTTGAGCATAAATGTCATCATCATTAACACCTGTTCTTTCATCATCCCAAGCAATAATTGCCCCACCCGTACCATCGGCACATAGTTGTGATTTTTCTTGAACTCCGCTTGCGTTGCATATCACAATCCCATTAAATGTCCACTGAACATTCCCATTTGGATTTATTTTTTGTGCGTATATATCATCACTTGATGCTCCTACTCTCTCATCTGTCCAAGTGATAATTGCGCCGCCAGCTCCATCGCTACAAATTTGGGGCTGGTTTTGAGTATTTCCAGCTACACAAATATTTTCACCATTGGGTGTCCATTGTACAGTCCCAGCTGAATTGATTCTTTGAACAGAGATATCGCTACTTTTAACATATGCTATGATTGCACCACCACCTCCATCGCTGCAAATTTGAGGCGATCCACTACTGGTAGTGCATATTACCTCACCATCATCTGCCCATTGCGGAGCCCCAGCTGCAGTTACTCTACGAGCATAAATTTCATAGACAGGATTATTTCTATGATCTTCCCAAGCGATGATTGCGCCTCCTGAACCGTCGTTTACAAGCTTTGGATTTGATTGCGAATCCGTTGCATTACATACTGTTACCCCAGATGCTGACCATTGTAAATTCCCAGTTGAATTAACTCTCTGTGCAAAGATATCACCTATTTCCCATGTCATAACAGCACCCCCAGCCTCATCGCTACAAATTTCAGGATAGGCTCCTGATGAGGAAGCGACTAGTATACCATTTGGAGTCCAATTTGAAACTCCAGTAGATGATAAAACTCTTTGAGCATATATATTTAAACCAGATCTTTCATCTTGCCAAGTTATAATGGCGCCACCTGCACCGTCACTACACAATTCTGGGTATTGTTCATTTGTTATGGCTACCGCACAAACAACAACACCATTACCTGTCCATGTTACTACTCCGCTAGCAATTATTTTTTGTGCGTAAATATCAAAAGAACCACCTCTAAAATCCTGCCAAGCAATTATAGCACCACCTGCGCCATCGCTACAAATTTTTGGATAAAGTTGAACTGATGTCTGTGTACAGATTGCTACTCCCCCAGTTGTCCATGCAACATTTCCATCAGCACGAACTCTTTGTGCGTATATATCATAATTAGAACCACTTCTATAATCTTGCCATGCGATAATAGCACCACCCGCGCCATCACTGCAAATTGCAACTTCTTCTTGATAATTAGCCATAACAGAGATTTCAGTACCATTATCGGTCCATGCAGTCTCGCTTGTAGATATTTTGGAATTAGAATTTAATAGAAAATTATTGGAAAATATTGAAACATTGGATTTTGCCGAAGTTATTAACGTAAAGCTAAGAAACATCATTATAATAACTAAAGATACTTTTTTTTTCATTTTAATTCGATCCGATTTGAAATTTTTCAACTAATATCTAATTAATTGAAGAATTTTATGATAATTCTAATTATTAAAACTGTTTATTCTGTTAACCAATAATCGTATGGGTTATAGATTATTTTGGAATTTTGTTCTGAAGAAAATTTTAGTTTTTCGTTTAATTTCTGATCATTCATGTATTTAGACTCCTTAGGCTCTTTGAAAAAAATCTTTAACAAAAGCATCAGAGAATTGACGTTTCTCCACCGTTTTTGATTTTTTATTCTTCCAGATATCTGATTTAGTAAAGGCTCCTTCTAATGAGCGAATAAACAAGTCTCCATCATCGGTAAGCTTGTATTTTCCGTGATCTGGCTTTTCAACTAGTTCACTATCAATTAACATTGCCAAGTGGTTTGATAATGCGGTTTTTTGCAATTTCGTCTCCTTTTTCAACGCATCAAACGTTTTTTCCCCTGTGAGCAACGTGGTCATGATTTTTAATCGCTTATCATTTCCCATTGCTTTTAGAACTATCAAAATTGAATCAAAGGACTTTTCAAGTGATTCGATTATCGTGATTAAAGATTTTTTTTCTGCCATTTTAACCAACTAAATTTTTCTCACTGGAATGTACCAGTCAATTTCTGATTTGGGATCTTTCAAATCTTTATAGCGTTTCCTATCATACCCCTGAATTACGTATGGATGAGCCTGTTCGAATCCATTTTTCGGCATCCACTTTTTAAAGACATCCTCACAAGAGTTCCTATCAGTAACTTTTGTAGTAAATTTCAAGTACGTCGTATTTGGGAGAATTTTTAAAAACATTTCCACGGGAACCTCTTCAATATTGCTAACTTCCATGCCGACAAACACGTAATATCTTTTATTTTTTATATATTCTTCAGGTTCGATGTGGATTTCATAAGCAACGTCTTGATCAACAATTATTTTACTGATGAGCACGAAATATTTTTGCATTAGAGTATAAAACCTCATCCAAAGCTTTCCTATCTCATTTTCATAAGTCCATTCTGCTGCCGTATGGAAAGGGTCTCCATAAAAAACACAACCAAGTATCTTAAACTTTTTTTCGTCGATTATTTCCGGTTTCATAGTCATTATTCATCCACATTAAAAAATAACACAACATAAGTATAAAAATGTATTCATCAAAAATAGGAATTATTCACCAAGAGTAGGAAGATTTAAATATAAATTCACTTTATCTAGGAATGACGACTAAAAAAAATGAAATAATAAGAAGTAAAATTTTTAGGATGAAATGAAAAATGAGCACAACCAAAAAAGAATTAAAAATATTCCCAATAGGAAATGTAAAAAGTAAAAATGGAGAATTCGCCATAGAGATTATGGAAGAATATAGACCAGGACTAAAACAGTTAGAGAACTTTAGTCATATCCATGTGCTTTGGTGGGCACACGGAGTTGCTAGTAAAAGATGGCGAAAGAAGTTAATATGTGTTCCTCCCTATGGTGAAAATACGCCAGAAACAGGAGTCTTCGCTACAAGAGCAGAATACCGTCCAAATCCCATCGCAATGACAATAGTTCAGATTCTAAACGTTGATATGGATAATGGGTTGATAGTTATTCCCTATATCGATGCGTTTGATGGTACTCCCGTATTAGATATTAAGGGTTATTTTCCTGTATGCGATCGTATCAGGGATTCATCTATACCTCCGTGGCTTAAAGGTTGGCCAGATTGGTTCGAAGAGGCAGCTGAATGGGCAGCCCAACAAGGTTTTGAGGAAGAATAATAATATTTAATTTTTTTTTAATTTTTATGATGTCAAAAATAGTTAAAGAGGTTTAAATTATGATTATTGATATTAATGAAGAAAATATTGACAAATATGGCTTATTCTGCCGTCAAACAAAAAGGGATAGTGAAGGTAACCAATTTAAGGAAAATTGGGTAAAAGAGAGATTCAAAGAAGGGATGAAGATAAAAATGTTAAAAGTTAAGGAGGGTAAAAAGGAGGCTTTCAGGGGTTTTATTGAATATATTCCAGGAAAATATGCTTGGCGAGGAATTGAGGCAAATGGTTGGATGGTTATACACTGCCTTTGGGTGGTTGGAAGAGCAAAAGAGAAGGGGAATGGGTCAAAATTATTACAGAAGTGTATTGATGATGCTAAAGAACAAGATATGTACGGTGTTGCTATGGTAACTGCGAAAAAAGGAGGATCTTTAGCTAAACCTACATTATTCCTTAAAAAAGGGTTTGAAAAAGTCGATGAAAGTCCTCCTTATTTTGAGTTATATGTTAAAAAATTCAAAGAAGATGCCCCATTACCTAAATTCATCAAAATCCCTAAAGAAAAGCTTAAAACCTATGGTGATGGAATAACGATTATTGATAGCGGTCAATGTCCTTATACTTATGATCTTAATGATAGAATCAAAGAAATGGGAAAAGAAATAAATGTACCAGTAAAAATTGAGCATCTAAAAAGCCCCCAAGATATAAAGGAAAAATCTCTTAGCCCTTATGGTACATTTTGCGTCGTATATAACGGTGAGATAATTTCACATAAACCAGAAGGTATAAAACAAATTAAGAAGCGATTTGACTCATTAATTAAATAAATTCTTCTTTTATTACTATAAAGTTCTTAAATTTGTTAGAGGATAAAACTTTGAAACAAGAACTACCTGGATATTCAGAATATGCAAAAAAGACAAGATATCGGCTCTTACCAGGAGTATGGTAATCAAACTATAACGAATATGTTAATTCTAAACTTATTCAAATACGGATCTAAAACGATCATCGGGTTTTTTAGCCAAATCGCCTAAAATGTCATCAATAGTTTGATTGAATTCATCAAAAATTTTTACATCGCCAAAAAAATCTTTTAACTCATTATATTTTTCAAGAAATTTATCCAAAACATTTGTCAAAGCTTTTTTTGCGAATTTTAAATTTAAGTTCTTATCCCCAATGCAATATAAAATAATACTTTCACCTTTAGTATGTTTTAAAAAATAACTTATGAATGCGATCTTGAAGTTCTCCATCGAGAAGCTATCAATTTTATCAGAAAATACTTCCTGAACAAAAGCATTCAAACCACTCAAAAAACCACCTCGCAAAACTGGATCGACATTGACATTATAATCTTTATAATACTCTCTTGATACTAAAGGTACTCCACTTTTGACTATACCTAATTCAAAAATTACCATTTCTTTTTCCTTATCCAAGTTTTAATCCATTTTTATTAATTGGATTTATTTCCTACCCTGATGAAATTAAACATTGATCTAACTTATTGATGGATATATTAATTTTTATTTTTATATACAAAAAAAATTTATTTAAATTCCTAAGATTTGCATTACTGTCTGCGAATTATTCCAAAGTAAATAAATATGAAGGAAAAGATCATCATTAAATTAAAAATGCTGTCAATTTGCTGATAACCCGCTATAATATCCATATTTTTTATAACGATACTTGTGATTGATATATTAGAAAAAATAAGACCTATAACAAAGTATTTCAGCTTTTTTTGCATTGGCGGTGTAAGTTCTTGATGTAATTTGAATGAAAAATATACAATTGAAAAAAATATTGATTGACCAAGAATAATTTGATATAGTCCAAAGGTAATTGACCATTTTGGAATATTAAACTCGATTCGCACTCCATTGGGAATGAGACCGTGAATAAGTATAATAACTCCCATTAGGATAATGAATAAATAGGTTAAATAGTTCCGAACAATTACATCTTCTCCTTTATAAATAACTAAAATACCTAACAATAAGCAGGTTGTACCCGATGTTATACAACTTACACTTAAATAATTTAAAATGGCAATTACTAAAGGATTATATGAAAATAAATAGATTAAATTTAATACTATTCCTGCTCCAAAAAAGAAAAAAGTCAAAGCAAAAAATCGATTTGCCCAATATTTCGCATCTTTGCGAAGGATTAAAATACCTAATACAATTGTAAAAACTACAATAATTGAAAATCCTACCCCGAAGTTTATTTGTCTTGGAGTTAATCCATCCATTTTAACCACTACCTACGGCGAACTATTCCAAAGTAAATAAATATAAAGGAAATAAGTGTTCCTAAACTAAATATACCTACAAATATAAAGGAAATGAGTGATCCTACACCAAAAATGCTCTCAATTAGTTGAAAACCACCTATAATATCCATGTTCTTGATAACAACACTCGTAATTGATATATTAGCTAGAATAATACCAGTTATAAAATATTTCAATTTTTTTTGCATTTCTGGCGTTAATTCCTTGTAAAGCTTTATTGAATAATATACAACTGAAAAAAATATTGCTTGACCAAGAATGATTTCATATAATCCGAAGAGAAAGGACCATTTTGGAAGGTTGAACTCAACTCGAACTCCTCCTGGAATGAGACCCTGAATAAACATAATAATTGCCATCATTATGATAAATATATATGTTGATTTATTTTGAATTACCTCATCTTCTCCTTTGTAAATAACTAAAACACCTAACAATAAGCAAATTGGGGTTGCATTGATATTACAGAAACTTAAATAGTTTAAAAAAGCAATAACAGAAGAATCATATGAAAATAAATAGATTAAAATCAAGCTTACTGCTGCTGCAAAAAAGAAAAAAGCAAAAGCAAAAAAACGATTGCCCCAATATTTCACATCTTTGCGAAGTATCAAAATACCCACTATAATTGCCATAACTATCATAATTAAAAATCCTATCCCAAAGTTTATTTGTCTTGCAGTCAATCCGTTCATTTAAGACATCAAACCATAGTGTAAATCAATAATATTCTGAATTATAAAAAAAATTAATAATTTCTTTTGAGTTCTTTTATCTAAAAAATTCTTTGGAAGAAAAATATGTAATATATCTTATAAAAAAAATTAAAACCGCTCTGCTTAATTAATGATTCTAAATAGTAAAATGGAGTTAAAGAATGAAAATCGACGAAAAATTAGAAATTATGAAAACCATGTTCAACCCTAAAAATGTTGCTGTAATTGGTGCTACTGATAATTTAATGAAGATTGGGGGTTCAGTAATGACTAATTTATTGGGTTGTGGATTCAAAAAGAAGATATTTGCGGTGAATCCGAATCCCAAATATGAAAATAAAAGTATCCTTGGAGTCCAAGTTTATCCTAGTATTGATAAAGTTCCCGAGCCAATAGATCTTGTAGGTATAGTTGTTCCCCCACATGCAGTTGTAGATTCAATAAAACAAGCGACTGAATGCGATATAAGAGCAGCAACGATTATCACAGCGGGATTTGGGGAAGTAAAGACCAAAGAACGTCAAGATGACAATAAAAGATTAATAAAAATCGCAGATAAGGCAGGCTTGATCTTTGTTGGCCCTAATTCACTTGGTATTTATAGTTCCAAAGATGAACAATCCCCCCTTCATCTCAGTATGGGATTTATGATGCCACATCCTGGAAGTGTTGCGGTAGTATCCCAATCTGGAACAATAGGGGCACTTGTAAGCAACTTGTTAAGAAAAATAAAATATTTCGTCTCAAGCGGTAATGAGGCTTCACTTATTCTGGAAGATTACCTAGAATTTTTTGCACAAGATGATAAAATTGAACTTATAGCATTATTCGCAGAGGGTTTACGAGCTGCAGCTAGATTTAAACAATTGTGTTCAGAAATAACTCCAAAAATTCCTATTGTATTTCTTAAAGGTGGGACTACCAAAGCAGGTGCAAGGGCAGCAAACAGTCATACCGCTTCCATTGGTGGTTCACTTGATATTTATAAGTCTGCTTTCAAACAAACTGGTGTTATCTATGCGGGCAATGTGACTGAATTCATGTATTTGTCCAAAGCAGCTTTGTTTTTATTACCATTACCAGATCACGATCCATTACGGGTTGGTATAGTTACAGGTGGTGGCGGTTTTGGTGTCTTACTTGCGGATCTCTGCGAAAAACATGGATTTGAGGTTGTTGATTTACAAAAACACCCTGATGGTCCCAAAGTCATTGAAGAGATATCAAAACATGGAGGATTACCATTTTACTGGTCGAAAAATAATCCTATAGACATGGTTGCAACAAGAGATGCTAGTGGTAGAAAAATAGTTGAAATAATGTTAGAATATGGTCCTTTTGACCTAATTTTTACTCAAAGTTCTGTTGGTTTTTTTAGGATCGTTGAATTATTCAAACCCCCTACTGAATTCAGTAAAAAAATGGTAAATATGACAAAAAGTGTGGCGCAGGAAAGAATCCAAAAAAGTATGAAAAGAGAACTTGCATTAATTCAAGATACTTGTTTAAAATATCCTGATAAAAAAATAATTTTTATTTCACCAACTTCAACATTAGTAAATCCCCTCTATCAGAAATATGATGAAAATAGAGTAATGGTGTTTGGCGAAAATCCGGAGCTTGGCTGTATAGTTTTAAAAAAGCTTCATGAATACCAGAAATATGTTAATAAAATGAAAGATTCAAAGCAAAATTATTTATCCATCTCCCAGAAAATATAATATTATTCATTTTAAATCACTAATCTCTTTTTTTCGTCAATTCTTAGGAATGATTTTAATATCCTTTTAATATCAAATTAGAAGGGACAAGAAATGAAGACTGAACAAAAATTAGAATTAATGAAAACTCTTTTCAACCCAACGACTGTGGCAGTAGTTGGTGCATCAGATAAAATAATGAAGATAGGGGGTCTCGTTGCGATGAATATTGGGGCTCTTGGATTTAAAAAAACCGTTTATGCGATAAATCCAAATCCAAGATATGAAAATGAAAAAGTATTTGGAGTAAAAGTTTACCCAAGTCTTGATAAATGTCCCGAACAAATAGACCTTGCTGGAATTGTAGTACCTCCAGGTATAGTTGTCGATGCTGTTAAGCAGTGTATAGAGGCTGGCATTAGGGCAGCAGTAGTAATTACTGCAGGATTTGGCGAAGTAAAATCAAAAGATTGTCAAGACCAGACCCAAAAATTAATTAGAATTGCAGACAAAGCTGGTATGATCTTTGTTGGTCCAAACTCTTTAGGAATGTATACATCTAAAGATGAATCATCCCCACTTTTTCTCGGAATGGGACTTATGTCTTTACAACCTGGAAATTTAGCAATAATTTCGCAATCTGGGACTGTAGGTACTCTCCTGTGTAATACAATGAAACGGGTAAGGTATTTTGTATCCAGTGGTAATGAAAGCTCACTGATTTTAGAAGATTATCTAGAATTCTTTTCCCAAGATGATAAAACTGAAGCAATTGCGCTTTTTGTGGAGGGTTTAAGAGCAGGATCTAGATTTAGGCGACTTTGCTCTGAAATTACTGAAACAAAACCAGTCATTATGCTTAAAGGAGGAATAACAAAAGCTGGAGCGAGAGCTGCTTCCAGTCATACTGCGTCAATGGGGGGCTCAATTGATATTTATAAATCGATATTTAAACAAACTGGTGTAATGCACGCAGAAAATATTATGCAATTTATGTATTTAGTTAAAGCAGCATTATATTTATTACCATTACCTGTTCAAGATCCTCTAAAAATTGGAATTATCTCCGCGGGTGGTGGATTTGGGGTATTACTAAGTGATCTTTGCGAAAAACAAGGATTCGATGTGGTGGATTTAAAGAAAAACCCCGAAGGTCGAAATCTTATCGAAGAACTTTCAAAATACTTGCCATTTTACTGGTCACATCAAAATCCCATAGATTTAGTTGCCACAATAGATTTCAATCTATTACCAAAGGTATTAAGAATAGTCCTAAAACACAATATTTTTGATATAGTATTTTCGCAGACATCCGTAGTCTACGACCAATTGGTTAATGTATTTCAGCCAGTTAGCGAGCAAGGGAAAGAAATGAAACAAATGATAGCTCCTATGCTAGAAGGGATGGTAAAAGACATTTCTAAAAAAGAAATTAATTCATGTTTGAAATTTCCCGACAATAAAGTAATTTTTATTTCACCCTCTCCAATTTTTACTAATCCAGCGTTCGATAAATACGACCAAAATAAAATTTTAGTTTATGGAGGGAATCCAGAGATAGCAACTATTGTTTTGAAAAAATTATATGAATATCAGACATATTTAAATCAAAGAAATAAACTGAAAGAACCTATAAATGATTAAAAATAGGGAGTGTTCTTAGAGGCGAAACACACATGAAAATAGATATAATTGCAGGGTTTTTAGGAGCAGGGAAAACTACTTTAATTAAGCAGTTATTAAAAGACGTTTCTAAAAAAGAAAAAATTGTCATTATTGAGAATGAAATTGGAGAAGTCAACATAGACGCTAAGGATCTTCAAGACCTCAAAGCTTCAATCGAGGAAATCACTTCTGGCTGCATCTGCTGCACTTTATCTACAAATCTAAAGAGCACTCTTGATACCATAGGAGAAGAAGGAAGTGTTGATAGAATTATAATTGAACCAACTGGCTTAGCCAGCCTATCAGATCTTTTGGAAATATTTGATTATATTAATAAATCTCTTTTTCAGTTCAATCTAATAATCACGATTTTAGATGTCCTAAAATTAGAAATGGTTGTTGGCAATTTTGGAACATTCTTCACGGATCAAATCTGCAATGGTGATATTATCATACTGAGTAAGATAGAAAAAGCGTCTTCCTCTGATATAGAATTTGCTAAATATTACGCAAATAACCTAAATCCTAATGCACCAATTATTGATGTAAGTTGGGAAAAATTAAACATAGAGTGTTTAGAAAATATGAATCAGAAAGAGAACAGTACTCAAAAAAACCCACATCGACATCGTGAATTTGAACAATTACTTGATGGTTTTGAAAATATTTTAGTAAAACCCAAAGGATTTTATTCTAAAGATGATGTGTTTTCAATTCTTAATAATATCAAGTCAAAATCTTATGGCGATGTTATTCGTATGAAAGGTTTTCTTTCTATAGATGAAAAAACAACCATGAAAATTGATTATGTTTTAGGCCAAATTTCCATAACAGAAAAAAACGCACCATCAGATCATGTTTTAGTAATAATCGGAAAAGACCTAAAAGCAAATAAACTTGAAGAGGTTTTTAAATAAAACGTTAATCTTTTTCCAGAGAACCTTTTACTGTCTCAAAAAAACAATAAGATTGCCATTAATCACCCAAGTAAAGATCTATACATTACAATTATAATCTATATTTAAATAACCCGTAATTGCAGGCATAATTTATTTTTGATTTCTATTAAATTATTTGCATTTTATGCAAAAATTAAATATTATTTCGAATCACATTAAACCAAACAAATATAAGAGTGAATAATTCATATATTCATAATGTCATCTTCAAATTCATATCAATCCTTTTCAGAAACAAAATTAGATTTTAAGCTAAGCTGGAAATTGTTAAAAGAGAATTGGAAAGCATTTTTCAGCACAATACTTTTTGCTGGTTTTTTCCTTATTTTATTAATTGTTATACTATTTATAATTGCACATTTCATTCCCAACTTTTTTATTCCTAATATTATACAAGATTTTACCAATTTACTTACTAGATTGATTTATTTTCTATCATTTTTTATAATAATTCTTTTAGTAATTTTCATATTTTTCGCGTTTTTAAGCTGTCAATATGGATTAGCTTATGATATAATGTCTTCAGGAGATATGTTTGCAGAATTTAAAGGAAGTTTCACTTATTTTCGTCGACACTGGTGGCAATATTCGATATTAATGATACTCATCTCTTGGGGTATATTCATTCCTGGAAGAGACCCAATGCCACCTCCAAATAGACCATTTCCAAATTTATTATTCTATGTGTTTGTAGAAAATGATATATCATCAATTACACGGGATATAATAGGGATTATAATTTATTTCATTTTGTTTCTTATATTCATAAACACCATTCCAAGTGTAACAGCAAGAGGCCATGGTAAGGGAAATGGTAAGTTAGCTGGATTTAAAAATTTTAAAAATAGTTTTAATGAGAGTTTTCGCATATTTCGTAATTATCCAAAGCGTTTAATTACTACATGGGGAATTTTTTTCTTAATCTTCTTTATTCCATTAATCACTGGTATCACTATCTCGCGTTTAATGTTTCAACCCTTTGTGGTCTCACCATTATTACAAATCCTACGATTAAGTAACACTATACTTTGGTTCATTTTTATTTTCATAGGGACGCCAATGATGAGTTTGCTGGCAACACGCATTTACAATAGCATAGATTTACAGAATTTCGAACCTCTAAAAAAGAACAACACAAAAAAAGACCCCTAATTTATTAAATAAAAATATAAAAAATTTTTAAAATCGGTGATAAGTATAGAATCAAATGAAAATTCTGAAGCAAAAGATAAACCGATAGAAGATGAAATGCTCATCACCGATCCTGCAACAGTTCCTATATTATTCCATGAGAAAAAGCAAATGATATTAAAATTATTAATTAATGAAGAGATGACTATTATCGACTTGAAAAAAGAAACTAACATGAATCCTGGAACGATTAAACGTCATCTCGAAGATTTGATTGAAAAAAACCTTGTAATACAATCGAGAACTGCGAAAAGTGAGCACGGCATAATGATGAAATATTATCGAGCCACTGCAAATCAATTTATTATCAAAATATTATGGCCAATAAAGGAAGAATCGTAAAAATTATAAAAATATAGATTTATTAATTAAAAAACTCCATTCTATTATTTTTGCAAAAAATGCAAACGTTTAAATATTCGTGTTTTTTATCTATTATATAGCAATAATAAATAAAATTTAAAAGAAGATGATTTAATGGCAGATATCGAATTCTTATATGGTCTAATGGTAGGACTCATGGCGAAAGCACCACCTCCCCGTAATCCACTAGGAATTGTAATTGGGATTGCTATCATTGCAACAAGTCTTGTCGTATCAACGTTATTAGCTAAAAATTTGGGTGAAGAAGTGATTGAAGATACATCAAAAGCTCTTTGGGGAATAGCATTTTATGTCTTTCCAATAATATCATGGCTAGGATATTATTTTGTGGTGAAGAAAGGGAGAAGTATATCAAAAACAAGCAAAATATAATTATAATACATAAAAATTTTCTTTTTTTTCTTTATTAAAAATAAAATCTTTTTCAAAATATTCTAGAATTAGTTTAATTTATGATTTTCAAGAAAATATTAGTATTTTATGAGATTTAATTACCTATTTTTATAGTAGAAATAGAATATTAATAATTAACGATGAATCTAAAGTAATGAGATGATATAATGGCAAATGAAGATTTACTATTAGGGTTTCTAGCTGGATTATATGCAAGACTTCAACCACAGCCTGATCCTTTAGGAGCAATTCTCTTTTTTGCAGTTGTTATAGCTGTTATAGTAATCGGACTTTTCTTTTGTAGAGATTTAGGGCAACAAAGCGTCGACGACACAGCAAAAGTGCTCTGGGTAATAATTTTCTTCCTAATGCCAATAATTAGTTGGATAGCCTACTGGTTTGTTATAAGGAAATCATAAATTTCCTTCGATTAATCTAATATTCTCTTTTTTTTATATAGGTTTAATATTAATTTTTTTTTATAATACAAATTAGAAATAAATACCAAATTCATTGTAAAAATTTTTGAATAAAAATCATAAAAATAAATTTAGACTAAATTGAGAGTATAATTATGAAATTTATTGATTTATCCATATCAATAGCAAATGATACCTTTTCTGATCCACCTTTAACCGGTCCTAAAGTTGAGTATAGTGATCATGAGACTGGAGCAAAATCAATGGCTCTATTTTTTTCAGGTTTAAATCCAAACGAACACCTTCCTGATGGAAAAGGATGGGCTGTAGAGAAGATTACTTTAAGCACACATAGCGGCACACATATGGACGCTCCTTGGCACTTTGCACCGATTCAAGATAAAGAGTTGGGAAAAAGAAAAGCTTTAACAATTGATGAATTCAACCTAGAATGGGGAATCGGTTCTTTAATCGTATTAGATTGTACAGATAAAGAAGATGGCTATGTCATGACTCCTGCTGATATAGATGAAAAATTAGACAGTATTAATCATAAGTTAAGAAAAGGAGATGTCTTATGTGTTCATACAACCGCAGCAAAACATTTTGGAAATAAAGAATTTATGGATAGAGGAGTTGGAGTGGGAAAAGAAGCAACTTTACATATAATAAGACAAGGTGTTCATATAGTGGGGACGGACGCATGGAGTTGGGACGCCCCATTTTCTATTACTGCGCAAAAATGGAAAAAATCCATAGCAGATAAAAATCCAAACCCCTCAATAATTTGGGAAGGACATTTTGCTGGTATTGAATTAGGTTATTTTCAGATGGAAAAACTTACAAATTTAGATAAAGTTCCTCCAGTAGGTGCGACAATTTATTGTTTTCCGGTAAAAATTGCTGAAGCTAGTGCAGGATGGGTTCGAGCAGTAGCAACTATTCCAGATTAAGGAGTTCAAAATTGATAAAAATTATTGTAGAACCTTGGAAAATTTAAATAGAATTTAAAATAATTTAAATTATAAAATGATAAGAAAATGAAAAGAGTTATAATAATTGGTGGGGGATTTGGAGGGTTTTATTTAGCCAAAAATCTAGAAAAGCATAAAAAATTAGAATCAATATTGATAAACCCTACTGAATTTTTTGAATATACTCCTCTCATCCATGAAGTATGTGTAGGGGAAATTCCACCAAATTCTGTGAAATTATTTTATCGAAATTCTCTTAAAAGAACAAGATTTATAAAATCTTTAGTGAAAAAAATCATTTTTAAAGAAAAAAAACTAATTTTAGATAATAATAAATCTCTCTCGTATGATTTCCTAGCCATTTGTTCTGGTGCAATCCCAAATAAGAAAATAGAAGGATCTAAAAATCTACCAACATTAAATAATTTAAAAGATGCTCTACAAATTAAACAACTCCTTATTAAAACCCTAAAAAAGAAAAAATGTGTTTTCTCGGTTATAGGGGAGGGAGCAACTGGTACTGAACTAGTAGGAGAATTAGGCAGTTTCAAAAATCATTTTAATAAAAAATTTGAAATCCATCAATTTCTATATTTTAAAAATTATTTTATGAATTATCCCGGCTTTGATTATATAATTAAAAAAAGAATGAAACAATTAGGAATAAAAGTTCATCCTTCTGAGCCCGTAATCAAAATAGATGATAATAAGATTATAACAAAAAAAAGAAGTTATGAATCGGACCTTATTTTTAATTGCACGGGTGTTAAACCCCCATTAATCAATTCAGATATACGTTTTGAAAATGGATATATTGTGAATAATTTTTGTGAATTAAAAGCAATTGAAAATGTTTATGTAATTGGAGACGCTGCTTTATTTCCTTTTGAAGGAAAATTTGCACCTAATTTAGCACAAGTTGCTGTTGAACAAGCAAAATTCGTTTCTAAAGATATTATAAGAAGGGTAAAACATAAAAAAAGGAAACCTCTAAAACTTAAAGTTGATTTTCTCTTAATTTCAATTGGAACACATTTCGGGTTAGGCAGATTCTATAATAAATTTTCAATTAAAAGTCTTTTATTTTGGTTTCTTAAAAGAACTTATTATATTTTTAATATAGTTCTACTTTTAAAAAAAGTATCAATAATGAAGTATTATCTTCTCTCCTTATTTTTATCTAACCGATTTCTAAAAGAAAAGTAGAATAATTTCCAATATTAATTGATGGAAGTATCTGGTTTCCCATACAGTTCCCTAATTTTTTGTCTAAATATTTTACCTACAGGGGAAATAGGAAATTCATTAGTAAATACAACTGTTCTTGGCTTTTTATATCCTGCTCTATTTCTTTGATAAGTCTTAAATCAAAACATTTTCTTATAGTCTTGATTAAATTAATTTTTTAATTAGGAGGTAATAAAAAATGGTTCATTGTCATGAACTTAAAAAAGGTCAGGTCCTAGTATGTGTTGATTGTGGACTTGAACTCACGGTTTCCAAAGAATGTACAGAATGTGGAACCGAACCCGAAGCTTGCGGATGTGCTCCTTGCCAATTTGTTTGTTGTGAAAAGGAACTCACTATAAAAAAATAAGAATTTGAACAATATTCTAACTATTTCTTTTTTTTCTATTTTTGAATGTAACTAAGTTCCTTTCGATTAGGCACTTTCATTATATAATTAGAAAAATTAAACCAAAGAATAACAAGAATTTATTTTAATAATTCAAATAAAATTTTACAATAGTATTAAATTAATTTTATTAAAAAAATACTTTTAATTTAGAAATGGTGAGATTTATTGGATTATCAAAATATAATTCTTGAAGAGAAAACACCTATTGCAATAATTAGAATAAATAGACCAAAAGTATTGAATGCATTAAATAAAGATACAGCAAATGAATTAGATAACGCTTTTAATAATTGTTTAAACAATGATAAAATCCGTGTAATTATACTGACTGGTCAAGGTAGAGCTTTTTCAGCGGGTGGTGATGTCAAAGAGTTTAAAAAAGCTATAGATGAGGGGATACAAGCGGAATTCATCTCTGAACTTACTAAAATTCTTCATAAACTAAGTTATTCAATAAGAACTATGGAAAAACCAGTGATAGCTGCAATAAATGGATTTGCAATGGGTGCAGCTCTTAATTTGGCTTTGGCATGTGATATTATCATTGCAGCGGATACAGCTAAATTAAGTGAAGCTTTTGCAAATGTAGGTCTCGCAGTTGATAATGGGGGTACATATTTGTTACCAAGATTAATTGGAAGAGCGAAAGCTTTAGAATTAATATTTACAGGAAAAACCATAGATGCCAAAGAAGCAGAAAGATTAGGGCTTATTAATTTTTATGTTCCGGAAGCAGAATTCGATAAAGAAATTGAAGAATTCGCATTAAAATTAGCAAATGGTCCACCATTAGCTATAGGAACATCTAAAAAATTAATTGAAGAAGGTTATTTGAACGACTTTAAAACGCAACTTTCAAAAGAACGAGCAAATCAAATAGAAATTAGTAAAACAGAAGATTTCAAAGAAGGAGTGACTGCATTTTTTGAAAAAAGATCTCCTAATTATAAGGGAAAATAAAGCCAATTGTGAAAATTATGAAAAAATTGGTTCCTTATGAATATCCCAAAAAGTTTGAGAAATTAATTAAATTAAGAGATGGAACTAAAATATTACTTCGTCCCATCAAACCCACTGATGCAGATATATGGGTTGAATTGTATAATTCCTTAAGTAGTAATACCAAATATTTGCGATTTTTCTCCAATATGCCAACACCTGATCAGAGAATGATAGATAAATATACAAAAATAGATTACATAAATAAATTTGCAATTATCGCGATTTATAATGAAAACGGAAAAGATAAAATGATTGGAGTGGTTCGCTATGGATTGGACCCTCCAGGTTCTGATTCTGCGGAACTAGCTGTTGTAGTTGCAGATAAATGGCAAGGAAAAGGTTTAGGAACTCAAATGTTACTCTATATGCTCAGAGTTATGCAAAAAAGAGGAGTTAAAAAAGTAAAAGGTGATGTGTTTCTCCGAAATGACAAAATGATGCAAATAATGGGTGAAAGTGGTTTTAACCTTATAAAGGAGGATGCGTACGGAATAAGACACTTTGAATTCGATTTATAATAAATTTATCCTTCAATAAATTCTACATCTTTAATAATTTTAGGCTTTAACTTTTCATCAAGCTGATTCTCTATTAATAAATCAATTTTAAGATTAAATACATCCTCAAGAAATTTCTTTAAATTATTTATATGATCTGACTTAATATTAGCACTTGTAAATTTTATATAAAAACCGAGGTCATTATCAGTTTTTTGTTCCCCTTTTAAGTAAGATCCGATGATTCCAATCACGTCTACATTATATTGTTTTATTATTGTATCCATATGAGGTCTTATCTTTTTAAAAATCTGCTCTAAATCAATCCTCATTGAATTAGTAGCTTTTTCCATTTTAATCATCCTCTTTCAATGAATTTATAATTTCTTTTATGATATTTGGTTTATATTTATTCCTTTGACTTGAGTTGTAAGTCTTTTATATCCACAAGATTGTTATATTAAAAAGGAAAAAATGATAAAGGTTGAGAAAATTTGAAGAAAATAACCCTCATGGTTTTACATGATAAAATTCTCAAGATCACGAACAAATTCATAGTCGAAATCCCTGACGACGGTAATGTAATTGATGCAATTGCAGCTGCAGATCTAAAACTAAAAGAAATTTTAGGGAACAAACCATTTCCTATAAAAATATTAGACAATTTACTTCAACTTCTTTGGAATCCTCAATCTGGAGATTTTTATATAGATTTAGGAATTGATGCACGAACTGAAGATAAAGAATTTCTTCCTCTTGCTGATGATCCTTTTTTAAATCTCCCCCCGTCTTCCTCCGTCTTCTTGACACCCGATGCTGGTTGTTGATGAAATGAAATAGATGCAAGATTAAAAATCGACGAGTTTATAAAAGCTTTATCAAAGAGATTTGGACAAGAACATCCAATAACGAAGCAATATTCTAAAACCAAATGAGAAACACCTAAAAAATTTAGAGGTGCTTTGATGGAAGGGTATGCACCCTTATTCATTTTTAATTTCAGAATTTATATTAAATTGAATAAAAAAAAGTTAATTTTCGAGGATTTTTTAGGTACATATCATTATATACCAAGTTTTTTCCTATTTGCTTCTATATGCGCTTGAATGCCATCTACTGCTTTAATAACATCAGTTTCGACGTTTAGTAATCCTCCAGTGACTTGTTTTATGTCTTGTGTTAAAAGTTTAACCAAATCTGGTCCTCCTGTTACGGTTGGAACTGGATTCACGTACGTATAAAGTCCAAATGCCAAGGCAAATACTGCATCAATTGTTGCTTTTTGCTCCATATATTCTGGCGCAGCCGCAGCAACGGGAAGATCTGGTATAGGAACGTCTCCTAATGCACTTGAGATCGCAGCAAGTAAATCTGCAATACGTCCAGTATCAGTACAAGTTCCATAACTAAGAACTGGTGGAATATTTAACTGCTCACATATACTTTTTAAACCAGGTCCTGCTAATTCTTTTGCTTCTGGGCTACAAAGTCCTGCTACTTGTAAGCCACCATTACCACACCCCATTGAAAGTACTAAAATGTCACGTTTAATTAATTCTTTAACAATATTTACTGTATGTACATCTTGACCATAATCTCTCAAGCTTGTACAAGAAACCATTCCAACAACTCCTCGCAAGGTTCCAGCTTTTATTGCATCCAATAATGGATCTAATTTTCCACCAAGAGCTTCCAGAATGCTCTCTGAAGAAAATCCAACTATAGCTTCATTGGTTGGTAAATTAGTAACAGGGTCAACTGTTTTTCTACGTTCTTTAAAATTATCAATAGCCATCTGTAAAAGCTGAGCTGCTTGCTCTTCAGCTTTTTCGGGAATATAATCGACTCTCTCTTCAATACCTTCAAAAGCGACAACTTCGCTTACTGGAATTAGCTTGAATTTATATTTTTCGGCATATTTTGGGTCGATTGGCATTGAACAATTCATATCGCAAGCAAATAGGTCAACACACCCAGTAGCGAGAACAGCTTCTTGCATTATCCAATTTCCTGTAAAGCCATAAAACACATCGTCCATTTCCCATCTTTGAATCATTTCTTGACCCGTTTCAATATTTGCAATCACCCTTAAACCTTTTGCACCAGCAGCTTTTGCTTTATCTTGCCATTCTTTTTTTCGGCCTTGAAGAATCATAGCAAAACCTAGGAATGGTTCATGACCATTAGGTAAGATATTTACATAATCAGGATCCAATACTCCTAAATCTACACGCATTTTATGTGGTCTGGGGATATTAAAGAGAATATCTTGGCAAAATTCATTTACAATTTGGCTTTGATATGCCATTGCTACACCTAAACGCATCGCTTTAAGAGCAAGGCTTAAATAATATCCATCTACGTTAGTCAAACAAGAACTCGTAGAAAACATTATCTCTCCATGTAGACCACCTGGAAAAATACCTAGTTTTTTCCAGAGCTCTATGCGTTCTCTGGGTGCCAAAGCTTCGACTATTGCACTGGGTTCATCGTATTTTTTGTTAAAATCAGATTCTACAAAATCACATAACCGAATGGCTATTTCTTTTATTGTCCCTGAAGTATCGACACCCAATCTTTCAGCGAAATTTTTCAATTTATCTGGTTCTTTTATCTCGAATGGAGTTTTTCCATTTGCAGTTGCTCGAAGCGTTTTTATTGTTTGATCGGTATGATAATGATAAGTAGATGCTCCCATAACATTCCTAAGAAGCATCATTCTCATTGCCATTCCATCACCAGTAATACCACAAACCCCTCTTTTGTCCTTTGCCACATCTGCTCGACAAGGACCATTTGAACATAAATCACATCTGACTCCACCTAAACAAAATGGACATCTTTTATCTGGATCATCTCCAAACCCTTGAGCTTTAAATCGATCCCAAATATTAGTCATTCCATCTTTTTTAATTCTTTCATAAACTTTTCGAACTGATTCATGGTATGAAATTCTTTTTCCTTCCATGTTAAACCCTCAATATTTTTAATCTCATTAATTATAAATGATTTTTATTTAATAGACCTTATTTGATTTTTTTAAAAATATTTCAATGTTATATTTTGCTTATTGTAATTTTAAAAGAAAATTATTTTATAAAGCATAACCCTTAATACTAAATTTAAATTATAGGATTAAAAAATAAGAATTTATTTTTATTAATGTTCAAATGGTTCTAAATGTATAGTGATATTGAATGGTTTCTCATCAGATACTTCTTTTAATTTGGTTTCCACAATCTTTTCGATCATATTAGAGATTTCATGTCCCTCATTAATATTCATATCTTTCTTTACAATTATATGTAGGCTACATAAAATTTCCTTTTCTTCGACTCTAATTTTAATATTATGACAGTTTTCAACCACAGAAACATTTTTGACAATCTGAGTAATATCATCAATTAAATCTTTTCTATAGAAATCATCACAAGGTTCCGCATGTACAAGAATATCGATGTTTTCAATATTTAATTTGCCTTTTATTTCGTTTTTTATATTTTTTTCAATTTTTTTAGTGATTTCATGAACATAATCTAATGATGCCATTCCATCAATAATTACATGACAATCTAAAAAATATCTATCTTCAGCGGAACCAAAATGGATATGATGACATCTCTGAACTTCTTCAAGCTCCAATATTTTTCTTTTAATATTGTTTTTAATTTCCGAACTCATTATTTTTTTTGGTTCAATATGAATTAGAACATCAGTAACAGAGGGAAATTCTTTTTTTATCTCATTTTCTATCCTTTGAGTCAAAAAGTGAGAAAATTGAACTGATTGTGCTGCACTAACTATTACATGAAGATCTATAAAAATAAATGGTCCAGAAGCTCTCATTCTAATAGAATGTGCCTCTAATACTTCATCTATTGATTCACTAATTTCTTTTATTCGTTCAATTTTTACTTCCCGAGGAACTTTATCTAATAACCCTCCTATTGCTTTATTAGATAATTTTAATCCACCATAGAACACAAAAAGAGAAATTACTACAGCAAGTACTGCATCTAATATAGTCATTTCTAAATATAAAATAAAAAACAGACCTACGAAAACTATAAGATAATTTAAAATATCTGATAGAGAATTTATTGAGTTAGCCTCTAAAGCTAGACTATTTGTTTTTTTACTTATCTTAAGCAAATATCTATTCAAAAAGATATTAGTTACAATTCCTATTATCATTATAATGAAAGAATATATATTAACTAATACTTCAGCTCCATAAATAAGTCGAAAGATTGCATCTAAAATTATTAAAATTGCTGTAATAAATAGAATAACTGCCTGAAAGACGCTGGCCAAAAATTCGTATTTTCCATGACCATACATATGGTCTAAATCGGCAGGTTTTGATATTTTAATAATGCCCCAATAGGTTGCAAATGAAGCAATTAAATCAAAACCAGAATCCGCAGCTAAAGCGATAATACTTAAACTGTTCGATAAAAAACCCACTATCAATTTAATCGAAAGTAAAAATATATGTAATATTATTGAGATAGCTGCAGCTTTAATTCGTAATTTTTGTTGATCAAATGGAGAATTTATCATTTGTTTAATTCTTAAAATCTTTAGATAAAAATCTTATCTGTAATTGATTTAAATGAAATAAAATCTTATTTCAATATTTGAAAATATTTAATTTCATGATGGATATTTTAATTTAAACATATTTAATGTGATTAAACCAAATAAAGTAAAAATAAATATCACCATAAGCCATTCGAGTATATAATTAAGCCCTATGAACAAATTATTAATCACTAAATAAAAAAATAATACATAAAGAGCTACAATTACAAAGCCAAAAATACTTATTATTCTATTAAAATCGGGATGGGTAAATAAAGAGATTGAAATCAAGAGAGTAAAAATAAGAAGCATTATGAAAAAAAGATAACTCCAGAATAAATGGGCAGTTATAAGGTGCTCGGGAAAAAAGCCAACCATAATCACAGAAAAAGCTGCACCAAAACCGAATAATTGAGAAATAATTATGAGTGTAGTCCTCCAAGTGACTTCTGAATACCATAAGTAAAGCCCAATAAAGAATGGAAAAAGAGCAATTCCTGTTAAAATTACTCCAATGTTGAAATAGATAGCACCACTTGGATTTCGTAATGAATTACCCAATTCAGAAACATAATTTGTAAATATTGAATAGTTAATTGGAAAGTGAAGGTAAGCAATATAACTGAAAATGAAAAAAAACAAGATGGAAATAATACCAGCAATGCAATAATATGGCCATTTTAATGGATTCCATTCCAAATTTTATAACACCTGATTCTAATCATGTTTTACTTTGAAAATTGAGTAGGTTCCTATAGCTTTTGCTATAAGCTGATCATCATGTTTTATTTCCGATTCCAAAATAACAATTTTTTTCCTTTTATGAATTACTTTTGTATCACATACAACTTTACCCGATTTTACTGCTGAAAAATATGTGATCTTAATTTCTACAGTTGCACACAGTTCACCTTTTTCTAAATATGGATAAACTGCCCCTCCCATACCAGTATCAGCCATCGAATAAAGTACCGCTCCATGTAAAACTTTATGTGGATTAAATAATCTTTCATTTACTTCTATTACACATTGACTATATCCCTTTTCTACTTTTGTGAATTTTAATCCTATTAATTCACCAAAAGAGTGAAAATCTTTCGAATTTATAGGTAGATCTTCCATCATTTCCTAAATTCCTTCTATTACCTAAACTTTATTAACTAATTAATCTTATTCCTATTTTGTATTTTTTTCCAAGCTTCTAATTCAATAAAACTTCCTTCAATGTTTTCATATAATTGAAGTAACCTTTTATAACCAACAGTAAAAGTTGCTTCATCTCTTTTTATATGTCCTCTTGATAAAATGTCTGTTAACATACCGACTACAGCTCTAGGGGTCTCACTTTTTTCAAGTTCATCTAATGGTTCTGTCACAATAGAACTACAGCCAGAACCATATCCTATTACGGTTCTATTATTAGTCAAATCATAATGTGTTAATTGAATTAAACCACTTAATTGATCCATGTTAACGAAGAAAATTACAAGACTTGGTTTATATATTTCGTTATTTACTTTATCTAAAGGCATGAATACGGCATATTTTGCTGGACTTTTTCTATAAGGAATGTTGCCATACAGTTCTCTGGCTATTTCTGGAGTTTTTTTAAATCTCTCCCCCTCTATTACCAAATTACCTTCTTTATCTCTTATTCCTGTCGATAAAAAATATTCTAACCCAGGAAATATCTTTTTAAAACCTAAATAGGCTAATCCTCCAGGACACAAATTTCTACTCTCTTTACCAAGGACAAGAGTCCTACCTTTCCTAACTCCATTCAAAAATTGGATTATACAAGGAAGATTTTCTATGGATTTTGCTTTTGGCTTATAGACGTCTTGAGGAGGATTATCTGTATAAAAAAAAGCAATTGGTAAATCTTTCAATTTAAAAACTGATTTAAATTTTTCAACAATTTCTTTATTATTTATCGACAAATGCAAATCTCCTAAATTGATTGAGTTCTGAGTTAGAGTAATCAACATCAGAACAAATTATCTTTTTACTATTCATTTTTAATTTAAATTTAGGATTTAAAGAATTTTATGGATTTTAATTAGAACTCCAAAAAAGTTATAATAATACCAAATATAATTAAAATTATGGTTTTATATAAGACTGAATTAATTTTAGGGATAATTATTTTGGTTTTTGGAGGAATTATTCTTACATTATTCATTTTAAGTGAGGTATTATTCACAATTGGTGTAATTATACCCATAATGTTTATTCTAACTGGGGTTTATTTAATATATGAAGCTAAAACAGAAACAGAAATAGATGAAGTAAAAGCTTAATATTATTCAAATTTAAAATTCGAAGCAATTTTTACTCTATATTAATTTCATTATTGACCTAAAAATTTGATTATGACCGACCAAACCAACAAGTTTTCCATTTTCAATTACAGGTAGATGTTCTATTGAATGTGTAACCATAATTTTAATAATTGATTTCAAATCAGTATCCGCAGTTATTGTCATTGGGTTTTTCGTCATTATCTGACCTACAGTTTTATGAATTGCGTCAGTAGAATTTTTTAACCTAATAATGTCACGGTTTGTTAGAATTCCGACTAATTTTTCATCTTTGGTTATTAATAAGCAACCAACACCCCTCCGAACCATTAAAATATCCGTTGAACCAACTTTCTCATCTGGATTTGAAGTGACAAGTTTTTGAACCATAATATCCTTTGCTTTAAAATCGGTCAGATCCATATTGATACCCTCGTAATAGGTTTCAAAAGGGAAATATTTAAGGTTTTTGTTTAAATGTTTATAATATCTATTGAATTAATAGTAAATTTTGAAAATCATATGATATCAGTACCAATAAAAAATATAATTTGACCTAAAATATCTTAGTAATGTCTTTATTTTTGTTGGAAATATTTGAAAATTTGATATTTTCCTCATTTTTATTTTAATTTTTAATTTGGTTATTATAAAATTATAATTGTTTTACAAATTTTGTAACAAATTAAAATTAATAATATAATTAGTTATTCATTACATGTTAATTCATATTAGATTATGAAAATATTTTAAAATCAGTAAGATTTCAGATTATTTTGTTTTTTGTCGATAAAAATAAGGAAGGGATTCAAGTTTTTTTTAAATAAAAAGCGTTTATATTTGACAATTATAGTTTTTGGAAAGGGTTTTAATATACAAATCTAAGAAAAAATAAAAAATATTGAAGGATCTGTAGATGCCAGGATACTTAGTAGAAATTTTTTCTTCATTTCAAGGCGAAGGGTTTGCAGTAGAAGGTAGCTGTTATGGTAAAAGACAATGCTTCATTCGTTTTGCAGGTTGCAATTTTTCTAAAGATTCGCATCCATGTGTCTGGTGTGATTCCCCGTTTGCACAAACTGTGAA
Source organism: Candidatus Helarchaeota archaeon (assembly GCA_019058315.1). GTDB lineage: Archaea > Asgardarchaeota > Lokiarchaeia > Helarchaeales > RDOG01 > JABXJV01. The sequence goes on along the minus strand of JAHPZH010000005.1, from coordinate 348,612 downwards.
AATCAAAGATTTTAAAGTGGAAAAGACTCCTGGATGTGGTGATTTCATCAATCTACAAAATCCTGTTGATGTGGAATTAATTTTAAATTGGATTAATAAAATCTCCACTCCAGATCTCCATTCAATCAGTATTACAGGTGGAGAACCTCTTTACCAAATAGAATTTTTATGCGAGTTGGTAGAACAATTATCAGATTTTAAACTTTATCTTGAAACTAATGGATCTTTACCTGAAAATGCTAAAAAAATTGTCGAGTTTTTTGATTATTGTTGTTGTGATATAAAAGATGAAACGGCAATCAAATTAAAAGAATGGAAAAAGATAGTGGAAAAAGAATTTCAGACCATAAAATTTTTTGTAAATGCACAGAAGAAGATTTTTGCGAAAGTTGTGGTAACAATTTCCACAAAAGTTGAAAATATTGAATGGTATGCCAGTCGATTATCAGAATTAGATGTTCCATTAGCTATTCAAATAGTAAGTGCGAAAAAAAATAAAGCAATAATTCCTAATTTTCAACATATTTGCAAATTAACAGAAGCTGCAGCTAAGTATCTCACCCCAGATCAAATAGGAATTTCTGTTCAAACTCATAAATTTCTAGGATATTTATAATGAGATGATAAAATGAGTCACAAATTAATTTTAGATGATCCAAAACTAAATTTCAGTGCTGCCCACTTTTTAATTGAACATGATAAATGTTCTCGGATACATGGCCATAATTACTATGTTAAAATTGAGATTTTTGGGGATTTGGATAATAATTCTATGATTATTGATTTTTTAAAAGTAAAAAAGATAATTCTAGAATCGATAGAACATCTGGATCATAAATTAATTCTACCTATGAAAAATCCTGCTATCCATGTTAATGAAAATGGAAATAATTTAGACATTAAAATTAAAAAGACTGAGAAATTCTATTCAATACCCAAAGAAGATATAGCCCAAATACCAATTGATGCATCAACTGCGGAATGTTTAGCTCAATATATCTATTCAATTTTAAAAGAAAGGCTTAATGTTAAAAAATTTCAAATAATGCTTAATGAAAATACGGGCTCTTGGGCTGCATATGGGGATTTATAAAGGGGATTAATGAATGACAAAGGCAATTTGCTTACTTTCTGGAGGATTGGACTCATCTACAGTAATATATTATGCAAAGGATCAAGGCTATGAAGTATATGCCCTCTCTTTTGACTATGGACAAAGACATAAAAGAGAATTAGATGCCGCAAAAAATATTGCAAGCTCAGTGGGAGCTAAAGAACACAAGATATTAAAAGTTGATTTAACTCAAATTGGGGGTTCGGCTCTTACCGATCAAAATATTGAGGTTCCTTTAGACAGAGAAATGGAAGAGATGACAAGTGAAATTCCTGTAACTTATGTTCCTATGAGAAATACTATTTTTCTAGCTTTTGCAGCTGCTTATGCTGAAATAATTGGTGCTGATACTATATTTGCAGGTATGAACTTCATAGATTATTCTGGTTATCCAGATTGCCGTCCTGAATACATAAAAGCGATGCAAAAAGCTATTCAATTAGGATCAAAAGCACAAAATATTAACATTAAAACACCAATTATCCATATGGATAAAAGAGAGATTATTCAACTTGGGTCAAAATTAAATGTTCCCTATGAAAAAACTTGGAGCTGTTATAAAGGTGGTAAAAAAGCTTGTGGACAATGCGATTCATGCCTATTACGCTTAAATGGTTTTGAAATGGCAGGACTAATTGATCCGATTGAATATGAAAAGTAATTTTCAATATGCTACTAAAAATCGAAAAAGATAACTATTTTTATCTTTAAAAAATAAAAAAAAGGAAGGAATGAAAGATTATTCTGATTTAATAACCTTTAATTGATAGATTTATGTCTCCTTTTGTGATTTTCTTTCTTCCAGCATGTTTAGTGAGTGTATATGCTCTTTTTGAGACTCGAACTGCTTCGTCTTGTAACCATGCTATAAGATGAGCCAATGCATCACGTGCTACTATCTTTGCTCCGGCATCTTTCATGACAGCACGGAGAGGCGACCAAGCAAAATATCTTTTTTTCGCCAAATTTCTTACCTCATATTGACTTTATTTGTCGTTATTAAAGTTTCATTTAATTTTAATAAAGATTTTGTTTTTTCGTCGGTAATATCATAATAATACAATATGCACTTGAAAATTTCAATGATAAAATGTGATATCGCCTTTTCGAAGTTTTCGCATTATTGTTGAATAATTTATGTACGAGAAAAAAAGCTAAATTTTAATTTCTTAAAACCTTATTTTTTTTGCTAAAGATTAGTTTAGCAGGTTTTTGAATTATTTTTTATAAATAATTTGTGAATATTATTGAAATAATATATGATCAGAATGACGAGTCATAATTTAATTAGATATTATTCGAATTATTATTTAATTAATATAGTTTATAGAAAAGAAAATTGTGTTGAATTATACATTCTAAATATATCTGATTATGATCAAAATTTATTACAACAAGAAAATTCTAGGATAGTAATTTCTCCAAAAAAGTATGATAAGAAAATTGACTCGAATTAAATCACATAGTGTCCGAAAATTTCGACATAATAGCAAAATCTTTATAAAAACTAAATGATCTTCTAATAATAACAACTATATATTTCATAAACAAAATAAATTATCAAAATTTTAAAAATAGAAAAATTGAAGAGATTCAATTCTCTAAATTAAAAAAAGATAAGAATAAATGATTTATGAAGGGAAGAAATATGGCAAAGAAAAGATATTTTGCTTGGTCGCCTCTCCGTGCTGTCATGGCGGATTCAGGGGCAAAGATTGTCGCGAGAGATGCAATAGCACATTTAATTGTCTGGTTACAAGACGAAGCAGTTCGAGTCTCAAAAAGAGCATATACACTCACTAAACATGCCGGAAGAAAGAAAATTACAAAAGGAGACATTGATCTAGCAATTAAAGGCTATTAAACAATTCTTTTACATTCTTTTTTTTTTCTCATTTAAAAATTCCATTATTTTTTAATATGGCTATTTGAGATGCCCTTTTCTCCTTGATTGATAATTCCTTAAGATTTCTTTATTGATTTATTCTTAATTTAAATACTTAAATTAGACTTTAATAAAAAAAAAGACATTATAGTATTAGATTTTTTTATTACATTTTTTTTAAGTATTAAGTTCAATCCGACTTGCTTTTAAAAAATAGATGTGAATTTTATGGTCCAATTAGGTAAATTTTTTGAAGCAGTTTTAATTAAAGCTAAATATTTCCCAAAAGATCGTATCGCCATGATATATGGTGAAGAAAAATACACATGGAAACAATTACTTACAAGAATAAATAAATTAGCTAATGCATTAAGGAGTTTAGGTATAAAAAAAGGAGATAAAGTCAGTTTTCTGAGTTATAACTCTCCCCAATTCGTAATAAACAACTTGGCTGTACAATCCCTTGGCGCAATCCCTGTCCCTATGAATTTCCGTTATGTCGCTTCTGAAATGGAGTTTCTCTTAAATAATAGTGATTCCAAAATTTTCATTTTTGATGACGATGCCATGGAGGAGCTTCAAAAAATACGAGATAAGATTCCCAAGGTAAAATATTTGATTCATGACGGTCCAAATACTCCAAAAGATATGATAAATTATGATAAATTTATCGATAAGGCTAAAGATAAAGTGATTAAAGTAGACGTAAAGGATAGAGATGTAGCTGTGATAATTTACACTGGAGGTACAACTGGGAGGCCTAAAGGTGTAATGTTAACTTATGATAATATATTATACAATGAAGAGAGTGCAATGGCTTTCCTAGGGGCAATTTTGCCTCCTATAAAAGATCTAGATGATCCCATATTTGCGAAAAATGAATTACAGAGAAGAATGCTTGAAAATTATATTACAGTTTCATGGATTCCAGATATTTTTTATGAAGATCCTGATATGAAGGAAAAAGTAATTGTTTTAGAAAATCCCACAAAAAAGGGTCCTTCACTTCCTGTTATGACATTTGCAATTCGAGAAGATAAAATAAAGCCATTTGTAGGTATACCACCTGAAGGGCAATATCATGGAATAGTCACATTCGGAGTTGCTGACCAAGCAAGAGATTTGGCTAACATTCAACCATTAGCTTATAGTAGATGGGGAAAAATCAAGCTTATGTTTAAAATTATAAGATTGATGATGAAAGGAAGGATTAAAGTCACGGGTGAAAAAGAGGTAGCAAATAGATTAAAAAAGGCAATGAGGAGTAGACCCGAAGAAGAGGATATAGATAAATCAATTATGGTCCCTCCACTATTCCATTTAGCTTCCTATGCTGTGTTCTTAATATCTTGGATGTTTCGAGGTTCGATTATCGTATTCTTAAAGAGTAAAGGATTCAGTAGTGAAGAACTTTTGGAAATGGTAGAACGTGAAGAATTAAAACAAATATTTCTAGTTCCAACTATGTGGAAACGAGTTTTGGATTATCTTGAAAAAACCGATAAAAAATTCGATTTGGGGTCTGTAGCTATTGCTTTATCAGGTGCTGCTGTATTACGCGCTAAATATAAACAAAAAATCTTAAAATATTTCCCAAATGCAATCGTAGTCGACGCGTTCGGTCAAACGGAAATGGCCCCAGTGGCTACAATGCGGATAGATGGAGATCCAAAGGAAGTACAAGATCGCTGTGTGGGTACAATTCTAGAAGGACACGAAATGAAGGTTGTTGACGAGAATAACAATCCATTACCTGAAGGCGAAATTGGTGAATTATGCTATAAGGGTGGATCTGTAATGAAAGGATATTATAAAGATCCAGAAAAAACTAAACAAACAATCGACGAACAAGGGTTTCTTCATAGTGGAGATTTGGGTTACATTAAAAATGGAGAAGTCTATGTAGTAGAACGTAAGAAAGAATGTATAAATACTGGAGCCGAGAAAGTTTTTCCAGGAGAGGTGGAAGAAATCCTCCTAGAACACCCAAAAATCGATCAAGTCGCTGTAATTGGAGTTCCGGATGAAGAGTGGGGAGAAACAGTTCGTGCTGTAGTAGTCCTAAAAGAAGGAGAAACTATGACAAAAGAGGAAGTAGTTAAAACTGTTGAAGGGAAAATTGCAGGATATAAAAAACCAAGATCAGTAATTTTTGCTGAAGATTTTCCTATGTCCCCTGTAGGAAAGATATTAAGACAAAAAATTAGAGAAAAGTACGGAAAACCAGATATTCCCGTTGCATAACTAGGCTATATTTGAAAATAAATAAATTCAAATATCTTTTTTTTTTAATTGTAATAAAAATAAAATTTGACGGGATGAGAAATGAAAACAAGAGTATATAACCCAGAGAGTAATGAAGATTATAAAGGCATGAAAAACTTAATGGTCGAATTATGTAAAGTTACCGGTTCTCAATTTGATGAGAAAAGATTTAAAAATGGTATTCAAAGGCGAACTATAGATAAGTATAATCAACAAGGTATGTTGATAGCGGAAGACGAAAATAAAATTGTGGGAATGATTATAGCTGAAGTTTTGGTCTCTCCTTTTGTAGAAACTTATGGTAATATTTCTAATTTTGTGGTTTCTCCTACTAGTCGTGGAAAAGGTGTTGGAAAAGCATTAATTGATGCATCGTTTGAATTTTTTAAAAATATGGGAGTTAGCAGGGTCGAAACTAACGTTCGTGATTTAGAAAAAGAAGGAAAACTATTTAATAAGTATGGGTTTGAAAAAAAATTTATCGTAATGGAAAAGAAAATTTCTATGGAAGAAATTTCAAAACCTTATTAAAGAAATCTCTTTTAGATTACAATTTCTGTAAGAAACTCTGCAATCCTTCCTCTAATTGTTTCCGAAGTTACTTCCCTTGAATCATAAGGATCGCAAGGGACCATCAATGAGGGTATATCGATTTCTTTACGAACTTCTTCTAAAACTACTCTTAAAAATGAATATGCATGTTTACAAGCAAATTGGATTGGAATAATTATACAATCAATTTTATAATCTTTAACAAAGCGTATAAGGTAGTCTATAAAAAATTCAACCGGTCCACGGCATGTATCAATCATAGATAAGTCCAATGTACCCTTAGCTAAGCTTTCATAACATTTTTCAATGGTTGAGGTACCATGAGGATTTACATGATAATGACCTAAAATATCCATTATTGTAACAGCATGGTAGTTTTCTTCTAACCAAGGAAACAAATCTGCATCGAAGAAAACATGAGTGTAAGGCCAAGCTATTCTGAGCTTTTCGTCAGGGACGCCAGCTATTCTGTTTTTGACGTTTTCTGCCGCCTGATCACGTATCCAATTAGACGCTTTAACGGCATTTTCAGTACCAGCACTGGTTATCATTATTAAAAAATTTACACCAGATTGCATACTGTTAACGGGACATGGAACAGACCTTAATAATTCATTAAACTCCATTATATTTTCACGTGCTTTATTAACCCAGATCATTGTCTGTTTAAATTTCTCTTCATCTAATTTTTGATTCGTTTGTTGTTCTAACCAGGATATGAAACGTTTCAATTGATCTAAAATATAATCCAATGTTTTTTCATCATAAAACTCACTATTTGGGTCATCATAGTTCCAATAGGGAATATCAACATTGTATTGGGGTACTCCGGTTAAGTTTTGAAAAACTTGGTAAGTGGTGGCGATAGAATTACATGGTGTAGATAGAAAAAAAAGAAGATTCGGAATAGGCGCCATCTTCTGAATATAAGAACCGATTAAAGGTCGCTGTGCATTGCAAAGAGTCGGATTATCTCCATAACCTATTTGATTTGTTATATCAATATAAAATTCATTTGCGTGAAGTGGAGCAAGACCGACTGAAAAAATCTCCTGCATGAGCGGTTCGATGCCCATAGCGTGAAATAATTCAGGACTATAGTTAAAAGGATGCATTATAAGAGGTTTACCTTTCATTTTAGATCTACCAACATTCACAAAATAATTGAGTAACAATTCAGTAGCTGGAGTAAAAGGTTCAGTCTTCGCTCTTATCAGAATCCCATCAAACATAATTTTCCATAATTTAAAATCTTTTCCCCATTTTTCTTTACTAATTTTTTTATACTTTTTATATACTTCATCTTCCAATTTCTTTACCTCGCCTCAATTTTATTCGGAATTTAGTAAATAATAAACTATAATTGTGAAATAACTAAGAGTTATCATTATTTTTTTAAGGTTACTTTGGTTTTTCTTATATAACATAAATTCATTTTCAATTTATTTAATTTGAAGGTTTTAATTATGTCTAATATTAATGAATTTGCTCAAGCAATTCCTCTTTCAAATTCTTGGATTGATAACTGGAGAAAAGAAGGAAAAAAGGTTTTAGGTTATTTCTGTAGTTACATACCGGATGAGCTTATTTACGCTGCAGATATTCTTCCAATTAGAATGAGAGCAATAGGAATGGAATGTACCGATACTCCAATGGGTGATGCTTATATGTCTGCTACTACATGTAGTTTTACTCGTTGTTGTCTTGAATTGGCAAACAGAAAACAATACAATTTCATTGATGGTATTGTTTGTGGTAATACTTGCGATCAAATCCGTCGTCTTTATGATAATATAAGATATAAGGCTCCATTTCCTTTCCATCATTTCTTAAGTATTCCCTGTTTTGTTAATGATGTCACTATTGATTGGTTTACTCATGAATTAGTTAAATTCAAGGATAGTTTGAAGAAGGCTTTTGGAGTAGAGATTACAGATGATAATCTTAGACGCTCAATTAAAGTTTATAATGAGTCCCGTAAACTTCTAAAAAAAATATATGAGCTTAGAAAACGTGATCCCCCTCCCATTACTGGTACTGAAATGTTAAATGTTACTGTGGCAGGAGTTACGATTCCTAGAGATAAATTTAATGAACTTTTAACCCAATTATTAAAAGATGCGGAAGCTAAAAAAGATATTTCTAATTCTAAAGCACGAATTATGATAATTGGAAGTATGTTGGATGATCCAGAGTACATGAAGCTTATTGAGGACCTTGGTGGTGTTGTAGTTATGGACTCACTATGTTTTGGATCTAGATATTTCTGGGATCTTGTTGATGAAACAGGAGATCCACTAGAAGCTCTTGCTAAGCGCTATTTATCAAAGGTGCCATGCCCACGTATGACAGATGGATATCCTGAAAGGTTGAAATTTATGAATGATATGATTAAAGAATATAATGTTGATGGTGTTTTATTCCAGAGGATGAAGTTCTGTCCATTCTGGTGGGGTGAAATTTTCATGCTTCGGAGAGATTTAAAAGAACAAGGTATTCCATCCCTCGAATTGGAAAGAGAGTATGTGCTTAGTGGAGCTGGAGCTATAAAAACCCGAATTCAAGCATTCTTAGAAGTATTAGAGGCGAGATGAAAAAATGGCAAGTATATTTGGTAGTGAAGGTGGCGATACTAAAATAATGGACGCGGAAACTTTTAAAAAGTATAAAAAAATGGGTCGAGAAAAGATTAAAGGTAAGGGCTTTAGTTTATGGAAGGGTATGTACAGTGCAATGCTTGCTCAAACGAAGGATCAACCACTTGTTCCATTTATGGAAATGATGCTAAATGTTTTCCTTGATGTTGGCAGTGCAAGAGTAGAAGGAAAGCCAATTATTATGCATACTTTTAATTATGGTCCAGAAATATTCTATGCGATGGGGATCCAACCTCTTATGCAAGAATTATTTAGTGTGGGCTTATCTCCCGTCCGTATGAACGAATTTTACATTGACCTTACTGATGAAATGGGATTCGGTGATAATCCTACGATCTGTAATGCTTCTCGTCCTCTAATTGGAGCATATTTCAAAGAAGCTGCACCTATCCCAGATCTGCTATTTTTTACCAGTACTCCTTGTAATTCTATAGCCATAACATATCAAGTCTTTCAACATTTAGTTGGAAACCTTCCAACATTCGTTATGGACATCCCATATTGGGAGTATGACCCAGAAAGAAAACAATTCAAGGATTATTACGATGAAGAAACATTAGGATATATTTTGAATCAGTCAAAGAACCTTGTATCTTGGATGGAGAAGAATACAAATCAAAAATTTGAAGAAGAAAGATTTAAACAAACAATGGGTTGGCTTAATCAATCACGTGAAAATATAATGGAATTTCAAGAACTGTTAAAGGCAGTTCCCTGCCCCGTTAACAGTGTAGCAGGATTTAGTAATTGGTTTACTATGGCACTTTGCGGAGGTACTGAAGGGGCTGTCAAGGTAACTAAATCACTCCGTGATGTTGCATCAGCAAATGTTAAGAAGAAAGTTGGAGGCATAGCTGACGAGAAAATCAGGATTGCTTGGCCATACATCCACGTTTTCTTCGATGAGATGAACCTATTTCCATATCTCGAACAGAATTTTAATGCAGTTACTATTATGGATCTCCTAGGATTTTACCCCGTTCCATCTCACGATACATCTACAGTAGAAAAATGCTTTGAAAGCCTAGCTAGAGGAACACTAGACATGTCTATGGTCGGTAGTTGTAGGGGTCCAGCAGAGTTCTATATAGATCACGTTGTACGATGGGTTAAGGAATATAAATGCGATTGTGTGATTGTACCAATGCAATTCGCTTGCAAACATAATTATTCTATGCTTCGGATAATGGCAGAAGTTGTAAAGGAAGAAACTGGAATTCCGTCTTTAATTTTCGGGTGTGATCCATTCGATGCAAGAGAAGTACCCGCTGAAACTATCAGAGGAAGGATTTCAGAGTTTTTAACGGAAGTAGTCATGTAATAGAGGTTTTATTAATGATTATTGCAGGTTGTGATGTCGGTTCTTTGACCGGTAAAGCTGTTATATATAAAAACGGTTCAATGATAGCCTATAGCATAGTCCCAACTACTGTTAAACCCGAAAGAACTGCTCGAAATGCTATGGATGAGGTTCTAAAAAAATCAAATTTAACTCAAGAGGATATAGAATTTATTGTTGGAACAGGTTATGGTCGTGTGAAAATACCTTTTGCCGATAAAAACATATCTGAAATAACTTGTCATGGAAAAGGTGCCCATTCGTTTATTCCATCGATAAGAACGATAATTGATATGGGTGGTCAAGATCTTAAAGTTATAAAAGTTAGTAAGGATGGAAAGCTCCTTGACTTTGCTATGAATGATAAATGTGCTGCCGGAACAGGGAGATTTTTAGAGGTTATGGCTAGAACTCTAGAGTTAAAGCTTGAAGAGCTCGGTCCTATCTCTCTTCAAGCAAAAAGCCCAATAGCTATTACTGCTCAATGTAGTGTATTCGCTGAAACAGAAGTTGTAAGTCGTATAGCTGATGGTGCCGAAGTTGCTGATATCGTTGCAGGTATACATGATGCTATCGCAGCTAGAATCATGTCTCAGGTCTATAAAGTTGGTCTTGAAGAAGATGTAACAATAACTGGCGGAGTCGCAAAAAATATTGGTGTGGTTACATACTTAGAGAAAAGGTTAGGAGTAAAAACCAAACCGTTACCTGTTGACCCTCAGATTGTTGGAGCAGTCGGTGCAGCTCTTCTAGCTAAAGAAGAGTATGAAAAGAAGAAATAGATTAATTATCGATATTTTTTTTATTTTTCATATTGGGAAATGTTTAATTGAGGTAATATGATGGAGGAACCATGGTATAATAAATATAAGCAATACAGAAGGGCAAAATGGGGTAAGGATTTTAAGCTTTGGAAAATTTTATTTGATGGATTTCTCGTGGGTGCTAAAAGCGAGCCATATGATCCATTTATGGAAATGGTACTAGATATGTTCGTTGATGTAGGTAATGCTAGAATTAAAGAAAAACCAATTGTAATGCATCCATTTAATTATGGTCCTGAATTATTTCATGCAATGGATTTAGAACCTCTTATGCAAGAGGTTTTTAGTGTTGGTCTTGCTCCAATGCATGCAAATGAATTTTACATCGATCTTACAAATCAAATAGGATATGGTGATAACCCAACTCTATGTAATGCACAAAGACCTTTAATAGGTGCTTTTGAAAATGGAATAGCACCCATTCCTGATATTATTTTCTTTCTTTCGACTCCGTGTAATTCAATAGCAACGACTTACCAAGTTTTTCAATATTTAACAGGAGTGCCCCAGTTTAACATTGATATTCCATATTGGGATTATAATGACCCAAATAGCGAGTTTTTTGATGAAAAAACATTGGATTATATTTTAAATCAATTAAAATATTTCATATCCTGGTTAGAACAACAAACGAATAGAAAATTAGATGAAGAGAAATTTAAACAAACAATGATCTGGGTTAATCAAGCACGTGAAAATATCTCGGAATTCAATGAACTCCTAAAAACTGTCCCTTGTCCCGTTAACAGCCTTGAACCTATGAAAAATTTTCTTACAATGGTCACCCGTGGTGGTACTGAAGTTGGTGTTAAAGCAACAAAATTAATTAGAGATAATGCAGCAAACAATGTTAAAAACGGAGTAGCTGGCGTCCCTGGCGAAAATATACGCATAGCCTGGCCATATACACACGTCTTTTTCGATAGGGAGCTATTCCCTTGGCTAGAAGAGACTTACAAAGCTTCTATAATAATGGACCTGTTAGGGTTTTACCCAGTCCAACCTCATGATACATCTACAATAGAGAAATGTTTTGAGAGCTTGGCAAAGGGTACTCTGGACTTCTCCATGATTGGAACGTGTAGAGGCCCCGCAGAATACTATGTGGACTATGTAATGCGCTGGGTTAAGGATTATAAGATTGATTGTGTCATAATTCCAATCCAATTCGCTTGTAAGCATGCATACTCAATTACTCGATTAATTGCCGAATCAGTTCGTCAAGAGACTGGTGTTCCATCTTTAATTATAGCTTGTGACCCCTATGATTCAAGAGAGGTAACATCAGAAACTATCAGGGGTAAAATTGGAGAATTCCTTACAGAAGTTGTTATGTAAAGCTTTATTCCTTATAAAAGACTATTAAATCAAAAATCTTAAGATTCTTCGGGCAATAACCATTGTTCATCATCATCCCCTATAAAATCAACATTTAAACAATTCTGAATTAGGAATTTTTTAAGCGATTCTGATATTTTTTGATGTTTTAATTCAGATTTTGGATTTTCTCTAAATTCAATAGCGGAAACTCCATTTAAATAATTATTAAAATAGAGAACACTTTCTTTAACTGATTCTTCAGATACTCCCCTGATACCAAATAATACATATGAAAAGAATTGGACATTCTCAATATCTTTTAATTCATTTAAAATACGGTCTAATTCACTTTTTGGAATACCCTTATTAAGGAGGACATTTCGAATATTATCATCCGCAGAATCAAAACCAATGAAAACATTAAGTTTTAAAGGTTTTAATTTATCAAAAATGAGTGCTATTGATTTTTTGGAGAGAAATTCTGGTCTAGATTCTATGCTTACATCCTTACCCTCCGTTATTGATTTAAGGATTGGAAATACCTCATCTGGTAACTCAAGAAAACTGCCTCCATTAAAAATCTTCACTCTTTTAAGGTCAAATTCCACGACCTTTTCTATAGCTTCATCAATTATTTGTTTATTTGTGATAGTAACTTCTTTCTCGTCATCTATACTTTCAATATCAAAAGGGCAATGAGTGCATTGATTATAGGAACATGGAAAATTAGTTAAAATAACAGTAATTTCCTGTTTATCCTGATCAAACCATGAACCTAGCATTAAATTATCTCCTTTATTTTATTCACAAGATTATCCAGATTACGTTTAGTAATTAAGACCAAATCATGATCTTCATAGAAATCTAAAGAAACTTGAGATATTTCGTCTTGTGTGATTTTATCTTCATGAATTGCGAAATTTGGGATTTTTAACTTTAATGCAAACCCAATATTTATTATAGATTGATAAGATTCGCTTTGATGTCTTAAGTAACAGCAAAATTTACTGTAGTACTTCTTCTTATGTTCTAAAAATTCATTTAATCTTTTATTTAATATTTCAATATATAATTTCTTTATTTTTGGAGTTTCAAGTAGTGGATCCCAATCATATGCAAAATATGGATAATTATCACTTAACTCATATGGGACCACACCTGCATTAGTAATAACAATTAATTGTAATTTATCTAATAAATTTGCTTTAATTAAGGATCTCAATATGAAATAATGAATATAGCTTTGTCTATAAGGTTTACCCCATGAACAGACAGTAAAAAGCGCAATTTTACCAGAAATAGAAGGTTTATATTCAGCAATAATTTTTTTATGAGCATTATTGAAAATAGGGTTGTCTACATAATCCTTACCGACACCTTTTAAGAACAAAAGTGGATTATCGTTCAAAATATACACCAGAATCTTTTATTTATTGTCTTAATATATAAAAAACTATTTTTTTAAAGAACTTTTTATTACAAAAAATGTAATACATTAGAATGAATAATTATTTTTATTAGAAATATATTAAATTGTGAATAAAAATGGCTGAAATAAGAGAGTATAAACCGTATGAAAATAAGATTTCGAGATTTTTAACTTTAGCTCTTGATTTTAATAAGATTAGTAAAAATGTAATTGGAGCATGGAGAAGGGTTATAGGTGGAAAAAAGGGTCTAGCCCTAAATCTGTATAAAGAACTGTTGCATAGCAAGAAGGGTGAGTTTACAGAGGAATTGAGTGAAAAATTAAATGAACCAATACATAATATCCGTCGTGCTTTAAATGATTTAAAAAATATTGGCTTAATTGAAAAAATAAAGAGAAAAAGATATCGTGTAATCTCTGATTTCTGGAGAATAAAAGAAAAGATAGATGGTTTGTTACGACTCTTACCTTTAGATGAAGATAAACCAAGCTTGGAAGGAAAAAAAGAATTCTGGTTTAAAAAATATGAAGAACTTTCAAGCTTCTTTACAAATTATACAGGATACACATGGATATTAAAAAAATCTGTTGATTGGAAAATCCAAAAAGATGGTCTTATGGATTATAATGAGAAAAGAAATTATTTGAAATTGTCAAATATAACACCTCCCATTAATTATATAACACTTTTTTCAAAATCTGATAAGTACAATCTACAGATTTTGGATCAAAATCGACAGCCTTTTGAAATCCAACCCGAGATTTATGAACATCAAAATAAAAAACTAAATATAGTAAATGCTCTTGTTCCCCATGATACTTTTAAGAATATTTTCCAAAAATTACATATCGGAGAGTCATATATTATTGAAATTGCTGATCAAAAGAGATTATATTCTTGTCCAAAGACAAAAAAAACTTACATGGCTTGTTTTTTCTATCAAATAAATTTAGAAAATATAGATACTTTGGAATTAAATTACCAAATCCATAAAAATATACACCCAATTAGTTGTGGCATTTGGTATGATAATCATAAAGAGCTTGAGATCAATTTGAGCTTTGAAAAAACTGAACAACAAAAAAATATTCACTTTGAAGTAAAAAATGAAAAAAACTATGTCAATTTTAATTGGAAAGGTAATTATCTACTAAATAAAGCGCAAGTATTAAAACTCTTATTTGAGTTTGAACCAGAATTTGAATCAGATCTAAAAAGCTGGATAAAAATGTATAGTGCAGTTGATTGTCCGTTTTGTCATAAAATACCATTTGAGACAATAGGAAGAATTTGAGCTATTTTAAAATTACTTTGATTAGTTATGATTTCTAATAATAAATTGTAGGCATTGTGCAATTTTTCAAAATATTATAATATTCATTAAATAATTTGTATAACAACGAAATTTATTTTTAAATCTAATAAATTGACTTATAACAAAGTAAGTTCTAAGTCAAATTACAATTAAATTAGATTTAATTAACTAATTAATACAAATGTGTTGACGAAAATGACAGAAAAATATGGAAAATTAAACGAAAATATAATTAATAAACTTATTGGAGTTGTTGGCGACCAATGGGTGTCAGCTGATCCAGAAGATCTCTATATTTATGCTCGAGATATGACAGAAGCCAAACCAGGTAATCCAGAAGCAATAGTTATGCCAAATTCAACGGAAGAAGTTAGAGGTGTCCTTGAAATTGCAAATGATGAAAAAATTCCTGTTGTACCTTATATAGCAGCAGCTAACATTGGGGGTCTTACCATTCCAGTTCATGGTGGTATAATGCTTGATTTAAAACGGATGAACAAGATCCTCAAAGTTGATGAGGTTGCAAAATATGCTATTGTAGAACCAGGTGTTACTTTTGGGCATATGAAGGCATATCTTGCTACAAATCATCCCGACTTCATATATTCTTATGCTTATTCTCCTCCATATACATCTATAGTAGCAAATGCTCTATTAGAAGGACTCACTGAATTTAGCGTCAGATGGGGAGCTATGGGTGATTGGATTGTTGGATTGGAAGTTGTACTTCCTACGGGAGAAATCGTAAAGATTGGGAGTAATACAATATCAGATAACTGGAATATGAAATACCCTTTGCCAGACTTAACAAGTCTCTTCATTGGTTGGCAAGGAATGACCGGTGTGGTTACAAAATGTTCTGTTAAAATTGTTCCCAACCCCACTGTGAGAAACACAATTACCGTTTCATATAGAAGTCTTTCTGCTGCTGATAAAACACTTCGGAGACTAGTTAATGGAGATCTTATTCACGGAGAATCTACCTTTTCCACCCCTACTATTAAAATGATGACGGGTATGAAGCACCCACTTCCTCCTGCAGGTCTAAATGAAGCAATGTTGACTTCTATCATCATTTTATTCTCTGATACAAAAGAAGAGGATAAATTAAAACAAAAAAGAGTAAAAGAAATTACACAAGAAGTAGCAGAAGAAGA
Organism: Candidatus Helarchaeota archaeon; assembly: GCA_019058315.1. Lineage (GTDB taxonomy): Archaea > Asgardarchaeota > Lokiarchaeia > Helarchaeales > RDOG01 > JABXJV01. The sequence goes on along the minus strand of JAHPZH010000005.1, from coordinate 332,754 downwards.
TGGAAAGAAAATTGATTTTGTTCCAATGGGGAAAGGTGATATTATGAAATTACCCCAAAGTTTACCAGCATTTATGGAATTTAGAGGACAAATTGGAGAATATAAAGGGGCTGGGATGAGTTGGTTAGGTACATATTGTCCCCCGAATACTTGGATAGATGCATATGATAAGGGTTGGAAGGTAATGGAGAAGCATGGTTTTGAGCCATTAGTCTTCTCAAAAATGATGGATGCTGGACATTTTGTGGTTGTAAGATATCTTGTTCCATTTAATAAAGCTGTTCCTGGAGAATCTGAGAAAGTTCGAGCAATGTTACAAGAGTTATTAGAAACCGCTACTTTACCTTCTGGTGCAATTCCGTATAAATGTCCCGCTTGGGCTTCTGAAAAAGTCTTGAAAGCGATGGATCCAAATTGGGTGAAAGTAGCAAGACGAGTCAGAAAAGCTTTAGATCCTAATGAAATTATGAATCCTGGACGATGGAATCTATAAGGTGTAAAATATGGCATTAGACGAAGTCAAAGAATATGTATATATTTGTACAAGATGTAATACTTGTAAATATACTTCAGAAACTTATCTACCTTCTTGTCCTGCAGGAGAAAGGTTTATGTTTGAGCCTTATTTTGGTTCAGGTAAAGTCTGGATTGCTAGAGGTATTATCGAAGGAAAAATTAAGTTCTCAGATTCCATAGTAAAAAAAATATTTTCATGCCCTGTCTGCGGTAATTGCGGTGAGATCTGCGATATGAGGATTGGAGACCATATCGTAGAAATTATTGAAGCACTTCGAACAGAAGCTGTAGAAGCAGGATGTGGTCCGTTACCAGAACATAAGGGTTATTCTGGTTATATTGACAAAGAGCACAATCCCTATGCTGAGCCTCATAAAAATCGTTTAAATTGGCTTACTGACAAAGAAAAAGCCGATTTAAAAGATAAAGCTGAAGTTCTTTATTTCGTTGGTTGTACCTCTTCATATAGGCAAAATAAAATTGCAAGGGCAACATATGATCTTCTTAAAAGAATGGCCGTTGATTTTACAATTTCTCCTGAAGAATGGTGTTGTACTTCACCTCTTTTAAGAACCGGACAGATAAATAGTGTAAAAGAAATCGCAAATCACAACTTAGATGTTGTCCAGAAAACAGGGGCAAAAATTGTAGTAACTTCATGCGCTGGATGTTATAGAACATTAAAGAAAGATTACGAAAAACTCTATGGCAAGAAACCTGATTTTGATATTTTACATATAACTGAATACTTATCTAAATTACTCTCTGAAAAAAAATTAGAAATAAAAACTGTTGATGAGAAAGTAACATATCATGATCCATGCCACTTGGGAAGACATTGTGGAATTTATAAGCCTCCAAGGAAGTTAATTAAAGCTATTGTGGGTAAAAAAAATCTTATTGAAATGCCCCGAAATGAGAAAAATGCTTGGTGCTGCGGAGCGGGTGGAGGTGTGAAATCTGCCTTTAAAGATTGGTCTGTTGATATTGCAGTGGAACGAATTAAAGAAGCTGAAGCCACAGGCGCAAATATATTAATTACTTCTTGCCCATTTTGTTACCGTAACCTCCAAGACGCAATTGAAAAATCTGGATCAAAGATAAAATTGTATGATATTACAGAATACTTGCTTGAAAGACTATAACTCTTTTTTATTTTTTCATTCTCTTTTTAAAAATCCATTAATTCTTGGAATTGTTTTTTAATTTGAGACAAATTCCTAATTAAAGCCCGTTAGATAAATTGTTCAAGTGTGATAATTAAAGAAGATTTTATAATTTCAATTTCTAAGTATAATAGTGTTATAAATATGAGTGAATTTTAGAATATGGTGAATTTATTTGTCTGAGGAATTAATGAAAAAATTTGAATCTGCTGCCAGTCCTTTACCTAATCCATGGATAACTAAATGGAAAAAAGATGGAAAAAAAGTAATTGGTTATTTTTGTTGTTATATTCCGGATGAAATCATTCATGCTGGAGGTATTCTTCCCTATCGCATTTCTGCTCGTGGACATACTGATACTACACATGCAGATGGATTATTATCAAGATTAAATTGTTCATCTGCACGTTATATTTTAGATAAAGCATTAACAGATGGATTTAATTTTTCTGATGGTTTAGTGGCATTCAATTCATGTGACCATATGAGGCGAATGTACGATAATTGGAAATATAAAGTTAAATCCACTCAATACATGCATTTTCTAAGCATTCCACATCATACTGATGATTTAGCTATAAAATGGTTCATAAAAGAAATTAAAACTTTAAAAGAGAGTTTAGAAAAACATTTCAAAGTTCAAATTACTGAAGATAAAATCAAATCTTCAACAAAATTATATAATGAGACTCGAGCTCTCTTAAGCAAATTATATGAAACTAGAAAGACAGAAGCACCAAGAATTAGCGGTACTGAAGCTCTAAATATAACCACAGCGGCGACAGCGATTCCTAAAGAGGATTTTAATGAAATGCTTAGCCAATTTTTGAAGGAACTTCCAAATAGAGAAAACATCGTGGGAAAACCACGTCTCATGCTAATTGGTAGTATTTTAGATGAACCTGATTATGTAAAAATCATTGAAGATTTAGGGGGATTGGTTGTGACCGATTCCCTATGCTTTGGCACTCGATATTTCTGGGATATGCCTGATACTTCTCAAGATCCCATAGAAAATCTTGCTATTAAATATCTAACGAAAAGTCCATGCCCCAGAATGATAGATGCTGGTGGAGATTTCAAAGTTCGTGAAAAATTTATGCTTGATATGATTAAAAATTTTCATATTGACGGTGTAGTTTTCGAAAATATGAAATTCTGCGACTTTTGGACTGGTGAACGGTATATGACTCAAAAAAGATTCAAAGAACTCGGTGTTCCCATTTTAGATCTTGAACGAGAATATGTTACAAGCGGAATAGGTCAGATGAAAACAAGAGTCCAAGCATTTTTGGAAGTGTTAGAATGACTGAGGATTCAGTAGAAAAAGATAATAAAAACTTATTATGGGACACATTTTCCGGCTTTTGGAAAATGGGTAAAGATATGGCAGATACTATGGATGAAGCGACAAAGATTAAACAAGGTTTTATGGGAAATACGGAATTCCTATACGTTATGTATGATTATAGTATGGGTTATTATAAAGCTAGGGAAACAGGTCGACCAGTAGTCATGTATAATTTTTGTGTCCCACCAGAATTATTTTATGCAATGGATATATACCCCCTTTGTCAGGAAGCTGGTTCAGTTGCTATTGCAGTGGCAGGTTCAAATTTAAGATATATTGACATAGCTGAAGAAAAGGGAATTGATAGAGCTCAATGTAATGCTCAAAAAACTTGGATGGGTGCTGCCATGGTTAATGAAGCCCCAGATCCAGATTTAATCGTTTACGCTTCACAACCTTGTGATTCTACTAACATCCAATATCAAGTAATCCAAGATATTTATAAAAGACCGACATACACGTTAGATACGCCCTATTGGACTTATGAAGAAGGTAACAAATTTTATGATCCCGAAGTTATTCCGTATTTCGGAAAGCAACTCAAAAACATGGTTCAATGGTTAGAACAACAAACGGGTCATAAAATGGAATTTGAAAATCTGAAAAAGACAGTAGAACTCTCCAATCAAGCCAGAGAATGGATTCTTGAAGCAACAGAATTAATGAAAGCAGTTCCTGCACCATTACCAGGTTTAACAGCCTTTACAAATTATATGGTGTTGTTAGCTGCTGCTGGTACTGAGAGTCCACTTAATTATTGTAAATGGACTTTGGAAACCGCAAAGGAAAGGGTAAAAAAGAAGCAAGGTGCTTTGGCTTTAAGAGGAAAGGAAGAGAAAATCCGGATAATTTGGGTATACATTCCGATCTTCTTCGATCCTTATATTTTTGATTGGATGGAACGTAAGTTCGGAGCAACGGTAGTTATGGATATGCTCGGCTTACAAATGGCTAGACCTGTAGATACAAGTTCAGAAGAACGTATTTACAATGATTTAGGAAAGGTTGTATTGGAAATGCCCATGGCTCGTCAATCTCGGGGTCCAATGGAATTTTACCTTGATGATATTATCTGGTTAATTAAAGAATTCAAGGGGGATTGTTGTATCTGGGGTGGTCATGTTGGCTGTAAGCACAGTTGGGCTGTCGCATCTCTAATGGCAGAAGAAGTTAAAAAAGAAACTGATATCCCATTTCTTACATTCGAGCTAGATACAATGGATGGAAGAGTTGTGGATTCAAAAACGATAAAAAATCGTCTTAAAACGTTCCTAACTAATATAGTTTAAAATTTTTTTATTTCTAATTTAATTAATTACAAAGAGTTGGAATTATAAAGGGTTAAATTAAGAGGTTTTTCAAATGGAGAATGAAAAACAATTTATATTATGGGATCGAATATTACAGCTTTATGAAATGGCATTACAGCTTATTGACAGTATGGATGAGGAACGACCCGCTTCAAAGTTTGCAAATATGTCCTTTAATTATTATAAAGAACTTCGTAAGGCTAAGAAAGAGCATAAACCAGTCATTATGACAAATTTTTGCTTTCCTCCAGAATTAGTTTATGCGATAGACTGCTATCCTATGTGTCAGGAAATAGGGAGTGTCGCTCTATCTATTGCAAATGCAGGATTAAGATATATTGATATAGCTGAAGAAAGAGGTATTGATAAAGCTCAGTGTAATGCCCAAAAAGTATGGATCGGAGCAAGTATGGTAGGAGAAGCACCTTATCCCGATTATATTATTTATGGAAGTCAACCTTGTGATTCAACAAATTCTCAATATCAAGTTCTTAAGGAAATTTATACCAAAGCTCCCGTTTTCACAATAGATGTCCCCTACTGGTCTTATGAACCCGGTAATAAATATTATGATCCTGAAACAACCCCATATATCGCAAAACAATTAAAAAATCTTGTCTCATGGATGGAAGAGAGAACGGATCGTCAGATGGAACATGATCACTTTATAAAAACAGTTGAAAATTCGAATAAAACACGTGAACTTATATTAGAAGGAATGGAATTAATGAAAGCTGTTCCTGCCCCGCTGCCGTCTATGTCTGCACTTAATAATTATAGTGTTCTATTAACCTCAGGAGGGTTGCCAGGACCTATTGATTATGCTGAGTTTATGCGAGATTTGGCAAAAGAAAGAGTTAAGCAAAAGACAGGAGCTTTGGAAACCCGAGGTTTAGAAGAAAAGATACGTGTTATGTGGATGTATCTTCCTATATTCTTCGATCCTCTTCTATTTGAGTGGATGGAGCGAAAGTTTGGTGCCGTCTGTGTAATGGATATGATGGGCTACACTATGAGCCAACCTATAAATATGAAAAACGATGAAACAATTTTTGAGGGATTGGCTAAACAAATTCTTGATACCCCCATGGGTCGTCAATCTAGAGGTCCGTCTGAGTTTTATATTGACGATTTACTTCGAATTGGTAAAGAATATAAGGCAGATTGTGCGATCTACTCGGGACATATGGGTTGTAAACACAGCCACGCAATGGCAGTTTTAATGAAGGAAGTTATTGAAAAAGAAATAGGTATTCCATGCCTAACCTTTGAAGTTGACTGTATCGATTCAAGACCCGTTACAGCCCGCGAAGTCAAACGAAAATTGAAACTGTTTTTAAAATCTGTAGTATGAAATTAGAAAAAAATATTCTAATTAGCTTAAAAACATACTTTTTTATATTCGTATATACAATTTACTTAATAATCCCTTTTTAATTTATAGGGAGGAAATATAGAGGCAAATTATTGGGTAATCAAATTGGAGAACGAAACACAATTCTTTTTATGGGATAGAATTATAAATACTTACGAAACGGCAATGAACCTTGTGAAAGGTTCGAAAAAGCAATCCCCCGGCATGCAGTTTGCAGATATTAACTATAATTATTATAAGAACCTTCGTGTTGCTAAAAAAGAACATAGAGCAGTAATGACGAATTTTTGTTTCCCTCCAGAGATAATATATGCAATGGACTGCTATCCGATGTGCCAGGAGATCGGCTCAGTTGCTATAGCTATGTCCAAAGAGGTCCTAAGATATATCGATATAGCAGAAGAAGGAGGGATCGATAGTGCTCAATGCAATGCCCAAAAAGTATGGATAGGAGCTAGTATGGTAGGGGAAGCTCCAGTACCAAACTATGTAATTTATGGGAGCCAACCTTGCGATTCAACGAATTCACAATATCAAGTTTTAAAAGAGATTTATGGAAAATCTCCATTCTTCACTGTTGATATTCCATATTGGTCCCACGATCCCGAAGATAAACACTATAATCCCAATACCATTCCATATGTTGCACAACAATTAAAAAATTTGGTTCTATGGTTAGAGGAGAGAATTAATCATAGAATGGATCATGATCACTTTATTGAAACAGTACAAAATTCTAACAAAACTCGTGAACTTATTTTGGAAGCAATGGAATTAATGAAGGCTATCCCAGCTCCTCTTCCATCTGGGGCAGCCCTAAACAATTATAGCATGTTATTGACTTCAGGGGGATTGCCCAGACCTATTGAATATGCTAGATTCAAACGAGATGTGGCTAAGAAACGAGTTAAAGAAAAACGCGGGGCTTTGCAATCCCGGGGTTTAGAAGAAAAGATTCGTGTTCTGTGGATGTATCTTCCTTTATTCTTCGATCCTCTTCTATTTGAATGGATGGAGCGGAAATTCGGAGCTGTATCCGTTATGGATATGTTGGGTTATACAATTAGTAAACCTATAAATATGAGTAATGATGATACAATCTTTGAGGGGTTAGCAAGACAAATTTTAGACGTTCCGATGGGGAGACAGTCCAGAGGACCTGCGGAATATTACATTGATGATTTACTTCGGATTGGTAAAGAATACAAGGCAGATTGTGCAATTTACGGCGGACATTTAGGCTGTAAACACTCCCACGCAATAGCCACCTTGATGAAGGAAATTATTGAAGCAGAATTGGGTATTCCATGCCTGAATTTTGAAGTAGATTGTGTTGATTCCAGACCAGTTACAGGAAGGGAAGTTAAACGAAAACTCAAATTATTCCTCAAATCATTAACATAATTATATTTGTAAATGTCTGGGTAGAAAACCCCAAAAATCTTAATTAGATTTTAATTTAACTCTAGATTATTATAATATAGATTCAACTATTTATAATCTACTATTATAATCCATTGGAGAATTGTGAGAATGAACTCAAGAGAACGAGTACTTGCAGCAATAAACCATAAAGAACCAGACAAAATTCCGATAGATTTGGGAAGCACACTTGTTACAGGTATAAATGCAATTGCTTATAATAATCTAAAAAAATATTTAGGTATCACAACTGGAAAAACCCGAATTATTGATATAGTGCAACAACTAGCCCAAGTTGAAGATATTATAATTGATCGATTTCAAATTGATGTATTGGGTATTGGTCGGGTATATAATAAAAAAGATGAAGATTGGTACGATATTGATTTAAAGGGTAATAAAGTACAATTTCCTGCACGGTTCCATCCTAGGCATAATGAAGACAATTCCTATGACGTAGTTCTTCCAGATGGGACTGTAGTTCTTAAAATGAGTGAGGGTGCATTTTATTTTGAGCAATGCTCTTTTCCATTTCTAGAAGGTTATCCTGACGAGATTTCAGACATAATGCCCATTATGAACAAATATCTTGGGGCTATACACGTTCCAGCTCCATTTGATAATTTACAACAAAAAAGATTTTGGCGAAAATTAAGAGAAAATGCAATTGAATTAAAAAAAATTTCAAATAAAGCTTTAACTATCGAACTTGGATGTAGTGTATTTGAAATGTTACACACATTGAGACGAATAGATAATAATTTAATGGATATGGTCAGCAATCCTTCAAAAATTGAAAAACTTCTCGATAAACTTATGGATTTTCACATCGCATCTCTATCACTCGTTTGTAAATATGTTGGAGATGTTATAGATGTAATTCGTATTGGGGATGATCTCGGGGAAAATAAAGGACCTTTGATTAATCCTAAATTATATCGAAAGATGTTCAAACCAAAACATGCTGAAATATGTGATTACATCAAAAAACACAGTTCTATGAAAATATTTTTCCATTCTTGCGGGTCAATTAGACAATTTATCCCTGATCTAATTGAAGTTGGGGTTGATATACTCAATCCAGTCCAAATTAACGTTAAGAACATGGATCCCAAGGAATTGAAAGAAGAATACGGTGAGGATATTACATTTTGGGGGGGTGGTGCAGATACTCGTAATGTAATTAATCGTTTAAGCCCGAAAGAAGTAGAGAAACATGTGACTGAATTGTTAGAAATATTTTCACCAGGTGGTGGATTTATCTGGAGTACCGTTCACAATATTTTACCCGATGTTCCCCCTGAAAACATCGTAGCAATGTTTGATGCGATTCATAAATTTAATGGATCGAAAAAATAGTATTTAGACAAGTCCTTAACTTGCAGCCTCAGCCTCTTTCTTAGCTCCTGAAACATAAATTTTTATTCTACTGTTAGCAAGGACCAGATTTAATCTATCTTTTTCTTCTAATTCTTTAAGAAAAGGCTTTATCACACTTATTTTGATACCATATTTGAGTGAGAGCTGAGTTGAAGTTATATATTTCATTTTTGGTATATCATTTAAGATTTGTTCCTGTACATCTTCAGGAATAAGTAGAGCACGTTCAAGTCTCTCTTTTCCTTTCGATTCTTTAGCTCCCCAAGACTTTTTCTTTTTTGCTTGGGATTCAAGTGATTTCACTTTTTTAGTCGTTTTGGATTTTGCTTTTTTTTTCGATTTACCCATGGAAATAACTCCAATTTTGTACTTTAATATAAAAGGATAATTATTATTTATTTAAATTATTGTTCTCTTTTAAATAAATCTAAAATTGGAAAATAATTTTCCTTATTACTTGTTTTTTTTATCTTTTAGTATGAATAAAAAGAAAGAATTTTAAATATTGTCTCCAGTTAGAGCTATTAAGGTCGCAGACCGTTTCACGCCCGGCATTTTTCTTATTTGAAGGACAACAGCATTTAATTCTCCCATACTATCTGTTTGAACTCTTACTATGATATCCCATGCTCCATAGACAATATAAGCCTCTGTAACTTCTTTTAAATCTCGAACATCATTTACAAATTTATATTCTTCACCCGATGCGATTTCAATTAAGATGAATGCAATTGTATCTGCCAAATTATTGACCTCCTTTCATATTTCTTTTCAAATTTTATTTAAAATTACAATTTACTTGCAGATAGAGAATTAATTTTATTACATAAAAAAATTGTCATTAGGAATTTTTATTAAGAATACAAAAATTAATGTAATAAAAACTATCATACGGTGAAATTTCTGTGTCCTCGGAAGAAAATGAATTTAAGAATATTAGGAATTTAATGAAAAAACACCATGAAATGTTTGCTAATGCGATTCCTTTAATTGCTTCTGAAAATGTTTGCAGTCCCGCTGTACGGGAAGCGATAATTACTGATCTGGCTCACCGATACGCAGAAGGCGTAGCAGGTAGCCGAGTATATGCTGGCTGCGAATTTATTGATAAAATTGAATTGAAATGTATTGAATTGGCAAAAAAATATTGGCGAGCAGGGTTTGCAGATGTTCGAGCTATCTCTGGAGTTGTTGCAAACTTAATTGTTTATACCGGTCTAACTAAACCCGGTGATAAAATGATGGCGATGCCAATACCTCAAGGGGGTCACATTTCACACAATCGTACAGCTATAAATGTTCATGGATTAAAAGTTGATTTCTTTGAATTTAATGAAGAAGAAATGAATTTGGATATAGATAGAAGTATAAAGAAATTAAAAGAATATAAACCAAAATTAGTCCTTTTTGGAGCGTCTGTATTTCTATTTCCTCACCCAGTAAAGGAAATTAGTGAGGCAGCTAAAGAAGTTGGTGCATATACCATGTATGACGGAGCACATGTTGCAGGATTAATAGGATCTGGTTATTTTCAACAACCATTGGAAGAAGGATCCGATGTCTTTACTCTCAGTACTCATAAGACCTTTCCTGGACCTCAACATGGAAGTGTTTTAGCTATTGAGGATGAAGAACTTAACAAAAAATTGCGATTAGCTGCATTTCCAGCACTTTTAAGTAATCATCATCTTCATAATGTAGCGGGATTGGCAATTACATTAACAGAAATGTTAAAATTTGGAAAAGAATATCATGGTCAAGTTATAAAAAATGCAAAGGCTTTAGCACAAGCATTACATGAACGCGGATTTGAAGTATTGGCGGAAAAGAAGGGCTTTACTGAATCTCATACACTAGTAGCAGATATTAGTAAGCTTTCAGAAACAATTGGGTGGGGCGATAAAGTTGAACAGGTTCTAGAACAGGCTGGAATTATTTTAAATAGAAACCTAATTCCTAAAGATATTAAAGAAAAACGAAGTTATAAGACTCCTTCAGGTATAAGATTAGGCACATCAGAAGTTACTCGTTTAGGGATGAAAGAAAGCGAGATGGACTATATTGCAGAGTTAATTGAAAGAATTTGCATCAAACAACAAGATATTAAATCAGTAAAACAACTTGTCAAGGAATTTCGAAAAGATTTTCAAGAAGTCAAATATTGCTTTAAATCAAAAACCCAAGCCTATCAGTACATAAATATCCATTAAAAATTTAACACACTCTTTTTAATTTTATTCACTTTAAAATATTCAAATAGTTTTGAAAAGGGGGAAAAAATGGGAATTATAATTGATGGTAGTAAAACCGCAAATGAAATTAAAAAAGAATTAGCAAATGAAATAAAAAATTTAAAAAAAACACATAATATAATCCCCGGTCTTGCAACCATCTTAATTGGGGATGATCCTGGTTCAAAAGTCTATGTCAGACTTAAAGAAAAAGCTTGTCAAGAAATTGGGATATATTCCGAAAAAATTGTTTTTCCAAACAATGTAACTGAAGCGGAAGTTTTTTCTTCAATTAAGAAATTAAATGAAAATGATAAAATACATGGTATATTAGTCCAATTACCACTTCCCGACCATCTAGAGCAACTTAGAATAATGGAAAAAATAAAACCTGAAAAAGATGTTGATGGTTTTAATCCCGTAAATGCAGGTAAATTAGCTAATAGGGACGAGTCTGGGTTTATCCCATGTACCCCTAAAGGTATATTATATTTGTTAGAACAAATCTTACCATCACTTGAGGGAAAAAATATTACCATAATTAATCATAGTACTGTTATTGGAAGACCTTTAGCAATGCTGCTATTAAATCGAGATGCAACAGTTACTATATGCCATATCAAAACAGATAATTTAAAAAAACATACACAAAAGGCGGATGTCATAATAACAGCTGCAGGGGTGCCGAATTTGATTAAAAAAGATATGGTTAAAGATGGTGTCATAATTATTGATGCAGGTTTTTCAAGAGTTGAAGGTAAAATCGTTGGTGATGTAGATTTTGAGAATTTAAAAGAAAAATCTTCTTATATTACTCCACCAACCGGCGGAGTTGGTCCAATGACTATTGCAATGCTCCTTGAAAATACTGTACAAGCAGCAAAAGGACAGACAATTAATTGAATTTGGCGACTGGCAACTTAAAGGAAATAAACCAGAAAAAGATTTTAAAAAATTTTATTGATAATTTCAAAATGTAATTATTTTTTCTTTATTTTTTTTATTGCCTTTGGTTTTTTACGAGGAGCTCTTTGTTCTGCAGGTAATAAGGGTTTGAATTTTTTATGGGGTTCTTTTTGATACCAATACGCAGTAGTAGAAATATCGTCCGTTCTTCTGTTAGCATGTCCATGTTCGATCGTAACCTTTATTGACTTTTCAAAATAAATTGGGTCCAAAATGTGAAATCGATAATAAGAAATTTTTCCCGACCAATTCTTTCCACCTGGAAGGGGAATACCATGAAAAGGGGCATTATATTCTGTTTCTGGACAATAAGCAGTATTGAAATAATCCTCTGTTCCAGTTCCATAAATTGTAGGATTTGGATCACCATCAATAAAAATCATATCATCACCTTCTCCAAACCAATTATGTTCAGTGGTTTCTCTTAAATTATGGACATTATAATTACAGCCGACATAATGTCCTTTTCCTTCAGCTTCAAGGATTACATAATTTTTTGAAAAATCTTCATTTTTTCCTAATAATAAAAATTGTATATTATCTAATCCCTCTTCTGAAATACCCTGACAAGGATTTTCACGGTTCCATGTTGCGTGAAACTGCCCCATATCCTCTTCTAATGAGTCATATTCTTCATAATCGATATAAAAATATAACCAAAGACTTCTTTTTGAATCATTTTCAATTTCAAATTTTGCTCTTTTTGCAAATGGCATCGGAAAAAAACAATTAAACCCTTTTCCATCTTGAGGCGACATTGTTAAGGGTAAGGATACAAAATCTTTACAAATTCCGTGACCAATTCCAAAAAAATCACCAATCGGAACCTCAACACTTGGATTTTCTTCATCATCCCACCAAATACGTAATATTACATTTCGTAAATATAACCTATCAACAGATGACATCGTAGTCCAAATATGTTTGACACAACCTGCACCTTGAATATCCGCTATAATTTTTTTTGATTTTCCTTTAAAAATTAAAAAATCTTGATTTCCATGAGTTGGATCATGACTAGAAATTCTTTTTCTTTTATAATTCCTCAATCTTGGAAGATCTCTCATCATTTAAATTACCTTTTCAAATATTGTTAAAATTATATAAATCATAAATCAATAGTTTTTTTATTATAATTTAATTAATAACTATTTTCATTCCATTTTAACTGGTCTCAAACGAAAACTATAACTATAATTCTTCCCTTTTAGTAATTTAAATTCTTTATCAAGCCATAAGAAAGCTGGAACATATCCACCAACTCCCCTTTGTTTATAATCAATATTTACTGTTATTGTATCCCGATGAGGTAATTCATGAATATGTTTAGCTTTTTCTAGATCTCTCATCGTATAAGGCCACGCACTGAAATTAAGTAAAGATTCTCCAATACCTGTAACCATTAATCCAAACCCCTCTTTATTTAGAAATGACACCCACCGTACATCAGTTCTATTAGCATTCTCTTGTGGCCGAATATAATTATGAATTAATTCATCTACTTTATATGAATAAATTCCCACCGCTGCTCCGGTTTTACGATCCAAATGATTTTCATGTGGACCTCGACCGAACCAAGTAACATTATTATATTGTTCATGCATAGCCATTTGCATACCGAAGCGAATCATATCTTTCTTAGGTTTAAATTTATTCGTAATTATTACATCTCCATTGCCAAAGATTTCATAATTACTTATATATTTAGAGTTCCCATATGGTACCTTGGATTTAATGATTATATGGAGTAAATTTGAGTCTATAAGGTTAGTTTCTACACTGATTACTTTTCGTTTTATATTTGCTTTTTTCCATTTTTTCTTAAATCGCCAAAAGAAAGGATAATAAAAAGCTATACCTATATCGTTATCTATTGGTGCTCTCCAAAAATTCGGAATTAAGGGGCTTGAGATTAATTCTTTTCCTTCAAAAATATATGATTTAATAGCACCAATATGTTTGTCGATCGTTATTTCAAAATTAGCTCCCGTAATAATAATTTTATATGTTGATTCGTCAACTTTAATGCTTGGTAATAAAATATCTTCTTTTTGAGTTTTTGGTATATCAAACGGAATTTTAAATTGATCCCATGCTATATTATACCCTTTTTTTGCCCATAATGTATCTTCTGTTAATGAAAAATTAATTTTTAAATGATATTCTGTATTAGGTTTCGCCTTAGGTTCTTCAAATGGAATTGTAATTTCTTGTTTCATTTCTGGTTCTACTGCCAAACTAGGTAATTTTCCTTGTTGAATTATCTTTCCATTAGCTGTTAATTCCCATGATGTGTCAAAATTATCAAGTTTTATGAAATTATATTTATTCTGAATTCGAAAATTACCTTTTTTCAACTCGAGTGGAAGCACTTTTATATTTTGATATACTTTTTTCACTTCAAATAAAGCCGGATTAGGTTTTCGGTCTGGCATCAAAATTCCATTAATACAAAAATTCCGATCATTGGGTTTATCTCCAAAATCTCCACCATAAGCCCAGAACTCCTTTCCATCTTCTGACCTTTTTCTCAATCCTTGATCAATATAATCCCAAATAAATCCACCGACGCAATTTGGATATCTTTCAAAGACATCCATAAATTTCTGAAGCCCTCCAAGGCTGTTTCCCATCGCATGAGCATATTCGCAAAGTATACGTGGTTTATCCTTGTATTTTCCTGGTCTTACAGGCTTCCACATCCCAGTTATAACCCATTTAAACTGACCCGATTTTTCCAGTTGTTTAGGGGTAGAATACATGGTGCTGAATACATCGGATTCTTTTAATTCATAATCTCCCTCATAATGGAACTTACGGGTTGGGTCTATTTTTATAGCTGCTTCCTTCATCTTAATGAAATTTTTACCATTTCCAGCTTCATTACCCAAGGACCACATGAATATGCAAGGATGATTTTTATCACGTTCCACCATGCGAACCATCCTATCAACTACAGCTTTGGTCCATTTGGATTTATTTTTTGGTATTTTATTACGTAACCCATGAGTTTCTAAATTGCATTCATCAAGGACATAAATTCCAAATTTATCGCACAAATCATAGAACTTTGGATCATTTGGATAATGACTGGTACGTACAGCGTTAATATTATTTTGCTTTAAAATTTTAATATCCTGAATCATTCGATCTAATGAAATAGCTCTCCCATGGTCAGGATCATGTTCATGCCTATTTACTCCTTTGAAAATTATAGATTTACCATTTATTAAAATCTGACGTCGTTTAATTTCCACAACTCGGAAGCCGAAATAATAGCGTTCAATTTCAATAATTTGATCATCAGAATTTTTTAATATTAATAATATTTCATAAAGATAAGGCAACTCAGCTGACCATTTCTTCGGATCCTCAACATCAGAATCCAATTCCAAAACAATTTCAGTATCTGTATTTAAATCAAACTTCCCGCTATTGAGTGGGTTATTTCCGATAATCTCTTTCTCGGAATCTAACAATATCACTTCTATTTTATGATTTTTAATCATATTTTCTCCGTAATTCCGGATTTTTGCTCTTATTTTTAATTTTGCATCCTTATATAACTCATCCAATTCACACCTAATAAAAAAGTCACGGAGGTGTACTTTAGGGGTTGAAAATAAATAAACATCTCGATAAATTCCACTAAATCTCCACATGTCTTGATCTTCTAAATAACTTCCATCAGACCAGCGATAAACTTCAACTGCAATAAAATTATTCCCTGACTTTGAATATTTTGTAATATTAAATTCAGCTGGTGTCATGCTTCCCTGACTATATCCTACTTTTTCACCATTAATCCAAATATAAAATGCGGATTTGACTCCATCAAAATGAATAAAAATCTCCCTTCCTTCCCAATCCTCAGGTAGGAAAAATTCGGTTCTATATGACCCAACAGGATTATAATTATGATCAATATTTGGTATCTTGGTCGTTTTTACACTATAAGGATATTTTACGTTCGTATAGATGGGAATTCCATATCCATGTAATTGCCAATTACTAGGAACAGGTATTTCATCCCAATCACTGGAATCAAATTCTGGTTTATAAAAATAGACTGGTCGATCGGATGGTTTTTTCACCCAATTAAATTTCCAATTACCATTTAAAGACTTATAATATTGTGATTGTTCTCGTGATCCGCCGAGGGCAGATTTAATGTCTTGATATGGTAAGAGTGTTGCGTGGGCAGGTTCTTTATTCCAACTGATAAATTCAGAGTTTTCCCAATCCAATCTTTTTACTTTTTTCCTCATTTTCTTCATTAAAAATTATTTTTCATATAATTGATAAAGGTGTTTGTTGTTATTTTTTTATTTTAATAATTTTCTCTTAAAGTATTAAAAAAAAGAGGTGTAATAATGGAATATAAGGCTAAAGACATTTTGAAAAAGAGAAAAGCTAATAGAGAGCGATTAGAGAAGGAAGCACCAGATCTATACAAGGGATTTAATGAATTAATCAAATATTACTATAAACCTGGAGCTTTAGACCGGAAATTAAAAGAGTTAATGGCGGTAGCAGCAGCAGTAGCTACTAAATGTATCCCATGTATGGCAAATCATGCAAATAATGCAATTTCAGCTGGAGCAAAAAGAGATGAAGTATTAGAAGCTGCTGCTATAGGAATAGAGTTTGGTGGAGGACCTTCATTTGTTGTTGTACGTGACCATCTATTAGATTTTCTAGATGATATCGAAGGATAAGAATAAATTTTTTAACTCAATTTTTCTTTTAATTGAAAATCCATCCTATTTAATTGGCTTAAAAATTTGTTCACCAATTATCTCAACATTTCCATCAATAATTTTTTTGTGAAAACAACTAAAATAGCCTGTATGACAGGCTGCTGTTATTTGGTTTATTTTTAATAAGATTGCATCTTGATCACAGTCAAGATAAACTTCTTTTACTATCTGTAGGTGACCTGAAGTCTCCCCTTTTTTCCACAATGTATTTCTGGAACGACTCCAATAATATGCATATCCGGTTGTTAAAGTCATCTTAATTGCTTCTTCATTAGCAAATGCAGACATTACTACTTCATTAGTTTTAATATCTTGAGCTATAACGGCGATTAGACCATTTAATTTAGAAAAATTTAATGTTTTAATTATTTCTTCTGCATCTTTTTCACTAATTTTAAATCGTTCCAAAAATCACACACCCAAAAATCTATCTTTAATAACCAATTCAATAAAATTTTAAATTATGTTGACAAATAAAATTTAATATATTGTTTAATAATCAGATTAATAATTTGAAACATAAAATAAGAAAATATTATACTTTAATGAATTTAAATTAAAATATCATAAAGTTTAATTTTGATTATAGAAATATCAAATAATGAAATCTGGTTAACTAAAGAATTAATGTATATTCGACTGGGAAGTTAAAAAATGACATATATCCTCAAGCTGGTAATTGCTGGTGAAGGCGGTGTAGGTAAAACAGCAATGACACTGCGATTTACTAAGGGAATCTTCCTTGAGGGAACCAAAATGACGATAGGCGTAGACTTCAGCGCTGTGAAGGTTATGCTGGGTGAAGAACAAGTTACGCTTCAGTTATGGGATTTTGGAGGCGAAGATCGTTTTAGATTTATTCTTCCTGGTTATTGCCGCGGAGCATCTGGGGCTTTACTAGTATTTGATTTGACAAAACCTTACTCATTTAATAATCTTCCAGAATGGCTCGGTTTAATCAGGAAAAATACTGATTCTATTCCTGTTGTTTTGGTTGGGACTAAAATAGACTTACCAAATCGTTCAATTACAAGAGAAGATGCGGAAGGTTTTGCCAAAGATAATAATATTAACAGCTACATTGAATGCAGCGCAAAATCTGGTCAAAATATAGGCTATGTCTTTGGCTTGATAACCCAAGCTGTTTTGGATAGGAAAAAGCAAGATAGTGCATTGATGTAAAAAAAGCTATTTAGCTTCGATAAATCAATTCTAATAATCCTCTCTAAAAGTTCTCTTTCTTTTAAATTATCTAAATCAGTAATTATATTCTAATTATTAAATTTTATTTGTTTCTATTTAAAAAAATAGTTAATTCGGTTAAAAATATGGTTAAAAATTTCAAAGCGAATATTTGGAAAATATACTTATTCAATATGCTACGTAATATGATGTTCGTATCCCCTGTATTAATCCCGTTCTTCACAGATTGGGGTGGATTAAGTTTCTTCCAAATAATGATTTTACAGAGCTGGTTTCTCTTCTGTTTCTTTATTTTAGAAATTCCTACAGGAACTGTGGCAGATTTTTTAGGAAGAAAGCATTCACTTTTATTGGCTAGTGTAATTAATATTGCTGGGGCGCTCGTTTATGGAAGTACTCCAAATTTTTTCATTTTCATGTTAGGAGAATTTCTATGGGGATTATCAATGAGCTTATATTCTGGTGCGACCGAAGCATTTGTCTATGATAGCTTAAAGGAGATTAATGAAACAGAAAAATCTAAAAAAATCATGGGAAGGATGCAAAGTTTCAATTTAGTAGGTATTATGCTTGGAGCTATATTTGGAAGTTTAATCGCAGTTATTTTTGACCTAAGAGCAACAATGTTATTAGTTTCTATTCCAACTGGTCTTGCATTTTTTTTAGGTTTAACGTTCAAAGAACCACCTTTACAAGAAAACTCAGAATCAATGAGTTATTTTACTATATTAAAAAAAGGAGTGAGATATTTACATGAACATAAAATCCTAAAAATTTTGGCAATTGATATGATTATTTTAGCTTCGGTTTCCTATTGGATGATTTGGCTTTGGCAACCAATGCTAAAAGAAGCAAATGTTGAGATTTTTTACTATGGTTTTATAAATGTAGCTCTGTTAATAATCGAAATTGCAATAATGAATAGTTATGAAAGTTTAGAAAAAATTTTCAGATCCAAAAAAAGATTAGTCTTTCTCACTTCCATTATAACAGGTATAGGGTTCATTATTGGAGGCTTAACTACATTTCTTCCATTCGTGTTATTAGCTATATTTTTAGCTGGTGGATTCGGTTTAGCACGAAGACCTCTATTAATCAGTTATATGAACAAATATATTCCCTCTGAAAAACGAGCAACTGTTATCTCCACAGCAACAATGTTTGAAAAAATGGTTTGTGCAATATTTAATCCTTTCGTGGGTCTGCTTGTAGATTGGTCACTAAGTTATACCTTAATTATTATTGGAATTGTAGCGGTAGTTTTTTCATTCATCTCTAAAGTTGAAGAAAATCATTTAATTGATTGATAAATATTAACAGATATATAATTAGACTTTGTTTTAAAACTATATAAAATCAATAGTAAGGGCTTTTAAATCAATCCCTATTTGAAAATGCCGCTATGTAAACACTTAATAATTTTATAGATGAATATTATTGAATATTCAAAATAAATGATTAAAGAGATAGAAAAATATGCAAGACGGAGTTCATTACAAATACGAAATATTATTTGCCCCATCTTATTCTATAGTGAATGTTTTACTTAAAGAAGGTCAGACCATAAATGCAGAAGCAGGAGTCATGATATATCATGATACAACGATTGGAATACATACAAAAAAGGCCGCCAAGGGTTTTTGGGCAAGTGTAAAAAGAACTTTCGCGGGAGAGACTTTTTTTATCAATGAATTCACCGCAGAAACTGGAGATGGAATATTAGGGTTAGCCCCTCCGTATCCTGGTGATATAATGCATATAAAACTAAAAGCCGGCGAAGAATGGATGGTTTACTCAGGTGGATTTGTCGCAAGTTCTCCAACTTTAGATACTGGAACAAAATTCTCAGGATTTAAAAAGGGTCTTTTCGGTGGAGAAAAAATGTTTTTTCTACTAACAAAAGCAGAAGAAGATAGTGATTTATTTGTATCTGCACTTGGCGGATTTTTGGAACGAGATTTAGAACCTGGAGAGAAATTACGAATTGACAATTCACATTTAGTAGCAATGGAAAGTTCTTTAAAGTGGGATATTAAAAAAGTAGGAGGCTTAAAATCTACATTATTTTCTAAGGAAGGGTTAGTAATTGAAGCAACTGGTCCAGGAAAGGTCATATTTCAAACAAGATCACCTTCTGAAGTCATATCTTGGATTTGGAGGTCTCTTCCTCATCAACATGTGGGTTAATATATTTTTTATTTTTAAAAGATTTATTTTTGAAATCTTTTCAATGCTTCTTTTAAATCTAATTTTCCTTCATAGATTGCTTTCCCAGTAACAATTCCCGCTACTTTTGTATTTTCGAGTGCTTCAATATCTTTAATCGAGCTTATACCCCCAGCAGCAATAACGGGTAAAGAGGTTGATTGGACCATTTGAGTAGTAGCTTCTATATTGGGTCCAGTAAGAGTGCCATCTGCTTCAGCGGATGAAAAAAGAATCCAACCAGCACCTTTTTCTTCCATTATTTTTGCAAATTCAAAGACATTATAAGAAGTGGAGGTTTTCCAACCATTTACAAGAACTTTATCCTTACGATAATCTAATGCAACCATAATGTGGGCCTTTCCAATCGCCCTTTCCAGTTTTGGAATAAAGTTCGGTTCTTTAATCGCTTTGGTTCCTACTATAATTCGCTCTGCACCCCACGAAAAGATCCTTTCAGCTTTTTCAAGGGATCGAATCCCTCCTCCGATTTCAAATTTCGCAGAAACTTCATTTATTATTTTTTTAATGCTAGCTATATTTTCACCTAACCCTAGAGCAGAGTCCAGATCAATAATATGAATTAAAGGGGCACCTTGATCTGCCCAAAATTGTGCAGCTTCAACGGGGCTGTCAAAATATTTTGTAATTTGATCTTCAATACCTTTGTATAGTCTTACACATTTACCTTCACGAATATCAACAGCTGGAATAATTAACATATTTTAAATTCTCCATTATAGAAAAATAGAATAGAATAAAATAAAAAAATTAAATTTTAATTTTAATTGCTGCTAAAATCGCCCAAATAATTGATGAGAAGAGGCAAATATATTTAACTAATGCAAAACATGAATGCGCAACAGTCCACCAATCTGGAAAGCCTAATGGGTTTGTAAGTGTGAGTAATATGAATGCATTTTCTAACCCATCTAAAATTGCTGTTATAATACCTACTACTGCAATAATGAAACTTGATTTTCTCCAAATCGAAGTAGACTCGTATTTCCTACCAATAATCAAAGCTAAAGAGAATATCAAAGTCCCATAGCCGACCATAAATAGATAATCCAGAATCTGTCCAATTCTATAAGCTCCTAATCCGTTAAAAATTACCATTGGAAAATATTCCAACTTCATTGAAAATCCATTGAATGATAACTGACTTGCAAAGAAGTTCATAGAATATCCTGCTTGCATAAAGACCATTCCCATAAGTATATAAACCAGAATAGTCAAAATGAGACCAAAAATCGCCATAAGTCGTATCTTATTTGGTGAAGGCCAATTATCCAACTTATTTAAAAAAGACAAAGCATCACATCTTAATATTTCTAATTTAAGAATAATAATGTTGAAAGTTTTTTTATAATTTCTATATAGTTTCATTTGAGTTTATAAAAATTAATCAGGTAATAATAGAATTTAGAAAGCGTATTTCCATGAATAGTGTCTCTTCTCTTTCAAATTGCTATTTCCATCTTATGATAGAGTTATTATTTATTAGTCAAAATATGTCTTTTGAAACTTAAATATCCAATAATAAAAATAGCTAACATAAAACTTACAATAAAATTTACTAAAGCCCATCCAAGCTCAGTTTTTATTAAATTAACAAATAATGAAACGAATTCTAAAAAACCGAAACTTAAAAATCCAAATCCAAAGTAAATCATTACGTTAATATTTGCGTTTTTCATTTTAAGATGTAATTCGAAAGTATAAACAGCACTAAAGAAAAAACCTATAAAAATAACTCGTCCTATAACTAATTCAATCCAAATATATTGGACAATATTAGAAATTAAAATAGTGACAAAAAAAATCATATCTATTATCACTGAAATTAATAAAGCCTTTGAAATCTCTTTCTTATTATTATATTCAAGTTCGATTATATCTGATACATATTCGACTAAAGTTCGATAACTAAGTAACATTGCTAAAATGAAACAAAACAACCCAATAAATAAAATTACAAGTAAAATTTCATAAAATTGTTCTGAAAAATGAAAAAAATTTCGACATACCACGTAAATTGAAACAGAGCCTATTAAAATGAGAATGGCTAACACGAACTTTTTTCTAAATTCATCTACATGCGTCAATTTAGTATTCATGGTTAAATAAATTAAATATACTGCAAGAATAAAATAAATTATTGCTTGCATATAACCTATCCAATCTGGAACAATTCCATTTAAAGACATTTTTTTAAATCCAATTTTTAATGCAATTGAGTTATAATTTAATAATCTTTCAATTCATCGGTAAAATATAAACCTTTTTTATTGATTATAATATTAAATTCAATTTATTCATTTATTAATCAACTCTAGAAATATAAATGTACAAGTAAAACCATTTTTACCTTAGAAAATCATGAAAAAATATTTCAAATTTCATTTTCGTTTTTTTTAACTTCTCTTAAAAACCCGACAAAAATTCAATACTTTCACTTTTCCAGATCTCCCTCCTACAATTAATATTTTCCAAAAGGTATCTCTCTATGGTGTTAAAATTCTAGAGGAATTGATCGAATGTTGGCAAATTCCTACCCGAGGCTGTCGAAATGTCGGAATTTTAACTCAAATATTGTAGTTTAAGTTAATATGTGCTGTTGAGGTAATGAAATGAACTCCGCTTCACACGAATACAATCGACAAAAAAACATAACTAAATTGACCAGTGAAAATGCAGAATTAGACGACTTACTTGATGGAGGATTTATGCCCAGAACTCTTTATCTTTTATATGGGCAAAGATCTGTAATTAGACAGATTTTTCTAACGCTATCAGTTACAGCTCAACTACCGCGATCACTTAATGGTCTTAATTCGAAAGTAATCTATGTGGACGGTGATGTTTCCTTTGATCCCTACTTCATCTCCCAAAAATCCGTCACTAAAAAACTAAACCCTCGTCATGTCTTATCACGTATTCTCATCTCCCGATTCTTCACTTGGGAACAAACGGTCGATATTGTCATAAATAAAATGAAAGGATTAGAGGCACGACTTCTTCTCATTTCGGGATTGACTGGTATGTTCGACCCCAAAACACAGTCTTGCTTTGGAGATCTCTTAAAAATTCTCGGAAAGCTTAAAAAATTTGCGCTTGAAAAAAATGCGGTTGTTGTAGTTTCTACAGGATATGCTCAGAACTCACGGTTTAAACCAGCAGGAGGCAAGATTATGAGTCATTTTGCTGATGTAATTGTTCATGTATTAGATTATCAAAATCGTATAGATTTCTATAAACTCAAAGGAGGTCGTTTCCAAAAAAATATCATGTGGAAATCAACCCCGATACCTCTACAAAGAAATCTCAACTTTTGGCTGGGGGAACCTTAATGGGACGAACAATACCTACGTTTAGAATGATATTGGAACACGAAATTGCGAGTTGGGCAGAATTTCGACGAGCCTTGCGTCCAGCAGATAAAAAGAACTTCGACAAAATTATGAATGCGGCACGCTTACGAGCAGATGCTGGAGGTTATATCTCACGACCACTGGTATCTGAGGTTCTCTTCATCTCTATTTTACTCGAATTACAAAAAGAAATTCAAGAACTGAAGGATGAGGTTCAAAAATTAAAAAATTTAGAATCGGAAACACCAAAATAAAAGAAAAATGTTAAAGTTATTAATTTAATTAAATTAATAAAATTTAAATCGACAAAATGATATAATTAAAGTAATGGCTGAAAATGTTAGAATTATTGAAGTTTGACCTTAAATTCTATAAAAAAATGAAAAAAAATTATAGAAGAGGTTAGTAAAAATTTGAAGGAAAAAATTGAATTAAAAAAAACGGATTTAAAACCAACGCTGTCATTTTATTGTATAAAATGCAATATATTTTTTGGATTAGAGGGCGAAACCCCTCTAAATGATGTCAAATGTCCAAGTTGTGAAACTTATGAAATTCTTATAGGCCTGGAATTTGATAAACCTACCCTACCTTATTATACATAAATTTGGTATAAAGAGAAATATCTTTCAAAATCTCTTAATTTTTTTTAAATGGTTAAAAAAAATTGTTTAAAAAAAGAGTAGAAATTTTATTTAATGTTAGATTTGCATATTTTCAAAGACCACAGACATTCCATTGCCAAACCCAGCACACAAGGTGAAAAGTCCAAGCTTTTTCTTATTATGGATCATTTCCCATATTAACTCCACAGCCCAAGCAACTCCAGATGCTCCTATCGGATGTCCCCCAGCTATAGCACCCCCCGACGTATTTAAACGCTCATCAGTTAAAGCATTACTTCCTAATTCGTGCATGACTACAAATGGGACACTCGCAAACGCCTCGTTAATGTGTATCAAATCAAAATCATCAAATTTTAATCCATTTCTTTTTAATATTTTCTTTGTAGCTGGAATAGGTCCTGTAAGAACAACTGAAGGATCCGATGCTGAATTAGAGATATCAACAATTCTAGCAAGAGGTTTAGCGCCTAATTGTGATGCCTTTTCTTCGGTCATTAAAAGCATCGCAGCTCCACCATCCGATATCGCACTAGCGTTTCCAGCATGTATGTACTTTGGGGGAAAATGTTCTCCATCACTAAATCGTGCTTTAAGGCTTTTCATTTTTTCCATTGCTTTTTCAGGATTATCTAAATAAACAGCTCGTGGAGTCTCATCAACTGTATGCGTAATTGTTTTTATTTTTCTTGTTTCAGGATCTTTTATTGGTTTGCCTTTTTCATTACAGACCGGCATAGTTATTGGCATTATTCTAGGTTCGTATTTATCTTTTTGTCTTTGAACTTTAATCATATTCCGGTGACTACGAGCGGCAAATTCATCTAAATCTTCTCTCTTTAAATTCCACATCCAAGCAATTTTTTCACCTGCAGGTCCAAGACCTAATGTTCGTTTCATGAATAATTTATGCATTTCAAGTACTCTTTTATGAGTGGGTTTCCCTGTTTTCTTATCTTGTATGTGCGCCATCATTGAAGAGCCTAAAGGGAAAAGAGATAGTAATTCTTGTCCCCCGGCTACTCCCACTTCACCTTGACCGAGGGCTAGCATGTTATTAATATATTGTATTGCAGAAGTTCCAGCATTACAGTAGGAATCACAAGTAACCCCAAATACCGGGTAAAAATCTTTTGATTTTTGGACCACTGCGGAAAGCCGAGCTATATCTCCAGATTGTGCTCCATACTGCCCTGAACAACCATACGCAATCGCTTCAAGCTCCTCTGGCTTGAGATCAGGTGCTTTCTTCTTAGCATCTTCCCAAATATTTCTAAAAATCTGTCCACCAAAGTCTTGAGCATTAGCCCAATAAAAAATTCCTGGTTTAGCAGCGGGATTCCAAGAACTTTTTCCCATTGGAGCCCTTTTTGCAGAAACTACAACTACGTTTTTTCTTTCAGTCATTTTAATCAACTTCACATTCTTTTTAAAATACAATTAAGAAAAGTAATAAGAATTTTTTTCACAAACTCATTAACTAAAATAAGATTTCTTGACTAATTTATGATATATTTGACTTATAATATTTTAAAATCGGTAAAATTTTTTGAATTTTACATTTTAAATTTGGAATCAATTGCGCTTTTTAAAAATCTTAAAAATGAAAATGAAGTAAAAGTAACCCCAATTTTATTGTTTAAGAGTTTTCTATAAGATCTTAATCTCTCTGGAATTGATGGTTCTATAAAAAAAATAGGTTTATCGTTTACTTTTCTAAGACTTAATAAATATTTTATGAATAGACTGTCTAACATCCAAGTTCCATTAATTAACAGAATGTCTACATTCTTATCCTTAAGTACTATTTTACCAGCATCTGCATAAAGCTTTGAATTCATCGCTGCAGCAATTGAAATGTCTACTGGATTATTAACGCTAGTGCCAAATTCCGGAATTGCTTTTCTTAGTTGTTCCTTAGTGTGATCAGTTAATTTAGCTAATTCAATACCATAATATTCGCAATTTTCAGCAGTAGTTACGGTTAATCCCCCTTGAGAACCAACAATACCAACTTTTGGTCCTTTCATAGTTTCTGAAAATTTTAATGCGATAACTTGATTCAATATTTCTTCGGCTGAATTAACTCGGAATATACTATATTGACTAAAAATAGCATTCCATATCTTATCTTCCCCAGTAATACTTGCTGTATGGGTTGATATAGCTTTTTTTCCTATATTAGTTCTTCCCGGTTTCCAAATTATTAATTGTTTTTTGCCCCTCATGTCTTTACATAATTTTATAAACCGGTCTCCTTGAGAAACACCCTCCAGATACATTCCTATATATTTCGTATTATTTTCCTCTTTAAAATATTCAAGAAAATCACAGATATTCAAATCAATAGAATTGCCTAAACTAACTGCAAATGTTACAGGAATTCCACGAAGTGTTAAAATTCTTGTTAAAAGGGATGTTAAATATCCGCTTTGAGATAATACGGCCACTTCGGCATCTAAATCGAAAGAGGTTGCAGGAAAGGAAGAAACTCTACCAGGAGCAGAATGAATTCCAACACAATTTGGACCTATTACTCTAGCTTTTCCCTTTATGATTGATAATAACTCTTTTTCCCTCTCTCTTCCAGCTTCCCCAATTTCAGCATAACCTGCAGAGAATATAATTATTGCTTCAATACCTTTTTTAACACAATCTTTGACCAACTTTATATTTTCAGCAGGATGAGTTGTAATAATTGCTAAATCTATAGGATCTTGAATATCAATCAAATTTTTATGAGCTTCAACTCCTAGAATTTCATCTGCTTTAGGATTAATCGGATAAATTTTACCAGGGAATTTATTAGTTATAAAAGATCTAAGAAACAAGTTCCCAAATTTAGTGGGACTACGGGATGCACCAATAATGGCAACAGATTTTGGGTAAAAAAATTTGCTTATTTGAGATTTCAAATCATCCTTCATCATTACACATCTCAAATTTAAATTAAACGAAATATGAAAAATAATAAAATTCTCAAAATAGTTCCATAGATTATTTAATTGATTGTAAAAATAATTAAAAATATATTCAAAGTGTTCAGCTGGAATTATATTCAATATCTAGAAGTGAGAATATGGTTATTGAAAGTATTTTTATGATTAGAGGTGGCAGTTTTGGCACTAATTGGAATACCAAATTATTTCTATCTATCATCATAGTTATTCTAGTAATTTATGATTGGAAAAAGAATGAAAGACTAGATTATTTTTGGATCTTTCTATTTGGAACAATAATTTGGTCATTAGTTGAGGTGTCTTTACAAATAGGTGGCACTCGTATAATACAGGCCAAATACCTATTTGGAATCGAGATTCCCTTATGGATTTCCGCCCCATTACAAGGAATTTCAGAAGGAAGTGCAGTGGCAGTATTGGGAACATTTGGAGCTGACAAAATTAGGGATGAAGAAACAAGGAAATCTTCAATCATAATATTTGTAGTTATACTTTTAGTTTTGGTGTTTAGCACTCTTAGGGATAGCGTCAAATTCCCATTTGTTGGATTATTTGTACCTTCAATAAGAGATATGTTTCCAATTATAGCAGTGATTTTTATGAGTTTAATGATTGTAATAAATATAATTTTCTTTATTAGAGCGGAACCAGAACAGCGAAAAAGAGGATTTTATTTATTATTTGTAATGTTAACATTTATAAGCGTCTGGACATTATCGGAATGGTTAGCTGGAACACGCTGGATTGAAGTTGGTTTATATCCTTTCTTGAGTCGAGCCCCTCCATTAATTGAATTCGGAGCACTTGCTTATGATGTAGTTGTAGAGATTGTATTAGCTTATGTTCCATATTTGGCAATCCCATATATGTTAGGATTAATAAGTTAGCATTCAACAATCTAAATATGTTTTTTCTATAGTATTGCATTCAATTTTAATTTCAGAAATCTCCTTTTTTTTTATGGTTGATATAACTTATTTTCCAAGAGATGAAATCCAAAAAAAACTTGACTCATTAGGTGTTAAACAAGTACAAATAAACGAGGAATATGAACGTGTACAATGGCATAAGGCGGATTTTACATTAGTGGCGGAAGCAAATTTATATGCAGTGGGAAAATATATGGACGATACTCGAAAATTTAAAAGGTGGGGAGACCGAGGGGTTATCGAAGATGTTAAACAAGAAGAAGTTCCAGCCCTAGCTTTGAAACTCGCCGAAGAAGATGGCAAGGTTGATTTCATAATCAAGAAGGGGCGATGGTATTATGCAGTAGCAAATTTCAAAGAGCATAAAGTGGAAAAGACATTTGAGGAGGAAGTAATAGCCGTACGAAAACTGTTTATTGAATGTATGGTGGGCATTGAGGATGGGAAACAAGGAAGTAATGACCATATGAAAAAAGTGGCTGAGTTTAATGCAGGATTAAATGCTCTTTTGGATAAATATACCGACCAGAGTGTAGGTACTTTCGCCCAATATGTAGCACAGTTGGGAATACCTCACGGAACCGCTTTTGCGGATATAGTTCGTTTACGTGGTATGTATAAAAATTAAAATGAAATATAATAAGAAGGAATGAATTATATGAGTGAAACCAGTCCTGTTTCAATTGATCAAGACAAATGTATTCAATGTATGGAATGTGTAAGGACTTGTCCTACAGCAACTTTATATGAAAAAAATGGAAGCATTTTGGTAAGTAAACTGGCGAAGACGCAATGTATTAGATGTGCACATTGTATGGGTGTATGTCCCGAAGATGCAGTTACTATTGCCCGTTATGATATATCTGAAAAGATACCTATTCCTAAATTTAAAATAGATCCCGAAACTCTCATGAATTTTATGAGGTCTAGAAGATCTACAAGATTATTCAAACCTGATCCGATATCAAAATCTGAATTGGAACGCCTAATCGATGCTGCAAGATATGCTCCCTCCGGACACAATGACCAACCATCTGAATTCACGGTAATTACTGGCGAGAAAGTTAAAGAAATCAGAAATGCTATTGTAAAAGAAATTTCAATGATTGTTAATTCACTTCCAGAGGATCCAGAAAAAATGGTCAAAATACTAGAGAATTTTGTCCCAGCAAATATGGTTAACGCAATGCTTTCAACGATTGACCCAATGAAGAGAATATTTGCAGAAATGGAAAAAGGTGGAAAAGATGTATTATTTTGGGGTGCCCCAGCTCTTATCATTATTACAGCAAATAAAAAATATACTGTAAATACCATGATTATTGAAAATACTACACTTACAGCGGCATATTTAATGCTCATGGCAGAAGCAATGGGTCTTGGGACTGTCTCTTTGGGCATGCTAATGTTTGCTATATATTATTCAAGAAAGGTCAGAAAATTAATAGGAATTCCTAAAGATCATAAAGCCCGTTATTGTTTAGCTTTAGGTAGAAAAGATACAAATTTCAAGTATCTAGTTCCTAGAAATAAACCCAAGATTAATTTTGTTGAATAATTATTCCCTTTTTTTTTCAAGGTAGTAAAATACCGATAAAATGATCATCCCGCCGCCAAACCAAACAAAAAACGTATAAATCCAGTGCCAATTTGGCCCTGGAACCCAAATATCGTATCCCGCAGTGTAATCCCCATTAGTTCCTACTACAGCATTAACGAAAATAAATAAAATTCTCCACATCAAATCATATCTTGGATTTTTTACAAAAAATTTCAACCAATTAAAAGGTCTAAAGTCCATATTTCGAATTTTTTCGGGAATACCTAGAATTATTCCTACCGTAGTCCCTATAAGCATAAAACTAATCACCATCTCTAAAGGTATTATTAAAAAGGGTCGGGCTTGAAACCCTCCCTTTGGATACCACCAATTGAGATAAACTGCAATAGTTTCTAGTAAGAAATCAAAGATCATCGTAAATAAACCCAAAATGAGTGCATTCTCCAACTTTCTTTGTTCAGGTAAAAATAACAGTAATATAATATTAAATAACAAGATATTTTGAATAATATCACCCAAAATTCTAAAATTTGCTGGAGTTTTAATATTTCCAAATAAAATTAATATTAATCCAAGTAGTGAAGCGACAATCCCACTGATTCTTAATAATCTATCATTTTGCATTTTCAATATTTCTTTCTCTACTTTTTTAAAAAGAATTTTCATCTTCAAAAAAGATATAAGGGAAATAAATTATATTGTTATTAGACATATAATAAAGTAAATTGGGGAAGGATTTCATTTAAAATAACGAAAAAACCTCCAGTTGAGGAATCAGTCTTAGAAATTGCTAAGAAACTAGTAAAAAAAGGTCCATTGTCAATTGAAGAACTTTATAATGTATCAATTAAAACTCTAAAAATATTCAAAAATGAAATTGAAAGTGAAAAAAAAATTAATGAAGCGATTTATCAGTTAATCGCTAAAAAAATTATAATCAGAGGCACTAAACTAACAAAGGATTCCGTTCTTCAAAATATTAAACGAAAAAATATTTATAGATACATATCCAAAAATCCCGGTTCTCATCAGAGAGAGATTCGAGAAAACTTAAACATAAACCCTCAATTAGCCATTTGGCACCTAAAGATGCTGGAAAAATTTGACTTTATTAGAAAAAATAGAATAAAGAACAAAATTATCTATTTTAATTCTTACATCGATCCGATTTTAGATGAGAAAATAGTTCTAATAAGGGATTCAAAGAATTTTAAAATTCTAGAAAATATCTTGCTTGAACCTGGAATCTTTTTAAATGAACTGGCAAAAAAAGTCAAAATTAATTCAGAAAAAGTTGAAGAAATTATTTCAAATCTAGCAAAATTTGAATTTGTACTTATAGAAAATGATAGAAAATCTCCAAAATACTTTGGCAATTTAAAATTCATAATTCCTATTCTTAAAATATTAAAGATACCAAAACTAAAAATAGACATATATATAGAGTCTGAAAGAATTTCATCCAGAAAAAATAAAATTGAGTCATTTAAAATCTAAAAATATTCTAACAACCTTTTTTAAACTTTGAAATTAAAACTATTGAATTTTTACCATTTCGTTTTTTTATAAATTGCTTAATTTCATATGGTTAACCTCATAATTCTTTAAAATAAGAGTTTTTAGAATGGACCTAACGCCTTTATAAAATTTGGAATGAAAAAAATAATTATAATTTTGGGTTTATTAAATCATTTTTAATGTAATTTGGGAAATTAAAACGTTTAAGTTA
Source organism: Candidatus Helarchaeota archaeon (assembly GCA_019058315.1). Taxonomy (GTDB): domain Archaea; phylum Asgardarchaeota; class Lokiarchaeia; order Helarchaeales; family RDOG01; genus JABXJV01. The sequence goes on along the minus strand of JAHPZH010000005.1, from coordinate 301,693 downwards.
TTTTTATTTGCCCTAATTTAATTTTTCTAAGTCGTGAAGAAAAATGAAGAGTAAAAGGTTAAAATGTGGATTAATAATTCTAATATCAACTTTAATATTATTAAATTCTATTGGTATTAGCTCTTTCTTTGATTTGGATGATAAAATAACGTATAATCCTGATATTAACATATATATTAGCCTTAATGAAATTAGAATTCCCAATGAGATTTATGACATTAAGTTTCCATTAACTTCAAAAGTCGCAAATGAACCAAATTTGACTAGGGTAGGTTACCCATTAATCATTAGAATGAATGAGAGTCCATACGTGTTCAGTGCACTAGGGGGATTGAATGAAAGTTATATTCGTGTTCTATATTATAACGCTTCAAACCAATGGGTTGAAGTGCCATATCAAATAGATGAGAAGGGATGGCCATTAATGTGGGATTGGGGAATGTTATCTGGACCTTTAGGTAATCCCCTATATGATCCTATATTTAATTCGACTCATACATATGTTTCTAAAAATGGAACAGATAACTACGAACCAATTGATCTATACGGGAGGGATACTGGAACTCAAGTACCATATGCCATTGACTATGATGATGAAATTTGTTTTTATATGGAAAATGGAAGGTATGTTGGAGAAAATACGTGGTGGGATAGGCAAAATTTTCCTTGGAGATTGGAAATTAACATTTCAGATCCAATTGATGGGGGAGTATCTTTCATGTATATTTATTTTAATAATATAACAAAACAAGAAATACCGACATTTCAAACTAAAGTGAGTTGGGATCCAAGCAATTTAACCGTCACGACACCAATTTACCAAAAACGGTTTAATAATAATGATCCTGATATAATTGACAGTTTGAAAATTATAGCTCCGGGTAGTGATGGAGTGGATGTTGTCTATGAAATGGACAAAGGTTTTACGGGATTACATTTAGAAAGAGCATGTTCGATTTTAAGTTTGGATGCTATCGATATTTACAAAGATATTATGACCTACGGAACATGGGGTGGAACATATTATAATACCCGCGGAACTGGAATTGATAATCCAAATGAATACGCAATACAACTATCCCTGCCACCTAATCAACCGGGTTGGAATGGGTGGGATACCGAAGGAGATCGTCTGGCAGTTAAAAATGGACCAGTCCGAGTTATTTTGCAAAAAAATAGCTATGAACAAGCTTATCTAACTAATATACCTATTGTAGGAGATGTAGAAGAGTGGTATATTGAACAATCTGTACACATTTTTTACCAAAATATGGAACAAGGTGATAAAGATGCACTCTCTATTACAGCATGGGGTTATAATTTTTTAGATGTAGGTATGTGGTTACCGACAGTTCAGTTTGATAATGCAACGAGAACTGATTTTTCAGCCATTCTGGGTGGGAATCCGGGCGGATATCCGGGATATGTTCCTGCAGATGCCAATCCCGATTATCCGGTTGGCAGTGAAAAATATATTTATTTTAGTGGAACCGATGCAGATGATAATTTGTTAAATGGAGGGGATCCGACAACTGACCCACCCACAATACCACCTTCCGGTAATGAAGGTATTGCAGATTATATTATGGTTACTTCTGAAACTCATGGAGGAATGTGGATGTATCTGCCAAGACAAGAGATGATACCTTCATTTGAATTATATGGAGGTACGCCATATATGTATTTAAATGATATTCAGCAATTTGGTGAATTAGGATGGTGTGCTACTGGATTTGATATACCTGATGGAAGCACATTAACAACAGATCCTTACTATTTCAGGATTGTTTACGACCTATTTGATAACGTTTCAGATGTGGATCGGGCAGAACTCGAATATAGAAGATATAAAACAGATCTAAGTAATCCTGCAACCACCCCTATTAGCTACAAATTACAATCTGCTCCCCCAATTCCATACCCTATCTTTGAATACGTAACCCCTTCATCATTAAGTTGTAAAAATGGATCAACTATCGATTTAATTATTGATACGAATTTTGCGGGGCTTAACGTCACTGTTGATTGGTCGAGGATCGATAGTAATGGAGGGACAGCAGAATCTACAACTGATTTAGGTAATACACAGTATATTAATAACCACACAATTTCAATGTCTAATACTCGTTTTGATTCTAACTATTTAGTAAACATAACTGCAAAAAATGAAACTTCTGGTATATCTGTCTATTCTCATGTTTATTTAGAACTGGATAACACCCCACCAACTGCTGCTCAACCAATTGCACTACCTCCAATAACTAGAGCAAGATCAATTTTAATTGATTGGTCTGGAAATCCAGGTTATGATGATCCTGGAATTGGAAACGCTACTGGTAGCGGCATTGATTATTATGTACTGTGGCGGAGTACGAGTTCTGGGGGACCCTATACTACTTTAGTAACAAATACTTCAGGTACAATAAATACATCAGTTCTTGATAATAATATACAAGATGGGGATACGTATTACTATGTACTTGAAACTTTTGACAAGGTAGGATTTGTTAGCACATCTTCTGAAGTTTGGACGACTGTTTATTTTCCACCAAGATTAGAAAACTTAACTGAAATTACAGATCCTGTAGAATTTGGACAAGAAGCATGTATCCGAATTGATGCTTATGATAATGAAACCAGTGTAGATACAGTAATAATTAAAATAATTAATGCCAATTATACAATGAATCCCATTGGTGGTAATACTTACGAGTATAATTGGACACCAAGCTTAATTGGGGTTATTGAATATACCATTTTTGCTAATGATACTATAGATGGCTATTGGAATTTTTTAAATAATTCTATTACTGTTCAAGATATTACGCCACCCAATTTACTTGCAGGTGCACCTGATATCACGTTGGAGTTGGGAGCAGTTGCGGGGTATACCTTAGAATGGGATTGGAATGATTTATTTCCTAATGAGTATAACATTACCCTTATTGGCACTTATTTAGCTGACGGGACCTGGTCTGTCGGGACTAATATAACATATACCCTTCCAGCTTTGGGAATCGGCACATACGAGTATATGTGCGGCGTGAACGACACTTCGGGCAACTGGGTATCGGATAACGTGACGGTTACGGTGCCAGACCCCTCCCCTCCGAATTTATTAGCAGGCGCACCGGACATCACGTTGGAGCTAGGAGCAGTTGCGGGGTATCAGCTGCAATGGGATTGGAATGATTTAGAACCTAACTTGTATAACATTACACTTGTCAGCACTTATTTAGCTGACGGCACGTGGTCGGTGGGAACCAATATAACGTATACTCTTCCTGCGTTGGGACTAGGCGTATATGAGTATATGTGCGGTGTGAACGACACATCGGGCGACTGGGGAACTGACAATGTGACAGTGACGGTGGTAGACAGCACGCCTCCTAATTTACTGGCGGGTGCACCTGATGCCTGGTTACCTTTGGGATCTGTTGCAGGTTATGTCCTAGAATGGGATTGGAATGATTTATTACCTAACGAGTATAATATCACACTTTTTGGTAGTGTTGTAGTTGACGGGACTTGGGCTGTCGGGACTAATATAACATATACCCTTCCCGCCTTGGGACCGGGCGTATACGAGTATATGTGCGGCGTGAACGACACTGCGGGCAACTGGGCATGGGATAACGTGACGGTAACGGTGCCAGACCCCGACCCAAAACCAGATTTATTGGCAGGTGCTCCTGATGTAACCTTAGAGCTGGGCAGTGTTGCGGGTTATGTGTTGGAATGGGCTTGGACTGATGTTGATCCTAGCAAGTATAATATCACACTTATTGGCACTTATCTGGCTGACGGCAGCTGGTCAGTCGGGACCAATATAACATATACCCTTCCTGCGCTAGGAATAGGCACATACGATTATAGGTGCAACGTGAACGACACTGCGGGCAACTGGGCATGGGACAACGTGATGGTGACGGTGGAAGACAGCACGCCTCCGAACTTAGTAGCGGGTGCACCTAATGTTATATTTTTGGAGGGTTCTGTTGCAGGTTATATGTTGGAATGGGATTGGAATGATGTAGCTCCTAACGAGTATAATATCACCCTTATTGGCAGTTATATAGCTGACGGCAGCTGGTCTGTCGGGACCAATGTAACGTATACCCTTCCGGCTTTGGCACTGGGCACATATGAGTATATGTGCGGCGTGAACGACAGTTCTGGCAACTGGGCATGGGCCAACGTGACGGTAACGGTGGATTGTAATTGTCTTCCGTTATTACTGGCGGGTGCACCTGATGTTACATTAGAGCTGGGAGCAGTTGCAGGTTATGTTTTAGAGTGGAATTGGTCTACTTATAAACCTGATCGGTATAATATCACTTTGGTAGGCAGTGTGGTAGATAGTGGTGGATGGGTTTCTGGTATAAATATAACATATACCCTTCCGGTGTTAGGACTAGGCACATACAATTACATGTGCACCGTGAATGAGACTTTCGGCTACAGCACATGGGCATCTGACAACGTGACAGTGACGGTGGTAGACACTACGCCTCCGAATTTAGTAGCGGGAGCACCTGACATCATTCTAAATGAAGGTTTTGTTGCGGGGTATACCTTAGAATGGGCGTGGAATGATTTATTACCGAATGAGTATAACATCACTCTAATCGGGAGTTATCTAGCTGACGGCACCTGGTCAGTCGGAACCAATGTAACTTATACCCTGCCTGCATTGGGACTAGGCGTATATGAGTTCATGTGCGGCGTGAACGATACGTCGGGCAACTGGGCATGGGACAACCTTACGGTGGCAGTGGCAAATCTTCCACTTATTCCATTTCTTTCGGCGGTTACCCCTGACATCACCTTGGAGCTGGGAGCAGTTGCAGGATATCAGCTGCAATGGAATTGGACTGATACTAATCCTAACGAGTATAATATCACTCTTGTCGATAATTATTTAGCTGATGGTACGTGGTTGGTCGGGACTAATGTAACGTATACCCTTCCTGTGCTGGGACTAGGCGTATATGAATATATGTGCAGCGTGAACGACACATTTGGCAACTGGGCATGGGACAACGTGACGGTGACGGTGGTAGACAGAACGGCTCCGAATTTACTTGCTGGTGCACTGGACATCACCCTGGAGCTGGGAGCGGTTGCAGGTTATACATTAGAATGGGATTGGAACGATTTATTACCGAACGAGTATAACATCACCCTTATTGACACTTATCTTACTGACGGCACGTGGTCTGTCGGGACCAATGTAACGTACACCCTTCCTGCATTGGGACCCGGTATATACGATTATATGTGCGGCGTAAACGACACGTCGGGCAACTGGGCATGGGACAATGTGACGGTGACAGTTGAACCTTTTAATATACCTCCAACTTTACTAGCAGGTGCAATGGATATCACGTTGGAGCTGGGAGCAGTTGCGGGATACCAATTGCAATGGGCTTGGAATGATTTAAATCCTAACGAGTATAACATCACCCTTATTTACACTTATCTTGCTGACGGCACCTGGTCGGTCGGGACCAATATAACCTACACCCTTCCGGCGTTGGGACTAGGTACATACAATTACATGTGCGCCGTGAACGATACTACGGATCTCTGGGCAACGGACAACGTAACGGTGACGGTGGTAGACAGCATGAACCCGAATTTAGTTACAGGCGCACCAGACATCACCTTATCTGAGGGCTCGGTTGCGGGGTATAACTTAGAATGGAATTGGAATGATTTATTACCTAATGAGTATAATATCACCCTTATTGGCATTTATATGGGTGACGGCACCTGGTCAGTCGGAACCAATATAACGTATACCCTTCCTATGCTGGGACCAGGTGTATATGAATATATGTGCGGCGTGAATGACACATCGGGCAACTGGGCATGGGACAACGTGACGGTGACGGTGCTGGAAAGCATACCTCCGAATTTACTGGCGGGCGCACCAGATATCAATTTATATGAGGGCTCGGTTGCGGGGTATCAGCTACAATGGAATTGGACTGATGCAACTCCTAATGAGTATAATATTACAATTATTAGCACTTATCTAGCTGACGGCACTTGGTCAGTCGGGACCAATGTAACATATACCCTACCTGCACTGGGAATGGGCGTATATGTATATATATGCGGCGTGAACGACACTTTCGGCTACTCGTCATCGGACAACGTTACGGTGACGGTGCTAATTCCTCCAGCTCCTCCAACTCTTTTGGCAGGGGCACCGGATATTACATTGGAGCTGGGAGCAGTTGCGGGGTATACCTTGGAATGGGAGTGGAATGATATATCACCTAACGAGTATAATATCACACTTGTTGGCACTTATCTGGCTGACGGCACCTGGTCTGTCGGAACCAATATAACGTATACCCTTCCTGCACTGGGAATCGGCACATACGATTATAGGTGCAGCGTGAACGACACTGCGGGCAACTGGGCAACGGACAACGTGACGGTGACAGTGGTAGACACCACTCCTCCATCAATAATTAATCTAACTATGAATTGGTCTAATGCAACAGTGATTTCAGATGACAGTTCGGGGTGGAATGATTGGACTAGTTGGTACCCAGCCATAGCTACTGATAATAATGGAAATATACACGTGGTCTGGGAGGATAATACAGATGGTGAATGGGGAACTGATGTTGAAATAATGTATGTAAATTATACTGTTGCTGGATGGTCTAATGTAACAGTGATTTCAGACGATTATACAGGGTGGAATGATGATTCAAGTCGGAGGCCTAGAATTGCTGTGGATAATAATGGAAATATACATGTTGTTTGGTATGATAGTACCAATGGGGAATATGGAAATGATATAGAAATAATGTATGTAAATTATACTGCTGCTGGGTGGTCTAATGCAACTGTGATTTCAGATGACTATACCGGATGGAATGTACATAATAGTCTTAACCCAGATATCGCTGTGGATAATAATGGAAATGTTCATGTGGTTTGGTATGATGATACCGATGGTGAATGGGGAACTGATGTTGAAATAATGTATGTAAATTATACTGCTACTGGGTGGTCTAATGTAACTTGTATATCCGATTATTATGGTTGGAATGATAATAGTAGTTATTATCCTAGAATCTCTACTGATATTAATGGAAATGTACACGTGGTCTGGATGGATTATACATACGGAGAATGGGGAACAGATAGAGAAATATTTTATGCAAATTGTACAGCAGCAGGCTGGTCTAATGCAACTTGCATTTCAGATATTTATGGTTGGAATGATGGTGACAGTTTTCTCCCTTGCATCACTGTTGATAAGACTGGAAATCTACAAGTAGTTTGGGATGATGAAACTGATGGTGAATGGGGAACAGATAGAGAAATTTTTTATGTAAACTATACAGCTGCGGGTTGGTCTAATGCAACTTGTATTTCAGATATTTATGGATTGAATGATTATTGGAGTTTTAGACCCAGTATTATCACGGATAAAAATGATAATATCCACGTAGTTTGGGAGGATTCGATTAATTTTGGAGGTCCAGCAGATCATATAAAGTATGCTAGCTATACAACCGCGGGTTGGTCTAATGTAATTTGTATATCCGATTATTATGGATGGAATAATGATCATAGTATTGCAGCAAGCATTACTTCTGATAATAATAGCAGTATCCATGTGGTATGGCATGATTACACTAATGGTGAATGGGGAACAGATGAGGAAATAATGTATTCGGTACTCGAATCCATATATCCGCTGGAATTAGGTCAACCTAAAATAATAGATGCTGTTGTTTATGATTTGTCAAGTATTATTCAAGTCTTAATTGAATTTGAAGGATCTAACCATACCATGACCAATATTGGTGGAAATTATTGGAGATACGATAATTGGACACCCAATAGTATAGGCAACTATCCTTATACCATTTGGGCTGAAGATGGTGCAAATAATTGGAACTCACGAGGAGCTACAATTGAAGTTATTGATACTACTTCTCCAACTTATGGCAACTTAACAGAAAGCGCAGATCCTTTGGATTTGGGTCAAAATGAAACTATAACTATCAATGTATCTGATCTTTCAGGAATAAATCAAGTATTATTAGAATATGAAGGATCAAACCACACAATGAATTATATAAGTGGAAATACTTGGAGATGGACTGATTGGCAGCCTAGTGCTATTGGTATTTATCCTTATACTGTATACATGTCTGATAATCTAAATAATTGGAATTCGGTTAGTGGAGATATTAATGTATCAATAATTATTACAATTGAACCTTGGCTTGAAAATTTGACTGAAATTACAGATCCTTTAGAATTGGGGCAAGAAGCTTCGATTCGGATTGATGCTTATGATGCCGATGGTATTTCGAAGGTTATAATAGAAATTGGAGGAGTAAATGATACTATGGTTCCCATTGGAGGAAATACTTATGAATATAATTGGACTCCAAGTGCTTTTGGAGTAATATCTTATACAATTATTGCCAATGATACTTTTAATAATTGGGGGCCTTTTTTCTTTTCTTCCATAACGGTCCAAGACAATACACCACCTACAAAACCTTTAAATCCTGGAATTATCATTCAACAAGGTAATGTAACAATTTCATGGACAGCATCTTTTGATTATAGCACTGTTTATTACCAAATCTGGCGTAATGGACAATGTTTAGGAAATACAACATCGAATTTTTACTCAGATCTTATAAATTTAACATCTGGAAAATACAGTTATGAAATAAGACCAGTTGATGAAGCAAATAACACTGGTGAATCATTATATATTACTATAAAAATTTATGGACCCTTTAAGATTCCTCCATTCTTCCCTCCTTATGATAATATAATAATTATTATAATAATCATAGGGGTAGTAGCAGCAGGTGTTGGAATCAGCACGAGTGCTATTTTATTAAGAAAAAGGCAAAAATCAATTTCAAAACGTGTAGTAAGTAGTGAATCCTTAAATGAAGATATTAAGGATGTAATTCATTGGAGAATGCCTATAAAATCAATTAAACAGACCTATCTTAAGGAATATTTCCAAGGTGAATTTACAATCTTATCCAAGAGCGAAATGGACAGAATATTCGATTTAAAAATTCCAGAAATTGAAAAATTGGTAATACTGGAAGAACTCGCTGGACTCTCTCCTGAAGAGAGAGAAGAATTTCTAAAAGCAATGGAAAATATTGAAGAAGAGTAAGATAGGTCGGAAAAAAATCCTTAAAATATTAACTCTTTTTTTCTTCTAAAATTATTTTTGTAGCCATTTGTGCAATAGTACCAACAAGTTTGGAACAATGTTCTAACATTCCTGACTGAAAAGCTTCTTGCATTTGTTTAGGATCCCATAAATCGAATGTTCTTCCGCAAAGAGATTTTTGAACATCATAACAGCGACATGTGCCATATTTTTCTACATATTGGTCATGTAATTTTTTAACCAGTTCATAAGACTTCATAGGTTTCATTGGATTGTTAAAATCTTTTTTCTCCCTACCGAATAAATAACCAATTACCATGGAAGCTCCTACAAGTGCACCACAGCTTCCATCTCCTGTTAATCCTAAACCATCAGCTAGTCCGCTTGCAGCTTTAAATACATCATCATTCCAAATATCTAAAGCATCAAATATTGCTGCAATAGCTGTTTGAGCACATCCAGTATTTCTTTTTTCGTATTTTTGACCTAATTTAAATGCTTTTTCTAAAATTTCTTTATTATTTTTTTCCACTTTCTTCACATTTTAGATTTCTAGTCATGTTTTAATTGAATATATAATCCTTAAATTTATCATAAAAAAATATAAAGTTCAAAAAAATATGAAAGAAAGTCTAATAAATTAACTTTCCTTTATACCAAAAGAATCAAAAATTCGAAAGAGAAGACTCTTTTTATTTTATGGGTGATTAATTTGTCTTCAGAAGATATTGAAATGGGGAGACCAAATAAATATCAAGTTGGTCCCGGTTTTGGATTTTTTTTATTAGGATTAATATATTTAATATTCTGGCTTATGCCCTTTGCATTAGGAGCCTTCGCAGAAGACCCCAGGTGGGCCCATAACTGGGCTTATGCAATTATTATAATAACAATAGGTGCATCATTTCATCATAAATCGATAACCAGTAGAATAATTTCTCTCATACAATCCTTCATGATGCCGTTAACTGCTAGTGGATTGGTAAATACATTATTAATGGCAATTTTAACCGTAATAATTTTTTCAATTTGGGCTGTTGTTGTTTTTATAGAGCGGAGATCAGGTAGATTATTTTTTGAAGAACGTATTTCCAAACGTACTTGGCAGTGGGTAATTATGCATTCTATGATTTTTTCTTGGATTTTAGTTGCTCATATGGGGCTTTTATTTTTCTTTGTTCGTCTTCCATTTGAAGCTCAATTAGATCATATAGGAACATGGTTAGGTCAAAATCTGGCCTTTTTGACTTATTTACCTCCTGAAAGAAGAGAATTGGTGACTTATGTATTTGATATTAATTTAATCATATTAGCGATACTTTTTGGATATGAACAATTTAAAATGGGTTATAATATCAAGAATAGACCTTGGCCTCGTATTAGCTTTTGGTATATCTGGGTTACGGTTGCGACAGGTTTTATTTTTCTTGGATGGATTCTTTAAAAATAGAAAAAATGAATTAGAATGTCCAAAAAATTTTTTTATTTATAAAATTAATAAAAATAATATTAAATTTTAAAATTACTTATGTTAAGTGTCAATAAACCGGGAAAAATTGTAAATATTTTAAGAGGTGTATTTTATGGCAATAGCATTAGCTGAGTATAATACGATTGTCACCTTGCTAGGCTGCCTTTGTGCAACAGTCCAAATCTTCACTGGTTACTGGATTGGATTTCATAAGAAAAAACTTGCTCTTTTAAAGTTAAATGATGTAATATTCAGATCACATCGAGCATTTGGTGGCTTTGCTACGACGCTATACTATCTCGGTCTGTGGGCTGGAATGATGGGCTTTATTGGAGGGATATTATTTGGTACACCACCATTTGAAATAGAAGATCCGTCTTTTAATATTCATGTTTGGCCATCCTTTGCGGTAGTAGTTATTATTACACTTAAAACATATCTATCTTATTTCAAAAAATCTTATTTGTATCGAAAACAACGAGCGAAATGGTTAGGTATTGCTACATTTATAGCATGGGCTTATACTTGGTTAACTGCTGCCATATCTTACTATTTAAGAACTGTAATTCAAGGAACTTGGGATCCAAATAAACAACACCCCCCACCCGCATTATTACTGCCTTTTTGGCTATTCCCTTTCCAATTAACGATACCATTCATCATAGGTGCTATAATTGGTATTCTAATATTGAAAGAGGCAAAAAAGATAGAAGCCGAAAAGGAAGCTAAAAAGTTAGAATCTAAAGATTAAATTTTAATGATATTTACAATCTTTTTTTTATATAATCTACCGATTATTTCAATTGCGTTTGTTACATGCAAGTAGCACTTTTTTCCCCAAACATCTTCCTTTATATATGCTTTCATTCCCTCTGATGTTAGTAAATCATGACCTGTTAGAACAGGACATTGTATTGATTCAAATTTTTTTTCAAAACGCCTTACAAACTTCATCCCCTCGGCTGCCGCTGTCCATTGAGGAATTTCTCTTTCTCCCCTCTCTCCTACAATTAATCCTATAATCATTAATCCAGCCCCAATAGCCCCACAAATTCTAGTAATTCCAGCTAAAGGGGATGCCATATTTATAAAATTAGTATTAATTTTGGTATCTTCAATGTTCAGAATATCTAATAAACTAGCCATAGTCCAAGCAGCACAATTTCGGGGTTGAATTTTTTCCTTTTTATATTTCAAAGGTAAATTTTCTTTTAATTCTTTAATTTTTAGTTCAAAATGTCTCTCTACTTCCTCAACTGTGACCAAAATTATTCGTCCATTAAAGTCTATTAAATTTTTAAATAAATAATTGAAAATTTGTATTTAATAATAATCTTATTAAATTATTTTAGCAATTTTTCGTTTATATAAATCTCTAATGGTCTTTACTGCACCAATAACATGTTTATAGCATTTTTGTTCCCAGATATTTTCATTAACATAAGCTTTTTGTCCCTCTTCAGTCAATAAATCAAGACCGGTTAAATCTTTACATTTAATTGAACCAAACTCTTTTTCAAATGCTTTCACAAATTTTAATCCTTCTATAGTTGCAACCAAATGATTAAAGGGTTTTTTTCCTTTTTTCCCGAGAATTAAGCCCACCATCATTAAGCCGCCTTCCAATGCGCCACAATTTCCACCAACTACGGCTAAGGGTGTAGCCATGTTAATAATGTTAAGGTTATCAATTCCTAAAATATCTAAAATACTTGCAACAGTCCAAGCAGCGCAATTTCTCGGTGAGCTCATATCTTTCTTATAATGTTCTGGTAGAATCTCTTTTAATTCTTTAATTTTTGACTCAAATCTTTTATCTACTTCTTCAATATCTGTCATGTTAATCAATCCTTTAAAATTGAATTCTAATAGTATAATTGACAATTTAACTGGGAAAAAATTCTCCTTAAACTTATTCTATTTTTCAATATTTTAATCAAAAAGCAAACCGACAAATTAACTTTCTTTCAGTTATCTCTCCCTCCGTTTCTAATTTTAAGAGATTATGATCTTTTGATCAATGAGAAGCGAACATAAGAGGCTCCAAGATTGAAAGCATGGTTGTTGGATCTGAACGTGGAAAATCGAGGAATAGCGCTTTGGTTGAAGAAACCGAACGGTCAAGTAGAGAAAATGCACGTTGATTATTATCCAAGATTTTATGTGTATTCCAAGAATTTATACGAGTTAAAAAGAGCATTAAGGTATCATGATTGCGTGGAAGATGTAAAGACCCTTGACAAGTACGTCAACATAAATCACAAGCGAAAGAAAAAAGTGATAGAGGTAAAGGTAAATGTGCGAGATTTTAAAAGAACGGTTAGGGATGTTGTATCTCTTGAGAACAGTGCAGTATTTAACATAGATATTCCACTTTCTCAGATGTTTTTATATGACAACAATCTTTTTCCGCTTGCATTTGGCGATTATACCAAAAAAAATGGGCATTTAAATCTCAAGCTGGCAGATTCGCAAGATCAAATTGATTATACTTTGCCAGATTTTCGTATTTTACATCTCGACGCGGATATTGGTGCCAGTTACATAGTTCCAAGTTTGAACGACCCCATCCGAAAGCTAAAAGTAACCCTCAACGAAGAAGATATCACGATTGATGGAGCCACCGAAGTCGATAAATTGATTGCTCTATCAGATACAGTTCGAAAACTCGACCCTGATATTATTTATTCCAATTCTGGAGACAATTTCTTATTTCCTTATCTTGTGGCACGGGCGTCATATCATGGATTGAACGGGTCTCTGACCCTTTCACGAAACAATTACTCATTAGAAAAATGCCAGATGATCTTGAGTGGAGATTCCCATTACTTTTCCTATGGAATAGTCTATTACAGGGCTCCTTCCCAGTTTTATTTGACAGGAAGGCTTCATCTGGATAAGGTTGCTGGTCATTTTTGGAGCGGAGGACTAGAAGGGATCATAGAGGTTGCAAGAGTCTCCTTTATTCCCATACAGCGTCTCACAAGGATAACAATCGGGGGTGCACTTCAAGCGATTCAAATGTACAATGCAATAAAGAACGATATACTCATCCCTCCCGTAAAAAGAAATGCAGAATGCTTCAAACCTGCACTCACACTACTAGAAGCAGACAAGGGTGGTTTTATCTTTGAACCGAAAATCGGCATTTTTGATGATGTCCATGAATTTGACTTCACAAGTATGTATCCAACGTTAATGAAAGAATATAACATTTCACCAGAGACTCTTCTTTGTAAATGTTGTCCAAATTCATCAAGAATTGTGCCTCAAATCAAGTTTCGAATTTGTGAGAAGCGTGTGGGTATCGTACCGATTTCCTTAAAAACAGTATTAGAGAAAAGACTCCAATACAAGCGTCTAATCAAAGCAAAAAACCCAAATAGCGAGGTGTATGCCAAGAGGCAGCGTGCACTAAAATGGATATTAGTCGTGTGTTTTGGCTATATGGGGTTCCGAAATGCTCGATTTGGACGTGTGGAAGGGCATCAAGCAGTAACGGCTTATTCTCGGGAGCTCCTCTTACGAGCTGCGGAAATTGCACGCAAAAAAAAGCTTCACGTGCTCCATGGTATTGTGGACTCACTCTGGCTACAGGATGAGGATGAATATACTGATAATTCAATTGATAAATATGTAGAGTATTGTGAGGAAATAGAACAGGAAACCAAAATTCCTATGGATTATGATGGTTGCTACAAGTTCATTGTTTTCCTTCCAACTCAAGCCAATCCCGAAATTGGGACTCTAAATCATTACTATGGTGTGTTCAAAAACGGAAAGATGAAAGTGAGGGGTATAGAACTGAGGAGACATGATGCTCCTAAGATAGTGAAAGACGCACAGAGTGAGATGATTGACTATTTTGCAAAACACGCGAATAACAGTTTCGAATTTAAGCAACTAGTTCCGAAAGTCTACAACAAGGTTTTAAAAAAATATATTGATAAGATACGAAATAGAGATTATAACCCTGAAGATCTGTTGATTACCACCCGTATCACTAGATACCCGCATCAATATAAGAACAACTCACGGCAAGCTATTGCTGCGAAGCAGCTCACCAATCTAGGAATTGAAATTCACCCTGGACAAAAAGTAAGATATATCATAACCAACGCAAATTCGAAAACTCCAATAAATCGCGTGCTTGTATCCCACTTACTTAAACACTCCAGTCGATGTGATGTGGAAGAGTACACTAAATTACTGAAGAGAGCATTTCGAAACTTAGTTCCGTATAAGGTTGATATGATTTGAATAAGTGATAAAAGATCGAATTTTTTCAACCAGAACCTTAAACTTGAACTAAAGACTTTTAAAGCATATATATTCAATTTTTAATGGTGAGGATATAATGTCTGACCTTTGGATTATTTTAATAATAATTGGAATTATTATCGCTGTAATTATAGTAATAATTATCTTTATAACGTATATACTTCCGAATATAATGGAAAAAAATGCCCAACCTTTGACTGAAGATGAAATAAGATTATGTGAAGAAATTATAAAGAATGGTAAAGGGTATCCTTTTGTTTGCAAACGGGCGGTTCGTAATAAAAAATGTCCTTGTTTGCCTTGTGATAAATTAGAGAAAGCAAAACAAAATATTAATTAATTAATCATCAATAATTCATCTATTCAATTGATTAAATGAGCGTTAAGGACATGGACTTTCCTATTATCTAAAATTGTTAATTCGACAAAAAACCGAATTTCTTATTTTGGTATTAAAGAAATATTTAATTTTAGAATATATTTTTGTCGGTCTCGACAAAAAAAGGGGAGATTTATTTTGAAGTTCATACAATTCTTACAATTAGAAATCCTATTGTCTAATCCGACAAAAATAGGAGAACGATATTTTGATTTGTTTAACCTGTGGAGAAGAATTTGGATTAAAACGGAAATTTAACTTCGTTAAGGAATGCGATAAATGTAAATTAAAAAATAATCAAAAAAAGTTAGTAGAGATAAATAGTATAGCAAGTGTATAAATAATTAAAAACTAATTATTCAAATTATCGCGTTCAACAAAGAAACTCCATCCCCCTCTTTTTTATAAAAACGAATTTTTCAATTTAAATGAAAAATTTTTATTTTTCCTTTGGTTATGTTGGTTATGAAACCAAGAGGCATAAATTTGATAGATATGAATGAGTTATTTTATCCTAATAATGTAGCAATAATAGGGGTTTCAAATCAACCAATAAAAGGTGGGGGTTTCGTAACCGCTTTAGATAACTCAAAATTTCCTAAAACTATTTATTATATTAATCCAAATCGCTCAGAAATATATGGAAGGAAAGTAATTCCCACAATATTGGATGTACCTGAACTAATTGATTTAGCAATTATAGCTGTTCCTGCGAGAAAATGTCCTGAGATATTAAAACAATGTTCTGGAAAGGTAAAATATGCTGTTATATTTAGTTCAGGATTTAGTGAAGTGGGTAATAAAAAATTGGAAGATGAAATAGTAGAGATAGCTAAAAAGGGTAAAATAAGACTAATTGGTCCAAATTGTCTAGGTATCCACTGTAATAAAAGTAGATTAGCTTTTATGCCGGGACAAGAGGTAGGAGATATCGGTAATGTTGGATTTATTTCTCAATCCGGAGGTCATGCTGGAACATTCACTTTGTTAGCAAATGGAAAAGGAATAAAGTTTAACAAAACCGTAAGTATAGGTAATCAATGTGACTTAACAATTCAAGATTTTATAGAATATTTTGGAAATGATAATGAAATTAGGGCAGTTGGGGTATATATTGAGGATGTAAAACGGAATAATTTCTATGAAAAAATTAAAAAGGTAACTATAAAAAAGCCAGTTGTTGTTTGGAAAGGTGGAGTTACTGAAGATGGAAAAAGAGCTGCATTTAGCCACACTGGAGCTTTAGCTATGGATAATAATCTTTGGCGATCCATTATGAAACAAACTGGTATTATCCTGACTGAATCTATCGATGAATTGGGGGATGTTTTGCATAGTTGTCTTTTGCTTGGCAATAAATTACCTAAAGGTAAAAATATCGGGATAATAGTGGGTGGTGGAGGATCTTCGGTGGAAATGACAGATGCTTGTGCGAAAGAAGGATTATATTTACCCCAATTATCTGAGGAAACTAAAAATAAAATCTCAAAGATCTTACCTGATGTAAATACTAGTGTAAAAAATCCCGTAGATATGGGAGGTATGGGTTTCTTTCCAGATATTTTCAGAAGAATTATCAAATATGTAAGTAATGACTCAAAAATTGACGCACTCATTACTTATCAAATGCCAGAACGATTCTATTGGTTTAATGAAAGAATTAGAGCTTCTGGTCTCTCTAGATTTGATTATGGAACAGAAATTGTTAAAGCCTATAAAAAAATAAAACGATTTATAACAAAACCATTAATTTGCATTATTCCGAGAATTATTGAAACCAATTTAGAAATTGAGGATACTAGAATTCATCTTATTAAGAACTTAAATGATTTAAAAATTCCAACATTTTCTTCTATTACACGAGGTGCTAAAGTCTATTATCGTTTAAATCAATATTACAATTATCTTCAAAGGCAAAATTAGAAAAGATTAAGTTTCCTTTTCAAAAGGAAATAAATTAGTAAAAGAAATACATCCTTTTCCAATATCTGGGGTTAATTTACCAACCACTCTGAATATAATTCCTTCTCTACCACATTCACTACACTTATTAAAATCTAATATTTCTATGATGTCATCTAATAAAATAGCGACTCCTGCATATGACTGTACACCGTATGGTGTTAATATTTCAAGGACTCCTGGTTCTTTGGTTTTTTTAATTCTTTCTAGAGTGCCAATTGAGCGGATAACGAATCGCGCATTGCTTTTATCGAGATGCAAAATAAAATCCTCATATTTTTTACTCCAATGACCCCCACATGCTATAGGTGTTTCCGTTGCACCATATAAATCTGCAAAATTTTCGAATGGAATATTAAAAAAATCAGATAGTTGTTCTATAAAATCCGCTTTATTTATCTCATAATCTAGTTTTACTCGGCCTTTTTTTCCCGACCAACCTCCCCCTCCTGTTTGAACACGAAAAGTTTCAGCCATATTAAAGCCCGATTTACGTTTTTTTCGATAATCCATGAAATTTTTGTACATTAAAGGAGCAGAATTGGCAATTAATGCAGGAATATGTTCCTTCTCTACCTGATTAAGACTTCTTTTAAGTAATTTTCCGTCTATTTCAATAAATACTTTGGGTTTAAAATGAGTTATAGTGTAACCAACTGTTTTCCAAAATTTAAATTTCAATAAATAATCTATCTTATAATCTTCCCAAATTTGGGTAATATCACGATAAAAAAGAAACCCACGCTTTCCCTCCCACTCTCCAGGCATTCTATTCATAAATCTCATATGTGGGGCAAATAAAATGAGCCGTTTTATCTGGCTCATGTTTGAATATTCTTCAAAAACTCGCTTAAAGTTATTTTTAAAGACTTCTATATCTTCAGGACCTCTACCAACCAAACTAGGATCTCCAGAAGTGGAGGAGCTTAAAGTCCAATAGGCTAACTTGTCAAATGGAAATCGAAGTAATTTACTAAATTGTCCATTAGATGCTTTAAAATAAGACCAATTAATATAAGGAATTTCTTCTAAATTTGACTCATTAACCGTTTGATCAAAGTCATATTCTTCTTTAACACATATGTCATGGTAAAATTTACAATCTTTTGAGGTATTGATAACCTCTGACCTTAAATTTTCAAATAAAGTTGAATTAGACAAATATTTTCGCCTTTAATCATAATAGTTAATATTGATCTCTTCAATTGATATTAATTCAATTTTAATTACGAATATTTTTTTAAAGTATTTTTTTTCAAAGATCTAAATTTAACAAATTTCCGACAAAATCCCGTAATAACTTATTTACATTGTTAATTTTGAATGATGAAAGTTATTAATATTTTGATTTATTTATACAAGAATTATTATCTATAACTTTATGTTTTTTATTTTTTTATTTATAATACCTCTCAATACCTCCCTCTGTGTGCTTTAATAAGATGCTTTTGAAGTTAATAGTAATTATTTGGTGATTATTATGTCTACAACAAAAAATAGTAAAGAGAAAAAAATTGAGACCAAAAGCTCGGCTAGTATAAATATTGAAAATTTAAGTGGGGTAGGTCCTGCAATTGCAGAAAAGTTGCGGGAGGCTGGTTATAGTTCTTTAGAAGCTTTAGCGGTAGCCTCTCCAAACGAAATAAGCTCAATAACTTCAATAGGAGAAGCTACTATAGGAAAGATAATTGCTGCTGCAAGAGACAGTTTAGATATTGGTTTCGAATCCGCTGCCGAATTATTAGAACGTAGAAAATCAATGGAAAAATTTACGAGTGGTTCAGAACAAATTGATGCCATGTTAGGTGGTGGTGTTGAAACAAGGACATTAATTGAAGTTTATGGGGAATTTAGAACTGGAAAAACACAAATCGCCCATCAACTTTGTGTTACTGTTCAACTCCCGAGGGAAAAAGGTGGTCTAGGGGCTGAAGCGTTGTATATCGACGCAGAAGGTACTTTTAGACCAGAACGTTTACTAGAAATAGTTGAAAAATATCCTGATCTGGATCCTAAAACTATGTTAGAGCGTGTAGTTTATATTAGATCTTTCAATTCCGACCATCTACAACTTATAGTAGATAAACTTCCAAATTTCTTACAAGAACATAACATTAAACTTATCGTTGTGGATTCTATAATTAGTCATTTTAGATCAGAATACATTGGTAGAGGGACTTTAGCTGACAGACAACAAAAATTAAACAGACTTCTTCATAAACTTTTACGACTTGGTGAAGCGTATAATTTAGCAATATATATAACAAATCAAGTTATGGCTGCTCCAGGACTATTCTTTGGGGACCCGACGCAACCAGTTGGAGGACACGTTTTAGCACATGCTAGCACTTATAGAATCTATTTAAGAAAATCCAAAGCTAATAAAAGAATAGCTAGGCTAGTTGATTCGCCTTGTTTACCTGAGACCGAAGCAGTATTTTTAATAAATGAGCAAGGGATTCAAGATCCGTAATAAAAAAAAGAAAAAAAGTATTATCCTCCAAGTCCGCTATTGCCACCCATTACGGTACGAAGTACCGGAGTTGCTACTCCACCGAGCACTGAACTTGAACCTGTTAATTTTTTAATTAAATAGAAGAAATTTGTGAAAATATCTACAGTCATAGTTTTGCCTTCTATAACAGTTCCATCTGGTTCCATTAAGAAAACTTGGATTGTCTGTTCTCCTTTTTCTCTTGGTTCTAGCGTTAACCATACCGCATCTCCGTTCTTAAGCATTGTACTCATTACACCAACAACATCTGTTTCTGTATCTGAAGTTAACGGAATTTCACTTTTGGGAATTTCAAAGTCGCCTCTACCTTCACACATAACATCTACAATTAGTTCTTCAGGTTGAAATCCAGGAGCAAAAATCTTAATCTTATATTTATCATTAGCAGGTTTATTATTATATAGAAATAATATAATATTAATTTCACCATCTTTTGCAACCATTTCCTCTGCACAGACATCTAAGTAAATCGGATCGTCACTCAAAATTTTGATGTTATCTATCAGTTCTAATTGCAATCTATCTACTGCGTCAAAAAAGGCGGGAATATGCTTTTCAATATTTAGAAATATTTTATGTAAATCACTTACACCGAAATAATACCGACCTTCAATCATAGCTCCTCGTTCATAAGTATATTCTTCACCAAAGTTCATAATTTCGCTAATTTCATTTGTTACCGTTTCCCTATCAATAACACCTTGCGATTCTAAATAGCTTAAATATAGAATTTTTTCGATTGCAAATTTAACTGGAACCTCTGTTTCTTCTTTAGATTTAATCTCTGCCACATATTCTGGCTTTAAATTATTTGCGAGAACATCTGTAAATTCATCCCATTTCAGTTTTACGATTGGATCAAGGGAACCATAAAATATGTCTCCAAAAAAGTTGTCAATGAATAAATCATGATTACTTGGCTTATAATAATCTGATAGACCGGTAACGTCAGTAATATCCATCTTTACACTCTTTACTAATAGAGCAAGACCTGCTGTAACAAGAGTAAAACCTATTCCCGCATAGCTTAAAATATCGCTTGCCGGAGCTCCTTGCATGGATAGTACAATCCAAACTGCGTATATACCCAAAGCTGCAAAACTTACGAGTGCTATAATTTTTAATAAGTTTAAAGTCATTCCAATTTTTTTCTGAATTGTACTAAATCCTCTTAGACTATCTAAAGGTCTACCAATTTGTCTCTCAAAATCCAATCTCATTTGAAATGCTTGTCCTGTAGTAAGAGCTCCCATCATAAGCAGCAAAGAATTTACTGCATAGATAGCTAAAATACAAATGAATACAATGAGTAATAATCCAAACAAGTTGCCCGATGTAACAATGTTTAAAACTGTTAAAACCACTAGAGTCAAGGGAACTAAATATAATAATAACCTTCCTATACTTACATTATATTTGTTCAATTTTGCTTGTGTTGATTCTTTACTAGAAACTTTGTTCAATAATTTCTTCCTAGTTGTCTCATCCATGTTATAAACCTCAAAGAATAATTTTTTTTGTATTGAAATAATTCTATTGGTATAAAATTTTATTATTTACTCTCTTAAAAATATTAATATTTAGCATAATTAAACTAATATATCAGCAATTAAAAAATAAATATTAAATAAACGAAAAAAAATGTTTTATATTGTGCCTTTTGTACTTGGAATTATATCTTTTATTCTTTCATCTATGGAAACCGCCTGTCTTAACGCTAGAGCAAGCGCTTTGAAAAAACCTTCGATCTTATGATGATCGTCTTCGCCGTATAAAACCTTTCCATGAAGTGCTATTTCAGATACTTTAACGAAAGTAGTCAAGAAATGTTTTAATAAACTAACTGGAAGCCCATCAACTTCTTCTATTTTTAATCCCAATTCTATATTTGAATATCCACGCCCACTCACATCAACAACAACACGCGCTAGTACCTCATCCATAGGAGCAAATGCAGAACCAAATCTTTTTATTCCTTTTTTATCTCCTAGAGCTTTTTTTAGAACCTCTGCTAAACATATCGCAACATCCTCAACCATATGATGTTGAAGATCTCCATCTCCTTCGATTTTTATATCGATTAAAGAATGTTTAGAAAAATTTTCAAGCATATGAGATAAAAATTTATAACCTTCGGTAAAGGTTTTAGATTCATTTTTATATATTCCTGTTCCATCCAAATTTATTTCAATTTTTATATCCGTTTCTTTAGTTTTACGATGATTTTCTGCGGTTCTCATAATTATTTCCTCCAATTTTTTCAAATAAATACTATAATTCATATTTTGTATTAATACATTTTAAGAATTTTAATAATCAAATAATTCACTTAAATTAATCTCCAAGAATTCGTTTTAATTGTTCCAGTAAATTTAAATTAATTTCTCTTGTTCCTACAGTTATTCGAACACAATTGGATAGCAAGGGGACTTTACTTCGGTCGCGAATAATTATTCCACTTTTAATTAATTCTTCGCATACTTTATTTGCATTTAAACCATCTTTCAACACTTTTACTAAAATAAAATTAGTATTAGACGGATAGACTTTTAATTGTTTTATTTCAGTTAGCTTTGAGAATAACCATTCACGTTCTTTTTTAACTTCCTCAATCTTTTTCTGAAAATATTCTTTTTCTTTGAGGAGTTGAGGAACTAAATACTGTGCAACGACGTTTAAACTGTAAGGAATTTGAATAGGTCTAAGAATATCGGCTAATTCTTTATTTAGAGCCATTATTCCTACGCGCAAACCTGCTAATCCTAAGGATTTACTGAATGTTCTTATAACTATTAAATTATTATATTTATGTATCCAATCAATTAAAGAAACATTAGAATAAGCAGCGTAAGCCTCATCTAAAATAAAAATTCCTTCGAAGTTTTCAATGAGAAATTTAATCTTATCTGTTTCAAATGTGTTACCAGTAGGATTATTTGGCGATGCTATTATCATTAACTTTGTGTTTTTTGATACTTTAGAGAGCAAACTCTTAACATCTAGGGTAAAGTCATCATTAAGGAGGACATAAGAATATTTCGCTCCTAAAATATCTGTAAAAAATTTATACATCGAGAATGTAGGTTCAGCCACTAATACTTCACTTTGATTATCTATAATCGTATGAAAAATCGTCATAAAAACGTCATCTGAACCATTTCCAACGATAATTTCATTATAATCTAATCCAAAATATTGTGCGAGACTTTTCCGAGTTTCTATATAAAGAGGGTCCGGATAACGTGCCAGATTTATCTTTTGCAAACATTTTTTTAATTGCTCTTGCATCCAGGAACGCTCAATAAATACATTTTCATTAGCGTCAATTTTAATAATATCTTCAATTTCTAACCCAAATTTTTTTATAGTATCTGGGAGTGAGGCACCTGATTGATATATTTCGAAGTTCTTCAAATTTTTGCTGAGCAATTTCTTATAATCTCTTTTTTTAACCATATTTATAACCTAAATCATTCTTCTTTAAACAATTCTTGAAATTCTTTTGATTCTCTGATGTTATCAAAATCAGAATCTGTTTTAATCGACTCTTTATCAGAGGGATCTAATTTAATCGCAATTTTTAATAGTCTTAAGGTCTCATCTTTCTTATTTTGAAGAGAAGCCACGCAAGCTTTATTATAATAAGCATAAGCCGAATTGGGATTAATTTTTAATACTTCATTAAAACAGATTAGAGCTCCTTTGTATTTCTTTATTTTTAATAATAAAATCCCCTTTTCGTTCCAAGTGTCCTGATTCTTAGGATTAATTTCTAGTGCATTATCATAACACAATAAAGCATCATCTATTTTTCCCCAATTGAATAATGTACTTGCTTTATCTAACCATATATCGATCAAATCTGGATTTATTTCAATTGCTTTATCAAAACATGATATTGCATCTTCAAATTTTCCAAATTCTTTTAATTCTGACGCCTTTACATACCAAACATCAGGATTAGATGGATCTAATTCAACAGCTTTATCAAAACACAATATTGCATCATCTAATTTTCCTAAATCAAATAAAGCTGATCCTTTACCATACCATCCAATAGAATTCTTTGGATCGATTTCAATGATTTTTTCAAAATTTAGGATTGCATCTTCGGCTTTTCCTGTTCGGATTAAATTAAATCCTTCTATATTTAAATTTTTAATTTGATCTTTCTCAGAAAAAGATACATGAGTATTTCTAGAACTGGTATTATCAGAATTTTCCGAATCCATTTCGACTTCGTCTTTCTTTCTACTCATTTGGTTTAAACCTCGATTTCATTATAGTCTAATCCTAAATCATTCATCTTTAAGTAATTCTTGAAATTTTTTTGATTCTCTAATATTATCTAAATCAGAATCTGTTTCCATTAGCACTTTAGCATACGGATCTAATTTAATCGCGATTTCTAATAGTTTTAAAGCCTCATCTTTTTTATTTTGAAGAGAACTCACACAAGCCTTATTATAATTGGCAAAAGCTGAATTTGGATTTAATTCTAATACTGTATTAAAACAGTTATTTGCTTCCTCGTATTCCTTTAATTTAATTAATACTACTCCCTTATCGTTCCAAGCAGCTTGATTTCTCTGATCAATTTCAATTACTTTATCGTAACATGATATTCCATCATTTAATTTACCTAATTCGACTAATGTACGAGCTTTTAATAACCATGGAAAATGATTTTTTGGATCTATTTCAATTGCTTTATCAATACATGATATAGCTTCTTCAAATTTATTTAGTTGAGATAAAACACTCCCTTTCATATACCATGCGATACTTAATTTTGGATTTAATTCAATAGCTTTATCATAACATGATATGGCTTTTTCTAACTTTCCTAAATTAAATAAAGCTGAACCTTTACTATACCATCCAGAAGGATCTTCGGGATTAATTTCAATAACTTGATCAAAATAAGTAATAGCTTCTTCTGCTTTACCTAATTGTACTAATTCTATTCCCTTTTCAAGCAAAGATACAACTTGATCTGATCTAAAAACCAAGCTATTATCATCTCTAGATCTATCAACCTTATTTTTTTCTAAATCTTTTTCTCCTTCTTCTTTACTCACCAGTATCAAACCTCTTTAAAATACTTTGGGCGTGAGCTTGAAATCCTTCGACCTGTGCAAAGTTCACAATGCATTCTTTCAGCCCATTTAAACCTTCTTTTGTACTTTGAATAACATCTATTAGTTTAACATAATCCATAATAGATAAACCTGAATAATATTTCGCAGCTCCACCAGATGGTAAGACATGGTTAGAACCTGCTGCAAAATCACCTAATGGAACAGGCGCAAAATCACCAAGAAAGATTGATCCGGCATTTTCAATCTTATCTAAAACCGACTTAGGGTTTTTAATTTGGATTTCTAAGTGTTCAGGCGCAATCTTATTTGTCAGTTGTATAGCTTCCTCAATTGATTCAACGAGGATGAAAAATCCATTTTTTTCTAATGCTTCACTTGCAAATTCTTTTTTAGGTAACTCCGGGATTAATTTCTTCAACTCTAAAATAGTTGCTTCCACAATTTCCGGCGATGTTGTTAGTAGAAAACAAAATGTTCCCGGTTCATGTTCTGCTTGAGATAAAATATCAGCAGCAATAAAATTCGGATTACTATTTTCATCAGAAATGATAAGTACTTCGCTTGGTCCCGCTGGTAAATCGATTCTAACATCAACACTTACAATTTGTTTTGCTGCTTGAACATAAATATTTCCAGGACCAACAATTTTTTCAACCTTTGGAATAGAAGAAGTCCCATAAGCCATTGCAGCGATTGCTTGGGCTCCACCTACTTTATAGATTTTATCAATTCCTACTTCATTTGCAGCAACTAAAATATAGGGGTCTATATTGCCATTTTTTTGAGGTGGTGTACATAGTATAATTTCCTTAACATTTGCAACTTTTGCTGGAACAGCTGTCATCAATACTGTAGAAGGATATGGGGCTCTTCCTCCAGGGATATAAAGCCCAACTCTTTTATAAGGCTTCATAATTTGTCCAACTGACACTCCTTTTGAAGTTTCAACAAACCAAGGCTCTCTAAATTGAGCTTGATGATATTTTGCTATATTATTTTTAGCAATCTTAATGACATCTAGGAAATTTGAATCAATTTTTTTATAAGCTTCTTTAATTTCGTCTTTATCTACTGCTAACTTATCCTTACTTAACTTAACACCATCAAATTTATCAGTAAAACTGAGAAGTGCTGCGTCACCTCTTTGTTTTACTTCACTGATTATCTTTGAAACTGCAAATGAGACGTCCTCGAATTGAACTTTGCCTCTATTAATTACCTTCTCTAAGTATTGTTTTTTAAAATCCTTAATGGTTATTGTTTCTAACATATCTTAACTCACACATTGAATTTTATTCTTCTTCTTCAGAAGGTATTATTTGTCTTGGTTCATGTATTACGATTCCTTGAGCATATTTTCTCAAAATCGGCATTAGTTTCATAAAAGTATCTTTGGGTATGATAGTATTAATTGCACTCCAGCCTTCAATTCCTGAAAGAGGGGATATTGTAGGTCGCTTCAAAGCAGGAAGTTCTTTAAGCATCTTTGGTAGATTCTCATTCTTAATATTCATGAATATATGTAGTTTTTTTCTAGCTTCTACAACACCTTTCAATATCATCTTGATATCTTGAATTTTTCCTTTTTTCCATGGATCTTTTAAGGCGTTACGGTTAGCTAATAACCGTGCAGTTGAGGAAACTAAACTATCAATAATTTTTAATTTATTTTCCTCGATGGTTTTTCCAGTTGCAGTAAGGTCAATAATAGCTTCCGCATCTTCGGGTGGTTTGGCTTCGGTTGCTCCAAAAGAAAGGATGATTTTAACTTGGGGATTTTCTCCATTCCTAGACCAAGGAGTGATTATTTCAGGGACTTTATCTTGAAATTTTTGTTTATACACAGGATTGTTCATAATATATTTCTTAGTTGTTGCTATTAATTCTGTGAAAATTCGTACGGGCTTGTTTTTATTTAGAAATTTCTTCAATAAGTCTGAAAAGCTCTTTACATCGTCCCAATCCCTCGGGACTGCAACAACCAATTCTACTTTTCCATATTCCAAATCCAATATGTCCTCTACTTCATCAATTACTCCAGATTCTTCTGTCCAATCGATTCCAGAAATACCGATATCATGTGCGTCTTGGGCAATTAAATTAGGTATTTCTTGAGGTCTAAGAATTTTCAATTCAATCTCTGGATCATTAATAAGCGGACGATAAGATCTGTCTGTTCCGACTAGGCTGTATCCCGCTTGTTTAAGAAGATCCATGGTGTCTTTTTCTAGTGAACCCTTTGGTATAACGAATCTTATTTTTTTTATTTTAAAAACCTCCAAATCTAAAACTATAATAATTTAATTTGATATAAAAAACAGAATTGTTAGTTTGAGTATTTCCACAGTTCACTGTTTTAAAGTTTTCCAAAACAATGGTGAACAAAATCCCTCAATATTTTCACTTCTTACACTGTGGGTTTTTTAAACTTACGATCAGAATTTAAGAAACATTATTTTTAAACATTTTGTATAAAATTTCAAAAAGGCAAAAAATATTATTGATGGAGTATTTCATATTTTCCGACAAAATTCCCTTAGTGGCACTATAAATTGAATTAAATGCCTTTGAAAGATATATTTTATATGGTCATTCCACCATCAATAAACAAGGCAGTTCCTGTGCTAAATTCATTAGTAGCTAAGAATAAAACTGCCTCAGCTATTTCCTCAGGCTTTGCCATACGTTTTAATGGCTGTCGCGCAATTAATTCCGCTCTAGTAGCTTCTGGATCAAGAGATTTTGACAATCGAACATGAAGTGATGGAGTATCTGTCACTCCTGGTAGAATTGCATTAACCCTAATACCATAGTCTAAAAATTCTGCAGCCATAGCTTTTGTTAAAGTTAAAACTGCTCCTTTTGAAGCGGAATAAACAGCTCTATTTTTTACTCCTTTAACTGCGATTACCGAAGCGTTATTAATTATACATCCTTTAGTTTTTCGAAGTTCAGGAAGTGCTGATTTTGTAACTAAAAATACTCCTTTTACATTAATTGCCATTTCTCTATCCCATTGTTCTTCTGTAAGAGATTCAATTGTCCCTGGTGTCACTATCCCTGCATTATTAAACAAAATATCTAATTTCTTAAATTTCTTTATTATCTCTTCAACCATTTTTTTTGCATCAATTGCCTTTGAAACATCACCTTGGATAAAAATTGCTTCAGCACCCATATTTTTCAAAGCTTTTAAAGTTTCTTCTCCTTTTTTTTCATTTCTTCCATTTATTGCTATTCTTGCTCCTTCCTTAGCAAACAGTATAGCTGTTGCTTTACCAATCCCGGCTGTTCCTCCGGTAATTAAAGCTACTTTTCCTTTTAATTTCATCATATTACTTCCTAAATACCAATCATATTACGAGCCTCTGAAGGTGTGGCAACAGATCTTCCCATTTTTTCGCTGATTAAAACCCAATTTTTAACAATTTCTGCATTATTTTTAGCAGGAACTCCTTCTTTAATAAACGGGTAGTCTTCAGTCCCGACACGAATATGTCCACCCATTGAGACTGCTAATGTAGCAATTTTTACTTGCTCTGACCCCATAATACTTACTGTATGTAAAGAATCTTTTGGAAAATATTTAATACGGTGTAAATATTCTCCTGGTTCGGGGGGACTCCATGCACCTCCAGGCCAATTAAAAAAAACTGATAAAAAATGGGGTCCATCAATTAGATTTTTCTTAATTAAATAGTTTAAATTCCAAATGGACCCATGATGCCAGACTTCCCATTCTGGTTTTATTTTATATTCCTTGCAAGTTTTACAATATTTTTCTAACTCCTCCCTTGGATGAAGCTGATGTAATTCAACACTTGTAAAACGTTCATCATGATGATTTAAGATTATGGAGACCATGTCTGGTTTTGAATCAAATAATGGTTTTCTTTTTTCTATGGGATCACTTGACATACCTGCCTGAATTATAATATCACATTGTTCACGAATTCTTTGAACTATCTCTTTTTCTTTACCTCTAATCAGGTGAATATGTGCAATAGCTGCACCGGCTTTATGACATTGGACAATTGTTTCTATGAGATCATCTAATGTTTCCGGCCAATTCTTTAATTCGGGATATATCCAAGAATTTGCTGTAGTAACTGTAATAATTAGTTTTTTTTCATTCTCCATTTCATTATGCACCTTCTAAATTAAAACATACATTTTTAATGTTTTAATTTTGAAAATTAAGTTTTTTTATGTCTTTTTATTCGCCTCAAAAATGAAATTTTTAAGTTAAATGTAGTTTAGATAAAATAAGAAATTTAATAATAAGAGGAAAATTCATGCCAGTAGAAAGAATTAATCCTAAAATATTTAAGGAAATTAAGGTTTATACACTAAAAAGATTATTAAAAAAGAAAAATAAGTATCTCGGAACACCCAATGAAGCTGAAGAATATCGCAAACTAGAAGGGGTATTTTTAACTAAAAATATAAATCCCTTTAAGCTATTAGATAGGGGAATAGCGACAGCAGCTGACGTGCAAGGTGCAATTAATGAATTGGAAGATCAAGGTTTAATCGAAATTAAAAATAACTTGCTTTCATTAACTTCAAGAGGTATAAAAATTGCAGAAGAAATCAAAGACATATCTTCATTAGCCGCAATTGATGATAGTATATTTGAGAACCCATCAACCGAAAAGGGAATAAGTTTGGAACCGCTTGAATCTGCTGAAAATGAAACAATTCCAGAACCAGTTAAACCAATGAAGGTGGTAATAACAAAACCAACTGTTCAATATAAATGTCCAGATTGTGGAAATGTAATTAAAGAGCCAAAGAATTTTTGTCCTAAATGTGGAAAAAAAATTGATTTATTAATAGAAAAACCTTGTCCAATTTGTGGCGAATTTAATACATCTGATTCTACATTTTGTGTTAAATGTGGTAAAAAGCTGAAAAAATAGAAATTATTATTTCTTTTACATTTTAAAAATCAATAGACCTTCTTTTCGTGAAATGATTTGAGTAAACACTCTGTGAAAGATCATCCCACCCTTGGCTGTTGTGGCCTTGATTGTGGATTATGTCCAAGATATAACACAGAAGGTAGTTCAAAATGCCCTGGATGTTGTGGTCCTAATTTCTCCAATAAGCATCCATCATGTTCATTTATAACATGTTGTGTAAAGAAAAAGAATCTTGAAGTTTGTGCTCAGTGTGACGAATTTCCATGTATTAAATTAGAAAAAAATTTGACAACAAAATATGACTCTTTTCTAACCTATAAAAAAGTCAAGCCTAATTTTGAATTCATCAAAAAAAATGGTATTAAAGCATTTATAGAACAACAAGAAAGGCGAATTAATCTGCTTAATACGATATTAAAAGATTATAATGATGGAAGGTCAAAGAATTTTTTTTGTATTGCTGCAACTCTATTACCAATTGAAGATATTGAGAAGTCATTGGAGGAAATAGAACAAAAAATTAAAAATGAAAAGATAGACGATGGAGATATAAAAAATAAAGCCAAAATTCTAAAAGAGTTCCTTAATAAATTTGCTAAAATGAAGAATATAGAACTGAAATTAAGAAAGAAAAAATAGATTAAGAATCCTTGGCAATTCCATAATAACAAAAAGAAGAGAATTATTATTCGAAAGACTCAGTGCTATTGTTAATTTAAAAATGGATTCTAAAAAAGATTAATTAATAAACTTTTATAAATAATTATTTTAAAATTAAAGTAACTTCAAAAAAAATGAAGGAGAGTTACAATTTGAACCGTAAATTAAAATTATATATTTTAATATCACAAATATTATTCTTTTCGACATTCTGTTTGGTCTTATCCAATTCTAACATTCAAATACCTTTAAAGACTTGTGGAAATAGTTCTTTAGCTTTAAATAGTTCCGGTTGGTCTAAAGGAAAGGTAATATCTGATGATAATACTAATTGAAACGACGGTAATAGTTACGCTTGTTCTATTGCCATTGATAACAATAGCGTCATCCATGTTGTTTGGAGGGATGACACTGATGGCGAGTGGGGAACGGATTCAGAGATTATGTATGCTAAATGTGAATCCGGCGCCTGGACAAACGCAACAGTAATATCAGACAATAGCAGCAATTGGAATACGGGTATTAGTGAAAATCCTGATATTGCAATCGATAATAACGGAGTAATTCATGTGATCTGGCAAGATTCTTCAGATATTGGCTTTGGAAACGATCAAGAAATATTTTATATTAATAATACTGGTGTTGGATGGTCAAATCCGATAGTCATTTCTGATGATCAAAATTTATGGAATAATGAGAGTAGTCAATATCCAAGTATTGCAATTGACAATAATGATGTAATACATGTAGTCTGGCATGATAATACAAATGGTGAATGGGGGGTTGATACAGAAATAATGTATACAAATTATACAACTTCTGGCTGGTCGAATGCGACTGTGATATCGGATGATTATACAGGTTGGAATGATGATCAATCATTAGTGCCAAAAATAGCTACAGATATTAATGGAACTGTCCATGTTGTTTGGTATGATGACACAAATGGTAAATGGGGAACGGATTGGGAAATAATGTATGCAAACTACACTACTTCTACTAGTTGGTCAAATGCAACAGCGATTTCAGATATTTATGGATGGAATGATCAAAGTAGTTTTTGGCCTGATATAGCAACAGATAGTAACGGAACAGTCCACGTCGTTTGGTTTGATGACACAAATGGTGAATGGGGAAATGATAGAGAAATTATGTACATGAATCATACCTCTACTGGCTGGTCAAACGCATCAGTGATTTCGGATGATAATACGGGTTGGAATGATGGTCTCAGTGAACAACCTGATATTACTGTAGATAAAGATGGGATAATACATGTAGTTTGGCAAGACAGTACTGACGGTACTTGGGGAACGGATCAGGAAATAATGTATTCAAAATACACTGTGACGGGTTGGTCGAATATAGAAGTGATTTCGGATGATAGTTCTGGTTGGAATGATGATACAAGTATAAATCCCACTATATTGACGGACGAAAATGGAGTAGTGCATGTTGTATGGGAAGATCATACGAATGGTATCTGGGGAATAGATATAGAAATAATGTATTCAAACAATAAAACCTCTACCAAAGAAAGCCTAGTAGATATAATCCTTCTAATTATGACTCTTTCTCCAGAATCTGATCTGACACTTCCCTTAATAATTGTCAGCATTGCTATAGGAGTTACGTTACTAATTATTGTGGTATTAATATATAGAAAACGTAAATAATTTAACTTATTTTCTTTTTTTTTTTGATTAAATTGTTAATATCATCAAAAATAAAAAAATATTAAATCCTTTAGATTTGATAATTAATAATCTTATAAATTAATAGTAGGATGAAAATATATGGTAACTCATACATTTAAAGCCAGAAGCTATGAGGTTTTTCTTGGGAGAAAATTAAGTTCTACAATTGATGATAAAAAATTAGATTTTTATGCCTATATTGTAATTACTGGTGATGATGAACATGAACTTACTATAAAATTCTTACATCCAGATAGCGTTATCCCTAATAATTCATACGATCCCGTTATAAAAAAAGCAATGCTCTACATCCCACATGAACAAGCCTACCAATTTAGTTGGTATATAGATATACTTCGAAATGAAAAACCAGTTTACATATATGTTAGCAGTACACACCCCAGTTCCAATAGTGTATACACAGGTAAAGAACCTGTAGGAGAAGGAGAATAGTACATAATATATTTTCTTCTTAATTAAATCCAAAAAGGTCCAAAAAGTATTTTTTATTAATAATTCCTAATTGTCCTCTTTTATATGGGTGGAACAATGGAAAAAATTAGTATAAGAACTAAATTAATTTATAGTCTGGGAAATTTTGGAATTAGCATAATTAATGGCACATTTTTAAGTTATATTTTATATTTTTATCTAGATCAAGCCTTTATTGGATTCGCTGCGGGTGGACTCATTATGGGGATAGCATTAGCTATTGGAAGAATTGTTGATGCTATATTTAATCCAATAGTTGGATCCAAAAGTGATAATTATAGGTCTCGTTTTGGAAGAAGGAAGCCATTTATAATTATGGGAATTATTCCATTAATAATATTATATATTTTACTTTGGACTCCTCCCATTGGGCTAGGATCTACCGTTATCTCGATTTATGTCCTAATAATAATTTCAATTTTTGATGCCATGTTTACATTTCTTGTTGTGCCAGTTTATGCTCTTCTTCCAGAAATCGCTATTAGCTCTGAAGATAGATTATCAGTATCGATGTACAGTAATATATTCGCCGTATTAGCTACAGTGATTTCGGTTACAGTAGCTCCAATATTATATGAAGGTCTCGGATATCCATTTTCAGCTATTATATTTTCTATTATTATTGTGCTTACCATTTTACCCCTGTTATCCATCAAAGAAAATCCTGAATATCAAGAAATCGAAAAAACTTCCTTTAAAGAAGCATTAAAAATCTCTTTTCAAAATCCTCCTTATCAATTATTTCTAATTAACAAAACAGCTATTGAATTTGCATTCCGTATCCTTTCTGCAATATTACCATTTTTAATCGTAAGCGTTATAGGACTGAAACTCTCTGAAGTTTTTATAATATCCGCCTTTCTATTTGTAGGGGCATTTTCAAGTATTATATTATGGGAAAAATTAAGTATTAAATATGGAAAGAAAATTACCTACATTTTAACAATGATTTTTTTTACAATACCTTTAGGTTTATCTTGGTTTTTCCTCATCCTTTTCGGCTTAGCAAAAATTATTTTTGGCATCTTTTTCGCAGTTTTTGGAGGAATCGGTATGGGAGGAATATGGATAATTTCGCCAGTGCTAATTGCTGATATTATTGATGATGAAGAAAAAAGGACGGGGCTTAGAAGGGAAAGTATGTATTATTCAATGCAAGAAATGTTAGAAAAACTAGCAATTTCAGGAGCTATAGGGTTGGAGGGGGCAATATTGAGCTTTTTCTGGATCGGAATAATAATTGATGAAAGTTGGAATATAGCCAATACTTATAATCCATTAGGTCCAATCTTAATGATTGGTGGAATAGCCTTTGCTGCTATGTTAATTGCATTAATCAGTTTCGCAAAATTTCCAAAGCAAATATGCAATAATTCATGAAAGTAAAGGACGAGATTTATAAATATAGAAATTAAATAAAATTGGTCATTAATTTCAAATCAATAAAATTTAAGATCTTAATAATTTGATTTTAAAAATTCTATGAGGGAGATATTAAAAATGCATACATATTCAGAAATTCCAGATACGATGAAAACAAAGCGTTTCATACCATTTGGACGTCATCTATGGAGAATGTATCAAGAATTAGGCTTAGATTATTACGAAGAGGCTATCGCTGAATTTTCTACAGAATTTGTATATGATTTGTTAAAGCTTAGGTTAGACGAATCAATCAGAACTGCTAAAGCTGTAATTGATGGGTCACTTAAAAATCCAGATAAAGTTTTGTCCTACCTTTTATTTCCTCCAATTCTTCCGATTAGGGGGGATCTAAGCCAAGGATCACTTAAGCTTATATATGGTGAGTCTTGTGATTTGACATTTGTTGTTGTTAATGATATCGACCAAGAAGTTATTGGTCTTCTTAATGGACACTGTGAGGATGGAGTCCCAGTAGATTGGTGGCTTGTAGGTCCAGAAGATGAAATTTTAGAAAGACGTCATTTAAAATATGGACTAAAGTTACGAGAAATGACCAGCAAGACCAAAGGCCTTTTCAAAGCAGGAGAAAGGTTAATTGACGTCCTTAAAGATGTTAGAAACGAGAGAAGTCCTCAATGGTCGGACAGTTCTTATATTATTTGTATGGTATGGATTAGTGGAATTATCAATTTAATGGGAGAAGCTTCTAATTATGAACAATTTGCTTGGATTCATGATGGAATCAACGCAAAAAACTTAGGGCTTCCAGATAATTACTTTGGATATATCCCTTGGCCTCCAATGCTTAATGCTTTCATGTTAGCTGGTAGAAACAAATGGACCTTAGGTTTAACTGGAATTACAACTGAACACAAGATGTATTTGATGGCCTTAGAAGAAGACGGTGTAAAATGGGTTGTAGAAAATTTTCCAGAGCTTTGGGAACATGCAGTTGCGATACCACGACAAGAGGGAGTCCCCTATCCTTGGCAAACCTTAGACCGTAAATTACCAAACTATAAAAAGAAATCAACTTATGAACGAGAACAATTTAGTTATGATTTTCCAAAAGGAGACTGGATAACCCCTGATTCTTTAGGGATGACAGTTGAGGAAACTTGTGCTGGAATATATCTAGACATAGACCATCAAACACCCAAAAATATAAAAGCTACATCCTCTCATATTATTTCAAAAGGTATAGGAATCAATACCGAATTTGTATAATTGCTAGAATATATTCTGGTATTAAAAAACGATGGTAAAAGGAAAAAAAACCCCCAATATTATCTTATTTTTTAACCTTTTCACAAAAATTTATAAATTTTAATCTAAAGCTAAAGCTATGAAATATGAAAATATCCTTATCGAACGAAGAGATGACCACATAGCCATTGTAACCTTAAATCGTCCAGATAAACTGAATGCACTTAATAGTACTCTTAGGAAGGAGATTATTAAAGTCACAGAGGAGTTCCATGAAGATACAGAGACTCGTGTAGTAATTTTCACGGGCGCAGGTAAGAATTTTAGCGTTGGTGTAGATTTAAAAGAACCGCAAACTCCGAAAACACTTCTTGGTAGACAACGGGATTATTATTTTGGTCCAAAAATGGTTCGTTGTCTCTATGAGATGGACCAGATCACAATTGCAGCAATAAATGGATTTGCTCTTGGGGGAGCTGCATGTATTGTCACTGCACTAGATTTTCGAATTGGTACAGAAGATTGCTCTGTAGGATTTCCAGAAAGTAGGTTAGGTATGAGCCTAAGCTGGGTCAGTCTACCATTAGTAGTTCATTTAATCGGTCCTACATATGCAAAAGAAATGATAATTCTTGGAAATAATAACGATGCACAAACGCTATTGAAATGGGGATTTTTAAGCGAAGTGGTTCCTAAGAATAATTTATTAGAGCGAGCGATTGAAATTGCCAAGAAATATGCTGCAATGCCACCAATACCTGCCCAAATGATTAAAAAAAGTATTAATAATGTTGTTTCGGCATTAGATCAATCGATTATGCATATGGATGGTGACCAACTTCTGCTTACTCATGGAACTAGAGATTTTAACGAAGGAGTTTCAGCTTTCTTTCAAAAAAGGCAAGGAAAATTTAAGGGTAAATAATTCATTTGGTATAAACAGCGGTTTTAAAGGAGAAATTTGAATCTCACTTCTTAAGTATTTAATTTCTTTTTAGGATAAGAAAAAGAAATGGATGCGTATAAATGATAAATTTAGCAGAAGCAATTATTGAGACTTTATCTGAAATTTTCGGTAAAAATTTAATGGATTATTGGATAGGAGTTTTTTTGGCGATATTATCAGGCATTTTTTCCAATATAGGAGCAGTCTTACAAAAAATAGTTGTAAATAAAGTTCCAGATGAGGCGAAATTAATGAGAAGCCTAATTAAAAATCCAATATGGTTATTAGGATTAATTTCAGGAATGGGGGTTGGAGCTGCACTCTTTATGCTTGCACAGCTCTACATTGGTCCGACATTAATTCCTGGTCTTATGGCTGCTGGTTTAATAGTACTAGCAATAGGGTCTATTAAAATTTTAGGAGAAGAACTAGAAGTTTCTGAAATAATTGGAATTTTTTTAATGATTGGAGCCATTGCTTTTATTGGATTTAGTGGAATGGATATAAAAATTGCTTTAATAGACTTTCTAAATATCGATTTAATTATTAGGATTACA
Organism: Candidatus Helarchaeota archaeon; assembly: GCA_019058315.1. Taxonomy (GTDB): domain Archaea; phylum Asgardarchaeota; class Lokiarchaeia; order Helarchaeales; family RDOG01; genus JABXJV01. Next base: position 264,885 of record JAHPZH010000005.1, on the reverse strand, counting down.
ATCTTTACCATTATCTTATTTTTATTTGCATTAATTTGTGAGCTTTTACAAAGAAAAGGAATATATAAGGGAATTTTTTTGGCAAATCTTTCTGGAACTATGTTCGCACTCTCAAATTTTTGGATAAGCCCACTTTTAGGTACGATTGCTCATGTGCTAAGTGGCAGATTTATTCTAGATGAATTGTTAATATTTACCACTGCTAGTATTATTTTGGTTTTAGTGAATATGTTAGGTATTGCCAAAATCCAAGAGGCATTCAGGGTTGCCAAAGCAAGCCATATGGTTCCAATTCAACAAGTTCCTATCCAAATAGTGCCCCCATTTTATTTTATTATTGTATATCTACTACCCATTCCTAATTTACTTTCAATTATATTTTTAACAGTCGGAATAGGACTAGTTCTTATTAGTTCGTATACACTTGCAAAAAGACAGGCAGAACTTGAAAAAATTAAATAAAATTGAGTTAAGTATGAAAATTTTAACTTTTTCTGATTTTCATGGTTTATTTGGCCTTAAAGATCATTATATCGATGTAAAGAAAAAGCTAGAACAATATAAACCAGATCTTCTCTTATTATGTGGAGACTTGCAAGATCGTGGGTCTATCAAACTTCTTGAAAATAGGATTCAAAATCTGGAATATTCCCCTATATTATTTGTTTGGGGTAATTCTGAAGAACAACTGAATCCTAATACTGAACTTAAGAATGCGATAAACATTCATCTAAAGATCAAGGTTTTTAATGGAATTCATTTTATTGGATTGGGAGGAGATGAATTTGATGTTAAACGGGATATCCCGGAGATACATGGAATTATTTCAAAAAATGTTCCAAAGAATGAAAATTTAATTATTATTTCTCATGTTCCACCATTTGAGACTGTTGATCTATGTAATGATGGAAGAAATATTGGTGTTGCAGAATATAGAGACTTAGTTGCTAAAATCCAACCTTTGTTAGTAATTTGTGGTCATGTTCATGAAGAAGTTCAAAAAATCGCATATATCGGCTCTTCTATGGTTTGCAATGTAGGACCTAAAGGTGCTTTATTTACTATTAAAAATGGTAAAATATCAACTCTTATGCTTGACTAACAATGTTTTAAAATCATCATTTACTCTTAAAATGCCCTTAATTCAATATCTCATAAAATTAAATATTTTCTGGTTTCCAAGCTTTAAAGACAAATTTACCGAGGTTAAAAGCTGCATGAAGAATTCTATCCCAAAGTGTGACTTTTATCTTTTTATTGAAAAAAACTTGACGACATGCCTCCATGAACATGAGTCGGTGGTAATGAAACCCATGATATAAATCAATTAAATATCGAAAGGGTAATAAAAAACCAATGACTTGAAATTGAGTTTTATGTTCTGCAAGGGCTTTTCCTGTAGAACGCATATTTGTGCGTAAAAAAACATTATTTTTATATGAATGATATGTAAACATGAGCGGTCTTTGGGATTCGAACTCCTTTTTAAGAAGTATGCAAGCGGCTTTCCCCGTATTTAAATGATCTTCATGAACATAAGTAGAAAAATTATATTCAGGAACAAAAATTACATCAGGTTTGCGATCTTTGAAATATTTTCGAAGAACTTTTATGGCTTTTGGAACTGTTACATTTCCATCAATAAGCCCTAGAAATTTTACTTTATTTTTGGGGATTCCATGTAACTTGGCAGCATTTTGAAGTTCTCGCTCACGAATTTTTGCTAATTTTTCCCCTTTTAATTCTGGAATTAATGTTCCCCATTCTCCCTTTGTCATAGAAGCTATTTCTACATCATTACCTTTATTCACAGCGTGTCGAATAAAAGCTCCTACCATCATTTCCAGATCGTCTGGGTGAGCACAGATGAAAGAATAGCGTTTATTCATAAATTCTTAATCCCTTACCAATTCAAATTTTCATAATTCTTTTGCATAAATTCTTCTAAACCATTTAAAATGCTTTTAGTTCCTTCCATTTTGGCCATTTTTTTTAATTCATCCATTTTAGTCATAGTACCTTTTTTAACTGAAAGATAAGCAAGTAGTATTGAAGCGACTGCTTCTTTGGCATTTTCAGGAGTAAATTCTGGTTTTTTATTGTTTAATACACATTCGGCAAAATGTGAATCTTCATTTCGAGCAGATATTATGTAATATTTTGGAAATGGACCATGTTCTGGAGGTTCTTTTGGTCCGTAAAAAAAACCTTTTGTCTCTGCTTCCTTATGTGATGAAAATATCTTAACTGGATTCTCCCATTGGTGATTTTCGATTATAGAACCTTTAGTTCCATGTAATTCTGTTGAATTATATGGTGTATGGATAGCACTTGTTGAAACTGTAATTTCTGCAATAGCACCTTTTCTAAATCGTAAAAAAATTATTGCATTATCTTCACCTTTATTTGGAGGACTATTTAATGTCTTTGCACACCATGCCTGTGCTGATTCAACTGTATCATCAAGTAACCAATTTAATAAAGCAAATTTATGAGCTCCCTGATCCGCTAAGACTCCACCGCCCCCCTTATCGTAAGTAAAATGCCAAATATCGGGATTGAGGAAATGTTCGGGATCGTCATATGCACCTTCATAAGTATTAATGAGAAAAACATCTCCAATAAAATCCCGCTCTAGTAAATCTTTTATATACAGGTGAGCAGGGAGAAAACGGTGATTTTCTGCAATCATGAATTCTACACCAGCTTTTTTTGTAACTGTTATCATTTCATCACATTCTTCAAGTGTAGGTGCCATGGGCTTTTCACACAATACATGTTTCCCAGCTTCCGCAGCTGCTTTAGTTACTCTGGCATGCAAATAATGTGGAAGTAATATCAACACAGCGTCAATATCACTTTGAAGCAAATCTTCTAATTTATTATAAGGAGTTAATTTATGTGCTTTTGAAAATCGGGTTAATATTTTCTCATTAATATCATGGGCAGCTACAAATTTCAAAGGGGGATTAGAAACATTTCTCATTCCTAAAATATGAAACCTCGCCGCCATTCCACATCCAATTATACCAAATTTTACAATATCCATGAATTTTTCCTCATCAAAAGTAAAATTGTATGAATAACAAATACCAATAAGATATAATAATTGATTTTTAATTAATCCATTTTTTAAATAATTTAATTGTAATAATACCATATGCTAAATGTAATTTTTGTACATGGTCTAATTTCCTCAGGACAAGGATTTAAGGGGAATTTCTTTCGAAGTATCTTACCCACTTGTCTTACACCAGATTTTGTAGGAACTGAAGAAGAAAAAATAAACCAATTAAAGAATATTCTAAGTGAAAAAAAGCATTGGATCATTATAGGTTCGAGTTATGGGGGATTTATGGGTACACTTTATACATGTGAAAATCCTGATAGCGTAGATCGGCTAATTCTTCTTGCACCAGTATTGACTCATTCAAAACTCCAATCTTGTAAGTCTATAAATATTCCTGTGGTCCTTTATCATGGTAAAAATGATCAGATAGTTTCAATTGAAGCCACTCGTAAACGTGCCGAGGAGCTTTTTACTAATTTAACTTATCATCTTGTGGATGATGACCATATGCTTCATTCCACAGTCAAATCTATCGATTGGAGTCAATATTTTAAACATATCTGATTTTCGAGTTGAATGAATATGGTTACCATTCGAGCTTTTAAAATGGAAGAATTAGATGAAATAATTAATATTTATATTGAAAATTTTAAAGATAAAACAGATAATATTGAATATACTACTAATAAATTCAAAAAAGATGTTAAAAGATTCACGAAACTAAATATTCCTGGGGATATTTTAGTAGCTTTAGAAAAGGATGAAATAGTTGGTTTCGCGAGTTTTATATTAAAAGGCCATTGGTATTTCGGACCGATTGCAGTTAATGAGAAATGGAGAAATAGAAAAATAGGTGAAAAATTACTGGAAGAGAGTTTAAATTATATAAAAAAGGAGGGAGGAGGTCTAATTAGATTAACTGTCCAAAAACGGAACGAAACTGCCATAAAATTATATGAAAAATTCAAGTTCAAAATTTCAAGTTATATCATGGAATTAGAAATTTAAAATAATTTGTTGATTTGTATGAATAACATAGTAATTAGAAATGCAGTAGAAAAAGACCTACTATTTGTTGAAAATTTAATAAATGAACTTATTGCTTCTCTAAACAACAAGGAAGGCATTGAGAAAGACATAGCTATTAATAATTTTAAAGATATGTTAAAGGATTCAAATTCCAAATTTTTAATTGCTGAAATTGATAACAGGGTAGTAGGTTTTATTACCTTTATAATCCGGAAAACACTCCTACATTCGGGTTTATCTGGATTAATTGATGAGCTGATTGTTAGTCAAGATTATCAAAATAAAGGGATTGGTCAATATCTGGTAGAAGGGGTTATTGAACAATGTAAGAAACTTGGCTGTTGTGAAATTGAAGTTAGTACAGAGCTTGAGAATAAGAAAGCAATTAGATTTTATAAAAAATTAGGATTTGAAGAAAAAGTATTATTTGAGAAGGATATTTAATAATTTAAGTTTTCTCTTTTATCTTTTGCAGTGCTTCTGAAATTGTTAAATGTTCAAATTTTTTTGCCTCTTCGTAGTGCTCTTTGCAAAACCATGCAGCGTACGGTGGATGGCCTACAAAACCTGGTTGTTCTGCCTTCTTGTCCCACTCAAGATCACTTGGTCGCTTTTTGAAATATACTAGTCCACAATCGTCAAATTCGTCCATTCTCTTATCACATATTTCACAAATTGGGGGTTTCATGGTTATTCACATTCTAAATTTTATTGAATAAGGAATTTGAATTTTTTTTAAATTGATTGTAAAATTAAATAAATTATAAAATTAATATTAAAATTTGATAGGTTATTTTATGAGAAATCTGGTCATAAGGAGATTCGTTATTTAAAAAATTATTGAATTGGGACAATTTAACATTTTATGGTGTTTGTATTTGAATATATTTATCTTAAGCTTAACCATTACGATTTTAATTTCCTATTCAATAATTATTATAAATAGTTTTATACAGAATTTAAAGCATATTACCCAGATCAATCAATATTTAATGTTATTTTTATTTAGTGTTGGATATGGGATTGTTTTTGATTGTTATAGGATACTCACAATTCATCTTATAGGTTTTGTTCCAGAATTTATGGATAAATTTAATTATATTGTAAAAATAGCCCTTATTTATCTTAGTGTCCCTATAACATTTCAAATGGTCGTTGTTATAAATAAATTGAGTGGTCATGAATTAAAAAAAGAATTTTTAATATACACAATAGTATTTTTTTATGTATTTTTATCAGGATTTTTTTTCCTAGTAAATATGTTTGGTATTTATGAAATTTCACCCAATGAGATTGGATTTTATACCTATCAAACCGACCAAACTCAATATCTTATTATTTTCTTTTTTGTTATTTTTTTTGCCATCTATCTAATTTACCTTACCATCAATTTTTTAAAAGAAATCAAAAATAAGCGGTTATTAATAGTATTTGCTCAATTTTGTTTTATTTTTTGTACAATTATAGTAGAAAGATTTTTAATTATTGGAATTTACTTTACTTCCCCAAATACTGTAGAATTATTTACAGTTGACTTATTTTTTGTTGCATTTATCTTGGTTTTTGCAGCTTCTTTCACTATTATATTCCCAGATTATATTGAATCAATAACTGCTTACTTTAGTGTTAAATCTCTCTACTTGATTAGAAATAATGGACAATTGATATATGATATTGACTTTAAGAAAGGTCAATATTCTGAAACCTTTTCTTCAAAAAAACTTTTATTAGGTGGTTTTATTTATTCAATAGCTTACGGTCTGGAGGATTCTTATGTTTTGGGTAAGACTGTAAATACAGTAGATTTTGGGGATTTAATTTTATTATTTAAACATGGAAAACATGTTTTTGGAGTATTATTCGTAGCTGAGCAAACACCTTTAATTCATGAGAAATTAATCAAATTTATTGATATGTTTGAATCAACTTATAAAAAGGAACTTGAGAATTGGAGAGGTAATGTTGGTTTATTTGAAACTGAAAAAATGAAAAATTTGATTTTTAGTATTTTCAAATAGAATGTTCATGGATAAAGAAGATTTTGGATTTAAATAAGTCCTAGATAGACAATTAAAAGTTCAAATCAGATAATCTATCTTGAAAAAATTAAATATAAATGATTAAGATATTTGATTAGGAGTAAAAATTATGAAATTAAAAGATAAAATTACTCTTTTGACAGGTGCTTCTTCAGGTATTGGACGTGCAACTGCCATCTTATTTGCAAAAGAGGGTGCTATTCAAATACTTGCAGATATAGATCAAAAGGGTGGAGAAGAAACAGTCAATTTAATTAAAAATGAAGTTCCAAGCGCAAAAGCTGAATTTATTAATCTTGATGTTTCTAAATCTAGCGCTGTAGCTGATGCTATTGAACAAATATTGAAAAAATATGGACGTATAGATCTATTGATCAATAATGCAGGAGTTGTACGCGTAGGGCTGCCAGAAGAATTCAATGAAGAAGATTATGATTTACTTATTAATGTTAATTTAAAGGGAACCTTTTTTTGCTGTAAATATACTATACCAACTTTTAAAAAACAAAAATCTGGTGTAATAGTAAATCTTGCATCTGTGGCAGGACATATTGGACAAGTTAATCATGCCAATTATTGTTCTACAAAAGCAGGAGTTCTCGGGATGACCAGAGCCTTGGCATTAGACTTAGCACCATTTAATGTTCGCGTTAATTCTGTTAGTCCTGGTGCCACAGACACTCCAATGCTAAGAAGTGATGTTGCAAAAAATGCTCGCGAAAGGGGCGTAGATTTTGAAGTTGTTAAAAAGGAGTTTGAAGAAGAGGGTGTCATGGGACGTTGGGCAGATCCTATGGAAGTTGCGAAAGTTATTTTATTTCTAGCAAGTGAGGATTCATCGTATATGACCGGAGCAGATATTTTAGTAGATGGTGGATGGGTTTCACGGTAAAAAAGTTGACTTCTAACAAGGTTTTATTAATTGGAGTAGATCAAGCAATACCTTATTTAATTAGAAAATTTATTGGAGAAGGATCCTTACCTAATATTAGTAAGTTAGTTGAAGGTGGAGTAATAGGAGAAGGACTTTCATGTCCACCATGTGATACTCCTACAAACTGGACCACTATAGCCACTGGGGCTACCACTGCTGTTCATGGAGCAACCAGTTTTTATTTACATATTCCAGGTGAACCATTTGACTATGGTCTCAAGATTAGATCAAGGTCTTCACTCTCACGTCATTGTGGTGCTGAGTATATTTGGGATGTTGCAGATAAACATGGACTAACTCCTTTTGTTTTGAATTATCCGGGAGGTTGGCCCAGTAATTTTAAAAATGGTGTCATGAGTCTACTTACTTGGCCTCTTCCAGAATCACTCCCAAGAACAATAACTTATCCAAATAAATTTACTTATACTAAAGATTCCCCAAATCCCTCTACCCAGATCATTAGGTCAGAAGAACCGAATAAATTTGATAGTAAATCTCCATTATTTCAAATTACTATTGAGATTAAAAATGAAAATATAAAAGAAGCCATTAAATTTAATGCTTATTTAATAGATAGCAGTGGAAAGGGGTTTGATTCTCTAACTTTGCCTATAAATTTTGAAGAAAAATGGCAAAATATTAAGGTCGAAGGATGGAGTGATTGGATCTCCTTTGATGTTTCAACAATTCATGGAATATTACCTTGTCTCTTAAAAATTCAATTACTAGAATTAGCACGTGATGGTAGTCAATTAAGGTTTCAACTTACAAGTGTTTATAACACTAAAGGTTGGACAACTTCTGAGAAATTTGGTGAAGAAATTATTAGGAATGCAATGGTCTACGATATATACGACTTTGTGAAGCAACAAAAAGTTGACTACATGATAGAAGGAAAAGTCAAATCATTTTTATCATATGCTGGGAGAGAAACATATACTCTCACGCGAGCTATAGAGTATTCTAAGAAAAAATTAGACTGGGATTTATGTATCTTTCATATCCATATCCTTGATAGTGTCAACCATAGAACTCTTGCTCAACTTTATGAAAAATCTCCTTTTTTTACTGAAAAAGCTGCTGAAAGAGCTTGGGAACATGTACAAACCGCTTACCATATAATTGATGATCTTGTTGGAGATCTATTGAAAAATTGTGTTGATAAAGAGACAATTGTCATTTTTTTATCAGACCATGGCGCACTTCCCGCTTGGAGAGTTGTGAATATTCCATTAGCTTTCGTTAGATCAAATCTTTTAACTTATAAATGGAATAAAAATGATCAAAAATTTGTTGTTGATTGGAAAAATACAGTTGCATTTCCTTATTTAGAGCCTTCATATATATGGGTCAATCTTAAGGGGAGAGATCCTCATGGAATTGTAAGTCCTTCAGAATATGAATCAGTGAGAGATAAGATAATTCAGACGCTGTATCAAATGAGGGATCCTGAAACAGGAAATAAAATCGTTCACCTTGCACTTCGAAAAGAAGAAGCTGATCATCTAGGGCAGAATGGAGAAAAAGTAGGTGACGTGGTTTATTTTCTTAACCCCCCATATATGTTATTCGATGCTAGAATGGAACAACTTAATGCGGCTGAACAACCGCCTGATCTTTTAGTTAAACCAGAAGCCTATAATGCAGTAGTAAATTATGCTGCTCATGCTTATTATCTTCCTGATGCTACACTTGGAAATTATTCTATTAGTGTTCCTCTTATAATTAATGGACCAGGGATAAAAAAAGGTTATGAATTAAAAGATCCAGCAAATTTAATCGATATAGCTCCGACAATAGCTAATTTATTGAAAATTCCAATTCCGAAAACTGCGCAAGGAAAAGTGCTTTACGAAATATTGGAATAATTTTGCTATTATGCTTATAGCTTATTTTTAAACTTACTATTAGAGTAAAAATTAAATTAAAAATAAACTTAATTAACAATTAAATAATCTGCAAATTAGAAGGATTGATAATATGAAAGTTTTAGCTATTAATGGATCTCCTCGTCCTGAGGGAAATACTGCCCAATTAATTGAAATGGTTTTTAAGGCAATAAAGAAAGAAAATGAAAACATTGAAACCGAAATGATTCAATTAGCTGGAAAAAAAATAAACCCTTGTATTGCTTGTTTTAAATGTATGGCAAACCGAAACGATAAATGTGCCCAAAATGATGACCTTAATGATGTATATGCAAAAATGATTGAAGCAGATGCAATAATAATAGGATCACCTGTTTATTACGGTGACGTGACAGGAAAAGCTAAATGTTTAATAGAGAGATCGGGATTCGTACAGATGGCTAATGGAAATAAATTTAAAAGAAAATTAGGAGCAGCTGTTATCGCAGTACGAAGACAAGGAGCTTGTCGTGTTTGGAACTCTATCAATATGCTCTTTGGAATTAGTAATATGATTATAGTTGGTTCAAGTTATTGGAATATGGGAATAGGGCTAAATCCTGGTGATGTACAAAAAGATTCCGAAGGAAAAACTACTATGAAAGATCTTGGAAAAAATATGGCATGGTTATTAACGAAAATTCATGGATAATTTCTTAAACTATATTTTATTTTTTAATACGTCTCAATTTCTTGTTTATCTCTTCAGCCTTCTTTTTTAGTTTTTGTAAATCTGCTAGTTTAAGTCCGCCCGTATTAATCTGTTGTTGAATTGATTCTAGTTGTTCAAGGAGATTTTGATATTTACAATGCCCAATTACTGCTTTAATTCCTCTATCATATATTTTAACATCATCTTCTAGTAATATGGACGAGTCAAGGCTTAAATGGTTTAATTTGGAGAGTTTTTCTAACCCCTCAATTTTTTTAATCTGATTTTGGTCAAGCAATAATTCTTGTAATTGTGTTAAATTTTCTAAATTCTCGATTTTTGAAATCTGATTTTCTTTAAGATTTAAGCTCTGAAGTTTTCTTAAATTTTTTAAGTTCTTTATTTCTGAAATCTGGTTTCCACCAAGTTCTAATGTCTGGAGTTTTGTAAGCTTATCTAAATTCTTAATTTCTGAAATTTGATTTCCACAAAGATCTAAACTCTGGAGTTTTGTAAGCTTATCTAAATTCTTAATTTCTGAAATTTGGTTTCCACTGAGATTTAAACCTTCTAAAAGTTTAAGTCTCTCTAAATTCCTTATTTCTGAAATTTGACCTCCAAGAGCTAAATCTTGGAGCTGGGTCAGATTCTCTAAATTCTTAATTTCTGAAATGTTATTATCACCTAAAAATAATGAAGTGAGTTGTTTCAAATGATCTAAATTGCTAATTTCTGAAACAGCATTTGAATGAAGATATAAGCCTTTGAGTTTAGTCAGATTTTCTATATTCTTAATTTCTGAAATTTTATTAAAATCAAGATATAGAATTAGAAGTTGAATGAGATTATCTAAATTCTTTATTTCTGAAATCTGATTTCCATACAGATATAACGCACTGAGTTGTTTTAAATTTTCTAAATTCTTTAATTCTGAAATTTGATTATTACCTAGATTTATAAATTCAAGTTTTGTGAGGTTATCTAAATTCCTAATCTCTGAAATTTCATTATCAAGAAGATATAGTGACTTTAATTGTGAAAGATTATCTAAATTCTTTATTTCTGAAATTTGATTATTACTAAGTTCTAATTTTTGTAGTTGAGATAGATTTTCTAGATTCTCTATTTCTGAAATCTGGTTATAATCAAGATATAATTCTTGAAGTTGTGTTAAATTCTCTAAATTCTCGATTTTTGAAATTTGATTTGCATTAAGGACTAACTGTTGGAGATTAATTAGATTTTCTAGATTTTTTATTTCTGAAATTTCATTTCTTCCCAAATATAATACTTGAAGTTCCGTTAGATTTTCTAAATTCTTAATATCTGTAATATCATAAATTCCCAAATCAGAAAGATCAAGCTGTTTTAAATTCTTACGAGTTACTATGGACCGTACAGTTCCATTATATTCTACTGACAAATATTCTACCTCCGACTTAACTTTCTTATAATTTCTTTGTTATTAAATTATATATTTTGGTAACTTAACTCCATGGATGAGTTGGTTGTCCCTTAACTTGTTTAACACCTTCTGAATCTTCCATAATACTAAGTTTATCGTTTAAAAAGGATAAATCTGGCTTATCTTTTGCGTCCAGAATTTTTTTCCCTTCAACTTGAGTTAGAAGAGAATACCAAACAGTCCAATCATCCTTATATTCATGATATCGATAAAACCAATAACTTCCACAATTTTTACATTTTTGAAGTGTTTCTAAATCATGATTGGATTCATAAATCGCTTTAATGGTTTCTAAATTGGGCTTTTTACAACAGTTCAGCTGATTTTTAATATCTTTTTTGGTCAAAAACCATCAATCCTTTAAAAAGAAAGGGTAGCTATTTTTTATTTTTCGACGTTAAAGATTCCATTAATTTCCTTATATAAATTTTTAAAATTGGAATTGGTGCTCAACTTAATGATAAAAGATATAGGTCAGGTTCAAAAATAGTATTCTATCATCAATAATGATTTATATAAACAATTAGATAGGATAATGTAAGATTCCTAAAAAAAGAAGAATGTGAGAATATGAAAAGTAAAAGATCTCGAAAATATTTTACTATTACAGAGAAGGATGAATTCAAGCATATTTTAAGGAAATACCCTCAATACCATAATGAGAGTTGGTACTTTAATTTTATGGATTTTAATGCTAATGTTCATCTGGTTACTCGTGTTGGATTTAGATTGGGAGAAAAAGAACTGGATGTCATGCTTCTTCTCGTGGTAGATGGAAAAAAAGTAGAATATTTCAATGCTTTAAAGGTTGAAGGGTTTCAAAGTGATGAAATTTATGGGGATGATAAATTGAAATATGAGTGTTTGGAACCCTTGAAAAAATGGCGTATTTTGTTTAACGGTGATAAATATGAAGCTGATATTTTGTATAAAGAGCGTTTCTCACCTTATGTTTATGGGAGTCAAGAAGACCCTATGGAAACATTGAAGAAATATGGTATGGAAATTCTGAAAATTGCTGCATCAAGACACTATGAACAAGGTATGAACGCTACAGGTGTTGTAAAACTAAAAGAAAAAGGTCAAATTAAAGAAGAGCGACAGATTAATTGTTATGGACATCGTGATCATTCTTGGGGTATGAGAGACTGGATTAAAATTGATAAATGGAACTGGATAGCCTGTCAGTTTGACGATTGCACCATCAATTCTTCAAGAGTGGAAGTTATTGGTAAAATTATTAAACAAGGATTCATCTCTACTGCCAAAGGACACGAACAAATAATCGATTTAGACATAGAAACTGAATATGGATATGAAGGAAAAGCCTCTGTTCCAAAATCTTCTACATTCAAGATCACAACTCCGACTCGGCAACTCACAATAATATCACATACATGGACGTCGTTTCATTTACAACGTCAAACTGACCAAGGATATGCAGAAGTTCACGAACAAATTGTGGAATTTGAAATGGATGGCAAAAAAGGTTACGGAATATCAGAGTACTTGAAATCAACACGTTATAAATAATAGTATTATTTGAGTGATTTAATGGTTTGGCAGAGTAACATTTCTACTGAAGAAGCTAATGAATTAATTAAAATAATGGATGAAAATGTACGAAAGAATTTAGAAGGTAGAGATATAATTGAAAGTCAACTTTTCCCTGTTTCTACCTATATTGGTATTGCTTGTCATCAACTCTACGGGCAGTCATATCAATATAATATTGTTAAGAACGCCGTTGAAAATGGGGGATTAGATCCTCGAGATATTGGTTTAAAATGTAAAACTGTTGGTAGCAGTTTAAATGGGCTTGCCTTTCAATCTTTCGCAATGCTTTATCTTCATGGTCGCGGGCAATGGATCCATGATTGGGGAGGACCTGAAAAGGAGCCTGAAGAAAAGAAGGAAGAAACTAAATTCATTCTAGACTTTTTTAGAAATTTAAACCCACATTACAGAAATGACCATTTACTATTAGTAGATCATAGTAAAGATAAGAATTTGCGTTTTCTTGATAAAAAATTAGTAGAACGGTTTAGAGGGGAAATGTTTGAAGTAAATAAAAAGCAGATTAAAGGATTTAAGAGAATTATTGCTAATATATCCAATTATGGTTTTTTAGATAAATGTGAGTGCAGAGCAGGTATTCTTGACCACGGTCCTTATAAATTAGATACAGGAGAACTATTAATTTTCAAAGATTTCCAATTTGCGCTTAATAAAATTAGCCGATGTCCCCTTCAAAATTTAGTCTTGGCTTATACTTTGAAAGATATGAATTCTGTGTTATTTAATGATTGGGGTACGATGTTCACAGACCCATCCGATTTTTCTAATCATATTACATCAATTGGAATGTGGACTCATGAATTAATAATGCCGGATAATTTAGAATATCCAAATAATCTTGGAAATAATTGGCCCATATCTTGGGAAACTTTTGAAAAGGTTGGGAGCTGGTCACAACGAGCTTTGGAAAAATTATATATTAAGGTTTCAAAATGGGACTATAATCGTCGATGTCTTGAAGGCGTTTCATTATATATAATTACTCCGATGGGAACTGCATTATTTGCACCAGTTAAGACAAGTGGTTATAAATTAGGTATTTCTAAAGAAACTGAATCATACATCCCAACTTTTAGCAACTATCCACAAGGAATCCATCCATTTATCTTAAGATTTAGAAGACCAATAGAAGTTCAAAAAGAAGATCCGACAATGTATTTGATTGTTGAATAGTTCAAATATGAGCTACAAATGTGCAAATATTCCAGATTATTCTTTGTGTAAAAATAAAAAAATAAAGAAAATGCTATTTTCCATTCACTTTGGTCTAGTTAAAATCAAGATTAATGCTAAAATACCGCCTGCTATAGACCAGCCTATGGCTAGATAGAACCAAAACCAAAATTCACCAGGTAAGAATGGATAAGTAACCCATAAAAATATCAAACCGATTAACCAAATTATTAAAATTACTTTTTCTGCTTGTTCTCTATCAACTGCCATTTTTAATCACTATTTTTTTATTTAATATAGTTTTTAATGGTAAAATTATATTATATGAGTAAATTTATAACATTTTCCTTTTTTTTCCATAATTTAAATCTTTTAATTCTCGATTTTTAATCTCTAAAACTGTTGCACTACTTATACAATTTTTTTAAATAAATTGTATTCAATTTTTCATTAAACAATCATAATTATAGTTTTTAGTTAAATGTGCATTTTAATGAAAAAAGAACAAAATAACAAATCAGAAAGTTCAATTGCCAAAAAATTCTGGGCTTTTTTCATAATGGTTTCCTTTCAAGTCTTTAGCAGATCAATATTTTGGATTAATATCGTCCCCTTATCTAATTTATTTTGGCCATATCAGAACTTTCATGCAGTTGAAATGGGGTTAATCATGACAGTTACTTCTTTGACTGCCGCAGTTTCTGGTATATTACTTGGTAAATTCATTGATCGAGGTTCACGTAAGATTATCTTAGCCGTAATATCAATAATTATCGGATCAACGAGAATCTTCATAAGTTTTGCCCAAGAAGGTTTAGGATACGAAACTTGGGGATATTTTTTAACATTTATGACTATTAGTTCATTTTTCGGTGGAGGAAACCGACCAGCACAAGTTTCTTTGTCAAATGATGTGCTTAGAAAAAATCAAAGATCTCAATTTTTCGGAATATTAGGTATAATTTGGGCCGTTTTTCAATTTCTAGGGTTTCTAGTTAGCGCATTTGCATTTCAAACAGGATTTTGGAGGGAATTTTTAAGGTTTACTGGGGTGATGACTATAATAGCTTCTATTATTTTTTGGATATTTACTGAAGAACCTAAACGAGGGGCTAAAGAAGAGCAACTATCAGAGATTCTAAAAGATGAATCAATTATTTATGATTTCCAAATGACCAGAGAAATAATGAGAAAAACCATGTTAAGTAAAACTAATATTGCTGCCCTTCTAGAAGGGGTTTTTAGTTGTATAATATTGGGGGTTTTCTTTGCTTTAGTCGTACCATATACCGAATTACCTCCTCATAATATCTCTGGTGTTATGATAAGTTTTCTTCTTATAACATTTGGTATTGCTGGTGCATTCCTTGGTCAAGTATTTGCAAAATTGTCTGACAAATTCGCAGCAAATAACCCTCCTAGGAGGATAAAATTTATTATATTCAGTTTATCTATTTCACTTCTTACCTTTGGTTTATTTTTCTTTATTCCTTTACCAAATTTAAATCCCCAACAAGGTCTTGATATTTTATTATTATTTACCTTTCCTTCTATTTGGATTTTTGGTATTGGCATAATTATTGTATTTTCTGTAATGGGGCTTTATGATGTTAATCAAGCTCCGCTTCTACAAAATATTAATCTTCCAGAAGCGCAAGGACAAATAGTTTCTTGGAACCAATTCGTCGAAACTTTAGGAACTGGGATCGGACCACTTCTAGGTGGCGTCCTCCTTGCTTTAAATAACCAAAACTTTCAAATCACATCTGTAGTGACTCTATCATTTGGCATACCTGGAATAATTTTTTGGATGATGGCTTTAAAATGGTATCATAATGATAGACAAGTTATAAAAGAAATACTAGATGAAAGAGCTAATCAACTAAAATTAAAACAACAAAGTTAAGGTTTTAATTATATTAAACAAGTTTATAAATGTTTGATTCTCAAATTCCACCATTTATCTAATATTTTTTCTGAATATAATTTTAAAATTAAAAAAAATTATTGAGAATATAAGTTATTGAAGAATCATTTTTTTAGTGCCACAAACCACCATAAGCGTTCCGAATATTCATCGATGATATTTTTCGATTTAGCTATTTCCTTAAAATCTTCCAAATTAAATAAATCTTCTTTCTTATGAGGTAAAAATCTGGCTTTTTTAGACCAATCAATCATACAGAGAATTCCATCATCTTTTAGGATTCTCAACATTTGATTTAAAGCCTTTTCTGGGTTTGAAAAATGATGTAATGCGTTTGCTGTCACAATCAAATCAAAAGATGAGTCTTCAAACGAATTATTTTCTATATCAGTAATAAGTAATTCCACATATTTGCTGAGTTGTTCTTCTTCAAGAATTTCCATAATTACTTCCTGTAGTTTATCTGAAATATCAATAGAAAAAACTTTTCCGGAATTATTAGATGCATTTTTAAGTTTTAAAGCTAAAAATCTTGCAACGACACCGTTACCTGTCCCAACGTCTAATATTTTCATATTTGGCTTAAAATATTTTTCAACATGACTAAACATTTTGGGAGCAAAGCCAAAAAAATCAAAATCTTTTATAACTTGTTTATTAACCGGATATTTCATCTTTTTTCCTTTATGTATCATTAATAATGCCTCTTTTAGATTTGTCTTTTTTATTTTAATAGATCTTTTTTTGTAGATCTCTACAATGTGATAGTAGATCTCTACTATTTAAATGTTTTGTAAAATGCAAAAATAAAATATCAAATAAAATTTCCTTAATTTGTAAGTAATAAAAATTAAAAATAAATATTAGCTTATGAGGTGAGCTCATGAGAAGTTCAACTATTGGCTTAGTAATGTTAAATGATGAAAGAGAACACGTTTATCGCACTAATAATGAGTTGAATATGAACGTTGTAAAAAGATGGGCGGATTTAATTAAAAATAATATAAAAAATATAGATGGAACCTCTCCAGAAATAATAGTTGGTTCGAAAATTATTACCTCGGTCAGAATAGCTCAAGAAATAGGGGAAGAACTAACAAAAGCTAATGTAAAAATTGTAATTCTTTGCTATAATGTCTGGAATTTTCCATTTTTGGTTTGGCCTTTTATTCAAACCATTGGAACTGATAAACCAATTTTAAATTTATCAAATAACAACGGTGAATTCCCTGGAAATGTTGGTCTACTTGCAACTGATGGTGCACTTCGTCAAGTTGGTATTCGTACTCATCGAATTGTAGGGGATATTAACGATAAAAAGACACAAGATAAAGTCTTTGCGTGGATAAGAGCCTCTCAAGCTTATGCAACCATGAAAAATGAGGTATTCGGTATTTATGGTGGTCATTCTATGGGCATGGAAACAGGGTATTTTCATCTTACACCAACCATAAGAACGCTAGGGCTTACTGGGCGACAAATAGATCAACTTTGGTTATTGGAAAAAATGAAAGAAGTTGATGAAGCTGAGGTAGAAAAAGGATTAAAGTGGTTTGAAGATATATTAGGGGAAAGATTAAAGTATGATGGAAAAATTTTAACTCCAGACACACTAAAAACCCAAATTAGATTATATCTAGCTATGCAAATGGTAAATAAGGAAAAGGGGTTTGATTTTTGCGGACTAAAAGGTCAGAGAGAACTAACCGAATATGTTTGCTTAGGGGATGTTCCTGAAATGATATCTAATGATCCTTACGATTGGAATGGCAGAAAAGAGACAGTGGTATGTTCCACCGAAGCTGATGCTTATGCTGCGATAACAATGCAAATACTTAAATATATCTCAGGCGGTTTGCCTGCGTTATTTATGGATGTTAGATTATATCATCCAGATTTAGATTTGTGGGATTTTTGCAATTCTGGTAACCACTCAAGTTACTATGCGAGTCGCAGTTTTGATCCAAAGGAGAATTTTTCTAAAATTACTTTCCATCCAGCTTTGGAATTGTATTTTAAAGCAGGAGGTGCAAGTGTAGAGTTCGATGCCGCCCCAGGAAAAATGACGTTTTGTAGATTAGGACTATGGGATAATGATAAACTATATATGGTTATTGTATTAGGCGAAAGTTTAGATTTGCCAGAAGAACAAAGTAAAAAATTAGCTGATGAAACAAACCCAACATGGCCTCATGTATGGACTCGATTAAATTGTAAGTTTGAGGAGTTTTTATCTACTTTTCCATGTAATCATATATTAGCTGTTCATGGAAATTATATTCAAACACTAATTTATTACTGTGAGATAGCTAATATTACGCCTGTTATACTCGGAAAAGAAAAGGATGAAAGAATTTCACCGATCTGGGAACGATTATAACCTCTAAAACGTCTCAAATTTTTATTCTTTTTTTTATGAAAAAATTATTATTAGATTTTGTATTGTGAAATTAGGGTGCAATTATGGAAAAGTTTCAAAATTGGATTGAAAAAGCATTTTTTAAAGGAGAATCGAGTGGTTGGAGTAAATGGCTAACTTATGTGATAGCAAATGTAATTTTAATGTTGCTTATATTTTTTATTCTTTTAAATACAATAGCTTATAACTGGACGGGAAGTATCTATCCTGTATGGGAAGGAAATCGACTAAATTTCCTTGGAGATAACTCAATTCCATTTATAC
The DNA here is from genome assembly GCA_019058315.1 of Candidatus Helarchaeota archaeon. Classification (GTDB taxonomy): domain Archaea; phylum Asgardarchaeota; class Lokiarchaeia; order Helarchaeales; family RDOG01; genus JABXJV01. Next base: position 246,428 of record JAHPZH010000005.1, on the reverse strand, counting down.
CTGAATTCTCAATAGTTTATGTCTATATTTTTTATACAACAGTAATAAGTTCAATGGCATATTTCGGATTCTTTGATTCAGAAAAGGGTTACGCGCTCGGATGGTCATTAGTGATTATTAATTTAATATCTATTATTATTTACATTTTCTTTCCCGTGTCAACATTTTTATGGAGGCTGGAACTATGGTTAAATCAATGGGCTTATCAAAATATTTGGGCAGGTACTATGTTCGAATATTATCTCATTGATACTTCGTTTAATTGTATACCAAGTCTCCATGCTGCAGTTTCAGTAATTATTTTCTATGCATGGTACAGATATTCGAAAATAGAATTAGAACATCCCCAAGCGCCAAAACCAATAATAAGAAAAGTTCTGGCAATTATAACTTGTGTTATAGCTGCCGCTGTTGTATTATCTACTTTATTTGTGAAACAACACTATATCCTTGACGAAATAGCAGGGGTATTATTAGCTTGGGGAGTAGGAAAAATTATATTTGATTATCTATGGAAAGATTTTAAAGTTCAAACTCAATAAAAAATTATTTTTCTTATTTTTCTTTCTTTGTTTAATTGATTTGATTTTGTGTTTTCTAGAGTTGTATATTTATCTTCAATTCATATTCTTTCTAAATAAATTATTTCATCAATGATAAATATCATTTAAATCAGTCTCTCGTTTAAATTGAAGAAAATAAGACAAAATCAAATGGTGTTATTTCTTGGATTTAAATGAGGTCATTCTCATTAAGGGAACTGATGCTCCAGACATGCTGAAATCCGCTCTAGGACTACTAAATGAGCCAGAATTGTTCGAAAATAAAGATATTGTCCTAAAACCAAATTTGGCATGTTGGGATGCTAGGTTACCGCGAGAAGTTAATAAATGGACAGTGACAAAGCCCCAATTTATTGCTGATGTTATTCAATCTTTAAAAACTTTTAAACCTAAGTCAATTACAGTTGCTGAAAGTGCATTTGTTGATAATAATATAGATAAAAATTATAAAAATATGAAATTGAAAAAAATTATTAACGATCCAAATATTAAACTCATCAATCTTGACAAATATCCTTTTAAATCAGTAAAATTCTTTGATCGGAAGATCCAAATTTCGCAATTCATCCTAGATGCCGAAGTATTAATTAATATGCCTATGTTAAAAACTCATGGATCCACAATAGTTAGTATTGGAATGAAGAATCTAAAAGGAATTTTACACTCCGAAAGTAAAAAAATTTTTCATAGATTCGGTCTGGGTAAAAGTATAGCGGAATTATCTAAAATTCTTTTAGAATATAACAAACCAACCTTGACATTAGTAGAAGGGCTAGTCGGCTTGCAAGGATTTGGACCTATGCAGACAGGAAAACCAAAAGAGGTAGGGTGTATTATATTAGGAAAAAATACGGTTTCTGTGGATGCCGTAAGTTCAGAAATCATGGGTATTTCACCTCAAGAAGTTGAACACATTAAACTTGCGGAACAAAACGGTGTTGGAATTGCTGATTTAAATAAGATTAAAGTTATTGGTGATAAAATAGAGGATGTAAAAGTAAAATTTGAAAAAGCACCTACAGAGGCTGAAACTAAAGATGCTATAATAGAAATCTTGGAACTCCCTCCAGATTCTGTAGATGTTATTCATGGTCATCTTTGTAGCACGTGTGCGTTAAATTATATTGGACCTGTTTGGGCTTTAAGAGATGATGCTGGTACAAATTATAGACAAAAAATATTATTATTAAGTGCTCATGCTGAAGTACCTGATGATTATGAAGGACAATTAATTTTATGGGGAAATTGTCAACGAAAAAATGTTCAAAAGGCAGGTAAAGATGCAATTTTTGTCAAGGGATGTCCTCCCTCTTTAATGAAAGGATATATGACCTTTGGAAAAGCCCTTTATAGACGAAGAACTTTTATTAAGGGTTTAATAAAACGATTATTTAAGGGAATGGGTAAAATCGGCAAATTGAATCATTGGCCATAAAAAAATTGGTGGTTTATATGGTTTTAGAAATAAATAAAGAATTAAGTTCTGAATTATCTTCATTTTTAGGATCTGAAAATGTTTCGTCCGAAAAATTTATACTCATTTCTTATTCGGAAGATGCCTCTCCTTTTGAAGGTAATCTTCCTCAAATTGTAGTAAGACCCGAAACCACTGAACATATTTCAAAGATTATGAAAATTGCAACGGAAAAGCAAATTCCCGTTGTACCAGTAGGTGGAAGAAGTTCTATTAGTGGTTCAACAATTCCAAGAGTAGATAATGCTTTAATGATTGATATTACAAAGATGACTAAAATCTTGGAATTAAATGAGGATATTATGACGGTAACTGTTCAAACTGGTATTACATGGTCCGAGCTTATACATTTATTGAAAGAAAAAGGTTACAAACTGGGATTTAGAGGACCATATGGTGGAAACGCAGGAACTGTTGGAGGATCATTAAGTGCAAACTCCATAGGTTGTGGAGCTTCTGCAAATGGTGGTGCTTGTGATAATGTGATTGGATTAGAAGTTGTTCTACCTAATGGGGAGATTATAAAAACTGGAAGTAATTGGAAAAATAAAGAGCCTATTATGAGAGAAAATTTTGCACGTTATTGTACCTTTAATGATTTAACGGGTTTATTTTTAGGAGATCATGGTACTTTAGGAATAAAAACAGCCGCTACATTGAAAATTTTCCCCGTTCCGAAAGGAGTTGCATATGCAGACTTTGGATTTTCAAACCTTGAGCAAGCTACAAAAGCATTTCATGAAATTCAAAGTAATCATTTAGTTGAAGAAGCAGTTATGTTAGGAGATACAAATTCAATTGATCTATTAGCTTCATCATATCGCTCAACATTTAAAAATCTTGATTGTATTTTAGCTGTAATTATAGAAGAAGTAGATGAGGAAATAGCAAAGATAAAAAGGGAATATTGTGAGAAAATCGTGAGAAAATATGGTGGAAAATCAATTGGGATGTTTTTATCAAAAGCTCATTGGCTAAATATGTTTAATTTAGTCCAATCTCTCTTTGAAGAAGGGTTTTGGTATAATACTTGTCATATCAGACCAATTTCTACATTACCAATTCTGGTTGAAAAGTTTCACGCTTTGGCAAATAAATATCAACTTAAAGAAAATGGTTTTAATTGGATTATAAGTGCATTAGGTGTGGATCACTGTTTTACTTCAGGGTGGATAACTATATTTTTGGGAGATAAAAATAAGAAAGATTTAGTCTATAAAGCTTGGGAGGAATTAAGAGAAATTGAAATGGAGCTTGGAGGCGTACCTTATTGGACGGGAAAACTATGGGAACCTTATGCACTTGATAGAGTAAATCCAAGCTTTATTGGGCTTTTAAAGAAATTAAAAAAAGCCCTCGATCCAAAAAATCTCTTACATCCAATGGTGTTTGAATTATAAAAATAGGTGTTCATTTTGGCTATTTTTTCAGAATTAAAAAAACATCTAGATATGATGGAATATTGCGGTAAATGTGGTGACTGTAGTAGTAGCGGCACTCAAATTACAACTGCAAAAAGGCATGTAACAAAACCTTGTCCCGTTAAGAACGTATTGGGGTTTGAAGCCTATGATGCTAGAGGCAGAATTTTAATTTTAAAAAAATTGATTGATCAAAAATTGGAAACTGATGAGTCTATTTTGAAATGGGCATATACCTGTACTGGCTGTGGAAGTTGTAAAGAAACTTGTCTAGCAATTGAAGGAGGAATTAATACACCTCTACTAATGGAAGCTTTGCGACAAGATTTTGTTAATCAAGAATTGAAAATAGAAAAGCATCAAAAGATTCTAGACAGTATTTTACAAAATAATAATCCTTATAACGAACCTAAAGAAACAAGATCAAAAATATTAAGTGGTCGAAAATTTAATCCAAATGCTGAATATTTAGTATTTTTAGGTTGTACCTCCTCTTATCGCCAACAAAATATTGCACTGTCTACTATTGAACTTTTAGATAATTTAGGGATCGATTATTCTATCATTGATAATGAGCCATGTTGTGGTTCAATATTAAAAAGATATGGATATAAAAATGAATTTGAGACCATAGCGAGAAAAAATTTAGAATTATTTAAAAAGAATAAAATTAAGAAGGTTATTTTCCCATGTGCTGGGTGTTATAGAACTTTTAAAATGGATTATGCTGAGCTTGATAAAAGCTCAATTCAATTTTATCATCTAACTGAATTTCTAGATCAATATTTGAATGAAAATTCCTATAAATTTAAAATGAAACATTACAAAAAAATAAGTTATCACGATCCTTGTCATTTAGGGAGGCATTCCGGGGTTTATGAGGCTCCAAGAAGTCTATTAAAAAGAATTAACAATTCAAATTTTATTGAACTTGATGCTTTAAGAAATTATAGTCATTGTTGTGGAGCAGGTGGAGGAGTAAAATCATCAGACCCAGATTTGGCTCAAAAAATCGCTGTTAATAGAAATAGTGAGGCACTTGAAAAAGGAATTGAAATTCTTGTTTCAGCTTGTCCATTCTGTGAAAAGAATCTAAAAGATGGTCTAAATGGAGCAAACTTAGAAATTTTAGATATTTCAGAAATGCTTTTACGATCAATTGAAAAAGAAATGGAAGGTCAAATTCTGGATGATTCCGAAACTGAATTTAAAATTGGAAAAAAATATATGAAATTTTTAGCAAAATATCCGGATATTTTCTCCGACTTAGTAACAGGTTCGAATCTAGATTTTGCGATTTATGAAAAACTTGATGATTTAGAAGAAGAAAATCCTTTATGTTGCTTTAATGTATTACGTACAGAGAATGGAATTGAACTTAAATCAGGTAAGGCAGATGATCCCGATTTAGAATTAGCAGTTTCAACAGAAGCTGTTAATAAATTAGTTTTAAATGAGACTAAATCCGATTATGCACAACAATTTGGAATCTTTTATAATGAACCTGACGAAGATGAAGGATGGATCGATTTTGTTCTTCATAAAAGAACCAAAACATTAATTAGAATGGGATATGGGAAATTTGCTGAAGAAGCAGGTATCTTAGAAGATGAAGACGAAATTTAAAGTAATTTAAAGTAGGTTAAATTAGCAGCAATACCACAAGAACTGAAAATTAAGAATAAATATATTGAGAATTTTTAAGGAAAAATTACCCAATTTTCAGGAATTTTATCCCTCGTTAAAGATGAGTTCATCATTGAAAATGAAAAATAAAGTAAAAAATGATTATATCATTTCTTTTTCTTGTAAACATTCAGACCGAAATAAATTCCCGAGTCTTTAATTAACTTGTTACCCCTAGACGATGCGACTATCGTGCTTTTTCCCGTGCTTGAAGGTCCAAAATTTCTTCTCATGTCTACCTTGATTACTGCTGTATTTCCACCCAGTTTCACGTCGATATTTTGCATTGCTTCTGGCTTTTTATCCCTTACATCCTTTTTAGTTTCGTATTTAAATGCATACATGCCGAAATTCAAGTCCGTATCCTTGATTTGCGCTTCTCCGTGGGAATTTGCTACGATGATGGTTTTCTCTGTGGAGGATTTTCCCAATTCCTTGGTTATGTTGAACTTCAATATTAAGTTGTTGCCTTTAATTTCTGTCTTGATGTTATCTAGTTTTTTTGTTTTTGGACGCTTTGAACTTACATTTTTGTATACCACGACAACCACAATAGCTGCTAACCCAACACTAGCCATCATGAGAAGACCCAAGGCAGAAAGTAAGAATTCGATGATTCCTCCCCCTCCTTGCCCCAATAATAACAAATACCATGGAAATTCCGACTCATTCCGGAATCCTTGTGCATAAATATCGTCTAATGCTCCTCCATCTCTCTCATCTTCCCACGTGATGATTGCACCACCCGCACCGTTGCTGCAAATTTGAGGGTAAGCTTGCTGACTGTTTGCCATGCAAATTACAGTACCGTTGCCAGTCCATTCCACCCCTCCGATGGAATTGATTCTCTGCGTGTAAATATCATCATTCGCTGCTCCATCTCTCTCATCTTCCCACGTGATGATCGCACCGCCCGCACCGTCGCTGCAAAGCTGAGGGGACCATTGACCATTGTCTGCCGTGCAAATGGCAGTGCCGTTAGCTGTCCCCTTAATATCTTCGCTGGATTCGACTCTCAGAGCGTAAATGTCACGATTAGGTCCGCTTCTCTCATCTTCCCACGTGATGACCGCACCACCCGCACCGTCGCTGCAAAGCTGAGGGGTCAATTGCTGATTGGCTGCGGTGCTAATGGTAGTGCCATTATCGGTCCATTGTATGGCTCCGCTCGAGTTGATTCGCTGGGCATAAATGTCATCTACTGTTGATCCGTCTCTCTCATCTTGCCACGTAATTATCGCACCACCCGCACCGTCGCTACAAAGCTGAGGGGCAAATTGCTGATAGTCTGCAGTACAAATGGCAATACCGTTACTGGTCCATTGTATAGTTCCATTGGGTTTAATTCGCTGTGCGTAAATGTCATCTACTGTTGGTCCATCTCTCTCATCTTGCCACGTAATTATCGCCCCACCTGCCCCATCGTAACATATCTGGGGATTACTTTGGGTACCAGTTAGATCGCAAATGGTATTACCATTGCCGTTCCATTCAACATCTCCACTAGAATTGATCTTCTGTGCATAAATGTCGCCACCATCGTCTCTAAGATCCCTCCATACGATGATAGCACCGCCTGCGCCGTCGGAACAGATTTGAAGTTCGAATTGTAAACTGATATCTGTACAAATTGCAGTGCCGTTTCCCGTCCATTCAACACCACCACTGGAATTGATTTTCTGTGCGTAAATATCGAAATCACTTCCATCATCATCAATCCACGTGATGATCGCTCCGCCTGCACCGTCACTGCAGAGTTGAACGCTAAATTGATCATCACTTGCCGTGCAAATGGCTTCACCGTTAGGAGCCCATTGTATACTTCCAATGGAATTGATTCGCTGTGCGTAAATGTCATCTGCTGTTACTCCATCTCTCTCATCTACCCACGCGATGATCGCACCGCCTACACCATCGCTGCAAATTTGAGGCATTTTTTGCTGATTGTTTGCCGTGCAAATGGCAGTGCCGTTAGCTGTCCAAAGAATGCATTTTGAGGAAAGAATTGCATCTGGAGTAGAAGTAATAGATATACCGTTTATAGAGATTTGAGAAAAACAGAGAACGAAGGATGTTAATAAAATAAAAGATAAGCTTCCGAATATTAATAATTTATTTTTTTTCATGTTCCCTTTCCTTCTATAAAAAGAGTAACTGAATTTAAGTTAATCGATTATAAAAATTTTTGGATTTTCAAAAACCATTAATTGAATTTTCAATAATGGAACATGTTAGATTGATTTATAAGCTCTTTTAGATTAGCTCAAAAAGCCATCTATGATACTTCATCTAGAGAAAAATTAGATAATTTGGCTTATGGAAGTTGATGTTTTTTGAAGATTAAATATCTTTCAATGCAAAATGAATTTGAAGATCGACTAAAAGAATTAAATTTGTCATAATTATTGAAACATGAATCAAAAAGTAAGAAATAGAAGCAATTTTTTGAAAATTAACGAAAAATAGGTCCAATAAAAATATTTTTTTAGATTAAATTATTTATATTTTTAAAATTTCACATAAATTCATTTTTCATATTTATTTGAATTAAAGATTATAGGTGTAATTTTTGAGTATACGGGTTAAAAATAAATATACTGGAGAAATAATAGACGAGATTACCGGAGACACAAAAGAAACTTTAAGTTCAAAAATTAAAAATGCTCATAGAAATTGGGCTAAGTTAAAAGATATGGATTTTTTTGAGCGTGCAAAATTACTTGGTAAGGTTGCTACCCGATTGCGATTTAAAAAGAAAGAATTAAAAAAGCTTATAGTCGCAGAAGGTGGATTACCTATCAAATATTCTGAGTGGGAATTGGCTATTGTTACAAACGGATTTAAATTTTGCGAGTGGTATTGGCAATTTTTAGAAGACAAACCACTTACAAATATGGATGGTGAACAATTTTGTAGACTCAAATATGTTCCACAAGGATTAGCCGCTTGTATATCCCCTAGAAACACGCCTATAAGTTTACCATTATATCAAATGGGTGCAAATTATCTTGTAGGAAACCCTGCAATCGTTAAACCATCAACTGCTTGTCCATTAACTATGCGAATGGCATTTGATATAATGGAAGACATGCAACTTCCTGCTCTTGATGGATTTAATTTAGCAATTGCTCCTGGAGAATGGGCTGTTAATGAGTTTCTTAAAAATGAGCTAGTAAAAACGTTCTTATGTATCAGTGCATCCCACACCGCTAAAGATATTTTAGTTCGTTATGCTAAAATTCTGAAAAAATCGGTAGATAAATCAATGGGTATTGATATGTACACTTTTCCCTTCAAACAATTCATTTTTGAATGTGCAGGAAATGATGCGGGGATCATCATGGATGATGTAAATTTAGAGCAAGTCGCCAAATGGAATGTTAACGCGAGCTATACTAATTCTGGGCAGCAATGTTTTTCCATGAAACGAATAATTGTTCATCGAGATATTTATGATGATTATATTGAGTGCTTAATAAAAGAAATTGAAAATTTAAAATACGGAGACCCAACAGATCCAGATGTGGATATAGGACCGCTCGGTAGTCGTAAAATATTAATGATGATGGAAGTTATGGTGGAAGATGCTCTAAAATATGACTGCAAAATTTATACTGGTGGCGAAAAAATAGATCCTGGTGAAGACTATGGCTTATTTTACAAGCCAACTTTGGTAGAAATAGGACCAGAACTATGTGAAGATTTGACTAAAGCTCCATTTTTATGGAGAGAAGAAGCATTCGGACCCGTCCGCTCCGTAACTAAAGCCGATGATTTAAAAGACGCAATAAGACTTGCAAATGCGAGTAACTATGGTATGAGAGCAGTTGCTTATACATCAGATTTAAAGAATATCGAAATTTTTAAGACGCAATTAGAATCCGCCAATATATACATAAACGCTAAGCCGATGTTAACAGATATTTCGGTGGCATTAGGTGGAATTAAAGATTCTAGCTGGCCTGCAGGAGCGAGATATTATCCTCAAGATTTAGTTTTTGCTAAATATATCTATGATGGAACCCCAGCGAACTTAGAAAAAATAAAATAGTCTAAATGATAGGAATGGATTCCGAAGAATTATATCAAAAACTCAAAAATTATTTTCCAAATAACCCGGATTTAATGAGGCACCTTCATATTAATGCATGTTGGGAATATTTTATTACTGAAGATTTAATAGATGATTCCGCTGCTGAAAATGCAAAATTACATTATTTTTTGTACAAAGTAGATGAAGACAAATTAGTAATGACGAAAGAAAAGCCGGATATTAAACCAGATTTAATTTTATTCTTTACCGAAAATGGGATTTTAAGTTTAATTGAAGGGAATCCGAGTGCTGATGTATATTATGCACGATATAATGAAGTCATGGATAATCCAAAACCTGGAATTGATGTTGATAATAAGCTCAATAAACCAAGGTTAAAGCTTTGGCGAATTGGATATAAACTATGGCGAAAAGATTTTAATTTTTAATTTTCACTATTTATTAAACGGAAGGATCAAGTATGACTCATCCTAATACTAAAAGAAATAAATTCCCAAAAGCACAAGTAAGAATAAGGAATGAAATACAAGAAAGAATTCACAAATCCGACCTATTAGTCTCATCAAATGCAAAAGCATTCTTAACTGGAGAATATTTAATCTTTCATTCCGGAACTTCATTACTTATGGGTGTAAACGCCCGAACCCTAATTTCATTTAACTTTTATAATAAATCAATAACACCTGATGCTGAAGAAGTTAATATTACTAGAATCTATGAAAGAGATCAAAGAGGAATTTTTATTGATTTAACGCAAAGACTCACTAAAGATTGGATTGAAATTATCAAGGTTTCATGTATAAAATGGAAAGATGCTGTAAAAAAAGTGTTAGGAACTGTAAAACACCCTCTCTATAATAAAGAAATGGTTAAGAAAATCGATGATCTTTGTTTAGACCTATTTATTATAAGTAATATTATTATACGTGGTGGATTGGGCAGTAGTGCTGTATTCGCCTCTCTTTTAGCTTTAGCAACAATGCACAAGCTTGGAATAGTATCAGAAAAGCTAACTCCAAAAGATAGAACATTAATATTTTTAGTCGCAATCCTATTAGAAGATGCTTATCATCATGGTAAACGACATGTAGAGGATTTAAAAGGTATTGCTGGAGGATTTAGTGTCATTCCGTGTATTTTTCCACTAGATAAAGGTGAGATTTTTCAATTAGATCTAACCAAATTTTTTGAACTCCAAAAAAGTGAACAATCTCAATTTAAAGAAATCCCAATTAATGATTTTATTAAAAAAATCTATCAAATTAAAAATTTGGATTTGCTAGGTAGCCCGATGATATCGACTCTCAAGGTCAATTCAGACCTAATAAATCATTTATTTCTTACAATATATTATTCAGGAACTCGAACCTCAACACCTAAGATGATTAAAAATATGGATTCTCAATCAAAAGAATTCTGGGATATTTATTCTCTTACTTTTGATCAAATGAGTAAAATATCTGAAGTCCTTGTTAAAAGATTACAAGATAATGGAAATAAAAGTAATCTTAAGGAAATTAAAACACTATTTGACATGCTTCAATCAAATTTTAACTCATTAGGGATTGTTCCATTAAATATTTCTAGAACTATGAATGAATTAAACACAAAATCGAATGAAAAATTGTATTTTGGTAAAGTTTTAGGGGCTTCCGGTGGTGGGTCATTTCTTCTCATAACAACTAAGCCACTAGATCAAAATGATGAGGATATAGTATTCAAATATATTCCAAATGCCGAAAAAATTGCAGATGATTCATTAAAAGTAACCTCTCCCGGTGTAATTATTCATAAAGTTCCTTCATCGAAGGATTTTGAACTAGAAAAATACCTTTAACATACTATTTTTTATGTCCCAATAACGTAAAATGACCATCTACAACTCTTGCGTAATATTTTCTTCCCTTAAAAACCCAGGCAATTTTTTTTCCTTCTTTTGCCATTTTAGCCCATTTCGAACTTTTATTTGGATTTTGTTCTACAATTCTATAATAACCTATATCAACATATTTTAATCCACTTTTAGCGAAAACTTGAACTTTATAGGTTTTATTGTCAATTTCAATAGAGTTTTTTCCAGAAAATATTGCGTCTGCAACTTTTACTGCAAATTTTGACAAATCCTCTATTTTCAACACCTAGTTTTAAATTGATTAATTAAATATAATTTCATCAAATAGATATAATTTCACTAAAATTTTTAGATGGATAAAGAATGAAACCCCAAACTAACAAAGAAGTCGATTATGTTATTAAATGGATGAGCCTTGGTCATTGTGCAAGAGGTCCAAAATGGTGTGAAAAATGTAAAGAAGCCGCAAAATTAAAAAAATTTTATATATTGCAAGTAGATTACGGACCAGGTGAAGGTGCAAGACCCACTATTGAAATTATAAAGGATAAGAAACGAAATTTTGTTTATTATAATGTTATTAAAGGTTTTGAAAGTAAATCTGAAGCTGAAGAATATGCAAATAAACGGGGATTCAATCTTTTAAAAAATACTACAGTGGAGGATTAATTGAATGAAACTAGAAGATATTCCTGAAGATAATTCTAAAGATATTTATGGAAATATTTATGTGATAAGAGAAATGTCGCTCCCTCACTGTGCAAAAGGTCCCAAAGGCTGTGAGAAGTGCAGAGAAGCAGCGAAAGATGTAAAAATCTATTTATTAAAGGTATATCCAGATCCAGGAACTATGACTAGACCAATTATTGAAGTTAATGTTAAAGGAGAAACAAGCTGGATGGTCTATGATGTAAAAGAATCTTTTAAAGATAAAAATAAAGCTCGAGATTATGCGAAAAAGAACAATTTAACACTAGTAGAAGAATAATCAATCTTTTTTTTCTTTTATGGTAATTTTAATAAGCCAGGGTTTAAAATTCCATTTGGATCAAGTGTTTTTTTTAATCTTTTTATGAAATCAAAATATTCTGGACGATAATGTTCAACTACCATATCCCCGATTACCTTCCCGAGCCAATAATGGACAGAACCCTGATTTATTACGTTATGAATAAAATCCTTCCAGAATTTAACGCCAAAGTCTCTTCCTACTGGATCATGTATTGGGACTTGGATCTCAGGAACAAGAACTAGATGCCCGTGAACCACAAACGGATAATAAATGGTTGTAACTTTGTATTTCTTGAGTTTTTCTTTATGAGCTTTGATATGATCTAAATATAAATCATGAACTTTTTTGGATTTGAAGATTGGTAATTTGTGGCAAGGACTAAAAAAGTTCCCCATAAAACCTGCTAATTCAAGAAACTCATATTTTTGATCGTGTAAAGCTATTTTTGAAAAAGAATCAGGTTTTTTAACCCCATTTGTATCTTTGGCAATTATATCAAATAACTCCAATTGGGCTTTTAATTCATTTTCACTATGTGCTTCTATTTTTCCATGAATTAGAAAACGCTCCGGATTTCCTCCAAAATCTAGTCCTGCTTCTTTATCAATAAAGCAAATATCCGAAGCAATTCTTAAGGATGCCATTTTATGAATTGCTTTTAGAAGCAGTTCTTCATCTTCATAACCATAAACAAAAAATCCTATAGCTTCTGGGTATGGATATAATTTTAATGTAGCCTCCGTCTTTATACCCATTATTCCTTGATCTCCACAAAAAATTCCCGTAGAATCTAATCCAATACCATATCTAGTATGTCTCTTTGCTGTATCTAATGCAGCCGAACCTGTTCTAATTATCTCTCCAGTTGGTAACACAACTTCCAATCCAAGGAGAATATCACAAGCAGTTCCAAATTTAGCTGATCCATAATATGCAGAAGCAACCGAAATTCCTCCTCCAATTGTAGCTGAAAGACCGGGACCAGGTCCTACAAAACCCGTATACCAACCCTTCTTTTTTAATTCATATTCTAATTCTCCCCAAGTTATACCAGTCTGGACAGTTACACTCATAGAATCCTCATCAATCTCCATTATTTTATTCATTCTGGTTAAATCAAGAGAGATTCCACCAGGTTGAAGAGGTACACCCATTAATACTAAGGAACTTGCAGCCCCGCGGGGATAAACTGGAGTTTTATATTTATTTACTAATTTCATAATTTTCGAAACTTGTTCTGTTGTTTCTGGCCGAACTACAATGTCTGGGATTTCTCCTGGAATTGGACTTGCATCCATAGAATAAGTATAACAAATCTCTTTATCCATTGCGATATAATCCGCTCCCACCGCCTCTTTTAAACCTTCTATCAATTCATCCTTTAAAGTCAATTTTCGTCCTTTAAAAAAAATCATTAAAATTTTTAAAGTTATAGGATTGCACTTTATAGATTTTAAAGTATAAAAAATAAGAAATAAGCAGAATTAGCATTATAGACCTTTATTATATATATTCAGAGCAATTGCCAGTGCATAAGCTAAAGAACCTATGAATGTTAGCCATTCCCAAATTGTCGTAATTCCCCGAAGGTTAAAAATCCCAAAAATTATATAAAGGAAGCAAGAACCGCATGTAAAGACTCCAATATAAGCTATTTGTCTTATATAGGATGGGTGATCCCATAATGTTATAATTGTAATTATTATTATCGAAACTATAAAGAGAAAATTCATAAAACTCCAAAAACCATGCTCAAATGATCGAATATCGGTTGGAAAAATACCGATCATTATCATAGAGACACTATTTAGATATCCTAAAATTTGAATGGTTCTTATTAATTTCTTTTTTTCAGGTTGGTTGTCATACCATCGACTCATATCAATAAAAAATGGAACTAGGATAATTCCTAATAGAATAAGACAGATGCTAAACAGTATCCAACCTCTAGGATTTTTTCCCGTGTCTCCTAGAGAAGATACAGTATCAAAAAATGGATTGTATGTTTGAAATGGAAATTTTAGAAATGTAAATGAGGCAGGTATTAAAAAAGCATAGTATAAAATGTTAGCAATAATTGCTGTTATAAGACTTATAGGGTATTCTTTTATGTTCCAATCCATAATTTTAACTCTTTTTAATTTATCTGAAATATTTGCTTATCTTTAAGTTCTCTTTTTTCTTTTAAAAAAGCTTTATTCTTATTAAAATTCTATAATCGAAATAAGATTTTTTGTGAGAAATATTTTTTATCTTGCTTGTAGTTATTTTTTTCAGTTTATATCTTGTAAGTATTTAAAAACACGAAAAAATGGGAAGATTATGAAGTTATTAGAACCTTTTCAAATAAAAAATTGTAAATTACGAAATCGGATAGTAATGCCTCCTATGGATACGAATTTTGCTAATCCAAAAGGTTTTGTTACTGACAAGACCTTGAACTATTATGAACTACGCGCAAAGGGCGGTATTGGATTAATTTATATTGAGGGTACTTATTTTGACGAATATGGAAAAGGGACAAGCAACATGTTAAGTATCCGTGAGGATGATAAAATTGAAGGGTTATCAAAATTAGCTGCAACGATTAAGAAACATGGAGCAGCAACAATTTTACAATTATATCACGCCGGAAGTCAAGCCACCTCACTTATAACTGGAAATCAACCGGTGTCTGCAAGTTCTGTTCCTTGTCAGCTTCTCTACTCGATGGTTAAGGAAACTCCGAGACCTTTAACGGTGGAGGAAATAAAACAAATTACGAAAAAATATGGTGATGCAGCGGTAAGAACTGAAAAAGCTGGCTTTGATGGAGTAGAAATTCACGCCGCACATGGTTACTTATTAGGTCAATTTCTATCTCCCTATAATAATAAAAGAACTGACGAATATGGGGGAGATCTGAATAATAGAATGCGATTTCTGTTAGAAGTATTTGATGAAATTAAAAGTAGAGTTAGTAAAGACTTTATTATTTCTTTTAGAATGAATGGCAGGGATTATATTGAGGGGGGTTTTGACATAGATGAAGCAAAAATTGTTGCTAAAACTATGGAAGAAAAAGGAGTAGACATAATTAGTGTTTCAGCGGGTGCATATGATCCAAAATTCATTTTAATCCCCTACATGAATGAACCTAGAGGAATTTTTACATACCTAGCTGCTGATGTTAAGAAGGCTACTTCTAAAGTGCCTATAATTGCTGTAGGTCGTATTAATGATCCTCAATTAGCAGAACAAATATTGAATGAAGAAAAAGCAGATCTAATTGCATTTGGTAGGCAATCAATAGCAGATCCTGGATTTGCAAACAAGGTTATAAATAATAAATCTGATGATATTATTCGATGCATTGCATGTCTTCATTGTTCTGATAGTCTAATGCAAATGGGTGGAATAGAGTGTGCAATTAATCCTAATATTCATGAATTGGAATCAGAGATAGAAAAAAGTGCAACTCCTAAAAAAATATTAATAGCTGGTGCTGGTCCTGGTGGGCTATGTGCTGCGAAATATGCCAGTTTAAGAGGTCATAATGTGACCTTATTGGAAAAAAATGATAAAATTGGAGGGGCTCTTAACTTAGCTAAAGTGGCACCTGGTAAAGAAGAAATTTCTTCAATTATTAACTATTATAATCATAAATTAAAGCAATTAAATATAGATTTAAGACTCAATACTGAAATTTCTATGAATCTTATTGATGAACTTAAACCCGATATTATAATCCTTGCAACTGGTACAATACCTGAGATACCTCCTATTAAAGGACTTGATAAAATTGATTATAAAACCTATATCGATGTTCTAGAAGGAAAAGTTCCTCTTGGAAAAAGAGTAACAATATTAGGGGGTGGGATGACTGGAATTGAAGTATCTGAATTACTTGCGAAAGATAATGAAGTTACCATAATTGAACAAATGAAAAGAATCGGTGCAAATATCATTGTTTCTGTAGCAAATGTGATTATTCCAGAAATTGAAGCTAATAAGAATATTAAAATTCTGAAAAAAACTAAGGTTGAAGAAATAATCGGAAATAAGGCCATTTGTTCTCAAAAAGATAAAAAAATAGAAGTAGAATTTGATGATTTCATAGTTTCAGCTGGATTAAAACCTAATAAGACCATTTTGGACGAAATTAAAGAAAAAGGAATTAAATGTAAGGAAATTGGAGATTGTAAGAAACCAAGAAAAATTTCAGATGCAACTAAAGAGGCCTATAAAGCAGTAATGAAAATATAATAAACCAATAAACCCTATTTTTTTAATCTAAATATTTAAAAATCTCTAAAATCTCATAACCCATTTTTGTGATTGTTATTTTTTTATTTCTTTTATCACTTGATTCGTCAATATATTTCCATCTATCCCTTAAAGGTATTATGTATTGCTGATTTAATGCCATATATTCCGCAGATTTTTTCTTAGGGTCTCGAGGATCGTTATATGTCTTTATAATCTTTAGTAATTTTTTCTCCTGCAGCTTTTTTTTAAAATCCTTTTTATACATCCAATCTTTCTTGCTAGACGCCAGGATTTTGAGAGCTTGAATCAAATGTGCCTCCGGTTTTACAATTTCAAATTGAGGAGGTGAAAAAATATCCTTTATACCTTTACTCAAACTTTGTTTTTTACCATCATCTTCAGGTATATAATATTCGGGAAGAACATAATAAGGAGTACAATTCCAAATCCGGCAAGCGTCCATTCCAGCAACCGCTGTAATCTTTGTGCCCACTGAAATATTTATAAAAATTTCACATGACGCATTTTTTTCTCGCTCCTCCTTTATTATCTTTGAAATCTTTTGAATCACATTATTATAGTCATGAATTTCTGCATTAATAGAAATAGTCTCTATATTAATTTTTTCTAGCTCTTGCTTAATTAAATTATGTTGTTTCATGAACTGTTCGGTTTTCTCATCCCTAAAAATAAAAATATATGCTTTATCTCCCTTAAATTTTATAATTGGCTTCGCAATCCTATCAACTTCGAATCCTTGAAATGCTATGTGGATCCTATTTGCCCCTAATATTGTAGAAATAAAAATCACCATTAAAAGATGTGACAATAAATTAATTATATAAATATATTAAATTAAAAAAATTAATAAAAATTTATCTTTTAATGTGATTTTCTAACAATTTTATACATTCAATTGATAATGCAAATTTAGAAAAAGTAGGTAAACAGTGTTTTTCTATCCCCAATCTTTTACACATATCATTAAAGTTCCAATAACATAGACTTCGGACTGGACAATCTTTTTTATCCACCTGAAGCCCCTTAAAAATTATATTGATATTGTGTTTGGCTACAAAAAGTTCTTTCAGTTAAACTATTTCGCTTGTTTTCATAGAATTTCTGATAAATGTTTTCTCTGAACTTTTCTAATGTCAATCCCCTTGCCTCAAATTCCTCCTTATGAATTGAATAATGGCAATCGATGCAACAAACAAGTATATTTCTCATGTTATTTGTCCCTCCCCGAGATAAGGGTATAATATGATGTTTTTGTCTTTCAGGTGAGTCTAAAGGAATATATTTTTCACATTTTTTGTTTTTATTAATCTTATTTTGACAATACTCAATTTTATTTAATTTCTTGATAGTATCCTTACTATACAATTTTCTTTTTTGTGCATATTTTTTAGCCTTTAATTTTTTCTTTGTTTTACTCCTCTTATTCTTTTTACACATAACTAGACCTCCTAATTTTATTTTTTTAACTTAATTATTATCAAAAATGTTCTCTAACCTAAAATTAGAAAAAAAATGTTCGAAATATTCAGCCAATATTTCGAAAATCTTATCTTGTAATAATCTTATTTCAAAATCCTCGTCTGTTTTTCTTCTTTTCACATAAACACCTATTTTTGAAGTTAATTCATTGTATGGTGATTTTTAATGATAAAATTTATTAACTTAATAGACTTAACAAAAACTTTTTAATTGAAAAATTAACGTCATTATGGTAAATATTAGGAAAGGATTAATTGAAAAAGGACTGAAAAAAATGGAATTCCACTTAGTAAATCTACTTTATTTCGTTATAACTATTCCTATAGTCTTTATTACATACATTTGTATTTTAAAATTAAATAAAGATAATAAACCATTATCTTATGTTATTGTATTAAGGTAAATAAAAAGAAAAGATTAGGTTATTTTTTTCGGAATTCTGGTTTACGTTTTTCTACAAACGCATTTTTTCCTTCTACCGCCTCATCGGTACCATAGTAAAGAGAAAGACCACCAACGCCCAGAAATGTAGCTCCAGTCGAACCGTCCGTTTCGGCCAAGAATGCATATTTTAACATTTTTAAAGCTGTTGGGCTTTTTTCTAATATTTCTTGACACCATTTTTCTACTTCTTCATCTAATTTCTCCATAGGTACAACTGCATTTACTAAACCCATTTGTAAGGCTTGTTGGGCAGTATATCTACGACAAAGAAACCATATTTCTTTTGCACGTTTTATACCCACGGCACGCATCAAGTCTCCAGTGCCATATCCTGGGTCGAAAGATCCCACACGAGGTCCTGCTTGCCCTAGTTGTGCACTCTCTGCTGCTATACTTAGATCACAGTTGACATGCCATACATGTCCACCACCTATCGCGTAACCATTTACACGTGCGATGACAGGTTTGGGTAAGGTCCGAATTTGATAAGTTACAGTCTGCCAACCTACTTCTAATGGTAACATGTATTTTCCTTTATAACCCCCTTTTTCACGGGTTGTTTGATCACCTCCTGTACAGAAAGCTTTCTCCCCAGCTCCTGTGAAGACTACTACACCGATTTCCTCATCCATACAGCGGTTAAAAGCATCTATCAATTCATGGACTGTCTGTTGTGTGCATGCATTATAACGTTCAGGTCGATTGATAGTAATACGGGCAATACTTCCTTTTTTTTCGAATATAATGTCTTGATAACTCATTATTTTGTCACCATTTTGATTTAATGATTTAATAAGTTAAGAATATCTAATTCATTACACATAGCTTATTAATAAGAATTAGATATTGTTAGTTTAATATTGAATTAATTAATTTAAAAAGTTGAAAATTATGCAAAAATTAAAAGAATGCGAAGAATATATGACCCCAAAAGAGAGAATTACCGGAATGATCTTGGGTAAAAAAGTAGATAGAATACCTGTCTTTCCATTTGTCACAGCCGCCGCCGCCCAAGTACTCCATGTTAATTACGCGGAATATAGTAAGAATCCTGAGGTTTTTATGAGATGTCAAATGGAATCACAACGTACTTTTGGATATGACGCCGTGACGTCAATTGCTGATTTATGTGTTGAAGCTCAAGCATTTGGTGCAAATATTATCTATCCTAAGAACAACGCTGCATATCCAGATCCTTATAAATGGATTCTTAATTCTCATGAAGATTATAAAAAAGTTGGTAAATTATTTAGTTGGAAAAATGCAACTAGAATGAATAACCAAATTCATATAATTAAGACCTTAAATGAGAGATTGGAAGGTCTAATGGTTGGTGGAGCTACCATAGGTCCGATGGGTCTTTTATCAAGGATTCGCAATCCAAATGACCTTGTTCGTGATTTCATTTACCATCCAGATTTGCTTCATGAAGCTCTTGATCAAGTTACAGAAATTCAATTAGAATTTGTAGAGAAAGAGATTGAAGCTGGAGCCCGAACAATTATGGTGCCGGTTGTTCTAGCTGAAAGAGAATTAATGAGTAAAAAAATGTGGGAAGAATTAGATGCTCCCTACCAAAAAAGAATAGCAGACCTTGTGAAAAGTAAAGGAGTAAATTATTGCGTCCATACTTGTGGTCGTGGACCATACTTCGACGTTCTAATTAAATGGTTACGCCCCACACTTATACAAAACGCCTTTCTACCAGATGACTGTAAAACCGAAGAAGAAATGGTACAAAAATACGGAAAAAAACTAATCTTTTTGGGCTTTTTAAGCGTTCAGATGCTTGCTTGGTCAAGTCCTAGTGAAGTTTTCGAGGAATGTAAAAGGCAGCTTGAGGTATTTGGCAAATCTCCGACAGGTTATTTTCTTGGAGCATCATGTGAATACCCCCCATACGCCCCTCTAACCAATGTGATACCAATGGTCAAGGCAGCTAGGACTTTCGGAGCTAATTTTCAAAGAGGTAAAGGAGCGAATGCGTAAATGACAAAAGAAGATATATTGAAAAAACTTAAAGAAAGCGTTATAAATATGGATAGTGATACAGCAAAAGCAGCAGCTAAAGAAGCATTAGATGCTAAAATAGACCCTTCCGAAGCTATCAAAAAAGGACTTTATTTAGGTTTGAGTGAAGTATGTAATGAATATGAAAAAACTGTTTTTCCTACTGAAATGTTAATTGCCTCGGATGCTTTTTACGAAGGAGTTAAAGTTTTACGCTCAAAAATTAGTGCAGATAAAGCTAGTGAAATGAGAAAAGGCATTGCAGTTCTTGGTGTAGTGGAAGGTGATATCCATGATCTTGGAAAAAATATGGTAAAATATCTAATGGAAGCTGAAGGCATTGAAATCCACGATCTTGGTTTCGATGTAAAAGCTGAAAAATTTATAGACGAGGCAGAAAAAACAAACGCTGATCTAATTCTAATTTCTACAATGCTTACATCATTATTTCCAGAAATAAAAAAAATTTCTACTCTAGCTAAAGATAAAGGTCTTAATGTGAGAATCATAGCTGGTGGGGGACCAGTAACTGAAAAAATTGCCTTGAAAATGGGTGCGGACGGATGGGCTCTAACAGCTCCATTAGCAGTAAAAAAAGCTCTTGAATTGCTTGAAAAACCTCTTGAGAAACCTGTAAAAGTGTCTAAAAAATAAGAAATCTATTAAAATAAAAATTAAAAGATTTTTTAATAATTCTTTTAATCTTCTTTTTATTTCCCATCTAAAATTTGATTTAATTATCAAATACATACATAATATTTAAAATTTTTATTTTAATATAAAAAAGATTGAATGGATTTACAAAATAAATTGATTATAAATGAACTTGAGTAAATACAAAGCGGTTATTTTTGATTTATTTCATACATTGACTTCAGTGGAATCTGCACGTGCACCTGGTAAAGGAACAAGTGCCATATTGGGAGTTACTAGAAAAGATTGGAATGATCAATTACTCAAGTATTCACAAGATAGGCTTCGAGGTATAATAAAAAATCCATATAAAATTATAAAAAAAATGGCTCATGCAATAAATCCCGATATTCCTGAAGATATTATCAAAGAAGCCACTGATACTCGTATGGCTAGATTCAAATATTCTTTGCAGCACATAGATCCGAGCGTCCTTGATACTTTGGCTAAGCTTAGAGATATGGGCAAATTAATAGGTCTTATCAGTAATGGTGATGTGCATGAAATAGCTGGTTGGGATGAGTCGCCTTTATATAAATACTTTAACAGTGTAATTTTTTCTTGTAACGTAGGTTACATAAAACCAGAGAGAGAAATTTATGAAAAATCTCTTGAGGATCTTAAAGTTAATCCAGAAGAATGCTTGTTCATAGGTGATGGTGGCAGTGATGAACTACAGGGTGCGAAGGAAATAGGTATGAACACTGTTCTTATTACATATATAATTGAAAAAATATGGCCAGAAAAACTAAATTCCAGAAGAAAATACGCAGATTTTGAACTCTCTGAAATAAATGAAATTATAATTAACAACAAATAATGGAGAAATCAAAAAAACTTATGAATTCCTTTGATTAAAAAACTACCTCTATTATCCAGTATTATTATTTCGTTATTAACTTCAAAGATCCATACTTTAATTATGAAATATTTTATATTAATTTAAAATTCTTATGAGTTGAAAAATTCTTCGTTTTATATTTATAAAAAAAAGGGGTAAATTTAGCTTTGAATCAAGTCTTTTGGATCATTATTTCTACTCTGTTAAACCAATTCTCTTTTTAAACCAGTCAGGCTTTGAAAAGCATATATACATTGTAAGAGCTGCGAGAATGAAGAAAATACGTAAGGGTGTTGACAAAACTGTTGGGAAAAAAGGTGCTACTTCAGTAATAAGGGCAACAAAAAAGCATGATAATCCAACTCCCAACCAAAAAGTTAGATTTGCTTTGGGTCTGTTCTCATTACGCATTTTAAAATAATAGTAAAAGAAGAATATCGGTGGTATTAAAAGAATTACTGATAATACTGGATAAACAATTAGACTTGTTGATAGATCGAATACTATCTCATAACCAATAACATCGGCATAAGACGGTCCAGATAAAATAGCTAAAATCAAAACTATATTGAAAATAGCTGCTAAAACTGACACAAATGCCGTCAAAACTCTTGTATGTTCAAGGGAAGTCATATAAAACGCAAAGTAATTAATAGCAATAATTGCGATACTGGTTAATATAAATGCAATTATCGCCATAAGATATCCGAAATACAGCAAACCTAAGCTCGAAAAACTAAGTTTTTCCATAATTAAAGAGATATTAGCGAATAATAGAGTAATATAGTGTATAAACCATGATAATGTAGGAGTATCTCTAAGCTGTTTGTACATTTTATATACTTGTCTAGTTATAAATATTACTATGGCTAAAATCGCGAATACTATTAATAGACCTATCATCTCCAGTGGATCACTCAAAGCAGAAATACCTAAAAATCTATGCCATGAATATTCAAATCCATATAAAGATATCATTTTAGTTCGTTCCTTTTATATAAACGATAGAAATCCTTTTTGTAATATCAATGGTAATATATAAATCAATTGATAATATGAAAAGAACAGATTTTTTTTTTAACTTAGTTTAATTATGAGAAACATTAAATTGCTTTTTAATTAATGACTTCCCTAGTAAAAAATAGTATCTAATGGTTAGAATGATCTATTATTTGATCAGTAAAAAAAAAGTTTGTAGGGTAATTTAATAAAAAATAAAAAATTAGGTATGAATCTCTTGGACTAATAAGGTGCGAGAATAATTGCCATTTGGACTACATACAATTAATTGATTAATTCCAGAACCTAAATCATACTTCGAGGCCCAAATTACCTTGATAGTATACGTACCTGCTGCCAAAGTGTCAGTAACATATTCCATAGCAATAGAATCTGAAAATTCAAGTATATAAGTTTCAGAACTGCCTCTGTAATACTCTACTCCTGCTGTAATTAAATAATTAACATCATTCAATACAAGAGTGATATTAAATTGTACAATTCCACTATAACCGTTTGCAATATGAAGTATAGAATGTGCAGTGAAACTTATATATAGATATGATGAACCAGAAGTCGTAATTGAAACTGATGTATCTGGCATGTCCTCATAATTTTTATCGGTATCGTCTATAACTGCTAGAGTTCGAAGAGTGGTAAAATTTTGATTTACAATTCGTCCTTCTTCATTTGGAAAAAATATCCAAAGGAAAATATGTTGTTTTAGCTTGACTTAGATATGTGTTTGAGACATAAACTCCTATAGTCGCACCTGCTATTAATGCTATAATAATACCTATAACTGTTCCTTTTGCCATTTAATCACCATTTAAAAATATCTTCTTTTATTGGTAAATAAAATCTGATTAATACTCTTAAAAAAATTATTTCAATAAAATGAGTTTTAATAAGAAACACAAAAGGATTGATAGAAAAAATTATATAGATTTTGAATTTTTAAAATGAAAGAGCTATCAAACAAATTTTTATCAAAATAAGGATAAATTATTAATTAATATTCAGGAATGAAAGAGAATTTATTTTCAACCAATTCATTTGCAGATTTAAAATTTTCTAAATCTATTACATCATCAAAATATTCCGAGTATTTTTTAAAAAATTCGTTTGCAAAAGAATTAAGGGCGGTTCTCAGTGAATGGGTTGAGTTAGTTGCAACAAGCACGCATGCAACTGGATTTTTTTCACTTCTTTTTGTTAGAAGTATTGCATTTTCTAGATTTATTTCACGAAGATTACCTTTTTTTAATGCTTCATTTAAAAACAAACTAATACCATTTAACATTCCCGAAAAAAGACTATCATCAATTATGTCATCCTCTAAACTCCAAATATTGGAAAAAAGTGAAATTCCCGTTTTTGTGTGAATGACCGTTAATCGCAATACTTTAAATGGCAAAATAAATGCTAATTGAGGTTGTAAAGCAAATGAGATTGAAAAAAGTGAAGTTCCAATTGTAAAAATTAGCAGGTGGGACATAGGAAATATTAAATGAAAACCCAATACTATAGAAATGGGTGCTACAACTCCAAAAAGTATTCCACCTATTAAAATAAGGCGAGAGTAAAATTTCAACTTTTTAGGTGCATTTAAATAAATTTTTAGTGTATAATAAGCACTGAATATACCTATCACAGCTGTTAATAAAGTTAATATTAATCTCATATTTCCTCCCACAAGTAATCCAATGTCACCATTAGGAAAAATGGTAAAATAAAAGGAATTGTAATCGAAAGAAACAAAAAATGCCGAGGTTGATAAAATTGTTAAAATTACTATTTTAATTACGTTAATGGACTCTCCATTAATCAAATCATATGTAAGAATTAAAAAAAAACCAATTAAAGCAAGAGAATAGCCTGCTAATATGAAGAATGGAACCGATAAAAATAGGAATGACATTGTTAGACTTAAACACCATACAACGGTTAAAAGCCACATAAACGTCATGATAACAAGAAAACGATATCGATTCTTATATAATTGATAGAAACTTATTAAAGATGAAATACACATCGAGATGGTTGAAATAATTCCAATAAAAACAGCCAATGTCCAATTTAAAGGGATCGAACCAAGTGAAACATAGATTTGAATAAGTTCTGAGGGGACAGAAAAAGCTATTTTTAACACCATTATTTTTGGTAAGAATTTACTTTATTTTCAAATGTCATTTTTATATATTAAATTTAATGGGAGATAAAATAAATAAAAAAATGCATGGTAATCAAATAATTAAATGATGATAAAATGGAAAATGAAACAGAAATTGCTTCATATGAAATGCTTACTACATTTAGAGATCCTTTGATGCACCGTATTATAAAATCGCTTGATATTCCACCGGGAAGTAAGGGATTGGACGCAGGATGCGGAATAGGATCCATTACAAAGCATCTCTCAAAGGAAGTAGGGAGAAATGGACATGTAATTGGCTTAGATTTATCCAAAGATTTTGTCTCTTATGCTAATAACAAATATAAGACAAAAAATGTGGAATT
The DNA here is from genome assembly GCA_019058315.1 of Candidatus Helarchaeota archaeon. GTDB lineage: Archaea > Asgardarchaeota > Lokiarchaeia > Helarchaeales > RDOG01 > JABXJV01. The sequence goes on along the minus strand of JAHPZH010000005.1, from coordinate 221,111 downwards.
TGAGGAAGGTGATATTAATTCACTTCCATTTAATGATAATTCTTTTGATTGGGTGTGGAGTGCTGATACAGTGTGGCCTGGACCAAAGGAGCTTGGTTGTCCATCCGAAGATCCATTACCAATTATTAAGGAATATTATCGCGTGATTAAGCCGGGTGGATCCATTTTTATCTTGTTTTGGTCCTCACAAAAATTGCTTGCAGGTTACCCAACTCTGGAAGCTACGCTGAATAACACATCTTCTGCAACAGCACCGTTTACGAAAAATATGAATCCTATGATCCACGTATTGAATGCAAGCTATTGGTTAGAGAAGGCTGGTTTTAAGTATGTTAAAGCTAAAACTTATGTAGAAGATATTACCACTCCGCTTAGCGAAAATGATAAAAACGCATTAAGATTCTTATTTCAAATGTTTTGGGGTGGAGCGGAGTCTGAGATTGATAAAAATGATTGGCAAACATTTGAAAGGATACGAGATCCACGTTCAAGCGATTATATCCTCAATAATAAATATTATCATGGGTTTTATACATATACATTATTTAAAGGATTAAAGACTTAGAAGGTTAAATTAGACTTTCAAGAGTATTAGAAAATGAAAATAAAATTGTTGTGTTTAAATTCTAATCGTATGTTCTAAATTTGAATACTCTTTTAGGATTTTTTAACCGGATATATAAAAAATAAGTTTAATTCTAAAAGAATATTTTATTTTCATATTAATCTAGTTTATTTTTAGTTGGTCTATTCTATAGGTTAAACTAAAACTCTATTATTTACTCTTTTTATATCCGAAATAAATAAATAATATTCCTATAATGGTTACTGCTAAGGCTATAGGTATTGCTATGTAAATTGGATTTCCAACAGGTAAAAACACATACGACCATAAACCAATACTCATACAAGTAAAAATTACTCCTAAACCTTTTAAACCCTCACCACTTTCAAACTTTTTGTAATATGATAGCCTTTTGCATTGAGTACAAAGACCATCAAACTCGAGATATTGTTCGTTTGAAATTAATTTCCCACATTTTTTACAAGTAGGCAACCAATATCACCTCTACCAAGAATTTTTAATTTTATAAACTTTTAATTTTTTTTACCTCATATGAAAAATAAAGATCATTGTATGAAATAAATTTCAGTACCAAATTAATTTTTAAAATCTTTAGTAGAATGAGTTAATTTTGTATAAAAAACAAGATAGATAAAAGGTTATATCTATGATAAATAAGTTTTTCAATCTTTCACTGTAATTCTATTGAAATAGCAAAAAAAATTTATAAAGAGCTTATTTTTATGCGGTCTTTTTATACTTTATTAATTTCCTAACTTTCTTAACTTTTCTTAGACGTCTTTTCTTTCTCTTCTCTTCTTCAATCCACCCTTCCGGTTTAAGATACCTTGTGTTCAGACCATGTCCAATGCTGATAACGTGATCCTTTGTGACCTTCTCTAAATTCTTTGTTTTATGAGTTAGATTAAACAGAACACCCGATGTCGCTTCATCAAAACTTAAATCGAGAGCGGGGTCATCGTAGAAAATACGCAAACCCTCTGGATATTGGAATTCTAAACTTTCCCATTCGCCAGTTGTCGGGTTAAATTTAGGTGGAATACATTTCATCGTCTGTTGGGGAAGGGGTACTCCAATCTTTTTTAGTTGATAGCTGTAAGTTAGTTGATTTCGTTTAAATTCCTCGGGATAGTTCTTTTTGATAATCTCCAACGATTCTTTATCCACATGTTGCATGTAAAGTTGATTCATGCTAAGCATGCGAGAAAGCGAAATGCACCACTGGTCTCTATCAAGTGCGAAGAAAGTATTAAGCATTGGGGGCCATGGTTCATATCCAAACATATAATGCGGTAGTTCATACACATTTTTAGCGTTGACTCCATCATATATTTGCCCAAGTGCATCCCAGTTTGAAAACTTAGTAACACCTCCGACCATGAGATAAAATACGGAGATTTGAAAAGAAGAAAGTGCATATTGCGGAGTTCTTTCGTTGCGAATATCCATCATTATATCGCGGATCTTCGATGCTGCAATTGGAAGGTCATTATATCGCTTAGGCATCTCTCTTAACTTGTAACCCAACTTCATGTGACGCCTATCAAGAGCTTCGTCATCAGGGAACATGAACCAAAATTCTGTGGGATATCCTTCTTCCATGTGAATATTATAAGCGAGGCGGACTTCACGGGTTATATCATTTATACCACAAAAACAAATATCATGCGATGGTCCGTATATCATCACAGAGCTAGATGAATGAAGGTCTGCCCGGATAGTGAGGTTGGGAGGATAGCCCCAGTAGACCATGGTCTCCGACTTTCGCTTGATTTCGCCCTCATCTAACATTCTATCTAACTCCATTCCGTCATCCATGCGTTTCCTAAATAAACGAGCTAAATGCTCATCATATCTTCCAGAAACCAACCCCTCATATTCACCCCAATCATAAAATTGGAGATTCCACAGAACTGTAGGTGCAAGAGGGGTCCATTTCTTAGTATAAATGTGATCGGGAATGCTTTTATACGCTTCAGTCATAGTCCGTTTCGGTTTTAATTCAGAATCATCTAACGGTTCTAGTATCACGACTCTATCTCCTTATAAAATGATATTATAATTACCATATAAGCTTCAAAAAATCAAATATTTAATATTTTTGTAAATTTATTAAATTAAATTTGGTATGTAAAAAATATAATGGTTTTTTAATCTAAATAAGAACATAAATAGTTTTTAATAATAACAATTCGAAATAACTAATCAATATAAATTTTGGCGAAAAAATTATGAGTAATGAGACTCTCGAACCTACACCCGAATTTAACATTACAATTGACAATTTTTTATTACATTTACAAAAGATCCTTCCATATATTACAAAAATGAAGGAAAATGCTCTGGAAAAAATAAAAAATATTCAAGATTTTCCTTATTCCGTGTCAACTCCCGATTCACAAGAGGTAAACTCACTTTTACAAAAAATTTGTGAACCTCCTCATCGTCGGATAGGAACTCCCGAAGCACATTTAATTGAAGATTTTATTGCACATAAATTTCATGATGCTGGTTTAGAAAACATAACCAAAGAACCATTAAAAATAACCCTTTGGAATGCGTCCAATTGGAAATTAATTGTTTCAACTGGTGAAAAACAAATCGAAATGCCCTGTTTTTATGTTCTAAATTCGGGATTCACCGGATCTACAGGCATCACTGCACCCCTTGTTTATGTAGGTAAAGGTAAACCAAAAAAATTTGAAAAAATTGATGTTAAAGGGAAAATAGTAGTTGGAGATATTGAATTTCCAACCTTTCCTTATGGAATGTTAACCAAAGCTTTTGATAGTTATTATGTTTCTGATCCTAATAATGAAATTGATGAAAATTCAAAAACCATCCTAACTTTTGCACGATTAAATTTTCCACCACAGTCCATTGGTGCTAAACCTAATAAAGAATCAATATATTGGCAGGCAGTTGACCATGGTGCTGTTGGCATAATTTTAATATTAAAGGATCATCCGTCAAATACAAACAGTCATTGGGGACCTTATGATGGGGTAATGAAACCCATTCCTGGTCTCTATGTTGGTAAATATGATGGAATGCAACTACGAAAAATAGCGAGATCAGACAATGCGACAGGAACTATAATACTAGAGGGAGAACAAAATCCTGGTACGGCTCACAATATTTATGGTATACTTCCTGGTAAATCAGATGATATGATTATGATTTCAACTCATCACGATTCCGCGTTCAAAGGAGCATCTGAAGATGGCACGGGTGTTGCAATGGTCCTTGCACAACTAGCTGCTTGGTCTAAAATTCCACGTTCAGAAAGACCTAGGAGTATCCTATTCCTAATTACTGCAGGGCATTTATACGCTGGAATTGGTGCAGAAACATTCGCTAGAAAACAAAGGAATAATTTATTAAAGAAGGTCCTTGTTGATGTTAATTTAGAACATTTATGTGCGAAAGATGTTTCGGAAGACCCCGTTACACATGATTTTAGTTTAAAAGATGAGCTGGCTATCGGTGTCATATTTATTTCGAGGAAAATATCTTTGGTTTCTACTATGATTAAAATGTGCCAAGACCATCCCCTAGAAAAACTAATCCTCATTCCTGATAATTTTTTCGGGACGATGCCGATCGGGGAAGCAGGACATTTGGTTGCTCAAAGTGGGATTAATGTAATTCATTGGATTAGATCACCCTATTATTTACTTACTGCTAAAGACACTCTGGATAAAATTGATGTAGAAAAATTAGGATCAACTGCTAAAGCAATCACAGATCTTGTAGGGAAATTAATGCTACTACCAAAAGATGAATTCTAACCATCAATCAATATTTGATTCCAGTATATTTTCGATAAAGTTCCAAATCCAAAGCTTTTTTTTCTTACATAATCAAAAATACCTTAAATTGAGTTTTAAAAATAATATCTAATATTTGATATAGCTAATGTTACAATTTGGACAATTTTTTAAAGTTATAATTTCCTAATACTAACTAAAATTTTAAATTCTAGATTTTATTATTTGTAAAATATTCAAAATTTTATTAATATTAAAATAAATTGGGGCGAAAGAATTTGTTAATAGAAGCTTTAGATGATTCGGAGTTAAAACCGAAGCGAACATATACTGAAGCATATAAAAGTATTCCTGAAGATGTCTATTCCAAAAGGTGGGCTCCACTTTCTCCGACCGTACTCTACAATTTACAGTTTTATGATTGGTCGGACTACAGAGTGCTCGCAGCGGAACGTATGGATGAGAATGAAGCCAGGCTATTCGATGAACGAATGAAAAACAGTTTATCGCTTAATGAAGCCCTGGATCTTGGAAAAATTAAGCGTAAGGCTGAAACTATGGTTTATTGGGGCTATCCACCTAATTTAACGATAAGAGCAGACCTCCATTCCTCAAGTTCGGTAATGATCTATGGTCCATCGCACGATATCTCATTTCTAGGAGTAAACGATATTACCAGAGAGATTAGATTCGGCTTCACGCTGCATATGGAGGATGGATATCCTACTGACTATTGGATAATGCTTCCTGATGACGAAGCACTTGAAAAAAGGCATATGAAGCTAGGTTATAAATTAAAGGAAATGCCACAAAAGTTCGATGATCTCGCTCTTGCTGCCAGTAGGGTTAGAGATATTATGATGGATATCAGAAATGAACGAAATCCGCAATGGGCAGCCAGTAGCTACCAAGTCGCTCTATTTTTCATCATGATCGGTGGGATCACGAAATTTTCAAATTGGGATGCCATCGGTCAAATTTATGATGGAGTGAATGCGAGGAACATGTATCAATTACCTCACTCGTTATTCCTCTATGAACCGTGGCCTCCAATGCTCAACACCTTTTTCGCACTTAAAAGAGACCAATGGTGTGTTTCTCTATCTCGAATGCTTAGCATGAACCAGTTATATATGCAACATGTGGACAAGGATGTACTAGAACATGGAAAAAAGCATTATTATGATGAATATTTACGGCAATTACTCAATTATAGCTATCAATTAAAAGTTCTCGGCGTTCCTCTCCCTAAACAGACTTTGGAATGTGAATTGCCAAAGTATGATCCAAATATTGGTGAGTGGCAATCAATTGACTTTAAATATCCAAAGGGGCCCCTAATATTCTATGAAGATCTCGGATTAACCTTTGATGAAGCTATTTCGGGTGTCCTTTTTAATATTACGCATAAATCGAAAGTAGAGAAAGTAACACATGATGATATTATTTCTATCGGTCATGGTTTTGATACAAAATACCTAAAACCTGAAGGTTGGATAGAAGAACAAAAGAAAAAAAAGCGATTACGAAGAAAGGTTAAAAAAATAAAGAAAATAATAAAATATAAAAAATCTTCATGATTTTGTAAAATAATCACTATTTCAAAATTTTTTATTATCATCCTTTTAATGAATATAGGAGATATGCTAATGCAATTAGAGGCCGTTGAAGATTCTGAATTGAAACCGAAACGCACAATTACCGAAGCGTATAAGACCATCCCCGATGAAGTTTATACTAAAAAGTGGACGCCGTTAGCTCCACTAACCTTATACGATCTCCAGTTCGAAGATTGGAGGGATTATTCTAAGTTAGTGACCGAAAGGTTTGATGAGAGTCAAGCACGCTTTTTCAATCAGCGAATGGAGGATGGGTTCGAGCTAGAAAAAGCATTAGAAGAAGGAAAAATCAAGAGAAAGTCCGAAACTATGGTATATTGGGGTTATCCCCCGAATCTTACTATTAGAGCAGATCTTCACTCATCCAGCTCGGTTATGATATATGGACCATCGCATGACATTAGTTTTCTCGGCGTGAACGATATTACTAGAGAGATAAAGCTCGCCTTTAATATTCATATGGAGGAGGGCTATCCAGTAGACTACTGGTTTATGATGCCAAACGATGAATTCCTTGAAAGGAGGCATATGAAGCTAGGATATAGATTAAAGGAGATTCCTAAAAGAATTAACGATTTAGCGGTGGCAGCATCGAGAGTTCGGGATATAATGCTCGATTTAAGGAATGAAAGAAATCCCCAATGGGCAGATTCCTCTTATCAAGTGGCATTATTTTTTATGATGGTTGGTGGTGCTAAGAGCTTTTCGAATTGGGATGCAATAGGACAGACATATGATGGAGTAAACGCACAAAATAAATATAATTTACCTCATTCCTTATTCCTCTATGAGCCTTGGCCTCCTATGTTAAACACTATGTTCGCTTTAACACGTGCACAATGGTGCCAAAGTATATCTAGAATGCTTAGCATGAATCAATTATATATGCAGCACGTCAATAAGGATATTATCGAATTTGGAAAGAAAAACTATCCTGATGAATTTTATCGCAATTTGCGTAATATGAGCTATCGCCTGAAGGTATTAGGGGTCCCATTACCTAGACAGACCATGGATTGTATTCCTCCAGAATATGATCCTGAAAAAGGAGAGTGGAAAAGCGTGGAGTGGAAATATCCAGCTGGTCCAAGGGTGTTTTATCAAGATTTGGATCTTTCATTCGACGAAGCAATTTCCGGTTTATTATTCAATATTACGCACAGAAGCAAGATAGAGAAGGTCACAAGGGACCATATAATTTCGATCGGACATGGCTTAGATACAAAATACCTCAAACCAGAGGGTTGGGCAGAAGAAATGAAGAAAAAAAGAAGGCTGCAGAAAAAAGTAAAGAAAATTAGGAAAGTCATTAAATTTAAAAATAAGTAACTGTTCCAATAAAACATATTTTTAATTATTATTATTTTTTTTCGGTTTTTACTAACGAATTTAATATTGCTAATGTCAACAACTAGAATTTTATATTATTTGTAAATTTGAGTAATTATAGAATCAGCTTAATCAATAGCATGTGATACATAATGGAAAATCTACACTACATTCCAGATTGGGCCAAACGTGGCATATTTTATCATATATACCCATTGGGCTTTTTCGGTGCTCCCAAACACAATAAGGATGAAAATATGACCGTCAATCGCCTTGCAGAGCTTCGTAATTATTATGATCACTTTAAAAAATTAGGAATTAACGTAATTCAGTTTGGACCATTATTTGAATCCATGTCTCACGGTTATGATACCATTGATTACATGAAAATTGACCATAGATTGGGAACAAACGAATTATTTAAAGATATAGTAAACGAACTCCACGATGTAGGACTAAAGGTGATAATTGACGGAGTTTTCAACCATGTTAGTCGAGAATTCGACTCTTTTAAGGACATACAACAATATAGGCAAAACTCTTGGCGGCAACACTGGCATTATATTGATTTCTCTAAAAATAGTCCTTATAATGATGGTTTTGATTATAAGACTTGGGAAGGGCATTATAAACTGGTAAAATTGAATTTGTCAGAAAAAGATGTGAAAGATTATATTTTTTCTGTGGCAGCGTACTGGCTAAAAGAAATAGGCATGGATGGATGGAGGTTAGATGTGGCTTATCAAATAAATCCTGCATTTTGGCGAGAATTCCGACAAATGTGTAAAAATGCAAAACCTGATTGTTTTTTGGTTGGTGAAATGATTCATGGACCTTATTCAAAATGGGTTGGTCCAGAACTTCTAGATGCTGGCACAGGATACCAAGTTTATAAATCCACTTGGAGCGCATTTAATTCAAATAATATGCATGAACTTAAAGCGGTATTAGAACGATCTTTTCATCCACAATGGGGGTTGAATAAGAATATTGCGCTATTAAATTTTTTGGGGAATCATGATACTACTCGAATTCGATCAATTCTACATGATGAACGTTACCTATATCCTGCGTTTATTTTTCTCTTTACCAGTAATGGAATTCCTAAGATTTACTATGGTGATGAAATTGGCACGTATGGGGTAAAAACCCAACATTCTGATGATGATGTTCGAAAACTGATGCCTACAAAAGTCGAATCTTGGCCAGATTATGGGAAAAACATTTTTGAACATGTTCAAAAATTAATAAAAATCAGAAATAATAATCATGCACTAATTTATGGTAATCTAATTCCAGTTTATGCAGAAAATAATCTACTCGCCTTTTTAAGAAAATCATCAGCTCAAACGATATTAGTAATAGTTAACAATCAATTGCAGCAGGCACACAAAAACATTCCGCTTTGGAATCAGCATCTTGATGGGGCAAAATTCGTCGAGCTCTTAGACCAAGGGGGGTCAAAAGAGTTTTATATTCATAATAATCACATAAATGCCGAAATTTATCCATGTTGGGGAAGAATACTGTTGAAAATTAATTAAAAAAGGTATTTTATCTCAAAAAATTTATTATTCAATCATATTCTGGAATGAACGCAAAATAATCCATTATCAAGTCGGAAGCGGGTTTAAAATTATCTGTATTACTCGGTTCTGAAAAATATGGCGAAAATTTTTTGAAAAATTTATCCGCAAACGCATCCAATGCTTGACGAAGAGAACGAGACGATTTAGTAGTAACCAGCACGCATGCACCAGTAAATTTTTCACTTCTTCGTATAATAAGAACAGCTTGCTCCAAGTGTATTTCTCGAACATTTCCTTTCTTTACTGATTCATTTAAAATTATGCTTATACCCTGTAACATTCCTGAAAAGAGAGCTTCACTTACTGTATCCTCTTTTACGTTCCAAATATGAGTAAAAAGAGGCAAACCGCTTTTAGTTTCAATAACCATTAATCGCAAGGCTTTGAATGGAAGAATAAAAGCTATTTGTGGTTTTTTTAGGAATACAATTGAGAGAGGCAGTGTACCGAACCCTATAATAGAATAAGTAATGCCTGGAATTGAGGTTTCTAAATTCAAAATTCCACTAATACCAAAAATACATGCAGATAGTAATTGGGAGTAAAAACCTATACTTGCATAATATTTTAAGCTCTTTGGAGCATTGCGATAGATTTTTGCTAAGAAAAAGATCGAATTTCCTTCTATTAGGAGCATCAAAAATGAATATAATAAAAAATCAGCTGCAGTTGCATTGAAGTAAAGATATCCATTAGGAAACTTAAATATTATTATCGATCCAGGAGTTAAGTGAATTATAAGATATGACATAGATGCAGCAGTGATTATTACAAGTTTTTTTGGATCAACCGATTCACGGGAGATTGAGTCAATGAATAGAATAAAAGAGAAGGTTAATGGAACCATCAAAACTCCCCCTAACTTCACGAGAGAGACTGATGCATTTAATATTGAAAGTAACGAATTTATTATAAATAAAGTCCAAAAAAACCATGATAGTGACACAAGTAGGATAAACCGTTCTCTTCTTTTTATAAATTGGTAAAAGAATAATAAACATGGGACTAATAGAGGGATTATAGAAATGACTACAATAATTATATATCCATTGATCATCTTTGACATCATTTTTTAATAATTATAACACAATACTTCAAAGATTTATCTTACATTTGAAATTTTAAAATTATATCTAATATGAATATGCATTTTATAAAGGTGATTTGCTATACAATAAAGCATAATTTTGTTTTTCATTAGAATTTAAATAACAACTTTGGGATGGTTGAAATAAGTAATAAGCCGGATTCTAAAAAGGAGATAATAGAAGCCGGTAAAAATACTATTAAAAAACCAATTAGCCCAGAAAGGAAGAAAAGACGGGAAGAAAGAAGAGCAAGGTCTGGATTTCCAATCAAAATGACTGGATACTTATGGTTTGTACTTATCTTCGCAAATATAGTTTCATTCTTCGATGGCTGGGGTTCTATCGCTATCATGCTCGCAATGGCTGGCTGGGGGCAGACCAATCTCCTCCGAAATTTTCAACAAATTGGTAACCCTGACCTTTTCACGTATTTCGGTCTTTCAAACACCCCCGTCATTATGGGGATAGTCTTAAGTATTGCCGGAACGGGAGTCGTCGCTGCAGTTTCTTTTAAATATCTAGTAGACAAATTCGGACGCCGCCCACTTACCCTTTATACTGCGATTGCATTTCTTTTATGTGCACTAGCTACTTCATTTTCTCCTCCCGGTCCAGAGGGTCTACTATTTTTTCTTATTTTCCGAATATTGGCAAATTATTTCCTATCAGGTGATGTCGTCGTGATAATTATCGCAGAAGAATCTCCGGACCATTTAAGAGCCCGTTTAATGGGTGTCGTCATGGGAATGAGCTCTATAGGCGGATTCGCTTGTGGAATAATTCAGACGTTAAAGATAAGAGTTCCTATTCCAAATCCATGGGGTTTTAGTTTAAATTGGTTAGGGTCCATGAGTGTGTGGCAAAGTCTCTATTTCATCAATATTATAGGATTCGTTCTTATAATTCCGCTATTCTTCTGGTTAAAAGAGACAAAACGGTTTGAAGCTATGAAAAAGTATGAAGATTGGCGAGTAAAAAAAGGATTAAAGCCAAAAACCACCTGGTTTGCCCCTCTACAAAAGAGATATCTCCGTCCAATGGCACTCGGTATGCTTGGAGGGTTTTTATTTCAAGTCATTTATTCTGCGCAAGTAATGTTTTTTGGACTTTATTTAACTAAGCAAATGAAGATGTCCCAAGAATTACTTGGGATAGTTACTCTTCCAATCTTGCTAGCCGCAGCTCTCGGAATTATGCTGGTTGGTAGTTTTATGGATCGTTGGGGAAGGTTGCCCACCATTCGAATTGCCTCTTATATTACTCTCCTTGGAGGTACCCTAATATCAGCTCCCGCTGTTTTCGTCGTCGGAGACATTCCAAATCCCGTTTTGCAAGCCATAGTAGTTGTTGGAGATTGCCTCGGTATTTTTGGTCTTGTGATTACAGTTGCTGGAGTGATGATACTTCCTGTGGAAATGTTCCCAACTCACATTAGAAGCACTGCAATGGGGTGGATTAGCGCTATAACTAGAGGAGCAATGATATTAACACCCTTCTTAATGATGTTTGGGGCAGAAGAAGTAGGAGGATTAGGACTTACCTACCATTTCATGTTTATTTTTATGGATATGATTTTTTTTACGGCAGTTTACGTGATCTATATGCTCGCACCGGAAAGCAAGGGAAGAGCATTAGAAGAAATTGTTGCAACCGAAGTTTATGCCGGAAGAGAGAAAATTCACAAAGAGATGAAAAAGGAGTCATACATATTATATTTAATATATATCGCTTCATTTATGCTATTATCATTCTTATACGTCCAGACCACTAAGGCAACTCTTGGTAATATGATAATAATGCTTGGATTTTATACTATACTATCTCTTGCTGGTTTTATTCTCGTTTATTATATAAAAAAGCATTATATGTGAATTTATCAAAATTTTTGAATTAGATCAAGTATAAATAAAGGATATTGTAAATAATATATTACTAATTTTTTTGGGAGTTTTGGAGATGGAAGAAAACTTTGAAAATCCCTCGTCTGAGGTTGAAGCAAAAAAGGTAAAAGAAGAGATTTCCAATAATTTATCAAGAGAAGAACGTAGAAAAATCCGCGAAAAAAAGAAAGCGGAGTCAGGGTTTCCAACCAAGATGACTGGATATTTATGGTTTCTACTAATATTCTCAAATATTGTTTCCTTCTTTGATGGATGGGGCACAACTGCTATTATGCTAGCCATGAGCGGTTGGGGGAGTCCTCTTAATCTTCAAAATGCTTTTCGCCAATTTATTACAGGGGATTTTGATCTTTTCACATATTTTAATATTTCAAACCAACCCGTTGTAATGGGTATAATTCTCAGTATCGCAGGGATAGGAGTTGTTGCTGCAGTTTCTTTTAAATTTTTGGTTGATAAATTTGGTCGCAGACCTCTAACTCTTGTCACTGCTGTTGCATTTATGACATTTGCTTTTCTAACTGCATTTTCTCCCCCTGGTTCACCGGGATTAATCTATTTTTTAATTGTCAGAATGTTAGCAAATTATTTTCTTTCCGCAGATGTAGTAGTTATAATAATGGCGGAGGAATCTCCAGACCACTTAAGGGGGCGTCTAACAGGAATCGTAATGGCATTGAGTAATTTGGGAGGATTTGCATGTGGTATAATGCAGCTATTTGGGATAAGAGTTCGTATTTTTGGAGCTTATTTGACCGTCTGGCAGAGCTTATACTTTATGAATATTATAGGCTTCATATTAATAATTCCTCTTTTCTTCTTCTTAAAAGAAACTAAGCGGTTTAAAGCCATGCAAAAATATGAAGAATGGCGAAAGAAAAGAGGATTAAAAGCAAAGACTGGATGGAGTGTACCCTTACAAAGGAAATATCTACGTCCAATGGCATTAGGTATGATAGCGGGATTTTTGGTTATGGTCATCACATATGCTCAAGTAACATTTTTTGGTTATTATCTCGCTAAACAAATGAAAATGTCTCCAAAATTAATTGGGCTAGTTACACTTCCAATTATGATATCTGCTGGAGCTGGTACACTTACTGCTGGACCTTTAATGGATCGCTTCGGAAGATTGCCGACTATTAAATTCTTTTCTATGATCACTCTCGTTGGAGGTACCTTAATTTCTGTTCCTGGTGTATTTGTTCTTGGAGATATACCAAACCCAGTTCTACAAGCAATTGTTGTATTAGGTGATTGTTTGGGTGCGTTGGGTCTATATATAGTAACTACTGGAGTAACACTACTTCCTTTAGAAATGATGCCGACACATATTCGAAGTACAGCCATGGGTTGGACTAGTTCCGTAACTCGGGGAGCAATGATACTAACACCGTTCTTAATGATGTTCGGGGCGGAAACATTGGGTGGTTTAGGTTTATCTTATCAGTTTATGTTCATTTTTATGGATATGATTTTCTTTACCGCAATCTATGTAGTTTTAATGTTAGCTCCAGAAACTAAAGGTAGAGATCTAGAAGAGATAGTTGCTACTGAAGTCTATGCTGAGAGAAAAGAAGAAGTAAAAAAGATAGATAATAAACCATATCTATATTGGACAATTTATATCTCTTCATTCGTGGCTTTATGTTTCCTCTACTATCAAACCAGCGGTGCACCTATTTTCAATATGATGATAATGCTTGGATTCTATACTCTACTTTCAGTCATCGGGATTTTAGTTGTATTTATAGTCAGAAAAAAATTTATGTAAAGAATTAATCTTTCAAAATTCTTACCCATTTGGGTTATTTAAGAGAAATTTCTCTTTAAAGGAAAAAATTGGATTGTTACTAATCATTTTTCATGAAAAATCAATAAAGATTCAGCATTTTTTGAGGGTATTTTGAATATGATATTATGGAGTTCAAAATAATGGAAGAAATTAAAGAGCCTAACTTCAGTATTGAATCGGAAGAAACCAGTGATATAACTCCCAAAAAACTTTCAAAAGAAGAACGCAGAAAAATTCGTGAAAAAAGAAAAGCAGAAACAAGCATTCCTAGTAAGATGACAAGATATCTTTGGTTTGTCCTTATTTTTGCAAATATTGTGTCTTTTTTCGACGGTTGGGGTACGATAGCAATTATGCTAGCGATGTCGGGGTTTGGAGAAACTAATATTCTCCGCTCCCTCCAGCAGATAGGAAACCCGGATTTATTTACATATTTTGGTGTTTCAAACAGTCCTATTGTCTTAGGAATGATTCTTAGTATTGCAGGTTCTGGAGTAATACTTGCAGTATCTTTTAAATTTTTAGTTGATAAATATGGTCGAAGGCCTTTAACCCTTATTACTGCCGTTGGATTCGTGGTTTTTGCAGTTTTAACTGCATTCTCTCCCCCCGGTCCTGGCGGCTTGATTTATTTTCTGATAGTCCGATTGGTAGCAAATTACTTTCTCTCTGGAGATATTGTAGTGATTATAATAGCTGAAGAAGCTCCAGACCATTTAAGAGGTCGTTTAATCGGTATAGTAGTTGCAATGAGCTCTTTCGGAGGTGTAGCTTGCGGAGTAATTCAGACACTTAAGATTAGAGCTCCAATTCCCAATCCTTGGGGATTTGATTTTGCGTGGGGATCAACTATGACGGTATGGCAATCCCTTTATTTTTTGAACATTATCGGATTTGCTTTTATAGTTCCAATGTTTTTTCTCTTAAAAGAAACTAAAAGATTTAAGGCTATGAAAAGGTATGAGGATTGGCGTAAGAAAAAAGGTTTAGATTCAAAAGTAGGATGGTTTACTCCCCTAAAAAAGAAGTATGCACGTCCAATGTTATTGGGTTGTTTAGCAGGCTTTTTACTCCAATTAGTCTTTTTTGCTCAAGTAACATTTTTCGGACTTTATTTCGCCAAAGAATTAAAAATGTCCCAGGAATTAATAGGGCTTGTATCTGTTCCAATTGTTGCAACTGGAGGAATTGCCGCATTTTTAGCTGGTCCTTTGATGGATCGTTGGGGAAGGATCAAAACGGTAAGAATCTTTAGTTATGTTACTTTCGTTGGAGGTACTTTATTTTCATTTCCTACAGTTTTTGTTGTTGCTGACATACCTAACCCACTCTTACAAGCTCTTGTTGTAATGGGTGGAATGATAGGTGTCTTTGGTCTTGTTATTGTAAGTGCTGGCGGTATGATAATACCATTAGAGATGATTCCAACTCATATCCGAAGCACAGCCATGGGTTGGGTAAACGCAATAACTAGAGGTGCTATGGTCCTTGCTCCATTCCTTATAATGTTCGGTGCAGAAGAATTGGGAGGTTTAGGACTTTCATATCAGTTTATGTTCGTCCTTCAGTTTATAGCTTTCTTGACAGCGATCTTTACAATATATATCCTTGCTCCTGAAAGTAAAGGCAGAACGCTAGAAGAAATAGTGTCAACAGAGGTCTATACTAAAAAAGAAAAAGCCCGTGATGAAAAATATAAAGAAAAATATCACCTATACTTAATCTCCATCTGCGCATTTATTGGTCTTGGTTTTCTTTATGGACAGACCACTAATGTACCTCTCCCTAATGTAGCTTATATGGTTGCATTTTATTCTCTGTTGTCATTCATTGCTTTCTTATTAATCTACTATGTGCGAGAAAAAATTATGTAGCATATTTTTTTTCAAACCCCTATTTCTCGTTTCTATAAATAAAATTATATAGACATTAATTATATTTCACAAGATTCATTTAATATTAAGAGGTAGGTTTGGGATGGCAGAAAGAAATCTAGAGTTGAACTCTAAGGAAGAAGTTGAAAAATCTAACATTGAAGTCTCTAAGAAATTATCTAAGGAAGAACGCAAGAAAATCCGCGATAAAAAGAAAGCAGAAGCAGGATTTCCTACAAAAATGACAAAGTATCTTTGGTTTGTCCTTATATTCGCCAATATAGTTACATTTTTCGACGGTTGGGGAACAATTGCCATCATGTTGGCTATTTCTGGATTTGGACAATCCCGTCTACTTCGTTTCTTTCAGCAATTGATTGCACAAGATCCCGATTTATTTTCCTATTTTGGAGTTTCAGACAGTCCTCTTGTGCTTGGAATGATATTGAGTTTTGCAGGAATTGGGGTTGTTCTTGCAGTTTCTTTTAAATATTTGGTTGACAAGTTTGGACGCAGACCATTAACAATTTTTACTGCAATAGGTTTTATATCATTCGCAGTCCTGACCTCATTATCTCCGCCAGGTCCCAATGGGCTGGGTTATTTTCTAATCTTTCGATTATTTGCTAACTTTTTTCTATCTGGGGATATTGTTGTTATAATCATGGCAGAAGAAGCCCCCGATCATTTACGAGGGAGACTAGTAGGGGTTGTGTTAAGTATGACAGCTTTTGGTGGAATGGCTTGTGGATTAATCCAGATGTTAGGTATAAAGGTTCCCTTACCCGGAGGGACATATATGTCAAACTGGCAATCGCTTTACTTCTTAAATATCGTAGGCATTATCTTTATAATTCCTCTCTTCTTCTTCTTAAAAGAAACTAAACGGTTCAAAGCCATGAAACAATATGAACAATGGCGAAAAAAAAGAGGATTACAGCAAAAAACTGGCTGGTTTGTTCCCCTACAAAAGAAATTTGCCAGACCTATGATATTAGGGTGCGTTGCAGGCTTTTTAATTCAGTTAGTATATTTCGGTCAAATAACCTTTTTTGGCCTCTATTTTGCACGCGAACTTAAGATGTCTCAGGAATTAATTGGGTTTCTTACGATGCCAATTGCGGGATCAGCGGGTCTTGGGGCGGTCTTTGCAGGTCCTTTATTTGACCGCTACGGCAGGTTACCTGTTATTAGGCTCTTTAACTATCTGCTCATCATTGGGAGTATTTTTTATGCTTTTCCTGCGATTTTTATCGCTGGTGAACCCGATGTTATCCTTCAAACTCTTTCGGTAATTGGTGGATCCATAGGTGTTTTTTCTCTGGTATTGATAAGTTCTGGAACGATATTAATTCCTTTAGAAATGTTACCAACTCATATTAGAAGCACTGCCATGGGTTGGATAAACGCCGTGCAACGAGGTGCCGTTATACTTGTCCCTTTTTTCTTGATGTTTGGGGCTGAACAAGTCGGTGGACTGAACCTCTCTTATCAATATATGTTTTTTTTGATGCTATTAGCTATACTAACTGCAGCTTTTACAATCCACCTCCTATCTCCAGAAAGTAAAGGTAGAGAATTAGAAGAAATCGTTGTTACTGAGGTTTATACGAAAAAGGCGGAGGAAACTCACGGTAAAAGATATTACGAAAAATATTATCTCTATCTTATTGCTTTCGCTTCATTTATCCTTATAGGATACCTTTACGGCCTAACAACAGATGGATCTCTCCTTGGTTTATCTATGATGATTGGATTGTATGGCGTTATGTCACTCGTTTGTTTTATTATAGTTATATTAGTACGCGAAAGATTGATGTAAATATAAAATTGTTAAGAGATTTAGACCTTGGTTCGATCTTACTTTCTTCAATATTAATTTTTAAAGTTATTCTGATCAAAAAAAAGGAAAAAAAGTTATTTTTTTTGTCTATAGAACACTACTATAACAATTACAACAGCTACCACGATTACTATTATTACAACTGGCAAAATTATGTCTGATGGTTGTTGCATCCCCAATAAAAGCATTCCTAACAGGTTAGTACCTCCAACTGAGGGCATATAAGTATCATTTGTTAACATTTGTACATAGATATCTATGTCAGCACCTCTACTGTCAATCCAAGCAACAATAGCTCCAGTACTTCCATTGTTACATATTTTAGGATATCTACTTTCTCCGCCAGCTGTGCAGATGGGAGCTCCACTAGTTGACCATATAAGTGTGCCATCCATAGAAATCAATTGCCCCCATATTTGTGAATTAGATGCACCCCTTGAATCTTCCCAAACGATAAATGCTCCATTAGCACCATTGGAACATAGATCAATATTATCTTGAACATCACTTGCACTAACAATTAATGTACCATTACTCGTCCACTGTGTATGTCCAGTTCCATTTATTCGTTGTGCATATATATCTTGATTAGCGCCTCTAGTATCCTCCCAAACGATTATTGCACCTCCGAGCCCATCCGATATCATTTTAGTATTTGTTTGATCACCAGTCATGTTAGAGATACATGTACCATTTGCTTCCCATTGAGGGACGCCATTTGAATCGATCTTTTGGACATAAACATCACGTTCGATATCTCTTTCATCATACCAAGCTATGATTGCGCCAGTTCCTCCATCAGTACATATATTCGGAGTAAATTGTCGATTATCTGCTGTACAAATAGGGGTTCCATTATTAGCCCACTGTATATGTCCCGTTGAATTGATTCTTTGGATATATATATCGTAATCTAGGACTCCCATTCTTCGGTCGCTCCAAGCAATTATTGCTCCGCCACTTCCATCTGGAATTATATCTACGGCCGATTGCTCACCTGTTGCATTACAGATATCAACTCCATTTGCTGTCCAATTTGCTTGTCCAGTTGAATTTATACGTTGTGCAAAAAGATCGCGATTTCCATTACGATCATCATTCCATACAATAATTACTCCACCATCTCCATCTACACACATTTGTGGGTTAGTTAGTATAGCTTGGTTTATACACACTGCAGTTCCATTATCCGTCCATTGACTATTCCCAGCAGAATCGATTTTTTGTGCATAGCAATGTTGTGATCCCCCTCTTTGGTCTCTCCAAGCTATAATTGCTCCATTATTTCCGTCACTTATAATTCTTATGAAATCTTGTTGATTCTCTTCATTACAAACTAAGGTCCCATTTGTTGTCCAGTAAGTATGTGTCGAATTAAATCTTTGAGCGTATACATCTCCAGTTCCCAGTCCAGCTCTATCATCTTGCCAAGTTATGATAGCACCTCCTGCACCGTCTGTACAAATTCGCATACTTGTTTGATCATTTACTTCATCGATCAATGCAATTCCATTTGGTTGCAATACGATGTGTGAGGAAATTCTGAGGTCTGAGTTATTAATAGTTTGGATTCTCACAATATTGGTGTTCTGGAGTAAGTTGACAGCTACACAACTTGTTATGAGAAAGAGAGCTAGAGTCAAAATTATGTATTTTTCTCTCAAATTCTATTATCCTTCTGTATTTTATTACATAATTATATATAATTAAGCTTATAATCATATTTTTGAGTAAATATTTAAAAGTATTGAACTAGGAAAAGTAAGTACCTTAAAATTAGTTACACGAATTTTAGAATTGCAAATTATTTTTGTGGTTTTTGAGTATAGTAATTAACTTTCTATATTTTTGAGTCTATTTCAATTTTAAGCTGATTTTCTAAATTTAGGCGCAAAATCAATTTTTTTTACGTATTATTTGACAATTTTTTTCAATTGAAATAATCGTAATGACAATATTTATATACTATCAATAATTTGGAATGAATTATGTCAAATTCCAGTTTGATTTCCGACATAAATGCTGATCCTAATTATAAAAAAACCCCAATTTTATGTCCTTGTTGCAGTTCAAAAAAAATAAAAAAGTCTGGAATTCTCAAAATTAATGGTTTTAAATTTCCAATTTATCTTTGTAAAGATTGTTATAAAGCTTTTTATCCTGAAATTTCAAAATCTATTATTAAATGTAGGTAAGTCCCACCCAATCTATGTGTTGAGATATCTTTTTTAAATTTAGGGTGTCTTTTTATATTTTATGACCTTTCGGATTTTCTTAACTTTTTTCTTGGCTCTTCTTTTACGCTTTTCCTCTTCCATCCAACCCTCGGGTTTTAAGTATTTTGTATTTTCTCCCAGCCCTATTGAAATTATGTGGTCTCGAGTGACTTTATCGATTTTAGATTTATGATTTATATTAAAAAGCACACCCTGAGTCGCTTCATCGAAGCTCAAATCTAAGTCTTCATAAAATACTCGAGGACCAGGCGGATATTTAAATTCTAAAGTCTTCCATTCCCCCCTTACCGGATCATATTCTGGAGGGATAACATTCGCCGTTTGAGAGGGTAGGGGTATGCCAAGCTTCTTTAATTGATAGCTTAGCATTATTAACATACGATCAAACTGTTCTGGAGCCCGTGATCTTAATTCTTTCATTATGTCTGTACCAAACGGTTGCATGTAAAGTAAGTTACCAGATAACATTCTTGATAATGCTATGCACCAGTCCTTGCGAGAAAGACCAAACATAGTGTTGAGCATAGAGGGCCAAGGCTCATAACCGAAGAGGGGGTGCGGTAGACCATAGATGTTTTCAGCATTGACGCCATCCCAAAGTTGACCTAATGCGTCGTAATTAGAAATAGGTGTTATGATCCCAACAGCAATGAATACAAAACACACACTATAGGAAGCATGAGCATATTGAGGGGTTCGCTCATTACGAATATCCATCATTATATCCCGAACCCTAGCAGCAGACTCAGAAATATGGTCGAATTTTTGAGGCATTTCTTTTAATTTATATCCTAATTTCATATGTCTCCTTTTAAATAATTCATCATCACCAGCGATCCACCATCTATCTTCTGGGGTTCCGTTTTCCATGTGAATATTGAACGCAAACTCGATTTCCCGAGTTATATCATTGATACCGCAGAAACTAATATCGTGTGAGGGCCCATATATCATGATGCTACTGGATGAGTGTAGATCTGCCCGTATTGTCATATTGGGCGGGAAACCCCATGGAATCATTGTTTCTGATTTTCTTTTTATATTATCAGCAGCAGAAGTTAAAAAAGAAGTATCAAAATCTTCCACATTAAATTCCTCCATACGATTAGCCATAGCTTGGCCTGCCCTTTCTGATATACCATCTCTTAAGTCACGTTCAAAATCATCATACTCTACAAATTGCAATGACCAAAGCATATGAGGTATGAGTGGAATCCACTTCTTTGTATAAACATGATCAGGAATACTTTTATAAGCTTCTACAATTGTCCTCTTTGGTTTCAATTCTGAATCATCTAAAGCCTCTAATTGCAAAAATTCATCTCCAAAAAAGTATATCATCTAAACAAATTAATTATATTTGTAGATATCTACAATCTTTTATAGAAATCTATTATTATTCAATATATAAATCTTTAGATAATTACAGCAAAACTGAGATTTTAAATTCATTGACTAACAATTATGACTATTTAACCAATGAAAAACCTATTATCGAAAGGATTTAGGAATTTAAGCTCAAATAAATAATTATACGGCATCTTTGGAATAAATATCTACACCTTATTATTCTGATGGTTTTAAATTTAAATATATTTCTCCAAAAATTATTTTAAATTGATCCTTAAGCACTTTATTTCTTAGAGCTTTATTAAAGACTGAAATTTTCCATTTGTATAATCGTTTTTTATAACCAAAAAATTTTTATACAATACTAATTTATAATAATTTGGACGTCCAATCTAAATAAGGACGTCCAACCAAAACTTGGACGAAACAGATTTAAAGATGTTTAGAAAATGGAAAATAAGGAATTAACGGATGCTCAACTTGGCATACTAGTTGGGTTTCTTCAAAAACATAATTTTGATAAAGCAGAATTATCAAACCTAATTTTGGAAGAATTTAAGATCGAAAAACCGATAAAAGATATGGAACAATTAGTAAAGATTCTTAATCAAAGTTGTAATATTGATAAACTGATTTCTCAAATCGCTAATAAATTAAAAATGAAGTATGATAAAGCAATTAGTCATGGACAAGCTGAAGCAATTTTAAGAAGAGTTTTAGATATTAAACTTGATAGCACGGGACGTAGTCAATTGTATGAACTTCGCAAAAAGATTCAAAAATATAAAAATTTTATAACTCAGTTCGAAGAATGGGGTAAATTAGATGAAGAAGTAATAAAGTTAATTATTTTAGGTTCAAATGAGGGGCAAAAACACGATCTTATTGAAAAAATATCCGAAAAAAAAGAATCTTTATCTTTTTCACATATAGGAGTTAATTTTAGTGTTAGACATGTATTTCTTGAAAATAAAAACATCAAACTTGTGCTTTGGAATATTTCAGGTCAAAATGAGTTTAAGGGAACAAGAAAGACAATGTACCAAGACAGTTCAGTCGTTATTTTTACATTTGATAATAATGATCCCAAGTCCCCAGAATCAGTAAAGAATTTATATACAGAGTTAAAGAAAGCAACCAATCTTAAGTGGAGAGAGAAGGGACGAAAAAATGGAAGAGTTTTGGATATGTCACTCGCCTTTGTCGGTATAGGATCCAAAGAAAATAAATCGAAGGAAATAGAAACATTAGCTAATGAGTTGGATGTAACTTATTATGAGATGAAAGAGACTGAAAATCAAAAATTTGCAGAACTACTTTCTTATCTTACAAAAATAACCCTAGACCATTTACAATAAAATTGATTTTATATTTTTATTTATTTAAATTAAAAAAAAGGTATATTTAATTTATTAAAATCATCGTCATTTAAATGATTAATCGAATAATTCCATAATTTTTCTTACACCGCTAACAGCATCTTCAGCATAAGCATCTGCGCCTAATTTTTTTGCGAATTTTAAATTTAAGGGTGCTCCTCCTACAATAATTTTAACTTGATCCCGAAGACCTTCATCTTTTAGAGCTTTATCAACGACTGAAATTTCTTCCATTGACATAGTAAGAAGTGAGCTTAATGCGAGAACCATCGCCCCTGATTTTTTTATCGCATTAACAATTTTCTCCGCAGGACAATCTACCCCCAAGTCGATAACATCAAAACCGCTAGATTTTAACATATTTATTAGAATATTTTTACCGATATCATGAGTATCACCTCTAACGGTTGTGACAACGATTTTTTTCCCATGACCTTTTACAACTGAATTTAAATGTGGTTCCAGAATTTTCATTGCCATCTTAATCATTTCTGCTGCCACGACTAATTCTGAAAGGTAAAACTCCCGCTTCTCGTATAATTCTCCTACTGAATACATTCCTTGAGTAAGGGCATTCATAATATCTTGGACATTTGTATCATTATCTAACTCAGACATAACAGCATTTTCGATTTCTTCAATTTTCAGATTAATTAGTATATCTATAATATTTTTTAATGTCATAAAGTCCACTTAAGGATATTTTCCAAATTTTTGTATTGCTTTAAACTGTTCTACGATATTTTCTGGTGGTTGATCTAAAAGAAAATTTGTAGGTCCCGGAATATATCCTCCCTTTCTTCCTAAAGTTTTAATGCTTGTTTTGACAGAATTTCTAATGACTTCAGGAGATTCATATTTTAACAATTCAGAATCGTCAATTGTTCCAAGGAGAGTTATTTCAGGATATTCTTCTCTATACATCTTTAAATCATTATTTTTTGGCTTTAATGATTCCACTCCATCAATCCCAATTTCAACAAAATCAGGAAAAATTTCATGAATATCTCCGCAGCTATGTAAAAGAAATTTAGCTCCTCCATCATGTGCAATTTTTACATATTTTGCTAAAATAGGTTTAATAAATTCACGCCATTGTTTGCCAGGAAGCTGTAAACCCGAATTGTATCCATAGTCATCTCCACACATGACAATTTCTGGCTTGGTTTTCATTAATAGCTTCAATGTAGGTTCTTCAAACGTCTCCCATTGAAAATCTATATGTTGTTGAAGAAAGTCTGGATGTTTTCTAGCAAAACGAGCAAAATTTGCATGTCCAATACCAAAAATACAATTCTCAAATGGTCCTGCTATTCCTTGGGATACGACAATATCATATTTATTTAACATTGTTTTTCTAATTCTTGCAATACTTCTAAAACTTGATCTATCTGGTCTCATTTCCTTTTCTTTATTCCAATAGGCTTCAATATGCTCTTTTTTCAAAAGTCCAGGACCTTTATACCAAAAGTGTGGAATTCCATTATCTCGAACAGCTACCTTGAATAACGCACCTGTAACAAGAAGGAGCTCATCAGTATGATCCATTTTCATCATACCCAAACCTCCAACTGTTTGCCAGCATAAATCAATTTTCGCATCTATTCCACCTGGTAATATATCAGGTGGAGCAAATTTAGCTATTATAGCATGTATATATGGAACAGCATATGACACTCTATCTTTATCTAATTGATCCATATCTTCATCAGTAAGAGCATAAGGTGATTTCATAAATTTATCAACAAATTCAAAATCACCACCTAAGCAAAAACTTGGAACTCTATCTGGGATTTTTCCTTCTAAAACTGTTAATATTCTTTCAAGAGCAGTTGATTTTTCTTCTTTTGCCATTTACGCCACCACTGTTGATAAAATTTTTCCTAATATTCCTAATGCATTAGGATTTTTCATTTTAATTCGTTTTTGAGCTACACCGTCCATAATACTATCGATACCTCCCGCTAAATCATCTGTTGATAAAGCTAGATAAGCATCACATTCAATATTATCTAAGTCTTTAACATCTTTGAGATCTTCTAATATTTCAACTTCAAAATCGCCTTTATCAATTTTAATCAAAGTAGCTGGAGGTACATCAGTAACAAAAAAAACTATGTCTATTTTCAAATCTGGAAATTGTCTTCTTAATTTTCCAAATGTTTTAAGAAACCATAATCCCGCGTAAGCAATTGCTGGAAATCCTTCATATTTCGAGCTCATTTTTTTTCCCTTAATATTATTTTCACACAAATTTTTATATCATTTTTTTTAGAACTTAAAAATGATATTAATTATATAAATTATCCTCTAATATACGACAATTTTGGATAGAAAAATATTTTTAAAATTCAAAATACCTTTTGAATTAATCTTCATTTTAAATTATTCTTAAAAAAGAAAGAAAAAGGGATAATTCATGAAAAGTGCACTAGAAGTTATTGCTGAAATGTTTATAAAAGGTTTAGAAGCTAAAGAAGAGCGTGAACAAAGGAAAATTATGAATAGAATGTTTGGCAAAGTAATCCAACTGACTCTTATGAATTTTAACGAAGCGGTAGTATTTTTCTTCGAAGAACTAGAAATTGATGGCAAACCAAAACGATGGGTACGATATGAGTCATATCCTACGCCAATGTTAAAATGTAAAAAATGTGGTTGGAAAGGTTTTTGGAAAGACCTTCCACGAGAAAAAGTACAATTTGATATTCCAAAAGAAGATACAAAGTCAATTCTATTAGATAGAGTGGAAGAAACGATCGAGAAATGTCCGAAATGTGGTAGAACGAATTATCTTTATTGGAAAGATTGGGTCCATCCCATGGCTAATGTTAACTTGTACGTTTCAAGCCAATGGGAAGTAGGCAAGTTCGGAACACTTATTGTGGGTCCCATAACGGTGCGTTTGAAAGCTTTAGTCAACGTCATGATTTCGATGATTAAAGGAAAGACAAAACTTGTTCCTTTTTCGGAAATCTGGACTGTAATAAATTTTGGAACTATTTTACTGTAGGTGATGTTATGGTTAATATTGGTTTTGCATTTATACAACCTCCAATTACAATAGATTTTATAGACCCACTATTTATATTAATAGCAATAGCACTACTTACGATGATTGCCTCTTGGTGTGCTATGTTATCTGAAGACATTATCGCAATTCTTCTCTCAGGTATGGCATTTATATGTTATGCGTTCTTATTCAATCTGTTTTTCCGCTTGATTTATCAACTAGATATCACAGCAGTTACCATATTAACAGTCATAGAATGTGGAGTAATAGGATTTTTTATGATTATTAAGTTGTACTGGGCATTAACAGGCGGTTGGCATAAATTGAAGAAAGGTCAATTCAAGGTAGCTCCCTTCTAAAAAAGTCTCTATCAAAGAGGTAATTTAAATGTCTGAAGGAAAAAAAATGACATATGGAGATCTACCAGACACATTAATTACAAAACCCTATTTCCCTCTATCGAGACATATATGGAGATTGTATAAAGAGCTGGGTTACGAGGAAATGGTAGAGGAAGCTCTCCCTAACCTCTCAACTGAAATGCTTTATGATATTTTTAAAGCTAGGCTAGATGAAAGTATACTTACTGCAAAAGATGTATTAGATGGTACAATTCAGAATCCCGACAAACGGTTAGCTTGGATGATTTTTCCTCCTGTTCTCCCACTGCGTTCAGATTTAACACAAGGAACTATGAAACTGCTTTATGGTGACTCTCTTGATATGACTTTTTACGCTTTAGGAGATCTTGACCAAGAATTGATTTTTCTGTTAAATGGTCACATCGAAAATGGTGTACCTGTAGACTGGTGGGTGGTCGGACCAGAAGATGACCTTCTAGAGCGGAGACATTTGAAATATGGCTTCAAACTCAAGGATGCTTTTAAACATTCAAAAGATATGACTAAATGTGGTCTTGAAGTTATAGATATTCTTCGAGACGTAAGAAACGAAAGAACTCCGCAGTGGGCAACCGCTCCTTACTCCGTTTGCACAGTTTGGGTTAGCGGAATTGCTGGTTTTCTTGTTGAACCTTCCATGTTTGAATTAGTTGGTATGATTTGGGATGGTGTTGCAACAAAACGAGCTTATGGCTTACCAGATCATTGGTTTGCATATATTCCATGGCCCTCGATGGTTCAAATGCTTCTTTATATGAAACGCGAAGATTTCATCTTAAGAATGGCCGGACTTCTCTCAAGTAATCGTTTATGCTTGAATCATGTTGAACAAGAAATGCAAGATATCGGTAAAGAAGTCCTTGAAGGGACAGATTTCTGGGAAAAAGCATTTGTGGACACTTGGAAAACAGGATTTCCATGGCCAGTGCAATCACTGGGTGCAAAAGCACCAAATATAAAAAAGAAGGCTACTTATATAAAGGAAGAATTTGACTGGCAATATCCAAAAGGAAATTGGATAACTCCTGATGATTTAGACATGACTGTCGAAGAGATGACTAAAGGAATACTTTTTGATATAACTCATAAGACGAAGCCATGGAGTCTTCAACCAAAAGATGAAATCGTCTCAATAGGTTGGGGCCGAGAAATAGAAATATTCAAAGATGTTCGATTATAAATAAAACCTATTTTTTTATTTTTAGTTTTTGATACAGAACTTGTGATTGTAAGTTAATATTACAGCTATTTCTTTTTTGTATAATTAGGTTGTATAAACTCAATAACATGACCAAGCATATTCGTTGTATCAAAGTATTCAAATTTCGTTTGTGGTGGAATAATACCCCCAAGAAGTCGCTTAAAACCTTTTGACTTCCACTCTTTAATTTTCTCATCTATGTTATCAACCAAATATGCTATATGGTGAAGACCAAAATTACCATTTTCTAAAAATTTATTAAAAACGGACCCAAGTTCTCTAGGCTCCATCAAATCTATTTGTATATTTCCAATTATGAATCTTGCTACTTTTCCTACTACCATATCAATCCATTCAAATTCTTCTACACCAAATTGGCTTTGAAATTCTTTAAGCGCAGCTTTACCATCTTTATATACGTATGCAATATGATGAATTTTACCAAAATTTATTTTAATCACCATTAATTTTTTTTATTCTCAGCGGTGTTCTATTTAATTTTCAAATATTTTTTGAACAAATTTACTAATTTTCGAAAAAAGACTTAAATTTCCTGAATATGTTTCAAATTCTTCTTGGTAGAAGTCTTCTACATCATTAATTAACTGTTTTAATTTATTTCTTAGGGTTATCAAGTTTTCTTCTGTAATTAAGGCAATGCTCGTATAGTTTCCATGTTCGAGTAGGATTGTCATTTCTTCTTGTTCAACGATTTTTACTTTTGTTTGGCTTTTAGTCACTTCTTGTATAAGTGCAGATATTCCTGTTAGTCCACCCGAGACTAATTGTGGTTCAATATCTTTTTCCTTTCTAAAAGAACGATCATAAATACAAACTCCATTAGGCATAAAGAAATAGATATGATGAATTCTTTTATTCCAATCTAACTCCGATTCAGTTTGTAGATCTGTTCTTTGCATCTCACCAATATTTACTGACGAGCTTATTTCTATAGGGCAAGAAGGGGCTGAAATACCGATAGAGCTTTCCGAAATGGCAGGTTTTTCAATAATATTTAAAGCTGAAGTGAGAATTTCCTTTTCATCTTTAATCATATCCAAATAATTTGAAACCTCATCACTTTTTTGATCATATCCCGAATCATCAAAGATGTTTAGAGCATTATTGAGATATGTTGTAGCTATATTCAAAAATTGATTCTTTTTAGAAAAATCAATCTCATTATCCGAAAGAATTAGATGCCAAATTCCATCAAAAAAAGTTGAAGTTGCTAATGCCCATTTGGCATCTTGTTCGAATCCTCCTATTTGATAATTTTTTGAAGCTTCTCTTAGAAACATCTTAATTTTTTTATAATAATTTATTTTTTCTTCTAAATCTGATGATTTGTCAAATAACCCTCCAAACTGCAAAGCCGAACAAAAAAGTGAATTTCCTAAAGATAATTTTTTCATTCTACTTTCTGGGAAATTATCGCAAGCTTTTTCGAATAATTCCGAAGCTAATGCATAACTTGAGGACTCCTGTTCCAGATCTGCTTGTTCCATATGTTCCCAAGCTCTGCATAAATAATATATAGCTATTAACTCTTGTTTCTCGCGTTTAATTCTAAATACTTGACACAAATTTTCAAAAATTGCTCCTGCTTTATTATAAAGCTCTGCCGCAAGTAAATGATTTCCTTTTTTACTTTCTAATCTGGCAGTTTCGATCTGATAACGTGCAGAACAATAATTTGCACGTAGTTCCGCGACTTGGATTAATTTTGGAAGTCGCTCTTTTTCTCTAAAAGATCTTATTTTACTTAAAGCTAGTTTTAGGTTTTCAATAGCCTCCTGAAAATTATTTTTAGAAACCAAGTATGTAGCTGCAGCTTCTTGGTGGTTATTCTGTTTACTTAAAAATTCTGCCTTTTCTAATAAAGACCACGCAAAATAAAATGGAGACTCAAATTTATATTCACGTAGATTACTTAAAATCCGGCTTGCTTGTTCGTAATTCAATTGTGCGTTATTATGGTCCTCATTTGCATGGTGAGATTTAGCGATTTCAATAAGGTTCCAAGCTTTAATATAATTCTTCATCTTCTCAATTTTTTTACCCAAATTCGAATAAGTGAGTGTTAATATTGCTTTCTCAAATGAATCAATAGCATTTTTATAATTATCAGCGGCTGAGCCAAAATTTCCCAGTCTATCATCAATCTGAGCAAGGTTTACATATGCAGATCCCTCTAAATTGAAATAACCTTTATTTTTACAATATTCAATCGCGTCTAAATATGCCGCATAAGATTGTTTTAATATATTCTCATCATTTGATAATTTTCCAATTCTAAGATAAATATCTCCAATTAGAAATAAATTCTCTTGATGAAAAAGAGGAACCATCTTTTTTTTACTTTTTAATAAAAGTTCTATCGTTTCTTTATAAAATTCAATTTTATCCGAGTCATTTATTGAATTTTTAGCTAATAAAGGTCCAGTTCTAGAAGCAAAATACAAAAAAATATGATAATAGAAATAAGTGTCATTTATTTTTCGATCATCATAATTTGTTATTTTCTTAAAATTACTAGTTGCTATTTGTAAATGTTCAGATTTGGTTTTAATATCTTTAATTATATCGCCCATTACTGCATGAGCTGCACATAAAAGAACGTCGCGATCCGTCATTAGAATTTTGTAACTTGTTCTTTCAACTACTGAAATTTCATTCATTGCTAAATCAATAAGATTTAAGGCTTTTTGCGCAAAATCAATACGTTGTCCTCTAGGTGTAGCGCGATTATGTGCACCAGCCAAAATAATGCCTGCAGTATATAATAAAATATTAACAACCATTATTTTAGGAAATATGAACGATGCCGAATCAATGCTAAGATCTAAATCTTGTAAGACATTCTTAAAATCTCTAGTAAAAAACCCTGTCGCTATTAAAAATATTGAAGTTGTAAATCTAGTAAAGTAGAAACATGCCAAAGCAGGATTGTTTTGTATCTTTGTTAGTACTTTTTCCCCTTTTTTCACCCATTTTTGAGCTTTTCTAAAAAATAATTTTTGTTCAACTTGATTATTTACATGCTGTATAGCAAAAATCATATTAAGATATGCGTACATTGCAGTAGCGTAAAAATAAGCAGTTATTTTTTTTGAATTTTCATATTTATTTATAAATTCTCCTAATTGATTTACGATTTTAATTATAAATTGTATAATGTCCATGTCATTTGTTGGTAAATAAATTATACTCCAAGTAGAAAATTCCAAAACATTCGCTAGGAAAAAATAGAGGTAAATTTCGGAAAGATCTTGCTGATTAATTATTTTCTTCCATATATCCATAACTAATTTTTCAGCCTCTAATGCAAATAGTTTGAAATCCACTTTTTCATCAATACGAATGAGTTTTTCACCAATAAGTAAACTTAAGGCTCTACTTTCTAGAATTTCCATTTTTAAAGAATCTAGTAAATTGCCATTTTTTAAATATATTAATTTTGCTTGATAAAACTGTTTTTTTGCATTTTCAAGTAAAATTTCTTCTTTCCCTTTTACAGATTCAGAAATATATTTTAAAAGGTTAATAAAACCTTGAGTTGCGCTTTTTTTTCCTTCATTTTTTAGTTCTATAAATATTTTATTTGCCTTCTGAAAATTTAAAATTGCATTATTAAAATTTTCAAAATTTTTTTCTCTTGATTTCTGCAAATCTGCCATAAATTGATAAATTTCTCCTAATTTATAATAGGAATTTCCCTGAGATTCTTTATCGTTGCTAATTTTTACTGCATTTTCGAGTATCTTTATTGCGTTATTCCAATTATATTCGTCTATCTCTTCCTCCGCTTTGTGAAATAATTCATTAATCAACTATAAACTCCCGTTGTTTGATAAATCTGTTATGATGAGTTATCCTTATTTAAGTGCAAAATAATTTAATTTTAATTTAAACTTTGAAGATATAAAATAATTTAATTGATACACCAATAAATTTGAGTCTGTTTTCAAAGATAAAAGTTTTATAAAAAATTACCTTGTTTTATTATCCTTCTCGAACTTCAATAAATCATAATTTCTCAAAATTTGGTATTATTTATGAATGATGAAATAACTGACATAAAACCACTCGATCTTAAGATAGCAAAAATAAAATTTCCAGGTCTATTTCCCTTATGGATAGCTGTTTTTATAGATATTTTAGGTTTTACCCTCATTATTCCATTTCTTCCATTTTTTATTAAAGAATTAAACCTACCTATACCTGAACTACAACCGATCTTTGATTTATTTCCTTATTCTCCAACTGTGGCTTTGATGGTTGGCATGGCTCTTTCAACGAATGCAGTTTTTGGATTCTTTTTCGGTCCAATTTTAGGGAGTTTAAGTGACAAATATGGAAGAAGACCTTTATTGTTAATTAGTCAATTTGGGACATTAGCTGCATTTGTAATGTTAGCTTTTTCAACTAGTTATGAAATGGTATTAATTAGTCGAATTATTGATGGAATTTTCGGCGGAAACTTCCCTATAGCAAAAGCTGTAATTGGAGATGTTGTTCCACCTAAACATCGTGCTTCCCAAATGACTAATGTAGGTGTAGCGCATGTTCTTGCATCTTTATTTGGACCTGCATTAGGAGGATTTCTTTATACTAGATGGGGCATTATAGCTCCTGGATTATTTTCTGCATGTCTTTCTCTCATTACAATAATTGTTACATTTTTATATCTAAAAGAATCAGCACCTGTAAAAACCCAATCGGAGCCCAAAAAGGAAAAGGGATTTCAAAATATCCCCATCAAGCCAACTTCAATAAAATTAGAAACAAAAAACCAGCCAATATGGAAAAATGGGCTAGCTATGTTCTTGCTTATACAATGGGCTTTTCACACAATATCTTTTATGGTCTTTATTTCAAATATTTCACTTTTTGCTGATATAAAATTGAATATGGGTCCAGACGAAATAGGCTTTTATATGTCTCTTTCAGGTGTTGCTCGTTTAATTATTCGTTTTTACATTTTTGAACCTACATTAAAGAAATTTGGTGATAAACGAACATCTCAAATTGGTTTAACTTGTTTTGTTATAGCCTTTTTTGCATTGGTATTCGTTCAGAATTTTATTGGTTTCCTTCTGGTTCTTTTGCTTGTGAGCTATGCTGCTTCATGTACAAGAGGTGTATTAATTTCATTTCAAAGCAGATCCGTAAGCCCAAAGGAACAAGGAAAAATGGGTGGTTTAAACACTTCACTAGACAATCTTGCACAAATTACAGGTCCATTATTAGGAAGTTTTATCCTCGGAACCTTCGGCTCATCCTGGTTCGCTATGGTAGCTACAATATTAGCAATAACTGCCTTCTCAATGTCTTTTAAACCTATTGTCTTTCATCACGAAGCTAAACCTTCCCAAAAACCACAACATTAAACTTTTAGCTACTATTTTTCAAAATTAATATTTTTGAAATTATTACAAGATTGATAAATATGTAAAAATTCTTTAATTTCTTCATTTTTGCTTTACTAGAGGATGAAAAGATGAAAACAAAAGTTAATATTATAGGCTCTGGCGTAGGTGGTAGTGGAGTGGGCGCATTATTACAACATTCCGGTTTTGATGTGACGTTATTCGAGAAAAATTCACTTGTAGGCGGAAGATTATCTACCTATGAAAAGGAGGGTTTTAAACTAGATGTAGGTTGCCATTTAATAGCAAACTGCGATAAGGGTAGATTAGGTAAAATAGCACAAATCATTGAAAATAATTCCATTAAATGGAATTACTGCCGACCACTTCCAAAATTTCATTTTAATGGTCAAATCATTAAGTTTCCTCGGGATGTTGGGAAACTAAATTTCAGTAGTAAAGATCTTGGCAATTTTATTAAATTATATAGTGATGTATTGAAATTTTCAGATGAGGAAATTGAGAAATTAATGTACGTTCCCATTGATGAATTTGTTGGACGTTACACTGATGATCCAAAGGCACAAGCACTAATTTCCTATTTTTGTGGGCTCTATTTTGTTACTCAACAAGCCACTAGCACTGGCGAATTCATTATTTGTCAAAAAGAGATGATGAATAATAGAAGTAGTGGATATCCAACAGGTGGTTGTATTGCTATTCCTAGTGCATATTGTGACTCTATAGTCCAAGATAAAGGTAAAGTAAAAACAGAAACAAAAGTAAAGAAAATAATTGTTGAAAAAAATAAAGCGACTGGCGTTGAATTAGATGATGGAGAATTTATAGAATCCGATATAGTAATTTCAAATGCTGGACTTAAAGCGACCACTTTGAATTTAGTCGGAGAAAAATATTTTTCAAAGGATTTTGTTCAAAAAGTAAAAAATTATTCGTTTTCTGCAGCAACTTTAATGGTTAAAGTTGCCCTCGATGAGAAAATTACGGAAGAAAATATGTTTATGTATGTTAATTTTGATGATTTGCCAAGAGCTGTAGAACAATTCGGTAAGGAATTTGGTATTGATCAAGAAATTGTTTCTAAAATAATGAGTGGAGAAATTAAAACTGATGAAATAATGTCCAGAATTTCGGTGGGTGAAATTTTAAAATCTGAAGCTTTTCAAAACTATATTCCCGAAAAGCATTATATGATTATGGTTCCTGTCGTATCTAATCTCGACCCAACATCGGCTCCTGAAGGAAAGCAATTAATTTTTGGAGGTTCTGGTGTTCCAGCTAACCCATCTGAAGGTAATTGCGATTATGATAAATGGGCAGATGCAATTTACAATGGGTTATTGGACATATTCCCACAAATGGAAGACCATGTAATGTGGAAGGAGATAACGACTCCC
Organism: Candidatus Helarchaeota archaeon; assembly: GCA_019058315.1. Taxonomy (GTDB): domain Archaea; phylum Asgardarchaeota; class Lokiarchaeia; order Helarchaeales; family RDOG01; genus JABXJV01. The sequence continues at coordinate 187,346 of JAHPZH010000005.1, read as the reverse complement.
GCCGAAATTGAAAAATTTGCAGGACAAGGTGGTAATGTTATAGGAATAGGGCAAACTGTAGATCAAGTTGGAAAATTTAGACCCCCAATGGAGCTCCCAATAAAAAATCTTTATGTTGTTGGAGCCGATACTGGCATGCACGGAATTGGAGCGGAACTTGCTGCAGATAGTGCTTTAATTCTTTTTGAAAAATTATCAAAATAATTCTAAAGGTATATTTTTTTCAATTATAATTTATAAGGGAGTTAGGTTAATATAAAGAATAGATTAATTGGATAGAATTTCAATATTTTATTCCACATTATTAAGGGTTTAATCATATGAAAAAACAAGATATCGAAAAAGGAATAGAAATATTCGTAGAAACGCTAAAAAATTCCAAAACAAAAATAGATTATAAGGAAGATATATGCTTTATGAGAAAATTGGACGGAAAATTCTTGGATTCCAATAATGAAGTGCGCAGTATTCTGGGGTATGTTTTAATTTCGGAAGATCCCGAGAAAATAGCTTTATTAGAAAAAATGGTTATAAAAGGAGCGCAAAAAAGAAATATCAAAGTAGAAGATTTGGGAGAAGTTAGTTAATGGAGCGAATGTTGTATGAAAGAAGATGATATTAAGACAGGTATTGATCTTGCAATTGAATTATTATCTAAGAATTCTAAAATTCAAATGGATATAGAAGATGAACCAATTTTCATCAAAAAAATTGCTGGAAAATTCAAGACCAAAGATAAAGATTGTAGTGTTGTAGTTTATTTCGGAGCATATGACGATATTAAGGATGTTCGAATTTACTCCAGAGCAGTAAAAAATTGGGCGTTAATTCGTCAAATCCCTTATGATGACCATGAAGGTGTTATTAAAGGACCTGGTATAAAAGATTAAAATCTAATTTTTATTTTTACAAAATCGTTTTTATTAAATAGTAATGAGTATTAACAAGATAAGAATATAAAGTTGAATTAGAATGACTATAAAGATTGAGTTGACAGACCTTGCCAAACGTGTGATCACTGAACGACTAAAAAACAATAAAGAAAATAATGAAATATTGGTGATAACAGAATTTGAGCGGTTTTCTTGATGTACTACTCAAAGAGCACACTGGACATCGATCCATTTTGAGGATACATCAAGATTGAATGAGTTAGAATTATTAGGAACTATAAATGGATTGCAAGTTTTTGTAGATGAAGATGCAGCATATTTTCTATTTATGGCAGAAAAAATAATAATTGATGGAAAAATAGATGAAGGAAGAGGTTATCTAATAATCGGTGATTTAAAATAGAACTGGAAGAAAAATGAAATAATACAAAAAAATTTAATGTATTATTGATAGGGATGCGCTCCTTATTCCAGTATAATATTGGGACAAAATGATAAAAAAAATAATTTATTTCATTTTTTATTTTGTATTAATTCTATTATTGGAAATCTGTTTCCAGTAAGTTTGAATGTAATATTTCTTATAGATATTAGTTTGTTTTCATAAAAAAACTAGATTTTCGAATAAATTTTTATATAAAATTTTTTATATAGAATTTTAATAGTTCATATTATAGGTAGGGAAAACTATGAAAAAAAATAATTTATTTCTACCTCTGTTAGTTACTTTGATTGCATCAATGCTATTCCTTCTTCCTATTCAATCAATATCCGCCCAAATACCACCACCACCTTGGCAAGAAGGGGGTAATGGATTTAATTCTTCTACAATCAGAAATTATCTATATAATTGTACTGTTGGTGGTAATAGTTTATTTGGATCTATTCCTATGAATAGCTGTGATAAAGTGTATTTTAAGTATACTTATGGATATAACTCTTGGGCTTTTTTGTTATATGATGAGACTGGTTGGCTTTGGTATGCAGATTTAATAACGGCGTTAGTATATTATTATAATCAATCATCTGGTTGGAGCTTACTCACTAGTGAATTTATGGGAGTAAGTCTTCCTTGGGTCATAAGTGCGTATAATTCTTCATTTAGACAATGGGAACAGAGTGGCATTTCAAATTGTCAAGGTCTTTATAACTTCTACGTAAATATAACACCTGGATATTTACTAACATATTTTCTTCCGTTTTGTGTTCCTATGAACTGGACGCATACTAATCATACAATTGTAAATACGACGTGGGGAATAATGTTACATCATGGCGGTGGCGGATCTGGAGTTTCACAAAGCAATCCTGCATCTCCAAATGTTGAAGGAATCTGGAGAGTATGGGATGGAATGACTAATGGAGACCACATGAAAGAATTAGTTATCAATAATAGAGGAATTGTAAATTGTAGTCGATGGTATACATACAGTGGAGGTTGGGTTCTGGTTTGGGAAATGAACCTTACAAAAAATGCTGGTGGCACTAATTTACTTCCATTAGTACTATTAGCCTTGATGACCATGGAAAGTGGAGCAAACACAGGACTTATCATAGGAATTGCTGTTGCTGTTATAATCGGTATTACTATTGTGATAGTAATTGTCGTTAAAAAGAAGTGATCTAAATTATAATTTTTTTTTTATATTAAAGATTTTTTACCCAATTCATTTAAGTTCTTCTCTAGCAATAATTAAATTTTGTATCTCACTAGTTCCTCCGCCAATTTGAAAGAATTTCGCATCTCTCATATATCGTTCTACGGGGTAAACATCGGTATATCCATCTCCGCCATGAACTTGAACTGCTTCGGTTGTAGTTTCAACAGCAGTTTTACTTGAAAAAGCTTTGGACATGGACGCTTCTTTGGTTACTTCTTTTCCTAAATCCCAGAGTCTTGCAGAACTGTAAGTTAAAAGTCTTGCAGCACGGATTTCTGTTGCCATTTTAGCAATTTTTAGACGAATTGCTTGAAATGTCGCGATTTTTTTTCCGAACTGAATCCTTTCTCTGACGTATTTCTTTGAATCCTCAAATGCAGCTAGTGATATGCCATTACATTCAGAACTTAGAGTTAATCTCTCAACATTAAAAGTCTTCATTAACATTTGGAACCCTTTCCCCTCTTCTCCAATAAGATTTTCTTTAGGAACATAAACATTTTCAAATTCAAGAGTTCCATTTTTAACTCCCCTTAAACCCATTAATCCGTATGGATTATCTGTTATAAAGCCTGGAGTATCTTTTTCCACCAAAAAAATACTAAGTCCATCACGGGGGTTGACTTTCTGATCGGTTAAAGCCCAAACAAAGTAGTAATCTGCTAAACCTGCGTTTGTAATAAATCTCTTAGATCCGTTAATTACATATTCTCCTCCCTTTTTTTCAGCTATTGTTTGAATCCCTGCCACATCTGTTCCCGCTCCTTTTTCAGTAATGCAAATTGCACAAATTTTTTCAGCTCTGGCTATGACTGATAAATATTTTTCTTTTTGCTCCTTCGTTCCGTATCTAAATAGCGTTATTCCATCTAAAATACATGGAGTCCGTGTAACTGATACGGCAACATTTAATCTGGAAATTTCTTCAGTGATGATCATGTGACTTATCATTCCTAATTCTGAACCCCCATATTCTTTGGAAATCAATGGACCAAAATACCCCTTTGCCCCGATTTTTCTAATTAATTCAAGAGGGATTTCATCATTCTTGTTAATATTCTCTTTTATTGGTTCTAATTCTTTTTTTAGAAATCCTCGAATTTCTTTTTGTAACCGTATTTCTTTGTCAGAAAAAAACAAATCTTCCATATTTACACCCTTTTGAATAATACATGGAATATAAAGAACAATTATATCTAACTAGATATTAATGTACTCTTCTACTAGATAATTAAATTTTAAAATATAATTTGAAAACAGAGATATAAAAAATGAAAGTCATAATAATTGGTAGCGGGATAGGTGGTTCAGGTATTGGAGCTTTACTTAGTAAAGAAAGTAAATCAGATATTATTTTATTTGAACAAAACACGATCCTTGGAGGACGTTGTGCATCATATAATAAAAAAGATGAACAAGGAAGAACTTGGCGTATGGACATTGGTTGCCATATTATTAGCAATTGTGAGAAAGGTCCATTAGGCGAAATACTAGACAGATGTGGTCAAACGGTAGAATGGAGCCACACAGTTAATCCAGGACCAAGAATTAATATTATGGGTAATTGGATTTCCTATTCCGGTCAAAGAAAAAAAGGCAAGAAGAAACGGGATAGACCAACTAAAAGTAAAAAACCCGCACCTGGAAAAGAAATTATGCAAAAATTTATTGAAATGACCCCTGAAGAAATAAAAAAATTAGATGAAGTTAGGCTAATAGATTATTTAAATGAAGTTATTCCTGATAGTTCAAGATACGCAATGACAAAAATGATGTACATGATGCAAGGTGGAGTCATGTTTGGCACTGCTCCAGATATTACTTCTGCGGGAGAATTTGTTCGTTGTGTCCGCCTTAATGGCATGAATCGTTCGATGGGCTATCCAATTGGTGGTTGTGGTGCCGTTCCCGAAGCTTATTGTAGGGCTATTGAAAGTTCTGGAGGAAAAATCATTATAGGTGAAGAGGGAACGGTAAATAAAATAGTTATTGAAGATGGAAAGGCTAAAGGAATTGAGGCTGGTCCTGATAATAAATTCTATCCAGCGGATATTGTGATCTCAAATGCAGATATTAAAACAACAATCCTTAAATTAGCGGGGGAAAAGAATTTTAATAAAGCATATACTGAACGTATTAAAGGCTTAATTTGGGGCGGGCAAGTATGCAGCCAAAAAATATCTTTAGATACTATAATAACTGACCAAAAAATGATTACATACGTCCCACCGATGGATATGAGAATTCTAGAGACTTTGAGAGGAAAATTTGACGGTTCTGCTATTGATAGTAAAGAAATAGAAATTCCAGAGAAAAGTGCTTTGTTAATTGTTCCAGTGAGTAATCATGATCCGAAATTAGCTCCCGAAGGTTGTCAAAATATTCATACAGTAACCACTACACTTGGAGTTGCAAACCTAACAATGGCCGAACGTGAAACTAATAGTAAAAAGTGGGAGAAGACTTGCATGAATTCGCTATTATCATTATGGCCTGAAGTTGAAGAACATATTGTTTTTACCGATTTTGTATCTGATGTTTACCTTGAAAAGAGAATGGGTAAAGAAGGTGCAGGAACTGGGATTGGTCAGACTATTGATCAAGTAGGTCACAAAAGACCATCACAAAAAACACCTATTGAAGGATTATACCTCTCTTCTGCCGATGCTGGTGGCTGGGGTATAGGAACTGAATTAGCCGCGATGTCAGCTCTTGAATTATTTGAAATTCTAAAACAAGATAAAATTATATAATTTTTTAAATGCGATCTTTATTATATCATGTTTCTAAATATATAATGATTAAAAAGTTTCATCCATAAAGAATATATTTTTTATAATGTCTTGAAATTAGATATTTAATCAAATAATTTAACATTTTTTTAAATGGGATTTCTATTGAAAAAAAGTGGTTCAAAACAACAGATCAAGATCCTCAATTTATTGGAAAAGGAGGATCTGGGATTAACAATATCACAAATAGCCAAAAAAATTAAACTTAATAGAAATTCCACTGCAAAATATTTGGAAGGTATGGCAGAAAAAGGTTTAATATACAAAATCGAAAAAGGACCTACATCAAAATTATTTTATCCTGCTCGCAAATCCAAAGCATTTGAAGATAGAAATATCTACAGCGTTACTTTTTATCAATTCCTTCACTCTGTTCTTTTTAAAAAATATTTTAACGATCAAAAAATCGCTAGGGAAATTGGATTGGAGATGGCAAAAAATGGGGCAGCACAATTATATTCCAAACAATTTAATTCAATGGAATTGAGTTTCGAAAATATCACGCAGCTAGCAGCTCTCGCTGTGGAAATTACATATCCAATTGCAAATGTTAAAGCAGAAGTTAAATTAGATCCACTTTCGAATGATAGCTTTTTTTTAGAGATTCAAAATTGCATTTGTGATGGAAATAAGGAATTTAAGTCAATATGCGAGATTCAAGCTGGTTTGCTTAAAGGTGTTATTGATGAATTCATATCCCCTCTACATGTTCAAGTAGAAGAAATTGAATGTAAATGTGATAATTTTCCCTCATGCAAATATAGAATTGCAAAATCAATGAGTAAAGGTTAATAAATCTTATTAAAACACCCTCTTTTTCTTTTAAAATAAAAAAAGATTTAATAAGTAAAAATCTTTAAAATATCAACTAATTTTTTTTCTAATTTAATAATTTATAGAAGGAATAATAATGGTAGAAGCGAGAGATATTTTAACATTTATTGGACTCGGGCTCCTCGGAATTGGTGCGCTTTTAATTGGATTGGGTCTTGCTGACGTTGATTCCAACACGTTATTTATCATAATCATGGCCTTACTTGCACAAGATACCCCTGCGGACATTATACCGCTTATATTATTTATATTATATTCGCCTGGAATTGCGATTGCTGGTATAACATTGGCTTTTATTGGTCCTATTCTAATTTTAATTTCTAGAATAATTGCGATGGTTTCAGGGGACTCTGAAAATAAAATGTTAGCTATATTGGAATGGGTTTCAATCGGGATAGGTATAACTGGAGCAATTTTAGGTGCAATTACTTTAAATCAATGGCAACAACTTCGCCTTACAGATCTCATTATAGCACTTGCCTCTAGTGGTGTAAGTAGAGGTAACAGGACTCCTTATATTCTGTTAGGTCTACTAATCTATATGGCAAAACCAACTGCATTAGCAATTATTGCAACATTGGTAACACTTGGTGGAATGTTAGTCTTATTAATCCCAAAACTAATTAAATTAAAAGAAGCATAAGCTAAGTCTATTAAAAATTATACAACCTTTTTTTTTATCTTACATATTAACAAAAATAAATCCATTTTTTTATATAATGAATTGTAAAAGCTTTGAAATTCTAGGATTTTTTTGTTTTTTTCCCTTTTTTTAACTTTTTATCTTTAGCTTTATGCAATTCTACATTTTCTTTTTGTTTTTCAACAATTAAATTTCCTATAAACTGAGCCGATGTATAAGCTGATTCAACCTCTCCAAGTGAGATATCTTCCAAATCTTCCATATCGATTTCATCCTTACTTATTTTCATTTCGGCAGCATAGGCTTTTGCTGATTTCTTTTGTCTTTCCGTTCTGGTTTCAGTGCGTTGAAGATAATAATGTGAAAGCATATGCATTACTTTACCTTTACCATAATCGAAATATACAACGACTGGGTCATCCCCATAACGTTTTTTCATATCTTTACTACTAATTAATACCTTAACCGCTTTTTTATTTAAAATTCTAATCGGATACGAAGATCCTTCTAACCACCATTGAGGATTTGATACATCACTAAACATTCCTTTAAGTAAAGGATGTGATTTATCAATAACCTGGATTCCAACAACTTCATCTCCAGTGCTATGCCCATTATATTCTATATAACCAGGAAATGCTTTTTCCAGGATATTTTTTAGTACCCAATCGGTACTTAATAAGAATCCTCCCTTTTTTACGAAATCTCGTATATCATTAATTCCTTGCTCATCAATTTTACTCCCTGGACAATTGATGATCAGGATTTGGTCTGACCTAAAATCAACTCTCCCTACAGCTTCTTCCTCTAAAAAAATATATTCCAAGCCAACAGCATCCATAACAAGTTCAACTTTATCATAAACCCCTTTAACTATGATAATATTATCATCTGCTGCTTTGTCGAGGAGTTCTAAATCATCTGCTCTTTCTTTTTTCATTTTTGCTTTCATGAGTTTAGCAGAGGTCGAATAGGCCTTTGACATCTGTTTAAATGCTCCATTAGCTTCTTGTTTTTTCTTTTTTGTTCCAATTTCAATATCTGCTTTTTTTTCTTCAGTTTTCTTTTTCTTTACCTTTTTCTTAGCTTTTGTCATTTTTTTACCTCATTTATTCATGTAATAAATATTAACTAGGACCTAAATAATGCTAATTTTTATGGTTTATACTCTTTTTATTATTTTCTAGAAAAATGAAAATCTTGATATATTTAGAGAATAAGAATCAATAAAAGAATTAAAATGAAGTATATTGCAATAAGACTTTTTGAAAAGTGTATTGATAAATGTTAGGCAATATTAGTGATGAGGAAACAAACAAATTAATTTATTATGTTTCTGAAAATGTCCGTGAAAATTTAATTGGAAGAGTTGTCGTTGAAAGTGAGCTCTTTCCAGTAACTCATTATATTCATGTTGCCTGTCAATTACTGTATGATCAAGCTTTCTCATATAAAATAACAAAAGAAATAGCAAAAATAATTACTCCTGAGGAAATTGGCAAGCGAAATAAAACTCTGGCAAGTTATAGAAATCAATTAGATTTTAATTCTTATATAATGTTATACTTACATGGTAGAGCGCAAATAATCTACGATAATTTAGAAAAAAAAGCTACTGGCAACACCAATATCATAGTTGAACCCGAGGAAAAAAAGAAAGAAACCAAATTTATTTTAGATTTTTGGTCAAAATTATGCCCAAATTATCTTGATAGTGGCACAATGGCAGTAGAAGATGGTTCAATTCGTTTTCTCTCACAAGATTTTATTGATTCATTATTAAAAGAAATGAGACCTATAAAACCAGAATTAAATAAAAAGCTTAAAAGAACTATCGGTTTATTAACAAGCAGAAATTTTTTAGCAAGTGCAGATTGTAGATCTGGAAATTTTAATCATGGTCCTTACGAAACTGATTCTCCGGATGAGGTTCTAATATTTAAGGAATTCACAGATCTCTATACAGGAAAAAATCCGTTAGATTTGGATATTTTTCTGTTAGATTACCAGAAAACTGAGATTAAGTCTAAAATTCCAAATATTATCATTGGTATGACTCTAAAAAACATGAAATCAGTAAAATTCAATGATTGGGGCACATGTTTTTCTGAACCCTCTGATTTTTCTCAAAATATTACTTCAATAGGATTATGGACAAAAGAATTAATTCATCCTTCAAAATTAAGTTATCCGGATAATCTTGGCAATATAGAAAAACTCCCCATAGATATTCTGGATCATTTAATAGATTATAGTCAAAAATCTTTAAATGAAATGTTTATTGAAGTTGCAGGTTGGAATGAAATTAGGAGAATAATGGCAGGTGTTAATGTATACACTAATTTTGTATCCAAATTTACCCCTTTTGCTAAATTGGAAAATAAATGGGATTGGGGATGGACTAATGATGTTGCATTAGATCAGCAAAATTCAGATCTAGTCAATACAAAGGATGTTAAACGTTATATTGAAGAATTAAGGAAGCATGAAATGGGTTTCTTAAAAGGTTCAACAGGATTTCATCCATTTCTTAATCGTTTTTTTCAAACTAGAAAAAAAAGAATGAAAGATCCATCATATTATTCCTTAAAAGATTAAAAATTATTGAAATTGGAGAAAGATAACATGAAAGATAAAATATTGGACTATCTGAAAGAAAAAAATCAGAAAATTGATGCAAATTTATTGAATTACCTTGAGAGTGGAGTTGATGTTTCAGAAAAAGATGAATATAAACATGACTTTGGAACATTTCCGCCTCATCATAACGAAAGTTGGTATTTTAATCTAATAGATCCATCAAATAAATTATATTTTATAACTCGTATCTCTTATGAGATGGGTCAAAAAAGATCTAGAATCATGTTGGTGTTATTACTTGATGGTAAAATTACTGGCTATGCTAATGATATTCCAACCGATAAAATGTTTGATACTTTAGATTTTGATAAAAAAGTAAAATATTATTGTATTGAACCAATGAAAAAATGGAGAATTACTTATCAAGATAAAAGATTTGAGCTAGATATCAGCTTTGAAGGCAGATTTCCTGTATATAACTATTTATCCCATAAAGATCCCTTGAAGTCGATTAAAGAATTAGGTGTTGAATTACTAGAGCGAACTGCTCAACACCATTACGAACAAGGCTTGAGGGCAACTGGGACTTTAACTTTAAAGAAAAAAGGGGAAACTTTAAAAATTAATTGCCTTGGACATCGAGATCACAGCTGGGGAACTAGAGATTGGGTAAAAATTGATCGCTGGTATTGGATTTCGGCTCAATTCGAAGATGAAACACTTAATATATTCCAAATTGAATTTGTTGGAAAAAAATTATTGAATGGTTTTTATTCAAATAATGAAGGAAATACAACAATAGAAAGTGTCGAAATATCTACTAAAACAAAAAGTGATGGAAAAACACCAATCTCTTCTGTTTTTAATTTTATAGATGAACATGGAAAAAAAAGGACCATAGAATCAAAAACTGTTCATAATATATATCTCCCTCTTCCCTCTTCAGAAGGATTTACTGAAATTTTTGAACAAATTGCAACATTTGAAATAGATGGAAAAAAGGGAGCTGGAGTTGCAGAATATTTAATATCAAAACTAAAATAATTTGAGACGTTCTAATCAATTATTCAAATTTTGTATTCCGTCCAATTCCTCGTGAAACAATTTTTGAAGCATCTATTTTTTCATCTAATGGTGTCTCATGAGTAACATCTAAATATATACCTTCGAGCATCTCCTCAATTGTTAATCCCAAATCTTCCAATTGTATCCAACCTTCAGGATATTTCCAGTCGAATTTCTCATTTTTATAAGTTGCTTTACTTTTTAGATCAGGAGGAACCGAATTTATAGTCTGCATAGGACGTGGAATCCCTTGTTGGGTTGTACCCGAAACATAGGCACATTCATAGAACTCGGGGAAATCTTCCTTTATACCTTGTATAATTTCTTCCTCTATACCGAGTAAATATAATACATGTCCTGCAAAAAGTCCGTTAATTCTCAGCTGCCAGCCCAACCGACCCATTGCAATAATAGTTGCGATCATAGGAGGCCATGGAATATACGTCATCCAATAATCAGGAAGCCCGTATTGCGCTTTTGCATTAATTCCATCCCAGATGGCGCTAAACGCTTCCCAGGACGAAGGTTCAGCTATTACACTAACAGCAGAAGTCAACCACACTGTGCAAACCATAAAATCTGAAGTAGCCCATTGAGGTGCTCTTTCATTGCGCACATCTTTAAGAACATCTATTATTCTATGACCAGCTTTATTCATATTAAACCGAATTTTTTTAGTAATATCTCGTAATTTATAACCTAATTTCTGATGTCGACGATCTAACAACTCATCATCCGTATTTACAGTCCACCAGTCCACCGGAATTCCGTCTTCTACATGACCATCCACAATCATAATTATTTCTTCTGTTTCATCATCGATGGCAACATATGACACATCTGCAGATTCTCCGTAGAGTAATTTCATCGTTCCTTGCTGAAGATCGGCCCGCATACATCCTACTGGTGGAAACATGGGATATGAAAGAACTTTCTCGGGATTCTTAATTTTTCCTGCAATAGTATCTTTCGCTGTTAAAATTGTTTCGTCTAATCGTTGGCTCATGAGCTCATAAAGCGTCCTTTGCCCCCATTCAAGAACTTGATAAAAAATCTCCCATCCCATCTCTTTATAAATCCTCCATAGGTGTCTACCAAGGGGCCAAAAAGATTTTGTTGCAAATTTATCCGGAATGTCCGCATAATTATAAGGCAAACTTATTCCCTCACTATTTTTCATTTTTTTATCTAGTATTATTATAATTCATAAAATATTATTCGAAATTTCTAATTTTCTATTAATAATTTATTAAATTGTAATATCCTAATTTAAAATAAAATAGAAAAATTATCCAAATTCTTAAAACTCAGTTTTATTATTGAAATAATAATATTTCTCAATTAAATTTCAAAAAATTATATGCTAATTTTTTAAAAATCTGGGTTGGTATATTGGAGATAATATAAAATGTAGTAAATTAAAATAAATTTATTTAAACTTTTTTTTATTTTAATAAAATTTATATAGATACTTTCTCAATTAAGCTCAAAATTTGAGAAATTAACATTTTAATTCATTATTTTGACTTAATGAAACCTCTTTATTTAATTAAGAATCCCTTGAATTTAGAATGAAAGAATCATGTGGTAGAAAGTGGAAGATTCTAAATTAGATCATGAAAAAAAAATTAAAAAAGATAAGAAAAAAGATCAAAAGAAAAAAGTTCAAAAAGATAAATTGAAAAAATTATGGATTAAAATCTCTGATGACTTAAAAAAATTAGAAATAAACTGCCCATTCTGTAACTCATCAATGAAAGTTACAGGTATACGACATGTACATGTTCTACAAGCAAATTATTTAAATCCAAATAAGGCAAATAGGACAAATCGGGTCCATCTCATATTTAATTGTTATAATTGTGGTTATGTTTCTGAATTTGATAAAGATTTTTTTGAAAAGAAAATATTAACCTCCCTAGATACTGATATTAATACTTAATGGGTTATTTAGATTCAGATTCCTTAAAAATCCTAATATTTGATATTTTCTTGATTGTGAAGTTATTTGACTGAAAAAATTGAATTTAAACGAGTCCTGGGCTTATTACAAGTTCTTATGATTGGAATTGGGGCTATGATCGGTGCTGGAATTTTTATATTATCCAGTGCAGCAATATCGCTTTCGGGATCCTCGGCAATATTAGCATATCTCATATTAGGCATTATAAGTCTTTTTACAGGTCTTTGCTATATTGAATTAGGCTCTACTATTCCAAAAGCTGGTGGAGGTTACACTTACGCAGAAGAATTAAAAGGAGGTTTTTACGGTTTCATAACTGGTTGGTTTATGTTGATTGGCAATTCTGCTGCTAATGCAGTATATGCAATTGGTTTTGTTGATATTTTATTTAATTGGTTAGGTAATCCCTTATCAGGTTCTGAGGCAATTCTAATCCCTATTTTTGCAATTTTAATTTTAATAATATTTAGTATGATTAACTACAAGGGAATTTCAGAAGCTGGAAATGTAGAAGTTATTCTTACATCGACGCAAATATTTGTTTTAGTATTCATAATATGTTTAGGTATTTCTATTCCAAAAGAATTTTTATTTCCAAGAAGTTTTCCAATAAATTTTACAAATGTTATACCAACCCCTGATAATTTTTTATTTTTTATTCAAACACTAGGATTAATCTATATCAGTTTTTACGGATTTGAAATAATCAATAATGTGGCAGAAGAAATGAAAAATCCTCAAAGAACCATAAAATTATCAATTATTCTGACCATAATAATCTCTACAATTGTCTATATTGGAATTATTTATGTAATAATCATTGTAACAGGAGAATTTCAAGTAAAGTTAATATATGAATTTACACGTGGTCATGGAGTTGTATTATCACTAACAGCTGAAACAATATTACCGAGGTTGGGAGGAGTTTTATTAAATTCAGCAGCTATTGCAACAGTCGCATCAGCAATTAATGCAACTATTTGTTCTAATTCTCGTATTATATATGCATTCGGAAAAGATGCTTATTTTCCGAGAATTTTTGGTGTTTTACATTTTAAAAATCGAACTCCCCATTATGCCATTTTTATTGGACTTATTTTTTCTATAATTTTTGCAAGTCTAGGAGTAATTGAAAAGGTGGCAATTATAGCTGATGTTGGCTATCTTTTTGGAGTTACTTTGATTTGTTTATGTATATTCTTTTTAAGAAAAAAACAAGATAAGTATGAAATTAAAAATAAAACACCACTATACCCAATTATTCCTATAATTGCATGTGGTTTTAATATTGCAATAATCCCAATTTTTGCTATGCTTCATTTTGACATGATTTTTTTTACTTTAATTGTAATTGCTATTGGTATTATGTTCTATATTTTAAGAGCTAAAGGCATGTTCACATCTAGAAAAGTCAAACGCTTTATAAAATTCATTAAACGGCAAAAAGTCTAATTTTTATAAATAAAAAATACTATAAAAAAATGATGGACTTAACAATTGCAATAATTCTTCTTATTATTGGCTCAATTATTATGATTTACGCTAGTGATGTTGCTGTAAAGAATAGTATAACGCTTGCATGTATATTTGGCGTTCCTTCTCTTATTATTGGTATGACGATAGTTGCTTTAGGAACGGATATGCCTGAAATTGTTAATTCAATAATATCATCTTCTCTAGGTCGTGCGAACATCAATATCGGAGATGCATCCGGATCTGTGCTCACTCAATTAACTCTAGTTTTAGGATTATTACCTTTTATTGGGAAATCATTTGCTATTAAACGCAGAGAGATTCTTATAATGGGAGGATGTTTAATTCTGGCACTCATAATTTTACTTTCCGTCGTTGAAAAAGGATATTTTACCTGGGTTAACGGGCTATTTTTAGTAGGCACTTGGCCTATTTATCTATTATTAACTGATGCGGTAGTTGATAAAGAAAAATTGGGGGAAGTATGCATGGACCCTGAATTACATAACACAACTCACAGCAAATTATTTCATATAATACTTACCGCTTTAGGTTTCATTGGAGTCGCTGTTGGTGTGACTATGATAATAACGGGAGTTTTAGAGATATCTAGACTCTTTAATATACCCGCTTTTATTATCAGCTTTTTTGTTGTATCGATTGGTACTTCACTTCCAGAACTTGTAGTTGATATAGGGGCAATTCGAAAGGGTGAGGTTGAGGTTGCAGTTGGCGATGTAATTGGAAGCTGTATTATTGACGCAAGTCTTGCGATTGGTATTGGACAAGTTTTATTTCCAAATGAAGTATCTGCCGAACTTATAGTACCTGCAATACTATATGTAATTATTGCTTCTATTGGTGTTATTTTTATTCTTTGTTGTAGAGGAAAAGTTGATAAAATAGCTGGAATCGTATTAATTGGGCTTTATCTGTTTTCTTATGTTCTATTGTTAATAATCAGAACTAGACCTGCGTTAGATATTACATCTATAGTAACTTTAATACAAGAGATTATATAGCTTGGTATAATTTGAATTAATTATTTAAGACAAAGTATTAATTATGATAAACATGAAAAGAATTGCAATTATTGGAAGCGGAATTGGCGGAAGTGGAATAGGAGCATTAATAGCAACTTCATTTAAATCGAAAATTAATTTATATGAGCAAAATAATTGGATTGGGGGAAGATGTGGCTCATACTTAAAAAAAGATAAACTTGGCCGTGAATGGGTATGTGATGTCGGAACTCATATTTTCGGAAATTGTGATAAGGGATTCCTTGGGGAAATTTTAAATAAAATTGGAAAACCAGATGCAGTCAAGTGGGCTTATTGTCGAGATCCTGGTCCTCGTATAAATATGATGGGAAACATTCTTAGTTTTGGACTCAAAAAAATTTCAAAGAAATCGGGGGCTGAAAAGAAGAAAAAACCAAGAAAAAGCAAAAAACGGGGTTTTAGAGAAATTATAAATGAAATGAGTTATGAGGATACCTATAAATTTGATGATGTTCCATTAATCGATTATTTAAAACAAGAAAAACTTAATGCATTTATGTACACATTACAAGCTGGCTTAATGTTTGGAACCAAACCAACAGAAACCTCTGCTGGTGAATTTTTACGTTGTTCAAAATTAAATGCAACAAACAGGGCTTTTGGCTATTCTTTTGGAGGTACAGGGGCAATTCCTACCGCTTATTGTAAAGCAATCGAAGAGAATAACGGAATTGTGAAGTTAGAAACCAAAGTAAATCGAATTGTTGTCGAAGATGGTTCTGCAATAGGTGTGGAAGTAGGTAAAGATAATGAATTTGTAGAAAGTGATATTGTAATTTCAAATGCTGATATCAAATCCACAGTTCTGAAATTAGTAGGAGAAAATCATTTTGAAAAGGATTACGTAGAAAGAATTAAGAATCTAGTGTGGGGTGGTCAAGTATGCTCCTTAAAGTTGGGTGTTGATATTCATGTCACCGACGATAAATGGTTGAATTATGTCCCCAAAATGGATGCAAGCGATATGAAAGTCTTGGATCCGAATAAATTGATAGAAGGAGATATAACAGCCAAAGATGTCCCAAAAAAAGTTGTTTTAATGATTGTTCCTATTTCAAATTTGGACCCTAATCTTGCGCCTCCAGGTTGTCAAAATCTCCATACTGTTACACCAACGCTTGGTGTTACTCAAGATGAAGAAAGGAAAAAAATTTCTAAAGCATTTGAGAAAGCATGTATGAACACACTCCTAGATCTATGGCCAGAAATTGAGGGGCACATCCTTTGGACTGATTTCGTTTCTGACGTATTCTTAGATGCTAAATTGGGCAAGGAAGGTGCTGGAACGGGTATTGGGCAAATAGTGGGTCAAGTTGGAAAAAATAGACCATCTCAAATATCTCCAATTAAGAATCTATATTATAGCTCTGCTGATGCTGGTGGTTGGGGAGTTGGAACCGAGCTGGCAGCAAAATCAGCTCTAGATCTATTTGATTACTTTAAACAACAAAAAATCTTGGTCTAATCTTCCTTTAAAAATTATTTTCTCTAATTTTTAGATTATCTTGGAAGATTTAGATGAGCTATTTGATTAATAATCTTCAGAAAATCTATCCCCACTCTAAATGTATTTAAAAGCCCATGACACCGACTTGCAGTTGCGATAATAATATGATTTTTATTTTTTATAAATTCAAATAAATTATAAATAGAATTTCCCTCAATTGCTCCTAGTCCGGGCTCCAACTGCTTACTTTCGAGAACTATTCCATTTAAATTACTGATTTTTGAATTAATTATTTCAAATAATGGAGCTGATTTTTCAATACCTGAAACTGGGCAAACTATTGGAGAAGAACAATTTTTTTTACATTCTAATCCTTCTGGCATGTAACTCAAAATTGCAATTGCTTTTTGCTTATCTACATCAAGAATTAAGTCTGATGGAATTTTATTTATTATTTTAGAGAACATTTCTTTATCAGGATAAACTTTTTTTCCCAATTTTGTCAAATAATGAACAACAAAAGTGGCTGCGAGATGAAGGGGCACAGTAGGAAAAACATATATAAATTTAAATTGATTAAGCATGCTAAAACTAGTTTTCAATCCTCCTTGAATTAATATGGACTCTGAAGAAGTTGCTATTGAATCAATTTCTGAAATTTCATTTGGTTCTAAAAAATATTCAATATGATGTCTTAAAATACAATTACGATCGGGGTCAACTATGAGAATTTTGGCTTTTTTCTTCTTACAATATTTAAATGCATGGAGTCCAGCCTTACCCCCACCAACAATTAAAATGTACTTCCCCTTTAAATCTATATCTTTTTCCAAAGTTTATCTCTCAAGATTCAATAATTTTATATTAGTATTGGAAATAGCTTATAATGTTTACGGGAAGTTACTCCAATGAAAAATCTAAATTGTGATATTTTAATCGTAGGTGCTGGTGTTGCAGGATTATGCGCTGCAATTGCTTCTGCTAGAAATAAATTAGATACAATTTTAATTGAAAAAGAGTCAGAGATTGGGTATAAGATAAAAGGAGAATGTATTCAAAAAAAATCTCCCATATTTGAAAAAATTTTCGGAAAAGGGTTACCTAAAGAAGTTACTCTAAATGAATTAACGGGGAGAAGAATCTATTCTCCTAGTGCAAAAAAATATATGGAGATGGAACATTCAGAACCGTTGGTTGCAATTGATTATCGCCTTTTTATTGTTGAAATCTTTAAAGAATTATCAAAAACCAATTGTAGAGTATTACTAAACACTGAATTTTTAAAAACTATTAAAGAAAATGAGAAAGTTGTAGGAGCTACTTGCATAAAAGATAATAAGGAATTCAATATTAAGACTAAATTCATTATTGCTGCAGATGGAAATGAGTCAAAAATTGGAAATGAACTTAATATTAAGCAATCTGAAATATATTATGCTTTAAAATTTAATTTTGAAAATTTAAACGTTCCAAATCCTCGACATATCGAATTACACCTCATTACAAATCCGCCTGGTGCAATGTGGATGTTTCCTAAGGGTCCAAGTTCTGGAGAAACTGGTATAACGGTTTGGACACATGATTTACCTGATAATTTTGATATCCTAGAACTATGGAGAAAGAAAAGTATTGAAAATGATAGAATGAGAGGAATTATAGAAAAAGCCAAGAGCTATTATAGTTCTAGAGATTTTTTGAATTTTGGGGGACCAATTAAGAATATTTTTGGTAATGGAGTAGCATTTGTCGGGGATGCAGGAGGGCATGTAGGGGCAATCGGTGCTGCAGGAATCATTTCTTGCATGTCAACTGGTTTCGATGTTGCCGAATTTGTAGCAAATGCACTCCTTACAGAAGGGGAAATTACGGAGGGGATGGTTGAAGAATTCACACGTAAATATAAAAAATCACAAATTCAGAAGTTTTTAAAGAAAGAACAGAGTGCTGGGAAAATGCTCAGAAATGTCTTGTTTAAATCTTTTAAAACTGAAGAAGTTATTGATGAAAATTGGGAAAAACTAGAGACTATGGTCGCTTCACAAGCATCAGATTTCTAAGAGTAAAAAAATATTATTATGTTATAAACAAGAAAATATTAAGAATAAAAAAATACAAATGTAAATTGATAAATGGGTATATCTTAAGTTTGTGATTATGGTTTGATTTCTAACGTCTGGATTATCAATAAAAATAATAGCTTATGCGTATTACAACAGAATTATGGAGAATTCAACAAAATAGACAAGGATTTATTCGGCGGTTTTATAACAGCATTCTTCAATTTTTCTGAAGAGCTTAGTGGGGAAGCTATTAGGTCCGTTACTATGGGATCGTTCAAATTTTTTTATCTATCAACCGAAACCATGATTTTAACAGTAGCAGCTGATTTTAATTTAAATGAAGCTGATATTGGTCCAATTATGGAAGAAATCATTTCCGAATTTCTAGTCCAAGGTTATGGTAATAAATTAACCGCAGACGGTCTTAATGAACAGTTATTCCAACCATTTGCACCAGTATTAGATAGAATTATTCAAAATGCAAATCAAGATCTAAAAATTATTGTAGAAGAAAGAAAAGATAGAGGAACTACTTTAGAAACTCCAAAAATACCAAAACCACAAATTTCTAATCCTCTCGTAGATGCAATGAAGGTAAGAGAACTTCCAGGTGTAAATATCAGAGATGCAGAAGTGATTAGAGATAGGGTGATTGAAGCTTTGGAAAATGCTGAATATGCTATTAATAATAGCCAATTTGAAGAAGCTACTATCTATTACGGTGTTGCCGCAGGGCTTTTTAACGGGTTAGGGGATTACGATAATGCACAAATTTGCTATCAATATGCCAATAAATCAAAGGAAATGGCTTTATATAAAGAAGAATTAGTGCTTCAAGAAATTGAGGAGCAAAAAACCAAACCTGTCCCTATTGTAGCAATTGATGAAAGTTTAGCGGAAATTGAACCTATAATTGATGAGGCGTTAATTTATGATGAAAAAACGAGGTCCATAATTAAAAAAGCATATCAAGCAGAAAATGCAAAAAGATATGCTGAAGCAATTACATATTATAATTCCGCAGCAGGATTATTTTTAATAAATAAAGATCGTGAAAGTTCTAATAAATGTTCAGAAAGGATAAAAGAATTAATTAAAAAGCAACAATTAGATGCAAGTAAACCAAAAGTTGTTAAAGAAGAGGCTAAAAAAGTAGAAATTAGTCCCGTACAACCCCCTATTTTAGAAGAAATTTCAGAAGAAACAGCTTTTTCACAAATAAGTTCAGCTGTTGAAGAAAAGGTAGAATTATTAATAGATGAAGAATTAATTTCGGATCCGAGAATTAAGAGCTTATTAAAGAACGCAGCTCTTGCTGAAAAGCTAGAAATTTATGACAAAGCATTAAAATTTTATTTCGAAGCAGCCGAAAAATTTGCAATTAATGAAGATCAAGATAGTTTTACAAAATGCAGAATGAAAATTAATGAACTAAATGAAAGGCTACAAATCGAAGAAAAACCTATTTCAATCGAATCAAGTGAAGAAGGAGAGAAATTATTAATTCCTGAAGAAGAAATCCCAAATGAAGAAATAAAAAATATGTTGAAGAACGCTGCCATAGCTGAGAGATTAGAATTATATGATCGGGCTTTAAAATTCTATTCAGAAGCGTGTGGAAAGTTTACAGATTATAATGATACTAAAAATAGAGAATTATGCATAATGAAAATCGATGAACTTAATAAATTAGCTGATATAGAAGCACGTGTTGAAGAATTTGTTCCTATTATTCCCCTTGAGGATATAGAGGATGAAAAAATTAAAAAAAATTTGAAGAGAGCCTATGATGCAGAATTACAACAAAAGTTCAAACAAGCTGTCCTTTATTATAATATCGCTACTAATTTATTCTCTGCTATTAATGATAAGAAAAATTCCGAATTATGTGCAAAAATGGCGAAAGAATTAGCGGAATTAAATAAATAAAATATACTCTTCAATAATAAATCATTTAAATTTTACTTATTTTCTAAACCTTGCTCAAATTCCACTTGTGGTGCTGTATTCGTGGTTAAATATGAAGAGTCCAAGAATTAATAACAAAGTTCCAATTATTTTCGTTGGAATATTTAAAGGAAATAAAATATTTTGCATTAATTTACTATCCAATCCTATTCCTCCCAACAAAAATGAGAGCGCAATCCCACATATTGTTGCTTTCTTTTTTATATCACCCTCAGATAAATTGGCATAATAAAAATATAAAATAACTGGAACTGCAGCCATAAATGCAATAGCTATATATACTAAATTTCGAACTATTAACCCTAACGATGATACAAGCCCTATTAATGCTAATCCTATAACACTGAAAACCAACTTGGTTTTTTTCTCTAGTAAATAATTCTCTATATAAAATACTAAAGTTGTAAATCCTATTACTCCAAAAAGTGTTCCAATTTGCCAGAAAATATTAAAATAAAAACCACCTACCCAATCTCTTCCAAATTGGAATTCAGGAAGAGGAATTCCATTAATATGAATAAAACCATAGTCAGCAATCATGAAACAAACTCTTGCTATTGCATATAAAGTAAAAAAAATAGCAAAACCTGAAAATAATTTCTTTTGATTTTCTAATTCTGCTTTTCTACTCCTATAAAAAAAATCCTTAGCAAATAAAAGTAAAAGACTAATGGCTACAAGCCATAATCCGACTCTCATGTCTTGAATAAAATAATTGGGATTTAATTCACCCGAAGGAATTGCCATAAAATCATCTCTTTGATATTTTAAACATTGAAAATCATATATTTTTTAAATTAAATATTTTATATCAAGAATTAAACATTTGGAATAACTTCTTTTGCTACATCTTTATAAGTTTCTAGGTCACTCTGGCTGAAAAGTACAAAAATAATTTCATCTAATTTATTTTCTTTCTCCAAGAATTCCTTCACCGTAGATAGAGCGATTAAGCTAGCCTTCCATATCGGATAACCATATGCACCCGTGCTGATTGAGGGGAATGCAATTGATTTCAAACCTTTAGAAACAGCTAATTTCAATGAGTTTCGATAAGCATCTGTAAGTAATTCGGGTTCTTTATTATTTCCACCACGCCAAATGGGTCCTACAGTATGGATTACAAAACTTGCTTTAAGATTCCCTCCAGTTGTTATAACTGCTTTTCCTGTAGGAAGACCTTTTGGCCATTCTGACTGCCGTATTTTTTTGCATTCTTCAAGTATTTTCGGACCACCTCTCCGGTGAATAGCTCCATCTACACCACCACCTCCCATTAAACCTGAGTTGGCAGCATTTACAATAGCATCGGTTTCTTGATCGGTTATATCTCCTCTAATTAGACGTAATTTGGTTTTATTAATTATAATTTCCATGATTCAATCCCTCTAAGTTGTTAAATCTAGATTTTAAGTGTATAAATATTTATTCTAAATTATAATATAATTCTTTTGGTTTCAACTCCTTAAATTTATCAGTTATTTGCACAATATGTCTTCTTATATCAACGCAAAGATGACATTTTGAAATATAACCCTCATTCCGCTCTTTATAACCAAATTGTTCAACTCCAATTCTATAAAGTTGTTTTAAATTAGATATCAAAGCTTTAAGTATAGGAAATTCATCTAAATCAATACCTTCAAGTATAAGATTAAGGTCTTTAGCATCTCCTAAACTAATTCCACCACAATATCCAGTCATATAATTACCATAATTATCGATATGAACATGCCAATCCCTCAGTAAGTCTCCTTTGCATGATAAATTAAAGAAATTTTTCGCTTTGTATTTTTTAAATAAATGTCCTATTTTATAGACTGCTCTACCCATAGGTATCAATTCTACATATTGTAAGCTATCGGGAGATTTCCGTAAAAATTCTTCAAATGGCAAAGTATCTTTTAATTTAAGAAGTTTGAATATATTATAAAAAAGATCCTGGTATATTATAGCATTTTCTCCAAAGATTTCACTACTTATCCTAAATCCTCTTTCTGTTTTTTCGAAAGGTACTTGTTCAAGAATGAATGGGTTTACACTAATCAATATTCCATTTAAACCAGCTCTTTTTAATTCTACGAGTTTATTTCTAGTCGCTTCGTCATCTTTACACCAAAAACAATTAGTTTCGACAAACATTGATGGGATTTTAAGCTTTGACGCTAAATCGGTAATTTTAAGCAGTAGATCATAATTTAAAAACGGTTCTCCACCTGTAAAATGAAGACCATGATTAATATCAATTTTATCTGGTCCAAGGGGACTTGCTTGAATCTTATCAGCCAATTGGTTTAAAATTTTATCTGCATCTTTTAAAGAGATCCAATCTGCTTTCCAGTTTGGGGAACAAGCATACATACAATGTTTGCATTCACTGCTACATTTATAAGAAAGTAGTATACCTCCAGAAATTGGTCTCGGAACCAACAATTTAGATTCAACCCAATTCTCAAAAAAATTTTAAGATTTTTAAAAAATAACTAAAATAAACAACGTAAACTAATTATTCTTTATTCTTTTTTTCCCACACAAGAAAAGAATCATTTTCTGTGCATGTCATTGCTTTAATCACATTTTCATTATCGAATCCTGGCAATTTTTGTAACTTTTCTAACAGTTTATCAGTTCCAGCAGCTTGAGGAATCATAATGGGTATTTTAAATAATAATAACCAGAATACATCTTCTTCAAATGGTCCTTGATCTGTAGTAATAATTGTAGCTTTTTTTAAATCTTTAAATAAATATACATCATTTTCTCTTTTCTCATATTTCCATTCCAGAATTAGTTCTTCATCAGTTACATGTACTTTTTTTATGGACAAAGCGACTCTTTTATACTCCTCAAATATGTTTTCATCGCTCAAGACTATCAAATCCACAGAAATATTTTAGGTTTTATACCAATTTCCAATTTGCATTCTCTAAAACTAACTGAGATCCTTCTGCTCCTTGACTTATAGCTCCATTTTCATCAATTATTGGATCAGGAATGAATTTTTTTTCTACAAGTGTTCCTGTCACAGATACCTTTTTTCCCAGAATTTCAGGTTCCCAATGCTCCCATTCTTGAACATATATAGCAACATCATCTTTTAACAATACACACGCTCCAGCTTTGGCATCAACAGCCAAACCAATTAGGGTAATTTCCTTTCCAATCATATCTTCTGAAATAGAATCATATTCTTTTTTTTTCAATTTAATAACCAATCTAATAAAATTAAGTAATAATTATAGAAATTAATAAATTTAATAATTTGCTTTAAAAAATAAAGCAAGACCAGCCATCATTACAATTGCACCAATCAGACCAGTATCAAAACCAACGATGTTCTTTATAACAACTCCATCAATTACAATACCGATTGCAATTAATGAAATACCAAACATACTGGTTATTGCCTTTTTACTTGTTTCCCCCTCTCCCCGTGATTTATATGCCACGTAGATATATATCCCAACAATATTAACTAATAGAGTTGGAGAAAGTGTATATGAAATTATTCTTGCTTGATTTAGGGGTAAAATTAGTAACAGAAACGCTGCTATTATAGCAATTAAAGTAAAGAAATAATATGTTTTAACTAAATACGTTTCAATAATTATTTCTAAGAAAGTCAAAGCTATTAACATAGTCAAAGCAGCCAAACGCCAAAAAAGCAAATGTTCTGGAGTACCTTCAATTAAAAAATCTGAAAAAATGTAAAAAATTCGGGTTAATGCATAAAAATAACCAAATAAGGAGATGCCTAAAGCGAAAAATTTTTGAAAAGATTCTTCGGTCTTATTTATAATCTTTAAGAATCGCCTTAGAAAAATGAATCCCCCAATAACTAATGCTGCACTAAGTATAATTTTGGAAATTAACTCTGCATAAAAAAGTGGAGTGTTTATATAACTCAGATGATTAATTGTATTAATTAATATGTCTAACATTAAGTTATCCTTTATTTATCTGGTTATAAAAAGTTTTATTATTAATGAAAACACAATTCTTTTAATTTAATAAGAAATTATTAGTTACTAATACAATTGTTTATTAATCTAATGAGGTTTGAAGGATGGCAATTGTTTTTCCTAGATATTTTAGAAAACCAATAGTTACCATTAGTATAATTATAATTAATATAATTGTCTTTATACGAGTCAATGTAATGGCAAATTGGATTTTGGGTGAGCCTGACATCCATTTTATTAATCTTGGTTTCACCGCTAGTGAATTTTTTAATGGAAGAAAACTCTATACAATAATTACTTCATTGTTTATTCATGGAGATATTTTTCACATTGGATTTAACATGTTTTATTTTTTCCTATTTTCACTCGATATTGAGGGAAGTTTAGGACGGGACTCCTTTATATTAGGGCGTATATCTTTTCTAATAATGTATTTTCTTTCAGGTATAGTCGCAAATTTAATTTATGGATTGATCGCTTCAGTGTTCATGGATCCAACTATACCTGCAATAGGCGCCTCAGGCGCAATCTTTGGAGTCATGGGGGCGTATGCACTACTATTTCCGGAGAATCAAGCTTTGGTCTATGCTGGTAGGTTCCTTTGGAGAACAAGAGCATGGGTAGCAGTAATATTCTATTTTGCCTTACAAGTTTTATATGGAATAATCGCAGGTGGGTCTGGCGTTGCTTATTGGGCTCATGTTGGTGGTTTTCTCGGCGGTGTCCTCTATGTATATTTGGTTTATAAGTCACGTGGTATAGAGTTTGATTAAATTCATATCTCTATAAGAGAATTTTTAAATACTGAAGGATGAATTTATAGCCAATATGATAAAAAAAGACGAATGTTCTGTCAATTTTGACTAAAATACCTTTAAATATAGTCATATTTGTATAATTGATTAAAAAATATATATCATGATTTTAATTAGATAGGTTTTTTCTTTGGTAAAAGTCGCTATTATTGAATATGGCGTAGGAAACTTAAGAAGCATTTCAAACGGTCTTACAAAAGTAAATGCTGAAATAATTTTGACCCACGAAAAAAAAGAGATGGATGCTTCTGATGCACTTGTATTGCCAGGTGTTGGTGCATTTAAAGGTGCAATAGATAAGTTAATGCCAATTTCTGGGATTATCTTAGATCAAATTCGTCTAGGTAAACCATTATTAGGTATATGTCTGGGTCTACAACTACTATTTACCACGAGTACTGAAGGAGGCATTTATAAGGGATTAGATGTTTATAAAGGTAAAGTTATAAAACTTCCTGGCACAGTTAAAGTGCCTCATATGGGATGGAATACTTTAGATTTTGCAAAACCTGAAAATCCTCTCTTGAATGGTATTGAAGATGGCTCTTACGTCTATTTCGTTCACTCTTTTTATGGTGAAGTAGAAAATAAAGATGATATCATTACTAACACAAATTATGGAGTAATATTTCCTTCGATTTTAGCTAATAGACAAGTATTTTCAACCCAATTCCATCCTGAAAAATCTGGAGAAACTGGATTAAAAATGCTAGGAAATTTCATCGAATATGTAAAAAAGTAAAAGGAAAGTGAGATAAGTCATTGTTAGCAAAGAGAATTATTCCATGTATGGATATGACTGAAGGTAGGGTTGTAAAAGGAATTAAATTCAAAGAACTAAAAGATGCTGGAGATCCGGTTGAATTAGCTGCATTTTATAATGAGGAAGGTGCTGACGAGTTAGTATTTCTGGATATAACAGCATCTTATGAAAAAAGAGATATTCTGATTGATGTTGTCAGTAGAACTGCTGATAGAATATTCATTCCGTTTACTGTTGGTGGTGGGATTCGAAATATTGAGGACATCCGTCAAATTCTCTCTCACGGAGCTGATAAAGTTACAATTAATACAGCTGCTGTTAAAAATCCGAATTTAATAAAAGAATCTGCAGGAATTTTTGGAAGTCAATGTATTGTATCCTCTGTTGATATTAAGCGTGTGTATGTTTCTGATGAATCAGAAGCTCCAGAAAGAATAGTTCTAGAAACTCCAGAAGGTAAATGTTGGTGGAGCATTTATATTTACGGTGGAAGAGAAGAAGTAGAATTAGATGCATTTAAATGGTGCGAAAAGGTAGTAGAACTCGGTGCTGGGGAGTTTATGATTTCATCATTGGATTTTGATGGAACACAAAAAGGGTATGATTTAATATTTTTACGGGAATTATCTGATCGAGTGCCAGTTCCAATAATTGCAAGTAGTGGAGCAGGGACACCTGAGCATCTATTAGAGGCATTGACTATTGGAAATTCTGATGCTGCCCTAGCTGCAAGTATTTTTCATTACGGCACATACAGAATTAAAGAAATAAAAGAATTTCTGGCAAAAAAAGGTGTGTCTGTCCGATTATAAATTTATAAGTAATTAATAGTATTTTAACGAAAAATAGATTGTTAAGTAGAGTTGCTTTCAAAAATAATAATAAAGGTTATTCAACACTTAATTGAATATTGTCTACTTTTCTACTTGTTTTCAATCTACCAACTTTTTTCTTTTTTTTCTTAGGTTTTTTTTTCTTCTTTGATGGCATTTTATCACATATTTTAAGCTTGTTATTTAATTTAGGTGGTTTAACATTTATTCTTTAAATAATTTAAATCAAAATATTATTAAAAAAACATCTTAACATTATAAATTAAATTAATGGCGTAAGACCCATGAGTAATTTAAAATCAAATAAACATATTAAAAAATTCGATACTATTCTTATTATGGATTTCGGAGGACAATATGCTCATCTTATTACTAAAAGAGTCAGAGAACAAAGAGTTTACTCAGAAATAATCCCTTGTGAAATAAAACCTAATGATTTACTGAAATTGAAGGATAAGTTCCAAATAAAAGGAATAATTTTTTCTGGAGGTCCATCTAGTGTTTATGAAGAAAACGCTCCAACATTTGATAAGAGGATCTTAAGTCTAAATATTCCAATCCTTGGTCTTTGTTATGGTCATCATTTACTTGCTCAAACTTTTAATGGAAAAGTAGAAAGTGGAGCTAAGAAAGAATATGGTTCTATTAAAATAATTGTAGATAAACCGATAGGGATCTTAGAAGGTTTAAAACAAGAGGAGAAAGTTTGGATGAGCCATGGTGACACTGTTTTTAGCCTTCCTGAAGAATTTGAAATATTAGCTCATACCAGTAATTGTCCAATTGCTGCATTTCAAAATAAAAAGCAAGATATTTATGGACTACAGTTTCATCCCGAGGTGGTTCATACTGAAAATGGAATAAAAATGTTAAGAAATTTTATCTTTAATATATGTAAATGTGAGGCTAATTGGGAACCTACATCTATAATAAATGATGCTATTGAGGAGATTGTTTCAACAATTGGGAATAAAAAAGCAATAATTGCACTAAGTGGTGGTATAGATTCGAGCACTTCCACAGTGCTTGCTTCTAAAGCTATTGGGGAAAATCTAATGGCTGTTTTTGTGGATCAAGGTCTTATGAGAGAGGGAGAACCTGAATTTGTTGAAAAAACCTTTACAAAACTTGGAGTGAACCTTAAATTAATTAATGCACAGGATCGTTTTTTCAAAAAATTAAGGAATATTTCAGACCCAGAACAGAAAAGAAAGATTATTGGAGAAGAGTTTATTAAAGTCTTTGAAGAAGTTGCTGAAGAATTTGGGGCAGAATATCTTATTCAAGGCACAATTTATCCAGATAGAATTGAATCGGGATTAAGTAAATATTCTGATAAAATTAAAAGTCACCATAATGTTGCTGGAATCCCTACAAAGATAAAATTTAAGGGAATTGTAGAACCCTTAAAAGATTTATATAAAGATGAGGTCAGAGAAATTGCAAAATCATTGGGATTACCAGAGGAAATTATTCATAGACAACCCTTTCCCGGTCCTGGATTAGCTGTAAGGTTAATTGGCAAGATAACACCTGATAAGATTGCATTATTAAGAAAGGCTGATAAAATAGTAACAGATGAAATAGAAAAAAATAAAGCCTTAAAAGATGGTTTATGGCAATATTTTGCCGTTTTAACAAATATTAAAAGCGTTGGGGTAAAGGGAGATGCAAGAGCTTATGATTATGTACTTGCAATAAGGGCAGTCAAAAGTAGAGAAGCCATGACTGCTAATTTTGCTAAAATTCCATTTGAGATACTCGAAAAAATTTCCACAAGGATCACAAATGAAATATCCCAAATATCAAGAGTAGTCTATGATATTACTCATAAACCACCAGCAACTATTGAGTGGGAATAAAAAATCTAATAACCTAAAGGGGTTTTAGTTCTTATTTTTTCTTTCTTAATAGTTTTCATTTTTCTTATTTGTTCTTCTAAATTTTTACGTTCATTTTCTAAATTACTTTTTTCTTCTTTTAATTTATCCCGTTCACGTTTGATATTATCTTTTTCGCTATTTATCTTTGTTTTTTCATTTTCAATATTTTTCATTTCGTTTTGCATTTTGGCCTTATTATTTTCTATCTCTTTTGACATTCTATTAATTTCATTTTCTAATAATCTTTTATTGTTCTTTAAATCGCTCAATTTAACATTTAAATCTTGAATTTTTTTCTCTAATGAATTTATTTCGCTTTCCAACTTTGGAATTTTATTGGTTAAATCCCTCACCCGTGCTTGTTCTTTCTCTCTAGTTTTTATTAAGTCATTTTTTTCTTTACTAAGCTCATCTTTTATATTTCTTAAATCCTTTTTCTTCCCCTCTAAATCATTAATTCTTTTATCTAAGTCTTTCTTTTTCCTGCTTAAGTCATCTTTTTCTTTCTCAATTTTATTTCTCTCATCAGAAAGTAATTGCTTCTCTCGTACAACCTCTTTTTCTAATTTATCCCGCTCATTTTTTAAACGATCTCTATCTTCTTGGAGATCTTTAACATCATTTTTATATTTCCCAATTTTTTTACCAAGATCTTCTAATTGTGATTTCTCTCTGTCCTTCTGTCTTTCTAAATTTGCAATTTCTTTCTCCACAGGTTCTTTTGAACGAATTAATTCTATTTCTTTACTTTTTATCTCACTCATTTTTTTATCTAATTCTTTATCTTTTGAACGGACTTTTTCTTTCATAATATCCATCTTGTCTTTTTGGGAAGCTAATCTACTTTTTTCATTATCAATTTCTTTTTTTATTCTATCTAATTCATTATTTAACTGATCTTTTTCCCTTAAAAGATCCTTTACTTCATATTCTTTTTCTTTTCTCTTCTTTTCAAGATCTTCGATTGTAGCTCCATAACTTTCCATTTTTTTAATGACTTTCTCCAATTTATTCCGTTCTTCTTCTAGCTTTTTCCACTCTTTTTCAACATTTAATCGTTCTTTTTGTAATTTTTTAAGCAATTTCTCGCTTATAGGAGGGTATTCTTCGGAAGTTGGGGTTTTATCGGCGATCTGATATTTTGGGGGTTGTTTATCTTTCATATAATTCACGAAATGATAATTCATTGAAAGAATTGATAGTTAAACCTTAGAATCTAATATTCATATAAAATGTTTGATATTACCGCAAAGATAAAGGTTAAAAATAAACATTTCACATAAGGTTATTATAAAGAATTTTTTAAAAAAATATGAGATGTTAAATATGTTAGAGGAATCAGAAGATTTTGATGAAGAATTAGAAGAACCATCATCTAAAAGTCCTGGTATAGCATCTAAAACACCAAAAGCGGGAGTTAGTGGTGATCAAGTTAATCTTTTCTTTATGAGTACGATTGGACCGGGCGAGAAAAAGCAAAAATTAATGGTAGATACTGGCAATAATATTAGTGCCATTAAGCAAACTGTAGGAAATCTATTTGGGTTAAATCCAGGTGATTTTCACTTATCATTTGGTGGAGTCACAATGGATGACGCAAGTCCTTTAATGGACTATAATGTAAAAGACGGAGACACTGTACTTCTTATTCCCGCTAGCACAGCAGGGTAAAACTAAATTCTATTGTAACTTAAATATAAAAAATTATTACTTTTTAAATCTAAAATTACTTTCTTTCAACCTTTTTTTTTAATAAAATTGATATTATTGAGATGAGTTATCTATCTAAAAATTGGTGTAAAAAATGGATGAATCTGATTTTTTTAACAAAGAATTAAATTCACAAGAAAGAGAATTATATAACCGTCAATTTAGGCTTGCTGGCTGGAGACAAAAAATAATTAAAGATTCAAGAGTGTTAATTGCGGGTGTAGGAGGTCTTGGGTGCGAAGTTGCTAAAAATCTGGCAATGTTGGGAGTTGGTCATCTCGATCTTGTGGATTTGGATATAATAGAATACTCTAATCTAAATAGACAAATTTTATTTTCTGATGCTAAAATGGGTGAGCCCAAAGCAACAGCCGCTATGAAGAAATTGAAAAAAATTAATCCCAATATTACAATTAAAAGTTATCATACTTCACTCGAAAGACTTGAACCGGAAGTTTACGCAGCAGCTGATGTTGTTGTTGGTGGATTGGACTCAATAAATGCTAGACTCAATTTAAATGCACAATGTGTACGTTTTAATAAGCCACTTCTTGATGGCGGTGTCTCTGGATATAATGGTCATGTATATACAATATTTCCATATGAAAATGCTTGTTTCGAATGTTATCCACCCCCTCCTTCAGAAATGGATGAAATGGCAGCTTGTACTGTTGTAGGAATACCTAGAAAAAGAGTTCATTGTGTGATTAAATCCACTATGTTTTTTAATGAAAAATATAATCGAGATCCTGACCCAAAAAAAAGTAAGGAGATTAACTTCATTCGAAAGGAAGCAAATGAACTTGTAAAAAAATTTAATTTTTTACCCCTATTTACTCAATCCGAAGTAGTTAAACTTTTGGATAGGCATGATCCGGGGATAATAACCATTAATGCAGTGATTGCATCTCTCCAGTCACATGAAACAATTAAAATTTTAAATTGGATTGCAGGAAATAAGAAATTAGGAGAACCAATTAAATCTTATGTTATTTATAATGGTATGACAATGAAATTTTATTCCATTGAAAAAAAGAGAAATCCAAATTGTATTCAATGTAGTAATGATGTTAGGCGTGTGAAACTTAATATCCACCATAAAGCTCCAATGCATGATATTATTAATTTGCTAATAAATAAAGGCTTTAAACCCGACCCAGAAATGGAACCGATGTTAACAATAATGGATTTCGATATGGTAAAAGAAATTGATTTAGACCTAACACCGAAAAAAAATGACTTAAGACAACTAGAAC
This sequence comes from Candidatus Helarchaeota archaeon, assembly GCA_019058315.1. GTDB lineage: Archaea > Asgardarchaeota > Lokiarchaeia > Helarchaeales > RDOG01 > JABXJV01. The sequence goes on along the minus strand of JAHPZH010000005.1, from coordinate 155,681 downwards.
TTATTACTGCTGTCGGATTTAAGGGTGGAGAAATTTTTATAACTTTAGTTATCACATGATGAGAAAAAATGTATAATTTTAATTTTTATTTGAATTATTTAGGTGAAAATATAAAACAAATTATAAATTTAATGAAAATTTTTAATAATTTAAATAATTTAGAAAATCTTAATAGAAAAATAAGGTGATAAAATGAGTTTAAGAAGCAGTCGAATCTCTCAAGATGTTGCACAACTAAAAAAATTATTAAAAACTGGAAGTATCGTTCAGTTAAAACCATTCAACCCTAAAAGAAAAAGTCTTGATCATCTTGCCATAACTATAAAAGGACCTAAGAAAACTCCCTATCAAGGAGGTCTTTTTAGACTTGAATTGAGATTTCCCGCTGAATATCCACGACATCCTCCATTTGTACGTATGCATACAGGTTTATGGCACCCCAATTTTTGGCCAAAACCTCATGAATATCCAGGACAAAGAAATATTTGCCTTGCGCTTATTGATCCAAATTATATAGGTAAAAAAGGTGGTTGGAGTCCTTCAAAGACTGCAGTTACTGTTGTAGAGGCAATTATAGCTATGTTGAATACGAGAGGAAAATTCATTAATCCAACTGATGTGTTCAATAAAAAAGCAGCAGTTGAAATGATGAAGGATCCTAAAGAGTTCGATAAGAAAGTAAAACATTTAGTTAAAAAGTATGCTAATAAAAAATGGTAAAAAGAGGATTTTTAATGGATAATAATAATGATGCTAATAGCAAGCATATTGATGTAAGAGCATTTAAAAAGAAAATTAAAGAAGAGTTAAAAAAAGAGTTACTTGAGGAAATATATACCGAATTAAAATCTGAGGAAAAGGAACCTACTATAGATATTTCTAAACCTACAAAGAAAAAGACTGTTATTATTGAAAAATCAGTTGAAAAACCGCTCCCTATCGAAGTTTCAAAAAGTGCAGATATTATCCAAATTTCAGTCGGATCAGTTCTAAAAATTGCTAGTCATGCACTTAAATATGCTAATTCTAACATTCCTAGGGATGAATGGGTTGAAGTAATAGGGCTTTTAGCTGGAAAATTAGAAAACGGTAAAGCGCTCCATATAGAAGATGCCTATCCAATGGGGCACGGTTCGGCCATATATGCTGAAATTAAGGACTATAAAAATTACGTAAGGGCATTTAATGATATAAGAAACAGAAATTTATTTATATGTGGGTGGTATCATTCACACCCATCCTACGGTCTTTTTATGAGCACAGAAGATTTTGGTACTCAAAGTAGATATCAAAGACTATGGAAAAAATCTATTGCTCTTGTAATTGACCCATACATGATTGATGGAACTTCATTTGGATTTAATATTTTTAAGGCAAACTTGAAAACTAGAAAATGGTTTGCTGTTCCTTTCGAAGTAAAAGGTGCATTAAGTGCTAAAATATTACCCGATCTACTGAAGTTTATAGACCCGATTATCGAGGGAAAAGCGATATATCTTGAATATGATGAAGAGTAAATGATAATGCTAATAAATCCCTGGTGGTATTTATTTCTTGGTTAAAAAACGATGGTATTTTATCATATTTTTGCTTTTTTTAATAATTGCGGTAATAAATACCACTTCTTTAATTGTATCGAAGAACGATTATCTCACATTTCTAGCTTTTATGATAATTTATGATTATTTCAATTTAAATACAATAAATGTGTTTGTATATATTCTTTATTTTTCTTTAGAATTTAATAGAGCTATCGGAAATGTTTCCGCTCTGTTTATTTCTTGGTTATTGATAGGATTTTGGTTTTGTTTTACTATCAAATTTTTCTCATTAATAAAATACCACCGTGAATTCAATTCACCACATAATACTTCTTTTTTCATTTCCGGCACGCTATCTATGGGAATGTTATTTAGCTTGTGGGGTAATTTTACTAATATTCTGGAATGGAATATCTTGACTGGGAGCGAATTATATTTGAGTACATGGAATATTATATTTGCCGCTCCCTACTTTCTTTATTCTTTATATTCACTATATTCATGTTTTAAAAAATATCACGTAGTCCATATAGGCCAAAAATCGACAACTGGTAGAAAGTTTGGAAATCTATGTACTTTTTATATATTTATGGTTGAATTTGTCTATCTTATCCTTTTTTATTATTATATTGACTTTTTTTATTTTCCATTGAAACCTACTCACCAAAATCCTAGTTTAATTGTAATTTTCTTATGTATTTATTCATTAATTTTATCAATTAGGTATGGGAAATCAACTGCACCCTATACTATGCCAGAGATAACTACAGAAATGAGACCTCCTCCACAATTAAGGGATTTTAATATCCCAACTACACGAAGGAGAACCCCTATTAGACCAAGATCAAATATTCCAACAAATCGTCGCCCTAGTCAAAAGCCCACTGTTACTGTATCAAGACCTCGTCGCCAAAAACCCACAGTTCGAATTACAAGAGTTCAAAGGCAATCCCGTGTTCAAGTGCCTGATCAGAAAAAAAAGCCTCAAATTAGTCGAAAATTAAAAGAATTATTGCCAGTAGCAGGAGTAATAACCGTTGAGGATTTTAAATGCATATTCTGTTTTCAATTACCTAAACCTTCAGATAAAGGAAGGGGTATAATCTTATGCCCTAATTGTAAACATCCTGCCCATGCAGACGCATTTAAAGATTGGCTTAGAAGTTCTGATTTATGTTCTCGCTGTGGTGCTCAAATTCCGGCTAGTTTTAGACGTAATCCAAAAATAATCCCGGTTAAAGTATATTTAAAAGCTTATGCTGCATTTTCAACGAAGAAAAAATAAAAATCGAGTATTTAAAATGGTAAGATATAAATTTAAAATTTTATTGATAGGGGATGCAGCTGTTGGAAAAACCACTATGATTAAAAGATTCGTCAATGATGTCTTTCAAAAGGAATATAAGATGACTGTAGGTTGTGACCTCTTTGTGAAGGATGTATCCCTCAATAATGGCGAGAATCAAATAACTCTCTCCATTTGGGATATTGCAGGACAAGAAAGATTTAAATTTATACGCCAAGCATTTTATAAAGAAGCTTCAGGAGCTTTAGTTGTCTTTGATTTAACTCGTTATACAACATTCAGTCCTAATATTCTTAAATGGATAAAGGATCTTTGGAGCTTTACAGGGAGGATTCCCATAGTTCTCATTGGAAATAAAGTGGATCTGGAGATTATGAGGACTATACGTGAAAAAGATGCAAAATCTTTTGCAGACCAAGTTCCTTGTCCCTATATTGAAACATCAGCCAAAGAAGGTCAAGGTGTGGAGGAGGCTTTTAATGAATTGGCTAAACTTGCATTTGAATATTGGCAAAAATCAATACATAAAGGAATTTGATATGCCGAAATTAAAAGAAATTTTTCAAGGGATGATTTCAAAAAAAAGTCTTACGTATTATTATGTACCCTTCATAATTGGAACATTTCTATTTTTTTTATTTATGGCGAGATTATTATACCCTTATATTCCGATTTATCCGTATAACTGGACGACTTCTATGATAAGCCGATTGGGGTGGCCTGAAGAAAACCCAATTGGATTTATTTTTTTTAGTTTAGGTTTTATTTCATTGGGAATTTTAACATTACCTATCATCCAATATATATATAAAAAATATTCTAAAATAAACAAGTTTGACGCAAAGTTAATAGCATTTCTTTTCTTTACATATTCAATTGGCTCAATACTCATTGGATTAATCCCAAACTTTTATGAACCGAGTATATTTAAGCTTATCCATCTTATAAATGCAGGATTTATTTTTTTAGGGTTTTTTCTTATGTCATTTTTTTCTGCAATTCTAATGTTAAAAAATAATCTATCAGAGGGCAAAACCATTACGTTTTCTAAGATTTTATTAGTTATTTACCTTTCATTTTTAATATATTGCCTAATTTGTGGATTATTATGGGTAATTCTCGCTCCGACTAATAGAACTGGTCGCTTTATCCCTAATCCAATTACACCATTTTATTTATCGTCCCCATTTTATGAATGGCAAGCATTTATGACAATATTTTGCCTATTAACAGTCCAATGCTTTATTATTCCTGAAGAATTAGAATAGAAGTATCATTCGTTATATTATAAAATTAGTTCTATCTATAACGAATTCTTTTTTTTAAAAAATTATCATTTTAAAAATGATTTGTATGCTAGATGAAGATGCAAATAGTAGGCAAGCCGTATTAATTCTAAGCGATGGTACGGTTTTCGAAGGTATTGGTTTCGGAGCTTCTAAAAAAATATCTGGTGAGGTTGTTTTTAATACTGGAATGGTAGGATATCCAGAAAGTTTAACTGATCCATCATATCAAGGTCAAATTTTAACTTTAACATATCCCTTAATTGGTAATTATGGTGTACCCGATCCTAATAAGAGAGATAAATGGAATATCCCTGATTTTTTTGAGAGTGATTTTTCGATAATAAAACCAGGTGATGATGCCCCAAAATACGAGGATATAAAAATAAAAAACGGAATCAAACCAACAGCTCTAATAATCCACGAACTTTGTAAGAGACCTAACCATTGGGAAAGTAAAATGAGTTTAGATGAATGGTTAAAAAAAGAAAACATTCCAGGTATTGAAGAAATTGATACAAGAGCATTGACAAAGAAATTAAGAGTTCATGGAGTTATGTTAGGAATTGTTCAGGTTTGTGAGAAGGGAGAAGAACCAGATATCGAAGCGTTAAAAAAAGAAGTAAAACATGTTGAAGATCCCAATGATCGAGATTTAGTTAAGGAAGTATCAATTCAGGAACCGATTATTTATGAAAATGATTCCAAGATTAAAGTTGCTTTGATTGATACTGGAATGAAATTTAATATTTTAAAAGTCTTGTTAAAAAATGGAGCAGATATAATCAGATTTCCATATGATGCTTCAGCTGATGAAATTTTAAAATATGAGCCTAATGGTCTTTTTTGTACAAATGGACCAGGAGATCCTGCTAAATGTGTAAAAACGATTGAAACATTAAGAACTCTAATATTAGAAGAAAAATTACCCTTTATGGGAATTTGTTTAGGTAATCAACTTTTTGCGCTATCTATGGGGGCTAAGACTTTCAAATTAAAATATGGTCATCGTTCTCAAAATCAACCAGCAATAGATTTGGAGACTGATAGATGTTATATCACCACTCAAAATCATGGTTTTTCTGTAGATAATGAGTCAATGAAAGGAACAGGTCTTAAACTTTGGTTTATGAATGCCAATGATAAAACAAATGAAGGGATAAAACATGAAAAGCAGTTTGCTTATTCTGTTCAATTTCATCCTGAACACACTCCTGGACCTGTGGACGCAGAATATCTAATTGATAATTATATTAAAGAATTACGGAGGAGTCTAAATGCCTAAATTTGATTGGGTAAAGAAAGTTCTGGTCGTGGGTTCAGGAGCCATCAAAATCGGTCAAGCTGGAGAATTTGATTATAGTGGAAGTCAAGCTGTAAAGGCTGTTCGTGAAGAGGGCATTGAATGCATTCTAATTAATCCAAATATTGCAACTATTCAGACCGATCCCCGACTGGCTGGTACTGTATATTTATTACCAATTACAGTTGAATTTGTTGAAGAAGTAATTAAAAAGGAAAAACCTGATTCTATAATGTTAGCATTTGGTGGTCAAACTGCCTTAAATGTAGGTGTAGAGCTAAAGCAAAAAGGAATCTTTAAAAAATATGGTGTTAAAGTTCTTGGTACGCCTATTTCTGCAATTGAGGCAACAGAAGACAGGGAATTATTTAGACAAGCCATGTTAAAGTCAAATGTAGAAGTAGCAAAGAGTGGCAGTGCTACTTCCATGGAAGAAGCTTTAAAAATTGCTGACGAAATAGGATATCCAATTATGGTACGGGTTGCGTATACTTTAGGAGGAAAAGGATCTGGAGTTGCTCATGATGAGGATGAATTAAGACAAATTGTAGGAACGGGTCTTGCTCAAAGCATGATTCATCAAGTATTAATTGAAGAATATTTAGAAAGACCGTACTGGCAAGAAATAGAGTATGAAGTAGTCCGAGATTATGCAGACAATTGTATAACGGTATGTAATATGGAAAATTTCGACCCTATGGGGATTCATACAGGTGAAAGTGTTGTTATTGCACCTTCTCAAACTCTTACTAATAAAGAATACCACGAATTACGGGCTGCCTCGATAAGGGTTATACGAGAACTGGGTATTGTTGGTGAATGCAATATTCAGTATGGCATGTATTCAGGTCCTTCTGATGAATTTGAATTTCGAGCTATTGAAGTTAATGCAAGATTATCAAGGTCATCAGCTCTGGCTTCGAAAGCAACAGGTTATCCACTAGCTTATATTGCTGCAAAATTAGCTTTAGGATATACATTGCCAGAGTTAATTAACAGAGTGACAAATGTTACAACAGCATGTTTTGAGCCAGCATTGGACTATCTTGTTGTAAAAATACCTCGGTGGGATTTACAGAAATTCACTGGAAAAGTCAGTCGACGGATAGGGACGCAAATGAAGAGTGTCGGAGAAGTTATGGCAATTGGTAGAAATTTCGAAGAGGCATTTCAAAAGGCAATCCGAATGTTAGAAATTGGTAAAATTGGTCTGGTATGTAATGATGGTTATGATTATTCATTAGAAGAATTAAAGGATATATTGATAAATCCGACAGACCAGAGATTTCTAATTATTCCAGATGCAATGAAAGCAGGAATGAGTATTGATGAAATTTTTCAGTTAACTGGCATAGATAAATGGTTCCTTTACAAAATAAAAAATATTGTTGATATTGAAGCATGGTTGAAAAGTCTTAGTCTGCATTCAGCCCCTAAAGAATTACATAAGGCTATTCAGAAAGCAAAGAAATATGGTTTTTCTGATGTTCAAATTGCTATATGTCTTAATACTGATGAAATAACTATTAGAAGGATAAGAAATAAAATAGATTGTTCTCCCGTTATAAAACAAATAGATACTTTAGCTGCCGAGTGGCCTGCCCAAACAAATTATCTTTATGCTACTTATGGAGGCAAAGAAGATGATTTAGTTTTTACTAATAAACAAGATTTTAGTAAGATTATAGTACTTGGAAGTGGTACTTACCGAATTGGTAGCTCAGTTGAATTCGATTGGGGAACAGTAAATATTGCTTGGGCTTTTAGGGATTTAGGAATGAAAGAAGTTATTATAATAAATTATAATCCTGAAACCGTGTCAACTGATTATGATATGAGTGACAAATTATATTTTGAGGAAATTAATTTTGAAAGAGTTTTAGATATTTATGAAAAAGAATATCCTAGGGGTGTTGTGGTTTCTGTTGGAGGTCAAGTTTCGAATAATTTGGCACCAAAGTTAGCTTCAACTCAACAAATTTATAGAACTGGAAGGGTAGAAGTTATTGGGACTGAAGGAAGGGATATCGACAGAGCAGAGGACCGTTCTAAATTTAGTAAATTATTAGATGAGTTAGGCATTAAACAACCAAAATGGAGCCAGCTTACAACTAAAGATGATGCTTTTAAGTTTGCCAATGAAGTTGGATATCCTATTTTAGTTCGTCCATCTTATGTACTATCTGGTGCTGCAATGCGAGTTGCTTATTCTAAGAGTCAACTTAAAGAATATTTGGATTTAGCAGCAATGATTTCTAAAGAATTTCCAGTAGTAATTAGTAAGTATATGGAAGATGCACGGGAGGTTGACGTAGATGGAGTATGTGATGGCGAAGATGTGTTTATTGGGGCTGTGATAGAACATATAGAAAATGCCGGTGTCCATTCAGGAGATGCCACTATGTCCATACCTCCTTATACTATTCCGATAGCGATAAACAATAGAATTAGGAAAAAAACTGGACAAATCGCAAAAGCTCTAAAAATAAAGGGACCATTTAACATTCAATACCTCGTTAAGGATGATGAAGTATATGTCATTGAGTGTAATCTTCGCTCATCTCGCTCAATGCCATTTGTTTCTAAATCGAAGGGTGTTAATTTAATGACACTTGCAGCCACAGTAATGCTGGGACAAAAATTATATGAGGTAACCGGTTTCCATAATAAACCTTCATCTGGAATAGATTTTTATGGAATAAAAGTTCCCATGTTTTCCTTCATGAGGCTAAGTGGTGCTGATCCAGTTCTTGGAGTTGAAATGGCTTCTACTGGAGAGGCAGCTTGTTATGGTGAAACATTTCATGAAGCTTTATTAAAAGGACTGATTGCTACCGATTTAGAAGTCCCAATAGAGAAAGGAAACGTATTAGTTACCGTTGGAGGAGAATTATTAAAACGTCAAATCCTACCCTTAGTTCAAAAATTACATAAACTGAATTTCAATATTTTTGCAACTGATCATACAGCTGAAGTACTTGAAAAGAATAAAATTGATGTAACAATCCTTCATAAACTTTCAGAATCTGAAGTAAAGCCAAATATCAGGGATTATATTACTAATAACAAATTAGATATGATTATTAATATTCCTACAACTAAAAATGTTGAAAAATACCTTAAAGTAATAAACGACGAATATGATATTAGAAGAATGGCTGTAGAATTTAATATTCCTGTTTTGACGAATTTACAATTAGCAATAGCTCTAGTTGATGCAATAGAAAGTATTAGAAGAAAAGGATATACAGTGAGCTCATTAAATGAATATTTGGAACGATTAGATTGGAAATTCGGATTCGAAAATAATAAAAATAGTTAAAAATTGGATGAAAAATTGGAAACCGACGCTGGAGTTTAAAAAATCGATTATATTTGAGGTTTAAAAATATAGCAAAGCAAAATTATTTCTTTATATTTTTTTGTTAAAAATTGATTTACGAGGGATTGAATATGTGGCTGCAAAAAGATATCATTTAATAACATTAACATACTTAAAATACCAACTTCGGGAGAAAAATATTTATCATTTATGGTCCAGTTTTCTTTAATTGATTCAATATTTTCCTCATATAACTCAAAAGTTCCAAATTTTTTTTCATCGGTTTCCAATTTTTCATCTCGGCCAAAGTTATATGTTATGTTTGTCGCCATACATTTAAAGGATAATTCTTTATTATCGTCGAGTAAAATATTAAAAAAATTTGATAATTTTATTTAGAAAATTTTTCTTAAGTAATTTAATAATTAGTATTTTAACGTGTTATTGTGAATAAAATGAACCGGAAACAAAAAATACTTAAGGAATATCTCAAGGCTAATGATGGAATTCTACATTTAAGTCCAACTTGGGTTCCACGAGCATTTCTTAACCCAGGAAGAAGATTAAAATTGGTAAATTCGGATATCTATGCTCTTGGAAAAAACCGAGGAGGAATCGACGAAAGGTGGCTTGCATCAACTACAATTGCTGATAATGGACCGGGGACACCAGAAGATGAGGGATTAAGTTACATAATTATTGATCCTAAATCCCCAAAAAATAGAATTCTTCTAAAAGAAGCAATTGATCTTATAGGTGATCAAATTCTTGGAAAACATATTATAGAAAAACACAAGGGATGGATGGTTTTAACTAAATTTTTTGATAATATGAATCCAATACCATTCCATCTTCATCAAGATGATATTAAAGCTAAAGATGTTGGGAGACTTGGAAAGCCTGAGGCGTATTATTTTCCTGAACAATTGAATTTTACTTATAATAACTTCCCATATACATTTTTTGGATTTGTGCCTGGAACGACCCGGGAAGATATTAAAAAGTGTTTAGCGAATTGGAATCAGGGAGACAACGGCATTTTAAATTTTTCAAAAGCATATGCATTACAGCCGGGGACAGGATGGTCAATCCCCCCAGGAATTCTACATGCACCCGGAACATTAGTGACTTATGAAATACAGAAAGCTAGTGATGTCTTTGCAATGTTTCAATCCCTCGTTACAGGTAATTCAATTGAGTGGAATCTTGTAATAAAAGATGTTCCACAAGATAAACAAGAAAATTTAGATTATATTGTTGATTTAATCGATTGGGAAGCAAATCTAGATCCAAATTTTAAAGAGCACCATTTCTGTGCTCCAAAACCTGTGAAAAAAATTGAGGAAATGCATGCTATTGGTTATGAAGAACATAATATAATTTATGGAATGGAGGAGTTTTCTGGTAAAAGACTTACAGTATTTCCAGGTCAAAGCATTGTAAATAAAGAAAATGCAGCTTATGGACTAATTGCAATTCAAGGATATGGCACAATTGATAAATTGCCATTAGAGACTCCAACACAAATAAGGTATGGGGAAATTACAAATGATGAATATTTCATTTCACATGAAAAAGCTAAAGCTGGTGTGAATTTTACAAATCTAAGTAAGACTGAAAATTTAGTCATTTTAAAACATTTTGGTCCTAATTAATTTTATCAGGGAATTTATTGAGAAATTGATAATTTTATGTGTTAAAATAATGAAAGTGCTAATTATTATGATTTATTGGAAGTAGCCCGCTAAAAAATATGAACCAAAGCTGAGTATGTGGGATTTAGAAAATAGAGATTTGGTATTTGCACTGTATAAAGCGATCACTGATAGAATTGTCTTGGAAATGAGGATAGAAGGATAATTGTAAAAAGCCTTAGATGTTTTTCGAGGAATATTAATGGGTGTTGGAAGTTGTCGCTAACTCTCATTGTCTGATGAGCATAATTACAAGTCATAGTTATATAAAGAAGGATAAAATTGCTATTAGACTATATTTTAATTAAAAATTTATTAGATTTAGGATAATAAATTCCACTTTTTCCACATAAATAAATACAACTTACTTAAGATCGTTAATTTGATTTATATTATTGTTTTTCTGACTTAATTATTTCATTAAAAATAAAGAAGGAATTATTTAAATTTGAAGTAAATTTAACAAATAATCAATAGAAACCATTTATAATTACTTTATAATAGAATTTACCTGATTTAAAGGGATAATTTCAGTTTTTAAGGAATGCATTAATAATGAAAAAATATAAATGTTTAAATTTATTATTTGGATTGGTTTTTATAATTTCAACTATCTTATTTACTAATATTTCGTCCACAATAAATTTTTTACCTTTTTGGAATAACTCATACCGAAATACAATGATTTCTACTAAAGCCGCACCTATTTTAATATGGAATAAAGATAATAATGGTACTGCTGTATGCACTGCTATCTGGAATCAATATAATATTCAAATTTGTAATGACGGTGCGGGCGGTGCAATCATTGTGTGGGTAGATGAAAGAGGTAGCGATAGGAAAATTTATGCTCAGAAAGTAAATTCCAGTGGAGATACGGAATGGATAGATAATGGAACTCTCATCTGCACGGCAACTGGTGAACAACGTAGACCTAGAATTTGCAGTGACGGTGTGGGCGGTGTAATTATAGTATGGGAAGATCAAAGAGGTACTGATCGGGATATATATATACAGAAAGTAAATTCCAGCGGAGGTTTGGAGTGGTCAGATAATGGAACTGCCATTTGCACAGCTAGTAATAATCAATGGGATCCTCAAATTTGCAGCGACGGCGCTGGGGGAGCAATTGTGACGTGGGACGATTATAGGAGCGATTACGAAACTTATGCGCAGAAGATAAACTCCACTGGAGGTATAGAGTGGGTAAATAATGGAATTAATATCTGTTTAGCAAGTGGATCCGAGTCGAATAATCGAATTTGCAGTGATGGTGCTGGAGGTGCAATCATTGTGTGGGAAGATGATAGAGGTAGTGATCTTGATATCTATGTACAAAAAGTTAATTCTAGTGGAGAAAGGGAATGGGCAGACAACGGAGTTGCCATCTGCACGGAAATCAATGACCAATGGTATTTTCAAATTTGTAGTGATGATTCTGGAGGTGCCATTATCACATGGCGAGATGGAAGAGATGGTAATGATGATATATATGCACAAAAAATTAATTCCAGTGGAGGTATTGAATGGGTAGCTAATGGAACTGACATTTGTACGGAGGTCAATAATCAAATTACCCCTCAAATTTGTAGTGATAATAATAGTGGTGCAATTATCGTATGGCAAGATGAAAGAGGTAGCGATTGGGATATATATGCACAGAAAGTAAATTCTAGTGGAGGTTTGGAATGGGTAAATAATGGAACTGCCATCTGTACGGTAAGTGATGATCAATTGGAACCTCAAATTTGCAGCGATGGAACGGGTAGCGCAATAATTACATGGTCTGATGATAGAAAAGGATTTCTTGAAACTGATATTTATGTTCAGAAAGTAAATTCCAGCGGAGATTTGGAATGGTTAGGTAGTGAAACTATTATCTGCACGGCAATCGATAATCAAGATAGTCCAGAAATTTGTTTCGATGGTTTAAATGGTGCAATCGTTTCATGGCGAGATTCTAGAAGCGGAACCAGTGATGATATTTATGCCCAAAGGGTAATACTTGCTAAACGACCTCATTCAAACCATCCTGGGATTATTAACACAACAAGTATAGGTTCAGAAGTAATTAATTGGATATTATATGATGATTCTGGTCCAGGACAATATCGTGTATGGGCAAATGATACAAATGACAATTATTATATTTCAGTAAACTGGACATCATGGGACAATAATACTCCGCTTAATATAGCTATTAACCGCACTGTTCCCGGGGTTTACAACTATACTATTGAATTTAATAATACATTCAGTATTTCTGGCATACCAGATACTGTAATAGTTACAATTATAGATAATCCACCTACCTCTAACAATCCAGCACCAATTATAACTTCTGTAACCGGATTAGAGACCATTAATTGGACACTATACGACGATTGTGGTCCAGGGCAATATCGTGTATGGGTAAATGATACAAATGACAATTATTATATTTCAGTAAACTGGACATCATGGGACAATAATACTCCGCTTAATATAGCTATTAACCGCACTGTTCCCGGGGTTTACAACTATACTATTGAATTTAATAATACATTCAGTATTTCTGGCATACCAGATACTGTAATAGTTACAATTATAGATAATCCACCTACCTCTAACAATCCAGCACCAATTATAACTTCTGTAACCGGATTAGAGACCATTAATTGGACACTATACGACGATTGTGGTCCAGGGCAATATCGTGTATGGGTAAATGATACAAATGACAATTATTATATTTTAATAAACTGGACATCATGGAACAATAATACTCCGCTTAATATAGCTATTAACCGCACTGCTTTAGGAGTTTACAACTATACTATAGAATATAATGATATATTCGATATATTTGGCATACCAGATACAGTAATAGTTACAATTACAGATAATCCACCTACTTCTAACAATCCAATACCAATTACAACTTCTATAACTGGATTAGAGACCATTAATTGGATACTATATGATGATTCTGGTCCGGGTCAATATCGTGTATGGGTAAATGATACAAATGATCAATATTATATCTTAATAAACTGGACCTCATGGGACAACAATACTCCTCTCAATATAGCTATTAACCGCACTGCTCTAGGAGTTTACAATTATACTATAGAATATAATGATATGTTCAATATATTTGGATTATCAAATACAGTAATAATTACTATAGTAGATTATCAACCTACTTCAAATCAACCTAATGATATTATAACTTCTCTAGATGGTTCAGAAACAATTGGTTGGATACTATATGATGATTGGGGTTTAGGATTTGGTCTGCCACAATACCGAGTTTGGTTAAATGGTGTAGTATGGATAGATTGGACTAATTGGTATAATAATACTTACATAAATGTTCCTATTTATCGAAGTGTAACTGGGATATTCAATTATACTATTGAATATAATGATAGCATTAATCAATTTTGTTCGGATACAGTTATTGTAACTATAACAACAACTCAGCCAACACCTGATGAGCCTAGTTTTCCTAATTTAATTTTAACATCAGGAGACGGTGATATTTTAAATTTATTTTTGTCATTACCTGGTTTAGGAATCATCATTGGCATTATATCAGCATTTTCTATAATTGCTACAATTCTGATTAAAAATAATAGAACTATTGAGAAAATTAATAAAATAATTAAAGAATTAAATCAAAAATTCGGAAATAAATCGGTTTCTAAAACAAATTTTAAAGAAAATACTAAAAAAGAAATATTATAAAAATATTTCTTCTAAAAAAATCTCATTTTTTTAATCTATTTAATTTCCTAACTTAAAAATTTTATTAATCATATCATTTATATATTTCGTTCAATTCCCAAGAGATAGATAATTCGGAGTGTTGAAATATTGAAAGTACTTCTTAGCTCGATTGATTGGGAGTATCCTAAAGAAAAATATATACCAAAGCCAGCTCTTTGGGATTTAGAGGATAGAGAATGGTTATTGGCATTGTATAAATCAATAGCTGATGGAATTTATTTGGAGATGAGAATAGAAGGTGAATCGCAAGAAGCATTAGATGTTTTTCGAGGCATTTTGATAGGGGGTGGAAGTTGCCAACAAATTACACTGTCAGATGAACAAAAGAAAAAGTTATGGTTATATAAAGAAGGGGATGAATGTTATTCTCAAGATGATCTCGCTTATTTTTTTATGAATCCTAAACCTCAACCAGATAAATTTAAAGAAGAAAATTTGAAGGAATAAGATTTTAAATTAAATTATACCCTTTTTCTTAAAATGGATAAGTTTTTCTTTATTATATCCCATAATACCTTCATAAATTTCTTTATTATGTTCACCAAGGCCTGGTGCTAGTGTCCAGATATCGCCTGGAGTTTCAGACAATTTTATGAGAATTCCTGGTATTGTAATCTTTCGTTTCTCGCCTTTCTTTTCTGGATCATCCACAATATATTCTCTAACCATTTCTCTGGCAAGTATCTGTGGATGATTTGAGACTTCCTTATAAGGAACTATGGGTCCACATGGAATTTTTGCATTTTCCATTATTTCGATTACTTCAACAACTGTTTTATCTTTTGTCCAAGACTCTACAATTTCATAAATTTCATCGACAAATTCTATTCTTTTTATTACATTTCTATATTTACGGACTCGGAGTAATTCTTTTCTATCCATTGCGAGAACTACACGCTTCCACTGCCGATCCGTAATAGCCACGATTGCCACATATCCATCCTTACATTTAAAACTCTGATATATTGGGACCGTTATACGTTCTTGGTCTTCTCTTTGCAAAGAATCTTCTGGTAATGCACCACGTATTACAGCTCTAAAGTTAAATGCGTACATGATATCCTGCATTGAAATATCTACGAATTGTCCTATCCCCGTTTTATCTCGATAATGTAATGCAGCAAGTATGCCATATGCGGCATGTACACCTGCACCAAGATCTGCAATAAATACTGAAGGTGCTCGATCTTCTCTTTCCAATACACTCATGATACCACCAGTAGCTTGGGCTATCATATCAAATGCATGGCGTTCTCTTAATGGACCAGTTTGACCAAATCCACTAATTGCACAATAAACCAGACCAGGATTTACATCTCTTAACACTTCGTAACCTAGACCTAATTTATCCATATAACCTGGAACATTGTTTTCTAAAAGAATATCCACTTTTTTTATTAATTCTTTAAAAATTTCTTTACCTTCTTTACTTCTCATATTTAGTGTAATAGATTTTTTATTTCTATTGAGTAAATTCATCATTGGTGCAATTGAGGGTTTGAATAATGTATAAAGCCGCATTATTTCCCCAATTGGAGGTTCAATTTTCCAGATTTCCGCCCCTAAATCCGCTAGTAAACTTGATGCGTAAGGACCAGAAAGAAATTGTGATGTGTCTAATACTATAACATCTTCTAAACATTTTTTTTGAAGCAAAATGCCCCACTCTTTTCTTTATCTATCTTGAATCCATATAATTTATTGATTATTTTGAATATTTAAAAAAATATGATAAAAATTAGACCATAATTAATGCTTTAATAAAGAAAAGATTACTTTGAATTAAAAAAAAAAGATATTTCTAAATCATTTCCTTTAATTCCCATAAATTTTCCACTTGAATTTCAAATAATTCCTGTTCAATGGATTCTTTTAGCATTTTTTTTACTAAACGTGGATTACCGTTGGATTTAAGATGGATTATTTTTAAAATTTTATTATTTAAGGGAAATAAAGGATCTTGTGGTGGTTTGAGTTTATTTTTTTTCCAGAATTCCTCCATTGATTTCTTATAAAAATTTAGGACATTATTTTCTGTAAAATTGTTCAAACTCTTAGTATTTTTAAATTCTTTCTTCAATACGGTCTCAATTAAATTTTTAAAATAACTCCAACTACTTGATAAAGATGTTAAAATTATTAAAACTGAATTTAGATACATGTATATAGTATTAATTAATTCTGCGAATTCTCTCTCTTTATCTAACAATTGAAAATATTCAATATCATCAAAAAAAATTACTAAAGGTTTTCCAATATAAGTTGAGATAAATTTGAAAATTTCCTGGTATTCCTTTTCTGTAAAATCATTTGATTTAATGTCTAATTTTTTAAGTTCTTTTGCGGTTAGTGATTCTTTTTTTAACCATTTTAATGCTATTTCTCGCTCGAATGTAGTTCCTGCCCCTAAATAGATGAAAACTTTGATTAAACTTCTTTCAAACTCTGAAATTTCGGGATCTAGTTTTTGAAAAATTTGTTTTATTATAATTCTTGGTGATTTTTTAATTTTAATGAGCCCAAGTAAATCTAAATTTATAGTCTTTCCACCACCGATATTAATTATATTTGATGCAATCAATTTGAGAGATTTTTCTCCCAGATCTGCTAAAATATTTGAACATAGATTAAAATAAACGTCATCAATCTTAGTATCTTGAGGTGAAATGTATGTAATAAAAAAATCTGGTGATTTAATATTAAACAAATTATTTAGAACCCAAAAAAAATGAGTTTTTCCTGATCCCACATCACCTATTATTGCAAATATATGATTTTCCTGTTGATTTTTCAGATTTTTGATTATGTTCATAATTTCTTTATCTATAGAATTTCTTATATCTGGAATATCAAATTGTTCTCGCTTATACCTCTTGGAAACGAAGGAATCAAAAGGTGTTTTTTCAGATAATAATTCTAAATATTTTTCCATCTTTGTTACCCTTTTTAATTCAATTTTTTGAAATTATAAAAATGAGCCTAGATATATAAGTAAACCCTCTTTAATTTCTTCTGGATTCCAAGATTTTAAAATATCTTCAAATTTGTATTTAAGACGGGTCAATTTATAGTTGGTCTCATTACTCTTTAAAAAGTCCTCAATTTCTAGTTGGGTATTTTTTAGGTGTTGATTTAATTCTACATAAAAGTCTTTGATTATTTCATTTAAGGATTCAATATCCTCCCTTTTCTTTAATTTATACGCTTCATTTTCGAATTTGTATAAATTTTCTTGAAATTTTAATTGGTACTCTTCGATTTTTGTTTTTAAAATCACCTTCAAATTTACAATTATTTTACTTTTAATTTTCTGAATTTTCTGCGAGTTGAGAATTCTTAAATCTGATTTTAATTTCTTAAGGGAATTGTTATATTTAGTTCTTAAATCAATAATATAATTACTAAAATTTTCAATATTTTTAGATTGATTTTTTATATATTCATCAGATTTTATGTTGAAATTGTTAATCAACTGATTAAATTCATCAATCTCAGCATTATATACTTCAAACGTCTTTAATTCATCAAATGCACTAAAATCAGAAATCTCTTCAAATTTCTTATGTATTTTAAAAAATTCTATTTTGATAGTATCGTCATATTCCGCTCTAATATTTAAGATATATTGAATATTATTCAAATTCTCTTTTGATTTTTGTATTATATCTTCTAAATTCTTTAAAATATTTTTATTATATTCATTTTTCATTTGAATAGAATAACTCTTCTTTAATTCCATCTCACAATCTAGTATTTTTTCGGAAAGTTGGTTTAATTTACTTTTAATCTCTTCTTCATTTTCTGAAATTTTCTTTCGATCACAGATATAATTAAAAAAGCGATTTAATTGTTCATTAGATTCTTTAAATTCTTGAGAAAACTGTAAAACAAAATCCTCAAATCTAAGTTGTGTCTGATTTTCTTCAGTTAGCGGGATTACTTTTTCTTTATCAATAAAATTCACTTCAATTTTAAAATTTTCTTCTAATTTCTTTAACCTTTTATTGATAATTTTTTGATCTAGACCAATAATCTCAGAGAGTTTTGATAGATTTACACGCCCGCCAGTCCTCGGTGTTGATAATTGAAACAAAATTCGAACTAATATAATATCTAAAATATCGTTTTCTTTCTTTCGTAAACCATCATCGAAGGATTCGTAAAAATTTTCCCATTTTCTTAATGGAATTAGACTTAACTCTCCAAATCCAGAAAATTTTTCCGAATTTTCCCTATAGATTCTAATTAAATCTTCATTTTTTTGAAAAATAGATTGTTTTATAAGAGAAAGTTGATTATTTAAAAGCTCATTATAACTAATATTTATTTTCTTCCAATGAAAATTTTGTATTTCATCAAGTTCATTTAATTTCATTATAAAATTTTGTATTTGATTTTCAATTTTTTCTTCAAATTCATTCTTTTTTTGAATTTCGAGTTTATCAATTATTTTCTTTCCAATTTTTTCTCTTATAGATTGAATCTTCTTCCCAAATTGTTTAATTTTATCTGACCAAATAATTGGGATGTCCTGAACTACTAAATCAAAATCCTCAAGGATTTTACCTGTATCTCTAATAAAATTAGAAATATATTTGTCTGATTTGTTTATGGAATTAATAATTTTTACAGTTCCTGAATAAATTTTTCCATGATTTTCCAAATTATTGATATTTTTTAATTGTGCAATGATTGAAATTTCCATTTCGTTAATATATTTAATCAATTCTTCATGTTTATGTATTTTGGATCTGAATTCTGTAATTTTTTTGAAAGAATCATTTCTCTTTTGGCTCCACTGGCTTTCTAACCAATTTCCAAAAGGTTGTAGTTTTTTCTTTAAATCAGTGCTAATAATTCTCTTACGAAATATTGGATCTTCTGAAATAATGACATTTTTAAATAATTTTGTTTTCTTAGTAATGCTAGCTAATTCCTTGCTCTTTTTTTGGATATATTGGGCAATTTCTTTAAATTCTTCATCCATATCATCAAGAAACTCTATAAACTCTTGAGATTTAAGAGATAATTCATTTCTGCTGGATGTTTTGTAAAAAATCGCTGTAAATACTTCAATTTTTTTTCTAAATTTGTTAATATTTTCATTTACAAAATTAACAAATTGCTCTAAATCATTGTATGCCGTAACAATTTTCATTCTGGAAGAAATTTTTACTGATAAGTCATTATTTATATCTTGTAGAGCCTTAAGTGTGGATGATGAGACATTTTTCCATTTTTGGTAAAGATTTGTGATATCCGATTTAAAATATTTCATATTTGAAATTTTATCAGTAATATCCTCATCGTTAGATTGAATAATGATTAAATAATCATTAAAAAGTCTAGTAATTTTAAAATTGGCGATTTCAACTTCATCGATATCCAATAAATATTCTATACTTTCTTTGAAATCTATTGGATATTTCTGGAGATTATTTATACCTTCAATAATTTGTTCTTGAAGTAAGTTTAAATTTTCCAATTCAACTGAAACTTCGTCAGAGGGAAGAAGATCTTTTCTTACTAAAATATATTGAGGTAGATAACTTATTTCAAGCATATGAGAGTCTTTTATGAGTTGAGATGGTTCAATATTACCATAAATTAATTTGGCATCTATTAAATCATATAATACTCGAATTAATTCTTCTTCATTAACATTAAGAGAATTAGCTAACTCTAATAAGTCAATTTTTTTCTGGTTTGCATCATAAACTGATTTTAAAATATTTTGGCCAATTTTTTGTTCTGAAGATTTTAAGTTTTGAATATATTTATTGAAAACAGATTCGAATTTTAATAATTTAACATTCAACCATTTATATTTTGAATTAAGCATAACTATAATTTCGGCTATTCGCTCCTCTTCTATAGAAAATTGATCAGAAAAACGTTTTAATAAATTATGAGTGTTCTCGCTTAATCGATTAAATATTTCATTTTCTAATTCCTTTACAACAAGTGGATTAAGAATGGAAAGAATTATAATCGCTTGAGCTGTAACTTTTAAAGTTGAGTTTGATTCCCCTTTTTCATTATATCCTCCATCTAAATTTTTTCGATTTTCGAGAAATTTTTCTATTACTACTCCTTTATTAATTCGATGTAAAAACTTTTGAGAATTTAACCAAGTTATTATCCAAAAAGTATCTTGAATACGTCCAAAACCACCTGATTTTCTTTGAAAAAAGTGAATAATTTTTAATAAGTCTTTATTTTCCATTCTTATATCAATTTGTAACAGATTTATGGCTAAAAAGAAAAAGAAAGTGTCAAAATTATGAATATTAAAATCTAATGATGTAATTTTTTCAAAGAATTCAGATTCTAATTTTTCTTGAAAATCTAATAAAATTATGCTACCAATTGCAAAAAACGCATAGAGAAATGCAACTTTTTGATGACAATCACAATTTGGATCCTTACAATGAAGAAATAAACCTTCTTTAGTTCTGCTTTCCATTATATAATTAAATGTTATTCGCTTCTCATCCTCATTTAAATCCAAACCAAGGAGATGTAAACAAGAAATGGCATAAAATGTAGTTCTAACATCAGGATAATCTTCATTATTTGAAAAAAATCCCCCGATAGGAGACCTAAAACTAAAAATAAACTTGTTTATTTTATCTCTATTTATTGAATCTAGCTTTTGCATTAAATGGAGAGCCAAAAGAGCCCAAAACGTATCTTCGACACTTCCAAAACTTCCAATATCTCCTTTCCTATTAAAAATAAAAGGGATAACTCTGGTATAATCCTTTTTTAGTAATATTTCATTAATCGATAGATCATTTTTTGTTAAATCCCAAAATGGAAGTGTTCTTAATATTATTATTTACCTCCCTTTAGTAAAAAATCAAGTTTTGAAAGTAATTTTTGCCTGTCACCACTTTTATAACGTCTAAGATTCTTAAGTTTAATTCTTATACCCTTTTTTCGGAAATCTATAGCAATTAAATCGGATTTAAAATCATAAAGTGTTAAATAATTTTCAACAAATTTTTCAACACTCTCAATCTGCTCTGACTTACTACCTTTAATGTTCTTTCTGAAAAAAAATAGTTTTACAGATTTATGAATACGTTCAATCAAATCAGATTTAGTAATAAAACTCTGATACATGGGGTATTTCCTTTTTTTTTATTATACAATTCACTAATGATTAAATAAAACTTATAAATTTTTTAAATGATTGTAATTGTGATGAATTTGGAGAAAGATAAAACACAAGATAAATTTGAAAATATATCTGAAGATAAACCTGTTGATAAGACAGTAATCGGTGTTTCCGTTAATATCTTAATATTAGGCTTCACTAGTTTATTTACAGATTTAAGTTCAGAGATGCTAATTATCGTTTTT
Organism: Candidatus Helarchaeota archaeon; assembly: GCA_019058315.1. Lineage (GTDB taxonomy): Archaea > Asgardarchaeota > Lokiarchaeia > Helarchaeales > RDOG01 > JABXJV01. Next base: position 134,090 of record JAHPZH010000005.1, on the reverse strand, counting down.
CCATTATATTTATTATCATTGGGAATTAGTATAACAATATTAGGTTTAATTGAAGGTATTGCTGAAGCGACAGCAAATATAGTTAAAGGCTTTTCGGGATGGTTTTCTGATAAAATTGGAAAAAGAAAACCAATAATATTGTCTGGATATATATTATCAAATGTAACAAAACCTTTAATTGGATTAGCAAGAACTTGGGAGCCAATTCTTCTTTTAAAATTTTCAGATCGTTTCGGTAAAGGTATAAGAACGTCTCCAAGGGATGCTCTTATTAGTTATTGGCGTCCTGAAAAAACAGGAAAGTACTTTGGTGTCCATCGTGCTATGGACACAACAGGGGCAATTTTGGCTCCATTCATAGTTTTTTTACTTTTATTTCTATCAATAACATATTCAAATATCATTATTTGTTCAATATTTCCAGGAATTATTGCAATAATTGTGTTATTATTTGTAAAAGATGTAAAAATTCCTAAAACAACTATTAAAACAAAAAAAATAACAAAAGATTTTATAAAATTAATTTTAATTCTAAGCATTATGGAGTTTTCTGCGGTAAATATTGCATTTTTAATTATTAGAGCGGGGGATTTTTTTCCCGTTAATCCTATAATTCAATTCTATCAAGATTTTGCTACAAAAATTGGTTTAGGAACCTTTATACCATCATTCACATTAATACCCCTAATTTATGGACTATTAAATATAACATATGCAATTAGTGCTATCTATGCTGGAAGATTATCCGATAAAGTTGGTCGTAAAAAAGTAATTATCCTTGGATTAATAATTCTTTTAACTGTATGTATTGGTTTAAGTGTTCCCATTAAAGCGAGTGAAATATCTATAGTATTAATTACTTCATTCTTTGGTCTCTATGGTCTATATAAAGGATTAGTTGATCCAGTCTCTAGGGCATTTGTCGGGGATTTTGCAGGAAAGGAAAAACGAGGTAGCGCATATGGGTTATATTATTTACTAATTGGATTGATGTGCATACCTGAAACACTCTTATTTGGGTATATCTATGAAACTTTTTCAGCATCCTCTGCATTTATATATGCTTCAAGTATTTTACTCGTTTCTATCATTTTATTCAGTATATATGCTCCCAAATTACCTAAAGATACTAGTTAGGGTAAAAATGCTAAAATTAATTAAAAAATAATTCATTTTAAAAATAGTTTAAGATTATTTTAAATATCAAAATAAAGTTGAGAAATTGATTTTTATTTTGGAGATACTATTTATTAAAAAATATATGAGTGGTCTATGTAATGCCAAAAGCAAAGAAGCCAAAACCTACAGATAAAAAAATAAAAACAAAACAAGTTACAAAGGGAAAAAAAAGTCGATTTGTTGATGAAATAATGTTTTCAGGTGAAATTTTTGAAAACTTTAAAACCGATATACCAAATATTCAACATATTAAAATAAGTTCGCAAGATTTCGAGGTGGATTTAGAACTTCCAATAAGTTTGATAGAATCAATTGAAGATAATTTTAATTATTTTCTTCGAGAAAAAAATGAGCTTTCTATAAAAATGAGTAAAGATGAGATTAAAGAAGATTTTGCTATGTTTTTAGGGAAATGTATTATATATGATGTAGGTCAGAAACATTTTCTTGGATCAATAGGGGGATTAACAATTAAACTCAAAAATATTTCTGATAATGTTAAATTATTCCCCTTAAATGCAAAAATTAACGTAGCTTTTTTTAAATCTCTTGAAGACGCACAAAAATAAAGAAAAATGCAAAAAATTCTATAGATATCATTTTTTTATATGTTTTCTTTAACTTGTTAAAATCATGTTTTTATAAAAACCTACTTCAGGTATATGATCATCCCGAATAATTATTTATAGCGATTTCCAATTCATTTTTAATCATTTCAGTTTTTATATGATATTTTTCTTCAGTAAATGTATTCAAGGCGATTCCATAAGCCCGAATTGCTTTTTCCAAATTTATTTTTTTGTTTCCGATTTCAGCTAGGGTATTATATGCCCTAGCTAGATTAAACTGCGTTTCGGCATGATCAATTGGGTACTTTTCGTGGATTCTAATTCTTAGAGCTTCTTTATAAGCTTGGATTGCAAAAGCGATATTCTTTTCTTTTTCTCGGAACTTCGCCATGACCTTATAAACATTTCCAAGATAATGTTGGATCTGAGCATAGAAAAGAGGGTAATTTCTAAATGAAAAAACTTTTGCTGATGCTTCAAGAGCATCCATAGCTTTAGAAAGAAAATTTTCGTCTCCAGAAACCTCTGAAAGATTATTATAAACAGCTCCGAGGGCAATTTGAATTCTAGCATAAATAAGAGGAAATTCCTCTAAGGTTATGATATTTAAAGCTTCATAATACGCTTTTATTGATTTATTAAGATTTTCTTTTTTATCCCGAATTATAGCAAGATTGCCATATATATATCCAAGATTTTCTTGAATTAATGCGTAATCTAATGGAAATTTTTCAATGGTTGTTATTTTCAATGACTCTTTATAAGCTGCAAATGCTTTACTTATATTCTCATCTTCGTCTTGAAATAATGATAAATATGAATATGTTGTACTGAGGTTTATTTGTGTTATAAAATAATCTCGAGGATATTCGTCAATATTTCTAATCTTAAGAGCTTCTTTGTAAGCTGATAATGCATTTGCTAGGTTACTCCTTGTATTTCGAACTTCAGCGAGATGGAAAAAAGCTGCTCCTAGGTTATGTTGAATTAATGCATAAGAAGTTGGATTTTTTTCGATTGTTAAAATGCCTAGTGCTTCGTTATATGATGCAATAGCATTCTTTAGATTTGTTTCTTTGCCACGTATAGTTCCAAAATAAACATAGTAAACCCCCATATTAATTTTAATTATAGCATATTTTATTGGATATTTCCTTTTGGAAAAAATCGTTACGGCTAATTCCAAGGATTTTAAACCTTTATTTAAATTATCATTTCTTTCTCTAAAATAAGCTAATTCTAGATACGCAATCCCAAGAAGAATTTGGGTATTCATGTGATCTAGAGGAAATTTATTAAATTTGTAAATATTTAGGGATTCGTGAGCAAACTGAATTGCCTTTGATAGATTATTGTATCTATCCCGAACTTTGGATAGATAGAAATAGGATAGACAAAGATTATATTGATTTATTGCATAATCCATTGGATATTTTTCAATAGAGAGGATTCTTAATGCGTTTTTAAGCTCTTGAATTGCTTGTGTGAGTATCTCTTCTTTATTTTGATGTTTTGTCAAATGATTATAAACAAGCCCAATCGTATTACAAATCCTTGCATATTCGAGTGGATTTTTGTTAACATTATAGATTCTTAAAGCTTTACTAAGTGTGGAATCCGAGTTTTTAATTAGTTTCTTTTCATTTCTAATTGAAGCAAGTTGGCAATAAATTGCACTAATAAAAATAAGGTTTTTCACATAAATAATCCGATTAGATTTCGAACGGAATTTAAGGGACTTTTTATATACCTTTAGACCTCTTAAAAGATTATCTTCTTTTTCTTGAAATCCAGCTAATGAATAATAAGAATTTGCCAAGTTAGTCATCATTATAAAATAATCATTTCGGTTTTTTCTGGATCTATATAATTTATATGCACGTTCTATGATTTCTATTGCCTCTATCAAGTTTTGTTTAGTCTCTCGAACGTCAGAAAGTGTCATAAATCCAGAGCTGCGTAATAAATCGAATTTTAAATTAAATTCATCACGATTTGGTATCGGTGAAATTATACTTATTAAAAGTGTTTCTGCGAGATCAATGGCTTTATGTGCTTTGACTACATTAGCTTCCTTATCCCGAATCTGCGCAAGTTCTAAATAAAGTCCAGCGATAATTACTTGTGTATTAATACGTTTATCAAAAATTAATTTTCCAGAAGTAAGTTTAGAAAAATTCTCCAATCTTTTAAAAACTTTAAAAAGAATATCTGCCTTATCCCGAATTTTAGATAGGACATAACTTGCGTTTAAGTACTTGACTAATGTTTCCATATATTGATTTTGCCTCATTGAATGTTTATCAAGAAATTTCTCATATTCTGAAATTTCTGATCTAAGTTTTATTTCCTCATCACTTTGCATAACTTTCCCTACTTAATTCAGACTTAGTTAAGTATTTTACTTTTTCGAACATTGCCATTTCCAAAGTCCAAGTAAAGCGATTAAAACATCTAAATTTTATTAGAATAAACCCATAACCTAACTTTTTCTCTAACATTTTTAACATCTAGAGGAAATTCTATATTTTTTAAATCATTTATTATTGAATTTATAATGGTTTTGAGTTCATTTATCCTAAAAAAATTTGATAATTTAACAATTAAATCAAACCATTTTAATGAAATTCCAGATTTCTTATACCAATTATCCGGTAATCCAAAAGATAAGATGTAATGGGAGTTAATTCCATAATATTTTTATCTTAGTGAATAGATCTAATATAATAAAAATACAATAATTATATATTATCAAAACCTTTCATTTTTTTATATGGAAAATCAAATTTCTAATATTGCTAAAGAAATTTCGGATTATATGGGCAGTATGTTAACAAAAAGGGCCTATATTGCAATTGCAGGGAGGAATGGTGAGTTATATCACTTAGATGAAGCATATAATGAACATATTGATTTTTTACAAAATTTTATGAGATCGAGTTTCTCGCTTTTAAAAGTTAATGATTATGCAATGCCTTTATCGTCATTAAATTTAGTATTCTTTAAAGTTAGTGAAAATATCGCAATAATTCTCTATGCCAAAGCTAAATCAATTAAACATGGTCAACTTCTAGGTTTTAAAAGTAAAATCAATGAATATGGTTCGCCGTTAGAAGATCTATTACAAGGAAATTTTCCTCCTATAATTGAAGCTCCCGAAATTACATTCAATTCAAGTCCTGTAATTGAACCATTAATATCAAAAAAACAGGATCAAACTGAAGCTAAAATCCGAAGAGTTCCTTATTTATTACGAAAATTGAAAATGAAAGATAAATTCGAACTTACAGAATCAGTTGTATTAAATTTAATTGATGGAGATACTTGTGTAGAAGATATCTGTAAAAAATCAAATTTATTAAGTGAAGAAGTTGATGAGGTAATTAAAAAATTTAGAGATAAAGGTTGGCTTCGGATTAGAATAATTGAACCAATATCTAGAACAAGAAAACCTGTAATGCTGTATCCAAAATTGATTGAACCTGTATCATTGACAATTGGTTTCAAGGATGATGAACGTCTCGTATTAGAAAATTGTTCTGGAGAAAAGTCTATTGATGATATTGCTGAGATTACTTCTATTAAGAAATCCGAGGTTATCGATATTCTAGATAAATATGAAGATAAAGATTGGATTGATTTCTCATCTGAGGGCACACCTGATTATCTACCTAAAAATATTAAAAAATTAAGCCCCATGGGAGTACAACTCGGATTAATGAGCCCGAAGGAATATAAAATTCGAGAATTATGTACAGGTGATGTATCAGCACGTTCAATAGCTAAGTCGCTTGATATTGAATATAATGAACTTATTAAAATGCTCAGGGAAATGGAAGAAAAAAAGGATATCAAATTAAAAATAAGGAAAGAATAAGGGCAACTGCATAAGAATTTTGATTAATAATTAAACATACATTGATCGATCAAAGGTATTCTGACGTTTTATTTCGCTACTAATTTTTGGAACAATATCATTAAAGAAGTGGAGGACTCCGAATGGTATACTCTGAAATTCGGATTGAAAATTCTCATAATGTGTGGTTGTTGGCATATCTGTCTCAATATAAATATTATTCACTTGATCTAAGCTAAAAGTAACTTCTGCTAAGTCAAAATTTGCTTTTAGCAACTCTTGATAAAGTAAATTTTTAATATTTCCAGAAGGAAGTTTATTATCATATATGATTAGACATTTTGAAAAAATCCATTTTTCAGTAATTAACATTTTAGTTTTTAAAATAATAGGATCAGAATTTTCAAACTCTATCGTAAGAGGAATTTCAAAGGAATTTTCTTCCTCATTTTCAATAATATTTTTTTCATTAATTCCTATCTTAATTAAAAATTCTTTAACTTTTTCAAAAGTCTCTTTTAAAACGTCGTTTTTTACAGCCATTATTATCAACACGAAAATTAATCAAATTTATTCATTCTAGATATTCTTTCTTTTTAATTATTTTGTTAGAATTATTTTGTTAGTAATTAAGTAATTGCTTTAAATAATTAATTTTATTTCAAATAAAATTCTATATTACTTTTTTCAAATTAGTCTAAATATCAACAAATTAATTTATTCAAGATTATGAATTTAGGAAAAATTAGTTTTTTTAAAAAAGTTTTTCAAATTAAATATAATATTCCTGCTTTTTTCTCCTTGTAAATTTTATTATATATTCAAAACCAATATTTTTTAATTTATTTATGGCTTCATCGAATTTATAACCAACTTCATTGGGTTTATGTGCATCTGAGCCTAAAGTGATATCGATTCCTTTTTCATATGCTCCGAGTAAAATAAAATCTTCAGGATAAAATTCGCCTACTTTCTTTCGTGATCCTGCGGTATTCAATTCGATAATTAAATCATTTTTTTGAATTAAAGTTAAAATTTGGTTTATTAATGATTTATATTTGCTTGTATCTTTAGGTCTAAACCCATATTTCTTCATTAAATCTAAGTGTGAAACAACATCAAATAATTTTGAACTAATTAATTGTTCTAAGGCTTTAATATAAATTTCATAAAGAAGGTCTATATCATATTCATCATAAAAATTTAAGAATCGACTATCATCAAATGCAAATGGTTTTCCATTAAAATATATTTGATGGATAGAACCGTAAACATAATCAAATGGATATTTTCTTATTTCTTTAGAAATGAAGTCAATTTTATTTTTTAAGAAATCAAATTCTGTTCCTAATTTAATTATCATCTTATCTTTATAATCTGCTTGTAGTCTCAATACTTCCTCAACATAATTAGGAAATTCATCAAATGGCATTGCATAATCTTCAATTGGAATTAAATTATGGTATTTTTTAGGTAAATCCTCAATTAAAAATTCTTGTGGGAAGTGCTCACAGAATCCAATTTCAATAAGACCTTTTTTAATTGCTGACTTAACATATTCTTCTAAATCTCCTTCTCCATGACGACATAATTTTGAGTGAATATGATAATCTATCAATTTTTATTACCACTTAGATACTTATAGTAAAATGAATAATAACACTAGTCAACCAAAATTAATTTTCTCATTGAGAAAAAAGAGGATGAATCAATGGAGGTTCAAGTTTGTCAATATTAGAAAATTTAGAAAAATTGAAGGCACTTGTTAAAAACGAATTAGATGAAAAGAATAAAGAAATTGAGCAATTAAAAGAAGAAGTAGAAACAACTAAAGACAAAATCAATAAAATTGATGAATTGGAGGCCGAATTACAAAGAACTAAGGAAAAAATTCAAGAATTGGAACAAGAAAAAAATGAACTTATGAAGTTGAAGGATGAAATTGAACCATTAAAAAATGAGAACAGCTCTTTGAATAAAAAATTGGAAGGATATAGATATTCTACTAAGATAATTTCAAGCTGGTTACCTTCACAGAAAGAATCTATAGATATTTTGATTACCTTGTCTGAAAGTACTGAACATACAGCTACATTTGATGAGTTACATAAAGGAACTAAAATTCCAGCAGTTGTTATAAAAAATAGAGTAGTTCCCCTTTTAGTTGAGAAAGGTTTTGTTGAGATTACAGGTGATTCTGTAACAATGCTTGAAATTGAAGAATAAAAATTATTATTTTAAAGAAACAATGAAAAACTGAATAAACTGAATTTGAAAAATTAAATAAGCTAAGATTCCTAAAAATATATGTTAATTGATTATATGTTAATTGATAAAAATAAAATTACATTTTCATGGGATTATTATGCCGATTGATAAAGATCTTCTTAATAAAATTAGAAGCAATCCAAGTAAAAGTCATAAAATTCTGGGTACTGATATTCTAGATCTAAATTTAAAAATAGAATCACAAGAAAAAATCGTTGCAGAATTAACTAAGAATCATGATGAATTAAAAACTATTCTAGAAAATTTAGAAACCGAGCTTAAAGAAAAAAAAGAAACCATTACTTCATTAGAAAATAAAATTAATGATTTGAATAATTCACTTTCTACAACTAAAAAAGATGCTGAAAATTCTTTAAACGAAAAAAAAGAAAAAATATCCGAATTGGAAAAAGCGATCTCAGATAAAACGAATGAACTTGAAGAGTTGGACAAGGAGGTTTCTAATAAAAATAGTAAAATTTCCGAACTGGAGAATCAAATTAACGAACAAAAAAATGAAATTTCTACATTAAAAGACAAAAGTGCGGGATCGGAGGGCGAAGTTTCTGATCTGAAGAGTAAAGCTTCAGAATTGGAGGGCAACGTTTCCGAGCTAGAAAACCTTAAATCTGAGAATGAATCAAAAATAAAGGATCTTGAGGATCAATTAGCTCAGTTCGATTCACTAAAAAAAGAAGTTTCAGTAAAAGACGAAAAAATTAATGAATTAAATAGTAAAATTGATGCAGCTAATACTGAAACGGATGAATTAAATAAAAAAATCACAGAACTTAATAATAAAATAGAAGAATTAAAAGAGCAAATTCCTAAGAAACCTGTTTATGAAAAAGCTGAAGAAACGGTAAAAGGCGGTCCATGTCCCAAATGTGGCTTCCCAACTTATGAAGAATATAAATTTGTAGAAGGTGAAAAGCAGCTAATACGGAAATACTGCCCGAACACGAGCTGTGGTTGGCGTAGTGCAGATAGACCTAAGATTAAAATTATGCTGACAAGTGAAATGCCTGAAGAAGAAGCAATGGAACTAAAGATATACCAAGTAAAGAGGGAAGGCTTAGAAGAGACAGATGCCATCAATAGTAAAATGGTTGCAATTATATCGGACCCTGGTCAGAATATAATTTGGATTTGGAAAGGAAAGGATTCAAGTAGATTTGAATATGCGGATGCTACAAATCAGGCAGCAAAAATTAAAAAAGAAAAGTTATTCCAAGCTCACATAGAACGTGTTGACGAAGGTGAAGAACCCGAAAACTTTCCAATATCGATATCTTAAAATAATCATTCTATAATTTTTTTTCTTAGAAAATGGAGAGTTTAATATGGTAAAATATAAATGCACTAGATGCGAATATGAATTCTCAGAAGAAGAAGCTATAATGGTTCCTGTTTGTCCCGATTGTACCACAGGACATAATAAGCTTTACAGGATTATGCACTCGGGAGATCTCTTAAAGTGCCCCAACTGCGCTTGGGACTCCACATTCAGTGATCCTCTACATGAACCAGAATGTCCAAAGTGTAGAGACCAATATCTAAAGAAAATTGGTTAATTTTTTCAATAAAAGTCGTTATTATTTTTAATTTATTTTTCTTCTAATGAATATAAATTAGACTTGAGCTTATATTAAAAAATTCAACAGTTTGAAATTAAAAAAACTCAAAATTTAATCGAATATAGTCGTAAGTTATCTTTAATAATCTCCAACATTTTTGTACGATTTTCAGGATCGAGAGCTACAAAACCATATGTGGGAATTTCCCCTAATCTTTTATCTACTAATCGTTTTTGAATTTCTTGAGGATACAATTTGTCTGGTAAGTCTTGTTTATTGGCTATTATTACAACTTTTGCTGCTGGTTCATTATCTTCAATTAATTTTAAGAATAAACGAGATTCATGAACGTTTTCTTCTGTAGAATCGACAATAAGCATGACGAGATCCGCTCCCTCAATAAATTTCGGCCACATTTTTGAATATCTCTCTTGCCCTGCACTATCCCAAAAATAAAGTTTAGTCCCATCAGTTAATGGAATCTTAACTTCATTTCCAACAATTGTGGCAATGTGACGTTTCGGTAATTCCTTTTTTTCCAATAACCTTGCGATTGTGGTTTTACCAGTCCCTGAAAATCCGATTAATGTGACTTTATTTCTAACTTCTTCAAAAACCCTATCCGCTATATCCAGGAATGAATTAAATGTTTCTGATGGAGCGGTTTTTATACTTTCTCCATATTTTTCAATGAATTCTTCAATCATAGGTTCAAGAGTATTATAAATTGTTAGATCATCATCTGTAAAATCGGTAATGAATAAGAAGAGTAAATCTCTTTCTCTATTAACTGCATAAGCGATTTTAAACTCTACAATCTTTATAATTTGAATAAAATCTTTCTTGATCTGCCTTAGGAAATCTACTAATGATGAAAGATCTAAGGAATGACCATATATTTGTTGGAAAATTTTATCATGCCCACGGAAAATTGTAAGCTCACGCAACAAGATAAAAACCTTTGGAATTATATTATATAAAACATATTGAGATAAATTTAATATTAATTATATATTAACTTTTCATCGATTGCTGGAAGAATATAAAAATTGTTTTGTGTTTGCTTTTATATATTCCATATAATTTTTTTTGGCAATGTTTTATGATTCCTATAGAAATTAATGGAGTTGAATTCCAAGTAAAAGAGGGAAGTACGGTATTTGAGGCATTAAAAGAAGCAAATATGCCCTTTGATAAACGTTGTGTTATTGTGATTACATGGGAAGAAGAACAAATTGAAGAAAGGGAGGAAATTCAAGAATTCGAGATCGAAACTACCAAAGGTCTAATAGAAATTCGTTTAACAGATATTGAATTTCAACAAATTTGGATGAAAATTTATAAAAATTTGAAAAACCAAAGCGTTGGCTGGTTAGCCCGACCAATTCTAACCTTCGGACCTATAGATTTAAGAGAATTCAATTTAAATGCTTTAAAAACACCAGTTAAATATAAAAAAAGAGACATATTTTTTAGTTTTGGCGGTTTTGATTCTGAAAATGCCCATTTATGTTTTTGTAAATTAAACCATGAAGGAACATATGGAGCTCCAGAGACAAAAAGCAATGGTATATTTGGAACAGTAATTCGAGGAGAATACTTACTTCCGAGCTTTGGAAGAACAGATTCTATAATTGATATTCGACCAACTAAATTAAGCAGAGAATTTTCTGCAATTTTATATTATGAAGACATTATAGAAAAAAAAGTAACTAAGAATATGAAAATTAATTCTTATATTGAAGTAGTACTATCTGAGAATGCACCTCAATCCGCAGATCATTTTTTAAGTATAATTAAAAATAGCAACAATATTTTATCTGTAGATTTCTCAACCTCAATGTATTTGCAAAATAATGATCTTGTTGGAATAAAAGTTGAGAAAGAACATACTGTTTTTAGAGTGAAAGGAGCAATAACGGTTAGAAATTCCGGTCATGAAGTCGGTGCATTATACTTTTATAAACAAGATACATCCTTTACAGCGTCTCATAATGTTATAGGTAGGGTCACTAAGGGCATCGATATTATTACACATGCAGGATTAGAGGATAAAATTTTGATTAAAACGATTCCGGATAATTTACGGATTATTCAAATGACAAATAGAGAAGCAGAAGAATACCTTGCTCGAAGAAATATTATATTAATAAGAAATGGATACAAAGGGGATGATGCAATAATAATTGAACAAAATCCTCAATATACCATGGACGTCTGGACAAAAAAATCCGTAGAATCATTAGGACTCGATCCTGATTTACTAATCAAAGTTAAACTTGATGATGAAAGTTCTCCTAGAAGCACCATGCACTTTCGAACAGCGGCAGACATGATTCACACACCAATTGGACGACTCCAAATAATGGAAGTAACCGAAAATATGGTTTTATTAGCACCACTTAGTCGAAAGAGAACTATTCGAACTGTTCCACGAGAATATTCACCAGAAATTTATAGACCGGGTGATATAGGTTTAACTAACGCAATGAGGCGATTAACTGGGTTAATAGGTATTCGATTAGATGAAAGCACTCAGTATGGTGCTACTGGAGAAGTTTTAGAGGCAACAAATTATATTGGAAATGTTGAAGAAGGATTAGATTTTTTGAAAAAACTTGATATTGGAGATATTATCTGGATTATGGAACTTAAGTAAATAATTCGAATATTGATGAAATTTATAATGAAATTTAATATTTGTTTATTAGAAAAAATTTTGAAATATACAAATTTTGTTTGAAATGATATAGAAAAATGAAGGATAATTTGAAAATGGGTCAAGATAACGAAGATTTCGAAGCTAGGATCTATATATTAAGTCCTTATTCCCGCTTAACTCCTGCTGAACTGTTAAGCTTCGTTATAAACTTAAGATTACCAATAAAAATCAAAGAAACCTGCTTTGGTATTATAGTTGAAGGAAAAAAAACTATTATTTCAAAAATCACAAATCAAATTCGCTCTTTAGATAAAAATAATATATTTACCAGAATGAGAGGCTTTCCACCAGGTGATCCCCGAATTTGTAGAGCTACATCGGGTGGAGGACCAAGATACGGATTTCATTTTTTAGAATTTGAGCATTCACTTCTTCCATATATAAGCGAAGCTCTAAATTCGATCGATAATAAGGAAAAAATTGAAATTGAAGAGCCTAAAAAAGAAATTCCTCTTAATTCAGAAAAAATTAAGAACATAATTGAGGAAATTATCCCAAAAAAATAGATAAGAGAATAAAAATTGAAAAAAATATTCATTTATCCCCCAAATAGTCTTATTCTAGGTGACCTAGTTGAACGTTTTGGGCATCAACCATTAATGCTTCAAACACAAATTCGTCAACGAATATTAAGTCCTGATATAGATAGTCCTCCTTTTAATATAACAGAAGATGATTTAAAAAAAGGACTTGACTTCGTCCCAGTAGAAGCGCCCAGCGGTATAAGGGGAAGAATGGGGCTTATCGGTCCTCTAGTTAAAGAAGCTGAAGCTGCGATTATTATTGAGGAAACCGACGATGACTGGAGTATTGGTTGTTTAGGCTGTACACGTGCCGCTAATTTAATAAAATATTTAGTTTCTATAAAAGATATCCCAATAATTAGGATAAAGTATCCGAAAAATGAAGATGATGCCAAAGTTATGGTAAAAAAAATTAAAGATTTTTTAGAAAATCTCAATTAATTAAATCTAAATTCTAATTCTTCTTCCCAAGCTATTGAATATTGGAATATTGTTGTCGAAAATATATAATTCCTAGAGTTATGAATATCGATCCAATAGTTATGAAAACTACACCTACAATTGGATAAAATACAGATATTATGTAAGGCTGTAAAGTATTTTGAATAAACTCCAGTAATAATATGTAAATATTAAAAAATATTTCTATGGGATAATAAGAAAATGCGAAATAATATGGAAGTAAAGAAAAGTCTAATTTAAATTCGGGAGCGATTTCCATAAATATTAAAAAAGTTAAAATATTAAATCTTAATGCTTCTTTTTTGTAAATTCCATATCCGTATATTAAGAGTGATATTCCAAATACACATAATATTATGCCATAAATAAGAAATGACGATTCTTTTAGATTCATCCCAATTTTTTCCTTACATTTTTGAATTAGAGCTTTAAATTATATAATTCCAATAAATAATTTATTTATTCATCATATAAAATGATTTAGTATTGAAAAAATTTATACGGAAGTTATCAATTGAATGTAATTCTTATTATTTTAGATACTTTGCGAAAAGATCATGTCGGGATTTATGGCAATAAATGGATTAAAACTCCAAATATGGATCGTCTCGCAAAGGATAGTATAATTTTCGATAATGCGTACCCAGAATCCTTGCCTACTATTCCGGTTAGACGAGCTATACATACAGGAATTCGCTGTTTTCCTTTTAAAACATATAATCCTCGCAAAGGCGATATGGTACGCGCAATGGGTTGGGAACCTATCCCTGAAAAGCAAGTTACTCTTGCTGAAATACTTCTCAAACGTAGATATAGGAATGTCTTCATTACAGATACTTATCATCAGTTCAAACCATCAATGAATTTTCATCGCGGATTTAAATTTTATTGGATTAGAGGACAAGAAGGAGACCTGTATAAATCTACTCCAAAAATTCGTGGGAAAGATATGAAAAAATATTTTCCTAAAAGTGGTATTTCCGCCCATATGGCTTTAGTTCTAGATCAATATTTAAAAAACGTTGCAAATCGTAATAAAGAAGAGGATTATTTTGCTCCTCAAGTATTTTCTAAAGCAATAAATTGGTTAGAAGAAACTAAGGGATCAAAGAAATTTTTCCTATGTATTGACTCTTTTGATCCACATGAACCTTGGGATCCACCTCAGCACTATCGAGACATGTATTTTCCCAATTATGATGGTCAAGAAATTATTACTCCAAACTATCTCACTAATATAGATTATCTTACTCCCGACGAACTTAAATATATGAGAGCGTGTTATGCTGGTGAAGTTACAATGGTGGATACTTGGATAGGAAAATTAATGGATAAAGTTATTGATTTAGGACTATTAGATGATACATTTATCTTTTGTATATCCGATCATGGTCATCAACTTGGTGAACATAATATGACAGGAAAAATTCCATGGGGTCTATATCCAGAATTAATTGACATACCCTTCTTTATACGACATCCGAAAGGATTAGGAAAGGGAAAGCATATTAAAAGCTTTGTTTACAATTTTGATGTTTTTCCAACAATATTAGATGTGTTAGATGCCACTCCTCCAAATCCTATTGATGGAATAAATCTCTGGAAATTACTTGACAATGACTATATTGAAGATCGAAAATTTGTAACATGTGGTTTTAATAGCTATGTTTGGGTTCGTGATGAGAATTATGCATATATTACAGATTATAAACGAAAGAATGAATATTTATTCGATTTAAAAAAGGATCCAGAACAAAACACGAATATTGCCAAAGAAAATTCTGAATTAAATCAAAAAATGTTTAATATGATACTTAAGGATGCCGATGGGGAATTAATCGATCATTCTACCTCCCTAATGAAAAAAATAGAAGAATGGTACAAAATGGAACCATAATTATAATATTTTTTATAAAATCTTTTATTTATGATCCTCTCTCTCATAAGAAGAACTATTTATTTGCTGAAATAGTTCTTTAGCGTTTTAAATTTTGCCTAAAAACTAATTGAATAAATGCTAAAATGATACTTTCTGCTTTATCTTCTGATGGGACTAAACTAATTGAATATGATAGATTTTCGATTGAAATCATAACTTCACACCTTTAATTAATTATTTTTTTATTTTCCAAATATGATTTGGTAAATTTTTTAAGCAATAATCAATCTCTACATAAAAAAAAGAGGGATAATTTTTAAATCTAATTAATCAAACATATTACTATTTAGTTGTAGTTAGTATATCTTGTTACAAATTTATGTATTATTGGTATATTTAGTACCTTTTTGTATAATTATGTCCATTTTATTACAATTGTATAAAAAGTAAATATTATGCTTTAAATTTTTTATTTTGTATTTTTTAAAAAAAGAAATGGATAATAAGTCAGATTAAAAGTCTATTTTTGTGTGTATTCGTCATTTTTTACGAAAAACATTGACATCAAGGCTAATATAAAAAATATCAAGGAAATTGGAAATAAAGGAAGTTGAGTTTTCGTTAAATCGAATGTTAATCCAATAAGTGGGGGTCCTACTATTGCTGCGGCCTGACTAAAAAAATAATATATTCCGGTATATGTACCTTGTTTTTCCTTTCCTGCCATGTTCCAAACAATAGTAATAGCATTTATTTCTATAAAACCCCATCCAACTCCTATAATGGGAAAAGAAATAAGAATCAGTAAAATTAGAGTATTTGGTGGGTTAAATCTAAATAAAGGTATCAAAATTGGGTCAATAGGAATAATAAAGATTATACTATAAATGGAAATAATCAAAAAACAAGATATTATCAATAATAATCCAATAAATATCGTTTTCCTTCTGGAAATTTTCTCACCTAGAATTCCACTTGGTAGTGTGGAGAGTATAAATGGAAAGACTATTAAAGTTAAATAACTAGAAGCCACTGCTTCACCAATTAAGAGGACTCTTACTCCATAAGTCGTGAACCAAGTTGCTATAGCCTGATAACCAAAATACCAACAAAAAGTTGCTAAGAGAATATATAATAAACTCCGATTTTCTTTACTAAATACTTCTTTAAATCCATTAATTAAGTTAATTTCAGACTTGTTGTCACTTTTAACTATTGAAACTTCAGGTTCTTTAATTTTTATTACCAAAACACATAATGCTATAATCATTACGATAGAGGTCACTAAAAAGGGAATTTCAGAGTGAATACTATATAATATTGCCCCAATTGTATAGGCAAAGATAGCCCCGATCCCTCCCATCAGCTGCACAACTCCATTTGCTTTACTTCGATGTTCGTTATCAATTAGATCTGGTATTAGAGCTGTCACAGGTGAGCGATAAATTGCCATAGCGATATCAAAACAAATTATCCAAGTAATTAAAAATCCAAAGCTAACTATATCTGGATTAAGTGAAATAGAATAATTTCCAAAATTAATCAAATCTTTAGGTATGAATAGGGGGATTAAAGCAAAGAAAAATGCAGCAATCGGAATTCCTATAAGAATATAAGGCATTCTTCTTCCAAATCTATGAGACCAAGTTTTATCAGATCTTGTGCCAATATACGGTTGGATTGATATTGCGGTGAAATTATCAAATGTCATTATCAAACCTATAATTGAAAAAGCAATACCATAATAACTTAGGAAAATAGGTACGTATGAAACAAATAAATTCCAAGTTATTCCGGTAGTAAAAAGCCCTAATCCTAATATTATGGCTTTTTTATAACTAAATTCCAATTGATAACTCCATTTTAGTAAATTATAGATTCTTAATTAAATGATTGATTATAAAATTTTTTCCATATGAAAAAGAGTTAATAAATAAGTTTTAAATAAAAAAGAGAAAAAAAAATTATTATTTCTGATATTCTCCACTCTTTACAAAAATCATTGATATAAACGCTAATACAAAGAATATTGTTGAAAGTGGAAATAATGGCAGAGGTGTACCAAAAATATCAAAAAATAGTCCTATTGATGGAGGGCCTAATATTGCTGCTGCTTGACTAAAGAAATAATAAATACCAGTATAAGCTCCCTGTTTCTCACCTTTTCCAATTTCCCAGATCATAGTAATAGAATTTATATTTACAAGTGACCAACCAACCCCAACTATAGGAAAACTTATCAAAATTATTAATAATATATTTTGAGGATTCATTATCAGGCTTAATAATGATACCAGACTTATACAAGCAATAATCATCACTAAACCGATCATTATTGTTTTCTTCCTTGAGATTCGTTCTGCCACAATTCCAGCAGGTATTGCCATTAATATAAATGGTATGGCAATTAGATTCAATGAAAATGCCGCACTGGATTCTGAGATGTCTAAAACTTGTTTTCCATAAGTCGTGAACCATGTTTCAACTGCATTATATCCGAAAAACCAGAAAAAGATTGCTAATAATATAAAAAGAATACTCTTATCATCTCGACTACTAAAGACTTCCCTAAAACCTTCTATAATATTAACTTTTTCCTCTTCATTCACAGTACCCATAGGAACTTTCGGTTCTTTTATTTTTAAGACTAAAATAATCAAAGCTACAATCATCAAACCAGATGTAACTAAAAATGGAAGTATCCAATTCATATCATAGAGGATTGAACCTACAGCAAATGCAAATACCGATCCGATTCCGCCCATAAGATTAATAATTCCATTAGCTCGACTTCTATATTCATTTTCAACAAGGTCTGGCATAAGAGCAACTGTAGGGGCTCGATATAATGACATTGCTATATTGAAACAGATAACCCAAGTTGTGAAAAATGCAAAACCGATGAGAGTTCTGTCTAAAATAATATCTTCAGGTCCAAAACCGAATATTTTCCTCAAATTTTCGAAACTGATTATATTTGAGGGCGTAAATATTGGAATTAATGTAAAAAAGAAAGCCGCTAATGGTATACCAATAAGAATATAAGGTATCCTCCTTCCAAATCTATCTGACCAAGTTTTATCACTTTGAGCCCCGATAACTGGTTGGAGGGTTATTGCACTAATATTATCAAGTGTCATAATAAAACCAATCAGTGTAAAGGGAATCCCAAAATATGAGAGAAAAATTGGAACATATGCATTAAATAAACTCCATGTAATTCCTGTTGTGAAGAATCCAAGTCCTATATAGAATGTTTTTTTATAATCTAATCCCATAATCTTCACCAATTTCAATTTTAATTTATTCTCTTTAAACTAACTTAAAGGTTTTTTGATTGTTTAAATAGAACAAATTTTATTAGACAATGAAAAAATTGTCAAAAAGTCTATTCTTTAGTAATATAAATTTTCGTGGTGCAAGAATGGAAACGAAAGAAATGATATATTATTCGATTATGAACTTAGGAATTTTCCTGATAACAAGTTTTCCCACGAGTTATTTATATTTCTTCCTTCAAGATGAATTGCATTTTACTTTAAATCAAGATTTTTTTAGATATTTCTTACTAAGTATGGGGAGTATAATCGGAATAATCTTTGCTC
This sequence comes from Candidatus Helarchaeota archaeon, assembly GCA_019058315.1. GTDB lineage: Archaea > Asgardarchaeota > Lokiarchaeia > Helarchaeales > RDOG01 > JABXJV01. The sequence continues at coordinate 115,449 of JAHPZH010000005.1, read as the reverse complement.
CTATCTTTGGTCATTTATCAGATAAAACTAAATCAAAATATGGGAGAAGGAGACCTTGGATAATCATATTTTCACCAATTTCGGCATTTCTATTTTGGTTGATTTCTGTTCCATTTTTTCGTCAAGATCTCCAGACACAACCTGGGGCAATCTTTATTTATATAATTGCCATTTATATAGTCTATTCCATTATATTTAATGGCATGAACATCCCATACGTCGCTCTGATGCCGGAAATAACCCCTGAAGACCAAAGAATAGAGATGTCAAGTTTTTGGAATATAATCGGTGGTATAGGAACAGGAATTATGATCATTCTACCCGCATTTCTATTAGTTATTATAGATTCATATATTTTTGTATGCGGAGTACTCTCACTTATTCTCCTTTGTAGTTCTATTATAACTTTTTTAAAAATTAAAGAACCAGAAAGACCTTTTCTAAAAGTAAATGAGAACCCCAAAAAAGGATCTTATACCGAAATTTTAAAAGATAGACAATTTTTACTCTTTCAAATTGCCCAATTCGTATGGAATTTCGGCTTTCTCATTATGTTATCTTCCCTAACAGCATTTGCGGTTAGTGTATTTGAAATAAAAAATGAATTAGAATTTGGACTTATGGGAATTTTGCTCTTATTAATTTTAGGTGGATTTATTTATATTTGGAACGTAAAAGGTGATGTTTGGGGAAAAAAAAGAAGTATTCTCTTTTGTTTGTTCTTCTTAGCCGCAGTTTTTCCATTCACACTAATTTTTACCCTAACTCCAAGTTCAATCATTTTTGTAGAATTTCCTGGTCTTTTTAAATTCGTTATTGAATTACCATCTTCTGCCATCATTTCTATCCAAATTCAAGGTGTTATTTGGTTTTTGTTTTTGGCTGTGGGATTATCAGGAATTCTAATTTTACCTTTTAGTATATTAATGGGGATTGTGAAAAAAGATCAAGAAGCAACTTGTATGGGATTCAATGCCACATTTATTAGTATATCAGGAGCAACGGGAAACATGTTTATGGCAGTATTTACTTACTCTTTAGGGGCTAAAGGCGCATTTTACTTTTTAGGACCTATACTCGGTGTTTTATTGTTTATATCTGGTTTGATTACCACTAAACTTGAAGAACAATAAGAAAACCCAAACCTTAAAAAAAAGAAAATTGAATCACAAATAGATTGTAATTATAACTAATGGTGAGTTAATTTGGAAGGAAAAGTCAATTTTGAAGATCTTAATGTAGAATATGGTGAATCCATTAATAATCCTGGAAGCTTATTCTTATATAGTGATGAGGAAAACGAATTTAGACTCAAAATGAGACAATGGGCAAAAAAAAACATTCTTCCAGTCGATGCTGAAATAGAAAGGATAGGTAATGTAGATCTTGATAAAGCATTTGATATCTGTGTTGATATCTATAAAAAAATGGCTAAAGACGGGTTATTATCTCTCGCATTTCCCACTTCTATTGGGGGGGGTGGTAAGGGATTTGTATACAGAGTAATATCTGGAGAAGAATTAGCTGCTATAAATTCTGCAGTTGTCGTGACGTATGGTGCAAGTGCTAATTTGTTTTGTGCACCTATCATCCATTTTGGAACTGAAGAGCAGAAAAAGAAATATTTAATTCCCGTTGGTATAAAAGGTGAGAAATTAGGAGCAATTGCTATAACAGAGCCTACTGCTGGGTCAGACGCAGTTGGTGGTATGAGGACTACAGCCATTAAAAAAGGAGATAAATATATTATAAATGGAGAAAAAAGATACATTACAAATGGTAGCAAAGCCGATTATTTATTATTATACGCATTAACAAATCCCGATGCGCCAAGAAAACATCAAGGAATTAGTGCATTTATCTTTCCTACCGATACTCCAGGTTTTAAAAGAGTAAGAGATTATGAACTATGTGGACGAAAAGGTTCTATCAACTCACATTTAAAATTTAATAATTGTGAAGTCTCGGAGGAGAACCTCGTTGGTGGACCTGATATGGAGAATAAAGGGATTAGTATTATGATGTCGGGGCTGGATGGTGAACGATGCTTTACATGCTCACAATATCTTGGCATTGCAAGGTCTGCATTTGAAGTTGCGTTTAAATATGCAAATAAACGGAGACAATTCGGTCAATTTTTACGGGAATTTGAGGGGATAAGTTTTAGAATCTCTAATATGTACGCAAAACTAGAAGCTGGACGATTGATGATGTTAAGAGCTGCAAGAATGCTAGATGCTGGATTAAAGGCGACTAAAGAAGTTGCTGCTGCAAAGTTTATGTGTGCGGATTATCAGATGGAGATTTGTCTGGATGCAGTTCAAATCTGTGGTGGAGTTGGATACACTAAAGATTTTCCAGTAGAACGTTTTTTTAGAGATGCAAAAATTGGTCAAATATCAGCAGGAACAACAGATATTTTAAGATTTTTATGCCAAAGAGAGTTATACAGAGAACTTAAAGAATAAATTTCTTTTTATTTTTTAAATGCATTAATACAAATCTATTTAAATTAATAATTATTGTTGTTTGAATAGGGAAAATCAAATTGTTTCATTATTTAAAATTTAATCCGCTGGAAATTTAATTTGAAATCTGAATTAATCGATTTACCTATGAATATATCCAGAAATGAAATCATCCAATTTTTCAAAAATTCTGCTGATTTTTCAATACATAATTTAACTGAAACTGAAATAGAATTTGAAAAAATTGGACTAATTGATTCAGTAACAACACAAGATCAGGTTGTATATAAAGGAAAAGTAACCTTTGAAGGAGATGTTCAAACAAAAATATATATTAAAATTGACAACTTCGTCCTCCTTTTACTTTCATCTCTTTTTTCAATATTTTTATTAGGTCTTGGGATATTTCTTATAATTTCGAATATACTATTAGGGTTAGTTCCGATTTTTTTTGGAATTGTAATTCCAATTATTGTAATCGTAGCATATATGAATATAGAATCAAAAATTGCAGATGTTATTATTAATCATTTATTACAATTTAGACTTTTTGATGAAAACTATTTAAAAGGTCCTCAAACAATTCAATGTCCCATCTGTGGTATTGAAAATTCATTAATTGCAAAAAAATGCAAAAATTGCTCTACTGAATTTCAAAAATGCATAATATGTAAGAAAAAAATGGCTTTGGTTGAGGCAGTATTTTGTCCCTTTTGTAATGCTTGTTTTCATAAAATCGAGTTTCTTGAGTGGTTAAAAACTAAGGCTCAATGTCCCAATTGTAAGAAAGAAATAGATATGTGGGAATTTCAAAAATATTTAGAACAACAAGAGATGTTAGAACAGGTTACCAATAAAAGTGATCATAAAATCGAGAAATTATCTTTTAAAATATGTACGAGCTGTAATAAACAGATTCCTAAGGATTCAATTTATTGTATATTTTGTGGGATTAGAATAATTTACGACAAATAATAAAAAAGGCAATGTAATTTGATATTTTAATATTAATTCAAAAAAGTTTAAAAATCGGCAGAAACAACTGATATACTCAAATTTTTTTGTTAAAAAGAATTGTATTGAGATAAAAAAATAATATTTTTATTTTCTTTGCAATAAAATTAATTTTTATAAACTATGAATTAAAAGATAATTTGTAGGGAAATGTCAGTTTTATTTATATGTTATTGGAATTATCATCAGATGGTATCATTTTGCATTCTGCAACAATAAAATTATCTAAAGATAAATGTAAAAAAGAAATTATCGCTTTTTTAAAAGACAATTCTGCATCAATAACTAAAATAACTGAATCTTCTATTGAATTTAAAAAGAAATTTTTTAATAGTCCAGATAAAACTATTCCTTATAAAGGTATAGTAACATTTGCAGAGAATATAGGGACCAATATTACAATTAGATATAAGAGAACAGTACTAGTAATGTTGTATATTTTAATTTCTATATCTATAGCTTTTTTAGCTACATTATCAATTTATACTTCATTACATTCTCAAATTGTATTTTTTATTATCCTTATACCTTTTATATGTATTCTTTTATTAATTCCATTAATTTATAGATCTGAATTAAAAAAAGATTTAGAAGATCTTGCAAATGATATATTCAATTTATTAAATAATATATCTGAAATATATGAAAAAAGATCAGCCCTCTATGAAGCCAATATCTGTCCTATCTGTCACCATACAATTCCATTAAATTCAAAGCAGTGTGGATATTGTTCAACTGAATTTGGTGAGTGTGTTATTTGTAAAAAACTTATTCCATTGATTGAATCGGTTTTTTGTCCTTATTGTAGTGTTCCATTTCATAAAATTGAGATATTGGAATGGTTAAAGGTAAATGCAAGCTGTCCAATTTGTAAGAAAGAAATTGATATGTGGGAATTTCAAAAATATTTAGATCTTCAAGAGAAGTTAGAAGAAATTACCGATAAAATTGATCGTAAAATTGAAAAATTATCACCAAAAATGTGCTTAAACTGCAAAAAACACATTCCTAGGGATTCAGTTTATTGTATTTTTTGTGGGGTTAAAATGTCTTGACATTAAATAATGAAGAAGGTTCTGGAATTGGATATTTTATTGGGATTATTTTCATCATTACTACAATAATAAACGCAGCAATAACTGTGTTCATCACAGTTGTGGGAAAAACTCCTGAATATAGATATGTAGGCATATTTAATATTAGTGGTCTTCTTATTGAATTTGCTTTAGTATATTTTGGGAGTAAATTAGATAATAATAAATTGATATATACTGGAATAATTATAGGAATAATTGCACAAATTATTATAATCCCTAGTTTGTTTATTAAATTAGACTATATTATTTCACAAATAAGACTGACTATTTTTACGGTTGCATACATAATTCTTTCATTAGATATAGAATTAAATTTTGAAATGGGTTTACCTCCATTCCTAGGAGCATTAATTATTTTTATTGAAGAATTTCAAAGAATGACTGCCAATCGAGTAGGTGGTATAGGAACTAATATCGTAGTAGCAATAATAGGGATGATTATAAATATAATTGGATATTACAAACCAAAAATGATGAAACATATACAATACATCATAGAAAGAAACCCTCCAGCTAGAAGGTTAAGAAATTATAGAATTGATAGCGGGATAGATACAAGTTATAGAGATTGGAGGTCACCTATTCCTAAACCTCCAAGTATTTCTATAGAGAGACTCTCTCACCATACCCACGCCCCTAATACCCCTAAACCGCCAACCAATGAATTTAATTTATCCAATGAAAAAATACATGAAAAAGTTCATCTAAGCGAAGAGTTTGAAATTCCATCCAAGCCCCTGATATGTTCATCTTGCGGAAATGCAAATCCAAGAAGTGCTAAAATATGTAAATCTTGTTTAAATAACATTCCAAAATGTTTAATTTGCAATAGAACCATAAGTGCAGAACAAATCGTTTATTGTCCCTTTTGTAATGCAAATTATCATAAGGCTGAATTTTTTGAATGGTTGAAAGTAAAAGCAATTTGTAAGAATTGTAATAAAGAATTAGACCTCTGGGAATATCAAAAATATTTAGAAAAAGATGAATATATTAAAGAAAGTTCATCAATAGAATGTCCTAAATGTAAGAAATCAATACCTAGTGATTCTTCTTTTTGTATTTTTTGTGGATTAAAAATAAAAATGATTAGATTTTAGATAATCCAAACTTTTTAATAATTTTTAGATTAGTAATTGGATATACTTTTTCTTGTGGCGTTATTAATTTGGAAAAATTATCGTTTTGAATACTTTGTTTCTGTTCAGTTACAAAACCAGTTATATCTTCGATTTCAATAATCCATTCTTTTGCGTATTTCTTTAATACATCTCGACGAAGACCTAGTTGAATTGCTCGTCTTTCACATTTTTTACCTGAAGGGTCATGATCAGGATCCCATTGTAGTCTTACATTTGAATTTTTAACTAATTCCTTCCATTTCTCTCTACTTTCATAAATTTCTGGGATAAAAGTTGAATGGATGGCTTGTGATAGTATGGAATCAAATGCATTACGTTTAATTTTAATTGCTAGAATGACCTCTTGCCCAATTTTCGTGGCCCACCCACTGCGATACATCATCCAAAGGAAATTTGTTTTAATCCAAGACATCCGATTTAATTTGAATTCTCCACCGAAATATCCATGAGTTGCAGCAAAATGACCTATAGAAGTGCTATAAGCTTGGTATACAACAACAGATTTATCATTATATTGCGCCAATATATGATGCCCAGTTTTAGGCCAACGCTTAATTTGTTCCAAATAATTTTCTGTAATTAGATTCATTTTATTGTTTAACTTCTTAACAAGAATTTTTTATTTTTCTGAATTCGATACTAATTTTTCTCTTTTTTTCTTATGAAGTTCTTCTAATTTTGACTGTAGTTCTTTTAATGTCTCACCATGCAGTGGGTAAAAATACATAAAAATAAAACTAATTAGTGAAAAAATTGCAGGAATTATTAAAAATAGTATTTTTATTCCAAACAATGCTTCTGGTAACTGAAAAAGAGAACGACTCATCAATAACAAACCTTTTAAATACCCAGATGCTTCAAGAATAAATGTGGCAAATATAGGCCCTATACTATTTGCGGGTTTTGTAAATAAAGCATTCATTCCTAAGAACATACCTTCTCTACGAGTTCCTTGATTGACTTCATCCTCATCCATTGAGAGACTCATTATAGATGTTGTAAATATACCATAACCCCCAAAGAAAGTCGTCCAAACAAGCCCAAACCAGACTAATGATTCGGTTTGTGGATTAATTATAAGCAGAAATATAACAATATTTCCTATAACTTGTAATGACCCAAAAATTAAGATAATTTTCCGCATACTCCAATTTGATCTTGAATTTAAACTCATACAAAATATATATGAAACATAAGAAACAGGTAAATAGACTAGTAAAAACAAAATTATAGCATCAGATGGTTCCCCACCTAGAATATAAGCAAAAACGAAAATATAACTTAAACTAATAGATCCTTTTAAAACTCCACAAAAATTATAACCAATAAATAGTAAAAATGATTTTAATTTAACAGTTTCTTTTGCTGATTTTATAAGAGGAAAAACTTCATCTTTCTGAAATTCAGGTTTCTCTTTGTTAGTTGCTGCGACAATAAAATAACATATCAAAGAAATTATTCCAATTATGATATTTACAAATTGAAAAGGTCCCAAACCCGCTGCTTTTGCACCAGGCATGATAATAAAGAATGGTAGTATACCAAAAAAACCGACTAATAAGGTTAGAAAATTAATTTTATTACGTTCGTCTATATCTGATGTCATTTCCGGAACTAACGCCATCCAGCATAAAATTACTAGGGTTAGCATAGTATCGTATGCACAAATACTCACAACAAAATGAAGAAAAATTATGATTTGATTATCAAAGCTCCAGGGGAACCAAGTCATAATATATGTTAGTACCCAGATAGGTGCTCCATATTTTATATAAGGAATTCTTCTTCCTCCCCATTTCTTGCGATCTGTACGATCTGAGAGTTGACCAAGGAGAGGATCATTAAATGCATTAACAATTGCATATATAATCTGTCCTACGATAAAATAAATAGGTAATAGTTTTAAATCATTGTAAAAAAATTCAACATAATATATAGTAAACACAAACGCGAGTAATCCGCCAGGGATTGCACCAAATGAATAACCTAACTTTTGTTTAAGTGGTACTTTTTCAGAATGTTTTGAGTCCATAAGCATTCAACCATAGATTTATGAAAACTAAGTTATGTTCATCAAATATTAAAAAATCTCTAAACCTTATATTTAAAATAATAAAAGACAATAGAAACTACCAATATTTAAAGATAAAAGTCTAAAGTATCTATGAAAAAACCAAATAGAAAAAAAATCTTAAAAAGAATAGATGGAGCTAAATAATCATGTATGACATTTTTTTAGACAAGGAACAAAAAAATATAAAATATAGAACGAGAGAATATGTAAGAAATGTACCTCATGATTTATTACGAAAAATGGATAAAGAAGAAATTCAATATCCAAAGGAATATGTGCAGGGACTTGCCAAAGAAGGATTATTAGGCGTTAGATTTCCGAAAAAGTATGGAGGGCAAGGGCTCAACTGGGTCGCAGAGATCGCAGCTTTAGAGGAAATAGGAGTTTTAGGTTGCTCATTAGCATGTTTATATTCACTTGTCAGTATAATCGGGGAGGCAATTAATAGATTTGGCAATGAGGAACAAAAAACGAAATATCTCGAGCCTATTCTAAAGGGAAAAATGTTTTGTGCTGAAGCTCTAACTGAACCTAGGGGCGGCTCAGATTTTTTTGGTGCTACCTGTTTAGCAGAAAAAAAGAATGGATATTTTATTGTAAATGGACAGAAAAGATTCGTGGTTGGTTCAGAAGGTGCCGATGTTTTTCTAGTTTATGTTAAAACGGCCCCAAAAACTTCTGATCCACACCAATCAATAAGTGTGCTCCTTATTGAAAGAGATTTTGGAGTTGAAGTAAAACATGTCTATGGGCTCATGGGGTCTCGTGGTGGTGGAACTGGTAGACTATTTTTCAAAGATGTTGAAGTTCCAGAAGAAAATCTAATAGGTAAATTAAATATGGGTGGATTAATTTTTAATCAAATGATGATCCCAGAAAGAATGACCAGCGCAGGTGGTGCTATTGGTTCTGGAAGAGCTGCATTAGAGATTGCTGCGAGATATAGCACCCGTCGAAAAGCATTTGGAAGCCCAATCATGAAGTATCAAGGAGTTTCATTTAAAATAGCCGACTGTATAACCTTACTTGATGCTGCAAGATGTTTAGTTTACTCAACTGCTAGGCATATCGATGCTAATGATGGGATGAATTCTGGTGTTATTCGTCGAATGGTAAGTCAATCAAAAAAGTTTTCCACTGATGCGAATTGGCAAATAATAAATCATGCTATGCAAATATTAGGAGGAATTGGTTATACGAACGTTTATCCAATAGAAAGACTTTTGAGAGATGCTAGACTTACAACAATATGGACTGGGACTAATGAAATAATGAATCTATTAATTCAACATGAATATTATAAAGAACTTCAACAAATACCTGAAATCGAAGCTCGAGATGTAGAAAAAGATGCAGTTGGAGCAGAATATACCGAAGAAAAGTTCTTTGAATAAATTAATAATACTTTAATTATTTAGTCATAAAAAAATTGGAGAAGGATAATAATGCCATTTTTTGATAATGAGGGAGTTAAGATTTACTATGAAATTGAAGGATCAGGTCCAGATCTAATTATGATTCATGGATTTGCAGCTAATATCGACTTTAATTGGAGAGCAACAAATTGGATAAAGGTTCTAAAGAATGAGAATAGACTAATTTTAATTGATTGTCGAGGTCATGGAAAAAGCGATAAACCAACAGACCCAGCTCAATATGGTATAAAAATGTTGGAAGATGTCACCAAACTTATGGATCATTTATCTATTAAAAAAGCAAACTTCTTTGGTTATTCTATGGGTGCTCGAATCACTTTAGGTTTATTAGTCCGAGAGCTACAACGTTTTAATTGTGCTATTTTAGGCGGATATGGACTAACATTACCCTCTAAAACTACAAAACAAATTAATTCAATGTTTAGGGTTATGGTAGATGCATTAAGGGCAGAAAGTCTAGACGAAATAAATGATGCAGTAGCTCGTCAATTTCGAACATTTGCGGAGTCTACAGGTAGCGATCTAAAGGCTTTGGCCGCGGTAATGGAGGGTAATTTTCAAGAAGCAGAAGAAGAGTTTACGACTCGTTCAAAAATGAAAAAAGCTCTCAAAAAAATTAAAGTACCTGTAATGACCGTAGTGGGTTCTAATGATATCTTAATTCAAAATAAAACATTGATATCAAATCTAATTCCAGGTGCCTGTCATTTTCAGATACAAGGCAGAGACCATCTCTCCGTTGTGCCTGATCCCAAGTTCCATATGGTTGTTAAAGCATTCCTAAACCATGTAAATAGTAAAAAGAAATAATAAAAATCAAATAAGAAAAATAGTCTTTACTTTTTAATCAAACTTATATCTCTAAAATAGATTCATCTAATAGTTTCAAAGAATTCAATTTTCTGGTAATTAAAATGGATGAAATTAATGAACTTATTCAAATTCTAACTGATTCTGCTGTTAAGTGGGGAGCATCTCGAGAATTCACCAAATATATTCCGGCTGAAAAAGTAGTAGTTGATGGATGGCCACGTTGGAAATGTATGTTTGGGTGCGAAGTCTATGGAAATACCTTATGTTGTCCTCCCTTTGTCCCAAGTATAGAGGAAACAAAAAAATTTATCAAAGATTATACACACGCACTTCTTATCGGCTTTAAAGGCGAAGTTTCAGGTCCTTTAATGCAAAATCATAAAAAAATGCAAAAAACCATGGTTAAATTAGAAAAGAAAGCATTTCAATTAAATTATCCTAAAGCTTTTGCTTTTTCTACAGGAAGTTGTTTGTTGTGTAAAAAATGTATTAAGCAAGAATTGGATGATGATATCGATCCTTTAGTCGCACGGACATTTTGTAGACATAGAAATAAAGCTAGACCCTCTATGGAAGCAGTTGGGATTGATGTATTTTCGACAGTGAAAAAAGTTGGTCTTAATCTTGAAACTATAACTGAAAAAAATCTAGACGAACTGAAATACTTTGGATTATTATTAATCTCTTAATTTTATAATTGACTTAATTTTTCTTGTTTTAAATAATATTCATTCATTTTTAATATCGCTCTACCGGCGTCAAGGACCGAAAAAAATACTGGAAAACGACGGGATAGGAAATTCTCTTTTATCATTTCTCTTTTTTGATAAAAATAAGAAGGTGGACATGAGATAAAATATAATTTTTTATGCTCTCTTAGAATTTCACCACCTTCTGTTAAGTATTTTAGAACAGTAATTGGATTTCTCTGTCTCAATTTATCCCAATAAGGGTCCGCAAGCCTTCCAGGTGCTTGAATGATGACAGAATCTATAAAATCCGATTCTGCTAAACTTCTATATATATCTAACATTCGTGGTTTTCGAAAAATAGAAGGAAGATCTAAAGGATTCTGGGGTTCAACCCATGGAGGAAAATATTTTCTCATTTCTTCTCGAATTTGACTTGTGAATTGAGGAATTTCTAATCCAATTTTAGTACATAAATCTCCTCCGACAACTGAAATTCCACCAGAAAAAGACATGATCGCAGTTCTTTTAGTTTTTGGAAGAAAATCTGTATAAGAAAATGCAAGAGCAAGATCTGCAAGTTCAGTCAGACTTTCGACGGAAATTGCAGATGTTTGTTTGAAAATTGAATTCCAAACATTTTGATCCGAAGCTATAGAACCTGTATGGGACATCGCAGCTCTTTTACCGACTTCTGACAAACCTCCTTTTAGTATAACGACTGGTTTTTTAACTTCCCTTAAAATTTTCAATAAATCCTTTCCTTGATTTGAAGAGAGTCCCTCTGAATAAATACAAATAACTTTTGTCTTTGGATCTTGATTCAAATATTTTAGAAAATCTAACATCGTTAAATCAATACTATTACCTAACGAGATTAATTTTGAGAATCTAAATCCTCGATACATTCCATCAAACACAAATCTATATGCTAATGCTCCTGACTGGCTTATAACACCTACAGGACCACTTTCTCTCGAAAAGCTCGGACCGAATGACAACCTTCCCTCCGGAGAATATAATCCCATACAGTTAGGTCCAACTATTCGAGGTCCTCTAGGCTCCTTATTAATAACTTCTAATATTTTATCTTCAATTTCCTTTCCTTCACTATCTTTTTCGCTGAAACCTGCAGTAAAGATATGGACAAATTTTACTCCCTTTTTTTTACAATCTTTAATAGCCTGTAATACATATTCGCGTCGAATTGCAATTATCACGAAATCGACTGGATCAGGAAAATCAAAAATGGATCTATAACATTTAATCCCAAAGACTTCATCTTCTTTATCAGAGATGAGAAATAATTTACCTTGATAATTGAATTCTTGAAAAGGCGTGATATATCCCGCCCTATTTTCTTTGGCTCCATAAACTGCCACAGATTTTGGATAAAAAAGTGGGTTAAAATCTATTTCCAAGCAATCAACATCTCAATTAATGATTAACGTATTATTGAATAATTTTATCTTTTATTTTTTAATTTTATTAGTAATAGACGTTTGTGATACTCTTTCCTAAAGGGAGGGATTCATAGTCTCTAACAAAACAAATCGAAAACAAATATCTTAAAATTTACTTACTACTTTATTTTGTTTACAAAATTTATATTTTTTAAGAATAAAAAAACTTAAACAAGGGATAAAAATGGGAAAAATACGCGAATTAGTCGAATTTATAGCTAAAGAAGCTCCAAAATCTGACAAAATCAAAGAATCAGTTAAAAAATGGATTTCTACATACGATGGAAAGGTCATCGGCTTTAGAATCAATGGTAGTATAGAATCTTCGAAATGGGAAGAACGGTTTCATCTCATAATTTATTTTAAAAATGAAAACTTGATCATGAAAGTTCGTTCAGGTGAGTATCCTTCCCCAGAAGTAATTTTTTGTTTTATAAATGATGCAGATGGTGTTGAGATATTCAAAAATCCAGGAATGTTGATGAAGGTAATAAGAGCAGGAAAAGGTTGGATAATGGCTAATTTAAATGAAGGTCTTCAATTTTCTTCCAGTATAATTTCAAGAGACCCTGATTTTTCAAAAAAATTGGCTGATATGGCAGGCTAATGATGCAGGGTGTGAAAAATGAATATTTATGATGCATTAATGTTAAGGTCCTCGGTTAAAACCTTTAAACCAGAGCGTGAAATAGAACCTGAAGTAATGGAAGGCATTTATGACGCGGCTCGGTGGGCCCCCTCGCCGGAGAATGTTCAGCATTTACGGTTTATAATTGTTAAGGATGAGGATATAAAAAATTGGGTTGCTAAAATGTGTAGAGAAATCCACATTCACGGAAAAACTATGCTTCCTGCACCACTTTTAAATGAACGACTAAAAAATATACCCCCAGAGGTCCGCCCCCTATATATCGAAAAATGGACAAAAAATGAGACTGCTGGGGATATTATTGAAAAGTGTGATACTTTCGTTTTGGCTATAGGAAATGGCAATTGGTATGACACTCCCTATATGGTAGCTCCACCAGAATTCGGTGCAGTAGTCTGTGCAACCGGAATTCAAAATATGTGGACCGCTTCAGTTGGTAAAAATGTAGGAATGTCTATTGTAACAGCACCCTTTGCTTCAGAACGCACTGCAATGATGATAAAGGATAAATTGGGTGTTCCTCATGATTGGGAACTCTTCGCTGGGCTATGTTTTGGTATGCCTGAGCAAGGTAATCGACTATATCCAACTGCACGTGCACCAAAATTACCGTTAGAACGCCTTGTATTTGATGGATATTGGGGAAGACCCTATCGACGAATTGCTTTTAGAGAAAATGTGAATGAAAAGGATCAAATGCCAGAAGACTTCGAATTTAACATGGATGTATTTGATTCTATTTATCTAAGACGATCAATTAGAATATTTAAAGAAAATCATGATGTTTACGAGCAGGATGGAGGCGGTAAGGTGCCCGAGTGGAAAATTGAAGCAATATTAGAAGCTGCCAGAAACACCGCTTCTATGGTTAATATGCAAAATTTTCGTTTAGTTCTCTTACGGGAACCAAGAGATCATGATGCTAAATTATTTCTAGGAAAATGCGGAATGGAAATGTCAAAGTTTGTCTTCGGAATGGTTCCTTGGAAGATGGTTGCAGATAGATTATGGTATTTACCTGAGGCAATATATCCCAAAATTAATGAATATATGGCTGACGGCAGTCTTATGTATTATCCAGCACGTAGCTATGCAACTATAATACCTTGTATACAAACATCATATAACTTTGAACCAAGGGGTGGAATGGGAGGCACAAGTACAGCAACAATGGTTTTATCGATGTTAATTCAAAATATGTGGAATTTATGTCCGGTGCTTGGGCTTGGAATGGGTTTTAATGCCCTTACTGCGGCTGATACTAGGCGTAAACAAGTATGGATGGATAAACTTGGAATTCCTGGGAGCTGGATAGTTCCTACAACATTGAGTATAGGAATTCCAGCAACACCTAGGATGGCTTCACCTCCCAGATTTCCAGTCAGTTCTTTGTTTTATGACGGTTATTGGGCGAAAACATATAAAAGAATGGCATTTAAAGAATGAGTTTAAGGTGATTTGTAAAATATTTAAATTAAATTAATTTTAAAAAGAAGTGGTAAAAAATGTCAAAAGAACCATCAAAATTTTTTACTGAAGAAAGAAATGAAAAGATAGAAGTTTCAATTTCTGAGGAAACCATGAAAAAACTAAAAAAATGGTCTAGAAAGGCTGGATTAAAAATTGAAACACTTTGCAGTGCTCTAATTTCGAATTGGGCAGACGGTACTGGTGGTGTTTATCAGGGTACATGGAGTCAAGGAAAGAGGGTTGTTCTCGATTGGCCTTTAGATGGCCATTTTTTGATTTTAAAAGTACCTAAGGGAGTAAAATAAGCAAAAAAGTGGTGATTAATTATGGCAGAATTTTTAGGTAAGCCTGGAATAAAAAAAGAGGATATTTCTGAATATATGCGCGAGCAAGACACTATAGTTGAATATTTTCTTAATGAAATGAAACCTAGAATGCATTTTGTAATGGAACATGATACTTTTGCAAAATTAGAAAAAGCAATTGTAAAAAAATATGGCTCCTTTAGTGCGGAAAACGTAAAAAAAGCCGGAAAAGAAGCTTTAAAGGAATGGATTGAAAAAAATCTATAAAAGGTGTTCCGATGGAAGAAGAAAAAGAAGAAAAATGGCCCGATTGGGGAGAATTAGACCCAGAAGACATCGAAGAATTAGAAAAATGGTTTGATTTATCAGAAATTGATCGTTAGATTTTTTCTTTCCCAAATTTTTTTATTTTTTTAAATTTAGTATTTACATTTTAATTAAATCATATTTTATTACAACCGAAATTTTATAAATTTTTTAGAAAAGAGGGTATTAGATGAAAGATGCTTTAGAGGGAATTCGTGTACTGGATCTATCTCAATATTTTTCAGGTCCTTGGGGATCTCAGCTTCTCGCAGATATGGGAGCGGAGGTAATCAAGGTTGAAATGCCAGGATTTGGCGAAACACTCAGGTTAGCTTGTTTGATCCGACCAGAAATAGACCCGCTTTTGACATATTTAAATAGGAATAAAAAATCCATAACTCTAGATTTTAAAAAACCTAGAGCCCGTGAAATTTTTAAAGAATTAGTAAAAAAAACTGATGTGGTATTAGAGAATTTTACTCCTGATGTTATGCCACGATTAGGTCTTGGTTATGAAGAATTAAAAAAAATTAATCCTAAATTAATATATGCAGCAATTACGGGATTTGGGCAAACGGGTCCTTACAAGGGAAAACCAGCATTTGATATAATAGCACAAGCGACAAGCGGTATTTTAGATGTATATGAAATTTATACATATCCCCCAAGAATACCTTTTTCTGATTTAAATGCAGGTGCATATGTTGCATTAGGGATTTTAGAGGCACTACGCTTTAGAGATAAAACTGGAAAAGGTCAATTCGTTGATATTTCAATGCAAGATATGATGTTTGCTTACAATCTTCGGGCACATATTCTAAGTTATATTGATAAAGAAACACTTGAAAAAGACCGTCCAACTTATAATTGTTATCAGGCAAAAGATGGATCAATTGCTCTTGTGGTTGCAACAGAACGACAATTTAGAAATTTTTGTAAAGCAATAGAAAGACCAGATTTGCTCAAAGATAGACGCTTCAAAAATACAAAACTACGAAGAGAAAATTCTGATTTATTATTTCCAATATTTCGTGAATGGATTAAATCAAAAAACGTCAAAGAACTATTGGAAATTCTTGAAAAAGCTCATATTCCGGCGGGAAGAATTGTTCCATATGAGGAAGCACACAAACACCCTCAGATTATAGCAAGGCAAATGGTAGTTGATAAATTCGATTTTCCAAAAGCAGAAAAAAAACCATGGTTTCCAAATATTTTTATAAGATTATCCGAAAGTCCTGGGTCTTTTAAAACTAAAGCACCAGAATTAGGACAGCATAACATAGAAGTTTTATCGGAATTATTGGGATATACATCAGAAAAAATTTCTAAGCTACAAAAAGATGGTGTAATCTAAATATTTCTTCTAGTATTCTAATTTTTTATTTCATTTGAAATATTTTTGCTCTTTTTTTCTAATTTGAATCAAATTAGGAAATTATCAACTGAATGAATTTTTTTCAACACTATGAACTTTGTCGATGATAAAGGTCTTACAAATAAAACTATAAAAGAAGGGCTTTAGCTAGAAAAATTAAAAATATATTTTACGTTATAGACATCGAATTATAATTTTAGGTGGTCTATTTTTGGATACAACATGTAAAAAACTAAAAAGGCTCCTCAATATTAAAGAAAAAGATAAACTTGATGTGGATATTCTTAATCAAATAACTTCAATAGATGTTGAGAAAGTTCAAAGTCTGATCAGTCAAATTTCGAATTTAAGGGAACCCCCACTTATTTTTGTTAAAATGAATTCGGAGTTCGAAGAAGGTGAGAAAATTTCTGGCCGTATTATTTGTATGGATCAGAACTTTTTTCCCATTAATTGTAAAGTAAAGTTGATCAACGGCAATAAAACTGTTTTTAAGGGATTAACAGATAATTTAGGTTCATTGGAATTTGAATTTGATGCTGAATATAAATTTTATGAAATTAAGGTTAAAATTGATGGAAAAGAAAAAACTTTGAGGTTGGATCTTACCAGAAAAGAGGAAGAATATATATGCTATATGATTACAGATCGTGATTATTACATGCCAGGACAGAGGATACTTATTCGTTTTATCCTTTGGAAACTGTTAGGAAGTACTTATCAACCAAGTCAAGAGCCTATTAAAGTAACATTAACTGATCCACAAAATAATAGGATACTTATTAGAAAAATTTCATGTGATTCTAAATTTGGGATAGGAGAACTTCAAATTCCAATAGCTGAAGAGGCAATAGAAGGAGTTTATAAAGTTAAAGTTTCGGTTAAAGGTTTTAAATCTGAAAAATCAATTAAAATCGAGAATTATCAACCACCAGACATAGAATTGAAAGTAAAATGTGAACCAGAATATCTAAAAATAGGGGACGAATTTAGACTCGAATTAAAGTCCGAATATTTTTACGGAGCACCCGTGAAAAAAGCCAATGCTAAAATTGAAATTATATCACCAGAAAATAAACAAATTCTCCAAACTTATGGGGAAACAGATGAAAAAGGAGAATATATTTATAGGTTCCAAGTTCCTGAAATGAAAGAGGGAGAATCTAAAATTATATTTGAACTTACTGACAGTTTAAAACGCAAAGCTAATAAGGAAATAAAAATTAGCACAGTAAAGCAAGCTTTGATCGTAACAACAGATATGGCGAGAAGTATTGAACCAGGTCAACAAGCAGAAGTAATAATTAAAACAGAAGTTCCAACCCTAGAAAATAAAAAAGTCCCATTAAACGAGTGTTTTGTTTTAGCTTCGATAAATGATACTGAGCTGAAACACCATGCAAAATTCAAAGTAGCAAAAACAGATAATGAAGGAAGATGTCCCTTAACTTTTGAAATTGATTATCCTACAGAGAAAAAGAAGAATTTTGATATTAATATCATGATTGAATCGGAATTATTAGATGAATCCAAAACAGTCCGCAAAGGACTGACTGTTGAAAAAGCAGTAATAAAAGAAGAAAAAGAGCAGAAAGAAGGAGAAAAAGAAAACCCAAAAATATGGCTTAATACAAACATAGAATCCCCTAGCTTAAATATTAACGATTTTTTACATTTAAATGCAGTTGTTGATAGGGAGAATATTCCTATCTATGTCGATATCGAGAAGGAGAATATAATTTATAGAACAGTGAAGCTTGCAACTGAGGGAACGGCGGATTTTAAAATTCCAATCACTAGAAAGATGTGGGGTAATTTAAAAGTTATAACATATGCTTTTAGATCAAATGGTATCCTAGAAAAAAATGAAAGAAAGATTTACGTAAATCCTGAGAGAAAAGAGCTAAAAATTGATATTGAAAGTGATAAAAGCACTTATCAACCCGGTAATAAGGCTAATTTTCAAGTTAAAATATTACAAGATGATAAAGCTATAGCATGCTGCTTAGGTGCTATGTTAGTTGATGCATCTGTTCTCCAATTAGGACGAAAAATTGAAACTCCATTAGAAATATTTTTTAAAAAGGAATTTATCAAGAAAAATAATTCAGAAATATTGAGTTGGGATACAAAAGAATATGGACCATATTTTAATGCACTATTAGATGCACTAATTCACTATATTTATCTCAATCCTAAGTTAGTTGGTACAGGGCTTGAATTTCTAAGAATTACAAAGAAAGCTGGGATGATACAAGATGTTAATCATAGGCTTGTAAAGAGGAAAATAATTGAACTTATTCAAGAAATTGCAGAAAAAAATAAAGAAAAAAACAGTAAAACTCTCATTTATAATATTTTAAAAATTATTTCTGAAAGTTTGATTCTAGTAAATGATAATAACATCTTAATGATAGCTGCAGAAGATGAGATAAGCCAAATCGATGATAATAATATTGATTTGTATCAAGAAATAGTTACAGATATTCATCAGTTATCAAAAGAGGGTCATATTACAAAGGAACAAGAAGATGAATGTTTAATTAATATTAGCGAAAGGATTTTTAATACAATTTGTACAAAAGATTCTCCCCTTACAAACGAAATAAAAGCAGTTCTTAATGAAATGTTGATAAAGAGTGATTCTAAAAGGCAAATACAAAAATTTATTCAAAAAATTGATATAAAATTCAAATCTCTCAAAAAGGTAAAACCGAAAGTATACAAAGATCCAAAAGGAAACCCCATCTGTTTGGAATTAGGATCGAATTTTAGTTATGCGGGTTTTGCAGGAGAAGATGGTCCTCGTTCTGTGCTTCCCACTATAGTAGGGTATCCAAAATATATGTCAATTATGACCGATGTCGAACATTATTCACGTGAATATTATATTGGAGAAGAAGCGCTGATGTTAAGGGGAGGATCTTTCACTAAGGATTATAAACGAACAATTGGTATTACCACAAGTTCAGGTTCAGGTTATGGTTTTTATTCAGTCGCTGGCAAATCAAGCGGTCCAAGTGTTGTTCATAGATGCTTTGGGGGTTCTAGTACGCCGGGTGCAAAATTAGGTTTAATTTTAACTGATTCAGTAAACCCAATATCTATGGTCAGTGTTCGATTCAATTTCCCAGAAACATCTCTTTGGATTCCATTCCTAGAATCAGATGGTCAATCTATGCTAGAAACAGAGCTACCAGATCAGATAACAAGTCATGAGTTGACAGTGTTTGCAAGTACAAAAGATTGTGAGATAGGTATGGGAACTCATAGAATTACAGTTAAACAAGATTTTTTTGCAAAACTTGATATCCCACCAGTTTTAACTCATGGAGATAATATTCAACTTGGAATAATTTTGACAAATCTAACAAAAGAAAACTTAGAATGTAACGTTAATTTAAATGCTGATAAATATAAATTAAAAGTTGACATACCGAAAGGGAATATTCTCGTTCCTGCAAATGGGATGAAACGTCTCGATTTCAAATTGAAAGCAATTAATCCAGGTGAGGCGACATTTTGGATCGAAGCTAAAACACCGAAGCATATTGATGTCTTAAGAAAAAAAATAAAAATAAATCCTAAAGGAGAACCTCATATTTTCAGATATACGGGACTTATTTTGGAAGATGAAATTATTAATATATCTCCAACTATACCAAGAGACGCAATTTTTTATAAAGCACGCCTTTCATTGATACCTGGTTATCAAATGGGTTGCATGGATGGATTAGAATCGATATTAGGATATCCTCATGGTTGTGTAGAACAAACTATGTCGAAATTTTTACCTAACGTTCTAGTTTACAATCTGCTAAAAGAAAATAATATGCTTACTAACAAATTCCAAGAACAATTTGAAGAAATGACAACTAAGGGTATTCAACAATTAATAAGTCTTCGAAATGACCGTGGTGGTTGGGGATATTGGGGAAATGAGCAATCAGAGCCTTTCACTACAGCCTATGTATTGTTTGGTTTGGCTTATACAATTAACTCGGGATTTTTTATAGAAAAAAAACTAATTAATGCTGCAATAGAAGAATTAAAGAAAATACAAACTTCTCAAGGGACTTGGGAATCAAATAGACGAGGGAAAGACTTCTGTACAGCGTATGTTATACAAGCATTACTCGAGGCTAAAAAAGCTGGATATAACGTAAATCAAGAAATTATTGACAAAGCTTTAGAAAATATTATATCAAACGCTATCCTCTCCTCAAAGAGAACGAACGACCCAAACCTATTAGCCTATTTAATAATCGACATCATTAAAGAAGGGTCAAATAAATACAATAAGGAATTGAACCTCCTTATAGAAAAATTAAATACATCAGCTCATAATGAAGGCGATTTCGTCTATTGGGACGTTGGTTCATCACTAGCTGGAAAAGTTGAATCTACAGCTTATGCTGCACTAGCTTTAAATATTGCAGGAGGAGATCCAGTAAATGTTCAAAGGGTCTTAAATTATATTATGGCTAATCGCGCTAAAGGTGGTGGATGGAGTACAACATCAGATACTATAGCCGCTATTCTTTGTCTTTCTAATTGCGCAAGAAGCGAAAAAACGAATTTTCTAACACAGGCAATTTTTAATAAACAGGTAATAGGAGAATTCGAAGTAAATGAAGACACTTTAGAACATATTGTTTATGATATGAGAAATATTCCGTTAGATAATCTAAATTCTGAAAATAAATTGATATTAGAAAAGAATGGTGAGGGCTTATTAGTGTACGATTTAACAATAGAAGCATGGTATCCTAAAGAATATCTTCTAAAACCCAAAATGTTAACAATAACAAGAGATTTCAGTTCAAATAAAGTTGCACAGAATGATTCCATAAGTGTTAAACTTAATATAACAACAACCGAAAAACAGGGAATGTTTGCAATAGAGGAACCTATCCCCGCTGGTTTTTTAGTTGTGGAACAATCATTAAAGAAACTGGTGGAAGAATATCAAATCACATCATATAAATTAACTAGTGACAAATTGAATCTTTATCTAAATGAATTGGATGGATCAATAACCTTAACTTATAATATGACTGCAACAAAACCGGGAGAAATAATTGTAAAGGAGACGGTGGGTTATCCAATGTATAATGTAGATTTAAGAGCAAACTCTTCAGTAAATATACTCCAAATAGAGTAAAGGTCTGTAATTCAAAATGCTAAAAGAAATAGAATATGAAATGAATACATTATCAGAAGAAATTCATTTTAATATGTGCAATAAAGCTTGGATCGTTGCAATTAAAGACTATGAGAGAATACGTGAGCATTTTCTTGAAGCTAAATTAAACTCTCAAGCCACTTTAACGCTTGTGAGTATTGCTTCGTTGTTAGAAACGATTGGTCAGGTCGAAAAAGCTGGAAATATTATGTTAAGTGCTGCTAATGAATTCGAAGAACATAGAAAAATGGGTTATGCATTCAAGGCATATCAAAGAGCTCTAGACCTTATGATATCATGTGATCAAATTGGTAAAGTAAAAAATATTCAGCAGAAAATAGAATCTCTCGGAATGCTAGATTTAGTAATTGTGATCGACTCTACAGGATCGATGGGAAGTGGTCTTGATTCTATTAGAAAAGAAATAGCGAAAATGCTATATAAGATGTCAGATAAAATCCCAGGCATTCGTATAGGTGCTTTAACTTACCGAGACCACTGTAACGAAAATACTTCTTATCTGATTAAAGCTCAACCATTCATTGAACAAGTATCTTCTGAAATAGCCAAATTGGTTTCTTTTGTAGATAGCTGGGTGCCTGATGGTGGGGGTGGAGATGGTGGTGAGGCAGTTGCAGACGCATTAGACTACCTTCAAAAAGGTTACGAATGGGAATCTGTTAAAAAAATATCAATATTAATAGCTGATGAACCCCCACACCCCCCTGAAAAATGTCCTAATAAATTAGACTGGAAAAAAATTTCTGCAAAATTAGCAAATGATGAAATAAAAGTTTATTCTGTGATTTGTGGTAATGATGTGAGAACTATAGAAAGTTTCAAAGAAATTGCTAGGATAACAGAATCAAAATCTTTTCTTTTATCCGACACAGCTGATTTACCAGATCTAATCGTAGCAATAGCATTACATCAATTTGATTTAGCAGAAGATTTTATTATTGATATAGAATCTGAAGGAAAACTCACAGAAAGTAAAAGGGAGCTCCTTAAAGAATTAATATGATTCCTTGGATTGTGATAATGGAATGTTAAGTGAAATTGAGTATGAATTGAAAGCGATTTCGGATAAAATTTGCCTGAAAATGGAAAATAAAGCTTGGAAAAAAGCTATTAATAATTATATGAAATTACGTGAAACATTTATTAATCGAAATCTAAAGCTACAAGCCGTAATTACTCTAGTTTCGATAGCATCATTACAAGATAAACAAGGAGAACCTGAAAAAGCCGGAAAAACAATGTTACAGGCTGCTAGAGAATTTGAATCAATAAAAAAGATGGGTTATGCTTACAAGGCTTATCAACGAGCTTTAGCTTTTATGGAATCTTTAAATGACAAAGATATGTGTAGAATGATAAAAGAAAAGATTGAATCTTTAGGAATGCTTGACTTAGTTGTAGTGGCTGATTCTACAGGTTCTATGGGATCTGCTCTTGGGGCCATAAAAAAGGAAATTGCTAGAATGCTTTACTTTCTATCAGAAAAAATTCCAGGAGTTCGAATTGGTGCCTTAACCTATCGTGATCATTGTGACGAAGAAAGTTCTTATTTACTAAAATGTTACCCGTTTACAGAATCCCAATATTATTCAGAACTAACAAGTTTTATAAAGGAATGGACTGCAGATGGTGGGGGAGATATTCCAGAGGCGGTTGAGGATGCATTAAGCTCTCTTCAAGATTTTCAATGGGTAAATGTTAAAAAGATCGCAATATTAATCGCGGACGCTCCCCCACACGATCCTTCCCAATGTCCAAAGAAATTGAATTGGAGAGAAGAATCAAAAAAGTTAGCTTCTAATGAGGTTAAAGTTTACACTATACAAATTGTAAAAGATAGTAAAACTGAAAAAATCTTTAAAGAAATTGCAAATATCACGCAAGGAGAACATTTTATGCTGGAAAATACTCCAGACATTCCAGACCTCATTGTTGCCATAGCACTAAGCCAAGTAGATCTTGTAGAAGATTTTATTTTAGATTTAGAATCTAATGGACAACTTCCGAAGAGTATGAAAGAGTTGTTACAAAAATTTTTGAGGTGAAATCTTATGGTTTTAAGAAATACATTTCCAATAATTAATGAAGAAATAGTCGATTTTAATGCTATAAAGAAATTTGTTCATTATATTTTCTATAATGATTTAAAAATCGATCCATCTGAACACGGATTAATCCTTATCGAGCATCCACTAACTTCTAGGTCACAAAGGGAAAAGATTTGTAGCTTTCTATTTGAAGATTTTAATATTCCGGCTATACTTTTAGTCAATGCAGCTTTGGCAGATGCAATGTGTGTTGGAAAAACTACTGGGTTAGTTATTAGGTTAAAAAATCCAACTTATATCGTACCAGTTTGGGATTCTTACCCATTAACTGATTTTATCAAAAAAATAGATTTAGGAATTGAAGATGTAACGAGTTATCTACAAAAGATCCTAAAAAAAAAGAGTTATGATTTTCGTACTTCAGCAGAAAGGGAAATTTTAAGAGATATTCGCGAAAAACTTTGTTTTGTAGCACTAGATCCTGATAAGGAAAGTAGTAAAAAATCTTATACATTACCTGATGGTACTACACTCGAATTAGATGAATTATTTTTAGCTCCAGAAATCTATTTTAAACCTAAAATGACGGGTAAAGATAAGATAAAACCTTTGGACGTAGAAATTTTTGATACCCTAATGAAACTAGATTCAACTATTAGAGAAGATTTATCCAAGAACATAATAGTATCAGGGTTAAAAATTAAGGGTATGAAAGCACGATTACAAAAGGAATTAGAAAATTTAGCGACCTTTCCTATTAAAATCACTCAAGCTGAACAATATTCTTCTTGGCTTGGTTCTTCTATACTTGGATCTCTTAAAGAGTTTGAATATCCTTCAAAAAATTGGATAACATTAAAAGAATATTATAAGCATGGAGCAACAATTATACACTATAAAGCTGAAAATTTATTAAGTAGAAAGGATTGAAAAAATTAATCTTCATATTCTTCATCTTCATCGACTTCTCTTAGCATTATTGAAATTTCGTCTATGGCGGACCATGAGACGAATGCTGACTCATTTTCCTCTTCTTCCTCATCCTCATATTTCCAAACCATAATTCCTGACTCTAAAATCGAAATTATTCTAGCACTCTCGAAAAATTCATAGCTATCATCACCTTGCACCTTATAAGCCGATATTCGTAATTCTGATCTTTCCACTCCGTAATAATCTATCATATAATCTAAATATATCTCAAAATCTTGTTTTGTCATCATTTGTTATTACCTTTGTTTTTCTTTAGATAGTTCAACCTTATAGAAAATAAAAACAAGGTTATTAAAATGTATTTATATTACTCGAAACATTCGATTAAGAATTATAAATCTTAAAAATGAAGATTATTTTATCTACAGTGAAGGAGTTGATAAAAGATTTGCAATTTCTTCCCAATGACTTTTAAAATCCCAATCTTCCTTTAATTTAATATGTGAAGATATATGTTTAAAGCGTTCACCAATTTTTAAAGATTCAAAATAATTAATCTTTGGAGCAATAACCCCCAACATATATTGTTGTTCACCTCCTCTGATTGAACTATCTGGATATGAATCAAAATAAATAAAACCATCCCTCTCGATATTTTTTATATTTAATAATATACCTTGAGCTTCAGCAACTTTTCCTTGTCCATAAATAGAAACTATAGAATTATATAATTGAACACCTATTTTATCAACAGAAAAAGGTAATTTAATGTCTTTTGGATAGTAATTTAAAACCCTAGGACCCGTTTTATCGTCCCAAAACACTAATAATAAATTTACTAAAAATTTTTCTTCAATAGAGATTGAAGGTTTTTCATCAATTTTTAAAGAGGAGAGAACTTCTTCAACTTTTTCACTAACTTCTTCTGTTTTTCTTCTTCTAGCAAGTTTTCCAGCAATTATGGCCATCAAATCTTCTTTTTTAAAGGGTTTAGTAAGATAATCATCAACACCTAACATTTTGCCAAATCTAACATCTGTTGGAGAAGTTCGAGCTGTTAAAAATAAAAATGGAATGCGATTCCACTTCGAGTTTTCAGAAACTTTTTTAAAGAAATCATATCCATTCATTTCGGGCATCATTATATCACTTATTATGATGTCTGGAAGTCGCCCGAGTTCGGATAATATGATTATACCCTCTATGCCATTTTTTCCCGTGATTACTTCATAATCATTAAATTCTAATGTTAACCGTAGATTTAATAAAATATCTTCATTGTCATCTACACATAGTATTAATGGCTTCAAGCTGAAACTCCTTTTTTATTTCATCAGATATATTACATTTCATTTTCTATATATATTTTTTTATGGTTGTTCCTCTAATCTGGGAAGAAAAATGGAAAAAGTCGTTCCTTTACCATAATCACTTTCTACAAATATTTCTCCTTGATGATAATAAGTTAGAGTTTTTGCAATAGTTAGTCCTAAACCTGTACCAGGAATATTCATTGCGTCTTTAGATCTGAAATATTTTTTAAACAAATTAGGGATATCTTCCTTCTTAATACCTATTCCATTATCAATGAACTGAATTAAAACACCATCAATTGATTTCGGATTAAATTCTCCTTTATATTTATTAAATACTTTAATCTTTATCAGTGATCTTTCTTTTGAATATTTTATAGCATTATCAATAAATATTCGAAAGATCTGTGCAATACGTTTGATATCACCAAATAATTGAATATTTATATCCACATCTGTATCAATTTTTATTCCTCTTGATTTGTAACGAGGTTCCATTTGGTCTAATACATCTTTTAAAACATCGAATAGCTTGTAATTTTCCCACTTTAATTCTATTTCTGTTCTTTCTATCCTTGAAGCTAATAAAAGATCCTCTATTAATTCGGATAATAATGATGTATTTCTAGACATCGTTTTTATTAATTTTGATTTCAAATTCTCTGATAATTTTTCTCCATAAACCTCTAAATTATCTATAGATTGGACTAAAACTGAAATTGGTGTTCTTATTTCATGAGAAACTGCATATACGAATAGTTCCAGATCTTTTTCAGCTTTTATTCTTTGTTCAATTTCTAATTGAAGTTTTTTATTTGCTAATTCCAATTCTCTTGTACGCTCTAAAACTAATTCTTCAAGGTTGTCCCTATGTTTCTTTAATTCATTTTCAATTAGCTTTAATTCGGTGATATCTTGGACAGTTCCTAACATTCTAATTGGTTTATCATCCTTATCAAATGTAACTTTACCTAGTTCATGTACTATTCGTTGTGTCCCATCAGGTAAAATAATACGATGATCAATAGAGTAAGGTTTTTTATCATAAATGGCTTCATTAACGGATTTTGTAACAAATTCTCTATCGTCGGGATGGACACTATTTAAAAATGCTTCATATGTTGCTCCAAATTCTTGTGGAGCAAGCCCGAATATGCGGTAAATTTCATCAGACCAACTTAATTCATTAGTAACTATATTCCAATCCCAATTTCCTATATGAGCTATTTTTTGCGCTTCTAAAAGTGTTTCTTTGGCATTTTTTAGTTTTATTTCTGCTCTTTTATTCATCAAAGCTTCCATGAATGATATTGAAAGAGTTTCTATGGCTTGCTGATCATCAGAATTATACTCTATTTCTTTATTAGCCACAGCAATCATTCCAAATGTATTTCCAGCGTAAAATAACGGAACTCCTAAAAAACTTGTTAATCTTGGGTGACCAACAGGAGTACCAACACTTGAAGGATGAGATTCGGGATCATCTGCTATTAAAGTTTTCCCACTTTTTAAAACTTCCCCCCAAATGCCGCGAATCTCCATGTTTTTAAGTAATTTTATTGCAGCGGTTTTTTCCATGGTGCACGCCTCCCATCCTGGATTACTTAAAGCAATAGTATCGAAATATCCATCTTCATTTATTTCACCAATAAAGCCAAATTTGCTATTCGTCAACTCCTCAGCAAAAATTAGACACATTTTGGCAACATTTATTTCACTGTCTAATCTTAAAGCTTCTTTTAATATTGTATTTATAGACTCAATTAAATACATTTGGTTTGCTAATTTTTTTTCTCCTCTTATTCGCTCAGTAATATCCTCTCCAGAACTTAATATTCCAATAATATTTCCAATATCATCTGTCAAAACAGTATTATGCCAAGCGATAATTCTTTCTTCACCACTTTTAGTTATAATTGGATTTTCATAATATTCAACTGGTTCAATTTCTCCTACCACTAATTTTTGAAAAACTAATTTCACTTCCTCTATATTTCGTTCTGGTAAACAATTATCAAACCAATTTTTACCAATAAGCTCTTGTTCTTCATATCCTAAAGTCTGATATCCTTTTTGATTGATAAGGGTTATTTCACCTTTTTTATTTAAAGTTATAAGAAGAACTCCAATTAAATCTAGATATTTTTGGACTAAATCTCGTTCTTTACGTAATAATAATTCTATTTGTTTCCGGTCACTAATATCATGGAGACTTACAAATACTTTAGATAAGCTTTTTTCAAAACCAGAAGCTATAAACCAATTATAAAATACATTAATTTTATTTCCCTTTATAGTTTGAATTATAGTCTCGCCTTCAAACGGTAAATTACCCTCAATTATAGAAATAATTCCTTCTAAAAATAAATCTAAAGATTCTTTGCAAAAGGTATCATTTAAATATTGTAAAACTTCCTCCTTGTTTTTGGCTTGATATAATTGTATAGCTGCTCTGTTGACATCTATAATATTCATGAAAGAAACACAAGTTGAATAAAAATCAGGGTCATTTTTAAAAAAAGATCTAAAATCTTTAATTCCTTTATTACGTAATTCATCAATGTACAATTTAATATCTGAAAAATTTATAACCCAAAGAGCACAAGGAATATCATTAAATAAATTTTGATAATCAAACTCACTCTTAATTTGAGTTTCTTTTAATTTTTGCTCGATATTAGAGTCTTCTTCTCGAAGTTCATCTTTCATATAAGCCATACGCCCTAAATTTGAACTTACTTAAGAGTTCAACATTTTCTTATCAGATTCTTCTATTAATTCAGAAATTTTATTAAAAAATTGAAAAATGAAATAGACATGATGCAAACACGAAAATTTCTTACATATTTCAGGATTTACATCGTGTATAGTACATTTTTTTTCAAAGTCATAAAACACACATAATTGACGTATTTTTCCATCTAGCAGTTTGATTGGTTGTTTTTTAAGCAATTTTTTTCTTATTCCATTTATATTTTTAGTTGTTATTTGATTTAAGATTTCAGGTTTTTTTTCCTCCCACTTTCTTATATCAGATTCAGTAACAAAGATATCCCAACCCTTTTCACAGCATTTTCCACAGTTAAATTTTTTGCAATAGTAGGAAATGTCGTGTTCTAAAACTAAATTCAACCCCTAATATTTTGTTAATCTTCTATAAAATTTTTTATTTATGTAGCTTTATTTTAAATACACTATATCGATGAATGTTTATTAATAATATCTGCAAGTTCTTCAAAAATTGTATTAACATTATGTCCAGTTTTTGCTGAAGTCTCATAAAAATTAATTGCTTTAATTCTTGTTTTAAGTCGTTGCCCATCCTCTGTATTGATTTTAATTTCGTCAGTTAAATCAATTTTATTTCCTACTAACATAATAGGAATTGTTTTTACTACTTTTTGCAATTCTGTTAACCACTGTATTATATTTTTATAGCTTTCTCGGTCTGTTACATCATATACCATAATAATTCCCTGGGCACCTTCATAATATGATTGTTTTAAGGATGTATATTTCTCTTGTCCCGCGAGATCCCAGATTGCTAATGAAAATTCTGCTTTGGATCCTATAATTTTTTTGATAAAGATATCAAATCCAAGAGTGGCTTTATAATCAGTTATAAATCTATTATCAATATATTGAGTTATAAGAGCTGTTTTACCTACTCCAGGATCACCTAATAAAAGAATTTTATAAATTATTTTCTCCAATATAACACGCCCTCATTTGTTTGTAAAATTTTCAAGTTTTGTCCTATATTCTTTCGCTATTGTTATATATTTCATAAAATTTTCCATATGACCTATACTTTGATTGATATTGGCTACTTTTAAATATAATTCAATTATTTTTTCATAATCACCAGATAGTTTTGCTGATTCTGCCTCTGCTAATATCCTCGGTATTGATTCCTTAAGAATTAGTAATTGTCGTTCTTTTTCTGCTTTCAAAGTAGTCTCTTCTTCAGTTTTTTGATATTTTTCGACTTTTGACATAAGGTCTTGAAAGTTATCTCTATCATTATTTTGTATTGCGAGTATAGCAGCCTCATTATACTTATCAGCAGCTTTTAAAAAATTTCCATTTTCAATCTCTAGTTCAGCTTTCATTTTCAACTTGTTGATCTTATCTGTGGTTTTTTGAGTTCTTTCTTTTAACTGAATCTCTCTCATTTTCAATTTGTGTTTTTTACCATATTCATTGATCTTTTGAAACAATTCTGAAACAATTTCATATTGCCCTAGGTCCATGTAAATGTTTGCATTTTTTGTAGTTAATTTTAATGCTGTAAGGAAGTCTGAGATTTTTATTGCTTTTTGAATTTTTTCGATATTAGTTGCAAGATTCTTTTTATCTTTAGTTTCGGTTTTAATATCTAATTTTCTCATTGGTCTTTTTTCAAATTTTGAGAGTCTTTTTTGAAGATTATTTATATTTATAATGAAATTCTCAAATATTTCTAAGTCTCCAATTTCAATAGCTATTTTAGCAGCAACTATATAAGATTCAATTGCCATAGCTGGTTTATTTTCCATAAGAAGATGTCCCGCTTCAATATTTAATTCTCTTATTCTATTTTCCTTTTTAATAATATCTGGATATAATTTAATCTTTTCTTGAACAGTCTCTGGGATTGCAAATGGGAAAATATCAACTAATAAATCATCTGCATCTTGAAAATACTTTAAATTACCATCCCAAGAGGATAAATAATAAAAATACTTTGATTCAAAATTATCTACAAATTTATCTAGTTTTTTATGTATTATTGGTTGATCTTTTTCAGTAATTAATACCCCAATTACAAATTTACCATAAGCAAATATTAATTTTTTATCTTCATGATCAATTGAAGTTAATTTTTTAACACTTTTTGTCATTTCTCGTACAATAGATGCAATCCCGCTTAAGGCTCCCGAAACCAAAGTTGCGTCTAGTATAGCTCCCCCCATTTTCCACTCTTTTATAGGTGAACCCCCATGCGTTATTATAAATAAATGGTCAATCTTCTTCTTCCACCCTCTATTTCTCAAATAATTCCATGTTTTATAAGTCCCCATAGCAGAAACCGCTCCAATTATTGCTATAAAAAGCCATATGTTTTCTATAAAAATTCTTCCTGTTGATAGCAGATTAATAGGAAACAGATTTGAAGTAGTTGAAGCTTCGGTATTTGACCCAGAATGTCGTGCATTTATCATAATTAAATAAACTCCCGAAATATCTGATGGAATAGGAAAACTTATATAAGTAATTCCATCAGAACCTGTTTTTCCAATCTGAGTAAATCGGAGAATTCTTTCACCAAAAAATATTATTTCAAACTCAACAGATCCATCAAAAATCGCTTCCCCAGTATCTCCGTATGTTAAACTTGCACCAATAAATAAAAGTTCCCCCACCCATATTGTAGGTGTTGGAGAAAATACTATCAAATGAACTGATCTTTTGGGGGCGATATTAAGAATTGTGTTATTTACTGCCGAAGTTACATTGACATCCCCGTTATAAAATAAAGAAATATTAGCATATTTCACATTTTGAGGAACAATTAAGGATTCTTCTATTGTTCCATTATTATTTGTGATTAGAACCGCTTCTAATTCTGATATGGTTCCATTTTGACTATCAAGAAAAGTAATTTTTACATTTATGGGCACATACTTGAGAGGATCACCTGTAATATCATTAATTAATTTTGCTCTAATGATTAATTCCTCTCCAACTCTAATACCAAATGGAATATCAATTAAGTTTAAAGAGACATTATATTTTGGAATTACATTAACGGTTATATTTCTAATTGCTTCAAGGTATTCAGTGCCAGCACTAGCATAGATGGTTAAGTTATAAGATCCCAGACTTAAGTCTCCAAGGTTAAATTCACCACGATAAGCAAAATTTGGGGCTCCTATATATGTCATGGTTCCATTTATATTTGGAAAGCCCGTAATATTATATTTTACAATGGCTGGTGGAGATTCTATCCGTTGATTTGAATGATAAACATCTAAATATGCCACCCAGAATTCTAAATCCTCTCCTTCATATTGAGTAACATTTCCATATAATCCGGGGTCAACTTGAGTAGGAACGGGTTTTACAGTTACACTCACATTCAAATATGCTCTATAATAATTAGAAGTTTGCATAATGATTGAAAAGAAATGTATTCCAGCAGTAATTCCTGTTGTATCAATGGTTACATTATATAAGCCAGATCCCACTAAAGTTGGGATAATGTCTGTCTCGTTATTATCCCATCTGATTTCAACCAGATCAACATCTTCGATTGTAATAGGATTTCCTACAGTATCATTGTAATAAATTGTAAGTTTATGAGAAGTATCATCCCAGTAGGGATCATTTAAAGGAGTTGTTGTGTAATTATCGTAAACAAAAGAT
Organism: Candidatus Helarchaeota archaeon; assembly: GCA_019058315.1. Taxonomy (GTDB): domain Archaea; phylum Asgardarchaeota; class Lokiarchaeia; order Helarchaeales; family RDOG01; genus JABXJV01. The sequence continues at coordinate 83,237 of JAHPZH010000005.1, read as the reverse complement.
CCATCATCTAAGGTTCTTCCACCAAGTAACGGTCCAACTGGTGTAGCTCCAGAAACAATCCAAGCATAAGATTTATTCCCTTGAATAGTAAATGTGATATTAACAGTTGATGTATTATATACTGATTTATTAGCAATAATAATAAATTCATAAGAGCCTGCGGTTAATGTAGCTGTAGAAATTGCAATTGAATAATTACCCATTGGTGATAATGGAGTTACAGTAAAATCAAAATGGTAACCAGAAGTATAGTTATTAATTAAATAAAAATTAGCATTTGGAATACCATATCCCCAATATGAGTCGTTATAATATATTATAGCATCAATTGGATCCCCTGTATTAGCCGATATGGTATTATAAATCAATGTTAATTGAGTTGGAATTGATTTAATATCAATAGAAGTAACATTTATCCCCACTTCTGTCTGGTTATACCATACTACTTGAATTGTATAATTTCCACCCATTGTTCCAGTTAAATTAATTCGCCAAGGTGTAAAACTTATAATTCCATTTAAAGCATGGGTACTGTTTGGGGGTGTATGATCAATATAATTTAGAGTTTCTTCTGGATTAAAAATAGATAAATTTCCATTCCCATTAATTATTTCAATACCCTTACCGTCTTTTATAGATGCGTTTATTCTAATAGTATCTGTTCCATTAACTGGACCGTTAACAGGAGTGAAGCTAGAATCAACCTTTCTTTCTAAGCTTATTTCACGTACATAGTTTGGTCCAATACAAACTGCTATCCAGGTAGAATTAAAAACATTGGATATAATATTAATTTTTTTACCATTTTCTGTTATATTAACCCAAGATAAATGTGAGCTAGAATCATATATTACTTCAGTAATATTCCAATCTAGGGGTATTGTCATATTAATGCCTCTAGCATATGAATTAGCATGAAATTTAGCTGGAATAGATGAATTCCAATTGACAATTGATTTACTCGCATTAGAAATAAAATAAGTATTAGATAATGTTTGATTTATAAATTGACATGTCCAATTTACATCAAATCTCGCTGAAGTATTTGCTTCGACATTAAAAGTAACATTAGGTCCAATATATAAAACAGATGAATTCCAAGTACCATTACCTATTTGTAAATTCTCCACATTAATACCATTCACTTTTAATTCTATATTTGATGGTAATGTATTAGTATCTAATGTGAGACCTAAAGTATAATCTACATCATTAGAAGTCCACATTCCAAAACTGTAAGAATAGTCATCACCTTCATTTGAACCATCTGGGGTAGAGAGATCATTTAAATAATACCAATAGACTTGAGGAGAAGGTAAAATAGAACCTTCTTTTAACCCTATGAAAAATTTACTATTATTAGTATCAGCAGGGTCCAATAGGACATCCGAACTTAAATTTAATTCAATCCAACCATCAGAATAGCTATCTAAATCAAATCCTTCATTATAAATAATATTATTGGGTTCCCCAGTAGCTTTTGTATTAAATACAGATAAATCTAAATCATTACCAGGGTAGAGTTTTTTTAATCGCAAATTAACATTTATTTTCTTTAAATAGGTAACGCTTCCTACAGTAAATGACATCGCTCTTAAAGTATCCAATCTATGTTCACCCGCAAATGGTTCTGATATTTCAATATCTATATCTGTTGGTGCCTTAACATTTGTGAAAATTAGATCTGTTTTGGTTATATTCCATCCATTTGTATAAATAGAAAAATCAGAAGAAGTATCACAAGAAAGAACTTGACCACTAATATTTTCATATAATAAAGTGTCTAACTTTCCTCCATTACCCTCAATGACATCACTAGAGGAGGACTTAGTGGAAAATGGACCATCATTAGAAGGCATTCTTATATTAGAAGTAAAAATATTTGTAAATAATGCTAAATTATATGGATCAAGCTGATTTTTCTGAAAGATATAATGAATGTTTGAAAAACTAATAAGCATGATAATCAGAATTGTGAAAATCTTTCCTTTTCTTTTAAAATTATTAATTCTCATCTTGAAATCTCCCATATATTCGCAGATCCAAGTTTAATTCTGTTAGTTATTATAAGAAAATTAGTATTTAGCAATTTCGAAAAATGAGAAGGGAAACTCATAATATGAATTTGATATTAATTTGCTATATTAAAATTTTGAAATTAGACGAATGCACATTATACATTTATTAATCTGTTACATTATAGATTCCAATAAATAAAAATTATGGCGTGATAATAATTCCAAAGAGGATAAAAAAAGGACGTAAATCAATTAAAAAAGAAAAACAAATTAAACATTTTGATGATATTCTTCTCTCCAACCTTGTTTCAAAAAAGAAAATATTAGAATTAGTTGAATTAGCCAATATCTCTCGGCAACAAAGCGAAAGTAAAGAATCATTATGTTTAAAAATTATGTATGAATCCACCTATGGTCTAGATGAATTATTAGATATATGTTTTGATAAAAAAGAACTAGAAGATATTTGTAACACGCTTAATTTAGATACTAGTGATAAAAAAAAGCCAAATTTAATAGGAATGATTGTAGAAACCCTTCCTCCTAAAAAAAAGAGAAAGGTCGATACTGTTATTGAAGAAGATTTAGAAGAGGAATTTGACAAAGCCAAAATTTTTAATTTATTTGTAGCTAATTTTGATGGTCGTTGCTTATTTTCATATAATCCCGAACCACTAGGTGTAGGAGATTCGCATCTCATTTCATCTGCATTAAATGCAATAGGACATCTTATAAGACATATAACTAAAAGTGAAGAAAAATTAAGAAATATCGACATGGGAGATAAAGAGCTCATTTTTGAATATGGGACTATAGATTTGCCTCCAACTAAGTTAGAATCTGTACCTCAGAGTAGATTGATTGGAGTTTTATTAGTAAATAGAGAAACATCGCAAATGAAAAAATTTCTAAAAGAATTTATTAAAAAATTTGAAAAAAAATATAAACAATTCTTAATCCCCGTATGGAATGGAAATATGGATGTTTTTCTATCTGCATATGAGTTAGTTGATGAAACCTTAAAATCTGTCATAATTTAGATATAGTTTCATCAGATTTACTCAACATTTATTAATAAGTTAATACCAAAATTAAAAAAGTACATAAATTTTTAGGATTTGTTTTAGGATGGCAACAAAAAAGGTATGGGCTTTATATATAATTTTTTTAATCCTGTTGTTTTTCTCGCTAATATTTTTCTATGGTGCCTATCAAATAAATCAAGAAAACAGAGAAACTTATAATTTCTATTTGATATATTTAATAATAAGCATATTTTAGCAAATTTTAAACAAAAATTCTCCTTTTTTACATTTATTTTTCTTGATAATTATCTAATAACTTTATAATTTCATCCCTTTTTTTAATATATTCCTCATTTTTATTTAATTCTAGTAGACTTACTAGAATAAAAACTTCCCTTTGAATGTCTGCCGAAAAATCCTTTATTGTTGTTTCAACCTCAATATTTTCTTTTATTTTATTTTCCAAATCCCAAAATTCTGCAATTTGTTTTAAAATTGTCTTTTTCTTATCATCGGGGATATTTATTCGGTATGTGCTTAAGGCATCAACTATTTTTTTTAGTTTTGATTCAATTATAGAGTGAATTTTTGTATCCTTAGTCTCTAAAAGATCAAAACGAAATTCTCTTGCAACTGCTTGATAGAATTTCATTACAATGTTGCCAACCATTTCTGTTCTGATTATTTCAATCAAACCAGCTTCTTCAAGTATTTTCATATGATGAAATACCGTCCCTGGATTGATTTTTAAAATTTCTGCCAATTCTTTTATTGTAAAAGGTTTCTTACTCAATAAATCTAGAATTTTACCTCTCCATTTATTAAAAACTATCTTTACTTTTTCGGGATCCCGTAAGACCATTACTTCTTTCATTTTATAGACCATGTTAAACTATTTTTATTGGTATATCCTCATCCAATTTTTCTGAACTAACCTGAGAAGGTAAAGTAATTTTTAAGTAGAGGTGAAAATAGGTAAGATTCATCAAAGGAAAAACAAAAAATAATATTAAAATTGATAAAAGTATTAGAAGAGCAAATTCTAAACTAAAAATATCCGAACTTCTTGAAAATATTTGTAATAATGAAACAATTGCCCATAAAATACTTTGAAAAATGACTGTAATAAAAAGCATCGATTTATAATGCGTTTTAAATAAATTGAACGATTTGCTCAAAGCAGGAGATGCATCTATATTATTAAATATAATAGCAGATATTGCCAAACAAAATATCGAATTAATTATGACTGTTATCAAAAAACTAGCAATTGATAGTATAATGAGTGAATTTTGATCAAATGGAAGAAAAAAATTACTTACGATTGAGTAAATAATAATCAAAAGCGGAGTTGTACAAATAAATCCTAAACCAGATATTACAATTCCAGTTATAATCAAAGCTTTTCCATTTCTTCTAATATAAAACGTCATATTCTCCGCCCTCCCTTGCTCAACTTCCGAAACTTCGTTACCAATCGCTTGAACTATTCCCTCCAGTAAGGAATAAAAAATTAAAAATGAAAAAAATGTCAACGTAAAAATAATCAATCCTAATATATCTGTGACATCTTGTAAAAACATATACATAATGAGAATTGCTGGAATAAAGGTAATTGATAATACTAATACAATTAAAATAAAGCTTAACCAACCTTTTCTAAAAGTTTGAATTCCCGCTTTTATACTTTTTATACCAAATCCCATTTTAAATCTCTCAACACATTTATTATTTGTTTTCTAAACCGAAATATAATATTTATTCTTTTTTTTTTTTGGTTTAAGTTCTATTTTAATTTTTAGAATTATTTGAAAAAATTCAAACGGATTTAAATTAAATATTATTAATCAGACTCTTTTAAAATAATTTATAAATTGCTCAATCTTAAATCAACAAACCACAATGAAAACTTTTAAATAACAGTACCAATCCTTTATACTTAGAATCGTTTGATAAAAATCAAACGGACGAAAAAAGTTCAAATGAAAAAAATTTAAGAATATTCATTAGAGGGAAAAATATGAGAAAGATGTCTATTATTCTGCTCGGTCTAATAGCAGGATTCGCAATTCTAGGTCTTTCTCCAGCAACAACAGTCAATGCTCAAGGAGGAAACCCAAACATAGACTACTTGGTACTCTACTTAAGCGGATTATCACTCGCTACTGAAGGAATTAATCATGCTAGTTATGGTATTGCAGGAGATATAACAGATTATTATGTCGCTATTGCAGGAAATAATATAGCCTTTGCTTGGGGCACTAGACTGAGCCGACTTACTTTATCTCCTGTTAGTGATTTAGCTCACGGATGGTACATGCACTTAGGTATTTCAAAATTTGCAGAATTAAGAGATTCGCCATTTTACTATTTTACTGTTAAACAATTAAAATCAGTTGGCTCCATTTTTCCAGGAGTATTAGAAGCATATAATGATTCTAATAATAATGGGGTTTGTGATACATATTTCAATCACACAAATCCTTCAACTAATGCTACAGAAGTCTTATATTATCTCTTTCTAGATACATATACATCTTATGAAATAATGAACCTTACTCCACAAAAAGGTCCAGCATGGCGACCTTCCCAATCAGAGGAATATACTTGGGGCATAAATTATACTGGTGTAACAGTTCAAGTATTCGATGCCCAAAACTGGGCTGCTTGGCCAACACCATGGATAGGTACAGAAACTATGGACTACTTAAATATATCATATATGCTTAAATTTAGTTCAAATGGTGATACGGAATTATTTCAAAATTTCCATTTTGGAGAACTTACCGATACGGATATTGATTATAATTGGACTAACTTAGGTCTATCCGTTCTCCAATTTGATGTTGCACAGACTCTCGATTTTGATATAAAAATAAATGTAGAAGCAAGAGACGAAAATGGTACCGTAAAAGTGGACCCAGATAACAGTACAATTATGACAAATTTCACTGTAGAGTATGGAACTAAATCATTAATGGAATTGGACTTAACCTCAAGTAAACCAACTTATGTTTGGAATAAAACCGATCTATATAATGTCAGCGCCACAAGCTGCCCTTGGTTCACTACCACTTATGAAGGCTACGTTGAGGATAACACTTATTCCCATACTGGTGGATGGACACGCGTTAGAGAGTGGTTCCAACATAGAATCTGTTATAATAAATGGGATGGCGAGGAAATTGATCATGATCCCATATTCAGTATGCAATCACCTTTAGCATTAATATTTACATTCAACTACAATCCTAAAGCTTGGATCCCCTCTGCTATAATTGGTGGTTTAATCGGAATTGCAGCCGGAATAGTGTTTATCGCTGCTGTTGTTACACATAGAAGAGAAAAATAATTAAACTCCTTTCTTTTATTCTTTTTTTTATTTAAATGCAAAAAAAATCTAGATTTTCATGACGATATGAAAGTCATTAACAAGATAATAAACAACTCTTATTTTTTTGAGGTTTTTTTATTAAACAAAATTTATTTATTACAAAAATAAGAAACTATTTATTCGACATAAATTTCTTCATAAAAGTTTGGAAGGTTGAAGGGTATTGTCAGAAAATTGCAAAGAATTGGAAAATAAGGCAAAGAAAATTAGTGATAATCCCGTTGTTGCTAAAGAAACTTATTTACAAGTTGCTAGATGTTGGGAAAAGAAATATCAGAAAAAAAAGGCAGCAAAAGCTTACGAAAAAGTTGCTCAAATTGTAAGTAATACCGCAGATCAATTTGAAGATCCTGAAGAAGCACAGAAATTCTATGAAGAAGCAATTGAATACTATAAAAAAATTGATAAAGAAAAGGAAGTATCAAAATGTATTGTTACTATGGCTGAGGCTTATATAACTACTGCTAAAAAACTCCACAATACTAGAAAACGAATAATTTATGCAATTAAATATCTCCAAACTGCTAATAAAATTTATGAAGAACTTCAAAATAAAGATAAAATAAATCAAAACCAACAACTAATTGAGATAATACAAAAAGAAATTGGCTTACCGAAGGATGAAATATCTTCAATTTTAGAAGAATTTCCAGTTTTGCCAACAATTCGAAAACCTGACATTTTGGAAACTAGGGAATTTGAAGAGCTAAAAAAGGAGCGAGAAGAAAAGGGAAAATTGGATGAGAAAGAAAGAGAAAAAGCAAGGAAAGTCGAAGAAAAAGAGAGAGAGAAAGAAAAAACGCTCAAAGAGAAAGAATATTTAGAAAAAAAACAAGAATATGAAAAAGCTGTGGTGCAAGAATTAGTAAAAGAAGGAAAAACCGCAGAAGAAATCAAAAAATACAAAGAGGAACTTGCCGAACTAGAGGAAAAAGAGAAATCACAACTGGCAGCTCTAGATCAATTAATGAAAAAGAAGGAGGAATAATTTGTCTCAAAAATGTAAAAACTTAGAGAGTCAGGCAAAGACAGTATTAAAGGAAGATCCTTTAAAATCTAAAGATTTATTTGTTAATGCTGCAGAATGTTACAATAAAAATTTTAAAAAGAAAAATTACATAAAAACGATGAAAAAAGCTATTAAAGTATTAGAAGATTATACTAAAGCTCTTGATCCGTTCAAAGGAAGGGAATATATAGAAGAAGCAGCAAAATATTATGATCAGTTAGAATTAAAAGAAGATAGTAAGTCCTTAATGATATCATTAGCAGATAAATTTGCAGATTATGCTACTAAAATTGAAAAAAGTAATGAAAATTTGGTCAATGCAGTTAAATATTATCTTGCTGCGGAAGAATTGTATCTAGAATTAGGGGTAGAACAAAAATATCATGAATGTACAATTGCTTCATATAATATTTGTGTTCTTCTAGGAATTACATTAGAAAGGATTTTTCAATATCTTCAAAAAAAATCTGAATAAATTTCGTAAAATTTTTTATTATTATAAGATTTTATTATTTGTTTATTCTCCAAAATCATCCATACTGATAAATTTACTTAACTCTTTTTGACGATAAAGTCTCTGAGCACGAGTGAAAATTTCCTTAACCAAGTCTAATCTATTTTTCTCTAATAAATTAACAATTTTTGCAAGAAGTATTTCATTTTTATTCCACAAAATCTTTTTTGCTTGCTCAATCCTTTGTTTAAACGTCTTTATTTTTCGATTTAACACTTCAAGGCGAAATACTTCATATTCCCCTCTATTAAACTCATAATATAATATGCGACTTAATTCGTCAATTTCGTGTTCTTCCATTTTTATTAAATCCTTTAATTTTTATTATCTCTTTTTAAAAATTAACAGCTTAGATAACCTTCCTTTTTTAATTGTTGGTTCTTCAAAAGTATAAAGACGTAATCTCTCAGCTAAATATCCTGAAATAAATGAAACTGATAACGTCAAGAAGAAGATTAATGGAGATATTCCAAGAAACCATCCTCTTAAGTCTAATCCTAAAACAACCTGTAAACGAACGGCACTTAAAAAAAGTATTAAATATGTACCAATTATAATAATGAATCCAGAAATTAATCCTCTTACTCTGGTTCCACTCAAGAAACCTGTTATAAATGCAGGTAACATAAATAAAAATCCAATAAAAAACATTAAGGATGCTAAAATTGAACCTATTGATTCTCCAATCGAACCAATAAAAAATAGCATTAATGGATTATTCATCGCTGCAAAAAATAATGGTCCTGGAAAATTATTTAAAAAAGTTCTGTTTAAAGCTATAAAAATTAATAAACTCAAGATTGTTAGTCCTAAAAATATACCAACAAACATTTTAAAATTAGTTCTACTTGAAATTTTTTTCTTTAGAATTATTTCAATTTCTTTTTCAAAATCTTTAGATTTTTCAGCTATTGATGTATCTTCCGCTTCAATTTCCTTTTTGAAAATTTCAAAAAAACGATCAAGAATTTTTAGTAATATTGATGCCAGTAATTTGTCATGATCTCGGCCATCGGCAACACATATGACAACTAATTTTGATGGCTCATGCCTCATTATAGCAAGCTGTTCTCCTGTTTGTAATCGAATGGACTGTAGAGTACTACCAAGAGCTTCGGAAGCAAAATTTCCGATAGCTGAGATGAAACCAGTAAAAACTTGAGTATTTTCTTCTTTACCCAAATGAGTAAAAAAATTTTTTTCAAAAATACAAATTCCACTTTCAAACATTAAATATAATTTGTGAATCATCGAATATTCCTTATAAACCAATCTTATCTTTTATAGATTTTAAAATCCTATCTAATTTTCCCATTTCTTTATCTGGTTCTGGAAATGTATAAAGGTGTAGTCGCTCTGCGATATAACCCGCACTAAATGAAACTGATAGAGTTAGGAAAAGTATAAGAGGGGATAAACTGAAGAACCAATCCTTTAAATCCAGTCCCAATCTTGCCATTATTTGAAATCTGGCTAAAATTAAGGTAATATAGGCGATAACAGTTATAATTGTACCAGAAATTAGTCCTCTAACACGACTACCGCTCAAATAGCCTGTTATAACTGATGGAATAAAAAATAATATTGCAACAAAAAACATTATTAATGATAATATTCCTCCTATTGACTCTCCAAGCATTCCAATATAAATTGCACTTATGGGATTTCGTATGGCTAAAAATAATGGACTTGGAATATTTTCTAAAAGTGTCCTATTTAAAATCACAAAAGTTAACAAGCCTAAAATAGCAAATCCAACTAATATTCCTAACCCCATTTTCCAATCTGCTCTACTTGAAGCTTTATTTTTTAAAATAGAATCGACTTCTTTTCCAAATTTATCAGTTTTTCCAAGTAACGACGCATCCATTATGTCAACTTCTCTCTTAAATATTTCATAAAATCGATCTAATATCTTTCTTAATAATGATGAAATCAGCTTGTCGTGATCGCGTCCGTCTGCGATACAGATTCCGACCATTCTTGACTCATGTTTCATTATTGCGAGTTGTTCTCCGGTCTGTAAATGCATCGATTGTAATCCGCTTCCCAAAGCTTCTGCAGCAAAACCACCAATAGCAGTTAAGAAACCAGTAAATAGCTGGGAATCTGTCTTGATTGTATCCAAACTAGTATAATAAATCTTTTCAAAAACGCATACACCGTTCTCATACATAATATAGAGCTTATCAATCATTTAAGTTCACGAAATTTAAGGATATGAACTTCCTATTATTGGAATTAATTTAATTTTATAAGTAAACTTTCTTATATTTGTATAACTTTAGATTAAAAATTTTACTTTAAAATTATTGGGATTTTACAATCAAAGGAGTTAATTTAGATGGAAAAATATAATGTTGTTATCATTGGAACTGGTGCAGGGCTCAACATTGTTAATACAGTACTTAGTAGACGGTTAAGTTGTGCAATCATCGAAGATACTAAAGTCGGTGGTACATGCCTCACCCGAGGTTGTATACCTTCTAAAGTTCTCGTATATCCCGCAGATGTAATTAGAGAAGCTCAACACGCAGAGCGAGTAGGTTTACAACTTAAATTAGAAAAATTTGATTGGGATATGATTGGAAAGCGGATGTGGTCCCAAATTGATGAGAATAAAAGAATGGAGAGAAGTTTGTCAAAATCACCTAGACTTTCGTTTTATAAAGGGACCGGAGAATTCGTTAAAGATTATCAGATGAGGGTTAAATTAAAAGATGGAAGTTATTCAGAAACATTTGAGGGTGAAAAATTTCTAATAGCCACTGGTGCTCGGTCTTTTATTCCTCCTATTAAAGGAATAGAAAACATAGAATATATTACAAATGAAAATTTTTTTGGAGATAAATTTCCTAAAAAACCTTGGAAGAGTCTTATTATTCTTGGAGGCGGTGTAATAGCCGTTGAATTTGCACATATATTTTCAGCATTTGGTACTGATGTCACAATAATTGAGATGCTACCTCGTTTAGTATATACCGAAGAACCTGAAGTGAGTGCTTTTTTAGAAAGAAATCTAAATAAATATATGAAGGTTCTTGTAAATAAAAAAGCGATTGAAGCACATGCTAAGAAAGGAGTTAAGATTGTTAAAATTGAGGATATGAAAACTGGTGAAAAGTCGGAAGTGGAAGCTGAAGAAATTTTAGTAGCTACCGGTCGCCGCTCCAATGCCGATTTATTAAAAGTGGAAAAAACTGGTGTTAAAACAGATAAAAAAGGTTGGATTATAACAAATGAATATTTAGAAACAGCCAAAAAGAATATTTGGTGCATTGGAGATGCAAATGGAAAATATCAATTTCGTCATAAAGCTAATTATGAATCAGAGATTGTAGAAAATAATATGTTTGCTGAGGGAGATAATCGATTAAAGGTTGATTATTCCTCTGTCCCTTGGGCTATATTTACATACCCCCAAATTGGACATGTGGGAATAACAGAGGCAGAAGCTATTGAAAAAGGGTATAAAATTTATGTTGCAAAAAAGAATTATTCGAGTGTGGCAAAAGGGTTTGCGATGGGATTAAACAAAGGAGATATTGATGATGGGTTTGTAAAACTTGTCGTAGATCAATCTAGAACATTACTTGGTGCCCATATTATTGGTCCTCACGCTGCAGTGTTAGTTCAACCATTTGTATATCTTATGAATGCGGGATACGTTTGTAATATAAGCCCAACTCCGGAATCTGAACCAATACCCACATATTCGCAAACCTGTCCCGAAGCTGGATCATTTATGCCGATCTATCGTTCCCAAGTCATTCACCCATCATTAAATGAAGTAGCTGGTTGGGCTATCGGCTCGCTTCGTAGTGTAAATATAGAACATGAGCATGATCATGAGCATAACCATGATCATTAACTCAACATTTGATTTTTTTTCATCAGTACTAACGAAACATTTTTTTTTCAATTATATGATATTTCTTAGATTTGAACAAGTTAAAAAATGAAAAAATTCCAGACTATTAGGAAATAGATTTAATGAGAATCAAATACTATATCATCTCAATTTTGCTTGGTTTAATTCACTTAATTGGTTATATTGTTATCCTAAATCTTCAACAATGGACCGCAAGAGCTTATTATGTAATTGATTCAATATTTATAACGTTTGGTTTAAGCATTTTGGGTATTTTAATTTGGAAGGATATTGTGGATGAAAGGCATATTAGACATGGCGAATCTCCCATAGGAGGAACTTATATTGAACACGGTCCATATGTGTTTACGCTCCCATTTATTGCAATTTACTCAATTCTCGTATATCCTGATACAATTTTCTTTAAAATATTAATTATTGTCCTTTCTATAATAGATGGAATTTGGGACATTTATCAGGATTATAGATCTAAATCATTACGCTAATAATTCAAAGCTTAATTTATTGGTATCAGATGGATTTAAATGGATAACTTTCTTTTTAATCCGCAAGAAGGAACCACCATTTTAGAACCTGAGGGAAAAGGAAAAGGGTATTGGATTGGTGCATCTTCAATTTTTTTTGATAAAGATTTCGAGAAATTCTATTTATATGTAAGAATTCGTAATCCTAGACCGAAGAAGGGAAAAGTATTACCCAGTGATACTCATAGAGGGTATAAATGTCAAATTCTAGAGTCAATAAATGGCACTGATTTTAAAGTAATTTGGGAAATGGGAAAAAAAGAAATTGATGTAAAAAGCATCGAAGGAGCATCGATGATTAAAATTCAAGATAAATATAATTTATTTTTTTCATATGAATCTAATGCCATAATTCCTAGATGGCAGATTAAAAAAATTGTAGCAAGAGATCCCTCGAATTTTGATTCGAAAAAAATACAAAAGATAAAATGGAATTTGCCCCGTTTTCATAGACTTAGCATTAAAGATCCTATTGTATCTGTTTTTAATGATAAAATTCATCTCTATATCGATTATTTTCGATTTTGGAAAAAACCTTGGGGATCAAGCGGTCTCTTAACGAGCCAAGATGGAATTTCCTTCAAATGGAATGGAGATGTGTTCGTTAATTTAAAGGATTGTAAATGGGCTAGTTATATGATTCGATTAACATCAATTTTCGAATTCAATGATCAATACTTTGGATTTTTCGATGGAACGGATCAAGAATCTGGTTTATGTGAAGAAAAATCTGGTGTTTTAACCGGATCTTCACCAAAAAATCTAAAAATCCAAAGCTTGGAAGAACCAACATATCACTCTGATTTTGGTAAAGGTTCTTGTCGTTATTTATTTGGATTAAAATATGAAAATGAATTATGGGTTTATTATGAATTTACTGAAAAAAACGGGGAGCACGTATTAAAACTAATAAAATTAAGAAATTTTTAAAATTAAAAAAAATAAAAAAAAGTAAAAAATATTTATTCTGATAATCTTCGTTTCATTTTTTGAGCTATACTTGCGCGATAGGATTTTTTACCCTTAAATTTTTCTACTTTCTCTTCTTCTTTATCTATTTCTTCCATCTCATCATCTAACTTAGCAATTACTGCTTCAGCCGCAGCTGGCATTGGTCCACCAGCAGCTAAATTTTTAATTTTGGTTTGATAAGCTTTTAATTGAGATTTCGCGGCCTTTACATCCGATTTATAATACGATTCACCGGCTTTTTGCACGTTATAAGTCGTAGTTAGGTTTAAATTATATTTCTTGTTGTATTCTTTTTCATCTTTTGTTGTTTTTAATTTTTCATTAATAATTCGTAAATGTGTGTTTCCTTCTTTATCCTTATACATAATTTGGGTTTGAACCGGGACTTCTTCTTCTTTTAGATCATCAAGTGTTTCCATTTCATAAAAGATTTCTCGATCTTTAGTTACAGCACCAACCTCAATGGGGCCTGCTGTTTTAGGGACCGAAACTCCTGATACGCTTCGAAGTTTTAACCTCTTTTTTGGTGCAATAACGCTAACAGAAACATTTTTCGCAAGATATTCAACGGATCGCATTTTCTCAAATGCATCTTTAAGTTCTTCTCGGGTAACAAAAAATATATCTCCACCAGTTTTATCTGCTAAATGTCCTAGAACATCTAAACCTAATTCACTAGCACCTTCATGGCTCTGAACGCCGACTACTTCAACTATTATATTATGATTGAGACATAAATCACCCATTTCATCATAGAATTTTTTACCAGATGAAGTTGGTGTTTCTAAATTTCCCAAACCTTGGTTAGCCATCCCATCAGTAAGTAATATAAGTCGCCCACCAGTCCCAGCTCGCCCTAAGAGTGTTACTCCCCCTAATAAAGCTGGACCTAGTGCTGTCATATCCATTGGCATCATTTGATTAATCATATCAATCCATCTATCAGCAGTATCTGAGATTGGAACAAAGTCAAGATCTGCTTTTTGAAAACGCTTGATTATATCCTTTTTTGAATGAAGTGTATCCCCAGAAAGTTTTAGGACTTCCTTTCCTTTATGCGAAAGTAGTCGAACACTAGATTCGAATGTAATCAAAGAAAAATGTGATCCAGGAGAATTTACTTTTAAATCTCGAACTGTCTCGACCAAACTTCGCTTTACAGCCTCTAATTTACCATCCGACATTGAGCCAGAAATATCAATAACTGAAGTTATATTATCACCTGTTATTTTTAACTTAGTAACATCCTTCGGTTCCGTTTTTGTTTCTATAATATAATCAAGATCTGTCCATGAACCAGAAGGTAAATCCTTAGGATCCACGACATTCAATGTGCCACAAAATTCGCATATAAAATGATGTCCAACTTTTTGGTCTATTTTTACCATAGCTGGATTGGTAAGTGCTGCTTTACAACTTGAACAAAGAATGGGTTTACCAACAATACTTTCTTTAACTTTAGTTAATTCTTTAAATTTAATGGAAGTAACATAAGGTAAATCATCTGCCTTTAACTTTCTCGATAAAAGCTTCTCATGTGCTCTATTTAATAATGGCATTTAATATTCACCCCTAATTTATTATAATTCTTGTTAATTTTTTGTTAAGTTCTTATTAATTTTTCATCTCTAAGTTGTTATTATCGTAATTTTTTTAGATTGAACTTTAGTCTTATATTTTAGTCTTAATGATTATTATCCTTTTTATAAAAATAATCACTTTTGTATAAAGTGCTTCTTATTTAAATATTTATAATAATGCAAAGAATTTAAAGTTCTTTTATTATTTCATTAATCTCATCTACTACTGTATTTAATTCTTGTAAATTTGTTAATGAAACGTATCCTCCATCAATTTTCCTTTTAATAATTCTTAATTTTTCAGTAAGTCCTGTTCTTAATATACTATTAATTTCACTATGCATCTTGGTTATGATTTTTCTAATTATCAATCCATCATGACTCATATCATATTTATTTAGAGTTATAAGTAAAGCTATTCCACCTATTCTCACTATTGTTAAAATATACTCTCCAAATTTCATCATTGAGGCTAATTCTGTTGGATCACTTAACAATTTAAATTCTTTTGCGGTCATTTCACTAATAGATAGCAATACTGTAGCTAATATAGATATTTTTCTTTCATCTATGTTCTGAGGTAATAATGAACAAATTGGTATACCCTTAATACTCGCGATAATACATCCCTTAATGGTATGCAAGTCATAAATATCCTTAAGAAGCTTGTCAACATATTTTTTAGTAAGTAGCATCAGTAAGCATCTATAATTAATAATTTTTATCTGTTTTTATCTTTTTAAGAAAAATTTACAAAAAAATTGAATCTATGAATTATTAATTTACTTAAAAATTCATTCTTAAGATTAAATTTTTGTTTGAATGATTATTATCCAATATTTAAAAAATAAATTTTTAGATTAAAGTTCTTCGTATTTAAAATTCTTTGTTAGGTATGCTTGAGGTTCTTATGATCTAAAAAAAAACAAATAGAAAAAATAATTTGAAGAACTTCACATTTATGAAATATAACTAGGAGTTTTCTCATCATCAAATTCTAATTCTATAAATATCTCATGAGTATTACATTCTGGACATTTAATTTCGTCTAATAATGTTTCTCCATCTTCTACAAAGAATAAATTGCATCTCATACAATAAAAACTAATAGACGGTTTTTTCTTCATTTTTTTTGTACTTTCAATCAATAGCATCACATATTTTCTAATTTTTATTCTTACTTAAAAATCTCTCATATTTTTAATTCAAATTAACTAACTGACTTACTAAATATATGAAGGAATCATTATATTTAACCCTTTGCAATTCCCGAATTTCTCTAAAGTGCTCAATTTCGAATTGTCTAGCAGTTAAAAGTATTTGATAAAAATAGGTGATTAAAAATAGTTCAAAAATTTACTCAAAATAATAAAAAAAATTGTATGAATTTAGTGTTGATCAAAAATATTTCAAAAATTAACTCAAAATAATAAAAAAAAATTAATTGAATTACGTGATTTTAATGGAAAAAAAGTATACCTATTGCAGAATATGTGAAGGATCTTGCGGTTTTACTGCAGAAGTGGAGAGCAACAGGATTTTAAAATACTATGCAGATAAGGATCACCCAGTTTCGAAGGGTTATTCGTGCATCAAAGGTCGTTCGATGCTTAATGTTCAATATGACCCCAAACGGATTAAATATCCAATGAAAAAAATTGATAGTAAGTATGAAAGAATATCCTGGGAACAAGCCATAAATGAGATAGGGGAAAAATTATTAAAAATAAAGAATACATTCGGTCCTAAATCTATTGGGATGTACTTTGGGAATCCCGTAGCTTTTTCCTATTCTGCTGCAATTTATACCCAAGCATTTATGAGATTCTTAGGTTCCCGAAATATTTATTCTGCTGGTTCTCAAGATTGTAATAATAAATTTGCTCATTCTAAACGTTTTTATGGTTCAAATCTCATTATAATAGTTCCAGATTTTGCAAATATAGACTATTTCTTAGCACTTGGAACAAATCCCGGGGCTTCACATTTTAGTTTTGTTGTTTTTCCCCGCCCAGCTCAACGTTTAAAAGAAATGGAGAAACGAGGTTGCAAAATTGTCTGGATCAATCCCAGAAAAATACCTATTGCAAAAAAAATCGGCGATCATCATTTTATTTGTCCAAATACTGACATCTACCTGCTTTTTGGTATGATCAACTATGTTTTAGAAAATGATCTTGAAGATAAAGAATTCATTAGGAAGTATTCTAAGGGAATCGATGAATTACGAAAAATCGCAAAAGAATTTGGTGGGGATCTAAATCAAATTGCTAAAATAACATGTATTTCTAAAGAAAACATAATAAAAATTGTAAATGACTTTCTAGAAGCATCCAAAAAAGGTGGCGCATCAGTTTATGGAAGAGCAGGGACTGATCGCGGATCTTTTGCTACATTGCTAGCTTGGGCAATTGATGTATTTAATTTTATTACTGGAAATATAGATAAAAAGGGAAATTTTTATAGTTCTGGTTTAATAGATGTGTTTAGTATTTCTAATGTAGGTGGACTTGAAACTTCAGAAGTAACTGGCAAAGTTGCAGATAAAGGTGCAAACCTTAGCAGAATTGGTAAATTTCGAAGTTTAATGGGAACTTATCCAGCAGCATTAATGGCAGATGAAATATTGACGCCTGGAGATGATCAAATAAAAGCTATGCTCATTGTCGCGGGTGATCCCTTAGTTAGTTGTCCAAACACAAAAAAACTTGAAAAAGCATTTAAAAAATTAGAATTATTAGTCTCTATAGATTTTTACATGAATGATACGGGAAGTTTAGCTGATTATATTCTACCTGCAGTGACTTTTTTGGAAAGAGAAGATTTAACTTTAACAACAACTTCATTTAACCCTATACCGTTTGCAAGTTATTCTGATCCTGTAGTGCAACCTGATTCCGAACAAAAACCAGAATGGGAGATTTTTAATCTATTAGGAAAAAAAATGGGATTACCAACTATAGGTGGTCCTCCAATTACTATTTTTAAATCTATTTTATCAAGAGCAGACCGAAAAAAAATCAAGAATTTAATGAAATCTGAAAGGGGAATTTTTCTAAATGAAGAGAAAAAGATTCAATATAATGTTTTACTTCCAGATAAGCTCCAAACATCTGATAAATTAATAGATTTAGTTCCAAAAGACTACATAGATGAATTTGAAAAATTTAGAAAATGGAAAGGTCCATATGATAATGAATTTCCATATTATTTAATTTCAGGGAGAGATATAGAAACGATAAATAGTTGGTTACATTTAAAGGAAGGTACAAATTATTGCTATATCCATCCTGAGGATGCAAGAAGTCTAGAAGTTGAAGATTATCAAATTATTCGTGTAAAAAGTAGAATTAATTCCATAGATATTCCCATAAAAATCATAGATGATCTTATGAAGGGTGTTATTTGGATACCACATGGCTGGGGAAGAACAGTGGAAAATCCCCCTGAGGGGATTGCAAAGGAAAAACGTGGTTATAATATAAATTTGATAACTGACGATAATTGGAAGAATTTAGAGACTTTTGCGGGAATGGTTTTATTAGATGGAATTAAAGTAAGGTTAGAAAAGATAAATTAATTTAATAAATTATAAAAGGTCGTCTTAAATTATAAAAATAGAAAAAGTAGAAAGCGAAGATCTGGAAGATATACTTAATTTACAAAAAATTGCTTTTCAAGTGCAAGCTAAAATTTATAATGATTATACTATTCCTCCATTAATTGAAACGATTGAGGAGATGAAAAATGTCTTTCCTCAACAGACTTTTCTAAAAGCCGTAATTGATAATAAAATCGTTGGTTCTGTAAGAGGTTATAAAGAAGGAGACACTTGCCATATTGGAAGATTAATTGTTCATCCCGATTTTCAAAATCAAGGAATCGGTTCTAAATTAATGAATGAAATTGAACATAATTTTAAAGATATTAAAAAATATGAATTATTTACTGGCCATAAGAGCGAGAAAAATATCTATTTATATAAAAAATTAGGTTACAAACAATTTAAAGTTGAACCAATACATGAAAAATTAAAGCATGTATATTTTGAGAAATGGAATTTGTAGATCTTAGAAAAGTATGAAATCAGTTAAGGTGGGTAAATAAGTAAAGTAAGAAACCATCATTAGTAAAACAAAAATCGTCAATATAATTAACCAAAGCCATAAGGGACCAAACATTCTTGTCTTTTTCCGATATTCTTCATATTCTTCCTTAAAAATTTTGCCTACATCATATTTTTCTTCAATTTTTGCTTGGAGTAAATTAGCTAAAAAAATAAATGGCAATATAAGCATTCCATCTAAATTGATGGAATTTAAAGCTATAGCAAAAGAGATTAAAAAAATTCCTGTATAAATTGGATGGCGGAAATAAACGTATATTCCATTAGTTATTAATCCTCCTTCAGTTTCCTCAGCTCCAATAGTCTTACGCATTAAGACTGTTTTTATAAGAAGTAAAAATCCAAGAATTAAATTTAATACCCCGAGAAATTGAAAACCAATAATAATTAATTGACTTTTAAAAAATAGAGGCGGATGAACTACATTAGGATCTGAAGGAAGGAGCCCTGCTGATAAATAACAGCATGCATTGTATAAAGCTACAAAAAAAATATTCAAAGATCTATTATTAAGAATATGCTCATATTTCTGACGATTTGTTAAAAAATGACCATTAATTAGAATTAACATAAAAAAAATAATTATAAAAATAATTCTAAGAAGCCAGAAAATCGACACAATCATCTACTCTATTATTTTATAATCGTCATCAATTTGAACTAATAATTAAATTATTAAAAAAGATTTTTTATTTAATTATTTTAGGTTTCAGTTTGAAATTGGTTAAATAACTTAATAAAATGGAAAAAATTTGTTGGAAAAAGAAATAGATAACTTCTTTTATAAATTGAAAATTTGATAAATAACCATATGAATTTTAAAAATATTGAATTAAAAAGTGTTTAAAATGAAAAAAGAAGATATTTACTTTCTATCTGCCTGTAATATCATAGATTTAATTAAAAGACAAGAGATTTCTGCAGTGGAAATAACTGAAGCATTCATAGAAAGAATAGAAAAAATCAATCCTAAAATTAATGCTTATTGTACTCCTACTTTTGATATGGCTAGAGAACAAGCAAAAAACGCTGATGATGCTGTTAAAAATAGTAAAAAAATTAGTACTCTAAATGGTGTTCCTACATCAATAAAAGATTTAACAGCAGTAAAAGGAGTAAGAACTACATTTGGTTCAAAACTTTATGAAAATCATATTCCTGAAGAGGATGATATTGCTGTAAAACGATTAAAAGACGCTGGTTGTGTAATACTAGGCAAGACTAACACTCCAGAATTTGGTCATCAAGCAATCACTGATAATCTAATTTTTGGAAAGACGAATAATCCATGGAATCTTGATAGAACATCTGGTGGATCAAGCGGAGGTGCGGCAGCTGCAGTTGTTAGTGGGTTAAGTCCTCTTGCTCAAGGTTCTGATGGCGGTGGTTCTGTAAGAATCCCTTCTTGTCTATGTGGTGCTTTTGGTATTAAACCAACTCATGGAAGAATACCGCACTATCCTAGAATTGCAATGGGATTTGCTCTTCTGTCTGATTTTGGACCTATAGCTAGATATGTTGAAGATGCTGCATTAATGCTGGATGTTATGAAACAACCATATTATGCAGACCAGGAAGCATTGCCAGACCAAAAAATTAGTTATTATGAAGGAATTAAAGAAAGCCCTAAAAAATTGAAAATTGGCTACTCTTTAAGTCTCGGTTTTTGTAAAAATCTAGATCCAGAGGTAAGAAAAAATGTTGTAGACTCAGTTCATAAATTTGAAAAACTGGGTTGGATAGTAGAAGAAGCTAAAATCAAACTCAAGAACCCAGAAATAGCATTTGGTATGAATCTAGTAGCTCCTACTTTGGCTTTTGATCTCAAAGCCGCATATAATAAACAACAAGATATTTTAAGCCCAAACTTGGTAAAAATAATCGAAATGGGTCTGAATCAAAAAGCTACTGATTATATTTCTGGATTAGCTACGAGAAAAAAAATGTATGAAAAGCTTTTAAAATTCTTTAAGGGCTATGATTTACTAATTACTCCTACTACTGCAGTTCCAGCATTTAAACATGGTATAATGTATCCTGAAAAAATTGATGGTCGAAGTGCATCTCCACTTTCATGGATGAGCTTTACATATCCTTTTAACATGACCGGTCTCCCAGCGGCTTCTATTCCAGCTGGTTGGTCTACTGAAGGTCTTCCGATTGGTATGCAGATTGTTGGAAGTAAGTACGATGATTTAAAGGTGCTTCAAGTCTCAAAAGCATTTGAAGAATTAGCTCCTTGGCAAGATAAGAAACCCAAACTGGATTAGACAAATAAAAAAAAATAATATTAGGAACCTTTGTTCCTCTTTTTTAAATAATCTCTTCACAAGTCTTTAAATCCATTCCCCCTTCTAGAAAGGGAAATAATTTTTCAAAATTCTTTGGTAGATTTGCTGAGTGCAGATCTAATGCAGCTTTATCTTCATATTTTTCATAGAATAAAACTTTATTTTTATTTTTTCGTCCTTTTACAGTATGAGGAATGTATGCTTTACATCCTGATTCAGTATTTCTAACTTTTGGCACAATTTCCTTTATAATTTGTATTGCTTCTTCCATTTTTCCTTCTTTTATCGTTAGGGTGGCAATTAAAGTCACCATTTTATCATCTCCTAACAAATTCAAATAATAATATTTTTAAATTATTGAGGGAGTCCCTATTAAATTTTTCAATTTTTTAATGGATTCGAGGCAAATAACTTCAGAATTAAAAGTTTTATCTTTAATTTGAATTTCGGATGTAATTTTTAACTGTTCTACTGGTAAATATTTATAATTTTTACCCGTTTCATCAATTTCACGTAGTAATATTCGCAAACCTTTTTCACTAATATAGTTCATCATCTGATTTTCTAAATTAATTTTATATATTATCTTCATATTTTCATCAAGCCAGAGAAAATTCAATTTAATCTGCTTAGGTTTATTCTTTCTGTTATTGAGACTTTTTATTCCCTTAGAATTTAGATTTTGTTCATTACGTGATAAAGGACCTTCCATGATATCTCCAACAATTACTTTTCCTCCCCAATTAGTTAATTTCATAATTCTTTCATATCTTGATCGACTGAATGCGGTTGATGTTGCTACACAGGCTTCCCAAACATCATTTGATTCAACCTCATCAATGTTTATAGAATCTTTCATATTCAACATTTGAGAGCAAATACCAACAGCTGTTTCCTTAGATTCTGGCAAAGGAGAGCCTGATTCATCATCAAGTTTTAATTCGATTTTTAACCACTCCTCTTCTACATTTTTATAAAATCTTTTGAACGTTTTTTTCTCGCCTTTGTCATTTAGATAATTGATCATTAATTCAATATCGGGTTTTTCGCCTAAACGTCCCGTGCCCCCGTAAATCTCTGGATGATATGAAATGATGAAATTACCTTGCCCATCAGTTTCTCCAGAAGGTAGAACATCATGAAAAACTAAATCTTTTTCTTCTAATTCTATTGTAATATTCGAAGCTGGTTCCCCATCGCTCCATTCAACATGTCCAATTAATCCTCGATTTTTCGTCATTATTGTATCTTCCCTATTAATTTTAATTTGATTTATTATTGTAATCTAACTTTAAAAAATATAAGGTATAAAAAAAAAATAGTGAGATTTGATTTTTAAAAAAAGAAAAAAATAAAGAAATTATGTTTTTGCTTTCAATACTGCCGCTATTATTACTGCAATTGCAACTCCAATTCCACCAGCTAACGCAAAAGGTAACCAATTTGTACCAGCTGCACCTGCCGCTCCTCCAGCAGCCAAAATACCTATTATTTCATAATGTAACTGAATTTCAACTGTTAAATGTGTTACATAAAGATCTTCTTGAGGTTCAACCCTTGTATCTTCCCATAGCATAAATGCACCACCATCTCCATCCGGAACAATAACCAAATCCCATTGTTGACCACTTTCTGTACATACAGAAATACCGTTTCCAGACCACTGTTTTTTACCATCAGAATCAATCAATTGAACATAAAGGTTATAATCAGTATCTAAGATTCTGTAAACTATGATTGCACCACCATCTTCATCGGTACAAATTTTGAGTTCTGCTGTACTCGCGCTTTGTACTACCACGCCGTTATTAGTCCACATTGTTTGACCAAACCCATTAATACGTTGGGTATAACCACTGATGCCCCTCCATGTGATAATTGCTCCTCCTGTTCCATCAGGGCAAAGAAAAGGATCGTTATTCTCACCATCTCTATCACATATTACTGTACCATTTGTAGTCCATAACGTAGTTCCATTGAAAATTACTCGTTGGGCATATATACTTTCATTCATAACACCAGTTCTTTCATCTGTCCATACTATAACTGCGCCTCCAGCTCCATCACTACATAGTTGAATCGCTCTTTGTATGTCAGTAGTATTACATATCACCACGCCATTATTTGTCCACTTAATATCTCCTGTTGAATTGATTTTCTGTGCAAATACGTCCCCATCACCACCAGCATCTCTATCATCTCTCCATACTACAATTGCTCCTCTTTGTCCATCACTAACCACTTTGTGATATAAAGACATACCAGTTGCATCACAGATAATCTCTCCATTACCTGCCCATAATGGATTTCCATTAACATCAACCCGTTGTGCGTAAATATCCCCATTAGCATCATTTCTATTATCTCTCCAGACAAGTATTGCACCTCCTTGTCCATCGGGGCAAAGTTGATTTGTTGCATATGGATGTATTTCTTGATCCGCTATATCAGTACATACTGCCACTCCCGTAGGAGTCCATTCTCGACCACCTGTCGAATTAATTCGTTGTACATAAATGTCTTCATTTCCAGATCTATTATCTTGCCACATAACAATAGCTCCTCCAGCATCATCGCTGCAAATCCTAGTATTACGCATCCAATGTCCTGCTACAACATCATTACATATCATTGTTCCATTATCTCCCCATAAAGCATGACCAGTTGAATTGAATTTCTGAATATATGGACTATAATGTGTACCATTAAATCGATACCAAGCTACTATAACACCACCACTTCCATCAGCAACAGCTCCATGAGCTCCAGTTCCAGAAGGTGATGGAACTGTGTCTACGGGAGTTCCATTAGGTTGCCATGCTATCTTGCCTACTTTTTCCTCAAATAAATTTGCGGTCGTTTCTAATCCAATTTTTTTTGATGTTGGTACTAAAGACCAGATTGTATTTCTGTTTGTCGAAATTGAGCATATAATAGGGCTTAAAGTAAGAACTAGGCTTAAAAAAGTCATTATATACATTAAAAAAAATCTTTTTTTCATAAAAAATCCCTTCTTAAAGTTGGGTTAGAAAAAGTAGTAAATGAAATTTATAAATCTTTTTTTTACGGTATTTTGTAAAGTTATTATACTAAATAAAAATTGAAAATATTTCAACATCGTTAATAAATTTATTATCTCTTCAAAGTAAAGTAAAAAAAAATCATTTCAGAGTGTGTTCTAAAATTAATTTTATTATATCATTATGATTGGGTGGACAATCTTTAACAATAGGAACATCATTATTTTTAGCTAATTTTGATGTACAAGCACCAACACAAAAAATTTGCCCAATTTTTGCATTTGCTGGTAGTTCCTCAAAATCACTTCCTATAACAAGATCGATACGATCATATATCTTATTTAATTCTTCAAATTTTTTTCTTAAGTCTTCTACAAACAAAATTTTCCTGAACATCCGACTAATTGACATAGTACATAAAGTACATGCTGCATCAGATTGATTTACATATAAATTTCGAACCTTAAGAAAGGGATCTGCTTCTGCAAATTTAGTTTTTACTGCTTCCAATGGAACCCCTATTGTGGAAAATTTAACTTTGGGTATATGTTTAATTTTTTCTACATCTAATCCCATTATTTCACAACTAACATTATCCACTTCTATCATATCAGTTCCAGCAAGTATTAAATCCAATTTTTTAGTTTTTGATTGAGCATTTAAAGTTGGTCCAGTTCCTTCTAGAGCAAAAATTGCCGAGGTAACCACAAGGTCTGGTATGGCTACTTTTGATAATTCATATATCGAATCATGAAGACTACCGTAAGTACTTGAACGATGAAAATTTCGTTTATCTTTTAAAAGAAGTAATCCTTTCTGATTTTTCATAGCTAAAGTTACAGTTGCTTGCATGTGAGTTTTCATAACGGGGATATTGATATATTCATGAGTATCCAAATATTTGGGTAATTCAATTTCCCCATATTTCCATTTTTTCGTAACCCTTTCAGTATTTTGTAAATTTTCGAATTTAATACCATATTTTTTCTCTAATTTAATATACCCTGATTCTTTTGCTAAACGCTCGAAATGTTTATCTTCATTAAAATAACCTGTTCCCTCTCCGACTACTATATCTTCTTTTGATATATCATGTTTTTTTATTAAATAATTAATTAATTCATCAACAAGCTGAGGGAGTGCAATTACTCCAGATTTAGCATTAATAGCATCAACAACATTTGGTTTAATAAATATCTTTTTCTTTTTAGGTTTATATTTTATAAGTTCCAGTAATTCTGGTAATTTTACATCTACTTCTTTTAAACTAGATTTTATAATTCCAACTGTCAAAATGTTCACCATAAAGTCCTAATTTGAGTTTAGATAATAATTAAATAATTTGATTATAATGTTCAAAACAAAATTAAATAAATCAATTTTTTAACTTTATTAAATCAGCATTTTCTAAAGTAATTACCTCATTAAAATAAGATAATTTGATGATTAAATCCAAAAAAAATTATTTCAAAACTCAAATAGGCAATTTATAAAATGGCATTAGATATTAGTGGGTATTTAATTATTTTTGGCGGTGCATTCCTTTACGGTCTAACAGGCGCATTAACTCCTGGACCTGTTCTAACTGCAGTAATTTCAGAAACTCCAAAGAGACAACGGGGATATTTGGTAGGTCCTATAATGATTGTAGGACATGCAATTTTGGAATCTATTGTGATTTTAGCAGCGTTCTATGGATTGATAAATCTTATTAAAATACCTATTGTTTATTTCATAATTTCTACAGTAGGGGGTGGGATATTAATTTTCATGGCTGTACAGTTATTTTATGAGATGAAAAAAAAAGAAATTTCTCTTTCATCAGAAATAGAAAAGAGTAAGAATAAAAATAACTCAATATTCAAATATTCTCCCGTTATTCAAGGAATTATATTGAGTATTTCGAATCCATTTTGGATCCTTTGGTGGGGTACGAGCGGATTTACTTACATGTTTTATTTATTTGAACGAGCTTCTTTATCTGGAATGATGGAATTCCTCTATTCTCTTGGCTTAATAACGATTCAATTTTCATGGGTAATAACTTACTTTTTCGGGCATATTTCAAGTGATTTCGCTTGGTATTCATTTGTTTCTACATCAATCTATAAAGGGAAAAAAGTTATTTCAGATAGAACCTATCTTATTATATTGATATGTTGTGGAATTTTTTTTACGTATCTTGGGATAAAATTCATTCTATGCGCTTTCGTTCCTGATTTAAAAAATATATTAATTATATAGAATTTGACTGATTTCTTCTTTATTTACCTAAAAGAATTTAATAATAAAAGTAAATAGGTAGAAAATATATATAGATTAGTACTGGTTTATTCCAAAATTTTTGTTTTCTATTAAAAAATAAACAATTATTATGAGGTTTATTTAAATTGGAAATTTTTACTGGTGAACTTCCCTTTATTGAGTTAACAAGGGAAGATATGCTAGAAGTTAGGTGGAGTCGATCCCTTCTTCCAATAATATATGGTTATATAATGCCAATGATCAAGGAAAAATGGGGTGTAGAGAAAGGTACTGAAAAATTAAAGGAATTTGGACGAAGAGTTATGGAAGATATGCTTATACATTGGACACCTAAAGGAGATACTATAAAAAAGGTTTTAAAAGACACTTACAAAACACATTTTTTCATTAAATTATATAAAATCAAAGAATTTAAAAAAGAAACACCGAGAAAATGGTTTATATATGATAACAAATGTATCCTCTGCTGGGAAGGTGTAGAAGAAACTGAAATCCATTATTGTGTAGCTCTTGGAGGTGCAATGGAATTTCTATTGAACAGTCTAAATCAAACTGGCTATAAAAAAATACCAAAGGTAGTAGTTAACACAATAGCATCAAAAGCTCGAGGAGATAAATTGTGTACTCATGAAGTTATTGAAGTATTATAGGTGATTATTTGGTTCCTGATAAATTGGGTTGGTTTAGAAGATTATTATCAAAAGTGGGTAAGAAATTACTATGGTGGAGACAACCAAAGCTAAGTGGTCTTATATTTTCTTTGACATATTTGGAAGATGTAAAAATGTTGATGGATCTAACGGACGGGACTCTAGAGACTGCATTAGCGGAATTCCACAGACTAGGAAAATTAGCAGGTCATGATATCACATATGAATTCTTGGATATCGGAAAATATGTTTTTTCTAAAAGTTTAGAAGATTTACCAACGATAATCGAAACTTCTTACTATGTTATGACGGGTCAAAGATTTTCCAGCTGTAAATACTATCCACCAGATGATCAAGTGCCTATTCCTAGAGTCATCTTTACTCTAGATCGATGTATGTTTTGTGCAGGGTTAAAGGAGGAAAAATCTATAGAAGTCAATAAAGAAACTACAGGAAGTCAGACATGGGGCTCTGTTATGGCAGGTGTTGTGGAAGCTGCCGTTGAAACAATTGAAGAATATGTAGGCAATGAATTAAGAGTCGAAGTTAAGGAGACAAAATGTATCATGAGGGGAGATCCCTATGCAGAATTTACAATCTTTCTTTATCCGGAAGGATCATAAGTCTAAAACAAAAATTTAAATCTTTTTATTTTAAAAATATTTCTTTTTAACTTAAATCTTTTATTGAATAAAAATTTCTACCTTTTTTCAATAAACTGATTTTATATTACTAATATGGAAAATTCTGATATTCTTATTAAGGATTGTAATTTTTTCATTGAATTATTTTTAAGAGAATCTTCATTAATATTATTGAAAATTAGGCAATACTGGTGTATATTTGGAATCAGAAGCATTTTACGACTTAGTTCAAGAAATTGAGAAATATTTGGGAGCTTTAATAGGTTCAAGGGTATATACTGCAATTACAAACGAAAATGGTGAATTAAAATTCGCGAGAAACGACTTCAATGAAGAAAATATGCTCTCTTTCATTATAAACTTTGTAAAAACTAATTTTAGCTTGCTCGGAGTGGGAGATCATGCATTTCCAATGTCAAATAAAAGCATCGGTTTTTTCAAGGTATCAGAAAAAAGTATGATTATATTATATACTAAAAAGGGTAAATTAGGTTCGCTTCTTGCCTTTAAGAATAAAATGTTCAATTATGCGGATATAATTGATGAAAAAATAGATGAAGTTACCAAAATCACGATAAAAAGAAAGGTAGAAATTACGGAAGAAATAACTATATCCCAACAGACTGCTCCAACTCCTAGTGCTAAACCTCAATATACACAAGTAGATTCCAAAAAATTTGCTAAGCTTCCAAGATTAATAAAAGAATTGACTGGTAAGGAAAAATTTCCAATTAATGATGTAAAAATCCTACGTTTATGTGATGGAACACACACAATTATGGATATTATAAAAGAAACTAAAATTTCTAGACTAGCAGTTGAAGGTGTTATACGTACTTATCAAAAAAAGAAGTACTTAACATTAAAAAGAAAAACAGTTTAAGTCAAAAATCTCTAAAAAATTAAATTCAAATTTCCCTTTTCACTTTAAAAATTCTGTATTTCGCCCAAATCCTTTTGAAATTAGATTATCTTTACTTAGTTCTGCGTCAAGTGGTGTTTCATTTGTGATATCTGTTAAATAACCTTTCCATGCATCATCAGGTGTAAAACCGAAGGTATCCATTGTGATCCGTTTATGGGACGGATAATGATAATTTAGTTTCTCATCAGAAGTTAATATTTCATTTAAATTTGTGGGAATTTTACATTGTAAAGTGGCTTGTGGTAATGGCCATCCTTCTTTCCAATCATTGAGCAAGACAGGCTCATATGCTTCTGGAATTTCTTCTTTAATCCATTCCAAAGCGGGATCTTCAATATTATTAAGATTTAAGTACTTCCCAGTAGTTAGATCCGCCAATCTCTGAATAAAACCTGCTCTGGGAAGCATCACAAGAGATTTTATCATCGGAGGGTAAGGATACATTAGAAAAAAATGATCTGGAGTGTTAAATTTCTTTTTAGAATTTAGTCCCTCCCATATATTCCCAAGAACTTCAAAGTTACTTAACTCTGTGAAGAAATTAAATAATCCTGAAGTATGTATTATAACTAATGTATATAGAGAAAATGACCACTGTGGAGTTCTTTCATTTCTCACGTCTTTTAATAATTCCATCATAAATTGTGCTGTCTTCTGGACGTTTTTTGTTACTTCATATATTTCTTTAAATTTCATCCCTCTTTTTAAATGACGGCGATCCATCATCTCGTCATCCATCCCTAGTACCCACCAATCTACGGGTATTCCATCCTCCATGTGACCATTGAATGCGGTTACTACTTGCCAGTTGAAGTCATCAACCATGACTGCCGTTACATCCACACTAGAGCCATAAAGTAATTTAATAAGTCCTGTTTGTAATGTAGATTTTAAACTGATAACATGCGGCAGGGTGTAGAGCACAGTTTTTTCGGCTTTATCTGGAGGAATCCGTCCATCGATCACTTTTCGAGAGGTAAGAATCATATTGTCCCATCGTTCTTTGATTAATTCGTACTGGATTTGATCAAACTTAGGAAAAAGGGCTTCTATATATTCAGCTCCAAGCTCTTTGAAGCATTTAAACATATGTTTTGCAAGAAGTAAGTATTCTTTGTTAGGTTTATCCAATTCAGCATACAAATTTTGTGGACTCAAGGATTATCCCCACTTATTTAGATTTGTATAAAAAGTGAGTTCTTTATGATATATATATTTTTTAGTTTTCAATTTAAAAAAAATATTAATGCTCTAACAAAAATAACATTAAATCTTATTTGAAAAATTCAGTATACTGACCAAAATTTTTTGAAATTATATTATCTCTAGTAATTCCCGCATCTGGCGATGTTTCATCCGTAATATCGGTTAAATATCCCGCAAAACAATTATCAGTTGACAGATCAAAAGTATCCATTGTGATTCTTTGATGGTTCGGGTATTGCCAATTTAATTTTTCATCCGAAGAAATGAGCTTTTTAATATCTGTAGGGATTTTACAATTTAAAGTAGATATTGGTAAAGGAATTCCTTCTTCCCAATCACTTAAAAGAACGGCATCATATGCTTCTGGGATTTCTTCTTTTACCCAATCAAGAGCTGGATCTTCGATTGTATGAATTGCAAAATTTCTTGCAGTAGTTAATCCAGTTAATTTTCGAATAAATGCATCTCGGGAAGACATAGTCATTGTTCGTATCATAGGTGGATCTGGATACATTAAAAACCAATAATCCTTTAATTTATACTTTTTACTATTATATCCATCCCAAATAGATCCTATGACTTCGTAATTGCTTAATTCGGTGAAGAAATTAAAAAGACCGCTCGTATGTAAAATTACGACAGTATAAAGAGAGTTTGACCATTGAGGAGTTCTTTCATTCCTTACGTCCTTTAGAACTTCCATGATAAGTTGAGCAGCTTTAGTCACGTCTTTTGTTGATTTATAAAGGTCTTTAAATTTCACACCCCGTTTCATGTGACGCCGGTCCATTAGTTCATCTTCTAAACCGATATTCCACCAGTCCACAGGAATGCCATCTTCTTGGTGTCCATTCATACAAGTCACAATTTGCCAATTAAAATCATCAACCATAACAGCGGTTACATCGACACTCTCGCCATAAAGTAGCTTAATTAATCCTGTTTGTAAAGAGCTAATTAATGAGATAACATGAGGAAGCGTGTATAGAAGAATCCTATCTGCATCTTCTGTAGGAACTTCACCATCAATGACTTTCCGCGAGGTTTGAATCATATTGTCCCAGCGATATTTAATTAATTCATACTGAATTTCGTCAAATTTTGGGAATAAAGCTTCAACAAATTCTGCTCCTAATTCCTTGAAACACTTAAACATATGTTTCGCCAAAAGCATGAATTCTTTATTTGGCTTGTCTAAATCTGAAAATAAATTTTGTGGGCTCATATTTAGTCCCTTAATTTTAGATGAATCACTTATATAATCTGTTAAAAACTATAAATCTTTTATATTCTAAAAAAAGGAATGTAATTATTTTAATATTCTTACTCAAATAAAAAAAAGTGAAAGGAAAGCAAATTATTATTTCTTTTTAATTAAGGCTATTATTAAAATAATAATCACTGTTCCATAAATTGCACTTAATATCAAGGGATTAGAGAATAAATCTAGAATCTTGGGTTGTGGAATGGACATTAAAAGCAATAATAAGGGGTCTAACTCAGGCTCTTCTTCCATAGTGGTGGTATTTGTTATTTTCTGAGTGTATATATCATAACCTGTGGTTGCAATGTTTCTCATATCATACCATGTGATGATTGCGCCGCCATTATCATCGCAACAAATTTTAGGATTGAGTTGACTACTAAATTGCACGCTTATTGGCATACCGAATGGTGTCAATTTAATTACACCATTTGAGTCGATCCATTGCATATATACATCTGATATACCGACTCTTCTATAATCGTTCCATGTTATATAAGCACCACCAGCTCCATCGCTACATATTTCGGGTAAAATTTGTTCTTGATTTGCATAAATGATTCGTGTTCCATTAGCAATCCATGTAAAATTTCCTTCTGAATCCATTCTTTGAGCATAAATTTCTTCGACACCCGGACTATTTCTATCATCCTGCCAAGTTATTATTGTTCCTCCAGCACCATCCCCACAAAGTTTTGGATTTCGTTGTTGATCATCGTCTGTACATACTGGTGTTCCGTTGTTGGACAATAAAGTATTACCACTTGAATTGATCCTTTGCACATATATATCCCAATTTGATGCTCTATCATCTTCCCAAGTTATAATTGCACCATTTAATCCATCACTACAAATCTGAGGTTCATGTTGTTCTCCATTTTCGTTAGAAATTACTGTACCATTCGGTGACCATAATATATTTCCAGTTGAATTAATTCTCTGTGCATAAATATCACTAGACGCTACAGTTCTTTCATCTCTCCAAATAATTATTGCACCACCCTCTCCATCAGGACAAATTTTAGGATAAAATTGATCACCGCCGTAAGTGCATATTGGAGTTCCATTTAAATCCCATAAAACATTTCCATAAATATCAAGCCGTTGTGCATAAATATCCCAATCTGATCCTCTAAAATCATGCCAAACAATGATTGAATTTCCATATTCATCTATAGTAATTTCAGGAGCAGCTTGAGAACCGGTTTCTGTGGATATCGGTGTTCCATTAGCTTTCCATAGAGTAATTCCACTTGAATTGATTCTTTGTGCATATATATCTGCATCGGGTCCTCTAAAATCAACCCAAGTGATGATTGCACCACCTTCAGTATCACTACATATTTTAGAAAATCTTTGATTATTGGTTTCAGTAGATATAGGAGTACCATTTTTTAACCATCTAATATTTCCATTTGAATCAATTCTTTGAGCATAAACATCATCATCGGTGCCCTTTCTCTCATCGGTCCACGTGATAATTGCTCCTCCATCAAGATCGCTGCAGAGCTCTTGATACCATTGTGTGTCGATTTCTGTACAAATGGCAGATCCATTGCCAACCCATTCCGTATATATTTGACGGGATGAAATTATATCATCATTAACTTTCCGAATTTCGAAGGATCCTATATTTCCTATTTGATTTGCCGTTAAATATCCAGAATATATCATAATAAAGATTGTCAGCATTAAAATTATTGAGTATTTAGCTTTTATCATAATTTAACTCCTAAGATTTTTTTGTTCGATAAATCTGAATATATTAAAATTGGATCCTATTTAAATTATCCAATTAATCAATGGAGAAAGATTAGAGATGATAATTAGATACTCGAAATTTTCTAAAATAGTATCTAGTTATTTTCCAATTTTAAATAAAAAGAGAAAAAATAGTTAGCTTTTTTGTTTTTCTATTTCAGCCCTTAATTCGTCTGCTTCTTCTGGAGTTAAATATTCTATATCGATAGATTGTTGTATTTTAGCTAAAAGTAATGCGGGTTTTGTTGCTCTCATTAATTTGTTCATATCACCTTCGGCTTGCAATTCGTTGGTCATTATCATATTTATTGCATTGCCACCTTCTTCTGATATTTTTCTCCAAACTGATTCGCCTCCGCGTATTTTAAATGCTACGTCTGGTTTTTCATCCTCTTCTAACATCAATTTAACGTCTCTGCATTTTCCATGCCAAAGGTCTAAATATAGAATAAATTTCTCACCATCTTCCAATAGATCGCCTTCGCCTTCTATAATGAACATGAGGTCACCTTCCCATGTGGCTGCAGCTTTTTCGTATTCCTCTGATTCATTTATCAATTTTTTATATATTTCACAATACTCAGGAGATGGAAACTTTACCAATTTTAAAAAGCCCACCTTTTATTTTTTAATTTATTATAACTTTTATTGTTGAAGAATTTAAAATTGTAATCCAAATTTTTTAAATTCTTCTTAAAAATTAAGGAACATTTGAAATAAATCTAAATAAAGGAAAATATAAATTTTATAAAGTTATAATCATCTTAAATGAGTGAAATTCTTGAGATATTGTATTAAATGCGGTAATTGTTGTCTTGATACCGAGATGAATTTATCTAATCAAGATATTCTTAAAATTTTTACTAAAATAAATCCAGAATTTGATTTTTATTATGAGAAAGATGGTTTTCTCTATTTAATGAATGATAATAATCAATGCATTTTTTATTATGCCCCAGATAAAAAATGCACAATTCATAGGTATAGACCTCAAGGATGTCGATTATATCCCTTTGTATATGATAATGGTGAATGTGTGATCGATAAAGATTGTTTAAATCGCGAAAATATTAAATATATTAAAAAAAGCAAGTCAAAAAAAGTGAAAAAATTCATAAAATTGTTAGAAAAAGAGCGTGAGGAAAGGTTATCAAGTAGAAAGGAAGATTAATGAATGTCAGTCAAAATAGGATGTATTGCAGATACCCATGTCCCTTCACGAGCCTTAAAAATCCCTGAAAAACTCTATGAAACCTTTAATTTAGAAGATGTCAAGTTTATATTTTTTGCAGGAGATCTGGTAACTCTTAAAGTAATTTATGATTTGGAAATGAATACAAATGCGGAAAAAATTATCGTAGTTCATGGAAATATGGATAAATATGAGGTAAAAAAGAAATTCAAACAGCTTGAGGAGTTTGAAATTCTAGGACATGCCATTAAGATGGCTCATAAACTAAATCATATTCCATTAAAAGAAAATGAGGTTAATCTAGCAATATATGGTCATACCCATAGAAAGAAAATTAGTAACAAAGGAAAAATAATTTTACTTAATCCTGGAAGTGGAACTGGTTCTGGTATTTTTACTGCTAGATCATTGGGTATAGTCCATATTACGAAAGAAAAAATTTTACCCACAATAATACAATTTTAAAAATCTTCACCAGAAAAAATTTGATCTAGTTTATCGAGAAATACTTTCCGTTTATAGTCAATTTCTTTATAAAGTACACTAATTGTTTGGCTTCTAATTAATGGACTAATTTTAATTATTTTATTTTCAACAGTAAAATCTAGGGATTCTTTTGCTAGATCTAAAGTTTCCACCATAACTTTGATCGCTTCTTCTTTGTTTTGGAAAGCATTTCTAACCAATTCACTATAACATTTACCATCTGCTAATAGTAATTTATGAGTACCTGTTACCCTTGTAATGAAATTTTGCCTCATTTTTTCAACTAATTCGGGAAATTTTTTATGTTTGTGTTTGCAGCGAATGTAACCTAAATCATTTTCTTTAAATTCTTCAAAAAATTGCTCAATTATATCGTCCAAATTATTTGAATTTAATATTTTTGCTCCCTCTAGTATCGGAGATAATTGTGTTATCGATTTTTCACGAACTTCGGGAGAAAGAAAAAAATCGAAAATAAATACAACAAATTTATTGAATAACCAACCCCAAACACCAGAAAAAAAATGTTTTAAATAATTTTTAATGTTTTCTAATGTGTCCTCAATTTCTGAAATCCAATATTCCTTTAAAAGTTCACTATTTTTTTTAAATTTGTCGTCCTCTATCATTTTAGAATTCAAAAATTAATTTTTCTTTTAAATAAAAGGAAAAAGTGGGTATTAAATGAAAAAATTATTCTAATGTGACTTCCATTGTCTGTTGTTGTAATTCAGCATTTTTCTTTTCTATAATGGGCCTGTGTAAGGTATTCATAGTACAAAACGGGATTCGGAAAACTTTCTTTCGCTCTCTGTCGTAGATGCCGTAATGGACCAAACATCTAGACGTTCGTTCAACATTCATATTAAATGCGTCTTGAAAGTGCATACATGATACTAGTAATGCATTTGTATTTAGGAAACCTGCAGCGGAATCCCAACCAGGATTTAAGACAATTCTCGAAAATTTAAGCAATGTATCTAAAAGATTTCTTGGATCTTTAAATTCAAGGTGTCGCATTGTGTTAACTAAGAACCCATATTTAAACGCTTTTCTTATTAGGAAATGTCCAGCACTATCCATCGCATCTCCTATAGCTTTCCCGATTGTAGGAGAGATCGCTCCAAAAATCCTTGAGAAAAATGGTTGTTTATTCTCTAATCTTGTATCTTTTAAAAAGGTCCACAATCTATCAGCATCTCCTACAGCAGCATCAATATTGAAATAGTCATCAATGGCTCTCATTTTATTATCCTTTGGATCTTTGTGACGTTCGACTATTCCAATAGTTGCAAATCCACAATCTTCATGCGATGTCATCTCAAAGGGTTCGACATCGTCAAACCAAGTAACTAATTTCACGAAATGTGAGAGTGTAGGAATTGGATAAAATCGTGTACCAAAAATATTTGCATCCATATTAGGAGAAGAATGTTTATTGATATCATCGAATAAATCAGTCGAATTATACCGCATTCTGAGAACTTCTTGTTGTGTAATTCGTCCACAAAGAGATACTGGCTGAAATACGACACACGATACGACATCATTATTTTGAATAGCGAAATCCATTATATTTCCTACTTCGTGGTCATTAACTCCACGTGCTACTGTTGGAACTAGAACAACGTCTTTGTATCCCAATTCACGGCAATTTTCAATAACTTTCATCTTTTTATCTAATAAATCTACCCCTCGAGTTTTTATCCAAGTTTCACGTTCTACACCATCAAATTGCCAATACATAGCATTCATTCCAGCATCTATAATCTCTTGTAAGTAGTCAATGTTCGTGAATCTAATTCCGTTAGTAGTAACCATACGATGAGCAAATCCCATGTCCTTACTCATTTGTACTATTTCAGGTAAATCGTTTCGAATTGTAGGCTCACCACCGGAAATTTGGAGAGCTGCGGGAGGCATAGGTTTAGTGTCCCTGAAATGTGCCATAATAGTTTCAATCTCTTCCAAAGTAGGTTCAACAACGTAACCCGTTACAGCTGCGTTTGCGAAACATATAGGACATTTGAGGTTGCATCGATTAGTTATATCTATTAAACAAATACATGAAGCCGATTTATGGTTCTCACACAAACCACAATCATAAGGACAACCTTTCAGCCCCTGTTTTCCACCAAATTGGCTAAATGGTCCATTGTCAAAACCTGTTTCACGATCTAAAGGTGTCTCTAAAGAATCATGATGATAACCCCGTCTCCAAATATAATAATGTTTACTGCCAGCAATGATGTCCTTGAATTCCCCATGCTCAGGACAAGTCTTTTTCATGTAAATATTATTATCCTTTTCGTCTTCATATATCGTAGCATTAATTTGCTGTAAGCATTCTGGACAAACTGAAGCGGTTTCTTTAATATACGCCATTATCTTCACACAAAATTGATATTGTTTTCATTATATTTACTTTATAACTTATTAAAGACAAAAAAATGCTTAATAAAGGTGTCTTTTATACCTAAGAAATATTTTCAAAGACTAAGAATTTTCTTATTTAAAACAAAATGGTTGCAAATAGTAACCTAATACCTAAAATTTTGATAGTTTCGTAAATTTTAAAAAAAAATTATGGAAATAATTATTCAATGAGTAATCTAGATCAGTTTTCTCAAAAAATCGATAATATTGGGGAAATCGAATCCCTATCCGTATTAACTGTGATTGATAATGACTTTATTAATGATGATCTAGAAACTACTTGGGGGCTATCTTTTTATATAGAGATTGATAAGAACCCAGAAAAATCAATTTTAATGGATTGTAGTGGTTCACTCTATGATTTTTCCCAAAATCTGTCTAAACTTAAACTTGATTTTACAAAATTAAAGGCTATTCATATATCACATTGGCATAGTGACCATTGTGGATGTTTAAATTATGTTTTATCATCTATTTCAAAATCCGCAATGTTATATGTTCCAATTGGAAATGCAAAAACTTGTAAACAAATTCAAGAACTAGGTTTTAATATTGAAACACTTGCAAAGCCAGAAATGATATTTGAGGGTGTTTTTTCAACAGGTACACTTAATAATGGAATTCAAGAGCAATCTCTAGTCTTTAATATAAAGGATAAAGGATTATTCATAGTTTTAGGCTGTGCTCATCCAGGAGTAATAAAAATTATTGAATTTTGTAGAGATGTTAGTAAAATTCCAAAGGTATACGGAGTTATAGGTGGTTTCCATATTAATAACAAATCAAAAACTGAGGAATTAATTAGATATTTTAAAAAAATTAATATCCAATTAGTATCACCTTGCCATTGTACAGGAAATACATCTAAAATAATGATAAGTAAAGCCTTTCAAGATCTATACATAAAAAATGGGTCAGGATTAAAAATAGAAATTTAAGTAGTCTTTATTTAAACAGTAAAATAAAAATAAGACTATAGAATAAAACAACTTATATTTTATAATTTTATTAAGAAAATTTAAAATGAGGGCGTTTTTTGCCAAAAAATGATGAAAAAATTGATTTATATAAAAAAATATCTCAGTGGTGTAAAGAGGAGGGCATTTTTGATAAAAAAATTAAAGAACCAGCTCATGAATTCATAATTTCAGTGCGATTACCTACAAAACTCGGTCTCCAGATAGCAAAACCAAACGACAAACCATTTATTGTTATTAGTTGTAAAACCCAAATTGCTCCCCCGCATTGGGCCCAATTACAAAAAGGAACAAATCTTATGAAATTCAAGGAGCAAGTTCTGGAATATGTGTTTGAGAGACCTTTAGATTTAGCTTTTGACCAAAAAAATCCTCAGTATGTCTTAGTTGACCGAATATTTGTAGATGGTCTTACTCAAAATAGTTTTTTTAACTCTATCCGTGAAATTTCTCACACTTTCCAAAAAATATTAATAATATTAAATAGGATTTGTGGATTAAAACCGTCAGAACCATATCAAGCGAAGAAACCAGCATTTTACGGATAAAAATCTATTTGAATGCTAATTAAAAATCTTTGGATTTAAATATGAAAATTAGAATTTATTTTTTGATCAATTAATCTAAGATTTTTATTTAATTTTTTGGAGAATAAGGCAAATGGAAAAGAAAAAAGCTAAATTTCTTCGTGCAACATATGGTTGTGAATCTGATAGCCCCGAAATTATGCAAAAGCTAAAAGAAATAATCGGAAATGAAACTGAAAAGAAAAAAATTGCGGAAAAAATTTTCAAATGGGTAAGAGATAATATTCGATATGAATTAGATCCAATTGTAGGAGCTATAAAACTGCTTAAAAGAAAAACTGGGGCATGTGTTGACAAATCAAGTTTGTTTATTGCTTTATGTAGGGCAGCTGGTATTCCTGCAAGATATATTCTTGTGAATGCCTATTTATTAGCTAATAAAGAGATTGAACTTTCGGATATAAGCCATTGTGCAACAGAAATCTATTTAAATGGTGAATGGAAAATTGTAGATCCAACTTTTGATCCCAGTTTACTTTCGCTATTTCCACAAGCATCATTTGACTCAGTAAATTGGTGGGATCCGGAAAAAAGTAAAATTGATTATAAAACCAAGGAAATAGATAAGAATCTAGCTGAAATAGTTTCTCAAAGTTATGAAAAACATGAGCTTAATTTAAAATTTAAGAAAATTGTTGCAGATGAACGTTCTTAACTCCCTTTTTTTTGCTCTAATAATTCAACTTCTTCAAGTATTTTTGGTAGAACTTCGCCAAGTCTACCTCTAATTATTATATCTGCAATATTATCTTTTGGAGTTTCTTCATCATTAATTATTACAATTTTAGCTCCATTACTTTTTGCGATATTTGGAAGATTAGCTGCGGGATAAACTACAAGGCTTGAACCAAGTATCAGCATTAAATCCGTAGTTTCTGCATAATGCATAGATTTTCTAAGAGCCATTGGCGGTAACATTTCACCAAAAAATACCACATCAGGTTTGATAAACCCACCACATTGAGTTTTTTCGCATAAAGGAGGAAACATACCATCCTGTAGAACCATTTGTAATAATTGCTCGAATTTATATTTATTCCCACATGTCATACAAGTTGCAGTTTTATAGGTTCCATGAACCTCAATAACTTCCTTAGCACCACCTCGCTGATGTAGATTATCTATATTTTGTGTAATAACAGCCTTTACATAACCCTTTTTATATAGCTTTCCTACAACTTTGTGTCCTTTATTTGGTCTAGCGGTTATTAATTTTTGGACGATTCCCATAAGCATTTCTTGCATTCTAGGATCGGGTGTTTTGCTGCTTGCCATATCTTCAAAAGCTGCAATAGAAGATACATCCATTGGATCATCTCCTAATTTAGTCCAAACACCCTCTGGCCCCCTAAAATCTGGGATACCACTCTCCGTAGACATACCTGCTCCACTTAATACAATGGCATATTTAGATTCAACGATCCACTTAGCAACTGTTTTAATTTTCTCTGTAAGATCTTCAGTCACTCAGTTAACTCCTATATTTAATTTTCAAAATACAATTGAAATTTAATAACTAATAGAAATTTGAATTTTAAATAATTATAATTCCAAAAAAAAACATAAAAAATTTAAATTTATTTTCTAGTCTTATTAAAAACTTCTCGTTAAGAGTTTTAAAACGTATTATTTTTTTGATTTGCCCTTATTCTGGTTAAATTTATAATGTATCGTCCCTGGACATCCTACACACTTCGCATTTTGAAATTTCTCACACTCCAAACATGTGATACCACATGGAGATTGTTTCTCCTTATGTTCAATAATAATTGGATAATTGAAAAATTGTGGTATAATCGGACTATCGCATATATATACTTCTGATCTTCTAACTGCTGGATGGTTCCGGAATGAGCATACATTAATAATTTGGTTCATAGAGCTAGCATCTTCACATGCCATTATAGAAATTAAATTGTGACCCCCCATCATAGGACTGAGAAAAAGAATTCGGGGACAATTTTTAAAAGTGTCAATAATCTTTGTTAAATTATCATGACCTTCTATTTCAGCTATTATAACCGCAAATGAAAATTCAAGTTCATTTAGATTCAGAACTGCTGAAATTTTTACTAAATTTGAAGATATTAATTTATTTAACCGTTTTTGAATGCTAGTATGAGATAAATTTTGTTGTTTACCTATCTCATTTAAAGATTTTCGGCCATTTTCTTGTAGAAAATTTATGATTTTTTTATTTTTATTATCAAGCATAATGTTTTTACCTAAAAAAATAAGTTGCTATTTATAACTAAAACTTTCAAAAATATTTCATATTTGAATAACAATAAAGCATAAAAGTTTAAAATCTTTGTGTAATTTGTGAGTTATATGGAAAATTTAAAAGAAGAACAAAAAAAGAGAATTGAAGAAGAAGATCGCCAAATAGCAAAGAAACTTGAAACAATTAAACATAAAATCGTTATTATGAGTGGTAAAGGCGGAGTTGGAAAAACCTCTGTTGCAGTAAATTTAGCACTTTCACTAGCTCTTAATGGCTTTCGTGTAGGTCTACTAGATGTAGATATAACGGGTCCTAATGTTCCCAAAATGATAGGGAAAAACATTGCACTCCCTCCCTCATCAGGTACTGAAAAAGGTATTTCCCCAATATTCGGACCTTTGAATATGAAAATTATGTCGATGGGATTTTTATTACAAAATGAAGATGTTCCAGTAATATGGCGGGGTCCATTGAAAATGGGTGCAATTAAACAATTTATTACAGATGTCAATTGGGGTGAATTGGATTTTTTAATTGTTGATAATCCCCCTGGAACTTCAGATGAACCACTCTCTGTCCTTCAGCTAATAAAAGGAGCACAAGTAATCATAGTCACTACACCACAGGATGTCGCATTATTAGATTCCCGAAAAGCGATCAATATGGCTAAACAAT
This sequence comes from Candidatus Helarchaeota archaeon, assembly GCA_019058315.1. Classification (GTDB taxonomy): domain Archaea; phylum Asgardarchaeota; class Lokiarchaeia; order Helarchaeales; family RDOG01; genus JABXJV01. Next base: position 41,580 of record JAHPZH010000005.1, on the reverse strand, counting down.
TGAATACTCCTGTCCTCGGCATTATTGAAAATATGAGTGGATTTACATGTCCTAAATGCGGTGAAAAGATTGACTTATTTGGTGAAGGTGGTGGATTAAAAGCTGCTAAAGACTTTGATGTTCCCTTTTTAGGTGCAATTCCAATTGATCCTCTGATCAGAGTAGAAGAAGACAAGGGTGAACCTTATATAGTAAAGCATTCTGACGCTGAAGCTGCCAAAGCATTCAATGATATTGTTCAAAAAATTAAAAAGAAGCTTATGACTTAAGAAAAACTTAATGAATTAATTATTCTTTTTTTATTTTATTTCCTGTTTTTTTAAATATTTTTAAAACAATTTATAACTCTAAGGTTTAAATCTTATTAATTTAATAATTTCATCGACCATAGGAGGTCGAAATTTTATATATTCGATATCCTTTGGGAATGTAAAAGAATGTTCAATCCCTATTAATAATAAAGCTGTTTCGCCTTCTTTAAGAGTTTCTTCTATCCTTTTAACAATAAATGCATCACGATCTTTAATTGTATCAAGAAATAACTGAAAATCCACCTCAAGAGCGTCAGGACCCAAGATTCTCGATAGCCAAGCCATAGACTCGTGAACAAGTTCTGAATTTTCCGTTATTTGTGGTTTTGCACCATTTTCAATCAAATTTTTTATAATTTCACTATAAATATTCCCTTTATTTTTAATATAATCTAGTCTATCTAAATCATCAATAATTTCTTCGCTAAGAGCTTGAAGATAAATTTTATCAATTTTTCCGATATCTAATTTGAATTTCTTTATCCACTGCTGTAAATTTTCAGCATATTCTCTTAATTTTTTTGAATATTCTTCATTAATTTCTTCTGATAAATAGGGATAATTAACTTTAAATAATAATGGAACCTCAACAACCCTACGACCTTTGATTTTTTCAAGCTTTTTTTTCTCGATTTTCCCTAAGGGTTGTTTATTGTTCATTTTATTAATACCAAAATCGATCTGATAATTAACCTATGATTTTATTCAATTTGGCTGATAACCAGTCCATATGAAACCCAAGATTAGCCGATTCTCCAAAAATATAATAAAGAATGAAATTCTTATCGTTTTTAAGGCTAATCCCCGAATTCATTATAATTCCTTGTAGGGTCTTATCATCAAGATAGTTACCAAACTCAAATTCATAAGGAGCGGGAGGGTGAGCTAAATTCCATTTTACTAACCATTTTATTATTAAATCAATATTTGAACCTGCAAAAATAATAGGAGTATTATCTAAAGTATGAATAGAAACAGCTTTAATTTCTGGGCTCTGTAGTATTTCTTGAATTACTTCTCTTATACTATCTTGCTTTGCTAAGATTTGTTCTCTAATAAACTTCTCCCTTAAGATATATTCTACGTTTTCAATTAATTCTTCAGATGGTGTGATTTCACCTTCTGGCTGTTCCATATCTCTGAATATTTGGTTGTATAATCTTTCTATCTTAAGCATTATGCCTTCTTTAAAATGATAAACATCGATTGTTATAAAAAAAAGCAAATCTTTATCTTCATAATAATTGCAATAAGCACATCTTCCGTTTAAAAATTCAATCCGACTAAGACATGAATCTTGTTGCCTTCCGAAATCATAAATAGCCTTATAAAAACCAGATCTTAATAATGATTCTGGATCAATTTTAACTGTGTAAATTGGTATCCCGCTAGCTCCAATGACAATTAATTCGTGGCTCAAATTAATCATCTCAAATTAAGGAATCTATTCTTTATTATAATTCCTTTATACGCTCCAAAATCATTATTTTTTAAAATATACCAGATTTTTCTAATTTTTTCTGATTTATCTTTTATTATAATCGTGAAATTTAACGGGTCTCATGATAATTAAATCACGAATTAATAAAAATAAATGGATTTTAATATATGTTTTTATAGATGTTAAAATTCTTTAGTTAATAAAAGTAAATTTTCATTACTTTTTTGTTTTTGCTTTAATATAATCCAAATAATCAGTTAAAAGCTCATTTATATTAACTAATTTCATTGCATGTTTAGTTTCCCCTTCTATTAAGATATCACCCCTCATAAAAGACTTGGCTGCATCCCCCTTCCCAGTAAGCAAGGCTCTAGCGGTCTCAAGATCCTTTAATTTAATAACTACAGTCGGCTTCACCCCTTCCCCATCCATACATCCTCTAAATGTCCCATTTTGAAATAACAAAAAGCATTGTGGACCATCAACTATTTTTACTTTAATGCTAACGTTTATTCCTTTAATTTCTTCACGAACATTTTCATCTTCTTCGGCAATTTCTTGAAATCCTGCCATAAGAGCGAAAAGGATAAATTTAACTTGAAGAAGCTCATCCTCCGGGGAAATATCTTCTCCTAATTCATCGTTGTAATATGGCAGAGCAATATTGATGATTTCTTCGCAATTTTTTTGAAAATTAGGTGGTCCTCCTAACTTTATTTTCCCTTCAGCTTTTAGTTGCTCTAAATTAATTTTTAAGTTTTTTAAGAGTTTCAAGAATTCTAAAGGATTATTAAAACTAATATACGCATCATAATTAGGATATACTTTATCTCTTTCAAAAGTTATTATATCATTGTTAATATTCAAATATTCTGTTGGTCCACCTCTTCCAATTTCAACCTTAATTATCATTTTTTGGTCTTTATTCATAGATTTTATTCTCTCATTTATTTTACTCAATTCAGAAATGGTGTACAATAATGTATTAAGCATCATTCTACTAGCCATTATGTCATAGTAGCCCATTTTTTTATTTACCTACTTTTTTCTCAAGTAACTAATATATTTTATGAATATAAAATATATTTATTTAATGAATTTAAGAAAATTAAAATATGAAAAAGATCAAATGGGTTTTTTAAAATGGCTTTAATTGAGAGGTTTAATACTTTAGCTTCAAAAATTGAACAAATTAAATCTATGATCTCTTCATCTGTAGGAGAAGAAGCCCCTGATGTTCTCAATTTAAACATGATTATCAATTTAGAAATTCCAGAAATGGAACCTTATTATTTAATCCTATCTCCTTCTGGTAGTAAATTAGAGAAAGGAAAAAGTCCGTTTGCGATTATGACAATTTCTTCAGATGTCAATACATGGAATGAAATATTTGATGGTAAAATTTCCCTATTTGGGGCATATACTTCAGCTCGATTAAAAGCAAATAAATATCGTAGTAATAGGTTTAATATTTTTCTACTTTCCGGATTAATATCTTTTCTTTTAAATATGAAGATTAAATTATAGGGTGATTTTTTGACAAAAAGTGAAAATATAGCTGATTGGGTTTTAAATCTAAAATATGATGATATTCCTGATAGAATAATTAAAATCGCAAAGCAACAAATTCTAGGTATGTTTGGGGCAGCATTTGCGGGATCTACTACCATCGGCGGAAAAAACCTAGTTAAAACTATTGAATCATTCGGTTCGAAGGAAGAAGCCACTATTATACCTTCAGGAGTAAGGACTGATGTAATAAATGCGTTCTATGCAAATGCAGGCCTATCAATGGCACTAGATTATGATGATTATCTAGGTACTATCCATGCAGGAACTACTACCTACTCAGTTCCCCTGGCATTTGGAGAAAAATATAATATTTCTGGAAAAGAATACTTAACTGCAGTAGTTATAGGGAATGAAATCGAGGGTAGGGTTGGAATGGCTATTTACCCACCAGGAGAAGGTCAACAACAAACATTTATTCATTCTATCGGTGCAGCTTGTATAGCTGGACGCATTATAGGCTTAAACAAAGAGCAGCTTACAAATGCAATTGGTATATCTCTTTATCAAGTCCCTACTACAATACCTAGAGGTTTTTTTGGTCCCCAATCCAAACTTTTAAGCTCTTCTATTCCTGCTCAAGTCGGTGCACAAGCTGCATACCTTGCAAAAAGTGGTTTTACTGGTGCTACTAATATTTTTGAAGACCCACAAGGATTTTTAAATTTTTTTGGTGATGAACCTATTCTTTCTATTCTAGATAGTGATTTAGGAACAGGTTGGCTGACAGAGACAATGACATTCAAGATTTATCCCGGATGTGCTTATGTTGACTCTTCAGCTGATGTTACATTAAAAATTCTTCAAAAATATCGAGAGAGAACTGATTCCGAACTGGATTATAGGGATATCGATAAAATCATAGTCAATGCTTCTATCTTGAGCACAATGATGGATGATATGAGTCGCCCTTTCGTTGATATATCTGAATTGAAAAAAACTCAAAGTGCAGTGGCACTCAATTTTTACTTACCTTATAATGTTGCTATTATATTGATAGAAAAAAAATTAACACCAGCCCAATTAACTATGGATAAGATTACTAATCCTGATGTTCACAAACTTATTAAAAAAATAGAAGTTAAACCAGATTTAGGCTATTCCATGAAGAGTGCACAAACCATTGATTGGAAATTGATGCGAGAGGGGATAGGGAAGTTGGATCTAAAAAATTGGAAAATGTATTGTGGATGTAAAATTAAGGTAAAAATGAAAGATGGTTCAAGTTACTCTGCAAAACAAGATATACCTATTGGAGCAGCAGGTGGAGAAAAATATGACTTAAATAAAAAAATGGCTCAAGAAGCTAGGTATATCGGCATGTCTGATAATCAAATCAAAGAAATCTCAAATGTAGTAGAATCTTTAGAGGATCTAAAAATCCAAGATTTCATCCAAAATTTAGTTTTAAAATAATTTATTTAATCGAAATACACATATCTCTTTTTCTTTCCATCTATATTGAAATCCTTATGTCTTAAATCCGATTTATTAATAAGTCTTAATGTCATATTAACATCCAACTCAAGAGATTTAGCCAAAATTTCTTGAATTTCGTATATTGGAAAGGGTTTATTTCGTCTTATAAACTCTTCCTTCATAAAATCATAGATAAAATCTGCAGTAATTCTTCCCTCTTTGGCTCCAACATCGTGGATTCTAAAAATCTCACCAAATTTTTCTTTATGGGTTGCATACATTACTAAAGCACCGATTAAGAGAGCTATAACTGCAAAAGAAGTAATAAGATTACCCATGTTTATAAGGAACTCAATTCGTGGATCAATTATATAAGTATTAAAAAAGGGGTTTAAGTCGATATAAAATAGACCTATATAAAACCAAAAAAGTCCTGGATCTATTAGCTTCGGAACGACTAATAATTCATTTAAAATAAAGACTGAAAAATAATCTGATATATTTATTGGAATAAGCTGTTGTCTGAATATTAAATATCGAATTCCATATTGACCCGCAATAGCACTATAAATAGTCAATATAAAACTTTCACGTTTAAGAGGTCCAAATTTCCACTCAGTTTTTGAACCAAGTCCCCTCATACTTATTATTAAAGTAACAACAGAAATCGCTAAATCTGTAATAGAAAGAACTCTACCTGCTCCAGCACCTCCTCCGGCAACTCCAGATGAAGTTAGGAAAAAATAAATTGCCAAATTTAATAAAATATAAGGCCATAGTGAAATATTTGTAGCCATTATGGCAAAATTATCGTACATACGTTGACGTTTTTCAGTTCTAGAAAATATTGAAAGGAAAAATGCAACAAGACAAGAAACTACAACAGCACCACCAATGATTAAGGATATTATTTTCCAAAGGTCAGTTTCAACACCAAAAGTACTAGCTATGTTTATAAAGATATAATAGCCATAACCAAAACCTCCGATTATAATTAAACCCCAGAAAGTCGAAGTAACTACAAGAGAATAGGTAGCTATGTTATCATGTTTTAAAAAAAATCCCTCAGCTGATGAAGCAGAGCTTCGAGATTGTCTGAATAATGCAAATGTTTGAAAAATAAGCCAAGTTATTGTTGCTGCTATTAGAATAAAAACTGGAGTCAGAATCTTATATTCACCATTAGGTAAATTAATAACAAAATACTTAGGCATGACTACAAAAAGTCTTAAAAAGCCAATTAGAAATAAAAAAAAGAACAGAATTTGAACAATCGCACATTTTTTTAAAGATCCTTCAAAGAGGAAATTCTTAAATCCTTCATTTGCACAAAGAAGTCCTATGGTGAAAAACATTAAAATTATTGCCGAAGTAATATATACTGCTTCATTATGCCATAATTCTTGAGGTACTGCTAAAGAATATGTTTGTCCTAAAGGTAAAATTAGAATCTCTCTAATTATATCAATGAAAGTTTGATAAAAGTCGTTTGTGGGTAAAATATTAAGGACTAATGCTGTAAAAAAGAAAAAAACCAAAAATACAAAGCTAAAAAAACCCAATCTAAGCCAATATAAAGATTTTGTTTTCTTTTCTATTACATGCACATCAGATTTTTCATTTTCTTCTTCATTATTTTTTGACAATTAAAACACCTTTACTCTAACATCAACATATAAAACTTGAGTAGATGCGAAATTTCTGCATATAAATAAATTTAATGAGTGGGTCCTATCTTCTCCAATTTGATAGGTGTAGATGGTGCAATCCATTTAATTTTTTTAATGATTTCTTCAATTTTATTCTCTTCTGGGAAGCCATATTGGCTTGTAATAAAATCTTCAACTTTATCCTTCGTAATTTGTGCAATTTCTTTTATTTCTGGATTTTCAGAATTCGCAACATTTGCCCAGCGGTTATAAGAATTAAATAAATATATCAAATGATAAGCATCAGAAGCCCAAGCTTCTAATATATTTATTTTTTCCGAAATTAATGTATCAATATTTTTTCCTAAATTATTCAATTCTTTTAATAAATTTCTGGCCCCTAAAAAATAACTTGTAGCATTTTCTAAATTAAAATTACTAAATTCTTGGTGTGCTAGTGCTGAAATATATTCACTCTCACATAACTTTTCTAAAGCTGTGAAATAATCAATATCGGTACTTTTTGCAGCTTTGGCATATTTTATTATGCCTTTAGCATAACTTAATGCTTTCTCTGCAAATTCCTCTTTAATTTTATATAATTTTTCTTCTTCTACTGTTTCTAATATGTAATATAATATTGTTTCTAAAAAATATGCTATATATTGGTTATAACCAGCGATTTTAACCTCTTTTCTAGGGCGACTTATTTTAAATTCTAATTTCGAATCTCTTATAAATTCACCAAATGGTATTAGATTATTCAGCCTCATTACGTAATTAAAATGATCATCACCCGTCTTCATAATCTTATCGATATCTATTTTTCCTGTTGAAATTTTAGAAAAAGCAGTTGATAACTTATAAAATTCTTTTAATATGCTTCTTACTTCATTAACTTTATCTTTAGCATTTCCCGGCAATTTACTTATAGTTTTACTATATTCTTTAATCTTATTTTTAAGTTCATTAACAAGGTCTTGTTTCCGGTTCAATTCTTTTTCTTTATCCTTCTTTTTATCTTTTGACGTTTTTATATCCTTTTTAATTCGCTCAATATCTTTCATGTTCGAATTAATTCTAGATTCAGAATCTGAAATTTTCCTTTCTAAGTCACTTTTTTCATTATTTTGTATTTTATTGAAATATTTTTCCACTGCTCCTATACTATTTCCTTGTTTTCGTAGAAATTCATTTAAAAACATGTTCAACATCTTTTTGCCCACATTATATGCCATTTATTTCACCTATTTTATCTAACTCATTATAAATATTAGAAACTTGATTTTTTACTATATTTCACTTGTTAGTTCTGAATTTTTCTTTCACACTTAATTTACTCATATTATTAAAATTGTGATATAATTATAATTTATCTATTTCTTTCACTAAATTTAGAAAGGCAAAATAAAAACTTTTTTGGATTTAATTATGATTTATATTAGTAAATATAAGCGAAATTTTTTAATAAGATATAGCAAATAAAATTAAAAAATAAATTATTAATTGGTTAGGATTTTATGACTGAAATAATCGAATATTTTCAAGTTCTAGCTCAAAGGATAGGTCTAATTTTTGAGAGACTTTCTGAATTTGGGGGAACAGATTTATTAAACGCTTTAAATTTAAGTGTTGCTACAAACTTGGAAATTACGGATGAGAAGAAAACACCTTATCTTTCTCTGGTAATTAGTCAAGATAAGCAAGAGATATCAACTGAAAAAAATCCAGCTATTAATTTTAGTATAAAATCTCAAAAAGATATGTGGATTCGAGTCTTTACAGGTGAAGAAACTTTAATATATAATGTTGTTTCTGGGGTAGCAAAAATTAGTAATTTAAGAGCAAATTGGATGAATGCAATGATGTTTTCAATTTTACTTTCGAGTCTAATTTCATTAAAAATTTTAAAATTTAAATAGAGGGATGAATTTGGATACAAAAGCTCAAAATATAGGGAAATTTGTTAAAAATTTATCATTTAATAAAATACCAGATACAGTGATTAAAAAAGCGAAAGATGAAATCTTAGGTGTTTTAGGTGGGATGTACGCAGGATCACAAACTTTAGCCGCTAAAATCCTTAGAAAATGTACACTTGAGAACTTTAATGGTGGAAAAGATGTTACAATATTTCCATCTGGAGATAAAACATCCTTGGAAAATGCTGTTTACATAAATGCTGCGTCAACTATTGCTCTTGATTATGTTGATTATTTATATGCAGGACATACTGGTGTATCTGCTGTAAATGTCTCATTAGCCCTTGGTGAAAAATACAAGATTAGTGGAAAGGAATTAATAACAAATGTTCTTATAGGCAATGAAATTGCTGGAAGAGTTGGAGCTTCGGTCATTATTGGACCTTTGAATGGGCAAACTTTAAGCTTTATTCATTTAGCAAGCTCAGCATGTATAGCTGGAAGAATTTTAGGTTCAACAGAAGATCAGATTGCAAATTCTCTTGGTATCGCATATGCTATTCCTACCACTTGTACATATCGTGGATTTATGGGTCCAATGGCAAAACTTCTAACAGCTGCAGTCCCAGCAAAAATAGGGATCCATTCTGCATACCTTGCTAAAGATGGGTTTACAGGTGCTTTGGATATTTTTGAAAATCCAGTTGGATGGTGTAATTTTAATGCAGATGTTCCTCTAACTAATTTTATAGATGTTTCCTTAGGAGAATTTTGGGTAACAGAAACAATTTGTTATAAAATCTACCCTGGCTGTGCCTACCTAGACCCTGTCGCAGATTGTTTACTTGAAATCCTTCAGAAAAATCCAGGTCTAGATTATCATGAAATTGAAAAAATAGATGTTTCCGGAACGATCCTAATGCCAACAATGGATGATTTATCTAGACCATTCACAAATTTAGAAGAAATAAAAAGAACTAAATCTCATACAGCACTGAATTTTTCCATACCTTATAATGTAGCTGTTATACTTATTGACAAAAAATTAACTCCTGATCAATTTACAGAAGAGCGAATTACAGACCCCGAAATCCAAGAATTATCTAAAAAAGTTCAGTTATCGATGGATATAGGACTTACAGCAAAAACAGCTGGTATTGCTTCTGGGTTATCTGGAAGCGGAATTGAGGATTTAAAATTAAAAAGCACTGATGCAGAAAAATTTAGAATGTATTTTGGAGGCAAAGTTGTTATTAAAATGAAGGATGGGAAGAAATATAAAGCAAAACAAGAAGAACCTCTTGGAACGCCAGGAAACCCATATCCAATAGAAAATAAATTCAAGCAAGAAGCAAAATACATAACAATGCCTGATGAACAAATAAATAAAGTTGTAAAAATGGTTCAAAACTTAGAAAAAGTAAACGATATTACCGAATTAATTTCAATTCTTTCTATAAAATAATTCTGTATTAACTTAGGGCACTTCATGATCCTTTAATTCGTCTCTAATCTTCATGAGTATTTTACCAAGATGATTTAATCCTTTGCTTTTATATACTCCCCAATAAGTATCTTTCCAAGTATTTCCTTCTATTAATTCCGTATTCCCAGTTTCTATTAATTTCTTTAAATAATTTAGATTTTGTAAAAATTTCTGGCGAATAATATTTTCCATAATTCCTAACTTAATTGAATTCCAATCTTTTCGCAGTTCTAATTTATTACCATACTTTTTAGCCTTTGCAGGAGTAGTTAAATGGGAGATTTTTTTTCTTTCACCTAAGTTTTCTGTTTTATATGCTTGATAAGCATGCTCTGAAGTAGGATAAGTTATATTATCTAAAGTCACAGGAATCCTGCTAAAATTGGAAAGAAAGAAATACTTACCTCGAAATTGTTCTATTTTCTTCAATTCTTACCATTTAATTTCTTTGAATTAATATTTAAAAAATTTGTAATTATGTAAAAATTTAATTACTATTAATAATTTTTACCAAATGATTACTTATTAGATTAGTAAAATACTCAATTTACATATAATTCTGATTGAATAAAATGAAAAATACAGATGAAATCATAAGATGTTCGGTATGTAATAAAGAACTAAAAGATTTTAAACCCGAAGAAAAAAAATACCGAATTTATAGGACAAGGATAGACAGAAAATTGCCTGGGGAAACAAGCCATTTTAAACATATCCATGTAAGCTATATTTTTTGCAGTGAAGCATGTTATGAGAAATATATTGAAGAAGGAAGGGATGTTATTCAAAATAAATACCCCCCAATTGATTAAAATATCTTTATATTAATTATAAGATCAGATTAATGATATTTTTAGAGGTAGATAAAATGAAAGTCGGGGATTTAGAAATATATGATGATTTTGCTACAGTAAAAAACGAATCAGTGTTAGAAGCAGCTAAAATTATGAAAGAAAAAGATGTACCTGATTTAATCTTAATTGATGATTATAATAAACCTATTGGAATAATTTCTGCAGTTGATATAATTTTAAAAATTGTTGCTGAAGAAAAAAATCCGAAGGAAATAAAAATTTCTAGTATTGCACGAAAGGTCAAAGCCTTTGATGAATTTGCGACTAGAGACGAAGTTTTAAGTTATATGATGGAAAATGATAGTGAGATAGTTCCAATAATTAATAAAGACGGAACTTTATTAGGTGTATGCACAATTGGTGATGTCTTAATAGAAAAAGAAGACGTTGAAGAAAGATAGAGGAAATTCTATTTGACAAAATATACTGGAAGGGATCAAGAAAGCCCCTACTGGGGAAGAACTCGGCGCTTATTGAGAAGATCAAGTAGAAGAACACTCCGCCGCGCTAGCCGAACTTCAGTAGAAGTCTCGTATCGAATGTATGCAGAAAAGAAACATAAAGAAGCTATTAGACAAATAAAGCTAAGGCGAAGACTCAAAACAATTATTACTTTTTGGTTTTTCTTCATTATAATAGTTGCTATTATCCTTAGCGTATTATTTTAATTAAGATAAAAACATAAACATCAAATTCATTACTCAATTCTTTATGGTTAAATTCATAATTTGAATAAATTACTCATGAATACCTAATTTAAAATAACAACAAGGAATCTTTCTTTCAATTTTATGAACGTTAAAGTATATTTTTTTACCAAAATTATCTTGAAGTTTTTTTTCATAAAAACCCGCAGTTAAATGATAATAGAAATCTGTAGATCCAAAATTAAAACCAATAAATTCTACTCGTAGAAGTATAGAATTTTTAGTATTATCATCAAGTGTGGGAACACTTTCTGCTTTAATATAATTCCCAAACTCATTTATAAACTCCAGATGTTGTAATGCAACTGAAGCAATCTGGTCTAATGCAATTTTTCCATCTTTTGATATTTCGATCTTGGGCCAAATAATGTTATTACTCATTTCTATCCCGATATTTTTAATTAAATCATTTAAGTTAGAAGAAAGAGGTGAGACTATTTTATCAAATGCCTTATAAAAAGCCCTGATATAATCATTAAAATAATCTTGTAATTTGTCCATTTTACTTTTTTGAATTATTTTTTGTAACATACATATTCTAGATCGCCCTATTTCTGTCACTTTTATTAATGATTCTTTTTCTAGAATCGCTAAATATTTTTTTACCGTGTTTCTACTTATTTTCAACTCTTTAGCTATTTGAGAGATGTTAAGTCCAAATTTAAAAATTTTTAACAACTCTAAAATCTCGATTCTTATATTTCTTTTACTTACTTTCTTGAAATATTTTTTTTCAACATTATTTAAGCCATTTTGACTGCTCATTTAAATCGAACCTCTTTATTAATACCTTTTTTCAGTTGAGTTTCCAGAAATATTAATTTAAATAAAAATATTTAAAAACAAAAAATGATCATTGACTATCTAGTTTCTAACTATTAATTGATCAGATTATTTAAAAGATTTTCACTGATCGCTGATCATTAATGATCATTAAAATGACCATAAAAAATGAAATATCATGTCTAACTTACAAAATAATATAGTTGAACTCGAAAAAGATAAAGTACTCAAAGAACTTGAAGAGCGCCTTAATAAGGGGGAAGATCCACTTATTTTAATCGATGAATGTAAGCAAGGTATGACAATCGTTGGTGAAAAATTTAAAAATAATGAATATTTTCTGGCTGAATTAATTTTATCTGGAGAAATCTTTAAAGAAGCAATGTCAATTATTAAACCATATTTAACTAAGGGAAAACAGAAAGCAGATAAAGGTAAAGTATTACTTGCTACTCTGAAAGGTGATATTCATGATATTGGCAAAAACATCTTCGCAACACTTCTAACTACAGAAGGATTTGACGTTCTTGATTTAGGAGTGGATGTTGAACCTCAATTAATTATTGATAAAGTGAAAGAATTCAAACCCGATTTTATTGGTTTCTCCGCACTTATAACTCCGACTTTTGAACCAATGAAGGAAGCCGTAGAGCAACTGGAAAAAGCTGGTATTAGAGATCAATTTAAAATAATGGTGGGTGGAGGTATAACCACACCTCTCGTAAAAGATTATATTAAAGCGGATTTTCAGACTATTGATGCTATGGAAGGAGTGAAATATTGCTTAGAAAATAAAAAAATTAAAGTACAAGTTTAAAAGGAGAACAAATCTATGGTTAAAGAAGAAACAATGACTCCCAAAGAAAGAGTCCTTTCAGCAGTTAATCTAGAAAAACCCGATCGTGTTCCTATTGTTCCTTTATTTGATATACCAGCAGCAGCAACTTTCTTGAATTTGGAATTAGGCGATTTGCATAGCGATTTAGAAAAAGGAATAGATGCTATAATTAAGGTATTTGATGATCTTGGAGGTTGGGATGGATATAATATGGTTCCTTTGACAGAAATTAATTATAATTCAGGAGGACTTAAAGTCAAAGTTCCCGGTAAGCATCTGCCTAATAATTACCAACTCCAATTTGATGAGAAAGAATGGTTAAAATACGAAGACTACAAGAAAATAGCAGATATGGGGTGGAAAAAGTTCATTAAAGAAGAATTTATATTTCGAATCTCAGACTTTAAAACCCCAGAAGAGTTTCGCAAGGCAAAAGCAGATTTTTTGAGTATAGCATTTAAGGCACAAATTAAGTGGAATAAAAGGAAAATAGGTCTTAACTTAGCAACAACATTCAACCATCCCTTTTTCATTCTATCGCTCAGTCGATCATTAATTAAGTTTACAGAAGATCTCTATTATCGCCCTGAAATGGTTGAACCTGCCTTAGAGGTTATGATGGATGAGTATATTGAGGAAGGGATAAAAACTAGCAAAAGAACTGGCAATAAATTTGTGTTTATTCCGGAAGAACGAGCAGAGGCATTTTTCTATCCCCTAAAAATATTTGAGCGTTTTTGGTGGCCATATACAAAAAAATTGATTGATGCATGGCATCCTAAAGGTATTATTCCTTGGTTTCATCTTGATCAATGTTGGGACAAAAATATCCCGTATTTTAAAGAGCTCCCCAAAGGCTCTGCTATCCTTGATTTCGATGGTCTTACAGATATTTTTGCTGCAAAAAAAGTTCTGGAGAATCATCTATGTATTATGAGTGATGTTCATCCCACACTTCTATCTTTAGGAACACCAAAAGACGTTGCAGATTACTGTAAAAAACTAATTGATAAACTGGGGGTTGATGGAGGACATCTTTTAGGCTCTGGTTGCCAAGTTCCCCCTAATTGTAAATATGAGAATTTTAAAGCCATGATTGAAACGGGTAAAACCTATCAGTTATCAAAATAAACCTAAATTCTATATTTTTTTTCTTTATTTTATTGTATTTTATATTGCTTAAATAATAGAAAAATTAAGTTAGAGAGGAGATTTAATTCATGGTTAAAGAAGAAACGATGACTCCTAAGGAAAGAGTTTTATCAGCCGTTAATCTAGAAAAACCCGATCGTGTCCCCGTTGCTCCTATACTTGGTATACCTGCAGCGGCAACTTTCTTAGGTATGGAACTAGGGGATTTACATAGTGATTTAGAAAAAGGAGTAAACGCTATAATTAAAGTATTTGACGATCTTGGTGGTTGGGATGGATATAATGTAGTTCCTTTAACAGAAATTAATTATTATTCAGAAGGTCTTAAAGTCAAAGTCCCAGGTAAACATTTACCTAACGATTATCAACTCCAATTTGATGAGAAAGAATGGTTAAAATATGATGATTACAAGAAAATAGCAGATATGGGGTGGAAAAAGTTCATTAAAGAAGAATTTATATTTCGAATTTCGGACTTTAAAACCCCAGAAGAGTTTCGAAATGCAAAAATAAATTTCCTGAAGGAGGCAACTAAGGCACAAATTGAGTGGAATAAAAGGAAAGTTGGTCTTAACTTATCAATAACATTCAACCATCCCTTTTTCGTTCTATCACTCAGTCGATCATTAATCAAATTTACAGAAGATCTCTATTATCGCCCTGAAATGGTTGAACCTGCCTTAGAGGTAATGATGGATGATTACATTGAGGAAGGGATAAAAGCTAGTAAAAGAACTGGTTTTAAATTTGTACTTATTCCAGAAGAACGAGCAGAGGCATTCTTCTATCCCCTAAAAATATTTGAGCGTTTTTGGTGGCCATATACCAAAAAATTGATCGATGCATGGCATCCTGAAGGAATTATTCCTTGGTTTCATCTAGATCAATGTTGGGATAAAAATGTCCCTTATTTTAAAGAGCTCCCCAAAGGCTCTGCTATCCTTGATTTCGATGGTCTTACAGACATCTTTACTGCAAAAAAAGTCTTGGAGAATCATCTTTGTATTATGAGTGATGTTCATCCTACTCTTCTATCTTTAGGAACACCGAAAGATGTTGCAGATTACTGCAAAAAACTAATTGATAAATTAGGTGTTGATGGAGGACATATTCTGAGCTCTGGTTGTCAAGTTCCCCCAAACTGTAAATATGAGAACTTTCAAGCCATGATTGAAACTGGTAAAACTTATCAACTATCAAAATAAAAAGAAAAGCCAATCATATTCTAACTCATTTAATCCATATTTATTCTATCGATTCTATAACAAGCTCTAAAATATCTTTAAAATCTATGAAAGTTTTTCTTGCTTCTATAGCGTCCTTGAAATTTCTACCACAAAATGGACACATAGTTGTTAAAATTTTCGCTCCTGTACGTTCGGCTTCTTCTATCCTATCTTCGGCTATTTTATTTGCTAATTCTGGATATTGAGATTTAACACCACCTCCTGCACCACAACACCAAGCATGTTGATGATGACGCTCCATTTCAACGAGATTTAATCCAGGAATACTCCTTAAAATATCTCTAGGCGCTTCATAAAGTCCCGTATGTCGTCCCAAATGGCATGGATCATGATATGTTACAGTTTTTTCTATTGGCTTTGTCAATTTTAATTTACCACTTTTTATTAAATCTAAAATAAATGCTGATGCATGGACAACTTCATAAGGCAATTCACCAAATAAATCCTTATAATCTTCTTTTAAAGTTCGGTAACATCCCGCACAATGCGTCATTACAGTTTTGGCACCTGATTTTTTAATGGCTTCGAAGTTATGCTTGGCTAATTCTTCAGCAATTTTCCTCATACCCACACGAAAGCCGACACTTCCACAACAATATTCATCTGGATGCAAAATAGTAAATTCAACTCCCGCTTTTTCTAATATTTTTACAATTGCTTTTAGAATTTCAGGAATTCGATATGGTTCGGTGCAGCCCATAAAGAAAACAACATCAGCTTTTTCAGGAAGTTTTTTACCTTCTAACCATTTAATTCGGTCTTCATGTTTTTCCATGTATGGATTATGTTCTTTTTCCATCCATTTGGTAATTTCATCATGTCGCGGTAAGGGGGCATAACCTGCATCAACTAAATCTGCTCGAACAGCCTCCCAGACTTTGATGTGGTCTAGATATTTACAAACATTATTTTGAATATATGGATTGTGAGATTGATGACAAACTTCACGGCACGAACCGCATGAGGTGCATTGGTAGAAAATATCTGCCAATTCTTTACTTGGTTTTAGGTCTCCTCGTAATAAACCTTTAGCTAAATTCATTTTCCCACGGGAGAAAAAGGGTTCAAATGCGCTAGGATGAACTTCACGTATTGGACATACTTTGAATCTTTCAATAGCAGTCCGAAATGCAATACGACAGTCTCCACAATTCATACAACACATAATTTCATTTCTAATTGCTTTTGTACGTTCCATTATTTCATGACCTCCTCATAAAAATTGTATTTTCCCCTACTTAGTATCATTTTTGGGTCGAGTGTCTTTTTAATCGCCTTAAAGAAATTGTAAAACTCTGGTCTAAACGCACCATATTCTAACAAAGATTGAGATCCGATTTCCCCAGTCATATATAATAAGCATCCCTTTTGTATAACTAATCTAAACATATCTTTCCATAATTCAAGAGTGAGATCGCGAGCTTCAGGAACATCAACAGTTAAAAATCCGCCTGTAACCTCAATATTATTCTCTCCAGCCATAGGCATTTCACCACTGCCTGCAGAAGAACCTAAGAAATCTGTTAGCTTTAATATTGACTCAGTATCTTGTTCCGTAACGACAGCTTTAATTATCGTATCAACTAATTTCTTGAATTTATCCCCATTTTCTGCCGCCCAATTATCAATAGCTGCCACCATCGAAGGCATTTGTTTGATTGGACAAATACATTCTGTAGTAACCGGATGTGCGAAACCAAATATTCCCCAAAGATTATGATATAATTGCCAATGTCCTTGCTCTTCATAATGCCATTTAGCCACATTTCCGTCTTTTATTTCTCTTCCTAATGATTTGCCCTTATTTTTTTCAACTATTTGGTTTAGAATTTCAACATTGCCCTCCAATTCTTTCTCTGTAAAAGCTTCAGTCGAATAAAAAAGAGCTCCCTTTACACCATTCCAGTTTGGCCAATTTTTCTCAATTTGAATTGCTAAAGATAAAGCTTCTGGAACATAGTTTGCATCATATAGCCCTAATTCTCCTTTACTTCTCCACTCTAACATTATATTAGCACACCTTTTAGCTGTATTTCCCTTTAATTTAAAAGTCCAATAATCTCTAAAAGGTGGTTTAGGATGTATTTTAAGTGTTGCTTTGGTTTTAACTCCAAAAATGCCATTATCTCCTAGGAATAGACCGCAAAAATCGGGACCATATCCCCACTTACTGAAGGGCTTTTCAACATATTTATTAACTCTAGAACCAACTTCGATAATATCCCCTTGAGGTAAAACAACCTCTAATCCGATACAATTTCTACAACAAGACCCATATTTTGCTCCACCACCACCACCTACAGAATTATGTGAGAGAGATCCGCCTATAACTGCAGTTTGACCCGAACCTGGTCCCATACAGCCCGTATAAAAACCTTTTTTAAATAATTCATTATTTAACTCAGCCCAAGTAATTCCACATTCCGCAGTTACTGTATGATTTTCGAGATCAATATCAAGAATTTTTCTCATACGGGTCATATCCATGACGATACCTCCATCACCAATAGGCTTGGCACCTCCCATTTCCCCCGCTCCGCCACCTCTTGGATAAATTGGGAGATTATATTTATTAGCTGTCTGTAAAACTTCGCTGATTTCTTCGGGAGTTCCCGGTCTTACTACATAATCTGGCTTACCTATTAGAAAAAGGTCTACAGTTCGTGAATAAGTATATCGTATATAATCGTCCATTGAAACATAATTTTCAGAAACAATACGTTTCAATTCCTCAAAAATATTTACTTTATCCGTAATTTGAGTCATTTAATTCATCTTCAAAGTTAATAGTTTTATTTAGTAAAATTTCCTCTATTAAACTCTATAGTTCTAAAATATATATCTAATTTGCGTAATTCAACAAAAAATAAAAATAATGGAAATTAAAAAAAAATAATAATATATTATAATATATCTAGTCTTTTCAATTAATAATTTGCACCATCAACACGCCATTCATTATTGTCTCTTCGGTCCTTGACCACAGAGATAGGAACTTGCCCAAATCCAGATTTCTGCCCATCCTTTGTTAGGCGATGGAAAAAAAATCTCTCATTAGTCTCGGAATGATATTTCATTCGCTCTTCTTTAAATTTATAAGTATTTTTCATTTTATCAACAGTTTCTCGACCCGTCTTCCACCAAAAATAAGCTGAAGAACCATAAATTTTAATCCCGCTTCGAAGACTCGTTTCTAAAGTTTTTAACCATTCTTCTTGATTATTTTCTTCCAATAATTTATAATGTAGCTCTGCAACTTCCTTTGCGGTAAGACCTGGTGTAACTTTACTCATTATATTCACCTATTTTTTTTTATAATGGATAAAACACCCTAATTTTAAAATCTTATTACTGAATTTTTTAGAAACATTTTTAGAATTTTCAAAAAAATTATTAAAAAAATAAAGGAAATGACATATCTTGAAAAAAGCACCTAAACGACCAAAAAATATTTCTGAGGAAGCATATTGGGTTGAAAAATGGAATGAATGGGTGTTATTGGTTAAGGGTGACAAAAAACAAGGCACATATCGATCTTGGTGGTCAGACGGCGTTTTATGCGGAGAATGTGAAGGTTATTATAAGGGTGATGATTTCATCATCAATGGAAACAATAAAAGATTCCATGATAATGGAGATATTGCTTCAATTGGTAGATATAAACATGGAGACATGTATTCATGTACTTGGTATCGTAAAATCAAGCCTTCAAGAGAACCCGGAATTCCTCCTGAATTAGGTGAGGATGTATGGTCAGTAGAGCAAGAATTTAATAAAGGCATAGTTATGCGATCAAAATATTTTACTAAAAGTGGGAAAGAGGTAGATTTTTATGGAAAAAATATACCAAAGAGACCAAAAAATGTTCCTGAAAATGCGGAATATAAGTCTAAAGATAATTTTTGGCATATTGGTAATTTAGTCAGAAGTACTAGTAAACGAATAGGTATTTGGAAATGGTGGAATAAGGATGGCAACTTATTGAGAGAAGAAGATTACGATAACGATATTTGTATAATTAAACGTGACTATTTTGAATCTGGAAACCTCCGCAGAGAAGAAAAAGATGGAGGAAAAATCGTGCTTGAATATTACGAGACTGGAGAATTACACAGAGAAAAAAAAGATGGAGGAAATACCAAACTTGAATATTATAAGACTGGAGAACTTAGAAGTAGTATTAAAAAAGAGAAAAATAAAAGCAAATATACTTATTTTTACAAAAATGGTCAGATTAGTTCCCAAGGAAATTTTGGAGCTGGATGGGATGATTACCCCTCAGGAGTCTGGAAATTTTATGATGAACAAGGTAATATAATCATTGAGTCTGATCTTTCGCCACTCATGTTGCAACCTAAAAAGGAGGAAGAACTTTTAAAATACGCTAAAATAGTAGAAGAAATTAGAGGAATGCCAACTCTAGAAGTATTAAAAGGTATTAATGAAATTGATTGGGAAAATACTTACTGTTGTTGGCCAGAATTTTGTAAGTATTTTCCATTATATCTTAAAGGGATTACATCTGATAATCAAGAAGTTTTTAATTTAGCGTACGGCGAACTTTCGTGTCAGATCCAACATCAAGGGACTATATATGAGGCCACCGCTAAAGTCATGCCGTTTCTAGTTAAATTAGTAGGTGATAAAAATTTCAAGTGGAAATCAAAGATATTAAAAGCCTTACCTCGGTTGGCTTCAGGGAGTTCTTATCTTGAGGCACATCAGCATATGTGTTTATTGGCTTCTGAAAGAGCAAAACCCGATTTTGAAGAAAGATTAGAAAAAGAATTAAAAGATGTTTATGATACTTATATGGCAGTAGTCTCTGGTTCTGAAATATATACTGACTTAATTAATAGCGAAACTCCCGAATTTCGAGAATATGCAGCAATACTTCTCGCTATAGCACCAGAAGATCTTAATAAATCTAAGGACGTTCTATTTAATAGATTAAAAATCGAAAAAGATGAATCCATTAATGCGACTATCATAATCGGCTTAGGATTAATCTTATCTCAAGAAGACGATAAGCTCGAAATTCTCTCATCGCTAATAAAAGAGGAAAAAGGACTAATTCAATATTGTGCTGCTTTGTCTTTATTGCGGATTCAGAAGGGAAATGTAGATAATGAAGTTATTAAAGTCATTCTAAAAGCTATTAAAAATCCAAAAGAGATTGATAACGATTATCAAAATCTTTATTGGGCAGATGGAAGTGTCATTGGGGATGCATCTCTCGCGATTAGTGATCTTAATAAAGAAGATAAATTTGAAATTGTACCAATACTCGCAGATTCAATAGATACTGTAGATGCTTTGAGTTCACTGAACTTAGTTGAGGCAATGTTGCAAATAGTATTTGGGGAAAATTCATATGATGAAAACAATAAATTAACCAAACTCCAAAAAATAGTAATAAATTCTATCGCTAATAGTGAGAAAGCATGGATATTCAATGTAAATCTTCACGAAATCTTAGATTGGTATGATTTACCAAGGGATCA
This sequence comes from Candidatus Helarchaeota archaeon, assembly GCA_019058315.1. Classification (GTDB taxonomy): domain Archaea; phylum Asgardarchaeota; class Lokiarchaeia; order Helarchaeales; family RDOG01; genus JABXJV01. Next base: position 20,698 of record JAHPZH010000005.1, on the reverse strand, counting down.
AGAAGAACTTAAAAAAATATCAAATAAACCTTAAAAATCAGCTTTTATTTCTCATAAAATATTATAAGTCCCTTCAAAATTCTATCATTTTTTTGAATCTACGAAGAAATTAAATTTTACATTTGCTTAAATAATAAAAATAAATGGAATAAAAAATTCCTAATATTTAATCCAGATCGAATGCATTTTTAATTTCTGGATTCAAATTCGGAAATTGATCAATATATTCCTTTCTTTCTTTTTTAAGCTGCTTAACCATCTTTTTAATTTCTTTCTCTGAATAAAACTTTTCTAAATTAAATCTGTCTATTTCAACAGCTTCTACTTTTTCTGGGATTAAAGTTCCAAAATTAGATTCTTTCTTCCACGTAATAGTATTTCTGACTATTCCTCGAATTATTGATGCCATTTCCTTTATCGCTACTCTGTCCACTTTTCTCTTTATCGTTTTTGATCCATCTTCATTTTTTATCATAATTTCTCCAATGCCACCCGTATTTAACAAATAACATTGTATTTTTTGCCCATGTTGTTTTATTAAATTATAGAAGATATTTGCCTCTTCTTCTTCATTTCCTACAATAAATGGATTGGTACCAACAACCCTAACGGATTCTCCTGCCCTTTCCGGATTACTACCTGATGTTTCAATAGATTCTCCTAACAGAAAAGCTGCTGCTCCCTGCTCTAATGTTAATTTAGAAGCAATAGGAACAACTGTATTTCTTCTGGTAATATTAAAGATAATTAATCCATCAACGTCATTTAAAGGAGGAAGATTTACAGTTTTACTTTTATAGTTACCAAATCTATCTCGTTGCATAATTCCTCGACCATTTCCAGTAAGAGTATCATCCTCAAAAAACACATTACCCCTATAATCAACTAATACATTTTCAAATATACCATCAGAAGCAGTAATTGCATTATAAATTAGAGGTTGAATTTCTGGATTTAGACCTTCAGTCTTCAAAAAAAATCCCCTTTCAGTCCCAATTGCGGAACCATCTTCTCGTAAGGCTACAAAATCATCTTGGACAATTTCAATACCTTCTCCTTTCTCTTCATCTAGATTATGATTGTGGCAAGAATGAGTGGTTTTTCCTGTTGCGGTTAATCCAAATATAAGAACACTATATTTTTTGAACTGCTCTGTTTTATTATCTCTGGCTCTTATTATTTTTGCCCCTGCATGTAAACCTAACATTCCTCTTTTCTTTGCAAACCACATTGCATTTCTTAACATTCCTTTTTTTACTTCTCCATAATAATCAGTTCCTAAAACAAAAGTTACTCCAATCTCTGGGAAGACCAAAATCTGGCGGTCCTTTTCTTGCCATTCTGGTATAAAAATCATATCCATTTCTGGTTCGCTATTCTCTCGTACTTCAAATAGTGATTGATTCATCATATAGGCTAAACGAATCATTTCCTTCCGATGAATTGAAACGAAAAGTGAGCATTTGGGATTAAAATATGGATTATTACCCATTGTTCGCGTAGTCATAACTAAGGGGGCTTTTTTAATATATTCAAGTACTTCTGAAATTGTGTCTGGAAGATCCTTAATTATTTTAATTTGTTTTGGATTCAATTTTCGTTGCCAAACTTCTTCTGATCCTATATAAACAGTTAATCCTGCACTTCTATTTTTTACTGTAGATACAAAATTATAATTTCCAAACTTGGTTTTTTGACCATAGATTTCTGCCATTTTTTTAATTTCTTCAGGACTTGGATGGGAAACATTTTTTTGTTTTGGTAATTCGGAAATAGCAGCTTTAATTTTTTGAAGGTTAATTTTTTGCAATACTTCATTGAATTCCATTTTTAAGGTTTCTTTAAAATCGTCAAACATTTGAAGATATTCTTTTGAATTGATAATATTTTTCATTGTTTTTTGGATTTCAAACAATGGTTTTGATGTATTTATCCAGTAAACTGCAGAATATTGATAAATATTTTTGTAAAATTCAAATTCTAAATCAGTTCGATTAGCAGAATTCACTAAAATGTGAGGATTTAAAAATGGTTCTTTTGCATTGGTTAAAGAATTAATAAATTCTTTTTTAGTCAGTCTTCTAACGACTTCTTCATCGTTAGGATTGGATTCTAAAATAAATATTACTCGAATTCTGGTGGTGTTGATATATTTTTCTTTCCCTTCTATCCATAATGGATCTAAAATAAAATAGTCGTTTACTTTTTTACATTTTTCATATAATAGCCTTAAACGTTGACTAATTTGTGAAATATTTTTATGGATTAAAAATTTCCTTTCAGAAATTAACGTTGAAATTCTCCCTTTTTCACCACCTAATTGCTCAACATATATCCAATCATTAGAATGAATTCTAGCACGATTCATCTCGAGCAACAGGAATGTATGTGTTGCTATATCATAATCTGATAACCCCATAATTACAATACCTACTCCATCTAAATCAATTAGTGCTCCCCTAATGAATTGAAGTTGTTCTTTTTGTTCGGCGTCATCTAAAACCATTCCTAAAGCAATAGATCTTATTATTTTATATGACTCAATATTGATTATAACACATATTTTTGAGTCTGAATGATAATTTATTGATGGTTCTGTATCGTAAACATTTGAAACTGCATAAATTACCCCATGAGGTCTAGTATTTGGGTCATTAGGAGCCGGGAACCAATTTTCTCTCCAAAAATCATCCAAATGAGCATTGTTTGTGCGTAATTGGATAATAAATCCGTTTATATTTGCATTCCACGTAAATAAAGAATCATAACTTAAATATCTCTCTGATATTTCAATTAACTCATTTCGTTCTTCTAGCGTAATATTTTTTACGGGATAATCTTTGGGATTTTTATATTTTGCCATATTAATTACCTTTAACATTTTTTTTTTGAATTAATATCTTAAAAGAACAACAAGGGGTCATATAATTTAAGATATTTAGCAATAAATTGATGTAATTTTGGATTTTCTATTGCTAATAATTTCTCATAATATTCTCCAGTCAATTTGGTTTCTAGAGTACTGAATTTAGGTTGATTTATTTTAGGTCACCTTATTATTTGATTATAACCTTTTTATTTAATTATAAATATAAAATTGGTAAGTATTCTCTTCCAGTTCTTCGAACAAATATTTTTGTCGCTTTCATCATCTTTGTAAATACCAAAGGACATTAAAAAAACGATATATATAAATGTTTTTACATTGGTTATAATTTGTCAGATATTACTTTACATTTGTTAAAAATATTTATAAACTTAATTGCATATTGTAATGTATATGGAATCTAAAATCTTAAAAATCCGCGATCTAAAAGAAACCGACAAAAAGATATTAAGATGTCTTCTTGAAGATAGTAACCAACCACTTAGTAGTATTTCGAAACAAGTGGGAACGACAAGACAAAATGTGTCTCAAAGAATAAAAAAATTAGAGGAAAAAGGTCTTATCAAATCATTTACAATTGAAACAAATTATCAAAATATTGAAGAATTAAGAGTTAAAGCCTATATTTTGTTTCGTGAAGATCCGGATTCAAAAACTAGAGAGGAAAACGAAAAAAAAATTGTTAGAATACCCCAAGTTACTGAATTTTCTCGCCTTTTTGGTAAATATGATGGTATAATAGAAATATTAGTAAAAGATAATGATGAAGTTAGGCAAATAATAAGTGAATTACATAAACTTGGGGGTATTAAAGAAACTGAAACCTTTGTAGTTTATAATATTATTAAACTTAATGATAAATCTCCAATTTTAAATTTACTAAAGTAATTCAATATTATGTCAATTCTTAATAATTTAAAATAATATATGAGAGTGATGAATTTGATTGAAAATAAAGTAATAATTACAGCCGCGGTAACTGGTTCAATTCCAACAAGAAAAAATAACCCCAATATACCTTATACCCCAGAAGAAGTAGCTGAAGAGGCTTTCAAATCTTACGAAGCGGGAGCTGCTGTTGTTCATCTTCATGCAAGGAACCCGAAAACTGGTCGTCCAATTAGTGGCGAAGAAGCAGTTCCAATTTTTGGTGAATATCTCAAGTTAATAAAGGAAAAATGTGATATCATTTGCCAAATTACGACTGGCGGGGGAGCAACTACAATATCCGGCCTCGAACAAATGAAACGTCTTAAACCTGTTGAAGTTTTAAAGCCAGAAATGGCTAGTTTGAATACTGGTAGTATGAATTTTGGTCGTTCAATTTTTCCGAATCCACCCGATCTTATCCAAAATTTTGCTAAAAAGATGTTAGAACTAGGAGTTAAACCTGAATTAGAAGTATATGAACCAGGACATATTAATTCTGCAATCGAGCTTGTAATAAATCAAAAATTATTAGATTCTCCTCCCCAATTCAGTCTTGTTCTAGGAACTGCTGGAGGTATTCCAGCCACTCCTAAAAATCTAATATTTATGAAAGAATCATTGCCTCCAGACTGTACGTGGCAAGTTATAGGAATAAGTCGCCATCAAATACCCTTAGGAGCACTAAGTGTAATGTTGGGTGGAAATGTGAGAGTTGGTTTTGAAGATAATGTATATTTATCTAGAGGGGTTTTAGCAAAAAGTAATGCTGATCTCGTTGCAAAAATGGTACGAATAATTCGTGAGTTAGGAAAAGAAGTCGCTACACCGGACGAAGCACGTGAAATTTTAAGTCTTAAAAAATAATAGTTGACTTATTTTATTCTTTATGGATAAAAATAGTCTTTTAGACTATGAAAGAATTTTGATGCATCTTTATATAATCCCCTTTATCTTCACCTATAATATTTCCACAAGAACATTTTACTAAATTATATACTCTAATACTACAATCATCAAAGATTCGGATTTTCCAACACTCCCACAATCTAACTTCACCAAGCTTAAAGTAGGTGAATAAAAATGCGCCACACTTAGCGCATCGTAGAAAAAGGATTTTTTCCGAAATAATAATTCACCAAAAATTAGATTATTTATAATCTTTATTTGTGTTAGTAATATATTACTTTAACTTCAAAATTTAGCTTGGGGGAGTTTGAAAAAAAAATGGTATAAAGTTGGAAGTATGGGGATTGTATATTATATTCAAATGTTATTCTATTAATCAGTATTTTACCATTTTGCAATATTTTTATTAAAATTTTATCTTCCAATTAATATCAATTTTTCAGTTATATTACTTTTACAGTACTCTCTCTATTATCTTTTAAGATTAATAACTAAATAATACTTTATGGAAAATTACATATTAAATCATGGTTCAAATTATGAAGAAATATATTTTGAAAAGAGTAATTTAAGCATATTAGCATATTTTAATGGGATTATTCAAATAGACCAAATTATACCAACTCCTAGAACAGATTATATTAAGATAGTAAGCTCTGGAGAAGTAGAAGTTATCTCCGATGCAGATTGGAAAGATCCTATAAAAATAAGTAACAAAGATAGAGCTTATGCTTCGGATAATAAAATATTTGTCACAATTTCAACTTATCCCTCAAAATTAAATATAAAGATTTATAAAAATAAAGTGGTTCAAATAGAACAATCAGAGCCGAAACATAGGATAGATTTTATCGAATTAGATAGTTCTGGAAATATAAAGGTTATTCCAGAAGGAGACTACAAAGGTAGAATAAAAATTGGACAATTAAGTGAGCGAAGAAAAGTAGGAAATTAGACAAATATTTTTTGAAAAAGTATTAAATATTTATAGGAAATTAAATTAAGGGATAGGGATTTAGGTAAAGAATAATTAATTCATATAATCTATAGTTAATTCCTTTTAGAAAATTTGAATTTTTAGAAAAATTAATGCAAATAAAAACATTTAAATAGAGTAAAATATACCCTCCAAAACTCATCAGAAATATACAAATAAGATTTATAAGATGTTTTGATCTCATGCATCCAATAAAATTAAGAGATTTAGAGGGCATTACAGATGAAATTTATCAAAAACTTCTTGAAAATGGAATTGATTCTATAGTTAGATTAGCAGAATTTCCTTATTCTCTAAAATATTTTTTCGATATTTCCGAAAAATTAAGTACTAAGCTCAAAAAGCAAGCCCAAAAAATTATAGATTCGCAGGCATTTTCAAAATTTGTTATTAACGATAAGGTCTCTGGTGAAGACAAAAAACAAGTGCAAAGGCTAAAAAAACGTTATATCTTTTCAAGCGGAAGTAAAAAACTCGATGCTGCTCTTGGTAATGGCTTTTCAACACAAATGGTGTATGAAATTTATGGTCCAAGATGTGTTGGAAAGACAAGCGTAGTTCATCAATTAATTTGTACTATGTTTAGACCAAAAAAGGATGGATTACCTAAAAAACCTGTTATCTATTTAGATACTGGAAGAAATTTTAGCGAAAATCGAATTAAAGAAATTTCGAGAAGATATAAAATCGATCATAATGAAGTTATAAACAATATCGAATTAATTTTTATATCATCAATTGAAGAATTAACTTCATTTCTTAAATCTGATTTAATTTCTACTATTAATGAGACTAATGCAAACATGATCTTTCTCGACAGCATAACGACTACGTTCAATCTGAGCAATATTCATTTGTATATTGAGAATGACATTTATAGGAAATTATTTGACAGATTAGTAGATGTTGCCAAGGAATATAACGCTACGATCATTTTATGCAACGAAACTGACCACTTAGTTACAATCCCAAGACTTTTTAAATCGAATGATGAAGTTACACGCATTGAGATGAGATTTGACGAATTTGATTCAAATAAACGATTATTTCTTATTGGTAGCCGAAAATTTTTCATTCGAAAACCATGTTCTGTATACTTATTAGGTTCAGGATTTATACAAGATGAAATAAAGGGCTGAGTAACTTGGACTTGGTTAAAATTCAAGATTTAAATTCTCAATCTAGGGGCATTAATATTAAAGTAAAAATCTTAGAACTCATATCAGAACGAATGGTTCGAATCAAAAAGAATAATAAAAAACAACGAGTTGCAGAATATAAGGTTAGAGATGAGACCGGAGAAATGATTTTAACGGTATGGGGGTTTGTAATAGATAAAATCGCTTTAGGCAATAGCCTTCTTATAGAAAATGGGTATATCAGTGAGTTTAATGGAACATTATTTTTGAATATCGGAAAATACGGTAAATGGTCAATATTAGATGATGGAGAAGATGAAAATCTTGTGAAAAGAGACGATTATCCGGGATTTAAATTCGTAAAAATATCCCGTCTAAAACACAAGACCACTAACATTAATTTAGAAAAAGTTAAAGTATTGGATGTCAATAATCTCAAGCATGTAAGATTAGAAAAGGACGGAAAAATGCACAAGGTTGCTAACGCAGTGTTGGGAGATGAGACTGGGTGTATTAAATGTGCTCTTTGGGATGAGAAAATTCAGAATATTAAACCAAATATGATTCTTCGTATCTTTGGTGCTTATATCACGAAATTTAGGGGAATGAGCCAATTAAATTTTAGTAAAAATGGCAGGTATGAAATCTTACCTTTGAAATATTTAAAAGTAAATATCGAAAATAATCTTTCAGTTTCTCCCGAATTTCTTTAACAAATCCTATTTTCAAGTTAATTAAATATTGAAAAGGTCCCCATTTGAGTTTACAAAACTCGATACGATTTCGATATTCCAACACATGAACAATTACATCTACGAAATTACTCAGAATCTTACCTTCTGCAGGTTCAAACCGTGAGTTCTTTGCATAACCTGTAGAAATTACAACAACCACATTATTTTTAAGCGCATATTCTTTAAGCTTCTCGAGAATTTTCAAGAGATCTCCAAGACAAGACTCTATTTGAGGGTCAAACATGATTGCAATAAACAGTAAATTTTGAACAATTCCAAGTAATAAAACCAAGATCATTAATCATTCACCAAAATATGAGGAAAATGACATAGATAGGAAGAAAAAAATACAAAGAAATTAAAGAAAATTAAGGAAATAAGCTATTTTTTCATAATAATGTTTTTTTTTAACGAACTATAAATATCATGGATTCAAATTTATTAATTGATATATTAAATAAGATATTTTTTATATGAGGGAAAAAATTTGAAAGAGAAAATATTAGACAAATTAAAAGAAAAAATTAATAAAATTGATAATTCAAAAGGAAAAAAAATTTTAGATTTAAAGGAAGATTTATCACTTTCTCAAAGAATTAATAATCTTAATTTTAAAAACTTAATCAATTCGATTAATTTATACGAGAATAAACATGAATTAATCGATAATTTGGAAAAATATAATGATTTTTATCTTAAATTTATGTGCAATTTCCAAAATTATGTAGCTAGTTCTAAATCAATATTAGAGCATTCATGTAAAATTTGTAAACATCTATTTGATATAAAATTCATAAGAGAGTTTAATTCCGAATTTGATACATACTATAAAAAGACCAAAAATGTTGAAGAAGTGAAATTAATTATTAAATTACGTGATTATACACTACATTACAAAGTACCACTTGTTTCTCCTATGTGTCTTGATTTGTTTTCCATTAGTTTTAATATAGATAAATTTGTGAATGAAAGTTTTCCGTATTATAGTCGAGGAATACCATTCCCAGAGGAATTAATTTCAGCAGCAATAGAGACGAAAAATCAGCCAACTGAATATAAGATTATTTTATATAAAGAAGACGTATTGATTGGAAATTGGAAGTGGGGGGTTATAAAAAGATATATTGAGGAAAATGAAAAGGGTATTAATGTTAAATCGCTTATAAATAAATGTAATGATTCAATTAATGATTTGATAGATTGGTTTCTTGAGAAAATTGATTTTTATTATTCAATACAATTAAAAGAATTCTATAAATTAGAAGATGGAATTTTAAAATTACAAAATAAATTAGGAACTCTTTAATAATGAAAAAATGTCCTATTTGCAATGAAAATATACCGCATCGTAAAAAACACTTAAAAACAGAACATCCTGAAGAATATCAAATACGATATGGAACTAAATTTAAATTAGAAGGTATAGATATTTCGGATATTTCACAGAAATTGGCACATTATTTAAAAAAAATAATGATTAAGTCAGCCCGTCCCATAAAAATTAGTAAAGTAAAAGAACAAGATATTTCTGGAATGAAAGCAGCTTTTTGTTTTAATGATAGAGACCATTCTAAAATTAGAATTGAAATTAATCAAACTATTTCATTGAAGAGTCCGGAAGGTGTGCATTCTTTAGCACATGAAGCAACACATGGGTATTTGATATATTCCAAAGGTTATTATGCACCCTTTAAATTTCATCTTTTAAGGAAAGTTGATGGAGATTCTATTAGTTTAATAGGTGGTATGATCGATGATATTGTTGTTAATTGTATTTTACAAAAAGAGGGATTTCCAGTAATTTCTGAATTTTATTTCCCTATGGTGAAAGATGAAATTAATGCGGCACATACAGAAAGAGATGTTTACAGAGAATTTTCATATGATCCAAAATTCAAATTTAGATTTATTGTTTACAGGATTGTCTATGCATGGGGAATACAGAAATTTATTAAAATAACAAAAGAAAAACAAAAAATTTTAGAAAATTTCAGAAAGATCTATGAAAAAAAATATCCAAAACATATTGAAATAGCTGATAAAATATGTAAAAAAATACAAGATAATGATATATTTACTCCTGAAGGTCACAAATATATAACTCAAAGTATTTTGAATCTTTGGAAATTGGATCACTTAGTAGAATTAAAATCTTATAAATAAAGCTAGAATAGAGTCTTATAAGAAAACTGCATATTTCAACTAATATTTGGCGATATTTTTTCTTCAAGATAATTGGTATTGACCATATTATGAAGATAATCCACAAGGTTTTTTATCGGGACTGGAATTTCAAAATGACAATTATATTAAACAGTTAAAAACAATTAAATAATCGTAAAAAAAAATTAGAGTCGAATTAAATGAATAACGAATTTCTCATCTAAAATAATTAATTCTATTTTATTCTAAATATTCTTCTTATGTCGAAGCGACTTTGTGAGTCGAGGTTCAAAGTCAAAATATGTCACTTAATCTTAGGGTCTTAAGAGGGAGAGAGATGACTTAAAATTAATAAGTAAGAAACCGTTAAAACTAACAGTTAACGGAAAAATATTGCTTATAGAATAAAAAACATAATTAATATTAATTAATAAGATAAAAATAGTGTTAATTCAAAAACATTAAAGAGGAGTTGGAAATGTATTCTGATTATTTATTTAATAGGGGTAGCTTAGGAGATTATTTAGAAAATATAAAAAATTCAATAAAACAAGAAATTAATAGAGAAAAAACCAGTTATATACTTAATGTCGATGAAGAACAATATTGCAAACATCTAACTGAAAAATATAATATTCAGGTCCCAATTTTAACTGATAAAAAAGAAATTATTGATCGAAAGGAAATAAGAATTCAAAGTTTTAGGGGATTTGGAATGGTAGATGGAAATTTAATAACTATTGCAATTACATTTGAGGGTGATGGGAGTATATTATATTATTACCCAAGCACTTTTTATCCAGGGGGTTTCAAAGGAACTATTAAGGGACAAGAAGTTCATATAAGTTTTGAGATTGCAGAAGATGAAAGAGGGGGATTAAAGGATGAGATTGAAAAATCTGTAAAAAAACTTGGAGAATGGTTTAATTGGACAAGAAACGATATTGAAAGTTATAATATGAAGTTAAAATCGGATATCAGTCGAATTTTTAAAAATAGAAAGAAGAAATTAATGGACGAACAAGATTTTCTTCATTCTTTAGACATTCCATTAAGAAAAATAAAAGATGTACCTGAAACATATACAATTCCTTCTATCCAAAAGAAAACAAAGATTTTACGTCCTAAAGTATCTGAAAAACATAGTAAACCAGAACCAAAACTTTCAGATGAAGATTATTTTTTCACTTTAAAAATTATAAATAATATGTCTTTAGCAATGGAAAGAAGTCCTAGAACATTTCACAAGTTAAAAGAGGAGGAAATAAGAGATTTTTTTCTAATATTTCTTAATGGTCATTATGAAGGTCAAGCAACAGGGGAGACATTTAATTATCAAGGTAAAACAGATATCTTAATTCGATTTGAAAATAGAAATGTCTTTATAGCAGAATGTAAATTTTGGACAGGACCAGAAGGATTAACTAAAACCATTAATCAATTATTGAAATATCTGAGTTGGAGAGATACAAAAACTGCAATCTTAATATTCAATAAAGATATAGATCCTACTACAGTTAAAAACAAAATTACTCCAACAGTAAGATCACATGAAAATTATGTCGAAGATTTCAACATAGATGATCAAAAACTTAAAAGTGAGACTATATTTAGCTACAAATTACATCAACCTGGATATGAAAATAGAATATTATATTTAACAGTTATGGTATTTAATATTCCAAAATTAGACTCGTCTTAAGCGATCATTCTTTATTTTCCTTCTCTCAATTCTTTTAATTTCTTATTTAATTCCTCTTCTTTTAATATAATAAATTGCTCAACCATTGAAAATTCAGCAGCAATATTACTCAGGGTTTTTGCACAAGTAGACCCCACAACCGTACCATCCATGTATAAAGACCCCCTACTTATTTTCTTCCCGCACTTGCACATCCCATTTAACCCCTTGAAATCCACTTCCGAGTCCAAGGGGATCTTATTGACTATTAAATTAACTAAAAATCGGAACCGATCCTTGAGACGTGACTTATGCTCATACTTGAAATTTTCAATTTTACTCTTTCTGTATTTCTCGAACGCTGCAATGAGTTCCTTTTCTTCTGACAATCTATCCCTCACATTCAAAGTCTAAATTTAGACATTCCTGCATTATAAGAATCTAATAATCGTAATATATTTAACTCTTTTGTCACAGAATCTTTATAATTCACTTTATTTCTCATATGATTTTCAATTAAATAGATTAATTCCGTTTTTTTATTCTCATCAAAGTTTTCAATCCCTAATATCTTTTCTAGGACAATTTCGATGCTAATTAAAGAATGACCCCATTTTTTTTCTTTTTTAGTTGTCCTATATGAATGATCTAATCCGTCATACGAATCAATTTTCCCAATATCATGTGTTAATATTGCCAAAATAACTAAATCTTTGTTACAATTCAAATTATGATTTTTTATTTCATCTAAAAACTTCTTTAACATTTCATATATATGTTCGATTAATCCAGAACTATAATTTTGATGAAATTTTGTGGATGCAGGTGCAATTTTAAGACGTTCACAAATTTTATCATCCTCATGTATTGCATTAGCGAGTTTTTTCCAATCATAATCATCTAATTCATTATCTATTATTAAGAAAATTTGCTCCAGTAGATAATCGGGGGATTTTTTTACTGATCTTTTTAATAAGTCTACACAACAATTGTCTGGACTTAAAATTTCTATTTCTTTATCCTTTTCTATCTCAATATAGAGACTTTCATTAAACTTTCGAATGATTCCCCTAATTCTAATAATTTTTCCTTTTATTTCATCCGAAATCTTCTTTGCTTCTTGATAAGGTATGTTCCATTTTTTTGCAACAAACTCCCCTGTTACGTCTTGTAAATTTATCAATAAATAATAATTATTCCCCTTTTTATGTCTCTTATGTTCTACATCTTGGACTATAAAATAAGTATCAATTCTTTGATTAAAATTAAAGTTTTCAATTAAGTCTTTTTCTTCTTTTGTCAAAAAATTAATTTTTTTATTGAAATGACAGTATAAATCTTCTATCAAAGACTTACGAATTATTTTATTTTTTGACATAAGAAAACACATTAAATTTCTTTATTTTTCTTCCCACATTCGCTCAAATAATAAAATATCCCTTTTTATTTTAAAAAAGTCTTTTTCAAAAAAGGTTAGATCAAGATTTGAGGTAATATTCGAATTATTTATGTCATCAAGAGTAGTTGCGTTAGGTGCAGTAATGTTTAGACGACCCCTTAATTCTCCTAATTCACTAATTAATGAAATATGGTTAGAATCGAATGACCTAGGTTTGACTTTTATACCGGCTTCAGATAGTTTTTTAATCAAATCTCCAAGTTTCTGAACCTTTATAACAGGTGATACATAGATCAAAATCCTTATATCAATTTCGGGATTCTTAAGTTTTTTATTTAACAGACTGTTAAAAATATCAAATTTTATTAAAGAAGTGGTCGTTAAATAAATTTTTTCTAAGGAATCTTTGATTAGTTCATTTAATTGCGATGTAAAATCCTTTTTTTCTAAAAATTTCCTTTTAAAATCTTTGATTAATTCATTTAATTGAGGTTTAAAATCATTTTTTTCTAAAAATTTCCTTTTAAAATTTTCTCTGTCGAATTCAGCTACATCATAAACCCTAAAGTTTTTTCGCGTTATCAACCATTTGTTTAGCTTCTCCTCAATTATTTTTTTTGTAAATTCAAAAGTATTTGAGTCCCAACCTTTGAATACATACTGTGATTCAGCATCGTTTGCATTCATTTGTATCTCAGAACCTATCTTTAGTTCTAGAGAACTCGATTCCACATAACTCTCTATGATTTTAACTGATATATAGAAAGGGTATCTTGGTTTCTCGAATTTTAACATTAATTTGATAATTTTATTATTATTTTCATCCCAACTCTGTTCTATGCTAATATTTCCCCCTTTTTCTCCTTTAGTCGGTGACACTGCTGCACTGAGATGAAAAATGTATGATATTAAATCGTATTGGTCGAATTTTTTAGTTCTTGTGATAATATAAGGTCCACGAGGGGGATTTATCTGGTTTAATGTAAATTTTTTAAAATTCTCAATCCCTTTTTTTACTTTATAAGAAGTTATTTCTAAATCTTTTGAAACTTTATCCAGTTCGACAAAAGCAATAGATTGGTCAGAGAAAGTCTTTTCTAAATAATTGTAAATTTTATTGTTCATAATTTATACTTTTTCGAACCGGTTAAAAAAGTTTTCGCAACCGATCCGAAAATTCAAATTTTTAAAAATGTGTGAAAAGATTTATTCAAATTCATTTATTTTCAAATCAGGATAAAATCTATTCAACTGAGTAAAAAATTTCGTATCATATTGCAACCTCCCCGCTGCCAGCCCCCTAATACCGCACTATTTAGCGTTTCCGCGTCAAACTCTGGTTCTTTCTCTTTCTTAATCCGTTCCCTTACAATCTCCAAGGAAGTCACGACCAAAATGGCACATTTATTTTTTAAAAAATCCTTTCTTTCCTTTAAGTGGTTTTAGACGCATAATTTTTTTGTACATATTTATTTTCCATCTTGTTTTCCAGTTATTTAAATTTACAATCGCTGCATGAGGTATAAATTGATAAGTTCCTAACTCTTTGAATCTATCTAAAATGATATTATGGAACTTCTTTATTCTTTTTCCATATCTATCATCCTTAAAATGATATTCCATTTCATCTTCATCTAAACTACATTTTTTACAAAATGAAGTAGAGCTACTTCTTCGAAATGTTGGTCTTGTTAAGATTTTAAAAATTTCATCATAAATTCTTAAATATTTTTCACCTTTTCCTCCCACAAATAATAATAATCCTTGTTTCTTTAAAGAATCCGCACAGGTTTTAATTTTGCTCTGGAAAATTTCTAACAAAGTTTCCTGAGTCAAAAAATAACTAAATATAATAAAGTTAAATCTATGAGAATGTCTCCAAAATGGAAAATCTAAATCAAATTCAACTTGACTAAAAGATTTTTCTCCAAATCCGTAATATTTCTTTAATCTCTCAAAAAGCTCTTTTTTCTTTTTTCTAAAATCTACGTTTTTTAAATCTGTAATAATATCAGGTTTATATGGGAGAGAAACATCAATATCTAGAGACATTCTTTGTAAAAAATCCATTTTTAGCCTTCCGTTTTGATTTCTCCCAGAATAATAAGGCAAGTTCCATCTAAAATTGTATGAATTATATTTGCTTAAGTCCATTTTATACTTTTCTTCATCGATTCCATTTACAAAACGAACAAATTTATCCAACCAATTATGAAATTCCATGCTCTTCTCGATATATTTTATATCAAACTGAATATTTTGTAAAAAATCTGTATTTGTTTCTTTTCCATATATTTTTAAAAATGAATATGTATCTGAAATTGCAAATAATGACGGAGCTGGTCCTGGACCAATTCCTAATATATTGATCTCTTCTTTTCTTAATGGTAATAATCTATGAATAAGAAGTTTTTTTGAAATTAATTGAAATCTATGATATCTATCTAAAAAATGTACTATAGTATATGCCTCAGGAACACCTTTTTGATTATAAATAGGCTCATCACAACTTTCCATAACTTTTAAGAAGTTTTCTGCAATTTTTTTAGCTGATTCCTTTGATTTTAATATATAATTCAACAAAAAATACTCTAGCAAATCAGATAAATAACAAAATCTTTTATAATAGAGGTCATTTTTCTCTATATAATCCAAAAATTCCATTTGATCAAAACAATTTCTACAAAAATAAATACTTGATTTATTATATTTTCCACATATTTGACAAGTATTTATCTTCATTTTTCACAGCAGTCCATTAGCTTCGATATAAATTTAGAGAAAAATTTTCCACTCAACATATGCCCGTTTATTTCCTCTATAAGATCTTTTACATTCTTTATTATACATTGTACTAATGGATATTTAATTAAAAATTCTTCAGTGAAATCTGGAATCTGATTGAAATGTTCTAAAAATAAGATAGTAATGGCAGCTTCAATTTGATCAAAAAGTTCAGCATCTCCTTGGCTCCAAATGCGACGTAAGTTTGTATCTAATGAATCAATATAAAGGGGAACATCAATTCCTTTTTTTAACATACGGGTATTTATGGAGAAATTTTCAAACATAACCGATATGTATTTTACTCCATAATTCAACTTATCAGATGAAATATCTATTTGTTTTTTAATAATATCACTAAGTGCTTTCCTAAAATCTTGGATTAAATCCATAATCTCCAGACTATCTTTTATATGCCCTATTTCATGGAATATTACTGCTTTTCCTTCACCAAAAATAACACATCTTACTAGCACATTATATTTTAAATCTACTTCACGAAATAGGAATCCAACTGGTAACCCATTAATACATGGTAATTCATGAATTTTTTTTCCATCCCGGTTAAATATAGTGATAAATTCGTAATTAAAATAAATCTTAGAATTAGCGGGCTTAATTTTGTATGTCCAGTTAATTTCATCCAAAAAGGCTTTGAATGTTTCTAAGTTATTAATTACTTGTATTTTATCTGGATTGATTTTATTTTCTAAGTCCCAAAAAATTAAACCTTTTTTAATCATGACTAATTCATATTTATATTCAATTATTGATTCTTAATTTAATTTTCAAGGGAGAAATTCGTATTCATACATCATTCTGGTGGAAAATAAAAATCCTACCCATTTTATAATCAAAAAGAAATTAAATAGGTCATTTTGGGTCTTGAATAATTCGTTAATTGGAATATATTTATTTCCACTTTTAGAATAAAAGCAATAAAATCCTTCGTTAATGCGATCTTGAGTTACATCATCCATAGAATGAGATTCCAGATCTCGTATAATCTTTGTATTTTGACCTTCAAATACCCATTTAAAAACATAATTAAGCCCTTGATATGTAAATTTTGGATTAGTAAGATATTCCTTAAGACATGGGAGATCATGGCGATAAAAATTCTTGTTAGTTTTTCTCCATTCAGGATAAAAATACATATCTTTATTTGCAAAACGCTTTTCTTCAAAATAATTTCTTTCTATTCTTTCTAATTTTTCACCAGAAATGAAATCAAATAATGCTAAATAAAATCCATTAACATATCTATAAGATTCGTAAGTCCTTTTGATTTTTTGAACAACACTATTAGCATCAGATTCAAGTAATAAGGGATCATTCCAATGTGACTCTACAGATTCTTTAAATTGTGTTTTTTCTTCAGTGGTGAAATCGCCAAGTTCCTTCCAAACTTCTTCTATGTCTCGTGATAATTTTAAGGTATTATCTATTTTCCTCTCACTCTGCAACTTCCGGTTCTGAATAATTTTTCTTAATTCGTCTTTCTTTAAAAAAAGATCATTATATAAAGAACTTAGTTCTCCACTTTTTCGTTTGTCTTCGCTTAAAGCTCGGAGAAATGCAGGATGTATAAAAGATTTCATATTACTAGTTTTATAGAGAAATAATCTAAAAATTTCAGAAAATTTATTAAATTTTTTTTTGTTATAATCAACAAAAGTTTCAAATAATTCATGAGTTTCCATAATAAATGCTTTTATCTCTCTATGTTTAAATATTAAAAAGCTATTTACGGCTTGAAAACCAATTTTTTTTAAGTTTCCATACATGATTGAGAGTGTTTTTATTATATCTTCATTCTTCATAATTCATCGATAACCCTTTTCCCAATAAAATTTCTTACTTAATTAATGATTTAGTTAATTCAACTATTTAATTTTAACTACTTCTGGCAATACTTTATATGTTAACCCGCACGGACACTTGAAAGTATTGGTATGGTTCGAACCGAATTGCTTGGAAACTCTACCACATGAACACGTTAAGACCAAACTGTAATCGAAATAAAAATATTCTATTTTATATGTCATAAAGAAACCATTTTAGTTATTTTTAAAAAATTTAAAAGACCTTATGATAAATAAAAATAACGAAATTATTAATGGAGGATTTTTTATGTTTAAACAGAACCGAGTGGTCTATTATGTTTTAATTCAATTGATAGCCAGTAATGCTATTTTATATATTATTTTAATATATTACGGATTTTTTAGCAATTTACCATCTAATCTTTTAATTATATTAGTTTTAATTTGTACATTAAGTCCCACACTATCATTAGCACTACTTGAAAAAGAAGAAAATCATAGGAGTTGATGTTTTTGCCATATGTATTACCAAGCCTGATGAAAGAAGTAAATAAACTTGAAAAAGAAGGGAAATTTGAAGAGGCAATCCAAAAATGTCTGGAACTATTAAAAGGTAAATATGATGGAACTATAGAGACAAGTATGCCCATAGATATGATAAATAAAAGGATAGATAAATTATATGAAAAGAATCTGGTGTTTAAATATCAATCAACGGAAGATAAGACTTTAAGTGAACAAATAAATTATGGAATTTTGACTGAATTAAAAAAAATAAAGTCTGCAATTTATGATATATTATATTTCTTTATTGCTATGACATTCCTTGGAGTCATAATGGCATTAATTGTCTTTATGGTTCTTTCATAAAAATATTTCAATCCGATATCATAAATCTTCAACAAAATTTTCTATTTTTTTCTTTGGTGGTGATAGCACCAGCAACGACAGCCGCAATTCCTTCTGAGACTGCTAATCATTTGTAAAAATTTAAAAGACCCTGTGAGAAATAATAAATAACCCAATAATGAAAATTCGGGGGTAATAACATGAAAAAAAACATTTTGGGAGCAATTACTATAATTGCTCTTACGTTAGGAGCTTTTGGTCTTACATTCGGCTATTTAGCGGTGGCGAAACCAGAAACTATGAACCCATTGATATTTCTAACTCAGATACCTAAAACAGAAGATGATAACGGACAAACTCCCCAATCAACTGATACAGAAACTATCCATGTCGAAGAAATAGTAATTCAGGACGCTCAATATCAAGTATATAAGATATCTAAAATCTGGTCTATAGAAAATAGAACACGACTTGATTGGTTGTGGGTAGTAACAAACACTTCTGAGTCGGATCATGGTAGTGTACAAATCTACATGAATTTCACAATATCGGGAGTAAATAACTCTGGACTATATTGCAGTTTTTCTGTTGATAATGGCAATAATTGGGGCAGGAATACTTGGAATGACTTTTATCTTCCAAATAAGACCGGCAATACTTTCAACTTAGGCGTTTATAATCAAGCGAAAAATGTTACCGATGGCGAAATTTCCGTAGATATAATCGCTATAATCCAATATACAGTATTTTATTGATTCAAAATATCCTCTTTTTTTTTATTAGATCCGTACTAATATCTTCGAATTTGAAATATTATGACTGGAGGGATTGTTACTGCCGAACAAATATATAGAGAAAGCACAATAATTATAGAAATATCAGTAGACCTAGGATATAGAAGAAAGAATGATAGAATTAATATAAAAAGTACGATCTCTAAACCTATTGCATCAAATATATACTGTTTCTTATGGCATTTTTTGCATAATATAAGTCTGAGACCCCCTCCATACCTTCTTATTTTTATCTTTTCCACATTTTCACCACATAAATCACACAAATCATTACTGGGATATTTCAGATAGTGAGATTTTGCATGTTGGTACTCAATCATTTCGACACAACCAACATAGAAATAAAGAAAAGCAATTAATAGCCAAGGAGGAGATGGTATGCTTGATTGAAACACGTGGCTTGTAGGTATTAGATCGACTAACCCTATAATAGTAAATATTATCCCACCAATCAGATTTATTACGCTAGATTGAACTTCAACTTTTCGTTCCAGTTCTAAATCCTTCATATCACAATCACCTTTTCGATTATCTTATATTATTAAACTTCCAAAAATTCATTCTCCTTTTCCAACCCTTTTTTAATGTTGAAATTCATAAGAGATAAACCCCCTTTCATCATCATTTTTGGAAGTATGTAAAAAACAAAGTATTTTTCAATTAAATCTCGACTTTTTACCTTGGAAACCCAAATATAGTAACATATATCATGATAATTCCAAGCAAGATTAATAAAATTGCCCCGATGGCTGCAGCCACTTTCTTTCCCGTTGAATATTCATCCATTAACTCACCTCCTACTTTATTCTACTGTTTTTCCACAAAATTCGCAATCTTTTGTGCCTCTAGGTATTCTGGCACCACAATTAGCACAAAATTCAAAATTACTGCCAAGCGGGGAAGTTTGTTCTATTACTCTCCCCTCTTCTGAACCAAGAACAAATTCATCTTCTTTTACCAAGATTCCAGCAATAATAGATAATAGATTTCCAAAAGCTAAAATACCTCCTAGAATCAATAAAACCCTCGAGGTTTTTGGGTCCGAATCTGCTTTGCTTCCACCAATAATGGCAATTATTCCTCCTGCGATCATACAAAATTTCATTATAATTAAAAATGTTGTAGCTCCTGGTCCACCTGCACCCTCTGTAGAATAAAACCATCCAATAAAGACTGATAAACAGCCACCTATTATTCCCATAATTTTTCCAGCAGTATTTGGCGTTTAATACACCCCCATAATGGTGTCACTTAAACATTGAGGTTTGTTTTTTTTCAAAGCCAATTTTAACACCCTTCTAATTTCTTTTAAATATTATTTTTCTAACTTATAAATTTATAATTTTCGTTGTTTTATTATAAATTGCTTTTAAATTGATTGATTAACGAGAGCGAAGATAGAACAATAAACATACAAGGAATCCAATTAGGGGTGCAGCGATCTTTGAAAAAATTAGTAATTAGAAAAATTTAAAAAATCACTAGTTCATTAACTAGTTAGTTAACAAGTTAAGTTGGAGAAAAATGGTTCAAATTATTCAAGACATTTTATCGATTTTTTCAAATACAAATAGACCATATACCACAACTGAAATTGTCAAATTATTAA
>JAHPZH010000004.1 GCA_019058315.1 Candidatus Helarchaeota archaeon | reverse complement strand
TGGCATACGTTGCCGATTCTGATGATGGCTTGCGGTGCATTGACATCAGCGCCCCGTCCGCCCCGTCCGAAATAGGGTATTACGACACGCCAGGTCACGCAGTTGGTGTGGCGGTCTCGGGAGACATGGCATACGTTGCCGATGATACTTCGGGCTTGCGGTGCATAAAGGTTCGTCAGTGCGGCAGTGATGATTTGGATTCGGATGGTCTGAGTTTCATTCAGGAAGTTTGGTATTACAACACAAATACGTCAGATATCGACACGGATGATGATGGAATTGATGATTATAACGAAGCAATAATTTACGGTACAAACGGTTCAAATTCCGATACTGATTATGATGGGTTAAATGATTATAGTGAACTCTTAATTTTTCCAACTAGCCCCACAACCAATGACACGGATGGTGATGGTCTAAGTGACTATGATGAAATTGTCATTTATCCAACAAACGCCACGAATAATGACACTGATAGCGATAACCTGAATGATTCCGCCGAAATAAACGTTTACAATACTGATCCAACGAATAATGATACAGATGGTGATGGAGTGAATGATTATGATGAAATTTTTGTCTATCATACTGATCCAAATAATCCGGAAGAATCAACAGAAGCACCTCTTATTTTAATCCCTCCACAAGGGGCAGGAGATCTTCCTTTAGTATCACCCCTCGGTCTAGGAATTATTTTAGGCTTCATTGCGGCGGTTTCTATACTTACGGTAATGTTTATTAAAAAGAGTAAACAAGTTAATGAAATTTCTAAAGAAAATAATAAATTGAAAGTTGCTAATAAAAAGCAAAAACAGCAAAATCTTTAATTTTCCTTTTTTTACTTTGTGTATTTGATTTATTTTTCTATCCATCAAATAATTTGGTTCCAAGTGGTGGTGTATCACTAGTATCGGAACTATAACTTGCACCTGCTCCAAATAAAATTATATATTCAGGATACATCTCATAGCCCCTTTTATTATTTCATATTAGACAAATGTATAATTTAAATGCAATTTAAAATTTTTAGAATATTTATAAAAATAAAAAAAATTCGTGAATGAATTAATATTTTTGTTGTCTGATTTCTTTTTCTTGAGTTTTTCTGATTTTTTTTACTTATTCACATTTAATTCCACGTTTTTCTAAAGTTTTAAAGACTCCGTCAACATCTTTAAAATCAGATTCGTAAATATGGAGAGAATTACTCAAATCTACATATTGGATTAATTTCAAATCTAATCTATCAGCAATCATTTTCCCTAATTCGGCCATAGCGTAAACGTTGGAACCCCATGCCTTGAAAAGGTCGCGGGATCTCCAATGTGTTTCCATTATAAGATATTTATCATCAGTGATCCTAAACCAAATACGTTGAAGACATGGAGCTCCACTTACTTTTAGATCTTTCCAGGGAGCCCATGTCGTAACTTGGAGTTTTCGGGATATATTTTCCTCTTTTGCTTTTTGGATAAGATATTCAATTTGATTTATCCCTTCAGGAGGAACTTCTACCATAGGAAGGTTTTTTGTTTTTAGTATCTCATCATGTTTGGGCACAGATTTACCCCAATTCCAAAGACGGCGGTGATACGTGTAAGAAAGACTGCCTTTATCAACTAAATGGTCAATAGTTCCTTTTAAAACTTCTTTAGTATATGTATTCTTAATCTTTATATCTTGTGTAGAAACATAATCTGCCATGTGAACTCTAGGTTCTTTTAGAGGATTTGAAACATTGACTAATACGGTCGCTTCTTTGGACGGCTTATCTTCATAATGATTTGGCATCATTTTACCATTATCCCAAACTGCTTTCACAGTTTTAATCCAAGCCTCACCCGTAGTTTCTGCATTCACTAATAAAATGGGAAGTTGATATGATTCCATTAAATCATTTCTCCAAATTTTTGTCGTTAAAATTTATTAATTTTTTTAAATGATAAGCATTATTCAATAAGATATTACGTCATAAATATAAAATAATGCAAATTTAATTGATTCTATATGAGAAATTAGGATTTTTAAAAATTTTTTTCAAAAATCATTTATATAAATTAGATATTAAGTAAAAAAAATAATTGAAAATTAAAGGATGAATTTTGTACCAACCAATCCTAGGGTTGCATTATCTGGCATTTTTGAGAATATTTTAGTATTAAATTTAAACCCTGTACAATGCATTCCACATATTATTTCTGGTTTTAATTCACTGAAATAATTTACAACTTTATCTAAATGTTCTTCTGTTGCCCAATTTAGATGAAAGCCACCTATAACAGCGTATATTTTATCTACCCCAGAAAGTTTCTGACCATATTTAATTGTGTTAATTATACCTGTATGCCCACACCCTGTTAAAACAACGAGACCTTTATCTTTAACTTTAATATAAATCGCAATTTCATCTCGAAATGATTCCTCTTCAAAAGTAGTTTTATCAATTTTGAGAAATAGGTTATTGGTCAATTCACTTTTATCGAGTAACTCTATTTCACCTGATGTCCACACACCAGGGGCTAATTCCATAGGTTCTGTTGTTTCAATTAGAGTTTGTTGATTATCTGAAATCAATTTTTCAAGCAAATTCTTTTTTAATCCAGGCATTTCTCGAACTTTTTTAGCTTTTTTATAAGCTCGATAATTTTCTCTTAATGCATTAATATCAACTATTTCCCCAGCCTCACCAAGAAATCCTACTTTTTGCTTATATATATTAGGATCTACAATAATTTCCTTGTTTGAACCCATTAAAGGTAATAATTTGAATATTGTGCCGAAATGGTCAAAATGTCCATGAGATAAGACAGCTTTTTGGAAGTTTTCTGGTTTAACCTTAAGAATTTCTAAATTTTTCAGAATTGCGAGACCCATTCCACCGAAATCATATAAAATATTCGCCCCATTTACCTCAATGCTCATTGCTAATGCATGTTCTCCAATAGCATTTACTACTGATACTGTTGGTTGAATTACTTTTCCTTTAAATTTAGGATCAGTCTGAAGAGTTAAATCTATCGTGTTATTAGATAGAATAGTTATTTTTGCGCTGTCTACTCCGTTTCCGAAATCTATACTCATTAAAAAATCTCCAAATTAGTAATTTTTGTATTAATGATTCTATTTCTTTTTAAAATTTAATAATTTACAATTATTACAAATGATAAAAAAATGATTTTTCAATTTGAAACTAATGTTTAAAAAGATTATTACAATGTTTAATCAGAATTTTTGAATTTAAGGAGCTGTTTACCACAATTAGAACAAAATTCCTTTGGTTTATTATCAGTATCTATAATACTATTTGAGAATCGCATAATACAATTATTATTACAATGACTCAAGCCGAGTGTATGGCCTAATTCATGTATTGATTCTTTTAGAGTACGTTCTAAAAAGAGAGCTTGATCTGGAAGGTTGCCCCAGAATTCAGGATGAAGTCGATGAATGGATATCATGCATGCACGATTTTTCGCAACTCCAAAAACGAAATTTAAAGATGGAACGTAAAGATCCACGTTTGTAACTCCGATTGCTTTAAAATATTTCTCTTTTTCAGCTCTTTTTTTAACCAAATTCAAAAATGGAGTTGATAAATATTGTTTTCTTATTTTATCATAAGCTTTATTTAGAATTTCTTCGGTCTTGTCAAATATTACAACTTTTTGAAATATATCAAAGCATTTTAGAAGGTTCTGTTGCAAAAATTTTCCTAATGATTGATCAACTTCTCCAAATAAGATAATCCCCAAGATATTTGACATTAAAATACCTCTTCTTTTAGAAGTAAATTATCAATAAGTAATAGGACATAAAAATTTAAAAAAAACTGCCCTTTTATTAAATATATTTTTATGGTTATACCACTAGATTTTTTCAGTATTTGAAGAAAATTATAATTAATTTATATTACTTTACAAGTTAATTTATAGAAATGTGAATTAAGGGTATCATGTATAATAGGAATGAGTTTAATGGTAAAGAAAAGTTATCTCTTTGGAATTCTGATAATTTTTATTTTAATTTCAAGCGTTGGGATTATAGGATTACATTATACCTTCACAAATAAGATTTATACATTAAATATTACTTCATCTAAAGTAAGTGATTATAACATTCATACTAATTGTTGGTCAAAAAATGGAAATCCAATTTGTCAAGCCAATGAAAATCAAACTAATTTACAAATAATTATGAGTGGAGAGGGAGCAATTGTTGTTTGGCAAGATAATAGATCTGGAAACTGGGACATTTATGCTCAAGAGGTTGGCTTTAGCGGAGCTACGCAAAGAGATAATTGGGAATTGAATGGTAATGTGATTTGTAACGCATCTAACAACCAGACAAATCCTCAATTGATTTCTGATGGTTCTGGGGGAGCAATTATTGTATGGCAAGACGATCGAATTAGTGCAATTGAATCGGATATTTATGCACAAAAAATAAATGAGACAGGTAATATCAAATGGACTCTCAATGGAAAAGTTATCTGTGATGCTAGTAGTTATCAGAAAAACCCTCAAATAGTTAGTAATTCAAGTGGAGGAGCAATTATTGCCTGGTCTGATAATAGATCAACTTCTGAAGATATTTATACTCAATATATTGACGCTAACGGACAAACACAGTGGCAGAACAATGGCATACCTATCTGTAATAGTACTGGAATTCAAAATAACACTAAAATATGTACAGATGGAAATGGTGGCGCAATAATTGTATGGGAAGATTTAAGAAATGGTAATATAGATATTTATGCACAGTTAATAAATAATACAGGATTTACAAAATGGAATAATAACGGTACTGTTGTTTGTACTAAAGATAGCAATCAACAATCAATAAATGTTATATCAGATGAGAATCAAGGCTGTATAATTGTTTGGGAGGATATGAGAAACTTAAATTCTGATATCTTTGCCCAAAAATTAAACCAAGCGGGTGATGCTGAATGGGATCTAAATGGAACTGTTATTTGTAATGATTCAAATAGCCAAGTAGACCCAAAATTATGTATAGATAACTCGCAAGGAGCTATTATCACTTGGTTAGATACTCGTACAGCAGGTAATCATAATGATATTTATGGGCAACACATCAATTCAACTGGCAGCGTCAGATGGGCTTTAAATGGTACAGGAATTTGTACTCATTCATCAAATCAAATAAATCATCAAATTATCAATCGAAGCACTGGTGCAATTTTAGTATGGGCGGATAATAGAACAACGACTAATGAATATGGAATCTACTGTCAATTTTTAGATCTTTCTGGAAATTTAAAATTGGAACAATATGGAAGGTTAATTTGTGATTTGAATAATGATCAAAACAACCCTAAAATATGTAGTGATTCTAATGATGGGGCAATCATCGTATGGGAAGATGCTCGCAGCAGTTTTGATATATATGCCCAAAGAATATATAGTAACGGCAGAGTTGGTTCTGCAAAAGAAATTTTCACCATACCTTATTATAAAAATGCTCAAGCAGATATGTTTACAATCATATTCATAATGTTGATCTTTGGTATTCCATTATGTACCATCTTTGTTTATTGTTTATCACAAATGAGACCAAAAGAAAAGGAAGAAAAAATTAAGCCAAAAGAATCTAAGGAAAAAAAACAAACAGAACGGAAACATCCTAGAAGGTTTGACTAAAAATTTCTTTTTTTTGGGAGTATTTCTATGAATATTTTTGAAATATTAGATAATTTCATACGTTCTTTAAATAATACACATTTAATAAATTCCATAATCCGTTCATCTATGGTTCTTATCCTTGGATTAATAGCTTTAATCATTTTATATCATGTACTTCCCAAAAAAATTGATAAGATGAATTCTGATGATATTAATTCGATTTTAAAGAAGGAGAATGTTCTACTTGTGTTTGGAATAATTGGATTTTTTATCCTCGGAACTACAGGTTATGCTTATGCTATTTCAAGACTATTGAATGTTTTATATTCTCCTATCGTATCAATATGGGTGAGTTTTTCATTTCTCTTTATCAGTTCAATTTGTTTTTATTGTTTTAATAAAATTAAATTTGGGATTGTTCCTATTTTAATAAGCTGGATAAGTGCTATTGGTAGTATTTTCTCGATTTTGTTAGGAGAAATTGATCCAAATTTGGCTTTCATTCTTGAAATTATAATTCTATCCTTTTTAATTAGTGTAGGAGTTTGGTTCTTACAAGTTAAAATGTCTAATTATACAAGTAAAATAATGGTGATCTTCGCTATTTTCTTAATTTTTTATGGAGTTATAAAAATGGCTTACTTTTTATTATTTATGAGTCAAATTAATGTTGGATTCTTAGAATTCCTATATAATTTATCTCCAACATTTTTAGATATCATCTGTATATTTGGACCAGTAACAATTTGTTTTATAAAATGTCGAAATAATTAATTTAATTGAACCAATATTCGAATTTTGGGATTCCTAGAAACGGATAGGGGTCAAAGTCGGTATAATTAAGCCCACTTACATCGGTTAGTAGTTCAGTGACTGGATTGAAAAATAAAATTACATTAGATGATTCATTATCATTACTAAATCGATTAAATTCATTTTCACTTATTGGAATTTCCCAATCAGATAATTCAAAATCAAGTATTTTTTTATGATATATCATATTAAAGCTGAATATCCTACAATTTGGATAAAAAAGAAATATTATTTCTTTTAAACCATTTCTAAATATGAAGTTTGTGTTCCAACTAGGTCCAAGTGGGTCATTTATATGGTCTGGAATGTTTATATAATAGATATTTACATTTTGAGATCCTATTGGCACAGTAGTAAAAGTTTTGATTAATATATTATAACTAATGCTTGATGCACGTTTCCAATTAACTTGCTGCGTATAAGTTAAAATAGAATTACTTATTAAGAAAAGAAATACTAATGAAAAAATCACATAATCTCTAGAAATCGGTAACTTAAGTTTTGAATTAAATTTCTTTTTATGGAGAGAATCGAGAATAATAGAATAAAAAATAGCAACTCCAACACTAATTATGTAGAGAAATCTTCCTTGAGGAGTTGTAGTAGGGCTTATTAATATTAAATAAAAGTAAATATCTATTGTAGTTAAATTAAAGATAGAAAATCCAATAATTATGGTTATTATCCATATAAAACTAAATTTCAATAATTTATTCTTTCTTTTAAAAATTATATAGAAGCAGGCAATAAGACCGAAGAAACTGATTACAAAAAGAATTAGGTATAAAAGGGTATTATCTAGAAATAGTTGAAAAAAAGAGTTTGGTAAAAAATCTATAAATGCGGCAAATATTAGATAAGGGGTATTATTAAGGTATATTCTATTATTGAAATTAAAAAAGAAATAAGAAATTATTATTGCAATTAAATATGGCAAGTATTTAAAACTATATATTCCGATTTTTTTCACTTTAACTAGAAACTCGTTTGTTTCTTTGAAAAAGTTATTAAAATCCTTATTAAATAGTACGTCAAAACAGAAGTAGATCAGAATGAATATTATTGCAATTTGTTGGCTTAAAATTGCTAATCCAAAATATATTATGCTTAGGATTAACCAAATCAACTTGTTGTGTTTGTTATATTTTATATAAGAGAGAAATGATAGTAATATAAAAGCCGTCATCCATAAATCAGATTGTGCAGAAATCCAAATAACCGGTTCACTAAAGATAGGAAAGGTGGCAAACAATAAACTTCCAATACTACTTTTTCTTTCACTATTAGTCAATTCATTTATAATATAAAAGACTAAGCAGCTGTTAAACATATGAATTATAATACTTACACAATGGTAGCCTTGCGGATTGAATTTAAAAATAGAGTATTGAACCTCAAATATAATGATGGTTAATGGTTGAATAGTAAATAGTGGATTTGTATAAATTGTGAAGAAATGGGAATAAAATAGAAAAATAAAATCGTCAGAAAGAAAGAAATTACTAATATTTGAGAAATATAGAATTAGAATTAAACATAGAATGGTAATTATTGACAAATGATATTTGTTTTTTTCCATCTTTTTTTGATTTCCTTTTTTAATCTAAAACTTATTAGGTCTTAATGTTTTATAATCATAATTCATCATTTTGTTTTAAAAATTAATACTTTTATCCATTTTAAGATATTTTAATTTGAATTAGTCTATTATGACTATTTTTTGACCCAAAAAAAATAAAAAAAATGATTCTTTTTCATTTTTAATAGTGTCCTAATCAATAAAGAAGTGAAGAATATGATCTGTCCAAAATGCCAAAAAGATGCATTAATATTTGGATCTTTTTCTGCTGCAGAGAAACTAAGAGCCGCTTGTTTGGAATGCCATTTATTTTGGGAGATTGATGGCAAGAAAATTGTTATTAAAAACCTAAAATATGAGGATAAACGGCATTAATATAAAATTTCTTTTTTTTAATTTTTAAAACTATAATATAAGTAAAAATGAGATAGTTATAGGTGAGATTTTTTGAAAAAAATCGAAAATACCATTTTAGAATTAATAGATTCGATGAGAAACAATATTGTTGAGTTTCATCAACAAATTGTACAAATTCCTTCTGAAAATCCTCCTGGAAAATATAAAGAAATTTCGAAATTTGTAGAGAATAAAATGAAGGAGATTGGATTAGAAACAAAAAATAAAAGAAATAATGTTATTGGAGAATGGGGTTCTAAAGGAAAAACTTTAATATTTTCTGCTCATTTAGACACTGTTGAAGCCTTTAAAGGTTGGACAAAGGATCCATTTAAAGGAGAGAAAATCAATAATAAAATTTATGGTCGAGGAGCAGCTGATAATAAATCAAGCGTTACTGCAGAAATATTTGCAACCAAAGCTCTAATAGAGTCGGGCGTTAGTTTAAATGGAAAGTTAGTTGTCACGGCAACTATTGATGAAGAGATGGGAGGAATAAGAGGAGTTGGGTATCTAATTGATAAAGGAATAATTAACGGAGATGCTTGTCTTTTAGGAGATGGACCTAGCAATCATCCAGTCGGTTTTTGTGGGGGTGCAATCTTTATAACATTTCTTATCAAAGGTAAACAAGCTCATGGAATGGGCTTTCCAGATTTACCTAAACCTCATAGAAATGAATACTCAGGAATAAATGCAATTCAAAAAATGGTAAAAATTATGAATTATTTAATGGATTTACAGGAGGAATTAAATAAAAGGGAAACCAAATACCCTGTTGCTCCTGATCACCCTTCAAAGGTCAGTCATATTAATTTTGCAATAATTAATGGGGGAAATAAAATCTCTAACGTGCCAGATCGATGTTTTTTATCTTGTAATATCCATACTATCCCGGAACAAGACATAGAAAGCATAATTAAACGAATTTTGGAGTATATTGAAGAACTTAAAAAACAAGATCCTGATTTAGACATAACTGTTCAAATTCCACTTTCCTTTGAACCTCAAACATTAGATCTTGATTCCGAATTTGCAAAAGCTGTTAAAAAATCAGCTGAGATAGTCTTTAACGAAGAAAGGGAATTTAAACTATTTATACCAACTACCGACGCTCACTGGTTCCAAGAAAAAGGAATTAAAACCGTGCTATTTGGACCAATTCGGGCAATTAATAAACCACACGCCACAGATGAATTTGTTTATATTGAGGATCTAATAAATACTACTAAAATGTTCGCGATAACAGCCCTTAATTATTTAAAATGATAAATAATCATTTATCATTCGAAATTGGTTTCCCACAATCATAACATTCATTATCATGAATACAAAGATTACCTCCGCAATGTGGACATTTCCACATATCTTCTTGCTCTTTTAACCACTTTTTTACACCAATCTCTTTAATTCTGTTCAAGTTATCAACAAAACTATAATTATATCGTTCTATATATATATCATCAATTCTCTTTCGACCTTCACATGGAAATTCATCACATTCAAAGCAAAAATCTATTTCTCTTTTCCTTATTTTTGCACAAAATTTCCTTAGGAATGTACAATTTTTATTCCGTACCCTACAACCCTCACAACCTCTTTTAAATCCCCTTTCTTCAAGTAAATTCTTTTTTAATACTAAATAATGTCTGCATGTTCCACAATACATACCACATGGTGCTGCTAAATTCATTTCCTTAATTTTTTTTTCATTCATTTTATTCAACCAGACTAATTAGATTCGGTTCTAACTCCAAGAACTCAAATTATAGTCAAATATAAATAAATATTTTATTACATTTTTTAAAGAATTAGTATACAAAATTAATTGATTATAAAAATATGGTGTGAAAAATGAGCGAATCAGTTAAAAGATTTATAGTACAAATCGGAATGGGTGTAGATCAACATGGCCATGATAATGATTGTACAGATGCAGCAGTAAAAGCAATAAAAAACGCAATTTCAAATAATTGTTTATGCGGATTATCAGAAATTTGTGATTTAAAAAACCCCTTAGATATGATTGTTAATGTTTTAATAAGCTGTCCTTTTCCTGAAAAAATTAATAAGAAAAAAGTGTTAAGGGCGTTACCATTTGGTACTAAGTCTCTAGAAGTCATTCAAGGCGGAATGATAGCTTCAGGGGTAATGATAAAAGAATTAGGTGACACATCAGATAATATAATTGTGTGTAATGCTGCAATAACGGTTTTAATAAAGGTATAATAATTCAAAATTAAATTTCATAGTATTTCTTATTTATTTTAAGGATCTCCCACATCTACGACAGAAGTTATGGTCTGTTTCGACTTTATTACCACAAAAAGGACAATATTGAAGTGGTTTTTCCGATAATGGTGTTATTTCTTTACTAGTTAATATAGTTTTTATTTCAGGGGATGTCACTGGTTTTATTTTCTTTTCTTCTATAATCCCACTTACTTCTTTGATAGGCTTTGGAATGGATATCTCGAGTTCATCACGTCTAAAGAAAATAAGAGTTCCGATATTTATTATAGTTATACTTGTTGCAATTGTGATTAATAAGGGTACATAGCTAATTATTCGACTACTATAAACAATATAATTGACTAGAAATGACAATAACAATAATGCTCCAGAACATAATGCAAAAAAAAATCCGATTTTCGCTGATCTTGGACTTCCACTACTACTAAATTTAATAAAAATAATTAAGCTTATAGCAAACAACACTAACCCAGCAACAAAGGGAATAAAGCCTCGAGACATTATAATGCGAAGATTTTCGGGTATTAATAAGAAAAAGGGAGCATCAGACTCCAAAATATAGAAATAACTAAAGGTTTCAAGTTGATATACGACTCTAAAAGGGATAATAATTATCACAGCAAAAAAAATCCCTATTAACCCATAAAGAATACTTAAAATACGTATTTCATTTTGCAGCTCCAATAAATTACCTCCATTGGTCTCATGGTAAATTCACTTTAATTTTTTTGTCTCTTTTCTTAACTATTAGCTTTTTTCCTCTTTTCTTTTTTGAAAATTCATTATCTTCTTTTTCTTCTGGTTTTTTAGGGACTTTTTCTAATTTTTCATAACTTACTTCTCTCTTTCTACTAGCAAAAATTAAAATTGCGACAAAATTAAAGCCACCTAATGCAGAAAGCATTACAACAGTTAATATGGACATATCAGGCATATTTGGTATAGCAATAGCAATCTGCATTAAATTCCATATATTTACTTCTGAAGTAGTCCAAACACTAAATTCAGTTGTGTTCAGATAAAAAATATCGTAGCTATTATAATATGATACAAATACACAATGGATTTCATTTGCAGAATCATTAGCAATCCTTGGATGTTTATTTAAATCGCCTCTTGAATACATTCTAATATTACGAAAGTTTAATGAACTATTTGTATAAAAAAGACGTGAATCATATGATTCATAATAAGTGGTCTCGGTGTAACCCCACCAAATAATGTGTGTTATATTATTTGAATCTACCACTATATCTGGACTATATGCCTCATCTGTTACTGAATCTGAAATATCTATTTGAGTTTTGAAGTTACTGATGCTATTAGTATAGAAAATATGATAATCTGGATGAAAACTAAAGGAAGGAAAATAAAATGGAAAAAAATTATATCGAAATCGAAAGGGAACAAATGGGACATCATTATAATTATCTAAAATTAGATCAATTAATAAGTAAAAAAGAAAAGTCTCAGTGTCATATTGCATAGATTTTTCACCATCCCAAACAATGTGAAGATTTCCAGAATTATCTACGGTTATCCTTGGTTCAGCAATTTTTGGTATATATTCAGAATATTCTTCCTGAAAAATTGTCATTTCATTTCCAAAAAAGTCCGTACTATTTGAATATGCTATTTCATATTCATAGGTACTAATTCTTTTTGACCACACGATATGTACAATACTATTATGGACACAAAGATCCGGATATTGGTCATCCGAGACAGTTTTGGATATTGGCTCATTATGTGAAAAAAGATCTGAGCTATTTGCATAATAAACATCCCAATTACCCGCTTGGTAACCTGACCAAACTAAATGAACAATCCCAGATGATTCACAATATAGTTGTGGATTATCAACAGACCCTTGATTAGAAATATTAAGATGTAATGAATAATTAGTTGAACTATTGGTATAATATATTTTATCTGATCCATCCCAAGCTATGTGAACTATATCTGAGGAATCTATAGCAATAGTCGGATTATCATCATTAGTACTTAAGTCGGAAATTCTTATTTTATTTAAAAAATTATCAGAACTATTAGCATAAAATATATCATTTTTTGCCCGTGAAAAATCATATGCGAACCAAACTAAGTGAATAACATCGTTTGAATCCACAGCTATAGCTGGTTGATTATCTTCATAATTATTATAAGTTATTAGTTTCTCTGATTTACTAGATAGAATTAAATTGTCGTTAATTGCAGAATTAGGGGTTAAAATATTTGAATAAATAACTGATGACTCTAATAATATATAATTATTGAAAGAAATGGAGTGTAAGACTATAACTAATAAGGCTAGACCTATTATAGCTTCTCTTTTTTTCAAAATGTTCCCCGTTATATTTTTAATTAACATATTAAAATTCAAAAATATATACTTTGTTTATATATTTTATTTTACAGGAATTTTAGATATAAACAAAAAATAGAGCTTCATACTTAAATTAAGCGTTTGATCAAAGTCCAATGCATTCTTACCTTATCCGAATCATATAGTTTTATATGAATTTTATGTTTTGATAGAATACAATAAAATAAATAATTCAAAATAATAATTTATTTTTATGAATATTTTAATTAAAAATGGGTTAGTTATTGATGGAACAGGTTCTTCTGGCTATAAAGCAGATATTATGATCGAAAATGATAAAATAACAAAGATTAAAACAGGTTTAAAAACAAATAACTCTCAAATAATTGATGCCTCTAATAAAGTAGTGGCCCCTGGTTTTATTGATATGCATTCTCATGGAGATCTTAGTATTTTATCAGTAAATAAAGCAGAAGCCACGGTGATGCAAGGAATTACGACTCTCGTAGTAGGCATGTGTGGAATAGGGATGGCTCCTGCTAATGAAAAAGTCAGAAATTACTATTCAAATTTGGTTACCAAACTCTTTACACTCCAAGATGTGAAATTATATGATACAATTAAAGAATATATGGAAACAATAAGTAAAAAAGGAATATCCACAAATCTTGCATTTTTTATTCCTCATGGAAATGTAAGAACATGTATTTTAGGTATGGACGATCGTCCAGCGACCCCAGAAGAATTGGAAGAAATGAGAGTAATTGTAAGAGGGGGTATGGAGGCAGGAGCTTTTGGATTAAGCACCGGTTTAATATATCCGCCAGGCTCAATAACACCTACAGAGGAGATTATAGAACTTTGTAAAGTAGTTCATGATGAATATAATGGAATTTATGATTCTCATATGAGAGATGAAGGTGCTAATATTTTAGATCGAGGTATTGGTGAATTAATACGAATAGCCAAAGAATCAAATATTAAAGCACATATTTCACATATAAAAATTGGAGGAGCTTCTCCAGAATTGACTAATGAAGTAATAAATTTTATTAAGAAGGTAAGAGAAGAAGGTCTTCCTATTCATGCGGACTTATACCCCTATGAGGAAGTTGGACTTGCTATATCTGCTGCCATGCTTAGACCTTGGGTTTTTGACAATTTCATGGAAAATTTAACTAATCCTGAAACAAGAAAAAAAATTGCCGAAGAATCGCTTCAATATTTTTTTCAATTTTTAAAGGGTCTTCCCCCCCAAGTTCAGAATCTCCCAAAAGAAGAAAAAGAGAAGCTAATTTTTTCTTTTGTAAAGCAATATTTTCGAGTTATGAGTGTTATGAAAAATCATCATATCGAAGGTAAATATCTTGGAAGAGCGTTAAAAGTCCTTTATCCAAAAAGAAAATTCATCGATGCGTTGCTAGATTTCATTCGAGATGAACAAGGCTCACTTTTTTTTACTGTTAAATTTATGGATGAAAAAACAAGTATTCTATCCCTATTCCAACAAAAGTTTGTTTGTATAGGAACTGATGGATTCTTAACTTCCGAAGGACAATCACATCCGCGATCATATGGAACATTTCCAAGAATTTTAGCAGATTATGTTAGAGAAAGAAAACTTGTTTCTTTAGAAGAGGGAATTCGTAAAATGACTTCTTTAACCGCTTCAATTCTAGGTTTAAATGATAGAGGAATTATCAAATTAGGTAATAAAGCAGATATTGTCATATTTGATCCCGAATTAATTAAAGATAAGGCTACTTACAAAAATAGTCGCCAATATCCAGAAGGAATTAATTATGTAATTATTAATGGAGAAATAACAGTAGCCAATGGAAAACATTTGGGCATTTTAAATGGTCAAATTTTAAAACATAGAAAAAGTAATTAATAAAACAAATAATGAAATTTAAATTCACGATTTTTTAAGGGTTTAAAATAAGGAATTATTAATTTAATGGTGTTTCATAATTGAGTAATAAAATAATAGGTATAGAATTAACGCCTTTGCGTGTTCCTTTTAAGGAGTTAGTGAAGCAAACTATGGACGAGGGAGGTGGCTTGGGTATGGCTATTCCCGCTGAAGAGGAGTGGTCTGGAGGGGAGTTTGTAATTTGTAAACTTTTTTGCGAAGATGATACTGTTGGTTTAGGTGAAGCGTTCGTTTGGTTGCCCGAGACGGGGATATCTCCCGATCAAATAATTGATGCTATTAAAAAAGCATTATATAGATATGTTTTAGGAGAAAGTCCTTTTAATGTTGAACGAATGCGTTTTAAGATGGATATTAATATATCTAAATCAGACGTTGCTAAAGGTCTATTAGATATGACGTGTTATGATTTAATGGGAAAGATCACAAATAGACCGGCTTGTGATTTTATGGGAGGGAGGTGTGTAGAAGAAATACCTCTTGCAGCTCTCGTCCCACTAGCAGATCTTGAAACTATGTTAATGTTAGCAAAAACATTCAAAAAAATAGGATATAATACTATCAGGTACAAACTTGGTAATGGAACAAATGAGGATATATTGATTTCTGAGAAAATCCGGGAGGTTTTAGGTCCAGATATAAGATTAAGAGTTGATTATAACCAAGCATATACACCTCCTAAAGCAGTCGAAGCTATAAATGCAATTGAGAAATTTAGAATTGATTTAGCGGAACAACCTGTTCGTGCTGATGATTATATGGGAATGGCTTATGTCCAGAAACGGGTTAATATTCCTCTAATGGCCCATGAGGGCTTTTTTACTTTGCAAGATCTTATTACTTTAGTTGAATTAGATGCTATAGGGGTGCTTGGGATTAATTCAGAGCGTCCCGGGGGTGTGACTAACGCTCTAAAAGCTCTGAATTATGCCAAACAAAGAGGGCTTGGTGCAGTTATACATAATCAACCATTAGGTATAGCATCTGCAATGCATATCCATTTCGCCGCTGCTAATATTTATTCTCTCGATCATGCTACTGAATTATTTGGTCAAGCAATGATGGAAGATGACCTTATAGTCAAACGTTTAGACTATAGTAAAGGAAAAGCTAAAGTTCCTGATGAACCGGGCTGGGGTGTAGAGCTTGATGAAGAAGCTTTGGAAAAATATGCAACAGGTCCTACAATCACGATAGGAAAGACACCATAATATTTAAAATACATTATAAAATAGGAGATGTTTGCAATACAGACATCATCAACCAAGATTTTTTATAATTGTGTAATTTATGCCGTAGATGAAAAAAACTCCAAAGCTGAAGCTATGGCAGTTTTTAAAGATAAAATAATAGCAATTGGCACGGAACAATCTGTTCGTGAAGGAGTAAAAGAATATTTTAATACTTATCAAGCAGACCCCGAAGAAACACTCGAATTAGAAGAACAAGATTTGGGTGGAGCTTGTATCGTTCCCGGATTTATCGATGCGCATATGCATCCTGGTTATTACATCTATTATAAAACTCAACTTGATCTTTCTAATATTAAAAATTATAAAGAATTAGAAAACGTATTAAAAAAAGAAGATAAAGACAAAGATCCAGAAGATTGGATATTCGGATTAGATCTAATGGAAGATCTATTCGATGATCCCACTGAACGACGTTTTCCAAATAAAAATGACTTAGATCTAATGTGTTCTAACAGACCTGTTGTAATTTTAAGACATGATGGGCATATTTGTTCAGTTAATTCTGTCGTACTGGAAAAAATTGGACTTAATGCCTCAAATGTTAAAGATCTAACGCCAATCTCTGGAGAAATCAAGCTAGATTCCGAAGGTAACCCAAATGGGGTATTCACTGAAGCTGCTACAGCTCTTGTATTAGATGAGGTTCCTATGAATTTTAAAGGACTTGAAGATGCTTGTAATGCAGTTTCTAGCGAGTTGGCGTCATTTGGTATTACAACGTGCGGAGGTATAATACAAGCAGGTGAAAGAGGTATGGCTGGTAAGGCTGGCGCACTGGAATATGTTTTAATACAGTCTTTGATAAAAGATGATTTAATTGAGCAAGATTTTGTTTTTTATGTAGTAATTGACAAACCTAAAAAATTAAAACGGCTCAGTCAATCATTTTTAAAATTAAATAAAGAAGAAAATCGTTTTGTTATAGGCGGAATTAAAATTTTTGGCGATGGTACATTCGGAGCTTGCACTGCTTATTTATATGAACCATTTTCTAATTCACCTGAAGACTCTGGATTCATGGTTACTGATAAAGAAACAATCTATAAAATTGCTAAAGAGACTGCTGAGCTCGGATTTCAAGTAACATGTCATTCAATAGGTGATAAATCCAATAGATTAATTGTAGACATTTATCGAGATATAATAAATGAATTGAAATTAGGAAAATCAAACAAATTCAGAATTGAACATGCATCTCTTCTAACTGACGATGTAATTAAAGATGCTGCGAAATTGGATATAATTTTCGTATGTCAACCTTCATTTATAAATAGTGAATATACTTGGCTTGAAGGAAGATTAGGACCTAAAAGAATAAAAAGGGTTTATCCGTTTAGAGCAATAATTGACGCTGGGGTGGTGCTGGTTGGAGCTTCTGATGCTCCAGTTGAATCTGCTAGTGTATTAGAGGCATTTCGAGCTTGTGTAACAAGAAATAATTTTGTTCCTGAGCAGCAAATTACTATCATGGAAGCTTTAAAGATATTCACATATGATGCTGCATATGCACTTGGACAAGAAAAAATAAAAGGAAGCCTTGAAATAGGAAAATTAGCTGATTTTGTAATCTTAGATAAGGATATAAATCTAATATCTTTTGAGAATCAGATAAATCTAAGAATATTAGCAACTTATCATCGCGGAAAATTAATTTATCATTCTGATTGATAAAATAATGGATACCTACCTTAAATTAAAATGGTTTAAAAAGAGAAAGTTAGATTTTATATTAAAAATCTTTGAGAAAAATTTCTTCTACCAAATCTTTAGTCTCCTCAAAAATCGAAACATTATGTGTGAATACTTCTAAATCTTTCCGATATTTTGTCTCAAATTTAATCCGGAATTCATTTAACCTTTTAATTGTTAATTCATCAGGAAAGCCTAATGTGATAAGGGCAGGTCTAACGAATTCACCTTCTTCTAGTTCAATTTCAAAATGTTCATAAGATAATCTTTTCATTACTGTTTCTTTTTTAGATACTTCTGCACCAAAGCTTTGAATTGCGGTCAGAAAACCACCAATTAGGTCAGAATCGAGTTCTTCACCCTTAAAATTTTGATTGTAGATACTTAATCCACCTAATTTATGGATTATCATTAAAGCAAATAATATTTCTCTAGAATATTGATTGGTTTTATTTTTTAATTCTTCTCTTAACTTCGCGTTTCCCCATTGGATCTTTTTGAGTGTTTCCTCTACAACTGCTGGTGATTCTAGATAATTTCTAGTACTTGTTTCTGAAAAAACAATAATTGATTCCAACCAAGCCAAAATAAAGTACTGTAAGTTTAAATATGTCCTATCCCAAATCATTTCGCCTTTTTCTCTAATAACATTCAAATCACCTAACCATTTTTCGAATGATTCTGTGATTTTTAAATCTGGAAAATATGAAAATGATTTATTTTTTAGTTCTTTTAGAAGTAAAATTAAATCTTCTATTGGTTCTTTATTTGCACATAAATTGAATAATTCTGAAAGTCTTTGTCCAAATTCGAACGCATTATAAATTTTAATAGTTATTTTATCCAAGGTAGTGGTGATATCTTTTGAGTATTGTAGAGCTAGATTTATTAAATTTTTAATGTACGCAAGGAATCCTGTAGATTGTTTCATATCTCGTACATAAACATCAATCATAATAGAATCTGATTTGACATTTAAATCGATAATGATTTGATCTCCTGTAACTTTCGCTTCTCCTGAATATAAGACATTATATGTGTCTATATGTTCTTCAATTTCCGAAACATCTAATGAAGAAATTTGATCTTTTGCTATTTGATATGCTTTGGATATATGAAGATCCGTATATTTGATTTCTGCATGACTATATTGAAGTTTTTCTTTCAATTTTTTAAGATCACTAGAACTTGCAATTTTAGGAATAACAAGTGGACATTTTATTTGTACGACACTAGGTTCCATAAAAGTTGAAAATTGTTGCCCTTTTACGTCCAGAAATGAAATAGTTCCATATATAGTTGATTTGCCACAAGTCATGGGGGTAAGGATGAAATCTAGGCCTCTAGATTCATTAACATCTAGTAAAATTATTTTTTCTACAGCTGATTTTATCTCAAATTGTTCTCTAGTATTCAGTAATACCGATATATCACGTAAGATCTCATCGGATCTGTTTTCTACAACGACTTTAAATCTAATATTGCCACCTACATAATCATATGCTCGTTTAACTTTTATTTTCTCTTCCTTTGGTTCCTTTTTAACTTCTTTCTTCGGTTCCTTTTTGACTTCTTTCTTCGGTTTTATTTTTTCTTCCACTTCAGGAAATGTAGGTCTTATTATTTCCACTTTTTCTCCTTTTTTAGCCTTAGCTGCTATTATTGCAATAACTGCTACTGCTGCAACAATACCTATTATAATAATTATTATCAGGAAATTATCAGCTGCTGCTGGTGGAAATAATAAAAGACCCTCTTCTGCAGAAGTGGGAGAACCTAATACAAAAATTGAAAGATTATATAACGTAATTTCCGTATAATTTAGATTAGTATTTAATGTTCCGTTTAATTGTTCCCATAAATTACTAGTGGTATTATAGTAAAAAATTACTAAATCATCTTCCAAAAAACCTTTCAAATTAGATTCATTATAATGAAATCTGACAGTTACATTGTCAAGTGCTGATGGATTTTCCAAACTAATATTATAATAAACAATCCCATTCGTTATATCTGGAAAAGAGGCAGGACTTGAAGTACTACTTGTTAAAGTTATATTAGTTGCAGTATTAACATATATTGTGAGATTTAACCACATAAAACCATTATCATCATAGAGAAAAATACGGTTGATCCCTACTTGTAAAAGTTGTTTAATGCCATTATTTCCTGTGATCGTCACTATTACTGTATCTGAAATTCCATAATTATTGTAATTATCATAAAATTCAATAGTATAGTTAAAAACT
This sequence comes from Candidatus Helarchaeota archaeon, assembly GCA_019058315.1. GTDB lineage: Archaea > Asgardarchaeota > Lokiarchaeia > Helarchaeales > RDOG01 > JABXJV01. The sequence continues at coordinate 584,542 of JAHPZH010000004.1, read as the reverse complement.
CCCAATGCACTATGGTCAATTGGGACATCAAACGGAGAGCCATTCACCCAATCAGTCCAATTTACCAAAATATAATAAATATCATTTGTATCATTCACCCACACACGATATTGACCTGGTCCAAAATCATCATAGAGCGTCCAAGTGATATTTTCCGTACTAACTGTATTAGTTATGATGGGACCAGGTTGTGTTGACGTTGGTTGTGCATCTGTTATGGTAACTCTAACCGAATTTGAAATACCATATAGATTATGATTATCAAAATACTCAATTGTATAGTTATAAGTTCCCGGATCACTACGATTTATTTGGACATCAAATGGAGAGCCATTTATCCAGGTACTCCAAACTCTCCAAATGTAATAATTATCATTTGTGTCATTCACCCACACACGATATTGACCTGGTCCAAAATCATCATAAAGTGTCCAAGTGATATTCTCTGTTCCACTTGCAGAAGTACTAATAGATGGTGGATTGGATGATGTTGGTGCTGCATCTGTTATTGTAACGATAACAGTATCTGGAGTACCATATAAAACGTAATTATCATAATACTCGATTGTATAGTTATAAATTCCTGGATCGCTGCGATTGATTGTAACATAAATTGGGGTGTTATTAAACCATGGGGAAAAACCCACCCATTCATAATAATTATCATTTGTATCATTTACCCATACACGAAATTCACCAGGTCCAAAATCGTCATATAATGTCCAAATGATTTCCTCCGTTCCATTTGCAGAGGTAATAATAGGTGTTGGATGGGTTGATGTTGGTATTGCGTCTGTTATTGTAACGATAACAGTATCTGGAATCCCCAATTGATCGTGGCTATCATTATACTCTATTGTATAATTATAAATTCCTGGATCGCTGCGATTAATTGTAACAGCAAATGAGGTTTCATTGGTCCATGAGACCCAATCTCTCCAAATATAATAGTAGTCATTTGTATCGTTCGCCCAGACGCGATATTGACCTGGACCAAAATCATCATATAGTGTCCAAATGATATCCTCCGTTCCATTTGCAGAGGTAACAATAGGTGCTGGATGGGTTGATGTTGGTATTAAATCAATTATTGTTACTATAACAGTATCCGGAATACCAAATAAACCTTGACTGTCATTATATTCAACAGTATAGTTATAAATTCCTGGATGGCTGAAGTTAATGGCAACAAAGAGAGGTACTTCATTAGACCACGGAGTCCAATCCACCCATATATAATAATTATCATTTGTATCATTCAACCAAACACGATAATGACTTTCGCCATAATTGTCCAAAAGAGTCCAATCTATTGTCTCTGAACCGTTTGCATAAGTTATAATATCTTCTGGATGATCAGAAATAGGTCTTAGATCCTCAATTATCCACCCTAAAACAAGTAATATTGATGAATTTTCTATATTAAGACAATAATCTTTTATATTAGCCCCCGAAACCTTGGCAGTCTGGGCCATCGATCCTCTAACAGTTAAAGATGCAAAATCTTCTAATTCTATTGAATCAGCTGAACTATTTGTCATTATCCCTGAACTTGAATCTGTACACTTAATTGTATCAATACTAGAATTATAATTTATTTTAAAACTAGAATTTTCATTACAAATCATAAAATATGAACTCATATTTCGAATATTTGCATAAGAACTCCCAGACAAAGATAATGCCATAGGATTTATATTATCCAGTGTTGCTATTGCATTATCCGTTAGATAAATTGAAAAACCAACATTTAAATCTTTAATATTTATTGTTGCACTATTATTTACTTCAATTGAACTTAAAGAACTTGATACAATTGAACAATCAATAATTTTTGTATAATTCGTAATACTTGCTGTTCCACCCACCCCAAATTGATCTAATATTAAATCGCCCTCAAAGACAATAATACCAAAATTCATAAAACTGATAGTGCAATTATTAAGCGTAATTACTGATGAACCTAGAAAGGATGCTGACGTAATAGTTGTATTTATTATAGAGACATTTCCAAAAGGGGAGCCATAGGTATTAGTTGCAAGATTTAATGCATTAATTGAACTATTATCTATCAAAATATAATTGGTTGTAAAAAGCATCATTGAATTAATTGTACTATTTTTTTGAATAAAAACTGAAGAATTTGATTTTGCAGCTAATCCACCAAATCCCGTACCTTCAATAGTTGTGTTTTCAATAGTTACAGTAGAATTATCACTAGTTGTAACACTATATAGCTTAGAATTGTTTATTGTGATCTGAGAATTCCCAAATGCAAATACATAAATAGTTGACAGGACAGGGGGATTTGAATCACGAATTTCTGCAGTGGCAGAATCATATGATAGGATATAGAATGTAGTTGCTGGGCTTAAGTTATTAATTTCTAAATTTGCAGAATTATTTACTATAGCATTTGAAAGTGTAACTGGAGGTAGTGGAGAGTTAATAATTTGAGTGTTGTTATAATAATTTCCACTTGGAACTCCAGAATTGATGTTTGTGAAACCTGCTGAGCAAATAATGCCATAATTTACATTATTGGCTGTGGATGCGTTTAAAGTCAAATTTGCGTTTCCATATGACCTTACATCGTTAATTTGTGAGCCAAATATTGTAGCTCTTGAAGATCCTGCTAGCCCAAAATTATTTATTGAGGAATTTTTAACAGATACTTGCATTGGAGGTTCTATAAAGCCTGTTGGATTATACATGCCCCCCATCAATATAGAAAGCCCTCCTACAGCAAAAGTATTGATTGTGCTGTTATCTACTGCAGTGTTTGCTCCCACGAAGGTATAGATATTGCTTATATTTGAATCTTGCAATATATTTATTGTACTTGAAATATGTTCCAGAACGAGTTCGGTAGTAGGAGGTCCACCTACTAAAGCTTCTGAATCCATAACCATATATAAACTTGAATTCTTGATCCAGACTTTGGAGGAATCAGAAGCCATAATTGCATAAAATGTACAATTTTCAACTGTTAATTCAGCATTGTTAAATAAGTAGATTGACAAACCTGGAGCCCATATATTACTCATATTAAGTTTTGCATTATTAAATAAATTAATAAGAACTAAACTTGAATTAGCTAAAACATTTGAATCTTCAAGTTTAGTAGAATTTATTAACTCAGTCCCATTAATTTTACCCTCAGTAAGATTAAGTGAATTCTCCACAATTGTCTGTCCGCCGTCTATACGAATAGAATAGTTATTATAATACATTATAGAATCTTTCCCATAAATCATAGCCCCAGGTGGAGGATAAGGTGGTCTAATGGTTACTTTAACCGTATCAGGAATTCCAAGTTGTCCTTCACTATTGTTAAATTCTATACGATAATTGAAAACTCCAAGTGAGGTTCTATTGATTGGCACCTGTAAATTAGTATTATTCACCCAATCAATCCAATCTAACCATATATAATAGTTATCATTTGTGTCATTGGCCCAAACTCTGTATTTTCCAGAACCAGTTGCATCATATAGAACCCAGTTTATAGATTCCAAACCATAAATTGAAGTAATGAAATCTTTAGGATGGTTTGAAAGTGGAATGGGGAAAGGTTGCCAATTATATCCTACAAGTGCAAAAACTGCGGAATTATAAATTCTGAGAGAAAATTCGGTTAAATTGGAAAATTTAACCATAGCATAACCCAAGATTGAAGAATTATAAACAGTCAATTTAGCGGAATAATACATTTCAACAAAATTAGTAACACTACTGTTAATTATATTACCATTACTTGAATCTGAACAAAATATTACATCGATACTAGAATTAAGATCGACTAAAAAATTAGAATTATCGGAGCTTGCTAGAGTATTTACAGAAGAGTTTGAAATAAATGCATTTGTATTGTCATTCATTACTAAAGATAAAATACTTGAATTAATCAAAGTCGCATTTGCATTATGCATTAAAATGAGATTAATTCCAAGCGAGAAATTTTTCATAGTTATGTCAGCAGAATTATTGACTTCAATAGTTCCAATATCTCTTGAATAAATTGTACTTGATATTATATTTGTATAATTCGTATAACTCCCTGAGCCACTTGCTCCAGTTGAATTAACTAAAATGCTGCCTAAATATAAAACAACACCATCATTAAAATTATTAATAGTACAATTATTAAAAGTGACTACGGCTGAGCCACCAACATTTGCTGTAGAAATTGTTGAATTTGTAATTGTAGTATCACCAATTGGTGAACCAGAAGTTGAAGAACTTATTTGAATACTATTAATTGTACTATTATCTATTGAAACAGAATTAGTTGTTAGAATATACATAAAACCGAAATTTTGTCCAATTGTACAATTTTTTTGGATAGTAACAGAAGAATCGGAAAGTATTACAAAATTATTTTGTACTGTCGAATTCTCAAGAGTTAATTGAGAATTATGTTCAGTAATTATAGAATTTAAGGTCGAGTTTCTAATCGTTAATTGAGAAGTGTCACTTATATATATCGTAGATAACGTAAAAGGTGTATCATTCATTTCTACTATAGCATTATCATATAAAAATAATTCAAAACTAGATCCTCCTGACCCTTTGATATTTACAGATGCAGAATTATTTACTGCCACACTTGCAAGATTTAATGTTCCCCATGTACTATCAATGATCCAAGAGTTACCATAATAAGAACCACTTGGACTACCATTCGTTATATTCGTATTACCTACATTACAAACAATTCCATAATCCATATCATTAACAACAGATTGATTTAATGTCAAGTATGCTAAATCTTTTACAATTATATGGCTAGCATTTGATCCGTAAATATATGCAATTGAAATTCCAGCTAAAGTAAAATCATCAATTGTCGAATTAGTTATGGTTGCTTGGTTTACATATTCTGTTGTATTTTGAATAAAAGCAACGAGTCCTAATCCTACAGAAAGACCTCCAACCATCATAGATGAAATAGTACTATTATTAATTATACAAGTTGATCCCATTAAACAGATAATAGTTTCAATATATGAATCATTAAATATTTCAATATTACTTGAAACTGGGTTTAGAACAGAAAAGGCAAGGGTAGCAGTCGTAGCTGTTGTGTCTGTAATAGTATTGATTGTTGAATCTTTTACTGTAACTTTTGAGGAGTCAAGAGCTATAATCGAATTAATAACACAATTCTCAATGATTAATTCACTTTTATCAAATAATAAAATGGTTAATTGTGTATTTATTATATTCCTCAAAACTAACTTAGTATTGCTATATAGATTGATGTTAATTAAATAACTGTCCCCCAATACTTGTGAATTTTCGATAACAGTAGAATTTAAAACAGGAGTTCCATCTAGATGATTTCTACTAATATTTAAGGTATTCTCAATAAGGTGATTTCCTCCATCTAACCGAATTGAATAATTATTATACAAAATTAATGAATCATTTGTATAGATTATTCCGTTTGGAGGATCTGATGAAATCAGAATATTATTAGCAGGATTATTATTTTTGTTATTATAATTTAATAAAGGTATATTATTTGATGGAACTGAATGAATAGCATAAAATAATGGTAAAAATACGAGAATTATTATCCAAAAAATATTTATTTTGTTGCTTTTTTTCATAAATCATCACATTAAGTAATTGAAATTATAATAACTCTTAATTTTGGTATTAATCTATGTTCCCAAGTCGTAGAGTAATTTCCTTATATTCAAATATTTAATAAATATTTCGATTAGTGCAAATCAGTTTAAAAATGATAATTTTAATCTTCAATTTTTAATCTGTGATAATATTAAATAAAATTCTTTATGAATATAAGCCAAAATACATTTAATAAATGATATGATGAAGTTTAAAGATGATTTGAAGAGTAGAAGAATTTGTCAAATGTAAATTATTTAATATATTATTTTTTTAATTCCAGTTCTTCTTAATTTCTACTTAAATAGAAAATTTACTTATTTTTTTTCTTTAAAATTCTGAATTCATTTTATCTATTCAATTTTAAATATAAAGAAAATCATATAATTTTTGTAAAAATTTAAATGGGAGACATTCAAAAATGGACACATTAAAGAAGTTGGCTAAAGATAAAATTGAATTAACTGATGATGAAATAAGTGTTTATATTGTTGCGTTATTAAAAGGTTATGGAACTGCTGGTAGCATCGCTCAGTATGTTGGAAAGGGGTTGGAATCAGTTAAATCCACACTTAGTTCTTTGGAGTCGAGAAAATTGATAAAACAAGCTCCAGGTATTGTAGATCGATATTTACCATTACCACCTTATCCAGGATTTATAAAATATCTAGAAGATTTTATTTCAGAAACCCGTACAGTTACAGAATCAATAAAAAAGACTTTTGATGAGGCTTTACAGAATGCGGCTAATGAATTTTCTAAAGGTAAAAAGGATTTAGAAGACACCACTACTCAATTAATTTCACAATTTTTCACAAAGACTACGCAAATTAAAGAAAAAATTAATACAGATTTTTCTTCTCTAACGGAAAATTTGGAGTCAAATACGGACTCAGCTAAAATCAAAGTTTCAGATTCATCAAATACCCAAATTGAGGAACTTAACTCGAAAATTAATGATTTCAAGAATAACTTTGCTAAATCTTTAGATGAAGAAATAACAAAACTAGAGGGTTTCATAAGTGAATTAAAGCCTAAGATAGATAATGCATTTGAAAATGTGTTAACTAATTTAAAAACTAAGAATCAAGAATTCATTACATCCTTTGATTCATTATTAGATAAAGAAAACTCGACAATCTCGGAAAAAATAACAACTGTAAAAGATGAAAGTTCAGACATATTAAACACATCTAAGGAACTTTTATCGACAAAAAGCGATGAAATGCAAAGCTCTATTAGCTCAAAAATAACCCAATTTGGAAATTTAGGTAAAAATAATTTAGATGAAACTAAAGATCAGCTTTCTGGGTCGATTCAAAAATATGAAACAGGATCATCTGAAGTTATTTCGACTTTTGGAACATCTGTAAAAACATCAATTAGTAATTTTGAAAGTGAGCAAGTAAAGGCACTTCAAAATTTGGTAGAAAAAACTGAATTGCAGATAGGCGAAATAGAAAGTAAAGTCAAAGAACAAGTAGATAATGCAATAAATCCACTAAAAGAATCTATTTCTACTACAATTAAAGAAGGAATAGGTAAATCCAATCAAGCAGGAACTCAGATAACCGAAAATATTAAAACTTCATTAGACGAATATAAAACTGATCTTACAAATAGTATAAATTCCTTAAATGAGATGATAATTTCCACTATAAATTCCCTTCAAAAAACCCAAGGTGATTTAGACCAGCAGACATCTAATATAAGTTCCAAAATTAATGAATTTCAGACAGATTTCTCTGATAAAATGACTCAATCTCTCGATTCTTTTAAAACTAGTATGGAATCCACTGAATCAACTACATTATCTAAGTTAGTTGAACAAAAGGAAGCTTTGAATTCGATGATAGAAAACATCAAGCAGAATCTAACTTCAGGAGCAAAGACCATATCTGATGAGCAAAAAATAAAAGTCCAAGGATTAAATCAAAGTAAGTCCGAAGAATTATCAAAAATTATATCAGATATTAGAGGAATTATTTCAAATAGAGCAAAAAAAAGCTTGGAAGATATAAATTCGTCAATTAATCAAGTTCAAGAATCATTAGCAAGTATGGTTGGAGAATCATCTACTGAAATTTCTTCTACTATAAGCCAATTCAAAGCAGATTCTAGTCAATCTATCGAAAATCAAATAGCAAAAATTGAAGAAATTTTTGGATATCAAGCAACTAAACTGAAAGAAATTTTTGATGTAACTAAAACCTCAATTTCTGATACTATCAATAAACATGTAGAAGATCTTGCAGGATTTAAAGACAAAGCTTATAATGCTGCAGATGAATTATTAACTGCACATCAGAATTCGTTAAAATCGGCTATTGAATCACAAAAATCAGGAATTGAAACTATTGCTACAACAGAAACTGAAAAAATTTCCCAATTCATAAGTAGTGTTAAGGAGACATCAACAAATTTATTAAATGAAAATTTAAATCTCACTGAATCTAGCTCAAAAACAATGAATGAAACAGGACTTAAAGCAGTAACCGAAGCTGATACAACGTTTAGTGATAATGCTAATGAATTAAAGACAAAAACTTCAACACAATTGGAAAGTATTAACCGTGCTCTTCAAGAAAAGATTGGAGGAAGTGCAAATGCAATTAAAGATCTTTTTGAGAACGTCATTCAATCCGCAAACGAACCTAAAGAAATACTGGAGAAAGCTTGGAATGATATTCTAAGTATGGAATTAAATGAAGCTGAAAAGACATGGCATTTGGTTGGAAGGACTTCTATATCAAATTTTATCATTGATATGTTTAAACGCACAAAACGGAGTTGTCTTATCGCAGTCCCGAAATTTACTGACCTACCTATACAAATTATAATTAGTGAACTTCAACGTAAAGCTCTAATGATAGTTACAGATGTATACGACTCACCAGAAAAAGAATCTATTTCAAAATTAATTGATCTCGGAGTTGATTTGAGACACTTGTCAGGGGTCGATTTTTACGCTGCAAGTCGCGATAGGGAGGAAGTTTTACTTGCTCCAGTATCAGAAAAGGACACCGAACAAGTTGCCCTAATTTCCGAGGTTGAAGGTATTATTGATACATTAGGGGAGATTTTGGGGGATTATTGGCGTGGTAAAGCTAGAAAAGTTAGAGAGATAACGTGATAAAAATGAGCGAAATAACTGAATTAAAGAATGAAATTAAAAGAGTAAAAGAACAACTTGAAAGAGCAGAATTAAATGTTAAACAGGTGAATTCATTACTGGAAGATAAAAACGTAAAAATTAGGGATCTTGAAGTTGAAATACAACAACATCAGAGAAAATCAGTATCTGAAGAATCTGAGATTACTAAATTACAAGAAAAAAATTCTGAATATGAGAATAAAATTAGAGATATGATGGCAGATCTAGCATCTGCTAAAGAAGATTTAAAAGTAAATGTTATCGAACTTGAAAAAACAAATTCTAAAGTTCAAGATTTATCTAAACTAAATGAAAAATTAACCGCAGAAAAAAAAGAAGCAGAAACACAAATATCTAATTTAACTGTTGAGCTTGAAAATCTACGACGAGCATCCAACGAGAAAGATAATAAAATCTTAAAGTTAGAAGGAAAAAATCAACAATTAAGTAAAGATTTAAATGAGAAAGAACAAATTTTAATTCAAGCAGATAAAGTTAGAAATGATTTGAATGCTACCACTCAAAACCTGGAAAGAGAAATTGCTAAATTTAAATTAGATGTTCCTCGAAAAGAAGAGGAAATCAACGATCTTAAAGCAAAAATTGGTCAATTACAAAGCGAAATGGAATCAAATACGGAGGCATTATCAAATACAAAAGCAGAACTTGCAAATTTAAATAAAAAGTTAGAGGCTTTGAAAGGTTATATTGATAAAATAAAAATGGCTGTTGATTCTTGCATGCAATTACTTTAATCCCTTTTTATTTTTTAGATTTTTATTCAATTTTAGCAAATCGATCTTTTCCAACGCCGCACAAAGGACAAACCCAATCGTCGGGAAGATCCTCAAACGGAGTTCCGGGTTCAATACCCGCTGTATCGTCCCCTACTTCAGGGTCATAGATATAACTACATTCTAAGCATTCATATTTATCCATTTTTTCTCACATTTCACTATTTTTCTAACTTAATTTTAAAAAATAAAAAATTAAGATTTTTTTGTGTTATATTTTTAGAGCTAACTCATTTCTCCATAGACCATGGATATTACAGAATGAAAAAGCCAAAATTGTTCCAGATTTTTCCGTTTTAAGGTTTACGGTTGTTTCAGGAGCGGTACAAACTGTACTTGTGTTTGCGCCTTTCGTTGAAGCACCATGTGCGTCAAATGTGGTTTTTCCCACGTGAATTGGAAATTTTTCCCCTTCAGGTAGAAAATACACGTTAATCCAAGAGATAAAGTGCTCCGTAGTATTAGGATGAGCAATTTCTTTTCCTACGCTTATTTTTATAATTGTCCCTTCTTTTTTGACTGGTCCTACAATTTCAATTGCTGGAGCATGTTTTTCAGTTTTCCAATCTGCAGTTTGAGCTAGAGTATTTAAATCAACCATTGTTTATCACCCTTTTTAGTATTAATTCAAGCTCTTAGAGAATTTTTTTATTTAATCCTTTCCTTGATGTTTTTTATAGGATTTTATTCAACTATTATTATTAGATAGCTTATCATTATAAATCTAAAAATTTGGAGGTAGAGACTATGTTAGCAAAAATCCCGACTGATCTAGCTAAATTAGATAAAGATTCATTAGATAAAGAAATTCTAAGGATCGGTATGATAGCTGAATTAGATGCTGTAAATCTTTATGAACAACTCGCCGCAATGACCAATAATAATGACCTTAAAAAAGTCATTTTGGATATCGCAGGAGAAGAAAAAACACATATGGGAGAATTTCAGACTCTACTATTAAAACTAGATAAAGAACAAGTCAAGGAATTAGAAAAAGGTAAAAAAGAAGTAGAAGAATTAGTTGGAAAATAAAATTAATCATTTAAATTTTTTATTTTTTTGAGTTTTCCTTCTTTTTTCCTTTAAAATCTGCCCATTTAGGCGTAATTATTCAATAATCTTAGCATAGCATATTATGAAAATTTATATACCCAGTAAACCTAGCAGATTATCATGAAGTTAATTGAATCAAAAACCAGTTTAAAGATATTTTCAATATGTGGAATAATTATCCTACCACTTGATATTGTGATTTTTTATATTTTGGGTGCACTGACGCCAGGATACAACCCCTTAACAAAAACTATCAGTGAATTAGGCGAGACTGGTGCACAATATGCATTATTAACGTCTATTTATTTTATAATAAGTGGCATTATAATCATTCTATTTTCCTTAGGGCTGAATGAAGGAATAAGTGAGTCAAAGGGTTCGTGGATTGGACCATTTTTGCTAGCTATGGAAGGTGGCTTCGATTTTATAGGTTCAGGGCTTTTTCCTTGTGATGTTGATTGTGCAGGACAAACATTTTCGGGGATGATGCATTATGTTGTTAGTCTTGTAGGATTGGTTTGTTTAACTCTTGCCCCTTTCTTTATTTGGAAAACTTTAAAGAACGATGAAAAATGGGCTGGTTACGAGAGATTTTCTCTAATTATAGGAATTTTATTAGTATTTTTAGTTGGTTTCTTTATGATTTCCTTTATTAAGCATCTATTGGTTGGTTTAATTCAGAGAATTCTATATTATACATACTTAACTTGGATTTTTGTATTAGCAATTAAGTTATATCATGTAATTGATTGAAAAATTTAATAATATTTATTTCTTTATTGTCTTAAAAGTTCTTTTTTAATGATTAAAAATACACAGAAGGCCGTTAAAAATACCTCAAGATAGACTTCGAAGAATCGTAGCTGAAGGTCATTTATTAAGATTGGCTCGAACAAAACGAGAAACAATATTAATGGATATAGTAACAAAATTATTTCAAGAACTTAACTATAAAAAGATAGAATGGGAATCGTTGTTGAATTTTAAATTGTATGCATACGATCCTGACCTAATATTTGAAAACGAAGATTGTCTTCTAATAATTGAACTAAAATCATATTTGAAAAATGTGGTATGTGCTGAAATTGAAGCTAGTCAAGTTCTAAAATATGCTACTGCTGTTAAATCTATAAAATCAAGATTCAAGGAATATAAAAGAAAGAGATTTTTATTAATAACTTCAGGAAAAATGCTGCCCTTTGCTGATTTATATTTGGATTTCGAAAATGATGTTCCTTTAATTGAGAAACGTTATCTGAAATTGTATAAGGGAATTGGTAGGATCAAAAGACAAGATGATTACGAAAGTAAATCCATATATAAGAAAGTTAAAAGAAAGTTGGAAAAACGAAAAAAGATCTTTCCTCCCTATTTATTAAAATTTCTACCTGTCCCCAGTAAAGATATTAAAGATAAAAAGTCTTTTAATAATTTTATTTTGGATGATCAAGAATTTTTGGTAGGATTTATTTCTGGATCGCATTTCCAAACAATTCTGCAACAATTTGACAAACAGGAGTTAAAAACACTTTTTCAAAAATTACGGACAGAACCATTGGACACTTATTTAAAAGCAAATTTTAATAAGAAAAAGAAGGAGAAGACTGAATTAATCAAGATGATTGGGGATATTTTAATTTGGGCTAAAGAAAGAAAAGTTGATGAAAAATATTTGGAAAATATTAATAAGATTAAATCCATAGTCAAATACACTCCCGTTTTGGATTTAAATAAAAGCCTTAAAAATGAAATAAATAATGAATTAAAAGGTTTAGATGATTTTGTGTTTTATTTTAATTTCACAAACCCCGAATTAGAAAGAATTAAAGATTTAATTAATAAGATCCGTGTTTACTTTTATATGAAAGTGAGATGATTTAAAAAATCAACTTTAATAGCTTTTTTACATTTTCATGTCTAATTCTTGAAAATTCCTATTTTATAATTCAAAAATATTTTATCATTTTTAGTCGTAAATGTCGAAATAATATGTATAATTAATGATATAACAATTAAATCGACAAAAATAGGTTAATTTCAATAAATTAATACATTTGTTTGTTAATTCAATCGATTATTTAAAAAAATATGAACAAATTCAATTTTTTCAAAATACACATTTCTATGTTAAAAATTTTTTATTTTATAAAATTCGAAATCATTAAAATTAACATCAATAAATTTTTAATTAAAATTGTTTATTTAAAATCGATATATCACTGTAATTTGACATATTTAGTTAAACACCTAAAATCGCCAATTCCGCCAAGATAAGGTTTAAATCTTCTCTTTTTGTATATATTCTTGTGAATTAAGAATGCTAAGCAGAATTAGAAAAATCTTTTCACCAAAAACGAATTCGGGGAATGACCTATCAATCCAAGAATGTCCGATCCATGGTAAAACAGTATATCTAGATCACATGATAAATTCTAGATGTGCATTATGTGATGGGTATAGTAGGGAAGAACTTCTTAAGATCATAAAAAGAATAAAGTCGAAAGAAAGCTAATATCTCCTCTATTTTTTAAATATATATAATGAATTAATAATTTTATAATCTATTTCTCTAAAGATTCATCCTATTTTTATATTTCATACTAAAATCAACCTAGATTTTCAAATAAAAGATAAGAAAAAAATTATGTCCAATTTTTAAAAAATTAATGAATTAAAATAAAAAAGAAAAATATATAAGATTTTGAATTTACTCTCTATTTTTTAGATAAAAGAAGATTAAGACTGCTGCTGCTCCAATACCGATCAATATAAGTATAAGAGGAAGTATTAGATCTCCAGCTCCTGCTCCTGTTGAACTAAAAATCAAAAGCAATGATTCTAACATATCTGCTTTTTGAACTTTATATTGATATAAGTGAATCTGTCCATTTTGATCCCCGAAAACCATATACTCTCCATTTGCTGATATTGCTACTGATCGTATTGTATTACTTCCTGTGTAGTTCCACAGCAATCCATTCCTATTACATAAAAGGAAAGTTTGACTATATGCAGCAACGATATATCGTCCATCTGCAGAAATTGCTACCTCGTATACAGCATCCGTATCAATGTCCCAAATATAAGACCCAGTCCCATCTAATAATGTTACATTACATGCATCATTAGTTCCAGCTACTAAATATTGTCCATCTGCCGAGATGTCCATACTTTGGACTATAATATCGACACTATAATTCCAATCCCAGTTTCCACCATCCGCCATGTCATAATAATAAATCATACCACCACCATCTCCACCAACAAAATACTGCCCATCTTGCGAGATCGCCAATGAATTCATACCAGCACCCGCTGTATCATTATGCCATAAATAACCTGACCTATCAAAGAAAGTAACATTATTATCTCCACCGCTAGCCACAATATAATTACCGTCTCCAGAAATAGCAACCGACCACACATTATCTCCCGTAGTATAATTCCACATATAATTTATCTGATCATTTGAACTATTAAACAAGGTGACATTGTCAGCATTATCTCCACCAACGAAATAGCTTCCGTCTTCTGATATTGCAACATGTCCAGCACTATCTGTAGTAGTATAATTTCCTAAAATTCCAGATCTATTATATAAAGAAAAGCCATTACTATAATCTCCGGATACAATGTATTGACCATTAGCAGAAATTTTCGTCCCGTAAACTGTAGTTCCTCTAAATTCATGCCACATATAACCCTTTGTTCTGTTAAACAAAGTAACATTTTGACTACCTCCAGAAACAATGTACATTCCATCTGCAGAAATGTCCACATTATCGATTGTACTTCCACCGCAATCATAAGTCCACAAATGTTTGGGAGTTGCTGAAGTTGTAAGGATATCCTTTGAAATGGCATTGATTATTATTCCATTATTAGATTGTAACCCTATCGATGCAGAAAGAGAACCAAATAGAATCAATGAAGTTACTAATAGTAAAAAGAATACCTTTTTTTTCATCATTTTCCATCTCCAATTTTTTGGTGTATATATTCTATGAATGTACTATTTAAAATTTTCAAATTATTATAAAAATTCTTCAAACCAAGACTAAAATTAATCAAAGAAAGCGAATAAAAAAAATCTTATATAGGTCCATGCCACAAATTGGTGGTTAATACACCAGTTTCTGAAATAAATTCAAAAAATTTATTAAAATAAAATAACAACAGCTCTATTAATTATTAAAATTCTACTTTTTTACTTTTTCAAATTGCAAATAACTATCTTTTTATAATTTCCAATTTAATCAACCTAGATTTTTAAATTATAATTTTCTTAAGAACCTTAACCAGTAACGAGGATTTTACTTGTCTTATAACAATCGAACACTTATGATGAATGAACTCAAAGGTTTATTCAGTAGATATAAAAACAAAATTATCGGACCGTTTAACCCTGAAAAGCCAAATTTTACAAAGGATCTGATAAGAGAGTTAAATTTGGGACTAGGGATTCTATCTTCAAATACTCAAAAAAATTCAAGAAATCTATTTATTATGGAATTAAACCTAATATTTTATCAACTAAACAGTCTACCGTTTTCAATGAAGGATCCTGAAGATCCGAATTTTACTCATTTTCTGCTTGATTTTATAAAACATTTTGATTTTTATAAGAGTGGTATTCAATTAACTAAAGATAATCTTCTAGAATTCAAACGCATTTTAAGGGTTATTCATTCTGATCCATCAGTTTGGGAAAATAATCCTGAAAAAGAGGATTTTATTTGGGATTTATTATATGCAATAAATTCACCGGAAGTTATCTGTACTAGCTGTGGTGGTAAAATTCACGATAAAATGCTAAAAAACAAGGTATTAGGATTACGTAAAAAAGTAGCGGAATCAAATTATAAATTTTCAATAGCTGTTCCAATTTATTGTTGTAAATGTTTTAAACTTCCACTCGAATCCAATAATTTAGATGCAGTTGAAGAACCAAGACCTCATATTAGATCTCAAGATCCCCGTTTAAGACTTAATTCTTTAAGAACGGCGTTAATGATGGAGCTTCAGCGACTTTTCGCTGCGAGGAGACAAATATATGAAGAAGAAAATACTTTCTCAAATATGGAACATAATTCCCATATTGAAAATGCAAATCAATTAAATAATGAATCAACCAGAACCAATATTCAACCGTCAAACTCACAAAATAATTCCCAAGATGGCGAACCGCGATCTCTTATTGAAGAATTGAGACTTTTTTTCGCGAGAAGGAGTAATTAATAACACATATCTTATTTTAGAATTAATAGTTATAAACCTTCTAAATTTTTGTACGAACAATTTTTATTTCATATAATCCATTATTTTCCATATTGTATAAGAATATTCAAACTACATTTTTAGGAATAAATTATTGATTTATCAACAATTGAGGAATATTAAATGGATATAGATCAAATTAAAAAAGAGTTACATGAAGCTATATTAAATGGTAATCAAAATAAGGCAATTGATTTAGCAAAAAAAATTATTGAGCAAAAAATAGACATACCAAGTATCTTACAGGATAGTATGGTTCCAGCGATGGATGAAGTCGGAGAACTCTTTGAAAAAAAAGAATATTTCATTCCTGAACTATTAATTTCAGCCCGTGCAATGGAATCAGCATTAAAATTATTGAAGCCCTATTTAAAAGTTGATGAAGAAATAAGTGCTGGAAAAGTTGTTTTGGGAACAGTCCAAGGTGATATACATGATATTGGTAAAAATATCGTTAAATACTTTCTTGAGGGTGCTGGATTTGCGGTTATAGACTTGGGTAAGGAGGTTACAGCTGAGAAGTTTATTGAAACTATTAAAAAGGAGAAGGTAGATATCTTAGCTATGTCTGCTTTAATTACGACCACGATGCCGTATTTTAAAAAGGTCGTGGATGCATTGAAACAAACAAAACTTCGAGATAAAATAAAAATCATGGTCGGCGGAGCCCCCGTTACCCCAGAATTTGCAAAGCGAGTTGGAGCCGATGCATACGCTGAAGATGCACCAAAAGCAGTTCAAATTGCAAGAAATTTCATAACAGAACTTAGGGAAAAAGGTTAATTTTTTAATATCATCTCTCAAAGAATATTCTATATTAATGTAAATATGGAGTTAACAATATGGATTCTAAAACCAGATTTTTAAGTGCTTTAAGCTTTAAAGAAGTAGACAGGATTCCTGTTATTCCTCAATTGACTTATGCTGCAGCAAAATGGTCAGATATGAATATAGATGAAGCATTAAATAATGGTGGAAAGCAGTTAAAAGCACTTCTACATGCTCAAGAAGAATGCGGCTATGATGGAATTTATGCAGGTTGGGAAGGATCTTTCGTCTTATTAAGTAGCACATTGGGTTCAGAATTGCAAGTATTCAAGGATAAACCTCCAAATGTTCACAAACCTTTAATAGAAATTAAAGAAGACCTAGAAAAAATTCCAACTCTTAATCCCAACAAAGATGGACGTATTCCAATCAATCTAAAATTAATTAAAGAGTTAAAAAAGAAATCTGAAGTTCCAATATTAAGTTATTTACCTGCACCTTTTACACTTTCGGGTCTATTACATGGAACAGACAAATTAATGCTTTTAATCTATATGGACATGGATTTTCTGAATCAATTAGTGGATCTTTGTTTTAATTTAACTTATTTATTTGGAAAAGCTAAAATCGAAGCTGGTGTAGACGCAATAACAATAGCAGATCCAACTGGAAGTAGTGATATGATATCCCCAAAACACTTCGAACAGTTGAGCTTCCCATCATTAAAAGATTTGATATCCAAATTGAAGAAAGATGGGGCAAAGGTAGGACTACATATTTGCGGAAATACTAAACCAATTCTTCATCTTATGGCAGATACAGGTGCAGATTACCTAGAAGTTGATCAGGCGGTTGATCTGAAGGATGCTCGTATACAAGCAGAAAAAACATGTATAATCGGAAATATAGGAACTTCAGAATTACTCTCTGGGAGTAAAGAGAATATTACTGAATTATCCAAAAATTGTATTAAAATTGCAGGAGATAAAGGCTATATATTATCATCTGGTTGTGAAGTTCCTTACGGTACACCTATTGAAAATATTCAAGCTATGGTTGAAACAGTAATTAAGCAGAAAAAAGCTTAATTTCGGATTAAACACACAATATCTAACCAATTTAATAAAGTTTCAAGTTGAAATTATTTTAAAAATGAATTTGATTTTAATATCATAGCGAATATGTCAATGTAATAATTCAATAAAATAAAGTGAAATTTAATGGCAATTACAATTAAAGTTAAATTTTTTGCATTACAAAGGGAAGAAACAGGTATACCCGAAATTGAACTTGAATTGGACGGAAAGAAAACAGTTTTAGATTTGCGTGAGATATTAATGGAAAAATACCCCGGTTTGAGAAAATATGAAAAAGTGACTCTTGTCTCACTCAATCAAAAATATGCAAGAGGTCAAGAAATTTTAAAAGACGGAGATGAAGTTGCACTATTTCCCTTTGTAGGTGGCGGTTGAGATAATCGAAATCACAGAGAATGATTTCTCAACTGATGATATCATAAAAAAATTAAAACAGCCTAAAATTGGTTGTGTAGTTACTTTTGTGGGGATAGTAAGGGGTACTTCTCAGAAAGGAGCAGTTGATACATTAGAAATCGAAGCATATGATAAAATGGGTAAGAAACTTCTTTTAGAACTAGTAGAAAAAGCAAAATCTCAATTTGAGATTGAAGATGTTCATATAGTTCATCGGACTGGAAAATTAAAAGTTGGGGATAAAATCGTGTGCATTGCAGTTTCAGCGGCTCATCGAAAAGATGCTTTTAAAGCTTGTGAATGGTTAATCAATGATTTAAAAAAAATTGTTCCCATTTGGAAAAATGAAACCTATATTTAAGCTATCATCCACCTTTTACATTATTTGAAAGAAATAATAATATTTTTAAAAGAAATTCTACTAATTTTTATTCACATTTCAAATATAAGGTGACAATAACTTGAAAAAAAGTAAAGGTCTAATTCTTTTATTCTTTCAAATGATAGTACTAGGTACAATAGTATTTTGCAATTTTTCACCAACAATGAACATAGGACAAATGGTAACTTCAATT
The DNA here is from genome assembly GCA_019058315.1 of Candidatus Helarchaeota archaeon. Classification (GTDB taxonomy): domain Archaea; phylum Asgardarchaeota; class Lokiarchaeia; order Helarchaeales; family RDOG01; genus JABXJV01. The sequence continues at coordinate 565,791 of JAHPZH010000004.1, read as the reverse complement.
CCTAACCAAGAATTATCCACTTCTACAAATCTGCAATTGTTATGGGTTGATAATCTAGGAGGATATATTCGGTCGGTTGCAATTTCCGAAAATGGTTCGTATATCGTTGCAGGGAATAGTGAAGGAAATCTTACTTTATTTGATAGAAATGGATTAATCTGGAAATACGATGTGGGTTCGGGGAATGACATATATGGTTTAGATATTTCAGCAGACGGTTTTTACATAGCTGCTGGAGATTATAGTGGTAATCTAACATTATTTAATAGGACAGATGGGTATATGTGGAATTATGACGTAGGAGTTAACTGCCGAACTGTTGCAATTTCTGCTGATGGTAATTATATTGTTACAGGAGATAATAATGCTAACCTAACTTGCTTTGATAAGTCTGGTTTCCTTTGGAATTATACGGATCCTGATGGTCGCATAATGGCAGAAGTTGCAATTTCAGATAATGGGTCGTATATTATCACTGGAACTGCTGGAAATGCTAGTGTTAGTTTGTTTAATAGAGCAACACCCACTAATTACCTATGGAGTTACAACATTGGTGTAGAAGCAAGCGCTGTTGATATATCAGCAGATGGTGAATATATGGTTTCATCTGATTGGGTAGATTGTAATGTTTCATTTTTTAATAGAACTCATGGATTCCAGTGGGATTACAAAAAAACTATTGACTTTTATAGCTCGTCAATTTCAGGTGCAGGTGATTATTTTGTCTCTTGTGATGGATATGGATTTGTTACCCTCTTTAATCAGAGCCAAATGTTGTGGGACTACAATTGTGGAGATCTAGTGCTTGATGCGAAAATTTCAAAAGATGGTCAATATTTTGTATCTGGGGATATGAATGATATGGTTACATTATTCAATAGAAACGGATACGTCTCAAATTATTTGATATCAGATCCCCCTAATAATTTAGCAATTTCACAAGATGGATCATATATAGTCGCAGGTTGTACAGATGGTTATGTCTATCTATTTTGTCAAAGCGAGCCGGATGAGGTAGATCTTACTATGTTATTAATAACACTATTACAACCAGAAACTGGAACTATATATTTTGTATTAATCGTAGTGGTTATTGGTGGTATAATAGCTGTATTAGTTATTTTCTGGCTTAAGAATAAAGAGTAAAAACAAAATTTTCAATCCTTTTTTTTTAATGTAAAAAGAAAATAAGAAAAAGTTAGAATTGCTTCTAACCAGAGAAAGTTTCATATGAAATTATTTCTTCTAAATTCTTTCTTTTTGCAGGTAGATGGAAGGCTTCTTTTGGTGGGTCTATAGGATAGCCTAATGGAGTCATTGTAATTATCACGTACTCTTCTGGGATTTTTAGTATTTCCTTTACTGACATTATAACTTTTTTTGGAGCAGTAGGCCACCAAGCTGAAAAACAAGTTCCGAGTCCTCTTGTCCAAGCTTCAAGCATTAAATTTTGGGTTGCTAGTGAGCAGTCAATTATATGCCACTTTTTTTTTGAATTCCCCAAAACTACAATTAGAACAGGAGCTAGTCTTAAAAAATTTTGAAATTCTTTATAAGGAATCGATTCTACAATTTTTTCCATAGTTTCCTTATTTTTAATAATGATAAATTTCCATGGTTGAGAATTTGCACCTGAAGGTGCCCATTGTGCTGCTTCCAGCACTCCCTTTATATCTTCATCTGGGACCGAGTCTTGTTTAAATTTCCTACAACTTCGTCTTGACTTAATCAAATCCAGAATACTCTTTTTAGTTTCCAAATAAAAATCTCCTTCATATAATTTGTTTTACTTCCTTCTTAAAACCTTTTATCTTTACTTGACCACGTGGTGGGCATCTATGATATCTTACATTGGGATATCCAATAGTCATTACGCCAGATACTCTGCCCTTAACTCCTGCAAGGTTTTTAATTTTTCTACTTAAATCAAATGCAATTTTAGCAAATCCGATCCAACAAGTCCCGAGTCCAAGCGTTTGTGCAGCAAGCATGCCGTAAGTCATGGCAATTCCTGTATCGACTTGGCTCTCTTCGAAGGTATAAAGAATTATAATATGAGGTGCATTATAAAAAATCGGATCAATATTTCGCTCTTGTTTTTTCTTGAATTTTTCTCCCAGCATCATCTGGAATGTAGGATTACGAGTAAATTCTTGAATAATCGCATCACTTAAAGCTTTAATCTTTTTTGAATCGGAAATGACAAAATATTTCCAAGCACGTCTATTAGCACCACTTGGTGCGTAACGCATGGCATCAAAGACTTTTTGAAGCATCTCTTGGGGAACTTTGTCTTTCTTATATTGTCGAATCGATCGTTTGGCACGAAATAATTGAAAAAGACTCTTATATGATACAAGTTTTTCTGGATTTTCCACGTTGGGAAAAGTCTCGACATCCTCCATTTTTTCTCGCAGTATAGCATCTTCTGGGCAGACACTAATGCAATGACCGCATAAAATACAAAGCTTATTGGGATCGGAAAATATAATTTTACCAGTTTTATCTTCATCAAATAAAAGTGCGGGACAATCCAGAACACATTGCATACATTTAATGCATTTCTCGTCATTAATTCCTAAAATTGGCATAATTATCGAATATAATTTTCAGAAATTTAAATATTTTTAATAAAAATACAAAAAAATGCCTTTAATTAAATATTAAGTTAAAAAGAATAAATTTTAATATTTCAAAGACTCAATAGAAATAATTAAAATTAAAAGGTGTTAGCTTATGGAGAAAAAAAATGAGAAAGATATTCCTTGGCGAAATGAAGATTCAGGTCCAAAATATTTGTTTCGTGGACCTAATATAGATTGGGGTTTAATTCTATACAAACCTGGTCAGCAACTAGGTAAACATTATCATGAAGAAACGGAAGAAACTTTTTACATCCTAGAAGGCAATCCAACATTCGTTATTGATGAGAAAGAAGTCCAAACAGAACCTGGAGATGCTATTAGGGTGGAAAAAAAACATACTCATGATATTATAAATAAAAGCAATAAAGATTGTAAAATCTTATTTATGAAATGGCCTTATCTTCCAAACGATAAAGTTAAAGCTTAATTTTTATTATTTTTTTGAGGGAAAAATTTGTCAAATCAGATAATAGGCTTTACATTTCGCTCTCCAACTATCATTTTTGGTCGCAATTCATTGGATTCTATAGGTTCAGAGGTCCGAGATTTTGGAGATGCTTTATTAATAACAGGAAAGTCTGCAATGAAAAAAGCAGGCTTTACAGATAAAATTGAAGATTTACTAAAAAAAGTTAATATCAATACACATTTATTTGATAAAATCGTTCCAGAACCAACTTTAGAAATGTTGGATGATTGTTTTCAGTTTGCAAAAGAAAGTAAAATAGGCTTCGTCATAGGTCTAGGGGGGGGATCCGTATTAGATGCAGCTAAACCCATTGCAGCATTATATAAAGAAGATATATCAACAGTTTCAGAATTTATGGGTAAGGAATTTACCAAACCAGGAATTCCGTTTATCGCAATACCCACGACTTCAGGAACTGGTAGTGAAGTTACCAAAAATTCAGTTATTAAAGTTAAGAAAGAAGGAAAAAAATATAGTATTTTTAGAGATCCACTTATGATAGCAAAAATCGCAATTTTGGATCCTTATATTACAGCAACTATGCCCCCAAAAATAACCGCTGCTTCAGGCATGGATGCTTTGGTTCAGGCGATTGAATGTTTTGTTTCTCTCAAAGCCAATACTATAAGTGATTTATTATCCATAAATGCAATTGAGATAATTGGTAAAAATTTAAAGCAAGCAGTAGAAGATGGACAGAATATAGATGCAAGGGAAAAAATGGCATATGGGAGCCTTATTAGTGGACTTGCATTTTCAAATGGTGGCTTGGGCGCGATTCACGGTCTAGCACATCCAATTGGTTTTCAACATGATGTACCCCATGGAGTTATTTGTGCTCTTCTCCTTCCCTATATAATGGAGTTCAATAAAGATATTTGTAAAGAGAGATTTGCCCTAATGGCTGAAAAGCTTGATTTAGATGTTAAAAATAAATCCATTCAAGAACGAGCAGATAAGTTAATTAATTATATCAGAAATTTAATTGAGGAAATAAATCTACCTACTAAATTAACTGAATTAAACATAAAAAAAAGTGATATTTCCGATATAGTTAAAGATACTAAAGGTTCAAGTCTTAATGCAAACCCAAGGAAAGCAACTCCAGAATTTTTAACAGAAATTCTTATGAGTGCGCTTTAAACCATAAACCAAATAAAAAAACTATTTTAGAGTTCAAAATATACAAAAAAACTTATAAAACTCCTTTTTACAAATCAAATATCTTTTTAAAAAGAAATTGTATTCATTTACCTAATAAAAGGAAGATTAAAAATCTTCTTTTAAAAAGAATAAAATCCTTCACATTCAAATAAAGGCGAATTTCAGATTGATATCAGTATTTTGGATTATAACACTCCTTTTAACACTATTTTATATTATGGTCCATGTATTGGTTTGGTATAGTGTGAGATACCGTAGTTTCTGGAACGAATTTGAAGACGGAGAACCAATAAAACCACCTGTATCAATATTAATTAACTCTAAAAATGAAGAAAATCACATTATTAATTGTTTAAAAAGTATTGCAGCTCAAGATTATCCAAAAGAAAATATAGAAGTAATAATAATTGATGAATCTACTGATAATACACCAAAAATTGTGAAAGATTATATTGCAAATAATGAACAAAATGAAATTACTGTTAAATTAATAAGACCCGAAACACCTGCACCTCCAAATGTTAATAATTTAGTCCATTGTATTAATATAGGAATGAAAGATGCAAACCATGATATGATAGCTTATACAGAAGCAGATTGTGCACCTCATAAAGGATGGTTACGTAGTTTAATGTATCCTTTAGGAGACCCAAAAATTGGATTTGTAGGTACTCATGGTGTAATTATGGGTAATAATTTGAGTGCAACTCTTCAACGTTTGGAGTTTAGTGGGCTTTTATTTGAATATACTGCAGGAATAGACAATCTTAGACGTTATCTTAAAGTTGGTGGAGTTGCTTGGGCGGGTTCTTTAGGATTTTTAAGAAAAGCATTTGATGAGGTAGAGGGATATAAAGGAATAGAGCACATCCATATTCATGAGGTCGCTTTATGCGCAAAAATGTCCAGAGCAGGTTATGAAAATAGATTTATTTTTCATCCAGATGCAAAAGTGGAAACTGCTCCTCATCCTGATCCCATTAAACAAAGATTACGGTGGTTTAGGGGAAATTGGCAAACAAAGGAATATAAATTCCATGTGGCAACTTTTGGAATGTATGAATTGCCTTTATTTTTTGAAACATCTGCATTTGTTACTATTGTTCTTACTTTTTTTATAGAAGTTGCACCCGAAGATTTTTATGCAGCAATTTTAGTAATTGTAACTTCACTTATTGTAAAATATGTAACATTATTTCAATTCAGTAGGTCCCCTATGCTTTTAAAAGGATTTCCTATTTCTGTTGGTGCAGTAATTTTATATTATTTTTGGTTATATTTGATACAATGGTTATACTTTTTCTCAATTTTTACTAGACCTAAAACTACTTGGAGAGAAGAAGAACCTCCCAAACCTGAAATTTCTAATGGTTAGCAATATACTTATTTAGAAATTTTAGATTTTTTTGTAGAAGAAAATTGTTCGACACTAGATTAATCCGTAAATTAAATGGCTGGGAGAATGCTCCTGTTCCTATTTGTTTTGGTGGAGACATCAGAGCGTTAACATGGTGCTGTCATCCAGCATATGCTCTTACATTTTCATCTCATTGTCAACGAAAAAAAGCTCTTGATAAAATTGGCATGAGCGAAGAAGAATATGTGAAGATTAAGGATGCATTTAGTAAAGAATTTGATTTAGATGATGATCGTGTTTGTTTTAAATCATTATCTTATTGCTGTATGAGACGTGGAGGATGTCCGGGAGAGCGGGATAAGGTTCTTAAAGATAAGTTTAGTAAAGATAAATCTTTTGAAGAAGTTTTAGGAATTTATTTTAGGATCAAGAAACTTTTAGCGATCAGAATCTTGGAAAAAGCTAAAAATCAAGAATTAGTAAAGCCATACTTGGAAGAATTAAAGAAATCGAAATAAGTAATTTTTTTTCAGATCTGATTATATCTTATCTTTATACGTTTCAATAAACTTTTTTAATGAGCGATCCCAAGTTTTTTCTACTTCTGGGGGAAATAAACATCCGGGTAATTCTCCATGTGACCAATGATATTTCAAGCATTCACAACATTTCCCTCTACGGGAACATGAAGTATAGGTACAGGGACAATCTTTCATATTTTGTTCAATTTTACAATCCAATGAGGCACACCTCAAAAAATAAAAGATTACAACACTTTAAAAATGATTTATTATTTTGAATAAATAGTAAATTTATAATGTTTAAAAAAAGAATTCTAAAAAAAATATATTTAAAAATTTGATCTCATAGTAGGAATCTATATGGAAGAACAACCTGTAAGATCTGGTGGAGCTTTCTCCGAGATATGTTGTTTTATAATGGCAGCTCTACTGGTTGTTATGCAATATTATATTTATGGAACGATTGATCCTTTATCTATTTATTTTTTAATTTTTGTTGTATTTCTTATCTTACTATCGATGTATAACCGTTTAACTCTTCGTCGCAAAGTCTATTCGCACCTCTTAAATTTCTCAAACAGTAGAGTCCCAATACAAAATATTATGACAGATTTACAGTTAGGATTTCACGATGTTATGTATATTTTAGAAGAGATACAGAATAAAAAGAAATTACCTATCGAAATAATAGAAAAGACAGGAGAAGTCGAAATTGGAAAAGTGGGTAAAAAAATTAAAGCAATTTCACAAAAAAAAGAAGAAAAAATTTTAAAAAACTCAATTCCTGAAACAGATGTTAAAGAAGAGAAGATTGAAGACATTCCATATATGTATGAATGCTCAAATTGTGGGAGAGAAATGGGAGAAGTCTATAAATATTGTCCGGGTTGTGGACGCCCTCTTAAGAAAATTGATTAATTTTTATTAGGATGGCATTATTTTTATGGGAACAAAAATAGAGAAGTTAAAAAATATAATTCATTTATTCTTTTCACATCATACAGAAGAATATTATAATCGAACTTTTACTTTATCCGTCCGAGGTAAAGAATTTCATATTTGTGCTCGTTGTTCTGGAGTAGTAATCAGCTTTTTAGTTGCTTTCAGTTATTTCCTTTTTACAAAAATCGAATTAGACTCTACTTTTAGTCTTATACTTGCAACTTTGTTAGTAATTCCAGTTATGATAGATTGGGGAACTCAAAAATTGGGTTATAGAGAAAGCATAAATCCAATCAGGTTTATTACGGGGGCATTATTAGGATTTGGTATAGCGTTACTTCAATTTACATACGAACATTACCTAATAACTATTATTGTAATTAGTACATTTATGGGAATTTTTTTCATTATATCAATGCGAGGCTTTTAAAAGACCTTTTAGAAAATTATTGTTGTTAATCGCATTCCAAAATCTATAGCTAATAATAGTGCAGAACATATTGCTGAGGAATGTATTTTTTTAGATGTCTCAAACATAAATGGGGAATAGACACAAATGTAATACATCATTATAAACATAAACGTTGGGACCATTAATTTAAGGACAAATTCATCCACAAATGAGATTCCTAACCAGCCATAGATTAAACCCCAAAGATAAATGAGTCCAAAGAGTATAGCTTTTAGTATAGCTGTGAAAGAAATTCCAATTAACATTCTTTTGGTTACATTGTCCTTATTATATCGTGATTGGATAAAAATTCGAGTTATAGTTTCATCAATTAACATAAAGGGTATAAATAGAGAACTAAATATGATGATTGATGATAAGGAATTTGGAATTCTCAAAAGGTCAAATTCCGGAGAGGTGATGCTTGTTATTGAAAATATATAAGTAAAACAAATTAAACCAATTATTAATGCACTAAACAGTTTTTCATTTCCAAATATTACTTTTTTTAGATTAAATCCTTTTAATTTTCTTGAGTATAAATAAATTCCAAAAATACCTAAAATTGTTGAAATGACAAGAATTGAAGCTAAGAAATTTCCACCAATTGATGGGATCCACCAAAATAGACCAGCCAAAGGATGAATTAAAATGGAGGATATGAAATAAATAAAAATAAATATGCCAAATAAATACAATAAATTAGGTTGATTTTCTTCTTTTAAATTATTATTTTCCGATAGCATTAAACTAGAAGTTAATGAGTTATTTACCTTTTTTTTCTTTTTTAAATATGATAGAATAACAGAAATTGTTCCTATAAGTAAAAAAAATCCTAAAAATCCATAGATATTTGACCCTACAATTAATTCGTACCTAGTTAATCCAATATCTAGTGTTGTTCCCGATGTGGAGTTGAAAAACGCCTTTCTATACCATTTGACAATTTCCTCAGTTAAAGCTGGGAAAGAAGGAACTACTTCATGTCCTGTAGGTGTAATAATTAAATGTCTGGCAGTTCCATTTGAAAAACTTCCCTCTGTTTTATATGGTGGAACAAATTTATTGCCGCATGCAAGATAGAACAACATCATTCCCTCACCTATTGAAAATAAATCATCTCTTGTCCCCATTACTAATAATAAATTCTTTGGATGGGTGGAGTTTATAAAATAGAGGAGTTCTAATTTTGCCATACTCATACTTACAGTTGCATTTGAAATATTTTCCAAATACCCTTGAGTCATAGCTGCCAAACCTCCAAGAGAGCCACCATAAACTCCAATTTGACTTGAATTTACAAATTTACAAAAGGTTGTTAGAAAATTTATTGCAGCTTTTACATCCCATGCTAATTTAAAAGAATTTGCTTGAAAATTCCTCCAAGGAGAATTTGCGAAATCAAATCCACCCAAAGATTGCCCATGCCCTCTAAAATCAATCCCTAAAGCTATCATTCCGTTTCTATTAAAAACTTTGGCTAGACTTTCTAGACCATGATGATTTCCACCCAGACCATGAGCGATAACTATCCCAGGAACCGTACCATTATATTCCATTAAAAATAGAGGTAATAAACGGGGAATATAAAGTGTCCCATGGATTAAAGTAAAATCATCAGTAAGAAAATCAACATCAATTACATATGAATCTTGTTCTGGTTCATAATACAGAATAAATAAGCTACTAACAAGCAAAGATAATACAGTTATTCCAATCGCAATTTTTATTAATCCAATCTTATTTTTTAATTTTCTTATCGTTCCAAACACTGCCTTTAAATTAAAAAATAAAACCAATTGCAAAATTAGGATAATGGAAGAAGTTTTACATAATCAATATATTTTTGAAATTTTTGGAATATATTTACCATTTCACTCATTATTTTAGATTCCCCTTCAAGTATAAACATTTCTAGGCATTTATCATCACCTGCATTGTGATGGATTTGAGTTTTAATGATATTTTTAAATTTATCCTTATGTTTGATGGATGTCACAAAATTTTCATGTTCATGGGAATGTAATAATATAAGAATCGCAGAAATATTCCCTGTAAGCTTGATTCTTTCTTTTTCATCTATTATAAATTTTCTAATAGCGGCTCTAAATATCTCACTTCTGTTTGAAAATCCCAATAATTTAATAAATTTGTCTATTTCTCCTAGTAATGATTCATTACAAGATAGACTAATAACTTTTCTTCGATTTCTATTTTCTAACTGTGTCAATATTAAAGCCTCTTAATTATCTAATAAGACAATTATAATACAATCTTAATTAAAAATATATAAAATGTCATACAAAATTTTATATTTTATAATACATTTATATATTTTGAGGTTTTAAATACACTATTCTTGGAGTAAAAAATGAAGTAAATTAGAGATGGTGATATTGAATTGATTGAAATAATTTTGATTGTAATTACTACTCTATTAATAAGTTTATTAGCATTTATTGGAATATTCTCTATTAGTATAAATGATGAAGTTCTAGATAAGATTGTCCTCTTATTAGTAAGTCTATCTGCAGGGGCTTTACTTGGAGGAGGTTTTCTTCATTTATTACCAGAATCAATTGAACTATCTACTCATTCTGATTTATCTCATTATGTTATTCATATACTGCTAGAGCCTATTGGAGACTCGTTAGGTATTGACTATTTTCCTCTTATACTAGAATTGATTCAACAATTCAGTGGTATTCAAATTCTACCACATTCTCATTTTGATATTAATATTCTGATCTATGTTATAATTGGATTTGTCGCATTCTTTATAATTGAAAAATTATTACACTGGCGTCATTGTCATAAAGGGTATTGCGAAATCCATTCATTTGCTCATATGAATCTGCTTGGTGATTCTATTCATAATTTCATTGATGGCTTGATTGTTGCTACAAGTTTTGTAGCATCGATTCCACTAGGAATAATAACCGTAATCGCAATCGCTTCCCATGAGCTTCCTCAAGAAATCGGTGACTTTGGAGTGCTAATTCATGGGGGATATAAAAAACGGCGGGCATTGATGTTAAACTTCATTGTTGCTTTAACAGTAGTTATTGGTGGTATTATAGGATACTTTATCGTATCGCTCATTGAATCGATGTTTATATTTCTATTACCTTTTGCAGCGGGTGGTTTTTTTTATATTGCAGCTACCGATTTAATTCCAGAATTAAAAAAAGAAGAGAGCATGAAAAAATCCTCTTTAGTTATTTTAATATTTTTAGCTGGAATATTTCTGATGTGGTTAATAAGAATGATTTTTCATGCATAATGTTATTTAATTAAAAATAGAAATCTAAAAACCAAATACTTTTTTTAATTTATCTAAACATAATTTGATAATTATATCTTAAAATTTCAAAATTTTAAAAATTAGTTAAATAGAATTATCAAAATTCAATAATGTGAATTAAATGGTTTATGATTTGGTTGTTGTCGGTGCAGGTCCTGGAGGTTCGGCAGTTTCTAAAATAGCCGCAGAAGAAGGATTAAAAGTTATCATGATAGAACGTGGTCGTTACCCTGGTGAAAAAAATACGTCAGGTTCGACAATTTGGGGAAACGTAGCCAGAGAAATAGTTCCTGATTTTCCTGCAGATGCCCCTATCGAACGAGTGGTTGATGGATCCAGAATGTACTGGGTTCCAGAACCAGGTCCAAATTGGGCTGAAAATTCCAGTGCTTCTGACGATAGATCTAAAGTTGACCCACTAAATGTTTATAGAAACGAATTTGATAAATGGTGGAGTGAGCAAGCAGTAAAAGCGGGTGCAGAATTAAAAACTAAAACAAAAGCAGTAAATGTAATTAGGGATGGAACAGTCATTAAAGGTGTTATTACGGAAACTGGTGAAAAAATTGAGGGAAAAATTACAATTGCTGCAGATGGAGTCAATTCTCATATTGGGAGAATGGCAGGATTACGCTCAAAATGGCCAGCTCAGGAAGTTGCATTATGTGTAAAATATGATTGGTATTTCGGTGATGAGAATATTGTGACAGAACGTTGGGGTTCTGGGATCGAAGATGGAGTTTTGATAGAGATATATTGGGGAGCAACGGTAGCTGGTGAGGCGGGCTATTTTTGGATATTTCCCAATAGAGATTCTGTGAGTCTAGGACTCGGATCATTAATGTCAGATTATGTGATTCATAAATATAATGCACACTGGTATATGTGGAATGCGATTGAACATCCCCTTGTTGCCCCCAAATTAAAAGGAGGAAAAATAAGAGAGATTCATGCTCATGCCATTCCTCTAACAGATCCCAATCCCAATACAGGACAAATTAATTCTTCATATGGTGATGGTATTATGATAGTGGGAGATGCTGCAGGTATGGTTTGTGCTATAGATGGGGCTGGTTGGTATGGTGCAGTTAAAGCTGGTAAAATTGCTGCAAAAGTAGCATTAAAGGCTATTGAAGAAGATGATTGTTCTGCAAAAATGTTATCAAAATACGAAAAGAAGTGGTCAAAGGGTGACGTAGGAAAAACTTTGTCTATTGGAAAAGAATTAGAAACATGGTTAGTTCGTGATATGACGATAAATGGTTTAGCAAAACTTATGGCATCATCTCAAGGAGTAAATTCAATGTATCATCCTATGGAAATTCCTATTTCAGGTCAATTTGAAAATCTTGAAAAATTAATGGCAGGTGTTCGTCCAATAAGGTTTGCCATTCGTCCTTTTGTAGAACTTATAAGCCAGATGATTAAATAGGAGGTAAATTAGATGAGTAAAAGACCTAAAGAAGAATATGAGGGTGCAAAACTTAGAGAAAAGATTAAAGATTATTTTGAAATGGTTGAACCTAAGAATAAGGATTTTATCAAAGTAATAACGGATAAATGTGGTGGATGTAGAATTTGCTATGAACAATGTCCTGGTGGATGTTTTGAAATGGAAAATGATAAAGCAGTCTTTAAATATCCAAACTTTTGCTTTGAATGCGGTGCATGTTTTAATATTTGTCCATCTGATGCTATCTCTTGGGATTATCCGGAAGGCGGTACAGGTCTCGTTATGAGATGGAGTTAAATCATTTATTTTTTTATTTTAAATCAAGGTTCTTTTATTAGATATTAATTTTATGAATCGAAATAAATAGGAATTATCTTTAATAATTTTGGTTTATAATTGGGGAGTTGATAGAATTTTTAGAACTTTATTCCAATAATTTTTTATATCCCATTCAGTATTTTCTTTAATTTTATTGGAAATTTCTTTAAAAAGTGTTTTGAGTTTTAAGGATTCAAAATAATTGATTTTTGGAGATACCAAAGTTATCATAAACCGATCCTTCGTTGCTCCGGGTTTGGCGTCGAAATAAATATATCCAACCTTATTTATGTTTTCCATATTTAAAAGAAGGTCTTGAGCTTTAATAAATGGATTCTGACCATAAATGGATACTGCAGCATGAAATAATTGAACCCCTACATCTTTAATAGAATAAGGTAGAGTTTTTGTTTCAGGATAAGATTCTTTTAATGTTGGTCCTAATGCATCATCCCAAATATATGAAGCTAATAAAACCTCTTTCTTTTCTTTTTCTGTTATTGAAGGACTTATTTTAATTTTGAAAGTATAAGTATTTTGATCAATATCCTTTTTTATTGATTCAATTTTTTCATTATTTTCTAATTTTCCAGAAATAATTGTAAGTAAATCTGTATCATCAATTGATTTATTAAGACTTTCTTCAATTCCTAACATTTTTATCAGTTGTTGGAGATTATTTCTGTGTTTCCTTAAATTATCAATCATTAACTTGAAATCTGTTATGTCTGTTGTTGTAATGAAGCGATATAATTTCTCATCACCTTCACGAGAAGTGATATATCGATTTTGAATACACCTTCTTTTATTCTTATTTCGGGTAATCCAGAATTCTATAATATTAGGAGGGATACCTGTTTTTTCTGTATCTTCTATTAAATCACGTAGATCCTTTCTATCTTTGGGGATACCATAATCCATATCGAAAAATTTTGTAAGTTCTTCTTTATTATGTCCAAAAATTTCACTTACACGGTCGTTAATATACACTACTTTTCCATTCTCAACAATTGTTAAACCATCAACTGATTTATCACAGAATTTTCGAAATTTCTTTAAATTTTCTTCGTTGGACATAGTCTTGTTTATCCAATTATTTCTTTATTTCGGTTAATTTATATTCTTTTAAAATTATATCAGCTAATTTTAATGCGCTATCCGCAGCAAGTTGAGTTCCAACTCCATGGGTATCTGTTCCGGCAGTATCACCTACAACAAATAGACCTTCGATAGGTAATACAGACGATATTCTTCTTTTACCAGATTGTGCTGGAGTTAAAGCTGTCCCTTCAACTGGTCCTCCAGCCTTACCGGTATATCGAACATAATCAAATGGTGTAAATGCATCCATAAAGTCTACTTGATCCTCCTCGGCAAGTTCGGGATAATATTCTAAAATATCCTTGTAATAGGCATCTGTCCATCGTTTCCAATCACCACCTTCTATTGAACTAGGTGCAGATGTTCCAAAAATTACTAATTGACAATCCTTCGGGGCAAGATTTGGATCCATATTTGATGATATCGAAACTAGATAACCAGCCGCTTTAGGGACCTTTTTACCTTGTTTTGCTTCTTCTTCAAAGCCTTTCAATGGAGTAATTCGAGGTTGGGTCATTTGGATAACAGGCATATCTTTCAATTCGGCAATAGGTTTTTTTAAACCAAATTTAAATGTAATAGCGCTATTAGAGGGGATTAGATCTTTTACTCTTTTAACATAATCTTTGTCAAAAAATTGTTCCCCCACCAATGCAGAAACAGTTCTCTTGATCCCTGAGTTACTGATAACTATCTTAGATTTTATTTCTTCATCATTACACACTACCCCCACAATCTTGCCATCATCTACAAGGATTTTTGAAACTGGAGCATTTGTCCTAACTTCCCCACCATATTTTTTTATTCCTTCAGCAAACGCATTTGGGATAGCTATACTTCCTCCAATCGGATAGGTTGCATCATTTTTAAAAACTGATTCTTGTAAGCAGATAATATATTCGGCTGCCGAGGCCATTTTTGGAGGAATTGTAAAAAAAGTTCCACACATAACTGCAACAAGATCATGAGCCTTTTTATTAGTAGTGATTTCATTAACCCACGTTTTTAAATCAACTTGTCTCTCATCTAATTCTCGAATTTTTTTCTTTGAGGTTTGGAGAATTGATCCAATAACAGACATAATTTCTTTTTGTTCTTCTCGTTTGTAAGCTGATTTTTCATCTAAAGGTTCTTTCTTTTCAACTATTTTATCTTTTGACGAAGTTCTTAATCCCATAATTGATGTAAAACCTTCTTTTCCTTTCACTTTAAGTTTAACTTTATCTGCAAGGTTAGGAAGAAATTTAATATAATCAGAAACTAGCTGACCTTTTTCATTTTTATATGCAAGACCAATTTTTTTTAAAATCTTGCCAAATCTCCCTTTAAGTCCGTGTGAAAAGAAATGAACTGATACATCAACAATGTATTTCCCCATTTCGGTTTCTTTAATATATGAGCTACATGCTCCACCAATTCTATCGTTTTTTTCTAAAACTAGTGTTTTATAACCTGCATGTGCTAATAACGCAGCAACACCGACTCCTCCTATTCCAGAGCCTACAACGATAATATCAAAATCTTCCATTTTTTTCAGCTCAAAGAATATTTTATAATAATCTCAATTTACCATCAAATAATAATATTACTTTTTTAAATTAGAAATTTTAATAATTATAAGTGCGAAGAAAATTGGTTCAAAAGAGAAAATATTGTGAAGTATGCAAAAAGGAGATATTAACTGATTTAAATAAATGTCCTATTTGCAAAACCGAGTTGAAAAAAGTTAGGAGATACTGCAAATACTGTGAGAGAGATATTATCGTTGATAGTAATATTTGTCCAATTTGCGGAAAAAAAATGTATGAATTCAAAAAAATTAAAATCAGAGTTAAATGTTTAGATTGTGGGGAAGAATTTTGCTCTTTAAAAGTTGAAAAATGCCCAATTTGTCAATCAATAAAATTAGAAGAATTAGAATGTCCATGTGTTTTTTACCCAGTTGATTGTGTAGAATTTATAAAAAATTAAGCAAATCTACTTTTTACTGCTTATTATTTAATCTAATCAAACAATTATAATAATTTCTTCAATTTAAAGCAAGTATAAATTATTCAATTTAAAAGTCATTTTGATCCGGCAAATTAGAGTATATAAACAAAGATCTTCACTCTCATTTAAAGTAAGAAAATTTTAATGAGAAAAAAAAATGAGATATATTGATGAAATTTGGATTATAGATCCCGATGGAATCACCTTATTTAATTATTCTCAGAAAAAAAGTGAGGATGGAGCTTTAATTGGGGGATTTTTTTCAGGGATTTATAAGTTTTTAAAGGAAATACGAAATGAAGCTATTAATTCAATAAACCTTGGAAATTCGAAATTTGTGTTCTATCAATCTCCCGAAGGATTTCTTTTTATTGCTCAAGCAAAAATAATGAGTATTGATGAAGAGATTATTAGACGTTTGAAATTGGTGGAATCTGAATTCTTCGAAAAATATCAAGATATACTTCATACTTGGGATGGAAATATAAATCGTTTTTTCCATTTTAGTAAAAATATCAATAAAGTGTTCAGTAGCATATAATTATTTATCAAATTTTTAATTTCTAGTTGATTTAGCTAATAAAATATTTTTTAAGCAGAAATTTTATATTTTCGAATTAATTATGTTTTCTTCCTCGTCCTCTTCAGAATCTTCGCTTTCAATCTCAATTTTCTTTAAATTTTTTTCTATCATGTCAACAGTATCGATATTTCCAGCTAATTCCATATATTCAACTACACTGCCAATAAGATTATTAAAATTCTCTAGCCCCTCTCGGACTCCATCTACAAAATTTGCTGATATTTCATCAAAAATGGCAAATATTGATTTTCTTTTTTTTGACATATTTATTTCATCCCTTGTTGATTAAATAAGAGGTACTTATTATTTAAAGAGTTATCGATTATTTAAATTATATATTTGAATGATGATTTTTCAATTTAAAGATAATCTTCTGCTTCTTCTAAATTTAAAGCATAAGCTACCAAAACTATTAAATCGATAACTTTGAAATCTAGTTCATTCAATGCTGCGGCTTGTCTTAAACTTATTGAACATTGTGGACATATTGTTGTAACATATTTTGCTCCGGAATTTACAATTTCAAGAGCCCGATTTTTCCCTATCTCTTGTGCATAATCAAGAAATGCAGTCCGAAGTGGGCCCCCACAGCAGTTCGATTCTTCCTTAATATTTTCCATTTCAATGAATTTAACTCCAGGAAGGGCATTTATAATTTTTCTTGGAGCTTCATAAATTCCATGATATCGTCCTAAATGGCAAGGATCATGATATGTGAGTGTAATATTATTTTCACGTTCAAAATTAATTTTTTTTTCTTCAATTAGCTGGGCTAATAATTCGGATATATGTAGAACTATAATTTTAAATTCTTTTCCTATAAGTTTAGGATATGCTTCTTTTAGAGTACTATAACACCCAGGACAAGATGTAATAATAGTAGAAATACCTGCAGCTTTAAATTTTTCAAAGTTTTTTCTCGCTATTTCTTCAGCTACCTCAATCTCCCCATCCCAACACTCAAGCATTCCACAACATGGTTCTTCTTCCATAATTTTGAAGCTGTAATTAATCTTATTTAGAATACGAACAGTTAGTTCAGCTGAATGCATTTCCCAGTACGAATACATGCAACCTACATAAAACAAATTCGGTGAATTTTTATCTATTATAATATCATCAGGAACCCAATCACATCGTTCATCTCGATCCCTTCCTAGAGGATTTCCTTTGGATAGAACATTGTCTGTGGCTTTTATAAATCCTTTAATTGGTTTTCCTTGTTCCTTAACAATATCCATACGTAAAGATCTAATGATTTCTGGAATATCTAGCTCCGTTGGACATACTTCTCTACATAATCCACATGTTGTACATTGATAAATAATCTCAACCAATTCAGAGGGTAGACCTTCTTTCTTATCAAGATAATGTTTAACTAGCAAAAAAATTGCACGTGGGGATGATGTTTCGAATCCTTTAATTTTACGGATTGGACAATCAACCCGGCAATATCCACATTTCGCACAAATATATAACTGATCTTTATAATTTTTAATTCCTAATGTCATTTTATTTCTCATTTAATCCTTTCAATTGTAAAATTTGCAAATGATTTCAAAATTTCTTTATATTCCAGATTCTCCAAATCATCTAAAATATCATAGATTTTTTCAATTAATAGTTTAGCTTTTTGTTGGGCATAAGTAATAGAACCTAATTTTTTTAAGATCTCAATAATTTTGGTCAAATTTTTGGAAATTTGTGCATCCTTATGTAATTTTAAAAATTCTTCAGTTTCTTCTTCTTCTAAATTTCTTAAAGCATGAGTTAAATATAATGTAAGTTTCCCATTTTGTAAATCCTTACCGATTGGTTTTCCAAGAATTTCTGGCTTTGATATCAATCCTAATAGATCATCTTTTATTTGAAATGCAAGCCCAAGATATAAACCATATTCCCCTAATATGTTTATTTCTTCTCTAGAACCTCCACCAATAATTGCCCCAACCTTTGCAGCTAATTTAATTAATGACGCAGATTTATTTGCAATCATTTCAAAATAATTTGCTTCTTCAGTAAATTCGGATATTTTTGCAATCGTCATATAATCAGAGCTTTTTTCCCATTTTAGACCATCAAAAACGTTATTTTTTATTCTATCTTTTAAAGTGTCGAAAATATCAGCTTCCACTCGGGATTCAAAAATTGGTTGACCTCTTGTTTCATTTTCAATATTATAGATAGATGTGCTGATGTCAATAATTTCACCTTCAACTAATTTACTAACTGTTTTTAACATAAGTTCTAATATTTGAGGGTGGTCTGTACATAGTTCCAGAGCTTTAGATGTAAAATAGGCACCTGCTAGTATTGCAGTATTAACGTCCCACTTTTTATGAACTGCCACCTTTCCACGTCTTAATTCATCTTGGTCTATTATATCATCCCATAACAAACTTCCAGTATGGATCAGTTCAATAGCCAAAGCTGGATTGATTGCTTCTAATTGATTACCACCAACGGCCTCACAGGTCAGTAAAGTCAGAATTGGGCGGTACCTCTTTCCTCCAGCCTCTATAATATACTTAGCACTATCATAAAATTTGTTGCCCATCCATGTATTAATAAGTTCCTTAAGCTTTGCATTAATAATTTTTGATTTTTGGTTAATTATTGTTTCAATTTCCACTAATCTAACATCCCTGGTTGAAAAAGATTATGAGGATCAAGCAATAACTTCATTTTTTTGATTAAAAGTAAATTTTCCTTTGAAAAATAATCCTCCTTCGAACATTCAAATACTCTTTCTTCAGATTCTTTATCACCAGATGGACCAAATATAGTAAATATGTAATCGTTAGGGGATAGGAAATGCACAAAAATACTAAAATCCTTAACAGCATACCAGTTTTCCTTAAAATAATTATAATGATTCAAAATTGGTTTAGTGTAGATAAAATTATTTGATATATAATTCAATTGGTCTGAAATATATAAACTATCAACGCCTTCTATGCTAATATCTTTTAAGGAATATAATTTCTCATTGTCTCTTTGAACTATTTCTGTCGGTCCTTCCAAACTAATTAAATATTGGATGAGGATTTTTTTAGGCTCTCCAGGACTTTTTCTAGAACGTGTTATAATCGTTAAATTTGAAAGCGAATTAAGACTCTTTAAAAAATTGAGAATTTTCATGTTTTTTTCTATATTAGGATCATCTATAGTGTCATAAACCAAACGGAGATCATAATGTAATTCGGGAGTTGGAATTAAGCCCAAGGTCGAATCAATAATTATACCAAAATATCCCATAGATCCTGTTAATATATCAGTAAAATTATATCCCGAAGTAAATGGGGGAGTATTTTTAGTCCCTAATTTTACTAATTTTTTTGATGTAAATAGTGTAACACCTCTTAAAAAGTTTCTAATGGACCCATATTTATATGATCCAATTCTAAATCCATTATATGCAATAAAACCTCCGATTGTTCCATTTCCAACGGGAGCTAGAGGAAATTTTAAATTTTTTTCCTTCAATTCTTCTGAAAATCTATTAAAAGCTAAACCAGATTGAACTGTTGTAGTATACCTCGACTCATCTATATCAAGAATTTCATTGAAATTAGATAAATCGATAATAACTCCATTAGAATAGGCTCCAAAGGTGTTTCCGAAACCCCTTGGTGTAATTCCACAAATTTTATGTTTTTTCATTAACATTAACAATCGTTTGAGTTGACGAATGTCCGAAGGTTTTACTAAGGCAAGAGGAGTATGTATCGGATAAAAAAACTCAGGACCGAACTGGGCTAATTGTTTAATTTCTGAAAATACATTATCTTCTCCAAGTAAATTTTTTAAATCAGATATTAAATCTTCTTTCGTCAAAAATTTCACCGTTTTTGCTTTGGAGGTTTTGGTGATAATTGATCTGGGACTTTTCTTTCGATTATTTTTCCTGGATTTAAAATATTATCAGGATCGAGGAATTTTTTCAATTCTGTAAAGAGATTAAGAGTTTCAGTAGAATAGATATAATTCAAATAAGGAGTATTATGAAGACCTACTCCATAAACGGTCCCTCCAACTCCCACTCCAATACTTATTATTTCACGACTTAAGCTTAATAACTTTAAATAGTCCATTCCTTTTCTTTCATCTGTTAATAAAAAGGGCATACATAACATTGTATTTCCATGACCTAAGATTCCAATAAGTCCAACTTCAATATCTTTCTCTTCACATAATTCGTAATATTGAGATACAAATTCGGTGATATCAGCTAATGAAAGTCCAATTTCTAATAAAATCATTGATGGACCAGCTCTTTTTATAAATAATTCGGCATTATACCTCCTATCCCATTCTTCAGAAGCAACTCCTCCATTAAATAGTTCTCCATTAGTCAGAATTTTCAAAATTTTTTCTTTTTGTAATCCTAAATTTTCTAACGAACCTTCTAAAGCAATAAAAACCATTAGGTCATGTTTAGGAATGTCGATACCCAGTTTTCGGCTTAGATTTAGGAAATTTTTATCGACTAACATTAAATGATACGGTTGGATTCCCTTTTTTAATAGTTCCAATACTCCTTGAACTGCAGAACGCATATTTTTGAATCCAAATGTTAAAGCAGTTATCCCTTTAATAGGATAGGTCTTCAAACAAATCTTTGTTACTATACCAAGGGTTCCCTCAGCCCCAATAAATGTAGATGAAAATGGAGGTTTTACAATCAAGATTTCACCTGTAGGTAATACAACCTCAAAATTAACAATTTGTTCAGATATTGGTCCAAATTTGGGAGCACCTATACCTGCATAACCACCAGAAGAAATAAATCCGCCAACAGTAGCCGATGGAGAGCTGGAAGGGTGAATACCAATTTTTCGATTGAATTTTGTAAGGTATTTAATCAATTTTTTCCAAGATACGCCAGATTCGACTGTAACATAATTTGTTTTGGAATTAAATTCAATAATTTTATCTAAAGATGTAAGATCTAGGATTATACCTCCAGAAACAGCTAGTGCTCCACCTAAACCAGCCGTAGCTCCAGCACGAGGTGTAATGGGTATTTTTTTTTCATTAGCTAATTTTAAAATTTCTGAAATTTGTGAAGTGGAAGATGGTCTGACAACATATTTAGCTGGTTTTATATCATATAATTTTGAAATAACAGGAGGCAAACTAGCAAGATCACTGTTATATACAATTAAATCTAATTTACTATCGGAAACATTATTTTTTCCGCAGATTTCTTCTAGTTTTTTTCCTATTTCCATCGTTTTAAACCATTGAATAAAATAAATTAAAAAATTTAGAGTCTAATCTTCTAATAATTATATTCTATTTATTAGTTCTAGAATAAAAATTCGATTTCTTCTAAATTAAAAAAAAGAATTTAAAAAAAGAAATTAATGAATTTCTCGCCTTTCTGTTATTAGACAAGCTGCAATCAATGGCAATATCATGAGAATTATTAATACAGTTAATCCGAGTCTCGCATCGATTATCTGTCCCACCAGCATACTAAGAAAAACTGATTGATATCCGAAATCTATTACCATATTGAAAATTGTGTCCCAAAAGATATATCCCAATAAGTATTCGTACAGTAAACCTCGTGTTATGCTAGGAAGGTTTATATATTTCAAGGGCTCCGCTACAGCACCAACGACAAATATTAAGATATTTGTAAGTATTGAAAGAACCATTAAGATAATTAATGAAACGACTCCAGCTAAAACTGCGCGATTTAGTAGAGAAGAAATTAATATCGAAATGGATCCTGTAGCTAAAATAAAAAACCATGTTACTATTGTTAAATTTATTGGTATATCAATAGTCTCTACAATTCCAGGAATAATTAAATCTATTGCACCAAAGATTGAAAATGCATATACAAAATACATGCAGAAATATACTAATGCAGTAAGTAGAAAACTTATTAACGCGAAAGCCAGATACCTAATAAGTACAAGCTGAGTTCTATATATGGGTTTGGAGGCATATATTGCCAAAGTCCCCTTTTCTCTATCTCCTGCAATCATTCCACAAACTATCACTGTAACAACTGCTATCATAGGAATATTTAAGTAGAATATTGTAGCAAATCCAAAGTCATCAAAACTAAATCCTATAGATATACCCATTGCACTTGAAAATAATCCTCTAAAAGTATTTATCGCACCGTCAGTACTAAAACGTAAGAGATAATAAGGACCATTCAGAAAATATTGGATATTTACTTCATTTAAGTACCTCGGATATTGTGAAAGGGCAAAGGAAATTAATGTTATAACCATTGGTAATAATAGTATTAACGCGAAAACTATATACATTTTAGAAGTAATGGCGTTCTTTATTTCTTGAATAAACAGTGTGTAGCTTTGTTTGAGCCTAGATATTCTTTCATTATTATCTTTATTAACTGTATTTAATTGAACTTCAGATGTAGACATTTTCAATTTAGTTTTATCTTGTTGCATATGCAGTTTCCTCCATTATTTTTAAGAATATTTCTTGTAGACCACTAACAGGTGGTGAATATTTTATCAGTTGAAGATCGTTTTCCACTAAGATTTTAGGAATATCTTTTCCTAATTGATCGATATCTTGTGTTTCTACTAAAATATTGAGATCAGATCTCATTATATTTGTAATATAATTTATATCTTCAAGAACTGAAATCAATTTAGAAGGATTATTAACAACTATTTCAACTTTTGGTGCTTGTGTCCGCTCTGTTTCTCTTCTAATATCATTAAGTGCTCCTTGAACTAAAACATGACCATCTGCAATAATACCAATATGATCACTAACTCTCTCTATTTCGGACAATATATGACTGGATACAAAAACTGTAATTCCTTGTTCAACGACTGTTTTAATTTTATGAAGCATCTCATCTCTTCCTACGGGGTCTAAATTACTTGTAGGTTCGTCCAGAATTATCAACTTTGGATTTCCCATTAATGATTGAGCGAAACCTAATCGTTGCTTCATTCCTGCACTTAGAGTACCTATTGGAGAATCACCCCATCCACCCAAACCTACAAATTCTAATAATTCTTCAGTTTGTTTCCTTATTTCCTTTTTTGGAAGCAAATTTAATAATCCAACATAAGCAAGAAAATCTCTAATGATAACATGTTTATCGTATTCTACTCTTTCAGGCAAATATCCAATATATCGATTAGTCTTTATTGTTCTTTTTTCACCAAAAACAGTTATTGCTCCACCAGTTGGCCTAAGTAGTCCCAAAATACATTTAATTGTTGTTGTTTTTCCAGCACCATTTAATCCAAGTAATCCATAACACACACCTTTTGGTACTTTCAAGCTAATTCCTTTTAGAGCTGTATAAGTTCCAAAGACTTTTTTCAAATTATCTGTCTCAATTGCATACATATTAAATTGCCTCCTTAATCTTCTTTTCGGTTGTTAAAACGGATTTTCTCTTTATTTGTTCTGCTCTTTCATGTGGTGTTGTCTTTTTCTCTTCTTTTTTCTTCCGTCTAATTCCTAAAGTAAAAATATATACAATGAGTGAGGGTATTAAAGCAAATAATAATATCATCAAGCTATAATATTCAAAATCAATTCCGAGGTCAGCACCGATTATAGATTGCAATTGATAGATTTCTAAAGAATTTCCGATTCTGGCTTTATAATCTAATAAAATACCACTATATTTATCATAATGTGCTACAGAAAGATCAGCTAAATTCCAATACCATGCAACTTTAGTGTCTCTTACTAATTCTAGAACTATCATATTTTCTTCACCAGTGACAAAACTAGTGTATTCACCCATATCTATTGGTGGTAATACATCATTTGGGATATTAATTAGATTCCAATAAGGTAAAGCCCAATAAAGAAACCTTTCGCTCGAATTGAGAATCTTACGAGTCAATAGATTAACTTGATAAGTTACGGGCTCTGAAAAATTAATTGGTATAAATCCTAACTCTGTTTCTATCTCTAATTCAGATACTTCGACTGTTGTCGCATTGAAGATTTTAGAAAGCCAAACTATAGTTATTCCAGTATAAGCTTCTTCAGCAGCTTCACCAGTTTTTTGAGTATAACTAATTTTAGAGTAGTAGCTCATAAAAGGTGTGAATGGATAAATCATTGACGATTGTGGCATAAAAAATATTGCGCCAGAAATGCCTAAACTCACACTGAGAATAAAAATTAAAGTGATTACCTTAGGATTAGTTAATTTATCCTTCATTTGCCGAGCCTCCTTCTTTTAGTCTCAGTTCATTTCTTTTTTTCAGTTTACCATGTATTACGTTGATAATTATTACCATTATTGGTAGTAAGAATGGTAAACCATACATTAGACCGAAGAATAAAGATCCGATTTCTGGAATAGTTTCAGGATTTTGGAATATAAATGCAACAAGAGGATCTTCTCCAGAAGAAACAATGAAAGTCTGGTTCTTTGTAGCATTTCCTACAAATAATTTCATATCGAATGAAAACGTATTAGGAATTCCGTGGATTGCTGGTGCAAGTAACAAGTTTTCTAACATAATACCAGAAAATATTTTAAAAGGGAAGGGTCCAGATTCTTCCTTCAGAGCAGTATCACCTTTAAGTTCATTAGATGTTGGAAAAGTAAGTCCTCTATCATATTTTGAACCATTCGAGATTCCACAGATTCTCGCAATAGAAATAGACGTATTAGTTAATACATTTACAAATAAGCCCCATATACTAACACCTCCATCCTCTAAGATCCCAACATATGCATCTATTGTTACATTTACATCAGTTCCATCGACGTTGTAGTAGTTGTAATCTGCATAATTTACATTTGTTTTAGCGTTCGCCTCCGGTATTTGCGAGTAAAATATAAATGTCAAACTTAGAAATGTTAAAATTAATAGGACATACTTAAATTTACTCTTTGCAAATTTCCATCGTTTTATATTGTCTGTTTGTATTTTCATTTCTATCACTTTATATGTATTTCTTCGACATGTTTATATACGACATGTCAAAATCATACATATAGGAAAGATAAGAAATAAACTGTATATAAGGGTTTTGCATTTTTTGCAAACATTCTGAAATAGAGGGTTCTGGTATTTCGGTGAGATTGATGGAAGATACTGAAAGTGATCTTGAAATTCCGGATTTTTTCAAAAAACCAAAAAAAACTCATTTACATTTTTTTATTTTAATGTTAATTCAAGAGAAACCATCACATGGTTATGAATTAATTAAAATGATAGAAGAACGTACCTTTGGGAAATTAAGACCTAGTCATTCATCTATTTATGGAATATTAAATTTTTTAGAGAAAAAAGAATATATCGAATTAGAACGGCTTGGAAAGCGAGAAAAGAAAATTTATAAATTAACTAAGAAGGGAGAAGAACTTGTTAATGTGTTTCGAAATGATTTAGACACTTTTCTCAATTCAATAATTCAAACTTTTATTCAAGATGATGAAGAACATCCCCCTCCACCTATTTTATTAGATGAATATAGCGATACCATATTGCAGAATTATTCTAAAGAAGAACAAAAGAAATTTCTGTTAAAAATTAAAGAAAATTTAGAATGGCAATTACAGAGCGTTGAGAAGAAATTGAAGAAATTACAGAATTAATTTCTCAAATTTTTGCAGGTATTTTTTTTTCAATAAATTCCTTGTATTGCAATAATTTTGCTAATGCATTTGCGGTACCTTCAAGCGAATACATAACAGGAATTCCAGCATTTAGCAAAAGTTTCTCAACCTCAAATGCTTCACCCAATATATCTGCTTCTCTGATAACAGGAACTGAAATTATTATTATGTTTTTTTGAAGCTTTTTCTTTAATCGAACGAAAAATTTATAAAAATCTTTTGAAAATCCTACTAGCTTCATTTTTTTTGCAAAACTAATAAAAAAATCGATATTTTCAAATATTATTAAATTGTCTATTCGAGGTGAATTATCGAATGCCTTTATTATATTTTTTAGTATTCTATTATCAAATCCGGCAACATTAAGGTCTATTGGATTACACGAAATAGTTCCATTTATAAATTGATCACCTAACCAAGATTGGATTTGTTTTTCTGTTTCTTCATCTAAGTTTGGAACTTCCAATCCAGCTCTTGCAAAAATATCTGCAATCATAACAGAATTTCCGCCGCCCCCACCTATTAAACCAACGCTTTTTCCTTGAGGGTAAGGTCTACAAAAATGGAAGAGTTTTAAGACATCTAATGCTTCATCTAAAGAATATATTTCAACAATACCCATTTGTTTAATAAGAGATTTATAAATTTCAGATGTTCCTGCTAGAGAATTGGTATGAGACATGGTAACTCGAGAGCCAGCTCTTGTAAGTCCGCCTTTTAAAAGTATTAATGGTTTTTTCAAGTTTTTAAGAAACTTATAATATCTATTTGCAGTTTCTTTATCCCTAAATCCCTCTAAATATTGAAAAATTATTTCAGTTTCTGAATCATAGTCATTTAAATATTCTAATATTTCTGGGCAGTTGATATCTATGCCATTGCCGTAAGAAAAAGTTTTAGAAAACTTTATTCCATGATAATGACCCATAATTGAAAATACATGGGTAAATGCTCCAGATTGAGAAACAAATGCGATATTTCCAGCATTTTCTAATCCGACTGGCAATTCAGCTGCTAAAACTAGACCATTTTTAGGAATATATAACCCCATACAATTTGGTCCTAAAATGCGCAATTTTCCTCTTGTAATTTTTAACATTTCTTGTTCTATTTTCTTTCCTTCTTCTTTAAAACCAGTTAGTTCAGAAAAACCTGCAGTGAAAATATGAACTAATTTTACACCTTTTTCAACACAACTTTCTAGAGTTTCAAGTATAATTTCTTTTGGAATACCAATAATAGCATAATCCACAGGATAAGGAATACTTTGTAGATTTGGATATGCTTTTAGACCGAAAACATTATCTCTTTTTGGATTAATTGGATATATTTTGTCTTGAGGATATGATGATGTAAGATAAGCCCTCATAAACCCATATCCTCCACTCATTGGGTTCTCTGTAGCCCCTATAATCGCAATACCTCTTGGATTCAAGAGTTCTTCGAATTTTTCTGCTTCCTCTGCGTTCATTTTTTTGCTTCCTATGTGTTCACTGAAAACTGATTAAAAATTACTAATTTAAATCATAATTATCTAACTTCTAACGGTTAAGAAAAAAAATTCGAATTTAAATGAAATTCTAATTTATCATCTTTAACTCATTTTATAATATTTTTAATATTGTTAGCAAAGAATATTCATTTTTAATTTCGAAATTCTCTTTTTAAATAAATTTTCGACTATTATCTACACAAAACAAATATACATTAAGAGGGTTATTTTTTGAAAATCGATGATTTAATAGAAAATAAGGCTTTTACGGGATATATGTTATGTAATGAAGCTATTTTTAGGGCAGCTATAGAGAGTGATGTTAAGATTGCCTCATTCTATCCCGGAACTCCTCTATCAGAGATATTAAATGTATTTTCAGAAGGCTTGAATAGCCTAGATTATAAAATGGAAATTTCAATTAACGAAAAAGTTGCATTAGAGACTGCTGCAGGGGGAGCAATGGCAGGATTGAGATCAATAACTGCTATGAAAAGTGTTGGTTTAAATGTTGCATCAGATACTTATTATTCTTTGGCGTATACTGGACTTAATGGCGGAATGATATTGGTTGTTGGAGATGATCCTTCTTGTCATTCTTCACAGACTGAACAAGATGGAAGAACATTTGCATATAATGGCTATATTCCAATGTTAGAACCCTCTGATCCAGAAGAAGCTTATAATTTAGTTAAAATAGCATATAAAATTTCTGAAAAATTTAAAACGTTAGTCTTAATTAGGACAACCACACGAGTGAATCATTATAGTGGGCTTGTTAAAGTAAAAGAATATAAGAGAAATCCATTTCAAAGAGTTAGTTGGACTTCTGAACCACGGAAATTTAAAACTGTGGGATCTTTTGCTCGAGAAAAAAAGTTAGAATTAATGGAAAAATTTAAAGAGATCGAAAAATATGTTGAAACCCTTGAATTTAATAAAGAAATAAAAAAAGATTCAAAAATAGGAATTATTACTTCAGGAATTTCTTTTAATTATGTTATGGATGCAATTAATCAATTAAATCTGAACATTTCAGTTTTAAAACTAACTACGACAAATCCATTGCCTAGAAATACTATAAGGAAATTTGCTGAAAATCTCGAAAAACTGATTGTTGTTGAAGAGTTATCACCATTTTTAGAAGTGAAAATCAAAGCCATGGTAAAAGATTTCAAACCTAATCTTGAAATTTATGGTAAATTAAATGGTTATTTTTCAGAAAGCTTTGAATATAGTACTTCCATAGTAGTTAAGGCTCTATGCAAAATACATGATATTGAAATCCCATTTAATTATGATGGATATGAATCAAGGGCTATTCAAACTCGAGAAAAATTACCTCCAAGAATACCAACCTTTTGTCCTGGATGTCCTCATCGAGCCACATTTTATGCGGTTCAAAGGGCTATTAAGGGTGAAAAACTTGCAATTATGAACGACATCGGCTGCTATTCAATGTTAATCTTCCCACCATATGAAATGAGTGAAGTTTTATTGGATATGGGCTCAGGAGTAGGGATAGGCACTGGAGTTTCTCAAAGCATTGAAGAACCAGTTTTATGTGTTGTTGGAGATTCTACATTTTTCCATGCAACTTTACCCGCAATAGTAAATGCTGTTCATAATGAAGATGATATTAAGATTTTAATATTACAAAATGCTGTTACGGCCATGACTGGACAACAATTACATCCGGGAAATTTTAAAAAGGCAGGAAACCAAAAAGCAGTAGGTATAATAATTAAAAACGTTGTAGAAGGTTTTGGAGTAAAAAATGTAAAACTTATGTATCCATTTGATAATACACCTCAATGGATTGATTCAATAAAAGAAATATTGCAATCAAAAGGACCATCAGTAATAATATCTAATGGGACTTGTGCACTTCATGCAGATAGAATAAGACGAAGAAGGGGAGAAAAAAGACCACCATATGCTGTAGATAAAGATAAATGTAAAAAAGATTATAGCTGTATTCGAAATTTTTATTGCCCAGCAATAATGATAGATGAAAAAGATAGAAATGCCGTAATTTCAGCAGAATTATGTAATGGCTGTGGAGTATGTTCAAATCTTTGTCCACATGGTGCAATATATAAAACGGAAGGAGGAAGTTAGATGGGAAAAAGTTTTAATTTAATTATTAATGGAGTAGGCGGGCAAGGTATACTTTTACTATCAAATATTATTGGGAATGCATGTGCATCAATAGAGAAAAGAATTATAACTCAAGAGTTACACGGACTGGCACAAAGAAGCGGACCAGTTATTACTCATGTACGAATTGGTGAAGATATTTATTCTCCTCGTGTCCCAATTGGAGGTGCGGATGTAATTTTATCAACTGAGACTATTGAGTCATTAAGAAATATTGAACTTTTAAAACCCAAAACGTCAGATGGAATAAGTCAAGGAACTGTCATTTTAAATTCTCGAATTGTTCCTCCACCAATTTCCACTTTACAAATGACTAAAAATAAAGAAAAAAAATACATTAAACTGGATGAAATTATTAATTTCTTGAAAGAATGGACTGATAATATTATAGTAATTAATGCTTTAGACCTTGCTTTAAAAGCTGGAGCTTCCATCACAGAAAATATAGTAATGTTGGGAGCTTTAACAGCCCTATCTGAATTTCCTTTGGAAAAAAAGTTAATTGAACAAGCTTTAGTTACAACGGTTCCTAAAAAAGCAATTGAAATCAATAAAAAGGCTTTTCAATTTGGTTTTGATTTTGTGAAAAATGGTTCCTAAAATGCTTAATATACAATTTTAAATTTTTATTAAATTTATTTCTTTTTTTCCCTTTTTAAACGAAGATTCTAACATGGAACTTGTTATTATCTACCCATAAAACAAATTTTTTAATAATGCCGTTTCTTTTTTATTTTAAACTTAATAAGAAATATTAATTTAAATGAAATTGTTATCAATACTTTAAAAAGCCTATCAATTTCAAATTTTATTTAATTTAGAAAGAGAAGAACTCAATAAATTATTCTGTGATTTAATGAGTAAATCATTAAAAAAAGGTCAATTTAACTGGAAATGGGTAGTGGTATTATTCCTTATTATTGGTGAGGTTTCATTTTACCCAAGTCTACTATTAGGGTATATCTTTTTTACAGAATTTGCTATAAATATTAATAATTTAGTTCATATAGCAATTACTTTAATTTTTTTTGTTTCAAACTATTTTTTAATTCTATTTTTATCTCTGGGGATTACAATTTTAATTATATTTCTTATAAATTTAAAAGTTCCTCCAAAGGTTGGCTCCTATGAGAATTCTATAGATAATGTTGATGTTTATGCATGGAGGGTCAAAAATACATTAAGATCTTTTTCTCGCTGGTTATGGGAAATGACCCGATTAAGCATTTTTAGAGTCTTTTACTTGAGACGAATGGGTCTTAAAATTGGAAAGAATGTCAAATTAGGAAAATATATATTAGAAGATGATTTCATGGAAATCGGGGATAGAACATTTATGGGTAAAAATACAATTATTTCAGGTCATTTAATTGATCCATTTAAATTTACAGTCTACAGGACTAAAATAGGAAAAAATTGTATCTTTGGAAATTGGACTGGTGCTGTAGGGGCGGATATTGGGAATAATTCAATCATATTAGGAAGCTTAA
Organism: Candidatus Helarchaeota archaeon; assembly: GCA_019058315.1. Lineage (GTDB taxonomy): Archaea > Asgardarchaeota > Lokiarchaeia > Helarchaeales > RDOG01 > JABXJV01. The sequence goes on along the minus strand of JAHPZH010000004.1, from coordinate 534,745 downwards.
GCAATACATCTGCGGGTTTGAATGGGATTTCTTGTAAAGGAAATGGAATCTATCGCGGAATGCCTATAAAAAAAATTGGACAGTCAAATCATCTTACTCCAAAACAAATACGTAATATAAAAAAATTAATCAAAAATCAAGAAAAATTAAATTTTTACGAATCCACTATCTCAACGATAAAAAATCCCAGCATTAAGACTAAAATTAAAATAATATTGGGGAAGGTTTTTATTACATTTAGTGGAGCTATGTTTTCATTTTTAATAAATTTCTTGTATATTCTTTTAATAATATTTTTAGGTTTTCCTACAAATGATATTTTATTAGATGCTCTCTATTTAATACCGATTCCACTTATATTTATAGTTTCTTTAGGTTTTTTTATTGCTGGAACTGGTGCTTCCACTCGTCTGCTTATGGCTATTCATCACAAATCAGCAGGACAAATAAAAGAAGGAGAGTATGATTTAAGTGATCCTAAATTAAAAAAATGGAAAATCGTATACCTTTGGAAACAATTTTGTCTTGATTTAACACATAAAACTCCTTTGGGATATGGAGACACTTTGATTCTCCAAACTTACCTTTGTAAAATCAATAAGAATGTTCAGATGATTAAAGCTCTAGTAGATCCTGAATTCTTAAAAATTGGCAAAGATTCACAATGTGCAGCATATGCAATTATTCGATCTCATTATATTCGAGATAATAAAATAATCTTTAAACAAACTGAGATTGGTGAAAATGTAATGATTGGATCTTTAGCTTATATTGGAGCGGGGGCAAAAATTGGGGATAATACAGTTATCGGCATTGGAGCATATATTCCAGAGAACACAGTTTGTGAATCAGACTCCCTCTATATTGGAAATCCTGCACGTAAACTTCCAATATCAGTAATTAACAATAATAATAAAAGATAAATTACATATGAACACTTTGTAACTTCAAAAATAGGTTATTCATATTCGAATTAAGCTTGAATATTTATATTTTAGGAATTTCATTAGTATAATTAAAAACAAAATCTACTTTTTTGAGAGGTTTTTGAATTGGGAAACGTTGAGAAACTAATAAAGAAATTAACAGATAGTAAAACGGAAACAAGAAAATTGGCAGCTATTGAATTAGGAAAATTGGGTGATTTAGAGGCTGTAGAACCTTTAATTACAAGACTAAAAGATGATGATGAAACAGTTCGTATGTGGGCAGCAGCAGCCCTTGGAAAAATCGGTGATGAAAGAGCTCTTGAACCTTTAGTGAAAATTGTTATGCAAGATTCTGAAATGGTAAAAAAAGAAGCTGCAAGAGCAGTAGTTAAAATCGTTCCTTCCTTTGATGATATTAATATTGATGTAGTTATTAAAAAAATTGAAGGAATTTATCAAGAATTTTCAATAGATCAAGAGATAGAACAAGAAAAAATAGAAAAAGAAAAAGAGCTCGAGCGTGAAACAGAAAAAGAGATAGTGAAAGAAACCCAAGAAAAAGTTTTTGGTCAACTTAAAGAAGTTCAAATAGAACAAAAAACTAAGGAACCTATTGAAAAACCACCACCGATAGAGACTTTACCTTCAGATGATATATTCCCTAAATTAGACGAAAAATATGCAAAAAAGCGATTTTTATTTAATGAAGCACTTTGTTTTCAATTTGCAGATGGAAAACATAATATTGAAGAAATAAGTGAAGAAAGTTCGTTACCCATAAAAGAAGTGAAAGAAATTATTGAAAAGTATAAACAGAAGGGTTGGGTCCAAATATTTGCCAAACGTCAAATCGAAGCTAAAAAAGCTCCTGAAAAACCTACAGTAGTTGCCCCGGCAGCTATAAAAGTTTCTCCGGCTGCAACGACTGAAGTAAAACGGGAAACTGAAGATATTGCAAAAATTAATTATGAATTGAAGGGTGTGGAAGAAAAAGAAGAACCCTTAATCGGATTTGAAGGGTTCATGGCTGCATTGAAAAAACAACCCATTGATGATAGAGTAGAGGAGATTAGCGATATTCTAACTCGAGTAATGAGCATTTTTGTGACTGCTATAGATGATATTCAAACACGGTTAGGAAATCTTGAAAATTTTGTTCAACAAAAATTTCAAATATTGGAGAGCAAACCAGAAGGTGTACCTGCAGTATTTCCGAGCCAAGCTCAAGTTCCACAAAAAGAAACCGTATTACAACCTCCAAAACCTATATCTACATTTTCAACAAGGGCTGCCCTAAACGAAGAATTGAAAAAAGTACTCCTTAAAAGAAAAATAGAAGGTTGAACATTAAATTTTTAGAATCCTCATTAATTGTCTTGATAGTGAAAATTTCAATTAATTCATTATTCATAATTTATATGAAATTATTTTCAAGAACTAGTTATCTACAACTTATAAAAGTGGAATTGCTTAAAAATGGAAGAACTTTGTGAATATAAAGGTGTTGAAAAAAAAAGATTAGTTCTTTCCATGATAATTACTGGTTCAGTCATGATTATTGAAGTAATTGGGGGAATATTCAGTAACAGCTTAGCATTATTAAGTGATGCGGGTCATATGTTTACTCATTTTTTCGCATTATTAATGAGTTTCGTGGCCATTAAAATTGCGAGCAAGCTACCTTGCCATCATCGAACTTTTGGTCTTTATCGTGCAGAAATAATTGCAGCACTATTTAATAGTTTGTTTCTTTTTGGTGTAACAGGTTACATTTTCTATGAAAGTATTTTACGGATTCTTCAACCTGAACCTATTTTAGAATTCGAAATGCTAATTGTTGCGATAATTGGGCTCATTGTTAACATAATAACTGTTGCAATATTACATGAAAGTTCCCATGAAGATTTGAATATAAAAGGGGCATATATCCATATGATCGGTGATACTGGATCATCTGTAGCAATCATAATTGGAGTTATTATCTTAATTTTTACCGATTGGTATATAATTGATCCATTATTAGCTTTTGGAATTGGTGTTGTGATAATAATATGGGCAATAAGACTTTTTTCGGACTCAATCAAGATTTTACTTGAATATGCTCCAAAGGGTATGACTATAGATATTGTAAGCGCTGCACTAAAAGAAGAGATTCCTGAGATAAAAGAGATATATGATATGCATATTTGGGTAATTACTTCAAATATGTATACATTTACAGCGCGTATTGCACTTAATAATACAGAATATGAAAGTTTTGGAAATATTTTGAATAGAATTAAAGACTTTCTTAATGATAAATACGGAATAATACATACTACAATAGAATTTGAGTTTTAAGAATTCATTTAGAATAAAATATCTTTTTAAAGCTAGTTAGATTAAAAAAATTGGTTGAAGTGTTTTCTTACTATTCAATTGTCTTATTAACTAATATTACACCGACGATAAAACAAGGTAGACCAATGATAATTAGCCACGTATAGAACGGCTCCCACTCACCACCAAGGGGCATATTGAAAACTACGAAATAAAGAACTCCACCTAAACAAATTAAACCAATTAAAAAAATAATTGCACTTATAGCTTGTAATGCTTTGTTATTCATTTTTAAGCCCTATTTTTTCTTTTAAGATTTTAGATTAATTAAATCTTTAATTCATAATAATATTTCGATCAGTGTCGAACTAGTGATCAAGGGGATAACAAACTTCTTCACGTCCAATACAATATTCTGCATAGTGGATTAAAGCTTTAACAGCATTTACTGTTCTCTTAGGATTGGGAAAAGTGGGAATTTCGTTTTCTTCCATCATTTTTACCATCATTTGAGTAAACTGACCACCAATCGTGCAAACAACGATCGGTTTCTTATATTTTATTCTTGCAGCATGGATTACATCAATAATATCACTTTCTACAAAGGAAAGCGACAAAAGAATGATTAAAATGACTATATCAACATTTTTATCTTCCAGAATTTTATTTAAAGCTAGTTTATATCGTTCTGTATCAGAATCACCTATTAAATCTGTAGGATTAGATATAATAACTTCACTTGGCATTTTAGATTTCAAGAATTCAACTGTTTCTTTAGATAGGGTTGTCAGATCAAAGCCCTGCTTTACTAGTTGGTCGGTAGTTAGAACACCAAATCCTCCAGCATTGGTGATTATAGCTATTCTTCTTCCTGTTGGGAAATGTGATGAGCTTAACATCCTTGCCATATCAAATAATTGCAATGCATCTTCAGCTTGAATAACGTTAGTTTGTTTAAATACAGCTTTAAGAATATCTATTTGGGAAGAAATACTACCTGTATGTGATGCAGCAGCTTTTTGACCTTGTTCCGTTAAGCCTCCCTTTAATATGATAATTGGTTTTTTTAATGAAATCCGTTTTATTACATTATAGAAGTCATTTGTTTTTTCCTTTTTGGTCCTTAATCCTTCGATATAAACCATTATGCAATTTGTATTTTCATCACTTTCTAAATATTCCAAAACATCAATTACATCAACATCTATGGCATTACCAATACTAACATATTTTGAAATGCCCACTCCTTGACTCGCAGCGAAATCTAAAAGAGCAGAACCAAATGCACCTGATTGACTAATAAACGAGATCTTTCCCCGTTTTGGTCTCATTAGACGATAGCGAGGTAGAAATAAAGTATCTACACCATAGTATGGATCATAGATTCCTATAACATTCGGTCCGATTATCCTGATATTATTTTCAGACCCAATTTTCAAGATTTGATCTTCTAACTTTTTTCCATCTGATCCAATCTCGGAAAAACCACCAGCAATTATTATCACTCCACGAACTTTTTTTTGGGCACATTCCTCCATAACTTTTAAAACAGCTTTTCTAGAAATAGCAATTATAACAAGATCAAGTGGTTCTGGTATGTCTAATATTGATTTATAACATTTGTAACCCAAAATTTCATCGATTTTAGGATTGACTGGATAAATCTTAGCATTGATATTAGATTCCATAAAATTTTTAAAAATTACATGCCCAAATTTTCGTGTTTGAGAAGATACACCTACAACTGCTACTGTTTTCGGTTTAAAAAACATATCCAAGTTAGAATTCGATGAACTCAAAGTAAAATACTCCTTCAGAAAATCTAATAATTTTTTATCATCTAACCAAATTAAATTTATTATTTTTTTAACTCAAGTAACTCTAGCATTTTATCTATTTCTGTAGTTGGGGTTTTGCAAAAATAATTAGAACAGACATAAGCTGTTGCTTTTCCTTCAAGACTGGATTGGGTTTTGATAAATTCAACATATTGGAAAATTTCAGGTGTTTTTTGCTCCGTAGGGTTCAGAATTATAACTTTATTCGGAATGAAATAATTTCTTATCGCCTTTATCATTTCATTTGTATCATTTCCTTTGGAATTACCTGCAATAACTATTTCATAAGATGGTCCAATAGCAAAATCCAAAGCTACCATCAATTGTGTATATGCAGAAGGCATTTCCATTATTTTCCTTGAGAATGCAATCCCAATTTTAGCAGCTTTATCTTCAAAATCACTATTTCCAGTAATACGCCCTAAACGTAGCAAATTTAACATTGTTACAGAATTCCCTGAAGGTAGAGCTCCATCATAAATCTCTTTTTGTCTAAATAAGAGTTCTTCTCCATCATCAGGTGTAAAATAAAACCCACCACCTACTGAGTCCCAAAAATGGGTTAATAAGTCTTTATTAAGATCTAGTGCTAGTTTAATATATTTTGAATTAAATGTGGTTTCATACATTTCCAAACAACCCCAAATCAAATAAGCATAATCATCCAAATTAGATAAAATGGCAGTTTGACCATCTCTGTAACGGTGGAGAAGTCTTCCATCTGATCTAATCATTTTATTTTCAATAAATTCTATAGCTTTTTCAGCTTTTTTAATATATTCTGGCTCGTCAAGTATACGAGCTGCTTTAGCTAAAGCTGCAATCATAAGCCCATTCCAATCGGTTAATATCTTATCATCTTTATGCGGATGTGAACGTTTTTCTCGGATATTAAACAATTTTAATCTAATTTTCTCCAAACGAATTTCAAATTCATCTTTAGGGATTTTAAAATCAGATGCTAAATTGGCAATAGATTTATTTAAATGTAAAATATTTTCCCCAGTTTTCTCACCAGTTGCTTGTTCTAAAAAATTGCCTCCTTTTTTAATATTGTAAATATTGACTACCATATTAAATTCTTCAGGTTCGAGTATTTCTTCAATTTCTTTAATTTCCCATAAATAGAATTTTCCTTCAACCAAATTTCCTTCTTCATCCTTACTATCAGCATCTTCTGCAGAATAGAAACCCCCTTCTGGTGAAGTCATATCACGTAAAACGTAGGTTAAAATCTCTCTAGCCGTTTTTCCATATTCTTCCTTTTTTGTAACTTGAAAAGCTTCTGTATATGCCATTACCAATAAAGCTTGATCATAAAGCATTTTCTCAAAATGTGGAACAAGCCAAAAAAAATCTGTTGAATAACGGTGGAATCCAAATCCAATTTGATCAAAAATCCCACCTAGGCGCATAGATTGTAAAGTTTTTTCAACCATCCAGAGAGATTTTTCATCGGATGTGCATTTCCAATAACGAAGCAAGAAGAGTAGATTATGAGGAGTTGGGAATTTCGGAGCGTCACTAAATCCACCTTCTTTTTCGTCGAATCTCCTTACGAGTTCTTTATATGCAGTATTTAATATATTTATTCCTAATTTTTCACCTTTTATTTTACTAGTAACATCTTGAACTCCAAACGAAATCCTGTCTGCAGATTTTAATAATTCTTCACGTTTATTAATCCAAAAATCTTCAATTCTAGGAATTAATTCTAACATCCCAATTCTTCCAAATCTACCTCTTTTAGGAATGTAGGTACCAGCAAAAAATGGTTTTTTATCTGGTGTCATTATAATTGTAAGTGGCCAACCACCACTTCCAGTTATTGCCTGGCAAACAGTCATATATACCTTGTCAATATCAGGTCGTTCTTCACGATCTACTTTTATCGAAATAAAAGTATCATTCATTAATTTAGCTACAACTTGATCTTCGAAAGATTCTTTTTCCATAACATGACACCAGTGACAAGTAGAATATCCTATTGATAAAAAAATTGGCTTATCTTCCTTACGAGCTTTTTCAAATGCTTCATCTCCCCAAGGATACCATTGGACGGGATTATAAGCATGTTGTAATAAATAAGGACTTTTTTCAGATATTAGATTGTTAGGAATTTTACTGCTATTATTTGGGTTAGAATTGTTACTAAATCCTATAACCTCCATCTATAATCTTACTAAAAGATTAATAGAATTTTATTATAAAAAATAAATTGCTTTAATTAAGAGGCATTTTCTAGTACTCGAATCCCCTAAAAAAACAATTAGATTGGATTATAAATTTTGAAATACCTGTCATCTAAAATTATAATAAAATATTACGAATTAAATCCTTCAAATGTTCTAGATTCATTTTTATCAGTGCTAGATTTTCCCGTTTTTCAACAATCATAACAATTACACCAATTCCTTTTATTGGACTTATTAATATAGGTGTAAGATATTGCTCCGATTTTAAGTTATTTAAATCATATTTTTCAACAGTTGTTTCTAATACAATACTTTTTAACTCAGTCTTTCGATCTTGTATGTCTATTTTTAAGAGTTCGTTTAGATTTTTTGAAGTTAGTGGTTCACTTATTACTTTTTTCATGAATTCTAGCCCCGCATCGCACAGCTTACTCCCGTATGCACCTAATCTTTCCTCATCTATGTATTTTTGTTGAAACCCAGTAACTATTTCCAGACCATCTTCATTAAAGACCCCTGATATAAGAATGTCATGTTCTTTTTCAAAATTCTCTAAAACTTGTTTAAGCATATCACCTTTTGGGACAAAATCTTTTTGTCCATTATGGAGTTTTTTAATCCTATTCAAAACATTGTCATAAAAGTCATAGGAAGATGGTTTCATCTTATCAACTTGTCTGAGATTTAGTGGATAGCGAAAATTTTTTCGAAATTATAATTTCAGACTTATTCTCTGTTAAAAAAATTGAATTTGATGTTTCAGTATTCGTTTTATTTTCCTCAATTTTAAATTGAGGACCAAATACGATACCACACTTCTTACAAGCTAATAATCCACGATATTTGTAAATATTTTTGTCGTGAGAGCATCCATTCATTGAAAAACCCCCAATATCATTATTATTATCACCTAATTTATTCTTTTATATGTTTAAATTTTAATTCTATATAATCTAAATTTTTTATCTCTTTTGGTTTCGCACTAAACTTAAATCCATTTAAAGCAAGATTCATTTCTGAACAAAGTTCAAAATTATTTATGAGCTTATTCACGATTTTTTCTAATCTAGGATCATCAATTGAACCAGCCCTTGCACCTGATTTGCGGAAAAGTAGTTTATTTTCTGATTTTTCTTTACAAACTTGTTTATAAATCAATTGAATTATTTTTATTTCGTTCCAAAGTATTTCGTTGAAAGAACTTAAAAGATCCGAAGCTTTTTGTGCGATTTCTTCTGCTTCTTCTAATTTCTTCGATATTTTAATGAGAATTTTATTAATCCAATGTTGACAGAAAATCTTTTCATTAATTAGTCGAAAAAGTAGGCCATATTTCTTTTTAGTTTTAATATTAGTAAATTGTGTTAAATAAAATCCTTTATTCATAAAATTATTCAATATTTTATGATCTTCTTCAAAATCAATGTTGTCTAGGTAAGATGATAAATGTTTAAAGAAATTATCGTTTGCATATGCAAAACCTGCCAAAAGACTGGCAGTTATAGTATCATTTATACCGAAAATGGAAATGGGAATTGCCCCTTGTTCAAATAATATTGCCATACATAATTCAGGGGAATTATTTTCCCAACATTTTCCATCTTGAACGGGACACATTTCCATCAATTTAACCAACATGTTTTATTCGATTCTTAAAATTCAAATATCCAGCAATTAGAAAAGTTATTAATAAAATGTAATACAATTGAAATATAACCCAATAAAGACCATCGTTTCCATATACAAATTCAATTTGTGCTTGAAAAATCGCGAGAGGTTGATTTAATGCTTGGAAAAGGAATCCAATTCCAAAAAATGCCATCATATTGATATTAATATCCTTCATTTCTTTGTGTAAAAAGAATGTATAAAAAGAAATAAAATAAAAAATGACATAGGTTAGCAATAGAACAATTCTTATCAAGAGATCTGATATTAAAATCCCTCTGATAATGAAATCAATAAGAAAAACAGTAACTGGACCAGGAAGTGAGAGTAAGAGTATGTTAAACTTACTCATTTTTTTCTTTAAGCCAATTAAGGAGTATATATATTCATCCATTCTAAATAATGCAAGAATGATTAGTGTACTTGAAGTCATTACCCCAATTAGAATAAAAATACTCACTATATTCATAAAATCCTCTGTAAGAGTGAATAAATGCTGAGTTATAACAAAAATAGACGAACTAATAAATAAGATAAAAATACCCGCAACGAATTTCTGTCTAAATTCATCAACATGGGTTAATTTAGTTTTTACAGCTAAATATATCATATATCCGATTGATAAAAACCAAATGATTACTTCAACCAGTATTATTAAATTCCATGGATCTCCGTAATTCGTCAATTTATCACTTTCTTTGATTATAATTATTTTCTAACATTTTTTATTCGATTTTTAAAATTCAAATATCCTGCAATTATAAATATTATTAGTAAAACGTACCATAGTGAAAATAAAGTATAATAAAGGCCATCAGTAAGCGCTTCAATAAATATTCCCATGATTTGATTAATAACTTGGAACATAAAACCAGTTCCAAAAAATGCCATCATATTGATATTAATATCTTTCATTTCTTTGTGTATATAGAACGTATAAATGAAAATAAAGTAATAAATAATATAGAGAAATAACATTGCATGTGTTACTATTATACCTGAATAATCTATCCTAGTGATTAAAGTCAAAATATATACAACTACTGGACCCGGTATTGAGATAATTAAGATTACAATTTTACTTGTTTTCTTTTCTACGCCAATTATTGAATATAAATATTCATCTAATTTGAATAATCCAAATATTATCAATAAAGAGGAGATTACTAAAGCAATTAAAATAGAAATATTGAGAAGATTGAGAAAATTCTGTTCTAATGTAAGGTAATGTGTAGTAACTGCAAAAGATGCTGCACAAATTAATAGTAATACTATTCCAGACAAGAAATTCTTTCTAAATTTTTCTATATGGGTGAGCTTAGTCTCTATGATTAAATAAATTAGATAGCCCATTAAAGTAAAGAAAATTATATCTTCCATGATTATCAATTCGTTCCATAAGGGGCCATAATCGGTCATTTTTTATCAACTCTATGTTTTCATATTTTTTATATTAATTTTTTATTTAATCGATGAGATTCTTTATATTTTTACTTTAAAATGTAAAATCTCATTTCTTATATTTCTTCTTATATGTAACATGATTTTTTAAAATGTCTAGAGTTTGTTTCATTTCTCTAACTGGAACATCAATTTTCTTTGATATTTCAGCAAGGCATAATTCGCCATCACATATATTCTCTAAATGATACGATAATGCTAGACTTTCTGGAGGTAAGTTATTCCGAATTTCGTCACTTATAGTAATTATTTGGGGATATAATTCAATTTTTTCTAGATAATTTCCTTGAGTTAGATAAAATGAGATTATATGTTTAATATCATGAAGTTTTAAATTTTCAAATTCCTCTGACAGGTCAAAGATGGTTTTAAACCCGTTTATAGCTTTTAATAATTCAAATTCTTTCTGTTTACTAAAACCATTTCCTGAATTGTTAAAATTGGAATTAAGATTTTTAGATCTTATTAAATAAAATAAATCTCTTTTAGGTTCATATATATCGTCATCATAAACTTTTTCACTTAGTGTTATCATTTCTTTCCATAATAATTTTGAAATAATATTTTTTACTTCATTAATTGGTTTTGAAATTAATACTGAAATGTCATTAATATCTTTTTTTCCATCGATTAGTTGTAAAAGACCATTATATTGTTCAGATTCTTTAATATTGTTATTGTTACCATTTTTAATTCTAGGAATCTGAAAAGAAAAAATGGTTACTTTTCTAAATATCCTTTCAATTTCTTCCCCAAAATGCTCAAAATAGACGATATTATCATCCCAATTTGACAAGATATCCTTATATTTTATTAAAAATTCTTCTAATAAATCATCTAAGAAAAGTTTCATATCTTCATCAATATCTTTCTTTTCAACGATAAGAGCTCCGGTTAAACTTTCTTTATATGCAATCATAATTTCGAATGTTCTATTAATAGGAATGAAAGGTATTCGATCTTTTGTTTCTGTATAAGTTAATTGTCTGTTCAATTCTTCCGAAAATCTGGAGACAGCAGTAATAAAGCCACTAAAGAGAGGACCTTCAAAAGGTTCAAGTTTTCTTTTAAAATTATAAGAAAAAAGGCAGATTCCTGCCGAATTTATAATATATAAAAAATATGGTTTTTTCAATTAGAGCACACCGGAATACTATTTCATCCAATTAACCTGATAATTCCGTTTTTAGCAGCCCAAATTATAAGTTTTGATATTGCATCACGTTCTCGTTTATAAATAGATTCCAATTTCTCAACTTCTAAATTTTGAGGCAATTGTTCTAAGAAATCTAGTGCCCATGTCCCAAATTTATCGTAGAGTTCAGAAATTTTTGTTGAAACATTCATTCTAAAAGTACTTGTTTTCAAAGGTATCATTTTTTTAACTTCAGGAACTTCATATGTCTCGGAAATCGTTTTAATTTTTGATTCATAGAATTCTTTAAGAAAATTTGTTATATTTTCGGTACCATTAGAAAACAATATTTTTTCATTTGCCATTTGTTCTAATGTTTGATAATATTTGTTCGGTTTTGTCTCATGGACTTCCAAAATAATTCCAATGATAATTCTTCTTAAAACATCATTTTCAACCAGCGGTACATAGTGCGATACTAAATTATATTTTGAATACTGAGTAAACACTTGTTTTTGTGCTTTATCTTCGGTCCATCCTGTTGCTGTGTGGAGTAAAAATATGTTTAAATATTCAATATCGAAATCTAAATTTATTTCAAAATATTTTGCTTTCATAATCGGACCATGCGAACTATCCCAATCTAGTAAAATTATTCCAATTGGCATTTAATATCCTCACCTATTTATTAGTTGTTGGATTAATGAATTAAATCCTTGTTCTACATTTTCCCCAGTTTTTGCTGAGGTTTCGAATTTTACTTTAATATTCATATCATTTTTTTCAATAACCTTTGAAACATTATCATTATTTATTTCTCTCTTATCTCTTAAGTCATTTTTATTACCAATTACCACACAGGGTATTTCATCAGTATTTTCTAGGACGTCTTTATACCAATTTATGATATTTTCAAGTGTAGATTTTCGTGTTAAATCATACACAATAATAAAACCTGCGGCATTTTCGTAGAATGTTTTTCGGACTTTTGCGAATTTTTCTTGCCCTGCTATATCCCAGATAGTCAATTCTACCTCATCTCCGTTCAATTTAAAAGTATTTTTCGTAAATTGAACTCCAACTGTAGGAACATACATTCCTCGAAACGTTTTTTCGGTGTAATTTATAATTAATGTAGTTTTTCCGACCGCATAATCTCCAACAACTACAATTTTAAACTTATATTTCGTCATTTTGTTTCCTCTTTTATGATAAAAAGTTGGGAAGGTTTTTTTCGAGATTTACAGTCTCATAAATTTCTTTATTGTTAACTTTTAGGTCTTGTAGACCATCTTTCAGTATTTTTAAAGAAGAATCGCTTCCCACTAGCATTGTTAGTGCTTTATTGATAAGTTCTAGAATTTTATTAAAGTTATTAGCAACAATTTCTTCAGTGTAAGTCGCTTCTTTTTCGCTGAAGTTTTTATAGACTGAATCGAGCTGTAATTCATTTTTATTATATTCGATTCCTTTTAGTAAGGAACGCTCACCATTGCTTGTGACTTTTTCAGCTTTTTTAATCAGTTTAATTATGAATGTATCTCCAAGGATGCCTTTGCTTCTAGAGAATATATTATCTATTAAAATTTTATAAGACTCGATTAATTTTTTACTCATTTTAGGACCCTCCTGATTTTAATACTATTTGAAGAACTTGATGACATATTTCCAAATTCTTAATGTCAGTTAGCTTTTTTGCTACCATTGAACCTAATTGTCCAATAATTTTATTTACGGGTTTTGTACCCATTAGATTGTATCCGGTATTAATTAAACCATCAAGAATTTCATGTAAATATGTTCTTAATTCATTAATTTCTATTTTATTGCTATCAACAGCTTCAAATGATAACCCTTCTTCACTAATTGTAATTGATTTAAGGATAGCATTATTTTTTACTAGATCATTAACAACGTTTGATAAAGGTGTTTGAAAATCTTCATCTAATACTTCAGAAAATGCAAGAACTTTAAGAAAAAACTTATTTATTAATAGCCTATAAAAGTCAATAAGTCTTTTTTTGTTATTTGTCTCTTCAGCTTTTTTTTGCTTATACTCGAATACTACTTCATCCAAAGTGTTTTGGTACTGATTAAAATGTTCAACTTGACCCGATTTTGCTAAATCTTTTAAATAATTTTCCCAAGGCTCTTCTGCAAATTGATTAAAAAATTTCGTTCTAGCTTTAGCTAACATTTCCTTTATTTCTGATTCAGTATCTTCCGGGTCTACAGCAACTGTGAAAAGAACGCCGCAAAAATGGTCATATAAGAATTTATAATCTCCCATCTTAATGGATTCTACACCTTTCTGATCAAATTCTGATTCAGCCAAAGTATTTATTGAACTTAAAAATCCTGAAAATAATGATTCATCAACTTCAACGCTACCATATTTTTTATGATATAATGAAATCCCACTTTTTTTTGTGAAGATCCACACATTATGTATTACCATGTTTTTTCAACCTCAATTGATAAGAATAGTTTATTTCCATTAAGTATAAATGATTATTTTAGGAAATTCAAACTTTCTTATATTATTGTTTAAGTCTATCAATGAAAAGTAGTTAATAAATGTCAAAGTTGACTGAGATTTATTGAGTGGTAATTAATAACTAAATCCAATTTAACTAAAACAAATTTTACTTAAGGTTTATTTAGTAAAATTCGATTTTATGAAATATAGGATTTAATTATATGGTAAAAAGAATTTTCGATACAATTTTTATTGTAGGGAATAGAATTGAAAATATTAATAGTGGATGATGATAAAGTTTTCCTGGAAACTATGAAAAATATTTTGATTTTGGATAATCACGTAATAACTACTGCAGTTTCAGCAGAAACAGCATTAAAAAAACTTGATGAAGATGAATTTGATCTAATCCTAACTGATTTAAAAATGCCAGGATTATCAGGTTTGGATTTAATAAAAAAAACAAGGGAACAAGGGATCGATTCGATTATAATTATGATCACTGGTTATGGAACCATTGAGTCAGCTGTCGAAGCTATGAAACAGGGTGCATATGACTATGTTTTAAAACCTTTCGAAGCACAAACTATCCGAAATAAAATTTCACAAGTAGAATTAGATTTAAAATTAAGAAAAAGTCTACCATTTTCAAGTGATGTTGAAAAACCAGTAATTACTAAAAAACTTGAATCAATTGAAGCTTATAAAAATGAAGGCCCATTTCTAGTAATTTCAGACCAGAATCCGAATGAAATAATTAAAAGATTTAATCTTTCTGATGGATCTCCAATTTGGTTAAAAAAGCAGAATGGAAAAAGTGATAGTATTTCAATTAATTTCTATTCTTTAAAAACAGAAATAAAGGATTTTGTTGAAAATCACGATAATGGAACTATTATTTTTCAAGGAATTGAAGAAATTTTAAAATTTTATGAGTGGGAGGAACTTAAAAAATTCATTGCATATTTAATTTCAGAGATAATCACAGCAGATTTTTCTTTAGTTATCCTTATTAGAGATGAGGTTGATTTCTTAACCAACGCACAACAAACTTTATTAAAAAATTCACTTTCACTTTTTATCGATCCGATTATTAGTAAAATTATTAATTTATTATCTCATCCTTTGAGAAAGAGTATTATTGCCCTTTTAAAATCTGAAAAAAAACTGAACTTCAATAAAATTGTAAAAAAGTTAGAAGTAAAAAGTTCGGCAAACCTTGCATTTCATGTTAATAAATTGGTTCAAGAATCTATTCTTATAAAGGAAGAGAATCTTTATGAGTTATCCCCTGTGGGGCTCTATTTTGTTGATATAATTTCTCAATTAGAGAGTATTGGTTTTTCTTATCCTCATTCTCAAATAAAGGTATTTAAAATGCCTATAAATTCTCAGAATTAAATCATTTTAATTTTTATTTAACATTTATACTTTTCTTAACTCCTTTAAAGGAGGTATATTATGGATAAATTCGAACTCCAACAAAATGAGGCAAAATATAGTAATGTTTTTCAACAGTTAAATGACGCAATTTTTATACTTGACCTAGAAGGACATTTTTTAGACGTAAATGAGACTGCTTGTGAACGATTGGGCTATAATAAAGAAGAACTATTGCAGATGACTCCAAGTGATATAGATAGCCCCGAATTCGCAACTAAAGTACCTGAAAGGATAAAAGAATTACAGAAAAAAGGTCGATTCATTATTGAAACTGCTCATGTGACAAAAGATGGAAGAATAATACCAATAGAATTGAGTAGTACAATTATTGAATTTGAAGATAAACCAGCAGTTTTAAGTATAGCAAGAGATATTTCAGAACGGAAGCAAATGCAAGAAGAATTGCAAGGAAACAAAAATAAACTTGAGACTCTATTTGATACCATAGAGGACTTCTTATTTATACTGGATTCTAAAGGAAGAATCATTCAAATTAACGCAATAGTGGAAAAACGTTTGGGATATTCATTTAAGGAGCTCTATGAACAGCCTTTCACTAAAGTGCACCCCCCAAATCGACATGAAGAGTTTAAGAAAATAATTTCTCAGTTATTAACGGGTGAAATTTCGGTTTGTCCTATTCCATTAATAGCTAAAGATGGATCAGTTATCCCTGTTGAGACAAAGGTCACTCAAGCAAAATGGGGAGACATGGATATATTAATAGGAGTCTCCCGTGATATCACTGATCACTTACAAGCTGAAAGGGAGTTAAAGGAAAGTGAGGAGAAATTTAGCAATATTTTCCACCATTCAAATGATGCGATTATTATACATGATTTAGAGGGTAATATCATAGATATAAATCAAAAAGCTTTGGATCAATTCGGATATTCAAGAAATGAAATATTATCATTAAAAATTTCAGACCTTCATCTAACTGAAGATCTTGATAAATCTAAGTGGGCATTTGAAACAATTACTCAAGATGGATTTGTAAACTACGAGATTAATTTCCTTAAAAGAAATGGGGAGATATTTCCAGCTGATGTATCAGCAAGCTTATTTGAAATAGGAGGAAAAGAATTTATTCAAGGAGTAGTCCGAGACATCACTGAACGTAAAGAAGCAGAAATAAGATTAAGGGAGTCTGAAGAAAATTATCGGTTAATTTCAAAAAATGCAAATGATTTAATCACCATCTTTAATTCTAAACTTGAATACGAATACATCAATGAAGAACCCCATTTTAGAATATTGGGATACTCAAAAGATGAATTAATTGGAATGCCCATGGCAGAATTTTTATATCCTGAAGACCTTGAGCATCCATTTACCTCTTATGAATATGATTTTGAAAATATTGGTAGGGAACTACGATACAAACGAAAAGATGGCACATATATTTGGCTAGAAGTAAGAGGAAGAACTTTTATTAGTAAAAATAAAGAACTTAAAGCTATTTTAATTTGGAGAGATATAACTGAGCGCAAGGAAGTGGAACAAGTAGTTAAAGAATCTGAAGATAAATTCAGAACAATTGCCGAGCAATCTCTAATGGGAATTACCATTATTCAAGATAATGAAATCAAATATGCTAATGATGCTTTATCAATCTTGTCAGGTTATTCCATTTCAAAAATATTAGAATGGACTATAGTCGATTTTACTAAAAAAATACATCCAGAAGATATGGCTTTTGTATTGGAGCAATTAAGGAAAAAACAATTAGGCGATAAAAATATTGTAATCAATTATCCTTGCAGGTTTTTTTCAAAATCAGGGGAGGTAAAATGGATAGATCTATATTCAAAGTCAATAATGTTTAATGGAAAACTTGCAGATATGATAACATGTATAGATATTACAGAAAAAAAGAATGTGGAACAAAAATTAAAGGAATCCGAAGAAAAATATAGACTAATTTCGGAAAACGCCAATGATTTAATTTCAATTATTAATGATAAATTTAAAGTTGAATATATTAATGAAGAAGTCCATCAAAAATTATTAGGATATACAAAAGATGAAGTAATTGGTAAGGATACTACCAGATTTATTCATCCCAAAGACCTTACAAAAATTATTGAAGATATAAAGAATAATTGGGAAGTAGGGGAGGGTATTATTGAACATAGAATGATAACAAAAAATAGGACTAATTTGTGGATTGAAACTAAATGGAAAAAATTCACCGATAATAATGGAAATGGAAAAATATTACTTATAGGAAGAGATATAACAGGACGAAAAATAGTAAAACAAAAACTGATGGAGTCCGAAGAAAAATATCGATTACTTTCCGAAAATTCAATGGATATGATAACTGTAGTAGACGATAAGCTCAAAGTTGAGTATTTTAATGAGGAAACACAGAAACGAATTTTAGGAGTTGCTATTCCCAATGCAACAGTAAATCGTGAACTTGGTCAAATACATCCAGATGATTTCGAAAAAACACTAAAATTAATAAAAAAATGTTTTGATACCGATGAACTAGAAACAGGAGAGATTAGACTTAAACATATAAATGGACATTATATTTGGTTTGAATGTAAAGCAAATACGTTCATTGGTAGAGATGGGAAAAAGAAGCTATTAATAATATCAAGAGATATATCTGAACGCAAACAAGCTGAAGAGAGATTAAAGGAATCTGAAGAACAGTTCAGAACAATTACAGAGCAATCCTTAATGGGAATTTGTATTTTACAAAATAATTCAATTAAATATGCAAACGAGGCAGTATCAGAAATTGTTGAATACTCCATTAAAGAAATGTTAGATTGGAAGTCTAATGAGCTTTTTAAATTAGTGACCGAAGATAATTTCTCATATGGCAAAAAAGAAGCCGAAATAGTACAAAAAGGGGAACGTGATGGGATAACACATGACCATTATCGAATAGTAACAAAATCTGGAAAATTAAAATGGGTCGACACATTTGGTAAAACTATTAAATTTCAAGGAAAGAATGCAGCGTTAATTACCTTCATTGATGCTACTAAAAGGAGAGAGGCAGAACAGAAACTCAGAGAATCTGAAGAAAAATTTAGAAACACCTTGAATTTATTGCCTGATTTAATTTTCGAAACCAATGCTAATTTGGATCTAATTTATACTAATCAAGCTGCACTTGAAAAATTTGGATACACTAATGAAGAACTTATGAATGGATTAAATGTTACTCAAATGATTTCTCCAATAGACTTAGATATAGCGACAAAGCAAGTTAATAAAATTCTTAAAGGCGAAACTCTTGGACCAGCAGACATTTTATTAAGAAAAAAAGACAATTCCGAATTTTGGGGTAGAATCCATTCCCGTCCCATTTATAAAGATGGAGAAATTATAGGAATACGGGGAGTCGTTAGTGATATTACCAACAGAAAAAAGGACGAGGAAAAATTATTAGAAAGTAAAGCTAGATTTAGGGCAATTTTTGATAGATCAATTTATGCAGTATATATACATGATTTTAATGGTGATTTCTTGGATGCCAATGATACTGCGTTAAAAATGCTTGGATACGAGAGAAAAGATATACCTTCCCTTAATTTTACTTCATTCCTTGATAAAGACCAACTATCAAAAGCCTTTGAACTCCTTGAAGAGATTAAAAATTATGGATATCAGAAAAATACTGCTGAATATAAACTAATAACTAAAAATGGCGAATATATTTGGGTGGAAATCGAAGCTTCCCTTATTTACCGACAAGGAAAACCCTATGCTATTCTTGGAATCGCTAATGATATTACTGAACGTAAAAAAGCAGAACATTATTTTATACAAAGTAAAGTCATTACCGATAACATAGATGAAGCACTAATTCTATTTAATAGAGATGGAACAGTCGCATTTACAAATCCAGCTTATGAAAAACTGACGGGATATAAATATAATGAATTAATAGGAATAAACGGAATAGAACTTTCTAAAAAAACTGTAGTAGAAGATGAGTTAGAAAAAATTATGGAGGCTTTTGGAAAAGCGTTAAAAGGAGAAGAGTTACCACCTATATTAACTTATTTAAAGAATAAAGAAGGTAGAAAGATTCCGATAGAGTTCAAAACCTATTTTATTAGGAAAGAAAGTGGAGAAGTTATTCAAATAGCTGCAGTTATAAACGACATTACTGAACGTAAAAAAGCAGAAGAAGAATTAAAGGAATCTGAAAGAAAATATCGGCTTATAACTGAAAATGCAAATGATTTGATTTCTGTTTTAAATGAAAGGTTTAAATTTGATTATATTAACTCACAAGTTCATCAGAGAATCATTGGATATCAAAAAGATGAATTGATTGGGAAAGATGCCCTTAATTTCATTCATCCTGATGATCAACGAAGAGTTCTTGAAGCATTAAAAAAAGGTTTTGAAGAAAGGGAAGGAGGAGAAGAATTTAGATATAGACATAAGAACGGAAATTATATATGGCTTGAAACCAAAGGAAAAATATATAAGGATATAGATGGGAAAGAGAAAGCTTTATTCGTATCTAGAGAGATTGGTGAACGGAAAAGAGCAGAACAACAACTTTTAGAATCTGAAGAAAAGTTTAGAACCATATCTGAACATTTTTCTCTTGCAATTGTCATCTTTCAAGATGGTTTCGTGAAATATGTCAACGAAGCTGCAGCAAAAATTTCTGGATATTCAGTTAAAGAAATAATGGATTGGGATCAAGGAGCATTTCAAAAATTATTTCATCCTGAAGATTTCCAATTTATTTTAGAAAAAGCGGAAAAAATGACAAAAGGAAATAAAGATGCGTTTGATTTTTATAATACACGAATAATTACTAAAACCGGACAAGTTAGGTTCGTTGAAAATTATTCTAAAACTATTTCTTATGAAAATGGTTTAGCAGATTTAATTACAATAATAGATGTAACGGATAAAAAAATTGCAGAAAATAAACTTAAAGAATCCGAAGAAAAATACCGAATTTTATTCGAAAATTCACCTCTAGCTATTTTTATAGCAGGTTTAGACGGTATAATCGTAGATTGCAATGATAATGTAAGTGATTTGGCACAATATACAAAAGACGATTTAGTTGGAAGTAATTTCTCAGAATTCATTAAATCTCAACCTGAACTCCTATCAAAATTGAATAGGAGATTGAATAATCTCATTAAGGGCAAGAATGTTCTACCTATTGAATTTCAAGCAAACAAAAAAGATGGTTCCCCTATTTGGGTAAGATTATATACTTCTCTTATTGAAATTGATAGTCAAAATTTGGTACAAGTAATTATGCAAGATATATCAGAACAAAAATTTGCTGAAAATCTACTTAAAGAATCCGAAGAAAAATTTAAACGAATTTTTCATTCTATTCCAGACTTATTCTTCATGGTTACTGAAGATACTACCATTTTGGATTATAAAGGAAGAAGAGACGATCTTTATCTACCTCCAGAAGAATTTCTAACCCAGAGAATGTGTGATATTTTACCTCCCAAAGAAGGAAAACTAGTTTTCGAAACAGTCAAAAAAACTATTAGCACACAACAACCTCAGGTTATTGAATATGCACTACCAATTAATAATAAAATTATAAATTTCGAAGCTCGCCTTCTTTATTTTTCTGATGATTTAGTCGCAATTTTCATCCGTGATATTTCTGAACGTAAACAAGCAGAAATTAAACTTAAAGAATCCGAAGAAAGATATCGTTCATTTATTGAAAATTTTCAAGGTATCGCATTTCAAGGATATCAAGATTTTGTTGCTGATTTTATCCATGGCTCACTAGAGGAAATTACTGGATATTCAGAGGAAGATTTCTTATCAGAGAAGATAAATTGGGATCAACTCATTCACCCAGATGATAAACAAAGATTAAATGAGGAAATTAAACATTTTTATGAAATTTCAGATAGAAGTGACACTAAACAATATCGTATCATTAACAAAAACGGAGAAGTTCGGTGGTTAAGGGAATATTCACAAAAATTCTATAATGAACTTCAAGAAAAAGAAGGTGTACGAGGTATTATTATTGATATAAGCAATGAAAAAATTTCAGAACAGAAATTGAGAGAATCTGAAGAAAAATACCGGTTAATTACTGAAAATTTAAATGATCTTATAACTGTTCATAAGGGAAATTTCAATTATCTCTATTGCAATGAAGCTGCATTACATACGCTTGGCTATTCAAAAGATGAATTATTGGGTGGGAACGGTAAAAAACCGATGAATGGATTAGATATAATTCATCCTGATGATTTAGCTAGACTTGGAGTACTCTATTTAGGGAAATTTGGACTAGATGACTCACTATCGGTTCAATTCAGAATCAGAAAAAAGGATGGAAATTATGTTTGGCTCGAAACACGTGGAAAGCGTTTTACTGATGAGAAAGGTAGAAATAGATTATTATTTATCTCAAGAGATATTACTGAACGTAAAATAGCTGAACAAGTACTGAAAGATTCAGAAGAAAAATTTAGAAAAATTTCAGAACAGTCATTAGTTGGAATTTGCATTATCCAAAATGACTCCTTAATATATGCAAATGAAGTAATGGCAAAAATCAATGATGTTACTATTGAAGAGTTAATGCAATGGTCAGTTAAGGATCTAATGGGCAGAGTTCATCGAGTACATACTTCAAAAGCGTCTAATAGATTAAAAAGTTTTCAATCCAAAGAAAAAAGTAAAACCTTTGATAATTATAGAATGATTACAAAATCAGGGAAGGAAAAATGGGTTGAAATTTATTCAAATACTTTCAAATATAGGGGAACTAGTACAATATTAACTACAGTCATTGATATAACTGAACGTAAAATTGCAGAACAAAAATTAATAGAATCTGAAGAGAAATACCGACTTATAACAGAAAATGTAAATGATTTACTTGTCATTTTAAATCCGAAATTCAAAATGGATTATATTAATGAAGAGGCTCATCAAAGAATTTTAGGATATACAAGAGAAGATTTAATTGGTAAAGATATTCTTCAAATATGTCATCCAGATGATTTAATCAATGGTCTTAAAGAAGGAAGGAATAATTGGAAAAAAAGAGAAGCAAGATTTGAAACAAGAGTTAAGAAAAAAAATGGAAATTATATCTGGGTGGAAATAAAAGGGAGGAGATTCTTCGATGGAGAAGGGAAAGAAAAATTCTTATTTGTAGGTAGAGACATTAACGAACGCAAAAAAGCTGATCAAGAACTTAAAGAATCTGAAGAAAAATTCAGAACTATTAGCGAACAATCTTTGGTAGGAATTATTATAATACAAGATAATTTGATAAAATATATTAATCAACGTGCGGCAGATATGTTTGGATATACAATTGAAGAAGTTACAAATTGGGAGCCAGGAGAATTTCTTAAAGTAATCCACCCTGATTATAGGGATTTCATTGCCAAGCAAGCATTGAATAAACAGTTGGCTATAAAAACCGATGTATTCCAATATGAGATTCAAGCTATTAAAAAAACAGGTGAGCCAATTTGGTATGAAAATTTTTCTAATACAATATCTTATGAAGGTCGACCTGCTGATCTAGCGATTATGATAGATGTAACAGATAAGATAAAATCAGAACAAAACCTCAAGGAATCTGAAGAAAAATATCGTCTTATAACTGAAAATGCTAATGACTTAATATCAGTCGTAAATAATAAAGGGAGATATGAATATATAAATGCACCAGCTTTTTCTAATATATTAGGTTACTCAAGAGAAGAATTAATTGGAAGACGAATCACTGATTTTATACATCCAGAAGAAATGGAAATATTATTAAACAATATAGCAAAAGGAGTAATAGTTGGTGAGGGATCAATTGAATCACGATTCAGGCATAAAGATGGACATTATATTTGGTTAGATTCCAAAGGAAAAACATTAAAAGATGAAAGTAGCAAAATTAAAGCAATTTTTGTCTCTAGAGATATTACGGAAAAAAAAGAAGCAGAGCAAAAACTTAAGGAATCTGAAGAAAAATATCGTTTAATTACAGAAAATGCAAATGATTTAATTGTTGTTCTAGACAATAAATTTAAAATTGAATATTTTAACGAACAAGTTCTTAAGATTTTAGGATATGAGAGAGATGAGTTATTTGGATATGATGCTGTAAAATTTATGCATGCAGATGATGCATTAAGAGGAATTACTGTTTGGAAACAAAATTATGAAAAAGGGGAAGGAATCGTTGAGGCAAGGCTTAGAAAGAAGGATAAGTCATATATTTGGTTAGAATTAAAGGGAAAATTATTTATTGGTCCAGATGGGAAGGATAAATTATTAGTTATCGGTAGGGATATAGAGGAGCGGATAAAAGCAGAGCAAAAACTCAAAGATTCCGAAGATAAATACCGGAACCTTTTCGAAAAAGCCATTTATGGAAACATAGTCATGAAATATGATAAAATTATTATGTGTAACGAGAAGGAAAGCCAACTATTTGGATATGAATCTCCATCTGACCTAACAGGTCGATCTGTCAGAGATCTTATTCATAAAGATGATCTACCTATACTTATCGAACTTGAAAGAAATATTAGAAAAGATAAAGGAATGGATCACCCACTTATATTTCGAGGAATTCGTCGTGACGGAAAAGTAATATTTATCGAGGCTTTAGCCATAAATTATCCGTTTATAGAAGAAGATTGTATTTTAGCCTTTAATACTGATGTTACTGAACGTGAACTTGCTCAGCAAAAACTTAAAGAGTCTGAAGAAAAATATCGCTTGATTTCAGAGAACGCTAATGATTTAATTGCCGTTATTAATGATGAATTTAAACAAGAATATCTGAATTTTAACGTTCATTCTAAAATGTTAGGTTATACGAAGGACGAACTATTAGAATTAAGTGATAAAAATTTTCACCTAGAAGACCGTCAAAAACTTTTAGATAATTTTAAAAAGATATTAGAGACTGGCGAGGCAGCTTATGAAATCAGAGTGAAGCATAATGATGGCCATTACATTTATCTTGAAGTAAATGGAAGAGCATTTAAAGATAATGATGGAAAAATAAAAATGCTTACTATTTCGAGGGATATCACAGAAAAAAAGGAAGCTGAAATGGAATTGATGGCATATCGACATCATCTTGAAAAAATGATAGAAGAAAGGACAAGTGAACTAGTTTTATCGAATAGAAAATTGCAAATGGAAATAAGAGAACGTGAGAAAATAGAGAATGAATTGAAAAGAAGTGAGGAGAAATTTAAGAGTATAGCGGATCTTTCTCAAGATATAATAATACGTGCTAGTAAAGACGGAAAAGTCACTTTTGCAAACCCTGCCGCAGCAGAATTTTTCCAAAAATCTTCAGAACAGCTAATTGGAGTACATTTTTCTGAATATGTATATCCCGAAGATATAGAAAAAACAGCTAACACTCTAAGAAATATAATAAAAGTCGAAAACCCACAAATTGGATTTGAAGTTCGATTAATAGTCCCAAAGGGAATTAGAACTGTTAAATTTAGCGGTACTGTAATTAAGGATAATACTGGTAAAATTATTGGAGTCCAAGCTAGTGGTAGAGATGTGACAGAGCTTCAAGAAGAGCTGATAGAAAAAGATAAATTAGCAGCCGTAGGTCAGCTTGCGGCAGGTGTCGCTCATGAACTCAACACTCCACTAGCAAATATTACTCTAAAGGCAGATTATATTTCAGCTATAGTAAGTAATGAAAAAACTCCTCCTAATGTTGAAATTTTACATAAGGAAATTTCAGCTATTAAGGATCAAGTTAAATTCTGTGCTCAAATTGTGAAAGATCTGCTTCAATTTTCAAGGAAAATGGATTTGAATGTAAAAAAGTTTGATCTCTGTTCATTATTAAAGGACCTTATTGAACTCCCTGCCATATCTTCAAAAATAAAAGAAAGAAATATCGAAATTATATTTGAAAAGGAAAAAGATATTATTTTAGATGCAGATAGAGTACTTCTTTTTCAAGTACTCCAAAATCTAATAACAAATTCTATCGATGCTTTAGAATTTGTTAAGGAAAAACCCAGAATTAAAATTGCCTTTTCAAAAATAAATGGTAGCGTAGAAATTAAAGTAATTGATAATGGCAAAGGAATTAGAGAATCTGATTTGCCTAGGGTTTTTGAACCGTTCTTTTCTACTAAACAGATTGGGAAAGGAACTGGGCTTGGACTATCAATTTGTCGTGGTATAATTGAAAAACATAAAGGAAAAATAAATCTTAATAGCACTTTTGGAAAAGGAACAGAGGTGATTATTAAATTACCAACATATAATGAACATTAAAAAGAAAAGTGAGAAAATTTCAGATTTAAAATTGATTATTATTAATTAAAATTACATTAATAAATGAAATTTTCTTATAATATATTGTAGAATAATAAAATTAAATATAAATAGGGGGAAAAACCTTGCTTTACGAAGCTGCACTTGATTTAATTATTGCTATATATTCGATATTTACTTCAATCATATTTGGTTTGGTATCCATAAAGCAAAGAAGATTACTGCATTGGTTAATCGGATGGTTATTGGCGTGTATAATCTACTCAATTGGGTCATTTTTTATTTTTCTACAAGTTTTTATTAAGTCATTTCGACTTATTGGTAATATACTTTATTTAATTGCAGTCATTTCATTTATAGCTGCGGTATTTCGCGATTATTATCAGATATTTAAAGACACTTCTCAAACACCTAATAACCATATAATGAGAGAAATAAGCTTTTTCGTTACTTCTATTTCAATACCTCTCCTTTTGATTGAATTATTAATGGGTATATTTCTTTTTATCGCTATGGCTATGCTTATACGTATCTGCTTAAAGATAAAATCTCCTACATATGGATTTATGTTCTTAACTATTTTTGGAGGCTTTTTTTCATTAGTTTCTACTATTTTATATAATTTTAATATTGAAGGAACCTGGGAATTAAGTTATGTATGTAATATAATCTTTATTTCATTTCTACTCGGAACCGTAATTGTTGTTTATCTCGAAAACAGATTAATAATATCAGAAAAAAAATATCGTGAGTCTGAAGAAAAAATTAGGAATATCGCTGAATTTTCTCATGAATTAATCTTAAGATTATCTTTTGATGGAACTTATATTTTAGTTAACCATGCAGCATCAGAATTCTTTGGAGTACCAAAAGAAGAACTAATTGGAAAAAAATTCTTTAAATCAATATATCCAGATGATCAAATAATAGTAGAAGAAGTTATCCAGAAACTATTAGAAACTGGTGAACCAATACCTGGTTTTTTAACACGGATGAACGTACCCAAAGGGCTCCGAACCATAAGTTGGAATTGCTCAGCAGTTAGAGATGAAAATGGTAAAATTATCGAACTTCAAGCCATCGGAAGAGATATAACTAGACAATTAAAGCTTCAAGAAGAGCTCATAGAAAAGAATAAATTAGCTGCCATAGGCAGGCTTGCGGCTGGTGTAGCACATCAACTCAATACACCCCTTGCAAATATTACTCTCAAAACTGATTATATTTCTGAAATAATTGGTGATGATAAATCTTCTAATAAGACTAAAATGTTATTAAAGGAGATTATTAGTATAAAGAATCAAGCAAAATTTTGTGCACAAGTTGTGAAAGAATTACTTCAATTCTCAAGAAAAATGGACTTAGATTTAAAACCAATTGAGCTTGGACCTCTTTTAAATGAGCTTGTAGAAGCTCCAGCAATAGCGTCAAGAATTAATAAAAATGGTGTCAAAGTCAAAATTAAAAAGGGAGAAGAAGTTGAATTAATCGCGGATAGAATACTACTTTCTCAAGTATTTCAAAACCTCGTGAATAATTCCCTAGATGTTTTAGAAGGGAAAAAAGATAGACCAGAGCTTAATATTACTCTCTTAAAGATAAATAGTAAAATAGAAATTAGAGTTATTGATAATGGAAAAGGAATTAAAGAATCCGATTTACCGAGGATTTTCGAACCATTCTTTTCTACCAAATAAGTTGGGAAAGGGACAGGGCTTGGACTTTCAATTTGTCGTGGTATAATTGAGAAACATGGGGGAAAAATGAAAGTTAATAGTATATTTGGAAAAGGAACAGAGGTGATCATTGAATTACCAATAAATATTGAACCTCAAATAATTAAAGATTATTTAGATAACTAATTGAATGGATTTCATAAATTTTACGGAGATTAAACAGAAAAAAAGGATAAAAATATTAAGTTATTCTACAAACTTTTTAAAATAACAAATAAATCCAGGAAATATTATCGCTAATGAGACAATTACTAGATAAAATTCCAGAGTCGCTTCACCTAATCTATTTATATCGACTAGAATAGACCCTCCATTGAAATAAGCCATAAAAAATATCTTTGCCATGTATGTTGCTAGTGCTAGTGCCATAAGGAAACCTAGAAATACTAAAGTTGATTCCCAAACTTTAAATTTAGATTTAGTTTCCATGTCATCTTCTTCCCAAAAGTCTTCATAAAAATGTACTTTGTATAATATTCCTTCATTTGATAAAACTTTAACCATTTTTCCTTGAATTTCATCATTCATGTTCATACACCATCTATTTATAACATATACCTCCCCTTTAGATTAAACTAGGGAAAAATAATGGGTAAAATTAGAAAAATTTAAAATTTCTTTTCCTGGTCTTTTAAAATTTTACAAAATTTAAAGTAAAAAAAGCTTTTTTTATTGGTTATTCGAAGCATAGTCTGGTAATTGGGTGATTTTTAAGACTTATGATATTTTTGGAATATTTAAAAAGTTTTTATTTTATTAGCAACAATAAATCACACTTAAAGCCCTATTTGATCTATTTCATAAATAAAATTAATAAAAAATTAATTTATTATATAACTTAAAAATGAAAATAGAGTACAAGATTTTTTAAAATAATTCTTAATTACCTTTCAATTTAAGTATAAAGTAAAGTAAAAATAATTTTTTCTAGGACTATTTTCATGTTTATATCATGTAAAGCAGATATTTCATAAAATGCAATTGCATCTAATTCATTCTGTATTTTTTCTCCTTCTTCTTGAGTTACTTGCCTCTCAGATTCTAAATCAGACTTGTTACCGATAAGTATTAGAGAAATTGGTTTACTTATTATTTCATTTAATTCTTCTTTCCAATTTAAAATTTCTATAAATGTTTCTTTTCTCGTTATATCATAAAAGAAAATAGCACAATCAGTTTCCGAGTAATAATTGCTCCAAGAATCACGAAGAAATGTTTGACCTCCAAGATCCCAAAAATTTATTTTTATCTTATTATCCTTTAATTCAATAATTTTTGACCCGATATTTACACCAAAAGTAGGATTATATGAGAGTTCTAATAATTCTCCCGTTATATTATGGAAAAAAGTTGTTTTTCCAACTGCTCCCGCACCTAATAAAAGAATTTTAAATTCCTTCATAATCCTTCCCCTAATTTCTGGAGGAATTGGTTAATTTTTATAATAAAATCTTCTATCTGTATTAAACGTTTATCGATAGTATCTATAAAATTCTGAAACAGATTAATAAAAATATTAAATTTATCATCAGAAATACCCAATATCTCATTTTCTTTCTTTTTAACACCAAAATGTTTAATTAATTGCATCATTGAAGTTACTTTATTAATTCTACCTTGAAGAATATTAAAATAAAAAGTGACAAGTGCCTCCTCAAAATCTTTAATATCTTCATAATTTTCTAAAAGTAATAAAACCATGTCTGTATTACTTCTTCCACCAAAAAAGGATGCAATATTTATATCCTCAGTTGAAAAAGTGGCAAATCTTGGAATGTTTATATTGCCAAATGTTAAGTTAGAATAAATTTTAGAAATAATTTTTTGATCGAAATTCAAATTTTCTGGAAATTTCCAATCAATTACAACTCCATCTTTAAAATTCCACTTAAGCCAAAGAACTCCTTTCGGCATGAAAAAAAACCTCAGATTTCCTAAAAATTCATAGTAATAAATTAAAAATTAGGGTAGGATAAAAAATTTTTGAAAAATGGGAATTTTTGGAAGATTTTTTAAGTTTTTTGTCCTTTAGATTTGACTTTTGTTATTTAAATTTAATGATGTATTTTTAAATTTGAAAAAAAATGGGAAACAAATATGAAATTTACAAAACTAAATCAGGAACTCTTGTATATGAAACTCCACATTTCAAAAACAATGGCAATGAATACTATATTGTAAGAAAAAGCTTATTAGAAACAAATAGATTTTTCAGAATGGCTAAATCAGAGCTTAGAAGGATTGGCATAGTAATTTTTGATTAGATCTTTATGTAAAATAAGAGAAATTTATATTCATTTGATTAGACTTAATATATTAAATTCAATGCTGCTTTTTAAAACCCCGCCTAATATTCCTTAATAAAAAAAAAGGAGGCTTTTGACAATTAAAAAGAAACATATATTTTACATTCTAATATCTCAATTGACACTATTTTCAATTTTAAGCCTTTGCTATTCAATTACTCCGATAAATACTATAAATTTTTTCAATAAAAAAAGCCAATTCATTTCTTCTAGAGTGAGTTGGTCTAATGCTACCGTGATTTCGGATGATATTACTGGATGGAATGTAGATCTTAGTAATTCGCCAAGTATTGCCACAGATAATGATGGAAATGTACATGTTGTCTGGTCTGATGACACAAACGGAGTATGGGGTACAGATTATGAAATACTATATGTCAATTATACTATCACAGGTTGGTCTAATGTAACTGCAATTTCAGATATTTACGGTTGGAACGATGACAGTAGTTTTTATCCCGATATAGCCACAGACAAAAATGGTGATTTACATGTAGTTTGGGAAGATTGGACAGATGGTGAATGGGGTTCAGATATTGAAATAATGTATGCTAATTATACCGCTGCAGGATGGTCTAACACAACTGTAATTTCAGATATTTATGGGTGGAATGATGGAGCAAGTCATTATCCTAGTATTGCTGTAGATGATAGTGGAAATTTACATGTGGTTTGGCAAGATTTCACCATTGGTGAGTGGGGAACTGATGCAGAGATATTTTATATGAACTATACAGCTGCAGGATGGTCAAATGCGACTGCGATTTCTGATATATATGGATGGAATGATGACATTAGTGAAATCCCTAGAATTGCTGTAGATAACAGCGGAAATCTCCATATCGTTTGGCAGGATGCAACGGATGGTGAGTGGGGAACAGATGCTGAAATAATGTATGCAAATTATACAACCTCGGGTTGGTCCAATGCTTCTGTAATTTCCGATCTATATGGATGGAATGATGATAGCAGTTATTCTCCTGATATAGATATTGATAAAAACGGCAACTTACACATAGTATGGTATGATGAAACAGATGGTGAATGGGGAACGGATGTAGAAATATTTTATGTAAATTTCACAACTACAGGATGGTCTAATGCAACAATAATTTCTGACATTTACGGTTGGAATGATGGAATAAGCCAAAGTCCTCGGATAGTCTCGGATATAAATGGAAACATTCACGTAGCTTGGGTTGATATTACAAATGGTGAATGGGGAACAGATGGTGAAATATTTTATGCAAATTACACAATTTCGGGTTGGTCTAATGCGACTGTTATATCAGATGACCTTACAAGGTGGAATGTTGATAACAGTTTATTTCCTAGTATTGACACAGATATATATGGAAATATATATGTGGTTTGGTCTGATGATACCAATGGAGAATGGGGAAATGATAGAGAAGTAATGTATTCTTTATTAGGAGATCTTGAGGACCCAAATATCACTTCAGTTTCAAGAGACCCTGCAGCTCCTGGTAATTTAGATTCGGTGAATATTACTGTGCATATTACAGATAACGGTGGAGTAGATACTGTTTTAATCAATTCAAATCATACAGGTTCTCAAGCCAATTATACAATGGACCTACTTTCAGGGACTGTTAAAGATGGTTATTGGAACTTTACCATCCCCGCATATCCCACTGGGACAACAATTATATACTCATTTTGGGTTAATGATACATATTTCAATACCGATACTGATGGACCGTATCAATATAAAATTAGTGATAATGAGAATCCAAATATTATTTTGGTTTCGAGAGATCCTATTGCCCCTGGTAATTTAAATACGGTAAATATCACTGTTCATATTACAGATAACACGGGAGTAGATATTGTTTTAATCAACTCAAACCATACTGGGTCTTCGACTAATCATACAATGGATTTCCTTTCGGGGACAACTCAAAATGGTTATTGGAACTACACTATCCCCGCATATCCCGCTGGGACAACAATAACTTACTCGATCTTGGCTAATGACACATTTAAAAATTCTGAAATTGATGGCCCATACCAATATACAATTAGTGATAATGAAAATCCAGTTATTGTTTTAGTTTCAAGAGATCCTCTTGCCCCTGGTAATTTAGATTCGGTTAATATAACAGTTCATATTACAGATAACACGGGAGCGGATGTCGTTTTAATCAACTCAAACCATACTGGGTCTTCGACTAATTATACAATGGAATTCCTTTCGGGAACAGCTCAAGATGGTTATTGGAACTATAGTATCCCCGCATATCCCGCTGGAACAACAATAGATTACTCAATCTGGGTCAATGATACGAATGGCAATACTGATACAGATGGATCATATCAATATACTATCAACGATAATGAGGATCCTAAAATCATTTTGGTCTTAAGAGATCCTGTAACTCCAAGTGATTTGGATGAAGTGAATATCACTGTGCACATTACAGACAACACGGGAGTAGATGTTGTTTTAATCAATTCAAATCATACTGGTTCTCCGACAAATTATACGATGGATCTACTTTCAGGAACTGCTCTAGATGGTTATTGGAATTATACGATCTCTGCATATCCTCAATCAACAATCGTTAATTATACAATTATAGCAAATGATACTGAAAATAACTTTGCCATTAATGGTTCATTTCAGTACAAAGTACCTGATTCTGATCTACCAAATATAACTTCGGTATCTAGAGATCCAAATTGGCCTACAAGTCTAGATTCAGTTAACATAACTGTCCATGTAACTGATAATATTGGAGTAGATACAGTTCTTTTAATTTCTAATCATTCAGGGGTTTTCTTAAATTATACAATGACCTTACTTTCAGGTAATTATCAAGATGGCTATTGGAATTTTACAATTCCTCAAAAATTTCTAGGAATAACTGTTAATTATACAATTTGGGTGAATGATACTAGCAATAACTGTGTAGTTTGGAATTATGAACATTATACGGTTACAAAAAAAGCTGATAATGATAATCTTTCACAATTATTAGCTTTAATGCCAAGAGAACAATTTAATATGACTTTTATATTCATAGGAATCGCAGCAGTAGGTGCAATAGTAGCATTTGGATTATATGAATTTTTTAAGTCCCCAGAAGAAGAAGTAAAAGAGTAAAATTTTTTTTTTTATTTTTATTTATTTTTAAGTTTTTATGTTCTTTCCATTTGACTTAAATTATTTAAATGCAATGCTTAGTTCTTCTATTTTGAAAAATTTGGGAATTCTGTTATAAATCTATGTAATTCCAATTTAGAGTTTCCAATACTGTAATAATGAAGATTTGATAATTAAGGAGATTTAACAATTTGAATGAATCAATATTAGAAAAAATTAGTAATGTAATAGAGATTCCAGATCATCTAGGGACCTTAAAAGAAATAATTAATCAAGATTTAATTATCATAAAAGGTATTAACGAAAAAAAAGCATCAATTTTGAAAAATATTCTAAAAATTTCTACAATAGGGGAATTTGCGGAAAAAGAAATAACGGATGATAATTATCAGATGCTCATTTCATTGGGTATTGATCTTTATGATCTCAATATCTGGTTATTTATTTCTAAAGTTATAAATGAAAACAAAATTGAGCAATTCTTAGGACCTCAAAAAGTATCAATAGTAGGACTTAATTACGCAGGAAAGACTGCAATATCAAAGATTATGAAACAGAAATTAAATTTAGATGTTTTTATAAATGACACACCTACAATGGGAGTAAAATATGAGATGTTACGTCACCAAACCCTTAATAAAATGGGATTACATTATGTTATTGTAGATATGGGGGGACAGAATCAATTTAGAAAAGAATATATCCAAAGCGCAGAAAAATATTTTGTTAATATTTCATTGTTGATTTTTGTAATTGATGTTCAAGATCCAGAGCATTTTAATGACGCAATAGAATATTTTAAAGATGTTCTAAAAATTTTAGATTTATTAAAAGAAAATCCTGAGATATTAGTGATTATAAATAAAGTTGACCCCGATATCAAAAATAAAAAGGAAATAAAAGACTCCATTAATTTATTGAGGCATAGGATTAATAAATTATTTAAAGATCATGGAAAAAATTTTAAATACGAAATAAATGAGTATAGTATTTTTGATTCCTTGGGAGATAGTCAAACAATAATCAATGAAATTCGGAATTTTGCGGACAGAGATTCATCGAAACAACCAATAGAGAGATCCTTTAATCAATCTTATGGAAAAATATTGGATATGTTTTTAGAGTTACGTACAGAATTAGGCGAAATGTTGTTCAATATTGAAAGTAAAGTCGAAGATCACGGTAAAATGATCGAATATCATGGAAAATTAATCGAAGATATCAAAAAATCTTCCATTCCAGCTGCTAACATTCGTCCGTTAAAAACAGATATTAATATACCACCACAAAATATCAAGTCGCTATCAGAGACTATTAATGAGGAACTTAAAAAATTAATTAAGAGAAGAAAGAGACCAGTTTTTCGACAATAATAAAAATTTAGAAAAAATTATGAATTATTGGGATTCCTTATAAAATTATTAGGTAAAAAAGATGGAAGAGTACAAAATTCTTTTACTTGGTTCTGATAGAGTTGGTAAAACTGCACTTTTTCAAGCGATCACTGGAGAATTAATTGATGTCACACATCGACCTACGCTAGTAATGAATATCGGGTTCAAAATACTTAACTTGAATGGAAAACAAATAGGATTACGAATTTGGGATTTAGGAGGACAGACCTTTCTTAGGGATGCTTGGAGAGAATATTTTAGTAAAACAGATGGTTGTATTTTAATTTATGATATCACAAGAAAATATACTTTTGATGAGATATTTGATTGGAAACAAGATTTAAGTAATAATTTAAACAGAAATATACCCTATATTCTAGTTGGAAATAAATCTGACTTAGACTTCGAACGCCAAATTACGTATCTAGAAGGAAAAGAGCTTCAAGGTAATTTAAATTTAAATGCTTTTTTTGAGACTTCAGCACTTTTAAATATAAACGTAAGAGAAGTATTTAGCGAATTAGCAGCGTTTTTATAGTAGGAAATGGTTCTTTGGACTCTCTTAATAATGATTTAAATAGCAATTTAGAAAAAGAGCGGAAGAATAAACATTTAGCTAGTGAACTTGTAGTTGGGAAAGGGGTTAATGAATATATGCATGCAAGAGAGGAGCTTCAATCTTATTTCTACCGTTTAGTAGTTCTTAATGAAATTTCTCGTATTA
This sequence comes from Candidatus Helarchaeota archaeon, assembly GCA_019058315.1. Lineage (GTDB taxonomy): Archaea > Asgardarchaeota > Lokiarchaeia > Helarchaeales > RDOG01 > JABXJV01. The sequence goes on along the minus strand of JAHPZH010000004.1, from coordinate 499,719 downwards.
TCGCAACGGGATTTGAGTTTGAAACCATAATTTTCTCGATTATTCAAGCCATTAAGCGATTAATAGAATTTGATCTAGCTAGTGTGGCATTATTGAATGAACGCTGCGAAGACCTAAAAGTCTTTACACTAAAACCTGATATATGTATTAGTGAAATAAGTCATGAATTTATGATCGGAAAATCCCAACTTAGCTTAATGGTAATGAATAACCGAAAGGGTATAATTTTACACGACTTAGTAGATAACAAAGATCCATTATCCCAAAAATTGGCAGTTGAGGGTATACATTCATATTTAATCGTTCCTCTCGTCTCTCGAAATAAAGTAATTGGTTTATTTAGCATAGGTAGTTATCAAAAAGGGATTTATAATAAAGAATCGTTATTTCTATTACAAACTATAGCAGATCAGATTACTCCAGGAGTAGAGAGATACCACCTTTACAGAGAAATATTGAATGGACAGAAAAGATTAAGAGTCCAATACGAAAATATTCCAGTCCCTACTTACACTTGGAAAAAAGAAGGTAAAAATTTTATTCTCAAAGATTATAATGAAGCCGCTAAAATATTCAGTAACGGTGAAATTATCAATTTTGAAGGAAAAACTGCAAGAGAGTTCTATCAGGATTTACCAGAAATATTAGAAGATATGAAACGATGTTTTATTACAAGATCCACAATTAAAAGGGAAATATCTTCTCGTGTTTGGTCAAAAAATAAAGAAAAAAGTCTTGAAATAACTTATAATTTAATGCCAGATAATTTATTAATAATCCATGCACAAGATATCACCGAACGCAAACGCGCTGAAGACGAAATGAAAGAAAGATTATTGAAATTCAGGTTAGAAAATGGAAATATTTATTTAGTAGAAGAAACCTCGCCAATCTTGGCTTTTGAAGCTTTTCAAGATTTACTTAAAGTAAATTATAACGGATTTGTCTTTTCTAGAAAGCCTGATGAGGAACTTAAACATATTTTTAAAGGTAATTTCGAATTTTTTTGGCTTTCTGAATGGGATGGAAAACATTCTATATCTCCAAATATTGGAGAAATTGAAAATCAGATAGAAAAAATACCAAATAAAAGTGCAGTCTTAATTGATAGATTAGATTACCTAATATTTAAAAATAATTTTAAAGAAATTCTTTCATTTATTCAACATTTGAGAGATCATGCATACATTACCTCCCTTATAATAATATTATCAATTGATCCATCTACTCTGAGTAAGACAGAAATTAAGCTATTGGAAAAAGAAACAAAAAAAATTGAGCCGAAGTTTATGATAAATATTCCTAATACTATGTTCGAAATTTTAAAATATGTTTATGAACAAAACAACCTAGGAAACAAGCCATCTTATACAAATATTAGGTTAAAAATGCAGATAACTAAACCTACAGTAAGAAAGAGGATAAAAGGTCTTCTTAGCTTCGGATATATCAATGAATTTATAAGTGGCAATAAAAAAATTATTGAATTGTCACCAAAAGGTTGGAAATTATTCATAAAATAGCATGTTTTTTTACAATTTTTCTTTTAAGATATTTAGGAATACCTTTTCTATATTATTACCAGTTTTAGCGGAAGTTTCAATAGAAGAAACCAGATTATTTGAATTTATTCCATTAATTTGCACTCTCGAAATTTGCCTTCTAGTTTCCAAATCATTTTTATTGCCAACGAGAATAATTGAAGCTGATTTAAGGTTAAGTTCTATATCAGGTATCCATAAATTTATAGCATTTTCAAAAGTGTTATATCTTGTAATATCATAAACTAATAAGAACGTATCAGCTCCTTCAAAATAAAATTTATGAAGATCTTTATGTTTATCAACGCCTCCAATATCCCAAATATATAATTTTACATCAAATTCATTATATTTCAATTCTCTAATCGCGAAATCAGCTCCCAAAGTTGGTTTATAGTCTTCAGTAAAACGGTTTTTGGTATACTTTAGAATTATTGACGTCTTTCCGACTTCTTCATCGCCAAGCACGACGATTTTTAATGCAATTTCAGGCATTCTCATTACCTATTAATGGTATATTAATAATAACTTCTGTACCTTTTCCATAAACACTATTGATGGTTATATCACCCCCATGTTTTCTAATTATTCCGCGACTGATCGGCAAACCGAGGCCTGTTCCTTTCCCAACTTGCTTTGTTGAAAAAAAAGGTTCAAATATTCTTGGTAAATCTGATTTTTTAATACCCCTACCATTATCAATAAATTTTATCTCATATTGACTCTCTAGCTTCGAGATAGTAATTCTAATGTTTGGTCTATATTGCACTTCCTCGAGAGCGTCAATAGAATTATTTATAATATTTTGAAAAACTTGAAAAAGGAGAGTTTTATCACCAAAGAGCATAATATTTTCTTCATTTTGAAAAAAAATTTCTATATTTTTTTCTCTTAACCTCGATATTATTGCAGGAGACGATATAAGTCCGGTTAGAAGATTATTAAGTTCGAATTTCTTCAAATTTAAATCTACTTTTCTTGAAAATTGGAGGAGATTTTTTACAATCTGCGTACAAAAGTCAACTTCATTTTTTAAATCTATAATTTCATCATGTATAGTTTTTGGATCTGGAAATATTTTTTGGAAATTGATCAAATTTAGAAGATAATCCACTGTTAAATTTATATTAGAGAGAGGTGTCTTAAGGCTGTGTGCGATATCAGCTACAAGCTGCCCTATTGAGACCAATTTTCTTCTTTCTAAAAGCTCTTTCTGGTTTTTGATTAATTTTAATTCTATAAGTTTGTATTTATTTATGTTTTTACCGATAAATAGTAGTTTATTTTTTCCATCTGTGTCGATTAATTTTCTTCCTCGAGTTTCAATCCAAATATAATCCCCTTTTTTGTGCCTAATTCGATGCTCAATATAACCTTGCCCTGTCTCAAAACCTTTAATAAAATTATTAATTGTGTGCACAGAATCGTCTGGATGAATGAAATTTAACACACATTTTCCGATAAGTTCATCTCTTGTATAGCCCAACATTCTAAAATAAGTTTTATTATTTATAAATTCAAATTCTAATCTTCCATTAAGTAAAGAAATTAAGTCGTTCGAATTTTCCATTATTAAATGATATTTTTCCTCTTTTTTTTGTAATTCATTAGTATCTCTCTCAACCGAATTCAACATTTCTATTGAACCTAATTTTATTTTACCTAATTATTAAATTCTATGAAAAACTTTTTCAAATAATCTAATTATACTCAAAAGTAAATATTAGACTTTTGAAGAAAATAGTAGTAACTATTTTTTAATTTTAAAATTTTTTTTTGGAAATGGAGGTATTATATTAGTGCAAAAGTTCTAGTTTTTATTATTTAAAGAAGAAGAGAGGGGTAAAGTAATAGTAACTTCAGTGCCTTCTTTATATATGCTTTGAATATCGATTTTTCCTCCATGCTTTTCTATTATTCCCTTAGATATAGGTAGTCCAAGCCCTGTCCCCCGTCCCACATCTTTTGTTGAAAAGAATGGTTCAAAAATCCTTGATAAATCCGATTTTTTAATTCCTATTCCATTATCAATAAATTTAATTACTGCTTCAGAACTTGTCTTCGAGAGAATAATTCTTATTTCAGGTTCATGTTTTATATCATCTAGAGCATCAAAAGAATTATTCAGAATGTTTTGGAATACTTGGAGAAGGTGTATGTTATCTCCTTCTATATTAATTGGTTCTACCATTTCTGTTATTAATTTGATGCCTTTAAATTTTATTTTTGATGAAATAATTGGTGAATTTAAAAGTGCAGTTAGTAGAGAATTAAGTTCTAGTTCTTTTATTGTTAAATCCACTTTTCTTGAAAATTGAAGGAGATTCTTAACAATTTTTGCACAATATTGTACTTGAACCTTAATATCGTTTAACTCTTTCTGAGCTGTAACAAAATCAAAGGGAAGTTTTGGTTCATCGATTAAATTTAAAAGGTATTCCGCTGTAAGCGCAATATTTGCAAGAGGGGTATTAAGACCATGTGCTACGCCAGCGGCTAACTGACCCACGGCTGCTAATTTACTTTTTTCGAGGAGTTTATCTTGACTTTTTCTCAATTCCTCCTCAATTTTTTTGAGTTCCGATATATCTATTACTGCAGCCACCGATCCAATATAATTTTCGTTATCATCTAATATTGGTGAAGTTCCAACGATTGTATAAATTAGAGTGCCATCTTTTCGAGTAAAAGTGATTTCATGTTGCTGTTTATTTATTATTTTTTGAAGTTCTAAATTTTCCTTTGATATTTTAAATTCTTTTATATCTATGAAAGTATATAGATGTTCCCCTTGTAATTCTTCAATTTCGTACCCAAGCATATCTGCCATAGGTTGATTAACAAATGTAATTTTATAATTCTTGTCAATAACCCAAATTCCTTCATTTAAACTCTCAAGAAGGTTACGATATTTTTTTTCTGATTCCTCGAGTTGTTTTTGAGATTCTTTAAGTTTCTGTTGGTCTACTTTTTGGGATGTGATATCAGCCAAATAACCAACTATTTCTATCGATTTTCCATCACTAGTGCTTATCAGTTCCATGATATCACGAAACCATCTATAATTACCATCTTTACACTTGAAACGATATTCATAACTATGATTTTTTTTACTTAATAAACGATTTATTTCAGTATGTACAAAATCCAAATCATCAGGATGAACATGGTCTATCCAAAAGCTTGGTTGGTGTGTAAATTCGCTCGCCTCGTAACCAGTGATTGCTTTAACATTTTCACTAATGAATGTTGTCCGATAATCACCAATTGGATCTGCACTGTAAATTACTGCGGGACTCGAACTAAGAAGAAATTGTAATCTTGCTTTGCTACTAATTAACTCTTCTTTCGCTTTTCTACGCTCTGTAATGTCAATTACTCCTGCTATCGCACCATCATATTCTCCTTTATCATTTAAAATCGGAGATGTTTCCAATAGAGCATATATTCTAGATCCATCCTTACATATAAACTCAAAATCATGTTGTTCTTTTATCCCACTCTGACGCCGCTCTAAATGACTCTTACAAATATCAATTCCTTGCTCATCCATAAAAGAAAATAAATGTCTCCCTTGCATTTCTTCCACATTATACCCAAGCATTTGAGCCATATTTTCGTTAACGAATTTAGTGTGATTATTTTTATCAATAACCCAAATTCCTTCATTTAAACTCTCAAGAAGGTTACGATATTTTTTTTCTGATTCCCTGAGTGTAGAATTAAGTCTTGTAAGATATATGAATTGGCTTATATAACTTCCAATTGTCTCGATTATCTTTTTTGATTCATCTGAAATCTTCCTTAATGTACGTGAGGCAACATTGATACAACCTATTGTATGATTGCTGAAATTTAAAGGAACTAGACCAAAACTCTTAAGACCTTCATTCTTTTCAGCTTCAGTTTTAGCTAAAAGAAGATCATCATAATTTAAAAAAAATGATCTATTTTCTTTAACTATTTCAGCGTTAGGCGAGTCAGAATCATAATGTGCCACAGCATGGACAAAGGGTTCGGATAATCCTTGATGATAGGAGAGATCGAGGGTATTATTATCTTCATTAAAAATATAAATTCCTCCGCAATCAAAATCAGTAGTTTCAATAATGGTTTGAAAAGCAAATCTAAATAATTCGGTAAGACTTTCTGTTCTTAATATTTTAGAGGCAAGATCTCTTTGTTTACTAACGAGTTTTTCCATTTTTTTCTTTTCTGTGATATCTCTTAATACCGTAATAAGGCTTGGTACTTTCCCTGGCATATATCCCCCTCTAGAAGAAATGGTTAAATAATCTCCAGATTTATGTCTTGCAAGAAATTCTAAACTAATATCTCCTTTGCGATTTTGAATTATACCCTCTATTTTTTTTAAAATGTTAGGTATATCTTTTGGATGAATAAAATCGACTATATTTTTATTGAATAATTCTTCTGCCTCATAACCAAATAAAACTTTTATTTGAGGTGAGACAAATTTTATTTTCCCCTTAAGATCTGTTTGGAAAATCACATCATTAATGCTATTAATCAAAGATTTATATTTTTCTTCTGATTCCTTAAGATTTTGTCTTGCTTGAATTTTTTCAGAAATATCATGAATCATCGTTAATATTGCAGGTTTTTTTTCAAAATCTATTATTTTTGCAAAAACTTCAACCCATTTTATTTTTCCTGCCTTAGTAATTATTCGATAAATTGCACTAGTTTTTCCTATTTGTATCTTCTGCAACCTTTTTATTTGAATTAGGACATCATTGATATCTTCTGGATGTATAAATTTTGTTAGGTCAATTAATGACCAATTCATCATTTCGTCTGTAGAATATCCATGGATGTTAGATAATGCTCCATTCACGTATTTTATTTTATTTTCTTGTATGATAGATATTCCCATTAATGATTGTTCAGCTATCATCCTAAATTTTGCTTCAGATTCTCTCAGTCGTTGTTCTGCTTCTTTCTTTTTAGAAATATCTATAAATAAGGATAATCTGGACATTTTTCCTTGAAACATTATGTTTTTAGAAATAGTTTCAATCCATTTCAATTCTCCAGACTTTGTAATAACTCTAAAATTGTAATGTGTTTTGAGATTTATATCTTCGGAATGTATCTGACGGAGCCTTTCTCTAACAGAGGTTAAATCTTCTGGATAAACAGTTGTTAATAATTCTTTTACTGACCATTTCAATACTTCCTGAATTGGATATCCGGTTATTTCTTCATAGGCTTTATTTACGTATTTAACTTTATTATCTTGTATGATAAAAATGGCCATAGTAGAATTTTCCGAAATTGTCCTAAATTTTTCTTCAGATTCCTTTAGCTTTTCTTCACTTTTCTTACGCTCAGTGATGTCTCTATTAACTGCAACTATACCGATATTATTGCCATTTTCGTCCTTAATTAAATTTACATTTGCATAAATATTAATTACTTTTCCTTCTCTACATACTTGTTTCACTTCCCCATTCCAGGAACCATTTTTAAAAAAACTTTCAATCACATCTTCTTCTTTTAAACCCATATATTCTGTAGGACAAAGTTTACCCATGATTTTACCTATAGCTTCACTATCTATCCAGCCATATATGCTTTCTGCAGCCTTATTCCAAGATATTATTTTGAATTTAAGGTCAGTTGAAATAATTGCATCAGATACACCTTCAATTAATCCTCGATATTTTTCTTCAGATTCCCTAAGTTTATTTTCCATACTTTTTTCATCAGTAATATCAATGAGAATACCACGAACCCCCTCCTTATTCTTAATACTATCATAAAATCTTTGAAAATATTCTGCTATATATCTTACATCTCCATCTTTTTTAATGATACGGTATTGTCTATTAGATTTTTTTTCTGAAGATGAAATAAATAGTTCAACTTGCTTATAAACCTCTTCTCTATCATCTGGATGGATAATTTGGTCCCATTTAATACTTCTTGATAGAAATTCATCTTCCGTATACCCTGTTAATTGTTCTATTGCACCATGGAAAAATGTCGCAGAAAAATCGTGATATCCTTGAAATACAATACCTTGAAAATTTTCGATAAATGTACGATATCTTTTTTCGGATTCTATTAAATTTTGTTCAGCTAGCTTTCTTTCAGTTATATCTCTTGAAATGATAAGTCCCTTTTGTCTACCATCTAAATCTGTAAATATTTTTCCTCGACTCTCTAGCCAAATGTATTTTCCATCTTTTCGTTTGAATCTATATTCTGTTTTTCCTTCTCCAATTTCGATAGCTTTTCTAAAAGATGAAGTTACTTTTTCAAGATCTTCAACATGAATAAAATCGGCATTTACTTTTCCAATTAAATCATTTTTAGAATAACCCAAAGTTTTTAAATGAATTTTTTCATTAATGAATTCATTTTCCATGTTTTCATTAATAATAGAAATTAAATCATTCGCATTCTCAGTTATAAGTCGATATTTTTGTTCAGATTTCTTAAATTTTAATTCTTCCATAGCTTTTCTTTCAGAAATATCTCTTCCGACAAGAAGAACTTTTTTACTTCCATTTCTTTCCAAAAATGTTTTTCCTTTAATTTCGAACCAAATGTAGGTTCCATTATATTGCTTAATTCTAAATTCTTCTCTTCCCTCTTCATTCTCAAAAAATTTGTTAAATATTAATTTTGCTCGTTTTTGATCATCTGAATGAATTAAATCGAGAAAGTAATTCCCTATTATATTAATTTCTGGATAGGAAATTATTTTTGATTGTGTGTATTGGTTAATATACTCAATCTCAAATTTATCGTTGATTACCCCAATTAAATCATTTGTATTTTCAGTGATAAGTCGATATTTTTCTTCAGACTCTCCAAGTTTCTGTTCTGTTTCTATCCGCTTAGTAGCGTCAATGAAGGTAACTAATGCTGCATTTTTTCCTTGAAATTTTATAGTTTTGGCATAAGTGTCAACCCATTTGAATTTTCCATATTTTGTAACTATTTTATAATGGTCATGAGTTATACCTTTACGTTTTTTCTCTTGAACTATTTTTGCTTCTTTTTTAGCATATGATAAATTATCTGGAGCAATTAATTTAAAAAGATCATTTGTTTTCCATTCCAACATTTCATTAATAGAATACTCAACAATTACTGACATTGCCTCATTTGCATATTTAATTGAATTATTTTGTACAATACATATTCCCATTAAGGATTGCTCGGTAATTGTTCTGAACTGTTCTTCAGATTCCTTTAATTTCTCTTCAGCTCGTTTATGGTCAGATATATCTCTGCCAATATTTAATATTTTTGACTTTCCATCTTTATTAATAAATTTTTTGCTTTTTAATTCAATCCATCTATAGTTTCCGTCTTTTCCTCTTAGTCTAAATTCGAATGTGCCTTCTCCTTTTTCCCAATTTTCTTTCGACTTTTCAATCACAAATGCTAAGTCGTCGAGATGTACGAATTTAATAGCATCTTTACCAATGACTTCATCTTTTGTATAACCCAATATTTTCTTATGTACTTTTTCATTAATGAATTCAAGTTTAAATTTTTCATTAAGAATGTAAATTAAATCACTAGCATTTTCTGTTATTAGTCGATATTTTTCTTCAATTTTCTCTAATTTCTCTTCAGTATTAACAAAATCGGATATTTTCTTAATAACATTAACTAATCCTATGATCTCTCTATTATTATCAATAAGAGGTGAACAAGAAATATTTAAGGAATATCCACCACTTTTATATTTAATTTCTATATGACCAGGAATTTCTTCTTCAATACTTTTTAAAGGACAGTTTTGCCATACTTCACTTGATTCATGAAAAATTTTATAACATTTTTTACCAATGATATCTTCTTTTTTTAAATTAAGAAGTTCCGTGAACGCTTTGTTTACACTTGTTATTGTAAATTTGTTGTTTATAACAAAGATTGGTTCTTTTATCGAATTATAAATTAGGTTCAAATTATTAGGTGTAAATAGATTATTTTCCTCCAAAAAATTTCACCCATAAATAAATTTAACCCATTTAATTATATTTTTAACATATTGTACTATTTATAAATTTTTAAAAATTATACCTTATTTTTTATAGAGTAATATATTGGCAATGTAACTATAACTTCGGTTCCTTTTCCATAAATACTATTAATACTGATTTTTCCTCCATGCTTCTCGATTATTCCCCGACAGATCGACAACCCGAGTCCTGTTCCTTGACCTACTTGTTTTGTCGAAAAAAATGGTTCAAAAATTCTAGGCATATCTGATGGTTTAATCCCGATTCCATTATCCACTATTTTTATTTCCAGTTTATTATCCCTATTAAGAAGTCTTATTTTAATTTCTGGTCTGACTTTTTTATCTTTTAGTGCATCAATGGAATTATTTATAAGGTTCTGGAAAACTTCGAACAGGAGCCTTTTATCACCTTCCATTTCAGAGATTTTTTTATTTTCAAATAAGATTTCTATTCTATTTTTGCTTATTTTCGATGATATTGCTGGAGATTCAACGATTTCCTTAAATAACTCATTAAGTTCAAATTTACTTAAGTTTAAATCCATTTTTCTTGAAAATTGAAGGAGATCCTTGACAATTTGTGCACAAAATTGAACTTGAGTTTTAATATCCGCGATCTCCTTTAATAGTATAGTTGAATTTGGTAAATTCATCCTTTCATGTACTAAATCATAAATATATTCAGCAGTTAGGTTTATATTTGCTAGAGGTGTATTAAGCCCGTGTGCTACACCAGCTGCAAGCTGACCGACTGCAGCTAATTTATTTTTTTCCATGAGTTCTTGTTGGCTTTTTATTAACTCATTTTCAATTTCTTTTCTTTCTGTAACATCTATAAAAATGATTAAATCTGCAGGTGATTCTTGATAATTTATGACTTTAGAATATATTTCAATCCATTTAACGTTCTGTGATTTTGAAAAGAATTTAAATGTATAATTGGGGACAAAAGTCGTCTCTCCAGTAGATTTTTTTCGTAGACGTTCTATAACAAAGGGTTTATGTGCGGGATGAAAATTATCGATTAAATTTTTTATTGTCCAGTTCATTATAGCTTTTTTAGAATATTCAGTAATTTTTTCCATTCCTAAATTCGCATATTTCACCTTATTATCTTGTAAGATAATAATCCCAGTAAAAGTATTTTCTGAAATCGTCCTAAATTTTTCCTCACTTTCTAAAATTTTCTTTTCTGCCCACTTTCTATCCGTAATATCTCTTGAGATTACAATTGCTTTAATTTCTCCATCCTTATCTAGGAAAGTCTTTCCTTTAACTTCAAACCAGATATAAGTTCCATCCTTTCTTTTGAGTCTTAATTCACTCATTCCTTCTCCAGTTTTAAAACTTATTTTGAAAGTTTTAATCGCAGTTTCAAGATCATCGGGATGTATAAGATCTAATGGTGATCTTCCGATTATTTCTCCTCTAGAAATACCTAATAATTTCTGGTAAGCCTCTTCATTGATATATTCAAATTCAATTCTTTGATTAATCACTGAAATCAAATCATTTGCGTTCTCTGAAATCAAGCGATATTTTAATTCAGATTCTATAAGTTTTAACTCTGCCAGTTTTCGTTTGGTGATGTCCTCGCCCGAACTTAGGGTACCTATTGCTTCTCCGTTTTCATCTTTTAGAATTGTGTTGTGCCATGCAATATACAATTCTTTCCCGTCTTTGGTTAGGATGGGAGTCTCGTTATATTCAAACGATTCTAAATTCCCATTTATAGCTTTTAAAAAAATTGATCTTACTTCATCTTTCACTATTTCTGGAAGAAAATTTTCCAACCAATTTTTATCAATAATCTCATTTTGCTCATATCCCAAGATTTCGCATCCTTTTTGATTAATAAGAGTTACTTTACCTTCTAAATTAGTTGCCAGAAAAATTACTCCAGCAATATCAAGATATTTTTGCGCTCTTTCTCTTTCTTCTTTTAACGCTCTCTCTGATTCTTTCTTTTCAGTGATATCTACTATGACTGAGCGACTTTCTAAGACTTTCCCCCCTTCTCCTATAATGGGACTGACTGATAGAAGTCCATAAACTTTTTCCCCATTTTTTTTCTTATATAACATTTCTATATTTTTCCATGAACCACCATGCTTAAATTTTTTAAATAAATGCTGAGCTTTTGTCTTTGATTCTTCTGCATAGAGATCGAAAACCCTCATTTTTTGAAATTCACTTAAATTATAGCCTAAAAATCGTTCAGCTGCTTCATTTACCATTTTTATTTCGCTATTCTCACCAATTGATAAGTAAGCGATGGGAGCACTGTGATATAAATCTTGATAATTTGCTTCTGCCTTTTTCTTTTCGGTAACATCGATAATTATACCTAGTAATGCTGATTTTCCTTGATATTGAATGGATTTAGTGTATATTTCAATCCATTTCATGTTACCAAATTTTGTGATTATTCTATTAGTAAATGGTTCAAGATTCATTTCTCGATTTTGGATTATATTCATTCGTTGGAGTATTAAGGGCAGATCATCTGGATGAACAGTCTTTAAAAAGTCGTTTGGAGACCATTTCATCATCTCTTGAATAGTATATTCGTTTATTTTTGATACTACATTATTCATATACACAATTGAATTACTTTGTACAATGTAAATTCCCATCGAAGATTGTTCAGTAATTGTTCTAAATTTTTCTTCGGATTCTCTCAAATCCTGTTCTGCTTTCCTACGTTCTGTAATATCTCTACAAAAAAATAATAGTCTAAATTTTCCTTGAGTATTATAATATTTTTTTCCCTTAGTTTCAAACCATCTATAATCACCAGATTTTATTCTTATCCTAATTTCAGAAATACCTTCCCCTGTTTTCCAATATTTTTTACCTTCACTAAATACAATGAATTGATCCTCTGCATGTATAAATTTAAAAAGATCTTTTCCAATTACCTCATTTTTTGAATAGCCGGTTATTTTCTGAAATGTTTTTTCATTAATAAATTCAAATTTGAATCTGTCATTTATAACCGCAATTATATCATTTGCATTTTCTGTTATTAAACGATATTTTTCTTCAGATTCTTTTAATTCTTTTTCTGCTTTTTTACGCTCAGTGATATTTCTAACAATCCCCCACATACCCTTGGCTTTCCCCTGTTCATTTTTTATTAACCAAACTCTGATATTAACGGGTAAAACAGTTCCATCCTTTTTGATATATTCTTTTTCATATTCATCAGAATATCCTATTTTCAAAATCTTTTCTTTTACGATCATATCTTCTATTCTATGCCATTTTTTAGGAGTTAAATCTTGATAAGTTAATTTCTTTATTTCATTTTCAGAATAATCAAGCATATCTAAGAAAGCTCGATTACATTCAAGAATATTACCAAGCATATCTGTCATTAAAACTCCATCCTTAAGGGAATCATATAGACCATGGTATTTTTCTTCGGATTCCTTTAATTTTTCTTCTGCTTTTTTACGCTCAGAGATATCTAGTGAATATTCAATTATTTGAGTTATATTTCCATCTTTATCTAGTATGGGATAACCATGAACCTCAAAAATTTTAGAATTTCCATTTTTATTATAATGGTAATGTTCTGTAACAACAGCTTTTTTTGTCTTTTTTACTTCTTCAAGTGGACAAAGGCATTCATTTGAGCATGGTTTATCTGATTTGTGAGTAAGAGAAAAACAAGTTGAATTTTTAGTTAAGTCACCAAAAGATCCAGCTAAATTTGATAACTCAACCTTATAATCCTTAGCATTAATAACATAAAATGGATATGTGAGTGATTCTATAACATTTGTAAGAAACTTATTTTTTTCTTTAATCATTTCCTCATTTTGTTTACGCTCAGAAATATCTGTTGATATTACTAATGCTTTTCTTTTTCCATCTACATCTTTAAATATTATCCCTCTGGCATCTAACCAAATATATGTCCCATTTTTTCGTTTAAATCTGTATTCAGCTCTTTCTTCCTCGGTTTCAAAAACTTTTTTAAATGTTTTTACTATAAATTCTAAATCATCTGGATGGATTAAATTAATTGGGTTTTTTCCGATTAGTTCATCCTTAGAATAACCCAAAATTTTTAGATATATTCTTTCATTAATAAATTCAAATTTCATATTTTCATTTAAAATTGAAATTAGATCGTTTGCATTTTCCGTTATTAATCGATATTTCTCTTCTGATTCTTTAATTTTTTGTTCTGCTAGCTTACGGTCAGTTATATCTCGTAAAACCCCCATATTGGCAAGTTTCCCCTTGTATTTTATAAAGATAGCAGATACATCTACATCTTTTATAGTGCCATCTTTACATTGAATTTTAGTTTCATATAATAAAGGTGTTCTTTTTCCAGCTAATCTCTGTTTTATTTCTTGAGCTGCTTCCTCTTTCTGTTTGAGGGCAATATAATTTATAAAGGATGTACCAATTAATTCATTAACCTTATAACCAGTTATTTCCCCTAAAGCTTTATTAGCAAATTTGAAAATACCATCTTGTACTATAGCTACTCCATCTCTTGCCTGTTCTACTAAAGTGGAGTATTTTGTTTCTGACTCTTTTAATTTGGCATTTACTCTTTTTCTTTCAGTTACATCTCTCGAAATAATAAGGATTTTTTCATTTCCTTCATTATTAGTAAATTTTCTTCCTTCTGCTTCAACCCAAATGAATTTTCCATTCTTATGTCTAAATCTATATTCAAAAGATCCTTTTCCTGTTTCAATACATTTAATATAAGATTTTGCTGTTTTTTCACGATCTTCGAGATATACAAAAGTAATTGCAGATTTACCAAGTATATCTTTGTTTGAATAACCTAGTAATCTAAAAAAAGTCTGTTCATTAATAAATTCAAATTCAAATCTGCCATTAAGTAAATAAATCAAATCATTTGCATTTTCGGTTATTAATCGATATTTTTCTTCAGATTCTTTAAGTTTATCCTCAGTTTCCTTTCGTTTAGTAATATCTCTTGATATAGCAATAATTTTTTTATCCCCATATTCATCAATAAATGTTTTTCCTTTAACTTCAAAAAGCAAGTATTTGCCATTTTGATTTCTAAGCCTAACAGTTGAAGTAATAAGCTTGTCTGTTTCAAAGCATTTTTTTATAAGTGAAATGATTTTTTCAAAATCATCTGGATGTATTTGTGCAAAATTAGAAATTCCTTTTTTATTCTGATCTATTTTCCCTAGTACTTGTTTATGTGTCTCCTGATTTATAAAATCTATATTGAAATCATTATTTACTATAGTAACTAAGTCCCTTATATTTTCAGTGATTAAACGATATTTTTCTTCAGATTTTTTTAAATTTTCCTCCGCTTGTTTCCGTCCAGTAATATCTCGACTAAAAAGTATTGTTCTGTCTTTTCCATCTTTATTGGTGAATCTACTCGCTTTGGATTCAAGCCAAATATATGTTCCATCCTTTTTCTTACATCTAAATTCAACAATACTTCTTTTTTCAAACCAACCTTTCCTTCCCATCTCTAATATTTTACTATAATCATCAGGATGAACAAACTTAAGAGTATCCTTACCTAGAACTTCATCTTTTGAATATCCCAAAACTTTTTGATGAACTGGTTCATTTATATACATTAATTTAAATTTATGATTAAAAACAGTAATCATATCATTTGCATTTTCTGTTATTAAACGATATCGTTCTTCAGATTCTTTAAGTTCTCGCTCAGCTTTTTTGCGTTCGTTAATGTCTCTACCTACAAATAAGAATTTTTCTTTACCTTCTCTATCGAAGAACCTTCTCCCTTTTATCTCTACCCAGATATAATTTCTATCTTTCTTTTTGATTCTGAATTCTATTTGACCTTCTCCTTTTTCCCATCTTCTCCTTCCTAATTCAAGACCTTTTACCAAATCATCTGGGTGACAAAGGGGCATGACATCTTTATTAATTAAATTTTCTCTATTATATCCAAGAATTTTTTGATGAACTTCCTCATTAATATATTCAATTCGAAACTTTTTATTTAAAATGATAAGTAAATCATTTAAATTTTCTGTAATAAGCCTATATTTTTCTTCAGATTCCTTAAGTTTGTCCTCATCGAATTTCCGTTTAGTTATATCTCTACCAATTACAATAAATTTTTGTTTTCCATCTAGATCGACAAATTTCTTTCCCCTTAGCTCCATCCAGACGTATTTTCGATCTTTTCGCCTGAATCTTAATTCAACATCTCCTTCTCCTTTTTTCCTATTTCTATTAGCTAATTCAATAATTTTTAAAATATCATCAGGATGAATATACTTATTAGCATCCAAATTGAATAATTCTTCTTTAGTATATCCTAATATTTTTCTGTGTGCTTCTTCGTTAACGTACTCAACTTTAAATTTGTTATTTAAAATAGCAATTGTATCATTTATATTCTCTGTTATTAATCTATATTTTTTCTCGGACTCCTTAATTCTTCGTTCGGCTAATCTACGTTCGTTATTATCTCTAGTAATTAATAATACCTTCTCTTCCCCATCTAGGTCGGTGAACTTCCTCCCTCTTGTCTCTAACCAAATATATGTTCCGTCTTTTTTCCGAAATTTGAGAGTGAACGTGGCTTCTCCTGGTTCCCATCTTTTCCTTATTTCCTCAACGAAATTTTCCGTAATATATTCAGGAGGTAATAAATTGATAACATTTTGTCCAATTAGATCATTTTTTGTATATCCTAAGATTTTTTGATGAACTTGTTCGTTTATGTATTCAAAAATAAATTTCTTATTCAAAATACAGATCATATCATTAGCATTTTCAGTTATTAATCTGTATCTTTCTTTAGATTCTTTTAGTTTCTTTATTACTGCTTTATTTTCTCTCTCTTTTGTCATTCTCTCAAAAATATCATTTGTAACTCTCTCATAAATGCTGTAAGAAATGTCTCCCCTCATTCTTGCGAGAAATTCAGTTGGAGGGATATAATAAGGATTCTCACATAATTTACTGTTAATAATTATTTTAGGATGAGTATAAATTATATCTAATAGAAATTTTGGTAAAAATTTAGTTTTATTATATTGACATAAGGTAATACATTTACTTTTTTGTAAAAAATAATTTAATTTTGCCTCATATTCAAGAATCCTTTCAACTTTTGGCAAACCTGTGAGAATCCAAGTCATCTCCCCAGTAACTCTTAACCCTTTATATCCTTCTTCAATTGCCAATTTTTCCATTTGTATTAATAAATTTAAAATTCTTTCTGGGTCAAAATGACCACTTTGAAGATATATCTCTTCTTTCGTAAAAAATTCTAATTGCTTCAACTTGACGTATTTTTCAAGTTCATCGACTTTTTTGAAAGCTTGAATAATATTCTCTTTTGTATTTTCATTAGTTATGTAAATACACTTTTCATTGTTATTTAGTCCAAAAAGTAAAAAGGGAATTATTAATTGATATTGTTCTTCTTGATTTTCATAAATAAAGCATAAATGATCACCAAATTCAAGATCATTAAGCTGTTTACTTATTTCTATGGTAATATTAATCATCTTTATTTACCTTTTTAAGAATTTCAAATCTATTTTACTAGAGTGTCAAATAAGTTAAGAAAAAACAAATACAAACTCTTAAACTTAACATTTTTTAAAAATTTGTGTAATTATTATTGGGAACTGGGATATGAATGGCTTAAATTTTCTAATTGTGAAACAAAATCGACTAACATTATTCCAGTTGGCGAAAGAGAGTAAGATTCTTGGTCTTTTTTAATAACATTTTCTCGAATCAATCGGTTAATGTGAGAATTAAGATTTATTGAATTATCAATTTTTAATTTTTTATAAATTTCGTCAAAATTCAATTTTATTTCTGTTTTTAGAATTGTAATAATTTCCTTTCTTACAGGATGTAAAACTAATTTTATTAATTCATTAAAAACAGGATTTATCAAGACAGGTTTTTGTTTTAATTTTAATTCAGTTTCAACTTCTTTTAATTTATTTTTTAAAGTAGTTATTTCGAAGGGTTTAAGAATATAGTCATAAGCTCCGGATTTCATTGATTCAACTGCAGATTCTATTGAACCATAACCTGTTATAACAATTATTATTATATCTATTCCCTTTTCTCTTATTTTTTTTATTAAATCTACCCCAGATAATCCAGGCATTTTTAAATCGGTTAAAATGAGGTCAAATTCGTTCTTTTCAAGTTCTAATAACGCATTTTCCCCCGAAATAGAAGTTACTATTGAATGTTGATCTAATGTTAATATTTTTTTAATTTTATCTAGGAAAATTTTATCATCATCAACTATAAGTATTCTCAATTTATTTTAACCTCCCACATTAAATTGACAGATAAAATCTAAAAATATTTATTTGCCATATTTTAGCTTCTTTTTTACTTATCATTTCTTTTAACCAGATATAATTAAATTAAATAACTGTAAATTTGAAAATTTTATAATAAACTCCGACTATTAATATAAAAGCTATTAACTCAACTGGAATGAACATAATCATTCAAAATTTTTTTCGTTTTTTTTGTAATTTTTTAATAAAGCTAAAGTAACTTTTACCTCTGTTCCTTTACCAAACACGCTATTAATACTAATATTTCCTCCATGTTTCTCAACTATACCGCTGCAAATCGCCAGACCGAGTCCTATTCCTTTGCCTACTCCTTTTGTGGAAAAGAAAGGTTCAAAAACCCTTGATAAATCTGATTCTTTAATACCCTTACCATTATCAATAAAAACTATTTCTACTTCATTATTTTTCTTTTTGAGAGTAATTCTAATTGTAGATTTTCCATTCATATTTTCTAATGCATCTATTGAATTATCTATTAAGTTCTGGAAAACTTGGGAAAGGAGCACCCTGTCGACATATATTTTGAATTTCTCTTCGGATTCTATAGTTACTTTAATATCCTTTTCTTTTAGTTTTGATATATTTGAGGGGCTTTTTATGATCTCGGTCAATAGAGAATAAATATCTGTTTTAATTAAGTTTAAATCCATTTTTCTTGAAAATTGAAGGAGTTGTTTCACTATTTTCGCACAAAATTGAATCTGATCCTTTATATCCATCATTTCCTGTAATAGAATGGTTTTATTTGAATTATTCTTTTGTTTATTTAGTATATTTGAAATATATTCAGCTGTGAGATTTAAATTTGCAAGGGGTGTATTGAGCTCATGGGCGACACCTGCCGCAAGTTGACCTACTGCAGCTAGTTTTCTTTTTTCTAAAAGTTCTTTTTGGGATTCTTTTAGTGCTTTTTCGGTGTTTCTCTGCTCAGTAACATCTCTTGCAGAGCATACAAGCCTTAGCTCTTCGCCTTTTCCTATTTTCCCTCCTTTTACTGAAAAAGTCTTGTAAAATCCGTCTTTATGTTTTAAACGATATTCAAAAGTATTACTAGTTGCACCTTTTTGGAGGGCTCGTATCATTCGACTCTTAGCAAATTCTAAATCTTCTGGATGGACTAATTCAAATGAATCCTTATTTAACAATTCTTCTGGTTTGTAACCAATAAAATCTTTTATTTGTGGAGAAATATAACAAAACTTTCCTCTTGAATCTACTTCAAAAATTATATCGCCCAAATTTTTTATTCTTAAACGAAATTTTTCCTCAGATTCCTTTAGTTTTTGTTCTATTTCTATACGTTTCGTTATATCCGTAATTATTAACGAAACCACATTTATTTGCCCTTCTTGCTTTATTGGTCCGATTTGTGTAGAGTACCATGCAATAGTTCCATCATTTCCCATTCCTTCTATTTCATAACTTCCAGATTCTCCCGTTTGGAATGATTTGTTAATTTTTTTCCTAATCATTTCATGATATCGTTGTGGAGTATAATCATAAATGCTTGTACCAATTGTTCTTTCTATTGAAAATCCTGATACTGTCCGATTAACATATTTAATTATTCCATTACAATCTATAATAATAACTATAGCAGGAGTATTAGTTAAAACAGATTGCCACTTTGCTTCGGATTCCAATAATTTATGTTCAATTTTTTTCTTTTCTGTAATATCTAAAAATGCAGCTAGAATAGCATTGCTTCCTTCATATGATAATAATGTGGAGTAACAATCAATCCACTTTATTTTTCCAGATTTAGTAACTAATCGAATGATATAACTTGTAATAACATTAATTTTCCCTTCTATTAATCTCAAAAATAGATCTAAACTAGACCATCTGTCATCTTGATGAATATGATCAAAAAACTTTTTAGTTTTCCATCCTTCCATTTCCCGAATGGAATATTCAGTAATTTTTGATGCAGCCTCATTAACAAATTTTACCATTCCATCTTGAATAATAGCCAAACCGACGAGTGATTGTTCAGCAATTGTTCTAAATTTTTCTTCAGAGTCTTTTAAACTATGTTCGGTGATTTTTCTATCAGAAATATCTCTCGATATTACTAATGCTTTTTGTTTTCCATCTAAATCTTGGAATGTTATCCCTCTGCTCTCTAACCAAATATATCTGCCGTCTTTTCGTTTATACCTATACTCTCCTTTCCCTTCTCCCATTTCAAAACCTTTTTTAAAAATATTGATAATGTCTTTGAGGTTGTCTGGATGTATTAGATTAATTGGAGTTTTTCCTATTAAATCCTCCTTGGAATAGCCCAATATTTTCAAATTGGTTTTTTCATTAATATATTCATGTTCCATTTTATCGTTAAGAATGGCAATTAAATCATTAGCATTTTCAGTTATGAGACGATATCTATTCATTGATTTATTTAACCGTTCTTCGGCTTTTTTAATTTCAGTTATATCTCTCGAAATTAAAAGAATTCCATCTCTATCAGCTTTTTTAAAAAATCTTCTAATACTTGTTTCAAACCATAAGTAATTTTCATCTTTATGTTTGAATCTATGCTGTATAGATCTCTCCCCCTTTTTCGGAATATTTTTGAATATTATTTTAGTAAGTTCGCGATCTTCTGGGTGAATCAATTCAAAAACGGATTTTTCAAGAATATCATCGTTCATATAACCTAATAAATTAAAATATGACAGTTCATTAATGAATTCAATTACCAAATTGTTATTAAGTAAAGTAATTAAATCTTTAAAATTTTCTGAAATTAAGCGGTATTTTTCTTCTGTTTCCGTCAAAACTAACTCCTTTTTCTTAAGATTTTTCAAATTCTTCAAAAAGTATTAACAAGTTTTGTGTATTTATTATTTTAATAATTCAATTCAGTGTATAGTTCCCAAATTTTTTAATTATTATTCAATAACCCAATTTACTAATAAAATAGAGTTATCCTAGAGTTTTATGATAGAAGATGTAATTATAATATAAAAGCTAATAACTCAAAAGTAGTAAACATTGATTCTTTTAGTATTACTTCTGAAAATCTCCTAATAGGGTAAAAATGAAATTATATACTGTCATGAAGCAATTTTAAATAGTTTAACTTGAGATTCAGGATAGGAAAACCCTAATTTTTCCAAATGGAAAATTATTTCAGAGAAATAAAGTCCTCTTGAATTTAATAAATAACTATTATTTTTCTTTATTAGTAAATTTTCTTGAAGCAATTTATTAAGATGGAAAGCCAATACAGATGAACGTCCAACATCCAATTTTTTAAGAATTTTATTATAATTCAATTTCTCTTCGTTTGATAAAAGACTAATTATGTCTTTTCTTAATGGATGTGACAATAAATTGATTATTTTATTAAATACCGGATTCACTAAAAGTGAAAGAGCGTCATTTAATAATGATTGCTGTGAATTATTGAGAATATTTTTATCTTCTTTAACAAGAATCAGTAAAGAAAAATTAGATGTAATAACTTCGTTTTGTAAATATATGATGAATTTTTTGAGATCTATCCATTTATGCGTATTTAAAAGTTCTTCAATTCCTTTAAAAATAATAATACCTTTCTGGTTCTTTTTTACAAAGTTATCTATTCTAGATTTTAAAAAATGTAGCTTTGATGGGATAATACTATCATTTTCTCCTTCATAATTAAGCCAAATTGAAGTTATATTAGAAAGATGGAGCCCATTAATAAATTTGTCAGGTTTTTCATCGGAGATTAATAAAAAAGGACCATCATAATCGTTGAGAGTATTTAAATCAAAAGATTCTCCAATTTCTGATCCCTCGGTAATTTTTAAAACATTAAGTCTTTTCCTTAATTCCAATTCTCTTTCAACTTCTTTGATTTTTTCCCATAAAATAGATATTTCAAATGGCTTCAAAATATAATCATAGGCACCAGCTTTAATTGAGTCTACTGCTGATTCGATAGTTCCGTACCCTGTAATCACTATGATCATTGATTGGATTCCTTTTTCTCTTATTTTTTTTATTAATTCAACTCCTGATAATCCTGGCATTTTTAAATCAGTTAAAATTAAATCATAATAATTTCCATCTATTTTCGTTAAAGCTTGATTACCCGAATTGGCCGTAACGATTTTGTAGTGGTTTAGAGTTAAAATTTTTTGAATTTTGTCCAAAAAAACCTCATCATCATCAACAATCAGAATATTCATCTCTTTTCAACCTGTATCTAATTTTCATTTATTAAATTTATAAATATTATCTCGTTTTCTCAAGTTTTCCCCCACACTGTAATTAACTTCAATTTTAATAGTATTATTTTTTTTTAATTTAATATTACTATTCATGAAAAAACCTACACCAAAATATGTATTATAAATTAATTCGACAATATATAAAAGCTATTAACTCAACCAGAATAGACATTAATAAAATAACTCGATTTAGCTAGACTTTAAGTTAATTATTCAGTTTAGGGAATACGAGACGCTAGTAATTTGATTCTAAAAAATTAAATGCTTCGAGGTCTAAATGATTAGTTGAGAAACTAAAAGATTTTACACTTATACATTTAATTCATTATTGGAAGAATAATTTAGAAATTATTTAATTTAATTTTATATGCTATTATACAATCATAAAATAAATAAAATTATGAAAAATTATTCACATTACATTAAGAAAATTGTTAATCAAGGAAAAAATATTCAATATTTTAGCTAATCAATATGTAATATACCTTAGTCTGTTATCAAAAAAATAGACTTATCTATTTTTTACTCAATTTAATTGAACATATACCTTTAATATCAAATTAAATGGACATTTTTATTTGTTTATTCAATTTTAATAGACATATTGATTTAAAAATTTGGAAAATTTTATTATGAATGGGTTAGATTCCTTTGAGGAAAATTTCCCAAAAAATGAATGGAATAAAATAGATGAATAAAGGTAGTTGGATAATCAATTTTAAATAACTACTTAAAATATCGGGTAAATAAGTTTTTATAATGAATTCATTGGAAAATTTGGTGAAATCATATGAAAGATTGCTGTGATGATAAAAAATTGTTTTTCTACCGTAAAATGTTAGTTTGTAAGGGTTGTGGTATCGTATTTGGTCCACTTCTTAATAATAATCATTTGAACTCAAATAATAAAAAACCTTCAATAATTGCTTCAATTAAACAAAAAATTCAAGTTTTAAACTCAAGGACTTACATTGAGGGGTAATTTCTATCTAATCAAAAAAAATTAGGAGATTTACAAAATTAAATTCGAGATTATAAGCAAAAATAAACTTTCAGAAAAGGAGGAAAAAGTATGAAAATTCCACAAAAATATGCTAAAGTATTAGGAAGAATTTTAATTGCATTTTTTATGACTCAAATAGTAACTTTCACAGTAACAGCATTTAGAATTGGTTTTTGTTCAAATTTTTTATTTGATTGGCTTTTTGCTCATTTAATTGCGCTATTTGTTGGAATTCCGGCTTGTCTACTATTGGGTTTTTTAATAGAAAAACTAGTTCAACATATTTCGATCTTGCCAAATAAAGTATATAGTGAATTAAAAAAATCTGGTACAAGTCCCATCAGTAATTTACAGACTTTAAATACAGAAATAGAAATGATCGAGGGAGAAAAATAGAATGTTGATTAATTATAAAATTGAAAAACCAGACCTAAAAATTGGATTTATACCAATTACTTGTTCTGCTCCACTCATTTATGCTCATAGTCATGGTATTTTTGAAAAAAACGGACTTAATGTGGAAATGATCAAACCCCCTGGTTGGAGTGGTGTCAAGGAATTATTAGTTTATGATTATATCGATGCGGCACATATGCTTTCGCCAATGCCCCTTGCTTGCCATTTGGGATTAGATGGTAAAAAATCAGAAATTAAACTAGTAACTATGCAAAATATAAATGGTCAAGCTTTAACTCTCTCGAATAGACATTTGGGAATAAAATCTGTAAAGGATATGAAAGGATTCACTTTTGGAATACCATATCGCTTTTCTATGCATTACTACTTATTATGTTATTTTTTAGCAGCAAATGGTTTAAATCCTCTCAAAGACGTAAAAATGGAAGAAGTTTCCCCATCTTTGATGCCATATTATCTAAAAAAGGGCAAATTAGATGGTTATTTTACCGCAGAACCATATAATCAATTAGCAGTCTATCAAAAAATAGGATTCATTCATACGCTTTCTAAGGAGATATGGCAAGGTCATCCTTGCTGCGCCTTTGCAATTAAACAGAAGTTTATAGAAAAGTATCCCAATACATACAAAATAATGCTGAAAAGCGTTCTGGAGGCGGAATGGATATTGCACAATGCGAAAGTTGAGGAAAGGAAGGAAATCGCTAAGGAAATCTCTGCTCCATATTATATAAATCAAGAAAATTATATACCAGTAGCACAAGCTTTATCAGGAGATTTTCCAGATGGTAAGGGGAAAAATCATGTTATTCCTGATAGAATTGATTTTGCTCCTTTCCCATGGGTCGAATATGGAATATGGATGCTTTCACAGATGCAAAGATGGTCCCAATTATCAGTAAAAGTTAATTATTCAGACATTGTTGAAAACGTCTTTGAGATAGATGCAAATCGAGAGCTTGCAAAATCGCTTGGGTTTGAAATAGAAAAAAAACCTAGTCTCAGTGGGATTCATCCTTTTACAGGTGAAGATCCCTTGAAATATGTTTCAAATCAACCATTTAGTGCATTTAAAGAAGAAGAAAAACCACTTAAAGAGTTAGATATGTCTGAATCCGTTCAGAATCGATTATCAATTATTATTAAGCAGATAGCATCTGTTGCTGGTGGAGATCTTGATCAGAAACTGAAGATTACCGATTCTGGGGAAATTGGATTGTTAGAACAGATTCTTAATGAATTAGTCCTTAACATGAAGTTTATGAGGGATATTCTCACCGAAAAAAATGAAAATATAAAAAGAGAAATTGATACAACGAATGCTGTTTTTAATACCGCAGCAGACGGGATACGTATAATTGACAAGAATTTCAATGTGCTTCGAATAAATAAAACATTTACAGAACTATCAGGATTAAGCATAGATGAATCATTAAGAATAAATTGCTTTGATGCAATAAAAAGCCCTTTATGTCATACTCCTGAATGTACATTAGTTCAGATATTAGGTGGTAAAGATCGATTAGAACTACCCGTTGAACATATACGCAAAGATGGTACTATAATCCCTTGTATTATAACTGCACAACCATATCGGAATATTGATGGCGAAATAATCGGAATAGTTGAGTCTCTCAGGGATATGTCTCGCATTAAGGAAATAGAACTGAGAACAGCAGCTATATTCGAAGCTTCCACACCTGTGGTTCAAGTATGGGAAGGCATTGTCGTAATACCGATTATAGGCACATTGGATAGCGAGAGAGCTCAACAAATTATGGATCAATTATTAGAACGTGTTGTAGAAACACATTCAAAGGTCGCTTTGGTGGATATTACAGGTGTCCCTACTGTAGACACTGCAATTGCCCAACATTTAATCGATACATTTAATGCTGTTCGTTTATTAGGTACACACGTAGTTTTGACTGGCATAAAACCCTCTATTGCTCAGACTTTAGTTTATTTAGGTATTGATCTCTCTGGAATTTTTACATGTAAGTCATTAATGGAAGGAATTCGACTTTCATTAAGTATGCTAGATATGAAAATAATTAGTAATAATATAGCGTAGAAAGAGGGGATAATAAGAAACGAAATTAATTTTATGAAACAAATTTAAAAAATGGAGGAAACATGAATGAGTAATAATGAAAAAAATGATATTTTAATAGCAAAAATGAGAAGTAAAAAAGATATTTATGAACAAGGACAAATCCTTATAGATTATGCGGTAGAACTAACAAAAAGTGAGTATGGTCAAACTGGCATTATGTCGGAAGGTTCTTATCATACCCTTGGGATAAATGGGATGGGTTGGGAAGCATGTAAAATGCCAATAAAAGAAGTTGTATTCCCACCATCAGCTCTAGTTGGCAAACATCTTTGGTTGGTTCCTATAAGAACTAATAAGAGTTACATCTCTAATTCCCCATCTACAGATCCAGAAAGTGGAGGTATTCCAGAAGGGCATCCACCTATCAATTCTTTTTTAGGTATTCCTTTACGACATCATGGAAATCCTATTGGCACGATATCTGTTGCTAATAAAGCAGGTGGATATACCAATGAGGATGTTAAAAATTTAGAATCTCTGGGTCAGACTGTTGGACATTTTATTGATATTTCAACGCTAATGTTAAATGTGGAAAAATATCAAACTTTAGTAAAAAACACACAAGATGCTTTAATATTACACAATACAAATGGCCAAATTCTTTATAGTAACAAAGCATTAAGCGATCGATTAGGTTTCAAATATCAAGATGTTGTCGAGACATCATTAATTGATTTAGTATCTCCTAATGAGTCTAATCGACTATTAGAGATATTCAAAAAAGTTTTTAAAACAAAAACCCCCGAACTTGGCTATGAAGTTGAATTTATTGGGGAAGATGGACAAAAAAGATATTTCTCCATGTCAACATCTACTACTGGGGGCGCAAATATCACCGCACTTGCGTCAGTGGCTTCAGATATCACCCTTCGAAAATCATTAGAGAAGAGAGCTGAAGATATACTTGAATCTTCTACTCCAGTCATACAAATCTGGGAAGGCGTTGTAATTACTCCAATAATAGGCATGTTAGATAGCGAACGCACACAGCAAATTATGGAACATTTACTACAAAGAATCGTAGATACACACTCTAAAGTCGCTTTATTAGATATTACGGGTGTCCCAGCTATTGATACTGGAATTGCCCAACATCTCGTTGATACAATAAATGCAGTTCGTTTACTAGGCTCAAAAGTAGTTTTAACTGGAATAAATCCTGCTATTGCGCAAACATTAATTCATCTTGGTATTGATCTCTCGGGTGTCCGTACATGTAAATCTTTAGCTGAAGGATTAGAACTTGCTTTAGAAGTACTGGAATTGAAAATAATTAACAAAAATAGTAAAAAATGAAATGTTTAAGTTAGTGGGTGATGTATAGAATGAAGTTTGAGAGCATTTCAGTAAATAAGATTCGTGAAATATTGATAGTTACGGTGCCCTCCGATCCGGATGATAGTTCCGTTTCTGAATTACAGGAGAAAGTGTTGGATGCGATGGAGAAATATACGGTGAAGGGATTAGTCATGGATATTTCAATGGTTGAGACAGTAGATTCATTTTTTGCCCGTACAATAGCGGAAACAGCTCAAATGGTAGCCTTGATGGGCGGTGTGACAGTTATAGCAGGAATGCGTCCTAGTGTTGCCATTACAACAACACAATTGGGACTAACATTAGGTAATGCAATCACATCGCTTGATGTTGATAGTGCTATTGACTTAATAGGCAGTGATCATCAATTATGACCCTAACAACTCAAAATATAGTTACTATTAGTTCTGAAACGGATATAATAAATGCAAGGAGAATGGCACGTAATGCGGCTAATGCGATGGGATTTGGTATGACAGACGTTACTAGAATAATTACAGCAGTTTCTGAGCTAGCTAGGAACATTTATAAATTTGCTGGTTCGGGAAAAATGATATGGATGAAAGTTAATTCTGAAAATAAGGTTGGGCTCAAGTTAATTTTTAAGGATAATGGTCCGGGCATCCAAGATATTGAATTAGCAATGCAAGAAGGTTATAGTACTGGTAATGGACTAGGAATGGGATTACCTGGATCTAAACGACTCATGGATGAAATGGAGATTGATTCCAAGGTAGGTAAAGGAACACAAGTGATTATTATTAAATGGCTTAAATAAAAGTAGCGTGAAAAAAATCAAAGAAATTATAATAATAAAAAATCGAAGCGATATTTTACTCGCACGCCAAATAGTAAAACAATTAGGCGTTGCTATAGGATTTGATACATTAACATCTGAAAATATTGAACTAGTTATTAATGAACTTGCTACTAATTTGATAAAACATGCTAATAAAGGAGAATTGATAATTAGCTCCCTTAATAATGGTAAAAAGCAAGGTGTTCAAATTGAATCCGTGGATAGTGGACCAGGATTTAATAATATTGAAAAATCAATTACTAATGGGTATTCAACAAAGAAAAGCTTGGGTTATGGTTTAGGAATTGTTAATAGAATAATGGACGAACTTGAAATTAGTTCAAAGCCGGGATATACGCATATTATTTGTAAATATTATATAAAAAATAAGCGAATATCGGGTTCCTGTCCTTTTTTAATAGATGGTGCATCACGTCCAAGATTAGGGATGAGTCTTAATGGAGACTCATTTATAATTAAACGATGGAATCACAGCGCATTAGTAGGAGTAATTGATGGTCTAGGACATGGACAATTTGCACATCGCGCTGCTAAAACTGCATGGAATTATATAATGAAACATTATGACCAGCCATTAGACCAAATTTTTCGTGGCACTGGACGTACATGTAGTGCTACACGTGGCGTTGTAATGGCTCTAGCACGTTTTGATTGGACAAAGCAAAAAATCACTCTTGCTAGCATTGGAAACATTACAGTGAGGGTTATTGGTTCTTCAGAAAAAATAGACTTTATTATAAGACGTGGAATACTTGGGATTAAAAGCCCAAATCCAGTAATCAATGAGAAACATTGGGATCCTAGTTATATCATGATTCTTCATTCAGATGGTATAATATCACATTGGAATTGGGATAATTTTTATTATCTTCAAAATGAATCAGCTACGAAAATTGCTCAAGTTTTATTACGTTCTTTAGCAAAAGATGATGATGATGCAACAGTGGTCGTTGTGAGGGGAAAAATATGAACAATAGCGAATTAATGGAAAAGCTTAGAATGGCAAATGAAAATATTCATTATTTACAGAAAGAACTTGATGAGACTAACCGTGGAATAGTTGCTTTAACATTGGAGTTGGATCGCACTAAGGACGAATTGTTTTCAAAGGAAAAATTAGCAGTGATCGGAAAGCTTGCAGGAAGTGTTGGACATGAGCTACGGAATCCCCTTGGAGTTATTAGTAATTCAGTTTATTACTTAAATATGAGACTTAAAGATGTGGATCAGAAAATAATTAAACACCTTAATATTATTCAAAAAGAAGTGATTCGGGCAAATAGAATAATCACCGATCTACTTTTTTTTGCAATAGTAAAGGAACCTAATATAGAAAAGGGTAATATAAACTTATTAATTAAAAATTCAATAGCCAATACTCTCATAAATGGTAATATTGAAGTATTGTTAAATCTTGGTGAAAATTTACCATTAATTAGTTTAGATCCTTTAAAAATTCAACAAGCTTTTCAAAATATCATTATTAATGCCATTCAAGCAATGCAAGAAGAAGGAGTTTTAGAGATAAAGACTCTTATTAAAAATAATATAATTGAAATAAAAATTAAAGATACGGGTGCGGGCATACCAAAGGAGAATTTGAAAAGAATATTTGAGCCGCTTTTCAGCACTAAAGTTAAAGGTATGGGGTTGGGGCTGCCAATA
The DNA here is from genome assembly GCA_019058315.1 of Candidatus Helarchaeota archaeon. GTDB lineage: Archaea > Asgardarchaeota > Lokiarchaeia > Helarchaeales > RDOG01 > JABXJV01. Next base: position 470,264 of record JAHPZH010000004.1, on the reverse strand, counting down.
GCGAAATATATTATTGAGCAACATAATGGAACAATACAAGTTAAAAGTAGATTTAATAGGGGTTCTATTTTCACAATTAAACTTCCTATTAATGAAGAACAGATTAAGAATGGAGAAAATTAAATTGATTTCGAAAAAATATAGTTCTACTTATTCAATTTTACAAAAAATATTATTAGATTTATATAAAGATAGAAAATTCTTTTTAATATGTTAGGGATTTTAATGAACATTAAAAAATTAAAAAATCGACTTAAAGGACAAAAAAATACCATATTTTTTTTACTGACTGAGCTTAATGAGTCAAATCTCGCCTCAATCGGTGATAGAACTGGAGAAATTGTGATGCGGGGTGTTCTATGAGCAATAATAAATTACAAAAACAATTGCAAGAAGAGAGAAATATAGTTCGCTCCTTACAAATAGAATTGGAGGAAACTAATAAGGGAATTATGGTTTTGACATTGGAATTGGAAAAAGCTAATGAGAAATTAGAACAGCAAGTCGAGCAACGTACCCTGGAACTTCGAAACATTCAAGAAGTATTAACTATGAGCGTCAAAGAATTAAAAAGAAAACTTAAGGAAGCAGAAAATACCATACAGACTTTACAAACGGAACTGACAGAAACAAATAAAGGAATGTTATCCCTAACATTGGAACTGGAACACTCTAAAGAAAGAATTCGTAACCATATGAAAAAAGATTTACAAAGAGAAAAAAATCTATCTAAGTTTATAATAAATAGTTTACCAGGTATTTTTTTTATAATTGATAAAAATAGAAGACTTATAAGGTGGAATAAAAACTTAGAAAAAATTTCTGGGTATTCTTTAAAAGAAATTTCAAATATGAACATCCTTGATTTTTTTTTAGAGAAAAATATACTAAATGATAAATTAAAAGAAGTTTTTGATAAAGGGAGATTAAATTTTGAAATAAATTTTATATCAAAAAACGGTATTTCAACTCCTTTTTACTTTATGGGAAAATATAAGGAAATACATAAAGATATATTTCTGATAGGAGTAGGAATAGATATATCCGATCGTAAGAGAGCAGAGGAAAAATTAAAAATCATTTTAAATAGGTTAGAAATTTCAAATAAAGAGTTAGAACAATTCGCATATATAGCTTCTCACGACTTACAAGAACCCTTACGAATGATTTCAAGTTATGTTCAGCTTCTAGCAAAGCGTTATAAAGGTAAACTTGATGACGAAGCAGATGATTTCATTTATTATGCTGTTGATGGGACAAACAGAATGAAACAACTTATTAATGATTTATTAACTTACTCAAGAGTGGGAACAAGAGGTAAACCTTTTGATCGAGTTGATTGCGATAAAATTTTGGATAGAGCACTTAATAATTTGACAAAATTAATCGAAGAGAATTCAGCCATAATTATCCGAAATTCTTTACCTGAAGTTATGGCTGATGGATCACAGATGGAACAACTATTTCAAAATCTTATTAGCAATGCTATTAAGTTCCGTAATAAAGCACCTCCACGAATTCTCATCTCAGCTGAGAATAAAAATGAGAATTGGATTTTTTCAGTTCAAGATAATGGTATTGGTATAGATCCAGAATATTTTGAACGTATTTTTGTTATATTCCAGAGATTACACACTAGAGAAGAATATCCAGGGACTGGGATAGGTCTAGCTCTATGTAAGAAAATTGTTGAACGTCATAAGGGGAAAATTTGGGTGGATTCGCAACTTGGGGAGGGAGCAACGTTTTATTTCACAATTCCAGAAAGAATTGAAATTAAAAATGAAATTTTATTGAAGGATGAAAAATTATGAATGATAAAAATACAGTTAGAAATATTGAGATATTATTGGTAGAAGATAACCAAGGAGATGTAAGATTAACACAAGAGGCCTTAAAAGAGGGTAAAGTGATTAATAATTTACATGTTGCCTATAATGGTGTTGAAGCCTTAGATTTTCTACTCAAAAAAGGTAAATATTTATATGCACCTCGGCCAGACTTGATTCTCCTTGATCTTAACCTACCTAAAAAGGATGGACGTGAGGTTTTAGCAGAAATAAAAAGTAACGATAACCTTAAGAGAATTCCTATAGTTGTTTTAACGACATCTAGAGCCGAAGAAGATGTATTTAAAAGTTATAATTTACATGCTAACGCCTATGTGACAAAACCGGTTGAACTTGAAAAGTTCATTAGAGTAATAAAATCAATTGAAGATTTTTGGTTTACAATTGTTAAATTACCATTGGAGTGAAGTTTATGGATAATATAGAGCATAAAATTTTATTAATTGAAGATAACTTAGCAGATATACGACTTATAAAGGAATTATTATCCGATACAAAGCTAGACGCAAATTTAAAGTGCGCAAATTCTCTATCAAAAGCTATAAAATATCTTGAAGAGGAAACTTTTGATATAATTTTGCTTGATCTTGGACTACCAGATAGTCAGGGGATTAAAACATTTTCTAGAATAAATTCTATCGTTCCAAAAGTGCCAATTATAATATTGACTGGAACAAATGATGACGATCTATCGATCCAGGCAATAAGAGAGGGAGCGCAAGATTATTTAATAAAGGGATTGGTAGATACTTCAATTTTAAAGAGCGCATTACGACATTCCATTGAAAGAAAACACTTGTTAGTTAAACTAGAGTCTATAGAATTACGCAAGTTAGAGCAGAATGAGTTGGAATTACTCGAACGCTTGTCAGATTTTCCTAAAACTGTTGTCACAGCTCGTCTTTATGGTTTAGCACCTTTACGTGAATCCCTGCCAGATAATTTTTATAAATTAGTTAAAAAATATGAAAATTTAATAGAATTGGCGATTGAGCAACGGATCTATAAGGTAAAACATAATACAAACGAACAACTCAGAGCTATAGCTGAGGAAATGGGATTTTTAAATGCAGGACCAAGAGATGTCGTAGAAATTCATAGTCATGCTTTAAAAAAGAAGATTAATTCTAGCCCTTATCAGAAATCGGTGGTATATACCGAGGAAGGGCATTTTTTAGCACTCAAACTTATGGGATACTTAGTATCTTATTATCGTAAATACTCAATGATTGCAAAACAATCTCTATGGAGCGAATCCGACAGAAGAAAAGAGGATAAAAGAATTATCGAGGAAAAAATCTATGAATAATATATTTAGAAAATCAAATCATTCAAAAAAAATTGAGACAGAACATGAAAATAGAATTAAAATACAAATGGAGGATTAAAATGGTAAAATTAGCGTTTAAATTAAATTTAAAAAATTACTTTTCAAAAAATAAAAAAATTTCTTTAAATGGAGGTATTTTATGAATAAATCTTTGTTGAGGTTATACATTACAGGCCATACGCCACAATCTGAGAGAGCAATTATTAACTTACGTCGTATGTGTGAGGAAAATTTAAAGGATAAATATGAAATCGAGATAATTGATGTTCTCGAAAGACCACAATTAGCTGAGGATGAGAAAATCATCGCCACACCTGCATTAATTAAAGAACTACCTCCACCAATACGAAGAATCATAGGTGATCTCTCTAATAAAGACAAGGTTTTGTTAGGACTTGATTTAGAGACTTTTACAGATTAAAAAAAAAGAGGTGAAAAAAATGATAATAGAACAACTATTACCAGTCGAAAAAATTAAAACTGGAATAACAGGGTTTGACATTATTTCCGATGGAGGTCTTCCCAAAGAACGTACAACATTGGTTACGGGATCTTCAGGTAGCGCTAAAACAGTCTTTGCTGTACAATTTCTTGCTAAAGGCATTGAAAAATTTAATGCTAATTGCGTTTTTATTACTTTTGAAGAATCCCCTAATGATATAAGAAGAAATATGATTAGTCTAGGTTTTGATATAGTTAGATGGGAAAAAGATGGAAAATGGGTTTTTGTAGATGCATCACCAGTTCCAGAAATTGAGAATATTGAAGCCGGAGAATTTAATTTAGGGGCTCTTTTAGTTCGTATTGAACATGCCATTAATAAAGTTGGAGCAAAACGAGTTGCTATGGATTCAATTAGCGCAATTTTTACCCAATTCACTGATACTACAAATATTCGTAAAGAACTTTTCCGTATTGCTTCAGCTTTTAAGAAATTGAGAGTAACGGTTATTTTAACAGCGGAAAGGATTCAAGAATATGGTGAAATTGCTCGTTATGGTGTAGAAGAATTTGTTTCAGATAACGTGGTAATTCTAAGAAATGTTCTAGAAGGAGAAAAACGTCGTAGAACGATGGAGATACTTAAGTTCAGGGGTGCAACTCATAATAAAGGAGAATATCCCTTTACAATTATTCCGAATCAAGGGATTATAGTGATACCACTTTCTGCAATTGAATTAAAACAAAAATCTTCTGAGGTACGCATTTCATCTGGCAATATCACTTTAGATGGGATGTGTGGTGGCGGAATCTTTCGAGATTCTATTATCCTAGTATCAGGTGCTACAGGAACTGGTAAAACACTTATGGTAACCGAATTTATTGCTGGTGGTGCGAAAAATGGTGAAAAATGTCTATTATTTGCCTTTGAGGAAAGTAGAGAACAACTTTTTAGAAATGCAATTGGTTGGGGAATTAATTTTGAGGAAATGGAGAAACTTGGTAAAATTAAGGTTGTTTGTGAATATCCTGAAACTGCTGGTCTCGAAGACCATCTTATTAAAATAAGGAAAATCATCCAAGAGTTTAAACCAAATCGTATAGCAGTGGATAGTCTTTCTGCCCTCGAACGAGTTTCGATACCCAAGGGATTTCGTGAGTTTGTAATTGGTATAACATCGTTTATAAAACATCAAGAAATTGCAGGTCTTTTTACATCTACTACTCCTTCATTAATGGGTGGCACTTCTATAACGGAGACTCACATATCAACTATTACAGATTCTATTATATTACTTCGATATGTAGAAATGTTTGGAGAAATGCGGCGAGGTATAACAGTACTTAAAATGAGAGGATCTATACACGATAAACAAATTCGAGAGTTCACTATTGATAATCAAGGGATGCATATAGGAAAACCATTTAGAAATATCACAGGTATTTTGTCAGGAGTTCCACAACATTTTACTAAAGATGAAATTGAGCGATTTAGAGATATGTTTAACGAATAAATATTGTAAATGAAATAAAATACAGAATAAATGAACTTAGTGAATTGATTTGGAAAAATATATTTTAAGATTATACATAACAGGTGATAGTTCAAGGTCCCAGAAAGCTATTTCGAATCTATGTCAAATATGTGAATCCGATTTAAAAGGAAAATATGAATTGAAAATTATTAATGTTCTAGAAAGTCCACAATTAGCTGAGGATGAAAAAATATTAGCTACACCAACTTTGATTAAAAAATTACCTCCTCCACTTCGAATGATTATTGGTGATTTATCTGATAGAGAGAAGGTTTTAGTAGGTTTGGAGTTAATAAATCAAGCTAAAACAGATAATAAGAGTGAAAAAAAATGAAGGAAGATAAAAAGAATAAACAAATTCAAAAAATACCTACTGGAATTCCAGGTTTTGATATAATTTCTGATGGAGGTTTGCCGAAATTTCGTACTACACTCGTTACAGGAACATCAGGTAGCGCAAAAACAGTTTTTGCTGCTCAATTTCTTGCAGAGGGAATTATAAAATCAAATGAAAATGGGGTTTTTGTTACTTTCGAAGAAACTCCTGAAGATATCCGCGAAAATATGTTAGGTTTTGATTGGGATATAGAAAAATGGGAGGGAAATGGTAAATGGTTATTTGTAAATGCATCTCCCGAACCAGGAATGAAGAAAATTGTAACGGGTGATTATGATTTGGAAGCTTTATTATCCAGAATTACATATGCTATCCAGAAAATTAACGCAAAACGAATTTCTTTAGACTCTTTAGGTGCAATTTTTTCTCAGTTTAAAGATCACTCAGTTGTACGGGATGAAATATTTAGATTAGCTTCAACTTTAAAAAAATTAAAAGTCACATCTATTTTAACAGCAGAGAGAATCGACGAATATGGTTCTGTTACACGGTTGGATGTCGAAGAATTTGTTACAGATAATGTGGTTATTTTACGTAATGTTTTGGATGATGAAGAACGTCGTCGCACTGTAGAAATTCTGAAATTTCGGGGAACTTATCATCAAAAGGGAGAATTTCCTTTTACAATTATACCAAATGAAGGCATTATAGTCATCCCACTTTCCGCAATTGAGTTGAAACAAGAATCCTCAAATATTCGTATTTATTCGGGTATAAAAGAATTAGATGAAATGTGTGGGGGTGGATTTTATAGAGATTCAATCATTCTTATTTCAGGTGCTACAGGAACTGGAAAAACCCTCATGTCTACAATGTTTATAAATGGTGGACTAGAAAGAGGAGAAAATTGTATATATTTTGCATTTGAGGAGAGCCGACAACAACTTTTTAGAAATGCACTAGGTTGGGGAATAAATTTTGTTCCATTTGAAGAAGAAGGCAAACTTAAAGTTGTTTGTGTATATCCAGAAAGTGCTAATTTAGAAGATCATTTAATAAATTTAAAAAGAGTTATAAATGATTTTAAGCCAGAACGCATTGCAATTGATAGCTTGTCTGCTTTAGAACGTGTTTCTACAAAAAAAAGTTTCCGAGAATTCGTAATTGGAATAACTTCATTTATAAAACAAAAAGAAATTGCCGGACTTTTCACAGCTACTACTCCAACTTTAATGGGTGGCACTTCCATTACAGAAATGCATATATCCACAATAACCGATCTTATTATCTTACTTAGATATGTTGAAATGTACGGAAAAATGCATAGGGGATTAGCAGTCCTTAAAATGCGTGGTTCTATGCATGATAAAGACATTCGTGAAATTATCATTGATAATAAAGGATTACATATTGGTAACCCTTTCAAAAATGTAATCGGGATTATTGCTGGAAGTCCAACTCATATTGAAATGGAGGAAATTGGCAAAATTGATGAATTATTCAAGAGACAATAATAAAAAAAATGAATTGAATAAATGGTTTGAATTATGAGTAAATCTGAAAGATTTAGAATTAATTTAAAAAAGTATATAGGTTATTGAATAAAAATTAATGGAAAAAAAGAAATGGAAGATAGACTAATTAGGATATTACTGGTTGAAGATAATCCTGGAGATGCCAGATTAATAAAGGAATTATTATCAGTTGACGAGGATTTTTTTCAATTAACCCACAAAACAAATTTATCTGAAGCTTTTAAAATTTTAGCCAATAGCGATATTGATGTAATTATACTAGACCTTACTCTTCCAGATAGTTATGGATTTGAAACATTTAAAAAGACCTATAATTATGCTCCGAATATACCAATAATAATATTGACAGCTCTAGATGATGAAAAATTAGGATTTAGAGCATTAAAAGAAGGAGCACAAGATTATTTAATCAAAGAAAATTTTATTGAATATTTATTAAAACCGACTTTGATACGATCTATCGAGCGTAAACAACTTGAACATAGACTAAGACAAAGTGAAGATAAATTCCGAACTCTCATTGAAAAAAACTCAGATGGCGTTGTAGTTGTAGATAAAAATGGAGTAGTTCTTTTTGCTAATCCTGCTTCAGAATCCCTTTTTGATCGTAATAGGGAAAATCTAATAGGAGAACTATTCGGTTTTCCGGTTGTAGTAGGAGAAAATACCGAAATAAATGTTGTTAGTAGAAAAGGTGAGACCAAGATAGTAGAGATGAGGGTAGTTAAGACGGGTTGGAAGGGTGAGAGGGCGTGTATTGCTTCTTTGCGGGATATAACAGAAAGGAAGAACATGGAAGTGGCACTTCGTCTTCTTAATGAAGAATTAGAGACAAAAATAGAAGAAAGAACAAAAGAACTTAAGGAAGCTCAAAAAGAATTGATACGTAAGGAAAAATTAGCTGCCGTGGGAAAACTTGCAGGAAGTGTAGGTCACGAACTTCGTAATCCTCTGGGAGTAATCAGTAATTCAATTTATTTTATAAATATGAGATTTAAAAATGGTGACAAAAAAGTCAGGAAACATCTTAATATATTACAAAGAGAAGTGGAGAAGTCTAACAGGATCTTAAAGGATTTACTTGATTTTGCTAGAGTAAGTTCACCAATCCTTGAAATGAGAGATATTAATTCATTAATTAAGGCAACTCTTTCAAACATTAATGTTCCTGCATCGATAATTATAGAATTAGATTTAGATTCAAAATTGCCAAAATGTCTCATAGATCCGATTAAATTACAACAAGTTTTTCAGAATTTAATCACCAATTCAATCCAAGCTATGCCAAAAGGTGGTATTATTGTTATTAAAACGAAAAAAATTGATAATATGATAGAATTATATTTTGAAGATACAGGGGTAGGGATTCCAGAAGAAAATTATCAAAAGATATTTGAACCACTTTTTAGTACTAAAGCTAAAGGGATTGGATTGGGTTTGCCAATTGTGAAAGATATAATTGAGTTACATAAAGGTACAATAGAATTCGAAAGCAAAGTTGGAGTAGGAACGACTTTTATAATTAAATTACCAAATATGATTGAAGGGGGGTTGAAGAATAAAAGCTAAAAGTGATATAACTAATAAAAATGAAATTATTATAGATAGGAACAAAACACTGTCAAATAAGCTGTTCAATAAAGAAAATATAATCATATATAACAAAATAATTGAAAAATGGCAGGAAATTGTAAATATTTTAGCAGAAATCATTCAAGTCCCAGCAGCATTAATAATGAAAGTTGAACAACCTTACATTAAAGTTTTTTGCTCCAGCGAAACAGCCAATAATCCATATAAGGTAGGAAATAAGGAACTTTTAGCGGGACTTTATTGTGAGACAGTAATTAAGACTAAAAAGAAGTTATTAATTTCCAATGCTTTAAAAAATGAGGTTTGGAATAATAATCCAGACATTAAACTAGGAATGATTTCCTATTTAGGTTTTCCATTGTTCTGGCCTGATGAAGAAGTGTTTGGCACTATCTGTGTACTTGATTTAAAAGAGAATAGTTATACTAAAAAATATGAAAAGTTAATTCGAAAGTTCAAGGAGCTTGTTGAAACTCACCTTGAATTATTATATCATAGCCAAAAACTTGAAACATTTTTTGAAGACTATGTATATAAGGAGAAATTAGCAACTTTAGGAATTCTTGCAGAGAAAATTGGGCATGAAATTAGAAATCCTCTTGGAGTAATTAATAATTCCATCTATTACCTAACTTTAAGACTTAAAAATTCGGATGAAAAAATTAGAAAACATCTTAAAATGATGCAAAAGGAGGTTGAAAGGTCTAATAAATTAGTAACCCATTTACTTAATTTAACAAGCTTAAATAAATTAAATCTTGAAATGGGAGATATTAATCTCTTAATTAAAGAATTTTTAGAAGATTACGAATTTCCTACTAATATTGCATTAAAATTAAATTTGGATTATAGTCTTCCGTTAATAGAAATCGATAGACTTTTAATTCATCAAGTATTTCAAAATATTATTAAAAATTCTGTTGAGGCTATGCCAAACGGAGGAAATTTGGGGATAAAAACCAAAAAAAATGATTCATTAGTCGAAATAATATTCAAAGACTCGGGTATGGGTATCCCGAAAATAAACTTATACAAAATATTCAACCCACTTTTTAGTACTAAAATCTATGGAATTGGACTGGGATTAACTTTAGTCAAGAATATCATTGAATTACATGAAGGTGAGATAGGAGTCGAAAGTGAATCAGATATAGGAACAACAATTACTATTAGAATACCATTTGGAAAAAAGGAGAATATGAAATGACAGTTAAAATTAATGTACTTATCGTTGATGACGATATTGGAATAAGTGAAACTATGAAGGATATTTTTGAGGATTTCAATATTGATGTAGATGTTGCTAATGATGGTTATCAAGCTATAGAGTTGATTGGTGAGAAGTTTTATGATCTGGCTTTTTTGGATATCAAGATGCCTGGTATTGACGGAGTGGAGACGTTAAAGCGGGTAAGAAATATAAGACCATTTATTAAGATTGTTATGATGACAGCCTATTCGGTAGAAGAGCTTATCAAAGAAGCTCTAGATCTAGGAGTCGATGGAATTCTTTACAAACCATTTGATATTGAAAAAATAATAAATTTTATGAATCAAACCATAAAGAAACTAAAAAATAATGATAAAGAATGAGATTTCTTTTGAAAGATAAAGGAGTGATTAGCATTAACTCAAAAAAAATACTAATTGTGGATGATGATGAGGGGATATGTGAAACAATTTGTTCTATTTTTGAGGAGATAGATTATGAAGTCGGAATCGCTAATACAGGAAGAATCGCTATTGAAAAAGTAAAGAATCAATATTTTAATGCAGCAATAATTGATTTAAAACTTCCTGACATGAATGGGATAGAAATTCTCAAAAATTTCAAAGAAATCCATCCCGATATGGTTTGTATGATAGTAACTGGTAATGCCACAATAGAAAATGCTATAAATGCTCTTGATGAAGGTGCTGATGGTTATTTTGTTAAACCTACACATATGAAAGAAATAATCTATAAAATAAACGACGCTTTAAAGAAACAAAGCTTAAAAAAAGAGTTAAAAGAATCAGAGGAAAAATATCGAAATATTATAGAAAATATGAGTAGTGGGGTTGCAGTTTATGAATCTATTAATGATGGAGAGAATTTTATTTTTAAAGATTTTAATAGAGCTGCTGAGAGAATTGAAAACATAAAAAAAGAACAAGTAATAGGAAAATCTGTAATGGATGTTTTTCCTGGTATAGAAGAATTTGGTTTATTTGATGTTTTCAAAAGAGTCTGGAAAACTGGGACTCCAGAACACCTTCCTATTTCATTTTACAAAGATTGTAGAATTGAAGGTTGGCGAGAAAACTTCGTATATAAATTATCTACTGGAGAAATTGTTGCTGTGTATGATGATATTTCGGAAAAAATGAAAGCTAAGGAAAAACTAGAAGAATCTGAAGAAAAATATCGACTTATAACAGAAAACGCAAATGATCTAATTATGATTATTAATGACAAATTTGAATTCGAATATATTAACGAAAAAATTCATAAAAAATTAATGGGTTATTCAAAAGAGGAGTTGATAGGAAAGGTTAGCTTAGATTTTGTTCATCCAAATGATCTTGATCAAGCATATCGAGGTCTAGCAAATGGTCTAAATAAGGGTAATGCAAATGCGGAGTTACGAATCAAGCATAAAAATGGTAGTTATATCTGGTTTGGAACAAAAGGTAGGACATTTATAGATATAGATGGTAAATTAAAGGGAATTCAAATATCTAGGGACATCACTGAGAGAAAGCGGGTAGAAAAGGAATTGAAAATAAAGGATAGCGCCATAGCATCGTCTATTAATGCCATTGCCATTACTGATCTTAGTGGTGTTTTAACATATGTGAATAATTCCTTTCTTAAAATGTGGGGTTATGATGATAAAGAAGAATTATTAGGAAAATCTGCTTTAGAATTTTGGCAAAATGAAGACATCGGTCAAATGATAATAGAAAAACTTCGCAAAGAAGGAAGTTGGATCGGTGAATTAATTGCTAAAAGAAAAGATAATTCATTCTTTGATGTCCAACTTTCCGTCAGTACTGTAATGGATAAAAATGGTAAGCCTATCTGTATGATGGGATCGTTTATAGATATTACTGAAAGGAAGGAGGCAATTAGGGAGCTTGCTAAAGCTAGAGATTCTTTAGCCGAACAAGTTATAGAAAAGACTTGGAGTTTGGCTGAAGAGAAAAGACGTATTGAATATATTATCAACACAATTTCTGACGGGATATTAGTTCTGGATAGTGACGGAAATTTAGCATTAGTTAACAGGACCTTAAAAGATTATTATCAAAGAATTTTTAATCAGCAGATGCCTAATGTATTTGATTATTATTTTGAACCACAGAATACCTTTGATGAGAAGATAAAAGAATTATTTTTAGTAGGAAAACCTAAAATAGTGACTATTGAACCAAAGGAAGGATTGCATCTACAGTTCGTTTCTACGGGCAATAGTTTTCACGATAAATCCTCTCTTGGGGCGATAATTGAAGTTCGTGACGTTTCACCATTTGTTAATTTTGATAATATGCGGAAACAATTTGTTTCTACCGTTTCTCATGAATTACGCACACCGATAACAGTAATCATTCAATCGCTCCATAATTTAAAAAAGTATGAAAGTAATATATCAAAAGGGCAGCAAGAATTACTATTATCTCTGATGTCTCAGAATGCTAAAGTGTTGGAGGAGTTAGTAAATGATCTTCTTCTAGTATCTCGGATAGATGAAAAAAGATTAGAAATCGAATGGTCCCAATACCAACCTTTAGAGGTGCTTAATGATATTTTAATGCAAATGGAACCTAATCGATCTGCAAAAGAAATTTCTATAGAAGTTGAAGGAAATGAACAGATATTATTATATGGAGATTCAAAAAGAATTGGACAAGTCTTTAGAATTATTATCGATAATGCTATAAAGTACTCTGATGAAAAAACTAAAATAAAAATAGATGTAATAGACCATTATAAAGGTGAATATAATAAACATAAAAATGATGGAGTTTTAGTTCGATTTTCCGATTTTGGAAGAGGTATACATGAAAAAGATTTACCATTTTTATTTGATCGATTTTTCAGATCTGAAGATGTAAATGATATTCCTGGAACAGGATTAGGACTTCCTATCGCACGTGATTTAACTCGATTACATAAAGGAGATATATTTGTAGAGAGTGAGTACGGTAAAGGTTCGACATTTTTCGTATTTCTACCTCGATTTAAAGAAATTCAAAGTGAGAGTATAAAAACTTAGTTCAAATCAATAATAAAATGAAAAACTGGTGAATGAAGTTGAAATCTCTGATAATGGTTGTTGAAGATAATATTGGAATATTGGCGAACTTGAAAATGACATTAGAATTTAATAATTTTAAAGTTATTACCGCTAAAAATGGAAATAATGCCATTAAGATTCTTAACGGTTTACAAAAGCTTCCTGACATTATAATTAGCGATATAATGATGCCTGAAATGAATGGTTATGATTTTTTTAAGAAAGTTGCTGAAAATCCAATTTGGAGTAACATACCCTTTATATTTCTAACTGCTCGCTCCACACCAGATGATATTCGTCTTGGAAAAATACTTGGGGTAGATGATTACATAACAAAACCCTTTAAAGAAGAAGACCTTCTTGCGAGTATTAAGGGAAAAATTAACCGTAATAATAAAGTTAAGTCCATAATTAAAGAAATAAGTAAAACTCTTACTTCATTGAAAATAGATTTGGCACCTTCTATAACAGAGGAAGAAAAAGATGAAGTTTCATTATCTTATTTTTTATGGGATGAAAAAGTTGGTCCTCAATTGATGTCATTTTATCCCATGGAGATGGAAATTAAACTTACGATTCAAAGTGTTGGTCCTCAGTTATTCATTGCCACTGCATCTATCTATGGGCAAGAAAATCTTAATACAGCTCAGGGGATTTTGTTAAATATAGAAAATATCCATAGAGATGGATACATTTATTTCGATTCAATCCTGGATGAGGATGTAAGAGGAGGATATAGACGTTTCATGCTAACAGTAATTGCCCCAAAGATAAATTATTTTGAATCTTTAAAAATACGGAAAATATATAAAGAAATTTCAAATATTATAAAGGAAGGAAAAGATTGGGATGTAAAAAAATATTGGAAAGTTATCTCAGAGATTTTATCAACTCCAATGGTTCAGATTTAAAGGATTTCAAATTCAAAGGATATACACCTTTCTTTAAATTCATCAATTCATTCAATCACTTTCATTTATCTTTCACTCTTAAAAAAGAGAAAATGGTGTATACAAATTCTACAAAAATCATAAAATCGATTCAAAAGGGGTGTTCTTATTCCTAAAGGAATTATATGGATTAAATGGAATGATAGAACAGGGATATTGGTGGACTGGCAATATCCGGAAACATTAGAAGTAAGCATAAAAGATATTATGTGCATATATTCAAGTCAAACTTTAGGAAATATGATCATTCCAAGGTTTTCCGTTTATAGTTCTGAAGATTTCAATATAGCTTCTTTTTTTGGTGGTGAAAATAGTAAAGATATGGCAATACTATTGTTAAATAAAACTGAGAATGGTAGAGTCTTCAAATTACCACTTATTGAATTTTTTTATAATATTTTGGGAAGTAGGATAGATATAATTAAAACAAAAGAGGAATTTGAGGATTATTTTAAAATAAACCACGAAAATCCTGAGCTTAATAATCCATATCCAGTCCAAATTGGATCTTTTGAGGATAGATTTGATGTTTTTTTAAATATTTTTAACAATTTTATCAAGACTATTGATAAACGTCTTATTCAGATTGAAAATCTTATCTTGAAAATCACAGATCATATTCAAAAATAAAGGTGATGAAATATGAAAGAATATAAAATTCTCTTGCTTGGTTCTGATGCAGTAGGAAAAACTACCTGTTTTAGAGCAATTACGGGAGAGCTGGTTGATGTTTCGTATCGTCCTACGTTAGTTGTAAATGTTGGTTATAAAATAATTGATGTGAAAAAAAATAAAATAGGATTAAGAATCTGGGATCTAGGAGGACAAATTCTTTTAAGAGAGTCTTGGAATAAATACTATACTCAAACTGATGGTTGTATTTTAATTTATGATGTTACTCGTAGTTATACTTATGAGGATATTATGAATTGGGAAGAGGATATTAGAAAAAGTTTGAAGAAAAAAATACCATTCATTCTTGTGGGAAATAAAGCAGATTTAGATGGGGAACGACAAGTTTCATATGAAGAAGGCAAAGAACTTCAAAAGAAAATAAGGGCTAAAGCATTTTTTGAGACTTCTGCTTTATTAAATAGGAATATTAGAGAGGTATTTGAAGAATTGGGCTCGCTATTAAAATTCGGCTGAAAATAAGAATAAGAGGTGATTTAAATTATAAAATCAGTACCATATAATATAAAAGAAGTAATAGATATACCCAAGGAAATTTCGAATTTAGAGGAACTTAAGGATTTAGATTTAACACACATTAAGGGAATTGGTAAAAAAACATTCCAAAATCTACAAAAAGTTTTAGATATTTCAACTATTGCAGAATTATCAGATAAACAAGTAAAACATGATGAAATTTTAAAATTGAGGACTTTGGGCATTAAAAAATATCGATTTAGTAAATGGGTTTATATTGCAAAGAAAATAAACGCGCTTAGAGCCCCTGAGCCAAAGGAGACCGAAGGAATTGAAAAAGAAGAAGAATCCGAAAAAGTTCAAGAGATTTATGATCTAAAGAAAATCTTAATTGTCGGATTGGATAATGCAGGAAAAACCACCCTTTTACACTTTTTACAAGATAATGTTAAGCTTGACATTCTTCGTAAATTACCACCTACAATGGGAGTAGAAAGGGTTAAAATCAATAAATTAGATAGTGATCTAATTTTTTGGGATATGGGTGGTCAAATACAATTTCGAAATGAATATCTCCAAAATGCTGAAAAATATTTTACGAATATTGATCTTTTAATTTTCGTAATAGATATTCAAGAACCTGAGAAATATTCAAGCGCTATAAAATATTTAGAAGATATTTTAAAAACAATTATTGATTTTAAAGAAAATCCAGAATTTTTAATATTGTTACATAAAGTTGACCCAGATATTAAAGAGAATAAGGAAATACAAGACTCTATTCAAAAATTAGCAACGCAAATTGTTGGACTGTTTGAAAAAACGGATTTAAAATATGAAATGTCTACATACAGCATTTATAATTATTTGGGAGCAAATAAGAATGTAATTTCTGAAATTCGAAATTGTCTAAAACCACCATTAGAAGAAAAAGAGGATATAACTAAACACTTGGGAAATTCAATAGAGCGTGTTTTGAATATAATAATTAATTTAAGTGCTTCTATTGAAGAACGTTTTATTAATTTAGAGGGGTTAGTTGAAAATATTAGAGAATGGGTTGATAATATGAAAGGGGTAATGCAAAATAAATCAGCAATTGCAAGAAATAAATATGAAGTTATCAGAAGTTTGGATGATTTAGGACAAGTTAAGACTATAAGATCGGAATTAAAGGATGAACTAAAATCTGTACTTAAATTACGAAAAGCAGAATAGAAAACAATATAAATATTTTTTATTTTTTTCATTAAGAAAATTTGGACAATTCTTTACCAATTTTACTAAAAGCTTCCTCAATATTTTCTCCAGTTAATGCTGAAGTTTCTATATATTCAAAATTTATCTTTTTTGCGTACTGTAATATTTCTTCCTTTTTTAATTTTCTTTGATCCTTCAAATCTTTCTTGTTTCCAATTATTATTCCATGGATATTATTTTTTATATGTTTTTTAATATCTTGGTACCAAACAGAAAGATTATGAAAAGATTCAATGTTTGTCAAGTCAAATACCAAAAATATTCCATTTGTACCTATATAGAAATGTTTTCTCATTGTTTCAAATCTGCTATGTCCTGCAATATCCCATATTAAAAATTGAATTTTATTATTTTCATAAAGAACTTGTTTTTCACAAACATTGACTCCTATAGTTGGTTTGTATGATCTTGCAAAAATGTTATCAGTAAAAGACATAACGATTGAAGTTTTTCCTACTGAAATATCCCCACAAACTATTATTTTAAATCTATAATTATTTACATTTTCTTCATTGATAATTTTTTTTAGAACTTCTTTCTCTTGAGATAAAATTTCTCCATCACGTAATTCATTTAAAATTTTAATTAAATCAATATATAATTTATCAATTTGTTTCGAAATTTTTACTTTATCTGCTTTTAAATCTTCTAATTTAATTATATTATCTGTAGCTTCTTTAAAAATTGCCTCAAAATTCTTCATATATTTATAAAATATGATATCATTACCTTCATCAAAAATTAATGTAATTGCGCAGTCGATAATTCCCCCTCTTTGTGTTTCGTCTACTATTCTCAAACATTTGGTCAACCCTTTCATATCCAAGGAGGGAAATGGAATCATGGCTAATGATTTTGGAATGGCATCTTTTTCCCCAGAAAATATTGTAAGCGATTTTACACTAATTAGAGATTTTATCTCTTCAGACAGATCTGCGGGAACCGAGATGAATGCTTTTGGTCCAATTCTGGGATCGAATTTCGTGTAAATCAGACCATTAATTATTTCTTTATCCACAATGCTCCCTTTTTTAATCAATTCTATTTTTATTCTATTTTAAAATATTCATAGAATCATTTCTACTCTTTTTTAGCTTTTTATTTATTTTCAGGTACAAAATAAAGTAAAAATACTAAAAAATAAAATAGCAATCACCATTTTCTTCAATTCGTTTGATATTCAGACTTCTTTTACTCAAATTTAATGAGGTCAAAATTCCGGCAATAAAGCCATGGACTATTATGCAATCTTCTTCGGAACATTTTTTTTCAATATTATAATAAGGACATCTCATTTTAAAGTAATTATGATCTTTTTCACTAACAGTTATTATAGATTTTAATGATTTACTTTCTACCTCCTCAATTTTTTCTAAAGGTGCGTTAATCCATAAATCATGCAATTTCCTCCCCAATAAATCTCCAAAAACTTTAGAAACTTCAGTTATTTGGAGCTGAGGAGTTTCCTTGATTTTTTCTGAAATTACCTTTTTAATATCATCAAAGAATTCTCTCATAAAAACTTGGTTAATAATTTCTTCTGGAAGGGAGAAAAATAAGATATTATTTAATGATCTACATGCAGAATCATCATAGATCGAAGTCATAAAATAAGGAACTTCACTACCAAAAATTTGGGACATTTCTATTATACTTTTGGCAATTTGCTCATTATTTTTATTTTTTTTATCAGGATCACACTTATGTAAAAATACAAAAATCTTTGGTTTTTCTAGATTTCTTTCAATTTTTAAATCTTCAAAAATTTTTATGATAGAACTGAAGTATTCTTTTTCCTCTGAAAAATCACCATTTGCTAATATATCTACAACAAAGAGAATTATCTTTGTGTGAGAAAAATAATCTGGATTAAGCAAATATGCGTCTCGAAATGTTTTTTGACCTCCGAAATCCCATATACTAATTCCTTTCGAAATATGTCCTAGATTAATTAAATTTTGGGCAATCATAATGGTTGGAGGTGTTTGTTCAATATCTTTAAGGTTATGTCTTTCAAAACAACGCCTATAAATTGACGTTTTACCAGCTTTTGATAATCCTATAATGGCTAATTTTGTACTTTCATTCATTGATTAAACCTCTTTTTTTTTAATTTTGATAATTTGATATTTTTACTAATAATATTTTGATAGATTTCAGCTAATTTCATTTCTTTTGTTTTATATTTTTCAATTATACCAATTACAATGTGTTCAAAATCAAAATATTCATCAATACTTCCCTTATAATCACTTAAATCGTATTTTTCAGAAAAATTTTGATCTATTTCAGCTAAAATTTCTTTAATATTTTCACTATCTGCATCAAATCGTGTAATAAGAACGATGAAATAGTTTTCATGAAAAGTAAAGAAAATTTTTTGATTTTGAAGTATTAATTCCTGCAAATCATCTTTTAATGTTTCATGAACTAATTGTTTTATTGCAGTAAATAATCCGGATATTAGAAATTCTTTAGAATTAAAAAATGATACCTCCTCCTTAAATGATTTATTAAAAATTAGTATCCCCGAATTTAAAATAATGTGAATGCTATTAATCACGGGATTTCCTCTTTAATATAATTATTTCGGAATTTAGAAGCATTTCACTTAATTTGGTAAATAAGTCATAAACATTACTTCCAGTTTTAGCGGAAGTTTCTAGATAATTCATCCCCATTTTTTTAGAGAAATCATTTATTTCTTTATTTTCCATAGCTCGATTGGATAAGTCGGATTTATTACCAACAAGTATAAAAGGAATATCACCACACTTTTTTTTAACTTCCTCAATCCATTTAGGAAGGTTTTCAAAACTCTCACGATTGGCTAAATCAAACACATTAATGGATGCTGCCGCACCTTTATAAAAAAGTGGGCGAATATGGGAGAATATTTCTTGACCACCAGTATCCCAAACTTGAAGATTTACTTTATATCCTTTAGTATTTATAATTTTTGTAGCAAAGTCCACTCCTCTTGTCATAGCATAGTGCTCTTCAAATCGATTCTCAATAAAACGTGTGAGAATTGCAGTCTTACCTACTAAACCATCGCCAACAATAATAATTTTAAATAAAAAGTCAAATTCACTCATATATTAACCTCGTGTATTATTTTTTGCTAATTTAATTAGTTTTTCGCTAGCATCTGGCGGAATACCCATAGATTGAAGGAGAATTGTGGCTTCATTTTCTGAGATTTTTCTCAATTTTAATTTAAGATTCTCAATTTCCTTTATTGTCATTTTAATACCTTTCATGCTGTATAAGAGATCCTTAAATTCTTCGATTGTTTCATCTCTTACCTTTATTGGTTTTATTGGTGGTTCTAAGGATAATACTTGCCAATCACTGCCAAATTTCTCTAAAAAGATAAGTTCTTTTGATTTCATTATCGGACTATTAATTTTATCTTTACCTTTTTCAATAAATTTTATAGTTTCATCGATTTTTTTAATCACATATGGGATTCTAGCAGATTTTATTGCCGTATAAATTGACAACGCAGCGATAACAACTGCTACAGCAATTATTATTGTGTAAAAAATTGGAGCATCAATTCCAAATATTTGTTCATAGGTCACGGTTAAACTTACTGCTGAAATAGGCATCGTATAATTATCATGTTCCATTGATATGAGAATATAATGCCCACCTACAGCCAAAGTCGCAGCTGTAACAGGAAGCATGTAATTACCATCCCCTTGATCAATCAAGGAACCCATAGGTATACCGTCAATAAAATAATTAACTTCAAATCCTGTTAGCGTATTTCCTGAAATTTCGTCTTCTAATGTTATAAAAATCATACTTGCAGTTTTTTGCGGTAATGTTATAACTGGTGGAACTAGATTTATTTTTATTGGTCTTTGTTGGATACTTAAAAATAGCAATATAGTAGGTTGGGAATAATTATCACGTTTTATATTGACTGCAATGACGTATTTACCTATTTTTTTTAAGTCGGTGTCAAAATCAAGTACGAAATAGTTACCAACTTCAGTCAAATTTCCATTATATACATTATTTGGATCATTTAAGTCATACCAGGAAAAAGTAGCACTTACATTTCCCAAAGCATCGGATTTTAAGGTGTTGCCTGATAATTCATCTGTGTAATTAAATGAAATTAAAGCACTTTGTAATGCATAAAATTGAATTTCGTAAAAATTACGTCTACTGCTGTTTAATAAAGTAACTCTCTCATTTAAAATGAGTTTAACATATGAACTAGAATTTGTTTGGTAAAATTCTTTAGTAGCTACTATATGAATCAACTTTGTTTCAGATGTAGGTAAAAAAACACTTGTATTTAAAGTAAAATTATAGTTCCCAGCAGAAATTTCCGAAATATCGCCAGATAGTGTCGAATATTGCCAAGATACATCTGCATCTGAGAGGGGTAGGAGTTCTTGATATTTAAATGACCTTTGAAATTGTGCATCATATGTAAATAAAGTTGAAAGATTAGTAGTTATTGTAAAAACTAAAGTCTTATTCCCATTTTCATTTATAAGTGGAATGATTACATATCCAGAACCATTTACTTCGCCATCTAATACGATGTAGTTTATTCCATTATGCCATACACTCATATTGGCTTGACTGGGATAAAAAGTCTTGTTTATTGACGTTTCATTTAGATTAGTAAATTCAATTAAAAGTCTTGTTAGATTCCAAGAATCAACTGGTTCTGTTACATTAATAGTGCTACTTGCGTATAATATAGTATAGAATTGACTAGTTTGTGTGCTTTCTAAATTATCTTGTTTTTTAAAAGTTGACTCAAAACCTGATGTTATATTAATTGAATAACTTTTCATTTCAGTGCTATTAATAGTAAAATTAAACCTAGAATTAATTGGAATAATAGTATAATTAGATAATTCAAGGACACCTTGTCCATTAGTCCCCGTATCCATAACGTTTAAAGTATCACCATATCCAGGGATAGTGATGTTCATCAGAACATCGGATGCATTAACGATGAAATCACTAGTATTTTTGATATCGAAGATCTCAAATTTAATGTACACAAGATTTCTGTAATCATTAGGACCATCGATCGTAAGAGTTCCTTGAGTTTTTGAATCATTGGAATTGATTGTTTTAGAACTAGTAAAATATCGTTCAAAATATGCAGTAACTTGAACAGAATAATTGCTTAGTCCATTTCCTTCAACCCCAAATTGATATGAATTTTGATACAAATTCAAATTTTCTTTTGTTATATTTACGTATCCAAAACCTGGATTGATTCCATTAATAACTTCATACTTATTAGAACCATATGTAACATTCATTTTTATAAATTCAGGCCATTGAAGTAACACTGAAGACGTATTTATGGCTGAAAAATTAAAAAATAAACCAGTCAAATTCCAATGGTTTGTAAAGGATGTAATATATGGCTCTAAGTTTACACTTCCGCTATGATTAGTAATTATTGGATAAGAATCTTGAATTTCAATTTCTTCTAAAATTACACCTTGATAGTTGAACAACACAGTTAAATTCTGTTTCCAATATTTACCTATTGGAATATCAAGACTCCTATCAGCGCTAAATTGAGTGGGAAGCTCATTTACAGATAGAGTATAATAAAGATTTTGAGGTTCACCAAAACCACTTTTTGAGGCTCTAACTTGAAGTATATATATTTTTGAAGTGTCTATAATACCTTCATCAATTGTATTTAATTTAAGAAAGTATAGGCCCCTATCATATTGAGAATTTTCTATCCTTTCAAAGGATCCAGAATTAAGAATTGTAGTTCCTCTTTTCAGAGTCCATACTACAGAATCTGCCCATGCAGTTCCATTTGTTCCTCCTGGATTTGATGTAATATTAAATAAAACGTAAAATTCTATATCATAGCTTATATATGTAACAATTAGAGGACTGGGATTCATTGAAATTAGTTCAGTTTTAAAGTTTGCTGGATTTACTGCAACATAAAAAGTTAGATTTTTCTTTGCAGTTAATGTAAAGTTATAAAAATATGCTAAATCATCTAACGATTCAGATACATTGAATTCTTTATATGAATAAAACCAAATACGCATAGTATAATTTTCTGGTGCTTCTCTTTTAACCCATCGAAAAGTTGCAATACCTAATGGTGCAGATAAATTTACAACATGATTATCTGTGTTATTATCTCTAAAAATAAAAATAGTTGCACCATTTAAAATTTCAGATGTATCTTTAGAATACAATAAAAAATTTAATGTTGTTAGATTAGTAATTATAAAAACAAGGTTTTGATGAAAATAGATGATATTTGGTACCATACTTTCATTGACTAATAACGGATGTCCATTATATAATGAATTATTGTAAAATACAGAATAATTATAACCAATAACATTATATATATTAGTAAACCCGGTCCAATTTACCGTGTGATTTAACCATCTAAATATTGCTATTCCAGAACTGTTTACAGTTATATTTGAAATTGTTTGACCACTCGTAAAATTCTTTACTATAACCCAACCTGTTTCCATTGGTTGATAATCAATATCAGTAATGTTAAAATTAATTGTCCAAAGTATTGTGTTGATAGTAAAATTTTGCTGTACTTCATTCATTTGTACATTTAAAGAAATATTAACAATTTCGGTTAAACCTTCGGTAGAAGTATAATTAACGGTTATGTTATACATTCCAAATGGAACACCCTCAAAAGTTACGCTTCCACTTGAGGTGGTATTTTTCGTAAAATAACCAAATACAGGAAGATACAAGATATCAGATTGATTATATATATTAACCTCCGCTCCAGGAACGGAATTACCTTCAATATCTTTGACAAATACTGTAAACTCAGTGCTAGCCACCTCTTCTCCTAAAAGTGAAATATCCAAAGTATAATTATTAAATAACCAAATTAATTCTGTATAGGATAGATCATGGTTAAAAAACTTGATATCATCGATGGAACCTGAAAAAGCTTGGTTTGGATCAAACGAGCCTCCTAATGAATCTTGTTCTTGTGCCCATATTAATCCACCAGGACTTATATAAACGGGATTACCTGGATTGGAATATATAAGCCCATCTGTTCGAACTAAATCCGTATAAATATGGGGAGTTGTTCCATTTCTCATCCAGATATAAAAGTGCCAACCTGCTGCTGTAGGGGACCTCATTAACATATAGTTATGATTTCCTGCGTATGAGCCCGAAATTAAATATTCTCCACTATGTCCAGCAGTGGCCCAAAAACAAATGGTAAAATTATATATTCCATTTATTGCATCATTAGGAATACTAATATAAGCTTCGGTCTGTGTATCATCAAAATCTAACGCATAATTTCCTGCATGACCAGTAACATAATTTACATGATCTCCTACATCAAAAATAGTCCCATTATTTTTACCCATCAAATCTCTTGCTGTTGATGAATTATAATCTTCAAAATCATACCATAACATTCCAAAATATTCATCATCATAATAGTCTAAAGCTTTGGATACGGTATCATTTCCATAATACATATATGAATAATAATATGAAGATGTGGCAGAAACGTTTGTTTCGAACCAAACCGTTGCTAAACCAGCTGTGGGTGAATTTTTTATATAATAATATCTTAATAATGTTCCGTTTTCAACGATTCTTATATCTTCTAAATCATTTTGCATTTTTCCCAGGCTAACCAGTTGGCTGTAATTAAATTGAAACGATATTTTAAAATTATTTAAATCATAATCATATTGGTTTGTAATATTAATTTGTTTTCTATATTGAAATGAGGTATTCCACCACTCTGCTCTAGGTAAAGATTTTGAAATGGTAATTGGATTTGTGAATTCCATGGGGTGTCGGGAATTTTCGGGAGTATTTGTAAAAATATTTGTGTCACGATTTGTTGAATGTAAACCTATAAAAAGACTAGTGATAAATACAATTAACAAACAAAATTGAAGTCCTTTTTTAAAAATCGAACTGCTTTTCATATTAATCACCTGGTTTCTCCTCTTTATTTTTTTTCTTTTTTATTTTAAATTGTGTTTCATAGGTATCTTTGAGATTTTTTAGATGCTCTATTAATACAGCGTTAGCAACTGTTCGATTATTAAAACTGGTTCGAATTATATCAATCATATATTCGGGATAGAATTTTTCTATTCGAATATCTGTTTTTAGGAAAAAATATTCCTCACCTGATTTATCTTTTAATACTTGAATGATGCCTGCTGACCAAATTTTTTTTAGTGACAAATCGATATTTTTAACTTTCTTCTTGACTTTATCTAACCCCTTTCGGGTAACTGGGGATAATCTTAGTAAATTCAAGATCGTGTATGTATCGATGTCAGCTATTATTTCTGAAATAGTTTTTTCATCATCCAATGTTGGTTTATACCTTTCAAAATATGCCTTCATATTAGAAATAAATTCCGATCTCATGGCGTCACTTATTTTTTTACCTCTTGCTTGTTTTATTATGTGTCCAGGAGGAATACGTGTTATAAAAACATCATTTGTTAAAAATACAGATTCACTAGGTAAGCCCTTTACTGAGGCGATTTTTATGAGACCTAATTTAACTAAGGAATTAAGAATGCCATCAATATTAAGATATTCAACATTTAATTTTTCTTTTAACCAATTTAGTAGGTCATTTTTTGTAGCATTGCCATCTTCCACTAGTCTATCAATAATTAACCGTTTTACTTCATCGATATAAACAAGTGCAAGCTTTTGTTCTTCTTCGAATGAGGGATATAATGAAATTCGTTCATAAATATTCGATAATAACTCTATATATCGTTCATTAGCCATATTAGTTATGATAAATCGTGCAGCATCAATTATTGCATCTTCATAATCATCAGGATCTTCTTCTATTGTTAATAATAAAGATATGAAATAACTGAGCTCTGAACCCGTATAATAACTTGCTACATTCAAAGCTCCAATGATTAAGGATAAAAACCCGCCACTTTCTTCAAGAAAGTGAGAGGAATAAATCTGCTTTATAGTCTGTTCTGGTATCTCTAAATCTTTTGGAATTTTCGCTTTTATGTCTGCTCCGATTCTGTCGTCCCAAGTAAAAACAAGCATTCCAATGGGCATTAAATAAACTCCTCATTTTAGTTATAGTGTTTAATTATCCATCATTTTTAAATTCGAAATGTCAATTCTATCCGACATAGTGATTAAAGACTAATGTTTCATTTATAAAAGACAAGGCTAGAAGTAATGGATTTGATTTAACACTATGTTAAGAGAAATACATATTCTTAGAGGTTTAGACCTATTATATTGGAGGCAATTCGGAAAAGCTATTTCATGGGAAAATTTATCTCCTATTTTATTTACATTCTGTAGATCAATTGAGTCAAGTCCAGATGAAATTGACGGAATTTTACCTGATTTAATGGGATTTAAAATTTCATACGCTTCAATTAAAGAAATGAAATTATTGTTTGTTCTTGTAAGTGATCCTATGGATAATAATGAGTTGATTAAAACTCAATTAAAAAGGTTAAAAGACGAATTTCAAGAATTATTTTCTAGAAAAATCATTGATACTGCAATTGATCCATCAATTTTTGAACCATTAAATCCTATTACAGATCTTATTCATAAGGATTTAAGACCAAAAATCGCCTTAGTAGGGTTTAGTGGAGTAGGAAAAACTACCATTACGAAGCTAATAAGAGCAGATGAAATACCGAAAGTTCATAACCCGACTATAACTGGTGATATATATACAATAAAAATAGGAAAATTGCATTTTAATTTATGGGATTTTGCAGGTCAAGAACAATTTGCGTTTCTTTGGCCAAAGTTCGTTAAAGATGCTGATGCAGTATTAATTATTACAGATTCTAGTCTGAAAAATATTGAAAAATCAAAATTTTTCATAAGACTAACAAATGAGAAGGTTCCTACTGCTAAATTGTGTGTAGTTGCAAATAAACAAGATTTACCAGATGTATTAACAGCAGAAGAAATTGAAACCCTTTTAGGTATTAATACACATGGTATGATTGCAATTGACCCAAATAATCGTGCAAAAATGATAGAAATAGTAGCACAAACATTAGGGATCTCTACAGAAATATCTCCTTTAATACGTCCACTACTAGATCGTGATAAATTAGTTGAAGCTGCAGAAAATGCTTTAATTAATCAAGAATTCCAAACTGCTATTTTAATATTTGAAAAAATTGCGAAAAATTGTATAGACTTAGGAGATTCTAAAATAGCATATGAGTTTTTAGAAAGAGCAAAATGGATAAAATCGAAAATTTCTGAAAATTTAGAAAATAATAAAGAAAAGAGAGAAAAATCTAATGAAATTAAGCAATTATCTGATGTTATAGAAATTCCAAAAGTGAAATTAGAGTCAAATCCTAAATTAAATACGATCACACAACTAAAAGCAAAAATTAAACCAATGGATGCAGAACTACTGCAGTCAATTACTGTTCCAAATACTACATGGATTAGTAATGATAATAATTTTGCGTGTACAACTACAATTCAAGAATCAAAAAATTTGTCTACTTTTTCAATAAATAATCAGCAAAATATTAAAGATTCTGGAAAAATACCAGAAGAAACGCAAGTAAATAATGCATTAAATCCAATCAATAAAAATATTGAACACGAGGATATTGAGAAAAAAATATTGAATCTGGAACTAGAATTAGATAATCTTAAAAAACAATTTTCAACCCTCGAGAGACTATATCAAAAAAATACGATATCTCAAGAGCGTTATGAGAAAAAATTTGAAAGGTTAAATATCTCAAAAAGAGAAACCTTGTATAAAATTACTCAAATAAAAATCAGCTTGATTAAAGAAATTTAAGATATAATTTTTTCCATCTAATAACGATAAATAAAAATAAATTATAGTGTTCCAAATGCCTAAAGGAATAGCGATTATAACCTGGAATAATGATACGGGTGCAATACTTGTTGCTAAATATCCTAAGAATTTAAAAATAACTACTAAATTATTAACAAATATATACGCAAATCACCGGATGAATACTACAGGACCGAATTTTGCTTCTTTAACACTGATAAACACTAAAATTATTAGCTTTTTTAGTGGAATAGATGATAACCAAGTAGTTATTCCTAATTATATAATTGCTTTATTATTAAGAAGGAATGAAAAACCTCTGAAATTTAAAGAAATTTTGAAGAAAGGAGCTGCACAAATACTTTCAAATCTTCAGAAGGAAAATTATGAGAAGATTTTTGAAAACCTGTTCGCTGAAATGACTAAAATTAATTAAAATTTATTTTTTATTTAAAATTTTGAAGAAAGCAGTTTCATAAATTTTTATAAATAAAACATCAGAAGGACTAGATTATGTCCAAGACTTACGGTTCATATAAGGAGCTAATAATAAATTTACAAGATAGAATTAAAGTACTTAAAGAGGAAAATTTAAAATTAGAGGATAAATTAATCAATATTCTGAATATACAAAGTCAAAATTATTTCCTCACAACATCAATACCTCCAAATAGTAAGGAAATTTATAAAATAGTCACTAATTTCATTGATGAATCTAAAATCGAATTAATATTTGCATCCAAATTTATAAGTTCTGATATTTTAGATTTAATTCTTAAGAAATTGAATGAATTAAAAAATATTTTTGTAATAACGACAAAAAGAAATAACATATATGAAAAAGATGGCATTCAATCATTTGACATACTGGCATCCACCCCAAAAATTAATCATTTCATAAATCCAAACATAAATTCGACATTTATTATTAAAGATAAGATGGAAATTTTGTTAATTTCAGGAATTTTAACAAAAATTGAATTAATTTCAAAATTAAATACAGTTTTTAAAATTTCTGATCAAAAAATTATCGAAAAATATTTAAAATTCTATAAAAATCATTTACCTTCATTTATGATATAAACAAACAATATCAGAAATAAACAATATCAAAAAAACATAAACCTAAAATTTAAATTACATTTTCAAAAATAAAATGTAATGTAGAAATTAAAATAATTGATAATAGTAAAGGAATCAAAGAGTCTGATTTGCTTAGGGTTTTTGAACCGTTCTTTTCTACTAAACACATTGATAAATGAACTGGTATTGGATTTTCAATTTGTGAGATTAGTTCAATTGAACCTTAAAATATTTAAAATTAAAAAAATGATTTTTATCAAACAATAATAAATTCAAATTTTTAGTACTTTAATTAGAGTATAAAATTTTACTTTAATTCCATTATTAAAAATTGAAATAAAATATATCTGGTTCAAAAAATGAAAGATCGTTTACCACCGAATCAAACAGAGGTTAGTAGATTTCCAGTTTTACAGGCAGGAGGAATTCCTTATGATTTAACGAAAGAAAATTGGAGTCTCGAAATTTATGGAGAAGTAGAAAACCCTAAGAAATATAATTATGAAGAATTTATCAAATTACCAAAAACAAAAATTAAAACAGATATTCATTGTGTAACTACCTGGAGTTTATTGGATACTAACTGGGAAGGAGTGCTTTTTAAGGAAATTTTTAAAATAGTTAAACCAACCGAAAAAGCAAAATTTGTTATTTTTGAATGTGCAGATTTAGGAGGATCCTTTACAACCAGCTTGCCTATAAAGGATTTGATGGGAGATGACACAATGTTAGCATTCAAATATAACGGAGAAGATTTGAATATTAAACATGGTGGTCCAGTGAGGGGATTGGTCCCTAAAAAATATTTTTATAAAAGTGCTAAGTGGGTTCTAAAATTAAAATTCGTTGAAAAGGATGAACTTGGTTATTGGGAACAAGGAGGCTATAGTAATACGGCAGATCCATGGAAAGAGGAACGATATGCTTAAATAAATATAAAAAATTTAGAATTAGATATTTTATTCAAAATTAAAAATTATTGATGGGAAAAAAATGGATTTCAAAACTGTTTCTGGTAAATACAACAAACAAAAGGTAAAAATCTATACGATTTCTACGTGTATGTGGTGTACGAGATTAAAAAGGAAATTAAATCAGAATAATATAGAATATACTTATTTAGATATAGATTTATTAACTCTTCCAGAGAAAACAGAGGTAAAATCTCAACTAAGACAATACAGACGGATATTAGCATTTCCAATGATGTTTATTGATGATGAATTTATTGAAAATCAATTTATAGATCAAAAAATACAGGATTTGGTAAATGATGCCTGACATAGAAGATACGAAAAAATATGTAAAGACAGTTGCTGATCATAGAAATTGGATTTTAGAACCTGATGAAATCATGTTAAATGACTTAATTGAAGGTCTTGCTATTAATAAAGAGCGGTTTGGATATCGTTCCTGCCCTTGTAGATTAGCCACCGGTGAAAAAGAAAAGGACCGTGATATCATCTGCCCTTGCCAATACTCTGAACCAGATATCAAAGAATATGGGCATTGTTACTGTGCTTTATTCCTTTCTAAAGAGTTCATTGAAAGTGGTAAGAAGCCTAATAAAATTCCAGAAAGAAGACCTCAGGAAAAAATCTAATCAAATTTAATTAATCTTTTTTATTTTATGAATGTTAATAATTTTCATCTTTTATTTTAGAAGGAATATTTTTCACTTGCATCGCTAATTCGGCACCTTGTGCTTCCCCTTTCTTTAATTGTTCATTGCTGGGATGTCCTTTAAACACTATTGGATCCATTATGTCCCAATGCATATTTTTGCTTAAGGCATCAAACTCCCGTTGTGCTCCACCGCTCCAACTAAATGATCCAAAATATAAAACTTTTTTATACCAAATCAATTTCTTTTTTAAAATTTCAAGGAAATATTTCATCGGAGGAAACATTCCATACTCATAAGTAGGTGCTCCAATGATTAACCCTGCGGATTTATAAGCATCTGCTAGGATAAAAGAGACATCTTCATTTGGTACTCTATGAACAGTTACTGGTACACCCTCACTTGCAATGCCCCTTAATATTGAATTCAACATCACTTCTGTATTTCCATACATACTCCCCCAAACAACACATATTTCTGGTTCTGCAAAATCTTTATTATAATTTGCATAACGTAAATATTTCCTTATAACTACTTCTGGATGTTTTCGCCAAATCAGACCATGTGATGGTGCAATCATTTTAATATTAATATTAGCCAACGAATCTATGGCTTTGAGAACATTTGAAGAAAATGTAGCAATAATATTTGCATAATACCGTAACATTTCTTCCTCCCAATATGGTTTATGAACGTCAGGCGTTTCATCATCAAAAATTTCTCCAAGATGAACTCCAAAAGCCCCAAATGCATCTCCAGAAAAAAGAATTTTTGTATTAGTTTCATAAGAAACCATTGTTTCCGGCCAATGAACATTTGGGATTTCAATAAACTGGAAATGCTTATTCTGACCCAGATCTAATTCATCCCCAGTTTTTACAATAGAAATATGATCATCAATACCATAAAAACCATTTATTAGGGAGGCACCTTTTTCGGTTGTTACTATTTGTGCTTTAGGGGATAATGTACGAAATAAATAGGTAAATCCAGTGTGATCTGGTTCTAGATGATTGAGAATGATATAATCAATATCTTTGAGTGAAATTGAAAGAGAATTTAAATTTTCAAGTAAACACATCGCTGCTCCACCCCATTCACGGACGAGTTCTACAATTGCAATTTTATCACCTTTTACAATATAACTATTTAAAGCAACTCCATTAGGAATAGGCCAAATTCCTTCAAACAAATCTTCAGTATGAACATTCGCTCCTATCCAATATACATTATCTTCCATTTTTATTGCTGGCATTCAAATTTATCTCCTTTTATAAAATACATTTTTAATGTTTGTTATTTTTAATAATAACTATTTCTTATTTAATAAAATTTAAACAAATTTAGTAGAAATGCGGAGCATTTCAAAATATATTATTAAAAAAATTACATAATATTTTCTATTTCTTACAAAAATTTCAAAAATTTTCTATTAGATATAAGTCCTTAGAATATATTCTTTTAATTAAAACGACAAAAATATTGGGAATTTGAAAATTAAAAGTGAATTACCAAAATGTCGGAAAATTCTGCACACCCTTTTTTAAAATGGGCAGGGGGTAAAAGACAATTACTAGAACAATTTGATCAATATTTTCCTCAGAAATTTAATAAATATGTTGAACCATTTGTGGGTGGAGGTGCAGTATTTTTCCATTTATTACCTAAACAAGCAATTTTAATCGATAATAATGGGGAATTAATTAATTGTTATAAAGTAATTAAGAATAATGTAGCTGAATTAATAGGGCTATTGAAAAAGCATAAAAACGAGAAGAGCTATTTTTATAAAATTCGAAATTTGGATCGTAATCATGAAGAATTTAATAAAATTTCAGATGTAGAGCGAGCGTCTAGAACTATTTATTTAAATAGATGTTGCTATAATGGCCTTTACAGGGTTAATAGTAAAGGAGAATTTAATGTTCCATTTGGTAGATATAAGAACCCTAATTTTTGTGATGAAAAGAATTTAAAGGCAGTTAGTATTGTGCTAAAAGATATTGAAATCTATAAAAATAGTTTTGAAAGTTGCTTAAATTTTGCAGAAAAGGATGATTTTGTTTATCTTGATCCGCCTTATCATCCAATTTCAGAAACTTCCAATTTTACTGGTTACACAAAAAATATGTTTGGAAAAGATTCACAGAGTCAATTATTTCAAGTTTTTAGGCAACTTGATGAAATAGGTTGCAAAGTAATGTTGAGTAATTCTTATAATAAATTTATTTTAGATTTATATAAAGATTTTAAGATTATGACGATTTATGCAAAGAGAGCAATTAATAGTAACGCAAAAAGAAGAGGAAAAATAAAAGAAATCCTAGTTTTAAATAATTTCAAATAATAAGTAATCTAGTTATTCAATTAATTTACTAACCTTGCTTGTGCTTTGTTCTGATAAAACTTTCCTTCTGATATAAAATAAGAATATAATAAAGAATATTCCCACAACAGACATCCCAAAGACACCATTTAATTCTTGAAAAAATGAAAGAAATATAAAAAACGATAGAAAACCACTTGCAAATGCAAGTTTATGGTATGAATTATTGTTATAACCTGCATATTTGATAACAAGAAGTAATAAAAATAGTGTTACAAGCAGATCAAGAATTATCGGAATTATAAATTCAGAAATTAAGTAAGTTAATGTTATATTAATAATAAAAAACGAAAATATAGCTATTAATCCCACGATTCCAAACCATCCTGCTCGAATTTTGGGTTCTTCATTCTTTAGAGAAATAATATCAGGACTAATTTTCCAAGCAATTAAAAATAATAATATTACAATTATTAGGGTAAAAAAATAGAGGAAAAAGTCAGGAAAATATGGAGTCATAAAGAGAGAAATGAATATCACATCAATAATGAAGAGGATAACAACTATACCAAGTTTATTTTCTGTCAATAATCTTTCATCTTCTTTATCTGGAAATAATAATTCAAAAAGCAGTATTGGAATTGCGATACTAATAATTGTATGATAGATTGTTAGCCATACACTCCATACCCAATTGACACCAAATAACCTTCCATATGAGCCCAAATTTCCTAAATCCATCCAATTTGGATCAAAAAAACTCTTAATTGCAAGCCCCTCCTCTATAATTCCATAAGCCATTCCTAATATTAGAATGCTCCACCAACCTTTTTCCCACTTCACACGAAGTTCCCTAATAATTAATGCTCCAAGTCCATAAAGACCAACAAGTATAATAAATCCGAATGGATTAAAAAATTCTAAAGGAGGGGCAGAACCGGAAAGTAATTCTCCTATAGTTGGGGAGAGTAAAATGAGAGTTATTAATGGAATATTTCTTTTAATAAATTCAGTCATTTTGGATTCAATATTTAAATCTCTAAAAAAAATTGATTAAATTATATTGTTAAATTAAGATTTCTTCATTTCTTTTATTTTCTTTTTGATTTGAACTGCGCCATTATTTATAATATTCTTCACTATGAACGATGTTTCCTTATTAGCTTGGTTTTTCAAAATTTTTCTCTTCAATTCATAAGCTTTTAAGAGTAATTCTTTATTTTTTGGATCTGTGCCTTTAATTATTACATCAAGGATATGTAGAGCTAATTGGAGTTTACCATCTTCAAAGAGTTTTTTTGCATGTTCAAAATATTTATCTTCACTATTTAAACCAGCTATTTTTAATAATTCGTTTGCTATATCAGATGATTTTGAAGGAAATAAATCTGTTGGATTTCCGGAATTATACCACCCATGATATAATCGATAAGCAGCATGAATTCCAAATCGATAACAGCCATACATTGGCTCCAACCATTTGCTTTTTTTGAATTTTTCGGGATATATCTCAAGCATTTCATGAAATAATTCTTCGAACCATTTTCCTTGATTTAATCTTTTTACAACTTCATCATGAACAAAATGCATAGCTTCAGCTGTGATAGATAAACAGTCTTTTACATTTTCAGGTCCTTTTATCAACGGACCATGACCAGGAATAATATATTCAGCATTTTTTTGAATCATCTTTTCCATTGCCAAGGCCCAATGTTTAGGATAACGCTGAACTTTATATGGATTACCAATGTTTGGATAACCAGAAATCATTAAATCTCCTGCGAAAATTACTTTCTTTTCAGGCATATACATCCAAATAGCATCATCAGTTTCCCCCCATTCTGCATTTATTTCAAATTTATATGGTCCTAGTTCAAATGAATAATTTTCATTATTACGAATTATAATTGTTGGATCTAAAGTTTCTTTCGCAGATACTATACCCCCGGAACCCGTACGCATCTCTGATGCGAATTGTTGAGAATTAATAAAATTTTGATGTCCTTCCATCATTTTATATTTTTCAAATCTTTTTATACAATTTTCATGTGCAATAACTTGGGGCTTGTTCCATCCTTTTTCTTCTATTTCCTTTAAGAATGGCTCAAATCCGAAACAATGATCGAAATGTCCATGAGAATATACCAGATATTTAACCGGTTTGTCTGTTATTTTTCTTACTTCTTTGAAGATTTTCTTTCTAAACATTCGAAGTGCAATATCAAAAATTACTAGTCCTTCGTCACCGCATTTTATCATTCCCACATTTCCGAATGCGGGAATATGCCAAACGTCTTTACATGCTAATTCAACTGTATTAGCTATACCAAAAAATTCAGCTCTAAATTTGTCTGAGAAGCTCAATGTAATTACCTCTTAAAATTGGAATAGACTTTATTTATTATTTAACTTTTTTTTATTTCTTTTATTTTATTCTTGATTTGAATTGCACCATTATTTAAAATGTTTTTCACAATAAAAGATGTTTCAAGATTAGCTTGCTTTTTCAAAATCTTTCTTTTTAAACTATAAGATCTTAAGAGCATTTCTTTATTTTGTGTGTCTGTGCCTTTAATTATCACATCAAGGATATGTAATGCCAATTGCAGTTTTCCATCTTCAAAAAGTTTTTTGGCATGTTCAAAATATCTATCTTCGCTATTTGAACCAGCTATTTTTAACAATTCATTTGCTATATCAGCGGATTTTGAGGGGAAAAGGTCTGTCGGATTTCCGGAATTATACCACCCATGATATAATCGATAAACTGCGTGAATAGCAAATCGATAACATCCATAAACTGGACGAAGCCATTTACTTTTTTCAAATTTCTTAGGATAAATTTCTAACATTTCGTGATATAATTCTTCAAACCATTTTCCTTGATTCAATCGTTTCACAACTTCATCATGAACAAAATGCATGGCTTCTGCTGTGATAGTTAAACATTCTTTAATATTTTCAGGACCTTCAATTAATGCACCATGACCTGGAATAAGATATTCAGCTTTTTTTTGTAACATTCTCTCCATTGCTAAAGCCCAATGCTTGGGATAACGTTGTACTTTATAGGGATTACCAACATTTGGGTAATGAGAAATTATCAAATCACCTGAAAAAATAACTTTTTTTTCAGGTAAATACATCCAAATAGCATCATCGGTTTCTCCCCATTCAGGATATAGCTCAAATGTGAATGAACCTAATTTAAATGAATAATTTTCATTATCCCGAATTATAATTGTAGGATCCAAACTTGTTTCAGGAAAAACTACTCTTCTTACCCCTTTTTGAGTCAATGCTGCGAATTGTTGAGAATTAATAAAGTTTTGATGACCATCCATCATTTTATATTTTTCAAATCTTTTAATACAATTTTCATGAGCAATTATTTGGGGTTTTTTCCATCCTTTTTCTTCTATTTCTTTTAAGAAAACTCTAAATCCGAACGCGTGGTCGAAGTGTCCATGGGAAAAGATTAAATATTTGACAGGTTTATCAGTAAACTTTCTTATATCGTTAAAGATTTTCTTTTCAAATGCTGGCTGTGCTATATCGAAAATTACTAGTCCTTCATCACCACAATTCACGACTCCCACATTTCCGAACGCTGGAATCAACCACACATCCCTACAGGGTAATTCTATAGTATCAGATGCACCTAGTGCATCTGCTTGAAATTTATCAGAGGAACTCAATATTATCACCTATAAAGAAATCTTAAAATAAATTAAAAATAGATTTTAAAAAGATTATTTACAATCAGAATAAAATATATTTATGAAAATT
Organism: Candidatus Helarchaeota archaeon; assembly: GCA_019058315.1. Lineage (GTDB taxonomy): Archaea > Asgardarchaeota > Lokiarchaeia > Helarchaeales > RDOG01 > JABXJV01. Next base: position 434,342 of record JAHPZH010000004.1, on the reverse strand, counting down.
ATATTGTCAATATTCTCAAATTTTTAAATATTGTCCATAAGTTTAAGTTATAGAGTGATGTGAAATACTTGCGAGTTGACTTAAAAGATATTGGAATATCTCTAGATTTTGGAGATTGGGTACATAAATATGTTGAGGAAATTCAATCGTGGGCTGCTAGAAAAAAACCAGAAAATCCCTTTCCTAATCTAAAAATTGATGTAAATGATGAAACAATTGATGACTTACATGGTCTTTCAGATATTCTTTTAGATCAGATTAAACAAAGTCTACCTCCTGAAGCAAAATTTTCAAACATTCAGAAATTCTCTATAGGAGATTGCAAAGCTTTATCAGTAGACATTTCTGGCAGAATACATGAAGGAAAGGATATTTTAATTATAATGAAAATAATTTCAACAAGTTCTAAAATGGTGATACTAAGCTTTACATTGGTGGCAGATACATTTCCAGAATATAAAGATGAATTCAAACAAATAACGGAAAGTTTTAAAGAAATATAACTAAATTATTAATAAATTATTTTTTTTTATTTAATCCCCTAAGTACTAACTCTATTCTCTTTGTAGATCCGATCCATTAACTGTAAAAAATTTTCAAAAATGTGGGATCTTTCTTTTCTATGAAGTCTAATTGCCCCATTAGGACATGTTACTCCACATACACCACAGCCAAAACACTTTTCAATATCCACAGATGCCTTTTTATTTTCAATAGTAATTGCATTAAACGGACATCTTTTAGAGCAAAGCTCACAACCCTTACATAAATCTTCGTCAACTATTGAAATATAATTTGATTTAGAGATACAATTTTCATTCTTTTCTTCAAAACGGGTCATACCTCTTAATAAGCTACAACAACATGAGCAACAACAACATATCACTTGATGATTATGTTGTTTTACATTCTCGGTTGTAAAAACGAGACCTAGTTTCGATAATTTATCTACAACTTCATGAGCTTCTTCGATAGTAAGTTCTCTACCCTCGCCTCTATCTAAAAAATATTTTCCAAATATGCCTAACTGAAAACACGATTCTTTTATAGGAAATTTGTCCTTACATTCTCTTATTTCTAATATCTCTGTCCTATTTCTACATGGACAATCAGTTATTACAATTGGTTTTTGACATTCATCCATAATTTTATGAATTTCTTCAACATTTAGGATCTGGGATTGAGAGTCAATCGATTGGCCAATAGGGATAACCCTCATAAGCGAAGTTCCGGCATCTGACGATTCATAACGTTTATAATACTTTTCTTTAATAAAGAATTGAAGATATAATTCTGCTCCCTTTTTTCCGAGTCTCTCTAATGCTTTCGAATATTTGAATCCGATGTTTAAAAGATGTGCCATTGTCAAGAAGTACGAATACCCACCTATATCTTGAATTACACCTTTATCTGTCATTTCTGCGAGGATTTTTTTTGTTTCCTTTCGGGTCTTTCCAATACGTTTTGAAATTTCACGTGTGGATAATGGTCTTATATCTAAATATTGGGCTATTTCTGCTTCTTCTGGTGTAAATAATAATTTAATATATTCCCTAAAAGCTTGGGAAATTTCACCATCTACTATAGGGATATCGTTTGGATATTTCCTCATTTTTTGTAATATAATTTCATATGGATCTTTAATTTCTATAGAAGACATACGATTTCTCCATTTAATATATCCTAAATTTCTTTTAATTCATTAATTCATTAATAATATCTAGTAGATTTTTCTAGAAAACAATTTTAATATTAATGTAAATTCAAATTGACTTAAAAAATTTAAATAGTACGATTGATTATCAAAATTGCAAGATGGAGAAATGAATATGAGAATCTGCCTACGAAAAACTCCTTTTAGTATCCCTTCTTAAATTATCCTAAAAACTTTGTAGGTTGGATTCCTCCATCTTCAAATTCATAATATTTTATATATACCCCTAATTTCATTCGTATACAGCGATTTTGCTTTGCTTTATTTATTTAATGATTCTCTAAAATTAGATCAACTGCTAAGTTTGCGGTAAAGCTTGCAGTTGGATATCCTCCTAGAAAAAGTTCGGATGCGGTATATATTCCTACCATTAAAAGATTATTAATGGGAGTTTTAATTAATAATTTTTCATTCAACTTTTCTATATCTTTCCCATTCCAAGACCACCCTGCGAAAGTTCCGCTATATCTGTTTCCCTAATCTTGATAAGTTGAAGATTTTGCTATTTCCATAATTTCAATTACCATACTCTCTTATTTCTAATATTTCCGTCCTATTTCCACAATCAGTTATTACGATTGGTTTTTGACATTTATCCTTAATTTTATGGATTTATTCAACATTTAAGATCTGGGATTGAAGGTCAATTGATTGGCAAATACGAATAACTCTCTTTCTCTCTACTATAGGAATGTCGTTTGGGTATTCTCTCATTTTTCTGTACGATTATTTCATAAGGATCTTGGTTTTTAGAAACCATTTTTTTCTCAATTTAATATTTTTGAAGAGGCATTAAAAAAAATTCATTAACTCAATATCAATCGATGATTGCTCGAATTACTCAATTTTAATAAACATAATATTTTATATTTCATCATTGGTTTGATATTGCTATGAGAATCTTCCCACCCACTCTTTTTAATAACACTTTTCTTAAATTATCCTAAAAACTACTTTTGGGAAGATTCTTTTATTTTTTCGAATTTTCAGATTTGTAACTTTTGTATACCTTGAATATTTATAATATTCCTCTCAACCGAATACCAATTAACGATTAAGTTCTCATAATTTGCCAATTGTTCATTAATTAGGTAAAAATTAATTACGAAATACAATTTCATTCATTTCTTTTATTTATTTGTCTGGAATTTCCTAATTCAATTTATTCAATTCAAATTGACATTTTAATTTAAAATAATCAAATTTATTTAAAGAATATGTATGGAGAAATTTTAAGAATCTTCCCAAATTCTATTTTTATAAACCCCTCTTAGCTTAAATTGTCCCAAACACTTTTTTAGGGAAGATTCCTCCATCATATTATAAATTAGTCTAATAATCACTCATGTATTTTCTTCTAATAATGTATATATCCAAAATTAAAGAATTTCTCAGGTTTTTCTTCATAATTTACCATTTTTACTATGATATAAATCCAATAAATATAATTTTTTAAAAAATAATTCTTAAGTTATCTAGTTTATTAAAAAAATGAAAAACGCAGATATGAAGAAATAAGCTAAATCAATAACCACTTTGGAACTTTACTCTGATATTCTCGATAATCGTCTCCGAATTCCTCTAAAAGTTTTTTTTCCTCGAAATTTGCCATTATATGGTTTATAATAATAATATAAACCCAAGGAATGAAGCTTATTAGCGAAAGTGTTGATATTATAGCTCCGATATAAGCCATTATAAAGCCTAAATACATTGGATGTCGGGATACTCCATATACTCCATTGTCAATAACACCAGAGACTTTCTTATGAAATTTTACTTCATGTGCTAGTCCTGAAATAATGAAACCAACAATCATAATAGCCATTCCGATGGGGAATCGAATGAACCAATCTATATCTTCTTGTAGAAATGTTGAATATTCGAAAATGAATGAATCCAATATCCATACTGTGAAAAAGGATATAACTCCTATTAAATGATATAAATGTGTGTGTGGCAATTCCCCATAAGTTATTTTTTCTTTTTCATTTGTTTCTGAACCCATTTTTTTACTTCCAAATTTTTATTCTTTATATCTTAATTTGTAGATATCTACAATGTTTTGTTAAAATATTCTATATAAATGTTTAGAATGTAACAATGAAAAAGGGTTCATTTTGAAACCTAAAAAGAAGAAAAATGGTTAGTTTGTTTTTAAAAATCACTACAAAGATACAATATGATTTCCTTTATAAAAGATTTAACATCTTTCATTCGAATAGATTCATTAACTCCATGAGAATTTGATTGGATATTAGCCACTCCTCTCATAATAATATTCTGAGATACTTCATTAACAAAACCCATATCCGTTGAACCAGATATTCCTAGATAGCCTAGCTTTTCGGGTTGCGTATTATGAACTAAGCAAACTATTTTTTTCATTTTCTCAATATATTCTGTATTTGGATCTACTTTTAAAGCGGGATATATATTGTAAGCCTTAATTTTTAAATTTTTTAAAGAGCTTTGCGATTTACCTTTTTCAAGAGCTTCTAAGGTTTCTTTCTTTACATCTTCGAAATTTTCATCAGGTATATATCTTCTATTTATTACAAATGTACACTTATCTGGAACGATATTTGACTTTGTACCCCCACGAATTATATCAATATTAAACATGGGAGACATCATTCTTCTAGATGGATCATCCTGACGTGGAATCCCAGGAATATCTTTACTTTGTCGTTTTTCAACAATTTTCTTTAATTTCATTAATTCATTTAATATAGGAATTGTCTGTTCTATTGCATTAATTCCCATAAAATTCATTCCTGAATGGCAGCTTATACCTATACATTCAACTTCTACATCAAAATCTCCAGCTGAACCAACAATAATTACGTTTTCTTGTGCACCCTCCATACAAATAATTATACTATCTTCCTTTATATAACCATTTTCAGTTAAATATCTGACTCCGGGTTGAATCCCAATTTCCTCATCCGTGCAAATTAAAATTTTAATATTATATTTTGATTCTAAATTCAATTTTTTCATTATTTCTAGTGCTAGAATTAAGCATACAATATTTCCTTTCATGTCCGATGTTCCACGGCCATAAATCTTTCCCCTTTTTGTAACTGTAGCGGAAAATGGATTATGTTTCCATTTTTTCTCGTCTTCAACTGGAACAACATCCATATGCGAATAGAAATTTATATCTTGGCTTTTTCCCAAATCTCTAAAGGCTACCAGATTTACTCTCTCACCTTCAAGAGGTAAAGGAATCTCCTTAATTTTAGACGGTGGGACTATTACTTTTTCTAACGAAAAACCGAGATTTTTGAAATAAGGAACCAAAGTATCAACAAATATCTCATAATTTTTACCTGGAGGAACTGATGTATTTATTGAAATTAGTTCATTCATTATAGAAACTATTCTTTTTTCATCAATTTTATCTACTTCTTCGAATATCTTGTCATTTTCCAAATAAATCCCTCATTATTCGATTTAATTATAACTATTAAAACTTACAAATAATTATTTTTGAAATTACTTTTAAATGATTTTTAAATCAATTAAATGAAATTTAAGTCAAATTGAATTTAATAAAAGTTGTAAATCGTAAACTCGAATTAACTATACGATTTAAATATAACAATTCGTATATTAACACTGGATACTTAAATGCATCGGAATATATTTAAGGGTCTTACCTTCACCGTTTCATTTTTGATTCCCTCCCCCCTCCCTCATCCCCTCCTCTTTTTACGGTGAAGGTAGACTCGCCCCCAATTAAGATTTTTTTATGAATTTGAATATCTACCTACATCTGTCATAATAGAGCAAAATTGGAAATTTAAATTAAAAATTAACTCAATTCAGTATTTATTTCTAATTTGTCCCAATTTTTCCCTATTTTTTACCTAAGAATTATCAAAAGAAAAAAAGTAATATAATAATTAGAAGGTGAAAAATGTTAAAACAAAAACCAATAAACAAGAAAAAGGAGATGAACGCGAAGGAAAAGTAAAAAAAATCCATTATTAAGGATCTCATCCTCATTAACTATTTTTTATCCCCTCCATCCCTCCTCTTTTTTTGAGAGGATGAGATCCATCAATTTTCTATTTCGCTTTAGATAATATTAATTATTAAATCTTAACTTAAATTTACAAATAAGTGAAATTAGAAATGATGAATAATACTATTTTATTCTTCCTTAATTTGACAAAAACTTTTTAGAATGTAGACAAGAATTTAATAATCAAATTTCGACCAATATTTTAGCCGCTTTTCTATTTGGTTTAAGAAGTTCATGGAATCCTTCGTTAATTGCATTCTCAAATCTCACTTTTTTTGACACAATTAGATTGGTTTGAAATTTTTTTTGACTTAGGAGTGCAATTACTTCCTTGAATTCTTCAAATGAGTAGCCAAAGCTTCCTTTCAAATTTACTTCTTTAGCAATTACCTCTAAGAAAGAAATCGGAACATTTTCAAAATGAACTCCTAATAAAACGACATGACCACCCCTCTGAACTATATGGATGGCGTCTTTGTAGGTTTTAGGAAAGCCAGCACAATCAAATATAAATTTTGGACCAATTTTATTTATCTTGGATGGACGAACTGCTTTTTGAACTCCCATTTGTAATGCTAGATTTCGATTAAATTCAGAAGGTTCAATAATATAGATATTTTCAATATTAGATAACTTTAAAGCTTGGATCGTGGATAATCCAATTGTCCCAGCGCCAATTACAACAGCAGTATCGTTTGATTGGATTCCTGAGTTCTTTACACCATGATATCCTACGGATAAGGGTTCTACTAGGGCTCCGTCTTCATAACTAACCGAATCAGGTAATTTACATAGGGATTTTGAGGATATTTTCACATATTCTGCTAATGCACCATTAACAGAAATGCCAAGTCCTACCATTGTGCTAATACATCGATTTTCCTCACCTTTTTTACAGAAATAGCATTTTCCACAGAATTCTCCAGGATAGGCAGTTACTCGATCCCCAATATTCCAATCTGTAACCTTAGATCCTATCTCCTCTATTTCTCCAGAAAATTCATGTCCTAAAATAAGGGGTGTTAAGACTTTTCCATAATTATATGCTTCCAGATCACTTCCGCAAATACCACAGTATTTTACCCTAATGAGAACTTCCTTTTTTGAAATGGTTGGTCTTGGGAAATCCTTTGATAATTCAAGATCTTTTATTGTTTTTAAAACTAGAGCTTTCATAAATTTATTATATATATTTTATACAAAAATGTTTAGATGAAAAAACTTAAGCTTTAAACAATTATGAACTGTTTGGTGTTAAAATGGGTGAGAAAAAGAAAGATATTATGACTGGCGGGGATTTGTTAGTTCAGGCACTTATAAATGAGAATGTCCGATTTATTTTCGGAGTTCCGGGTGGTCAACTTTTAAATATCTATGACGCGATTTATAGATGGGGTCGAGAACAAGGCATTGATACGATCATGTTCCGACATGAACAAGGAGCTGCACATGCAGCCGATGCTTGGGCACGTGTTACAGGAGAGATTGGCGTTTGTATGGGAACTGTAGGACCCGGCGCAACACATATGCTACCAGGAATTGCCACCGCGTGGTCAGATAGCATCCCAGTCTTAGTAATTACCCCACAAGTTACAATTAATCAAATGGATATAGGATTTCTACAAGGAGATTTAGACCAAATCGGTATGTATCGACCAGTAGTAAAATATCAAAAACAGATCTTGAGTACTGAGAGAATTATAGAATATGTACAAAAGGCCTTTCGGGAAGCATATTCAGGACGTCCAAGACCTGTGCATCTTGATATTCCCTTTGAAGTGCTAGCTACTGAAGTAAAGAAGGAGATTGTTTGTCCAAAACCTTCTAATTATCGATCGCTTTTTAATCCAACGGCAGATCCTAAATTAGTTGAACAAGCAATCAATATATTATTAAATGCAGAACGACCGTTAATAATTGCAGGGGGCGGTGTGGTTTCTGCGAAAGCTGAAAAAGAACTTAATGATTTTGCCGAGTACTTAAAAATTCCTATGACTACCACTATAATTGGCAGTTCAGGAATACTTAAAGAAACTTCTGCTTACATTGGTGGTCCTGGATTACTTACATCTAACACTCAAAAAGCTATTATGGAGACTGATTTAGTATTAGCATTTGGTGCCAGATTTGGTTTATCCCTTATGTTTGGAAAAGCACCATTATGGCGAGATGACCTACCCGTAATTCAAATTGATATTGATCCAAGCGAAATAGGGAAAAATCGCCCCGTAGAGTTAGGTATTCTTGGTGATTGTAAACCTGTATTGCAACATATGCTCGAATTAATAAAGAAGCGAAAACCGGAAGTGAAGCAAGAATCCGACTGGCTTAGATCCCTTAAGGAAGCTCGAGATAAATATATGGAAAAAATGAAAAAACGCAGTAGTTCTGATGCAGTTCCAATTAAACCACAGCGTTTAATAAAGGAATTAGATGAATTTATAGATGATAATGCCATAGTAATACTAGATGGCGGAGATATCGCGTTTTTTGCTTTAGAACAGATTCATATGTATCACCATCGGAAGGTACTGCAAGCTATCGGGATGGGACACTTGGGTACTAGTATTCCCTATGCAATTGGTGCAAAGTTAGCAGCTCCTGAAAGACAAGTTTGCACTATCAGTGGCGATGGTTCTATAATCATTAACATTCAAGAATTAGAAACTGCTAAACGATGTGGATTGCCCTTTATTTGTGTAGTCGGTAATAATAGCGCTTGGGGAATGATCAAATCTGGACAAAAATATGCTTTCAAAAAAAGATTTATAGATGTTGATTTTAGTGATACAAATTTTGCCGAAATTGCTAAGGGATTCGGTTGCTATGGGGAAAGAGTCACTGATCCAAATAAAATTAAAGGTGCTCTTCAGCGTGCGAAAAATTCTAATCTACCTGCCGTAATCGATGTGGTTATTAAATTCCAAGCACATGATATAGATAAAATTGGAATTGAAACGCTGATGTTCTGACAATCTTTACTTCAAACGATTCAGCTATAAAGGTAAAATAGTTATTCTATTTCTCTTGGAATGAAAAACATCTCATATTCATTATTAGGGTCGCCCCTCATAATACATTTTGTTTCTTTTACTTTTATTTCGTAATTATTCCCCATATAGTCTTGGACTGCTTGCATTATAGATTCAAATATTCCTGCACATTGACCACCCCATGTCTGATTTCCCATCGTCTCTTTATTGATCATTATATCCTTTTCTTCAGTTGACATTGCACAGAAAATACACTTGTCAAAAGTCCAAGTAAGCATGTCATATTCATTACCTTCTTTCCCTTTTGGAACGAAGCGAATATTTCTATTGGGCACATCTTCGCCCATCGCAATATACCAAAAAATTTTAGCCATCCGAGGAGTATCCTCTAATGATTTTGATAGAATATATCTTGCTGTATCTAAATGATCATCTGTAATTCCTTTTCCAGTAATTCTACCCGTATCATAAAAATCTTCCAAAGCAGCTTCTAAATTTCCATCAAATAGATATTCTACCAAAACTCGAGTATACTCTAAAATAATTATACTCAGAAATAATGTGTTCATTTTTTTCTCCGTTCGTCTAACAAATCTTTTACCAAGTCCGCCTAAAACGTCTTTAAATCCTCGTTCAATATATCTAAGCATTTTTATTCCACCACAGTAATTACGTGTTTACATACTTTATCCCCATGGGATTTTGATGCAATAGTTTCTGCCTTTATTTTAGGAAGATATTCAAATCCCTTTTTCTCTCTTAAATGATTAATGCCTCCTTCAATTATACCAGTAAAGAGTGTGCAATAATGTAAATTTTTAAATTTTTTAGATCCTTTTCCGCACAATATACAATCAGAATCCACCATAATCCATTTCTTACCTTTTTCTTCCTCAATAACTCTTCTTAACCTTCTTCTCATGATTATCCTATAAGTTTCTTCTATTATCCTCTTGATTCCATTGCTTTTAGGGGTCCAATAATTCTGAAATCTTATTATCAATCGGCTACCAAAGGTTTTCAAGATATCAGCTACTTTTTGCTCATCTTTATACTTTTCCATTAACTTTGGAACTAACTGAATATAAAAATCGGTAATAACACCTGATAAAAAACTCATTTTTATCAATTCTTCACTATTAAATGAGTCAGTTTCAGCCATTTGCATCTAAATCCTCTCTATATTTCATATTATATAATAAAAATTGATAGATTGTTCTTTTATTGCTAAACATTACTAAATTCTTTTGTAGATATCTACACTATCTCTGTAGAAATCTACTATTTAAATATTTTGTATCACCATAAAACTATTTTACAGAAAATAATAGAAAATTGAATAATTCTTGAGGGAGCATGAAGAGAAATACATATAAAAAAAGGAAGAAAAAACGAAAATAAGGTCGAAAAATAGCTTATCTACTTAATCTAAATGTAGAAAACGATAAATTTTAAAAAAATTTTTCTTCGTTATATTGAAGGTGAAAAATTATGCCAAATGGATATAAGGGAAAAATCCTAATTATTGATCTTGCGAGTAAAGATATTAAAATTGAGAAACCAGAAGAAAAAATTTACCTAAATTATTTTGGTGGAACTGGGACAGGTGTAAGATATCTTTACGACAATCAGAGACCAGGCGTTGATCCTTTAGGTTCTGAAAATATATTTGGACTAATTACAGGTCTATTTAATGGTACTAATGTTCCCTTTTCTGGAAGATATTCTGTTGTCGGCAAATCGCCCTTGACTAAAACTTGGGGAGACGCTAATTCAGGAGGTTATTTCGGTACAGAATTAAAAAAAGCTGGATATGATGCCGTTTTTATAAAAAATATCTCAGAAAAACCAGTATATTTATGGATTAAAGATGATGAAATAGAAATTCGTGATGCTGATAAACTATGGGGAAAAGATACTGGAATAACTGATAAAATGCTTAAGAATGAATTAGGTGATGAGTTAGTAAAGTCTGCAAGTATAGGTCCTGCAGGAGAAAAATTATCTTTAATTTCAGCTGTTATGACTGATCATGGGAGAGCTGCAGCCAGAAGTGGACTAGGAGCTCTTATGGGATCAAAAAAATTGAAAGCAGTAGCAGTTAGAGGTACTAATGAGGTAAAAATTTTCGATCCGGAAAGACTAAGTGAGCTCAAAAAAGATTGGTTAAAACCTTTGAAAAAGAAACCTTCTCGTATAATGAAATTCATGATGTGGTTAATAAATCCTATTTTACCTTGGCTTTTAAGGCAAGGTGTTTTTACAATGCCAGATGTTGGAACAGTAGTAGATGGTTTTCGTAAATATGGAACTACCATGTCAACTTCCGTATCTTCAGAAATGGGGGATTCCCCATGTAGGAATTGGGGTGCAGCAGGTTCACATGATTTTTCAATGAAAAAACATTCTTTCAAAATTAGTGATGATTATGTTGTCAAACATAAAATAAGGGCTTATGGGTGCCAAGCTTGTCCTTTAAGATGTGGAGCAGTAGTTAAAATACCAGATGGACCATTTGCCGGAGAAGAAACACATCGACCAGAATATGAAACATTAGCGGCATTTGGAACTATGCTATTAAATGACAATATAGATTCTATAATCAAAGCTAACGAGATTTGTGATAGTTATGGATTAGATACTATTTCTGTAGGATCTGCAATTGCTTTTACGATGGAATGTATCGAAAATAACATATTGTCAAAAGAGGATATTGATGGTATTGACCTTACATGGGGAAATGCTGAAGCAATTATAACAATGACCGAGAAAATAGCCAAACGCGAAGGTTTTGGTGATATTCTTGCAGATGGAGTTAAAATAGCAGCAGAAAAAATTGGAAGAGGTTCAGAGCAATATGCTATGCATGTAGGTGGTCAAGAACTTCCAATGCATGATCCTAGATTAAATCCAAGTTTTGGAACAACTTACATTACAGATCCAACACCCGGTAGACATACTGCTGGAGGAGCTGGCTTCCTTGAGTTTGGAATGGATTTAGTTCCATTGAAAGATATAAAATTTCCAAAAGTTAAAAAATATGAATACACGGGAAAAGGAGAGTCACATTTGATATTAAGCAATGCTATAGCGTTATTAAATTGTATTGGAATTTGTCAATTCTCTGGAATGTTCGGAGACATCCCCTTACCCGAAATTATGGAAGTAGTTACTGGTTGGAAATTATCTACTGATGATTTACTGAAAACAGGAGAGCGTGTTCAAGTTTTAAGACAATTATTTAATGTTAGAGAAGGTATTAAACCTTCAGACTTCAAACTACCCGATAGGGTTAAAGGAATACCTCCATTAAAACATGGACCACTTGCTGGAAAAACAATTGATTTAGATACTTTAGTAAAAGAGTTCTACAAAACCGCCGATTGGAATCCAGTCGATGGTAAACCATCTTTAAAGAAGTTACAAAGTTTGGGACTAAGTCATATAGCTGATGAATTATACTAAAAGGAATAAACTTGAACATTAAAGTTAACATTAATGGAGTTTTTAATAGAAATTTCATCAAGAAATCTATTGATCTAAAGATCAAAAATGATGAGACATTAAAAAATATATTTAAAAAAATTGGAAAAAAAATCAAGAATGACATTTATCGTGTATTTGTAGAAGGACGAAGTAATCCAATACTATTATTAAACGGTAATAGAATTGATTTTCCTGGGGGATTTTCACTAATCCCTAAAGATGGGGATGAAATTACTTTACTACAAGCAATAGGCGGTGGTTAATTCCCCACTTAACTTTTAATTTTCTTAGATGCAATAAAAAAATTAAAAAATAAAAAAATTTTATATCTTGACACGTCGATTAGTGTAAAGGTGGGTTTCCAGGATTCATTATATTGTTTGGGTCTATTAATTTCTTAATTTTCCTCCATATTTCTCCGTACATACCAAGTTCGTGGGAATTAATTGTTCCAGGAAAAGCTCTGAAAAAACCATAAATCCCAATGTCTAAAAATGCTTTACGAATATCTGCAGATAGTTGGCGAATATTTTCAACTTCTTCAGGTTTTCCACCATCCCACATTACGCATGGATCAACATATGTGAGCTGTCCGTTATGAAAAGGATGAACTGGAATGGCCTCAAAATGTAGACGTCCCTCTAAATTATTTTTTTTACATAATTTCTTTGAATCTTCATACATTTTTACAACATTTGTCATAGGAGCATAGACGGAACAACCCCAAAGATTTCCTTTACGCCATCCTCTTATAAAAGAACGCATATAACGATGGTCTTGTACAAATTCTTTTGCCATAAAATCTGGTAAATCCATGGTATCACCATTTGAAGCTGCAGCAATTTTTACGACTTGTTCTTTATGTTTTTGCACTTCTTCCTCGGTGCCTTCCAGAAAAACCAATGACATAAACACTTCTTCATCCGCCCCACGCATGTCCATAAAAGTCGAAATGGCTTCCGGGTCAAAAGTCATTACCCAAATCCCTGCTACTAAATTTTTGTAAGCAAATTGGGTTGCAGGTTCAATCATAGATTTGAAATCTTTGTACCTAATAGTCAAAGGTACAATCTTTTCCGGCATGGGATAAAGTCGGATTCGTCCTTCCGTAATTACTCCCATAGTTCCAACGTTTGCTTGGAATAATTTCGTTAAATCAGGACCATTTACAATACCACAATACGGTCCTGGGGAACCGGGGGTTGCTGCTGAGCCAGTATCCAATATTTCACCATTTGGAAGCACGATTTCCATCGTAATTAGATGGTCTATTCCATAACGAGTCGCCGTTGGATAAATTCCTCTTAACATGTAATTTGCTAGAACCGATGCAGTAGCAGGAGCATCAGGAGCAAGACATCTTAGATGTGGATATTTATTAAGAGCTGTTACCATTTCAACAAAATTTACACCTGGACCTATTTTAGCAACCATCATTTTTTCATCTACTTCAATTTTTCTCATTCGTCGTAAATCTAAGATAATTCCACCTTTTTGAGCAATACATAATCCTTTCCTATTTATGCCTGATCCATATGGAACAATTGGAATTTTATTTTCATTAGCGAATCTAATAACTTCCTGAATTTCAGCCTTATTAGCAGGTCTTACAATAAAATCTGGAAGGTGTGGTGGAACAGTTGCAAATTGATCATCCCTTTCGTGAGCAATTAAATCAACAAAATCAGTAGATACATTCTCTTTACCCACAATTTTAGCTATTTCTGTTTCCAAAGTACTGGTATCAAGTACAGCCATTTTCTTTACCTCTCAAATTCATATCTTTTTTAATTTATCTAATTTAAATATTATAATACTCCATTTTATTTTTTAATATTCTATTTAATTCATTTATAATTTGGAAAATCTCCTATAGAGCTTCTTCTAAAAGTTCACTAATATCAACTACATCAATTTTAAGGTCAGGAAAGTCTTTTAAGGTTTCAACGAAATTGTTTTTGCAAAAAGGACATGCTGAGGCCAATACTGAAGCACCAACTTCCTTAACTTCATCTAAACGTTCTTTGCAAACCCATTTTGAATATTCAGGATAGGCAGCCCGAACACCGCTTCCAGCTCCACAACAAAAAGCATCGGTTGTGTTTCGTGGCATTTCATGATAGTTAACCTTTAGAGCTTTTAAAATTCTTCTTGGTTGCTTATAGACTTTAGCATGCCGTCCTAAATGACAAGGATCATGGTAAGTTAATTCTTTGGGAAGTGATTTAAGCTTTAATTTATTATCTCGAATAAGATTTAAGAAGAATTGCGTTGTATGGCGAGGTTTAAAAGGAAGTTCAAAACCTAATTTTGGATAATCTTCTTTGAATGTTCTATAACATCCGGCACATGAAAAAATAACCGTTTTGGCACCCATAGATTTCAGAGTTTCGATATTATGAGAAGCTAGATTGTTTACAATATCCAATTGACCGGTTCTAATTAGCGGGGAACCGCAACACCATTCTTCTTGACCCATTATGCTAAAAGGAATGTTTGCTGCTTTTAATACCTTTACAGTAGCTTGTGCTATCTTTTGTTGTCGATATGAAGAGGTGCATCCTACAAAATATACAATTTCTTCACCAGATGAAGGTTTAACATCCTTTGGCATCCAATCAAAACGATTTTTATGAGGTTCAACATATGGATTATGATTTTCTGCAACACTTTGACTAAATTTTTTATGCTTTTCTAGAGGTCCCCAACCTTTTGAAACAATATAAGCCTTCATTTTTTCATATAAATCTACATGATCTATCTTAAGCCCAGATAATTCGGTACATTGCTCTCTACATCCACCACATCCAGTACAAGTATAAAGAACTTCAAGTAAGCGTGGTGTTGGTTCTTTAATTCTACCCTCAAGAAATGCTCGAGCAAGCTCCATTTTACCAGCAGCATAATAAGATTCATAACCAAATTTAGCAGCTTGTGGGCATAAAATTCGCCAATCATCGAGTTTTTGCCAATTTGCTGAATAGCAAATATGACATTTCATACAGTGGACCAATTCTGGGAGATATTTTTCAAGAGAACTAATGTCAGACAATTTTTAAACTCCAAATATTTTATCCTAATTATATTACATTTATTAAAAAATAATAAAAAATATTCTGTCGATGTTCGATATTATATATTAATTCTATTAAAAAATTAATCTAAATATTAAAAAAAAAGGTATGATTAAATAGTCTAATTATTGATATTTCAATTCCGAGATAAATAATTTACAATTCAAACAATAAACCAGAAAATCTTTAAAGAGATATAATTGTTCTTGGCAATATGGACAATAATTTGCATACGATTCAATTCCCAAACTCCTCATTTGAGAATCTATATCCATTTCTGGATCTGAATCTAAATTAAAAGCAGCAGTATCGATCGCTTCTCTAATGGCCTTGTAAAATCGATGATTGGGATTATTATATTCGTCAATTCGCTGGATGTCTTCATATTGAACATCGTATCTTGACTCAGAATATTCATCTTTTTCAGATTTTTTACCAAAACTTGCACAAAGTAAAATAATTCCTACGATTATACAAGGAAGTGACAGAACATATGCTCCATTCATATAAAAAATATATCCTAAAAAACTAAATATAAATCCTATTACATATGTAGCACTAGCCATAACCTTCATCCTCCTACTTATATTTGTTAGATTAATAATTATTAGTAATATTAAATCTTTATAGGTCTATATATAATTTCTGTAATATTTGATAAAGAATAAAAAATAAAAAATTAAATAAGTAGATAATTAGTTTGATAATTTTTTATTGGATCTTATTAAAATGAAAAAAAAAGTAGCAATTCTGATTATGGTTATTTTTCTTAGCTTTACATTTATTTCCCTGGCAAATTCCAAAGTATCAATGTTATCCAACAATATTCTTATGAAATCAACTTCTAAATTATCTTCAAGTGAAAATATGCAAACTGCATGGACAGATAATGGTACTCCAATCTCTGTCGCCAATAGTTATCAAGATATTGTAGCTATTTGTAGTGATGGTGCAGGAGGAGCTATCATTACATGGCAGGATTATAGATTAGGGAATTATGATATATTCGCACAAAAAATTCATGCTGATGGCAGTGTTGCATGGGCAACGGGTGGACTTGCGATTTGTACAGATGTAGCTCTTCAATGGGAGCCTCAAATTTGTAGTGATGGAGCAGGTGGTGCAATTATCACTTGGGCGGATTGGAGAAGTGGGACTCATTATGATACTTATGCACAGAAAGTAAATGTGTATGGAGCTTTGGAATGGACGGCTAATGGGCTCCTGGTTTCTACGGCACCTTTTTCTCAACAGGATCAACGAATAATGAGTGACGGTGAGGGAGGTGCAATTATTACTTGGGATAATGGCAGCTATTCTTTTGCTCAAAGAATTTTATCAAATGGTACCCTCTTCTGGACTATAGATGGTACACTCCTATCATCTTCAAATATTTATCGACCAGAAATTTGTAGTGATGGTGCGGGTGGTGCTATTATTACTATGGATGGAAATATAGATATACATGCACAAAGAGTAAATTCAACAGGTCATTTACAATGGACTGCAACTGGGAAAGTAGTATGTTCTGCGGTTTTTAATCAAGATCTTCCAAAGATTATCAGTGATGGTTCAGGAGGCGCAATCATTACTTGGCAAGATCCACGATCTGGATTACATATTTATGCTCAAAAAATCAATTCAACTGGTGATGGCCAATGGACGACTGATGGTGTGCAAATATCCACTTTAGCCGTTTTAAATGAAATCCCTAAAATTTGTAGTGATGGTGCAGGTGGCGCAATTATAACATGGAAATCTGACTTTGGTAATATAACAGCTCAAAGAATCAGTTCAGCAGGAAACGTACTATGGACGACTAATGGAGTGGAAATATGTACCGTTTCAGGAGTTCAAGATCAACACCAAATCTGTAGCGATGGAGCGGGAGGTGCAATCATTGTTTGGCAGGATCCTAGAGGTCCAACTGATGATATATACGCACAAAAAATAGATGCAAGTGGAGTGACACAATGGACTGCAAATGGTTCTATAATATGCAATAAAGGAGGAGATCAACAATACCCTCAAATTTGCAGTGATGGAGCGGGTGGTGCAATAATTGCTTGGGATGATGAAAGAACGGGAATTAATGATGATGATATTTATGCTCAGAGAGTACTTGGAAGTCCTGAAAGTCCGTTTGATTGGGTTACTTTGATTTCATTGGCTATACATGGACAATACGGAGGGCTTATGGAGGATATCTCAAAAATGATAGATGTCTTTCTCAGAACATTATTATCCCCAATGGTATTGGGCATCATGGTCTTGGGAGAAGCACTACTTATTATAATTTTGTCTTCTGTCGTTGCTCGTCAAAGAAAAACTCCAGTAAAAACAAAAAAAGTTAAGAAACGTTAAACTCTTTTTTTTAATTTTTTTTAAAATTTCATTAGTTACACTTGTAAGTTATGGTGGGCTGCTTAAAAGATACAATTAATCTAAATAATCATAATTTTCCAAATAGGGTGTTCCCGTCCCTATAAATGCTGGAATGCTTAAAGTAAGCAAGATTGTAGTCAAGATAAAAAGAATGAGAAAATAATCATAAGAATATCTTATTAATAATTCGAATGTAATTAGGAGAAATAGACCCGCACCATAAGTGGATATTGTTAAAGTAGCTTTCATACAATTCGATAATGTGCAATTTTTTTCTATGGATACGTAATAAGTCATAATTGAAGTAAATGAACCGCTTATAATTGCCAATATTAGATAAAACTGGCTTAGATTAATTAAATAATAGAGATATATACTCATTATTGTTAAGATAGTTATTAAAATACCAGCCATCAGCAGAGTTTTTGAAGGACTTAATCTCTTAAATAAAGTAGGAATAGTTGTCTTCCCATCTAACTCTATTCCATGTGGAGGAGAATAAGCTAAGATATGTCCTGCCTGCCAAAGTGATACCATTGTAAATAACACCCAAGGAATCATATCATTAAATAATTGAGATGGGGCAATTGCTGAATAACCTCCTAATGGAAATAGTCCTATTAATAATGGTAATGTTAGATAACCATATTTATCACGTAAATACCCAGAATACAAGATTGTAAGACTTGTGGCTAATGTCAAAATAAAGAAAGTAATTATATTGAAGATAAATAATGTAATAGATAACCCGATGGAAAAACATGTTATAGCTAATATTGTTGCTTGTTTAGGTGTTGCAAAACCCAATGATAAAGCTCTATTTGGCCACATGCCTCTATCGCGTTTTCTATCAAAGACATCATCCATCGTGTGAACCCCTCCTGTAACCAAAAAAACGGAAGTTATTCCTAAGGCAGCTTGTAATAAGGTTATATTTGAATATGTAGAAATTAATGCATATGCTACCCCGACCATTGCGAATGGGAGACCCATAAATACTACTGCTGGACGATTTAAGCTAAAAAAGGAGGTTAATAATTGCGCCAATGATATTAATTTTAACTTAATGTCAACCAAAACAATAACCTTATATTATTGATCCTATTCTTCTTTTAAACATTCTGAAGTAATCTAAAGAAAAGTATTATATACAAATAATATGAAAAATATCAGAAACTTATTTGATTAATAGTCTTTCGTGATGAGTTTTGTCTATAGTTGCAATTGCTAAGGGAGAAAATACAATTAATGCAACTAGAAAAGCTATAGAACTTTTAGGGGGAATACAGAATTTTGTTAGAAAAGGACAAACAGTTTTTTTAAAACCGGATCTTAGTACCCCTATAGGTATTCCTGCAAGCACAGATCCTTTAATAATTGGAACAATAGCAAAGATGTGTTTTGATGTTGGTGCTAAAAAAGTAATTGTTGGCGATAATCCCTTTGGAGGAATTTCATCAAAAAATTTATTTAAATTTACAGGA
Organism: Candidatus Helarchaeota archaeon; assembly: GCA_019058315.1. GTDB lineage: Archaea > Asgardarchaeota > Lokiarchaeia > Helarchaeales > RDOG01 > JABXJV01. Next base: position 415,173 of record JAHPZH010000004.1, on the reverse strand, counting down.
TTAGATGAATATCTCAATAGCATTGGAGTGACATTAATAAATTTAGAGAAGGAACATTTCGAGCCCATAAAAGTATCAGAATCTAAAGTCCTTACAGAAGTTCATCTTCCAAAAAGTGTTTTGAGTTCAGATGTTTTTATTTCAATTCCCACTATACGAACTGATTTTTTATCCGATGTTGCTCTTTCAATTAAAAATCTTCATGGATTATTGCCAGATGAGCAATATTTCTTACTTTATAAATCCGGAATTCATGAAGGACTTACTGATATATTGAAAGCAATTAAACCCGATTTGATCATAATGGATTCATTTATTGGAGGGGAAGGACAAGGTCCATTTAACCTTTCAGGGATAGAAACCAAATTTAATTTAGCCGGTACTGATCCCATTGCTATTGATTCAATTGCAGCGTCAATTATGGGATTTGATCCTTCTCAAATTAAGCATATTAAGCTTGCTCAAGATTTAAATTTAGGTAATGGAGATCCTAAGAAAATCTCATTAGTGGGAGATGACCCAAATTATTTTAATTTTAAAAAGGCTCAACTCTTACCTTCTGATAGTGAATTATTAAGTATACATCAAGGCAAATGTTGTTCGGGTTGTTTGGCTTCATTTAGAATATTTTCAGACTTAATGGATACGTTCCTCGGAAAAGAGTTAAAGGGATATGGAGGATTTACTTGTTTATTAGGAGAAAATCCTGAAGTTTCATCATATAAGAGAAATATCATTATATTTGGCGATTGTGCTATTATTTCCACTAAAAATTATAGATTTAATACCAATAAAAGAATTCGCCGAGCTTATAGAATACAAGAAATTTCTGGTTGTCCTCCTATCAATTTGAATATTTTTGAAAAAATCGCAATAAATTTCAAAGATAAAATCCCAGCCTTTGAATTTATTAATGAAATAATAAAGAGATGGACAAAAGGGCGTAAACTATTAGACCCTAGACACCCACAAATTGGAGCATGAGTATATTTTGCATGAGATTATAAGTTGGTTTGAAGAATTAGTTGAAGATTGGAAAAAAATTATAAAATTTAATAAAAAAATCGCCATAGGAGAGAAAATATCAGAACAAGAAACAAAGCTTACTTTTCCATTTATTCCTATTGAAGTAGATTGTTATACTTTTTTTAATTTCTTTTCAGAATCTTTTCCAAAATTATTTACGGAAAATGGGGATTCTTTAATTTTAATTTTAAATGATTCTCATAATCAAGTAATTTGGTCAGCTGCGCAATACGAAGAGAATGGGAATTATTTCGACTTTTTCAAATTTGAAATTCAAAATTCTGAAGAAATACTTGGATTAATTAAAGATAATTCCTTTGAAAAAATAAATAATTACGTTCAAAATTTAAATATCGGGCTCAATTCTAATTTTAACCTCAATTTCATTATTGTTATTGATTTAAAATTCCTTGAAGATTTTAGAGAATTACATGATTCATTAAAATATGAATTTTTAGACTATATTGCAGCTCTTTGGAATTTTTTAGCTAAAATGTATAAAGAAGAAAGAATTCAAGTTTATAATCCTCCCTTATTTTTAGATTTTCTTAAAAAATTTATTACAGATAATGATAATTTCGATGCCTTAACCTTTAGAAACGTAATTACGAAATTATTACCTCCTCAAAATGTTGTTTTTTCCTTGATAAATGAAAAGAAAACAGCAGCATTTGCTATACTAACAACACCCTATAAGTTCGTTTTTACCTTTTTAGATAATAAAAGAATTGAGCAGAGATTTAAAAAAATCAAAAATAAGAAACATTTATTTCAGGAGCTCATGGCAGAACTTGCTAAACAACTTCATAAAAAATATCGTGTATTCTATAATGAAAAATATCTGAAAGTAAATACTGCTTTTGTAATAAGATTTGAAATATTCAATTATTTGAAAGATATAATATTGAAATATAGTTTTAAGAATTTCCTTATTAAAATTACAGAATTTATTATAAAATCAGATGATTTATGGACTTCTGATGGTAAAATTGTTTTGTTTAGGCGTTGGGGAAAATCCTTTTTTGATTTTGATTTAAATAAATTAAATCCTCCTTCAGTATTAAGTTATAATCGAGGTTTTAATTTCATATATGGATATCGAGCTAGGACAATAATGTTTATTTTTGATCAAGATGTAAAATTACAAACAATTTTAGGATTAGATTTAAAAAATGGTACATTAGAGAAATTCTATATAATCTCTATGGAAAAAGTAAAAGATATTTTTAAAAGGGAAAAAGATGTCAAAAAAGCTCTTGTAATTGCTAAACATCAATTGTCGGAGCAATTTGGGTTGTGGATAAACACAGTAATCGGTGTAAGATATACAGATTTGAATAAATTTTCAGCGATCCTATCGTTGGCAACTAGTGTCCCAGGATCGCTGAAGTTCTTAAAAATCCTTGATAATTTCATCAAAAATCAAATGATATTTCTTCCTATAAATCCACTTCTCGATTTAATGAAAAAAAAAGGAACTTCTAAGTTTTTTAAAGAAGTTTTTGAATTAATTAGGGAATATGATTAGAATTATAAGAGATTAGTTATTAAGAGTATGAGAATGAACTGAATAAACTTGGCAAATCCTCTGCTGGATATGATACATAAAGATAGCTCTCTTTCTTTAGTTGTACTATACATTGAGATAATTTCTATTTCTAGATTTTATCTCTTTTCGATCTACACTGCTGAGACTGGGACAGACCTTTGTTTCTGATATTTAGCAATCTAAAGCTTTGATTAACTGTTAATTTTATAGTTAAATTCCCCGAAAACTGGTTATTTAGTGGAACTATGCATTGTCAGGCACTATGTCAGGCAAATTTTTCCTATGCAATATTTAAGTTTCTTGAAGATCACTCCAATCCTCGATCGTTGCAAGTACAGCGCTCCAACTCTCAATCTGAGAAAGGACCCACCAATAATAATACTAAAAAGTTCTAAATTCTGAGTAAAAAAAAAATATAAAGATAAACTTAATAAATTTTACAGACTTTTGTTTAACTTAACTGTAGCTATAATTATTCTATCTTAAATTTTAAGTAAAAAATCAAATATATTTTCTAAATAAAATTAATCTTTAACAATCACAAATTAAATAAACCAATCGATTTAGAAAGAGTTTATTTTATTTTAGAAAAAAGCTGTCAATAAGTTGTTTAATTAAAAATATTAAAAATTTATCTTATTATTTTATATTCTAGGTTTTTAGTAAAAATGAAAATTTTTTTAAAACAAGTAAAGTTCAATTTTTCAAAAAGTGTATTGATAACTAAATAGATATTTTTCGAAAAAAAAAAGATTAAGAAGCAGAGTTTATTATTGTCATAAATTATGAAGAGTGCGGATATTAATGATCTCTTGGATTAAGATATCTATCTTAATTAAAATTTTCTGAGCTTCTTCATCTGAAATTCTTCCTCTCTCTTGTAAGTTGTTAGTTTTATATTTAGCTTTTTCTAACTTAAATTCTGCAAAATTTATGTGTTGTTCAGCGAGACAAGTATAATTAGTAGCTAACCAGATAAGAGTAGAATCAAGGTTTTCACCTGCACACCAAAGATAGATATCTATTGGGATAGAAACGGATAAACAATAGTCATCAAAGATCTGATCTGCGAGCTGTTCTATTTTGGTTTCGACAATCGAGATCTCTACGGCTTCATCAGTTCCCACTATAGCCCCCATAGTAAGCGTTATATGATCACGTATCTCATGAAGCGAATCCAAGATATAATCACTATCTTCTGGTGAAATTATAGTTAACCAATCTAAAATTGTTGTTATTACATCAGAGAGTTCCACATGAGCTTTAGCTAATTTATCCAATATAATCGATTTTACAATAGAATCATCGAGATATGAAGAAAGAGCATCTTGAATTAAAATCTCTGCCCTTTCCAATTGATTAATAATCATCCTATTAAAAGGACAATTGACTCTTTGATCCACATCATCTTTTAGAATAGGTATTTCATATAAAATATAATTGGACATATCTTCAACCGAGGTTTTGAAGGTACTATTAACGATTGTAGTAAGTGAATCTGCAGGGCGATCATCATCCGCATCTGTAACCTGTATTTCCACTTTGTGCGTTCCAAACTCCATAATCCAATCATTAGAAAATTCAAAGTTAAACGAAGTCTCGAAAGGTGTTGAAACGTAATTTAATATCAATTCACCATCCACGAATATGTCGATATTGCTAATTCCTTCATCATCACCTGTACTATCGTCCGATGCATCCAAAGCAACTTGTACATTCAAAAAATTGTCTTCGATAATTAAATTAGTCACTGTCGGATGAATGGTATCGTCATCGACAATGATCTGGCTGTCTGAAGTTATTGTAGATTCCTGATCAATTGTACCTCGATCCAAATCCCCATTTATTGCCTCTACCATAATAGTGTGAATCCCAAGACTATTAGGTACATCTATCGCAGAACCACTTATTATTTCAAAGGGTTGACCGTCATCAATTTGAACCTTAATAGTATCTATCTCGCTTTCTTCATCAATTGCTGTCACCATCCAGGTTCCAGGATTACCATCCGTATTACCACCCATATATGAAATATCAATACATGGGGGTGTTGTATCGTCGTCTATAATGGTAAATTCTTGAGATTTGTATGATGATAATTGATCATCTGGTCTATCTTGATCATTATCAAGTGCATATAGTTCCCACTTATAATTTCCTAAATCATTACCAACTAGATGATAACCTATTTCTTCATTACTAATTAGAGCATCATTTAATTTTACCTCTACTTGAGAAAGCCCACTATAGTCAGAGATTGCCCATGATAAATTAGTCTGAACTACTGAATCATTAAAAGTTCGGTTTTCTGGAGTAAATTTAGGAAGGAATGCAATATTTGGTGGACAATTGTCGTCATCAGCGATTGATATTCCTTCAGTCCACCATTCTAAATTATCTTCTGAATCTTCTGCAAATATTTGAATAGAATAATCACCATCATCTAACCGAAGATCCATATAATACACATCTTCACAACTTTCACAAGGAGTAAAGTAATAGACATCTCCGTCAATCCTAGCATAAACAAAGTCTTCTTTTATTATATTTCCTATATTTGAAGAGATATGGACTGAAATTCGAATATTATAATCCGCTGAGGGTGATTCTACAACTTGGAATTGAGTAAAACTAATTTGTTGTATGATTCCACCCGTCATTGCACTGAATAGCTTAGCAGTAAATTCATTGGACCATTCATCATTAAGATAAGCCAAACCTACTGCTAATAACCCCTGATGGTCGAATGGCGTATATTCGTTTTTTGCTCCCTTCAAAGGAACACTCCATATATCTACAAGTTTATCATTCCAAACTTCGATTGTTTGAACACAGATAGTCCAATATGGAATTAAGCAAGGATAAGGTATTATCCAAGCCCAACATATTCCCAATGTATATGCTATACATGGTGCTAAAATAGTGTATCCAAATGGTGGTACAGGGCACGGAACTAGACCATATCCTCCATAAATAAAACTTAATCCCGGATTCCAAATTCTACCATATTTTCCTGCCCATCCTGCTACAGTAACCCAATTAATTTCATCATCATATGGAGTTTCATCACCATCCACATTTAAATCATGAATAAAGGGTGACTCAAATCCCATTTGAGACGCTTGTAAGGTATCTCGATATTTTATCACCCAAGCATAATCAATATCGAGAGGGGAGATTTGATATCTTCTACTAATTAGACTTGTTCCATGGTTTGGAGTCCCGAGCGTTGCTACAGCCTCTATTTGATAACCATATTCCTTTAAAGAAGTATAATAAGAACAGACTAATGCTCTTGCAATTAAACCGCCCATAGAGTGTCCTATTATATGTATTTTCGAAAAAGCTTCTCCACTTTCTATAATTCTAAAGTATAATGCCCTTGCTAGCATATTAATATCTATTTGCGCTCTAGCCATTGAACCAGCTTCCCCTTCAGCATAACCCAGACTTCTATATTGATCGTACCAGCTGTGATATGCTGTATCTACTAATAAAAATTCTTCTTCAGGTAAATAAGCTAATTCAGCGATACTCCGGTGAAAATATACTATACTATTAGAATAATATGGACTATAGTTCTCCAAAGTCACATCTACTTTGGTATAACTGTAATTAAAGTTAAACTCTGGAATATAAGGTGTTGTTATGTTCGAGAAATTAGTCGAATTATTAAGTTGACCAGCCGCTTCAAATCCAAATATAAATATTAATGTCCTTCCTAATTCGGGTGGTTCTGATTCTATTTGATTTTCTTGTTTCTGATTCTTTTGTTTCACCATTTCAATTAAAGATATAAAATTATTGAACATATTATTATCTGTTTCGTGAAAAAAGAGTGTTGCTGGCAATATAGAATTAATTAATATTATTATTACGATAGTCGTTTTTTTATTCACTTTGTAAACCCCATTTTTGTAAATGTACTAAGTGTATTTAGTATTTGAATTAAGTTTATTAACTACTCTTTATAATAATATTGTATGATATTTTGAAAATTGAGGAATTCTTAAAATTTCTCAATGAAGAAATAATAAATTACAAAAAAATAGTTAAAAATTGCGAAATCTATAATTTTTTTCCGAAATAATGATTAGAGCGCTCTTTATAAATTTGGTAAATTCAAAATTAATTGTAATCAATATTTAGAGTTATTATAATTAATCTTATTACTATAAGATTATAAGATAATATGTAACCTAATTATAGTAATCTATTACGATATTTATTAAGAGATTGATGTAACTAAGATTAATGTTTCAATGATTCAGAAAATTCATATAAAACAAAATATGAGTTACTGAGTTCTAGAAATAAGGTTAATTCTTTTATTTTAATTATAATTCATTTCTTGATTAGTATAACAAATTTTATAAAAAATTAAATTATTTAATTAACTTAGGTGGGAAATTTTTTTTGATAATCCAAGATAAATTATCATATAAACTAAGTTTCGGACTAATAATCATTTTCTGGATTAATTTTATAATTTTGAGCTATATCGCCTTGTATTTAAATTTTAACATGATTACCTATATCTTTTATCTCATTCCATTTTTCCTCTATTTCCCATCAAAAATTTTTTTTATATTATATAGCATCAAAAAAATACCAAAATATGCCAAAATAGGTTTTATTTTGGGGTCTTTATCTCAAATTTTATCCATATGGTTTAATCTTGGTGTGTTAGCATCTTCAATTACATCCTATAATATTCCATCATTCATTATATATTTTGCTATCATGTTAATTTGTTCAATAATAGTCGCATTATTCTTTAATTTTTTAATTTTCAGACGAAGTAAAAGAGATACACTTGCTGGTGAATTAATAATACCCCAAGTTCCAACATTCTATTTTAAATTATTACTTCTTATAGGAATATTATTATTTATGGGATTTTCAATAATTCCATATATAATTAGGGTTTTTACTACAAGATATTTACTCAGGCATTCAACATTTCTAACCTTATTATATTTTGAGCCATCATTTATTGTATTTTTTTTGGTATTCTTTCCTGAATACATGGCTATAGATGCGTTAGATAACCAATTACAACAATTAGCAATTTTATTTTCTTGGATAGTAATTTTAGGATTAATAATAATTATTATTAGTTCAATCTTATTAGGTATTTATTCTAAACAATTAATATAAAATTTTAAAGGATGCAAAACTATTTATTTTTGACTAATTATTAAAATATGAATTTTTAGACTATATTGCAGCTCTTTGGAATTTTTTAGCTAAAATGTATAAAGAAGAAAGAATTCAAGTTTATAATCCTCCCTTATTTTTAGATTTTCTTAAAAAATTTATTACAGATAATGATAATTTCGATGCCTTAACCTTTAGAAACGTAATTACGAAATTATTACCTCCTCAAAATGTTGTTTTTTCCTTGATAAATGAAAAGAAAATAGCATCATTTGTAATTCTTACAACACCTTATAAGTTGGTTTTTACATTTCTGGATAATAAAAAAATTGAGCATAGATTTGAAAAAATCAAAAAGAAGAAACATTCAATGCAGGATCTTATGGCAGAACTCGCTAAACAATTTCATAAAAAATATCAGGTATTCTATAATGAAAAATATCTGAAAGTAAATACCGCTTTTATAACAAGATTTGAAATATTTAATTATTTGAAAGATATAATGTCTAAATATAATTTTAAAAATTTCCTTATCAAATTTACAGAATTTATTACCAAATCAGATGATTTATGGACTTCTGATGGTAAAATTGTGTTATTTAGACGTTGGGGAAAAACATTTTTTAATTTTGATTTAAAAAAATTAAATCCCCCTTCAATACTAAGTTATAATAGAGCTTTTAATTTCATTTATGGATATCAAGTTAGGACAATAATGTTCATTTTCGATCAAGATATAAAATTACAAACGATTTTAGGTTTAGATTTAAAAAATGGTTCATTAGAAAAATTCTACACTATCTCTAAAGAACAAGTAATTGATATTTTTGAACGGGAAAGAAATGTTGAAAAAGCCCTTTTAATCGCAAAACATCAATTGTCAGAGCAATTTGGGTGGTGGATAAACACGATAATAGGCATAAGATATACAGATTTAAATAAATTTTCAGCAATCCTCTCATTGGCAACTAGTGTCTCAGGATCTTTAAAATTTTTAAAAATTCTTGATAATTTTATTAAAAACCAAATAATTTTTCTTCCCATAAACCCACTTCTAGATTTAATGCAAAAAAAAGGAACTTCTAAGTTCTTAAAACAAACTTTTGAATTAGTTAGGGAATATGATTAGTATTATGAAAGATTAATTATTAAGGTTATTAAAGTGAACTGAGAAACTTAGTGAATCCGCTTCTGGATATGATGCATAAAGATGGTTCTTTATATTTAGTTGTACTATACATTGAGATAATTTCTATTTCCAGATTTTACCTCTTTTCGGTCTACACTGCTGAGACCGAGACGTAACTTTGTTTTTAGGATTATTCTATTTAGAGCTTTGATTAACTGTTAATTTTATAGTTAAATTCCCCGAAAACTGGTTATTTAGTGGTACTATGCATTGTTAGGCACCGAGTCAAGCTAATTTTTCCCTTGCTATATTTATGGTTTTTGAAGCTCTCTCCAATCCTCGATTGTTGCAAGTGCAGCACTCCAACTCCCGATTTGGGATAGGAGTCCATCGAGGATGAGATCATCACCTCCTAAACTAAATGTTTGACGTCTCAACCAAGTTCTAGAAAACTGTGGGAAAACGCGGGACATTCCTCCGTTAGGAGTAAGTGCCCATTCACGTTGATCATCTTTGTAGATAATCTGAAACGGACTATCAATTTCGGCATTTTCTGCTAAATATAATTTTTGCCAACAATTACTATTTTTCAAATTCCAATAAATACTGCAAGTTAAAAGCAAATGATATTTATAGCTACTATGGGGGCAAATTCGTGCCTCTGAAAATTTATTTAGAACCTTTGAGTTTAAAATCTGAGAATGTAATTTTGTAGGATTTTTTTCATTAAAAATTTTAAAAATTTCTTCTCTTTTTTTAATGATTTGATTTCTGATTTTATTTTTTTCAATTTTAATCAAATAAGAATCCCTCAAATACAGTCTTTTATTAATATCGAACTCTATTTTATTGCCATTTCTTGAAAACCAACTGGCTATAGAATCTGCTTTTTTCATTTCAGGCTCAACTAAGGCTTCTTTATGGGGTTTAAATCCTTTTATCCTCAATTTATGAAGATCATGTCGTAGAATTGATAGTATATTATTCATTTTCCTCCTCCTTTGGCCAATTATTAACAAAGAATTCACCAAACCCGAACTGACCAAATAAAACCTTGCGTAAGATCCCTTTTTCTGCAATTTTTTTTATGTTTTTATTCTTTTTTATTCTGAAAAATTGTCCAGGTGAGATTATTTTTATCCGATTTTTTTTACTATTATTCCAAAAAATTACATATTCCTGACGACACTGATAAGTTTCAAGAAATTTTGGAACATATAATATTGGTGATATAAGAGTTACATGTGTCCCAATATCAGGATATTCAATTTTTTTTAAATCAATAAGTAGATGATCAAGAAGTTCAACAGCTCCAAAACCTTCATTTCTTAAACCACCCAACTGAATTATATTCAAATTTTTAATAAAATTAATAAGATTCTCAGGAGGATTAATAATATCGAAGGTTATTGAAGTAGGTGTGAAATAAATTAGATGTTTTTTCTTCCTTTCAATCTTAGAAAAAAAAGATTGAGTGTGAGGTATTAAAAAAGGCTTCTCTATTCTGATTTTAATAAAAGCTTCATAGCTATTTATTGCATCCAATCGTCTTAATTCTGTAAAACATCCAACCGATGTATTAATTTTTTTATGAAAAGCATGGCGAATTGCATTTCCAGAGATATAGAGCGGATTTCCCACATATTCGCTTAAGAATCCAAAGAGCAATCTTAAAACTTTGTATTCCAATTTATTTTACCGCCTTTATAGGAAATTTCTTTTTTAACTCCTTCATGAAATCATCGAATTTTCCATTAATTAACTCCACTTTTTCTTGCTTTATACCAAGGGAATTTCTATTTTTTATCAAATAATTTCCGCTATCATTTAATTTAACCGCAACAGCTCTTCCACATCCAGCAGTTCGTTGTCCGCCTACCATAAATGTCATATCGGAATTTGTGTTTTTTTCGAAGAGATATTCCAAAGTTTTTAAAATTAAAATTTCATGAAGTTCGTTATCTTCTCGAATTACAAGATTCCAAGGTGCCTCAATATAAGTTCCTACAATTGTTTCGTTGCTCATATATGTTTGAAAACTATTTGATCGTTTTCTAGGACTTTCATGGTCAATTTCAATTCTTCCTCTTCCGACAGATCCAAAAATTTTATTAATATTAGCTGCCATTGTTCCGCCTCCAACTGAAGGATAAAAATAAACACTGGGAACAATTAAATTACTTGGTTTATCTAAATCCCCAAACATATTATATATCGGACATCCGCCTTGTTTTTCACATTCTCCTCGTGGATGGTAACCGATTGCCATATCTTCTTTATAATATTTTTTATTCCTCTCGTTTGTTATCGTATTTGCAGGTAGAGGATGACAAATAGATATTCCCATTTTCAACAATAGTTTTTCCATTCCATGTCTTAACCAACCTTTCAAGGTCTTACCAGGTATGCGACCAAGTTTAGTATACCCCGATAACTTTTTTTGATCAAAGATTCCATGACTATTTCCAAAGGTGACAAAGAGATCTTGTCTTGTTGTTATTGATTCACATAAAAAAACCACATTTATTGTTTTCAAATTCTTTCAACCTCTTTTTTTTTGAAACTTTTATTTATTATATAACTGTTAATTCTATATTTAAACACCCCTAAAACTGGTTATTTAGACGGTTCGGGTAGGAATTTGGGCAGAAAATAGAAAAGATAACAATTTTAATATCTTTAAAATTTTATTAAAAAGAAGTTTTTATCATTAATTTAAAAATTTCTTAGTAAAAAAAGAAAAATTTATTAAATAAATTTTTTCATCGAATGAGGATATCAAGGCTGATTATTATCGACTTTATTCAAATTAAACGAAAATTTTATATAAATTTTCTTAAATTATAATTAAGTATTCTGGTATATACTTTAATTTGAATTATTATTAAGCAATCACAAATTTAATAAGCCAATTAATTTAAAAAGAGTTTATTTAATTTTGATTAAAATTTTAGCTGTATAAGCTTTCTAATATAAAAATTAAAATTTAATTTAAATGAATTTAGAAGTTTGAAAATTTTTTAGCTTAAATTATAAAATTAGAAAAATATACTTAGTTTACAAAATAATTAAGAGTTATTTATTGTTTTTAAATTTAATATCATTAAGAAGCTTTCTTATGAACATAAATATCGAAAAACATTATTCCATCTTTAAATTTAAAAAATATTTTCCAATTTAATGTTTAGAATTAATAGCGATTCAATTATAACTCTTTAAAATTCTTCTTTCAAATCCAAAGATTAACTTAACTATATTTTTGTAGAAACTCTCATTTTTTTCAGCGTTAAACAACATAACATTGTAATAAATTAAAAATTTTAAATTTAGTAAATGAAATTAAGAAACTTATACTTATTCAATAACTAATTTTTTTATTCTATTTTCCACTTAAATCAGGTTATTTAATTACAAATTTTTATAATTTATCTCAATTCTTATAGTTAAGGGATCTCTTTGATTTCAGTAAAAATGAAAATTTTTTTTGATCCTGAAAAGTTCAATTTTTCGAAAATCGTTTAGAAGACTGCATAGAAATTTTTTTGATCAAAAATCACCTAGTAAAATACAATTTTTTAAAAAGCGTTTAGAAAACTGCATAGAATTTTTTTTGATCAATAAACTCCTTTTTGATCAATTTTTTATAATATCGATTTTTTGAAAAGTGTTTAGAAAAAGGCATCATTTTTTTGAATTTATATCTTTCAAAGATAATTTAATCACGAATTTTTTGATTTACCAATTATTATTTCTGCAAATAATCTAGCTCTATGAGCTAATTGATGAAATCGTGAAATATAAAGATGTTCATCTCTAAACGGGATTTTGTCTACAGCTTTTTTCCCTACTTTATTAGTAGCAATTGTTTTTAATACTCTAAAAACGAAAAATAACAAATCTGTTCTAAAAAAGGAGCTAGTTAATAGGCTTATTTCCAAACCTTTGATTAAATCAAGTAATGGCTTTACTGCTGTTTCGCCAATTTTTATTAGAGATAACTCCACCGCATTTTGAACTTCTTTATTTTCAATGTTGTTTTTAAAGGCATTAATTAGTACGTAACTTGATTTTATATCATTAAATTTTCCGAGCTCTTTAGCAGCATTAATACGTATAAAAATATTCTCATCCTTGAGGGCTAGAATAAGAGAGCTTTGTTCTTCTAATGAATGTGAAATTAATGGTTTTTCGGTTTTAATTTTTTTATCTGTTATTGATTCTTCAATAGATTTTTTGTCAAGATCATTTGCTTTATTTTCTAAATAGGCTTTTTTTAATTTTTCAAAGGGAACATCTTCTTTGTACATTGAATATCTCTTTAATTTCGAGCTTAGTGGTGAAACCCTTGGCGAACGTGGAACTAATGATTTTTTAGTTTCAGTTTTTTTAACCTTTATTGAGTAATCAATTGATTTTCTATCTATATGCTTTACTTTATCTTTTTCATAGGTTTTTTCAAATTGTTCAAATGGTAATTCCTCTCTATATAATGGATAACTATCTAATTTTGATCTAAATAATGTTCTTTGTTCAGGTGATGTTTTATCAAAAATCAGTTGAGAGGATTTGGAAGAATATTTTTTATATATCATAAAAGGTAAGGGGATCAATAAAACGATAAACATTAAAATTAAATAAGGCCAAAATCTATAAGTTGGTGGTGTTGTATAAAATGGGAGACTATAATCTGGATCTTCATTATTTTGTGGGGTAAATTTAATTTTTTTCTTATAAAAGACATCAGAATCCGCACCTGAACCATTATAATTCGTGCCATCCAACCAAACTACATGAATTACTCCCAAACCATCTACAGCGAGCTTTGGATATGAGGAGCTGGCAGTACTTTCAGTGGAAACCACTTCTTTCGTCGACCACTCATTATTATTTAAATCTAAACATTTATAGAAGATATCACAATCTCCTCCTGCTCCATTATATTCAGTATCATCTCTCCATACAAAATGTAATTTTCCATCATTACCCATAAAGATTTCAGGAGAACTAGAAACTTTATTACACCCATCAGAAACTAATACAGCAGCAGACCAACTATTATTGTTTGTATACTTTTGCTTATAGAATATATCCTCATCTATACCAGCACCCATATAATCCATTTTATCTCTCCAAACAACATGTATATTACCAGAAGAATCAACTGATATAGCAGGAGCTTCGGAAAAATCAGAACTTTCTGTTGAAACTTCCTCAATTTTTGTCCAATTTCCTGTTGTAAAATTGCGCATTTTATAAAAAATATTATATTCAAGTCCAGAACTGTTCCATTCTTCCCAAACTACATGAACATTTCCAAATTCATCTAAAGTCATATCGGGCCACATGGAATTTTCTGTGGTATTTGTTGAAACTAGTTCAATTATAGACCACGTACCAGTAGTGTGATTGCGAAATTTATAGAAGATATCAATATCTGAACCAGTTCCTCCATAGTCTGTAGAATCATACCATACCATATGCAAGTTTCCAAAATTATCTGATCGAATTTCTGGATCGGCAGATGAATTAACAGCCCCTGAGGTAATAACCTCAGTAATAGTCCAAAGACCTGTGTTAGCGTCTTTATATTTATAAAATATATCATAATCTATTCCTGCACCCCCGTAATCAGTAATATCACACCAAGCAATATTTATATTACCAAATTTATCTACATCAATATTTCCAAAGTGAGAACGGTTTGCACTTTCTGTGGAAATTACCTCAGCTGGTGTCCAAATTCCTGAAGTACTATTACAACTTTTATAAAGATAATCCGCATCTTCTCCTGATCCTTGATAATCTGTATAATCACTCCAAGCGAGATGTAAAATGTCAGAATCGTCTATAAATAATGATAAATCAAGTATACTATCAGAGCTTTCAATGGAAACAACTTGTGTTTGTGTCCAAATATATGAATTGGTATCTAACTCAAAAAAATCCTGTAAATCTGTTATAGGTATAATAAAATGGTTTTTTTGACCCCTATCATTAAATGAATTGAATTGAAAATATTTTTTTGGTGAAAATTCAAAAATGATAAAGGAAAATATAATAAAAACTAGAAATATTGTTAAGAAGCGCTTTTTTTTAATGTTATTTCTCATAATTAATATAAAACTCCTCTATATTTTACATATATTCCCAGAAGTAAAATAAATGGTAAGCCCAATTAATATACTAAAAATTAATGTGATACTAACCCCAACGCCAATTTTACGGATTTTTTTCATTATATTTTCTCCCTAAACTAATATTTATTCGAAGAGAATTAACAATTTAACTAAACTTTATGTAAAGAACTTTTATTTTAGAATAAAAACTCCTCTTTGTTCTTATAACAATTGCATTTCATACCTTTAAAAATTTTTATTTATTAAAAAATTATTTTTTTTTCAAAAAATTCTTAGTAAATTTTAAATTCATTTGATATTAATCATTATAAGTTTTGTAATTCGATAATAGGAAGGAATAGCTTTATTAAAAAATAGAAGCGAATTACTTTATCTACTTGATCAATTCGCACGTAGAAATGGTGTTACAACTGCAGATTTATTTGAAAGTCAAAAATTGGCGATTTATAAATTATTGTCTGGTATAAGTATATTTCTTTGTGCCCCAACAAATTCTGGAAAGACTTGGGTTGCTTTTATTGGCCTTTATGTCGGAACAGATGAAGGAAAAATAGGTGTTATACTCGAACCAACTACTACGTTGGTATATCAAAAGGAAAAGGAGTTAAGGTGGTTTTTTGGGAGTAAGGTTAAAATATTAAAACTAGTCGGTGAATCAAGACCAGACCTATTAGAATTAAGACCAAAAATGAAGAAAGGGCAACAAGACCGTAAAAGTAAGAAAAAACCTAAAGAAAGAGATCGGCGAGTAGTTCTCCTTTGTACTTATGAAGCGTTTCGAGCTTTTTTATTTCGAATTCAAAAATATGAGTTGTTTGACAGAAAAGACATTTTTGGAGCAATAATAGTAGATGAAATCCATACTATTAGAGACCCTTCTAGGGGAATGAAATTAGAGACCATGATTTATAAGTTAAAATTTGAATATTTCGATAATAAGAAAAGCAGACCTCTTTTTTGCTTTCTAACTGGAACATTTGACCGTGAATCTGCTGAATATTGGTCGGAAAGATTTGGTTCAGAATTACTTTACTATCCATCTAATCGCAAATTCAAATTTGAATTACATCAAAAAGCAAGTGATCCCCCACTTGATGAAATTACAGGATTAGTCAGGAATTTCTTAAGAAAATATAGAGAAGTAATAAAAGCTAAATTATTAATTTTTATCAAATCAAGAGAAAAAGCTCAGGAAATTTCAGACCATCTCAAAGAAAAATTTAAAGGTTATAATATTGAAATCTTCGGATTTATTCATGCAGGGCTTGCGACTTATGAAAAAAAGCAAATTTTCGATAGTTTTAATTCAGGTAAAATCAAAATTTTGAGTTGTAGCCCCATTTTAGAAGCTGGTGTAGATGTAAAGGATATTGAAGAAATAATTATAGCTGATCCTGAAAAATATTCAAAAATTGAGCTTGAACAAATAATTGGTAGATGTAGAGAATTATTAGGTACAATAGTTCATTTAATGTATTATAGAGATTATCAGGACTTTAAAAAGAGTGTCAAATTTCTAGATAAAAATAAAACAATTTTCCGGGGTTATACACTAGAAGCAATAAATAGCCAAATAACGATTAAAGATTTGCCAAAAATTATTCTTGAATATTTATTTTTACGTCAGCGTTCAAAAGCTCAGATTATGGAGCATCTTGAGAAAGTCTTGCATCCCGATAAATTTGTAGAATATATGTTTCGAGTGCCTTTCATATTATCAATAACTTTCTGTATCGATGTAAAACCCCTTGATCTGATTTTAAAATCCTTGATGCCCGATCTAGTTCCAGTAAAGAATAAAGAACTGATGAAAAAAAATAGGAATTTAATTCGGGATGTTAAGAAAAAATATGCTCTAACTTATCTAGGGGAGGGCCTTGTAGAGACTCAGCTAAATAGAAAAGCGTTTATGCAAATTTTAGACTTTTTTAACCAAAATGAAAAACCCAAGAGTAAGGAGATCATACTTAGAATTGGTGAAATAATTGGTGAATCTCATGCGGAAGAAATAATTTCACAATATAAGGGTGTAATTTCACAAGAGTATATTGAACGAGAGAATAATAAATATAAAATAATAATCCAAAAATATTCTCAAAATAAACTAAAAAATAAAAAATTTATTAAAAAAAATAAGTATTTTGGGGGAGATGTAGAAGTTTGTAGAAAAACTGGAATATGGTTTTTCTGTTCAACGTATGTTATTAAGGCTGCTAGATTATTTCATTCTATTGCCCTAGGGAGAAAAAACTATCATGATATAGACGAGAAGAAAATATTAAATTTAAAAGAAAATAAACCAATATTTTGGCGGATTAGATATATAATTGAACGATATAATGATGATAAAGACACAATTCATTTTCATGTTTCTAAACGCACACGTAGGAAGAAACATGGAAGTTCGATATATCTGGATTCTATAAAAGAAGAATTGGGAAATAGTGGAAAAAAAGGGGCGACAATAAAAGAATTACATCATATATTAAAGCGTAAATATAATAATATTAAGAAATCTGCTATTTGGTATCAATTGGACAAAATTAGTAAAGATTTGGAATTTTCGTTTGACCTGATAATAAAGGGGCGTCCGTCTAAGCGTTATTATTTAGCAGGAATGAAACCTGAGGAGAAAGAACGGATTTTTTGCCAAGAATGTGAATTTTTTATCGCAAATTCCATAAAAGTTAGGGAAGATGGTCCCAAATCTTGTTGTCGAAAAAAACAAAAGAGACGGTTAAAAAATGAACCTGCTTGTATTCATTTCAAATATAAATCCCGAAATTATCATCCTTTTAATAAATTCAACAAGGATGAACAAGATAAAATCATATGTCCCAATTGTCGTAAATCAGGGACTCTAAGAATGCCTACAAAGAATAAAATGTATATTTGCAATAACTGTGAGGTTCTAATTAGGTATAAAAAAGGAGGATTTGTGTTCTATAAAGGAACAAACATCGGGTCCGATAGAATAAGTAAATATAGAGGAATTTACTCGGTTACTATTTACGGTACTAAGCAATTAATTCATCTTGGACCAGGAAAGAAATTGTCATTAGAAAGAGGGGAACAATTTAATTTACATATTATCAAAGTTGATGGTCGTTCGTATTATACGTTTGAAGTGTATAAATTAAGACTTGCGGGTGGAGAAATTTTCGACGAAGACCTAGAATTCATTAGTAAATTAAACATTGAAATTGAAAAACTTTCTGATTATGAAATAGAAATACAAAAACAAAAAGCTGCTGAAGCTGATAAATTACGTCAAGCAATTCAAAAAGCGAGAGAAGAAGGAAAATTATTCCCAATAGCTTGGGAAATGGTAATTAGTAAGATTAAATCAAGTATCTTTTATACTCTACAATTAAAAAAACATAAAATTTTTCCAAAAAAGGTCAATTTGCTTGTATTAAGACAGTTAGATTATGCTATAACAGCTTATTATATTAAAGAGAAAATTTTAAAGGAATCTCAAGGTGATAATGAGAAAAAATTTGATGAGATTATAGGAAAATTAAGATCTATAGAAGCGAATTGCGATGATGAAGCATGGGATGGTGTTAAAAAAGCACTACCCCCAGAGGATAGATTTTCAAGTCGTCAATATCAACGGCATGCCACTACAGCTATATTTTATGGTGCTCGAGCACTAGATAGGTATAATGTGGCATTAAATTATTTATTTTTCAATCTAGAAAAAAGAGCTAGTGAAGCTTTGGGTAAAGTTGGATTTTCAAAATATTGGCCAGGAAGAGGAATACTCCATTATCGTTCTTATGGAGAGGGAAAATCTAAACCTATAGAAAGTCCAGAGAATAGAGAGCTTATATATGATTTTATGGATGCTTATAGAGTTCCACTTCGTTTTTATTTATTATTAATGTTTAGAGCTAGCAAATTCGACGAAACTGATATAAATTGGAAAAATAGTGAATGGAATGAGAGAGTATTTTATATAGTGGGAGGGAAAAATGATAAATTGGATGGATTATTTAATAGATTATTTTCATTTCCTTTCTTCTATGACCATCAAATAATGCCTTTGTCCGACATTATTGATTTTGAAGCGAAAAACTTAGCTAATTATCTATTAAATGATTCCGAATATGGTGTTTTTGCTTCATTTGAAAGAAGGATAGAAACACAACAAATTCAGTACCAATTTGAAATAATAAATCAGATAATAAAACCTGGAGAAAAACCTGAAATAGAAGAGATTAAAGATGGAGAGATAATTCAGGAATTAATCACAAAATATCGTATAGGATCATATGATTATGAGATGGATTATGATGGTCATGTAGTAAGACTTAATTTAAATAACCTTTTTCTTGAAAAAATTCCAAAAATAATTTCTAACTTCTCATATTTACGTGTTTTAGATTTGTCTCTAAATCAAATCTCCAAAATAGAGGAACTTGATGATCTAACCAAATTAGAAGTGCTAAATTTACACAATAATAGAATTTCAAAAATTAGTGGTCTGCATAAGTTGTTTAAATTAAAAAGATTGAATCTCGGAAAAAATGATATTAAAATTATTGAAAATTTAGGACATCTAAAACATTTACAGCAATTTATAGTTTATGGAAATCAGATTAAAAATATTAGTGGATTAGAAGACCTTTCAAGTTTAAAGAAATTGGATTTATCTAACAACCCTTTATCAAAATCTGATCAAATTGTTTATGATCATGGAGTCAATGCTGTAATCAAATATTGTAAAAAAATTAAGGTTCAGGGGGTATAATTATAGAAATTAAACATCCATTAGAAAAAAAACGCATTTCGGAGTTAGAAGATTGGGAAGAAATTGAGCATCTAGATTATGATATTGATGAGAGAGGAAGAGTTATTGAACTTGCCTTATATAGCAATGATATGGAAAAAGTACCCAAAATTATTAGTAATTTTTCTCAATTAAAATACTTAAAAATTGGTGGAGATTTCTTTATAAAAAATAAAATTAGAAAGATAGAAAATCTAGATGATCTTAAGAAATTGGAAATTTTGGACTTTGAAAATAATCAAATTAGTAAAATTGAAGGGTTGGAAAAACTTGTAAGACTAAGACAATTATTTTTGGCATGGAATAAAATTAAAAAAATAGAAGGTTTGGAACATCTATCACAATTACAAATTTTAGACTTGCTCGGTAATTATATTCAAAAAATTGAGGGACTCGAGAAACTATTCCAATTAAAATTTTTATTTCTTCATCACAATTGGATTCAAAAAATAGAGGGGTTAGAAAATCTCTCTAATTTAGAAACCTTGTATTTGAGTTATAATCAAATTGAAAAAATAGAAGGTTTAGTGAATCTCTCTCAATTAAAAAGAATTTATGTTGATAATAATCAAATCGAGAAATTGGAAGGCTTAGAAAATCTAAGTCGGTTACTACATCAATCAAAGATTTAGTGCATAAATATTTTTCTCCACTTTCTTCTAAATTTTTTGTAAAAAATCTCTAAAATTTTAATAAACCAGAAGCTATAATTAGGTAACCTCAATAAAATCATTATTTAAAAAGATAAGCTTTATATACGTATACAAATCCAAATGTACATGTCAAAAGTAATTCGAAGGATAGAAAAAAAAGATCGGGAAATAAGTTTTTTGACAAGTAGGGAGTCATTTAACAAAAAAAATCCAAGTGGAACACTAAAAGAATTTTATGATGAATCATTAGAATATATAACTTGGGTTCTTGAGCTAGATGGGGAGATTGTTGGTATTGCGCGATTTCGTGATGAGAGTATCAAACATCCTAATATAAAAAATGTGTATTATATTAGTAGAATCGGTGTTAAAGAGGGTTTTGAAAAAAAAGGTTTTGCGAAATTTATGTACGAACATATAACTAATTATCTTTTAGAAAAAATAGATTTTTTGAAAAGTTTTTGTATATATTTTTTCATTCCTGAAGAAGATTTAAGTTTTTGGAATAAATATCTAGAAAATTTAAAAGATTTTGTCTCAATTTCTGATAAGAAACAAGACAAAGTATGGGGTTATTACTATACTATTAAAATAAAATCCAATGTCTGAAATTCAAAATAAATTTACAAAAGTCAAAAATATTTTTTTCTTGATATAATTAGTTTTAATGTTATATTTTTATGCAAAAATTATTTTACTTTTATTAGTTTTAAATCAATTAATGATGAAAAAAATGGATAACTCTTCTATTAAAGCTTCTAAAGAAAATAATATGCCAAATCAAATTTGCCCGATTTGTAATAAAAAAATTTCATCTAGTGATAAAATAATAAAAAATAAAAAAGGAAAGTTAGTGCATTTTAATTGTTTGATGAGTAAAATCAGCGATGGAATTGAAATTACAGGAATTGGATTTGGAAACAGATAGGCACTTGAAAATCCTAAATTTCTTAAAATAATTATTATGTATTTATCTTATTTTTATTTATTTTTTTAATCAAAGGAGAATTTATTCCCAATTTGCCTTTAAATTCTTACCCAGAAAAGTTAAAATTCTTAGATAATCCGTTTGAAAATACAATTAACAAATTATTTGAATGAACAACTAATTTATATTATAGATCTTACATTTTTAGGGAATTTATATATTATTTTATATATAATTTATTTGTACTTTCAAATGAATAGTATGAAATAGAATCATAATAAGAATAAATTTATATTTTTCTCGAATTTTAAATAATTTTAATGCTCCCATGGGGGTAGCAAAGTCTGGTCAAATGCGGTCACCTTGAAAGTGACTCTCGAAGGAGTTCGCGGGTTCAAATCCCGCCCCCCCCACCTAATTCTTATACTATTTTAATTAATAGTTGTTAGAAAATAATAAGTATTTAAAAAAAGAAGAAAAGGATTATTTTTTATTTTTTGAGGCAGCACGTTGTGCTCTACTCTTAAATCCTTTGTTTTTACCTGATTTATCTGAATGTGACTGAATTCTAGATGCAGCTTTTTCAGTCATTTTCTTAGTCGTATTTATCACCTTTTTTATTTATTTTCTAAATATGCACCATTCTATTCTTTTTAAAATGGCTAATTAGATATTAGAAAACATTTTATTTGTAGGTATATGTACCTATACTTAAGTATAGTAAAATATACTTTTTCTTAAATTCTATCTTGGTGAAAAATTTGGTTGATTACAATGATTTAGACAACGCTCAGAGAATTTTGGTTTATATTCATGAAAATGGTAAAACAAATTACACCACATTGATTAAAAATAAAAAAATTAACTTATCAAGGAATACAATAAGCAAGTATTTAAAGTTTTTAAGGGAAAATGGACTTATTGAAATTGAATATGAAGATAAAATTAAGTGGAATAAATTAACTATTAAAGGACGCTTAGAAGTAGAAAAAATCCTTGGGAAGGATGATTATTCATCCCGAGTTCGTAGATATAAATTAATAGAACGTCAAGTTAAAAATATTCGAGATAAATTCCTTTTACAATTTGGCTCCATACCAAATTCACTACTAATTGATTGTGTACAAAATTTTTTAGAAATAGAAGATTTTGATTTTATAAAATTCCTTGAAACAGAAGAAAAAGCTTACATTTTTGCTTATTATATATCCCGATTTAATCTTAAATATTCTAAATCAGAACAATGGAGAAGAGTTCAACCTGAAATTATAAAATTACTACAAAAAGAATTTAGAAATCATTTTAAAATTAATAATATTGAATTAGAATATTTTTTAAAAAAATGGAGTGAAATTCGAAAAATATACTTTATGAGAGATAAAAATGGTGAGCCTTGGTTTTTAATGGAAGATGATATGGTTTTTGAGGCACTTCTTATGGAAATTAGATTTAGAACTCAAAGAGCAGTTCTTCAAGAATTAATATTTGAAAATTTTCATTTCCAATTAAGTAATGAAGGATATTATATTGGAGTTGATTTAATTAAGAATTTTATGCTTGAGTTGGATTATAACCAAATACAAATCCTTGTTGAAATAATTAATTTCTTTATGAGGAAATTTCTAGAGCAGGATAAAGGTTTTTCTTATGCTTGGAAAGATATTCCTATTGACAAACAATCATTAATTAAAATGGAGAAGAAATTAAAATCTGAACTTAAATCAATTTCACCAAATTCAAATCAAGCATTAGAAATATTTAGAATTCTTAATAAAATTTATTTAAATTTAAAAAAACAAGATGAATCGATTCTTTGGGGTGAAAAATATCTTAATCATCGACCAAATGACATAGATATGTTACATTCAATGCAGCTAGTTTATTTTAATCTTAAAAAATATCAAGAATTCCTACAATTTACAGAAAAAACCCTTAAAATTTATAAGGATGATTTAATTACCATGCGGTTATTGATTGAATATTACGTAGATATAGATCAAGATCTAAAAAAAGCTAAATTATTCATTGGAGGTTCATTAAAAATCATAAAAAATAATCCAAATTTAATTCATTTAGAACCATTTTTCTTATATTATAGAGCTAAAGTATTTTATATTCAAAATGATTTCGAAAGTGCAAAAGAATATTCTTTTTATAGTTGGTATGAACATCAAGAACGTAATCTCAAATTATTTAATTTAATAGTTAATATTTTAAAAAAGTTGGAGAATTGGGAAGAATTAGAAGATTTTTGTCTTGGAGCATATAACGAAAATGAATATGATACCAATATAATCAAAGAACTATATTTTTCTTTGCTTAAAAGAAAATCTTATGTTAAAGCGAAAGGAATCTATGAAAAAGTATCTATACATTATCCTGAATTATTACCTTTTTTAAATGAATTGAAATCTAATCTCTCAACTTCTACAATTAAAAGTGATATTTCTACATTTTAACCAAATTGAAAAAATTGAAAGGTTTGAAAATCTAACTTAATTAGAGGTTTATATTTGAGTCATAATAGAATTAAAAAATTAAAAGGATTAGAAAAACTTACTAAATTAAAAAGATTATATTTTGATAAAAATATAGAATTATAAAAATATCCTAGAACAACGAAATTAAATTATATTACAATATTATTATTTAAAAATAGCTACATAAGGGGACATTAACTTGATGAATGTTCAAATCATTAAATTAAAAGCAGATTAATCTTATAAGTTGGTATATAATGATTAAGTTGAAATCAGGAAATATTATAGGAAAAGATCAAATAAATAATGCTTTAGAGAAAGGCATCATAAATTCTAATAAGAAATTCCATTTAATCCTAAAACATATTTATCCAACACTTCTAGAGTTTTCATTTTTAAATTTTGATAGCACCTTACGAAAAAATAAAATCGTAGTCACTATGAGTTATTCACCTTCAGTTGCATTTTATTATCAGATAAAATTTAAATTAAGAAAATTATACACGAAGATCTTGCGAAGGGAATTAAAAAGATTAGGATTAGGGGTTTCATAAAATGGATAAAATCAATTATATCCAATTACAAATATTAAAAATTCTATATGAAAAAGAAATAAATGACGAAAGGTCATCTTTTGAAGAAATTTTGGAGAGTCTTAAAGGTCATATCCCAGATATAAACGAAAATACATTAAGGAGGGCATTATATGACGGAAAGTCAAAGGATTTTTTTCGTTGGCAACCCTATCACGGAGAGGAATTTCCTGAACTTAAAATTGGTTCTATAGGTATAGTAACACATGAAGAATTGCTTGAAGATCCGTTTTTTGATCAAGTTAGCTCTGAAATTCTCAAATTTTTAGATGCTGAATGGAAAAAAGATCCGGCAAAATATGGTTTTGCTTTTAAAGAACTTCAAAAAGAGATAAACTCTAATAGAACCGAAGATAAGCAAATTAAAACGGAATTGTTTGTGAGAATTGGATTATACCTTGAAGATCTGGGATTAATTGATAATGATTATTATTATTGGAAAATAACAAGTTTGGGTCGGGATTCCTTAAAAGAAATTAAATATCTTATTCCTGAAAATGTTCAAAAGATAACAATTAATACAATTATAAATTTGAAAAAAAGAAGTATTCGTGAAGGTTCATTTCTTGATTTTAATAAACGTATATTTATTGAATTCAAATCTATAGCAAAAGAGGCGAGGGGGAAAAAATTTGCAAGAGTTATCTCTGCATTCGCAAATACAAAGGGAGGACACATTATAGTAGGAGTATTAGAAGAAGATAGTACTATCAAGTCGCTAAATGGTGTATTACCAAGTGAAGTTGAAGATATTTTGAAAGCATTTCACCATATAAAACCTTTTATTGAACCTACAAAGAACGATCTATTTCAAGAAATAACACTCGAAAATGGAAATGTAATTCTTGTCTTTTTCATTCCAAGAATGCCACGATGTCATGGAGTAATAAATGGTGAAATTAAATATTATGTGAGAATTGGTCCAGAGTGTAGACCACTTAATAAAGAAGGTATAATAAGATTAAAAAAGGAAAAAATTCGATTTAGAAGATGGAGCGGTTTAATACCATTATAAGAATAGTTACGAAATGAAATTATAACGAAATCAGATGGTACTTTCATGAAAATCCCCCCTTATAATACAACAGAAATTATTAATTGGATAGAAAGAAATAATTATTTCTATAAAAGATTTTGTTATTTATCAGATATATTAGAATATTATTTAATTAATTATGTTTTGGTTTCTAGGGAGAGAGCAAAATCAATAGCTGAAAACTTACTAGATGTAATAAAAAAGTGTAATACTGTCGATTATAATAAAAAAGGAGTACCAGAAGCATATACAATATTGCATTTTCTCGATAGATACCATAGATTTCAATTAATTTCGAAATTATTATTAAAATATTACAAATTACCAATTAAAAGAAAAAAAATAGATATTATAGGTGTTGGAACAGGTCCCGCTCCCTCGTTATTTGCGATTTCAGACATATATACACTTTTAAAAATATATGGAAAAGAAACCAATAAACTTGTTTTTAAGGAACTTAAATTTAAAACGGATTATGTTGAGAATAGTTATGGTTGGCGTAATTGGTTACATAGATTTCTTGAATTTGCAAACGGTACAAACGAAGAAAGATATAGAATGGATTATGAAAAATATAGACCAATAGATTTTAGATGGTCAGTGCCTTATCAACATGGAAGTTTTAATAATGCAAAGGGTTTAGATTTTAGAAAACGTAAACAAGAATTATTTATGAGTTTAAAAACTAAATATGAAATTGGTGAAAATTATTTCAGTCAATATTCATTTGAATATGACTTTCCATATTGGAGACATTCTAATCGCTATAATTTAGTAATTTTTAGTAATTTTTTCACTCAAATTTCATTAGTTAATAATTTAAAATTGGAATTAAGAAGTTTTGCCGATTCATTAAGAAAGAGGGGATTGATTATCATCGTTGGTGCTAAAGGTGATCCTCGTAAGAGAACAGATGATTATCATGCAATTTATGATAAAATTTCATTAATTCTAGAAGATGATAAATATTACAAGAAAAAATCTATCGGATTTTGTAAAAAAATTAAATTTCCCCTGGAAATATCTTATGAATGGAGTAATAGTTATGGAAAAAAAATGCAATCATTTTATAAATCTATATTAAATAAATTTGAGGACTTGAAAGTAAAACAAGATATACCAACAGAAGCCCTTGATTTTTTAGAAAATCGAATTAAAAATAATGAATTTAAGATCAAATGGGCTACACATATATTTAGAAAGGGTTTTATTTTTAAAAAAAAATACAAAAAATGAAATTTTGATTTAAAAAATAAAATTAATTGAAAAAAAGAAGAGAGGGGGTATTTTTTTATTTTTTATTTTTGGAAGCAGCACGTTGTACTCTGCGCTTAAATCCTCTATTTCTGCCCGGTATATACTTTAAGTATATTTGAATTTAAAAATAATCTATGGACTTTGTTTATTCATTTTATATTAAAAATTTGTTTAAATTATTATTTGTTCCCTTCTAAGAAAATCAACAAATTTAATACAATCAACTCTATATAAGCGACAAGCTGCTGGAATTTTATTTTTTTCAGCTCTGGTATCTTCATAGGTGACTACAGATAAACTATGAACTTTTGCAAGAGCAACAACGAACGGATCTGCAATATGTTTATAGCTAATTATCCATTTATCAAAATCAGGGTGATTTATTAATTGTCTAACAACTTCTTGTTCATCCTTAGTAGGCTGGACAAATGGGTTTAGGTTCCTTAAATATCGATACAAATCATCTCTTTGTTTTTTTAATTCAATTTCAACCATATTAGTCACAAGAATTTTCTTATTTACAATTAATTCTTGAATTCCGTCCCATATTGATGGGAAAATATCTCTGGGATAATGTCTATTCCATGGTTCTATAAATGCGCTCGTATCAAAACTATAAACACCATTTGGATATAATGGCATAAGCCGTGCTTTTGTAATTTTTACCCCTCTAAATTTTTCTCTAAACTCTTCAAATGCTTTAAACTCATGTCGAAATAATAAGAAACATCAACTAAATTGATTTTGTTATTATACATTGCATTTAACACAATTTTAATAAAATTATGTGAATTTGTTTTTAGTACCTTTGTATAAGGTTTTTCAGGTCCTCCTGCTTTTTTTCTTATTAATTTAGCCCATTCGTTTCTTTTTTCTTGATAGAAATCATTTGAAGTCAAATTGTTTATTAATAAACGACGTAGAATAACTTCTTGACTCACCCAAAAATATTTTTTTAATGAATTTAATTCGTCTGGGAGCCAAATTTCACCAGTCTTATGTTTTAGAACAATCCCAGATTTAATTAATATATCATTTGGAACTAGCACAGCACCAGTAACTGCATTACAAAACTTTTCAACCTTAAAATGATCACTATCTCCTTCAAATATCGTGCATATACCACCTTTTTTAAGCATTATATGACAAAACTCGTGAATTAGTGTAAAAACACGTCCTAAAGGCGCATCACCTCGATTTAATGCTATTGTTGGAAAAGGAATTTCAGATATAGAAAATCCTCGCATTTCGGTGACTAATATTCCAGAAATTTGGAATACTAGAACTCCCATTTTTTCTACTACATTTCTCCAAGCATTAAGTGCATCATAAGGCGTTTTCCACTTCTTGCGATGTTCCATTTTGATATTAAATAAATTTAATATTTTTTTAGCAATAATTTCTGGTTTTTCCTTTATTGAAATATGATTAATCCAAGAATAATCATATTTTTTACTATATGTTTTAAAATTAACAGCAAATTCACGTTTCTCTTTTATCTTCAAAATTTGTTCTCTCAATCTTGGTCTATATTTCACTTTAACAGAATCAAGAGTTCGAAAATCATTAAGTAACTCTTTTTCAACTGGTAGATTTTTAAGATAGAAAAAACCTGGAGGTCTCCGATATTTTTTTGCAATTAATATTAATTGTCTAAAAGTTAACTTATCTAAACCTTGTTCAGCATTCTCCAATTTTCTTTGATTTAATACTGAGCTTGAAGCCTCCTTTAAAGTTAATCCCGATTCTTCTCGTGCCCATTTTAATATTTTTGGATTAATATATGCAAGTTGACCTTTTTGAGGCATATTACTTCCCTTATATTTTTATGTTATGTGTTTTATATATATACATAACCCGAAATTCTTTAGATCCGATAATTTAATAAATTGCATTATTTTTATCGGAGAAAATTTTAATTGAACAATTATAGAAAGACAAATAAAAATGCAATTTTTAAATTACAATGATTTTTATTGTATCATTCCTTTTTCTATACTAATTTCTCATATTGGATTTTTATAATTCTAGTTATACAATCAAGTAGGGATCTATTTTGCAATATTACATAAATAACTTAATGCAATTAATTGGTAATGATATAGTTATGCTAGATGCTCTTTATCAATGGGTAAGCAATCCTACGAGTAAAACATCAATTTTGACAACTAATTGTAAAGCAAATCATGCATATATTATCGATAATTTAATGAAAAGATATAATTATTCCTTAGATAAAGCTAAAAAAATCTATTTAACCTTAAAAAATAAAATTTACAAATCAAAATTAAATTTTGATGATGCATTTGTAATTAACGACTATTTAATTCAAGATTTAATCCTAAACGAAGTAAAGACACCTTTAAAGTCAAATACTTTAAAAATGCTAAATAAAGCCACCCAAGAAGAAAAAAACTTAGTTTGGCTTTTTTTTAATTATAAGGATACATTAAATTATTCCAATTTAAACGAACAATATACAAAGATAGAAATAGAAGAGTTTAAATATCTTTATCAATTAATTTTCAATAAATCCTCTGAAAAAATAAAAGATCCTATAGAAATTCTTAACAAATTAGGTATAATAAATCTCCTTGAATGGGTACATTCAAAAAATTGTTCTAAAAGAGATTTAAAAATAATATTTCCAAGATATTTAGAATCTCTCTTTTATGAAATTGACAATTACTGTGATTTTTCAGAGCCTGAGAAATCTTACTTTTTTGGACAGCTTGAAAATCTTTATCAAGATAAATCTATTAAGGAATTAATGAATCTCGAGTTAATTCTGAAAAATATTAGAAATGGAACTGGAAAATACAAATCTTTAATAAGAGTTTTTGATAATAGAAAAAAAATTAGCTTATATTCCAAAATAATAGATGAAATTAATCAAGTACTTCAAAAATTTTGTGAAAAGAATTACCCGAAATATAACCTTTCAAAAGTATCAAGAATTCTGGTAAGTGCACCTAAAATATGGAAAATAGATCTACTTAGAAAATATTCACTGGAATCTTACCATCTTATAATCCTAACACCTTGGATATCTCGGCATGATTTTTGGAATCTTATCGAAGATGAGTCGATAAGTTGTATTGTATTAATTCCTTATCTGATGGGAATTCCTCAAATTTATGAATATTCTAAAAATGACATTGAGGAAACTCTCATAAATTTAAATAAATCTCTAGTTATTTTTGATATTAGTAGAGGTAAAATCCATCAAGATTCTATAAATGGCATACCAGAGTATTATGATGAATTATACAAAATTATAGAAAAAATAATATATAAAATGGATAAGCAAATAATTGCAAAACCAATTAAAAAACTACAAATGAAAATTCCTCCCGAAATTAAAGACATAGTTAAAAAAATGGAATCACATAATTTAGATTTCAAGCAAGAATTTTATAGTGCCGATAAAATTGGTACCCTAATCTCAGCTTTTGCCAATCAGGAAGGAGGGGATATTTTTTTCGGGATTAAAGATGATAAAAAAATTATAGGTATAGACAAAGCACAAGAAATAAACAATAGGATTTCTGGAATTTTAAAAAATTTTGGGGGAGAAAAACCAATTATTAATTATGAAGTATTTGATCTGAATGAGAGGAAGAAGTTAGTAAAAGTTAATATTAAAAAATCTAAAAATCTGATTGCTTACAAAGATAAATGTTATATTAGAGATATTAATAGCAGTACTACTCGTCTTATGACTATAGATGAAATAAAGAATCGGATGATTCATGAATATGAGAATATAGATAAAATTTCGATAATTGTACAAAAAATTTATAATTCGATTAAAATTGATGATTTTTTTAATTTACTAATTACATTAAAAAACCTACCGGACCAAGAACAGAAAAAAATATTCTCAATTTTAAATTTAATCCCTGAAGCTAATACAAGCTATGACTTGGAATTAGTTGGAAAATATTTTAGATTTTACTTAAAAAAGGTTGAAAATCAATCTTATTACAAAGATATGGATTTAGATCAAATCTATAAGCTTCCAGATAATAAAAATAATGAATTAAAGGAGAAGATTCTTAATTTCATTAAAGAAAGATGCAAATTAAGTAATATAGAATTAAGTTAATAGATTTGTTAAAAATCAATAAGGGATGTTTATTTTAAATTTTAATTTTTGAGTTGTAGGTTTAAGAATAAAAAACAATAATTTAAATCCGATGCATCCCTTCTTTAAAATAATTTATTTTGAATTTCAAAGTTCTTACCAAATAAATTCAGCTTTTAATGCTAAAGACGAGACAATAAATCATGAAAAAATATATAATGCTAAGATTAGGGTTTAAGATAAAAAATTTTAAGAAAAAAAGATATGAAGTCTGGAATAATGCTTGGCAATTAGCTGATCTATCTCCATTCGGTGTTCCTTTATATGATTTAGATATAATATTCATTGAATGTTCTAAAAACTTAATTAGAGGACGTAAAGAACCGGATTGGGAACTTATAAAAAATCAAATCAAGGGCTTTTTTTTGAATGGGGGAATTATGGTCTTAACAGGCAATCCAAATATTATTCAAAATATCTTTTCTTTTAAAGTTCCACGAGTTAAAGAGAATCTCACTAATCAATCTGGATTTCGCATTAATCCTAATAAAAAACACGAGTTAGCACAAGTTTTTGACAAGATTAAGGGCAAATTTAATTGGAATTGGATACTAGAAGAAGAATTGAACGATAATTTAATAATAGCAACAAATACAGTGGGTTCTATTATTTCATATGCAATTAAACCTGAGAATTATTTGCATACAATAGATAATAAAAGTGATAAATTAAAAAAATCAAGAATATTTGTATTTCCACATTTATATGATGTTGATGGTGAGATTTTTGGAAAATTTGCAAGAACCATAATAGATATTATACAATATACCCCTGATTGGATTAATAAATATCAAACGGAAAATGAATTAAAGCTGTTCAAAGATATTGAGCAATATAAGGCTTCATTAAAAGAGGAGAGAAAATTAAAAAATATCCTTTATGGTTATGATAAATCTCTATCTAAATCAATATCTAAAATATTTGAAAAAATGGGTATAAAATCCGACTGGAAGGAAGAAGAGGGAGAATTTGACATTGCACTCGATTTAAATGGAGTAGTAGGCATAGGAGAAGTAAAAGGATTAACTAAGCTTGCAAAAGCAAAGCATTTCAACCCAAAATATTTAAATTATTTAAGAATTCAGGAAAAAAAGGGAAGGATTAAAGGCTTTTTTATCGTGAATCATTATCGTGAAATAGATCCAGAATTTAGAGATCCCCCTTTTTCAAGAGATGCAATAAAACTGGCTGTAGATTATAACATTTGCTTAATGACTACGTGGGACTTATTTTTACTTTATAATAAACATTCGGAGAAAAGAGTTGATAAAAATTACATTATTGAAAAGATTTTAAATACAAAGGGATTAATTGATTTAAAAAATTAAAAATGGTAAAAATTTTGACAAAAAATATTACACAGGAGCAACTTGAAAAAATTAGAAATGAATTGGATGAAATGGAAGGTTGGAGAGTTAAAAAATTATTAAAATTTTTAACTTCATCAATATTCATATTAAAAACTAATTATAATAAATTAATTGAAGGCATTAAATTATTTAAAAAAACCATTATAATAGTAAATGATGGTAAAGGATTTGGTGTACGTCTCTGGAATGGTGTTAGAGATCACGTTTCGGATTTTCAAAATGAGTTTATTAGTTTAATTCATAATTATTTAGCAAGTGTTAAATCTCTGATTGGTCATACTAGAGTTTTTTTAAAAAAGCTGAACAATTCTAAACTTTCTTCTCTCTGGCAGGCTAAATTTAAACAACTGGAACGCGACGAAAAAATTCATTTTATTCAAAAATTAAGAGATTATACTCAACATTATATGTTACCCATTATAGCGTTTGGTCTTAAAGTTAAAGATAATGGAGAAATATCTAAATATATATTATTATCAAATGACGAATTAAAAAAATGGAGTGGTTGGAAGGGAAGTTCAAAGAAATTTGTTGAAAAAGGTTTAGACATTAATATTAGAGAATTAATTGATAATTATCAGACTGAAATATTAAGAATTTATGATAATTTAATTAAAAATATAGAGGATTTTTATTCTAAAGATATAAATGAATATGAAGAAAAATATAAAGAAAAGTTAAATGATAAAATGGTGGAATATAAAATCTAAATATTAATCTCTACTTGAATCTCTCCAATTTAATATAAGGAAAGTTAAGTTTGAAAATAAATTAAATTATTAATTTATTTTTTAATTCATACATCATGAAATCCATCACTCGAAATAGATAAGACACAAGGTTTTTCATTTGAGATATAAAATTCCCTTATATCTATTTCATCATAAACAAATTGGATTTTTATTCGAACATTAGGGTTAAGTAACACTCCTCCTGTATGTTCAATATCCATTATTCTTTGATAATCCGTTTGAAGACTCACAATATGATTAGTATAAATTACAACCACATTAAAATTACGCGAAATAGCTTTTAAAGTATCAAATACTCTTGCTATTTTATTTCCACGTTCTGGATTATCTGGATTTGGGTATTCGGTTAAAAAATGTTCAATTAGATTATCAACAATAATTAATCTTACCTCATATCTTTTTATAAATTTAGGAAGTTCTCTTTCAACTCCCGAAAGCAGGTCATTCGTAGAAACAGTTTCACGTCTCGCCATGTTTTGAAAAACATATTCCGGTTCTAGATTGAATCTAGGTGCTATTGCTCGGATAATATCTTTATTAAAATTATGTTCTGTATCGAAATATATAGCCATACCTCCGAGACCTCCCTGCTCAAGAGGCAAGACGCCTCTGCAGAGAAGTTGATGTATCAAATAAGTCTTACCTACTTTAGATAACCCATAGAATTCATAAATATCCTTAGTTTTAAATCCATCACTCAATAAAAATGCATCTAAACTTTGACAACCGCTGGTCATGGTCCAACCTTTATTAAATTCCCATAAAATATCAAAATATTTTTGATTTTCTTTAAATTTCAAATTTGGTCTACCAAATCCGTCAGTAGACCAAGATCGGTTTCTTTCCAATGATGCTTCTGCCTCTCGAATTAAGCATTTAGCCAGATCCTTGGAAATGTCAAGGTCTTCCAGTAAATAAGTCTCACAATTAGATAAATCAGAGACATTTTTGATATTATTTTCATTGAGTAGATTAAATAAGTCTGAATCCATGCTTGGCAATTCTTTTAATTGGGTAATTTCATCTTTATGATAATGTGAAGTGCG
The DNA here is from genome assembly GCA_019058315.1 of Candidatus Helarchaeota archaeon. GTDB lineage: Archaea > Asgardarchaeota > Lokiarchaeia > Helarchaeales > RDOG01 > JABXJV01. The sequence continues at coordinate 381,115 of JAHPZH010000004.1, read as the reverse complement.
TTGCTGTCCTTCATAGTCTAAATTCTTTATCTTTTTTTCTATAAGTATATCAATAAGTTCCTCTTCAATTAAAGGACGATGAAATTTAGAATTGGGCCAATTGATGTAAGGTCTTGGAATGACAATCGCACCTGTTTTGACATGTCCTTCAACTCCCAACTCCTTTAAAAATGAGAGATCCACTTCATTTTCATTATATATTGAAATTCCGTTCTTTCTTTTAATGATACAGACAAAATCACATGAATACGTTTTTGTTATACGCTTTTTTTCTGCGTAATAATCAATATCATGAAATATTTTACGTAAATCAAGAATTGCGAATCTTTTGCCGTCAATGGTATCAAACAAGCTAATGCTATCTAGTTCTTTAGATGTTAGCTTTTGTGAACTTTTATAGAATTCTTCTGTAAGCTCCGACTGCTTTAATTTACTAAAATAATGAAGAAGTCTTTTCAACCTTTCATCAGACAGCGGAATTTTACCCGCATTTCGAATAACTGTCTTCCAATATTCTGCATCTTCTACAGGTAACCACTCAGCTAATTTTGAAAAATAGCTAAATGTAGTTTGATCCACATATTTTTGAACCAGATTGGCAGCAGATTTTTTCTTATCATCATGGATTATTTCTATACCTTTCAAAATTTTAGCATTATTTGGCCATTGATGATGATCAAACCAAATGACCTGCAAATTAAAATTTGTTTTAAAATCTGATATGATTTTATTGATTTTACTGATATTACCAGCTTTAGGACTGATATCACAAATAAATAGATAATTTTTTGAGTTATCACTCAAATATTTCCTAATATAATACATCTTTCTATGTATAGATTTTGAAGTTCCAAAGGAAATTGTAGCATAGGGAAATTCATTTAATAAAATTGCACCACAACAGAACCCATCTAAGTCGTTATGTGTGCAAATTATATAATTTGTTTTAGGCATGAAAAGGAAGAGGGTTCTTGATTTTATTTATAAATGTTTTGTAATTCCAAAAAAACAAAACCTTTTTAAATAGAACATTCTGCTTGGATTTTCTTAAAATTTTGAGGTGATTCTATCTGAAACTCTCATAAATCAATTTTTTAACATCTTCAGATTTAAATATGGAAGGTCCTGTCCAGTTTTCAAGTTCATATTCATATAATGTCTCAAATTTTTCAATTAATAAGTTTAATTTTTGTTGTATTGTAGGAGTATTTTCTGAAGCGGACAATATAACGAATATATATTTGCCATGTTTAATTAAAGCAATTAATTTTCCAAAATTTATAACATTAATTTCTCCTGTTAGATCAAAAAATGATTTTAAGCCCTTGTTAACTGCATAAATAAATCCTCCTAATAGGATTTGTTTTGGAGAGATTGGGTGCTGAGAAATTTCTTCCTTAAAATCATGATCAAATATTAAAGTGCCATTTTTTTGAATTATATAAACAGATTTTACAGAAAAATATGTACTAATTAATTGAAGCAGTTCAGGGTATTTAATAGCAAAACTACACAGGCAAAATAAGCTTATTGATATTATTAAAAAGTCTATTATGTATGTGGACATATAATTAGAGAATGGAGAAAAATATCCCAAATTGTATAATCGTCCCATGATTAGAATTCCAAAAAAGGTGAACATACAAGTTATTCTCCTTTTTATAACCTTATTTTCTATTTCGGATAAGAGCTTCATACCCTTAATTCCTAAAATTAGAAAAAAAGGAGTATACAAGAAATATATAATAATGCGAAGTATTGGATTAACCATATACATATAAAATCCAAATAGATCATAAAAATAAGATTGATAATATGTAAATAAATTTAAAAATGATAATATAATGAACATTCCAAGGAAAAATATCCTAATAGGAATATATTTTTTTATGTTATAACCGCTTACTTCCATAAATTTAAACAATATTCGTGCTAAAAAAGAATACGCTATAAGAACTGTAGGTAACTTAAAAAGAAAGCTGATTTTATCGAAATATACATTAAAATAACCAGAAACAAGAAAGTTTAGAATTCGAATACAATCGTATAATACTCCATATCCGATACTTGAGAACATTATTACAAATGTTTGATTAATGTTTGTTCTATTTTTTAAATATTCTATAATTACTCGTAATAAAGAGATTAAATAGAATATTATAACTACATGAACTAATATTTCAACTATATATCTTATCATTAAATCCTTACCCATTTATAGATTCTAAATTTATCTAAAAAATTCATCTATCCAATTTTGAATAATTTCTGAATTATATTCTGTAATTTCACCTGACCAATTTTCAAGTATATTCTTATAATTATTTTCAAATTTTTCAACAAAATTATTTAATTTACGAGCCATAACAAAAGTATAATCTGTAGTTAATAATAATCCAAAAACATATTTTCCATGAGTAAATATTAAATTCATATTTCCAATATTTATTGACTTAATATCCTCTTTTGCGTCGAATAATGTAACTAAACCACTATCTATTATGTATAAAAAACCTCCTAATAATAACTCTCTTGTAGATAGAGGATCTTTTAAAGATTCTTTCTGAAAATCATACTCATAAATAATAACACCTTTACCTCCTATTATATAGATAGATCTGATAGAATAATAAGTACTTACAGCATTTAAAAAATCTGGATATTTTCGAAATAATGAAAAAGTAAAAACATAAGTAGACGTTAATAATATCAAAAGATTTGTAATTAGGATATAAATCGAATTATTAAACAATGAATAAAATATAAGAATTGTTGTACAATTAATTTCAATTAATATAAAAGCAGTTATACAGACATCTACTTGTTTTCTCGTTAGTTCACTTTTAATCTCGCTTTTAAGAACTTTAACTTTAAAAAAAACATAAGCAAAAAGAGGAGATAATATTGCTAAAGTTAATAAAAATACAAAAGGATTGATTTGAAAAAAATAAAATCCATATTCGTTAATATTTGTTTTAATAAATGTATAACTATTTAAAATTGAGATAAATGGATTTAAAATATAATAGGATGTACTTATTGCAGTATCTTTTTTCGTATGATGACCACTTTGTCTGCTTAATATTTGCATAATATAAATAATAGTGGAAGTTCCAAAGAAATAAAGAAATACTTTCAAGATAAAGACAATTTTATCTATATTTTCATTGATAGTTCCCAAAAATATAATTTCTAAAATTCTTATGAGGTCAGAGAGTATTCCAAATCCGAAAAAAATGAAAGAAAGGATAAATAATTGATTTATTTGAGTTCTATTTTTTAAAACACCGATTGAATATTTTAAAAATACGGATAATATTGAAATCATTATTAAAATTACTAGAAATGATATCAACTGATTCAATATTATCCTCTTTATTAGTTAAAATTTCTATAATCTAGATTTTTTTAATTTTTGAAATTGAAACATTAATTCAATCACTTTTTGGATTCTCTATTCATTTTTTATTATAATCATCAAAAAATAATAAAAATTATTTTTTTTTATAGCTCCACTTCGATATAGGGACGTAGGTCGGCATTTTCAGACTCACTAGGCTCGACTTGTCTATCAACTCCTGCACTTCCTTGAGTATCTATAGCAATACCAAAGGCTTTTCCAGCAACACAATCTTTGACGATTGAAGTAATGTCCCATTCAATCCATTTAGGTTTAGCGTTATAGTTCCAAGAACCCTTAATCGTGGCGGTAGATATTACTGGCCCAAACTTTTTTAAATTGTTCCAAGTCACCTTATCTTGGTCCCAATCTTCCAATATAGCTTTTGCTTCGTGTACCATTTCCTTGGCAGAACCAGAATAAACAACAGCTAATTTCAATGTTGCCTTTTTAATATCTTTTCCCTTCAACTCATCTGTGTCAAAGCCAAGTACAACTATCTTTTTATCTCTACCACCGAACCCGAGAAACAAGGCAGGACGTCCTTCTTTAAAATTTTCTTTCCATCCTTTTCCAGCACCATAATTTTTATCTTTTTTAAATTCACTAAGCCAAGAATCTTTTGTAATTAATATTTTAACCGTTATAAAACCTCCAAATAAATAATATTTAACCCTATTATTTGTAGTTATGAATGATAAATCATAATTTAAATATCTTTGGCAAGATTTTAAAGTGAATAAGATTTCTATTTTAGAGAAAAAAAAGGCGAACAGAATATGAGTCGAATTGTTAAAGGTTTAAGAAAGGAACTTGAAAAAAATCCACAAAGATAGATTAAAAGTTTTATTTCATTATTTTTTTAAAGCGGGTCTGAATTTAAGTCCATAACGAATTACCGATTCTTGTTCGTAAATTTGTCGAAAAACTGCAGTTACTGGCATACCAATTTTAATTTCAAACGGATCACAATCTGTTAATTGGACATTGATTTTTTGACCTTCTTCCAATTCCACTACTGCAATAGCATAAGGTCCGCATTTTTTCTGCATCTTTGCAAACTCAGGAGGGGCTGCTCCACGTCCAATAATTGTAAACGTATAAACTTTTCCACGACCTTTTAATTCAACATCTTCTTGAGTATCGGTTTTGCTACATTTTTCACATATTGGTCTAGGTGGAAAATTTAAGTGTCCACATTCTTTACACTTACCTGCAACTAATCTATATTTTTGGGGTAAAATTTTCCAATATTTTGGAACTGAAACATGTGCCATATAATTCACCTACTCCAAATCTATTAATTCTCGAAATTTAATATACTGACTATAATCCAAATAATTTTTATTGTTCAGATACATCTCAAAATCAGGTGTTTCTGGATCATTAACTTGTTTATCTTTAACCAATATACTGAAAGCCTCGCTTCCTGCTCCAGAGCCGTACGATACACATAAGATTCTATCATTAGGCTTCGATACTTTGCTTAATATTCCAATCATTCCAATCAATGCTGATGCAGCACCAGTATCACCTAAAACATTTAATGTTTCTGTATAGATCTTCTTTTTGTCAATTAATTTCGGTATAACGCGAGTAGGTTCTCGACTATCGTGCCCTTGAATAAAAGCGTGATTAAAATCATCAGATTTTAGTCCAAGTTCATCCATTAATTTAGTAACCGCTCCAGATATTGAATTCTGATAGGCATATTTTTTATAAGATGCAATTGATAAATCTTGAATTGTCGTATCCCCATCTTTTCTAAAACGATCAGCCATAAATGATACATTGTTAGAACTATATCCCTCTATATCAGCAATTCCACCATTTTTTCCAACGATTAAAGCAGCCGCCCCTGCCCCAAATGTATGTTCAACCTCATCATTCGGTTTTGCAAGAGGAGAATCACTTCCAATTACTAAACCAGTTCCTCCTCGATTAGATAAAATATCGATACTAGTTAATAGACCAGTTGTTCCTGCCTTTTCAGATTCCTTAAAATCTAATAAAACAATATCCAAAGGTATACCGATCGCCATGGCGACTTCTGAGGACATTGAACGAAGTGCGTAAGGAGGAGATCCTGATCCTACTGTAATCACTTTTATGTCTTCTCTTTTTACCTTTGAATTTTTTAAAGCATTTTTTCCAGCTTCAACAGCCATGGTCAAGGTATCCTCATCATAACCAATTACAGATTTTTCTTGAATTTTACCTTGAAAACTTCCCCATGTCTTAACGTACTCTTCTTTTTTAATTCGAAACCGTGGTATATAACTTCCATATCCAAGAATTTTAAGTTTTGATTTCAAAATTTCACCTCATCCTTTTAAAAATATGAACAGTACAAGATGACCCTGTTCCCCCAACATTGTGAGTTAGGGCAGTTTCTGCACCATCAACTTGATTTATATGTTCTCCTCTTAATTGATGAAATATTTCATAAACTTGAGCAGTACCTGTGGCTCCAATTGGATGACCTTTTGCTTTCAATCCTCCTCCTGAGTTAATTGGGACTTTTCCACCAATATCAGATAAACCTTCAGAAATAAATTTACCGCCTTCTCCTTTTTTACAAAAACCTACATCTTCGTAAGCTAGAATCTCAGCTATTGTAAAACAATCATGCACTTCAGCGACATTTATATCATTTGGAGTCATTTTTGCCATATCAAAAGCCATTTTACTAGCTTTAACTGCCCCTTCTATTCTAGTTAATGATTCTCTTTGATATAAAGCTAAATGATCGCTTCCGGCCCCTGCACCAATAATTTCAATTGGAGTATCTGTGTATTTTTTAGCATCTTCAGCAGGACATAGAATAACACAAGATGCACCATCTGTTAAAGGACAACAATCAAAAATATTGAGAGGATATGCTACCATTGGAGCTTTCATCGCTTGTTCTAAAGTTATAGCCTTTTGAAATTGTGCTTTAGGATTATTTGATGCAAATTTGTGGTTTTTTACAGCAACTTGTGCTAAATCTTCTTTTTTAGTTCCAAATTCGTGCATATGTCTGGAAGCCATAAGTGCATAATTCCCTGGAAATGTCATTCCAGATAAGCGTTCCCATTTAATATCTCCACCCACTCCGAACCAATATAATCTTGTAGCTCGCGAAATATCTTGCATCTTTTCTGCCCCTCCAGCAATAACAATATCATTTATTCCCGCAGCGATAGAAAAAAAAGCATATCTCAAGGCGTAACCACTACTCGCACAAGCATTTTCAATCCGAGAAGTAGGTATACCCATGATATTTATACCATCAACTAGAAGCGCACTCATATTTCCTAGTTGAGATCCACCAAAGGCCAACGATCCCCAAAAAGCTTCTTGGATATCCTTAGGTTCTATATTATTCACACTTGACATTGCTTCAAGATATGCTTCGGATATGAGTTCTTCATATTCTTTACCAACTCGATCTCCAAATTTGGATTCTCCAGCAGCTACTATTGCAACTTTTCTCATAATCTTTCACCATTTAATAATATTTACTTGAGATAAGATTTAAATTAATGATAAAAAAGTGTAAGATTTAATAATTATTTATACTTCGCATTTGGAGGAATTAAATGTTTGAAATTCCTGAAAAAATAAAATTGATTATAACTTGGGCAGGAATAGCATTAATAGCAGTAGGACCAATATTAGCTCTATTAGCATTTGGTAATTATTATGATCAAGTATTTTTAGCTATGATAGTTGCGTTTGCAAGTAGAATGGGTTCGTTTGGTAATAATATCTGGCAAATCTCGTTTTTAATAATGATTAAATTAAATGTATCAGGTATATTTATAGGTACGGTTTTATCATTAGTTGGAGTCGGTTTGATTACTTTCTTATTTGTCTATTCGGTGATTGACGAAGGAATTACTTATTCATTACAATTATATCTTTTATGGGTTGGTGTAGGTTTAAGTGTAGCGGGTCCTATTATAATGTTAATAGGTTTTCGGGCGAATTTTAATGCAATGACATTATCCTATCTAATAGGTCTTGCTGGATTGGTAAATGTAAACCCGGTAAATAGATTTGTTGGACTGTATTTTTTCGTGAGTGCTCCAATAACTGGATTTATACTAGGAATAGCTTTAACATTTCAAGGTTTTACTATAGCATTAATTTCAAAATTGATGGAAATGCAAGAATAATATTTCTCTTTCTCTTTTTTTTAAATTATACTTATCAGGATTATTCCTCGACTTCTATTAGGTAATTCTCTTTCTTCAGACGTTTTAAAATTTTAGAAATATGAGAACTATCTCTTGTTTCCAAATCAATTTCAATTTCAGCTTCTTTAAATGGTAAGTCGATTTTTGCTCTATTATGTTCTATTGTGATTATATTGCCACCTTCTTCTGCAATTATTTGTAGAATTTTTGAAAGACTACCTGGTATATCCTTAATTTTAGTTACAATTTTTAACAGACGCCCAGCTTTAATAAGACCTTTTAATATAATTCGATTTATTAAATTTACATCAATATTTCCGCCAGATAACACTAAAACTATTTTTTTATCTTTAGCAGGTATTTTGTTATTTAAAATTGCTGCTAGAGGAACTGCTCCTGCCCCCTCAACTATAAGTTTAGCCCTTTCCATCAACATTAAAATAGCATTTGCAATTTCATCATCATTTACGGTGACTATATCATCCACAGTATTTTTAATTATTTTAAAAGTTATATCTCCTGGTCTCTTAACAGCGATACCTTCTGCTATAGTATCCTTTATTTCTGGAATTTCGTATTTTCCTTTTTTAAATGAGTGATATAAAGTCTTAACACCCTCAGATTGGACTCCAATAATTTTAATTTTAGGATTAACTCTTTTACAATATAAAGCAATACCAGAAATTATTCCTCCGCCTCCAATTGGAACAACTATAATATCAACATCAGGTAATTGTTTTAATATTTCTAATCCTATTGTGCCTTGCCCAATAATAATATCCATATCATTAAAGGGTTCTATAAAGGTCATTTTTTTTTCTTTTTGAATTTCTAAAGCCTTTTGGTAGGCTTCATCAAAACTTTTACCATATTCAATAACTTCGGCATCATAACTTTTTATTGCTTGTATTTTAATTATGGGTGTACCTTTAGGCACAACTATTGTAGATTTTATTCCGGATTTCTTTGCTGCTAAAGCAACACCTTGTCCATGATTCCCTGCAGAAGCAGCAATTACTCCATTTTTTCTTTCTTTTTCACTCAATTTCATTATTTTATTAAATGCGCCTCTAACTTTAAAAGATCCAGTTTTCTGTAGGTTTTCTAATTTAAGATAAATTTGGTTTCCTGAGACTTCACTAAAAGTTGTATTATATTCTAAAGGAGTTTCATGTACAATTGCTTCTAGCATTTTTTTAGCATTTTCAATCTGTTTAACATTATCAACTTCCAAAATTATCATCTTTTTTTTATTATTCATAAAAAGGTTCGTCTAAATCAATCTCGAAATGTAACGTCCCATGACTTATAACCTTATTATATTTTATTTTCATGGTTTTCATTAAATTTATTAATTTAAAGTTAGCCAATAGAATTTCTCCTTCAAAGAATTTTATTTCCTTTGTTTTAGCAATTTCCATCAAAAAGGTACCAATATTAGTAGCGAGACCTTGTCTTTGCCATTCATCCCCGGTTAAAGCACCAACTTCAGCACGATTTGGTCCCGTTTTGACATACATGCCCTCAGATACTATTATATCTTTATCATTTTCTTTTTTTATAGCAACAATCGAGAGTTGATTTTCATAATCAATTTGAGTGAATCGTCTCACTGTCTTCATAACAAAAGAAGTGTTTCCTTTTTGTAAATTCAAATAAACTGATGAACTCATAAAACGATAAAAAAGTGTGTCATATGAACAAGAATGAAATAAATTATACAATAATTGACTATCTGTATCTTTAATTGGTCTTAATAATGCTTCAGTACCATTTTTAAGCATTATTTTTTTCGTATATTTTTCGATAAATGATTTTATTGAGCTCACTAATAGTCAAACCTTTACTTATTTTAATGATATTTCAATTGTTGTCATTTTTTTAAGAAGATTCTGGTTTAAGAAAGAAAACAACAATTATTAATAATACACTTGAAATGAGGAGGGCAGCTGTAATGGAATAAGATATAAAATAAAATATTCCCTGTTTTTGGATTATTATGGATCCGCCCCCAATATCAATAATAAGAAGAATATAAGCAATTCCCGAAGCGATTATTAAGATGAAAACTATAGAGACTATTTTTTTTTCCGTACCGCTACTAAACTCTTGATCTATAGTATAAGGCCAAAAAATGGCGATTAATAAAATATATAAAGCGAAGGAAATTACTTGAAAAAAAAGATTATAAATGTAGAAATGAGATATTAAAACATAAATGGACGATCCAAGCCCAATGATTGAATATATTTTATTTGCATTCATATTTTCACACTTAATTTATTCAATTTTAATTCTTTATGATTATTTTTAAATTTTTTATATTTCAAAATTAGATTTTTATTGAACAAATTAATATTTCGATTTAGAAATTTTATGATAATCGATTAGATTTGGGCTTAAATTGAATTCAGAATCAAAATTATTTGAAAAGATCAATTCTATCTATAAAAAATTAAAAATTTTTGCAGATGAATATAAAATCATTTCTAGGGCTGAATTAAGAGAAAAAATAAAGGACTTATTACAGGAAATTTCCCTAACCAAAGATGAAGAAAAATATATAGAAGAAAATTATGAATCAACACCTTTGAATTACATTTTTTTAGGAAGTATAAAAGAAATTCCTGACTCCATTAATGCACCCTCGTTAATTGAACATATTAATTATAAAGATATTACGTTTTATTTTGGACATACATTTGGTACTGATGAGAAAATATTAGAACAAGCAAGTAAAAGGGTATATAAATTCAAAAATGAAAAGATGAGAGAAATTCTTTACACATTTCTAAATAAAAGCGGTTATGAACCAGCTGAAATTAAGGATTCAATCAATCGCGAAATTTTAGCAATAAAAGGCAATTCACAATATGTAATTTTGGTTTATCCATCAATTTTAATTTTAGATGATAAGATTAAGGATTTACATAGGGAAAAAAATCAAGTTTTTGCTGTACCCACAGGAAATTCTCCAGGACCTTATTTAAATTTTTATAAGGTTAATGCAAATAAAATCTTATTAAATCAAGAGTTTGTCTGGATTGTGGATATAGAAGATAAATCAGTAAGCCCCTTTATTGGTTATCCAGAGGATAAAGATTTAAATTCAAATTTTAAGAGTTCACAGCTTGCTAGATATGCCTCACGAGTTATTTCGATGGATATTAATGAAGATTTTTAATGTTGAACTTTTATTTTTTTTAAAATAAAAGAAATAATAGAACTAATTTTTATATGAAAAACACATTTATTTTAAAAATTTAAAATAATATTGAAATCAATTAGGGAGAATGCTTATAGTGACAAATTGTCAATTTTGCAACACATCAGTTAATATAATTTTTCATTGTAAAAAATGTAATCGGGATTTCTGTTTTAAACATAGACAACCTATAAATCATAACTGTAATGGGACAATTGATGAAAAAATATCCCAAATCACGTCTCCACCATCAGAAACTAGTAAAGAGATGGTATTAACTAATCAATCGACTACTAACAACTATTATTACCCCTCAAATGGAGAAATTATATTAGATAATAATATTATATCCTCATCAATTAACAAATTAATTAAATCTTACTTAAATCTAGATGAAAATTATGATCAGCATAATGAATTGATACTTAAAAAATTTATAATGAGCAATCCAAGTGGGATAAATTTAATTAGAAAAATGAGACCAATGCTAAAACATCGTCTAATTGAAGGAGTTTGGTATTGGCTGAGTATGTTTGGAAATCCGTTAAAGCGGATGAAAGAAGTAAGTGAATATTATCAGATCCCCCTTGATAAATTATCCTTACAGAAAATTATTGAATGTTATTATTCAAACCTAACAGATATCTCTTCTTTTAATAAATCAATAGTTGGTTTTGATAAATTAGTACCAGTAGGTCTGCAAATTAAAGTAACTAATAAAAAGCATTTTGACATAAAAACCAAGGGTTATTTAGTATTTAGTAAAAAAATTTTAACGGAAATTTCAGAACATGCACGTAAGTCGGGGGATCGCGAATGTAGTGGTTATTTGATAGGTAAACGTAATTCTGATATGTCTATAAAAGAAATAAATAGTTATAAACCACTTTCAATTGGAGCAGAAATGGTAACTGCTCAAAATTACAAAAATCTAATTAATAATATATTAGAACTTGAAAATATTGGTGAAAAAATAATAGGTTTTGTTCATTCACATCCATATAAAAGTTTTCCTATTTATTCATCTGGTGATAAATTAAGTCATTTGAAGCTTACCGCTACTCTCTCAATTTTCGAATATTTATCATTGAATACAAACCTTAATTGGAATGATATGCTTCACTTAGCAGCATTTTTACGCAAATTTGAAATTTATCAAATTAAGTTTCTTCTTAAAGCTATAAGTATTTCAATTTCCTACCCAACAGTTCTAAAGGAAGTCATGTCGGTATTAGTTAAACAAAACCTAGAAAAATGGTCCTTATTAAAAAAGCAAATTGATACCATTTATAATAAATATCAATTGAAACCAGATCCTATCGATTTTCAACTGATTCCTCAAGTGGGTGTGGTAATTTGTCCTTGGATGAGACAAATTGGATTAATAGATTGTATATACGAAAATAATCCCCAAGATCCGGATATGCCTATTATAGAATGGTATTATTATCAAATTGCAATTAAAAAAGAATAAATTAGTTTATTTTTAGGATTTATATTCGATCTCATCATCTAACTTGCCACAATCTTTCTTAACTTTCTTTACTAATTTATCTACTTTGAATTTCCATTTGTCAAATAAGGGTTTATCATATTTTTCTGGAAATTTCGCGTAAATTTTTCTCATCTTTTCGCCTTGTGAAATAGCTTTTCGAAGTCTATTCATTAATCTTGGTCGATACATCATCCCCTTCATAAATTTTAAAAATATTTGGCGAAAAGAAATTTCTGCTGTAGCCTCTTTTTTCCCTCCAAGATATTCAATTATCTCAAAAGTTACAATTTCTTTTTCAAATAGGAAATTAAATTCATCTTCATTAATATATTGGAAATACTTTTTCATTATATCTAATCCTGAATATTCAGCTCCCTTTTCTTTAATATAATCTACCTGATAAGGCCAAAGCGTTCTGATATCATATTTTTCTTCTTTAATTGCATTAATAATTGTCTTGGCTGCTAAACTTCCAGCTAATACTGATGCAGAAACGCCCATCCCTGACATTGCATCGGATTGACAGCCTGAAACACCAACCAGCATAAAACCTTCAGATACTAGCTGATCGTAACTACGTCGCATTGGTATCAATTCAGTCCTTGCTGTGATGATTTTATCATCTATATATTTTCGACTTTTGCTAAATTCATTCAATATTTCATTAATATTAACATCTAGATCCCCTCGATATCTCAACCCTACTTCACTAATTCCAGGTCTATCATTATTAACCCACATACCACCTCCATATACACCCCAAATAGATTCTCCAACAACATCCTCCTCTTTACGTTTTCGAATTTGTTTCGTAGCAACACATAATTCATAATCTTCGACATCACTCGAATCTATGCCCGATTCTATTGGCATTTGTTTTCTGAGGACTGATTTAAAACCCGTTGCATCAACTGTAATGTTACTTTTATATTGTTTTACTGTTCCCATCTCATTGAGTTCAACACCAACAACCGAATTATCTTTTAAAATAGGTCTTATTACTTCGGTTTTATCCTTGAAAACAATATTATCCATTTTTTTAATCGAACCAATCAGTTTTGCTGATAATTCTTTACGAGAAATTAAATAATCACTTCCTCCAACCACAATACCAGAGATCTTTTGATTTGGAGAAAAAATTTTAGTTTTAGCTGCCTTACGTTCTTTCCCAAATGGTTTTATACCAATTTTTTCGAATACAAAGGGAAATACAGCATCATGCCATGGTCTACCTAATTCCTCCTCACTTTTTTCATCAATTAATAAAACGGAATATCCTGATTCTCCAACTAATTTTGCAACCGTACTTCCTGTACAATCAGCTCCAGCAACTATCAAATCGAATTCCATTAATTTTCCTCATTTTGTTTTTAAGAAAACTCAAAAATTAAAATCCTTTAAATGAATGACATAATAATAAAAATAATGTTTTTTAATTTACGACTAAGAAAAAGAAAGAAATATTATAAGAAAAAATTTTGATATTCTAATTAAATCATGAAAATTGAAATGGTAGTTGATAATAAATGAGCGAGGAAGAAAAAGAAAAAGAAAGAGCTAAGATCAAGGAAAAATTTTGGCATCCTAGAGATCAATTGAAATATAAAATATCAGCAAATCTTGATTGGGAAAAAACAGCACCTGAAAGCTTGAAAACTTCAACTGATATTTTATCTAGAGGATTAGCAGCCTTGAAATTACCAGATGATAAGAGTTCAGAGGCTTGGTTAGTATCAGCAGAGAATTGTATAAAAACAGGAGATTTTGAAGGTGCAATGACCTGTTTAGATAAGAGTTTGGCTGAGGAAGAAGCAAAAGATCCTGCTTTGATCTGGTTTAAAAAAGGCTATGTAGCGATCCAATTAGAAAAATATGCAGAGTCAATTGAATTCAGTAAAAAAGCGATTGAAATTGATCCCAAATTTCATAATGCTTGGAATAATTTGGGATTAGCTTACTACAGGCAAAATAATAAGGAGAAAGCTCTTGAATGTTATAATAAAGCAATTGAAATTAAACCCGATTATGATATATCTTATTATAATATTGGTAACATCTATTTTGATGAAAAAAATTGTAATGAGGCAATTAAATACTACGAGAACGCAGTAAAGAATAACCCAGATTATGCTGAAGCTTGGTTTAATTTAGGATGGTGCCAAGAACTTGGCGAAAAATTTGAGGAAGCAATAAAGGCATATGATGAAGTTTTAAAACGAATCCCAAATCATCAAGAAACTTTATTCCGTAAAGCCTATTCACTCGACTGTCAAGAAAAGATAGATGAGTCTATTGAAATGTATGATAAAGTTTTAGAACTAGATCCACATTTTCATGTTGCTTGGTACAATAAAGGGCGTCTTTTACATAAATATTTGAAAAAGACAGATGAAGCTTTAAAATGCATAGAGGAAGCTATAAATATTAACCCAAAATATACTTTTGCTTTAAATTATAAAGCTAAAATTCTATCAGAGCTCGATATGAAAAAAGAGGCTTTAAAATATTTAGATGATTCTATTAATGCTGAAGCAAATACTCAAGCATATATCAATAAAGGAAGGATTTTAATTGATTTAGGTGAGATTGATAAAGCAATCGCTTTATATGATAAGGCTTTAAAATTGGAGCCAGAAAATATTGAAGTTTTATTTGCCAAGGCTCTTGCTTTTAATAAAAGTAATAAAAAAAGAGAAGCATTAGAAATTTTTGAAAAATTAGTAGAACTTGCTCCAGATGATGATTTATTTTGGGTATATAGAGGTAATGTATTAGATGATCTTAAGGAACCTGAAAATTCTTTAAAATCCTATGAAAAAGCTCTAGAATTGAACCCCAATAGCGATTTTGCGTATTATAATAAGGCAGTTACTCTTGATGGGATGGGAGAAAAAGATAAAGCGATTGAAAATTATAAAAAAGCAATAGAACTAAATCCAAATTATAAATATGCCTATCATGATTTAGGATTGTTGTATTTAAACTTCAAAAAGAATTTTGATGAAGCATTAAAATGCTTTACGAAATGTATTGAGCTCGAACCAAATGCACCTTTTAATTACTTTAATAAAGCTCTCACCCTTCAAAATTTAAGAAGATACGAAGAGGCTTTAGATTTATATGATCAAGGGCTTAAAATTTTACCGAAAGATGCAGCTGCGCTATATAACAAAGGATTTGTACTATTTAAAATGGGTAAAACAGATGAAGCATTAGATTTTATAGAACAAGCTCTTACAATTAACCCGGATTATAAAGCTGCTTTGAGAACCAAGGCTCAAATATTTACAAAAATGAACCGAAGAGATGAAGCGCTACAAATTCTGAATAATCTAATTGAAAAATATCCAAAAGACGATTTATTATATATAGACAAAGGTTACATTATGAAAGACCTTGGAAACTTGGAAGAAGCATTAGAGTTATTTAAAAAAGCTCTGGAAATATATCCAAATGATTCCTATACATGGTATGATACAGCAGAAGCGCTTGTCCGTTTAGGAAAATTACAAGAAGCTAGAATATACTATGAAAAAAGTATAGAATTAAATTCATCATATACAGCGGCTCTAAATAATTATGGTATATTATTAGAGAAATTAGGAGATTTCGATAAAGCATTTGATAATTATAAAAAGACCATAGAAATTGATCCAAATTATTACAGAGGCTACAATAACATGGGGCTTATTTTACATAAACAAAAAAAATTCGATGAAGCATTGGAATTATTTAACAAAGCATTAGAAATATTTCCAGAATATACAAAAGCATTGTTGAACAAAGCGGCGGTATTAGAAGATACTGGAAAAGCCACAGAGGCTATTAAGGTCTATGATAGAATATTAGAAATAGATCCAAATGATTATATTTGTTGGAATAACCGTGGTTATGCATTTGAGAAAATGAAACAGTTTGAAGACGCTTTGAAATCATATGATAAAGCAGTAGAAATTAAACAAGATTATGCTCTGGGGTGGGCAAATCGAGGGTATGCATTATTGTCATTAGACAAGCCAGAAGAGGCAATTGAAAGTTGGTCTAAATCAATAGCACTCAATCCATCTGATTATCGAACTATATTTGATAGAGGATTCCAGTATTTGAATTTAAAACAATATGAACTTGCATTAGAGGATTTTGCAGAAGTAGTAATGCTCAATCCTCAATATGACAAAGCTTGGAATAATCTTGGTGTGTGTCAGGAAAATCTAGATAAATATAATGAAGCTCTTGATAGTTATAAGAAAGCTATAGAGATTAACAATGACTACGCATTAGCATGGTCGAATAAAGCTTTTGTGCTGGTCAAATTAGATAGAAAAGAAGAAGCCATTGAAAGTTGGACTAAAGCGATTGATATAGATCCCACAAATACTAAAGCATTATTCGAAAGAGGTTACAATCTATTAAATTTGGATAAATTGGATGAAGCAATGAATGATTTTCAAGAAGTAGTTAAACTGATGCCAACTAATAGTTCAGCACATTATAATATCGCATGTATTTATGCATTAAAAAATGAGCCGGAACACGCCCTGCCTTATATTAAAAAAGCAATAGATTTAAATCCTAAATTTGCAAAGCAAGCAATGGAAGACCCTGACTTTGATGTTCTCAAAGATGTGGATGAATTTAAAACCTTCGTAGAAAAATATTTATAAATTCTCTTTTTTATCTTCCCAGCTCTTCTCTAGCTATTATTAGTTTTTGAATTTGATCTGTGCCCCCACCGATTTGCATAAGCTTCATATCTCTTAAATATCGCTCAACAGGATATTCTTTAGTATAACCGTCTCCCCCACATATTTGGAGTGCATTAAGACATATTTGTATCCCTTGAGAACTTGCAAAAAGTTTCGACATAGCTGCTTCCTTAAAAGGATTACCACCTGCATCTATTTGTCTGCATAAATTCCATAACATTAATCTAGCTGCATAGCATATCGTCACCATATCAGCAATCATGAAACGAATGGCTTGAAATTTTGCTATTGGCCTACCGAATTGAACTCTTTCTTTAGAGTATTTTTTAGCTGTTTCTATTGCACCTAACATAAAAGCAGTAGCCTCAGCTGTTGCAGTGGCTCTCTCCGTTACAAACATTCTCATCAAAATATTAAATCCCTCATTCTCTTTTCCTATCAAATGTTCTTTGGGAATTCTTACATTTTCAAATTTTAATTGTACATTATGAACACCACGCATGCCAAGCAGGTCATGGCGTTTTTCTACACTTAATCCCTTCGTTTCTTTAGGTACAATAAAACAACTCATTCCCTTTTGTGGTCGTTCAGCATTTGGATTTGTTATTGCCCAAACTATATGCTGTCCTTGTCCACCATTAGTAATAAATCGTTTTTTACCATTTATGACCCATTCATCACCTTCCAAAACGGCTTTTGTTTCCATCCTAGCCGTATCTGAACCGACTTCAGGTTCTGTTATGCAAATACTTCCTAATGATTTACCTGCTGCTAAAGGGCGAAGAAATTTTTCCTTCTGTTCCGGTGTACCGTACATCTGAATAGGTGTAAGGGAGTAAACGGTGGCATTTCTAGCCATACTGACAGCACCTGAATATTTACCAAGAATTTCAGTAACATTACAATGATAAAATACACCTTTTCCAAGTCCACCATATTCTTTTGGGACTGTTAAACCAAAATAACCTTGTTTTCCCATAGCATCAAAAATTAATTGCGGAATCTCGTTTTTTTCGTCTATTTCTCGTGCATGAGGGGCTATATTTTCTTCTGAAAATTCAATCACGTTTTTCCTGAATTCTAGTTCTTCCTTTGAAAAAATAAATTCTTCCAAATTCAACACCTAATAAAAAATTGAAATTAAACTATGCGAAATAATTTATTTATAATTATTATAAAAAATTAGTTATTATTTATGAAATTAATAAGATGCAAATAGGATTTTGATAAAATTGGGAAAGGTTACTAAAGTATTACTATTGTTAAAAAACATGGTTTACGAGTCCACGAGCCCGATGGAGATAGTACGCTTTGCAAAATATTATAAAAAGAAAGGGCTCGATGTCCACGTTGTTTTATGGGGACCAATGGGCATTTTGTTAGGTAAGAAAGGAAAAGTTGGCAGGATGCAATATGAAGAAGAAATGATAGAATGCATTGAGATGGGAATAAAATTCACATGCTGCGATCTTGCAGCTAAAATAATTGGTCTTGATAAAAGTGAGTTAATGAAAGGTGTGAAACTAGAACCAAGTTTCAAAGTAGCCGATCTCTTGCTCGAATATCAAGAAGAAGGACAATTAATAATTTCTTTATAATTGATTAATGTACATTTTGACTAGATCATAAGTATAAACAAGAAGATATAAGGAATCAATCCCAATAATGGAAGAAGTCCATATTTAAATTTTCTTGAATCTTCTCTATCTAAATGAACAGAATTCGTCATTTCTATTTCTTTTCGGGTTAAAATGGTGGGGGGTAGTATCATATAAGAATATACAATAACAAAAATAGGAAATACCAGTGGGAGGAGAATAATTTGAGCAGGTTGTCCTTGAAAAATTAAACCTAGCACTCCATCTGCAGCTAATTCATATATACCACCAAATACTGCAAGTTCAATTAATGAATATTTATAACGAGTATTGATCTTCCAAATCAAAGTAATCATCATTATGTACCAAGGCATGGTCACTAACCAATCCAGAATTAGATTTGGACTTGCTGCCACTCCCTCAGTTCTAAATAATTTTTCAACTAACCAAAAAATGAATTCCACCCATAATGCACTTAAACTTCCAAAGAGTATAAATTTTGTTCTTGGTTTCTTTTCCCACTTTTCAATTGATTTTGTTAATTTTTCTCTAATCAACCAAAATACGAGCATGCTTATAGCACATAAGATAACTGAAATAAAAACGATAAGTTGGTTAGTTTGGTTTTTAATCTCTTTAATTACAAAGTTAAAATTAACAAATCCTATAAATAATTCATTTCTTGATGCTCCAATTATTAGCACTTCTAGCAATACAGCGATTATAAGCCACAGCGAGAATATTTTCATTTTCCGAGTTGAAAAAAAAACCTTTTTGAGAGCACTTAATGATTCTCGAATTGAGCTCATGAAAAATTTCACCAGAAAAGAAATAATACTAAATTATAAAAAAATTTTGAATAAAAATGTCCAAAAAAATACTTAAAATTTTTAAAATAAAAAAAAAAGAGAAAGTTTAATGGATTGTTTAATATCCTTTTATTGATAGATCTATATCGCCCTTTGTAATTTTCTTTCGATTAGAATGTTTAGCTAAAACATAAGCTCTTTTTGAAATTCTTACTGCTTCATCTTGTAACCAAGCAATAAGAGTGCCTAGTGCATCTCTTGCAACGATTTTTGCTCCAGCATCAGCCATGACTTTTCTAAGTGGGCTCCAAGCGAAATATCTTTTTTTTGCCATATTTTTCTCCTCAAAATTTTAATTTTGGTTATTTTATTATTTTCATTTAGTTTTTATAAAGATATTGCTTTTTCGTCGACTATATGAGCACTGAAAAATAATTTATATGAACATAATATAATTGAATTATTTTACTCAAAATGTCAACACAAAATTTTCATATTCAGAAGTCAGTTTTTTTGTCATAGTTTTTTGGAGAGGTAGCTATTTCAAAATTTTATAATTGTAAAAATTTTTGATCAAGATTTAACACTTATTATAATCTTAATTCAAATTAAATAGATTTCATTTCATTTAATTTAAGGGTGAATCTTCCCTCGCAACGGAGGGAGTTTTGGGGGGAGGGACGAAAAAGTAAAGTTAGCGAGGGAAAGATTCGATAATCTTTTTTATTACAAAGAAATATAGTTGATTTGTTTAGATCCGAATAAATTCAACTTCTCAAAATTGTTACATGCACTACAAGTAGGAAAAATCGAATCAGTTGATTTAGATTCTTCTTCTGATAGATTTTTACTGCAAGATACACATTTTAACATTTATTACCCTTCCTTAAAATTTATCTCCTTGGCTTATAATGTTTGCAATTAACGTTTTTAGATATCCATCCATATCTTTTACAATAAATTTTACCGAAAAATAAATCTTTTGCGTATTTACAACCTAAATCGCAATTACTTCCTAAATTAATGATTCTTTTTTTACTAATACTTAAACTATCCATTTTTTTCATCCATACTTTTTCTTTTTTGATTAATTAAAATATGGATTTTGTCTTTATATACTTTTCTATTTTATATAAATATTGTATTTACAATCAAATTTCAATGATGGAATTTTTTTTCGTTAATAAAATATGATTTATAATCCTTGGATAGGGTAATTAAACTAGATATGACAATTGTTGAAAAGAAAAGGGAGATTTTTAAATGAAATTTATTATTTTGGTAATAAATTATCTAATAAATATTGGAATGCCTCCGTGACATTGCGATTTTGGAGTGCAGAGGTTTCGATATAGTAATAACCAATTTTATCTGCAAAAGCTTTCGCTTGATCGGTTTTTATTTTTCGCTTTAAATCAATTTTATTTGCTACAACTACTCCAGGAGCTTTTTTAGATCCAAATTTTTTAAATCTTTTATGCCACTCTGCCAAACTCTCAAACGTATGTGGTTGTGTTACATCAAAGACAAGGAGAGTTCCGTTTGATCCTCCAAAAAATGTTTTATGAAGAGATTTAAAAGAAGGTTGCCCTGCAATATCCCAGAAATTTATACTAGCTACCGCATTTTTTTCAGGAATTGCAAAGTCTTTTTTCATAATATTAGCGCCAAAGGTAGGCAAATAATCGAATTTAAACCTTTTTTCTATGTAGGCGGTTATTAAGCTAGTTTTGCCAACTGCTCCATCCCCGATAAGGGTTATTTTAAATGTAAATTTTTTATAACTCATTATATTTCCTCATTTTATTTATTTTGGTAATATATTTGATAAAATATATCGAAACGCGTCTTCTACATTTTTATTTTCCTTTGCAGATGTCTCAATAAAATAAAATCCTATGGAATCTGCATATTTTTTTCCTTGTTTGGTTTTTACTTCCCGTTTCAAATCAATTTTATTCCCAACAATAACTCCTGGAATATCAGATTTTACGATTTTCTTAAAATCATTAAACCAATTACCTAGATTATTAAAAGAATCTGGTCGGGTGACATCATAGACTATTAAGACTCCATTTGCACCTTCAAAAAATGGACGGTGAAGAGTAGCGAACATTTTTTGTCCTGCAATATCCCAAAAATTGACTGATGCCACAGCTTTACTTTTAGGAATCTCAAAATCTTTCTTAGCTATATTAGCACCTATAGTGGGTTTATAATCGTATTGGAACGTTTTCTCCATATATTCTTTTATAAGACTGGTTTTTCCCACTGCGAAATCCCCTATTATTACCACCTTATATACGTAATGTGTCTCAGTCAACTTTAATCTCCTTAATTAAAGACTTATTGTAAGATCACATAAATTTTTTCGCATTTATCTTTTTGCAAAAATATATTATTAAATTCAAAATTTATTTTCATTTATTATGCCAATTCATTTTGAGAAGAAAATAAAAGTCGCAAAATTACATTCTCCGTTAATCAATTTCGAACTGGATGAACAAGAGGTCGAATATAGAATTGATCCACTTTTAGGTCACTTGAGTTTATGTCCTAGCAGTCAGAAAAAGAAAATAAGTAGAGTTCATAAAAAATTAGATAATGAACTACTTGATGATATTTGTGCAAAAACAAAAAAGAATTGTTTTTTTTGTCCAGAAAAGATAGATTCGGCTACTCCAAAATTTACTGCAGATATTTTTCCGGATGGTAGATTAAAAGTTGGAGAAGCTGTAATCATTCCTAATTTATTTCCTTATTTAGAACATTCAGCCGTTGTAATCCTATCACGCTCACATTTTTTATCATTAGAAAACTATAGCTCTGAGTTACTCTTTGATGCCCTTAAAGCAGCATTAATTTATTTAAAGAGGATTTATGAAATTGATAAAGTAAAATATGCCGTACTGGGTGCTAATTATTTATTTCCTTCTGGATCTAGTCTTGTTCATCCCCATCTCCAGATTACAGCAGGTGAATATCCTTTTTGTTATTCAAAATTATTATTAGATAATAGTAAGAGATATTATGAAGAGAATAAAGTTAATTTTTGGTCAGAACTTATCAAAACAGAGAAAATAAGCTCAGAAAGATATATATCAGAAACAGAGGGAATACATTGGTTAATTCCTTTTGCTCCAATAGGAAATTTTAATATTCAGGGGATTATTAACAAATCAAATTTTTTGGAATTATCAGAAAATGATTTAAAAAATTTTGCAAGATTTATTGCAATAATTTTAAAGTTTTATAAAAGACAAAAACAATCAAGTTTTAATTTTGTATTTTATTCGGGACCTTTAGGTGAAGAATTGGATGATTATTGGTTAAATTTTTCAATCATTCGTCGCCCAAACATAAATAAAGTTTATATTAATGACATGTGGTTCATCCCAAGACTTATGTATGGTAATATTATAAGTCAAAGACCTGAAGAACTGGCAAAAATATTTAAAGAATATTTAATAAAGATTGGATTTCATTAAAAATTTATATAAAATAAATTAAGAAAATCTCAAGGCGATTAAATATGCCAAAAGCAAAAAAGGATAAAGATGAAATTCAGCAAATAATCAAAGCTGGACGAAGATTAGGTGTTGATATTGACGAAGAGAAAGCGATAAAGTGGCTTGCTGATATGTCATCTTCAGAAATTTGTGTAGATGATCTTTCTATTGATGAAGAAAAAGGAGTATATGGACATAAAGTATCTCTTCTTGATTTTGATGCTGAAGGTTTAGATAGAATTAAAAAAATAGCAGATATCGTCGGACTACCAGATACTAAAGGGGTGGTCGAAACAGCCTTATCTTTATCTGGATCAGCAGCACAAGGTAAAGTTCAAAGATATCCTGGTGATCTAGACTATTTTGAAAGAGTTAACATAATAGCACCTACTAAAGAAGAAGCTTGTAAAATTATTGGTGAAGTAATGAGAAAAAAAGGTCTTGAAACATTTTGTTCTACAAGTTACCAATTAATCGAAATAAAATGGGGTACATTTAAGGAAAATTATGTAAAAGGTGGTAAATTAATAAAAGCTGAATCACCAGTTTCTTGGGATGCTAATGAAATTAGGCAAGGATATATGGACGTTGAAGATGAAAAGGGAAATCCTGTAAGAATTGACTGGGAATATGGCGAAAAAGACCCAGGTTGGTGCAAACTTGATTGGATTATTTTTGAAAAAGATCTTGGTAGAACTGTTTGTGTCTCAAACATGTTAGATGTTACTTGGGAAGGACCGGACGGCAATATTATTCCATTAGACGGTCAATTAGATCCTTATTTTCAGGAAGTTTATATAGAAGCTGGAAGTATACCACTCTTTACAAAATTAAAGGAAAATTTAACCCCAGATAAACTCGATAGTTATGTAACAGCGTTAGAAGGACAAGTAGTTAAATATACCGAAATAGGCCATGAAAATTACGGAAAGGTTGCTAAGAGATTATATAATATATTTCGATTAACGGGTCAACATAAAGAAGCTATGTTTATACGCGAATTATTCGATGAACCTGCTGCATGTTTATATCAAGTTTGGTCTTTAATTGAAACACTTGATGCAGGAAAAAAACATGCTGCTGGGATTGATAAAAGAACACTTGCAGAACAAGCAAAAAAATTGATTATTGATATTGTTAGAATTTGTGAAGGACCTGAAGAGACTGAGATTGTAGAAGCTTTATTCCGTCTTAGAGATGATATCATTGGTTTTACTAAAATTACTGACGAAGAATGGGATAGACTAATTGATGAATCTAGGTTACAAGTAGTAAAATTAGTCAACGATTATTTCTATTCACGTTTAAAGATCTTACCACAAGTTGTAAAATATATTGATAAAATTAAGAAACCAGAAGTAAAGGAAGAACCTAAATCTGCAGCTAAGAAAAAACCTGAAGGAAAAACTAAGAAATCTAAGGTAAAATCTAAAAAGAAAACTAAAAAGAAATCAAAGAGAAAATCTAAAAAATAAATCTACAAGAGTTCAACATTATTTTTATTCATTTCTATTTAAAAAAAGGGGAATTTATTAGGGATTTTAGAGGGAATCTATTACAAATTTTCCCTCTAATGCTTTTTTAAATCTCGAATCCAATAAATCAGCTAGATGGAGGATTTCAGCCTCTGGTGTTTTAGGAGTTACTGGAGATCCCCATTCTTTTCTACCATGATGGCTTAAAAGTAAATGCGTAAGATCGATTTTCAATTTCTCAGGAAAATCTTCAAAATTTTCAATCATTTTTAAGATATAATTATTACCTAGGACAATATGATCAATTTTAGCACCCATCTCTGTAACAGTTGCGATTCTATTATGTAATGTATAAGTAAAAGCTTTCCCAATATCGTGGAAAATAACACCTGTTAAAAGAAGATCCTTATTAATATTCGAATTTTGATAGGGCTTATATAAGTTCAATAATGTCTTACAAATTCTAAGAACACCAACAATATGTTCAAGATTCCCTTTTGGATATGAGTGATGATACTTTGTTGCAGAAGGAATATTTTTATATTTTTTTATAAGTTCTTCATCTTGAAAAACCAGTTTACATAAATTTTTTAAATGGATGTTTTTTAATCCTTCAATTACTGACGTTATTTCATTCATTAATTGCTTTTCATCGATTTTTGGGATTTTAACAAATTCTTCTAAATCGATATCTTGAGTTTTTTTAAGTGTATCAATAGTGATTGATTTGAATTTAAGGGAATAAGAACCAGTTATTTCGCATATATCTCCAATTTTTATGTCATCATAAAAACTTTTAATATCATCGTTGTCATCATAAAATTTTCTTCCTTTCAAAACTCCTGTAGCGTCTCCTAGATCATAATCAATGGATTTTGCACCTGATGGAAAAAATTGTTTTGTTTTTCTTCTTATTTGTAATTTGAATGAATTTACTTCATGGCCCTTCTTTATCTGCTCAACAGTTATCCTATTCATTATTAGTTCAACTTTACTTTTACCCTTTAATTTAATTTTAGACTCTAACATTATTTAAACTGTCCTTTATTAATATTGAACTCACAATCTCATAAAAAGTTTATTAATTTAATAAGCTTAATAATATATTTTCTGAATTGAAATAAGGACAAATTATATTGAAATATTCTAAAATTAAGTCAAAAATAGAAAAACTAGATCTTTTCAAACCAACTGCTCATTTGTCCAACAACAGTACGTGTAACTTTCTTTGAGATATCTGTACCATAGTAGATTTCGGATAATTTTTTAATAATCGGTATTTCATATCGCTTTATTTTCATCTGGTATTTTTCGTCTAATTCTTTCATAAGGTCGTCTTCTGAAATTTGTTTTATAGGTTCGAGTTCTTTTAATATTGTATCGGTGAGTAGTATTAAGCGTTCAAATTCGGAATAGGTATTTAAAATTTGAACGTTTTGATCAGGATTTTGTATTACTTTTTTAAATAACTTAAATTCAAAGTCAAATATTTCTTCTTCTTCATCATAGGGGTCAATGACTGAATTAGAATAGAAATCTATGATTAGAAAATCATTATATTTTTTGGTATTTTTTTCAAATTCTTCTTGATCAATAGCGAATATATGACGTCCATATTCTAGTTGTGTGAAGATCTTCCTCAAAAATTCTGTCATTATATTAACTATATCCTCTTTTCCAATGAAGACTGTATAAAATCGGAAGAATATTGCGTGGAAAATGTTGAAAAATACATCTTGTCCAAAAAAAGAAATTAAATTTCCTATTGAAAGTTCTCTAAGATCTAATATATCTTTGAATTCTAGTAATCTTTCAACAGATTTGGTCTTAATTTTCAATTTTTTATCAATGAATACTATAAAAGTATGATCACAGCCCTCAGGAAAAAGTTGAACTCTTATACCTTTCTCACTTTTTTCTAACATAAATTTGGGAATGAAATATTTTACCGAATTCTTACACTCTGGACAAGAAATATTAAAAAGTTCGTAATCTTCAAACTCAATGAGCTTCTTTTCAAAAAACTTATATAAGGTATCTATAACTTGGAAACCACTTACATCTACAGCTCGTATTATATTAAATAAGGTGGTATTTCCATCACATTTATTAAGAATTGTACTTTCAATAAGGTTAAATTTATCTTTTTTCTTAAGAGATCTGCGTAGAATTGGCTTAATTTTGTGATAATATTCTTCCTTTCGGGATACGATGCCTAACTCTTCCATTTTCTGGGCCGCAAGTTTGGAAGCTGCGGTTTCCTCGATTATCTCAATTGCCCCGCTTTCTGCTGTTGCCAAGCAATTCTCAATTGGCTCTGAATAATTCCGCATCAAACTTTTAAAAGCTAATAATTGGCCAATTTTACCTTTTGGATTATATAATATCGTCATAGTATTTTCTGTGGTTTTAAAGAAAATTATGTTTTCTGAGCTTAAAGGAATAGAATGTTCTCCTTGATGAAGGTAATTAAAATTGGTTTCTACGAATCTCTTTATAAAATCTTTATAATCATCAAATACATCATCAGAATAAATAAAATTTCCATCCTTACCAGTTACAGCTACATATACCTTAACTCCAACAAGTTGACCCATTTTTCCTGAAATATTTTTTACAATATCATACATTGCAGAACTCATTTTAATATTCCAAGCATAATTATCTAATAAATTTATTTATTATTCCTTATAATATTCTTTCCCTATTCTGATAAAAATCAAAATTTCTGATTTTATATTATGAATTAACATGTAAATAAAAATTCTTAATTACCTAAAATATCATAAATTGATATATTAAAAACATTATTTGATATGTTTTTTTTTTAAGATTTTTTTGTGTGTGGGACTAAAATGATTTCATTATATGATTTTGAATTTTTAGGAAATCGTCTTGCAGGTTATTCAGTTCTTAAGAATCCTTTGGAACTATTTGGTCTTGGACTTATATTAATTGCTATAATTCTTGTTACCATTTTAGCTTATCAATTAAGTGTAAATTATAAGAAGACAAGAATGGTTGCAACTCTATATTGGGCATTGGCATTTATATTTCTATTAATAGCAGTTATATCTCTTATTATAGAGAAAGTCAGTTATTCAACCTTAGGAAATCGTGCTCTTGGGGATATAACAGCTATTATTGCACTAATTTTTAGTGGTGCTGCCATAGTATGCTTTGATATTTTTTCTTTTCATACAACTTATCCAGATAAAGTAGCTATACTTACAGTGTTTGTTTCTATTATAACAGCAATTTACGTTGGAGTTTTGGTGTATTCAATAATTCTTGGTTATCCTTATGCTGATGTCGTCAATTATGAGCTTGTTTATCAACCTACCACGGATATAATCGTTTATTGTACTCTTACGCCAATTAGTTTAATAGGTCCAGTAATATTCTTTTATTTCTCTTCTAAAACGAAAGAAGAAAACCCACCAAATTCACGTCGATCCCGTTGGATGGGAATAAGTCTCTTATTTTTCGCTATTGGTTATATCGCTGAAGTGGCTCCTTTTCTAGGAGCATTAGCTATCCCGTTTCGTATATTTTTCGTCCTTTCGGCGTATATTATCTGGGTTTGCTTCTCAATGCCAGAGTGGTTTAAAAGAAGAATTGGTTGGACTGAATAGCCAATTCTATTATTCATTTTTTTTATTTGTTAATCAGTCCATTCTTTGACGTAAAAAAAGGTAGAATTATTCTAATAAGATTATTGAATGAACAAAATGAAAGAAAATTAAAAGAGTTTTTAGGTCATTTTTTTCATAGCTTTATCTCTATCTTTTCGATATTTTTTGATTTTGCCTTCATCTTCTGTTTTTTCAATTAAGTCAAAGGCTTTAGTGTATAATTCAACAGCTTGCTCATAATTTTTTGCATCATATGCATTATCTCCTCGTTTATTCAATTTGTCAGCCCAATCTTCATAGGCCTCTTGAAGATCCTCTAAGTATTCTTTAATTTCATCATCATCCTCTGTTCTTTTGATAATCTCAAGAGATTCTTCAAAATTTTTGATTGCAATTTCATATTGGCGATCTTCCAAAGCTTGTTTAGCTGCTTCTTTAATATTTTTAGCCCATGTTTCCTGCGTTTTTCTCAATTCTTTGGAGTATTTATTTATCAAAGAGTCTTTTGCACTTTCTGTAGCTAGGCTAAGAGATTTGATATAAATCATTTCAGCTTTTTCATATTCTTTCGCCTCAAACGCTTCATCCCCTTGCTTATTCACTTCTTCTGCATGTTTTTCAAATGATTTATTTAATTCCTTTGAGTAATTTTCAATCATTTTTTGATTTTGCGATTCCTTAGCCATTTCTAAACTGCTATGATAGATATCTATTGCCTTTTCATAGTCTTTTCGCTTAAATGCTTCGTCTCCAGCTTTATTTATTTTTTCTGCATTATCTTCATAGACTTTTGAAATTTTCTTCCTTATTTTTTCCACTTTTTTATCATCTTGAGTCTTTTCTATAAAGCGCAAGGCATTACTGAGTTTATCAATAGCATCATCTAACTGACCTTCATCAATCAAGTTTTCAGCAGATTCTTCGAGATTATCGGCTAGTGTTTCGTAATTTTTGTGTAAATCTTTAGTCATATCTTTAATTAATTTTGCGTTATTTGATTTATCGGCAACTTCGACTGATTTTTCATATATTTCAAGGGATTTTTTATAATTTTTTTGTTTAAATTCTCTAT
The DNA here is from genome assembly GCA_019058315.1 of Candidatus Helarchaeota archaeon. Taxonomy (GTDB): domain Archaea; phylum Asgardarchaeota; class Lokiarchaeia; order Helarchaeales; family RDOG01; genus JABXJV01. The sequence continues at coordinate 352,027 of JAHPZH010000004.1, read as the reverse complement.
CAGCCTGTTTATTAAGATCATTTGCATATTCTCCAGCCAATTTTCCTAATTCTTTCATAAAATCGTTTACTTTATCCGAGTTATAAGATTTTTTCATTAAATCGATACTTTTATGATATAGCTCAATTGCTTCATCATAATTTTTTTCTTTCCTTAATTGATCAGCCTGTTTATTTATTTCTTGGGCAAATTTTTCATAAGATTTTCGAAGTTCTTTATCATATTTGCTTTGATCTTTCTTTTTACTAGTTTCTTTGATAAGTTCAACAGATTGTCGGTAATAGGTAATAGCTTCTTCATATTTTTGCTGTTTAAATAATTCATCGGCAATTTTATTAATGGCATCTGCTTGTTTTTCATATGCTTTTTCTAATTCTTTTGCACATTTAGTGACATCTTTTTGTCTTCCTAAATCTCTAAAAATCTCTAAAGCTCTATTTAAACGATCAATTGCTTTATCATAATCTCTTTCATCCATGTCTTCTTTTGCTTGTTTATATAAATTTTTAGCTTCACCTTCCATTTTTTAATTGCACGCTCCTTCGATTTGCAAATTTATAATGATTAATATTATTAAACTATTTTATTATACTATTTTTTCCTTTTGTAAAAATAATTTTAAAAAAATGAGAGGGGGTTAAGAGAATATAAATTATTCTATAATTTTTTTAATTTAGCTTGTCTAATTGCTTCTTTAACATCATCTTTTTCAAGTTTGCGGTTTTCGACTTTGAGATCTTCTTCTTCGACTGGGGCACCTGCTCCTAATTTAGCTGCAGACAGTGATCTCAAGCTAATATCTTTTTTCTTAAGTCTTTTATAAACCATTTCCTCTACTTCTGCAGCACTAGCTGAAGGGGCTGCGGTCATTACTTCTTGCATTTCCTGAGCGACTAATCCTTCTATTTTTAATTTTTCAAGCTCACTTTCTGCCACACCAGTAATTAGGGTAACAAGGAGATGGGCTTTCTCAAGGGGAATAAATTTTCCTTTGGTTATTTCAGCAATTTTCTTATATACTTTTATAGCTTTTTTATAATTTTGAATTTCAGGATAACATCCAACAGGATAGATTAAAATGCCCCTGTCATAAGAATAATTTGCCTCTTTTTTCCAATCCTTGCCATCCGGACAACCTTTCTTGAAATTATCTCCTGATGGTTCCACTCCGTGCGGGGGTGCATCTCCCATCCAAATGATAATTTTTGCTGCTTTCTCTCGCCAACTTAAACGATTAGCATCATAAAGTCCATCTGTAACTGCTTCTGGACCATCACCTCCACCTGATGCTGCCATTTTAAGCACATCTTTTTTTATTTCCTCTGCATTCTCATTAAATCGAGAGACTCTGGTTACAAAAGTAGAATCTTCTGGAGGATGGTCACGGTACCCAACTAAAGCTATTTTTAAAGAAGAACAAAGCTCCTTTGAACGAATATTGTGAATAATTTCCAAAATTTTTTGTTTTACTGTGTTTATATACGGACCCATACTACCTGTTTCGTCTACCATGAAGCATAAATCCAAATCTCCTAGACGGTTAGATGGTTCTGGCATTTAATTCACTCTTAATTAATTTATTTTTAATTTTTAATTTTATTTTGTTAAAAAAGGAATTGATAAATTATAAAATTTTATATTATGGAAAATTGATTTACTAAATTTTATAATATTTTTGAATTTTATTTGAATTTGAAAAAAAAATAAAACTTTTTATTGAAAAAATAGGAAAAAAAGAAAGGATAATGTTATTATCTTTTTTTTATTTAGCCAAAAAATGCGTCTCTTTCAATATCATACCAATCAGGAAACCATCTGTAGTGTTCTGGCGGATATGCTTTATCAAGACCTTTATAATTGGCTTTTACCATTTTAATCTCGCCTTTTCTATCATAAAATGCAACAACCAAGCCATTATTTTCCAGTTCTTTGCAAATTTCCCTAATTTTCTTTCTGCTACCTTTACATTGTTTTTTAATGTCATCAATCATCATATATAAAGATGGATTAACCCTATAATCCTCTGCAAGGATTTTTAAGACCAATTCAGATGTTGCTTCTTGCTCTACATATGGACCTTTATCTAATGTTGCAATTGGATAACCAGCCTCTTCATCCATCTTAAATCTAAAAGGAGTTTCAAGTTCTTTTGTCATCGCCATAGATGTGGCTACTCTATAAACGAGATATGCCATCACTTCATTAGTTCCCGCAACCAATTGTCCAATTTTAGCTTCTCTTATCATTCTTTCAACGGGATAGAATCTTGTTAGAGCATCACCACCCATCGCTTGCACAGTTTCAATTCCAGATTGCATAGCCCAATCCACATTAAACCATTTTGCGATGGAAGATTCGATAATTGGTTGTTTACCTAAATCTAGTAGATATGCAGTATAAAAAGACATTAATCTTGCATATTTCAATCGAGCAACTAATCTAGCAAGTGTAAAAGAGACATTTTCTATGAATTTAAGTGGCTTTCCGAATTGAATACGTCTTTGAGAATGAAAATGCAATAATCTTGCAGCATCAAGGAGTGAACCACCTACTCCAGCAGAGCCAATCATTCGTTCAAAGTTTAGACCGGACATCATTATTTCCCAACCCTGTCCTTGTTCTCCGACCATTGCACTCTCAGGTAAATGAACATCTTTCATATTCAAATATCCATTTGGAACGTTATCAAAACCTATTAAATCATTAATTTTTTCTAGAGAAAATCCTTTTGTTCCTCGTTCAAAAACAAATGTGGAGAGATGTCTATATGCTGCCCTATCCTTTGGGTCATCAGAAGTTTTAATATACATAAAATATCGATGACCTGTTCCAGCGTTCGTAATATATCTCTTTTTACCATTTATTACCCATTCATCACCATCTTTCACGGCACTTGTATATACATTAGCTGCATCTGACCCAGCGAAAGGTTCTGTTATACAAACAGCACCTAATTGCCCTTTTGCAATCTTTGTCAACCAATATTCTTTTTGTTCTTCAGTCCCAAACTCAATAAGCTGATGGAGACCCCCTAACATTGAAACAGTGAAACAGTGCCCTACACAATAAAGTCTGCCTAACTGTTCTGCTACTATACAAGCTCCAGTTGCACCTAATTCCATTCCACCATACTTTTTTGGGACTCCGGCTCCAAAATATCCTAATTCTTTGAGTTCATTGAGGATGCCGTGCGGAAATTTTTTCATAAAATAATGGCGTTCAGCTTCTTCATAATGATTAAGCACAAATGTTTCTAAGTCTTTAGCAAGTTTTTTATTTTCTTCAGTCCACCAAGGGAATGATTCAACCATTTTATCACCATTTTTTATTTTATTTAATTAATTCTCTTAATTTTATAGTGTATTAATGAAATTTTACTATAATTCACAATATTTGGTTATTTTTAAACTAAATTAACAAAATGATAATTTGAATTTAATGCTTAAAAGGAGAAAAGAATATAATTGATTTAAAATCGATTTCCCAAGATGAAATAAGTGGCTTAAATTAAAAATTTTTATTTTTTAATTTTTCTTTGTTCTGGGAACTAACTTTATGGCTTCCTTAGGACATTTTGTAGCGCAAAGCCCACAACCTTTACAGTTTTCTTCAATAAATATGATTTTATTATTTTTACCCTTTATTCTGGCTCCAAAGTGGCACCTTTCGACGCAAACACCACAATTAGTACATAAACTCTTATCGACTCGCGCTATAAAATCAGAGGGAATTACAAGATAAGGTACGGTATTTTTAAATTTCTTATATGTGCTTATAACTGCACAGCAACAAGAACAACAATTGCAGATAACATAATATAAATTAGGATGAGGAAAATAGATAAGTTGATGAACAAGCCCCATCTTATCCGCCATTCGGATTGTTTCTTCGATTTTTTTATATGGAACTTTTGAAATATATCCTTTTTTCTCAATTTCATCCAAGAATTCCGGATCTCCTATATAGATACATGTTTCTTTTGGCGCATTACACTTTTTATTATGATAAAAAGGAAAGGATCTGCAGTAACATTTCCCAATTCCATATACATTAGAACTTTTAGCAATTTCTATAATATCTTGATTTCTAGCTACCTGCACTGAAGGATGGATTGCAGTGTTAATCGGAACTACTTTACCCCCAAAACTGTGTTTTAGGGCACGAGTTACATAAGGAAGGAAATTAATTCTGGTAATTTTTTCAAAAAATTTTAAAATTGTGAGCATATTAATTTCAATATACCGAGAAAATGTCTTGGTGATTGCTCGTTTAAACGTAGGATTCAATTTCATTTTAAAATCAAAAATTCTTCATTTTTAGGAATATAAATTGTTGATATTCTTAATAAGAAACTAATTGAAAAGATAAAAAGACATCGATAAGACCTATCTTTTTTAAAACAAAAAGCCATATTTTTTATTACCACTTAGTAATTAATTCTAAAATAATATATGAGATGTAATAGAAATGGCAAAGATTAGGGGAAAAAAGATTGTTTTAACCAGTTCTGAAGTTGAAATGAGTGATTTTAATGATAATCCTTTTGTTGCATTTTCGGCTAGCTTCTCACATAGAATTCCAATTTGGTCTTGGAAAAGTTTCTTCTATCCTACTACTGCAGTACATGAAGATTATACAGCAAAATTGGCACCTTATGGTTTGAGAAAAATAGAAGCTGCATTAATCAAATATGGTTTCGACCCAAATGATATAGTCGTGACTACTCCAGCACATTTAAAGAAATTTGTCGGACTTGAAACCCGAGTTATTGGAATATCTTCCATGGACCCTCTTGGTTTAGCATATGTAAGTTTTACTTATTCTTCTTTAGCTTTTGGATCAATGTCATCAACACAATATTATTTTCTAAAAATTTTTAAAAATAAATGTTTTAAGAAGTATAAACCTAAGGTTATTTTAGGAGGACCAGGTGCGTGGCAAGTTGGAAAGAAAGCGATGAAAAAGCTTGGAATAGATTGTGTAGTTATTGGTGAAGGGGATGTAATTGCTCCAAAATTGTTTGAAAAGGCTGTTAAAGGAGAACAACTTCCTCCAATAGTCCAAGTTCGAAAATCCCCAAAAATTGAAGAAATCCCTATGATCAGAAATAGTGCAATTCATGGCTCAGTTGAGATTTCGAGAGGTTGCGGAAGAAATTGCCAGTTTTGCACCCCAACAATGCGGAAAAAACGGGATTTGCCAATTGATAGGGTTAAAAAAGAAGTCGAGATCAATGTTCGAAATGGAACTGGTTTAATTACTTTGGCAACTGAAGATTTATTTTTATATGGATGTAAAATGGATGGTAAATTTATTCCTAATGGACTCGCAGTCCATAAACTAATTAAAGAGATTACATCTGTTCCAGGAGTTAAAGGGGTTCAACCAGCACATATAAGTCTAGCCCCTGCAGTGGCAGATCCAGAAATGGTATCTGAAATTTCACATATAATGCAAGATTATTGCCGATTCCACTATGGCGGAAAAGGAATTATAGCTGCAGAAACAGGAATTGAAACTGCCAGTCCACGACTTATAGAAAAATATATGCGTGGTAAACCGCTGCCTTTTACCCCAAAAGAATGGCCGGAAGTAGTCACACAAGGGATCGGTATTTTAAATGATAATAATTGGAATCTTGTGGCAACTTTAATAACTGGACTGCCTGGTGAAACTGATGAAGACTGTATTAAGTCCATTGAGCTTGTTGATGAAATGTTTAATTATAAAGTTTTTCTTGTCCCTCTACTCTTCGCTAATCTCCATGAATGTATGTTAAGGAAAGAAAGAAGACCTAATTTTGATGAGATGAGTGATATACAGATGGAATTCTTTACTAGATGCTGGGAATATAACTTCCATATCATGAAAAAAGAATGGTTGAAAAGTAAATCGTTAGAATTGCTTACTAGATTTGTTTTTGGAGGAATTTATTTATTTAAATACAGATGGGGAAATTCTAATTTAGATAAATTCAGAAAAAGAATAATGTCAGATGTTGCACTTTTAAGAGATATTCCCTCTTTTATTCGATCAATTAATATTAGACAAAGTTAGAATAAACTCATAAATAATTTTTTTAAATTCACCATCAATATTATTTATCTTTTATTTTAAGTAAAAAATAATTAAAATTAAATTTCAAAATAAATTTTATAAATAATTATATAAATCATGAATTTTTTAATTGTGTTTTAAGGAGAGATAATTTATGAACCTTAATAAAGGAAAGAAATTTCAGATCTTAACAATATTAACTTTATTTTCGATATTTTTCATGTTAACGACTTCTTCTATTATTAATTCAGATTTGATAACACCGAGTTGGTTTAGTAATACTTCTAACCAAGAAACAATCATTCCATCTATTCCTTTAGAGCTCCAACCCGCAGAGGCGGAGCTCGGGTATTATGACACGCCAGGATCTGCAAATGATATAGCAATCTCTGGAGACGTGGCATACGTTGCAGATGGTATTCAAGGTTTACGGTGTGTAAACATAAGTGATCCTACCAACCCCTATCCAATAGGCTGGTACGACACACTGGATAATACTTTTGGAGCACAAGGAGTGGCAGTCTCTGGAGACGTGGCATATGTTGCTGATGCGGCATCAGGCTTGCATTGCGTAGACATAAGCGACCCTACCAACCCCTCTTATATAGGAAGATATAATTCACCAGGAAATGCAATGGATGTGGCAATCTCGGGAGATGTGGCATACGTTGCCGACGGTTCTCAAGGATTGCGGTGCGTTAATATTAGCGACCCCACCAACCCCGTTCCAATAGGAGTTAATGACACGACAAATGCGAGGGCCGTAGAAGTCTCGGGAGACGTGGCATACGTCGCCGATTTCAGTTCAAACTTACGCTGCATCGATATAAGCGACCCTACTGGTCCCTCTGAAATAGGTTTTTTAATCACTCCAGGAAATTCATACGATGTAGTAGTCTCAGGAGATGTGGCGTACATTGCCGATTGGTATTCAGGCGGCTTTCGCTGCATCAATATAAGCGACCCTACTAGCCCCTCTTCATTAGACTCTTACGACACACCAGGAGGGGCGGGTGGAGTGGCGATTTCGGGGAACGTGGCGTACGTTGCAGATGGTTCTGATGGTTTGCACTGCTTTGATATAAGCGATCCAACCAGTATTTCCTTAATAGGCTCTTGTAACATCCCGAATTGGGCTTCAAAAGTGGTTGTCTCAGGAGACGTGGCATACGTTGCTGCTTCTGGTGCAGGCTTGCGATGCATCGATATAAGCGACTTTACCAGTCCCTCTGAAATAGGTTACTATAATACCTCTGGTGAAGCAAATGAATTGGCAGTCTCGGGAGATGTGGCTTACGTTGCATATGGTTGGGAAGGCTTACGATGCCTGAATATAAGTTACCCTACCAACCCTTCTTTAATGGGCTCCTACAACACCACTGGATATGCACGTGATGTAGCAATCGCGGGAGACGTGGCGTACGTTGCTGATAATACCCAAGGTTTGCGGTGCGTGAACATAAGCGACCCCTCCAATCCCTCTTCAATAGGCTGGTTCAACACCACTGGATATGCATTTGGAGTGGCGGTCTCGGGAGACGTGGCATACGTTGCTGATAATACGCAAGGTTTGCGGTGCATTGATATAAGTGACCCGACCAATCCCTCCGAAATAGGATATAATAACACTCCAGGACAAGCACGTGATGTGGCAATCTCGGGAGATGTAGCATACATTGCTGGTTTTACTTCAGGCTTACGGTGCGTGAATATAAGTGACCCTACAAACCCCTCCGAGATAGGTTATTACCCCACCCCAGGAATGGCAATAGGAGTGGCAATCTCGGGAGACGTAGCATACGTTGCCTCTGCTGCCCAAGGTTTGCGGTGTGTCGACATAAGCGACCCTACCACCCCCTCCGAGATAGGCTATTACATCACCCCGGGAAATGCATTTAAAGTGGCTGTCTCGGGAGACCTAGCGTACGTTACGAATGATTTTCAGGGTTTACGGTGTGTGAACATATCCGATCCTACCAGTCCCTCTGAAATCGACTTTTATAACACCACGGGAGAGGCACTCGGCATAGTTGTCGCAGGAAACGTGGCATACGTTGGAGATTATGATCAAGGCTTGCGATGCATCAAAATTAGAGAGGGAAATTCGGATGATTTTGATTCGGATGGTCTAACATTCATACAAGAAATATGGGAATATGATTCAGATCCACATGATAATGACACGGATGATGATACTTTATATGATGGCGATGAAGTTTTTATCTATTTTACTAATCCAGCAACTAACGACACGGATGGCGATAACTTAAATGATTCCGCTGAACTTTTTATCTATCCTACTGATCCAACCGATTCCGATACGGATGACGATAACTTAAATGATTATGATGAACTTTTTGTCTATATTACTAATGCAACAAATAACGACACGGAAGGCGATGGGTTGATTGACGGCGATGAAATTCTGGTGTATCATACAAACGCGACGAATAACGATACTGATGCTGATAGTTTGAATGATTACGATGAAATAATGGTTTATCAAACAAATGCGACAAATAACGATACGGACGGCGAAGGATTAAATGATTACGATGAACTTTTTCTCTACCTAACTAATGCAACAAATAGCGATACTGACGGTGAGGGTTTGAATGATTACGATGAACTTTTTGTGTATTTTACACATCCGTTTTTACAAGATACAGATGGAGATGGAGTTAATGATTATGATGAGATTCTATCAGGCACCGATCCTAATGACCCAGGACCAGGATCGGGAGATGACAACGTTCCGTTTATTCCTCCAATAAGCACCACGAATATAATGGATTTCTTGTTGTCTCCAGTAGGTTTGGGATTAATAGCAGGCATTGTGGCAATATCAGCCATAGCAATTATTGCAGTAAGATCCAACGTCAATAAAAATAGAACAATTAAGGAACTTTCAGCAAAAATCGAAAAAAAGCAGGTTTCTCAAATAAAAAAAGAAAAGACAAAAAAAATCTAATTTAAAATCTTTTTTTGCTAATAATCAACTTCAGGTAAGATTCACCATTACCTTACCACAATATTATTATCTATCTTATCATTCCAATTTAGATAAATTCAGAAAGAGAATTATCTTAGATGTCACCCTTTTAAGGGATATTCCATTATTTATTCGCTCAATTAAAATAAGATAAAGCTAAAATGATAGATTAAAATTGAGGTCAGATATTTATGTCAGAAATTAAGAAAGAAAAACCATCAAAAGAAAAATTAGAATCATTAAAAATCGAGAATTGGAGTCCTTGGGAATGTGACCCAAGTATATTTGATTGGGAATACGATACTCAGGAAACAGCCTTTGTTCTAGAAGGCAAAGTAATAGTAAAAACCCCTACTGGAGAAATGGAGATCAATAAAGGTGATTTAGTCACATTCCCAAAGGGACTAAAGTGCACGTGGGATGTAAAGAAAAAAATCAGAAAAAAATATACTTTTGGATAAAATAAAAGTGTTACCTTAATTTTTTCATTTTTTTAAAAAAATTAATATTAATTTCCGGTTAGAAGACCACTAAAAAGTTCTGCAAACTTAACTTCTTCAGTTTGTTGATCACTTGGTTTACGAATTTTAGAACGAACTTTTTCCATCTTGATCGCGTTTTCTGGACAATTTGAAGCGCATAAACCGCAACCTATACACATATCATAGTTTGTTATCATTTTATCATCTGATGCATGAGAAATTGCTTCCACAGGGCAAATTTTTAGGCATGTCTCACATAAAACGCAAAGCTCTGGATCATTTTTAGGTGCAAAATTGCTTTGTCTGACTGATTTTATTTGGAATTTTTTCATTGGTAAGAGGGCCCCGCAATGACAATTGCAACAATTGCAAATAATTATATTATCTGTAACAGTTGCAGCTGTAACGTTGTGGACAAGTCCTTCCTTCTCGGTTTCTTTAATGAATTCAATTGCTTCTTCCTTAGTTAATTCTCTACCAACACCCATACTTACGAACCCTTTTGCTAAAAGTCCAACAGCAAAGCATCCCATCTCAGAAGGCACTCTACAAGGCTCCCCAGTTAATTCCCCAATTATTCGACATTGGCATGGAATAACTGCAAAAGCTTCATTTCTATTAATCATTTCTTCTACTAATTCATAAGAAAGGATTTGTGATTCAAAATCCACCGTTTCATCAATTTTAATCAGTCTTTCTTTGGCTTCGAGGGGAAGTAAGGGAGTAAATTCGAAAAATCCTCTTTCTTCATCTTTAATTTGTTCTCTAGCACGAGATACCAAAGCAGTTTCGAAGATATACCGGTATATTTTAGCAGCTTCTTTAAGATTTTCTTCAGAATCTTGCTGGTTAACATAATAAGCTTCGAATACACCGGGTAAGAGGGGTACTAATCCATAACTACGTCCAATTTTTGCTATTGTTCTTTTTTTCACCGCTTTTTTCAAAAGCGTTTTAATTTCACTCTTTGGTTTTCCTGTTTTTTCAACTAATTCTTTTACAGTAATTAATTTCCCAGCATTTGGGAAATGATTAAGGATTTCTATAGTTTTTTCATCCCAAAAAATCTTTAATAATTCAATTATTTTATCGTGTTTTGGAGTAACAAATCTTCCAAGAGATAATTTTTGTCTTACATTTTCGTAATAATCAACTTCTGTCAAGATTTACCACTACCTTATAATATTATTATTTATTTTGATTTCAATATCCTTTATTTTTAATTTTTCCTTTTTTGATTTTTTCTTTCAATTTATTGGATAAATAACTTATTTAGATTGTCCAAAAATTCAAATTTTCCAAAAAAAATTAATCCAATATTGATACTTACATAAATATTAACATGATGGAAATAAATTACTATAAACACTCAGCTATGGAGATGATTTATTGAATCCAAATAGTGAGGATATTGAAAAGTCTGAAGATGAGAACATTGATAGCGAAAAAACAAAAAAGTCAAAAGTAGAGATAGAGGAACCAGAAGTAGAAGAATTGGTAAAAGATTTAGAGGGTTCGGAAGAGGAGGTGGAGGAAGAGGAAGAAGAGGAAGATTATGAATCAGAAGTTGAAATCTATCTCGAGAAGTTTATTGATTTAAAAGACCTTTGTAAAATTGTATACGATAAATCAAGTACAACGGAAAATATGGGACATATAAAAGTCTATCAATTAAGTAACGATAAGTTTTGCTACTATCGTTTATTTGTTATTTCAGAATTTTTTGAAGAAAGAGGAGCTCCAGTAGTTTCTTATGCGATTTCAGATATAGCACCAAAAGATTTCCTTTTTTGGAATTTAGTTGAAAATGAATTAAGAATGGAAGAAAAAGGAAAGAGAGTAGTTCCATTTTCCGGTTTACTTGGAAAGGGGGTCAGTAGACTGTTTGGCTTAAGTAATGAAATTGTTTTCTTAATAGCAAGGGTGGAGAAATTACCAAGAATAATAGAAATCGCGTTAGCTGATACAGAAGACTTTGAGTAAGGCTACTTTGGAGTTTAGTGTTAACAAACTGGAAGAATGAAAGGAAATAGAAATTTATTTAATTATTCTTTTATATTTTCCTTTATTCGTAATTTATAATTTTATAAGATAGTAAGAATTTATAGCAATGGAGAAAAAAAAATGGTCCATAATTATGGCGAAATTCCAGACACTATACGAACCAAGCCATATATGCCCTTAGGGAGACATATATGGAGATCTTTTAAGGAATTAGGTATGGATTATGTTGAAGATACTATTGCAGAACTATCTGGAGATTTCCTCTATGACCTTTTTCGAATTCGTATGGATGATACAATAAGAACCGCAAAATATGTTATAGATGGTGAAATTGAACAGCCAGATAAGGTTTTATCTTACATGTTATTTCCTCCTGTCGTACCAATTAGAGCTGATTTAAACCAAGGTTCGACAAAATTAGTTTACGGAGGTTCGACTGATGTGACCTTTGTTTGCGCTAATGATTTAGATGAGGAGATTTTTTTCCTCCTAAATGGGCATTGTGAAGATGGAATTCCTGTTGATTGGTGGTTCATAGGACCTGAAGATGATACTCTAGATAGAAGACACTTAAAACTTGGATTTAAACTTAGAGAAATGCCTAAACGTTTTAAAGAGTTAATAAAAGCTGGCGAAAAATTAACGGACGTTTTGAAAGATATGCGAAATGAACGAACTCCACAATGGGCAGACGCTTCTTATATTATTTGCATGGTATGGGCAAGTGGAGTTTTAAATTTTGTTTCTGAACCCTCGAGTTACGAAGCTTTTGCTGGAATCTTTGATGGAATCAATGCTAAAAAAATAGGTTTACCTGATACTTGGATGAGTTATGTTCCATGGCCCAGTTTTCTCAATATGTTACTCATGGGTGGTCGAGAAAAATGGACTTTAGGTTTGTGTGGTCTTACTACAGAACATAAAATTTATTTCATGCCATTAGAGCAAAAGGTAGTAGATTGGCTAGGTTCACAATTTCCAGAACTATGGGATAAGGGCATAGTTGAAGGACGTAAAATGGGAATTCCTTATCCTTGGCAAACACTCAAAGTCAACTTACCTGAATTCAAGAAAAAATCTACTTATGAGAAGGAGAAATTTGACTTTAACTATCCATCCGGAGATTGGATCACTCCAACAGCCCTGGATAAGACTGTAGAAGAAACCTATCAAGGAATTTATTTAGATATAACGCACGATACCCCAAAAAATGAAAAAGCAACAAAGGATCATATAATTTCAATGGGTATAGGACGAGATACAGAATATTTGAAATAGCTAAATATTATTTATTCTTTTTTTCATCGAATTATTTTACAATAATTGCCCTTTTATTTTCGTAAAACTTCCTATTAATCATTTTAGGACCTTTATGACGTATTATAAAATTCAAAGCACTAGTTAATATCTTTACTAATATTTGAATTGATTTTTTAGGTGCTGTTTCTAAGTTATACAATTTAAGGATATATTTTAGATTATGTTTCCAACATGAAAGTAAAAGTTTCCATTGAAGAGCGGTCATTTTTTCTGATATAAATTTCTCCCTCTCTCTTAAACTTGTCATACTCATCGGGACGAAAAATAGAGGAATATAAAGAGCAGGAAAGTCATCAATTTTTTGAATTAATTCAAGTGTTAACTGAGTATCATAATTTTCTTCGTCCGGCAGACCCATAATAAGAGTACATGCAGGATACCAATGATTTTCTTTCATCAATTTAAGTGCATCAATCACAATTTCATGCCACTCTTCAGGAGAATGCGGATAACATTTACCCTTCATATATTTTTTCATTAGTCGAGGACTACCAGTTTCTATTCCTGGTTGACAACCATAATAACGCATACCATTTTTACGAAGAAATCGAGTGAATTTTATAATATCTTCGGGTTGTTCTGCAAAGTTTATAAGAGATGCATGTGTAATTGCAATTGATTTCATACCCAAAGAGAATAATGTGCTAAAAAGATTTAAAATTATATCAATATCAATTGAAAAATCTTTATTTAGTGAACCATATCGTAGCGAATCTTCGGATTGTAAGACAATATTTTTAATTCCATATTTAAGATACATTTTCGCATCTGTGACTATTTTATCAATAGGAAAATTACGCATTTGTCCGCTGGTTGTAGGAGCGCAGAATTTGCAGCCCCTACCACAACCACGGCTAATTTCAATAAAGTTTGAATTAGTTGGTCCAAGAATTGGTAATATTTCTTCCGCATTTGGGGTTGGGGAATCTGGCTGAATTAGTTGGGAAGGAAAGTCTCTCTCAAATAAGGACTGAAAAAAAGGTGGTATCGATCTTTCCCCCTCACCTGGTAGAAGATAATCAATTCCTAAAATTTTCATCTTATCTTCATTAAATTGCCAACAGCCAGGACCCCCTAGCACTACTTTAAAATCGAATATTTCTTTTAATTGCCTAATATTTTTCATTAACTGAAGAAACTTTATTCGATTATGAGGAATCCCGTGAAAAATGGAACTCCATGAAGTAGTTGCAGGTCCTATACCTAAAGGATCTTCACATGAAACTCCCACTATCTTTGTTTTAAAGTTAATTACTTTATTAAGACAATCAGGATGAGCTATTTTTACATCTTTAAATCCTGCATGATTACAAATAGACTCAACTGTACGAAGTGCTAATATAGGATAAGATGTAGTTCCATCAGAATTAACTGGAACGGGAGGGCAAAAACGATTATAAAGTATATCGGGGCAAATATTGTGTGGAATACAAGATAAAAACCCAATATATATATTATTTGAATAATTACTCATAAGAGAACGATCTGCAGTTAGAACTATTGAAATAAAATCCATCTCCTACAATTTTCTTAGGTAGAAAATTGGTCTTTACTAGACTAAAAAGTGGTCAACGACCTTATAAATAATTTGGTATAGAAATATAAAGATCATTTAAAAATTCAAGAATATTTGGTAAAATCACTCATTTTTAAAAAAAATAGCAAATTTGCAATATTAAATTTGAAACATAATCTTTTTTTATAATAATATGTTCATATATTAAGTGATATTTGTTTATCTTGTTCAATTTTTTTAGCAATTAAGTAATATATGAGGAAGGATAATTAAATTATAACGTTATAATTTGATTTATACCGACAAAATTATTATAAATAATAAATTGAAGCGAATAAAAAGTTGAAATTAGATTCATTAGAAATTCAGGAGGGAAAAGAAAAAGATTATGGAGTTTGGGGGGATAATCAGAAAGAATTTAGACTAACTATAAGATGGAATGAAAAAAATAAAGTTTATGAGTGTTTTAAATTATATTTTGATGGGGAAAATGAAGAAATATTATTTAGTAGTAAAAAATTAACCGAAATAGTTATAAGAACTTGTAATCTAGCAAATTTTTATGCCAAAAATTTAAAAGGCGACCTCTCAAAGGATGAAAAATAATTTTACTTAAAAAATATTTAATTATTTCTGATTTACTTCTAAAAAATACGTATTTTTATTCAGTCCAACCAATTCTTCTTTTAAACCACTCTGGCATAGAAAAACAGACATAAAAAATAATTGCAGAAGGAATAAATAAAATTACGAATATTCTAGTCACAGATGCAATCGAGAGCATAAGAAGGGCAAAAGCGAAAAATAAAATTCCTGTTCCAAGCCATAAAGAGCGATTACTTTGAGCTCGGTTTTCTTCTCGAATTTTTACAGCATAATAATAAAAAACAGAAATAGGGATAACCATTACTGGCACAAGAGTAATGAAACGTATTATTTGGATATCTATAGAATATATTGTAGTATATTCATAGAAAATGAGATATGGGGGTCCTTGAAGCGTTGCCCAATATTGAGTGGTTATATTAATAACGGCAAGTAATAATAGAACAAACAAAACTATTTTATATCTCTTTGGGAAGGTCATTCGAATTGCGAATAAATCTATACATAAAACTGTGACTTGAGTAAGAAGTAGTGTAATTAAAATACAAATTTCTGCGATTTCAGGTAAAACAAGAATCCAATAAAATAAATTTACAAGAACCAAAAAAATATTACTTGGTATAAGTGTAATTATTCCTATCAAAAATAATAATGTTTCAACTGTTGCCCTTTGTTTATAATTTTTATATAATTCATTAATTATACCAATTGAGAAAGCTCCAGCTATAATAAATATTATCAACGAAATTAAACTTAAAAGTTGAAAAGAAGGAGAAGGTCCGAATATTGAATTCAATGCAATTTGAACATAATATTCCCAAGATACAGCCATTTTTTACCACTTTAAATTTATTATTAGATTTTATGAATTGAATATTCAAATCTTATAAATTAATATTTAAAAATTTAATCTTTTTTATAGTTGTAAAAAAAAAAGTATGGAGATTTTTATTCAGTCCAACCAATTCTTCTTTTAAACCACTCTGGCATTGAAAAACAAACGTAAAAAATAATTGCCGCAGGAACATATAACATCTGAAACATTCTAAATTCAGTTGCTACTGAAGTAACAATTACTGCTAATGCAAAGCATAAAATTCCCGTCCCTAACCATATGGAGCGATTACTGGTGGCTCTATTTTCTTCACGAACTTTTGTAGCATAATAATAAAAAACTGAAATAGGGATTACTGCTACAGGGATTAAACAGATAAATCGTATTATTTGAATATCAAGAGAATAGACTGGTGCAAAATTAACAATACTAAAATATGGCGAACCATTTAAAATCGCCCAAGTCATAGTTCCTATCAGAATAACTGATAAGATTAATAAAATCACTAAAATTATTTTGTATCGTTTTGGAAAAGTCATCCGAATTGCAAATAAATTAACACACAAATAAGTAAATTGCATTGGAAATAAATTGAAAATTATTAAAAATTCTGCTAATTCAGGCAACCCGAAAGTCGAATAACATAGACTATAAACGATACCAAAAATATTCGCAGGAATTAAAGTTATCATGCCCAATAGGAATAGTAAAGTCTCAATGGTCTTTGTTTTTTTATAATCTTTATACAATTCATAAATTATACCAAGTAAAAAAACCAAAGCTATAAGAAGTGCGCCGAGTAGAATAAGTTCAAATGGTTGTTCAAAAATTGAAAGCCCAAACAACTTATTTGATACAAATTGAAAATAATATTCCCATGTAACTGGCATAGTGTTACCTCTTTGTTTTACATTATTTATTTTATATTTGCATATGATATTATTTATAAATCTAATGTAAAGAATTGAACGAGATTAGTCGACCCATCCAATTCTTTTCTTAAACCATTCTGGCATTGAAAAACAAACATAAAAAATAATGGCTGCTGGGAGATAAAAGGCTTGAATAATTCTAAAAATGGGTGCAATTGTAGGAATTTGAAAGGCTAAAACGAAACATAATATTCCGGTTCCTAACCATAATGAGAGATTACTTCTAGGTTTATTTTCCTCTCGAATTTTAGCAGCATAATAATAAAAAACCGAAATTGGAAATACTGCTGCAAGAATAAGAGCGGTGAATCTCACTATTTGAACTTCTAAAGAATAAATTATTCCAAAATTGATAATATCAAAGTGAGGGGGACCTTGATCTATTGCCCATAATTGAGATCCTACTGTAATAACAGATAATAATACCAAAATAACTAATATTACTTTATAACGCTTGGGAAATGTCATCCGAATTGCGAATAAATTAACACATAAATACGTAATTTGAACTGGAAACATTCCAATTATTGTTAAAAGTATTCCGAGATCAGGTAAACCAAGAACTGAATAACACAAACCTGATATAATGCCAAGAATAATGACAGGAATTAAAAATATAAGCCCTATTAAAAACAATAAGGTCTCAGTAGATTGCCTTTTTTTATAATCTTTATTTAGTTCATATATTATACCAATTAAAAAACAGCCAGCTATAAGAAGAATCAAGAGCAAAAAGACCTGCATTGGTTGTCTATATATATCAACTCCAAATAAGGTAGTTGAAATATATTCAATATAATAAATCCATGATACTGCCATATTCTTTCCTCATTATATTTTATTTAAACTTTATTTTGAATAAGAATCTAAATAAATTAATAATAATATGTGAATTTTTTGTGACTTTATTTAAAAATTTTTATAATATGAAAATTTTGTATGACTTTTAATCAGTCCAACCAATTCTAGTTTTAAACCATTCTGGCATTGAAAAACAAACATACAAAATAATTGCAGAGGGAACATATAATATCTGAGATAATCTAAATATAGTTGCAACTGATGTTAAAATAATTATAACACAAAAAAATAAAATTCCTGTCCCTAACCATAAGGAACGGTTGCTTCTAGCTCTATTTTCTTCTCTAATTTTTACAGCATAATAATAGAAAACTGAGATTGGAATTACTGCAATAGGTATAAGACAAATAAATCTAATAATTTGAATCTCAGTAGAATAAACTACCCCAAAATTATAATGAAAATATGGAGTTCCTTGAAGAGTTGCCCAAGTTACAGTTCCTATTAATAAAACTGATAGACTTACTAAAATAATTAAAACTATTTTATATTTTTTTGGAAAAGTCATCCGAATTGCAAATAAATTCACACATAAATACGTGAATTGAGCAGGAATTTGTGTAAGAATTATTATAAGTTTTCCGAGTTCAAATAATCCATATACTGAATAGCATAAACCCATAAGTACAAGCAGAACATTAGCGGGTATCAATGAGATCATTCCTATCAAAAATAATAAGGTCTCAGTTGATTCAGTCCTTTTATAATTCTTATATAATTCATAAATTATCCCAACTAAAAAAGCTGCAGCTATAAGAAGTATAACAAGCATAAGAATTTCGAATGGCTGGTTGAAAAAAGTAGTTCCAGCTATTTTACTCGATATAAAATAAAGATAATATTCTAAAGAAACTGTCATAGTTTTATCTCCATTTTTTTCGGGTTCTTTTACAGTTAGTAAAAATATCTAAATAAAGATTCTGTTAACTCATAAATTCAGTATCTATTCCAATTCCCATAGATAAAATGTGCGATTTGTTTACTTTTTCATTTTTAGGTGTTTGAGGTTTAACATCTAGATAAACTCCTTGACAAGTTTCTTCGGGAGTTAAACCCAAAGCTTCGGGAGTAATCCAATCACCAGATGGATATTTATAATCGAATGCTTCATTTTCATATGTTGATTTCTTTTTAAAGTTAGGTATTGTAACTCCTAGACTTTGCCATGGATATGGCATACCTTCCGCTCTTGCATCGAGGAAGCCTTTTTCCCAGAATTCTGGTATATTTTCCTTGATCCAATCTCTACCAGCTTCCTCTAAAGGCATAAAGTATGCATGATGTCCAGTGGTAATACCGGTCAATCCCATAGTCCATTTATTCCTACCACCTACCATAAGCATATTGAGTGTGGCAGTCCAAGGTATGTAGCCAAAATATTTATCTGGTAAACCATATTTCTTTGGATTTGCGGCATCCCAAATTGTTCCAAATTGCTCGAAATTAGAACATTCTTCAAGTAAGTTAAGAAGAGCACTACCCCAAACCATACAAACAATATATGAAGATTTTGCCCATTGTGGAGTTCGTTCGTTGCGAATATCTTTTAATATGTCTGTTAACTTTTCTCCCGTATCAAAAAACTTTTTAAATCGACCCGGCATTTCTTTAAGTTTATACCCATACTTCTGATGTCTCCGTTCCATCGTTTCATCATCTTGACCAATAAGCCACCAATCGACGGGAATACCATCTTCACAATGTCCATTAAGGAGAAGAAGAACCTCTTGGTTTATATCATCACATATAACAAAGGTTATATCGCACGAATCACCATAAACAAGCTTTAAACCTCCTTGACTTAAATCGCCTCTTATGGGTAAAACTGGTGGAAATAGAAGATAAGATAGAACCTTATCGGGCTGTTCAATTTCACCATTAAATACAGCTCCAGCAGTCTTAATTGTCACATCTAGACGACTTGAGATCACGTCGAACATCAACACATCTGATATTCTATCAAGAGTATTTTCATAATATTCTAACCCTAATTCTTGGTAAACTTTCCATAAATGACGATTAAAGGGCAAAAATGCCTTTGTTCGCATTGTATCAGGAATTTCAGCATAGGTGTGCAATGCTTATCCTCTCTTTTTTTTATTATCATTAACAATTTTTTAAAACAATTTTAAGGTTTTCTCTTAGTCTATGTTTATATTATAGCAAATATGCGAAGAATTTGAATTAATATGATAAAAATTGAAAATTTCGTAATTAATAGAAGAAAATTGAATAAATTTATTAGTGAATATTTAGAATTTTTGTTTTTCCCATAAATATTTGTAGAAAAATAAATTCTGATAATATAGTAATTTTACTATCATTTAATATTGAAAAAACCATAAATTTAAGAGAAAATTACTGAAATTTTATTTTAAATGAGTTTCATATCTTTGATATTCTTATATGGAGAAAATATTTTTGGAACCAAACGAAAAAATCAACTCTAATGAAGAAGAGGAAGAAGATTTAGAAAAAAAAAGGGAATTTGAAACTGTAGATGCGCTTTATGAAGGTGGGCAAATACAAATTCCCCCAAATAACGCAGAATTTTTTATTGAGCATGGTTATTACGGAACCAAGCAAGAAAATGGTTCTTTAACTCTTGATCAAGTTGAAACCCTATTACTTCTTGAGAGAAATCGAATTAGAATTCTAAATAAGGCTGGAAAAGAATATCTATATGAGGAAATGATAAATAAATTTCTTGAATCTAATCCAGATTTTTGGGTGAATTATCTAGTTTATAAAGATTTAAGAAGTCGGGGATATATTGTCCGTCCAGGGTTTGGAGAATCATCAACTTATCGAATTTATGGACGGGGTGCAAAAATTGGTGTAAATCCTTCTAAATTTGTAGTTTCCATTATAACAGAAGGAATATCATTAAATTTAACAGACCTTGAGAAAATAGTAAAGGCTGCGAAAGGTATCCGTAAAAATCTTGTACTAGCAGTTATAGATCGTCAAGGTGAAGTTACGTATTATAAATGTAACGCTGTCGATTTATAATATTATAAGATGTGATGAATTGCCAAAGAAATTTCAAACTGTAAAAGGAATGCGTGATTTTTTACCTCTAGATTTTAAAAAATTTCATTATATTATTCAAAAAGTTCGAGACTTATTCCAAGTTTATAATTATCAAGAAATTAATATGCCAATAGTTGAAGATTTCGATTTAATTGCCGAAAAAGCAGGTGAAGAAATCAGAAAAACTATGTATGTATTTAAAGATAAAGCAGAAAGGACTTTAGCTCTAAGACCAGAAATGACGGCATCAATTGCAAGAACATATATATCAAATTTTATGAAAGCACAACCCAAACCTGTAAAATTGGGATATATCGGACAATGTTACCGTTATGATAATCCGCAATTTGGTAGATATAGAGAATTTTTTCAAGCTGGGTTTGAATTTATTGGTTCTTCTAATGTAGTTAGTGATGTAGAAATCATTACAATTTGTTGTAATTTAATGAAAAATTTGAATTTTAAAGATTTTTCAATAAAAATAGGACATGTAGGCATATTAAGAAATATTTTAAAGCAAGAAAATATAGAAGAAAATCAGCAAGATAGAATCTTTGGATTGATAGATAAAGGAGAAATAGAACAAGTTTTTGATATATTAATAGAATTAAAAGTTTCCAAAAATTGTTCGAATATATTAGAAAAATTATTTGAATTAAAAGGTAAGAATTTATCAAATATAATTAAGCAAGCATCAAAATTATTATCTAATTATAGTGAATCAATGAAATCTTTAGAAAACTTGAAAGAGTTAATTAAATTTGCTGAAATTAATAATATATCTAATTATATCGATCTAAATTTAGGATTCGCCAGGGGACTTGAATATTATACCGGTATGATATTTGAGATTTTTATACCCGATTTAGATATAGCAGTAGGTGGAGGAGGAAGATATGACCGCTTAATTGAAATATTTGGTGGAAATCCGACTCCTGCCGTAGGATGTGCTTTAGGAATAGATAGGATTCTATTAGCAATGGACCAAATAAAAATATTTTCAAATATTGTTCTAAGTCCTGATAAAATTTTAATAGTTCCTTTTAACGATGAGATGTTGCTAAAAGCCATAGAAATATCAAACCAATTTCGGGAAAATGGAAAATGTATAGAATTGGAGATAGTTAGAAATAATTTAAAAAAAGCTCTACAATATGCAGACTCTCAACATTTTCGATTTGTAATTATTGTAGCTCCTAAAGAACTTAAGGATAATAAATTTGGTATTCGTGATATGAAAAGTGGAGAACAAAAAACAGTTTCATTCAAAGAAGCGTTAAAAATTTTAGAAATAAGTAAAAAATGATCAATCTTCAGATTTATCTAACGATGGAAAGGTTTTTTTAACTAAGATTGTTACATGTTTCATTACTTTTTCTGATATATCTTTCCCAGGTAAGGGATATAACCTATATATTTCTCTTAATAGACCTCCAAAATATCCTGTTAATATATTTAATATTATTATTAATGGAGAAAATCCAACAAATACAGGTAGCATATTAATTGAATATAGAAATAATTGTATATTTTGAAAAATTAGGGCAATTAATAATCCTCCTATGACAGATAATAGTCCATTAATTACCCCTAATTTCCGATTGCCAGCAATATAAGCGCCTAATAAACCAGGACCGAAATATGTAAGAAGGAAAAATACAAAAACGAGTCCCATAGCGATAACAGCAATTTGTTGAATGTCTAGAAATTCCCAGGGTTGCATACCATCAAATAGATTAATAAAAATAGGAGCAAAAAATAAATTTTGTATTCCACCCCCATAGGCAAAATTTATTCCCCAACTTAAAATAAATAGAATTATTATTACTGAAAGACCACTCCCAGCTAAGAAACCAATAAATAATGAAACAAAACTCCGCTCTGCAGTTTTTCCTTTTAGTATGATATCAATTTCTTGTGGGAATTTCTCTTTTGTTTTGCCAATTAATGAGGCATCTTCAATTTTTATTTCAGTTTGAAAGATCTGATAAAACTTATTCAAAATTTTCTCAAGAATTTTATTTAATAAATACCCATTATCCCTGTAATCCGCGATTATGACACCTATAATAGGTGCATAGGGATGTTTTAAAATTGCAAGTCTCTGCTCTTTAACCAATTTCAGCGATTGGAATGTTTTACCCATAGATTCGACTGCAAAGGCGCTTAAGGCAGTTATAAAGCCAGAGAACAGATGTGCGTCGATGTCCGTCTCAATCCAGTGCCTCTCAAATACACAAATGCCGTTTTCTCTAAGTATAAATAAACTATGCAACACTTTTTTCGTCATTCCGTTAAATTTAGAAGAGTACAAGGTTCAAAAGTTTCTAAAACCGCCTTATGACTAAATCAAAAATTGTTACCCATTGAAAAGGGTGGGAGGGCGGGAATAAGAAAGTATGGGTATGAAGGTTTTTTGCATGTTAGGGCTAAAAATAGAGAGTATTATAATATTAATACTATGTTAGCAATAAGTATATAATTATATTCTTAATTTATCGGTAATTAGAGCAAAAATAGACCAATTAAAGTTAAACTTACGTTTTTGTCAAGTAAAATAAGAAGTTTTCTACATCATTTATATAAAGATTATGAGAATTTCCGTATGTTACCTAATAAGATTATATATAAAGTTTTTATATTAGAATCATTTACAATAAAAATATTAAGAAGTTAATGCCAAGATGGGATCTCATTTGAAATACAGTTTCCATTCAGGAGGCAATTACTTGCAAAATAAAAAAGATGGTTTGAAATACCGGCTAATCATTAATTGGGGAAATGGGAATCTTGAAAGAGTTTCTTATAAAAGTATGGGGGCTTTGGTAAACAGATTATTTAAATTAGATAAATTTATGCAAAAAAAAAGAATGTATAGGAAATTAATAATTGAACCAATTCCAATAAACTAATTTTTTTGATATATTGCTATTACAACATGAAATTGAGCTTTTTTCGAGATGGTTTTTTCCGCAAATTTCCGACAATAATTTTAATTGGTTATTTAATTAATTAAAGATTTATCGAATATTTTAGTATAAGAGAATAGTTCCGCATATTGTCGGTTGATTTTGTCGAATGTGAACTTTAAAATACTTCCTTCCCATAGGTTAATCAATGCCAAGAATAAAAAAAATCAAATCGGGAAAAAAATATTATTATTATTGGGTTAAAGACGTGTATAAGCCAAAATTGAGGAGATCAACAACTGTTACGATTAGAAAAGCTACACCTGAAGAAGTCAAAAAGTTTGAGAGTGGGGAATTACAAGCTTTGGATGATAAAGAGGAAGAAGAACCCGTAAAATTTCAGTTGAAGATGATATTTGATGATGGAGAAGAGGTAACAACGGATTATAACAGTCATAGTATATTAATCAAAGGTTTGGCTAATAGATTAAAAACCATTAGGGACATAGAAGAAATTGATGGAAGAAAATTAAAAAAAATGGAAATTATTCCCCAATATTAAAAATATAATTAATCTCAAGGCGAATTATTTTGATAAAATTGAAATCTGGCAATATAATCGGTGGACAAAATATAATGAAAGCGGTTAATGATGCAGTTGAAACAGCTAAAAAGAAATTTTTCTTAATCGTAAAGAATATCTATCCGAAGTTTTCAAAACTTTCAGATTTAGATATTAAAGTTAAGTTTGAATCTGGATCTATATCAGTCAGTTTAAAAACATCTATTCAAGATTCATTCTATCAACAAACAAAATTTGAATTGAAAACGCAATTTTTAAGAATATTACGTGAAGAATTGAGAAAAACAGGTTTAGAAGTCGCATAAAATGATGGAAACTAGTGTAATTCAAGAAGTAATTTTAAAAATTTTATATCAAAATGAATTAAATGATGAGGTTATATCATTTAACGAACTTTTAACAAAAATATCAAACTTTGATCAAAATATTGATGAAAAAAACTTGAAAAAAGAACTTTATGATGGACAATCTAAAGACTATTTTAGGTGGAAACGTTATTTGGGAACGGAATTTGCAGATATACAGATTGGCTCTATCGGTATATTAATACATGAAGAATCGTTAGAAAAGCCACTATTTTTTAGTGTGGGAATTAAAATTTTAGAAATCCTGAATAATAAATGGAATGTAAATCCTTCAAGATGCGATGTGGAGTATAAAAAACTTTTAAAAGAAATTAACGAAATGGAAGATGAACAAATAAAAACAGCTTTATTTTGGAGGATTGGGAGATATTTAGAAGATCTTGGGATGATTGATAGAAAGCATCATTATTTTTGGACTATTTCAAATCTTGGCAGGAATTATTTAAAAGAATTTAAAAATAAATCAATAAAAAAAGAAAAATATACCGAGCCACAAGATGTGGAGAAACATCAAGCAATTGATAAAATGGATAAAATTGAAAATTGTATTCATAAAAAAATTGAAATAATTTTAAAAGATGTATTCCCAGATAATCGGGATTGGTGGTTTGAAGGAATTCCTGAACGTATTAGAATAGAGTGTAGTAAAAAATATGAGAAGGCTAAGGGTCAAGGAAAAGTATATGACTATACGGATATAGTAGAATTAAAAGAAATTATAGATAAAAATTGGAAACATTTTATAAACCAAAAACCATTTTCAAACTTTCAAAGCAATAAAAAAGCATTTTTAAGAAGTATTGATGAATTAAACATCCTTAGAAATAATGTGAAACATCCTACTCGAAAATACAAACCGACTGAACAAGATTTTTCTTTTTTAGACGAATTTCTTAAAGATTTGGAGATAAAATAATTGATAGGTTAGAATTTCATTTATTATTAATTGTTATAATATTCAAAACCATTCGGGTTTCTTTTTTCTAACTAATTTTTGAAATTCCAACTCCATTTTATCTTTAATTTCTGTATATTCTTTATTAGAAATTCCCAATTCCTTAAGAACAATAACTCTGATGCAATCATCTTTTTTACAATGACAACAATAAGCTAATTTTCCCCAACATAATTCATTTGTAATTTCATTATAGATGTTTTCATGTATCGCTTCAATCTTTTTATCATTCTTTAGGATTATAGAGTTATTTTTAAGCGTTTTAATTGAGTCTTTAATTAATAAAATAAGCTTTTCATTTAGTTCTTTATGATTTTCAGTCAAATTACATAAATGATAAAGATTTTTTTCAACATTTAACCCTATATTCGTATAACCAAGATTTTTTATTGGTTTATCGGTTTTTATTTTCTCATAAGCTTTAATTTCTGCATTATTTTTTAAAATTATTGAATTAGCTTTCTTTTCTTTAATGGATTCTTTGATTATTTCTAATAAATCGGTATTAAAGGTTTCTAATCTGTAAAATTGTAATATGCTGAAAACTTTCTTGTTTATTTGCAATCCGTATTGATTATAACTTATTTCCAATTTCAATCCCTGACTCGATAGATTTTGAATTGATTGGTGGGTAGAAGTTCGAGATTAAATTAATGGTTTTTGAAAAATCTTTTAATCTGTACTTCAAACTTTTAACTCCTTTGAACTTCGAAATTGTATTTATCAAAATTTAATCTATAAGCTTTAACCCTCAGACTTTTCGGATCTTCGGTATATAAAATCCCTTTTTTGATTAATTTCTTACAAAAATAATTAGTATTGCTGTAATTTTCTTTTATTTCATCAGTAATTTCTTTAATTGTTAATGGAGTTTCAGGATCTTTTTGAAATATCTCCATTATTTTATTCAATTTAACCAAATATTTTTCCCTATTCTTATTTTTTCCTTTTTTCTGAGTTTTGCTTTTATTAAGAGTTGGAATGATATTTGAAAAAGCCCCAAAGAGATAATTATTTATTTCAATAGTGGCAGTTTTACAAGCTTCTGAAGGTGCAATATCTAACTTTTCATCTTGTTCCTCATCTTTAAATGGGAATATATTTAACCATTTCCAATTATTTGAAATGCTTGGAAATCTAATTGAAGGAACAAATTTAATTGTATAAAAGAAACGTCTAGCTAAAGCGTTAATATCATCTGTTGAGTCGTAAATTGCTAATCCTTTATCCAGATTAATAGACATATTTTGTATGTACTCAAATAACTTGTTTTCAAAAAAAATCTTGCATAATCTACAATCTTTTGCAACATATAATTCAATCACATTACTTTCAGTTGGTTTTATGGCTAAATGATTGAAGTTTTGAAAAAATATTTCCAATAAACCTATTAATTCCCTCAGATTATTTTCATATTTTGCAAAGATTTCAATGTAATCTCTTGGAGAAACATAAACCCTTCCTTCATCAAAATTTATTGGTAAAATTAATTCATTAATAAAATAAATTACCCTGAAAATTGCTGAAATGATATATTCTTTTATGGGGTAATTGCTTGATCGAATAAGGAAAAAATAGCTACTAAGGTTTTTAACCATGTATTTAAAATGGATCATCATTTCATTAGTTGTTTCTAACCCCATTACCCATTTATCAATTAAAATGTTATCTTTTAACGATTCTTGGTTTATTTCACTAATTAAGATTATTAATTTCTCATTAAATCGGATTGAACTTAAATTTAAATCGAAAATTTTAGCTATTTCACTATCTTGAGGATTTTTTAAACATTCAATTAATCCTAAAATCTTTATTAAATCAAATGTAATTTGATAATAATTTGCCCTTAATTGCATATCATCTAAAATAGAAAAACCCGAAAGATTAACAAATGAAATTATATTTTTAGCATGTTCTTTTATATTTTCAAGAAGAAAAGGTATATCCTTATCATCTTTGTAATCATCAAGAAAAACATTCAATTGGCTTAAATGCTGGATAATTCCGTTCATTACATCGTGAATTGCCTTTGCAATTTCAATTTTAATTTGTTTTGGAAAATCGGGGTATCTTTGTTCAAGATATTTATTTCTTTGGGTGTGTGTAATCGCATGTAAGAAAGTTATTCTATCTTCTGATAAAATTTTAAGCCCAAATTCAATTTTTTTAATAGTTATTTTGTCAGGTTCAGTTGAAAACTCTAATTTTTTAGTTGTCTTTATGGTTTTTTTTATCTTTTTTACTTTTTTTATTATTCTCTTTGGTTTTTGCTTCTTTTTTGGCAATTTCTAACTCCTTAACTTCTTCTAAATTGGATAAGCTTGATTCTTTAATTTCTAGCTTCCTAAATGGGTTAATTTCTTCTTCTTTCAGTTTTGCAACATTAATAATGTCTTCTGACAAACTTTCTTCTTTATCCATTACTTTTTTCATTTCTCCTGCTATTATTATACTTGGGGCGTAAATTCTTTTATCCATTTCATTCCAGAATGGTTGCATGGAATCTTCTTGTTTTCTAGTAGTTATGTAACGGTCTAATATGGCATTTTTTACCGTTACATTATATCTATCGCTGATTTCTTTGTTAATTATTTCTAAATCCTTAATTTTTTGAATAAATGGATTTAATTTTTCATAAATTCTCTCAATTCCTTTTTTAAAACCCCAAATAATAATATCTTGGTGAATTAGACACTTAACCCTTCTTTTATCTAAATCAGATCCTTTAAAATCAGTCAAAATAATATAATGATTTTCATATTCAAGCATTGATTTTCTCAATTCCCCATCTGCTACCTCAATTACATATCCTTTATAGGTTTCATATTCAGGTCTATCAACAAAGATAGCCCAATCACCTTTATATAAGGAAGTTTTTTTGTATTCCCCTAAATCCTCCCAATTTCCAATAAAATCCATTAAAATAACATGCTTATTCTTTTTTAGTTTCTTTTTTAATGTGTCATATCTGAATTTATAATATATAATAAAGAAAAATACGAATAAGGAAATAGCTATGGCGAAAGCAATTATGAAAAAATAATTTAAAAATACACTAATAAATAATTTTGATTCTTCTATTATCATCAATTTGAAAATCCCATATAAAAAAAATAAAAATTGGAAAATGAAGTTAGACGGTAGCGAGTTCTGCTAAAGCTTTCTCTAAATCTTCTTGTTTTATTGGAGTTCCCAAACCCCAACCTTTAGCTTCTGCTTCTGTTGGCATTTTGCCGAAATCCTTAAGATGTTTTAGACATGCAATTGTAAAACCCATTCGGTTTGAACTTGGAATGTTTAATTTTTCAGCTAGTTTTGCACAAGCTTTAGCGTTTCCCTGACTTTGTTTAAGTTTTGAAAAAGCTTCTAAAAACCATTTTTCTTTCATTAAGTCTTTATAACTAACCAATTTCATCAATCCTTAAGGTTGATATTATGAATTTAGCTACTATTTTATATGGCTTTACCCATTTTAAATTTGTAAGTGGTTTTTTTGGATATTTTTGCCCCTTTTAACAGTAAAAATACTGTACATTATCCCAATAATACATTAAGTTTTTATGTCAGAAGCTAAGTAATTTTATTATAAATATAGGTTTATTTCCGTTATTAGAAATATACGTCAAAATTAGTATTTGGAGTTTATTTTAATGGTTTCCGAATTTAATGAGGAGAAATTTAACTTAGATAAGAATTGGGATATTAAGGAGAAAGATATTAGAAATATTCCGCTTCCTATTTACAATGCTTTTGATGTTAGAAAGACTAAGATTAAAGATGTTGGAGGATTGCCTAGCTTATCGTGGACTGACCTTTTTATCATTCTAAT
The DNA here is from genome assembly GCA_019058315.1 of Candidatus Helarchaeota archaeon. Lineage (GTDB taxonomy): Archaea > Asgardarchaeota > Lokiarchaeia > Helarchaeales > RDOG01 > JABXJV01. The sequence goes on along the minus strand of JAHPZH010000004.1, from coordinate 322,748 downwards.
TAAACACATTGACGAGAATTTGGATTCTTATAAAAAGACCATTGAAAAATTAAAGAAGAAAAAAAATTCTAATAAAGAAAAATATAACACCTTTTGATATTTTTCTCTTTTTACAATTTTAAGCTAAAAAGTCATAAAATATCTAAGTATTTCTTCCTGGATTATTTTTCAATTTTTGAAAAAGTAAAAATAATCCTGAATTAATTAATTTAACGATTGATTTAATAAATTTAGTTTTATTGGTGTTTTTATTGGAAGGAGAAAAAAAAGTTAATTCAAATGAGATTAGGGTTTATGATCCGAAAAAAGATAAGTTAGACTTTCCATATAACTACAATCTTGAGGAAAAAAATGCTTTGAAGGAATTGTTTTCAGAAATAAGAAATAATAATAAATTATCTATTAATGACTTAAGAAGAGTCGCTTTATGGAAAATTAATAGAGTATTGAATATTCCGGATAATGTAATCCAAAATCTTGATAAATTAGCAAAATCTAAAAAACTCAGTATAGATGATTCAAACACTAAAAAAGTCATATCTGAATTACTTGATTGTCAAGGTGTTAATGTTCCAATGGCGAGTACGATTCTTAAGTTCTTGAGACCTGATATTTTTCCTATATTGGATGTTAGGGCTAATAGGGCTTTGACAGGTAAAACGATTCAGAATTATGAATACGATTTAGATGTTTACTTAAAATATGCAAAAAAAATCTATGATTTAAAAGACAAAATTAATTTACCATTACACGAAATTGATGAGCAATTGTATTGTTTTGATAAAAAGCATAATGGTAAAATATATGGGAAAAAGTGAAGGAAAATAATAATGTTATTAAAGATGATTTAAAAAGAAATTAAACTTTTTTTTTCTTCTTATGTTCTTCTAAATCATCCTTCAATTCCAAATAAAACCCGTAGAGCGTACCGATTGCTATTAATTCTTCATTTAAATTAGTTTCTTTTAATTTTTTTCTAGTTCTTATTTGTATCTGTTTCATTTTATTAATTGAATAAGGTATCAATTTAATAACTATCAATCCAACCCCTAAAATTCCTATGTAAATATAGGTTGTTATATTTAACAAGAAAACATTCATGTAATCCTCAAAACTCCAGAAATAGAGAATGTTAAATTGTTTAGAAATGATTAATTCATAAATTAGAAAAATATAATTTAAAATTGATAAAATATATGTGAAAATGAATAATATATAAACCCAATTTGTTCTAAATATTGAAAATTTAATTGAGATAATCCAAGCAATCATACCTAATAGCGATAAAATGTAAGATAAATAATAAACCATAATTCATAATTCGTTTTTATCAATTTATTTGTAACCTAAATTAAATGGTATTTTAGGGTATTTTTGTATAAAATGGGGGGATTTTACCCATTTTTACCCCATATTATTTTTTATTTTGTAAAATCGAATATAAGTAAGACAAGGATTCGGTGAATCAAATGTTTTTAAAAGAAAAAATTAAAGAAAAAAAGGAAATAGAGAAAGCAATGGAGAACGTAGAGGTAGAACAAACCAAAGCAATAATTAAAGCTTCGGAAAAAGGTGAGGATTTACCCGAATTTTCAGATATGGAAACTTTAGCTATGATTGATGACGAATTGGAGGAAAAAAAATACGGAAAGACTAAAGGTAAGTTAGACTTGTTTGCTAAAGAGCATTTAGTAGATTGGTTAATCATATTTATATCAATAATAACCTTTGCTTCAAGTTGGTTCATACCAAAAGCGGAAATCGGTTGGATATTTTCTTTTGTCATGCTTTTAACATTAGGAATAAGGCAACCAATAGCTAGAACTTCGACAATAACATTCGTTGGACTTTATTACATCGGAATTTTAAGTTCCCATTATTTTTTAAGAGTGGATCAAGTTCTATATTCGTTTTTCTTTGTAAATAAGATTTTGAAATGGGGTTTTATATTTGGTGGAATAATAACATTTGTAACATTTGTTTTTGGTGTTGTTGCAGGAGTTAGGGATTTTAAACCGAAATACATGGGTATAATGTCAATAATTTTAGTTGCTTCGGCACTAGTGGTTTCTGCTTTAGATTTAACTTTTACAGGGTTAGAATGGTATTATTACCCCAACGTACCCGCGTTGCAATTATTTTTAATCGAAAGTTCTGGATTCTTTGTTGTCCTAATGTTTGTTTGGTCTTTTTGGTACTTATCTGCTATGGCTATTCGAAGGATCTATATTGGAAAAAAGGAATATCGAACATTAATAGAAGGTGAAATGCGGGAGGAATTATAATGAGTTTAACAGAACCTAAAGAAAAATCTAAAGGGGTTGAAAAGGCGGGGAATGGTTATAAAATACTTTCCCGTAAGAATGTAACCTATTTACTTATTGTTTTAGTTCCTCTAGCTGTTGTTGGTGGTATTGTAGCTTTAAACCCTCAATTAGAAGCGTACCAAGATGCAACTAACTACTATTTGCTTGAAGGGTTGCTTCCAAAACCAGAACCACCAGCAATGCCGTACGGTTTAGCTAAGATTAGACTAAAAGATTCAGTAAATAACACATATTTTGATAACGTACCGATAGAACTATACCATTACGGAAATGAATCTTATCATACAACGGTTTTAACAAATGTAACATTCCTATCAAATAGCTCTTTGACTGCATTTGTTAATTTGACGGGTTATCACTATATGGCTTTTGGGGTTAATGGAAGTGGAAGTTCAACAGGTGATCCTTATGTCAATACCTATTTTCTAAAAAGGAGAGCTATGAATACAACCATGAGTTTTGAGATTAAAGCTATTGACGGGAATTTTTCAAAAAATTCAGTAAGCGATATTACTGATGGATTTCACCAAATAACCTTTGAAATAACAAATGACGGTTTCGCCACGAATTTATCACTTTGGGGTGAAGGATTTTATTTACCCAATGGAACTTATCAACATAAAGCTCTAACAGTCAGTAAAAACACTAAGGGAACTAATTCTTGGATGTATTGGAACGGTACGGTTACCAATATGGAGATTGACGGATTCTTAAGCCCAATTTACAATATTGGAAGTTTTAATGTTACAACAGGTCAATTATGCTATTGTTGTGAAACATTCTTTGTAAGTGGTTACTTTTACAAAATATCTGGAGTAGGAGTAATATTAGGTCAAGATTGGATAGATGATCCCTATGATAACTATGTGTTATTGGAAGGTGAAACACTTTGAAACCAATTCGGAAAAAAATAATAGCTCTTTTAATCCTTTTACCTTTTTTTATTTCAATGGGACAAATGACAATCGGAAATACGATATTTCAAATGAATTTAGACCAAGCTAATAATGATTTCGTTACAAGAATACTTCAAGATAACGCGACAATTCCAGATTTTTTCTATATACCGCCAACAACAGGTATAGAACTGACTGAGGATATTAGAAGTTGGATTTCTGTACGACCTGTTAAATTTTTGGATTTAGATTCTCTTGATCCTGTAACTAACAAGCCAACTGTCGCGGTAGATATACAAAGCGATTATTATAATGGAGAATTGACGAATGATCCAAGTTTTAAGATATTTCAGAATACCCCGTATATTATTGACGAAGGGTATGAAGGACAAATTTTTATTGACGGTGAAACTCTATTTGTAAAGCGATTTACGGTAGAATGGCAAATCCTATATGTAACAATGTGTGAAGCATTTGATTATCTTGGGCGACCTGAACGAATAGAGGAAACTTATGAGATTTGTAGATTAGATGAACGGGTAACAGCGGGGGGAATGGTTGGTATCATTCCCGTTTGCTTTACGGATTCTAATGTCGTTGGAAAAAAATATTTCTCAATGCCAAGCTATCAGATTGGTGAAGCACAATTAGATAATATTAGCCAAAAAATCTTACATTCCAATGTCTTATTTAGACTGTTTGTGAATAGCGAAACCTTACCCGATTACTTTAAACGGGTAATAGCTCACGAATTAGGAAATTACAGTTATACGGGTAAAACCTATACCTATATAGGTGATGTGGCAAAGAAGCAATCGGAAATGGGATTAGTTCATAATGAATCAACGGTACAGATAAACCGATTAATGACTGATGTTGATCAGGGCGGTTTTGAAACCTATACCCGAAATGATCAAATTGGGGATGTTCTTGATTTGGTGCTTGGCGGTAATCCATTAGTACCATTTTCAAGAGCTTTAGACGGAGTAAGTAAAAAAGGTACTTCTGCATACGGTTATTATGATGCACCGCCAACATTAAACACAATACAACGCGGTCATATAATTGCGGGTTTGCCAGAAAATTCATCACCAAGAACATTCAAAGACCAAATCAATAATTCTCAAGATATTACAATACGCGGTAGATTTATAGATTCTTCAATTGGTCAATTAGATAGTTTGCTCTTTGCTGATTGGTTTAAAATGCGACCTATGTTACAGTTATATCAACTTCAACACAAGATACACTATGAACATAAACGGGTTGATTATGGAGTTTGTGCAACAATACCGCCATTGATAATAACCCCGCATACTTCGGGTGATTGGTCGCACGACATATATCCTGTAACAATCAACGGTTATGAAGTTAGAAATGTCTATCTTTGGGAAACTTTTCAAGCTGATATTTATTTTGGTGCATATTACAACTATACTCCACATAGTTCTAATGTAAATGGTCAATTGGGTTACTATGATGAAGAACGGGGTGATGATATATTTGACGGGTTACCACGTGGAGTTTTGGCGGGTGGAGTTTTAGTTAATCCTCAATGGGTTGATGCGGTAGCTGATGCTTTGGAAATGGCACAAAATCCATTTAGTTCTTTGAATTGGTTTAAGAATATTTGGGTTTATGTTATAATTGGTGTTGTGATAGCTATAATCGTTGTAATTGGCTATTATCTCTATAAACGTGGTCAAAAGAAAAGAGAAATGGCAGGTCATAGAACTGATATATCAATAAAATTAGAAAAGGAATATCAAAGACCGCCAACAGAGAAGGAAATTGATTATCAAATAGAAAAGGATAGGCAAAAACAATTTCAAAAGTTAATGTTATTCAGTATTGGTTTAAGTGGTGTTATATTAGTACTTTGGCTAATAATTCCTAACCTTTGGTTACTTTTCTTATAATTTATTTTTTTTTAGGGTGATTTTTCTTAATGTCGTATGAGATTAGCAGAAAGGAGTTATTTTTGATTTTGGTATTTTTGGAAAGTTATTGGGTTAGTTTATTTTTCCTCAAAATTCCTTTTATTCCGTTAATTTTAGCGATTGTTATTATTTCCATATTATTATCATTACTTTTTGAAAAATATTTTAAATCCTCAAATGAGAAACCAAAATGTAAGAGATTAAGCAAAAAGAAAGAATTTGGTTTGGTTAATTTTTTATTTGGAACTAGATTATTAATTGCAATATTGAGTTTAATCTATTTTTGGGATTTTTCTTGGATTCTTGGGAGTTTAACCTTATTATCATGGGTGGATTCTGAAATTTCTAAAATTTGGTGTTACAATGCATATTTGAGAATATTTGAAGAAATTTTAAATTGTGGTGTTGTTCAATTCTTGGTTTTGGTTTAGTAAAGTGGTTGGATAAATGATTTCGTTTAAAAATAAAGTTAAATTTGGTGGTGGTTTTATCATTGCCCTTCTGTTATTAGGTGGATATAGTTTTTTTAATTCTAACCCTGCACCAACAAATGAGTTAATGGTAGCTAGTTGGGGATGGGGACATCACAAAAATGACTTAATTATATATGTAACCGATAAAGAAGGAGTACCCATTGAAAATGCAAACGTAACTCTGCAACAAAATTTGTGGGTTGATACTAAATTCACTAGTTCTAGTGGTCATAGTCAATGGAAAAGATTGAAAAAGGGACATTATAACCTTTCTATTTCTAAATTTCAATATACTAATATTAGTGAAACAATCAATCATCAAAGTAATGAATTGCTTGAATATAAATTATATCCCTTTGATTCTCTAGCTCCAGAATATTCCCATGTTACAATAAATATAAGTTCACCATTGAACTGGACTCTTGATCTAAAAATAAATTTTAGTGCCAGGTGGATTGATCAGGATTCAAATATTTCAAAAGTCATTTTACATTTAGATTATGTTGAATATGTAGTAATAGACGATATTTCAAGCGATTATTATATTGTTTTAGGGAATTTCTCAATCGGAACTCATTATTATTTTTGGTGGTGCAATGATTCTTTTAATAATATAAACCAAACCCCAATTTATTCATTTGAAATAGTAAATCAAACAATCGTTAAAGAACCAACTCTAGAGCAATTATTGTTATTACCTTTTTTATTAAAAGAGAAAGACGATTTACTTTATTTTGTTATTGGAATCGGGAGTATAATGGGGTTAGTTTATGGTAGCATTACTATTGGCTTATTAATTCAGTATGCAATATTAAGAAACAAATTTCTCAAATTAAAAAAGGAAAAGGTAGTGAAAGGGAAGTATAAATGAGTTTAGAGGAATTTATTTTAGAATATGGTTGGGATTACCACCCAAAAAATAGGTGGTTTAGACCTGATAAGGTGGATTTTCCGTTTATTCTAATTTTAGGAGTTTTTGCAATCGTTATTACCTATAATTTTACTCTAATCAATATCATTACGTTCCAATATCCCCAATTGAACCCCATAATGTTTGAAATTCAAAAAATGGTCATTAAATTAATGATTATCGGCTTGTTGGGGATTTTTGGGATTTGCTTAAAGATTGTGAGCAATATAATATTAGCGAAAAAGAAAGAAAAATATGTTGATGAGGAAACCAAGAAAGAAAAAACAAGATGGGTACAGATTTTTTATAAAGATGAAAAAGGCAATCAAATACCTTTAACAACAACAAGAACAACAATTGAGGGTTTATTTTCTTTAAGAGAGTTTGGCGAAGTTGGTTTACATTTGCTTTTAATGTTTGTAATCAATTCTTTTATTTCAGTTTTTTTCTTTAGTACAGCTTTATCATTTTTCAATTTAAGCTATAATCAATATGTGGTTAGCATAATAATTGCAGTTGGAGAGGAATTATTGTTTACATGGGGATTTGAAACCTTCTTTTTGCCACACATTGACGGTTTAACAATCCCATTAGTAGTTTTTTTATTTGGGGTTTATCATCTCTCGGTTTATGGTGGTGAACTGAGTAAACTACTTTTTACAGCAATTGCGAGAGGCGTTTATGCGATTGATTATGTTTATGGTAGGAGAATTTCATCTTGCTGTTTAGCTCACATTCTAAACAATGTATTAGCTTATCGAAGTGCAACACCCACACTTAGTATTTTCCAATTTTTAATTTAAAATGAGGTTATCGTAATGGAAATAGAGAAAAAATTTGAGGAAAAAATAAAGGAAGGTTGGAATCTAGTGCCTGAGGATGTTAGAGGAATAATTTCAGGTGATATCACGAAAATTCTTGTTTTGATAACGATTTTTATAATTTCTTTTATGATTTTAACCTATATTCCACAAATTACATTTTCTTATGTCCAAGTATTTAGCCAAATTACTTATTTCGCTTTGTATTTACCAATAGAATTGGTTTTACTTGCACCGGCAATAAGTACTTTAGGTGATATTATTTGGATACTGTTTCATTTTGTTGATTACCTTATTTTGAATTATCTTGGAATTTTAGTTTATTCAGTTGTTATTTCTATTTTCGTTATTATTGCTTTTTGGGGATTATCCACCCCAATTTCATTTAGGTATAAGGTTAAAAGGACTAGAGGGCAAAATATAGTAAAAATTTTGATAGAATCTGTTGGGGTTGGAGTTGGAATAGTATTAATTTTCTATATGTTCCCCTTTTTTGAATATTCATTAGCTACATTTGGATCTTTTGGGATTTTTAATGTTGACATTACGATTGATTTAGCGGATTTAACAACTATTTATATATTGCCCTTTGCTTATGCAATTCCTCTTTGGTTCATGGGTGGAATTGTAGCCATTGATATGCTTGTTAGAATTTTTTTCTTGTTCCTGATAGTCCTAATTTCAGTTTTCATAGTTGATTCAATTTTTTGGATTTTTAGAAAATTAACAAAGCAACAAGTAGTAAGCATTGAGGAATGGGAATATTATTCAAAGAGTGAAGGATAATGGAAGAAACAAAACCAAGTCGTATGAAAGAAATATTTTCAAAAGATTTCACACATATTTTTATAGTCTTTGTAACTGCTATTGTTTTGGTTTTAGTATTTTACTATGTCGAACCAATATTTTACATATTATTTCCTTTGCTAGGAGGTACGGTTAATATCCAATTTGTTGCAATCTTCATTATATTATTCCCCATTGCTATTGGCTTAGATTTGTCGTTGCTTTTTGCTTGGGGTGGCTATTTCATGTTTCAGTCAAGTGTTATCATCATTTCTATCATAATACTAATCGTGGGTATTGCTTATTTCTTTGTACATACCATTATAAATCAAATTGGAGTAGAAGTAAAAAGAACTAAAAATCACAAAATAGGAAAATTGTTGGGGTTGTACGGTGGTTTAGGAATAGGAGTTTATTTAGTTGTTTCTACTTTTAGAATGGAAAATCTATTCAATTTCAATATCATCACGATATTCGTTATGAATGTAAAGGATTATTTTAAACATATAATCGAATTTGCTCTATCTATTGGGGTTTCGGGGTTACTTTTTGGCTATTTAGGAGTTTTAATCGTGGATTTAGGTTTTTATGTTTATTATAAGTTGAGCAAGAGAAAGTTTTATCGAAAAAGGAAGGTTACGGGCATAACAACAAAACAAGAACTAGAATTTGAAAAGAAAGTTAGTTCGAAATTAGGAATTAAATTTTCTGATAAAACTCAATTATCTAAAGTTGCAACAATCTTTTTAATCGCATTTATTGTTTTTTCCTCTACAGTCATAGCTAATTTCGTTTTGAGCAAAGATACCACAATTAGAATTAGGTTTTCACCTTCCTTTAATGTGTATGGAGAATATAGGAATGTTACAAGTTGGGGTTTTATGACAGGTGTGGGTTTGTATTCATTACCATTTGATTTGATTGATTTAATGGCAATGGATTTATCACAATTTAGCAATGGAACTATAGTGGATCTTTCAATTCCATTCTTAAGCGTTATCAAACCAATGGCTTTGAATATGTTTTATTTAGGAAACTTGGAATTTACCGTTAAAATCCCCAAATCTCATAATATAATGGGTTTAACGGTTTGGTTTTTATACAAATATAATTATACTGATGAATTGGCTTGGGGAAGGGGTTTTTTCCCGTTTTTCATCGAAAATACACCAATATCTAAAACTATAACGATTCATGGACTTTATACTTATTACTATAAAGCAGGACACAATCTAACTTTAGGAGAAATTTATGCTTATCCCTTATTTACAGTGGAGGACAACTTTAATCCTTTTGATTATCTATTTTGGTGAAAAAATGTATAAAAATCAAAAAAATTTCTTTGTTGGCCTACATTCAGTTTTTGCTTTATTTTCCTTATTTCAAATAAATGTTAATACAATTAGAAATTTTAGTTTAAAGCATGAATGGGGATTGAAATGTTGAATAAGAGAAGAGTAATATATTCTTTAGTTGCATTTGGTTATTTTTTTCTCCTATTAGAGTGGTTTGTTTTATATTATACATTTTTGATAGCATGGAATAACGATTATTGGGTAATCATTCATATAAATAACTTTAATGAAGCTCTATTTGAGTTTATTTTATTTCCCATTGCAACAGGGATCGGAATTGTCGGATTTATTTATTTATTTAAAATAATTTTTTGGAGCAATTTTCAGAAAAAAGAAACCCTTTTAGATAAATATATTGATGAGGAATATGAAAAATTGTATGTTAAGGAAAGAAGGGTTAGAAGATATAGCATTTTTTTTAGTTTGGGATTGTTTTTAGGATTTTTTATTGCAGAAGTATTCATTAGAGTTTTTAATTATGGGGAATTAATATTTAATGGAGTTCATATTCATCATTTGTATTGGGGCATTGGTGGTTTTCTACTTTTATTGTTTATTTTCTATAATGCAAAGGGTTTAACTGTAAATCAAAATATTTTTTTTGCTTTATTGTGTAGCTTTTGTTTAGGGGTGGCTTTGCATGATATTTATTTACATATTTTCTTTGTTCCTTTCGAATTTTATGATTCGATTGATATTAGGGATGTCGTATATTTTTTATTCTTAGGGAACTTATTGGGATAATGAGAGGATAATTTGACTGTAAGATCAAGAACGACTTTTAAAACCTAAAAATTCCTTTGTTTCTCATTTGGATCGTATTTTATATTGAAAGAAGATAAAAAAAGGGGGATTGATTAGATTCAAGGATTTTTAATCTTTTTTGATTTATTGCAGATTGCAAATTTGATTTTTGGGATTTTAGCAAATAAATAGAATAATTTCAAAGTATCAATATATGAAAATCAATGAATTGAAGTTTACTTTAACCATAGCGTCTTCAATTTGTTTATATCTCTTATGAAAAAAATTGGAGTCTCGTTTCACTCAATTTCAACTCCCTTAACTCTTAAATACTGCATTAGTTCTTTTTGCTAATCCTTCATATTTCTTTTTTAATTCAGGGTTAGCTCTTAATTCTCTTCTTACGTTATCTTCTAATGGCTCTATTTCTCCTTTATAATGTAAAATAATTTTATCAAATAGATTTCGTTTAGTATTATCTTCTAAAGAATCTCTGTCCTTTTTCAGATTTTCTGCAATTCCAAGCATTCTTTCCCATTCTCTAAACCTATCTTCTATAGTAATTTGTTTTACCATTTTTAATCACTTTAAAATATTAATAATGACGAAGCTAAAAATCAGTAGTAAAACTTTTTTATTGTTTTTAACACTCATATATTTTACACATTCCCTTTTTTCAGTAAAAAATAAAAAAAATTGTTTATTTTTTATATTTACACCTTATTACTACGCCTTCTAAAGGAAAGAAAAATTCCTTTCCGCTTTTAAATACCGTTTTAACATTGTTTAATTTTATTGCTTTTATGAAATCATCCCAATTCTTAATATAAAATGTATGTCCTGCCATTGATGTCGAATGACTCATTTCAACTACTTTATATTCTTCACTCATAATTTTCTTCCTTCTTACGCATTCTTATATTTGCACTTTATTTCGGCACCGCCTAAATGAAAGAAAAAAGTTTTCCCTGTTTTAAATACTGTTTTGATATTGTTTAATTTAATTGCGGCTATAAAATCGTCCCACTTTTTAATATTTATTTCTGGTCCTCTCATTCCGCCTAAACTTACTTCGATTACTCTATATTCTTCTGCCATATTATCTAACCTCCAAATAAATCAAAAACAAAGAATAATGCTGTCATTGCAGTTTGGGGATGTATTGCATAAGCAATTATAAACCATTCTCCAACAGTAATATCTCCAAGGAATCCAGATAAACCAGCGAATGTTAATAACCAGACTAAATCAGATTTTGATTGGTCATCAGCATAATAAACTCCCGCCCAAACAGAAACAATTATTACTATTATTACGCTGATTACACAAAAACACATTTTCCAAGGTAATTCTTCTTGTTCCTTTTTCTTTTGTTTAACCATACTTTCCTCAATTGCATCTTCAATCGACATTTATCCCACCAAGTATATACAAATTTAATATTTGAAATAATTGACTATTAAATCTTATAGTTTAATTTTGAAATCAATTTATTTCTAATTTTTAAATAAATAAATGAAAAGGTTAATAACAATGGCTCATTTCAATGTCGTAAAGGTCTTTTCCACTCTTTTTCTCCTTTCATAGACCATTTCCTCCTCTATCGCTACCACCGAATAACCGTTCAAAAAACCTGGGAGGTTGGTTAGAAGTTTGATATCTTGGGTATTTTGACAAAAGAGCAAGGATTTGTTTGATTGCTAACATATTATCGGATTTACATGAAAACCCGATAATATTTCAGAAAATTAATAAATTGAAATTTCCCGTATATTAGTCGTAGACGGAAATAAGGAGAAAATTTCCCATGAGCAAGATCGATTGGTACGGAACTGAGGGTTTTAGACCTAGCTTGAAAGTTTGTAAAGGGTGTCGTTGTTTTGATAATAAAGGAAATAAAGGTTATTGTAAGCAATATAAAAACAACATTTATCATTTATCAGTTTGTTTAAATCCGCAATTCTTCGACTCCTTATTTTCATTTGTTCCAAAACAAGCGAAACTTAAAAAATCGGTTTCGAAACAATCCAAAATAACTAATTTTTTGAGGTGATTTAATGAGTGAGTATTTAAAGTTATTAGATGAGCAAGAAGGCGGTCTGATTAAAGACATGCAATACATTTTTCAAATAGAAGGAATGACTTACTATGCTTTTTTTGATAAAATTAGGGTAATAGGGGATGTAAAATTCGTAGAAATCAGTACACCGGATAAGAAACAACCAATTTATTTGAATCCAAGTTGTATAATTCAAATAATACCTTTGATGAAAAAAAGGGAGTAACTAAAATGTCAATTGATAAAATTATTGAAAATAACAGGGATACTTGGGCTAGAAGGTTTGGAGTTTATAAAAAGTTTCCTGAAAAGGTGAATTCTTGGTTAAGAATAAGAGTAAGTCAATACCATTCAAGAAGCAAATTCACAAAAAATATTCATAAATTCAAATTTCGGCAATATATAGACTATTTGAACTTGTTTAATCAATTTTTAGAGAATAATCATAATTCGGATATTGAAAGATTTGCAGAATTAGAAGATACTAAAAGGAGTGAAATTTTCATTGCTTTTATTAACCATTTATTAGAAATTTCTAGAGATTCTAAAATTAAAGGTGTGAGGAAGTTTGGGGAAACTACCATATTGAACACGATACAATCTAGGGTAATGAGTTATTTTTCTTCTATTAATAAAAGAATAGAAGGGTATATTGATTCAAATAAATATGGTTCAGAAAAGAACTTTGTTCTTGTGGATAAAAAATTGAACAGAAAAATCCATTTATGCTTTAGGTCTAAAGATTATGCGTTATTACATTTATTTCTAAGTCAAACAGGGTTACGAATTGATGATATTTTAAATAAAATTACTAATGGAAATTATTTTCTTAATAAATTTCAAGAAAGATACCACATAACGACAAAAAAAGGGGAAGTTGAGTTCATGAGTTCTAAAAGAATGGTGGGGTTAAAGAAACTGTTTATTACAAAAGAAATAGAGCAGAAATTGAAGTTGTTTTTTAATTTAGAGGATTTAAGAGAGTTGGATTTACAACAATTATTTTTAACTAGGCATGGGAAACGAATTTCAGAAAAAAATTTCAATGATACGTTAAATTATTTTCACAATAAATTAAATTTAATTAAGAGAGAATCCCTTTCTTCAAATTGTTTTCGTAGATACATGGAAACTTCCATTAGATTATATGTAAAACCGAAATTAGATGATTGGTACTTAAAATTGATTACCTTTCACTATGATAAGCAAATCGATCATTACAATGACTTAATTAAATCGGATAGTTGGCTTTATGAACAATTTTTAAAGTGGGAAAATGCGGTCATGCTTTTTGTACGGACTGATGAAGCTAAAATTAATGAATTAGAAAAGCAAATAAAAGAGAAAGACGTTAAAATTCATAATTTAGAATTAGAGTTATTGAATAAGTGAGTAAATGTTTAACTTATTAATCTGATTTAAAGTTTCTTTTCCTTCCGATCTTTCAATGATAATAATAAGCCAATTATCATTTTAATTTTCATATTATTATTTGCCATTGAGAATTGCTCATTAAATTCAGTCATAATTACATTTAGCTCTTTTTTAGATACATAAAAACCTTTCACTACAAAATTGCAGTTAAAATACCAGTGAGCATATTCAGTTTCGGTTACTTTTTCTTTTTTTGCTAATTTTTCTCCAGTCTCAATTAATTGATTAATTACTTCAATTCCTCTATCAGACAACTAATTTCCTCCTTTAAATAGAATGTTAATTCTATACTTATTGAGTTAAGAATTATTTATAAGTAATTTAAAAACAAATTTAAGGATTTGGTAAAATCTTTTCATATAATTTTAATTGATAGTTAAATCTAAATAATTAATTTTCATAATCATTGAAACATAATAAATTTTGATTTTTAAGTTAAATAAAAGTTAATATATATTGAGGGAATAACGTAAAAGAGGCAAAATATGCTAAATTGGAACAAAAATAAACAAAATTTGGCAGGATTAAATAATTTACCTCCACTAATAAAAATATTTTCAAAGAAATTTGATAAAAAACAAAATTTCCTCCTATGGGGTCATAATTTAATAACTGTTATTAAAGGATTAAAATTTTCTAATGAACGATGTAAAATACCAAAAGATTATCAAATCATACTTATTGATTTACCTTATAAAGAGGAAAGTGAGGACAAAGCATCTATTTTAAAAAGACCAAATCTATATGACCCAAATAAATTTCATAATTTTTATAATCCAATAGGTCTGCCAGCAGAAGTTTATTTTAAAGGTTCGATAGAAGAATATTTCACGAATTTGGAGTCTTTAATAAAAGAAACTTGGGATCTTTTAAGCGAACAAGGTTTCTTTATTATTAAATATATTGGAAGGTACAGACATTACTTAAAAATTTTATTAGATAACACTTTGGGCTATGATAAGTTTTTAAATGAGGTTTTTATTCAATCTCCATTTTACCAAAAAAACTCTGATGATTCAAATTCTCTTACAAAAGAAGTTACTTCTTGCTTTTTTATATATACTAAAAGTGAAAATCCCAAAATAATTCCAAGTTATAAAGAAAAAGAATCTGGCGGATATTGGCACACAATGCATTCAAAAGGACAAGGACCTCCCCGTATATTTAAAATTAACGGAAAAGAACATAAAATTGCACCACCTGTTGGCAGTCATTGGAAATTCAAACAAGCTACCATAGACAAAAGATGTGCCAATGGGACTATTAAGTTAAATACAGAAGGAAAACCGGTTTATTGGGTTGAACCAAAACAAGGTCATATTGTTGATAATAACTGGCTTGATTTAGAAGCTTTCGCCCTATCTCATTTGGGTTGGGAATTACAAGATAAAGTTTATGAACGAATAATACAAAGCTTTTCGGAAGAAAATGGAATTCTATTGCATATTTTCGTAGGATCTGGAACTTGTGCAAAAGTAACTACCGAGTTAAATAGAAATTATGTAGGCATTGATCCCAGAATGTTAGGCATTTCGTTATGTCAAAACTTTTTTATAACGAATAAATTTTCAATTGAGTCAATTGCCATAGGTTCATATCAATATGATTATATAGAAGAGTATTTTGAAAATGGATTCATAGAATTTATATGCAAACTCTTAAATGCAAAAGTAATCTCAAATTCATTAATATTTTCAGCAATTTACAATAATTCTCTTCTACATATTTCACCGCCACACCACACGTTTACGGCTCATGAATTAGAAATATGTATTTCCGAATTTGGAGATTTTAAACACATATTTGAATCTTTTATCATTATTGCACCTGATTTTCTTGAAGATGAGAAATGGGATCAGTTAAAAAGCGAACTATCTAATAAGAGACAAAAAGTTCAGTTCTGGAAACTCGAACAAATATGGGAAAAGTCGAAAACTAATGGGATATTTTTAAAAGCTCCAGTTGTGGAAGTGAATATGGATATAATTAATTCTGAATTTAAATGTGAAATTGAAGATTTTTTTTTCTTGAATGATCAAATCATTTCATTAAAGATAATAGAATTTGATCATACTAAATTAACTTTTGGAAGATTAAGCCATTGGATCTTACAACTATTAGATAATAGAGGTAATATTGTCTTTTCAAAAATATTTCATCGTAAGATTGATGTACTAAATCTTGAAAAATTAATAAAAATAACATTAGAAAAAGAGATTAAATTAATTAAATTAGAGATTTACGATATATGTGGTGCATGTTATAAATTAGAAAAGGGGACATAAATTTGAATAGTAATGATTATTTGACATCTTCCCAATTTCCAATAGTTCAACAATTATTAGAAAAAGTAATTGAATGGAGAAACTCCGATGCAAATTGGGAAGAAAGGTACAAAGGCGTAACTAAAACCACTAAACAACTCTTAGGATTTTGGTTTGAAACTGATCATGAGACAACAGATGGAAATATTTTTTCTTTTTATCCAATTCAACAATTAGCTATAGAAACTCTAATTTATATTGTTGAAATTTTAGAAGCTAAAGACATTCTAGATATTTTTAATAAATTTTGGGATGATAGTTTAGCTCAAATATATGATAAAAAAGCCGAACAATCCGAATTTCCTAAATATTGCTTTAAAATGGCAACTGGCTCTGGGAAAACTTTTATTATGGTTCTTGCTATTATTTGGAGTTATTTTAATTTTATAAATAAAGAACCTATATGTGATAGATTAGCTAATACTTTTCTTGTCATAGCTCCAAATAAGATTGTTTATAAAAGATTAAAAAAAGATTTTTTACCAATTTCCAGTGCAAATTCTATTTTTCGTAAGTATCCTTTCATACCAAAAGGTTGGGAAAAGTTCTTTGATATCCAAATTATCTATCGCTCTGAAATTACTCCAATAAATAAAAAAGGAGTTATTTTCTTAACTAATGTTCATCAACTATATTCAAAACAAGATTCAATACCTGCTATATTAAAGAAAGCTAGTTTGATGTCTAGTTCGGATTATTCAATAGATAAAAATGATTTAATAAATAAATCTTCAACTGAAAATCCTTTATTTTCAAGTGTAAGCACTAGAGATAATATAATGGTTATTAATGATGAAGCTCATCATGTCCATTCGGAATATTTAGCATGGAATAGAATCATTATAGAAATTAATAAAGCTCTAAAAACCCGTAATAACTTAAATAATATTAAATTCCAATTAGATTTTACTGCAACGCCAAGATATCAGACTGATCAGACTAAATTCTTTGAACATATCATTATAGACTATCCTCTTTCTAAGGCTATTCATAACAAAATTGTGAAAATTCCTAAAATAGGAAAATTGACTCATATTCCTGAAGTATCATCTGATAATTTTGCATATATAAACCAATATCAGATTCAAGCAGGTATTAGAATTCTCGAAGAATATGAAGAATTATTAACGCCCTTAAATAAAAAAGCAATACTTTTTATTATGACAGATAAAAATAAACATGCTGATGAAGTTTGGAAGTTTATAGTTGAAGAATATCCTAACTATACGAAAAGAAATGTATTGTTAATTCATACGATAGAAAAAGGAGTTAATGCAGGAGAAATCTTAGATGAGGAAATAGACGACCTTATGGATGCAGCTGAAACTATCGATGAATCAACTAATCCTTATAAAATTATTGTAAGTGTTATGATGTTGAAAGAAGGATGGGATGTAAAAAGTGTTAAGGTAATCGTTCCATTAAGATCCTATGAATCGAATATTCTTGTTGAACAGACTCTTGGAAGAGGACTAAGGAAACAATTTCAAGATCAAGATGAATATTTAACGGTAATTGAACATGAACGGTTTGAACCATTAATAGTGAATGCTTTGAAGAAGGAAGGTATAAGTGAAGATGATTTTACCTTCTTTGATATTGAAACTAGTAAAATAGGTGACTTCAGACCAAGTGAAATATTAATTTTTCCTTTACATTCAAAAAAAGAATTGGACATTGAGATTCCAATATTGTCAGGAGGTTTTTTTTATCATATTAACTCTTTAGAAGATTTTCCATGGGAGAAATTAGAAAAACAAGTAATGAAAATTGATGAAATAAAAATTCAACTGCCTAAATACTATGAAAAGGAATATGGAAATGATGAAATTATAAGAGAATTAAACATCGATTTTTCATTTTTTCAAGATATTAATGATTATATAGTCCATTTAACAAAACATTTTTTCAAAAAATTCCATATCTCAAATTCTTATCAACCCTTCTTACCTAAATTCAAAAAATATTTAAAAAATCATTTCTTTGAAAGGTCTATTGACTTTTTAGATGAAAATATCATGTTAAAATTAAATCACCCTTTAGTAATTAAGAAAATTTATGACATAGTGACTAGGATTTTTTCTGATGTAAACATTAAAGAAACCGAATTTAAAAAATCTGGAAAAATTTATAAAATTTCTGAAAGTGGACACCAATTCACGAGTAAAAATGTTGAGAGTTTTAAAAAGACAATTTTTAATTATATCTCATTTGATAGTGCGTTAGAGAGAGAATTTGCATTATATTTAGATACTGATAATGATGTTAAAAGTTTCTGTAAAGTCAGTAAGCAGATGAAATTTTATTTATATTATAACGAAAAGGGTTTTCTTAAAAGATATATACCAGATTTTTTTGTTTTAACAACAAACAATCAATATTATATTATTGAAACAAAAGGAGAGGTATTCATTGATAAACAAAGTACTAAACTCAAGAGAAAAGTTGCTGAAGATTGGGTTAGAAAAGCGGGTGAAAACTGGAATTATCTGTTTGTAGAAGAGAATTTATTTTACAATACATTTCAAAAGATTCCATTTTTGGAAATGGCAAAGTTCATTTTGGAGAATAAAAATGAATGAATTCCCTTTAAAATTAAAATGGAAAAAAAATATTCGAGAAATTCCAAAATTAAACTTACAATTTTTAGAAACATATCTCTCTAAAAATGATGATGATTCACTATTGCAAAAACAAAAACAGAAGAGATCAAAGAAAAAGAAGATAAAAAAAATAGTTCCAAGAACTTTAATGCAGTATTTCGAGTCTGATGAGAAAAAAAAAGAAGAAAAAGAAGAAGATTATTTAAAAAATTGGAAAAATTTACTCATTTGGGGAGATAATTTATATGTATTAAAGAGTTTAGAGGGAAAATTCCGCAATAAAATTCAATTCGTATATATTGATCCTCCTTTTTATACTGGAGCTAATGAATATATTGATATTCCTATTGGATTAGGCACTAAAAAAACGATTAAACAATTTCCAAGTCCAATAAAGGATATTGCATACAAAAATATATGGACTGGTTCAAATCATATCCAAAATTTATGTCAATGGTTTTATGAAAGAGCTTTTCTCATCTATAAATTATTAAAAGATATTGGTTTTATGGCTGTAAGATTTGATTATCATTATGGGCATTATATTAAAGTAATTTTAGATGAAATTTTTGGTGAGAATAACTTTATTTGTGAATATCTTGTAAGAAGAATTTATAAACCAGTATCAGATAAAGCATTAGAACGACAAAAACATTTAATTATTCAAGTTGACAGTTTATTTTTATATCGAAAGAGCAATAACGCAAAATTTTTTGAAAAATTTGAAAAAAAGAAACGAAAAACTGCAGATCCTATTGAATATGAAGCTGATGATGATAATATTTGGATTGATATACCAGGATATGAAAAAACAAAAAAGACTCTTTACCCCACAGAAAATTCTATTTCTTTACTTGATAGAATCATTCGTCAATGTTCTAATAAAAATGACATCATTGCAGATTTTTTTTGCGGGTCAGGAACAACTGTTGCAACAGGTCAAGAATTAGGGCGAAAATGGATAGCAGTTGATATTAGTAGATATTCTATAAATGAAATTAGAAAACGAATTCTCTTAAATTCGAAATCTACGAGTTTCCCATTTCAATTATTAAATTTAGAGATGTATAACAAGCATCTTCTCTTTTTGAAACTAAAATCAGAAGAATACATTGGCGAAACCCATAAAAAATATTATGAGTATATCTTGAAACAATTTAAAGGTTCTTATTTGGATGGTTACGATCACTTACATGGCGAAATAAACGATGCATATATCCATATCGGTGGTATTGATACAATAATTTCTCCAAAAGAAATTCAAAATGCAATTGAAGAAGTCAAGAGTTTAAATAAAAATAAATTGATAATTTTGGGTTGGGAATATTTTATGGAAGTTGGTTTCTTTAAAAAATTATTCCAAGAAGATCAAAAAATAGAAGTAGAACTGAGAATTATTCCTCAATCTTTAATTAATGATGAGGAAGAAAATGAACATCATTTTTCTGAATTACCATTCTTAGAATTTCGACAGTCTATCAATCCAATTAATCTAACAATTGATATCGAATTTATAAGATTTCATTCGAATTATCATACAACTCTTTATGGTCTGGATTTAAAAGATGAAGAATCATTAGATTTAATAGATTTCTGGGCAATAGATTGGGACTATAACGAAGAAAAATTATTTAGAGCAAGTGATTATTCATTTAGACAAATTGGTTCGGGAAGAAAAATAATAAAAACAGCGAAAACTAAAATAAGGCATAAATATGAGAATGCAGGAAGTTATACAGTAGTTTTAACCGTCGTAGACATTTTTGGAAATGAAACAAGTGAATATTTTCAGTTAATGTTTAAATAATTTAGAGTTAATCTTGTTTTCAAGATAAGAATTTTGAATAAACCTATCACTAATTTTAAGTTTTTTCTTTTTTGATTTTACTTTTTCTTTCCTGTATTTAGTTTATTTTTTTTAAGTAAATTTTCTCAAAAACCCCCTTATTTCTATTGGAAAAATCGCCAAAATACGAAATTTGGAAGCTTACGAGTAAGAAGATAAGTTTTTTAGAGAAATTGGCTTATTTTCAACTATTTCAGACTTTTTTACCATACTATTATTCAAAAGTATTCAAAAAAAGTTATAGAATAAATTTCATAATTTATCAAATTCAATCTTAATGTCGTTTATTTTATTCAGTTTTTTCAATGGTGTGGATACATTGAAATCCTCGATTTTTTGATATATGTTGAAAAGCGTATCTTTTTTTGATAAATAGATAAATAATCCTTTAGATATTAAAATATTCCAACGAGAAATGCTAAATTTAGCTTCTTGGAATTTTGATTCAACCGAAATAGTTGTAGGTGTATGTTTTAAGATATGTCTTTCATATAAAGGATGAAATTCTTTAATCATATTATTTATTGATTGTTTTTCTTGGTTAAAAATGAAATTTGCAAGTTGTTTTTTATCATTATTTTCTCTTTCGGTCTGATATTTTAAGATAAAGAAAGGTAAAATGATTGCTATTAAAAGCGATGAAATAGGAGAAATTATATTAAATAGGAATATTTTTTTGTCAATGTTAATTATTGAGATTCCATTTATAGTAACACCACATTCCCGATCAGATATTAGGATAAAAGTTGAGAAGAAGGTTAATGATATTATAATGATTATAGTAATAAGAACTATAATAAATGATAACAGATATTTGCTATGTGTTTCCAAATATAGTTTCTCCTATTTAATGTTTAATTACTAAACATACTGTCCTTAATTCGTCTGTTTCTTCGTTAAAATCTTTTGTAAATTTCCTACCATCGTTAATATTACCACCCTTATCATATACAATGTATAGGATTTTGTCCCACTTTTTAGAGTAAGGTTTCAAGTCTGCACTCATTCCTTCAATAACAACAGATTTAGTTTTGTTATCTTTTACGAACTTAACTTCGATTGCCATTTTAAATTCATCACTTGTGAAGTCGGGAACAAATAATTTCTCAGAAAAAAGGACTTGATCTTTTTCGCGGTTAAAATCAAATTTATTGGATTTCAAAAAGCTTTCATAATAATCTTGAACATCAGATTCATTAATTGGTTCTTTTATGATTGTGGCTCTGAAATTTTCTTTAGTCTCCTCGATAAGATTATAATAAGTTTCTAAATCCGTAGGTTGAACCTTGATTTCTAAATCCTCTCTAATTTTAATCTGTGTTATTAATCTATTTGCTAATTTTATAAAATTTCGAATTGAATAAATTTTTGTTTGACTTGATTCCACATTGACTAGGTATTCTATATGTGGAGGAGTTCTCATCCCTAGATTAAGTGCTTGCATATCTCTTGTAAAAAAATTACTTGGTCTTTTTTGCTTAACAAGATAAGATTCTGGAACACCCCATTTCATATTATTTATTTCGTCTAAAGTCGCTATTTCAGTTTTATATTGGTTTAACTCTTTCAAAATAGATAAATCGGTAATAATTTCTTCTTGTATTTGTTGGGTTTCATTCATTATTTCGATTATTTGTTTTCTAATAGTTGAGATATTTAACCCTGTTTTATTCTCAATCCATTGTTGAATACCAATATATGGTATTCTTTTCCAATTTACTGATCTTGGATGTCCAGACATTATATCAAATCCCTCACTAGGGGGAGGGATCGTAAATTCATTACCAATTAGGTGGTATGCTTCAGATTGATGTCCAATCCAAGAATAGCTAGAAGCTTCGTGGATCTCCCAAAGAATATCGCTGAGTTTACTTAAGTTTTCATAGTTTTTCTTAAGCGTCTCATCATACTTCTTGGAGAAGCTATCTAATTTAGTTTTTAAATTATCTAGAATTTTAAAAAGTGCTGTTTTATTCATTTAACACCCTCTTTTATTTTATTGATTAAATATTTTATTTTAAATCTTAATTAGATTTAAACCTTAATATAGAAATCATTCAAATTTTTGAACTTGTAATTTTGTGTTGATACTTTGTATCGTTTGGTTTGACACTTAGTATCAATTAGTTTATTGGGGAAGTGTTGGATTTGTGGGTTTCCGTATATTTCCGAAAGCTTTAAATCTTGATTTGACACTAAGTATCATAATTAATTAACTTTTAGGAAGTTAGAATTTGAAGGTTGTAATAAAATATCCCGAAAATAAAGTCTTAAAGAATAAAACCCGTAGATTGCTAAAAAGGAATGGGATTGATTTTGAGAAAGTTACTATGATAGCAGATATCAATGACAAATCGTTGCTTATGGAGTTGGAAGGGCTAGGCAATGATATAAAAAAGATTGAAACCAAAACAAAAGAAAATGAGAAATGGAAAAAAGAAGATATTAAATATTTCATGGATTTTTTTCAAAAGAATAAAGGGGCTTTAATTTTAAGTACGGAAGATAAACAATTCTTTAAAGATATAGTGGGGCGTTATAAAAGTGCCTGATGATTGGGATTTTTTTGAGGATAAGGAAGAAGAACCGGAATCAACAGAAGATTACATTAAAAAAAGTGTAGAAACCCATGTTGAAACTAAAATAAAAGCTTATGAGGAAGTTATTAAAAAAGATGAAGTTGTACCAAAGAAAAAACCGATAAAGAAAGTCAAAAAGGAGAAACCAAAGAAATTCAAAGCAATGATTAAGAGGGGAAAGATAACAGAAGTTACAGCAGAAGAAAGGTTTGATTATAAAAAGGTCGGGATTGATACTTTAAGGGGTTTAAAGTTTTTTACAATAGGAGTTACCGATAAAGAGAAAGATAAACCCAAAATTGCACAAGAAGTTAAAGAATTGCTTTATAATCCTGCTTATCTTGGAAATTTTTTAGAAAATTTGGCTATTTTTTTGAAATCAATTCCCCAGCAACAATAATTATTTTTGGGTTATAAACATTCGACCATACAATAATTTGAACCTTTCAGGTTAGCTGAGCTAAACTTAATACCTTTTCAAGTCTAATAGCTTTTAGAGAATCTAGGGTTTAGAAAAAGCCGATAAAATTTAATTTTTAAAATTAACAATCATCTTTTAAAAATTATTAAATTGATTCCAAGAATATGAGTTGTAGCTTGAAAATCTCGATTATTTGAAGTAAGGATAGTTTCATTTTCATTAGTGTCGATAATTAGAATTAAGTCTCCTAACGATTTACATTTATAAGATAATCTTTTATAGCTTTTATCCAACATCTTGTTTAAAAATAAATTAAATAACATTTTGAAATTAGGATACCAATTCGGAATTGGTTTAAAATTTTTTATTTTATAAACCTTTAGCAATCTTTCCTTATTTGATGTAAAATACTTCAATATCTCATTTAATGTATTACATTTTAATTTTAAACATCCAAAGCCCTTTTTATAAAATTTTAATTCCTTATTTTCTATTTGAATTTTATAATTTAGCCAATTACAATTCATTGAACTATTCCTTTTTTCAAAATCATCATTAATAAATAGAACATCAAAATTCTCGATATAGTTCTCTAATCTTTTTAAAAATACAGTTCTAGAATCTCTTATTGGTAAATCAAAAGTATCTGATAAGAAATCGAGAAATATCGACATATAAAATTCTTTTAATCGTAAAGTTTTCCGTTCGCTTCCTCCATATAGTTTTAGAAAAATATCTCTACTTCTCTGGATTAATAATTTTTTATTAAAATCTTCCCATTTCTCCTTAATGATCCAATTTTGGATTGTATAATGAATATTTATTAAAGTACTTAAGATGACTCTTTTTAACTCACCTATTGTGTAAGTGGTGATGAAAACATTCTCACTATCTTTAATGATGGTTTTTATGTCTTTTCGTGCGTTTTCTGTCCCAAAAAAAAGATTGATAATGGCGTCTGAGTCAATAATTAATGAATTTATACTTTTTGTGCGTTCATCCAAATTCTAAACCTGTAAATAAGTTTTAAAGAGGTCAATTTTTGGTGTAATTTCAAGATCATGCTTTTTGAATAATTGTTGTAAATTTATAATCTCTGTTTCTAATAATTGTTTATTTTCAATATTAAACAAAAGATTAACGGTTATTTGTCTTAAGAATTCAACTGGGATATCTGACGATAAATTATACCTCCATAATCCTTCAATAATAACAAAATATTTCTCAAGTTGTTCGTACCCTCCTGTTCGACATTTTAATGATATCTGACCAGCTAGTTTACTTATTATTCTATTCATTATTTCATTTTCATTCTTTAAATAATGGTTTACCAAAGCTTCAGATAAATTATATAACCATTCTGTATTAATTTCAATGATTTTTTCTTCGTTATTTAAAATTCTTACTACTGAATTCGCTTGTTTTCTTGAATAAAACAAAGTTAATGAAAAAATTGGTCGTAAATTTTGAAATATATTGTAAATGCAATCCTTAAATTTTTCAGGTGTCATGATTTTCTTTACTTTTGAAATAATAATTGAGTTCTTGGTTCTTTCAGGATCTAATCTATATAAAAATCCAATCAGGCTATTATCATCTTTAAATAATGAATTAAAAATATCAAGGGAATTTTTAAAATCATTTAAATTAATAAATTTATCTGCTTCTTTATCAATCCAATATTGTTTTATATTTTCTGAAATTTCATCATGTTTATCTTTTCTAATTGAAATTACTTCATAATCATTTGCTTGGTTTGATACTCTCTGTGTTGTTTCTATTAATCCATCATTTTCCATAATAGATAGATTATTATCAATAGCATAATCGCTTCCACCAAGTAAATGAGGTTCAAAGTCCATTGAGTAATTTTCTAAATTTAATATCTTTGGTAGATTTCCAAGTTCAAAAAAAAACCAACTTAATTTCATTAAACGAGTCTTTAGAATAGTTTTTGGATAAAGACTATTTAATAATATCAATAATAAATCATAATTATCTTCGTTAAAATCTTCTTCACTTTCTTCTATTAATTGATTAATTCTAATCACCTCTACTCATTTCTTTTTCTATGATTTTCCATTTTTTTAATCCTGGATTGACCCACTTTTTTTCAAGATTACTGAATTCTTTATCACTAATTTTTAATAAATTATAAAAACATATCATACCATGAAGTCTTAAAAATTCTGATTGCTTATTTTGGGATACACCAACTGACTCTATGTTCAATCTTTTCTCTTCTTTTCTAGCTTCATTTCTTTTATACTCCATCTCTGGAATTGTTAATTTTGATTCCGCAATTAGTTTTTTACAAGCAAAACAATCACATTTGAAATTACATTTTTTCTGCTCTAACTCTTTACTTAAAGTATTGCCTGAAACAAATCTTCCTAATTGTGGGGAGAAAACATGTCTCTTTCTTCCATAATAAGTTATATCTTCTTCATCTTGATAATAATTTGGTGTAAAATTATAAGCACCCCAACCATCTATGAAAGAACAAATTGATGGAAATTCATTTTTTAAGAATCTATGGGATAAAAATCCTCCCAATCTTAGTCTAAAGATTTTTTTACTCCCTCTATTTAGATATCTGATATATTTCCATAATTTTCTTATATCAATTTCTGGAAGTTTTCTATCGTCTATATCAACGAACCAAATCCAGCACATTTCAAAATTATCTTTAATCAAATTTACCAATTTTTCTAGACTTTTACATTCAATTGCTTTAAAATTAATTACTATTGATGGGCACACTTGCTTCTTAAATGTTTGAGTATTTTTATTATTGAAATATTTAATAATTTCAATATTTGCATTTATAGCATTTGTTACTTCTTCTTTATGACCTGAAATATCGATAATTGGAATATATGGAAGGGAAAATGACTCAAGTTCAGCACACGCATCATCTTTTTTAACTAATCTTGAGCGTAAAGATTTTATTTTATTTAGGGATTGTTGTTTTTTTCTAAAATTTTTATTCAAGTTTCGTTGATATCCTATCCAATTATCAATACAATCAAAATTTTTATCATGGAGAATTGTTGATTCCCATCCTTCTAAGATTAAATCTTCAGAGATATTTTGAATAGCAAATAATAAATTTGGGTTTTTTTCAAAATTTGGGTTATTATCGGGATCTGATAATTTCTGTTTAGTTCTTGGATGTGTGAACCACCAAGAATAAGATTCAACATGAATTGGTATGTTAATTTGTTTTAATCTTTTTATTAGACCTTGTTTATCTTTTATTGATAGGGTTTTTGAGCTAATTACTAAAAATGATGTAATATCCTTCCAGTATTGAGGGTATTTATCAAGAATTTTCAAATCATTAATCGATTTTACTTCCAATGATAATCGTTTCGACAAAATCTCACCAAATTCCCAAAAATTACAATAGTTATTATTTACATTAATGACAAAAAAAAATTTTGATTTTACCTATTTATTGTTTGATATTATTCTTATTTAAATAATTAAATACTTATTATAACTAAAAAAAATGATTTAATTAAACCGAGAAATTAAAATAATGAAATTAAGTTTGTATATCCAATTTTTGCAATTAATCTGATGATATTAGGGTTTTTGAGAATTAAAATTTGTGATGTCCTGAAACATATTTTGAAATTTTAACTTTGAAAAGTGACAGGGGAAATTCAATAATTCAATATCTGAGGATCCAACGGTGGTTTGGGGATTTACTAATATATTGTCGGGTTTTTATATAAACCAGATAATATATTAGAAAACAAGAAAATCTTCTTTTTAAAATTTACCGTTTTACTTTCACAATACTCTAACTCTCTGATACTTTTGAGATACTCTGATTCTCCACTTATTACTTATCAGATACTCCACAAACTTTATTAGGTTGCTTAATATTTTCATTTGTTAAGTAAATTTGTCTATCAAGAACTTTAGTGTTCCCGATTTGGTCAAACTTTTGATTTCCCTCAATAATTAAGAGTTGTTCGACATGGATGAAAATGAAAAGAAATTATCGTTTGAAGAGTTTGTCAGGAGAAGGGTTAAAAATAATCAGATTGTTGATTTTTGCAAAAAAATTACTGATGAGAATTTTGAATTAAGAAATTTTCTTACCGAGTTAAAGGATTTGATTGAGAATAAGATTAAAAGTCTGGGAGATGCTATCGAGTTTTATTTTTGGGAGAAGAAATAAATGATATTGAATGAGGGAAAAAATTTATTCAAATTTCCCATTCTGGTTTATTTCCAACGTAATTTTTATATATAATCTCAATATAGTCTTCAAAATTTAGAATTACTTTTACATTTAAATCTGAATATTCATTTTCATATATTTTTGCTAATTTTCTTAAATCATTTAGAAGTGTTGATGGGAAATAGAAATCTAAAGTTAGATATAGTTCAAATAAATTCATTTTTGTGCTTTTTCCATACAAACGATTAATTTCTCTACAAGAATAAACTGTATTAATAAGAATATAAGAAAAAATTATAGACTGATTTATCCTAATTTTATCAAATATTGGATTTGAATCCATAAGATATAATGGATAATGTTTACAATATAATGGTCGCTTATCATAAATTTTACAAAGCTTATTTTGTTTATCAAATAAAAAACAATATTGAGGTTCATCAATAGATGAATATGAAAAGAATCCTCTCTCACGATGATCTAATCTTATATCAATTTGCTCTTTTTCAGCTAATTTCCTAAAGAATTTATATTCATCCTTAAGAAGTGTAATTCCGGCTTTTGATTCCCTTTTTGGATCAAAATAACAACAAAATCCACATTTTTGACAATTAAAGGGTTTCTTACGATTTTTCACTTCTAAAAATGAATTTAAAATTTTTAGATTGGCATTATGAAGTTTATTATTAGGAAAAATTATTACCATATCGTTTAAGTATTCTTTTATATCTAATAGATATGTATTTGAAGGTTTAATCTTTTCTATCTCCTATATTTTAATTCAAAATCTCTCTAGATTTTGTGTGAGTTAATAATTATTATTACCTATTTTTAAAATAAATAATCCTGGACAATTGAAATCTGATAAAAGAAATTAAATCATTTCAAAATTCGAATTCTGCTAGAGATTCCTTACAAGCTTGGAATGATTCACTAACTATTATGAATTTTTTCAATAATTCGACTAATCCATCAATCTTTTTTTCTAAGTTCTTAACTATTTTTTTAGTAGCGTTTAATTCGAATTCGATATCTATTAATCTTACCAAAATATCTTTTTTACTTTCAGTCATTTCAAGTACCGTGAATATATTCATCCCATTTATCTTGTGCCTTAATTTTTTTAGTAATATCCTGCTTTTTTAGTATTTTTGAATCATAAATTTTTGGAGAGTCAGCAGGTTCGATTATCAATTTCCTCAATTCGTTATATAAGTCAATGAATTCTTCTTTTATCCCCTCTTTCAACTCATCTGATAGTTTTTTACCGGAATATAAATCAATGCAGTTTAAAGCAAAGTTTGTTAGAATATCTTTTTTATCAGTTATTTTTTTCATTATAATCTCATCATTTATGATTTTATAATTAATTTTTTTGGCTAAATTGTATGGAATTGGTTTGAAATATTCCCATTCTCCGATATAGGTTATTCTTGACTTTGCCTTTCCTTTCCCCTTAATCTTTGGATATTTCCTTTTACCTCCAAGCCAATAGATAATGATAAGTCCTTCACCTTCCGGTTGCTTATTGATCAACTTTTCTCCAGCATATTTCTTTAAAGCCGAAACCATGCCTGTTTTTTTATCTCTATAATAAATCATCAATACCAAAGATAGCAGATCCTGAATCTAACTAACTATATATCTTGTAAGCTTGAAACAAAAACTTTTCGATTAATCGAAAAGTGTCCATTTTGATTAGAAATTCCCATTTTTTGATTTTGAATGAGATAGGAGGTTTTCCGTATATCGTTAATTTAATCGGTTTTCTGATGATATGCGGAAATATTTATAAAATATAATTTCCGTATATTTACAAAATGGTTAATAAAAAAATTTTAAGAAGGTGGCTATTTCGGTAAGAATTAAACTTGTGTATTGGAAAGAAAAGGTTTATGGCTATCTCATTGTGGATAAGTATGATAGAATCCGTAAGAGGTCGAAAGACAAAATTCTGTATAGGTTATCCAATAATGAGATTAAGCTATACCAAGAAAATAAGTTGAATTTGAATGATATATTAAAAAAGATTAATATGGAGGTTAAATAAAATGGCTAATGCAATTATTCCAAAGAAAAAAACTGCTGATGTTTTACAAGATTTATCCAAAGATGAGAAAGCTATGTTATTCAAAGATTTTCTCAAAGATACATTCAAAGAATCTTTTCAAGAAATGGGATTTAAAACTGATTATAGACAAATCCGATTAGATGAAGCATTAACAGAATATAAGAGAATTTACAAAAATAAACGAAAACCAAGTTCATTAAAAGCATTAAAACAAATTTACCATAAAAATGGGATTTGTACTTTTGCAAAAAAACACTTAGGTTTAAACTATGTTCATGAAATTGATAAACAAGTAATTAATCAATATTATAATTGGTTAATGGCTAAAAATAAAGTAGGGCTATTGAACATTACAACCATTAGAACTTATTTAACAAGGGCTTATTCTTTGCTATTAGGTTTCTTTGAAAGTGAGGATTTACAGAAATTTGTAATGAAGGGTTTTGAATTACCTTATGACATTGATGAATCTGGAAAACAAAGAGAATATCACAATCTAAATTTATTGATGAAAACTCTAAATTGTATCTTTGATGACTATTTAGCTCATAAATCGGAAATTGAACTAAAGAAAAGCAAGGATCAAAAAACTGTACGCGGGATTCATTTGAAAACTTTGTTACATTTAGCTTCATTCATGATGAATTTGGCTTTTTGTAGTAGAAGGATTGAAATTTGCCGGTTAAAATGGGAGAATATTTACACTAAGGAACAATTGATAAACGAATTAAGATTTGATGAGAAAGAATTATGGTTTTTGAAAAAAGATGATTGGGTAATCTCTTATAAGAAAAAACCAAGAGGATTGAAATTTTCTTACATTCATCCGGTTATAAGAAACATTCTTAAGGAAATTAGATATTACATTGATTCTTTGAAAAATGGCAACATTCAATGTAAATCGAGGGCTAGGTTTCAGGAATTTAAACCTCAGGGCTTTGAATACAAATTAATCTTGTTATTGAAATTATTGGGCTTTGTTACCATGAAAACAAGAAATAGAATTAGGTATATCAATGGAAAATTAAACCCAAAGATTCAGATAAGGCATGTAATATTTTCTCCATTTAAGTTAGAACAAGCAATGTATGAAAACAGTTTAAACGTGTATTTACGGGAGGTTTCAAAGAAATATTACTTAACAGATTACGCAATATCTGAGGAATTAGATGAATTTTTGAGATATTTCAATTTTAAACCAAAGGAATTAATTAAACAATCAAAGAAATGGGTGAATTATCATGACATTAGGTATGTTATTGGTTCAGATTTTCACAAACATCATTTGAATCCAGATGAGGCAATAGCTTTAATGGGGCATACAACTTACAAAGAGGTTAGTAGGACTATGCGAAAGAGTTATGATAAGTTACAAAATACAAAACAGATTTATGCTTCTTGGAAATGGCAAACCAAAGTTTTATTCAAGGATAGGAGAACTAAGGCAATAACACATTATTTTCTAAATGAGCATAATTTCGATTATATAAACCATTACAACAATTATATCAAAAAGAGATATCATAATCAATTTACTGAGGATAATAAAAATGAGGAAATAATCAAAGAACTACAAAGGATTTTAGATAATGGCTTAGAACTAAATCAAAAAGAATTTGCAGAGCAATTTGAAACTTCAGAAGCATACATTTCAACAATTCGAAAGAATTATTTTCCTAAAAAGAAATTTAGAGGTCTAAATTATTCTAAGTCGAAAAGGTTATCAAAGGAACAAAGAAAAGAACTTTTTAACGATATAGAAATAAAGTTAAATACAAAAGTAAATAAACAGCATAAATTGAAGGAAATTCCAAATGAGAAAAAACATTGGGTTAAGTTTGCTGAAAAACATGATGTAAGTTATGGCTATTTGCACAAGATTTTGAAGGATGATTTCAAAATAAAGTTTAACACTTTAAACGGAAGAATGGGAAAAAAGTCAAATGTTTTGGAATTAATGAAGGATTGTCATGACATAATAAAGAATAATAAGAATGTTAAAGCTAGTGCTTTAGTGAAGAAACATAAATGTAGTAGAAGGACTGTTGTTAAATACCGACAAATTATGAAATTATTGCTACTTGTTGAATATCTATTTTTGAAATTCTAAATTTTTTTACTTTTCTTTTATCTCTTTTTTTCTAATTCGTTTTATGAAAATCTCAAAATTTTTAAAGTGTGAACGATTTTTGATTTTTTGGTATTGTGGTTTGGGAAACTTTTTTTATGCTTTTTTGGATTTCCTTGATTTTGGGGCTAAACTCTTTTCAAAAAATAATGGTTGTAGTAAACCCAAACGCCGTTATCCCTTAAAATAAATAATGAATGTAACATGGTTCTATGCTCTTATCAAAAATCAAAATTAATTAGATAATTTTAAATTAATAAGATTCTAGAGTTTTTATTCTTTATTATCAAAAATTTTTTCAAAACAAAAATAACATTGGTGCCCTTTAGGTTTAAATGTAAAATAAACTTCTCCTGTTTTCTCAAATCCCTTTCTCTTATAAAATTCTAATGCATTTTTATTCTCAGAAAAGGCATCTAAACGTATTCCATTATAAGTATTTTTAATTGCAAAATCTTCACAGAAATT
The DNA here is from genome assembly GCA_019058315.1 of Candidatus Helarchaeota archaeon. Classification (GTDB taxonomy): domain Archaea; phylum Asgardarchaeota; class Lokiarchaeia; order Helarchaeales; family RDOG01; genus JABXJV01. Next base: position 290,365 of record JAHPZH010000004.1, on the reverse strand, counting down.
ATAAATTATTTTTCCATATCCATTATTTTGAAAGTCAGGATGTATTGCAAGGGCATGAATTACAAGATCTCTGCCCTTCTTATTTTTCCATTTTACTGAGTTCCATTCAGGAGCTTGTTCTTCATTTAATGCAACAGCTCCAATTATTTTTGATTCGGTCATTAAAATATATAATTCTTTATTATTTATCCATTTTAGAAAGAATTCTCTATTGGGGTATGTTTCATCCCATTGGAGTAACCCTTTATCATTTAAATCATTTATACATGCCTTATACATCTCATCTATTGATTCGAGATGTTTTTCAGTAGCTAGAATTATTTTAATTTTTGATTGCATTTATATTCAATAAGAATATACCTTATAAAAAATTTTTAAATCTTGATTAATATTATTACAAATAATAGAAAAGAAGGACTCGTAGCCTAGCAAGATCCAGTGAGTAGAAAACTCTGATCCTAGTATGGATAAGGCACAAGCCTCCTAAGTTTGGAATCCTGGGTTCAAATCCCAGCGAGTCCGCCATTTTCAACTTATTTTTTCTCTAAAATTTCCACTTTATCTTCTTGACCAATTATTACAATATCTGTCATATTTACGAATAATCCGTTCTCAACAACACCTGGAATAACGTTTAATTCTTTCTCAAGTGATTCTGGATCTTTAATTTTTGAAAAACGAGCGTCTATAATGAAATTACCATTATCAGTTACTACAGGTCCTAATTTCTTAACCGCCATCCGTAGTTTTATCTCAGTAGTCAATTCTTTTATCTTATTTGTTACTGTTTTAAGTGCCATGGGAATAACTTCTATCGGTAAAGCGGTCTTTTCCCCCAAAAATTTGACTTTTTTAGATTCATCAGCAATTATTATTAATTTCTTGGCAGCAGAATCAATTATTTTTTCTTGAGTTAACGCCGCACCTCCACCTTTTATAAGATTAAAATTTGGGTCCACCTCATCAGTTCCATCGATCGCGATATCTAGAACTGGATGCTCATTTAAAGTAGTAATTGGAATGTTATATTCTGTTAATAGCATAGCAGATTGATATGAGGTGGGAACTGCCATAATTTTTATTCCTGTACTTTGGATTTTTTCTCCTAAACAATGGATTGCATGAGCTATAGTAGAACCCGACCCGATACCAACAATTTGATTATCTTTAATATATTCAACAGCAGCTCTCGCAGCTGTCAATTTACATTTTTCTTTATTGACCAAAATTAGCCCTCAATTAAATTATTTTATCTTTTTCAACATGAGAGAAAACAGTTAAAATAATTTCTCCATATTAACATTATAAAATATTTTTACATTTTGAAAGGATGAAATTTAACTTTGAATGAGCCTAAAGACTCAAAAGATGAGGAATCGGAACTTTCTGAAGAAGAAGATATTGATGAAGAGGAAGAAGATGAAGAATTAGATGAGGAGGAGGAGGAAGAAGAAGAAGAGGAAGTCGAGCTGAAGGAAGGGGAGCCCAGAGTAGATGGCATAGGTTTTTTTGGCTTTTTAGTTTTTATATGTGTCGTATTTTTTCTATTAATCTCTTTCTGGCAAGGTACTTATCCTTTTGTTCCAGTCGCTTCTTATAACATCTTTGGGTCTCTCGTTGGATATAATGTGACAATATATGATAGATTAGCTTTCTATATTCTTTATGCTGCCGGTTTTGGGTGTTTATTAATCGGGTTATGGCGTTATAAATATGAATATTGGCTGATTATTCTAATAGCTATTCTAGGAACAATGATTTTTTTTATGTTCTTTTATCAATAAAATCATATTTTTATTAAAATTAACATATAATATTATACCAAAATGTAAATCTAATTTATTTATTTAGTAGGTAAAAGAAAATGTCCCTTAAAAATTTAGTGAAACAGAAAAGTTTACGCTTCCTATTATTTGGAGGTAAAGGCGGAGTTGGTAAAACTAGCTGTTCTGCTGCGACATCGGTCTGGATGGCTGAAAATCTTAAAAAAGAAGTTCTTATTTTATCCACAGACCCCGCACATTCATTAAGTGATAGTTTTGATCAAGATTTAAGCGGTGGCGAGATCGTTCCAATAAAAGGAGTGAAGGGGTTATATGGCTTTGAAATGGATCCAAAGAAAGAATATTCAAAATATCAGAAGACAATGCAAGAATCTGATGTGGAAATCCCTAAAGAAGTTGGATTTATGATGGAAGGACTCGATGATTTACAATCGATGACTCCACCTGGCACAGATGAAACGCTTGCTTTTTCCAAAGTTCTTGAATTCATAGAAACTACACCTGAATATGATAAAATAGTCTTTGATACAGCTCCTACGGGTCATACACTAAGACTGCTTCATTTACCTACCTTATTAGATAGTTTTTTTGGGAAATTGATTACATTCCGCCTAAAAATGGGGCAGATTTGGGGTAAAATGAAAGCATTTTTAAAAAGAGAGGATTATAAAGAAGATGGATTAGATCAAATGAAAAAATTAAAAGAAGTAATCGAGAATGCTAATAAAGAATTGACAGATCCTAAAAAAACTTCTTTTGTTATTGTAATGATATCTGAAATGATGGCAATTTATGAAACTGAAAGACTATTATCAAATTTATATGAAGTAGAGATTCCAAGCTCTGCAATAATTATAAATCAATTATTTCCCGAAAATCTGGATTGCAGTTTTTGTTCCTCAAGACGTGAAATGCAACAAAGAAATTTAGTTGAAATTAAAGACATTTATGCAGAGGATTTCACCTTAGTAAATATACCTCTATTTCCCACAGAAATTAGGGGTCTTGATAAATTAAGAGAATTGGGTAAGTTGTTGATTGAATAATGACACAAGAAAAAGTAAAATTAATGGATCTTATAGATTATCAAAAAGGTTCTGTTGTTAGTCGAGCTCTTATTGATAAAAAAGTTGGCACTGTTACTCTTTTTGCATTTGATGAAGGACAAGGTTTAAGCGAGCATACAGCACCTTATGATGCTATGGTCCAAGTACTTGAAGGTGAGGTAGAAATTACTATCTCTGGCAGACCTATTCACTTGAAGGAGGGTGAAATGATTATAATGCCAGCTAATGAACCTCATGCCTTAAAAGCGCTAAAAAAATATAAAATGCTTTTAACTATGATAAGAGAATAAAGCTATTTCATCTAGTAATTTTTACAAAAATTAAATAAAACTCAATATCTAAAAAGAAATTATGACGGTAATTTTTGATATTATTAATTTAAAGACAAAAGCATATTGTGATCTAATTGATATTACTTCAGATATAGGAAAGGCTATTAAAAAAAGCGGAATTAACGATGGTATCGTAAATGTGCATGTTGGGGGTTCTACAGGAGCAATTTCTACTTTAGAATACGAACCAGGTCTAGTTAAAAGTGATATTGAAGAATTTCTTGAAAAAATAATTCCTTATGATAGAGATTATAAACATCACAGAACTTGGGGAGATCATAATGGAGCTGGACATGTAAGAAGCTTTCTCGTTAAGACAAGTCAAACCTTCCCATTTAAAAATCAGAAACTACTCTTAGGAACGTGGGAACAAATAATTTTTTGCGAATTTGACGAAAAACCAAGGAATCGCAAAATAACATTAACAATAATGGGTGAATAAAACAAATAGAATTGAAAAATTGCTATAAGAAGGATATTGATTGATATGAATGTATTTTATGATGAGATAAAAATTAGGAGTAATGATCAAATTGAATTAGTTGACATTACATCGGAAGTACAAAAAGTGATTAACAAGTCGAAAATTTCGGATGGAATTGTTCTTATTTACACACGCCACACGACTGCTGCTATTATTATCAATGAAGCCGAAAGTAGATTGATGACAGATATGATAAATTCTTTAAAAAAATGGATTCCAATAAGTGCCGGATATAGACATGGCGGCAATGCACATAGTCATATTAAAGCTTCTTTTATAGGACCCTCCGAAACTATACCTTTATTAAAAGGAAATTTAAAACTTGGAACGTGGCAATCTATATTTTTTGCTGAATTCGATGGACCAAGATCAAGGAACGTTTTAGTGCAAATTTTAAGTTAATATATTTAGTCAAAAATCTAGTAATTATGGTTTCATATTAGTATTTTAATATGTAAAACAACCATATTAATTCTTTTTACTAAAGAATCAAAGGTATTAATGTATATAATATGAAGAAAAAGGGGATAAAAAGATTTAAATATACAATAAATATTAGTAACCTACTTTAATACAAAAAGAAGATATTTTTTCATTGCAAAGGTGTTTAAATTAATGAAATTTAAATTAAAAACTCTACTTTTAGTCTCTTTATTCACAATTCTAGCAATGACTTCTGTAGTCTCTCTATCCTCATTAAATAATTGCAAGCCAGTTTGGAATATACCAATAATTAGTTCTAGTTTAAAAAATAAACTTTCAACTTCTGCAAGCTATGAGAATTTATGGGTTTATCTTATGAGTGAGGCCCCTTATTCGGTGGCAATTTCGGCAAATGGCACCTATATAGCTGCTGGTGGCTATAGTGGCTTTGCATCTAGAGATGTTTTTCTATTTAACAGCACTCATAATTTTTTATGGAGTTACGATGTTGGAGGAACTCTAGGGTATATCAATGATGTGGATATTTCAGCAGACGGTGTATATATTGCAGCAGCAGATGATACATCAGATGTAGTACTTCTTAATAGAACCGATCAAGAGATGTGGCGAAATACAACATATGATGGCTATTCAATTAAGATTTCAGAAGATGGAAACTATGTTGTTGCAGGAGACACTAATGGGCAAATTATGTTATATGAAATTCTTAATGAGAATTTTATTTGGAGCTATGATGCAGATGATCGAGTTCAGGATGTAGATATTTCTGAGAATGGAAAATATTTTGTTACTGGAGATGACAATAATAATGTTACACTCTTTGATAAAGACAGTTCGACACCAATTTGGAATTATACGACTAATGGTGATGTTCTTTCGGTAGCAATGTCAGCAGATGGTAGATATATAGCTGCGAGTACTGATAACGTGAGGATTTATTTTTTTGAAAATACTAGTTCGACTCCCGTATGGGATTATGGAACCGCTTTTGATGCCGTTTCAGTAGCAATTTCAGCAGATGGAGAAAATATTGTTTTTGGATATGCAAGTGGACAAATCCAACTACGTAATAAGACAGGGCTAGGATGGTCTTATTCTACAGGAGCTCCTATCCGTTCAGTAGATATTTCAGCAGATGGTCAGTATATAGTAACTGGAAATGATAATGGAGATGTTTATGTATTCAAAAATTCCAGTTCAAGTCCAATATTTAAAACTTCAACAATGGCAGGACAAGATGTATTATCTGTTGCAATTAATAAGAATGGTTCATACTTTGCTGCCGGAGCAGCTCAAAGGGTTTTCTTTTATTCCATGAAAACTTCAGAAGAACCTCCAAATCCCTTAATTCTACTCTTAGCTTTACAACAGCCAGAATCAAATACCATATGGATCATTTTGGGAATAGGTGTAACAGTCATTATAGTAGTAATAATGGTCGTAGTAATAAAGAGAAAGAGAAAATAAATCCAAATTTCTTTCTTTTTTTATTAAGTTAAATTTTTAAAAAGTAAATCATTCATTATACATTAAACAATTTATTCTTATTTATTAGAATCTATTATTTAAATGAAATATTATCAAACCTTCATACTAGGAAACCAATGAAACATAAAAAATTAATGATTAAAGTAGGATATGTAACAAATGGGACATAGAAAGCAACATGCACCAAGACATGGGTCATTATCTTACAGACCTAGAAAAAGAGCTCGTAATCCAAATGCCAGAGTTAAATCTTGGTCAAAAATTGAAAGTACAACACCGACTATTTTAGGATTTATGGGATATAAAGCTGGCATGACACATTTAATATATGTAGAAAACAGAAAAACAGACCCAAATTTTGGACAAGAAGTTTCAAGGGCGGTTACTGTTATTGACACACCTCCTATTTCCATATGTGCAATAAAAGCGTATAAATTAACCGAATATGGGTTAAAAGCCATTGGGGAGGCTTGGGCTGGAGAATTAAATGAAGATTTATCCAGAAATTTTTCTCTACCAAAAGAATATGATACTGATAAATCATTATTAGAATTTGAGGAGAAATTAGAACCTTATAAGGATTCTAAGTTATTACAATTACGATTATTAGCATATACACAACCCCGTTTGGCTGCAATTCCAAAAAAGAAACCAGATTTAATGGAAATTAAAGCTATTGCGGGAAACTATGAAGAACTTATAAAATATTCTAAAGATATGCTTGGAAATGAAATTAGAGCATTTGATGTATTTAAAGAAGGGCAATTTATTGATACTGCAGCCGTTTCAAAGGGAAAAGGCTTCCAAGGTCCTGTGAAACGGTTTGGAATTAAAATCTTACCGCGAAAATCTCGGAAAGCACGAAGAGCTGTGGGAGCAATTGGCGCATGGAAACCTTCTCGTGTGCCCTACACAGTTGCTCGTGCTGGACAAATGGGATTTCACCAACGAGTCGAATATAATAAACGAATTTTAAAAATTGGTTCAGATCCGAAGGAAATCAACCCCGAAGGCGGATTTGTAAGATACGGCTTAATTAAAGGAGATTATATCCTTTTAGAGGGATCTGTTCCCGGTCCTTGCAAACGTTTAATTAAAATGCGTTATGCACTACGACCTAAACCACATCTTGAAGCAGTTCCAGATATTTCATACATTTCCACACAATCTAAGCAAGGAAAATAAAGAAAAAGTGCAAAATTATGGAAACCAAAGTTGATGTTTTGGGATTAGATGGAAAAAAAATAAGAGATATTTCCTTACCCTCAACTTTTCAAACCGTCTATCGTCCAGATCTCATCCGTAGAGCAGTAATAGCATCTAGTGCGAATAGGAAACAACCCCAAGGACGGGATCCTCTAGCTGGAACTAGAAATACAGCTGTTTCGAGAGGATCTGGTTTTGGAAGGGCACGAGTTCCGAGAATTAGAGGCGGTGGAACAAGGAAAGTTGATCAAGGTGCCTTTGTTCCTATGGTTGTAGGCGGTCGTGCAGCTTTCCCACCTAAAGTTTGGAAAAATATAAAAGAAAAAATTAATAAAAAAGAACGAAAATTAGCTATTAAATCGGCAATTGCCGCAACAGCAAATGAAACGTTGGTCCGACTTAGGGGACATCAATTTGAAGAAGGCTTAAAATTGCCTATTGTAGTTTCTGATGAGCTAGAAGATGTTTCAAAAACTAAAGAAATTATTGAAATATTTAAAAATTTGAAAATTTACCCTGATATCGTAAGAGCATCTACTAAGAAAATTCGTGCTGGAAAGGGAAAAATGAGAGGGCGTAAATATAAAAGAAAGAAAAGTATACTGATTGTAATTTCAAGCTTAAATAAGGATATACTGAAAGGTGCTAGAAATATCCAAGGGGTAGATATTTCTTATGTGGAATATTTAAATGCAGAAAAATTAGCTCCAGGTGGACACCCAGGTAGATTAACAATTTGGACAGAATCAGCAATTAAACAAATAGAATAATAAATGGCTTGTATTCTCAAAAAATCGGAACTATTTTTGAAAAATTAGTTAATTAAGTATATTTTACCTTTTTACAATCTTCGAAATAATCACACAAAATACAATCCATGTTAGTTTTTCTAAAAGTGGTCCCATCTTGGAAACAAGCCGGAGGGGCGGTTACTCCAATTGGCTGGGGCCTATTCACGTCGTCTATTGTTGGATTTTCTTTTGCGGTCACCAAAAATTTACACCTTTCAATTGTAAAAAATACAATTTTTTGGTAAAGAAATTAAAAATTTCCTAATATATAAAATTGGTCCACTTTATTTAAATTCATTATTGTATCGGTAATAGTTAAAATCGCAATTTTTTTTCTTATTTTTTTGAATTTCATAATTATATAATATACCTTAGCATCATCCAGATAATACCCAAATGCACGCTTTTATCGAATTGATCTCAAAATAGCGCCCTTTCCAAAAAAACTAAAAAAATTGAAACTAGTGGAAAATAAATTTGTATTTTTCAATAAAAAAAATTTAAAAAAATATAGAGATTAGAGAATTTACTTAAGAATATGGGTTTTAAAAATATATTTTTATATTTTTAGAGTTAATAAGGAACTGATCTGGGATCTTATATTTTTTTGGACTGGTTTTTTTTATTAAAACTAAGTATTCAGAAGCAACTAACCAATCTAAACTTATTGAAATAAAACGACTTAATAAATTCGATGAGATAGTGCGATTTAATTTTCTTTCAATAATATTTCGGATTTTTCTAGCATTTATAAATGCTTGATTTCTCAATTTTAAATCGTTTAATGTTTCTACAATTACTTTAAATAAAAATTTCTTTCCGAAATACTCCAAATAATTCCTCCGATTATATTATAACCTTAGATTCTTTATTTCACCTCTTATAATATCAAGGACTAAACCTCTTAGGCTTCTTTTAAAGATTTCTGGCAAGATCTTAAGTCTATCTACAAGAATCCCTGTAATTTTATCTACTAGTATATTGACATCAGGCAGCTTTTTGTATATTATAGCATTTATCAGATTTTCACTTAAATTAGAATGAATTATTGATATTGTCACTGTATAAATTAATGAGGTCGGATCAATGAAATAAGGGATTGTCTGAAGATCATGAATGCGAATGAAATTTAATTCGGTCAATATTCTATTTATATACCAATCTAAGCTCGTTGTCTTTATATTAAATTGATCTGCAAAGCCATCTCTTGTTACATTAGAAGGATGTGAGAATGGATGTCTAATTGCAATAAAATATGCCGCACAATATAGTACATCTTTTTCTCTTGGTTCTGATGGAATCGAATTTTTAATATATCTAATTGAAATATCTAATGCAACTGGAATTATATTCTTATCTAAATCATATTTGTTATATAAATGATTAGCCTCATAAATAATCTTTCTAATATACTTGTCATTCAATGTCATCACATTAAACATCATAATTACTCCCGATCTCTTTTTTTCAATAACTATATTTTTCACATTTTCATGTTTATTTTACGCACGCATGCATGCGTGTAAATATATTTATATAGTCAGTTACTTATAAATGTTTATGTGACTTTGCTTCCTTTCGAAGTTTTATCATTAAAAAAGAGGTTTTAAAATGGGTTCTAGAAAAACAGATAATTACATTAGAGAAGCAAAATTATTTTTAGAAGAACTTTTTGCTATTTTGAAAACGAAGGGAGATCTTACAATAGATGAGATATCAAAAGAATTAGATAAGAATAGAAATTTCGTATCTGCATTTGTTAATGCTTGTGTAGCATTTGATTTATGTGATATTAAAGTTACAAACAGCAAAACAATTTCTTTAAAAGATTTGGGAAAGAAATTTGACCCTGCAAAATTTAAACTCACCCTTGCCCCAATTAAAGAAGAAGAATAGACTTAATAGAATCAATTTTTTTTCTTAAAATCCATATTTTAATGTTTCATTATAGACATGCTTAGCATCCATTCTTATATATTCTAATGCTTCTTTTCCTTTAAATTCTTGAATAATTTCACCTTCTACAATTATTTTATCGCCTATTCTTATAGGTGTAGCCATAGCATTCTTTAAAGTACCCATTGGACTCCTAGAATCAGATCCCATATAAGTATTAAAAACCACAAATTCTTTGGGTAAACCTTCTATTTTTTCATCTAATTTAATAACAAAGATTGATCCAATCTTATTTGAAGTTGCTGTACCTCTTAAAATACCTTTAAATAATATTTTTCTCAAAATAATCCTCTCATTTTTCGTTATAACTAAGTTTAAGATTTACTTTTAAGTTTTTATAAATAGGAACTTATTGTTATTTTTTTATATTAACTCTATCAGAGGAAATACATATGAAAAGCCCACGAGAAGTAGCAAATATTGTAATAAAAGCAATTAGAAATAATGACTTTGATCTAATGGCGAGTGTATTTAATAATGCAAATAGGAGAATTTTTTTACCACTTACAGAAGAAAAAATAAAGACATTATCGAGACTTCGCCAAAATGAGCTAAAAAAAATCGCTGATGTAACCGAAGTTGAAGAAATCCGAAAACCTCCATTTTATATCCAATGGGATTCTGTAATTGCTAAAGTGAGTCAAATTGGTAATCAGGTTCATGTAATAGTGCTGTCCAAAGAGGAGGATGGCTATTATTTTGATGATTTCAACAGTCTCCATATTGAGGAATATCAGAAATTAATGAAATTAGATTTATGAAAAACTCACTTTAATCTATAAAAAAGACATTTCAATCAACTAGAAGGATAACTGCTATTAACACAAATATTCCCACATTTTGGACAATTTGCTTTAAATATAGGTCTTTTTCGAACTGCTGAATTTGAGAAAATTAATTTTTTCTTTTCTCTAAATTCAAAATCACATTTTTGGCATTTAAATTTAACATCCTGGATAGTGTAGCTCATTTTTTGTCCCTTTTTATTACAACTTAAATCATTTTCAATAATTTTTATAATCCCATTCAATCAATTAGTGTAATGTTTATTTTTAAGTTTTTATAATTAGGATTAGAAGATTCTAATATATTCTATTCAAATCAATCATTTAACGATTTTTATTAAAGATCAAGCTACTTTTTTCATTTTTAAAACACACCCTTAATCTTTTTTTATTTCTTCAATAATTTATGTATTTTAATTGATTTCTGTTTAAATTCAAAAGGTTATATTCCGACATAATTCTCATTATTCCCTAAAATAATTTTTGTAGTGTGAAATAGCTTGAAAAATGGTGTAATACAAAAACAAAGGATCATACAATCAATACAAGGATTAGGACCCAAGATTTCTGAAAAATTAATTAATCATTTTTTAACTGAAGAAAATGTTATCAATGCGATTTCTGAAGCGAGAATTAGTGAAATTTCATCGATAAAAGGTATTGGGCAAAAAATGGCTCTTAAGATTATTCAAGAATTTCATTCAGATGATGAATCTGGAGTTTATACAAATTACACAAACCAGATTTTGATGACTGATGACATTTTAAAAGTCTATGATAGAATTATTGAAATTTTAAAATCTTATGCCCAAACCCAATATATTAAAGATAAATTTTCACTTATGTATCCATTACCCGCTACCAAATTAAACATAATTAAATCTAGATTAGAAAATTATCGAAATAGACTTTCAAAACTGAATAAAATTAATGAAGAAACAATAGAAAAAATCAAAATTTTACTAAAAAAAATTAAACCATTTAAACCTCAGACTTTTAAAGATAAACTCTTACTACATCGAATTATCGTAACTGATAATAAAAAGCAGTATAATGAATTAATAGAGCTCGATATTGAAAAATATTGTAAATTATTATTAATAGAATCGCTAAGTGAGAAAGTTCTAGATTATTTAAATTCATTTGATCTTGTAATTTTTATATCGAATGATTATAATAATAATTCTTTTACTGATCAAATTAAAAATGCTATTTTTTTAGATATTAATGAATTTTCAGTTACTGATTTATTGCCTGAATCGGTTATTTGTGATTTTTTAGGAGTCAATTATAATATTCTGATTGCAGGTTATAAGCTATTTAAGATTTTAAAACAAGAATTAAAGCAAGACGAGGAAACCTTGGAGGGATTTAAAGATATTAGTATGGAATTATTAAAAGGTCTTATACTAAACCTAGCAAAAATTGATAAAGATGGTGAAATTAAAGAGGAAAATTACCCAGAATATGATGAAGCTTTAAAAATTGTGAATAGTTTTGATGGAATTATTGCAGATCAAGAAATAGAAATTAATGAATCGATAGAAAATGAGATAAAAAAATCTAAAGCAGTTTTAGAAGGAGGTCAAATTTTTAATTTATTAAAATCAGTTGACGACTCGAATTCAATCTCTTTAAATGCGTTAATGGAGTTTTTACCTTTAGATATTGCGGGGATTATTGAGGAAATACTAATGGAAGCTCGAGAAAAATTAATTGAAAGATTAAACCTTGAAGCACCGGAAAGTTCGATTGTTTTTGAACTATATCCTAATGATATGAATTTTCCTATTGAAGCTGACAATTTCATCCTTGAAAAGCTAAAGAATAACCTAATAAGACGAGAAAAAATCCTAAAATTTGAAATTCTAACTCAACTTGCTAAAAACTTGAGTGCAGTAAAGCCATTAGTAGCAAAACTTTTGAATATTTTATTCGAATTAGATGAATTATTGGCAATTTCATCAATAATGAAAGATTATAATTTAACTTATCCAAATTTTGTTGAGGATAAACTAGGATTGAGTTTTGAAGGAGGAATTAATCTATTTCTTAAGCATGAACAAAATATTGAAATTAAACAAATTAATTATCATGTCGGTAATATTCCAGTTATCTTTGAAAATAGAATTGATATAAAAAATAACTTAATCATTTTAACCGGGGCCAATTCTGGTGGAAAAACTACGCTTCTTCAGACTATTGCACAAATTACTATCATGGCACAGATGGGACTGCCTGTTGCTGCACAGGCTGTTAATATTGGCCTCTTCAACGAATTATTTTTCTTTTCAAAAAGCCAGGGTAGTAATTCCTCGGGTGCGTTTGAATCCAGCGTAAAGAATTTTACTGATATAATTATTTCTAAAAAGGAGAAATTAGTTCTAGTGGATGAGTTAGAAGCAATAACTGAGCCTGGCGCAGCTGCCAAAGTTATTGGCAGTATATTAGAAATGTTAGGAGAATCAAATAATTCGTGTACGGTCTTAGTCTCACATTTAGCTTCTCAAGTTCTAAAGGTGATTAAAACTAATATAAGAGTGGATGGTATCGAAGCTAATGGTATAGACGCCGAGGGTAGATTAATTGTCGATAGAAATCCAAAATTTAATTATCTGGCTAAATCTATGCCATATTATATCATAAAAAAATTACAGAATTCTAGCTCTAATCCCGAAAAAACCCAAATTTATCAAAAAATGATGAATTATTTTGAAAAAGAGATGAATTAAAGAGGGAGTATTTTTCTTTTCTCAAATTTTCTTTGAAAACTTCTTAAATTTCAGCTTTGATTTTTGAAATTCGATTTTTAAAGTCAACATATCCAAGAATTAAAAATGACTGAAAGGCCAAAAAGGAAAAATTGATACTTGTAAAATTTAAAGACACGTTAAGTGCAAAAATTTGTCCAAATGTTAATATGAGAACTAGAAAGAGAAATCCGATTCCGAAGTATAACATCATATTTATTTTGAGATCTTTAAAATTTGGATGTAAATAAAACGAGTATATAGAAATATACAATTGAGAAGTAAATATAGCTAACATTAATATTATATTTGTAAATATAGCGAAAGTAAGACCACTCACTAGTACATAATAAACTTGATAAATAGCGGCGATTATAATTGAAATAATTAATGCTCTTAAATTATTTCTTTTTTCTTTAGTCCCAATTATTGAATCAAGATAATTATTTAGCTTTAATAAACCACGAATGAGGAAATATGCAGAAGTAATAAAAAATACAGCCATAATTAGATTAACAAGATTTATCAATTGATAGTACAAATGAAAAAAAAATCTTAAAAAAATGACCCATACTGAGGATGCTAGCAATAATAATATGACTCCAATAAGGAAATTTTTCCTAAATCCTTCAACATGAGTTAATTTAGTCTTAATTATTATAATAAATAAAGCAATAAATAAACAAGCCCAGATTATATGCGAAATATCTCTCAAAATATAATATAAAGGACTATAACTATAAATAGCAAGGCCTGTGTCTAGAAGATCAACTGCATAAACAGTATCACCAAATCCAATTATCATTTAATACTACCTGATTAATGTAGAATTATCAATTTAAATTCATTTTATTATTATATTTCATCGATTTTTAAAATCTTAAGTAAAAAGAATTTTACTTAAAAATTGTGGAATTATGGGAAAAAATTAAATGATATTATTGAAAATAGATTATATTAAAGCTCTTCAGAATATACTGTACTATTTTTCTTCTCGAATATTTCATTTGTAAACTTCTTAAATTTCAGTTTTAATTTTTGAAATTCGATTTTTAAAGTCAAGATATCCAAGAATTAAAAATACCTGAAAACCTAAATAGGTATAACCGATACTTGTAAGATAAAGAGATGTATCAAATTCAAAAATACTTCCAAATGCTATTATGAGAACTAGAAAGAGAAAACCGATTCCGAAATATAACATCATATTTATTTTAAGATCTTTCATATCACGGTGCAAATAAAATGAGTATATAGAAATATACAATTGAGAAATGAATATAGTCGAAGTTAATATTATACTTGGTATTCCAAGGGGATTAACACCATGAACCAGTGTATCAGAAACTTGATAAGTAGCTGTTATTATAATTGCAAAAATTAGTGCATTTAAATTGTTTCTTTGTTCTTTAGTTCCAATGATTGTATCAAGATAATTATTTAGCTTTAATAAACCACGAATCAGAAAATAACCAGCAGATATATAAAGAGAAGCCATAATTAGACTTGCAGGACCTTGATTTTCAGCAAACGAAACAAAAAAAATTCTTAAGTTTAAAATCCATACTAGGGATTCTAACAATAATAATATAATTCCAATAAGAAAATTGTTCCTAAATCCTTCAACATAGGTTAATTTAGTTTTCAATATTAAAATAATTAAAGCAATAAATAAAGAAGCCCAAATTATATCCGCAATATATCCCAAAATAAAAAATTCAGGACCATAAACTGAAGCAATATAACCAGTTTCGGTAAGGATAAATGAATAAACTTTATCTCCAAATGAGATCATTTGATTCACCGATTGATATAAAATCAATATATTAATTCATATTGTATTTATATAATTCATCGGAATTTAAAAAATCTTAAGTAAAATGAATTTTACTTATTCTTGTAAAGGAAAAATTTCATCTTTTCTGTAAAAAAGTTTTAAGATTTAGTGATAAGGGTTCTAATTTAATTTTAATTGTTTGTTTTTCTCATTTTTGATAATAAGTAAATTTCAAATGATATTATTGAAAATTTTGAATACTATAATGTTCTTCAAAAAATGATTATTAAAACGGAGTGAAAAAGATAATAAATACGTTAAAATTAATCAAGCTAATAAGATCTTTTATATACAATTTCGTTCCATATTTTCTTTTAATTAATTCATTAAACTCATATTCTATATAATTCAAAGATTCTATTAATTAAAAATTCGTTTTTTTCAGATTGTTCGAACACAGTTAATTCACCAGTCCAAACTTTTAAATATTCTTCGAATAGATTTTCAAATTCCTTTGAAAACAGACTGAGTTTATCCCGTATCCAGTAAGATTCGGTTCCATCAATAAAAATAGCAAAAAATGCATATTTTCCACGTTCTATAATAATTTCAAAATCCTTATATTCCATTTTTCGCATGGAAGTCCTCTTTTTTTTGATTTCGGAACTGAAACTTTGTATTGCAGTTAAAAATCCTCCTATCAAATCCGTTTCCAATTCCCACTCTCCCAATTTTCTTTGATATATAGTCACACCAACTTCATTATGAATTGAAAATATATAACGTAATTTCTTTATTTCCTGTTCTGGATTAACTGAAACTTGTGCTTTTTTATAAAAAGAACGTATTCCATCAATAGTCATAATAATTATTACCAAAATAATGATGACTAGAGGGGAAAGAATTATTCCCAGAATTGTTAATGGAACAATAACTTGTTTAATTAAATCTGTAAAATAAAAAATAATAAAAATAATTGTCAGACCTACTATCCCTGCAACGGTTGTTAAAGCCCAACCAAATGCTAATTTTTTCCACGGTTTCCACATTTTGGAATATTTAACAAACCCTTGTAATTTAAATGCATAATAAACAACAGGAATTGAAACAACAACTAATCCAACGAGAACAAACATTATAATAGAAATTATATCTGATGTCATTTGGTAAAAATATCGCTGTAAAAAAATTGCTAGAAATTTATAGAAGTCCTCTGATTGTGATATCCCAATCACCTCTAATTTTCATTAATCTCTCATTTTGTTCTTATTAATGCTGTTATCAATAAAAAACATATTAATATTGTCAATATGCTCATTTTAATCTGAAATAAAAATTTTCAATTTTTATAGATTATAGAAAGAAATGGCCAAAGAAGATTGCATAAATGTCCGAAATTATTAAATTAATTAACTCTGGAAAATTTTCAAGTATAAAGGATAGGATTCTACCTTTATTAGGAGATTCTATAAGAGTTAGGACAGAAATAGTTCCTGAAGAGAAAATTAGAATCGGTGCATCAAAAATAGGAGGATCTCCTGATCTACCCAAGGACTTGGATTGGCCAAAAAATGAGGATCTCCCTCTTTCCTTTATCGCTCAATTTAATTTATATGAGCTTTCCAAGTATGATGAAGAAAAAGTCTTTCCACCTTCTGGTATGCTTTATTTTTTTTATGACACTATTAGATTCATTGTTCATGATTGTGTTTATGACGAAAATTATAATGAAGTCTCAGAGGTTTTATATTTTGATGGGGATTCTTCCCAGCTCTCTCGCATCTCACCTCCCAAACAACTAGTTGATATTCGTGAGGATCTTTGGGATGCGGGTATTTTCAAAGCATGTGCAGTCAAATTTTCAAAAGAAAAGGATCTTCCTAGATATCGTTCAATAATTTTAAAAGATCTCGAACTAAAAGATAAAGAAGAAGACTTATATATTAGTTTATATAGTGAAATTTCGAAATTTTACAATCGAAAAGAAGATAAAATGAGAAGGCTCCCTATGTTTATAACGCATAGATTGCTTGGATATTCTGATGGAATAGATAATAATATGGAGATAGATTGCCAATTACGTCTTGAGGGAACTCCTTGGAAAGAGATACATAGTGGTGAAAAATACACCAATCTAGATGAATCAGAAAAAGCAAGAATAGACAAGGAGAGTATTAAGTGGAGACAGTTGTTTCAAATTGATTCAGATCACAAAACTCAAATGGAATGGGGCGATGTGGGGCGAATTTTCGTCTTCATTCAAAGGGATGCATTAAAAAAAAGGGATTTTTCTACAACTTATGCTATTTATCAAGGTTAAATTATAATTTTGATGAGCCCCACCCTCGGAAAAAATAGGGAATATAGGGAGAGGGGGGGTTAAATTATGAGAAACGAGGGTAAGGCTCACAATTTTAGCTCCGATTTCCCTAATTAGGTCCAATTTGATTAGATCTATTTTTTCATTAAATTTCCCTATTAAGGTTGTATATCGTTAAAAATTTATGTCTTGAGCTATATAAAAGGATTTCTATACGAAATTCGTGACAATTTTCTGATTTTTTTGCGAGTCTATGAAAAATTTAAATTATATCTCATTGATATCCACTTTATTACTCCATTTATCCCAATCAATTGAATTTATTATAAATATTATTTACTATATCATTAATGTCCAAATAAAAAAGTATAAAATAATTGCAATTATTGGTATTTTTAATGAATGATATTGGAATCATTAAAAGTATGGAGGAAAGAGACGCTATAAAGAATTTAGATAGCAAATTTAAATTATATAGTTCAGATTTTGAGGTTAATAAAGAGGGGCATGTAATTAAATTAAAATTAAATGATAGAGGGTTAAACAAAATCCCTACGGAAATAAAAAAATTTGTACAAGTAGAAAAATTAGAATTTCATCGTAATAAAATTTTAAAAATAGATAATTTAAACTCTTTATCAAAATTACGTATATTAAACCTTGGTTATAATCAAATAAAGAAAATAGAAGGGTTGGACAATCTATCAAAATTAGAAGAATTAAGGTTACATGAAAACAACATCTCCAAGATAGAAGGTTTAAACAATCTTACTACACTAAAAAAAATAGCTCTTTATAATAATCAAATAAAAAAATTTGAGGGATTTGAAAATTTATCAGAATTAATGCAAATTGAGATTAGCCATAATGAAATCAAAACTACAGAAGGGTTGGAGGGACTATCTAAATTAAAAAATTTATATCTAGTCGCAAATCAATTTAAAAAAATAGAGGGATTTGATATTATTCCACAATTAGAGGTGCTATACTTAGGAACACACAATATAACAAAGATAGAAGGATTAGAGGATCTTAAAAAATTGCTACAATTAGAGCTCTCTTTTTGTAAAATCTCGAAACTTGAGAATTTGGATGCAATTTCACATTTAATAGATTTAAGTATTGGCCAAAATAAAATTAAAAAAATAGAAGGATTAGAAAATCTCTTACAATTGGAATGGTTAGCACTTTATAGCAACCAAATTTCAAAAATTGAAGGTTTAGCACACCTTTCCAAATTGAAGTTTTTGTCTATCTATCAGAATAAGATTTCAAAAATTGAAGGTTTAGAAAATCTTCACCAATTAGAAGAATTAATTCTTTATGGTAACCCAATTAAAGAGATAGAGGGTTTGGAGAATCTCACTAAATTAAAGAATTTATATATAGACCAACATATTTTAAATGATGAAGAGCGGGAATTAATCAAAAAAGGGGAAAAAGGAATAAAAGAATTCATCCAACTTCGTAAAAAACGAAAAATTGAGGGATATATTAAAAAAATCGAATTATTAAAAGTAAAATTAAACATTAAAGGGCTTAAATTAGGTGATTACCAGCTAATAAAAAAAGAAATTGATGATATTTATAAAAAAATAGAGAAATTAAGTTAAGTCCCCCGCTAACTAGGAATCCCAACCGATCCTATTTTTGAACCATCCAGGTATATTAAAGCAGATATACATTATTATAGTAGTTGCTAAGAAAAATGAAAAAGCTATTGCTAAGATTGGAATATATGTTAAAACGTAGCCTAATCCAAAGCAAGTTAATCCTATTCCCATCCATAAAGATAGATTGGATTTTGGTCTATTTTCTTCTCGAATCATTAAAGCGAAATAGTAGAAGATTATTGGACCAACGAAAAAGTTCGGTATAATAAATGCAAAAACAAAAATAGTAATATAAATATCAAGTTTTAATACAAATCCTTGAACTTCTGCATATGGAGGTCCTGATATATTTGCAAAAATTACTAATAGGAGGGATATTATTCCTAAAATCGCCACTATTATTAATAATTTATTCTTTTGTTTTGGGTAGGTCATACTTAATGCAAAGTTATCAAGAGTAATAATTCCACAAATAACACAAGTAAATGCCATTGTTGACATTAATCTGCCAAAATCGGGTTGACCTAGAGTAGTATAGCTAATATTTTCTAAAATTAAAAATATTAGAGTAAATTCTATAAATAATAACGAAAATGCCCATGATAGAGTTGATTGTTCATGAGTTACTTGATATTTTTTAAATAGTTTTACTATACTTAAAGCGGTTACTCCTAATATTGCTAAAGCAAGATAAGGAACTAAGAAAAATGACGGATCACGATTGTAAACATACCCCGTTAGTTGGTTGAAAAAAAATTCTATAGAATAAATTATTCCCATTATCTATCTTGTCCATTACTAGATTATTTCTTATTAAATTTAATATGGAATATCTTATAGATATCGATTTTATTATATATACTTTTATTAAAATCGACTTTTTTTAAATGAAATATTAGATTTATCATAATTTTGTTGAATAAAATTGTCAAAGAATGAATTTTATTTTAAAGCTCCGATTTAAGTAACCCAACCGATCTTATTTTTGAACCATTCAGGCATAGAAAAGCAGATGTACATTATTATAGTAGTTGCTAAGAAAAATGATAAAGATATCGCTATAATTGGAATAAATGTTAAAACATAACCTAATCCAAAGCAAGTTAATCCTGTTCCCATCCATAAAGATAGATTGGATTTTGGTCTATTTTCTTCACGGATCTTTGAAGCGAAATAGAAGAAAATTATTGGACCAACGAAAAAATTAGGTATAACATATGCAAGAATAAAATAGCTAATATTAAGGTCATATATTAATACAAAACCCCGAACTTCTGCGTAAGGAGGTCCTAATATATTTGCATAAATTATTAATAGAATGGATATTATTCCTAAAATTGCCACAATTAATATTAATTTATTCTTATACTTTGGGTATGTCATACTTAATGCAAAGTTATCAAGAGTAATAACTCCACAAATAATACAACTAATTGCCGATACTGACATTATTCTGCCAAAATCAGGTTGACCTAAAATAGTATAGCTAATATTTTCCATGATTATAAATGTTAAAGCTAATTCTACAAACAATAATGATAATGCCCATGACAATGTTGATTGTTCATGAGTTTCTTTATATTTTTTAAATAAATTTACTATACTTAAAGCGGTTACTCCTAAAATTGAAAATGCTAGAATGGGAGTAAGTAATCCTGATGGATCTTTAGTGGAATAGTACCCCGTTAATTGGTTTAGAGCAAATTCAATTGAATAAATTAATCCCATTTTCGTTCTAACTCATTAATAATTGTTTTTTATTAAATTTAATATAAATTATTGTATTTTTATCGATTTTTATATTTATCCTTAGTTCCATCAACTTTTTTTCAAATGAAATAATATTAATCTTAACATAATTTTTATGAGATTTTTATAATGTCCACAAAAGAAGCAAGCAAAATCGCTCTGCTGGGTCTAGCTGCAGCTGGAAAAACTTCGTATTTAGAAGCCTTACAACAAGAATTTAGGGCTCTTTATGATATTAGAGCCACTGTTGGAGTTGATAGAAACAAGATTAGAATTTTAGGTTCTGATCTTTATATTTACGATTATGGTGGACAACAAATTTATCGAGAGGATTATCTTAAAAACCCAGATAGATATTTGAGCCAAATAGACTTAATGTTATATTTCGTTGATGCTCAAGATATGGAGAATTTGGATAGTTCTATTGAATATTATAAGAATTTATTTAATTTACCCGAAATTCAATCTATAGATCCAGATAAAATTTTTATTTTTATTCATAAAATGGATCCAGAGATTAAAAGTGATCCCAGAATTCGTTCTAGGGTAAAAAAGATTAAAGAAAATTTTGATGCGATAAAAAAAGCTCAATATTTTGAAACTTCTATTAATGATTATTGGTCAATTATATTCTCATTTTCAGGAGCTTTTAGAAAGATTAGAAAGATAGAAGATGTGCTTAATAAAATATTAAAAGAGTTTGCAAGAGCCACCTTCTCTTCTGGGGTTATTCTCGTTGATACAAATTTTTTAATTCTTGATATACACGCTAGCAACGAAGAAAATCTTAAAATTACTGATGAAGGATTTCAACAATTCGTTGGTACTTGGGCTAAACAAGCTGCTCAAGGAAATCCACCAGAAAAACTACAAATTGAATTAAAAGGGGGAAGAGGGTATTTTCAAAAATTCAATTACGAAGATGAAGAATACTATATCATGGCATATTCTAGAAATTCCAGAACTGAAAAATTAATTTTAGAGAAATTACCCGAACTTGCGAATAGGGTATTTGAAATTCTTATGGGATTTTATTTTGAAGATTAAAACTTTGGTTTAATCATAACTTGACTAAACTTTAAATTCCGTTTTATTTGATTATTTTTTATATTAATAATGGGATAGTGAAAAAATTGGCTAAAAAAAAGTACTATTTTGAAGATCCCGTAGCAAGAGGTCTTATACAATCCTTGGGCACTAAAAAAGCGAGAAGAAACATGAGTTATTTCATAGGAAACATGACTTTTTTCGGTGATAAAATAATAAAAGATCAATTTAGGACCTTATTAAATGTATTATCAAATAAGAAGAGAGCATTTATAGTAACAGGAAAGCATACAATAACGTTATGCGGTCCAGTAGAAAAGGTGCTTAAAAGAGCTAAATTTGAATATAAAATTTGGAATAATATCGAACCAGTTCTACCAATAGAAAACATCAAAAAAGGTGTTGAAGCTTTAAACGAATTTGATGCGGATTTAATCATAGCTGTTGGTGGGGGCTCAGTTTTAGATATAGCAAAAGGAATTTGGATTTTATTTGAGAGACCAGATCTTGATCTTTATGATGTACAACCTTTAGTACCTATAAATTTACACAAGGTTAAGTTTGTTGCAATTCCAACTTCGTCCGGTTCGGGCTCAGAAGCAACAACTGCAACTGTGCTTACAGATACATCGTTCACCCCACCTAGAAAGGTATCTATTATATCAATGGAAACCATACCACATGTCACAATTTTGGAAACAAGCATGGTTCAAACAATGCCACCAAAATTGGTTAAAGGTAGTGGTTTTGACGCATTAAGTCACGCCACTAATGCATATATTTCGCATTGGTGCACTCCTTATACGGAAGCATTTGCTTTAAAAGCTATAAAATTAATATTTGAATATTTCGAAAGATCATATATAGATCCTGAAGATTTGGATGCTAAATATTATATGCATATTGCATCAAATATGGCTGCGTTTGCAACGTCAAATTCAGCTCCTGCGCTTGATCATGCTTTTGCCCATACAATGGAATTAATATTTAAAACACATCACGGACTTGGTTGTGGGATTTTTATCCCCTATTGTTTACAATATGTAGCTAAAACATCGGACCGATATCTTGATTTAGCTAAAGATTTGGGTATTCAAGCTTCAAGTAATGAAGAATATCTTGATAAACTAGTTAAGAAATATCAAGAATTAATGAGAAAGTTAGACACTCCACTTACAATAAAAGATTGGGGAATTGATGAAAAAGAATTTAAAGAAAAATTAGAGTTATTGGCTGAAACCGCATTCAACGATGGTGCAAGCTGGTTTTCTCCAAGACCAGATTATGATTTAGAAGCTTGTAAAAAAATATTTGAATATACATATGATGGAAAAAAAATTGATTTTTAACATTTATAATAATTTACTCATCACATGATCACAATATCTACATTTAATTAATTCATTTCTTAATAATTTTTCAACATCTTCCATTTCTAAAGGCCCCTTACATCGTTTACAGTACCAATATATTATTCTTTCACTCAATTCTGAAATTAGTGAAGGGAGCATTGATCTATCTTGAGCAAAAACTTCAATCATTCCTATGCTAGAATTTTGATTTGTATTTCCTGTAATGGTTATTTTTAAACCTACACACTTTTTATTGAATTTACCTTCCGCAAATCCATTAATTTCTCCAAAAAATGTATCTCCTATTAATTTTGATTCAGGATTTGTAACGAACATGAAGTTTTGGTCAGGTAAAAGCACTTTCAATTTTTCAAATATCAATTTTGAATTATAGGGTATTTTTATCTCCTCTCCTACTTTTTCATAATCTAATAATTCCTGACAAACTTTTATGAATTCATTAACATCAATTTTTCGTGGTTGTAATAGACCACAGACTATGGAAATCTCATGAGGCTGAACTTTTTCAGTATGTAAATTATTTGAATGATCTATATAGGAAACGGTAGAATGAATAGTTCCTACAATACAA
Source organism: Candidatus Helarchaeota archaeon (assembly GCA_019058315.1). Taxonomy (GTDB): domain Archaea; phylum Asgardarchaeota; class Lokiarchaeia; order Helarchaeales; family RDOG01; genus JABXJV01. The sequence continues at coordinate 266,828 of JAHPZH010000004.1, read as the reverse complement.
TCACTTGTAGGTTGAAACTCAAAAGTCGGACTAACAAGCCCTCCGGCATTTAATTTTGAAATCTCGCGAAATTTGTCCCCAATTAGATTAATACTATCTCTAGGATAAGAAATAATTTGAAAATTTAAATCTGTGATGTTAAAACTGGAATTATTTTCGACTTTTATTTTAAAAATATATTTTCCTCCTTGAATTTCGCCTCCACGTTTAAGAATAATATCTTTTTTCACAACATACCTTCTTGAATCTGCTTCAATAGGGGGAGTTATTTTTTCAGTAGGAGTCCTTATTTCGGTAGAAATTATAGTTTCTGTAGAAAAATTGGATATATAAGATTGTATTATCTCAATTTCATCATCAATTTTCGGAATTAACGATGGATTATATTTATTTGCTTCGATCTTCCCTTTTTCTAAGAATTCGATTGATTTATTCAACCTTATAATCGCTCTTTCAGTTTTTCCTTTTTTATTTGCCTCTATAGCACCCTTCTTTCTTCTACTTGCTGCTATAAGGTAATCCCGAACCGATCCTTCCTCCCTTAATTTCTTTGAAGCTCTAATGAGTAAAATTGTAAAAATTATAGTTAATGAAAAAATTACAATACATACACCCCAGAAATTTCTCCATTCAACACTATTCCTATAGATTGGGTTAAGTATATCTATAATAAAAGCAATATCTAAAACTATTAAGATCAAAATAATTATTATATAGACAATTTGCTGGCCTTTATAGGTGAATGAAATTCCCGATTCTTCAATTAGCGGTTCTTCAATTTCTTCCTTATGAATGAGAAGTTCTTCCCCTTCTTTTATGATAAAATCTTCTCCATATCCTTTAAAAAATAAGATTGCAATCAAAATTCCTGAGAATCCACAAATTATCCAATGGAATTGAATACAAGTAAATCCATGATGACTTGGAAGGAGAGCTGATAAGACTATTAAAACAATTGCACTAAAAAATCCACAAATTAAAGCTATCAATCCAGTAGCTATACTTAAATTTTGATATCTCATGATTTTTTTTAATTTTATTAAGATTATGCCAGTAACAATGATTGGTATATAAGATGCAAAAGCATTAAGACCAAAAAGAATTCCAAATACCAAAAAAAACTTGTAAAGGGTATCTAAATCTTTTATTTGGTGTATTTGATAAGATTCGCGAAACCCAAGACTTATAAAAATTAAACTAATAGAAGCAATAATAAAATTTATAATCGCTAAAGCAGGTAATGATCCAACTAGCATGCCAATGGTACCCGCCAATAAAAAAGTAGCCGTAAAAATTAAACTTCCAATTCCTCCAAGTAAATATTTTTGATACATTCTCTTATCCTCATTTATGGAGTAAATATTATTTAAATTAAATAAACGGAGTAATTACTTATTTTTTTAATAATATAAAAAAAGTTTTTGGGAAATTATAAGGAAAAAATTTAGTATGAATTTTGGATCTCTCAAAAATATGTAGAAAGAGTTTTTAATCAAGAGTTAATGCACATTGCTTCCATGTATTTACTTTAGATTCAGAAAATCCTTGAATTGATTGACAATTAATCAGATCGTATGCATTATTTATCCCGAAACTTTCTAATTTCGTCTTAGTTTTAGGACCTATGCCCTTGATTACTTCTAAACTATAATTTTTTAGGTAAGCGTGTGGATCAGATATTTTAGCTGGTCTAGTAGCTTTCGTATTAAAGATAATACTTTCTAATTCTTTAACTATACCATACCAATCCGTTTTTTCGAAAAATCTTATTATTTTCCTAAACATTTTAATCGATATTATGCAGAATAAAACCATAGTTATACATTAGTATTACCTAGATATTCTCGTCAATAATGATAGTAATGCCGTTTTTTAATTTAAAAGATGGAATTAAAGTATTTTATGAACAATATGGACCAGAAGAGGGTTTTAATTTAATTTTTATTCATGGATGGGGTGTTAGTTCCGTCTGGTTTTCAGAAAGTATACCTTATATTAAAGATCATGGCTATAGAATAACAATTTTCGACTTTCCAGGCCATGGTAGATATTCTGAGAAAAGAAACATAGGATACACTTATGAACAAATTAGATTAGATTTTGATGACGTCCTCAAGAATCTAAATTTGAAAAATAAGCCAATTGGGTTATTGGGTTGGTCTGCTGGAGCAGGAATTATTCAGCAATTGTATCTTGACCCTGAATTCCAACCTTTTATTAAATGTTTAATATTAATCGGAGGCAATTATTCGGTTATTCACAATCCAATATCTAAAACCCTTTGGAGTTCCTTAATGTTACCGATAAATCTAGGTTTTTCTCCATTACTAATTTTTGGAAAGAAAAGATTAATACGAAGGGTAGCTCCTCTTTTAGCAATTTATTGGAAGAAGCCAAAGGATAATGTTTCAATGTGGCTACATGACTTATTACTATTAGACCGTGATACAATGACCAGGGAGCTAAAAGAAATTCTGAAATTTAATCTCAAAGATGATTTATGTAATATAAAAATACCAACATTAATATTAGCAGGTAAGAATGATTTAATCACTCCGGTTCAAGATCAAAAAACCATGAATGAATTAATGCCAAATTCAGAGTTACATTTAATAAATGGAGCGGGACATATGGTTCTCATAACCCATTCGGATGAAATTAATCCAATTATTGTTAATTTCTTAAAGAAAAATGGTTTTTAGATAGTTTTTAAACAAAATATGATAAATGAAACTTGGTTTTTCGTATGTTTGAAATTCAGAAATTTAAAATTGAAACCGAACTAGTTCCAAGTCCTATTAAATGTGAAGCAATGCTTCCAGAAGATTATGAAACCTCTAAAAAAACATATCCATTAATGTTAACTCTTCATGGAGGGGGAGGTCATCAAGGATTTTTTAAAAATATCATTGGTCCGGTTATTCAGGAAATGTGGGAGAAGAAATTAACACCTGATATGGTATTCGTTATGCCTCACTGTAAACGAGGTCTATATATGGACTATAGAGATGGTTCACAGAAATGGGAGACCTTTATAATTAGCGAATTATTACCTTATGTACGCAAAAAATATCGTATTTATGATGATCCAAGTAAAACATTTATTGGAGGTGTGTCTATGGGAGGACTTGGTTCACTTCGCATGGGTTTCAAATATTGTGATAAATTCGCTGCAATATTAGCCTTTGAACCGGGGATAGAACCTGTACTCGAATGGAAAGATATTAAGTTAGAGGATAAGTTTTATCGAACACAAGATTTTATGGAAAAGATTTTCGGATCCCCTATTGATGAAGAATATTGGAAAGTCAATAATCCCGCATTCATTGTTAAGGAATATGCTATGAAAATTAGAGAATCTGGAATTAAAATATATTTAGAAGTCGGCACAGATGATATGCTAGGTCTATATCGTGGTGCAGAATTATTACACCGGATTTTATTTGATAATAATATTAAACATGAATTTAGACTTGTTTATGGCGCAGATCATGTCGGAGATTCTTTTAAGGAGCGTATCATTAATGGATTCTCATTTTTAAATCGTGTAATTCAACCAGAAAAATCCGACCCTCAAATCATAGCTGTACGTAAGATTTTCAAGCAAATGATGGATGATGCAGGTATAAAAGAAATTTGAAATATTTTATTTAGACTGATTAAAATAAAATTGGAAATTTCTGGTTTAGGAAACTATAAATTTACCCATCATGGAATCGTTTAAAACTGTTTCACTATGAACTTCTTTTATCTCATCGATTTGTGATATTTTAGCGAAAATTAATGAAAAATCATCCATATTTTTAGTATATAATATCGCCTTAATCTGGACAATTCCCGCGAGAACAAATACTTGAGTTACTCCTTCTAATTCTTCCAGCATTCTAACTACCTTTGGAATGTATTTATTGCTATGTAAAGTTATATTAAGAAAAGTACAGATATGATATCCAAGGCTCTTTGGGTTAACCTTAGCACTAATTTCTTTTACAGTTCCATCAGCTTGCATATTATTCAATCGATTCTTTACTGTAACAGAAGTTACACCTATTTCCTTTCCAATTGTAATAAAAGACTGTCGACCATCCTCAATTAGATAACTTAGAATTTTAATATCAAGGTCATCAAGTTTATTATTAGAAGAATTAGAAAGAGTTATCATGAGATATGATAGATAATAAACTGGGATATAAGATTGTTCATCAGGCATGGTATCTACTGTGGAATTTTTTATAAAATTATGAAATTCTTTAATCTTATCCCACTTGGTATGATCTCTACTGTGGAAATTTTCATAAAATTATAAAATTTATTTGTGTTCTTTCTTGTTTAAAAAAAAAAGAGTTAGAATAGTTAAATTATTCTTTTAGTTGTAGCCAGTAGTAGATATAAGGAATTTCGAGCACAATGAGAACTATCGTCCCAATTAAAGTTAATAAAAATCCAATTGGAGATGCAGAAAGGAAAATTAAGTTCCAAATATCTAATACAATAGTATATGCGATCCAACATAGACAAAACTCAACATAAAATTGAATTTTAGCCCAGTCATCTAGTAGATACATTCTGATTAAAAATGCTGCAAAAAGGAAAAGAAGGATACCGACAGATCGCGCTGTAGTAGCAGCAACCGAGTTAAATTGGATTGTCATATCTGTCATATATACAGATTCAGTTAAAAAAACGTAAAAAATGCCCCAGAGAATACACGGAATTATGTTGATAAGCCATATTATTTTCAAAGTTTTTGCTATTTCAGCCAACTATATCCCCATTTAATTTTTAGACCAATTTAAGTTTTTTTTAAATTGGTTGGAAGAATTAGGTTAGATCTGTTTATAAATTTTAACTCATTCTTAGATTTAAAATAATTTATTAACATTAAAATAAAGAAAGAAAGCGATGAAATCAAATGTAATCAAATGAACTAAAACAAAATGAAGTGACTCTTATCCCCCTATATATGCTGATAACATTACATTTTTTTAGGTTAAATTATTTATTTATTTGTAGTTATTGTTCAAGTTTCTATTCTATTTGAAAGGAATAGTATCTTTACAGTAATCTCAAATAAGGTTCTCCATAATCAGATGAAAATTTATGAATGTCAAGGTAAAATTAACGAAATTAGATTATTTGAAGGAATTAGCTTCCCAAAAAGCGATATCAAAATCCGCTAGACGTCAAGAGAAACTAAAACTTCTAAAGGCGAAAGAAGTTGGGTCGAAATTACTGGAAGTTGGGGATTTAACTGAATTAAGAGAATTAATTACTAGTCTTGGCGATGATTTCGAATGGGAGGAGAGAACTCACAGATGGTTAATGGATTCAAAACCTTATGATTTTGTTTGTGTAAATATGAGAATGGCAGGTTTGGATCTAAATAAAGAACGCTACTGTTTTTGGGGAATAATGTCCTTTAGTAAAGCTCCGGTTGAGAGATTTGACCATTTAGGAGATCTGGAACGGGTTATTTTCGAAAAAAATGAAAATAATGAATTTAATGCTTTATCCACTATCATTCATGGTGTCCCAGACTTTTTATGGGAAAGAATTGGAAGGTATGATAATATAAATGATGTTTTAAGTGATCCTAAAATTAATTTTAAATTTGATCCAGGAGACCATTCAATTTATGTTGATAGACCAAAATTAAGGGTTAAAGTTAAAGGATTTTTTGTTCCTGATAATTATTTTATTATTCGAAGATATCTCGATACTCGGGAGAATATTTTAATAGACATACCATGCCTAGATCACGAACATTTAGAGAATATTCTTAAATTAGATTTGTATGAATATACTAAATTAGTTGTAGAGATAGATAATTTAATTCGTATGAAATGGAGCTCAATTCCACTTAAAGAGCATATAAAACGATTTTTTAAAGATTTAGGGACTAAAATTCGATTTAAAAAAATTGAAAAAACACACTCTGATTATCTATTTGATCTTTATCATGTATTATGGAGAGTCCCTATAAAGGAACAAGTGAAATATCTTAAAATATTAAGAAAAATCTTTAAGGAAGGATATGAAAATCGAAAAATCCTTATCAATCTAGAGCCTGTAATTCAAAAATTAATTTATGCTATTGAGGACTTATCCCAGCAATGTCAATTCTTAAATTGGCAGAGTTTCTCTAGTTCGAAAAAATATGCTAAAAGATTTGAGTTGACAAATATAAATGGATTAAGTAAAATTGCAAGTGAGAGTATACCTGTCGCAATAGAAAAGATATTTGGAAAGACTTTAGATGATATCGCATATCCAGAAAGAGGCACGGCACGAACTAAAATTAAACAGCTCGTATTTTGGGGAGGAGGACATCAATATAGAATCCTTCTTTTACTTCTACAAAGGACTAGAAATTTTATAGTAAGAATTAGAAAATTTTTTAAGAAATCCTATTATAAAATCAGAAAAAGAGAATACTTAGAAGAAAAATCTGAAGAACAGAAGGCTAAAGAGCAAGTAATTTCAGTATTAAAAAGTTAAAATTTAGTTTTAAAATAACTTAAGCTCCAAATTTCTTGGTTTTACCTATTAAATCCATTATAATGTGAATTAAGTTTACTCCTCGGATTCTCCCCAATCCTCCTTTGGCACAAGTTAATTCGGAATAAGATTTTACATTATCGGTTAACACATTTTCAGCACAAATTACAAGGGGGACGGGATCTCCTGTATGGTCACGGACGACTTCAAACGGAGTTGTGTGATCCGCGGTTAGACAGATTAATGTTTCCTTAAGATTAACATTATCTAGAATTAACCCTACCATTTTATCTATTTTTTCGATCATCATAATTTTATTTTCTGCACTTCCATCATGAGACGCCGAATCTGTGCCCTTTACATGAAGGAATATAAAATCATTTTTCTCTAAATTGTCTAATGCAGTTTTTCCTTTTGCCATAACATCAGTATCAATTCCACCTGTAGCACCAGGAACATTAATAGGATGCATTCCTACGGCATGTGCGACGCCTTTATATAAAGCTCCTCCAGCAATATAGGAAGCTCTTATGTCGAACCTCTTTTCTATGGATTCCACATTAGGTATTGTCCCTGCACCTCGTAAAATTACAATATTTACTGGTAATCTATTTTCTTTCTTCCTTTTTTCATTTATTGGACTTTCTTTTAAGACTTTATTTGTAAAATATGTAAATTCATTAATAATTTCTGCTGTTCGTTTTGCTTCGGGGCTATTGTTTAGTGGGTGACATTGATGGATCTTAATACAATCTTCAGGGTCAACATCAGAAACATAAGGAGATAGATTGGGTCCTACTATTTTAATAGAAATTCTATGTTCAACTGAAGGTTCGGTTATGATTTTAACATCATTTGCACATTTAGGGACATAATTATCTATTAAAGCATCGAATTCTTTTGCTTCTGGGACATAACGACCTGCCCTTCGATCTAACACTATGAGATCTTCATTAACGGTTGCAAAATTTCCTCTAAGTGCAATTTCACCTTGCTTTAGATCCATTCCAATTCCTAAAGCCTCAAATCCACCCCTTCCTGTATAATATTTATAAGGATCGTATCCAAAAATACTTAAATGGCTAGTATCTGAGCCAGGAGGAACGCCTGGTTTTATAGGATCCATTATTCCATTAATACCAAGCTCTGATAATTTATCAAGGTTTGGAGTATTTGCAAAAGCTAATGGGGTTTTATTATTTAATGATTTTGAAGGTCGGTCGCCCATTCCATCACATACAATTAAAATTGCCTTCATTTTTTTTCCTCATTATCGGTGAAAATAATCTTTTAGTATTATTAATAAATAATTTTTATAAAATAAAATAGTGTTATATACAAATATGTTTTTGTCGTGTATTTTGGTGATCAAAATCTTTATATATGTATGCTAATTTTATTTTAATGTATAGTCCTTTTCAAGCTGGGTGTATCAATTGCCGACTTTAGAAATTTTAGAAAGGAATCTTGAACTAACAGAAGACATGATCCAGAAATTGAATAAAAAAGGGCTGCTTAAAATAGAAAATAAAGTAAATCCCTTGTTACAAGATTATAATTTATATTTTTTAGAAGTGGGCAAATTGATAGAACAGTATTTATCTCAGTCTGATGAGATTGAGAAGCTCCTAGAGTATGAAGGGTCATTATCGGAATATAAAATATTAAAAATTATTGAAAAATTTAGCGTTGCTAGTCCTAAATTGATGGTAAAAGAACTTCCTACAATATCCCGATCTTGGATAAGTAAACTAATCAAAAGCCTACTTGATAAAGGATTTATTAAAAAAATCGAAAAAGGATTGTATCAATTAGATAAAAAAGGAAGAGAAATAATTAAATGAGGTATTTAACTTGGTAATGAAACAAGTATTTGAAATAGGAGAAGCATTATTAGGTTCTGGAGCAGAAGTTGCACACATTGACTTGATGATAGGTGATAAAAGTGGTCCCGTTGGTATAGCATTTGCAAATGCGTTATCTCAGCTTTCTATGGGACATACCCCACTACTTGCAGTTATTCGTCCTAATCTTCCACCTAAACCATTCACTGCAATAATTCCGAAGGTTACAGTCAAAACTGGAGAAGATATCTCTAAAATCTTTGGTCCTGCTCAGGCTAGTGTAGCAAAATCCATTGCGGATGCAGTAGAAGAAGGGATTATTCCTTCTGATAAATTAGATGAGTGGGTAATCGTCGTTAGTGTATTTATCAGCCCTCAAGCAAAAGATATGCGAAAGATATATCATTATAATTATGGGGCGACTAAATTAGCACTTAAACGAGCTTTAACGAGATATCCAGATTTACAGAAGATATTGTATGATAAGGACCGTGCCCGCCATCCTATCATGGGCTTTAAAGTTCCACGTCTATGGCGTCCACCCTACCTTCAAATTGCTTTGGATAATCCCTCAATTAAAATGGCGAAAAGAGTCATACAAGAAATGGCAAAGAGTGACAGGATTATTTTAGAAGCCGGAACGCCATTGATTAAACGGTATGGTGTTTCTATCATTAACGAGCTACGTCAGGTGGATGGAGCTAAAGATGTTTTCTTTATAGCAGATTTAAAAACTCTAGATGTGGGTAAAGTAGAAGTTGATATGGCTTATGAAGAAACAGCAGATGGAGTAGTAGCATCTGCACTTGCAAACAAGGAATCTTTGGATAAATTCATTTACGAAGCAAAACGTGTGGGTATATATGCAATTGTAGATATGATGAATGTTCCCGATCCGATAAGTAAATTGAAATCTATGAAAGAATTACCCGATGTAGTCATTTTACACAAGGCTATAGATACGGAAGCTGGAGAAGGCAGTGGTATGGACAAGATTACAAGCCGTGCTGAGATGGTGGCGATGATAAAACAAGAGTTTCCAAAAGAGAGAATGCTTATTGCAGTTGCTGGAGGCATTCGTCCCGATTCTGCGCCTGAAGCACTTCGTAGTGGAGCAGATATAATAATAGTAGGTAGATATATAACACAATCTCGTGATATAGAACGTTCTACAAGGGAATTTGTCAGATTATTAGCTGAGAAAGCTCCAAAAGCCCCTGGTGACATAGACCTGTTTAGGGTCCATGAAGAGTAAGCTACCTTTTCTTTTTTTTATTTATATAAATCCTCAAACTATCAAATTTTATCCAAACTCTAACAGTACCCAAAAAAACGTAAATTAAATAATAGGATGTTTTATTTAAATTTAAAAAAAAAGCAGAAGATATTTTTTGGTTTTATTTAAAAAATACTTCTATAATTAATTTGCTTATTATTTATCTTTATTCTAATAATTCCATTTTCGATAGGAACTTCTTCTATTGTTTTTATAAGATTTTCGCCCGCCACTAAATCTACTATTGCCATATCCCCTATTATATCCACTTGAGCGATATCTTCGAGGTTCTTCATAATATTTATCCGAAAGATTATTTTCAATGTTTATTTCTATATTTTCTTCTCCATTTATTTCTTCAAAACTTCCATATCTTCCAATATTTAGTCTTAAAGAGCCTTTAAATACTTTAGTATAAACATTCGTTAATTGATAAACATGGCCCATTTCAATTTTATCAATATCGTCGTTCCATAGGGATAAATATATACTTCCTGTCTCATCACCGACTAATGCTTCGGTAACTCTTAATTTTTCTCCAGTTTTTCTAGAAACTATTTCTTTTTCATCATTTATTGAACTACATTTTACTTTTATATTGATGCCCCTTAAATCAGGTTTTAATTCATCAACAATTTTAAATTCTTCAACGCTTTCAGTCATATTTAAATCAACTGTTAAATAAACTATGTTTTAATTTATCATTTAAAAAAAGAATTTCCCAATTCGATTTTTAGACAAACTATATTTTAAAAGTAGAAAGATATATAAAATTAATAAAAATCTCAAGATCTTTCTGATTTAAATAATAAATTAAGTTATATATAAATTTGCTTCAAAATTTGATCAAAAATTCAATGTTAGTTTCCAAATAATCTTTAAAAATTTATTTTTATATTAGATTTCTCCTCATTTCAGATTATATCCCTCATATAAATATTCACACTAATGTTTTGTTACAATTCATCCCTATCTTATAATTATTTCATGTAATTAATTGAATGATTTTGTAAAATGGATAATAATTGTATAAAAAGAGATTAATAAAGGTATTAATAGAAGAATATTTTTAATAAAACTTTCAAATTTAGTTTTTTAACTATATAATCCCGTCTCTATTATCCCCAAATAAGGAATATTCAAATTTATTGGTCTTGAGGATTTATTAATAAGTTCTTAAACATGCCAGTAGGGAAATTAACTTTGTAAAATGATTTATAGAAATTCTCAAGTAATTCATGTATTTCTTTTTTTGATAGATCAGGTGTTCTCATTATAGGTTCACTAAGATCAAATTTAGTCCAGTCAAAATCTTTATCAATCCATCCATTAGCAACGGCTTGATCCCATAATCTTGTTCCAGGGAATGGAATGAGAGAAGTTGCATATGCTAAATCAATTTTTAACTCTTTTACTAATTTGGGTAATTGCAGCATATCTTCTCTTGTTTCATCGATATTTCCAATAATAAAAGATCCAAACACTAGAATCTTATTATCATGACAATTTTTTATTGCTTTTTTGAATAATGGTAATTTCACTTGCTTTTTTATTATATCGAGACTCTCTTGCTTAAGACTTTCAAATCCCATAAAAAAAACAAAGAATTTACTTTCAGCCATCTTTTTAACTAATCCAAGATTCTGTGCAATATCATCTACTCGCGCTTGGCAAGAAAACATTAATTTCCTATGAAGTTTACGTTCGTGAATTAAATTGCAAATTTCCTCTACTCGTTTATGATCTAGTGTAAAGTTATCATCTGTGAAAAATACACTTATTTGTGTTTTGGGCACTAATTCTAATTCCTTAATAACTCGAAGAGGGGATTTTTTTCGATAAGTTCGACCATAAAATTTTGAAACACAACAAAAATGACAATCGAATGGACATCCTCGAGAAGTTTCAACCACGTCACCAGGCATCCCAAAAGTAATATATGGCTTATAATCCACCAAATCTTTTCTTGGGTAAGGCAATATATCCAAATCTGGAATAAATGGTCTTGGTTTATTATGATGACATTCTCCATTTTTTTTGTAACTTAGTCCTAGAATCTTTACTGGATTTAGACCATCTACTAATTCTTTAAATGTGTACTCACCTTCTCCTCTAACAATATAATCAATATTTGGGTATTTAATTACGTCTGGCTTTAGTGTAGGGTGGAATCCACCAAGAACTGTAGTAACATCATGCTGTTTGGCTAATTCACAGAGTTTTAGTGCATTATTAAGCATATTTGACATGCAAGTTATACCTACCATATCAAATTTAGAAATTTTCTCCTCAATAATATCGTAATCTAATTCAGGTATAACATTTAAATCAATAATTTCAACTTCATGGTTTGGAATCATTGCTGCTAACTGTAATAAAGGAAGAGGTGGAGATTTCATCATAGCTCCCAAACCCGTATTTAAAAAATATGGTGGATATATTAATAAAACCTTCATTTTTACACATCCAGGTTTACAATCATTCATCCCATATCAATAATATACTAAGGATTAAAATTAAATAATATAGAAAAATGAAGATAGATATTTTAGATTTTCAACACGGAAATGTAAAAAATTTTGGAATTTGGGAGGACAAAAAGCGGGAATTCAAATTGAGCATTAGATGGAATGAAAGTAAGAAAGTTTATGAATGTTTCAAATTATACTTTGATACAAATGAAGAAATAATAATATTTACCAGTAAGGAATTAGTGGATATAATAATAAAAACTTGTTATCTTGCAAATAGATATGCAAAAGAATTATAGAATAGATAAGAAGAGAAGATTAGAAAGTAATTAATTAAAAAATTTCATTCTTCACCTTTTACACATAGACGGTAGATTATGCTTTCACCAGCTGTAAGACTTTTACGAGTTATTTTAACAACGTCGCCGGGCTTAGCGCCTATAATTTTAGAGACGGGATCTGTATCTAAGATTTGTGGAAGCAAATCTTCAGTAATTCTATATTTTTCCAATATTGTTTGTATCTCTTCATGTGGAATTATTTCATGTTTTGGAACAAATTCATGTTCTAGGATATTCATTAAGACTAATTGTGTTGGAATAAAATCAATTTTATTTGCAATCATTTCATTTTTTGCACTTCTTGTGACTTTGCCAGAACCTATTATCAATTTATTTTTAATTTTTTTCTTATTCATTTCTTTTACGATATCTCTTACCATCGCTACTCCGAGTGTTTCAACCTCTCCTAAGATCAGTACTTGAGCAGATTCTGTGGTCTTTCCTGTCGCCTTTTCACATATTAAAAAAACTTTGTTCTTATCTACTTTTTCCTGCTCTTTTATCTTGTAGCCTCGCTGTTTCATTATATTTTTAGTGTTTTTAATAATATCTTGCATTTAAATCATTATAAATTAATTAGTTTTTTTAGATGGTGCAGAGGATGGGCTTCGAACCCACGCAGGCCTTCGCCACAGGAGCCTCAGTCCTGCTCCTTTAGTTAAATTAATCAGCATACTGAAAGCTGTTTCTTTGACCAGACTCGGACACCTCTGCGGTAATTTTATACTTTCTTAATTAATTAATATTCGATTATTTTATTCTTTTTATTTATTTTGAAGTTAAATTTTTAATATATTTTCCTAACTAATTTTCTATTTTATTATTTTTTCAAAGGTTATTTGGCTTATCTTTGCTTCCTTATGAAAGGAGCCCTAGGAGGGATTTTCATCAAATGAATTTTTCCTTTGATTTTGAACCCTCGACCTACAGCTTACGAGGCTTTTACATAGAATCTAGTACTTTAGATACTATGTTGCTATACCACTAAGCCACTAGGGCAAAAAGGAAAATGGCGGGCTCGACGGGGTTAGTTCAAACCTCAATTTATGAGAGTTTTTTGAACCCGCGACCATCGGGTTAAGAGCCCGGTGCTCTACCAAACTGAGCTACGAGCCCAACTTATCCTAGTTAATTTTTAATTAATAAGCAATAAATTTGCTTAAGAAAAATAAATTAATCTATATTTAAAAAGATTTACGAAATTGCTCTAATTGATTGAGCCTTAAGAAATAATCTTTTTAATTCAATTTTGAAAATTAAAAATAGCAGATAAATTAGATTCCTCAACATTAAATTTGAGAAAAAATACTTTTTGAGACCGAAAAACAATGCCCTCAAAAAAAATCAAAGTAATGGCATTTGGTACTTTTGATATTCTTCATTTTGGGCATGTTAGATTATTAGAACAAGCAAGGGCATTAGGAGGCGATAATGTAGAATTAATTGTTGTAATTGCAAGAGATTCTACAGTTATAAAGGAGAAGGGACATGATCCAATTTTTCCAGAAGAAGAGAGATTAGCTTTAATACAGTCGTTAAAAGTTGTCGATGCTGTATACCTTGGTTCAGAAGGTCCGGATCATTTAAAGATAGTGGAAAAATGCAAACCTGATATTATTGCTCTGGGATATGATCAGAAAATTGATAGTGACCACTTAAGGAGAGAATTAGAAAAACGAGGTCTAACAAATATTAAAATTTATAGATTGAAAAAATACGGAACACCAGGATTAAACAGTTCTTCTAAAATTTTAGATAAATTAGAAGATAGAATACAAAGATTATTAAGATTTTATTCTTAAAAGTTATTTAAAAATACTCTAATTTTGACTTTATCCCCATCCTTAATATTTAGAGCAGTTCTGATATGGAACGGCGCAATTATTTCGATTACGGTTTCTTTATGATGAGTTCTTTCAATTTCCAATAGTGCTCCATCAATTTTTTCATTAACTTTACATTTAAAACAAATCACATTGCCATACGTCCGATCTTTGTTTTTAAATCCCTCAATGACAATCCCTAAATCTTTTCTATCTAGAAGAATTTTCCGATTTTTTATATCTTCTTCTGTTGTCAATTCTAAGTTTAAAGTTCCTGGATAAATATCTTTAAAACCCAATTTTTTTATGAATTGTTTTTTATAGCCTTCACGGCTAACATAATATCCTCCCTCTTCCATTCCTGTAAATAATTCTCCTTCAATTTCTATGGATTTTTGTTTTGGTTCAAAAATACTTCCTAGAATATTATAAACATCCTTAAGCTGATTATTCCCTGATTTTGTAATTTGAAGGTAATGTCCAGTACCATGAGGTTCACGAGAGATCCAACCGAGTTTTTCAAGTTCAATTATCCGCCTTGAAGCAGTTTGTTGACTAGCGGATATTTCTTTAGAAAATTTTGTTGAAGAGATCTCGATTTTTTTATTTATTGCACCTAATTTCGCTAAAATAAAAAGAGAAAACCAAAGCTCACTACTCAAAATAGCCCATCTTCAAACTATTTTTTCTTTTTATAATAACATTAAAAATTGATTTATTAAATTAATTGTTGGGATTTAGCTAAATTTGCTAATTCGTGAGCCAATCTTAATGGTTCTGGTAATTTATGAGTTTGTATTGTATTTTTAATGATTTTTATTGAAGTTTCTAGGGTAATTAGATGTCCTGGAGAGATATAAATTGGTTTTGTATTTATTTGAGACAAATATGCAAACCCAACAATTTTATTTTTAAAATTAATAGGATTATAATTACCTTTTATCTTAGGAGTTTCAACATTCCCACATAATAGATTCTGTGCAACCCCTATTGTCGATTTTTCAATTAAAATCCCAATATGAGATGCAGCACCAATTCCTAGAGGGTGGCTAATCCCATGTGAATTGATTAAAATGACATCTGGAATAATTCTTAATTTAGAAAGAACATCTAATATTGGGGGACCTTCTCTAAAAATAAAAAAACCAGATTTATAAGGGAATTGTAATTCGGTTTTTATGACTTTTTCCTCTAAAATTTTCAAATTTTTAAAATTAAGAGTGACACAAGCAGTATAAGCAGTATTATTAATATAAGCAGCGTCAATTCCAGCAATTGTCGAAGGTGGATAAGAAAAACCATCTTCTAAAACTATCTTTTTGGCATCTATAATTTGAATTTCTCTGAGTTTTTGCTCATTACTACCAAATTTTTGTAGATATAATAAAAAATTTCTAATATTGTTATTCAATCTATTATTTCTCTTAATTATTTACTTTGTTTAATAAAAATATCGTATTTATGACCCTTTTTTTAAACCTTTTTTATTTTTAAATAATTTTTTCAACATTTCTGCTGCTTTTTCATATAACTCAGGCAGATTTTGTCCTCCAGAATTTTCTTTATCAGCACAAATAAGCTTAAAAATCTCTCGATGTTCGGATATTTCGGGTTCAAAACCATGAATTTCAAGGAGGCTCTCAGATGAGTGATTTCTAACGAGATAATCAGGATCCAAAACTCCTTTAAAGAGTGCATTAATAACCTCCTGAGTAGGAAATTTCCTAAGCTTCATTGCAGCTTCCAATCTATTGTAGGGGGAGTAACCTGTAAGAAGCTCGTCAATTATTACTGAAACATATTCTCCAGATCCCTCGATCTCTTCAATTGCTAAAGCAATCCGAATGTTTGTTGGTGGAGGGGCATTTGTTAATTTTTTTTTCAATATGGGTAATGCTTTTTGAGATTTTAATGCTGCTAGACCTTCTGTAGGCCACATTTCACCCTTTTGTACACTTTCAATTAGTATATTTTCCGCTTCTTCGCGCTCTTCTCCCACTAAATCGAGAACTACATAAGGATTTACCCCGTCATGCCATTGTTCATAAGCTGATCGTTCAAAAAACTCATAAATGAACCGTTTCCAAGCAGAACTTCGCTTTTTTTTCTCAACTTCATTCGGCATTTTGGTTATCCTCTATAATATTAATAATATATAAATAATAATTATTTTTGCTAATTTAATTCCTATTTTTATTAAATCCATTCAATAGATCGATTTTTAATTAAATCTCTAACTACTTTAGAACTGATTTTTTTCTTTTTTTTAGATTTTTGGATTTGAAGTTTGGTATCATTATTAATTACAATATATGTTAGATTTTTTAAACCGAGAAGCGGAGTAATATCCAAAGATGTTATTGGATTATCTGTCAATCTAAGGTCTCGTAATTCTATACAAGACTGTAGAGGAGAGAGATCTAAATTTTTTAACTGATTATTAAACAAATATAGAGTGTTTAGTTTAGGACTTTGCTTGAGTGGAGATAGATCTAAAGAAGAAATTTGATTAATTCTTAAATCAAGACTACTTAGATTTTTCATTGGACATAGGGTTACGCTCTTCAATTTACATTCACTTAAATCTAGATATTGTATTGTGGTATGCTTCAATGGAGTTAAATTCAGAGAGCTTAAAGAGGTTCTAAATAAATTTAGAATCCTCAATTTAGAACAATACATTAGTGGTATTAAATTTAATTTTTCCAAGGGATTATCGTTTAAATTTAAGTATTGAAAGTCTTTACATTTTTTTAAAGGAGAAAGATCAATTATTTTCAAATTATTAAATGATAGATCTATTTGGCTTAATTTCGAACAACCTTGAATAGGAGTTAAATCTATTGAATTTAGTTGATTTTCATTTAGATAAAGTGTTTCAAGATTAGGTAATTCAACTAATTTTATATCTTGTAGTTGGTTCTTACTCAAAATAATAGAATATAATTTTTTAGAATATTTGATTGGAGTTAAATCTAACTCATTTAGTTGATTGCTTCCTGAATTAAGATTTTGAAGATTTGGAAGTGAAATCAAATTTAATTTTTTAATTTTATTATCAACTAAATAAATATATTCAAGATTAGTACAATTTTGAAGAGGTTGAAAGTCAAAAGAGGTCAGATGGTTAGAATTTAAATTTATCCTCATTAATTTAATAGAGTTTTTCAATGGATTAATATCCAAATCTGGTAGCCTATTATTTCTCAAATCCAAATCGTGAAGATTGGGAAAATTATATAATTTAAGCTCTTTCAATTGATTTGTTGGTAATATTATTGATTTAAGCTTTGGGAAGTTATTAAAATGTGATAAATCAAGTTCTTTTAATTCATTATCTTGTAAATTGAGTGTTTCAAGGTTTTTACAACTTTTCAAAGGGCTTAAATCCACTTCTTCAAATTTATTATAAGATAGTGTAATATCGATAAGTTTCGTGCAATTTCTGAGTGGTTTAAGATTAATACTAGTCAAAAAATTATGATCTAAAAATAATGACTTGAGATTTTTACAATTTTGTAGGGGATTGAGATTTACAGAATTAAATAAATTATTAGATATATCAAGATCCGAAAATTTTGGACATTTTTGGAGTGGCTCAAGATTTAATTCCTTTATTTTATTATCTGATAAAAATAGACCTCTAAGATTTTTACAATTTTGAAGAATTCTTAAATCAATTTCAGAGATCTCTTTTTCTCTTAAATTGAGGATTGAAATATCTGGATTGATATTTTGCGTAAATTCACGATTATTACTAAGCTTTCCAGTAATTAGAAAAGACTACACTTCCTAAAATTAAGATAAAATTAAACAATCTTTCCTGTTATTCCAATAAATACTGGTCCACGAAGGTCAATTTTCTTATTTTTTGAAGTGATGAAATAGCGAACGTCTTGTGGAATATTTATATTAACATCAGAAGCTAGTTTTGAAATCCGATATCTTAATTTAATTTCATCCTTATCCGAATTAATTAATTCCTCTATTTTTCTCGCAGCATGAGCCGCTAAAGAATCTAGATATCTAATTTTTGTCGAAACGCCACCTTTAGTATTTTTTTCTGGCAATATTCCAAGAATGGAACCTTCTCTAACAATTATCTCATTTAAGGAAGCCGGTCCTATTAATTTTGCACCCTTATCGAATTCCCAAATAGTAATTTCAATATTTTTACCTTGAATTTCCCCTTTCCAGACAAGGATTTCTATTGGCGCTGATTTATCTTTATTTTTTAATGCCGTTAAAATTATGGAATTCATAATTTCTTTTCCTTGCTTTGTTCTAGGTTCTTTTTCAAAGCTAATTTTTTCAGCGATTTCCTCGTCTGAAAAATCAGCTTTTTTGTAAAAGTAAGGATAGACTAATTCTCGAATATCGGTTATTCCTGTTTCAATCATACATAACCTTTCAATTCCTAAACCTAAGTTAAAAACGGGATATTCTATGTTGAATTTAGCCAAACTTACAGGACTATAAAAACCGCCATCCCCAATTTCTAACCATTCATTATCATGTTTAATAAACACTTCAAATTCCATTTGAGGTGCGTAATACTTTGATGTGGCTTTTTTTATTTCAAATTTTACCTCCTCAAACCCTAGTTTTTTAAAAATTTCTGCAGAAATTCTTTTTCCATCATCTAATGAAATATTTTCTGACTCAATAACAAGAGAAGCAGTATATGAAGAATAAAGATGAGTTTTATCCAAATGTTGTTCTCTACGAAATTTTTGTCCAATATGGAAGAGTTGTATTGGTAATTCTGAACTCTTTTGTAATGTTTCCAAAACAGGAAACCAAAGTGCAGTAGTATGACTACGTAGGGTTAGGTTTGAGGGAACAGGGGTTAGGTTTTTAAACTCTGGAAAAACTTCATCGATTAATTTAGTTGCTTGTTCTGGTTTGATATCTAATCTTAAAACCATCTCTTCAATTAAGTCATCGGCTTCAATCTTTCCCTTTTTAAATTCCTTAAAAATAGTCTGAAGTAAATCAATTTTTTGAAAATTAACAATAATTTTATTTATCATTTCTTTTTTATTTTTAGAAATTCCGATATCAGGGCGTATTATACCGGCTAAATAAAATAATCTATCTAAAATTAATGCTGCTTCGGGACCATATTCCTTATAAACAATTGAATCTTCCACTATCATAGGTAAAACAATTTCTTCAAATCCAAAGTCAATTAAAATTCTTCTGATTTTTTCAATAGTATCATATAAAATGTGAGATTTGCCTTTTTTACTTAATGAGAAAAGTTTTCCATTATTTTTAAGTAATTTCTGGGTTTCAATCCATGCCTTTTCATAATCTTCATTACTTAAATCTTTTATATCTTTAATTTTAAATTTCAATAAAATTCACTCAATCGTGGACATTAAAAATAGGGTTTAAAATAGTGTTTTAATTAAATTTTGACAATATCATTTTGTCTTAATCTTTCCATGAAATTTTTTCTATAATCATCCACTAATTCAACTCCCCATTTGGCTGGAAATTGAATTATAATCAATTTCATAGAATCATTAACCGAAATTGATAAATTTGAAATATCATATCCTGTGGGAAGTTCTGTAGCCAAATTATCTTTAATATTTTTAGCAAAGCTTAATATTTTATCGAGTTCCGATTCGCATACACCGAAATCAACTAAAATTCTTATATATCTAAATTTTTCAGCTTCTTCATTTATTATTTCATCAATTTTTTCTTTAACTAAACTGCCAGAATAATTTAAAATCGATTTTGTTAAGTCCATATTATATTTTCTAGACGCTACCAGTAGAGTCTTATCGATATCCATCTTAATTTTTTTCCCTAATAAGATTATTCTATCTGCAATTTTTATATTTTCAAGACTCATGCTATTATCTTCCTAATTTATAGTAGATTATACTTTTTTTAAGTAGATCTTTCATACTAAAAATGTTTTGATCCGTTTTAAACTAAATGAAAAAAAATGATGAGTGAGAATGAATAATAGAAAGAAAAAATCTGACGAAAATATAACCCCAATTTATGCTTATGCTTATTTTAACGTAGCCAGAGATGGCGAGATCCACCAATTATTACAATACGATTATTATGACCCGGATGGATTCTATGCAAATCTTTGCCACGAAACTAATCAATTGGATTTTAATGAAGAAATTGAAAAATTGTGGAATAATATGCAAAATTTTCTAGGAGAAGAGAAAAATTATATTAATAATAAAAAAGTAAATCCAAAGGTCGTACACGTTGATATTGGGCATCGAGGTTCTGAGGACCTGCCCTACATAACTTGGTTAATCGATTTTAAGGGAGATTTTAAAATAGGTAGGAATAACAAAAATATTTATAGAACTTGGACTCCTAAAGAAGAATTAGAATATGATTGCCACTGTATATGGCATTTCCCGGAAGGAACAAAACTAAAAATTAAAACTAGTATGAACTTTGAAATAATGTCTAATTTAATAATTTTATGGGGAAGAAAATCAGAATTTATTGGCGGAGACGAGGAATTTACTTTTATTTTTGTTTAAATTATTTTTTTTTTAACATGAATAAGATTATTTATTTTTATAAGATTCTGAAATTTAACAGAAAGTTTTAAATATTTTTGTTAAAACTATGTTATAATTAGTTTTTAAGTTATTGTACGACACTTTGGAGAAAATTAAAAATTGAATGAGCTAAATTTGAATATAAAAATAAAAAACTACTTTTCAGTCACAAATATAGTTCTTCTCCTTGTCGTCCTTATTATTATTGTTTTAATATAAGTGCCTTTAAGTTATAAAATAACTTAAAGGCGTGAGATTTTTATAAAATTTTTATATCTCCCTATAGAAGTTGAAAGAAATGGAAAAAAAGGAAATCTATGAAATAAGAATGCATGGTCGCGGAGGCCAGGGCACCGTGACTGCTGCAAACTTGTTTATACAAGCTGCTCATAAGCAGGGTTACGCTGGAGTCCAATCTATACCATTAATAGGTGCAGAACGTAGAGGATCTCCAATTAGAGTTTTCGCCCGAATCTCACAAGAACAAATACGAATTCACAGCCAAATATATAATCCAGATATAGTTGTGGTGTTAGATCCCAGCTTATTCATAAAATATAGTCAGGTTGTTTTAGATGGTCTTAAAGATAATGGGACATTAATTCTAAATTCTACAAGATCACCGCAAGAAATCCAAAAAACTTTGAAAAATAATGGATTAAAAATTTGCACAGTAGATGCTACAGGAATTTCTATTGAATTAAATTTAGAAGTTGCAGGGCAAAGTGTTGTAAATTCACCTATGTTAGGAGCTATGGCTAAGGCTACTGGTCTTGTCAAATTAGAATATTTAGTTAACACTTTAGGAGCTAAATGGAAAGGTGAATGGGGCGGATTAAATGTTAAAGCAGTAGAACTTGCTTATGATAGATTAAAATGTTCAAAATAAAGAAAGAGAGTATGATAATATGACAAATGAAGTAAAGAAAAGAAAACCGTTTAAAGCTTGGCGAAAAGTTCCAGATGAAGTCAAAGTTAAAGATCTTCCACCTGTTCCAATTGCAGTCCCCAGTGAAGGTAGTCTTGGTGTGACAGGTGATTGGAGAACTTTTCGTCCAGTAATCGATAAATCAAATTGTAATAAATGCTATTTGTGCTGGGCTTATTGTCCAGAAGGTTGTATTGATATTAGCGATGATGAATTTACAGAAATTGATTATGATTACTGTAAAGGATGTGGAATTTGTGCTCATGAATGCCCGAAAAAGGCAATAACGTTAATTCGTGAAAAAAAAGTGGAGGATTAAGAATATGACAAAAGTAAAATCTGATTTAAAACCAACAACTAGAATAATTTCTGGTAATGCAACTGTCGCTTGGGCAGCCAGATATGCTAAAGTACAAGTAATATCGGCATATCCTATCACACCACAGACTGTTATAGTAGAAAAACTTTCCGATTTTGTAGATGCTGGAGAAATGGATGCGGAATATGTCCGTGTCGAAAGTGAACATAGTGTAATGGGTTTTTTAGTAGGAGCTAGTTATGCGGGTGCAAGGACTTTTACTGCAACCGCAGGTCAAGGATTATTATACATGACAGAGATGTTACATTGGGCAAGTGCTACAAGGTTACCGATAGTAACTGCCATTTCAGACCGTGGTATAGCCCCTCCATGGAATATTTGGGGAGATCATCAAGACGTTATTGCAGAAAGGGATAGCGGATGGCTTATTCTTTTTGCATCAAACCACCAAGAAATCTTTGACACAATAATACAGGCTTACAAGATAGCAGAGGATCCTAGAGTATTTCTACCTATAATGGTTTGTTTAGAGGGTTTTATGTTAAGCCACATGAATACACCAGTAGATATGCCAGACCAAGCAGATGTGGATGATTTTCTACCAGAGATTCCGAAAAATGGTTGGCCCCACATCTTTTTAGATCCAGAAAGACCAATTTCTCATGGCAATTTACAAAATCCTGGTGGAGCTACTGCCACTCCAGGTTCTATGTACTTTGAATTTCGTTCACTAATTGATGAAGCTATGTTAAATTCAAAAACTGTTATTAAAGAAGTTGCTGAAGAATTTAAGAAAAAATTTGGGCGCTATCATGGAGCTTTGATAGAGGAATATAAATGTAACGATGCTGAAGTCGCCCTTGTTTGCATGGGAAATTTAGCAGATCAAGCTAAATACTCAGTAGATAGGATGAGAGATGAAGGTTATAAAGTTGGAGCGGTTAAATTAAGAGCTTATAAACCTTTTCCAACTGAAGATTTTCAAAATTTAGCTAAAAAAATAAAAGTTTTTGCTACCTTGGAACGTAATATGGGGTTTAGTCTTTATGGTGGTTGTGCTTCTGTAGATTTAAAATCAGCACTCTATTATCTTGAAGAAAGACCTATAGTTATGCCTGTGATTGGTGGGGTTGGTGGTAGAGATGTTTCTGTTGATGACCAATGTTGGATTATTAAACAAGCGTTTAAGAATTTAGAGAAAGGAGAATTAGAAAATAAAGTTGAATATGTAGGTTTTCATAAATAGAAGGTGAAGAATTATGGTATCTATTAAAGAATTAGCAAAAACTGAGAATAGAGAATATTTTTTAAGAGGAAATTCTTGTTGTGCAGGTTGTGGACTTGAGCTTGCTATAAGATGGACCTTAAAGGCTTTGGGAGAACGAACAATTATAGTTGCCCCTGCTTCATGCACAAATGTAGTTATTGGTCTATATCCTAAAACTGCACCTACTATTCCATTCATTAATATGGCATTTGCTGCAGGTGCTGCAGCTACAGCCGGAATTCGTACTGCATTAAAAGCCAGAGGAATAAACGATATCACATGTTTATGTTGGGCAGGAGACGGAGGAACATACGATATTGGTATACAAGCTCTAAGTGGTGCAGCTGAACGAGGGGATGATATTTTATATATTTGTTATGATAATGAAGCATATATGAACACTGGTACACAAAGAAGTGGTGGAACACCTTATGGTGCTTGGACGACTACTACACCCTTTGGAAAAAAACAACATAAGAAAAATTTACCTCAAATTATCGCAGCTCATGATATTCCATATGTGGCTACAGCCTCTACAGGATATCCACTTGATCTATATAACAAGGTAAAGAAATCAAAAGATATAAGAGGCTGTAAATATATCCACATATTTGCTCCATGTGCCCCCGGTTGGAGATTCGCTTCTGAACTTACAATTGAAATGGGTAAATTAGCAGTAGAAACCGGATTTTGGATTTTATATGAAGTTGAAGATGGTGTTACAAAGTTGAGTGGACCTAGCAAATCACGTCTAGATAAATCTAAGAGAAAACCTATAGAAGAATATATTAAACCTCAAGGAAGATTTGCTAAAATGACAAAGACCGATATCAAATATTTACAAGATTGGGTTGACAGACAATGGGAGATAATGGCTAATAGATTAGTATGCTAATGGTCAAACTTTTACCAATATTTTAATTTTTCTTCCTCTTCTGTATCATTTTTTATTTCTTCTTTAGGCGAGCTTTTCTCCTTTTCTTTTGATTTCTCATTTTCATCTTCAGTAGTATCTTGTGTCTCTTTTCTTTTTACAATCATCTGTTCAACAAATTCTTTTGCTGGACCAGAAGGCATAAGTTCTGCTACCTCTTGCATAGCTTTAGTTATTTTTACTTCTTTTGATAGTTCTGAACCGGATAATTCGTCCTCAGATAATATGAGAGATTTTTCCAATTCTGTTGCTTGAGTATCTAATTCTTCAAAAATTTCTTTTACTTCAGGTGGCATTTCAGGAAATAGATCATCTTGTTCTGGACTAATTGGACTTGTATCTGGAATTAGAACAGGAGACGGAATTGAAGGTTTAGGTTCAGTAATTTTAGGTTTGCTCTCGAATGGTGGTTCAATATGTTCTAATACAATTGCAGGAGGTGTTGGTTTAGCCTCTATCTGTGGTTCTTCTTCAAAAACAACTGCAGTGGGCAAAGGTGGTTTTTCTATTTCAATAGGTTCTGCTATTACTTCTGAGGGGGATTCGATGTCTTCATTAACAATTGTAGGAGGTGGAATCGTTTCTTCAAGTTCTGGAGAGGGTATTTCAGTTATTTCTACAGGTTCTGGGGTGGGTATTTCAGTTATTTCTACAGGTTCTGGAGAGGGTATTTCAGCTATTTCTTCAGGTTCTGGAGAGGGTATTTCAATTATTTCTTCAAGTTCTGGAGAGGGTATTTCAATTATTTCTTCAAGTTCTGGAGAGGGTATTTCAGTTACTTCTTCAGGTTCTGGAGAGGGTATTTCAGTTACTTCCTCAGGTTCTGGAGAGGGTATTTCGGTTATTTCTGCGGGGGTAGATGTCATATCTTTATGAATAAGAGTCACAGTTGAGGAAGGTTCTTCAAATGCTGAGCCTATTACTTTAGCTTCAGGGATGGTTTCAGGAGGTTCTTGAATACCTACTTCTGCAGGAGTTTGTGTTTCCAACTCATTTGATATGTATTCTTTTTCTTCTTCTATTATAGAGTTTTGACGTGATTTTATTTCATCATCTATTGTGTTAAAGAAAGATAATAGACTATCCCATTCTTCTAAACTTAATTTTATAGAATTTTTACTATTTTTATCTTCTATACCAAAAATTACCGAAGAAACTTCGTCTTTATCTTTTACAAGTCTGAGAAATACAGCTTTATCCCCACGTTCCTTTCTGATAATTTGCTCGATTCTTTTTATTTCTTTCCAAGACATAGTAATCACTAAAATAAATTAATATTAAATCTATTAATCCCATAAATATAATTTCTTTAATTAACTAAGTATTTGAAATCATTAATAAAGTAAATATTTTATGATTAACAATTTGAAAAAAAATATAATAAAAAGATAATTGCATTTTTATTTACAAAATGAAATGAACAATATAATATTAAAATTTACTAAATGTTTATAACTAAATATTTAAATAAATAAAATGTGTAAATGTAAAAAAGAATATTTTACGTGTCTTTTAGAAATTTCAACCCAAATTTTTGAATAAAAACTTAAATGAGGAGAAATAATGGCACGACCCCGAAGAACTCCAAGGTTTATACCTTTCCAAAAACCCACGATTCCAGAAGACAAGAAAAAAAAAGATGACAAAAAAGACGACAAAAAAGAGGATAAAAAAGAGAAAGTCGATAAAAAGAAAGACAATAAAAAAGAAGAAAAATTAAGAAAAAAGGAAGACGAGAAGAGGAAAAAGGAAGAAGAAAAGGAAAGAAGAGAAGACGAAAAGAAAAAGAAGAAAGACGAGAAGAAAAAACCAAAAAGTGCCGATATAACCGAAGAAATGGCAGGAACCACTTGTGTACTTTATACATATCCAATGGAACAATTCCAAATCTGTATTGCAGATACGGAAGATGTAATGGTCGCAGTAATGCTTGAATCCGATCCTTCCGATCCTATCAAGCAATCTCTTACTACATTTGCAGAAGATTTTAATAGAAAATTTAAACGATATATTGATGAGTTCTCGGGAAAAGTAAGTGATTTTGCTCCAGCCAAAGATTTGGTTGATACACACTTCAATTTGTTTTTAATTAAGCCCATAATTTTACCAATGGATCCTGAAATTATAAAACAGGCAAAACTTAATTCAGCAGAAAATTCAATAATGAAAGTCGCGAAAGACCTTTCTAAAGAAAGAGGTTTCTTTTTTACAGCTAGACTCATTGAGGAAGTTATTAAAAAAACAAAAATGCCCCGAGATAAGATTGTAAAGGCAATTTTTGGTCTAAATGACAAAGGATTATTTATAGCTATAGATATAGAACAAGTAGCTCAATCCGCAGAACGTAGAATGCTATGGGATCAAATGTCAGAAATTAAGACATTATCTAATGAAAATAAAAATTTAATTTTGGAAGATTTATTAGTTTCTACGGAAGATAGTAGAAAAACTTTTCTAGATAGAATTCAGCAATTCCCTAAAAAAAAGCTAACGGAGCAACTTAGTGCAGAAATTGAAAACAGGAAAAGGATACGTGAAGAAAGGAAGATTCTTTTTTCTCAACTGGATGATTCAGTAAAAAGAGATGATTTTGGTACTGCTGCACAATTATTATCTAGTATTTCGGGACTTTCTACTCAATTATACGAAAATATAGTCGCTCAAGAATTTGCAGAACGTGCCCAGCTCTTTAGTCAAACCGCACAGGAAATGCGTTCACGAATTCCACGATTAAGACAAGAACGAAATGAGATTATTAATAAAGCAAAAACAATGGAAATTGGTGGAAAATACGATGAAGCTGCAATGTTGTTTGATCAAGCTTCAAAGCTATCTGTAGAAATTGGTGAAATGACAGAAGCTAAGCAATATTTAGAAGAAGTTGAGAGGATGAGAAATCTCAAAGAATTAGCTAGTTTGAGAGAAGCTCTTAAATAACTCTTTAATTTCTTAAAATTTATTTATTGTTTCTTATTTTTAAAAATTACTTAATTTTGATATATTAGATTTTCAATATTAAATAAATATTTTTATATTTTTCTTGTTTTATAATTTAAATTCAATGATGTAATATAACTTGATATAATTTACTTTTTAGGTCGGATGAATTTTGCGAAAAATTCCTATTAAAATCATTATTTTTATTATCATACTAACTTCACCTTATTTGGCGATTTTAAATTATAATCAATATAACTCAGAATCTCCAATTCCATTGAATTTATTGGAAAAATTAAATTTTAAATCAAAAACCTTTAATGAGATTACTAAGGATTATGCAAATGGTACACGAAATGGTCTAAATGTCACACAGACAAGTTATTCAAATAAAACTTATTTAAATTGGTTAGTAAGTAATGTAATAAACGCAACAGGTCCTGAATCTCCAGCTGGTGACAATGAACGTCAATTCGATGTAACTGTTCCCACAGACTATAACCGTACCAATTATGAAATTAATATACAGAATATTTCTGCAGAATCTACTTGGAGGGATGTTGAACAAAATTTTAGTACTCTTAAATATATTCTTAGTAGTAGTTCTTCTCCTTACGCAATGTCTTTTATCCTCTCGAGAGATTCTAGAATCACTGATATTAGCTTATATGGTTACCTGATACTTTTTTCAGGATATTATGACATTGAGATTTGGAATTCTACAGGAGTTGGAAATGCACCACAAGCACTATTATGGAATAGTTCGAGGACTGGCCAATTTGGAACTACTACATGGAATGTGTTTAGTAATATTAACGTTAATTTGACAGCAGGATTTTATTATTTTGTGATTAACGCAACTAATTTAGTAGATAGTATCCCAGGAACCACTGGTGTTCATTGGTTTTATAATTGGGATACAACTTTTAATGGAGGAGATAACGTTGATGAGGGTTATCTATATCAGTATGTTGGAGTCTGGAGTCAAATAAATACACAAGATATGTCATTAAAACTAAAAACAGTTTATATCGATTCTTCGAATAACACTCTTACAAATATGAACCCAGAAGATATCGATATGAACATGACGATAGATAGTACCGTTCATGATGTTAATAGTACTACCTATAATTTCAATTTTGCAGATAATGACGGAGAAAACAAATCAATAACAATATCCACAAATTCTAGTTTTTCATGTAATCTGACATGGACATCTATAAATGTTAATTTGACACAAACTACTAATATAAAACATAATATTTCTCTTGGAGAGTTGTGGAGTTATTGGAAAACTAATTTTTCAGTATCCGCTCCAACAGCTTCATATGGAGAGTCTTTAAGTAATTTTTCGGTTACCCTTTCCAAACCATTATCAAGTTGGAATATGATTTTAGCATTAAATTCTTCAGATGTAAATGTTACCAATGGTATAATTGAACAGAACAACATTGTATATTTATCAAATAACACCAACGATATTTTAACCGAAGGTCTCTGGAAATTTACTTTTAGGAGTCCAACACAAACAATATTAATATCTTTAAACCAATCTGCAGTTACATCATCATATAATTCTCGAGCTTATATTCATGGAGAAAATATACAAATAAATACTTCTGTTAGTGGATTTTCTAATGGTATAATGAATTTATCAATATATAATACTACTAATGACGATGTTACTTCCGATTGGACAACAATTAATAGTTCTACACTCGTAGATTTCGTTTTATTCAATGTAACCGTTCCTGCTTCAACAGAGACAGGAAATTATACTGTTCAAATTATTTGGACTAATGAATCTTATTCAGCAATAAATCAAACTTACTTATTTGTAGTTAATTCCACAAATCTAAGCTTTGATGACTTAGGTGAGGTTAGTGGCGTCCATTTAATTGGAGTCGATTTGAATGTCACTGTGTTTTACAATGATACTCATACTAATTCACCAATAACAGAAGCAAACCTTACAATTCAAATATTTAATGAGACTGATTCATCTCTTGTCTTGCAAGATAACCTCACGGAAAGTCTAAGTTCCGGATATTATAATTATACATTATCCACAAATAACTTTGTAAATGGTTCATATAAAGTTGTAATTAATGCTTCTAAAGCATGGTATAACAATGCGTCTATAAATAATACTTTTTCACTGATTTATAATACAAGTTTAATTCGATTGGAACCTAGCACTACAATAACGAGTAATTTTGAGCCATTTAATCTCACTATAATAGTACAATATATCGATTTGAAAACTGGTCTTAATATTACAAATGCAAATGTAACTTATAATAGTAATATGACAGGTCAAGATGGAAATTTCCTATGGCATGCAACCAATGAGACGTATTATATCCAACTTAACTATTCGGATTTTACTTTAGATAATATTTATGAAATTAACATTACTTCTTCAAAGTTAGGTTATAAAAGTCGATCTGAAATTATTTATTGGAATGTAAGCTCAGATAATACAAATCCAACAGTCATCATCGATAGTCCTGTTGATAAATTGAATACATCTGCAGCCTCTGTCCAAGTAAATTGGACAAGTAGTTACGATTCTGAAAGTGGAATTAAAGTTTATGAAGTCATTAGAAATGGATCAATTCAATATACAGGTACATCCACTGTTCAAAATATTAACTTGGTTGAAGGTTGGAACAATATAACAGTCGTTGCACAAGATTATGCAAGAAATAATGGGTCTTTCATGATTTGGGTAATTATGGATTCGATTAATCCTACTATTACAGTTACAGATCCCGCATCTAATGGTTCCATTGATACGGGGGTTATAATTTCAATCAGTGGATTTGCCAATGGAACCGGAACTGAAATCACATCTATTCAGATTAATAATTCTAATTTTAATATATTTCTGGATCCCTCAGGAAGCCTTTCCGGAAATTATGAATTTAGAAATTCATCTTATATTGCAGACGGATATATTGCAATTAAAATAAATATTACAGATTCATCAGGTTTAACTTCTTCTATTATTCGCTGGTTCTATATAGATAATACACCACCTACGATATCAATAACAGATCCCGCATCTGATGGAGATATAGATACGGGGGCTATAATTTCCGTAAGCGGCAACGCTGATGGAACAGGTTCAAATATTGTATCAGTAATGATAAATGATTCTCGTTTTACAATTTTTACAGATCCTTCAGGAACTCCTTCAGGAGCATATGAATTCCGAAATAATACTTTTATTCCTGATGGGAATGTCGCAATTCTAGTGAACGTAACAGATACAGCCGGATTAACAACATCCGCTACTCGATGGTTTGATATAGATAATACACTTCCGTCCTTAACAATAACTGATCCAGCTTCAAATGGTGATATAGATACTGGAGCTATTATATCAATAAGTGGAAATGCTGATGGTACTGGTTCCAATATCGTATCAGTCATGATCAACGATTCCCGTTTTACAATTTTTACAGATCCTTCGGGATCTCCTTCTGGAGCTTATGAATTTAGAAATAATACATATATCCCCGATGGAAATGTGGCAATTCAAGTTAATGTAACTGACCAAGCGAGCTTAACAACAACCGCTTCACGCTGGTTTGATATAGATAATACAGATCCTACAATAACAATAACAGATCCCGCATCAGACGGTGATATAGATACTGGTGTTATTATCTCAATTAGTGGAAACGCCGATGGTACTGGATCTAATATTTTATCAGTAATGATAAATGATTCTCGTTTTACAATTTTTACAGATCCTTCGGGATCTCCTTCTGGAGCTTATGAATTCAGGAATAACACATTTATACCAGACGGTAATATTGCAGTTCTAGTAAATGTGACGGATTCTGCGGGTTTAACCACATCAACAACACGATGGTTTGATATAGATAATACATATCCAACAATAACAATAACAGATCCTGCTTCTGATGGAGATATTGATACTGGGACCATTATTTCAATTAGTGGAAATGCTGATGGTACTGGTTCCAATATCGTATCAGTCATGATCAACGATTCCCGTTTTACAATTTTTACAGATCCTTCGGGATCTCCTTCTGGAGCTTATGAATTTAGAAATAACACATTCATACCGGACGGAAATATTGGAGTTCTTGTTAATGTAACTGATTCTGCAGGCTTAACCACATTAACGACTCGATGGTTTGATATAGACAATACTTATCCAACCATTTCAATTACCGATCCAGCTTCAGACGGAGATATTGATACTGGAGCTATTATTTCAATAAGCGGAAATGCAGATGGCACGGGATCTAATATTGTTTCTGTTATGATCAATGATTCTAGATTTACTATCTTTACTGATCCTTCGGGCAGTCCCTCTGGAGCTTATGAATTTAGAAATAACACATTCATTCCGGACGGAAATATTGGAATTCTCGTCAATGTGACGGATTCAGCTAGTCTAACTGCTTCTACTACTCGATGGTTTGATATAGACAATACCTATCCTACCATTTCAATCACAGATCCAGCTTCTGATGGAGATATTGATACTGGGGTGATAATTTCAATCAGTGGTAATGCAGATGGAACTGGCTCTAACATAGTTTCTGTTATGATTAATGATTCTAGATTTACTATCTTTACTGATCCTTCGGGCAGTCCCTCTGGAGCTTATGAATTTAGAAATAACACATTCATTCCGGACGGAAATATTGGAATTCTCGTCAATGTGACGGATTCAGCTAGTCTAACTGCTTCTACTACTCGATGGTTTGATATAGACAATACCTATCCTACCATTTCAATCACAGATCCAGCTTCTGATGGAGATATTGATACTGGGGTGATAATTTCAATCAGTGGTAATGCAGATGGAACTGGCTCTAACATAGTTTCTGTTATGATTAATGATTCTAGATTTACTATCTTTACTGATCCTTCGGGCAGTCCCTCTGGAGCTTATGAATTTAGAAATAATACATTCATCCCAGACGGTAATATTGCCATCCTAGTTAATGTAACCGATTCCGCTAGCTTGACAACTTCTACCACAAGATGGTTTGATATAGACAATACCTATCCTACCATTTCAATTACAGATCCGGCATCGGACGGTGATATAGATACTGGGACCACCATCTCAATTGGCGGTAATGTGGATGGAACAGGTTCTAACATTGTATCAGTAATGATAAATGATTCTCGTTTTACAATTTTTACAGATCCATCAGGGACTCCTTCTGGTGCATATGAATTTAGAAATAACACATTTATTCCGGACGGAAATGTTGCAATCCTAGTGAATGTGACTGATTCTGCAAGCTTGACAACCTCTGCAACTAGATGGTTTGATATTGACAATACATACCCAACCATAACAATTACAGATCCTGCATCTGATGGAGATATTGATACAGGTACTATTATTTCAATCAGTGGAAATGCCGATGGCACTGGTTCTAATATCGTATCTGTTTTGATTAATGATTCTAGATTTACAATTTTTACAGATCCTTCAGGATCTCCTTCTGGAGCTTATGAATTTAGAAATAACACATTCATACCAGACGGAAATATTGGAATTCTCGTCAATGTGACAGATTCAGCTAGTTTAACAACTTCTACTACTCGATGGTTTGATATTGACAATACTGATCCCACTATTTCAATAACAGATCCTGCTTCTGATGGTGATATTGATACAGGTACTATTATATCAATAGGTGGAAATGTGGATGGTACTGGTTCTAATATAGTTTCAGTTATGATTAATGATTCACGATTCACAATCTTTATTGATCCTTCGGGAACGCCTTCAGGAGTATATGAATTTCGAAATAATACATTCATTCCAGACGGAAATGTAGCAGTTCTTGTTAATGTGACTGATTCCGCAAGCTTAACCACATCAACAACTCGTTGGTTTGATATAGACAATACTTATCCAACCATTTCAATAACTGATCCTGCATCTGATGGAGATATAGATACTGGGACCATTATATCAATAAGTGGAAATGCGGATGGCACTGGATCTAATATAGCTTCTGTTATGATTAATGATTCACGATTTACGATCTTTACTGATCCATCGGGAACTCCTTCTGGTGCATATGAATTTAGAAACAATACATTCATTCCCGACGGAAATATCGCAATTTTGGTAAATGTAACCGATTCTGCAGGATTGACAACATCTGCTACAAGGTGGTTTGACATAGACAATACCAATCCTACAATAACTATTACTGATCCTGCTTCGGATGGAGATATAGATACTGGAGTCATTATATCAATAAGTGGTAATGCCGATGGCACTGGTTCTAATATAGTCTCAGTTATGATTAATGATTCACGATTCACAATTTTTACAGATCCTTCGGGTTCTCCTTCTGGAGCTTATGAATTTCGAAATAATACATTCATTCCAGACGGAAATGTAGCAGTTCTTGTTAATGTGACTGATTCCGCAAGCTTAACCACATCAACAACTCGTTGGTTTGATATAGACAATACTTATCCAACCATTTCAATAACCGATCCTGCATCTGATGGAGATATAGATACTGGGACCATTATATCAATAAGCGGCAATACAGATGGTACTGGATCTAATATAGCGTCTGTCATGATTAATGATTCTCGATTTACTATATTCACAGATCCGTCTGGAACTCCCTCAGGAGCGTATGAATTTAGAAACAACACCTTAATTCTTGATGGAAATATCGCAATTTTGGTAAATGTAACCGATTCTGCAGGATTAACAACATCTGCTACAAGGTGGTTTGACATAGACAATACCAATCCTACAATAACTATTACTGATCCTGCTTCGGATGGAGATGTAGACACTGGGGTCATTATATCAATAAGCGGTAATGCCGATGGCACTGGTTCTAATATAGTCTCTGTTATGATAAATGATTCACGATTTACAATTTTTACAGATCCTTCGGGTTCTCCTTCTGGAGCTTATGAATTTAGAAATAACACATTCATACCAGACGGAAATATTGGAATTCTCGTCAATGTGACAGATTCAGCTAGTTTAACAACTTCTACTACTCGATGGTTTGATATTGACAATACTGATCCCACTATTTCAATAACAGATCCTGCTTCTGATGGTGATATAGATACTGGAACCATTATATCAATAGGCGGTAATGCTGATGGAACTGGATCTAATATTGCATCAGTAATGATTAATGAATCTCGATTCACTATTTTCACTGATCCTTCGGGATCTCCTTCTGGAGCTTATGAATTCAGGAATAACACATTTATACCAGACGGTAATATTGCAGTTTTAGTAAATGTGACGGATTCTGCGGGTTTAACCACATCAACAACACGATGGTTCGATATTGATAACATATATCCTACGATTTCTATAACTGACCCTACTTCTGATGGTGATATTGATACTGGTGCGATTATATCTATCAGTGGTAATGCAGATGGAACCGGATCTAATATTGTTTCCGTCATGATTAATGATTCTCGATTCACTATTTTCACAGATCCTTCCGGATCTCCCTCGGGAGCTTATGAATTCAGGAATAACACTTTCATCCCAGATGGAAATATTGGGATCCTAGTGAATGTTACTGATTCTGCAGCTCAAACTACTTCAACCACGAGATGGTTTGATATAGACAATACAGATCCTACAATTACTATTACAGATCCTGCTTCTGACGGTGATATAGATACTGGTGCTATTATCTCAATAAGTGGAAATGCAGATGGGACTGGGTCAAATATTGTCTCTGTTATGATTAATGATTCTCGATTTACTATCTTTACAGATCCTTCGGGTAGTCCTTCGGGAGCTTATGAATTTAGAAATAACACTTTTATTTCAGATGGAAACATCGGGGTACTTGTAAATATAACTGATTCCGCAGGCTTGATAACTTCAACCACACGATGGTTTGATGTTGATAATATTTATCCTACAATATCGATTATTGACCCCACTTCTGATGGAGATGTCGATACTGGAGCAATTATATCTATAAGTGGAAATGCGGATGGGACAGGTTCTAATATCGTATCTGTAATGATTAATGATTCTAGATTTACTATCTTTACAGATCCATCAGGAACTCCCTCTGGAGCCTATGAATTTCGTAATAATACTTTCATTCCCGATGGAAATATCGCAATTCTCGTTAATGTAACAGATTCTGCAAGTCAAACTACTTCAGCAACAAGATGGTTTGATATAGATAACACCTATCCTACAATATCTATAACCGATCCCGCATCAGATGGTGATATTGATACTGGTATTATAATATCAGTTAGCGGAAATGCAGATGGAACTGGAACTAATATTGTTTCGGTCATGATCAATGATTCTAGATTTACTATTTTCACAGATCCGTCCGGAACTCCCTCGGGGGCGTATGAATTCAGAAATAATACTTTTCTTGCTGACGGCAATATTGGAATTCTAGTAAATATAACAGATTCTGCTGGTTTGACTACTTCTACTACACGATGGTTTGATATAGATAACACTTATCCCACCATTTCAATAACTGATCCTACTGCTGATGGGGTTACTGATACTGGGACCATAATATCAATAAGTGGCAATGTTGACGGTACTGGATCTAATATTATATCGGTTATGATTAATGATTCAAGATTCACAATCTTCACAGATCCTTCGGGTACTCCTTCTGGTGCTTATGAATTTAGAAATAATACTTTCATTGCTGATGGCAATATCGGAGTCCTTGTGAATGTAACAGATTCAGCAGGATTAACTACATCTGCAACTCGCTGGTTTGATATTGACAACACCTATCCAACAATATCTATAACCGATCCCACATCAGATGGTGATATAGATACTGGAGTCATTATATCTATAAGTGGAAACGCAGACGGTACTGGTTCTAATATTGCTTCTGTTATGATTAATGATTCACGATTTACAATCTTTACAAACCCTTCTGGAACTCCTTCTGGAGCTTATGAATTTCGCAATAACACTTTTCTTGCTGATGGAAATATTGGAGTATTAGTTAATGTCACCGATTCTGCTGGACTAACCACATCTACTACGAGATGGTTTGATATTGACAACACCTATCCCACTATTTCAATAATAGATCCTGCATCTAATGGGGATATCGATACTGGAGCCATAATATCTGTAAGTGGAAACTCAGATGGTACTGGTTCTAATATTGCTTCTGTTATGATTAATGATTCTAGATTTACAATTTTCACAGATCCTTCGGGTTCTCCTTCTGGAGCTTATGAATTTAGAAATAATACATTTATTCCAGACGGCAATATAGGTGTTCTTGTTAATGTGACCGATTCTGCAGGCTTAACCACATCAACAACTAGATGGTTTGATATAGACAACACATTACCAACCATTTCAATTACAGATCCCGCATCTGATGGAGATATAGATACTGGAGTGATTATTTCAATAAGTGGCAATGCTGATGGAACTGGCTCTAATATAGCTTCTGTAATGATTAATGATTCACGATTTACAATCTTTACAGATCCATCAGGAACTCCTTCTGGTGCATACGAATTTAGAAATAACACATTCATACCAGACGGTAATATTGGAGTTCTTGTTAATGTAACTGATTCTGCAGGCTTAACCACATCAACGACTCGATGGTTTGATATAGACAATACATTACCAACCATTTCAATTACCGATCCAGCTTCAGACGGAGACATTGATACTGGAGTTATTATTTCAATAAGTGGCAATGCTGATGGAACTGGCTCTAATATAGCTTCTGTTATGATTAATGATTCTCGATTCACTATTTTCACAGATCCTTCGGGTTCTCCTTCTGGAGCTTATGAGTTTAGAAATAATACATTTATTCCAGACGGCAATATCGGGGTTCTTGTAAACGTGACTGATTCTGCAGGATTAACTACGTCAGCGACTCGATGGTTTGATATAGACAACACATTACCAACCATTTCAATTACCGATCCAGCTTCAGACGGAGACATTGATACTGGAGTTATTATTTCAATAAGTGGCAATGCTGATGGAACTGGTTCAAATATAGTTTCTGTTATGATCAATGATTCTCGATTTACTATCTTTACAGATCCTTCGGGTAGTCCTTCGGGAGCTTATGAATTTAGAAATAATTCATATATTCCGGACGGTAACATTGGAGTTCTTGTTAATGTAACTGATTCAGCTAGTCTAACTGCTTCTACTACTCGATGGTTTGATATAGACAATACTTATCCAACTATTTCAATTACAGATCCCGCTTCTGATGGGGATATTGATACAGGTGCAATTATTTCAATAAGCGGTAACGCCGATGGAACGGGATCTAATATTGTTTCTGTTATGATTAATGATTCCCGATTTACTATCTTTACAGATCCTTCTGGAACTCCTTCTGGAGCTTATGAATTCCGAAATAACACATTCATACCAGATGGAAATATAGGAGTTCTTGTTAATGTAACCGATTCTGCTGGTCTTACAACTTCAACTTCTAGATGGTTTGATATTGACAACACTTATCCAACTATTTCAATAATAGATCCTGCTTCTGATGGTGATATTGATACTGGAAACATTATTTCAATAAGCGGTAACGCCGATGGCACTGGATCTAATATTGTATCCGTTTTGATTAATGATTCACGATTTACTATCTTTACAGATCCTTCTGGAACTCCTTCTGGAGCTTATGAATTCCGAAATAACACCTATCTTGCAGATGGAAATGTAGGAATTCTTGTTAATGTAACGGATTCTGCTGGATTGACAACATCAAATACAAGATGGTTTGATATTGACAACACTTATCCGACTATTTCAATTACTGATCCCGCTTCTGATGGAGATATAGATAACGGAGCTATTATATCAGTAGGGGGTAATGCAGATGGAACTGGGTCGAATATTGCTTCGGTAATGATTAATGATACTCGTTTTACCATCTTTACAGATCCATCAGGAACTCCTTCTGGAGCTTATGAATTTAGAAACAATACATTCATTCCAGATGGAAATATTGGAGTTCTTGTGAATGTGACGGATTCTGCTGGCCTTACAACATCAACAACAAGATGGTTCGATATTGATAACACATATCCTACAATCACGATTACGGATCCTGCCTCTGACGGAGATATAGATACGGGTGCCATAATATTCATAAGCGGTAACGCTGATGGAACTGGTTCCAATATTATATCTGTCATGATTAATGATTCACGATTTACAATCTTTACGGATCCATCAGGATCTCCTTCTGGAGCTTATGAATTTAGAAATAACACGTTCATCCCGGATGGAAATGTTGCAGTTCTTGTTAATGTGACGGATTCTGCTAGTTTAACAACATCAACTACACGATGGTTTGACGTAGATAATACTTATCCAACTATCTCCATTACTGATCCTGTTTCTGATGGGGATGTGGATACAGGAGCTATCATATCTATAAGTGGAAATGCAGATGGTACGGGATCTAATATAGTATCTGTTATGATTAACGACTCACGATTTACAATTCTTACAGATCCTTCAGGATCCCCTTCTGGTGCTTATGAATTCAGAAATAACACTTACCTTGCTGATGGAAATATAGGAGTTCTCGTAAATGTTACTGATACTGCTGGCTTAACTACTTCTACTACACGATGGTTTGATATTGACAATACTTATCCTACTATTTCAATTGCCGATCCAGCGTCGAATGGAGATTTAGATACAGGAGCCATTATATGGATAAATGGAACAGCTGATGGTACAGGTTCCGATATTTCGTCTGTAATGATTAATGATTCCCGATTCACTATTTTCACTGATCCATCAGGGAGTCCATCAGGAAATTATGCATTTAATAATAACACCTTAATCACAGATGGGACTATTGCA
Source organism: Candidatus Helarchaeota archaeon (assembly GCA_019058315.1). Lineage (GTDB taxonomy): Archaea > Asgardarchaeota > Lokiarchaeia > Helarchaeales > RDOG01 > JABXJV01. Next base: position 227,740 of record JAHPZH010000004.1, on the reverse strand, counting down.
ATTGAGGTTAATGTCACGGATTCTGCTTATTTAACCACTTCTGCGATTCGATGGTTTATATTAGATAATACAAATCCTACTATTGTTATAACTCATCCCTTTCCAAATGGTACAACCGATACTGGGGGTAGTGTTACTGTCGATGGATGGGTTGATGGAACAGGAACTAATATTTTCTCAGTTCAAATAAATGATTCCAGATTTACTTTAACAACAAATCCTGTAGGAAGCTCTTCAGGTCCCTTTACTTTTAGTAATAATAGCTTTATTACCCTTGGAAATGTTGCGGTTAAAGTAAATGTTACCGATTCGGTGGGATTAACTGGTTCTATAGCCCGATGGTTTACATATATTATTGGGCCTAGTGTAACCGTTGATCATCCCTCTCCAGATAGTGCTATAGATACAGGAATTGATATTACAATAAATGGAACAGCTGATGGTGGTGGGACTAATATCGATCAAGTTTGGATTAATGATAGTCGATTTATTTTGACAGTTAATCCTTCTGGAAGTCCATCCGGAGTTTATGGATTTCAAAATATTAGTTTTATTCCTGATGGTCGTGTTGCTATTACTATAACCTTAAATAATTCAGGAGGCCTTTCAGATTACAGAATTCGATGGTTTATTATTGATAATACATATCCAACAATCTCAATAACGGATCCAACTTCAGATGGCGATATAGATACTGGAGCTACTATTTCGATTAGTGGATTTGTAAATGGAACTGGTTCTAATATTCAATCAGTTATGATAAATGACTCGAGGTTTACTATAGCAGTTGATCCTTCAGGATCTGCTTCCGGAATTTATACGTTCAATAATAATTCTTACATTCCAGATGGAAATATAGCGGTTGAGGTAAATATTACAGATACTGCTAACTTGACCGTCTCAACTACTCGTTGGTTTGATATTGATAATACATATCCCACAATTTCAATTACTGTTCCTGCTTCAAATGGAGATTTAGTTACAGGCACTGATATCTGGATAAACGGAACAGTAGATGGAACAGGTTCAAATATTACTTCTGTGATGATTAACGATTCCAGATTCACACTTATCATAGATCCATCTGGATCTCCTTCCGGAAACTACGCATTTAATAATAATTCTTATGTAGCAGATGGAATTATCTCAATCGAAGTTAATATTACGGATTCTGCTAGTTTAACATCTGCTGCTATACGCTGGCTCAATCTAGATAATACAAATCCTTCAATTTTAATTAACGATCCCGCATCTAATGGAGATGTTGACACAGGAACTATTATCTGGATTAACGGGACAGTGGATGGTACAGGCTCCAATATTGTATCTGTTTTGATTAATGATTCTAGATTTACGATATTCACAGATCCCTCAGGTTCTCCATCAGGAAGCTTCGCATTTAATAATAATTCTTATATTACTGAAGGAAATATTGCTATCGAAGTTAATGTGACAGATTCTGCTAGTTTGACATCTTCTGCTACACGCTGGTTTGATGTCGATAATATCTACCCAACTATCACTATAAATGATCCTGCTTCTGATGGAGACATTGACACAGGAGCCATTATTTGGATTAATGGGACAGTGGATGGCACTGGTTCTAATATTATATCTGTTTTGATTAATGATTCCCGATTTACAATCTTCATTGATCCATCAGGTTCCCCATCAGGCAGCTATGCATTTAATAACAATTCGTACATTCCAGATGGAAATATAGGTATTAAAGTTAATATAACTGACTCTGCTGGTTTAACTACACCTACTACGCGCTGGTTTGACATAGACAACACATATCCAACCATTACAATTACCGATCCTGCTTCAGATGGAGATGTTGATACAGGAGCTATAATATCTATAAGTGGCAATGCAGATGGGACCGGATCTAATATTGTATCAGTAATGATTAATGATTCACGGTTCACCATTTTCACAGATCCTTCGGGAACTCCTTCTGGGGCTTATGAATTTAGAAATAATACATTTATACCAGACGGTAATATTGCTATCATGGTAAATGTGACCGATACTGCAAGCTTGACAACTTCTACCACACGATGGGCTGATATAGATAATACCTATCCTACAATTTCAATTACTGATCCTTCATCAGATGGGGATATAGATACGGGTGCAATTATTTCCGTAAGTGGAAATGCTGATGGAACTGGCTCTAATATTGCTTCTGTTATGATTAATGATTCTCGGTTCACCATTTTCACTGATCCTTCAGGGACTCCCTCGGGAGCTTATGAATTTAGAAATAACACATTCATCCCAGATGGTAATATTGGAATCTTGGTGAATGTAACTGATTCTGCAGGTTTAACCACTTCTACAACTCGATGGTTTGATATAGATAATACTTATCCGACTATTTCAATAACAGATCCTGCATCAGATGGTGATATAGATACAGGAACCATAATATCCATAAGTGGTAACGCCGATGGGACCGGATCTAATATCGTATCTGTTATGATTAATGATTCACGATTTACTATCTTCACAGATCCTTCGGGTTCTCCTTCGGGTGCATATGAATTTAGAAATAACACATTTATTCCTGATGGAAATATCGGAATTCTTGTAAATGTAACTGATTCTGCAGGTTTAACCACTTCTACAACTCGATGGTTTGATATAGATAATACTTATCCGACTATTTCAATAACAGATCCTGCATCAGATGGTGATATAGATACAGGAACCATAATATCCATAAGTGGTAACGCCGATGGGACCGGATCTAATATCGTATCTGTTATGATTAATGATTCACGATTTACTATCTTCACAGATCCTTCGGGTTCTCCTTCGGGTGCATATGAATTTAGAAATAACACATTTATTCCTGATGGAAATATCGGAATTCTTGTAAATGTAACTGATTCTGCAGGTCTAACTACTTCAACGACTCGCTGGTTTGATGTAGATAACACCCTTCCAACAATTACAATTACCGATCCTGCATCGAACGGAGATATTGATACTGGAGCAATTATTTCAATCAGTGGAAATGCAGATGGAACTGGCTCTAACATAGTTTCTGTAATGATTAATGATTCACGATTTACTATCTTTACAGATCCTTCGGGTTCTCCTTCGGGTGCATATGAATTTAGAAATAACACATTTATTCCTGATGGAAATATCGGAATTCTTGTAAATGTAACTGATTCTGCAGGTCTAACTACTTCAACGACTCGCTGGTTTGATGTAGATAACACCCTTCCAACAATTACAATTACCGATCCTGCATCGAACGGAGATATTGATACTGGAGCAATTATTTCAATCAGTGGAAATGCAGATGGAACTGGCTCTAACATAGTTTCTGTAATGATTAATGATTCACGATTTACTATCTTTACAGATCCTTCGGGTTCTCCTTCGGGTGCATATGAATTTAGAAATAACACATTTATTCCTGATGGAAATATCGGAATTCTTGTAAATGTAACTGATTCTGCAGGTTTAACTACTTCAACGACTCGCTGGTTTGATATAGATAACACCCTTCCAACAATTACAATTACCGATCCTGTATCAGATGGAGATGTTGATGTGGGTGCAATTATATCCGTAAGTGGAAACGCTGATGGAACTGGATCTAATATTGCCTCTGTAATGATAAATGATTCTCGATTTACTATTTTCACGGATCCTTCGGGGACTCCTTCTGGGGCTTATCAATTTAGAAATAACACATTCATTCCAGACGGAAATATTGGGGTTCTTGTTAATGTTACAGATTCTGCGGGTTTAACCACTTCTACAACGCGCTGGTTTGATATTGATAATACTTATCCAACCATTTCAATTATCGATCCTGCATCTGATGGAGATATAGATACGGGAACCATAATATCCATAAGCGGTAATGCTGATGGAACTGGATCTAATATTGCCTCTGTAATGATAAATGATTCACGATTTACTATTTTCACGGATCCTTCGGGGACTCCTTCTGGTGCATATGAATTTAGAAACAATTCATTTATTCCCGATGGAAATATTGCAATTTTGGTAAATGTAACTGATTCCGCCAGTTTAACCACTTCTGCTATTCGCTGGTTTGACATTGACAATACTTACCCAACCATTTCAATCACGGATCCTGCTTCCGATGGAGCTGTAGATTCAGGAGCCATAGTTTCAGTAAGCGGTAATGCTGATGGGACCGGATCTAATATCTTATCAGTTATGATTAATGATTCTCGATTCACTATTTTCACAGATCCTTCTGGAACTCCTTCTGGGGCTTATGAATTTAGAAATAATACATTCATTCCAGATGGAAATATTGGAGTTCTAGTAAATGTTACTGATTCTGCTGGTTTAACCACTTCTACAACCCGATGGTTTAATATAGACAATACCTATCCAACCATTACAATTACAGATCCTGCTTCTAATGGAGATGTAGATTCAGGAGCCATAATATCAATAAGCGGTAATGCGGATGGAACTGGTTCAAACATAATATCAGTCATGATAAATGATTCTAGATTTACTATTTTTACAGATCCCTCTGGTTCTCTCTCAGGACCGTATGAATTTCGAAACAACACATACATCCCAGATGGAAATGTTGCTATCGAGGTTAATGTGACTAATTCCGCACCTCTAACGATATCAATAACTCGCTGGTTTGATATAGATAACACCTATCCAACCATTTCAATCACGGATCCTGCTTCTGATGGAGTTATTGATACTGGTATAATAATATCAGTCAGCGGTAATGCCAATGGAACTGGATCTAATATAGTATCAGTCATGATTAATGATACTCGATTCACTATTTTCACGGATCCTTCGGGTACTCCTTCTGGAGCCTATGAATTCAGAAATAACACATTCATACCAGACGGAAATATCGGAGTTCTTGTTAATGTGACAGATTCTGCAGGCTTGACCGTTTCTACTACAAGATGGTTTGATATAGATAACACCTATCCGACTATTTCAATAACAGATCCCGCATCAGATGGTGATATAGATACAGGAACCATTATTTCAATAAGCGGCAATGTAAATGGAACTGGTACTAATATTGTATCAGTTATGATTAATGATTCTAGATTTACTATTTTCATAAATCCTTCTGGAACTCCCTCAGGGGCATATCAATTTAGAAATAACACATTAATTCCTGATGGAAATATAGCAATTTTAGTTAATGTAACCGATTCTGCAGGTTTGACCACATCTACTACAAGATGGTTTGATATAGACAACACCAATCCTACAATTACAATTACAGATCCCACATCTGATGGAGATATTGATACCGGAGCTATAATATCAGTAAGTGGTAACACAGATGGTACCGGTTCTAATATAGTATCAGTCATGATTAATGATTCACGATTTACTATTTTCACTGATCCATCAGGAACTCCTTCTGGAGCTTATGAATTTCGCAATAACACTTTTCTTGCTGATGGAAATATTGGAGTATTAGTTAATGTCACCGATACGGCAGGATTAACAACTTCTACTACTCGATGGTTTGATATTGACAATACTGATCCCACTATTTCAATAACAGATCCAACTTCTGATGGAGACATGGATACAGGTGCGATTATCTGGATAAATGGAACAACTGATGGGACTGGTTCAAATATTCTTTCCGTAATGATTAATGACTCCCGATTTACAATCTTCATTGATCCATCAGGCTCCCCATCAGGAAGCTATGCATTTAATAACAATTCCTATATTCCAGATGGTAATATAGCAGTTGAAGTCAACGTAACAGACAGTGCAAATCTAACAGATTTTGCAACAAGATGGTTTGATATTGATAACACTTATCCTATGATTTCAATTGCTGATCCTGCTTCGGATGGCGATGTTGATACAGGAGTTGACATATGGGTAAATGGGACTGCAGATGGTACCGGGTCTAACATCCTATCATTAATGATTAATGATTCCAGATTTACTATTGTAGTTGATCCGACAGGTTCTCCTTCAGGAAACTATGCATTTAATAACAATACATATATTCCAGATGGCATCATTTCAATTACTGTTAATGTCACAGATACTGCTAGTTTAACAACTTCATTATCAAGGTGGTTTAATCTCGATAATACAAATCCGACAATTGCCATAACTAACCCTTTTCCAAATGGAACAACGGATAGTGGATCTTCTGTTACTATTGAGGGAACAGTTGATGGAACAGGATCTAACATCCTTTCAGTTCAAATTAATGATTCAAGGTTTATATTGACTACAGATCCGGCAGGAACAGCTTCAGGACCTTATATCTTTACTAATAATAGTTTCATTAATTTAGGAACTGTATCAGTCGAAGCAAATGTAACCGATTCCGCTAATTTAACGAATTCTATAATCTGGTGGTTTACGTATATTATTGGTCCAAGTGTAACCATAGATCACCCAACCGCAAATAGTGATATTGACACAGGTACCAATATAACAATAAACGGTACTGCTGATGGTGGTGGGGTTAATATAGATACTATTTGGATCAATGATAGCCGTTTTATTCTTACCATCGACCCTTCTGGAACTGGATTTGGTAATTATGGCTTTGAAAATAACAGCTTTATCCCGGATGGCATAATAGCAGTTAATGTGACCCTTAATAATACCGGAGGGCTTATAGATAGCATGGTTAGATGGTTTATTATTGATAATACTCTACCTACTATTTCAATAATTAATCCAGCTGCAAATGGGCTCGTAGTTACTGGTAACACTATATTAGTAAGTGGTTGGGTAGATGGGACGGGTTCTAATATTCAATCTGTTATGATAAACGATTCTAGATTTAATCTTGTAGGCGATCCAACGGGAAGCCCTTCTGGTTTCTACACATTCACAAATAATTCATATGTCTCAGACGGTGTAATCTCAATCGAAGTCAATATTACAGATAGTGCAAACTTGACAATCTCAACTACAAGATGGTTTAGAGTTGATAATTCTCCACCAAATATTTCGATTACAGATCCAATTTCAAACGGTCAAATAGATTCTGGAAATACAATTACAATTACTGGCTTTGCAAATGGAACAGCATCAAATATTATATCAGTAATGATTAACGATTCAAGATTTACTCTTTTTATCAACCCCGCAGGTTCTATTTCAGGAGTTTTTGAATTTAGAAATAATACATTTGTTACAGATGGCTTAATATCAGTCCTAGTTAATGTAACCGATTCTATTGGCTTAACTACAACAAATAACCGTTGGTTTTATATTGACAATACTGCCCCAACTGTAATAATTACAGATCCAGCTTCAAATGGAGATTTTGATACGGGGAATATAATATCAGTTAGTGGTAATGTAGACGGTACTGGGTCTAATATTACATCAGTTCTAATTAATGATTCAAGATTCACAATCTTCACGGATCCTTCTGGAACACCTTCTGGTGCTTATGAATTTAGAAATAACACTATAATCGTAGACGGTATTATTTCAATTTTAGTAAATGTTACTGATTCTACGGGATTGAATACTTTAACTACTCGATGGTTCTATATTGACAATATCAATCCTACAATACAAATAACTACCCCAATGTTTAATGATACAATTCAAGTAGGAAATAATTATCAAATTGAAGGATTTGTAAATGGAACGGGAAGCTTAATTAGTACGGTCACTATTAATAATACCAATTTTACATTATCTGTAGATCCAAGTGGAAATAATTGGGGTAATTTTAGATTTATCAACTCAAGCTATCTTCCAAATGGTTTAATTGCATTAAGAATATCAGTAAATGATTCAGTAGGATTAAGAAAAAATTTGACAATAACATTTACAGTTCTACAGAATTCAAATAACACTCCACAAGGACTTATTGCAGGTCAAGAAAATATAGTATACTTAACAGACTCTAAAGGTAATATAGTATGCGAACTTCGAATTTTTGTCTCAATTGATACCAATATAAATATGAGTTATTATACTAGTAATCCAACTGGAACTTCTCTTCCAGACTTTTTAGGTATTTTTGGATTTACTTTACAGAATCCAACAGCACTATTAAATGCAACTATGAAATTATACTATAACGAATCAGCTCTTAATATTAGTGAGACTGATTTAAGGATATTCTATTTTAATATCACAAAGTGGATAGAATTAAATGCCACATTAAATACTACTGGAAATTACTTAGAATGGTTTACCACAAATCTTTCATATTATGCTATAGCACCAATTACAGCAGCAGAAGGTATACTTTTTCTACCACCACTAGTAGGGGCAGGAGATAATTTAATTTTAATCTTAATTGTCTTTGCATCAATAGCCGTTGGTTTATTTGCAATAATTTTAGGAATAGCTAGAAGAAAACCCAAAAAGGTTGTAAAAAGAACACCGGATGTTGGAAGAACAGTTGTACCCATACACGATGTTGAAGATGAAGTTCTTAAGGACTTTTTCAAACAAGAATTTACAATGTTATCCAAGGAGGAAATAATTCGAATCATGAACCTAGACATTCCTAACGAATCCGAAAAGCTAGACATATTAGAGGAATTAGCCGGTCTAGATCCTAAGAAAAGAAAAGAAATTTTAGACACTTTAGAAAAAATTGACGATAATTTTTAAATTATTATAAAAAATTACTTAAAAATTTAAAAATAAAAAAAATTAGTGATGAAAAAAAATGGAACGACCTAGAAGAGCTCCAAGATATATACCTTTTCAAAAACCCTCAATACCAGAAGATAAAAAGAAAAAAGAAGATAAGAAAGAAGAAATAAAAAAGGATAAGAAAGTTGAAACCAAAGAGGAGAAAAAAGAGAAATTTGATAAGAATAAAGAAAAAATTTCATCCACTGAAGCATCAATATTAAAATTCGCAGAAAAATTAATGAAAAAAGGTTCTATAAACATTCAAGAATTGTATTGGTTGTCAGTTAATAAATTAAAACTTAATGCATATGAAATTAGTCAAGCTATTTATCAATTAATTACGAAAAATTACATAGCAAAAAAAACTATAATTACAGATGATAATATTCTTGAGAGCGATAAAAGAAAAAAAATTGCTGTTTACATTTCAAATTTTCCGGGAACTACTTTAAAAGAAATTCAAAACCAATTAAATATAACTCCTCAACAAGCTGCTTATCACTTGAAAATGTTAGAAGACTTCGATTACATCAAAAAAAGTAAAGTTAATCTAAAAATTTGGTATTTTGCATCTAAAATTAATCCTGAATATCATGAATCTATTATATTTTTAAAAAATCAAGATATTTTTGCAGTTCTAGAGTTAATCTTATTGAATCCTAAAAGCGAATTAATTACATTATCAACAAAAGCCCCAGCCCTAAGCGCAAAAATGTTTAATGATATTATCACAAAATTAAAAGAATTAGATTTAATTATCGAAATTAAAGGTAAAAAAACAAAAAGATATGAAGGAAATATAAAAAAATTAGGTCCACTGTTTGAAATTTTAAAAATACCGAAATCAAAATTAGACCAATATAAAATAACGACATAACAACCTACTAAAAAAGACGGTGTTGACTTTTTAGCTAAAAATAAAAAAATAAACTTTTTACGGCAATTTAATATTAAGTAAATAAACATAAAACTTTCTTTTTTTTATTCTACTCTTAAAATAATTTCCAATCATAAATAAAAATAGCATTGAATTTTTTTAAATTCATAAAATTGATCTCAAAAAAATTTTTTTCCTATTTTAGGGAAAATATATATACATCTTAATTTAAGGTATATTTCAGTCAATTACAAATCGGAGATATTCTTGATGTCAACAGAAGAGCTAGAGCAAAAAGAAGTAAAAATTGACAAATATCGAATCGTCTTGCCAAAAAAATGGCGGGAAGAACTCGGTATTAGTAAAGATACACTTTTACAAGAGTTATATCAAATCGGAAAGAATTTCATTGAATTTCGTAAAGAATCAGACTTAAAAAAACCTATGGAACTTCCAGGTAAACACGTATCAGTGTTTGGTACTGTTGATAATATTGGGAGAATTAAAATATCTTCAGAAATTAGAGATTTTATTGACTTAAATGATGAGAATTTCAAATATCTGTTAAAAAAGGCAAAAGGAATAATTATATTAGTTAAAAAAGGTCGGAATAATAATGCGAAATAAAGCTATCTTTTTTGTATTAATGTTGATGATGGTCTCGCCATTTCTTGCAATTCATGGAATTGTTCAAAGTAATAATCTTGACATTTTACCACCTTTATGTAAACAAAACGCTAATAATCAAAATCCAGATATTAACACGGATGTTTTTGATGAAATTTCAAAGGATCAAGCAAATGGTACAAGGAGTCCTTTGAAAGTTAATCAGACCGTCGAATCTAATAAAACAAATCTTAATTGGCTTGTACAAAACTTAAGAAATCAGACAAATGATGAATTAGGTGTAAGTGCTAACGAACGTGATATAGATATTACTACTCCCTCAGATTATAATCGTACATCTTATGAAATTAATATACAAAATATTTCTGCAGAACCTACTTGGATTGATATTGAAGAGAATCATAGTGCTTTAAAATATATTCTTAGCAGTTCTTCATCTCCTTATGCAATGTCTTTTAATCTTTCAAGAGATTCTAGAATAACCGATATCAGTATCTATGGTTATTTGATTCTCTTTGCAGGTAATTATGACATTGAGATCTGGAACGCAACTGGAGTTGGTCTAGCACCAAATACATCGATCTGGAGCGATACAAGAGTTACTACATTTGGATCTACCACTTGGAATGTTTTCAATAATATAAACGTCAATTTAACTGCGGGTTATTATTATTTTGTGATTAACGCTACAAATTTAGTAGATAGCATCCCAGGGACCACTGGTGTTCATTGGATATATAATTGGGATACCACTTTTAATGGTGGAGATAATGTTGATGAGGGATATATATATCAATATGTCGGAGTGTGGAGTCAAGTTAATACCCAAGATTTATCATTAAAACTGAGAACGGTTTATATCGATTCTTCGAATAACACATTAACTAATATGAATCCAGAAGAAATTGATATGAATATGACAATTGATAGCACCGTTTATGATGTTAATAGCACCGTCTCTAATTTTAATTTTGCAGATAATGACGGAGAAAATAAATCAGTTATAATATCTACAAATGCTAGTTATTCTTGTAACTTGACTTGGACCTCGAAAAATTTTAACGAGACATTAACCGACAATGTAATATATAATATAACCCATAATGGACAATTGGTTAACTGGATAACGAATTTTACTGTATCTAATCCAATTCCAGCCTACGGAGAATCATTAACAAATTATACAGTGACAATTTATAAACCAAATTCAAATTGGACCATGAATTTAGCCTTAAATTCTTCTGGGCTAAATGTAACAAACGGAATAGTACAAAATAATAAATGGATTTACCTTTCCAATAATACCGATGATATTTTAACTGATGGAAATTGGCATTTCACGTTTCAGAACCCTCCTCGTGATATAAATCTGGCATTAAACCAGTCCACTATAGTTACTGTTTATCACCCTCAAGCATTTGTGCATGGGGATGCAATTCAAGTAAATGCTACAGTCAATGGGTTTACAGATGGTATAGTTAATTTAACAATATATAATACCACAAATGATGATTTAACCGCTGCTTGGACTTCTGTTAGTAGTGCATCTCTTGGAAGTTTTGTGTTTTTTAATTTAACTGTTCCAACCGATGCTACCACTGGGAATTATACAGTTCAAATAGTTTGGAGTAATAATACATTTGCAGGAATTAACCAGACGTATATTCTTGTAATTAATGATACAGAGATTGCATTAATTAATGAGAACGAAATAACTGGTATTCAACTTATCGGTCAAGATATTAATTTGACTGCTTATTTCAATGATACACATGCAAACGCCCCTATAACAGGTGCGAATCTTACATTTCATATATATAATGAAAGTGCTGGTCATACACTAGTGCTTGAAGATACCTTACAAAGTAGTGCCACTCCAGGATATTACAATTATACTATATCATCCGATAATTTTGTCAATGGGACCTATCAAATTGTGGTAAATGGTTCGAAAGATTGGTTTAATAATGCAACGCAGAGTAGAACGTTTGATCTTGTTTATAATACAAGTTTAAATCGAATTCTACCAGTAAATGTTATTACGAGCAATTATGATCCGTTTAATTTAACAATACAAGTAAATTATTTCAATTGGGATACAGGGGCTAACTTATCAAATTCCAATGTTAATTATACAACAAATGAAACAGGACAAGAAGGTAATTTATACTGGAATGGAATCGATCAGACTTATAATATACAACTTAATTATACCGATTATACTTTGAATAATACATTTGAAATAAACATAACTGCTTCTAAACAAGGTTATTTAACTCAAATGTTTACAATTTATTGGAATTTAACTCAAGATGTCATTAATCCCTCTGTTATTATTGATATTCCGGTTAATAAATTAAATAGCAGTGTTACACCAGTTCCAGTTAATTGGACAAGTAGTTTTGATCTAGAAAGTGGTATTAGAATATATCAAGTATTTAGAAATGGTTCAAGTCAATATGTGGGGACATCCACTAATCAGCTTATCGGTTTACTACAAGGTTGGAATAATATTACAATAGTTGCTGAAGATTATGCTGGAAATAATGGATCAAATTGGCGTTGGATAATATTAGATCCACTAGATCCGACAATTTCTATAAGTTATCCTACGGTAAATAATGCAAATATCACAAGTAATATTATTTGGATAAATGGTACTGTTGATGGAACTGGCACAGATATATATTCTGTAATGATCAACGATTCAAGGTTTACTATTTCAATTGATCCTTCTTATACACCTAGTGGGATTTATGCATTCAATAATAACACATTTATCCCAAATGGATTAATTTCGATTGAAGTTAATGTGACAGATTTTGCTGGTAGGACCTCATTGGCAACTAGATGGTTCAATATAGATAATGTATACCCAACTATTTCAATAACTGATCCTTCATCTGATGGAGATATAGACACTGGTGCAATTATATCTATAAGTGGTAATGCGGATGGCACAGGTTCTTATATTGCCTCTGTCATGATAAATGATTCAAGATTTTCTATATTTACTGATCCATCAGGTACTCCTTCTGGAGCTTATGAATTTCGTAATAATACCTTCATCCCAGACGGAAATCTTGGAATCCTTGTTAATGTTACAGATTCTGCAGGTCTTACAACTTCAACTACTCGATGGTGCGATGTTGATAATACATATCCTTCAATCTCAATTACAGATCCTGCTTCTGATGGAGAAATTGATTCGGGAGCGATTATATCAATTAGCGGAAATGCGGATGGAACTGGTTCAAACATAACATCAGTCAATATTAATGATTCCCGATTTACTATCTTCACCGATCCTTCTGGATCACCTTCTGGAGCTTATGAATTCCGAAATAATACGTTCATCCCAGATGGAAATCTTGGAATCCTTGTTAATGTTACAGATTCTGCAAGTCTTACAACTTCAACTACTCGATGGTGCGATGTTGATAATACATATCCTTCAATCTCGATTACAGATCCTGCTTCCAATGGAGATATTGATACTGGAGCGATTATATCAATTAGTGGAAATGTGGATGGAACTGGTTCAAATATAATATCAGTTACCATAAATGATTCTCGATTTACCATTTTTACTGATCCTACTGGATCGCCTTCCGGAGCATATGAATTCAGAAATAATACATTTATCCCAGATGGAAACCTTGGAATCCGTGTTAATGTTACAAATGTGCCACTGTTAACTACCTCAGCTACAAGATGGTTTGACATTGATAATACAAACCCCACAATTTCGATTACAGATCCTGCTTCCAATGGAGATATTGATACTGGAGTGATTATTTCTATTAGCGGAAATGCGGATGGAACTGGTTCAAACATAATATCAGTCATGATAAATGATTCCAGATTTACTATTTTCACTAATCCATCAGGCACTCCTTCTGGTGCATATGAATTCAGAAATAACACATTCATCCCAGATGGAAATATTTCAGTATTAGTAAATGTGACTGATTCAGCGGCATTGACAACATCAACTACTAGATTTTCTGATATCGATAATACTAATCCAACCATCTCGATTACTTTCCCTGCTTCAGATGGAGACCAAACTGAAGAAGTTATTATAAAAATTAATGGTACTGTAGATGGAACAGGTTCAAATATTCAATCGGTCATGATAAATGATTCTCGTTTTACAATCTTTTTAAATCCAGTTGGTTCACCTTCAGGAATATACGAATTTCGCAGCAATACACAAATTCCAGCTGGAAATGTTACAATTGAAGTCAATGTTACCGATGCTGCTGGATTAACCAGTTCGTCTATAAGAAAGTTCACTGTTGTAGTCCTTCCTTCTCCAGGAGAAAACTTAATGGCAGCTTTACTTGGTGCACTTTTAGGTCCAAAAGGACTTGATCCAATTATCTTATTTATTGTTATAGGGGCAGTAGGTGTTGCAGCAATTGCTATTGTCGCGGGAGTAGGAGCTAGAAGGAGAAAAGTAAAAATAGAAGCTGAGAAGAAAAAGACTATTTCTTCAGTTGCAGACGTTGCAAATATTCGACATATTTTGGTAATACATAAAGGAACGGGAATAGATATCTTTAATTACGAAGTAGAAAAAGGTTTAGATCCAACTTTAATATCAGGATTCATCCAAGCAGTAAAGGGTTTTGGATCGGAATTAAGTAGAAAAGCAAAGGAAAAGAAAGAAACAGAATAAAAAATTATTTTTTTTCTATTTTTTTATTTTATTAATCCTTATTTTTGTTAATTTTTTGTTCTAATTGCTTAATTTTTAATTTTATTTTCTGTTTATTTACTTCATATTCTTTATCTGTAATGGATTTCGACTCAAATTGTTTTTGCAAATAATTTAACAACTGATTACATATTTTAATTTTTGATTGAATGACTGATTCTTCAGGATTATTATTTTTATTAATTTGGATTAAATCTGAAGCTTTAAGAAATTCCGGATCGAAATGTTGTTCTTGTTCAATATCAGAATTAGGTTTAGCTTCATTAGAATATTCATTCAATTTGATCAGTTGATTTTCAATTCTTTTAGTTATGTCATCAAATTGATTTAATTTACTCTCAAGTCTTGATTGTCTTGCATTTAAATCGGTGATTTTCAATTCTAAACTTTTTATTTTCTGCTCAAGATTTTTAAACATTCCATATTCGGAATTTAATATTTGAGACTTAGCCAAATCTTCTATTGATAAGCTCGTTATTTTTTTTCCTTTATCCATTTCATTTACTCTTCTAAATTATTAATTAGAGAATTCATAGAATGGCTTAAATCATTTTGATGCCTAAAATTTTTGAAAATTTCGCCCCTTTTTTGGTATATTTTTTTCTATATTTTATTAAATGAGATATCATTTAGCTTCTAAGATAATGTCGACTTTAATTTATCAACTACACACAAATTTGAAATTGTTTGAAGTGATTAGGAGTTATTAATTAGTGGTCATTTTGGCTTTAAAATAGTTCTAAAAGTCCAGCTAATAGTATCTAATATTTTAATACTTCTATTATACGAACGATAATTTTTTATAGTAATCTTTTCTATAAAATTTTCTTTAGATTTAGTAATTTCATATGATATTGCTTTATCTTTATCAATTTTACCATTTTTAATGGCTTCTTGATCTTCATCTTCCATTTGTTTTAATATTCTACCCAAAAAGAATGTTTTAAAAGGAGGAGCATTTTCAGGTACTTTGATATTATTAGTCGGAGTAATAATAATTGAATCTTTTTTTACCATCATTTTTCCTAAAAGTTGCTCTTCTGATGATTGGATTTCAAACTCTTTTTCAATAATAGCTTCGCTAGATTTCGCAGGTTTAGTTTCTATTTTTGATTCTTTAGGTTCGGCGTCATATATTTCAGCTGCTGTTTTAAAACTTTCTTTTTCGAGTATAGAGTCAATTTTTATTAATATATTGGTATAGCTGTTCAATTCATTTTGCATTTCTTTTATTTTATTCCGTAATTCATCTATTTTATCACTTATAAGCTCTCGAAGTTCTGCAAATTCCTTCAATTCTATACACGGCTCAATTTAATTTAGGAAAGTCAAAAAAATAATAAAATGTATAAATTAATTTCAATTTCAAATATATAAAATTAGACTTAAAAAAGTTGAAAAGTAAAAAAGAAATAAAAAAAGTGGTTTTATAAACCGCCAGCCTGGGTTGCCATTACTGTAATTACATCTTTTTTAGGAAAAATCCCCAAGCTTGCAAATCTGACATTATCAGGTAAAACTTTACCTTTATGAATGAATTGAATTGTTAAAATGGGATTTAGTTTATATGCTTTTCTTACTGCTTTTTTCGCTTCTGCGACATTTTGATTAACATCTATATCTACGGTTTTAACGGCCTGATCTGGCGGTACACCGGTTAATCTGAATCTATATTCAACCATTTTTTATCACTTTCAAAATTTAATTTCAAAATATTGTCCTATTATAATTATTACTGTGAGAAAATATAAGCATATTTTCCTACACTTTTACTGTGTGAAAATGTATAAATATTTTGCACACTTATAAAAAATAAGGATTGATAATATGTCTAATTCTATTCTTTATAATAAAGTCCAAAACAATTGGAATATTTTAGAAGATGAATTGAACAATCTTGATGATCTTTCTAATAATTTGGAAATAAAGCAAATTCTCTTACAAGAAGATACATTGAATATTGAGAAATCATCGAATAATGATTATAATATTTTAATTTCTTTTCATATATCAGTTGATAATGAATATAGTTTTATTAGATTTACCTCAAAGATGATTATGATACGACAACTAGGTTTCATTCAAGAGAAAAAATCTATTTTCAACCCATCCAATATTCTCACGATTAATTATAAAAAAACTGGAAATTCTATTGAAAAAGTTAGAGAAATTATAGAAAAAATTGGAAATAAAATGCGAGGTTTTAAAACATCTATTGAAATGAAGGAAGATGCATTATTTGTTTTCATTGATGGAAATTTAAGCACGTTATATCCTTACATATCCTCAGTTGAACCTCCAAAGTATCCCAAAGTAAAGAAGATAGTAGATGCGATGGCTGAAGCGTATTGGAGCGATTATATTTCGAAGGATATGCCTGAAGTATATTGGGGAATTCGCACAGCAAATAAGATGGCTCAGGAATTAAAATACAACCCTGAAGTAATTTATCGTATATTAAGAGCCGATTCTGCTAAATATAAAGAGTTAGCTAATGAGTTGTATAAATTTTTAGAAATAGTTCCATATTCAGGTCCAGGACGTAGAAGGTCAAAAAAAGATAACGCTTGTGGCATGGCATTTCGAATTAAAAGAGAAAACCCATATATATCAAAAAAAATGAGGCAATATGGAGTGCCGTTAAAAATTATATTCCCTGGAGGCTAAATTAGACTTTTTATGAATCTAGAGGTTTAACTTGTTTAAGCCTATCCAACCAATCATCCAATTTCTTTAATAATCGATTTTTTTTATCTGGATCCAAATGTTCTGTTAAATTTTCTTTTTTCAATTTTCGAATCCAGTTTCCCATTTCGTAAATGCATACACTCCATTTAAATTTAAGGGCAATATCAGTTTTTGCTTTTTCTAATGCATCATGGATAGGACCAACAACACCCTTTTCAACGACTTCATAAACGGGTTTCATAATTTCCCCAACACTTCCTATTTTCAAATCTACGGGAGTTTGAGGTTTTTTAACTTGAAGTTTTGGAGCAACTTCAACGGGTTTAGGAGCAGGGGTAGGAACACTAATTTTTGGAGCTGTACGGGTAATAACAACTTTCTTTCCCTTAAGCCATGCATCTTCAAGAATAGGTACAAACATTTTTTGATGTTCTCCAACAACTGAAGCTATACCTGCAATATCTCCTAATTCAGAAACAGCGCCAATAAATACTTCTTCATTTTCTCTAGCAATACCCCAGATATTTTTATCGGGATAATTTCTTAATTCTAGATTCTCTCGTGAAGATAATTGAGATAAAACTTCTGCACTCTTTGGATCATCTGTATTTATGAGAGTAGAAATTCTTATAGCAACATGGGGTTTCAAGTTCAATATAGGAACTGGATCTATATCTTTAAGCTCTGGTGCAACAATTAGAGCTCTTGCCTTTGCTTTAGCTAAAGTCTCATTTATTTGGGCCCTCGCACCTTCTCTTCCTAATACGAACCATACATCTTGGAAGCGAAACGTAACTAAAGATTTTGCTCTTTCCCATAACGAATACATGGTTTCTTGGGATTTACCTACACGATTTTCCACATCTTCAAGCATCTTACGTAGGCTATCAACAACCTTTTCTGAATGAGTTTTTCTCATATTTTCTATTGAACTTGTCATCATTTCGGAAGCTGAACCCACTTTATCTTCTACTTTAGCCATAGTATCTTTGGCAGTAGTTACAACATCTTTTTCTAATTTTTTTCTTAACTCAGAAAATCCTTCAACTACAGTTTTGGACGATTTTCCAACTTCTTGTTCTACATTTCCTAGGATTTCAGAAACACCAGAAACAATATCTTTATTAAACCAATTATGTAATTCAGCAAATTCTTTTTCAATTATGGATGCAGCGGAATCAGCACTTTGATCTACTTCAGAAAGTGTCCGTTTCAAGTCTTCTATAATTTCTTTATCAAACCAGACCTTCATTCGAGCCATTCCATCTTTCATCGCCTGATCGGCGGTTTTTGCACCTGTTTCAACTTCATTCAATGAATTAAGAAATTGATTGGTAACTTCTTTCATTAACCAATCACGAATCTTGTTAATTCCATCCTGAACAGCTGTTGATGCCTTCGATGCGCCTTGTTCTATCTCATTCATTGTATTTTTCAAATTTTCTAAAACATCTTTAAAGAACCAATCTCTTAATTTTGTTATTCCCTCTTCTACTGCATTTGAAGCTTTAGTTGAACCTTGTTCTATTTCAGCTAGATTATTACTTAGAGTATCAATAACTTCATTTTTAACCCACTCTTCTAGTTTTACTACACCGTCCTCAACAGCTTTTGAGACTTGTTCAGCACCAACCTCTACTTCTAATAATGTAGTTTTGAAACCTCTTAATACATTTTCGTCCAACCAGTCTTTTACCTTTCCAAATTGTTCAGTGACCCCTTTTGATGCTTTAATTACTTGTGCTAATATGTTGTCTAATATTTTTTCGACAGCTTCTAGAACCATTCTTTCAAATTTAACTCGTAATTTCTCAATTTCATCAATAGCTACATCATTAATGAATGTCTCAATAAATTTTCCAAAAATATCACCCATAATTGCCATGTAATCAGAAAATTGATCTTGACTAGTGGAAAATATTTTTTCTCGAATTTTTTGAATTTCCTCCTTGAATTTACCAAACTCCTCAGACATTAATTCTGGAAGATTTTCTTTTACTTCTTGTATAAAGGATCTAAAAGTTGCTAATTCCCCTACACTTTTTATTTCATCTTCAAAACCAGAAAATTGATCCATCAATTTTTTAGGAACATCATATTTCAATCCTGAAGCGAAACGAACTAAATCATCTACACCACTAACTCCTCTAACTTCTTCTTCTATCCTTTTAAATTGAGATTCTAATCGAGGTGGCACTTCATCTCTTATCGATTTTGCAAATATAGCTAATTCTTTTATTCCTGAAATACCTTTTACTTGGTCTTCAATTTCTTTAAATTGAGTTTTTAATCTAGGAGGAAATTCTTCCTTCATAGCTTTGGCAAATCCGCTCAATTCCTCAATACCAGAAATTTTTTTAAATTCATCTTCTATCCCAGAGAACCTATCCATAAGCATTTTTGGAATATCCTTCTTGGATTCAGCAATGAATTTTAAAAGTTCTTCAGTTCCAGCAACTTTTTCAGTAGAAGTTTCTATTCCTTGAAATTCTTCGGACAATTTTTTGGGAACTGTGTCCTTTAATGATTTAGCAAATTTCTTAAAATCTTCCAAACCTGAAACCGATAAAATTTCATCTTCAATGGCTTGAAACCTTTCGGATAGTGTTTTTGAAGTAGAATTTTTTACACTATTAATAAAATTAGCAAATTCTTCTAATTGACGAAATTTTTTGAATTCATCTTCGAATGTAATAAATTGATTAATTAATGCTGCAGGAACCTCATCCTTAATTAATTTAACATATTCTAAAAAGTCCTGTAATCCAGTTAATTCACCAACTGAATTTACAAATTTATCAAATTGATCTGAAAGTTCTTTTGGAACAGATTTTTTTAAAGATTCGAGTAAATCTCCAAATTCAGTTAGTTGTTTTAGTAAGGCAGAATAAGGGGGGATAGCTTCATATCTTGGTGTTGTTCCGGGTGTAACTTTTAATAACCCTAAATCTATTAATTTATTTGCTACAGATTTTGCTTCTTCTTCTTTTAATTGACCGTGAATAGCGATTTCACCAATACTAACAGGTCCTCTGCCGGTAATGCTTAAGTAAGCAGAAGTTTCTTTTTCAGATAAGCCGAGTTCGATAAGTGCTTTTTCTGCTACATCCTCAACTTTTTCGTTTCCACTCATTTTTAACCTTCCTAAAAAAAGTCAGATAAACAATTTAGCTTAATTTTAGATTTATAAATTTTCATTCAATATTTTTATCGTTTTTTTCAGCTAGTTTTTTAGCCGCACGACGATATTTACCATATTTGTCTTGTATCGAAAATTTTGGAGGGTGTGAATTTTTAGTTTGTCCTCCACAATAGGGACATATTAATTTATTAATAGTGTATTTATTGCAAATAGTACATTTTCTTAATAATTTTCCCATTAATTCGTTTCCTTTGTCTATTTTAGCAAATATTATAATTATTTAATTCTTAAATAATTTAAATTTTAAATCATAATCAATATTAATATTTGTTTAATGTTAAAATGCAAATTTAAAGAATAATTCAAATATATTGAAAAATAAATTGAGGATTAAAATTGGTAAATGGAATAGCCTTGATTTCATGGCGAGATGATATTGGTGCTTATTTAGTCGCACAACATCCACAAGTTTCTAAATTAGATGTAAAAGATGTAATGTCTATTTATAATGTTCATAGACAGAATAGCCTAGAGCCCAATTTTGGAAGTTTAGCAATGAAAAATCTAAAAGTTGCAAGTTATTTTACTGGACTCAAAACCACGAAATATGTCGGGCCAGCACCAAATTATATTGTCTCATTATTACTAGATAGGAGCGAAAATCCATCAAATTTTCGAAAAATTCTACCTAATCTAACTACTGATATAATTATTCCTAATTTCTTAGAAATCCTACCTGATTTCTTAGAAAAATTCAAAAAAATCGCACCAGATATAGTAGGAATTATTTTAATTCAAAAACAATCAGAAGGAGAAAAACCTTTTATTGTATTCCAAGCCTTCAAAAAAGCTCTTGATTTAACTTCTAATATGATAAGAGAAATTTGGTCAAAGACAACTAAGAATGCAACTGATGCAAAATATTCTGAATATAAAGAAGATAAATTAAATTTTGCAAATTTTTATACAGGAACACCGGATAAATTTGTTGTGATTCCTGGAATGATTGTATCATACATCTTTGAAGAGAGTTCTACTCCAATCAAAGAATATAAAAAAATTGTACTTGATTATTCCTTTGATTTACTAATGAAAATTATAGCAATTTTAACTGAGGGTTTGAATAAATTAAGTGAAATTGAATTACAAACTTTAGAACAAAAATTTATTCCAGCTGAAACGATAGAAACTTCAACGGAAATAAAAATAGACGAAGAAACAAAATTGAAGGACAAATTAGAAAGAATAGAGTTAAAAACCGAAGTTAAAAAACTAGAAACCAGATTAATTGAGACGGAGGAAGAGCGACAAAAAAGCCTTATGATGTTAGAGGGAGACAAAGAGGCAATGGAACATTTAGTAGATCAAATCACTAAATTTCAAGATGAACTTATAGATAAAACCCAAGAACTAACAAATTTAGAAGAAAAAGTTGAAGAAAAAGATAAACATATAAGAAATTTACTTAAAATTATTCGTTCATTGAGAAAATATGTATCATATTAAAAAATAAAAAAAATTGGATGGCATAATGCCTTACATATTATTTAAATTTTAAAGTTATTTCCATTGTACTAACACTAAATGTTCCGCGGTCTTTGCTTTGTATTTGTTCAGTCCCTATATCAATTTTATCAATTTGAACTTGATCTTTCATAAATCTATTTTTACAGATTTCTGCAACATCAACAGCTCTACTAATAGCTCTACCTCGAGCTTTTAAAATCAATTCTTTGGCTCCAGCCTGGACCGCTGTTATACAAGCTAGTACGTAGCTCATTGTATCTTTTTGTCCAATAAAAATCGAATTATCTTTTTTATCATTTGACATTTTTCTTTGTCACCTTTTTCCAGCTTACAATTTTCAGATTCTCTTTAATCACGTGTTACCATCGCTTTGAATATTCTCCAGATTTAGCTCTGAAAGATATGAATATTCTAAAGAGTCTGGTTGTAATATTAAAAAAAGATATATAAATCTTTTATAATTTTGAATGAGCTAACTAATTTTTAAGGGTAATTAGAAAAAAGAAAAATTTAATTTAACTAATATTATAAATCCTAATTCATCCTTCTAATAATTTTTTCACTTTCTTTGCAAGAATATTGACTGCAAATAACATTGCACCAGATTCTATTCTTTCTTCTTCAGTTGTAACAGCTAATACTGCTGCATAGGGTCCAGCACCTGCTAGCACAACTGATCCTTGATCATATTTTAAGAGCACTTGTTTTAAATCCCCTTTTTGTAATTCCTTACCAGTTGATTCTCCTAAAAACAAAATTCTTGCTGCATTAGCAGCTACGGTGTCCTCTTCAAATCCAGTTTTCGGTAAATTTGAAGCCATAACTAAACCATCGCGAGAGACAATAGCACTCGCCGTTATTCCAGTATCATTCGAAAAATCTTGGAGTAATTGTAATAAGCCTCCACCTTTATCGCTCAAATTATTTCACAACCTTAATTTTAACATATATACTTCATAGAATTAAAAATTTCTTCTAATTCGTAGTCAGAACATATAATTATATTAATACAATTGTATTTTTATTATTATTACGGGCAAATTAAAATCTTTTTGATTTGTAAAATTTACCAATTTTTAAATATATAGTAAAAGAAAGCAATAGTAGAAAAGAAATTTATAACATATAGGTATATTACACTCAATGTGATTGAAATTTCATTTAAATAGGAAAGAAGAAATTATGCCCGAAAATTATTCTTTACATAAAATTCTCCTCTACATAAGTGTATGGTTCTTTTTAGGATTCCTTGCGTGGTTAGGTTTATTGGTTGTAGGTCCATTGAATTTTAATACAAGAGATTCAGCAATTGGATTTCCTTTTGTAATTTTAGGAATAGTTACTCTCGGACTTTCTGGAATAGTCGAAAAATATAAAGATGATCCAGAGATTTGCAGTAGATATTTCTGGCAGTGGGTAGTGGTATGTCTATTTTTTGTATTTATTTGTATGTTATTCTATATCTATCCAATTCCGAACACTTAAAATCTGAAGGTATTTAATATGCCAAAATGGCAGAAATTACAAAAACAGTTAAAAGCTCAAAAAGAAGGCAGTAGTTCAAGATCTATGAAAAAGATGATGCGGAAGATGGGTAAACAAGGCATGGATATGACCGAAATAGAGAATGTAGAAAAAGTTGTAATTTACACAAATGATAATAAAATAGTAATTAATACTCCTGAAAATGTTACAAAAATGCTATTACAGCAAGGAGAGGTTTATCAGATAGTGGGAACAGGGACAGAACAAACTTTAGAAGGGGAAGAGATAGAGCAAGTAGTGGAAGAGACTCCCAAAGAACCGGTTGAAATTGACGAGGTTCAGGAATATGAACCACCTTCAGAAGATATAAAACTAGTCTCTAACCAAGCAGGAGTATCCCTTGAAGAGGCAGAAAAAGCTTTGATAGAATCTAAAGGAAATTTAGCCAAAGCAATAATTATACTTAAAGAAAAATAATTTTTATTTTTTGGATCCATGTCTCACTTTTACTGCAACACCTTTTTGGAATGCTAGCATCTCTTCACGATTTAAATTCGCTTTTCCTATGGCTAATAAATCGTCAGATTCATTAACAACTAATACTTCTGAATGAGGACGTATTTCAATATCTGCATCAACTACATGTTTAGCAAAGACATTTCGACCTTGACTCACAAATTCTGCGACTTCATCATTGATTTTTACTCGCAATCTGGGAGGTTTAATTATCTTTTTTAAAATTTCACCACCCATTATAGTTAGAAGTATTAACCCATCGTTTGGTCTTATTGAACAAATTAATTTTTCATCGATAAATATATATCTGATCCTCTGAGTTTTTTTAGATATCTCAATTTCAATGTTATCAGGGAAAAATAACTCTGATTCTTGAATATTCAAATGGAATAAATAGCATGCAATACTTCTAATTTTTTGTAATAGAAAATAAAAATTATCATCATTGTCCTTGCTAAGTCTTTGCAAATTATTAAACACTAACTGAAAAATTATAAAAAAAAAGGAAATTTACATATAAATCCTATCGGGTGCTTCAGAAATTTCTTCCCTGCCAATTACTTTATCGATGGCCTTTAGAAAATCATCTTCTTTAATTTGTTCTCTAAATTCTCGGATTGCAAACATTCCTGCTTCAACAGCGATTGTTCTTATATCCGCACCAGAAGCACCATCAGTCATTTTAACCAATTTATTAAAATCAACGGTTTCTTCTAAGTTCATTAAACGAGTATGAATTTTAAATATTTGAAGTCTTGCTTCAGCATTAGGAAATGGAAATTCTACAATACGATCAAATCGACCAGGTCTCAATAAAGCAGGATCTATTATATCCGGACGGTTTGTGGCAGCGACTATCCTGACCTCGCCTCTTGAATCAAAGCCATCTAAAGTGGATAGTAATTGCATTAATGTTCTTTGAACTTCTCTGTCTCCAGATGTAGCAACTTCAAGACGCTTGCAGCCAATGGCGTCCAATTCATCAATAAATACTATTGTTGGGGCTTTATCTCTGGCCATAAGGAATATTTCTCGTACTAATCTTGCCCCTTCACCGATAAATTTTTGGACGAGTTCACTTGCTATTACCCGAATAAATGTAGCATTAGTTTCATGAGCAACAGCTCTTGCAGTCAATGTTTTTCCAGTTCCTGGAGGACCGCATAAAAGAACTCCTTTAGGAGGTTCGATTCCAACCTTAATAAAAAGTTCTGGGTGTTTTAAAGGAAGCTCAACTGTTTCTTTAAGTTCTCTGATTTGATCTTCAAGACCTCCAATATCTGCATAGGTTACAGGTGGGGCGGTCTCTACTTCCATACCCCTTACAAATGGGTCAGTTTCGCCAGGTAAGACTTCCATGACGGAAAAATGTCTCTGATTAAGCGAAACGCGACTTCCTGCTTTTAAATCACTTTTAGGAATTCTAGATGACGCGTGGACAACAAAATTGGGACCAGTAGAACTTTTAACAACTACTCGACCGTCTTCTAAAGTATCAATAATTTCAGCTGTAACTAAAGGTGTCTGTCTCATTCTGTCCAATTCATTTTTAAGAGTGCGAATTTCCCGTTCAAATCGAATTTTTTCAGCTTCTAATATTTGTTTTTCTGTTTCTAGTGCTCTTATGCGTCTTTCAAGATGACGCGAATAAGATAATAAATAATCGTTGTCGCCTAGCGCTTTTTTTTTGGGTTTAATTGCGTCGGGTATATAACCACTTCCATCAAGATTTACAACATAATTAAAAAATTCAAACTAAATAAACCTTATGTTTTGTGCTTGATAATGACTAGTTATTTTTTAAAATAAAAATCATAAAATATTTGTCGGATAAAAATCTTAATGATTATTCATTTCAATAACTATTATTAATAGATTAAATGTAATAAGACAAATTCTTAAACTATTAAATTAGAAATTAATTAGCTAGAAATTATTTTCAAATTTGTGGTTTTAAAAAAGGAGAAATTTTTAGGATATAGTAAATAATTTCAAATTTTTATGTTTTATTTACCTTTCAGTGTTAATTTAGCACTACAAGATGGACATTCGCCTTTCATCTTCAAATACTCTAAATAGTCATCTTTATGTGCTACTACATGGCAATTTGGACATGTTATGGTACTTTGATTAGGTAAGATTGGTTGATTACAAACAGGACAAGTGACGGGATTCTGAATTATTTTAAAACTTCTTTTTTGTGGATTATAATTACAGATTTTCACATTATTTATTCCAAAAGTTATTACTTTTCCCTCACTTCTAGATCGAATAAAAAATTCGGAACCTTTTTCATCATCTCTTCGATCACCTATCCATTCAACAATTCCACTAAATTTATTTGCATTTGGTTTATCAGAAGCTAAAATTGTAGCATTAATTTCGTTATCAAATAAATAAGTTTTAAGTGTCTTAGTGTAACTTAAAGGATCTTTCTTATCAATATCTTTTTTTTCTATTACCTCTATTAATTTGTCTGGTCCTTCGATTAATTCTTTAGTTAAATCTTCATCTGGCAAAAAATCACTTACTATAAATTTGAATTAGTGTATATCACAATTTTATTGAAAAACCAGTTTATTATTTTTTTCTAAATTTTGAGCAATATAAAATATTATTAATTTGATTTTTTATTCCTATTGGAAACTCCTCATAAGGTAAATTTGCTAATGCATAAATTTTAGAAAGAATTAATAAATCTTTTTGAGACAAAGAGGAAAAAGAAGACCAACCTTTTGTACTTAAAACAATGCAAATGTTTTTTTCTTTCTTACAATTTCTTCTGCACTCTTCACAAATTAAAGGATAAATTTTTACATTTGCATTAATTAAATTTACTGAAAAAAGTGCCTTCTCTTTTAATATATGCACCTTTTCCTCATCTAAAACTTTAAACCCCATACTTTTAATTATTGAACTTAATACTTCTGGATGGCTGACTTCATAAGAGATATCAGGAGGTGTAATAATCTCGGGCAAAGAATCCCCTAACAATTCTAAATAGCCCACTTCGAATTTCCTATTACTATCTACCATGTTCTTTGCAAACCAATTTAATGCTTCCTCTAAATCTTGAAGTTTTATTATGTTATTTTCATTTGTTGGAAGAAAGAATGAATCCTGTTCATTCCGTTTTATATAAATAAGAAGAATAGGGAGATTTTTTCTGCTAAATTCTTGGAATTCATTAATATACATTTTAATATTGGCAACAGAATTCGCATCATAACATAAAATTGCTCCATCGCTTCCTTTATAAAAGCCAGTTCTAAAAATATTTGATCGCCCTCGACATAAACAGTCCCATAGAGCGAGTGTAATGTTCATATTATTTACAGAAATATGAGTAACACCTATATCCACACCCACAATATTCTTGTAGGTCCTTTGAAAGTGTGATGCGGAAACAACCCTAAAGAGTCTCGATTTATACTCTTCATTTTCTCCAATTATAACTGATTTCACTTTGAAATTTGAAAAATTCAACCTAGAGCTTCAACTCATCATTTTAAAAGAATGTAAAAAAATTAAAATTTAAAGAATGAAAAATTCACTATTTAATTTACAAATATCAAAACAAATTTAATATTATATTAAAAATTCGGAAAATAGTATTTTTTTGATGTTAAATTTAAACTAAATATTTTATTGATTAGATGAAATTTTTATTTACAGGACTGTTTTACTTGTTGTTTCGTATGGTTTAACAACAAATTCACAGACATTATCACCCTTTGCAACACATTTAATCTCTTCACAAGATAATTTCATCTTTGTAATATATTCCATGATTCCTGCAAAAACTCCAGCAGGAATATAATCTTGTGATTCTGGTCTTAGGTGTTTGCCACTTCCAATAAGAGACTGTTTTACCAATGCTCTCATCATACCTTTCTCGATATCAATATCTTGAATCTCAACTACACCCCAACCACGAGTCGAGATTATTTGAGCATATGCACGTAGTATCGCGATTCCTTGTAAATTATATTTAGAAGATAAGACATTACAAAATTGCATTGCCATTTTTTCTCCTGCATGGTAAAGAATCTCCTTTGCTGTTTCTCTATTTGTTATATCTTCTACAGCCTCGACTATATGTATTAGTGTACCCCTAGGCATCAATAAGATTCTTGTACCACGAAGTATTAACTCTCCCTCACGAGTAATTTCTAAATCTTTTTTAATGCTCATGATATCTTGACTAATAGGAGCAAGTTCTCGCAAAGGTCCACCCAGAAATTCACAAAAATCATCACCTGTAGCCTTACAGCGAGTTTCAATAAACTCCCAAGGTTCCCCTGTGATCATTTCGTTAACTCCTGCAAAAATCCCACTTAATTCGGCATGTATTGGACGAACAGCAGCTTTCCAGTGAAAAAGATCATTACCATGAATAATTGCCACACCTTTTTCTAAATCTAGCTTTTCTATTTTTAGTGTTCCCATCCCTAATGAATTGAATAATTTTGTTAAATCGTATAATGTAGTTTTAGAATTAGTTCTTAGCTTATTTACAAAGTCTTGATAGATCTTCTTTCCCATATCTTTTCCATTATCAAATGAAACCTTTCTATAAGTATCATAATTCACTGAATCATAATAAGATTTAATATTGTTAATGAGACCGTCTTTAGTGGATATTATATATTCCGAACCAAAAAGTTCAATTGCTCCACCAGGTTGAATAATTAGATTTTTCTTTGTTGATTCAAAATTATCAAAAATATCTGATTGCAATACAATTTTTCCTTTTTGAACGGTATATGGAACTTCGTAACTTATCAATTCTTCTCCAAAAAACCTATTTTTAACACATCTTAAATGAGGTACAAATACAGAAGATACATCCTTTACTGATAGATTAATTACGGTCTCAACCATATTTTCTAATGAAGAAACAAATTTTGGTGAGTGTGCATTCCTATCTACATAAAATAGACCTAAATCACCGTAAGTTTTAAGAATGTAAAACATTTCTCTTAAAAACTGAAGCACTCTGTCCTCGGAGCCAATAGTAATGACCATATTTGTTATATCATCAAAAATCCATCTTGTAGAACATCCTATCCCGCATTTTTCTTCACGTATTGTCCCTATCAAATATCTTAATTTATTTACATCATTTGGGTTTTCCAAATGGGTAATTGAATACTTTTTAAATTCGTCAGGAGAGCTGGTTAGGCCATAGCAGTTTATAACTGTAAATTTTCTATCTTCTATAGCCTTTTTTATAATAGGATCTGTATATAAAACAAAAACCTGATGAACGGGGTAAGAATACACTACATTAAAGACATGGCTATCCTCATTTTGGGAGGAACCAAGGATTTCTGTAGCGAAGTGGGAAGAAAAATACTGTTTTTTGGTGGCTTGATGATCCGAGACAATTAGAATCGAGCTTCCTGCAGATATTCCACCACCAAGTAAAGAATCCAATGTCTTAAGTCCGAATTTCTCTGAATCTTTTAATAATTTGATCCCTCATATTGAAATTTTTTAATTTTTATATTATGAATCTCGCAATTATTTTTATGAAAATCGTAATAGTTGTATATTTACATTGAGAATTTTACCATATTTATATTATTCCTTTTGAGATATGTCAATAATGTTACATATCAAATTATTATTACTAGGTATTTTGTTTAAAAATTTTAATCATATTTAAAAAAAATATTACTAAAAATCTAAATTGTTTTTAAATAAATCGAAATTTAATAAAATAAAACCAAATCTTAAAATATTGAATTAAATTTTTTAATATAATTTTAAAAAAAACGAAATCTTAATGATTTAAAGATTCAATAAAACGCCATTTATTATAAAAACTGAGATTAGAGGTAATATGAATGGGAAACAGTTTTAAGATAAAAAAAATTCAAGCAAGATGGATTTTAGATAGTCGTGGTAATCCCACGGTAGAAACCGACGTAATTCTAGAGGATAATATTATTGGTAGAGCTGCAGTTCCTTCAGGAGCCTCTACCGGAGAGCATGAAGCATTGGAACTTCGTGATAAGGATAAGACTCGATTTATGGGAAAAGGAGTAAAGAAAGCAATTAATAATATTAATTCAATAATAATTCCTAAATTAATTGGTAAAAGCGTAGAAAACCAAAATGAAATTGATGAGCTAATGCTTAAATTAGACGGAACTGATAATAAGTCTAAATTAGGGGCAAACGCAATACTATCAGTATCACTAGCATCTGCTAGAGCTGCGGCATTAAGTAAAAAAATTCCACTTTACCAGTATTTATATTCTCTGAGTCATGATAAAACTACAAATCAATATCTACTGCCAGTTCCTATGTCAAATGTAATAAATGGAGGCAAGCATGCAGGTTCAGACCTTGCTATTCAAGAATTTATGATTATGCCAATTGGAGCAAAGAGTTTCGATGAAGCTATGCGTACTGTGAGTGAAGTATACCATCATTTGAAGAATTATATTAAAAAAACTTATGGAAAGAATTCTATTAATGTGGGAGATGAAGGAGGATTCGCACCAGCAATTGAAACTACTAGAGAAGCATTAAATTCTCTTATAAAATCAATCGAATCTGCTGGTTATAATCCAAAAACTGATTTTGTATTTGCTATGGATGCTGCGGCTTCTGAATTCTACGAAAAAGGAAAATATAACATTGATGGTAAGTCAATTAGTTCTGGAGAACTTATTGAATTTTATAAAGCGATAATAAATGAATATCCCATTGCATCATTAGAAGACCCATTTGATGAAGATGATTTCGAGAGTTTTACAAAAATTACTAAAGAAGTTGGCAACAAAAGCTTGATTGTTGGAGATGACTTATTTGTTACTCAAGTTAAGAGATTACAGAAGGGTATTGATTTGAAATCTGCTAATGCATTGCTATTAAAAGTCAATCAATGCGGATCATTAACTGAATCTATTGAAGCTGCTCAGTTATCATATAAAAATGACTTTTCGGTAATAGTTTCACATCGATCAGGTGAAACTGAAGACAGTTTTATTGCGGATCTTGCTGTTGGTTTATGCTGTGGTTTAATTAAAACTGGTGGTATTAGCCGATCTGAACGAATATGTAAATATAATCAAATTTTAAGAATAAATGAGGAATTAGGAAATAACGCCGTGTACGCTGGAAAGGACTTTAAGACCGCTTTTAAAAAATTTCAATAATTTTTTTTATCTTTAAATTAAAATTTGCTTTTTTTGTCCTATATAACGTGATGATTTTCTTTCATCGTAACCAGTTTTTGCTCCACTTTCTAATCGATGAAATATTATTTGGACAATTCTCATCCCAGGATAGAGTTTAACAGGTGAGCTATTTTGACATGTTATTTCTAAAGTAAGAGTTGTTGGTTTCTGACTCCCTGTTCCTGCATTAACTAGTCCTGCAGCATGAACAGTAATCCCAAGTCTAGCCACTGAAGAAAGCCCTTCTAGAGTTGCAGCAATATTTTTGGGGATTGAAATTGTTTCAACTGTAGATGCCAATACAAATTGACCAGGTGCAATAATGAAAAATTCATTATCCTTAACCATGATATTCTCTATTGCAGAGTTAATGGAATCATTATCTTTAGGATCCACCACTATACCCATTTTAAAGACACTAAATATATTATCTAAGTGTAAATCAACTGAGCAAGGTCCTACATTTTCTTCTTTAAAGGGTTCAATCTTTATCTCATTCTTTTTTATCAAATCAAGTATTTCATAATCTGGAAGGATCAAAAAAATTTCCTCCTTCATTAATCTTTTATGTTTCATTAATAATCCAAATTTTTAAATAATTTTCGACCGTATTTCAAATTAGAGATAAGAACTAATTTGTTTTTAATTTGGTTGTGAACAGATTGAGTGATGAAGACTCTTTTTATAAGTATTTAGTTCCTAAAATCAAATTATTAGCTTCAATCATTAGAACAGTTCCTCAAAGTGTAATGAGTGATAAATCGATATTGTCTTCAGAATATGTAAATGCCATGGCAATTTGTCTAATTCATCCTCAAGACATAAAATTATTAGGGATAAAAGAAGGAAATGTACGTTTGACTTCTAAATTTGGGAGTGTAATAGTTAAAGCAATTGAATCAGAAAAAGATACAGAAGAGGGAATAGTATTTCTTCCGTTAGGTCCTTGGGCAAACCAAATATCTGGAGCAGAAAATAGTAAACTACAGTTGAAAAATTTAGAGGTGAATGTTGAAGTAACCAAGGATGAAGTTACAGATATTAGATCCTTATTTGGAAAAAAAAATTAATGGAATTTTAATAATCTTGTTATTTTCTAAATTTTAATATAATAATATGAAGGAAAGAGCATGTCAAAAAAGATACAAGTTGTTTGTTCAGGTTGTTCCTTATTATGTGATGATATCTTACTTGAAACTAAAAATAACCAAATAGAGCATATTTATAATGCATGTAATAGAGGATATGCACATTTTATGAGCTATAATTCTGAAATAAGACTTCAGAATCCTTCAATTCGTATAGACGGGAATCTAAAAAATGTCACATTTAATGAGGCAATAGATAAGGCGATAGAATATATAAAAAATGCCAAGAGACCTATAATTTATGGTTTAATTTCTACAACATGTGAAGAACAAAAATTAGGTATTGAATTAGCAAAAAAAATTGGGGGAATTGTAGATACACCTGGTTCCATTTGTCATATTCCTTCGTTGATATTTTTAAAAGAAAAATCAATTCCAATCCCTAAATTTAAAGATTTACGAGATTATGCAGATTTTATTGTATTTTGGGGATGTAATCCAAGCGCGTCACATTTACGACTAATTAGTAAATATTCAGTATTAGCAAGGGGCAAAAATACAGAGAAAGGAAAGGAAGATCGATATGTTGTATATATAGACATTAGAAGGACCGAAACTAGGTCAATTTCAGATCTATTTCTTAAAATAACTCCAGAAGAAGATCATATTTTATTAAAAACTATAGTTAGTGGACTTAGAGGGGAACAAATTTTCAAGGATGTCGCAGGAATCTCTCAAAAAGATATTAGAGAATTAATATCAAACCTAAAATCTGCAAGATTTGGAGTGATTTTTTTCGGCTTAGGATTTATTATGGGAAGCAATGCTTCCCAAAATCTTCAAGAATTGAATAATTTATTTTTTGAGTTGAAAAAATTAAATTTAAATTTTTATGCTATGCCGATGAGTGGCCATTATAACATGGTCGGGTTTAATAAGGTACTTCAAGATAATTCCACAAAAAAAATTAACGCAGACTTTAAAAATGGTGAAGATAGAAGTTATGAAGATTTGAAATTTCATAATTTAATAATTAATAATGAAAGTGATGTCATTTTAATTATTGGAGCAAACCCACTTTCAAATCTTCCTTATTCTCATATGAAATTTTTAAAAGATAAAAAAATCATTTATATTGACCCATTATATAATTTAACAGCTGAAATTGCAGATGTTATAATTCCGACAACTTTTGCGGGTATTGAAAGTAGTGGAACAGCTCTTAGAACAGATCTCGAACAAGTAAAACTTCAAAAATCAATAGATCCCCCTCATAACCAGATCACACTTGATATAATATTGTCAAAAATCTTAAATGCAGTTTCTTAAATGTAATCCTTAACTATTTTTGGTTAAAGATTAAAATAGTTTTTAAATTTATAAAAAGAAGCCCTCAATGATTTTTTCTATTCTCACAGACAAATTGGGTATCGATTTTTTTATTAATTCGGATATTTTTTCTTCGTTTGTTAGAAGAACTATGTAAAATGACCCTTTTTTTAAATTCATTTGAGTTAATAGCAGATATTGATCACTAAGTTCAACAATTAATTTTTCAATTTTATAGACACTTATACCCCTCAAGTTATTGTAAGCACGAATTAAATCAGGAGTCATCTTATCAATAAGTGTCTGCGTAAGATCATCACTATAAACCTCCCCTAGGGAAATCATATTTTTGTCTAAAATTACGACAGCTGTTGAATTTGTGCTTTTGAGAAAATCATTTAGTTCTTGTTTAAAATCTTTTGCTTTATGTGTGGATAAACTTGTGATCCCATATGAAAATGCCTTTAATAAGGACCAAGGATTGTATATTGAAGTTTCAAAAAATATAATATCATATTCTTTTAATTTCGCATCGCCCTCAAACATATTTTTTGCTTCTAATATTTTACTTTGGATTCTTTCTTCATGTGCAATATCAGGATCTACTTTGTGGAGAAATACCACAATTTTTGGTTTTTCACCCGAACTTTCAAAGATCTCGATAATTTGGAATAAATACGTAAGGCTTTCATAAAACCTTTTATAATCCATAATATCTATGACGTAACAAAGCAAGTCGGTATTTTCAAAATGTTTTTTATCGCGAACAAATTGCTCTCGTAGATTTTTCTGACCACCAAGATCCCAACGCATAATTGGAATACCTAATATTTCAAATCCATAAGTTTCTGCGCCTAAAGTTGGTTTTAAATTGCGTAATTTGCTATATTTCTCGTCAATTGTCAATATTATACTTGTTTTACCAGCATTATCAAGCCCAGCAAACACAATTTTAAACCCTGGTTTTCCGTTCGGCATTTTTTTAATCACCAAGAATCTATAATATAAGTGAAATTTTATCAGCTTTAAAATATAAACATTTCATTATAATAATTGGCGAGCTAAAATTGTCAAGAAACGTTCCCAACTTAATGTCAAGGAAAAAATTAGAAATATTACTACAAAATTTGGATACACATCCCAAACCAAAACCCTCTTTGGAACAATACCCTATTGATGCAAAAACCGCTGCTAACATTTTATATTTTGCAAACTTCACTAATAATGACATATACGATAAACTAATTCTTGATCTAGGTTGTGGAACTGGTAGACTAGCAATAGGTGCATCTCTATTAGGTGCAAAAAAAGTTTATGCAGTTGATATTGATCCTATTGCCATAGAAATCGCAAAAAACAATGCAATTAAAAGTGGTTGTACAGATATTGAATGGATTGAACAAGATATTTCTCAATGTTCTAAAAGAGCCGAAATAGTATTGCAAAATCCACCCTTTGGTGTACAGACAAAGGGACAAGATGTAATTTTTTTAAAAAAGGCGTTAGAATTAGGAAATATCATATATACACTGCATAAAAGTGGTGAAAAAAATCGAATTTTTTTAAAAAAAATCATCCATGAGATGAATGGGAAAATTGATAGTATGATAGAAATGGAATTGTTAATTCCTCATCAATTTCATTTTCATTCTAAAAAAATACATAAAGTTAAAGTGGATTTATGGAGAATTGTTAAATAAATAATTATTGAAATTATTTTTGAATTAGGCGATATTTATGAATGATGTTGAAAAAGAATTTAAAGCTGGTGATTTTGTAATCCCTGGCCAAAAAATTGGTGTAATTGAGATGTATTTTCCCGGTCCAGGGACATATGAAGAAGAAGGAAAAATATACGCCACCGTTTTGGGTAATTTACAAATAAATGAGAGAGAAAGGATTATTTCTGTTATAAGAAACAAAAGAACACCAATTCCAGAAGTAAACGATATAGTTATAGGGCGAGTTGATACCATTAAAAAGCAAGTTGCTATTGTTGATATTAATAATAACAATGAATTCAATGCGAGATCTACTTTCTCAGCAGATTTACATATAAGTAACGTTTCTAAAAGTTATGTTGATAATATATCAGATGTTTTTAAACCATTTGATGTTATTCGTGCAAAAGTAATTGATAATAGGGATACATTCTTTCAAATAACTACCGCGAGTTCATCACTTGGTGTCA
The DNA here is from genome assembly GCA_019058315.1 of Candidatus Helarchaeota archaeon. Taxonomy (GTDB): domain Archaea; phylum Asgardarchaeota; class Lokiarchaeia; order Helarchaeales; family RDOG01; genus JABXJV01. Next base: position 191,705 of record JAHPZH010000004.1, on the reverse strand, counting down.
TATTAGCATTCTGTGTTATTTGTGGTGCCGTCTTAGAGCTTAGAGGGAAGAATCTTTATTGCTCAACATGTAATAGGTTCGAGCAAAGAAAAATAGCAAAAGATTATGGGTCAATGAAATTATGATTCGGCTTTATTTTCCTTTTGAATTTTTTTAATCATTTGAATTGCATAATTAATACGTTCTCGTGGACCACTTAAGATTATATGAATTGAATTTTGTTTTAAAATAATTTGAAGACCAATAAAATTCAACTTCTTCTTTATTTTGGTTATAAAATCAAGTTGTTTATTATTTTTAATATTTATTACAAGTTCTTTTTTATTTGTCCGTCCCAATATCAATTACACCATAAATAAAAAATCGGATTAATTTTAATAGAATAACAAAATTAATATTTCTTAACCACTAATTTAAGTAATTATTATTTAGAATTAAATTAATAAAAAAACTCTATATTTTAAATATGGTGTTAAGGTGCAACTAGAAGTATTAACAAAAAATGATAAGGAAAATCTTATTGAAATAAAGATTCGTGGAGAAGGTCACTCACTTTGCGTTCCACTTAGAACTATTTTATTTGAAGATAAAGATGTAGAATTTGCGGGTTATCGAATAAAGCACCCTTTAATGCCAGAGCCTACACTTTATGTTAAAACTAATGGAAAAAAGTCGCCAATTCAAGCGTTAAAAGACGCTATAAAAGTATTAGTTGATAAATCAGATGAATTTATCACGATATTTTCAGAACAGATAGAAGAATTAAATGGTGATTCTTCTTAATATGAATTAAAATTTACTTCAAATTTAATTTTTCCTTAATCTTTCGAAATAATTCAGTAAATGCTATAACTGCGGTTCTTTCTTCTTTTTTTATATCCGCAAAATTACCCCCCTCCAAATTTCTACTTAAAATCTCAGTAGCTTCTTCTAATGTGATTAATTTTGATAACCATGTGTAAGCTGTTAAAGCCTCTGCGAAATCACCTATATCATGGGATGAAGCTCTCTTTGGTGCATATTTTCTTATATCAGCATCTCTCATAGCTTGAGCTAGAACATTAGCGGATACTTTCCACCCCTCAGGGGACTTTAAAACCATGGATTTTGCCAATGAATAAATAAAATTAATTAAATTATCTCCGAATTTAGCTAATTTTTTATCTTTAAAGATTTCTGTTAATCCTTTGTAGTCCTTTAAAATTTCATCCATATTAAAAAAACTCAATAAAATACACACAAAGCTAATTATGGAGCATTAAAATTAATATTCACGCCAAGTGTATCTACATTTCGTGCAACGAAAAAAAGTCGTCATACTTTCGTCTCCACTGCGAGTTTGTACTTGCCAATAAACCGCTTTTTTATTACCACACTTTGGACATTCCTCAACTTTTGTAGGTAATGTATTTACACTATCGTCTATTACTTCAATCTCGCCTTTTTGGGATTTTGTTTTGGATTTAACTGCTTTAGAAGTGGTTGCTATATCTTCTTGTTCATTCATCTCTTTTATATATCCACATCGACATTTTAAAACTGATTTTCCATTTATTTTATGTACGCGCATCAAAGACTCGCATTCGGGACAAAATTCCAATTTAAAACCTTCTATTCGTTAAATATCTTTTTCTTAAATTAAAAAAAATTTGAATAATAAATTTTTGTCTTTTTGAAATTTATCTTGACTGTATTGATCTACGTAATACATAGATGGTCTTGATGATTATATGATCATTTTTTATTATAAAACGATAGCTAATGGAGCATGATAGCATGAGAAAAATAGTAAAAACAGCTTTAATAGGTTATCCTGGAGTGGGAAAAAGTACTTTAGTAAAATTATTAAGTGGGAAGAAAAATCTAAATACTTCTTATGATCCAACTATTGGTCTTGATTTTGGAACCGCTTCTTTAAAAGATGATTTTCAATTAAGTCTTTGGGATATTGCAGGTCAAGAACAATTTGAATTCCTCTGGGATTCATTTCTTCGAGGATCAAGCTTAATTTGTGTTGTCACAGATTCATCCACCGAAAACGTGAAGAAAACAAAACAAATCCTAAACAAATATAAGAATTATCAAGGAGCAAAAGTTATTGCTATTGCCAATAAGCAAGACACCGACGGAGCTATGGATCCAAAGGAAATCGAGAGATACTTCGGTGTAGAAACAATTGGAATGGTAGCAGTTGATCAAGACAATAAAAGAGCCTTATTTAATCAATTAACAAGAATTTTTTCGTAAATTAATAGTTTATAAAAAAAATTATTTCCAATAAATTTCTATTTTTAAATTTTTCAACTAATTTGTTGCTTTTTTATTATTATTCAAGTGAAAAACGATGAGATCCCAAACTATATTATATTTGTATTATTAACAAATAATATGGAACGATTACAAAAAATAAAGATACTCGTAGATAAAGTTAATATAAGTAATGAAGCTGTTAATGTGCAAAAAGGGATAAAAGAAATTAAATCGTTCCTAAAAAGTCTTATAGATAATTTTAATAGTGATTTTACAAAGGATGAGAAGTTAATTAGGGAAAAATTGATTGAAAGAATGGAGCAAGTTATTCTTAATTATACCCAGAGTGGATCATTTCAACCAATTGCAGATTTATTACCTATGTTAAGAATAAAAATAAAGAAATTTATTAAAGACAAAAAACAAAAAATGTTTTTTGAAGCCAAACATGAAAAAAGCATGAGACTTAAGGCTGCGGAGAAGGGTATTCGAAGTATCCTATTTAAAGAAGACGGTCTTAAGCTTTTGGATGCATGTACTGATTCTATTATGGATTTGCCTAGTGATTTTGGACCTTCGATTGAAGCTGTATTCTTTGGGCAATTTAAAGATGAAAAAAGTCCTAAAGCATGCAAAAAACAATTAGAAATACTTCTACCTTTTCTAACAACAATAACAGAAATTGGTCATGATGAAATTACTGAATTATTAAAAAAATCAAAGGATTACAGAACTGTCGCTGATATGATCAGACATCTTCTAGAAGAAGCGAAAATTGGGAATGAAAATATTCTAGACTCAAAAGAAAAAATATATCGGTATTTTTTTCCAGAAAAAACTGATTTTGGATCTATAAGAGCCGATCCTTTGGCAATAATATATGAAAAAAAATTGATGGGTGATAATACACCTGAAAATATTAGAAATCTTGCACAAAATGTTCTCGATAATTTCAATGCACTGGCTACATTCCTATCAGTTACATTACAAGCGATAATGGGAAAAGCAGACATGGAAAAACTTAGAATAGAAGTTGAAAAAATTGGTGGATCTATCAGTACTGGCACAAAAATAACGATGCTGACAAATCGATTAAAATATGAATCGACAATGGAAGAATACGCTGTGACATTAGAGGATATGGCAAAACACCTTGATGAGTATGTTAGAAAAATTAACCATGAGATCACTCCAATGTTTACTAAAACTAAGCCAGGGGAATGGATCATGGATTATCAAAGAGAAGTAATAGAGAAAGGAGGAATCAATATATCCGAACTCAGTAGATCTGATATTATTGATTCTACACAATTGATAGAACGAAAAAAAGAAATCATTGAGGAGTTTGAAAAAGATAGTTCACTTCCATACTTAAAGCTTAAAGCCCAAGAGGAAAGCATTTCGACTCTAGAATCTGATACAATACAAAGAGCTGAAGAATTAATAACTGAATTTTATAGAGATAAAGGTTGGGCACATGAGCCAACAGTAAGCGAATTACCTCTATATAACGCTTCACTTGAGCTCTTTTTAAATACTATAAAAGAATTGGAAAAAGAAAAAGATGAACTTTTGAATGAATTAGCAAAAATCACAAAAAAATCCATTTCAGGGGCAAATCTTGTTCCAATAATTCCAGGTATAAAAGATGAAAACCATCCTATAGCCAATGTTGTTCGAAAATTTATTAATTCATTAGAAAAAATTACTGAAGAATTAGAAGACTTAAAATTATTTAATAGACAAGTATCTACTCTTTCAAGAAAGATGACTATTGCTCAAAAAGATCTTCCAACATTATTTTTAGAAGATCCTAAATATTTATTGAATCCAATTACCTTTATCGAGAAGATTGATGGTAGTAAAATTAGATTAGAAGCACAATTTGCTAGTCTTGCTATTGAAAAAGATGAATTTAAAAAACGGATTGATGCTTTTAATGATGTAAAGAGGATGATTAAATCCTTAAATGAAATGTATCCTGAATATCGAAAGAGTATTGCCGAAAATTTATAATTCCAAAAGTTTTTCGCACAGTTATTTTTCTATATGTTTAATTTTAAAGAGAATTTAATACCTGTATAGGGAATTTTATCTTTTATTAAAATCCAATCGCCCTCAAACTTAAAATTTTCTGTTGCTCGCTGATTTATCAAAACTGTAATATTTCCATTCCAATTAGATGGTTTTCGAATTTTTAATATACATTCATCCTCATTTAGAGGGTTATAAAATCCTGAAATCTCATTATTATTACAAGTTAACTCAAAAATTTGAGTTTTTAAATGAAATGAATCCAAAGAAAGTTTTGGATCAATAATAATTTGTTTAAAAGTCGGATTAAAACCTACCAGTTTAATAATAGAATTAAGAAAATTAGCATGTAGATTCAAATTCATTATGGGAAAATCGGTTTGGGGAGTGGCTGGATGAATAAATGTTTGACCAGGATTTAATGCATATTCTGCATTATAGGAATCTGAGCCACTCCAGATTCCATACCATATATTGGGATATACTTCCGCTCTTTTAGCCATAGAATTTTTTAGTAGAGATTGAAAACCCTTATCTGAATCGTATCGAGAATAAGCCCATGTTAATAAGAAATTCATAGCAGGCCAAATTCCTCCGTTTACATCCCAACCTCGAGGTAAAACATTTAACATAACATTTGCTGGTGGATAAAGAATATACTGACCAGTTTTTGACTTTGAATCGAGTAATTTATTTATATTATTTATTAAAATTTCTTTCTGATTTTTTGATAAGATATCTGTTAAAAGTAGCCAAACATGGTGTTCTAAAAAAAGATTTTTATCACCAATTGGATTCCCCATTCCATCATAACCACGGAAAAACCATCTTCCATTCCATGTATTTAATATTGCCTTTTTTAAATTATTATATATTTTTTTTAAGAATTTTGTAATTTTAGGGCTTTGATCCTCTAATAAATCGGTTAAGTGGGGAATAAGATAAAGAGCAAATGCAGAGTTGAAAGAAGATTCACCGTATTTTAGAAATTTTTTTCTATTTTTTGCAAATAATGAGATACCATCAGACCAATCACCAGATCCTACCTTAATAAGACCATGTTCACCAATGCCTACTTTTTTAAATATAAATTTTACACTAATTCTAATTCTTTCAAGTACATTAGAACTTTTTTTTGATTTAAGGGGATAAAAGGGGATTATTTTTTTTAAAAATGTAAAATCTCGAGTAGCATAGAGATATTCTACAATACCCCATAGTAAAAAAAGATGTAGATCAGAGGATGTTTCATGAACAAATGCACCCATATGTCTTCCGATTCCATATGTAGCATATGGGAGTTTCCCATCAGGAGACATTGTTCTTAATATGAATTCAAGCATTTCTCTTGCTAGGTTGGGATTTAAGTAGATCATCGACAATAAAAACAAAACATAATCCCGTACTGCACCATTTACCCCATGTAAAAATGAATAAGCGTTACCTTGTGGTAAATAATGATTATTATAATAATTATCAAATAAGCTAGCACTTCTTAAATAATAAGAATGCCACATTGTTTCTCTGTTTAACCATATTTTAGAATTAATCTTAAAATTCATCAAAAATTGTTTCCATAATTTGAAATTCTTATCTTTAAAATCATTTTTTAATAAATTTTCATATTTTTTTATTAGTTCGGGGATTTTCTCACGTTCTACAGTTCCAAAAATAAATTTCAAACTTTTTGATTCATTTGGTTCTAGTATTAGCTCATGTCCTATCATTAAACAAGGAGAAAAATCAGTTGTTTCAATATATTCTTTTCTTATTTTGATTTGAGATTTATTTGCTCTTTGAATCTGAAAATCATTAAAATATTTAGTTTTTAATCCATTTTGAAAGGATTTTAGAAAAATTGGGTTAGGATAATAATCTTTATCAGATCTCTTGTCCTTTCTGATTGGAATTTTGGATTTATATTTTGGGGTTAAAATAAGGCATTTTTCCGAGCTTATATAATGAGACTTAAATGTGAATTGGCTACTAAATTTATCCCTTGTCTGTTCAGAGCTTAAATGGAAGAATAGTAAAAGATTCTTAATTATTCTCAATACAAAGGAGACAAGTTTAGAAACTCCAAATTTTACACGATCTTTTGGCATATAAAGCATGGAAAATAGAGATGCAATTAAATTTCGAATTTTAATTCCCCAAAATTCATAAATATTAAGTTTTAAGGATTTTTTGGAATGATTAGTTATAAAAATCTCAGATAAAACAACCGGATCATCTCCAAATGGAGGATAAATTAAATGATTAATCTCAAAATCATCAAATTTTCGAATCTTTTGAAAATAACCAGAACCAAAGATCCTTTGATATGTCTCAGGGGGTTTAATGTTAGAATTATATAAATCAGAATAATACTTATCGTCTTTCTCTATTATACATATACCTCCTCCAAGACAATCTTTTTGTAAATCATGATAAGATAACCATTGTAATCCTCTATCAGATTTTAAATACTGCATATAACCCCCATTATGTGCAGTAAGTGTAATTCTATCATTTCCAACTTGATGCCAATGATCAATTGAATCTTTTCCTGATGTATTGGTTTTAGCAGCATAATCGATGGATTGCATACAAGAATATTCATAAGCAGGAAGTTCAAATGAATCTATAAACCATTTTCCAAAATGTCCATTCCCATATTGAAAATTATCATTTTCGGATTCCATTAAAATCAAATCTTATTTTAACTTATGAATATTAAGGTAAAATGCAGCGTTTTTTAATTTAATTTTAATTTTATGGTGTTTTAAATATTAAAATGTTTATCTAATTTATGAAAGCTTCTCTTAAAAAAAGTAATAAAAAGCTTTTTGATAAATAATAGTGATTTCAAATGCAATCTCCAAGACGTCAAGTAGCAATAGAAAAAAAAATAAATGAAATAAATGAAAATGATAAAAAGGTTCGAATTCTAGGTGTTAACATCAGTTCTACTCCAGAATTTGCTAAAATCGACGATGGGACAGGTGTGATTACTGTTAAAATAGAATATCCTTTAGAAGAAAGAAAAAGGTATAGAATTATTGGTCAAGTATCTAAACAAGCTGATAATAAATTCTTAATTGATGCAGAGATCGTACAACCCATGGATAAGTTAAACATAGATTTATACCAAAAAGTCCTTGAAATTAAAAGAAAATCATCTACAAATTAAAAAGAATAGCTATATTATGAAACAATTCTTTGATTGATTAGTAGTTTTATGATAAAAAATATTAATTAAATCACATAATTAATAGAAATTATATAAAATAAGGCGATAGAAATGTTTGAATGTATATTAAAAGAAGTTGGGATTCTGAAAAGTATAATAGATGTGCTCACTTCTATTATAGATGAAGCCGCAAATTTTATGGCGAAACCAGATGGGTTCGGTATCATTGCTATGGACCCTTCACATGTTTCAATGGTTGATTTTTTTCTTCCAAAAGATGTATTTGACAAATATGAATGTGATAGTAAAGTTAAAATTGGAGTTAATATATCAAATCTAAATAAATTATTGAAACGTGTAGGAAGTTCTGATGAATTAACTTTGAAATTAACTGAGAAAGGAAATAAATTACAACTGAAATTCAAAGGGAAATCTACCAGAACGTTCTCTCTTAATTTAATAGATATAGAAGAAGAAGAATATCCATCTCCAAAAATGCAATTTAATGCGAAGATTATTTTAGATGACCCAAATTTATTATCTGAAGCGATAAAAGACGCTGAATTATTTAGTGATCATGTAAAATTAGACACAGATACAAAGAAATTTACAATTTTTGCAAAAGGAGATAATGGAGAAGTAGAAGTAGATATTCCTGGAGAAAGGGAAGCATTAACTTTAGAAGTAAAAGAAAGCTCTAGTTCGCTCTATCCTTTATCCTATCTAACAAGTATAATAAAAGTGGGTAGCGTTACTGATAATCTTATTTTAGAATATTCCTCTGAAATGCCAATGCAAATGCTATTTAAACTTAAAAAAATAGGAGAGGCAAACGGTTTTATAAAATATTTTCTAGCTCCAAGGGTGGAAGAGGAAGAAGAAGAATTTGAAGAAGAAATCGAAGAAGAAATCACAGAAGAAGATATGTAAATCCTTTTTTTTCATTTAGTTTTCAATTGTCATTGACACTATAGTTCTTTAAATTTGTAAATTTTAAATGAATTTATTGAGAGAAAATGTCTATTTCATACTTCAAAAAGTATCCTTTTACAAAGGAAGCAATTGAAAATCTCAAAAACCTTGAAATAGATATATTTTCTTTATCAGAACAACACCCGGATGTTTTAAATACAGCAGTTGAAAATATCGAGATGATATTGGATAAAGGAGAATATAACGAGAAAGAACTCTATCAAAATGAAGAAGTTTTAGTCTATCCAATTAGTAAAATGTTAATTGAGCTTATCAATAACGACTTTTTACGCTATAAATTCGCAGATGTCGTATCTAAAAGGACTTCAAAATTATTATCCAAGGAAAACTTCAATTTAATAAGTAATATTGCTATAAATACCTTTGATTGGAAATTATCTGTTGATGATTTAGATTTAAATATTCAATATGACTGTAGAATTAAATTTAACAATTATCTCTCAGTGGCACCAAATCTTAGGGATTCTATTTGGAAATTAATAAATCGAAGGATTGAATCAGGTTGGGTCTATTTAAAGAAACAAGAAATTGTAAGGCTTATTTCAGAAAAAGTTAAGCAAGATATTATTAAGAGGCCTATTAAGAAAAAAGAACTCCCGAAAATTCCCACTTTTTTAGAAGATAAAGTAGAAAATTTAAAACAATTTGCACAAAAATATGAATCAAAAATCCAATCGGGGTTAAAAGGAAAATTAATAACTAGTAAAGAAACTTATCCGCCTTGTATAACAGGTATTTTAACAGAATTAAAAAAAGGTGTAAATTTAGATCATACCTCAAGGTTAGTTTTTATATTTTTTCTCCTTAATACAGAAAAACCTATTGAAGAAATTGTTGATTTATTCAGAACTCAACCGGATTTTAATGAGGGGAGAACTACTTATTATGTTGAACACGCAGCTGGAGAACGGGGAAGCGGAACAAAATATTCTTCCTATGGTTGTCCAAAAATAAAGACTTATGGATTATGTAAGGAAGAAGAAGATTTTTGGTGCCATACAAAAAAAATAAAACACCCAATGGAATATTTTCAAAGAAAAAATTGGAAAATACAAAATGTAATTATTCCCAGAATTTTAGCTTTTCCTTTGTTAATTATTTCAAAGAAAAAACATGAAAGACACTTCTATTGAAGTTAATTTATTTTTTAATAGAATAAACAACTTTGAGGATGAGTAATGGAAAAAGAAAAATTCCTTAAACGTATGTTTCAAGAATATTATAAAAATCAATTTAAAAAATTAGATTTAAACTTGAAAATAGACCAACGTGAGTTTGGTTTTCTATTTTGGGATAATCCTACTTTTCAAAGACATAAAAGTTTTAAAGATTTTAAAGAATTAACTCAAAAATTATTGAATAATGGTCCAAAGCATGTATATTTTTCTGCTGCATATTATGAGATCCCTGAAGCTTTAAAAATGAACCAGAAATATTGGGTTGGTTGTGATTTCATAGCAGATATTGATGCAGATCATTTGCCTTCAAAATGCAAATGGGAACATGATTCTTTTAATTGCAAAAAATGTGGCTTTTCTGGAAAGGGTCCTCCACCTAAAACTTGTAAATGTGGAAATACGACATTTAATCAAAATACTTGGGTATGTGATACATGTTTAGAATTAGCTAAAAATGAAACTTTAAAAATTTTTGAAGAATTCCTAATTCCAGATTTAAATATAAACCCAAATGAAATAAAAATAAAATTTAGTGGACATCGAGGATATCATATTAGAATTCAATCAGAAGAATTCTTGAATTTAGGGCAAGATGCCCGTAGGGAATTAGTTGATTATTTAACTGGGAATGGAATTGATTTTAAAGTCCTTGGTTTATATGAGGGAAGAAAAAAAATTGTATTCGGACCAAATTTAAATGATAAAGGTTGGAGAGGAAGAATAACTAACTATGCATTTAAATTTATTGAACAGTTAAATTATGAAAATATGAAGCTTTTTAAAACACTTTCAACTCCTTTAAAGAAAAAGATTATTGAAAAAAAACCTCTAATTTTAGAAAATTTGACTAAAGTACCTTCTAATTGGAATATTGTACCAGGTATTTCTTTGGATCATTGGCAGGAATTATTAAATTTGGCAATTAAAAAATATAGTCCAAAATTAGACATTCCTGTTTCAATAGATGTTCATCGATTAATTAGGCTCGATAATTCGCTCCATGGAAAAACTGGTCTTAAAGCAGAGCCAATACCGATAGAAAAATTTAGAGCTTACGATCCTTTAAAGGACGCTATTGTATTTAAGGGTGAGATTGAATTAATTATGAGAAAATGTCCAGAATTTCGTTTTGGAGATACGTTATACGGTCCTTATTCTGAGGGAGAAAAAGAAGAATTATCTTTGGCTGCAGGTATTTATGCTTTATGCAAGAGTGTCGCATCTTTACCTTAAGATTAATTATTTTAATTAAATCATACTAACAAAAAATAAAAAATACCGGGATAATGAATAATTAAACACAAAGGTTGGAAATAATAATATACAAATACAAATAAGGTCGTCCTATGTATTCATCTTTATACAAGATTTGGCATGACGAAAATCATTTAGAAGAAGTTCAAAAATTAGACGACCAAATATTAGAAAAAGTTAGGAGATATGTGCAAGCTAGAAAAGAGTTAGAAAATAAATCTGAGGATAGAGTCATTAAATTACTTATTAAAGAAGAATTAGATAATATTGATTTTATGTTGAAAGATTTATTCGAATTAAGAATTACCAAATTATTTAAAGCAATTAAGATGGAAAAAAAAGTAAAAATCAGTTTTTTAACTTCTGATGAGCGTAGACTTTATGAGACAACACTAGAATCAGTAAAAAAATGTTTAGATCTATTTGTATCATCGGCGCAAGGAAGTAAATCAGAGAATTATAATGTTTTTTTTCATCAATATATACCTGTTAGAATATTGAAAGAAATGAACGCAATCGTAGGTGCCGATTTAAAAACATATGGTCCATTCAAACCGGAAGATTTAACTATCCTTCCAAGAAAAAATGCAGAATCTTTAATAAGACATGAATACGCCGTAGAAATATCAATTAATAAAGATTTTCTCAAAAAGACTAATTGAAATTCCAAAGAATATTATAAAAGCCAATTTTTAAAAAGTAAAAAGAAGTTTAAATGTATAAGAAATATTTTCAACTTTCATTTTAAAGATCGGTAATTAATAATGAAGATGAAAAAAGAATTAAATAAATACTGTCCCCGTTGTAATAAATATACAGTGCATTCGGTTAGTTTGTATAAGAAAAGTAGAGATAGTAACATGACGCAAGGGGCAAGAAGATATGAAAGAAAGAAAAAAGGTTATGGTGGCCAGCCCAAACCGATTCAACAGCGTTTTGCTAAAAATACTAAAAAATTAACTCCTAGAATCAAATGTAAAGAATGCGGTCGAATGAGATACATGAGAAGTGTACGCTTAAAACGTTTGGAATTTATTTAATTTATTTTAAAATTTATATTGGTGTAAGTTTTTATGGAAAAATTTGAACAAATCGTTCCTCAACCTAAAAGTCGGTTTTTAAGAGTAAAGTGTTTGGATTGTGGAACCGAACAAATCATTTTTGGGTGTGCAAGCACTATTGTGCGGTGTCTAGTATGCGATAAAGTGTTAACCCAACCCCGAGGAAGTAAAGCTAAAATAAAAACTCAGATAATTTCTGTATTAACATAATTTTTTGTGAGTTATTTGCCGAAAGGAAAAAAAGTGGTTAAACAACCTAGTTTTTGGAAAAAAGAGTGGCCTAGCGTAAATGATCTTGTTGTAGGAACCGTTGCTCGCGTTGAAAGACATGGGGCTTATGTATCATTAGATGAATATTCAGGAAAAGAGGGACTAATTCATATCAGCGAAATTTCAAGTAGTTGGATACGGAATATCAGGAGATTTGTTCGGGAAAAGCAAAAAGTAGTCGCTAGAGTTCTTAGAGTAAATACTCATAAAGGTCATATTGATTTATCACTTCGTCGGGTCTCTCAACAAGATAAAAAAGAGAAAATTCAATCATGGAAACGTACCCAAAAAGCTGAAATTCTATTAAAAATGGCTGCTGAAGAATATTCAAAGACTGGTGAAGCTAAAACCATAGAAGATGCATATAATGAATTTGGAGTGATTCTTGAAAAAAAATTTACAAGTGTTTTTAGTGGATTTGAAGAAATTAAAGCGAAAGGAGAGTCTACTTTAGATAACTTAAAGATTTCAGAAGATTGGCTACCAATTATATTAAAATTAGCAAAAACTCAAGTTGAAACTCCTTTAGTGAAAGTTGCTGGAATCTTAGAGCTCCGATCCTATGATTCAGATGGTGTTGAAAAGATAAAAAATGCACTTATTAAGGCTCTAGAAATTCCCACCGAACCCAATACCGAAATTGATATATTCTTGGATGGAACACCAAAATATCGTGTTGAAATAAGAGCAAAAACCTATAAAATTGCTGAAAAAAATTTAAATGCTGCCGCTCAAGTTGCGTTAGACTCAATAAAAAGTTCTGGTGGAGAAGGAAGTTTTTCTAAAAAGGCACTTGCCTAACTTCCTTGTATAATTAATATCTAGTTCTTAAATGGACTTTTAAAAAAAAATAAATTTTAGTAGATTATAGTATTAAAAAAATCTCATTCAAGTCCTATAATGTCTCTTAATGTATTTGTGAAAGGATCATTTGTATATACTTCTATAGTATATGTAGTTCCATTAGAAATACCACCTTGAGGAGTCAACATATAAATTCTAGTCTGCCCAGGTAATAAAGTGCGAGGTAAGTCTACAAAATCAGTCTCGTTTACTGTATCTTGTGCATCATCATTAACTTCTATTCTTGTTAAAGTTAATATACTATCTCCATAATTTGTAATAGTCGCATTGATTTTTTCATTATTTGCATCCGCATATGTTAAAGGCCATGGTTGGATTGTGATATTTGCTTCATTATAGACTATTGTAAAGTTAAATGAATCTACTACATTGTTTGTAGTATTTATTCGAATAGGTAATATATTAGTGGCATTAAGTTCAATATAGCTAGTTTTATTTTTATTATTAATAGTAGTATTAACAAAGGTAACAGAATCATAAGGTTCTAATGTATAGTTTTTATTACTTAAAACTCCCAATAAATCTGTAAAACCAAATCCTAGCCATGAACTACTATTATATAAATCAAACGTATCAATAGTAATATTTTGAGCACCTGTATTCATTACTGTTATTTTAATCGTATCATTTGCAGTTTTAGTATCAAATGTGCCATTATCAACAACTAATGAATAGGGGAAATCTTTTAAAATCGTAAGATTTTCAGTCTGTGAAAGTACAAATAAATATCCATTCTCTGTTAGGGGTGAGGCATAGACTAAATCAGATTCATCTGACGTATAATTTGCTGAAACATTTAGCAATACATAATTACTAAAATTCATGTTATTATAAGTCACATTTATTATCTTACTTTGACCTACTTCAAGAAATGCACCTGCAGGAGTTATAGTCATATTTGTAGTAATATTCGCCCAATAGGTTTCGGTTTGGTTTACTTTCATTTGATAAATTGTTACATTATTACGTCCAATATTTGTTACATTTAGTTTAATAGTTCCATTATCGATGACATATACGTTTTCTACTTGAATTCCAACGTTCCAAGTTAGATTCTCTAAATTATAAGCTCCTTCCCAAGTTGTAACATTAATTAATAGACGCAAGCTAGTAGCTTCTGCAATTTCTGATGGTAAAGTCAAATTATAAGTCTGATTTTCCGAGGGATTCAAAATAATTCCAGCTGCATCGTTGGGTGAAAAGTCTTCAGGTTCTATGATATATTCTGTTGGTGTAATAATTCTAAAGTCTTTTATAATTAATTGCGAATTTCCAGTGTTGTTGACATTAACTATTGCAAAACCTGCAATATCCGCTTCAGCATCAATGATATTTACATTACCGCTATAGTTTACAAATACAGTTATTCCACTTTCTGCTCCTTCGAAAGTCCTAACACCTACTTCTGGTTCGTCAGTATAATTTAGATTATATGTGGTATGTACTCGAAATCGAGTAGTATCTCCAGGATCTAACATATTATTAGTACTATTAAGTGGTATAAAATCAGTTGTTGGAATGTTATCGGTATAAAAATCGCTTACTTCAATTGTATAATTACCTATATTTTTTACATTTACATAAAGTGTCTCATTTGAATATGCTTCATCAGTAATATTTACGGCATATCCAGGTGGTTGTGCGATTGTTATAAATTCATAGTTTGTAGCTTCTATATCAAGCGTCTCATCTGTAGTGATATTTAAAAATAATGTCTCTGAAGCATTTAAATTCAATTTTTCGTGTTCTGGATACCATTTAACAGAAAAATTTTGAATTTCTCCTCTATTTAATACATAACCATCGCCTATACTAGGAGATGTATAGTAATTGAAATATGGAACACCTAAATAGACTTTATCAATAGTAACAGCAGTTGATCCTGTATTATTTACTGTAAAAAAGACAGTTTCATTTCCATAAGCGGAGGCATTTAGCAATGTTAGACACGATGTATTAGAGATTACTGATTTTTGTATAACTCGAGTTAGGTTTTCATATTTAGCTCTAACTGTAATGTTATATAAGGAGTTAGGGGCAAGATTAACAAATTTTCCGGGTGCAGTCATATAAGTGGAGTTAATCATAATCTTTGTGGTTTCATTTCCATTTATTACTATGGGACTACTTCCATTCATATATGTAAATTCTCCAGATTCAAAGGTAACTGAATCTGATACAGTTCCATTTATGATTTCATCAAAGGTTATTTCATCAATTTTAATTAGACTGCTATTTGTGTTTTTGACTGTAATAAAGGCAGTTTCATTACTATAAATAACTGTCTGGTTGGGAATAATAGTCATATTATAAGTAGGTGGTTCTTCCACTTTTTTAGAAGCATATATATGTGGATTTGTTAATGTTGGATCAGAAAGATCTTCAATTGTTATTTGAATAGTTTGTGTAGAATTAACTGGAAGAGGTTCACCCACTGTCCTAATTAACAATTCATCTCCTATTGAAACATTATCTGTATCTGGTCCGGATAGAAGAGTAATATTTCCAGTAGTAATTTCATTATTTCCAATTTTAATTGAAGTTACTTTAAATGGTGTTTCACCCGTATTCTCCAATTTTAATGTTGAAATTCCGTTATTATAAAGAGAGATATCATTTATTTTAGCTTGTAAAGCAGCTAATTCATAATTTATTTTATATACCTTTACCAAATGATTTGTTGAAAAGAACGCCACATCAAAGTATCTCAATCCAGCAATTGGTGCATCTAAACCATTATATCTTATTTCATATGCTTGGTGGTCAAATCCGCCAACTTCTTTGAAATTGTTTGCAGGATCATCGAAAGGAAAACGATCTTTCCATAATTTTCCTCTCGCGTCAACGTTTGTATGCATTCGGTAGTGAAAAGTGGAATATAAGTAATTTTGTTGAATCTCGCTATATGCATCCGTATCTGGAAAGAAAAGTTCTCCACAAGTTAACATTTTCCAGATGGTTGATTGAAAGAAGGTACCGTTAGGTAGACCAGTTTCTTCATTGTAATAATCCCAGATGATTAATGGATATGTTATTAAATTTAATATTGGATTTTCGTAACCAATCTTAAGCATCCAGACCCATTTACCTTCATCACCACCAATTCCAGTATAATAACCCCAATGTACTAACACATAATCGGAACCTAACATCTTTAATATTTTTATTGATTCTAGCTCGTCATTAGCCATAAACATTCTGCCGATAAGCGCAATCTGTGTAGCATTAATAGTACCATTATCAGCGTTTGAAGTTTGGTTACCTGCTTTAGTAATCCAGTAACCATAGTCCCACCAAGAACAAACAACAGTACCGGGAGGTAAAGAAGACCTCATCCATGACCAAGTTTCTTCCCAATCATGTAATCCCGCTGGTTGCATAGCAGACCCAGAAAGTTGGTATCCTGATGTATATATTCCGTGAATTGAATATAAAATCAATAAAAATCCTACTAATGCGAATACTCCTACGCTAGATTGTCTATTAATTAGGTTTGCGTACCTTTTTCTTCGTCTAACAAGAACATATTTCTTTCTAAAAATTTGTGAAAATGGTTTAAGTAAACTTGTTAGACCAAATGCACTAATTAATGATGCAGAAGGTGCAAGAATTAAAAGAAGTCTTATAAAAGAACCAGAAAAATATAAAGTTGTAATTCCAAATAAAATAATCAGTAAATCCTCTTCCCGTAGTCTTTTAAATAGGAAAAAGAATCCAATGGGTAATATAATCAATAATATATGTAAATTATAATAATAAACACTCCATGGAGAAGGAAGGTGTTCTCCTACTGATTGAGTTATAAAGGCTGCTGATAATGGGTTTAAAACTGCAAGATTTCTCCCACCAATCCCTACGAAAGGCAAACCTTCCATTAGTTTTAAAAAGGCATTTAATGTATCAGTTAACCATAAAAGTCCTAATAATACGATTATTCCTCCGAGAAAATACCCAAGAATTTTCCTCCAATTTGCTTGGAGAGTCATAATTGCCTGAGAATTTTTCCATCTTTGGTATATTTCACATAGAAAAAGTAGACCTACCATTCCCAGAGGAATTAATATTGTAATATCATAAAATATACTAATAGTATTAACAGGAAATCGTGTTCCGATAAAAATCCCAACACCAATAGTAATCGAATAATTAATTAGTAAGCGACGAGAGTATTTCTTCATTAATATTAACAATAAAGCTGTCAATGGTAATAAATCGATAATATATGTGTACGCGCCCCAAGAACACATTAAAGCTCCGAGTCCTAATCCTGAAATTAATGCAGATATTAATGAATCATTTTTTAAAGCACGTACGAAGAAAAATAAAACCCATATAATAAAGAAAATCCCTACGGTTTCGTTATCAAAAAACCCAGCAACAGTTCTTTGAAGGTATGCTGGACTTAATGCAAGTAGAAATGATGCTAATAATCCAGTTTTTCTATTTCCTACCACATCCCCTAAAAAAAACATTAATACAGTTGAAGCAGTCCCCATTACGGCGGGAAATATAATAACTGTTTCCCATAGAGTGGTATTTACTCCAAAAAAATGTAGAATGTGATATAATGTAGCTGCCATATATGGTGTGCCTGGTAAGAATTTGTACATTCGATAGCCGATCGGATACCACGCTTGTTGATTAATCCATGTAAATAAAGAAAGATAACCGTTTTCTACTATATATTGAGTAATAGTATATTGAATATATGGGTCAAATGCTTTAAGAATTGGATAAGAATAAAGTATTGGGAATATTCTGACCATAAAAGCTAAAATTACAATACAAATTAATAAAATCCCAAGTAATATGTTTTCTTTTCCAACATGAACTGTTGGACGATGGAATACACTCTTGAAAACGTTCTTGACTTTGCGTGTAGTCTTACCCAAAATAAGTTCTTCCTAGGAAACGACTGTAATATGGTTTTTAATTTAATTCTAATTATTATTAAATTTATTAAAGAATTTTGGTAAAGTCCTTTATTTTTTTTCTTTTATTCAATTCATAAATGAGCTTTATTAATAAAACCCTCAAATTAAAAATATAATATCTTTAAATCAAATAGTTTTTTTACCATATCAAAAACAAATATCCTATTATTCGACTTTCATCATTCTTAATTCATTATAATCAACAACAACACGGATATAACCTTTTAATTCTTCATCCAATTTTGGATCTTGAGTATCGACCCTAAAATGGTTAATAGTCCTTAATTTATACCGTGTAGCGAGAATAATTAAATTTTTAATGCCAACCTCTCGAATTACATTAGGACTAATTTGCTGATTACCTCGACCAAATAAGATACCTTGACGACCTAAGGGTGAAATTATGATTTTTGCATTTTTATTTCTAATAATGTCTAATATTTGTTTTTCACCAACATCCAAAGCGATAATTTTTCTATTTTGTATTAAATCTACACCTAATAAAGATTTTTCTTCTCCCAATACTTCATTTATTGCCATAACAGTAGTTCCGGGTCCTAAAATATAGATTGTTTTATCATCCATTTCTTCAATTATTTGGTGTGCAATTCCTATTTGATTTTCATGTTCATTTGTCGTAAATGGACTAGCCATTTTACTATCTTGGATTAAAGTTGGTTCATAAGGAACGTGTAGGTTGCCATAAAATTTAATATCTAGCTTTTGTTCACGATATTTTTCTTCGTCAATATCTAATACTTCACCTTTTCTAACTGGTAATTCCTCCCATAGGAATTTCATACAAATTCTGGCCGCAGATCTCGGGTTTATAGCGAAACAGCTACTATATATTTTTACACCGCTCGGTATTCCAAGAACAGGAATAGTTTGATCAATTGAATCAAATATATCTCGAGCAGTACCATCCCCACCTACAAAGGCAATTAATTTAACTCCTAAATCGCGCATTTCCAGAGCAGCCTTTTTTGTATCTTTGGCCATAGTCTTTCCTTCTTCGATTTTTCCAATTACTTCAGGTGTAAATCCACATTCTCGAACAATATCTTCTCCCATTTCCTTTGGATAACAAATAATTGTAATTGCAGTCTTAACGGGATTTAAATGTTTCAAAAATTCTCGTGTTCTTATTGGAGAGATGGGTTTAGCCCCTAATTTAAGTGCTTTTTCCAAAATCTCTTTACTATCAGAACCTTTTAAACCGACTTTTCCTCCAATTCCCGCAATGGGATTGACGATGAGACCTAATTTTCTAATTTTTGATTTATCCATTAAAATTTCACTTTGAATAAATCTTTCTTTTTCCTTTTATGCAAAAATTCAAAATTATGTTAATAAAACTTTTTACATCCAAACTATTTTAAATCTTTAATTAAAAACTAATAATAAAATCGGGAGTGTTCCAGACGAATTGGGATACTTGGAAACCATGGTATAAAAAAATTAAGAAAGAATTAAAATTAAATTTTTTAAAAGATGAAAAAGCTGCCAAATTACTGGACGACCTATTGGAATCTAGAGATACATCAAACATTTTGAATGAAGTCAATTCCCTTATTTCAAATCAAAATATATTCGTTTATGGATGTGGTCCTTCTTTAGAAAAAAATATTGAAGATTTAATGGAATTGAATATATTTGACAAAAAAATAATAAATATTGCAGCAAATGGTTCAATTTCCGCACTTATCAAACATCATTTATATCCTCAAATTAGCGTTACAGATTTAGATGGAGATATTATTGATCTTTTAAATGCTAATGATAAAAGAACCATTAGTTTTGTTCATGCTCATGGCGACAATATTCCATTTTTAAAAAAATATGTTCCAAAATTCAAAAAGATTATTGGTACAACACAAACGAGACCACTTGAGAATGTTAAGAATTTTGGAGGTTTTACAGATGGAGATAGAGGAGTCTTCATTGCAGAATATTTCAAAGCAAAAAGGATTTTTTTGGTTGGATTTGATTTTGGAAATATTGTAGGTAAATTCTCTAAACCTTCATTAAAAAAAGATATTGTTGCAAATAAGATAAAAATAAGGAAATTAAAGATTGCAAAATCATTAATAAAGTGGGTAAGTACATGGTCTGATGCCACTATTTTTAATTTAACTGGCGCTAAAGATAAAATAAGGGGAATTAGAAATGTACAATTTAATGAATTGGAAAATTTAATTAACAAAGAATTAAAATGAATTTAATTCAATAATTTATATGACTTTATTGGAGCTTGATTGAAATGGCTACCACATATTCAAAATTAATAATTTGTGAAAAACCCACAGCATGTGTAAAAATTTCAAAAATATTAGATGAGTCAGGAAAGCCAAAGAAATTAATAGAAAATAAGGTAACTTTTTATCAAGCGAGAAGAAATAATGAGGACATATTAATCGTATCGGGTATTGGACATTTATTTACGGTGGAGAGACAAGATGAAGAAAACAAATGGGAATATCCTTTTTGGGATACGAAATGGATTGCCTCATATATAAAAGATAAGAAAGCAAAACACACAAAACCTTTTATAGAATTTATTGAAAAATTATCTAAAAACTGTAAAACATTTATTAACGCCTGTGATTATGATTTGGAGGGGTCTACCATAGGTTATAATATCTTAAAATTTTGTTGCCCACCTAAATCAGATGAAACAGCAAAAAGAATGAAATTTTCAACCTTAACTCAAAAAGGAATTTTAAATGCATATGATAATTTACTTCCGAGCTTAGATTATAATTTGATTGAAGCGGGACTTACACGTCACGAAGTCGATTTTATTTATGGAATCAACCTTTCTATCGCTTTGGTTTCTGCAGTAAAAAGCACAGATCTCCTTAAATTTTATTTATTGAGCATTGGACGTGTACAAGGTCCTACATTAACCTTTATAGAAGAAAGAGAGAGAAAAATTCAAAGTTTTGTTCCAAAACCTTATTGGACAATTGAAGGAAAGGCCAAAATCGGAACTAAAAAATTTGAGATAGAATATTCTTCAAAACGTATAAAATATAAGAAAGAAGCAGAGAAGATAATTTCTGAATGTAAAGGTAAGGATGGGGAAATTACAAACATTGAAGAAAGAGAAATGAGCAGAAAACCCCCAGCACCATTTAATTTAAGCCATTTACAGACAGATTCATACAATTATTTTGGTTATACTCCATCACAAACTTTAAAAATTAGTGAACGGTTATATCTATCTGGTCTAATAAGTTACCCACGAACATCAAATGAAATTATCCCACCGGATATTGATGTAAAGACGATTTTAAATTCATTAGAAAAATCAACAAAATTTTCAACTCATGCAAATAAAATATTATCGCTAAAGCAATTAGTCCCAACACAAGGAAAAAAAACAGATCCTGCCCACCCTCCAGTTCTACCGACAGGAGATTTACCAAAAACATTATCAAGCGTCGAAGAAAAAATTTATGAATTAATTGTTAGACGATTTTTTGCTATTTTTGCAGATCCGGCAAAAATTAAAAGCATAAAGACTCATATAGCTGTTAATGGTCATACGTTCTACCTTAGAGGGAGGCAAATCTTGGAGGAGGGATGGTTAGAATTCTACCCATATTCAAAAACTAAGGAAATTTTACTCCCAAAATTAACAATTGGTCAAAAAATACCTTTTAACATTAATCTAAATGAAAAATTTGATTCATCACCATCAAGACTTAATCCAAATTCACTTAGAAAATTAATGGAAAAACACGAAATTGGAACTAAAGCAACGAGGGCAAATATAATTGATATTTTATACCAACGTGGATATATTTGGGGAAAATCTATCGAAATTACGGATTTAGGGCAAGAAGTAGTACGTACTCTTAGAAATTATTGCCCAGATATTCTATCTACTTCACTTACACGTCAGTTAGAAAATGAGATGGATGAAATTGAACAAGAAAAAAGGAATCGTGAAGATGTCCTTTTATCAGTTAGAAGAACACTTGGACCTATTTTAGATGATTTTAAAAAGAAAGAGAAAGAAATAGGAGAATTCCTTGCAGAATCTGTTATAACAACTTTACGTGAAAAAAGATTAATTGGAAAATGTACAAAATGTGATGGAGAGTTAAGAATTATTAGATCAAAGACTACGAAGAAAAGATTTATAGGTTGCTCGAATTATCCAGATTGTACAAATTCCTTTCCAGTTGCCCAAAAGGGTAAAATTACTCCAATTCGAGATAAGTTTTGTAAATATTGTTATGAAACTTTTAATATAAAATATCCAATGTTGAACTTGCGATTACCAGGAAGAAGACCATTTAATACTTGTGTGAATTGGACTCAACATCCAAAAAAACCTGCTAAATCAAAAAAACAGGTTAAAGATAAAGAAAAAGAAACTGAAAAAGATAAAACCGCTGAAGAAATGGTAAAAAAAACTGAAAAAGGTAAAAAAGAAAAAGAATCAAAAGAAAATAAAAAGACTAAAAAATCCAAAAAGGCAAAAAAAACGAAAAAAAGTAATAAGAAGTCTAAAACTAAACAATAAAAAAATGGATTGAACCAGTTTTTTTTAATAAGTTATTTCTTCGTCTTACTCAATTCAATAAAGAAATTTTAATATTCTTCAAATATTTTTGATCCAATATATCCGCCGATAAAACCAAATACCAATGAAATACCAAACGTAAGCGCAGCAAGATAGGCCGAGCCAACTATTACAAGAAACCATCCGAATGCAGCTAAAGTTCCACCTAATAAAAGTCCAATATTAAAAACCGCAATAAGAGCTAATATTACTGCTAACACGAAAGTCATTAATGTAGACCAAAAAGCAGCTTCAGCACCTTTCCAACTATTTTTAGAAATGAGACCCATGATAGTTCCGACAATAATCCAAATTAAAACTGCCGCTATAGCTAGTGGAACGGCATCTGCTTGGCTAAAAACAGGTAAAAAAACTGTGGTGGGTGAAACTAAAGACATTGTTAACACAATTAAGCCTGTAACTATTACAGGATTTACGACATTAACGAAATTTTGTTGAAATTGCATTACACCTTTAAAAATTCTAAATGCATTTTCTCGTAATACTAATAAATAAGCAATTGCACTTAATATAATTGCAATACCTGCACCTATTAATCCTCTTAAAATTAATCTTTTTGCATACTCTATATCAAACTGATCATACTCATCCAAATTCCTCAACTCTCGTGATTTTTAATTATGATGAAATTGTTTTGATTTTGAAATATTACTATTTCTATTTTACTGATATTTAAATAATATATAATAATGTTAAATTCAAGAATTCAATTTAATTTTCAAATAGTTATCATTATTCTATATTTTTTAATTCTCTCGCCCCATCACTTATGTTACACGCATAAATAGCAGGTTTTATTCCATAAGTCTTTTCATAAACATTTTTTGCTTTATTAATTAACTCTTCTATAGCCCATTCGTAACATATACAGCACGCACACCCGCCTAGACCGGCTCCAGTCATTCTAGCTCCAATAACACCTTCTATATCTTTTGCAATTTGAACCATAGTATTTAATTCTTTAGAACTTACCTCATATAATGTATCCAAACTATAATGAGATTTGTACATTAAATTTCCTAAAAGTTTAAAATCTCCAACTTTAATTGCTTCTTTCGCATTAAGGACTCTTTGATTTTCATTAATAACATGTTCACATCTGTTTTTTATTGGTTGTGGTAAGAAATCTGTGAATTTTTCAAATTCTTCTATTGAAATATCTCTTAAGGATTTAAAATTTATACCTGTTTTATTTCGAATTATTTCCACTCCTTTAGAACATTCCTTTCTTCTGATATTTAAGATTTTACTTGCTGCATGATGTATTTTGGTATCCATAATTACCATTCTTACATCTTGTCGTGGTAATACGATTTGTTCATAGCTATATGGAGGACGACAATCAAGAAAGAGAAAACAATTTTCCTTTCCAAGAGTTGAAATAAATTGATCCATAATTCCACATGAAATATTCATAAAATTTCGTTCTGCTTTGTAACAAATTAAAGCCAGTTCTTTATAATCAATTTCTAAATTATATAATAATTTGAATAAATAGGCTGTAACTACTTCTAATGCGGCAGATGAACTTAATCCTCCTCCTATAGAAACAGTACTATGAAGGACACCCGTCATCCCCTTTATTTTATATCCGTATTCTTTTAGATAAAAAACAACACCTTTTATATAATCTATCCAATTTCCAGTAAGTTTCAATTCATCCAAGGAGAATTGTAAAAATTCGCTGTAATTTAATGAATAAATTTTTATTTTTTGAGTTTCAGAAGGAATTGCAGCCATAATATTTTCTCTAGAGACTGCGCAAGGAAATACAAATCCCTCATTATAATCTGTATGTTCACCTATTAAATTAATTCTACCTGGAGCTATTCCTATTTTTAAATCTTGATTCTTAAATTTTTCTATTTCTTGAAGTTTTGATATAATTCTTTTTATTCTTTCTTTTTTTATCAATATATACCACACACTAAGGAAATAACCTTCAATATTTTATCATTTTTAATAAGATTATAATAAGAATTAAATTCATAATCAAAATTTTTGATCTATTTTCTTACCTTTTACTGAATTTACCATAAGTTTGAAATATTACATTTTGCCATATCTTTTTAGTAATTAATTTAATAAAAGTCGGTATAATAATAACAATAATAATTGATTTTCTATGGAGCTCTCAATTAAATGGAGAAAAAGAAAAAGTCTAGTATGAATAAATCTAAATCCGAGGAAATTGTTAAAGAAAAAAAAGGATTTAAACAATCTTTAAAAAGTTTAGGGAAGAAATCATGGTATCAACAAAACTTACCATGGCCTGAGCGATTAATTCATAAACCTAAAATTAAAATGCAACTACCAAAAGCCCCTAAAATTCCAGTTCCGAGTAGAAATGTAATTTTTGCTGTTTTTATCGTAGTTTTTGCATTCTTAATAGCCGGGTTTCTTTATGATATTACTCGAAATACAATACCCTTGAATTATAAACAAGAAGACCAGACCAAACGAATAATTCCTGTATTCTTTTGGGCTGATCTTCATGAACAATTTGCTATAGAGGGTATAGTGGCTTCAATTGTTATCATGATTGGAGCATGTGGTGTTATATTTATTTATCAATCGACTAGACATTTCTACCGTCCCAAATCTGCTTATTCTTATCTAGCTGTGGGAATTGCGTTAATTCTTCTTTCGTTTGTCCTCATTGAATATTTTATTTCCCAGAAAGGTGTGAAATTATATTCTGCAGATGTCTAATTATAAGAATAACGAATTTTTTATAATTCAACATTAATTATCCTTTTTCTGTAATCTAAAGAAATAAAAACTAATAAATAATTTAATTGGCTTTGATTTTAATATCAAATATTAAATGATGTTAATAGGTATTAATTTTGAAAAAAGAGATAAGTGGTATCGTCTTTTCATCTATAATATCAGCTTTAAATGACTTTATGGGCATTGATGGTTTAAATTCTATTTTAAAAATTGCAAAATTAGATGAATTTATAGGTGTCAAAACGTTAAAAACACAATCCATAACAATTGAAAGATTTAATGCACTTTTGGAATCAATGATAAATGTAATGGGTTATGGAACTTATGAAATTTTGTATCATTATGGTAAAAATTATTTAGCGATAAAATTTATTCCTTATATGACAGAACTCTCGGCATTTATTATGAACTTCCAAGAATGGATTGGCGGAAAATGGGTGATCCAGGAAAATAATCCTGATAGAAAAATTATACAAATTTTCAACTCCCCATTTTCTCTTCCAGGGTCAAAAAATTCACATAGTTGGTGTCATATCATTCGTGGTGTTTTTGAAAATGTTATGGAACAAATAACAGGGGAGAAATATATCTGTGTGGAGAATAAATGTGAACTAAGAGGAGAGAATTGCTGTGAATTTATTATAGAAAAAACGTTTTAGCCAAAATTTCTATTGTATTGGGTTTAATTGTGCAAGATAATTACCATCTTTTTCTTTATGAATGATTTTACAATGCCAGCTTTTTTCTAATGCGTGACTAATAAGTGTTTTCGGATCTACGTGTAATAATTCAAAAAAAGGACCCTTCTTTCCTTTGTATTCAAATTGAATCTTAAGTTCACCAATATAACGACCAGCTTTTTTATTTTTCTCCTGGTAAGCCAAATGTATTGGATTATCTGTATATCTAACATCCAAGGAATTTAGTAAAATTTGTCCATTAGGCTTTATCAACCGATGAACATCTTCTAAAAACAAATCTAAGCCCTTTAGAGTTCCAACCATTACAATACTACGCCCAAGTATAATGATTGAATCGAAGGGCTCTGCTTTGAACTTTAAAGCATCAATACAATATACATTTTTGACTCCCCTTTTTTTCATGACTGCACAAGCTTCTGGGGAGATATCAATCGCACAAACTTTTAATCCTTTATTTTGAAGAAAAATACTATGAGGTCCAGCTCCTGCACCTATATCGAGGATTCGACCATAACAAAGATTTAAAGCAATATTTTCTAAAGGTAAAAAATCTTGGGGCTCACGTAAAAATGAATCTATCATAAGTTCATCCGTATAACCATCATCTCTATATGCTATAACTTTTGATGAAGTATCCCCATTAAAATAGTCAAGAAGAGCCATTCCATATGGTTTCATCGATTCTGGGTCCATTTTATTATTGACATCCTTCATTAGAAATAATAAATGAACAAGATTTTTCATCTTGTTGATTGTAATGTTTTGTTAATATTGCTTCCCGTTTTTTCATATCCATTTTCTCAGGAAAAGTCAAAAATAATTGGACTTTACACCAGTGATCTAAAATATTTCTATTAAATGGTACTATTCTCTGAGGATCTTCAGCAGAAATTCTACTTCTAACTTGATTATTAACTAATATAGCAAGATCGTAGTTTTCTGCTAATCTAACTAATTCTGCCATTTGATGGTTTAGTTGTTTACTAAGTTTATAATTTCTCTTCGAGTCATCAATTCCAAAACTTGCCGAATATAACGCAGAAATGGTATCTAATATGATTATTTTTACATTTTTAGTTATAAATTTCTCTAATTTTTGAATGATTTTCATTTGTTGGGAAAAATTTAAAGGAGCATAGACGAAAATCAACTTTCCAATTTTAGAGAAATTATTTTGAGCTATTTGTTTAAGCCTAGTTGCAGAAAATGCCTTTTCAGTATCTATATAAAATGTTGTAAAACCTTTTAATGCAGCCTTATAGGCGCATTGGAGAGTAATTATTGATTTACCAGTCCCTGATTCACCATAAATATGATTAACTATTTGTGATTCGAAACCTCCTCCTAGTAAATTATCAATACATTTACAACCCGTCGGATAATGTTGGTTTTTCAAATTAATGACCATATCTCCTTATCTTGCTCTTCAAAAATCTAAAAAATCAAATTTTATCCTTAATTATTTTTTTTTATCTCTTTTAATCTTATCTCGTTTTCCATTGCACTTATTTAAAAAATTAAATTCTATAAATTACTTAAAGAATAAATGATATAAGTAACTAAGGAAAAAAAAACATAATATTTGGAATTATTAAATATACAAATAACATAAATTTGGCATTTATATGTTATTTTTTATCGTGGTGTAATGTTAAATGTTTAGAAAGAAACCTAGAGATAGAGAAGAGGAAAAGATGAGCAAAGTGGATTATATTAAGAATGAATTTAGGGGACAGATAGATAAATCGACTAGTATATCAGTCATTGATACCGAACTGAAAACCACATTTATAATTAAGAAAAATTTGCATGATTATAAAATTTATGTCTCTTCTTCTGAGGCTCCTATTCAAAATTTTATTAAGGAATTTGAAATGCAACCTTATGAAGAAATCATAGGTGAAAGAGCGATATTAGATAAGGAAGTTTTTCCCCTTAATGAAAAAATAAGATCAGTTCTGGGAGAAAGGGTTAATTTACGTATTAGAGGGATTAGATTATGCTTTGGAAGAGAGGATGATTATATAACCCTAGATGAGAGAGATTTAGAGAGTAATAAAATTTCACCTTCAATTCATGGACTTAAAGAATTTATTATATCAAATCAACGCTCAGTATTGGGTTTCTGTGTTCGCCACTTTAAACCAAAAAGAGGTAACATGGTTTTTCTTAAATGCGGATATGATGAACCAGTTAGTGAAATAAAATCGATTAATGTTGAAATTCTTGCCAGTTTGCAACAGCGTGGATTCTATATGCAAAAATATAACAAACCCTATGGTCTACAAATGTTTATAGTATTAACTGTACGTAAGAGAAATAATATGATCACTGATCGAGTAATTCGGTTATTGAAAGAATTAGACGTCCCTCTCGAGATGATATTTTTAAGAAGATCATCATCAATACAAAACTGGACTGCCATCGAATGTGAATTAGATAATATGAATTTAAAGAATTATTTACAATCAGCATTTACTTCTTTATCTCATTATGATGTTCACCAAATTGCTATTTTTTGTGAGAAGAACAAGCTAAACTTCGATGTAGCGCAAATGATGGGTGAAATGCTGAATAAAATGAATATTATGAGGGCGCAAAGAGGTAAAAGAGAAAATGCATTAGAACGTGAGGAAATAGCTGCTGCAGGAATAATAGCTGCGACACATTTCGGAATTAAAGGTATTGAACTGTCAAATGATCTAAATAAAGAATATTTAAAGAAAATTGAAAATGAATTAAATAATTATTATTGAAATTAGCTTATTCCACTTGTAAACGGTGTGCTAATAAATATTCTGGACATTTAATACCAGATTTAAGCATATTTATTCTGTCTTTTTCTTTCACATATTTACATTTGGGCTTTTTACCCTTTAATAAATACCATTCACAACTATCGCAAAGGACTTTTTCCTCTTCTACTTCCTCAACTTTTGTTTCTTCTTCAGCCATTTTAAAAACTCTCAGAAATTTATTCAAATTTGATTAAATTAATTTTTAAAATTTTTGAATAATATTTTTATTTTTTTTCTTAATTTTTGAGGTATCTTTCTGTATTTTTTTCAGTTTTTTTATATTAGCTCCATTTTTTTTTGTCATTTATATCAGCAATCGATTTTTTAAAATATAATTCTCCTATATTACAAAAAATTTTATTTATTATAAATATAATTATTGGTTTTCAACTTTTAACCTAAAAAAATCAACCATATTTGCTTCAACTTGACTAATATTTCTGATACTTGATAATTTTAAATTATTTACAATTAAGTTTACTACTTCTTTCATTGGTTGATCAGTAAATATTCTAAATTTTTCATTTTTCCTTTCTTCAAGGATTGCATCAATATTTGTAATCTGTTTTAAGATTTTTAAACTATCCTTAATTGGCTGTTTTAATTCAATTAAAATTACTCTACCTCCACCAGGTAATGATGAAATTAATTCTTTAGGAGTACCAACTGCAACGATTTTTCCAGATCCTTCCTTTTTTGCAAATAGAACAGCTTTTGATACGAATTGTAATTCATCCGGATAATGTGTAACAACCACTAGAGTCATATTATAATTTTCATTGAGTTTGATAAGAGTTTTCCAAAACTCTTTTCTTAGAACAGGATCTAATCCACTTGTGGGTTCATCTAAAAATAAGATTTTTGGATAATGGACTATACTTATTGCTATAGAGGCTCTGCGTTTTTCTCCTCCACTTAAGTTTTTTACTAACTCATCAGCTAAGTCTCTGATTTTTAATTCTTTTAAGATTTTTTTTCCTCTTTTCGTGATTTCTTTAAGATTTAAATCATATTGTTTCCCGAAGTGCTCCATATTTTTTAATATTGAAAAATTTGGATAGATTGTGCTTAAATCTTGAGGAACATATCCCATAATTTTACTGATGCTTCCCATATCTTTAGTATTATAACCTGCAATCGTAATTTTTCCATTTGCTAAAGGCAACTGGCCGATTATTGCTTTGAGAAATGTTGATTTTCCAGTTCCTGATGGTCCGACTATACCTAAAATCTTTTTTTCTTGTAAGTAAAAAGAAATGTTTTCTATTATTACCTTAGATTTTGTTTTCACCATAACATTATCAACAAGCAAAATAGTATTGAGAGGTGCAGAGGATTCTAATGGAGATACGACTAATTTATATTGTTGAATAAATTCATTATTTCTATCATCAATATAACCTACTATGCGACCTTGAGCTATAAGGTCATAGAGAATCTCTTTAGCTTTATCTAAGGGAATATTGAATCTAGTAGCAATTTCAACGAGGTTTTTTCGATCATTCATTTTTAAAGCAGCTAGAATTTCCTCACTAATTTTTCTATGTGTAATGTACTGAATTTCATTTCCAACTGGTGTAGTTTGTATAAATATTAATTCATTAAATAACATATCATCAATTGTTTTTGAAATTACTTCCTCAGAGACATTTAACTGCGAAGAAATTAAGGAGATTGTCATTCCAAATTCTTGATCGATTAATTTAAGTATTTCATTCTTTAAGGTCTCGTAAATTATATAATCTTTACCTTCATTAATGTAAATTCCTTTTATTTTATTGCTACTTTGAAGATCGATAATAACTTCTCGGATAGTGTCTTCTGGAACTTTATATTCATCTGCCAATTCCTTTGGACTGATTTTTCCCATATTAAATAGTGAACGAAGAATGTTCTGGTATAAAAAATTAAGTGAAATAAATTCAGTTGTTTTATTATTAAAAATACCTTTTATTTGCTGATTGTCGATAAAAAATAATAAAATTCGCTTTAAGGTATCTATGTCTACTTTAAAATCTTTAATTAGTTTTAAAACAATTTCAATTCCTTCAGCTAATGTAAACTTTGAATTATTGAATTTAGTTATTAAATTTTGATATTCAATATTAGTGAATTGATAAAATGTCATATCAAATTCGTCTAAAAATCCATAACCTTCTCCACTAACAACAATATCCCTTAGGATATTCGCAATCTTTTGAGGTTCAACCCCCAAAGTTTTTGCAATTTGATTAATCTTAAAAATTCTTTTTTTCATATTCGAATCAACACTTTAATAGTGGTATTTTCACAATATATTTTTTATTAAGAAATGAGTTGATTAAGATTGAAGAAGGGATTCAGACGCGTATCTGCCTTAATAAAAAAAGAGCTAGAAGCACTTTTTAAAGATAAGATCGCTTTAATTATACTATTTCTTTTACCATTAGTTGTAATTTGTGCTATCGGGCTACCGAATTTGAATAAAATACCAGATCGATTTATACCAGATGATATTAAAATCTGGATGGATCAAGAATGGGCATATTTAATTGCTGTCGACGCTGATACATCCGAAGGAGACCCTGAAAATGATCTCTCTCAAGAGTTTATAAATATTTTAAGAGAAGTGGATTCTCCATTTACGATAGTATTACAAACACCAGATCATTTTTCAGCATTGATTCTAGATATATATCTTATTCGGACAGGGGTTAGTCAAGGTATAGTGATTTTAGACCAAGGTTTTGAAAGAGGTATTTGGAGCGGTGCCTTTGGCAATATATCCATATATTATGATGTAGTAGACGTTCAAGCATCCATTTTAGTAACCGATAGAGTGACCAAAGCGATAGCTAAATTTAAAACTGAGTTCAATTTTTATAGATTTGAAATTATTCCTGAATTTGATATAATAGATGTAGGTGGAGTGGTCTCTTCAGAAGTCTCACCAATTTTCAACCCAGCACCGATGTCTATTATAATTGTAATATTGGCATCCATACTAATGTTAGCCACTCAATCAATTGTCAGTGATGTAGCTCTTGGACGCATGTTATTGACACCAGCTCGAAAAGGAGAAGTAGTGATGGCTAAATTGATAGCTTATTCAATTATTGGCAGTATTCAAATCGCTTTTATTTTAACAATTGCGATAATATTCTTTTATCTGGTTGTGCTGGCGAATTTGCTGATTGTATTTAGCTTATTATTTTTAGTTTCTTTAGTTTCAACAACTATCGGATTATTTTTAAGTTCTTTAAGTAATTCTAGATTACAAGCTAACCAATATTTTGTTTTTACTTTTGTCACAATGATTATATTAACGTGGTTTCTTGAAAATGAAGTAATTCAAAAATGGGTACCTTTCTACGCTGGGCAAAAAGCTTTTACTGAACTTGCATATAGAGGTATAGTTGAAACAGAATATTTTATTTCTTTAGGGTTGGTATCATTAGTATTTCTAGCGTTATCATTAATTACATTTCAGTTAAGAAAAAGAATGGTCTAATAAACAGAGGTGTTGAAGTTTCGAAGAAGACGAAGGAATTTAGTCTATATCTTTGCAATATTTTTATTTTCTTTCTTTATAAGTGTTTTAAATACAAGTTCTAATTATCAAAACTTAGGAATTCCTCAACAAAATAATTCAACTACTTGTCAAATTCCTAATCAGCCACTTTTAATTCAAAATTTAAATTATATTGGAAACAGGAGTCACATATCCTCATTTGCACAAAATAATGGAAGTAACGTAATTATAGCTATATTAGACACAGGAATAGATGTTACACATCCCGATCTTGATGATTTGGATGATAATAATAATACAGATGACCCGAAAATAATTGGTGGAGTAAGTTTTGCGGAAGGGGAACCGATTTATTTTGGCGATTTACATGGTCATGGTACTTATGTTGCAGGAATTATAGCTGGAACGGGTAATGTTTCAGGAGAATATAGAGGCATTGCTCCTAAAGCAAAGCTTTTAAATGTTAAAGTTTTAAGCTCATACGAACAGAATGGAACATTTTATACAAAACCTTCATGGATTCTTTCTGGAATAGAATGGAGTATAAACCATGGTGCAGATATTATTGTAATGGCTTGGTCAATTCCTGGATCTCCGAATGATCAAATTAATACTGCAATAAATGAGGCGGTTAAAAAAGGAATTATCGTTATTACAGCATCTGGTGATGATGGTCCTGAATTTAGCTCGATTGAATCTCCTGGTATGAGCTCTGAAATTATTACTGTGGGAATTTACAATAACTTAACCGGTACTGTGGCTGAAATAAGCAGTCGAGGACCCACTTTTGATTTTAGAGCAGGGATCGATATTTTAGCATCAGGGATAAATGTTTCCTCTACAAGAGCGAAAAATAGCAGTTTTGGTTCAGAGATCAATGATAATTATACAATTTTCAATGGTTCTGCAGCTTCAGCAGCTTATATGGCCGGAGTAGCAGCAATATTTTTATATACTTTTAAATTTCTAAACCCTTGGGCTTTAAAGATCGCTTTAATGAGGACTGCTATAAATTTAAATTTAAATCCTAATATTCAAGGTGCTGGTCTTTTAAACGAAACTGCAGCATTTATTTATTTAAACGAGACAATGAATAATCCTTTAAGCATAAATAGGACGTACTCCCCAAGTCTTCCTTATGCAGGATTTATCGGAACTGAAAATGCCTCTTTATTCTTAAAAGATTTCAGCTCTAATTGTAGTTTTGGTAGCTATGGCGAATCTATAATACTAACTGAATATACTAATTCTACAGACTTTAACGCTTCTCATATTTTAGGCGGAATATTTGCAGTTCAATATAATAACGGTAATATAACTTGGCTCTCTGATTTTGATGTTCTGCGAGAAACACATTATGTATCATTGGGTATTTATGATCGTTTAGTATCTGTTCTTTCTGATGGTAATTTACTCATTACTATTGTGATTGAAGCTTGGGAGTGGGCAAATATTTCTCGGACTACTGTTCCATTTTGGGAATTAGGAGATTTAACTTCCTATAGGATTAGATTTGTTTTTGGAAACATGGGGACAGAAGATATTACAGATCTTTTTCTTTTCAGTTGGTGGAAAATGGATTTGTTTTTAAATGAAACAGATACTTATGATGAGGATGATCAAGCACAGTATTCAATAGCAGATAACTTGTTTTACGCTTGGGATTCCGATAATGTGACTGGAAATGTTAGTTATATAGGATTTAAACCAAATACTTCAACCCTTCAAATGTGGTATGAGGTGAATTCTAGTGAAAATACATACGAGTTTGTAGAAGATGACGAACTTAAAAATAGTTCTTATAATTTTGTAGGAGATGTAAGTTTTGCTATGAAATGGAAACTTTCTAACATTATTGGAACAAGTCAAAATACAGAGTTTGCGGGTGCTATTGGAATAGGAAAATCTTTAGATGATTTAAAGAATCGGACTTCTTGGATTCTTACGAATGTTTCTGAATTTAATAATATCACAGATGTTTGTATCGCCAAAAAGAATCATTCACTTACAAGAATGTTAAATGAAAATGAAGTTTTACAATCTAATATCATCGTCATTAACGTTGGTTCCACTATTATAAACCACGGTAAAGTTAAATTTCAAGCTAATAGTTCATATGAAGGCATAACACAAATTTTTAATCTTTCTTCAAATTTTCAACCATTTAATTTCGATAACTCAATAACTGTATTATGGGATCCTGTTGATGGGGGGATCTTTAATGTAAGTTGGTTTGCTGTAAATGCAACTATATCAGAATTAAACCAAATTCAACAGGATTTGAATTATAATGACACAGCTCAAGATTTTCTACTTATGGATAATGTTCTTCAGAGAAATATTTTCGTTTTAAATTCTACTTTCCTTAATAATGTTACCCCTTTGTTATTTCCAAATATTTCCCTCCCATTTTTCCCATTTATGATGAATTTTTCAGGAGATTTTTCGATTTTTAATCTAACCATACTAACTGCAATGAATTTCTCAACAATTACTTCTGAAATAAATGGCAATATATCAGATTGGATAGATATTGACTATCAAACAAGAAATAGTTATTTTGGATCTATTTTTCTATCAATTACGTTAAATACATCAGTTTTGACCCTTCCAGGCTTTTATCAAGGTTATATCAACATTACAATAGATTTATTCCAAACTATCTTTTTATTTAATGCTTCATTCAATATAATTTTTCCAAAAGGAAGAATTCTCTTTGATTTATCTCATACTTCAATCTCTTCAATAACTGATTGGCCAGAGAGAAAGGATAGTATTCACAGCGCGTATTTTAATTTTTATCGTAATGTGACAAATGCTGGATATAAAATTGATGAATTACCGATAAGTGAGCTAACTTATGGAATATTAGAATATTATGATTGTCTAATAATTTGTGATCCGGAAAAGAATTTTTCTAATGAAGAGATTATAGACATTCAAAATTATGTAAATAATGGTGGATCCTTATTTTTATGGGTAGAAACTCCCGATGAATGTGCAAATGCTTCTATTAACTTATTATTGAATGGAACCTTTGAGATTGAAATGAAGGACACCATTTTTCCCAATAATAGTATAATTTCTAATCAATCAGTCCCTAATTATTCATTTACTGAAAACATTTTTTCAGTAGAAATGGTATCACCAGTAAATCTCTCTATTTCTAAATCATCTATAGATGCACAAAATATTACAGATTATGTAGTATACTGGCAAGCAAATAATAAAGGAAAGATTATAGTCATTGGAGATAGCCAAATTTTTAATAATGACCACTTATATAATCAAAATAATTCCCAATTTGCTATAAATTGTACGAAATGGCTGATTAATGAAACAGTAAATATAACTCTTACTATAACTCCTGAAATTAAATATTTAGGAGATATTATTTGTTTTACAGTAAACCTTACTGCCCCAAATGGAACAGCAGTAGCCACTGATATTGCACTGGTAGCCTTTATCCTCCCAAATGGATCTGTTTTTTATATGCCCATGTTCCATGTTCGAGAAGGTTATCACACAACCTTTTTACATACAGGTTTTATTAAACAAAATGGAACATATGAAATTTACATCTATATTGATCATGTTTCGGGAGTACTGCTTTATTATAATAGGACCTTTAACGTTACAACAGGACGTCCTTCAGTCACTAATCCACTATTATGGCCAATATTGGTATTACTTAAGATCCCTGAACATCCGTTATATTTATCAATAATATGGGCATTTTTAGGAATAATAATTATAATATGGGCAATATCTGCTATAAGATTTAAAAGAAAAGTTAAAAAAATCGAAATTGAGGGTGAAAAATAAGCTATAATTCCTCTTCTTCATCCTCTGTAGGTAATCTTATTTTTATACCACAATATGGACAATGAGCTGGCATTCCTCTTTTTAATAAATAAGTAACATTCTCTGGAATTTTTAAGCCACATTCACAAAATTCTGGAATTTCTACCTCAGCTTGTTTTGGGGCTTCAATTTTTTGATTACAAATTAAGCAGATGGAATCTTTACCTTTGCGAAGTATATCACGAATGCCTGCCGGTAAAACAGTCCCGCAAATTGGACAATTTTCTGGTATTTTAACTGCTTCTGGGTTTAATAAAACACCAACTTTAATTAGAAAATAATGAGAAAAATTTGCCATTTCCGAATTAATATAATTAATATCGCCCATTTCGTATAATTGATTGAGAAGATTTGAACCTTGAGTATCTAAATCCTCTAGAAAGAGTTCAACTTCATCTATCCCGGTTCTAAAAAAATATTCGACTCCTGAAATGCTACCAATTGCAGCTATTTTTTCCTCATTTAGACCTTTAATTGATACTCTTAGAAAATTTCCTTTGCTCGGTAGGGATTCTATTAAATCAGAAACTTTCCCAAAATCTGTGACTTTACCACCATGTATAATAACAATATAGTCACAGATTGAGGCTGTTTCAAGGTCGTGGGTGACTAAAACGAGACTGATATTTAATTTTTGATTTAGCTCTTTCAAATAATTTAGAACTTCAAATTTTAAATGTGCGTCTAAACCTGTCGTAGGTTCATCAAGAATTAGGATTTCAGGGTTGTGGATCATCCCAACAGCAATCGAAACTCGCTTTTTTTCTCCTCCCGATAGATATTTTACATTTTTATTATAGAGTTCCTCGGAAAATCCAAGAATATTAAAAATTTTTTTAGCTCGTGAAATAATTTCGTCATCCTCTAAATTATGCATTCTTCCAAAATAAAAAGCGTTTAAAATAGGACTTAAATCCTCATAAAGACTTTCGGATTCCAATTGAGGTATATACCCTATGGAACTGATTAATTTTTTCTTTTCTTTAATAACATTTATACCATTAATTAGTATTGAACCTTCATTTGGTTTTAATTGGGAAGTTAAACATTTTAAAATTGTAGATTTTCCAGCACCACTCCTCCCAAATATCCCCAATATTTCACCCCTCTTAAGATTAAAAGTAACATCATCAACTGCTATTTTCTTTCCATATTTAACACTTAGGTGTTCTACATCAATAATATTATCAGAAACACTATGATCAAAGATTGGATCCATAATATCCTTATCCTATTGGTTCTCCACACTGAGGGCAGAATTTCCCGCCAATTTCTACGGAAATATTACATTTTGGGCATTTTTTTATTTCGGTTATTGTCGAAATTACATTATTTTTTTCTCTTTCATTATCAATTTCTTTTACATTGTCTGAGTTATAAGTTTCTATTAGATTAGGATTCTCTAGAATCATTTGTACTTCTTGTTTTAATTTGTTATTAGTAACAAATTCTGAATTTTTATTGGCAAAACTGCCCTCTAGTTCTCCAATGATAACTAAACTATTTAAAATATCTACTATATTCTTTTTATCTACTCCTAC
This sequence comes from Candidatus Helarchaeota archaeon, assembly GCA_019058315.1. Classification (GTDB taxonomy): domain Archaea; phylum Asgardarchaeota; class Lokiarchaeia; order Helarchaeales; family RDOG01; genus JABXJV01. The sequence goes on along the minus strand of JAHPZH010000004.1, from coordinate 153,950 downwards.
TATATTAGCTAGATCTTCAAGTTTGAAACGACCTGCCTCAGAAGCGAAGACCTTGATTGAATTTTTTAATTTCGGACTAATATCCATATAGTTAAATTTTAATTAAGCTGTAATAAATTTTTAGGAATTAATATAAAAAAGAACAATAAAGTCTTGGATGTTATATTTCTATGTTGGAGAAAGAAGACATCATTGATTTATGTGAAAAAGTTAATAAAATTCTTGATAATGAACCATCTCTCTTGCGTTTAGATGATATATACAAAAAAATTTTAGTTGTTGGTGATACGCACGGGGATTATGACATTACTAATGACATAGTCCAGAAATTTAAGTCTGAAAATTATGATTTTATGATTTTTTTAGGAGATTATGTAGATCGAGGCGAAAAGGCCATTCAAAATATTAATTTTTTACTAAATATGAAAATAATGGAACCCAAAAAACTTATACTCTTGAGAGGTAATCATGAATTTCCAAGTATGAATATGAATTATGGTTTTTATAATCAAGTTTTTGCTTATTTTAAGGAAGATTTTGAAGAAGTATATGAATATTATAAAAGAACATTTTCCAAACTCCCTTATGCAATCGTTTATAATAATATATTAATGCTTCATGGAGGAATACCCATAAGGAAGGAAGGTGAAAGCTATACTTTAAAAGATATTGCAAATATTCCAAAAAATGTTCAAACTCTTGAAGAACTACCAGATATAGCACAACAAATCGTCTGGAATGATCCAAAAGAGACAATTCAACAAGACGAATTTAGTTATAGAGGAATTGGTTATTTTTTTGGGTTAAAAAGTTTCAATAAATTTATGACTAAAAATAATTTAGAATATTTAATTCGATCTCATGAAGCTTTTCTAGGAGGATATAAGACATTTTTTAATGAAAAACTAATAAGCTTATTTACCTGTGAATATTATAGAAGGGGGACAAAAATAGCTGAAATTATCGATAATAAAATTAATGTTATTGACATTTAAGATAATTAAAATTTCAAAAACGTTTTATTTTATTTAAATTGGGACAAATAACTTTTAAACTTTTTTTTATGTTCGTTTTGGCATTTTTCAATCCTTAAAATAATTAAAATTTATATAGTCTAAATCTCTAGTTTGGATTTTTTTTCAAAGTTCTAGAATAACTTAATTCATGATGTTCTTTTAGTTTATTTATTACTTCAGTTTCTGATTCATAGATATTATTAATGTCATCTCCACTGAATATCGCTTCTGTTTTAAGCATAGCTCTTTGAATGGGAGATGAAGCCACTATGAAATTATTTTCTTTAATAAAATCTAGCAATAGACCTTTAGCCTTTTGAGTTAACTTTAACTTGTTAGGTAAAATTATAATGAATTTAAATAAATTATAACGATTCTTTAGTTTTGCAAGCTGATTTTTTAATTTTTTTGCTTTTTTCTCATTAAAAAATCTACCTATTTTAATAAAAATTGCATTATTTTTACCATCAATTCGAAAAGTTGAAGTAATTTTAAATTTCGGCATTTTCACTACTCATTTTATAAAGAATTAGATTATCATAAACTTAATTTTCCAGTATAATTATAACAAGCCAATAAGAGTTCTTCTATGGTTTAGATGGAAAATTAAATTGAATATATTTTAAAAATTAATATTTTTTTAAGGCATCACCTTACCTAGAATAAAATATAGGTAAAATGATTTATAAATTTTATTAAATTTCTTGTTAAAAATCGTTTTTTAAATATAAAATATAAAAAGAAATATAAATTGCTTATTTTTTTATTTAAAAATCAATTCAGTTTATCTTTTCTGTAATAATTATCTTCTTTTAGATTTTTTTTTTGTTAATTCAAGTAGCTTTATATTAATTTTTTTTTTCGCAAAAATAATAGAATAATTATACTTTGGATGAAAAAATTTGATTATTTTAACATCAACAGTAATAAATTATGTTTAACAATAAAAAACATAAAATTTAAAAGATTTATTTTAATATTTATTATTTGGGAACCATTAATACGTTTCAAGAAATTAAAAAATTTCTTTTTTAATATTTGTTGACATTATATCAACAAAGTAGAAGCATTTTTCCCAGTTATATAAAGGTATAATGGTATTTATCATACCATAAATACATTTCTTGAAGAAATAATTATAATTTATTAGAAGAAAATGGAAATATCTCTCTTAGATTTGTTAATATTTTTTCTTCTAATATTTTAAAAATGTAAGATTGATGAATATGATAATTGGAGTATTAAGAGATTTAAAATCTGAAAAAAAACGAGTTGTAGCTGTATCAGGAGATATAAAAAAATATATTGCTCCAGAGGATGATATTATCTTTAAATTAAATATCGGGAATAATCCAGAAGAAATTGATTATGAATTCATTTCCAATAATACAAAAAGACAAAAAAAGTCAAAAAAATTCTATGTATTTGACATATCAGATATTGTTTCTGAAATTCAAATTAAGAATTCATATCTTTATATTGTTTCTGGAGACATTCAAATATTTGCTTCCTAATTAATATCCAAATTATCGTTTTTTTGGTTTCTATACTATAAAATAAATTTTTTTGGCAATTCTAAGGATTTTTAAATTGACTATTGAAGAAAAAGTAACTATTCAAAAAAATATTTGTCCAGAATGCAATAAAAAAACAAATATGATAAATGATGATTCACGTGGAGAATTAATTTGTGGAAATTGTGGTCTGGTCATTAAAGAAAAAATTATTGACCACGGTCCTGAATGGCGGGCATTTGATCCTTTAGAGAGAAAAAAGAAAACAAGAGTGGGTCCTCCACCTTCATATTCAATTTATGATAAAGGATTATCAACAGAAATTGATTGGCATAATAAAGATATTCATGGAAATAAATTATCACCAAAAAGCCAAAGACGTATTTATAGAATGCGAAAATGGCAATATAGATCTCGAGTTCATGGTTCAATTGCTAGAAATTTAACTCAAGCTATGACAGAATTGGATAGATTAACTTCACAATTGGATATTCCAAAGGGAGTAAAAAAGACCGCAGCCATCTTATATCGTAAGGTAATTAATAAGCGTCTTATTAGAGGACGTTCAATTGATGCTTTGATTGCAGCATCATTATATGCAGCTTGCAGACTTAGAAAAGTTCCAAGGACGTTAGATGAGATTTCTAAGTATTCTAGGCAAAATAAAAAAGATATAGGGCGTTCTTTCCGATTACTGATTCAAAAAATGAGTATACATATTCCTATTTCGAATGCTAAAGATTATATTCCCCGATTTTGCGCTGATCTTAAATTATCATATCAAGTTCAGAAGAAAGCTGCTGATATTATAGATATGGCAATTAATAAATCGATTACATCAGGAAAAGATCCCACAGGTATAGCCGCAGCAGCAATTTATATTGCAGCCATCCTTAAAGGTGAACGACAATCACAAAGAGAAATAGCTGATGTAGCTCATGTAACTGAAGTTACAATTCGGAATAGATACAAAGAATTAGTTAAAAAATTAAAAATCTTATTAGAAGTATAATTATTTAAAATTATTAAAATTGAGAAAAATTAAAATTAAATTCTAAGAGAACGACATTATCCCTGACATTATTCCTCTCCTTTTATACATAATCTATATATTATACTCATCCCTGCAGTTTGACTTTTACGTGTTATTTTAATATAATCACCAGGTTTTGCTCCGATAATCATTGCAACTGGATCGGTATCAAAAATAAGAGGCAACTGTTCTGGAGTTATTCTATATTTTTCCAATATTTGATTTGCTTCTTCCTCAGGTATTATTTCATGTTTAGGAACCATTTCATGTTCTAATATATTCATTAAGACCAAATGAGCTGGAATAAACTCTATTTTATTTGCCTCCATTTCATTTTTAGCGGATCTTGTGACTTTGCCACCAGCTATTATTAATTTATTATTAATTTTCTTTTTTTTCATTTCTTTGACCATATCCCTGATAATTGCAACACCAGTGGTACCATCTCCCCCTAAAATAAGTACTTGAAAAGCTTCTTTTGGCTTCCCAGAATTTTTTTCACAAATTAAAAAAATTTGATTTTTATCCAACTTTTCTTGTTCTTTTACTTTATACCCCCGAACTTTCATAATTTTTTTAGTATTACTAATTAAATCCTGCAATTTTATCTCCAATAATATTTTATAACTGATAGAAACAATTTTGTAGTAAAATATACCAAATTTTGATTATCTCTCTTAATTTTAAACCAATATTTTGAATTTCTAAAATGTTTACAACTTTAATATAAGGAAGGATCATAAAATAAAAATAGAAATTCAAAATTATTTTTCGACTTTTATTTTAAATTCGATTAATATTAAATTAAAAAATTGACAATATCTTAAATTTAATAATAATTCCACAATATATTATTACAAAATCACTTAAAAATATTTATAAAATTTGATTTATTTTATAAATTTTAAGTAAGTTAATAATTCAATTAGTTTTATTTTCTTTAAAATTCACAATTATTACTTTTTTACTAAATCCAAATGAGATATGTTTTTTTAACCTTATACAAAATTTTTATTTTACATTTTTATTTTAATTCTTAAAATACAATTTGTATAATAAGTATAAAATTAATCAAATTGGAGAATTGTATGCAAAATATTATACAAACAGAACATTTGACTAAAAAATTTGGTAAAATTATTGCTGTAGATAATTTAGACCTTGAAATTCCTCACGGGGTAACCTTTGGACTCTTAGGACCGAATGGTGCTGGAAAGACAACAACTGTTAGAATACTTAATGCTATAATAAAACCTACTTCAGGAAAAGCAAAGGTTAATGGTTACGACATACAAAAAGATCAAAAAAAGGTTAAATCCATTTCTGGTTTTTTACCAGAATCTCCTGGACTTTATGATAAACTTACTTGTGTTGAATTTCTAGAATTTATTGGAGAATTGTATTCTGTTCCTAGCGCTATTTTAAAAGAGAGGATTTACGAATTAATTGAATTATTTGAACTAAAAGGCAGAGAAAATGATTTATTAGAGGGTTATTCCCGCGGTATGAAACAGAAAGTTTGTCTAATGTCAGCGATAATTCATGATCCTAAAGTAATTTTCCTTGACGAACCTACATCTAATTTAGATCCGGAAGCTTCTCTAATGGTTCGAGACATGATTCAACAGCTTGCTAAAAAAGCAGACAAGACAATTTTTTTGTGTACTCATCTTCTCAAACATGCAGAAGATTTGTGTGATATCATTGGAATTATTAAAGAAGGAAAATTAGTAATTGAAGGAGATACTAAGAAAATAATTGAAGAGACAGATACAAAAGACTTGGAACAAGCATATCTAAAAATAATGGGGAAAGTTCGAGAAGAAGATCTTTTAGGATGGAGAAAATAGAGAGGACTTAGACTTGTCGGGTTGGCGTACTATAGCTAAGAACGAGATTCGCTTATGGACAACGTTATTTAGAAAGAATAGACGATTATTTTTTTACTCAATTATAATAATTACTATTTTTATAAATATATCTTTGATTTTATTGAATTTTTTTTATATAATTCCCATGTATAAATCCAATTTATACGAAAAACTTATTGTTTCATTTATTATTATCCCTAAATTAGCTATTTCATCAGCACAAACTCAACAACTTCAAATAATATTTCTAAATACTAATGTTTTTTCAACCTTGGCAATTCAACTTATTCCACCATTTATAGAGATTTTATGTTTTTTCGTTTTTTTTATGGCAATAACCCATCCAATTCAAACATCAATCCGACAACTTAATGTTAGTCATTTTGAAATAGTCTTAAGTTCGCCGATCGAAGCCAAAGATATGTTATTGGGTAATTTTTTAGGACGAGTTCCAATTTATTCAATCGCTGCATCCATATTTGTTCCTATTTTTTGGTCGATAATATCTATTTTTATTCCACTTTCACTTATGTCCTATTTCACACTTACTATAATACTACTATGGTTGTTTATCATAGGAACTTTCCTTGGGACAATTACAGCTTCATATGTCTCCTTAAAATTAGGGCAATCTGAAGGAGGAGCTGAAAAAGCCAAAGGTTTTTTCTTTTTAATCGGAATTATTTTAGCTATCCCAATTCTTGGCTTTTCAATGTTCCCATATGCATTTTTTGATCCCAATATTCAATTCATTTTGAAATTCATTCCAACAACTTGGTTTGGGGATATAATTAATTTCTCTATTATGCCAAATTTCATACCAATAGAACTCCTATTTTCATTTATTGGTCTAGCTTCTATCTTTACATTAAGTATTTTTTATCTTGGATATCATTATGGTGATAGATTTTATAGTTTAGAGTTAGGAGCAAAAACAGAAACTATAAGCATTACCAAAGAACATCGAATTTATCAATTTTTAAGAATTTTATTTGGACCAGTTTTTATAACGCAAGCAAAAGAATTTTTTAGAAGAAGAGAAAATCTTGTTAGAATGTTATATGGGATGATTCTTGCAATGTTAATTCCCATTTCATCAATAATTTTCTCAAGACAAAATACAGATTTTATTCAAATTTTATCAGGAGATGTAATGTCACAAGAATATCCAATGATACTCACAGGTTTAATGTTCGCAATGATGATTGGTCCAATGTTAGGAAGTATGATTCTGGTTAGATCTAAGGATATGGTTTGGATTTTTAAAAAGTCCCCTCGAGGAGTTTCCGCTTTAGTTAATTCATTCGTTCAAGTTAACTATTTTATGTTATTTCTCATTACATTCCCTGTGGTAATAGTAGTTTCCCTTTTTTCTGAATATAGTTTATTATACACATTAATTTTTTTCATAAATACAAACATCTGGGTATTTTCAGCTTTGGTGATTTCAGTTGGAATTCAATGTTGGCGACCAGCTTTTAGTGAAAGATCTCCAAAGATGACAACAAATATTTTAATCTTTATAGGCATATTTTTCGGGATATTTTATTTTATCATTGAAATTTTAAACATTTTAGGAATATATTCATTGATAATAATCCCATGTGTCCTTCTAATTCTTTCAATTAGCATGTTACGTTTTGGTATAAAGAAATTAAATGACTTAGAATAATTACAAAAGAAAATGACAAGATCTCTGATTTTTATTAATTTTTTATTTATCACTTTGAAATTGTGTAGGTATAAATGGAATTGTATTTACATTTGATTTTTTTAAATTGTTTACATAACAAATTGGAATTAGACTAATAGGTCTCTTTATTCTCTGGCACCAGTTTTGTAAAATAATCTCATTACATCTTTTTTGTTTTTGGAAACTTATGCAATTCATACAATCTTCGTAATTCAATCATTCACCTAAAATTGTGATATTCTTAAAAAACTAATATTAAAATTGCGAAAAAAACAATTATTACTGAATATTTTTAGAAATTTAAACTATTTAAGTTTTCATGAGGATTTTTATTATTCAATTATGTAATATTAAAAATATAGTAACAAAATTTTCAACTAAATTTAAGTATTGAAAAGACTCGTAATATATTATTATTTATATTAATTATTAAATGGAGAATATGAATTCTTTTTCTTGTTAATGAAAATTTTAGAAATGTAGAAATGCATTTAAAAAAAAACGGGCATTTTGAAATGACGAAATATATTTTTGTAACTGGAGGAGTCATGAGTGGTATTGGAAAAGGAGTTACGTCTGCGAGTATAGGTAAATTATTCCAGTTTAGGAATTATGATGTTTCAATTATAAAAATAGATCCTTATTTAAATGTTGATCCAGGAACTTTAAATCCAGTAGAACATGGTGAAGTTTTCGTTACGGAAGATGTTTGGGATTTCCAACCCGTAGAAGGAGGACCGAGCTATAGAATTAGTGAAATTGATCAAGATTTTGGTACTTATGAGCGTTTTCTAAGAAAAAATTTACACCCATCAGCAAATATTACAAGTGGACAAATTTATCTTTCTGTTATTCTCAAAGAGCGATATGGTTCATTTTTAGGGAAGACAATCCAAATTATTCCACATATCACAGATGAAATTAAAGATCGTATCCGAAATATTGCCAAGGAGGGTTGTGACATTTTAATAACAGAGATTGGAGGTACGGTAGGAGATATAGAAGCAATGCCTTTTTTGGAAGCAATACGGCAATTTCGTATTGAGGAACCAAAAAATGATACCGCTCTAGTTCATGTAACATTAATTCCATATTCCGAAAGTGTTGGTGAATTAAAAACAAAACCTACTCAACATAGCGTGCGTGTTCTTCAAGGGCTTGGTTTACAACCGGATATAGTAGTTGGTCGAGCCAAAATGTTTTTACCAGATTCAGTTAAGAAAAAGATTTCATCATATTGTAATGTACCAGAAAATGCAGTTATTTCAAACCCGGAACTAGAAACTATTTATGAGCTACCTATAATTTTTGAAGATCAAGATTTAGGTAATTACCTTTCTAATAATTTACTTTCAATGGTCGCTCCGAAGCCAGAATTAAGCAAATGGGAGGAAATGGTTGCCAATTTTAAAAAACCGACTAAAATCATAAATATTGCAATGCCAGGAAAATACATAGATATTTCAGATAGCTATGTAAGTATCAATGAAGCATTAAAACATGCTGCAGCAAGTCTTGGTAATAAGGTCCAGATTACTTGGCTTGATACTGAAGAATTTGAAAAAAACCCTCAATTAGTTGAAAAATTAAAGAATTTTGATGGAATATTAATGACTCCAGGATTTGGGAAAAGGGGTGTTGAGGGTATGATATTATCTGCAAGATATGCGATAAAAGAAAATATTCCGTATCTAGGCATATGTTTTGGCGCGCAACTCCTATTCTGTGCTTTTTGTAGGGATTACCTCGGATTAGATGATGCTAATTCTACAGAAATAATTCCCGAAACATGTAATCCAGTAGTAGATCTTCTCCCAGAGCAGCGAGATATAATGGAGAAGGGTGGAACTATGAGATTAGGAGCACATAAAATAATATTAAAAGAGAATACCCTCTTATCTAAAGCTTATAATGGACAGAAAGAAATTAAGGAACGATTTCGTCATAGATTCCATATTATGCCTGAATATACAAAAAGTGCAGATGAAAAAGGTTTAGTAATTTCTGCTAATGACGAAACAGGTAAAATAATAAATGCCATAGAAATCGAAAATAAAAAATGGATAGTTGGAGTTCAATTTCATCCTGAATATAAATCTAGACCTGAATTACCGAGCCCCTTATATGTTTCATTTATTAAAAATTGTATTTCATAAATATCTAAAAAATCTTATTTTTAACTCATTTTTGGATAATAAACTAATATTTGACAAAAATATTAGCACTTAATTCATATTTTTACTTTTTTCACTTATCTCGCCCTCTCTTTCTTTAAATTAGGGGGGTTTAATATCTTTTTTTCAACTAGTCATTATTGAGATTTGCATGATTATAATATGAGGTCAAATATTGAGTGAGATAATTCAAAATATCCAATCCATTGCTCAAAAAATTCATAAAATTGAGTCAGAGAAGGATAAATTTGCTAGTATATTTTCTGATTTAAAGTATGAATTCGACTTTAAATTAATATCTTCCTTAATTTCGAAGGATATTTCTGAAGATAAATTAGTATATAAGGTGTTACCCACTAATCTTTCGGGGTTATCTGTAGTAGGTATCGATGGAGGAATAATTGCCAAGAATTTTTATAATTTTGATTTAATTGCAACACGAGCTGTCGCATGTATTTTTGAATTTCATAAAGATAAACCCTATGTAACATATTTTCCAGAAAAATCACCAACTCCTAATTTAATTCCAAATATTACACCATTGAATCAAAATGAAAGTGAGATATTTATTTCATTAGAACGGTTAAAAAAAGAACTAGATTTGGCAATATCAATGACTAATAAATCAAAAAGACCAAATTTGATTGTTTTAGACGGTTCCATACTGCCATTACCAAGCGATAAGCCCCATTCATCGTCAAAGATATTTATTGAATATCAAAAGATCATAGAAAAATATCAAAAACTATTCGAAAATTGCATTGAGAAGAATATTTTACTAGCTGGATGTATAAAAGATTCCCGATCGCGCAGATTTGCCTCCCTTTTAGGAAGAATTATACCAAAATTAATTGATTATTATCCTCGTCTAAATTTAATTTTAGATTTAGACTATCGTGGCATGATAACTCAGATTTATGATTGTGAATTATTATATCGGATTTTAGAGGTAAATGAAAGAACTTGCATTATGAGCTATTCGGATGCTCCCGAAAATCACAATATTCTTAAAGATTTTGATAAAAAAATGGTGGAAAAATTTAAAATTTTTTATTTAAAATCAGTTCCATTCGATTTTCCTATGAGAATTGAATTTTTAACATTAAACTCAAGTCCGATATCGACAGCTAATAAGATTTCAGCAGCCCTTTTACCACTTGCATGCCATCATGTGGAATTTGCAGTTCCATCAATCTTAATCGAAGCAGATGCTAGAGCAAAATTGATGGAAACAGATATGGATATTTTATATAACATTCTAGAACAGAATATAGGATTAAGTTATTTAAAATTAAGGAGAAATAGAAGACCTTTCCGTTAGGTGTTTTTATGAATGAAGAAATTGGAACCATAATTACTACTTTTAATGGACCTAGTTCAGATAAATTTAGTTTTGTAGTAAAAGATAATGGAAAAACCTCCCCAATTCATACAGGACAATTTGTTCAAATTGAGTCCGAAGAAGGAAATATATTAGGAATGGTCTTAGAGATAATAAAGACAAATAGATATTTTAATCGTGCCGAAAGCGTGAGAGAATATGAAAGAGGAGGTCATTCGCTTGACTCAATATTTCCAATAGATAGATGGGAATATATGATCGCAAATGTAAAATGCTTAGGAATTTTTAATGATAATCGATTAAAGCGGATTTCTTTCCCACCTTCACCTGGTATGAAAGTTTTCATTGCAGAAAATATGTTATTAGAAAAATTTCTGGGTTTGGATCAAGAAAGAGGACTTAATTTAGGAAAAATGAATTTTCACAATCTTCCAGCACATTTTAATCTTACTCGAATGTTTCAAAAACACCTAGCACTATTAGCTATGAGTGGTGCTGGAAAATCTTATACTACATCAGTAATTTTGGAAGAATTATTATCAAGAAAAATCGAAGATGGTCGTGTTGGAGTTATAATTATAGATGTCCATGGAGAATATACAGTATTATCCGAAAAACCAGTTAATGGTGAATTTAAGGATTTTTCGGATAAGATTAAAGTAGTATCGAGTCCATATATCTCGTTTCAAACCTCTTTATTAGGAGAAATGGATTTTACAAAATATTTACCAGAAATTTCATCCGTACAGCTTCGAGAATTAGGACCGATAATTAGTCAATTGAAAAAAGAGAAAAAACAATATAATATTTCGGATATCATGGAATGTATCGATTCTAATGAAAATATTAAGACACAAACAAAAGAAGCTCTTAAAGGGTGGCTTTATAAATTAAAAAAATCTGGTCTTTTTGGGGAATCTGAAAATCCAAATCTACTAAATTCGATAAAACCTGGAGAAGCATTAATATTTGATCTTTCACCTACAACCGGTCTAAAGAAAAAACAAATGATAGTTGATTATATTGCAACTCGATATTTTTGGTTGCGTAAAGAAAAGTTAATTCCACCATTTGTTTTAGTATTAGAAGAAGCACATCAATTTGTTCCCGAAGGAAGAAAGCGTGAATTAGCAATTTCTCGTTCAATAATTGAATTATACGCCAGAGAAGGTAGAAAATTTGGCAGTTCACTTTGTGTAATAAGTCAAAGACCTGTAAAGCTCTCAACTACAGTATTAAGTCAATGTGGAACAAATATAATTTTAAGAATTACAAATCCATATGATTTAGACCATATACGAGAAAGTTCAGAGCAAATTACAAAAGAATCCCTGAAAATGATATCCACACTTCCCATAGGAGAGGCATTGATTGTTGGAAATGTTGTCAATTTCCCAATTTTTGTTAAAATCAGACCAAAAAAATCAAATCCAAAGACAAAATTTTTAGATTTAGAAGAGAGTGCAAAGGATTTTGAACAGATAAAAAACTTAGATTAAGCATTTCAATTTAAATAAATAAAAGAAAAAAGGAAGGAAGTTTGAAAGAGTACTATAATATCTTGATTATTAGTTTTTCGCAAGCAGGTTCACAAACTTTTCTAACTCCATGCTCTCCTGGTTCATAGTGACTTATCACCAAACCTGCTTTTTCAAGGATTTTTATTTGTGCCGAAATATTGGCTTCAGTTTGCTTCAAACTTTCAGCTATCCTTGAAACATCTAAATTATTGCCATTGGTTAAGAGTTTTAAAATCTTCCACCTCGTTGCAGAGGCAAGAGCTTTGAAAATTTTCGTAACTTCACCATTAGTAATTTCTATTTCTGGAGATTTCAAGATTAGAACCTTCCGTTGAGGAGAGTGTTAATATTTAAAATTATTTCATTATTAATAAAGTATTCTATTTTTTTAGGTAAAATTAAGTTATTTTTATAAACGAGGGTTTTAATATTTTTTTGAGGTATTGTTTGGGAGGTTATTATAGATTTATTTAGTGCTCTTTTTCCATTTGCCATTTTCTTTCGGTCCTTCACTAGGTCTTTGACCTCCCTCTTAGTAGATCTTAATATTAAATAACTTATCAATTCGACATATAAATATTTTGAAATTTAAAATCATTTTTAAGTAATTTAAAAACCTATATAACCTCGATAATTTTATAAAAGTTACTTATACGCGGGTAAAAAATATTTTTAGACTCGTTTATAGCAAAAATATATTTTAAGTAATTTATAAATAGAAAGGTTTTATCAAATACATAATTATATATATTTATTTTATCTTTTTTTATTAAAAGAATTTTTGCGTTTATTACACTGAAATTCTGCCTTAATAGAGGCAAAAGAGGGAAAGATTATTGGGACATCCAATATTTTAACTAAAAATTTTTACAAATAGTAATAAATCAGTAATTTTTAGGAAATATGTTGACATTCAGAGTTCGATTCAATGAATATAAAAATACTAATTGCGAGATTAAGGAAATTAATAATTAATGATTATAGAGTCTTAGGTGCTTTAGAACGAGGTATGGCTGTTCATGAATATGTTCCAATAGAAACAATTACAAATTATTCTGGTTTAAATATAAATGAAGTAAATTTCCGCCTCTCCTATATCCATAAACTTGAATTAATTAAAAGATGGACCGGTCCCTATGTTGGATATTATTTAACTTTTGCAGGATATGATTGTTTAGCTTTACATGCACTAATAGAATCAGATAAGCTAGATTTATTTGGTCAAGCAATTGGTGTAGGGAAAGAATCTGATGTTTTTGATGCGATAAATCCTGAAGGTGACAATGTTGCGGTGAAGATACATCGATTAGGACGAACTAGTTTTCGTCAAACAAAAAGAAAGAGACCGTATTCAAAGGATAAAAGGCATATTTCATGGTTATATGAGTCCAGACTTGCTGCTAAGAAAGAGTTTGAGGCATTGAATATATTACACGATGTTAAACTATCAGTTCCTAATCCAATTGCTCATAATCGGCACATAATCGTTATGGAAAGAATAGAAGGTACCCCATTATTTTTATTAAAAGAACTCCCCGAGAAAGAAAAAATATTGAATGAAATTCTAGATGATATTTTTATAGCTTATTCAAAAGCAAAGCTAATTCATGGGGATTTAAGCGAATATAATATATTAATCACACCAGAATTGGAAATTATGATTATAGATTGGCCCCAATGGATACCCTCCGACCATCCAAATTTTAAATTCTATCTTAAAAGAGATATAAGTAATATCTTGAAATTCTTCCAACGAAAATACGATGTTTATCGTGATGAGAACGAAATTTTTAATGAATTTTTTAATATTTAAAGTTCAATGAAGCGATTAATTAGATCCCTTTAATATTCATCTGTTCCAAGTGCTGAAAGATCGGGCTTGATAAATAGAATATTATTACCCCTTATGAATACTTCACCAAATTTGGCAATTGGAGCACCAGTTCCATCAAGTTCTTCAGCACTAGAAAGAACTAAATTCATATAAGTATCAGTTTCTACTAAATAACCACGGTATTCCTTACCATCTTTTAATCTAATCAAAATTAAATTATTAACTGAACGTTGTAGAATCTTTAATGGTTGTCTTTCTACCATAATGATCAATACTCCAATTTTCTTTTTAATTTAGTCAAATTTTTTAATCTTTGTTACATAGTTTACTTGTAATATTAATAAGATTATATAATAATTATTGATTTCCTTTTAAATCAAATGTTTAAAAACATTATTCTTTATAACTTATTATTTTTAAAGAAATTTCAACATAATTAATTAAAAAAATAAAAACCCGCATAATAAATAAATTAGTTCCGTCACGGTGAATGTCTTGACATTAATGTCAGAAGCAAAACAACATAAATTAACTGAAGAAATGAAGTTTGTCGCAAAGGAGGAAAATCTAGAGCCAGAAGTAATAATGAAAGGTATTGCTAATGGCAGAATAATTATTCCGAGAAATATAAAGCGTGATTTTAACCCTATTGGAATAGGTGAAGGTTTAAGAATTAAAATAAATGCGAATATAGGAACTTCAGCAGATGTTATAGACTTAGATTTAGAAATTAGAAAAGCAAAAATCGCTGAAAAATATGGAGCTGACACCATAATGGACCTTAGTACAGGTGGAGATTTAGATCATATTCGTAAAAAAATAATGGAAGCCATTGGAGTTCCATTAGGGACTGTCCCAATTTATCAAGCTGCAATAGAAAATGTGACGAATAATAAAGCGATTGTAGATATGTCTCCCGATTTAATGCTTAATGTCATCGAAAAAAACGCTAAGGATGGAGTAGATTTCATGACACTCCATTGCGGAGTGATTAAAAACATCATGATACATTTAAAAGAACATCCACGTTTAATGTCTATGGTCAGCCGTGGTGGTACTTTTCTTGGTGCTTGGATTTTACATAATGACAAGGAAAATCCATTATTTACAAATTATGATTATCTCCTAGATTTGGCAAAAGAATATGATTTTTCTATAAGTTTAGGGGATGGATTAAGACCTGGTACTGTTCTAGATTCAACCGATTGGGCTCAACTTCAAGAATTATTAATAATTTCGGATCTAGTAAAAAGAGCACGAAAAGCAAATGTTCAAGTAATGGTTGAAGGACCTGGACACGTTCCAATTCATGAAGTTCAAGCAAATGTAAAAATTGAAAAATCCTTATGTGATGGGGCCCCCTTCTATGTACTCGGACCTCTGGTTACTGATATTGCACCAGGATATGATCATATTGTAGCCGCTATTGGAGGAGCTTTGGCTGGCATGGCGGGCGCTGATTATTTATGTTATGTTACACCCTCGGAGCACTTAGGTTTACCTACAGAAGAAAAAGATGTAATTGAAGGTGTAATTGCTTCGAAAATTGCTGCCCATGCTGCAGATCTTGCAAGAAGAAAAACTGAAATAGATTGGGATAAAAAAATGTCTGAAGCTAGAGCGCAATTAAACTGGGATGCACAATTTCAACTTGCAATTGATCCTGAAAAAGCAATTAAATACTATAACCGAAATAAAACTAATCAAACAGATAAAATAAAAGCTTGTACAATGTGCGGAAAATATTGTGCACTTAAAATATTAGCTAAAGAATTCGGAGATAAAATAATAGAAAAAACTCAATGTAATTTCTAATCAAATTTATCAATAGAATTTTTTATCTCATTTATTACATTGGGCTCTTCTATATTTCGTGCTATTATTTCTAATTGATTATTTAATTGATTTTTTTGTGTTCGACCATTTACAATTATTTCTTTTCCTATAAACTGTTCTATGTTGAGTTGAATTTGGGAAGGATCATCAATTTTTTCCAAATTTAATTGTTGACCTTCTTTAGAAGCCATATTAAATAATTTTTCCGCCGTTTTCCCAATAACGGTTACACGAATATTATCTGTTCCGTCATCTAATGTAAATGAAAAAATCATTCGTATTTGATAATCGGGGACGATACCACAATTAGGACAAAGAATTTTTTCATCTTCAATGGTTACTTTTTTCATACATTTAGGACATGCATCATAAGTTAGGTTTTTTGAAATCAAATCTAAAATGGTTCCCCTCACTTCTATAAGCTGATTTTCTGAAATTTCAATTATATTTTTTCGACTTGGTTTAAATTCACTTTCAGAAATATTATTCTTCATATCAACCTTTGTAATCTTTTCCTCGCTAACTTCGAAATTGCCAAATTTTCCTGAATTCAAACGAATTCTATTTTGATAGGTTGTTACATAACCATTTATAATTTGATAACTCTCCCCCTTTTTCATTTTTTCAATATCCTCATTCCAAACAGATAGAATTACACTCCCTGTTTCATCCCCTAATATAACTTCCATTACTTTATTATCATTGGCTACTTCTCTAATTTCCCCCAATTCAATACATTTTCCTATTAAATTTACATTTTTACTTTCAGGCGTTAAATTTTGGATTTTAATTTGAGTCTGACTTGCTGAGTAAGACGGAACTTCTATTTTAGTTTGTTTTAATTCTTCAACTTCGGAAATTTGAACTCCTTTTGGATTTATTTCAATAATAGTTGAATTTCCAATATTTAGATTAATTTGATTTCCAAAACCAAGACGTGTATATGCTTGATTTATTTTTATTATATCCCCTTTCGAAGCATTATCAATATTATTTATTTTATCTCCCCATACGGGAACATGTATTTGACCAGTTTCATCAGCTACGGTCATTTCTTGAAGTTGCGTTTGCCTACCATCTCTTGTAGTTATATCTTTGATTTCTGAAATATCAATAATTTTTCCAATAATTGAAATATTATTTATATCAGGTTTAATTTCACCAATTTTAATTTGTTCTACCGAGATCTCAGGAAAATCTTCTGCCTCAACATCTGGCATTAATTCAACTTCCCCCCTATTACCCAAATTTACTTCATTTTGTCCTTGCCAACCTTCCTTTACGTAACAATTTTTTAATTCAATTATTTTTCCGTTTTTTATTGAGCCATCTTCCACAAGATTTACGTGATCATCCCATAGAGCTACCCTAATACTTCCTGTTTTATCTCTTAATGTAAGATTTACTACTTTTCCATCGGTTCCGGATTTTCTTTGAAATGTTCTTACAGGATAAATGTTTTCAACACGTCCCGCAACCGTTACTGTCTGCATACCTACCTCTAACTCATTTATATAAAGTCTTCTTTGAAATAATCCCGCATCTTGTTCTATTTCAACACCACAGTCCTTTGCAATAATTGCAAGAGCTCCCTCGTCTGATAATAATCCATCGAATTCCTTTTTGATTTCTTCAATTCTTTTTTGCAATTCTTCCTTTGTAATTCCCTTTTTATTCACTATTGCATTTAAATTGTCCTCAAAATTCGGGTTCATTTATTTCCCATCACTTTTTTAATTATTCAATAAAGATTCTCAAATTAAACTTCAATTTGTATATAAATACAAAACTAATTCCTAATTATTAATCCAAATGTTAATTAAAATTTGGATTACTATAATCTTTTATTTCTAACCTTAGAAAATTCTTTATAATATTAAATTTTTTAAAAATAACTTTCTTAACTCCAAATTTATAAAGGATTTTTGAAAATCCTTTCTTAAAACTTAAGAGATTTAAAATAGAAATTTTTATCTACCATTTCAAAATTTTAAAATTAAGTCACTTCAAATTAAGGAGTTATGTAAAATTGGACTTAGAAAAAAAGATTAGGAACGTTCCTGATTGGCCAATTAAAGGTATACAATTTAAAGATATAACCACAATATTACAAGATCCAAAAGCTTTGAAAGAATCAATAGATTTATTTGTTAAAAGGTATAAAAATAAAAAAATCGATAAAGTAGTATCAATGGAAGCTAGAGGGTTTATATTTGGGGCAGCTATTGCTTATATGATCAATGCGGGTTTTATTCCGATAAGAAAGAAAGGAAAATTGCCTTATAAAACAATAGAATATACTTATGAGAAGGAATATGGTCCAGATACTCTAACTATGCATATTGATGCAATAGAACCGGGAGAGAAAGTGTTAGTTATGGACGATTTACTCGCTACTGGTGGAACGGCGTTAGCTGCTGCGAAAATGGTCGAACAACTCAAAGGAGAAGTAGTTGAAATTGCATTTCTTATTGAACTTACACATAGTCTACATGGAAGAGAATTTCTCGAGAAAAAGAATTATAAAGTCTGGTCTTATCTGAAAATACCAGTTGAGGAATAAAAACTGAATTTTAAATCGTAGGAGATAAAAAAATGAGATATAAAGGTTGTAGTTTTGTACCTATAAATTATGAAGAAAAAGAGAAAATAGAAAAAATGCTACCAATTGAAATTGGAGTCATCGGAGGCTCTGGAAACTATGATCCAACGTTTATGAAAGATCCGATGGAACTCAAGGTTCATACCCCTTATGGAGCTCCCTCAGACCATTTTATAATTGGATATGTAAAAGATCGTAAAGTTGCATTTATTGCTAGACATGGAAGAGGACATGTAATACCTCCGCATAAAATTAATTTTCGAGCAAATATCTGGGGATTTAAAGCTCTAGGGGTTACAAGGCTGTTATCTCCAGGTGCATGTGGAAGCCTCCAACCTGATGAAATAGACGTCGGTGATTTTGTTATTTGTGACCAAGTTTTTGACAGAACTTTTGGGCAAAGAGCAGATACTTTCTTTGAAGGAGGAGTAGTAACTCATATTCCATTTGCACATCCCTTTTGTGATGAATTACGAAAAATAGCTTTTGATACAGCAAAAAACTTAGGCTTAAAATGTCATCCCAAAGGAACTTACGTTTGTATTAACGGACCAAGATTTTCAACATCCGCTGAATCTAGATTTTTTCAGAGCCAAAAATTTTCTGTAGTGGGAATGACAGTCTATCCTGAATGCATCTTGGCTAGAGAGGCAGAAATTTGTTTTACAAGTATTGCTATGGCAACCGATAAAGACGTCTATGGAGAAGAACCTGTCGACATTGCAGAAATAATAAGAGTTGTATCTCAAAATGTGGATAATGCTCGAAAATTAGTATTTGAAACTATACCAAAAATTCCAAAAACCCGAAGTTGTGAATGTGGAAAAGCTCTAGAAACATCAATGATTTAATTTTTTTTATTTCTTCTTTTCTTAAATTTTATATTTTTTAAGATCTACAGGAAAATTCATTAATGGAATTAGAACAAACTAAATAGTATATGGCTTGAAATTTTTCAATTAAGTAAATTAAAAAGGTATAAAAAGAAGATTTTTTTAGTTATTTATTTACATCATGGCGTACTTTAATAATTTTTATAAATTCGGCTGTTTCTTCTGCATTGTCGGAGATATTTTCTAATAAATTAACCATTTCAAATAATAAAATTGCAATAAATGGCGAATAATTAGGTTGAATTTTTGCTAATTTTTCTTTAATTGCAAAATTTATTACATCAATATCATGTTCTAGTTTATTTATTTCAGTAATATTAGAATAAACTTGTTGCGATGCTCTTCCTAAATATAAATCAATTGTCTTATATAAAATTTCCACGCATTTTAAAGAAATTCCACTCATTTTTTTTAATTCATCAGCAATTGGAATTAAAGAATCATTAGTTAATAGCCCAAAACGTTTTGCGGTAGCATTTGTATTGTTAGCAACTGCATCTAATCGATTTATAAGATGCGCAAGATCTTCTCTAATACTTGGTTCTAATTCACCTTTTGTTAAATCAATCATTATCTTTCTCCTTATATCATCACACTCATGTTCTAATTCGCTTACCTTTTTAATTAAACTAGGAACTTCATGTAATTTACCTTCAAAAAATAGTAAAATTAATTTATTTAATTCAAAAATACAGTCATAGACTTTTTTGGCGTGTATACGTGTTTCTTTGATTATATTCTCTTCCCTACGATTCTTAAACCATTCTAATAAGGAACCCATCAAATCACCATCAATTTTTAATTAATAATTCAAATTTAAGATTGCTTAAGAATTTTTCTAGATTTATTAAATTAGACTTATTATTTTGCTCTTTTACAACATTATTTAAATGATTGATTATTAACAAATTTTTACCTAATTTATTTTAAAAGAATTAATTTACTCAAGGAACTTTTCTTCAAAAATTTCTTTCTCTCTTCCATCTATATTTTCTTTCATTTCTAAAATTTGTTTAGATTTTTCTGTTTTTTCTTTATTTATTCTATCGCATTCACTTATAAAAAATTTTTTGCTATCCGATATTTTTTGCATATCTCCTACTTTATTTTTCAATTCGGATTTCATTGAATTAATATCTATCTTATTTTTTTTAATATTTTCTTCAATTTCTTCTAATTCTTCTTTTTGTTTTTCTATTGTAGTTTCATCCATATCTTTTTCTATTTCATTTAATTCATCTTTTCGATTTTTTAATAATACTTCATTATTTTCTAATTCTTTTTCCGTTTTTTCAATTTCTTCTTTTATATGATTGATTTGAGTTCCCAAATCATTCGAATCTTGTTTTAATTTTTCTAATTCATTTAAATTTGATTGCAATAGTTCTTCTAATTTATGCATCTCTTCTTCTTTTTGATTCAATTCTTCTTTGTCAATTTCTATTTTATCCATATCTATTAATCGTTCAATACGATAAAGATATCTTCTTATAGATTGGTAGTTTACATCTTCTTCCTTTAAATTTTTTAAAAATAATGCTATATTACTATTTTCGCCCAATTTTAAAATAATAACTGTAATTTCTTTCGTTTCATAAACCAATTTTTTATAAGAACTGCTTTCAACCTGACAGATATCTAATATTTTTTTAATATGACTTAAACTTTCAGCTAAGTTTTCTCCTAGTTTTGGTATATTTTTAGAAGAATCAAATGTAGTTTGAAATACCATTCCATCATTATAAAACATAACAATATGAATAACTTCAGGTAATACAGATTTTATTTTCTCTATGCTTTTAAATACCATTAAATCACCCTTTTCTAATTTTAATTCTTTTAATTTTCTTAAATTTTGCAAATTTTAATGATATTTTCTCTCTATATTTTAACCAAATGATTTTATACAAGATAATGATGATTAAAAGTAAAATACTCGAATAAATGATAATCCAGATTCCAAGCTCTAATCTCATAAGTAACGTGAAATAAATAGTTAAACAAATAAGTTGTATTATCGTAGTTATAAAACCTAATTTAAAAAAATCTTTTATACTGATAGGACGTTCATTTCTTTCAGCAATATTGACTACTAAAATATTATCACCCATAGGGGTTAGATTATCTCCTAAATTTGCACCAAAAGCTAAACTATAGTATCCTGTTTTTATTTCGCCTGGTGAAAAATTCTGTGTCATTACTCCTGTAACTGGTATTAGAACTTTAGTGATAGGAATGTTATCTATTGAACTGCTTAGAAATGCTGAAACCCATAAAATTGTTAGAATTGAAATAAATGAATCATTTCCACTAAAACTTTTTATCCCATTACCAAGAACATCCATAACACCAACGTATTCCATTCCTCCGGCAATTATGAATATTCCCATTAGGTATAATAACAATTCAAAATCAATCTTTGAAATAATATCTCTTGGATTTAATTTACTAATTATTACAAGAATGATTCCTCCAGATAAAGCAATAATGTCAGAAGATACAATATGTGGTTGAATTATGGCTAAAAATTCCATTACTGCAAATAGAATAAAGATTGATTTATAAAAAAGTGGTTCATTTTGAACAAAATTCCAAGGATTAACTTCTTTTAATACTTTTATATTTTCTTCTGGAATGGTTAATTTTTTACGATAAATAAAATAAAAGAGAATTAAAGTAATTACAAAAATTATTAGCGAAATTAATCCTACATTTAAGAAGAATTCCGCAAAAGTAATTCCAACTGAAGTGGTAATTAGGATATTTGGAATAGATGAAATTGGAAATAGCATCCCACCTATATTAACTAAAACGGCTTGAGTTATAATATATGGTGCAGGGTTTATGTTTAATATACGAGATATAGTAATTGTTAAGGGAATTAATATTATAACAGTTAAAATATTGTTTAAAATTGCTGAAATAAATACAGTTATTGTGCATAAAACCATTAGTAAAGGAATTGGTTTTCCGCCAGTTTTTTGAATCATTTTAAAACCTATAAAACGAAAAACACCTGCCTCGGTACAAATTTGGACAATAAATTGCATTCCCATTATCAGAATTAATGAATGTAGATTCACATATCCATCTTGGGCATTACCAATTAAAAATTCTATAAATACAGAGAATTTTGCATTTTCAAAAAATCTTAAAGTGAAATATGTTATAAGAGCTCCGGATAAAGAGGCAATAGCTCTATTTACTTTATCTGTAAGAATGAGAATAACTACGCCAATAAAACAGCAAGTAATAATAATTCCGCTAATCATCTTTTAAATATGTATAATTTTTTTCTTTTAAACTAATAATCAAATATTTAAATTTGAAATTCCTTCCTTCCCAATTTTAAAAAATCTAATTTATTTTCAATTTAGTTTTTAAATCTTTACAACGGGAACGAATTGTCACTTCAGATATATGAGTCATTTTAGCTAGCTTCATTTGTGTTATTCTTTCATCCTCAAGTATTCCTGCAATATATATTGCGGCTGCGGCAAGTCCCATAGGTTCTTTTCCAGTAGTAATATTTTGATTATTAGCTAAATTTATTATTTCACATGCTTTTTTTTGAACTTGATTTGATAATTCAAGATCAGCACAAATTCGTGAAATAAAATCTTTAGCATTTAAAATTGGAATTTTTATGCCTAATCCTTGGATCAATAATCTATAAGCACGCCCGAGTTTCTTCTTATTTATTTGTGTATATTTAAGAATGTCATCTAATGTTACAGGAACTTTCCTAAGCTTACAGGCAATATATAAAGTTGCTGTAATCATTGTATTAATTGATCTTCCTCTTATAATATTTCTATCAAGAGCTTTATGGTAAATAATTGCAGCAGATTCTTTCACTCCCTTTGTTATATCTAATTGTGAAGTTAATCTATCAAGTTCAGTCATAGCTGTCGATAAATTCCTTGCAGTAGAATCGATAATAAGCGATCTTCTATGCCATTTTCTTATTCTATAAAATTTTTGACATGTCTTTCCAGATAATTTTTTTCCATGAATATCGATATTATGCCGATCTATAACTGTTGATAATCCTTTATCATGAATTGTATATGATATTGGTGATCCTGTTCTACTCCGCTTTTCTTTCTCTGAATTATTAAATGCACGCCATTCGGGTCCTTGGTCTATTATTTTTTCACTAATGACAATTCCGCAATTTTCGCAAATAATCTCGCCACGTTCATAATCATGGATAAAATTTACATCATTTTTACAATCTGGACAACTGATATTTGTTTTATTTGATTTAATTTCAACAGTCATGTTTTTAACCTACGTAAATCACTTTATTTTCATATAATTTTCTTAAGAAAATGTATTAAATTTTAATTACATCTCATTTTCAATTTGCTTTTTTCGTTATATTTTTTGAAATATCTTAGAAAGCCTAATCCCCATTTTAAAGTTGTTATTGTTTGAATTTCCTTTATTTAATTAATATTCAATTTGATTCTATTCGTTTTAGAATTATTACTATAAAAAATAAAAAAAATCTTTTTAAAAATGATTTCGGTTATAATTCCTACAGTAACTATTTTTTCTTTGATTATTTTGAATCTTTTATTTTTAGAAGTTGTCAATTATTTCTTTTCTTCAGGTCTCTGCTTTTTCTTTCTAGGTTTTTTTTCTCTTTTCTTTTCTTCCTTCATTTTTTTAATCACCGATTTTTTTATTGGCTGGTTATTTAAAATAATTCAAAAAATTTAAATTGAAAAGTTTAAATTAAAGTCTTATTTCTAAAGAATTTATACCATTTATTAGACTTTGTATCTGGAAATTTAATGATAAAAATTGCCAAATAAGGATTTAATATAAGTAGAATCAATGCTTTTTAATTTTATATTAATTGTTTTCTTTGTAAAATAATAATAAAGTAATTATTATTAAAAAAAGATTTCAATTTTTTTTATTTAACTCTTTAAAAAGAACAGGATAAAATGAACTTTGAATTTATCAATTCTAATTTTATTATACTAAAATATTCGCAACGTAATAATAAATAAGATTAAAATGAAAAAATTATAATGATTTTTGAATTTAAAATCATGAAAAAATTATTTATATAGATAATTATAGAGAATATAATAGGGAATATCTTAATTTTTTTGTTTCAATATAAAAAAACATTTTTAATTCTACCTAATTTAGATTCTCAGTCTTTTTATTTTGATATTAGTAAGTAATTTTTAATAAATTAAGATTAATTAATAAAAATTTTAAATATCACAATTCTTTAAATTAATTAATGGTTGTATTATGAAGGTTTTTCTAGTATCTATTCAATATATTCCGCACATAACCGGAGGAGGCGGGATTGTTGTTAAAGATCTCTCAATTGAATTAATTAAAGCGGGGGATGATGTAACTGTTCTTACTTTAGGTTTAAAAGACAAACAAGAGGAAATTATAGAATTAGATGATGGTACTGGAAAATATTACATTAATGTGAAACGTTTTTTTACATTTGACTCAGATAGAATAAAAAATCCTTATGAAGGGACTAAAGAAGAAGAATTTAAAAGATTTGAAGATTTTACTAATCAAGTTTTTGACTATCTAAAAGATAAACAAGGGATAATTCATTTACATGGACATTATAGTGTTCCTGCGTTAGCAAAACTTATCAAAGAAAAAGGGCAAAAAAACCTTACCTTAATTTCATTTAGTGCTTTAGAGTCCGTAGCACTTGAGGTAAAACAAATTAAAAACGATTATACCTTAAAATATATTAAAGAACGGGAAGAATTAGGTTTAAAATACGCTGATTATATAATAGTAAATAGTGAAAAAGTAAAAGCTCAACTTAAAGCAATGTATCCTAAATCTTTTTCTGAAAAGAAAGTCTTGGTTATTCCTAATTATGTTTCAAATGAGCATATTTATAATAAAAAATTCAGTGATGATGAACTACAAAAAATAAGAGAAAAATATGGATTAAATCAAAATAATCAGCTGATTTATCATATCGGAAGATTTGATAAAATTAAGGGAATTGAATACTTAATTAAGGCCATAGAAATAGTTGCTTCGAAATATAATTCAAATTTTTCACTGTTAATAGTAGGATTTCTAGAAGAAAAACAAAAAGAATATTTTGATTATATTTCAAATTTATCCAATCAGGTTATGGATAGGTATAATAATGTTGAGATAAAATTATATCCACACACCATTAGTTTAAAAGACCGATTAGGGTTATTTGATACTTGTTCTTTTTTTGTTTCTCCAGCTATTTTGGAACCTTTTGGTTTAACAACTTTGGAAGCATGGGCTAGAGGAAAAGCTGTTATAAGAAGTGATAATGAAGGCAGTCGCTATTTATTTAAGATTAAAAATATAATTCCCAAACCATTTTTAAAGAAAGATAAAGGATTAATTGTAAATTTTGATTCCAATAGAATTGAAAATTTGGCTACTGCAATATTGATGTTATTGATGAATCCCAATATGGTAAAAAAAATGGGAGAAAATGGTCGGAAAATAATTTATAAAAAATATTCTTGGAAAAAACCAATCAGAATATATAGAAGATTGTATCAAAAAGTTAAAGTAAGGAATGTTTAGTTTTTTTATCAATTTTGTTATGTTGGCATTTAGTTATTTGGTTTAGATTTACTCTTATAGAAATTATTGAGATTTATTTTGAAAATTAAATTATTAAATCTCTTATTCGTTTGAAATTTCAGGCTTAGATTTATTACTTAGAACTCCCAAATGTTTGATCTTTTCTTGTTCACTTAATATATAAGAAAGTTTTCCTTTTAAGTCTGCTAACTTATTTTCTTTTTTAAAAATACTTTTTTCTTTTTCGAAAACATCTTTTCTTTCTTTCAGTAATTGTTCGGATTTATCCAAATATTCTTTTTCTGCTTTTTTTATCTTCTCTTGTGGATGATTACCTCTTTCTAATTCGACATACTTGAATTGTTTTTCTGATAATTGTTTTCTTTTTTTAGCTACATCAATTTTTTCCCTAGCAAGTTGTTCTTTTTCTTTAGCTATTTCTATTTCTATCTCAGCTATTTTTTTGTTGATTTCGGCAATTTCTTCTTGATTAATGATTAATTTTTCATTATATATTGATTGTTCTTTTTCATTATTTAAAATCTCGTCTGGAAATTTTAGAATACCACTTTTCTTAATTTTAAATTTGGTATCCACTAAAGCTTTGCTTTTTTCAGTTAATTCAACTCTAATTTTTACAAGTTCTAATTCTTTTTTCATAAGATTTTCTCTGGCTTTAGCCCTTTCTAATTCAGTTTTAGCTAATGTTCTTAATTTTTCCGCTGCTATTAGCTCTTGTTTCGCCAATTGTGAATTTTTTTCAGCTTTTTTTTCTATTAATTCAGTATTTGCCAAATTTCAGACTTCCTTTTAAAAAAAATACTTTTTTTTAATCATGTGGTGAGATTAGATAATTAATATACACAAGAATAAAGAAAACTGCCGCAGGAAGTACTAGTCCAAGTGAGGCAATCGGAAATTCCCAAATTCTATAATGTGTTTCTAGCATTATTACCCCAATATTAACTATAAAAGCTCCCGCTAGTGCTATTAGATAACTAGGTTTCTCGTATAGTTTCCATGTGGTGAAGGCATAAAGCATAAATCCCCCAGCAATAATAATTAGAGCAATGATTGGAATATTTTGATTTTTAAAGAAAGTAGGCTCTTTAATGGCAGCTTCTATCATCAGTCCAAAGAATGCACCTGAAAGTAGCATGATAGACCAATTAAGACCCAATATATCTTTGTGTTCAGTAACATAAACGTAACTAATAATCATCATTGCACAAAACGTGGCACTTGGTATTAAAATATATGCCGTTAACCAAGTAGACCAAACAGGAGCTGGTTCCCATAAAGTTGTCGGTTGTGCAAAGTAAAATACAATGAAAAGCTCTCCGATTATGGTCACTATACAGCCAAGTATTTCTAAATAGTGTGTTTCTCTGAAAAAAAGACCCATAGTATAGACCAATAATCCAACACCTAATATTATTAACCCATATAACCACATATTTTCCCTAGTTAAAGGAAAAACGAAAATAATGTTTAAAATAAAGATTATTACCATAGTAATTAAAATTAAACCTGAAATTAAGACAATATCCTTTTTTTCCATTTTAATATCCCATTTAAAGTTCTTTTTTTAATTTTATAAGTAACTAAAGATTTTTTGTATTTAAAATGTATTAAAAATGTATTATAATTAAATCTTATACAAATATCAATCTTAATTTTTAATTTAATTTATTTTATTCTAACATTTCCTAAAGCTTTTTTCCCAATTCCATTGAATATATACTAATAGAAAGCATCAAAATCAAAAGATCTCATCTAATTGAGAATAAATTATTATTGATAATTATTGGATAAATTAGCAATAGATTAATGAAGGTTTTGGATAAATTTCTTCATGAAACATTTTACAACCAGTTCTTTCTTTTAAAGTATATTACCATAAAAATTGTAACAATCAACATTGCAACTAGAGTTATAATGATTCCTTCCCAGTAAATATTTGGCAAAGCAATAAAATTTATACCGAATATCCCAGTTAAAAATGTTAAAGGGATAAAAATTGTTGCAATAACAGTAAGAACTTTCATAACTTCGTTCATTTTATTGCTAACACTTGATAGATAAATATCAAGCATCCCAGAAAGTATGTCTCTTAGTGTTTCTATAGTATCAATTATTTGAATTGTATGATCATAAAGATCTCTAAAATATAGATTCGATTCCTCATGAATAAATGGTAATTCTCTTCTCAATAAACGGTTAATTACTTCTCTTAAAGGCCAAATTGATCTTCTTAAAGTTAATAGTCCCCTTTTCATTTGATGAATATTTTGTAAAGTACTTTCTGTAGGGTTTGTTACTAATTCTGCCTCCATATCCTCAATCTTTTCTCCAATATTTTCTAATATTAAAAAATAATAATCTATGACTATATCAATTAGAGAATAAACAAGATAGTCTGTTCCCATTTTCCGAATTTGCCCCTTTTTTGTCCGGATTCTATTTATAATAGGATTGAATAGTTCAGATGATTTTTCTCTAAAAGTAATTACATAATTTGAACTAAAAATAATACTAATTTGCTCTAATATAACCTCATTTTTATTTTCATCATAATCTAAAATCTTAAGAATCAAATATATGTAATCATCAAAGTTTTCTATCTTTGGACGTTGATTAACATTCACTATGTCTTCTAAAACCAAAGGATGTATTTTTACATAATTTCCAATTTTTTCAATTATTTCTAATTTATGGATTCCCTCAATATTCAACCATGAGATTTCTTTAGTATCTTTAAAAGTCAGACATTTATCAATTAAATTTTCTTCAATTTCTTTTTCATTGTAGTCAGAATCATTGTATTCAATCATTTTTACCTTAATTTTTTCGTCTCTTTTTTCACCTGTATATATAAGAGTCCCAGGAGGATTCCCTACTTTTTTTTTAATTTTTCTAAAGAATCTAGGCATATAATCGCCTTTTAATATAATGTTTATACTTTATATATCCATTTTCTTATTTTAAAATTATATAACCATTTAAATAGCTATTCATTATATCTTATCTCAATTTCAGGCAAATTTTTTAATTTTAATTAAAATCTTGAAGTCGGAGGATACTTAAAATTGGCAGTTGATATAAATCAAATTATAGCATTATATGATGAAATAAACAAAAGAGTTTATTATGATTTCATTAGTAATTTATTTCTTGTAATAGTGATAGCCGTTACTATTCTATTATCTGTAGAAATTACGGGTTATATTATTAAGAGATCATTTAAAAAGACCCGAAAATTCCCGCATGAGGCATTTAGTGGTTTTCTTAATTTCATTAGGATGATTGTAATTTTCATAGTGCTATTTTCTGTTTTAGTCACACTTGGTATTATGGATTATGAAACGTTGATGAATTTTACGACAATCTTTTCAACGGCAATAGGTCTTGCGAGTGCAATCATAGTTGGTAACCTTATTGCTGGATTTTTTATGATAGGTTCTAGACCTTATAGTGTAGGAGATTTTATAAAAATAGGAGAAATTGAAGGTTTTGTAACTGAAATAGGTATGAACTACACAATTTTAAGGGATACAGTCGGGATTGGTAATATTCATAAAATTCCAAATAAAGTTGCCATGAATGCAAATTTATTAAATTATAAAACGGTTTATGAAGAAGATATTAAAGCATTCGAAGTCTCAAAAAAAGAGAAAATAAAAAAAACTTTAATTAAAGCCATTCAAAAAAGAAAAATTTCATATTATTTTTTCCTTATGGAATTTGAACTTGATAAAAATCCAAAGGATTTAATAAGGATTTTAGATGAAGTCTGTGAACGATGGGTCTCAAAATTTGGACATAAACCTAGATATGTTTTTGCAAATATATATTGGCGATTAACTATTAGGATGATAATATCTTCAGAAGACATGAATACTGCTATGGATTTATTACCAGAATTTAAAAAAGATATCTGGTTTTCCGTATATGAAAAAAGTGGAGGTTCCAAATAAATGTTTGAATGGATCTCTCAACTTTTTACAGTTCGTATCTTTCCTCCTCCAACATTTTGGGATTATTTGGTTTCTTGGATATATTTCACTATAATTGTTGTAGCAGTTTTAATAATTTCTACAATAATACTATTCATTATTAAAAAAGTTATAATAAGAAAGAAATTTTCTTTACATCTTTATAATGGTATAAAAATAATATTTCGTTTGGCGATTATTATTTTTATAGTTATTTTATTTACTGCTGCATCAGCTAGTTTAGTACCTGGAGGGCTTCCTCCAGAGGTCGCAATTTTAATTTCGGCAATCACAGGTTCAATAATTGCTTTTTCAACAACTACTATTTTACAGAATTTTATTGCTGGTTTATACATATTATTCACGAGACCTTATAGATTAGGAGATCTTATACAAATAATGAATCAAGAGGGAATTGTTGAAGGAGTGAGTTTAAATTATACGAAATTAAGAAGACCTTCTGGAGCTGTACATATGATTTCTAATTTATCAATAATCAATGCTGAAATAATTAATTTTACAATTACAAAAGATATGCTAAAAACTGCAGATAAGGAAAAATTTAAAGATATTTTCTTTAAAAAAGAAATTACAAGATATTGGTTTGTTCTAGATCTTCCTAAAAAAAACCCAGCTAAAACCGTCCAAAAATTAGATGAAATTTGTAAAAAATATGAAAAATTATTAAATTATTCCCCGGAATACTATGTTAGTGATGTTCTATCACATATTAGAATGGATTTTGTCTTACTTACAGATGATCCAAATCTAATTTTTAAATATAAGAAAGAATTTATTAAAGACGTTTATTTAAATATATATGGGAGTGAAGAAGGATTTAAAACGCAATATATTGATACAGGTCAATAATATTTAGTTTTAAATTTTCAAAATTTTATAGAGGTTAAATTTTTCATTTCTTTTTAGCTCTTTTTAATATATTATCCATAAATGCACATTGTTTAGACCAGTCACATTCAATTGCTTGCTCAGGGCAGTAAAGATCACACAAATAACACCGATCACAATCTTTCACCCATTGAGGGTATGGATCTAAAACAATCGCATCAACAGGACATAATTCAGCACATTTACCACATTGAGTACATTTTTCTTCATTCAGCTTAAATTCTGGGAACCATTTCTCCATAAACGGTTCGGATCTTCCCTTCCATCCCCCTTCTGCCCATTTATTATCTTTTGACCAAAAATCCTTTTTTTCTGGTGAATTTGGATCAAGGGTTTTATGAATTAAATTTTTACCAAATTCTTTTGCCTCAGCAAGTTCTCCTGGATTCGGATGTCCCAAACTTGAAGGAAGTGCCGATTCTTTAAAATGACTATAACAACGGTGTTGATCGAGTCCGATCCATTTATCATAGCCATCAATTATTTTAAATCCTTTTTTATCAAGAATATTTTTTATCTTATACAAACAAGCCCCAGGATTACCCCCACTAGTACAAAAAAGAAAACCATTTACATGACTTAAATCAGGTAGAGACTCAAAAACTTTGAATAGATGATGTGGAGGGTAAAAATAATAAACGGGTGTTCCAAAACCAATTAGACTATATTTTGAAAAATCGAAATTCTTAATCATTTCCAAATCTTTTGTAAGCTTAGTGAATCTTACTAACTCACATCTGTTTTCTCCTTGGTTTAAACCTTCTGCAATTTTTTCAGCAATTTTTTTAGTACTACCTTGCTGTGAAAAATAAAAAATTACACTGGCTAATGGCATTTAGGAACTCACTTTATAAGAATTATAGAGAATCTTCAATTTTGATATAACTAATTGTGATTAATAAAAGAAATCAATTAGAAATAAAATATTTTGTTCAAAAAAGAATTTTCTTATTTTGGAAGTATTTTATCTTATTTTTTTAAGCATAAACAAAAAACAAGAATTTTCCATTTATTATTTGTTAAATTTTTGAAATATAAAGAAAAAGGTTTGGTAAAAAAATATTTTCTTTTGTTTTATCCCGTTTTTGTATTTTCTATTTATTTAGTTTCTTTACTTTTGTTCTTTGACGCTTGTTTTTTAGATTTTCCTTTTGATTTTTTTTTCTTGGACATATATTTTTCTACTCCATTTTTACTTATGTGTTAAAAATAACGATTTTTTTATAAAGTAAATAGTTTAAAAATAAGTTTAAAATAATCTGATTTTTGGACTTATTTTTGTACTGAATAAGCTTTGACATTTTAACAGATAATAGTTAGACTATTAATAAAATGTTAGAATAACTTAAAAGTATGATCCATATTTAATAAAATAGATTTTTAATTCAACTGAGATGAACACAAAATTTTAACGTTAAATGAGAAAATCTATTCAAATATTTCATTTAATTAAAGGAACCTTTAATTGTACCTAATTTAAATTAACAATTTTTTGAAATTTTATTTTCAGAAATAAAATTTAAGAGAGTTATTAGCAATTAATTTATATAAAATAATTCTTAATTACCTTAAAATAATCAAAATTACTACTTAGAAAAATGAAGATTAATACTAAATATTTTCCCCATTATGCACGTTATAAGAAGAAAATAGATTCAGTTCCATTAGAAGGTAAACCAAAAAGAATTATTTTAATTTCAGATTCACATATTTCAAATAGTCCTATTTTTAATTTGGAGATATATAATAAAGGTATTGAGGAAATAAATAAAATTAAAAAAGTGGATTATATAATACATTTAGGAGACTTAACACACGGTGGAACCTATTTAGATTATCAATATGCTTTAGAATTATTAAAACCAATCAATAAAGATATATTTTTTTGTATCCCAGGGAATCACGACGCAAAGAACGTTGGTTATTTGCTTTTTGAAGAATTTTTTGATTCCAGGACGTTTAAAATTGACGAAAAAGATCTTTTAATAATAGGAATTGATAGTTCTATCCCGGATCAAGATTCTGGAAAAATTGGTAGGAGGGCTATTGAAAAAACTCGAGAACAATTTTTAAATAATTCCGATAAGACTAGAATTTTTTGTTTTCACCACCATTTATTGCCTATTCCGCTAACTGGACGTGAAAGATCTGCTGTAATTGACAGTGGTGATGCTTTAAAAATGATTTTGGAAACTAATATTGATCTAATATTAAATGGGCATCGACATATTTCTAATGTTTATTCATGTTCAGATGGCGAAGAAGAATTGGTGATGTTTAACGGCGGAACATTTTCTTGCAATAAAACCCGATATAAGGAATTATTTACTTATACTATTTTAGATATTTTTGAAAAGGCAGTGTTATTTAGAACTAAAAAATTAATTAATGGGGAGAGAATAAAACGGGGAAGATATATAAATAGAGTTTTTTATCCAACACCCCCAAAATTTGATAAGAAATTAAATTTTAGAATAGCGCATATTGGTAATACACATTTCTCTTCTGGCAATTTTAGAGAAGATATGTATAAAAAGGCTGTTAAACAAATAAATACATTAAATGCTGATCTTGTTGTTCACACGGGGGATGTTACTAATGCTAATCAATATGTTGAATATAAGAAAGCTGTAGCAGAATTAGATAAAATTATGGCACATAAGATTATAATTCCAGGGGATAATGATTTAAAAACGATCGGCTGGGATTTATTTCCAGAATTTATTGGAACTTTAGAACCTTTTTATGAGAATGATAAAATAAGAATTGCTGGTATAAATTCTATAGATCCTGCAATTGAGAGTGGGATTATAGGTAGAAAAAGAATGAATGAAGTAATTAAAATATTCAAAGAAAAACCCAAAAATAAAATTAATATCGTAGCTTTATATCATAATTTAATTCCCCATCCAAAAACCAAATTTAATTATATGTTAAGTGATGCAGGAAATGTAATAAAATTTTTTACAGAACCAGAAAATAATATTCATTTTATTCTTACAGGTCATAATCATATCTCTTTTTCAATTCAATTGGAAGATACAGTATTTTCAACTTGTGGCACTTTATCTTCTAGAGATTATTTGGATATGGATCTGAACACATATAATGTCATTGATTGTTATGAAGATGGACTTGTAGAAGTCAATAAAGTACTTGTAAAAACAAATTCTTCGCAATTAATGGGTCAATATTGGATTAATTTAAATTAGTAAAATCACGATGATTAATATAAATAAATTAATTCCAGAAGTCAAAAAGTTTGCAATAGAAAATATGCCGAAAGATATCTTACATGGATGGCCGCATATTGAAAGATTATTAAAATATGCTTTGATGATAAATAAAGAAGTTAATGCTGACTGGGATATAATTCAATGTTCCATATTGTTACATGATATTGGACATAAGATTGATCGTACTAAGCATAATGTAATTAGTGCCGAAATGACTGAAAAAATATTATTATCGAAAGGAATTGACAAAAATACAATAAAAAAAATTACAGACTGTATTTTATGCCATAGTAGACAATATGCTGAAAAAAAACCTGAAAGTTTGGAAGCAAAAGTCTTATATGATGCAGATGGTATGGATCTTTTCGGTCCTATAGGATTGATGAGAGCCTTGTTATCTTGTGCCTTACGAAAAAAAGATTTTGATTGTATGATTAAAAAGTTAGAATGGCGTATTAACGAAATTCCAAATTTTTATAGTAATAAAGCTAAGAAATTTGTGGAATTAAATTCAAAAATTATTAAAAATTATTTAATAGAGCTTAAGAATCAATTGGAAATTTTTTAAATATTCAAAAGGATAGATCTTTATATGACACTTGTAAGTTTAGAGAAGACTGAATTATTAAAACGGGCAAAAAGACATTATTTTTCTACTGGAGTAGGTGATGGAGCTTCTTATTTATGCCGAGCGAACATGAAGTATGGCTTGGCAAAAATTCATTTGGCACAAGAAGAATTTGGTTTTTCACCACACGCCACTTTCGTTTCAACTCCTGACGAAACTATAACCCGAAATACTGCACGTTGGAAAGCGGGATTTGGCTATGGAGGAAAACTATCTTGGGGTTCTGGAAAGGATAAATTTATAATTTTAGACAGTAAACCTAATGCTTGTGGGATGTTAGTTGGAGCTTTAGAGGAACTTCCAAAGCCCTCTGAATTAATTGAAGCAATTCATGAAGTTAAAAAAGATTTATATATAGATAATTTTAAAATTGAATGGGATATGTATAAGGGGAATCATTTTATTGACTTATTTAAGGTTGTTAAACGCTCCCTAGATGTAGATTTACCAGAATATGCATTTATTATGCATGGATCGGTATCAGAACTACGTAATGAAACAGAGAAGGGAATAGGATTATACTTTGATAAAAGTGAAGCTCTCCGAGAACGAGCAAAAATAGTTAAAACAATTTTTGGAAAATTACATGTTTTAATCGATTCAGATGTTAAAGAATATTATAATTTTTATAAATATGCTGAATGGTTCGCTAAAGAAAAAAGAAAATTGGCTGCAGAAGCAATTTTTGGAAAATATAAAATAATTAATAATATTACACATCAAGGTCTTTTAAATTATAATGAATTAATGCTTGGTGCCCATGATATTAGTGATGCAAATTCAAGTCCCTTTCCTATAGCATTAAGAGCTGATTTACCAGCATTTTTAATGACGGGTAAACCAAATTTAGATGATGAAATAATCGAACTATTGGGATTTGAAAAACGAGCAGAAAAAATAGGGGTCTTAAATAGACTGAAAAATCTTAATATTGCACCTCATGGTGGGGGTTATTCATTTTCAGACGTTGTTAATGTAGTTGAAGTAATTCAGATTAAAGGAGAACGATATTTTATCTTAGATATGGCAAATGATGTTGGTAGCAAAATTTGTTCCGAAGTGCGAGAGATGGAATTTGATTATCGAGGCAAGGGTGTTGTCTTAAAGACTGTTGAGCTAGGTATGGCCGATATTTTAGCACGTTTAATCCCTCAATACGTCTTAAAAATTTAGAATATTTTTTGGTCCTTAAAATCTAATAAAAATGGTGGGTTTATGAATTTAAAAAACGAATTAGATCGTATCATTCATTTATCTAAATATTTTGATAAAGATTTAACCTCATTAGAACCAACACGACAAAAGCAAGATAATAAGTTTGTAGATCAGATTCGTGAAAAAGCTCTAAAAAAAATGGGCAATTGGCCGAGACTTCCTGATAAAAGATTATTCTATGTAGGCTCTGTCGATTTTATGGTTACAGAACATAATAATCAAAGGAAATTCGTAATTTTAGAAACTAATGGAGGTTCCACAAGAGGACTCTTCGCTACTACATTTGATCAGATAGAAATGATTTTTAATGCCTTTAAGAGTGCAATAGACAATATTAATGGTGTTAAGCAGAAAAGAGTACTCATAGGAACCTTACCTAAAGACGACCTTTATCAAGAAAAAATTATGTTAGGCGAGTATTTGAGATATATGTATAAGAAAGAGGGAATTAGAGTAGGAATATATAATATTTTCAATTATAATAACCCACAAAAAAGTATTGATGATATTATCTTAATTTATTCTAATTATCAAAATTTATTTGAATTTTTGGATTATAAAAATCAATATTTTACGTTTTTAGATGATAAAATACATGTTCTTATCGGAGATGGTATTGTAAGAAGATTCCCTGATAAAGATTTTCAAAAGGACAATTGGAGAGGCATTAAAACTAAAATTATTAATCCAATTTATCCTGTGACTGATGATAAGGCAAGTACATATGTAGCCATATACATGGGATACGATATTTTAGAAAAATATCGAATTCACCCCCTTATATTTGCAAGAGTGTTTTCTAAAAACAAACTTGAAGAAATAATGAAATCGATTAACAATATGAATAAGAATTTTGTTTTAAAACCATTTGGAGGTTCAGGTGGTGCTGGAATTAAACCTTTTATTACAAATACCCCTATCCAACAAATTCCAAAAATAATTGAAGATTCAATTTCTGATTTTCATCAAAAATTTAATACATCACGAAATCCTTTTCCATATACTATCCAGGAAATGGCTCAATTCAAATTAATTAATTGGAAAAATTCAAAGAGGACATTTGATCTCCGAATTAATGTAGTTCAAGAAGATGGAAATATTGTTCCAGTGGGAGGAAGTATACGTATAGCAAAAGCTCCTCATACAGGCAAATTTACAAAGGATGAATTTGTTGTAAATATATGTGGTGATTGGGGAGTTGACTTTGAAAGAGCTTGGGGGATCTCTCCTGAAATTCTCAAAATTCTTGATTTAAACGATGAAGATATAGTCGATATATTTTGTGCAACATGTCAGATTTTTAATATAATTTGTAATAAATATGATGAAATACTGTCATTTAATCAATGGGACAAATATTTACCTATTAATAAAACTAATTAAGTTAATCTTTAGGATTAGTTATTTTATCCTTATTGATCTAATTCTAAATCTGCCATCATTAACGTGTAAACTTGAATAACACGAAAAAAACTTGATAAATCAACCCATTCATCGTATCCATGGTTATTTTGACCTGTAGCACCAAACTTCACGTGTGGGAGCCCTAATACTTCTATAAATCGGTCATCACTTGTACCTGAGCTAAATGGCATAAAAATTCTAGGCTGATCATATACAAACATACAATTCTGGTAGAATTTTTGAACAAAGGGATTTGCTGGAGATGTGAATGCACCTTGAAAATATTTATTAATATCAGAAGAATTTGGCATAATAATTTCCATAGTAATATAAGGAAATTGGTCAGTTATTTGTTTTAATATTTCTATTATTTTGGTTGGGGCTATTTTAGGTGGAATTCGTATATCTACCTCGGATATAGCTTCGTCTGGAACTATAGTTTGACTTTCCTTGCTTCCGGATAGAAAATTATCAGGATTAAAGCTAATTGACGCAAATTTCTCTCCGATCTGTTCAGTACTCCATCCAGCAGAGATAAAATCATCCCATAATTTTGAACCTACAGCTAACTTTAACCCGTTTTCAGAAAGCAGTATTTCATTAGTATTTTCATATTTTTTATTTACTAAATCTTTATCCTTGATAATTCTAATTTTTGGATTCAATAAATTTAATTTCTCAATAAGAATTTTATTTTCATTCCGTATTTTAGAGAGAAATTCTGCTAAATTTATGATTGGATGATAAGCGTGAAACATTGATTTTCCTGAATGCATCCTTCCAAGAGGGTTTTTTGCAATAAATTTCAATTTAATGATTCCTTTGCAGCCTAAAACAATACGTTCATTTGTATTTTCTCCGTTAATTGCACCATGATAATCATTTGTATCGAATTTATTTTTTGATAATTTCTCAAAAAATTTTAACGTTGATTTTAATGAACCAATTTCCTCATCGGTAGTATACAAGAAATCAAGCGCTTTAATCTTGATTTTTAATTCATTTAGAATCTTAAGCGCAATAATTTGTGCAGAAATTTGTGATTTTGTATCCAAACTACCTCTCCCATATAGTTTGCCTTCTTTTTGTAGGGGCTTAAAAGGATCTGAAAGTTTTGTCCATTTTTCAATTTCGCCAGGAGGTTGGACGTCTAAATGACCTAAAAAAAAGATTTTTTTTGATTTTGTGGCCTCAGAAGAATTGGTTTCACCGGTTAACAATGGATAATTGGAATCATATTCATCATGGATAATTGTAGATACAGCACATGATTTTAATAAAGTTTTTGCTTTTTCAACAATTTTATAAAGCGTTTCTGGCTCTTTCCAAGCAGATATTGAAGGTGTTTCTATAAATTTAGTAAATATTTCTATAAATTCTTTTCTTTTTTTTTCACATACATCCCTTATCCTTTTAATTATTGAATTCTTATCTTCCGGCATAAACAACTTACCCCTAATCATAGCTTATAGAATTTTAAAAATATTTAAAACAAATTAATGTAATTTAAAAGAATTAAAAAATTTCTTAAAAAAATTAGTTTGATTACAATTTACGTTTATTTAAATTGTATTTATTAAATAAATAATAAAAAATTAGAAATTGGATAATTAAAGAATGATATTTTTATTTAGAAGAAAAATTAATCTAAGCACTTGAAGTGATATTTACCATATTTAAGAATTTATTTTTTTGTATTCTACTTCCCCTTTTTAAATCTTGATCTCCTCTTGTTGTATATACTTTATATAATAAATATAGCTGTTCTTGAAAATCTTTTAAACACATATCTATGGTGGACCCAAATGCATAAATTTTAAGGGGTTTATAAAAAAGAGAAAATCTTCTATCTTTTTTATTATTTTCTTTCATCTCTACAATTATTGGATCTTTTAAGTCCAAACTAAAAATTTTCGTGAGAGTTATTTTCTCTATTTTCTCTATTTTCCCCGTTTTCTCTATTTTCTCGTTTTTCTCTATTTTCATTTTTTAAAACCTTGATATTTTTAACGTATTCTTTATTATGATTATTTATATCACATAGATTTTATAAAGCTAAAAGTTTTAAAAATAGTTTAAGAACAATATCTTGTTAGACCTAATTTTGGACTTGTAAATCTGAAAAAATAGAAAAGAGGAAACTATTTGATCACAAAAAATAAAGAAAAAATTATTTTAAAATACCTCTATAATAGAGGAACTACATATTCTCGTGATTTGGAAAAATTTTTTGATAAAAAAATTCCTCGTTCTACTTTTTTTCATTATTTAAAACAATTAAAGAATAAAGAATTAATTCAAATAGAAACCATTAACGAAGCGACTAGAAAAAGAATAAAATATAGTATAACCGATAAAGGTATAGAAGAAATTCGATTGGAGGTAGAAGAGCCAATTATTAAATTAGAAATTGATATAAAAGATATTGAGTTTGAATTTTTTCCTTTAATTGAGAAACTTGAAACCAAGTATCCCTTAAATGTAGAACGAAAATTTATTATCTTTTTAACTTGGCCTTATATAAAAAATAACATTCCTAATTTAATTCAAAATAAGGATTTTTTTTGTAAAATTAAATTATTTTTATTATTAAATCAATTAAACTATAATTTGGAAATAAAAGATTTGATAAGTTATTCCAATTTTTCGAAATTATTTAATATTAATAAAGTCGAACTGAGATTTTATATTCAAAAACTTATAGAACAATCAAATTATCTTGATTCATTCCCAGATTTGCATAAGTTGTCTATAAATGAAGATAAAGATATCTTTTATTCGTATTCCTTTGGTTTTGGAAAGATTTTATATAGTCTTATAATTTTTTTCATGAAAAGTGATTTATCCTTTAATCCGATATTAAATTTATTTCCTAGAGAATTTATCGGAGAACCTAGTATAAAATTACAAGAAAAACTAGAAAATCTATTAAATATTTCATCAATAGAACAATTTTTTGAACATTTTTTTGATTTTGAAAAAGAAATTACTAAAATATTTCCCCAAAATTTAAAATTTTTTATAAAAAAATTCTTTAAAACTAATTATTTGAATTCAATAATAACATATACCAGAAATATACCTTATAAGAAATTATATGAGACCCAAAAATGGCGAAAAAAATCAGGGGAGCTAATATTTTCAAATTTTATGAATTTATTTAATAAAACTTTAATTGAAAAAAATATTTTAAGGATTAAAGAAAATTTAGCTATGATGGAGGTTATTGGGGAATTAAAAATATTCTTTGAAATTGATAAATACCTGTTGGATTATTATAAAAAAGAGAATAGAATTAAAAAGTTAAATTCGATTAATTCTTATTTAAAATATCTTAATGAACGATTAGGACAAATTATTGATAGGAATAAAAATTTGTATCAAGATATTGATAAAGTTATTAAAGATCAGGAAATTGATATTCATTTAGAGAAATTTAAAACAAAACATGATGTTATTTTAGATGAAAATGATCTTAAATTTCTCCAATTAACTAGGACATATAGTTTTGAAGTCAATAGAAAATTAAAAAATAAAGCTTTAAAGCAGATTAGAATTGAATTGAGAAATTTGACTGATAATTTAGAATAAAATATTTAGGTGTAAGTTTTGGATGAAGAAGAAATTGAAAAAAGAATTGCGCTTGCGGCGAAATTAATAAGAGATTCTAATTATATAGTTGCTTTTACTGGAGCTGGAATTTCAACTGAAAGTGGAATTCCCGATTTTCGAGGTAAAGATGGATTATGGAAAAAAGT
Organism: Candidatus Helarchaeota archaeon; assembly: GCA_019058315.1. GTDB lineage: Archaea > Asgardarchaeota > Lokiarchaeia > Helarchaeales > RDOG01 > JABXJV01. Next base: position 112,892 of record JAHPZH010000004.1, on the reverse strand, counting down.
TGATCCGAAGACAGCAACTATTGAATACTATTTAGAAGATCCTTCCAGATATTGGTCGAGATACCTACCAGAAAATGAAGAGAAAAGTAAGGGAGGCATGGGAGATATTTTAAGCCGTAAACCAAACGAAGGACATATAGCCTTAGCAGAATTAGAAAAAATTGGAAAATTAAAAGCTTTAATAACCCAGAACATCGATAATCTTCATCAAAAAGCACAACAACAATTAAATTCGGGAAATTGTGAGGTTATAGAACTTCATGGAAACGTTGTAGGTTGTCACTGTATGGATTGTGGATTAAAAGAAACCAGAGAGAGTGTTATTAATAGAGTTAGAAATGGAGAATTGCCACCTTTATGCATAAGAGAAGATTGTGATGGTTTAATGAAAACTGACACAATTTTATTTGGTGAATCTTTACCCCCAGATGCAATAATGAAGGCACAAGCATATAGCCAGCGATGTGATTGCATGATAATTCTTGGATCAACATTAACAGTCTACCCAGCAGCAGGTTATCCCCATATTGCTGAGAGTTCGGGAGCAAAGTTGATTATAATCAATTTAGACGAGACTGGCAAGGACTACCTAGCAGATATTGTAATTCATGGTAAAATTGGAGATATTTTGCCTAAAATTATAGAGAAGGTCAAAGAACTAATCTAATTTAACTTCTCTTTCTAATTAATTACTTCAGTTAGTTACTTCTTTATTCAGCGATTTTTTATGAAATTTTTAAAAAACTAGCCTACTCTGTAAATTTATAAATTCTATAAAAATAAAAAGGGATTTTCATGGAAGAAAAAGTTATACTTATTGAAAAAGATGAAGAAAGAAAGATAACAACTATTAAAATGAACAGATTAAAAAAGAAAAATGCGTTAAATTATGACCTATTTGAAGGTATTAAAAATGCCATTGAGGAAATTGAAGTTTCCGATACCCGTGTAGTTGTAATTACTGGAGGCGGTGACACTTTTTCAGCTGGAATCGATTTAAAAACGTTAACAGGACAAGATCCAGGAGCCGCTAGAAAAACACCATTAAAACCCAATAATTTCAGATATTGGTTAAATAGCTATTTACAACCAATATACAATAGAATTGAGCAAATGGAGAAGCCTGTTATAGCTAAAATAAATGGTTATTGCTTTGGGGCAGCCTTCGAATTATCACTTGCTTGCGATTTTCGATTTGCAATTGAAACAGCAAAATTAAACATGGTAGAAAGTAGAATTGGGATTATTAGTGATATAGGTGGGACAACAAGGTTAGTTCGGTTGGTAGGTATTCCAGTCGCAAAAGACATTATGATGACAGGACGAACTTTCGATGCAAATGAAGCTTATCAAATGGGTTTACTTAAAGGAGTAGCAAAAACTCATGAAGAACTAGATAAAATGGTTTCAGACTATGCAGATGAGTTGATTGAGGCAGCTCCTTTAGCAGTAGGTCTAGCTAAACGATTTATCGATCATGCTTATGGTAAACATTTAGAACATAACACGTTTTTAGAAGGTTTAATTAACTCTCAATTACTACATTCAAAAGATTTTGCTTCTGGGGCAGTAGCTCGTCTACAGAAGAAAAAGCCTAAATGGAGAGGCAAGTAAAAACAAAAATTTAATCTTTTTTTCTTCTTTTAAATATCAGAATATTATTAGGATAAGAATATGGACTGTCAAGTTCTAATTATTGGTGGAGGTCCTGCGGGTTCTACGGCGGGAAAGATATTAGCTGAAAATGGCATCTCAACAATTATTGTTGATAAAGCCAAATTCCCAAGAGATAAAGTATGTGCAGGAGGGCTAATGTTTCATACTTTCATAGATTTTCCATATATTAGACCATTTATTGAAAACTATAATTTTGCTGCTAGAATCTATTCCCCTTCTTTAAAATATAGGTTAAATCTATTTTCTGAAACTAATAAAGAGCCACTCATGGCTATGACATCTGGTAGAACGGATTTCGATTATAATCTAATTAAATTAGCAAAAAAAGCTGGATGTGAATTATGGGAAAAAAACAAGGCACAGAAAATAGAGATAAGCACTAATAAGGCAACTACATATTTACAAAATGGTGAAAGGATTAAAAGTCAAATAATAATAGGTGCCGATTCGGTTCATTCGATAGTTAACAAGAATTCAAATCTTCAAAATAAATGGGCTAAAGATGATATGGGTTTGGCAATTGAGGAGAACATCCAACTAGGAAAAAAGACAATGGATAATATTTATACTAAAAACAGATGTGTTCATCTTTTCTTACATTTCAACGATTTGCCTGGATATGCTTGGATATTCCCTAAAAAAGAAAGCATAAGTATCGGGATTGGAACTTTAATCAAGCATGGAAATAGAATGCGAGAACAATATTCTAGATTTCTAAATGTTTTAAAAAGAAATGGTTTAATCCCAGAAGAATTCCAGACACAAGGATTTAGGGCAGCTCTAATACCTTTGTCAATTCCTTTCAACAATTGTTATTCCAATAGGACTTTACTTATAGGAGACGCTGCGGGCTTTGTTTCGGCAATTACAGGTGAAGGGATTTATTATGCCATGAGTTCTGCTAAAGCTGCAGCAGAAACGTGCATTCAAGTATTAAAGGAAAATGAATTTAATGCAAAAAAAATGTCAAAATTCAAAAAAATCTGGAAGAAAAATATTAGCAAAGAACTTAAATTACAATATTTTGCAAAGAACTGGGTTCTTTTAAATAAAAAACGATGCGAAAAAGGTGTTAGATGGGGGTCAAAAGATAAAAAACTTGAAAAAATGCTCGCAACCTTTTTAATGGGGAGATTTAATATGAAAGGAATTGAGTTTCGTGTAGGGTTCCACTATATTCGTTGTAAAATAAAAGATAAATTTGGAATTTTGTAGCACAATAACTCAACTTTATTTATCTGCAGATATAATAAGAATACCATTTTTTGAACTGACTTTTGTTATATTTTTAAAATCAATAGATAATAATAGGCTTTTAATCTCATCAAATGTATATGCTATTTGTTTTGTATCACCAGTCGCTAAGAAAGTCAATGCGTCGACCAAAAAATGTGATTTAATCCATTCTGTATCAGTTATCCAAAGTTTTCCATCATCAATGAGGAAATTCTTAATATGATTGAACAATTCTTGATATCTTTCTACAGGAGACCCACCAAAATCACGATATGTCATTGAAAATGGAAAGTATAATAAAATTTGGGACCACATATTCATTTTATTTTCTTTTATTAAGTTATAAAATTCGTAAATTTTCATGAATTTGATATTTTTTGGGATATTTCCTTTAAGGAGATGATTCAGAATTGCCTTTGGATCAACATGATTTAATAAATCTAAAACTAAACCTCCTCTATTAAAATATGGGGTTAAATTATTAACCACTTCTTGAAAAGGATTTATATATAATTTAGTCATAAAAATGTCTTTAGTAAGATCATAAAAGAAATTCCTTTGTAAATAATCCAAACCTTTTATAGTTAGTATGTAATTTTTTCGTTTTTTTGGTCCTCGTAATTGAGAACTTTCAAACGTTTTGATATATCCTTTTTCTTCGAGTTTTTTTAAAGTAGGGTAAAGCGATCCAGTCGATGTGCGCCAACCTTTTTTATTTAAAACTTCTAAAAGCTCATATCCATACATGCTTCTATATTTCAATAAGAACAATATTTGATTCTGAAAAACTCCTAATTGTTCTGATTTTTTTCGTTTGCGAAACATTTTTTATGACATATTCCTTACCTATTTATCTGCGGATATAACTAGGATACCATTTTTTGAACTGATTTTTGTTATATTTCTAAAATTAATTGATAATAATAGGTTTTTAATCTCATCAAATGTATAAGCCAATTGTTTTATATCACCAGTCGCTAAAAAAGTCAATGCATCCACTAAAAAATGTGCTTCAATCCATTCTACATCAATGATCCAAAGTTTCCCATCATCAGTGAGGAATTTCTCGATTTTTTTAAACAATTCTTGATATTTTTCTACTGCTGAAACACCAAATTCACTATAAGTCATTGAAAATGGAAAAAATAATAAAATTTGAAGCCAATTTTGCATTTTATTTTCATTAATTAGGTTATAAAATTCATAAACCTTCATAAATTTAATATTTTTTGGGATGTTTCCTTTAAGTAGATAATTTAGGACTGCATTTGGGTCTATATAATTTAACAAATCTAAAACTAAACCTCCCTTATTAAAATATGGTGTTAAATTATTAACCAATTCCTGAAAAGGATTTAGGTATAATCTAGCTCTAAGTAGATCTTGAGTGATGTCATAAAAGAAATTCTCTTGTATATAATCCAAACCTTTTACAGTTAGTATGTAATTTTTTCGTTTTTTTGGTCCTCGTAATTGAGAACTTTCAAATGATTCGATATATCCTTTTTCTTCGAGTTTTCTTAAAGCAGGATACAACGATCCAGTGGATGGACGCCAACCTTTTTTCTTTAAAACTTCTAAAAGCTCATATCCATGCATGCTTCTATATTTTAGTAAAAATAATATCTGATTCTGAAAAAATCCTAATCGTTCTGATTTTTTTCGTTTACGTAACATTTTTAATCATAAAATTTTACCAGTTATGCGTTTTTTACCATGAATCGTAATTGTTTCAGATTCAAAAACACGAAATAATTTCTTATATACCTTTTTATTCGCTGAATTGGGTTCTTTTTTATCAATATATTTTACCATATTTTTAACTGCATCTTCAATCGTTCCATAATTTTTTGTACCAAGAAAACCAAGGATAGCAGCACCCATTGCTGCCCCATCAACGATTTTCGGAATTAATACGGTCTTTCCAGTTACATCTGCTTGAATTTGAGTCCATAAATCTGATTTTGTTGCCCCACCATCGATTTTAAGTTCTTTAATCCTTTGAGTCATAGGTTCAATAAAACTCAGATATAATCTAATGCTTAATGCTGCTGATTCCATTATTGCTCGTATCCAAAAACTGCGGCTGTGACCAAAACCCATACCATGGACTGTAGCCTTCATAAATGAATACAGAGGAATAATTAAAAGTCCACCAGATCCGGCAGGAACTTCTTTTGCTTCTTCTTCCAATAATTTAAATGGATCTTTATTTTGTAGTTCAGCTTCGATACATTGTCTTTCTGAAAAATTATCTCTAAACCACCTTAACGCAGCTCCTGTTCCTGGCATAGCTCCTTCCAATACCCATTCTCCTTTAACAACATGTGGTAATGTAAATAATACATTAGTTTTGTCAAATACTGGTTTATCAGTGACCGCATCTACAAATGTCCCAGTCCCAGTTGTTGCTTTTATTTCACCAATCATCGTTCCAAGACCTAATGCTGCACACTGTTGATCTGCTCCCCCCATTATGATTGGTAATCCTTTTGGAAGGTTAAGTTCGTTTGCTGCTTCTGATGTCAATTCACCTATTATTTTGCCTGATTCATAAACATCAACCCATTTATCCATTGGAATACCAAATTGATCTGATAAATCGGTAGATAATTTTAATGTATCATAATCTAGAATTCCATAAATAGCATTTGAATAATCTGTCGCAAATATGTCTGCCAATTTTTTGTAAATAAAAGAATCTGGTTGAATAAATTTGTAAGTTTTTTCAAAAATATCTGGTTTATTATCTTTAATCCAAAGAATTCTATTTATTGCTCTTCGCAACTCTCCAATTAAATCAGCATGTTTTTCAGCAGATTCGGATTTTCTTTCATCCATCCATGTTATTGCTGGATATAGCACATTTCCTTCTTTGTCTATTGCTGCAGTAGTAGCTCTAAAAAAACAAGCACTTATCCCAACTATATCATTAGGGGTTATTTTTGCAGCTTTAATCGCATTTGTACTTGTATTTTTGATCGCATTCCACCAGATTTTTGGGTTTTGCTCTGAAACACCCGGTGGCTGTTTCTCCTTTGGATATTCTTCGTATGATCTACCAATCTCATTTCCTTGGACATCAAAAATAATAGATCTAGTCCCAGTGGTTCCTACATCGAATATAAGGATGAGATTTCCACTCATTTTATTTGACCTCTTAAATTTTAAAAAAATAATTCTGACTTGAAAGATCTATTTGAATATAATTAGTTTTATAATAAAGAATATATTAAGCTTCATTTCATTCTGAAGATTCTTTAGGTTCAGCTTTATAACGGATTTTTCTCTGTTCCCATGCAAAAACTGCTATAAGTGCAGGAATTGCTGCATAATGACCAAATCCCCCTGGACTAGAGAGGACCAAGAGTCCTAAAATGATAAACGGATATCCAAATGAGTAATAGAGGGATTTTCGATGATATTTAAAATAATTGAAAATTAAATAAATTGAAATTATTAAAACACCTATATACATATAGGGAGATATATTTGGACCGCCCCACCAAATTCCAGAATATCCATTAACTCCGGGTATTAAACCTATACTGGATAAATAAATCGTAGGTTTATATGGTTTAATAAATGTATAAAAATATGGAGGGATTGAACAAATGTGTAAAGCAGGGATTTCATATGGCGTATTACTAAATGAATAGGGAGGATGACCAAATTGTGAGAAAAATAGATTAGAAATTAATGCTGTGGGATTCCAAATAAGAAATATACTAAAAATAGAGAGAGGAATTAAAAGACCAATAAAAAATTCTTTAATATTTTCTTTATCTAAATAATGAAAGAAGAAAAACCCAAGAACGATTATCGAATAAGTATAAGAAAGAGTTGCTAAACCAAGATAAAACGCATTTCTTCTAGGTTTTTCGGAATTTATTAATCCTAAAGTTAAAAATAATAAAGGGAGAGAAGTTATTGTGCTGAAATCAAGTAGCATGCCAAAAAGCGGATTACCCCAAAACAAGATAGCTGGCCATCTTACTTTATGATTTAATAGCTTGTAAAAAATATACATATCAATAAAAAAATTCATAATGAAAAATGATGGACGAAAATCCATAGGATACATACTATTTGGATATAGCATGGTCGGTAGATATGCAATAAATGATAACGGAGGATATTGGTAAAAGAAATCTATATACCACCATGAAAATAAATTACTTTCTCCCGCATGTAGAAAATACCAACTACCATATGGATTTTGTCCTGAAATGAAATAATTCATTCCTATTGCTACTTTTTCTACCATATCAACTAAATCATGAGTATTTGCAAAAATTAAGAAAGTTAGAATTATGTAAATTACGCGAGATGCAAGTCCACAAAGGAAAACATTAATTTTATCTCTCCTATCCCATGGACGCAAACGAAAACATTCTGGATTTTTTCCCATAGACTAACATAGAAATTTTAAGTTCTAAAAAATGTTTTGTTTAAATTTGAGCAAATAGACTTTTTTTAATTTACAAAAAAATATCTAGCTTTTGAAAGCTTAAATTTCTTCTTTCTTATTTTTTTCTCGTTTTTCTTTCCAACGCCAACCAAAAATTGAAACTGCTAGTGGTATAACGGAATAATGACCATACCCCCCTGGTGTAGAGATTACTAGGAGTGCAAGTATTAAGAATGGATAACCAATCGTATAAAACATATCTTTTTGGTGATATTTAAAGTAACTATATATAAAATAAAGTGAAATTACAAAAATTCCTATGTACAGATAGGATGTTATAATCGGACCACCCCACCAAATCCCCGAATATCCATTAATCCATGGGATTAAACCTAAACTTCTTAAATAGATAACTGGACTATAGGGTTTTATAAAAGTGTAAAAATATGTAGGGATAGACGCTATATGAAGCACGGGAATAGCATAGGGAGTGTTTTCAAAGGAATATGGGGGATGACCAAATTGTGAGAAAAAGAGATCAGAAATAAAGGTCATAGGACCCCACATCAAAAATACAGCAAAAATTCCGAGGGGAAATAACAACCCTATGAAAAATTGTTTAATATTTTCTTTATCTAGGTAATGAAAGAAGAAAAAAGCAAGAACTATTATTGAATAAGTATATGAAAGAGTTGCAAGTCCAAGATATAATGCGTTTTTTTTAGGTTTATCTTGATTTATCAATCCTAATGTTAAAAAGAGCAGTGGAAGAGAAATTATATTACTGAAATCCAGGAGCATGCCAAAAAGTGGATTGAACCAAAAAATTACAGCAGGCCACCGTATTCCATACTTAACCATCCTGTAATAAACATAGGCATCAATACATAAATTCATAATGAAAAAGGATGGACGAAAATCCATAGGATACATACTATTAGGATATATTAATGTTGGCAGATAAGCAATGAAAGATAAAGGAGGATATTGATAAAAGAAGTCAATATACCACCACGAGTTTAAACCACTTAAACCTGCGTGTAGAAAATACCACTGTCCATAAGGATTTTGACCAGATATAAAAAAATTGATTCCTATTGCAACTTTTTCTACCATATCAACTAAATCATAGTTATTCGCAAAAATAAGGAATGTAAGGAGTAAATAAAATGCTCGTGACCCTAAACCAGAAAAAAATAGATATATTTTTTCCTTTTTGGTAAAATCACGGTAAAGAATTGATTTTTCTATTCTTTTTTTAACATCTTGATGAGAACTTATAGGCATTAAGAAAATTTTATTCTATTTTGATTTAAATTTTTCTTTAATTCAAAAATTCTTTAGGTCATAATTTAAAAATTTCTATTCTAAATATTCATTAGCATTATTGTTATTGATAAATATGGTGAATAAATGTCATTTACAAAGCTAGAAGGAAAAAAAATTCCAATTGTTACCATTGGAACCTCACCTTTCATGGGGGCAGGACAATTTGGACCAAAAGGATTGTTATGGCGTCAGAAATTCGCAAATAATCCAGAAAATGTTCTAGAACTCTTGATAGCAACCGCTGAAAAAGGTGGAATGGGAATTGAATTAGTTCCCATTGGACGCGTTGCAGAAGCAATAAAACCTGTAAGAGATAAATTTCCAGAGTTTACGGTTTTAGGGAGCACATATTGGTTTAAACCATATAGAATTGAAGAATTAAATAATTATGGAGCTGAAATTATTTTTATCCATGGTGCTATTGCTGATAAGAGGAAAGAGGAAAAACTAAAATTGATTATTCAAAAAATTAGGGAGTATAATAGAACTCCAGGAATTGCAACCCATGAACCCACTAAGACAATACCATTTATAGAGAAATCGGATCTTGATTGCCCAGCGATTTTAGTACCATTTAATAAATCAGGTTTGTTTATGGAAGATCAGCAACTTTTGGAAAGTATCGTAGATAAATCGGATAGATTTTTCGTTGGTATGAAAACTTTAGCTGCTGGACGACTTAATCCTAAAGAGGCTTATGAATATATAAAAGAACACAATATATCAGCAGTAGCAATAGGGATGGTCACTAAACAAGAAATAGAGGAATCTGTTCCGCTAGCATTAGAAAATTTATCAAACAAATAAAAATTTATTATTTAAATATAATTATTAATTAAAAACTATTTAATTATCAAATGAAAGGTAAAAAATTTGGCTGAGCCTACTTTAAATAATCTCCTTGATTTAATCAACAAGTCAGATGTTCAAATAAGTTATTTCAAAGATATAATAACCATAATATTATCTTCTTATGAATTAACAATGAATAAACTTATCCAAATGAGCAGGCTTCCTAAGTCTATAATAATAAAAATCCTTAAACCACTTCAAATATTTCTTTTAAGCCCATCAGAATATATCAAAGTTACAAAAGAAGGTAAAGATGTATTTCAAAAATTCTTAAATAACTTTAAATTGAGTGATTTGAAAAAATTTGACTGGATTAATTTAGGAGACTATACAAAAGAAATAGAGGAAATTTCCCTTTTTCTTAAAAATATTTTGATTAAAAGATCTCCTCCAAAACGTTCTTTAGATCAATTTAATGCGACGATAAATACTTTATTACGTAGAGTTTTATTTTTAGAAAGAGAGAATGCCTTAAGCAACTCAAAAATCCTTTTCCTAGGAGATTATGATATGACTTCATTAGCTGCTGCAAAAAAAGGAGGTCCTAAAGAAATCCATGTAGTAGATATCGATGATCAATTACTGTCTCTAATTCAAAATATTGCTGATGAACATTCATTTCAAATCAAAACTCACCATCAAGATTTAAGATTGGGATTTCCTAGCGAATTACTATCTTCATTTGATGTAGTTTTTACCGATCCACCTTTTACAATAAATGGTGCTAAGCTTTTTCTTACACATGCAATAAACGCATTAACTACTAATGGAATAATCTATTCTTGTTTTGGTTACAGTCCAAATGATTTATTTATAGGAACTCAATTTCAAGAACTTTTAAATGAACTAGGATTAGTTGCAAGGACTATTTTGGAAAATTTTAATGTTTATCTAAAGGCTCAGTCCATTGGCTCAACTTCTCATCTTTTTAAATTAATTCCTGTGAAATACCATATCAAGCGTCCTATTGAAATGATTGGATCTATATATTCGGGTTATACAGAAAAAGAAGATCTTACTCAATTATTAAGTCCTTCAATAAGGCATAAATTAATCCAAGAGAAGCCAATAAATATACTTATACGTGAGCTTTTAGTAGGATCTCCCAAATTCATTGGCTTTATTAACCCTACATTTGGACCATTGCAAAATCAAATTATGAAAAAGGGAATTGTTGTTAAAAATATCGAGCTGGGCACTTCTGAACAATTAATTTATGAAAAATTAGTCGTTGAATCTCCCATTTTTAATTTAGATGCAATAATTGATTGGATACAAATTAAGGAGTGTAAAAGTGTTTATATAGCACTTCCGATTCGTTTTAAAGATATTGATTTAAAATCCATTACCGTCACTATTTCATTAATTACAAAAATTCTGCTAGAAATATTTTGGAAATGGAATATGATTGCAGAAATTCCTCCAGAAGCTTATGAACCTCGTTTTTCTCAAATCAGCTATCTTTATAGAGTGACACCTATACTCAAGGAATTATTACTTGACCTAGAACCTAGTAGATATATATTAAGAGAAACATTGGAACAAGGAACAAAAAAAGTAAGCAATGCTTTAAAAGAAAGTTTTATAATATATCATAATAAGATGGGGGAAAAAATGACTAAAAAACAAAGTATGGTGTTGGTACGTGGCTTGGGATTACCAAACTATTTACTGGATTTACGAATTGGACAACTTTCAAAAGACGAATTAGAAATTTTAATAAATAAGATAATGGATGAATTTTAATATACTATTCAACTGTGAAATTTTATGAAAGAAAAATCCTTTGATGTAATAATAGTGGGTAGTGGACCTGCGGGAGCTATTGCTGCAAAAAAATTAGCAGATGCTGAAAAAAATGTTTTATTAATTGAGAAAAAATCTCTCCCACGACATAAAATCTGTAGTGGACTTGTTTCTAAAGAAGCTCAAAATATTCTTAAGAAGGAATCCATGCCAATTCCTAAGGCTGTCTGCGTCAGACCAAGATTAGGGAAAGGAGTTCAGATTCAATTAAATATGAATTCTGAATTTATAAAAGTCCCTGATAGATTTTATAACGTATTAAGGAGAGATTTTGATTATTGGCTTGTATTAAAAGCAAGTGAAGCTGGAGCAGAAGTCTGGTCTAATACAGAATTTCAAAATTTTTCTTCTAAACAAGATAAATTAATTATAGAAATGAAAATAAAGGATGAAATTACAAATCAAAATAAAATTATAAATGTAAATGCTGACTATTTGATCGGTGCAGATGGAGGAACAAGTTTTGTTCGAAAAATTCTTTATCCAGATTTTAAATTAGAGTATGTAGCGATTTTTCAAGAATATTATAAAGGAAAAATTGATTTAGATCCCAGATATTTTTATGCTTTTCTGGATAAGAGACTCTCGGATGGTTATGCATGGTCAAATCAAAAAAATGGTCAAATTATTATTGGTGTAGGAGCTTTTAAAGGAAAAGATATACAAAAATTTCATGCAAAGTTTATTGAATATTTAGAAGAGGGGTATGGATTAAGAATAGAAGAGAAAATTAGAAAAGAAGGTTGTATGGAACCAAATATATTGAAAAAGGATTTTAAACCAGGATTTAAATTTGGTAAAAATAATATTCTCCTTGTTGGTGAGGCCGCAGGTTTAATGAATATTTTTGGTGAAGGAATCCCTGCTGCGTTTATTAGTGGTATAGAGGCAGCTAATTCAATTCTTTCCCATACAGATAAGACACAATCTTTAAGTGATATATATCTTAAACGTATTAGTAAATTATTGAAGAAATTAACAAAAAATTGGGAAAATTTGGATAAAACACTTTCAACTTTCAACATAATAAGATAGGGGAAAAAATGGAGAAAAAACAAAGTATGGTGCTGGTACATAGCTTAGGATTGCCAAAATATTTACTGGACTTGCGAATTGGACAACTTTCAGAAGAAGAATTAGGAATTTTAATAACAAAGATATTGGATGAATTTAAATAACCTAATAAAATGTGAGTCTTTCATAATCCTTATAAATTAAAAGAATTACACATTATATATCAATTAAAATAGATTAGTTTCTAGGATGAGGTTAAATGGGAACTAATGATAAAGTTTCATTATATATAAGCATTATATTAATTATTTTAATAATTATTCCAATAATCTTATTTACTGGGTTATTAACAATAGAAATACCTCCATATACTGGAATATTTTTAGTTGTTTTATTCTCCATTTTTTTTGGTCTTTCTATTCCATCTATAATTATGTATCTAATAGGAACAGCTGAAAATAGACCTGATTGTATAAATATTGGATTTGGATTAGCTATACCAACCTGGGTTCTAAGTTTTATTTTTTCTCCCTTAATAGCTTCTAATTATGGTCAGATGAACCATTTGAAGGAAATTTATCTTATTCTGTACATTATTGCAAATATGACACCTTTTAAACATCTTTATTTTATTCTTTATATTTTACAACCGACCATACCATCTTGGATTTTGGTATTTACCATAATAAATATTATTACGACAATCCAAGGAATCATATTCAATTCAATTTTATATGCTAGGAGAAGTCAATTAGGGGAAATAAAAAGAAGAGAGGGAATATCTCGAAAATTTTTAACATTAGGAGGAGTAGGAAATTTTCTTTATTATTTTTTTACTCTAATAACATTTATTTTACCAATATTTTATAGGCACTTTCACTATAGCTATTCTACAATTTTTATTTTACCAATATTTGTTTTAACAGGCATTTCTATATGTTTAATGGGATATGGAGTTCGTGAATATCATAAATTTTATAGAAGTAATCTTGCTAATGTGGCATTCATAATTTCTTTTATTTCTGGGGTTTCCATTAGTGCTATTTTTCCTGCTATTCTCTATTTCCCCTATTATCTACTTTATACATTTTATATATTAACTGGTATAGGTTTAATAAAAATAAAAGACGAAACAAGATATCCAACTTTCACTCTTATCTCAGGAATTTTCAATTCAATATATGGAACAATATCTATTATAATAATAAATATTTCAAGGATTTTTACTTATCGTTACTATTATACACCAATTATTTTTATAAGTTCTCGTTCTCCTTCCATATTTACCATATCTATATTAAATTTTATTTTAACAATTGCCTTTAGCAACTTAATTGGTATATTCTTTATAATTGAATCTAGAGCAGTAATTTCTTCAATGGAAATATTGGAACCTAAAGAAGAATTTGTAGATAAAGAGCTAGAAACTGATATGAGGGGGAAATTAGAGAGAATAAGAAATATGACTCAGATAGAAGATCTGGAAAAATCCAGAATAGGACCTATTAAAAAATCCGATGATATAAATAGACTTAAAAAATTGAAAATTATAGTGCAAGTTTCAAATAGTATAAAATTAGACACAATGCGGGATGCATTAGACATGGATAAGAAGACATTTCATAAAATAATTTTTGATTGGGCAGCAGAATTTGGATTTTTAATTATAGAAGGTGTTGTCAGATTTGATAAAAATACCCTACAAAAAATAAATGATAAAATAAATGCCCTAGATTAAATTATATTCTGGATTAAGTAATCTTCTAGAATATTTTATTATTTTTGATTTTAGAAAGATAAATGAATTATCAATTAATTCTTAATGTTAGATATATATGCAGACAAAACGAATTCTAATTGATGCAGATCCTGCAATTTCAATACCAAGATCTGATATAGACGATGGTTTAGCTATTTTTATGGCTTTAAATTCTCCTGAATTAAGTGTTGAAGGAATTACAACAGTATATGGGAATTCATCTCTAGAAAAAGTGACGTTAGTAGCAAGGGACATCCTTAAAGTGGCAGAACGTCAAGAAATCCCTGTTTTTAAAGGTGCATATAATAAAAAATGGTTAGGAATTAAAACAAAAGCAACTGAATTCTTAATAAATCATATTTTAGAAAATCCTAATGAAATTACGTTAGTTGCTTTAGGCCCTTTAACAAATGTTGGCTCGGCTATAAAACAAAAACCAGAAATAATTGATGATTTAAAGCAATTATTAATTATGGGAGGTTTGGTCTTTCCAGAGAAACTTAGGATTCGGTTTGGACTTAAAACTGAATTTAACATAGCAAATGATGGATTTGCAGCAAATATTGTATTTTCTCAACCAATTGAGACAACCCTAGTTGGTTTGGAGGTTACAACACAAGTTTTATTTAAGGATGTTCATTATTTAGCAATAAAAAATGCGAATACACGAATATCTAAATATTTGACAAAACACATCAAGCCTTGGTTAACTTTAAGTAAGGTGATTGGGAAAGGGTTTAATCCCCACGATCCAATTGCACTAGCATATCTTTTAGATAAATCATTGTTTAAATCTGTAAATCTGGGATTAAGTGTTAACTATAAAAAGAGAGATTTTTCTAAAATTGATAAAAAATATAGAACAGGAAGAGGATTATCATTAATGTTCGCTGCAAAAGAAGGAAAAATTACGATTATTCCTGATTCTGAAATCTCTGAAAAAAAGAGAATTAGGGTCTGTACAGAAGTGGATGAACAAAAATTTCTAAAACTTCTATTGAATAGATTGATAAAATGGAAAATTTTATGAAATCAGAAAATTATTTACCAATTTTTTCCCTTAACAAGTTTTTTATTTCCATAATTATTATTTACATTAAAAAATAAATTATTGGAGAATTATTAATGCAAAAGAAATTTGCTATTTTGCTTATAGCAATCCTTGGCGGTGCAGCGGTCGTAGGTTCAATAGGATTTATGACTTATAATAACAATCAAACGAGAAATTTACAATTATTCAATATTTCAGCTCTTGCATTAGTTCCAGTCAAAGTGCGCATAGAAGTTATATGCAATCGGGATTGGCAAGGAAACTGGACTATAGGCGAACATGGAGGATCAGAAATGGAAGGACCTGGTACTTATAATTACAATGGAACCATAGCTGGATCACAAGTTGCTAAAACGAGTTTTGAACACACATCCTTTATTGGAGGTGGTCTAATTACAGTAAATATATATATAAACGGAAAGTTAGAAAAGACTGATACTGAAACAGCGCCTATTACACCAGTCAAACTTGAAGAATATAGTCCAACAGTAGAAACACTAATCCCTATAGCATTGTATTTTGTTTTATCCAATCCCCTAGAACTTATTTAAACACAATTTTTTTACACTTTTTTGTTATATCAATTATAGTCTATTGGGGATTTAGAAAAAAATGTGGAATTAAGAATTAGTTTTAATTAGATTTTACTTCGGGAATATATTGAACCATTTTATCAGCTTGCTCTAGTTCGTCTTCAATGCGCTCCCTATGAACAGCATTCATAGCACAAAACGGGATTTGTCTAACTTGGTTTGTAGCTGGATCTATGTAACCATAATGAACTAAGCATCGATTTACTCTATTAATATCGAAGTTATATAAGTCTTGGAAGTGCATCAAGCCTACCAGAAGAACGTTTCCGCCAATTAACCAATTTGCACTTGAATCCCATGATGTATTGACTAAAACATCCCAAAAGTTTCTGACAATATGCCCCCAATGGGAAATATCTTCTGCATCTAGTTTCGGAGGTCTAATATATTGGCCGATTTCGCCAAAGATTCTAAATTTAGTTATTTGTTTTCTTATTTGGTCAAGAACACTTCCACTCTTTCCTTCGCGTTCCCATTTCTTTTCTCTCTCAACTCGCTCATACCATTTATGGCAAACGTCGAGAAATTTTTTTGAATTAATTAAATCTTCGAGTCCTTTTAATTTTTTAGTGTTTGGGTCTACAAATAAAAAGTTCGCAAAGCCACAATCTGCGGAACAAGTAAATTCGACTGGTTCCTCATTGCTCATCCAAGCGATGATTTTTGCAAATTCTGAAATTGTAGGTAACGGGTAGACCATCCCATATTTTCCGCCTGTATAATCCAATATTTGTTTAGCTAAGTGTGAAGAGGTAATTCTCATTTCGTGGAGCTTTTCTTTTTCAAATCTCCCGCACATCGCCATGGGTTGATACATAATTGTATTTACTACATCGATATTATCAATAGCAAACTGTAGAATATTTGTAACTTCGTGATCATTAACCCCTTTAGCGATTGTTGGTGTTAAAATTATATTTGGAAAATTTAATTCTCTTGCATTTTCTACTACTTTTAATTTTTTATCGAGAATGTCAACCCCTCTTGTTTTAAGGTATGTTTCACGTTCAATTCCGTCAAATTGAAGATAGACGACAGTTCTAGTTATACTATTTTTCTTTTTTGGCATTCCAGCGTCAATTAATTCTTGAAAATAATCTATATTTGTTAATCTTATGCCATTTGTAGCGACCTGTAATTGCATATAGCCCATATCAATACATTCAGCCAACAACTCAGGTAAATCATTTCGCATAGTGGGTTCACCACCAGCATACATTGCACAAACTGGAGGTTGAGGAGTTATATTTCTAAAATGTTTAAATATTCTAACTAATTCTTCAAATGAAGGTTCATAATTAAGCCCACGAGCCTCTGCATTAGCAAAACAGATTGGACATTTTAAATTACATCGATATGTTACATCAACAATTGCAATGGCTGGAGAGCTTTTATGTTTCTCGCAAGCTCCACAATCGTATGGACAGCCTTTTTTGGTTGAAGTACATGGATTATCTGGTTTTTGTCCATTAATCATAAATTGTTGGCTCCATCTAAAGTGGGCTGGATTAATAGATAATATATCCGAGAAATTTCCGTGTTCTTCACATTTTTTATACATCATTACTTTGCCATTTTCTTCCACTATCTGTGCATCAATAACCTTTTTACATTCTGGACATAAACTTTGTGTAGTTTTAATTATAGAACTGGTAACCAATTTTAAAATCGCTCCATTTACAAATAATTTTAATTTAATGTAATAGTAAAATTTGTGCTAAATAATATTCTATCGCTTATTAGTCTGAAAAATAACTTATAAAAACCTATTTAATGGTCTTATAATATTTTTCTTTTTTCTGAAAAAAGGACAGTATAAATTATAAAAAATAAAAATACATTAACTCCACATGAGTTCGTCGACAAAAGCATCTAATATTTCATGAACAGGTCTTACCAAATTTTTTGGCAGAATCTTATATAAATTATCTGTTATCATATCTACAAATTCCGAAATTCTAACACGATCTTCAAAAATAAAGCGATTAATAAGGACATCTAGGGTTTTTCTAATAACATACGCCATAAAATCACCTACATAGTCCATTTACCACATCTATCGCCCCAACGAGCAATAATATCTCCGCCATCCTTCTCAACATAAGTGACTTCACATTGGTTGGGACAATCAGAACAATTGAAAGCTTTTGGTGTAAATTTCATATCACTAACTTTAAATCCACGAAAGCTAGTTGTTGTATTTTCACCTAAAATATGCTCTCTTGCTAACATTGCAGCTCCTATTGCTCCCATCGTAAGGAAATAATCATGAATTATAATATCATGCCCTAGTTCCTTTTCAAAGGCTGTTTTTATTCCCGAATTTGCAGCAACTCCACCTTGAAAAGTGATTGGTGGTTCTAATTTCTTTCCTTTACAAACATTATTCAAATAATTTCGAACCAATGCTTCACAAAGTCCTTTTATTATATCTTCTTTAGAATGTCCCATCTGTTGTTTATGTATCATGTCTGATTCTGCAAAAACAGTGCATCTACCAGCAATAACTACCCCTACTTTTGATTTAGCTGCCATCTCACCAAATTCTTCTATAGCTATTCCCAACCTGTGTGCTTGATGATCAAGAAATGAACCAGTTCCTGCTGCACAAATAGAATTCATGGCAAAATCGGTTATAATTCCATCTTTCAGCAGTATTACTTTACTATCTTGACCTCCAATTTCCAAGATGGTTCTAACGCCAGGAATATAGTAAGATGCTGCCACTGCATGAGCAATAATTTCAGTTTTTGCAATATCTGCACCCACAAGTGCTTTAGTTAAGTATCTTGCAGATCCTGTGGTTCCTACTCCTTTAATCCGTGATTCCATTTCATCAGATAGACTTTTTCTTAAACTATCAAATCCTTCTTGGATAGAGGTAATAGGTGAGCCTTTAGATCTTGCCCAAGTGGCATATTTCAGCTCCATATTGTCATCAATTATTGCAAATTTTGTAGAAACACTTCCTACATCAATGCCTAAGTATAAATCACCAAAAGTTTTTTTATCAGATACTTTTTCTTCAACTATTACCATTTTTTTTCTCCTTTTTTGCTTTTAATAAATCGGTATATGCCTCCAGTCGGGTAACTAAACCGGCTTCTCCAGCGTGTTCGTCAAATCCGAAAAATGCTGGAGGGAGTTGAAAGCGTTCGTCGCCATACCATTTCGTTATAATGGATTTCGCGGTTATTTCAGGCATACAAGTAAATGGATAAATATGTACAAATCCATCAAACCCCTTATGAGCCCAATTTATGTATTCGCCTAAAACCCAGTATGCCTCTCCTCCAATATCCAATTGAATTCCCCCGATTTTTTTATGTGTTTTACTTAAATATTCAACATATTTTCTATGGAAATTAATATGGAATTTGTGCTTCATCCAATCATATAGACTCAAGTCCATATGGACTTCGCATCCCAATTCTCCCAATTTTCGTTTAATATCGTGGTTAACAAAAGGATCCAAAGTTACTTGAATCTCCCCAGTTAAACCTACTTTAAGAGCTTGACCATTGTGTTTGTGTTGATCAATCTTCTTAAATTCTTCCTTAATTTTCCATCTTGTTTTTCTCAATTGAGAGTAAGTTTTAGCATCGTCAATCATTCTAACGCAACGTTTAAGGCATCTAGTTGTATCTCCTTTATTTTTTTCATAACACCTAGTTTTACCTTCTAATTTTTCTGTGATTTGAATTAATTGACATTTCATTAAATAAACCCTTGCTGTCCTATAGATGTTTAATGTTGTAGCATAGGATTTATCTTCACAAATTGATCTGAGGAAATCCGCCCATTCTAAAGTTAAAAGATCTCCTTGAGGGAGATGATACATATCAAATTCATAGCCTAAATCTTTTAAAATGCGCTCTTGGACAGCATAATAGAATCCGAATCTACATGGTCCGCAATCTGTGGCCATTACTATTTTATTCACGTTATTCTCAAGACATTCAACAAAATTTGAAAGTGTGACTTTAAATGGAAAACAAACCCATTCAGGGGAATGTTTTAATCCTACTTTTAACTGTTGAGTGTTATTTTCATTGGGTAAATAGACATCTGCACCCATATTTTCGCAAAGGCTTTTGAAAGCAGGCCAACAATTGCCCATATGAGGGAAAGTCACTAACATTTACTGTATTCACCGATTTATATTCGTTAATCTGGTGTTTTTAGTTTTATTTTTTCTATTTTTTCTAATTTCAATGTTTTCTTCTTACGAATTATCATATCAACAAATGCTTCAATCCTTGTTATTACTCCAGCTTGTCCTGAATGCTCATCTAAAACAAGGCAGATGTATGGAAGATTAATTTTTTTTGCATCTCTTGTAATTATTTCATCAATTAACGAATCAGGACCACAACAAAAGCTACAAATGAAGATTATCCCGTCAATATCTTTCTGTTCAAATAAATAATTCATTGCGGATAGAATTTCTTCTTCGTTACCCCAATAATTTTTTAGGGTGTTTGTGATTATAGTTCGTTTTTTGAAAATATCTATAGGCAAATTCTCCAATGTTATTACTTTTACATTCATTTTTTTCAGTTTTTTTAACAAATCCATGTTAATAAAGGGTTCATGAATATTATATCCGTGCCCTATTATTGCTATAGTAGCTTCTGCATTATTTTCCTCTGCTTTTTGTGGTATTTCTGAAGGATTTTTATTTATTAGAGCAAGAGCTTGTTGAAATGTAAATCCTCTTTCCATTATTTCTCTAAAAAACTTATATATTTTAATTGATTTATTGAATGCCTTCATTATTTTAGAGACAGGTCTATTCAATTGTCTCCCAGTTTCGTAAGCAGAATAAAAATTCGGCTTTTTTCTCAAATCAATTTCAAGTTCTATAATCGTTGGAAGGTTATCTAGAGTTCCTCTTACCATATCTGGTAGACCTAAAAACTTTGGGCACATATATGTGCCGAAAGTGGTGGAAATATATCGTGGAACGAATAGATAATCAATTTCTTTTCGAATTAAATTAAGAACATGACCGTAGTAGAGTTTTAAAGGAATACAGATTTCGTCTATAGCGTATCTGCTCCCTTCATCCATGATTTTATTATTAGTTTTATCACTTAAAACTACTTCAAAGTCCAGTTCTTCAAAAAATGCCTTCCATATGGGATAATATTTATAATACAATAAACTTCTAGGAATACCGATCTTCTTTTTAATTTACATCACCTGTTAATTCGTTGGTAGACGTCTGAAATCATTTTCTAAAATATCCAATGCAATTTTCCTATAGCGTTCGAACATCCTTCCAAATGTTTGATTTATGAATTTAAGGACGAAATTGAACGGTCTAAAAGCTAGTTCATTCATAGGAATATTAAATTCTCCTGATTTTTTTAATCCTAAATCGATTAAAGCAAGTTCGCATCCTTCTAGAACGTGATTTGAAAATTCATGTGGATCTAGTGTCTCTAGCTCATCATAAATATCTTGTGGAATAATTCTTTGGAATAATCCTAAGAAAAATGTTTTAAAATTTTCTTTATATCCTTCTGGATATAAATTTTTTAATGATATCTTTAGAAGACCTAGCATAATATTAGATGGAATACGAAGTAATTCATTTTCAACGATTCTTTTAATCATATTGTTGGATCGTTCATTAACAAAATGGATGATAATTAGACCTAATGATCGCAATAAATCTTCTTCTAAACCTGTAAATACATCGAGTTCAGAACTCATTTCAAATTCCCCATGGGTATAATTAGTAATAACATCCTCAACAATTGCTCCAATGAAACCTAAGGGATCGCCTACTATTTTAATAACATGTTCTGTTTCCAAATTTTTTGGAACAACGTTATCTAATAATTCGAATATATTAAATTCTTCTCTAACATATGTTTTTATCTTTTTTGCATGGAACTCTATATCTGCTTCAAAATCAGCCTTTGGGTCAACTTGGATTTCTGGGAAATCAAAGAATTTTGAGAGTTCTGTTATATGCTCACAGAATAAATCTGGCTGTTGATTTAAAATTTCTTCCCTTTGAACTAGACCATTATATACGGCTATAGAACTGATATTTGCAGCTCTAGCAGCTAAAATGTCTGTTTTTAAATCGCCTACATAAATTATGTTATCGGGGCCATGATTTAATTCTGATATTGCTTTCAATATACCTTCTGGGTTTGGTTTTGGGTTGTTAACATCATCCATACTTAAGACGGATTTGAAATATTCTTTAATACCGAATTTTTCTAATAATTCTAAAATAACCTTTCTCTTTGAACTTGTAAAGATTGCCAAATCAAATTTTTTAGATAGATTGTTTAATAACTCGACAGTTCCCTTAAATAATTGAGATTGTTCATTGTATTTTTTATATGTTGAATATATCAGAAATAGTAATTGTAATTTCTTTGTATATGATAGATTTTTGATAAATGTTATTTTATTTAATATTTTATATGAATTTAATACTATTTCTGAAAGAGTACTTGTATTGATTTCTTCCATTAGATTTAAAAATTGTATGACTGCATCATCAACGGGATAGTCAATATCAAATCTTTCTAATACATCTTTGGTTGCTGTTTTAATTGCTGGAAAGCTGTTGAACAGCGTTCCATCCCAGTCGAATATTATTGCTTTCTTTTCATTTAAATTTACGTCTTCATTTGTTATTATTGCCATGTTTCAACCTCCATTATTAATATAAATAGCCAATTTGCTGCCATGATTAAATGCAGTAATTTTGGCATTTGGTTTTTGATTTATCCAATTATCAATAATTTTTTGAGGATTATCAATGATTGGATTTAAGTGAATATTTTCTAAAATTTCTTTATTTAAACCTGATTTAACCCAAATTTTTGAATTTTTTAATAATTTAGCAAATTTATATGCTTTATGAGTATATAATTTATATTCTTTTTCTATACCTCTTAAAACCTCATCTAACGGTTTTGATAATTCATCATAGAAAAATTTCTTAGCCTTCTCATTTGGTGCGATGCCATCTCCAATTCCACATTCGGCTAAGAACAGAATTTCCCCTCCGTCTTTTAGAGCATTTTTAGTTAATTCTAAAGCCCTTTGAGAATCATAAAGACTACCATCATAAGGATATCCCCCAGCAGAAACTATAATAAAATCAGATTTTTCTTCTAAAACGAAACTTCCAATTTGATTTACTTTTTGAATCCCATTAGCCGTAACAGTTGCTAAATCTCCAGCTTCACACCATATTATCTTGTTTTTTAAAGAAATTAATCCTAAAACAAATATATTGGCATTTTTTGTCATCAAATAAACAGCTTCAAGCATATCTTCTGCTAAAGGTTGTCTTTTTTTGTTTTTTTCGGGATGTAAAGGGTGTCTGCAAAAAGTTGAATAATCATCTAGTGCTAATGAATGATTTTTTTCAATTGTCTCATAAGCACAAATTCCAGGAAGAAAATTCTTAATTGGATTTGAATATCCAGCAAAATAATGAGTTTTCATATCAGAAATTACAAAATAAACATCATAATTGGATGCAAACTTATTTATTAGTACTTTAGTTCCAAAACTAGTTGTACCCACATCGATATATTCATGTTTGAAGCAATCATGGATTAAAATTTCAACATTTGGAATTAGATGTTTTTCAACAGCTACCATAATAGCGTCAGTTATCTTTTCATTCTCATCCGTATCTGGATCATGAGACCCAGTAGTTATTACATAAGAGATTTTATTTGCAGATTGTAATCTGTTAGTCACAACATCAATTATTAATTCATGTTGTGATTTTCTAGTTCCATCTTCTAAAAGAATACATACTTTCTTATTTTTAATTAATTCTTCCAAATTACAATTATGTGGATTATCTAATGCATTATTTAGCATTTTTAGATTATCTGAATTTGTTTGTTTTAATTCGGTTGGTTCAATAAGACCATTAAAATTATGTTTTGGAATCTTTAATTGTAACATTTTCTTACCGTAATTTAGACTAATTACTTGCTTTTTTTGCTCGGATGGCAAATTTTCATATTCCTTTGCATGAATTGGTTCTGTGAATTCCGTCAATAAACTATCCTCTAATTATTTTCTCATCTCATAGGCTTGAGTTTTCACATCTTTGATATTATTATATATTTCTTCTGCAAGTTCGTACCTTTTCTCTCGTTTCATTCTTTTGAATGGTCCTATTGGTTTACCTATCGCCACATTAATATTGACAGGTGGAATTGGTGTGTCTGTCCCTTTAATTGCTAGTGGAACGATAATAGTCGGTTTCCCATCAATTGCCATTTTTAAAATGCCTGCAATGTATTTAATCATGTTTTCTTTTCCTTTAATTTGAGGAAAAATTCCAACAATCTTCTTGCTTTTTAACAGATCTCTAACATGTAAAAGTGGTCCAAAATCTGTCTGTGAGACGGATTGACGAAAAAACCCAAGAGATTGAAGAAGCGTCGATACAACAGGCATTTTGTAAGTTTTAGAATCAATCATAAAGTGAACTTTTTCAGGAATAATACAACTTCCCATAACAAAATCAAGTTGAGACCCACTTTGGGCTAGAAGGATTACTCCTACGTCTCCGTTAGTAGGTATATTTTCAGCACCCTCAACTTTGAAATTATATAGATTCTTTATTAGTAAATCCAATGAACGTTTTGTAAAAGAATAAAAAAGATCGTCTAAGAATGGAAATAATCCTAATTTTTCTCCTTGTTTCTTCAAACGCATTAAGTATGAATCAATCATATTTAATGAAACTGGTTCTTTTGACTTGTCTTTTTTACTAACTGTGCTTGTAATTCCTGCTGAATCAGTTATTTTATTTACAATTTTTTCAAAAGGGAGTTTTCTAGTCGAATCCTGCAAATTTCTTCTTGGTAATCCCACTAAATTTCCTATACTTTTAAATATCCAATCTACTGGTGAATGAATTCTATTATTATTTTCCTTATATTCAACGATTTTCTTATCTTGCATATCTTTTATTTTAATCATTAAATCTCTAGTTAATGTCTTCAATTCTTCATATGTGGGTTCCTTATCATAATATTCTTCATAATAAATCGGTTTTCCAATATTAATTTCAATAGGAAATGCTTTGGGTGGGAAAAGAAGTTGTAAAACTCCTCTTTTCATAGCATTGTGTGATCCCTTAATAGATACTGGAATCACTGGTCTCTTAGCATCAATTGCTAAGCGCACTGCTCCAGTTTTTCCGGAATCTACGTCAATTTCAGGATAAGTAGTCTGTTGAGGAAACATTACCACATTTCTATTTCGTTTAATTAATTCTTCTGCAACTCGCATTGCTTCTTTGTCACTTTCCCCTCTTCTTACCGGAAAACCACCAGCAGAAAGAGTCCAACTGGAAACAATTGGCATTTCTGCAAGTTCCTTCTTCATCATAAACCAAGTTTTATCTATGCTATTATTATCTCCAGGTAGTAGATAACCATAATAATTTGTCATTTTAGGATCAATTAAATACAAACCATATAGTCCAATTTCTAGAAAAGATTCATGATTAGAACAAATTACAGCGGGTTTTACACCTTCTAGGTTTTCCTTACCATTAATTTTGACGTCAAAAGTTAACGGATTTATTAAAGAATCAACACCCAAACGAACTAAGAAATGAAAAAAGGAATCAACTCGTTCTCCAATAATGGGGATTTTTGAAGTGAAATTCATGAAACTCCGAAATAAAGAATCAATTGGGTTGTTTGGAACCTTATTCAATTTATTAAATTTATGTACCACCACTTCATTAATATGACCACTATATGCTTTATTGTCTTTTATTTCATTTAATTCCTTTATTTTTCTCCTACCATTTTCTTTTAGTTTTTCTATTTCATCCATAAGTTCGTCGGTTAATTCTCTTAAGGTTAAGTAATCAACCTCTTGATTGTAATATTTGTCGTAATATATTGGCTCACCGAACTCACAATGCCAGTACCCGTTTCTACTCGGAACGAAACTACCTTTAGTTAGCTCATATAAGCCAACATGTCCAACTGGAATAATTGGAACTTTGTTTTGAATGGCAAGACGAACCGCTCCAGATTTTGGTTTTGCTTTTTTCTCCAAATTTCTTGTTCCTTCGGGATAAATTAGAATATTAGACCCCCTTTGGAGAAATCTACTGCCAATTTCTAATGATCTAGTATCCTTTATTTCCCGTTCCACAGGGAAAGCAGTAGATGAAAAAAGAGTGCTGACTATCGGCAAGTTAAATAATTGATATTTTGCAAAAAAGATTGGAACCTGTTTTTTCCTTGCGATTTGCTTAGGATTTAGAAATTTTAAAATTCTAAAAGGATAATCTAAATCCCTCCTTTCGCAACAAGCACGAGCAAGATATAGATGCTCTGTTTCGGTCTCATGATTAGGAGCAAAAATTACAGCCTCCTCAGGGATTCTTTCCATGCCTACGATTATTTCTTTAACTCGAAGATCAAAAAATTGTAAAATTGTCTCTAAAATTGAAATTTGGAAGAAATCGAGGAAAGTATCGACTACGGGAAGAGAATTAACTGCTGATTTTTTAATTCTTCTATCCAATCTATCAGCAAAAAATTGGGAAGTACCGTTTATTTCTTCCATTCGCTCTATAATAATCTTAGAATTATGAACACGATCTGAAATTTTATTTTTTCCGTTAAAAAACTCTTCAACTGCTGTCAAAAAACATCCCTTCATTTTCATTTTAGAATTATAGCAAATTTTCTATTAATCGAATTATTGCATATTTGCCAAAATTATTAATATTTTTCCTCTTTGGATTGAATTTATAAAAATTAATATTTTATAATTATAAATATCAAATGATTTTTTCAAATTAGTTAAAAAAAGACAACTATAGCCTTAAAAATCTTACTTACTAGCAAAACTACCCTCCAAATTTGCTATTAATTATTTAAGAAATATTTTATGATTTTAAAATACTTTTAAGTTATTAAATTATATTTTTAAAATCTTAAAGTAAAACGTGATAAACAAGAAAAAACGTGATAAACAAAAAAAAACACTTAGAGGGTCAAAAAAATGACCCTTATTTGGTGAATATTTTTGAATGTAAGATCTTCAAGACAGAAATTTAAAATACTTAATCTGCTAGAAACAGAAAGCTTAGGGTTGACAATTTCACAGATTGCTGAAAAAATCAACCTTAATAGAAATTCAACAGCGAGATATTTAGAAGAACTGGCAGAAAAAGATTTGATTTATAAAATTGAGAAGGGACCAACTTCCAAATTGTTTTATCCTGCACGAAAATCAAAAAATTTTGAAGAACGTAATCTATACATGGTTCAATTCTACCAATTACTTCATTCTGCCTTTTTTAGAAAATATCTAAAAGATCAAAAAATAGCAAGGGAAATTGGGTTAGATATGGCTAAAAATGGTGCTTCAGACTTATACGCCAAACAGTTTCAATCTGTTGAACTAAATTTTGAAAATATCACTCATCTTGCAGCCTTAGCAGTGGAAATTACGTATCCAATTGCAAATGTTGAAGCAAAGGTTGCCTTAAATCCTGAAATCAAGAATAGTTTCTTTTTAGAAATTCAAAATTGCATTTGTGATGGTAATAAAGACTATCGATCAATATGTGAAATTCAAGTTGGGTTGCTCAAAGGAGTTATAGATAAATTTATAGCACCTGAAGAAGTAGATGTTAAAGAAGTTGAATGTAAATGCGATAATCATCCTTCTTGTAAATATCTGATTACTAAAATAGATGTTGAAAATGAGCGAACTTGATAAAAATGTTAATATTGTAAAAGACTATCTAAATGAGACCATAACAAACGCAAATAATGAATTATCTGATCATTTTAAAAGCACCTTTATTGGTGCGTTGATTGAACCTATTTTTAGACTTTTAATTGGTCCCGAACAAACCAGAAAGACTATAGAAATGCTCGATAAAATATTAAGCTTCTCTAAAGAATTTACAGGAAATTTTGAAAATATTGAAGATAGACTTGATGAAGTCTTAAGTCTAGATCCGATATATCAAGTTTTGAGAAAAAGCTCAAAAGTTCATGAAGAAGCAATAAGTTTCTTAAAGGATTCTTATAGGAATAGAATAAAATTTTATAATATATTAATGAATGGAACTGGAACCAACTGGAAAGAATTATATAGGACTGCTTTTAACGATAAAGGAAATCTGATCGATAATTTAAAACCCGAAATTGAGGCTTTAGAAAATTTAAAGGAACTAATTAAAAAAAATAGACGTTTAATAAATGTTCCCGGCCTTATTCGAGCAGATATTATTGATGCGATGGTTTTTATTCAAGATTACACCAAAAAAAACCTATTAAGTATTCCTGAAATTGTGTTCTAAAAAATAGAGAATTAGAACGAAAAAACTGTGATTTAGCTAATTTTACTCCTTTATTTGTCTTCTCTGTTCTTTTTTACTTAAATTTTTTTTAGAAAAGTTGATGAAATAAAATAAATATGATTGTTACTATTTTTTATTCTATAATTCATCAAATCAAAAAATACTAATTTCTCTTGAGAATGGAGTAGATATAATGGAAGATAAAATCCGAATAATCGTAAATTTTTATGCGAACTTATTAAAAAAAATTATGAAAGAACTTGAAGATTTCTTTAGGAAAAAAAGCGATATATTGCCATTAGATCAAATCTTTAAAATAATAATAGGACCAGATACTGAGGCAAAAATCATGAAACAAAAAGAACTTATCCTTAATGTTGCCTCCCAGTGGGATGGTTCCGAAGGGACATTTGACCCATTAATTGAGGAGAACTTTAAAGCATATCTAAAAAGTGATGGAAATTATACAAATTTTCGAAAACGTCACAGGAAATTTGAGGAGGCTAAACAATTACTAAAAGACACTTTTAGACACAAAGTCTTTAATGATTATCATGTATTACAGGGGACAGGGGAGACCTATGACGAAATATTAAAATCAGGAATCCCAACTAAAGAAGAGGTAATAAAACTCACTAATAAGGAGATTGGAATATACGATAAAATATGTGATTTTCTTAGAGAAAATAGGGGTATTGTCGCTGTTCCTGGGATAATAAGAATAGATATAATAGAAGCTTCGATAAAATTTTATGAAATTATAAAAAGATATTTGAAAGAGGAAACTGAAAGAATTTATGGACCAGGCTAATGTATATTTACGAAATTTGAAGATTTAAAAAATAATTTTGTATTCTATTTATTCTTTAGAGATTATATCTTTTACAGAAAATAGACTAATAGAAGTAGTCTGCATATGTGGAACTAAGTCTGATCCGGATGAAATTAATATAGTATCGTCCATTGAAACATATCCTTGATTATATACCGTTTCGACAGCAGATTTATTAATGGAATCTAAATCCGATAACTGTTTGATAATGAAAGCCTCAACACCCCACAGCAAAAATAATTTTCTGTAAATTGCTTTATCAAATGTTACAGCGAAAATAGGAGTATTAGGTCTAAATTTCGAAATCATTTTTGCAGTATGGCCCGAACGAGTTATGACAACTATGGCGTCTAATTTTGATTTTCTATGATGTTCAATTAGTCTTAATATTACTAATCCTGCATGGGCAAGAATTTCAGAATTTGATGGGCTTTTAGAATCATATTGATATAAATCTAGTGGAGGCATGGAATTTTCGGCATTGATAATAATCTTTTCCATCATTTTAATTGATTCTAAAGGATAATCTCCGACCGCTGTTTCTCCAGAAAGCATAACGGCGTCTGCACCATCGAAAATGGCGTTGAAGACATCACTAGCTTCAGCCCGGGTAGGTATAGGGTTCCATTGCATTGAGTCCAACATTTGTGTTGCGCATATTACAGGTTTTCCGACTCGATTACATTTCCTTATCATATTTTTTTGGAGACCAGGAACATTTTCGCTTTGCACCTCCACTCCTAAATCGCCACGAGCAACCATAATTCCATCAGAAGCCTCTAAAATGGAATCAAAATCTTTTACTGCAATAGGGCGTTCAATTTTACTTATTATAGGAACACTAATCCCTTCCTCAAGTATCACTTTTTTAACATTTTCGACATCATTTGCTGATGAAACAAAGGAAGCAGCTATATAATCCGGTTTTAACCTAGCAGCTAATTTTAAATCTGCGATATCTTTTTCAGTAGGAACCTTTGCAGTAATTTTAACGTTTGGAGCATTAATACCTTTATGGCTTGATATCTCCCCACCTGTTATAACTTCACATTTAATATCAGTTCCATTAGTAACTTCTAAAACTTTAAGACCAACTAGCCCATCATTAATATAAAGTAAATCTCCAGGGTCAACTTCTGCAGGTAATTTCTTATAACTTACTGAAACAATTTCGTTATTCCCTTCAATATCTCTCGATGTTAGTGTAAATTGGTCACCTAATTTTAAAAAGTAGGTTTTTTTGTCCTTAATATCTCCAATACGAATTTTAGGACCTTGAATATCAAATAAAATGGCAATTTTCTCTGATACATTCCTAATTCTATTAAAAGTTTCTGTATGGCTTTCATGTGTTCCATGGGATAAATTTAATCTAGCTACATCCATGCCAGCGTTAATTAATTCACGAATCATCTGTTCAGAATTACTAGCGGGTCCTATAGTGCACACAATTTTAGATCTGGTAACCCGCTTTTTTTTTCCTTCCATTAAATCATATCCTAAATAATTTCATTTCTTATTTCTTAATAATTTACAAATTAAAAAAATTTTTGTTTATACGTACATCCCACCAGGTTCTTCACGTTCTCTCATTTCTCGCTCTTGTTTAAGTATTAATCCAATTTCTTCTTCAATCTTTTTAGCATCGCCATATAATTTTTCCAAATCGATTTTCAATTTTGGATATAGCTTGTTTAATATTTGAATTGCGGTTGCTGCTGCTCGAGGGTCTGGCCGTTCACGTTCACAGTAGGGTAATATTGCACATGCAGGAAAATTCATCATTTCAAAATATATGAGCATAAGAGCTAGTGGACCAGTTACAAATAATCCTTTATCTAAGTTAGACCCTATCCTCTCGGGATTTGAGAATGTTTTTGTAGGCACAATTTTATGCGTTTCATCATCCTCTTCTTTTAATTTAGAATCCAAACCACCAATTAAGATACTTTCAGAAAATTTATTTGTAACAACCCAATTGACAAGTGTTTTGGTTATTTCATTAATTTCCGATTGGGCAGGTTGAACCTTTGCAAGAAAAATCACCAAATTTTCATATTTAAAAAATTCAAATGGCAAAGAGAGGCGATTATTTTCAAGGCTAACGAAACTTGGAAGCTGATCAGTTTCCATATACCCAATACTTTTTACATCTAAGGCTTCGACCATATGACGGATGGCGATATTTCAAGTAAACAGAAAAACTATTTATATCCTGTAGCGCCAAGGCCATAGAAACCAGTAATAAATATGCAATCTTTAAACTGGATTTCTTCTTTCATTATTATTTTTACATTCATTATTTCCAACCAAACCTAATATTCTTGCAAAATTAATAAAGTGAAATTTTAATTTAAGATTATAAAAATTCATATATCAATTAGTTTTCATTATTTTAATAAATTTAAACTCATTTATTTGACGATTGGTAAATGTCAGAATTTTACAAGATTTCAAGGGAAATTGCTTCAGAATTAGGTGCATTATTAACTGTAAGACCATATTGTGCTATCGTGAATGCAAATGGAGAAATATGTTACATTGATTCTGAATTGGGGGAATATACGGATTTAATTAAAGATTTTTTGGCTACGACTTATCCAATGCTCAAAGTAGGGGATCATTCAGTCCCACTAAGTGGAATAAATATGATTTTTTTTAAAATCAGTGAAAAGGCGATGGTTATTCTACATACCAAAAAAGGAGCATTAGGACAACTTCTAGCATTTAAACCTATTATGCATAAGTATATCCCCAAAATTGATTCAAGTATTGGCGATATTAAAAAGCCTATTGAAGAGGAAATTGAAAAAGCTCCAGTAAAAGAACAAGTGGAAGTTAAAAAGAAAAAAAGTAAATTTGTGCCCTTATTAGTAAAAGATTTAGGTGAAATAAAAATCCCAATTGAACATGCCACTGTTTTGAATTTATGTAATGGGGAAAATGATGTTGAATATATAATGAAAGAGAGTAACAAGACTCGATTGTATGTAAATCAAATTATTCGCCAATATCAAAAACAAGGGTATATTAAATTAAAAAAAGCTCTTTAATAATTTATAATTTTAATCGATTCTCTTTGGTTTTTTTAGAATTATTATGTTTTCTTTTTTAATTGTTTTGCCAGAAATTCCTTTCCAAGGAATTGCTTTTGTAGGAATTTGTCTGAAATATGTATTCACATGTTCAAACCCGATACTAGCAGTCAAGTCAAGGGTTATTCTATCTAAAAATAATGGTTTTTTAGCAATTGTTCTGTTCCCGATAACAATGCAACAAAATTTATTAGGTTTTAATGTACGAAACATTTCCGTTAGACATAATAAATAATCAAAGAAAAAAGATTTAACATATTCCATTCTTTTTTCGGATATTTTAAGAGTGTTAATATAATCAAGCAGGTATTTAGATCTAACTAAAATCTCATTATTGCTCCTTGATCCTAACGTCTTTTTTTTCAATTTTTGTAATTCATCTGGAGTATAGTCTAACCAATATAACGAAAATTTCGTCCATCTCATATAACCAATTGTATTTTGTTCTTCTCCATAAGGAGGTGAAGTAATTATGCAATCCGTTGAATCTTCTTTTAAAGGAATATTCCTTGAATCACAAGATAGTGCTAAAGTTTCCAATGAATTATTTAATTCCTTTAATTCTTTCATCTTTTCTAGCGTTTCAATCATATTTTTCTTAAAAACTTCAAATACATTTGGAGAAAAATTCTGTAAATTTTTCTTTAAATGAGTAGAGCTCCCATCGAATACACCTTTAGAAACCTCTTGGACAGTCTTGGAAAAACATATTTTGAGAAAATTTAAAATTTTTCTTGGTAAACTTTCAGTAAATAAGAAATATTTAATAATTAACAGAGCTTTTATTGATTTTTCGGTGAACCAGTACTTTAAATTTTTAAATTTAGGTAAAAATTTATTCATTTCTCTCTCTGGGATTCTAATTTTTAATTTCTTAAAAATAGATTCTGGAAATTTTGAATCAAAATTGGTCAGAGGAGTTATTTTGACACTGGACAACAAATAAGCAAGTGGATTGATATCAAATCCAATTGAATTTCGATTTAATAATTTACATTCTAATAATACAGTCCCTGATCCACAAAATGGATCAAGGATTAAATCATAAGGTTTTGAATAATTACATATCAGACGGTTAGCTATTTGTGGGATCATCCTGGCTGGGTAATAATGAATTCCGTGGGTAGAATATTTAGTATCTACTCCTTTAAAATCCCAATCAGAGAATTTTTGGTCTGACACAGCTGAACTCCAAATTTTGTATAATATTTGATAAAACTACAATATTTTAAATAAAATTTCCCTAATATAAATTAAACAAATATATCTTTGGGTGTATTATAATGGCTGAAAAATTAAAAAATAAATTATTTCTCGCTGCAATTGGATGTTTTTTAATTTCTGCTTACTTAATTCTAGCCGTCTTAGTTGAATTTGTATTTCTCGGAGCAGGAACAAGTATCCCAATGGTTATTCTTCAATTCATATTAATCGGTGTTGGTTTTATACTAATGGGAATCGGACTTTATGATTACTATAAAGACATCAATCAAATTGTTGCTTGGGGCATTTTTATTGTTTCTATAGTAACTGTTGTTTTATTACTTTCCTATAATGCTCTAAGATTATGGAATATGGCAAGCCATTTGTTGTTATCTTATGTGGGTTACGTAAGTGAAACACTTAAACCCATTGGAAAGATTTTTGGGTTTAAATATACCGAAATAAATTTTAGCATTCATGGTACTTTTGGAATCTCAGCAATTTTTGTTACTATAGTTTTTACAACTCTTGGTTTTAATTCTATATGGAAAAAAAGTGAGAAAAGCAACGAACAACTATCTTTTATTGCGGGATTATTAACAATAGTAGCTATTATTCTTTTTGTTTTAACTTTTGCTATCTATTGGAATGCAAGGGCTGCACAATTATCGTTTTCAATGAAAAGAGCATATCTCTCTATTTCTGGATTAAGTGATGCACCTTCCTTCTTTGGTTTCTCAACAGGAACTGTTCTTACTGGTATAGATTGGTTATTTATCGACCCAGAAATCGGTGATATCTATAATTTATATATTCTTCTTGGTTTACTTCCTCTTGGAATAATCAATGTTATTAATGCGTTATGTTTCCTCAAGGAATCAGAATAATAAATGCCATTTTTTTCTTTTTTTTTAATATCCTTGCTTTTAAGATAGACATATTCCAAAGTCAATATAGTTTTTAACAAAGAATATTCGAAGAATTAAGCCAATTGCTATAAGGGAATAATTAATGATTAGAGCATTTCGGTGTTGCCAACTATAACCCTTAAACGAAAAGTGAGTAATAGGGTACAAAAATTTTGTTTGGACAATATCTTTAGGTATGCTGTGGGAGAACATGTCAAAAAGAATATGCATTCCCCAAGAACTTATAATGAATGCAAGGTTACCAAAAAAAATGTACAATATCAAGAAGCAAATTCCAAAAGTAACAAAACTATGGGATATATTATATAATGTAAAGAAAAAATTAGGAACTTCTGAAGGATCTGATAAATCGATTTTTGTACGAGTTTTCCTTTTTGAAATATCATCAATTGCAATAGGGAAAAATGTGATTAAATCAGGAAATATACCAAAAAATTCCAATAAAAGTAATAATTTCCAATCTGGCTGATATAGAATGATGTATGTCCATAATAGATGAGCAAAAATTTCCACGTAAATTACCTTGTTAGAAACAAAGATTTTTAAAATTTATTTTGTTATTTTCATCTGATTATATAAATTTAATTAATTTACTATAAAAAAAGAGGATTTCAAATGAAAATTATATTACTCGGACCACCTGGAGCTGGAAAGGGGACTCAAGCAAGAAAAATAGTTGAAAACTATAATGTTGTTCATTTATCTACAGGAGATATGCTACGCCAAGCTGTTAGAGAAGGAACAGAATTAGGAAAAACGGCAAAAGGTTATATGGAATCAGGACAGTTAGTCCCTGATGAATTGGTAATTGGGATTATAAAAGAACG
This sequence comes from Candidatus Helarchaeota archaeon, assembly GCA_019058315.1. Taxonomy (GTDB): domain Archaea; phylum Asgardarchaeota; class Lokiarchaeia; order Helarchaeales; family RDOG01; genus JABXJV01. The sequence goes on along the minus strand of JAHPZH010000004.1, from coordinate 77,926 downwards.
ATTAGATCAACCGGATTGTAAAAATGGATATATTTTGGATGGATTTCCTCGCACTATACATCAAGCAGAAGCATTAAATAAAATTGAGAAGATTGACATAGTCATTTTCATCGATGTTCCATTTGAGGAACTTGTGCATAGACTTGCTGGTCGCTGGAGTTGCCCTAAATGTGGAGCAGTTTATAATTTGAAATATACACCACCGAACAAGAAAGTTCAAGGTAACTGGATATGCGATTCATGTATGAATATATTAGTTCAAAGGGATGATGATCAAGAGCTCGTCGTAAGAAATAGAATTAAAACATATCAAAATCAGTCTGAACCACTAATAAAATATTATAGAACGAAGAATTTATTACAAGATATTAATGGTACAGGAAGCATTGACATAATAGCCAGTGATATATCAAAAGCTCTTGACAGATTGAATTAATTCACTTTTTTTAATATTTTTAAATAGAAAAAATCAACTTAAAGAGTAAATTAATTTGAAAATTATCATGCTAGGACCACCAGGCGCTGGCAAAGGTACGCAAGCAAAGAAAATATCAAAGAAATATGATATTCCACTAATATCAACTGGTGATATATTAAGAAAGGAAATTAGAGAAAGAACTAAGATAGGGGAAAAAGTAAAGGAATATATTAATGATGGAAAATTAGCTCCAGATGATATAGTAATCGCTATAATAAAAGAATTATTAGAAAAATCTGACTATAAGAATGGTTATGTCTTTGATGGTTTTCCTAGAACATTAATTCAAGCATTTGAATTAGATAAATTGGACGTAATTAATATAGTTTTATATATTAATGTACCTTTCAAAGAATTAGTAAATAGACTATCTAGTAGGAGAAATTGCCCCAAGTGTGGAAAATTATATAATTTAGTATTTGTACCCCCTAAAAAAAAGGGTATTTGTGATATTTGTGGAACTTCTTTAATTCATAGGGAAGATGATAAAGAAGAAATTGTTATAAAACGAATTAATACCTATCATGAACAAACAGAACCACTTATAAATTACTACAAGAAAAAAAAATTATTGGAAGAAATCAATGGGATTGGGAAAATCGAGGAAATATTTAATAATATTGAAAATGTTTTGGAAAATTTAAAATAATTAGGATCCAAAAAAAGATTAAATAATATCAGAACTAGTCACTAGTTTGCTTATTTTTGATATTGCTGCTTCCCATTCCTTGATCGCTTTACTCATTTGGAATAAACGACTTATAGCCTCTTCAGGGCTACAAGAGGTTTTGAAATGTAATTCTCCTAATTTATTAACAACTCGAGCTTTGCGGATTTCATTTGGATTTTTCCAAGCTAATAAATTTTTTTCTGCAATGTCTTGGACTATTCTGCTACAAATTGGATCACTTGCATCGCACAATTTTTGTGTTATCATGTTTATTTTACATGTTCCTTTCCTTAATTCTAAAAAAGGAAAATATTTTACTTCTAATCCAATTTTTATAAACGTATTTTCTGTAGGATAAATACGTGTTCTTCTAAAAAAACCAAATTGATAAAATTTCTTTTTTCTTACTTTTAGACCTGCTCTTTTAATCAAATCTTCGAGTTCTTTTGGAAATGGGTAAAATTGAGTCCATGCTTGGAGTGATAAGTTAATCCCAAACACAAAACCAATAATAATTAGAGTTAATACAAGTGGTCCTATGTTAGGATCAAATGAAGTAGAAATTAAATCGTCAAAAGCAAAACCCATTAATATACTTACTCCCCCCACGATAATATATATTATAGTGACACGCATAATGAGATAATTTCGAATTTTTCGTGGAAATAGTTTGAGTTCTGGGTCTTCACTCATCTTTCTTCACCATATCCTTAATTAAATCCTTATAACCTTTCCCAAAATTACTAAGTGAAATTAAAACACTCATTAATGGATGTTTATGGTTTATTTGAATTTGATATGGAAGTTTTTTATCAGCATATTTTTTTACCACAATAAGGTTTGCAGTTTCCAAATCTTTTAATTCGTTACGAACATAGGATAAAGAAGTTTTATCGGAGTATTCCATAATTTCTCGTAATTCAACAGTGGTCAAAGTCTCAGGAAATAAATGTGCAAGTCTTAAAATCGCTAATTGCTTTTTCCGATTAAATCCTTGAAGACCTAAGAAAAGATCATAAATTCTTTCAAGGAGAGATTTAATTTTTTCTAATATAGGATCAGTATCTACATTAGTAAAAGATTTGAGGTTCCTAATTAGTTGAAAAAGCTCTTGTAGCGGGTCTTGAATCGACAATTTTCTTACCTCTCAAAAACCATATAATATTTAGAACTAGACTTTCAATTTTTTTATTATTTAATTTTTTTTTCGAACATTGTAATAATGTTATTTACTCCAGTTTTACCACTAAAGTATTTACATTCTAATATTTTCAATTTAGATTTATTTAAGATTTTTTTCATCTCTCTCATTGTAAAAAGGTGGTAAAAACGGTTTGCAATCACTTTTTTGTCTTGTCCATGCCAAGGGATGAATATATCTCCGAATTCCAATCCTCGCATCTTAAAGTTCAAAAATAGGAGGTCAATTAAAAAAATAATAATGAATTCTTCTTGAAAACGCCTCCAAGCTGTGATAATAGCTTTTCCAGTTGGATTGAGAACTCGTTTAAGCTCTAAGAGAGACTTCTCACGATGTGTTGTATTGGAAAGATGGTGGATGGCAGCTATATAGATGATATTAGAAAAAGATCTATCTCTAAACGGCAAATAAAGTGCATCCGCATTAATAAAACATGTATTATGAGTCTTATAATTTGATTTTGCAATTTTTAATAATTCACCAGATAATTCTAATCCTATAGAGAGACCACATGCATCAGCTAATAAATTTGTATGTCGCCCATTTCCACATGCTAAATCTAATAAGATACCACAATCCGCTAGAAATTGATTTTCTTCAATGAATTTAATTAAATCTTTCCAGGGTTGGCGTCTAATTTGGTCATATTTTTCCGAAATTCGATCGTATGCTTCCTTTACTTTTAGTCTGAAGTCCAAGTTTATCCCTATATTTTTTCTAGGACTTTAGTTGCTAATTTTTGAATAGAAGATTCCTGACTTTTGGAAAGCTCTTGGATTTTTTGAACAAATGATTCTATTATTTTCTTATCTTTTAGAGATTTTATAGCTTTTAAAGATGATTTTATTACTTTTTTATTATTATCAGCTAAGCCTATGTTGAATAGATTATTAAATTTTGCCAATTTTTTGTTATTTATTACACTAGTAAGCAAGTTTTGTGCATTAGCTCTTATTTTTGGGTTTTCGTGGTTAATAAATCCTTTTAAGGCGTCTTCAAATTCTTTATCCTCAAAATATTCATCAGGCAGATTATTTGTGCTCCCAGCAATGATATCAATAAGGTTTTCTAATGGTACATCTATTGCTATGATAGCTTTTTCTCTAATTCCGTGAGTAGATGCCATCATTAAGTGAAATAGGGCAATATTGGGATCAAATGGTAATGTAGAAAGGGGATCAATCTCATTTGCTTTTAAAATTGCTTCAGCATAATCGCCTAATTTAGCACAAGAATCGTAATCCCAAACTTCTTTATATTTTTCTTTTAGATAAGTTCCAAGATTTTCTGAAGCACATGTTCCCATTAAAAGGATCGGTTCAGTTAGATTTTCAAGCTCTTCTTTTTTAATATCTTTTCCAAAAATGAGTGTATAATTTCCTTTTCCACCATAATCTTGATAAAATAATTCTTGAGAGACTAATGTTAATCCAAAACATCCATCATGACATACTATTTTAACATCTTTTCCATGTTCATTTAGCCCAGTAACCCATTTAACATTAGGAGGGACGCAACGTTCTTTGTTTCGAAGGTAATAAAATTGCCAAGGAACTTTTTGAACTAAATCATCGACATTACCATCATATATGATATCGATTTTATTGAAATCACCCATCCCGAGACCTCTTTCATGAGCTATTCGTGTTGTATCGACTTCTAAATTATCTAATCCTAATAATTTTGCTCCAACTGCATCTAATGCCACCCCATCAGTTCCTGCGAATAAAATGTCATAATCATAAATAAATTCTTTACTCCAACTGCAGCGGTCCGGGGGACAAGGACCAGTTTCAACCCCATATTTTCCTTCAACAATAGAAATATCAGGAGTAAATTTCTCAAAAATATCTACAAGCCTATCACGATGATAATAATGATGTTTAAAGGCTTTGGAATCATCATAAAGATATCCCAAAGATAGTTTTATCGTTAATGTGATTTTAGTAGCCCAATGAGTTTTAAAAACTGGTAAATGAATTAATACATTTTTCTTCCTATTTTTAATTAGTGCATCATAAGCTATTTTTGCTACTTGCACGTCATATTTATCTTTCCCTAGCTGAATAATGATAGGTTCATCTTCATCCATGTAGACGAAATTTGCTCCTTTTTCTTTAATGACGGATGTTATACCAGTAACATTCATTACTAATCGCGTAAATAAACCCGAAGTACAATTTTCGACCACGTAAATATCCTTTGGATTAGCCCCATTATCAATCAATAGATCTAATATGACCGCTAAGAATTCAGGGGTAGTATGGCAGTTTTTAGTAAAATGAACGCCATTTATTTTGATAAAAATCTTCCCATCTTTTGGAATATATTTTGAAACTCCTCCAAAAGCATCAAAACATTTTAAAGCTGCATTTTTTAAGTCACCATTTATTTTAGTAATATAAATTTGGGACATATTAATCACAATTTTTAATACAAATACATGAAATAATCTGGTTTAAAATTTTAAAAAATTGATAGTATAAGATATAAATTCTAAAAAAAGAAAAAATGGTAATGTACAGTAATTAGCTAAAATTAAAGAAAAAGAAAAGTAGTTTTAACCAATTTTTTTGTCCAGAATTGAATTAACTTTTAAATTATGAATCATTGAGGGACAGAAACGACTCCTTTTACTTCAGGGAGTTTTTCCTTTAAAAATCTTTCTATACCATTTTTCAAAGTCATCTGAGAAAAAGCACAACCAGCACATGCGCCTTGTAATTTGACTTTAACTACTCCATCTTCTACATCTATTAATTCTACATCTCCACCGTCCATCTGAAGACTCGGCCTAATTTTATCTAATTCTTTCTGAACTTGTTCTGCTGTTATCATTTTTTATTAACACCTGTATAATTTATTATTTCTATAATATAACATTGAAAATTAGTTTAAATCATACTCGTTATCACTTAAAAATTTAATTTATTCTTGATTTTAATCGATCATAGATTTTAGTGGAGTAAATCTCATGGACAAGATAAGTTTTGGAATTCAACATGGAACAAATTTCTCTTTTTTACGTTATAAAGTTGAAGATATTTTAAAATCAGTTGAATTAGTTGATAAATTGGGTTATCAAAGCACTTTTTTAATGGATCATCTCAATATGTTTCCACATCGAGCTGAAGTACCTGGAGTTTTCACGTTATTAGGTGCCATTGCGACAAAAGTAAATAATTTAAGAGTTGGACCCCTTGTTACAGAGCCCCATAGAAGACATCCAGCTCAAATCGCTTTAGAAATGGCGACATTACATAGATTGACTAATGATAAAGCAATTTGCTGCATTGGTGCAGGTGAAGGAATGAATATAGTCAATTTTAATGTTCCATGGGATAAACCAGTAACTCGTCTCGAGGAAGCTATTCAAGTAATTAAAAAATTGTGGAGTTCTAATCCTAAAAACAAAGTAAATTTTGAAGGTTCTTACTTTAACCTTTCAAATGCATATTTACAATTTCCACTTGAAAGTCCCCATATGCCATCACTTTGGTTGGGAGCAAATTCTCCTAGAACTATAGAATTAACTGCAAAATATGGAGATGGTTGGATACCGACTGGTTGCACCCCCAAACTCTATAAAAAACGACTTGAAAATATGAAAAAATTCGGAAGATTTGATCAAATTGAAAAAGCTTACGAAATTTTTATGGTTATAGATAAAAAAAATCCTGAATGGGCTAAAAATGTAATTAGACCAATGGGAACAGTTCTAACTATGAAAAAAGAAATTTTTGAAGAATATAAAATTCCATTTGATGAAAATATGAGTTTTGAACATGGTCTTCGACTATCAATCGAGGAAATGGCAAAGGTTCAACAAGAAATGATAGAAATGTATAAAACAATTCCTGAGGAAGCAGTTTTTAATGTTACAGCTGCTGGTAGTCCAGAGGACGTTATTGAACAATTGGATAGATTTGTAAAAGCAGGTGTGGAACATTTTGCAATTGAATTTTTAGGAAAATATTGGGAATCCCTAGAATTATTTGCTAATGAAATTATTCCACATTTTCAATAATTAATTTTTCAGAATCCTATATAACGAACAATTTCTATTAGAACAAATATTATGAAAAAATATGAAAGCCAAGCATTAAACGCGGCAAAATCAAGATTTGAAATCTTTCCTCCTAAATAAATTGATTCAAATTTTTCACCAAACATAATAAATGGCCGAAGAATTTTATACCAAAAACTTTCTTTATGTTTGATTAGATATCTTGCAGGTTCATTTCGAAGAATTACATCAGTGTTATGTTTTTTTAATTCCTCTATAATAGCATCTGCAGTAAAATCTTTTGCTTTTAAAACGGTCCAACCACATAGAGGATCCTTAAATGGTTCATGCATATCAGTCCCGCAACATAAACCAATATTTGGATTTGCCTTTGCAAATTCATAACTAGTATAATCAATAAGAGCTTTATCATCATCCCAATTTGCACATTCAATTAAGTCAACTCCCCAATTATACATTTGTTCTCGCGTTGGATGATCAGGACACTTAGGATATTCACCCCATGTTGACCAAGGATAGTGAGCAATCACACAAATGCCTCCTTTTCTATGTGCTTCTTCAATAACCTCTTTAATTTGCTCATCTGTAGGATAAAGGTGGATTTTTTTTCCCCAATCAGTAATGCCTATTATACACATATGGAACCTTAAAGTTGTGTATTCAAAACCTGGAATAATGACCATTTTTCCTTTATATTTTTCATTCAATCTTTTTATTTCTTTAACATTTGGCATTCTATTATGATCAGTAATAACAAAAGCATTAAAGCCAACGCTCAGATGATAGAATACATTTTTTTCAAGCGTTAATTTCCCGTCACTTCTTCTTGTATGACAATGTGTGTCTAAAACCACATTCCATTTTTCTTTGTTATAATCAACCTTATAAAATAAATTTTCATTTGCCCAATCTTCAAGACGATATTTATATTTTCCTGGTCCTATCATTCCTAATAGAACAGAAATTGCAATCCATGCAAATAATACTATCAAAAAAATTCCAAATCTAACCCAAATTTTTCCTCCTACATAAAGACTGTTTTTATTATCTATAAATAATGAAGAATTATTACCTAACAAACTATTAAGAATAAAAACAATAAGGGCGAAAATTCCTAATGTGACAAGTATCAATAGAGGTTTTAATCCCTTTAATTTTCCCATATTATACACCTTTGATTATAAAAAACTTAAACTCCAACGATTTCAATGATATAAATAAATAATAAAATGAATTTTATTAAATTAAATAATTATACTTTTTAAATGTAAAATTCAAAGAATTGAGGATTTAAAATGAATATTGACGATTATTACGAAATTGTTAGGCAAAAATTAACATTGGGACCTTTATCGGCTCCCAAACATCCAAAAGTAATTGAATTACTTAAGATATTTTGGAATGAGGATGAGATTAAACTTCTTTCCCATTTTCCAACCGCCGATAAGTTCATTCCTCTAAAAGAATTAGTGAAAAAATCGAACCTTCCAAAGCAAGAAGTTAAAAAAATGCTTAAAAATATGCATAAAAAGAGGGTTATCTGTAAGAGTGGTTCTAAATATGGACTATTACCACTTGCACCAGGTATCTTTGAGGCATATTTTAGTGCCCGTCAAGACACCGTGGAAAATCTAAAGAAAGCTGCTAAAATAATGAGTTATTTCATGGATAAATCCTTATCATTTCGATTTATTGAACATGGTTTTTCATTCTTACGCCCTCTACTTCCAATTGAAGCTAAACAAAAACTAATTGAAATAGACGAAAATATTGAATCTTCTTCACAAGTCCTTCCATATGAATTAGTTGAACGCTTAATTAATAATCATAATCAATTTGCAGTTATTACTTGTCAATGTCGACTTGTTGCTGAATTAAATGATGAACCATGTAAACTAGCAAAGGCGGAGGATGGTTGTTTTATTGCTGGAATAGGTGCACAATATATGGCAGAAACAGGTATGGGGAGAGCATTAAATAAAGAAGAAGCCATTGAATACCTTAAAAAGACAGAGAAGGCAGGACTCGTTCATAACACAACATATTGTACTGGTCCAGAATCCTACATGTTTATTTGTAATTGCTGTAGTTGTCATTGCGGAATATTAGGTCCTACGAAGCAATATGGTCTTCCAGTGACTAAAAAAAGTAATTATGAACCAGTTATTGATAATGAGCTATGCGTAAAATGTGAAGTCTGTGTAAATAAATGTCCAATGGAAGCTATTTATCATCAATTTCCGCTTGAAACAGATTCTTCTGATGATAAAATCATTATAAGAACCGAAGCATGTATTGGATGTGGTGTTTGTGCTTCAAATTGTGCAAAAAACGCAATAAAAATGAAGAAAGTCCGGAATGATGTCCCTCCAGAAGAGCTTAAAATTGGAAATAAGACTTTCACTGAGCTAATAATGAGTTAAAAAAAAGAATAGAATATAGGTTTAATATAAATCATTTATATCTTTCTATCTTGCATCATCTGCTGGATCGCATCCATGAATGTATCAGCAGGCACATTATCTCTAATTTTTTTAAGATTTATGGCTTCTTGTGGACAATTTGATGCACATAATCCGCATCCTACACAAGACTGTTCTCTCACGACAATTTTATCTTCTGATTTATCTTCTTTAGGACCAATTTTATAAAATAATGCATGAAATGGACAGAGGTTTACACATTTTTTACAGAGTTTACAACTTTCATTGTCAATAATAGGGACATAATCAGACTTTTGAAATAATTCCGGATAGTTCATTTTTATTGCAGTGCTAATGACACCACAACAACAAGTACAACAATTACAGATAAATCCATGTTTGAATTTTGTGTTCTGTGTGCAGTGAATTAAACCTTCCTTTTCTGATTGTTTTAAAATGTCCAGAGCTTCTTCCTTAGTAATATGACGACCAAAATTTTCTTCAACAAAATATTTAGCTGCGGAGCCAAAAACCATGCACACCTCAACAGATCGTTCACATTCGGGAGAGGTCTTTAACATCATAGACATCATTCGACAGGTACAAGGCATTACAGCAATATCATAGGTTGATTCGATTATTTTAGTCACATCTTGATAAGTTAATACTTGGGATTTATCAACTTCTAAAGCCTCATCTACTTGGATTAATCTACCCTCAGCTTCTGGTTTGAGAGCAGGAACTATTCTAAAAACGCTATAATCCGAAGCGAAGTTCATTAGAAAACCTTCTCCTTCCATTGAATGAAACTTTTTAAGAAATGCTCTGCGTTCATCTATACTTACATTAGGATTAATAATGAAGGCTTCTACTAAGCCTGGGAATAGTGGAGGAATATAGTAATTTTTTTTCCCATCCTTTCTACTATAATACCAAAATAGTACCCCTCTATGTGCTAAACGTTCAAAAGTTTCTCTCACTTTTTCTTCAGGAAGTTTTGCCCTTTTTGCATATTTTTCGATAGTATACCTATCTAATGTAACGGTTCTAAAAGGACCTGCAGTTAAAATTTTAGCATCTTCATCAGTATACCAAATTTTCAAAATATCTATTGAATTTTTGTTCTTTGGTAGCATAACAATATTTCTTAATTTATCATAAGCTTGTTCAGCTGCTTCACTTGCCATTATTTTCACCTTAATTGAATTAAAAAATAGAATCTTATGTAACCTATACATAATTGATAAATAAAATTAATTGTCAGACTTATAAGGCTTGTATATTTATTCCAATTTCTGGGGGAATTAGGAGCTATTTAATCTAAAAATGATAATTATATGACATTAACCTTTTTTATATGAAATAATTGTAAAAAGGCTTAAAATTGGTAAAACATGGATAGTAAAGATGTTATATGAAGTTGAAGATATGTTTCGATAATGATTAGAATCCATAGAATGAGAATAAATATCTTATTATTAAGAATTCGCCAAACCCTAGTACCGTCCCAAAATTCTTCAAGACCATTTTGATATTTATAATAAAGCAGAATATAAGTAAATATCCCTACTGCCAATCCAATAAGAAAACTGATTCCTATTCCTACGAGGCTAAGATATGGTATGTTTATTTGTAATCTTAAATCTTGAAATAAATGAAAAAATGGAACAACTAAGGGAGCTCCTGTACCAATTCCTAAACAAATGGATATCAAATAGTTTTTTGATGGCTTAACAAATGTATCAGAAATGAACAACCCGGATACGATCAGTATAAATATAATTGGGATAATCTTTTCAAGTTTTAATTGAAAAATAATTCCATTTATACCACTTAATAAAAAAATTAATCCCATTAACAGATAAAACACTTTCTGGTAACTACTTGTTGCTTCAAAATCGGGGTTAAACATTTTTAGCATGTCGATCAAACGTATTAGTGTAAAAATCAATGTCCCAAAAAGAAAATATGTTAGATTTATTTCGTACATTTATTTTTACTCCTATTTACTCCAAGTAAACCAATCGATTACTTGCCCTTCCGTGTTTATTGCTTGATAAGTTAAAGTTTTATTATCAACTTGTACAAATCCAAATCCATAACTTAGTGTAGAGGCTACAGTCCAAGGATTTGAACCTATTTGTACGTCAAGCGCTCCTCCGCCTCCACCAAATACGATATTATGAATTCCAGGATTGCCCCATATATACATTCGCTCATAGACATGATCATGACCATTGAAAATTACATCTACATTATATTTTTCAAATAAATCCCAAAATTGCACTGTTAAATCTGGTTGCATACCAAAACCACCGGAACTAAACATTGGTGCATGAAAATAGACAAAAATCCAGTCTATTTCATTACTTTGGGATGCAATTTCTAAATCATTTTCCAACCATTCACGTTGATCGCCTATTAAAGACCATAAGCCATCATTATATCCGACACATAGAGAGATGAAATGAGCATTACTATAATTATATGAATAGAATAACTCATTATTAGGAAGGTTAAAATAATAAAGATATGGAAGTGCTGCAATCCAAGCATATTTGTAATCATGATTGCCTAGACAAGGCATAATCGGTTTATTACAAGTTAAGAAAGTCATTTCATAAAAGATCCGATTCCATTGATCCAATCTACCTGAATCTGCTACAATATCACCAGTATGAATCAAGAAATCAGGATTCATAGTTGTAATACTACTAATTACTTTTTGATGTTGACAAATACCAAAATCATCTTGTTGTGTATCGCTAATAATAGCAAATTTAAATGGTTGTGTTCCAGCAGGGGCAGTTTCAAAGGTATATGTAAAAATCATGTAAGGTAAAAAGGGAAATGAGCATCCTACTTGATAATAATAAGTTGTATTTGGTTCCAAATTAGTCAAATTAATAAAATGTAACATAGAAAAAGTTGAATCTGATACAGTATTTTTACAATCAGGAGTAACACCATATCTTACTATAGTATCAGTTGGAATTGGAGTTTCCCAAGTAATACCAATTGAAGTCTGGGGATCACGATTCCATGAAAGATGGGGGGGTTTTGAAAAAAGTGGATCTAGCCAAGGACCATAATTATTGAAAAACAAAAGTCCAGTGAGAGGTAGTAAAATAATTATAAATATGATAAATTTTTTCAAGTTTAGAATTAGGTGACCTTTAAGCTGACTTTTTAGATTGTCTTTTTTTGGTTTAGACATAGAAATCCACCAAAATATAAAAAGAATATTAATATACAATATTCAAAGAAAAATAAAATGATTTTGTTAAATTTTGCAACCTTTTTGTTAATTGACAAAAAAAGATAATATTATTTATTTATATACGTGATCCATTCGGGTTTTAATATATAAAATTGGTCAATAGCTTCCCTAATGGTCTTTCTACATATCTCGATTTCTTTCATAGTCGGTGGTTCAATTTGTTTAACTTCTTTGGCGATTTTTAAATCCCACCCAGTCTTTTCTTTTACTTGTTCTATAGTCGCATTTGGATGAAGTGCATCTAAATATGCTTCTTTGGTAACTGGATCAAATTTCATAATACATAGAGGCGTAATAATCGCTTCTGGACCAGTATCAGAAGGATATCCGGCTTTAATTCTGCTATCTCCCCCAGTAAGATATCCAGGATCTGTAATAAAATCTACTTTTTCAACTAACCTGCGTTTGGAATGCTCATCAATAAGCCAGATTAATCTCTTTGATAAACCTGCAATTTCTGTAGCACCTCCCCCACCCGGTAAACGATAAATTGGTTTTTCATAAGGACCAATAACAGTTGTATTGCAATTACCATATTTATCTACTATTGATGTACTTAGTAATGAAAGAGTTATTTCACCTCGTTGAAGGACTGATAGCGCATCTGGAGAATCGCCAACAAATAATGAGTTCGGAATCAATACAGGATCTACAATAGAAAAGGGTACAATATTAGGTTGTGAAAGTTCATCTTGGATTATACCAACCTCCATTACCATCAGCAAATCAGGGGCATGAAGTAATTTTGCCATATGAACAGCAAGAAAAGGCCATTGAATGGCATTAAATACTATATCATTGTTTCTAATTTGTCTGCATGCAGAAACTAACATCATTTCGAAGCCAGTAAACTCTTCACAATATTCCTTTTTATTAATATCCATAATCAACAGCCCCTTGAATAATACTTTTTGCTCTTAATTTCTCGATTTTTTCTTCTCCTAGAACTTTCAAATACTCTTGCCGATTATTTACTCCAGTTACCCATTTTTCAAGCCATCGCTCCCAATCTTCAATTGTTTTTGTTTCTTTTGTGTAATTAAATGCATATTCTAAATCGGTATAATAAAATCCTTGCATATTGCTAGGATGCCCACCCCAAGGTTCATGCACTACCGCATCAACTTTATGTCCAGATACTATGGTCCGTTCAGGCGATTCCATTATAACTTTTTTGTCTACAATTTCTTCTGCGGCAACAATAATTCTTTTACATGCATTAACTCCAAATTTTGTATCCCCAATAAGCCCCCACATTTGAGCATTTCCATTTTTATCAGCACGTTGTACTTGAATTACTCCAACATCAGGAGTTATCGCTGGAACTACACATATATCTTCACCAGTAAAAGGACATTTTACCTTAGATGCCTTTAAACCAACTTCTTTTGGGTGATTATATATGTCAGTCCCTATAATGGAACGAATTGGCATAAAGGGAATACCCATATAACCTGCAAAAAAAGACATATTTATCATAAAAAGCGATTGCTCATTATAGATTATTTTTTGGGGTATTCCTTTCTCCATTGCACGTTTAAAATTCCATGTTGGTTGTGGCCCTATTCCATTCCAACAGTGGCTGGTTATTATATAATTGGTCACCCCAGCACCTATTAATTGGTCAAAAAGTATTCCTCCACCGCATTTACAGACTTTTAAGTTCCGTTTTTTCTGTCTTATCATTTCATGAGCTGCAGAATATGTGACACCATTTCCGAATCCACCTAAAAAAACCAAATCACCATCTTTTATGAATTTCTTAATCGCTTTAGACATGCTCATAATTTTATCATCAGAAATTTTCTTCACCCAATTTAATTATTCATATCCTATTTACCCTTCTTATTATAAAATGATTTTTTTAAAGATTCAAATGATATTAGAACTCAAAGACTACAAAATTTATTTATAAAATGATGATAGAATAAACTCATGAAAACAAATAGAATCACTCATTTATTAATTTTAACAACTTTCATCATTTCAGTAGGATTATATAGGGATAATTCGTCTCCTTTGATTCAATTACCACAATCAAACACCTTTAGCATAAAAATAGCAATCCCTGAATACCCAATTCTTACAAATACAATAAATATGCCCGGGTTTCCCGTAACCACAGGTAATTTTGTATTTTCTTCTCCTGTACTCGGGGACATTGATGGGGACGCGGAGTTAGAGATCGTGATCGGATCATATGATAATAAGATTTGGGCGTTGAACCATGATGGTACGAACGTGAACGGGTGGCCCGTAACGACAGGAGATGATGTCCTCTCTTCTCCTGCGCTCGGAGACATTGATGGGGATGGACGGCTGGAAGTTGTTGTCGGATCATATGATAATAAGATTTGGGCTTTGAACCACGACGGGACACTCGTGTCGGGATGGCCAGTGAGTACAAATGGAGTAGTTCGGTCTTCCCCCACACTTGGTGATATTGATGGAGATGGACGGCTTGAAATTGTTGTCGGATCAGAAGATAATAAAATCTGGGCTTTAAACCATGATGGGACAAACGTGACAGGGTGGCCAGTAACCACAGGAGATAGTGTGCGGTCTTCCCCCGCACTTGGCGATATTGATGAGGATGGAGAGCTGGAAATCGTGGTTGGTTCAGATGATTTTAACATTTGGGCGTTTAATAGTAACGGGACGAACGTGACGGGGTGGCCTGTATCTACTGGAGGTAATGTAGTTTCTTCTCCCGCACTTGGTAATATTGATGCAGATGGAGAATTGGAAGTTGTAGTTGGATCAAGTAATAATCAAATTTGGGCGTTAAACGCCAACGGATCGAACGTTCCAGGGTGGCCTGTATCCACTGGAGCTTCTGTATATTCTTCTCCAGCACTCGGCGATATTAATGGGGATGGGGAGCTAGATGTCGTAGTTGGATCAGATAATTTTAACATTTCGGCGTTTAATAGTAACGGAACGAATGTAAAAGGGTGGTCTGTAACCACAGGAAGTTGGGTGGATTCTTCTCCCGCGCTTGGCGACATTGATGGAGATGGACAGGTGGAAGTTGTGGTCGGTTCTTGGGATAATTTTATTTATGCTCTCAATAATGATGGGACGAACGTGCCGGGGTGGCCCATAAACATAGGAAGCCAGGTAGAGCTTTCTTCTCCCGCGCTCGGTGACATTGACAACGATGGATTGGTTGAGGTTGTTATCGGATCGCTTGATGGTAATATTCATGCATTTAAATTTGCAGGTTACCTCAATAGTACGCTTTTTCCCTGGCCGATGTTTCACCATGGCATGAATAACACGGGATTAGCGGGATTATATACGTACAAACCTATTACTCAGCCAGAAGCACCAACGGAACCATTTCTAATTCCAATTACACAAGGAGAAGGAGACATTTTACGCCTTTTATTAACACCCATTGGTCTGGGAGTTATTGGTGCCATTTTTGCATTAAATATATTAATTACAATCTTGATTTCTAAAAAATTGAGTAAATCAACGGTTATAAAGACTTCAAAAACTTCTATGGATAAGAAAAAAAAATAAATCCATTAATTCTAAAATCTTTTTTTTTAAGAATAATATGTTAATATGGAAATGAACATATAATCTGGCTAAAAAAAATTAAGTTTTAGACTTATTTTTTTTGAAAGTCATTTTTAACCTGTAAATTCTTCTACCAAATCTTGCTCTAGATTTGTCTAACTTTTTTTTGTATAATTTTCTGTTTTTACTTACTGAACTCATTCCCTATTGTACAAAATAATTGGATCAACTTAAATTAGAGACATAAAAAAAATATGTTAGAGAATAATTTTTTAATAAAATATTCAATAATCAGTGTTTAATCTCCATTTTTCTTTATTATTATATCTCCAAAACCCCTTTGTAATCCATTCTTGTGGATAATTGAACTTTTTGGCTTGATTTTCAAGAATTTTATGCCATTTCTCATATAATTCGGGGTGAATTTCTTTTAAAATTTCCAAATCTGCAAGTTTGTTTGCAGGACAATACATACAGCCGATTCTTTCGTAACCCAATTTGTAAAGAGGGTTGTATTTAACTTTTTTTGAAAAAATATATAACCACACATGTAAGGCAGTCCAGTTTATTATTAGATTAACGTTAATCTGTTTATTAATTAATTTACTCTTAACAATGTGCCCTTTAAGAGAATCTTGATATCTTGAAAAACTTTCATACTTCCGAGACCCAACAAATGTGATAATACCTTCTGGAAAATTTTGTTCTATCATCTGGATAATAACATTTAATTTTAATAATCTATTACACCATCGATAATCTTTACCAGGAACTCCTTGTGTTTCAATATTTTTAAAGAAGTCTTCATCAGTTTTACACAAAATAAATGAATCGTTTAGTTTAAAATCTCGGATAATTTCATTAACATAATTTAGTGTTTCTTCAAACTCTATCCCAGTATCTAAATAAAAAACTTTAAAATCAATACCACTCTCAAGCACCAACATTAAAGTACAAATTGAATCCTTTCCACCGGAAAAAGAGACCAATTTTGGCAGATCATACCTTTTAATAACGTTTTTAATTAAATTCAAAGCGTGTTTTTCTTTATTTTCTAACATTTTACTATTTGCTTCAAGCACTAAATCCCAAGTTTGTCCTGAAGGTAAGATGTTTAATGTTGCATCTTGAATTCCTCGTTTTGTTTTAACAACCATCCCTTTTTTCTTTTTTGGGATTTCTTTCCCCGTAGCTCTACTAACACCTATTCCAATCGCTTCTGAATTTGGATTAATTACAATAACATATTCATCATATTCTATAGAATTATCATTATCAATAACACCGGGAGCTAACACATTAGCAGCTTGACGAATGAATTTTACAGCGTCCTCATCAACTTTAACCCATTTTTTACATCCAAATTTTGCTAGTCGTTTTGCACCCTCAATTCTGGGGATAAATTCCCATATTGGTTGAGCCCTTTCAATATTATATCTAATAGTTCCTAGAATTTTTCCATCTAAAATAATCTCATCCATACGATCAAAGTAAGGTGCTTTATTCAACAAGATTATTTTATGATCTTCAATAACTTTTAGACCCAAACCTTTTCCAAATTGATTATCGATTGTTCTTCTAATTAATTCCAAATCTTTATCAAATGCAGGTCTAACATCATATGGAGCGGTTATAGGAACTTTTTCAGTGGAAAAATTGCAAATACTGCAGTTATTTTTTTCTAATATGGGAATATTACAGTTATTGCACCAATATAGATGATTTTTTCCTAAAAAGGGCATCGGCATGATTTTCTATCCATTCATTTAAGTTAAGACACTTTTAATATTATATGAAAAAACATTTAAAATCGAAGTGGTAAAATGAGAGCAATTTTAATATATTATACTATAACAAATCACACAAAGCAAGCAGTTGAAAATATTTCAAAAGGATTAGAAAAAAGAGAGGTGGAATTTGAAATTTTTAATGTGAGAGAAATAAAACACAATAATATAGATTTCTCGCAATATGAAATTTTGGTAATCGGTTCTCCAACGCATATGTGGGGTCCCGCTAGAAAGATTTCAGATTTTATTAAAAATTTTACTCCAGATGATTTAAATAATAAACGAATTGGACTTGTTACTTGCTATGCAGGTGTCGGAGGTAATCGTGCTATTGATATTATGGAGAAGATGTTAAAGGAAAAAAACTCTAATATAAGAGTTGATAAAATTGCTATTCTAGCTGGAGCCCCAGGAAGTTTATGGACAGGACCCAAAGCATCACAAAAAGATGTTCAAAAATGTATTGAAATTGGTGAGCGATTAGGGGAATAAATTCAATTATATTCAAAATTCTGTAAATATAAAAATTAAAAACTTACTTCTTTATTCTATTATAATATCAGGGAATAAGCTGCAGCCCAAACTCCTGTTCTTGCTTTAATTGAATCATCAGCTGTTCCAATTATAATAATATCGTTTTCCTCGATTTGTAGTTTGGTCTCTAATTCTTTAACAAATTGGGGATATTCATTCTGGAGATCATTAAAACCTTTGATTTGTGGAATACTATATTTTCCATCTTTAAGTATAATCGTAATAGCACCAGTTGCTCCAATTTTTATTGCAGCATCCCGCTGAACCATTCCAGTTTCAATTTTTTCTGAACAGTCTTTTATTAGTAGAGCAAAATTGTTTGTAGAATTTGTCAAATCATTTGCTGATTTAATTTCCATTTCGGTATTTGGGATTACTTTTTTTAATTTTTTTAAGTAATTTTCACCTTTTTTTGAAATTTCATTTCCTGATTTAGAAGTTTGAATCAAATTTTCTTTTTTTAATAATTTTAATAAGCTTCTTATACTTCCTGCACCTAAGCCAAGGATGTTTGCCAATTTTTGACGACCTATTGGCTTGTTTTTACGATTAATATCTCCTTCTGCAATGAATCTTAATGCTTGCTCGAGATGAAAGACAAATATATTTGATTTAGGACCGGGAGCCTTATTTTCAATAAAATTATTCAATATTGTCCGAATTGAAGGTTCATTTGACAATTTTCTAGCTCCCATATTACTATTAATCTTAAAATTTTTAATATTATTTGAATTTATATGATGAATATTCTTACACCTCTTTATTAATTTCTGATTTAATGAATTTGAAAATTTCATTTATTTCATTGAAGACTCGAACATTAGGGTGTTTTTTTAATTCCTCATACATTTTTTTTGCTTTTCCATTTGTAAAATCCCGAAGGTCAATATCAGTTTCTTCGTAAATAATAATTTCTTTTTCTAAATCGAGCAAACATTCTAAATTTCTTAAGTTACCTATACCAATTGGAAAATTACAAAAAATTATATATCTTACATCTTCTAGAACTCTCAATATTTCTTCATAAGATTCATTTGAGATTGGGGAAAATGGTTTTTCAGTAATAATCTGATAATCATAAAGTTTAGCTACTTCATAGTCACTATCAGCCGCATTTAATACTCCAACTGAAACTTTGAAATTTTTAAATAGATGAAGTATCTTTGCTCCACTCCCTCCTCCACAGATTATATGGATTCTAACGGGATGTGTCTCTTTGATAAATTTCAAATAAGGAACAATATGGATTGAATCTGTAATGTAACTTTTATGTGTAATTACATCAATATTAAAGACTTCTTTAATATTATCTTCAGTTAAAACTTCTTCAATTGAACCCATTGAATATATACTACCCTCGGACATTAGAATTAATCTATCACAATATTGAGCTGCTAGGTTTAAATCATGTACTACCATAATTATGGTCAACCCATCATTTTGAAATTTCTTAAGTAATTCCATATATTCAATCTGGTTGTAGATATCTAGATGTGTGGTTGGTTCATCTAATAGTAGAATTTCAGGTTCTTGAACTAGAGCTCGCGAAAAAATAATTTTTTGTTGTTCACCACCACTTAGATCATTAAAATTTCGATTTGCAAGTTCGATACAGTTAGTAAGTTCGAAAATTTTTTGTATTATTTCATAATCTTCCTTTGTTTCTACTTCAAATTTTCCAATATGCGGATTGCGTCCCATTAATGCGATTTCATAAGCTGTAAAATCAAATGTTAAATGACTTGTCTGAGGAACAAAAGATATAGTTCGCGCTAGCTCTCTCAAACTATATGAATATAAGTCTCTTCCATTTATCGATATTATCCCTGATTCGTATTTTAAAAGTCTATCAATTATTTTTAATAGAGTTGTTTTACCACTTCCATTTGGTCCTACAATACCTATAAATTCACCTTTTTCGACTTGAAAAGAGATATTTTTTAAAGTATGACTCTTACCATAAAAAAAATTTAATTTATTTATTTCAACACTCATTTAACTACCTAAAAAAATTCTTTTTCTTTTAATTAATAAAAGGATTATAAAAAATGGACCTCCAATTAAGGAAGTAATAATCCCTACTGGTAGATCTGCACCCATTATTTTTTGAGGAATAATATTATTTAATACTTTAGCTAATAATTCTCCAACTACGGGGATATTAATTATATTATTAAGATAATCCTGTATTAAATTATCAACATGGATTTTTACTAAATTATTAAGATAAACATTTAAGTAATTTCCTGGATCTAAAATAGTTTGTGCAATAAAATCCATCCAAACAAGAAATAATCCTCCAAAAAGTGCAGCAAGTGGCATCAATTTACGATGATCATTTCCTACTAAGAGGCGGATGATTTGTGGGCAAATTAATCCAACAAAAGCAATTGGACCAACAAATGCAACACATATCGCGGTTTCTATAGAAACCAGAACTATTAATATTTTTCTTGATTTATGAACATCTGTTCCCATTGATTTAGCAACATCATCTCCAAATACCATTACATTAATATCATTCCCATAAAGTAATAAAATTGAACTTGTTGCGATAACCACAGGACCTGTAATTATTACATCTACCCAATTTGCTCCACTGAACCCACCAATTCCCCATAAGAAAGTTTGATGAATTTGTTCGCGTGAAAGAAGAACAAAAAGCTGTGTTATGGATACAAAAATAAATGATAGAGCAATACCTGATAGTAATAGGGTTTCTACTGAAATTTCTCCTCTCCCTTTAGCTAAATAATAAACTAGAAAAGTTATTATGCAAGAAAATAAGAAAGAACATAAAGAAATAGTTATACTATACATAAAATTTGAAATATAAGATGCAAAACCCACATCTAAAGTATAAAATGTCAACATATTTGTAAAGGTCCAAACTTGAAATAACATAGCTAAATTAAAAGTAATGGCAATAGTGGCACCTAACCCAGCTCCAGAAGAAATTCCTAAAATATATGAATCGGCTAATGGGTTTTTAAAGAGACCCTGCATAACTATTCCAGTAATTGATAAACCCATCCCAACAGCAAATGCTAACAGAATCCTTGGCATTCTAGTATCAAAAACTGTAGCATTCATCACTTCAAGAATAGTATAAAACTCATAGTTAAAATAAGCAATCATTCCCATTAAATTCACTGCAAATGGAACACCAAGACGATACATGAAAAATAACCATATTAAGTCATATGGAATAATATGCAATTCCCCAACAGATAATAAAAAAATTAAAGTAAAGATAGACGCTAAAATTAGTGAAATATTAAGAATTCTTGTTACAATTTTTCTTTTTAAGTATTTTTTTTCAATCTTTTCTCCTGAATTCTCTATCGAATTACTCATTTTCATCTGAATTTAAATTAATAGGTTAAAAAATTTATTCCATTCAGTCCCATAAAGAAGATTTAGTGGATTTTTCTAGTTTAAAGCCATGGAAATAAATTTGGAACCATATTTTTTGCTAATATATAAATTGCATCGACTATTCTTGGTCCCGGTCTTTCTATTAGATCTGAATTTATCGCTGTATAATTATCATTTACTACTGCAGGAACACTACTCCAACCTGTTCGTGAATCAATATCATTCCAATTATACCAGTTTGGGATCACAATATGTTCAGGATTTAAAGCTGCCAATTCAAGAGCTGGTAAATCTAAAGAAGGCCAAGATCCGGCGAAGAAAGAACCTAAATTAATGCCACCAGCTTTATATAGTGCATCTCCAATAAAAGTACCACCTCCTGCTATATAGACCGGATCATTCCAGATTTCATAATAAGTTTTTACTCGAATTGGAAGTAATGTACTATTTCCAGTTCCATTAACAGAATTAGTAATTTTTTCTAGAGCATTTTCTAATTTAGTTACCATTTGAGAAGCATTTGTTTCTTTATTGATTAAATATCCCATTAAATTCATATTAGAAAAAATATCTTCGACAGTATCCTCAATAGGCATTATAAATATTGGAATATTAGCAGCTTCTAATTGTGGGATTAAATCTATTTGTTGTTGTACATTTCTACCAAGAACTAAATCAGGAAAAACGCTAAAGATTAAATCAATATCAGGTCCAATAAAATCACCAATTACCATAATATCGCTCCATTCCGGAGGATAATTACAGTAGAATGATTTTCCTACTACTCTACTTTTTTCACATGATATATTATGTAGAATTTCAGTATTTGAGGGAGCCAAAGAAACTATTCTTTTAGGATTCTTAGGTATTTCAACTGGTCGTCCAAGACCATCGACAACAATTTTTTTATTCTGAAGATCCAAAAGAAGAGGAAGTAATGGTGCATTGGGAGGTTGGAAAATGAGATAAATCGGTATAAATGCTGCCATACCTATTGCTGCAATTATACCACCAATTAAGACCGTATTTGCTTGAGCCATTTGATCACAACGTTATATTTTAAAATAAGTTTTGGATGGATTATCCAACCAATAATATATTAAAAGATATTTAAATATACCTTTGAAAATAAAGGAGGTTTAATAAAAGCTAGAGAAATTTATTCCTAAATCTCAGGATTTTTTTTTATTATAATAATCAATTTACACTTTTTAACATAAATGATCGAAAAAAAGAATATATATTTTATTAGTTTAGATTTAGTTCATATTTTTATCTTTTCAACTAATCTATCATAATCTTCCTCGGTTATTTCTCCCTTAGCTAATCTGATTTTCAAAACTTTTACTAAATAATCATTCATTTTTTTCAATTTGCGTTCTTCTGTAATATCATTTTTATTTAAGAAAACTACAGAGTTTGGTTTAATTTTTGCTTGGATTTCACCATTAATAATCATTTCTTCAATAAGATTTTCAAGTTCAGTAACATTATAATTTGTTTTTATTATTAGTTTTTCAAAGGATATTTCATCATATACTCCAGAAATTTTTTTTATATAGTCGCGTGGTTCTTCTAACTTTGGTTTCTTCAATAATACTTCTTTCTCTTGTTTCCGAATTTGTAATTGGTCAGGAACACTTTCACCTCTTATTTTAGAGATTATGTTACAAAATTGATTAAAAAGTTCCATTTTATTAAAATGTATAGAATATCTTTCATTATTTTTTAACAGGATTTCAATAATTTGCATATTGGGGGCTTGAATTGTTTTAGAAATTTGATTTATTTGAATATTAATATCAGAAAGTATTGAAATTATTGGTTTTATTATTATCCCATTAGAATATATTATCAAAGTGGCAGCATAGTTATTTCTTAAATCCCAGATCCCTTTACTAAAACTAATGCCTTCCGTAGCTATAAATAGATTTTGGGGGCCTTCTCGTAAAATTGCTGATGGTATAGTTTCACGGGAAATTGATGTTTGATTAATGGGCATCTCTTCATATTTAACAGCTTGTGGCTTATTTGGTTTTGAAATCCCTATAATTTCTCTTTGGCTTTTATAGCTTATTGTGTCTTTAATTGGAATCCTTTCACTCATTCTTATATCTTCAATATCGGTAGATGGAATTAGTCCTAATATCATAACAGTTATCTCAAATACAAGAGCAGCACCAATTACAGCTGTCCCACCTACGATACCT
This sequence comes from Candidatus Helarchaeota archaeon, assembly GCA_019058315.1. GTDB lineage: Archaea > Asgardarchaeota > Lokiarchaeia > Helarchaeales > RDOG01 > JABXJV01. The sequence goes on along the minus strand of JAHPZH010000004.1, from coordinate 54,407 downwards.
GCTGTGTTTACCATAAATAGCATTAAGAAACCTAAAAACATATTATAAAACCAAGTAATAATTATTATCAAATCTACAAACCCACGAACAGCATACGCTCCTTGATGAACCAAATTCATTCCAACTAATGAAAGAATGAATAATAGAAAAACAAAAATATATGAAACATACTGAAGTTCTTTTTTTTCGGTATTATTGCTACCAGATGTCGCATATATATAAATAAGAATGGCGATTATTTCAAATACAATAGCAAATCCAACAAAATAGATGCCATTTATTATGCCTCCTATATTTACCAGAAATAAAATAAAGAAACCTATTAGTATACTAATCCAGAATTGAAAAAATATTGAAGCATCAATATTGGCTCGAACATCTCTTACCCCTCCAAGAATCATTGCCATACCTGCAATAAAAAAAATGATTGAAAAGAATCGTAAGGAATTTACTACCCATTTTAATTCATTTCTCAACTATATTCCTCTCATTTATTGATTGAAAATTATATTTGGAAAATAATTATTTGGTTTTTACTCCTCTAATTATTCCATATAATTTAATAATCCTCTTTAATTAAAATTTTGTGCAGAAAAAGCTAGTAAATATTTTTTAACTTTTAAATAACTCTAATTTTAGAAATTAAAAGTCTAGTGTCTAAATCTTAAAAAATCTAAAAAAAAAAGAAAAAGAATTAATTTAAAAGAATAGATATCTTAATGGAGCAGAAATTGCAGGGAATAAAGTGGAAACCCAACTGACGATAAAGGCAGCAAAGATTATAATCCCTATGACATTTCGTTGTTTTCTGTAAAGCCAATTATTTAAGAGCGACAAGGAAAAACAGATACCGAAGCACAAACCAATTACATCCCAAGAGAAACTAGTTTTTAAGAGTGAAGTATTAAATAGAAATATTGAAAACATCAAACCTAATCCCAGTCCTTGAATTATTGCTGTTATGAGAGAACTTAAGAGAAATTCTTTCCATGCAGGTAAATATTTAGAAACAAATCTTAGTTTTACATTGCTATATCTAGATAATTTAGACTGAATAAGACCTCTAAATAAGATTTCTGTGACGGAGAACACAAATAGCATGCATATAAAAATCTCTAAGAAACTTTCTGGTCTTTGAATCCATGTATTGAAATAAGTCGGGGCTATTACTACGTTAATGATAAGGAATATAACCAAAGCCATTAAAATTCCGAAAAGGGCACTTTTTGGAAACGCTCGAGGGTGAATTCCAAAATCTTCCCAATCCTCATTGAATGCTTTGCGTTCGTAAATTATTAAAGCTATTAAAACTGGAAGAAATAGAACTGATTGAACGACTAAAAACATATGGATCATGTTGGAGCCAAGATAATCCGTCCAAGGTACGATTTTAAGTGATTGAATGATTGGGACTGTTACTAGAGATATCAGAATGAAAGCTAAACCATATATTAAAAACATTTTCCACATTTTTTTATTTTCTATTTCTTTTGCGAATTTTGCCTCTGTATGTTTACTTTTTAGCCAATTTCCTAAGTAAATTGAAAGTGGAAGAAATATTATGGCAATTCCCAATAGATTTATCCAAGGTGCTGATACACGCAAAATTTCACCAAAAGAATCCCGGAATAAGACTTGATACATTAAATATTCTATAGAACCGTAAATTGGATGTTCCAATTTCATAGATTTTTCCATCCAATTAATAGATTCATAAATTGTGATGGGATGATTTGGCTCGAACACATGTTCCGTCATTGGAATTGTCACTAATTTTCTAGCTGTTCCATTGAAATCGCCATATAGATGATTACGTAAAACGTGCCAATAAGTTGAAATATTATACGGTGGATCTTTTAACCCCATTTCCCACAAAACTTCTTGTGCCGAAAATACTGTGAATGCTTCATCTATAGTACCAATAATATTAAGATAATTTCTTGGATTTGAACTATTACACTCGTATATTTTTCCATCCTTAGATACATTGCCAACAATTACCGCATTTCCAGAATATGATTCCCAAGAATATCCAAAAGGGTATTGTAAATAAGGCACTAGACCTGGCATTGTAAAAGGTAATGAACTGAATCCCCCATAAACCTCTCCACCTGAAAGAATGTCTAAAAGGGTTCCTTGAGTTATATTTGCTGTGGGACCAGCAATAGCAACAGTTGCATTGATTCTTTCATCAAGCTTTCCAGCTAAAGTAACTGAATATGCACCCATAGAATGTCCAATTAATCCGATTCGCCCCATGTCAAATGGCATACCAGCATCTGCTAACCCTTCGATATAATCAACTGCAGTCATAACTTCATTTTCCCATGTCAAGCCCAAGATTCCGTTGGATCCATGATGACCTCGTGCAGTAATTGTAACAGTTGCAAAACCTCGACGTGCAAATTCTAAAGCTAACCCCTTAAAAAATTCTTTATCACAGGAAAAACCATGAACCATGATGATAACTGGCATTTTATAATCGTTTTTTTCAGAATACAAATACCAATTATATTCAAACTTAGGAATATATAGATTTGAATCAATACGTACTGGTAAAATATCATAAATTGGGTGTTCAATTGTATATAGGTCCCATTCTGATTCATAAGTTGGATTATCAATAACATTGAACTTTAGAGCTAAAGCTCCGCTGACACAAAGAGTTAATACTCCGAAAATTAATAAGATATTCTTTAATTCTTTGAGTTTTTTCCAATTTAACTCTTTTATTTTACTTAGAACTTTCAAAATAGCACCCTACTATTAAAATTGTATTTATAAATAAGCAAGCCAATCTAAAAAAGTTTATTTAAAAAATGAAAATGGTTACTAATTGCTCTGGAAACAAAAAAAGTAGAAGTTAAATTATGCTTCCCGAAATTACAGGTGTTATAACTGTCGAAACCCAACTTATTATAAAAGCACTAAAAATTATCAAGCCTAAGACATTCCTTGATTTTCTATATAGCCAGTTCATAGCAAGAGAAAGTACGAAGGATATCGCGATGCAATCACCGATAATCAACAAAGGAAGAGGAATATTAGGAATCACTAATTGCGTTTGTCCACCTAATAGAAGATTTAATGTATGAGTATTTATTGGGATCAAAGATAATGAATCAACAAACATAGAAGCAACAATTCCTAAACCTATACCCTGAATTATACTGGTTACCAGTGAACTTAGGAGGAATTCTTTCCATGCGGGTAGAATTTTTGAAACGTATTTTAATTCAACTTTTTCATATCGGGATAATTTTGTCTGGATGAGTCCCCGGAAAAGAATTTCCAAAACTGTAAACACGACCAGCATGTATAGGAAGATTTCTAGGAAACTTTCTGGTCTAGTTGGGAGAGTGTTGTACAGAGTGGGTGTAGATCCTAAATTTGCAATTAAAAAAATGAACAAAGCAAGTAAAATTCCATATAATGCGCTTTTAGGGAAGGCTTTTGGGTGCATTCCAAAATCTTCCAAATTCTCATTAAATATCTTACGTTCAAGTAACATCAGAACAATTAAAACTGGAGCAAATAATATTGCCTGAACGAATAATAACATGTGTAGCATGTTAAAACCGAGATAATCGGTCCAAGGAACAATATTTAAAGTTTGAATAACTGGCATTGTGAGTAAAGAAATTATTGAAAATGCTATACCATAAATTAAGAACATTAGCCACATTTTCTTATTATCCAATTCTTTTGCTTGCTTTGCTTTTGTGTATTTACTTCTTAACCAATTCCCTAGATAAATTGAAACCGGAATAAATGTTAATATCAATCCTAGACTCATAAATATCGGTGATGACGAGCGTAATTGTTCAGCAAATGCATCACGGAATAAAATTTGATACAGCATATATTCTGTCGCACCATAAATGGGATGGGTTAGTTTCATAGACTTCTCCATCCAGTTAAGAGTTTCATAGATACTTGCCGGATGGAAATGTTCTGTTATATGATCTGTAGTAGGAAGGACCGTGAGTTTTCTTGCGGTCCCATTAAAATCCCCATAGAGATGGTTTCGTAAAACTTGGACATAGTGGGTAATGTTATAAGGATGACCCTTCAATCCCATATGCCATAAAACTTCCTGAGCCGAATAGACAGAAAAAGCTTCATCAACCGAACCTATAATATTAAGATAATTATTTGGATTTGTCCTATTTACCCTACCTTGAATTACCGCATTTTCAAGAGCCCATTTCATGTAAACAGGATATTGCATATACACATTAAGACCCGGCATTAGACAAGTTATTGTACGTAAATCGAAATAATTCATTAACTGAACTATATCGGTGTTGTTTTCTGGTTCCCATAATGATAATACTCCAGCAAAACCAAAACCACGTGTTATATTTACTAAAGGTCCTCCAATTGCCACTGTGGCATTAATTCGAGGATCTATACTTGCTGCGAGAGTGACTGAAAATGCCCCCATTGAATGCCCTATTAAACCAATTCGACTTTTGTCAATTGGAAATCCTGAATCCGCTAATCGTTCAAGATAATCAACGGCTGTCAGTGTTTCATTCTCCCAAGTCAAACCGACAACTCCCCCTGATGCACCATGTCCTCTGGCGGTAATTGAAATACAAAAAAATCCCCGCTTTGCAAACTCATGAGCCAGTCCACGAAAGAAAGTTTTATCTGCAGCATAACCATGAACAAATACTATTGCTGGCATTTTGAAATCATTTTTTTTGGAATATAAATACCAATTATATTCCATTTTGGGGAAGTAAAAAGTAGAGTCGATTCGTACTGGTAAAAAATCATAAATTGGGTGATCAATTGTATATAGATCGATATCATATTCGTGTGCTGGCGATTCTGCATAATTGAAATTTAGTGTGATAATGCCTCCAATAGCAATAAAAATCAATCCAATTAATAAAAGAATATTTTTAAGCTTTAATAAATTCTCCTTTATTTTCATTGTCAAATAATCCTATATATTTTAAATTTATCGCCAAATATTAAATATAAAAAACGTTAAGAATAATTTTTATTAAAATTTAATGATTTCAAGCTATAAGGATTTTTTAACCTAAATTTTTAAAAAAAATTTATATAATTTCTTGATTTTAAATCCTATAAATTACAAAAAAATTAACCAAATTTTATTAGCGGAGAGTAGAAAATATGGTTGTTGTTGGCGATGGTCGATATAAAATTCCTGATGAGTTAGCTTATACAACCCAGCATGTCTATATTAATTCTGAAAATGGAAAAATCGGTTTGGATGAATTAGGAATTGATTTTATTGGAAAACCCAAAGAAATAGAATTTCTTACTAAAAATAAAGTTGAAAAAGGAAAACCTTTTGCTTCAATTGCAATAGTAAATGGAATGATAACTCTTAATAGTCCTGTTTCTGGAAATATTAAGGAAATAAACACTGATGCTTTAAAGAATTTAGATCAAACATATGATAAAGGGTATTTTTTAATAGTTAGTCCTGCTAATCTGGAAGCTGATTTAGGAGATCTTATAAAAGGTGATAAAATCGAAGAATGGGCAAAAAAGGAAGCCCAACAAGTAGCAAGGAGTGTCTTCAATTATAAAATCATTGAAGTTGGGGACTCTACCGTAGGAAAAACAGCGATTAAAGTAAGATTTACCGATGATTATTTTAAAAAGGACCTAAAAAGTACTCTTGGAGTAGACTTTGGCTCAAAGGAAGTTCATTTTGATTATTTCGGAGAAGATCCAATGCTAGGAGTTGAAAAGATTACTGCCAAACTAAATGTTTGGGATACTGGAGGGCAGGAAGCGTATGGAGGGCTCCGGAAGATGTATTACAAAGAAGCTCGCGGCTGTTTGGTTGTTTTTGACGTTACAAACGCTGCCAGTTATGAACATATTCCGAAATGGGTTGATGAACTTTATTCAAATGTAGGACCGATTCCAGTTTTGCTGGTTGGAAACAAAATAGACCTCGTAGATCAGCGGAAAATCAAAAAAGATGAAGCTGAAAAATTCGCCAAGGAGAAAGGTTATTTATATATAGAAACTTCTGCACTAACTGGAGAAAATGTTTTAAATGCATTTACGAATTTAGCCAGACTCATCTACGAAACGAAAAAGAAGTAAATTTTTTTATTAATATTTTAATTTTTTATTTTTTGACCTCGAAATCTTTAATTTTTAAATTGTTATATAAATAAAGATATGCGAAATAAAGTTATAGCTCTTGTAGCCCAAAAAGCTCTAGGTGAAGATTAATGAAATTTGAAACCAGAAAAATAGACTCTTATAGGGCAATTTATCCTAGAAATGTGGTATTAGTAACAACAATTGATAATGAGGGAAAACCTAATATTATTACTTTGGCATGGACCATGAATGTATCATTTAAACCCCCAATTGTTGCTATTTCTATAGCTAATACTAATCGACATAGTTATAAATTACTGCATCAAGTTGAAGAATACGTAATTAATGTTCCTACTAGAGAAATTATTAAAGAAGTTTTATTCTGTGGAAGAAACTCTGGAAAAAATGTCGATAAATTTGAAACAACTTCACTCACACCATCACGAGCAAATAAAGTTCGACCACCAATTATTAAAGAATGTGTGGGATTCTTAGAATGTCAAGTCATCAATAAAGTAAAAGCGGGAGACCATACCGTATTTTTTGGAAAAGTTCTAGATAGTTACATAAAAAAAGAATTTTCTATTGAGAAGAATGGTTATGATTTAAATAAGACTAAATTAATTTATCATCTTGGTAAAAATGATTTCACAATAAATTCTTCTGAACTCATCCATATCGATGAATGGTGGAAATAAAAATAAAATCAGAATATTGCTTATATCGTTATTATTAAAAGTTCTTTTTTTATTATTTTTATAAAAAAAATTTAAAAATTATACAATAAAATAAAAATAAATTATCAATAGATAATTACAACTAATTAAGAAATTTATAAGAGGTTAAAAAATGAAACAAAGTACAATTGGTATAATTTTAGTTTTTGCTGGAGCAGCCATAGCAGCAGCTGGAATCCTCACTTTTAATAGTGAGATGGATAAATTGTTCTTTTTCGCTGTAATCTTTTTGTTTGTTTCTCGAGACATAGGTATTGGTTTTCTACTTGCAATTTTCATGGTTCCAGATGGTAATCTTATGCTGGTATGGGCTGGAGTCGCTGCTTGTGTAATAGGCGGTATAGTATTAGTTGCAGATTAAACACCAAATATATTTTTATTCTTTTTTTTTCTGAAAACTTATCAAATTTGTATTTTTTGGATAAGTTAAAAGCTAATTACCTTAAGTTTATTTTTTATAGGTAGTTGAGTATCATAAAATTATTAAAATGCGATTAAAGGCGATAAAAATGATAATAAAAAACCCAAAAGGAATAACACCTAAAATTCATGAGAAAGCTTTCGTTGCGCCAAATGCAACAATAATCGGCGATGTAGAAATTGGTGAAGGATCAAATATTTGGTTTGGTGCAGTAATTAGAGGAGATTTTGCCCCCATCCGAATAGGAAAAAATACTAGCATTCAAGATAACGTTACAATCCACTGTGAACCAGGAACTGTCCCGGCAATAATCGGTGATGAGGTTATTGCAGGTCATAATTGCATGATCCATGGTCCTTGTAAAATCGGTAACAGAATTACAATTGGAATCAACGCAACAGTACTCCCACACACTGAAATCGGTGATGGTTCTGTAGTAGGAGCCAATGCCGTAGTCACTGAGAAGACTATTATTGAACCTGGGACCTTAGCTGTTGGTGGAGGAGTATCTGCAAAACCCAAGAAGAAATATACAGAGAAGCAAAGTAGTAGAATGTCTCTAGGGGCTCAATTATATGCCCAAAATGGAAAAAAATTTAAAAAAATATTCGAAAAGGAAAAGATTTAATATAATAATTTATTTATAAAATAAAGATAAAGTAATCAAAGAAAATTGTAAATTAATATCATATTATTGACTTGACAAATGTTTTTCAAAGGAGTTGAATTGTTAGGTGACGAGAATAACCGATATTACAGAAGATGACATCAAAAATTTTATTATTGCTGAAATGGCAAAACGAGAAGAAGTTAATTTTTTCATAATTGCTGGTATAGTGGGAGCTATTGTTGTTGCTGTTGGTATATCACTATGGTATTTTTTACACCCTCGAAGTCCATGGGTTAAAAGACGTGCCGAAAAACAGAGAAAAAAGGATAAAGAGGAAGAAGCAGCGAAACTGAAAGATCAACAACGTCAAACTACATTACAGAGAAATTTACAAGAATTAGAATATACCTGTAAGTATTGCAATGCACCAGGATTGAAAGGACCAAAATGTGAATATTGCGGTCATATAAATTTTTCATTAGATTAGACTTAATTAAAATTTTAATTTTTTTTTGATATTTTTAAATTAGGAAAGAATACCAATAAAGTTTAAATGTTTTAAGAATTTTTAAGGATTTTTTCTAAAGCATACAAAATGTGAATAAACTAGAAAAATTTATTCCTCAAAAATTTCAGATAGCGGAATGTGTCTATTACATTGGGGGCAACCATCAGATCTTCCCTCTGCGACTTTCCAATGCATTTTTAAGCCACATTTACATTTGTAAATCTCTTGTTTCGGCTTTTTAGATTGTGCTGAAAGTTTAATTTCTTCTTCTTTTTTAACTAATTTTTTAAATTTCTTTTTTACAGCTCTACTACTCATTTTCTTTCTAATATCATCTTCAGGAAATAACGAAGTCTGTTTAACCATGTTTAATAATAAATTTGACCAATATAAGAATATTTTTGTGAAATTATTTTCTATTTTAAAAAGAAAAATAGTATTTTTTTAAAAAAATATAAATTAAAAACTATATAATATAAAATCAATTTAATTTTTCATATTATAAAACAAAAATTTGGTAAAATGGTGGGATAATCTTTGATATTAAATAATATTGAAACATTACCTCAAGAAAAATTACAAGAATTACAATTAAATAGGCTAAAAACGCAATTAAATACGGTTTATAATAACTGTCCGCTCTATAAAAGATCATTTGATCAAAATAAAGCTGATCTGAACATTAAAAAAATCGAGGATTTAACAAAGTTTCCATTGCTAACTGACGAGATTATTATAGAAAATACTGTTAAAAATAAAGATATTTTTGGTGGTAGGCAAAATATAGATGAGGATAAAATTTGGAAACTCTTTTCTAATGATAAATTTCCATATGTTGAAGGATCCCCTTTTTTTTATGGGTATAGTGAAAATGATTTTCAAGCCGAAATTAATATTTTGAAACGTATGTTAGTCGGCTGTGGAATACGACAAGAAGATTTTGTTCATGCTATTATCCTCGGAATGGATCCAATTACTTATTCTATCTACCAAGCAATATTAAAACTAGGTTGTCGTTATCTAGGTGGTCTTGCCGTAGAAATTGATATACCTCGAATAGTTGATTCTATGAGATTAAAACCAAATTGTCTTATTACGCCTTTCGCAATGCTTATGGCGGCTAGCAAGCATGCTAAAAAAGCAGGTTTTGATGAAGCAACACATTTCTTAAATTATCAAAAAGTCTTGGTTCATGATATAATATGGGAAACAAAAAGGGCTGAAAAATTACAAAGGAAAGGGTGGAAGAACGCTGAATTCTTTAATTTTCGTAAAATTAACATTCCTGGATTTTATGCGTGTGAATGCGAAAAACACGACGGTCTGCATTATCCACAAGATTCATTTATAGCTGAAATAGTAGATCCTGAAAATACAAACGAGCTTGTCGCTGAAGGGGAAAGAGGACAACTATTGGTAACTACAATTACTAGAGAGGCTAGTCCATGTATAAGATATACTCCCCCTAGACCATTATATGCCTCAAAAAATGTAGAAAAATGCGATTGTGGTAGAACAATTGCGAGAATAAAATTTTTAAAGTAGGTGATGAGAATGGTTGAGTTTTGGAACCCCCGAATTGAACAACTTCCTAAAAAAGAACTTATTGAAATTCAAGAAAGACTATTAAGGGCACAAATAAATAGAATCTATAACCGTTCTCCTTATTATCATAAAATAATGGAAGAAGCTTCTCTTAAACCAGCCGATATTCGTAATTTTGATGATCTAATAAAATTCCCAATAAATAACAAAGATCAAATTAGAGAAAATAGGAATAGGACTGGCGATCCTTGGGGCCAGACACTTTGTGTAGAAGAGAAAATTTCCATAGAGAATCGAATTTCAACAGGAACTTCGGGAGATAGCACCTATATAGGATTTACAAATACAGATATTAAAAATATTACTGAAATGTTCTGTAGACACCTTTGGGGAATTGGTGTTCGTCCAGGTATGACCACATCACTCTTAACTATCCCTTGGCATGCATATATAGTAGGGCTAAATAGAGCATTTGATTTATTAGGTCTAAAGCGTTGGGGCACAGGTTTTCCAAGTCCATTAGATGTTGGCCGAATGATTGATGCCATCGATTTTTTTAAGAGAGAGACAACATCTTATTCATATTCAGCCGTTGATGCAAGCTTGGCGCTCGAACAAATACTAAAAGATAGAGGAATAGACCCAAAAGATTATATGGCTGATAGAATTACAACACATACCGGCGATATTATGACCCCTAAACTAAGGAAACATTTTATAGATGAGTTAGGAGGGGCACATTATAGTCATGGCGGACTCGGAGATCTATGGTGGGTTTTAAATGAGTGTCAAGCTATGAATGGTCTCCATTGGTGGGAAGATATGATTTATACAGAAGTTTTAGACGCTAATACAGGTGAACGAATCGGTCCTGGTGAATTAGGCGAGTTGACTTTGACTGGGTTAATTCATGAAGCTATGCCATTAGTTAGATTTGCTACAGATGACATTGGCAAAATTGAGGTTGAAAAATGTGATTGTGGGAGAACCCATGGACGGGCTTGGCAAATCACGAGAAGAAAATATCTATTAACTGTAAAAGGAGCAAAACAGAAGCATATCACCCCATTTGATATTGAAGAATATTTTAAGACTATACCTGAAATGTACACAAGTCAATTCTCATTTGTTATAGATAAGAAAGGGGAATTAGATCAACTCTGGATTAAAACGACATATGACCCTACTTCTACAAAAGATACTGAGGAATTAAGACATAGACTTGAAAAGGGAATAGAAAATGAATTTGGAGTAAAAACAAAAATTGAATTCGTTACATTAGGCGAACTACCAGTCATTTTTCATAAAATAGATCGTGTAATTGATATGACCAAAGAAAAATAACTAAAATTTTCCCATTTTTTTTAGTTTCTTAATTCTTTTTCTATTTTATTTTTAGTAAATGTTAATTTAATTTCATATGAATAAAAAAAAATAATAAAATTTTATTTTTTATATGAAAATCAATTTGTTTTTACTATTAATTACCCAAAATTTGAAATTACTAGAGTAAAAATTTATGATATTTTTTCGAAATATTTTTGTCAAGTTATAAATATTGTAAAACCAAATAGTATGATAAGTCTCATTTGATATTAATATAAAATTTAATTATGATAAATGAGGTATTGAAGCATGGCAATTGAATGGGCAAAAGTTGAAGAAAAGCCAGATAAAGCTGTAAAAGTTGTAGGTCAATATTTATTGGATACAAGAAAAAGAATAGAAACTTTAGAAGCAGAACTTGAAAAAACCAAAGGTGAGAAAGAGCAAACAGAATCCAAATTAAGCTCAGCTGAATTACGAATTGAAACCTTAAACACAGAATTGGAAGATAAAATCAATAAAAATAAAGGTCTTGAAGAAGACCTTGGTTCTACTAAAAATCTTCTGAACAATATAAGAGACGAGTTAGAGGAAGTTAAAGGTAAATTAGCCACTACTGAAGAAAATTTAAAAGCAAAAGAAAGCGAAGTCACCTCTTTAGAAGCAGATAGTGAAAATCTTTCTAAATTAATTAGTGAAAAAGAACAAGAACTCTCTGACATAAACTCGAAATTAGAAGAAGCAAATACTAAATCAGCAGAAGGTCTAGCAGATAAAGACGGAAAGATTACTGAATTGGAAACTAAGATAAGTGATCTTGAAGAAAAAGCTAAGAAACTTGAAATTGCTGAAACCAGAGTTACAGAATTAGAAAAACTTGCTGGACAATCTGAAGGTCTCTCAAGTGCTGTTGAAGAAAAAGATAGTACAATATCTGAACTTGAATCAAAACTTGCTTCTCTAGAAAATATGACTGAGCAATTAAGTGAACGAGATAACACAATTTCTGAATTGAATTCAAAATTAGAAGAAGCAGATAACAGAATTGGTGAACTCGAACAAGAATTAGAACAGTTGCGACCACCAGAACCTACTGCGGAAGAAATTGCTGAAGCAGAAGCTTCGGGAAAGACAGTAACAACCACAGTGCCTTGGGGTGCTTCTGGAATTTATGCATGTCCAAGATGTGGATCAAAAAGACTTAAACAAGAAAAGGATAGAACTAAAATCCTCTATATGGCTGCTGGTGCTCCCGTCTACGCAACAAAGTTCAAATGTATGAATTGCGGCAACGAATGGAAGAAATAAACGGAAAATAACCCCCTTTTTTTTATATTCTGTGTTTATTCTATTTTTTTAAATCTTTTTTAAACCTAATTTATATCAGCTATTTTAGAATTACTTTGGTATTTTAAAATTTTTATTTTGCCGGGATAGTCTTTTCAAGAAGAATATCAACCAATTCAATTGCACTATTTGCAGCTAATTCAGCACCAATTCCATGACCACCTGCCTCTGCACCTACTATATATAAACCTTTTATGGGTGTAATTTGAGATGGTCTTCGTTCATGTATTTGATCTACAGTCTGACCAACTCCGATAATGTTCCCATATTCACCAGCATAGCTTTCAACTAAAGTGGGAGTATCTGTTTTATACCATTCAATGTGATCTTCTATAGTAGGAAAAACGGTTTTTAAGGACTCTAGACATTTTTCCCCAATTTTTTTGTATTGTTCCATTGTTTCTCCTGGTAAACACCCAGTTCCAAAGAAAATTGATTGTTTTCCTGGAGGTGCCAAATTAGAATCATAATTAGTTGGAGATGTTATCATACCTCCCACTTTATCAGGTATTTCACCAGCAAATACTCCTGTAGTTCTGTCAATTTCACTATATTCATACGGTAAGTATAGTATTAATTTCTGGTCGGTCACCTTTTCATCTAATGCAACCTTGATACTTAAACAATATTGAGCATAGGTTAAATTCTTTACTCGCTCAACATAATCTGATGGAAAATATTTCTCTCCAACCAAATTTGAAACTGTATTTTGAATATCAGCATTACTAATGATTATATCTGATTCATATGTTGATCCATCTTCCAATTCTATTCCTGTAGCCCTATCATCTTCTACATGAATTTTTTTAATTTTTGCATCTAATTGAACTTCTCCCCCATATTTTTTAATCCCATCAACATAAGCTTGAGGAATAGCAATACAACCACCAATTGGATAAGCAGAGGAGCGTGATGAGGCTACTTGTCGAAAACATCTAATGAATTCTCCAGCAGAAGCTTTTTCAGGCAAAACGCAAAAATATTGTCCCACAATTCCAGAAAGTAGTGTATGAATAATTTTATTTGTAGTGTATTGATTTAAAAATTCATTAAAGGGTGTGTAATACAGTTCTCTGATTTGCTTTTTTCGTATTGAAAGACAATCTGCAAAGAATTTCATAGCCTTATCAAATTCTCCGGGTGCATATTTTTCAGCAATTTGACTCATAGCCTTTCTGGAATAAATTAATTCTTCACCACAATAATTCATCAAAGGTCTTGGATCCTTAGAAAGAACCCATTTAATCGCATCTGGCATTTCAATACGCTTTAATACATCACCCAGATAACCGTTTGGACCTACTCCAAATAGATGGACTCCCAAATCCAGCTTGAATCCTTTATAATCGTAGGTTGTACATCTCCCACCGATTATTTTATTTTTATCAAAAAGTTTCACTTTATAACCATTATAGGCAAGGAGTGCTCCTATTGCGCAACCTCCTACACCACCACCAACTATTAATGCATCAAATTTTTCAGACATCAGTCATCTTCTCCTTTTTATGAATATCTTATTGAATTCATTTTAAAGTGTAATCAGTAAAAGTACGATATTTTAAAAAAAAGAAATAAAAAAAATTGAAAATATTATTAATCTTCGTTTTTAATTTTTCTAAATGCAAATATAACAAAGATTAAGAATGGTATTTGGGTCAACAGTAAAAATAGACTTTGATTTGAATCTAAAGGGGTGACACCTGAAACTTCTCCTCTGAAAAAACCATGAATATTTATCATGCCTATGCCTCCGACAACTCCACTTAATAAGACTACTGGAATCCAAAATAATAGCAAACTAATTATTGGCAAATATTTTCTATTCATTTTTGAACCTCCTAAATAAGTCCTCCTGCTCCTGGTATTGATAAATTAATTCCATATAGTGGAATCAGTGTTGCTGCAATTATTAAAATTAAGTAAATTGTAGCAAAAAGCAACCCTACAAGTCCAACATAGAAAACCAAAATTGTCTTCTTTCGGCCCCATTTTTCTTCATAAGATACTAACTTATTCCAATATAACGAGAAGAAAAATATTAAGAGAAACCAACCAACGAAGTTAAATACCGGAATACCAAAAACGTACAAATTTTGCTCTAATGAAGTTAACCAATACCAAGACTCATTACGCACCATAATTGGATCTATAAACAAATCCATATTCATTGCTAATAACCCAGCAACCAATGATATCTTAAAAAGACCACTATTTGTGTTAACATCCCATTTAGGAATAACTGTCTCGACAAGATATACGGTTCCGTAAGCGATAAAATACCAACCAAAGCAAGCATTAACTGGAATTGCTAAGAACCATGTTAGAGCTTTATAATAATTCCAATAATATGTTGGGGGATAGATAGTTCCCGTTAGAAATGCCGGAATTCCCCAACTTCCTTGAAAACCAACATAAACCCAAATGGTTTCTTCAAGACCGGTGTATACGAAGGACCCGGAAAGGAATAAAAATGATTTCCAAAACCCATATTTTTTATAGCTATGATAAAAAGTAAAGATTGTAGCAATATATACCAAAATTTCGGTTAAGAGCATTGTACCAATGTCTACATTCATTCCAGGAGTTATTTTAATGAACCAAAAGAACTTTTGTTCGAATTCAGGTGGATATTTAAAGATATAATTCAGTATAATCCACCATTGAAAAGTATTTAGTTCCATCTTTTTCACTCCAAATTTATTAAATTTCTACTTACTGATTATTATAAATTTGTTGAAAAATTTGATGTCCTAAATTTTATAAGAAAAATAATGAAGAGTATATAGATAAAATTGACAAGTGATTTAAGTTATTTTTTCGACCCCAAATCCGTCGCCATTATTGGAGCCACAGATACTCCGAAATTTGGGTATTTTCAGACTAATTATTTAATAAAATCCGGAAAATTTAAAATATTTCCAGTTCACATTAAAAAAGAAACGATTCTCGGGCAAAAAGCATATAAAAATGTTAAAGACATTCCTGATGATGTGGAACTTTCTTTAGTATTAGTACCTATGAAAAATGTTCTTCAAGTTGTTTTAGAGAGCATCGAAAAAGGAGTAAAGGGAATAATAATAGAATCTGCTGGTTTTTCAGAAACTGGACGTGAAGAAGAGACACAGCTTCAAAATAAAATTTCAAAAATTGCTAAAGACACTGGTGTTAGAATTATAGGTCCCAATTGTGTAGGAGTTACGGATGTATATACAAAATTCTGTACTTCTGGTTCAGATTTATCTAATGCGAAAACAGGTAATATTTCTATTATTGCTCAAAGTGGTGTATTAGGAAATATTGTAATAGATTGGGCAAGAGGGAATGGATTCGGCTTTAATAAAGTCATCACCTTAGGGAACAAAGTTGATGTCGATGAAATAGATGTTATAGAATATCTGGAGACTGATGAGAGAACAAAAGTAATAGCAGTCTATTTAGAGGGTGTTAAAATAGGAAATGAAACTAGATTTAGAAATATTCTAAGTAGAGTCTCTAAAAAGAAACCTATTATTGTTGTAAAAAATGGTAGATCTGATATCGGGTCCAAAGCAGCATTAAGCCATACTGGAAGTATTGCTGGAAATGATATTGTTTATGATGCTCTATTTAAACAAATTGGAGTAATACGTGCAGAAAATTTTTATCAATTATTTGATTTTGCACGAGTTTTTGCCGCTCAACCATTACCAAAAGGAGAAAGAATTGCGGTTATTACAACAAGCGGTAGTCTAGGAATTCTGACCTGTGATGAAATTTCAAGGGTGGGATTAAAGTTAGCAAAATTATCAGATGATACTATTGAAAAATTAGAAAAAAAAGCGTATCCTAAATTTAATTGGGTTTCAGCATTAAGGAATCCAGTAGATATAGGACCAGCTGGACCCGAATTAATGACATTTAGTATAAAACAAGTTTTAGAAGATGAAAATGTGGATGCTTTAGTCCAGATTATAGTTATACCAGAACAAGTTTTAAACGTATCAGAAGAAGATCCTCTATCTATATCAAGAGAGATGTTTAAAATGTATACAAAACAAATCGCTAAATTTGGATTGGATAAACCGAAGATTATTAGCACATTCGCAAGCCCCCTTTTAACTAGCGTAGTACGCAGCGCGGGCGAAGCTTTTAATATTCCCGTGATTTCGTCGATGCAACAAGCTGTTAGGTGCATTAAAGCGATGTTAGAATATAGAAAATACCTAGATAAAAATACTTAGATAAAGAAATAATTTTAAGGACTAAAAATGAAAACATTTAATCATGCAATTTTATTAATTATTGATGATGTAAGAGCAGACCAATTCTTTGATTTAGTTGAAAAGGGATATTTGAAAAATATCTCTAAATATTTAGCTGATGGGCTTTATTGTAAAAATTGTATCTGCACATTTCCAGCAATTACTGTCCCATCACACACTACTATTTTAACAGGGCAATATCCAGATAGTTACGAAGTCCCATTGCTCAAATGGGTAGATAGAAATTATGCTGAATTAACAGAAATTGATTATACAAAAGGTATTATTGGCTTAGAAATTAATGACCATCTGAATAAGGACGTTAAAACTATATATGAAAAAGTAGATGGAAACACTTTTTCTGCATTTGAATTCATCTTTCGTGGTGCAACTAGAGATTATGGGTTTAATCGTCAAGAGTTTTTAACATCTTTGGATAAAGCAGTAATTAAAGGTTTTTTATACCCTAAAGAATTTTTTGAAGTTAATGAAGCTCCGAAATTTACTGCAGCTTGGTATTTCGATAGTGATGTGATTTTACATGAATATGGTTCCGAATCTGATGTTTATCTTAAAAGTTTAAGAAAGGTAGATAGACAAATAGGTCGAATAATTAAGAAATTAGAAGAAAATAATTATTTTGATGATACACTTTTTGTTATTACTTCAGATCATGGAAATTATAGTGCCAATGTATAAAGAGATCTAAATAGCTCCCTTGAAAAATTTGGTTTAATTCGCAACAAGGATTATTGGGGAGAATTTGGAGGCGTCGGATTTTTTAATTTCAAGGAAGAAAATGATTGGCGACAAAGAGCTTCTTACGAAAAGATGACTAAATATGGACCCAAAAAAGTAAATCTCTTTGAAACTATTTTGAACCTTGATGGCGTTCAGCAAATTTATTATCGTGATGGAGATTGTAGGAAAGACAAAGGGATTATTCAATTAAAAAGTCATAATGGAGAAGGAATTATAGAATATAATAACGGAAAGACAAAATATTCATTTGAAAAAAATGATTTATTTGGTTATGAAAAAGATCCGAAGGCAAGCAAGCTCTTGGATGGACAATTTCATTCAATTGACGAATGGCTCGAGCATACATATCATATTGATAATCCCATAATCGTCGATCAGCTTCCTCGTTTTCTTAATATTAACAAACGTTCACATGATATAGTTGCAGTTACTGATGCAAAAACGGTTTACCATCATTTATTTTCTCATGATGTTTGCCACAGAAACACTATGAATGTGCCTTTAATAATTTCTGGAAAAGGATTGGGGAAAAAAGAGATACCATTTGCAAAAACTTCTGATATAACACCAACAATCTTAAAATTTTTAGGAGAAAAAATTGAACCTATGGTTGGAAAGTCGTTAATATAGCCTAAATTTGTTTTTATATCAAATTAAATTGGATTAAATAGATATTAATCAAACTTCCGGGAATAACCTGCAGCTTGAATTAAGAATCCGGTTATAAGAGAAATCGGAGCAAGTATTACGGGAACAATTGCTGTATATTCAGAATTTAATATATTGAAAACATAGAATATCACACCATTAAGCTCAAATTGAGAATACAAAATTGCCATTGTTCCATAAGGATCAGTAGAAAAATTTCCAAACTTAAAGGTTGTAAAAGTTCCAAGATTAAATGTATTTCTCATAGTTGTTGAGTTTAAAAAAATACCTAATATAAAAATTAACCATCCTATTACTATTGCAGATGAATTTTTTCGAATTGAACCAGGATTTTGAAATCCAACATAGATATAGATTATTATAATGACGATTGGAGTTCCCATTGGAAGGAGATATAGAGCATGGGATAAATCATATGGAACTAGGACTAAAATGGGGGTAAAGATCAAGGTTATTGCGGATATTATATAATGAAATTTTGTATATACTTGGGTTTCGACTCCAATCATAAGAATACTAATTCCTAAGAACGCGATTGACATATGAATTTGCCAAAATAATCGAATTCCAGGGTCTAGACGCGCAGTAGAAACAAGATTAAAAACGAATAATATCTGATCTGGGGGTAAATAGAACATAAAATAGAGGCGAATAAAGTATGTAATACCTATAATTAAATAAAAAAGCGCAATACAATATCCATAAATATCTCTTCGTTCCATTTCAAGGGAAGTTTTACGAGCTTTTTTAATAAAATAAATTGAGAAAAGAATTAAAATACTAATAAAAGCAATAAACAATATTACTCCGGAAAGCCAAATAAAATCACTAAGAAGAACAACCATATTAATTCCTCGCTTAAAACTTTTTGTAACATTAGATTATAAAATATAATTTTGTTGCATTTTTTTAAAATAATTTTTCTCTCATTTCAAATCATAAATTTTATCATAATTATTTTGATTTGTTTTTCAAATAAGATTCTCTAAAATTAAAGAGGATAAAAATTGGAATCCAAACATTTAATAAAATTGGCTTAAATTGATCCGCAATAAGAAAGTTTATAATTATAATACTTACATATCAAAATCATAATTCTTTTTAAATAAGTATAGCAGAAGGCAAGGCTTCAATGATAGAAGAAGAAATTTTAAAAGGTGTAGTTTACTCAAAATTTGAGAATATAGGACCTTCTCCGATAGCTTGGTTTCCTTTAGAATTAAAACATGATACTTTAAGATTAATCTCTTTAAAATCCATTACTTTATTAACTGGCGAAGAAGGCGAAGTTCCAGAAACAACAGCAGTAGTACCATTTCCAAATTTAGAGCGCTCTGGATTAGTAAAATATTTAGAAATCGAAGACCCACAAGCCCGCGGTGGACGTAGAGATGCTTCGATAACAATTCTATTTAATGATAAATATAATTCGGTAATTTATAAATATTTTAACAATTTAAATGATCGTTTGAATGAATTTTCGAAAATTATATTTAAATTAGAAAGAGAAAAAAACAGTTCACAATTCTCGAAATCGCTTGAAAGTTTTTATTTGGATATTTTGGATCAATTAAAAGAATTACGACAAATTGAGGAACGTGAACAATTTCCGGCACCTAAATTAACTGTTACTCCCCCTAAGACAAAATATCGATTTAAAATTATAGTAGTTGGCGACCCGGCAGTTGGAAAGACTACTTTAATACTCCGATATGTTGATAGAGCATTTAAAAAATTATATGTGCCAACAATTGGGGTTCAGACCTCAACAAAACTAGTAACATTGCAGGATCCTCAAGAGGCCTATATTGAATTAATCATATGGGATATTGCGGGGCAAGAAAAATTTAATCAATTAAGAAAAATGTTTTACTCTGGAGCGGATGGAGTTATTTTTGTCTTTGATGTTACAAATAAACAGACATTCGTTAATACTGCAAGCTGGTTTAAAGACGTCCAGCAAAACTTGGATAGAGATTGGAATGGAATTATTTTAGCAAATAAGATTGATCTTAAGGAGAATCGTGTCATAGGTTCAAAAGCTGGGCAAGTAATAGCAGAGAAAACGGGATTAACGTATCTGGAGACCTCTGCAAGAACTGGTGATAATGTTGACTTAATATTCGAATTAATTAGTAAAAAAATCCTTGAAAAGAAACGTTAATTTAAAATTTATTTTAAATCTTTTATAATGAGATTAAAACTTCAGCAACATGCTTAAAAGCTTCATTTACTTTCTCCCCTGTCTTTGCTGAAGTCTCAATATACCCTAATCCGAACTTTTTTGCCATACTTTCTGCAGTCTTTTTAGTAATTACTCGTTTTGATTTCAAATCAATCTTATTTCCAATAATCAGACCTATAGGTTTTTTTGATGAGAAATTAGGGGAAACATCTGCAAACCAATTATCAAGATGATCAAAAGATTCCTTATTGGTAACATCAAACATCATTAAGACCCCATTTACATCTTCATAAAAAACTCTTCGCATCAATGAGAATTTTTCTTGGCCTGCTATATCAAAGATATTCAAATGAATATTTTTATTAGCTATTGAAATTTTTTTGTTACATACATTCACTCCAATCGTAGGGAGATAACTTTCTTGAAAGCTATTATCCACAGAACGTAAAAGTAATGTTGTTTTTCCTACTCCCGCGTCTCCTATAACCACTACTTTGAATCTAAAATCTGGTTTTTTTTCTACAACTCTTTCTCTAGCTTTTTTTTCTGCTTCTCTAATAGATTCTAAATTAATTAGCAGTTTTTGATAAAGCTGTTGTAATATTAAATGTATTTTTTGTTCATTATTTGAAATTTCATTCTTTATAATTTCATTTGCTACCTGTTTTAGTAATTTTTCAAATTGTTCTGAATATTTATAAGCAATTGAGGAGTATTTTTCATTAAAAAGTACAGTAATATTTGAATCAATAGCCCCTCCCCGTGATTTTTCATCTTTAAATTCAAAATGGTAAACAATACCAATCAGTTGGTATTTTACAAAAGAAATAATTGATACTTCTTTAGGAACTCTTCCCTCTTCCCCAGTTAATAGTGTCATAGTTTTGATCGCAACTAATTCTAAAATTGGGAGATCAAATTCAGTTTCTGGATAATGAATTTTAACTGTAGGACCTAAATCTCCCACAATAGTATAAATAATCCCCTTCAAAATTTGTTTTTCATTTTCCATATTTTATTTTAATTAATAAGGTGCTTAAAATCTCTTTTTATTTTTTATCAAGATTTACTATTTTTATTTTTCTAATATTAATTCTGCAAGGACCTTAAATGATTCTTTAATATTATCACCCGTTTTTGCAGAAGTTTCGATGTAATTTAACCCAAATTTATTTGCAATAGCTTCAGCATCTTCTTTTTTAATTAATCTTTGTGATTCCAAATCAATTTTATTACCAACTATAATTCCCTTAAGTTTTTTGGGTGAAAATGCCTCAGTTACATCTTTAATCCAATTTTCAAGGTGTTGAAATGATTCAATTGATGTAACATCGAACATTATGACAGCTCCATTCAAACCTTCATAAAAAACTCTACGCATGAGTTTAAATTTTTCCTGACCTGCAATATCATAAAAATTTAACCTTATTTTTTTTCCAGCTACTGAAATATCCTTGTTAGATACATTAACTCCAATTGTAGGCAAATAAGTTTCTTGAAAAGCATTATCTACATAACGGAGAAGTGTGGTGGTTTTACCTACTCTACCATCTCCGATAACTACAACCTTAAATCTATAAGCAGGTTTCTTCTTGGCAGGTTTTAAAGCTTGCTCCTCGGCTTTTTTTAAGGATTCGAGATTTGTGAGTAATTTTTCATAAAGTTGAATCATTAAGGATTCAACTTCTTCTTTTTTATTCTCCAATTCACTTTCTTTTATTTTTTTAGAAACCTCAGTTAGTAGAGCATTAAATAAATCACTATATTTATACGCAATCGAGGTATACTTCTCATTAAATAATATAACTATATTTGAGTCAACAACCCCTCCCCTTGAAGTCTCATCTTTTACTTCAAATGGGAAAACCATTCCTAAAAGTTGAAATTTTACGAATTGAATTATTGAAATACGTTCTCCTACTATCCCTTCATCACCTAATGAAAGAGTTATTGACTTAACTGCAATTGTAGTCAACCTAGCACTATCAAAGAAATCAGATTTGGGATAGTGGAATTTAACTTCTGGTCCCATATCCCACATTCTGTTGTAGGTTACTCCTTTTAAAATTAAATCTTTTTTTACCATATTTTTTTTAAATCCAACCTAGATTAAAAATTTTTTGAAAAATTTTAGCTTATTTTTAGTAAATTAATGAATTCAATGTTAAGAACTAAAAATATAAGGTAAAATCTAAATAACTATAAATAATAATCCAGCGAAATTCTAATAATGATTCATCTAATATAGATTAAAATTATCTGTGACGCAATAAAATGTCCGAAAAAACAGAAACTATTATTAAAGGCATTGTTTTTTCCATTTTTAGAGAGACTGGTATAGAACCCAATGCTTGGTGGCCAGAAATCAATAAAGATTTACGCTCTACCGTTGCAGTAAAATCTATATCTTTACTTACGGGTGAGGAAGGAAGAGTCCCATCACGTATTGCCACACTTCCTTTTCCAACTTTTGGTTTGAATTCAGTTTTATTATTTTTTGAAATTTCAGAACCACTTCCCGAAACCATGCAATCAGACAGGCTAAAACGAGATTGTACACTTTCTCTATTGTTTGATGACAAATATACGTCATTTATTTATAAAAATATGGAACAATTGGAATCTAAATTAAAAAAAGTAGTTAGAGATATAGTGGAAGCAAATTCAAAGGGATTTTCTCCAAATCCCCTCTATTTTGAGAAAGTTTATGATGAATTTGAAAAAATAACAAATGATATAAGAGATGCAGAATTGGAGAAAATGGCTGGTATTGATACTTTTAAGGCTCAGGATAAACAGATTAAACACGAATTTAAAATTGTGCTAGTTGGGGGTGTTGCAGTAGGAAAAACCACAACTTTACTGAGATATGTAAAGGGAGATTTTCGGGAAACCTACAAACCCAGCGTTGGAATCGAGGTCAAAACTAAAGATATCTTGATTGACGAAGTGCCAATACGGATCTTAGTCTATGATTTTGCTGGACAAGAAAACTTCGAAAATCTATATCCTACATTTTTCGCTGGTGCAGATGCTTTAATTATTCTTTATGATATAACAGATACCGAAAGTTTTTCAAAAGAAGCTCCAAAATTTTATAAAATATTTTTAAAATATGCAACAAAAAAATTGAAAGCGGGAATTCTAATAGGAAATAAAATTGATCTTATTGATCAAAGGGAGGTAAAACCAGAATGGGGATACGGATTAGCAAAAAAGATGCAATTTGGATTTACAGAGATTTCTGCAAAAACTGGAGAGAATGTAGAAGAAACTTTTTCAATATTAGCTAAAAAAATCTATGAAAAAGCTAAAATTAAATCTTAAAAAATAAAAAAAATTAGAGGTTCACCCGTTCTTTTTTAATTTCTCTTTTTTCTTGGTTTATGAGCAATATTTCGGCAGGTTCCTTTCCACCTAATACCTTTTCATATATATCCAAAAGCATTTCTTTCATTTCAGTTAATGATGCATCAGGATTATAGCTTTCTTTTAACAAATCTGTAGCATCATCTTCCTTTTTGCCGAGAGCTATCGCATTAACTGTAAATTTTGCACCAGAAGGCTCTATTAAATGTAAAGATGGTCCTTCATGATCAAAGCCTGCGAACAATAGGCTTACTCCAAAGGGTCTACCTCCGTATTGTGTTACTTTTTGAAAAATATTACTTATTTTCCATGCAAGAACATCGAGATTTGGTTCTTCATTATAATATATTCGTTGGATTTGTGCTTCGATTCTTGCTTGATCGATAAGAACTCTAGAATCAGCTAAAAGTCCAGAGTATGCAGCATATATAAATTCATCAATTTGAAAGATTTTTTCATTGTACTCAAAAAGAGGGTTACTATGTTTTAATTCACTCAACATAACCAAACCATTATGATTTCGTGCAGCTAAAACCAATGAACCTCGTTTTACAGCCTCTCGGGCATATTCTATTTGATGTATACGCCCATCAGGACTAAACATTGTTGCGATTCTATCATACCCGCCCATACCTCTAGGATCCATCATTTAATTCTTACCTCCATTTAATTGTGAGATTTCTTCATCTGTTAATCGTTTAAATCCTTCATTTGTAATAATAGCCATATCAATTCCGTTCCCAGTATGAGGATTTCTTTCAATTGCTGATAACATAGCTTTTAAAGCAAGTTTTTTTGCTTCTTCGAGCGTCAAGTCTCCACGATATCCACCTTCAAGGACTCCATAAGAGATTGGACTGCCAGAACCTGTTGATATAAAATCATCAGGAAGCAATGCACCACTAGGATCCATCTCATAGAGATAAAATTTTCCACCATCTTTACCAGCAACTAGGAGTTGGGTCATAATTGGAGCACGGGCTCGATAATTAGAATGAAAAATCTTCGCAATAAATTGTGCAGCCGCTTCAATTCTCATTTTATAACCTCTGGAATAATGATACAGACGAAATTCTGCATTTAGTCTATCAATGATATCTTGAGCATCTGAAACCATTCCAGCAATAGAGATTCCTATTCTTTCATCGATAACATGAATTTTTTTTCCCGTTTTTGAAGCAATAAAAGAAACTCCAGCAGATACTCTTCTATCCGCAGCAAGGACAATTCCATCTTTCGTTTTTATACCTAAAGTTGTAGTCATACATTAATCACCTTATATTATTTTATTTTACAATAATATAAGAACTGAAAACAATATATTGACTAATTTTTCGGCAGATTTAAAAAAATAGATATAAATTGACTAAGTTTGATGCTTATATTGACTAAGTTTGGACCTTATATTGACTAAGTTTTTTATTTTTATAGTTAATTATGTTTAAAATTTTGGAAAAAAAGTAATTATTAAATTAATTTACACAATTTTGGTAAAACCAATCATCATTCTTCGGAGAGTTTATTTGAAGTACGGAATCTTCAGGAATATATTCTTCGATTAAAGCACCTTTTTTGGCCAATTTTTTATTGAGATGATATTTAAACCAATTTGCTTTTTGTTTCATCTCTTCTGGGGTAATTATAGGGGATTTTTGAAAAATAATAGTTTTAATTGAATAAGGATAGGAATTTATTTTAGAATTTTTATGCCATGCAACGGCTTCGATAGAGTTATCTGTAGAAATCCATTCTAATTTAGTAGAGTCAGAATCTTGGAACCATCCTATCCACCTAAAATCTCCGAACCATTTTCCTTTTAGAGATTTTAAAAAACTCTCAGCAGATATATCAGTTTTATAAGTATTTTCAATTGTAGGTGTATCTAAATCAGAATTTGAAACATTTGGTGAAAATGTTTGTATCAACTGAAATCCTTTTTTAGTTAAAATATAATGATTATCAGGTCTTTTTTGAATAAACTCTTTGTCCAATAAACGATTAAGAGCATTAGTTAAAATTTGTTGGTGAAGATCAAGCTTCCTTTTAATTCCTTGGAAGCTCAATGAAGGAGGAGAACATTTTGTCATTCCTTCTAAGAATAGAAGGAGTAAAATTTGAGTCTGATATTCGTCCACTATATCGAGATCATCCACATTTGGATGATATGCTATTAATGTTTTTTCATCAACACTGCCAATAGAATATGGCATTTGATTAGTGGACCAATCTTCCATTTATCTCACATATATTTTTATATAGAAAATTATTTTTAATGACTAACTTTCATTTCCTCACATGATGTTACTAATTCAATAGTAATAAACTATTAAATATATTTAAAATTATCGAAATCATTAATGGTATTTCAAAAAAAAATAGGTGTTCTTATCCAGAATTATCTTAGATAAAGAGAGCTACTAATAACACAACTAGGGTTTACAGAATTTAGAAATTTCTCTCTTTAATGTAAAATTATGTTGAGAATTTAAATTTTTTGATATTATTTTGAAATCTTTTGTACTTAATCGATTTTTAATTCTAAATTTTTGTAATAATGTTCGTATGCCATATGAATACAAGCTTTAATAATTTGTTTTCCATCTTTAACCCCTGTGATTGCTTTAATCTTCTTTAAAATCTTATCTTCTTCCGATCCATCTCTAATAACAAGTCTAAAATCTGGCATAGATTAGACTATTTTGGATTTAATTTATATTTTTTTTCATGAATTTAATGTTATGCCATAAATCCCAGAATGATCCATAATCGCCAAAAGATTTAAATCGAATCACCATTACATTGAATTACAAGAATGCCACAAATACACAAAAGTCCCAATCTAAAATTTTTAAATTAAAACTATTAGATTGGAGAAATGTGAGTTATTGATTCTTTTTGGGTGTTTTTATATTTTTCTGCAATTTCGGGTGAATGTAATGGATGAGAAAAATTATTTAGAAGAATTAAAAGAAATTTTCCAAGCCAAAGAGAAAGTTTTGGTTTTAATTCCTCCAGATGAAGATAGAGAATATGAAAAATCTATTTTTAATTTAATTTTATCACGAGTTAAAGATCCAATTAATATTAAAATTGGATTGAGGATAAATGAAGAGAATATGACGGATATAATAGAGTTAATGGAAAAGGGGATAAAAGTATTTCACTGGGATTTGACAGGTGAAGTTCCAATAGGAATTTATAGTTCAGATTCTAAAAATACTCTAATATCCTTAATAGGAGATTGGAGGAGAATTCCAAGACATACGATCTGGGTTAAAATTAACGACCATCCTAAATATCATAAAGGATATGAATTTTTAGTTGAATGGTTTTTTGCTCATTGTATTCCTGCAAAAGAAAGAATTCTCGAACTTAAGAGAGAAACATTAAAACAAGAAATAAAGAGAGGATTAAAAGACATCAGACCAAAAATTAAAAACTTTATAATATCAAAACCTTTTTATTTCTTAGAACGATTTTCTAACGTTTATCAGTTCATTTCTAATAGTGGAAAATCAAGTAGAATAAGAGAAATTTCAATAATATTACTATTTGAAGCGGTAAAAGCGGGAATATTAAATAATTATTCCTTAGATGCTATCATCATTGGAAGCATATATAGTGCTTGTAAAATGGAAGAGGTCTCAATAAGTATTAAAAAAATTGAGGAAATGACCGAGATACCATATCATATATTATTAGAAATTAGTAATAAATTTATTAGAATATTTACTTATAAGAATCTTTCTGAATGATACTTTTTTGTATGGTAGATGTTTCGATAATGCAAAATATGAGTGAAAAAAAACTTCCCCCATTATTCGAGATATTATCTTCAAAAGCAAGAGTTAAAATATTATGCTTATTGTCTAAAGAGGATGAACTTAATGTTTCAGAAATTGCAAAACGCGCACATTTGAATTATAGGAATTGTACTAAACACTTGAAGTATTTGACCATTAATAACATACTTCAAGTGAAGAGATTCGGAAGAGTAAGGATTTATAAATTTAGGACTGAAAATAAAAAAATTGAAGCACTAAAAGAAAAGTTAAGAGAACTATTGGATATCTGGAATGAGATTTAAGGATTAAAATGCTAAAAATTCTAAAAATATATTCTCATGATTTTTTATCAAAAGATTTAAAAATGGCTACTCTAGCCAGATTTTTTCTTATGTCAATATTTAATTCCAAATCGGAACCCAGCGAACTTATCAGGGATATAAATATGGATGAGGAAAATTTATTTAGAAAAGCCATAGATATCTGGGGAATTAAGAATCAGATATTAACTATAAATGAGGAACAAAATGAGTTAACTATTGAATTATGCCTATATTTAGAAGAAAATAATGGAAAATATGCGTTAATTAATGATGCGGGTCTAAAAAGGATTGTTGAGGAAATAGGAGACGTGTTATTAGTTTTAAATTATGGTGAGCTTATTTTCGATTGTGTAGTTGAAGTAAAAAAAATCATGACTCAATTTAAGATAATAAAGAGAGTTAGCAAAACAAGGATAATTCATAAACTTATATTACACATGAATAGGTTATCAAAACGAATACACGATTTTTTGAGACAACGATATGTTAATGATAAAATTGTTCTGGATATAGCTAAAGTAAAATACTGGATTGCACAATTTATCAATTTTATTGGGATTAAAACTCAAATAAAAGAACAATATAAGCGTACATTGAAAAAATTAGAAAAAAAAGTGGAAAGGGCTCTTTTTACAAATAAAATATTTAATGGAGAATAACATATGCATATTTTTTATGAATTTAATGGAGGAGAAATGGGAAACATGGATCAAGAACATTATCATGTTATTGTGGGTACAAACGATCAATGTTTTTGGTTAATGATACAAAACATTTACCATTTTACTCATAATAAAAGAGATTTTTCCAAAAATCGAAAAAGGTCTTTTCTTGAATTTTACTACAAAATAAAAAAATATATCCTTATTAAGTATGACAATTATGGAGGCGAGATTTGGAATTTTGTGCAATTGTTGGTAGCTTATAAATTAAAATTAATTAATGCGCATTTCAATAATACATTAAATAATAAAAGGTGGATGAATTGGAAGAACAAGTATATGAAAAAAATTTTGAAGAACGATATCAGGAATTAAAAACTACTTCAAGGATTATTCCAGTAGAAATTACAAGTAAATATGAACTGTTCCTGGAGGATGATATTTGTTTGTCAGTGGTCGATCTTGAATCTGAAGAAATTATGACATATTATTTAGATGATCCGGAAGACATGGACAGAATCATGAATGAATATGAACATATTTGTATCTTTGGTGTGATTTTTTATTTTTTAAGCTGGAGAAAGCTGCTTGAAAACCTATCTTTTTCGAGATTTGAAAAAGATATATTCGATTTTTCATCTCTAACGCACCAAGAAAAAGTGAGATGGTTTAAGGAGTTTGAAAATTATAAATTTATAAGGTAAAATGGTGATATATTTAAAAATAAGTAGTGCATCAAATCAAAAAATAAGGAGTTTTGTGGGTGTTAATAATATGAGAGGAGCAAAAACGTTAAGCACAATTTTCTTTTTTTTAGCATTTGGATATTTTATTTATAACTTGCAAGACCTTGAACTTTATTATCCATTGATTTTACTTTTTCTCGGATTAGGAGCTTTATTTCTGATACTATCACCGACTGAAGCTATAGAGAAACAAACAGAGAAGATCTCAGTGTATGACCAAGACTATTTGGAAAGATATGGAGATAATAGTCAAATTGAGACTTATAACCAAAAAGATCATAAATATAATATCGCAATTAATAGAGCTTTTACAAAAGTTGATGAAGCTCTGAAGATGAATCCGAATTTAACTATTGAAGAACAGCTTAAATTGGCTCAACTTGAAAAAACACAAGTTTCATGTCCAAACTGTGACAATTTCTTATTTGTATATTATAAATTTCTAGTCTATTGTTCAAATTGTGAGAAATTTATTTCAGAACTTAAATAATGGAGGAAGATATTCGTTACTTCCAAAAATGATGATGAAAGGGGGTTAAGCTCTTATGGATTTCAATCATGGAAAAGAGTTGGAAAAAACAATGAGTTTTTGGAAGAAATCCCTCTTAAATGAACTCGAGGTAAATTTAGATGGAATTTGGATATAGAGATTATGGAACGATCAGAGAGGTAAAGGAGATTAAGAAAGAGAAAAAGGAACTCGATGAGTTGGAAGAGATAGATGAATTGTTGGATCAATTATCGAAAAAAAAGAAACTTAAATTTGAAGTTAAAGAAGTGGAACAAACCTACTATGATGAAGTTAATGAAAAAAAGAAACCGAAGGAAATTAAAAATTTAAAAGAACCAATAGAAAAAAAGAAATTAAGAGTCAAAGAATTTAGCGAAATCAGTGAAGGAGTGGAATTACA
Source organism: Candidatus Helarchaeota archaeon (assembly GCA_019058315.1). Taxonomy (GTDB): domain Archaea; phylum Asgardarchaeota; class Lokiarchaeia; order Helarchaeales; family RDOG01; genus JABXJV01. Next base: position 24,155 of record JAHPZH010000004.1, on the reverse strand, counting down.
TAAAGAAGTTGACGAATTAAACAGTGAAGGAGTAAAACTTAACTATACAAAGCACACTTACCCGCTTCTATTGAACAAGATATTTAGATATCTATGGAAAACCCCCAAAAATAGGATTTCTTCGATCATTATTGATCTTGAGGGTTTTTTGCCCATATTTTTTGATAATGTCAAGAACATCACTGAAAAATACCATTGGCAGCCTGATTATTACCTGTTAGAGGTCATTAGCACCATACATGAGAAATTAAGTGTATTGAAATACTGGCCTACCATTTTTTTTGTGTATTCTGATTTTGAATACTATCTGCTTCCTAAACGTGATAATCGCGATCTTGAAAAATCTAAGCTGTATTCGGGAACGGAAAAGGAAGCAAGGCATTTTAGTAAAGAGGTTTTTCCCCTTTTTAAACAAATTAGAAAAAATACTGATTATTATCTAGAAATGCTACAAAAAGCCCAAATAGATTCGGTTAAAAGTATAGTTAAGATAATTTCAAACCACAATTTCGAAGAAGATAATTTTGTGGGAGCTGAAGTCTATTTAAAAAATATATGGACATACAAACTCGACTTGGGTATGATGCAACTGTATAATGAAAATAATGAACCAATCGGAGATCCTTTTTTTGTATTGAATTTACCCAAAGATATACAAGATAAAATCAAAAAAGAGTTACAACCAAAAAAAGTTGGGCGACCAAAAGGAGATCCAGTTGCCAGGATAAAAACAGAAATTATTAAACAACTAGCAACTGGTCCTGAAAAGTATAAAAATTTACGTAAGAAAATTAAAGGGGGGAATGTGGATTTTCAGAGCGCATTTAAAGAACTTCGAGAGTCAGAAACCATAGAAAAGACTACAAATAAATGGGAATTAAAAAAATAAAGCTTAATTTTTAAAAAAAAGGGGAAAAAGTTTAGAAATAAATCATTAGTCCTTTAAAATTATAAAACTCCATTACTTTTTCCTTTTCAGATTTGACAAAATCCCGATATATGTTATTTAACTCTTTATATTCCCATTCAAGCGTTTCATTAGTAAAAGAAACACATTCGACATATTCCTTTTGATAAATTCTCATAAATTCATCCTTTTTCCATTCAGCTTGTGTCACTACTTCTTTTCTAGCTCTGTTTCTCCTAGTTCTTGCTGTTCTACCTATAGAATTGTTGATATGTTTGGTCTCAACAATCAAAAAGCACTCCCTTCCATCGTGAAATAATAGATCAATTTTTCCTATATTTGTCTTCTGTGGGTGTAAGGGAAATTCCCATCCATAAATTAATGGATGTTTTTTTAATATTGGGATTTTTAGCTGTTGTGTGACAAGAAATTTCATCAATAAGAATTCGTCCATATTGTCTGTTACAGGGATCTTATTTATAATTTCTCGCCAAATTTTATCCAATTTTATGTATTTTTTATTATGGTTAATTCTTTTCACCAACTTATTTATTTATTTTAAATTTTTTCTGGTGATCAAAATCCAACCAATAATAATAATTTAGATTAAGAAAAAGGTAAAATTTTCTTTATTAACCATATTTAGGATAGCTTTTAACTACCTTAAACATAATCCCGTTAGAGAATTTTACTTCTTCCTTAATTTAAATTATTAGAATTGATAAGATTTCTTAATATAATTTAGAAATTAAAAAATTTAAATTTTCGGACATAATTTTTAGAGATTGATACTTTTCAATTATGAACTTATATGCAAAAACTTACTTTTCGGACACATTAGACTTTTCGGACACGAATCTAGACTTTCCGGACACGAATTCAGACTTTTCGGACACTGATTCAGACTTTTCGGACACTGATTCAGACTTTCCGGACACGAATTCAGACTTTCCGGACACGGAATTTTGAATTTTCGGACACGATTTTTCAGTATAAGATTTTATTTTTCAGACACTCCGACTCAAGTTTATATATTGATTTTCCCAAACAATTATATGGAAGATGCAGGTTAAAAAAAGAGCCCAACCCTCGTAATCTACTTTTTAACCCCCTCCTCCCTACATTCCCCTTTTTTTGCGGGGGTTGGGTTCACCAAAATTTTTTAATTCAGTTATTGGAGGCTTTCCTTTTTCCCAACATTGCTGGTAGTCCCCTTATCATAAATGCTTCTATTATACTAGGTTTAATATATCAAATAAGTTATAATTTGGACTAAGAGGGAGATGATTTCGAATTGAAGTTAAATCCATCAGAGCTTAAGAGTGGGAAAGAGGAAGATTATGGAATATGGGGCGAGAAAGAGAGGGGGTTTAAGTTGAGTGTCAGATGGAACCAAAGGGATAAAGTTTACGAATGTTATAAATTATTTTTCGATACACATAAAGAAGAGTTAATGTTTCATAGTGAAAAATTGGCGGATATTGTAATAAAAACATATAATCTAGCAAATTCTTATGCGAAAAATATAATGAATAACTTGCCATAGAATGAAGAGTAACAGATCTTATACAACCAGAATAACAGAAAATATAGTTCCAAAGATTGTCATTATAATAAAGAAGTAAAGAATATTATTTATTGAAGATTTAACGTCTTTTAGACCATTTTCCAACGTCTGCAAAAATATTAAATTCAATTTCTCCTATTTTGTATGTTCCTCAAATATCAATGACTTTTTCCATGCAGAAATTATCTTATTCTCTATAGATTCTTTGGAACAATTATAAATGACTATCTTTTTTTCGTAGATAGTTCTTAAAACTTCTAAATATCTCGTTATTGCTTCTTCAAATTTTCCATTATTTAGTAGTTGATCTGCATTTTTTACCTTTTTTTGATTTTCTTTAATTATTTCCCAATTACTTGATTCATATAATTATTCTCACCCCCGTTAATTCGATTATCTCCATAAATTTTCCCAATTTTCTTTTAATTTCTACATGTATGATCTTGTTCTAAAACCGTTTTCTCTCATATCTTATTAATACACCATCTAACGGGAAATAAAAAGCATCATCTGTCTTAAAAATGGTTTTAATATTATTAGTTTTCGCTATTTTGGTAAATTCATCTTTATCTTCAACAGTTAACATCAAGCTACCTGTGTGTTTTTTTGCTTTAATTATAAGAATATTGGATTTTTTCTCCAAATTTTAACACCTCCAACTTCAGCAAAATCATTCCTACTTTTAGGATTTTTTTTCTTTTTCAAGTAGTGCTAATGATAGTGTGGGACTTAATGTACAAATAAAAAATAATATAGTTAAAAGTTCAAATGGTAAATTGCTAAAAAATCCGTAATATATCAAAATAATATATAAAATAACATTACTGGCTATCAACTGAATTAAAACATAATAGACCATTCGGTTCTGTTTAAACATAACAATTCCTCCATTAATAATTTCGTTATTTTTATTTATCAGAAGGTCTTTTAAATTTTTTAAATATAATAAAAATCATTCCCTTATGACATATAAAATCGAATACTTTTATTTTGATTACAGTCTGGTCTTAACTTGTGAATGTGGTAGAGTTTCCAAGCAATTCGGTTCGAACCATACCAATACGTTCAAGTGTCCGTGCGGGTTAACCTATAAAGTGTTGCCAGAAGTAATTAAAATTAAATAGTAACTATTGACAAATTTTTTTAATTGATTTGTCATAAAAAAGAGTATAATATATTAGATTAAAATAATATTAATTTCAATTATCTTTGAAAAAAATTAAGGGATTTTTTGGGATGAAAAAATCAGTTCTTGCCTACCATGAAAGCACTATTAATCGTTTTGCTGAAAAAGCCGAATTATTGGCTGCTGAATCGCATACAATTTTTAATCTTGGTAGAGAAATTAACCGAATTATAGGAATTATTGTTGTACATCAAGCTGCTGAATTAGCTTTAAAAGCATTATGTTTAAAAAATGAAAGAAATATTTTTGAAAAGGGTAGTTTTAGCATAGGATTTGACGATGCAATAAATAGAAATAAAAAAGATCTCACTTATGATGAGGAAACAGTGCTAAGAATACTCAATCAAAAAAGGAACAATTACCAACATACTGCAATTTTTGATGTTTCTGATAAAAGAGAATTAAATGAATTATTACTAGATTCACTTTCCATAATATCTCGAATATTAAATTTAGTAGGATACAACCCACAAGAGGTAAATGTGGTCTTGAATCCATCTAAGCAATCAAAAAATAAACCAGCATCGCGATCAGGCATTAAAGAGGTGTACTCATGAAAATTGAAGAAATTGATAAAGAGATTAAAAAATTAAGAGGTAAAGTTACTAATCCAAGAAATTTTATACAATTAATTTCCTTAATCGAAGAAAAAATACGTTTAATTTCGAGGGATGAAGATCTCAAACACTTTTTTAACTATATACAGAGACTTAACTTATCTGAATATGATATTAAAAAATTAAATTTTTTAAGAAATTCTATTTTTCATTCCAGAGTAAGTGATAATGCAATAGTAAAGGAAAAAGCCTGGTTTGATTCAGTAATTATACCTGCAATATTAAATTATGAAAAAAAGGATTGGAAGACTGAATTTCGAAAATTTGAAAATGAGATAATCCAAAAATTGGAAGTAATTGGTCAAGATCTGGGATATGAAGTAAAAAAACAACCTAAAGTAAAGATAGGGACAAAAAAAACGTTGACATATATAGCTGATTTAGTAATGAAAAAAAATGATTTTCAAATTGTCATAGAAATAAAAAATACAATCAAGGACGATAGAATTGCTACTGCAATTAATCAATTATTGACCTATTGCATTGCGTTTAATACTAAATTTGGTATTTTAATGATTCCAGGATCTAATCATGAATCGTTTGAACATAGAGAATTCGAGATTTTAATTTTTGGAGCTCAAGCAGACTTTAAGGTCTTGAGGAATTGGCTCCTTTCTAAAAGATGAATTTTTTAAAGGTGCAATTTATCACATTTGAGGAATATTAGGAAGGAACCACTCATAAAATTTTTCTATTTTTTGCTGATATTGAGTAATTATGGGTTTTATATTAATTTCTTTTTTATTTTTAATATAATTTTTCGCTTTAGCTTTCCATTTAAAAGATTGTAACAATACTTTCTCGGTAAAAAATATTTCTTGATTGAATTCCAAAATTTCTGGATCACTAAGATTAATTGAAATATTAATCCTTGCTTCCCGACAAGGTAATGTCCTATGTCTAGCGCAAGTAATGAACTCGTCAAAAAAATCGTGCCACTCCATGCTTATAATTTTATTTTTTTCATTATCATATTCATTTGTGAACTTTTCATATTCTTCCTTTTCTAATACTTTTTTTAAATGGTCTCGAAAAGATTTTGTATATTGATAAAGTGAATAACAACATGTTAAATAATCTTGAATTTTTATTGAAATGTCATCTATCATTTTTCTGACTTTTGGTCTGGCTTTCTCGACCCAATTAGAAGGATCAAGGTGTTCAAATTTTTCATAAATTATTATCAAATTATTGTATTTTTCTCTTAAATTTTCTAATGTTAATTTAATATTGAATAAATTATCGTCAATTGTCATTTTACATCTCTTATAATTCTTTTTATAGCTTTTTTTTATAATTTTTGTTTTTCATTTGAATAATACTTCATCTAGACTCATAAAACTATAAGGAAAACTAAGAGCGAAGGAGACACGATACGAACTATTTTAGACAGTTGGATACATTTTATCCCAAACCTAAAATAAAAGATTTTAAATATGATAAATTTTATTTTGCCACCTAATAAAACATTTATTGCAAAACCATAAGATTAAATTAAAATCAATTATATATCGGTCAATTGGTCTTCCACAACTACAACGAGGATGACATTGACCTTTCCTTAATAAAATATTTTTAGCTATAATACCTCCGTAGTACAATTTTTTTAAGCAATTATGACACAAAAAAAATCTGCTATTCCGTTGTTGATGTATATATTTTGGATCTACTCCACAGAACGTGCAATTAGGTGTTCCCACCCACAATTTAATTTTTATAAACAACATTAAATACATATTGGAAATTGTACTCGAGAAAAGAAATTAAATAATAATAAAAAGAGCGGGTATGTTAATGAAATAGCTTTATCTTTCTCTTTATATATTATATAATTAACAAAGATTTTTAAATAATGATTTTTTTAACAAAATGAATTCCCAATCTTAAAAAAATAATTTGTTTTATCGACTCCGACAAAAATACCTAATGTAATTATTTCTTATTGATTAACAATATCTTTAAATTAGGGGTGTATTTTATGACAAATTCGTTAGAACAATTAAAATTAGAATTTGAAAAATTTGACCAACTTGACTTAATTGCTATTCTTAGTGGATTACAAGTTTGTCCTGAAAATCAAGCTCAGACTATTCGTTTAGAAACAGCAACAAGAATTGCTTGTTTAATTAAGGATGGAGGAAATAAAAAATTAGATTTTGAACATTTACAAAAACTATTAAATTTGTTTCTTCCAGCAAATGGATATTTTGGAATGATGGAAGATCCATTAGAAAATCTTTTTACAGAAAATATAATTTTTGTTGGGGGAAACTATATTATTTATTCAGGTAATAATACAAGTGACACATATATTCTCCAAGCTCTTTTTCATAGTATCTTTCAATCGAGAGGTGGTTTATATAGAAATTATATCGAAATTGTTTTAAAGTATTCTCTAGCTCTATTAACATTGAGTAATGAGGTTGCTTCTCGCTTAGGACATCATCGTAATATGGTTAGCCCAGATCGTTCAGGAGAAAATATTCTAATACCAAGAGAAGATAAAATAAACAAAATATGTAACTCAGTTATTTTCACTAAAGATGAGATAAATTCCTTATTAGAAGATCTCGGATTAGATTACACGATTCTTAATCAATTTATTACTACAATTGGTGATCCTGATCTTAAAGCGCAAGAGATTGATAAAAATCCATTAATTTTAAAACCCTTTGTAGAGATTGATGATAAGATAATTTTAGTATTGCCAGGATCAGTCACAACTGCATTACGCCATTATATTTTAATTAAAGCTGAAGAATATAATGCAAGAGAGGTATTAATTAAAAAATACCGAGAATCTTTATGGCAATACGTTAATGAACGTCTATTTTTAATGGGTCTACAACCGATTGAATTAGATTTGCCTAATTGGAATAATGAATTACCAATAAAAGAAGGAACATTTCAGATTGATACTGATAAGATTGCTTATATTCAATTAATTGTAGATAATGCAAAAGATTATAATGAGCAAGAAATAGATGGCATTTGCGATTGGGATAATATTATTCCAAATTTAGAAAAAAGACGCGAGGATATTGTTAAATGGTTAACTAAAGGAGATATTATGACTCCATGTCGATCTCCTTGTGCAAAAGTCTTTTTAATTATTATATTAGGGAGTATTGGGCGTACCATACTATTTGGATCTAAAAAAATAATTGACAAATCTAGAACCTTGATAATCTCACCAGATGATTTAGATCTTATTATTAGAAACGATCTTGATAATTTAACTCTATGGAAATATGCAGGTGCGACTCAAAAATTATTAGAATCCCAGACTCTATTGCGTTTCTCTTTTATTGATGGTTTCGCTTTTTATCTTGATCATAGACAATCTTTTTACTTTGATGATAATAGACCCTCTAATATAATTTATATTAGTTCAGGGAGTGGACGAAGTTTACGTATAAAGACAAAAAGGGATTGGGATGTTCATGCAGTTCGTTATGGAAATCCTCCAAGTTATATTTCTGTTTTTCGACGTTTTCTAGATGAATCGATTCCTATTTATAAATTAGAAAAAGCCATGGCGAATTTTTGGGAACATCTTGTAGAAGGATATGCACAACCAATATGGATTAGTCCTGAATTTACTGATATTGATATACTTTTAAGACATAAAAAAATATTTCTAGAAATTACAGATATGTTCAGTTATTGGATTTGGCAATTAACACCTGAACTTAGAAAACATTTAGAGATATTGGGTCCAAATCCTACACATATAAAATATAACCTTGAGGATTTTATAAGTTGGAGCGATTTAACAAGATTAGAAGGTGCTGAAAATCTAAATATTAATTTTAAATATAAATTTGATAATAGAACAATTATTTTTACTCTACCAAAAAATATACAATTTGAACTATTAAAAGAAGATAATAGGGGAGAAAGATTAATAATTAAAGAACTAATGCGAGCTTTTAGAGAATTTTTAAATGAATTAAATCTAGATAATGATCTGAATAACGTTGAAATTGACCGTATTTTAAATAAAATTGCCCCACTTGGTAAGAAAAAAAAATTATTTCTATTAACTATGAAAAATAATTTATCACTTTATCCAAAGAATCTCCCTATGTTACGTTTAATTCCAGAACATGACCTTGAAGAGCAACTTGATAATTTAGTTAATGAACTAGGAATTGATATTCCCCAAAATATAAAAATTATAAAAAAGGAAGACCATACAAAAATTTGTGGAAAAATCGTAGATATATATTTAGAGCGTTTAAAAGCGATGATTTCAAAGTTTAATTGGAAAAATCTTTTAGAACGATTAATTGGTGAAAATGAAGCTGTTTGGTATCATCGTGCATTTAAAAGACTTACAACTCCAACTTCAATTGCATGTTATTGGGATAATAAATCATTCTTAGAAAAAGAATTAACAAAATTCCCAAGATATGAAAACACTGCTTTGAGTACAAGAGTATTGATTGAAATAATAACAGCAGAACCCTCTAAAGGAGAAGTTTTAGTAAGCAATGATGATTTAGACAAATTATTAGCTATGACTTACCACTTAATAAATTGGGCAACTCTCAGCGATCAAACTCATCTTGAAATATTTGATCATGAAATTAGTATTTTACCTTCTGGTAGGATAGGAGTGAAAAAAGAAATTATCGAGCAATTTACAACGAATTTTTTAGGATCTAAAATTCTTGAGAATATTGAAGATGCGATAAATGGTTTCGAATCACATTATGAATCAAATTATGATTCAAGTGATTTTAACAGAAATGAATACGAACGGGTCTATAATGCCGAATTTGGGTTCACATTTACTCAAATTTCAAGCTTTCTCGCACACTTGATAGATTTAGGATTCGGACAAGATACTTATGCTCCAAATCTGCGACTCTCTGAATTAAAAAATAAATTAGGAAGTATTTTAAACTGGTCCAATACCGAAATTGAGAACATTATAAATTTATTTTCACTTGGTCCTAGAGAAAAATGGGAGTTAGCACCTGAAGGATTTAATCCTCGTGAGGATATATGGCCTTGGCGTTATAATCGTCGTTTATCCTATATGCGTAAACCTTTAATAATAGCTCCAGAACCAATACAAGATCCATTAGTCTTTTGGGGACCACGTCATTTATTCAAATCAAGTCAATATTTATTCAATCTTATTAGCACAGGTCGATATAAAAATCCCAGTTCACAAGAAATGAAGGAATTTAAAGGAAAAATTTTAGAAAAAATAGGTAAAAAATTTGTTAATGAAGTCAAGGAATGGTTTGATAAGAATTCTGATTGGCATATCGAACTGCAAGTTCCTATTAAACCTGGTAAACCTTTAAATTCGGATATTGACCTAGGCGATATTGATGTATTAGTTATTGATAAAGAAAATAACAGATTATTTTCAATTGAATGTAAGAATATAAGTTTTGGAAGGAATCCTAGAGAAATTGCCAATGAACTAGATGAATTTTTTGGAAAAAAACCAGAAAATGCCTCATGGATTAAAAAACATCTTGATAGAGACAAATGGCTAAGAAATAACATTGCACTACTAACCTCTTTATATGATTTGAACCCAAAATTATTGACGATTAATTCATGTTTCTTAACAGTAGAAGAGATACCTTCAACATACATAAAAAAAATGCCTTTGCCGTTTATTGCTTTTACTTTATTAAAACGTGAAGGATTAAAAACTATGAATGATTTAGATGATAAATAGCTTAAGAAAAGAAATAAACTGCAAAATCTTTTTTTATTAAAAAGAAATAATAAAATGGGTAAAAAGGAATTAAAATGGAAGAAATTGATAATTTACATGAAAAATCTTTAATTGATGATTTAAAGAGACTCTTCAAATTTAACAAAAAAGATTTCATTTTCAACGAACAAGGAAACTTAATAAAGCTTAAATTTAATAGTAAGAGTTTGAAAGAAATACCCTCATGTATTAGGCAATTCTTAAATTTAAAATGGTTAGATCTTAGTAATAATCAAATTAATAAAATAGAAAATCTTGAGACCCTTCAAAAATTACAATATTTGAATTTAAGGGATAACTCTATTTCTAAGATTAAAGGATTGCAAAATTTAATTCAATTAGAGGACTTATCACTTTCTGAAAATCAAATAAGTAAGATTGAAGGATTAGAAAATCTTTTCAAGTTGAAAATATTAGATGTTTCTCACAATCAGATCAGAAAAATTGAGGGATTAGAAAGACTTTCTCAATTAGAAATGCTATTCCTTAAAAACAACCATATTATGAAAATTGAAGGCCTAAATAGCCTTTCTTCATTAATAAAATTACACTTGGATTCTAATAACATCAGAAATTTGGAAGGATTAGACAATCTCGCTAAATTAGTAGAATTATATCTTGAAGAAAATGAAATTCAGGAGATAAAAGGTCTGGAAAATTTAACCGAATTACAAGAATTAATACTGGATGAGAACCCAGTTAACAAATTAGGTTGTTTTGAAATTCTTAATAATTTAATCCTATTTAGTCTGAATAAATATTTGTTATCAGAAGAATATCATATCAAATACGAGGAAATTAAAAGAAACAAAAGAAAGAAATACGATGTAAGTTTTTGGGATATTATTCATAAAGAAATTGTTAAAGTTGCCAGAGATCTATTTATGGATGGACATTTTAAACAAGCGGTATTTGAAGCATTTTTACAAATTAATATACGAGTAAAAGAAATTTATAGAGATAAGACTGGGGAAGAAAAAAATGGTAAAGATTTGATGTTTAGAGTATTTAATAAGGATAATCCAATTATATTTCTTGGTAATTTAAATGACCAAACAAGCAAAGATATACAAGAAGGATATATGCATATATTTGCAGGTTCGATACAAGGAATCAGAAATCCAAAAGCTCATGATATTTTTAAAGTTACTAAAGAAAAGGCAATTCATTTTATCTTTTTAGCGAGTCTCTTAATGAAAAAAATTGATGAAGCATTGAGTGTTCAATCTTAGTAGACTCTAAAAATCTAAATGTAAAGAATGTATTATTTTAATCTGAACTCTCCAAGCATCATATAGTACATGCGCTAGAAAAGTAATGGATTAAAATGAGAAGAGAGAAAAAAGAAGGAAAAGATTAAAAATAACTTGGATAGGGGCTGATTTTTTACAAAAATAGAAATAAATAGATATTTTGTGTTAAATATTATAATGATCAAAATTAAAAGATAATTCCTGACATAGATAAGGTCTGATGGAATAATATACAACAAAAAATAATCTAATAATGGGTGGAAATATTTGAGTGCTAGAGGTGATAGAAGTGTAAATATTGGAAGGCGATTTGAAGCAACTGTATTTAGCGATTATCTTGAATCTTATCTTAATGAAAATTCAATTATTGAAATTTTATTAAATAATGAGAAACTTGGTAGTGCTGATGATATAGGATTTTTACTTAAAGGAAGATTATTAGTTTGTATTCAAGCAAAAGGTGCTGAAGAAGATTTTACTTGTAATTTATCCGATCTTTTTGGAAATAATAGTAAAAAATCTGTAGTAGAAAAATTATTTATTACGTTTAAGCAAATAAAGAAAGAATTTCCAAATTATAAATTTAAAATTTATTATGTGACGAGTAAAAGTCCTAGTCAATCTGCCAGATCCACAAAATATATGCCAATATACCAAAACGAAAAAATATCACTACAAAAATTTATAAAGCAATATTGGCAATCCTTTAAAAATAATGAAATAAGTGAAGATAATTTTTTACAACCAGGAATATTAAACGAATGGTTTAAACTATTTAAGGACCATCTTAATTGTGAAGAACAAATACTATTTGATTTTTTAAAGAAATTAAATTTTGAATTTAATGTTAAATTCTATAAAGAACGATCTGTTTATGAAAAAACGAAAAAAAGGAAATATTATAATTGGTTTTTAAATAAAAAGAATTCAATTAAAAATTCTGTTACAATTGAACAATTTCTTCAAGATATAGGATATTATTATGATCCTTTGTTACATGATTTTCCTTATAATGAGAATGAATACATAAAAAGGGGAGAATTATCAAATAATATTAGAAGCTCGATTGATAAATTAAATAAAGGGTACCTTTTTTTAGAAGGGGGTGCCGGATTAGGGAAATCAACATTTCTTCAAGCAGAAATTAATGAAACTGCATTTCCCAAATATATTATTTTTAGATATCTATGTTTTAGGGATGATCGACATTATACATTGAAGGTTCGAGGAGAATCAGACATTTTTTTTAAAGAAATGAACATTCAATTTTCAAATTTTTTAGGAGAATCATCTTTTAATTTGAGTGAGGAAGAAAAGTTTAATGAATTAATTAATTCTTTAAGTAACCTTACCAGTGAAAGAAATACTAAGGTTTTAGTCATTATTGACGGAATAGATCATGTCTTAAGAATGCAGAGAGCTACGCAACCGTTTTTAGAAAAATTACCAACTCCTAGACAACTCCCCGATAATGTTATTATCCTGCTATCTGGACAACATTTCAATGATATATCTTGGTTCAGAGATTTGGATTCTTATACAGATTTGATATCTAAATTTGAAGTTGAGCCATTTTATTATGAGCAGGTTGAAGAGTTTTTATTTAAAAAATACTCCAGAAAAATGGGTATAATTCAAATTTCCCAAATACTTGAAAAGACAGGGGGTAATCCGCAGTATCTCAATATCATTTGTAATAAATATCCTAATTTAGCGGATTTACAAAATTTTGAAGAGAAATTAGAGGAATTTATTGATTTTGAAGAGAATATATATAAATTATATGATGCATACTGGCAAAAGTTTAATTTCAATTCTAATGAAGAATATTTAAAAATAGCTGGACTTATTTCCAGGTTAATAGGTCCAATTGATGTAAATTGGTTGATTATTTGGCCTGAAATTAAAAAAATTGAGCGTTTTTTTAATAATTTTGATTTTTTATTTTTAAAAATAGAAAATCTTTACTTATTTAAATATAATACTTTCAAAGATTTTTTATTTGAAAAATCTGCAAAATATTTACAAATATTTTCTGAGAATAAATCTAAAGAATATTATTCCATATTAAATGATTATTGTGATAACTACAACTCAAGTGGAGTTCATAATTGGTATAAATTGTATTATTTATTATATTCAGATAATAAAGATGATATTTTAAAATTAGATCGTTCATATTTTTTGAATCAATTTATCCAATTTCGACCCGTGTGCGATATTTTAGAAGATCTGACAGAAATTCTGAATTTCCTCCATGAAATTAAAGATTTTAAAAAATTTTTCGAATTTTTCTTTTTAAAAGGGGAATTTGAGATAAGAAACAATATTTATGAAGAGAATTTTGGATATTTAAGTGAATTACTCAATTTTTTTATAAATGATTTCGGAACCTGCTTTTATGTACTCATTACGACTCTACATTCGCAAAACTTAGATTATAATTTAAAATTAGATCTTATTATTCAGCTTCTAAATATAAATAATATTACAGGATTAGTGCCATTCCTAAAAGATTTTTATAATCAAAATAAAGCCACAATCCCAAATCATTTTTTCCATCAAGATCTGCTTAAATATATTGATGATTGGACATATATCGCTATTAAATTTGAAAGTATTACCTCTATTTTAAACTCATTTGACCTTATTTTAAGCGAACTTTTTAATCATAAAATAAGAGGTCCATATTATCTAAATTCTGATTTTTTTGGTGCAATTTATGTTTTAGGAGAATATTTAATTGAGAATAACCGTTTTACTGATTTGGCTCATGTCTATAGATATTTAGAAAAAATTATAGAAAAAGGTGGTTGGAAGGTATATAGTTTTAGACATTTCAGATATAAGAATAAAGATACCAATAATTTCGCCAGTCATTGGCCTCAATATGACAGAATGACTCCATTTGGTGTAATTTTACAATTAAAAATCTATGAATCATATGCCAAAGAAGAAGATCTAATTACTGATTTTTTAGATCAATTTCCATTTTATCACGTTTTATGGGATAATGATTTTACAAATACAAGGAGGAAATATAATTTATTCTTTCATCCAGATAAAATTTCGGATAATGATGTTAGACTTTTATTTAAAGACGGTCCACGGATGCGCTTTTCCCTTTATGGTGATCCGAAAAGTAAAATTCTAAGTCGGATAAACCTTTACAAAAATCTTTTAGACATTTGGCCAATTCAAGATGATAAAAAATTGCTTGATATTTTCAATTCTAATTATCAAATTAATAATTTGGATCATTTATTAATGGAAAAAGAACATTATTATTTTCGTTGGGAATTAAATATTAGAGATTTTGCTATTTTAAGTATGGGTGAAATTGACGAAGAACAAATGAAGAATGTGATATCAAACATTCTAAATTTAATGGATTGCGAACCCAGTATTAATTTACATTGGTATTATTATTTCAAAGATTTTATGGCAATATTTATTGATCAAATAGGATTATTAAGTGAATCTATTAAGGATTTTTTTTTAGAAACATTAAAACAAAAATTTTACATAGGAAAAGGAAAATTCCAAAGTTTCTTAACTCAACTTCAGATTTGTATAAGATTGAAACAGATCTTTAAAAATGATGTTCTAGATGATCTAATAAAGGAAATACTCCAGAAAAATCTGTCAGCAATCCTTAATATTACTGAACCATGGGAGAATAATGATACGTTTTTAGTCAGTTTGAAAGCTTCCCAATCAATAAGGATAACTCATCAATTGTATGTAGATCAGAATATTCCGAAATTCGAAGATTTTTATAAGAAAATTTCATTTAGAATTGGACCGAGAAAGGATTATCAGTTATTTTTTTTAAAACACTTACTAAAGAACATTATTAAATTCTTTGATGAACAAGATGAACAATTCATTAGGGAAATTCATTGGATAGTTGAAATATTAAATTTTGTCAGTGATAATACTGAGAAAAATTCTATTAATTTTTTGAAAGAATGCTTTCTACATATTATAGAGGATTGGAATCATGATTTGTTTTTGGAAATTAAGAAAAAGCTGACTTATTTTTCGGAAATTTATAATTCTGATATAGAACCTGTTAAAAAAACGGAAATTATAATTGATGAATCGATAGTGAAAAAGTTATATAAAAAATTAATGCCCCCAGAGGAATTTATTATTGAAGTAAAAAAAATTAGTGAACAAAGGAATGCAAAAATATCTCTTAGAGCTCTTTTGTATAAAGTCTATTCAATTGATAAGGATGTACAAAAATGGATTAATCTATTTAATTATTTAACTAAAGATAGACCCTATTTAGGGGGATTCTTAAAATATCCTTTGAATTATGTTCTTACTAATTTTTTTAAAAAGATTTTTAAAGAAAATGAGGAATTGGAAGAGAAATATAATATTCAGGAGCGATTAGCTCTTGCAAAATTATATGCTCCAACAGATAGAGAAGCACATTATCAAAAAATAAACGAAGTATACGAAATTAATCCAGATCTAGCTTTTAATTGGGGTTGGGAGACTTTAAAAAATATTATTAACATGAAAAAATATGTATGGTATGTCATAGTAGCAGGAGAGGAATGGATAATTTATACATTTCTACCAATAATTAATGATACAAATTATAAAGTGTACTGGGGCATATATATGAATTATTTAAGAAATTTATTCGACTTTATAACTTTAGAATAATGAATAAGAGGGACTTCTATATAAAAAAAGGATATAATGTGATAATTAATGGTTCCTAAATTAGAATTTGATGCTGCATTATCTTTCGCTGGTGAAGACAGGAAAATTGTAGAAGAGATTGCATTTGAATTAAAGAAGCGAAATTTAAAAATTTTTTATGACGAATTTTATCAGGTTACAATTTGGGGAAAAGACTTATCAAAATATTTTGAAGAGGCTTATGCTAAAAACACAAAATTTGTAATTATTTTCATTTCTAAACATTACCCATTAAAAGATTGGACTAATTTTGAATTTGAAATTGCCCGTGGAGAAGCAAAACAAAGGAAAGAAGAATTTATTCTACCTATAAGATTAGATGATACCCCCCTATTTGGTTTAAAACCCACTGTAGGTTATTTAGATTATAAAGAAGGTAAGGAAAAGATTATTGATATAATTGAAAAGAAATTAAAAACATCAAAGAGTTTTACTGAAAATCAAATTAGAAATAAAAGAAATATTCATATTTCTAAAGAATTAGAATTGCAAATGCTTCAATTTTGGACTCTGAAATCAAAAACAAGATGGCAACAGTTAATTAAAGAGAAATTACCTGATAAAAAACAGACTCCCTTTCAATATGGAGCATGGTATGTTGCTTATTCAATAATTGGTAATTTTGAACCACTTTCTCTCAAAAACTTATTAGAAATTTTAGAAAAAATAGAATTAGAGGGGAGTAGCTGGCCACCTTGGAAAATTAGTCCCATAGCTGAATTTAGACCGCATCCTTATGAGGAGCATATTGAATCATGGTTATATGGGTTGGATGAAGATCCTAGACATTCTGATTTTTGGCGTGCGTCCCCAAAGGGAAAAATGTTTTTATTACAAGGATATTTTGAGGATAGTTCTTCTGAAATAAAACCAGGGAGTACCTTTGATATCACTTTTCCAATACATAGAATTACTGAATGTCTACTTCATTCATATCGTTTTACTAAAAAACTTTCACCTGACTCAAGAGAAATTGCTTTTAGTATTACTTGGGAGGGGTTAAAAAATCGTAAAATTGCACATGTCCATCTTGATGCAATAGCTTCTCCATTTATTCCCCACACTGCTCACCAAGATTCTATCACTTCCAATTTAATAATAAATATTACAAATAAAAGTCAAAAATTAATAGAAATACTCATGAAATTATTTAGTCCTTTATGTGAGATATTTGAATTCTATCAACTCGCATTTGATGAAGTTAAAGAAGAAGTCTCAAGTGTTTTGAAATCAAATACTTAGCAATAAGAAAATACCAATGCATGATTTTAGAAAAGTATAATGTCTGATTTTCTAATTTTTAATGTATAAATCCATTATCTATAATTGAATTAAAAAAAAGAAGAAAATCTCTAGGATTATATTAAATTAGATGTCATATTTGAAGAATAAATGTTATTTAGACCCTTTAAAATAGCTATAACTGTAGCCATGATAACATCTTCGTGAATAGCATTTGTTTGATAGGTTTTTTTATCGGAATCTCTTAATTCCAATGATACTTTAGCTTGAATTTCACTTGTATCAATGACACTGATTTTACCTAAATTAAATTTGTTTAACTCGACTTTACCTTTAAATGGCTTAAGGATAGCCCCTATTACTGCATGAATAGCTCCAATATCCTTTATAATGGATGTAATAGTAAGTTTTTCACCCTTTTGCGAAATTTCAAGACTGACGGTGGCAATAGCGTGAAAGATACTCGTATTGATTATTAATTCATTTATTTTAATATACGGACCAATCTTTAGTTCTTCTATATTTTGTTTGAAATATTTTTGCACTGGTTTCAAATCCATTGAAGCTTTTTGCTTACCCCTACTAAATTTTAATCCATTTTTCAAGAAATTTATTAAAAGATTTTGATCTTTAAATTTCAACGTAAAAAATTCATTTAGGCAATAGATCATGGCCCTTATAGAAGCTCCTATTACATCTGGTCCTAAAGCCATTGCACTAAATGAGTCATTTAATGTTATTTTTACTTCTTTCAGACTATAAAGATTCATTTCCCTTGACAATAATGTCGGATCGCATGTATAATTAGTTAACCTTAAATTACCATTAATAAAATCATTAATACCATCTAAAATTACTTTAATACCCATGTCAATGCAATTTGTACTAGAATATTTAGAATCAAATGTGACCCTCAAATTACTAGTTGGACTAAACTTAATAATACAAAATGAATAAGATGTCACAGTACCAGAAATAATGCTAAAATCTTGGACTTCTAGATGTTTTTGATAGAAATCTCTATCTAATTCATAAACTTTTCTAACAATAATATCAATTATTTCCATTAGGTTTGTGCTATGATATTTAATATAACCTATAGTAGGTTTTAAACCAAATAGGGGGGTATCATCTAATCTTATAGGTAGAATAAATTCTTCTTTCCTTTGTTTTGCTTCTCCACGGGCAATTTCAAATTCAAAATTAGTCCAATCTTTTAATGGGTAATGTTTAGAAATGAAAATAATTACAAATTTTGTGTTTTTCCCATAAGAATCTTTAAAATATTCGTATAAATCCTTACCTAAAAGTTTATCCTTTAAAAAATCGTCGTAAAAGACTTTTAATCTATTATTTCTTAATTCATTTGCAATTTCTTCCACAATTTTTCTATCTTCAGTCGCAAATGATAATGCAACATCGTATTTATACTGCTTAAACATAAATTTTTCTCTCGCAGTAAAACCCATTTTTTCTAATTTCTTTCTATCTGATAGACCGACACCTAACGTAGTAAGGTTGTCTACTATTTAAATCCCTAATTAACTTTTCAAAATTTTTCCCAATTCAACTTTGCTTATATTCCATATTTGTCGAGTTATATCATCAATTTCAATTTCTGTTTTTTTCAATTTATCGAGTTTATTTTCTTTTACCTGTTTATGAGCAAGTTTCGATAAATCAGCCAATTTTTTATGATTGGTATTTTTATTATCATATTGAGGAATTTTTACAAATTTTAAGATTGAAGGTGCTCCAAAACCTCTTCCAGCTGATGAAAAAGCTCTAATATAAAAACTACTTAAAGTCGAGTTTAAAAGGGCACATACATAATACGCCTCATCTTTTTCTTTAAATGGTAATAAGGCAGTAGTATCTGTAGGAATAATTGGCTTTTTTCCATAAGGAGTGTTAGTCGTAGATATTACTGTAGCTGTTAAATCATTACTCATTCTTTTCCATACAACCCTATAAGGTGCGAATGAGTCATTGCTTATATTGAACATTGTATAAAAAGCCGAGTCATTAACTTGATAGACATGGTAACTATCTCCAACCTTTTTAGTACGTTTTCCAATATAGCGATAATTCCCATATTTTTTCTTTAACTCACTATCTGATAATTTCTTTTTACTTTTAATCTTTTTACTGAAATATTTCCAATATCCTTTTCTTTTTAATAAATCCTCTTTAAATCCCAATAAATAATTATAAGTCTTGGGAAGGTTAGTATTCATCCATTTTTCATCATACCCTTCTCTTTTCTCTGGATCTTGAGATATAATGGTATACACATCAATATCATGTCCCCATCTTTTAATATCTCTGCCTCTCAATGCCGGAAAAACTAAATCCGGTTCAATCACTTCTTCAACTTTTTTTATTTTTTTCCTACCTAATTCAGGTAAATTTTTTATTATTAATAGACCATCAGGACGAACTAAAACTATTTCTAGATAATAAACACCATAAGGTTCAATGGATGCTCCACGTATTGCCTTATAAAACGATTTTCCCCTCATTTTAGAAATAATAGATACAAATTTTTTTTCAATCGTTAGCCATTGATCCGTGTTTTTATTACCAACTGGTTGTGCAATTAGTTTTTTTCTGTCCGTAATATGAAATATTTCGGACAAAGATGCATCAGGATGGACGGTCTCTTTTTTATCCCATAATATATAACGGATAGGATATTCAGTGGGTCTTCCTTTTTGGAGAATTATCATGCCTGTTTTATTACTAGCTCCTTCAAAAGGCTGAATTGTAACTAAATCTTGAAATTCAATTACTTTTAGGGGTTTTCCTTTTTCTCCTAACCTAAATTTTCTAAATCCTTCACCTGCACCCTTAGCTTTGATTACTTCTTGAGTAATAAGAAATCCTAGCGTCCCTCCGTCTTTCAAATAGAAATCTGTACAAGCGTAAGTGAAAAGCATTGATAAATCCTTTTCACCTGAGCCTAATCTTGCCTCCATACCTTTAAGAGAAAAAAGACCGTAATCTTTCCACATTTCTAACGTTGCTGAGCGATAATCTTTTGATAATAGCCCCCATCTTATCCAAGGGGGATTACCAATTACATAATCAAATTTTCCTACAAATAATGGGGCAAATGAATTTTTAATAATCCTAGCCCAAATTTCATCTTTATTTTGTTTTTCTAGTTTTATTAGTTCTTTATATAAATTAGACAAATCACTTATACATAATTCGTAGATTTCTTGAGGCAAATCATTTTTTACTGAATCTAGAAATATTTCTAAGTCTATCTTCTTTGGAATATTTTCTTCTAATTTACTTACTATCTTTTCAATATACTTTTTTTCAGCTAATTCCGAAGGGAAATAAAAGTCCCCAATAGATGTTTTGATCTTATGCCTTTTACCATAAAGTACCGAATATTTTCTCGAAATTAGGATTGAATCACATTGATATACAGGAATTTCAATATCTCCACTTCTATATCGAATTAAATCTCCTCCCAAAGCTAAAATATAATTAGTCCTAGACGATATAACAGCGAGAGGATTAATATCAAATCCGATAACATTTTCAAGGATAGAATTCAAAACTATTCTCTTATCATTATAAATTTCAGGACTGTCTTCAACCACTCCTTTAATTTTGGCAATGATTTTTGATAAAAAAGTTCCCGAACCACAAGCGGGATCTAAAATTCTTTTTTTTATTTCACCTTGATATCCAACTCTATCCAACAAATGTTCTGCTAGCCAATCAGGCGTGTAGAACTCTCCTAAAGCACGCCTTAATTCATTAGGTAATAAGTATTGGTATAATTTTTTCAATAGATCCTTAGTGTATTCAGGTTCTAAAGAAGTGGTAGCAGGCTCATAACGCGATAAACATTTAGCTATTTTTTTGATACAATTGGCAATATCTTCATCATAACAGTTTATATACCAACCAAAAAAATCACCTTCTAAAAAATTTGATATTCCATATCTTTTAAAAAATCCACCTTTTTCCTCTAGATCTCTCATTTTATCTTTTAAATCCAGAGTTGAAATTAATGAAATTTCTGAAACCAGAGACCTAAAATAACTGCCAGTCTGTAAAGATAGAACTTCAGCAGCCATCATTTTCATTAACAGAGCATAATAAGAATGAATCGAAAATAGCAATTTCCTTAAATCTTCTGTTTGAAATCCGTAAAAATCAGCTAATTCTTTAAGATAATTCTTAGCTTTAGAAATTTCTTCACCATATATTATACCAAAAATCCTTTTCCATTCTATATAAAGAGCTTCAATTTTTGGATGTTGTATTTTAGTCAATTTTTCATTAAAAATCCCAATAACTTCATTGGCAATTTTGCTTTTATGACCAAAATCATAAGCTAAATTCTCAGGTGATAGAATTTTAAAAGATAGAGAACGAAAATATAAAAATAACCTTTCCATGGTTTCTTTATTTACTGGAAGAACTTTGGAAATTTTCCAATTTTCTTCTATCGTCTTTGAGTTATTTAATGTGCCATCTAATGTAAGTTGTGTTTTTGGCTTTTTTTCTTTCATCTTAAGTATTTGCCTTGGTGGTCTAATAAAAATAATATTGAAACCATCAAGAGCTATTCCAACAAATTTTCGAGAGATTTTCCCCTTAGTAATACTCTGAATATAATCTTTAATTTTTTTGATAACATCATTTTTTACATTTTCTTGCTCAAGAGTATGTGGTTTTTTATAATCAATTATTACTCTTCGATATACTGCATCTGCTCTACCTTTTAATAAAGTGACTTCGTATTTAGGGTCAATTTTGATTCCTTTTGAAGGAAGATAATTGGCAAAGATTTTTTCTATAGCCATTTTAATATCTTCTTCAGTTTTGGCTTTTTCAGCCTTTAACCTGATATTTTTAACGAGATCTTCAATATTTTCCTCTTTTTTACTTATTAATTCCTCATCCACTAATTTTCTCTCCAATTATTATTAATTATTATATTTTTTTTATTATACTTTTTCCTCTTCATTCATTATTTTAGTTTTTAAGCTTAATTTATTAGATAATTTGTGACATATAATATTTTATTCAATTTTTGTCGAATTTCAAATCTAATTTAAAAAATCCAATTTCTTAAAATTTTTTTCGGCCAATTTTTTTAAAAATTGCATATATCTACATTTAAACTCCATAATTCTTTATGTAATTATTTAAATGGGATGTACATTAATTTAACTATATAGAATGATCGCATTTTTGCGCATTATTGGATTATCATAAATTTTTAAAAGTGGATTCAAAAAAGAAAAGAGATAAAATAAAAAAGAACTTACTAGATTATAATAAATCGGATTTAGAATCTACTACATTTATTTTTGAACAAATTCAGAAAATATTCGGAATTGAATCTAAAGAAATAGAAAAGTAGAAAAATTACGAAAATAGATTAAATTTGGGAGTCGGAAACTATTGTCTATTGAAAAATTTAATATGATAGATAGAGATCTTGAAATTTTTAAAAAGTCTTTTCCAGGTATAAGATTTATTGATTTAGGAAAGCCTAAAATTGAAAGGGATTTTTTAGTTGCAAATATTCAGATAGAAACCCCTATTGATTATTTTACAGAAACTACACCTCCAAAATTGACTATCCAAGCAGAAAAAGATCAAAAAAGAAAAATTGAAAAATATATCCAAGAAGCAATAAAAAAAGAAGCAGACCTTATTGTATTGCCAGAATTATCTACATCTCAGAGGATATGTAATGAACTGATGAAAAAATTCCAAGATTCAAAATCAATTATTGTCATGGGAAGTCATTATGATAAATATTCTGGGAATCATTGTCCGATTTATGTAAATAATAAGGAAGAAATTCAGTGGAAAATTAATCCATCCTTGAAAGAAAAAGATTATATGAAGTCTAGTTCGATAATAAATGTTTTTATAAACACACCAATAGGAGATTTTACAGTCTTAATCTGCTATGATGCAACTGATTTTTCAATTTTATCTGCGCTTCAAGGATATACTGATTTAATAATATGTCCTGCAAAAACACAAGATGTGGTGACTTTTAAAAATATTTTTAGTGCTCTTACATATCTCCAATATCAATATGTGGTATTTTGTAATGATGGGGTATATGGAGGCTCATCATTCTATTTACCATTTCATCGGAATCGTGCTCAAGATGTAATGGGAGTAAAAAATGAGGGTATTATTTTTAGAAAATTTAATCTAATCGAATTAGATAATATAAGGGCAAATCCTAGAAAAGACGATGTGTTTAAATATCCACCAGCATCAATTTCTCCACGACATATCCCTAATGTTGATATTAATAAAAGAAAAGAAAAATATTTTCAATCTCAGTCATTCAATTTTTTAGTTTGGGACCTAGAAATATTAAATTCGTTTCTCGCTAGTATAAACACAACAAATTATTCCCAAGTCTTAAAGAAAGGTGTATCTCCTTTTAGATTGCTTGATATTATTTCAAAAAGTCTTCAGGTTGCGAGTGTACCACCATTGGATGTAAAATTTATGGGGTTAGACAATATTTTATTTAAATTCTACTTATTAGGAAGGTTAAAACTCTTTGAATCTAATAATTTGATTAAAAACATTACTTCAGAAGAACCAATAAAGGAAGCAATCTTAAAAATAAAAGGAAAACAATATTTACTATTTGAGATAGACAATGATTTAATTAAAAATGCTCTAAATAGTACTCCAGAATTGGTTGATGAATTAAATCGTATATATCAAATTGATAAAGAAAAAAGGATTATTCAAATTCCTGAAAAATATTTAGAAAAGACAAAGGATTGGGAGGAAATTATACCACCAGAATAAATTTTGAGGATAACGAGATATTATAAACCTCATTTTTTATTTTTTGATTCAATTTCAGAAATATCTTTTACAGGTATTAAAATTATTTTA